>CAWDRO010000001.1:0-591098 GCA_963804735.1 uncultured Acidobacteriaceae bacterium
CAGTGGAGGCCCTGCGCTCGGAGTGAGCGCCATTCTACGAAAGGGTCTGCTGCTCAAGACTCGTAGCCCGGTCCGCCAGGCCACCCGCACTCTTTCCACAGCTTCTCCCAACTCCATATTCCGCTCATCACCTCGTTCGGCAACGGAAATCCCAACTGATGCGCGAGCAAACACACCTGTCCTCGATGATGGGCTTCGTGAGCAAGCATGTAGCACAGCATCTCCACGCCAACCGGCCACGGCCGGCCCCAGCCGTCTCTGCGAAACTCTACGACGCTTCCACCACCGCCGAGCGCCTCAGCAAGCATCTCCGCGCAGCGAGCCGCGCTCTCGGCCAATGCAGCACAAGCCTGCTGCGGTGTGCAATGCGCGCGGTTGAGCTGGGTTGGAATCTTCAGGTGCGGAGCGCTAAGCCTAACCCACTTGCAGCGAACGTTATGCAGGTGAGTGAAGATCGCCGCAATATTGCGGACGTTGCCGGGCGGTTTGGCCTTCCATGCGGCAGGGTCAAGACGTTCGATAAGAGTTTGGTTCATGCGATCGTTGGCGGCAAATATCCGGACCGCAGACCGGCCGAGTTGAGTGTTCAACCTCGGGTTGACGCGTAGTCACGGCTCCCTACTCCTTCACCCATGGTACTTCCGGGCCGTCGGCCGTCCGGAAAGAGCGCCGGATGAGGCGCCCTTTGACGGCCAAATTGCGTATTCTGCCTTGGGCGGAGATGTTAACTCTCGCGCCGATGGTCAAGACATGGTCGCGGGCCGATGTGTCTTCCGCACTGTAAACTCAAGTCAGGAAATTTTATATGGGCTTAGGATTTCGACCCACTCGACGTCAGACCCTTGTGTCACTGGCGGCGGCTCCGTTCTATCTGTTTTCAAAGTTTGCGTTGGCGAAGGCCAATCCGTCTCGGCCTAACATCGTCTTCATACTGGCGGACGATCTGGGCTACGCGGACCTGTCGTGCTATGGGCGGCCTGATTTTCAGACGCCGAACATTGACCGGTTGGCCTCCCAGGGAATGAAATTCACCCAGGCTTATGCAAACTCAGCGGTTTGCAGCGCCACCCGAACCGCTTTGATCACGGGGCGTTACCAGGACCGATTGCGGGTCGGCCTTGAAGAGCCTCTAGCAGGCCCAGGCTGGCACGTCGGCCTGCCGCCCGACATTCCGACGCTGCCCTCGCTGCTCAAGAAAGCTGGTTATGGAACAACCCTGGTCGGCAAATGGCATCTCGGCTGGCTTCCTGATTATGGGCCACTGAAGAGTGGCTATGACCACTTTTTCGGGTTCCGCGGAGGGGCAGTTGACTATTTCACCCACAAGCCCGGAGTTGGACCCATGGTTGACGAGGATCTCTGGGACCAGGATGCGCAGGTCCACGAGGTTGGATATCTTACCGACCTCCTCGGAGATAGGGCCGTCTCGGTGGTCAACGAGTATGCCAGTAAGCATAGCCCGTTTCTTCTAAGTCTTCACTTCAACGCGCCTCACTGGCCGTGGGAGGGACCGAACGACGAAGCGGAATCGCGCCGCATCGGAGGGCTTCGCGACTATGATGGCGGTTCACAAAAGACCTACGCCAGGATGGTCATGGATCTGGATCTGCAAGTTGGACGTGTGATGGAAGCGCTGGCGAAGGCGCAGATTGCGGAAAACACGATTGTGATCTTTACCAGTGACAACGGAGGAGAACGATTCGCAGACACATGGCCATTCACAGGGAAAAAGAGTGAACTGCTTGAGGGAGGGATTCGGATACCAGCCATCGTCCGCTGGCCTCGAAGCATCGCTGCAGGAACGATCAGCGATCAGGTAACGATCACAATGGACTGGTTGCCGACGCTTCTTGAGGCAGCCGGAGCAGCTCAGGACCCGGCATTCCCCTCTGACGGAATGAGCCTGATTCCGGCCTTGACGCAAGCGGCGCCGCCGGTTCCCAGAAAGCTTTTTTGGCGCTTCAAAGCGAACTCCCAGCGCGCCGTTCGTAACGGTGACATGAAGTGGCTTAAGATCCGCGACAACACATTTCTGTTCAATGTCGTCACTGACCCTCTCGAAAGAGCCAACCTTAAGGATAGGCAACCCGAGGTTTACCAGCGGCTTGCCGACGAATTTGCTGCATGGAATGCGACTATGCTTCCGGAAGATCCGAACAGCTATTCGGAACGGATAACCGGGAACATATGGGCCGACCATTACGGTAATGATCCTGATTAGGAGAGAAAAGCCCCATGGATTCCGAGCAGTAGGTGTAGCTTGAAGCGGGGTACCCCCCACCCCCTGACTCTGTAGGGAAGCCATTTGTTTTCTTCGCTTTAACCTATAACCTATATAGTCAACCGCTAAAGTCGTCATTCTGCTTGGCTTACTTACAGAGTCTGGCAAACAAAGGACTTACAGATGGCAAAGCGGTCTTTCCGCTCTCGCAGCCTGGCAGGATTTGGCTTTTTCCTGTCCTGATCCTTGTCTTTTCTTGATCTCTAGTTCTATTTTATCGCATCCCGTACGTTCACTACGCCAACCTAATTCTGGGAGCTATCTCTTTTGTTTTGAGAGGTATGAGGGGTGGTGTTTACTCTTCTGCTACTTGACAGATTTTGGGAGGGCGTTTTCTGCGGTCAGCGGGCTGGGCGACTGAATGTAGAAAGCAAGTCCGTGGGCGTAGCAGAGGGTACATTGGTGTCGATCAATTCAAATGCCTTGAATCGGCATTGATGAAGAAAGATGAAGGGCCGGGATGTTTCCGGCCCTTGAGGATCTACTGCCGACTGTGGAGCGCCCGTTATTCGACGGTGAAGCTGACAGTTACCGGCCCGGAGTGGAAGTATGTTGCGTTGCCGGCCTGTGATGCCTGGATGGTGCAGGTCCCGGTGTTAAGCAGACTGGCGGTCGATCCGGAAACTGTGCAGATCGTCGGCGTAGTGGAGGCGAAGGTGATGGGCAGCCCCGAGGTAGTCGTGGCCGTCAGGGTGAGCATCGTGCCGACCGGCTGCGGGGCGATGGGGTCGAAGGTGATCTTTTGGTCGGCGTGGTGGACTTCGAACTTGTGCCCCGAGATCGCGGCGAAAGTATAGGCATTGCCGGCCTGGGTCACCAGGATATCGCAGTATCCGGGGACGAGGAAGGAGGCGATGTTGCCGGAGACGGTGCAGATCGTGGGCGTGGTGGAGGCGAAGGCGACGGGCAGGCCGGAGCTCGCCCTGGCGACCAGAGCCAGTGAGGCCAGGGCGGGTTGGGGCGGGATGTCGGGGAAGTCGATGGTCTGGTTAGCGTGGTGGACGAGGAACGTCTGCCCGGTGGTCGCCGGGAAGTATACGGCGTCGCCGGCCTGGGTAGCCTGAATATTGCAATATCCAGGGAGGTACGTGACTACGACGGTTACGCCATCGGTGGCGCAGATGGTGGGCGTGGTGGAGGCGAAGTACACCGGGAGGCCGGAGCTTGCTGTGGCGACCAGGGCCGCGTCGGTTCCGGCGACTTGAGGCCCGACCGGGTTGAAGGTAATGGTCTGGCTAATTTGGCCATTGCCTGAGAGCTGGATGGTCTGGGTCGCCGGAGTGCCGGGGAAGCTGAGCGTGGCGCTCAGCGCACCAGCCGACTGCGGGGTGAAGTCGAAGCTGAGGTTGCACTCGGCGCCCGGGGCCACCGAGAGGTTCTCGAGGTTGCAGTCCGGGATGGCGCCCGAGCCCGGTACCACGGTGAAGTCGGTGGTGTGGCTCAGAATGCCGCTCCCGGTCAGCGTCGCGTTGCCGACGTTCTGGATCTGCGCCGACTGCGGGCTGTCGCTGCTGGTGCTGCCGACGGCGGTCGGGTCGAAGCCGAGCGATAGCTGCGAGCGCGGGAAATCCCAAATCAGGTCGTTTCCGACATCGGTGAGGAAGACATTCCCGCGCCCGTCCACCGCTATGCCGTAGAGGGCCCAGTTTGTCAGAAGAATGTTGATGGTGGGCTTTGCCGGGATGCTGCCATTGACCGCCAGGATCTCCTTCAGGTAACCATGTATGTTCGACGAAAGGAAGAGATCGCCGGCTGCATCCACCGCCACGCCAGAGGGGTCGAATAAGTTTTGGGCCACAATCTTCACGGTGGTATAGCCGCCCTCCGCCAGGATCTCCCTCACCTCACCAGTTCCAGCAACAGCAGGACCGGCGAGGTAGAGGTTCGCGCTTGCATCGACGGCGATGGCGGTGGTCTTCCCAGTGTTGTCGCCGCCGCCCAGTACCGTGACAGTGGGGTTGACGGGGATATTGCCGTTGACCGCTAAAACCTCGCTCACGCTTTCAGTGCAAGGGTCCAGGACGAAGACGTTGCCGTGGCCGTCCACCGCCGTGCCAGAGAGGCAACTGAAGCCGGTGACCAGGTTTATGGGGGTGGCGTTGGCCGGGACGCTGCCATTGACGGCCAGAAGCTCCTGTAGCACGGTGCCGTCGGCAAGGAAGACGTTTCCGCTCCCGTCCACCGCTGGGCCAGTGGCCGTTTCGGCGACTAACTCGTTCGACGTGGCGTAGCCCCCCGCCGCCAGAACCTCCCTTACACCCCCCGTAAATGTGACGAAGAGGTTCCCGCTCGCATCCACTGCCAGGCCAGTGGGATAAGCGTTACGGGGGCAGCAGCCGAACGTCACCACCAATTGAATCGGGCTGAAAGCGAGCGCCGGGCCGACGCCGGTGCCGTAGATAGATGTCGAAGCGAGCACGTTGCCGCTGCCGTCGACGATCTGGACGGCGCCGTTTCGCTCGCCGGGGGCGATTGGCGCGAAGGTGACATCCACCGTGCAGGTAGTCGCCGAGCTATAGGTCTGGGCGGAGCAGAGGGTGGTGCTGGTGTCGCTGGCCTTAGCCTGGAAGTCGAGATTCTTAGCGCCAGTCGTGAAGATGCTCACCCCGCCGATGGTCGTCCCCGCGTTGACGCTGTAGGTCAGTGTCTGCGTGCTGCTGCACGGGGCCGGGGTGGTCTGGCCGGCCGGACAGACGTTGATGCTGCCGAAGTTGACCGCCGTACCGGCATAACTCACTCCCTGCGCGGAAGCCAGCGCAGGGGCAAGACAAAGGAAGAGGGCGCCCAGCAGGGCCAGCGGATTGTGGAAGAGGGTTGCGATGGCGGAGAACGAAGGCGGGCTGCCCAGGAGGTTGACGGGGGAACTTACGGCAGAATGGCCTAGGCGGGAGAGGCGATTGCGTTTCATAGGAACCTCGATTCGTGGCTTTCAAACTTCGAAACTTACGTTGTTATGTGGACTACGGAGCGAGCGGCTGCTATTCGACGGTGAAGCTTTGAGTTTTCGGTCCGGAGGGGAAGTAGGTTGCGTCGCCGGCCTGAGACGCCTGGATAGTGCAGGTCCCGGAGTTGAGTAGGCTGGCGGTCGATCCGGAGACAGTGCAGACGGTTGGCGTGGTGGAGGCGTAGGTGATTGGCAGCTCCGAGTCGGTGGTGGCTGTCAGGGTGAGCACGGTGTTGACCGGCTGCGGGGCGATGGGGTCGAAGGTGATGACCTGGCGGCTGTGGTGGACGAGAAAGGTTTGTCCGGTAATCGCGGCGAAGTATTCGCTGTTGCCAGCCTGGGTCGCGATGATATCGCACGATCCAGCAGTCAGAAAGTCGGCTCTGATTCCGCTTATGGTGCAGACTGTCGGCGTGTTGGAGGCGAATCTCACCGGCAGGCCGGAGCTCGCGGTCGCATACAGATGGTCGATTGGGGTGAGAGCGGTCTGGGGTTCGATGGTGGGGAAGTCGATGGTCTGGCTGGCGCGCTGTATGGAGCTGCCGTAAATCGGTGTTGTCGCGAGGAGGTTGCTGCTGTCGTTGACGATCTGGACCGTGCCGTTGCGCGGGCCCGGGGCGAGTGGCGCGAAGGTCACATTTACCGTGCAGGTTGCGCCCGCCGAAAACGCGCCGGTACAGGTGCTTCCGCTGGCCAGGGTGAAGTCGAGGTCAGGCTCGCCGGCGGTGAGCACCTTCGGAGTGCCCAACATGACGTCGGCATTGACATTGTAGTTGAGCGTCAGCGTCTGGCTGCACGGCGCCGGAGCGGGGCAGACATTGACGGCCCCGAAGTTGACCGAAATCGTCTGCAATTCCACCACACGGTTGTTGAGACTGTCGACGACAAACACATCGCCGTCGTTGTCCACGGCATCCCCGAAAGGGAGAGTCAAACCGCTGAACGCCAGGGTCACCTGCGGCCCGTAGCCGGTTGAAGTCTTCGGCAATTCCACCACACTGCTACTGGCCGAAGGTTGTGTAGTCGGCCACCCAGGTGCATTGGTGACGAAGACGTCCCCTCCACTGTCCACAGCGACGCCGAAGGGGCCGTCCAAACTGCTGAACGGCAGGGTCACCTGCGTTCCGTAACCGGTCCCTGTCCACGGCAATTCCAACACGCGGTTAAGGCCAAAGTCGGGGAGGTATACATTTTTGTCGCTGTCTGCGGCAATATTTTGGAGATACGGATAATCTATGCCGGTGAAGGGGAGGGTCACCTGCGGCCCGTAGCCCGTCCCTGTTTTCGGCAATTTCGCCGCGAGGCCATCGAGAAGGTCGACGACGAACACATCCCCGGCGCTGTCCGCGGCAACTGAGTCGGGCCGATTCAAGCCGCTAAACGGCAGCGTCGTCTGGGGCCCATAGCCAGTCGCCGTCCTCGGCAATTCCAGCACTCGGTTATTGCCCTGGTCGGAGATGAACACATCCCCGGCGCTGTCCAACGCAGGTCCGCCGGGGCCCCCATCCGCATCAGACAGGCCGCTGAACGGCAAGGCCGTCTGCGGTCCATAGCCGGTTGCTGTCACCGGCAATTCCAGCACAAGGAGGGCCTGTGAGTCGGTGATAAAGATGTCCCCCGCGCTGTCCACGGCAACTGCGTCTGGTCGATCCAAGCCGCTGAACGGCAGGGTGGTCTGCGTGCCGGTAAAGGTCACGCTCTGCGCGGAAGCCGCCGCCGGGGCAAGACAAAGGAAGAGGCTGCCCAGCAGAGCCAGCGGATTTGGGAAGAGGGTTGCGACAGCGGAAAGCCGGGCCAGGCTGGCAAAGAGGTTGACAGAGGAACTTACGGCGAAATGGGCAGGGCGGGAAAGGCGATTACGTTTCATAGGAACCTCGGTTCGTCGCGTTCAAACTTCGAAACTTACGTTGTTATGCACTACGGAGCAAGCGGCTGTTACTCGACGGTGAAGCTTTGAGCTTTCGGTCCGGAGGCGAAATAAGTCGCGTCGCCGGCCTGTGATGCCTGGATGGTGCAGGTCCCGGTGTTGAGTAGGCTGGCGGTCGATCCGGAAACGGAGCAGATCGTCGGCGTGGTTGAGGCGTAGGTGATCGGCAGCTCCGAGTCGGTGGTTGCGGTCAGGGTGAGCATTGTCCCGACCGGCTGCGGGGCGATGGGGCCGAAGGTGATGACCTGGCGGCGGTGATGGACGAGGAAGGTTTGCCCGGTAATCGCGGCGAAGTATTCGGTGTTGCCGGCCTGGGTCGCGATTAGATCGCACGATCCAGCGGTCAGAAAATCGGCTCTGATTCCGCTTATGGTGCAGACATCTGGCGTGTTGGAGGCGAAGGTTATGGGCAGGCCGGAACTCACGGTGGCATATAGGTGGTCCAGTGGGGTGAGAGCGGTCTGGGGCTCGATGGTGGGGAAGTCGATGGTCTGGCTGGCGTGGTGGCCGGTGCCCATGAGGTGGATGGTCTGGGTTGCAGGATTGCCGTTCAGCGAGTTGTCGGAGAGGGTGAGCGTTCGGTCCAGCAGCTCCGGCAATTGCGGGGTGAAGTCGAAGCTGACGTTACATTCCGCGCCGGGGGCAAGCGGGAGGATTTCGGGGGGGCAGTCGGGGAAGATGCCGGGGCCGGCGACGACGGTGAAGTCAATAGAATCGTTGAGGGTTCCGCTCCCGGTTAGGGTTGTGTTGCCGACGTTCTGAATCTGCACCGACTGCGGGCTGTCGCTGCTGGTGCTCCCGACGATGGTCGCGGCGAAGCCGAGCGACGGCGGCTGCGAGCGCTGGATTTCGTCCACCGCATTGTTCCCGTAATCGGCGACGAAGACGTTGCCGCTCCCGTCCTCCGCGATGCCTGCGAGGAACTGGAAGCCGCCGCCCAGGCTGGTGATCGTCGGGTTCGCGGGAATACTGCCGTTAACGGCCGCAATCTCGTAGACCGCGGCGTTGTCGCTCTGCTGGGCGACGAAGACGTTGCCGCTCGCGTCGACTGCCACGCCAATGAGAAGGAAGAATTTGCCAAACGGCTTGATAGTCGGGTTGTCGGGGATGCTGCCATTGATCGCCACGATCTCGTACACCGGACCGATACCATAGCTGGCCACGAAGACGTTGCCGCTCGCATCGACCGCCACGCCAAAAGCCTGTCCAAAGCCGCTGCCAAGCCTTCTGACCTTGGTGTAGCCGCCCGCCGCAACAATCTCCTTTACCGAGTTGCCGCCGCTGTCGCCCCCACCATCGGCGACGAAGACGTTCCCGCTCCCGTCAACCGCAACTTCATTGGGCTCTACAAAGTCGGTGCTCAGGGTCTGGATAGTGGGATTGGCGGGGATACTGCCGTTCACCGCCAGAATCTCTTCCACCGCGTTACCCTCGGAGATGAAGAGGTCGCCGCTCCCGTCCACCGCCAATCCGTAGGGGTGGAGTCCGCTAGTCAGGGTCTTGACGATGGTGTAGCCGCCCGCCGCCAGAATCTCCTTCACCTCACCGTAAAAGAGATCGACGGCAAAGACATTTCCGCTCGCGTCCACCGCCACGCCATTGGCGTTGTTGATGCTGCCGCCCAATACTGCTTGTGCCGCAGGGCTGAAGGCGATCTCCGGACCGACGCCGGTGCCGTAAATGTAGGTGTTGGACAAAACGTTGCCGCTGCCGTCCACGAACTGGACGGCGCCTTTGCGCTGGCCGGGGGCGAGTGGGGCGAAAGTGACATCCACCGTGCAGGTGGTCGCCGAGCTATAGGTCTGAGCGGAACAGAGGGTGGTGCTGGTGTCGCCGGCCTTGGCCTGGAAGTCGAGATTCTTAGCGCCAGTTGTGAAAATGCCGACCCCGCCGATGGTCGTCCCCGCGTCAACGCTATAGGTCAGGGTGACCGTATTGCTGCATGGGGCGTGGGTGGTCTGATCGGAGGGGCAGACGTTCGCGCTGCCCAAGTTGGCGGAGCCGGACTGCAGCGTCACCCCTTGCGCGGAAGCCAGCGCAGGGGCAAGACAAAGGAAAAAGGCGCCAAGCAGCGTCAGTGGATTTGGGAAGTGGGTCGCCAACGGGGAACTTACGGCAGAATGGGCCCAAGGGGAAAGGCAATTGCGGTTCATAGGATCCTCAATTCGCGGCGTCAAGAGTGGGCACGTACGTTACTACAGAATGTGTTGCGCTGTCATCTATAAGCATTAAGGCGACAGAATTGCCCGGACTCTATCATCCGCTGAGGTTTTTTCTGTAAAAAGCTCCCATGGTAGGGCCGTCAGAGTCGTCTGACAAGCCTGGCGTTCCGACTCCAAATCACCGGGGGTGGAGATTCGCCAAGTTTGCTGTAGACGCTCTACTGCATATGGGAGTAGAGTGACTACGTCTATGACCACGACCAAAGAAAAGCGGAATCCATATCAGAACCGGGTCGAGTTGCTTCAGGGCACGCTGGACATGCTTATTCTTCAGACTTTGCAGTGGGGGCCTCAACATGGCTACGGGATCAGCCAGGCGCTTCGCATCCGATCGGGCGAGGTGCTGCAGGTGGAGACTGGTTCGCTGTATCCTGCGCTTCATCGGCTAGAGCGTCAGCGCTGGGTGCGTTCGGAATGGAAGCTGACGGAGAGCAACCAGAGGGCGAAGTACTACCGCATTACAGCGACGGGCAAGAAGCAGCTGGCGTCGGACCATGGGCGCTGGCAGCAGATGGTTGAGGCGATCGGAGCGATCATGCGTGTCGAGCCGGAACAGGGGGAACCATGAACCGGTGGCGATTTTTCGCGAGGCGGAGGAGCGATCTCGATGAGGAGATCGAGGCCCATGTGCGGATGGCGGTGCGGGACCGCGTGGAACGGGGTGAGTCGCTCGAAGAAGCCGAAGCAGCGGTCAGGAAAGATTTCGGCAATGTGCCGCTGGTGAAGGATGTGACGCGCAGGATGTGGGGCTGGGAGTGGCTGGAGCGCACGGCGCAGGACATGAAGTATGCGTTGAGACGGCTGGTGAAATCTCCGGGATTCACGATTGCCGCGGTGGCGACGCTGGCGCTGGGCATCGGCGCGAATACGGCGATCTTTCAACTATTGGATGCGGTGCTGCTGCAGTCGCTTCCGGTGAAGAATCCGAAAGAACTGGCGGAGGTGCGGATTGTCAGCATGGATAAAGCGCGCGGGAACTTTCGCAGCGACTATCCGGCGGTGACAAATCTGATCTGGGAGAAGCTGCGCGAGAACCACCAGGGCTTCTCGGGGATTGCCGCATGGAGCGACGCCGATTTCAGCCGGGATTCGGGCGGCGATGCGCGGTTCGCGAGGGGCTTGTGGGTGAGCGGAGATTTCTTCCGCGTGCTCGGCGTGAGGCCGATCCAGGGGCGGGTCTTTACCGCTGAGGATGACCGCCGGGGATGTGGGCTGCCCGGCGCGGTAATCAGCTATGGCTTCTGGCAGCAGGAGTTTGGCGGCGGGCCGGCGCTGGCTCGCAAACTGATGCTCAATGACAAGCCCGTGGAAGTGATCGGCATCACACCGGCGAACTTCTTTGGCGTGGATGTGGGGCATAGTTTCGATGTAGCAGTACCTGTCTGCTCGCAGCCGATGCTGGAAACAAGGAACATGCTGGATTCGAGCACCAAGTGGTGGCTCTCAGTGATCGGAAGGCTCGATCCTTCGTGGCCGGTCGAACGAGTGGCGGCGCACCTTGGAGCGGTGTCGCCTGCGATTTTCGCGGCGACGCTGCGGCCGGATTATCCAGTAGAGAGCGTGAAGGACTATCTGGCGATGAAGCTGACGGCCGAGCCATCGGCGGCGGGTGTCTCGATGCTGCGCGATCAATATTCCGACCCGCTGCGGTTTTTGCTGGGAATTTCCGGCCTGGTGCTGCTGATCACGTGCGCGAACCTGGCCAGCCTGATGCTGGCACGGACGAGCGCGCGCGAACGAGAGATGGCGGTGCGGCTGGCGATCGGAGCGGGAAGATGGCGTCTGGTCCGGCAGGTGCTAGCGGAAAGCCTGCTGCTGTCGCTAGGGGGAGCAGTTGCCGGCGCATTGCTAGCGCGTGGGTTAAGCCGCGGATTGGTGGCGTTTCTCAATACCGAGAACAATACGGTCTCTCTGGACTTCAAACTGGACTGGCGGCTGTTCGCTTTTCTGCTCGCGGTATCGCTGGTGACGTGCGTGCTCTTCGGGCTGGCTCCGGCGCTGCGAGCTTCGCGCACGGCTCCTGTCTCGGCGATGAAGACTGGCGGACCTGGAATGACGGCTGGCCGTGGGCGGTTGGGTTTCCGCGGAGCGCTGGTCGTGTCGCAGGTGGCGCTTTCGTTGATGCTGCTTTTCAGCGCGCTGCTGTTCACTGCGAGCCTGCGAAACCTGCTGACGAATGATCTGGGGTTCCAGACAAAGGGAGTGCTGATAGCCTCGCTGGACTTTACGCGGCTGCAGATCTCCGTCGAGAAGCGCAGCGCGTTCCAGGCGCAGCTGCTCGATAGGATACGAGCCATTCCGGGCGTGGATGCCGCAGCTAACACGAACATCGTTCCGCTCGGCGGCGAGGGCTGGGGCAACACGGTGTGGATCGACGGCCACGACGCCACGCAGCGCCAGGACTCGAATTTCAGCGCGCTCAGTCCGGGATATTTCGAGACGCTGCGGATTCCCATGGTGGCCGGGCGCGATTTCAACGAGCAGGATACGGCCCAGTCGCCGCGCGTGGCGATTGTGAACGAGGCGTTTGCTAAGAAGCTGGGGCTGGGTGCGAATCCTGTCGGTATGCGGTTCCGACGGGAGGCGACCCCGTCGAACTCCGGAGGAAGTGAACGAGATTGTCGGTGTAGTGAAGGACACGAAATACCGGAGTATCCGGCGTCCTGCTGACGCGATTGCGTATCTCGACATTGCGGAGGACAAGGATGCGGAGAGCTCCGTGTGGATGCTGGTGCGATCGGAGCTGCCGATGGAAACGGTCGAGGCGGCGATCCGGCGTTCGATACGTGAGGTGAGCTCGGGGATCAGCTTCGATTTCGCAGGCCTGCAGGAGCAGATCCAGCAGTCGCTGTTAGCCGAGCGGCTGCTAGCGACGCTCTCGGGATTTTTTGGAGGGCTGGCGGTGGTGCTGGCGATGATTGGACTGTATGGGGTGATGTCGTACACAGTGGCGGAGCGGACGAGCGAGATCGGCATCCGGATGGCGCTGGGGGCGCGGCGCGGAGACGTGACCGCCATGATTCTGCGCAAGGCGGCGACGCTGCTGGCGGCAGGGCTGGCGGTGGGTGTGGGACTCTCATTGGCCGCTGGAAGTGCGGCGAGCGCGTTGTTATTCGGGCTGAAGCCGCGCGATCCAGTGACGTTGACGATCGCAGTTGCGGTTTTGGCGGCGGTCGCACTGGGGGCAAGCTATCTGCCGGCTCGGCGCGCCGCTGCTTTGGATCCGATAGCGTCTCTCAAGGACGAATAGGCCCATCGGGATTGCCTCTTGTCGCGATAGCTGAAGGCCCATAAGCGACTCACTTACTCGCAGCGAAGCGCAATCATCGGGTCGATGGAAAGGGCCCGACGCGCGGGAACGAGGCAGGCGAGCATGGCGACCGCAATGAGGAGCATCGACGCGGCGAGGATCATGATCGGATCATGCGTACCATTTTCGATCCAGCGATTAATGATGCGGTTCAGTCCGAAGCTGAGCGCAAGACCGGCGGCGATTCCAAGGCCGACACTGGTTCCGGCAGAGAGCGCAACGATGCTTAGCACGTCGCGGCGGCGCGCTCCGAGGGCGAGGCGAACCCCCAGCTCACTGGTGCGCTGCAGCACCGTATAGGAGACCACGCTGTACAAGCCAACTGCGGCGAGACTCAGCGCCAGTATGGAGAACGCGCCGAAGAGCATAGAGATGAGACGCCCCCTCGCATACTCCGGCTCACGCTGGATCCAGCCTTCGAGGTCGCGTATGTTGTCGGCGGTCTGCTGGTCGGGATCGATGGAGGCGATCTTTTGCTTGATGCTGTGCAGCATGGCCAGCGGTTCGCCTTGCGTGCGAACCAGGACCTGAGTGAACGGCACCGTCATGAGCGTGTAGGGCGCGTAGACCGCAGGAGCCACGGGCTTGTCCAGCCCGTCATCCAGCGAGTCGCCTACAACGCCGATGATCTGCAGCCACCCCGTGGCCCCATTTGCCGTTAGCGC
Source organism: uncultured Acidobacteriaceae bacterium (assembly GCA_963804735.1). Lineage (GTDB taxonomy): Bacteria > Acidobacteriota > Terriglobia > Terriglobales > Acidobacteriaceae > Acidisarcina. Next base: position 13,350 of record CAWDRO010000001.1, read on the forward strand.
CATGGGAGGGAGAGTGGCGAATTGGGGCACGCGCACCACATGACCCAAGGCATCCCCGCCGGACAGGTAGTGACGCACGAACGCCTGATTCACAAGGACGAGTGTGGCGCCCCGAGCGATCTCGCTCTCGTCCCAGGAGCGCCCTTTGAGCAGCGGAATCTGTAGCGTTGTGAAGTATTCAGGACTGACCAATTCCACGTGCGCGTCTTGCGACTGGGAGGCGACCTTTCCCAAGATGTCGACAGGAGTGGTAAAGCCGCTATCCGGCGGAGTGGCATTGGTGGAAACACCGGCGGAAAGGACGCCAGGCATGGCCGCGATTTTGTCGCGGAGTTCGGTGAAGAAGCGGGCACGATCTGCCCAGGTCGTGTGCGCATCTTCGCTGATGGGAATTACGACCGACATCACGTGCTCCGGTTCATAGCCGAGCGGCACCGTGTTCATGCGAATGAATGCCTGAATGGCAGCGCCCGCCGCGGTCATGAGCAACAGAGTCAGCGCGATTTGTCCCGCAATCAGGGCAGCGTGCAGGCGTCTGCCCTTCACGCTGCCGGTTAGGCGCTGCGTCCCGGCCTGCATGACCTGGCTGATCTCCGGCCGCGCCGACTGCAGGGCAGGAAAGAGGCCGAAGACGATTCCGCTCAGCAATGCCAGGCCTACGCTGAAAAACAGGACTCCGAGATTGATGTGGAAGTCGGCTTCATAGGGGTAAGAGTGGTCGGGCAGGCGCGGGATGAGGAACCCAATGGTCCGGTAGGCAACAAAGATGCCCAGCCCCGCTCCGGTTAGCGATAAGAGCAGCGATTCGGTGAGGAGCTGGCGCACAATGCGAGACCCGCTGGCTCCCACCGCCGAACGGATAGCGAACTCGTGCTGTCGCGCCGTACCCCGCGCGAGGAGCAGAATCGAGACGTTGCCGCAACCAATGGCGAGCAGCAGCGCGACGGCCCCAAAGAGCAGGACCATCGTCTTCTTCAGATCCCGGGTGTACGTCTCTGCAAGACCGCGCACGCTGATCTTGAATTGCTTGGGGAAGACATGCGGCGTTTGGCGGTCGAACTCCTGGTAGAGGGGACGGAATTCGGCCTCTGCGGCGGCCATGCTGACGCCGGGCTTCAACTTGATCTTCGTACTGTACCGATGGACCTGATCGGATGCCAGTTTCATCGGAACGAAGACTTCTCCATCTCCCCATGTGAAGCGCACTGGCATCACGCCGAGAATACTGTAGCTCTTGTGGGAGAGCTGGATGGTTTTTCCCACGACGGCAGGATCGCCGCGATAGTGCCGTTGCCAGAACTTGTAACTGAGCACTGCCACGGGCTGAGGATCCTGGCCGTCCGGCGCGTCGGAGGGGACAAAGTAGCGGCCCAGCAGGGGAGGCAGGCCGAGAAACTGGATATGGGACCCCGTCATCTCGACCACCCTCACGTCGTCGGGTACGTCACTGCCCGTGATCGTCTCGTTCGAAGACGAGGAGGCAACGACATCCTCGACAGCATGCGTCTGGCGTAACTGGCGAATCTGCGGCCCAGTCAGCCCCCAGGTTCCATCGTGGCCGGCGCTGTCGGTGATCCAGACGTCGCAGATTCGGTCGATTCCCGCATACGGCCAGGGATGGAGCACAGCGTCGTAGAGGATGCTGTAGACAGCAACGGTTGCGCCAATGCCAAGGGTGAGCGAAAGGACCGCCGTAAGAGAGAAACCGGGGTTACGGAGGATTTGCCGGAACGCGAAGCGGAGATCCTGTAGCAGTATTTGCATCAGCGCCTCCTGTGGGAAGGGGAAAGCTGGGCCGTTTCTCAATTTTGAGCACTTTGGCTGCCACGCCTGAGATCTTCCGAGAAGCGCTCAGCAGAAACCGTAGCATGGATTGCAGCGGTCGTGGGTAAACGTAAGGTTCGACTAAGGAAGCGGGGTTATCTTAAATTGGTTCAGCGCCCTTGAAGCCATTGGACGCGGGCTCATGGATCCCAATTGGGGCTTGGCAGTCACGGTTATTCGAATCAAACGATGTCCAATTTCGCACAGTGCTTTCCCACAAACGAACAGTGTTGGACATATTCACTGGAACCGTGGTTCACAAGCTAACGTATGCCTGGTAGCAGCCCGACCGCGCAAGCAAAGGGATATGTTCGGGCTCCATAACCAAAGGGGGGAGCATGAACGCCGACATACGTCTTTCCTTCCGGCAGTTGCGCAAGGCGCCCGGATTCACCGTGACCGCGGTGCTCACGCTGGCGCTGGCCATTGGCGCCAATGCAATCGTCTTCAGTGTGCTGAATGCGCTGGTGCTGCGCCCGCTCAGGGTGCCACACCCGGAGAGCCTGTTCATGTTGCAGCGGGTCTTCGGAACGGAAAACGCTCCGTCGCAGTCGTACCCCGATTACCTGGACCTGCGCTCGCAAAACCGCAGCTTCGAGTCCCTGGTATCGTACGACATTGTCGGCGGCATGGGGCTGGATACCGGGAGCGGGAGTCCCTCTGTCGTCTGGCCGTACATGGTGAGCGGCAATTACTTCGATTCGCTCGGCATTCAGCCTTATCTGGGCAGGTTTCTGCACGCTTCCGACGAGCATGGGAAGAACAGCGTGCCGTTCATCGTGCTGAGCTATGCCTTCTGGCACAGTCGCTTCAACAGCGACCCCGCCGCGGTGGGCCGCACTGTTCAGATCAACAAGCATCCTTACACTATTGCGGGGGTTGCGCCGCCCGATTTCCGCGGTACCGAGCTGTTCTTCGCGCCCGATCTGTGGGCGCCTATGGTGGATCTGCCGCAGATGGGCGGATGGGACCCGCTCGACGGGAGAGGCTCTCATTTCACCTGGGTGATCGGCCATTTGAAGCCCGAGGTGACGCCGGGCGCAGCGACCTCGGACCTGAATGCCATTGCCGCGTCGCTGGCGAAATCGTATCCGAAAGACGACGACGGCCTGAAGTTCACGTTGGCGCGGCCCGGACTGGTGGGAGATACGCTGGGTCGGCCGGCGCGCGCCTTTATGGCTGGGCTCATGCTGCTGGCGGCCCTGATCCTGCTCGCCGCGTGCGCCAACCTCGGCAGCCTCTTCGCGGCGCGGGCGGCCGATCGCTCGCGCGAGATCGCGTTGCGCATGGCTCTGGGAGCGCGCCGCCAGCTCATCCTGCGCCAGCTTTTTACGGAAGCCGTTCTCCTATCCCTGGTCGGAGGAGTTTGCGGCATCGCGGGCGCCGTCGCCACTCTGCGCGTATTGAGCACCTGGCGGCCAATTCCCGGCATACCGATCAACGTGCCGGTCAACCCGGATGCAACAACCTATGCCGTGGCGCTTCTGCTTGCCCTCTTCAGTGGTTTGTTGTTCGGTTCGGTCCCGGTTCGACAGGTGCTGCGCGCCGATCCTTGGCAGACGATCCGTTCGGGATCCTCAGGCTCCGGCAGCCTGGGCCGCTTTACGCTACGAGACGTGCTGCTGGGCTTGCAAATCGCCATCTGCGCCGTTCTGGTCACTGCCTCGCTGGTCGCGGTACGCGGCCTGGCGCGGTCGCTCGAAAACAGTTATGGCTTCCAGCCACAGGGAGCGATGCTGGTCCATACCGATCTGAAGATGGCCGGCTATGAAGGCGATCAACGCGTGCAGATGCAGCGGCACATGCTCGATGCCGTCGCGGCCATCCCAGGCGTGACTGCGGTGGGCTATGCCGACCGGCTGCCGCTCGGCATTGGCGGCAACGACTCATCCGTTTTTACCGATAGCACTACGGATTACCGGCCCACGAATTCTATCGCCGATGCGCAGCAGTTCGATGTTTCGCCGGATTATTTCCGCGCAGCCGGGACTGCGATGCTGGCTGGGCGAACGTTCACGCTGCACGATGAGAGCAAGGCTCCACTGGTCGCTGTCGTGAATCGCACATTTGCCCGCAAGGTTCTCGGGACGGTCGATAAGGCCGTAGGCGCTCATTTCAAAATCTGGGGCGGCACACGGGTTGAAGTCGTTGGCGTGGTGGAAGACGGTAAATACGAAACCTTGACGGAAGATCCCAAGCCAGCCATGTTCTACTCTTTCCAGCAGCAACCCGGCAGCAACACCTGGATCATCGTTCGATCCGGGCGCGACACTCAGGAGACCGCCGGCGCGGTGCAGCGGTCCCTGCGCAACCTCGATCCCGCGCTGCCGCTGGAGGTCGAGACCTGGAACAGCGAATTGGATTCCGCCCTATTCGCCGCCCGTGTGGCCACGGTAGCTCTGGGTGTGTTGGGACTGCTGGGAGCGATGCTCGCCATCACCGGGATCTTCGGCATGGCGTCGTACACGGTGAGCAAACGGATGCGCGAGCTGGGCATCCGCGTTGCGCTGGGCGCCAATCAGCGCAACGTGCTCGGAGCGGCGCTGGGGCGCTCTTTCCGGCTGCTGGCGGTCGGCTCCACGGCGGGCATGATCCTCGGCGTACTAGCGACCCGGGTGCTTTCCTACATCGTCTATCAGGCCACGCCGAAAGACCCGATCGTGCTCGGAGGCGTCATCCTGACTATGCTGGCCATGGGCCTGATCGCTGCCTGGATCCCGGCCCGGCACGCTCTCGCGGTCGACCCGATGATCCTGCTTCGCGAAGAATAAGCTCGTAGCGGAAATTGCGACCCGCCGAGCCACCGGTGCTCAGTCTATCCGCATCCCGGCCTGAGGGCTGGACGTGAGGTCGCTTCCGAATAGCGGTTACTTGGGAGCAACACGGAAGTCCTACAGCTGACACGAAGCTCAATCAGCGTATCGGCCATTTGCGCAGATCGAGATCAGCTCGAGGCGTCCACAATTCAGTCATACCGTAGCGCTTCGAGCGGATCGACTTTCGCCGCCCGTCGCACCGGCACCCAGCACGCCAAGAGGCCCACTCCCACGAACAACGCTCCCACAGTGATCAACGTCGCAGGATCGCTGGGCTGCACTTCGAACAGAAACGACCTCAGCACTCGCGACAGCACAATCGCCAGCGCAATGCCGACGAGCACGCCGCCGGCTATCAACCTGAATCCTTCGCCGAAGATCAACTTGCGAATGTCGCTTTGTTGCGCGCCCACGGCACTGCGAATTGCCAACTCCCGACGCCGGGAGGCCACTGACAGCGAAAGCACGCCGTAAATTCCCACCAGCGTCAATACGCTTCCCACTACTGAAAACCCGGTCAGCAGATTCATCGCGAACGTTCGCGATGCCAGTGATTCGTCGCGAATCTGCTCCAGCGTCTTCACGTTTTCGATTGCCGCCGTTGGATCCACGGAGCGCAGCTCGCGTTCCACTGCGACCACCACTGCGCGCGGGTCTGCCTTTGTTCGTACCACAAGGTGTTTTGAAAATGCGTTGGCCTGCCACAGCGGGAGATAAATCTCCGGCGAAGCCTTCTGCGTCAAATCGTCCGTCCGCCCATTCGCGATTTGCCCGACAATTTCGGTGCCTGGTTTATCTCGTCCGCCTAACCAGAATTTTCGCCCAATTGCGTTGCCATGGGAAAAGTAACGGTCCGCAAACGCCTGGTTCACGATGGCCACCGGTGGAGCTTTATCGTCATCCGTCGATCGAAATTCCCGCCCGTCCGTCAGCAGCATTCCCATCAACTTGAAATAATCGGGCGTCACCGCGCGCAGGGGCAGCGCTATTTTGTCGCTCTCTTTCACGGCAGGGGGCTGGCCTTCAATTTCCATAGTCGCCGGCCAATTGTTTCCCGTCAGGGGCACTCCCCAGGCAAATGCCGCATATTGCACACCGGGGAGCACTGCAACGCGCTCCAACGCTTGCCGATGGAAGCTGCCCCAAGTCGACCTGCTTTGCACCTCGGTCACGCTCATCGTCAATATTCGCCCGGTGTTGTACCCCGACGGAACCTGTGCGATTTTCACCATCGTGCGAATCAGCAACCCCGCGCCCACCAACAGGGCCAAGGTCAGGGCCGTCTGTAACATCGTGACTCCCTGCAGCAACCGCCTCTCCCCGGTTCCGGCCGTTCCTTTCGGCCCGGAGTTCTTCAGCACCTCCATCGGATCTAACCGAAAGGCGCGCAGCGCCGGAACAACTCCTGCCAAAAACGCTGCGAGGATTGCCGCTCCAAGTCCCCATCCCAGAACTCCCCAGCCTGGTGTCACTCCATCGAGCCTCGGAACGGCATGTCCGGCAATTACCTTGAACAGTTTTACGGCGCCGAAGGCGAGGCCGACTCCAAATGCCCCACCGAATATCGCGAGCAGCAAGCTCTCGGTCAAAACTTGTCTTAGCAGAGCCATGCGGCCCATACCCATCGCGCTCCGCACTGCATATTCCTGTTGTCGTTGCAGTCCCCGCACCAGGAGCAGTGCTCCGGCGTTTCCGCAAGCGATCAACAGGACGAGTGCCGCCGCACCGAGCAGCGGCAGCAGAATTCGTTTCCCATCCCGGTTCATTTCGTCCGTTACCGGCTCCAGCCGCGGAGCGAACCCTTCAAACTTCTTCTCCGTCTGCGCCTCTCTTGCCGTTAGCACGGCCAGTTCCTGTTGCCCTTGTTGCGGGCTCGTTCCATCCTGCAGTCGCGCGACTAGGTTCCAATACGGCTCCTTCAAATACTTCGGATCCGGATCCGCCGGCATCCAAAAATCCACCGTCGCGTTGACATCGTAATTCGGCTCCTTCGCCGCTCCCGGCGACGGTAAGAATCGCACTCCCGGTTCCATGATCCCGATCACGGTCGGCGGCACATCCCAGCGGCTGATGCGCACCGTTTTGCCGATGATCTCTTTGTCGCCGCCGAATGCCCGCTGCCAAAACTCATATCCCAACAGAATCGACTTCACGGGCCCTTGCCCGAAATCTGAATCCTCGAAACCGCGCCCTGCCGTGGGCTTCAGCCCCATCACCTGGAAGTAGTCTTTTGTTACCTGCATCCCCTGCATGGACTGGCTGCCGTCATTGCGAATCAGAAAATTGAATGTCCAGTCATACGCAGCAATTCCCTGGAACGATTTCGCTTCCTTCTGCCACTCCATCCACTGCTGCGCCGCCCAGCCGCGCGTGCTGTCCATTTTCTGCCCGTCTGTGCGCGCCGCTGGAACCAGCATGAGTTGCTCCGGCTTCTGATAGGGCGGCGGCGTGAGCAGCACGCCCTGAATCAAACTGAAAACCGCGGACGTAGCCCCAATCCCGAGCGCCAGTGTCAGGGCCGCAATCAGGCTAAAGCCCGGCTGCTTCAGCAGCATCCGGATAGCAAACCGCAACTCTCGCACCATAACGCTCCCCTGATCCCTTTCGGCTTCGCGAATCCCGCTCCGAACATTGTTAGAAGAAAAGACGTTGGTTAAAACCGCTCTTGTTCCGTCATCCGCCTGGTTAGACGATAGAACAAGAGTCCAGTTAGGCTAGAAGAAAGTTGTTAGATTGCGCCAAGGCTTGCTCTGAGCGCTCTCCTGAGAGGAAAGTGCTCGGGAACACACCTTGCTGTTCGCATTCGGAGCGATTATCGCGTAATTGTCAACTGAGCAACCGTGCGGGCCTGCGAACTAGCGCGGTCGCCGTCTTTGAGCGACGCTTGGACCGTCCTCATCTGCGAAGCCAGCCGAGCGATCTGGGTCTGCTGAAATCTGGCAGCCGTTTGCTGAGCCGCAATTCCGCGCCCGAAAATTCAGGAGCAATCCTCATTCGGACATCCTGATCCCGTGTCTTTGCCTAGCGCTGCTGCGGCTCCAATATCGAGCCGAACGGAAAGCGCATTCGTAAAACATTACCTTCCTTGACGGGAGAGGGATTCATATCCATCAAGTAACCTGTTTACTTTCAATAATATCTAGTTTGGTATCGGCTTGCATACCCCCAAATGTACCCCCACGGAAGCGGCGCTTGAGTCCGTTTTCCGCTCTCCGTCGGAGGCGTTGCGGCAGGGACATTTCGGCGCGCACTTGCCGCCGATAGGGCGCATCAGTCGCGAATCCGGGCCTACAGGACGCATCGACGCACCTACCGCCCCACGCGCGGAGGCGTCGCGTTCTCAAGGGATGGGGGTGCCTGCCACGCGCGCTATTGAGTCCAACCGCTGCATCGTGTATTTTTTCCAATTCTGCGATGTTGGCAGAAACGGGCAATCGGGTTAGTTGTCCGGGGTATGGGGCATCGGCATGGCTGTGACCCCATTTGCGGCTTTACTTTACAGAGGGTATTTCTCCTCTCGTTTTTTGCTGAGACTGGCTGGCACAGATGAACCTCAATCCTCAATCGGCCCTCGATCTTCGTCTTGATCTTGAAAACGGTACTGCTAGCGCCGACGCCCACCAGTCGCCACGGGCGTAAACTCACTACACGTTAGCGCGATGAATTCAAACATTGGCCTCAAAGGCTGAAAGTATTCATCCGGGAGTGTCGGAACAACTTCTTTGGCAAAAGCGGTTTTGTCGCCATCAGACTTGAAAACAATCCGCGAACCGCCAGCGCAGGGTTCATCCACAAAGTACGCTGCCGCTCCTGGCGCGCCGTAAAAAAGCCTCCTTTGCTCGTTGGGCCAGCAGCGAGGAGTCGATGAGGGATTGTGCTTGTGAACGGCAGCAGCAGTGTCAGAAGATTACGATGAGTTCTATGCTTGAGATTGTGGTTTGTCCCGCGAGCTTTCCGCTGCAAACACGTCTGTCGTCGTCCCGCCTTAACTGCTATGTTGCGCCAGCGCGGTTAGCTATGTTGTTGGCAATCGGTGCGGCATGCGCGCTGCCGGCCCAGGCACAGGCGACTTTCAACGGAGCTCAGAGGACCCTCGGCAGCGGCTTCGACAAACCTCATGGCGTGGCGGTGGACGCTAGCGGGAATATCTTCATCGCCGACACAGGGAACAATGCGGTCAAAGAGGTTCTGTCTGCGGGTGGCTACACCGGAGTGAAGACTTTGGGCAGCGGATTTAACGGTCCCTACGCCGTTGCGGTGGATGCAAGCGGCAACGTCTATGTCGCCGACACCGGCAACAACGCAATTAAGGAAATCCTGGCAGTCGCTGGAAGTATCCCGGCCAGCAATCCAACTATTATGACCCTGGGCAGCGGCTTCAACAGTCCCACGGGCGTCGCCGTAGACGCGGGCGGCAACGTCTTTATCGCTGATCTTGGCAACCAGGCGGTAAAGGAGATTTTCAAGTTCAATGGAATCATCCGCACTCTGGCCGATGTGAACGGCGGCCTCGTCGCTCCCGATAGCGTGGCGGTCGACGCGAACGACAACGTCTTCTTCACCGATTTAGGCAACAACCCTCCCGCCGAGGTGAAGGAGATTTCCGCGGGCACTGGAATCATCCGCGCTGTCGGCAACGGCTTCAATAATCCCGTTGGCGTGGCGGTGGATCCGAACGGGAACGTCTTCGTCGCCGATATAGGCAGCGCAGTTTACGAGATTCTGGCGGTGGATGGAAGTGTCCCGGCCAGCAACCCCACGATCCTCACTTTGAACAGCGGCTCTAGTCACCCCCAGGGCGTGGCAGTCGACGCGAGCGGTAACGTCTTCATCGCCGATTCCGGCAACAACCGTGTGGTCGAACTGTCGCTCGCGAGCGTCAACTTTGGCCTCCAGGCGGTCGCGGCGCCCAGCGCAGCGTACTCCTTGTTCTTCACCGTTGCCTCAGATGCGCCCACAAACTTGGCCAGTGTAGCCGTGCTGACAACCGGCGCTAGCGGCAAGGACTTCGTCGCTGCGGGATCGAGCACATGCTTGCCGGGCATCCACAGTGCCGCCACCATCTGCCAGCTGAACGTAATCTTCAAGCCGCTTGCCCCGGGCCTGCGCAGGGGAGCGGCAGTCTTTACCGACAGCACTGGGAATGTGTTGGCCAGCGTGCCCCTCTACGGAGTAGGGAGCGGACCGCAAGTGACCTATCAGCCCGGCGCGCAGAGTCCCCTGGGGGGCACGGTCGGGTTTGCCTCAGGCGTAGCAGTGGACGGGAACGGCAACGTCTTCGTCGCCGGTGGCTTCAACAATGCCGTGGTAGAGGAGATTCTGGCGGTCAACGGAAGTATCCCCCCCAACCCCACCGTCAACTTTTTGGGAGGCAGATTCTCTTTCGGAGACCCCACAGGCTTGGCGGTCGATGGGAGCGGGAACGTCTTTGTCGCCGATCAGCTCAACCGTACCGGGGTGGAGGAGATTCTGGCGGCAGGCGGCTACACTACGGTAAACGTCGTGGGCGCAGGCTTCGACTTCGGCGCTCCCGAAGGCGTCGCGCTCGATGGCGCCGGCAACGTCTTCGTCGCCGATAGAGGCGACGGAGCTGTTGATGAGATTCTGGCGGCAGGCGGCTACACCACGGTAAGAGTACTGGAGAGCGGGTTTGCTGGTCCCACAAGCTTGGCGGTGGACGCTGACGGCAACGTCTTTGTCGGCGTTCCCGGAATCGGCGCCGTGATGGAGATTCTGGCAGTCAATGGCAGTATCCCCTTCGATCCCACCATCAACCTCCTGAGCGGCGGCCCCTACGCTCCCGCAGCCGTGGCAGTCGACCCGAGCGGCAACGTCTTTGTCACCGCTGCCGGCACAGTGAAGGAGATTCTGGCTGCGCGCGGCTACACCACGGCCGAAACCGTAGGTAGCGGGTTCGACAATCTCGGGGGCATAACGATAGATGGGAGCGGGAACCTCTACGTTGCCAATGGCTCCTCTGGCGTCGTAAAACTGAACTTTGCCAACCCGCCATCGATCAAGTTCCCGACGCCCACTCTAGTCGGATCGACGGACTCAGCGGATGGACCGAAGGTCGTCAACGTCTGGAATACCGGCAACGAGCCGCTGGTTTTCAGCGCGCCCTCGACCGGCGGCAATCCCAGTTATCCGGCGAACTTCCCCGAATCCGGCGACAGCGGCCTCTGCGGCGCTGGCACCCGTCTCGCCCCAGGAACCAGCTGCGGTGTATCGATGAATTTCGCCCCCACCGTGTCTGGCGTTAACACCGGGAAAATAGTTCTGACCGACAATGCCCTGAACGGAAACCCAGCCATCCAGTCGATCGCGCTCAGCGGGACTGGCGCCACCGTTATCCCCAGGGTCAGCGTCGTCAGCCCCAACTATGGTGCGCCGGCGGCGTTGATCGCCATCACCGGGACCGACTTCGGCGCCACACAGAGCAGCGTCACCGTCGGCGGCGCACCATCCCATATCGTTTCGTGGTCGAACACGGCGATCACCATCCAGGTGCCGAGCAAGGCTGCGACCGGCAATATCATCGTCACCGCCGGCGGTGTCGCCAGTAACGGCGTCGCATTCACCTTCTATTCCTACCCCGCCATCACCGGAATCTCGCCCACCAGCGGCCCCGCAGAAACCCCGGTCACCATCACCGGCGCCGGCCTGCTCGATGGCGGAGGCAACGGCGCCGTCACCTTCAATGGCATTCCCGCCACCATCCTCGCCCACAGCGCGACCAGCATTCAGGTCCAGGTTCCGGCGAAGGCAACCACCGGGCTGATCAGCGTCTACGCGAACGGCGACACCGTGAAGAGCTCCACCAACTTCACCGTGATCGAGATTCTTCCCCAGATCAGCCTGATCAGCCCCAACTACGGTGCGCCGGCGGCGTTGATCGCCATCACCGGGACCAACTTCGGCGCTACCCAGGGCAGCGTCGCCGTCGGCGGCGCGCCATCCCATATCGTTTCGTGGTCGAACACGGCGATCGCCATCCAGGTGCCAAGCAAAGCCACGACCGGCAATATCATCGTCACTGCTGGCGGCGTTGCCAGTAACGGCGTCGCCTTCACCTTCTATCCCTACCCCGCCATCACCGGAATCTCGCCCACCAGCGGCCCCGCAGAAACCCCGGTCACCATCACCGGCGCCGGCCTGCTCGATGGCGGAGGCAACGGCGCCGTCACCTTCAATGGCATTCCCGCCACCATCCTCGCCCACAGCGCGACCAACATTCAGGTCCAGGTTCCGGCGAAGGCAACCACCGGGCTGATCGCCGTTCAAGCCAACGGCGACACGGTGAAGAGCTCCGCCAACTTCACCGTGATCGAGAATCTTCCCCGGATCAGCGTCGTCAGCCCCAACTACGGTGCGCCGGCGGCGTTGATCGCCATCACCGGGACCAACTTCGGCGTCACCCAAGGCGGTGTCACCGTCGGCGGCGCACTGTCCCATATCGTTTCGTGGTCGAACGCGGCGATCGTCATCCAGGTGCCGAGCAAAGCCACGACCGGCAATATCATCGTCACCGCCGGCGGCGCTGCCAGCAGCGGCGTCGCCTTCACGTTCTATTCCTACCCTGCCATCACCGCAGTCTCGCCAGCCAGCGGCTCAGCAGGAACCCCGGTCACCATCACCGGAACCGGCCTGCTCGATGGCGGAGGCAATGGCGCCGTCACCTTCAATGGCATTCCCGCCACCATCCTCGCCCACAGCGCGACCAACATTCAGGTCCAGGTTCCGGCGAAGGCAACCACCGGGCTGATCAGCGTCCACGTCAACGGCGACACGGTGAAGAGTTCCAGCAACTTCAACGTCACCGAGATTCTTCCCAAAATCAGCGTCATCAGCCCCAACTACGGTGCGCCGGCGGCGTTGATCGCCATTACCGGAACCGACTTCGGCGCCACCCAGGGCAGTGTCACCGTCGGCGGCACACTGTCCCATATCGTTTCGTGGTCGAACACGGCGATCGTCATCCAGGTGCCGAGCAAAGCCACGACCGGCAATATCATCGTCACCACCGGCGGTGTTGCCAGCAGCGGTGTCGCCTTCACTTTCTATTCCTACCCCGCCATCACCGCAGTCTCGCCAGCCAGCGGCCCGGCAGGAACCCCGGTCACCATCACCGGTGCCGGGCTGCTCGATGGCGGAGGCCATGGCGCCGTCACCTTCAACGGTATTCCCGCTACCCTCCTTGCCCACAGCGCGACCAGTATTCTGGTCGATGTTCCCGCAGGGGCAACCACCGGGCTGATCAGCGTCCACGCTAACGGCGACACTGTGAAGAGCTCCAGCAACTTCACCGTCACCCCGCCGCCAGAAGCCGAGAATGCTGTCAACCCCCTTCCACCACCAATTTCAGACCTAACCCACTCATTCCGCACGCGATAAAAAATCCCAAAAGTTGGCGTAGTTGTGGAGAGTCAAGAGGTTGTTCCGGTTCAAGCCGGAGCGGGAAGCTGGGGTGTTGAGGTTGAGGCTAGCATGGGGGCGGTGGAAGTTGTAGTCGTGGAGCCAGAGTTCGAGGTTGAGCTGGCGCTCCAGAGAGTTGGAGTAAGTGCGGGCATAGGCCCATTCGCGGAGAGCGGTTTGGATGAAGCGTTCGGCCTTTCCGTTGGTGCGCGGAGTGTAGGGCCTGGTGAAGCGATGCTGGACATGTTGCTGGAGAAGGATGTTCTTGAAGCGCGCTTCGCGGTAGCAGGAACCGTTGTCGGTGAGCACGCGGCGTATGGAGATGGCAAAGCGGGCGTAATAGGCCCTGGCCATGAGGAAAAAGAGAATCGCCGAGCGGTGGGTCTGGTCCGGCATCATGGCGGCGAAGCTGATCCGGGAGTGGTCGTCGATGGCGATGTGCAAATACTCCCATCCGGCGCCGCGCGACTCCCGTCCACGCGCGCCATGGATGCGATGGCCGGGGCCCAGGATATGGGCCAGTCGTTTGACGTCGAAGTGGATCATGTCGCCGGGCCGGGGGTGCTCATAGCGAATGACCGCGGGCGGTGGATCGAGCGAGCCGAGGCGGTTCAGTCCGGCACGGCGCAGGATGCGGCTGACCGTAGTCCGGCTGAGGCCTACTTCGCGGGCGATCCGCCAGCCGTTGTAGCGCAACCGGCGAAGAGCCAAAACCTTTTCCAATAAAGGCAAGGAAGTGGTTCGCGGACAACAGCGTGGGCGTGAGGAACGGTCCCGCAACCCGGCCACACCCTCGGCCCGATAGCGGCGCACCCACTTGGCGGCAGTCTTGGCGCTCACCTTGAAACTGACCGCGGCCAGCTTCAAGGTGGACTTCTCCTCAACCACACTTCTCGCCAATCGCTCTCGTAGATACACCGTAAGTCTGGCATTCTGGTGATAGTCCATTCGATCTCTCCGAAAAACTGTTTGCTCGTCACAACCAGCTTCTCGCGCTCAGATCGAATGGACAACCTGTTGAAACTTCACACGTAGTGAAACTATCCCATTTGGTAAAATAGAGTTAGAAAGCAAGAAAAGGGCGGCCACAAGCCGCCCTTTCTCATTTCGAGGGTTAGAACTGGCTCCGAGACTCGCCAACCTCAGAGACTCGCCAACCAGGAGGAGCGGGGTACCCCTGAGAAGGCGGCTTCTTAACCGCGCCTACGAGTGTTCATCTTTCTCAGCCCTGATCATGGGCTCTGATCAGGGGAATGACGATAGCTTGGACTACTGGCGGCTCTGCGATGAGGTTTCTGTCGTTCAAGCGGCTCTGCTGATTGTCGGCTGCGATCCATCGGAGAGCCAAGAATACGTGATGAGCTGGAATGCGTCTAAGCGGTCCATTGGCTTTGATCGACGAGGATGTTGCGATCAGCAAGGAAAAGGATGCGCTTCTTCGTGCGAGGCTTCCAAAGCCTCCAAATGATCTGGAATGCCGTGTACGTCTTGCCGGTCCCGGTGGCCATCACCAACAGAATCCGATTCTCGCCTTTGGCGACAGCCTCAACAGTCTTGTTGATGGCGAGAACCTGATAATAGCGAGGTGTCTTGTCGGTGCCATCGCTATAGTAGTCCTGTGTGACGAGTTCGCTTGCCGGGGACGCGGATTTTGTTCCCGCAATCCAGGCTGCGCGGGACAAAGGCTTCCATGTCAAAGTGGCTTTCTGGCAACATGCAAGCAAGGCAATCAAGACGGCTGCATCAGAGTTCATGCCTTTGAACGGACACTTAACCGACCTGACGCACAAGCGTTAACGTTATAAGCCGAGTTGACAGCCAAAGCTATTTCAATTGGAACTGAACGTTACAGGCACGCGAGCCGGACGGATTGCGTTCTCAAGGGGTGGGTGTCTGTGTAGCGAGCAACTGAGTCCAGCCGCCGCATCAACGAGATTTTTTCATTCTGCAATGTTGGCGAAACTGGCAGTCGGGTTAGTTGTCCGGTGGCCCAGGGGCGTCTGAAACCGTTAGCCGTGCATGATCCAGGGATATGCGCCCTACTTCGTGCGTCTTGAGCAAGAATTCCAGTTCTTTCTCTAGAAGCCATCTCATAAATGTCTGAGCAGGATGAGGAGGCAAGCGAGTTGTGCGAAGCCGAGGAAGTTTTCGATCTTGTATTCCCATCGAGTGACGAGTCGGCGGAAGTTGTGCATCCAGGCGAAGAGCCGCTCCACCTTCCATCGTCTGCGGTAGCGGCGCAATTGCCTTCCGTCCTGGGTCTTTCGTTTGCGATTGCGGCGGTTGGGCGCGATCATTTCGATGCCGTACTCGTCGGCCATCTGCTCGTCCAGGGCGGCCGAGTCATAGGCCTTGTCGCCGATCAGCCGCATGGGCAGCTGGTCGAGGAAGCATCCGGCAAGAACAGCTTCCACAAGCTGGCACTCGGCATGCGAAGCGCCTTCGACAGATACGGCGAGGGGAAGACCGTCGCCAGCGGCGATAGCGACGATCTTGGTGCCCTTGCCGCGCCGCGTAGGACCGACTGCGAAGCCCCCTTTTTGGCGCTTGCGAAGGTTGCATCCACAAACGCTTCGTCCAGATTGAGCTTGCCTCGTTCGTGCAGATGCGTGGCCAGCAAACGCAGCGCCCGCTCCAACCTGCCGTCATGGATCCACGACTGAAACCGGCGGTGGCAGGTCTGGTGGGGAGGATACTTCTCTGGCATTTCGGCCCACTGCGCGCCCGTGCCCAGAACCCAAAGCACGCCGTTCAGCACGGCCCGCGTGTCATGCCACGGGCGTCCTCGCTTGTCCGCCCGCCGCGCCGGACGCAACACCGGCTCCAACAATTCCCATTGTTCCTCTGTCAGTTCCCAACGGCCTGCCATCCAAGTCCGCAGAGATGCCTTGAGCTACTCAAGTCTCACAGAAAACTGCACCAAAAAGGTTTATGAGATGGGTTCTAGTAACTGCGGATTGCGGCAAATGTGGAGGTCCCACGTCCCAAGTTTGTCCCAATTGTTGACAGCGGAAATCCACCGGCGAGCTGAATCATGTTTCGCCTTCGCCTGGTTATCTTCCTGGCCCTTTATCTCCAATAACAGCGTTACTCCATTCGCCATCCTCACAAGGAAGTCAGGCAAGTAGTTGTGCTCCGCCCCGAGGTACTCGTAGGGAATCATTAGGCCGAGGTGGTCGTTCTTAGCGTAAAACAGGGCTATTCCATGTTTGTGAGCGAAGCGGAACTGAGCCTGTGGCCTACTGAGGCTGTGCGCGGGCTGAAATCGCATAAGCTGCTGGTAAGTGCGGGTCCGGCGACTACGGTGGTTTGCTCGGGGTGCGAGCAGGAATGCACGATGCCGGTACATACGGTGCCTGCCAAGATGGGCAACGCAGCCTCGTTTGTTGTCTGTGACAAGCGGGATGACATCAACCGCGTGCCGATTTCTGCCGAGCGGTTGCGGCAGTGGCGATGCGGCGTGGAGGCAGTGGGCGGGTTTGTTGCGCGCAGCCTAGGAATGCGGCCTGAGAGCCAGCGGAATGTCGGAGCCGGGCTGTGGGAGCTTGGTCTAATGAAAGGCAAGCGGCGCAGCCAGATGGTGTGCCTGCGAGCAGGCGAGGCATTGGAACTGGTCGCCGGGGGCAATGCAATCCAATTGTCTGAGCTGGTAAGTTTCGGAGCAGAAGGCTATTCCGTGGACTGCGATGCGATCCGGCAACTGGTAGATGCGTCAACAATGGGAGATAGCCGCTACACACCGAGTAACGCCCGACGCGAAGCGCGCAAGCTGGATATGCAAACCTTGTATGCAAACTGGCGCAAAGAATACCGGGCTATGAAGAATCGGCGACCGGAGATGTCCGATG
This sequence comes from uncultured Acidobacteriaceae bacterium, assembly GCA_963804735.1. Taxonomy (GTDB): domain Bacteria; phylum Acidobacteriota; class Terriglobia; order Terriglobales; family Acidobacteriaceae; genus Acidisarcina. Next base: position 30,253 of record CAWDRO010000001.1, read on the forward strand.
TTTGGTATGCGCAGCAGATTGCGAAGTCGGAAATTGGCGAGGGACGCAGCGCCGAGACGATCCGCAAACACATGACGCGGTGAAAAAAGTTGGGCGGAATTTTTTCGCCCAATCAGCCCTAATTTCCCCCTTGTATTACGAGGCGATTCGCGGGGATAAGGCGAATCGCGCCGTCGGAACGCGGCGGCTTGCCGCCCGGAAACCCAGAAAAACGCGGGAAATGCTGCGATGTGTCGAGCGCGCAGTGGGCTTTCATCGCCCAGCGCGCACAGACAGGATGTTTCCTGAGCGGTCCTGAATCGCTCAGGGAGAATCGAAAATGACCCTCACCATTCTGCGGCTTCCTGCCGTAAAAGCGGCAACAGGCCTTTCGCGCAGCACGCTTTATCTACGCATCGGACATGGAGTCTTCACGCATCCGGTAAGCTTGGGCGGGCGCGCCGTGGGCTGGCCCTCGCATGAGGTGGCCGCGTTGAATGCTGCCCGCATCGCAGGCAAGCCGGACGCGGAGATTCGCGCTCTGGTGGCGCAACTCGAAGCGGCTCGCAAATCCGTGGCGTAGGACAGTCAACGCCATGCGCAAGCGCCGCCCCAATTATCGGCTGGTGAAAATCCATCGCAATTACACGGTGGAAGAGGTTGCCCGCCTGCTTGGCACGCACAAGAATACCGTGCGCGTCTGGGTGAAGGCTGGACTGCCCATCTGCGACAGCAAGCGCCCGATGCTGATCCTTGGCCGCGATTTGGCCGCATACCTGAAGGCCCGCCGGATGGAAAACAAGCGGCCCTGCCAGCCGGGCGAAATCTACTGCGTGCGATGCCGCGCTCCTAAGCTGCCGGCCGGGGAGATGGCGGAGTACGAGCCGGTGACAGGGAAATTCGGGAACCTGAAGGGCATTTGCCCGGACTGTGAAGGCATGATCTTCCGGCGCGCCAGTGTGGCGAAGCTGGTCCAGATTCGGGGGAAATTGGACATCACGGTTACGGAGGCACTGTGACAAGTAAGTGAGAGTAAGTCTCCTACCGTAAACAGTGACTTCAGCCAAGGGTGAGAAACCATGACGAAACACAACCCGGAAAACGAGCGGATCAAGCGCAAATACTTCGCTTATCTGAAAGAAGCCAAGCGACACAGCGAGTCGACGGTGGATGCCGCCGCGAAGGCGCTGAGCCGGTTTGAAGAGTATACCCGATACCGGGACTTCAAGAGGTTTCACTACGAGCAGGCGACCGCGTTCAAGCGGCATCTGGCGGAGCAAACGGGGAAGCGGTCTGGGGAGAAGCTGAGCAAGGCAACCTTACACGCGACACTGACTCAGTTGAAGAGCTTCTTTTTCTGGCTGGCAGGGCAGCCGGGCTACAGGGCGCGGTTCCAGTATTCCGATGCAGACTACTTCAACCTGTCGGAGAAGGACGCGCGCGTCGCCACGGCGCAGCGCGAGCGGAAAGCCCCGACGCTGGAGCAAGTCAGTATGTGATTGGGATGATGCCAACCGGGAGTGAGATTGAGCGGCGTGACCGCGCTTTGGTGGCTTTCACCCTGCTGACCGGCGCGCGAGACTCAGCGATTGCCTCCATGAAACTGAAGCATGTGGACCTGAAGGAAAGTTGCGTTCACCAGGATGCGCGCGAGGTGAAGACAAAATTTAGCAAAACCTTTACGACATATTTCTTCCCGGTCGGCGAAGAGGTTCGGCACATTGTTGCGGACTGGATGCGATTTCTGCTGGAAGACAAGCTGTGGGGCAACGACGATCCGCTATTTCCGGCAACGCGCATCGTGGTAGGTCCTTCGCGCCAGTTTGAAGCAGAGGGATTGGAGCGGACACACTGGAGCACGGCTTCACCGATCCGGGGCATCTTCCGTGAGGCGTTCGAGTGCGCGGGCTTGCCATATTTTCATCCGCACAGCCTACGGAAGACGCTGGCCCGGCTGGGCGAGCAAGCCTGCCAATCCCCCGAAGAGTTCAAGGCGTGGAGCCAGAACCTTGGGCATGAACAGGTGCTCACAACCTTTATGAGTTATGGCAAGGTGGCCACTGAACGGCAGGGCGAGATTATCCGGGGAATCGGTAATCTCAGGCCATCAACCCAGCCCGCTGTGGAAGACTTCGCGGAAGCTGTGGCCAAAAGATTGCGAGATACTTACGCGAGTCTTTCAGCGGGGCGGTAGCGGGCATGCACTATGCAGCAGAGCCACGGAACGGCAGCACCTTGCCGCCGCGCTGGGTTTGTTCCAGATAGTCGGCCCAGCCCTGCATCATCTTCGACCGTGGCTCCAGGTAGAGCGCGTGATTGTAGGCGGCGCTGACGGCGTTGCGTGGCGCGTGGGCGAGCTGCAACTCGATATACTCGTGGCTGAAGCCCTGCTCATGCAGGATGGTGGAGGCCAGTCCTCGGAAGCCGTGGCCAGTCATGCTGCCCTTGTAGCCCATACGTTCAAGCGCCTTGAGGATGGTGTTGTTGCTCATCGGCTTCTTCGTGTTGCGGTCGCCGGGGAAGAGCCATTCGCTCTCTCCTGTGAGCGTTTGCAGTGCGTTCAGCACATCCAATGCCTGTTTGGCGAGGGGAACGATGTGCGGAGTCCGCATCTTCATGCGCTCAGCCGGAATGTCCCAGCGCGCTGCCTCAATGTCGAATTCAGCCCATTTTGCGCCAATCAGTTCACTGGTTCGCACGAAGGTCAAAGCCATTAACTTCAAGGCCAGCCGTGTGACGTGCGTTCCTCGATAGACCTCAATCGCTCGGAGCAGTGCGGACAATTCGCGCGCATCCACGCGGGCATAGTTCACCTTGCGTGTGGGTTTCAAAATATCGCTGGGGCGAATCTCGCTGGCTGGGTTGCGTCTCGCGTATCCGTGGGCGATGGCATAGCGGAAGACCTGTCCGGTCGTCTCCAGTGCACGCTTGGCAATGTCACGAGCGCCGCGTTGCTCAATGGCTTTGGTCATGCCCACCAGTTCTGGGGCTTCAATTAAAGCGATAGGCCGCGCACCCAAGCAGGGAAGAATGTCGGCGTTCATACGGCGCTTGACATAGTCCACATGGCGCGGGCTTTTTCCATCCTGCCAGTGAGTCAACCAGAGGCGGGCTACGCTTTGGAAGGAATTCTCTGTCGCCGCCTTTTCGGCTTTGCGCTTAGCCATCGGGTCAATGCCGGTTGCCAACAGTTTGCGCGCTGCAGCGTGACGCTCTCTGGCCATCGAAAGGGGTACATCGGGGTAGCTCCCGAAGGTCATCAACTTTTCGCGCCTCTCAAAGCGGTACTTCCAGCGCCAGAGCTTTCCGCCAGTGGGAGTGATCCAAAGATACAGCCCTCCACCATCGCTCATGCGATAGGCGGAAGCCTTGGCTTTTGCTTTACGAAGTTCGGTGTCAGTAAGCGCCACAGCGAGCCCTCCAATAGCCAGTTTGGGAAGATACCCCCAAGGAAAAATCAACATACCCCCAAAGGCACCCCGCCGGAATGTGGCTTTCATAGTACCCCGATGGACGGAGTAAAGCAATAAGTTATTTGTTTTCAGTGGAGTATTACTATCAATCGGACTTGATAGGACGTCCTTGGAAGGCTTAATGGCGGAGGGAGAGGGATTCGAACCCCCGTTACCCGTTAGGGTAAAGCGGTTTTCAAGACCGCCTGTTTCAACCGCTCACACATCCCTCCGCGTGAGTGTTGTCAATAGTTTAGCAGCTTTGAAAAATCGGAAAAAAAGGTCACTGTAGGGACTTTTGTAGGGACTCTAAATTTCCTGGCCCTCCAAAAAGCTGGTCGAGATTGAAGTTTTCCAGCATCTCCATCGCTCTCCTCTTGTGCTCCGGCGTGGGGTGCACGTAGCGCAGTGTTGTGGTGATGGAGGAATGTCCCATGAGTTCCTTCAGAGTTGCAAGATCAACGCCAGCCATTGCCGAACGGGAGCCGAAGGTGTGCCGGAAATCATAGAGCCGAAATCCGGGCACAATCCCAGCCGCGCGAACGGCGATGTGATGTCCACGGTCGATATTGTCCAACGGTCGTTCGGGATTCGACCGATGAGGGTAGAGAAACGATCCCTTCGCTCTCGCCATTCGCTTCTTCAGAACATCAATGGCCGAAGAAGTCAGGAGAATGTTTCGACGCGCCAGGCGAGTCTTACCCTTGACGACCTTCAAATACCGCTGCGAGAGATGAACATCCTCGACGCGGAGCCGAAAGACCTCGTGGGGGCGCATCCCCGTCTCAACGATCAACAAGGCAATGTCTGAGACAAGGGGACTGGCTGCCGCTAAATATTGTTGCTGTTCGTGGTGCGAAACGATCCGCATGTTGCCCGGACCTTCAGCGAAAAACTTCACATCGCAGACCGGATTTCTGTCGAGATGCTGCTGGCGCTTCGCGTAATTGAGGATCATACGCAAGGCAGCCAGATCTCGATTTGTTCCGGCGGGACTGATGACCATAGAGCGAACTACCTTGAATTTCTCAACGAGCCCCGGTGAAATTGCTTCCAACCTGAAGCGTCCAAAGAAGGGAATGAGGGCCCGGGCACTCACATCGTAACGAACGTAGGTGCTTGGGTGTTCCCGATGCTCCGCTTTTGCCCAAGGGAGGAACTCTTCGTGCACGAATTTTTCAAAGAGCGGTGTTGCCTTCCGCGCTCTGATGCCAGCGCGGCCCTCAGCCAGCTCCGCTTTGCGGATGGCCTCGGCTTGCATTGCAGCGTTTTTGTTACGAAGTCCGGTGGACTGCTGGATACGCTCACCTTGAAAGATGAACTCGTACCAGTACACCCCGCCGCGCTTGAATATGCTCATTTCCATCTCCTTTCCTTTGGTCCGGAGACAGACACCCTGCAACCCGCAAGGTATTGCTGAACATCAAGCGGATCGTACCGCACTGATCGACCTATTTTCAAATAGGGGATGCCGCGCTGCTGAGAACGCCACTGTGCAAGCGTTTCTATGGAGATTCCGGTGTGTATTGCAACTTCGTCGGCGGTCAGGAGGTCACGAAGTTCATTCTTCATGGAGTTTTCCTCCAGACGAAGCTGGGATTGCCGTACTTTCTTGGCCGTTGTTGTTGATAGACTTGTGGGATGTACAGTGCACTTTGTTCGATGGCGAGCTGAATGGTCCCAGTGACAGAACGCACAGCAACCGCCAGGATTGGAAAGTTATATAGGTGGTAGCCGAAAAACGCAGACCCTCTAAATCCGAAGCACCGCCAAAGACCGACGAACGACCTGGCTTGACGCTCCGTCTGCCCATCGACCTCAGAGAAGCAATAACCGAGGAGTCTCGCGTCAAAGGCGACCTTGCCAGGATCGTTCTCTTCGCCCTGGCACACGTGGATATGGACGACGTGGTGATCCTGCAAACCAGGAAGGCCGGTCTGCCGCTCACGAACCCCCAGATGCTGCACGTGGGGGCGGAAGCACGCCTCGCTCTTAAGAAGTGGGCTGAGAAGGAGGGCGTGAGCATCAATGCAATCGTGGTCAGCGTTCTGGATCATTTCCTCAAACATCTGAAGCAGAGCAAGGCCCTTCGGGAAGAGCTTCGGCTTGAGATTCGAGCCCGACGCGGATTTATGCCGATTTAAGTGGGCGGTCAAGAGTCCAATCTCCTTTCTTTGGGAAACCCTCAGCTGTCATCCCGGCTCAATCATGATCGGCCTGGCCAGCTCCGCGTCAAGGCTGAACCGCACCAAACGCGGCGCTTCCGCGGCCTTGACCCGGAGCTTCTATCCAGGCCGAACTTCCCGCTATCCGGGCATGAGCAGGAAAAGCAAAACCAAGTGCCTAGGGCAACAAAACACTCCTGGCTTCGGTGAATTGGCTGAACGCGCGAAATCGATACGTCCTCGCCCGAAGCGTCATATCCGGTGCTCGTAATTCGGGAATATCGGTATTTCGATCACCGACATCCGCGAGCGTCACGTTCATCGTCCGCATCATCCGCTGAAGGTCAGGGCGCCTGGCATCCATCCGAATTTCAAACGGCGAGAACATCTCCTGGAAGACCTTTACATCCCGTGCCACCTTCGGATTCTCCCAGGAGGAGGCAATGCCTTCTTGATAATGGTTGTGGACAATGACGTAATCCACGGAATCCAGCAACTCTTCGCCCCACTCCAGCACCGATCGCGCCGAGGCAATGTCGTTATCGAGCACCCCAATAGCTGTCCAGCGGAAATCGATATTTGCCTGCTGCATGACCTTGTAGAAGTCCCGGAACCAGGGGATCATCCGATATCCTTGGGCCGCTCCAAGATCAGCAAGAATCACATCCGCATCCGATTCAAGCGAGATGCCCAGGAGCCTGTCATATGTCCAGCTCTCAAGTGCCGGAAGCTTGTATGCTTCGGTGAAGAGCGCTTTTAGCGAGCCCTCGGCCTTGTTGTCTGGGTCCATGTCGATCAGATCGGCCCGATAGCCGAGGCTCGCATACCACTCTGCCAAGGTCGCAAGTACAGTTGTCTTTCCAACACCGCCTTTGCCTGCAATCGGAAACACCACCCGTTTCGGCTTTACCCTTGCGGTTTGACTTAGCTTTCTCCCCGCCCCACGAAGGGAGTCATTTTGAAGACCTTCTTTGGTTGCCACTGCGCCTCCCGTTGCCGATTCAGCTCCGCTTCCCGATCCAAGCGCGCCATCGTTTCCTCTCTCTGTATCTGCCATGCCGGTTTCTCCTGGTTTGAGGTGTCACGTTCTCTTTCCTGAACTGTCGATTGCGATACCTCCCTCTTCACCACAGGGGGAGGGAGGTCCTTGCTCTTCGTGGAGGCAGGAATGCGACCAGGCTCCGTCACGCGATTGGCCGCTTTGCAAAATTGCTGGTAGCCGCCGGGGTAGCCGTCTTCCCGGAGAGCCTGCCAGATGACCCGCCATGTTAGGCCGCAGCTTTTCGCAGCTTGCAGCTCTAGACGCGCCGACTTCAGGAGCCTTCCCTTGAGGTGAAAGAAACGCCTTTTAGCACTCAGCGCATTCACCACGGCCAGCAACTCGGGCGGGTACTCATGTACTGCACTGCACATTGCAGTAATCATGCCAGACCACTATCGTAGCTGCAAGCCGACCCCGACTTTCCACGAATAAAACCGAATAAGCGCAGCAAAGTGCGAATAAGCACGACAAACAGCGATTCCATCGCCTTGTGCTGGAGATCGTGTTTCTTCGGTCTTATTCGTCTTTTATCTCGTTTTGTTGCAGCCGCAGGCTGCGCATTCTTTCGGTCTTTAGACCGGTGCAGGTCGGCTGTTTTGTACGGTCTTCGAGGGAAAGAGTAGTAGTGGAACATAAAGCGCAGACGCACTTTGAAGGTTTGCTCCGAGTATCCCTTTTGGAATCAAGCCGAGAGTGTGACGCACCGATGTACCTTAGTAAAGGCGATGTGCGTCAAGTTGTTATAAGCATGTACATTGCGGTATATTGCTAGTCATGCCGAGATCCAAACCTCCTCACATCGTCCGCTACACGATTCGTGTCAGCCGTGCGCAGGCAGAGCGCGTCGCCGCGCTGAAGGCTAGGCTCAACGCAAGGAGCGATAACGAGGTATTCGATTACCTCATCACAGTCGGGACCAACCAACGCGACGATTTGGAGCAACTTGTCTATTCGCTGTTTGAAGACCTCGTGGATAACCAGGCAAGAAGATTCCAGAGTTTGGAGACGATCAGCCAGCTCCACCTGGCGTTGACCGATACGTTCATCAAATACGCTCTCACCGCCCTCCCGGAGGTGCCGTCTTCGCTGATGGCTGCGGCCAGGGCGAGGGCCACCACAATATACGAACAGGTCAACATTACCGCCGCCCGCGAGTTCCAACGCCGCCGACAGTCGGACGCCTACTCCGCCGAAGAGTTGGGCATCGACTAGGAACCGTACTAAGGCCACGTAAAGGAAAGACGCTGGGAAGTAGGGAAACTCCACGACTGGCCCTATCTCCCGTTCGGTGTTACACCTGCTTATGCTCTTTTACGCACATACAAGACCCGGTCACCTGTCTGTCGATTGGGAGCCACTTGACGTTCATCTCGGCAAAGCCGCGCGATCTGCAGCTGCTTTTGCTGATACTTTCCAGGCCAAGCTTTGGGGAGAAGTTCTGGGTCAGTGCCATGATTTGGGGAAACTTTCTGAGGAGTTTCAGAGGTATCTCTACGAGGCCGGATCGAAATCGGCGGATGCAGGCGCTGAAGACGATACGGACACCCATGCATCCGGCAAACGAGTTGATCACTCTACATTCGGAGCTCGATTTCTTGAAACATCAGTAGGTGGCATCGCCGGCCAGATGCTCGCATTCTGCGTCGCTGGTCATCATACCGGACTTCCCGACGAGACCTCTAACGAGGATTTGGGAGGACGCGGCACGTTGCGTTACAAGCTGGACCCCGCAAAGTATTCAATTGCCCACGTACCAGCGCCCGGTATTGAACTACCGAAGCTGGCATTGACTCTCAAGAAAAGTAATGGGGACGCGGCCTTTCAACTCGGATTCTTTACCCGAATGCTTTTCTCCTGCCTGATAGATGCTGATCGCACCTGTACCGAGGAGTTCTGCGACCATGACCGATCCAAAGAGCGAATGGGTCTGGGCGGAGACTCGGGCAGACCTACGTTGGCTGCGCTAAAGGCTGAGTTGAACAACACCCTGAGAGTGATGCAAGAGGAGGCAAAACCCACCGAGGTCAATCGACAGCGGGCAATTGTTCTCGATCACTGCCTGAAGGTAGCCAGTCAGCCTCCAGGTTTCTTTTCTCTCAACGTTCCCACAGGAGGCGGCAAAACCTTGTCGTCGCTGGCCTTCGCTCTGGAGCACGCGCTCAAGAGCGGTCACAACCTTCGGCGTGTGGTCATAGCCATTCCATTCACGAGCATCATCGAACAGACGGCCGATGTCTATCGGAAGGCGCTCGGGCGACTGGCGGAAACGGCTTTGGTCGAGCACCATACGAATCTGCAACCCAGGCACGATACGCGCTCCAACCAGTTCGGCGTTGAGAACTGGGATGCGCCCCTGATTGTCACGACCAACGTGCAACTACTGGAGAGCCTGTTTGCTTACCGCACAACACCATGCCGCAAGCTGCATAATCTGGCACGCAGCGTCATCGTGCTCGATGAAGCGCAGACTGTCCCGGTCGAACTGCTGAAGCCGACTCTGGCTGCCTTGAAGGAGTTGGTGGTGAACTATGGTTGCTCTATCGTGCTCTGCACAGCGACTCAGCCAGCATTGGAGCGACGTGGTGACTTTGAGCTTGGCCTTGAGAACGTTCGCCCGATTATTCCAGATGCTGCACCTCTGTATAAGGCCTTGCGGCGCGTGGAGGTACTAAGGTTAGGAAAGCAGACAGACGACGAGTTGGCCGCACAGCTTGTGCGGGAACAAAGCATCCTATGCATCGTAAATACGCGGAAACATGCGTCTCGGCTATATGACAAGGTGGTTGAAGGCTCTGAGTCTGCGGAGTGCTTCCACCTGAGTACATGGATGTGCGGAGAACACCGACGAAACGTTCTACAAATGGTCCGCGAATGCCTCAAAGACGGCAGGTCGTGCCGTTTGGTCAGCACACAGCTTGTTGAGGCGGGCGTCGATCTCGATTTTCCGACTGTGTACCGTGCAGAAGCCGGCTTCGATTCCATCGCGCAAGCGGCGGGCCGGTGTAACCGTGAGGGGAAGCTGCCCCTGGGATTCACCTACTTATTTGAGGCCGAAGAAAGACCGCCTGTTGGGCTATTGCGCTCGGCCGCCGATGCAGCCAAGGAGTTAGAGCCGCAGTATCCCGACCCTCTTGCCCCCCTCGCAGTCGAGGCTTACTTCAGGCTCTTCTATTGGACACAGAAGTCCAGGTGGGACAAACACGGCGTTATGAAAACGATGTGCATCGACCGTCAGCGTGGCCGTCTTCTGTTCCAATTCCGTGAGATGGCCGCCGCATTTCAGATCATTCGCGAAGAGCAGGTGCCGGTCTTGGTTCCTTACAGCAAAGACCCGAAGATTGACAACGAAATCTGGGATAAGCTGACCACGAACAAAAGTCCGTTCCTACCGCAGCGTGAGCTCCAACCATATCTTGTCTCGGTAAGAAAACAGGCCATACAGCAGATGCAGCAACGTGGATTTGTGACGGAACATGAATCGGGCCTGTGGATTCTTCTCAACCGTTCGCTGTACAGCAGAGAAAAAGGATTAGCCCCAGAAGCTACTACTTTGGATGCAGCACTTTGGGGGGTGTAGGAGGAGCCCATGACGTTTGGTATCAAGCTGCACTGTTGGGGCGAGTGGGCGTGTTTCACGCGGCCAGAGATGAAGGTCGAGCGCGTCAGCTACGACGTGATGACGCCCTCCGCTGCGCGTGGTGTCGTCGAAGCCATCTACTGGAAGCCCGAGATTCGCTGGCACATCGACCGCATCACGGTACTGAACCCGATACGGTTCACCTCTGTCCGCCGCAATGAGGTAAAGGACAAGATCGGCGCAGGCGCGGCCAAGGCCATGAAGGATGGCAAGGGCAACCTGGCTTTCTATGTGGATGATGGCGACAACCGCCAGCAGCGTGCCACCCTGATGCTGCGCGATGTCGGCTACATCATCGAGGCGCACTTTGAGGTGCTCAGCGGGCCAGACAATGTCGCCAAGCACCTGGACCAGTTCAACCGCCGCGCCCGAAAAGGCAGCTGTTTTATGCAACCCTACTTCGGTTGTCGTGAGTTTGCCGCAAACTTCGAGCTACTTGAACCCGAAAGCACGGTCCCAGTTGTCGACGCTAGCCTCGCCGGAGAGCGCGACCTGGGTTGGATGCTGCACGATATCGACTTTTCCAATGCCAAGGACAAGCAGGCGAAGTTTTTCCATGCCTTTATGCGCGACGGCCTCATCGATGTGACGGCCTGTGCGGCAGCAGGAACGATCGCATGATCCTGCAACGGCTCGCTGAGCACTACGACCGCGTCGCGGCCTCGGGCGATGACGACACCAACCTTGCACCTCCGGGGTTCTCCCTCCAAAAGGTCAGCTTCTGTGTTGTGTTGGAACCGGACGGACGGTTGAAGGTCATTCAGTCGATGCAGGAGCAGAAGGGAAAGGCTCTGGTAGCCAGGCCGATGTTGCTACCAGGGCAGGGAAAACCCAGCGGATCGAAACCAAACGCTTGCTTCCTCTGGGACAACGCTGCATACATGCTTGGTTACAAGGCGAATGATGATAAACCGTCCACTACAAAAAAGCAGTTTGCTGCGTTCCAGAAGAAACATCTCGATCTGGAAACCCAGATATTGCACCCTGCATTCACTGCGATCTGCTCGTTTCTGCGCGCTTGGAATCCGGACAAAGCGATGGAAGTCGAACCGGAATTGCAAAAGGTAGCCACCAACTTCGGCGTGTTCCGTATTGCGGGGGAGATGCAGTACCTTCACGAACTCGTGCAATTTCCTACAGTGACAGAACCCTCAGATGAAGGTTTTGATGCAGAAGACGCCTCCGTCTCGATGCGCGAAGAAGGTATATGTCTAATTACCGGAATTCACACGAAAATAGCACGTCTGCATCAGCCTAAGATCAAGGGAGTTGCAAACGCAGATACTGGCGGGGCGCTTTTGGTGTCGTTTGATAAAGGTGCCTATCGGTCTTATGGGAAATTGCAAGGCTACAACGCGCCCGTAAGCGAGGCCGCTGCATTTCGCTACACGAATGCGTTGAACCATCTGCTGAATCGCCGCGACCGGCGCGTATCGCTTGGCGATAGCACGGTCGTTTTTTGGGCAGATCACGCAAACGCGCTTGAGAATTGCCTGAGCGAACTCTTCGCAGAGACGGTGCCGGATGAAAGTCCCACCGTCGAAGAGGACAAAGATCGGCTGCGACAAGCGAAGCTATTGCTCACGCAACTGCGCGATGGCACAGGCGAAGAAGTTATCGACAACAATGACGGCCAGCCGACGAAGTTCTTTCTGCTCGGGCTTTCCCCCAACGCCTCTCGCATCTCGGTCCGCCTTTGGGTCGAGGCGGACGCAGCGGAGCTGCAGCGGCGGTTGGGTCAACATCTGCGCGACATCGCATTGGCCGGGAGCCGCAACGATGAGATTCTCACGCTCCGCCGGATCGTTAGTGCAACGGGCCGCGCGGAACGCGATCAAAAGGGCAAGCTCAAGGGCTTCAATACGGAGAACATCTCACCGAAACTCGCCGGAGACCTTGCCCGCTCCGTTCTGATCGGTGCGGCCTATCCGCAGTCGTTGCTTTCCACCGCGCTCCGTCGTATCCACAGCGACGGTGAGGTGGCCTACGCCCGTGCTGCCGCCATCAAGGCCTGCCTTCTCAGAAACTCCCGCTTGCGCGGCAATCCGTTGGAGGTGTCCATCATGCTCGACCTAAGCAGTACCGACCCGGCCTATTGCTGTGGTCGCGCCTTCGCACTGCTGGAGGTGATCCAGAAAGACAGTGCCGGTGAAGGCCTCAACCGGACTATCAAAGACAGCTACTTCTCTTCTGCCAGCACGACACCGTCGCTGGTCTTTCCCCGGCTATGTCGGCTTAGCCAGCATCATCTGGCCAAGCTCGACACGGGCCACAGAATTCATCGCGAGAAGCAGCTTGGCGAGGTATTGAACAAGCTCACCATCTTCCCGCGCTTGCTTTCCCTGGAAGACCAGGGAAAGTTCGTCCTCGGTTACTTCCATCAGATCAAGGACATCTACACCAGCAACAAAGACAAGGAAGAAGGAAGCGACCAATGAGCACGCCCATCCAGAACCGTTACGACTTTGTATACTTCTTCGACGTCACCGATGGCAACCCGAACGGCGATCCCGATGCCGGCAACCTGCCACGCATCGATCCCGAGACCAACCAGGGCCTCGTCACTGATGTTTGCCTGAAGCGCAAGATCAGAAACTTCGTCGCCGAGACACACGGAGAAGTTCCGGGCCAGCGCATTTACATCCGTGAGAAGGCAGTCCTCAATTCACTCCATAATGAGGCCTATCTCGCAAAGGGGATAAAACCCGAATCGAAGAAGCTGCCCAAGGACGAGCAGAAGGCTAGGGAACTCACTGATTGGATGTGCCTGAACTTCTTCGACATCCGCACCTTCGGTGCGGTGATGACGACTGAGGTCAACTGCGGCCAGGTACGCGGCCCGCTACAACTGACCTTCTCGCGCAGTATCGACCCTGTCGTTTCGGCGGAGTTCGCCATCACTCGCTGCGCGGTCACCAATGAGAAGGATGTGGACAAAGAGCGCACCATTGGCCGCAAGTTCAACGTACCCTACGGTCTCTACCGCTGCCACGGTTTCATCAATGCCAAGCTGGCTGAGAAGACTGGCTTTACCGAAGACGACCTCAAGCTTCTCAAGGAAGCCCTCAACCAGATGTTCGAGACTGATCGCTCCGCAGCACGTGGACTGATGGCACCGGCGCGTTGCATCGCGTTCCGCCACAAAGATCCGTGCGGCAATGCTCGTGCGGACCAACTCTTCTCACTGGTCACGGCGAAGTTGTTACCGGAGGTCAAGGAACAAGCCCATCCGCCACGCTCCCGCGCAGACTATCTCATTGAATGCAGCGAGAACCTGCCCGAAAACGTTACGAAGGAAGAGTGGGTTCTGCCTATATAAGCGATTAAGATGGTAGCCCCACATGACCGTCTCTTCCTCCGAAGCCGACGATGATGCGCTGCCGATCAGCGGGTTGCAGCATCTGGCCTTCTGTCCGCGTCAGTGGGCGTTGATCCATCTGGAGCAGGTGTGGGTGGAAAACGTCCGCACCGCCGAAGGCCGGTTGCTGCATGAGCGTGCCGACCTGCCCGGAGAGAGCCGTCGTGGCAGCGTTCGTACGGTGCGTGGGATGTGGCTACGTTCGGGAAGGCTGCATTTGACAGGCCGCGCCGACATCGTCGAGTTCAAGCCCGAGCCCTTCCCGGTGGAGTACAAGCGCGGCAAGAAGAAACCCGACGACTGCGATATGGTACAGCTCTGCGCCCAGGCGCTTTGCCTGGAAGAGATGCTAGATACAGCGATTGAGCGCGGCGCGATTTTCTACGGCAAGCCACAACGGCGGTTGGAGGTTGAATTCACACAGGAGTTGCGCTCCCGCACGGAAGAACTCGCGGCCACCATGCATCGCCTATATCGCAGCGGCGTGACGCCCGCTGCGACCCCGGGGCCTTATTGCCGTAACTGCTCGCTGGTTGATGTGTGTCTTCCAGAGGCCACTTCTCATGATGACGCCGCTCGCTGGGTTGCGCTTCAACTACGTTCATTGCAGCAGGAGGATTAGTTCAGCTTCATGCGAAAGCTGCTCAACACCCTGCATGTGATGACTCAAGGTGCGTATCTGCACCGCGATGGCGAGACAGTAGCGATCAAGATTGGCGACGAACTTAAGCTGCGCGTTCCCGTGCATACGCTTGAAGGGCTGGTGTGCTGGGGCCGTGTGTCGTGTAGTCCGCCTGTGCTGGGACTATGTTGCGAACGCGGTGTGGGGATTTCGTTTCTCTCCGAGCACGGAAAGTTTATTGCCCGCGTGAATGGGCCTGTCTCCGGCAACGTGCTGTTGCGTAGGCAGCAGTACCGCATGGCAGATGACGGGAGCAGCGCGCTTCCCGTAGTGCGAACCATCGTGGCGGCCAAGATTGCCAATAGCCGGGTAGTGCTACTACGCTCGGCCCGCGAGATCGTCGATGAGGTTCGCGAGAAGGAGTTGCGTGACGCGGCGAACCGTCTCTCCTGGGCAGGCCTGGAGGCAGCACGGGCAGCGTCCATCGACGAAGCGCGGGGACACGAAGGCATGTCGGGACAGGCTTACTTCTCAGTATTCGATCAGATGATCGGAGGCGACCGCGAGGCATTTCGTTTTGGAGGCCGCTCGCGCCGGCCTCCACTGGATCGAGTGAATGCGCTACTGTCATTTGTTTATGCACTTCTACGGCATGATATCGAATCAGCTCTGGAGAGCGTCGGCCTGGACCCAGCGGTAGGCTTCCTCCACACCGACCGGCCAGGGCGTCCGAGTCTGGCCCTCGACCTGATGGAGGAATTGCGCGCTGCGTTAGCCGACCGACTTGTGCTTACTCTCATCAACCGTCGTCAGGTTCAGGGGGCGGGCTTTACAGAGCAGGACGGCGGTGGCATTCACATGGATGACGCCATGCGCAAACAGGTGGTTTCCGCCTGGCAGTTGCGTAAGCAGGACGAGATTGAGCACCCCTATCTCAAGGAGCGCATTCCGCTCGGGCTGGTGCCGTATGTGCAGGCGTTACTGCTCGCACGTTATGTGCGTGGCGGCCTCGACGCTTATCCAGCTTTTTTCTGGAGGTAAGAAACCCTGACGACCCTAAATGAGGAACAGCCATGATGGTTCTTGTCAGCTACGACGTAAGCACCCGCGACGATGCTGGACGGCGCAGACTGCGCCGTGTGGCCCGGTTGTGCGAAGATCATGGTCAGCGGGTACAGAACTCCGTCTTCGAGTGCGTCGTGGACTCAGCGCAGTGGGTCGTACTGCGAGCGAGTCTTGTGTCCGAAGCCGATCCCGCTCAGGACAGCCTCCGGTTCTATTTTCTTGGAGCTGAATGGAGAAGACGTGTAGAACACGTCGGCGCGAAGCCCTCCTACGACCCTGAAGCACCTCTCATCCTTTAGTCGCTTTCGACAAGCCGACGTTTCATTAGCGCGAACCCTAAGCGAGCACAGATTCCCGGGTACATCCGCAGATTCAATTAAGTACCCTGATAGCAAGGGGATACTCTCGGCCTCTCTTGAAAGAACGATTGATGCGTCAGCGAATAGAGTCAGGATCGCATTTGTGGCAAGCTATCTATAGCGCATGGAGTTGTTTACGACAAGCGCCGTCGCCCCCCACGCGGGGGGCGTGGATTGAAACGAGTAGACATGGGAAGCGCAAAATCAATGCAAAAGTCGCCCCCCACGCGGGGGGCGTGGATTGAAACGATAGTCGCTCATAATCGCTCTCCTAAGTGTCGCCCCCCACGCGGGGGGCGTGGATTGAAACGCTTGTCGGTGGCCCACATAAGGCCATTATTGCACGTCGCCCCCCACGCGGGGGGCGTGGATTGAAACAACGTCTCTGAAAGTCAGATGAGTTGCTCTTGGTAGTCGCCCCCCACGCGGGGGGCGTGGATTGAAACACCCTAACCAGGGCATTAAGGTTCGCGGGCTGCGGTGTCGCCCCCCACGCGGGGGGCGTGGATTGAAACAAGCCCGGTCTCGGCCCTTGAGTCTCGATGAATACCGTCGCCCCCCACGCGGGGGGCGTGGATTGAAACCGACGACGCCCGATAGGATAAATGGAATTGTCTGTCGCCCCCCACGCGGGGGGCGTGGATTGAAACGTCTATGATGGGACCGACTTTGAGACCGATGGAAGTCGCCCCCCACGCGGGGGGCGTGGATTGAAACATAAATCACCTCAAACTGGAATTTGTTGAAAAAATGGTCGCCCCCCACGCGGGGGGCGTGGATTGAAACTCAACCAAACTTGCAAGTGCGGCGACACGAAAACAGGTCGCCCCCCACGCGGGGGGCGTGGATTGAAACGGCGGCATCGGCACGAGGTTAAAGCTGTTCGCGCGTCGCCCCCCACGCGGGGGGCGTGGATTGAAACAGATGCGTAGAAGGCAGACCCGAGCCCGGGGCCAAGGAAGAGTCGCCCCCCACGCGGGGGGCGTGGATTGAAACAGATGACTCCGCTTTTATCTCTAGCAATTGCTCAGTCGCCCCCCACGCGGGGGGCGTGGATTGAAACACTGAGAGCGATCCCTATTGGTTTCTCGATATCGTCGCCCCCCACGCGGGGGGCGTGGATTGAAACCGCGTCACACCGGGGACACTAGCCGCATCCTTAAGTCGCCCCCCACGCGGGGGGCGTGGATTGAAACGCTTGAAAAAACCGGGAACGTTTTGATGAACGTGTCGCCCCCCACGCGGGGGGCGTGGATTGAAACAGATCGATCTCACCGAACATATCGAGCTGAACGACGTCGCCCCCCACGCGGGGGGCGTGGATTGAAACTGGTAGTACCCCGCAACGTTTGCTGAATCAACAACGTCGCCCCCCACGCGGGGGGCGTGGATTGAAACGCCAGCGTCGCCGCTGAAATTTTGAGCCGCTTGAGTCGCCCCCCACGCGGGGGGCGTGGATTGAAACCGTAAGGCGACGTGAACTCACCGGCCCGGTTGAGTCGCCCCCCACGCGGGGGGCGTGGATTGAAACAGTCTTGCCATGCTGTGGCGGCGCGGATAGCAGCGTCGCCCCCCACGCGGGGGGCGTGGATTGAAACCCCTAGTACCCCAGCCGCCTATCAGAACTTATATAGGTCGCCCCCCACGCGGGGGGCGTGGATTGAAACAAAGGCGGAGATTGCACTGGGACTATCGTTGGCGTCGCCCCCCACGCGGGGGGCGTGGATTGAAACACTCTGAACAGCCCCGCAACGACCATCAATACCGGGTCGCCCCCCACGCGGGGGGCGTGGATTGAAACATTTTGTGCTCCCTCTTGTCTTACGTTGTACAGAAGTCGCCCCCCACGCGGGGGGCGTGGATTGAAACAGGTACACGGACAGGGTTTGCTGCGAGTGGTACCAGGTCGCCCCCCACGCGGGGGGCGTGGATTGAAACGTCCGTGTTGGTGAACCACGCGGCACAGAGCCGCGTCGCCCCCCACGCGGGGGGCGTGGATTGAAACAGTGGCTGTAGTAGAGGCTTTTGCAGATGTGTCGGGTCGCCCCCCACGCGGGGGGCGTGGATTGAAACGGTGGCGGTACCGTTAGCAATGGTGTAATTAGCCGTCGCCCCCCACGCGGGGGGCGTGGATTGAAACCATTTACGAGACTTACAGCGCGGGCATCTGGATAGAGTCGCCCCCCACGCGGGGGGCGTGGATTGAAACAATTGACACAAGTTAAGCCCCGCACACAATCGGCCGTCGCCCCCCACGCGGGGGGCGTGGATTGAAACCATAGTTGCGCAAGTTGCTTATGGAAAACCTTGCGTCGCCCCCCACGCGGGGGGCGTGGATTGAAACGAGCGAAGATAGACGCGGGGATCCCGAAACTCAAGTCGCCCCCCACGCGGGGGGCGTGGATTGAAACAATTTTGGGGTGAAAACGGACACCGGCAGGGTGGGGTCGCCCCCCACGCGGGGGGCGTGGATTGAAACGCGATTTGGAGGGCGGGCTCCTGCGTGTTGCCCGGTCGCCCCCCACGCGGGGGGCGTGGATTGAAACGGTTGCAACTGACTTATCATCGCCGTGAATGATGTCGCCCCCCACGCGGGGGGCGTGGATTGAAACGGCTGTATCACGGTAGTTGGAAGGCAGTTACGGCGTCGCCCCCCACGCGGGGGGCGTGGATTGAAACAGAGGCAATCTAACCGCAGTCACGGCGCTATGGAGTCGCCCCCCACGCGGGGGGCGTGGATTGAAACAAGGAAGATATCGCGGTCGAAGCTTTTTCGGTTGGTCGCCCCCCACGCGGGGGGCGTGGATTGAAACCGTCGAAATCAGGCGGAAATATCTTTACAGGGCGTCGCCCCCCACGCGGGGGGCGTGGATTGAAACTGGGTGGCCTAGATGTCTGTAACTTAAGGAGATGCGTCGCCCCCCACGCGGGGGGCGTGGATTGAAACAGAGTAAAGAGTAGATGCAAGCCCCACTCGTTAGGTCGCCCCCCACGCGGGGGGCGTGGATTGAAACTCTCAGCACATGCGCATCTTCTGAATCGTCATTTGGTCGCCCCCCACGCGGGGGGCGTGGATTGAAACCTCTTGCCCCACTTCTGACCGACTACGAAGTCCGGTCGCCCCCCACGCGGGGGGCGTGGATTGAAACGCTTGCTGACGATCCATGCCCTGAAAACGGTTAGGTCGCCCCCCACGCGGGGGGCGTGGATTGAAACAATTTACGACTGCGGGTTTGGTTCTCCCGACTGAGTCGCCCCCCACGCGGGGGGCGTGGATTGAAACCGTCAAGTCACCATCAACAAACTCAGGCCCGGAGCGTCGCCCCCCACGCGGGGGGCGTGGATTGAAACAGCAGCAGTCCCTAGAGCATCTATGCTATCCGTCGTCGCCCCCCACGCGGGGGGCGTGGATTGAAACTCGATCCGCAGGAAGTACGCGAGAAGATAGCTCGCGTCGCCCCCCACGCGGGGGGCGTGGATTGAAACCACTGTCGGATCAAGCGGTACTTTCGCGGGCAATGTCGCCCCCCACGCGGGGGGCGTGGATTGAAACAAAGATCGCGCCGGAGCGGAGCGGTTGATATGTCGTCGCCCCCCACGCGGGGGGCGTGGATTGAAACCGCGTCAATCGAGCGCTGTGGGACCCAAACCGCGTCGCCCCCCACGCGGGGGGCGTGGATTGAAACATCATTGACGATCCAATTAAAAACGCCGAGGAAGGTCGCCCCCCACGCGGGGGGCGTGGATTGAAACATCGGAGCATTGAGCGTTGACCCAAAATAGGAGTGTCGCCCCCCACGCGGGGGGCGTGGATTGAAACGATCGCGCAACCGTTGAGATAACTGGCGAGCTGGTCGCCCCCCACGCGGGGGGCGTGGATTGAAACGGGCTTGGTGGTGTGTCCTGAAGCCGTAAGCGCAAGTCGCCCCCCACGCGGGGGGCGTGGATTGAAACGCTGATATGTTGAAGGGACTATGACTCGACTTACGTCGCCCCCCACGCGGGGGGCGTGGATTGAAACGCCATGTCCGCGCTCGCGGTGCATAGCTGGCTTGCGTCGCCCCCCACGCGGGGGGCGTGGATTGAAACCGCTTACGACCTTTCCCTCCAACATGAATGGCCTGTCGCCCCCCACGCGGGGGGCGTGGATTGAAACTCATTCGAAGCGCAACCAAAGTTGCCCGGAGAGCGTCGCCCCCCACGCGGGGCGTGGTACGTTCGGTTACATTGCTAATTGTCACCGCTCGCTCTCTTTACGGGGTGTCACCGTACGGTTACTCTGAAGGTTGCACTGGTTAAGGTGGCCTCATGCTCATTCGCAATCCGACCGACCTGGGAGCTTTCATTCGGGAGCGCCGCATGAAGCTGGGGCTTGATCAGGCGGAACTCGCTGAAAAGGCTGGAACCAGCCGCAAGTGGCTTATTGAAGTGGAGCGGGGAAAGCCTCGCGCGGCTATCGGCTTGATTCTCCGGACGCTGAGAAGTCTCGAAATATCGGTTGATCTTCAGGCGGATTCACTAGAGGAAGCCTCTTCCGCTCGATCCGGCTCCGTAACTCGTGTTCAGACGCCGGACATTCAGAGCATTCTCGACTCGCTGAAAAAGTCCAAATGACCAACCAGCTCATTGCGTTGCTCGACGACCGTGAGGTCGGCACAGTCCACTACAAGAACGCGCGGTTGACTCTCATCTACAGCGACGATTGGCGTTTAGACCCCAATGCTTACCCTTTATCCCTGTCGATGCCGCTGGCCTCTGCCGAGCATGGTCATGCCCGGATCGAGCCATTCCTTTGGGGACTGATGCCAGACAATGATCGCGTCTTGGAAAATTGGGGACGGCGCTTTCAAGTTTCTCCTAAGAACGTCTTTCGGCTCATCTCTCATGTGGGAGAGGACTGCGCCGGAGCTGTCCAGTTTGTCCGACCAGAGCGTCTAGAGGCGTTGCGAGAGGAGCCGACCTCGCGAGAAATCCAATGGTTGACCGACGACGATGTTGCGGATCGGCTGCGAACTCTGCGAGCCGATCACTCGGCATGGCGGAGCGCCCAGGATACGGGTCAATTCAGCCTTGCAGGCGCGCAGCCAAAGACCGCACTTCTATTCGAGCGCAAGCGCTGGGGAGTTCCTTCGGGGCGCGTTCCTACCACTCACATCCTGAAGCCACCCACAGGCGAATGGGATGGACATGCTGAGAACGAGCATTTCTCATTGCGATTGGCCAGAGCAGCAGGCCTGACCGTCCCAAATTCGACAGTCATGCACTTCAAAGACGAAATCGCGATTGTCGTGGAACGGTATGACCGCGTGAAGGTCGACACGCGGTGGGCGCGGATTCATCAAGAGGACATGTGCCAGGCGTTAGGCCTTCATCCCACACGGAAGTACGAGAGCGATGGTGGTCCAGGGGCGCGCACGATTGCGGAGCTATTGCGCACACAGTCAAGTAATCCGCGGGAAGACGTTCAGTCGTTCGCAGACGCGATGGCGTTCAATTGGTTGATCGCCGGCACAGACGCTCATGCCAAGAACTTTGGCTTGCTTCTTGGCAGTGGAGGAGCCGTACGTCTTGCGCCGATCTACGATCTGGCGAGCATCCTCCCCTATCCAACGATTTCTCTCCAGAAGGCGAAGTTGGCCATGAAGATTGGCGGAGAGTACCGCCTGAGCAACATCGGACTCCGCAACTGGCAGAAATTTGCCGCCGAGTTGCGCCTCAACGAGGGTCTACTGGTAGATCGGCTGAAGACAATGGCAGCGGCTCTGCCTGATCACGCAGCGACGACAATGAAAGAGCTTGAAAGCGAGGGGCTCTCGCATGTCATTATTACGCGCCTGGCCGACAGGTTAAAAGCCAGGGCTGACATCTGCCAACGCCAACTTTCTTGAGACATTCGTTGACGAAAAAGAGTCGCTAAAACTGTAGGGACTTTTGTAGGGACTCCCCCATCAACGAGACACATCTGTGCACATTTAGCCACATCTCGCCACAAGTGGTTAACTGATTGAAAAGGTTTGGGTTGCAGGGTATCTGCTGCGGAATCAGTTAGTTCCAAACGGACGGTTTTTTGATTTTCAAGACCGCCTGTTTCAACCGCTCACACATCCCTCCGCGTGAGTGTTGTCAATAGTTTAGAGCAAAATAGAGTGAGTGTGTAAGGTGGAACCACAGGTTCCACAGGCTTTTTCTCCCAAGGAAAAAGCCTACATCACGAATTTCGGATACCTTACAGCGACGCTGCTTTTGCGTTAGCACTAATTGTAAAGTGGGATTTTTTCGCTGGCGGCAAGTCTTTATGACAGATTCCAGGCGGTTTTCATTGCGTTCCTTCGAGAGTGTTCACCGGTGAGAGTTCGACAGTGAAGCAGGCGCCACCCGGGACTGGTTTGTAGCGCAATTCTCCGCCAAACGAGCGCACGAAGGCCCGCGACAGGTACAAGCCGAGGCCGTTGGCGTGAGCACCGTCTTGAAACGGGTGAAAGAGCAGCTCCGGGTGCTTCACGCCGCCTCCGTTATCGACGAAGTCGACCGCGACGCAGCGAGCGTCTCGCCGGGCGAAGATGGACAGATTTTTTTCGGGCACACGGGACAAAGCGCGCTGGCTGTTGGTGGTCAGATTGAGAAAGACCTGCATGAGCGTCGTCCGGTCAGCCCATACGAGCGGCAGGTCCTCTTCGGTCTTCCAGCTGCCTTCAATTTGTTCTTCGCGTAATGCGGGTGCGATCACGATCCTCAAGTCGTCGAGCACGCTGTTGAGATTGACCTCAGTCGTCTGTTCGGTTGACTGGCGGAGATCGACCGACGCAATGCGCTCGAGGGCCAGCACGAGACTGCCCAGGGCCTCAAAATCTTTGCTGTGGCTAAGCGATTCAGTGCGCGCGAGGTTTTGATGCACCACCGCAATGGCGCCGCACACATTGCGGATTTCGTGCGAGACCGCCCCCACCGCGATTCGCGAACCAGCTAACATCTGATGAAGACTGGCCTCCTCGCGGGTGCGGAGGTCTTCCGATGAATCCAGAATCATGGCTGCCAGGCGCGATCCCGAGTTTGTTCGATAGGTTGAAAAACAAATTTCGGCGAGAAAAACCTCGCCATCTTCCCGCTGCGCTCGAGACTGCATGACCGCGCGAAAAAGTTGACGGTCGGAATCACGATGCAACAGATTTGCCAGAGCGGGAAAATATGGGTCGATGGCGCGCCCGGCGAGGGTATTCGGCGCGACGGTCAACATGCGATGGGCGGCCTCGTTCGCCTGGAGTATGCATCCGACGGCATCGGTGGTGATGATGGCAGCCGGACTGCTTTCGATCAGCACTTTCAGTTGCTCTTCAGCTTCGCGGCGCGCCTCGCTTTGCCGCTCGATCTCGTGGAGATGGCCGAGGACGATCTGGCGATTTTTGCTCACCTCATAAACGAACATTCCGACACAGAAGAACGAAGAAAAATACAGAATGTCGCGAGGAGTTCCGGCGACGAGATGCCAGGTGAAGGGGTCGAAGAGCTCAGCGAGGACTGTGCATAGCAGGGCAACGGAGGCGATCAGCCACGGGCGCAGTATCCTGCCCACCATGAGCATAGGCAAAATGTAGAGGAAGCCGAGAGGTAGTTCATTGACCAGCAGCCAGTCGACGACCGCGATGGCCGCGATCAACAAGCCGGCGCGGAAGAGAACGGATTTTCTACTGCCACCAAGCAATGACGTGAACATGTCGTTACCTGCTTGAACCTGCGCCTTTAAGATTTTCCCTTTCCTTTGCGCTTGTTCTTTTGGCCGCGGGACTTGCGAGGCGCGAGAGCCTGAGACGGGCCTTTGCCTCCTTTGCCGCGTTTTGCCGGCGAGGCGGCCATCTTTTTGTCTTTCTTCTGTTTCTTGTCCCTGGGCTCTCGTCTCGGATCGCGCGCGCCCGATTCTTCCTCAATGAGTGAGAATTGTAACCGCTTCTGTATCGAATCGATCCGATCAAGGATGACTCGAACTCGTTGCCCCATGAAGTACTTGCGATGATGACGACTTCCGATGATCTCGCGGGTATTTTCGCGGTAGGTGTAATGGTCGTCGCGGAGGGAGTCGATGGGGACCAGCCCCTCGACGAACAGGTTGTCAAGTTCGACGAAGAGCCCGTATTTCGTGGTGTTTAGAATCATGGCGTCGAAGTCTTCGCCGACGCGGTCTCGCATGAATTTGATCTTCTTCCATTCGATGAGTTCGCGTTCCGCCTCGGCAGCTCGGCGCTCGGTCTGGCTGGTTTCCTGGGCGATGGCAGCGAGTTCGGATTCGGGGATGGGGATTGTGGTCTCAGAATCGAGATCGGGGGCACCCGCACGTTTGAAGATGCGACCATTGCCAACTGCAGATATCTCCACTTCGCTCTGCTTGAGTCGGGATAACAAACGCTTTCTCGGGGCGTGCGGCTCGGCGACAATTAGGGTGCCCTGGGGGTCAGCGCCTGTGGCGAGCAGCGCTTTCGCGATTCTGTGAATGACGAGATCGGGATAGCGGCGGATAGGCGAAGTGAAATGGGTATAGCTGGGGGCGGCGAGGGCGAAGTGGCCTTCGTTCCTCTCGCTGTACCGGGCCTGCTTGAGCGAGCGCAACATCAGGTAGGCGAGAATGCGTTCTTCGGGCTTGCCTGCGATCTTCGCGGTGAGGCGCTGGTACATCTGCGGGGTGACCGGAATCTCCTGGGCTATTTCGTGATGCTGCGGTCTGTGGCCGCGTTGGTCTCGCGCGCCGCGACGTTGCTGCTCACGGCGGTCGGACTTCATCTGAATGCGCTTCACCGGGAGTGAGCCGATTCCCAAGGAGTAGCCGAAGGCGGCTGCGGTCTCTTCGAAGTCGATGACGCGCTTGGCCTCGGGCATCTCGTGAATTCGATAAAGCGAAGGCGTGCTTTGTTGTTCGATCCATGAGGCGACGCACTCGTTGGCGGCGAGCATGAACTCTTCGATGAGACGGTTGGCCCAGCTACGAGTGGAGCGGACGATGTTCTGCATGGCGCCGGCGGCGTCGAACTCGATGACTGGTTCGGGCAGGTCGAAGTCGATGGAGCCGCGGCGTTGGCGCTTCTGGTTGAGCAGGAGCGCGAGCGCCTTCATGCGTTCGAACGTGGGAACGAGGTCGGCGAAGTGGGCGCGAGTAGATTCGTGGTCGTCGCGGCCTTTCTCGATGATGGCGGCGACCTGGGTGTAGGTCATGCGGCGTGCGGAGCGGATAACTCCCTCGCAGAGCTCGTAGTCGAGGACTTCGCCGTCGGCGTCGATGTGCATGAGGCAGCTGAGGACGAGGCGGTCTTCGTTGGGGCGAAGGCTGCAGATGTTGGTGGAGAGCTCCTGCGGTAGCATGGGGACGGCGCGGTCGGGGAAGTAGACGGAGTTGCCGCGCAGGCGGGCTTCGAGGTCGAGATCGGTTCCGGTGGGGACATACTCGGCGACGTCGGCGATATGTACCTGTAACTGATATGAAGTGTCGGGCAGCTCGGTTACGAGGACGGCGTCGTCGAAGTCCCTGGCGGTCTCGCCGTCGATGGTGACGATGGGGAGCGTGCGGAAGTCGCGGCGGAGGGCAACGGTTTCGGGATCGAGGTGGGCGACTTCGCGGGCCTCGGCGAGGACGGTTTCGGGGAAGACGTGAGGGAGATGGTGTTTGCGAATCATCATCTCAACGTCGACTCCGAAGGCATCGGGATCGCCGAGCACCTCGATGACTCGGCCGCGCGCGGGGCGATTCGCGGTAGGGAAGTCGGTGATCTCGACGTCGACGACGATGCCTTCGAGATTGCTGAGGTCGATGATTTCGAATGCTGCGGCTTCTTCGCCCAGGACGCGATTGGGGTTGGACTTTGGCGGGTTTGCGGGAATCTCCATTCCGTCGGGAATGATGATTGGTTGGGTCATGCGGTCGTCGAAAGGGGTTACTGTGTTCTCCGGGAACCGCTGGTTTCGTGCGTAGTGGAAGATGCCGACGATGGTCGGGTTCTTGCGGGTTAGGACGCGGACGATGCGGCCGAGCTTGCGGCCGTCGGGCCGCGGGGGCAGGAGTTCGACCAACACCTGGTCGCCCTGCATGGCGGAGCTGATTTCGTTGGGCGGGATGAAGATGTCTTCGCCGACTGCGACACTCCCTTGCTTAGAGTCTGGCCGGACGAAGCCGTAGCCGTCGCGGTGGAGGTCGAGTCGTCCGGCGGCGAGGTTGTCGCGGGTGACGACAGCACTGGGCATTGCCCAGTGGTCACGGTCGAGCTTGACCAATCGTCCGGCGGCAGTGAGGCGGGCGAGGTGCTCGACGAGGAGGCGGCGTTCGCGGCCTCCGGGGAGCGATAGTTCGTGGATCAGCTGCTTGTATCCGGCGCGCTGGCCGGGAGAGCGTTCGATGCGGCGGAGAAGTTCGCGGTCGGTCATTGGGACAAAAGTACGGGGAATAGGCGAGGCGAGCAGGTAGAAAGTTCGGCTGTCGCGTGTAATGTCTTCCCTATTCAGAGTAGAGCACGTATCAAGTGTGAGTCCTGCCGAGCGATCGGAATTGGAAAAGAAGGAATGCGGCTCCAGAATGTGAATGTGGTCTTTTAGATTTAAACTGTAATGTCCAGGCGGGATCTCGATCGCGGTTGCGGCATATTTGAGTAAGACGGGTTTATACCGGCATATTTCGAGAGCGTACGGGAAGTCCCGGAGCGCTCCATCTTAGAAGACATTTCAACGCATTACCAGCCATGAGCAGGAAAGGACTAAAGAACTTTATGTGGAAACCGAATCAGCCAGCAGGGGCCACCTCAACCCCAACCAATGAACCATCCCGCCCTGCGGTGCCGTCGACCCCGGTCTACGAACCGACTCCGGCGGCGAGCCGGACCAGCGTGACGGCGAGCAGCGCCACGGCAGCGCCGAGCGAGCAGGCGACAATCGGCAAGAGCCTGGTCATCAAGGGCGAACTCAGCGGCTCCGAGTCCTTGTATATCGACGGCAAGGTCGAGGGTTCGATCACGCTCGACGGCAATCGGGTGACGATCGGGCGGAACGGCAATGTCCAGGCCAACATCCAGGCCAGGGAAGTGGTGGTGCTCGGCAAGGTGAAGGGCAACATCCACGCTACCGACCGGGTGGACATTCGCGCCGACGGCGCTCTGACCGGCGACGTGATCGCGCAGCGGATCTCGATCGAGGACGGAGCGTTTTTCAAGGGAGGCATCGACATCCGCAAGCCGGGAACGGAGAAGGCTGACGGCAAGGCCACGCTTCCGCTGACCAATGCGGTCGATACGGCCCGGGTTGCGAACGCCTAGGCTCTGACCTGGATTTTCGCCGAAGGGTGATGCCTTGTCTGGCGGTATCCGTCTGCCACTGTTCCGTCTGCCAGTATCGGTTTACTGGGCGCGGTGCTCGGTGCAGGGGAGGGGGGTACCCCCCTCCCCCCGTCTCTGCAGGGAAATTCTTTGTTTTCTTCGATTTAACCTGTATAGTCAACTGCCAAAGTCATCATTCTGCGGGGCTTAGCCGCAGAATCTTGCAAACAAATGACTTACGAGAGGGTCGAGGGTCGAGGCGTCCGGGCCGGTGGTTTGGCGGGGTTGGGTCTGGATTCTTCTTTTCCTAATCTCTATATCTAGTTTACCAAGTTGGATATGTTCACTGCGCCAGCTTTTGAAAATTATTTTGGCGATTGGAATCTGTGGGTTAGGCGGAATTCGAGGATTTTGGGGGGTTGACATCATTTGGGCGGCGCCGCGAGGACTCCGCGATTATGACTGACGAGTTTCCGGTCTATATGTACACAATCCTTACGTTCATAACATCATCATCCACGCTGAAGCTTCGCGCTTCTGGCGCGTTTCTGCTATCGCTCTAGGATCATTTAGGAGAGCCGTTAGCTCTGGTTTTGTGACTGTCATCACAGAGCGCAGGGCATCGTTGAAACGGGCCATTTCTGGCGTTTCTGCTTGCGTTGCCATCAAAACACCCTCGGATCTGCGTCGTGGATTACTGTTTTAATTGCATTCAGACAGGTCTGAATGTACTTAACGTGTCCGGGCATGATTCCGTGTACCTCGTACCGGGCGGCTTCGCTGTAATCCTGCATCGACCGATAGTCGGCGTGCACGGCCTTAATCTTCGGGTCTCGCGCTATCGCGGTTGCCCTATTGGTGTGCAGTGTGAAGGTAACGTTTTGCTGTGCGAAGTATGCCTGCACGTAGTGCAGCG
Source organism: uncultured Acidobacteriaceae bacterium (assembly GCA_963804735.1). Lineage (GTDB taxonomy): Bacteria > Acidobacteriota > Terriglobia > Terriglobales > Acidobacteriaceae > Acidisarcina. The sequence goes on from CAWDRO010000001.1 coordinate 58,130, forward strand.
CAGCATAGAAGCGAACGGTTACACCCCACTCAATCGCGCAGGGATCAGATGTATCCAATGAACGGGCGAACACTTCGTTCTCTTTGGCCTTGCCAACGTGTTCCGCTACCGTGAATCCCAAGAGGTCGCCCTATCGAACAAACGCCAAGTACATGCTTGGGTCTTGAACCATTGAGCGCGCCTCCCTGCCGTTACTAGCTAGCACCGAGAAGGCGAAGTCAAATCCTTCATAACGCTCAATGATGTCTCGCTCAACTGAATACACTTTGCGGCACACGCTGTCGTCTCTTTCCGGGACAATGGTGAGAACGGTGAACTTTCTGTTCTCTTCGTTGAAGTCCAGAAATACTGCCTGCACCTCTTCAACTACCTGACCAAGATTGAAGGCGATGTCTAGCTCGGGCGCAGCATAAAAGGCATTCATGGAGTAAACCTCGCGGGATTTCGGTTTGGCGTCCTGGGAGGGAAGGACTAACGCATCGCTATCTGTGCAGTTCATTATTGTCTCCGCTTGAGAGAATCTGGAACGTCGGACGACACCATAGGTTGAGTGCTCACCAAGTACACAGGGTCGCCATCGGGAGTCCATGCGTCGAGGCGAACAATTTTCAGCACTGCGGATTTGACCTTTACTTTCGTTCCATCAGCGAGCAGGTAAATATTGAAACGGTCAACTTCTGCCTCAAATTCCACTTCCTCACCTGGCACTTCCCGGCCAGCGAAGTTGTACATCTTCTTCAACGTGCGGTCTCGCCTTCTCGTTTTTTGTATTCAAAAACCTTCATTTACAGCTATTGGAACACCTTGATACGCCTTTTGTTAGCCTCGCGCCACCAAAATCGACACGCAGGTAATTAGGCTTCCCTAAGCGATGGTGAATCTCCGCCGCAGATCGTTTCAGCAATCCTACGACCCATCATCCTCATCGGGCCATTAGAGGTCGCTCATTAACTCTTTCAGCTTAACAACTCCACCTCTATACACAAAACGAAATATCATGATGTCACGATGGCTACCCTGTCACGGTGAACCAAGTCTATAAAACAGAACTTGGGTTACGCACGTATATTATTGCGATTGGAATCTGTGGGTTAGGCGGAATTCGGGGATTTTGGGGGGTTGACATCATTTTGCGGCGTCCCCCGCTCCACGACCGTCAGGTTTAGGCGCACCATTGTAGGCGCACCATCGTTTCCCGCAAGCCGAGTTTCGAGGACCTATCCGTTTTCAGTGAGTGCATTGGCGGTTTGGCGCTCGTTGAAGTTCCCAGTTCCCAATCGCAGGGCTACTCAGCGCGAAGCGCTTCAACCGGATTCACCGATGCTGCTCGACGCGCGGGGAGGAAGCTCGCCGCCATCGACGCGAGAGCTAATAGCAGAGCGACAACGCTCAGAGTTGCGGCGTCCCAGGCTTGCACACCAAACAACAGGCTGCGTATGAGCAACGATGATCCCACGGAGCAGACGAGCCCGATCGCCAGACCGGCTATTGTGAGTAATCCCACCTGTCGCAGTATCAGGGTGTAAACGGAGCTGCGCCGTGCCCCAAGCGCCATACGCACGCCGATCTCCCTGGTCCGTTGGCTCACCGAGTAGGAGGTCACTCCGTAGAGTCCAACCACGCCCAGGACCAGCGCCGTCAGGGCAAATCCGCCCACCAGCCACGCCGAAAACCGGTGCAACAGCGCCGCTTGCGTGCCGTCGATCTTGTCGTTCAGGATCGCTTCGTCGGATACACCCAGATCCGGATCGACCTGGTGAAGAATGCTTACCAGTATAGGCAGCAGGGCCCCAGCGTCTTGCCGTGTGCGCACCGCAAGGCTGAAAGAGTGGTCTGGCGTCTGGTTGAGGGGGAAATACTCTGTCGGCGCTGTGGCTTCATCGAGCGCACCCTCGTGAACGTCGTCCACTATACCGACGATCTCCCACAAAGACGGCCGGCCACGTTCGTCATCGGCGATCTTCTGGCCAATTGGGTCTTCACCCGGAAAATACTTCCGCGCCAGGGTCTCGTTGATCACCGCGACTCCGGGCCTGGAGGCATCGTCAGCATCGGTGAAAAACCGTCCGCGCACGAGGGTCGCCTTCAATGTCGGCAGATAGTCCGGACTCACATGACGCTCGTCTACTTCGTTGTGCTCGCCGTGGTCTGGCTTTGGCGGAAAGTGGATCCGGTCGGTAGCGCAGTCGCATTCAACAGGCATCATGCTGCTCATGCCAGCCGACTCGACACCTGGCAGGCTGGAGACGCGCCTCACAATTTCTCTGTAAAGCCCTGCGATCTGCTCGTCACCCTGGTAAACCGTGCCGGAAGCCATCACTCGCAACGTCGCAAGATGATCCGGATCGAAGCCGAGCGGCACATGCAGGAGGCGATAGAGACTTTGTCCCAGCAGTCCCGCGCCTGCCAGCAGCACCACCGCGATTGCCAGTTCAACGACTACCAGATTTGCTCCCAGCCTGCGCCAGAGCCGGCCTGCGGCGCCGCGATCTCCGTCGGCCAATCCCTCACGCATCTTTTGAAACGTCAGCCGCAGCGTTGGGGTGACGGCTAGCAGTAGCGCGGCCATCAGTGCAATTCCTGTCGCAAATGCGCACGTGTGCGCATTCAAGCCAACACCTTGGAGAAACGGCATGCTGGCCGCCATGTCTTTGGGAACCAGGCGCGCCAGAAGCTTCATGAGCCCGCCTGCAACGATTACTCCGGCAACGCTGCCTAAGAGAGCCAGCAGGAGCCCCTCGGTGACAAACTGCTCCACCAGCCGCGCCCGTGTTGCGCCCAACGCGCCGCGCAAGGCAATCTCGCGCCTGCGGCTTTCCGAGCGAACCAACACCAGGCTGGCTACGTTGACGCATGCGATCAGCAACAGCAGACCGGCCCCACCCAGTAGCGTCAGCAGGATCGGTCGAACCTCGCCGACGATGATCTCCGAGAGCGGAGCTACATTGGCGCTCAGGTCAATGCCGCTCACGGGATATTGCCGCTGCAACTCCTTCGCGATGTTTGTCATTTCGGCCAGCGCTGACTGGACTGTGACCCCGTCCCGTAGTCTTCCTACCCCCATAAACGGGTAGAAATTCCGCGAATGCTCGTGAAAGCTCAGGACATTGATGGGCACCCAGAACTCAGCATTGCCGCTCGGCGCGAACGAAAACGTACCGGGCAACACGCCGATCACCGTGTATGCGCGGTTGTCCAGATCGACTGTCTTTCCCACAACATCGTGCCGCCCGTCGAAGCGATGCAGCCATGCCCCATAGCTCAGGATCACGACATCCGGCCCGCCCAGCCGATTTTCTCCGGCATTGAAATCGCGGCCAAGCATGGGATACACACCGAGGGTTTGGAAGAAGCCGCCGCTCACGCGCTCGCCTTGTACCGGTTCCGCACCGGAAGAAGTCCGCAGGAGATACCCGGCCCCACCATACACATCGAGAGAGCTGAAGGATTTATTTAGCCGCTGCCAGTCAAGATAGTCCGGATAGGAGAGCGGCCAGCGTGGCGATTCAGCGCTGCTTTCATTTACCGACATGAGCCGGCCCGGATTCGCATAGGGAAGTGGCTCCAGCAGAGCAGCGTTGACAAAGGCGAAGATCGCGACGCTCGCGCCCATCCCAAGAGCCAGCACAAGGATTGCTGTAGCGGCGAACCCGGGATTCTTCACAAGCTGGCGAATTGCATATTTCAGGTCGCGCACCAGATTGTCGAGCCACGCGATTCGGCTCTTCAAATAGAAGCGCTCTTGCGCCGCACGCACACTGCCGAACTCGACCCTTGCCTTCCGGCGGGCCTCATCTTCGCTCAAGCCTTCAGATTTGAGTTCATCGGCTTCGAGTTCCAGGTGCGACTTAATCTCCTCAGCGAAATCATCTGTGCTCCGAGTGCGTTTGAACATGGCTAAGCCTCCTCACCGCCGGGTTCCGCGCTGCCTCCCAGGATCAGTCCCATCGCCCTCGTCAGCCGCTCCCACTCGCTGGCCTTCTCGACCAGCTGTTCGCGCCCTTTGGCCGTAAGCGAGTAAAACCGCGCTTTCCGGTTGTTCTCGCTCAAGCCCCATTTGGCGCTGATCCATTTCTTATCTTCAAGGCGCTGCAGGGCCAGATAGAGCGAGCCATGGTCGACGAAGAAGACCTCCTCCGACTGGCGCTGGATGGATCGCGCCACTCCCTGGCCATGACGCGGCCCGAGCACAAGAGTTTTCAGAATGAGCAGGTCCAAGGTTCCCTGCAACAGGGCGATACGGTCGTCGGGATTCTTTTGGGAAGGCATCCGACCCAAAAATCTCACCTGTTGGGTCGGATGTCAACATGAGTTTAGAGGCTCATGCTAAAAAAACCTGAACTGTGCGGCTCCAGTCCGCAGAAAATATTTTCGCGGAGAACACAGCTTATAGTATATTCCTACTAGTAGGTATTTATGTATTCGCTAACCGACTGCTATTAAGAGCCGAACTCTTGATGGTTTTCTACCAACCAGTACGTATGTTATGGCTACTAGCCCCCCCGAAGGAATATCGATGCTCCGTTTTGGTCCCGCAGGATCCGTACTATACCTAATCGCGTGCTTTTTAACCTCGCCGGCCTTAGGGCAGGTGGATGCATCCATTACTCAGAGTCCAGCCGTCGTCCAGACTGCTGGATGGAGTTCAACACATGCCGTTCATGTCCTTGGCATGCCCGACGTGAAAGCCAAGGAGAGCGGTACCTTGACCATTACACCCCAGCGCTTGACCTTTACTGGAAAGTCCGCGAGTTCTTCTATCGATGTTCCCTCGATTGTGGCGATCAGTGCAGGGAATGAGCGCGTAGAGCTTTGGGGGATGACGGGAAGGCTCATGCGAATGGCTGTCCCCTATGGCGGCGGAGCGGTGTTTGCCACATTCATGCACCATCGGCGTGACATGCTCACGGTGGAGTTCGTGGACAGCGGGGGCCGTTACCACGGCGCCGTCTTCTATTTGCCGGGAGAGGAGTCTGAACAGGCCCTCCGCACGATCACTCCATTCACTTCTTCGCCGGTCGCCTATCACGATGCGCCGAGCTGGCCATGTCCGGTTGCGGAGATGAATCCAAATTCCATCATGGTCAAGCAACTTAGGACCGATCAGTTCGACTTTCCCGCGGCCTATCAAGCCCTCGTTTATGAACACATCATTGACCGCATGGGTAAGCTTCCGGGTCTGGAAGTCCATCGGGATGTAATGACCGACGGCGTTGCGGATTGTTCGCAATACACGATGCGGCTCTCCACGACAGCTTTCAAGCCCGGAAGCCAGGTAGAGCGCGCGTCCACTGGGCCAGTGGGATTCTTTGTCGGGGTAACCGAAATCACACTGGAGCTGGAGGTCATAGATGCGAAGGGCACGACGGTCCTTCGCGATCAGGTCAAGGCCAGTGAACGGGGCGAATCCGAAAGCATGAATGTGATCGACAAGATCGCACAGCAGGTCGTCAAGAAGTGGGCCAAAGAGCAGAAGCAGGCCTATTCCGGAAGCCCCGAGGGGAGGTCAATCTGAGTTGACTCAAGCTGGAGCTACAAACGCTCTTGTCGCAGGCACTTTCCCGATGCGTGACGGCACTGGATTCGGCAGTGGATTCATCAGGGCGGCGCCGAGAAGTTCTCGCTGCGACACCTGTGATGCAGGTCGCGGAAGTTCACACCGCGACCTGTACTGGAGCTTGCGGTATGGGCGAGGGAACAAAGGAGCGAATATGGATAACAACTGCGATCCCGATGAGACCGACCATCTCCCGAGCATGGATTCATATCGGGAGATGGAATCCAGGCTCGGTTGCTTACGCTCGCTCGTCTGTGACCTGCTCAAAACAAACCAAGAGCTCCGCAATGCACTGGCTGATGCGGAGACCGAAGCGGGTTGGAGCGAGGGACGGCTCTGGCCTGACACCGCTGGTTCATCGCCAAAGGCCTAAACAAACCAATTTCTGTAGAATTTCACCTTGGCTTCAACACGCAAATGACCGGACCAAACGGTCGTGACCCCTGCCGAGAAGATCGAGAGAAGATGCCTTCAACGCCGCTCAACAAGAACGAACTCAGAACCAAGGAAACCAGGGACCTGCTTCTTCGTTCCGCAGAGACCATCTTTGTGCGCGACGGCTACGAGGGCGCGGAACTCGGAGAGATCGCGGCGCTTGCGGGACGTACCAAGGGGGCCATCTACGCTCATTTCAAGAACAAAGAGGACCTCTTCATCGAGTTGTTTGCGGAGCGGATGACACACTACGCAGACCGCATGTACGAATTGCTCTCCGAATCGACGAACGCTGAGAAGAAGCTAAATATATTCCGCGAGTTTTTCGTGGGCACGCTGGAAGATACAACCTGGCATCTTCTCTTTCTGGAGTTCAAACTGTTTGCGATCCGCCACCCGGAATCGATGGAGCGGCTCAGGAAGGTCCATAAGGAGCTGGTTCCCCGAGCCCACCGGGAAGAAGAGTACGTGAGTGTCTTTGGATCCGGCGGACAGGGCGAGGCTGGTTTGAGCCGCTCTGCCGCAGTCTCGGTACTCTCGCCAATACTCTCTGCACTCACGGTTGAAGCGCAGTTTACGCCTGAGCTTCTGGACGAGCAGACTCTCAAGAGGGTGGTGACGCGCCTCTTCGATGCACTGCTGCCGCCGCCTGCGCGTTGACCCGGGCTACCGAGACCGCCTGGGAGAGCGGAAGGCTGAGGAGTACTTCGCTCCTACTCCTGCCGATGCGAACGCGGAGCGGGCCGTCGAAGGGGAGTTGTTCCAGCACGGTGAGGATGGTCCCGGGCTTGATTCCCTGAGCGGCGAGGTGGCGAAGCATCTCGGGGTCCCGATCGGAGACGCTAACTACCTTGGCGCGCTGGGAGGGCGAGAGCTGCTGTACGGTTGTCTGCTCAACTTGAGGCATGGAGCCGTCGAGCGCCGGGATGACGTGGCCATGCGGATCGAATTGCGGATTGCCGAGCTTTGCGGCAATGCGGGCCTCGAATTTCTCCGAGATGAAGTGTTCCAGTCGCTCGGCCTCGGGATGGACCTCGTCCCAATCGTAGCCGAGAACATCGTGGAGAAAGGTCTCGAGCAGACGGTGGTGGCGCACGATCTCTCGCGCTCTCATCTTTCCGCTATTGGCGAGCTGGACGCCATGATGTTTTTGATAGCTCACGAGCGGAGGACTCGCGGCTGCGAGCTTCTGCAGCATGTTGGTAACGGACGCCGTCGAAATCCGAAGATGGCCGGCTATTTCATGGCTGGCCACTTTGCGCTCTTCCGGGCCGCTTAGCCAAAATATCGCCTTCAAATAGTCATCAACCGCTTCGCTGCTGTGAGTCGCCTGCCTGGCTGACGGGCTGCGCTTGCGGGTCGATGACGGGATGGTCTTTTTCGCTCTTGCCATGATGCCGATTTCAGTTTAGTGTAGCAATGTACACAAGATTAGTCATGCCTAATTCATTTATTAGCCAGCAGAGAACCTATAGGTGGTTTTCGAGGGCCGTGCTGTTCGCGACGCTTTGTGTGCTGACCTCGGCCCTTGGGCTATTGGCGCAGAGCGGAACATCGAGCGCTCTTTCCGGCGTCGTGACCGACAGTAGCGGAGCCGTGATTCCCGTCGCCACTGTGTCGGCAGTCGAGATTGAGACGAAGGCTACGCGGAGCGAGAAGACGAACGCGCAGGGCGCTTTTCTCTTCTCGCAAATCAATCCTGGCACGTATGAGGTGTCGGTACAGGCAGAGGGGTTTGCGGCGCAGAGGTCTCAGCCTACGGTCGTCCCGGTTGGACGAACAATCTCGCTGAACTTTAGCTTGCAGGTCTCATCAAGTACGCAGACGGTGACGGTCGAGGCGCGGCAAGGGCTATTGAGCCTGGAGAATCCGAACACGACTACGACCTTGGATTCGAAGTCGATCAAGAGTTTGCCCAATCCTGGGCAGGACCTCACGTTTATCGCGCAGTTCGCGCAGGGCGCGCTGATGAACACCGCAGGCTCGTCGAACGACGCGAAGGCCGCGGGCGGCTATGGCAATGTTGAATTCAATGGGCTGCCTGCGACTTCCAATGGATACATTCTCGATGGCTACGATACCAACGATCCGTGGCTTGGCCTGAATATTGGGCTTTCGACCAACCTGGTGATCGGGCTAGATGCGGTGCAAGAGGCGACGGTGAATACCAACTCGTTTGCGGTCGACCAGGGGCGATATGGGGCTTCGCAGGTGAACTACTTTACCAAGTCGGGAACGAACCAATTTCATGGCGACGTCTACGAGGTGTGGAATGGTTCGCTGTTGAACGCGGAGAATTATTTTCTGCATGCGAATGATACTCCCGGAAATATCGCGCACAAGCCACGCTCGACGGTGAACGAGTTCGGGGTGAGCGTTGGCGGGCCGATCCGCAAGGACAAGCTGTTTTTCTTCGCGCACTACGAGGGGATTCGCATCGCGCTGCCGCTGGTGTCGCAGACGGTCGTTCCGTCGCCGGCGTATCAGCAATATGTTCTGAATCAACTGCCGCTGGGAGGGACCGATCCGCTGAACGGAACATCGCTGCCAGCCCAACCAGGCGAGGTTGGCTTCTACCGGTCGATGTTCCAGCTTTATAACAACACCGCGGGCACACCGCTGACGGTGGCGTCGTGTCCGCTGGGTGCGAACGGCACGCTGCTGGGCGGCGCGGGGACGGGGACTTTGCTGAATGGCAGCGGCTGCGCTAATCAGCGGCAGGAGTCGCTCAACAACAGCGACCACGAAGACCTGATCGTGCTCAAGATCGACCAGACCATCAACGCGAAGGACAGCGTCTGGTATCGATTCCAGCAGGATACCGGTCTGCAGGCAGCCTATACCGATCCCATCAATTCGATCTTCAACTCGTTTTCGCCGCAGCCGCAGCGCACGCTGGTGCTTGGGTATACGCACCTCTTCAGTCCGACTCTGGTGAACCAGTTCAACCCCGGCGCGAGTTGGTATGCGAGCATCTTTGAACCTAATAACTTTGCTCAGGTGCAGCAGACGTTTCCGATCGTGCTTGCCGGAGGCAGCGCCAACGCGCCGTTTACGACGATTGGTGGCAATGACAACACCTATCCGCAGGGGCGGAAGGTGACGCAGTGGCAGATCAACGACAACCTGATCTGGACCCGCGAACGGCACACGCTGAAATTTGGCGTGAACACGCGTCGGGTGGATGTGAGCGATTACGATCTGGGGCAAGGGACGGTGCCAACGGTGATCTATAACGACCTGGCGCAGTTCACTTATGGCGCGGCCTATACTGCGAGCCACACGTTTCCGGTTGCGTTGAAGGAACGGGTCGCCAACGGGGACCTCGACCTGTACGCGATGGACAGCCTCAAGCCAACGCCACGGCTGACGCTGACGGCCGGGGTTCGCGCGACGTGGAACACCAATCCGGTGAATGAGCAGCGGCTCTTTGCGCGACCGGAGGGCTCGTTTCTTGACATGTCGCATGAGGTGAACCAGCCGCTCGACCAGGCGATTGAAACCAGCGTCAAGCGAGCGTTCCCGGCGACGCCGCTGTTTATCTGGCAGCCGCGGGTCTCGTTTGCTTACCAGTTCGCGCCGAGGACCGCGATTCATGCGGGGTTTGGCGTCTTCAACGACATTATTCCTTCGCAGATCTCGGACCTGGCAGCGACGAATGCTCCGTACTCGCCTACGTTTGTCGGAGGGTTGGGTGGGCAGGTGGGCGGCGTCGGAGTTGCTCCGGGCGTTTCGGGTAGTGCGGTTGACGCGACTGCCGCAGCCAATCTAGCGTTTCAGAGTGCGTTCAGCGCAAGTGCTCCACCCTGCGCCGGCATCGGGCCAGGTGCACCGACTTGTCCGCTAGCCGTCAATATGAATACGTTTCCGAGCGGGACGCTGAAGACTCCTTACTATTACCAGTACACTCTGGGCGTGGAGCAGCAGGTTGGCGCGCAGGGCGCGCTGCGGGTGGATTACGTAGGCACTCGTGGCCTGCATGAGCCTTTTCTGGTGCAGCTCAATGGCTACCAGACGGTTTGCGACGGTTGCTTCGCGCCTTTTCCTTACAAGCAGCCGCTCGACCAGCGCTTCGCGAGCGTGGATGAATTCCGTACTGACGCCAACAGCATTTATTCAGGGCTGCAAACGAGCTTCAGTGAGCAATTCACCGGCCGGTTCGCGGGGCTGATGGTGCGGGGAAACTACACGTTGAGCCACTGCCTCGACGAGGTGTCGAATGGCGGCCTTTTGCCATTTTCGAGTGAAGGAGTGCTCTCACCGCTGCCTGGCGAGCTCAGCAGGCAATATGGCGATTGCGACTACGACGTTCGCCACAATCTTTCGGCGTTCGGCCTGTATCAAGTGCCGTTCCATTCGACCAACCGGGTGCTTCGGCAGTTGCTGGGAGGGTGGTCTTTTTCAGAGACGCTGTTCCTGCATAGCGGCCTTCCGTTTACGGTGCTGAGCCAGCCTTATACGGCCGGCAACAATGGAGTCTTTCAAGGAAGCGGGCCGCAGTTTTCCAACCGGGTCGCGGGAGTTCCGGTGTATCGCAAGACGTCTTACGATGGCGTGACAGCGGTAGGCACGAAGCAATGGCTCAATCCGGCCGCTTTCGTCTCGGCGGTTGACCCGACGACCGGGGGTTGCACGGGGGGCGACTCGGCGGTGAATTGCCAGTTTGGCGATGCGGGACGAAATACAGTTCGCGGACCGCACTTCACCTATTCGGATATCTACGTCACCAAGAACTTCCATGTGAGCGAACGGGTGACGTTTCGCTTCGATACGCAGATGTTCAATGCCTTTAATCACCCGAACTTCGCCCTGCCTAATTCTGTCGAAGCAGGAGTGCCGGGGGTCTTCATTCCGGCACGGTTTGGGACCCTGCAGAGCACCATTTCACCGCCGACCGGTCTGCTTGGTGTTGGGCTGGGCGGTGATAGTTCACCGCGTATGATCGCATTTCAGGGAAGAATTGAGTTCTGATCGCCGATGGCAAAAGGCAGTCTCCTCGATTTACACAATGGCGCCGATCTGCATCGGAATGCCCTCAGCGTTACGATCAATCGGCGAGTACGAGAGGGAGCTTCTCCTTTAGGACTATGCAGCCTTTGTGACGGGGACCTGGATCTCGGTGATGTAGGATTCGTCGTCCTGGCGCACTGGCATCGAAATCTGCAGATAGAGTTCGCGGATCGGGCCGGCGACGATGTATCCGCTGCTGCCTACCCAGCGGAGCAGGGCATCGTAGGCCTCGCTGAGGCGGTTGTACGCTCCGTGGTGCATTGCGCTGGCAACGGTTGCTGGCGGCAGCTCGTGCACGTTGACGCGTCCCGAGGCGTCGACTGGTTGCTTGAGATAGAAGCCGGCTTCGGCGTCAACGTCGTGATCGCGAAAGTCAGGATCGTGCCATAACGCGACTCCTATGCTGAAGGAGCCGGAGGGAACGGCGGCCGCGACCTCGCGATAGAGCTTGCCGACGGACGGATAGTTGGGGATGGTTTCGCGCACGGATGCGATCCACTGCGCAGGGACTTCCTTGATTATGACTTCGTTGCCCATGTCCTGCTCCTTTTCAATGAGGCTCAGACGTGCACGCAGCCGCGTGAGACGCGACTGCTCTTCCTCCACCTTGGCCTGCTGCTCGACCTGCCTGAGCAACAGCATGCCCCGTAGCTGCTCCGCGGTGACGCCGTCATTCAGGATGCTGCCGATCTGGTCGAGCGAGAAGCCCAGATCGCGAAGCGCGAGAATGCGGTGCAGGCGCGGGAGCTGCGAGACGGCGTAGTAGCGATAGCCGGTGATGGCATCGACATGCGCCGGGCGTAGCAGACCCTGTTCGTCGTAATAGCGGAGGGTCTTGATGGTGACCTGCGTGAGGGTGGAGAAGTCGCCGATTCTGAGCATGGAATGGTTGTATGGGCTCCTGTAAGGGGAGAGTCAAGTGTTATTTTGCGGGATTTTTCTGTTGGGTTTGGGGAAAGCTGCAGACCCCTCCACTCCCCCTTCGACTTCTCTCAGGGTCCGGTCGAGATGACAAGGTTAGCGAATGCGCTCCGATCGAGATGACAATTCTAAAGTTGTGACGACTGGGGCGTTCGCTGCGAGGCTGGTTTTCGGCCGAGCATGAATAGCACTGTTCCGAGCGCGAGTACCGATCCCATTGCGGCGAGGCCCATGATGCGGAGGACGGAGACAGTATAGCGGCCCTGGCTGGGGGTGTAGTTGCAGCAGTAGAGCAGGATGGCGTCGGTGGCGGTGCCGATGTGGTCGTTGCTGGCTTCGATGATGGCGAGGCGGACGTCGCGAGGCTGGTAGTCGATGCCGTTGAGGTACTTGGACATGCGTCCGTTGGGGGTGGCGATCATGATGACGCTGGAGTGGGCGAACTGGTTCATTACGCCGTCGGGGCCGGGGACGCGGACGTAGTGGAATCCGGTGGCGGCGGCGAGGTCGTTGATGGAGGTTTGTGGGCCGGTGAGGAAATGAATGCTGGCGGCGGCCGGGTCGGTTGGGGCGAGGCCCATTTTGGCTAGGAATTCCTGCTTGGCCTCGGTCGCGTCGGCGGGCGTGTCGGTGGGGTCGATGCTGGCGACGACGATGTCGTATTCGTCACCGGGATGGAAGCCGGTCTGCTTGACAGAAGTGGCCATGCCGCGCAGCACCTGCGGGCAGAGCATCTTGCATTTGAAGTAGACGAGCGCCAATACGACGGGCCGCTTGCCGAAGTAGGCGCCGAGCGGAGTGTCGTTGCCTGCTTCGTCGCGGAAGTGGTCGGTGAGGGGCAGGGGATGGTTGAGGTTCTGGTCGATTCCGGCGTGCTTTAGGTAATCGGGCTTGTTCTGGGCGGCCGCGCCGAGGGGAGTTTGGTCGGCTGCGTATTGCTGGGCTTGGGCGGAGATTGCGAAACACAGAACGAATGCCGAAACGACGAGTGCGCGAAAACTTTTGCGTATCAGCTTCACACCATATGATACGCCTTTGCAAGAGATGCTATTTTTGTCCAAAACCAAGCGTAATATGATTGACGAGTGAATGCCTACCTGTGTACATATCGACGGGTCGAGCCAAACTTGAGATCGCGACGGCGTACCGAAGCTGACGCCGCGCAAGATCCCTTTCTTCGAGCTTTTCTCAAAGACTACGATGAGAGCTATTACGACTGGGGTGACGATCCGTCGTTTTTCTCTGCAAGGAGTTTCTTAGGTGATGTTAATCGGGCAAGTTGGGGCGTGTGCAGAAGAGATGTTCGCCTGAAGCTGCAAAAGGACGATATTGTTGTCTTCTTCTGCGGACGCCAAGCTTCTCACGAGTGGCGCTATTACTTTGTCGGTTTCGGAACCGTTGGAGCAAGTATCAGGCGTGAAGAGTTATGGACTGATCCGTCCTACGAGCCGTATCGGAGGTTTTATAACGTGCTTGCCCGCTTCGATGGCAAGCATCTCGTCCAGAGCGAAACGTTTCATCCTTATCACGAGAATTGGGCTGATCGTGCTCAAGCCCCTTATGTGATCTTTGACGTTGCACGAAGTAGCTTCAATATAACGTCGCCACATCACGTAGCAACCTGGAACGGTGGAGCCCTCCCAGAAGAATGGACCTCCGATCTACGCTCTAACGAAATTGAGCGCCTTCTGTTCACGGAGCGCGAGATTTTTCACAGGCGCCTGCGAACATCCCCGACCGGTTACGGGCACCCCAAACTAAATCTCGTACTTAATGGGCATCAGACTCGACCGGGGCGTGGGCTTTCAGATCTCACGCTAGCGCTAAGAGACCTAGTGTAAGATCGCGGTTTCGACGGGCAGGAACGCTATGGCACGGTGAGAAAATGGAAATATGAAACTAAGGCTGCCGGACGGGCCATTCAAGGCTTACCTGTTTGATTGCGACGGTACGGTTGTCAACTCGATGCCGCTTCATTACCTGGCGTGGAGCGAGATTCTAGCCGAATGGGGATGCGTCTTTGACGAAGATCTCTTCTATTCGATGGGAGGGATGCCGGTGGTCGAGATTGTGGCGGCGCTGAATCGGCAGCATGGGTTGAATATGCCGGTTGAGGCTGTGGCCCGCCGGAAGGAAGAGCTTTACTACTTGCATTTGCCGCAGCTGCAGGCGGTTCCTGAAGTGCTCGAGCATGTCGAGGCGAGTTACGGGAAGATTCCGTTTGCGGTGGTCTCGGGGAGTACGCGGGATTCGGTGGTGAAGTCGCTGGAGATTCTGAATATACTCGACCGCTTCGAGACGCTGGTTTGTGCGGGTGAGTATTTGAAGAGCAAGCCTGATCCGGAGCCGTTTCTGATGGCCGCGGAGCGGCTGGGTGTCGCTCCTGAGCATTGTTTGGTCTTTGAGGATACGGAGATGGGGATTCAGGCGGCGACGGCGGCAGGGATGGCTTCGGTGAAGGTTCCTCAGCCGAAGGAACGTGCGCTCGTTGGGTGAGTGGGAGTCTGTGATTCCCACTCAAGCCGACGGTGAGAACCGTCGTCTTGAAATGGGGCGCCAGCGTTCTTTGTTATTGTCATTGCGGTAGCGGTTTCAGAGTGACGGTTTTTCCGGTTTTTGCGGACTCGCGGGCGGCGTCGAGAATCTGCATGACGATCATGTTGGTGTCGAGCGCGGTCAGGTCGCCTTTGGGTGTGAGTTGGCCGTTGACGACTGCTGCTAGATAATCCATCGAGTTGTCGTTGGGTGGCGTGATTGGTGGGGCGGATATTGGCGGAGCCGGCGTAAGGGATTCGTCGGGATCTCCGGCGAGGCGTTGGCGATAATGGCTGGGACCGACGGTGATCATGTAGCCGGTTGCTCCGTAGATCTCAGAATCCTTGCGGCCGAAGGGCCAGTTCCATGACGGCATCAAGACGGCTTGCGCCTTTGGGTAGCGGAGGATGATGGTTGCGTCGTCGAAGACCTTGTAGAGCGACGGCTTGTCAATCTGGCCGACGGCGGTGACTGAGATGGGCGCTTCGCCGTGCATGAACCAGGTCATGAGGTCGGCTCCGTAGCAGCCGAAGTCGTATAGGGCTCCGTCGCCGTTCTTGGTGGGGTCGTTGAGCCACTTGAGAAATTCAGGCTGGACGTGAATCTCTTGAGGGCCCTCGTGGCCGTCGTGGATGACGACCTTGCGCAGGTCGCCTAGTTTGCCTTGCTCGATGGCGTTGTAGGCGGCGAGGTTTGAGGAATACCAGGTTGTTTCGTAGTTCACCAGCACCTGGATGTTGGCCTTGCGTGCGGTTTCGCGGATGGCGAGGGCGTCGGCGAGCGACATGGTGAGCGGCTTCTCGACCATGACCGGGAGGTGATGGCGTGCTCCGGCCTCGATGGCCTGGCGATGGCCGGCGATGTTGGTGTAGACGAGCAGCGCCTGGGGCTTGGCTGCCGGCACCATGCTGTCTACGTCTTTGTAGAAGAGCGCGTGGTCGAGTTTGTATTCCTGCTCGTACTTGGCAGCGAGGGCGGCGTCGGGTTCGACGATGGCGACGAGCTGGACCTCGGGATGCTGCTTCAGTCCGCTGAGGAAGCCGCTGACATGGCCGTGTTCGAGGCCGACGACGGCGACGCGGATGGGCGTCGGTGGCTGCGCTTGCGCTGCGATTGAGAATGATGCAGTGATGACAAGGGCTGCCGCAGATATTCTTAAAGAGATCAGTTTCAAGTGGCGCAATTGGAACCTCCGACTCACCGCCTGATTGTATTCCGGATTGAAGCGTCGCAAGGGGCGGATGCGTTGAGCGTCCGCTTCGGACGGCTCGTGACCGCCCGCCGTTGGCAGATGATGGGAGCGAGTGTTAGCCTCAAAGTGTTCTGCTTTCAACGCCAATCTTCTCTTGTTCGGAGACACTCCAGTTCATGTCAAAAAGCTATAACGGTTTCCCCCTGCCGGCGGACGGCGAGGCTATTCAGTATGCCGACGGTAAATTTCAGATTCCCGATCATCCGATTATTCCTTTCATCGAAGGCGACGGCACCGGGCGCGATATTTGGAAGGCGTCGCAGCGGGTCTTCGATGCCGCGATTGAGAAGGCTTACGGTGGCAAGCGCTCGGTGAAGTGGTATGAGATTTATGCCGGCGAGAAGGCTTACCGCGAGTTCAAGAACTGGCTGCCGGATGAATCGGTCGATGCGGCGCGCGATCTGCGGGTCTCGATTAAGGGACCGCTGACGACTCCGGTGGGTGGGGGCATTCGCTCGCTGAATGTGGCGCTGCGGCAGATCCTAGATCTCTATGCTTGCGTGCGGCCGGTCAAGTATTACGCGGGCGTGCCGAGTCCGGTGAAGCATCCGGAAAAGCTGGATATTGTGCTTTTCCGTGAGAACACCGAAGACGTGTATGCGGGGATCGAGTTCAAGCAGGGAACTGAGGACGCGAAGCGGATCATCGACTTTTTGAATGACGATCTGCTGAAGAAGACCAAGAAGCGGGTGCGGGAAGATTCCGGCGTGGGCATCAAGCCGATCTCGATCTTTGGCACCAAGCGTCTGGTGCGCTATGCGATCAAGTACGCGCTGGAGGTTGGGCGCAAGACGGTGACGCTCGTGCATAAGGGAAACATTCAGAAGTTCACCGAGGGCGCTTTCCGCGAGTGGGGTTATGAGGTTGCGGTCGATGAATTTCGTGACTCGGTATTGACGGAACGCGAGAGCTGGATTCTGGGGAATAAGGACGCGAATTCTGCACTGACGATCGAGCAGAATGCTGCGTTGATTGAGCCGGGGTTGGAGTTTGGTTCGGAGACTTTTCGGACCGAGCTTTATGCCGAGGTGAAGCATGTGCTCGACACTATCGGCGCTACGCATGGCGGCGGCAAGTGGAAGCAGAAGGTGCTGATCAACGACCGCATCGCCGATTCGATTTTCCAGCAGATCATCATTCGACCTGAGGACTACAGCGTGCTTGCGGCGCCGAATTTGAATGGCGACTATATTTCCGATGCTGCGGCGGCGCAGGTTGGCGGTTTGGGCATCGCTCCGGGAGCGAACATTGGCGATGGCTATGCGGTATTTGAGGCGACTCATGGCACGGCTCCGAAGTATGCGGACAAGGATGTGATCAATCCTGGGTCGGTGTTGCTCTCCGGGGTGATGATGTTTGAGTTCCTGGGCTGGGGTGAGGTTGCGAAGCTGATTGAGAGTTCGCTGGAGAAGACGATTGCGCAGAAGTTTGTGACTTATGACTTTGAGCGGCAGATGAGCGGCGCGACCAAGGCGAAGACGAGTGAGTTTGCTTCGCGGATGATTGAGAACATGTAGAACGATGCTGGTTTGGTTCCAACGATGTCATGCCGAAATCGCTGGAACCGCAGGTTCTTCGACTCCGTGTGGCGCCGCCGGAGCCACACTCCGCTCAGGATGACAAGATTTGTTGTGAAGGAGAGATATGCGGAAGAAAGTAACTATTGTTGGTGCGGGGAATGTTGGCGCGACTGCGGCGCATTGGATTGCTTCGAAGGAGTTGGCGGATGTTGTGTTGATCGATGTGGTCGAGGGTATTCCGCAGGGCAAGGGGCTGGATCTGCTGGAAGCGATGCCGATTGAGAAACGTGACAGCCACATTCTTGGGTCGAATGATTATGCGGATACGGCGAACTCTGACATTGTGGTGATTACGGCGGGGATTCCGCGCAAGCCGGGCATGAGCCGCGACGATTTGCTGCACACGAATTACAAGATCATGTCGGATGTGGTCGGCAAGGTGATTGCGCATTCGCCTGAGTGCATTTTGATTATTGTTTCGAATCCGCTCGACGCGATGGCGCAGGCAGCGTTCAAGCAGGCTGGCTTTAATCGCGAGCGTGTGATTGGCATGGCTGGTGTGCTGGATTCGGCGCGCTTCCGGACGTTTATTGCTGAGGAGCTGAAGGTCTCGGTTGAGAATGTGACTGCCTTTGTGCTTGGCGGTCATGGCGACACGATGGTTCCCTTGCCGCGATATTCGACGGTCGCTGGAATTCCGATTACCGATCTGCTGGATGCGGCGACGATTGAGAACCTTGTCCAAAGGACGCGGGATGGCGGCGCTGAGATCGTGAAATATCTCAAGACGGGGAGCGCATATTATGCTCCTTCGGCGGCGACGGTAGAGATGGTTGAGGCGATTCTGAAAGATAAAAAGAAGATTTTGCCGTGCGCGGCTTATCTTCAGGGCGAGTACGGCATTAAAGGACTCTACGTTGGTGTGCCGTGCAAGCTTGGATCGCGGGGGCTGGAACAGATCATCGAGATCAAGCTGACGACCGAGGAGCAGGCAGCGTTGCAGAAGAGCGCCGATGCGGTGAAGGAGCTTTGCGCGGTGATTGGGGTTTGAAGACCTTCCGGTTGCGGTCGCGCTTCCGGTGATCTGAGTAACAAGCAACTCTCGATGTCCGCTTCTGCAAAGATATTTGCTTTCTTCGAGTTCTTCTCATACAAAGGTTCTCGCGAATCTTGTGAGGTTAAATGAGAGGACCAAATGACAGATAGCTTGAGCCGTCGCAAATTCCTGCAGACCAGTGCGATTGCCGCGGGAGGACTATTCACAGCGAATAGCAAGGCGATCGCCCTGGAGCCACAGACGCCGTCTGTATCCGGTTCGCCGGTTGGAGCCAATGACCGAATCCGTGTTGGCATTGTTGGCGTCGGCATGGAAGGCTCCGGGGTTCTGTCAAACGCATTGTCGCTTCCCGGCGTGGACTGCGTGGGCGCAGCGGACCTCTACGATGGGCGGCACACGCTGGCAAAGGAGATCACGCGAAATCCGAGCCTGCAGACCACCCGGAATTACCAGGAGCTGCTGGACCGGAAAGACATTGATTGCCTTCTGGTGGCGGTACCGGACTTCTGGCACAAGCAGGTTGTCGTGGATGCCTGCAAGGCAGGAAAAGACGTCTATTGCGAAAAACCGATGTCGCACACGGTGGCGGAAGGTTTTGGGATGGTTCAGGCCGCCCATGCCAACAACCGGATCGTGCAGATCGGCGCTCAGCGGGTGAGTTCTGTATTGTGCGCCAAGGCCAGGGAGATGTATCAGGGCGGGGCCATTGGAGAGGTCACGATGGTCGAACTTAGCCTGGGACGCAACAGTCCCACGGGTGCGTGGGAGTATCCTCCTCCGCCCGATCTGTCGCCTTCCAATTTGGCTTGGGACACGTGGCTGAAGGACACTCCGAAAATCCCTTTTAATCCGGACAGGTTTGCGCGGTGGCGCTGCTGGAGGGACTATGGCACCGGGGTGGCCGGGGACTTGATGGTGCATTTAGTCAGCGCGATGCTATTCACCCTGGGATGGAATGAACCTCCCCAGTCAGCGGTGGCTTTGGGCGGTATCTTCAGGTGGAAAGATGGCCGGGACATGCCCGATCTGCAGACAGTGTTATTTGAGTATCATGGCATCCCGGTCTACATCCGTTTGGGGCAAAGTACAGAAACCCCAGAGATCGCCCGATATATGGGCCCGAAAGGGATTCTGGAGACGACTGAGTTTGGCATTCACTATTCGCCGCAGGAAGGCATAGACACCTCTCCCAGCTACTATGACGGCAGTTTTCCGCGGGAGATGCGGGAAGCATACGAGCGGGAATGGCACGCAAAGCACGACCCAGCTATTGGAAAAGAGCCTCTTACCGAGCAAACGATCTATACGGGCGATGACTGGGATGATCTGAGGCCCCATCTTTGGACGTTCTTTGAAGCGGTCAGAAGCCGCAAACCCAATGTGGAAGACGCTGTCTTCGGAAACCATGCCGCGATCGCTTGTCATATGGCGAATGAGTCTTACTTCCGCAAGAAGCAGGTCCGTTGGGACGCGGCTTCTAATATGGTCGTTGACGCGTAGCTCAGCGGCCATGGTAAGAAATGCTTAAGTAAGTCTCGTAACTTTAGGAATGCCCATCATGAAAAATAGAAGAACAGCGTTGAGCGTTGCTTTACTGCTCGCATTGTCCTGCGCGGCCACGTTTGCAGAAGACGGGAAGCAAGCAGCTTCCTCCGGCGGCCAGAATTCGATAGAGCCGTTTCTGGGCCGCTGGGACTTGACTCTGAAATCGCCGACAAAGGAGTATCCGTCGTGGCTGAATCTCTATCAAACGGGCGGGACGCTCAAAGCGGAGATGACAGGGCGCTGGGGAAATGCGCGGCCACTGCCTAAAGTGGAAATAAGCGGAGGCGTGCTTACATTCGTTTCTCCCAAAGAGGAAGAGAATAGCAAGGCCGACATGGTGTTCAAGGCGAAACTCGTAAATGGCAGGCTGGTCGGTTCGACCACCGGGCCGGATGGGACTCCATGGACTTGGATAGGCGAAAAGGCGCCTTTACTGGCGGATGAAACTGTTTCGCGTTGGGGCGAGCCCATTTCCTTGTTCAACGGCAAGAACCTGGATGGCTGGGATGAATACTCGGCCGGCGAGTTCCCGTCATCGGGACATTGGACGGTGGTGAATGGCTTGCTGGTCAGCCCTGGCAATGGGCCGGAACTGGTCAGCAAGAAGACATTCGACAATTTCAAGCTTCACGTAGAGTTTAATCTGGGGCCGGAGTCCAATAGCGGCGTCTATCTGCGCGGGCGCTATGAGGTGCAGATTGAAAACGAGTCCGCGGATGAGCCCGCGAGCCACCACACGGGCGGAGTCTATGGATTTCTAGCGCCCCATCCGGAGCTGCCGAGGACCACGGGCAAATGGCAGACCTTCGACATTACTTTCATCGGCCGCTGGGTCACCATCGTTCTGGATGGAACCACGGTCATCGACAACAAGGAAATCCCCGGACTTACCGGCGGCGCACTGAATGCCCATGAAGGTCAGCCTGGCCCGATCATGCTGCAGGGGGGTGAGAAGGGGCATGTCTCGTTCCGGAATATTGTGATTACGCCGGCTGCGAATTGAGATGTGGTTTGGATCCTTTGATTCACATGCTGAGTATGCGGGTGTGAACTTCATGCTTTGCGCGGTGATTGGGGTCTAGATTACGGGTGTGTTCTTCAGCGCATACGGCAAAACCCGCTCATTGAGCGGGTTTTGCCGTCTCTGGAAGGTCTGCCGCTCCCCTGCCATAAGCGATCAGGGTGCGCAGGATGGTGCAGCGGCTTATCGCACGTAGGGTGTTACTTGAATTCGATAACCCCGAACAATCCAGCCAAACCATTGTCGGCGCCGGCGGTGAAGAACAGTTGATTGGTGGCGCCATTCTTGCCGGTTCCGTCACCAAATTCAATTCCCCAGAGCTGGTTGATGTGGATTACCTCGCCATTGATGTCTTTCAACGTGCCGACGAATTGGCCGGTTACTGCGTTGAAAGCGTTGATGGCGCCGGTATTAGTGTTGTTCGAAACTAACAGTGTGTTGCTGAATGGCCCGAAGTCTTTTGGCGCGATGGCAAAACCCCAGGGCTGGTTGAGCGGCTTGCCGTTCGCGAGTTGCTTGAGCAGGCTCCCGAATTCGTCAAAGATGTCGACGTAACCGCCGGAAGCGCCTGAGGAGCTAGCGAAAGAAACGTAGACCAGGCCGCCGAAGTCTTGTATGCCAAACGGAGCGAAGCCGGCGGGAAGGGTGGTGTCGGTAAACGAACGCAGGAGCTTGAAGGCGCCATCATAGATGTCCACCTTGTTGTTCGCATTATCGGCGGCGAAGAGAAAATTATTTGAAGCCTTGCTGGAGATGGCCAAACCGGTATAGACCGCGCCCGGAGTGGTTACAGCAACGAGGGCGGTGTCGGGATTTACCCCGGGCGCCCAGCCGCTGATGGTGCCGTCAAGAGTGGCGAAGAGGAAGACCGCCTTCGATCCCTTAATCTTGAACTCCGGCGATCCGTTGAAGACGATGCCCGTGGGCGTACCGGGACCGTCCTCGCCGGCTGTGGGAATCAGCACGTTCAAGGGTACTTTGGTTCCAGTGTTGGTGTAGAGGGTGGACCAGCCTGAGGTGTTGTCGCTGATCCAGTAGGGTCCGCCCGGACCGTAAGCGAGGCCCCAGGCATTTACCAGCAGGGGGTCCGTGACCTTTGCTGTCCCCTCCTGATTCGAAACCAAATTGGTGACCTGATACTGCGCGCGGGCGGCGCTGGGGCCAAACAGCAGCGCCAGGGCGAGGGAAGCGGTCGGAACGATGGTGCGAAATTTCATATGAGTCTCTCCTGGAGTTTTCAAGCTCCAGGAGGGACTATATTTCGCTTGACGACGCAAGATGTCTCTGCTCTGTCATCCCTCGGTCAAAGGTTTGTCACGGCGAGTCCGGGAATTGAGTGCTTAAGCGACGCGTTCTATGACCACGCTCTCGAGGACGACGGGTTTGTGGGGTTTGTCCTGGCCGTTGCGTGGGACTTTGGCGATCTTTTCGACGATATCCTGGCCTTCGACGACTTCTCCGAAGATGGTGTGTTTGCCAGTGAGCCAATCTGTGCTGGCGAGGGTGATGAAGAACTGCGAGCCATTGGTGTTCGGGCCGGCGTTGGCCATGGCGAGTTTGCCTGGTTTGTCAAACTTGTGCGGCGATCCTTTGGTTTCGTCTTCGAAGCGGTACCCGGGGCCGCCCATGCCGTTGCCGGCCGGGTCTCCGCCCTGGATCATGAACTGCGGGATCACGCGGTGGAAGATCGTGCCGTCGTAGAGCTTCTCGCCGCTCTTTTTGCCGCCGGTGGGGTGGGTCCAGTCTTTGGTGCCTTCGGCGAGGGAGATGAAGTTTTCAACTGTCTTTGGGGCATTTTCGGGAAACAGCTTGGTTTTGATGGCGCCTTCGCTGGTCGTTAAGACGGCGTACGTTCCGGGAGTGAGGGACATCTGGTTTTCTCCTGCTGAATTACTGGTTGGGTTTCGGTGCGGTAGTTGGTGTCGAGGGTGGCGAGGCGGGCGGTGGCGGTAGCGGCTTGCCATCCGGCACGATGGTCAGCTTAGTCAGGACCACGTCAGTAAGCGGCTTGTCGTTGCTGTCGCGCTGGACGCGGGCGATGGACTTCACGACGGCAATGCCGGAGTCGTCGCATTGTCCGAAGATGGTGTGCTTTCCATTGAGATATTCAACCGGGACTTCGGTGATGAAGAACTGGGAGCCGTTGGTGTCGGGGCCGGAGTTAGCCATGGCCAGGCGTCCAGGGACGTTGAAGGTGAGGTCGGGGTTGAATTCGTCTTTGAAGGCGTAGCCTGGGTCGCCGGTCCCGGTCGCCGTGGGATCTCCGCCCTGAATCATGAACTCGGGGATCACGCGGTGGAAGACGGTGCCGTTATATAAGGGCTTATTGCGCATCTTCTTGTGGGTGGTTGGATCGGTCCAGACTATTGTGCCTTCGGCGAGGCCGACGAAGTTGGCGACTGTTGCCGGGGCTTCCTTCTCAAAGAGCTTGCAGGTGATGCGCCCCATGCTGGTGTCGAAGACGGCGGTGGGGCCGGTTGGCTGCAGGACCACGGGAGCATTCGAGGCGGGCGCATCAGGGAGCGCTTCTGTTGCGGGTGGCGTCGACTGCTGGGGTGGAGTAGTGGAAGTTGCGGGCGTTTGCTGACCGAGGGAAAGGCTGGAGCAAAAGGCCAGGGAGCAGAACGTCAGGACAAGAGTAATCGGGAGGAAGTTTTGGTGCGGCTTCATTCGGGTTCCTTGTAGAGGTTACCGTATGCAGGCGATGAAGGCCAGCGGAGGTCTGACAGCCCAGTGTCTGACGGCTTTGTCCCGTTTGGGGAAACACGGTGACGAAGGGCATCGGCGAATCAGATTTAAGTAGCTCGGAGCTCTATCATCTGCGATAATCCCCCTAGACTCAAAGGCTTAAGCATTTGAGCGGTGGATATAAATCCATAGAGTTCTTGTTTCACGTTACCTCCATGGTCTGAGTGCGCTCCGGTTGTGCACAATCATGCTGATGGATGCTTGGGTAGATTCCCCTACGGTGCCTAGATTTCCGTCGCTTTGGCGCGTTCTCAAGGTCGCGCTCTTGCTCGGCTTCCTCTCGTTCGCTTCCAGAGAATTGAACATCAATAGCTGGAGCGCCGGCGGGGTCACGATTCTGTGGCCGACTAATGGCCTGCTGATGGGGATCCTGTTGTGCAATCCCAAGCGCCATTGGCCCGTTTACCTGATTGTTGCCGGAATCATCGATCTATTGGTAAACCTCAGTCTCAGCGGTCCGCTCCATATCGCCCTTTATCTGGGTACATGTAATTTGCTTGAGGCGACAATCGGCGCGCTTCTGCTCTATACGGTGATTGCTCCAAAACCTGATCTCACGCAAAGGAGGCAGCTTATAGCCTTTCTGGGGTACGGGGTATTGCTCGCCCCTCTGATGGCATCGTTCGCTGCATCGTTCGCGCAGAACGGCTATTTCGCGTCGCCGACGTTTTACAATTTTCAGCGCTGGTTTGCCGGTGACGCGCTGGGGATCGCGACCGTCACTCCGCTGTATCTGGCGTTTCATCGTAATGACCGTTTCGGCAGCCGGTCGTGGACGGAGATCGTTGGCCTTTTCGCGCTGTTGGAGGCGGTGACTTTTGGGGTTTTTTGGCAGAGCCGTTATCCCTTGCTCTTTCTGGTGTTGCCGATCCTGTTGTGGCTAGGCCTACGTCTCCGATTGGAGGGTTCAGCGCTTGGACTCCTGATTGTCTCCATTCTCGGCGGCTTTCTGGCGTCGTCTGGTCATGGACCGACGAGCTTGATTTACACCGATTCGCTGCCGGAACGCGACCTCGTCTTTCAGCTATTCATCCTGGTGTGCATGCTGCTGTTGTATATCGTGGAAGTGCGCCTGTCGGAGAGCGAGCGTTTGCGGGCGAGTGTCGAAGCCAGTGAACGACGCTTTCGGCTGTTGGCCGAGGCCTCGAGCGACATCATTTTCCGCTGCGATCTTTATGGGCGGCGCATCTATGTGTCGCCCTCAGCCAAAGATGTTTTGGGCTGGAGTCCGGAACAGATGCTGGCGGGGACTTTTGAGGACATCATTCATCCTGAGGAGAAGGCCAGTCTAGCGCAGATGTTGGAGACCTTCCGGCGGGAGAAAACCTCGCCTCCGCGGATGGAGTTTCGTTATCGCAAGGCGGACGGCTCGTATGTCTGGCTGGAACTCAACTTGAACATGGTTTATGACGACCGTGGAGAGCCGTCCGGGTATGTGGATATCGCGCGGGACATCTCGGGGCGCAAGATTAAGGAGGCCGATTTCGAGCGGAGTCTGGCGACGGCCGAGCAGCAGGCCAGCTCCGACCCGTTGACGGGAATTGCCAACCGCCGCCATTTCGACCAGATCATCGAGCGCGAATGGCTACGCGCCGCTCGCGATCAAACCAGCCTTTCCGTACTGCTGCTCGATGTCGACCATTTCAAGCTCTATAACGACGTGAACGGGCACCTCACCGGCGACGAGTGCCTGCGTCAGGTGGTCGCGGCGATCAGGCCGGTGGTCAGCCGCCCGGCGGACCTGCTGGCGCGCTACGGTGGCGAGGAGTTCGTGGTGGTGCTGCCGAATACCGATGCTGCCGGCGCCCGGCAAATGGCGGAATGGATTCGCCAGGCTGTCGAATCTTCGAAACTTCCTCACGCAGGGAATTCGCCTTATGGGGTGCTTACGCTGAGCGTGGGGTGCGCGACGATGATTCCTCATCCTAATATCACGCATCTCCAGCTCCTGGAAGCGGCAGACCAGGCGCTCTACTGCGCCAAGTCCGGCGGACGGAACTGCGTGCAGATGGCGGAGGCGCAGCCAGATACGGGTTCGGTTTTGGTGATGAGGTGAGGGGTACGGTCTGTGTTGAGGAGTGGTCGTCGATCCGGGGCGAACTTCACTTACTCTGGATGCCCAGGTCGTATACGTTCCTTCGATGGCCAAGGCGAAGAACCACTACGACGAATGCGGCATCTTCGATTTTGCAGATCAGGCGATAGTCGCCTACCCGGTAGCGCCACAGACCAGTGAGATTGCCGGTGAGCGCTTTGCCAAACCGAGTTGGGTCTTCGTTTCCGGCAATTCGCTCTCGCAGGTATCGAAGGATTTCGTTTTGCGCGCCCTGATCGAGCTTGCGGAGTTCGCGCCGGGCGCGATCGTCGAACTCAACGCTCCAGGTCACTTCGCGGTGTCACGGCCCCGTTCGAGATCCTCAAGCGTCCAGCGTTTGGCGGGATGCTCGAGGCGGTAGAGGGCAATATAGGCGTCTTCAATCTCCTCCAGATGCTGCTCAAGCGCCTGCCGGACGTAGTAGCTCTTCGATCGTCCGGTTAGCTTCGCGAGCTTGTCGAGGCGATCTTCGATCTGTTCGGGTATACGAACTGCGAGCATGTTCTTGGTTTCCTGTATTGCTTGTATGACAAGTATATCAGGAATGTCAATGGACGGCTCGAAGCATCGAAAGACGCAACGACGCCTTCGTAGGTATGGCCAGGCGTTATTTCTTGTCGAACGGCTGCTTCTCAATAATCCTGGGACGATTCTCCGCTTGGAGCTCTTTACTTACCCTCTCGACCTCGCGGAAGACGCGGAGCAAATTTCCCCCGAGTAGCTTGTCGCAATCGGCCGCGGAGTAGCCTCGGGCGACTAGCGCCGCTGTGATCTTGGGGAGGTCGGCGGCGGAGTCGATGCCCTGGGGGAGTTGTCCGGAGACTCCGTCGAAGTCGGATCCGAGGCCGGTGTGATCGACTCCGGCCACTTTGGCGATGTGGTCGATCTGGTCGATGAGGGCGCTGAGCGGGGGGCGCGGAATTTTGTCGGCGTAGCTACGCTGGATTTTTTCGAGGTCGGCGTAGGTGACTTGCTTGCCCTCCGCTTTGGCCTTGTCCTTGAATTCCTGAACGGCTTTGTCAACCTCGGGTTGCTGGGCTTTGGAGGCGTCGCGGTAGGCCTGACTGATGAAGCCGGAGTAGAAGTTTACCTGCACAACTCCGCCATTGATCGCGACCGCGCGGAGCATGTCGTCGGTCATGTTGCGGGGCGCGTCGCAGAGGGCGCGGGCGGCGGAGTGGGAAGCGATGACCGGGGCGCGGGTGATGACCAGCGTCCGGTAAAAGGTCTTGTCGGCGACGTGGGAGATGTTGACCATCATGCCGAGGCGGTTCATCTCGTAGACGACATCCTTGCCGAATTCGGTGAGGCCCTCTTTGGTGTGCGGGATCTTGGGGTCGTCCGGATTTTTCGGATCGATGACTCCGGATGAGTCGGCCCAGTCGGTTGAGTTCGACCAGGTGAGGGTCATGTAGCGGACGCCGAGGCGGTAATAGTCGCGTAACAATGCGAGACTGTCCTCGATGGAGTGACCTCCCTCGATTCCCATGAGCGCCGCGAGTTTGTGATTGCGGTGCGCGGCGAGAATGTCTTCGGGCGAGAAGGCCATCTGCATCTTGTCGGGATGTTTCGCAGCCTGCTGGTAGACGGAGTCGATGAGCTCCAGCGTGCGTTTGGCGTACTGGCCCTTGTAGAGATCGGGCTCGACCCAGATGGAGAAGAACTCCGCGCCGAGGTTGCCTTGTTTGGCGGCGTCGAGGTCTATCTGGCCACCGTTGAGAGGCATGGCGAGGTCGTAGTTTTCGTCGACGAGGCGCTGTGGGGTGTCGGCATGGGTGTCGATGACGATAGCTTGTTGATGGATCTGGGCGGGGGTTAGTTTGGGTCTGGGCACCGGTGTCTTCTCAGGGGTAGAGACGGTTTGCGCGGCAAGCGGTAGCGTCGCGGCCATGAACAGAAGAGTCCCAGAGAATGCTTGTATAGCCAGGTAGGACTTGGGCATGATGGTGCGATTGTAACCTTAGTGGCGAGAGTCCGAAGTATATGGCATCAGGGGAGGGTATATCCCGCTGTCCATCAAGATGGTGGAGCGCCTTTGCGATAGGCCTCGCGGATGGCGCCGGTGCGGAGAAGGCGGTCGATTTGCCTTTTGACTCTGCGCGCAAGGGCCCGGCGATCGTGGTGGCGGAGTAACTCGATCATCCGCCAGCCGGGGCGATGTTGTTTGGCGGAGACGACCGGGCCGAGTCCTTCGCCGCCATCTGCCGAGCGGGCAGCGAGAAACTGGCCGGCCTGCATGGTGTAGTCCAGCTTATATTGACGCCACCAGGCGATACAGCGCTGCTGTAGAGCATCCAGCCGTTGCGGCGACGCGAGCAGCTCCGCGATTCGACGCCGGGCATCTGCCCAGGAGCTCACTGTGGGTATCGGATGATCGCCGAGCAACTCATGGAAGTAATCGAGGGTCAGGCGTTTTTCGACAATGGGAATAGAGCCGCTCTCGAGCGCCTCGTAGACGCGGTAGCACTCCAGGTTGGCGTTGCCCATGGGGCAAGGCGAAAAGGAGGATTCGAACATGAATTCGGCATACTCAGCGTGGGGAAATTTGCGCCGCGTGCCGTCGAGCTTGTTGTGAGCGATAAACCCGGGCACGTCGTCAGTCGCGAACAAGAAATTGGGTACGACCTTGATCAGTTCGCACGCCATGTCCGGCCGCGAAGATTTACTGACCCCGCCGAGAAACGACCAGACATATTTGCGCCGCGAAGCAGGCACGAGATTCTTACGCCCCAGATCAAGCCCGTTGTTGTAGCCCAGGGGCAACTTCATAATCCGCTGCGGGTTGAATACATCGGACCAGAAGCAGCGGAAGACGCCGCGGAAGTTCTCGTAAACTTCTTCGTAGTTGCCTTCATAGTTTTCGTCGAGAAAGTGCACCAGGAAGGCATTTTTGCCCCGGAACTGAGCGTAATAGGCGGGGCCTCGGGTGTTGCTGAAGGCGTCGAGCAGAATGGAGTTGTCGAGCACCACCTCATGCTTGCCGTCGGTGATGTACTCGGAAATGTATGGGCCCAGAATCTCCTGGATGAACTCGCTCTCGTGCGGGGTGCGGGCCTGCCAGATTCCGATGTATTTCTGGGGCGCGGCAGTCGGATCGGTCATGCATTTCCCCAGCGGGAGATAGGAGCTTTGTACTAATTTTACTATCGCCGCAGAAGAACCCAGATTAGCTTCCCACCCCAACGAGCAAAGACCGCTCGCCGGGGACCCCGGATCGCGAACCTGGGGCACCCGCTTCTGTGAGGTTGGAAAAGCTAGTGGGTGAAGATGTCCTTGATGCTTTGCACGATCACGTCACGGCTTACGTCGGAGATGGCGCGGGTGAGCGGTAGTCCTTTGGGGCAGGCGTTGACGCAGTTTTGGGCGTAGGCGCAGTCGGCGATGCCTCCGTCGCCCATGAGTGCGCGGAGACGGTCTTCCTTGAGCACCTTGCCGGTGGGGTTTTCGTTGAAGAGCTTGACCTGGGCGATCGTGGCCGCTCCGACGAAGCCGGTGGCCTCGTTGAACTGCGGACAGACCTCCATGCAGATGGTGCAGGAGATGCAGTTGGAGAGCGGGTAGCTTTCTTCCTGCAGTTGCGGAAAGATTCGTGGGCCGGGGCCGAGATCGTAGGTGCCGTCAACGGGCACCCAGGCTTTGACGCGCTTAAGGTTCTCGAAAAGCACGCTGCGGTCAACGGCGAGATCGCGGACGACGGGGAACTTCGAGAGTGGTTCGAGCCTAACGGGTTGTTCGAGATTATCGATCAGCGCGGAACAGGCCATCTTTGCCTTGCCGTTGATGAGCATGGCGCAGGAGCCGCAGATCTCTTCGAGGCAGTTCGAGTCGTAGGCGATTGGCGTGGTCGGCTTGCCGTCAGCGGTGATCGGGTTGGCGGCGATCTCCATCATGGAGGAGATGACGTTCATGCCGGGGCGATGGGGGATTTCGAATTTGTCCCAGTGGGCGGGGGCGTCGGGGCCGCTTTGACGTTTGATTTCGATCTTGATGGTGCGCTCGGGCATTCTGTGGTTCTCCGATTCTTTTTTGCATCCTCACCCAGGTTAGCTTCGCGAACCTGGGGCACCCGCATTTACTCCATCCCACCCTACGCGAGGCCGCGTAGGATGGGGCACCTACATCCGTCTTACTTTGCGGCGTCGTAGCGGCGTGGCCTGGGCTTGATAAATTGCGTGTCGACCGCTTCCCATTCGAAACGCGGTTCGTCGGCGTCGGGGGCGAAGTAGGCCTTGGTTGTCTTCAGGAACTTCTCGTCGTCGCGCTCGGGGAAGTCGGGTTTGTAGTGGGCTCCGCGAGACTCGTTGCGCAGCGCCGCTCCCTGAGCGATGACGCGACCGAGCTGCAGCATGTTGTAGAGCTGGCGGGTGAAGGCGAAGCTGGTGTTGGCCCATGAAGTCTTGTCGCTTAGGTTGATGTTGCGATAGCGCTCGAGGAGTTCGTAGACCTTGACGTCGGCGTCCTGACAGCCCTTGTTATAGCGGATGACAGTGACATTCTTGGTCATGGTGTCGCCGAGCTCGCGCCACAGCTTGAACGGATTCTCGCTTCCGTCTGACTTCATCAGACCGGCGTTGATCTCTTCCTGGCGTTTCTTCTCGGCGGAGTGGCCTCCGTCGCCTTGTGCGGCGGGGATGGACTTGGCGTATTCGATGGCTTTGGGGCCGGCGACGAAACCGCCGTAGATGCAAGAGAGCAGGGAGTTCGCACCGAGGCGGTTCGCGCCGTGGTAGTTGTACTCGGCCTCACCTGCGCCGAAGACCCCGGGGAGATTGGTCATCTGGTTGAAGTCGACCCAGAGGCCACCCATGGTGTAGTGCATGCCGGGGAAGATCTTCATGGGGACTTCGCGAGGATCGTCGCCGACAAACTTCTCGTAGATTTCGAGGATGCCTTCGAGCTTTCGATCGAGCGTGGCGCGATCGATGTGAGTGAGATCGAGATAGACCATCGCCTGACCATCGATGCCGAGACCGAGTTCGTAGACGACTTTGTGGATGGCTCGCGTCGCGACGTCGCGCGGGACGAGGTTGCCGTATTTCGGATACCACTCTTCGAGGAAGTAAAAGCGCTCGGCGGCGGGAATGCTCTTCCAGTCGCGGCTGTCGCCGGCCTTGCGCGGCACCCAGACGCGGCCGCCTTCGCCTCGGGCTGATTCGGACATGAGACGGAGCTTGTCTTCGCCGGGGATGCAGGTGGGATGGACCTGGATGAATTCGCCGTTGGCGTAATAAGCGCCTTGCTGGTAGACGGCCGACTGCGCCGAGCCGGTGCAGACGACGGAGTTGGTGCTCTTGCCGAAGATAGCTCCGTTGCCGCCAGTGGCGAGGATGATCGCTTCGGCGGGGAAGGTGCGGACTTCCATGGTGCGGAGGTTCATGGCGCAGATGCCGCGGCAGACTTTGCTATCGTCGAGGACGGCGGAGAGGAACTCCCAGCCTTCGTACTTGGTGACGCGGCCCTCGGCCTCGTGGCGGCGGACTTGTTCGTCGAGCGCGTAGAGCAGCTGCTGGCCGGTTGTGGCTCCGGCGAATGCGGTGCGGTGGAAGAGGGTTCCGCCAAAGCGGCGGAAGTCGAGGAGACCTTCGGGAGTGCGGTTGAAGGGCACGCCCATGCGATCTAACAAGTCGATGATCGCGGGGCCTTGT
Organism: uncultured Acidobacteriaceae bacterium; assembly: GCA_963804735.1. Taxonomy (GTDB): domain Bacteria; phylum Acidobacteriota; class Terriglobia; order Terriglobales; family Acidobacteriaceae; genus Acidisarcina. Next base: position 89,471 of record CAWDRO010000001.1, read on the forward strand.
TCGCACATGTTCTTGACAGGGGTCTGGTTGGCGAGGAAGTCGCCGCCGTAGATGGTGTCGTCGAAGTGCGCCCAGGTGGAGTCGCCCTCGCCTTTGAGATTCTTGGCGGAGTTGATGCCCCCCTGCGCGCAGACGGAGTGCGAGCGCTTGACCGGGACGATGGAGAAGAGGTCAACCTTGCCGCCGGCTTCGGCGATCTTGATAACTGCGGCGAGTCCGGCGAGACCGCCGCCGACTACGATGATATTTGGTGCTGCTGCCATGAATCAGGCCTTCCTGCGTGCTTTGATCTTCTACTAAAACTCAGGTTAGCTACGTGAACCGGGGGTTACCCGGATTTGTTAGATCCCACCCTACGCGATGGAGCCGCGTAGGATGGGGCACCCACATCTGTCACGCCCTCATTGTGACGCAGGCGCCACGGGTGCTGGACCAGCTTCGATTTGCGCGGGAGTTAGATCCACTGGGGCATTTTTGTAGTTGGGGCCGACGAAGGCGTAGAGGCTGGCAAGTCCGATCACGATTAGGACTGCGCCGAGCGCAGTGCAGACGTAGCCGAAGTTCTTGCGCGCCTTATCTCCGGGAGTGATGCCCCACTTGGCGGCGAAGAGCCAGATACCGTACGAGAAGTGCCAGCAGGTGGCGATCATGGCGATGGCATAGATGGCGAGCATCCAGGGATTGGACAACTCGATTTGGACTTTGTGGAAGGCCGCGCCGGGGTGCTCCGGTAGGCTGACTCCGGCGAAGCGCTGACGCCATACGTGCTGAATGATGTAGGCGAAGGCGATGATCCCGGTCACGCGCTGCATGAGGTACATCCAATTTCCGGCCCAGGGATAGACGTTTACGTTTTGGCGTCCGCGGAAGGTGATGTAGAGGCCGTAGAGTGCGTGATAAAGGATGGGAATAAAGATGAAGACCCACTCGAGGACGCGGACGAAGGGCAGTCCGTTGAGGAACTTCACCTGTGCGGCGTAGGCGGCGGGGCCTTTGAGCGCTTCGAAGTTCGAAATCAAGTGCTCGATCAGAAATGCGCCGATGGGTACGATTCCGGTGAGGGAATGCAGCTTGCGAAGCAGGAAGGAATTTCCCTGGCCGGCGCGAAGCGGCTGTACGCCTCGTATGGGCGGCGCGGCAGGGGGTGCGGTGGCAGTGGCCATGTGGGTGGACTCCTGGCTATCCGTGTGGTGGCGCTGACAGAGTAAGAATCAGCTTCAGATACGCAATTTTTATTATTGGTGTCACGCGGAAGCAGAGTCAAGGCGGGGAAGTTGTTGAGTCCGCTAGGACGAAGTGGACGCGCTCTTACATGGCATGGCCTAACCGTCAGCAGGCAGCATTTGGCCTAAACAGCGCTTAATTGCTTCAGGAGCGCCTGCAACGCCCGTCCTCGATGACTGAGTGTCGCTTTGGTTGCGAGGTCGATCTCGGCCATGGTTTTGCCGAGTTCGGGTAGATAAAAGAGTGGGTCGTATCCGAAGCCTCCATCGCCGCGAGGTTCCGTTGCGATGCGGCCTTCGACCGCGCCTTCGGCTGTGAGGAGACATTCCCCATCGCGGGCGAGAGCGAGGACGCATCGATAGCGGGCGGAGCGAGATTGAGATTTGGCGAACTGCTGCAGGAGCAGGAGGTTGTTGTCCTGGTCGGGGTCGCCGGTCGCGCTGAATCCGTTGTCGGCGGCGTAGCGTGCGGAGCGGACTCCGGGGTCGCCGTTGAGGGCGTTAACTTCGAGGCCGGAGTCGTCGGCGAGAACATCGTACCCCGTCGCGAGGCGGCTGTAGTAGAGGGCTTTGGACTGGGCGTTGCCTTTGAAGCTGGTCTTGTTTTCGGGTGGCGCGGGAATGCGGTCGAGACAGGGGAGCGGCGCAATCGAGAAATCATAGAGATCGGCGGCTGCGGCGAAGTCGCGGAGTTTACCGGGGTTGCTGGTGGCGACGTAGAGGGTGGTGGTGGGCATGATTCGGCTCAGGGCGAAAGAGTCGGATATTAGCGCCCGCTACGATGCGGACGCAATTTCATCCACTTGAGAGACTTACCTATCTTCTCGAAGTCCGGGTCGGCCGAAACCAGCGTGGCCTTTCGCTCTATCGCGAGCAGGGCCGCGAAGCTGTCGGCGTAACCGAGTTTGTAGCGGTACTTCAGTTCGGCTGCCTGGATTGCGGTTTCAGAGCTGACTTCGACCACTACTGCGAGTCCGGCTACCTTTGCGATCAGCCGCAAGGCCGATTCCTCGGTTGACGTCTTCCGAAGGATATAGAACACTTCGCCCAAGTTAATGGCGGAGATAAAGAGCAAAGCTTCTCCGCTCTCGGCCAGGTCAATTAAGTGGTCTAGCGTAGCCGAGTTCTCAGATTTTTTGAATACACGTAGGCGAGTACGGCATTGGCGTCGAGAACATACTCCTTCACCGTGCCTCTTCGCGGAGACGTTCGGCCGCCTTGTCTTCAGCTAGCCATTGCAGTAGTGGAGCATCAATTGTGCCTTGAAGCGCACGAAAGGCGTCGAAGGGACTTGGTTCAAGTACCCGATGGCCTTTCTCTTCGCGAAAGACGACCCGAACGCCGGCTTTTAAGCGATATTTTTTGCGCAGTGCGGCCGGGATTACGACCTGACCTTTTGAACTGATGACCGATGCGGCTGTCATGTCTTACCTCGCTGTAAGACATATTCTACTCTTGGTGAATGCCTTTCGGCAGAAACCTTGCAAGCGGGCATCCTTCGCATTTTGGCTTTGGTCCGCAATGGGCTTTGCCGACCGTCACCACTAGTGCGTGGAATTCGTTGTAGTGCTGGGCGAGCGTTTGCGGAGGGTTGTCTTTCAATGCTTCGAGAGCGACGGTTTGAATCTCGGAATACTTTGCTTTTTCCGGCAGGAGTTGGTGGCGGGTGACGATGCGGCGGAGATATTCGTTGACGACCATGGTTGGTTGGCCGAGGGCGTAGAGGAGGATGGCGTCGGCGGTCTCGGGGCCGACTCCGGGGAGCTTCAGCAATTGGTCGCGGACTTCGCTGGGCGTTGCTGCCGCGAGGGCTTCGAGCGAGCCGTGGTAATCGCGGTCGAGCCACGCTACGAAGGCCTTGAGCGCGGCGGCTTTGCGGACCATGTAGCCTGAGGGGCGGATGAGCTGGCGCAGTTTTTCTTCCTTGAGGGTGCGAATTCCTTCGACGCTAAGCGAATTGTGTGCGACGAGGTTCTGGATGGAGCGTTCGACGGCTTTCCAGGAGGTGTTCTGGGTGAGATAGGCTCCGATAACTACCTCGAAGGCGGATTGAGCGGGCCACCATTGCTGGGGACCGTATTCGGCGACGAGGCGCTCGTACATTCGCCTCAATCGAGTGGCGGATCGGCGCGTGGCGGATTGGTTTGGGGAGCGGCCGCCTTTCAGGGTGTTCATTTGTCCTGGTGCTGGATTGGTTGGGATTCTCGCAGTTCGAGCTTCCAACCGAGCAACTTGGCTTTAAGCGCTTCGGCTTCGGCCTCGGGAACCATGCTCTTGTGTTGGTAGAGAATGGATAGGCTAGTGTGGGCGAGCGGGTCGTCGGGGTCTCGCGCGATGAGTTCCTGGGCCACGACAATTGCCTGGTCGAAGTCGCCGATGTCTTGCAGGACGCGAATGAGCCCGTGCATGGCGTCCAGGTGGTTGGGGTCGAGGGCGAGGGCTTCGCGGAGCTTGTTGGCGGCTGCCGGGTCGCCGCTGGCGACGAGGTCAAGAGCCTGGTGGTAGAGTCCCTCGGCGAGTTTGCGGGCTGTGGTTTCGAGAGGCATTGCTTTTCTTCATCTTATCGTCGAGAGTATGCGCTGGCCGGGGAATGCCTGCATCACTTTGCAAACCGTGGCATCCAAGCCCTTGAGTTCAATTGATCGGATGAATAAAGGAGAGAGTTGTGTCTGAAAAATCCCCCGAAGAGATTGAAAAGCTGAAGCATGCGCCTGCCATCGAGGGCATTCCCGAGTTGATTTTGCAGCGCTGGAGCCCACGCGCCTTTGCGGAACGAGAGATTGCGCCCGCCGATCTGGAGAAGCTGTTTGTGGCTGCGAGCTGGGCTGCGTCGTCTTACAACGAACAACCCTGGCGGTTTCTGGTGGGTCGCCGCGGCGATGAGACCTACAAGAAGATATTCGCTTCGCTGGTGCAGCCCAACCAGTTATGGGCGAAGAGCGCGCCGGTTCTGGTGCTTTCGGTAGGCAAGAAGTCTTTTGGCCACAACGGCAGTCCGAACAAGTATGGGCTGCACGATACCGGGGCGGCGACGGCGTATATGGGGCTGCAGGCGGCCGCGCTTGGTTTGCACACCCACTCCATGGGCGGGTTTGACAATGATCTGGCGCGGGCTTCGTTCGGCATTCCCTCAGACTACGAGATTGGAGCAGTGACGGCGGTCGGGTATTTCGGGGATCCGTCATGGCTGCCAGAGCAGATGCTTCAGAACGAGGTTTCGCCCCGGACGCGCAAGCCAACGACTGACTTTGTGTTTTCGGAGTGGGAGAAGCCGGCGACTTTCTGAGGTCGGTTGCTGGCGTATGGCGCCGTACTGCGCTGATTCTGTTTTTGCATGCCGCGAAGTTATTGTTGTGCGGCATGCGTCAACTGCAATTTGCGTTTCAGCTTCTCATACGTTGCTTCTGCCAAGGCCCGATCCTCGGGAAGAAGTTTGGGTAAGATGCTGGCGAGGCTTTGCAGGGAGTCTTCTGCATCGTGCCGGCGACCGTCCTTGAGCTCTGCTCTAGCCAGCTCGATGTAGTTGACGGCGAGGTTTTTGTACAGGTCGTGGATGGCCGGATTGCGTTCGGCGCCGGCGCCTTGATCCAGATGATTCAGGAGTTCGCGCTCACGGTCGGATTCGACTTGCGCTTCGGGCGATCCGAGCGCAACGAGGATTTCGCTGCGTAATTGCAAGATTCGAAGCTGTTCCAATGACATCGCTGGTCCCGGATCGGCAAGGTCATCGATGATATCGAGGGCCTGATGGCTGCGGTTCGCGGCGGCGGGAAGATCGTTCAACGCGCGAAGCAGCCTTGCCTCATTGTCGCAGTACTGTGCGAGCTCGTACTTATACTCTCGATTTTGCGGGTCGCAGGCGCTCAGCCTCTGGGCTATCTCGATGGCATGCTCGTAGAGTGTGCGAGCTTCCTCTGTGCGGCCATCGCGCCGTATGAGGGTCGCAAGGTCGTTGTAGACGCGGGCCAACTCCTGTGCGGGTGGCGGCGAAGACCCTGACGGGGCGTCGGCGTTGGGGATTGGCTCGAGTAGCTGAATGGCGGCGCGGAAGTCCGACTCAGCGGGCTGAAGGTCGCCCTGCTCGCGATTGAGAATGCCGCGATTGTAGTAAGTGCGGGCGAGTTCCTGGGCGTAGGCGGGATTGTCTCCTGCCGCCTGATGGATCGCGGTTTGCAGGCGGAGGGCTTCGTCGTATTCGGCCCGCGCCTTCGCTTGCTTTGAGGGGTCTGCAGTTTCATCCCGCTCGGACCAAAGACGAAACGTTTCGCCAAGCCAGTTATGGCAGTAGGCGAGGGCGCGGCGGTATTCGATTTCATGCGGATGCCGGGCGGCCAAGGAGGCAAAGCCGGCGATGGCCTGGTTATATTCGCCAATGGCCTCCTCGGGCCGCTCGATCAGCCGGTTGATATCGCCGAGGCGAGAGTGGGCTTCGGCCGCGTCTTCACGTAGGGTCGCACTCTCCGAGTGTTCGCGAGTGAACGCCGAGTAATAGGCGGCTGCCTTATCGAGTAGTTCCTTACGGAAACTCTCGATAGCCGGAGCGTCGGGGGACTCGCGGGCCTGTCGGCGTCCGGCGGAGGAAAGGCTTTCATCGACGGCCTGGCGGGCGAGGTCAAGATTGGTTTCAGCGCGGTCGCGCTCCTTGCCGGCCAGGATGCCGACCACCGTAGTGAAGGCCAGCATGACGATGATCGCCGCAACCAGGGCCCTCGCCACGAACTCTCTTCGTTGCCGCTTTCGGCAGGCATCGAGAAATTGCCGTTCGACCTCGGTGAGTCTGGTCTCCGGCAGTGACACCCACTGCATCGCCACAGCTAGTTCGTCGCGGCGAAATAAGAGGCCATCCGGCCTGCCTTCCTTGTCCCATTGCTGGGCGCGCTGCTGGGTCTTGCTGAGGTGGGCGGTGAACCACGCTTCGTTGTTCTGCGAAATCGGCTCGACGAGCCGGTCGTGGGAGAGTTCGTACCACAGGCTGCCGCCCCGATGCTCGGCCCGCACGATATAGCTGTCGAGCAGTTTCGCGATGATGGAGTTATCCAGGCCGCCGCTTGCGACTCGTTCATGGCGGACCTGGTTGCGGACGCCGTCGGGAGTGATGAGTTTGTTCTGGAACCATTCGCGGGTCAAACGCTCGGTGATCTCGGTGGGGCCGGCGGCTTTCTCGACGGCATTGACGTAGTAGCTGGAGAGCGCTTCGCCGATGTCGCCAACTTTATCCAGGCCAATCGTTTGCTCTTTGGGCTTCAGTTTTGCCCATAGGTCGTAGCAGACAACCTGAAGCTGGAGCGGTTCGACGTAGACGCCGGGTTCTTCGCGGAAGCTTCCGTCGGGTTGTTGAATTTTGACCTTGGCGAGGTTGTCGGCAAGAGTCTCGACGACGCCGGGGGCGTATTTCCGCGAGGTGGCTTCAGCGGGTTTTTCGATTGCCTGCATGGCCATCTCGCGGGTGAGGCGGTCGATGCGATAACGATTTTGAAGCTGGGTGGGCAGCAGCCGGCGATATGTGTCGAGGGGCGCGAGGTAGTCTTCGCGAAGGATGAAGAGCGCCCAGATGCTGGGATCGCGCAGCATTTCGCCTAGCTGTTCGAAGAAGGCGCGCTTGGCAGCGAGGTTGACGGGGTCGAGGCGGAGAACCTCTTCGAACTGATCGAACAAAATGAGAGGATTGCGTTCGCGGAGGATGAGCGGATTGCGCTCGCGAGGGCGCTGTGCCGCGTATTCGGCGAGAGTCATCTCGGGGAAGGATTCAGATTTATCGAGGGCGGCGATGGTGCTCCACACGTAACGATTCCAGTTGCCGTCAGGGGGAACAAGGTTAAGGCGCGCGGGACCCCATATATCGAAGCGATCGGCGAGCTGGGGAAGTAGTCCGGCGTTGATTAGCGAGCTCTTGCCCGCGCCGGATGGCGAATAGAGCAGCACGATGCGCTCTGAGGTGAGCATGTAGCGCAGCGCGGCGACTTCGCGTTCGCGGCCGAACAGAGTCTCTCCGGTTTCGAAGGGCCTGGGCCCCACGTAAGGGTTGGCTTCGCGGCCGTTCACTTCGCTGCGGTCAAGCGGCATGCTCAGAGCCTCCGCCGGGCCGCCGATGGAGTTTCTTTGTCCAGATGAACCTTCAATTCACGGAGGAAGTCGGCGGCGGATCCCCAGTAGATATCGATGCGCGAGTTGAAGAAGTAGCGTTCGAGATATTTCTTAGCGCGACGGGCGTTGGCGATAGTCGTCTCCGCAGGGTCGACTTGAACGCCGACGTGGTTGTAGCTTTCGAGAAGCTTTCTGCCTCCCTTGGCGAGAATTAACCGGAACATGACGCGGAATTTCCAATCATCGAGAGGAAAGCCAAGGAAGAGCAGGGAACCGCTCAGCAGCGCGTCGCTGATGACCGGTGGCATTAACTGATAGCGGGTGGTGCGGATGAGGTAGTCGAAGAAATCGTCCTGAGTTAACACCCAAGTGGACTCTTTCTGAGTGTTGCCGAAGAGGTAGTAGACGTATGGGCGGTTAACCGCTGCCTCGCCAAGCGATTCGGCCTCGTTGCGGTAGTCGAGGGTTTCGTCACGCCATTCGCTGGCGAGAGCAATGGGCTGCTTGGGGGCGCCGAAGATGGGCGTCCTGGCGATGAACCTTTCGAGAAGCGAATCGCTTGCGGCGTTCACGAAGACCTTGGCGTTGAGGCCGGCGACCAACTTCAGCGGGTCGGCTTTTTGCGGGTCGTCTTCCTTCATGAGCTCCTCGACAATGGCGTCGAGGAGGTTGGGGTCGTCGGCGACGGGGCGATTGAGGAGGTGCTCGCCAGTCTTCTCCAATTGAACGAACATCTGGTCGATGACTTTGCTCTGGACGTACTCGAGCGAGTGCTGGGTCATCATGTACTGAGCGACCTTGGCCAGATCGAATCGGTCGTTGGAGTCGAGGGGGAAGTTAGTGTTCTCCGCCAGCTCGGCGGCGAGCGCGCGGGTGCTGCCGAGGATATGTTCGGCGACGTCGGGGCCGAGAATCGGAACGCAATCGCCTCGGCGCACGAATCGGCAGATGGAGTCCCATTGCTCAAATTCTCCCTTGGTCGCGTCGAAACCGGGCTCGTACCAGATGCGTCCGTTGCGGAGGCGCATGAAGAGCACCGGCATCCAGTAGTCGTCACGGTTGCGAACCTCGCCGCGGGCGACCGACATGGCGCGGTCGATCTGGCCGTCCACCAACAACTCGGCGAAGAAGCGCCGGGTGAAAGCGGCGGCGGTCTGCATGAAAATATCGCCCTGCATCGCAATGACGGCGGGCACTCCCGCTTCGGCGAGGCGCGGGCCGAGAGCTGCGAGGCCAACGCCGCCACTCCCGGCGCTCTGGCAGGATGCTAGGACGACAAGGCTGGGGCGCTCCGCGAGTTCGCGGACCAACTGCACCAGCTCCTGCGCGGGGACTGGCGGGCCTTCATCCAGACATAGGAACGGCTCCTGGTCTTTGAGCAGCCCGTGACATACGAGATAGAGGATGTCGAAGCCTTCGCGCAGCCGGGCTCCCAGCTCGGTGAGCGGAAGCGCGCCACCCGGCGCGAGTGTCTCAATCTGGATTCCAGTCATCGCTTGCCTGGCCAGCGAGACTTCCTGCTCGACATCTATAGGCGCGAGGTTGTAACTGCTGGCGCGGGCCGGGTTGGCGATCGCCATAAGGGCGCGTAACTCGGCTTTGGCGTGCAGGCGGATTGGACGCCAGTCCTGACCGCTGCTCAAAAATCGGGAGACAACCGTTTGCTCGCCGGTGAAGAGCGGTACGTCGGGGACGACCGGGTCGCGCAGCATCTCCCAGCGGACGGCGTGCAGTTCGGGTGCGCTGGACTCGATTGAAAGCCGCACGCGGAGAATGGCGTGCTGTTGTTCGGCGGCGCTGCGAAAGCGGCCAAAGAGTACTCTCACGTCGGGCGTAAAGAGCGCGGCGTTCAACTTGGCAGCATATGTAGAGGGGTCGTCGCCGGAGAGCTTGAGGGAGGCAAAGTCGATGGAGATTTCCGGATCCGGTTCGGAGCGCTGTTCCGCCTCATCGTCGGCGCCGTTGAAACGGAAGCTAAGCGAATAAGAACGCTCGTCGTGCTTGCGGAAGGCGATCTCGAGATCGGCGTATCTATGCATCGCAGCGAGGCTCGTCTATAAGGTATCGCTCGACAAGGTATAGCTCGACAGCGGGTGGATTCATGGGCGAGGAGGCGGAGACCATCTCGTGAAGCGACCGAGAGCCTGGCGTCGTGCGGGCTAGGCTGCTTAAGTCGTCTCGAATCAATTGATTCGTAGTGGTCACTGAGTCACAAGGTACCTGCTTCGTTCTGTATTGTCCACAGAATGCGTGGTGAAGTGGCTGCTGGAGAAATGAGTTTCGCAGGTCGTTGGGTAGTTTGGTTGCCGAACCACACTCGACGCATCAGACTTAAGACTAAGGTCTGAATTCGGGTTCAGTGGAAGCGCGGCGTGCGAATGTCATCTTTGCAGGCGCCAAGGTCCGGCGTTTTTTCGCTTGGTTATAGTCGCTGGGCTGCGCGCCGGCAGTTACAGGGGAGAACGCGGATGCGATTTAGCAAGTGGCTGGTGGCGGTCATTCTTAGTGTGTGCGGTATGGGCTGTTCGCCGACGCGGCAGCTCCTCTTCGCACAAGAGGCCAACAATGCAGCGTCTCAGCCGACGGGTCCAGCGATCAATTACACGCTGCCCAAAGATGGTGAGGTGACGCTGGGCATTTACGACCAGCAAGGCCAGCTTTTGCGCACGGTGGTGAGCGGGGATTCGCGCTCCCAGGGAAAACTTAGCGAGAGCTGGGACGGCCTCGATCAATGGGGGAAACCCATTCCCGCTAGTTCGTACATGTTGAAGGGTCTCTACCATCCGACTATAACGACCAACTACGTAATGACATTTGGGAATCCCGGCAATCCGCCGTGGCCGACGTCCGATGGCAAAGGGGATTGGCTCGCCGACGAGTCCGCTCCCCAGGCAGTGGCCAGCGATGGGCAGTGGGTGTTTCTTGCCGCGCCCGGCGCGGAGAAAGGGTCGAACATCATTGCGCTTGATGCCACGGGGCAGCGTCAATGGGGTGTGATCGAACCGTTTGCTCCCGCGACTGTGTCGCTGGCTGTGGATGGGGAATATCTGTATGCCTTATTCTCCGGGCCGCAACTCACGGATTCGAGCCGGTCGTATCATCCCGGCGGCACCAATGCGACCGGCCGCGCGATTCTGGTTTGCCTCGACAAGCGGACCGGCCATGCCGCGAAATTCACGATCAACACACCGGTCAAAGTGATCGCGAAGTTTGCTTTCACGGGAGCGACGGTGGGGCTATGGGACCTGCGCTCACAGAAGACGTATTCCCCAGCCAACTACAGCGGTCAGCCTCGTTACGGCGATACCGACGTTGGGGAAACGACCGATGCGATCGGGCTGGCGGTTGCGAACCAGCGTGTCTATGTCGCGATGCATGACGACAACCAGATATTGGTCTTTGACGCGAACACCGGCGGCCAGGTGGACCAGATTCCAGTGGCTGGGCCAGCCGGCTTGTTTGCGGAGGCGAATCATTCCATATTGGCGGTCAGCAATCAGCACGTCGTTCGCATCAACCCGGCCAACAAACAAATTCAAACAGTGGTGAGCGCCGGACTGGTCGCGCCGAGATGTGTAACCGAGGACCAGAAGGGCAGAATCTATGTGAGCGATTGGGGGAGTTCGTTTCAGGTAAAGCTGTTTTCCGCAAGCGGTTCTCCGGAGAGCAGTATTGGCAAAGAGGGCGGCCGGCCGTGGGTTGGGGCATGGGACAACAAAGGAATGCTGGTGCCAACCGGCATTGCCGTGGCCGGAGATGGCAAGCTCTGGGTAGCGGAGGACGACGCCAGCCCTCGTCGCATCAGCGTGTGGAATCCGGATACCGGAGCCTTTGTGAAGGAGTATCTGGGGCCTACCCAGTATGGTGGTCCTGGTTCAATGATCGATCCGAAGGACCCGACCGATGCGAATGGGATGGGGACGCGATTCAAGATGAACTTCTCTGCGAAGACCTGGGCGCCTCGTGCGGTGATGGAGCGCCGCATGAACATGAACCAACCGTTTGCCATGAACGGCGCTGTTGCCGCAATCCCAGGGCAGAAGGTGCTCTACCACAACGGCGACGAATACCAGACGGTGGTGACTGGGGCCCGGATCGCGATCCATAAACGCAAGGGCGACCTGCTCGTACCGGTGGCCGCGCTCGGATCGCTACGCGCGCCGGACACCGGCGACGGCACCAGCGTTACGATTTGGGACAGCGACCTGGGCCGACGCGAAGTGACGAATTTCTACCCAACCTTCTTTGGCGGCCACGCGGGGACCAACTATACCTGGACGGACAGCAACGGTGACGGCATAGTGCAACCCGACGAGATGCAATGGCAAAAAGCGCTGAGCGGCAACGACAGCTATGGAGCAGGATCCCAACCGGTCGCCTTTACATACTGGGGGTTTGGGATAGGAGATGACTGGTCGATCTATTGGTCGGGGTCGTATAAAAGCCAGTCCTTCATATTTCGGCTGGATGTGAAGGGCTGGACGCCGGAAGGCGCGCCCATCTATGACATTCACGACTCGAAGCCGATCGTCGAGCGCTCCCGCGCCCTGGAGCCGATGGGGCTGTTCGCTACGGCGGATGGCAAGGTCGTAGCGACCTATAGCTACGACGCTCATACCTCGCCGAATGCCGTCGAGTGTTTCGACCGTAACGGTAAATCTCTTTGGGCCCTGGCCATGCCCAAACCCGTGCCGGGGGGGACTGGTCAGGGTCCGAAGGATATTCTTGCGCAGAACGTGATTACAGAGTTCAAGGTACCGGGCATCGGGAATGTGCTGGGCTCGTGGCTGTGGCACGCGAACGTCCATCCATACCTGTTTACTGACGATGGCTTGTATGTGGCGTCGCTGCTGGAGGAGACGCATATCGGGCCAAACGCAGCCTGGGATGAGTCCTATAAGAGCTACTATCAAGACCCACAGGGCGTTCCGTACATCATCAACGGCGGCAACGATGCCTATCATGTGCTGAGGATCGACGGGCTTAACAAGGGCGGGCGCTTCGAGCAGCCATTTACTTATACGCAGCAGGACTTTGCCAAAGCCGCGGCCTTTCGGCTGACTCCGGTTCCGAAAGCCGCTCCCAAGCCGATTCTCAATGTCACCTGGGTCGCGCAACCGCCGGCCATCGACGGCAAGCTGAATGACTGGAACATGCGGGCGGGAGCGTTGCTGCAAGGAGGTAAAAATCGCGGAGCGCAGATCGCGCTCACTCGCGATGCATCGAACTTGTATCTTGCCTACCAGGTGACAAAGGACCGGCCGTTTTCGAATAAGGGCGACAACTGGCAAACGCTATTTCTTTCAGGCGACTGCGTGGACCTGATGCTTTCGACGGACCCGGCGGGCGGCCTCCACTCAGACCCCGCTGCGGGAGATATTCGCCTGCTGTTCAGCATGTATCAAGGGAAACCGGTGGCGGTCCTGTATCGGCCGGTGGTCTCGGGAACGACGCAGTCGGTTCAACTGATGGCCGCCCGGATCGACAGCATACGGCAGCTTTCTTCCGCCAGGGTGGCTATTGTGCCTAGCGGCAACTCCTATATTGTCGAGGCCGCTGTGCCGCTTCGAGACATTGGGGTCGATCCAAAGGCGAGTGGAGTGGCGCTCAGGGGCGATGTTGGAGTGATCTATGCCGACGCGTCCGGCACCAGCCGAGCCTTGCGCCTCTACTACTACAACAAACAGACCAGCATAACCGCCGATCTCACAACCGAGGCTACCCTGCAACCCGCGCAGTGGGGGTCGGTGCAGCTGCCACTGGGCAACAATCTCCTGAAAGACAGTAGTTTCGAAGACGGATTTGCGGCGACCCTGGACCAAGGCTGGTTCAAGGGTACGGAGAGCGGTGGGGCAACGGCAAGTATGGCGACGGCTTCTCCACATAGTGGAATGCAGTCGCTTATGCTGCAGCAGATCAAGCCTGTGGTCTATCCCGACGCTGCTGTTGCAGGGGCCGATTTCCATGCCTTTCTCGTATCGGGAAACAACGGCGCGGGAGGCGGGGTTGCGATGGTGGCACAGCGTGTTCCAGTCACGGCTGGACACCTCTATGCCTTCCGATTCAACTACCGCGCAGACCAGTTGCAAAAAAATAAGCCGACGCCGGGAGTGGGCAGAGGCTATTCGAACCTAGGGGTGCTGATCGAATGGTCCGGCACCGGTATCGCGGCCACGGAGAGGTTTACCGGTGCGCTTGACGACACAACCAACTACGCCGACTGGAAGCAGGAGACGAACTCCTCGTCCCACTATCAACTGATTCCGAAGCCGTATCTTGCCCCTGCGGGAGCGACAGCGGCTACGGTCAGATTTCGTCTCGGAACCAATACCGCGAACGATCTGCCGACGGTGTTTATTGACGATGTGGAACTGGTCGATGTGACGGCGGGTCCGTAGCTAAGGGAGTGCGTCCGGCGATACGATCTGTGTCTTATTTCCCAACACTGTACTCTGAGTTGAGGCATCGATAGCGAGAGTCGATGGCCCGGGAGATTCCTAGGTGAAGCTTCATCAGGCCTCGGCGCTGCGCGGTTTGCTACTTGCGGTGATGGCGTTTGCCGGAGCGGCGATGTATGCGCGGAGCGAGGACGGCGCAGCTGGCTGGCTGCGTTATGCGCCCCTGGCAGGAGGCGCGGCGTCTGGCGCATGTTCTCAGCTCCCCACCGAAGTTGTGGTGGTCACGGGGAGTGTGGGTTCGGATGCAACAATCGTGCGGAACGCCGGCCAGGAGCTGGGTCGCGGGCTGACGTTGATGTGCGGCCAGGCGATGAGCTTCGCGGATGCGCCGCCCAATGGAAACGCTCTGCTGGTAGGCACGGTCGGCGATATCGAGGCGCTGCTGACGGGCTGGCGTCCGGCTCAGGCGCCAGGCCCTGAGGGCTATACCGTTGCGGAGACGAGTGCTCACGGACATCGCTATGTTGTCGTGGCAGGAGCGGACGGGCGCGGTGCTCTTTACGGCGCCTTTGCGTTGCTCTCGCAGGTGGGCCAGGGGCGCAGTATCGCGCTGAACGAGACGCAGACGCCGGCCGATGCCGTGCGCTGGGTCAATCAGTGGGACAACCCTGATGGCTCGATCGAGCGGGGGTATGCGGGGCGGTCGATCTTTTTCGATGGCGGCCATGTGCGCGCCGATCTTAGCCGTGCCGGCGAATATGCGCGGCTGCTTGCTTCGGTGGGCATCAACGGCTGCACGATCAACAATGTGAATGCATCTCCGCGGATGCTCTCGCCGGAGATGATCGCTGAGGTCGCGCGGATCGCCGATGTTTTTCGTCCGTGGGGCGTGCGGATGTCGATGTCAATCGACTTCAGCAGCCCGCAAGCGGTAGGTGGATTGGCAACTTTCGATCCTCTCGATCCAGCGGTCGCCGCGTGGTGGGCGAAGACGGTTGATGCGATATATGCGCAGATTCCCGACTTCGCGGGATTTGTGGTCAAGGCGGATTCGGAAGGGAAGCCGGGACCCTCGCAATATGGCCGGTCTCCGGCGCAGGCGGCGAATGTGCTGGCGCGAGCTTTGAAGCCGCACGGCGGTCTGGTGCTCTATCGCGGATTCGTTTATAACCATCATCTTGACTGGACGGACATGAAGGCTGACCGCGCCAAAGCGGGTTATGACAACTTCAGCATTCTCGATGGCGCCTTTGACGACAACGTCATTATTCAGATCAAGAACGGGCCAATCGATTTTCAGGTGCGCGAAGCTGCGTCACCGCTCTTTGCCGCGCTGCGCAAGACTAATCAAGCGATCGAACTACAGATCACGCAAGAGTATTTGGGTCAGCAGCGGCATCTTGTCTATCTGGTTCCGATGTGGAAGACGACGCTGGATACCGACATGCGCGCTGAGGGGCGTTCAACTCCGGTGAAAGAGATTGTTGAGGGTAAGAGCTTTCGTCGTCCGCTTGGCGGATTTGTCGGGGTTGCGAATGTTGGGCTGGATACCAACTGGGTGGCGCATCCGCTGGCAATGGCGAATCTGTATGGGTTTGGGCGGCTGGCGTGGAATCCGGATCTATCTTCTGAAGAAATCGCAGATGAATGGACACGGCTTACTTTCGGCAATGATGCTGTGGCGGACCGGACCATCGACGACATGCTTCTACGCTCGTGGCATTTATATGAGGATTACACGGGTCCGCTGGGCCTGGGGACGTTGACCGATATCATCGGCACTCATTACGGGCCGGGGATTGCTTCAGGGGAGGGTAATGGTTGGGGGCAGTGGCTTCGCGCCGATCACGAAGGCATCGGCATGGATCGCACTGTCGCCACCGGGACTGGGTATATCGGGCAATATCCGCCGGAGTTGGCGAAGATTTATGAATCGCTCGCGACTTGCCCCGATAGTTTGCTGCCCTTCATGCATCACGTCCCGTATACGCATGTGCTGCATTCGGGGAAGACAGTGATCCAGCATGTCTACGATTCTCACTATGAAGGTGCGGCAGGCGCAGCGCAGCTCTATATGGACTGGACGACGCTGAAAGGCCGCGTGGACGACGAACGCTTCGATAAAGTGCAGGGGCTGCTGCAGTATCAGGCCGGTCATGCAATTGTCTGGCGTGATGCGGTGTCGAATTGGTTTCTGCGCATGTCGGGAATTCCTGATGAGAAAGGGCGAGTGGGGAATTACCCTGATCGTGTTGAGGCGGAATCGATGCAGCTGCGTGGTTATACCGCAGTCGATGTGATGCCGTGGGAGACAGCCTCAGGAGGGAAGGCCGTGATCTGCAAGGAATCGGAGTGCGCTGCTGAGACTTCTTTTACTGGAACTGCCGGCAAGTATCGAGTTTCTGTGGAGTACTTCGACTTTCATGATGGCGCTTCTAGTTTTTCATTGCTGTTGAATGGGAAAGAGCTTGCGCACTGGATCGCTAACAACACGCTGCCGACCGACAAGATGAACGGAAGCACTTCGACGCGCTACCTCGTGCCTGAATCCGTCACGTTGAAGCCGGGCAATAAGCTCGAGGTTGTTGGCCATCCGGATGGGCCAGAACCTGCGCCGTTGGACTATCTGTCAATTGTTCCCGCAGAGCAGGCCAGCCTCGCAACTGGCGCACCCAACCAATAGCCAAGGAGTTCGATACAGTGAAGATCACCAATGCGCGCGTCAGCATCTGCTCCCCAGGACGCAACTTCGTTACCTTGCTGGTGGAAACAGATGAGGGCATCGTCGGGCTGGGCGACGCTACTTTGAATGGCCGCGAGTTAGCAGTCGCGAGCTATCTCACTGACCACATTCTGCCTTGCATTATTGGGCGTGATCCTTTTCAGACCGAAGATATCTGGCAGTATCTTTATCGAGGCGCGTACTGGCGTCGCGGGCCGGTGACGATGGCGGCCATCGCGGCGGTAGATGTGGCGCTGTGGGACATCAAGGGCAAGGCGCTGGGTACGCCCGTTTACAACTTGCTCGGAGGCAAGAGCCGGCAAGGCGTGCTTGTCTATACCCACGCAAACGGTAAAGAGGTAGCCCAGGCCCTCGATCAGGCGGCGCGCTATATCGACGAGGGCTATCTTGCGGTGCGTTTGCAAAGTGGTGTTCCGGGACTTGTGTTGACTTATGGCGTGCCGAAAGGCAACCAGCCTTATGAACCGGCGGAGCGTGGATTGCCGGGTGAGAATGTGTGGTCGAGCGAAAAGTACCTGGTGCATGCGCCGAGGTTGTTCGAGGGTGCGCGGATGCGGTTTGGCGAAGACATCCATTTATTGCATGATGTGCATCATCGGCTTACTCCGATTGAGGCGGCGCGGCTGGGTAAGTCGCTGGAGCCCTATCATCTTTTCTGGCTGGAAGACCCGGTGCCTGCGGAGTTACAGAGTGGGTATAAGATCATCCGGCAGCACACAACTACTCCTATCGCCGTGGGAGAGGTGTTTAACTCGCTTTGGGACGCGCAGGAGCTGATTCAAAATCAGTGGATTGATTATCTGCGGATGTCGCTGTTGCATGGCGGCGGGTTTACTCACCTCAAGAAAGCTGCGGATTATGCTGACGTCTACCACGTGCGCACTGGTTGCCATGGCGCGACGGACTTATCGCCGATCACGATGGCAGGTGCGTTGCATTTTGGGATATCGGTGCATAACTTTGGTATCCAGGAGCATATGCACCATTCGGAAGAGACGGATGCAGTCTTTCCTCATTCGTATCGGTTTGAGGGCGGCTACATGGTGCCGGGTGATGTTCCGGGACTTGGTGTTGAGTATGACGAAGCGCTGGCGGGCCGCTATCCTTACCAACGCGCCTTTCTTCCCGTGAACAGGAAGCTGGATGGGACGCTGATCGATTGGTAGGTTGCCTAAGTCGAGGGATTTGTCGCTACTGCTTGTCTGCGGATTTGAATAACCCGAGCAACACTGCGGTTGCCTCGTGCGCGTCCTGGGCTTTGAAGTCGGGGGCGAGGTGCAGGCCGACCGGCTTCGATGCTATGGCGCGCAGGCCTCGAAGGGCCGTCTCGGAGGAGAGCTGGGGAGTGCCGGGGCCGACGAGGATGTAGTCCACGTCTTCGATGCGGAGCAGTATCTTGGCGTCGCCGAAGTTACATGTCCATTTCACATCGAAACCATGTTGAGTGAGGACGGCCCTGACGAACGCGCATAGGTCCGGCGACTGATCGAAGAACAGTACTCTTGTGCCATGTTTCTCCACCTTGTGGGTTGGCTGGCGTTCCAAGAACGACAGAATCGCTTCTTCTTCGGTTTCAAAGACGCGCAGGAATTTGGAGAGGTTGGCGAGGTTCAGCAAGTTGACGATGAACGGAGGCGGCGCGGCCAATCGAATGTCTCCACCGGCTTTGTGCAGGTTGGTTGCGTGCCGCACCAACAGGCCGATTCCGGTGCTGTCGAGGCGGGTAATCTCAGCGACGTTCAGCACTATGCGGGCGAATTCCCGGGTGCAGAAGCGAAGCTCGGCCTCGAGGGCTTGGACTTCGTCGCCCATCGCGATTCGGCCCTTGCATTGGATGATATAGACGTTGCCTAAATGGCGAGAACTCAAGAGCAGAGACATGCATTCCTCGTAAGTCCGGCAATACTGCGTTTCGGATAGAAGCCAATATACGCGAGGGCAACTTCGAGGTACATAAGGGAATTCGGCACGCTCTTCGCGGAGGGTCTGAGGCGTTCCGGAAAGTGGTAGCGGGAGGAACTTCAAGCTTTCACGTGTTGACGCTGAAAACACGCGGTATACTCATCTTCGGTCATTCCGAATTTGAGTGACGATTTTCCCCTGCCTCCGGAGGCCCTAAGGTCTCAACGACAATTCAACTCGCAGCGCCCTCACGCCTTCGGAAGCTCACCTTGCTTCCATTGATTGCGGCCACCTATTTCATGGTCTCGGGCGGGCCGTACGGTTTGGAAGACATCGTCGGCCAGGCGGGATATCTTCGCGCTTTGCTGTTGCTGGCCATTGTGCCCCTGATCTGGAGCCTGCCTACCGCGCTGATGATCGGCGAGCTTGCCTCGGCGATTCCTGAGGAGGGCGGTTTCTATCGCTGGGTTAGCCGTGCCTTCGGCCCCTTTTGGGGGTTTCAAGAAGCGTGGCTCTCGCTTTCAGCCTCGGTCTTTGACATGGCAATTTATCCGGCGCTGGCTGTCGCCTATCTTGGCCAGCTTTCGGCGAACCTTACTGCGGGGCATCGCGGAATCCTCTGGTCGCTGGCCGTTGTATTGATTTGCGTTGCGTGGAACCTGCGCGGGGCGCACTCTGTTGGTCAAGGATCTATCGGCATGTTTGCACTGCTGTTGACGCCTTTTCTGGGGATCATCGTTTACGGCGCCTACCATTCGGTTTCGGCTCCGTTTGGGCCACGTAATATTGCGGCCATTGGCGAAGGCAATATGACGACCGCGCTGCTTTTCGTGCTGTGGAATTGCATGGGCTGGGACAATGCCTCGACGATTGCTCGAGAGGTCAGGGACCCTCAACGGAATTACATTCGCGCCATGGTTGGGGCGGTCGCAGTGGTCACGATCAGCTACATTCTGCCCATTGGGATCGTCGCGCTGACGGGAATTCCGGCGACCTCGTTTGCTACCGGGGCGTGGGTTGATGCCGCGCGTACACTTGCGGGGCCGGTGGTTGGTCCAGTGCTAGCTTTGTGCGTCGTTGCGGGCGGCGCGATTACCGGGGTTGCGATGTTCAACGCGTTGACGCTTTCCTACGCGCGGGTGCCTGCTGCGATGGCCCGCGATGGGATGCTGCCGAAGCAGTTTGCGCGGCACATGGACAATGGCGTTCCGTGGGTTGCGGTGATCGTCTGTGGGCTGGGTTGGGCGATGGCGTTGGGGCTTAACCTTACACGGCTGCTTGAGCTTGACCTGATGCTGTATGGGTTTTCGCTGATCCTCGAGTTTGCGGCGCTGATCGCGCTGCGGATTCGCGAACCTAATCTGCCGCGTCCGTTTTCGGTGCCGGGCGGTCTGCCGGTAGTGATTGGCGCGGGAGTTGGCCCGACTGCGCTGATCCTCTTTGCAATCTGGGGTGCGCGGGGCGACCATCTTACGCCGGGTCTGCCCGCGATTCTGCTCGGCGCAAGCATTGCGCTTGCGGGCCCGGTGATTTACTTCCTCACTACTGGCGTGAGAGCTCGGGCGCAATTTAGCCAGGGGACGACACGGGGCGCTGGTCTGGAATAGCGTCGGCTTATAAGATCATGCCGTCGGCGGTGGCGAGAGTCTTGTCGCCCGCCGCGCGACTCCAACCGATGCGAAAGTCTTTGACTCCGTGCAATGCGAAAGTGCCCTGCGCGCCGTGCGGCGCCGTGATGGCGAAGAAGTCTGCGCGCTCTACATCGCTCAGATAGAACGCAGGACGGGCGTCGGATGAGGCGCAGGCGACCTCGACGTGACTCATCTCCAGGTTGCGCATGTGACGGAGGAAAAATCCGGAAGCGGGCATGGGGCCGAACATTCCCGGATCGGGATACTTATTTTCGAACTCGGGTGGTTGGATGCTCGCCGCTTCTGCGGTTGCGTTGCCGACTGTCTCCACATAGACATTGGAAAATTTGACGTCTTCGATAGAGTAGCCGGGAATTCCGCTGAGGATCGAGCTGATCTTCATGGGAGCGTTGTAGCACTCGAGGTTGCTGATGAGGATGCGCTTCATGGTGCCGACTTTTGTGGTTTCCTTAGGGCCGCGCAGCCTTGAACCGAGGCGCATAAAAATAGGCCCCGAGACGAGGTCGCGCATAGTCGTATTGGTGATGGTGAAGTCTTCGACGAGTGCGCCGTCTTCGGATTCGATCGCGTATCCGCAACAGCCTTCGAAGACGCAATTTGAAACAGTGACATTGATGAATCCGCCATTCGATTCGGTGCCGAATTTGATGCGCCCCGTGCGCGGCACACGGTCCTCGGGAACGAACTTTTTGAAGGTGCCTTCGAGCACCGAGCCGAGCTGGTAGTAGCCGCTGACAAAGCAGTTGGTGATGGTGAGATTCCGCGTCGGGCGCGCATGGCCGAGCGCATAGCTTGATTTAGGACAGATGCCATCGTCCCAGGGCGAGTTCACGGTGCAGTTAGAGACTCGGACATTCTGGCAGCAGTCGATGTCCATTCCGTCGCGGTCGGTGTCGATCTTGAGGTTGTCGATGGTGAGGTTATCGACGCCGGTGAGCAACAGCCCGAAGTGTCCACCCTTGAGGATGGAAAAGTCGCGCATTATCACATTGTGGCAATTCTTGAGGGCGATTGCCTTGTTGCCGACGCCGGCCTGTTCCGCTACATAGATCGGGTAATTGCCGCGAGCGGGACGGTCTGCGCCGAAGCTGAGCCCTTTGCCGTAGATCAGCCCGGGGCCGGTGATGCTGAGATCGTGGAGGTCCTCTCCCCAGAGCAGGGAGTTATGCCAGTGGTTATGGCCGTAGTCCTGATAGGCGTCCCATGCGGTCTTAGGCTCAGCCGTGTCGTAGACTCCGCCGTGATAGCCGGTTTGCTCGCCGGGAAGCGGCGAGTCGGCGGCGACGATGGTGCTGCCTTGCAGCAATAGCAGATGAACGAAGCTCTTGAGGTGGATAGAGAAACAGAGGTAGTTTCCGGCGGGGAAGACGACGACTCCTCCGCCGGCTGTGGCGGCTGCTTCGATCGCGTGATTGACGGCGTCGGTGTCGAGGGTCTTGCCGTCGCCCGTGGCGCCGTATTTGCGGATGTCGAAGTAGCCTGTCGATGAAGTGGAGGCATCCTGCGCGGATGCGGTTGCCAACGAGAGAGCCGGGATCGCGGCTGCGGCCAGTCCGGGGCCGGTCATGCGAAGAAAGTCGCGGCGAAGAGAGTTGAAGTTGCTCATAGGTGGTCATGCTAGCAGGCTGCGCTCTGCGAACGAAATGCAGTCCTCCGCGACGGTTGAGGTCCGATCAGATGATGGTTGGCGAGGTCGTGGAATGAAATAGAATTTCGCTTGTCGTCCTGGATAGCTCCGCACATGTGTCGAAACCGGGTAGCCTTCGTGCGCTGTTTGATGGTTGCGGTGATACTGGTTGCCGTTTCGAGATTGCCGGCGGAGGCACAAACTTCTCTGGCAGAGCTTAGGCAGAACTTTGCTCATCCGCCGGATGCCGCGAAGCCGATGGTTCGCTGGTGGTGGTTTGGCATCGCCGTTGAGAAACCGGAGATTCTGCGCGAACTTCAGCAGATGAAGGCTGACGGCATCGGCGGGGTTGAGCTTGCGTTTGTCTATCCGCAGGTGGTCGACAACCCGGCCAAGGGCCTGGTAAACCAGCGGTTTCTCAGCCAGGCGATGCTGGATAACGTTGCTTACGCCCAGGCTGAGGCGCGGAAGCTTGGTCTTCGCGTGGATGTGACATTGGGCAGCGGGTGGCCTTATGGTGGGCCGGCGACGACGTTGGCGGAGGCCGCTGGTCAGCTTCGTGACGTCGAGCTTGCCGTTCCTGCGAAATCGACGACTCTGCCGCCTTTCAAGTTGGAGGAGGGCGAGTCTGTGGTTTCAATCTCCTTGGTCAACGGGCAGCCGCATCAATGGGACGCTGCTACAGCACAGAGTCTCCCGATTAGCCAGACTGGAAGCATTGTGCCGAGCGCCTATCCGCGCACTGCGTTGATTTTCGTAGCCAGCCACACCGGCCAGATAGTGAAGCGAGCGGCGGTGGGCGCGGAAGGCTGGGTGCTGGATCCGTTCAGCCGGCAGGCGGTTGCCGATCACCTGAAATCTGTTGGCGAGCCGCTGGTGGGCGCGTTTGGTGCGACTCCGCCGTATGCAGTCTTTTCCGATTCGCTGGAGGCCTATGGTGCGGACTGGACTCCGGAACTTCCGGCTGAATTCCTGAAGCGGCGTGGCTATGATCTGCTGCCGCATTTACCGGAGTTGGTTGCGGGAGGGACCCCTGTGGCGGAGAAGGTCCGGCACGATTGGGGCAAGACGTTGACTGGGCTGGTCGATGAGAATTACCTGAGCCAGATCAATGCCTGGGCTGTCACCCATCACACGAGGTTTCGGTCGCAAACCTATGGTGAACAAGCGGTTATCTTGTCAAGTCAGCGCTTGGTTGCGCTTCCTGAAGGGGAGGGACCTCGCTGGAAGGCATTTTCTACGCTGCGCTGGGCGAGCTCGGCGAACCATCTCTTTGGTAACAACGTGACCTCGGCGGAGACATTTACCTGGCTGCATTCGCCGGTTTTTCGGGCCACTCCGCTGGACATGAAAGCTGAGATTGATCTGCATTTTCTGATGGGCGTCAACCAGATCATTTGCCATGGCTGGCCTTATTCTCCTCCGCAGGTTGGCGAGCCCGGTTGGTCGCTTTATGCGGCCGCTGTTTTCAACGATCACAACCCCTGGCACCCGGTGATGCCGGATGTGGCGCGGTACATTCAGCGGGTCAGTTATTTGTTGCGGCAGGGCGAGCCTGCGAACCAGGTTGCGCTGTTGTTGCCGACTGACGATGCATGGGCGGGGTTTTCGCCGGGCAAGGTTACGGTGACCGGGGAGATGACTCACCTCACCAGTCCTGCGCTGATGTCGGCGATAATCTCTGCCGGATACAACGTCGACTTCACAGATGCGGAGACGATTGATCGGCTGGGAATACACCATCCGATTCTGGTTATTCCGCCGACAGACAGAATTCCTCTGAGCACTTTGCAGAAAATTCAGCAATACGTCGCGGTTGGGGGCAAAGTGATCGCGGTGGGGCGTGCGCCTTCGGTTGATGACGAGGGGCAGGCGAATTCTCAGATCGCCGCGCTTTCGCACCAGCTTTTCTCGGCTGCGAACGGAAGCTTTGTCTCTGCGGAGTCGGCGCTTGGGGATGCGTTGCGTAAGGTCGCCATTCCTGATCTTCAGCTGTCGAATAGTAAGGAGGAGATTGGCTTTATTCGCCGCAAGCTCTCGACTGCGGACGTCTATTTTGTGGCCAATACGTCGAATCACGCTGTGACCGCCCATGCGGTCTTTTCAACGGCACACAAATTTGGCGAGCGGTGGGATGCCGATACGGGGACGGCCTTGCCGGGCGGCGTTGCGCCGGGCGACGTTTCGATTGAACTGGCACCCTATGAATCGGCGGTCCTCGTTTTCAGCGATGCTCCGATCACCCCGGCAGCGGCGCGCCGGCCTGCTGTTCAGCTGGCAGATTTCAGCGTGGATTGGCAGTTGACTTTCCCGGCGCTCCGGAGATTCTCGACGGAGCGTGTTCTCACCGATTGGATTGCTGATCCGGCGACGAAGTTCTATTCGGGAGTTGGCGTCTATCAGCGAGACTTCATCTTGAAAAGTCTTCCGACGGGGCAGGCGTTCCTGGAGGTTGATGGCGGATCGCCACTGGCTGAGCCGGTCCAGGCGGCATCCGACGAAACTGCGCGTCCTGCTGGAAGTGCGCTGCCAAATCCGCTGGTTACGCGTACGGGGCCGGGGATGGAGGCCTGGTATAACCCGCCGATTCGCGAGGCCGCAGTTGTGTTTATCAACGGCCATCGCGCGGGTGCGCTGTGGCATCCGCCTTACAGGGTCGCGGTTGGTCCCTATCTTCAGCTGGGTGAGAACCATATTGAGATTCGTGTCTATAACACAGCGATCAATGCGTGGGCGGCGCAGCCTCCGCATGACTACAAGCCGCTGATAGCGAAGTATGGGGACCGCTTTCAGATGCAGGACCTGGACAAAGTGCAGCCGGTCTCTTCGGGTCTGCTTGGCAACGTCCATCTGGTGACTCAGGAAACGCGATAGCTTGCGAAGCTTGCCGTCCGAGACAAGCCGCGCTCAAGCGGTTGTTCCTGGTGTAAGTACGGTGCGGCAGGTTTAAAGATGTCGCCGTTGGACAACTACGGAGCCAACTGGCATGACCCGCCGGGACTCTAAACGAGACGAATCTATGCATGGCTTCGATAGATTGCGGAAATACTTTCTGGCTTGCATTTGCAGGGTTGTCGTGGGTTATTGGCTGGTCTTGCTCGCAGGCTCGAATGCCCGGGCGGTCGACCTTCCGTCGGGGACAACCGGTGGCGCAATTCAGATTCATGGACCAGGTGTGCGTCCGAAGCTCTTCTTTGCGTGTTGCGACCAGGGTATCGTGGATCTCGAATCCTGGGTGTCCAATTCGGAGGTGATTTCCGAGCTTCAGGAGCTGCACGCGGGGCTTGCCGTACAGGTCGGCGATTTCAGTGATGCGCGGGCGCAGGCGGTGCGCAAGCTTAACGCAGCGGGGATTCCACTCACAGCCTGGTTCGTGCTGACTGGGGAACAAGGCTACTACCTAAACTCAGACAATGCGGCGCAAGCGGCTGAACGGTTCGCCAAGTTTGAGAAGTGGTCACGGGCGAACGACCTCCACTGGGATGGCGTCGGCCTCGACGTTGAACCGAACTTCCAACAGCTGCAGGCGCTGGGGGGTCATAAGTGGCAGCTCACCAGGTTGATGGTGCGGCGATACTTCGATGAGGGCCAAGTACAAAGTGCTCGCGAAGAGTACGGCGTTCTTATCCGCCAAATTCAGTCATCGGGCTACCCGGTGCAAACCTATCAAATAAATTTTCTGGCGAATGAGCGCGCGGCGCACACTACGCTACTGGAGCGACTCCTGGGATTGGTCGACGTTCGTGGCGACGAAGAGGTCTTGATGGTCTACAGCAATATGAATCGGCGCGTGGGGCCGGCGGTGGTGCTGGCCTATGCCGGCAATGGAACGACCATCGCCATTGGAAGCACTCTGGGCGCAGGCCAACCGGGCGTGGGCTTCGGGCCGCTTGATTGGGAGGAGTTCTCACGGGACCTGGTTGTCGCCAGCCATTTCTCGTTCAACGGTCGGCATTTACAGCCTCGAAGGCTGCATCCGCCAGGGCTTCCTGCCGCGCTTGACCTCTTTCGACTGGAGTCAGACGGTGACGATCCCAGCCGCCTCAATCATGAGGATGCGCCGGATGGAGGAAGGTGTCGGCGTGTTCCTGTGGATAGCTTCACGGATGCCTTATCTCTTCGTTGCGCTGCTTTTGCTGGTCATCGGCTTCTTCTTCTGGCTTTGGCAGCGAAGTCGCAAAAAGGTGAAAGCCGAATCCCCGGTTGCCAGGAAGTGGTAAGGAGCGCGGACGACAGAATCGGCAAAGATTGTGCTTCGGGCTGGCTACTTATTACCGAAAAAGACCAGCGCTACGCCAACTGCAACGAGAAAAACGCCGAGCCAGCGCTGCGGGCTGACGCGTTCGCGCAGGAAGGTCACGCCGCCAAAGGCCCCGGCCACATAGCTGAGCGCGGTCACGGGGACCACGAAGCTGACGTTGTAGATTGAGAGCGCGCCGAGCAGGGCGAAGAAGGCGACCGCCATCATGCCGACGCCAACCCACATCCAGGGGACCGTCAGCGCTCTAACGATGACTCGGACCATCTGCGCGGGATGGAAGCTGGGCGCCTCGCCGACGACTTTCATGGCGCGGGAGACGCAGAGTTCGCCGCCGGTTCCGGCGACGACGATCAGGAAGAACAGGATGAAATCGCGCACCTAGGCTGTCTCCGCTGCCTGGCTGGTGGCCTCATGGCTGGTCGTCTTCGGATTTGTACGCCCGACAACGAAAACTCCGAGGCAAATGACGGCGATGCCGGCCCAGCGCATGGGCGAGACGTGTTCGCCGAGCATGAGGTAGCCGAGCAGGGCGACGACTCCGTAGGCGAGCGAAGAGGCGGGTTGGACGAAGCTGTAGTCCGCCCATGAGAGCGCCAGCATATAGGCGACGAAAAAGGTGATCAGCGAGGCGATGCCCAGCCAGATGGAGGGCGATGCAAGGATCTTCTCTCCCGCGTGCAGCAGCTCCATTGGAGGCCAGATGGCGAGCGTTCCGATGGCTTTCATTCCCTTGCCGAGGAAGACGTTGCCGAGCGGGCCGGCGATGATCATCACTCCAATGAGCAGGTAGGTTTTAATGTGGGAGGTCTGCTGGGTCATCGGCCGAGGTAAGCAGCGGTTGGGTTGCACGACATCTCTTCATTCTATATGGCGAGTGGGGAGATCGAGGCCATTCATAGCGGCATATCGCGAGCATCTTTGCTAGTCTGGAAGAAGAAACTTGGCGAAAGAGGCCTTCACCCACTTTGTGTGGCATTGCAGGATTCACGACAAAAAACTGGTCTCCCGGGCGGGAGCGAATCCAGTCGGCGACAGACACGCTGATTCACCGCGGTCCCGATCAGCAGGGAGTTTTTCGCTCCCATGGCTGTTCGCTAGGCGCCGCACGACTGAAGATCGTCGATCTTGCCCACGGTGACCAGCCGATCTATTCCGAGGACCGCGACTCGGTCATCGTCTTTAACGGAGAGATTTACAACCACCTCGAAGTCCGGCAAGAGCTGGAGTCGCTGGGCCATCGCTTTCAGACCCATTGCGATACCGAGACAGTGCTGCAGGCTTTTCTTGAGTGGGACACCGACTGCTTTGTGCGGCTGCGTGGAATGTTCGCGGCAGCGATCTGGAGCAACTCCCGGCAGCGGCTGGTGATCGCTCGCGATCGCGTCGGCATCAAGCCGCTGTACATTGCCGAGCGCGGCGAAGACCTGCTGTTTGCCTCTGAACTCAAGGGCATTCTGGTCCATCCGGAGGTCGAGCGGAGGCTGAGCCTCGACGGCCTGGACTGCTATCTCTCGATGAATTATGTGCCGAGTCCGTGGACGCTGATCGAGGGGATCGAGAAGCTGGCTGCCGGTCACTGGCTGGAGTGGGAGGACGGCCACATCCGCAAAGAGGCTTACTGGCAGATTCCGCAGATCAGGCCAGTGTCGATGTCGCTTGACGACGCAAAGTTAGAGCTTGATTTTCTGCTCGACCAATCAGTGCGCGAGCACTTGATGTCCGATGTGCCGCTGGGAGTCTGGCTGAGCGGCGGCGTGGACTCTTCGACCATTCTGCACTATGCGGCGCAGGCTTCGAGCTCGCGGTTGCGGACTTTTTCGATTTGCTTCAAGGGTCACAGCTTTGACGAGTCACCGTATATCCATCAGGTCGCCCAGCATTACGGAACTGAACATGAAG
This sequence comes from uncultured Acidobacteriaceae bacterium, assembly GCA_963804735.1. Classification (GTDB taxonomy): domain Bacteria; phylum Acidobacteriota; class Terriglobia; order Terriglobales; family Acidobacteriaceae; genus Acidisarcina. The sequence goes on from CAWDRO010000001.1 coordinate 117,260, forward strand.
AGCTCGATCTGAATCCTGAACAAGACCTAGCTGGCGCAATTGAAGAAATTCCTTATTACTCGGATGAGCCGAGCGCGGACTCGGGTGCGCTGCCGGTCTGGTTTCTCTCGAAACTTTGCAAGAGGCAATCGACGGTGGCCTTCAGCGGAGAGGGAGCCGATGAGATCTTTGGCGGATACCTGACGTATCGCGCCAATCAAATTGCTGCGCAGGTGAAGCGGCTGCCTACCGGAGCGATTCGGCTGGCGCAACAGGCGATGCAGTTGTGGCCTGCTTCGAATGAGAAGATCAGCCTTGAGTACAAGATCAAGCGGCTCTTGCAGGGTAGTCTGATGAGTCCGCAACGAGCCCATGTTTATTGGAACGGTACTTTTTCGGAGACGGAAAAAGCGGCATTATTGCGAGTGCCACTGACGCGGACGCTGAGCCGAGATATTCTCGCCCGGCTGGCATCTAGTCTGCCGGGGGACGGGATTGCGCCGTTTATGGAGTTTGATCAGGACTATTACCTGGCCGACGACATTCTGGTGAAATCGGACCGGATGAGTATGGCCCATGCCGTTGAAGTACGGCCACCGTTTCTCGATCACCGGATCATCGAGTTTGCGGCGAAACTTCCGACGAGTTTCAAGATTGATGGAAGCCGGCAAAAGGTGGTCTTGAAAGACCTGATGCTGCTCAAGCTTCCCGTTTCCGTAATTCAACGCAAGAAGACGGGTTTCGATATTCCCGCGCACGAATGGTTTCGGGGGCCGCTTCGGTCGATGTTGCTTGAGACTTTAGAGGCGGCAGAGGCGGAACACTCGGATTTATTTCACTTTGCGGCGATCCGCGAGTACACCCAACTCCACCTGGAGAGAAAGATCAACATTGGGTATCACTTGTGGGGGCTACTGATGTTGTTTTTATGGATGAAACGATGGAAGATTCAGTCGTCGCCCTCGCCGATGTCGAAGAGCGAGAGGCGAGGGAGTCAAGTGCTCGCGGTCGAACTATGAACGGCCGCCGTTCTTTGCTGATTGTTTTGCTTTTTGCCTCGGCCGTCTATCTGGGCTGTATTTTATCTCCACCGTCGTTGATGGATGATGTCGATGCGGTGTTGGCGCAGGCTTCACGCAACATGATCAGTTCCGGCGATTGGGTGACTCCGCGCCTGGATGGGGTTCCTTATCTCGAAAAGCCGGCGCTGTTTTATTGGCCGGTAGCGGTTTCGTTCGAGATCTTCGGGGTGCACGACTGGGCAGCGCGCATTCCGATCGCGCTTTCCGCTATCGCGCTTGCTGGAGTGACTGCGTGCTTCGGCATGTGGGCTTTTGGCAGGCGCGCCGGGTTTCTGGCTGGCCTTTGCATGTCAACCTGTCTGGGGCTATTTCTGTTCACGCGAATTTTGCTGCCGGATGCAACCCTGACTTTGACGATTGCTTTGGCGATGTGGGCCTTTCTTCGCATCCTGGATGACGACGAGAAGCATCCGCGAGCGTGGGCGGCGACGCTTGCCGCTTGCCTGGGCGCTGGACTTTTGCTGAAGAGCCTGATCGGGGTGGTTTTTCCGATTGGGGCGGTCGTCATCTATCTCGCGTTGACACGGCAGCTTTTCTCGTTACAAGTATGGAAGCGCTTGCGACCGCTTAGCGGGACGCTCATCATTCTGCTGATCGCCGCGCCCTGGCACATTCTTGCGGCGCTCCGCAATCCGCCGTTGTGGGAATTCACGATGAGGAGCGTGCCGGGCGAATATCATGGCTTCCTCTGGTTCTTCTTTATCAACGAGCAGCTGTTGCGGTTTCTGAATTTGCGCTACCCGCGCGATTACGATACTGTGCCACCGGTACTTTTCTGGGTGTTCAACCTGGCATGGCTGTTTCCGTGGAGCGTCTATCTTCCAGCCGCTTTCCGGCTCTCATACAAGCCGGTGGACCGGGCGGGGAAGACCCGGCTGCTGGCGCTTTGCTGGATCGGTTTCGTGATGGTCTTTTTTACCTTCTCGACGACGCAGGAGTATTACTCCATGCCGATCTATCCGGCGATGGCGTTGTTGATTGGTTCGGCGATGGTGCTGGACGATCGGTTGGTTCGCGCCGGGACGCGGGTGTTGACAGTCATCTGCGCGATCGCCGCGATCGTCGCGATTGGGATTCTGATTTCCGTGCGGCATGTACCGAGTCCCGGTGATATTTCGCAGGCGCTCAGTTCCAACCCGGCGGCTTACAAGCTGTCGCTGGGGCATATGGAGGACCTGACGCTGAGGTCCTTCGCCTATCTACGTTTGCCGCTGGCGGTCGCGGCGGTCGCCTTCCTGATTGGGGCGATCGGCACGCTACGGACAAAGGCCAAGGGTGTGTACATTACGGCCGGGCTGATGATGGTGGTCTTTTTCCACGCCGCGCGCCTGGCGATGGTGGACTTTGATCCGTTTCTCTCGTCGCGGCCATTGGTGAGAGCACTGGAACAGTCGCCACCGGGTGAGCTCATTGTGGACCATCACTATTACTGGTTTTCCTCGGTGTTCTTCTATACCAATCGAACGGCGCTGCTGCTGAACGGGCGTTTTTTCAACATGGTGTATGGCTCGTATGCGCCGGGAGCGGCGAACGTATTTATCGACGACAGCCAGTTCTTGCGCCTCTGGTACGCGCCGGAGCGGTATTACCTCTTTGTGAGTGAACGAACCATGAACCAGGTGACCTCACTGGTGCCAAAAGAGGACCTGAATATTGTCGATGTGAGCGGAGGAAAGACGCTGTTCACGAATCATCCAATTCCATCGACGACAGGTCAATAGCCACAATAGTCCAGGTGCTGGAACCGCAGAGACCGTCTACTTTTCGTGCGATTGTGGCCTCTTCAAATCCCCCTCGCCGTTTGATATAGTCACAATGACAAAGAAATGACAGAAAGATGACAACTACGTCATCTTCGACCAAGCAGCTCAAACCAGCAGGAGTCTCCATGAGTGACACCCCAGCCGGGGTATTGGTATCCCTGGGGCAGAAAAACAACGGGGAATCAGACTACCGATTTCTAGCCACCGTTGAAGAACTAAAGAAGACGGGCCAGTTGACCCGCTGGATCGACGACCACGACATTCTGTTGTACGAGTATGAGGGCGAGATCAAGGCGCTCAGCAACATTTGCCGTCATTTCGGCGGCCCAGTGGGCTATCACAAGCACAAGAATGGCGTCTTCACCTGCCTCTGGCATAACTGGACGTTTTCCTGCAAGGACGGCTCCTGCACCTCGCATCCCGCCTATCCGCTGCGGCAGTACGCGCTCAAGATCGTGGACGACAAAATCTACGTTGATTTACTAGGGTAAATGCCTGCTATGAAACCTCCTAAGACACACTTGTTGACCGCCCAGTTCCGTGCTGAGATGGACTGCCCAAAAGAAGTCGTGATGTGGAATTACTACGATCATGAGCATCTGGTCGGGACCCACTACAAGTATTACAACGCCGCGCGCGTGCTGGCGGAGCGCGATGACTGGTCGCTGGTGATGCGCAGCAAAAAGATGCCGTTGGTGCCGTTTTATGGCGCGGGCGTTGGCTTCCAGTACATGGATGGAAACACCATGAAGAGCTTTCACCAGGAGCTAGGGCAGGTTCTGGAGATGGAGGCGTTTTTCGAGGACATGCCGAACGACCGCTGTTCGGTGACCGTCACTTATCGCATCTATGCCCATCCGGTGTTCAAGATATTCGATTCGTTCTTCAAGAAGCTCTTTAAGAAGTGGTTCTGGGCGACTTGGGAAGAAGACGCGCCGATGCGGTTGCGGCGCTGGAAGGTCCATCAGCTCGGCTTCAAGGACTTCAGCGGGATCGAGTATGTCAATAAGAAGCTGCCTCGTCCCGAACAGATCGAGCCTGGGAAGTATGAGTTCATTCCTCCGGTGAAGAAGTCGTCTCCGATTCGGACGGTGGAGGGTATTCAACGGCCCTTTGAGACTAGCAATGAGCTTGGCTACGCGGACCGCTAAGGCTTCGCGCGGTTATTCCTGGCGGCGCATTCGCGAATCGTGACCTCTTCTCTTTCGCGTCAGTGCTCACTGGTGCGGCCAGTGGTTTGACTGCGACTTGAGATAAGTCGCCGGTGCGGTGGGAAGTGTCGGTTCTCTCCTCCAAAACTCTGACGAAGATATTCTTCTGATGAGGAGCGCTGCAACGAATGGCGGCCGGGATTCGTCGTTACAATAATGAAATAAAAGGTTTTGGAGGAAGCATGAAGATTGCTGTTCTGGGTGGCGACGGTTATTGCGGCTGGGCGACCGCTCTCTATCTCGCCAACAAGGGTCACGAAGTGACCATCGTCGATAATTTTGTTCGCCGCCAATGGGATTATGAGCTGGGCGTCCAGACGCTGACGCCGATTCGCCCACTGGCCGAGCGGCTGAGAGCCTGGCACCAGTTGACTGGACAACAGATCAACCTGCGGGTCGGTGACATCTGCGACTACGATTTCTGCGCTTCCATCATGAGGGACCTGCAACCGGATGCGGTGGTCCACTTCGCCGAGCAGCGCTCAGCGCCCTATTCGATGATCGACAACAAACATGCTGTGTTCACCCAGGTGAACAACGTTGTCGGCACTCTGAACCTGCTCTTTGCGGTGCGCGAGGTTAAGCCCGACACCCACATCGTGAAGCTGGGGACGATGGGCGAGTATGGCACTCCAAACATCGACATCGAAGAAGGTTTCATCGAGATCGAGCACAACGGCCGCAAAGACACCCTGCCGTTCCCCAAACAGCCCGGCTCGTTCTATCACCTCTCGAAGGTGCATGACAGCCACAACATTATGTTCGCGTGCAAGATTTGGGGAATCCGTGCGACCGATCTAAATCAGGGCGTGGTCTACGGGACGGTCACCGATGAAGTCCTGTTGGACGAAGCGCTGATAAACCGCTTCGATTATGACGAGGTCTTCGGCACGGTGCTGAATCGTTTTTGCGCGCAGGCGGCCATTGGAATGCCGCTATCGGTCTATGGTAAGGGCGGGCAGACGCGTGGCTTCCTGGATATTCGCGATACGGTGCGCTGCATTGAGCTGGCGTGCCTGCATCCGGCCAAGCCGGGTGAGTTCCGGGTCTTCAATCAGTTCACCGAGCAGTTCTCGGTGCTGCAACTGGCTGATATGGTGAAGTCGGTGGCCGGTCAAATGGGAGTGAACGTCGAGATCGATCATGTTTCCGATCCTCGCGTCGAGGCTGAGTCCCACTACTTCAACGCGAAGCATTCTAAGCTGGCCGATCTTGGCTTGCAGCCGCATCTGCTCTCTGGCTCGCTGGTAGATTCGCTGATCAACATAGCGGTGCGGTATCGCGACCGGATTGACCCGTCGGTCTTTGCGCCGCAGGTCAACTGGCGCTCGGCCAAGAGCGAGCGTCGCACCATGGCGAGCCTTGCTCCAGAAGCTGTGCTTTCGAACGAGGGCAGGTAGCGCGAACTAGAAGAGTGCGATTCGGTCGTCGAGTCGCACTCCTGCTTCCACCGATCTAATAAGCCTCTTCGCTTGATTCTTGACTAGCTAGAGCCGGCTTGACTTGTTGCGCTTGCGGGAGTGAAGCCGGTCATTCCAAGTCTCCATCCGAGAAAGGTGAACTCGTCGGCCTGCAGCTTGAGCCTCTGGGTGCGGTTAGAGCCAATGCCGTGCCCGGCGTCGAAATCGACGCGCAACAGGATCGGATTGGACGAGGCATTGGCGGCCTGGAGACGGGCGGTCATCTTGGTGAGCATCCAGCTGGTGACACGCGGGTCGTTGGCCCCAGTTTCGAGCATCACCGAGGGGTATTTTGCGCCATTCTGGACGTGGGCGTAGGGGCTGATCGCATACATCGCGCGAAATTCGGGCTCGATCTTGACCGAGCCGTATTCAAAGGCGTTTTCCGCTCCGGTCGCCCGTTGCTCGCTGCGCAGAATGTCAGTGATTCCGACTCGGTATAGCACCGCTCCTACAAGCTCAGGATGTTGGGTGAGAAAGCCCCCGACGGCGATCCCTCCTGCGCTGGTGCCCTCGATGCCGAGGTGCGCCGGCGAAGTGTATTTCTGGTCGATCAGATAACGGGCGCTGGCGACAAAATCGTCGATGGTGTGCTGCTTGGTGGTCTTCATGCCGGCCAAGTGCCAGGCCTCGCCGCGCTCGCCTCCTCCGCGAACGTGAGCGACGGCGAAGATGCCGCCTCGATCAAGCCAGGGCAGGAAGTTCGAAGCGAAAAAAGGCGAGTTGGAGTATCCGTAGGCGCCATAAGCCTCAAGCAAGGCCGGATTGGAGCCATTGAGAGGGAGGTCTTTGCGATAGAGGATGGATAGCGGAACCATGGTTCCATCGGCGCTCTTGGCCTCGACCTCAATAGCGCGGATCGACGACATGTCGATCGGGTTTGGCGGCTGGAGGCCGGTGTCGGAGAAGCTGTGTGCGTCGGGCGAATAGGCGTAGATCAGGCGAGGGATGGTCCAACCGGCCATTCCAATGATGATTCCGGGACGACGGAGATCGGCGTCAACACCGGTGATCGTTCCGCTGATCGGAAGCTTTAGCTCAATGTGTTTGGCCGGGTCGTCATAGGGAATGACCGTGACAACGCCAAGGCCGTTGCGGAAACCATAAACGTACAGTGCATCGTCGGCGGCCGCGAGTCCGTTGTCGGCCCTTGCGTTGAGGACTACATCGCTGTCGGGCAGCAGGACGTGGGCTTTGGCGAAGGTTTCGGAGGCGAGATCGAAGGTGACGATGCGTCCGTTGGTGACGGCCCCGTTTGCACCTCCCTTAGTACGAATAAAGGCATTGGTGCCGTGAAAGGCGACGTCCATCATCCCGTCTTCGTGCTTCACCACCTGCTTCCATTTCTGCGCGCCGGGTTCGGAATCGGAGCTGCGGAGCCAAACCGCAGGCGTCTCCACCACGCCGGAGACCTGGGCGGCGAGGAGCAATCCCGTACCAGGGACGATCATGGCGAAGATATTTCCATTCTTGGGCAGCGCGAGATCGGTGGTGATATCAGGGCCAAAGACCGGCTGATCAGTTTCTTCCGAGGCTCCCAGGCGATGGAAGTAGACGCGTTCATTGTCGTACTTGGTTGAGGCCGGAGCGCCGGGGGCCATTGCCTGCATGCGCGTGAAGTAGAAGCCCTGGCTATCGTCAGCCCAGCTCGGCTCCGCCTCCTGAGCGCGTGTGATGGCTTCGCCCATCAACTTACCGTTGTCAACGTCAATAACATGCAGGACAGAGTTCTCTGAGCCGCCGAGGGAGACGCCGACGATCACGTATTTTCCGTTAGGAGACGGCACGAAGTAGTCGATGGCGGCGTGTTTTCCGCCCTCGGCGAGGGTCGTGGGGTCGAGCAGAAGCCGCGAGGGTCCGCCGGCGACGGCGCGAATCATCAGGCGAAAGTCGCTCTTGTCGGTGGGGAGTTCCAGGTAGAAGTACTGGTCGAGGATTCGGTTTGGAGAGTCAACGACGGCAACCGTTTCCGCTAGCTTGGTGAGTTCGGAGAGGATCTGGGCGTTTTGCGCGGCGAAAGGCTTGAGCGCTTCCTGAGTTACCGCGTTCTCCGCCTTCATGTAGGCGAGAAGCTCGTCGGTGCTCGTTTCCATCCAGCGATAGGGATCGACTACGGTGGTGCCGAAATAGGTGTCGGTTACTGGCTTGACCGGCGCAACGGGCGGGGTGGCCGGGGACTGTGCGAAAGTCAGGGCCGGACAGGCAAGCAGCAGGCAGAAGATGGAGCGGCGCATGAGAACTCCGGAAGAGCTGGCGGCAAGAACTTGAGCACCATCTTAAGGGACTGACTGGGCTAAGGGACAGGCTGGGCTTTCGCGCTTGGCACCGGTTCATTCGAGGTGGGAACCAGCTCTCCATCGCGGATCAGGTAATCCTGCCCGCGCCAGCGGATTGTCCTTCGCGCGAAGCTGGCTAGCCAGATCAGTGTTGCCATCGCGTCCCAGAGCGGAATGAGCGCCAGTTTCTTCCAGACTCCCTGTTGCTTCAGTCCCCATGAGCCGACGAGGGTCGTGAGCAGGGAACGGACCACCATGTATCCGCCGAGATAACCCAGGGCGATCTCGGGAGTCGGAACCATAGCCACCGCCAGGAGCGCCCAGGGCAGTCCGAGGGTGAAGATCAGACCCATGTGTCCCCACGGGCGCATGTGGCGCATGACGGTGATCCAGCGCAGGCGCTTGTAGAAGAGTTCCTTGAGCGATTGGTAGTCCGGCACCGTCGAGATGGCGTAGGGCAACAGCACGACTTCGCAGCCCTGCTCAGCGATCAGTCGACCGACGAGCAGATCGTCCGCGGGACGGTTCTCGATGGCTTCGTAGCCGCCAAACGCGCGGAGCCGCGTGCGGGTGGTCGCAATGGTTGGTCCGAGCGCGAATTTCACGCCGTCGAGCTGCCGAGCGACCAGGATTCCGGGATAAAAATCGGACAACATGCCGACATCCTGGAGACGCTGCACCCAGCTGGTCTCTTCGGTAGGGACGTAAAAACAGGTGACGGCGCCGACCTTGGGGTCAGCCATCGGCGCGATGAGACGGCGGAGGTAGTCCGGCTGGACGCGGACGTCGCTATCGCTGATCACTAGGTGTTCATAAGCCGCTTCCTGGGTCATTCGCGCCAACTTCGCCACTTTGTCGTTGGTCGCGACGCGACCGGAGCCGATCACAATCCGAATATTGGTGGCAGGGAAGTCGCGGATGAGTCGTTGCAGGACGGGCAAAACCGGGTCGGTGTCATCGCCGACACAGAAGATGATCTCGTAATTGGGATAATCCTGACGGCAGAAGCTGGCGTAGTTCTCATAGGCGTCGGGATCGAGTCCGCGTACCGGCTTGAGATTACTTATGGGTGGCTCGAAGCCGCCGCGCACTCTGGAACCGGTTCGAGTCCCTAGAAAGAACCGGAACGAGCTAACCAGCGCCAAGGCATAGTAGATGAACGGAATCGAGGCAATCCCAAGCACCATATCTCGTGTTAAGCCGGTCATCATGTGGAAGGCAAATCCGGGATTGCAAATGCGTAGATTACTTAGTGTATCGCAAACACGAAGGAGAACAGCAGGGCAGTGCGCCTCTAGCGCGCCATCCGCCCTGGACATCGCGCCCCCGCATGAGTTAGCGAGTCAGTCATCGACGATGCCCTGGAAGATCGACTTATCGGCGCCTGCCTCTTTTAGTCCCCGCGCAGCTACCAGCAGGTAGTGCTCCAACCCAGCAGATGGCTCCCAGAGGTGCCGTGCCTGGTCCAGCAGGACGGCTTGTGTGGAGTGGGTGCGAAAGGCTTCGAACTTCTTTTCCTTGTTCTTGCCCAATTCGAGGGTCAGAGAAAATGGGGTCATACAGGTATTCGCTCTTTCTTCCTCGTCACGGACCATGAGAAAGGGCGTTGCCGAGTAATAGAGCTTTTGTGGCCAGTACGGTTTCATGCCCCGGTCGATTTGCTCTGGAAACGCGGAGCGGCGTCCGGCCCAGTGAAATGCCACGGTGGCGGCCAGGCAGGTGACCGTGTGGTCGCGGTGGAGGTTCACGCCACCCTCGCCGCCGAAGGTGAGCACCACTTGCGGCCGCCACTGGCGGATGCGCTCGACCAGAACCGAGATCAGCTCCGTGGGATCGTGGTGGTAGAGCTTGCCATCAGGGAAATGAAGCACCTCGCCGCGACTGACGCCGAGGATTTTGCTCGCCGCCGCAAACTCGGAGCGCCGCAGCTCGGCCAGTTCAGCACCGCTCGCGGCGTCGCCCCGGTTGGAAGCTGCCTGACCCTCGGTAAGGCAGATGACTGTGGTCGCGGCGCCAGCCGCATGGGCCATCAGCAACGCTCCGCCAAAGGCGCCGCACTCGTCGTCGGGGTGCGCGGTGATGCACATCAGTCGATATGCCAAGCAGACTCTCCTGAGGCCAAAGAATACATGAACAGCCAAGCGGCTCGATAGATGTGTGTCGACCCGAGGATCGCCTTTTCAGTGGCCGCGCCAGATTATCGGATTCCGGCAAGGATGCCGCGATCAGGTCGGAGTCTTCAAGAGCAAGTAGCTTCCCACCAGGCCGAACAAGATGTCCGGCGACCACGCGGCGAGGATTGCCGGCAGCATATTCACATTGCCCATTGCCTGGAAGATCGCCGCTGTGACCCAATACGCCACTGCCAGGCCGATGGCTGCGGCGATTCCGGTCAGGGAACCTCTCCGGCCCATCGAGAGCGCGAAGGGAATCGCGAGCACAGCCATCACCAGAGTGATCAGCGGGTAGGCCAACTTGACATTGAGTTGCACCCGCAGCGACATGGTGTCAAAGCCGCTTTGGCTGAGGTCGCGGATATAACGGCTCAGCTGGGTGAAGCTCATCTCCTGAGATTGCAGGCTTTCTTTCTTGAAGTATTGCGGGCGCTCGAGGATTTCGGGGAAAGTGCTCACCTCGAACGGCTGGTAATCCTTGACTGCATCGCCGCTAAAGGTGCGTACCCATCCGTTCTCGAATATCCACTGCTGGACTTGCGGCTCCCAGCGGGCGGTGGTGGCGAAGATGCGCCGCGAGAGTGTAAAGGTCGCAGGATCGATTTCAAAGACGGTCACATTGGCGAAACGATCGTGGTTGGGATCGAAGAATTGGTAGTAAAAGATGCGGTCGGGCTTACCGGGCTGCTGGCTGCCGAACATCCACTTCTGGTCGGGATGGAAGAAGGTCTGCGCCGGTTTGCCTTTGATGACGCTGCGCAGAGCCTCCTGCCGGCGGTTGGCCGTAGGCACGTAGGTTTCGTTAAAGGCAAAGAGCGCTCCCGCCACGACCAAGGCGATCACCAGTACGGGGACGGCGACCCTGTAGAGGCTGATGCCGGTGGCTTTCATCGCGGTGAGTTCGTTGTTGCGCTGCATGGCGCCAAAGGTGACCAACACCGCGAGCAGCACACTTAGCGGAGTGATGGTGTAGATCATGCTCGGGGTGAGGTTGATGAGGTAGTCGCCTACAGTGATGAACGGTGTCTTGTTGCGGATGATGTCGCCGATCAGTTCAAAGAAGGTGAAGACCAACAACAGCATGACGAAGGTGACCAGCACCAATCCAAGGGTGGTGAGGAACTCGCGCAGGATGTAGTCGTCCAGAATGAGCGGAAACCTTCCCCGCGCATGCCGGCGGACCGGCTCGATGACCCGCGCCGGCTTTGCTGGAGCTTGTAGCTTGGGCAAATGGCTTCGGAGCCATCCCACAGCGGTGCTCAGGAATGCCAGTGCAGCGCTGCCTGTTGCCATCTGCCGCAACAGCACGATGCCGCCGATGCCGAAGGCGACGTTGGCCAGCCAGACTCCGGCGAAGGGCGGGACCTTGCCCTGTCGAGCCAGCGCCACTCCGATGATCGAGAGAAAGTAGTAGACAAAGACGAGCAGGATGGTGAGCACGAAGCCGGCGCTCTTGCCGCCGCGCCGGGTCGCCATGCCCAGTGGAACGCCCACCAGCATCAGTACCAGGCATGCGGCCGGATATGAAAGACGCTTGTTCAGCTCGATCAGGGCGGCCTTGCCATCTGCTGTGTTGCTTGCCGGGCCGCTGCCGCGGGCGAATAGTTCGCCGCTTGGCACGGCCAGGATCGGCGCATCGCTGCGGCCGAGGCGGGTTTCGTCTTTATCGCTGAGCGGCATCGGCAGGTCGGTCGCGGCAAAGGTCGAGATCGTGTACTGGTTTGGCTGTCCGGTGCTGGTCTCATGTTCGACGCCGTTGCGCAGCCTCATACGGAGGACCGAGTCCTCATCATTGACCACGGTTGCCTGCTCGGCGCTGATAATGCGCAGCGATTCGGGGTCGCCCAGGTCGGCGAGAAAGATGTTCCGCCAATTGGCTACTCCGAACCCGGTCCGCACCTCCTGGACATACAGAACGTAGTCTTTGAAGTCCTCATAGAAGACCCTGGGCTGGATCTCGAACGAGGCTTGCGAGGTCTTGAGCGCGTCTTCCAACTGGAGAAGCGCCGCTGAAGCCCGGGGAGCGAAGTAAAGAGAATTGAGCAATCCCGCGGCCCAGCCCACTACGGCAAGGATCGCCGCCACCCGGACAAAGCTCAATACGCCGATACCGGAGGCGCGCATGGCAGTGATTTCGCTGTCGGCAGCGAGCCGGCTGAGTCCGAGCAGAATTCCCACCAAGACCGACATGGGAATGGTGACCACCAGCGTGTTCGGCAGGATGAAGAGAAATATCTTCAGAACGCTGACCAGCGAGGAGCTGTTGTGCACGACCAAGGCGAGAATCCGGCCGAGGTCACGCATATACAGGATGAAGGTGAAGAGCGCGCCGCCGAGCAGTGCGTGGGAGAGGATCTCCCGCAGGATGTAGCGAGTCAGGATGCGCATGGGCGACGACCGTCTTCAGTTTACAACTCTGCGGCCCTTCCGGCAGTTAGTGCTGGAAGCGATGACGTTTTGGACCCGTTGCGTCATCGCGCGTGGCGATACACCAAATCAAGAATCTCGTCGTACATCGCATCGGCTGAGGGCGACCCTTTGCGGATGGCATCGGCGGCGCAGTGCTGGAGATGATTTCGCATGAGCTGGCGGCTTGCCCCGCGCAGGGCTTCCTGCACGGAGGAGATTTGTAGCAGAATATCTGCGCAGTAGCGTTCCGATTCGACCATGTTCTGGAGACCGCGGACCTGGCCCTCGATCCGCGCCAGCCGCTTGAGGACTGTGGCCTTGATAGCCGGATCGACGCCGGCCGCTTTGCGTCCGGTTTCGCAGGCGCAGGCCGCGTGGGCCCTTGGGGTGAGTTGAGATTTGCGGGTCGTCATTTCGCTTGAAACCTCCGCAGGCGAAGACTGTTTGCAAGCACACTTACCGAGCTCAACGCCATCGCGGCGCTGGCGATTGCCGGGCTGAGGAGAACTCCAAACAAGGGGTAAAGTGCTCCAGCGGCGATGGGGATTCCGAGGATGTTATACCCCACAGCCCAGCCGAGGTTTTCGCGCATGGTGCGCAGAGCGGCCCGCGAAAGATCGATGGCCGCGACGATCGAGCGCGGCTCGCCGTGCAGCAGGATGGCATCGCCGGCTTCGCGGGCAAGATCGGTTCCGGTCCCCATTGCGATTCCGGCATCGGCCTGTGCGAGGGCAGCCGCGTCGTTGATGCCGTCGCCGACCATGGCTACTTTGCGACCCGAGGTCTGCAAAACGCGAATGTGTGCCAGCTTCTGTTCGGGAAGGAGTCCGGCGTGGACCTCGTTGATGCCGGTCTGTTGCGCGATCCCTTTGGCTGTTGCCGCAGAGTCACCCGTGAGCATGACGGTTTGCAGGCCGCGCTTCTTCAACGATGCGAGCGATTCGGCGGCTCCGGCGCGGACTTGATCCTGCGCGGTGAAATGGCCGCGATACTGGCGGTCGATGGCGATGAGCAGGATGCTGCCGTCTGCACTTTCAAAGGTGTTGGGGGAAACTGTGATGCCAAGCTCGGCGAAGAGAGTGGCATTGCCTGCGACGACTTCATGGCCGGAGACGGTGCCGGTCAGACCCTTGCCAGGTATTGCGTGAACATCAGTGGCGTCGAGTAAGACGACGCCTGTCTTCGCCGCCTCGGCTAGCACCGCTTTCCCGAGCGGATGCTCCGAGCGTTGCTCCAGTGAAGCCGCCATGAGTAGCAGTTCTTCCTCGGTGGTTCCCTCTGCGACGAGCAAGCTGCCAATCTGCGGTTTGCCTTCGGTCAGGGTCCCGGTCTTGTCGAGCACGACGGTGTCGATGTGGGCGAGACGCTCCAGGGCTTCGCCGCTTTTGAAGAGGATGCCCAGCTGCGCGCCTCGTCCGATCGCGACGGTTAGCGCCGCAGGCACGGCGAGGCCCATCGCGCAGGGGCAGGCAATGACAAGCACGGTCACCGCAGCGGCGAAGGCAAAGCTCAGGTTGCCGTGATCGAAGGCAAGCCAGGCCAGGAATGTCACCAGTGCGATGCCGAGCACGATGGGGACGAAGACGGCGCTGGCTTTGTCCGCCAATTGCTGCGTGGGAGCGCGCGAGGCTTGTGCTTCCTGCATCAGGCGAAGCATCTGGCCGAGGACGCTATCGCCTCCGACCGAGGTTGCGCGATACTCCAGCGCCCCATCGTAATTGAGGGAGCCGCCGATGAGCCGGTCGCCGGGCTTGCGGGTTACGGGCAACGATTCGCCGGTGAGCAGCGATTCATCCACGCTGCTGGCGCCGGACAGCACAATGCCATCGACAGGTACGCGCTCGCCGGGGCGGAGGACCACCGTATCCTGTGTTTGGACGGCGGACAGTGGGACCTCGACCTCGCGGCCGTGTTGGATCACTCGCGCAGTTTGCGGTTGCAGCTGAAGGAATGCCTGGAGGGCTCCCTGGGTCTGATTCTTGGCGCGCGCCTCAAGCCACCTGCCCAGCATCAGGAAGGCGAGGATGAAGAGCACCGACTCGTAGTAGACCTCGGGGCGCAGGCCATGGGCGACGAAGATTTGCGGCGCCAAGGTCGCTACGGCCGAATAGACCAGCGCGGCGATAGTTCCCAAGGCAACCAGCGTGTTCATGTTGGTGGTGCGATGGAGCAGGGCTTTCCAGGCCGGTTTGTAGACCTCGTCGGTGGCGAGCCACATCCCGACGAGGGTGAGGGCCAGCAGCGCGAATTCGAGCGGCTGGGTTGGAAGGCGATAGAGGCCGGGCGCGAGTTTCATTGGCAGCCAGGAGAGAAATCCTGGATGCGCGCGCATGCCCTCCATAAGCGGCATAGACAAAAACATCGCAGCCGCTGCCAGTGCCAAAGCCGCTAGAGCGCGGAGGCGAATTTGAGCCGAATCCGAGAGCGCGGCGTGATCGTGTATGTGGTGTTCGCCCTGATCTTTCTTCTCTGGGAGCGAAGATTCGTAGCCGGAATTCTTTACCGCCTCGACGAGGTTCTCCGGACTAGCCACCAATGGGTCGAAGACCACCCGCGCGGTGTGGGTCATCAGGTTGACCTCTGCGCCGCCGACACCGGGTGTTTGCCGCAAGGCCCGCTCCACATGGGATTGGCAGGCTGCGCACGACATGCCGAGGACGGGGATCGTGACCGTCTCGTGCTGTCCGGTGGTGCCGGGTTTGCTCGGCTTACTGGCTGCTGATTCGGCGATCGTCATTGTCACCTTTCTACTTGGGCGGAGAACCGGCCTTGCCCAATCCGGCAATTAAACTGTCTATCAAACTGTCGTTCGCACCGACGCCTTCGGGGAGTTCCAAGCGTGCCGCTCCCAATCGGACCTCTGCGACCTCTGCGCCTGGAACCGCCTGCAACGATTGAGTGACCCGGCGAATACAGGAGCCACAATGCATCCCGTCGATGCGCAAATTGACTTCAGACATACATATACCCCCTACCCCTATCCATTCTAGATGCCATCGAGGCACTTAAGGGTTCTACTTCGCGGATTTTCTTCTCGCCGCTTATGTGGAAGCAGCGTCCGGTAGGAAGCGATATCCGACGCCGCGAACCGTTTGTAGATAAACCGGATCAGAGGGCTCGTCTTCAAGATAGCGCCGCAAGCGGACGACGAAGTTGTCGATTGCCCGCGTATCGGTGTCCTCGCGGACGCGCCAAACCTGCTCCAGCAGTTCTTTGCGCGAGACAATCCGGCCGCGATTCTGTACCAGATAGCGAAGCAGGTCACTCTCCATCAGGGTGAGATGAATGGTCTTTTCGGGAGTGATCAGCTCCAGCTTGGAGAAATCGATGGTGCGTCCAGCAAAGCGAAATGGGGCGTCTTCGGGCGCCTCTTCCGCGGCCGGCTTCGGCCCGTCGGCGCGGCTGTGCCAAGTCATTCGCCGCAGGAGATTCTTGAGCCGGGCGAGCAGAATGGTCAGATCGAAAGGCTTGGCGAGATAGTCGTCCGCGCCGGCGGTGAAGCCGAGCAGCACGTCTTCGGGACGTCCTCGCGCGGTCAACATCAAGACCGGGACATAGCGCTCATGCTGGCGCAGCTCGGATAACACCTGAAAACCATCTTTGCCGGGAAGCATGACGTCGAGCAACACGGCGTCGAAATCGCCGCCTTCTCGAGCTCCATCGAGCAAGAGTTCCAGCGCGGCGGCCCCGTCTCCGGCGATGCTGGCTCGATAACCCTCGGCCTGCAGGTTGAAGAGCAGGCCCTGAGCGAGATGGGCTTCGTCTTCGACGATCAGGATGTTTGCCGCTTGGGTCATGGGTTGCCGATCATACGACTTCGCTTCGGGAGGCGGCGCGGGCCACGAGCGTCGGCCTGACCTGCGACTTGCCGGTTAATAGTCTCGGCAACTGGAGGATGATGGTCGCGCCCTTGCCTTCCCCCGCGCTTTCAGCCCGCACGTCGCCGCCATGTTGCCGGGCGATGGTGCGGACCAGGAAGAGTCCAAGCCCGGTGCCCTTTACTCGCAGCAGCGAGATGTTCGGCACGCGATAGAAACGGCGGAAGACACCCTTAAGATGCGCGGGAGGAATGCCGATGCCATTGTCTGTTATTCGAACCAAGGCCCATGCATCGCCCTCGGTCGCGAGGTTGACCCGGATAGCCACTTTGTCCAGCGAATACTTCACCGCGTTGTCGAGAATATTGAGCAGCGCCGATTGCAGGTCACCTCGGTCGCCGGCGACGGTGACTGGGTCATCGGCGGAGCGATTTGGCGGATCGATGGAGATTGCCTCCGCTTCCAGATTGTTGCGCTGGCGGGTGATCTGCACGGACTCTTCGACCAGCTCACGGAGATCCAATTCCTCCCGCACCTGGTTCTTTCTGGCGCGTTGGCCAACCTCGCCCGCTTTGAGCACCTGTTCGATGGTGGCCAACAGGCGGTTGCTGTCGGAGAGCATGATGGAATAGAACTCCTGCCGTTGCTGCTCAGGGAGATTGCGGCGCTGGAGGGTTTCGAGATAGAGGCGTATCGAGGCGACCGGCGTTTTCAACTCGTGGGTCACCGCGTTGAGGAAGCTGTCGTGATGTTCGTTGCGGCGTACTTCGCGGACCAGGAAGATGGTGTTGAGAATCACACCCGCGATCAGCAGGGCGAAGAAGGGAATTCCGAGGACGAGTGGGACCAGCCGCCGCCAGTTGAGGATGATCCATCCGAACTGGAGCGTGACGGCGAGCGCGACCATGCACACGCCCAGCGAGATGAAGAGAGCGATGGCGCGCCGGCGACGGATGTTGCGCATGGAAGTGATTCCAGTCAACTTTTAGTATATCGAGGCCCCAGTATATCGAGGCAGCGATCTGGAAGCACAACGGCGTCGACGCTCAGAGCCAATCGAACCGCTTGAAGAGCACAAGCAGTCCCACCATCACTGCAATCATCATGCCCATAGCGATCTCCGCTCCGTGGGCATGCTCCTCGAAGGGAAGCCCCTTCAGGTTCATTCCGTAGACGCCCGAGATGGCAACTGCCGGAAGGGCGATGGTGCTCAGGACCGTCAGGACCTTCATGACCTGGTTGGTGCGATTGGCAACACTCGACAAGTAGACGTCCAGGTTGTTGTTCATGAGATCCCGCAAGGTCTCAACTGTGTCGGCTAGGCGGAGCAGATGATCGTAGACGTCGCGATAAAAAGGATAGAGGTTGGTGTCAACGAGGTTTCCGGAGTCCCGTTGGAGATGCATCCCGATGTCGCGGGTAGCGACGATAATGCGCCGCAGGTCGATCAGCTGCCGCTTATATTCGAATATCTTTTGCAGCGTATCGGGAGTCGGCTTGTCGAGAACATCGTCTTCAATCAGGTCGATCTTCTCTTCAATGTGATCGATGGTGAGGAAATAGGAGTCGACGATAGTGTCAAGGATGAGATAGAGAATCTTCGCTGGAGGGATATCGGAGCCGGCCCTCGCGGCGCGTTCGATCGCCTCACGGACCGGCTGACAGTTCATATCGCCCATCGTGATGCAGAAATCGCGTCCGGCGAAAATGTGCAGAGGTGACTCAAGGATCTCTCCGTCAACGACATGAAGCGGCTTCAGCGTCACGAAGAGATAGTCGGGCATGAAATCGATCTTGATTCGGCTCGCGTGGTCACGGGTGTCTTCGATGTGGACCGGATGAAGGTTATGCTCCAACGCTAGCTTATCCAGCTGTTGAGTGTCGTTGCTCTCTAACTGATACCAGGCCAAGGTCTATCTCTCCGCGACTTGCATCGAGCGATGGTTATTGACGGCTTTACTTCTGGACCAGATCGCCGCTTTCGTTTCGTAGTTCGATCGGGCCGAGGTTCAGCTGCTGCAGCCCCGACTCGATTTTGGCCCTATCGCCGACGGCGACCACGATGAGGTTATCCGGGTGGACATACTCAATCGCCGTTTTCTCGACTGCATCCGGGGTCAGTTTCAGATATTGCGATGGAAGGGTTTGATAGTAGGTCTTAGGAAGGTCGTAGGTGAACAGGTCGCTCATGAGGCCGCTAGTCTCCTTGACCGTTTCGAACTCGCCCGGCAGCGAGTGTAGTTCGCTGTCCTCTGCCAGCTTCAACTCCGCAGCCGTCGGCGGGTCAGTGCGAATGCGGTTCAACTCGCTAAACAACTCCTTCGTCGCGGGCGCGGTCACATCGGTACGTATTTGCGCTCCGCTGTAGAAAACGCCGCCGTCCCGGTAGTAGCGGAAGACCGAAAAAGCACCGTAAGTATAGCCGTTCTTTTCGCGGAGGTTCATGTTGATGCGGCTGGAGAAAAGTCCGCCAAGCACGCTGTTCATCACGTCAACGGCGGCATATTCGGGGGTCGAACGCGGGATGCCTTGCCCGAAGGCGATAAGCGCAGTCTGAGGCGCGCCGGGCTTGTCAACGATTATGATCCTGCGGGTTGGCGGCGGCGGCAGCGGCGACAGATGAAAGCCGGTCGCAGCTCCGGTTGCGCCCCAGGCGCCAAAATACTGCTCGCCGAGCGCGCGGGCATCGGCTTCGGTGATGTCTCCGGCCATGACCAGGGCGGCGTTGGCGGGCGCGTAGTTGTTCGACCAGAACTTTTCCATCTGATCGCGAGTGATCGCTTTCACAGATGCGGTTGTACCGATGTCGCGATAGCCATATGGATAATCCCCGTACAGCGCCCTGGAACCGACCCTCAGGGCCGCCGCGAAGGGCTGGTCGCCCTCCTGCAGGATCGCGGTGAGACGCTGGGCCCGGATGCGCTCGACTTCTTCAGGCTTGAACGCCGGGTGCAGGGTAACGTCGGAGAGCAGGTCGAAGGCCGCGTCGACATTGTTGCTGAGCGCGTCGATGCCGACTGTTGCCTGGTCCATGGTGGCGGTTGAGTTGAGCGATGCGCCGATACTGGCGACATCGTCGGCGAGCAGAGTCGATGAGCGTTTGGCCGTGCCCTCGGTGAGCATTCGTGCGGTAAATGCCGCCAGCCCAGGCTGATCATTTGGATTCACCGCGCTACCGGCAAAGTCAACTAACTTGGCACTGAACACGGGGAGCGAGTGTTGTTCGAGCAGGTAGACCCTGGTTCCGTTAGAAAGCGTGAATGTTGTCGGCACGGGCAGGTTCAGTTGCGGTTGTTTGCCGGGCGCAGGCGGAGTTTTGCGCCAGTCCTGCTGTGCCTCGAACTCGGACGAGTAGGGGTTCACGATTTTCACGTTTGCGTCGGTGTCCGCCGGGCTGCGCGGGACATCCTCGGTGACTTTTTTACCGGGCACGGTAATGACCACGACGCGTTGATTCTTGGCGAAAGCCTTCTCGCCGATCTGCTTGATTGAGGTTACGGTCGCATCCTGGTAGCGGGCGATGTCTTTGGGAAGGTAGCCGGGGTCTCCGGTGTACTGGTTATAGAGGTCGAGCATGTCGGCGACGCCGCCGAAGCCGCCCAGGCGCTGGAGACCGGATATCTTGCCAGTCAAAACGCCATTGCGCGCCTGGTCGAGTTCGGCCTGAGTTGGACCGTCGGTGCGGAGGGCGTCGATCTCCTTGTCGATGGCGGCTTCGAGTGCCTCCGGCTTCACGCCGGGACGAGCGGTCACGTCGCATTCCGCCACCGAGGCGAGTTTCAGCGAATCATTCTCGCACTCGACAGACTGGGCGATCTGTTGTTCGTATACCAGTTTGCGATAGAGGCGGCTCGACTTACCGTCACCCAGGATGCGCACAAAGAGGTCGGCTTCGGCGTCCCCAGGCTGAAAGTTTGGCGGGGTCAGCCACGCCAGCGAAACACGTGGTAGCTGTACCGTGTCCGTGATCGTGACGCGACGCTCCGAAGTGATCGCGGGCGTGGTCACATTGACTTTGTTGACCGGCGGACCGGCGGGGATTGGTCCAAAATACCTCTCCAGCAGCGTCCTGAGCTGGGCAGGATCGAAGTCACCAGCGATCGCGATGCTGGCGTTGTTGGGAGTGTAGTAATGCTGAAAGAAGTCGCGCACATCGAGCAGCCGTGCCGCTTCGACGTCGGCATGGGAGCCGATGACGGCCGCGTAATAGGGATGGCCCTTGGGGAAGAGCTGGTGATAAATCTGTTCATTGGCCAGGTCGTAGGGCGTGCCTTCGTCCTGGCGGAGCTCATTGCGGACCACGTCGCGCTGGTTGGTCAGCTTGGCCCGGTCGAGCGTCTCGAGCAGGAAACCCATGCGGTCGCTTTCCAGCCAGAGGCCGAGCTCCAACTGATTGCTGGGTAGCGTCTCGAAGTAATTGGTGCGGTCGAAGCTGGTGGTGCCGTTGATGTCAGTTGCGCCCGCGCCTTCCAGGTATTTGAAGTGTGCCTTTTCGCCGACATGCTCCGAGCCCTCGAACATCATGTGCTCGAAGAGATGGGCAAACCCCGTGCGCCCCGCTTTTTCATTCACCGGCCCGACGTGATACCAGAGATCGACGGCTACCAGAGGCAGGCGATGGTTCTCATACGTCAGGACTTCGAGGCCGTTCGGCAGCTTGTACTTCTCGTACTTGATGACTGGGATCTTCAGGGGTTTACTGGCGGGCAGGTCGGAGGCGGGCGCAAGCGAACAGCCAAGGCCAGCCAGCACGGCGGCAGCCAGGGAAAAAAAGGACAACTTCCTCATGAACACATCTCCTCAAAAGCGGCGGAATCGCGGGTGCAGGAAATTCGGCGGACTACCGAATCATACAATGCAGATTTCGCGACTCGCGCTGCCGGTTTTCCAACTTGGGGAAAGCCGGCCGCGTCGCTATGCGACTCTACCTGGAGGCGAGTCGAAAGCCTGCGGGGGTCAGCAGGCGAGATTCACGGATCGATCACTGTTATCGCGGACGGATAATACGGGTATTGATGGTCGTGTCCAAGAGCGGCCGCGTTACAGCCAGTGAGGCTTTGCCGGCGACGCCGCCGCCAGTGGCGGTGATAGTGAGGGTCCACGAGCCGGGCGGGAGTGTAGCCCGGGGGGTCAAGGTGAGCACGCTGCTGCCGGTACCAGGGGCCGCGATCGAAGCGGGCTTGAAACTGGCCGTTAACCCGGAGGGCAGACCACTGACCGACAGCGAAACCGGGGAACTCAGTCCGCCACTGGCCGCGGTGGTCACGGTCATCGTAGTTCCGCTCTTGGCCAGCGTGACGGAGGCGCTGGACAGCTTTAGTCCCAAAGCTGGAGTCTGCGCTGGCGCTGATCCCCAGGCAGTGACAAGTTTTTCCGCATCGACCGATCCCCAACCGGTGGTCTGGTCGTATCCGGCGGTGGCGTTAAATCCCGTTACTCCTGGAACGCTATTGCTGCCGGAGATGATGTCATGGAAGACCGCCGGGCCGCCGGAATACTGGGCGTTCGCCAGGTGGTATAGCTCAGGGTTCGCGTTACCCAGCCGCGCCGAGGCCTTCTGCGCCGCCAGCGCCATGATCCCCGCGAATGAGGGCGAGGCAGCCGAAGTGCCGGAGATGCCGTATAACGCGCCCCATACTCCTACCAAATAGGAATCGTGCGCGGCTGCGGTCAGGGCAACGTCAGGGACGTCCCGTTTGCCGTCTGCGGGAACGCCGTGGCCGGTTTGCCAGGAAGGCTTCGCGTAGACGGTGCTGACGCCTCCCCCGGTCAACCAGAGTCCGCTGCTTCCGCTCTCGTTCCAGACATTTTCTGGAATGTAGCTCAGAGCCGACTCGCCGTTGACGCCGGTGGTGCTGTTCCAGTAGAGCGAGGGGTTGGTTGTATCGTTGAACTCGGTGCCGCCGACGCAAGTGCTGTAGGGGGTGGAGCAGATGCCGTTGACTCCGCGGCCATGGGTCGCCCTGGTTGCGCTGGAGGAGTCACAGCCTGCGGCTCCGCTATCGCCTGCCGAGACCAGCACTGTGATTCCCTCGGCTGCGGCCTGCTCCCAAAGTGCATTGAGAAAGGCATTGGCGCTTGCGCCCAGGTCGGCCTCGCACAGCCCGTAGCTCACGCTCATGACCGGCGCAAGGTTGTGATCCACAATATACTGCGCCGAAAGGAAGACGCCATCGCTGGTCGCGGTCGAGGCGGAGGTCACGAAATCGACGGTTGCCTTCTCCGCTACTGCGCCGGACCATTCGGTGTCGAGCATGGCCTCATCCACATCGTCGGTTACGGTGAGACCAGGCTTGGTCGCGCCGTTCTGGATTGAGACCGGGTCTTTGGCGGGCAGGCCAAAGGTGCTGCGGAAGCTGCGCACGTCGGAGAGCGAGATGTCCGACCGTCCGACGATCGCGATCGTTTCCCCGGCGCCGTCGTAGGCCTGGTGATAGAGCGAGCTTATGTCGTAAATCGTCGCGTAGTCGGACGGCGAAAGATAATGGGCGCTTCCCGAGGTGTATTCGGGTTTGACGGTATCTCCGACTTTGGCTTTGATCGGAGCGGTGTGTTGCGGCGCGCTGAAGACGTCGTGCAGCGAGACCACTCCAGCGACCACCGGCGCGAGCGCCTCCGGAACCATTGGATCGCTGGCGTTGGCGATATGCGTTTGCCCGGCAATCCGGTAGGTCCGCATGCTGGTCTGAAATGCCGACTCGACCTGGGCCGAGGTGCCGCTGAAGATCAGCGCTTGGCGGCTCGCGGCAATCTCTTCCACCTGAAAGCCGTTGCGCTCGAGCCAGCTTTGCACCTCTTCGATGTCGGCGCTCGAGGTGCCGAAGTGCTCTGCGTAGGCCTCCGGCGTGAGCCACTGGTGATAGAGCGGCGAGGTGGGATCTTGCTGTGCGGCGGTCAGTGCGTCTAAAGCGGCTTGTTGCGCCGGATCGGGTTTCAATACCAGCAGCATGCGGTCGAAGTGCTTACCGCCATCGACAGCACCGGTCTCATAAGCGGGCAGGGCTGACGGCAGGGTGTTGCCGTCCAGCGAGACGCGCTGGTTGTCATCCACTGGCTGTACGATCCGGTTATGTGGAGTGACGGAAAAGAGCGCGGCGTCAACCGCTTCCATATTCGATTGGGCGTGCAGCAGCACTGAGGCGAAGACGCTGGCTACAAGAAATATGGGAGGGAGCAAACTGGACGGTCTCGCTTGCGGCATCGGGTGACCTTGAGAAAAGAAGTGCCGCGGGCAGAGCGGCCTTCCTGGTCATCGGCGATTCGTTAGGAGAGTCTTAGGAAGTGGACGAAGCTGAAACAGAAAAGCGCAGCGGCCGGAGCGGCGACTGCGCTTTTTCTCAAAGCAAGTTGGGCCAAAGAGTCGTGGTCGGTTAGGCCGCTCCTGCAGGGCGTGGATTTGCGGGATCGAACTGTGCGATCTTAACTTCCTTTGCCAATCCGATCCGCTTCAGCAGCCAGATGCCGTAGTAGTTCGGGTCGAACTCGTACCACTTCAGGCCGTGGCGGGCGGAGACGGGGTGGGCGTGATGGTTATTGTGCCAGCCTTCGCCGCCGGTAAGCAGCGCCACCCACCAGTTGTTGCGCGAGTCGTCGCGGGTCTCGAAGCGGCGCGAGCCCCACAGGTGGGTCGCCGAGTTGACCAGCCAGGTCGCGTGCAGGCCCAGCGTGGTGCGGAGAAACACGCCCCAGAAGACCATCGGCCAGCCGCCAACAGCCAGCAGGATCAAGCCAAGCACGATCATCGGCACGTAGTGGTACTTGCTGAGCAGGACGTGGAAGCGGTCTTTGGCAAGGTCGGGAGCGTAGCGATTGGCGAGGGCGACATCCTGATGGAGGGACTCGCCGTGCATGATCCATCCGGCGTGCGACCACCAGGTTCCGTCGTTCGGCGTATGCGGGTCGCCAAGTTTGTCGCTATGCTTATGGTGAATGCGATGGGTGGAGACCCAGAAAATCGGGCCACCCTCGAGCGAGAGTGTTCCGCAGATAGCGAGGCAATACTCGATCCACTTGGGCGTCTTGTAGCCGCGATGGGTGAGCAAGCGGTGGTAGCACATGCCGATGCCCACGTTGATCGCGATCACATACAGCACCACCGAGACGATCAGCGCCTTCCAGGAGAACATGAACAGAGCGGTGACCGCGCCGACGTGAAACGCCACCATGAACAGGGTCGTGATCCAGTTGATCTTCTTCTTGCCGGGTTCGCGATCGGTGACCTGGGCCGGAGTGGGCGCCGTAACTGCGGCGCGGGGAGTGACTTGAATAACAGGGGTTGCAGCGATCTCTTCTTCGAGCACTTGCAATGGCATGGTTGGGTCGCGATCCTTATATTTGCAGGGAATGAACCTGACTCAACCGTATCAGTGGCGGTGCTTAGGCGGTTGTAACAGTTTTGTAAGCGAACACTTCGGGTTTTGTAGCGGGAAAAGGAACTTTAGGCTGGGACACTTCTTGCGGCCGCTTCGCGCTGCGAGGCTGGCGCGGCCGTAGGCGAACCGTCCGAACGGGTTGAAGCGGAAGGGAACCAGCGGGCGCAGGCCCCTCCGGCGAGCTTGGCGCGGGAGAGTGCGCTCTCGGCTTCGCGCAACACGGTCAGCGGCGATCTCCCTCCACTCTGCGCGACGCCGATGCTGGCGGTCATTGAGACCGTGGATTGCAAGATGTCGAAAGGGCGCTCGGAGACGCAGTCGCTCAGCCGCGCGGCCATGCTTCGCGTATCTTCGTGGGTGCAACCCGGCATGGCGATGATAAACTGGTCGGCGCCGCAGCGGCCTGTAATGTCGTAGCTGCGCAGAATGCGGCGAAAGCGGCTGGCCAACTGGCGCAGGACACGGTCGCCGCCATCGTAGCCGTGCTCGCGGTTGACTCGCGAAAACTGATCGAGATCGAGCAGCAGGAAAGCAAGCTGGCTGCCGAGGCGCTGGGTGCGGTCGGTCTCCTGAAAGAGCGTGTTCAGCAGCGCTTCACGGTTCAGGAGTCCGGTGAGGCTGTCGTGGCTGGCGTCAAAGCGGGCCGCGTCGATCGCCTCGACCATCTCTACGTGACGAGCATGGATGCGTGCGGCGGCACGCAGCGAGACGCGGAGTTCGAACTCGTCGATGGGCTTGGTGAGGACGTCGTCGACTCCGGTGTCGCGAGAGAGAGTGTTGCTGCCGGCTTCGATTGACTGTCCCGACCCTGTAAATAGGATTGTCCAGCTTCTCCGGCGAGCGGTTTGAAGTTGATGCAGGAGCGACATCGCCTGGAGCCCGGGTAAGTCGGTGTCGAGGATTACGATGGGGACCGATTCGGGACGCTCAAGGGCCTGGTGCAGGGCGTAGCTGTCGGCAACTATATCGACTGGATGTCCCCAACTGCGGAGGAGCGTCCACAGCTTTGCTTGCGTGCTGGGGTCGGCTGCAGCGAGCAGGATGGCTGGAGCATATTGCGCTCGCGAAACTGCGCGGACTCTGGAATCCTGCCCGGCGACGAGGGAGGTGGCCATTTCACCTGCTTATCGGCGGGCGCGTTCAAGACTTGAGGGCACACGCGGCACGACGGTACCCCACCCCCCATCGGCGTAAGCGTCCTGTTTTGTGCGGCTTGCAGGATCTGTCCGCAAAGAATTGCAAACAAACGGGTTATCGCCAAGAACCGGTGATTTCAGGGGTTTCAGCTTGGTCGATGCGCTTCTGGAGCGAGAAATCGAGCGGGCGCGCATCGAAGTGGCAGTAGGGCCGGCCGACCCATCGGGTTAGAGGGGCGGGGGAGCCGCATTTTCCGCCTGAGGTCTTGATGTGATGGCACTCTGGAACCATTGTTGCCTCCGTAAGTGAGCTAGAAATGAGAAAGGCGGCTTTCGCCGCCTTGAGTTAGTTAGCTTTTCTTATGTCCTATCTCTATTTTATCAAGTTGACCCCTTTCACTACGCCAGCTTTTGGGATTTTTTATCGCGGTTGGAATGAATATTTTGGGTGGTTTTTGGGTGGGATTGGGGGCTTGACAAGATTGGGGCGAGGTTTCTAGGCTGCGCTGGTCTTTCTCTGGCGCTGCTTCGTTTCCAAGGCGCGAATCGCGATGCTGGTCTGAAGATGGAGGCGATCGGCATAGCGCAGGAGTTTCTCGATGCTCACCTGCGAGATTCGGCCTTTCAGTAGATTGCTGACCGATGGCTGGTATTCGTCGAGGATGTCTACGAGTTGCGCCTGCGTGTATCCTTTCGCGCGCACGTTTTCGAGAATGGCAGAGAGAATCTCTGCCTTGATCTTGAGGGCGCTGGCCTCCGACGCAGAGAAGCCCAACGAGTCGAAGATGTTGCCCTTCACGATGTGAGTTGGCTTATTTTGCGCTGCGTTTTTCATGTGTTCTTTGCTCCTGCAATCGCTGATTCACTTGTTTTAGGCGCTGCCTGGCGACTTCGATGTCACGCCGATCGGTCTTTCGGCTCTCCTTCTCAAAACAGTGCAAGACATAGATCGTGTCGCCTACTTTGGACAGGTAGATTGCCCTGTACCATGCGCGCTCGTCAGCCTCTTTCAGTTCGTAGACGCCAGCGCCGATGGAACTCATGTTTCGGGTCTACGATGTTGGCTCCCTGCCGACCTGGAGTTGTCGAAGAGAAAAACCGAGCGACCGTTTGATCTCATCGGGAAAGCTTGACAATACTTCCAGCGAATCGCCCTCGAAGTGAAGTTCGGCGGCTTGGCCGGGGTCTATCTTGGATGCCATCGTTTTCGATGATATGGGATGAACTTGGATTATACAAGATCTATTATAAAGGACTATGGCAGGTCTGACTACGCCAACTCTTGAATCTTCATCGCGGTTGGAATGAATATTTTGGGTGGTTTTGGGGGAAGGTTGGGGTCTTGACAGCGGTTTCCTGTTTGCCGGGACTGAGGTTGAGGAGTGACATACTAAAGCGCACCGTCAGACACACGATTCAGGGTTAAGAAATGCTTCCAACTTTCTACGGAGAGAGCCGGGATTTTTAGTTTGGCACTCCCAAAGTACCAGCACCTTCCAGCCGTCCTTACGAAGCGCTTTTATGTGTCGTCTATCTCTTTGACAGTTTTTCTCTCGCTTGGCGATCCAGTAATCGCTGTTTGTTGCGGGGGAAATGCTCCCATGGTGACAGCTGTGCTTATGCCAGAAGCAACCATGGACAAAAATTATCTTTCGGCGAGAAACGAACACGAGGTCAGGTTTGCCAGGAAGGTTGGCAGCGTGAAGCACGTACCTGTAGCCCATGGAATGGGCCAACCTCCTTACGCGCATTTCAGGCGTCGTGTCCTTGCTACCAACTGCACGCATACATGCGCTGCGTTGTTGAGTAGTAAAGGCGTCTGCCATGCGACGTTATTCCTCTGAGTGGTCCGGGTCTTCATGTTCAGCCGCAATGCTGGCGGGCTGAGCCTCCGGAATTAAGGCTGGGAAGACTACTTCCCCGTCCTTGAGGGTCATTAGTAGTTTGCCGTTCTGTTTTACAAAACCATACGGTATGTTTTTCCGATAGCGCTGGGGATATGGGTCGGGGTATTCGTCTCGCCATTTCGGAAAGAAATCCGCCAACTGTGATCCGTGCAAGTAGCGGAGGTCAACTTCCTTCAAATTATCGAAGTAGTCAAAAAACAGATGGCCGACCTGGGCGTCCTTGATCAGCTTTTCGAGCCCGGTGTTCTTGTGGTATTGATACTCGTAGCTACCGCCCCGTTTCGCTGACTTGACTTCATAGTTAGCCAAGTCGATCCCTGCGCCGAATTTGCGTCCCAAGTCGTTCACGAGCATCGATGCGAATACTTCCCAGTCAGAAGACATAGCAAGACTTCCCGGTGGTATTCCACGCGCCCCGTAAAGGCGTAGCTTACCCTGCAGCGGCCCATACATGTAGGAGTGGAAGAACATGAGGGACTTCTCAAAGTCGAGGTCGGTCGGAGGGGTCCCGAATTGAGCCGATTCAGGCATTAGCGTCGCGCATTGGATTGCTCAGCAGTTCGAAGGGAATGTCGCGGCCGACGGTCGGGGGGCGCCGGTCGAGAAATCGGGATCGTTCAGCCAGCGGTGCGAGAAGGTGGCGTGTGAGCCAACGAGTAACAGGAACGGCAACGGCATCGCCCATTGCACGATAGCCGTCGTTGTAGGACCCCGGGACTTTATAAGAGTCTGGTGCGCCCATCAACCTTGCACACTCTCTGACGGTCATCAGGCGTGAACGAACTGATCCGCGATCTACGATTATGACCGTTTGTCGGCTGCTTCCTCCGTTTGGAGTCCGCAAACACCCGGCAATTCCGTCAAATCTTATCTCTAGACGTTGTTTCTTTTCGCCTGCTTCATCGGGCCTTGTGCGTCGGTAGGCAGTGCCCGCAAAGAATGTGTTTGCTCTCCTTGCCGCGTCGAGCTTTTTCTTGTTGATAGGGGAAAGCAGGGAGCACAATTCCCTCGTCTTCGACGGCGGGTCGCAAGGCACGTCACGCTCGCATAGATCGCTGAATGCAGGGCACCGGCTTTTCGGGGCCGGAAGAGACCACCAAATCCATTCTGGATCGTCCACGACAAAAGAAGTTCTTACGAGATTCTTGGGGTGAAATTGGCCCGAAGGGAACTGCTGAGTCAGTCCGTTGAGAGGGATGTTTTCTCCTACAGCGATGACAAACGCCCTTCGACGGCTTTGGGGGACGAAGCAATTGGCGTCGATTACAACCGCACCTAGCCGATAGCCCAGATCACGAAGCGCATAATATGCCTGCCTAAAGTGCTTCCCCTGCTCCGCGACAACGAAGCCTACTACATTTTCAGCGACAAGAATGGGAGGTTTCTTCCCGTCTTCCTGCATTTCGCGAAGAATCCGTATCCAGTCCCAGAACAGACCTGATCGTGTCCCGCTCTTGATTCCGCCAAGATTTCCAGCGAGTGAGAGGTCTTGGCAAGGGAACGAAGCCCATGCCAAATCAGCAGCCGGGACGTCTCGGCCTTTCACATGTTGGATATCAGCTGTAAGGAAGTCCCCCCATGGATGATTCGCCGTATAGGTATCCCGCTTCTTAACGCAATTATCGTTCGCCCAAACGGTTTCGAACTCCGGGGCGAGCCCTAGGCGCACCAAGCCGCTGCCAGCGAAGAAGTCTAATGCCGTAAACATCCTAAGGGCGACTGTAGCAGCGGTCATGATGACGAGTCAAAGGCTTATTGAACCGTCCTGGCTCGATGTTCCCTTTCGGTCCTGAGGAGTCGGGGAGCTTCATAGTTGGCCTTGACCGGCCTCCCTCGGCTTCGCTCAGGACAGGCTCTTCGACTCCGCCGCCACAGCTTACTCGAGGATGACAAAACGCTGTGGCGTTACCGAGCGGCCGTCATTTGGGTCTTTTCTATTTGCCGCCTGGGAGCCTTTTGGGTGGGTGCGCTACTCCTGGATCTGGGTGCGGTGATTCTTACTTCGGCGTTCAGGTTGAGGCGGGCGGCGAATTGAATCAGCCTTCCGACGTTGAAGCGTCCGATCTTGCCGTTCAATAGATTGCTGACATCGGGTTGGTGGACCTTGAGGACGCGGACGAGATCTTCGGTGCCGAAGCCCTGGCTGTCGATGTGGTCGAGCAACGCCCTCCATATATCGGCTTTGATTTTGAGGTCGAGCGCGTCGGACGCCGAGAAGCCGAGATCGTCGAGAACGTTACCTTTGGTGACGTGGCCTGGCCGATTTGGCGGCGATGGATTGGTTTTGAGTTTCATGGCTTTTTCTGCGTCCTCATGCGCTCTTCCACTGTCTTGAGCCTCTGTTTCGAGCATAAACTTCATGGAGTCACGGATCTGGGTTCAACAGCCAGGCCACTACAGGAGGGAGCCCCATTGAAAACGCTATTGCTTTTGTTCGCGCTGAGCGCCGCCGCGGTTCATGCGCAGACCGCTCCGGCCAATTCCCGCCAAACACCTCCGCCCGATCCGCAACTTGAAGGAGTTTGGGAAGGCTATGACGGCGAGTGGGGACATGTCTCGCGGCAGCTGCTTGCCTTGGCGCAGGCGATTCCGGCCGAGAAGTACGGCTGGCGTCCAGCGCCGGGAGTGAGATCGGTCAGTGAGGTCTTCATGCACATCGCGATCGCAAACTTCTATCTGCTCAGCGTGACGGGTCCGAAGATGCCGGCCGATATCACCTCGAATGACATGGAGAAGACCGTGACGTCGAAAGCCGAGGTCATCGGATATTTGGAGCGATCTCTCAACGCGGTGAAAACGGCACGGGCTCAGCTGAAGCCTGGAGACCTCCAGCGCAAAGTTGAAATGGGCGGCAAGACCGTCACGGTTGACGGCATGTACCTGCGCATCATCATCCACGACAACGAACACATGGGTCAGCTAGTTGCCTATGCTCGCATGAACGGAATCGTTCCTCCGTGGTCGAGGCCTGAAAATCAGGCGGGGAGGTAAAACGCTCTCCGCGATTTGTTCGGGGAATGACGATTGTTTTGGGTGGGTGGAGTGGTGATCCCACTCAAGCCAACTGAGGGCTTGAATGGGGCACCCCGAAAGACTTTTGGGATGCGCCTGCGGCGCGGCTTTAGGCAAACCGCAGGTCCTTCGGCTGCGCCTCAGGATGACATTTTTTCTTGGAATGCGATTGTTGGAAGTCCCACGCTTCCACCCGGGGCGAACTGGAGCAGAAGTCCAATGGTGTCGCGTGCCGGAGAGTGCCTCTGTAGGCTTTTTCCTGGGGGAGAAAGCCTGCCGAATGGGCGCCCCGGAATGAGTGAATGGACTTCTGCTCGCCGTCCGCCCTGTCCCTATCTCGGCGCGGCCTCGGAGGCGTCCGCTAGTGCGTAGGCCAGCACCGTTACGACGGCGGCGTTCTCGTTCAGCTCATGGCCATCGACCTTGTCGAAGGTGTCGGCGGCGGTGTGGTGGTAGTTGAAGTAGAAGCGGCTGTCCTGGATGGGCGCGAAGCCGGGGACGCCTTTGGTGGTGATGGTGGCGATGTCTTCGCCGGTTTCGGGAGTGGCGACGAGTTCGCTGGCGCCGATAGGCTGCAGCGTCTGGGCGACCGGGCGCAGCCAGGATTCGAGAGCGGGCTTGCCGGCGAAGTAGATTCCGGTGGGATGACCGGCTCCGGAGTCGGTCTCGATGGCTCCGATGTGGTTGGCGAGGTCGGCGGTGTGGTCTGAGGTGTGGTCCGCGGCGTAGGTCTGCGCGCCTTGGGAGCCTTCCTCTTCGGACATCCAGGCGATGAAGCGGACGGTGCGTTTGGGATGGATGCCGAGCTGAGACAACAGATGAATGGCCTGCATGGAAACGACGACGCCGGCGCCGTCGTCGATCGCGCCGGTGCCGAGGTCCCAGGAATCGAGATGGCCGGAGATGACGACTACCTGCTCGGGATGTTCGGTGCCTTTCCAGTCGGCGATGACGTTGTAGCTTGGTGCGTCGGGCAGGGTTTGCGGGGTGAGCGTGAGCTTCATGCGGACGTGGCCCTGGCTGGTTAGGTGCTCCAGCAGGTCGGCGTCTTCGGCGGTGACGGCGGCGGCGGGAATCTTTGTCGCCTGCGGGTCGTACATGGTCATGCCGGTGTGGGGCAGGCGAAAATCCGCGCCGCCGACGGAGCGGACGAGTACCGCAACTGCGCCGTGGGCTGCGCCGACCACCGGGGCGGTCGCTCGATAGATGACCGCTTGTCCGTAGGCTTCAAAGCCCTGGCCCTGAGCGGCGAGGCGCTTGTCGAACTTTTCGTTAAAGAGCAGGATCTTGCCCTTGACCGCGTCGGGGCTGAGCGCCTTGAGATCGTTAAAGGAGTTGACGACGATGACTTCGGCGGTGAGGCCGTCGGCGGGCGTGGCGACGCTGCTTCCGAGTGCGGTGAGGACGATCTTTTGCGTGGTTGCCGGAGTCATTCCAGGCCAGGCGACGAGCTCGCCGGTCTCTGCGCCGCGCACCCAGTGGGGGACGCTGGTTTTTTCGAGTGTGACCTCTGCGCCGAGCGAGCGCATCTCGGCGGCGACGTAATCGACCGCTGCTTGCGCCTGCGGGGACCCGCTCAGCCTGGGACCGATGTTGTCGGTGAGGTGCTGCAGCTCGTTCATGGCGTAGGGATCGGTGAGCGCGGCATCGCGGAGGCGATTCATCGTGGTGATCTCCTGCGAAGTCCAGGCGCCGTTGGGCACATCGAGAAAGGCCGACATGCGCTGCATCAGCGGTGAACTGGCGGGCGGCGGCGCTGGTTGTTGCGCCAGGACGAGAGTCGCGCCAGCGAGGAGCAAGGCGGTTGGAAGCATATGGCTACGGAGATCGAAGAAGTTAAGAGGCATGGCGCCTTTCCTGGTTTCAAGAATGTCGTGGTCTACTTCGCACTTTCTAAAGTAGCAGCGGCCCGATCGAGTGCTTCGGTCAGGATCGTCATCTGCTCTTGCGCACGCGCGACGTCTTTGGCGTCAATCGCTTCATTTACTCCGGGGATGACGACTGCTGCGTAGCCGGTGAATTCGCCGGGGGCATAGATGGTGTGTTTGTACCAGGGGCGACCCGGCAGGCCTTCGGACGAGAGCAGATCGTGTTCGGTATTCAGCAGAATGGCGTTGAGCGCGGCGATATCCTCGGTTGGCTCAGCGAGTTTCTTTTGAAGGCTGGCTGCTGCGGAGGAAAAGCGGTGGGCTGCCTCAAGAGCGCCATCGAACTTGATCTCTTTGAGTCCGGCCTCACTGGCCCTCTTTTTGGCTGTCTGCAGATACGCGGTGATTTCAGCTGCGTAGTTGGGGTAGTCGTAAGGCAGGACTCCGGCGTCGGCCATCTTGATGACCTCCAGGCCAAAGACACGAGCCTGTTGCTGCAGGAGGGTGAAGTCGGGGTCAGCGTTCTTGACGAACCAGGTGTAGTCGTCGAAGGCCGAATGATAGACGCCATATGGGCCGTTGGAGCCGATATCGGTCGAGGGAACTCCGAGGTGCTGGAAGAACGGAGTGTAGTCGGAGCCGCTGCCGAGGTCGCCGACTTCGACATCGTCAGTTACGTGCGCGTTCACGTGCTTCTCGCTAAAGCCGTTGTTGACGTGTCCCTTGGAGTCGAGCGCTTGTTTTGCTTTCCACTGATCGTAGACCGTGGTCCCCTTGGCGCTGGGAACTTCTTTGGTGACGTCGCGAACGAACTGTTTCAGGGTGGGAACGGCGGCAGCGGAGAAATCCGGGCCGGAGACGGAGACGTCGGTGTTGAAGTAGGCGACCGCATTCTCAAGTTGGCGTGCGTGACCTTCGGCCCATTCGGTAGAGCCGATGAGGCCCTCTTCCTCGGCGTCCCAACTGCCGAAGACGATTCTCCTTTTTGGCCGCCAGCCGGTCTTGAGCAATTCGCCGATTCCATGCACAGCCTCTAGCATGCTTGCTGTTCCGCTGGACGGATCGACCGCGCCGAAGACCCAGGCATCGCGGTGGTTGCCAGCGACGACCCATTCATCCGGATAAGTGGTGCCGTCAACGGTGCCGATTACATCCCAGATGGTGCGGTAGGCGTAGTCCTGTTTGAGCACCAAGTGAACTTCGACGCCACCCGGGCCGGTGTGGTAGGTGAAGGGCAGCCCGCCTTGCCACTCTTTCGGCACCGCTGGTCCGCCGAGCGCCTTGAGGATCGGCTCGGCATCTTGCCAGGAGATTGGCGTGGCCGGAATGGTAGGCTGGCTGGCGGCCTGGTCAGGAGGAGTGCGCTTGTCTGCGGGCAAGTCGGGATCGGAGGCGATGCCGGGAGTGGTCGCGTCTCCTGGATATTTGAAGATGTACTGTACCGAACCGCGCTGCACCCCGGTTGCTGGGCGGTAGGGGCCGTCGGGGTAGACCTTGCCCTTGGTGAATCCATCGTCGGCGGGGTCGCTGTAGATGATGACCCCGGCCGCGCCGCCGAGCTGGGCCAGATAGACCTTCACTCCACGGAAGTTGTGGCCGTAGCGCACCAGAACGATCTTGCCCTTGATGTCGACGTGGAGGCTTTCGAGCTTCTTGAAATCCTCCGGCGTGCCGTAGTTGGCATAGACCACGCTGGCGGTCAGATCGCATGAGGGTGAGGAGCTGTTAAAGGCGGTGACGATGCGCGGGTCACTCTGATAGGGATCGTCGGTAACGTGCTCGGGAGTGGGCCCGGTCATCAGCACCGCGCCATCGGGCGCGGTGGCTGTGATCTTCACTTCTTTTGGGACGCTGAGCCAGACCTTATAGGGGATGATATTGGTTTCAAGGCCAGCGGCTTTGAACTTTTCGGCGACATATTCCGCGGTCGCGTAGTCCTCTTTGGTGGCCGCCAGGTGCGGTACGGCGGTCAGCGTTTTGAGATGCTCGCCGGCGAGTTTGGCGCTGGGGACGGCGAGGAACTCCTGCTCGACTTGCGGCTCTGAGGGCGCAGCTGAGGACTGGGCAAAGGTAGAACTGGCGGCGAAAGAAAACAGGACGACGGTAGCCGTGAATTCGCGCAGAGTCAATCTGGCTCCAAGGGGTCGGAGTGGATCGCGGGGTGAAATTTCAGATTACACGAAAGGCGCCTGCCGACAACGGGAACGCGGGCTTTCGGTGGTGGTCAAGTTGAAGAACTTGTGGGACTGCTAGAGGCGTGAGAGCATGGGCGGCATGAAGAAGGTGACATTCAAGTGGCCCCTATTGGGGGCCATAGTGGGATTACTGGGCTGTCTGCCTTTACTACTTGGAATCGGGGCCATAATGAATGGCGCCGCAGTCGGGCATAACTGGGAACTGATTTCCGAAATCCTGTGGCCTACGGCCCTTCTATTCCGGGGCTTTTGGTGGCCCTTAGGCTTGAATTGTGCGCTATACGCATTTGTGACTACGCTTCTTAGGTTTTCCTGGATTAGGCTGCGTCATAGATCAACTTCAAGCCACTACTAAGATTCAAACTTGACCACTACTGGGCGTTCTTTGGAGTGGACACTGGCGTGCCGGGTTGATCGGAAGCGCAGGGAAGAAGCCCAGGCTTCCGATCGGATGCGAGAGGTTTCTAGGGAGTGGCGGCAACCGGCTGCCCGCAGTGCGAGCAACGTTTTGCGGCGGCAGGAATATCGCTGAGGCACTCCGGGCATGGCTTCGTCGGCGGCGGGGGCGGCGGGGTGGATGTCAGTTTCATCTTGGCCAGCAATGTATTCACCGGCAGCACTACGAAGAAATATACCGAAGCCGCAATCAGCAGAAACGAAATGAGAGCGTTGAGGAAGTTCCCGTAAGTGATGTTGGCTCCGTGGATGTGAAGCACCAGGTAAGAGAAATCCGGCTTCTTTACGATCGCGGCGATTAGTGGAGTGATGAGGTCCTTGACCAGCGAGGTCACGATGGTCCCAAACGCCGCGCCGATGACCACCGCAACGGCCAGATCGAGCACATTTCCACGCAGAACGAAATCGCGAAATCCCTTCAGCATCCCTGCACTCCTTTTCCCAAGCGCAACTGTTTCCGTCCGCAGTGTAACTGCTTTGCGGCGAAGAGGGTAGCGGTTCAGAGGGCCGACTACACAGAAGGACTACATCAGAGACCCGTCATAGGGGTAAATCAAGAGAAAGAGGATCATGGCGATGGCCATGATGTCCATGTAAAGCAGGAGGATGACGCCGCCGTGGTAGAAGCTCCATTTCAGCCTCAGACAGCGCATCGTGTCGAGGGTACCGGCAAAGGCGAGCACCGCTGGGAGGACCAGTCTCGGATTCGCATGCGCCTCGGGATATCCGGCCCAGACAAGGGCAAGAACCAGACTGCCTAGAACGAGCACTGAACCGCGCAACAGGGATTTCTTACGGATGTTCATGAAGCGAGGCTGGTGGATGCGAATTGGAAGCGTGGCGGCGATGACTCTCTAAGTCTAGCGGAGGATGGGAATACTGGCTGAGACGAATCCTGTGAGATCAAAGCGAGGCTGCTATCCCGCGCAAGCTCGACAAAGCTACTGGTTACCCGTACCATTGCAGTGTGTACTTTGAATGGAACGAGGCCAAGGCCGAGGCGAACCTGCGCCTCCACGGAGTGAGCTTCGACCTTGCGAAAGCCGTTTTCAAAGACACATGCGCGATCGAATGGCTCGACGACAGGGAAGATTATGGCGAGCAACGTTTCGTGATACTTGGAATGGCGGAGGGCGGTGTGCTTCTCTTTGTCGCGTATACCGAACGCGCGGAGAAGATCCGGATCATTTCGGCACGCAGGGTTACCCAATATGAACAAGATGAATACTTCCGTCACAACGCAAGATAATCCGCCCTCTAGAGCTTTGGATGCTACCGAGCAAGCAGCTCTTAATGACCCGGACGCTAGGCCTCTCACCGAGTCCGACTTCCGCCGGATGCAGCGCACGCCGCAGGTCAAGATCATTCGCCGGGCACTGGATTTGACCCAACAGGAGTTTGCGGAGCGCTATCACATCCCGCTGGGCACGTTGAGGGACTGGGAGCAAGGGCGCGCTGTGCCTGACCAACCCGCACGCGCTTATTTGAAGCTCATCGCCCACGACCCCGAACACGTGAACCGGGCCC
This sequence comes from uncultured Acidobacteriaceae bacterium, assembly GCA_963804735.1. Taxonomy (GTDB): domain Bacteria; phylum Acidobacteriota; class Terriglobia; order Terriglobales; family Acidobacteriaceae; genus Acidisarcina. The sequence continues at coordinate 153,905 of CAWDRO010000001.1, forward strand.
TGAACGCCTCCGGCTTGATCGCGAGGGATGGTGGCAGGTGATGGTGTCGGGGATGGTTCCGGGGATGGCTTCAGGGCGAGTGATGGCTTTGGATGTGGGGAAGGTGCGGGTGGGTGTCGCGCTTTCTGACCCGCTGGGCTATACCGCGCAGCCGCTGTTGACGCTGTGGCGCAAGAGCCGGGGCGAGGACCTGCGGAGTCTGCTGCGGCTGATTCGCAAACATGAGGTGGTGGCAATCGTGGTGGGGAATCCGCTGCATCTGTCGGGTGACGTCAGCCCGTGGGCGGCGAAGGTGCAGGCGTTTGCCGCGGAGTTGGGGGCGCGTTCGGGAGTGCCGGTGGAGCTTTGGGATGAGCGGTTGAGCTCGGTGGCGGCGCACGAGATTCTTGACGAAGCCGGGCATGACCGGCGCGACCGCAAGCAGGTGATCGACCAGGTGGCGGCGGTGGTGATTCTGCGGGGTTGGATGGAAGCGAAGCAGGAGGCGGCTTCGCGCGCGGCTGGGGCAACTGAGACGCCGTCGTCCAGCCTTACCACTTGAATGACTACGGAGTCGCCGTAGGCGTACGCAAAATTCACACTTGACATTGATCGGACAATGCACAACCATATGGTTGTGGATCACCTGGGTACAACATTTGCGGCTTTGTCTGATCCAACCCGCCGGGCGATGATCGAGCGGCTCTCCCATGGGCCTGCCTCCGTGCACGGATTGACGGAACCGTTTGCACTCTCGCAGCAGATGATTTCAAAACATATCGCCTACCTGGTGCGGGCGCGGATTGTGATCAAGACGAAGCGTGGACGAGAGAGTGTGTGCGCGCTTAGGCCCGAGGCGATCAAGACAGTCAGCGACTGGGCGATTAGCTATCGCCGGTTCTGGGAAGAGAGTTTCGACAAACTGGAAGTAGTTATCAATGAAATGAAAAAAACGGCAAATGAAGAAAGAGGAGGTCAGAGATGACAGAAAACACAGTTGGCGAAGCTGAGCGGATGGTCGTTACAAGAATTTTTGATGCCCCACGCGAGCTGGTTTGGAAGGCGTGGACAGACCCGAAGTACATCATGCAGTGGTGGGGGCCGAAGGGCTTTACTGCGCCCGCTTGTCAGATGGATTTTCGCGTTGGAGGAAAACTTCTCCTCTGCATGAAGACGCCGGATGGGTACGAGGGCTGGAATGCGATTGAATACCACGAGATTGTTCTGCACGAGAAGATCGTTTCCTTGATGTACTTTTCCGACCCGCAGGGAAACAAGATTGACCCTGCGCAGCTTGGAATAGAACAAGAGGCCATCGACGGTGCGTACGATGTGACCATCTTTGAGGACCTCGGAAACGGCCAGACGAAACTCACCTTCATTGGAAATGAACCCATGGAGAGCGCGAAAAATAGCGGTCAAATGGAGGGCTGGATCGAGACACTCGATAAAGTTGCCGCAGTTGTTGCGGAGCTGGCGCATGCGAAATAAGAAGCTGAAGCTTTGATGATCTTCATGTGCGAGTTACTGAACATGAAGTAAAGGCAGGCGCAACCGAACATGCAGAACTTGGCTACTGGAGAAGACTATGCGAAATAACATTCTGACACTCATAACTGTGCTGCTCTTGAGTTTCGCTGGCACTGAAGTTAGTGCGTCTGGAGTTCCTATGAACGGAGAAAGTAAAACTGGATACGCACCGATTCATGGCATGCAGCTCTACTACGAGATTCATGGCCAAGGTAAGCCGATGGTTCTGCTCCACGGCGGAATCACCGCATTCGAAGGCTTTGGCACTAATATCGATGCTCTGGCGACGTCCCGTCAGGTGATTGCGGTGCATTTGCAAGGACATGGAAACACCGCCGACATCGATCGTCCTTACCGCTTTGAAGCACTGGCCGATGATGTAGCCGCTCTGGTCGCGTACCTGAAGCTGGGAAAAATTGACTTGGTCGGCTATTCATTCGGTGGAGGTGTCGCATTGCAAACTGCCATACGACATCCCGAAATCGTCGATCACCTGGTGGTGATTTCCTCCGTGATGGCCCAAACCGGATTCTATCCGGAAGGGCTTGCCGCGTTCGCAGAGATGAGCAAGAACGCACCGATGCTTGCAGACAGCGTCAAAAAGTCACCACTTGCGACGATGTACCCGAAGACGAACTGGGAAACGTCGTTCAAAAAGATGGGCGAACTGGCCAGCACGCCATTTGACTGGTCAGCGCAGGTCAAGGCTCTCAAGTTACCGACACTCTTGGTCTTTGCCGATGCAGATGCCGTTCGCGCCGAGCATATCGTTGAATTCTACAAGGCTCTCGGTGGCGCACAACGGGACGCCGGACTAGACGGATCGATGAGGTCGATGGCACAGTTGGCCATCCTTCCCGGCACGACTCACTACAACATCATTGCTAGCCCGTCGTTGGCCGTCGTAATCGGTGAGTTCTTGGGGCGATAGCCCGATTCGGCGCGCGGGCAACGCCGCGCACTAGTTTATCGGCTCATTCCAACTGCGTTGGCAATCGACGTAACTTGTTCGGCGTCCAAGACAGCAGTTTTGGACGTTTCGACGGCGAGTTGTGGCCCTAGCTGCGCCGCGCTATCGGTAAACAGCATCGCATCCTGACTGGCGCGGGATACGGCTACATACGCGAACCGTCGAAGGGAAACAGGTTTGAGCCTGCGCAATACGGAATAGAACATGAGGCCATAAACGCTGCGTACGACGTGATTCCTTTTGAGGATATTGGAAACGGCCAGACGAGACTCACCTTCATTGGAAATGAACCCGTGGAGAGCGCGAAAGATAGCGGTCAAATGGAGGGCTGGAACCAGATACTCGATAAACTTGCTGCGGTACTTGCGGGGCTAGTGCAGGCGAAATAGGAAGTTGACGTTTTTGACGATCGTCATGCGCGAGATACAGCTGAAGCTGGCGGCGAAGGCTTGGTTAGAACAGGCTTCTCGCCGCTCGGCCGAGTAGTCCCCTTCCCTGGTGGGGAATCCGCTGCACATGTCGGGGGGGACGTGATGCCTGTGGGCGGCGAAGGTGCAGGCGTTTGCCGCGGAGCTGGGGGCGCGTTCGGGGCTGCCGGTCGAGCTTTGGGATGAGCGGTTGAGCTCGGTGGCGGCGCACGAGATTCCTACCGCTCGAATGACTTTGGGAGTTGCTGTTCGTGTAGGGATTGGTTCCTTCAGGTCGGACTGCCGTCCGCCCTATCCCACGTCCCAAAGGCAGGGACATGGGGCACCCGCATCGGCTCCTTGCTTAGACCTGGGCCACCCGCCCGGATGGGCAAGGAAGCTTCTTGATTGAGATCCGGGGCTGCCCACCCCCCTCCCCCTATCTATGCCATATCTTCCATATTTGATTCCGAAGGAGTTAGGGCGATCTGGTTCTACCTTTTTATATCCAGTTATATGTTGCTATATGTGCTGTTGCAGTTGGGACGGCCCCCAAATCGTTTTCTGAAAGATCCCCACCGGCGGAGCGCTTTTGTTTCTCTCAGATTGTCTTCAGTTTAGTTCGGGGTTGGACATCTGCAACGGGAATCGCATGGGAGATTCCTTAGCTTTCCCGATTCGGGAAATCAGCGCCACCGCGTGGCTCACCCCAATGTCTTGGCATCCCTCTCACCCCATTCAAGCCAGCAGATGGTTTGAATGGACCACCCGTCCAGCCGCCCGTTAGATTTGCTCGCCAAGAATCAGGGGCACATAGCTTCGGATGTCTTCCAGCAATTCCTCGCGAGTGATACCAACCTTGGCGCGAAGCTGCACACCCTGCAGCAAGTCAACGAGCAAACGGCCTCGCACCTTGGCAGAGGGTGTGCGAGTCAGGCGCCCCGCCTTTGTCTCCTGCTCGAAACGTTTCGCGAAAATACCAGCGGATGCGGTGAGGCCCTTCGCGAGCCAGGAACGGATCTCTGTTACCCGCTCCGAATGTCCCAGCGCAGCAGCGGCCAACATGCAGCCGCTGCGAGCGTCGCCAGTAGCGGTGTTGACGGTAGCCTCGCAAAAGGCGGTCACGGCCTTGTAGATGTCCGGCTCCGCTTGAAAGGCTGCCATTTTGGGAGCGCCATAGATCAGCGCATAGCGCTCGACGGCCCTTAGCAGCAGGGTGGACTTGTCTCCGAAGGCCCGGTATAAGGCGGGTTTGGTGACGTTCACGGCGCGCGCGATCCGATCCACGTTGACTCCTTCATACCCATGCTCCCAAAACATCTCAACGGCACGGTCGAGTGCTTCTTCGGGGATAAAGCCTTTGGGACGTCCCGGGGGGCGCTTCGCAATATTAGTTACCATTGCGTACGAAACTCCTTGCATTGCGTCTGTTGGTATCGTACTCTCGCGTATGTAACGCTGCAAGACAGATAAGTACAGGAGACACCCATTGGAACATTCGATCGCACTCGTCACCGGCGCCACCTCCGGGCTCGGCAATGCGGCAGCCCGCCTGCTCGCCAAAGAGGGCTGGCACGAGATCATCGTCACCGGGCGCAGCCTGGCTGGGGCCCGGCAAGCGGCCGCTCAACTCGCGGCTGAGAACAAAAAGGTGATATTCACGCCGCTGGAGTTGGATCTGGACGCGCCGGCCAGCGTTCAGGCCGCCCTCGCCTCGCTGGTCAAGCGAGAGCGGCCGATCGATTTCCTACTGCTCAATGCCGGGATGGTCCCCGGCAAGGCGCGCGTGATCACTGCGGCGGGCGTCGAGGCGGCTCAGGCTCCGATGATCGGCCATCATCAACTGACTGTCGGGTTGCTCCGCGCCAACCTGCTGAGCCCCAACGCGCGGATCGTTATCTCCGGCGCAGAACCTGCCCGAGGGGGCGTGCCCATGTTCAGCTACACCGACGTGCCTGCCTTCGCGGCCAAGTACTTCCGGGGTGACAAAACCGCCGCTGCGGAAGCCCTGATTCGCAACGGGCCGAACGTGAAGTACGTGCCCAACCGGGCGTATGCCGACGCGAAGCTCATCATCGCTTGGTGGACCGCGGCGCTGGCCCGCCGGCTGCCCTCCGGCATGGCCGTGTACGCCGTATCGCCCGGTGGGGCGACCGACACCAAGGTGGTGCGAAACGCTGGCCCGTTGTTGAAGTATCTGTTCATCCCAATCGTGAACCTCATTCCCGGCATGAATCAGACGCCGGAGACCGCGGCCCGTCGGTACCTCCAGGCGTCGGAGTTCGGAACCGACGTCTCAGGGCAATTCTTCGCCTCGGCTCAAGGGAAGTTCTCAGGCCCAATTGAGGCGCAGCGCCACCCACACCTCCACGATCGCGCCAGCCAGGAAGCCGCGTGGCAGGCCGTCGTCAAGGTCTCTGGGGTCGATTTCTCTTCCGCAGCAACTTGAGAGCGGTGTCCTGAAGGAGCGCCGGTCGCCGTCGAGTGCTTCGTCGGGGATAAAGCCTTCTAAAAGGAGGAGTAACAAGATGGATAACTTGGTAGTAAGCTGCTTGGTAGTTGCTTATCTCTCGGCGAACGTATACGCCATCGTAAAGGTGCGAGTGTTTGAGTTAGTCCGTTCGCGCAAGCATCTCCTACTCTATGGCGTTCCTTTCCTATTGTGGGGCTCTCTCATCCTGTTGGGATGCACGCTCATGGAGATCATGCGCCGATTCGATGAGTGGGCTGCCTGATGGCCCATCGATCTCAGAGCAGTTACGGCGCTGCGCCAGGATGCTGCGGTTCTCGTTCGTGCTGGCGATTGGTTCCTTCAGGTCGGACTGGCTGGGTGGCCCAGGTCTGGATTTCTTAACCAGTGCGGGCCCCACATCCCGCTCTTGGGATGTGGGATCGGGACGCTTCAAGGCTTAACCTGACGTTTGTTGCGAGGATAGGAAACCCATGTCCCAAAAGAAGGGACATGGGGCACCCGAATCTGTGCGAGGATTGCCAGATGTGGGCCACCCGTCCGTGAAATTCGTCAAATGACTCGTCTCCAGCTGCGGGCAACTCAGGTTATCGATAACTTTGAAGGTTTGCCGGATATGGGCCACCCGTCCAGTCTGCCCGAGTTCATTTTCCGGTTGAGAGAAACTCTTCTAGTTTCGTAAGCATTCTTTGATTCAAATTCCAAATGGAATCGCGAATCGCGACAGGCTTTTTGAGAACAAAGAATTGTCCCTGTCGAAATTCACCAGTGTTCGGAAATGTCTTCGTGTCAGCAGGAACGCTGAGCATACCGATGTAATCGCCCAACACTGAGACCACGACGGATAGGCTATGCGAATTGGGTATGAGTGCGACAGCTGAATGAGGGCCGAATCCAGTCATCATCATCCGCAAGATTTTTTGATTGATCGACTGAGGCTCTAAAAACCTATCATCGTACTGAGCGTCTATCGTGTTAAGGACATCTCCCATCTCGGTTGGTCTTTGATTCATGATCTTTCGGAAGTCTTCGTGCTTTACATGGTTCCGAAAATTATCCCCATATATTAGGTATCCGGCGGATAGGGCGACCTTTGCTACGAAGCGATACGTAACGTCTAGATCGATTTTGAAACCGATGTTAACCCGTTGCCCCTGACCAGTCACGTCTCGCTTTTGCTTCGGATCCCACAGTCGAAGCCCTCGGAGTTGTCCGAGCGTTACATGAAGCGGTTCACCTGTGTCCGCGTTAGACGCATTGGGAAAGACGTTTTCGGGATGTCTTCGAGTGTGCCCTTTGGCCCGGTGCTTATCGCGTTTACTCATCACAAGGAAATCGTTGGCGAGCACGCCGTCGATCGTGGAGCCAACTCTCGAGTTGAAGTCCTTTGATACGGGGATAGTGAATCCGTTTATGCCGCCGAGTGCGAGAGGAACGATGTGTTCAGGGGTGCTTTCCTCAAGGGGAATATCGCGGTCAGTGTAAGGGCAATAGATGATCGAAGGTTGTGCATCATTTGCGCTCCCTTCGAAGTTTACTTCGGAATCGTTAGGCAATGAGTTCTTCAAGTTGGTCATTGTGCCCGCCGAAGAGCTAGCCTTGTGCGGCGGCGAGTTCCAGCTCGGCCAGCGACTCTTCGTAGGGAGCGCGCAGGAGTCCGCGTTCGGTGATGATTGCGGTGACGTACTTTGCCGGGGTCACGTCGAAGGCTGGGTTTTCGATGCCGACTCCGTGCGGGGTGAGCTGTTTTCCGGCGTGGTGGGTGACCTCGACGGCGGAGCGTTGCTCGATGGGGATGTCGTCTCCGTGGGCGGTGGCGAGATCGATGGTGGCCCAGGGGGCGGCGACGTAGAAGGGGATGCCGTGTTCCCTGGCGAGAATGGCGACGTTATAGGTGCCGATCTTGTTGGCGACGTCTCCGTTGGCGGCGATGCGGTCGGCGCCGACGATGACGGCCTGGATCTTGCCCTGGCGCATCAGGCTGGCGGCCATGTTGTCGCAGAGTACGGTGGTCGGGATGCCGTCGTGCATCAGCTCCCAGGCGGTGAGGCGCGCTCCCTGGAGGAAGGGGCGGGTCTCGTCGGCGTAGACGTGGATCTCGTGGCCGCGCTCGATGGCGGCGCGGATGACGCCGAGGGCGCTGCCGTAGCCGCAGGTGGCGAGCGCTCCGGCATTGCAGTGGGTGAGCACGGAGCCGGATTTGGGCATGAGGCTCGCGCCGTGCGCGCCCATGGTGCGGCAGGCGGCGATGTCTTCGTGATACATGCGGCGGGCTTCGGCGATGAGGCCTGCACGGATTTCGTCGAGGCTTTTGCCTTCCGCCTTGAGCGCGTTGTAGTGGCGGCGCATGCGGTCGATTCCCCAGAAGAGATTGACGGCGGTGGGGCGGGTGGAGGCGAGGGTCCTGGCGATGACCTCGAAGTCGGCGTCAAGCGCGGCGATGGTGGTGGCGGGGCTCTTTTGCACGCCGATGGCGACGCCCATGCCGGCGCTTACACCGATGGCCGGGGCTCCGCGAACGACCATGGTGGTGATGACGTCGGCGACTTCGTTATAGGTGGTTGCGAGGACGTAGACTTCTTCCAGCGGCAGGCGGGTCTGGTCGAGAAAGCGGACGCCTTCGGCGGTCCATTCGAGGGTGGGAATCATCTCTTGTAGTTTACCGTAGAGAAGATGCCTAACGCGCTGAGCTTTCTATGGAATGCGACCAGGGGCCACCGCTTGCGTCCTTGGCGCAGTGAATATATCAAGTGGCGCATCGAGACGTATTCGGGGATGAAGGCGGAGTCCATGACGGGTCGTGATGTGGTCCGATTTACATGGAAAGAAAAGGGTGCGCTGGTGCGCTTTCTGCTGTGGACGGGAAGGCTCGAAGGTCCAGGCGACCGATAAGGAGGGAGTTTGGCGACGATCGATCATTTGGGGATTGCGGTCAAGAGCATCGCGGCGGCGCGTGGGTTCTATGAAGCGCTCGGGATGCAGATCATTCACGAAGAGACTGTCGAGCATGAGCAGGTTAGAACGGCGATGATTCCGGTCGGCGAGAGCCGGATCGAATTGCTGGAACCGACTACCGAGGATTCTACAGTCGGCCGATTTCTTGCGAAGCGCGGCGAGGGGCTGCACCATATCGCGCTCCACGTCGATGATATTTCGGGAACGCTGGAGGCGATGAAGGCGAAGGGCGTCCGGCTAATCTCAGAGGATTTGCAGGTTGGCGCGGGCGGGCATCTTTATTTCTTTATTCATCCGGAGAGCGCCGGCGGAGTGCTGGTGGAGATTTGCCAGGATGAGGTCACCGGCGTTTGATGTTGCTCGCGATGGATACCTGCGGAGCCGTGGGTGGCGTGGCTTTGAGTGGGCCTGCCGGCGTCTGGTCGAGGGAATTGGCGGGGAAGACTTATTCGGAACAGCTGCTTACGACGATTGACGGCCTCCTGCAAGAAGCTAGGGTCGGGCTGGAAGATCTAAGCGGGGTGGTGGTTGTGCATGGGCCGGGAAGTTTTACTGGCATCCGGGTCGGGGTCAGCGCGGCGAAGGGCCTAGCTGAGGGACTGGGTATTCCCGTGATTGCGCTTTCGCGGCTGGAGTTGCTGGCCAGGCAAAACCATGAAGGAAGCGCGGTCGCAGTCCTGGATGCCGGCCGGGGTGAGTTCTATGCTGGTTTTTACCGGGAACGCATCTGCGAGACCGAGGCATTATTGACTCGCGACGCTCTTTCGCAGGCCGCGGCGGGTTGCGGATTGCCGGTGCTGGTTTGCGAGCCGCAGGTGTTTTCGTCGCTGGAGGATATTCAGCCGGTATTGGTGGCCGCGCCAACAGGGGTCGATGCTTTGAGGGTTGGAGGCGAGCGCTTCGAGGCGGGGTTGTTCGACGATGTTTCGTCCCTGGAGGCCAACTATCTGCGCCGGTCGGAGAGCGAAATGCTGGCTCGGATTGCAGAACATGCCGCCCGGCGAGCCGACATACCCGATGCTGCCGCTCACGGAAAATGACTGCGCCTGAGAACCTGTCCATCCGGCCTATGACCGGGGGCGATCTCGATGCGGTGCTGGCGCTTGAACGGCAGAGCGACACCGCACCGCACTGGGGTCGAGAAACTTATCGTGTTTCGATTGAGATAGATAATAATTCAGACTTAAAGCGAATTGCAATGGTTGCTGAGGTCGATGCTGAGGTCGCCGGATTCGCGATTATTCGGCTGGTTGGCGGCTCAGATGCGACCGACGCAGAGCTGGAATCGATTGTGGTGTCGTCTCCGTGGCGCGGCCGGGGCCTGGGAAGGTCGCTGCTGTCGGAGGTATGCCGCCGAGCCAAAGAGCAGGGATATTCCCAGCTTGATTTGGAGGTTCGCGCATCGAATATCGCAGCGATCGGGTTGTATCTGCGGGCGGGCTTCCGCGAAACGGGGAGGCGCCGTGGGTATTACAGCAGTCCGGACGAGGACGCTGTACTAATGAGTGTCACTTTGTGACCCTGTACCGAATATTTCCAAGATTTCCTCAAATCCCCGATTGATGGTGAGGCGACGCTGGTGGTACCTTCATACGTCTTAGAGGAAAGAGGTGTTTGATGAACGCAGAAACCGGAGCGCAAGACGAAGCAATATTACGGAAACTGCAAGAGGAGCATCGCCGGTATTCCGAGCGGCTCGAAGGACTCTTGCAGAGCTCGTATCTTTCAGCTGAGGAACAAATGGAAGAGGTCCGGCTGAAGAAGTTGAAACTGCGGGTCAAGGACGAGATGGTCGGCCATCGATCGTCCTACCAGTTCAACTAGTTTTCTCCTTCGCTGCTGCCGATTTACTTTCCGGCGCCGATCGTCTTGATGCCGCCAATCGAGTGGCTCTTGGTGTCCTAGAGCAGAAGTACAGTTCGTGTCATGTGCCGGAGGCTGTCCCAGTAGGCTTTTTCCTGGGGGAGAAAAGCCTGCCTGGTGGGGTGTTTTGGATTCCAGTAACCGTACTTCTGCTCTAATGCGGACCCAATCCCGCGGCAAAGGCCGAAATATTTTGGGGCGGAACGCGAATAATCCCTCCGCGCGGGCTGTCGATATCCGCAATCAACAGAAACGAGATGGCGATAAGCACGGGCAGGATGATGGAAAGAAACGACGACTTGCGATGTGCGCCGTATCCCAGTAGGACATGAGAGACGATGGCTATTGCGAACATCAGAGTCCACGCGGCCCTGGGAATTCGATTCCACCATGCCGCCTGAGTGTAGCCCTGGGAGTTCAGCACATCGTTCATACCCGAGACCGCGAGCATAGTATTTGTGGACGGCTGCGCCTTTGCCGGCGCTGCTACTGTCTCCCATAACTGATTCTGTACCGAGGACGTTTCCGCGTTGATCTTGTTCAGCTCGTCGAGGCTGCGCGTTTTGTAGAATTGAATGCGCAGAGCTGTGTAGTGGACCAAAAGCGTCCGGGCCTTGGCCGCCGCATCTGCGGGTAGAAGGTCAACCCGGACATACTCCGTCCCAATAGCGTTCGCTTCCTCTTCCTCGAGGCTTTTCCTCAGGTCGTAGCGGGTTGTGGCCATCGAAAAGGTGAAACCGATGATCAGACCGAGCAGGGTGAGGGTGGCTCCCAGGATTACTCCAAAATCGTCGCGAACCTGGTCGGGATCGGTGCGCCAAAGCTTTCGCAGGTACATCCCGGCCCAGGTGCTGAGCCACATGAGAATGAAAGTAACCACAAACGTGATCAGTGGATAATTGGTGAGACGAAACATTCTGGCGAATCTCCAACCGTGATTATATTGACCCGCCTTGCGGCGGATGCTTCCAGAGCGGTCTTTCAGAGTCGTCCGCACCGCCGGACGTGTGCAAACGTCACGGGATCGGCTCTTCCCCGGGACCGGTGACTTTGCGAAACACCTATAATCACAAACGAGGAAACAGCAAAGCTTTATGGTACGTGACGGATATTTGTATGGCTTCGGTTCGCTGCTGATTGCCGGAGCATTGGTTTGGTTGACAGGGGGCTGGTGGTGGGCAATCGTCCCGCTGCTGCTGGCGGCGTTCTTCCTGTGGTTTTTTCGGGACCCCGAGAGGGTGGTTCCAGGAGGTTCGGGCCTGGTGGTTTCACCTGCTGACGGAGTAGTAACCAGTGTGACGTCGGTCTCGACTCCTGCAGGCGAGAAGCTCAAGTTGAGCGTATTTCTGAGCGTCTTCGACGTGCACGTGAATCGGTCTCCGATAGCCGGCGTGGTTAGTGGGGTTCATTATCAGAAGGGTCTCTATTTGAACGCGCTGAATCCGGATTCTGCCGACAAGAATGAGCAGAACACCGTCACCGTTGCCGGAGATGGCTATGAGGTCGTTTTCAAACAAATTGCCGGCCTACTGGCTCGGCGCATTGTCTTCAATAAGCGGGTAGGCGACCGGGTGGAACGCGGTGAGCGTGTCGGACTAATCAAATTCGGCTCGCGTGTCGATATCCTGTTGCCGGGAAATGCCTCGCTCGCAGTCACGAAGGGCGACCGGGTAAGGGGAGGATCATCGGTGTTGGCCACTGTCCCGCAACCAGTCGCGACTGCTGGAGAGCCCTTCGTCGTTGCCGGGGAGACGCGGATTTGACCGGCCCTCAGCGCAGGCGTGGACTCTTCATCCTGCCGTCAGTCTTTACGGCCGGCAATATCGCCGCCGGCTACTATGCGATTACGCAGTGTCTTGAAGGTTCGGCGCTTGCGCCGCAGCATTTCAACTACGCCGCGCTGGCGATCGGTTTTGCGATTCCCTTTGATGCGCTCGATGGGCGCATCGCGCGCATGACGAGCACCGCTAGCGACTTTGGCAAAGAACTGGATTCCCTGGCTGACGTGATCACATTCGGCGTCGCGCCTAGCGTTCTTGCCTTCAGCTGGGGTTTTCGGTCACTCTCGCTGGCAATGAATCCTACCCTGCAACAGCGGTTGATTCAGTTTGGCGCGTTTATCTGCTTCCTATATCTGATCTGCGGCGCGGCGCGGCTTGCCCGGTTCAATATCAGCAATACTCCGGTGGCCTTGAACCCTGGACGGCCGGGGCGGAAATTTTTCGTTGGCATGCCAAGTCCAGCCTCAGCGGGTATGCTCGCGTCGGTGGTGCATTTTTTCCACGGCGAACCGCTGATCGTTTGGTGGATGTCGCTTTTGTGGTTGGCGCTGGTAGCGCTCATCGGTTTCCTCATGGTGAGTACCTGGCGATTTTGGAGCGGCAAGGAGATCAATCTCTTCCACCGGCATCCCTTCCGCTTGCTGATTGCGTTGGGGGCGTTTGTCTATGCGCTGGTGGCGTTCTCCGAGGTGGTCCTTCTGGTGATGGCCATCTTCTACACCTGCTCGGGCATCTTCTCTCGCGCGGCTTATTCCTGGACGAGACGCCGGAAACCAATCACGGTTTAGAATTTTTCTGAATTCCTGAAAAGAGAGATATGACAGAGAACTATCGAATTGCGATTGTTGGGGCGGGCAGCCTGCGCGGCAAGGAACTAAACGAGGCGCTTGGCGAGTCGGCCTTTGCGGCGGCGGATTTTGTGCTGCTGGACGATGAGAGTTCGCTGGGCAAGGTCGAGGCGGTCGGAGACGAAGTGACCGTCGTTCAGGTGGTCGATCCTCGCTCCTTTGATCGAGCAGATTTTGTTTTCTTCGCCGGCGACGAAGCGAACACTCTGAAGTACTGGAAGAGTGCGGCGCGGTCGGGCGCGAGCATTCTGGATCTTACCTACGCGCTCGAGGGGGAGCCAGATGTATTGGTGCGCGCGCCGTGGGTGAGGGAAGAGCTGAATGGGCAGTCCAAAGGGAAAACTAACCCTGACTTGAAGACGCCGGCTATCGTGCCTGCGCATCCGGCTGCGGTGGCACTGGCTTTGCTGCTGCTGCGGGTGAAGAAGGTTGGCGCGGTTGCGAGCGCGTGGGCGACGGTGCTGGAGCCGGCCACGGAGCATGGGCGCGCGGCGATGGACGAACTCCATCAGCAGACGATCAGCCTGCTGTCGTTCCAGAGCATTCCCAAAGAGACCTACGACGCGCAGGTGGCGTTCAATCTGCTTCCAGTCTTAGGGGAGGCTGCGAAGGTCGATCTGGGCGCGACTGAATCGCGGATTCGGCGGCATTATGCGTTGTTATCGGGTGGGAAATTGCCTCAGTTGAATGTTCAGCTGATTCATGCTCCGGTTTTTCATGGATATGGAATTTCGCTGGGCATCGAGCTGGAGCAGGCGGCTTCGCTCGAGGAGCTAGAGGCGGCGTTGACCGGCGAGCATGTCGATGTGGTACTGGGGGATGCCGATGCTCCGAGCAATTTGAGCACGGCTGGCGAAGAGGACATCATGGTGCGGATTCGGGGCGAAGAGGGTGGGCAGCGCTTCTGGATCTGGGCGGCGGCGGACAACTTGAAGCTTTCGGCGCTGAATGCTGTGACCTGCGCGCTGGAGCTGCGAAGACTGCGTCCGCAGGGAACTGTGCAGTAACTACAGGCCCTTGAAGAGGCCTCCATCGACTAACAGCGTTTGCCCGGTGATATAGCTCGCCCTTTCCGAGGCGAGCCAGAGGATTGCATCTGCTATTTCTTCGGGCTGACCGAGGCGCTTGAGCGGTACGTCGGCTTCGAGGTGCGCGGCGTACTCTTCGTTGCTGATTCCGAGTTCGCCAGCGCGCTTTTGGATGAGGTGGTTGAGGCGCTCGGTTGCGGTGTAGCCGGGGGCGACGTTGTTGACGGTGATGCCGTCTTTTCCAAATTCATTGGAGAGGCTCTTGACCAGGCCAACGACTCCGGCGCGAACGGCGTTGGAGTAGATGAGGTCGGAGATGGGCTGGCGCACCGAGACTGACGTGATGGTGATGATGCGTCCCCAGCGCGTGCGCTGCATCCAGGGCAGGACGGCGCGGGCGAAGTGGATGACGCTCATGAAGTTCAGCTCGGCGGCGCGATGCCACTCCTCGGTGGTTGTGTCCAGAAACATCTTGGATGGAGGGCCGCCCGCGTTGGTGACGCAAACGTCGACCCCGCCAAATTGGGTGGAGACATCCTGAACGAAGTGTTGCACTGAATCGGCTTCGGTAACATCGAATGCGGCAGCGAGAACCTCAGCCGAATAGCGCTGGCGGATTTCTGCGACGGCGGCGCTGAGCTTGGTCTTGTCGCGGGAACACATCGCGACGCGGGCGCCCTCGGCGGCGAACTTCTCGGCCGCGGCGCGGGCGATCCCTTCGCTGGAGGCGGCGACGATGACGCTTCGGTTCTTAAGGCCTAGGTCCATACGGATATTCTTCGCGGCGCGAGGGGTATCCCCCTCCCCCTAACTAAATACCCAGATCTATGATTCTAATCGACTTAGCGAGGGGTGGCGTTTGCAAAACGAAAGAAACAAATGAGTTATAGCTAAAATTGTGATTCTAAATGGGATCGGCAGAGACGACGGATGCGAGGTTTTTCTGTGTTTCTCTCTATTTCTTATTTTAGCGAATTTACCCCTATCACTACGCCAGGTTTTTGGATATTTTATCTCGATGATTTGGTGGGGGTTAGGGGTAAATTGGAGTTTGAGGGGGCTTGACACGGTTTAGGAACTTCGACGGCGCGGGAGATACTGATCAGGTTTGGAAGGGGTTTATGAAACGTGGGGATCGGGTGCGAGTGAAACAACTAGAGCATATCGATCCTTCTCATCAATTGAGAAATGGTGTCGCAATCGCTGATAGTTCGCCAGATGGGTTAACGGAAGTGAAGTTTGACGACGAGACCGTGGTGCGCGTTTTCCGGGAAGAAGAACTTGAGCATGAAACAGACCTGTGAATTTCAACAGGTGCCTGGCCTCGTTTGGATATGGTGTCACTCAACGAAAGTCTGGTTTCGTTTAGTCAAGAGACCGCTTATGGGTTGGTAGCCCACTTTTGCTCTCCCACTCAAGTTAACAGAAGGCTTGAGTGGGCCGCCCGGTCAGAATCATTTCAATTCAGGTCCGTTTTCTTCAAAGGCAGGCGATCGAAATGGATGAGGAAATGAAATCCGGGCTCGGTCATTGACGTGTCGAGAGCTGTGCCGTCCGCGCTCATTTTCCCTTCGAAGACAGCCTGAGCAAGGGTGATCGAGATCTGGCGCGAATTCTGGTCGTAGGAAACCTTGCTTGCCAGAGCGCCTTTGAATTTCTCTTCCGGACAATCGAGGGTGACCCTGAGTCCGTCCTCGGTGTTATGCATGTGAAAGATAAAGTGGAGCTGGATTCCCTTCGCCTCGTACTCTATGCCCGCCCAGTCGCCGTCGAAAATGGTAGGCGGGGCGGGTTTGGGGGTCTTCGCCTGCCAGGTGAGGCGCTTCAAGGTCAGCGGAAACGAGCCTTCTTCGGTCCAAACGCCGGTCATCTCCGAGCTCGATGCATTGACCGCCGCCTCGTAAGAGGAAACCTTGTATTCAAGGTCTCCATTGTTGTTCGGCTTCCAGTGAAAGAATCGAAGGGTCAAATGGCTGCCGTCGAACGAACCGCCGATGGCGGGAATGCCAGAGATCTTCTGGTCGATAAGGTCCAGAAGCGCCGTCATCTTTCCTTCGGGCGTCGTATTCATGTGAAGGACCAGATGGTAGACGGCGCCGTTCAGTGTTAAAACTCCATCCCAGTCGCCGGCGAGCGGGAAGGCAGGGGGACCGGATTGCGCGACGGCCGGAGTTGAAAGAAGTCCCAACCCGAGCAGTACTATGCAGAGGAAATTTGCCTTCATGCGGTCCGTTGCCCTCGGACGGCTTGATGATAATCCATCGCTGCCACGAGAGCGATCCAGAAACCGGGAATGAGGCCGACGCATTTGATCCTCCCACATCTGGCGCGAACGCGCGCTCAGATATGGGGCACCCCTTCTCGCGGAGGACGGGAATAGTTAAAGATCAGATCTGGGCCAGCCAGCCAGCTCCTCGGAAGGAAGACTCGTTGAGATAGAATTGTCGCCGTCTCTGAGAAATTCTGCCGAAATTGGCTTAAGGAACGCTCCGACGGCCTATGACTCCTCCTGGAACGCATGATGACGCCCGAATATTTGTGGAGATCGGCGCTGCCATCATCCTGCTTGCGCTTCTTGCGCGGCTCGCCAGCCGCTGGGGTTTCTCCGCCATTCCTCTCTACCTGTTGCTGGGACTCGCCTTTGGCAATGGGGGTCTGCTTCCGCTTCACGTGAGCCAGGACTTCATTGGAACTGGCGCAGAGATTGGCGTGCTGCTGCTGCTCTTCATGCTTGGGTTGGAATGCAACGGAGAGGAGTTGATCAAGAACCTCCGCTTCGGACTGCCGGCGGGCGGAGCGGACTTCGTTTTGAATTTCACACCAGGACTGGTGATGGGGCTTCTATTGAAATGGAAGACAATGGCAGCGATCCTACTAGGCGGCATCACCTATATCTCGTCCTCCGGGGTGATTGCCAAGGTGCTGTCGGAACTGAAACGGATCAATAATCCAGAGACACCGATGGTCCTTGCAGTCCTTGTGCTGGAGGATCTGGCCATGGCAGTCTACCTGCCACTTGTAGGAGTGTCGCTTCTTGGCGGCGGCCCGGCGAAGATTGCGATCTCAGTTGCGATCGCGGTGACGGTTGTCATGCTCGTGCTTTTTCTCGCGCTGAGGTTCGGTCGCCAGCTTGGCAAGCTTGTCGCTCATGAGTCTGATGAAATCATCCTGCTTACGACCTTTGGATTGGTACTGCTTGTGGCAGGATTGGCGGAACGTTTCCAGGTGTCGGCTGAAATCGGTGCCTTTCTCGTGGGCATCGCACTCTCCGGTCCAATCGCCGAGCACTCATATAGATTAATCGCTCCCCTCCGTGACCTGTTTGCCGCGACTTTCTTTTTCTTTTTCGGATTGCAGATTGATCCCGCGACTCTGCCGCCTGCGCTGCCGCTCGCTCTGGGGTTGGGTTTGGTCACGGCTTTCACGAAAGTATTGACGGGATTCTGGGCAGCGAAGCGAGCAGGTATCGACCGGCGAGGAAGTGTGCGGGCAGGGATGGCGCTGGTTGCGCGCGGCGAATTCTCCATCGTGATCGCGGGTCTCGGTGTAGGTATTGAACCCAGGCTGGGGCCGCTCGCTGCCGCTTACGTGTTGTTCCTAGCGATTCTGGGTCCATTCCTTGCGCGTCTTGCGAGGTGATTAGCGTCTAGTCCGGGGTGTAAACTGTGCGCGCTCGAATTATCAGAGCTTACAAGAGCGGGCTTCAGGTCGGCGACGAGAAACAACTCGAAAAAGACGCGCAAGGATTTCTCCTGGGAGAAATCGGGCAGGTGAGTTCTGGGAAGTCGTGTTGCGGTTGTCGGCAATAGAGAAGTTGAGACTCACTCACGATGCTGCGGCGCTGCTAGGTGACCGCAATGAAGAAGGCAAGGAGGAGATATGACAAGTCGCAAGGCTGTACTAGGAATGGTGGTGGTTGCGTTGTTTGCGCTGGGGTTTAATGCACGGATCGGGCATTCACAAGAGAGTGCCGCTTCCGCTGGCGTTCAAGTTCACATGGTCATTACCGATCAGGCGGTTCGCGATGACACTGAGGTCCCCACCCTACAGCCCAATAACGTCCAGGTGAAACAGGGAAAGAATGTTCTTAAAGTGAACCAGCTGATTCCGGCCCGAGGGGACAACGCAGCACTCCAGCTTTTTATTCTGATCGACGAGACCTGCGACCACAATATCGGAAACAATCTCAATGACATTCGTGACTTCGTGAACGCCCTTCCGGCAACGACTGCGGTCGGTATCGGCTACATGTCAAACGCAAGCGTCCAAATCGTTCAGAACTTCACCGCCGACCACGCGCTCGCAGCCAAGGCAATCCATCTGCCTCGCGGCAATTTGTCGTCAATGGATAGCCCTTATTTGTCGCTCATGAGCCTGGTGAAAGGTTGGCCCGAAGGGAAAGTTCGGCGCGAAGTGTTAATGGTAACCGATGGAATCGATCGGCTACGCGGGCAAGCGCCTTCGTCTTCGTCTTCGCTACAAGCTCCCGGTTCCTCTACCAGATCCCGCAACACGCCGCCAGCAACCACGTCGATCGGTGGTAGTCCTGGTATGCCGATGATCAGCGTGGATGCTGATTCCGCAAGCAGAAACAGCCAACGCTACGGGGTTATTGTTCATTCCATTTATTCCCCCGGGGTGGGGCGAGCTGGCCGGAACGCCTGGGAAGCGCAGTTGGGCCAATCCGGTATCGCCGAGATCGCTGACGAAACCGGTGGAGAATACTTCGCGTTGGGAACCCAGAACCCGGTCAGCTTCACACCCTTCCTGGATCGTTTGAAGAAAATCTTCGACAACCAGTACTACCTGGTCTTCCAGGCCACCCCAAGGAAGAATCCTGGACTCCAGCGCGTCAACATCTCAACCCCGGAGTCAGATTTCGAGATTGCGGCTGCCGATAACGTCTGGGTCCCTGCCGCAGAATGACCGGCGCGGATCTTTTTACCAGGGAAATGTGAATGCACTCTGGGGGCGTGATTGGAGCACCCCAACCTAGCTAGGAGGATCGCCCGATGTATCCCTCATCAAAATCGTTCGAATCTGCAATCTCACGCCGCAAATTCCTGGGTACAGCTCTGGCCGGAACAGCCGCTAGCCTCGCCGGCGCAGCCTCAATGGACTTTCTCAGCGCCGAGCCCGCCCTCGCCCAGAGCAACCTCACCCCGGACGAGGCCCTCAAGGCCCTCCTCGACGGCAACGAGCGGTTTGCGTCGGGGCGCCTCACCAGCTTCGACGAAGACCTGAAAATCCTGCGCGACCATACCGTCGAAAAGCAGGAGCCGTTTGCCGCCGTCCTCTCCTGCGCCGATTCGCGCGTGCCCGTTGAGATCATCTTCGACCAGACCATTGGACACATCTTCGTGACTCGCGTCGCCGGCAACGTGGTGACTCCGGAAATCATCGGTAGCCTCGAATACGGCGCCGCGGTCCTCGGAACCAAGGTGATCCTCGTTCTCGGCCACGCGAGCTGCGGAGCCGTCAAGGCCGCCATCCAGGCCAAGGCCGTTCCCGGCCAGATCAGCGCCCTCTTCCCTCACCTCCAGCCGGCAGTTCGACCAGGCCGGCTCGGACCTCGCCGCCGCCACAAAGGCGAACGCATCCATCCAGGCCGGACTCCTGGGGAAGGCCTCGCCCGTGCTGGCCCCGATGGTGAAGGAAGGCAAGCTAAAGATCGTCGCGGGATACTACGACCTCGACACTGGCAAAGTGACCCTGGTCTAACGCGCCAAAGGTGAGTCCGCCGCGTTCACCTTAAACTGGAGAGCAGTCAGGTTCTCTGAGGAGGACAGTCAGATGAAGAAACAAACCGCAGTGCGTTGCGCGCTTCTTATGTTCCTTGCCTATTGTCCCGTCACCTTCGCTCAGCAAGCAGCGCAATCGCAAAACACGCAACCGCGAGCAGCGCCGTCTGTAACCGAGACGCAAAAGAAGAATATCCAGGAATACATTGAACTGTTGCGCAGTAATGTTCGGCAGCAGAGGGCCGAAATCATGGGCGCCATGATGGGCCTCGATGTGGATCAGTCGGCTAAATTCTGGCCGATCTATAGCGAATACGATGCGGAGTTGACGAAACTAAACAATCTGAGAGTCGAAAACATTCGGGACTATGCGCGCAGCTACGACGGGATGACTGACGCTAAGGCCGATGAGCTGGTTCAGAATGGTTTCAATTATCGGAAGCAGCGTTCCGAACTTCTGGTGAAATATTACGGCCGCGTCAAGGACTCACTGGGCGCCGTTGAAGCTGCCCGATTCCTTCAAATTGAAGATCAGTTGCTGGCAATCATCGATCTCCAAATTTCTTCGGTGTTGCCCATTGTGGGGCAAGGGTCCTGAGACCACGGAGGCAGAGAAGACATGCGATACACAATATTACGAGCGGCGGCTTTGTTGATGGGGTTGGGTTTGGCAGCCGTAGGGCAAGGACAATCGCAAGCACGGACAAAGGTAACCGTCCCCGCGGGAACGCGAATCCTGATCCGCATGGTGGATTCTGTGGATTCGAGCAAACAACAGGTGGGATATCGCTTCACAGCCAATCTCGAAACAAATCTGCAGGTGGATGACGTGGTGGTGGCGCCCAGAGGCACGACGGTTTATGGCCGGCTTGCTACCGCTAAGTCGGCGGGCAACATGTCCGGCGGCGCCGAACTGACTCTGGAACTGACCGACATCGTCATCAATGGCACGGCGAATCCACTTCTGACCAGCACTTACCAAGTCGCCTCACAAGGCCAGGGTAACAAGACGGCCGGGAGGATCGTTGGCGGCACGGGACTCGGGGCGCTCATTGGCGGACTCGCGGGCGGGGGAAAGGGCGCTGCAATCGGCGCCGGGGTCGGTGCGGCAACCGGAACCACGGTATCCGCAGCTACCAAGGGCAAGCAGGTATCCGTGCCAAGTGAGTCCCTGCTCGAATTTCGGCTGCAACAACCAGTTAGTCTTCCCGTGGCGCGGTAGACAACAGCTTCTCTCAGCGCCCGGATGGCGCAAGTCCGTTCTCTTTCTTAGCTGACCACAAATGCCTCCTTGGCTAGCTAACATCACTCCAGTCGAGGATTACTTTGCCGGAGGAGCCGGTTCTCATGGCTTGGAAGCCTTGTTCGAAATCTTGCCAGTTGAAGCGGTGGGTTATTACCTGGTCTATCTTTAGTCCGGATTGGAGCATTACGGTCATTCTGTACCAGGTCTCGTACATTTCGCGGCCGTAGACTCCGCGGAGGGTTAGCTGGTTGAAGATGACGTGGTGCCAATCGATGGACATCTCGGCAGGGGAGGGGATGCCGAGCATGGCGACCTTGGCTCCGTGGCTGAGGTGGGCGAGCAGTTCGCGGAAGGCGTTGGGGTTGCCGGACATTTCGAGGCCGACGTCGAAGCCTTCGCTCATGCCGAGTTGTTCCTGCACCTGTTTGAGTGAGATCTCGCGGGTATCGACGGCGAGGTTGATGTTGGCGGCTTTGTGGGCGAGGGCGCGGCGCTCGGGGTTGGGGTCGGTGATGACGACGTAGCGGGCTCCGGCATGGCGGGCGACGGCGGCGGCCATGATGCCGATGGGGCCTGCTCCGGTGATGAGGACGTCTTCGCCGAGGACGGGGAAGGCGAGCGCGGTGTGGACGGCGTTGCCGAACGGGTCGAAGATGGCGGCGACGTCGGTGGAAACGTCGGGGGCGTGACGCCAGACGTTCGTCATGGGCAGGACGATGTATTCGGCGAAGGCACCGGCGCGGTTGACGCCGACTCCGCTGGTGAAGGCGCAGAGATGGCGGCGGCCGGCGAGGCAGTTGCGGCAGCGTCCGCAGACGACGTGGCCTTCGCCGGAGACGAGATCGCCGGGCTTGAAGTCGTTGACGTTGGAGCCGACCTCGGCGATCTCGCCGACGAATTCGTGGCCGATGACGAGGGGGACGGCGATGGTCTTTTGCGCCCAGGCGTCCCAGTCATAGATGTGGAGGTCGGTGCCGCAGATGCCGGTCTTGAGGACGCGGATTTTGACGTCGTTGATGCCGGTTTCGGGTTCGGGGACGTCCGAGAGCCAGAGACCTTTTTCGACGTGCGACTTGACCAGGGCTTTCATTGTTACTCCTTACTTATTGTTGTGGGTCGGTTGAGGACGGGAGATTTGATTCTCCCACCCTTCCGCAAGGGCGCGGAAGGATGGGGCACCCTCGGTTATTTAAGAGCCCAGGCCTAAAGGCCTCTTTATTGATTTGATTTGTCATGGGGCTAAAGCCCCATGCTTCCACCGATATTTGGTTGCGCCTTCGGCGCGGCTTGAAGTGAACCGCAGGTCCTTCGCTTCGCTCAGGATGACAGATTCGTTGTGTGGTCATAGGGCTAGCTGTGATTTGGCCTCGGCGAATTGGGCTACGGCGAACTCGAGGTCGTGGTGGGTGTGGGCGGCTGAGATCTGGGTGCGGATTCGGGCTTTGCCGTGGGGCACTACCGGATATGAGAACGGGATGACGTAGATGCCCTTGGTGAGCAGGTCTTCGGCCATGAGCGAGGCTTTGCGGGCGTCTCCGAACATGACGGGGACGATGGGGTGCTCGCCGGGGAGGATGTCGAAGCCGATCTCGGTCATCTGTTGACGGAAGTAGGCGGTGTTGGCGCGCAGTGTCTCGCGGAGGTCGTTGGACTCGGTGAGCAGATCGAGGATCGCGAGCGAGGCGGCGACGATTGGTGGGGCGAGCGAGTTCGAAAAGAGATAGGGGCGAGAGCGCTGGCGAAGGAGCTGGATGATCTCTTTGCGGCCGGAGGTGTAGCCTCCGCTGGCGCCGCCGAGGGCTTTGCCGAGAGTCCCGGTGATGATGTCGATGCGGCCCTCGACGCCGCAGTGTTCGGGGGTTCCGCGGCCGTGGGCGCCGATGAAGCCGACGGCGTGGGAGTCGTCGACCATGACCATGGCGTTGTATTTTTCGGCGAGGTCGCAGATCTGGTCGAGCTTGGCGAAGTAGCCATCCATGGAGAAGACGCCGTCGGTGGCGATGAGGCGATGGCGAGAGCCGGCGGCGGCTTTGAGCTGAGTCTCGAGGTCGTCCATATCGCCGTTGCGGTAGCGGAAGCGGGCGGCCTTGCAGAGGCGGACGCCGTCGATGATGCTGGCATGGTTGAGCTCGTCGGAGATGATGGCGTCTTCGGCATCGAGGATGGTTTCGAAGAGGCCTCCGTTGGCGTCGAAGCAGGAGCTGTAGAGGATGGTTTCTTCGGTGCCGAGGAAGGCGCTGATGCGCTGCTCGAGCTGGGTGTGGATGGCCTGGGTTCCGCAGATGAAGCGGACGCTGGCGAGGCCGTAGCCCCAGTCCTGCAAGGCTTGCGTGGCGGCGGCGACGACGGTTGGATGGTCGGCGAGTCCGAGATAGTTGTTGGCGCAGAGGTTGAGCACGTGTGCGCCGTCTTCGGCGAGGTGCATGTGCGCCCGCTGGGGACTGGCGATGACGCGTTCGCGCTTATAGAGGCCGGCGGAATCGATTTCGTTGAGGCGGTTTTGGTAGTGCTGCTTTGCGGCGGAGTCCATTGGCTTCTCCTGCGATGCTTTGAGCCTTTTCAAGTCTATCGCGGGTGGCGTGGTTAGTTGAGGCCGGGTCATCCGCCCCTCCCACATCTGGCGGATTTCATCCGCTCAGATATGGGGCACCCATTTCCGTGGAGGACGGAGGGTGCTAGGCTTTTGTTTTGCTTCGCGGAGCTACCGTGGCGAGTCGGATGGGGCGTAGCGATGTTCAACGGCTGGAACGTGCTGACGGTGCGTTGCGCTGGGTGCTGCCTGTGGTGATGCTTCTGGCGGCTGGCTGTCCGGGGTGTGTGAGAGCGCAGGATAATTTCGATATTCAGGTTTACCGCTCAGAGACCGTGGCGCCGAAGACTACGCTGGTTGAATTGCTCAGCAATATTACGGCGGATGGCACCAAGGCGCTGTCAGAGACAGTTTATCCGGCGACGCAGCTTTATCCGACCGACGATGCTCTGCACGAAACGCTGGAGATCAGGCAGGGACTCAATGACTGGTCGGAGGTGGGCTTCTACGTTCTCACGAGTGCGAGCAGCGGGCATGGGTGGCAGTGGGTTGGTGATGATCTTCGCGCGCAGGTGGAGGCGCCGGATCGCTGGAGCTGGCCGGTGGGCGTGGGACTGGCCGTGGATGTTGGCTATCAGCGTCCACCATTTTCACTCAACACGTGGACGATGCGGGTAAGACCGATCTTCGATAAGCGGTTTGGGCGGTATTACCTCGCGGTGAATCCTGCGTTCGATTGGTCATTGCATGGGCAGAACTCCGGTCAGGGCGCAGGTTTTGCGCCGAGCGTGAAGTTCAGCTATGCCTTCAACAGGTACGTCTCCGCCGGGGCGGAATACTACGGCAATTATGGGAATGTGCAGGACATTGCCGGGTTTCATCATCAGCAACAGCAGTTTTTTCCGACGATGGATGTGAAGGTTGCTCCCGAATGGAATCTGAATCTTGGAGTTGGGATCGGAGTCACTACGGTCACCGATGACTGGATTTGGAAGGCGAACCTAAGTCGACGCTTCGACTGGGGACGCCGGGCGGAGCGTACTCCATAGGCGACCGTTGCCCTTACTCTCTCGACTGCTTCCATCCCGCAGCGGAGCAGTCTCCGGTGGTGGTCTGGCCGGAAGAAACACTTAGGGTGGTTGCAGGGCATCTGAGTTTTCCGTCCGGACTGGCCACCGATACCGTGTAACTGCCGGGCGAGACGAGAAACGTGGCATTGGTGTGCTGGCTCACTTGCTTTCCGTTGATCGTCACAGTTGCGCCGGGCGGCTCAGACGTGATGACCAGCCTACCAGGCTGGGGCGGCATCTGCGGCCGGAGCGCAAGCGGGCAGAGAAGAAGCGAAACCAGCAATATCCCGTCCCTAGATGTTTTGTATCTCATGTCGTCTCCTTACTTAGACCGTGAAACGCGAAATCGGCAAAGAGGAACGCGCCTGCCAACAGCGTATAAAACTGGGCGTGACTCGAGAACATATAGACAGGATCGTATGGATTGAGAGTCTGGCTGCTGATCATTGCCAAAAGGTTGAGATGGCTTACATAGCCGAAGTACAGGGAGAGGCCCGCGCCGACTGCCGCTAAGAAAGCGGCCCACATATGCCGCACTCGGGAGCCGTCCGCCGCTTTGTTGCCTATCAGCAGTCCCAGCGCGCCGAGCATGGCGGTGCCAAGCGTCGTCAGAAGTCCGTTTGTCGTGGCCATGGCTTCGGCCGCCATCTTCTGCCACTCGGTGGGTGCAGGAGGCGGACCCGACGATCCGGAAAATATTGTGCCCTCGGTGTTGAATATTCTGTGGTACGCATAGACCTGAACCGCCCATACCGACGCCACGAGGAGCACGACCGCAAGATAAAACCAGACTCGGCTGAGGTGTTTTTGGGCCGCTGGATCCATTGATATACCTCAGGGTGTTCTTGGGGAAGTTGGCCCGTGCCGCTGTTCCTTTCCCACTCAAGCCAAAAGAGGGCTTGAATGGGGCACCCGGGTTCCGAGCGTCAGCCCACGTGCGCATTTTAACCCAGCGCCTCGAAAACGATCCTATTGTTTCCACTTGACAACCAAGTGAATGGCGTGTTCACTTGGTTGTCAAGTGAAGAAAATGCACGCCAATATCCTCCAGGGCACACTCGATCTCATGATCCTCCGCACCCTCGCCACGATGGGGCCACAGCATGCGTATGGTATTGCCAACAGGCTCCAGCAGGTTTCGGACGATGCGCTGAATCTCAACCAGGGCACTATCTATCCGGCACTTGTCCGGCTGGAGCAGCATGGCTGGACGCGCGCCTCGTGGGGCAGGACCGAGAACAACCGCGAAGCAAAGTACTATGCCGTCACGAAGGCGGGATTGAAGGCGCTTGAAGAAGAGACGGCGCGCTGGCGGCAGATGTCCGGCATGGTTGAGAGGCTGTTGGCAGAGGAGCAATAGTTATGTCCCATTCAAGACGAATTCTGTCGAGGTTGCGCAATCTTTTCCGCAACGATCGTGCGGAAGAAGAGCTTGCACGCGAGGTAGAGTCGCATCTTATCCTGCTGGCCGATGATCTTGAACGCCGCGGCATGTCTCCTGAAGATGCCCGGCTGGCGGCGAAGCGCGCCTACGGCGGCGTGGAACAGGCAAAGCAGGCACATCGCGACGAGCGATCCATGCTTTGGATCGAACAGACGATACAGGACCTGCGTTATGCACTACGGATGCTGGCAAAATCGCCGGGTTTTGCGGCGGTTGCGATCCTTACGCTGGCGCTCGGCATCGGCGCAAATACCGCGATCTTCAGTGCGATCGACGCGGTGATGTTCCGGTCGCTGCCCGTCGAAGACCCGCAACACCTGGTGATCTTCAGGTGGACCGCCGATCATGGGCCGAAATTGCACGGTCGCAACAGCTATGGCGATTGCGACCTGGGCAATCGGGACGACAAAACAGACTGCGTGTTTTCGCTTCCGTTTTTTGAGACTCTGCGCAGCCGCACGAGCACATTTTCCCGCGTGGCCGCGTTCGCCGGCCCCCGCAAAGTGGACTTCAGCGGCAACGGCCCCGCAAGTATTGCGCGAGGCGAGTATGTCTCCGGCGATTACTTCTCCACCCTCGGCGTGAAGACAGTAGTGGGCCGGCCGCTCGGCCCCGCGGACGACTCGCCGTCCGCATCGCCGGCCATTGTCCTGGACTACGGCTATTGGCAGCGCGCTTTTGGCGCCGACCCGTCCGCGGTGGGCCGCATCGTTCGCCTCAACAACGTGGACGCCGCCATCGTGGGCGTTGCCGATAGAGGCTTCACCAGCCTCACGCCCGGGAAGAGCCAGGACTTCTTCATGCCTCTATCGCTCGCAAGGCATGTGACAGGCCAATGGTGGGGCACTACGGACAGGCTCTCCGATCCCGCGACCTGGTGGGTGCTCGTCGCCGGTCGGCTCAAGCCGGGCGTTTCCATTGCTCAGGCGCAGGCTGAGGTCAGCACCCTCTTTCGCGCGGAAGTGCTGCACGGGGCAAAGCCGATCTTCGCCGAAGCCGACGCGCCGGCCATCCGCCTGGCGCCCGCAAGGGAAATGCTGAACGGCGAAAGCAGCCAGATCGCGCCCATGCTCGATCTGCTCATGACCGCGGTGGGCTTCATCCTGCTTATCGCCTGCGCCAACGTGGCCGGCCTGATTCTGGCGCGCTCGGCCAATCGACAGAAGGAGCTGGCCATGCGCCAGGCGCTTGGCGCCGGACGGGCGCGGATTGCGCGCCAGCTCCTGACCGAGAGCCTGGTGCTGGCAACCACGGGCGGCGCGCTCGGAATTTTGCTTGCCGTTTGGGGCGTGCACGCTCTCACCAAGTTGATCTCCAGCGGCCTCGATCAGCCCTTCCCGTTTGTCATCACTCCAGACTGGCGGGTGCTGGCGTTCACGAGCGGCGTTACGCTCGCCACGGGAATCCTGTGCGGTCTCGCGCCCACCTTCCGCGGCGCGCACGTCGACCTGACACCAGCGCTCCGTGAAAACGCATCCTCGGTTCCGGGCGGCGCCCCGGGCGCCGGCGTTTCCGCTTCGGGGACGCGTTGGTTGTGACCCAGGTCGCACTCTCAATGGTGGTGCTCGTCGGCGCAGGATTACTAGTGCGCACGCTGCATAAACTACAAACCCTGAATCCCGGCTTCGACACGCAAAACATCCTGCTCTTTGGGATCAATCCCAGTCTGGCAGGATACAAAGACCCCCAGACGGTGCAGCTTTACCGGCAGTTGCAGCAGCGTTTCGCCGCGCTGCCCGGCGTACTCTCGGTCAGCTACTCCGAGTCCCCGCTCCTGAGCGAAAACTGGTCGGGCAACGACGTACATCTGGACGGTGCGCCACCGAAATCGAATGTAAACACCGCTACGTTAGCGGTTGGACCGGATTTCTTTTCGGCCATGCGCATTCCCGTCCTTGCCGGCCACGCATTCACGCTCTCCGATTTCGATTCGGCGGAGGCCACCCACGCAGTAATCACCGCGGCGACGGAAGCGGCAAGCAAGAAGCCCGGCGATGCTGACAGTTCGCCCACGAGTTCTACTAACAAAACCCCCGAGATTCAGTCTACGCAGCAACCGGCGGCCGTCCCGGTTCTTATCAACCAGGCCTTCGCGCGAAAATTCTTCCCCAATCAGAATCCGATCGGCAGGCATATGGGCAATTCACAGGAAGACGAGCCGGCCACCGGCCCACAGCCCGGCTATCTCATCCTGGGCATTGCCGCCGATACCAAGTACGATCAGTTGCGGCACGAGATTGAACCCACCATGTTCCTGCCCCTGGTGGGCTACAGTGCCCACTTCGAGCTGCGCACCGCCGGCGATCCTGCTGCCCTGGTGAAACAGGTGCGCAGCATCGTAGAGCAGGCCGACAACAACCTTCCGCTCTTCGATGTGCGCACGCAGACCCAGCAGATTGAGCAGACGCTCTTTCAGGAGCGGCTAGTCTCCCGTCTATCAAGCTTCTTTGCCTTCCTGGCCCTGACGCTGGCGTGCATCGGCTTGTATGGATTGCTCTCGTACGAAGTGGCGCGGCGTACCCGCGAGCTGGGCATTCGCATGGCCCTTGGCGCGCAAAGGCGCGAACTGATGCGGCTTGTGGTGCGGCGTGGACTTCTGCTGGCGCTTGCCGGCACAGTCATCGGCATCGGCACGGCGATGGCAGTCACACGGCTCATGGCCGCTATGCTCTATAGCGTGCGGCCTTATGATCCTGTCACGTTTGCGGGCGTTGGCATCCTGCTTGTGCTGGTGGCGCTGGCCGCGTGTTCGATACCAGCTCGGCGAGCTATGCGCATCGATCCGATGGTTGCGTTGCGCTATGAATAAGCTTGCGCTACCAGCAGAGATTCCAGCGGAGCTTGGCTTCGCTGGGTGAGGTCGGGAGATTTGATCCTCCCACATCTGGCGGGTTACACCCGCTCAGATATGGGGCACCCTTTATGTGATTGGGTGGGCGCTGTCGCGCGCTCAGATATGGGGCACCCATTTGGATGGAGGGCGTCGAATCGCCGATCTGACTATTTGTTAACTATCAGCAGTGGATTTGGCGACGATTACGGTGATGTCGTCGTATTGGCCGCGTTCTGGGCAGGTGAAGGTTTGGACTTCGGCGACGATGGCGTTGACCATTTCGTGGGCGGGTAGTTTGTTGTGGCGCTTGAGGGCTTCGATGAGGCGCTCTTCGCCGAACTCTTCGTTGGCTTCGTTGAAGGACTCGGTGACGCCGTCGGTGTAGAGGGCGAGGATGTCTCCGGGCGCGAGCTGGCATTTGCCGATGGCGCACTCCCAGTCGTGGAAGAGGCCCATGACGGCGCAGTTGGAGTCGAGGCGTTCGATCTTTCCATTGGAGCGCTGGCCGTCGGGGTGGAGGATGAGCGCGCAGAGATGTCCGCAGTTGGCGTAGCGGAGGCGGCGGGTGCGGTCGTCGTATTCAGCGAAGAAGAGGGTGGCGTAGGCGCTGGGGGTGGTGTTCTCAAAGAGCATGCGGTTGACCGAGGCGAGAAACCGCTTCGGCGCCTTGAGCGCGATGGCGACCTGGCTGCGGAGATTGGCCTGCAGATTAGCCATGAGGAGCGCGGCGGCGATGCCTTTGCCGGCGATGTCGCCGACGACGAGGGCGAGGCGGTCGCGGCCGAGATCGAGGAAGTCGTAGTAGTCTCCGCCGACGTGGCGGGCCTGGATGCAGATGCCGGCGTAGTCGAGGGTCTTGAGCATGGGCAGGGTCTGCGGGAAGAGCTTGGCCTGCACTTGCTTGGCGATCTCGAGCTCCTGAGCGGCGCGGCGCTCGGTCTCGAGTCTTTCGGCGAGGGCGCGCCGCTGGGCCTCGATTTGCAGGCTCAACACATCAGAGGCGAGCAACTGGTAGGTATTGCCGTCGATGTCGGCGAAGATCGCTGAGGTGCCGCCGAAGAGGGTTTTTTGCGGGAGAGAGTGAAACTTGACGCCGCGGTCACGCCACAGTTCGAAGGTAGCGTTGATGTCTTCGGCAATAAAGGCGATCTGGGTGGGGCGGCCGATGAGCTTGTAGTTCTCTGAGCCGCGCTTGGGCGCGATGAGCGCGAGGACCGCGCTGCCGTCGGGAGGGGCGACGGCGACCCAGCGGTTTCCGAATTCGAAGCGGGCGTCGGCGACTACAGTGAAGCCGAGCTGGTCGACGAAGAAGGGAAGGCTGCGATCATGGTCGCGGATGAAGACCGTTGATGTGAAGATGCGCAGGTATTGGCTCTGCTCGCTTGGGCTTGCCGAGGCCGGGTTCGACAACGTGCCGCACGGATGCGGTGGTTGTCTTGAGGATTGCGGGCTCGGAGGTCACGTTGATCTCCCTGGATGCTGTGTACTTCAAAATCTTACTTAAATTTGGGTCGGGTGGTTGAGGCCTATCGATAGGACTCTTTCCGGTCCGTCGAAGAGCCCAGGCCTAAAGGCCTTTTTCTGCGCCTCTTTGTCCGGGGGCTAAAGCCCCCGGCTTCCACCTGGCGGGCGATGCCCGCTTTGGCGATTCTCATGAGGTGCCCGATGCTTGCTCCGAGGCTGAAGCCGCTTCTTCACGGGCGTTCGATGGCACGGCAGAAGCCGTGCCCGCCAGCGGTGCTACGATGCTGCTAACTATGAGACAAGACATTTCGCTGATCGCTAAGGCTGTTCTGGTTGGAGTGTTGCTGGCTGGTTTGGGGGCTGGTGCGCAGGTGACTTCGGATGCTGGCGCTCGGGCTACTGTTCTTCATGCGGCGCGGTTGCTGGATGTGGCGGCGGGGAAGGTTGTGGCTCCGGGTGAGGTGCTGGTTGAGGGTAACAAGATTGTGGAGGTGGGTGCTTCGGTGACGCATCCCGCGGGCGCGGAGGTCATTGATCTGGGCGATGCGACCCTGATGCCGGGGCTGATCGATGCGCATGTGCATCTGTTTCTGCATCCGGGGGCGGAGGACTTGCAGACGATCGAGGAGTCGGTTCCGCAGCGGACGATTCTTGCCGAGCTTGCCGCGCGCGACGACTTGATGGCTGGCTTTACCGCTGAGCGGGACATGGGGACGGAAGGTGCTGGTTCGGCGAGCACGGCGGTGCGGAATGCGATCAATGCGGGGTTGATTCCGGGGCCGCGGATGCGGATGAGCGGGAACGCGATCAGCATTGTGGGCGGGCATGAGGACGCGATCGATTACAACCCGGCGGCGCATGTGCCTGGGAATGCGGATTACGCGAACAACGCGACCGAGCTGGTGAATGTGATTCGCGAGCAGCTGAAGGAAGGCGCGGATTTCATCAAGATTTATGAGACTGGCGAGGACCACGAGGTGGATGGGAAGTTTGTTACTCCTTACCAGTACACGCAGGCGGAGCTTGAGGTTGCGGTGAAGGAGACGGCGCGGGTTGGAACGCGCGTGGGCGTGCATTGCACGGGTGAGCCGGGGGCGCTGTATGCGGTTGAGGCGGGTGTGGCCTCGATCGATCATGCTTATCAGCTAAGCCCGGAGACGATGCGGCTGATGCATGACAAACAGATCTATGCGGTGCCGACGTTTACCATCAGCGAATATTTTGCCGATCATGCTTCGTCGCCGAGAGCGGCTGCGCGGGAGCGGGCCCTGCAGGATTACCATGCGGCGCAGTTCAAGCTGCAGCTGGCGGCGAGAGTGCCGATGGTGGTGGGTTCGGACGTGGGGCCGTTTCCGCATGGGACGCAGGCGCGGGAGCTGGTGCTGATGGCGCAGTATGGGATGGCTCCGGGGGCGGTGTTGCAGGCGGACTATTTGAATGGCGCGAAGCTGCTGGGCTGGGATGGGAAGATTGGCGAGTTGAAGGCGGGTTATTTTGCGGACGTGATTGCGGTGCCGGGGAATCCGTTGGAGGATATTTCGGTGACGCAGAAGGTGAAGTTTGTGATGAAGGATGGGGTGGTTTACCGGCGGTGATGTGCGCCGGGTCCGGAATTCCAGAACCGGAGAATTCCACTTAGCAAAAGTCGCTGAAACCGCAGATTTCTCCACTCTGCGCTTCGCGGTCCGGTCGAAATGACAAACCTACCGTAGTCAGTCGGGATGACACGGTGAAGGGACGCTGCCTAGTTTTCCGGGTTGGCGATTGTGCCGGTGAAGAGTAGCTGGCCGTTGCGTTCGTCGCGAATTGCCAGGAAGAAGGGATGGTTGACGACCATGTGGAATGGCGGCGGCTCGATTCTTACAGCCATGGCACGCATGCCGACGCTGGTGGCTGCTGCTGCTTCGGTCCCTTCTTCGTCAACCTTCAGAAACGAGGCGTGGCGGACTTCGCTGATCTGCATGCGCGGCGTCTTGCAAATGCCGTCGAAGTTTGCGTTGTTGCCGAACGCAATCCCCATACCGAGTTTGGTCAGAACTGAATTCAGCGTTGCATCGTAGGTGATGGTAAAGCGGGGTAACTCGATGGTCCCACGCTGTGAGTGCAGAGACGAGACCAGCGCTGTGAAGGTGTCGGGCGTTAGCTGGCTGAGAAACGATTGCAGTCCACTGCTATCCTGTGGCAACACAACATACATCGCAAAGGTGCGGTCGGCATAGGGCAGGCGAATCGCCTGCAGCCCTTTTCCGTCGGCGTAATAAGCGTATTCGGCGGAGTTCTTCATCATTGGGACCTGGAGCGCCGCGCCGCCGTTAGCAGGTTTGAAATCGTGAGGTTGTGTTGACTTGGGATCGAACGGGAGAGTCCACTTGCCTTTGAAGACGATGGCGTTGGTGAGCATGGCGACGGTGGAAGGATCGACTTGGTTGACGAGATGTTGAATGAGGTTGTTGGTGTGTTTCGCGACCCAGGCGTTGATCGTTTCCACAGACGCGGAATTTCGAAAGTCTAAGGTCTCGGCATGGGCGTCATAGGCCGTTTGCAGGACTTGCTGGAACGAAGGGTTGACCGGGAGATGTTGTTGCAGCCAGAGGGCATTCGCCATCGAAAGCTGCACCGCCGTTGTCTTGCTTATCTGTTCGGCGAGTTCGCGGTTGGCTGTGTTGAATGCGTCAATGGATTGGAAGTCGGCGGGTTGGGTGTCGGCGTGCAAGGTATGCAGGATGGCTTCGCGGGTGGTTCCATTTGCGCCATTCGAGGTCATGGCCAGCGCGACCGCGATGCTGGTCGGCGAAATGAAGACATTGGCGTCTGGACGCTGGGATTCCAACTGGCGCAAGACGTCGAAGCCGAACTGGGCGTAGGGGCGTGCAAGCGTACTTGTGGCCGGCGAGGAGTCAGCCTTGGGCATAGCGCCACTTCCTAACATCAGGGAAACCGCGACTGCGATCAGATATTTCACGATGCGGCACGCCCTTCAATATTAGACTCAACAGAATATTCGAAGAGAGCGTGCGGCTGCTTCGTGTCATAAGCTGGAGACGCCGCTCGGAGAGCGATTGCCAAGTGAGAGCATCGCGCCGTATCCTGCAATCGCATTCCTCCCATTTTTGCGTTGTGTGACTCGGCTCCCGAGAGGGCCCTTTTGAAAGGCCGTTTGTGAGTTCACGATTGCTGCCCAATAAACCCAGTCGACTCGCGGTGGTTCTCAACCAGGCTGGCGGGTATGCTGCAGCGGTCATTCTTCCCTGGATCGGCACGAATCTGGGCCTGCACACGCGCGCCTTGCAGAGCACGCCGTTCGCACTCACCTACGCGTCGATTGCCGGAATTACGCTCTTCTGGGGTCTTCGCCAGGGACTGTTGGCGACGATCTGCACCACAGTTTTCTTCGACTACTATGTAGTCGCGCCGTCTGGGCAATGGACACTCAACGAGCGAGCTCTCTTCTATAGCGCCATCATCTTTAGCATCGGTCTTCTGGTTACCTGGATCTGCCATCGCCAAAACGTTACCAGCGCCAGGCTTCGTATGGCGCTTGCGTCGTATCGGGGGCAAACGGAAGCGCTGATGGAAGCGCAACAGGGCAGCAATTCGGTCGCGTGGACGTACAACATCGCGGAAGGACGCGTTGGGTGGGCGGAGGGAGGCGCGGAAGTATTCGGGCGACCGTTCGCGGATCTGACCGCACGCGATTTGCTGCTGTCACTCATTGTGGAAGAAGACCGCGCGCAGTTTGAAGCATTGAGGCAGGTGGGCACGGCAAAGATGTTTCATGCGGAGTATCGAGTGCGATGGCCGAATGGAGAGATCCATTGGCTGGAGAGCCGCGGGACGCCTTCACCTGCTGACACTCGCATTTGGCGCGGCGTCACTATCGATGTTACCGATCGAAAGAACGCTGAACTGGCGCTCATCCGCTCGGAAAAGCTGGCGGCAATCGGGCGTCTGTCGGCGACGATTGCTCACGAGATTAATAATCCGTTGGAAGCGGTCACGAATCTGCTTTTTTTGGCCTTATCAGACCAGCACATCCATCCGGAGACCAGGCGCTTCCTGGAACAGGCCGACGAGGAGCTCAGGCGGCTGGCAAGCATCGCTCGGCACACGCTGACGTTTGCGCGCACGACTTCGATTGGGCCCTCTAACTTTGGGGTCATTGCAGAGAGCGTCGTGAGCATGTTCCAGCCACGATGCAGTTCCCGAGGGATTGAGATCCGGCTACTTGGGAATTTGAATTTGTCTGTGGCTGTTTCGCCTGACGATCTGCGCCAGATTCTGACAAACCTTGTCTCCAATGCATGTGACGCACTGATGGGCTCCGCAGGGTTCATCGAGGTCGAGATAACGGCGGAGCAGGAGCTTGCCGTGATCGAGCTTCGTGACACTGGAGCCGGGATTGCCGTGGATAATCTCGACCGAGTCTTCGACGCCTTTTTTACGACCAAAGACGGTGTAGGCACTGGTATTGGGCTGTGGGTGACCAAGGAGCTTGTCGAGAAGAACAGCGGCAGCATTAGCGTGCACAGCGGGGGCGGTGGGGGCTTCCAGACTGTTTTCCGCGTTGAGTTTCCGCTGGCTGAGGCTGTCAGCTAGTAACTGTGATTTGTAGGCGTTGATCGTTCCATCGGCCTGGGTACAGTTGACACACCTTGTACGTGTACTCTTTGACCTGTAATTGGTACGGGACCTACTGCAAATCTAGAGATAGAATCTGGCACATGACTATGGATGTCGCTATTAGGATTGATGACGAATTTGTGGGGACAGTTCGTTACGAGTCGCATGTCAACGTGCCAATCCCGAACGTAGGAGAGGCTGTTGTAAATCCGCAGACGGACGGTCTTGTCGTTAAAGTTTGCCGCCGAATTTTCGAATACAGGCAAGACTACATTCTCATCGTGTTGGACTGTGCCTAGCCTTTTTGGGTCCAGCGTTGCCCACGAATTCCCAACGTGAACAAACTATATTGACGAACTTCCTTCGATTCCCTTGCCCTAGTCTTCTTTGGCGAGCGGGGTGATTCGCAGTTGTTTGCGTTCGACTCCGCGGAGGATGGTTAGGGTGGTGGCGTGGTTTGCGGTGTCGGCAGTGAGTAGACGGTGGAGCTCGTCGATGCCGGCGATGGGGGTGGGGCCGAAGGCGACGATGATGTCTCCGGACTGGATGCCGGCGCGCTCGGCGGGGCTGGATTTCTGGACGTCGTTGACCATGATGGCGGTGTCGACGGGCAGTTTGTATTCGTAGATGAGGCGGCGGGGTAGCGGGACGTTTTGTCCGGCGATGCCGATCCAGCTGCGGCGGACGCGGCCGTGGAGCAGGAGCTGCGTGGCGACGAACTTGGCGGTGTCGATGCCGATGGCGAAGCAGAGGCCCTGGGCGGGCATAATGGTGGCGGTGTTGATGCCGATGACCTCGCCACGCGAGTTGACGAGCGGGCCGCCGGAGTTGCCGGGGTTGAGGGCGGCGTCGGTCTGGACGATCTCGTCCATCATGCGGCCGCTGGCGGCGCGCATGCTGCGGCCGAGGGCGCTGACGACTCCGGCGGTGACGGTGAACTGGAATCCGTAGGGATTGCCGACGGCGATGGCGAGCTGGCCAACTTTGAGGGTCTGCGATCTTCCGAGGGCTGCAGGTGAGAGAACGGCGGCGTCGGTGCGGAGGACGGCGGTGTCGGTGTCGGGGTCTTCGCCGATGAGCGTGGCCGCGGCGTGCTGGCCGTCGGCGAAGGTGAGGCGGATGGCGCCGGCTTCGTGGACGACGTGGCTGTTGGTCATTACGAGGCCGTCGGGGGTGAAGACGAAGCCGGAGCCCGAGCCTCCGTGATGTTGATTGTTCTTGGGGCCGGATTTTTCTACGTCGATCTTGACGACGGCTGGGCTGACGCGTTCGACGGCGCGGGTGACGGCGGTTGAGTAGGCGTCGAGGAGGGCGTCGTCGTTGAGGGGCGAGTGGCCGGTCGCGGCTTGTTCGGAGTGGTGGATTTCGGAGTACGAGAGCAGAGATGCCGGCGCGATCATGGTGAGTGAATGATGCGTTTGGAGGGGTTAACGATTCAGTAAACACCTTCGCGATGAATACGAGCATCGCTGAAACTGCAGATCCTTCGACTGCGTTCGGCGCGCAAGACGCGCCGAACTCCGCTCAGGATGACAAATCTAGTTGGTCAGGACGATATTGGTTTGTGATGATGCGCTGCTATCCCACTCAAGCCAACGTAGGGCTTGAATGGGGCACCCGGCTTAACAGCGACCCCTAGCAGTTCTGGTATTTCCAGTTGCGCTGTTTGCCTTCGGCGATCCATTCGATTGCGGTTGCGATTCGCTTGTCGCGGGTTTCGGGGCGTTTGGCTTCGGCGATCCAGTCAATGTATTCGCGTTTGCAGCTGGGGCTGAAGGCGGCGAAGACTGTTGCTGCCTTCTTGTCTTTCTTTAACGCCTTGGCGAACTCTTCGGGCGTCTCGGGTTCGGTTTTTGGGGCTTTGACGACTTTGTTTCGGGCTGCGATCGGGCTGGTGTAGTTGCCGCTATCGACGAAGGACGCGGCCTGGCGAATCCAGCTGAGCATTTGCTTGTCGGGCGGGAGATCTTTGACGGTGGTGATGCGGCCGAGGGATCCCATGCCGTCCTCGCGCAAGACGTTGGCCTCGCGTAGCACGGCGCCGATCTCTACGCCCCAGAATCCGAAGCTGCAGTGTTCTTTGAAGGCGGACATGTTGCCGAGGATGACGCCTTTGTATTCAAAGAAGGGGCGGCTCCATTTGATGGTCTCTTCGACGGTCGGACAGCCTTTGTGCATTAGCTCGCGGAGGTGTTCCATGATCGGCTGCGCGAAGGGCTTTGTCTTGTTGATGTAGGCGTCAACTTTGGGGTTGAAGTTGTTGCTTGCCATCGAGCGTTGCTCCTGATTTCTCGACAGCAGTTTACACGCGGCGGCGGTGAGGATTCAGAAATATTCGTCGAGGGCGGCGAAGCTAGTTAGTTCGAGCAGATGCTGCCCGTCGGGCACGGGTGAGACCTCTTCATGTTCCAGCACCCAAGTGTGGGGATGATGCACCAGCGCGGCGTGGAGGCCGGCGGCGAGCGCGGGGTTGATGTCGGATTTTGGGCTGTTGCCGATCATCCATGTGGTGTGGGGCGCGAGCTCGTATTTGGCGCAGATGGCGTGGTAGGCGCCGGGATTCTTCTCGGGTGGAATCTCTACTGCGGTGAAGTGCGCCTGGAGGCCGGAGCGCTGGAATTTGTCGGCTTGCTCTGCGTGGTTGCCCTTGGTGACGAGGATGAGGCGATGGCGCCAGGCGAGCTCGGGGAGAGTCTCGGCGACGCCGGGGAGCAGTTCGATTTCCTGGTCGATGATCGACTGGGCGAAGCCGGCGACAAGCTCGCGCTTGCCGGCGGTGAAGTGGGCATCGGAATGGTCTGGTGAGAGGCGCTCGAAGCAGGTGATGAGCGACTGGCGAAAGCTGGAGACTCCGTAGCCGTGGGAGAGGATGGTTTCGCGCTCGACTTCGTTGAGCTTAAGGCGGACTTCGTCGGGGGAATATTCGTGGTGGTCGAGGCAGGAGATGAAGGCGGCGATGGCTCGTTCGAAATAGATGTTGTTTTCCCAGAGCGTGTCGTCGGCGTCGAGGAGGAGGGTCTGTCCCGAGGGAAATCGGGTGGTGGGTGAGGCTTGGGTCATGGGGATTTCGTCTCTGATTTTAAGGTAACAAAGGCGGTGACTGGGGATAGCCTTGCTTACCTGGGAAGTCGTTGAAACTGCAGATCTCTCCGCTTCGCTGCGCTTCGGTCGAGATGACAACACGAAGATTAATCCTTAGGCGCAGATTTGCGGATCAACTGGTTGTAATCCTTTGCTTCCTGGTGCGTCCTACAATATTGAGTAGAGATGAAGAGCGACGGAAGTGGGCGGGCGATGCGGCTTTTGGGCAGGTTGAAACATTTCGGGCTGTTGACGGCGAGTTCGGCTTTGCTTGCCGGGGTCGTCGTCTATGCGCAAAGCGCTCCAGCGAACACGTTCAATACCGAGCCGGTGCAGGCGCCTCACCTCTCGGTGCAATTGGTGAGCGCACGCGATGTGATTCATCCTGGCGGCTCGCTGCAGGCGGGACTCTATTTCAAGATGGACAAGGGCTGGCATGTCTATTGGTTGAATGCCGGTGACTCGGGCGAGCCGCCGAAGATCACCTGGACAATGCCGGAAGGTTTGACTGCTGACGCGATGCAGTTTCCGGCGCCGCAGCGGCTGCCGCTTGGGCCGCTGATGGATTACGGCTATGAAGGCGAAGTAGTTTTTCCGATCCTGCTGCATGGAGCGGATTCGCTGAAGGTGGGGACTTCGCTTGAGGGTTCGGCGAAGGTGAGTTGGCTGGTGTGCCGCGAGGTATGCATTCCGGGGAAGGCGGAGTTGAAGCTGCCGATTGCGGTGGCCGATGCGGGGACTCCGGGGAAGGTATTGGCGCAGGCGCTTATCCAGAGCTGGCAGCAGAAGTTGCCGTTGCCGCTGCCCTCGGATGCGAAGGCGACGTGGACTCCAACCGCCGCCGGGTTCAGTGTGCGCGTGCTGACGGGAAAACCGGAGATCTCAGCACAGTTCTTTCCATACGAGGAAAGCCAGATCGATAATGCGGCCAAACAGCAGGTAAGGCCGCTAAAGAACGGCATCCAGATTGAGCTCAAGGCGGACGAGAATCTGAAGGTCATTGACGGACCGTTGCATGGGCTCGTCGTCTTTCCAGATGGCCGCGCTTTTGACGTACGATTTCGTGGTGAAGCGCCGCCTGTGGGTGCGCAGGCGTCTTCCGGCGGCTTCGCGCAGGTTCTCAAGATTGCCGGCCTGGCTTTCCTGGGCGGCATCATTCTGAACCTGATGCCCTGCGTCTTTCCGGTGCTGTTTATCAAGGGGCTGGCTCTGGTGCAGTCTTCGGGCGAAGAGCGTGGCCGGATGCGGGCGCATGGCGTGGTTTATACGCTGGGCATCATTGCTTCGTTCTGGGCAGTGGTTGCGGTGCTGCTTGCGCTGCGTGCCGGAGGGCGGCAGTTTGGATGGGGATTTCAATTCCAGTCGCCAGAATTTATTGCGGTGATGGCGCTGGTGCTGTTCTTTCTGGCGCTGTCTCTGGCGGGAATGTTTGAGATTGGGTTGACGCTGACGAGCGCGGGTTCGGGGCTTGCTTCGAAACAGGGCTATGCGGGTAGTTTCTTCACCGGCGTGCTGGCGATGGTGGTGGCTACGCCTTGCACGGCTCCGTTTATGGGCGCGGCAATCGGATTTGCGCTGGCGCAGTCGGCGGGTGTGACGTTTGTAATCTTTACCGCGCTGGCGTTGGGGTTGGCTGCGCCTTATTTGCTGCTGTCGTTCAATCCGGCGTGGACGCGGTTGTTGCCGCGGCCGGGCGCGTGGATGGAGGTGTTGAAGCAGGCGACGGCAGTGCCGATCTTTGCGACGGTGATCTGGCTGGTGTGGTTGTTTGCGCAGTCGGCTGGTGTGGATGCGCTGTTGGGGTTGCTGGGCGGGTTCCTGTTGCTCGCGATTGCGGGATGGGTGCTGGGACGCTGGCCGGCGAAGGGGTTTGCATCGGCAATTGCAGCAGTGGTGGGACTGCTGGCGATTGCGCTGCCGATTTATGCCTCACAGAAGTATGGAAATGTCACAGCGGCGGTTGCAAATACTGGAACTGTAAAAGGGCCTTCGAGCTGGGAGCCGTTTACGCCGCAGTTGGTGGAGGCTTATCAGGCTCAGGGTAAGCCGGTGTTCGTCGATTTCACCGCGAGCTGGTGCCTTAGTTGCCAGGTGAATGAGCGCGTGGTGCTCGATCGCGAAGACGTACAGAAGCGGCTGCGTGACAGCGGCATTGCCTTGGTTCGCGCGGACTGGACGCGGCATGATGAGGTGATTGCTCAGACCCTGGCGAGCCTGGGGCGAAGCGGCGTTCCTACTTATGTGCTGTATTCGGCGACTGCGGGCGCCGCACCGCAGATCCTGCCCGAGGTGCTGACCAGCGGAATTATTTTCGATGCTCTCGATGGACTTAAGCAGACCAAGCAAGCCGGTCTTCCGCAAGCTAACCCTTCAGCAAAGGAGTGACCTCATGCGTCGTATCGTATCAACCCTAGCTTTAGCTGTACTCACCTTCGCATCGGTGGGCGCCTATGCGGTTAAGGTCGGCGATCCCGCGCCCGGCTTCACCGGCACCGATAGCAACGGCAAGACGCAAACTCTTTCGGAATACAAGGGCAAGTACGTGGTGCTGGAGTGGTCGAACCGCGATTGCCCCTACACGCGAAAACACTACACCAGCGGCAACATGCAGTCGTTGCAGAAGGAGTGGACGGCGAAGGGTGTGATCTGGCTGACGGTCCTCTCGTCGGCTCCGGGGCAGCAGGGTTATGTCACCGCGAGCGAAGAGAACGCGCAGCTAGCCAAGGTGCATGGAGCGCCGACCGCGGCGATTCTCGATCCGACTGGAGCGATCGGCCACGAATATGATGCCAAGACGACTCCAAATATGTTTGTGATCGATCCCTCGGGCAAGCTGATCTATGCGGGAGCTATAGACGACCATCCGACCGACGACGTGGGAGATATCAAGATATCAAAGAACTACGTTTCCGAAGCCTTAAGTCAGGCGATGGCGGGAGGGGCAGTTACCACGAGTTATACGCGTCCTTATGGCTGTTCGGTTAAGTATGGCGAGTGAGGAGTTGGTCTCCTATGCGGAACAGTGAACAGGGCTACAGGATTCCCGGAGGCCTGCAGCACAGTTTGCGAGCGGAGATTGTGGTCGTCAGCTCAGCTTCG
Organism: uncultured Acidobacteriaceae bacterium; assembly: GCA_963804735.1. Taxonomy (GTDB): domain Bacteria; phylum Acidobacteriota; class Terriglobia; order Terriglobales; family Acidobacteriaceae; genus Acidisarcina. The sequence continues at coordinate 194,864 of CAWDRO010000001.1, forward strand.
CGCTATGCCACGTCTCTTCCCCGATGATCGATCAAATCGCCGTCCAATAGCTCAGCGAATAGCGAACGATAGTAAATGATCGCGTGGCGAAGGTCCTCGGTGGTTGCCAAGCCTTGTCCCTGACGGATGACGATCCGGTGCGCGGCGCGATAGCTGTCCATCATACGCGCGTGGCGGCGCGGAACTTCCGCCGCAGGCTGCTCGACGCCGGCGGTGGGGTATCCGCAGAGCTGCATTAACCGGCTGACTAAGAAGTCGGCCTCGATGACGGCACCGCGCTGGTCATCGACGAAACGCCACTGCACTCCGCGCCACTCGGCTGCGAACTGTTCGCGCTCATCGGGTGTGAGCTTGCGAATTTGGAACTTTTCCACCCTCTTTTCCGAGAGAATAGGCACCGTCCTTTGTGGCCCAATGTGTTGCACTGTCTGGTCGTATTCCGCGTCGAAGCGCCGGCGCAAGCTGACGGTACGCTGGTTGCGTGCCAAGTCCCATACGATAACCAGGACTACGACGATCGCCACGAGGAATGCAGCCACGAGGTTGTGATCCATGGTTTACGCTCCTCTAGTAAAAAGGGATGCTCCTTTCGGCCAGGTTGGATGCCTATTGAACTTCCCAACCTGCGTGGCATGAACAAGATGAATTAGCGATTGTCAACACGAGTTTTCAAAGCTGCGAAGGCGTACCGAGCTGTGCTAGAGGACGCGGCCGTCGCGCATGTGCACCTGGCGGCTGGCGTAGCACGCGGCCTCTGGATCGTGGGTGATCATCAGGATGGTTTGGCCGAGCCGGCGATTGAGGTCCGTGAGCAGGCCGAGCACGGCGGCGGAGTTCTGGCTGTCGAGGTTGCCGGTGGGTTCGTCGGCGAGCAGGATTGACGGATGGTTGACGATGGCGCGGGCGATGGCGACGCGTTGCTGCTGGCCTCCGGAAAGCGCGCGGGGCTTGTGTTTGAGGCGGTCGGCGATGCCGAGGATGTTGAGCACCTCGCGGAACTCGGGGGTGAATTCGGTGGATCGATTGCCGATGTATTCCACGATGCGGATGTTGTCTTCGGCGGTCAGCGTGGGCAGCAGATTGTATTTCTGGAAGACGAAGCCGACCATGCTTTTGCGCAGGGTCGAGCGGTCGGTGTTCGACAGATTGTTGAGGTCTTTACCGTCGATGCTGACGGTTCCTGAGGTCGGAGGGGTGAGCGCTCCAAGCACATTAAACAAAGTAGACTTGCCCGAGCCGGAGGGCCCGATGATCGCGACAAATTCGCCTTTCATGACATCGAGATTTGCGCCCTGCAGGGCATGCACGTCGACATCGCCGGTGCGATAGGTCTTATATAGGTCGCGCACCTGGATGAGTGGAGTTTCACTCATAGGAGAGCGCCTCGGTCGCGTCCTGCCGCATGGCTTTGACGGCAGGCACGATGACGCCGAGCAAGGAGCCGACGATTGCGATGGCTCCGGCGATGGGCCACCAGAAATAAACCGTCTCCTGAGTGAGGCTGGAGGGGACGGCGTGTTTCATCAGCCATTGCGTGACGTAGGTGAGCAGGATTCCGACTATTGTGCCGAGGACTGAGAGCAGGAGCGTTTCTCGGATGAGCAGGTTGAGTATGAAACCGGGTGAGGCGCCTACGGCTTTGAGGATGCCGACTTCGCGGGTGCGCTCGAGCACCGCGGTATACATGGCCATGAAGACGACGATGAAGCCGACGATGACGGCGATGCCGATGACGACGCCGATGAAGTTGCGGAGGAGTCCTACGCTGTTGATCGAGAGGAGCGAGGTGAACTCTTCCATGGTATAGATGGGGTATCCGGGCAGGAGCGCGCGAAGTTCGCCGAGAACTTGCTGGACGTGGCTCGGATCATCGGCCTTGACGAAAATCTGACTGAGGTGATGCGGGCTGCCCATCATTTCCTGCAGGACGGGGAGGCGGACACAGATGCGGGCGAGCTTCCCCGACATGAATATTCCCGCCACGCGCCACTCGTGATTCGCGATCTGGATGTGATCCCCTACATGGAGGTGCTTTTCTTTGGCGTAATATTCGTCGACGATGATGTCCTGGTCGCTTCGGAAGGGACCGCCGGCGAGGAATTGGAAGCCTCCGCTCATCTTTGTGAACTGGTCGACGTCGAGGCCGGTCATGGAATCGAAGCCGGAGAGCGGGAGCACGACCGTCCCGATGGCCTGAGCGACGTGAGGTTGTTTGGCGATCAGCGGGACCAGAGAATCGGGCATGGGAGCGGTGCTGAGCCCGATGATCGAGGATCCGGGAGGGCGAATCATGATGTCGGCGCCGACGCCGCGGGCGCGCTCGGAGGTGCTGTCGAGGGTGCCATAGCTGACGCCCACCAAGGTGAGGATCATGGTGACCTCGACAGCGATGGCGAGCACGCTGAGAGAGGTGCGCACGGGGCGGTGACCGAGATTTGAGAGTACCAGCTTGTTGATCAATAGCCGATTACCGACTCGAATAGATTACGCGAATGGCATTCACCGAGGTTTACCGTCCAAGTAGAGCGCGACGAATCGTAGAGCGCGACGAATCGATCAGGATTTGGCCACCCGGCCTTCCCTGATTCGCTGAATCTCTTCCATTCTCTGCGCCAGCAGCTTCTCGCGCCCTTCCTGAGTTGGATGATAATAACGCCGATCGCGGAGGTTATCGGGCAGGCATTGCATTTCGGCGATTTTGCCTTCTTCGTCGTGGGCGTATTTGTAGCCTTTGCCGTAATCGAGCGACCTCATCAGGCCGGTGGGTGCGTTGCGCAGATGCAGCGGGACGGGCGCGGCGGGTTCGCGTTCGATGTCGGAGAGGACTTCGCCGTAGGCGGTGTAAACGGCGTTGGATTTTGGCGCGAGCGCGAGATAGGCGACGGCTTGAGCGAGCGCCAGATCGCCCTCAGGCGAGCCGAGGAAGTGCATGGCGTCGCGCGCGGAAAGGGTGAGGTTGAGCGCTTCGGGCGCGGCGAGGCCGATGTCTTCGACGGCCATGCGGACGATGCGGCGGGCGACGTACATGGGGTCTTCGCCAGCGTGGAGCATTCTGCCGAGCCAGTAAAGTGATGCGTCTACATCGCTGTTGCGGATGGATTTGTGGAGAGCGGAGATGAGGTTGTAGTGTTCTTCGCCGGACTTGTCGTAGAGGAGAATGCGTTGTTGGAGGGCTTCGGCTGCGATCTCTGTCGTGATGCGTCGCGCGGGTGTTGCGGCGGCGAGCTTGGCTGCGATTTCAAGGCCGTTGTAGGCGAGACGAGCATCGCCGCTGGCGTAGGAGACGATCATGGCGAGGGCTTCATCGTCGGCTGAGAGAGTGAGCGAGCCGAGACCGCGGTCTTTGTCTTTGAGTGCGCGGTGGAGCAGGGAGATGAGTTGCTCTTCGGTTAGCGGACGCAGGGTCAAGACGCGGCATCGAGAGAGCAGAGCGGAGATGATTTCAAAGGATGGGTTTTCCGTGGTTGCGCCGATGAGGCGGATTGATCCGCGCTCGACGTAGGGCAGGAACGCGTCTTGCTGGGCCTTGTTGAAGCGATGGATCTCGTCGACGAAGAGGGTGGTGCGTGAGCCGAAGGTCGAAGCTTTCTCGGCGTCGACCATGACCTGCTTGATCTCCTTGATTCCGGAGAGAACGGCGGAAAATTCGATGAAGCTGGAGCGGGTGTGGTCGGCGATGATTTTGGCGAGTGTGGTCTTGCCGACTCCGGGAGGGCCCCAGAAAATGATCGACGCGGGATCGTCGCTCTCGATCAACATACGCAGGGGCTTGCCGGGACCCAGGAGATGCTGCTGCCCGGCGAACTCCTCGAGGGCGCGGGGCCGCATCCGCTCGGCCAGCGGAGCAGTGGCCGCGTTCCGCGCAGGCTTGAGGTCGGGCGTGGCTCCGAAGAGGCTCATGCCTTCTTTTTACGCGCATGAGTGCCTACGCGGCTAGCAGCTTCCATCCTCATGCGATAGTGGGAACGTTTTGATCGTAACCGGTGTCTGATTTCTTCAGGTCCCGCACTGGATTCGGCTTTCTTGATTCGCGGGGCTTGTGAGAACCGCGTGCATGGCACAGATACCCCGGACGCCGGACGTTAACGCGCAACGGATTGCAATGAAGAAGCTCGCGTTTCTGGTTGGCGAGTGGTCTGGCGAGGCATCAGTTCTTCGCGGGCCGGGCCAGTTTGTGGAGCTGAGGCAGACTGAATCAGCACAGTTCAAACTAGACGGGCTGGTGCTGATGATTGAAGGCGTCGGTCGAGCCAAGGCTGACGGCAAGCTATCTCTTCAGGCCCTGGGATTGATTTCCTTCGATGATGAAACAGGAACCTATTGGATGCGAGCCTTCAACGATGGGCGGTGGCTTGAAACCGAGGTCAAAGTCGCCGAGGGCGGGAGCTCGATCTCCTGGGGTTTTGCACTCGGAGAATTTAAGACAAGCACTGTGTTGCGCATCAATGAAAATGGCGAATGGACCGAACATGGTGAACTGGTAATCGGTGACCGCCCGCCGATGAAGATGATTGAGTTGAAAGTTCGCCGTAGTTCCCGCTAAGGATAGCTCGCGGCCCGTCGCGCGGTGCGGCTTCCGGTATCGCCGCAGTCGAGCGCTCGTTGACGCGGCGCATTCATTCGGTTACCGGGTTATCGTGAGTTCGGCTCCGGAGGCGTTTTCCGGTACGAGCACGTGGACGGTGAGATCGTCGCTGCTCACGCGGCTGTCAACGTGTTGGCCGTTGAGGGTAGCGTTCGCTGAGTTTTGCGGCCAGTCGTAGATGACGACTTCGATCTGCTTCCACCAGGGCGAGAAGCTTCCTTGGCGCGGACTAATTTTCACGTGGAGGCCGTCGGCGGTTTTTTCGCAAGTGAAGTCGGTGCGCAGGTATTCTCCTTGCTTGTATTTGAAGGTGTGGCCGTCGTCGAGGTAGATGGAGCCTTTGCATTCGGAACCCGGCTTCGAGCCGGGGTAGACGCGGAGCTCGAGCGGGCCTTGCGCGGTTTCGTCGGTGCTCTGGACGAGGGCTTGCATCGAAATGATGCTGCCGGCGCGGACGTAGACGGGGAGTTCGTCTTCGCTAGGCTGGATGCGGTTGGCGTTGATCGCCTTCATCGCCGCCTGGGCCGCGGGCGATTGCATGGTCGAACCGTCGGGTGAGGCCTGGAAGAGGACTTTCATTTCGGCCTCGGAGGGGATGATCGGCATTCGTTTTCCGGTCCAGAAATCGTACCAGCCTTCGCCGGGGAGATCGAGCGAGTATGCGTCGAGCGTATCGGGAAATGCTGGCGGCGCGATGAGTAGAGATGGGCCGAACATGAATTCGCCGCCGGCGTCGAGGTCGATGGGATGGCCGTCGGTTGTGGCGTGCGGGAACTCGAGGAAGAGTGGGCGAATCATGGGCACGCCGGTGCGTGAGGTTTCTTCGGCGACGGTGTAGAGGTAGGGGAGCAGGCGATAGCGGGTGTCGATGAACTTGCGCGCGACCGCTTCGTCGTGCGAGCCGTTGACCCAGGGTTCGTGATCGGCGGTGCCCTTGGCGGAGTGGTCGCGGTCGATGGGTTGGAAGGCGGCGACCTCGAGCCACTTGGTGAGCAGCGCCGGCTGCGGCGAGTTGGCGAAGCCTCCGACATCGGCGCCGGCGAAGGCGAAGCCGCTGAGGCCGAGGTTTTCGAGCATGGTGGTGCTCATGCGGAGATGGTTCCAGGTGGCGGAGTTGTCGCCGGTCCAGGTGACGGCGTAGCGCTGGCCTCCGGCATAAGAGGCGCGAGTCATGACGAAGGGGCGTTCGTTGGGATCGAGTTTGAGCACGCCCTCGTAGGTGCCGCGCGAGTTTTGCATGCCGTAAACATTGTGGATTTCGGCATGTGTCGCAGTCCTGGTTACAAATCCGGGTTCCTCGATGCGATGGACGGTGGTGAGCGGCATGGTCTTGCCGGGGCCATCGAAGACAGATGGTTCGTTCATGTCGTTCCAGAAGCCGGCGAAGCCGTCGGCTACGAACTGCTTGTAATTTGTTCCCCACCAGGCGCGGGATTGTTGCTGGGTGAAGTCGGGGAAGACGCTGGGGCCGGGCCAGACGACTCCGGTGAAGACCGAGCCGTCGGGATTGTGGACGAAGTGGTTTCCGGCGATGCCAGTGTCGTAAGGCGCGTAGCCCTGATTGGGAGCTTTGGCGACGTGAAGATCGGTGATGGCGATGGTGTGGAAGTGCTGCGCCTTAAGGTCGGCGAGCAACTTGGGCATGTCAGGGAAGGTCTTGGGGTCAACGGTGAAGGGACGGTTGCGGTCTTGAAAATCGATGTCGAGCCATAGGGCGTCGGCGGGTATGTTGTCTTTGCGGAGGCGGTCGGCGATCTCGCGCAGGCGCGACTCCGGCGTGTAGGTGTAGCGGCTTTGCTGATAGCCGAGCGACCAGAGCGGCGGGAGTGGCGGGGTTCCGGTGAGCCAGGCGTAATCCTCGACGACCTGCTTGGGTTCGGGGCCGTAGATGAAGTAGTAGTCGAGCGGGCCGCCCTCTGAGCCGAAGGAATACGCTAGGCGCTCGCCGCGGCCGAAGTCGAAGCTGGAGCGCCAGGTGTTGTCGAGGAAGATTCCGTAGCTTACGCCCTGATTGATGGCGAGGAAGAAGGGAATCGTCTTGTAAATCGGGTCGGTGGATTCCTGGAAGCCGAAGGCGTCGGTGTTCCACATATCGAAGGCCTGGTCGCGGCGATCGAGCGGGCCGGTCTTGTCGCCGAGGCCGAAGAAGTGTTCGTCGCGGGGAAGGGTTTTCCATACGCGGAAGGAGCCGTTTTCGAAGGTGGTGCTGTGGCCGAGGGCATCGGCGTTGATGATGTTGCCGTGCAGGTCTGAGATGACCAGGCGCGCTGTGGCGCGGTCAATGCGAACGTCGAGGAGTTTGGTGCGGAAGCCGACAGAGTTTGCGTCATCGCGGGGTTCGACAGCGACGCTTTTCTCTCGAGTCGCGGTGGCGACCGCCCAGCTTGCGTCTTCCGGCAGAGTGCTGGTGGCGCTGGCACGAATGCGAAGGATGTCGTCGCGCAAGACCGTGACCGTTATTGTGGCTGAGCCGGAGGTGACCTCGATGCCATTGGGCAGCTCGCGCGCGTTGGTGACGGATGTGAGGGCTGCCTTAGTCTGGTTAGCGGGTAGACCAGTCTGCGCTTGTTGCTGGGCGAGCGAGCTGGGGGCAGGCTGCTGGGCCAATAGCCCCAAATTGAATACAAGAAGAATAATTCCAAGGCACCATCGTGCACGCATCATGCGAGCCTCCCGAAATTGAGCCAGCAGTTATAGTACCGCGAACGACTGACGGCGGTCAGGAGACGGCGCACGGATCAACCGGCGAGCTGGACGAGGCGCTGTGCCGCGACGCGTGGGCCGAGGATGGAGACGTTGGGGATTTCTCCGCGTACCATCGCAACTTCGTCGCAGCGGTAGAGGCGCGGGCAGCTTTGGCAGTCCTTGTAGATCTTGTCGGGTAGCGCGGTGCGGTCCTCGACGATGCGAAAGCCGTGGCGGAGGAAGAAATCGGGGATACGGGTGAAGAGGCAGACGGAGTTGATGCCGTGGTCCTCGGCCTCATCGATGAGGGCATCGAGCAGTTTGGCTCCGGCTCCATTGCGTTGAGCTTCAGGGTCGACGACGATGGAGCGGACCTCGGCGAGGTGTGGGCCGTAGAGGTGAAGCGCGCCACAGCCGAGGAAATCGCCCTCGTCGGTTTCGGCTACGGTGAAGTCGCGCACGTTTTCGCAAATCTCGGCGAAGCCGCGACGGAGCAGCGTTCCGTCGCCGGAGAGACTGTTGACGAGGTGGTAGATATTGGAGGCGTCGGGGAGCTTGGCTTTACGTACCTGCATGGGCCACCTCCACGATCGCGGTTTTTGCTTCTCCAGTCTCATTGCGCAAGGTGGAGATACGCGCTTGTGCGGTCGTCAGTGCCTCGCGCACACGAGCGGTCGCGGTGCCACCGATGACGTCGTGGCAGTCAAGGGTCGCTTGAAGGGTGATGCTTGCAAAAAAATCAGTGTCGAATTCCACGCCAAACTCTTTCAATTCCCGGAGCGATAAATCGCCAAGTTCGCAGCCCTTATCGAGACAATAACGCACTGCGTTGCCGATTTTCTCGTGGGCTTTGCGAAATGGTACTCCTTTGTAAACCAAATATGTAGCAGCGGCCATTGCATTTAGGAATCCGCTCTCGCAGGCGGCCCTCATGCGGTCGGTGCGGAAGCGAAGCGTCTGCGTAAACGGCGCGAGCACATGCAACATTTGATGCGCGACGGCGGTCGCCTGAAAGACCGGCTCCTGGGTCTCCTGCATATCTTTGTTGTAGGCGAGTGGAAGGCCTTTGAGCAGCAGCGTGACAGTCTCGGCTGCGCCGTGAAGACGGCCGACCTTGGCGCGGACGAGCTCGGTGAGGTCGGGATTCTTCTTTTGCGGCATGGCGCTGGAGCCGGTGGAGAAGGCCTCGGGTAACTCGACGAAGCCGAACTCGGCGGTTGCGTAGAGGGTGATCTCCTCGGCGAAGCGGCTGGCGTGAAGGCCGATCATCGTGAGCGCTTGTAAGTATTCGAGAACGAAGTCGCGATCGCTGGTCGCGTCCATGCTGTTGGCGGTGGGGGCGTCGAAGTTGAGTTCGCTTGCAGCTATGGTGCGATCGAGTTTAAGCGTTGCGCCGGCGACCGCCCCTGAGCCGAGCGGACAATAGTTCAAGCGCTTTGCGCAGTCCTGAAGACGCGAAGCGTCGCGCAGGATCATTTCGACGTATGCGAGCAGCCAGTGAGCGACGAGGACGGGCTCGGCGCGCTGCAGATGAGTGTAAGCGGGCATGACCGCTTCGCCGGCGCTAATTGCCTGCGAGAGCAGCGCCTCAGCCCATTCGGCCAGTTGATTGTTGAGCGAGTCGATGCTGGAACGGACATAGAGGCGCAGATCAGTGGCGATTTGCTCGTTACGGCTGCGGCCGGTGTGGAGCTTGAGCGCGAGATCACCGATGCGGGCGCTTAGTTGGAGCTCGACAAAGTGATGGATGTCTTCGGCATCGGCGTTGTCGCGGACCCACGCAGGTCCGCCGACTTTCGCATCGAGAAACTGGGCCCAGATGCTGTCGAGTCCCTGGCGAATCGAGGCGAGCTCGCTGGCGGTGAGGATCTCAGCTGCGCGCAAGGCGAGTGCGTGCGCCTTACTGGCAGCTATCTCCTGCTCGAGTAGCTGCCAGTCAAATTTCAGCGAGCGCTGCCAGTTGTCGAAGTAAGGGTCGAGCGGCTCGCGGAAGCGACCCGACCACATCTTCACTTGACTGCCTCTTTCTTCGCTTGCAAGAGACGCGCGCGGGTGCGGGCGGGCAGGCCGAGGATCTGGATGAAGCCCTTGGCGTCTTTCTGGTCGTAGCTTTCGCCCATCGTGAACGACGACAGCTCGTTGGAGTAAAGCGAGAACTCGCTGCTGCGGCCACTTACGATGACGTTGCCTTTGTAGAGCGAGAGCTTGACGGAGCCGGTGACGAGCTGCTGCGTGTTCTCGACGAATGCGTCGAGGGCCTCACGTAGCGGCGTGAACCAGAGGCCGAAGTAGACGAGCTCGGCATAGCATAGCGCGACCTGCTCCTTGTAGTGGGCGACTTCGCGGTCGAGCGTAAGCGCCTCAAGCTCGCGATGGGCGGTGGTGATGAGCGTGCCACCGGGGGTCTCGTATAGTCCGCGAGATTTGATGCCGACAAAGCGGTTCTCGACGAGGTCGATGCGGCCGACGGCGTTGCGAGCTGCGATTTCATTGAGGAGCTCGACTAACTGAACGGGCTCGATCTTCATGCCGTCGACGGAGATGGGGACGCCGCGCTCGAAGCCGATCTCGACGAGCTCTTCGCGGTCGGGCGCTTCCTGGGGGCTGCGGGTCATGGTCCAGGTCGAGGCGAGCGGGGCGTTGCCGGCGTCTTCGAGCTCGCCGCCCTCGTGGCTTACGTGCCACAGATTGCGATCCCGGGAGTGAATCTTTTCGCGGCTGGCGGCGACGGGGATGCCGTGGGCTTCGGCGTAGTCGAGGCAGTCTTCGCGGGACTTGAGGGTCCATTCGCGCCAAGGGGCGATTACTTGTAATTCAGGCGCGAGCGCCTGGTAGGCGTGTTCGAAGCGGACCTGGTCATTGCCTTTGCCAGTGCAGCCGTGGGCGACGGCTTCGGCGCTCTCTTCAAGGGCGACCTCGACCTGGTGCTTCGCGATTACGGGGCGCGCGATGGAGGTTCCGAGCAGATACTTGTGCTCGTAGATGGCTCCGGCCTTGACGGTGGGGAAGACGTAGTCGCGGATGAACTCTTCGCGGAGGTCGCGGACGACGACCTTCTTCGCGCCGGTGGCGTAGGCCTTGTGGACGACGGCGTCGATGTCTTCGCCCTGGCCGACGTCGGCGACCATGGCGATGACGTCCATGCCGTAGTTTTCGTTGAGCCATGGAATGATGATCGATGTATCGAGACCACCTGAGTATGCGAGAACAACTTTCTTTGCCATTGATAACTCCTTCTTCAATCTCTGTTTGTGGGACTCTTCATTTCAAAGAGCCCAGGCCTAAAGGCCTCTTCGTTTCTTTCCTATCCGGGGGCTAAAGCCCCCGGCTTCCACCGAGCTCCGTTACGCGGAGCCAGTTGATTCACGTCGATCCAAGGCTGCTAAGCCGTCCGAAGCCACTCATCGACGGTCGGTTGCTAGATGCTTGGGCTCCCAGCTGCGCCGCCGGCGAGCAGGAGCATTAATGCCTTTTGCGCGTGCATGCGATTTTCGGCCTGGTCGAAGACTACGGATTGCGGTCCGTCGAGCACGGCGTCGGTGACTTCGGCGTTGCGGTGCGCGGGGAGGCAGTGCATGAAGACGGCGTTCGGCGAGGCCTTTGCCATGAGTGCTTCGTTGACCTGATAGGGCTTGAAGATCGGCGCGCGCTTGGTGGCTTCGTGCTCGGAACCCATGCTGGTGCAGACGTCGGTATAGACTGCATCGGCGCCGACGACGGCCTCGACGGGGTCTGTCATTAGTGTGATGCGTCCGCCGGTGGTTGCCGCGATTGCTTCGGCGCGCGCAACAATGTCGGCGTGAGGCGCGTAATGCTTTGGTGTCGCAATTTTGCAGTTCGCACCGAGCTGTGCGGCAGTTAGTAACAGTGAGTGGCACACATTATTGCCGTCACCGACGTAGGTGAAGTTCAAACCACAGACGGTGCCGAAACGCTCTTCCAACGTGAGGAAATCTGCGAGCGCCTGGCAGGGGTGTTCGAGGTCGCTGAGGGCATTGATAACAGGGACGGTTGCGTATTCCGCCATTTCAGTTATGGTGTCGTGGGCGTAAGTACGGAGCACGATGAGGCTGACCCAGCGCTCGAGGTTGCGCGCCATATCGGCGAGGGATTCGCGCTCGCCGAGCGGAGACTGGGTTTGATCGACGAAGATCGCGTTGCCGCCGAGGGTGTTGATTCCGGCCTCAAAGGTGAGGCGAGTACGCAACGAGGCCTTCTCAAAGAACATGACGATCTGTTTTGCGTCGAGCGCCCAGCGAAAGTCTTGCGGACTCTGTTTGACGCGATGCGCGAGCTGCAGAACGGCCTTGATTTCGGCGCTGGTAAAGTCTGCGATCGAGCAGAGGTCGCGGCCGGCGAGCGACTCGGCAGCAGCGGTGAAGGCAACTTCTTCGACATCCAACGCGAGGGTGCTTCCGGCATAAGTATTGGTGGGCAACTATCTACCTCCCTGGGCGACGGCTTGTTGGTGGCCGGCTGCTGTTTCTATTTCGGTGAGAATCTCGTCGATGGCGTGGAGCGTCGTATCGACATGCTCAGGTTGGAGGATGAATGGCGGCAGGAAGCGCAGCACGGTTTCATCGGTGCGATTGATGATGATCTTTCTCGCGAGGAGTTGTGCAAGCACGTTTTTCGCAAGATCAGGCGAGTCGACTTGAGCGGCGAGCATCAGGCCTTTGCCGCGCACGTCAACGATTGACGGATGCTTTGCCTGCAGGGCAGTGAGATCGTCTTTGAAGTAAGCGCCCACATCTGTGACGTGATCGAGGAGGTTGGTGCGCTTCATCTCGTCGATGACGGCGATGGCGACGGCGCAGGCTAGTGGGCCTCCGCCGAAAGTCGTGCCGTGCATGCCGGGATGAATGGCTTGCGAGACGGTTTCGGTGCAGAGCATGGCGCCGAGCGGAAGTCCTCCGGCGAGCGGCTTGGCGATGGTGGCGATGTCGGGCTGGATGCCGTAGTGCTGATAAGCAAACCACTTACCGGTGCGGCCGAGACCGGATTGAATTTCATCGGCGATGAGTAAGGCTCCTGTGGAGTGAGTGAGGTCGCGCGCAGCTTGCAGGAATTCGGCAGACAGGGGCCGAACGCCCCCTTCGCCTTGAATGGGTTCGAGGAGGATGGCGCAAACTTCGTGGGAGAATTTGGCGCGTAGGTCTTCGACATCGTTGAAGCGGACGAACTCGACGCCGGGGACGGTTGGCGCGAAGGGTTCGCGGTACTTCGCCTTGTGGGTGGTTGAGACGGAGCCGAAGGTGCGGCCGTGGAAGCTGTTTTCGATGGCAAGAAACTTCGTGCCGATCTGCTCGCCCTCAGCGCGCAGCACGCCTGCGTAGGCGCGGGCGACTTTCATCGCTGCTTCCCATGCCTCGGTGCCGCTGTTGCAGAAGAAGGCGCGATCGAGGCCGGACATTTCGGTCAGGCGTAGCGCGAGTTCGGCCTGGCCCGGGTGAAAAAAGAGGTTCGAGGTGTGGATGAGCTTTTTGCTTTGTTCAGCGATGGCGCGCTCGATCACCGGATGTGCGTAGCCGAGGGCGTTGACGCCGATGCCGCTGAGCAGGTCGAGATACTTGTCGCCGTGCTCATCTTCAAGATAGACGCCTTCGCCGCCGACGAAGAGGAGCGGATTGCGTTCGTAGGTGGGCAGCAGGAGGGTGGCTTCGGCTGCCTTTATCTGGTCCAATGCTTTGTTCATGCCACCATCACCTCGGTTCCGTGGGTTATGCGTGCGCTGCAAAGATCCGGGAGCAGGCCGGCTTCGGCTGCGGGCAGTATGCGGACGCGTTTAACGCCGTGCAGCAACGCCTCGCGACAGGCGCTGAGCTTGGGCAGCATGCCGCCGCTGATGACTTCGTCCTTGGTGAGTGCGGCGATCCTATCGATGGTCAGCCAGCGCATGACGTCGCCATCTGCGCCGCGGACTCCGGGCACGTCGGTGAGAAAGACGAGCGCGTCGGCGTTGCAGCACATGGCGCAGGCGGCGGCCATTTCATCGGCGTTGATGTTGTAGTATTCGCCGTCGAAGCCGAGCGCCATGCTGGAGAGGACGGGCACAGAGCCCATCTTCCAAATTGCATCGAGCCAGCGAGGGTCGGAGGCGACGATCTCGCCGACGAAGCCGAGATCGGGCGCGGTCCGCTTTTTGCGGGCGCGGAAGATCAATCCGTCGCCGCCGGAGAGGCCGACGGCGGACTGGCCGTGCGCGCCGAGGGAGGCGACGAGGGATTTGTTGACCTGGCCGGCGAGCACCATGAGCGCGGTGTCGCGGGTGACGGCGTCGGTGACGCGAAGACCGGCGACGAACTCGCTCTGCTTACCCATGGCCTTGAGGGTGCGGGTGAGTTGCACGCCGCCACCGTGGACGAGCACAACCTGATGGCCGTCGCGTGCGAGTTCGGCGACGGCTTGCGCGCAGCGATGCAGCATCTCGGGATTTTCGAGGGCGGCGCCGCCTAATTTAACGACAAACTTCATTTTGATCTCCTTGCCCACGCTGTTAGAGCAGGCCTTCCGCTTCGCGGCCTAAAGCAGGCCTTCGGCTTCCTGCCAGCCACACATCAGGTTCATGTTTTGCACCGCTTGCCCGGCTGCTCCTTTGAGCAGGTTGTCGAGGCATGAGACGATCACGCATCGCTTGCCGTCGGGGGCGAGTTGAAAGCCGATGTCGCAGAAGTTGGTGTAGGCGGAATACTGAATCTGCGGCAGTTCTCCCTGGTTAAAGATCCGCACCATCGGGCTTGCGGAAAAGTAAGTATCGAAGCAGGACTTGACCTGTTCGGGAGTCATCTTCTCGTTGAACCAAACGTAGATCGTCGACAAAATGCCACGTGGAATCGGCAACAGATGCGGAGTAAAGACTATTTGTGACGGCGACAGTTGCAATTGTTCGAGCAGCTCGCCGGTGTGACGATGGCCGAAGACTCCGTAGGCGGAGAGATTGTCGGCGGCGTACATAAAATGCGTCTTGGCGGTAGGAGCTTTGCCCGCGCCGGAGACTCCGGACTTGGAGTCGCAGACGATGCCGCGGTCGGTGTCGATCCAGCCCTGGTCCAGGAGTGGCTTGAGGGCGAGGATGATCGAGGTTGCGTAGCAGCCTGGGTTTGCGATCAGCTGAGCATCGTGAATTTCGTTGCGGTGGAGCTCCGGCATGCCGTAGACGCTCATTGCCTGGACCGCAACGGCGGTGTCGCTGCCTTCGTCTTCGAATTTGTAGACGGCGCGGTTGGTCGAATCGTTCAAACGCCAAGCGCCGCTTAGATCGATGACGCGAATCCCTCGATCCAACGCCTCGGGTACCCATTCGCGAGACTGCTCGTGGGGCGTGGCGAGGAAGAGTACATCCACATTGCGCGACTGGAAGAGCTCCCAGGAGAATGGCTCGACAAGGAGCGAGGCGGAGCCGTTGTTGTCCATCAGCTTTGGATGGATAGCGGTCAGCGAGATGGCTGCACTGGCTTGCGAGGAATCGGGACGCCCGGCAAAGACGGGCGGTTTGGCTTTGAGACGGGGATGGTGCAGCAAGAGACGCGCCAGTTCCATGCCCGAGTAGCCGCCGACACCGACGACGGCGGTTTGAACGGTATCGATTTGTGTCCCGATCGTGGTCATTGGCCGATCATTTCTTCGAGGCGCTCGAGCAATCTTGACGCGTGCTTATTGTCAGTGCAGATGATTAATACTGTGTCATCGCCGGCGATGGTGCCGACGGCTTCGGACCAACCCTCATGATCGATGGCAACGGCGACAGGTTGTGCTCCGCCCTGGGTAGTGATAACGACGATCTGGTTTTGGGCCTGCTTGGCCTTCAAAGCAAAGCCGCGCATGACTTCCTGAACTGTCGGTTCATCGTCGTCAGTGTCGGGGTTAATGCCATTGGGCAGGGCGTAGCCGCCAGGACCCTTGTAGAGACGCATTTCGCGGATGTCGCGGGAGAGCGTGGCCTGGGTGACGTCGAACCCGCGACGGACGAGCTTGCGGCGCAGCTGGTGCTGGCTGGCCACCGGCGTCGAGGCGACGATCTCCCGAATTACGTTATGTCTCTCTGGCTTCATTCGATCTCCACGCAAAAGCAGAAAAGCGGCCATCTGGCCGCGTCAACCTTCACGCTGAATGCATAAAAACTACTTCACTATGTATAAATATGCAGCGAGAAAATGTCAAGGGATTTAGGGACTAGGGACTAGCGACTAGGGACGAGGAAAGCAGCTGCGTCGAGAATTGACGGCGCGTGGCCGCTCTGCGAGACTCTCGGCTATGCAGTACAAGGGAAAATTGGAATATGCGCAGGAGCGCAAGATGCGGGAGCGGAACACTCCGCTTTACCGCCTGGCGCATTGGCCGATTTGGATCTGGGTGTTCTTTCTTGCGCCGGGTCCGTTGACTTTCTCATTGTTTGCTCATGGTTTTGGGCGTGGCAACGGAGCTTGGCTGATCGCCGTTCTGGTGGGAACGGGGATCGCAGGGCTGCGGGGCCGGATGCCGGGAGTTGAGCCGCGTCCTTATATTCTGCGCTTCGATGAGGACAGGCCGAACCCGCTGTATCGGCGCGTCTGCTACACCTTCGCATGGAATGCGGTGATCAGTTTTGCATTATTGAATCTGGCTGGGCTGGTGATCGCGGTGGTGGCGGGCGGGTGGTACATCAAGCAGATTTATCAATATGCTTATGCTCCGTTGTGTGCGGTGATCCTGTTGCTAGCTGCGATGGGCTTGCTGCCTCGGGTGGGGCCTTCAACGAAAGGCGAAGGGATGGAGCGGCGCTACTTCTATGGGTCGGTCTGGGCGGTGACAGCGGCGCAGGTTGTGCTTCTGATTCTGTGGAAGACGATGCCCTTGAATCGTACGACGAGTCTGGTGAAGCTGGTGGTTTATGTGGGTGTGTTAGCGCTGATGGGCATTGCTGCTTCGCGCGGCTTGTTGCTGCGGACGCGGCCGATTGTGCCGGGCGAGTTGATGGTTGCGGATTGAGGGTGAAATGAAGATCGCATATCTAGGTTTGGGACATATGGGTTCGGGGATGGCGCATTGCCTGCTGCGCGCAGGGCATCCGTTGCGGATTTGGAACCGGAGCGCGGAAAAGATGACGCCGCTGGCGGCTGAGGGTGCGGTCGCCTGCGGCTCGCCGGCAGAGGCGGTCGAAGGTGCCGATCTTGTGATCAGCTGCCTCATGGACGACGCTTCGATCCATGCGGTTTTTGATGGGGCGGAGGGTTTGATCGCGAAGATGAGGCCAGGGTCGATTCATCTTTGCGTGACGACGATCTCCCCGGTTTGCGGGGACTGGCTGGCCGAGGCTCATGCGTCGCATGGGAGCCGGTATGTTTCGGGGCCGGTGTTGGGGCGGCCGGATGCGGCTGCGGAGGGCAGCCTGCTGCAGTTTCTGGCGGGCGATGCGAGCGCGATAGAGGAGATCGGGCCGGTGTGCAAGGCCTTCGCTCCGGTGGCGGTGCCGATGGCAGGACCGGCGAGCGTGGCGAACAGCCAGAAGCTTTTGCGCAAACCTCTTCATTGCTTCGCTGATCGAGATGATGGCGGAGTGCTACACCTTTGCCGAAAAGTCGGGCGCGTCGCGGGAGATTATGGGCCAGATCTTTGACCGGTCGTTTGCGCTGCCGGGGCTTAAGGGGTATGCGCATCGAATGAAGGATAGGGAGTTCGATGGGGAGGGCGGCTTCTCGACGCGCGGCGGGCTGAAGGATGTTCGGCTGATGCTAGACGCGGGTGCGCGAGTGGGGTGTCCGCTGGACGTGGCTACGGTGATCGAGGGCAAGCTGGCGGAGTGTATGGAGCGCGGACTGGCTGATGTGGATTGGAGTGTGGTGCAGGAAGTGACTCGCGCTCGGGCAGGGTTGGCGGTCAAGTAGAGAATTCTGAGTACTGACAAAGCACTCGATTTCGAGTCTAACCGGAAGGTTGCGACCCTTCCCTGATCCGAGGTGAACATGTACAAGCTAGTGCAGGATCTACGCTTCGCTTTTCGGCAGCTTTACAAGACCCCTGGGTTCACCCTGACCGTGATCGCTACTCTTGCGCTGGGCATTGGCGCGACTACCGCTATCTTTTCGCTGGTCGAAGGGGTTTTGTTGCGGCCGCTTCCGTTCAGGGATGCGGACCGGCTCGTGCTGCTGGGCGACCACCTGGGAACCGCCAAATCAATCGGAGTTACTGCTCGCGAGATCGGCACCTATGCAGACGCCGCGCGAGCTTTTTCTTCGATGGGAGGCTATGCCGGAAGCACCTTTGAGCTTTCGGGGAGCGCGACGCCTGAGGTGGTCCAGGCGGCGAAGCTGACTGCAGGCGTCTTTCCCACTCTGGGCGTTGCGCCCGCGCTGGGCCGAGTCTTTACGGCACAGGAAGAGAACGGTCACGAGCCGGTAGCGGTGATTAGCTATTCGCTTTGGCTGAATCGCTATCATCGCGATCCGCAGGTTGTCGGCAGCACGATTGTTCTCGACCGCAAGTCTTACACGATCATCGGCGTGATGCCTCGGGGTTTCGAGTTTCCGCTGCAGCCGGGGCGTCTCGATCAGGTGCAGCTGTGGGTGCCGATGAGCCTGACCGCGGATGAGCTCTCAGAGGGCAATGCCGGCTGCTGGTGCTATCGCATGATTGCCCGTCTCAAAGATGGGGTCACCACCCAACAGGCCGCGCAGGATGCGGACCGCGCTGCAAAAGAGGTCATGCGCAATTTTCCCGCGACTATGTCGTCGCTGCGCATTCAGGGGGACGTAAAGCCGTTGCTGGAGGATACCGTCTCGGAGGTCCGTCCTCTGCTGCGCACGTTGTTTGTCGCGGTCGCGATTGTGCTGCTGATTGCGTGCGTCAATGTTGCGGGCCTGCTTCTGGTGCGTGCGATCCGGCGGCGGCGGGAGTATGCAGTGCGGCTGGCGTTGGGCGCGCGTGCCGTGGCGATTTTGCGCGAATCTGTTTGTGAGGGTCTGATACTGAGCGTGGCCGGCGGTTTGCTGGGTCTGGGTTTGGCGGCAGCGACGATCCGGGTCGCTCTGCGGTTGCTGCCGGAGTCGATGCCTCGGGTCGAATCTATTTCGATGAATGGACCGGTGATTGCCTTCGCGCTGGTTATCGCTTTGGCTACGGGTATTCTGTGCAGTTTCGCGCCGGCCTTTGCGGCCATCCGCACGAATTTGACGGAGAGCCTGAAAGAGGGCGCGCGGACTGGCAGTGGAGCGTCGAGCCACGCACGACTGCGGTCGGCGCTGGTGGTTGCCGAGATCGCCGTCGCGCTGGTCTTGCTGACGGTTGCGGGCGCTTTTCTACGGAGCTTTCAGAAGATGCGGGCGGTCGATCCGGGCTTCCGTCCGGACCATGTGCTGGTGGCGCAATATCAGCTGCCGCTCAATGAATATCCCACCCAGGTTTCCGTTGAGAGCTTTAATCATGCGGTGGTCGACCGGCTCTCGAGCAAGCCCGGGATTGCCAGGGTCGGCATAACGAGTTTCCTACCGGCTTCGGGGTTTTGGGGCGGGTCAGGCTACACGATCGAAGGTGTGCCGCTGGCCAGTTGGAAGCTGAAATTCGCCATGTTCGCCTCCATCTATGGTGATTACTTCCAGACGATGGGGATCAGGCTGATCGACGGCCGTTACTTTACGCCGGACGATAATACCGCTGCTCCTCTGGTGGTGATCGTGAACCAGACGATGGCCAAAGAGAGCTGGCCGGGTGAGAATGCGATCGGCAAGCGGATGCATGCCGGCAATCCTCATAAGGGATATCCGTGGGCCACGGTGGTAGGGGTGGTTGCGGACACGAAGATGGGCTCCCGCGATGAGCCCGCAGCCGAGCAGTTTTACGTGCCGGTGGAGCAGCCCGCGATTCTCTCTGGGCCTGATTTCAAAGGGAAGCTGACCAGCGGGGCGGGCGGATACATTACGCTGCGTTCGGCGTTGCCGCCAGAGCAGATGACGCAGACTCTGCGCGCGACGGTAGCGGAGGTTGACCCGCTGCTTCCGTTGCAGCAGGTGCAGTCCATGGATAAGGCCATTGCCAACGTGGAGGCGCCGCGGCGGTTTAACACCGACCTGATCACCGCTTTCGCAATGGGCGCTCTTTTGCTCGCGATTACCGGTATCTATGCGGTGGTGGCTTTCTCGGTTTCGCTGCGGACTCAGGAAATTGCGATCCGGATGGCACTGGGCGCGCAGCGCGCCGGTATCGCGCGGCTGGTGCTCGTCTCGGGTGCAAAGCTGGCCATGCTTGGATGCGGTATAGGGCTGATTGCCTCGTTTGCGGTTTCGCGGGTGGTCGGCTCGTTTCTCTTCGGCGTGAGCGCGACCGATCCGCTGATCTATGTTGGAGCGGTCTTGACGATGACGGTGATGGCGCTGCTGGCGACAGCGCTGCCCGCATTGCGGGCGGCCTCCGGCGATCCGATCGATGCTTTGCGCTCGAGTTAGGAGGATTAAGTGCTTATCGTTTTTCTGCCTTTCGGGATGGTGGCCCTATTCGGGTTGCTTGCAGCACTCCGACCGAGCGTGTTTTGCCGATACTTCTTAGCTGATTTTCAACGAGAAAAAATCGCGGGAGATATGCGAGCAATTTCGCGGATTGGATGGGTTCTTTTTGTGTGCTCAACGTTCGTGTGTGTTGTTTGGGTACTTAAGCTGTCGGGTGTGTAGGACCATAGATTTCAAAATAGGACACTACCGACTGCCAACCCTCTTTGCCAATTCCGCTTGTCATGAGTAAAGTCGAGAGCGTGCCTGCATAGCGGGCGAACGTATCTGTGACGACCACAGTGAATCATCCCGTTGCTACTCTTGAATCGCTTGGCCTTGAGACCGCGAATGACGTCTTCTTTCGCCTAGTCGAGTTTGACCTTGCCGAGGCTATTTTGCAGCAGGATGCCGGCGGGTTCTGGCAGGCGATCTCCGCCCGCGACGTTTATTCGCGGGTGCGATCGTTGGCCGCGACACTGCTGAGTTGGGGAATTGCCAAAGGCGACCGTATCGCGATTCTGGCCGAGAACCGCTGGGAGTGGGCGGTGACGGATTTCGCCTCGCTGGCGATCGGGGCGGTCGATGTGCCGATTTATCCGACGCTGACTGGAGCACAGACGGCAGTGCTGTTGGAGGATTCTGGTTCGCGGATCGTGTTTGTCTCGACGCGCGAACAGTATGAGAAGGTCGCGGCGGTTCGCGGGCAGACGCATCTGGAGCGGGTTGTGCTGATGGACGGCTTCGGTGCTGATGCGGGGATTGATGCGGTTGCTTTCTCCTCGCTAATGCCGGGTGACGGCCTGAGTGAACGGGATGCGGAGTTTGAGCGGCGGGCGAGGCAAGTTCAGCCTGAGGATTTGGCGTCGATCGTCTACACCTCGGGAACGACGGGCGAGTCGAAGGGCGTGATGCTGACCCACGGCAATCTAGCCTCGAATATCAGCTACTCGACGGTGGGAATTGGTGTTCGCGAAGGCGACCGCTGTATTTCGTTCCTGCCGCTCTCGCACATAACTGCGCGCGCGCTAGATTTGGCGATGTATGCGCAAGGGGCGACGGTGGCGCACTGCTCCAGTTTTGACAAGCTTCCGGCCGCGATGAAGACGGTCCAGCCAAGCGTCTTTGTGGGCGTGCCTCGGGTCTACGAGAAGGTGCGGCAGGAGGTCGAACGGCGCGCTTCGCACTCGCCGGTGAAGAAGCGGCTGCTGCGATGGGCGATTGGCGTCGGACATCAACATCGGGAGAGCATCCTGCATAACAGGCTGCCGAAATCGCCGCTGTGGCGGCTGGCGGCGAAGCTGGTCTTCGCCAAGGTGCACGGAGCGTTTGGGGGGAAGACGAGATACTTCATCTCCGGTGGCGCGCCGCTGGGGATGGACACTGCCGGATGGTTTGCCGACGCCGGGCTGCGCATTCTGGAAGGTTATGGGCTGACCGAGACTTCTCCGGTGATCGCGTTGAACAAGCCTGGCGCTTACCGGATTGGCTCGGTGGGCAAGGCGCTGCCGAACGTTGAATGCAGGCTGGCAGCTGATGGCGAACTTCAAGTGCGCGGGCCGTCGGTCTTCAAAGGCTACTGGCAAAAACCTGAAGCGACCGCGAAGAGTTTCACCGAGGACGGCTGGTTCCTTACGGGGGACATTGCGCGCATCGACGAGGATGGGTTTCTCTTTATTACCGACCGGAAGAAGGAGTTGCTGAAGACCTCTGGAGGCAAATTTGTCGCTCCGCAGCCGATCGAGAACAAGTTGAAGGCGAACCTGCTGGTGGGGCAGGCGGCGCTGGTTGGGGACAAGCACAAATTCATCAGCGTGCTAATCTCGCCGAACTTTGCGGCGCTGGAATCGTGGGCGAAAGAGAATGGCATCCACGCGTCGGACCGCGTGGCGCTGATTGCGAACCACAAGGTGGTTGCGGAATATCAGGGCATTGTCGACAAAGTGAATTCCGGCCTTGCGAACTTTGAGACATTGAAGCGCTTTCTGCTGGTGCCGGAGGAGTGGTCGCTGGAGGGCGGGGAGTTGACTCCGAGCTTGAAGTTGAAGCGGCGGGTGGTTGAGGTGCGGTATGCGGGAGAGATTGCAGGGTTTTATGGTGGGGATGGGGTTGGGCGGAGTTAGAGCAACTTCACATTCCTTCGATGCTCAGGGCCTGCAAGATGTGGAATCGCCTTGTCCAACGTAACGAGGGTTCCTTTGCGCTGAATGGCGAGACCCAGCAAATAGGTGTCGGTTATCTGGCGGAATCCCTGCAAATGTCCTCCGAAGAGAGCGACGGATTCGAGCAGTCCCAACTCGATCGGCCAGAATCGGTGCCCGTCAAGATGAGTTAGGGTTCGAAGCAGTTCTTGCGCCTCGGTGATCTGTACGACCACACCTGTCAAGGTTGGATTCGAGAGAACGCGGACAAATCCCGCCTGCGTCAGAGCACAAGTAGCGAAGGAATGCCTTCCTTCGTCAAGAAACCATTTTCGCACTCGCAGGTGAGCCTGATCACCCCTCCATTGCAAGGCAATCAGCACGTTGACGTCGAGGAGGTTGCAGCTCAATATCCCTCGGACTCAATGCGCTTGACGTCTTCATATGAGGTTTTTCTGCCGTTGTCAGGGATGTCGAGCAGCGGCACACCGTCCACGATCTTTATGCGCGACTTTCTGGGCATGCAACGAAGAATTAGGTCCGAAACTGCGCGGCTCCTTGAGACTCCTCGGGCGTCGGCGTATAGGTCTACGAACTCGGCGACTTCCTGGGGGAGTGTTACTGTGGTTCTCATGTAAATATGATGCACCTAACGGCCCTATGATGCAACTGCGATAATTTGATGCACTCGCAGTTTTGCTGCGCGGTCGATGGATATGCGAGGCGGCTATTGTTCGACAGGCGTGAGCGCGTAGATGTCGTTGGTTCCGGTGTCGCGGAGCATGAGGGGTGCGTCGGTTGGGTCGAGGGCCATCCAGGAGCCGAGGGTGCCGGTGTATGGCACGTTCATGAGACTGAGGACGCGTTCGACTTCGCCGGTTGCGACGCTGACGCGGAAGACGCCGGGGTCATCCACATAGGACAGGTAGTAGATAAACCGGCTGTCTCCCGACCACGCGGGGAAGGCGATGATTCCCTGGTGCAGGACCGTCCATTTTTGGGTCGCAAGGTCGAATAGGTTGATGCTGAGCTGATCGAAGGTCGATGCGGAGATGTATTTTCCGTCTGGAGACCAGCGCGGCGAGAACATGCCTTCCGATCCGGGAAGGGAGGTGACTTCGCCGGTGGGCATATCCAGTACGCGAATTGCGCTTTTCGGGTCTCTTCCTCCGAGACGGCTTGTCGAGTAGACGATTTTCTTGCCGTCGGGTGACCAATTGGGATCGGTCTGTGGGCCGACCTCGCGGGGAAGAAGGCGACGGATTTCGCCCCCCTGAGACGAGACGATGTAGGACTGATATTGGTTTTCCTTTGGGGTCAGGCCGACGAAGACGATCTGTTTGCCGTCCGGCGACCAACTGGGCAGCATTGGCTCAAGGGGAGGGTCGACGAGCTCAACGCGGTTGCTTCCGTCGCGGTCTGCTCGCCACATGCTTCCGTCTGGATAGGAGACGTAGACCAGATGGGCGCCGTCTCGGGAGAAGGCGACGAGATCGGCGGAGATGCCGCCGAGGTAAGGCTGGAACTGCTTCGACTGCGAGTCGAAGCGGGTGAGTTCGCCGCGCCTGGTGAGGCCGGTGGCGAAGATCTTCTTTCCATTCTTGCCGGGAACGGGCGTAGCCCATGCAAGCGGGCCTGAGGTCAATTGGACAGGCTCAGTGGATCGCTTGCCGAATAAGCCGGGGCGCTCGTCGAATGCCCACAGCTGCCCTGCGGAGAGGAAGTAAAACGTGTTGCCGCTGGGGCTCCAGCTTCCGCAACATGGGTCGGCGGTTGCCGGCCAGCTGGGTAGGAGTTCGTGGAGATTCGATCCCTCGGCGGAGATCTCGCGGAGCTTGCCGTTGGTTGAGAATCGGAGCGTAGCGCCATCTGGCGACCAGGCGAGCCATCCGGCTCGTCCTCCGATTGAGGCGATCTTGTGGGCTTCGGCGCCGTTGCTCTTCTCCTCGAAGATGTCTCCGTTCGGCGTCGCGTAGGCCACAGAGGTTCCATCGGGCGACCAGGTAGAGGCAGTTACCGAATCTGCCAGGCTGCGGGGCGCGCCGCCTAGAATGCCGACACTCCACAGCGGATAGCCGGAGGTCTGGCCGACCGACTCGGAACCGACGAGGAATGTGGAACCGTCCGGGGAGACGCCCTCGAGCACTGCGCTTGGTATTGGTACCTTGAGGGGCACGACCTCGCCGCCGGCGATGGCAATCTCCGCGGGCGGCTGCGATGGGTCGAGATTGAAATAGAGGCGGCTCCCGTCGGTTCCGGCGAGGGTCTTGGTGCGGCCGTCATTGGTGATCTGGGCGTAATCCGAGATTCGCAGCGAGGGCGCGGAGCTTTGCCGCGCGATGACTATATAGCCGATGGCGGCGAGCAGGAGAACCGAGAGCAAGGCGATCGGCCATAGGAGGGTCTTGGGAAATCGCGTTGGCCCGGTTTCGTTGCTGATCTGTGGCGAGACGCTCGCTGGGTCTGACAACGCTTCGAGCGCGAAGGCAAGGTCTGAGGCAGACTGGAAGCGCTCTTCGGGGCTTTTCTCCAGACAGCGAAGGACTATCCGCTGCATTGCCACCGGCGTGCTCGGCGCGGCCTGGGAGAACGGGGGAGGGTCATCTTTGAGAATGGCAGCCATCGACTCGGCCCAGGTTGAACCGTGGAAGGCTCGCTTCCCGGTCAGCATCTCGTAGAGGATTCCGCCCAAGGCAAAGATATCGGTGCGATGGTCGACGGGTGTGCCTCGGGCTTGTTCCGGCGACATATAACCTGCGGTTCCGACCAGCATGCCGGGATGGGTCTCCTCAAGGCCGGAAGGCCGCCGGTCGTGGACGTCGGTTTGCGGCTGGGTTAGCTTGGCGAGGCCGAAGTCGAGAATCTTTACCTGGCCATCTTTGGAGATGAAGAAGTTTTCCGGCTTGAGATCACGGTGCACGATGCCTTTTTCGTGGGCCGCGGCCAGTCCGCGGGCGATCTGGACGCCGAAGTCGACGACTTTGCGGACTGGCACCGGG
Organism: uncultured Acidobacteriaceae bacterium; assembly: GCA_963804735.1. Lineage (GTDB taxonomy): Bacteria > Acidobacteriota > Terriglobia > Terriglobales > Acidobacteriaceae > Acidisarcina. The sequence goes on from CAWDRO010000001.1 coordinate 219,729, forward strand.
CCGCGGTTCATCGTCTCGCGCAGGGTCCCACCGATCAGCAACTCGGCGACGAGATAAGGCGCGCCGGAGTAGCTGCCGAAACGGTAGACGGCGAGAATGTTGGGGTGGTTCAGAGATCCGGCGGCCTGCGCCTCCTGCTGAAAACGCCGCAGCCGGTCGGGGTCGCGCGAGACGTAAGGGGGCAGGACCTTGATGGCGACTTCGCGATTGAGAGCGGCGTCGCGGGCGCGGTAGACTTCGCCCATGCCTCCGGCGCCAAGTGGACCGAGGATTTCATAGCCTCCAAATTTTGTGCCCACGGGCAGAGGCATGATGGGGATTATAAATTGCAGGAATCATTCGGGTTCATATTTGCTTCTCGCCCAGGTTACGAGAGATTCCCAAACCTGGAAGCCAGGCTTCCGCGATCTTCCGGCGGTCACCCTAAAGGGTTGGTTTTTGTAACAACGAAAGAACGTTTCCTATTTCCTGCTTTTGAGAGAGCATTGACGGACGCTGCTTTTGCCGAAGCCTTGCTGTTCGGCGCAACCTAGCTGGAGCTAAAAAATGGAGGGTGCTGCCGATGTTTATCGTTTTGGCGTTGTTGTTGGGAGTCGTTGCAGGGCTGCGGGCGATGACCTCGCCGGCGGCAGTGAGTTGGGTTTCTAAGCTTGGGATGCTGGCCGTGGCTGGGACTCCGATGGCCTTTATGGGCTTTAAGTACACGCCGATCATTCTTACCGTATTGGCCATCGGTGAGCTTATCAATGACAAGTTGCCGAAGACGCCCAGTCGCAAGACGCCTCCGCAGTTTATCGCCAGGATTCTGAGCGGGTCGCTGGTGGGCGCGACGGTGGGAGCGGGGTCAGGATCGCTGATTCTGGGTCTGCTGGCCGGCGCCTTTGGCGCCGTTGCGGGAACCTACGGCGGCGCAGCGGTTCGCGGCCGCTTGGCATCGATATTTGGGAAGGACCTGCCGGCGGCGCTGCTGGAGGATGCGGTGGCGATTGTGTTGGCGGTCGTCATCGTGACGCGGTTCTGACGTGATCCGAAAGAGCCGTACTTGAGGTTCTAATGTGTACTCGCTAAGACGATCGATCAAAACGCTGTTTATTTTTGCCTCCCTCTTATTTGTGTGCAGACCTTCGCCCGCAACGGCGCAATCATGCGGCTCTACGGGTTTGGCGGTGCAGGTACTCGGCTCCGGCGGCCCGGAGTTGCAGGATAAACGCGCATCGACCAGTTATCTAATATGGGAGAACGGCCGCGCGCGGGTGATCGTTGACGCGGGAGGAGGCAGCGCGCTTCGCTTTGGAGAGAGTGGAGCAAAGATGTCTGATGTGGACGTGTTTCTGTTCAGCCATTTTCATGTCGATCACAGCGGCGATTTCCCCGCTTTGGTCTTCTCTTCCTGGTTTGGAAACCGCAAGAACCCGCTCCCGGTATTTGGCCCCTCGGGAAACGACATCATGCCTTCGACTACCGAGTTTGTGCACGACCTTTTCAGTGAGCCACGCGGAGCCTGGCGCTATCTGAGCGAGATGGTGGAGCCAAATCCCGAAGGAACCTACGAACTACAACCGCATAATGTTGCGCCGAGCTCAGCGCCGGTTCTCGTGTTTCGCAATGTCGACATGGCCATGTATGCAGTGAGCGTTGTTCATGGTGCGTTTCCCGCGCTGGCATGGCGAGTGGAAATTGGCGGCAAGAGGATTGTCTTCAGTGGAGATACGAATGGAGAGGGGGAGGGTCTGACGCAGCTGGCAGCGAACGCAGATATATTCGTCGCCCATAATGCTGTGCCAGAGGGCGCCACCGGATTGGAAAGGCGCCTTCATATGCCGCCTTCAGTCATCGGCGCGACCGCGGCGAGTGCTCATGTCAAGCAATTGGTGCTGTCTCATCGAATGCTGCGGACTTTGGGAAAAAAAGATGAGACCCAGGCGGAGATAAAGCGCCGATTTTCGGGCCCGGTCCTATTCGCCAACGACCTCGATTGTTTTCCCGTGAAGTGAACCGCTGACGCGGCGCGCGGCCGTCCGCCCTTGGTACGAATCAAGACATTTCCGAGCGTACGAGATAACGCAGTAGGCAGCCGTAGGAGTGATCCCGGTATGCTGCATCTATGATTCGCACCATTGCTGTCGAGGGTTACAGGTCGTTACGTGACCTCAAGTTGCCTCTCGGACGACTCAATGTCATCACTGGTGCTAATGGAAGCGGTAAGTCCAGCGTGTACCGTTCGCTGCGACTTCTAGCCGACGTCGCGCAAAACGAGGTCATAGCTTCTCTGGCCCGCGAGGGTGGTCTGCCGTCCACGTTCTGGGCTGGTCCAGAGACGATCGCACGCAGCGTTCGCCAGGGAACCCATGCGGTCGAGCCCCTTGCAAAAGGAAAGGTCGCCAGCCTGAAGCTGGGATTCGGGGGAGATACGTACGGGTATAGCATCGATCTGGGATACCCACCGCAGCTCAAGCCGCCACTTGCAACCATGTTTAAGCTGGATCCGCACGTTAAGCGCGAGTGTGTCTGGCATGGTCCAATTTATCGGAAAGCGGCTGCACTGGTCGATCGCAGGAACAACTTCGTCTGGCTTTCAACGACAAAGGACGAGGAGCCGGTGATGCTGACACAGCATCTCTCCGACACAGACAGCATGCTCGCCGGCGTTGCTGATCCACATCGCGCCCCGGAGATGCTCGCAGTCCGCGAAGCCCTTCGCGGCTGGCGGTTTTACGATCACTTTCGCACAGACCCCGACTCGCCCACCAGAACAGCACAGATTGGAACGTTCACCCCGGTCCTTCATCACGACGGAAGCAATCTTGCAGCCGCTCTGCAGACGATCCTCGAGACTCGGTCAGACGAAACACTAGGAAAGACGATTGAGGACGCCTTTCCCGGCAGCCACCTTTATGTAGAAGAACGGAATGGACGTTTCGAGTTGCAGTTGCAGCAGCATGGATTGCTGCGGCCTCTGTCCGCAGCCGAATTGTCGGATGGAACGCTGCGCTACCTTCTGTGGACGGCAGCTCTCCTAACTCCGCGCCCACCAGAACTCATGGTTCTCAACGAACCTGAAACCAGCCTCCACCCGGATCTCTTACCCGCGCTGGCCAGGCTGATTGTCGCGGGAGCAAACGAAATGCAAATAATCGTAGTCACACACGCACGACCGCTTATCGATACCCTCACGGCTGAGTCTGCATGCACACGACTGCACCTGACGAAAGCATTTGGGGAAACTACGCTGGAGGGTTCAACCCTATTCACCGCTCCGAGGTGGAATTGGCCGGCACGTTAGCAGTCCTAAGTCCTGCCAAGCCGCTGCGGGGTTTCTGGCCGCAGTGACAGTGGTCGTGCACTGAATTGAATCTCTACGCACCTAGCGCCGTTTGCGCGGTTGCGGGAGCCGCGGTTGGCAGCCGCTTGGCGACGGTATTTGGAAAGGACCTGCCGGCAGCGTTGCGGGAGGATGCTACAGCTATCGTGTTGTCAATCATCCTCGTGACGCGGTTCTGATCGAGCCGCTCCTTCGACGGCGTCACTGTGAAGGCTGGTTGCGCTCTAGAAAATTGCATTTCTCAAAGGACCTGCTACTTGACACGACAGTAGAGGACCGGCGTATCTTCTATAGATATCTAGGGGAGCGCTGAAATGGCGAGAACAAAAAGCGACAACCTGCAGGGGGCTCTGGCTCTCCTTGTTCTGAAAAGCCTTGAACAAGGCCCGATGCACGGCTGGGGAATCACACTTCACATTCAGCGGATTTCGAATGAGGTGCTGCGCGTCGAAGAGGGCTCGCTTTACCCTGCGCTTCACCGGATGGAACAAGACCGATGGATTAGCTCAGAGTGGGGGTTGAGCGAAAACAATCGCAGGGCCCGTTACTACCGGCTCACTCAGCTGGGACGGAAGCAGCTGACCGCCGAGCGGGAAAACTGGCGGAAAATCACGGATGCAGTCGCTCTGGTGCTGGAGTTTGAAGCGGCGGTTTAAAGCATTTTCACTTCTAGCGTGGGCAGGCAAGAGCTGTGAGGTGTGGCTTTTTCTGGGGAAAAAGCCACGACGAGAGTGGTTACTTTGTATGCACGGGAAGTAAAAATGCTTTAGGAGCGAGTCGATGGCATGGATTTCCCGGTTCCGCGCGCTGCTGGGGCGAGAGAAGCTCTCCAAAGAGTTGGAAGAAGAGCTCGAATTCCACCTGTCGATGCGGGAGCAATGGAATGTGGAGCAAGGGATGAAGCATGGGGATGCCCGCCGCGACGCGCGGCGCCGATTCGGCAATCCGGCCAGGTGGCGGGAGCGGATGAGCGAGATCGATGTGATGATCTGGCCGCAGACGGTTCTGCAGGACCTTCGCTATGGGGCGCGCATGTTGGCGCAATGCCGGATTTACCCTTGTTTCTGTGCTCGCACTCGGGATTGGCATTGGGGTGAATACCGCCGCTTTCACTGCCTACAAGGCGTTCTTCAAACGATCTCTCGATGCCCGCGAGTCGGGACGGATGGTCAATCTCGCGCTGTTGCTGCCCTCAGGATCGATTGGCCAGTCTGGCGATGCTCTTGCCTCGTTCAGCATTCCCGATTATGAAACTTATCGTGACCACGTTCATTCTTTCAGCGGCCTGATTGCTGCGAGCATACCGCAGAACTTGACGCTTACCGGAGCGGGAGGAATTTCGGGCCGGCGCAATGCCTCAGATGGGTCGCTGGTGGGAAGACTGGGTCTGCTACCGAGCGTCAAAAATAACGCAGAGACTGCGAGTACATTCCTAGTCTCGGAGAACTACTTTTCGGTCCTCGGGGTTGGGGTATCACGCGGCCGAACATTTGAGTCTAAAGATTCTTCAGAGCTGGCCGCATCGCCGTCGGCGCTGATTAGTGAGAACTATTGGCAGAAACGGTTTGGCGGAGATCCGGCGATCCTTGGCAAGACCGTTCGCTTGAACGGTGTTGCCTTCACGATAGTCGGGATTACGCCGCATAACTTCGTGGGTACAACTGTGGAGGCACCGGATTTCTGGCTTCCGCTCAGCGTTGAGCCGTTGGTTCATCCTGACGACAACTGGTTGCGCAACCGAGAAAACTTGTGCTGCAGGCTAGTTGCGCGACTAGCTCCAGGGACCGGCGTCGAACAGGCGCAGGCGGAGATGACCCTGATTGCGGGTCAGCTCAGCGCCTTGCACGATCCACATTCGGATTTAGGCAAACCCGCCAAGGCGGTGATTTGGCCGGGCTCTCCGTTTCCGTATCCCATGAAGCGGTATGGCGGGTTGGAATATGCGATTTTGCTCATCATGGCCGCTGTTGGAATGGTGCTGGTGATCGCATGCGCCAATGTCGCCAGCCTGCAGCTTGCCCGGGCCGCATCGCGACAGAATGAGCTGAGTATGCGTCTCTCGCTGGGCGCGAGCCGGATGCGGATTATCCGGCAATTGCTGACGGAAAGCGCGCTGCTGGGCCTGGTGGCCGGAGCCGTTGCACTGTCGTTCAGTTGGGCTTTCCTCCAAACAGTGGTGGTTTTGATCGCGGATGCATTCCCGGACGAATACGGCACGTTTATATTCCACGTCACACCAGATTTGGAGATTTTTGCCTACGTGTTTTGCCTCAGCCTGGCGGCAAGCATCCTGTTTGGATTGGCGCCCGCTCTGGAAAGCTCCGGAACCGCGCTCTCTTCCGCCTTGAAGGCCAACTCGGGAACTGCGGGGGTCCGCAGTCGCCGGATGCGCGACCTCTTGACGGTGGCCCAGGTTGCCGTCTCGCTGGTCTTGCTGATCGCTGGAAGCATGTTCATTCGGAGCTCGATCCGGGCGGTCAAGATGGACACAGGCTACGACAGTAAACACATACTGAGTGTTGAACTCCGATTTCCGGAGGGGGAGAGATACACCGCCGACCGACGAGCTGCGTTAGTCCGTGAGCTTCGCACGCGGTTGTCGGCCCTGCCAGGCGTGGTTGCAATTACCAGCGCACGTGCACCAGACAGCGCCGGCGGGCTTCGAACAGTTGCAGTTTCAGTAAATGGAGAGAAACCATCGCCGCAAAATACCCTAGCAATCCTCTATTACACGTACATTCGAACGAACTATTTTCAAACTCTGCAAATTCCGCTGCTTCTTGGGCACGGATTTGAAGCGCAAATCGGCCAGCCTGAGGATTCCGTCATCCTCAGCGAGTCTGCCGCGCAATTGCTGTGGCCGGGACAGAACCCGATTGGCCGTAAGCTGCGCATGACACCAGGTGGGCAGTTCCAGGTGAAAGCCGACGCTCTTCTCGACGGGCCAGCGTACGAGGTGGTCGGCGTGGCCCGCGATACGCGGGGAGTTCTGTTGAATGGCAGCGATTCGGAGCAGATCTATCTTCCGATGCCCGAAGACCGACTTCAGGACTTCCCAATTCTGATTCGGACCCAATCTGTCCCGACGCAGCTCGTGAGTTCAATCGGGCCAATAATCCTGTCGATAGATCCAAATCTGACGGCATACACGTTCACTCTCGAAGAGATGCTTCGGCAGACTGAGTCTTTCCTTGCGTCAAGCATATCGGCGGCGATCGCCTCGAGCATCGGGATACTTGGGCTTCTGCTGGCTTCTATGGGAATCTACGGCACAGTAAACTATATCGTTGTGCTGCGCACGCGCGAGGTTGGCATTCGGATGGCTCTCGGCGCCGGGAAGCGCAACATCCTTGACCTGATGCTGCGGGAGGGTATGCGGCCGGTGCTTGCAGGATTGGTGGCGGGGATGAGCCTCGCTTTGGGAACCTCTTATTTGCTGCGGGGAGTGCTTTATGGGCTGAAAGGGGTTGATGGCATCTCGTTCGCTGGGGTTTCCGCCCTGTTTTTTGCCATTGCACTGTTTGCGTCGTACCTTCCGTCGCGGCGCGCTATGCGGGTCGATCCTGTGGTCGCGCTGCGCTATGAGTAAGAGGCCCTGAGCGGGCGAAGCCAGTTGTGTTCAGCGAATTGAATCTGGGGCGACCTGCCCGTATCATTCGTGGAGGAGTTTGAATCTCCCGCGCGCGATGTTCCGGCGCACGTGTCCTGCGGCAGACCTGTCGCAGAGATTTTCCTGGAGGAGTTCAGCAATGCGCATCGGTTTGCTTACGGGTGGCGGAGACTGCCCCGGTTTGAATGCGGTGATTGCCGCGGTGGTGAAGAAGGGAATTCTTCATCATGGTGACGAGTTTGTCGGGTTTCTTGAAGGCTGGCGCGGGGTGTTGGATAACAACACGATGCCGCTGACGCTGGGGTCGGTGGACGGGATCATCACCAAGGGTGGAACGATCCTGCGGACTTCGCGGACCAATGTGCGGAAGATCGAGGGTGGCCTGGAGAAGTGCGTTGCCAACATCAAGGCGAACAAGCTGGATGCGCTGATTGCCATTGGTGGGGATGACACGCAATCGGTGACGAATGCGCTGATTGGGTTGGGGGTTCCGGGGGTGGGCGTTCCGAAGACGATCGACAACGATTTGAATGGGACCGATGTGTGTTTTGGTTTCGACACCGCGGTTGGAATCGCGACCGAAGCGGTCGACCGTCTGCATACTACCGCCGAGGCGCATAACCGGGTGATCGTTTGCGAGGTGATGGGGCGCGATGCGGGATGGATTGCGTTGACGGCTGGCGTGGCTGGGAATGCGCATGTGGTGCTGGTTCCGGAGAAGCCGATCAATCTCGATCACGTCTGCGCGCTGTTGAAATACAACCATGATCATGGCAAGAAGTATGGGATTGTGGTCGTCGCTGAGGGGGCGAAGCTGCCTGAAGTCGGCGGACAGGCGACGGTTGGGACGAAGGTTGACTCGTTCGGCCATGCGCGGTTGTCGGGGATTGCCGAGCTGCTGGCGAGCAAGATTGAAGAGAAGACCGGGTACGAGACGCGTTCGGTGAATTTGGGACATACGCAGCGGGGCGGGACTCCGTCGGCTTATGACCGGATGCTGGCGACGCGGTATGGTTTGGCGGCTTTGGATCTCGTTCATGCGGGGCAGTTTGGGCGGCTTGTGGTGCTGCGGGGCACGGAGATCAAGAGCATTACTTTGGCTGAAGCGATTTCGAAGAACCGGACTGTGGATGACCACTTCCTGGAGATTTTGACTGGGTTGGAGCCGGCCGTTTAGGCGCTTAGATCACCCATCCGGAGCCTGATCAATGGGAGGCCGGGAGATTTGTGCTACCCACATCTGGCGCATGACTCGTCACGCGCCCAGATATGGGGCACCCGTTTTTGCGGAGGACGGGAGCGCCGGGCAAAAGAAACACCCTCAATTACCGAAGCAAACCGGAAATCCTTGAACCTGACCGGAAAAGGGGGTATAACTCTGGGGCGGGGTTTGCTCGACCCCGATGCTCCATTCTGGCGAAACGAATACGCCCACTTACGATCCAAACTGCTTCTATCCCTTTACCCGGAGAGGCTGTCATGAGAACGTCCGCCGTGCGCAGTGAGATCCGCGAGGTGATGGACATTCGGCAGGCCTCGTCCTACCTTGGTATCAGTCCCGACAGCTTGTATAAGTATGCTTCCGAAGGGTTTATTCCCGCGTTCAAGCTGGGTAACCGGTGGCGGTTCAAGAAATCGCGCATCGATGAGTGGATGGACCAACAGTCGTCGGCTTCGTTGATGCCGGCGCAGCCGATGGCGGTTGCAGGGCGGGAGAAGAAGCCGGTTCGGGCGGCGCGTTAGAGTTCGGAATCCTTCGATTCGGGAAAGATCACTTCTTGTTGGTACTCGCGACCAACGCGAGAGCGCGCTTAATCTAGCGCTTCAACTACGGGAGTTATAGTCATGAAAGTAAATATATTTTCTGGCAAAGTCTGGTTTGGAGGCATGAGGTTGCGGTTTGGGTTGGCTCTTGTGTTCGGGCCAGCCTGTCTCTCCGGTCTCGCGGCTGCTCAGGCGCCAAACAAGCAATGTGGCGACTATGTGGAGGCCTATAAGGGTGGGCCGGTGGCGTATGGAACCTATCTCCAGGTGACTGCGGGCGTCGCCAAGTCGCGGGATGCGCAGGAGGGCAGTAGCCGGTATTCCAAGGCGCTGCAGGCCTCGTCGACGCCTTCGAATGCGCTGTGGCTGAATAACTGGTGTACGAAGAATCCGCTGCGCGGGTTTACCGAGGCGTCGAGCCGGCTGCTGGATGAGCTTACCGGCCAGGCGAGCGCACCACCTCCCGCAGCCGGCGGCTACACTGCTCCTCCTCAGGTTGTGGTTGTGGCTCCGCCTCCGCCGCCGAGCTCGTGCAGGGTTCGTGAAGTCGGGGAGTGCACGGGATGCTCGGTTACCTGCGGAAACGGGAGTCAGGCGACATGCACGCAGGGACGCCCATGGTTCGGCCAGACCCGCTGCCAGGACCAGGCGAGCTGCAGCTGTGTATTTCCGAAGAATGCGGGCCCGCCGCCGCCGGGGATGGCGGGAGGGCCGACTTCGTGCCGAGTGGGGAATGTAGGGGAGTGCACCGGGTGTGCAATCTCGTGCAACGGCGGAACAACGGCCACCTGCAAGCCGGGCGAGGTATGGTTCGGCCAAACCCGGTGTAAGGATCAAGCCTCCTGTAATTGTAAATAGCCAACGCCCTGGCGATATTTATTCATCCAGCTTGAAGATTTTGATCTGCACCAGCTTCGCGATGGTGAGGTTCTTGAGTCCTCGTGCCTTCATCTTTTCGACAAAGGCGGCGTCGATCTTGAAGACGCTCATCTGAATGAGTTCGTCCTGGGTTGGCGAGAACCCCATGGCGCGAATCTGCTGGACCTTTTCCGGCGAGACTCCGACGGCCTTCATACCGGTAAGCTTGCCCGCGTCGAGCTCGGGATAGCCATCGGCGGCCATGGCGTGAACGTAGGCTGGGTCAACGCCGAGCGCACGGAGGCCCATGATATTTTCGGCGGTCATTCCCTGAACCCCGGCATCTTTCATCGCCTTGACCCAATCGATGGTGACGTCGAGCATGGTGTAGCCCTGCAGGCGGTCATTGGTCTGCTTGGCGGTCTGGTTGGAGAAGTTGAAGCCGAGGGCTTCCATGCGGTGTGTGAATTCCATGTCAGGCGTGAAAGAGTAGGTTCCGTGCACCTCAGAATTGTGGACGGTGCCGACGCAGCGCATGTCTCCCGCTTCGCCCTTCAGGTGGGCGTCGATGGATGCGCCTTCGCGTTGCAGGTCGGCCGGGGTAACTCCAGTCCATCGGCTCCATGACATCCTGGAGTCGCCCTCGTGGCAGTTGTCGTCCGACTTGCACTCTCCGCGTTGCCAGGTGAAAGACAACTTGCCATCGTCGCGACCGGCGGTAATCCAGCAATTCTCTGAGGTGTCAGCCACCGCCGCGGCTGTGCTTAGGGTAACCAGCAGGCCAAGAGTAAATATCCGCCTCATATTACTTCTCCAATCTGGGCCAGGTCTCGGAAGCTACTCGTCGAGCAGGCCGGACATCTTTAGCCGCAGGAGCTTGTCGAGGTCTTTGCTGTCGAAGCCGTGAGACTTTGCCTCGGACATGAACTTGTCATCGATGTGAAAGACGGCCGCGCGCTGCAAGTCATCCGGCGTTGCCTGGGGGAACTGTTGCTTGAGCCATTTAGCGTACTCGGGGGTCATGCCCTGGGCCTTTAAGGCTACAAGCTCGTTGGCGCCGAGATTGGCAAAGCCTGCCTGCTTCATCGCGGCGGCATATTCCGGGGTGATGCCTAACGCCTTCATCGAGATCGCTTCCTGAAGATCTTTTGGGCCGAGGCCGCTTTGCTTGAGCGAGGCCAGGTATTCCGGTGTGACGCCGAGGGACTTCATCGCGATGAGGTCCTGGACGGAAGGTCTTCCCAATCCGGTCTGCGCCATCGATTTGGCGTAGTCGGGGGTTACGCCGAGAGACTTGAGCGCGACCAGCGTGTCGAGGTCGTTGTTCAGGTCGAGAGGATATCCGGCGGCGCGCATTTCTTCGATGTAGGTTGAGCCTTTGGTTGAAGAAGAGCGGGCGGGAGCTTGTGAATCTCCGGTGCCAGAAGACTGCCCCGTGCCTTCAGCTAACGAAAGGTTCACGGACGCTGCTTGGTTGGCGGCTGCTATATGGGGGAAAGGAATGTCGTTCACATTAACGTCTGGATCCAGATGGGCAGGCGGTGTTGGCGTGACGGCGACGGTGGCTGGCCACTCGTCGTCCGACTTAGGCCTGACTTTCACCGGCGTGGCCGGCGATTGGGGCTTGGCGACCAGCGAGAGGGCCGGCGTGGCGTGATTGAAGGTCGTCTGCGAGACGCTGATCAGGGGCGCGGCCACGACCCTCCTTACCTTTGGGCCGAACAAGAGTCCGATTGCCAATATGGCGGCTGCCGCTACGCGTACGCCGCTTGTCGTTCCGCTCTCGGCGATTCCTCGATCACCGAGAACCAGCTTGACGCGCCGCAGGAGCGAACCGTTGGGGCCTTTGAGGGCGACGGCCAGTTGGAGCCGGGCGGACTTTTCTTCTTCGAGACGCAACAAGGCCTGGGCGTAGACGACGGGATCGGCGCAGACCGAGACCGCGACCTCGTCACAGCAGACCTCGCGGCGTTCGCGCACGGTGCGGCTGAGCCACCAGACCGCGGGATGGAAGAAGAGCACGCTCTCAACGGCCGTCTGGAAGAGATTGCAAAGATAGTCGAACCGGCGGATGTGGGCGAGCTCGTGGGCGAGGATGGCCTCCAGTTCCGATGGGGGCATGCGAAGAACGGCGCTGACCGGCAGGATCACGGTGGCGCGCCATGCTCCCATCGCTAACGGAGAGATTACCTCGTCCGAAATGCGCAGCGAGATTTGACCCGCGAGCCGCATCCGCTCGGACACCTGATGGAATTGATGTGCCACATCGGCGGGAATCGTCCAGCGCGCTCGCTTCCGTAGCATTTGGAGCTGGCACCACCCTCCCATTGCCCGGAGAGCAAGCAGGGAGACGCCGATCATCCAGAGGCCGTCGATCCAGGGGAGCGCGGGTTCCAAGTGATCCGCGAGCCACACGCGGTGGCGATTCATGGCGGGAGGGACGTCGAGCGGTAGCGAGCGCGCGACTTTTGTCTGCACAGTGTCAAGGTTGAGATGAGAGACCGCCGTCAGCGGGTGGGGGCCGGTTTCGACCGGAGACGAAGTGCGCATTTCATTGGCAAAGGTGACGATCACCGCCAATGGCATAAGCGCGAGGGCGCCGAGCGCGACGAAATATCGTAGTGCCGACGAACGGCGGCGAGTTATTCGGTCGATGACCGCATAGGCCAGGGCCAACGCAGCCCCTTGCCAGATGAAGTGCAGCAGGGTCCAACCGAGCGCCACCGTTTCTTCGCGCGATAACCAATTCATTGCGACCATCCTCGATCCTCCGAAATCCTTTGGGACTTCCATTGACCGTCGTTCAGAGATGAAACTTCAACAACTACTGAGCAGCGCTCTTCTTCGCAATCAGGTTCCGGATTGCGGTCAGATCTTCTTCGCTGGCGCTTTCCATCTCGAGCGCGCGGAGAGCCAGCTGCGCCGCGCTGCCGGCAAAGAACCTATCGCTCAATTCGCGCAGGAAGCGGTGTTCGGTGTCTGCCTGCGAGACGGCGGCACGGTAGACGTGGGCGCGCTCGCGCTCGTCGCGCTCGACGAGACCCTTCTCGGTCATGATCTGGAGCAGCTTGAGCACGCCGGTGTAGACCACGGGCCGCTTGACGTTAACTTCGTCGAATAGCTCTCGGACTGTTGCCGGCCCCCGCTCCCAGAGGATTTCGAGTAACTCCAACTCGCCTTCGGTGGGCCTCGGTATTTCGCGTTTCTTCAGCATCATTGGAATATATACGAAGGTGTTCGTAGTTGTCAACGAAGACTTTCGTGGATTATGGAAATATTTGCTGGAGGGAAATCGGATGGCCAGAAACTGCGGCCGATTGCAGGTGATCGGTTGGGCGTCCTGTTACCTTTACATCTGGTATGAATCACTCCCGCCGACTGCGCTCTTTGCGCCGCAGCATGGACGATCATGGCGCCGAGGCGCTAATCGTTACCCATCTGCCGGACGTGCGGTATCTTTGCGGATTTACTGGGTCGAACGCTGCTCTGTGCGTCTCGGCGACGCGGGGCGCGCTGTTTACCGATGGCCGCTATATTGTCCAGGCGAAAGAGCAGACCCAGTCGGCGCGGGTGGTGATCTCGGAGGAGTCGGCGCTGGGCGACGCCTGTGGGTGGCTGGAAAAGTGCGGGGCGAAACGGGCTTATTTCGATCCTGATCATGTCACTGTCGCGATGCTACGGAAGATGCGGGAGTCGATCGATCGGCGGCGGAAGAATTTCTTCACTCCGCTGGAGACGCCGGTGGTTTCTGCGCTGCGCCAGGTTAAAGATGATGACGAACTGGCGCTGATTGGCGATGCCGCGTCGCTTGGTTGTGAGCTGTTCGAGGACCTGCTGCCGAAGATCGAGAGTGGGACGACGGAGATTGCGATTGGGGCGCAATTGGAGTTCGCTGCGCGAAGCCGGGGCGCGGAGGGGATGTCGTTTGAGACGATCGTTGCCTCGGGGCCGCGATCGGCGATGCCGCATGGCCATGCGGGGCCGAGCCGGCTGCCTCGCAACGGGTTTGTTACGGTGGATTTCGGTGTTATTCTCAATGGGTATTGCTCGGACATGACGCGAACCGTCCATCTGGGCAAAGTGAGCAGGCAAGAGCGTTTCGCCTATGAGGCGGTGCTCGAAGCGCAGCAGGCGGCGGTGGAAGCGGTGCTTCCGGGCGCGACCTGCGGCGCGGTGGACGAGGCAGCGCGCGGGGTGTTGCGCAAGGCGGGGCTGGACGAGTATTTCACTCACTCGACCGGGCACGGCGTAGGGATCGAGATCCATGAGCCGCCGCGAATCGCCAAGGAGCAGGAGACGGTTTTAGTCCCCGGAATGGTGGTGACCATCGAGCCGGGGATTTATATTGCAGGGAAGTTTGGAATACGCATTGAAGATATGGTGGTCGTTACCGACCGCGCACCGAGGGTACTCACCCCAGCGCCCAAAATCCTCATTGAACTTTAGCAAGGAGCCGCAGGCCCAGAATGGCCGCGGCGCACGACGCAGGAACCATGAATCCAGAAGAACTGAAAGAGTTGAAGGAACTGATCGAGTTCCTGAAAGAGAACAAGATCGGCGAGTTCGATCTGGAACGCGGCGAACTGAAGGTTCGCATTAAATTTGCGTCGGAGGCTCCAGCAGCTTCCGCGCTTGATCTGGCTGGGCTGAACCGGCTGCTTGCTTCGGCGCCTACGGCTGCTGCGGTGCCGGCTATTCATGCGGTTGCTGCAGCTCCGGTGGCGGTGGAAGCGCCTGCGCCGGTGGATGAAGACGCTGGGCTGCATATCGTGAAATCTCCCATTGTGGGGACTTTCTATGAGTCTCCGTCGCCCGGTTCGCCCGCGTTTGTGAAGCCTGGCGATGTGGTCGAGGCTGGCCAGGTGCTCTGCATCGTCGAAGCGATGAAGCTGATGAACGAGATCGAGTCCGACGTGGCTGGCGAGGTCGTGAAACGCTTTGTGCAGACCGGGCAACCGATCGAGTATGGGCAGCCGCTGTTTTCCGTGCGGCCGAGCTAGGCTGGGTGCTGGGCGCGCATCGCTGAAACCGCAGGTCCTTCGACTCCGTGCTTCGCACTCCGCTCAGGATGACAATGATTTTGCTTAGGAAAGCATGTTAAGAAAAGTTCTTATCGCCAATCGTGGAGAGATTGCTCTTCGCGTGATCTGCGCCTGCAAAGAGCTGGGCATTCGCACGGTTGCCATCTATAGCGAGGCTGACCGGAACTCGCTTCATGTCCGATTTGCCGATGAGGCGATCTGCATTGGGCCTCCGCGGTCGGCGGAGAGCTATCTGAGTGTTCCGGCGGTGATCTCGGCGGCGGAGATTGCCGATGTGGATGCGATTCATCCCGGTTATGGCCTGCTGAGCGAGAATGCGAATTTCGCTGAAGTCTGCCGCGCCTCGAATATCAAGTTTATTGGGCCGCCCCCTGAAGTGACTCGCCTGATGGGCGAGAAAGAAAAAGCGCGTATGGCGATGAAGAAGGCCAAGGTGCCGATTTTGCCTGGGTCGGAGGGTGTGATCGGCTCCGAGGGCGAGGCGATCGAGTGGGCGCGGACGGTTGGTTTTCCAGTGATTCTGAAGGCTTCGGCGGGCGGCGGCGGACGCGGGATGCGGGTGATTCGCAGCGAAGCCGAGTTGCCGGGGCTCTTCCAGGCGGCGCAGACCGAGGCGGCGAATGCCTTTGGCAACGGCGACCTTTATATGGAGAAGTTCATCGAGCGTCCGCGGCATATTGAGTTCCAGGTGCTGGCGGATGAGCATGGCACGGTCGTCTCGCTGGGTGAGCGTGAGTGCTCGATCCAGAGGAGGCATCAGAAGCTGATCGAAGAGGCGCCGTCGCTGATGGTGAACGACAAGATGCGCGCCGATATCGCGAAGACGCTGAAGCGGAGTCTCGAGCATGTTGGCTATCAGAACGCCGGGACGATTGAGTTTCTGATGGATGAAGATGGGCAGCTTTACTTCATCGAGATGAATACGCGCATTCAAGTGGAGCATCCGGTGACGGAGATGGTGACGGGGATCGATCTGGTGAAGGCGCAGCTGCGGATTGCTTCGGGGGAGACGCTGGCGAGTATTTTGCCGGGGCCGCTGAACTCGCCGCAGCCGATCCGCGGCCATGCCATTGAGTGCCGCATCAATGCTGAGCATCCGGAGAAGTTCACGCCTTCGGCGGGGAAGATTACCGCCTTCAATGTGCCTGGCGGGAATGGGGTTCGGGTGGACACGGCGCAATATCAGGAGGGTGTGGTTCCCCCTTATTACGATTCGCTGATTGCAAAACTGATCGTGCACGGGCGCGACCGCACCGAGGCGCTGGCGAGGATGTCGCGGGCGCTGGAGCAATTTGTGGTCGAGGGGATTCATACGACGATTCCGCTGCACCGGAAGATCTTTGGCGATGAGGAGTTTCGTCGGGGCCAGTTCGATACTAAATTTATGGAGCGGTTTTTTGAGCGGGAGAAGGAAAGGTTGAAGGAGCGGTGAGTCCGGCGATGAAACGGCGACGCTTAACGGAAAGAAACGAGAACCAGCGTTTCCTCAGCCAGGATATCGGCGGGCGGCGGCCGCCGAACGATGGTTCAAATTTTTCCGGACTGACTGTTTAGAACCGACTCCGCCTCATCGATTAGCGCTCGATATTCGGGCATAAAAGGCTCAACAAGTGCCTTCTCGAGTGCTCCTTGTAGCCTGACCAGAGCAAGCCTCTCCGCCGGGCTCCTGATCTGAAGGCAGGGCTGATTATTAAACTCGGCCAACATTTCGAACAAAACCAACGCTTCAGCACGGCCTATCGCCAGATGGATTCCTTCTTCGCTAAGGGTCATCAGTTTAGCCTCCCCGTCGAGGTTATGTACGCGGCCTGCGCTGGGCTCGCTTTGAAGCCTGCTATTACTTCGGCGTTCTCGTTGGTTACAACTACATTTTGGGTTCGTAAGTTGAACCACAAATTAGCATCTTGGCCGCGATAATGGCCCTGCGCCAGCTTCGTGTCGGAGTCGCTCAAGTGAGATTCTATCGCATCGTATAGTTTCTGAAGCTGTTCGGGGTTTTTCTTCTCACGCAGACCAAAGTCCCCCGCGTACAGATCATAGATATGTTGGAGCTTGTCGGTTCCGATTGAAAATCCGGCCACTTGCTCGGGTGCGCCCGGCCCTTTCTCCTATACAACTCTGCTGAACTGGATTAATCGATAACGAAATGTGTGGTGACGCGGTGTCTCGATCCTATTTCAATCCCAGGCCGTCGGTCTTGTGGTAGTTCGGGTAGGGTGGGATGGGAATTTCGGGCACTGGGTGTTCTTTGAGCTGGTCCATGACGATTTGGACAGATTTCTCCAGTTGCAGGTCGTGACCGGCGGCGACGTCTTTGGGTAGCTCTTCGACTTCGACGTCGGGTGGGATGCCGTGGCCTTCGACCTCCCATTCGCCGTGGAGACCATAGATGGCGTAGCGGGGCGCGGTGACTGCTCCTCCGTCGATCAGCGGTGGATAGCCGCCGATGCCGACGAGGCCGCCCCAGGTGCGGGTGCCGACGAGCGTGCCGAGTTTCGCCTTACGGAAATACCAGGGCATGGCGTCGCCGCCGGAGCCGGCGGACTGGTTGATGATCATGGCTTTGGGGCCGAAGATTGCACCTTCAGGATCGTGGACAGGCTTGCCGTCGCGCTCGATGGCTCCGCTGAGGGGCTCCTGGCGCAACACGTTCACGACATAGTCGGCGATGAAGCCGCCTTCGTTGTAGCGTTCGTCGAGGACGAGACCCTGACGGTTGATCTGGGCGTAAAAGTAACGGTTGAAATTGGTGTAGCCAGCGCCCCCGGTATTAGGCATGTAAACATAGGCGACTTTGCCGCCGCTGAGCTGATCGACTTTGTGGAGGTTGTTGTCGATCCAGTCGAGGTTGCGCAGGCCATGTTCGGAGTCGGTGGGGACGACTGTGACATCGTGGGCGTCGGACTGGTCGGGCTTGTATCCGACGTGGAGGACGGTCTGCTTGCCGGCGGTCCCGTCAAAAAAGCTGTAGAGGTTGTCGCTGGCGTGGAGTTCGCGGCCGTTGACGGCGAAGAGGTACTCGCCTTTCTGAATGTTGATTCCGGGCAGGGTGAGCGGGGCGGTGAGAGATGGCGTCCAATTCTGCCCGTTGTAGATCTTGGCGAACTTGTAGCGATCGTTCTCGACGACGTAGTCCGCGCCGAGCAGGCCGACTTTAGGAGACTTGTCGGGTGTGTGCGGGCCATTGATGAACATGTGGCCGACGCTGATCTCGCCCAGCATCTCTTCGCAGAGATAGGTGAACTCGTCGCGCGAGGCAAGACCGGCGAGGTAAGGCTGATATTTGGCTTCTATCTTGGGGATGCTTAGACCGTGGATGTTGGGGTCGTAGAAGAAGTCGCGCTCGATGCGCCACGTCTCGCGGTACATCTGATTCCATTCCGCGGGCAGGTCGATGACCGCCTGCATACCGCCCATGTTGAGCGGCTTGCCCTGGGGCCCGTCGCCTGTGCCGGGCTTGAGATCGCCCGTGGAGGCGAGGAACCAGTTGTCCTGTTTGTTGTAGAGAAGCTTCTCGCCATCATTCGAGACGGTGAAGCTGTCGATGTTGGTCAGGAGTTGGTCGGTGTCGCGTTTCTCCGCAGTGAAGCGCCAGAGCGCGCGAATGCCGGGGCCGTCTTCGCTGGAGGGACGGCCGACCGGAGGGCCCTCGGCGAGATAAAGCACTCCGGTCTTGCCGACGGAGAGATCGACGTAGTTGCGGGCGGGGACGGGCAGGGCGAGGATGCGGTTGCCGATGGCTTCGAGGTCGATTTTCACTTCAACTGGCTTCTCATCTTTCTTCGTCTCTTTGTCGGTTGATTTTGTGTCGTCCTTCTTTGTGTCGTCTTTTTTCGCCTCGGCGCTCTCGTCTTTGTCGTCTACTGTGGCCGACTTATCGCTATCTTTCTTGTCGTCGTCTTTTTTCTCGTCTTTGCCTTTTTCGTCGTCGCTTTCGGGTGGGACTGGCGAGGTTCCATAGCGCTTGAGGACGACGACATAGGGGCTGGTGGTGGTGGCGCGGTCGAGAGACGAGAGGTCGATTCCGGCGCTTGATGGTCCGTTGTCGGTCGATTCGAGGAAGTACACGAACTTGCCGTTGGGGTCGAAGACGGGATGGCGAGCATTGCTCATGCCGTCGGTGATCTGGGTCGAGGTGCGGGTGTCGAGCGAGTAGAAGAAGACGGCCTGCAGCTGGTTATCGAGATCTCGGGAGTAGGCGATCCACTTGGAGTCGGGCGACCAGGAGATATCGCCGATAGTGGGGATGAATCCGCTGCGGATTGCGGTGTCGACCTTGACGGGCTTCCCTCCGGCTACGTCGACATACCAGAGGCGGAGATGCTTGTCGGTGTAGGCGATGTATTTGGAGTCGGGCGACCAGTGCGGTGAGTAGAAGTAGGAGGGAACGGGGCCGAGGTCGATGACTTTGGGGACGCCGAGGCCTTCCTGGCTGCGGATGAAGAGCTGGTATTCGCCAGAGGTGTCGCTGAAGTAGGCGACAGACTTGCCGTCGGGCGACCATGCGGGATCGCGCTCGGCGGTGCCCGGAGTTTTGGTCAGATTGCGGGTGTCGCCTTTCTCGGCGGGGACGGTGAAGATGTCTCCGTGGGCCTCAAAGACCGCGCGCGCGCCGGTTGGGGAGAGAGCCGAGTTGCGAATCTCATTGGCCGCGACGGCGGCGAGGTGAGGGCGCAGATTGGGCAGATCGCCATTTATGGTGACGTTGATAGTGCGGTCCTGATGAGAGCTGAGGTCGTAGAGATGCAGCGAACCGAATTGTTCGTAGACGAGAGCTCCGGGGCCAGCGCTGACCGATTTGAGATCGTAGCCGTGGTTCTCGACTAACTGGGTGACTGCCTTGGTCCTGGTGTCGTAAGAGAAAAGGGCGACGGGGCCGTTGCGGTCGGAGAGAAAGTAGACCGCGTCGCCGACCCAGTTGGGGTCACTGTCATTGGAGTTTTCGCGGGGGACTTTGACGACGTCAAGGGTCTTGAGGTCGACGAGCCAGATGGGCGTGGTCTGGCCGCCACGATAGCGCTTCCATGCTGCCTCCCATTGCATGACCGGAACATAGGCGAGGGAGCCTCCATCAGGGGAGTAGGAGCCCTCTAAGCCGCTGGGAAGTGGGAGCAACGCGGGAATTCCTGAACCATCGGCGCGGACGGTGTAGAGCTTGGGGAAGTCGGAGTAACTGGTCCGGAACGAAGCGAAGAGGACGCTCTTGCCGTCGGGAGTCCAGCCGGCAGCGGAGTTGCCCATCGGGTTCCAGGTGAGGCGTTTAGGCACGCCTCCGTTGGCATCGATCAGGTAGATGTCATCGGCTCCAGCGATGCGCGCGGAGTAGGCGATTCGCGTGCCGTCAGGGGAAAAGAACGGGCCGCTGGTGATTGTTCCTTCGCTGGTCAGGCGGATGGCTTCGCCGCCCTCGCGGGGGGCGGTCCAGATGTCGCCGGCGTAGACGAAGGCGACATGGTCTTTGTTGATGGACGGATCGCGCAACAGAAGCGGAGTGGCGGCGAATGAGGCGGTCAGCGGAATGAAACACAGGGCGAGTACACAGACTCTGAGGGAACGAAACATGCAGGGGTCAGTCTCCGGCAGCAAAGGTATGTGAGTAAGATACGACAACGCGAGCTCTGGCAGTTCCGGTAGTGGCGCAGTTTCTGGATTGTCGATCACTCGAAAAGTGGTCTGTGTCTAGAAGCGATTTCCAGTTTCTGCCTGCCCGCCACGCACCTCACGTCTCAAAATCGGTACGCGGGGCTCCCTGTGATGGCAACTTGTTCACCCATTTCCACGTCCTCAATGCTGGAGCGCCAATGGCGCGCTCAAGGTCATGCGATGTTCGGAAAGCGTTCAACGGCGATTCTGGCGAGTATCTTCCTTGCCGCCGCGCTCAACCTGTCGAATGCGCAAACCCCGACGTCATCGCCCGGCCAAGCGAACGCACAGACAAATAATCCGGCTTCCCCGCAGCCGGGGTACACCTTCCAGGCGAATTCCCGAGTCGTTTTGACCGATGTGACCGTGACCGACGCCAAAGGTAATCCGGTACGCGGCCTTCCGCAGTCTGCGTTTCAGATATTCGACAACAAGCAGCCGCAGCGCATCGCCTCTTTTGAAGAGCACAGCGGAACTGTCATGCCTGTCGCTCTCCCTGCGGCGAAGCGGGGCGTCTACAGCAATGACTTTCTGGAGCACCTGCCGCCGGTGTTGAATATCGTCGTTCTCGACATCATCAATCTGGGTATTACCGACCAGATGTACCTGTACTACGAGTTGACCAAGTTTCTCGGCAACGTTCCGAACGGCCAGCCGGTGGCCATCTATCTGCGCGCCGGAGAGCATACGTTTCTGGTGCAGAACTTTACCTCCGACCGGACGCTGCTGCTGGACGCGCTCCGCAGGGCAATTCCGCGCTTTCCGCCTCCAGGGCAGGCATATCTCAGCGATCTCGATACGATGCGCCAGATCGCCGACTACGTGAGCCAGCTCCCCGGCCGCAAGAACGTGATCTGGTTTTCGGGGGGCCCTATCCTATCCTCCTTCTGGCCGGACGAATTGGTGCTCCAAAACGATGCTGCCTGGCGGCAACTCTATGACCAGCTGGATCAGGAGCGAATCGCGGTATACCCCGTCGATGCCCGGGGCCTCACCGTGTTTTACCGACTCGGCATGGCCGCACAGCAGGGAGAAATGGAAGAGGTGGCCCGGGCCACCGGCGGACATGCTTATTACAATACGAACGGACTGCTGGAGGCCGCCAACCAGGTACTTAACGACGGCGGCAGCTTCTATACCGTCACTTACTCGCCCAGCAACTTCCGCTACGACAACAAATGGCACACGGTTCGCGTGGCTGTCGAGGGTGGCTACCATCTAAGCTACCGGCGAGGTTATTTTGCCGACGGCAGCATGGCCCCTCCCGAGCAACCCGCGAAGGCGAGGACACGGCTCACGCTCAGCGGAGACAAGGTCGAAGTGCTCCCACAGCTGCGCAGCGTTCCGATTATCTTCCAGGCACATGTGCTGCCGACGTCGGACCCGGCGGTAGCTGCACAGCCGGCGGCTTCGGGCACTATACCGCCGCCGCCGCCGCAGAAGGGGAAGGTCCCTTACTCGATTCGGTACCTGCTGCCGTTGGACGCGTTTACGCAGACAGACGTCGATGGCTCCAAGACAGTGGTCTTGGGCGTCGGGGTGTTGGCGTTTAACCGGGACGGCTATATGGTCGTAAAGAACGGTGACCGCGTCACCTTAAAGATTAACGGCGATTCTCTCCGTGAAC
This sequence comes from uncultured Acidobacteriaceae bacterium, assembly GCA_963804735.1. Classification (GTDB taxonomy): domain Bacteria; phylum Acidobacteriota; class Terriglobia; order Terriglobales; family Acidobacteriaceae; genus Acidisarcina. Next base: position 241,595 of record CAWDRO010000001.1, read on the forward strand.
ACCCCACCGCGCCCATCGCCATCGACGAGCAGGTCTATCTGCAGAAGGGTGACGAATACCTCTACCTTTTGGTGTGGGACATGACGAACGGCCGGCTGGGCACGCTGCAAATCATGCTCGATGTTACCAAGCCACCCAAGGGGGTGAAATCGGGGGGTTGAAGGCGGCTTCGCGGGAGGTTTCAGACGGTCTTTAGCAGAACTCATGAATTAAGAAGATAGTCAACCGCTTGAGAGCCATCGGACCGCCAGTCGTCCGGGCGTGGCTTTAGGATTGTTGGCAAACCGGAAGCTGCTCCGCTGCCTGATTCCGGGCGAACTGTCCGTTGTGAGAGCGGCTGTGCTTGAATCAAGAGATGATTTCGCCACTTTATCCAATATTGGACGCTGGTTTTCTGCCTCCGCCTGGGCTGGCGCGGGAAGAGCGTTTGCGGAGTTGGATGGAAGAACTTTTGTTTGCTGGCGTGACTCTGCTGCAGTACAGAAATAAGAGTGGAAACCAGGCTGAGGTGCTCGTCGATGCGTTGGTGTTGCGGGCGGCGGCTCCGGTTGGTCGATGCACACTGATCCTGAACGACTATCCGGCGCTGGCGGTTGAGGCGGGTTTTGATGGGGTGCATGTTGGTCAGGGGGATATGTCTCCCGAACAAGCACGGGCTTTGATCGGCGGTGGGAAGATGCTTGGTGTTTCGACCCATACTCCGGAGCAGCTGACTGAGGCGGAGTTGAGTTCGGCGGATTACGTCGCAATTGGGCCGGTGTTTGCGACTTCGACGAAGGTGAATCCTGATCCCGTGGTGGGTCTTGAAGGCGTGAGGCGCGCGCGGGATCTGACGATAAAGCCACTTGTTGCGATTGGCGGCATTACGCTTGAGAACTGCAGGGCGGTGCTCGATGCCGGCGCCGACTCGGTTGCGGTTATTTCGGCGATATTTGCACCGTGTCTCCGCGCGGATGGCTCGGGGGAGACGCCGGGAAAAATAGCCAGCGACTTTTTTGCTAAATTGCGGTAGAACCAGTTACAAGTGTCTACACCATCCGGATTGCAAACTGCCGACCCCCTGGAGAACAAATCACGGGCCGCGTCCGAGCATAATTTTGTGCGCGGGCTGGGCTTGTTCAGCTCGACCGCGATTGTGATTGGGTCGATGATCGGCTCGGGGATATTTATCGTCTCCGCCGACATCGGGCGGCTGGTCGACTCGCCGGCGCTGCTGATTGCCGCGTGGCTGGTGACGGCGGTGATGACGATCATCGCGGCGCTCAGTTATGGCGAGCTGGCGGCGATGATGCCCCATGCCGGCGGGCAGTATGTGTATTTGCGCGAGGCGCTGGGGCCGCTGTGGGGATTTCTTTATGGCTGGACGCTGTTTTTGGTGATCCAGACGGGGACGATCGCTGCGGTTGCGGTGGGTTTCGGCAAGTATCTAGGCACGTTTATCCCGTCGATTTCTTCGACTACCTGGCTTTGGCATATTGCAACTGTTCCCGCCTGGCACATAGGGCCGATGGTGCTGGGCAATATGGAGATCGGCGTGAGCAGCGCCAATCTGGTTGCGGTCATCATCGTCGTGCTGCTGACGGTGGTGAACGTCTTTGGGGTGAAGCTGGGCGCGATCATTCAGAACATCTTCTCTACGGCGAAGGTTGCGGCGCTGCTGGGGCTGGTTGGCTTTGGACTGCTGTTGGGGCGGAATGCGCAGGCGGTGGCCGCGAATTTTGGTCCGGGCTGGCATGCGTTCTGGCATAACGCTTCGTTTTCTTCGCTGCATCCGGTGCAGGTTGGAATCGGAGGGCCAACGGCGCTGGTCGGTTTCTTCACCATCATCGCGGTGGTGCAGGTGGGCTCGCTGTTTTCGGCCGACGCCTGGAACAATGTCACTTTCACCGCGGGTGAGGTGCGCAACCCGAGCCGGAATCTTCCGCTGTCTCTGGCAATCGGTACGGGCGTGGTGCTGCTGCTTTATATTCTGGCGAATCTTGTTTACTTGTGCGCGCTGCCGCTGCACGGCGATCCGAATGGGACGACGCTGGTTGCGCGAGGCATTCAATATGCGACCGAGGATCGCGTGGCCACGGCCGTCTTGCAGGAGAGCTTTCACTCGGCGGGCGCTTATTTGATGGCCGCGGCGATCCTGATCTCGACCTTTGGCTGCAACAACGGAATGATCCTGGCCGGGGCGAGGGTCTACTATGCGATGAGCCGGGACGGACTGTTCTTCAAGGCCGCCGCAAAGCTGCATCCACGATACAAGACGCCCGTAGCTTCGCTGATTGTGCAGGCGATATGGTCCTGCGCGCTTTGTCTTTCGGGGAGCTATGGGCAGTTGCTGGACTTCACGATGTTTGCGGCGCTGCTCTTTTATATCCTGACTATCGGCGGGTTGTTTGTCCTGCGAGTGAAGCAACCGAATGCGGAACGGCCTTATAAGGCGTTCGGGTATCCGGTGTTGCCGGCGATCTATATCCTGATGACGATCTGGATCTGTATCGTATTATTGCGCTACAAGCCTCAATACACTTGGCCTGGGCTGGCGATCGTATTGCTTGGCGTGCCGGTCTATTTTCTGTGGTCCGCTTCTTCACGCAAAGAAGCAAGAGCGGCAAAGGCTTAGAATTTCTTATCCCCATGCGACGGAGAATGTCGATCGATGCCCAATCTGCTGGCTAGAAAGCCGCTAGGTGTACTGCTTGCCGAAGCCAAACAACAAGGCGAGCATTCGCTCGAGCGCTGCCTTGGGCCATTTTCGCTGACTGCGCTGGGGGTGGGCGCCGTGATTGGCGCGGGCATCTTCGTGATGTCGGGTCTTGGGGCGCACTATGCCGGCCCAGCTTTGATGTTGTCATTTGTGCTTTCGGGGCTGGGCTGCGCTTTCGCCGGACTTTGCTATGCGGAGTTTGCGGCAATGATCCCGTTGGCTGGCAGCGCCTACACCTATGCCTACGCCACGCTGGGCGAACTCTTTGCCTGGATCATTGGCTGGGACCTGACGCTGGAATATGCGATGGGCGCGAGCACGGTTTCGTCGGGGTGGTCCAATTACTTTATTGTCTTTCTGCGGATGTTTGGCCTGAAGATGCCGCTGTGGCTGGCTTATGACCACTGGACGGGTTTGAAGACAGCGACCGACGCGGTGGCGCGGCAGATGGTGGCTGCGGCCAATCCGGGGATTTTGCCCGGCACGCAGGAGTTCCTTGTGAAGCTGGACGCCCTGAAGGGTGCGCCTACGCCAGATCTACTCGCGCGGGCTACGCAGTTGCTGAATGCGCCGCATATTTTCGGGGTCGCGATTGGCTTTAATCTGCCGGCCTTTTTGATCGCGATGGTGATTACCACGATTCTGGTGATCGGCATCAGCGAGAGCGCCAAGTTTAATGCGGGCATCGTGGTGGTGAAGGTCACGGTGGTGCTGTTTGTGCTGGCGCTGGGCTCGCGCTACGTCAACCACGTAAATTGGGGAACCGACTGGACCAGTTTTGCGCCGCTCGGTTTCTCGGGTATCGGAACAGCCGCGGCCTATGTGTTCTTTGCGTACATCGGCTTCGACGCGGTGTCAACGACGGCGCAGGAGGCGAAGAACCCGCAGCGGGATTTGCCGATCGGGATCATTCTGTCGCTGTTTATCTGCACGCTGCTCTATATCGGCGTGGCTGCGGTGCTGACGGGCATGGTTCCGTGGCAAGAGGTGAATATCGAAGCGCCTTTGGCTCGCGCCTTCCTTGACCGGAATTTGAATTGGGCGTCGAACATTATTACCATCGGCGGGCTGGCCGGACTGACGAGCGTGATGCTGGTGATGTTGCTGGGCCAGTCGCGAGTGCTATACGCCATGGCCAACGATGGATTGCTACCGAGAAAGTTCTTCGCGGCGGTCCATCCGAAGTTTCATACTCCGTGGAAGAGCACGATTCTGGCTGGGCTGCTGGCGGCGATTGTCGGCGCGATTACCCCGATCGAGGACATCGGCAAGATGGTGAATATCGGGACGCTGCTGGCGTTTGTGATGGTGTGTATGGCGGTGATTATTTTGCGCCGGACGAATCCGCTGCAGCCGCGGCCGTTCAAGACTCCGGGAATCTATATGGGAGGGTTGTTGCCGATAGTGCCGGCACTGGGCATCCTGTTTAACGGCTACATGATGTACAAGCTGGGCTGGATCAACTGGGCGCGGCTGATTATCTGGCTGGTGGTTGGGATGGTGATTTATTTCTTTTACAGCGTGAAGAACAGCAAAGTGCAGGCGATGCCGGACGCGATGACTACCGGGCGCCCGGTGGCGGTGGAGCAGGGAAGAGGGAAATAGGGACTAGGGACTAGTCCCGCGCATTGGTAGAGTCTCAACATGGACGTGGTTGGCCGAGTTGAGAGCCTTTGGCGGTATCCGGTCAAGAGCATGCGCGGCGAGGAGCTGCGCGAGGCCTACCTGACGGCCAAAGGGGTCTATGGCGACCGCCGCTATGCGTTTCTGAGCACCGGAGCGCGTAAGGACTTTCCTTATTTCACCGCGCGCGAACAACATGAGATGTTGCAGCATCGCGTCCGGTACCTGCATCCAGAAAAAATGGTGCGTCCACAAGGGGAGCTGTCGCTAGCCGACGGCTCGATCGAGGTCGAGACTCCGGCTGGCGAGCGGCTGGCGGTGGACGATCCTCGGCTGATTGAGTTGTTGCGCGGGGGACTTCGCGAGTGGCAACGGAAGCGGCACCAGGTGATGCTGGTGCAGTCTGAGAGTCCAGTTGTTGATACGCGGCCGCTTTCGCTGTTTTCCCTGCAGACGGTTCGACGGCTTGGCGAAGAGGTTGGAGTCGGATTGGACAAGCGGCGTTTCCGGGCAAATGTTTATGTCGATCTTGCCTCGGGTAAAGGCTTTGAGGAGGACGAATGGGTTGGGCGGAAGCTTGGTATCGGCGGGGAAGCGGTGGTGGAGATACTCAAGCGGACGAAGCGCTGCAAGCTGATAACGCTTGATCCGGATACTTCGGAGCCGAATATAGAAGTGATGAAGCGGGTCGCTCTGGAGCATGAGCTGCGGGCGGGGATATCGGCGGGGGTGGTGGTTGAGGGGATGATTGCTGTGGGGGATGAAATTCGGCTGGTGGACTAGGAGTTCTCGAGCTTGTTCAGGTAAGTGAGAATCTCGGGCGAGGTCCAGTCCGCTGGGCCGATGAACTTGCGGCGGATGATTCCTTTTTTGTCGATAATGTAGGTTTCTGGCGGGCGTGTTGTTCCGTAGGCGAGGTTGCTCTTCTCCGTAGCGTCGAAGACGGTGAGCAGGTCGATGTGGTTGTCGGCGATGTAGGTCTTGTACGAGGCTTCGTCGTCGTGGAAGCTGACTGCGAGCACGACCACCTCGGGCATGTCGCGTTGCAGCTGGATGAGCGATGGAAATTCCTCGAGGCAGGGCGCGCACCATGAGGCCCAGAAGTTGAGGACCACGACCTTTCCGCGATAGTCGGCGAGGCGGACGGTGCGGTCGGAGTCGGTGACGGTGAAGCTAGGCGCGAGGGTGCCGATCTGGCCGGGATGGTCGCCGCGGTCGCATCCGGTGAAGAGCAATAAGATTGCGGCGATGCCGATGAAGCTCTTTCGTGTGAACACCTTCTTATAATAATGCTGGTGCCTTCTTTGACTTTCGCCAGCAATCCTCCTGAGACCACCAATCCTGCGTCGATGCAGTTGTCGGTGATTGTGCCGGCGCGGAATGAGGAGGATTGTATCGGCGAGTGCCTGCGCTCGCTGGCGAGCCAGTCTGACGCGGTATTTGCGCTTGGGATGGATTGGGAGATTCTTCTCGTCAACGATGGCTCGACCGACCGGACGAAAGAGATTGCCTCGGGGATTGAGGGCGTGACGGTGATGGAGGCGCGTCCGCTGCCTAAGGGCTGGACTGGCAAGGCCAATGCTGTCTGGACGGGCGCGCAACAGGCGAAGGGTGAGTGGTTGCTTTTCACCGATGCGGACACGGTGCATGAGCCGGGCAACTTGATTCGCGCGATGCATGAGGCCGGCAAGGCGAAGGTTGCGATGCTGTCGTATTCGCCTCGGCAGATTGTGAGCGGATTCTGGCAGCGGGCGGTGATACCGCTGGTTTTCTGCGAGTTGGCGCTAGCGTATCCGCCGGAGAAGGTTTCGAATCCAGAGTCAACTTTGGCCGCGGCGAACGGGCAGTTCATTCTGGTAAAGGGCGAGGCTTACTTCGCTGCGGGAGGCCATGCGGCGGTCGCGGAGTCGGTGCTGGAAGATGTGGCGCTAGCGCGGCGGATCAAGCGGCGGAAGGTTGGACTGCGTTTTCGCTATGCTCCCGACGCGCTGAGCACGCGGATGTATCGCAGCTTTGGCCAGATGTATGAGGGGTGGACGAAGAACCTGGCGCTGCTGTTTGGGAACTCGCTGGCGCTGGCGGCGTGGCGCGTCATCGATATCCTCTTGCTGATCGGATTACCAGTGATCTTCTTTGCCTTTTACCAGCCGGTGATGCTTTGGTGGGTGCTGATGGCGCTGTGGGCGCGAACGCTTTGGCGTTTTTACCGGCGGGTGGCGCGATCGAACTTTCCCTTCGTGGACTGCGCTTTGGCGATCTTCGGTTTGCCACTGTTTTCATGGCTGCTGGTGCGAAGCTGGTTTCATCACACGCTCAAAAAGCGGGTAATCTGGAAGGGTAGAAGCTACGCCAGCTGACTTCGGTGAAGCGATACCTGAGTCTGCGACATCTTATTTGCAGATTGATAACGTCATGATTTTGCTTACACGCAAGGCCGATTTCTCCGCTGCTCACTACTACTGGAACGATGCCTGGAGTCCAGAAGAGAATGAGCGGGCGTTTGGGAAATGCTCCAACCGCAACGGCCACGGACATAACTACACGCTGGAAGTGACGGTTGAGGGAGAGGTTGATCCGGTCTCGGGATTTGTGGTCGATCTCAAGGCGCTCAAAGACATCATCGAGCGGGAAGTGGTTCAGGTCTATGACCACCGGCACCTGAACCTGGAGGTTCCTGAGTTCAAGGATGCGATTCCGACGACAGAGAACATCGCGATCGCGATCTGGAAGCGGCTGGAAGGCAAGATCGCCGGGGCGAAGCTGCATCGGGTGCGTGTTTATGAGATGCCGGACCTGTTTGCCGACTACATGGGTGAGGCATGAGGGCCTATTTCTCGCGCCGTTATCGATTCAGCGCCTCGCACCGGCTGCATAGCGAGGCTTATTCTGACGCCGAGAATCGAGCGGCTTATGGCAAGTGCAATAACCCGCATGGCCATGGGCATAACTACATCGTGGAAGTTACCGCGGGTGGGCAGGTTGATCCGCAAACCGGGATGGTCTGCGACATGATGAAGCTGGACGATGCGGTGTCGAAGAAGATTGTTTCTCGCTTCGACCATACGAATTTGAACCTGGATGAGGGTTTTCGAGATGTGGTGCCGACGACAGAGAATTTATGCATAGCGATTCATGGGTCCTTGCGACCAGTTTTCGTCTCGGGGGAGTTGGGAGCGGTCGATCTGGTTCGAGTGCGCGTGGAAGAGACGAACAACAACTCGTTTGAGTATTTGCGCGATTGAGCGCGATCCGGTTGCGCAGCCACACTGACGCAAAGATTTAAGAAGAGATGGGAAGGGAAGAGATGGCACAACCCGCTTTAATTCACAAGAACGGAATACCAAGACGGCAACCGAAGGAAGGCATCGCGGAGTACAGCACACAGGAGATTTATACCGAGCTGCTGCTGCGTTTCCACGAGGACCCGAACCGCGACGGGCTGGTGAAGACGCCGGAGCGGATTGAGAAGGCGATGGAGTTTCTCACCCAGGGGTATCACCAGGACCCGACGGCCATTCTGCAAGGCGCGATGTTCGACGTCAACTACGACGAGATGGTGATCGTCAAGGACATCGAGATGTTCTCGCTCTGCGAACACCACATGCTGCCGTTCTTTGGCCGGGTGCATGTGGCATACATCCCCAACGGGAAGGTGATTGGGCTGAGCAAGATTGCGCGGCTCATCGAGGTGTTTGCGCGCCGGCTGCAGGTGCAGGAGCGGATGACGCAACAGATCGCCGACGCGATCCAGGAGGCGATTACCCCGCAGGGCGTTGGGGTGGTGATCGAGGCGCGGCACTTGTGCATGATGATGCGCGGGGTGGAGAAGCAGAATTCGTCTACGGTGACTTCGGCGATGCGTGGCGTCTTCAGCAAACAGAGCACCCGGACGGAGTTTTTGTCGCTGGTGAGGGAGCCGGGGCGAGGATCTTTCTAGGGGTCCCTGAGGCGTGAAATGGACGAAGTGCGACTGGGCAGGCGAGTCTGGTATTCGTTGGTCGCTTGGCTTGCCGGCCAAGGAGCGCTGGGGATGATTGTGTTCTTTGGTAGCGTCTTCGGCGGTTCGCGAACAGGACCGCTCATGGCGCTCGATATCACGGCGGTCTACCTCATGTTTTCGCTGGTGATTGGTTTTCCTGGTTGGATTCTGGTCGGTGTCCCCGTGGCTCTCTTCTGGCCAATAAGGCAGCTTCGGAACCTTCCTTACTATGCTGTATTGCTCTTCGGGGTCGCGGCCGGCCCCGTGATTGTCTTTATAGTACTCATGGGTGACGCGCTGGCTCACCGCGAAGCGGTTTCCCATTACTTTTCCAACAGCGGCCTGTTTTTCGTTTGCGCGGCGATCGTCGCGGCGGTGTGTTGTGTTGTATACAAGTTGCTGCTTCGGCCGAGACCGATGGCTGCGCTGCCGCTCCCTTCCGGCTTCGGGGCGGAAAACTTATAGAAAAAGAGTGAATGGGCGGACGGAGTTTCTTTCCCTGGTTCGGAACCGGGCCGGGGGTCTTTTTGAGATTGGGCTTGTTATTTTCGGTGGCGCTGACGATATAGGTAATATACTTTGCTTATTCCCAGTCGCTCGGTACGACTGGGGTTGGTAAGCTGCTTATCTTCGGAATACGAAGGCAAGTAGCGCGGCAATCCAGTGTAAAGGCACCTGGATAGCAAGTCTGACGTTGATTCTTGCTGTAAACATCAGTTGCTCCTCTCAGTTGGAATGACGGCCCTGTTCAAGCAGGGCCGTTGTTGCTGTTGGGCAACCTCGGTTTTCTTCCCCTGCTATAGCAATTTCGCTCATTAGGCTGGTTCCACGAACCCCTGTGATGAGCGGCTTTTCTTGGGAAAAACCCGCGCGACCATCGGTTCAGCGGCATACAGCTATCGCGAAATTGCGAGCCCAACCAGCTCATTCCCGAGCCACTGAGAGCGCGTCTTCAATCCTATTGACCTGGTACTTCAAAACAGAGCCGCCACATTTCTGATTGAGGAGGATTGCGGGCATGCTTTCCCGAAGTGGGAATGCTGTTAGTCGCATCTGCCGGCCCGCCTATAGTAGGAGAGTGAACGGACTTCTCATCCTCGATAAGCCCGCCGGCATGACTTCGCATGATGTCGTTAACCGGGTGCGGCGGATTACGGGGGAGTCTTCGACCGGGCATCTGGGAACGCTGGACCCTATGGCGACCGGAGTTCTGCCTTTGCTGTTGGGGAAATATACGAGGCTGGCGCAATTTTTTGGGTCGATGGAGAAGTCGTATACCGGGACGATCCGGTTTGGGTTTTCGACCGATACCTATGACGCCGAGGGGGTCGCGACGAGCGAGCTTGTTTCGGTTGCGTTGACGCTGGCTGAGGTGCGGAACGTGGCGGCCGGTTTTTTCGGGGAGATGGAGCAGACTCCGCCGGTGTTTTCGGCGAAGAAGGTTGCTGGGGTGCCGTCGCATAAGCTGGCGCGGGCGGGGAAGGCGGTTGCTCTGAAACCGGCGAAGATCACTATTCATGAATTCACAATTGAGAAGTGCTCGGGCGATTTGGCTGAGTTTTCGATTCGGGTTTCGGCTGGGGGATATGTTCGTTCGGTTGCTCATGACTTAGGCCAGTTGCTGGGTTGTGGAGCACACTTGGCGAGTTTGCGACGGACTAGTGCGGGACCGTTCATGCTGGCCGATGCGGTGACGCTGGAAGAGCTTGCTGATTGCACGCGGGATGGGACGCTGGAGTCGAGACTGCCTCATCCGCGATTGCTGCTTCCGGAGTTGCCCTCGGTGACTGCCGATGAGGTGACCGCGGGAAAGTTGCGGAATGGGATGGCGGTCAATCTTCCGGAGCTGACGTCGGCGCCTTTGGTGAAGGTCTTTGAGAGCCAGCGGGAATTGATTGCGATTGCGAAGCGGATCGCGGGGACATTGTTTCAGCCGACCGTGGTGATTGGGTGATGTTTGTTCCTCCCACCCTACGCGATGGAGCCGCGTAGGATGGGGCACCCAATGTGGGGTTTATTTCTTCAGCAGTGGTATGACGAGGGGCATCAAGTTTTGCGCGACTTGTTGGTTGCCTTGCGCGGTGGCGTGGATGCCGTCGGCCTGCATGCTTCCTGGTGTGCCGTAGACTTTGATCAGCAGAAATGGAAGCAGCGGGGCGTGGAACTTCTTTGCCAGCAGCGCGTAAGTTTCATTGAACTCGCGAATGTAGTCGGGGCCGTAGTTGGGTGGGAGAGTGATGCCTCCGAGAACGACTTTGGCTCCTGAAGCGGTGAGTGTGGAGACGATCTGGTCGAGGTTTTTGCGGGTAGCGTCGATGGGCAGGCCGCGAAGGCCGTCGTTTCCACCGAAGGCAACGATCACCACTTTCGGCTTTAGCGTGAGAACGTCTTTCAGCCGGTCAACGCCGTCTTTAGTAGTGTTGCCGCTGATGCCGAGGTTCGCGACTCTGTAGTGGTAGCCGGCTTGGTCGAGGTCGCGCTGCAGGTAATCGGGGTAGCTCTCGCCGGGCGCAGCGCCGAAGCCGGCGGTGAGCGAGTCTCCGAAAGCGACGATGACGGGGCGGGCGTCGTTGGGGTCGAGTTGAGTGGCGGCCGGCGCGGGCGAGGTGTCCGCGGCGTCAGGTTGGTCCTTTGATTCCGCAGGAGCGGCGGGTTTGCTGGATTGACATCCGGCCAGGATGAGGAGCGGCAAGGCAAGCAGAAGACAGCGACGGGTCACAAGCTCACTGTAGCAAAGCTTTGGTAATTGAGACGGGCGGACATTTATCGATGATTGAAGTTCGCGGGTTGAAGAAGTCGATTCGGAATGGCAGTAGGACGGTGGACATCCTGAAAGGGATCGATCTCAAGATTCCGGCCGGGCAGTTCGCCGCGATCATGGGCGCATCGGGGAGCGGAAAGAGCACGCTGCTTGGGCTGCTGGCGGGTCTCGATGCTCCGAGCGAGGGCGAGGTGCTGCTGGACAGCATCGCGATCAGCTACATGGAGGAAGACACGCTCGCGCAGGTGCGCGGAAAGAAGATTGGTTTTGTCTTTCAGTCGTATCAACTGATTCCGACGTTGACGGCGTTTGAGAACGTCCTGCTGCCGTATGAATTGAACGGTGATGGCGACGGCAAGCCGCGGGCGCGAACGCTGCTCGAGTCGGTGGGATTGGGAGACCGGATGCACCATTATCCGGTGCAGCTCTCGGGCGGGGAACAACAGCGGGTCGCTTTGGCGCGGGCTTTTGTGCTGGAGCCGCCGATTGTTCTGGCTGACGAGCCGACGGGGAATTTGGATTCGGTGAACGGGCAGCATGTGCTGGATTTGCTGACGACACGCAATCGCGATGCGGGGGCGACTCTCGTCCTGGTTACTCATGATAAACAGCTTGCGGCTATGGCCGACCGGACGATTGTGCTTCGCGATGGGATGGTGGTTGCGGATGAGCTGCGCGCTGCTGAAGTTCTAGAGGAAGTGCAATGAGTGAGGAAGCAAATGGTGGTTCCTCCCACTCCAGACGCGATGTCCCGTCCCACCCTATGAGCGATACGACTGCTCATAGGAGGGGGCATCCCGATTCGGTGGGGCATCCGGCCAGCCCTGGGACGGGGTACTGGTATCTCACTCCTTCGAAATCGCTTCCTTTCAAGACGGCAGCGACGATTGCGTGGCGTGAACTTCGCGCTTCCAAGGCTAAGTTTTCTTTTGTGATTCTGTCGGTGGCGATTGGCGTGGCGGCTCTGATTGGCGTTCGCGGGTTCAGCGAGTCTTTTCAGAAGACCATCCTTGCCGAGGCGCGGACGATTATGGCCGCCGATCTTTCGGCGCGGATGTTTCGGCAGCCGACTGCGCAAGAGGCGAAGCAGCTTGATGCTCTTGAACAGACGACCGGAGTTAAGCGGACGTGGATCACCGAGACGGTCTCGATGGTTTCGGCGATTGGCGATCCTGTGCCTCTGCTGGTTTCGCTGAAGGCGGTCAATCCTGACGAGTGGCCTTTCTACGGGGCAGCGCAGATGCAGACGGCATCCGGCAGCCAGACGACCGATCTGAAATCGGAGTTGAACGACTCGACGGTTGTTGTCGGCGATGATTTGCTGGTTCGGCTCAAGGTGAAGATTGGCGATCAGCTGAAGATCGGTGGACAAACCTTTCGCATCGCGGCGGTAGTATTGCGCGAACCCGATCGAATGAGTTCGACGATGGGGCTGGGGCCGAGGGTCTTGATCTCGCGCGGAGGCCTGGAGAAGAGCGGCTTGCTGCAGCCGGGAAGCCGGTCGGGCGAGCGGTTTCTCTTCAAGCTGACGCCGCAAAACAATATTGCCAAGGTGCGGGCCCAATTGGAGAAGATACTGCCTGAGGCGCAGGTGACGGATTTTCGTGAGACGAGTCCGGCGCTCACCGAGGGCCTGGACCGCGCGACCGGGATGCTGAGCCTGATCTGCCTGGTGGCGATGGTGCTCGGCGCCGTGGGCGTGGCAATGGCGATGCGGGCGCATTTGCAGCAGCGCATCGACATTCTGGCGATCATGAAATCGATCGGTGCGCGGTCGTCGGACATCCTGCGGATTTATCTTTTGCAGACGCTGTTTCTAGGGCTTGCCGGTGGGTTGTTGGGTGTCTTGCTTGGAGCAGGCGTCGAATGGATTTTTCCGGCGGTACTGGGCAAACTGTTACCGATCCACGCGCATTTGCAGCTGCCGGTGCGGTCGGTGTTTGCTGGACTTGGCACGGGAATCCTGACGACTCTGCTGTTCTGTCTTCCGCCGCTGCTCGATGTCAGGAAGATTCGTCCGAACTTGGTGCTGCGGCGCACGGTTGAGGATGGCAATGGCGAGGGCCAGCTTACCTTTTGGCAGAAGATTCGCGAGAACAGAGTGCAGTGGATTGCCTCTGTTTTGATAGTCCTCGGGTTGGGCGGGATTGCGGCGGCGTTGACCGACTCGCTGCAGGTGGGCGCATGGTTTGGCGCGGCGCTGTGCGCGTTGCTTCTCTTCACGCTTGGGGTTTCGGCGCTGACTCTGCGCGGGCTTCGCGCTTTTCTTGCCAAGACGCGGTTACATCTTCCGTCGGCGGTTCGTCATGCGCTGGCGAATTTGTATCGTCCGGGCAATCAGTCTTCGGCGGTGCTGGCGGCGCTGGGAACGGGCGTGATGCTGATTTTGGTGGTCTTCCTGATGCAGAGCTCGGTGCTGAAGGAGATGAAAGAAGGCGCGAAGCCGGATACGCCGAATATCTTCCTCATCGATATGGCGACCTCGGAGCTGCCGGGAGTTCGCGAGCTGCTCGACAAGCAGCCGGGGGTGCGGGGCAAGATGGAGGCGTTGCCGGTTGTCTCGGGGCGGATCGAGTCGATCGACGGCGTTCCGGTGGAGAAGCTTAGAGTGAACAATTATCCGAGGCGGCTGTTGCAGTCGGTCTTACTGACGTGGTCCGACGAATTGCCGGCGGGCGCAAAGATGCTCTCAGGCCATTGGTGGACGGCTGGCGAGAACCGCGACAGCGAATTCGGCGTCGCGGTTGTCGATCATGTGGCTGACCGGCTGCACCTTCATCTCGGCTCGGAGATCAACTTCGATTCGGACGATCAGCCGATCAAGGCGACCGTTGCCGTGATCTATAAGAACGACGGACAGCATGTGTATGGGCGGAGCGAGTTCATTCTTCCGCGGAAAGCCCTCGAAGGCATGCCGGTGATCTGGTATGGCGCCGCGCACGTCGATGGGCCGCAGATCGCCGCGATGCAGCGGGCGCTGTTTGCGGCGTACCCGACGGTGACGGTGATCAACATTGCCGATGTGCTGGATACGATCCAGGGATTCGTGGGGCAGATCACTCAAGTTGTGCGTTTTCTCGCGGGCTTCTCGATGCTGTCGGGGGTGGTGATTCTGGCTTCGAGCGTGGCGAGCACGCGGTACCGGCGGATTCGCGAGGTGGTGGTGTTGAAGACGATTGGCGCGACGCGTGGGCGGATTGCTACCGTGTTCAGTGTGGAGTTTATTGTTTTGGGGTTGCTCTCAGGTGTTGTGGGCGTGATCTTCGCGAACTTGCTGACCAAGGCGCTGCTTCATCGGCTTGATGTGCCATTTCATCTGGACTGGTTGGCGGGGTTGGTTGCGCTGGTGTCGAGCGCGATATTGGCGACGGCTACTGGGTGGGTGGCGAGTGCGCGGATATTGGGACAGAAGCCGTTGCAGGTTTTGCGGGAGGAGTAGCCTTCCTACTTTGACGCCCGGTTGCTTAATCTACCTAATCCTGGCAGGCCATACCCGGCGAGCAGCACCATCCATATATAAATCACCTGCATTGTGAGCCGCACCGGGACGGTGGGCATTTGGAGGCCAGCGAAGGTTTGGCCTGCGACCCAGATGTTCACGGGAAAGATAAGGACCATCATGATGGCGATCCAGAAGGCGGCGCTGCGGCGGACTTTGGCCACAAAGAAGCCGATGGCGCCGAGGATCTCGAGGACTCCGGTTGCGATCACCGGGACGCGGGGATTGGAAAAGATTGGCGGGAGCATCGCGGTGGCTTCGTTGGTGCGCATGAAGTGAAGTGCGACCGCTGAGATCAGCAGGGGCAGCGCGACCAGGACTCGCAGAGCTAGCTGGGCGCCGCCGAACTGGGTGTAACGTCCGCGCCCGATCGCGAAGAAGAGCACTACTGCCGCAATCAGCACTATGAGCGAGCCCAAGTAATCGATCATCCCCGTATCGTATATCCCTGCGCGGCGGTGTTCCTGGTTATTCAGCCGCCGTTTCGCTCAAAATGACGACGGCGAGCCAGGTAACTTGACAGCTGTTGTTTGGCGGAAATATTGTTGGCGGGCGCTAAGGGAGAGACTCCAAAGCAGCTCAGCGCGACGCACCCCAATCGATAGGAAGATCGACGATAAACGAAAGCTTCACCCTCTTTGTGGAGAGCCAATCATGAAATTCCAGAATCTCACTGTGCAGCGTTTGAGAAGAGCGGTGTTCGTTTTGCTTGCGCTCGTGCTCGCGATCTTTCCAATTCATTCCGCGGTTGCCCAGATACCCGCTGGCGACATCCGAATCCATTACTTCCGCCCGGATGGAAACTACAGCGGATGGACAGTCTACGCCTTCGATCAAACGACTGAAAATACTGGCGACTACGGAGGCGGTCCGGTGCAGGTCACGGGGACGGACAGTTATGGCGCGTACTTCGACGTGGGAGTTGCGACCGGGGCGATGGAGGTTGGGATTATCATTCATAACCCGACTGCTGCGGGCGGCGACCAGAAGGACACTCCCAACAACCTGTTTGTCGATCCGAGCACGCAGGGCAATCAGTACTGGGCTTATTCGGGGATTGCGAAGCTCTACAACACCGCGATCAATGTGAGCAATCCGACCGCGTTGCTGTCTGGCTATGTACGTATCCATTACTTCCGGACGGATGGCAATTACACCCCC
Organism: uncultured Acidobacteriaceae bacterium; assembly: GCA_963804735.1. Lineage (GTDB taxonomy): Bacteria > Acidobacteriota > Terriglobia > Terriglobales > Acidobacteriaceae > Acidisarcina. The sequence continues at coordinate 257,316 of CAWDRO010000001.1, forward strand.
TGGACTATCTATGCCTTTTATGACACGACGGAGTACACCGGCGACTACAACAGCGGGCTTGTGCCGCCCACTTACTACGACAGCTATGGCGCATATTTCGACGTGGGTGTGATTGCGAATGCGCAGAATGTTGGGCTGATCATTCATGATCCGAGCGCGCCGGGCGGAGACGTTAAAGACCCTGGGCCGAATGAGTTTGTCGATCCCACGACCGAAGGCTATGAGTATTGGGCCTATACCGGGATTGGCAAGCTGTACAAGAGCGCGATCAGTCTGACGAATCCGACGGCGCTGCTGCCGGGTTATGCACGCATTCACTACTACCGGCCTGACGGCAACTATGCGAACTGGTCGGTTTATGCCTTCGACGATACCGCCGAGTATACGGGCGACTATAACGATGGGCTGACTTTTGTGACCAACTCCGATTCTTATGGGGTTTATTTCGACATTAGCCTGATTCCGAATGCGCAGAACCTGGGGTTCATCATTCACAACACCTCGACGGGGGTGAAAGATCCGGGACCGAATATGTACCTGGATGTGGCCACGAATCTGCAGGCGTGGGCGATCTCGGGGAACGCGAATGTCTACACGACGGTGCCGACACCAACGGAGATTCTGGATAGCTTGCTCAATGTGCAGCAGGCTTACTGGATGGACCGCAACCGGGTCGCTATTCAACCGCAGTTTGCGCAGAGCGGGGATACCTATGCGATCTCGTCGAGCCTGACCGGCGGTTTGTCGGTGACGACAACGGGAATTACCGGAGGCACCAACATTCCGCTGACTGTTGGAGGAACCCTGACGACGGAAGAGTTGGCCCGGTATCCGCAGCTTGCGGGTTATACGGTGCTGCAATTGCCGCCCGACACGCTGTTGCCGGCGGTGCAGAGTGCGCTGCAGGGGCAGCTTGCGTTTTCGGCAATTGGGTCGAATGGCCAGCTGCAATATGCGACGGGAATGCAGATCGCGGGTGTTCTGGATGACATTTACTACTATCCGGGCAAGCTGGGCGTGGTCTTTCGTCATCAGGACGAGAGTGCCTGGCATGACTGGGACGATGACGAGAACTGCGCTGTGAAGATCAAGGTCTGGGCTCCGACGGCGCAGAGTGTTTCGTTACAGATCTTCGATCATGAGGCGGACACGACTCCCGCGGCGGTGCTGCCGATGCATAACCACAACGGCGTGTGGGTTGCCGATGGGACGCCGGAGTGGAAAGGGAAGTACTACCTGTACAGCGTGAATGTGTGGGTGCCTTCGGATGCTGCGGTCGACACGAATGTGACCAGCGATCCGTATTCAATCGATATCGCGCTGAACGGCGCCAAGAGCCGGATCACCGACCTCGATTCTGAGGAGACTAAGCCCTTTGGCTGGGATTGGAATGCCGCGCCTCCGTTGCGGAGCTTTAGCGATATGAGCGTGTATGAGCTGCATGTCCGCGACTTTAGCGTGGACGACCCAACCGTTCCTGTTGAACATCAGGGGATGTATGAAGCTTTTGCCGATCAGAATTCGAACGGCATGAAGCATCTTCGCTCGCTGGCCGCGGCTGGGTTGAAGGCGGTGCATATTCTGCCTTCGTTCCACTTTGCCAGCGTGAACGAGGACAAGAGTACGTGGATCATTCCGACCGGGCTTGGGGGCTATCCGGCAGACGGCACGCAGCAACAGGCGGCGGTTACGGCGAGCCAGACGAGTCCCGCTTACAACTGGGGATACGATCCGGTGCACTACATGACGCCGGAGGGAAGCTATGCGATCAATCCGGACAACCGGGTCTTTGAATATCGCACCATGGTCGAGGGGCTGCACAACGCGGGGCTGAGGGTCGTTCAGGATGTGGTCTTTAATCACACCAACGCCAGCGGCGAAGGGCCGAACTCCAATCTGGATGAGGTTGTGCCGGGTTACTATCACCGGCTGGATACTAGCGGGAACCTGGAAGAAGGCTCGTGTTGTCCGGACACCGCGCCTGAGCACCTCATGATGGAGAAGCTGATCATCGATTCCCTCGTGCTCAACGCGAAGGAGTACAAGATCGATGGCTTCCGTTTCGACATTATGAGCTTCATGTTCACTTACAACATGACGGACATTCAGGCGGCGCTGCGGGCGTTGACTCCGGAGAAGGATGGCGTCGACGGATCGAAGATCTACCTCTATGGGGAGGGATTCAACTTCGGAGATACCGAAAACAATCAGATCGGACCGAACGCCTCGCAGGTGAACCTTTACGGCTTCGGCATTGGCACGTTCAACGACCGGATTCGTGATGGCATTCACGGAGGCAGTCCGTTCACTGACGAGCGAGTGCAGGGGTTTGCCACCGGGCTGTTTAGCGACCCGAGCGACTTCACCACAGGCAGTATGACCCCCACGGAACAGCAGGCGCAGTTGCTGCAATACTCCGACTGGATCGATGTGGGGCTGACGGGGAATCTGCGCGACTACACGTTTGTGGACAGCGCGGGCGCGACGGTGACCGGAGCCCAGGTAAATTACAATGGCCAGCCTACGGGCTACACGAAGACTCCGATCGAGGCAGTGAATTATGCCTCGGTACACGACAATCAGGACCTCTTCGACCAGGTACAGCTGAAGTCGAGCTACACCGACAGCATCGCGACGCGGGCGCGAAGGCAGATTGTGGCCATGAGCCTGGTGACGCTCGGAGAGGGAGTTCCGTTCTACCAGGGTGGTGACGATCTGCTGCGGTCGAAGGACATGGACCAGAATAGCTATAACTCCGGCGATTGGTTTAACAAGATCGACTGGAGCGGCAAGACGGCGAACTGGGGCATTGGGCTGCCGATTGCGAGTCAGAATGAAGGGCAATGGCCGATCATGACTCCGCTGCTTAGTAATGCGGCGTACACGCCGCTGCCGGCGAACATTGCGTATAGCGAGGCGGCTTTCAATGAGCTGCTGAGGATACGCTACAGCTCACTGCTCTTCCGGCTGCCGGATGAGCCGACGATCCAGCAGGACCTGACCTTCCTGAATACCGGGACGAGCCAGATTCCGGGCGTGATCGTGATGAAGCTGGATGAGAACGGCGGCGCCTATGGCATCTACAAGCACATGGTTGTCGTCTTCAATGCCACTAATGCTTCGGTGAGCTTCACCAACAGCGTGCTGCAGGGGATGGCGCTGCATCTGCATCCGGTGCAGGTCGCATCGGCTGATCCGATCACGCGGGAGTCGACGTTCAAATCGCAGACGGGGACGGCTACGGTGCCGGCGCTGACGACTGCGGTGTTTGTCAGCGAATAGCTCGAAGCGCGTGCTAATCGAGCGCCCACCTGAACTTCTTGAAGGCTGGAGTTCGGGTGGGCTTTCTTTTGGTTTAGCGGTTTCCGGGAGTGGAGCGGTTTAAGCGCCGAAGATGTTGGTGTCGATGAACTGGTTGCGGAACTTGCCTTGCGGGTCGTACTGCTTCAGCAGCTCGCGGAACTTTGGCATGTTCGGGTAAACCTCCGCCAGGCGCGACGGCGGCATCGTGAAGAGCTTCGCCCAGTGTGGCTTGGCGTTGAAGGGCGCGAGTTTTTCTTCGATGAGGGGCAGCACCTTTTGAACTTCGGGCCACTCTGGCTTCCAAGTGAAGTGGATGGTCATGCTGGGCTGATGGTAGCAGGGGCTCATCCAGAGATCGTCGGCGGCGATGGTGCGGAGTTCGGTGATGAAGAGATGCGGCGTGATGCGGTCGCGGAGTTGTTCGACGGCAAGGATTGCCGGGTAGCCTTTGTCGAGGGGGACAAAGTATTCGGTTTGCAGCTCGGCTCCGCTTGAGGGAGTGAAGTTCATGCGGAAGTGGGGCAGGCGCTCGTACCACGGGCCGGGGATGCCCATCTGCTGGGTGCAGGGTGTGGGGTCGTGGCCGGGGATGGGATGGAGGTTTTCATTCGCGGCCTTGGCTCCGTAGAAGTCCTCGGGGATTTTGAAGAGCACGGCCTCGCCATCGGGGATCTCGGCTTTGCTCTTGATCCAGACCTGGCTGATGCGGTGGTGTTGCCAGTCGGTGAAGAGGCTGACGCTGTAGCCGCTGCCGAAGATGGCGTCGAGGTTGTGCTCGAGCTGGTCCATCGAGAGGTTTTCGTAGACGATCTGACGCATCTTGAATGTGGGCTGGACGTTGAGGGTAATTTTGGTGATGACGCCGAGCCCGCCGAGGCCGACGACGGCGCCGAGGAATTGATCTCCGTCTTTGGCCCTGGAAAGATGCACGATCCGGCCGTCGGCGGTGACGATTTCCAACGCGGCTACGGCGGTGGAGAGATTTCCATTCTTGATTCCGGAGCCGTGGGTTGCGGTGGAGCAGGCTCCAACTGCGGTGATGTGCGGCAGGGAAGCGAGGTTGTGGAGGGCGTATCCGTGCTCGTCGATATAGGGCGCCAGGGTGCCGTATCGGACTCCTGCTCCAACGGTGACCGTCTTCGCCTGCGGGTCGAGCACCATGGAATCGAGATGGGTGAGGGAGATCTGGGCTGCGGTGCTGTCGGCGATGGTGTTGAAGGAGTGCCGGCTGCCGAGAGCGCGGAGTTTGGGGGTGGCCTTCACCATCTGCTGGACTTCATCGACGGTTTTGGGAGTGAGCAGGTTGTCGGTGTGGTAGGTGAGGTTTCCTGCCCAGTTGGTGCGAGGGCCGGTCGTCTCGCCGGAGGCGAAGCCGGAGATGAGGGTGCTGGTGAGGAATGCGCCGGAGGTTTTCAAGAATTCTCTCTTATTCATGTCCCGTCCAAATTTGATGTGATGACGCTTGACCATCAGGCCGTACCTGAGAATGGTACGCTAGTCTTGAGGGCCGAATAGTTGGGTTTCAGGCATCGGGATGGGAGCGCTGGAGACGCGAATTATGGCGTCATTGGAAGTGGGTATACGCGCTATCGTCTACCGGATCCCCACATCGCGCGATTTATCCTCGACGCGCTTGGCGATGCTGAGACTGTGCTCAATGTTGGCGCTGGCGCGGGCTCGTATGAGCCCACCGATCGTCTAGTAACGGCGGTAGAGCCTTCAGACTCGATGCGGGCGCAGCGGCCGGCTCACTTGCCGGCTGCCATCGATGCGGTTGCGGAGCAACTGCCATTTGGCGATGGAGTCTTCGACGGCAGCATGGCGACCTTTACTGTGCATCAATGGCCGGATCTGGAAGCTGGGGTCTCGGAAATGCGGCGGGTGACGCGCGGGCCGGTCTTGGTTCTCACTTGCGCTCCGGACGAACTGGATCGCTTCTGGCTGAATTCTTATGCGCCGGAGGTGATTGCGACGGAGGCGCGGCGTTATCCGCCGATTGGGACGATTACTGCGATGTTGGGCGGGCACGTTGAGGTGACGACCGTGCCGATTCCTCTGAATTGCACGGACGGCTTTAGCGAGGCATATTTTGGCCGTCCTGAATGTTTGCTGGATCCGGGCGCCCGACTGGCTAATTCGGCGTGGAGCTTTGTGGATGCTTCGGTAGGAAATCGACTCGAGGACGAATTGGGCCGTGACCTTGAGAGCGGAGCCTGGGATGCGAAGTATGGACATTTGCGGACGCAGCCTAAGCTCGAAGGGTCGCTGAAGCTGATAGTAGGACGACGTTAAGATGCTGAATTCGTTATCTTTGGGAGTTATGTGAGTGGATTTGGCTCACATTCTCCCGACCGTGCTTGACAAGTTTCTGCGAGAAGGCCTACATTAGCAATCGAAAGGCGACACTGCTAAAGCGTGTTGATGAACGATTGGGCAGTCGCCTTCGTCCCCTTGAAACAGTACCAGTAATTTACCAACAACCGCGAGTTGAAACCTCGCTGCGCTAAGGAGAAGCAACGAAATGGCAACAGCTACCGTAGCAACCACCTTCACCCCGCTGCATGACCGGATTCTGGTCCGCCGTGTGGAAGAGGGCGAAACCGTCCGTGGCGGCATCATTATCCCTGACTCGGCGAAGGAAAAGCCGCAGGAAGGTGAAGTGATCTCCGTCGGCAAGGGCAAGTCGAACGACGAAGGCAAGGTCTTCCCGCTGGATGTCAAGGCGAAGGACCGCATTCTGTTCGGCAAGTACTCCGGCACCGAGATCAAGATCGATGGCGAAGAGTTCCTGATCATGCGTGAGGAAGAAGTCCTCGGCATTCTGAAGTCGTAGATTGGTCGCCTCCTTTGGGAGGTGTTTTTGTTGTGACCTGAGATTTGTGAATCCCACTCAAGCCAAAAGAGGGCTTGAATGGGGCACCCGATTTCAGTGATCGATACCCGAATTCGTGATTTGAGCAATTAGGAGATTTAAGCAAATGGCAAAGCAAATTCTGCATGGAGAAGATTCCCGCCAGGCGATTCTGCGTGGCGTGAACACCCTGGCCGACGCGGTCAAGGTGACTCTTGGTCCGAAGGGCCGCAATGTGGTGATCGAGAAGAAGTTCGGTTCGCCGACGATCACCAAGGACGGCGTGACCGTCGCCAAGGAAATTGAGCTGGCGAACGCGCTCGAGAACATGGGCGCACAGATGGTCCGCGAAGTGGCGTCGAAGACCTCCGACGTTGCCGGCGACGGCACCACCACCGCAACCGTTCTGGCGCAGGCGATCTACCGCGAAGGCGTCAAGACTGTTGCCGCCGGTGCGAACCCGATGGCGCTGAAGCGCGGCATCGACAAGGCGGTTGTGGCCATCGTGGGAACCCGCGATGAGCACGGTGTGGTGACTGGCGGAGCGCTGTCGCGCTTCTCGAAGCCGGTGACCGGGGAGATGATTGCCCAGGTTGGCACCATCTCGGCGAACTCGGACTCGACCATCGGCAACATCATTGCCGAGGCGATGAAGAAGGTTGGCAAGGACGGCGTCATCACCGTCGAAGAGTCGAAGACTCTGGAGACGCTGCTTGAGGTTGTCGAGGGCATGCAGTTCGACCGCGGCTACCTGAGCCCCTATTTCGTTACCGATCCCGATCGTATGGAAGCTTCGCTTGAAGAGCCGTACATCCTGATCCACGAGAAGAAGATCAGCTCGATGAAGGACCTTCTTCCGCTGCTCGAGCAGGTTGCCCGCAACGGCAAGCCGCTGGTGATCATCGCCGAGGACGTTGACGGCGAGGCGCTCGCGACCCTGGTGGTCAACAAGCTGCGCGGCACGCTGAACGTGGCTGCCGTTAAGGCCCCTGGCTTCGGAGATCGCCGCAAGGCCATGCTCGAAGACATTGCCAAGCTGACCGGCGGCAAGGCCATCACCGAAGACCTCGGCATCAAGCTCGAGAACGTGAAGATCGAGGACCTCGGCCGCGCCAAGCGCATCACCATCGATAAGGACAACACCACCATTATCGAAGGCAAGGGCGAGTCCAAGACCATCGAAGGCCGCGTGAAGGAGATCCGCAATCAGATCGAGAAGACCACCTCCGATTACGATCGCGAGAAGCTCCAGGAGCGTCTGGCCAAGCTGGTTGGCGGCGTTGCCGTCATCAAGGTCGGTGCTGCTACCGAAACCGAGATGAAGGAGAAGAAGGCCCGCGTCGAAGACGCCATGCACGCAACCCGCGCTGCCGTTGAAGAAGGCATCGTGGCTGGCGGTGGTGTTGCGCTGGTCCGCTCGGCCAAGGACGTCGATGAACTCATCGCCAAGCTCGAAGGCGACGAGAAGATCGGCGCCCAGATCGTCCGCCGCGCCATCGAAGAGCCGCTGCGCCAGATCGTTGGCAATGCGGGTGTCGAGGGCGCCATCATCGTGGCCAAAATCCACGATAGCAAGAACGACAACTTCGGCTACAACGCAGCGACCGACAAGTTCGAGGACCTGGTTGCCGCCGGAGTCATCGACCCGACCAAGGTCGACCCGTACCGCTCTGCAGAACGCAGCCTCGATCGCCGGCCTCATGCTGACGACCGAAGCGATGGTCTCGGAGATTCCAGAGAAGAAGGAAGCCAACCGGCGGCGCTGGCCCCACGGCGGCGGCATGGACGGCATGTACTAACCACCCCAACGGGCCAAGACCGCCCGCCGGAACCCCGGCAGACGGACTTCGCGTCCAGCGGCACGCGCCTTCGGCGCAACAGCAGCAGCAAAAAGCCCCGCAACTTGCGGGGCTTTTTGTTTTGCGGATCTGAATGAGGTATTGGGCGATCGAGGCGAGATCACTTCTCAGCGGTGCTCCATCAGCATCATCCGGCGTCTGACAATGTGTAACAGTGTCAGTAGGAAATCAGGAATCAACCTGCGGGCTTCAATATCGAGCCGTGTAGAATCGCGACCGGAAGGCTTTGCGACCCTCAATTTGTGGAAATCTCGACCGCATAAACAAGAGTGCAGCGAATCTTTTGCGAAAGGGCCCGGGTTTTGGGCGTGTAACCGTAGCTTAACCGCAAATTTACACTTTCTGGATACTCCCGGACGTGGCACTATGGGACGAAGGTCCCGCGTGTGATAGCCAAAGGGCCTCATCCGCCGGTAACTGTCGTTCGAACCTAGCTAGCCCATTTAAAAGGACACTCCATGATGCGAATCCTCAGATTTGCCTTAGTCGTTCTTTCTCTGGCCAGCGCATTCAGTTTGACTTCGATCTCAAGCGCCCAGCAGACCCTAGGTACTTTGAACGGTACGGTGACCGACCCCTCGGGCGCGTCGGTGCCGGGCGCGACGGTGACCGTCACCAATGCCGGAATCAACCTGACCCGCACGACGACCTCGCAGGACAACGGCTTTTACCAAATATTTAACTTGCCGATCGGGACCTACAAAGTATCCGTTACGCGTGACGGCTTCGATACAACCGAATTGCCCGCCATCGATGTGCAGGAGGCGCGCGCGACGACGGTAAACGTGAGCCTGAAGGTCGGACAGGTATCGACGGAAGTGACGGTGACGGCGACGCCGATGCTCAATTCGACGGACACCACTAACGGCTACACCCTTGATTCGCAGCAGATTGCGCTAACGCCCTTGGCGACTGGCAGTTTTACACAATTGGCGGTGCTTTCGCCGGGCGTCAACGCGGAGCTGCTCAGTGGGCTGAACACCAATGGCGGCCTGGGGAACCAGCCGATCTGGGCGAATGGACAGCGCGATACTTCTAATACCTTCCAAGTGAACGGCGTCGATTCCACCAATCTCTTTAACGGCAAGACCTCGAGCGGATCCACCTCGCAGCGGTACAACTTCAATATTGGCGGTGGCAGCACGTCGGCCAGTTCTGCAGCGGGTTCGGCGACGATTGGGGGCGCAAATCCGACGGGGACGTCGGTCTATGGCTCTAACGGCAACAGTTTGCCTTCACCTCCGCCTGAGTTTCTGCAGGAATTGCGCGTGAATGCCTCGATGTACGACGCGGAGCAGGGAGCGACGAGTGGAGCGCAGATCGACGCGAATACATCGATCGGTTCGAACACCTGGCATGGCCAAGTCTATGGGACGTTTGCCAACAACGCGTTGAATGCGGCGCCGTACTTCTTCAATCAGCAATATCAGCTTTCCACTCAGGGAGTTGGAGCATTTCCGCAGTCTCTGATCAATCCGGCGCTGCATCGCTGGACGACGGGCGGGACTTTAGGCGGACCGGTGCTGAAGAACAAGATGTTCTTCTTCGTCGGTTACCAGCACCTGTACAACTCGGACCAGTCGACGGGGCTGTCGCAGTTCAATGTCCCGGTGGGACTGACGAACGATCGCTCCGCAGCCGGACTGGCCGCCGCGGCGACCGCATGGGATCCTGGGGGAAAACCTTTCAGTCCGAGCAATGTTGAACCGATCGCGCAGGCGATCTTCAATGCCAAACTGCCGGATGGGTCGTTCATGATTCCTTCGGCGCAGAACACAGGGCCCTATCAGTATGGGGTGCCCAACGTGACGCTGTTCGGGACTTCACTCCTAACGGGAGAGCAGGCGACAGCGTCGGTGGATTACAACCTGACAACGACGGACCAGTTGTCGGTGAAATATTACTACCAGACTGACCCGGTATCGAAGCCGTACGGATACGCGAACGTAGGCGGCTTTCCGGTGACCCAAGCGAATGGCTCGCAGGTGGCCGCAATCGGAAACACAATCTCGATCGGGCCACGGATCAATTGGGAACAGCGACTGGGTTATGTGCGCATGGGATCGTATAGCCGATATTCGCAGACGGTGACCAATCCGGGCGGCGACCCGAACTTCGGCCTTGGGGCAGGGGCCTCGGGTTACACGCCTGCTCCTGGCTTGCCAGGGTTGAACATCAAGGAGATTGCGACCGACTCTACCGTGGCTCCTGGCTTGAAAGTTGGGCCTTTCAGCTCCTTTGCAAACATCGGCTACTATCAAAACCGGCTGAATCCCTCGACAAACGTGATCTTTGCGTGGGGAAAACACACCATCGTTGCCGGTGGGGGTTACAGCTATACCCAGCTGAATATCACCAACAACCGTACCGGTATCGCCCAGGTGGCGGCGAAGAACTTTCAGACCTTTCTGGAAGACACAGCGCAGAGTTCCAGTGTGTTGGAGAGCATCGACCCATCGACCGGAAAGAACCTGGCTGACCGCTATTACCGTTCCAACGAGTGGTCGGGCTATGTGCAGGACAAGTGGCAGGCCAAACCGGGCCTGACAATCACCGGTGGCCTTCGATACGACTATCACGGAGGGCTGACGGAGAAGTATGGCAATATCTTCAACTTCGATCCGAACGCTTACGACGTGACCGGCGACACCTCCAGTGGCTTCACGGTGAATAACGCGGGCTTTGTGGTTGCAGGCAACAACAAGTACTATCCAACGCATGGAGTCACCAATTCGACGCTGACCGGACGCCAGTGGGGCATTTCACCGCGTGTTGGATTTGCGTGGCAGCCGGAGTGGAACCACGGCACGGTTGTCTTCCGCGGCGGATTTGGTATGTATTTTGATCGAGGCGAGCTGTTCAGCTATCTTTCGCAGCCTGCGGGCAGCGGCAACGGTGGACCGTTCGGTGTCACCGAGGCGGCTCCTTTGTCGACTTATATAGTGGGCAACGGCAAGACTCTCGCTAATCCGCTTGGCACGAATCCGGGCTCGGCTGCATACCCGCCGCCGAGTGCGAATCCCGCGACGATCACGGCGCAATTGCAGAGTGTGCTGAGCCGCATGACCGGAGATAGCGCGGACTTTGGGCCAAATTGCGGGGCAATCGATAATCAGGAAGGCTACACGGACTGCCCAGACACATTGAACTTCGGCGCCTACGACAAAAACAACGTCCTGCCATATACGCTGAACTTTACGTTCAATTGGCAGTGGCAGCCGAGGAACGATCTGGCCGTCACGATCGGTTATACAGGCAATCGCGGACGTCATGCAGTGATCCCGATTCCGTTCAATGAGCCGGGAATCGCAACGCCGTCGAATCCGATCAATGGCGAGACCGCGACCTACGGCTTTCAGGTGTTGAATCAGAACTCGTTTACCGGTTATGACTACAACGCGATCGCCGGGGAACCGTGGAACACGGAAGACGGCGGCAACACGGACTTCCGGACGCCATTTGTTGGGTATAGCCCGAACGCGGCATTTTTCAAGACTGTCGGCAATTCCGCTTATGACGGTCTCGAGACCCATCTGGAGAAGCGGCTCTCGCATAACTTCCAGTTTGGCGCCAGCTACACCTTCAGCCATACCTATGACGAACAGAGCGACATTGGCATCTTCTTCACCGGAGACAACCCGAACAATCTTCGCGACTCCTATGCAAGGTCAGACTTCGATCGCACCAACGTCTTCAGCGCGAACTTCCTGGTAGCGCTTCCCAATGCGGCTGCGCCGCACTCGCTGCTTTCGTATTTCAGCAACGACTGGAACCTTACCGGGGTCGCCATCCTGCAGAACGGGCAACCGTATTCGCTGTATGAGTTTTACGGTGCGGTGGGCAGCGTCTTCTTCGGCGACTATCCGACGCTGATGAACCCGGTGCTGCCGATCAAGACGCCGGGCAATCCCAAGCTGGCACTGACCGGAAACAGGGGGGACCAGCGCGGGACGGGAGGCAACTACGTTCCCGCCATCGATCCCTCACAGATTGACATCCACTACGTTGCACCGGGCCAGATGGGCGTACCAGTTTCTACCGGGAGCGATCCGCAGGATATCTATGAGACGGATTTTGCGCCGGGGCAACGGAACCTCTTCCGTCAGGCTTCTCAAAAACGCCTGGATATCTCCTTCCGGAAATCCTTCCGGCCTACGGAGAGGATGTCGCTGCAGTATGCCTTCAACATCTTCAACCTGACCAATACGACGAGTCTAGATGTGCCGCAGAATCAGACCCAGATCCGGCAAAGTTCCGCCTGTTCCAATGAGGCGATCAGTGAGGGCAACAACTGCTCGCCAGACTCCTACTATGTCAATTACGGGCAGATTGTGACCGGAGTGGGCGGGAACAACCAACTGTCCACGTTAACGAACCTGGACCAGCTGCCGTACCACAACGGGACGGGCAGAGGGACCACGATTCCGACGCTTCTTCCTCCGGGAGTCCAGTCGTGCGCCACGGCTACAGTGACGGGTGGGTGTCCGAACAATGGAGCGAACTTTGGTTCCGTCACCGGCGCCATTGGGAGTAACAGGATCATCACCATGGGACTTAGCTTGCAGTTCTAGGTTCAAGCACGACTCGGGAAGAGCAAGAGGCCAGTCTTGATTGGGCTGGCCTTTTGCCTTGCTAGATAGGAGGTCGACTATTTGCTGGAGTGGCCGCCGAGCGCAATTTTGACGCCGGATTGCACGGTGACGGGCAGGGAGGGATAGCCGATGGGGGCGATGTGGCTTTGGTTGAACATGTTGTTGGTTTGGGTGTAGATGCTCAGCCAGGAATTGAGTTTGTAGGTGACGCCAATATTGAACCTGGCGTAGCCGTAGTCGAGATTTCGATTCGGGAGCAGAAGGGAATTTCCGGCGGCGAAGTCGTAGCCGCCCAGGAAGGTGCTGTCATCGCTGCGGCTGGCGTAGACGCTGGTGAGCGTGGTGGTGAAGCTGCCGGCGCTATAGGTCGCGGTCAGGAAGCCGGTGTGCGGGGGACGGCGGAACGGTCGCGCTCCCACCAGCGGTGAGCTTGCTCCTATGGGGATGGTTGAGAAGGATGGTGGCGCGCCGCCGGGTAGTCCGGTGTTGTAACTGGGACTTACCGCATCAGACGAAAAGGATTGCTGCACCTTGGCGTCGAGATAGGTGTATCCGGCGCGGATGAAGAGGTGGGTAAGAGGTTGATACTGAATCTCCGTCTCGACGCCCTGAGCGCTAAAGGCCAAAGAGTTGAGATAAGCGCCGAAGGTGTTCTGGAGCGCTGCAACCAGCGCCTGCTGCTGCGCTGGGGTGAGGTTGGGGAGAAGCTGCGGCACGAGGTAGGAGTCCACATACTCGATCTGGTTGCCGAATTCGTTATGGAAATAGGTGGCGCGGAGCAGCATCTTCTCGTTCAACATGCTTTGTTCGACGCCGCCGTCGTAGGTCCGCGCCTGCTCGGCTCCAATCTGCGAGATGTGGGCCTGCTGGATAGCCTCTTCGCCTCCTGGCTGGGTGAGCAGAGTGTCATAAAGAGAACCGAACTGCTCGGACAGTGACGGTTCCTGGACGCCCTTGGAGAAGTTGAAAGTAAGCTTGGTCCCTTGAAAAGTGCCTGCGCCGGGACGCCGCAGATAGTAGGCGACTCCGGCGCGGGGCGTTCCTTTCACACCGTATAAGTGGTTCTTCTGGATTCCGCCACCGAGCTGGTAATAGACTCGGTTTTTGAACTGGCCTGAGAACTGCGCCGTGTATTCGTAGTTGCCTCGCTCCGCCGCCTGGCTAATGTCGTAAGTGGGATAGTTGTTCGAACCGCGCTCGTCCTCGTAGAGGAAGCTGCCCAGGGCGGTGAGATACGGGGTGATCTTGTAGTCGGTCTGCGCGTAGAGCTGGTCGCGGTTCGAAGAAATATCTGAGGCATTGGGATAGGTGCCGAATCCGGAGTTCAGCTGGGCCTGGCCGGTCACTTGATATCCATTCGCACCTTTGATCAAGACGTTCTCGCCGTAATAGTTCAGGGTGGGGTAGCCGTACTGGATCGTGGTGATAGGAATTCCGGCGGCGTACCATTGCTCGGCCTGCTCGCGCTTGCGGGCGAGTCCGTAGCGAGCAAAGCTGTGCCAGTTGTCCGTAGTCTGATTTTCGATGAGCGTGCTGACATAAAGGTCCTGATCGGACTGCTTTCCGTCATTGGGGATCAGATAGAAGTCATACGCGCCGGGAAGACCGATGGCGGTGGTATTGTTGCGGGCGGTGGCGCGTACCTGAGTGGTCGAGGTGGGCGCCCAGCCGAGATTCAGGTTGGAGGCGACGTTGTGGTACTGGTTCATAGGAACGTCGTTGGAGCTGTTGAGGCGGGAAAAGGCGCCGTAGTAGTCGATCTTGTTGTAAGTCCCGCCACTCTGGACTTGATTTTGATAGGTGTAGTAATTGCCGGCGTCGCCTTGATAAAAGAATGATGGCGTGGGAGTGGTTCCGCGCGGCGTGGTGATGCTGAAGAGGCCGGCGGCCGCGTCGGAGCCATAGAGAGCGCTGTTGGGGCCGCGGAAGGCCTCAACGGTATCGACGCCCGTGCTCGAAACGCTCCCCCAGTCGAATTGTCCGCCGATATCTTCGGCGGTGACGCCGTCGATCAGGATCTTGTTGGCGTCGGAGTTGCCGCCGCGCACAAATGTGGAGGTCACGCTGCCATACTGCCCGTTGCTAACGACTGTGACGCCGGTGATCTGGCGCAGTGGGTCGATCAGAGTAAAGCGGTTGTCCATGTCGGCCGCGTGGAGGACGGAGACCGAGGAACTTGTTTGCGCCTGTGGGAGCGGGAGACCGGTCGCACTGACTACGATGCTTTGCCGGACGGTGTCGGCTTCAAGGACCACATCCTGCTGGACGCTATCGAGCTTGGCGGCGTAAAAGCTCTCGGTGGTTATCTGGCGAAAGGAGGGTGCGGCGGCGATTACGAAAAAACGTCCCCCGGTGCCGCAGCTTAGGGTGAATCCGCCAGTGGTGTCGGTGTGGGTGTTGGTGACGACTTTGCCGTTTTGGACTAGAGCTACGGTTGCGCCAACTACGGCTGCACCCAACGGATCGGTGACGGTGCCGTGCACGATTGCAGCAAACGCAGTCGCCGCCGAGAGCAGGGGCAAGAAGAGACTGGCAAAGAGGGAGATGCGGCGTAAGGGCCGCGGCAAGACGCGCATAAGGACTCCTTCGTTCCCCTCGGAACGTGGTTCGAGCAATCGCGACCGGACCGGTCTCCTGACTTACGCCTGACCGGGCCGCCTTCCCAGGCCTGCGCCCAGTGGCTTGATGGCACGGTTGCTGCCGGCTTGGTCGACAGAGCTTCCACTCAAGTGTGAGGGATTGCCTTGTCTACCAGACGCACGGCACAGCGCTTACAGTTGCGGGGCAGTGACGGACTTCCACCGTCTTCCCGAACATCCAGCTGCGTTTACGGTTAAAGATGGCCGGACGGAGGGTGAATTCAGCCGACCGGAGGATCCGGCGCACCAGTTTGCCGGAGTCTTCCTTTATAACGGATTGAAATAGCATCGTCAAAACGTTCGATGGCATGAATAATCGGGGTGATCGGGTGAGCGCCAGGCGCCGAGGGCGCCGAGGGCTGTGAGCAAAGATCGCACCAGAGATTGAAGCGGCACCTACTGCTTCGGGAAATACTTGGGTTGAGCGTCTGGGGCCCAAGGGTCGTAGTGTTTGGCGAAGGCAGCGCGGAACCAGATTGGCGGGTGTGAGCCAGTCCAGAATTCGACGAATGGAGATGGATTCGGATCGACGAGCGCGTTGTCTCCCAGGAGCTGGAAAGCGGCTTGCCCGGTGGCCTGAGGATTGGCAACGATGCCGTGGATCACCTCTTCGCCGTAGACATCGGCGGCGTGCTCCTGGGTGCGGCTGAAGCTGTTTTGAATCGGTTCGCCGAAGAAGCTGATGACGCTCAGGACGAGCACGAAGACTACTAGGGTGGCCCAGTCATCCTGATTGGCAATGCCCCATTGCTTGCCGAAGCGCCGCAGGAGGAACTGAAAGAGGTGAAAGCCGAGGAAAAACGAGACCAGGATGAAGACAAAGCTGAAAAGAATGCCGGTCACGATGTGGCCGAGGACGTAGTGACCCATCTCGTGGCCAAAGATGAAGAGGATTTCGTCTGGAGTGCCTTTGGCGATCGAGTTGTCCCAGACGACGACGCGTTTGGAGGCGCCGAATCCGGTCACGTAGGCGTTCAGCGTGGTGACCTTCTCAGAAGCCTTCATCAGATACATGCGTTGAGGAGGAATATCGATGCCTTTACCTCGGGCGACCACGCGTTCCAGTTGCGCGACGAGTTCGGGGTTGGTGTCGCTGAGCGGCTCGAATTTGTTGAAGAGCGGATCGATGATGTAGGGGCTGGCGAAGACTGCGAGCAGGGTGAAGGCCATGGTCGGGAACCATAGCCACAACCACCAGCGGCGGGGAAATTTGCGGATGAGAAAGAATAGCAGCATGACTCCGAGGCCGCCGAAGATGAAGGCGAGTGCGAAACTCTTGCCCTGGTCGCCGAACCAACTTCCCCAATGCTGCACGCTGAGGCCGTAGGCGGTGCGCACGTGTTGCCCATACATGTCGAGGGGAAGGCCCAGCAGTGTCGTAAGGATCAGGAAGAGGAAGAAGAAGGTAAATCCCTGGATCCAGCGGTTCTTCGAGATGTTGACCGCGAAGTTGCGCATTCGCGCGGCAATGCCGAGTTGCAGGATCAGCGCCAGAACCACGATGCCCCACAGAGTCGCCCCAAAATCGAGAGCAACGCGGATGCGATGGAGGGCCTCGGCTTTGGCGAGTTTGTCTGGAGGAAGGGTGTAGGCGGTATGGTCGTTGTTTGCGGCGGCGATGGCGGCGGCCTCGGTAGGGGTAGTCTCGGCGCGGGCAGCGAAGGGGGTCAGCGAAACCACGGCGAGCAAGAGAACCCCAGGAGCGCGAAGGCGCATATTATCCCCTATTTCAAAGATTAAAAGTGGGTTACAGTTTGCCGTATCGTTGGCCCTCAACGCAATGTTTGTATGATCTTGGCGGGTTGCAAGGTCGAGACGCGAGATTCTGCGAAGCTGCTAAGCGGCGATTTCTCTCGGCTCGGGCGGGTCAAATTGCTTAGAATGAAGTGTGACCACCCTAAAGGACAAAATTCCGCTACCACCCTTTCGGATTGCTCCGTTTTTTCGTACTCGAATCTGGGGTTTCAACGATCTTTCGCCGTGGTTCGAATATCGAACGAGCGGCGAACCGATCGGTGAGGTGTGGCTGACCGGGGACCAATGTGTGGCTGAGACCGGTCCTCTGGCGGGGGATTCGCTCGATGAGATTGTCCGCGACCATACTGTCGCGCTGCTTGGCGACGACTATGTGAGCGAAACCTTCCCGTTGCTGGTGAAGATTTTATTTCCGAAGGAAAAGCTGAGCGTGCAGGTTCATCCGGACGATGCCATGGCACAAAAGTATGGCGATCCGCGCGGAAAGACGGAGTGCTGGTACGCTCTGGATGCACAGCCGGGGTCGCAGGTGGCGCTGGGCATCAAGCCGGGGGCTGAACCGGCAAAGATTCGCGAGGCCATCCTGGATTCCACTCTTGAGAATTTATTGGAGTTGGTTCCGGTCGAGAAGCAGGACATGATCTTCGTTGATGCGGGGACGGTCCATGCGATCATGCCGGGGGTGGTTCTGCTGGAGACGCAGCAGAATTCCGATCTGACTTACCGCATGTACGATTACGGCCGTCCGCGTGAGCTGCATATCGACCGGTCGTTGGAAGCGATGCGAACGAAGACACGCGCGGGGAAGGTCCCGCCCGTCCCTGAGAACGCTCATATCAAGCTGATCGATGTTCCCTACTTTCGCATCGATCGGTTTGCCCTTGAGTCTTCGGGGAACGGAGTGCTGCCGAGCAGTGAGAGCGACGGTGGCCGTTTCAACGATCGTGTGCAGATACTCTTTGTCTCCGATGGCGAAGTGACCCTCTTTGCCGATAGCAGCCCCGAGGAACCGGTCCGTCTGACACGCTGCCAGACGGCGATCGTTCCGGCGCATGCAGGGCCATGGAGCTTAGCGACCTCGGGTAAGGCGGAGGTCATTCGGATGATTCCCCAACCTGGTCCTGAGCCCGGAAATCCAGCCAACTAGAAGTCCAGCCAACTAAACAACGCATCAGTTAACCTAAAATCCGCGATACGGAGCCGAACGACTTGACGAAGCCGACTACCGAATTTCGCCCGATAATCTTGGCCGGGGGCAGTGGCACCCGATTTTGGCCGCTCAGCCGCAAAGCCAGGGCCAAGCAAGTGCTGGTGCTCGACGGCGATCGCAGCATGATTCAACAGACGGTGGAGCGGCTTGCTCCACTGGCCATGGCGGACAAGTTCTGGGTCATTACCAACGCTCTGTTGTCCGAGACGATTACCGGGCAGCTCGACTGGCTGCCCGCCGGACAGATTCTGAGCGAGCCGGCCGCTCGCAACACCGCTCCGGCGGCGGGTTTGGCGGCATTTCTGATTGAGAGGGAATCGCCGGATGCAGTTTTGGGGATGTTTCCGGCCGACCATGTAATTGGCGATGAGCCGCGCTTTCTCGAGACTTTGGGCAAGGCGGTCGAGTTGGCGGCGTCGGGCGAGAACATCGTCGTGCTGGGTGTGACTCC
Source organism: uncultured Acidobacteriaceae bacterium (assembly GCA_963804735.1). GTDB lineage: Bacteria > Acidobacteriota > Terriglobia > Terriglobales > Acidobacteriaceae > Acidisarcina. The sequence continues at coordinate 275,976 of CAWDRO010000001.1, forward strand.
GTCCCGTCCCGAGACCGGATACGGATATATCGAGACGGGGGCGGCCCTCAGTGATGGCTCGATGTGGGTGGTCCGGTTTACCGAGAAACCGGAGCTGGCCCGCGCTGAAGAATTTCTCAGGGCGGGGAATTACTTCTGGAACAGCGGGATCTTTCTGTGGAGTGCCCAGACGCTGGCAAACGCGATGCGCGAACATCTGCCGAAGACGGCTGCGTTGCTGGAGCAGATCGCTGCCGCCTTTGGGACGCCGGAGTTTGAGAGCGTCTTTGCGGAGCTGTATCCGCAGTGCGAGAACGTGAGCATCGACGTCGCAGTATTGGAGCCGCAATCAGCCAAGGGTGAGGGCGCTTCCAACATTTACTGCTTTCCTGCGGATTTTGGGTGGAACGATCTCGGTTCCTGGACGACACTCTACGACCACACCCACTCGAAGGGCGCGCATGTCGATGCCGACAATAACGTTGCCCAGACCGCGGGCAGCGTTGCGGTTAACGCGAGCGGGAACTATGTTTATAGCCCGAAGAAATTTGTGGCTTTGGTAGGCGTGAACGATCTGGTGGTCGTCGAAACCGAGGACGCGATCCTGATTACGACGCGGGAAAATTCGCAGGATGTCGGGAAGGTGGTCAAGCACCTGGCCGCGACTGGGAAACCGGAGCTGACTTGAGGAGCCGGGATTGTTCCTCAGTAAGCTCAAGCTGTGTGGCGTTAAACAGAGTGCAGGAGAGATAGAGCGCATGGGAGTGCCCACGCAGATCAAGTTTGGTACCGATGGCTGGCGCGGCGTCATTGCCGAGGACTTCACTTTCGACAACGTGCGCATTGCGGCGGCGGCCATCGGCAGCTATGTTCTGGCGAAGGAGGACCCGTCCAAAGGGATCTGTATTGGGTGGGACACCCGCTTCGGTTCGCGCGACTTCGCAGTGGCCGCAGCCAAGGTGATCTCGGCGATGGGCATTCCGGTGTTCCTGGCCGACTCCTATACGCCTACTCCGGCGCTGTCGTATGCGGTGCTGCATCGCGGCGCAGCCGGTGGAGTGATGATTACTTCAAGCCACAACCCTGCACAGTGGAATGGGGTGAAGTACAAGGCCTCTTATGGGGGATCGGGCAGCCCATCGATTATGGCGGAGATTGCTACGTATCTCGGCGATCCGCCGGAGGTGGCTGCTGAGGCTGCGACGATTACTGCAGCGGATTTCCAGACGCCATATGTCAAAGCGATTTCCAAATTTGCCGATCTGGATGTTATCGCCAAGTCGGGGCTGAAGTTTGCGATCGATACGATGTATGGCTCCGGACGGGGCGTGATTGCGGGAATTCTGACCGAGTTGGGCGTCGATCACGTCGCGATCCGTGGCGAAGTCAACCCGTTGTTTCCGGGGATTAATCCTGAGCCGATCGAGCCGCATATTCGCGGCTTACAGGAGGCTGTGGTTGCGAACCACTGCCAGGCGGGGCTGGCGACCGATGGCGATGCCGACCGGCTTGGCGCCGTGGATGAACATGGGAATTTCGTCGATCCGCACAAGATTTTTTCGATCCTGTTGCGCTGGCTGGTCGAGCGGAAGAAGTGGCCGGGCGATGTGACCCGCGCCTTCAACACTACGAGCATGATCGACCGCATCTGCGCCAAGCATGGGCGCAAGCTCTATGAGCATGGCATTGGTTTCAAGTTTGTTGCCGATCTGATGCTGGAGCCGGACAAGGACATTCTGATTGGCGGCGAGGAGTCGGGCGGCATCGGCATTAAGCGGCATTTGCCGGAGCGCGATGGGCTGCTGAATTCGCTGCTGCTCGCCAATGTGATGGCTGAAGAAAAGCAGACGCTCGGCGAACTGGTGGCCAGCCTGCAGGCGGAGTATGGCGAGCACCAGTATGGGCGCATCGACCTGCACATTGACGACAGCATCAAGAATGCTGCGATCGCCCGAGCCAAGGCGGGCGTGGATGCGATTGCCGGGATGAAGGTACTGCGAGTGGCGACGCTGGACGGCGTCAAGTTTTTCCTCGACAATCCAGAGGCCAAAGGCAAGCCGAACGCGGCCGAAACCTGGCTGCTGCTGCGGGCATCGGGCACCGAGCCGCTGCTGCGTGTCTACTCAGAGTCGTGCTCGAAGGAATCGGTGGCCCGAGTCTTGCAGGCAGGGAAAGACTTTGTCCTCTCCAGCGGGAAGTAATCACTCTTATTCGGTGGAACTTTTTTCCCGGCCCCGTGTCTATGCAGATGACGCTTCCGGCGACTGTGCACGTCCAATAAGTATGCGAGAGCGTCAGGTTCCAATCGGGAGAGGTACATATGTTGGACGAACGAGTTTCTAATCGAATTGATTTGCAACGCCTTGGCGCACGACTTACGTTGGCGGCGGTACTGTCTACCGGGTTCACCGTTGCTGTGGCGACTCCTCAGATATGGGGGCAGGAGGCTCAAGAGCCAGCGTCACCAAACCAGGCTGGGCAGAACCAAGCTGGGCAGAATCAGGGGCGTTCCGACGCCGATATTCAGAGCGATGTGGCCTATGCGTTGTCGCATTCCAAAGCGCTGCAGGGACAGCACATCACCGCGGCCACAGTCGAGGGAGATGTGACCGTCTCCGGCAATGTGCGTGATGACGCCTCGAAGGAGCTGGCCCAGACCGTCATCTACGGGGTAAAGGGCGTTCGTTCAGTGACCAATAACCTGACCGTGGGCGATGCGTCGCAGGCCAACCCGGCGACTGCACAGGCCCCGGAATCGAATACCACCCCGGAACAGGACCAGAACTATGATCCGGCGCAGCAGAATATGGCGCCCGCCCCGGGCCAGGAACAGGCGCAGCAGGGCGCTCCGCCGCCCGATCAGCAGGCCTACACGCCTCCGCCGAACAACGAGCCGCCCCAATATTCGGGTCAGCAGCAGCCTTATGGTCAGCAGCCAGCCTATGGTCAGCCGCCCTATCAGCAACAGCAATTGACGCCGGTGACGATTCCGTCGGGAACCCTGTTGCAGGTGAGGACGAGCGAGCCGCTTGATGCGACCAGAGTCCAGCCCGGCCAGGTCTTCGCGGCCACGGTGGCCTCCGATGTCTACCAAGGCGGAGTGCTGGCGCTGCCGCGCGGCGCAGTCATTACCGGCAAAGTGGTCGCGACCCAGTCGAATAAGGGCGATCTGGCGGGCAAGCAGGGACTCTCGCTGGTGCTAACGAACGTGAACCTCGCCGGGCAGACGTACACGCTGCCGACCGACACATGGAACGGCCAAGGGCCGGGTAAGGGCGGATATTCCGCCGGAAACACGATCGGCGGTGCAGGTCTCGGTGCGATCATTGGAGCTATCGCCGGCGGCGGCGCTGGCGCGGCGATCGGCGCGGGCGCGGGCGCGATCGTCGGAGCGGGCGCATCGGCCGCGACGACGGGTCCGAGGATGTACCTGCCAGCCGAGGCAGTGCTCAACTTCCACCTGCTGGCGCCGGTGACGGTGACTCCGGTTTCGGCGCAAGAGGCGCAGCGGCTGGCGAGTTCGCAGCCGCGGTTGCAGCGACGTGGCCCGTATCCGTATGGCGGTCCTTATGGCGCCTATCCGCCTCCGCCGCCCCCAGGGTATTACTATCCGTACCGGTATCCGGTGGCTTACTACCCTTACTACTATTACGGATACCGGTATTAGTACGTAAGCGGAGGTTGAGTGAAACTGGGGAGCCAAAGCTCCCCAGTTTTGCGTTTGGGGCTCGCTGTGTTCGGACTGCGCTGTCGGGCGCGTCGTGGCTCGACGTTTTCGGCGCGCCGGCTTCTTCGCTGCTAAGATGCGGTGAGTGATGAATCGTCGTGAATTTGGCGGGCTCGCTGTTGGAGCCACTCTTGCTCAAGCGTTGCCGCGTGGGTATGCTCTGGCGCCGGTTACGCCGCCTGGAGTCCGCTTCTCCGATATGCTTTGGACGCTGGAGAAGCAGGCTCCGTTTGACCGCTGTCTGGAGATTGTGGCCGAGGCTGGCTACCAGGGCGTTGAGCTGACGGGGCAGTTTCGGAAGTGGACTGCGACGGATATCCAGCCGGTTATGGCGAAGATGCGTTCGCTGGGGCTGGTCTTCGATCTGCTCAGTGGCGTGAGAGTGGGCTTTGCGGACCCGAGTGCGTCGGCGGCGTTTCTGGCTGCGATTGCCGACCAGTTAAAGTTCTGCAAAGAGCTTGAGAGCCCGCAGATCAATCTTAGGTCGGGCAACCGGATCGACGGCGTGGATCGCAGCGTGCAGCACGCGGCGAGCGTGGAGAACCTGAAACGCGCCGCCGATCTGGCCGCGGCGAGCGGAGTGAATATCGTGATTGAGCCGATCGATCCGCTGGAGGCTCCGAAGGAGTACCTGACTGCGGTGACTGAAGGGTTTGAGATTGTGCGCGAGGTGGGAAGTCCGCAGGTGAAGGTGTTGTACGACTTTTACCATGAGCAGCGCGCTTACGGGAACCTGATCGAAAAGCTGGAGAAGAACATTGATCTTGTCGGCCTGGTGCACATCGCCGATGTGCCGGGGCGGCGTGAGCCGGGGACGGGTGAGATCGACTATCAGAATATCTATCGCAAGCTTGCGGAGCTGAAGTACAACAAGTTTGTGACGATGGAGTTTTATCCGACCGGGGAGCCGGTGGCTGCGCTGAAAAAGGCGCGGTTGGAGGCTTTGCAGGCTATGGGTTCGGTTTAGTTTCCCGTCACCAAACCCTGATCGTCGGCGGACACAAAAAGAAGTCCGGGATCCTCCAGATTCTCCTTTACAGGTGCGAGATGCAGCACTAGAGTGGCTTCGCAGTTTGGCACGCTCGCCGTGCAAGCCTCAAAAGGAGAAACCACAATGTCAATCCGACCGCCGGCGCGGCTCATGGCCGTGCTTGTTCTTGCTGCCTTCGGGAGTCTGGCGGCCCATGCTTACGACAAGATTATTGTCTTTGGCGATAGCTACAACGACGTTGGCAACCTTGCCGCGCTCGCCGCTGAGTACGGCTTCACCTACCCGCCTGAGCCCTATTACCAGGGCCGCTTCTCGAATGGGCCGATTTGGATCGAACATGTTGCCAGCGCCTGGAACCTGCCGATGCTGCCGTCGTCGGCTGGAGGCACCGATTATGCCTTTGCCGGCGCCGATCTGCTGGTCGAGAGCACAACCGGAGGGCTGCCGACTCCGAGCGTTCTCGATGAAGTCGCCGAGTACCTCGCTGCGAACGGAGGGAAGGCCGATCCTCATGCGCTCTATGTCATTGAGGGCGGAGGCAACGACATTCTGGACGCGACCGATCTGGATGCAGGCAAGCTGTCGTGCGACATTGCCAGGGGCCTGCACGATATGGAGACGACTCTCCGCAAGGCCGGCGCAAAGAGCTTTCTTATTCCGGAGTTGATCGACGTGGGACAGCTTCCAGCTGCTGCGTTGGGAGGGCCGGAGTTCGTTAAATTTGCCACAGACGCTTCCATCTGGACCAATAGGGAGCTTGCGCGCGAGCTTGCCGAGGATAGTGCGCGCCCGGGTATTGAGATCTACCGGCTGAACGTCTTTCGGACGTTTCAAGCGGTGGCTAACTCCGCGTTCCATTTCGGCTTTACCGATGTCACCGATCCTTGCGTGGTTCTGGATGGATTGACGCTGGTCTCAGAATGCAGCGATCCGGTGCATAACCTTTGGTGGGACGCGGAACATCCGACTACGTTTGGACATGCTTTCTTTGCGGTGCTGGTTGAGGGCCTTTTAACTAATCAATGATGGGTTGGGGGGGCACCCCCCTCCCTCTGGTATTTCTCCTAATATGATGATTCGATTGTGGTTAGTTAGTCGATTCCGGGCCGAATCTGCCTCAAAATATTGAAGGCAAATGGCTTGAATCTCAAATTACCGCGAATCAGGCACTTAGACATTCAGTCCACTTCATAAAGAAAAGGGCAGCCTCAGCCGCCCTTTTGCTTTTGATCTCTAATTCGATTCTACCAAGTTGGACCCTTTCACTACGCCAAGTTTGAGCAACTTTCTTGCCCATAGAATGAGGACTTTGCAAAGTATTTTCGGCTGGGGCTATTGACAGGTTTGGAGTATTCGCATCGCGTGGGGTCGGTGAACCTCTCTTCGTCCGGCCGGATCCTCGATTGCGACGGCGGGTGGTAGGATATTCCTACCGAGGTCGGATCGATGGCATACGGAGCGCCGGTTTTGGAGTATCTGAGCACGACGAAGATTGGGGAAAAGGGCCAGCTTACCGTTCCAAAGCAGTTTCGTGAGGACCTGGGGTTGGAGACGGGCGCTCCTTTTGCCGTGTTGCGCCTGGGAGACGGTCTGATTCTGTTGCCGGAGCAGCGGCGGTTCGATGCTCTTTGCGAGCGGATCAGCTCGACGCTGACGACGGCGGGCGTGACTGCCGAGGACGTTTTGGCGACGCTTCCCGAAACAAGGGTACGCCTGTTTGAGCGTCGCTATGGCACGGAGAAGACGACGGCGGTGTCGCGTCAGAAGAAGTGACTCGCAAGCTTCGGCTGTTTCTTGATTCCAATGTTTTAACCGGAGGCATTGTCGCTCCCTGGGGTCTGGACAAGGCGGTGCTTTCGCTTTGTGCGGCGCGGGTCTGCCGGTTGGTGCTTGCGGAGGCGGTTCGCGAAGAGGTGGAAGAAAACCTGCTGGTCCATGCGCATCATCTCCTCCCACTCAAGCCAACAGAAGGCTTGAATGGGGCACCCAACGATTTGGTGGAAGACTACCGGCGGCTGATTCAGTTGACGAAGCCTGAGGTGGTTCCGTATCCGGAGCTGGAGGCGGTGGTGGCGAATCGGCGGCTGATCCGCGATGCCTCCGATGTGCCGGTGTTGCTTTCGGCGATGGAGGCGAAGCCAGACTGGCTTCTGACTCATAACACGAAGCATTTCACGCAGGCGGTTGCGGTGCGGTGCGGTTTGCGGATTGCTACTCCGGTGGAGTTTTTTGAGACTTTGGCGGCGTTGTTTGGGTAGGTAGGGACACTCGCCGTCCTACAGACCTGGGTGCCCCATCCTTCCTGCGTTTGTTTGCGGGAAGGGTGGGAATGCGCAAAGGTTGGTGTTACAGTCCATACTTTGGATATCGGTTCGAAATGAGCAGGGCGGAGATTCGGGAATTGAGGACGAAAGATTTGATCCTCCCACCCTTCCGCAAAGGGCGCGGAAGAATGGGGCACCCTCGACGGTGGTAGGGCGAAGAGTGGGCCACTATGATCGTTGTTAGGGGAGGAAATCGACCAATGTACACATGTCCTGTTTGTGGGTACGCGGCTCTAAAATATCCTCCTGAGGACTTCACCATCTGCCCTAGCTGCGATACTGAGTTTGGCTACCATGACAGCAATAAGTCCAACGCTGAGTTGAGAGCGGAGTGGGTGAAGCGTGGCCTTCCCTGGAGTAGCCGGGTGATTGAGCGTCCAGCGGGTTGGGATGGGTTGAGCCAGCTTCAGAGCGCGAGTTTTAGTTTGGTGCAGGAAGTGCCCGTTCGAGGCTGATGGAGATATTAGAGATTCGCTCCTCCCACTCAAGCCAACGGATGGCTTGAATGGGCCACCCGTCTGGGTCACCCGCCCAGGTTTATACTTGTGCCGGGTGGGGGGCCGTTTCAAGAGCGTGAATCTAATCGCCTTGTTCAAGTTCGTCCGGGTACTAATAATTATTGGCGTCATTGTCGCGCTTGCTTGTCTTTGGATTCCTTTCAGTACATCGCTTAGCGCAGATCGCATTTCAGCCGCTGGCCAATTGTCCGCTGCTATTGCGGCCATATTCGGCCTCGCCGTCGCCTCTCTCGCTCTCTTCGCCTACATCCATCGGGAAGAAGTGGGCAGATTGCAGGCGGATAGAGCATGGCAAGAAAAGCAGCAGCTGGACCAGGCACTCCATCAGTTTGCATCGCTCATTGCAATCGCGAACACTACCACTCATGGGAAAATCCAAGAGGAGTACGACCGCCTTCTTCATCCAGCTCTCACCATGCTTCTGGATTCGCTCACCGAAGCACGTAGGTCTGACCTCTATCGAGCGCTAAGCAATACCAAGACCACCGCTCCTGGCGAGCCGCTGGCATCGGAATTGCTTCTTTTCTTTGAAGCACAAATTCGAGAGTCACTTCATGTACACATGCGTAGCGTGGATCGATCGTTGTTCGTGTACTACATATATTTGGTGGATGCTCTCTCAACGATAACCAAGGAAAATGTTTACAAGCGAGCGCACGTCCAGTTCTCCGGTACGATGACCGAATTCATGCGCGAGGTTGCGACTAACCTTGAGAAGCCGCCGGACGCTAGTGTATGAGGTTGTTTTCGGGCTCTCGGAGGATCGCGTGTCTCCGCTCCTCGGCGGTCGGCTAGGACTCGTTTCGGCCGATCTCGGCTAGGTGTCAAGGATGTCCCATTCGTCACCTAATACCCAACGAATGGCAGACAGCTTGCCGCTGAGCATCCCCCACTCGAAATCCGTCCAGGGACCGAGATTCTTCTTGCCAAATCGTTTTTCAGCTTCACGTTTAGCCTTGAGCATGCCCTTGACGATACTTTCCGGCGTGCCCCTTGCACGGTACTCTTCGGCTGGGGCTTTCCGGCCATACCAGACCTTCGTATAGAATTCATCCTCGGCGGCCAGAATTTGCTTTAGGGTTCGAAGAGGCGCGTCCGTTAAACCATATTTGCGTTGAAGACTCACCTTGCGCGCGAGCATGCGCAATAGCTGTGGCCTTTCCCAATATCGGATTTTGAAGGGAGGGCGGTTGTTCTTCTTGTAGCTGTCTAGGTAATCCTTCGCAGGATTGCTGAGAAAGTTTGAGGCGACAACCAATGCGACATCTGGTCTTTCCGCTTCGGCCCATGAAAGCAGATTCTGCAAATCCTTGGGAGGGACGCCTTTCTTATGGTGTTTGCAGTCGACAAACCAATGCTCGAAATGCTGACTTCCGTCAGGCTCCGCTCGCAAGTTGTCACAGACAATATCCCGGCCTTTGTCGGCTGGGCTCGACGATAGTCCTGTGCCTTTGCGCCAATCCACATTTACGAAGCCGGCAGAATGTAGCAGGTCTGAGCAAAACTCCTCGAAGTCCGTACTTGAAAGTTTGTCAAAACTGATACTCATTCGCCGTCTCTCCTGAGAGACATGCTACATCGCGCTCCGAATGCCGGAGAGACGCTCCGGAAGCGGCAATCAGCCTTACGGCATGCGGGACCGGATCAAGTCAACAGTGAAAAGGCCGGGAGAATCTCTCCCGGCCTTTTGCTTTGAATCACTACGCTGACCAGCGCCTACTCTTCAGCGGAGAGTTTGGCTTGGGCTACGGTCCAGTTGGTGTCGCCTACTTTGAATCTTGCGAAGCGGCGGACGGTGATGTTTTCTCCGAGCTTGCCTACCTTGGTGGCGATCATGTCCTTGATGGCGATGGTCTGGTCCTTGATGAAGGGTTGGTCGAGGAGGCAGACCTCTTCGTAGAACTTGCTCATCTTGCCCTCGACAATCTTCTCGACGACGGGGGCGGGCTTGCCGGTGGCGGCGGCCTGGGCGCGGAAGATCTCCTTCTCGCGCTCGAGGTCCTCGGCGGTGACGTCTTCGCGGCGGACGTAGCGCGGGTCGGTGGCGGCGATGTGCATGGCGATGTCCTTCATCAGCTCCTGGAAGTCTTCGGTGCGGGCGACGAAGTCGGACTCACAGTTGATCTCGACGAGGACGCCGATCTTGCCGCCGGCGTGGATGTAGGTTCCGACGGCGCCTTCGTTGGCGGCGCGGGAGGCCTTCTTGGCTGCCGATGCCATGCCCTTTTTGCGGAGGACGATGACGGCTTGTTCGATGTCGCCCTTGGCTTCGGTGAGGGCGGAGCGGCAGTCCATCATGGGGGCGCCGGTCTTTTCGCGGAGGTCCTTGACCTGGGCGGCGGAAATGTTTTCAGTCATGGTCGACATTTGTTTCTCCAGTTCTATTTTACTTCTGATTCTGTTGAGGGTCTGTGAAAGCCCTCCGGGGCTAAAGCCCCTTTGCTCCGCATTCTTTTCATGGCACGGCTGAAGCCGTGCCCCTTCATCATTTCTCTGGCATCAAAAAGCCCGGGCCTAAAGGCCTCTTGTTCGGGCGATCTATTCAGGGGGCTAAAGCCCCCTGCTTCCACCTAACATGGTTGAAGCGTGGCCGTTGGCCACGCTTCAGGAGTAACCCAGATCCTTCGCTACGCTCCAGGATGACAACCTAAAAACAAACCGCAGGTCCTTCCCCTTCGCTATGCTCAGGATGACAACCTAAAAACAAACCGCAGGTCCTTCCCCTTCGCTATGCTCAGGATGACAATCTTAAAAACAACTGCAGGTCCTTCGACTCCGTGCTTCGCACTCCGCTCAGGATGACAACTAATTACTAAAGCGCGTGCTGGACGACCTCGGGTTCGTCGAGGGTGGTTACGGCGGCTGGGGCCTTGCGGATTCCTCCGCCGAGGACGGCTTCGAGGTCAACCTCTGGCTCGTCGCCTGCGAATTCCTCAGGGCTGAGTCCGGCGTGCTCTACCGGCTTCTCTTCGGTTTCTACATCGGCGCTGGCGGAGACTCCGGCGAGGTCGGTGTAGGCCTTGTCGGTGTGCATCTGGACTCCCTCGATCACCGAGTCGGAGATCTTGGAGGTGAAGAGGCGGATGGCGCGCAGGGCGTCGTCGTTGCCGGGGATCACGTAGTCAACGACGGTCGGATCGCAGTTGGTATCGACGACGGCGACGACCGGGATGCCGAGCTTGCGGGCTTCGGCGACGGCGATCGCTTCGTTGTTCGAATCGACGATGAACAGGGCGTCGGGCAGACGCTTCATGTTCTTGATGCCGGCGAGGTTGGCCTGGAGGTGTTTGCGCTCGCGCTCGAGCTTGATGACTTCCTTCTTGGTGAGCAGTTCGTAGCGGCCGTCGGTGGCCATCTCATCGAGTTCCTGAAGGCGCTTTACCGATTTCTGCACGGTGATCCAGTTGGTCAGAAGGCCACCCAGCCAGCGGTTGTTGATGTAGAACATGCCGCAGCGGTTAGCTTCCTCAGCGATGGCGTCCTGCGCCTGGCGCTTGGTTCCGACAAAGAGGATGACCTTGCCAGTGGCGGTCAGGTCAGTGACCCACTTACTGGCTTCCTTGAACATCTTCAAGGTCTTTTGCAGATCGATGATGTAAATGCCGTTGCGCTCGCCGAAGATGTATTCCTTCATGCGGGGGTTCCAGCGCTTCGTCTGATGCCCGAAGTGGACTCCCGCTTCGAGCAGCTCCTTCATGGTGATGTTAGCCAAACAGCCTCCTATTTAGATTGCATCCTGCGCCTTGGCGAAGGATTTATCCCCGTTCGGGGAGATTTAACTACGTAAAGTCTAAGAAGACCCAGGTTAGCTTCGCGAACCTGGGGCACCCGGATTTGTGGAGGCACCCACATGGGGCACCCGAATTCTTTAGCGCTTGCTGAACTGGAAGCGTGCGCGTGCACCCTTCTGTCCGTACTTCTTCCGTTCCTTGATGCGAGCGTCGCGGGAGAGCAGGCCGTCGGCCTTGAGCTGCTTGCGGAGCTCGATGTTGAACTCGAGCAGGGCGCGGGCGATGCCCATCTTGACTGCGTCGGCCTGGCCGGAGACTCCGCCGCCACGCACGGTGGTGACCACGTCGAAGGTCGCGGTGTGTTCGGTGAGCACGAGTGGCTGCCTGGCTGCGGCGCGCTGCTCGGCGGTGACGAAGTATTCGTCATAGCCCTTGCCGTTGACCTTGAAGTTGCCGCTGCCGGGGCGGAGGAATACGCGGGCGATGGCGGACTTGCGCCGTCCCGTGCCGTAATACTGAACCAAATCTGCCATAACCGTCCTAGTCTTGATTTCTAAAAAGCCCAGGGCTAAAGCCCTTCGTCACTGCCTTCATTCCGAGGCCTAAAGGCCTCGGCTTCCACCGAACTCAAATCTGTCTTTCATTCAGTGGGCTAAAGCCCACTGGTTCCACCGAAATTCGATTACGCGCTGATTTCCAGCGGTTGGGGCTGCTGCGCCTGGTGTGGGTGCTTGTCGCCCTTGTAAACCTGGAGCTTGGAGGCCATCTTGCGGCCCATCTTGGTCTTGGGGAGCATTCCCTTGATCGCGTCTTCGACGATCTTTTCGGGGTGACGGGCGAGGAGGCGGACATAGGACTCTTCGCGCAGGCCACCGGGGAAGCCGGTGTAGCGGCGATACATCTTGGTCTGGCTCTTGAGGCCGGTGAGCCGGATCTTTTCGGCATTGATGACCACGATATGGTCGCCTACATCGATATAGGGCGTGTATTGCGGGCTCCGCTTACCGGCCAGGTAGCTGGCGGCGACGGTGGCGAGACGGCCCAGGGTCTTGCCGCTGGCGTCCACTACATACCACTTGCGGGCGATCGCATTCGCGCTTGGAACAAAAGTTGACATCTCTTCCTCTTTACACCCAATAGAATCTGGTCGAACTCAAACTGTTGACTTGTGCCAAAGGCTTGTGGGCCGCAGCATTTGTCGTATTGTTGCCACGCGCAACGACCCCGGGGCTACTTCCCACGGTGAGAAACCATAGGTTCGCGTGAGCGGCGCAGGATGAAACCGAAGGGCTTTCCGGGTGAGCTTCTCTGTGGGAAAAGTGCGAACACACAGGGACGCAAGCGCGGAACTGCGCAAGAACTAAAGAATATCGCAGGTCAAGGGTAGAGTCAACGGAATGTTGAGGAAAGGTAGCACCCTAGGTTTGAAAAAGCTTGTTCAATTCAAGATTTATGACGTGAATCTGTCGTCGGCAGTCTTCCAAACGGGCCATCGCTTCCTTCCGATATTCAGGTGAACTTTTGACACTCGTAACCAAATAACGAAATCGTTCCTCCTGCTTTTTGAGGTTGGCCAATTCAGCCCGTAGTTCTGTGATTTTTATTGGATTGTCGTCCATTTCCTCCCCTCAATTCCCAAGGTAGTAGCAAAGAAAGCATGGTGTTACCTGTGTTTTAGACGGATTGCGTGTAGTCAGGCGCAGGTTTGGGTACCTATACCTTTCCGTCGCTACTGTTCGTCGGCCGATGGGCCGTAGAGTCCGGGGACGGGGACTTCGTTGAGGCGCAGGTAGACGCTGAGCTGGCCGCGGTGATGGACGAGGTGGTTGAGGAACATGGTGCGGTAGAGGACGGCTCGGGGGCCTTCGGCGATGGTTTTGTCGCCCCAGCTTAGCTTCCAACTGGTGAGGAGCTGTTCGTCGGTGGCGGATTGGAGGGCGTGGCGGGCTTCGGCGCTGGTTTTTTCGAGTTCGGCGAGGAGTTGTTCACGGCTCTCGAAGATCATGGGCGGAAATTTATGGTTGGCGAGGTTGAGCTCGGGGGTGGTGAGGATGGTGGTGGCGAATTCGGGGAGGCGGGCGACGTGGACGGCGAGGCGGCCCATGGGCATGGATTTGTCGTGGGGCTTCCATTGCGCGTTGTCGGGGATGCGTTCGAGGATGCGGCGGGTGTTTTGGATTTCGGCGTCGTAATCGAGGAGGAGGACTTCGGCGATGGTCATTTTGAGCTCCGTGTTCAGTGGGTAAGTTTAAGGGGGATTTGTTGTTTGGGGAAGTGGTGTTCTTTGATCGGCATCGCTGAACCGCGGGTCCTTCACTCCGCCGCTTCCCCACCCCAGCGAGCAAGGACCGCTCGCCCGGGGGCCCCGGCTTCGCGGCTCCGTTCAAGATGACAGATTTGTGTGGTTGCAGCATTCGTGGTCGTCTGGGCATCGCTGACACTGCAGGTCCTTCGACTGCGCACCTTCGGTGCTCCGCTCAGGATGACAAGTTGGCGGAGAGTGGGACTTTGCGCGGCGTGGAGCGGCTTCGTGCAAGAATGCTCCGTGAGGGACCATGCTGCTCGAACTGCGGGCTGAAAATTATGCGGTCATCGACCATGCGATTGCGGTCTTTGGGCCGGGGCTGAACCTGTTGACGGGTGAGACTGGGGCGGGCAAGTCGATCCTGGTGGATGCGCTGGCACTGCTGATGGGCGATAAGGCTTCTTCGGATATGGTGCGGCATGGGGCCGACCGGGCCGTGGTGGCGTGCGTCTTTGAGAGCACGCCGGGCGCGGAGGCGACACTCGACGCCAATGGCCTGGATGCCGATGGTGCGGAGATCATTCTGCGGAGGGAGATTCTGCAGAACGGCAAGGGCCGGGTGTATGTGAACAACCAGCCGGCGACGGTTGCGGTGCTGCGGCAACTCGCTCCGGAGCTGGCGTTGGTTCATGCGCAGAGCGAGACGCTTGGAGCGTTTGACGCGGCGCAGCAGCGGGGGTTGCTGGACCGCTTTGCTGGAATAGCGGCAGACGGCGGCCTGGCTGAGGCTGTTTCGGCGGCTCACTCGCGCTGGCGGGAGATTTCGGCGCGCCTCGATGAGCTGCAGCGGGATGAGCAGGATCGATTGCGGGCGGCGGATCTTTGGAGTTTTCAGAGCAAGGAGATTGCGGACGTTCGGCCGGTTGCCGGCGAAGACGAGGCGCTGGAGACTGAGCGGCGAGTGCTGGCCAATGCCGAGAAACTTTATGCAGCGGCGATGAGCGCTTATGAACTGCTGTATGAGGGCGCGGGTTCGGCGGAGGGTTCGCTGCGTGCGGCAGGAAAGCATCTGGAGGAGCTGGCGCGGTATGACGGGAAGTTCGCTGAGATTGCGCAGCAGCTTGGGTCGGCGCGGGCGGTCGTTGAGGATGTTGGCGCGACGGTGCGGGACTATGCCGAGGGGATTCAGGCTTCGCCGGAGCGGCTGGCGGAGATTGAAGATCGCCTGGCTTTGCTAGAGCGGTTGAAGCGCAAATATGGAACGACTCTGGCCGAGGTGATCGCCTATGGCGATGAGGTTGCGGCGAAGCTGGCGGAGATTGAGAACCGGGACGAGGTTCTCAAGGACCTGAAGGCGGAGCTGGCGCGGGCGGCGGAGGCTTATCGTTCGGCAGCTGCGGCGCTGAGCGCGGAGCGGGTTGCGGCGGCGAAGCGGCTGGAGAAATTGGCTGAGAAGCAGATTAACGATCTGGCGATGAAGGTGAAGTTCGCAGTTGAGGTGAGGTCGCGACAGGATGAGGCGGCCCAACTTTCATCCTGGACATCGCATGGCTGGGATACGGTTGAGTGTCTGATTGCGACGAATGCGGGTGAGCCGTTGGAGCCGCTGGATGAGATTGCTTCGGGCGGGGAGATGTCTCGGGTGCTGCTGGCCCTGAAGGTTAGCGTCGAGGAGGGTGTGAATCTGGCTGCTTCGAAAGGGAAGCGGAAAACGGCGGTTCCGCGGACGCTGGTTTTCGATGAAATAGATATCGGGATAGGCGGGCGCGCGGCGGAGGCGGTGGGGCAGAAGTTGAAGGCGCTTTCGCGGGCGCAGCAGGTTTTATGTGTGACGCACCTTCCGCAGATAGCGGCCTTTGCCGATCAGCATTTTCTGATTGAGAAGCGCGAGCAGCAGGGGCGGACGAAGACGGCGGTGCGGTTGATGGATGAGTCGGAACGGACGCAGGAGATTGCGCGGATGCTGAGTGGAGCTACTTTGACGGAGACTTCGGTGAAGCATGCGGAGCAGATGTTGAAGGCGAGCCGGTGAAGGGAAATCCGCAGTGGCGATGGTGAAGGGTCGTGAGCGAATCTTCCCTATCCCTGCATAAACCTGTAGTAGACTGGCCGCGCGAGGTCGCTAGTGGTGCTTCGATTCTGCCTGACGATGGCGCTGCTCGTCGGTTCTGCCTTTACTGGGCTCGCTCAGGAGCCTGCCTTTTTTAGTAACGGGTCGGCGATGGGACAGGCGGTTCGGTATGAGGAAGCGCGCGGCGTTTACCACTACGTTGTTCCGTGCAAGCAACTCATCGGCGGCGGATCGTACGACACGGAGGTAGCTCTTTGCTGGCCGATAAACGCGATGCGCCTGCGGATGGTGAACGGAAAGCTTGATTTTTCGCAGGCGACACAAGGCACACTTACTATTTCCGCCAGAGAAGTGCGCTTTATACCGGTGCAAGCCCAAGACATGGGACTGTGGCTCAGCGTTCCATTATCTGAGGCCCAGTTTTCGGACCAATCGGGTTCCGGGACTTCGGGTTTTGGGACGGCGATGATCGGTTCGAAGGAGGTTGCATACAAGTTTGGATTTATGAACTTGTGTGTCCCCAGCTGCGCTCCGGGAGCCGTTGCATTGGATCCCTCGAAGAGCGATCAGTTGAAGGCGGAGTTCAAGAACGTCTCCGACAGTCTGAAGAGCTTCGATTCCGTTTACGGGCGCTTCCGGACGATGGCTCTCCAGGTCCGCTTCACGGTCACACCAGGGAATCAGCCAAAGCCAGGAGACGGTGGTTCGGCGATGGAACTGTACAGTGCGTTGAATGGCCGCCTGGCAGAAGTCTGCTCAGAGCCTGCAAAATCTTGCATCAAGAAATACCAGGCCTATCAGGATTGCGCCGGCAAGAATCCGTCTGGTGGCCCATGCGGAGCCACGCCGGACTGTACGGCCACCTGTGCTCTGGCACCGGAGAGTTATAAGAAGCTCGAGGCTGGAGTCTGCGAATCGCCGACTCGCGATAGCGCTACGCTCTTTCCCCGCTGGACAGAATATGTGAAGAAAGAAGACGGCGGGCGGACCTCAAACACGTCGCCAACAACCGCACAGTCTTCAGCTGAAGTTCGCGGTGTGGTCGAAATGGCCGCTCCGCCTGCGATGGGAGGCGTGCTCGGGAGCCATCCTACGACAACCGGGGGCTCGTGGACGCCACCGCCAGGATGGGGCTCGCTAGCAGGAATGTCAGGCGGGACATTCGCAATGGTTGACGTCGCCAGCCAACAGCCGCCAGACGATTCATGCAGCGCGGCACACGTCTACGCACGGATGAAGGCGATGCACGTTTCTGCGAATTGATGCTTGTCGCCGATTGATTGCTGAGTGGTGAGGTTGGCATTACCTTGGAGCGGCTTGCCCTGTATACTCAACAATGTGATAGCCACATCAATGAACACATTTAATTCTGATTTGATTCACGTCATTCCCGATGCGGAAAAGCGTGTCTTGCTGTTGAAGCCGCGCGGGTTTTGCGCTGGAGTTGTGCGGGCGATCGACATTGTCCGGATTGCGCTGGAGACTTTTGGCGCGCCTATTTATGTTCGCAAGGAGATTGTCCACAATCGCTTTGTAGTCAATGAGTTGGCGGATAAGGGCGCGATCTTTGTCGATGACATCGACGATGTTCCGGCGGGGATGCGGGTGATTTACAGCGCGCATGGGGTTTCTCCGGCGGTGCGCGAGCGCAGCAAGGAACGCCAGCTCAAGGTGATCGACGCGACCTGCCCGCTGGTGACCAAGGTCCATGTGGAGGCGGTGAAGTTTGCGAAACAGGGATATTCGCTGGTACTGATTGGGCATCGCGACCACGACGAGATTGAGGGGACTCTGGGCGAGGCTCCGGAGGTGACCCAAGTCGTGTCGAATGTCGCGGAGGTGCAGTCGCTGGTCGTGCCTGATCCCGACCGCGTTGCGTATCTAACGCAGACGACGCTGAGCCTGGATGAGGCGCGGGACATCATTACGGCGCTCAAGGCGCGGTTCCCGAAGATTGTTGGGCCGCATTCGCAGGACATTTGCTACGCGACGGAGAACCGGCAGGTTGCAGTGAAGAATGTTGCCCACGAGGCGGACCTGGTGCTGGTGGTCGGTTCGGATAACAGCTCAAATTCCAACCGTCTGGTAGAGGTTTCGCGGAACCTGAGCACCCAGAGCTACCTGATTGAAAACTCGGGATCGATTCGTCCGGAGTGGCTGGAAGGCGTGAAGACAGTCGTCCTGACGGCGGGCGCGTCGGCCCCCGAAGTGCTGGTTGAGGACGTCGTAAATTATTTGCGCCAAAAGGGTTTTGGCAGCGTCGAAGAAGTAGAGGTGATGCCTGAGAATGTCCGCTTCGGACTGCCTCCGGAGATTGTGCAGGCGATCGCCGCGGCCCCAGTTGCAAGCCCAGTAAGTGCGTAGCCCACTTCTAAGCTCGAATCTGTTTCGAGCAATGGGCGTATGTCAGGGCGCAGGTCGGTAAGCAAACCGGTTATCGAAACGATGAATGTATTCAAAGTAAGTCAAAAATTCGCGACATCGCAGGCCGGCGCCAAGGCAGTAGCAGAGCCCGCCTCCCCCAAATTCGGAAGAATGGACGCGACGCTGGAGGAGGTCGCCGCCGCCGCATTGCGGGCTCGGAATTACCTTCTCGATCAGCAACACCCCGACGGTTATTGGTGCGGGGAGCTTGAAGCCGACTCGATGCTGGAGGCGGATTACGTCTTTGGGCATGTGTTGCTGGGAACGGGCGACCCAGGCAAGATGCGCCGGGCGATGAACGAGATTTTTCGCTACCAGAAGGAAGATGGCGGCTGGTCGATCTATCCTGGCGGGCCGTCGAATATCAGCTTGTCGGTGAAGTGTTACCTGGCAGGAAAGCTGATGCGGATGTCTCCCGACGAGCCGGCTATGGCGAAAGCGCGGGAGTGGATTCTCGCCCATGGCGGAGTGGTCGAGTGTAATACCTTCACCAAGATTTATCTCTGTTCGATTGGGCAATACGACTACGACGCGGTTCCTGCGATTCCTCCCGAGATTGTTCTTTTCCCCAACTGGTTTTATTTCAATATCTACGAGATTTCTTCGTGGTCGCGGTCGATCCTGGTTCCACTGTCGATTCTTTACGCGAAGAAGCCGTTCAAGAAGCTGGCTCCCGAACAGGGGATTGAAGAACTGTTTGTTGGCGGCCGCGACAAGGCCGATCTGCGACTGCGGTTTAATCGCAAGAAGCTGGTCAGCTGGAGGAACTTCTTCCTGGCGACCGATCGGTTGATCCATCTAGCCGAGCGCGTGCATATTCGCCCTCTACGACAGATTGCGTTGAAGAAGGCCGAGAAGTGGATGCTGGAGCGGCTGGAGATGTCTGACGGCCTGGGCGCGATTTATCCGGCGATGCTGAACTCGATCATTGCGCTGCGGCATCTGGGATATTCGCTGGACGATCCGCAGGTGATCCGAGCGATGGATGAGTTTGAGAAGCTGGGTATTGATGAGCCGGAGGGCACAGCGGATTATCCGGTCCCGGCTTTCCGCATGCAGCCGGCGATGTCGCCGGTGTGGGACACGGCGCAGGCGGTCTTTGCGCTGGGCGAGGCGGATGTTCCGCGGAACGATCCGCGGCTGATCAAAGCGGTCGACTGGATGCTATCGAAGGAAGTCCGGCACAAGGGCGACTGGGCGGTGAAGGTGGGCAACGCCGAGCCGGGCGGATGGTATTTCGAGTTCAACAATGAGTTTTATCCGGACGTCAACGACTCCGGGCAGGTGCTGCTGGCGCTGAACAAGGTGGATAATCCGCGCGAGCGTTACCAGTACGACGTGTCGAAGCGGGCGATCGACTGGATTTTTGCGATGCAGTGCCGGAATGGCGGTTGGGCGAGCTTCGATAAAGACAATACGAAGATGATCTTCCAGTACATTCCGTTTGCCGACCACAATGCGATGCTGGATCCGCCGACGGTTGATATTACGGGGAGAATCCTCGAGACGCTGGCTACCTACGGTTACACGCAGCGCGACAAGCGGGTAGAGAAGGCGATCAAGTTCATCTATGACCAGCAGGAGCCGGACGGGAGCTGGTTTGGCCGCTGGGGAGTGAACTATCTTTACGGGACTTATCTCGTACTGCGCGGCCTGGAGGCGATTGGGGTCTGGAACCATGAGCCGGAGATCCAGCAGGCGGCGGAGTGGATCCGCATGGTGCAGAATGCCGATGGCGGCTGGGGCGAGAGCCTGCACAGCTACGATGAGCCGGGTGCTCGCGGCATCGGGGCGAGTACTCCATCGCAGACGGCGTGGGCGTTGCTAGGGTTGCTGGCGGCTGGCGATACGCGGAGCGACTCCATTGCCAAGGGCGTGCGCTGGCTGTTGACTCATCAGCGGGCGAATGGCACCTGGGATGAGAGCATCGGAACGGCCGCCGGCAAGCAGGCGATTTATACGGGGACTGGTTTCCCGCGGGTGTTCTATCTGGCCTACCACTTGTATCGGGATTATTTTCCGCTGTTGGCGTTGACGACCTACCGCAAGGCGATGGGAAAAAATTAGGGACTAGAGACTAGGGACTTAGGGACTTAGGAACTATTTAAGAACTAGCGACTAGGCGACGACTGAGGAGAGATTGCTGATGGCTGTTCCGATTTCTCAAATGTGGACGGTGGCGACTTACGTCCTGGGGCAGAAGTTTAAGGGGCGCGAGCGGTATCCGCTGGTGCTGATGCTGGAGCCGCTCTTCCGCTGCAATCTTGCTTGCGCGGGTTGCGGCAAGGTGCAGTATCCTCCGCATATCTTGAAGAAGAACCTGTCCCCGGAAGAATGCTTTGCGGCGGTTGAGGAATGTGGCGCGCCCATGGTGAGCATTCCCGGCGGCGAGCCATTGTTGCATCCGCAGATCGTCGAGATCGTGAACGGCTTGATCGCGCGCAAGAAGTACATCTATCTCTGCACCAATGCGCTGGAATTGAAAAAGCGGCTGCCGGAGTTTACTCCGTCGAAGTATCTGACCTTCTCGGTGCATCTCGATGGACAGCGCGAACATCATGATTTTTCCGTTTGCCGCGAGGGTGGTTATGACATTGCGGTGGAGGGGATTCGTGAAGCGGTGAAGCGCGGATTCCGCGTGACCACGAACACGACTCTCTTCGATGGAGCCAACGCCAATAGCGTTCGGGCCTTCTTTGATGAAGTGATGTCGATGGGTGTTGAGGGGATGGTGCTTTCTCCGGGATACACCTATGACAAGGCTCCGGACCAAACGCACTTCCTGGGGCGTGCGCGTTCGCGGAGGCTGTTCCGGGCGATCCTGTCGAACCGGAAGAAGAACTGGAAGTTCAATATGTCGCCGCTGTTCCTGGAATTTTTGATGGGTAAGCGACAATACAAGTGCACTCCGTGGGGCTCACCGGCTTACAACATCTTTGGCTGGCAAAAGCCTTGCTACCTGCTTCAGGACGGCTATGTCGATACGTTCAAGGAGTTGATGGAGCTGACCGACTGGGACGGTTATGGCACTGAGAGCGGCAATCCGAAGTGCGCGAACTGCATGGTGAGCTGCGGGTATGAGCCGACTGCGGTGCAGCATGGTTTCGGGACCCTGGAGGGCTTCGTCGGGATGGTGAAGGCGACGTTCTTCCACGCCTACGAGGATCGCGGCGCGCTCGATTTGCTGAATCGTCCGGAGCAATCGGGACATGCTTCGCTGGTTCAGATTGCCGAACCGGCGAGGGAAGTCGAAGAGATGCGGGCTTAGTCGGGGCGATGCTGCGAGGTTCGTGTAATAAAACAGGGATCAGGATTTAGGGAATAGGGATTAGGTGTTAGATGGAAGCTATTGAAAAGACCGCTGCCGTCAACCCAGATAGCGTCGAAGTCTCAGCTGGATTTAAGCATGAGAATTTGGAGGGCTGGATTCCGGAGCTAGCGACGGACGCGGAGGTTTTCGATGCCTTTGAGAAGGCCTTCGATTATCGCGGCGACATTGTGATTACGCGCAAAGACGGGGCAAAGATCGAGGGCTATATCTTCGACCGCAAGGCGGGGAAGTCGCTTGAGGACTCGATGGTACGGCTGTATCCCGCGACTTCGAATGAGAAGCTTTCGATTCGCTATGCGGAGATTGCCCGGTTGGAGTTCGGCAAAGACCGCGCGGCCGGGAAGCATTGGGAAGCCTGGGTTGCTCAGTACCAAAAGAAAAAGGCGGCTGGCGAAAAGAACATCGGCATAGTGCCGGACGTCTTGGACTAGGAAGCCTCGAGGCTTCCACCGAATTTCCGTCCTCAATGAAAGTCTTCCTTACAGGCGCAACTGGATTTGTGGGTAGCCATGTGGCGCGTGAGCTAGCCGGCAGGGGCGCGGAGTTGCGGCTTTTGGTTCGCAAGACGAGCCGCATCGACAATCTCGAAGGCATCGTCGCGGAGACCGTTATTGGCGATCTTCGCGAGCCGGAGTCTTTGCGGCCAGCAGTCTCGGGCTGCGATGCGGTGATGCATGTCGCGGCCGATTATCGGCTGTGGGTGCGTGATCCGCAAGCGATGTATGCCGCCAACGTCAACGGTACGCGGAACCTGCTGCAGATTGCCCGAGAGCAGAGCGTATCCCGTTTCGTTTATACGTCGAGCGTGGCAACCATGGGTTTTCGCACCGACGGAACGATTGTGGATGAAGCGACGCCGGTCTCCCTTGCCGAAATGATTGGGGACTACAAGCGGTCGAAGTTTTTGGCTGAGCAGGAAGCGATTAAGGCTGCCCGGGCTGGGCAGGCGGTGGTGATTCTGAATCCCACGACCCCGGTGGGCGCGAACGACTTGAAACCGACACCGACTGGAGGCATCATCGTCGATTTTCTCAACGGCAAGTTTCCAGCGTATGTTGATACCGGGCTCAATCTGGTGGATGTTCGCGAAGTGGCACGCACCCATGCGGACGCGCTGGACGGGGAGCGGTTTGGGGGAGGATTTGGTGAGCGATATATCCTGGGCGGCGAGAATCTCACGCTGAAGCAGATACTGGATAAGCTGTCGGCGATTAGCGGCTTGCCGTCGCCAACGAGGAAGGTGCCGCATTGGGTGGCCATGGCATTCGCATTCTTCGATGAGAACTTCACCGGACGCCTGCTAGGCAAGGAGCCGCGCGCGACTGTCGAGGCGGTAAGGATGGGCAAGAAAATGATGTTCGCTTCTTCGGCAAAGGCGGAACGGGAGCTGGGCTTTCGGCAGGCGCCTGTGTATCCCGCGCTTCGTGCCGCAGTGGAATGGTTTCGTGCGCACGGCTATGTGAAGAACGAAGCGAGGGTGACAAATTGAAGCCTCGTATCGCGATCGTGGCGGCGATGGAGCGCGAGCTTCATCCCCTGGTGAAAGGATGGAAGCGCGAAATCACCGCCGAGGGCGTGACTATTTACACCTCTGATCGGGCAATCGCTTTGTATGCGGGGCTTGGTGAGCAACGGGCCTGGCTTGCGACTACTGCTGCCTTGCGCCTGGGTCCGATCCGCCGCATCATTTCGGCTGGATGGGCCGGAGGCTTGCACGAGGGGATTGTGCCGGGCGGAGTCTGGCGAGTACGCGAGGTGGTGAACTCGGCGACCGGCGAGGTGTTGGAAACTACTCCCGCGAATGGGGTCAAAACGGTCGGGGTGGTTCTAGTGACGGCCAATACCGTCACCTCGGCCGCAGACAAGCGGCGGATGCGCAAGATGTACTCCGCTGACCTCGTGGATATGGAAGCATCGGCTGTCGCGGAGGTCGCGCGGGAGAACAGGATTCCATTTTCAGCGATCAAGGCGGTTTCTGACGCGCATGATTTCGATCTGCCGAGAATGGAGAGGTTCACCAGTTCGGACGGCCAGTTTCGCCAAGCATCGTTTGCTACCTATGTGGCGCTGCGACCGATATGGTGGAAGCCCGTGGCACGTCTGGCGAGAGACAGCGGGAGGGCGGCGCGCAATCTGGCTTCGGAACTGGAGCGGTATCTCTCCGAAGACGCGGAGTGAGGTCGATTCTTGTGGTTCCGCATCACACTTACTCCACTCTTGGGATAAGCGTAGGATATAAGACGATATTATGGCAACCTTGACTGAAACAGGCCCATTCCTGGTAGCCGGTACTCTTCCTCAACGGATGAAGGCCCCGGTTTATCGCGGCATTAACGATGTGCGTCTCGAAGAGATGCCGGTACCGGCGATCGGTTCCGGAGAAGTGCTGATTCGAGTACATTCCTGCGGAGTTTGCGGGACCGACTTGAAGAAGATCCATACTGGCTCGCACTCGGCGCCGCGCATCTTTGGCCATGAGACTGCGGGTGTGATCGCCGCGGTTGGCAGAGAGGTTGCGGACTTCAAGCCGGGTGATCGGGTGGTCGTCTTTCACCATGTTCCGTGCGGCGACTGCTACTACTGCCGCAAGAAGACCTTTGCCCAGTGTGATAGCTATAAGCGGGTTGGATGCACGGCGGGTTTTGAGCCCTCTGGCGGTGGTTTTGCCGAGTACGTGCGGGTGATGGATTGGATCGTGCGCCGCGGACTGGTAAAGATTCCCGACGACGTTCCGTTTGAGCAGGCGGCGTTTGTGGAGCCGGTGAATACCTGCTTCAAGGCGGTGCGCAACCTGAAGATCGAGGCGGATGAGACGGTCCTGGTGATTGGCCAGGGGCCGATCGGAATCCTGCTGGCTACGCTTGCGGCCCGCTCGGGCGCGAAGGTGCTGACCTCCGACTTGTATGCGGAGCGGCACAAGATTGCGGCTAATTTTGGGCTTTCGAATCCTATCGACGCCTCGAAGGAAGATGTAATCGCGGTGGCCAGAGCGCAGAGCGAAGGCCGTGGGGCAGACGTTGTGATTCTCGCGGTGGGCGGCAATGCTTTGATTCGTCCGGCGATGGATGCGGCCCGGCCAGGTGGACGAATTCTGTTGTTTGCGCAGACACAGCATGGTGAGGTGACGATCGATCCGGCCGTAGTTTGCATGGATGAAAAGAGCTTACTCGGGTCCTATAGCTCCTCGGCGGAGATACAGGAAGAAGGGGCCAGGCTGGTGTTTGATGGTTATCGGAATGGATTCGACCTTACCCGGCTTATCTCCCATCGTTTTCCAATCGAACAGGCGGTCGAGGCGATTGAAATCGCTTCGCACCCCAGTGCGAGTTCCATGAAGATCATGATCCATCCGTGCGCCTGATAGCCGGAGAGCGGCTAGAGAAATGGATGCCATGCTAACTGAAGTTACTGAAATGAATGCCGCGGTACTGTACGGCCAGGAAGATGTAAGGATCGAACGCGTTCCGATGCCCCGGCCCGAGGCCGGCGAGATTGTCGTCGAGGTGCAGGCGGCGCTGACCTGCGGCACCGATCTGAAGACTTACCGCCGCGGATATCACGCCAAGATGCTGGCGCTGCCGGCGCTCTTTGGCCATGAACTGGCGGGAGTGGTGCGCGAGGTAGGCGCGGGCGTCTCGCAGTTTGAGCCGGGCATGCGGGTGGTGGCGCTGAATTCGGCGCCATGCGGCAAATGCTTCTGGTGCAAGCGGCGGCAGGAGAACCTCTGCGAAGATTTGCTGTTCAACAACGGTGCTTATGCCGAATACATACGGATTCCGGCGCGCATCGTAGAGAAGAATACGCTGATTGTTCCCGCGCACGTTCCTTTGGAACATGCCGCCCTGACTGAGCCGCTGGCATGTGTGGTTCGCGGACTGGAGGAGAGCGGCGCGCGCCCTGGAGATTCGATTGCGGTGATTGGCGCGGGGCCGATTGGATTGATGTTCATCCACGCGGCGGAGCTGAGTGGTTTGCGCGTCATTGCCGTGGTCAAGCGGCCGGAACAGGTGGAGAGCGCGCGCATGTTTGGCGCGAAGGAGATCGTCAAGACGGTCGGGACACGCGATGTGATCGAGACGGTGCGCGGTTTCACCGATGAACGCCGTGGCGTGGACATCGCCATCGACGCCGCCGCGACGCCGACCACCTGGCAATGGGCGGTCGATATGGTGCGCAAGGGCGGGACGGTGAATTTCTTTGGCGGCTGCGCGGCAGGGACCAGGGTTTCGCTCGACACCAACCGGCTGCACTACAACGACATCACTCTTAAATCGAGCTTCCACCACACGCCTGCGGCCTGCCGCCGCGCCTTCCAGATCATCTCCAGCGGACGGTTCAAGTGTAGCGAGTACATCACCGGGCGGGCGCGACTGACGGAGCTCAACGGGGTTTTCCGCAAACTGATGGACCGGTCGAACGACATTAAGACCGCAATCATCCCCTGATACAGACTGCCGAGACGATTGATGCGGCATTCTTGAGATAATCAAGTGTGCCGCCCTTGCTGGTGGCGTGGAGCGATCTTGTCTGTGATTCCTACCCAAGACGAGCTTATCCCGCAGGAGTTGGCTAAGGCCGAATTGCTGCGGCGTGGATGGGCCGCGCTTCCGCCGCAATACGGCATGCCTGATACGCCTCCTTCGCTCGAAGAAGCCCGCGAATATTGCAAGCGGTTGACGGAGACGCACTACGAGAATTTTCACGTTGCATCGTGGTTTCTGCCGAAGCGGCTGCGGCCGCACTTTCAAAGCATCTATGCGTATTGCCGCATCTCGGACGACCTGGGGGATGAGGTCGGCAATCGAGAGCAAGCGCTTGCCTTACTCGATCTTTGGGGTGAGGAACTGGACGCGTGTTACGCGGGGAAGGCGCGGCATCCGGTATTTGTTGCGCTGGCCGCGACGATTCGGGAGTGCGATATCCCGAAGCAGCCGTTCGCGGATTTGCTGGTGGCGTTTCGACAAGACCAGATAGTTAGTCGCTTTGAGTCGATGGCAGAAGTGCTGGGGTATTGCCGCTGCTCGGCCAATCCGGTTGGACACCTAGTGCTTTATGCGTGCGGTTATCGCGATGCGGAGATGTTCCGGCTCTCGGACTTCACCTGTTCGGCGTTGCAGCTGGCGAACTTCTGGCAGGATGTTCGCTCGGACTATGAACGAGGGCGTATCTATCTTCCACGCGAAGACATGCGTCGCTTCGGGGTTGATGAAGAGACGATTGCGGCGGGAGTATGTACGGTGGCGTTTCGCGAATTGCTTAAGTATGAGGTGAGCGAGACGCGGAAGATGTTTGCTGCGGGTGCGCCGTTGATTGGGAGGGTCAACCGCGATCTTGCGCTGGATCTGGATCTTTTTACCCGCGGGGGTATCGAGATTCTGAGGGCGATTGAGGCCCAGGATTACGATGTGCTGCGTGCCCGGCCAGCTATTTCCAGATGGCGCAAGGCGGGGCTACTGCTGACTGCTTTGAGCGGCAAGCTGGTGTCGCGTGGTGGCAGGCATCGAGAGCGTCCAAGGGTGGCTGCCTGATCGTGGACCCGACCATGGATGCGAGCATGGATGCTTCGAGGGAGGAGTCAGGGGCGCAAATTGCGGAAGCCTATCGAATCTGCAGAGAGATTGCCCGGAAGGAAGCCAGGAACTTTTACTATTCTTTCGTCGCACTGCCTGAAGCTAAGCGCGATGCCATCTGTGCCGTGTACGCTTTCATGCGCCATGCCGACGATCTTTCGGACGATGAGAATCTTTCGGTCGCTGAGCGGCAGGCGAGGCTCGATCAGTGGCTTAAAGCGTGGCACGAGGCATCACAGGGAGGGGTCGCCGACGATCCTGTCTTCCTGGCGCTGCGCGATGCGCAGAAGCGGTTTGAGATTCCATCGCAACTGTTGGAGCAACTGGTCGAGGGCACTACGATGGACCTTCGGCGAGGTGAGAAAACGGAAGATCGGACTAAGTTGAATTATGACACTTATGAGGCCTTTGATGATCTCTACCGGTATTGCTACTTAGTTGCATCGGTTGTTGGCTTGGTGTGCATTCGAATCTTCGGCTATCACGATCCTCGGGCGGAGAAGCTTGCTGAGGAGACGGGGATTGCTTTTCAGTTGACAAATATTTTGCGGGACGTGCGGGAGGATGCCGAGCGCGGGCGTATCTATTTGCCACTTGAAGACCTGCGACGGTTCGGAGTGACTCCGAAGCAATTGGCTGAGGTGCATGACCAGCGTGGCCTGACCGAACCGGTGCGGGAATTACTGCAGTGGGAGGAACGGCGCGCAGAAGAGTACTACGACTCAGGTAAGAAATTACTGCCGCTGATTGATGCGGATAGCCGTCCGGCGCTTTGGGTGCTTATCACGATCTATCACCGGTTGCTGCTTAAGATTAAGGGTAAGGGTTATAACGTTTTCTCCACGCGTGTGAGCGTGCCCGGTTATGAAAAGCTGGCAATTCTGGGTTGGGGAATGGCCCGTACTCTTGGTGGGCGTGGATGACTTTCCGCCAGAGAATCGGGCCGCGAGATCAAGGCCGATAGTTCATGGGCAAAAACGTAACAACTTCGGTTACAGTTGTGGGCGCGGGCGTTGCGGGGCTGTCGGCCTCTTGCGCGCTGGCTGGCGCCGGGTACGATGTTACGCTGCTTGAGCGGCGGCTTTATGTCGGCGGACGAGCGTCTTCGTATGAGCATCCGGCGCTGCATGAGGTTGTGGATTGCCAGCATGTGCTGCTGGGATGCTGCACGAATCTGATTCATCTGCTTGAATCGTCGGGCGCGGCGGACAAGATTCGCTGGTATGACGATCTTGTCTTTTTGGAGCAGGGCGGACGGCGCAGCGTCTTTCATCCCAACGGGCTGCCGGCGCCGCTTCATTTCAGCAATGCCTTTCTGCGCGCTCCGATGCTTGGCGCGGCGGATAAACTCGCCATCGCTCGGGGAATGTCGGAGTTTATGTCTGCGGCGGAGCAAGACGATGAAATCAGCCTGGAGCAATGGCTGAAGCGGACGGGGCAGACGGCGCTGGCGATCCGTCATTTTTGGGAACCGGTGGTGCTTGTCACCATGAATGACAGCTTTGCGAATTGCTCGCTGCGGATTGGGGCGAAGGTGTTTCGCGAGCTTTTTGTGAAGTCGCCGCTGGGAGCGAGGTTGGGTATTCCGACGGTCCCGTTGAGTGAACTTTACTCTGCGGCTGCGCGGCGGTTGGAGTCTTTGGGTGGCAAGCTCTGTGTTCGCAGCGGAGTCGATGCCATTGTGGCGGCGAGCGGCGGGCGATGGACGCTCCGAACGTCCGATGGAGAACAGACAACGGATGCTGTGGTGCTGGCGCTTCCGTTTGAGCAGACGCAGAAGCTGGTTTCCGGATTGCCGAGATCGGAAGTAGCCAATGAACTCGATCACGATCTTGAGCGGTTCATTCACGCGCCGTATACGACGGTTCATGTGTGGTTCGATCGCCAGATTACTGATCTTCATCATGCGGCGCTGTTGGATACCACGATTCAATGGATTTTCCATAAGTCGCGCATTCGGAGTTATCCGGAAGAGCAGGGAAGTTATGTCGAGCTGGTTATCGCTGGATCGAGGGCCCAGTTGAAGATGGAACGTTCGGAGATACTCGACAGCGCATTGGTTGAGCTAACTTCGTTCTTCCCTGAGGTGAAACGGGCGAAGATTGTGAAGAGCGGAATTTTGAAAGAGGCGCGGGCGACGTTTTCGGTGCTACCAGGATTGGATAAGCTTAGGCCAGCGGCGAAGAGTCCGTGGCCAGGCATTTATCTGGCGGGAGACTGGACGGCGACGGGATGGCCCTCCACAATGGAAAGCGCCGCGAGGAGCGGCTATCTTGCGGCTGAAGCGGTGGCCGCCGAAAGCAATACTTCAGCGAGGTTTCTGCAGCCGGATATTCCGGCGGGCGGAATCATGAAGCTCTTCGGCTGAAGACCCGCAGGGCCTCTTCGCGCATTGATCGAGAGCGTTTCCTGGCTCGTTTGCTGGTGTTTACAACCGGTTCGTGCGAGGCGGCAGCATCGACTCGGCAGCTACTGCTCCAGCTTCTTAAGCGCCTGCACGGACTCCGCCGTGATTTCTTCATCATCCCAGTGTTCTACCAATTTGCCTCCGCGAACCCGGAAGGTGTCGAAGCTGAATTGTTCGTAGGTAGTCCCCGGCGAAGCGGTCGGGTCCGTGCGGCTGTTCCTGATAATCGCCGTCACGAGGTCGCATTCGGCCATTACGATCACGGCATGCGGAGCTCGACCATGCGGTCTGGCCGGGCCGTCGAGCACATTCGCCTCTCCGGGGTTACCCGCTGCAGCCGCCTTGGTGAAGAGGAGCTTGAACTCATCGTAATCGCCGATGTGTTTCTCCGCGGCAGCCTTCACCACAAGCGGGTTGTGTTGAATGTAGCCAGGATCGATCAACGCGATAAGCTCACGCAGGGTTATGCCGGGCCGGATGAAATCGAGCACGACTTTCTTCTCCGCCTGTAGCTCCGCTGGCGTAACGCTACACTCGTGTGGCATGGGTGTCTCCTGCGCCATCGCTGGTAAGGAAGCTGCGAGACCTAACTCAAGTACCGCCGTGAGAATCCATGATCCTGCTTCGCTCTTCATTTGAACCTCCTCTTTCAATCCATCAAGAGTTCGTTTGGCATTTTGTTTGTAGCATCCCCATAACCATTGCTGGCCCGATGCAAACCGTCAGGTCTTATTGCGTTACGGATTTCGGCTACCTATCCAAGTGTCCACAAACGGACTTTGGTGTCCGAAAGCGAACCGTGCCGCACCGTCATCTTGACAATCTAGAGGAGACAGAGTACCTCTTGATAATCACGAGGAGGATTTGCGTGGCAGGCCAATCGAGCGAACTAGTGCAAGGGACGTTGGAGATGCTGGTGTTGAAGACGTTGGCGCTTGAACCGATGCATGGCTATGGCATAGCGCTGCGTATTGAGCAGATCAGCAGCGGGGTTTTCTGCGTTAATCCTGGATCGCTTTTTCCCGCGCTTAGCCGGATGGAGCGGGGCGGCAGGATCAAGGCGGAATGGCGGGCTACGGAGAACAATCGCCGGGCAAAGTATTACTTGCTAACTGCTGGAGGGCGAAAAGCTTTGAGAGAAGAGACGCAGCAATGGGGACGGCAGATCGCCGCCATCAGCCGGATCATGGAAGCGTAGAGGAAAAGTCATGGCGATATTGCGAAGCCTAGCGAGCGGCGTCAAAGCGCTTTTTCATCGCGAGCGGCGAAACCAGGAGATCAAGGATGAGCTGCAGGGCTATCTGGAGGCTGCGGTGGATGAGAAGGTAAGGCGGGGGATGACGCGGGAACAGGCTTTGCGCGCGGTCAAGGGGGAGATCGGCACCTCCGAAACCGTCAGGCACAAGGTCTGGTCGGCGGGGTGGGAGTCTGGCGTTGAATCGCTGTGGCAGGACATTCACTATGGCGCGCGGCAATTGTTGAAGTCTCCGGGATTCTCGGTTGTGGCGATTCTTTCGCTGGCGCTCGGCATCGGCGCCAACACGGCGATTTTTACGCTGATCAATGATCTGTTGCTGAAGTCGCTGCCGGTGCGCGATCCGCAGCAGTTGGTGTCATTTGGCAAGGCGAGCGGCGGAGGCATTCTGGGCGGGTTCGATCATGCCGGACCGGTCGATATATTCGCCTACGACTTTTACAAGAGGCTCGAACGCGAGAATGAGCAAGCGAAGAAGTTTCAGGGCATCTGCGCGTTTTCGAGCTTCCCGATCCAGATAAGCGTGCGCTCCGGCTCGGGAGCGGGAGGGCCGGCGACGCAGGCCTTGAGCCATCTTGTTTCGGGTAGTTTCTTTTCGGTGCTCGGCGCGGCGCCTATGATCGGCAGGGCAATCGGGCCGGAAGACACCGAGACTCCGGGACGGAATGCGGTCGCTGTGATCAGCCATCGCTATTGGGAGCAGGCGTTAGCGGCGGACCCAGCCGTGCTCGGGCGAACTATCGACATCAACGGCACGCTCTTCACAGTGGTTGGGGTGATGCCAGCGAACTTCTATGGCGTCGATCTGAACGAGCAATCACCTGACATGTGGCTGCCGATTACCATGCAGCCGCAGGTGATGTTGCAACCATCGCTGCTGGAGGCGCACGGCGAATTCTGGCTGCACATGATGGCGAGGCGCAGCCCGAGCGCGGGCGTGGCGCAAGCGCAGGCATGGGTCAATGCACAGTGGCAGCGCGACATGGCCGATCGGGAGGGTGCAGCAATCTCGGATTCGCGCCGTCAGGAGATCGCCAAGAACTTCGTTCTGTTGCTGCCCGGTGGCGCAGGAATCTCGCATCTTCGCAGCGCGTATGAAGCGCCTCTGGCTGTGCTGATGGGAATTGTCGCGATTGTGTTGCTGATTGCTTGTGCGAACCTGGCGAACTTTCTGCTTGCGAAAGCAGCGGCGCGAGAACGGGAGTTTTCCACTCGGCTGGCCTTGGGTTCGAGCCGGGCGCGCATTGTTCGGCAGGTACTTACCGAGACTTTGCTGCTGGCGTTCATCGGCGGGGCACTTGGCCTGGTGCTGGCGTTTGCCGGGACGCGCGTCCTGATCAAGTTCATGGTTGGCGAGACGTCTCACACGGCTTTGGCAGCCACTCCGGACCTGCGGGTACTGGCCTTTACCTCCGCAATCTGCGTGCTGACGGGGTTGCTGTTTGGGATTGCGCCCGCGTTGCGAGTTTCGCGGACCAATGTCTCATCCGCGCTCAGCGCGAGCGCACGCACGGCGGGCGGCTCGGGCGGCCGTTCAGGGCGTCTGCTGCCAAATCTTTTGGTGACCGGGCAGGTGATGCTTTCGCTGGTGCTGTTGGCGGTCGCGGGGTTGTTTCTACGTACGCTTCACAACCTTCACACCGAAGACCTGGGATTCGACCGTACGAATATTTTGCTGGTCAGAACCAGTCCGAAGTTCGCTGGGTATAAGCCTGAACAATTGAACGCGCTGTATGAACGAATCCTCAATCGAATGGATGCGCTGCCGGGAGTGCGCTCGGCGACGCTTTCAGGCGGGCCGCCGATGTGGCATGGCAACTGGGGTTCGCCGATCACGATTCTGAACCGCCCGACCACGCCCAATGAAGATGTCAGCACGCTGCTCAATCGCGTGTCGCCGGGTTATTTTGAAACGCTGGGTATTCCGCTGGTGCGGGGGCGGACGATCGGCGCGGAAGACACGGCCTCATCGCTCAAGGCGGTGGTTGTCAACCAGACGCTGGCTGATAAGTATTTCCCTCATGGGGACGCGATCGGTCACAGCTTCACGGTCGCCGATCCGAGCGTGAAGGGGACGTGGCAGATTGTTGGCATCGTTCGCGACGCGACCTACAATCATGCGGGCGAAGAGCGTGATCCGATGGCCTACCTTGCGGTGATGCAACTTACCGAGGATGACCAGTATGCCTACTGGCTGCAAGTACAGACCAAGGGAGATCCGGCGGCGGTTGCGGGCGAGGTGCGGGCGGCGCTGACGCAGATCGATCCGAATCTGCCGATCCTCGACGTGCAAACGATCGGGGAACTCCTCGATAGTTTGATCGATCAGCAGCGGCTGGTTTCGCAGCTCTCGGGTTTCTTCTCGGTGCTGGCTTTGTCGCTCTGCGCGATTGGGCTGTATGGCGTCATGACCTACGGCGTCGTTCGCCGAACCGGTGAAATTGGCGTAAGAATCGCTCTGGGTGCGGCCGCCGGTGAAGTGCTTTGGCTTGTGATGAGGGAATCGCTGGTGCTGCTGGGCATTGGTGTCGCACTGGGAGTTCCGGGCGCGCTGGCGGCGAGCTACGCGATAAAGGCCGGGTTGTTTGGATTGAGCCCTTCGGATCCGGTCACGCTGATTGGAGCTGTGGGTGTCATCTCGGTTGTGACTCTGATTGCTGCGTACTTTCCGGCGCGGCGGGCCACAAGGATCGATCCGATTGTGGCGCTTCGGTATGAGTAGTTCGGCCGGCGCGGCTACAGACAAACATGCCTTAGCGGCTGGAGCCGCCGAGGGCTTAGTGAATCCTATGGCACGGCTGAATCCGTGCCCCTTCAACTTCTGCGGCCCGAGCCGATGCTCCTCGGCTTTCGGCAGCGGACTAAAGCCTCTTTTCTTCCCAGTTGAGCAGGTCCCGCTCCGTCAGGCTGTGCCCTTGGTGCGCTCGAGGGTGAGCAGGCTAACCATCGGACAGTTTCGCTCACCCAAAGGCAGACTCATCTCGCGCTCAGGATTCGCGCCTGGCCTTTATCATCGGTTTGATAGCTGAGAAACGTTCCATCCTCTTCACACGCGATAATAGCGGGAACATGCTCGGGAGAATCTCCGCGGATGGAAATTTTGGAGGTCAGGCTTCCGTCCGATGGATCGAATTGGTAGTAGGACGTCTTGCGCACGTCCTGTTCCTGGTCCGTTTCGTGTTGGGCCTCTTGGAAGTGAGCCACCCACAGTTCGTCGGACGGGAGCACATCGGCGAGAGTGAAGCCTTTTGGCACATCCAGCTCGACCTCCCGAGTACTGCCATTGGCGCCCACACTGAGAATGGGACCACTCCCGCGCCTCTCCGCCAGACTAGAACTTCGTCTCCATGCGCCGTCATCAGAATTGAGCCGAGGACGCGCGAGTAATTCATCATCCCTTTAGCTGAGTTGGGATCGTCCGAGACATATTGGCCCAAATTATCGGACAGAGCAAGAGTGCGGACCACTTGACCATCGCCGGCGACCAGATAGAGCCGTGGCATATCGTTAGCGCGATCATAGCCAGTGACAAGGTATTCACCAGAGGGCAGCGCCGCGATGTGGAAGGGAAGTACATTATGTATCGCCAACTCGACAGACTTCATATAATTTCCCTGCCGGTCGAAAACAGCCACAAAGAATCCATAGCTAGATTGTCTGACCGTTGCTTCTCCTGGCGAGGGAGTTGTCTCCCTTGTGGCGCGAACCAGCACCGACACATGATTATTCCCCGGAAAAAAACTGATCAGATGGGTCCCGTGAAGGTCGGTCATTGCAGATATCTCAAAGCTGTGGCTCGATTTCGAGGTGACCGCATAGAGGGCCTGCTGCATGAACGAAGGAGGCTGCAGCATATCAAAGAGCAGAGCGCCATCACTGGCGCATTGCATGGGCAGGACTATGACTGGAGATACATTTAGGCCGCTCACCAGCTCCCCAGCAGTAAAGATAAGTTGACGCGTGGGCAGCTCGCTGACCTTATTTTCATCGGGAGCGGTAGAGGTTGGAGCGGGATGGCCCTGACCATAACTGCAACTAGCGAGAGCCATCGTAAGGGCGGCAAGCTGACAAGAATGCGTGTAGCGTCGCATGTTTACTCACTCGCGGTTCGTGATTGTAAGCCCTCCACTCGATCCGACAACGCTCCTTAACCGCAGCCGTAGCCTAGTACCAAGCAGGTGAGTTTGTCTACTCTCGCGGATGTGAGAGCGTATATGAGGCAGGAGGGTCGCCCGGCAAGCAGATAAGGGAAATAAGAAACCTCGTAAAGTCTATGGAAAGCACAGCCGAGCCGCCCTACTTTGAAGGCAGGATCCCGATCGTGTGCAGCCAGGTTTGGGCGGTCTGGGGCCAGGTAGTTACTGGAAGCTTGGTGGGGCGGAGACCGTAGCCGTGTCCGCCTTCGGCGTAGATGTGAAGTTCGGCCGGGACCTTTGCCTTCTTGAGCTGCATGAAATAAACGATGGCGTTTTCGACGTGGACGGTGTCGTCCTCGGCTTGCACGATGAAGGTGGGCGGAGTTTCTGCGGTGGGGTTGATATCGGGGTTGGGTGCGAAGTCTTTTTCGGCGAGGGCGAGGTAGCCGGGATAGATGACTAGCGCGAAATCTGGGCGGCAGCTTAGTTGGTCGGCTGCGTCGATGGGTTCGTAGAGGCGCTTGTCATAGTGAGTGCTGATGGCGGCCGTGAGATGGGCGCCGGCGGAGAAGCCGAGGACGCCGATGCGCTTGGGATCGATGTGCCACTCGGCGGCGTGTTCGCGGACCATACCGAGGGAGCGCTGTGCATCCTGCAGTGCGGCATCGGATTTTGGATATGGGCCGGTGCCGGGGACTCGATACTTCACCAGGACGCAAGTGATTCCGGCGGAGTTGAGCCAGTCGCAGACTTCGGTGCCTTCGAGATCGATGGCGAGGATGTTGTAGCCTCCTCCCGGAAAGACGACTATCGCGGCACCGGTATTTGCGGTGTTGGGCGGATAGACGGTGAGTGTTGGCACTGAGACGTTGCCGAGCCGGATGAGCGGCTTGCCTGCGATGAGGTTGTCCTTGGGGGTGGTCATGTCGGCTTCCGGGCCGGGATGCGCGGGTGGAGCGCCGGGTGCTCCATGTGGCCAGAGCTGGAGTGTCGTGAGATTGGCTGGGGGTGCCCATCCTGACGATTGTGCGGATGCGGTGACGGCGAGGCTTGCGAGTGCGAGGAGGAGTACATGCTTGCGCATCGGCTAGGAACTCCGGAACAGGATTCGATCCAACCTATTAAAACACTCTTGGGTCCAGAGTGCGGGTGAACGAAGCCTAGATAGTTGGCACGGCGAAGAAACCGCAGGTCCTTCGACTTCGCCGCCGCGATAAAGCCGCGGGCGGCTCTGCTCAAGATGACAAATATCGCGATCAGCGTTTGACCTTGCTCATGGGGACAACCTGGACGGTGACGTCGCGAACTTCAGAGAGAAAGCGGTTGAGCACTGATCCGCGGAGCAGGATGTCGAAACGGGAGCGGGCGGACTGGCCGAAAACGACGTGGGAGATGTTCTCCTGCTGGGCGAAGCCGATGAGGGCGTCGGCAACCCGCTTGTTTTTGAGCAGGACGGTTTTTGCGCCGAGGTCACGGGCGAGCTTGAGGTACTCCTCCATACGGTGGAAGGCCTCGGGGTCGCCGTGGCGCTTGTCGTGGTCGGGTGGCTCGACGTAGACCGCGTACCAATTGGTGGCGAGGCGGCCGGCGATGCGTGCGCCGACGCGCAGCAGGCGTTCGGCGCCGGGGCGCTCGGAGAGGCAGACCATGACTTTTTCCGGTATCGGGGCTTGCTCAAGCCCCTGGGTGCGCCGGTAATGCGAGGCGGCTTCGCCGACGCGCTCGGCGGTGGTGCGAAGGGCTAGTTCGCGGAGCATGTTGAGATTGCCCTTGCGAAAGAAGTTGGCCAGCGACTGCTCGACTTTTTCGGGAGCATAGATTTTGCCCTGGCGGAGGCGGTCGCGGAGTTCTTCGACGGTGACGTCAACGTTGACTACTTCATCGGCGCGCTTGAGCAGGCTGTCGGGGACGGTCTCGCGGATCACGGTGCTTGCCGAGCGCGCGACCGCGTCGTTGAGCGTCTCGAGGTGCTGAATGTTGACGGCGGTCATGACGTTGATGCCTGCGTCGAGCAGCTCGAGAACGTCCTCATAGCGCTTGCGATTGCGCGAGCCAGGAATGTTGGTGTGCGCCAGTTCGTCGACGATGACCGTGTCCGGATGACGCTTGAGCACCGCGTCGAGATCCATCTCGCGCAGCACGACGGAGCGGTAGGGAACTTCCTTGAGGGGAATGACCTCCAGGTCTTTGATCATGGCCGCGGTGTCGGCGCGGCCATGGGTTTCGATCAGACCGATGACAACGTCAATGCCCTGCGCGCGCATGAGGTGCGCTGTCTCGAGCATCTGAAATGTCTTTCCGACGCCGGGCGCAGCGCCAAGATAGATGCGGAGTTTGGCCGGTTCCGGAGCGATGGTCTGACCGGGTTCGGTGAGGGTGAGCTGATGGGGTTCGGATGCGTCGGGTGTTGGGGTGGCGTGGATATCGGAGTTGGAGTCGGGCATTAGCCGACCTCCACAGGGTGCCGAGTGGCCTGGACCGTGGACATAGGTACGGTGAAGTTGAAGGTGGTGCCAGCGCCTAGACGGCTCTCGACGGCGACCTGTCCGCCGAGAGCTTCGACGAGTCGGCGAACCAGCGCCAGGCCGAGACCGGTGCCATCGCCGGTTCCGCTAGAGGTATCGAAGCGGCCAAAGATAAACGGCAGCCGCTCGGTTTCGATGCCGCGTCCGCTGTCGCGGACGAAGAATTGGACTCGGTCTTTAATCTCCTCGGCGCGCAAGAGGATCGAGCCTCCAGCAGGCGTGTAGCGAATGGCGTTGCTGAGCAGATTGTCAAAGATGCTACGCAGAGCGCGGCGGTCGGCGTTGATGTGGGAGAGATCGGCGAAGGCGCGTACCTCGATGTCGATCCGCTTGGCGCAGGCCTCTTCGATCCAACGGTCGTGGGCCTCCTGCAAGACATCGATGGGGCGCAGACGTTCGATCTTGAGTTCGCGGCGGCCGGTGTCGAGCTCGGCGACGTCGATCAGGTCGGACATGAGATCGTTGAGCGCTTCGGCTTCTTCCTCCGCGCCCTGGAGCAGATCTGCCTGCAAGGGTTTTAGTTCGCCGCCGAAACCCTTGGCAAGGGTGTAAAGGCTGAGGCGAATTCTTTGCAGAGGGTCGCGCAGTTTCTGCGAGGCGACGGAGATGAAGCGGGTCTTGAAGCGGTCTACCTCCTGCATCTGGGTGACGTCTTCGAGCACGGTGACGGCGCCGAGGAGCTTGCCGTCTTCGTCGCGCATGGGGGTGGTGCGCAGGCGATAGCTGCGTTTGGCTTCGCCGATGCGCATTGGCAGCAGCGCTGCTTCGCCCTCATTGGCGACGGCGCGTTGCATCGAAACTGCGTCCCGCACCGCTTTGAGAATCTTGTCGCCGCCGGGCGTGTTGGTGAGGGCCATTCGGTCGCTGGCGACTTCGCCGAGAAGCTCGATGGCGGCCTGGTTGAGCTTGAGAAGCTGCCCCTTGCCGTCGGTCACAATGATCGGCTCGAAGATCGACTGCAGTACGGCGTCGCTTAACTGGTGCTCCATCTGGCGGCGGCCGGTCTCGGTTTCGCGAAGGTCGCGAATGCGCACGGCGAGGCGGTTTACCTCGGTGGCGATCGCGCCCAGGTGGTCATGGGAGCGCCACTCAATGCGCGCATTTATGTCTCCTTGACCGATACGCTGCGCGCTTTTCGCGACCTCGCGCAATGGCTGGATGACGGAGTAGACGGTGACCGGCGCGAGGATGAGAGCCAGCAAGGCGCAGACCTCGACTGTGGTCAGGAGATGGCGACCCAAGGTCGCCTCTTCGTCGGCGATGCGCTGGGCCTCCGCCTGGCCTGATGTGGCGTGGGCGACGATGATTTCATCGCTCGCGGCCATGTTGCGAAGCGAACTCCTCACATAGAGCGTCATGCCGAGGACGATCGCCACCAATAGCAGGCAACCGACGACTAATCGTTGATAGAGGCTCAGCATATGAATTGCTTCGATGAGGAAATTGCGTGCTCCGGATGGTTCAAGTACATTCTTGTTTGCTGCGGTGCGCTGGGTCTATAGAGCATCGTAGATCATTTCTACCTGCGCGGCACGACTGGGCGGGGCCCGAATCTGAAAGGAAGCACGAGCGGTGAGCCACATGAGCGAAGGCGATTCCGATTCATCAAAGAAATGCAGGCGTGAATCTTCGATCACCGGAACGATAGTCGCGGGTTTGGTGCTGATATTTCTGACAGCCGGCGCGCGTGCGCAACGATGGTCCGAAGAGAAGGCCAATGCGTGGTACGCGCAACAGCCGTGGCTGGTGGGCGCGAACTATGTGCCTTCCGACGCGATCAATCAGCTGGAGATGTTCCAGGCGGCGACGTTCAATCCGGCATTGAATGACAAGGAGCTGGGGCTGGGCGAGAGCATCGGCATGAACACGATGCGCGTCTTTCTGCAGGACCAACTCTGGGAGCAGGATCCGAAGGGGTTTACGCGGCGACTGGATCAATTCCTGGCCATCGCTGCGAAACATCATATTCGGCCGTTGCTGGTGTTGTTTGATTCGTGCTGGGACCCTTATCCGAAGCTTGGGCCGCAGCATCCGCCAATTCCCGGGGTACATAACTCGGGATGGGTGCAGAGTCCGGGCTACAAGGGCATCACGGACCCTGCGTATGAGCCGAAGCTAAAGGCCTATGTGCAAGGGGTAGTCGGGGCATTCGCGAATGACGATCGGGTGCTGGGCTGGGACATCTGGAACGAGCCGGATAATGGAAACGAGTCTTCCTATCCGGTGAAGGGAGCGAAGAGCAAGGCCGAACTTGTGGGCGCATTGCTGCCGAAGGCGTTTGCCTGGGCGCGGGAGATGCACCCGACACAGCCGCTGACGAGCGGCGTCTGGCAAGGGGATTGGGTGAATCCGGACAAGGAGAGCCCGATGACGAAGATTCAGCTTGAGGAGTCGGACATTATCACTTTCCACAACTATGACTGGCCGGAGGGCTTTGAGGCGCGGATCAAGCAGTTGCAGATGTATCACCGGCCGATCATATGCACCGAATATATGGCGCGCGGGGCGGGCAGCACCTTCGACAATAGCCTGCCGATCGCGAAGAAATATAACGTTGGCGCGATCAACTGGGGGCTGGTTGCGGGAAAGACCCAGACATATCTGCCTTGGGACTCATGGCAGAGGCCGTATGTGCTGATCCAGCCGACGGTGTGGTTTCATGAGGTGTTTCGCCAGGACGATACTCCGTACCGGCAGCATGAAGTCGATCTGATTCGAGAGCTGACGGGGCGGGGAACTCCGGCGGCTGGTGTGAACGGGCAATGAATCGGGCTTAATGCGAAACTGGATTCGAGATCGACAGTCTCGACTCTGGAGAGTTCCATGAATTGGACCCGCATCTTCCCAGGCCTTGCCGCGAGCGTGCTTGCGGTTTCTTCCTTCGCCGCAGCGCAGTTGAACTCAGGGCAACCGCAAATCCTCAGCACCAACCAGACGATTACGCCGCTGGCACCGCGCGACGCCACGTATCAGGCTTTGAATCCGCAGGTTGCGAGCGTTCCCGATTACACGGCTGGGCAGGCTGTGACGACCGTGGTAAGCCCGGATGGAAAAACCCTGCTTGTCCTTACTAGTGGCTTCAATCGCTGGAACTACGCGGATGGCCCGAACCGGGGCAAGCAGAATCCGGCGGCGTCGAGCGAGTGGGTCTTCGTTTTTGACATCTCGTCGCCGAAGCCAGTTCAGAAGCAGGCTATTGTCGTACCGAACACCTATAGCGGGATCGCGTTCAGCCCGGACGGCACAGAGTTTTATGTGGCGGGCGGAGACGATGACAATGTGCACATTTTCGCCTGGGCTGATGGCGTCTGGAGCGAAAAGGGCACACCGGTCGCCCTGGGGCATCTGGCGAAGGTCGATAAGAACAACGGCAACTTTGGTGGCATTGGGATCGAAACCGAGCCCGAGGCTGCGGGTCTGGCAGTCTCGAGTGATGGCAAAACAATCGTAGTCGCGAATTACGAGAACGACTCGATCAGCATTTTGACAAAAGGAGCCAGCGGGTGGGTGAAGAGCGGTGAACTGGACTTGCGGCCGGGAGTGATCGATCCGAAGAATGCTACTGGAGTTCCGGGCGGCGAGTTTCCTTACTGGGTGCAGATCAAGGGCAGCGAGACTGCCTATGTTTCGAGCGTTCGCGATCGGGAGATCGACGTTGTCTCGCTCAAGGGCGCACCGACTCTGATCAAACGGATTAGGGTTGATGGACAACCGAACAGATCGATTCTCGACATGGCGCAGGCTCGTTTGTTTGTCGCGCAGGATAACAGCGATACGGTAGCCGTCATCGACACCGCGACCAACAAGGTAGTCGCCAACATCAAAGTGACTGCTCCGGGGAAGTTGTATCCGAATGCGGAACGGTATTTCGGCGCGAACCCGAATAGTGTGACTCTGTCTCCGGACGAGCGGACTTTGTATGTCACCAATGGCGGCGAGAACGCCGTGGCAGTGGTGAACCTGAGCGATGACTTGAGCAAGAGCGCCGTCGCCGGGTTGATTC
Organism: uncultured Acidobacteriaceae bacterium; assembly: GCA_963804735.1. Lineage (GTDB taxonomy): Bacteria > Acidobacteriota > Terriglobia > Terriglobales > Acidobacteriaceae > Acidisarcina. The sequence continues at coordinate 317,213 of CAWDRO010000001.1, forward strand.
CGAGCGGGTTTTATCCGAACTCGATCAGCACCAGTGCGGATGGCTCGATGCTCTATGTCGTCAATGGCAAGAGCGCGACCGGATCCAATTCCGGGAACTGCCATGCGATCACTGCCGATCAGAAGATCGCGTGTCCTGCTTCGAACCAATACATATGGCAGATCACCAAGGCAGGTTTTCAAACTCTACCTGCACCCACAGATGCAGAGTTGGCCTCTCTGACAAAGACTGTACTTGTTGATAACAACCACATGGTTGTTCCGCTATTGACCGACGAGCAGAAGGCGACGCTGGATTTGCTCCGGTCGAAGATCCATCATGTGATCTACATCATCAAGGAGAACCGGACATACGATCAGGTGCTGGGTGATCTTCCGGTTGGCAATGGCGATCCGAGCATTACCCAATTTCCGGAGAAGGACACACCTAACTTTCATGCCATCGCGAACAAGTTTGTCGATTTCGATAACTTCTATTGCGCTTCGGATGTGAGTGGCGATGGCTGGCCGTGGTCGACCTCCGCGAGGACGACGGACACGATTGAGAAGGAAATTCCGGTCAACTACGCGGGCCGCGGTCTGGACGACGATGCCGAAGGAACCAACCGGAATGTGAATGTTGGCATTGGCGATGTCAAAGAGCGCGCGAAGGCGAATCCAATGGGCGGCGACGACCCTAACGTGCTGCCGGGTACCGCCGATATCGCAGCGCCGGACGACGATGACGATGGCGGGCAGGGTCAGGGATATCTATGGAACGGAGCTTTGAAGGCCGGATTGACTTTGCGCAATTATGGGTTCTTCGTTGATCTTGCTCGCTACAATCTGACCGCCGCGCAGAAGAAGTATGAAATCCCCGAAGACCCCGATCCGTTTGCCAGCCACCTGCAGGTGGCTTACTCGACGAGCGCCGTTCTGAGAAAGTATAGCGATAAGTACTTTCGGGGATTTGATAACTCATTTCCCGATTACTACCGCTTCACCGAGTGGCGGCGCGAGTTTGCGCAATATGAAAAGGACGGGAAGTTGCCCAACCTATCGCTGGTCAGGATCATGCATGATCATTTCGGCGACTATGCCACTGCGATCAAGGGCGTGAGTACTCCCGAGCTGCAGATCGCGGACAACGATTTTGCGGTTGGCCTGCTGATCGAGACGGTAGCGCATAGCCGGTACAAGGACGACACGCTGGTCTTTGTGATTGAAGACGATGCGCAGGACGGTGGAGACCATGTGGACGCTCACCGAAGCACGGCCTTCATTGTTGGGCCTTATGTGAAGCACGCCTTTGTTGATTCGACGCGATATAACACGGTCAGCATGGTGCGCACGATCGAAGCAATTCTGAAGATCAAACCGTTGAACCTCAATGACGCGCACGCAATGCCGATGCTCGACGCATTCGATGCAAAGCAGGCGGAGTGGGACTATACGGCGACGCCTTCGGCTTATCTGGCGAAGACGGGGCTGCCGATTCCAGCGGAGAAGTTCTCGAAAGCGGCTCTAGATGCTGCGCCAACTCCGCTCCATGACGCCGCGTGGTGGACAGAACAATGCAAGGGGATGGATTTCTCGGTTGAGGACCATCTGGACACAGTGAAGTTCAACCATGTTTTGTGGGTAGGGACGATGGGGACGAAGTCGTATCCGGAAGTGAGGTCGGGTGAGAACCTCCGCGGCAACCGGCAGCAACTGCTTGAGGGGTATCGCGAGGCTTCTCGACAGGCTGCGAGTGGTTCAGGAGGCAGGTAGGATTTCGAGCTAAGCATGCTTTCATGCGAGCAAAGGACAGATTGGATCGGGGGCGCGCGAAAAGCCGCGGCAGGGGCATTCTGAATTATGAGCTTCATTCAATGTTTTCGCAGGGCAGGCGTACTCTTCATCTTGTTGCTTGGGTTTTCGGGCTGCGTGAGGGTCGTGGCGCAAAGTCAACAGACCGAGCGCCCGACGAGCACTCCGTATAGCGGCGATCTTTCGATCTTTGAGAGCCCGGGCCGCGATGAGCGGTTGCAGATACAGCGGGTGATGGACCTGCTTGGCATTCGGCATGGTTCAGGGGTCGCTGACGTTGGCGCGGGTTCGGGTTGGTTTACGGTGCGCGCTTCGGCGAGGGTAGGGTCGGCGGGCGTAGTGTATGCCGAGGACATTAACCCGCACGCGATTCAATACATCGATCAGCGCATTCAGAAGGAGAAGCTCAGCAATGTTCATGCGGTCTTGGGCACGCCGGATGATCCGAAGCTGCCTCCGAAGTCGGTCGATGCGGTGCTCATGCTGAAGGTCTATCACGAGATTGCGCATCCGCTGGTGTTGCTCGGCAACTTGAAGCCTGCGTTGAGGCCGGGCGCGAAGGTCGGCATAATCGACCGCAACGGCAACGGCACCGATCATGGCTTGAACAGCGATGTGGTGAAGCGGGAGATGGGTGAGGCTGGATTCAAGCTGGTCGCTTCCTACGATTTCACCAAGGCGGATGGACAGGACTACTTCCTGATTTTTCAGGTCAAGTGAAAGGGGCCGTCCTCATCTGACGGATTGCGGACGGTTTTTCCTCAACTTCTTTCCGGTCGTCGTTTGACGCGGCGAAGGGAGACCTCTGCCCGCTCTAAAATCAGAGCAGAGCCATGGCCGAATTTACCCATCTACATCTGCATACGGATTATTCCCTTCTTGACGGCGCCTGCGATGTCGAAAAGCTGGTTAACCACGTCGCCGATATCGGCCAGCAGGCGGTTGCGATTACCGACCACGGCAATATTTATGGGGCTGTCCATTTTTTTGAGGCCGCGAAGAAGCGGGGCATCAAGCCGATTCTTGGCTGCGAACTTTACATCTGCCAGAAGGATGACCACCGCGCCGATCCGCAGGGTGACGACTACAACCATCTGTTGGTGTTGGCTGAGAACGAAGAGGGCTATCGGAACCTGGTTCGCATTACCTCCGAGGCTTCGCTGCATGGTTTTTATCGGAAGCCGCGGATCAGCAAGAGTTATCTGGCGGAACATGCTAGTGGGCTGGTGGGATTTTCGGGATGCCTGGCGGGCGAGCTTTGCCAGGAGCTGATTGCCGGGAACTATGACGAGGCGCGGCATACGGCCAGCGAGTATCAAGACATCTTTGGCAAAGGGAATTTCTTCCTGGAAATTCAGGACCAGGGGCTGGAGCTGGAAAAGAAGATCCATGCCGACTTGTTCAAGCTGGAGAGCGAGCTGAATATCCCTCTCGTTGCGACGAACGACAGCCACTATCTTTGCGAGGATGACCATCATGCGCATGAGGTGCTGCTGTGCGTGCAGACGGCGGGGTCGATTCATGATCCGAAGCGGTTCAAGTTTGATTCCGACCAGTTTTTTGTGAAGTCGGCGGCGCAGATGGAGAAGCTTTTCTCTCATGCGCCGCAGGTGGTCAGCCGGACGATGCAGTTTGCGGAGCGGTGTTCGCTCAAGATCAACAAGGTCGATAATCCGTTTCCGGAGTTTGCGGTGCCGCTGTGGCATACGGTGGACAGTTACTTTGAAGAGGTCTGCCGGGAAGGCTTCAAGAAGCGGCTGGATACTTCGATCCGTCACTTGCAGGAGCGGGGGCTGTTGCGTTTTCCGATTTCGGATTATGAGGCGCGGCTGGAGCGCGAGATCGACTGCATCAAGGTGATGAAGTTTGCCGGATATTTTCTAATTGTCTGGGACTTCATTAAATATGCGCGCGATCATGACATTCCGGTCGGGCCGGGGCGTGGTTCGGCGGCGGGTTCGCTGGTTTCGTATGTGATGGAGATTACGAACATCGATCCGCTGCAGAATGTGCTGCTCTTCGAGCGCTTTCTGAATCCGGAGCGAGTTTCGCTACCGGATATCGACATCGATTTTGATATGAATCGGCGCGGCGAGGTGATCGAGTATGTGACCGGCAAGTATGGCCGCGAGCAAGTGGCGCAGATCATCACCTTCAACACCATGGCGGCCAAGGCAGCGATCAAGGACGTGGGCCGTGCGCTTGACTTGCCCTACGGCGATGTGGACCGCATCGCGAAGATGATTCCAGCCACCATCGGTGTGACCATTGAGCAGGCGCTGAAGGATTCGCCGCCTCTGCAGGAAGCCTACGACAAAGACCCGCAGACGCGCGAGCTGATCGATACAGCGAGGAAGCTGGAGGGGCTGGTGCGGGGGGCGGGTGTTCATGCGGCTGGTGTGGTGATTGCGCCGCGCCCGCTGACTGATTTAGTTCCGCTTAGCCGTAGCAAGAACGAAGAAGTCGTCACCTCTTATGACATGAAGGCCATCGAGAAGCTGGGTTTGCTCAAGATGGACTTTCTTGGGTTGACGACGCTGACGGTGATTGACGATTGCCTGAAGCTGATCAAGTCCAATCAGGATGTCGTGCTCGATCTGGAGACGATTCCGCTTGAGGACCAGCGAACTTATGAGCAGGTTTTTCATAAGGCGCTGACTTCGGGGATTTTTCAGTTTGAGTCGGGCGGGATGCGGGACGTTTTGCGCCGCTATAAGCCGACTTCGGTTGAAGACCTGACGGCGTTGAATGCGTTGTATCGTCCGGGGCCGATCCAGGGCGGGATGATCGACGACTTCATCGAGCGCAAGTGGGGACGGCGGAAGGTGGAGTATGAACTGCCTGAGCTGGAAGTGATTCTCAAAGAAACGCTGGGCGTGATCGTTTACCAGGAGCAGGTAATGCAGATCGCCAACGAGCTTGCCGGCTACTCGCTGGGCGACGCCGATTTGCTTCGTCGCGCCATGGGCAAAAAGAACGCTGAGGAGATGGCGTTGCAGCGCGATCGATTTGTGACTGGAGCGGTTGCAAAAGGGCATCCCCGAGAGAAGATCAAACACATTTTCGATTTGATGGAGCAATTTGCGGGCTACGGGTTCAATAAGTCGCACTCGGCTGCGTATGCGCTGCTGGCTTTCCAGACGGCCTATTTGAAGACTTATTATCCGATTGAGTTTATGTCTGCTTTGCTGAGCTCGGAAATCTCGAAGCCGGAGAATGTGGTCAAGTACATCAAGGAATGCCGCGAGATGGGGATTGCGGTCGAGCCTCCGGATGTGTTGTTCAGCGGTGCGGACTTTACTCCGCATGGCAAGGCGATTCGATTTGGGCTGACGGCGATCAAGAATGTTGGACGCAATGCAATTGACTCGATCCTTGCGGCGCGCGCTGCGCTAGAGGACGAGGGTAAGACTTTCGCGTCGTATTGGGAGTTTTGCGAGAAGGTCGATCTGCGGTTGATGAACAAACGGGTGCTCGAATCGCTGATCAAGGCGGGGGCCCTGGATTCGCTGGGAAGACGTTCGCAGCTGATTGCGGCTGCGGACAAGGCGATGGAGCGGGCGCAGAAGGCGCAGCGAGATTTCGCGGCGGGACAGCATGGATTGTTCGGCATCTTTGACGAGGAGCCGTCGCCTTCGCGAGCCGCGAACGATCTGCCGAATATTCCTGATTGGGACGAAAATCTGCGGTTGCAGAGTGAGAAGGAGGTGCTGGGCTATTTTGTCTCGGGTCATCCGCTGGACAAGTATGCGGAGAAGCTGCGCAACCTGCCGGGGGTGGTGGATACGGCGACGGCGCTGGAGATGAAACCTGCACCGACGACTTTTCGCCGTGGTCAGCCTTCGACGGAAAATGAGATTTCGATCGCGGGCGTGATTGTTGGGTTGAAGGTGGCGAAGTCGAAGCGGTCGGGTGAGCTCTATGCGCAGGCTTCGCTCGAGGATACGGTGGGCAAGATCGACCTGATCTGCTTTCCCAAAGACTATGAGAAGCTGGCGGCGAACCTGAAGATCGAGGTGCCGGTGCTGGTGCGCGGGCAACTTCGCGCCGAAGAGGACGCTGCGCCGAAGCTGGCGGTGTCTTCGATTCAAGCGTTGGAGGATGTGAGGGTGAGGTTGCCGCAGAATGTGAAGATTCGTGTGGCGCTCGACCGCGCGAGCGAGGCGACTCTGGCTGAGCTGAAGGCGATGATTGGCGAGTCGCCGGGACCTGGGCGAGTGATGTTCAACATGGAGCAGGCTGGGGAGTATGTGGTTGTCCTGGAGCCTGCTGGAGTTACGGTTGGGGCAGATAGGGCCTTCTTTGATCGCGCCGAGCTTTTGCTGGGACGGGGTATGGTGGTTGCGGTGGATTGAGCGGATAGGCGGGACGGCTTTCTTGATTAGGCGTCCCTCTTTGCGCATATCGCGTCATACACTCTGCTAAAGTCGCTTGCATGCAAAGCACTTGTATCATCGGTGGAGGTCCGGCCGGCATGATGCTTGGCCTTTTGCTCGCGCGGGCGGGGCTTCCGGTTACGGTGCTTGAGAAGCATGTCGATTTCTTCCGCGACTTCCGCGGTGACACCATTCATCCCTCTACGCTTGAGCTGCTGCATGAGCTTGGCCTTCTCGAGAAGTTCCTTGAGCTGCCGCACTCGCAGGTGAAGGGGTTGTCGGCGATTATTGGCGGTTCCAAAGTTTCAATGTCGGAATTTTCCCACCTGCCTACCCACGCGAAGTTCGTCGCCCTGATGCCGCAATGGGATTTTCTTAACTTTCTCGCCGGAGAGGGTGCCCGGTACCCCAACTTCACTCTCAAGATGGGCTGGGAAGCCACCGGGCTTGTGGAGAGAGAGGGCGTCACAGTTGGGGTTCGGGCGAAGACTCCTGGCGGTGAGGTGGAGATTCCGGCCGATCTTACTGTGGGTTGTGACGGCAGACACGCCACATCACGGGTCGCCGGTCATCTTCCGCTTGTTGACGACGGGGCGCCGATCGACATTCTGTGGTTTCGCATTGCGCGGCAATCGTCTGATCCCGAAAACGCGCTTGGGTATGTGAACTATGGCCGGTTCGTGATCCTGATCAACCGCAACGATTATTTTCAGGTGGGATATCTGATTGCCAAGGGGAGCTTTCCGGCACTTCAGCAGCAGGGACTTCCTGCGTTTCGCGAGAGTCTTGAGTGTATCGTTCCTTTCCTGGCTGGAAGGACTGGTGAGATCGATGTCTGGGAGAAGGTGAAGCTACTGACGATTCAGGTGAACCATTTGGAACGATGGTTTTCTCCCGGGCTTCTCTGTATCGGAGACGCGGCCCATGCCATGTCGCCGGTTGGCGGAATCGGCATCAACATCGCGTTGCAAGATGCGGTCGCGAGCGCCAACATTCTTGCAGAGCCGCTACGTTCGAACGGACTGACCGTTCGCGACCTGGAACACGTTCAGCATTATCGCGAGGGGGCGGTGCGGAATACCCAGCGTGTGCAGCTGTTTGCGCACCGGATTCTCAACCGGGTGTTGTTGCACAGCTCTGGTGCGCTCACAGCCCCTTTGTTATTGCGTGTTCTGACTCGGGTGCCGGGATTTCAGCAGCTGACGGGAAGGTTCATCGGCATGGGTTTGCAGCCCGAGCATATCGCGAACGGCTGAGTCGGGCCGCGCGAGAGCGCGGCCTGCCCAGGATTTAAAGGGGGCTAGTCACGTTCCCAGAAGTGCGGCGGTTCGATTCCCAGAGCACGCAAGTAGACGTATCCCTGGCCGCGATGATGGATTTCGTTGTCGATGGCGTATTCGATCGTCTGCGTGCCCGTTGCCTCCCACTGGCCGAAGGCCTTATCGATCTGAGAAAAGCGGTGGGCCGGAATCTGTGGGAACTTCTCGTCGAGTTCCGCTGTCTGCGCGTCCCACGCCTGCAGAAGTTCGCTTTTCGTCGTCGGCTTAGCTCCTTCGAATTTCTGCCATTTGCCGGTGGCGACGCCGTTGACGACGGGCACGGTCATCCCGATGAATTCCCAGACCAAGTCGGAAAAGGGTCTCATCCCGCCGACTGAAAATTGAAAGAGCTTGTCTTCGGGGAAGGCCTCGATGGTCTTCCGGGTGACCCTGCGGTGCCCCTGCCAGTGCTTTAGAAGCTCCTCTGCTGTCAGTATCTCGATCTGTGCCGTTGCTGTCGCCATGTCGTTTCTCCTTGGGCCCGTCCCGGGCTAAGAAGAAGGTTACGAGACATTCCCGACAGGAGCTGTCGGGAATTTAGGGAATAATTGGGTCATCATGTACGACCCAATCATGCGGGTGCTTACGGTGCTTGAGATCCTGCAGGCGCGCGAACGCGTCACCGGGGCGGAGCTGGCCGCGCGGCTGGAGGTGGATCTTCGCACGGTGCAGAGGTATATCGTCCGCTTGAGGGACCTGCACGTTCCCATCGAGTCGTCTCCTGGGGTGGGCGGGTCCTATCAGTTGCGCCCGGGCTTTCGTATTCCCCCGCTGATGTTTACTGAGGAAGAGGTGTTTGCGCTTTCTTTGGGGCTGCGGGCGCTTCACCAGCTTCGGCTTTCTGCTTTTGCTCCGGCAACGGAAGGCGTGTTGGCCAAGCTGGGCCGGGTGTTGCCGGCAGCGCTTCGTGAGAGCATTCGGGCGGTTGAAGATGCGGTGGTGGTCGAGCCGAACATGTGGGCGGTCTCAGCCTCGGCGGAGGCACTCATTTGCGCCGCGTCGGCGATCCGGGCCTGCCGTCGAACGCGGTTTGTCTATCGCTCTCATTCGGGCGCAGAGTCTGCGCGGGAGATCGAACCTTACGCCATCATTCACACGGATGGGCGATGGTATCTGATTGGCCGCTGTCTGTTGCGGCAGGCCCTTCGCACCTTTCGCTTAGACCGGGTGGAGGGTCTTGAGCTTCGCGAGGAGATCTTCGAACGTCCCGACAACTTCGATCCTCGGGCTTATCTGCAGGAGCGAATGCCCTTTGTGCAGTCGGATTATCAGATCGATGTCTGGATCGAAATGCTGTTTGAAGAGGCCGAACGTTTCTTTGCGCCGTGGAGGGTCGCGATCGAAAGAGAAAGGTATGGTACGCGACTCCGTTGCGGTCGGGACCAGCTGCAACTTATGGCGGCGATGCTGTTGAGTCTGGGCTGCCGTATTGTGGTGCGCGAGCCTCCTCAGTTGAGGGAGGCGTTTCGAGAGCTTGCGCAGCGGGCGATTGAGGCGGCCGAGGGTGGCCCGTATTTAAGCCCATAAGGGATCGGGGCGGAAGTTGCGGTCGAAACATCGCCGGGATTCTTCCTCCCTCTGGTCGTCGGAATGACACGGCAGTTTATTGTGGCGGCACGGTCGGCTGAGTTGGCTGTGCCTCGTTGGCCGGCGGCGGGGGCGGTGGCTGCAGCTGGAAGTTGTCGCGGACGACGGCGAAGGTCTGGCTGGGAATGTCTACCTCTAGAATGCGATTGTCTGAAGCGTAGTAGAGTTCGCTTACTACCGAGCCAATGGTGAGCGAAATGTGGTGGAGGGTGAGCGTCTTTCCATTAAGGGTGCCCTGAACATCGGCCTGAGGAGCGAGCGTTGCGGCGCTTAGGATTCCGGTCTGCTTGGGGATCAATGCGGAAATTGGCGTGCCGGGATGACGGGCGGCGAGATTCAGGAGAATGTCGTCGGCGGCGAGGTCGAAGTCTGGGAAGAAGACGGTTTGCGCGGGGCGGTTGAGGGAGTTTCTGTAGCTTCGGCCATCGGCTGATATTTCGATCACAAAATTTCCGCCGCTGGGATGGACGGCGAAGGTGATTGCCGAACCGTTGACGATTCCGTTCAAATTTTCCTGCAGGATGGATAGGTCTCGATCAAGGCTGCCGCTGCCGGAGAAGCTGTACTTTGTGTTTTGCAGGCTCAACGAACCGTGGCTAGTGACGGTGTAGGCCGCCGGTGTGGCAATGCTGCCTTGTTTCACGGGAAGGATGGAGAAATCGCTGCGCCCGACATTGTGGTTGCCCTGATTGATGCTGAAGAGGGCGGTATCGGCGGGGAGGGGTGCCTGAGCCTGGAGCGAAGGACCGGAGACGCCAAGGAGAAGAGCCAGAATGAAAGTCGGTTTCATGAATCGTTCCTAACTATATAGAACACGATTCGGGGAGAAAAGATGTTCGACGGGAAAGGATGTGTGACGGTCTTTCCGGTTTCGCGCGCGAAGCGGCTTTAAACCGCCATGCTTCGCACCTGATGCAGGGAGAAGAGGAATCCGTGCTATCCCACCCTTGACGACAGAGAGCGTCGCCAAGGATGGGCACCCAGAGTTGCGGCAGGTACAGTTACTTGGTTGCTTCGGCGAAGCGCTTGTTGACTTCGTCCCAGTTGACGACGTTCCACCATGCGGCGAGGTATTCGGGGCGGCGGTTGTTGTATTTCAAGTAATAGGCGTGCTCCCAGACGTCGTTGCCGAGGATCGGGTAATGGCCTGAGGAAAGCGGGTTGTCCTGGTTTGGGGTGGTGACGACCTTCAACTTGCCGTCGTAGACCAGCCAGCCCCATCCGGAGCCGAACTGCTTGGCGGTCGTCTCGTTGAACTGCTTCTTGAAGTCGTCGAATGAGCCGAAGTCCTTGGTGATCTGGTCGGCGATCTTGCCGGTGGGCGCGCCGCCTCCGCCGGGCTTCATGATTGCCCAGAACATGGTGTGATTTACATGACCCCCGCCGTTGTTGCGAACCACGGTGCGGACATCCTCTGGAACGCTGTTAAGGTTCCTGAGCAGGTCTTCAGCCGTGTGCTTGCCGAGGTCGGGATGCTTTTCGACGGCCCCGTTCAGGTTGGTGACGTAGGACGCGTGGTGCTTGTCATGGTGAAGCTTCATCGTGGCTTCATCGATGTGAGGCTCGAGGGCGGCGTAATCGTAGGGAAGTGGTGCGAGTTCGTAGGCCAAAACGTTCCTCCTTGATGGGTACTGCAGGTGCATAGTACGGTTTGCTGCCCGGGCATGAGGGCAGGCCTTCAAAATGTCAGAGTGGCGGACAACTGCCTCTGTCCGGCAGGAAGTCTCCCGCATACTTCGCTCTCGATAGTAATGGATGCAGGAACGGGGCGTGAGGTTCGGTGGTGTTTTTGGTCGGGAGGGGGTGGTTGGGCGGGAGGGATTTGGACTAGACCTCTTTCGGCCAGATGCTATAGTGTCTGGCTGAGCTTGAAAGCAGGAATTGATTGAACTTTAATCCTCAAAAGGGCGGCGCCGGGACTCGTCTCTGGGGGTTTGGCGGTTAAGCTGGAAAGGCGGAAGCAGCAGGCTTCCCGCAGGTGGATAGTTCATGGCGGTGCTCGAAACAGAATACAGGTGGGTTGAAGGATCGGGAGCGGCGTTTGGCGCCCCTGGGCTCGAAGGGCGCTGGACCTCGGCGGCCAAAGATACCGTAGGCACGGCATACTCCGCATCCAGCCGGGTTTGGTACACGATCTCGCACAGCATTCTCAACGAGGTGTATTTCCCGACCATCGACCGGCCGCAGATACGGGACATGGAGTTCCTGATCTCGGACGGCGAGACGTATTTCCAGGAAGAAAAGCGGAACCTGAAGACGAAGTTCGAATATATCGATTCGGATTCACCCGCAGTGCGCACGGTTGGGCAGGATCCTGAGGGCCGCTACACGCTCACCAAGGAGATCATCTCCAATCCCCATCATCCGGTGGTCATTGTCCACGCGGTGCTGGAGGGCGAGGAGTCGGTGCTCTGCAAGCTAAATGTGTATGCACTACTGGCGCCGCACCTCAATGGCGGCGGCGCGGGTAATTCAGCGCGGACCGTGGAGGTCGCGGGGAAACGGTCGTTCATTGCCTGGCGAGACGGCATTTCGATGTCAATGGTCTGCGATTGCGGTTTTCGCAAGGCGAGTTGCGGCTACGTCGGCACGAGCGACGGCTGGCAAGACCTCCAAAACTTCAAGATGGATTGGGAGTTCGGTAGCGCTCTGAATGGAAACCTTGCGCTGCTGGGCGAAGTGAATCTCAGCCATCAGGCTAGCGGGCGACGGGAGTTCACTATTGCCCTAGGGTTTGGGTATGGCCACCACGCCGCGCTTTCGGGGGCGATGGCCACGCTGGCGACACCGTTTGAATCCCACCTGAAGAGATTTATCGCCCAATGGCATCGCGCGGCCAGTCCGCTGGAGCTGGCGGTCAAGTCGCATGACAAGGGGACCCTGCTGCAGATCAGCCACAACATCCTGCTGACCCATGAGGACAAGACGTATTCAGGCGCGTTCATCGCCTCGGCTTCGATTCCCTGGGGGAACCATAAGAGCGACGACGACCTGGGCGGATATCACCTGGTCTGGACCCGCGATATGGTGCAGACCGCGTCGGCGCTGCTCGCTTGCGGCCGGGTGGATACGGCGCTGCGGGCGCTGGTTTATCTGGCCTGCACCCAGAAACCCGATGGCAGCTTTGCGCAGAATTTCTGGGTAGATGGGACGCCTTACTGGACGGGGATTCAGCTTGACGAGGTTGCCTTCCCGATCATCCTGGCGTGGCGGCTTTGGAAGCAGGATGGGCTGGGTAAGTTCGACGTCTTTCCCTTTGTTGAGCGGGCAGCGGCGTTTCTGGTGAGATATGCGCCGATCACTCAACAGGAACGTTGGGAAGAGAACGCGGGCTATTCGCCGTTAACGCTAGCTGCGGTGATTTCGGGGCTGATCTGTGCGGCGGACATCTGCCGGGCAAACCATGCCCACGAGATGGCGAAATTCGTTGAAGAGTATGCGGACTGGATCGAGGCCCACCTGGAGGAATGGACCGTCACCGAAGATGGGATACTCGATCCGGAGGTCAAGCGGCACTTTATCCGCATCAATCCGCCCCGCAAGGGAGAGCGATATTTTCGAGACGATTTGCCGGAGGGCATGCTTCACGTGGCGAACCGAGGGCCCGGAGAGAAGTCCGACTTCGAGGCGCGGGGGATTGTCGATGCTGGCTTCCTGGAACTGGTGCGTTACGGGATCCGCGACGCGCATGATCGGCTAATTGTCGATTCTCTGAAGGTGATCGACAAGACACTCAAGGTCGATGCCCCTGAGGGGCCGTGCTGGCGGCGGTATAACCACGATGGCTATGGGCAACGACATGATGGCGGACCATTCCTTGGCTGGGGCCAGGGGCGGGCGTGGCCCATCATGACTGGCGAACGAGGACATTATGAGATCGCGGCAGGGCGCGACCCGGGCATCTACATTAAAGCCCTGGAACAGTTTGCCTCCGAGGGCGGCATGATTCCCGAGCAGATCTGGGACGCCCCGTCGCTGGACGGGATGGAGTTTGGCCGGCCGACCGGGGCCGCGATGCCGCTGGTTTGGGCCCATGCCGAATATCTGAAGCTTTTGCGCTCGGCGGTCAACGGGCGCGTCTTTGAGCGGATATCTATTGTTGAAGAGCGCTATACCGGGGAGGGCCGACACCGGGGAAATCCTGAGATATACAAACTGAGCCGCCCACTCAAGACCATCAAGGCGGGCGCGACCTTGCGGGTGGTGGCGGAGAACCGTTTTCGCATCTTGTCAACGTTTGACGGATGGGCAAACGTCATCACCCAGGAGAGCGAGAACGTCGGTTTTCCGGGATCTTTCGCCGACGTCACCGTTCCGGATACGCAAACCGGCGCCATTTCGTTTACCCTGTTCTGGCCGGGTGAGAATCGTTGGGAGGGTAAGAACTTCGATATTGAAATTGCGCCTGCCGGATGACGCTTTTGGCAGACGGCGGACATCCAAAGGGGAAAATCAGGCAATTTCGGAGAGTCTCCCTTCGACGGACGCACGGGCCCTGTAACAGCATGTGTGACAGATTTTTCCGAAACGCATTTTCTTCCAAGCGAAGAAGGAATGAAGAGGACTTATGAGCGAACTGGACCAGTTGTCGATCAATGCGCTGCGATTTCTCGCGGTAGACGCCGTACAGAAGGCCAACAGCGGACATCCGGGCGCGCCTCTGGGCGATTCGCCGATCGTGTACCTGCTGTTTCACAAGTACATGCGGCACAATCCGAAGCACTCGAAGTGGACCAACCGCGACCGCTTTGTGCTGTCGAATGGCCACGCCTCGGCGATGCTGTACAGCGTGCTGCACCTGTGCGGGTACGACGTCTCGATCGCGGACCTGGAGCAGTTCCGCCAGTATGGCTCGAATACGCCGGGGCACCCGGAATATGGTGACACTGATGGGGTCGAGGTTACCACCGGTCCGCTCGGACAAGGCCTCGGGCAGGCAGTTGGCATGGCGATCGCCGAGAAGCATCTCGCCGCGGTCTATAACAAGCCGGGTTACGATCTGGTCGACCACTATACCTATGGAATATGCGGCGACGGCGACCTGATGGAGGGCATCTCGCACGAGGCCGCCTCGCTGGCTGGGACGCTTGGGCTGGGCAAGCTGATCTTTCTCTATGACGACAATTTGATCTCGCTCGACGGGCCGACCAATCTCTCGTTCACCGAAGACGTGGAGCGGCGCTTCGAGGGCTATCACTGGCATGTGCAGAAGGTGGCTGACGGCAACGATCTGGACGCGATCTCGAAGGCCATCGAAGCCGCCAAAGCGGTAACCGACAAGCCCTCGATCATCGCGGTGCGGACGGTGATCGGCTATGGCAGCCCTAGGGCCGGCACGAACAAGGTGCATGGCGAGGCGATGGGCGCGGCTGACGTTAAAACCACCAAGGAGACGCTCGGCTGGCCGAGCGACAAGTTCTTCTATGTGCCGGATGAGGCGCAAAAGAACTGGAACACGGTCATCGAGCGCGGCGCCAAATATGAAGCGGAATGGAACGAACTCTTTGCCGCTTACAAGAAGGAATATGCGGAGCTTGCGGCGGAGTTTGAGCGCACCCACGCCGGCAAGCTGAAAGAGGGTTGGGAGAAGAGCCTGCCTAGCTGGAAGGTGGACAGCAAGCCGGTCGCCACCCGGAACGCGGGCAACCTGGTGATGAATGCCTTCGCCAAAGAGGTCCCGGAGCTGCTGGGCGGCGCGGCCGATCTTACCTCTTCCACCAAGACGATCCTGAAAGACACCGGCAATTTCCATGTCGATCCGGCCGGGCGCAACATCTGGTTTGGCGTGCGCGAGTTTGCCATGTGCGCAGCGGTGAATGGCATGGCGGTGCATGGCGGGATCATTCCTTACGGCTCGACTTTCTTCACCTTTAGCGACTACTGCAAACCGGCGCTGCGGCTGGCGGCGATCATGAAGTCGCACTCGATCTTCGTTTATACCCACGACTCGATCGCGCTGGGTGAGGATGGTCCGACCCATCAGCCGATTGAGCATCTGACGGCGCTGCGCGCGCTGCCCAACATGACCGACTTCCGTCCGGCGGACGCAAACGAGACCGCTGCGGCGTGGCGGCTGGCTCTGGAACGGAAGAGTCCGTCGTTCTTTGCCTTGTCGCGACAGGACCTGCCGATCCTTGATTCGGAGAAGCTGGACATCTACAAGGGCGTCGGTCATGGAGCTTACATCGTCGAGCAGGGCGGGGAATCGCCCGATCTGCTGATCGTGGCGACAGGGGCCGAAGTGTGGCTGGCGCTGAAGTCGGCGGAAGCTCTCAAAGCTGCCGGAATAACGGCGCGGGTGGTTTCGATGCCGAGCTGGAAGATTTTTGAGGAGCAATCGGCGGAATATAAGGCTTCAATCTTCCACGATCACCTGCCCAAGCTGTCGATCGAGGCGGGAGCGACTCTGGGATGGTGGAAGTATGTTGGGCGCCACGGAGACATCGTTGGCATCGACCGCTTTGGCGCTTCTTCTCCTGGTCCGATTGCGATGGAGAAGCTAGGCTTCAACGTCGATAACGTGGTGGCCAAGGCGAAGAGTCTGGTCGAGAGTCACAAGGGCGAAGCTGCTTTGGCGGGAAAGTAATGGCATCGGAGGCGGTGAAGCGCCGCCTCCTGCCTGGGGATCCGGAAAGACAATAGGGAGGTTTCAAGGTTATGGCTACGACAGAGATAAGAATTGCCCCCGAACACGTCCACAAGTCTGCCCAGGGAGATGTGCGGGTCCCCGACCCCACCATCGTCGTTATCTTCGGCGCTTCGGGAGATTTGACGAAACGCAAGTTGCTGCCGGCTCTGTTCCACCTGGAACAGGCTGGGCTACTGCCTGACGAGTTTTCCATCGTCGGCGTGGCGCGCCGTCCGCTGGAGGATTCGTTCGCGGCGGACATGAAGGACGGTATTCTGAAGTTTGGCGGAGTCAAGGACGGCGCCGAACACCTCGAGCAGTTTATCGCCAAGGTGAAGTACCACGCGATGAACTTCGACGACGCCGCCGGCTACAAACAGCTCAACGCGTTGCTCGACAAAATCGACCAGGAGAACGGCACCAAGGGAAACCGGCTCTTCTACCTGGCGACCGCTCCGGAATATTTTGCCGACATCATCGACCATCTCGGCGACATCGGCATGGCGAAGTCGAAGAAGGGGCACGTGCGGGCGATCATTGAAAAGCCGTTTGGCCACGATCTGGAGTCGGCGCGCGAGCTGAACGACAACGTCAACAAGGTCTTCGACGAGAATCAGATTTTCCGCATCGACCACTATCTTGGCAAAGAGACGGTGCAGAATGTGCTGGTCTTTCGGTTTGCGAATGGGATATTCGAACCGGTGTGGAACCGCAACTACATCGACCACGTCGAGATAACGGCGGCCGAGAGCATCGGTATCGAGGGACGCGGGCCGTTTTACGAGAAGGCCGGCACGTTGCGCGACGTGGTGCAAAACCATGTGATGGAGTTGCTGTCGTTCGTGGCCATGGAGCCGCCGGTTTCGTTCGAGGCGGATGCGGTTCGCGGAGAAAAGGTGAAGGTGTGGAAGGCAATTAGGCCGATTCCGATCGAAGACACGGTGCGCGGGCAATATGGCCCGGCGAAGCTCGCCAAAGAGGATGCCAAGGGTTACCGCGAAGAAGATCGGGTTGATCCCAAGTCCGTGACCGAGACATTTGTCGCGATCAAGCTGGAGATCGAGAATTGGCGGTGGGCGGGTGTGCCTTTCTATATTCGCGCTGGGAAGCGGATGGCGCAGCGGACGACCGAGGTAACGGTCGTTTTCAAGCAGCCTCCGATGCGGCTCTTCAATGAATCGGCCAGCGGTCCGTGCGACGATATTCATCCCAATTTGATCACCATGCGGATCCAGCCGGACGAGGGGATTTCGCTGCGCTTTGGCGCCAAGGTGCCGAGCACCGGGATGTCGGTTTGTCCGGTGATCATGGACTTCAGCTATGCTGCGGCTTTCGGGACATCTTCCGCCAACGGCTATGAACGGCTACTGCTGGATGCGATGCTGGGCGATGCGACACTCTTCGCCCATCGCGACGGCGTCGAGGCAACCTGGTCGCTATATACTCCGGTACTCGAGGCGTGGCAAAAGGCACCGGCGAAAGACTTTCCGAATTATTCCGCCGGCAGCTGGGGCCCTGAGGCCGCGAACGAACTGTTGCGCCGCGATGGGCGGGAGTGGCAGAAGATATAGCGCAGTCAACGAGTAAAGGCGAAATCCGACCATCATTCAGGACAAAATCGAATGTCTGTAACAACCGCGGTTACGTATCACGTTTTACCCGATGGCGAGAAGCTTGCGCGCGCCATGGCGGAACAAATGCTCGCGGCGGCGCAAGAAGCGGTAGCGTCGCGCGGAATCGCGCGGATCGCTATTTCCGGAGGAAATACTCCCAAGCGCACTTTCGAAATGCTCGCCGATCCGGCGGCGACCGAGTTCAGCGTTTTTCCCTGGGACAAGACCGATCTCTTCTGGGTCAACGAGCGTTGTGTGCCTCCGGACGATAAAGACAGTAATTACCGGATGACGCGGCTGGCGCTGCTCGACAAGGTGCCGTTGGCGGCCGATCATGTTTTTCGCATCGAAGGTGAACTCGATCCTGAGCTTGCGGCGGCGCGCTACGAGTCGGCAATCCGTAATCGCTTTCGGCTGGAGGGCGCGCAAGTGCCGACCTTCGACCTGGTTGCGCTCGGCATGGGGCCGGACGGCCACACAGCTTCGCTCTTTCCGCATACGGCAGGTATTCATGAGCTGACACGCATTGCGATTGCTAACCACGTTCCGCAGAAGGAGACGTGGCGGGTGACGCTCACTTCGCCGGTCATCAATCAGGGGCGCAAGGTGGTCTTTCTTATCGGCGGCACCGACAAGACGGCTGTGCTGAAGAATGTACTTTCCGATAAATATGATCCTGAAACCTGGCCGTCGCAGGTGATTCAACCGAAGTCGGGGCAGCTGTTGATGCTGCTCGATCAGGCTGCTGCGGCCGAACTTCCTCCGCCGGATGCCGGCGGCAATGGTCATCTGGAGATCGTTCGATGATCCTGGCCGGTGATGTTGGCGGCACCAAAGTCCATCTGGCGCTCTACGACTTTGCCCAGGGCAAGCTGGTGCATGTTCGGGACGAGAAATATCCCGCGCACGAGTTCGACGGTTTGGGTGAGGTCGTCATGAACTTCCTTACCGCCGGCACCCAGACCGGGAGCCAGGTTACGGCGGCCTGCTTTGGCGTTCCAGGACCTGTTCGCGAAGGGCGTTTGAAGCTAACCAACTTGCCGTGGGAGTTGGACTCGCGCGAGTTGTCGCGTTCGCTGCACATAGAGCATCTTTTTTTGATCAACGATCTTGAAGCAAACGGATATGGAATAGCGGAATTGAGCCCGGCGCAAATCAGCGTGCTCAGCGAGGGCGATCATGCCGCAATCGGACACCGGGGATTGGTTTCCGCAGGCACTGGACTGGGCGAGGCGGTTTTGGTCTGGAACGGCCGAGTTCACGTTCCGATTCCATCTGAGGGTGGTCATGCCGACTTCTCGGCGCGCAGTGAGGTCGAGATCGAGTTGCTTCGCTACCTGTGGAAGCAGCTGGATGGCCGGGTGAGCTTTGAGCGTGTCGTCTCCGGCATCGGGTTGAAGAATATTTACTCCTTCCTGCGTGACGAGAAAAAGCTCGAAGAACCTGCCTGGCTAAAGGAGCGCATGGAGACTGAAGATCCCAACGCGGTCATCGGCGAGGCCGGCGAAGAGGGCTCGAGTGAATTGTGCGTCCAAACTCTGGACCTGTTCGCCTCAGCTTATGGCGCGGAGGCGGGAAATCTGGCGCTCAAGATACTGGCGAACGGGGGCGTCTATCTCGGCGGCGGCATCGCGCCAAAGATACTGAAGACGATGCGGAACGGTTCATTCATGAAGGCTTTCACCGACAAGGGCCGAATGCAGCACCTGCTGGAAAGGATGCCGGTACGGGTGATCCTCGAAAGCCGGGCGGCCCTGCTCGGGGCGGCCGCTTATGGCGAAAAACGGGCATCCGAGATCAGCGGTCAATCGGAACGCGCCGCTTCAGTGCAATTTTCTTAAGTCTTTTTCCTCTAAGGTGTGTCCAACACTGTATGAACAATTCGCGTTTGAAGTCTTTGTTTTACGATGTGCTGCGCGCCGGCCTAATGGTCGCGATTGCGGTAACGCTGGTGCTTATCCCGCGAGTTGCTTCGGCGCATGCGGTGCTGATGCAATCCTCTCCTGTGGCCAATGCCACTGTGCAAGGGCCGGATGTTCCGATCACGATGAAATTCAACTCACGGGTCGATGGATCGCGTTCGACGCTGTTGTTGCGCAGCCCGGACGGCCAGTCGAAGCCGCTGGCGATCGATAAGCAAGATGAGCCGGAGACGCTGACCACCCACGCCTCGCAACTGAGCCCGGGGAAATATGCGATTCAATGGCTGGTGCTGGCGGTCGATGGGCATATCACCCGCGGGGAAATCCCGTTTCAAGTGAAGTAGACTGGACTAAGGAGTGGGGCCACGCCAACGGGGCCGGGCGTTCCTGCGCACAGCTCCGAGGTTGAGGACCTAACTTTTGATCTGGCTTCTGCGTGACTTTGATCTGCTGTCCGTCTTGCTGCGCGCCGCGACTTTGGCGCTGGAAATCCTGACTCTGGGCGGCGTCGCCTACCTGCTGCTGATCGCCATGCCGGCGAAGGCTGGCGAAGCCAGCCTGCAAGCCTGCTGGCGCGGCATCCGCTGGGCGGCCCTGGGTCTTTCGATCGTCCAGCTTTGCTACGTCGCGGTGGACAGCGCCATCCTCATGGGCAGCGCGTCGATCACCTTTGCGGACGTGGCGCTCGCGCCGTATTTTATGGCCGGCACAATCTCGGCCCTGGCGGCGTTTGCGGTTTTCGTGTTTGCGTCGATCGATCGCACGCGCACGGCCGGGTCTCGAGCAGGGTTTGCGCTTGTGCCGCTGTCGCTTGTGGTGCTGCTGGCGATTATTTCCACCAGTCATTCGGTTTCGCGGCTGGACCACCGCGTCCTGCTCTCCCTTCTGACCGCGGCGCATCATCTGGGCGCCGCCGTATGGCTTGGGGCGCTGCCCTTTCTGCTCATCTCCATGCGCGAAGTCGTCGAGCCCGAGGACGCGAAGCGGATGATGCGGCGGTTTTCGCCCATGGCCCTGACTGGCGCGGGCGCGCTGCTGCTGGGCGGCTTCGGCATGGCGTGGTTTTACCTGGGCGTCTCCCAGGATGGTTCGCTGGCGGGCTTATATGGCACGGCCTACGGCCTGATGATGGTCGCCAAGGTCTACCTGGTTTTGCTGATCATGACGCTCGGCGCGGGAAATTTCTTCCTGGTGCAGCGGATCGAGACGGCGCCGGTGGCCTTGCTGACCCGGCTGCGGCGGTTCGGCGAGGCGGAGATCGGGTTCGCTTTCATGGCCGTACTGGCGGCGGCTTCGATGACCTCGCAGCCTCCCGCGGAAGATCTGCCGAATGACCGGGTCAGCCTGGCCGAGATCGTGGAGCGCTTCCATCTGATCGTCCCCCGAATGACCAGTCCGGCGTTTGCCGCGCTGGCGCCGTCAACTCCGCTTGACATGGCGGTGAAGGAGACCGAGTTCAGTGGAGCGAACGCTCCTAGCGACGCGAACGACGAGGCATGGTCGGAGTACAACCATCACTGGTCTGGGCTGATTGTGCTTGCTGCCGGATTTCTTGCGTTGATCAGCAAGCTGCCGAAGGCCGGATGGGCGCGAAACTGGCCGCTGGTTTTTGTCGGGCTGGCGGTGTTTATCGTCCTGCGCGCCGATCCCGATTGCTGGCCGCTGGGGCCGCGACCTTTCTGGGCGAGCTTGTATGCGCCCGATGTGTTGCAGCACCGTTTGTATGCGCTTTTGATTGTTGGGTTTGCGGGATTTGAATGGGGAATCCAGACGGGGCGGCTGCATGCTCCCTGGGCGGCGAAGATTTTCCCGCTGCTCTGCGCCGCAGGCGGCGCACTGCTGCTCACTCACAATCATTCGATCGGCAACGTCAAAGAAGAGTTGCTGGCGGAGATGAGTCATGCGCCGATCGCGCTTTTGGGCGCGACAGCGGGCTGGAGCCGATGGCTCGAGCTACGTTTGCCGGACCAGAAAGAATCACGCGTTGCTTCATATGTCTGGCCTATCTGCTTGATGCTGGTCGGTTTGGTGCTGTTGAATTATCGGGAGTCCTGAACCAGGGACTAGAGATTAGGGACCAGGACGTATGAGAAGTAGTACTTGTCGGCGGAGAGGGGTTTGAGGCCGACTACTTATAGGAGCTCATGTTTAAGGAAAATCGCACTAACTTCTGTAGCCCGGTTTTCGCTGGCGCTTTCGCATTGTTTCTTCCACTGGCCGGCATTGTTCTCTTTGCTCCGACTGCACAGGCGCAGCGCTTGCCGACGGTCGCTCATCCCGAGCATTACTCACTCGCGCTGACGCCTGACCTCAAGGCCGCGACTTTTACCGGAAGCGAAAGCATTGACCTGACGCTATCGCAGCCTGTCAACTCGATCACGCTCAACGCTGCGGAGATCAAGTTTCAGAGCGTGACGACTACGGTCAATGGCCGTGAGCTGAAGGCAACGGTCACCACCGATGAGGCGAAGCAGCAGGCGACGCTGGGCTTTGAGCAAACGCTGCCTGCGGGCAAGTTGACGCTGAAGATCGAGTACACGGGAATCCTGAACAATGAGCTTCGCGGCTTTTATCTTTCGAAGACGGCGAAGCGGAACTATGCGGTGACTCAGTTCGAGGCGACAGACGCGAGGCGGGCTTTCCCGTCGTTCGATGAACCGGCGTACAAGGCGACTTTCGATATTCAGCTCACGGTGGACAAGGGTGACACGGTGATCTCCAACACCAACATGATTTCCGACACGCCGGGGCCGGTGGTGGGCGAGCATACGGTGAAGTTCGCCACGACGCCGAAGATGTCGACTTATCTGGTGGCGTTCCTGGTAGGGGACCTTAAGTGTGTTTCGGGCGAGAGCGACGGGGTGCCGATCCGGGCCTGCGCGACTCCCGACAAGGTCGAGGAAGGCAAGTTTGCAGTGGGCGCTGCGGAGTACATCCTGCATTATTACGACACTTACTTTGGGATCAAGTACCCCATGCCGAAGCTTGACATGATTGCGATACCGGATTTTGAGGCTGGCGCGATGGAGAACTTTGGCGCCATCACTTATCGCGAGACTGACTTGTTGATCGATGACAAGACGGCATCGGTTGATTCCAAGAAGAACGTTGCGCTTGTGGTTGCTCACGAGATGGCGCACCAGTGGTTCGGCGACATGGTGACGATGGAATGGTGGAACAACATCTGGCTGAATGAGGGATTTGCCACCTGGATGGAGAACAAGCCGACGGCGGCGTGGCATCCGGAATGGGATGTGCCGCAGGATGTTGCCAACGACCTCGACGGGACACTTAACCTTGACGCAGCGCGGACGACGCGCACCATTCGGGCCAACGCCGATACACCAGAAGAGATCAACGAGATGTTCGACGGCATCAGCTACGGCAAGGCCGGAGCGGTGCTGAATATGGTTGAGAACTACGTGGGCAAGGAGACCTTTCGCCAGGGAGTTCACAATTATCTGGCCGCCCACATGTATGCGAATGCTACGGCGGAGGACTTTTGGAACGCGCAGACAGCGAACAGCCATAAGCCGGTGGACAAGATCATGGAAAGCCTGGTCGAGCAGCCGGGCGTGCCTGGGCTGACTTTCGCCGAGCCGGCGAACGGCAAAGTCGAAGTGACGCAACAGCGCTTCTTCCTGAGCCCGAGTTCCAAGAGCAATGGGCAGGAGACATGGTCGATTCCGGTTTGCTTCAAGACCGCTGATGAGAAGAGCGACTGCGAAGTGCTCGCCTCTACGAAACAGGCGCTTGCGGCACCTGCAGCCTCATTCTTCTATGCCAATGCTGGCGGCAAGGGCTACTACCGGAGCACCTATCCGCCAGATGTCTACGCCAAGCTGGTCGTCAATGTTGAGACCGGACTTAATCCCGAGGAGCGGATCAGCTTGATCGGGGACCAATGGGCGCAGGTACGGGCCAACAAGGCGCCGGTGGGTTCGTTTCTCGATCTGGTGGCGGCGGTGAAGGACGATAAGAGCGGCACAGTGCTGGATTCCGCGTTTCGTGGTGTCGCCTCCATCAACTCCCGCTTGGCATCGACCGCTGAAGAGCGCGCCGCTCTAGCGGCCTGGACGCGAAAGACTTTCCAGCCTGCGCTGGACAAGCTCGGGCCGCCGTCGGAGAGCGAGTCTCCGGAGACGAAGGAATTGCGCGCCGCTCTTTTCGGCACTCTCGGCACGATCGGGCAAGATCCTGAGGTGATTGCCGAGGCCAAGACGATCACGGAGAAGTATTTGGCGGACCCGGCGTCGGTGGATGCGACACTGGTCCAGACAGCGAGCGCAATCGCAGCGATCAACGGCGACGCCGCATTCTTCGATCAGCTGCAAAAGGTATATGAGACATCTGAGAACCCTGACATTCAAGAGGAGGCTCTCTACAGGCTTGCCATGTTCAAGGACCCGGCACTTGCCAAGCGGTCGCTCGACTATACGATCTCCGGCAAGGTGAGGAACCAGGACTCTCCGCGCATGCTCAGCATCCCGTTCCGGAGCCGCGATACGAGGGAGCTCGCCTGGCAGTATGTCCAACAGAACTGGGACAAGGTGAAGGCGCAGTTGACGCCGCTCAGCGCAGGCTACTTTGTCGGCGCGGCGGGCAGTTTCTGCAGCGCTGAAGCGCGCGACCAGGTTGTGAGCTTCTATGCGACACACAAGGTGCCGTCGTCGGAGCGATCGCTGAAGCGGGCGGTCGATCAGATCAACGACTGCATCGAGTTTCGTGCCGACCAGGAAGGCAATCTGAAAGAGTGGCTGGCCAGGCAGCAGTAGCCGCCGGTTTAGACTTTCCTCGATGATCGATACGAAGGACGCGCCAGCAATAGCGGCGCGTTTTTTGCATCTTATTGAAAGTCAGCGGTCAGGCCGAAAATCTGCAAAAGAAGCGAAGAGCCTTCTCTTTGCCGGATAAATTCTTGTTATATTAAGAGACTCACCAAGTTTTCGATTTCAAGTGCAGAACTGGGCCCCTGGGTTTCGGCGATTTCGCCGTCGTTCATCCAGTCTTTTCAAGGGGTTCCGGGGGAGAAGACCACTTTTAGAGCGTTGCTCCGATGGCAGTAAACTCTGAGGCGCACAGCCTTTCATTGTCTGCTTAAGGTTCATAGGAGAAATGCTCGGCCGCGAGCCCAGCGCAACCACAGAACGGCAGAAGGAAACGATGCAGAATTTCTTGAAATCTACGGGTCTCCCGCCGGCGCAGGGTCTTTATGATCCGCGCAACGAGCATGACAACTGCGGGATGGGTTTCGTCGCGAGTATGCGCGGAGAGAAGAGCCACGAGATGATCGAGATGGGCATCGAAGTGCTCATTCGGCTGACGCATCGCGGCGCCTCCGGCTGCGACCCCGAGACCGGCGACGGCGCCGGCATCCTGATCCAGATTCCCCATGAATTTTTCGCCGCCGAATGCAGCGCACTTGGGTTTACATTGCCGGAGCCCGGCGGGTATGCGGCCGGCATGGTCTTCTTCCCGGTTGATAAGCATCAGCGGCTGCAGTGCGAAGGCATCATGGAGCGGATCGCACGCGAGGAAGGTTTGACCGTTCTCGGTTGGCGGGACACTCCCTGCCAGGGCGACGCCATTGGACGCGAGGCCCGCGCGACCCAGCCATATATTCAGCAGATTTTCCTTGGGCGGCCGGACGTGTGGGAC
The DNA here is from genome assembly GCA_963804735.1 of uncultured Acidobacteriaceae bacterium. Classification (GTDB taxonomy): domain Bacteria; phylum Acidobacteriota; class Terriglobia; order Terriglobales; family Acidobacteriaceae; genus Acidisarcina. Next base: position 342,106 of record CAWDRO010000001.1, read on the forward strand.
GAGGACCACTTCGAGCGCAAGTTGTACGTGACGCGGAAGCGTATCGAACATGAGATTGGCAACGGGAAGATCGAAGACCGGCACTTCTTTTACATTCCATCGCTTTCGTCACGCACTATTGTTTACAAGGGCCTGCTGCTTGCTCCGCAGATAGCCAACTTCTATGGCGAGCTGGCTGATTCTCGGGTGAAGAGCGCGCTGTGCGTTGTTCATCAGCGCTTTTCGACGAATACTTTCCCCAGCTGGCCGCTGGCACATCCTTACCGCTATGTTGCGCATAACGGCGAGATCAATACGCTGCGCGGAAATGTAAACTGGATGAAGGCGCGGGAATCGCTGCTGCAATCGCCGCTCTTCGGCGAGGACATCAAGAAACTGTTCCCCATTGTTGCGCAAGGGGGCAGCGATTCGGCGGCCTTTGACAGCGCCGTGGAGCTGCTGTTTCAGTCGGGGCGGTCGCTGCCGCACGTAATGGCGATGCTGATCCCCGAGGCATGGTCGGGGAATCCGCATATCGATCCCGATCGTAGCGCCTTTTACGAATATCATGCTTCGCTGATGGAGCCGTGGGACGGCCCGGCGGCAATGGCCTTTACCGATGGCCGTGTGATCGGCGCCATGCTCGATCGCAATGGTTTGCGGCCGGGCCGCTATGTCGTGACCAATGACGACATCGTCGTGCTGGCCTCGGAGGCCGGCGTTGTCGATGTGGACGCGAGCAATGTGCGCCAAAAAGGAAGGCTGCAGCCGGGCAAGATGTTCCTGGTTGATACCATCGCTGGACGCATCATTCCCGATGACGAGATCAAACAGCAGCTGACTTCGCGCCAGCCCTACGCGGAGTGGATCAAGGAAAACCAGATCACGCTCGAGCAGATGGGCGAGCCGGGCCGCTTCCACGCGCTGGAACTCGGGCCGCTGCAATCGCGGCAGCGAGCCTTCGGCTATACCGAAGAAGACCTGAAGATGATCCTCACGCCGCTGGCGGCGAAGGGCGAGGAGCCAGTGGGCTCGATGGGCACGGACACGCCGCTCGCTTGTCTTTCCGATCGTCCGCAGTTGCTCTTCAATTATTTCAAGCAGTTGTTCGCTCAGGTTACCAATCCGCCGATCGATCCGATCCGCGAAGAGATGGTGATGTCGCTGACCAGCTACATCGGCACCGAGCGGAACATTCTCGAAGAGACGCCGCGCAACTGCCACACGCTCAAGCTGCCGCAGCCGGTGCTGACAAATCGAGAGCTCGAACAGCTGCGGCGGGTCTCGCAGGGCGACCTGCTTGCCACCACGCTGACTGCCCTGTTTTCTTCCCGGGACGGAGAGGTTGGACTCAGACGCGGCCTGGATGAGCTTTGCCGGCGCGCCTCGCTGGCGGTCCGCAATGGGTATACACTGCTGATTCTCAGCGACCGCGGCGTGGATGAACACTATGCGCCAATCCCGAGCCTGCTGGCTCTGGCGGCTGTGCACAATCTGCTGGTTCGCGAAGGCACGCGCACCCAGGTTGCGTTGATCGTCGAGTCGGGCGAACCACGCGAGGTGATGCACTTTGCGATGCTGATCGGCTATGGCGCGAGCGCCGTCAATCCTTATCTGGCTATTGAATCGCTCGAGAGTCTGCAAGGCCGGGGACGAATACCGGCCGGGGTCAGCGCAGAGAAGGCAGTTGCGTCCTTCATCAAAGGCATCAACAAGGGCCTGCTCAAGACCTTTTCCAAGATGGGTGTGTCAACGCTGCAAAGCTATCGCGGCGCGCAGATATTCGAAGCGATTGGCCTCAACCGGGAACTGATCGATGCTTACTTCGCGGGAACGGCTTCTCGGATTCAAGGTGTCGGGCTGGGCGTGATCGCGCGGGAGGCTCGGATGCGCCACGAGTATGCTTTCCGGCCGCCTTCACTTTCCGAGACGGAGCTGGCGGTCGGAGGCGCGTATCACTATCGCATTGGCGGCGAGTATCATCTGCTGAATCCGGAGACGATCAGCAAGCTGCAACATGCGGTGCGCGATTCGAGCCCGAAGACTTTCAGGGAATACACCGACCTGATCGACGCGCAGAACAAGGAATTGTGCACGCTTCGCGGGCTGATGAAGATCAAGGTTGCGGAGACTTCGCTGCCGCTGGAAGAAGTCGAGCCGGCGTCGGAGATTGTGAAGCGATTCACCACTGGCGCGATGTCGTTCGGCTCGATCAGCAAGGAAGCGCATGAGACGCTGGCGATTGCCATGAACCGCATCGGCGGCAAGTCCAATACCGGCGAGGGCGGGGAAGACGAAGCGCGCTTTGAGCGCGACGCGAATGGCGACCTGCGGCGGAGCGCGGTGAAGCAAATTGCGTCGGGGCGATTCGGCGTTACAACGAATTACCTGGTCCATGCTGACGAGTTGCAGATCAAGATGGCGCAGGGCGCGAAGCCCGGCGAGGGCGGGCAGTTGCCAGGGCATAAGGTTGATGAGGTCATTGCGCGCCTACGCCATTCGACGCCGGGAGTCACTCTGATCTCGCCGCCGCCGCATCACGATATCTATTCGATCGAAGACCTGGCGCAGTTGATCTTCGACTTGAAGAATGTGAACCCGTCTGCGCGTATCGCCGTGAAGCTGGTGGCCGAGGTTGGTGTTGGCACGGTCGCTGCCGGCGTTTCCAAGGCCCATGCCGATGTAGTGCTGGTGAGTGGCGATACCGGTGGCACCGGCGCCGCGCCGCTCAGCTCGCTGAAACATGCCGGCATTCCGTGGGAGATGGGCCTGGCGGAAACGCAACAGGTGTTGTTGCTGAACGACCTGCGCAGCCGCATTCGGGTGCAGACTGACGGCAAGCTGCAGACCGGGCGCGACGTGGTGATCGCCACGCTGCTTGGCGCGGAGGAGTTCGGCTTTGCAACCGCCCCGCTCGTTGCGATGGGCTGCATCATGATGCGCAAGTGCCACCTGAATACGTGTCCGGTTGGCATTGCTACGCAGGATCCGGTGCTGCGCAAACACTTTGCCGGGCAGCCTGAACATGTCATCAACTTCTTCTTCTACATCGCCGAGCAGGTGCGCGAGCTCATGGCCAAGATCGGCTTTCGCACGATGGACGAGATGGTGGGCCGAGTCGACAAGCTGGAGAGCCGTCTTGACATCGACCACTGGAAGGCGCGCGGCATCGATCTCTCGGAGATTCTATACAGCCCCCCGCTCCCTGGCCGTGTGAAGCGGCATTGCACCAAGAAGCAGGACCACGGGCTCGATGCTGTCCTTGACCTACAACTGATTGAGCTTGCGCGCGAGGCGCTCGATCACGCCAAACCAGTTGAGGCCAGCCTGGCGATCCGCAACGTGCACCGTTCCGTCGGAGCGATGCTTGGTGGCGAGATAGCGCGATGCTATGGCTCGGCTGGATTGCCGGATGAGACTATCCGCTTACGCTTCACCGGCTCGGCGGGGCAGAGCTTCGGAGCTTTTCTGCCGCGTGGCGTCACCATGACGCTCGAGGGCGAAGCCAACGACTACGTCGGCAAAGGTCTCTCCGGCGGACGCGTCGTCATCTTTCCACCAAAGAACTCCGGCTTCCTACCTGAGGAGAGCATCCTGGTTGGCAACGTGGTGCTCTATGGCGCTACGAGCGGCGAAGTCTTCCTCAATGGCGTAGCTGGGGAGCGCTTTGCGGTGCGCAACTCCGGCGCATCGGCGGTGGTTGAGGGGGTGGGCGACCACGGCTGCGAGTACATGACCAATGGCCTGGTCGTAGTGCTCGGCGCTTGCGGACGCAACTTTGCTGCCGGCATGAGCGGCGGCCTGGCGTATGTGCTCGACTACGACGGTGAGTTCGCTCGGACGCAATGCAACCCCGCATCCGTCGATCTGGAACCGCTGCGAGACGAAGCCGACATCGCCAAACTGAAAGCGATGATCGAAAAGCACCTGGCACTGACAGAAAGCCCACGCGCAGCCTGGATTCTGGACAACTGGACGCAGACATTGCCGAAGTTTTTGAAGGTCTTTCCGCACGAGTTGAAGCGTGTGCTCTATGCGGCTCGCGAAAAGGAGCCGGAGATCGCCAGCAGTCAGATCCTCGGCGATAAGTTGCTGAATGTGCTGGTTGCGAGCGCCGCGGCAACGGAGCAGGTGCGTCATGGCTAGGCCGACGGGGTTTCTGGAATTTCCACGCGAGCTGCCGGAGCGGCGGCCGGTTGCGGAGCGGGTCAACGACTGGTTCGAGATCTATCGCGACCTGCCCGACGAAAAACTCCGCCAGCAGGGCGCGCGCTGCATGGACTGCGGCGTGCCTTTCTGCCATACCGGCTGCCCAGTTAACAACATCATTCCCGACTGGAACGAGTTGGTTTACGAAGACCGCTGGGAAGAGGCGGTGCGGCGCCTGCATGCGACCAACAATTTTCCCGAGTTCACCGGCCGGATCTGTCCCGCACCCTGCGAGGCGGCGTGCGTGCTGGGCATTAACCAGCCTCCAGTGACGATTAAGCAGATTGAAAAGGCGATTGCCGATCGTGGATTTTCGGAAGGATGGGTCGTTCCCGAGCCGCCCGCGTTCGAATCGGGGAAGCGGGTCGCAATCATCGGCTCTGGGCCCGCTGGATTGGCGGCAGCGCAGCAGCTTCGTCGCGCCGGGCACGCAGTCACGGTCTATGAAAAGGCCGATCGCCTGGGCGGCCTGCTGATCTATGGCATTCCGCATTTCAAGATGGAGAAGCACATCGTCGGGCGCCGGATCGAGCAGTTGCGTGCCGAGGGCATCCACTTTGTGACCCGAGTCAACGTAGGCGGAGACGGCCCCCACGATCTCTCGTTTGAGGAGCTGCGGCGGAATAACGACGCCCTGCTGCTCGCCTGCGGCGCCGAGCTGCCTCGCCAATTGCGGGTTCCAGGCAGCGAGCTGCAGGGCATTCATTTCGCGATGGACTATCTCACCCAGGCGAACCGCCGTTGCCTTGGCGACGATCTTGATTCGACGCAGGAGATCACTGCCGAGGGCAAACACGTCATCATCATCGGTGGCGGCGATACGGGAGCCGACTGCCTCGGAACCGCGCACCGCCAGCACGCAAAGAGCGTTCGGCAGTTCCAGATCCACGAGATGCCGCCGGAGCAACGGTCGCCGAAGACGCCGTGGCCGATGTGGCCGATTATGCTACGCAGCGAAGGCGCGCACGAAGAGGGCGGCATTCGCGAATGGAATGTGCGTACCACCGAATTTTCTGGTGACGGAGAGGGCCATGTTCGTAAACTGCATGGCGCAAGGCTCGGGCCGGGGCCGGATTTTGCGCCGGTGGATGGCGGAGAATTCATTCTTGACGCCGACCTGATCCTGATTGCGATTGGCTTCGCCGGGCCAGTGCGCAAGGGGCTGCTGGAACAGCTTTCGCTGGTGCTCGATCCGCGCGGCATCGTCGTGGCCGATCAGAATTTCATGACCTCGACTCCCGGCGTCTTTGTGGCTGGGGACATGCGCCGCGGACAGTCTCTGGTCGTCTGGGCGATTGCCGAGGGACGCAGGGCGGCAGCCGCCATCGACAGCTATCTCGCGCGCCTGGGTTCTTTCGAGCGCGTCTCGGGCATGGTCGCGGCGATGTAGATGGTCGGTTCCGGCCCATATTCTACAAGGGATTCCGGAAAGGTCGCGGATAGTGATTCAGGGGACTTGGATTAGGCCATGGGCCTCGGTTTGTCTCCGGTTTGTCCTATATAATCCCACTAGTGCAGCCGGAGAGATGGCCGAGTGGCTGAAGGCGGCGGTTTGCTAAACCGTTGTAGGGTCAAAAGCTCTACCGGGGGTTCGAATCCCCCTCTCTCCGCCATGAGTCTAAAGGGCTTGTAAGTGCCGGAATCTAAACCAAATCCTTTTGCCGGGGATACGGATTACGGGTCCACCCACCTCACAATTCATCATTCGATTTCACTGGGATTGACCGGTTTATAGTGACAAAACCAGTGACAAGTCGGGCTTTTTCGAGCCTCAGTGAAAAGCCCTTCGCGTCCCGGAGCGATGTGCGCGCTGTGCTGGATGTATTTCGGTGACCAGAAGCGTTCTGCTGCAGCGTAGTCGCGAACTGCGAGATCAAATATAGGTAGTTGGCGAGAATCTGTACGCCATCGAAGCCAGCTTCTATCGCGTTTCGCGCAGCTCGCGCGAAGTCTGCATCCGTAACTCGAATCTCCTGCTGCGTCAGAGGCCGCGGTATTACCGTGGGTTTCCTTCCAGTCAGCGTGACCGAGATCTGGCCTGGATCGACGTTCGATGCCGACACGGGTTGCGCCCCGTCGAGTAACTCAGGATGCGAGATTGCACCGGTGTGCCAGAGTTGTCCAACGATGCGGCCGCCGGCAGCGTGGACGGCATCCGTGACGAGTCGCCAGCCGCGGACCTGGTCCTCCGTCCACAGTCCTGGCGTATCGGCCCAGCCGAATCCTACAGGCTGCCGAGTTATCTGTGGCTGAATTGTCCTAACGCAGCAGACCTGGGCGCTTTGGATCGAACTGCCAATTCGGTATGAGGAACTGCATGGCCGCGGCGTCGTCGCGTCCTCCGAGGCCGATCTTCACGTAGAGTTGGTGAGCCTGCTCAATCTGTTCCATATCGAGTTCGACCCCGAGGCCAGGACGATCCGGGACGGAGATCTTTCCGCCGGCGATCTGCAGCGGTTCGCAGGTGAGGCGCTGGCCGTCCTGCCAAATCCAATGCGTGTCGATGGCTGTCACCCTGGCGGTCGCGGCCGCAGCTACGTGCGTGAACATGCCCAGTGAGATATCGAAATGGTTGTTCGAGTGCGAACCCCAGGTCAGGCGCCAGTCGCGACAGAACTGTGAGGCGCGAACCGAACCCTGCATGGTCCAGAAGTGCGGATCGGCCAAAAGTATGTCGATGGCATGCAATTGGGCAGCATGGTGGAGCTGGCGCCAGTCCGTGGCGACCATATTGGTGGCGGTCGGTATCCCGGTCGCGCGGCGGAACTCAGCCATGATCTCGCGGCCGGAGTAACCGTGCTCTGCTCCGCACGGGTCTTCCGCATAGGCCAGCACGTGCTGCCTGCCGCTGCACAGCGCAATAGCTTCGTCGAGCGACCACGCTCCGTTAGGATCGAGCGTAATGCGCGCTTCCGGGAATTTTTCCGCGAGTGTTGTCACCACTTCCATCTCACTCACGCCCGAGAGCACGCCTCCCTTCAGCTTGAAATCACGAAAGCCATAGCGGTCCTGAGCGGCTTCGGCGAGGCGAAGCACAGCCTCCACTGTGAGCGCCTCCTCATCGCGTAGACGAAACCACGGATTCGAAGCGTGTTCGTCACAGCGATAGGGGAGATTGGTCTTCTTTCGGTCACCGATGAAGAAGAGGTAACCCAGCACATCGACGCTGCTTCGCTGTTGTCCTTCTCCGAGCAGCGCGGCGACGGGCACTTGCAGAAACTGCCCCAGCAGATCCAACAGCGAGGATTCAATTGCAGCAACTGCATGGATGGTGGTGCGCTGATCGAAGGTCTGCAGGCCGCGACCACCAGCGTCTCTATCGGCAAATCGTTCACGCATAGTATTCAGAATGCGATTCAAGTTGCCAATCCTCTCTCCGACGACCAGCGCTTTCGCATCATCGAGAACTCCGCGGATTTTCTCTCCGCCCGGAACTTCTCCGGCGCCAGTTCGCCCGGAGTCGTCTGTTATGAGAACTACATTGCGCGTGAAGAACGGCGCGTGCGCGCCATTGAGATTGAGCAGCATGCTGTCATAGCCAGCGACAGGAATGACCCGCATGCTCGTGATCCGGGGAGAATCGATATTGGCCAATTCGGATGTCATACGCCCGTTCCCTGGATCAGAGCAGGATTCATCTCTAAGCGTTTGATCTCGCCTACGATCGGCAGGTACGCGATGATAGCAAGCAGCGCTGTCGCGCCGACAAAGATGAGCGCATCCTGGAATGAGCCTGTGCGCTTGACGATATAGCCGATGATGATCGGTGTCGTTACTCCCGCCATGTTGCCGATCAGGTTGAACAGGCCGCCATTCAGTCCGATCAGCCCTTTTGGAGACGTATCTGAGATTACCGTCCAGCCCAGGGCTCCAAAACCCTTGCCAAAGAAAGCCAGAGACATAAACAGCATCACGGCCGTCTGTGTGTTGACGTAATTGCAGGCGATCATCGACATCGACAGCGACATGCCAATCACGATCGGTGTCTTGCGCGCAAAGCTCAGCGTTCGCCCAGCGCGCAGCATCCTGTCCGAGACAACTCCTCCTAGGATGCCGCCTGCGCTGCCGCAGAGCGCAGGCAGGGCCGCCAGATAGCCGACCTTCACGATCGACATATGCCTCGCCTCGCTAAGGTAGATGGGAAACCAGGTCAGGAAAAACCATGTCAGCGTCGTGATGCAGTATTGCCCGAGATAAATACCGGCCAGCATGCGGTTACTCAGCAGCCACTTTACGGCCGCCCAGGTTAGAGTAGTGCCACCCGCGCGCGCCTTGCCGTCCAGATTGGCCAGGCCGCCGCCCTGCTCGATGTGGTCAATTTCCACTTGGCTAATGCGCGGATGGGTCTTCACCCCGTAGATCATTTTGAACCAAACGGCGCTGAGCGCGAGTCCGATCGCGCCTGCAAACCAGAAGCATTGTTTCCAGCCCCACTCATGCACAATCCAGCCCATAATGGGCGCAAAAAGCACCAGAGCGAAATACTGCGACGAGTTGAAGATGGCCGACGCGCGTCCGCGTTCCGCTGTGGGAAACCACGCCGCCACGGTGCGGCCATTGCCAGGAAAAACCGGCGCCTGCGCAAGCCCGGACAACAGCCGTAGTGCAAAGAGCGTATAGAACGCCGCGACGGCGGGCAGGTATCCTGTGAATCCGGCCAGCAACGCGCAGATCGACCAGCAGACAATGCTGACGCCATAGACGTGTTTCGAGCCGAAACGATCGAGCAATCCGCCGGCCGGCAACTGCGCCGCGACATACGCCCAGCTAAACCCAGAGAAGAGATAGCCAAGGCGGAGAGCGTCGAGGTGGAAGTCGCGGGTGAGCGCCACGCCTGCGATGGAGAGCACGACGCGGTCTCCATAACTGAAGGTGCTGGCGATAAATAACATCAGCACGATCAGGTATCGGACATGCGTTGCCTTTGTATCCGGCATACGGAATGAATCCACGTTCGCGATGTTCAGGAGAGTCCCACGATCAACTTCTTCAGGTCTTCCAATTCGTTTCGGTCGAGATCGGTAAGCGGAGGACGCACCGGTCCCGCAGGACAGCCTACCGCCTTCATACCGGCCTTCACAATGGAAACGGCATAGCCCTTGCGGCGATTGCGGATGGCAATGTAAGGCAGCACAAACTCCCGTAATTTTGCAAATACGGCCGGCTGATCTCTGCGCCGTACGGCAGTGTAGAACTCCTGCGCGAACTTCGGAAGAAAATTGAAAATGGCGGAGGAATAAGTCGTAACCCCCATCTCCAGATACGGTAACGCGAAGGTCTCGGCGGTGGGCAGGCCGCCAATATATGTCAGGCGGTCTCCCAGCCGCGCATAGATACGCGTCATCAGTTCGATATCCCCGACTCCATCTTTGAAGCCCACGAGATTCGGACAGCGCTCGCATAGCTGCTCAAGCGCCGACTCGTTCAGAACGGCGTTGTCACGGTTATAGAAGATAACGCCCAGCGTCGTGGAAGCGCATACTGCTTCCGCATGCGCGATCAGTCCCGTGGGCTCTGCATTCACCAGATAGGGAGGAAGCAGGAGCAGCCCGTCGGCATGCACCTTTTCGGCGGCCTCGGCAAATTGCTTTGCGGTCTGCGTGCCGTATCCGCATCCAGTGAGGACCGGAACTTTTCCGGCAGTCTCGGAGACCGCGGCACCAACGACGGTAGAAAATTCGTCGAGCGTCAGGGAGAAGAACTCGCCGGTGCCGCCCGCGGCAAAGAGTGCCGCCGGGCTATGCTGCAGCAGCCAGGAAATGTGCTGACGATATGGCTGCTCGTCGAACTCATGCTGTGCTGTGAAATGAGTAACGGGAAAAGAGAGCAGGCCCTCGCCGATTCTCTTTGACAGTTCTTGTGGACTCATACTGCTCATTGCCGGTTTCACCTGCCGCTGCCACTCGCGATATATGTGGCGAAAATATGCGCTGTACCAAAACTATAGAGGAACTGCGAAAGAGTAATGGGTAGACGTCCCGCGGAGCGGGATGAAGCAAGTACTGCGCTCCCTGAAGCTTAGAGAAGCTACCGGGCTCATCCGAGGCGTAGAGGAGAAGTACTGACGAACGAACTCATTGAGATCAATGGCCATAATTTCGGTCACAGTTTCGGTAGCTGCGAGGTATCCCCTCCCCAAGCGCTTTGATCAGCAGCGCGCTTGAATCGACCGGTGGCTGCCGAGCGCTTCCAGGCCACATCTCAGCGGTTTCGGCGCGAGCGCATTGTTCCAGCTTTGCTCAGCGTGTATGGCGTTCTTGCCTGCTTGGTTTCGTTGCGCCGCTTGACGGCTCGGTTGCTCAGAAAGCACCGATCTCGATTTATGCCAAATCGCCAATGCGCATTTCCAGAGCCGCAATACCTGGAAACGCGCTAAGCCCTGATATGGAGTGACCGTGTCAACCTGCGCAATCCGTGGGTTTGTCGGTGTCGTTTTGTTGGCGGTTTTCGAGGACAAAGCCAGCAGCAGTCGGGGCAGTTTAAGCGACGATTGATCAGTCTGATATTCGCGGGTCGAAACCGCATAATCTTGATCCGTCGGGAGCTGCCTCTGACTGTTATCGCGAGTCCGGCTGAGCCTGTCGCATAGGGCAAAACGAGGATTCTCCTTCGTGCTTGCTCCGGCTGCTGCTGGCTCTGTGCTCGAGTTGTGGGTTGCTGTCATCGGTTAGGTTGCTTTTGTTTTTTCATTCTTGGGAGGGTTTTGCTTTTTGTCAGGCGGCCACTCGCTGCGCAGCGTTTGCTTCCGCCCTGGTTCCTATGGCCCAGATGAAGCCCAACAGTTCTCGGCCTACGGCAGTGACGATTTTTCTCTTGTCCTTTCCTTTTGCGGCCAACTTCGCGTATCGCTTGTGCAGCCGGTGTTGCGCTTTCCACGCGATCTCTTTTGCCTCTTCCGATGCACTCTGCTGCCGTTTGCGCAGCCCGGCCCAAATGGCGGGAGGACGATCATAACTCCATGCCGCCTCGACCACGATTCGCCTCAAATGCGCGTTGCCTGACTTGGTAATACTCCCGCGGCGGGTCCGCTTGCCACTGGAGTTCTCGCTGGGCACGGCGCCGCAATAGCCCATCAGTTCCCGCGCACCTGGAAAGCGGGATACCTGGCCTAACTCGGCTGCAATCGTTACTGCAGAAATGTGCGCGACGCCGCGCAATGCCTGCAGATCCGCGATAACTTCTTGCAATGCGGGCGAGGCCAGCTTGACCGCCTCAACGATGGCCTGCTCCAGCCGTACCACCCGCTCTCGCATGTGCTCGACTTCGTGCAGGTAATCCAGCCGCGTCGCCTCCTGAGCCATCTGTGTAAAACGTATTTGCGAGACCCAGATCAGATGCAGATGTGTCCAAGCTCTAACACCAGCCGGCGGACGCTGACCCGAGCGCAGCAGGAATTTGTTAAGCCGGTGACGAGCCCGCAGCTGATCCTGCTTCGCTGCTTCACGCGCACGCACCAAATCGCGCAACGCCTCGGAGCCCTCGTCGGGAACCCAGACCGCCGTCAGATCGCCGGATCGGTAACTGCGCGCCAGCTTCTCGGCATCGCGCCTGTCGGTCTTCACACGGTCGCCAGCCTTGACCGGGACCAGGGACGGCGCGATCACCTCGCACTGCACGCCTAGTTCCGCCAACTGCCAATACAGGACATAGCCAGTCGGCCCGGCTTCATAACAGGCCCGCAACTTCTCGACCGCGCCAAGCTTCTTCAAGAGCTTGCGAACCGATTCCAATCGGTTCGGAATCGTTCCCAGGCTTCGCACCTCGCCATCCGGTTCGGCTATCGCTGCAGCAATCGTTTCGGCATGGACATCTAAGCCCAGAAATCGTAACTTCTCCTTCATGACCGGCTCCTTCCGCTTGTGGCTCTGAACTGCGGTTCCTTACGAACTCACAGCCTAACCCACGATCAGCGCAGCGGCGCCGGTCACTCCATAATGACTGTTGGCGTCAATTGAAAGCGTGAGGCCCGTTGGCATTTGCTGTCGCAGTGGTCTGAAGAAGGCACGGAGATCCGCTGCCAGGAGATCCGGTGCTGCGAGACGCGGTCTATTTGAGCCGGCGTGAGCCTGCGATGAGGATTTCTACCAGTCTCCTGGCGCTTTGCTGCCAATCAGGGCCGGAGCCCACATGCGAGACGCCGATCAGCGCCCCAAGCAGGTCGGAGGGGGCAAGGTCTCTTCGCACATCGCCGCTAATTTTTGCACGCTTCACCAGTTCATCGATCACTCCCTGGATCAGGCCACGCGAACCTTCATAGAGCCTGGAAGGACCTCCGACGACGCTGTTGAGAGCGGGTGCAATGATGCGCTTTGCCGCGATGTAATCGACAAACAGCAGCATCCAGCCTCGCAGGGCCTCGATCGGGGACATCGTCTTGGCGAAGCGGTCCGCCGCCGCCGCGAGTTTCTCCACTTCGTTCCGGTAAACATCTTCGATCAGCGCATCCCGGGTAGGGAAATGGCGATATAGGGTACCCGCTCCAACGCCCGCCTGCTTCGCGATTTCGTCCAGACTGGCATCCGCGCCAAAGCGGGTAAACGCCTCCTTCGCCACCTCCAAAATGCGCTCACGATTTCTCTGCGCATCCGAACGCGGTTTTCGAGCGGATTGTGTGCGCTTCTTCGCCATAGCGAGAAAAATTCTTGCAACCGGAGGAAGTCTCCGATTATCTATTCATTCGGAGGTTGTCTCCGTTTTAGTCGAGACAGCAGCCTTTCGTCAATGCTGGTTGTAAAGAGATCAGGGAGGAACATATGCGTGTATTCGTTACCGGCGCTACCGGATTCATCGGTTCCGCCATCGTCAAAGAACTCATCGGCGCGGGCCACCGGGTCCTCGGGATGGCGCGAACGGATGCCGGCGCAAAGTCGCTCGAAGCCGCCGGCGCTCAGGCGCATCGCGGCGATCTGGAGGACCTGGAGAGTCTACACAGTGGAGCTGCCGCGTCCGATGCCGTCATCCACACCGCCTTCCGGCACGACTGGTCGAGGTTCGCGGAGAGCTGCGAACTGGACAAGCGCGCCATCGAGGCCATCGGCGCCGTGCTCCAGGGTTCCAGCCGTCCGTTCATCGTCAGCTCTGGAGTCGGAGTGGCTCAGGGCCGCGCCGCCACCGAGGATGATCCACCGTTGTCCCCTTCCCCCTCCCTTCCTCGTGTATCGGAGGCGACGGCTGTCGCCCTCGTGGAGCGCGGAGTTCGCGCCTCTGTGATGCGTCTCCCGCAGGTCCACGACACGGCAAAACAGGGCCTCGTAACCCCCCTGATCGCTATAGCCCGCGAGAAGGGCGTCTCTGCGTATGTCGGCGATGGTCGGAACCGCTGGCCTGCAGGGCATGTGCTCGCCGCCGCCCGGCTCTACCGGCTCGCGCTGGAGAAAGGGACAGCGGGAGCCCGGTACCACGCCGTCGCCGAAGAGGGTGTGCGGCTCAAAGACATCGCTGCCGCCATCGGCCGTGGTCTGAACGTGCCCGTCACATCCATCTCGCAGGAACAGGCCCAGGAGCATTTCGGTTTTTTCGGGTTCTTCGCAGGGAGAGATAGCCCGGTCTCCAGCGCGCGAACCCGGGAACAACTCGAATGGAGCCCCACCGGCCCCTCCCTTCTCACCGATCTCGGGAACATGAGCTATTCCCAGGTCTGAACAATTTCCGGGTCTGAACAATGTCGGGCCGCACCAGCAAGCGGCTCAATCAACTCTGCAGAAAGATCCGCAAACGGAGTGAGGGCCGTGCAAGCCTGACAAACTGCTGGTGCAAGCCAACTCAACACTGCCAATCATGGAGGAATCGACATGAAAAAGACATGGTTCATCACAGGCGCCTCGCGCGGGTTCGGCCGCATCTGGGCCGAGGCTGCTCTTCAACGAAGCGATCGGGTCACAGCGACCGCCCGTAAACTGGCAGACGTCGCCGATCTCGCGGAACGTTATGGCGACACGGTGCTGCCCCTCGCCCTCGACGTCACCCACTCCGCGCAGGTGCATCAGGTGGTTCATCAGGCATACGCGCACTTCGGCAGGCTGGACGTCCTTGTCAACAATGCCGGAACGAGCCTGTTCGCGGCCACAGAGGAAGCGAGCGATGAGCAGATCCGCGGCCTCTTCGATGCGAACTACTTCGGCATGGTCCGAGTGCTCCGAGCGGCTCTGCCTTTGTTGCGGAAACAAGGGAGCGGTCACATTCTCGGTGTCTCGAGCGGGCTGGGGATAACGGCATTGCCGCTCATCGGCTTCTATTGCGCTACGAAATGGGCTGTCGAAGCGCTCCACGAATCCCTCGCGCAGGAGGTGAGGGCGTTCGGGTTGAAGGTGACACTTGTTGAACCCGGAGCCTACGCAACCGACTTCGGAAAATCCTCACAGATCGCGGATGTTCTGGAACCATACGCGGAATTCCGGAAGCAGTTCCTGACGCATTTGGCGAATGTTGAACGCGGCGATCCGGAGGCGACGGCAGAAGCCATCCTGAAGCTTGTGGACGCGGAAAATCCGCCGCTGCGACTTGGCCTGGGCACTTCTATTCTGCCCAGGGCCCGCGCCGTGTATGCAGAGCGGCTGGAGACGTGGGAAGCGTGGGAGGACGTGTCAAATGCGGCGATGGGCGAGCCGAAGAAATCGATGGCGGCGTGGATTGAGCAACTAGCCCATGGAACTCCGGATCAGGGATAAAGATAGGCTCTACTTAGCGACAGTAAACGCATGAGACCGTTCCAGACGGGCATCCATCGAATCCCGTCTTGACAACCATCTCATTACTTGTTTACTCTATGCCTGTAGCAAACAAGCATATGTCAGAAACTGCCACTCGCGACTTGTTTCCCGGCGCACTCGAAATGATGATCCTCGAGTCGCTTCGCCGCCAACCGGCCCATGGATATGCCTTGGTCCAGCACATCCAGCAGCGGTCTAACAACCTGCTTCAGGTGGAAGAGGGTTCGCTCTATCCGGCGCTCCAGCGCCTGCTCAAAGCAAAGCTGGTGAAGGCCGAGTGGGGTCTCTCTTCCACCAATCGCCGCGTCAGAACCTACCAGATCCCAGCCTTAGGTCTCAGGTGCCTGGAGCAGCAGATCTCCAGTTTCGAGCGGATGTTTGAAGGCATTGCATTGGTCCTGAATCCGGGGAAGGCCGCTACGAACTGACGAGTCAGCCAATTGGAGGTCTCGATGAACTGGGTCCCGAACATCTTCCGCCGCAGCAAGCGGTATGACGATCTCAGCGAGGAAATCCGCCTACACATTGAGGAGCGCGCGGAGCAGTTGATGAGCGAAGGCATGAGTGCGGAGGAAGCGCAACGGAAGGCGCGCGTTGCCTTTGGGAACCGCACTGTGGTGGAAGAGCGCAGCCGCGAGGTGTGGCAGCGGCCGACGCTGGAATCGGTCTGGGCCGATGTGCGATTCGCGCTGCGCCAACTGCGCAAGTCTCCCGGCTTCACCATCACTGCCGTTTTGACACTGACGCTGGCCATCGGCGCCAACGCCGTGGTCTTCGGGATATTGAACGCGCTCATCCTGCGCCCGCTGAATGTGCCTCAGGCAGAGAGCCTTTTCGTAGTCCAACATGGGAGCGGTGTCGCGTCCCACTCCTATCCCGATTACCTCGATCTTCGCCGGCGCAATCGCAGCTTCGACGATATGGCTGTTTTTGCTATCTCTCAGTCAGGGCTGGATACGGGCAAAGATCCATCCAATGCCTGGGAATACGAAACCAGCGGAAACTACTTCGACGTATTGCGCATTCAACCGTACCTTGGGCGATTCTTCCACTATTCCGATGAGCATGGCCCAAACAGCGCGCCGTATGTCGTGCTCACCTATGCATATTGGCACACCCATTTTCAGGACGATCGCACCGTGGTGGGCCGCGTTGTTCAGCTCAACAGACATCCATTCACCATCCTTGGCGTGGCGCCTCCAGGGTTCCAGGGGACTGTCTTGTTTTTCGCTCCGGATATCTTCGTGCCCATCGTGAACCATGAGCAGTTATCCGGCGACAAGATGATATTGAACGCGCGCGCGAGCCGTTGGATATTTGAGATGGTGGGACGTCTGAAGCCTGGAGTCACTCCGGCGCAGACCACTGCCGATCTGAACTCGGTGGATTCTTATCTGAAAAAAAGCTATCCAAAAGATGAGAGTAACGACACTTATACGCTGGCGCGGCCTGGTCTTCATGGCGACTATTTGAACGGGCCAACGCGGGCTTTTCTCACCGGGTTGATGCTTCTTTCGGGTTTGATATTGTTGGCGGCCTGTGCCAACCTGGGCAGTCTGTTTGCGGCGCGGGCCGCCGACCGTTCTCGCGAAGTGGCCTTGCGCCTGGCCCTTGGTTCGAGCCGCAATCGTATTTTGCGCCAGCTGTTCACCGAATCCGTGCTGCTTTCGCTCGCCGGAGGCATAGCGGGACTCGTGGCGAGCATTCTGCTTTTGCACTGGTTGAGCGTGTGGCAGCCATTTCCCCGATACCCCCTCCATGTGCCGGTAAGTCCGGATGCTAACGTTTATTTGGTAGCTTTGGTCCTGGCGTTGGTCAGCGGAGTTCTATTCGGAATTGTTCCGGTGCGCCAGATTCTCCGGGCCAACCCGTACGAGATCGTCAAAGCGGGATCGACAGGCGCGTTCGGGCGCCGAATTACCGTGCGAGACGTATTGCTTGTCGTCCAAATTGCGATCTGTGCCGTGCTGGTCACTTCATCGATGGTTGCTGTGCGTGGACTCATGCGCTCCATGCACAGCAACTTCGGTTTTGAGCCGCGGAACGCGATGTTGGTAGATACCGATCTGACGACAGCAGGCTACCGCGGCGAAAGAGTACCCGCAATGCAACGGCGCATGATCGATGCCATACAAGCGATTCCTGGCGTAGATTCCGTAGGTTCGGTGAATTATCCGCCGTTAGAACCTCCCGATAGTTGGCAGGGGACCGTCTATACCGACACAACCACAGATCTGAGCCCATCGAATGCCGCGGCCGACCCCTATTGGTACAACGTAACTCCAGACTACTTCCGCGCATCCGGGACATCTTTATTGGCGGGCAGAGCCTTCACATGGCATGACGACACAAACGCCCCGCGCGTAGCAGTGGTGAACCGGGAGTTCGCAAGCAAGATACTGGGCTCCGTACCGGACGCTGTCGGCCGGTATTTCAAGCTGCGGGATGGAACGCGCGTGCAAGTAGTGGGTCTGGTCGAAGACGGAAAATACGTGAACCTCACCGAAGGCCAGCGGCCCGCGATGTTCTTCCCCCTCCTGCAATCACCGGCTAGTTGGACATGGCTGGTGGTGCGCTCGAGCCGCGACCCGCAGCAACTTGCCGCGGCCATGAGAAGTGTGCTCCGGGGCATCGACCCTGCGATGGTTCTGGCGATTCGCCCGTGGAGCACAGAACTGGGTGGAACATTGTTCCCCTCGCGCATGGCGACAATATCGCTGGGTGTGCTGGGCATGATGGGCGCGATGCTTTCGATCACGGGCATCTTCGGAATGGCTGCCTACTCGGTGAGCAAGCGGCTCAAGGAGTTGGGAATTCGCATAGCGCTGGGGGCGAAGCGCAGGGAAGTGTTGCGGGCGGCGCTGGGCCGTGCGTTCAAACTGTTGGCGATTGGTTCGGGGGTTGGATTGGCTCTGGGTCTGCTTGCAACCAAGGTACTGGCTTTCATTGTGTATCAGGCCACGCCGCGCGACCCCCTGGTCCTGGCTGGTGTGGTTCTGGCAATGGCTGCGCTGGGATTGCTGGCCACGTGGATTCCGGCGCAGCGTGCGCTATCCGTCAATCCCCTGGCCCTGCTGCGCGAGGAGTGAGTCAGCCGGGGTCCCTTGTCGAAGATGAGCACCCCGGAAATAGTCAGGAATACTGCGATCCGTTCTCGATATACGCTAATGGCCCAGGCTGGCACCCACCGATGCTGATTACTCCCCAGAAGTCGGCAAGTATCCACTAATCTGCCTGAATGACTAAATGACTGCGGGAATAAAGAGGAAAAAAACTCGAGTGCCGCCCACAATCGGCACACTTCCAACTCGTGATTTGGGCGAATCTCCCAGTTAGACCAGCTTGGTTGTGGCCGATGCCATTGATGGGGGCAAATCAGTGCCCGCAAAGGGCGTTGGCTTCCTAAAGGCTGCACAATCTCAAGCTTGACTTATTTAAGTCGCCGAGCAATGATCTGTGGTATGAAGTCCAACGCTGTCCGCACCTCGATTGACCTGCCTCGCGATCTTCACCGCCGGATCCATGAGGCAGCCTCCCGGAAAGGCTGTTCCGCTCGCAAGCTTATCCTTGCAGGGATCGAGCGCGCCGTGGAGGAGGCCAAGGCTACACGACCCACTCAGCGGCTCAGCCTCGATCCACCATTGATCCGCCCTGCAGGGCGGCGAATTCGCGTCACCAACGACGAGGCTTATGATCTCATTGAGCTTCCCTGACATCAATGTGTGGCTTGCGGTAGCAGCGCCCGAGCACGTCCATGCGGTCGTCGCAAGGCGCTGGTGGGAGCAGGAAATCGGGACCATCGCGTTCTCTCGCTTTACCCAGCTTGGCTTCCTCCGTCTGATGACCACGGCCGCGGTGATGGACGGGAAGCCGCTCACGATCACCGAGGCATGGCGTGTCTATGACCGTTTCTACGAGGACGATCGTGTGACTCTCCTCTCAGAACCGCCCGAGGTGGAGAAACGGTTTCGGGAAAAGGCGACGGGGCGTACTGTTTCACCTAAAGTGTGGGCGGATGCCTGGCTGCTTGCCGTTGCTCAGGCGTCCGAAGGTGTTTTGGTGACCTTTGACAAGGCGCTTGCTTCCTGCGGCGCCCACTGTCTGCTACTGAAGAGAAGTTGAAAGCGCCGGAGAAATCGCCTCGGAACCCCCAATTGACAGGAACAAAGCTGGAAGATGCGTGCGCCGTTGCTCAGCTCGCGATGTGTGAACTCAGGCTTCTGATCAGCGTAAACTATAGTGACCCTACGAACGACAACTACCGCCAACGGCTGCTGACAAAATCTATGTTGGCCTGCGGAGATGCGGCTGGACGCGGAGGGCGAAGTCCGGAGGCGGAAGCTGGATCACTTGTGTGGGGCGCAGGATCCGATTGTTGGCCAAGAGCCTAGATGTGGATCTTGACGTGCTCCAGCCGGTAGCTCGGGATGTTCAGCTCCACGATGATGCTGGCCATACCGCCACTGCTGCTCCAGAACCATCTGTTGTATCGTTGACCGCATTTCCGTAGCCTCTTCCAGAGGCATTTGTGGTTGCAGACCACGATTGAACTCGGCCTGGCTCATCTGGCAGCAGAGCACGGAGAGGAATAGTCGCTCATCGTCTTCGTCAATTCCGACCCGAACCTGTATCGGCTCGAAGGAAAATTGACGCGTCCACTGCGTCTGCGATAGCCCTATGGCCGGCGTCGTTCGGATGAAGGTGATCACCGCTGTCATAGGCAGGCAAGAACTGGGTGGGGTAATCGGGATCGTGGGTTGCAGTGTCCTGATCGATCACCGCATCGCAGCCGCTTTCAGGCTTTCGCACAAACATGTTGAACTGCTCTCGCGATGCCTCCTCTTTGGCCGTCCAGTGGTTCGCTCCTTCGTAAGGCGTGAGCGTGGAACAGAGGAACCGGATATGTCTCCGGTGGGCCTCGGCAATGAGCCGCTGCGTGGCGGCGATCAATTCGTTCGCGTTCGGAGGAGGTTTGGTCGAGCCAAGGTCATTGATTGGATCGTCGGAGAAGATCACCCAGCGTACTCCGGGCTGGTCAAGCACGTCGCGTTGGAAGCGGTTTTCAGCGCTGTCTCCCGCACCCGCGGCCAACAGACGGTTTCCACTGATGCCTTCATTCAGGACACCGACTTGGATGCCCGCGCGCGCAAGCCTCTGGGCAAGGACTGAAGGCCACTGCCGGTTGTTATCGTCAGTTGCCTTGTAGCCTTCGGTGATGGAAGCCCCCTGTGTTACGACAGCGCCGAGCAGATGCTTTCCCTGCACGTCAAGATTCGTAAGGAAATAGTAGCTCTCGATGGCTTGGGAGTTCGGCAGATCGGTGTTGCTGCTGACATCCCGACCTGAGATGTAGCTGGTCTGGTGAGCTGATGGATGGAAGGTGATCGAGCCGGTGGTTCCGGGTAAATAAAAGCTGACAGCGACGTCAGCCAGAGCCGGCAAATTAAGCCTGATCGGGTCGCTGGTCACCGCTGCCCCGGGAGGAATGGCAACCGAGGCCTCACCCCCGAAGCGAAGCCGGCGATCCGTTCCGGCGACGATCGAGGAGCCGTTGCCGCGCAGTGCGAGGTGCACGTCTTCTATCTGCAGCGGCTGCTCGCCGAAGAGGTTGGAAATTCGAATGCGAACCCGGGAACCGGCAACGCTGGTGTGCACAATCTGACGAAGCGTCTGGTCAGTGAATGCTGTGGGCGAATCGCCGCGCATTGCCGCAGTAGCCCATGTCCCGCACCATTGAACGGAACGAGTGTTCTGGCTGAACGTCGGCATCACGCAAACCAGAAGTAGAGCCGCCAGGCTCGCCGACCGCCACGCTCCAAAACTACCAAGCAAACTTCTCCCTGCGACTCCAGTCGTCCTTCCCTTGCGGGGCGCCATCAATTAGCTTGCTTCGGTCCATGATTACGGAAGATGCCGATCTGCACCGGTCCCATCTGCTTCGCCTCGCGCGCGGGCTCGCCGCTTACCGGCGCAAAGCTTTCATCCGTCGTCGGCGCACCGAGATTGGCCAGTCGATAACGGACACCTGACGCTCCCGAGAAGCGCAGTACTGAGCCTGGATCAGCCTTCACGACTCTTGCTCCTGCGTCAGAGACGACGTTGACCGGCTGTCCGGGCCAAGGATTGCGAACCTGTATGGACCCGGCAGTCCCCACTTCAATGATGGCAGTGGTTACAATGCCGCTACGCACTTGTACATCGACTCTGGTCTTTCCGCGAACAAACACACTGCCATCGAAGTCCCATCCGGGCGGAACCGCCGGGGCGATACGGATGAGTCCGTCATAATCCTGAACGAGGGCTTCCTGAAGCGCGTCGGCGACAATGCCCGTCTCTTCTACATAGAACTCCCCATACTGCTTGTCCCAGTTGGCGAAGCCATTCACCGTGTGCTGCGATTGCTTGGTAACGCTGATCAGTGTGGACCCGACTTCGCTGCCCAGCCCGAGACGGGCTGCCTGGATGGGATCGAAGCTCCAGTCCGCGACTGCCTTGAACAAGCGATTCTCATAGGTGCGGCGGGCGAGGGGAAAGAGCGGCGAAGTATCTCCGATGAGGTCGTAGGGCCAGACCGTCTCCAGTCCGATATTCTCCGCGTTATGATTCTCCGCGCCGGGAAGATACGATTCCGCGATCATATCCTGGCCGACGTTGTCAGCCGAGGGGGGCAGTAGGGTGCGTGTGCCGGAAAGCTGGGTACGGGGAAAGGAAGGGATCTTTCCTAGAGCTGCCTGCATCTGCTGGATAAGTTCGGCGTCCTTCCCAAGCAGCTTCGCAGCCTGAATGGTTGCGGGGTAGAAGGCCATGGCGGCGGCGATATCGGTCGTGGGATCCGTCACGTCCCACTGTGTCTCATGCGCGTTCGAAGGCGAGGTGTGCAACAAGCCATCTGATCCAGGCTTTTGATAGGCCAGCAGGAAGCGGGCCGCAGCGGCCATCACCGGATAATTTTTAGCGAGAAATGCGCGGTCGTGAGTTGACAAATACTGTTGCCATATCCAAAGAGAGACTTCGGCTCCGGTCGAGAGCGTGCGGGCGTTGTAATAGGGACGCCAGTCCGCATCGCAGTCGTGGGCGAGACTGATCGGCTTCCAACTGGATTCGTATTCGATACCGACACCGTTGAAGCGCATGGTTTCCGCTATGCAAGCCCCCGGACGGCCTGCCATATGATCGCGGGTCCAGGCTTCGATGGCGGGCAGGCCTTCCCGGTAGAGATTGAAGTATGGCTCGTTGAGATCGGGCAGTCCCGCGCCGATGTTAGCCGCGACCTGCATGCGAAGGTTCCAGTGCCAGAAGGCGGACGAGTCCCAGCGATGCGCATCGCGTGCGGAGGAAAGCATGTCTGCCACACCCGCCTGGGTGCCGGGATACTCGACACCGCGCTCCGCGGCCGCAGCAAATAGATAGATGTTCCGGAGATTCTCCATATACTCTCCGGCTCCATCCGCCGACGTAACTTTGATGGCCGCGGCGCGGTTCCAATATGCATGCCACCAGAGACGGTGAGCATCGGGAGATGCCGATATCAGTTGCGGACGCAGAATGCTCTGAGCATCCTGCGTGCCGTCGTAATGCGGCGCAGCGACGAGGATGCGGAAATGACCGTCGGCAAATGGCGTGAAGGAGACTGTCACGGTCAATGAATCGGTAACCGATGCGGTTACATTTCTTGCCTGCGCGGTGATGGCAGCCAGGGACCCGAAGTGCCGTCCTGATGCCCCGGGATTCTTGTTGTCAACCCATGCCTGCGACAGAAAAGCTATGGATCCTCTCGCAGCCGCCTGAGGTGTGCGGGGCGCCCATAGCCTGAGTTGCGCAGTCTGCGGTTGGTTCGGATTCGCGCCGGTTATATCGACAACCAGAGTATCGGTCGAGGGCTCGACATAGGTAGTGGCTGTCATACCGCAGCCCTGCTCACGCATTTCGCCATCATAGAGGTCGAGACTTCCGGAATAGTCAGCGGCGCCGGTGAGAGTGGAAAGTCCTGGAATGACGACTTGTCCGGGCGAGAGTCGATCGGGGAGCGTGTCGGCACGGTTCAACTGGGCGGTGAGACCCTCCGCTGACCAGACGGCAACGCCGAGCCGTCCATTGCCCAGAGGCATCGCTTGGCTGGCGTCGGTATTCGCACGGCCGAGGACGATATCCGAGCGATGGATGACCCCGGCGGTATCGATGTGAAAACGACCATTCTGCCACGCGGTAGTGGGCGCGGACGAGGTGGATTGCGGGAAGGCGGCCAGCGAAGACAGCAAGGCGATCCACACCGCTGGTAAAAGGCGGGGCCGATTACTGGAAGTTTCCTCCGTTAAAAGTCCCGTGAGACGCAATTGTTGGTCACGAAGCTGCATTGAGTCCTATCTGCACGTCGCCGTGCGAGTCATTGACGATTTGCGCCGGACCTTTGAAGAGATTGCCGGCGAGGACGGCGCGATCCACAGCTTGACCCAGAGAGATCTGGCGCTTGTTCTCGCGAAAGTCGCATCCCCGAACGAGCACAGAGCCGGAGACTGCCTGAATTGCGGCGCGATCGCCGTCCCTTCCCCATTGGACAAAGGTGCAATCGCTGAAACCCACGGTACCTGTTCCGGCGATCTTCGCGATCTGGTTGCATGGTCCCCAGAAAGCGCTGTTGCTGAACCGAACAACCCCATGGTGTGCCGGACCTGTCTCGACCATCGTCGGATCGGGACCGTGGAAAGAGGTGAATTCGGCATTGGCGATCAGCAACCCGTATACGGCGCTCTGCTCCACCAGGACGGCCCGGTAACAGTCGTCTGCTCCAATACCGAGAAAATTGCCGTTGCATTCGCCCGTCTCGGTCGCGATGAATTTGTAACCGACACGGTACCCGAAGCAAAAGGTATTCAGCACATATTCCCAGTCGGCCCGGCCGAATATAAAGGCTTCACCATTTTCCATCTGCCACTGAAAGACGGGGCTGTTTGAGTTCCACCACGGATTGAAGTGCACGTTCTCGATCCGCCCGATGTCATATATGGCATCTACAAAAATTCCACGGCGGATCGGCTGGCCGGTGATGTTGCGTATGTTGTGGCGCTCATTCTTGCTGGCATCAATGCCCTGATACGGATTGAGCAGTTCCACGTCGAATATGGCGGGATTCTTGCCGCGCATGACGACGGTCCAGGGATAGGGGAGGGGCGCGGAGTTGGTGACCTGGTCGGGATAGTAGATCGTGAGGCCGGCAACGGAGCTGTTGGTGTTCAGCGTCAGGAACGGTGCGCCGTCCTCGTTTCCCCGTCCTGCGGTTACGAAGAGAGCGGTGCCATCGTCTCCGGGTTTCGCCTCTCCCTGGTTGCGGAGGCCTAGATGAGACGGCACGCAGGTGTAGGACCCACGAAGCGTAACGCCGTCGGGAATGTTGAGTATGCCCTTGAATAGGTACTTTCCGGGTGGCGCGTAGACGGTGCTGCCTCCAGCATGGAAGACGGCGTCCAAAGCCTTCTGGAAGGCGGCCGTGTCGTCGGTGATCGCATCTCCAGCCGCGCCGAAGTTTCTGACATTTTGTGCGCCGAGGTCGGGATGAGGAGGTGTGGCGGCGCTCGCCGGCAGCGGAGTATCGAGCATCATCATGACACCAGCGGCGGCTCCCGCGGAAAGGAGCTGCCGTCGCGAGGCAAATCTGGTTGCACGCATGTCCATATGCGATCCCTTCATTCACTCACCTGGTGTGGCGCTTTCTCTCATTCGGCACTGCTGCTAGACATGGACGGTGGCGCGTCCTGTGGCGAAGTGCCCCAGCTAGTGTTCGGCGTATCTCCCATTTCGAGGGACAGAGTACCTCCGCCCGCAATGTCCGCATGACGGAACCAGGGCTTGTCGAGCGGCTTCCCATTTAATGTTGCGGACTGGATGTACTTGTTCCGGGCCGACACGTGTCGCTAAGAGGAGAAACAAAACATGAGAACAAAACTTCAGATCATCGCATTCGCGGCGAGTCTCGTCTTCGTCTTCCAGGCGCACGCACAAACGGGAGACGCAATTTTCCCAAAAGGTGAACTGTCCACCACTAAGAATCACACGGGAGATATTTGGCTGAAAGAATTAAACATAGGAGACAGTACCTTCGATTCCAGTATTGCTATAGCAACCTATGGTCCCGGTGCAAAGCTGGATTGGCACATTCATCCAGGGGGTCAGGTTCTGCTGATCTCCGAGGGGACCGGCTACTATCAGGAACGGGGAAAGCCAATACAGATCGTTCACAAGGGAGATGTCATCAAATGCGCTCCTGGCGTAGAACATTGGCACGGTGCGGCGCCTAAAAGCAGCTTTGCTTACATCGCGGTCACACCGACTCAAAAGGGACAAACAATCTGGTTGGAGCCTGTTAGCGATAAGGAATATAACAGCGTGAAATAGAGACCTGCGGACTAGGGCGTGTTCACACTAATCACATGTACGTCAGGTAGAGTACTTATGGATGGAACTGACGCGACAGCAGTACGAAAAGATCAAGGACAGCTTGCCTTTGCAGCGTGGGAATGTGCGTCTGAGCAACTTGGAAGTGCTCAACGCAATCCTGTATGTGGCCGAGCAGGGCTGCAAATGGCGTGGCCTACCCGGCCGGTTCGGCAACGGGCACACCATCTATGTGCGGATGAACCGCTGGGCCAAGAACGGCGTCCTCGACCGGGTGTTCGAGAAGCTGCAACTGGAGCAGATCGTGCGCATCAAGATCGAGGCTTTCGCGCTCGACTCGACCTCGGTGAAGGTCCACCCGGATGGCACCGGGGCGTTAAAAAAAACGGACCGCAGGCGATCGGCAAGTCCCGGGGCGGATGGAACACCAAGATTCATATGGTTGCCGCGAATGCTCGAACGGCCATAACCTTCGCCCTCTCACCGGGCAACGCGCATGACGCGCCGGAAGGACGGGCGCTGCTTGCGGAGCTGGGGCCGATGCCGGAAAAGCTCTGCCTGTTGATGGATCGCGCCTACGAGGGCGACGAAACCCGCCAACTGGTGCTCGACCTGGGCATGGTTCCGGTGGTGCCGCCCAAGTCCAACCGAATCGAGCCCTGGGAGTACGACCGCGCCCTATACAAGAAACGCAACGAGATCGAGCGGCTCTTCCGCAGACTCAAAGGCTTCCGCCGCATCTTCTCGCGATTTGAGAAACTCGACGTCGTCTTCGTCGCTTTTCTCTACTTCGCACTCATTATCGAAGCACTGAGATTAGTGTGAACACGCCCTAGCGAGTCCGAGCGCCATCAAACGAAGGATTGATTCTCAGAAGTCCACCGGTCGGTAACTGGTAGAGAGCGGCAGGCCCTAGCAAGTTCTTCGCGAAACGTCTGGCAAGGCAATCACGTTTCATTTCGATCCGCTGAAAGGGAGCTTCATTGGTTCCGGGGTTGCGTATCTTTGCCAGCGCGAGCCTGAAGGCCACTATCGTAGGCTTGCGCTCAACGGTAGTTCGGCTGACGAAAAACCCACCCGCACAGTGCGTGGACCCGGTGGTGTCGCCCAATCATTGGTTGCCGTGGCCCAGTACTGGAATGATCGCGGAGCGACAGACAAAGTCACAGTCTTAGTCTCCCCCGGAGCTAGCGAAACTCGCTCGAATGCAGCTAGAATGCGAGGCGCAAACTGCGCTCCGCCTATGTCGCCTGCAGGACCATCGAGATATACCTGGGGTACCGCGTCGCCCGCCACCTGACCCGTATTGCGAATCTTCACGCTTATCGTCGCCCCTCCGTCGGAAGCGCGGTCTAAGTGCAGATCGCTTGCCTCGAACTTCGTGTACGACAGGCCAAAACCGAACGGAAACAGCGGCTGAATTTTCTGGCTATCGAACCAGCGATAGCCGACCAGCACGCCCTCGGAGAACGTCGTCTTTCCGTCCACTCCCTTCGCGGAGCGCTCCGGATGCGCAGGGTCGTTGGCCGCATAATCCGTGAGCCGCTTCGCCCACGTCATCGGCAGATGTCCGCCTGGGTTGTTCTTGCCCAACAGCAGCTTTGCCGTTGACCACCCGCCTTCATCTCCCGGCCACCACATCTCCAGCACCGCCTTCACCTTGGGCAGCCAGGGCATGGCCACCGGTTGGCTCGTATTGAGCACCACGACAGTATTTGGATTCACGGCGGCAATCTCTTCAATGAGGCGATCCTGTTGGCCTGGCAGACCGAATGCGGGCCGGCCGCGTGTCCACGCGAAGACGACCGCGGTCTTCGCGGATTTGGCGGCCGCAATTGCCTGGTCATGCGCGGCTGCGCGAGCTTCGGGCGGCATCCAGCTCAGCCGAATCTGTGCCGGTGCGCCAGAGGTATCCGGTGTTAGCTCAACTTTGATCGTGTGTTTGCCCTTGGTAAGTTGTATTGCTCGTCGAACGTTGTCGAGGCCGTCAGTTGTAGGCAGGCCATTGTCCTGGGTGGCGTGCTGGATGTCACCGTGGACTGTGCCCTTCACAGCGCCGGTTCTCGCGAGGTTCTTGCCGTCCACACTTAAACTGGCGCGACCACCAAGGTCCTGCATGTACAGCCAATACTCTCCATCCGCAGGCACGGTGAGTTCTCCGGTCCAGGTTGCGGTGGTATCCGGCGGCAGGGCATTTCCATTGCTTAACGTAAAGTTCAGGGTGGCATCGGTGGCTATGCTCGATCCATTCGTCGAACGAGAAAGCCCTGGAGTCCCGGTGTGAGACAGCACCGAAGCGGGCACCGGCGTGCCGGTCATATCGTCGTCCACGGCGAAGATCACGTGGGCCTGCGGATCGAGCTTTTCGAGCGCGGCAACTGGACTTACCTGTCGCTCAGTGAGCCCCGGGGAGCGTTCGCCAAAGGTGCCGATCGCCGCCACTTGGCCCGCTGTCGGCCCGATCATCGCAAGCGAAGCCAAAGCGTTCTCGCTCAAGGGCAGAATGCCGCCTTCATTTTTGAGCAGCACCGCCGCATCCGTGCCCGTCTTCTCGATCACCGCGGCGTTGGCGTCGATGTCTTGTGGAGTGACGTTATGCTTCTGGTGGCCGTCCAGATATCCGAACCGGTCCATCTCATACAGCACACGCCGCGCCGCGGCGGTGATGGTCGCCTCGGTCACCGTGCCATTCGCCAGCAGCGCGCGGATTGTAGTGCCGTCGTTGTCCATTGGGAACGCACCCAGGTCCATTGGCGCGGTCTTGGGTTCCTCTGGAATCGTGCCACCCAACATCCCGGCAAGCTGGTTCGGATCGAACTTAGGCGGTGCGCCGGTCGCGGGCGGTGCGGTGATGAAATAAGTGTGCATGAAGCCCGCGAACGGGCTGTCGGGGGAGGGAAGTCCGGGCATTTCCATGTCCAGGCCGTCGTTGATAAAGGTGGCGCTATGCACCGCCCCCCAGTCGGAAGTCACGAACCCTTGAAAACCCAATTCACCCTTGAGGATTTTCTTGAGCGTGTCCGCATTGCCGCATGCGAATGGCCCGTTGATCCGGTTATACGAGCACATGATCGACGAGACGCCGGCTTTCACAGCTTCGGCAAACGGGGCCACATACACTTCATGCAGCGTCTGCTGGTCGATCGCCACGTTATAGCCGTCGGTGTCGTATCCCACGTAGTGCTTGGCTTGCGACATCACATCTTGCTGCTGAACTCCGCGCACTTCAGCGGCGCCCATCACTCCGGTGAGATAGGGGTCCTCGCCGAAAGTGTTGTAGCCGCGGGCAAATGTGATGTCGCGATCGATGTTGATGAAGGGTTGCAGTACGACATCGATGCCCAGCGAGCGCGCCTCGCGTCCGATAACCACGCCGTTCTGCTCAGCGTCCTCCTTGCTGAAGGTCGCCGCAACGCCCATCGTTGCCGTCTCAGCCTGAGCAGGCACGCGCGTCAATAACCCCGGAGGCCCGTCCGCCATTCGCAAGGAGGGTACCCCGAGGCGCGGCACACCGGGCAGATATCCCGCCTGTCCCTGGTACACAGTAGGGTCCTCGACGCCGCCCCGGATGAGGTTCATCTTCTCCTCGAGGCTTATCTGCCCAAGCAGCTTGTCAACGCGGACAGTATCGGCGTCCTTCTTGGGGAACTCTTGCGTTGCGGCAATGTTTGGCTGCGCAACAGCGACCATCCAGACGAGAAAGAGAGGAACCGGAAAGAAAGAAAAGCGCATCGAGCCTCCGAGGAAAATATGTGACGGCGGGCCTGGGTCCTCCCGCCCCCGACTACAACAACGAATCCAGTCTATTCAGCGCCCGGGAATTAACCGTACCCAACCTGGTCTTGAACGAAAGCCCAAGGCCGGGTCATTAACGTTGGCGATCAAAGACAAGGTGCTGTTCCGTATCGCCAAAACCTGTGTGTCCCTCGATTAGCTCATTCAACTCTGAGCCATCATCAGATAGGAAGTAGCGACGATATGTCTTCGTTGCTGGGTCCGCAGGTTGGCTAATCTCCCTTATACTCAACGTATCTCCTTGCCAGACTGCCGAGACTTTCATGAGCGGCGTAGGCATTCCCGGGAAGAAAGCCGCCCCTCTCATGTCATGCTCTTTCCCATCTGTGGCGAGCTCGAGTGTTGTGGTGGAATCAGGCAATGGGATGTTCATAATCGACACGTGCAGGGCGACATCCGTTTGCTTGATCTGATCACCCTTCTGCTCGATCGTCTTGGTCAGCTGATAATCGTCGGCACGATGCTCATTACCAAGAAAGCTTTTCTCTACATTGAGTTTCCAGGTGCCGCTGAAGTTTGCTTTCTGCGCCATAGGGCGAACGATTGCCGGCACAATCAATGCCATGAGGACCAAAGCACTTCGCATTCCAATAACCTTCATCGTTCGCTTCTCCTGATAATTACTTCGGAAACTCAAGGAGCGCGACTCCATTGGGAGGCAGCGCTATTGAAAATGTCGAAAGCTCTTCGGCCGACAACTCGTGCCTTTGCGGAGGCAAAAGTTCGGCGGCGGTGCGCAACTGCGCGATTTCTTCTTTTGTAGGGTATTGAGGGCTGCCCATCTTTTTCCACACTGGAATGGCCGAACCGACATCCAAAGACACTTGACTAATATCGACCACCTTCCGCCCGTTGAGCCCATTGAGTCGAAGGCGCACGGTACGATCCTGTCCTTCCTTTCCTCCTGCTCCGCCTGTGGCGCCAATCGGGTTGCCATTGGCAACGGCATTGGCCTCCTTGGCCGGAATCAAGTTCCACACCAGTACAGCAAGTGAGCCATCTGCGCGCTTCGTCGCCAGAATAGGGCCATCGCTGGTTTCAAGGCGCGTCTCGCCTAGCTTGTGAAGAAACGAGAAGGTATGAAGCGAGGGGCGCGCAATACCCCATTGATCGATCAAGCCGAAAGTATTGTTGAATATGCCGCTAGGAACGCCGCCCTCTTCAAAGTCGTTGCTGAACGTCCAATAGGACATCGCTTCTGCCAGTCCAATGCAGTTCTTAACGGTGTCGGCTATAAACGCCGGATTTTGCGAACTCCACTCTGTAATCCAAAGTGGAAGGTTCGGCATGACGGACGACTCTACCTGGTGCTTTACCTGCTCCACGCCACGAGGTATGACCTGCTCAAAAGTGTAAAGATTGTCGCGCCCAAAGACATGTTTCTGGGGATCGTTAGGGTAGACGTGAGAGCTTACAAAGTCGAGGGGAACACCCTTGCCGGCGCAGTACTGAATCAGATCCGGTATCCAATCTAGTTGGGCGGTAGATGGGCCGCCGACTTGCAATCGCTTGTCGACGTCCTTTATCGCCAGAGCAGATTGCCGGTACAGCTCAAAGTAGTCAGCTTGAGAACCTGCCCAGAATGCGATGTTAGGTTCATTCCAGACTTCGAACTTCCACCCGCTGACCTCGGCGATGCCGTACCGTTTCACGCAGTGATCGGTAAAAGCCTGGACCATGCCTCGCCAATCCTGCCAGTTTTGAGGAGGCGAGACATTTCCCTTGTAGGCGAAAATCCGATTGGCACTGCTGGCCAGGGCTTCGGGCATAAAGCTGAGTTCGACAAAAGGGCGCACTCCCTGATCCAACATGAAGTCGTAGATCTGGTCGACATACAGAAAGTTAAGTTTGCTCACGCCGGCCGCAGCTATGCCCATTTCGTCATCAAATAAACCGTGACAGCGCACTGACTGCATACCGGTATCGCGGTGCGCCCGCACCAGATCCTCTCGCCACTGCTGGCGCAGGCCGACCACAGTTCGATCGGATCCCATCGCTTTTTCCCAGAAGTGGGGGAGCGCGCCGATTTCATGGTCCAGCTTCAGAGTTAGTTCTATGGAGTTTTGTTGCTTTGGAGGCAACGCTACAGCAAAGACGCGGCTGACCGCTGACCCAGCTGCGGCCAGTCCCGTCCCCGCAATAAGCTTTCGCCGAGTGATCACACTTTCTCCTTTGACTCTCTTATTTTCGCTATTTCTTAGAACAGCAGCTTGAGCGCGAACTGGAATTGTCGTGGATTAAGGTTGGGAACGGTAGATGTGATGGCGCCAAAACCGCCCCCAGTTGTCGCGACGTCGCCCGGCAACAAGCCGGGCTTACTTCCGCTCGGAATCGATACCCCTGCAGGGGTTTGCCAGCTTGTGATACTCGAGCTCGGGTTTAAGAAATTGGGAGTATTGGAGATGTTGAAGCACTCTGCACGGAACTGCGCCGTCAACTTTTCGGTGATACCGAAATCTTTAAGTAAAGATAGATCTGCGCGCCGTGTATGCGGGCCATGGAATGGATTGTTCCCCTCGTCCCCCAATGTGCCGGCAGGCTGGGGAGTAAAGGCGGCAGGGTTTAGCCAATTGCTGAGGCTCGGGCTGGGTTTAGTTTTATAGTTCCCCGGGGGAATAAGATTCGGACGATCGGAGGTGATGTCTGGCAAGTTGATCTGCGCGCTGCCATTCACATTGGTCCAGCCATCAGTGACCCCAAACGGCTGGCCAGATTGCCAAAAGATGAGAAAGTTCGACTGCCATCCCTTGATCAGGAGTGCCTTGGCGCCACTGGTGTTCTCTCCGAAGGGCAGCTTGTAGCTCCAGTTTGCCGCAAAGCGATTTCGCACGTCAACCCCGGAATTCCCGTAGTCGGCGCGCACATCGCTCGGAATTAATCCAATAGCCGTGCCTGCGCCGCTGCCGGCAACAGCGTCGCCCAAACCATGGGCCCAGGTATAATTTGCGTTAAAACCAAGCCCTTTAGTAAAACGCCGTTCATAGATTGCTTGCAGCGCATAGTAGTTGTTGGTCGACCAGGGTGCGTTTACAGCTACGGCGCCGACGTTTGGAAGAGCGGCGGCGGTAAGAAAGGCGGTCGGCGGCGGTCCGTCCCTGGCGTCGTTTGGATAGGGCCCTGTTGGGTATGGTGCATTAATGTTGCCCTGGAACAGAAGGTGCCGTCCCAGTTCGCCGATTCCGCCAATCGTGAGAACGTTTCCGGCGATCTCCTGCTGCACCATTAGGTTGAACTGATCGACATAAAGAGTATTGAAGTTTTTAGTGTTGTAGGTCAGGGAACCGGTCAGATCCGTAGTCGAGCCCATCGTGGGAATTGGTAGAACGGGCCATGTAAAGCTTCCGAAGCAGGGAATGCAGGTGTTGCTGTACGAATATGGAGGATTGGCAACCTGAATCTGATTCTGAATGGCGATCGGATACGAGCTGATTCCAAAGCCCCCGCGCACAACCGTGTGATTTCCGATAGATTGAGCGAAGCCCACCCGCGGCTGGAAGTTCTTGTAGTTGGTGTTGATTCCGATATGTGGGCTCTGGTCTCCGGTAATGATTGTTAGGGTCGGATAGTCGAAATTGTCATACCTGTTGTGGGCTTCGGTGATTGCCCCATAGACGTCCCATCTCAGGCCAAGGTTCAAGGTTAGAGAGCGCGTCACGCGCCAATTGTCCTGGATGTAGGTCCCATATTCGGAGATACGATAACCCGGCTCAATCAGCTGATTCTCCCGGATATACCCTAACGGATTGCCTAACACTAAATCCTCGATCGCATTTCCGGAGAGGCCCTCGAATAGAACAAATCCCAGCCCGAATTGCTGCTGAAAGTAATTCAGCTGACGCCGGGTAAATTGTGCTCCCATCTTGATGTTATGTTTCCCGTGCGTGTAGATGACCGATCCCATGTACTGAAATGCGTTATTGCGGTCCAGAATTGGGAGAAAAGGCGAGTCGCCCGGCGCTGCGTAGCCGCCCGACAAGATGTCCAGCGGCATCAGTCCGGTAGTTTGAATCGCGTCTGGCGTGTTGGCGTTCACCACGCCTAATGCAGACGATACGTTGTGGTCATAATTCAAAGATTCAGTGTCGATGACGATGCGCGTATAGCCGGTTTTCAACTCCATGATCAGATTGGGATTGAAAAGGTGCGTGTAGTCGATCTGCACGTTTTGCGCCTTGGTGACAGAGGGCCCGGCAAAGCCGAACGGGACGCCGCCCGGAGAAATGGTGAGGCCGGCTTCCGTCACGTCCGGAAAGGCCCCAGGAGCAACGGTGCTCACGTCGTTGTAGGAGTAGCGCCCGAAAAGTTTGTCTCCATTATTAAAATTCTGATCGAGGCGGCCGTCAGTTGAAAAAGCATACTGCGTTTGGTTCGGACCAGAAGCATAGTTGTTTGCAACCGCTCCGGCCCCCCCTGCGTTCGGAAGCGGATACAACCCAAGATAGGCTGTTCCTGCTGCGTTAGCAGCGGCTGTGGGCACCGCCGTGCCGGAGTTGTCTGTGAAATCGTAAACGCCCGTGGGGGTCTTGCAATCGGACGCAAGTCCACGCTCCAGACACGTGGGCACAGTGTATAGAGTCGTGGGCAACCCCTGAATAACCCGGTTGTCCTCGGCGTCGGCAAAGAAGAATGTCTTGTTCTTCTTGATCGGACCGCCCACACTGCCGCCGAACTGGTTCTGCCGGTACTCGCTCTTGGGCAAATTGTTACCGAAACCATACGATGTGGCGTCGAAGATATCGTTGCGAAAGAACTCGTAGACCGAGCCGTGGTAGGCGTTGGTGCCCGTTTTTGTGATGATGTTGACCACCGCACCAGCGTCTCGGCCAGTGTCCGCAGTGAAGCTGTTGGTATCAACCTTGACCTCGGCGATAGCGTCAATCGATGGACGAACGCCGATGAACCCCTGTTCGCGTTCATTGTTGTCCATGCCGTCGATCATCTCGTTATTGAACAAATCGGACTGGCCGTTGGCCGAGATGGTCGAGGTCTGACGCCGGTCGTCCGGACGTGTGCCGGATGAGATGGCGTTGGGTGGGCCCTGATTTACACCCGCCTGGATCGTTACCAGATTGATGAAGTTGCGCCCGTTCAGCGGCAGATCCTGAACCGACTGCTGGGTCACGACGCTACTCACCGTGGAACTGTCGGTCTGCAAAAGTGGAGGCGTGGCATCGACCTCCACCGTTTGCTCCACGGTCCCGCTCTGCATCTTTCCATCCTCGCGCAGGCGATCACCCGCCGCGAGAGCCACATTCGCATAGACGACCTTCTTGAAACCAGGCGCTTCTATTACGACCGAGAAGGACCCAGGCTGTAGCAAATTGAAAATGTACTCCCCCGCCTCGTTGGACTGTGTGGTTTGTTTGATTCCAGTTCCGAGATTGCTGAGGGTTATCTTCGCGCCAGGAATTACCGCGCCACTTTCATCGGTGATCGTTCCTAGCACATCACCGGTTGTGACCTGGGCGAGTGCCGGGGCGCCAACAATGCCTAAACAGACAAATGACGACACCAAACCGAGGATTCCCACTCGGAGGCTAAAAAGGCAACTCGTCCAAACCGTCCCCCGCGGGGGACGCAAGAGACTCCTCTCATGCGCATCGAAAGCGCTGCAAGCGGAATGTATGAGTTCGACTGACATCGATTGTCCTCCCAGAGGTGAAAGCCGCCTCAGAACCTTGCCGAAGAGTCGGTCTGTGTTAAACAATTTGTTCGCGGGAATTGATGGGGTCTATTCTTTAGCGGACCCATTCGGTTCTGATAAACAGGCCCAAACCTAGTCTCGTAACGATTCGCCTGTATAGGTTCGGTACAGTACTCTCGCACCTATCATATTGTTTCTAAAATGGTTTATTGTCTCGGCCCGATGAAACGGCAGGGTGTAATATACGTGGGTTCGGCAGGAGGAAACGCTACGAGAGCTTCTTCGGGGAGGAACTCGGCAGATGAAACACTCTGCTCTGAAGCACCGGAGGTCGCCGATTCGCGGTTCTGCCTACCATGAGTAGACGGCGATGATCTGGGGAGCCCCGATGTGGCCGTCGATCACGGTCGTTTTCAAGACAATCTGGAAGTTGTGCTTGTCTGAACGCACCGCAGCAGGAAGAGATCGCGATAGCTCCGGGTCAGTCAGGAAGTCTCCGGCAGCTGCGGTGCCGTGCAACCCCAGGCCTCCGGCGGCCAAAATCCAACTACCGGTGTCCCGATCCATGATGCGTGTGATGATGGCGAAATCGGTCGATGAGTCGCTGTAGAGCAACTTGCCGCTTCCTTTCCACTCACGTTTGTTCGGATTCTGCTCATCCTCGATCCATTCATCCTTAGTCACCGGGTCGACCTGGACGTGGTAGCGCAGCTTGGAGAGCAGAACAAGGTTCCACACATTGTCGAAAGCTCCAACGAGCACAACTGGGCCGCGGCGAAAGTCTTCGAGGGTGAGCGTCGAGGTGTTCGCGAGTTTGAAGGCATGGCCATGAGATTTGAGCCACCCCGCAAGACGAGCTGAAACCTCCGCGTTGACAAACGGCGAAATAGGCATTGCCGTTGCGTACAGCGGCTTAGCGGGAGGCTGATTCCCCGCAATGATCAGGGCCAGTTTGGACGCCCAATCATCCGGGGGCGACGCCGTGGGGAGCACATCGGCCAGACAGATGGTGACAGGCTCACGGGATTTTAGGAGAGGAGCCCACAATTGGTACTGGTTTGATCTGAATGGGCTAGTCAAGCCGGTCCAGAAGAACGCGGCCAAGGCAATACCCAGCAAACATCCGACTATCGAAGCCGGAACGATGATTCGTCCCCAATTTTTGTGCGATAGCGAATCGGTTTGTGGGGAGGCTGGTCCAGGAAAGTTGAGACCCGTCGATTCAGAGATCGCATCCCGGAAAGGAGCAACTTCCACTTGATGTTCCGGAAGTGCTCGCACCTCGGCTCCCTGCACTCCAAAATCGAACCGAGGCAGATAGCTTCCCGGTAGCAGTTGAATATAAACCTCATGGTGACGACTGGAGGACTGGTAATATTGCGCCAGCCTCTTGCGAATCTCATTTGCAGTCATCCGCACGATGTTGTCGGTATTGGTATCGTAGTCAGCTTGGCGTCCGAACACCTCGACGCCCAACGTACGCTCCTTGAGGCCGCCTTCGTCTCCACCGTTCAAGGCGTGCTCGATGAGTCTACGAAACAACGCCACACATCTTCTGCTCTTGTTGAAGGAAACGTCTGCAAGAATGTGATCGGCTTCCATCCAGATGGCGGCTCGCTGCGACGCAGTCCACGGATTCTCCCGTGTCCCTTCTTGAATTCGCGTCTCACTTAGTTGCAGCATAACCTGTTGTTCGACTCGACAAATTCTTTCGGCACACTGGCTCCAATCACGGGAGTCGGGCGATATAGCATCAGCACAATCTATGCCTGCCGAGATTTCTGCCATCAGAACATCATGGCACCAAGGGTGTCAATTTGGCCAGTACTTTACCCGTCTTCAGCTAGCGATAAACACCTCAGAAATGGACGGTTAGAGCCGACAATACGGTATACCACTAGACGGCTTCGGCACCCTCCCTTACCGTGCGGGTATGTCGCCAACCGACGCTCACACAGCCATCCTCTCGGGGGTGAGGAGGCCGCTCTTGAAGAGACATCCAGTCGGTCGTTTATCGGGCGTCGCAATCATTTGTGTTGTCTCATTTGCAGCTCTGTTGCATTTCAGCTCGTCCGAAAATGTTCTTGCTGCGGCAAACGCATCCGTGAATCCAGCTCCACAAACAGGGTCCGACGCCGCAGGCCGAGCCGCCCGGCCCCCCTCGGCGGCCACCGCCGAGGGGCAACGACTGTTCGCCGCGAACTGTGGTTTTTGCCATGGATCGGAACCCCCGACAGAGCTTCGCCTGAAGCGATGAAAGCCCATAAGCGCAAAAAAGAGCGCCGCTCCCGAAGGGGCGAGGCGATGGTGAACCAAACATTAGGGTAAGCGCGTGATAATCCGGTTTATCCATGTTGCGCTTATTTCTGTACTCTAAGTCGGGCCACTCGCTCGCGAATTGGTGAGAGTCACCGATTACGCCCACGCAGGCCCGGGCTGGAACATTTTCCATATAGGTGTAGATCAACGAAACACGCTCGCCGGCATTTTCTTAAGAAAAGTCCAACATAGCCTCCGTTAGAACGTTCATCCTAATACGGAAAATGCTCTAACCCGACGCACTCCTAGCCAAACGCAACCGGATTTATTGTGCTAGCGGCGCTCCCTTCGTTTTGCCTGTGACTGCTTGGATGAAGGGCAGGCCGTTTGGTTCGCCGAAGCCGGTTACGTTGTCCCAGCCTGGGGTTACGGTTAACGAGGTGTCGATGCCGAAGGAGATGGCGAAGAGGTTGTTGTAGTTCTCGCCCCAGAGGGCGCTGGGAAAGTCGGTTTGTGTTTGTCCCAAAGAAGTGTTGGCGAAAAGGTCGAGAGCAGAATAGAAGGTTGCGCCATTCGAATCGTAAATTGTTCCAGCGGGATCGGATGTATTCAGGCTCGAGGTCCCGACGACATCGGTGATCTCTCCTGGCTTGAGCTTTGCAATGGCGGGGGCGGCGAAGCCGAGGGTGCCTCCGTTGTATTGGTCTGCGATCGCCCAGATTGCGGTGAAGATAGGACTCGCCAGGCTGGTGCCGCCGTAGCCGGGGATAGCCATTTGATCGCCCTCGAAGGTGACGATGAGGGGAAAGCCGGTGTATGGGTCAGCAAGCGCTGAAACATCGGGCACCTGACGCCCAGTGCCGGGGAGATCCTTTTGCCACGAGGGCTTGGCAAAAAATAGGCTCTCGCCGCCGCCGGAACCAAACTGGAACGATTCGGAGGGCGGGTCGCTGATGAAGACGTAATCGAGGAGGGTGAGATTCGTACCCCAACCGGCGACGATCTGGTCTGTACCGTTCGGATCGTTCAGGACACTGGTGCCTCCAACGGCGGTTGCATAGGGAGAGTTCGAAGGAACCGCGACTGCGCCTACCGGCGTACCCAGACCGAGGTCTCCACTGTCACCGGTTGCAAACTGAAAGGAGATTCCGGCAGCAACGCCGCGCTTGAGGATACTGTTGTAGGCATTCTCTTCGCCCGAGCCGGCGATGATCTCGTCGTCACTTTCCCAACTGCTGGAGACGACGTGAGCGACGTTGTGGGTGATGATGTATTCAAACGATGCGATCAAGTCTTCATTGTCCTGGCCGGAAGAAGCGACGACCACAATGTTTGCTCCTGGAGCGATGGCGTGGGTGGCCTGGATGTCGAGGGCAATTTCGTAGGTCCAGCCGGTCAAGTCGGCAGCGGCCGGATTGAGCGGCTGGCCCTCCGGATAAACGACCTCGAAGTTTTTTGAGGTCAACGCCGGCAGACCGAAGGTCGTGGCTGCGAGGTTGGCATCTGTCTCAGCCGCTGCATATCCGTAGGCCTCGACGAGCGCAATGTTGCGTCCGGTCCCGTCGTAGCCGGCCTTGATGAGGGACGTCAACCCGTAGTGGCTTTGGAGTTGGGCAGGGGTGTAAGAGACTGCCTGGCGCGGCGAGCCCGGGTTGTAAACCGTGCCGTAATAGGTCGCAACAGGCGTCGTCGTTCCCAGTGCTCTCAGACTGTAGAGAGCGGGGTTCGACAGGGGAGTGCCGGAAATATTGAACAACGTTGCCGGTGTATCCGCGGCGGTAATCTTCTTTCCGTAGAGCGCCTTTCCGGTCGTGGGGTTTTTGACAAAGGAAATCTCGGGACGGACGGCGTGGCGATCGAGGCCGGCCACCGAATCAACGAGCTCTCCTGCCGCGCCAGTCAACTGCGCGTCGCGGACGTTCGCCTGAAAGCTTTGCTTTTGGTAGGTAAAATTGTGGAGTTCGGTCTGGAAGGCCTGTTCCACGGAGGACGTGCTGCCATGCACGCGAATCGAGAAGTTTTGAGGATCGGTTGAGATCACGCTCAGCCCCTGCTTCTCCAACTCTTGCCGCACCGTCTGGAGTTCGGCGGTCGTCGGGGCGTACTTTGCAAAATCGGCGCTGGTAAACCAGTGGTGAAAGCTGGCTGACTGAGGATCGTACAAAGCCTCAACGGCCTGGTCGAATGCGGCCTGGTTGTGGAGCTTGAGCATTACGGTAAGAACCTGGTCCTTGCTCGGGTCAACCCTTCCCTGGTCGGTTGCGAGTTGCAGACCTTTGGCTACGTTC
The DNA here is from genome assembly GCA_963804735.1 of uncultured Acidobacteriaceae bacterium. GTDB lineage: Bacteria > Acidobacteriota > Terriglobia > Terriglobales > Acidobacteriaceae > Acidisarcina. The sequence goes on from CAWDRO010000001.1 coordinate 381,378, forward strand.
GCGGCCGGTACAGCCTCAGCTTGGCCGGAACATAGCGAAAATGCCGACAGCGCTGCGAGGACAGCGATAGATGTTTTCGCGGTGATTCTGTGCAGATTCATTGTTTCTCCTGGTTGAATGAGTTGACGGGTAGTTCGAAACCGCATGGCTCAGATGGGTAGGTCTCGATGGGTGTGCGGAACCGAGGATGAAGGTTCCGAGGCGGAGCTATAGGGGCGAGTCAGCATACCGAAAATACAGGTGCGGCCCGGTCTGCGCCCAACTTTCAGCGCAGAGCAGTGTGACAACTTGATAAAAACCTGATGGAAGAGTAGCGCTTGGTGTGAACTTGCGGGGAAATACGAAGGATAGTTTTGAAAGTACCCAAAAGGGTAGCGTGCGATGCAGGTTTTTCTTTTAGGAGGAGCCCGTCGGGGCCACATTACACCTGCTCTGGTATAGCCCTAGAACCCATCTCATAAACCTTTTTGGTGCAGTTTTCTGTGAGACTTGAGTAGCTCAAGGCATCTCTGCGGACTTGGATGGCAGGCCGTTGGGAACTGACAGAGGAACAATGGGAATTGTTGGAGCCGGTGTTGCGTCCGGCGCGGCGGGCGGACAAGCGAGGACGCCCGTGGCATGACACGCGGGCCGTGCTGAACGGCGTGCTTTGGGTTCTGGGCACGGGCGCGCAGTGGGCCGAAATGCCAGAGAAGTATCCTCCCCACCAGACCTGCCACCGCCGGTTTCAGTCGTGGATCCATGACGGCAGGTTGGAGCGGGCGCTGCGTTTGCTGGCCACGCATCTGCACGAACGAGGCAAGCTCAATCTGGACGAAGCGTTTGTGGATGCAACCTTCGCAAGCGCCAAAAAGGGGGCTTCGCAGTCGGTCCTACGCGGCGCGGCAAGGGCACCAAGATCGTCGCTATCGCCGCTGGCGACGGTCTTCCCCTCGCCGTATCTGTCGAAGGCGCTTCGCATGCCGAGTGCCAGCTTGTGGAAGCTGTTCTTGCCGGATGCTTCCTCGACCAGCTGCCCATGCGGCTGATCGGCGACAAGGCCTATGACTCGGCCGCCCTGGACGAGCAGATGGCCGACGAGTACGGCATCGAAATGATCGCGCCCAACCGCCGCAATCGCAAACGAAAGACCCAGGACGGAAGGCAATTGCGCCGCTACCGCAGACGATGGAAGGTGGAGCGGCTCTTCGCCTGGATGCACAACTTCCGCCGACTCGTCACTCGATGGGAATACAAGATCGAAAACTTCCTCGGCTTCGCACAACTCGCTTGCCTCCTCATCCTGCTCAGACATTTATGAGATGGCTTCTAGGCATCGAGCAGGCCACGCTGAATCGCGATCACTACCGCCTGGGTTCGATCGTTGGCGCGCAATTTCAGCAGGATCTTTTTCACGTGCATCTTGACGGTGTTGTCGGTCACGAAGAGCAGGTCGGCGATCTCCTTGTTGCTTTTACCCTGCGAGATCAGCGCCAATACTTCGATCTCGCGATCGCTCAGCTTGCCGGAGGCGACGTAGTGCGTGAGTTTCTCGGCAGCCTCGGGGGAAAGAGATCTGCCTCCCGCGACAACATGACGGATTCGTTCGGCGAGGGTTGCGCCGTCGATTCCCTTGAGCAAATATCCGCGCACCCCGAGGCTGATGGCGTTATAGATGGACGCATCGCCTTGCGCGGAGCTGAGGATGATGATGCGACCTTCCGGGTGCGCCTTCAATACGGTGCGCACAACGTCGAATCCGCTTAGGTCGGGGAGACGTAGATCGAGCAACATGACATCGGGCAGGAGCGCAAGAAACATTTCGACCGCTTGACGGCCGTTGGCCGCGAGGCCAACGATCTTCATCTGATGGCGTGCCAGCACACCGGCCAAGCCTTCGCGAACCATTGGATGGTCATCGACGATCAATACTTCGATCGGTCTTGCAGTTTCAGCAAGCGGATTCATCACTCGCAAAATTCTCCTTTTCCTGCTTACGTTCCTGGCGCCATTTTTTCCAGGCTGGCCTATTAGTTTTTACCTGAAGCGTTATTTTCGTTCCCCGGCCCAACTGACTTTCTATGGTGAGTACGGCACCGATGCGTTTTGCGTTGGCCTGCATGCTCCTCAATCCGAAGTGGCCGTCTCGGCCTCTTTGCATTATGACCTCATCGATGCCTTGACCATCGTCTATCACACTCACCTCGAAGGAGTCGGGGAAGAAATGGACCTTGACGCTGACATGCTGTGCATAGCCGTGGCGGAAAGCATTGGACAGGGCCTCTCGACAGATGCGGTACACCTCATCGCGAACGAGGGGGTCGATGGGGCGGAGTTCGCCTATGCTGGTGAGTTCGAACTCGGGCAGCTCGTTGAGCCGGAACTCAGCCTCAGCGTTTCGCAAGACGTCGATGAGGCTGGACTCTTTGGACGCGGTTGAATGGAGGCTGGCGACCATGTTGCGGTTGCGCGCGATACTGCCACGAACACGATCAGCGAGGTTGCCAAGCGAGTCCGTCGCCGACTCGGGTTTGTCCGCCAATTGAAAGCCGAGGAGCTCAAGCTGAAATGCGACACCGATCATGTCTTGAATCACGGTGTCATGGATCTGGTAGGCGATGCGTTCGCGTTCCGCGGCTCGCTCTTGGAAACGAAGGCTGAGGCGCTCGGCGCGACGCTTGGTCCTGCGGCGAGTCAACTCAATCACGAACCCGGCGATTGCCAAAATCACCAGCGCGAGAAACCACTTGGTTTGCCAGAAGAACGGCTGGAGGTTGAGGGTGCTGGAGGCCGCCACTCCGGTCGATGCACCTTCACGATTTGTGGCCACGACCTGAAATGTGTAACTGCCGGGTGGAAGCGCGGTATAGGAAACCGAGCGTTCCGTGCCTGCTTCGATCCAGTTGCGGTCCCACCCGACGAGACGATAGCGAAATCGGACCTGTTCGGGCGCGGTGCCGGTGGGCGCCGTATAGGCGAAGGTGAGCCGGTGACGTCCGGCGGCGATGGTGGTCGCCTCTGGAGAGAGCCGCCGGTCGTCGACCTGCACAGAGTCGATTATTGCCTGCGCTAGTGGATCGGGTTGGTGCGGATTTTCGACGGCGATTCCGGCGACAGTGGCAAACCAGAGGCGTCCGTCGGGTGAAGTTGCGGCCGTGACCTGATTGAGCGGCAGAATGTTCGTGCTCTTTAGACCGTCTGCCTCATCGAAGATCTCAGGGACGATTCGCCCCAATTTTCCCGCGGCGAATGCCATCCATTGAGCTTTATTTATGAGGGCTATTCCTCGCGAGGTCACGACCCAGAGGTTGTCGTTTGAGTCGGAGAGAACGTCAAGCACAAAACTTGCCGGCAGTCCTTGATCCTTGGTGACGGTCCTGCCTTCGCCGGTGAACTCTTGTTCTTGGCCGTTTGCAAGCCAGAGCACGAGGCCGCGCATGGTGGCTACTGCGAGCCCGTGCTCGGGCCACGCAACGCCGATGATGGGTTGTGCGGTAGTGACGACCGGCTCAAAGTGGTCGCTTGTCCAATGCTCCAGTTGGGAGCCGGCGCCCACCCACAGTTCGCCCTGCCTATCGGTCGCGAGATACCATATTGAGTTATTTGGTCTATTTGACCCTGGTTCGCCGACATCGATACTCGAAAGCTTTCGGTCCTTCAAGCGAAAGAGTCCCTGGCGGAGAACGCTAAACCAGAGACTTCCGTCTGAGGTTCCCACGGGTGTATTGACGTACCCGTGGGGGATGGACGGTATGCTGACGAACCTGTTTCCGTGGCGCTCGAAGATGCCATAGTCGGAAATCGCTATCGCAGGCGAGGGGCCATGCTCCGCAAAGCCTCGCACTTGTCCGGGAGGCAGTCCCTGGGCACGTCCGAAAGAGAGGGCGCGGCCGTTCCTAAATTCGACGACGCCACCTTCGAGAGTTCCTGCCCAGACCGCGCCATTGTTCTGCACGAAGACGGCATCCGTTTGACTGCGTCCCTCGATCACCCTATGACCTAGCGGGTAGGTGGTAAAGATTCCATGATGAAACCGTTGCAGTCCTGCGATCGTTCCGATCCACACGTCTTGGTTGGTGTCTTCGAAGATGGTTCGTACGTCGTTGCTGGCGAGGCCATCCGCGGTCGTCAGAGTTTCTGTTTGAGCACCTTGCCTGTGGCTGAGTCCGTGCAAGCCACCACTTGCCATCCAGAGTGCGCCGCGATGGTCTACCATGAGGTCGATGAAGTTTCCGAGTCCGGGATGCGGGACCAGCCTGAACCTGGCGCCTTCAAGATGAAACAGCTTATGTCCGTCGCCGGCATAAATATTGCCGAAGTGGTCTCCATACAGGATCTGAGTGGCTGGTTGGTTAAAGCGGATGATGGAACGGTCAGGCTGCTGTGCCCAGATGTGTTCGCTATCGGCAATCCAGAGGGTTCCGTTTTCACTTTCGAAGATGCAGCGCGGTGAATGTAAGTTGGCGGGGAGGTTCTCCTCGTGTAAGGTATCTCCGCGCGATCGCATTAGCTTGTTCTCGGAGATGACCCAAATGCCCCCGTCGCGGGCGCGCGTGAGGGTTTCAACGTGGGCGTGGGGGCTGCCGGGGATAACGATTGCCTGGAAATGCCCATGCGCGTAGTGAAACAGTTTGGTGATGGTGACAATCCAGATACCGTCCTGGCTATCGCGCACCAACTTGAGGATGTTCTCCTGCAATTCCGGCGGGGCGGCTTTCTCGAAGGTTTCGAAGTGCAACCCGTCAAAGCGCGCCAGACCATTCAGCGTTCCCACCCAAAGGAAGCCATCGGGTGTCTGGGTGATGGAAGTGACGAAATTTTGAGGCAGACCCTGCTCGGTTGTCCAGGTGGAGAGTATCTCGTTGCGCAGAAGGGGAGTGGGTTCACCGGTCGGTGAGCCTCGCGCCCTCAAAGCTAAGAAGAGCAGTATCCCGCCGCATGCGAGTTCGAGTTTCCGTTTGCGCTGCAAGTCTTACACTTAACGCATTTCTGCGGTTGCTGTAAAACCTCGGCGGCGATATGCATCTTGTCCTTAAGGCGGGCGCCCCTAGAAAGTCAACGGCATAAGGAAGGGCGTTTGTTATGCCCTTCTGAACGCGCGCAAACGCGATAATGGATTTTATCGAGTCAGCAGTTAAGAACGATTCCAAACTGTCTCTTGTTGCTTTTCCCGAATTGTCGCGCTGGAGTTTCAAGCTATTTTGGTGGGTATGAGATGAGGGAACCCCGCTCGCCAAAGCGACTGCTGCGACGAGCGCAAGCATTCAGCGAAGAATTCTCGCCTCCGTCCGATTGCATGCGTCAAATTTGCGCCGCATGCACTCCAGTCCTGATGCGAGGACGACCCTACGTCGGGCTAACGAGGATCCTTGGGAATGACGAAGCAGTACGCGGTATATTCGATTTCACTCCACGCCCTCTCGCCGATGAGGTGGCCGGGAAACAGCGGACGATTCACGGGTGTGAACCTGATCCGAACCCAGATCTCCTTCTTGCCGCGTGTGAGGTCGCGCGAGATGAGGAACTCGTCGTCGCGGAATCGGCGATTGGAGGTTTCGATTATATGTTCCGTGATCCCAAGTTCATCCCTTGGATTTGAGTAAACACAGGTGTTCGATCCGGCGAGATACCAGATGCCGGCGAGCTTCCAGCTCGACCGGGTCGTATCCGCGACGAACACTTCTGCTCGCTGATCGGGGAGTGAGTAATCAAGCTTGCGCCGAAGAAGGACGCCGAGATTATCGGAGCGAAGTTGGAGCCGAAACTCTGACGTACCTCGTGTGCTACGTCCGCGATCCTGCTGCTCCGGATAAACCACTTTGCCCTGCAGAGTATCGACACCCCATTCATAGCGAGAAGAGATCGTGTAGGGGGCTGACGCCTGGGGCGAGGAGTAGCTGTGGGCGCGCTCAGCTGTCGCATCACCGATTTGCAACTGGTCTGTTTTGACGAGTGAAGGAGAGGGAAGGCCATACCAGTACGCGACGGTCTCATAGTGCTCACTTGATTCATCTTCACCTCCATGTTCCAGTTGAATGACCGCGTTCTTTCCGAATGGCATCAGGTCGGCCAGAAGAAAACGGTACGCGGATTCGATCTTGTCCTGATCATTCACGGCAGCCTGCGGAGTGCGTGCCCCTACAGGGTGACCGACAAAGGGCAACGTCATGTTCAAGCCTCCCCAATAGTCACCCCCGCCCCCCCCATTCTTCAGTCCCGGTCCCCTGGGCCTGCGGCGTGAGGCTGTCATCGAAGAAGAAGCGCGGGTCCCCTTCAAGGGTGCTCAGGTCAGCGTTGTGAGAAAAAATGAACGAAGTACCTACAAAGCTCCCCGACCAATTCTTAGCCCCCTCCATGTCGCGTGTATCGAGGAGCACATTGTCCTTTCCGGGCGTAGGACCGGGTATGTCCCGGTAGGTTGCATGAAAGTAAGCAAGCTGACTCGGCGGTTCTCGCGACGGAATGGAGCGAATCTGCCATTCGACTCCGTCGATTGCCTCACCGGCGCTGACAAGTTCAATGCGTGCGGACTGGAAGAACGGCATAGGAAAATAGCACGCAAAGTAGATTCGATCCCCAGAAAACCGAATGCTTACGGGAAAGGCCTTCACCAGATATTCTCGATTGTCGCGATTGAAGAGGGATCCGGTTCCATAGAAGAGAGCGATCGGAGCATCGATCGACGACTGCTCTCTTCCGTCCCAAGTGATGCGCAAATGGATGTTCTGGAAGGCTGAGGCCTGTTTCCGCTCGATGGAAAAGCTGAGGGCTCGGATCGTCCCCTTTCCTTTGAGGTCGTGGACCCGCACGACGCCGACTGTTGGAATATTTAGTCTTCCAGCGGTGTTCTGTGTACCCGTACTGGGGGCAATGTCGGAGCCGGATCGGGAGATGAGGTCGAGCACGTCCTGCCCAGGAACCACGCTCTCGTTCCAGCGTTGCAAAGGGTGTGAGAGAGGAGGTCCAGGCACGAACCTGTCGTAGATGTAGTAACCGGTGCCGTAGTGGGTCCGGGTGTACGCCATTTGAAAGCTGTGCTCAAACGCAATCGGGCTCCACAAGAGATCGGCCCCTCGGGTCGCCGCCCAGGTTTCATTGAGCGGGGCAGGAAAAAGGGGCGACGGGAGAAAGTTGGAGTTGAGGGCAGGATGAAGAGGGTCACTGGTGCCGCTTTCCTGAATCAGGTAATCGGTGCCGTCTACGACGTAGTGCCAAGGACTACCATGCCAGTGGTTGTAACGGCTGAATACGAGAATCCCCGGTCCCTCCAGGTCGAGCGCGGCGTTGAACTCATCCGACAGCTGATACAGGAAATGTGAAGCGTCGGCTCCTTCGTTTCCGCCGCGCCGGTCATACGTGCTGCGCATGTAGGCTCGCATCCCGATCCTCTGATCGGGCCAACGCTCCCACGCCCGGTACGCGTCTAGTCCAACGGGAATAGGGCGTGGCTCGTCTGCGCCGCGAGCGGTTCCACCGCACAGCGAGGCTACAAGGAGCCATACCCAGGAATGACGCGGAGGCATTAATCCGATGAGCATCCATGTCTCTCTGTCTTCTGGTATACAACGTAAAATGATAGGGCGTCCTTTCTGCATTAGGAATGCGGGGCTGAGATGCCGCCGCTGGACCGCTTAGAGGTTGGCGAAGTTCCGGCTGGTGCGGCACGCCAGGCTAGCACCGGGCTACCTAGGCCGTAATCGTCGCCGGACAGAAGACACGCACCAAGTATCCCATTATCCCTGAATAGTTCTCGAACCGATAGCGGGAACGTAGAGGCTCGAACCCTCGCTGAATCGATCCTTTTCAATTGCGCGCGGAGCGAGCACCTGCTCGTCCGCGTTTATCTCATTCCGCTCGGCGAAACTTTCAAGAATATTATGCCGATATTGTCTGCGCCTCCTACCTGCAGGGCTAGAGTAAGGAGGGCGTCCGCGCATTGCTCGGCGGTTAGCAAAGGTGAGATTACAGCTTCGCGCAGAGCGTCTTCCTCGACATAGGCCCATAAGCCGTCCGAGCACAGCAACAGGGCGTCTCCGGCAGCCAGCTTCGTCTCAGATAGTTCCAACTCCATGTCTTTCTGGCCGAGGCTGCGTGTGAGTACGCTCGCGTCGGGGTGTCTTCGGGATTGGGCGTCCGAAATGATTCCGTGGTCCACCATTTTCTGGACTATCGAGTGGTCTCGGGTCAAGCGAGACATCGTATCCTCGCGAATCAGGTAGACGCGGCTATCACCTGCGTGCCCAATGTAAGCGGTCGTGCCACGCACAAGCCCCAGTGCTACTGTCGAGCCCATCGATTGCTTGGCAGTCAGTTGCTTGTCGCAAATTGCTTGATTGACTGCTTGCGTCGCCATTTGAAGGACGATGTTCGGATCTGTGCCGCGATGCGCAGAAGCCAGGAAGTTTCCATAGCCTTCGACGGCCATCTCGGCGGCCAAAGCTCCGGCGCTGAGTCCGCCCACCCCGTCTGCCACGACAAAAAGCCCTCCTATAGGCGTCGTGTACATGGCCGCACGGTCCTGATTTTCTTCTCGTATCTTGCCCTTGTGGCAGCGAACCGCCGCATCCAGCAGCGGAGAAACCTGTCCTTCGTCGCTGCTAAATTCTTCCCTCACCCGGCCAAACATCTCTTTTAGGCCCATCGATCTCTCCCGCAGCGTTGGACGCGCCAATGCTAGAGAATGTCGCGCATCTTAAGGAATGCAAGGGTTGAGAACAATAGGACGACCAGCATGCCACCTAACGCCGCCGCAGCCTGGACGTATGAATGGCGGAGGCTCCGGCCATAGTTGAGCGGAGCAGGCTCCTTCTGTCCGTCATTTGTTTGGACTGCCTCGGGCATCTGCATCGCGGCGGCATCAACCCCGTGTCCCCCCGCGGGGCAGGCGTCCCATTTCTGCAGGCCGGGCAGATAGCCGCAAACGTGTTGCTTGGCTTCGTCGATCACGTTGCGCTCAAAGGCCCATTTCGAGGGCACCGCATAGCTGATCCACTGGGTGACCTGCGGCATTTTATAGACTGCCCGAATACCGCCACCCAAGGCAATAATTGGAAGCAGGACTACCGGCAGCAAGGCAATTGCGGTTTCGGTGGTCGGACTTCGCGCCGAAATCGCCAAACCCAGCGAGGCGCCCACCAGCGAAGAGAGAACCAGTAAGGCGGCCGCCTGGACGAAGTTGCCTTTCAATCCGCAGGCGAAATATACGATGCCCAGCAGCACCAAGCACTGGAAGGTGCATAATGCCGCCAGGACCGTAAATTTTGCCAAGACGTAGGAAGGTAGCTTGAGGTTCACCATGCGCTCTCGCTGGTAGACCGTCCACTCGCCGACGATGTCGCGAGCTGCGTTATTACACCCAAACCATATAGCGGCGACGACCATCAAGAACTCAATCCCGGCGATGTTAGCCCCCAGCTCGCTGAACGCCTTGACCGCCGTCTGCAAGGCACTGGCAGTGGTCGGCGAAGGAGCCGCGTCTACGAGACTGTTGATGTTCTGAGGTTCCTTCAACCCACTGAATACCAGCACGATGAGGGCAGCAAACAAAGGCGCCTGCAGCAGGGTGATCATCAACTGCGCCCGGTCTCTCATCTTGAGGATGAGGGTGCGTCGCAAGAGAGTGAGCCATTGAGTGAAATTGAACCGGCGCGAGGTAGCGGACTGTTCCCGATTTCCGGCGGCCTTCCCGGCCCGGCCTTCGACAAACAACTTGTAATATCTGGATTGCTGGAAGCGCTCGCACCATTCCGATGTCTTCGAGCCGGCCAGTCCCGTCAACAACATCTCCGGACTCAGGTCCTTCGTCAACTTGCCGGATTCTGTCTTTGCTGTTTTGTGGGGGTTATTGAAAAACTCAATCGAGTCCGGATAGGCGGGACCGAAGTAGGCCAGCGCCCCACACCCTCCGCGATCGCGCGAAATCATGATCAGATTGTCGAACTTCCGGTAAACGACGATGCTCGGCTGGTGGATCGTCGTGATGATGGTCTTGCCTTCCCCAGCCAGACGCTTCAGCAGGTTGACCACGCCTTCAGCATCGTAGGACGAAAGACCCGAAGTCGGTTCGTCGAGGAATAGTACGGGGGTGTCGGTAATCAGTTCCATCGCGATGTTGACGCGTTTCCGCTGACCGCCGCTCAGTACCTTTTGTTCGGGAGAACCGATCAACGTGTTCTTTTTGTCAAGGATGCCGAGTTGGTCGAGAATCGAATCGATCCTCTGCTCGATCTCTGCGTCGGTGAGATCGGTGCGCAACTTGGTCGAAAAGTAGAGCGCTTCCCGCACCGTGAGTTGCGAGTGGACGATATCATCCTGGGGAACATATCCCATCTGCAGCCGGAAGAGATCGTAGGACTTATAGAGATCGGAACTGTTGAACAAGACCTGTCCGCTAGCTGGCGGGGAATAGCCGTTCAAGGCCTTCAACAGCGTGGTTTTCCCAGCGCCCGCCGGGCCCATGAGCGCAACCATCTCCGAGGGAAAAACGGTGAAGGAGATTGGATCCAGAAGACGGGTCCCATTAGGCGCGTTTACGGTGATTGCCGCGGCTTCAATGGAGACATTCCCGTGGTATTCGCGGCGTTCGAGTTGGCCTCCTTCCAGCACGCGGAAATGGAATTTGCCTAATTCAATTTCCTGCCCCGCCTTCGCCTCAACTTTGCCCGATACCTGCACACCATCGACAAAGGTTCCATTGAGCGAGGAAAGGTCTTCGACAAAGATATTGCCGCCCGATTTTGTGATTCGCGCATGGTGCCAGGAAACCAAGGGATCATCGAGCGGCTGATCGCAATGAGGATCGCGGCCCAGCACAAAGGCCTCTTCTTTCAAGGCTACTTGCTCATAAGCGGCAGATCCAATCGCGGTGCCCTGTTCTGCCAGCAGGCGGCTTACCGGAACCTTTAGCGAACCGAAATATACTTCGTCATACGGCTGAACCACGGTTCGGCTAATCTTGTTCTGAATGTGGTTCAGCGCCGTTCCGTTGCGCGAATTCAGATCTTCGAGAATGTACTCGTCGTTGACACGCACGATGCGCGCATGCTCCCAGGAGATGATCGGGAAATCGAGCACGACGTTTGAATCGGGAGAGCGTCCAATCCGAATGATCTTGGTGCTTTGCGTCTCGGTGGGAAAAGGCATGGAGCTAAAATCCTGTCTCGCAGGGGTCATAACAACGTAACCCCATCCCGGATCGAAGACAAGCAAAACTCCGCTAAATTTTATATTTTTGTGGGGTAACCAATACATTGAATCGGTAGTAAGACCCTAGAGAGAGTGCTTGATCTTTCAAGAACGAGGCGATACCATCCGAGTGACTCGAAGATCGCCAAGAATAGTGCTGCGCCGGGCAGAAGCAATCTCTTCTGAACGAAAGATGGCACAAATACCCCGCTCCGGACATCTTCACGAGGGTTTCACATGGACGCACAGGCCAACCAGCAAATTGGTGACTACGAAATCCTGGGTGTGCTCGGCAGCGGCGGCATGGGCAAGGTCTATCGGGTGCGGAATGTGATCTCCGACCGCGTGGAAGCCATGAAAGTGCTGCTTCCTGATCTTGCCGGACGCCAGGAACTTGCCACCCGTTTCCTGCGGGAGATCAAACTGCTCGCCAGCCTCAATCATCCCAACATTGCCACGCTCTGCACTGCGCTGACGATCGACAATCAGCTCGTGATGATAATGGAGTACGTCGAGGGCGTAACCCTCGATGAACTGATCGGCCAGGGTCGTGTTTCGGTGGAGGACGGGACCAGCTACATTTCCCAGGTGCTCGCCGCTTTGAGTTATGCGCACCAGAAAGGCGTGATTCATCGCGACATCAAGCCCGCCAACATGATGCTGACCGCCAACCATCTGGTGAAACTGATGGATTTTGGCATTGCCCGTTCGGCGGCCGAGCGCAGCATGACCCAGACGGGTACCACTCTTGGCTCGGTGAACTACATGTCCCCGGAGCAGATTACTGGGCAAGCCGTGGACGCCCGCTCAGATGTTTACTCCACCGGCATTTCGCTCTATGAGATTGTGACGGGACAACGGCCGTTTAATGCCCCCAGCGACTACGAATTGATGGCGATGCACGTCAAGGAATCGCCGAAGCCGCCGATGGAGCTGCGGCCATGGTTGCCGTCGAGCTTGAATGAGATCATCCTGACCGCCATCGCGAAAGACCCGAACGACCGCTTTCAATCGGCCGATGCATTTCGCAACGCGCTTCTCAAGGCACAGGGCTCCGCCGCGACCGGGCCTCAGCCATCGGCAACCGAGGCTCTGCCCTCCGCCCGGCTGGCCACTGTGGTAGAGGGTTCCCGCCCGATGCTGATTTCCTCGCCCGCTCTCGTGGCACGCGAGAGAACGCAGGTAGCCACCAGAGGATCGTCGGGCGCCCATGCGGGACAACCCGCAGCCTTGGCGAATCGTCCCCCAACCGCGTCCGGGCGCCGGAATGTGTATATTGCCGCGGGCGCAGTCCTGGCGCTCGCCGCAATCGGCGCGCCGGCTATCTACCTGACGAATCACCATACTTCGTCGGGAGCCACCTCAAGTACCCCGCCCGCCGACCATAGCAGCGCGGCTACTCCTCCGCCCGTGCCCGCTGTTCCTGTGCAGCCGGCTGTGAATGCGACGGCCAAACTCCCGCCCACATCGGTCGCCGTGAAAGCCAAGGTAGCTGTCGCTGTCGCTACACCCGCACCCGCTCCTCCGCGACCCCAATACCAGTCCCCGCAAACCCCACCCGCTGCGCCGGCGGGAATAAGTCCCGAGCTTCAGAAACAACTCGACGCCCTGGAGTTGAGGATCGACAGCGACACCAGCCAGGCTGACGCCATCAACAACAGTCTCAATAACATGCAGAGCCAGATGCAAAAGACCGGGCTGTCGTTGCGAGGCGACGTGGTTTCGCAGCAGTCGAGTATGAACCTCAATCTGTCGAAGGCACAGAAGGCGTTCGAAGCTCATGACGCCGACCGCGCGGATCGCTTTGCAGGTCTGGCGGAGGCAGACATCGCCCAGCTGAAAAAGTTCCTGGGCCGGTGAACGCTTCCTTGCTGGGGCGGCTTCTTTACCCGGTTCCAATTCATCCGGAAGTTACGGCGTATACCTTCTCCCAGGAAAAGCGCCTAACTTCTTGCGTAACTAGCCAGCTCCTATTGACTGAGGTTTGATTCGAGGGTCGATATCTCTCGTTGTGCCTTACCCATATCTCTGCGTGTCGCGACTATGTCCCGGTTCTTCAAGTCATTCTCAGCCTCCTGAAGATGAGAATGCATTTGAGTGTACTGCCGGTTCAGGTCGGAACGGGTCGGGTCTCCGCCTGTGGCCGGACGGCTGGCAAGCCTGGCATGAACTGCGTTGGCCCGCGATTCCAGTTGAACCAGCTCTTGCCGGGTCCGTGCCAGATCCGGGTCATCGGCATTGGCCGGACTAGTTCCGACGGATGGAGACGGGCTCCTGTCCCCGCTAGCCGTCGTCGTCCCGCCCGTTTTCATCAACAGCGGAATCCCAACCGCCGCTCCAGCAATGAGGATCACCGCGAACGCTCCCACCCCAACCCAGCCTACCCGGCGCCAAACAGACGGCGACTGTATGACTTGCTGTGGTGGATGCGGTGCGGCGCTCGCCACGGGTGACGAGGCCGAGGCCGGCGTCAAGAAGACGGATGCCGCCCGGCCCGGGGAATGAGACGGAGACGCCACGGGACGATGTGAGGGGGAGGGGTTGGGTGCGACGGCCCGGGGAGGCGGCATGGGTTTCGGCTGAGACGGCTGAGCAGTCAGAACACGCAACGCCTTGGCGAAAGATTCGGCGGATTGGAACCGCAGTGCCGGCTCCTTAGCAAGCGACAGCAAAATCAGGTCGTTCAGGGGCTTGGAAATGAGAGGGTTGATCTCAATCGGCGGCTGCGGAGCCGCGTTGAGCTGGAGATGAACGATGCTATAAACGCCATTGGTCTCAAAGGGACGCCGACCCGCCAGCAACTCGTACAGCATGATGCCGACTGAGTACAGGTCCGATCGCATGTCCACCGCACCACCACGCATCTGTTCCGGAGACATGTAATGCAGCGACCCCATTGTTGTGCCCGGACGGGTGAGCTGGGCCTGGACCTCCGATTTGGCAATGCCAAAATCCATCAGCTTTACGACACCGCGCGACGTCACCATGAGATTGGCCGGTTTGATATCGCGATGGATGACGCCGCGCAAGTGGGCATAGCTCAATGCTGAAAGAAGCTGCAGTATGTAGCCGAGTACTTCTTCTTGCGGGATTCGTCCCCGTTTTGCCTTGTACTCGACAGTTTGCCCCTCGACCAGCTCCATCATCATCACCAACTGGTTTTCGAGGTGGAATGCGGAGTGCAGCTGCGCGATATTAGGATGGCTAATGTGGGCCAGGATGCGTATTTCGGCCATGAAGCGGGCTGCCGTTTCCTGTTCGGCAGTGAGACTCGGCAGGAGGACCTTCATTGCTTCGACACGATCGGAGAGCGTATTCCGGACCCGGTAGACCTGCCCCATTCCACCAGCGCCCAGGACGCCCAAAATCTCGTAATCGCCGACCCTTTGCCCTACTTCCAATCCCATGCTGGCGGCCGTCTCTGGCTTCCGGTTCTAAAGTTTGGGGAGAGGATTTCGCGCTCTTGACAAGCGCGCTCCAGTCGGTCCGGAACTTACAACCGATTAGTCGGTCAAAGTATAGCCCAAGAATAACAATATCCTCGGGTTTCCTGGCAATTCTGGTAGGACTTATCTCAACGTATGCTATGCTTCCGCAATCACGCCTCCCTCCTAATGCACGAAACGCAAGGCGCACGAGGATGAGCGATTGAAGTCCTGCCCGGTTTGCGATACCGATTATCCCGATCAGCACACCACCTGCCCCACTGACGGCGCGGTGCTGATCGTGTCGCAGGAGCTGGCGCCCGGCAGCTTGGTGCGCGGCAAGTATCGGATCGTCCGCAAGCTGGGACAAGGCGGCATGGGAGTCGTTTACCTGGCCGACGACATCTTGCTGGGTGTCCGCGTGGCGCTCAAGTTCCTCGCCGGCGACCTGGGCAAAGACCCGAAGTTCATCAAACGATTCCGCACGGAGGCTCGCGCCGCCTACCAGTTGCGCCACCCCAACATTGTTGAGGTCACGAACCTGGATCAGGGCGAGGACGGGAGCTTGTTCATCGCCATGGAGTTCGTAGAGGGTCCAAGCCTGCGCACAGTTCTTGAACAGGCTGGCGGGCTCGACATTCCCCGGGCGCTGGAGATTACGCGCGACATCGCCTCCGGTCTGGCCGCGGCCCATGCGCAGGGGACAGTCCATCGGGATATCAAGCCGGAAAACATCCTGCTGATACGCGCCGGCGATGGCCGGGAAACGCCAAAGATCCTCGACTTTGGCATCGCGGCTGTCGCCGAGAGTGTCACCCGGCTGAGCATGACGCGCGGCTTTCTTCTCACCCCCGATTATGCCGCCCCCGAGCAGTGGCTGGAGATGGCCGCCGACGAGTTGGACGGCCGTACCGATCTCTACGCACTGGGCTGCTTGCTCTACGAGATGCTCACCGGCAGCAAGCCGTTCCACGCGCATAACACCTCGGGCTTGATGAAACAGCATTTAGAGGAGACGCCGAGGCCGCCCAGCGTTTTGCGTCCGGAGCTGGCCCATTGGGAGGGGATGGATGCCATCGCGTTGCGGCTGCTGGCCAAGGACCGCGACCAGCGCCCTAAAGATGCCCTCGCACTGCTCAGCCTGATCGACGCCGTGCGGTATGTTCCCGTCGAACAACGGCGCGAGACGATTCTCGAAGATACCCGGAAGAAGCGGACGGAGACGGTCGTTGAAAAGGTCGGTGTTCGACCGAATGCGGTTACGGAACAGACCCAGGCAGCGCCTGCTCTGACGGTAGCAATTTCAGAACACTCATCGGACCAGCCTTCTTACCAACTATTTTCAGGGCTGGACTCCGGCTCAGGAGGATTTCCCCGGTGGGCGTGGGCAGCTTTAGCCGTTCTAGCCTTGGCTGCGTCGTTCGCCGCGTGGCGATTTCTCGTGCCGCATTCGCAACCACCGCAAGCGCAGGTACCGGTGACTCAACCCATTTTGCAGCCGGAGTCGACGACTCAGCCAGCGGTGCAAGTTACAAATCCTACGCCGCCCAGCCAGTCGCCCGGCTCCCCCCAGCAGTCGAGACATGCGCAGACGGAGAACACCAAACCGAAGGCTCAAGCACCTGAGCCTTCGCCTAAGCTGAACAATGCTCCGAAGGAGAATTCAAAGCCGCCCGTCCCAAAGCCCGACCTTGCAGGGCAGCCGAAGCCCGCGCCGGCGGAGAGTCCCAAGCCACCAGTTCCAAGCCTCAGTGCTGCCGAAGCTGAGCAGCGGGCCGAGACACTCGACCGCCAACGGAGGTTTACGGAAGCCGCGCCTCTTTACGATCAGGCCTGTGCCGGCGCTATTGCAGTAGCATGTCGCCACCTTGGCCGGATTTACGGAGCAGGCCAGGGCTTCGCACAAGACCTTTCCAAGGCAGCGACTTTCTACGCGAAGGCTTGCGATGGGAGCGATTTTACAGGCTGCGATATGCTCGCCATGCTGAGCGAAATTACGGATACGCCTCGGGCACTTGCACTTTATTCCAAAGCCTGCGATGGAGGGAACGTCCACAGTTGCGAGCGCCTCGCAACTATCTACCTAAGCGGCAAACAGGTCGAAAGGGATGTCCCGCATGCACTAGCAATCTATTCCAAGAGCTGCGATAGAGGCAATATCCAGTCATGCATCACTGCCGCGACAATTTTCCAACTGGGCGATTGGGTTCCTAAGGATCCTGAGAAGGCCAAGGAGTACTGGAACAAGACCTGCAAACTGGGCTACCAGCCGGGCTGCAACCATGTCTACTAAGCAATACGCTCCGCCTTCCTCGTTTGAGCACCATCGTCAACTACAAAAGCGTCGAATCACCTCCAGCTCGCTCACTATTGCATTTCCTTCGCCATGGGAGACACAGACGTGAAGGTGTTCTCGAAAATCCTGGTGGCCATAGTAGCGCTGACTGGAACAATGATGGCCGGCCAGCTCCCCGGCCCACAATCCGGGCCGGTCGCGGTTTCAATCGACACGGTCACCCTCGCAGATGTGAGTTCCGACCGCGTCCGCTTCGATGTACAAAGCCATGTCACCTCCACCCGAAGCCTGAAGATCAAACAAGTACGCTTCGAACATATGCGCCTCGGACATCTGCCCGTCTATCTCGGCCCGCTCCGGCAATCTTTGACGCTGGAGAAAGGCAACAGCCTGAACCTGCCGTCGATCCCGCTAACTATATATTTCCGCGACCTGGACTCGCTGGAACCGCTGGCGGAGGTCGCGCGCAACCAGGAGGCGGCGGTCGAAGGCAATGCCCGGATCGACCTGGGTCTGAGCCTGGAGCGAATCCTCGGCGGTGTCTCTCACGCCGACGTGCCGCTGAAGGTGACGACCCCAGTTGAGATTCCCGGTGGCGTCCTCGGACAAGCGGCCGCGCTCGCTACCCTGAGCGCGGCGCAGTTAGCTCTCGACCTGGCCGGCTCCCCCCTGAACTTGTTGCGAGAGTCGCAGAGGAGCTGGGAAGCGGAGCTGCGGACGCGCTACATTCCTACTCTGGTGGTTGCGGAATCGAGATACGCGCTGCGGCTGCCGAATAACCAACGCGTTGATGTCGCGGTGCGTGGCCTGGGTTTTCGAATCTCCCCAGACAGGTTTGTGCTGACCGGCGAAATGGTTGAACCATGGAAGTATGACGCCGATGTCGCCGCAGCCTTGCGAACCGGTGAAGCCTCGTTGGTGGAAGACGGCCGCGACCTGCTGGTGTGGCCGGGCGGCGAGACTGCGAAGCCAAGTTCGGCCCTGTCGCTCGCGCAAGGGGCCATCCAGATCGACCACACGCCGGCGAAGACGGAGTTGACCCGGGTCGCGGTCGGCAACAAGGACGTGAAGCTCCAGATTTTTCGGCGCGACTCCGATACCAACTATGTGGTCCTGCGCTTTGCCCGTCCGGAAGACAAAGGGCTGGCAATTCAATCGCAGCCGGGGCAGGTGGAACGATCTCAAAGTTGGGATAGTCTCACCTTGTTCCGGGTTGATGACACCGGCAATTTCGAGTCCGTGCGAACCGCGGCCCACCGCCAGGACAACCGAATCCTTCTCGACGACCCGGTGGACGAACGCGCCTTCGGTTCGCTGTTACTCTCGCCGCAAGGACCCGTGGGTATGGTGCAAGACGAGAAGAGCGGGATGGTGCTGCGCACCGCCTGGTGACGCGGGGTCTATGACCTATGAATGCGGCGAAGAGGGAAAGGCCTTGACGAATTTAGCGCCCGCTTTCCACGCCGCGATGATCTCAGACGGCGTCAGCGCGCCTGGAATGACGACCACGTCGTTCTTGAGCACAAAATTCAGGACCTCGGGAAGGAGGCCCGGGCCGTTCAGGGAGCATGTGCCGGCGTCGAGGCAGCGCTTTGCTGTCTCCGCAGAAAAGGAGTAGCACTCATGGCTAACAATCTGACGCCAAGAGATCTCAGTGTTGCGGCGCGGAACGTCATACGCCGCACCTACCTCATCGGGTCCGCTCCGGCAGATCCGCATACTGCCCTCACCGATCTGGGGCGAAGTGTCATCGTCTTCGGCAACATGCTGCAAGACCTCTCCGACCAATACGGCAAAGTGGGGAACAAATTCGCCAGCGGCGTCGCCGTCGCGGGCAGGATCTTCTGGGGAATCGTAGAGCTCTCCGTGCCCGCCAGCATCTTTCGATATCTGCTTCGCAACTGGCTTTCACTGTTGGCGCTGCTGAGCGTCTTCACCATCGTCATCGGGTTCGCGACCCGGAACAACAACATGTGGGGCGTTGGAGTGGTTTTGCTCGGAGGCGCTGTCCTCATCGCTGTCTTCTCCGGAGTGCTGCGCTACTACATGCTGAAAGCCAAGATTCCTCCGAAGATTTTTGTGTGGATTCGCCTCGGATTGCTCATGCTTGCGGTTCTGCTATTCGCGGATCTGGCCGTGACCCAGGGAGATGCAATTGCCAAGAAACTCGAGTGGCTCGCGGGCTTCTTTCGTTGGTGCGCTGGACTCCTACCTCATCCCAAGGTCTCCCCGTAAGGCACGCACCTTACTTCCGACTGTCCTCGATCGTGGTTAGGCCTTAATGCGTGATAATGGATTTTATCGAGTGATAATATGCGGCACACAGTTCGCACACATTCCGATCGTGATCGAAGCAAATCTCTCCCCCAAATAGCCTCGCGACGCCAAAGTGCCATTGATCAGGGCAAATCAGTGCCGCAAAGGGCGGCGGCTTCCTAAAAGATCGCACAATCTCATGCTTGACTTATTTAAGTCGCCGAGCCATGATCTGGATATGAAGTCCAACGCCGTCCGCACATCGATCGATCTGCCTCGCGATCTTCATCGCCGGATTCATGAGGCGGCTTCTCGAAAAGGCTGTTCCGCTCGCAAGCTTATCCTGGCAGGGATCGAACGCGCCGTGGAGGAGGCAAAGGCCACTCGACCCACTCGGCGGCTCAGCCTCGATCCGCCATTAATCCGCCCCGCGGGGCGGAGAATCCGCATCACCAACGACGAGGTTTATGATCTCATTGAGCTTCCCTGACATCAATGTCTGGCTTGCGGTGGCGGCGCCGGAGCACATCCATGCGGTCATCGCGAGGCGCTGGTGGGAAGAGCAAATCGGGACGATCGCGTTCTCTCGTTTTACCCAGCTTGGCTTCCTCCGCCTGATGACCACAGCCGCGGTGATGGACGGGAAGCCACTCACGATCGCAGAGGCATGGCGCGTTTATGACCGCTTTTACGAGGACGACCGCGTGACTTTCCTCTCAGAACCGCCGGAGGTGGAGAAACGGTTTCGGGAGAAGGCGACGGGACGTACGGTTTCACCTAAAGTGTGGGCGGATGCCTGGCTGCTTGCCGTTGCCCAGGCGTCCGAGGGTGTTTTGGTGACCTTTGACAAGGCGCTCGCTTACCGTGGCGCGGTCTGTCTGTTACCGAAGAGAAGTTAATGGCGCTCGAGGGACTCCTCCTCTCCTGAATTCAAGAATCATACTTGCTCCTGTATGGACACTTGGGCACGTCACAATGAGCGCCTCGCCCTGGAGTCGTCAATTGAGAGCGAAACTTCCGGCGTACCCTCTAGTCATCAGCCTTGATGCCTCCGGCAAGGGTTCGTCATTGAGGGCACGCCTGGACAGTCGTCGTTCGTCACGGGCGAACCTCATAAACGGGACCGAACCTAGCTTGCTCGCCGGAGTGTACTCACGAGACGGTGGGGCACGTTGTGCTGGATGTCGGTACATTCTGCGTCGCGTTGAATCACCGTTACGCTGACGTCATCAGAAACGGCGCTACCGTTGGCGAAGTCCTGTAATGCGGCGAGGAGCATCATGAGCGTGGCGTGAGCGGACTGCTGTTTGGCGTGTGCCAGCGCCGTTAACAATCGCTCCGATCCAAACTCTTCCCCTGAAGGGTTGCAGCATTCAAGGACTCCATCCGAATATGCGACAAGCATGTCGCCAGGTTCGAGCACTAACTCGCCGGAGTTAAATTCGGCACCTTCGATAGCACCCAATAGCGGGCCCCCCGTTTCGAGTGATTCAGTGCGCCCATCCGCACGAAGCAGTATCGGTGGGAAATGGCCGGCATTACAGTAAGTCAGTTCTCCGATATGGCAATCCACCTGCGCGAGAAACGCCGTCACGAATGGCGCTACTGGCCGCAGACAGCAGAGGTGGCGATTGACTTCCGAGGCGATCTGCGCTGGGTCCGCGTCCGGATGGCCATAACTTTGCAATAGTCCGGCGAGGTTTGTGAACCACATACCGGCAGCAACGCCTTTGCCGGCAATGTCTGCATGGGCAGTTAGAACTCGGGAACCATTTTGCAAAAACATCGTAAAATCTCCGGAGAGAAAGTGCGCCGCGAAGACCTCGCTTGCGAACTGCAAGCTCCCGCGACGCAGCTTGCGTGACCCGCTTAGTTTGCGCTGGATCTCCGCAGCCTCGAAGAGCTGCGAATGAAGATCAAGCTTCTCCCTCCGGAGTGCGTCCACTTCTTCCTGCAGCGGCGAACCCGGGAGCGGGGACGACGTCGCGGGTGGGATTGGGAAATGAAGCATACTGTGGTCTCGACGTTCGCTGTTGAGCCGTAATTTGCCATTACTTCCTGATAAGACTCGTTCCCTGATCAAGATCCACCTCTGTTCGATTCTGTTCGCCGCCCTCTAACCGACAAACCTATAACCTGTTCCGTGCACGGTGAGGAAGTACTGGGGTTGTTCAGGATCCGGCTCCAGCTTTTGGCGCAGACGTACCAGATGCGTGTCCACGGTCCTGGTCGTTGGGTAGTTCTCGTATCCCCAAACTTCTTCCAGCAGCCGGTCCCGGGTCAGCGCTTCGCCGGAATGACAGATGAAATATTTCAGCAGCTCGAATTCCGTGGAGGAAATATCGAGAGCTTTGCCTGACCTCAGCACTCGACGACGCTGAAGATCCACTTCCACATCACTGAAGCTGTGTTGATCCTGATTTTTCGGGACGACCGCCGTGCGTCGCAGGATGGCCTTGACTCGCGCCAGCAACTCGCGAATTGAAAATGGTTTGGTCACATAATCGTCGGCCCCGAGTTCGAGGCCCACCACTTTGTCTACTTCCTGACCACGAGCGGTCAGCATAATAATCGGGATAGAAGGGCGTTTGGCACGTAACTGCCTGCACACTTCCAGACCGCTCAAGCGAGGCATCATGACATCCAGAACTACCAGGTCTGGAGATTGTTCCAACGCCTGCTGAAGGCCCTCGACCCCATCGCGGGCCGTAATTACTTCGTACCCTTCAAACTCGAAATTGTCGCGCAGTCCAGCCACCATGTTGGGCTCGTCCTCCACGACAAGGATCTTCGCCGTGGGCCGTGCCTCAGATGATTTTGTCTTTTCTTGTTGTTTCATGCCGACACCTCGTTCATCTGTTGGATTCCTAGTTTCTGCAGCGGCAATGTAATGATGAACCTGCTGCCCTTTCCGGGCGCGCTCTCAACTGCCACTTCGCCTCCATGAGCCTGTACGATGTGGCGTACCAGCGACAATCCCAGCCCACTTCCTTTGGTGTTATGCACCAGGGGATCGCCCACCCGATAGAACTTCTCAAAAATCTTGAGCTGCTCCTTCGCGGGAATTCCGATTCCGCGATCGACGACCTCAAGGTTGACGCCACCAGTGTGACGGTAAAGACGAACCCCAAGGTATTTCTCGTTCGCAGAGTACTTAACCGCATTGTTCACCAGATTCAATAGTGAACGGGCAATCGCCTCCCGATCCACCCATAGCGGCGGCAGATCGTTGTCGATCTTCTGTTCGAACTCGAACCCGTTCTGCTCGATTTCATAGCGATACGATTCGAGCGTGCTCCGCACCAGATCAGCCACGTTGGTTTCTCGGAAGCTGTACTCTTTTTTGCCTGATTCGATACGAGAGAAGTCGAGAATATTGTTGATCAACGAAGTCAACCGCTCGCTCTCTTTGCGGATGATCTCGTAGTATTCCTGCTGTTTCCCCGAACTGGAGATACGTCCCAGCTCCAGCGTCTCCGCATAAAGACGGATGAGCGCAAGCGGCGTTCTCAGCTCGTGGGAGACATTGGAGACAAAATCAGATTTCAACTTCGCCAGCGCAAGTTCGCGAGTCACATTGCGATAGGTGAGCAACATTCCTCCACCCATCAGTAGCGAAAGCGCCGCAAGGATGAGAAATTCGTTTCGCAGGAGGTGGTTGCTGATGTCCGCTATCGTAGTCCCGCGCAGCTTGATTCCGAGAATCAGCCCGGGGAAAACGTCCTCGAAGGGACGCTCAACTTCGGGCCACCCTCCATCCCAGTAATCTGAAGCGGCCAGAGGGCTATCTTCTTTTTCCGTTCGAACCATGATTGCGGTCTGCGGATGGGATGTATCGCCTTCATTCTGGCGGGGCACAACTTCGTTCAACGCTTGGGGAAAAAATTGGTTTTTCAAGTAATCAGTGTCATAGATGAACCCCGCGAGCGCAGGATGTTCCGGGGTCGAACCGCGGGGTGAGAACAGTACTAAAGTCTGATACTGCATCTTGTCGCCCCGAGACAGCCAATGATTGGTAATAAGCACAGGCCGCCCTTCGGCGGCCCCAATATGTTGCAACTTGGTGACGTACATCTTGCCTTCCACATCGGTCCAGTCTCCGAAATTCGAAGCGAGCATCTTACTTTCTGCACAGAATCGGCTGTCTCCCATGCGGCACGGCTGAGATCGAAATTGAAGGCTGCCTTTCCCCTTCCACAGAAATGCATGGGCGATGTCAGGGTGGGCTGTCAAAAACGTGTCGATGTCGTCCCAATTGTCTACGTTGGGGAATTTTGCGCGGGCTTCCTCTACGACCTTCCACGCACGCTCGTCAATCCGCTTTTCAGCGATAGCCAGGACCTGTTGATAGTCCCTCCGGATGACGGCCTCTATGGCCTTGTCTTGCTGAATATTCCTGAGGTAATACACCCCGAACACGATGAGCGCCGCAGCCGGCAGCATGACCGCCAGCATGAGCAATAATATTCGCTGCCGCTCGCGCCAACGTGTAATTTGAAGCTTCAACATATATGCGCTTCCAGCCAGCGCTTTAATCCTATCGAAGTGAAGAATAGATCAGGGAATTCGGCGACTTGTCACAGCCGCGCAACAAATTGCAACAAATTGTGAACCGTCAGGTTCATCCAAGCCTGCCACCGCTCATGCAACATGTCGTCTCAAGCGGCACTTCAGACCCAGTCGAGAGGCATTTTGAGTGGATGAGATGTCTCGCACAATCCTAATCTAGTGTGGCAGCCCGCATTCACGAGACTTCAGGATTCTGGGCGGATGACGTTCTTGAATCTTAAGCTGCAGCAACGCGACAACGGTCCGGCGTCTCGCGTCGTCATGAGCCTTAACCAGTTGCTGGAGCAGTGGCTCACGAATGTCGTCAAGGCGCGAGTTAGACCAAGGACGTTCAAAGACTACGAAGCGCTGCTTCGTCTGTACATTCGCCCGGTACTGGGCACGAAGAGTCAGATCGCTGGCAGCAATCACCCGGTGCTCACCCAGATCGCGCGCGAGTGTTTCAGCGGGGCTCAGGAGCAGCTCGTCTAAGAGACTCGGACCATTGCTTGCTCGGATTTCGTTCAAACCCTCCAGGTTCGCTGGATCTCCTCGAGCGTCTTCTGCTTCGTCTCGGGCAAGTAGCGCAGCACAAAGGCGAAGCCCGCCGAGCACACCGCCGCGTAAATCCAAAACGTGCGCGCCATGCCGAGCGAGGAGTTCAGCAGAGGAAATGTATAGGTCAAAAGGAAGCACGCGGCCCATAGCGCCGTCGTGCAGACGGCCATGCAGGCGCCGCGAACTTCGTTGGGAAATATCTCCGAAAGGATCACCCATGTGATCGGCGCCAGCGTCATGGCATAGCAAGCGATTGCCGCGACCACGAGCACGAGCAGCAGCAAACCGTGCTGGCTGGTGAAGTAGAGCCCTCCCAGAATCGCGTAGAGCATCGCCAGGCCAGCGCAGCCCAGCAGCATCAGGCGTCGCCGGCCGAGGCGTTCCACGGTAGCGATAGCGACAAATGTGAAGACGCACATCACCACGCCGGTAATGACGATGTTAAAGAAGATATTCGACAGAGTGTAACCAGCGGCGGAGAAGACCTCTTGCGCGTAGTTGAAAATAACGTTGATGCCGCACCATTGCTGTAGCACCGCGAGCGTAACGCCGATCCCCAGTACAGGAACTAAGCGCGGATTCCGCAAGGCGGCCCCGACAGAGAGGCTTGTCTCGGCATGGAAGCTAGCCCGCATTTCATCTGCCACCCGTTTCGCGTATTCCTCGCCTCCAAAGCGGACCAGCACCTGCTGTGCGCGCTCCCACTGACCCTGGCGCGCCAGCCAGCGCGGGCTTTCCGGAATGAAGTAGACGCCGATCAGAAATACAGTCGCCGGCACGACCGCTGCCTCGAACATCCGCCTCCAAGCCATTTGTCCGTTCCACGAGTCCTGGATATCGAGCAGCGAGGATCCCAGCGGCACCGGTCTCGCGATGAGCCAGTTCACCGTCTGCGCCGCCAGGATGCCGAGAACGATCGTCAATTCGTTCAGGCAGACGAGCTTGCCCCGGCTTTCTGCGGGAGCAATCTCGGCAATGTAAACAGGAGACAGGCCTGACGCCATCCCAATAGCGACGCCACCGGCAACGCGCCATACTACGAAACTGCTGAAAGCCGCAGCCAGGCCGGTGCCCAACGCGGAAACCGCAAACAATGTCGCCGAAACCAGCAACGCACGGCGTCGCCCGGTGCGCTCGCTCAGGAAGCCAGAGCCGACCGCGCCAACCAGACATCCAACCAGCGCGCAACTCATCGCCCACGCTTCGAGGGAGGGTTGAGTGATGCCAAAGTACGCCTCGTAAAAAGGCTTGGCGCCTCCGATCACAACCCAGTCATAGCCGAAAAGAAAACCGCCCAGAGCCGAGACCAGAGCAGTGAGCAAAGACAACGAGAACCCATCTTCGCTTCTTCAAAGTGGAAATGCTTTAGAAGGTATATTTGAGGGCCAACTCAACGACGCGCCGCCCTATTTCGTACAGTGGCTTTCCCGTGGTCAGTGGATTTGTGTTTGTTCCGTTGGTCCCGGTCAACTGCAGATTGACATCCGGGCCCAGGCCAAACTCAGGGAGCGGATGGTTTAGGAAATTGAATGCTGTAAACCGGAACTGCACACCCTGATTGTCTCGGAACGCAAAGTTCTTGTATGCGCCGAGGTCGCTGTTGAAATAGGCCGGTCCCCTGAAATCGGGATAGATCGATGGTCCGTTCTGGCCCTGGCCGGGAACGCTGAAGCAGGCCGGGTTGAAGTATTTTACGGCGCCGGGATTGCACGACACGGTCGGCACCAGCACCTGCGAATCCGTGCCGAGGATGCTCTGATTGTTGACGCCGGGGGCAAAGGTCGCGTTGAGCGTGCCGCTTGTGTTGGGCTGGATCGGTGGCCCGCTCTGCACTTGCGTAATGCCGGAGAGCTGCCAGCCGTTAACCAGTCCAGCCGCGAAGATGTTGCCATGGACCGGGCTCGGCAGCTGAATGACGTAGGCAGCGTTGAAGATGTTCGTGCGGTCAAATGAGAGTGGGCCGTAATTATGGCTAATGTTGAACGCATCGGTCGTCGTGCCGTTGCCGAAGTCTGCATTATCAGTCTGGCCGTCGCGAATCCCCATCGCTTTCGACCAGGTGTAGTTTGCGCTGAATGTGATGGGGCCGCGCTGCTTTTGCCACGTGGTCATCAAGCCGTTGTAGTTGGAGTAGCTGCCATGCGTGACCACGTTGAGGATTTGGTAGTTGTGGTACGGCCGGTAGTCCTGCAACGCGGCGCTGGGCACTTGGCCGGGGGCATAAACGATACCGGTAATCGGATCCGGGCCAAAAAGCGCCCCAATTGGAATTTTATTGATATTGGAGAGGGCTGCGACTGTGCCCGTGCTTGTGTCGGTCAGCAGAGCATCGCGTGTCCGGTTGCCGATATAGCTGATCTCAAACGTGGAGCCCTTCGGCCCGCTTTGCGTGACGGTGACGTTGTAGCTGGAGGTCGACGGAGTTCGGTTGTCGCCCATCTCCAGCGCCGACGCGTTTCCATTCTCTCCGATCACCGCCGAGGGCGGGTAATTTACGGCATCCGCAAGTGAGTTCAGGGCCGGAGTAGAGACGTTCTGAATCCCCAGTGGTGGGTTGTATGCCACTTGCACGTCATTGTATGAGACCTGCCAAAGATAGAGCCCATATCCGCCGCGCAGCACCGTGCTGCCGTCGCCGCGAAGGTCATATGCGACACCCACACGCGGTAGAGGACGAAACAAGACAGACTGCCATCCTGAGATAGGTATGCTCTTATCGATTGCGTGCCAGGTGAAGCCTGTATATTGGGGCGCAGTGGGCGAGTTACTGTATAGGGCCGGGTCCCACACCGCGAAACCCGGATCATTGCTGGGGTACCATTGCCCCTGGTGATCGAAGCGCACCCCGTATGTCGCCGTAAGCTTGGGCGTGATCTTCCACTGGTCCTCTCCATAGAACGAGTACTGATGAAAGTTGATGTCCTGGATCGGCAGCTGGTCAACCTGACTGTAGTTGACGGCGTGCCCAATTATAAAATCTGCTACCGGATTACCTGTGGAATTGCTCCCATACGTCTCGAAGTCATAGTTACCCTGTCCCGTAGGAAGGTAGGCCGCGGGCTGAGATACGATCTGCTCGTTCGAGTCCCAGTAGCCGCCAAACTTGAGCGTATGCTTCCCGATTACCTTGATGAGATCGTCAGAGACCGCGGGAGCATGTTTGGTATACCCGAATGCACCATTTTGAAAACCTTGGGTGAAACCCGGACCGTAAATGCCCGGAAAGCAGCCGCTGGTGGATGTTTGGTAACAGCTATAGCTAAAGATATTCGGAATCTGGGGAATGCCGGAGTTCTTAAAAGGGCCCACCGCCGTAAAGCCGATCGTGGCAGGGTCAATCGCCTTCGGATTTACAGGCTTCAGCGGGAAGTTTTGATACAAGTATGTAACAATGACATTGTTCGTGAGTGAGTTGCCGATAGTCTGGGTGTAGTTGCCCGTCCAAAACGACGCTATGCGTTCCGCGTCTAATCGGGTCGGGAAGGGCAAGGTGTCTCCCGGATAGTAGTAAATGCCGAAGTTGTTGATCGACAATTCGTCCTGCCGGGTATAGGAAACGGAGATGGATGATTTTGGGTTGGGTAAGTAATCTCCTCTAACCCGCGCCTCCCAACGATTCAATGGCGGATTGTCGAGATATGCATAGTTAGAGCCATTGTGCGCCACAGGGTCTTGGTTGGCTGCGGGAAAGAGCGTCGCGAGCGCGCGCGAGTTAGGGTCCAGCTGCGTTCCGGGTATCATCCCGTTTACTATGCCCGAGGTTGCGCAATAGGTGCCGCTCGCTACCGCGCAGGGCACTACGCCGGACTCACCTGTTTGTCCGAGTGTCGCCAGGTATTCCGGGCTGAAATTGCCGGCAAGCATTTGCGCGGTTGGAACGAACAATTCGTGCGGCGTGCCCGGCGGTTGCTGCTTCATGTACTCATAGCCGGCGAAGAAGAACAGTTTGTTGCGCGAACGGTTGAACGAGGTCTTCGGTATCAACACCGGTCCGCCGATCGTGAAGCCCGGATAGTAATAGCTCTCAACCGGCTTCGGAAATCCCAGCGCGTTCACGTATGCGTCAGTCGCGTTGAACACACTATCGCGTGTGTAGAAATACACGCTGCCGTGGAAGTTTGCCCCCCCGCTCTTGCTGATCGCCTGAAACAGTACGGGCCCCTTGGCATACTCGGCGCCAAACGCCGAGTTAAGAATGGAGACCTGCGCCGTTTGGTCCTGATTCACATTGATCATTTGCAGACCCTGGGTGCCGGTGTCGGTAATATTCGCCCCGTCGAGGGTCATCGCCAAACCGCCGCTCGGGGCCGTGCCGCTGGCGGAGAACGCCCCCACAGGCCCGTTCGCCGTGCCCGTGACCAGGCTGCTGTACTGCGCCTGGCCAAGGCCCGTGTTCATCGCCATGCCGGGCATTACCTTAATGAGTTCCGCGGCGTCGCGCCCCTGGATGGACAGCTGTGAAACCATTTGCTCGTTCAAGGTAAGCTGCGTTTGGCCACTCTCAATAGGAACCGACTCAGTGGCGGCGTTGACCTCGACCGTGGCCGATTCGCCGCCCACTTCCAGGGCGATCTGCGGCAGGCTGCGATTCTCGCCTTCCGCAAGCGTAATGCCGGTCAGTTCCCAGGTGCGGAAGCCAGTTCGCGTGATCCGCACGGTATAGGTGCCCGAGGGAACCACCGGGAAAGTAAAGTTGCCCGAGGAATTCGACACCATCTGCCGCGTTGAGTTCGTGGCCTCGTTTCTCAGTATTACGACGGCGTCGGGGATCACCGCATCGGTGGTGTCTCGCACAACGCCGCTTAGGCTGCCGGTCAACACCTGAGCAACGGCGCTACTTGCAATGAACAGCAACACGAGGCCCGAGAGAACGCCAATAGTCCAGGGGAGAAACGATGCGATGCCGCATGTGAAGGGAAAGCCCCCACTTTGGCGGAAGGATTGTGTTTGCGCCTGGTTCATGGCTGATTCCTTTTAAGAATTCGAGTTGTGGTTCGCCCTCGCGTCTTTGGCTTCAGCGCGAGAAATCCGACAAACCTTTCGTGGAAAGAGATTAGGCAAAATGGATGAGCCAATTGTCAAGCCTTTTTGTAACGCGGTTAAAAGTCGCACGAAATCTGATCAAAACCCGTATTTATGCGGGGACAAGACTGGCCCAGATAGCAGCTAAGAGGTTCAACAATTACTAAACATTGGTCCGCGCAACTTCAAAAACAAGCGGATTTGCTTCAAGAACAGTCAGTCGCCGCAAGGAAGATGCATCCCGATCGGAGGAGAGACAGTTTTGAGCCTGCAGGTGCCGAAGCGACGTCAATCTTGAAGAAGTCGCAGGATGGCAGAAAGCGGTCTACCGCGGAGAGGTTGATATGGTCGGCGTCGCAGAAATATGGCTTTTCCCACCTGATCGCCTGTACTGCTGCCTCCGCGGCAGCGCGTGTGAAGGACGACTCTGAGCCTATGATCGTCTGTTCGCGGTTTGATTTGTTCCAGACCGGAGTTACTTCGACTCCTTGCTGCGACGCAAGTAAACAGGATTCTAGCTGGGCCTTCGCCTGACGCGTAAACCGGTCACCGACCCCGAAGGAAAACCTACCGAGCGATTTCATGAGGAAATCCAACCTTTCGCAGACTTGGTGACAACGCAGTCAATGCTCCACTACTCCAGGCGCGAGCGCGTGGCCTATCTTCATCTCCAATCAATCGTCGTATTGCCAGCGTGTGTAAACTCGACACAGGGGCCGTCTGCGTCGACCTGTACGGTCTGACTGGCACCGTTGACGGAAACAGAGTCCAGATGTCCGAAGCGCCACCGAATGATCACTGTGGCGGGCTTGCCTTGAATCGTAAGTGAATGAGTGTTGCGAAGAAGCTTGCGACCTTCAAAATCCGTGAGGGTCAACGGTGCGGAATCTTCGACCGCCGGCAGCAGTTCGTATATTCGACGTTCATCCATTGACTGAGTCGAAGTGTTCCTGCTTTCCCCTTCAGGCACAAGCGTCGTTACATCTTCAGGAATCTTAGGGATAATGGCGTCGGCGCGAACGTAGATGGGGAGCACGTCGAGCGCCGCATTTGCAATGATCACCTTGTCCCCTTGGAGTTGTTCTCCTGTCCAGTAATTGATCCACGCTCCCTGCGGCAGATAAACGACGCGCGATGTGTTTTCGTCGACGACGGGAGCAACTAGAATATCCGGGCCAAAGAGATATTCATCTTTTGCTTCCTGCGCGCGCTGGTCGTTCTGGTACTCAAGCACCAGTGCGCGCATGATCGGCATTCCGGTGCGGGAAGCCTGCTGGGCGGCCGCGTAGAGATATGGAAATAAGCTCATGTGCAAGACTGCGTACTTGCGGTAGTTCTTGAGCGCTTCTGCGCCATAGTCCCAGGGGCCGAGGTTGGCGGTGCTGATGGTCTCCATGACTGGCGAGAGTGCGCTGTATTCGGTCCACCGCATAAACAGTCGCGGATCCGGGGTGGAAGTTGTTTTCAGGTAGCCTCCGAGGTCGGCTGTCCAAAGCGGCATGCCGCTGAGGCCTGCCCCGAGTCCAGCAGTGACTACGGTTGGGAGGCCGTTTTCGGTTGAGAAGCTTGCCTCATTGTCGCCGCCCCACAGAAATGCTAAGTTGTGGTTTCCCACCGTCGCCGAGCGCATGAACAAAACGCCGTCGCCATGAAGCTGCTTTTGTATGACTTCTTCAACGGCATTGTTGTAGAGCACGGCGTACTTATTTCGCATGAGCCGCGGGTCAGTTCCATCGGCGAATCTGGCATCTTGCAGGAAATTCCCTTCCGCGTCGTCGTCCTTGATTCCGTCGGCTCCCTCAGCGACAACCTTCGCCAGCTGACCCTGCCACCAGGCTTTGGCCGCAGGATTGGTAAAGTCGATCAGCGATCCCTCGCCTTTCCACCACTTAGCTGCGTAAGGTTTTCCAGAGCTGTCCTTGACGAAATAACCTTTGGCGGCGGCCTCGTCGTAATTTGAGGATTTGACATCTATCTTGTCTGCGAAGCCCGCCTCGCCGGGCGTTTTCGTCTTGTCGTTGATCCACGAGGTATGCCAGAGCACGAGTTTGAAGCCTGCCTGGTGTGGCTTCCGAATCATGCCCGGCGCATCTGTGAACTGCTTTGGATTGAAAATGTAGCTGTTATAGCCAGTCGCCCAGGGTGAATCAATCAGGACAACGCTGGCAGGAAGACCGAGGCTCCGCGTCTTCTCGATGTCCTCTTCGACATCGGCGTCGTTGCGGTGATAGTCGCGGCTGACCCACGGAGCGAAACTCCAATAGGGCGGCAGAATCGATCGCCCGGCTAGCGCAGTGAAACGATCGAGAATCTTTGGAAACTCCGGCCCAGCGATGAAGACAAGCCGCAGCTTTTGGGCTGGGACGGAAATCCACACGTTGTCCCGCGAGGTGACGTTGAGATCGAAGGTTGCTTCTGCGGTGGTATCGAGCCACAAGCCATAGCCGGTTGTACTCAAATAAAACGGGATCGGCTTGTAGGTTTCAGAGCCTTTTGCCGTGGCATTGTCCTGTGAGCTATTTTCTAAGATCTGGTGTGTGTGGTTGAGCGAATCGAACCTCTCGCCCAATGCGAAGTATCCGTCTGCTGCATCGTTGAGCGCAAACTTCCAGATGCCGACGGTGGGCGCCTCGCCAGTGAGTTCAAAAACACCGTCGCTTAGTTCTTTGATGTGAAAACGGCTGGTGGGTATACCTGTTCCTTCGAAGGAGACGTCATGCAGCAATAGAGCTGAACTACCATCGCTGTTTCGACCGGGTCTGAAGCCGGGCACGGCGAAGGCCACTGTGTTCGCATCTCGTTGGGTGAGAGCGGCTGGTGGCTGTTCGCTCGATTTTTTCTGGGTGTCCTGAGCCCGGGCGTACGAAGAATGCGCCAACATCGTGAGGGAGCACGTCAGAGCGCTGAGCAGTGACCATTTGTGGGTTCGAACCAATCGTTGCATCCTCCGAAATCTGCGACATCTGAATGACTGAGATTGCTCCGCGCACTACATGCAAGCGCAACCTGACCTAGTGGGGTGTCGCGGAGTAAACATTACTAGCCCGATTGCGTCTAATGTTATGTGACCAGCGACACGATAGTTCTCTCCGAAGACCAGCATGTGGAACTCAGCCGGATCGCGCAGTCCCGGTCGTTGCCTGCCGGGTACGTCTTTCGCGCCAAGCTCATCCTCTTGCTGGGTGAAGGCGCCTCTTACAACGCCATCAAGCTGCGACTGGGAACCACGGCGCCGACCATCAGCCGCTGGAAGCGGCGCTTTCTGGCCGCGGGGCTGGACGGGTTGGATACGGCACATCCCGGACAGAAGCCTTCGGTGCTGACCGCCAGGTTGCGGGCCCGGATTCTGGCCGCCACGCGCAAGCCGCCCAAGGACGGCTCGACGCATTGGAGTTGCCGCAAACTGGCCATCGCCCTGGGCCTCAGCAAGGACGCCGTGCACCGCGTCTGGCGGGAGGTGGGCTTGAAGCCTCACCGTCTGGAGCGCTACATGGCCAGCGACGATCCCGACTTTGAGACCAAGGCGGCCGACATCATCGGCCTTTACTTGAACCCGCCCGAGCACGCCGCCGTCTTCTGCATCGACGAAAAGACCGCCATTCAAGCCCTCGACCGGCTCGATCCCGTTTTGCCGCTCTCCCCAGCAAGGATCGAGCGCCACGGTTTCGAATACTACCGCCATGGAACGCTGTCGCTGTACGCGGCGTTGGAGACGGCCACCGGCCGCGTGCATGGCAAAACCGCCGCCCGCCACACCAGCCTGGACTTCGTCGCCTTTCTCGAAGAAGTCGTTGCGCAGTGCCCGGCCGGCCAGCAGATCCACATCATCCTCGACAACCTCTCGGCGCACAAGACCCGATGGGTTAACGACTTCCTTCAACGCAACAGCCGGGTGCATTTTCATTTCACCCCAACCTATTCTTCCTGGCTGAATCAGGTCGAGTTGTGGTTCGGCAAGATCGAGCGCGACCTGATAGCTCGTGGCGTCTTCACCTCGGTTGCCAACCTGGCCGCCAAAATCAAACGCTACATCAAGGCCTACTCCGCCAACGCCAAACCTATCCAGTGGAAATACTCGGACCCCAACCGCCGCATCCGTAGTAACGAACTCACTGCGACAGGCAACTAGTTCACTGGATATATGTCCGAAGAACAGATGGATTAATCCATCCATTTCAAGACCTGTTGCATGGTGACGGGGGAAGCAGATGTAGTCCCGCCTGCCAGGGAGGGAGAAATTGCCAACGCCAACTCATGACCTTCAAACCAGACGAGGAAGCAGGCCTGGTCCGCACCCGCCAGCCGGGTTTCATTGATCCAGGTGTAATAGGCTCCGATGTCCGCGTCGATGAGTGATCCGTGGGGGTCCTTGTCTTGCGTCAGGGGGTTCCGCTTGAGCAGAATACTCATGGGGGCCGTAGTCTGTCTCGGGCCAAATCTGGCGAGCAGCGTGACTGGTTGCGCGCGGCGCAAGCTTTCTCGTGCACTCCATTGAACAAATGTGGTGCTGAAGACCTGCGTGCCGGCTCCTTCGGTGAAGACGCTGGTCTCGAACTGCCGAAGCGTCTCATCTCGGGTTTCCTTTGCCATGCAAGATCTGCCGGGCCAAGGGAGGCCATAAAGGACTGAACCTCTTCGGGTCCTATTGGCGCTTGCGGCCGGGAATTGCCGGCGAAGTCATTCACCAAATTCAGCTCTTTGAAGGCAAACGGAGCCAGCTGTTCGTAGGAGATCGATGTGATGCCTTGAGCCGTACCGCAATCCGGGCGCGGCGTTCCACCGTCGATGTACCAGTGGGCGTACGGCTCAGGATGCGTCTTAGCGCGACCACTGATGCACTCAACAAGCGCATCGAACGCACCAGCGGGTTGAACGGCGTTGAAGATAACCCCCTGGGGGCGCAGCTTGCGGAAAAGAACGCGATTTGTCTGCGGGACACCATTTCCAACAATGACCATGACAAGACGAGGAAGTACGGGAGGCTTACCTTGGAGCGCATCGGCCAACCGCTTCTCGTAACGATGAGCCGCGTCTCGATAGGCATCGATTTGATGAGTGGACCAGAGCGAAGCGCTCAGCCGCTCGTTGAATCGACGAGGCTGCTCGATCCAATCGATCTCGTCCAGTTCTGCTGGAAGTTCGAGCGCGGCAAACGGGGCCATTAACTCCCTGAACGATGCGGAGCCCATGGCTCTTAGGTAGGTGAATTCGCGAACAAAGGTCTGCTGCTCAGCAGGAAAGCGAAAATCATACTTGATCACCTGGGCGAGAATCACGGAAAGAAGCGGAAGCGGAATCTGGCGAAGCACTTCTAGGTTTTCTGACGCAAAGGCGCGCGCCTGCTGCGGGTACCGGCCAAAGCTTTCCACCGTCAATGT
Source organism: uncultured Acidobacteriaceae bacterium (assembly GCA_963804735.1). Classification (GTDB taxonomy): domain Bacteria; phylum Acidobacteriota; class Terriglobia; order Terriglobales; family Acidobacteriaceae; genus Acidisarcina. The sequence goes on from CAWDRO010000001.1 coordinate 416,024, forward strand.
TTGTGAACGGGTCACAGAATTTCCGTTACCGGCCTCCCTTTGGCGTGAGGCGTTTCAAATCCCATCCATGAGCCGATGGTCGGAATCAGGTCGATGGATTCTACTGCTCGATCCACGGTGGTATTCTGCCGAACGCCCGGGCCGAGTACCATCATCCACGTCGTTCGAGACAAGGCATCTCCAGTATGGTGATGCTGAAAGCCGTTTCCCGCGCCATCGAGGTCAGAGTCCCTGCCAAAATCAGGGAGAATGACGAGTGTAGTGCGGCCTTTGTATTCGGGATCAGATTCGACTATTTGCCATATCTCCGCACACAGTCGGTCCGTTCGTCGAATCGCGTCAATGTAAAGTGAATACGCCCCAGAGTGCGCGACATCCATGTCGTGCAACGTAATCCAGAGCATGCTGGGCGAGAACTGGCGCATGATCTGCTGCATAACGAAGACAGACAGCTCATCGGCACTGGACAGTGAGGTTGTATGCGCAATGAAATCCTTGACGGACACACAGAGAATCTCCTGCAGACGGTCCAACTGGGCATCGACATTCAGTGAGGGCGGAGTGACAAACGGGTTCTCATAGTTGTCCTGCAAAAGAAAATCCAGGTTGTCGGGACGGGTCGGTTCCCTTTGTACGGCCGATGCCAGCAGTTGCTTGGGCAATACCACCTCGGCGCCGTAGTTTCCCGGAATTAGTGAGCCGTCGCTTTGACCGATGCGGTTGAATCCATTGCTAGGGGCAATGGCCCACGCATCTTGAGCGGGGCGGCGAAGCCCCCTGCGGAAGTATTCAAACACTGTCGGGTTCGTCGGCGCGACGCTCGCAAAATTGTCGAAGCGCTCATAAACGCCGGTGGCGATACTGGCTGTGGCTACATAGTGGCCTAAGATGCCGCGGTTGACGACCTGTGTAAAGAACGTGGCTTGCGGGATCAGCTCGTTCAGAAGGTGCGGAATATTCTCCTGTCCTTCCTCGGCGAAGGTCTCCTCGTCACGAGCTCCGCCCCCGAAGGTGACTACAACGACTTTGCGCTCGCCTTGGAACTGCTCGGCCAAGAGTGGCGCGAAACCGAACAACCACGAGGCAGCCCCGGAAGCTGCGACGGATCGCAAAAAGTCACGCCGAGTAATGGCTCGCTGATACCCGATCCTGCTGATTTCGTCGATTGGTCGCATCGCCGGCCTTTGGTCCTCATCGCACCCAACGCGACTCAAGGACGGTGCCCGTCATCGCGATGAGTATCTTCCGCAATTGGTAGCTAAAAAACATACTTCGCCGATAGCTGGAAGAACCTCGCGTCGGGCGTGTTGGCCTGAAACACCTTCGGCGCCGTAATCGCACCGCCGTTCGAGGCATTAGTAGTAACGCTTGGATTCGCCCACGATGGGTGGTTGAAGAGGTTAAAGACGTCCGCGCGAAATTGCAGATATTGCTCCCGCCAGACCGTGAAATTCTTGAACAGGGACATATTGACTCGCTCGTAGCCGGGACCGTAGACCGAATAGGCGCGACCACCGAGGAAGGCAACAGCGTTATTCAGTCCGGTGGTGTACTTCGGGTACGAATATCCGGGTTGAGGGGTGAAGGGAGATCCGTCGGGACCGACGCCGGGACTGATCAACGACCCCGGCAGCGGATTCGCCAGCGCGCATGGGTTATACCAGTTCGTGCGGGTGCGGGTGTGCTGAGCAGGCAATTCCCGGGTTCGACGGACCAGGCGAACCCCCACTTTTCAAGGAATCTCCTACGACAAAGGTGCGAGCCTGGCCACGCGGCCCGGGAGGAGCCGTGGCAATGTCCGGTGTAACGCTAAAGGGGGAACCTGTCTGCGCGGCAAAGGTCAAGCTTGTTGACCACCCACCGGCAACCGCATCGACCCATTTATTGTCTGGGGAATGAGCGCGGCCTCGACCGTAGGGTATTTGGTAATACCCATTGAATGTAAAGCGATTTCTTATGTCCCAAAGAGAGTTTGAATATTCGTTGGCGAGGGGGATCAGATTGGAATTACGTGGAACGCCGTTGCCGTTCGTGAGCGGACTAAAGGAGTTGTCAAGAGCATGGGAGTAAGTGTAAGTGCTGAGAAATGACAGCCCGGAGGAATAGCGCCTTTCGACCTTTGCCTGAAGGCTGTTGTAGTTACTCACTCCTGTAAAAAGGTTCTGATTGCTCTGGCCAAAATTCGGAAATGGTTGCACGGTTGTATAGGTGTTGGCAGGATTCACCAGTGCGTTGGGGCCATTGGGGTTGTCGACGGTTTCGAGATGGCGCGAAACATTTCCCACATAAGCAACGGTTGCCGAGAGATTGCTGGACAGGGCCCTCTCGACCGAGAGGTTGTAGTTCATGGTGTAGGGCGTGTCCTGCTGTGGATTGAGGCTTTGTAGTGCTGGAGATGTCACCGAGTTCTCCAGGCCGCTGTCTACCAGGCTGCCAAAACCAGTTGCGAGATAATAGCCGGATGACGGACAACTGGCGGCCGTGCAGTTCGGAGGATTGATGGTGCTAGTGAAGGAGAATGGGAAGCTGGAGCCCAGGTTGTTCCCTCCGAAGCTTTCCAGCCCTCCGTAGAATATTCCGTATCCGGCGCGAACAACAGTCTTCGCGTTCAACTGAATATGCGAACCCAACGCGAGGCGCAAAATTCGACTTTTGTGCATTAACCAAATACTGGTTCTTTATGTACTGTATCGCCACGTTATCCTCTGCCGCTAGTGCAAGAAAGGTGGCTGAGAGAGGAACGTATTGCGCCTGGATAGGGATTTGATAGAGCGCGGTTCCAGTGCCAATACCGTTGTAATCCACAGGAACAAAATTTGCCTGATAGCCCCCATTCTCCTTATACGGCTGGTAATAGTCGTACCGTAGACCTAGATTCAGCGTAAGCCTTGGCGTCACCTTCCAGTCGTCTTCAAAGTAGGCGGCGCGATACCATCGAACGTCGTTAGTGATGGCTTCGTTCGAGATCTGGCCGTTATTCATCTGGTCCGCGAGGAAGTCAGCGGCGCCAAATCCGGTATAGCTCGCGCCCAGATCGCTTGTATAAAGCCCGGTATAGTTGTAGTTCCCACGGGAATTGGGAGGCTGAAGGAAGGCCGATCTGACGCTCTGGAACACGACGCCGGCTTTGAGCGAATGATTGCCTGCAATTTTGGTTACGTTGTCAAGAATTTGATAAGTGTTCTGATGTTCGATCGAGGGAGAATATCCGAAGCTTCCAAAGTAAGTGAGTCCGGTGATGTTGACATAAGGCAACCCGCCATTCAAAGGAAAGTCGGACCCGGATGGAATTCCACCCAATCCAAGCGAAGGTGCGATATTGGGGTTGTTGTAGTTTAGGGGAAGGCTGAAGTAGGCACCATAGTTATACCCGAAGCGCGCCTCATTGGTAAGGGTGGGCGCAAAAACGTGGGTTTCGCTGCCTGTGACATTTTCAGCCAAAGCCGAGGTCTGGGCGGACGAGTTTCCAAGTATATCGCCGAGCGCCTGCGGATTACTTGCCTGCACGTGTAAATAGCTGAGTCGGGCAAATGCCTGGTCTTTACCGGTCGCGTTCCAATCCAGACGCTGGTCCCATTGAATAGTATTGTTTAGGTCGTTCTCGGTAGCGACAAGGTTGTTTATGATCTTGCCGCCGTTTGCGTTTGGCATCGGGTATAGGCTCAGCAGATTCTGAGCAATAGAATTTATTTGGTTCGGGCAGAACACATTGTTCTGCCCATTGCACTGCAACGTTGCCGTGCCGCCGGAGTTCGGCTCATAGAGCTGGATTGGCTTCGCTTGCCCAGTCAGTGCAGTATTGAGAAGCTCGGTGAAGTTTCCCTCGCGCATCAGAGCTGTCGGAACTGACGATGTGGAAGTTGTACCAATGTGATCCGATTGGCCTCGATATCTCCGAAGTAAAAAAGCTTATTCCTCAGGATCGGAAAGCCTAGCGTAGCCCCGAACTGATTTTCGTGATATGGAGGATTCGTCAACGCATTCCAGTTTCGGGCATCGAAAGCGGTATTACGGACATATTCCCATGCACTGCCATGGATCGAGTTGGTGCCTGACTTGAGGCTTGCATTGAGTACGGCGCCGGCGGAATGCCCAAATTCAGCGCTAAAATTTGACGTTTCTATCTTGAATTCTGCAAGAGCGTCGGGTGGCGGCCGAATGCTATAGCTGGTTCCGTTCATGAAGTCGATGACGTTCACATTGTTATCGACGCCGTCGAGGATAAAGTCATTCTGTGTCGCTCTTTGCCCGTTGGCAAAGAAGTCGCCCGATCCGCCGCCTCGACTCTGGCCGCTGATTGAAGGGGAAACACCGGCGGTGAGATGAGCTATATAGACCCAGTTGCGCCCGTTGAGGGGCGTGTCGTTGATTGCTTGCGTGCTAATGACTTGATCGACCGAAGCCTGTTCAGACTGGATTAAGGGTGGCGCCGTATTGACGACGACCTGCTGGGTCGCAACACCGGGATTCAGCGTGATCACAACGTTGAGTCGCGCTTGAACGTCCAGCTGCAAGTTTTCCTGAGTGGTGGTGGAGAAACCTTCCGCCGAGGCGCTGATTTTGTAATGGCCTACTTTGAGCGGGGAGAATACGTAAACACCGCTGGCGTCTGTTGTCCGCCCCAGGACCAAGTTCGTGTCCGTGTTGGTCAGGATAACCTTGGCATTTGGTATGACAGCTCCAGTCGTATCCTCAACAACCCCCGTTATGGTGCCTTGATCTACCTGTGCATTGGTGAAATGCCATGCGAATAAACACGTAAGCACGGTGAAAAGGGTGAGATATTTTCTGACCTGATGTTTCATGACTGCGATGACCTCCTTAAGGGCAATGCATCGGCTTTGACATGGCTATGCATGCTTGTCTGGCTATTTCTCGTTCGTGGACATCCACAGCACCGTTTGATCAAGCGTGTTGATCGGAAGGCGATTAAAGTCCCACGGCTCGTTGAGCGATAATTTTTCTCCTGCGCCGTAGAGCGAATAGATTTTGTCGGCTTGCTCGACCGCGGTGCTGACGTCGGCGGGCGTCGCCTCCCGGTCGAGCAACGGTTGAACGATGAGAGCGGGCCGCGGCGCGATCATCGCCAGAAGATCATTGAAGTCGTAAGGAATCTGAGACTCGTGGCCGACAAAAAATCCAAGCCGGGGGATGTAGTCGCGGACATTGCTATAGCGGGCTACGCCTCCCGTGCCGCAGGCGGTGTCCGTGCGCATCGGAGTAAATCCCGCGACGGAGACAATGCCCTTCACCCGGGAATCGAGCGCGGCAGTGTAGATGGCGACAGCACCTCCAAGTGAGTAGCCATACAAATAGATCCGTTGCGGATCGACTATGCTGTCTTTTTGGAGCATGTCGATAGCAGACTGGGCATCCTCTATCAGGCGACCCATATGCGACCACTGCGGGTAGCGCAAATAGAAGGGACCGGTTTCGGTTACTCTGCTTCCAAAGCCGCTCTGGTCATATGCGAATACCGCATATCCTGCCTGAACGAGAGCGAGGATGGGGTGCAGATCCTCGTGATAACCCCACATATACCCGAGCGGATAGCTATAACCGTGAAGCCAGATGACCGTGGAAAGTTTCGTCCCGTCCGGCGTGCCAGCAGGATAGTAGAGATCGCCGGTAAGATTGCTGCCAAACTGAAGCCGGCGCGTGGCGGTTCGGCCGCTTTGCGGTTGCGGCCATCCATATTCATGGTCGTTATGCGCCTCCATCAACATCACCCAGGCCGTGATGTCAGGTGTGACCTGGCCGGGGTTGGGAGATCCTGGCGGCAGCGATGGAAATCGCCTGCGTCCGGCCCAGATATCTGCATCGCTCATCTTCGGAGGTTCAGCCCCCAACATCCATACCACCGATTTGCGAAACGCGGCGGACCTGCCCTCCCAATCTGGAATTGACTTCACGTCGTTAAGGTCGCCGTTGGAATCGTGCTTTGGGTAGCGGCTAAGATCGAGCGATTGGTTTGTCGCACGGCGCCAATCCTCCCAGTCCCAGCGGAAGATCAAGTTATCGGACCAGGTGCCTTTTGTGCGGCCAAATTGAATATCTAGCCAATCCAGGCAGGCCTCCTCATCATTTGCGCCGTGAAAGCCGGGCACACGCATAGTTCCAATGCGATCGGGAACACCGAGAAGTTGGTAAACCTTAAGGGCGGAATAGTATGTCTGCTCATTACCCCAGGTGTTCGAGACCTGATCATTGGTGCCCCATTCCATCAAAAGAGACCGTGGGGCGATCATTGCGGCGACCAGATTGCCATCGACGGGAAGGCGGTCTTCGCGACCGGTAAAAACCTTAGCTGGGGCGCGAACCATGTCGGGAATCGGCGAGTCGTGGCTTCAATCCCCTCGCCAATGCCCACCTCGCCCGAATCTCTCCATGGCAGAACTCCTCCAACTCCGGTACTGCCGGCGATCACGGCCGCAAAGCGTGTATCGAGCGCGCCGCCGATCGTCACCATTTTGCCGTTGCGCGAATAGCCAAAGATGGCGATGTGCTTTGCATCGACCTGGGACAAACTGTCGAGGTAATCCAGTACCACGCTGGCTGCCCATGCGCGCCTCGGCAAGAGTGCGAAGTCATACTGGGGATAGAGCTGTGCGAGGGCGTCGGCATCATCCATGAAGTCATTGGCCGCATAGCCCGCCGAGATATAGCCGCGCCGGATTAACGCCGGTGCCCATCCCAGCAGGTCACAGCTCACCAGAACCGGAAAAGGGCCCGGCCCGTCAGGGATCACCACCCGAACGCGCATCGTTCCCTTTCCGCCGGGACCGAAGATGAGTCGCACGTTGCGAACCAAGTAGCCTTGTTCATGCTTCTCATCGAGAAGAACCACGTGATCGAGCTTTGGCTTCGGAGGGATTGTTCCCCAGACATATTTCTGCGAAAGCGTGTCGATCTCTTCGCGGCGCGCTGCCCAGTCGATTGCTGTGCTTACCCTATGGCCGTCCAATGAGATAAGCGGGTCGGGAAGCTGGTTCTGCTTTGGCAATGCGTTGAAGTCAGGCGGCAGGGCGTTCGTTTTCTTCAGCCACGCATCGAAGGAGGGGGCCGAAGGAAGGATCTGCTGGATTTTATCGCGATACTCAGTCCGGCCTTCGACTGTCGAGTCCTAACGCTTGACGGTCGCATGAGGACGCAGAAACGCGCAATCTCGGATTCTTGATGTGCTGTCTTCCCGAAACGGGTCCTACCATAAGTCGTTGTCGGATAATCACTTATTAGACGGCATAATCGGCCCGAATGGCGGTATTTGCCACAAGAATGCGACAAAGCCATTTTCTTGGGAAATGTATCCGCGTTTGACCGAGTCGCAGATTCATTGTCGGCAACCGCACCGAAACTTGGTACTTCGCCAGCAACAACGGCCGCCATTTCAACTTAGTTCCTGCGCGCCTGCGGAGTTTGTCGCCCTGCACTCCCAGCACGTCCCGGACCGTTACCAGCACTCCATGCGCTACTTCGGACTGCTCGCGCGCCACGCGGCCGGCGCGGCGACATACGCCGGCCGTTTGCGGGCTTCCAGCTTACTCAAAGGTCCAACTGAGAATCCGCTGGGTTGAGGACGAGCCGCCGGTGCCGGCCGTGAATCCGACGTAGGCGGTGTTGCCGCCGACAATCGCCGGAATATCGATCACGAACGGTTGCGACGACCAGCTTGCAAGAGTCACCAGGTCAGTGATGGTGAGAGCGATTGCTTCCCCATCATAGGTGATGTTGGCCTCCATCGCATCGCCGCTGCGCAGGTTGATGCCGGTGCCGGTCAGGTCGATCGAGGTCAACCCAATCGGCACGTCCCCATCGACAAAAACGCCGGTGCAGTTGTTGGAGGGATCCCCGGGATTCTGATGAATATCGAACTTGACCGCCATACTGTCCACTATGCCTGCATATCCCAGCGACGACCCGTCAGAGCCCAGCGCGGTGGGTCCGGCATTCTGGATCGTGAAGGTGAAGCCGTCGGCTAATGGGTTCGTCAACTGGAACTTGAAATTGGTGTTGAAGGATTGGATATTCTGCGGCGCGTTAAAGAATGCGCTCGCCGCTTGGTGCAATCCGCCATTAGTCAATACCAGAGACGTTCCGGAAAGCGAGGCGCTCCCGTTGAGGGCCATGGGAGCCCCTGAAGCAAAGCCCGCCGGATCGTATGGCACTGGCCCGGCTTCATAGCTCCAACTAAGAATTTGCTGGGTCGATGTAAGTCCACCTGTGCCAGCCGTGAAGCCGAAGTAAGCAGTAGTGCCCCCAACCATTGCCGGAATATTGATCACGAACGGTTGCGACCATGTTGCCTGGGTCACCAGATCAGTGATCGTGAGCTTGAGGGTGGTCCCGTCATAGGTGATATGGGCGTCCATCGTATCGCCGCTGTGCAGATCGATGCCGGTGTTGGTCAGGTCGATCCCCCCATACGGCGACGCACCATCGGTAAAAACGCCAGTACAGTTGCCGGAGGGGTCACCGGCATTCTTGTAAAGGTCGAACTTGACCGCCACACTACTGCCGATTCCCGCATATCCCAGAGAACCGCCGTGAGCGCCGAGCGCTCCAGGGCCGACATTCTGGATCGTGAAGGTAAAGCCGTCGGCGACCGCATTCGTCAGCTGGAAGGTGAAGTCGGTGGTAAACGCCTGGACACTGAGCGGCGACACATGGAAAACGCTGCTGGCCTCATCCCTTCCGCCGTCGGTCAATTCAAGGATGTTCCCTGAAAGCGTGGCGTTGCCGTTGAACTGAAACGTGTCCTGGCCCGGTGCGAATCCCGCGCTATAGTCGAACGGCTGGTTCGGCGGCAGCACGCCCGGGCTGGTCTGGATCAGCACCGCGCTCAGCGCCGGGACATAGAAGGTCACCTGAGATCCGCCGATCGGCAGGGTGTAGGGCGCAGCCGGGGAAAACGTGCCGTTCAGGTTGACTGTGGCTCCCTGGATCGTGACCCCCGAAGTCGCCAACAAATCCGGCCCGGAGGCTCCGGGGCTTAGTTGGGTCATCTCGATCAAGGTCGCTGTGTACACATTCTGCGGCAGCTGCAGCGTCATTTGAAGATTCTGCGTCGAGTCTTTGTTGACCACGACGAGATTGATTCCTGTGGGGCTCGCGACTGCGTAGCCGGTCACATTCAGCGAGCCGGCGCTGACCGTGGTTTGATAAAGCGTTCCTTGACCGGCAAGCGTGAAAAGCAGCATCCCATAGTACTCGGGCATCACTGCGGTGACGATGCCATTCGAATCGGCGATCGGCGTATACCACGGCGGAAGTGCGGGGTTGGCCGCTCCGGCTGTCAGATTTACCCCGGCGGCTCCGTACGAGGCGCATTCGAACAGAAAATCGACCACCCACAGCGAGGAGCAGTAACCATCGCTTATGTTGGGAGCGCCCCCGTGCCAGTAGTTGTTGCACTCCCCGATTCGATAGGGTACGCCAATCTGCCGGGAGCTGGCCTGCAATGCGGCCAATCTGGCGATCAGCGTTGAATCGGGAGAGATCATCAAGGCGGCGGTGGAGCTCGGCAAGTAGCCGTTTTGCCGATAGTGATGATCCGTCAAGAGGCTGATTTTGTTACTGGTGGCCCATTCGCCAAAGGCAACCGTCCATTTGGATACCACCACGCCGCCTGTGGCAGGTCCCGTGATCGCTACCCCCGGGTTGGCGGCGAGAATAGCGATGCGGAACGGATCCCAAATGCTTTCGAATGTGGAGACCGACCAATTCGGATCATTGGAAAAGAACCCGATTCGTCCCTTATTCCCCCAGGTATCGGGTTCGTTGCCGATTTCAATGCCCACCAGCGAGGATCCGAATTGTTGCGCGGCATAGGCGACCTCGGCGGCGTCAAGCGCGGGGCTGGTGGCGCCGTCCGACACGCCCGCCAGATTGACACCCAATATGCACTGCCAGCCAGCCGCCTGAACAAAGGCGGCAAGCCTGTCCACATCGCTGGGGGCGATTTGCTCGTATGTTAGACCGGGGCCGTTCGGCGTCCACACAGTCGTGTCCTCCGAAGTACCCCCAAGGCGTAAGACGCCCGGTCCAAGCCGCTGAAAAAGCCCGATAAGGTCGCTGTTTGAGCCGGAAATCAAAGGTGTATGGGTCAACGCGTAATGTGAGTATGAGATTCCAAGGAAGCCAGCCCCGATGGCTCCGGCGGCAGTCGCAGCGACAGTGAGCGAGGCAGGCGTCAGCGAACCGTTGGGCGTTGGTTGAAGATTCGGTGGCCCGGAGACCGCGGGACCAGGTTTGGAATTCGACGAGCCGTAGGCGGGCAATATAGCAGCAGCCGCCATGGAGCCGAGTCCCCCGAACAGCTGGCGACGCGAAAGGCTACTGGAATTCATCGATCGACTCCTTGCAGTCACTAATCGCTGCCAACGCACTCACTTGGTACGAACCAAAACACGCCTGCGGCGGCCCTTTTTAACCCCGAAGTAATTTAGGCATGAGGTACTTTAGGCACGAACCAATTGTGTCGTCAAGCCTTGATCTCTATGAAAATCAAAACTTGATATCGACCAGAGCGTCCAAGGCGGGTCCGCAATAATGAGTCTTCGAGGGAGCATTGCAGAACCGGGGCCGCTCCCTCGGCAAATGATGCGGTGGAGTAGACCGCCATAGGCCTGAGGCAACGAACCCAGCTCATCGCTTGTCCGTGGCTATCGCGGAGGGGTCAACCTCGAAGTCGCGAAGTAGAGAGTTCTGCCAACTTAGTCGGAGTGGTCGAGGTCGCTGCTTCTGCTCCAAGAGGAGAAAGACGGCAGCCGAGGCCGCCCCCTTCGACCGCGCGGAATAACAAGGCACGCCCTGGTCTTCAACAGAAACGGAGTTCGATACATTCGCATCTCCCTCTCCGGATCAGACAGTTCACCGAGCCGCGGTCCGGTACCGTATCGCCGTTGACATCGCCCGCCAGCGCTTTGGGAGTGCTCTTCCCGGTGGCTCCGCAGCTACCGATCGGGAGCAGCTCAAGCCCGCCGAAGATGCCGGCATTGACGAAGGATCGAAGACTGTTGAGGCAACAGCAATCGCAGGCCTCGCACAGGTTTCTTCCCCTCTAACCCTAACCGTTTCTTTATCAAATCCCTCAAGTTCGGAAGTGCCGTTAGCAAAATTATCTTGACAATGGTTTGAGCCAATGCAAAACTCGCGGCGTATTGAGTTCCTATGTAGGAATGCCGTCTTCTGTTATTTCCCCTAAGTACAAATGTAACTTTCGGTAATCTTGGCGATCTTCTCTGATAACTCCTGGACTTTATATTTATGTCGGGTCGGCGAAGGCTGCTTGTCGCAATGAGTGTTTAACCACATAAACCTTGGCATTAGATTCAAGAAAAGGGGACGAAATGCGTACATCTATAGGGGTGTGGCTTGAGAACCGAGTAATGCTCCGCAAACTTGGCCTGGGCCTGCTCACATTTGTTGTGATTGCCGGACTGCCCTCTGAGGGGCTAGCCCTAGCCCCCTCCGTAACCCTGACGCCCAGCGTCGCGAGTCCGCAGATGCTTGGGATTCCAGTGACCTGGAAGGCGACGGTGCTAAACCCACCGGCCACTCACTCCTACAGCTACCAATTCAGCGTGACGTACAACGGCCAGACGCAGCTCGTCCAGGACTTCAGCCCCACCGCGACCTTTACCTGGGTGCCGCACACGGTCGAAGGAGCTTATACGTTCAACGTGGTTGCGCGCGACACCTCCACGACGCCGGTCACTCTCTTTGCGCCGGTATCGATTGGTTTTACTCTGCAGCCCTGGGTAACCACTTCCCTGACCGCGGGGGCCGTCAATCCGACCACCCATCCCCTCGTCGCGTTGTTCAGTGGGCCGCCGTGCGCAGTCGGTCATCAGATGCTTGTCCGCTTTCGCCCGTCAAGCCCGACGGGATCGCAGAACCCTAATTCGATGACCACCAATCTGGTGCCATGCTCGTCGCAGAGCGCAAACTTTTATGTCGCGGGCATGTATCCGGCGAGCCCTTATCTGATGCACTGGGAGGAGTACGCCGGGACGACTCTGGTGAACACGGGCAGCGATTTGCCGTTCACTACCGGAGCGCTTCCGACCACTTTTCCGGCCAATGCCTATACGGTCAATGTGCCGCCTCAGCCGTACGACGCGACCTATCCAGTGGCCCTGTTTCAGTTGGTCGCCGGGAACAACACCGCGACCGACCTGGCCGGAAATGTCATCTGGTATTCCACCGGGCCCTTCACGAGCCGGATCGAGCCCGGCGGCCTCTTTTATACGTACCGCACGCTAACCCTCGTCGCGCAATTCGATCTCGCGGGGAACCTGGTCAAGCAGACCAACCTCGAGATATTGAATGAGCAGTTGGCCGCGAAAGGCTTTCCGACGATGCTTGTGTTCAACAATCATGAAGTCAGAAACCTGCCGGACGGCAACATCGCCCTGATGGGCTCCAGGGCCATTGTCTCCACCAGCGCGCAGGGCGGCACTCCCACCAACCCCGTGACCATCGAAGGCGATATGGTGCTGGTCTTGGACCAGAATCTGCAGCTGGTGTGGGCGTGGGACTCCTTCGCGCATGAGGATATTAATCGCGCCGCGACCGATGGCGATACGACAACCGCTGGCCTGAACGGTATAGCTGACGCGAACGACTGGCTGCACAGCAACGCCCTTCAGGGAACGGGAGACGGTAACATTATCATCTCCCAACGCAGCCAGGACTGGGTCATCAAGATCAATTACGACAACGGCAAGGGCGACGGAAGTGTGATCTGGCATATGGGCGCGGGAGGCGACTTCACTATCACCAATCCGCCCAGTGGAAGCTGCCTCGTCTCCACCATCCCCGGCGACCCCAACGTCATTCCCTGGTTCACCCATCAACACGATGCGCACTTCGATTACGAGGACTATGCCAGCGGCGACGGTTTCATGATCATGACCGTCTTCGACGACGGCAATACCCGCGTCGAAAAGTGCCCCGGGACCCAAAACAGCCGGGGCATGGTTATGCTGGTTAATGAACCGGCGCGGGAGATCACCTACGCGACGGTGGCCGACCTGGGCGCGTATTCTTTCGCGCTTGGGTCCGCGCAGTTGCTGACCCCGCCAAACGGCAATATCTACGCCAGCTTCGACAGCGGTATTATTATGCCGGCGTCCTATACACAGGTGAGCGAGGTAAACCTCGCGGGCCAAATCGTCTACCAGCTTCAGGTAAACGCGGGTACTTACCGGGCCTATCGCATGCAGAACCTTTACACGACCACCGAATTCGAAGTTATCCCGCCGGCGGGGATCGAGGGCGCGCTGCCATCGGGCCAACCCTTCGACTATAGCGCGGGATTTGCACAGGACCAGGACGCGTTTCAGTTCAACGGGAGTTCCTCGCTTTCGGGAAACCTGCTTGAATTGACCGACGGTGGATTGGACGAGGCCCGCAGCGTTTTCTATGGGTCACCAGTGAATGTCCAGACGTTCACCACCGATTTCAACTTCCAGCTGACGAGTCCAGTTGCAGACGGCTTCACTTTCACGATTCAGAATACCGGCCCAACGGCCCTAGGGAGTCACGGCGGCGGGTTGGGCTATCAGGGCATCGGCGAAAGCGTGGCGATCAAGTTCGATCTTCACAACAACAGCGGGGAAGGACCGGACTCGACAGGTCTGTATGTGAATGGCGCTGCCCCGACCACTCCCTCGATCAATTTGACCGGCAGCGGAATCGACCTGCATAGCGCCGACTTGATGGACGCCCACATCACCTATGATGGGACCACTCTCAACCTGACTCTCACCGATCTGGTGACCATGGCCACCTGGACCCAACCCTTCACAATCAACATCCCGGCTACGGTTGGCGGCAGCACTGCTTACATGGGATTCACGGCGGGAACCGGCAACCTAAGCGCTACCCAGCAGATCCTCAGCTGGAGCTACGAACCTGTGCTGGTGCCTTACGAGCCGAAGGGCTTTTCCTCCGCGGCCATTCTGGCCGTCAACGGCAGCGCCGCGCTTTTCGGGTTAACCATTGAATTGACCAGCGGCACTCCCTATCAAGCCGCAAGCGCCTTCTTCAAGTCGCCGGTGAATGTGCAGTCGTTCAACAGCGATTTTGATTTTCAACTCACGAGTGCAACCGCAGACGGTTTCACTTTCACGATTCAGAATGCCGGCCCAACGGCTCTGGGGCATACGGGGGATAGTCTCGGTTATGCCGGCATTCCCGAGAGCGTAGCGATCAAATTCGATCTCTTCAACAACGCAGGTGAAGGGATAGACTCGACCGGCATCTTCACCGATGGCGCACTTCCGACCGTGCCTTCGATCGACCTCACCGGCACAGGCATTAACCTGCATAGCGGCGACATGATGCATGCCCACCTGAGCTACGATGGGAACGCGCTGACGCTCACTCTCACCGATCTCGTGACCAACGCCACCTGGACCCAACCCTTCGCGATCGACATTCCGACGATCGTTGGTGGGAACACCGCCTACGTCGGATTCACGGCGGGAACCGGCGGCAAGACCGCCGTCCAGCAAATACTCAATTGGACGTTTGAGTAAGCTGGAAAGCGTCGCAAACGACCGGGAAGTCACACTCTTCCCGGTCTGCTGTGCGATGATCGGCCTTCCGTTTCGTATGAAACGGAAGGTCGGCCCACGCGACCGCGAACGTCATCGGTCCGTCCGAGGCCCACATGCTACCCTCGTCTTAATGATCTCGATATCCTTGAAGGACCAATCGTAACTGCTTGAAGGCCAATAGTAACTAACCGATAACTGGCTTAATAGTAATCAACCAAGGCCGAAATAAGTGACCAGCCTCTCGGTGGAAAATAAGTGCAGGAATTATCTTGCACTTTTCTATACTCGCTGATATATTGCCGCCGAGTTTGATGGAGCTAACTTCCAGGCTCCAAACACGACTGGACGGGCCATGCAACAGTTACTTCCGTGGCTAATGGGCATGTTACTTGCCGTTGTCGTGCTCACTGTCTGGGCCCTGCTCTTTGTTCTCTACCAGGTGATCAAACAGCAGGGGCGGGTCTTGCTTCGGCTGGACAGGATCGAGCAGCAATTACAGACAATTGCCGCACCCAGTGAGCCAGCGGCCGTCGAAGGCCTGCCGGTAGGTGAACCCTTCCCGTCCTTCAAGCTGCCAAACCTCGACGGGAATGAAGTGGCGCTCGAAGACTTCAGCGGCCGCAAGGTCCTGGTGGTCAACTGGAGCCCCAACTGCGGCTTCTGCACCAAGATTGCCCCCGAACTGGCTCGGCTTAAGCAGGCCTTTCGAACCCAAAATGTCGAACTCATACTCGCCAGCAGCGGCGACGTCGAGGCCAACCGCAGGCTGGCCCGCGAACACGGCTTCGAGGCCTCAGTTCTGCTGCGGCAGGACGCTCCAGCGATGTCGGCCTTCGAGACCTTTGGAACTCCGGTCGGATATCTCCTGGATGAAAAGGGACACGTGGCAAAGGCATTGGCTATCGGCGCAGACCGTGTACCGGTACTGGCGCGTTACGCCGTCGGCGAGGCCACGGATAAGGAGCTTGCTGCTAAGTCCGCAAAGAAGAATATCTGCGGGCAGAAGCCCGGCCCGGCACTCGCCGCAAAGGAAATCGTCGGCACCGGGCCGGGAACGGAGCTGAAAAGGCTGCTCGCCAAGCTGGGCATTGCGGTGACGGCCGACTGCCCTTGTAATGAGCGCGCAGCCTTGATGGATAGCAACGGCTGGGCGTGGTGCGAACAAAACCTCGAAACGATCATTGGCTGGATGCGGGAAGAGTCGGCGAGGCGCGGGATGATTTTTGTCGCTTTCGGAGCGCGATTTCTCGCCAAGCGGGCGATCGCCAAGGCGCGGCGTAGAGACCTGGGACTGAAGAACTCCACCGCAAACGCTATTGCTGGTTCAGGAACGAGGAGGACGGGATGAGCATGGAAAATTGGTTTGATAGTTTCACCCGGCTCGCCGGCAGCGGCATGCCACGGCGACGCATGATTAAGTTGACAATGGGTGCTCTGACCGCAGCGACTCTCGGCGGCGTTTCGTGGGATCGAGCGTTTGCGGGTTGCCCGCTTAGGTGTAACGGCGAGTGTTGTGACGGCCAGTGCGATCGGACCGACAGCTGCTGCCATACGAACGCTGGCTCGGAGCTCTGCCCCAACACGAAAGCTTGCTGCAAAAAGGGGACATGCGACAATCGCGGCGAATGCTGCGAGTTCGGTACTCTCTGCAATGACGGCACCTGCTGCCACCTCGATCAGGGCAGCCAATGCAACAACATCAAAGGCGGCGGCTGCTGCGTTTCGGGAACTAGGCCTGCTGCAAACGGATGCTGCAATAACAATGACCCCATATGCTCCGCGGATAATAAGTGCTGCCGGAACGGGCATTGCGGTCCGGACAACCATTGCCATACGTAGATGCGACGTCTCATGGCAGAGCCAGCAGGACGCGATTGGTCGGTTGCTGATGAGATATGCGGCACTCGCGGCCCAATAGGCGTTCACAACGACTACGCGCCGGGGCATGGGAATTTGCCGCAAGGAAACTTTCGATCGTCGGCGGCCTGCCCCAAGGATAAGAAGTTGCATTCTTTCGTTTTCTCCAAATTTCGATAACTACCCAAATCTGTTTGCGTGCAGAGGGCCGGCGGTTCGAATCCCCCCGCCGAACGTGACGGGGGCATCCGAATCAGGTCAAAACGATCGGAAGGGTTTCATTCAGGCCTTTGGTGGGAGCTACCAGGGGCCAACACTCCCAGAGCCTCTCCCGCGTTCCGCGTCATGGGCTGCTGGATTGACCCGTTGTACTGGACCCACGCGAACCACGAGGCATTCCAGATCCGCGGATAGTGGACAGGCGCCGAATAGCGACGAAGTTGGCGGGATCGTTGAGGTCGACCGCAAATACGGTATTACCGATGCGAATGAACCCGTAGCGGTCGAGGTAGACAGGGTCGATTAACAGCCCGGGCGCTGCGAATGAAAGCTGCGGTTGTTCCGGCGCGATGAACCACTCGTACGGAATGCCGAAGGTTTGGGCGCCCTGATCGGCGTGATGGAACGAGGATACTGCGGCAGCTCAACGGTGAATTTCTCTTTTGCCCACTTGAAAATGCCGAGACGGAGCAGAATTATCACGACTGCCGCAACGGAGACACCGGCTTTCCTGATCATGCGTCTCCGGTTCTCCCCGCGGCCGGCGGTCACTGACGTGTGCCGTTTCGGTAGTTACCTCTTGAGCCGATGGCGAGAGAGACGATCAACAGCCTGGTTTAGGTAACCTAGCAGCAAGTAAAGACCTTCCTTAATGCGGAATTGAATTTGAGTGAAAAGTATGCTCCGGATGGATGTGCAAGGTCAAGACAAATGTGCTTGCAGATCGAGCCGGTCCGCTGGCTAAGAACATTGGCTAGCTCAAAACCGGACAGTTCACTTGCGGCGAAAGGCGGACATCTTCACTTGCTAGCGACACGTTTCTGAAAATTATCTTGACAACGATCTTCACACAAGATAATTTTGCGCCTGCGACCGAGAGAAGCTCAGGCACAAGTCTTCTTTGTATTCCCGCTTGGAGCTACTTCGCCCCAAGAGCCTGATGACTAACTGGCTATCAGTCGCTCTGCTCAAGGCTGCTTATAGCAACGAATTTCAAACACAAAGACACTTGGCTCTTTCCCGTTCCTGCAGTCGAATCATTTAATCATCATGCAATCCAGCAAAGGGGTCGGTATGCGTATAACTGGGGCGACGTGGCTTGGCAAACGAGGAATGGTCCGCAAACTTGGTTTAGCTGTGCTCGCTTTTCTTGTGATGTTCGGCCTGCCGCTCGCGGGTCGGGCTGTGACCCCTCCCTCCGTCACCCTGACGCCCAGCGTGGCGAGTCCGCAGATGCTTGGGACGCCGGTGACCTGGACGGCGAAAGTGCTAAACGCGCTGGCCGGCCACACCTACGACTACCAGTTCAGCGTGACGTTCAACGGACAGACGCAGATCGTCAGTGATTTCGCCCTACCCACAAACTTTACCTGGGTGCCGCATACCGTCGAGGGGGCATACACGTTCAACGTGGTTGTGCGCGACATCACGGCGACACCGTACAGTGTCTTTGCGCCTGTGTCGGTGAATTTTACCCTGATGCCTTGGGTGACAACTGCGCTGGCTACCGGGGCCGTCAATTCGACCTCCCACCCCATGATCGCTTTGTTCAGCGCACCACCGTGCGGGGCCGGCCACCAGATCCTTGTTCGCTTCCGCCCGGCGAGCCCGACGGGTTCGCAGAACCCCAATTCGATGACCACCAATCTGATACCGTGCTCGAAAAACAGCGCGAACTTCTATGTCGGGGGCATGTATCCGGCGAGCCCTTATCTGATGCACTGGGAAGAGTACGCCGGGACGACTCTGGTGAACACGGGCAGCGATTTGCCGTTTACCACCGGAGCGCTTCCGGCAATTCCCAACAGCTATCAGATTAATGTGCCGGCTGAGTCGTACGACGCGACCTATCCTGTGGTGCTGTTTGAATCGATTACCGGGACCACAACCGCGACCGACCTCCTCGGGAATGTGATCTGGTATTTCCCCAACAATCAAACCATCGCTCGGATAGAGCCCGGCGGGCTCCTCTATGGATTCTCCGCGCCATATGCCGCGATTTACGATCTCGCGGGGAACCTGGTCGCGCGAACCAACGTCGAGATATTGAACGAGCAGTTGGCCGCCAAAGGCTATCCGACGATGGTTCAATTCAACACTCATGAATTCAGAAACTTGCCGGACGGCAACATGGCCGTGCTTGCCTCCAGGTATGTTGTCTCGACCAGCGCGCAGGGGGGCACTCCCACCAACCCGGTCAATATTGTCGGCGACATGGTGCTGGTCCTGGACCACAATCTACAGCTCGTGTGGGCATGGGACTCCTTTGCGCATGAGGATATTAACCGCGCAGCGACCGATGGCGATTTTTGTTCGGGCGCCGGATGTTCCACCGCCGTGGGGCCCGATTGGCTGCACACGAATGCCCTCCAGGGAACGGTAGACGGCAATATTATTCTCTCTCAGCGCAGCCAGGACTGGGTCATTAAGATCAATTACGCCAGGGGCAAGGGCGACGGCAGTGTGATCTGGCATCTGGGCGCAGGGGACGACTTCACTATGGCCAATCCGCCCAGCGGGAGTTGCTCGGTCTCCACCATCCCTGGCGACCCCAACGTCATTCCCTGGTTCACCCATCAGCACGATGCGCACTTCGATTACGAGGACTATGCCAGCGGCGACGGTTTCATGATCATGACCGTCTTCGACGACGGAAACACCCGCCACGACAAGTGTCCCGGGACCCAAGACAGCCGCGGCATGGTTCTCCTTATCGATGAGACGGCGCGGCAGGTTTACCTCGAGACGGTGGCCGACCTGGGAGGGTACTCTTTGGCGCTTGGGGCCGCGCAGTTGCTGACCCCGCCAAACGGCAATACCTATGCCAGCTTCGACAGCGGTTATCTGGCCGGGGGTACCGAGACACAGGTGAGCGAGGTAAACCTCGCGGGCGATATCGTCTTCCAGGAGCAGTTGAACCAGCCTTCTTACCGGGTATATCGCATGCAGAACCTTGACACAACCACCGAGTTCGAAACCAACCCGCCGGGCGGGATCTTTGGCGCGCTGCCACCGGGCCAACCTTTCGACTATAGCGCGGGATTCTCGCAGGACCAGGACGCGTTTCAGTTCAACGGGAGTTCCTCGCTTTCGGCGAACCTGCTTGAATTGACCGACGGCGGAACGGACGAGGCCAGCAGCGTTTTCTATGGGTCGCCGCTCAGCGTCCTGAAGTTTACGACTGACTTCACTTTCCAACTAACGAATTCAGCAGCTGACGGCTTCACCTTCACGATTCAGAATGCTGGGCTCAATGCGCTCGGATCTCACGGCGGAGGATTGGGCTATGAGGGCATCGGCGAAAGCGTGGCGATCAAATTTGACCTTCACAACAACAGCGGCGAAGGATCGAACTCGACGGGTCTCTACGTGGGTGGCGCAGCTCCGACCGTCCCCGCAGTCAGCCTCCCCGGCAGTATCAGCCTGCACAGCGGCGACCCGATGGATGCGCACATCACCTATGACGGGACCACTCTCATCCTGACTCTCACCGATCTGACGACTAAAGCCACCTTCTCCCAACCCTTCACCATCGACATTCCTGGAACCGTCGGCGGCAGCAGTGCTTACTTCGGCTTCACGGGTGGAACCGGCGAATTGAGTGCTACCCAGCAAATCCTCAGTTGGAGCTACGAACCCATGATGGTGCCTTACGGGCCGATGGGCTTTCCTGGTGGAACCGGTCTGACTCTCAATGGAAGTGCCGCAATTTCCGGCTCGTCCATTGAATTGACCAACGGCTCGCCCTATGAAGCTGGAAGCGCCTTCTCCACGTCGCCGGTGAACGTGCAGTCATTCAACAGCGATTTCGACTTTCAACTCACGAGTGCAGCCGCAGACGGTTTCACTTTCACGATTCAGAATGCTGGCCCAACCGCCCTTGGGCATACGGGGGGAAGTCTCGGCTATGCCGGCATTCCCGAGAGCGTAGCGATCAAATTCGATCTCTTCAGCAACGCGGGTGAAGGGATAGACTCGACTGGCATTTTCACCGATGGCGCACTTCCGACCGTGCCTTCGATCGACCTCACCGGCACAGGCATCAACCTGCATAACGGCGACATGATGCATGCCCACCTGAGCTACGATGGGAACGCGCTGACGCTCACTCTCACCGATCTCGTCACGAATGCAACCTGGACCCAACCCTTCGCGATCGACATTCCGACGATCGTCGGCGGCAACACCGCCTACGTCGGATTCACGGCGGGATCCGGCAGCAAGACCGCCGTCCAGCAAATCCTCAATTGGACGTTTGAGTAGGGGAGACGACGGCGAGCGAGAGAGGAATAAGCTCGGAGGGAAGGAAGTCGGCGGGGTTCGACTTTTAAGACCCTTAGCGTCACGAAGAGTGCTTTAGACTTTGGGGGCTGGGTCGCGAGACGCCGGCCCCCAGACTTGTTTTTGAGGATAGGAACGTGACCGCATTCGTCGCTCTGCTCCGTGCCGTCAACGTCGGAGGCACTGGAAAGCTGCCCATGGCTGAGCTTAAGGCGATGTGTGAAGCAGCCGGGTTTCGATCGGTCAGGACTTATATTGCCAGCGGCAACGTCGTCTTCCAATCGAAGAGAACGGAGGCGCAGGTGAAAGCGGCCCTCGGGGCGGCGCTCGCGGCCTGTGCGGGGAAGCCTGTCGGCGTCATGGTTCGTACGGTCGCCGAGATGGCTGCTGTGCTTGCCGGCAATCCTTTTCACAAAATGCCAGGAAATCGGACGGTTGCTTATTTCCTGGATGGTCCTCCAGCTGAGGACGCCCTACAAACGGTGTCCTATCAGACGAACGAAGAAATCCGGTTAGGGTTGAGAGAAATCTATGCCTACTATCCTGACGGTATGGGTAATTGCAAGCTAAAGATTCCTGCGGCCAAGAATGGGACCGCTCGGAATATGAACACCATCGCCAAGCTGGCTAAGATGGCGGCAGAGCTAAACGAGCGGGCCTAGTGCGGGAACCGCGTCTTTCGAAAGAAATCCCAGACTTTTCGGTCGACCTCGGTTGAGACTTCGTCGTAGTTGTGAGTGTGGTTGGGAATAATGAACAGTTCAAGATGGAAGCCGTGCTCCTCAAACATGGCCTTGGTGGCTTTTACGGACGCCAGAGGAAAGAGGGAATCGTGGTCGCCCATCCAAATGGCTACGGGCATGTATCGCTTCGCAAGACCAAAGAAGCGGACGCTTTGCGGCGAGAGCGCACCGGCATGGGCTGCCGTGGCTGCATAGTACCCGGAGTCAATCAGTGCAAGAGCCAGTGCATATCGGGCTCCCCCTGAATGACCGAAGAGATAGATCTGAGTTTCATCGATGGCGTGAATGGCCTTGATCTGATTTACGACTTGATGAAGAAACTCCGGCGAATCGTCCTCCAGACTCCAGGTGTCGGCCTGGAGGGAATTTGGCGCAACGATGATGAAGTGCTCCGCGGCAGCCAGGGATTTCCATGGGTTGGCTAATTCTCGTCCGTCCCATCCCGATCCGTGTAAGAGCACAACCAAGGGCATCGGCGCCGGATCGTTGGGGACGTAGAAGTAGCAGGTTCTAGAGTGTCCCGCGAACGAGAAGGCGAGCTTGTTAAGTTTTTCCTTTGCGTGAGCGGTGCTTACGCATATCAACACACAAACGATGCAAATGACCGGACAGGCACTGCGCAAGCGATACCGTCGTTTGACCGTTGTGCGTCTCATCAGTTGTCCTACTATGGGCATCCCATGTTAGACGACCAGGCCGAGCAATCTGGCTGTTCATCGCCACCATTCGGAGCGCACATCGACTCCGGGCATGACCTCGGTTGGCGCTCCCGGTTCGGGCGACAAGAGCGGTAGGCCGTTGAGCGAGAAGATGCGCTCGATGGGCTGGCGCCAGGCGTGGAGGGCTAGATCGAAGAGCCCCCAGTGGATGGGCATCAATAAGCCTTGGCCGCCGAGAGCGTGAAAGGTCTGGGCGGCTCCGTCGGGGCCCATGTGGATGTCGGCCCACAGTGGGTCGAAGGCCCCGATCTCGAGCATGGTGAGATCGAAGGGGCCATATTCGCGCCCGATCTCTTCGAAGCCTGGCCACTCTCCTGAATCTGCTCCGTAATAAACGCGATGCTTTGGCCCGGCGAGGGCAAAGGATGCCCAGAGGGTCTTGAAGCGGTCGAAGATGCCGCGGCCGGAGAAGTGGCGGGCGGGCAGCGCCGTGAGTTCGACTGGACCGATCTTTGTATGCTTGGTCCAATCCAGTTCGCGGATGAGTGTGGGGCTCACGCCCAGGCGGCGGAGGCCGTTGCCGACGCCGAGGGTGGTGATCCAAGGTGTGTCTTCCATCGACTTCATGCGCGCGAGTCGGCGGACGGTACTTGCTCCGAGATGATCGTAGTGGTCGTGGGAGAGCAGGATGGCGTCGATAGGCGGGAGCCGATCAAGCTGGAGCGTCGGTGCGAAGAAGCGCTTCGGACCAGCCCATTCAACTGGGGCGGCGCGCTGGTTCCATACCGGATCGATGAGGATTCGGATGCCGTCAATCTCGACCAGTGTGGAAGAGTGACCGAACCAGGTGACGCGCAATCCGCTTGCTGGCGGCTGCTGGTAGACGCGTGCGTCGGTGTGAAAGGGGCCAAGCTGATGTTTTGGAGTTCTCTCGGTTTTGCTTTGGATGTAGAGCTTGAGGACTTTGAAGAGGGTCGACGCACTACCTACCGAGGTGGGCACCGGATTCTGATAGCGACTGCCGATGCGTACCGCCGGCTTGAGGGTCATGCTTGGCTTGGTTGCTCCTGAGATAAGTCTCTCATCCGCCGGATGTAGGCGGGAAAGCTGCGGTCGATTACGATCCTACCGGCCCGGTCGCTGGCGAAGCCGATGCAGCTATGCTGGCAGGCCCAGCGCTGTGATTCCTGGAGCAACTGTCTGGCGAGATCGTGACCGCGGGCTTCGGGCTTGATATACAGACCTTCGACGTAACCGACCGGTTGGCCTTCGAGACCGGGTATGTCGAGGCGAATGGAGAGTTCGAGGAGCGCGACGGCACGGTGGTCTTCGGTTTCGGCGATCATCACCGCTTCGGGTTCGGAGAGGGTGCCGGCGAAGAACGAAGCGATCTCCAAGGCGTGGTCGTCGCGGCCGTCGGGCCACATGGCAGAGCGCATCTCTTCCCAGGTGGGAACGTCGTCCAGCGTGACGGAGCGAACCGTGACGCCCTCGCTGCCAGGCTTTTTCATAGCGCAGTTTGATCGGCTATTTTTCGCTACTTGGCGGTACCAGGCCCTTCAGCCGCATGTAGAGGGCGAGCGTGGCGTACTGCTCGTTATCGTGGGAGGCATTGCCCCACAGCATTCCCAGGCGCGAGCGTTTGACTGGGCCGGCCTGGATCATCTCGGTCATATTGGCGTCGGTGAGCGAGGCGTAGGCCTTGTCGCACTCGGCGAAGGAAGCGTTCAGCGCAGCGACGATGGTGGCCTGATCGGCGGTCTCGGGCGGGACGGTATAGGAGTCCGGCTTGATGCCGTCGATGGCGCCGCAGACGTGTTGCTGGGCTTCGGTGACGTGGTTGAGGACGCGGGCGAAGGTGCGGATGTCCGGGGTTGGTTTGAAGGAGTAGTTTTCGGCGGGCATCTCTTCCGCGGATTTGAGGATGTAGCCCTTCACGCGGGCGTAGTTTCCCTGGACTTCCTTGGCCATGCAGTTCTCGGTACATGGTGGTGGTGGTGTCGGCGGGGTTGCCGGTTGCTGCGCGCGGGAAATGCCCGAAAAACTAATGCCCAATACCGCAAACGTGATCCATATCTTCCGCATCATTGGCGCCTCTGCACTTCCTGAACAGGCTATCACCGGCGCGTCTCCAGTGGGTGAAACAAAGTCGCGGGTTGCCAACCCATTTCTGCTTTGCTGAGTGACTTCCGATCGGGGATGATTGTTTAATAAGTTCAGATGAAGAACCTTCGCCGACTCTCGATATTCCTGGTGCTGGTGTCGTTGTCGTGGGTAGCGTTCGCGCAGACGCCGAACAAACGCCTCATCCTCAAAGACGGCTCGTATCAGATTGTGAAGCAGTATCAGGTGGTGGGCGACCGGGTGCGGTATATCAGCGCGGAGCGAGGCGGGGATTGGGAAGAACTTCCGGCGAGCCTGGTGGATTGGGCGGCGACCGATGCGTGGGCGAAGGCGCATGCTCCGGGGGCTGTGCCGGCGGTGACCGACCAGCCGGGTGCACCTCCGGGCAACAAAGAGGCGGCCGAGATCGACCGGGAAGCGCGGGCCGAGCGCGAGGAAGCGACACCAACCGTAGAGCCTGGACTGCGCCTGCCGGACTTGGACGGGGTCTTCATTTTGGATACGTTTCAAGGCGAGCCGGAGCTGATCGATGTGCCGCAGAACAGCGGCGGCCTGAATACCGGGACCCCGCACAACGTACTGCGCGCGGCGATTCCGG
The DNA here is from genome assembly GCA_963804735.1 of uncultured Acidobacteriaceae bacterium. GTDB lineage: Bacteria > Acidobacteriota > Terriglobia > Terriglobales > Acidobacteriaceae > Acidisarcina. The sequence goes on from CAWDRO010000001.1 coordinate 441,069, forward strand.
GGGGGAGCTCGAAGCAGTTGATCACTCTCGAGGGTTACAAGGCGAAGGTGCAGCTGCATGTGAACCAGCCGGTGATCTATGTGAGCCTCGGTGATGGGAAGGACTCGAAGAACGATGATGAAGCAAGCGGGGGCGCGCTGACGGTGGATACGCATGGCGCGAGTTCAGTGAAAGAAAAACATGGGCAGAGTTCGCCGACGAGCCGGTATGCGATCGTCCGGATGCAGGTGAAGCGGGAGACGCGGGTACTCGGGGCGATGAAGGTGAGCATGTTGGGAAAGGCGGAGCAGTCGGTGGACATCGTTGAAACCACCTCGGAGATCCTGCCAGGGGGACACTGGATGAAGCTCACGCCGAAGCAGCCATTGGACATCGACGAGTATGCGCTGGTGGAGATCCTTTCGCCGAAAGAGATCAATCTGGCGGTTTGGGATTTTGGAGTGAATCCGCGAGCGCCAGAGGCGAAGAATGCGATTTCGCCGGTAGAGCTGGCGAAGTAGCTTATCGCGCTATCGGTCAGCTTTCGCTAAGACCGCTAGAAATTCACGGATAAATTCACTCTATTCAAATCGGAGACTGGCAGATATGCTTATTGCGCCCGGTTGGGGTTTCCTAACGGGGCAACGAAGCCCTGTTGCGCCTTTCCAAGCCAGTTGCCCGTATAAGGATTCCGCTGCCGGAGTTCACTGTAGATTGGAAGACCTCCGATGAAAACCTTTGCCTTGCGCCTTGCCCTTCTCTCGTTGTTCCTTGGAACGCCCATTCTGTCTTGCGCCCAAAACACGGACCATTGCCCGAGCGGCGCGGTATTTTTGGCGTTGGGGAACGGGATACGCGGCTATCCAGCCCGCGCGAATGGCCCAACTGTGCCCTGCCAGATACTGCAAGGATCGAATACCTTGCTCGGCGCTTTGAGCGGACTAGCGATCAGCAAGCATGGCGATCTTCATGCGATCTCCTTCCTGAACGGCCAAAATCCTGACTATTACACCTTGTATATCTTCAGACCTGAGAGCCAGGGTGATACCGCTCCAGAGCGTGGCGAAGTTCTCTGCAACACAGACTTCAATGCGATTGCGATCGACTCGCGGATGAACGATTTTGTGTTAACAGAGGAAGCAAGTCCTGCGTACGAAGTGTCTCTCAACCATGGAGCCGGCAACTCCTGTGAGTACTATGTTGATCTCGGCGCCACCTACGGATGGTCGTCGGCCACGGGCATCGCCATCGATCACGACGACAACCTGGTGATCGGGGGAAACGATGCCAACGGCAACGCGCTGATCGCGACATTTGGCACAGCAGCCAATCTTTCCGCGCCGGCATTATTGCGTAATATCTCCGGCCCGAAGACGGGATTGCTGCCCCTGGTCGGATATTGCTGCGGCAGCAACAACCTCTCGGTGGCCGTCGATCCAGACAACGGAGAGCTGTATGTCTATACCTACTCCAACGGGCAACAGGAGATCAGCGTCTTTTCGCACCACGCAAGCGGCGACGTCGAGCCGGTCCGGGTGATCGCCGGGCCGCACACTCTGATCGGTCCACCCAGCGCCTACTTTGCCAGCAAGATTGCCGTCGCTTCCGATGGCCGGCTCTTCGTTGCGGAGGCCAACGATCGCATTCTCGTTTTTGCGCCGGGGGGCAACGGGGACGTTGCGCCCGCCCAAATCATTCAGGACTCGACCATCGGCACCTCTCAGATCGCTCAGGGCAGCATTGCTGTGCGATCCTGCGATTGCCCGTGTCCTAAGTAACCCAACCGTGCGTCCTCGACTTCCTGCTCCTAATCAGGCGCGGACGCTTATGCATCGGGATCTAATGAAGTCGGCCCGGAGGCGAGTAAAATGCGACCTGGCAAAGACGGGGTTTGCTTATTTCTTCGGAGCGCGATCAGCCCATTGCCCCCGTCCGTGTCGGGTTCCTCATTGTGCTTGCGGATCATTCTCTTAACTGGAGTATCTCCAATGAGAACTTTTGCATTATCTGCCACGCTTCTCTTCCTGATCCTTGGAACGCCTCGCTTGTCTCATGCCCAGGACACAGGCCACTGCCCCTATGAGGCGGTGTTTCTGGCTCTGCAAGATCAGGTACGCGGCTATCCAGCCCGAGCGAATGGTCTAACGAAGCCATGCCAGGTTCTGAAAGGACCGAAGACCAATTTCACCGAAGCGAGCGCGATCACGATCAGCAAGCACGGCGACCTTCACGTGGTGCAGTTCTATCCGTACAACCTGGTGGAAGTCTTCCGCCCGGAGAGTCACGGAGACGTCGCGCCGGAGCATCTTCGAAACCTGTGCGCCATAGACTTGCTGGCAATGGCGACCGATTCCGAGATCCACGATTTCGTCATCACCAATGACCCATCGGCGCTCGCCCTTATGGTGGCCGACGCCCCTTGCTACACGCTTTTCAATATAGGCGGCCCTCTCGCTGAAGGCAGTGGCCTCGCCGTGGACCATGACGACAATCTGGTGATGGGCGGCTACGATTTCAACAATGACGCGCTGATCGTGACCTACAATACGACGGCAAATCTTTACACGCCGTCGATATTGCGTCAGATTTCCGGCCCGAAGACGGGATTGCTACCCCTGGTCGGACCATGTTGCGACAACAACACCCTCTCAGTGGCCGTCGATCCGGACAACGGAGAGCTCTACGTCTATACGTACTCCAACGGGCGAAGGCAGATCAGCGTCTTTTCGCACCACGCGAGCGGCGACGTGAAGCCGATCCGGATCATCGCCGGTCCACACACACTCATCGGTCCCCCCCAGTGACTTCTACAACAACAAGATCTCGGTCGCTTCCGATGGCAGGCTCTTCGTTGCGGAGGCGAACAATCGGATTCTGGTCTTTGCGCCGGGCGTCAACGGGGATGTGGCGCCCGCTCAGGTCATTCAGGACTCAACTATCGGAACGTCGCAGATCGGCCAGGGCAGCATCGCAGTACGATCCTGCGCGTGCAAGTGATCCTAAGTAAGGCGCTCACCTCCGGCGTTCAATCGCGACCCGATTTCGTTACGCTGCGCGAACCGGGTCCTCGAGTTCGCCGTTCTCGATCTTTTCCTGACAGTCGATGCAGTAGGGGGTCCACGGCAAAGCTTCGAGGCGTTTGATGCCGATGGTTTTTCCGCAACTGAGGCATTCACCGTAGGTGCCTTCGGAGATGCGGTCGAGGGCGGCGCGAATGCGGGTCAACTGGACGTGTCCGTTGGTGCCCTGGCTGAAGAGCAGCTCTTTCTGGTACGACGCGACGGCTTGGTCGGCGACGTCCTGGGTGTCGGCGGTAGTTGTTTCACGTCCTTGCTCGACGGCGGAAAACGTGGCGCGCTGCAGGTCAGCCTGTTGGCGCAGGAGCTTTTCCTCAAAATGGCGGGGGTCTAGGCGGGATTGGGTCACTGAAGATACTCCTTCTAATAAAACAAATGATCCACTATTGGACGCAGAAACATGGAAATGGATGTTTCAGCCTCGGCACGATGGAAAACCAACGCTGTTTGCAATAGACGGAGCCGGGGCTTGCCGCGATGCATCCTTGCCAGTAGGCTAGAACCCATGTACGAAGATTTCCACGTTACCGACCGCTGGACCAGCGAAGACTTGCACTGCCGATGGAAGGCAAATATTGTCGCCATCGCCACCCGCCATGCAGATGCAGTGGATGTGCGGTTTGAGGTGAATCAGCGTCCGGTATGGATTGCGATGCCGGCTGTGGCCTGGGTGGAGCAGAGGAAACGCAGCGGCGGCGTGATTACCGATCAGCTGGCGGCCCAGATCGCCGGTCATTACCTCAAGCAGGCGATCGAGTCCGGCTATGACAACGGCCGCGAGATGTACACGATGAGCATCGCTGAGGTTCTGGAGCATCTGGATGCGGTGCTGGCCGAGGCCAAGCACACTTCGCTGTTGCCGACTCTACCCATTCTGGCCGATTGACCTCTGATGTTTGCCCGCAAACTACGAATTTTGTGCCTCGATCTCGATGGGGCCAGGCAACCGTGTCCGATCGCCTGGATCGACAATTTTGCCATGCGCAATTTCACCAACAATGCGGTCTTTGATGACACGCTTCCGGTGGGGGATGGCCTGCTTGAAGTTGGGTTCCGGGTTCCTCTTGAAGCACTCGCCGCGGCCATGCAGGATTGGTTTCGGCGTAAGGGATATCTGAAGCCAGGCGAGACGCTAGTGCTGGAACCAGTCTGAGTCCTGCGGTTCATTTTGCGCGTCCGAACAACTCCCAGCTCGTAAGATGCAACTTACCGTAAGCCGTGGACTTAGGCGGCCCGTCCTGAGTGTAGGTCCGTGAGGCGGGATATTCGAGGAGTGAAATTCTATGTGGCTGATTATCGGGATCGTGCTGGTGGCGCTGTGGCTGGGCGGATTTCTGGTGTTCCACACGGCAGGATTCTTAATTCATATCCTGCTAATTCTGGCGGTCATTTCTATTGTCTTCCACTTCCTTCGCGGTGGCTCGCGAGGCGCTTAAGCAGCACTGACATTGCGAAGCGGGCACTCAAAGCGCCCCCCAAATTTTTATTCGTCGTAATGTAGCAAGCTGTAGACGTCGTAGTCAGGGAATTTCTCCCGGCCCTTGAGGAAGTCGAGTTCGATCGCGAAGGCCAGGCCGGAGATCTCGCCGCCGAGCTGGTGGACGAGCTTGATGGTCGCCTCCATCGTGCCTCCGGTAGCGAGCAGGTCGTCGACCAGGATTACCCGCTGGCCGGGCTCGATGGCGTCCTGATGAATTTCTAGAGAATCAGTCCCATATTCAAGGTCATAGGTGACCTTGGCGGTCGGCGCCGGGAGCTTTTTCGGCTTGCGGACGGGGACGAACCCCGCGTTGAGGCGATAGGCCAGTGCCGGGCCGAAGATGAATCCACGGGCCTCGATGCCGAGCACGAGATCGATGTCTCGGCCGATGTAGTGCTGGGCGAGGGCGTCGATGAGTTCGGCGAAACCATTGGGGTCTTTGAGCAGGGTGGTGATGTCGTAGAAAAGGATGCCCGGCTTGGGGAAGTCGGGAACGGTGCGGACAAGCGCCTTGAGCGGCTCACAGTCGATCGGGGGCAGAGACATAGTAAGTGGACGAACTCCTTAACTAATATAAGCGGAATCAGCGGAGGGTCTTGTTGGAACCGCACGCAGGAGGAGGATCAGCGGCCGAGGCTACCAGGCGCCCTCGATGTGAAACGGGCCGAGACCTTCGGCTTCGGACTCAATTAACTGCTGCACGATAACCGTATCGACGCGGCTTCCTCGGGAGCCTTTCTGCATTGCTTTGCCGAGCTCAGCCAGGTCTTGCTCCTCGCCGGCGGCGACGACCTCGACATGGCCATCCTCAGTATTGCGCACCCAGCCGCGAAGGTTGAGCGCGGCAGCCTCGCGGTGGACGAACCAGCGAAATCCGACGCCCTGGACTCGACCTTTAATGAGGTAGTGATGAACCATGGAACCTAGGCCAGTGTGGCAGATGATGGGGTGAGGTGCAAGGTCGGCGGCGCAAGGCGCGTCGGGCGCGAACTGTCAGTCAGACACAGGGACATAAACGCATTACGCGCGTGGCGTGGCGGGGACTCGCTGTTTCCTTCGGGGGAGCGATCGTGAAAATTATTGGTGTGGCGCTGATCATCGCCGGAGTGGCGGCGCTTATCTATGGGGGATTTTCCTTTACGACCAAAAAGAAAGCCGTCGATATGGGACCCATTCAAATCGACAAGACAGAACACCACAGCGTGCCCCTTCCGCCGCTGCTAGGTGTTGTCGCGATTCTTGGGGGCGGCGCTTTGTTCTTCTTTGGTGCGAAGGAAGGCAGGTAACGTAAGACCAGCCAGCTGCTACTGCACGCCAAAGGCTTTGAGAATGGCTGGCCGGTAGTCGGTTTCCTTTTCGCTTAGCTGCACTTTGTTGTTGGCCAAATCGGTTTTAACGAAGAGTTCAAAGTATTCTGGCGCTTCCTTGACGCTGGGATGCACGATCTTAAATTTCAGCGGCTGGGTCTGGATGTCTGCCGGGTTTCCTTCGAAGGCGATGGCGGTCGTCGGGATTGTCACGGGCAAACTCACGTGATGCGCTGGAGCGCCATAACTGGTGGCGAGCAGATGAACCAGCGACGTTCCTCGCGGGCCCTCTGCGACCAGGGTGATGCCTGCGTTCTTAGGAAAGACCTGCGTCGTTTCCATGCGATCGGTGAAGGTACTCGGGCGCATGCCGGGCGCGAAGATCACGGTGATGCCGGTGGGTTGTCCCTGATAGAGGCCGTCGGTTTCGACGAAGCATCCGCCGTGAATGTCACATGATCTGGAGATGACCGGCAGGGTGATGTCGATGAAGGTGTCGCGGCGTTCGACGGTGACTGGCTTGAGCCACTCTCGTCTGACGTGGAGGCGGTAGATGCGGCCTGCGACGAGAAGAGCCAAGACAGAGGCGAGAACGAGGAGCCATTTGATTCGTCTCTTGCTCATGCTGTCCTCGCCTCGGGATGTGTGGAACGGCGAACCAAGCCTCATACACTCGAGCTCTCGAAGTGCGAGCTAACGATCAGTAAAAGGAGAATGGGGCAGGATCAACAGACGATCGTTCTAGCCCAAATGGGAGCTGGGTTCTGATCGTTCCAGAAAGCCACAATCAGAGACCGAAGCTGTGCCTTCACGGATTCGAGTGTGGAACCGTTCCAAGCATAGACGTCGAGGATAAGACAAAGCGTCCTTCGAGGGGCCTCTCCGTGTTCGACACAATTTGAAACCGAGTCCATTTCCTTCAGAGGAATGTAGACCACGAGTGTATTCGGGACAAAACTCGATACTCGTGTGGAGTTCCGCATTCAGCTCGCCCAATGACTTTTCAAGACACATCGCCGCCACGCTTGCTTGGTTGTCGATCATAAGAGTTCTCCTTGAGTCGGAGTGTCACGCGGATCAGGCACCGGCCGCGACTGAGAAATGATTGGGAGACAATTCTTCCATTACTGTTTAGGTTCTACTAGGTCGCCACGGATTTTGCCCTATGCCCGGCTCAAATAGGCCCCTTCTGCAGTATCCACGCGAATCTTTTCGCCTTCATTGATGAACGGCGGTACCTGGACGACTAATCCGGTTTCGAGCTTGGCTGGTTTGGTGACCGACGAGGCTGTTGCGGACTTGATGCCGGGTTCGGTTTCGACGACGGTCATCTCGACCGCTGCGGGGAGTTCGATGCCGACTGGGACTCCGTCGAAGTAGGACACCTTGATTTGGAGGTTGGGAGTGAGGTATTCGACCGCATCGCCGAGGGTGGACGACTTGAGGGTGGTCTGCTCGAAGTTGACCGGGTTCATGAAGTAGTAGTCGTCGCCGTCGGCGTAGAGGAACTCCATGGCCGTTTCGTTGACCACGACGCGCTCGATGGGGTCAGGAGAGCGGAAGCGGTGCTCGAACATGGCGCCGGTGCGCAGGTTGCGCAGCTTGGCCTGGATGAAGGCGCGGAGGTTGCCGGGGGTGCGGTGCTCGACGGCAAAGACGGCGTGGAGTTCGTTGTTGTGCTTGATGATCATGCCCGGACGCATCTGGGTGGCGGGAATCGCCATGGGAATACTCCTTACAATTGGTTGCTGGGATTGGCCTCAAGGCCGGAGGGACAGGAAATTGTGGCTGTGCCCAAAATCTGATTGTAGCAGCGGGCAGAGCCGGGCTGCTCTGACGATTTCCGCTAGTGGTGCCGCGTTCCGGTTCTCTCGTAGCGCCGAGTCAGTCCGGGTAGAAGCAAGGATGGAAATCGAGCGAAGCTTCGGTGAGGTCACCAACCTGGTGTTCTATTGTGATCGGCTCCTGTACACTTCCCTCGGCCGGGAATTCCCCAGAGCCATGCTGGCTAAAATCACGACCGGAGAAAGAGAATGAATAAGAGATTGCCAAGCATTTTCGCGGGGATTTGCGCTGTCGCGCTGTCAACCCTGTCTGTCATTCCATCAGGAGCCCAGATGCCGGAGGTAAAAGAGAAACCTCCAATGTACTCGTATATCGCCAACTGGCAGATTCCCCGCGCGCATTGGGCAGAGATGGCGAAAGGAAGTTCGGCCAACAAGGCAATCCTCGACAAGGCGCTGGCCGACGGAACAATTGTGGGATATGGCAATGATGAGAATTTGGTCCACCAGCCAGACGGTGAGACCCACGACAGTTGGTGGTCGGCGATGTCCATGGCCGGGTTGGTCAAGGTGCTGGATCAGTTTTACGCGTCCCCCGGCGACGCTTCTCCCGCCCTGGAGAGCGCCACGAAACACTGGGACAGCATTTTGGTCAGCCGGTATTACAACTGGCACTCCGGATCCTGGAACAAAGGATGCGTTCACGTATCGTCATATAAGTTGAAAGCGGACGCGCCCGACGATGCGATCGGCACGCTCAGCAAGAACCTGGTTGCCCCGCTGCTGGAGAAGATGCTCGCCGACGGCACAATTCGCGAATACGAAATCGACACCGAGGCAATTCACACCGAAGCCCCGGGCACTTTTTGGATTGTTTACGTCGCGACCGCCCCTGAGGGTCTGGACACAGTCAACGCGGCGATAGTCAATACCCTGAAAGCCAGCCCGCTCTCTGGTCCGGCATTTGGCTCCATGACGGACTCCAGCGCCCATCGCGACGAGCTGGTTGAAGGGGATGGCGTCTACAAATAGTGCTGGCGTTGCTTTCCCCGGTCCGCGAGCGGCAGGCTATTCCGAACGCAGCGCCTGCATCGGCTCGACCGAGGCGGCGCGGCGGGCGGGAATGAGTGCGGCGGCGATGGAGACGGCTAGCGTGCCAATGCCGGCGGCGGCGAAGCTGATGGGGTCGTGGGTGGAGAGCTTGAAGAGCATCGAGGCCATGAGCTTTGAGGTGAACCAGGCGAGCGGGAGGCCGACGATGAGGCCGGCGGCGACGAGGTAGAGGCTTTCGCGGACGATCATCCAAAGCACTTCAGGACGGGCTGCGCCGAGCGCCATGCGGAGGCCGATCTCGAGGGTGCGGCGGTTGACTCTGTACGCCAGCGTCCCGTAGAGGCCGACAGCGACGAGCAACGCCGCGAGCGCTCCGAAGAAGATGGCGAGGCGGGCGAAGAGTGCCGGCATGAGGTAGGTTTCTTCAAAGCCGGTCTGCAGAAGCTGAGGTTTGTCGAGCGGTGCGTTGGGGTCGAGATCGCGGACGATGCGGCGGACGGCGGGTAGCAGTGCCATCGGGTCGCCCGACGCGCGGACTTCGACGTCCATATTTCTCCCGACTATGTTTCCTTGCTGGTAGCTGTACCAGGCCATGGGCATCGGGTCTTCGTCGGTTGAGGCATACTTGTTATCGCGCACGACGCCCACGATAGCGCGGGGTTGTTTGGGATCGCCGAGGGTGTGGCCGATGGGCGAGGCCCCCTTGAGATAGCGCTCCGCGAAGGTCTGGTTGACGACTGCGATTCCCGGAGCGGTCGGAGTGTCCGAGTCGCGAATGTCGCGGCCGGCGAGGATTGGGATTCCAAGTGTTGCGAAAAAGTCCGCTCCGACGTCGTTGCTTCTGAGCGCGTTCTTGCCGCCGTCCCAAGTGTACGTCCTTCCATCGATGGTAGGGATGTTGTTGTCCGACCAGCCGGTGCCGGGACGAAGTCCGGCGACAGTTACCGATTGCACCCCGGGCAGTGCGCGCAGGCGTTCGGTGAGTTGGGTGTAAAAGGCCACCGTTTGCGCATAGTCATGCGCGCCCACCGGATGCACTCCGAAAGCTAACACCCGGTCGGCCCTCATACCGAGGTCAACGTTCTGATAGTTGCGGAGGGTGCGAAGCAGCAGGCCAGAGGCGAAGAGCAGCACTACGCAGAAGGCCATCTGCATGGCGATGAGAACTTTTCCGGTGACCATGCGGTTGCGGGTGGTTGTGGTCTGCGTGCCGGAAGATTTCAGCACCAAGCTGATTTGGGTGCCAGCGGCGGCGCGCAGCGGCGCAAGCCCAAAGAGCACCGCCGAGAGCGCTGAGATGGCCAGAGTGAAGAGCAACACCGGTTTGTCGGGCGCGAGGCTGACTTCCAGCTCCGACCAGATGGCGAGCAGGCGCGTGGCTTCGACGGCAAAAAGCCAGCCGAGAAGGCCGCCGACGGTGACCAGAATTGCGCTCTCCGCGAGCAACTGGCGGAAGAGCGGCCAGCGACTTGCGCCGAGCGCGAGACGGAGCGCAAATTCGCGTTCACGGCTTGAGTTGCGGGCCACGAGTAGCATGACAATGTTGACGCAGGCGATGACTAGAACCAGCGCGACCATACCCATGAGAACGCGCATGGGGTCGCGATAATCGCTGCTTGCTGTGCCGAGTCCCTGAGCTGAGATTAGCTTCAGCTCCAGTTTTTGAAGGTTATTCTTGTCTTCCTGGCCGAGGGTTTCGTAGGTGGCGTGCTCGAAGAGAGGATTTATCCTTGCCAGCGCCTGCTGCGTCGTGACGCCGTTTTTAAGGCGCGCCATCAGCATCAGCGACCACCAGTTCGGGCTGGCGTAGAGGATGTTGTTGCCGACGGCGGGCATTCCCCAGGCGTTAAGCTCGGGCCGATCTTGGAGCGGAATCCAGAGGTCGGTGGCGGTGCCGCCTGACTCGACTCCATAAAAGCTTGGGGCGCTGATGCCGATCAAAGTGAACGGCACGCCGTTGACGAAGATCGGCTTGCCAATAATCTGGGGATCGCGGTTGAAGCGGCGCGTCCAGTATCCGTAGCTAATGACGGCGACCTGGGAGTGCTTGTCCTCGTCGGAGGCGAAAAAGGATTGTCCAGCAACCATGCCCACGCCGAGAGCGGAAAAGAAATTCCCGCTCACTTCGTTGGCCCTAACCTCCTCGGGCGTCTCGCCGAAACGGACTGCGGTCTTGATAAAAGATAGTGGGACGTATGCGATGACGTCGGAGAACGCGGAACGATCTTCTTTCAAGCGCTGATAGACGTTGATCCCGAAGGTATAGGGGTAATCGCCGCTATTGTTGATGCTGCCGGGTACACCGGCATGGGTGAGATAGAAGACCCGCTGTGGTTCGCGGACCGGCAACATTCGGAGCAGGACCGCGTTCATGACGCTTAAGACGGCGGTGTTGGCGCCGATGCCGAGGGCCAGGGTCGCGATGACGGTGATGGCGAAGCCGGGCGACTTGCGGATTTGGCGGACGGCGTAGCGGATGTCCTGCAGCAGGTTTCCCATATTGAGTCTCTCGCGTATTTCCAAGCTTAGAACCACTTAGGCGGCAATCTGACGGCCATCTCAGAGTCGGGTAAGTCTTTGAATTGATTATCAGCGGCGACGTATGCCACAGGTTCCTTTGTTCGGGAGTGAAGATCCGTGTCCATGAGCGGACACCGGAGATGACCATCTGTCTCAATTTGGAGATTTCAGCGGCACTGATTTCCTGGGCCAGTATCTGACAGCAACATCGAACCCGGTAAACTGTAACCACATGAAACGAGTGATAGGACACTACGAACTCGTCCGCAAGCTGGGCGCGGGCGGCAGCGGAATTGTGTATCTGGCGAACGATACGCAGCTAATGCGTCCGGTGGTGCTTAAGATATTGCGGCGGACTACTTTGCCTATGGAGCAGATGCGGACGACCGTGTTGCGTGAGGCGCGGCTGGCCTCGGCGATCGAGCACCCCAACGTCTGCGCCATTTATGAGGTCGGCGAAGAGGGCGAAGAAGCCTACATCGTGATGCAGTATGTGCCTGGGCAGTCGCTGGACAAGATCATTGCCCAGGGACCGGCGAGCCTGCAGCTGGTGTTATCCGTCGGAATTCAGATCGCGGACGGTTTGAGCGCGGCGCATCAGCTGGGGATCTTTCATCGTGACCTGAAGCCGGCCAACGTGATGCTGACCGATGGCGGGCTGGTGAAGATACTCGATTTCGGCCTGGCGCGGCGGCTGCCGGTTGAGGACGCTGAGTTCGATCCGGGGAAGACGGCGCCGCGGCCGGGCGGCCCCAAAATGACCTACACCGCGCGCGGCGGCACTATCGCGTATATGGCGCCGGAACAGTTCGTCACCGGGCAGAGCAGTGTGCAGAGCGACATCTGGGCGCTGGGGATCATTCTGTATGAGCTGGTGAGCGGACGACATCCATTTGCGAGGCCCGATGGCGATGAGTTTCAGAGCATTCGGGCGATCCAGTTTGCGAATCCGATTTCGTTCAAAGAGTGTTGTCCCGATGTCCCCGCCGAGCTCGAAAGCGTGATCTTTCGCTGCCTGGAGAAGACGCCGCAGGAGCGGTATTCATCGGCGGCAGATGTGCGCGAGGCGCTCAAGACGATCATGAAGGCGCTGCAAATCGAGACCGGGATCATTCCCGGCGATGCGGCGGCGAACCTTCCCGTTTCACCGGCGGAGGCGGAGAAGCGTTCGACGGGTTTTCTTTCGATGCTGGCGGAGCGTTTTCGCGAGTCGGCGGCGACGCAGTCGAAGGAGAATACGGTGCTGGTGCTCCCCTTCCAGAATCTAGGGACTACAGACGTTGCGCCGCTGTATGGATTCGCGCTGGCGGACGCGATCGGGGCGCGGCTGGCGCGAATGTCTTCGCTGGTGGTGCGGCCGGCGAGCGCGTTGATGAGCGTGCCAATCGCGCAGATGGATCCGCTGTCGATCGGGCATAAGCTGCTGGTGCAGTTTGTGCTGACCGGGAATTTTTTCCGCTCGGAAAAGGGCTTCGATCTGAACTGGCAGCTGCTGGATGTTCCCGGCGAGAGCGTGAAGGCGGGCGGAGCTATCAGCGTCCCGTCGTTCGATCTGGTCGCAGTACAGAACGAGATTTGCACCGAGGTTTTTTCGTCACTTCAGGGGCTGGGGCGGAGTTTTGTGCAGGCTGCCCCGACGCTGGCCCAGCGCGAGGCTTTGGCCGACACTTCGTCAGAGGATTACCTGCAGGCTCGGGCGATGCTGTCTTCGTTCATGCAACGGACCAGCGCCAAGGCCGACCTCGACAGGGCGCGGGAGTTGTTTGAGAAGGTGGTCGAGAACGATGCCAATTTTGCGCCTGCATGGAGCGGGCTGGGCATCACGCATCTGCAATATGTTCGATACGGGTTTGGCGGTCAGATGCATGTGATGGCGGCGCGGCGCGCCTTCGACCAGGCGCTGGAGATCGATCCGGGTTCGGTTGAGGCGAACCTGTATCGCGTCTACATGCTGCTGTCGCGGGGCGAAAAAGAGAGTGCAAGGCATGGGATTGAACACTTGCTGCTGACCTCGGCGAACAACTCCGACGTGCATATGGTGGCCGGCATCACACTGCGGCTGGACGGCATGTATGACGAGGCGATGGAGCAGTTCAACCGGTCGCTGCGGCTGAATCCGTCGAACGCTCCGGTGATCTATAACCATCGGGCGCGAGTGTATCAATACCAGAACCAACTGGAGCTGGCCGGCGAGGAGTTAGACAAGGGACTATCGCTTGAGCCGAGGCATCCTCTGCTGTTGACTTCGGTCGCCTATCAACAGATGCGGCAGGGAGATATGCGGCAGGCGATTGAGACATTGGAGGGCGTGATCCGCGACGACCCGAGTATGCGGATCGCGTATCCAACGCTCGCGATCTGCTATGTGCAGATCGGCAATCGCGAGCGCGGGGCTTCGCTGATCGAGGAGGGGTCGCTGGCGGCGGCGCAGGTGGATAGCGAGATGGCTTACCGGCTGGCGACTTACTTCGCCGTCGAGGGTGACGAGAGCGAAGCGCTGCACTGGCTGCGGCGGGCGATCTACCTAGGGAATGAAAACTATCCGTGGTTTGTGAAGAACCCGGCATGGAACCGGCTTCGCGCCCATGCAGATTTTGAGCGGATTCTGGAGGACCTGAAAAGGAGCTTTCGGCGGAACCAGCGGAACTGGAAGCGGCTGCTGGAGCGGGTGCCTAAGGAAGGTTAATGGGCCTATGGACGGCGGGTGGTCGTGTCTTAAGAACAGGGATCAGGATTTAGGATTAGTAATTAGTAACAGTGGTGGATACTAATGTTGCGGATGTTGGCGGCGCTGGGACCAAACCGCAGATCCTTCGAGCGCGCCTCTCGCAGTAAAGCTACGAGAGGCGCGGCTCAGGATGACACTGCATGGTAAGCGCGGAATCGCTGGCCTATGCGCTCGCGCCGGCCATCTGCTCCATGGCATGCTTCATCTCTTCGGGCGAGACGTCGCGGATGTGGGTGGAGATGAACCACTGGTGACCGAAGGGATCTTCGATTCCGCCGTTGCGGTCGCCGTAGAACTGATCGGCCAGCGGACGCTTGATGGTGGCTCCGGCATCGACCGCTCTTTTGAAGACTGAATCGACATCCTCAACGTAGATCATCAGGTTGCCGGGGACGCCCCCGTAGTGTTTCGGACTGTAGGCGCCGACCCGTTCGTTTTGATCCGCAAGCATCACGTGGGAGTCGCCGATCTTGATCTCGGCGTGGCCGATCTTGCCGTCGGGGCTGGGCATGCGAACAGTCTCGATCGCGCCGAAAGCCTTCTTGTAAAACTCGATCGCGGCGGCTGCGCCGTCGATGTAGAGGTACGGGGTAACGGAGTGATAGCCGTCGGGGATGTATTTGACTGATTTGCTCATGGGAGACTCCGAGATGAATTCTCGTTCGCCCAAAGAATAAACCCATTCCGCGGGCGAGAAAAGTGGGTTTTCCCCGATATTCTTGAGCCGGGCGAATTCAGGGATAATTCACGATTCATGGGGGATGGATGAACGCGGAAACATTCTCAGCGTTGGTCTTTGGGACTTCGGTGCTGGCGGGGTTTCTGGGGTCGCTTACCGGGTTGGGGGGTGGAGTAGTCATCGTCCCGGTACTGGTGTTGTTGTTCAAGGTCGATATCCGCTATGCGATTGGCGCGTCGCTGGTGTCGGTGATTGCGACCTCTTCGGGCGCTGCGGCGGCTTACGTTCGCGAAGGGCTTTCGAACGTGAGGATCGGGATGTTCCTGGAAGTGGCGACGACACTGGGCGCTCTGCTGGGTGCGTATCTGACGGCCAAGGTGTCGCCTGAATGGATCGCGATCATTTTTGGCTTGGCGCTTCTCTATTCGGCTTACGCCTCGTTTCGTAAGCAGAGCGATCATGCCGCGGCGCAGCCGAATGCGCTGGCCGCTAGGCTCGAGTTGCGGGGCACCTATCCCGCCTCGTCAGGCGAGGTAGCGTACACGGCCCAGCATGTGCCATTGGGTTTCGGCATTATGTTTGGCGCGGGCACGCTGTCGGGCTTGCTGGGAATTGGCTCGGGAGCGGTGAAGGTGCTGGCAATGGACCAGGCGATGAAGCTGCCCTTCAAAGTCTCGACGACGACCAGCAATTTCATGATTGGGGTGACGGCGGCGGCGAGCGCGGGGATTTACCTGGCTCGCGGTTACATCCATCCCGGGCTTGCGATGCCGGTGCTGCTTGGCGTGCTGGGTGGGTCGATGATTGGTGCGAAGGTGCTGATGAAAGCGAAGGTCGCGACGCTGAAGATACTGTTTGCGGTGGTGATTGTCGCACTGGGCGTGGAAATGATTTACAGCGGACTGACGGGGAGGATCTAGATGGCTTCGTTGACAGATAAGGAGATGGAGACCGAAATCGGGCTGATGCTCCGGATCGGGGTCAGCGTTTCGGCGGCGGTCGTTTTTTTCGGCGGCATCCTGTATCTGGCTCGCAGGCCAGTATTGCCTGATTATGTGCATTTCCACGCCGATCGGCTGAGGACTATTGCAAGCGTCCTTCATGGAGTTGCGCGCTTTGACGCATCTAGTGTGATTCAACTAGGGATTTTGTTGTTGATTGCGACTCCGGTGGTGCGGGTCGTGTTTTGCGTGGTCGGGTTTGCGCGGCAGCGGGACCGGCTCTATGTCGCGGTGAGCGCGCTGGTGTTGGCGATTTTGACTTATAGCCTGATGAGTGGAGCGAGGTAGAGTCCGACGGTCAACAAGGCGCTTATTGGCAATAAGTACTTCTGTTTGGACTGCTTACAGCGAAGCGCTGATGCTGAGTAATGAGGTATTTCAGCATGTCGGACGCGCGTGGCATTACAACTCTTCACGGCAAGAACATCTTCTTTATCGGCCTGCTGGTGGCTGCGAGCGGGATTATCTCTCCACCGATCGCGCTGGTGCTTGGGATACTGTTCGGCTTTACCGTCGAGCATCCATTTCCGAGTGAGAGCAGTTCATTGGCGAAGTTGTTGCTGCAGCTCTCGGTGATTGCGCTTGGCTTTGGGATGAACCTGAAGCAGGTGGTGCATGCCGGGCGGTCGGGTTTCATCTACACCGCCATCAGCATCAGCCTGGCAATTGTGCTTGGACTTGTGCTCGGCCGGCTCTTCAGGGTCGGTGGCAAGGCTTCGTTTCTGATTACTGCCGGGACAGCGATCTGCGGCGGTAGCGCGATCGCCGCGGTTGCGCCGATAACCGACGCGAGCGAGGAGGAAATCAGCGTCTCGATGGGGACGGTGTTTTTGCTGAATTCGGTTGCGCTGCTGATTTTTCCGGCGATCGGCTATGCGCTGCATCTGAGCCAGAACCAGTTTGGATTATGGGCGGCGCTGGCGATCCATGACACCAGTTCGGTGGTGGGCGCGGCGGCCAAATATGGCAACGAGGCGCTGGCCGTCGGGACTACGGTGAAGCTCGCCCGTGCGTTGTGGATTGTTCCGGTATCGCTGCTTACCGCGGCGTTCATGGCGCGGCTGAGCGGCAAGAGCCTTGAGGCCGGCCCAAAAGTTGGCGCGAAGGTCAAAGTGAAAATGCCGTGGTTCATCCTGTTTTTCTGTGTGGCGGCGGCGATTAACACTTACCTTCCGCGCTTTGCTTCGACTTATGGCACGCTCAGCCATCTGGGTAAGATCGGGCTGACGGCGACGCTGTTCCTGATTGGGACCAGCCTTTCTCCGCGGACCGTGCGGCAGGTTGGTATCAGGCCGTTTCTTCAGGGTGTGGCGCTTTGGATTGTGGTGGCTTGTGCTTCGTTGTTCTTCATCTATCGGGGATTTATTTCGATTTAGTTCTTGCTGGTTCGCTTGCCGCGCGTTGAGGCGCGTGGGGCGAGAGCTTCCGCTCGCTCCATGACGAAGCGTCGAAAGATGCCGACGGTGCCGGTGGCTTCGGGGCCGGCGAGGGTGGCGATGGAAAACATCCTGCCGAGCTTCAAGCCTCTCACCCTTGCCAGGCGCAGGGTGCCGAGGCCGAGTTGATTGCGGACCGCCCAGCGGGAGACGAAGGCGATGCCTAGTCCGGCTTCGACGGCGCTGAGCAGGCCCTCGGTGGAGTCGAAGGTCATACCGAGATGCAACTCCTTGATGGGCAGACCTGCCTCTTCGAGCGCCTGCTCGACGATTCTTCTCGATCCTGAACCTAGTTCGCGCGTGACGAGAACGGCGTGGCGCAGGTCGGCAAGATCGACCTCTTCGTCGGCCCATTCGTGGCCGGGAGGAACGACGCAGACCATGTGGTCTTCCATGAATGGTTCGATCTTGACGTCTCTGCGCATGGCCGGCCCCTCGATGAGCGCGAGCTGGACGCGATGCTCGATGAGCGCCTCGAGGACGGCCTGAGTGTTACCTCCGGTGACTGTGATCTCGACGCGGGGGTGGTCTTTGAGGAACCCAGCAATGAGGCGCGGAAGCAGGTATTGGCCGATGGTTTGGGAGGCTGCGATGGCCAGGCGTCCGGCGGACTCTCCGGCCGTCGCGGCGACGGCTTCGCGTGCTTCTTCGGCGAGCACGGCGAGTTTATCGGCGTAGGGAAGCAGGGCTTCGCCAGCCGCGGTCAGCGCAACCCGGCCGCCGCTGCGATCGAAGAGGGCAACGGAGAGCTCCGATTCGAGGGCCTTGATCTGCTGAGTGACGGCGGGCTGGGTGAGAAGGAGTTCCTCCGCGGCCTGGCGGAAGTTCAGGTGGCGGGCGACGGCGCGGAAGACGCGGAGGCGGAAATTTTCCATTCCGATCAGAATACTGCTTGCGAGAGGTGTTCGCCCCCACTCAAGCCAACGAATGGCTTGAATGGGCCACCCGAGGAAATTTTCCATTCCGATCAGAGTATAGAGAGTTGCTACTTGCCGCCGAAGAGTTTGGAGAAAAAGTGGCCGATGCCGTGGAAGAATCCGCCCTGTTTCTTTGCTGGCGGCTTCGTGACTGGCGCGGCGGCGGTTGCCGGCGCGGCTTCGGGGGTCATGTTTGCAGGAGGCGTGGGAGGCGGTGCGTCGCTCTTGTAGACGAGCGGAACGGTGACCTGGGCGTGGGCTTGTCCAGCGGGAACGGCTGGGGTGGTGGCGGGTGGTGGCGCGGGTGCGAGGCCTTCACTTTGGGCGAGGGGGAAAGCGGTGTCGGCTGGTGTGGAGGATGGGCCTCCGACCGGCTTCGCCGCCTCGAGGGTGGCGGATGGACAGCCGCAGGGTTCGGTTTCGTTGTCGACGACATCGTTGAGGCTGCCGTGTTCAAACAGGACGCGCTGGTTGGGCTGGACGCGGTAGAGTCCACCCTCTAACAGGCTGGTGACAGTGACGTAGGGCGCCTCACTCCCGTGGTTGTCGAGGCAGGTATCGCCTTTGGGGCTAACGCGGATCTTCAGGTCGGTTAGCCCAGGGCCTGAGATGAGAATTCGGAAGTCCGGTGTCATTAAAACATCGGAGTATTTTCCAGTGCTGTAGTTGGCTTCGAGAGCACCGCGGTCGAGGGAGATCATGAGCGCGCTGGATTGGGCGTCGGCGATGGAGCGGTCGCGGGAGAGATGCACGGTGGTGGTCGAGCAGAGCTGGAGCGTGCCGCCTCGGGCCAGGGTGACGTTGGCGGTCTTGTCTCCGGCGGTGATGGAGCCGTTGTTGCCGATGACCGCGTTGCCGTTGGAGACTTCGAGCGAGCCGGATAGAGTGACTCCCTCGGTGCCGACGGAGGCGATGGGTTGTGCTTGCTGCGGCTGCTGCGCAGCCGCAGCAGGGACTAGGGACCAGGGACTAGGGACTAGAAAGAGCAATAACGCAGGGACTAGGGAATAGGGACTAGGGACTAGAGAGAGGAAGGCAGGGAAGAGAACTGCAGGTTCCTCCACTCCCCCTTCGACTCGCTTTGCTCGCTCAGGGTTCGGTCGGGATGACAAGACTTTTTGTGGGCGACGCAATGGCTACAACTCCAGGAAGTTCTGGACGAGCTTTTTGCCGTCGCTGGTAAGGACGCTTTCGGGGTGGAACTGGACTCCCTCGATGGGGAACTTCTTGTGGCGTAGGCCCATGATGGTGCTTGTTCCATCGGCGTTGTGGGTGCGGGCGGAGATTTCGAGTTCGGCCGGCAAGGTGTCTTCGGCGACGATCAGCGAATGGTAGCGGGTGCAGGTCATGGGGCTGCCGATTCCCGAGAAGACAGTTTTGCCATCGTGCGAGACGCTGCTGGTTTTGCCGTGCATGAGCTGGGGGGCGCGGACGACGACGCCTCCAAAGGCGGCTCCGATGGCCTGGTGGCCGAGGCAGACTCCGAGGATGGGTCGCTTGCCGGCGAAACGCTGGATGAGCGGGATGAGGATTCCGGCGTCCTGAGGCGTGCAGGGGCCGGGCGAGAGCACGAGGCGCTCGGGCGCGAGGGCCTCGACCTCGTCGACGGAGAGCTCGTCGTTGCGGTGGATGACCATTTCCGCGCCGAGCTCGCCCATATATTGCACCAGGTTGTAGGTGAAGGAGTCGTAGTTGTCGAGAACGAAGACCATAGGACGAAACTCGGGACGAAGCACGACCTCTAGATAGTGTAGCGTTATTTGGGGAGAGGGAATCTTGCCAATGTCTTTGAAGTGTCGCCTGTGCTTCAGCTTAGCCATCCTTACTAGCCTGCTCTCTAGAACCAGCCTTATCCTAGCCCAACAAACGCCAATTCAGATCGCTGCCGATCTTACCGATGCTCCGCGCAAACTGTATCACGCTGAAGTGGACCTCCCGGTTACGGCGGGGCCGCTGACCTTGACGACGCCGAAGTGGATTCCGGGGACGCACATGCCGGCCGGGCCGGCTGACGACATCACCGGAGTGGTCTTCACCGCGAACGGGCAGACGTTGACCTGGCGGCGCGATGATGTCGAGTTATACGAGTTTCACCTGACGATTCCGCCCGGGGTGACGACCCTACATGCGCACCTGGACTGCATCGTAACTGCGCGCGTGACGCAGAAGATCGCGGTGCTGGAGTGGGAGAAACTGCTGCTGTATCCGGCGCATATTCCGGTGAAGGACATTCCGATTCAACCTTCTCTGAAGGTGCCGGCGGGATGGGGGATCGGCACGGCCTTGACTCCCGAGAGTGCAGGCGCTTATCCGGTTCCGGCGGCAGGGGCGGTGACGCGCTTTGCGGCGACGAATGTGGAGCAGCTGGAGGATTCGCCGGTGATCGCGGGGCAGTACTTCCATGAATTTACGCTGGCCCCGGAGATTTCGCCGAAACACTACCTTGATGTCGTCTCAGACCAGCCGGAAGACTCGAACCTGCGGCCTGCGTTTCTGGCGGAGGTTGCGAACCTGGTGCGCGAGGCGGACAAGATGTATGCGTCGCACCACTACAACGTCTACCACTTCCTGTTGACGGTTTCGGATGTGGCCGGCGGCGAGGGGCTGGAGCATGGGCAGTCTTCGGACAACGGTGTGGGCGAGAAGGAGTTTTCGGATCAGGCTCACCAGTTGGGGGATGCGGATTTGCTTTCGCACGAGTTCACGCACTCGTGGAACGGCAAGTACAGGCGCCCGGTTGGACTGTATCAGCCGGATTTTGCCACTCCCCAGCAGGGCGCGATGCTGTGGGTCTATGAGGGCATGACCCAGTACCTGGGCAACGTATTGGCCGCGAGGTCGGGGCTGAAATCGCAGTCCGAATACCGCGATCTGCTGGCGCTGTCGGCGGCCAACCTCGACTACACGCCGGGCCGGCAATGGCGGCCTACGGAAGACACGGCGGTGGCGGCCAGCATTCTCCGCGCACCGAGCCAGGCTTGGAACAACTGGCGGCGCGATCAGGACTACTACGATGAGGGCGAACTGCTGTGGCTCGATGTTGACACGCTGATTCGCAAGACAACGGACAATCAGAAGTCGCTGAATGATTTCGAGCGTATTTTTCTGGGTAAAGGCGGAAACACCGGGCCGTTGATCGTGCCTTATACATTCGACGAACTAGTGGCCGACCTGAACCAGGTAATGCCTTACGACTGGGCGACCTTTCTGCGTGACCGGGTCGACAAAATCAATCCGCGCGCCGATTTCGCCGGGATCGAGCGGGGCGGCTACAAGGTCGTCTATAAGGACCAGCCAAGCGCCGGGTCGAAGACGCTGTCCGCAAACGCCGGCAGGTTCGGAGGAGGCGTGAACGCCTGGTACTCGATCGGCCTGCGGGTGGCTGCGGATGGCGTCATCGAGGATGTCCTCTGGAACGGGCCGGCGGACAAGGCGCGGCTGCACCCAGGGCAGAAGATCATCGGAGTGAATGGGCAGGTGTTTTCGGCGGACCAGCTGAAGGCCGCGATCAAGGATGCAAAGGGAAAAACGGAGCCGATCCATCTGATTGTGCAGTCGGATACGTTCTTGTCTACAGCGGAGATCGATTACCACGATGGCGAGCGGTATCCGGCGCTGGAGCGGGTTGCGGGGACGACAGATTATCTCGACGACATTACGAAGCCGCTGGCGGTGAATCCACCGATTCCGGCCGAGGCTAAGGGCGACGATTAGGCGGGGGTTCTGCCGCCATTTGGGCTTCGATCCCGTCAATCGCCGTTGTCGGATTCTGTAACTTTTGTGGGGTGGTTTGAGTCCGATAAGTGCAGGATTGAATTGGTGAGGTGCACGATGTTTGATTCAGAGTTGGGCCGCGACGGGGAATCGCGGAAGGTGACACGTAGGGTCTTCCTCGCCGGTGGAGCGACGGCTGCAGCGGGACTGGCGCTCTTCTCGCTGCACAAGGAGCCGGTGGTCGAGGCGAGCGGGGCGGCGAACGTGACGCCGAAGATGGTCACGGTCGTCAACTTCAGCGACGACGGCAAGGACCTGGGTAAAGAGACCATTCCACAAGTGGTCAAGACCGACGCCGAGTGGAAGGCGCAGCTGGGGCGGAACTCCTTTGACATCACCCGCCGCGCGGACACCGAAATGGCCTATACCGGTGCGACCTGGAACGAACATAGCAAGGGGATCTTTCGCTGTATCTGTTGCGACCTGGCGTTGTTCAGTTCGTCGACCAAGTTCGACTCGGGTACGGGATGGCCGAGCTTCTGGGCGCCGATCGCCAAGGAGAATCTGGTCGAGGCCAACGACAGCTCGCTGGGCATGGACCGCACCGAAGTGAAGTGCAAGGTGTGCAATGCGCATCTGGGGCATGTGTTTCCCGATGGGCCTCCGCCGACCGGGCTGCGGTATTGCATGAACTCGGCGGCGATGAAGTTTGTGAAGGCGGCCTAAAGCTGATTGAGGAGGGTGGGATGACCGATATTTCGGACAGCCGCGCTTCTATTCCTCCCGCTCTTATGCTGTATGACGGGCTCTGCGGATTTTGTAACTGGAGCGTCCGGTGGGTAATCAAGCGGGACCGGCACGACCGCTTTCGCTTTGCTGCGCTGCAATCGGCGCTTGCAGAGGCTGTGCTGGCCCGTCACGGCGTCAACGCGCAGGCGACGCTCGCCGCGAATACCGCCTATCTCGTCCTCGGCTATGACCTGCCGGGAGAACAACTGCTCTGCCGTTCAGATGTCACGGTGCAGGTGTTTCGCCTGCTGGGCGGGGGATGGGAGCTGTTGGGACGTCTTCTGGGCGCGGCGCCGAGATTTCTTCGCGACGGTGTGTATACGCTGGTGGCGCGAATCCGGTTCAGGATTGCGGGGCGATATGACAGCTGCCCGTTGCCGTCGGTCGCCGAGCGGGCGAAGTTTCTAGCCTGACTCCTGTCGCGTTCGGCTTCTTTCCTTGTCAATGCCGCTGAGAATGGCGCTACAATCTGGCAACCGCTGCGAAATTGCTGATGATGCCTGAAACCTTAGACAATCCGACACTCTCAACCGGCAAGGGCAGTCTTGCCGAGGTTTTGGGTGAATATCGCGCCGAGTCGGGCCGGACGCTGCTGGAGTTGACGGAGGAATCGCCGGTGCTGCTGTTGTTTCTGCGCCACTTTGGGTGCTCGTTTTGCCGGGAGACGCTGGACCGGGTTTCTCAGGTTCGCGGGAAGCTTGAGGCTAAGAGCGTTCGTCCGGTCTTCGTGCATCTGGGAACGGCGGAGCGGGCGAAGCCTTATTTCGACTATTACAACCTTTCGGACGTGGAGCGGGTGAGCAATCCCGACGCTTCGCTGTATCAGCATCCGGTGTTCGGACTGGGGCGGACGAATCCGTTCAGCCACTTCCTTCGGCCGGCGGTGGTGAAGGCCTGGGTTACCGGAGCGATTCGCAGCTATGGCATCGGACTGATCAAGGAAGATGCTGAGCAGATGCCTGGTGTCTTCTACCTGCGGGATGGGAAGATCGTGAATTTCTATCGCTACCGCACCATTGCCGACCGGCCCGACTTTCTGGCGATGGTTGGGTGAGCGGCACCCCCCTCCCCCCTGGGTTTTTCGTTAATTCTTTTGAATCATCAGCTTGCGGGAGTTAGTTCGAGCTAAAATATTGATTCCATTCGAGGCAGATCTCAAAATATTGATTCCAATGAGGTTCCAGGATCCCGGTTTGCGGAGTCTTGTGGGCGACCTCTCTGCTTCTCTGATCCATAGTTCTATTTTATCAAGTTGGAGGGTTTCACTACGCCAAGCTCGCGGCTGGTTTTTGGCGTTTGGAATCATCGGTTTACGGGATCTGTTTACTGGTTTAGGTAATAACATACTTGGAGGAATGGTAGACTATGGACACCGTGACAGGGCAGCAAGAGGAAATGGTTTTGGTTCCCAGAAGACCTACGAGCGAAATGCTTGATGCCGCCTTTTATCCCGCTTTGGCAGAAGACGCGCTGGCCGTTTGGAACGCCATGATAATGGAGTATGAAAACTCACTTGAGAATGGAAAATTGGGCCTCGGGGAGGGGAACACTTCCTCTCTTTCGAAACTCTAGAAATCTGTTCATAATTTCCCACGAGTGCTCCAATATTTCTTGTGCCTGACCTTGACCCGTGAAAGTTTTGTCTCCGTGTCGAGGCTTTGCAGATGCCTTGATGACGAAATCGATATAGCTTCTCTCCAGCCGTAAAACCATTCGCATTTGTTTCCATCCCTCGTTTCTGTAGGGGTCATCGGGAACTAGAATCGACCTCAATCCTTCGATAGCTCTCGCGCAATTTACGTGGATGTGGCCGGGGACTGTAATAGCCACAATGAGCTCGCCCAACGCCAGGAATAGCGGAGGCTCGCTCGATATCAACCGATACATGGAAGAGTAATCATCCTTACCCACGTATCCCGGTGTGAGATCGAAGGCCGTGCATAGTTTTTTCAGTCTTGAATTCTTGTAGAGCAGCGGCTTCACATTTCCATCAGGCTCTACCACCTCCTCTAGAACCATGGCGAGTCCCAAGGCGTGGCCAAAACATAGGCAATCTAGAGCGGCCCTAGAAAACGCAATGGCGTGGATCAGTGGAATTGAGAGGTCATCATCGGGGGAATAGCTGTCTAGCGTACAGGCCACATTAACTATCGATCTGGTAATAGTGATTACATACCTTATAGGCTTAGCTCCAGTCGTTTCTCGCCAATCAATTTCTTGCAGGGGGGGAGTAGTAATTGGTTCGTGATCTGGCAGAATACGGCCCCTAAAGTGAATCGTTGGCATAGGGCCACCACTGTACTCGATGGACTACAATCTGTCATATGAAAAAGCGTTGGCGTGATCCAGTTAAAGGCATACCACCACAACCGGAAACCCTCACAATAAAGGGCGATTGGGAAAAGTTCACCAATGACATGAAGAGGCTAATGAGACAGCCGCAGACAGAGAAGCAGAAGCCTACTTCCTCTTCCCCCGGCCCTGTCTCTTCTTCCTAGAAGGATTGTTGCGGAAGATGGCCCGTCAGCTCCGCATATGTCAGGCGCTTGCCTACGACCTGCGAGAGAATCTTGACGAACCGTGCTCCATCATTCATGTCCCTGCGATTGTTGTAGCGGAAGACCTGCTCGGCAACATACGCCTGTAGGTGGAAGGGTTCGACCGCGATGTACGTCCCGGTCAATCCCCGCTTGAGCAGTGTCCAGAAATTTTCGATGCCGTTCGTGTGAATGTGGCCGCGAACGTATTCGTTAGCGTGATTGATGACCTCATGCACTAGCGTCGTCTTGTTGTATGCAGGCAGTTCGTCTGTGATGAGCGTCGCCCCTTCATCAATGTGCTTCTTAATCAAGTCCTGAAGAATGTGGGTAGCACGTTCCGCCACAACTTCGGCCCTCACGCGTCCACCACGCTCCAACATTCCGACTACGATAGTCTTGGCTATACCGCCAGTCGCCTTGCCAGAGAAACCCGTTCCGATGGGCTTCTTGGACTTGTGCATGTTCTTCACTTTTCCCCCGATGAACGATTCGTCCATTTCAATTCGGCCATTCAGAAGTCCGCCGTCTTCGACCATCGCGTGACGGAGACGGTGGAGCATATGCCATGCAGACTTCTGAGTGATGCCTAGCGCCCTAGCGACTTCGTATGAGGAAATGCCATTCTTGCAGTTGGAAATCAGCCATGCGGCGGGAAGCCACTTCTCTAGACCGATGGGGGAATCCTCGAAGATCGTCCCAACCTTGAGGGAGAACTTCGTGTCCTTGTGCAGCTTTGCCTTGCAGTGGTATTGCTTGGCATTGGGCATGTAGGAAACAGCCTCAGAGCCACACCGAGGGCAGCGGACAATACCGTCTTCCCAGCGCACCGCAATCATGAACTGGCGGCAGTTTTCAGAGTCCTGAAAGAAGCTGATTGCTTCGAGTAGCGTCTCGGGCGTTTCCATGTCTCAAGACTACCGATTCAATCTCATTCTGTCAAGTATGTTATTACCCTGGTTTAGCACTTGACAGGTTTCAGAATGCGGCCACAATGAGGCGCTGTTTGCCCGCATGGGGATTGGAGACAGGCACCCGGCTTCCGCTAGACCCCTTGAACCAATGTTGCGTGGTAGATGGCTCTTTGGCGCGGTGGGCCTGGATGGCGCGATGGGCGGGGCCTGTCGCGCCAGGCTTTGGCGGCTTCCATGGTGGAGAAACTCGGCGATGACCGTGCGCTGGTTTTTTGGCACTAAAACGCTTTATGCGCATGTCGAGCCGGATACTCTTGTCTCAACCGGGGCAAAAGCCTTCCAGTCAATTCTTTACCCGGTCCGGCCGCGAGGGGGAGAATGACAGTATGCACTCTGACAGTAAATGGCTTCGCGCGGGCGTGGTCGTCGCGATCATCATGGGCATTCCACCGTGGATTACATTCTTTCGCCCAAACATTGTGCCGCATCCTGACCCACCCTCAGTTATTGCCGAGAACACGGCTAATCAAAGTGACTATTTAATGGTTGGCCGCTCCATTCTCGTGGGGATTTTTTATGCAGCTCCTGCAGCGGGAAGCCTGTTCCTTCTCATTGCTGCCTTTGTGGTTTTTAGAAAACCAAAAAAGCCATTACTAGACGAAAGCGATAAGTCTGAGACTTCTAGACTTGTGATCTACAGCGCGATATACGACGCGGTGGATGGTGGCGGGAAAATCTACGATGTGGCAGAATTTCTGCGGCAAATAGTCACCGGAGATAGTCTCGTTCTCGACATCGAAAACCACAACTTTTCCATCAACGGCCAAAATTTCGTTCCGCAAGACCCGAAACGGGGAGCGAATAAGCGCCTTGTTGTCACCTACTCTTTTGATAGCGAACCATCTTCCACAGTCGAGCGGCTTGAGGGAAGTCGCATAGTTCTGCCTGAAGACTCTTACCTGAAAGAGCTAAAAGCAGAAAAAGACCTCGTCCTCGATAAGACTTTAGAGTTAACCCTGAAAGTGGATGAGCTTCGCAGGCTAGACGCTCAGAATAAGTCCGATTTGTACCGAACGAAGCAGTTCCGGGATGGATACAAGGAAGAGAGGGATCAGGCCCGGCAAGAGCTACAGGCGCTCAAAGATGCTGCGGCGCGGGGGCCAATCTTCGATGTACAGATTTATAGAATTGGCGTTGGCCGGAAACTTCCCTTTGCTAAAGAAACGCAAGGCATATTTGAAGCTGTGGGGCGTGACGACTTCAAGATTGGCGTGGATATCCTTCTTGAAATGTATGTAGTCAATATTTCATCGGAGACGCAGTACGTGCGAGAAGTGTGCGGCCATGTGGAAATCGATGGAGAAAAGTTCCCAATGGTCATGCAGAGAGGGTTCGATGCATGGGAATTCAATGGTCAGAAATATGAATGGTGCCTAGACCCCACACCCAAAGACATGGGAAGCACCTATGATCGCCAGATCAAACTAGAAGCATTACCACCATTATCCGCGACTTACCCCATCGCTCTTGATCCCAAAAAACCCTTAGAGGGATGGCTGAGGCTTCTAATCTCGGAAATAAACCCCGTTAAGTTAGATGGAGTGACGAACTACAACTTAACTATCAAGGATTCTTTGGGAATTGAGCATCCGATTACCAAAATAGTAACTCGTAACAATCGAGGTGAGATTAGCACTCGACAAGTGGGGTGGAGCTGAAATGAAAACATCTGAATTCCACCAAGGCCCAGAGGCCCTCGATAGATTCAAGAAGATGATGACCCAGGTTTTTCAGCAACTGTACGTCTGCTCTAGTCGCCCAGCCTGCTTAATTCAGTCACCTTCCAAATCTTTGAGCAATACTCGTCGATCGCACGATCGGAGGAGAATTTGCCCATGCGGGCCGCGTTGAGGATGGCCATCCTGGTCCAGTGATCGTGGTCGGCGTAGGCGTGGTCAACTGTTTCCTGGCAATCGATGTACGACTGGTAGTCGGCGAAGAGCAGATAGGGGTCTGAGCTCAACAACGAATCGATGAGGGGACGAAAGAGCTCGTGATCTCCGCGAGAGAAATGGCCGGAGGCGAGGCCGTCGATGACTTCGCGGAGCCCGGCGTTTGACTCGTAGATGTGGCGCGGGTGGTATCCGGAGGCTTTGGTTTGCTGCACCTGGTCGGCGGTGAGTCCGAAGAGGAAGAAGTTTTCGTGGCCGACGGCGTCGCGGATCTCGATATTGGCTCCGTCGAGGGTGCCGATGGTGAGCGCGCCGTTCATGGAGAACTTCATATTGCCGGTGCCCGAAGCTTCTTTGCCAGCGGTCGAGATCTGCTCGCTGAGGTCGGCGGCGGGAGAGACTTTTTGGCCGAAGGAGACGCTGTAGTTGGGGAGGAAGACGACCTTGAGGCGACCGCCCACATCGGAATCGTTGTTGACCACCTCGCCGACGGAGTTGATGAGCTTGATGATCAGCTTGGCCATTGCATAACCGGGCGCGGCCTTGCCGCCGAAGAGAAATGTCCGTGGCGTGATATCGGTGTTCGGATTGTGCTTGATCCTGTAATAGAGGCTGACGATGTGCAGCACTTTCAGATGCTGCCGCTTATATTCGTGGATTCGCTTGGCGATGGTATCGATCATTGAGGAGGGATCGATGGAGACGCCGGTCTGGTGGTGGATGTAATCGGCGAGGCGCACTTTGACGTCGCGCTGAACCTTTGCCCAGTCGGCCCGGAATTGAGAATCGTCGGCGAATTGTTCGAGGTTGTGCAACTCGTCGAGGTTGCGCAGCCATCCGTCGCCGATTTTGCTGGTCATGAGGGCCGACTGTTCGGGGTTGGCGACGCCCAGCCAGCGGCGCGGAGTGACGCCGTTGGTAATGTTGAGGAACTTCTCGGGCCACATCTCATAGAAGTCGTGGAGCAGATCGGTCTTGACGAGCTGGCTGTGGAGCTCGGCGACGCCGTTGACGGCGTGGCCACCGACGGTGGCGAGGTTGGCCATGCGGACATATTTCTGGTCGTGCTCCCCATTCGGCTCCTCGATGATCGACATCCGCCGAAGCCTGGCGTCGTCGCCAGGGAAGCGCAGGCGGACCTCATCGAGGAAGCGGCGGTTGATTTCGTAAATGATCTCGATATGGCGGGGCAGCAGCCCAACGAACAAGGGCAGCGGCCAGCGCTCGAGCGCCTCAGGCAGCAGGGTGTGGTTGGTGTAGCTGAAGGTGTTGGTGGTGATGTGCCATGCCTCGTCCCAGCCCAGACCGTGCACGTCGACGAGCAGGCGCATAAGCTCGGCGACACCGATCGAGGGATGGGTGTCGTTCAGCTGGACCGCCCATTTTTCATGGAAGGTGCTCAGCTCTTTTCCGAAGCGCAGGTGCAGCCTGATCATGTCCTGCAAGGCGCAGGAGGTGAAGAAATATTGTTGCTGCAGACGAAGCTCTTTGCCCTGGATCTCTTCGTCGTTGGGGTAGAGCACCTTGGAGATGTTCTCGGCGAAGGTCTTGCCGGCGACCGCGCCGGAATAATCGCCGCTGTTGAACCTCTCGAAGTAGAAAGACTCGGGGGCTTCCGATCTCCATAGCCGCAGGTTGTTGACGATGCCGGAGCGATAGCCGGGGATCGGCGTATCGTAGGGCACTCCTTTCACCGTACGCTGTGGCACCCAACGCGCGTGATAGGCGCCGTTTTCGTCGGTAAAAGACTCGGTGTGGCCTCCAAAGAAGACCTCGAGCGAATCGAATGGACGCCGAATCTCCCAGGGATTGCCGGCGCGCAGCCAGTGGTCGGTGAGCTCGACCTGCCAACCGTCGCGAATGGTCTGCTGGAAGATGCCGAACTCGTAGCGGATGCCGTAGCCGATGGCGGGGACGCCGAGGGTGGCCATCGAATCGAGGTAGCAGGCCGCGAGTCGTCCGAGGCCGCCATTGCCGAGACCGGGCTCGCTTTCCTGCTCGATGATCTGGTCCAGGTTGAGTTCCAGCTCAGCCGCGGCTTGACGGACCGCGTCTTGCAGCCCCAGATTCAGCAGATTGTTGGCGAGATAGGGACCCATCAGGAATTCGGCGGAGAGATAGCAGACCACACGCACATCGTGTTGAGCGTAGCGGGCGATCGTGGTCATCCATCCGGCGATGATGCGGTCGCGCACGGTGTAGGCGACGGCGGTGAAGAAGTCGTACGGGATCGCGCGGACCGCAGTCCTGGCGGCGATGTAGTAGAGGTTGTCGAGGATGGCGCGCTTGAGGGTCTCGGGCCGGTTTCCGGTGCGGTCGTCTTCGATGGCCAAGGTTGGTTCGGCGGTCTGCATATCCATAGGTGCCTCGTTGATGAGCCGGAGCGTGGACTCAAACTCCTATCTAAAGACGGCTGTGTTACGGTGCGATGATACGCCGGGAAATATTCTGGATTCCAGCGGGGGCTAGAGTCCCTGAACCAAGGTTGCGCGGTAGATGGCGCCCTTGAAGCGGTGAACGCGCACCTCGCGATAGGCGGGGCTGTCGTACCAGGCTTTGGCGGCTTCCATGGTGGGGAACTCGAGGATAATCGTGCCCTCGTTGGGCGGCCCTTCGAGTTCTTCGTGCGGGCCGTAGGCGGCCAGGATTTTGAGGTCGTGGCCGGCGGTGGTAGCGCGAACCTCCTGGTTGTAGGTATCCATTTCGGCCTGGTTGAGGGTTTTGTCGCGGGTGAAGATGAAATAGGCGCTCATGAGAATCTCCCTAACTTTTTCTGGGCGCATGACTCGCGCCGGAAGCAATCTGCTGCGTGATCGTTGACCATGCCGGAGGCCTGCATCCAGGCGTAGACGATAGTGGGGCCGACGAACTTGAAGCCGCGCTGCTTCAGTTCCTTCGACATGGTTTCGGAGAGCGGTGTGGTGGCGGAGACTGAGCCGGTGTTCTGAATTGGTTTGCCTCCGGCGAGAGCCCAGGCGAAGGCGGCGAAGTTGATGCCGGATTCCTGCATGTTAAGGAAGATGCGCGCGCCCTGGATAGTAGCTTCAATTTTGGCGCGGGCGCGGATGATGCCGGGGTTCTGCATGAGGATTTCGATGTCGGCTTCATTGTAGCGGGCGATCTTGGCGGGATCGAATTGTTTGAAGGCGATGCGGAAGGCTTCGCGCTTGCGGAGGACGGTGATCCAGGAGAGCCCGGCCTGAAAGCCTTCGAGCATGAGGAGTTCCCAGAGGGCGCGGGCGTTGGATTGGGGGAGGCCCCATTCCTGGTCGTGGTAGGCGAGGTAGAGCGGGTCGGAGCCGGGCCAGGTACAGCGGGGTTTTTGTTGTTTGGCGGTTGAGGTCATGATTGAGGGCACTAGCTTTGATCGGTCTGGAGAGATTTTACTTCGGCCTGCAGAAAGATCTCGATGCGGTCGGAAGTCCATACGGCTATACCGCTGCCAAAGAAGTCTGTGTCCTCGGTCCATATCGGACAAGAAAGCGCCAAGGCGGTTGCCAGTACCGGCCAATCCTCCTCGTCCCTTCCACGCAAACGCTGCATGGCCTCTTCCTGAAAAAGCACATAGACATCATGGTTGACCGGTTCGACGAGGGACTGAAGATACTGTATCGCGGCAAGAACGTCGGTATCCGGCATTCGCTGCTCTTAGCAAAGGCGGAAGATATTTCAGCGCGTCCGCGTACGCGATGTCCGGTGCATAGAACCGAAGACCACTAGCTGCATAGGTCTCGAGAAGCTGCCGAACACGGCGTCCGAGCACGGCGCGAATCAGGATGTTGGCGTCCAAGACGATCATTTCGAGGAGATCGAAGCCTTGCTCCGGCGGCGCATCCGTTTGAACTCGGTTACGACTTGATCCTCGTCCAGGTCGCCCAAGGCCTCTGCAAGCCGGTCCGCGGCGGCTCGGAGTTCGGCAGGTCAGCCGATCGGGCGGCCTTTCGAGGTGTCGGGACATAGACGCCAAGCGTTTCGCCGCGGCGGGTTACGGCAACTGGTGTTTCAGATTCGAGGAAGCGGGCGATCTGTTCGCGGAACTCTCGCACTCCGACTTTGATGGCTGGCATAAAGCCTCCTAATGTGTACGTTCAAGTGTACACAAGAGTGCAGATCGCGTTCAATGCTGCATGAGTGGGTCGGAGCCGGCCCAGGTGCCGCGGGGTTTTTGTTGGGGGGTTGCGTTCATTGGTGACTGCTATCTTAGCAAGCTGGTAATCGGCGCCGCGATAGATGCGCTTGCTCATTAGCGGAAGGGCATTCACAATTTGAGGTTGCGGAGGACCTGTGGTCAGATTCGCCGATTCAAAGTTGTGGATAGACCGGACGATGTGGCGCTGTTTGGGCGGCTTGTGGAAAGGCCTTTCGCTGGCAGCGCTGCTGATCAGCACTTCGTTCCTGATTGCTCAATCGACTATGATCGCTCCCGGGCTGGTTCGTCTTGCGGGTGAGGAGTCGTATTCGAAAATAACTTATGTTCGCTTCGCGCTGGATGGAAGACTGCTGGACGAACATTTGGCTTCGGCCGTGTCCGACCCGGATGTGGCTCCTCCAAGACTGACCGCTCAATGCACGAGGAGTCCGGCGGGCAAACTTGCCTTTGAGCTGCTGGCGAACTTCGGCGGCGTGGACGATATGGCTTACTACCCTCCCTGGGACCATCTGCGGGATGGCGGATTATTTCCTCCTCAACTCGACAAGGTCGGCGTGACGATGGAGTTTCTGGGCTACACCCATGTGAAGCCGGTGAAGCGGCAATGGGAGGTGCTGCTTCAGCCTGTGGGACAGCTTCGCTATAACCGTCCGTCGAGCGGCTCTGGGAACATGGAGGACTCGACTTACTATCTTCGCTTCCTGCTGGCCCTTCCGACGCTGCGGCTGCACTATGCGGGAAAGGTGGCTGAGTTTCAGACGAGTGCGCTGCTGGATCAGATTCGGAAAGAGCCGATTTGCAAGGCTGCGGGGCTTTAGCTGAGAGACGAGCGGTCGCCGTGGATGGCGTTCGATCTGTGATGGAGGGCGCGGAAGGCTTCGCGCTTGGGAAGGCGGTGATCCAGGAGAGTCCGGCCTGGAAGTCTTCGAGCATGAGGAGTTCCCAGAGGGATCGGGAGTTGGACTCGGGGAGGCCCCATTCGTGGTCGTGTTAGTGCTGCATGAGTGGGTCGTTGCCCCAGGCGCAGCGGGGTTTTTCTCGTTTGGCGGAGGGATTCATCGGTGATGACCATCTTAGCAATCTGTAACCGTCCGGTGGTTTGGTGCATGTGGTGAGTTGCACCGTCGCTATGTTCGGGGCTCAAAGAATCCATGCGGTAGGGTGCCGTTCCGGATTGCCGACTATCCAGAAACTGCGCCGTTCCAGCGCGGTGATATCATGCAACCGTCTTTAAAAGTAACTGTCGAGGATTAGCATGCGTCCGTTGAGTTTCACCCGAAATTTGGGCGGGTTCAAAAAGGCCTATGACGCCATTCGAGCGGGCTACACCGTTGGAGTGACCGTTAAACAGTTCCGCAAACGGTGTCGCCTTTCCGACAGTCTCTCGTTGGTGATCACAGAGTTCTTTCTCGCGACGCAGACCGACGGTCATGACGAGTTCCTTGTTGGAGATTCACTGATTGCGCACACGCTAAGCCAGCCTTTCAGTCGGCTGACTGCTCGTCTGTATTTCTTCGCGCTGAACCTGAACATGCCCGGTGAACGTATCAAGGATGATCACCGCAACCCAGCCAAAATGCAGAATACTCTGTTGCGCGAACATCTATTCCATGAAGATGGCTTTCGAGCTGAAGGGTTCGATAAGGATAGATCGATTGAGCCAATCGTGAGAGGTTTCGGAGGGTTCACTTCTGACGATGCTCGTCGAAAGTGGGTCAATAACTACTACTATTTTTAGCCATTGGTACCCCAGGTCTCGAGGTTGAGACCTGGGAAAGCACATCGCGCTTTATATCGCTAAAGCGGGAGTCGGGTCGGTAAGGCTGGCGCTTCCTGGGTTGAATCTCCCGCTGTTGCCGATCGCGGATTTTATCTGCCGTGGGTCGAAGACGTTGATCATGTCATACTGCGACGAATGTCGCGTCCAGATTCCGTCGAAGCCAAGGGATTTGATTCTCGTGGTGACCTCCGGGAATTCAAGGCTTTCCCATTCGCCATAGTCATAGACGGTGGGGTCCCCCAACCCCCAATCCTTCATCAGTTTCTCGCATTCGGAGGTGCGCGGGTCGAATGGTCTGACGACCCGGAGGTACACAGGCATTACCACAATCGTCGCTCCTCCGGTCTTAGTCTTGAAGGAAGAATAAGACTGTCTCGCTTGCTCTTCGGCGACCATCGGCTTACAAGCAAAACAATGGAAGTCGTAAGTGGCGTCAAAGGAGTCAAAATCCAAGTAGGTCCCGTGATACATCGCCCTGGGATTTCCATTTTGGTCTGTTACCGTGCTGCCGTGAAACCATGATTGGAATTCGGCGCTGCCCACGACAAGCGGATTGTTCAACATGACCAGGTTAGGTTTCGATTTGTCTGCCATCCCACGCTACCCGCCTCTCCAAGCACATCTCCATGCCGTTGATCGTGCACGAACTTGCCAATCTACGTCTGCCGCGCCGCGGTCATATCGTCAGTCGGTATGTTCCTGAGCCGGCGAACTCCAAATATCCTAGATCG
Organism: uncultured Acidobacteriaceae bacterium; assembly: GCA_963804735.1. Lineage (GTDB taxonomy): Bacteria > Acidobacteriota > Terriglobia > Terriglobales > Acidobacteriaceae > Acidisarcina. The sequence continues at coordinate 475,597 of CAWDRO010000001.1, forward strand.
CGTAAGACTTGCAACTGCTGGCGGATTTTGGGACGAATGTGTCTGTTACCCGGGTATTCTGCCATAAACTGACCTTCCTTCTCGTACAGGTCTCTGAGTTCAAATACTTGCGTCCTGAGCTCGCGGATGAGTCTCAGGGTAAGTGTCGTCCATCCTCTCTTTTCGGGCGCGATCCGATTGAGCCGTTCAAATCTACAGAACGCGCTCCGAACGAGTCCGCGATCATTGATTCTTCCCGAGCTGATGATTTCGATCTGAGCGTCGTTCGGCAGGCGGTCAAGACGAATATTGCAGCCAATCCAGCCTGCCCGACGCGCGGTAGGTGAGAGTGGTTTACGCTTCTCCAAAATACCGGGTGTCAAGAACACGTGATGCACGGCGGTAAGGGTCCGAATTTCCCACCGTTCGCTCCTCTCCAGCATCAGCAAGGTGGGGGCGGAGCGCTCTCGTATTCGGTCCATCAGAGCCTGGTAGGCCCCATCCACAAGCGAACTTGTCGGTCTGATTCGAAATGCCTTGAGCTCATAATTCTGTTTGCATTCGGGGCAAACGAAGTCGGTCGCTCTGGTGTTTGCAGAAGTTCTCCTGAGGACGTCGCTTCCGCAGGCGAGGCAATAGCCGTTTGATTCGAGCCATTTCTCTGAAAGAACTCTCGATTTTTGCGCTTGGCTGGTGTACTTGGCGGCAATTGAAATATCACAGTGCAGCAGCATCGGTCGCTCATGTTCATGATTCAGGCTTGTAATCAGGAACAGCAGGATCATATCATCCGCTGCCAATGACTTCGGCCGAAACCCGCTTCGAGACGATCCGTGCAGGCACCCTGATAACGGGCGAATGATCAATCGTACCCAACATAGCGCGTAGCAATGCCAACGTCACATCTGTATTTGTGGTGCCCTAATGCACTGTTGCCTGAAGGCCTGGCTGTAATGAAGGCGTGGGGATTCCGTTATAAGAGCAATCTGGTTTAGCACAAGATTCGGAAGGATGGAGGCTCGGACGGACGCGGTGTTGGATTCTACTTCAGGAATGTGACAGAGCTGATTCTTTTCGGAGTGCGGGGCAAGAACGCTCGCACACTGCAACCTGGGAGAACGCAAGTCAACTATTTGACGAGCCGCAAGCGAGAACATTCGCGCAAACCAGATGAGCAATACGCGATTATCGAAGCTTGCAGCAAGGGACCATTCATAGAGCTTTTCGCTCGGGGCGAGCGGAAGGGATGGACCTCTTGGGGCAATGAGGCCGACGATTCTTACGCACCAACGTGGGATACCTACTCCAATCACTCCCAGAGTGGCATAGTCCCAAACCTAAGCGCGGGTGGAAGCTAAGTCCCATATCACGGCAATCCCAAAACTACGCCAATGCCTTTGGACTGGCGATTTTGAATCAGCTGAGATGCCGTGGTATCCTTATCTTGCGCTCAGTTGTTTGGTTGTGAGCCGTTCTTGCCCTGGAAAGCCAGATCGCCTTCCACAGTGTCTCCAAGCCCCTCAGCGTAATCGCCAGCAGAAAGCATGCGTGGCGGTGTGTGGAAGCCGTAGATCATTCCTATGATCGCTTCCCCGCAAAAGGCATCGTGCGGCAGAGCCGAGCCAGGGACATTTCTTCAGCCCCCGGCTTACTGATTCCCGGCACTCCCTCTCGAAAGAAACAATTTCTGTCACGGACGGATGAAGCCGTCGCGAGGCAGCAACTCGCGTCCTGGATAGGTCTCTGTCTGCTTCCAAAGCAAGACAAGGAACCCAAGGACCATTCATAGGATCAGGGCATTGCTGATTTCTATAAAGGATAACTTTGACTCAATTTAATGACTTTCAGATTTCCGCCTCGCTGAAGAAGCGCCTGGCGGCTTGTAATTTCATCACCCCCACTCCGGTACAGGATGGGGCGATTCCTCCGGCGCTTGAGGGCCGCGATGTGCTGGCGACGGCGCAGACCGGTACCGGCAAGACGCTGAGCTTTCTGATTCCGATCATCGAAAAGCTGCAGGCGACGCAGAGCAAGAACGCGACGGCGCTGATTCTGCTGCCGACGCGCGAGCTGGCGATGCAGGTGGAGCAGACCTTTCGCACGCTCACCCAAGGCACCTCGCATAGCGTGGCGCTGGTGGTTGGCGGCCTGGCCGAAGGGCCGCAGATCCAGGCGATTCGTCGTGGAGCGCGGTTGATTGTGGCGACTCCGGGGCGGCTTGAGGATTACATCAAGCGGCGCATGGTCAAGCTAAATGAAGTGCAGATCCTGGTGCTCGACGAAGTTGACCGCATGTTGGATATGGGCTTCAAACCGGCGATCAAGCGTATTGCGGGCGAGATCCCTGGCGATCGGCAGACGCTTTGCTATTCGGCGACGCTGGATGCGGCGATCAAAGAGGTCGTTCGTGACTACCTGAAGAATCCGGTGCGGATCGAGATTGGCTCGGTGCTGAAGCCGGCGGAGAATGTTCGTCTGCAGACTTTTGAAGTGACCTCGGACAAGAAGCAGGAGCTGCTTGAGCACTTGTTGAAGTCCGAAGAGGGGAGCTTTTTGGTTTTTGTTCGGACGAAGCATGGCGCGGAGCGGGTTGCTCAGCGGCTGACGCGTTCGGGCCATGGCGCGACGAGCATTCATGGCGATCGTACCCAGGCGCAGCGTAGCGCTGCGTTGAAGAGCTTTTCCAAGGGCGGACACCGGATTCTCGTCGCGACCGACGTGGCCGCGCGTGGCCTGGACGTTGACCACATTGCGCACGTCGTGAACTACGACATGCCCAAGATGGCGGAAGACTTCGTGCATCGCGTTGGCCGTACGGGGCGCGCCGATAAGAAGGGCGTTGCTCACACCTTTGCCCAGCCGGACGAGCGCGGCGACCTGAAGAAGATTGAGCGGACGCTCAAAATTTCGATGGAGCGGTTTCGGGTGAAGCCGATGGGTTCGGCTTCAATGCATGGTTAGTTCGTAACTATTGTGGTTGCATTTGGCGCATGACTCTGATTGGGGTCATGCGCTTTTCTTTTGGGAGCTATTCGGCGGCGACGCGGGAGATTGCGGTTTCGAGGATTTCGCTGGTGAAGATGAGGTCCTGGGCTGCGCCGGTGCGGCGGCGGTAGAGCGCGGTCGTTTGGCAGAGGACGACGATGTCTTCGATCTCGGCGGGGTTGATGGCGGATTCGAGCACACGGGCGCGGAACTCGTCTTCGGTCATTCCCTGCAGACGAAAGCCCTGATGCTGGGCCTCTTTCAGATAGAAGACGGCGACCTCGGCGAGCATTTCGCGGGCGTCTTCGGGAATTTCGCGGTTGCCGCCGTGGGTGACCTCGGCTCCGGGCAGGGTGAGCTTGATGCCGAAGAGGTTGTCGAGGTCGCTGTTGGCCTCGAAGGTCACGGTGGTGGCGACGACCAGGACGTTGTGGCGTTCGGAGGTGGTCTCGATGAGGGCGTCGAGTTCGGTGAGCACGTCGGGGTCGCTCTCTTTGTAGGCGAGGTCGATGCGCGGAAGGAGCAGCATGACTTTCCTGGATTTGTATCCGCGCACGATGCTTTTTGCCTTGGCGAGCGCGTCGGAGTCGCGGGGGTTGTAGACGGTAACGAGACGTTCCATGCCGGCCATTTGGGCGATGCGTTCGGCGAGGCTTTTCTTGCCGCTCTGGACGGGGCCGATGACGAGGACCTCGTTGCCGATCTTTAAGTCCTTATATGCGGCTGGGTTGCGGGCTCGGTCGATCAGGTCGGCGATGCTGGTGATGAGGGCGTCGAGTCCGGCGAGGCGGGGAGTGAGGCTGCTCACGGGAACGTCTTCGAGGCTCAGGTAGATGCGCTCGCGTCGCTTGCGGACTTCGGTGATGAATTCTATGAAGGTGGGCAAAGTGGCGATCGATCCGACGACGGTGGCGAAAACGAGGAACTCCTCGGTGAGGAGTAGGGCCGAGTCCGCCGATGCCGCGGGGTTGAGCATAAGTCGAGGATAGCAGTTGGGTTAGCGGCTGTAGTTGCTGAAGTTTAATTGGGGTGAGGCGGGAATATCTTGATTTGAGTTTTGATGCGGGACTATTCTCTTGGCATCGTCGTTGGTCGGTGATCCATCGTGCGAGGTGACTTATGAAACGCCTTCTTATGGTTTTGGTAAGTTCGGCTGCGTTGTCGGCCTGGGGTCAGGTCGGCCAGGAGACGCCTAGAGCGCCGAGCGGAGCTGCAGCGAAGACCAACCAATCTGCAACAGTCTGGGTTCAGGGTGCCGATGGCAGCATGCACGAGCTTCAGACGCCGGCCACGCTGGGTCAGTTGCAGGCACTCGTTCAAGGGCCTGGAGCGGTCGATCTGGAGCATAGCAACAGCACTCAGGCAGGGTGTCCGGTGCAGATTGTGGATGCGTCGTTTGATCGGCCGGCAGAATTGATGCTGACTGCTCGATCGCGGGCGGACAGCGCGCCGACGTTGCGGCTGGACTATCGCAATTTCAGTGGCAAGGACATCGAGTCGGTGGTGCTAACCGGCTGGATTAAGGTGAAGGACAATCCTTATCAGCTTGACTCGGTCACCCATTCCATTCAGCTGGATCTGTCGCGAAAGGGGTTGCTGGGCAAGGATGTGCAGGCGACCCAGGCTCTCAAGCTGTCGGCGAATGCGATCGGCTTCGATCGGATAGAGCTGTCGCAGGTTACCTACGTTGACGGTACGACGTGGAAGCCGCAGCGGAATTGCGTATATGCCAACGTCGGATCGACAGAGCGGGCCAAGGCCTGGTAGTTCGCGTCGCGGCGAAGCGCTTGTTGGCTATGTTGTTCTAAGATTGGCAGTATGTTCCTGAAACAGTACTACCTTGGCTGCCTGGCCCATGCCTCTTATCTAATCGCCGACAAGGCCAGCAAGACTGCGATCGTTATCGATCCGCAGCGGGATATCGAGCAATATCTTACCGAGGCTGAACGGCTTGGCGTGGTTATTCGGTACGTCTTCCTGACCCATTTTCATGCAGACTTTGTTGCAGGGCATCTTGAACTGCGCGATCGCTGCGGCGCCGAGATTCGGCTAGGCGCAAAGGCCAAAGCGGCCTACGCGTTTGTGCCAATGAAGGACGGCGATCGGCTGGATTTTCCTGGGCTGCGCTTGCAGGTATTAGAGACTCCTGGGCATACGATCGAATCGATCTCGATTCTGGTCTTCGATCTGGAGAAAGATGCAAACAAGCCGTATGCGGTTCTGACTGGAGACACGCTTTTTATCGGCGATGTGGGGCGGCCGGATCTGCGGGCTTCCTTGGGATGGACGGCTGAGGAATTGAGCAGTCACCTTTACGATTCTCTGCACAACAAGTTGCTACCTCTGCCGGATGAGACGCTGGTCTATCCGGCGCATGGGGCGGGCTCGCTGTGCGGAAAACATATGTCTTCGGATACTGTTTCGACACTGGGCGAGCAGCGGAGCTTCAACTATGCGCTGCAACCGATGACGAAGGAAGAGTTCACACGGCTGGTGACCGCCGATCAGCCTGACGCTCCGGCCTATTTCACTTATGATGCGGTGCTGAACACGCGGGAACGGCCGACGCTGGATGAGGCGCTGGAGCATGGCCTGCGTCCTTTGAGGTTGGACGAAGTGCTGGAGATGGGCGACGATGGCGCGCAGGTGCTGGATGTTCGCGATGCTGCCGAGTATGCGAAGGGGCATCTTGCGGGAAGTCTCAATATCGGTTTGGGTGGCCAGTATGCGACCTGGGCGGGCACCGTGCTCGACGCGGCGCGACCGATTGTAATCATCGCGGAACCTGGGCGGGAACAAGAGGCAGCGATGCGGTTGGGAAGGATTGGCTTCGATCGGGTCAATGGGTATCTGCAACACGGGATGGAAGCGCTCGCTCGACGGCCAGACCTGGTGTGGACCACGGAACGAGTGAGCGCTCCGATGCTGGAAGAAGAACTGGATTCAGCGAATCCTCCGCTGGTGGTAGATATTCGTTCGACTCGTGAGTGGGGCGAGAAGCACATCGGTGACAGCGTCAACCTTCCGCTAGCCCACTTGAAAGAGAGTGCGAAACAACTGCCACTCAGGCGAAGGATTGCGGTGCACTGCGCGGGCGGCTACCGGTCGTCGATTGCGGTGGGCATTCTCAACCAGCATGGAATTACCGACCTGGTTGAACTGGCCGGCGGGCTGGCTGCCTGGGAAGCGGCGAAGTTGCCGGTGGTTAGCGCCTAGGCCAGGGCAGTTTCCTGCGGCTGGAAACTACTTCGCGAACGAGATGCCGTAGCGTTCGGAGACGGCCGTCAGTAGTGCCGCATCCCGGGGTATCGAAAGCGGCGAAATCTCTTCGAGATATTTTTCCACGCCGGCCGGCGTGAGGAAGACCAACATCTTTCCAGTCGTATACCCGACGTTGCGAAAGGTGTGGACGGAGCCGCGTTTCGCGAGGACCGCACGGCCATGTTCCGCTTTGTGCCATTGCCCATCTTCAAGGAATTCGTAGTCGCCTTCGAGTACACAGAAGGTTTCGTCTTCATGAGTGTGGGAATGGGGTGGAGGGCCGCCACCGGGCGGTGAGGTCTGGGTGAGGGTTGTCGATAAGCCGCCGGTGACGTCGCCGGGGATGAGGATTTCGACGGGTTCGCCGAAGACCTTGAAGTTCTTGAGAGCGCTCATGAGTTCGGTCTTTCTTGATGGGAGAGTTGAATGAGGGGTAGGCAGAAGGATAGCAAACTGAGCGGTCTCGGTCGAAACGCGACGTAAGCGTGCGGCCTCCATGAGAGGCTCATTCCAGATGCTGCCGGTTCTTCAAGAAGAAATAGACGCCCACGACACCGATAGGGACGTAGGTTCCGAGAGCGAGAAGGCGCTGGAGAGTGCCGATGGGGAGCCAGGGAATTGTGAGTGTTCCCTTCAGGAGCACAACCACGGGAACTAGAAGTAGGACCGAAGCGAACAAATACGTCCGCAGCCCTTTCAGATGGGCTTTTCCCCACGTGGCTATCAGCATCAACAGGGTCGTGAGAAGTGGGGAGGTGAGCCCGAACTTTAGCGAAGAGTGGCGAGGATCGGGAAGCGGATAGAGTCCAGCTCTAACGGCCATGAAACCCGAATACGCCACGGTAAGAGCGATCAGCGAACTTAGCGGCAGATTGTTCACCGGGCGGAAGCTCTGAAATAGCCCGTAAACCGCGACGATCGCTGCGATTCCGGTAAGGATGATCCCGGTATTGAAGATCCAAGGTTGCCGGGAGTAGCTGGTGCCGAGCATGCTCGCTATTTGATTGGAAAAGCTGTATCCGGGATAAAACGGAGCGGCGGCGAGCTGTGCGCCATAGTAGATAATCGGCATGCAGGCAGCCGACAGCAAAGAGACCCGCGTCAGCAATTGAGTGGATTTGGAGTTGTCAGGCACCGCAGTCATAATCACCTTCAACTATAGAACCACAAAGGCCCGTCCGATGTGCCTCGGGTTCGGTGTGTTCATAGCGGGCTGCGGCATGCGGTGATGAGCTTTTGATATTGGTCTACGGCTTGGTCCAGCCTGTCTCGCAGTGCGCCCGCGGGATCAACGTTGGAATCTGCCCCGGCGAGGTTTGATAGCGCGTTTTCGCGGGCGATGATGTTCATTGCGGAGACGAGTTCGACGCAGGCCCTTGCGTCCGCGCGGATGGCGGGAATTACGCGATCTCGCAGCCGATGCGCGCAGTCGAGGACCGCGTTGCCGAGGTCGAGGATGTCGAGCGCCGACTCGGTGGCGGCTACACCGGCATCGCGCATTGCCTGCCCGCGCGCGGCCTGCTCGGCTGGATTGCTTTTGGGTAACTGCATCGCCCGGATGTACTGGCTGAATGCGTCGGAGTCGGTCTGCGCCGCCGTGAGCAGTTGCGATGCCAGCGCGAGCAGCTTGTCTTCGAGCGTGGGGTAGATCGCGTCGGGTTGTTTGCGAGCTGAGACTCGAATCGACTTCAACAGCAGCGAAACGCCGAGGTAGCCGCAGACCGCGGTGATGGAGCCTCCGCCCGGTGTTGGCGCGGTGGACGCCGAGGCGGCGAAGAGGGATGCCAAGGTTGCGTCGGCCGGGTCTTGCAGTGATAAGTCGGTCAAGTCGATGACTCCTGGTTTGGCATGAATCCAGATCGTCGGACTGATGCTACAGTGATTTGAGCATCGCACCATCACTATGTCGATATCCGAAGATCTCGTGCGTATCGCGCTCCAAGAGCAGGAGCTTCAGTTCGCAAGCTTTGATGAAGAGACAGCCTGGAGGCTGGGCTTGCGGCTGCGTTCGATGGCAGTCGAGCGGCAGTTCAAGATTGTGATCGATGTGCGGCGGTTTGGGCAGCCGCTCTTCTATACCGCGCTGGCGGAGACGACTCCTGACAACGTGGATTGGGTTCGGCGGAAGAGCAATGTGACGGCGCGTTTTCTGCGCAGTTCGTATGCGATTGGGTTGGAGTTGGAAGAGAAGAAATCCAATCTTTTCGATCGCTATGGGCTTGCGTTGAGCGAGTATGCCAGTCATGGTGGGTGCTTTCCGCTGCGCGTGGTCCAGGCGGGTGTGATTGGGTCGGTGACTGTCTCCGGGCTGGCGGAGCGGGCGGACCATGAGCTGGCGGTTGAGGCGCTTTGTGGGGAGTTGGGGCGTGATTATGAGAGTCTGCGGCTTGGGGGTTGAGGGTTTTCGATCCTATCCTGGCCATTACGATAAGCTTGCATCAAGAGAATAGTCTCGTGGCGACTGCGACCTGCGTTCCTGTGGAAACCTACCTTCGCTCTTCCTATGAGCCGGACGCGGAATATGTGGACGGCGAAATCGAGGAGCGGCCCGCGGGCGAGCACGATCATGCGGCATGGCAGAAGGCGATTCTGCTCTGGTTTGCCAGACATGAGCGGGAGTGGAACGTCGAGGTCCTCCCCGAGTACCGGGTGCAGGTTGCTGCGACGCGGTTTCGGGTTCCGGACGTGACGGTGGTGGACTTCGCTTCGCCGGTGGAGCGGATTGCGACGCGGCCTCCGATCGCGGTGTTTGAAGTGCTTTCTCCGGAAGACACCGTGCTGAAGATTCGGCGCAAGCTGGCTGACTACGCGAAGATGGGCATTCCGCAGATATGGGTCATCGATCCTGAGGACGGCGCGAGTCTTCGCTATCTGGATGGGGAGCTGCTGCGTGGTGAGGTTTTTGAGGAGTCTTCGCGGGGGATTTCTTTTCGGGTTGAGGAGATTGGGAAGCTGGTTCGGCGGTAGGTTTGCGAACGGGTTCAGCGCTGGAGCATTCGTTCGACGCGAGCGTCCATCTCTTCTTCTTCGATGAACTCTCCCCGGTCCGCCTGTTCGATGCCTTTCTGAACGGCCGCCCGGAGGCGGTCGTCCTCGTCGAGGACGCGGAGAGCAGCGTCGATCACCATCTGGCCCGGGTCCTTGCCCAGGTGTTCTGCCAAGCGTCTCAGCTGGGCTTCTTGTTCGGGGGTGAGGGGGATTTCCATGTTTTGAGCCTAGGGGACAGCGGTTCTCGCGTCAAGGAAAGCCCAGGTCTCAAAATCGAGACCTGGGGCACCCGGCTAGAGTCGTAAGCTTGGCTTCTTGTTCAGGGGTGATTTGGAGTTCCATGAGTCGAGGGTAGAGAGCGGGGGTTTCGGTGTCAAGGATCGAAATGTCCTTCATTCGCCCTTCGATATTGTCGGATACCACGTAAACGCATGGAATTTTGTGTCCTTCGCGAGCTTCACGCGGCCTCCGTCGTACTTCGGGTCAGTTCCGGGTTCGATCAATAGCACGCGGCCGTCCTTTCTTGAGATTGAAGGATGCGGTGTCCACGTTCCGTCTTTCAGAACATAGATGACATACCCGGTTTTAGGAATGGTGAGTTGCGCTTCTTTTGTTATAGATTCAAGCGCAATCATTTCAACTTCGATTTCCGGTGCATTTTCTCCCGAGCTCGCCGCCGCGCCGCCTATGCCTCCATGAGTTTGTCCCCGCAAGTTTAGGGCTGCCATGCCGCTTGAGACATCCTTTCCCAGATATCCGGCGGCGACGACCGCCTTGTCGCCAGGAGTCACTCGTACCAAGTCATAGTTGATGTTTGGATTGGGAGTTTTCGGCAAGAGTGGAAAAACGATCCAGAACAGAAATAGGAGTGTGGCGAGCGTCACTGAACCAAATCTGAACCACGTGGGTAAGGGGCAAGTGCGTGGCTGGATGAAGCGAGGAAAGAGAAAGACTCCATAAAGCAAACCTAGGATGAGTGCTGAATCAGGACCGATTGCAGCGAGAGCTAAGATCCACCCCGCTCCCAAGACAGCGAGACCGGCCGCTACAGCAGCGACCAGGCCGCCTATAAGCCTATTAAGCCATCGAGGCGTAGATGCAGCACCGAGTACTAGGCTGAGCGCGAAAAGTCCGGCACCAAAATAGAGACAGGAATAAGCAAACCAAGGTGCAAATCCGATGTAAGTGGCAAACTCAGTCCAAGAAGGCCAGTGAAGGCGTCCCCACCAACCCGGTCCGGGCATATCACTGTAAGGCAGATAGCCGAGACAACTTGACAGTAAGAGGACAAGGCTCGTCCCGATACCGACAATGCCGCTGAATAGCAATGCTGTCCCCGCAAATCTTCGGCCAAGGGATTTAACCAGGCGCATTCTCATCTGACTTTCTCATTCAAAGAATTTATCCTCTCGCTCGCTCGATGGCCGTAACCACTGCTTTCGCCTTATTTACTGACTCCTCATATTCCTTTTCGGGCACGGAGTCGGCGACGATTCCGGCTCCGGCTTGGATGTAGCCTTTCTTGCCTTTGAGTAGCAGGGTGCGGATGGCGATGCAGCTGTCGAGGTTGCCTGAGAAGTCGGCGTAGAGGATGCTGCCTCCGTAGATGCCGCGGCGGGTGGGTTCGAGCTCTTCGATGATCTCCATGGCGCGGATCTTGGGTGCGCCGGAGAGGGTACCGGCGGGGAAGCAGGCGCGGAAGGCGTCGACTGGAGTTAGTTCCTTGCGTAACTTGCCCTCGATCGTACTTACTAAGTGCATGATGTGGGAGTAGCGCTCGATGAACATGAAGTCCTTGACGCGGACGGTGGAGAATTCGCTGACGCGGCCGACGTCGTTGCGGCCGAGGTCGACGAGCATGAGGTGTTCGGCGCGCTCCTTTTCGTCGGCGAGCATCTCTTCGCCGAGGCGGATGTCTTCGGCCTCGTCGCTGGAGCGGGGGCGGCTGCCGGCGATGGGGCGGTATTCGACGGCGCGCTGTTTGACGCGGACCAATAGCTCGGGCGAGGAGCCGACGATGTGGGTGACTTCGGGTTTATTTTTTGTACCGGGCTTCTTTAGTCCGAAGCGGAGGAAGTACATGTACGGCGATGGGTTGACGATGCGCAGCGAACGGTAGATAGCGAAGGGGTCGACTCCGGGCTCGACTTCGAAGCGCTGGGAGACGACGACTTGAAAGATATCTCCGGCGGCGATGTATTCCTTTGATGTGGTGACGGCGTTGAGGAAGTGCTGCTTCTTGCTGCTGTGTTTGACGAGTAGTTTGCCGGTTGTCTTGCTGGCTTTCTGTTTGGGCAGTGGCTTGGCGAGTTTCTTTTCGAGGCGGTCGAGGCGTGCGATGGCGTCGTCATAAGCAGCTTTCGGTGTAATCCTTGACAAGTCGGCGGTGACGATGAGGAGGATTGCCTGTTTGACGTGATCGAAGGCGAGGACTTCGTCGAAGAACATCAGGCAGGCGTCGGGCATGCCGAGGTCGTCTTTGGCGAGCGAGGGCAGGCGTTCGATCTGGCGAACGACGTCGTAGGCGAAGAAGCCGACGGCTCCGGCGGTGAATGGTGGGAGGCTGGGAATGCGAGCGGGTTTGTGGCCGTTGAGCGCGTCTTTGAGCAGGGCGAAGATGTCGCCTTCGAATGCTCGTGTTTGGGGCGACTTAGTTTGGCTGGTTTCGGTGACTTCGATCGATTTTCCCCAGGCGACGATCTTCTTGTAGGGGCGGACGCCGATGAAGGTGTAGCGGCCGACGCGTTCGCCGCCCTCGACGGATTCGAGCATGAAGCATTCGGGCTCGCCGTCGGCGAGGCGGAGGAATGCCGAGACGGGGGTTTCCAAATCGGCGGTCAGGCTGCGGTAGACGGGGACGAGGGTGTGTGCGGCAGCGAGTCGCTCGAAGTCTTTGCGGAGTGGCAGACTCGACGGCTGCGAATGTTGTGGAACGGCCATATTGAAGTGATGGTACATGAGCGGTAGGGTGGGTCAGTCGGAAGCTTTCTGCACAATTGATGAAGGCGGCTGTCATGAAGATCGCTGAAACCGCAGGTCCTTCTTTCCGCGCTGCGCGCTCCGCTCAAGATGACAAATATCGCGTGGTGGAACAGCGCTAGCCTTAGAATGATTTTTTCCCCGTAGAAATTCTCCTGAGGCGCTGGTTTGACCGCAGAAGTACGCTCTGAAGTCGATCTTGACGCGCCGCCTAGCCGGAGCCTTGCTCCTCCGCATCGCTTTTTTTGGATTGTGTTGCCGTATGCCGTCTATATCGGCTTCACGACCAATGGCGCGGTGTCGCTGCTGTTGCGACAGGTTGGGATGTCGGTTGATCAGGTGGCGAATGCGATTGCGCTGCTGGGTATTCCTTCGTCGATTTATTTCTTGTGGAGTCCGCTGGCGGATCTCTGGGTCTCGCGGCGGGCGTGGTATCTGGTTTCCACGCTTGGCTCGGCGGGCGCGCTGGCTCTTGGGTCGTTCCTGCTTTATCGCAATGCTCAACTCGCAGTGTGGGTGTATTTCTGTGGGCTGGTGTTTTGCATGCTGATCTCGTCGGCGTATGGCGGGCTGATGGCTTCGATGGTTGCTCCTGAGGGACGGACGCGCGGGGCGGCGTGGGCGCAGGCGAGCAACCTGGGCGGCGGGGCGATCGGGCCGGGGTTGATCCTTTATCTGGCACTGCATCTCAAGCCGCCTTTGTGGGTGCCGCTGGCGACGCTGATTCTGGTGATTCCGGGGCTTATCGTGCTGACTCTGCGCGAGCCGCCGCGCCATGCGAGTGTGAGCTTTGGCGAGCATCTGCGGCGAGTCGCTCATGAGCTGCGAGAGACTTGTCTTACGTCGAAGAATTTCTTTGGGTTGATTTTGTTGCTGGCTCCGCCGGGCGCTGGTGCGCTGATTGGGTTGTTGCCCGCCATCTCGCCTGACTATGGGGTTGCGGGATCGTCGGTGGTCTGGATCAATGGCGTTGGCGGCGGATCGCTGATGGCGCTGGGCTGTCTGGCTGGTGGATGGGTGCCGCGATTTGACCGCCGGGTGGCTTATGGTCTGGCTGGGGCTTTGAATGCGATTCCGGCTTTCTATATTGCCTTTGCTCCGGCGACTTACCGGGTTTATATGGTTGGCACGGTTGTCTATCTCTTCACCATTGGTTTTACTTCGACGCTTTCGATGGACCTGGTGCTGGATGTTGTGGGCGCGGTGGGTAAGAGCGGGAGCTTGCGGTATTCGATTCTTACTGCGTTCTCATATGTGCCGATTGCTTATATGACGTGGATCGAGGGGCGGGCTGCGCGGTCTTATGGGTTTCGCGCGGTGCCTGCGGTTGAGGCGATTAGCGCTTTGTTCGATCTGCCGCTGATTTTGGTTTGGATATTCTGGCGGCGGCGAGGGCCGAGGGAGAGTGGCAGCGTCAGGGGATAACGGATGAGGTGTGGGAACTCGCAGTCCTCCACGTCGAGCAGTCCGAAGCGGACGCCTCGGAACGGCTCGCAACTTACTGTGGGTAAGAGGGTTACGGCATTTGGCCAATTCAGGAGGAACCCACTTAAGTAACCGTGACTGAGGCCTCCGTTGGTTGCCCCTCTCTTTACTGTGGGCCTATACTCAGATCGTTTGGCTGATTGCCGCGTGCGGTGCTTCCGCGGCGATGTTTTGAGGATTGCAGGGCCATGAAGATCGCCCCGAATTCGCAGTTCTGCCACCTGGTACGCCCGTCGGTAAGAGAGATGCGGCGGCCGGAAAGAAGCAACCGACATTGGAGAAATCATGGCAACAATTACGCTCGAGCAGGAGATCAATCCCTGGGAAGCCCAGGCTGCTCGATTCGACTATGCGGCAAAGAAACTTAACCTGGACGACGGCATTTGGAAGATTCTGCGTTATCCCAACCGGGAGATCATCGTTCATATCCCGGTGATGATGGACGATGGGCATATTGAAGTATTCACCGGCTTTCGCGTGCAGCACTCGGTGGCGCGTGGACCGGGCAAAGGCGGGATTCGATTTTCGCCGGAAGTGACGCTGGATGAAGTGCGGGCGCTGGCCAGCTGGATGACGTGGAAGTGCGCGGTGGTGAACATTCCTTTTGGCGGAGCGAAGGGCGGCATTGTCTGCGACCCGCACCATATGTCGAGGGGCGAGCTCGAGCGCATGACTCGCCGGTATACCTCAGACATCATCGAGTTCATCGGGCCGGAGAAAGACGTTCCCGCGCCGGACGTGAACACCGACGACCAGGTGATGGCCTGGATTATGGACACCTACTCCATGCACATGCGTCAGACAGTGACCGCGGTGGTCACCGGCAAGCCGCTCTCGATTGGCGGTTCGCGCGGCCGGCGTGAGGCGACGGGGCGCGGTATCGCGACGGTTTGCGATGAAGCGCTGCGCTATCTGGGTCTGCGGCAGGAAGGCTGCCGGGTGATAATCCAGGGCTTTGGCAACGTGGGGTCGAACGCGGCCAAGCTGATGTACGACCGGGGCTACAAGATCATCGGTATCGCCGAACATGACGGTGGGCTTTACAACGTCAATGGAATCGATGTGTGCGCGCTGCTCGACTATAAGGACCGCAACGGCACGGTGCTGGGTTTCAAGGGCGCCGAGGCGGCCGATTCGGATGAGCTGTTGCTCGACGAGTGCGAGGTGCTGATTCCGGCGGCGACGGAGAACGTGATCACCAGCAGGAATGCTGACCGCGTGAAAGCCCGGATTATCTGCGAAGGCGCGAATGGCCCGACCACCGCGGTTGCCGACGAGATTCTCGCTGACAAGAAGATCTTCGTGATTCCGGACATTCTGGCCAACGCCGGCGGCGTGACTGCTTCCTATTTTGAATGGGTGCAGGACCGCCAGGGGTATTTCTGGAACGAAGCGACGGTCAACGAGCGGTTGGAGGCGATCTTGCGGGAGAGCTTCGACGATGTGATTCGTTATGCGGAAGCGCACAACGTGAACAACCGTATTGCGGCGTACATGCTGGCGATTGACCGGGTTGCGTTGACGATCAAGCAGCGGGGAATTTACGCGTAGCGGGTGATGGAGGGATCTGGTAAGAACGCAGATCCCTCCACTCCACTTTCGGCTCGCCGCGCTCGCTTAGGATGACCATCATTGTTAATTGGTATCGGGAGATAAGAGGGTTGCAGAATTGGCGATGCCTGCGTCCCTTGCCCGCCATTGTTTGGGCTTTCGCTTTAAGCGTCACTGTCGTCTCGCATGCGCAGAACGGGAAGCAGCATCCATCTTTCGAAATACTGACACACCGCATGGATGTTGACGTGGACGGAGCTCCTAACGCCTACGGGCCGCCGGGCATGCAAACACTCGACATTCCGCTGAATGCGCATTATCTCAATCGCGCTGACAAGGAAATCGTCGGTTATGTGGTTGACGAACACAATCGCCCAATTCTGCAAGGCCCAAAAGATCCGTTTCCGGGCTATTACATTTCTCAGACCGCCTTTGCTGACATCAAGAATCACAATGAACGGGATCCACGGCGCTATGTCGACGCCCGCAATATCAATTATGTCGTTCGCGGAGACGTGGCCTGGCGGCGCGGTGTGAGGGTAGGTGATTTCGTGTCTGTTTATTCGAAGCGCACGGGAAGGGGCGTGTTTGGTATCGTCGGAGATACAGGCAATCCCAGCGGCGACGAAGGCTCGCTTCACTTATTGCAGGATCTAGGATATCCGTTTCACGACGGCAAGAATGATTCGGTTGAAAAACCTGAGATCGTCATCCGGTTCTATCCAAACTCCAATCCAAAGCATCAGTTTTTCTTCACTCAGGACGAACTGGACGAGGTAGCTACGAAGCTTGGCCTGAGCCGGGATTTCTCCGCCGCTTCGAGAACCAATTGATAAGGCGCACCGAGGATCACCAATCTAAATCCAGGACACGAGGTTTGCTTAAGGGCCTACCGCGTGGGCTGGCGACTGGGTGGCTCCGGGCTGCGCCGCCAGGATGCGGTAGAGCGTGGAGCGGCTGATGCCGAGCAGTTGCGCGGCGCGGAGTTTGTTTCCCTTGGTGCGGGTGAGTACTCGGGTGACGTGATTGCGGATCGCGTGGTCGAGGTTGAAATCGGAGTCGGCGACGGTTTCAGAATTCCCCCCGGGCAAGCAGTGACGATTACTGGCGGTCAGCGGAGGCAGATCGATCGGCCGAATCCACTGGCTTTCGGTTTCCAGTGCCGCGGCGGTGATGGTTTCTTCGAGCTCGCGGACATTTCCTGGCCAAGTGTGGCGTAGTAGTGGGGCGATGGTTCCCGGTCCGAGTCCGCGCACCGGTTTGCCGTAAGTGCGGGCGAAGCGCTGGATGAAGGTCTGCGCCAAAAGGGGAATGTCTTCGCGGCGCTGGGTGAGCGGCGGCAGATGGAAGCGGACTGAGCACAGGCGCGAGGCGAGGTCTTCGCGGAAGCCGTCGAGGTTGCCGGGGTTTCGCAACGAGAGCGATGTGGAGAAGACGATCTGCGCGGGAACTGACTCTTCGGTGCAGTGCCGCATGGCGACGCCCGTTGCAGTCCCAACAGACTGCCGGGCCTGGACGTGACGGTTGTCGAACCAGTGGAGGAAGTCGGCAAGCATCTCTTGCTGCTCGATAGAAAGCAGATGGACGCGGTCGAGGAAGAGCATTCCGCCGTGGGCGTTGCCAAGAATTGCCTCGGACCAGCTTTGGCGCTTCACGGTTCCGGACGGGCTATCCGGGGAAAAGAATTGCGTAGCCAGGCAGGGGACGAACGGACCGTCTGGCACTGGTCCCGCCGCGTGCAGCGCATGGGCGGCGAGAGTGCGGCCAGTGCCTTCTTCGCCCTCGATGGTCGCCAGGATGAGATGCGGAGCCATCCGTTGCATCTGTTGAATGAGCCGGCGCATCGCGGGGCTGCGGCCGGTGAGGCCGTGGATGCTGGGGTGGTTCTCTTCCTGACTGGAGGGCATCAATGTTAGAGAAAGCTGTGACGCGCTCTGATTGATGGCAGAGACGGCGCGTGGCGCCGGGGTATCGGCGAGCGCTGCCATTCCCGGCGAGGGTGCCGTACTCGATGCCGAAGTCAGAGTCGAAGTCGGGGCCATCGTTTCGCTTACCATCCCTGAATGTTTGTCCGGGCGTGACTTCGCCACTGCGTTAGAGCGCCAAGTTCTCCCGGCCGTTGAGGTTATCGGCAATTTTCGGAATAAGTTGACTGGAGCAGCAGTACAGTTATGTACTGCCGCTTTAACGGAAGGGTCGGCCTTTGACGATTCCGTGGCCCTCGTGGATGGTTACAAGCTGATTGGCGGCGACGGCGCGGAAGCTCTCGGTGAGCCCCAGCGGCCAGCGTATCTCGATGTCGGCGGTTGTAGCAGCACCGAGACCGAAGTGGAGGCGCGGGTCGTTTGAGGATAGATAGCTGGCCTGGCTGAGGACTTCCTGGACCTGGATTTTTCCGGAGTAACGCACCACCACGCGAGCGCCGATGGCGCTGCGGTTGCTCTTGACGCCTTCCAGGCGCACTTTGATCCAGTGGTTGGCTGCGGGCGCGTGGTTGCGGAGCAGGGAAGGCGGCTCATTCTGGTTGATGATGAGAACGTCGAGGTCGCCGTCGTTGTCGAAGTCGCCAAAGGCGCATCCCCGGCTCATGTGGCGGGCGGAGATTCCCGGGCCGGCTTCGTCGCCTAACTGCACGAAAGTGCCATCTTTGCGATTGCGAAAGACAAGTCGCGGATCGCGCGCGGGGTATTTCGGGAAGGTCTTTTCGAGCTCGGGATAGACAGTGCCGCAGACGACCAGGATGTCGGGATAGCCGTCGTTGTCGAGGTCGGTGAGTCCGCATCCCCAACTGATGAAGCGCTGCTCGGCGCCGAGGCCTGCCTTTACGGTCACGTCTTCAAACTCTGCCTTGCCGTTGTTGCGATAGAGGCCGGAGGCCTGGTGCTGGAAATGGGTCTTGAGCAGATCAGTGTGGCCGTCGAGATCGTAATCGCCGAGGCCGACGCCCATGCCGCTCATCTCCTGGCCGTCGGCGCTTACTGCGACGCCGCGAAGCAACGCTTCTTCGCGGAAGGTGCCGTCGTGGTTATTCATGAGCAGAAGGCTAGGCGTGGAGTCGCAGGCAACGAAGATGTCGGGCCAGCCGTCTTCGTCGGCGTCGAAGGCGACGGCGGTCAGCCCGAAGGAGCCGGAAATTGCAGCGATGCCAGACTCTTTGGAAACGTCGGTGAAGGTGCCATCGCCATTGTTGCGATAAAGATAGTGGCGGGGTGTCTTGAGGCCGCGCGGGCCGCAGGCGACGGGCACTCCCTCATAACTGCAGTCGGGGATTTGCAGCGAAGGCTTCGGAGCGGTGGCGAGATCGATGTCGAGGTAGTTCGAGACGAAGAGGTCGAGGTAGCCGTCGCGGTTGTAGTCGACGAAGGTGCATCCCGATCCGGAATGAGTGCCGGGCTGGAGCAATCCCGCTTTCTCGGCGACGTCGGTGAAGGTTCCGTTGCCGTTGTTCCGGTAGAGGCGGTTCTGGCCGAAGTAGGTGAGGAAGAGGTCTTCGAAGCCATCGTTGTTGTAGTCGCCGACACAGACGCCGATGGCCCATCCGGCACTGGTGAGGCCGGCTTTTTCGGTGACGTCGGTGAAGGTGCCGTTGCGATTGTTCTTGTAGAGGCGGTTGGTTGAGCCGGGCGGGACGGCGTCGAGACGACGACCGCTTAGGACGAAGATGTCGATCCATCCGTCATTGTCGTAGTCGAAGAAGGCGCAGCCGCCGCCCAGGTTTTCGAGGAGGTAGGTGGCGTGGTCGGTTTCCCCGTAGATCGTTGGGTGGGTAAGGCCGGCGGCTGCGGCTACGTCGGTGAAGCGGGAGAATGGCGTGGTTGCCGGCACGTTGGCGGTTGGGTCTGTCTTGAGGGCGAAGAGACCTTGCGGGGTGAGCGCGGACGCGGCGACGATGGAGGTCCGGCTCAGTAGCTTGCGGCGGGTCCAGTGAACCGAATCCATTGCAGCTAGTTTATCTGGTGGACTATCGGAAGGCCCACACTGAATTCGCGCTACTGAACCGAACCGGAACCTTTCGAGAAGGCGCTATACCTCGCTGCTTCCTGGAGCATTCCTAACCGTGAGTAGGCCGTAGCTAATACCTCAAAGAGTTCGGCCTTAAGGCGGGGATTCTCGTCGTATCCGTGTTCGATCTTCGTAAGGTACTCGACGGCGTTGGTGTATTCCCTGAGGTAGTAATAGGCACAGCCAATGTTCCGGAGCGCAGTTTTGCGGTGAATCGGATGTATCTTTTTCGAGCTCGAAACAATGCACTGATAAACCTGAATCGCCTCGTGATGCAACCTCTTTTGGATCTTACAATCGCCGAGTTGGATCCTCGCCTCGGCCCAGCCCTCGGCTTCTGCTGGAACGGACTCAAGCACTGGTATCGCCTCGTCGCAATTACCAGACTCCGCCAACAGGATTCCGCGAAGCGCCTGCATACTTCCCCAGGCTTCCTCAACTTGACGCCTGTTCTCCATGGCCTCTGCCATCTTAATTGCCCGTTCAATCCGCTCAAGGGCTTCGCTGGTTTTTCCCTGCGCCCGCTTTATGCGGGCGTACTCGGATTCATAATCTATCTGATCAATCACCACCAGCCTGTTTTTGTTCACACGGCTGATTCTTTCGTGCGCTTCGTCAGTTCGACCCAAGTCAGTTAGGCACATGCACTGAAAGAGTTGAAGCGCTGCGATGTCTTGCGGAAGTGTGGATTTGCTTTCGAGACTCTCGAACTCGCTGAGTGCCGCGGCATAGTCGCCAGCTCGCCTCCTTTCGAAGGCAGCGTCTAGCTGCTCAAGCAGTTTGCTGACTTGCAGCTGCCTCTCGTCGCTTTGCTGTTTTCGCAAACTCTTCATAGACGGAAGATTATAGCGGCCTTTAGCGGGATGGTCGTGCCAAGGGTGCATCGGACTGCCGTTTATGAGGACTTCAAGGCTGCTATTTACTCGCTACTTGGCCGGGGTTTCAATGGAAGCTCTAAGCGCCTGCGCCTGAGCATTATCAGGGTCAAGCCGCAGCGCCGTGTTGATCGCGTCTTTGGCTTCGGGGATTTTCGATTCCTTTGCCAGAGTTGATGCGAGGCCGATCCAGGCTGCGGTGAAGTTTGGGTCCATTTGAACTGCTCTGTGGAATTGCTGCTCAGCTCCAGTCTGATCGCCGGATGCGTCGAGCGCTGTTGCCAGCTTATAGACGAATAGCGGATTCGTGGGAACTGCGTCGCTGGCTTCGCGGTAGTGTGCGACGGCGGATTTCAGGTCGCCGGAGTGCATCTCCTGATCGGCCTGCGCGGCTTTGCTGAAGGCGACGGTGCGCTGCTCCTTGTCGCGGGTTTCCTGCTGGTAGAGCGTCATTTGATGTGCGGCTTTTTCGGTGTCGCCGAGGGCGCGGTAGACGTTGGCGAGTTCATAGCGAATCTCGGGGCCGTTCCATCCGAGCGAGATCGCCTGCTCGAGCCGATCTCTTGCTTGGTCGGGCTGGTGCAGCCGGGCGAGCGCAACGCCGAGGTTGTAGAGGCAGTCGGCGTGGTTTGGGTTGAGTTGGACGGCTGCTTCGAGGTGGTCTTTCGCAGCCGCATAGTTGCCGTCTTCGCGCTCGAGCACTCCGCTGAGATAGAGCACATTGAAATCGTGCGGCGCTTTGGCGAGCAGGGTTTTCCCAAGCGGATGCGCTTTGTCGCGCTGGTCATTGACGACAAGTATGCGGAAGTAGTCGATTTGGGTTTCGAGATCGTTTGGACGCAAGGCGTATTGCTTCGCGAGCAGAGCGGCGGCCTCGTCATGGCGTTCTGCTTTGAGGTCGATGAGGGCGAGCGTGTTGGCGAGTTGCAGTGACGATGGCGCCTTGGTCAGGGCTTGTCTTAGGGTTGCGGATGCGTCGTCGAGCCGGCCCATGCGTTCGTAGGCGAGGGCGAGATCGAGGGCGAGATTCTCGTCCAGTGTCGTGGAGCGAAGCAGTTTGACGACGGCGGCGTAGTCTCTCGATGCCAGCAGCCACTTTGCCAAGCCGTCGAGGGCCAACTTCGAAGACGGATCGATCGCCAGCGCGGCACGCCACTCGGTTGCTGCTTCGGGGCCGCGATGGACTTGCTCTAGCACCGTCGCTAACAGCAGATGCGTTTGCAGTTCGTTGGGATCCAGCTGGATCGACTCTTGCAGCGCAGATGCA
Organism: uncultured Acidobacteriaceae bacterium; assembly: GCA_963804735.1. Taxonomy (GTDB): domain Bacteria; phylum Acidobacteriota; class Terriglobia; order Terriglobales; family Acidobacteriaceae; genus Acidisarcina. The sequence continues at coordinate 496,969 of CAWDRO010000001.1, forward strand.
GCGTGGTCCGCGTCGCCGCTGAAATAGAGATTGAGCCCGAGCATGTAGGCGAACTTCGCCGAGTGTGGTTCGAGCTTGAACGCCGAGGCCCATGCCTGTGCCGCGCATTGATGTTCGTCCTTATCGCCAAAATACTGGCCGAGGGCGGCGTAGCTCTCGGCGGACGGGTGGGCGCGGAGTTTCGCCTGGAGCTGTGGAGGCGGGGTACATTCCGAACTGAATGCTGTATTGGACGTGAGCAAGGCGGCCACCAGGATCGCGGCCCGCTTGCCGACTAAGGACAGTATCATTGCGCATACAACTGACGGTCTTGGATAGCTGCCGCCGAGTCTTTCCTTGAAGAGTATATTCTTGCGGAGGCAACTGCGTTCTTCCTGACGGCGAAGCGCCGGGAGTGCACGCGCAAGAGGCAGGTTGATCATGACTCATTAGTCCATGGAAAGATCTTTGCGACGATTCAATTTGCGTCTGATGTTTCTCGCCGTTCTCTTACTGTTGACAACGGTGAGCGTGGCGGGGACGAATGACCCGACGGGTTACAAAGGAGCTCCCTACAGTGACAGCCGCTATACGGGTGGGGCGCAGAAGATTCCGGGAAAGGTGGAGTGCGCTTATTACGATAGCGGCGCCGAGGGAATCGCCTATCACGACTCCGATGCCAAGAACAACGGGAGCGGGGCCCTGAATCCGGCGGATGGCACCTACCTCAATCAGTTCCGGATGAACGAGGGTGTGGACACCTCGTATACGAAGTTTCACGACCAGATCGACAATAGTCCGTACGACCTTGTGCAGCCCGAAGAGAACCAGCTGTATGTCGGGTGGACGGAGCCGGGGGAGTGGTTCAATCTGACGGTCGATGTGGCCCATATCGGCGTCTACAGCGCAGATATTCTTTACACCTCGAACCGCGGCGGGACAATTTCAATTGATGTGAACGGCAAGGACGCGACCGGGCCGCTCGCGATCGTGTCTACCTACAGTGCTTCCGATCCGATTGCGTGGCGGCAGTGGCATCATTGGAACCTCGCGCCGGGTTTTGCGAAGCTGAAGCTGCCGAAGGGCAAGAGTGTGCTCACCGTGCACATTCTTACGGGTGGCAACATGAACCTTGCTTACTTTGATTTCAAGAGAAACTGAGGCGACTTCAAGACGCGGAATGAGCGGACTTGCAGGCTGGTAAACGTTGGCAATACCATCTGGACATCAAACTATGAGACCACGGATCGAAAGTATAGGGACGCCGGACGGGGAACCTCTTGAGTCCATCAAAGTCGCAGACGTCAGAAGTTTCAACGAAGTAGTCCGCGTGCTTATCGGACCGAGCGTCGGCGAGGGCGAAGAAATATTCGATATATATATATGTTCGCCTGGGTGGATTGAGTGCCAATGCGAGGAAAAGGGCTATTGGTTAGCACGACGGACATGGGTGCTCTCGCATTGGGAGGTGAGTCTTGTAAGGCGCGCGATTCAGGAAACCGTTCTGAGAGTAACCGGTAATTCTTGGCAAGCCATTTCCCAACAGCTTGCCGCGTTTATGATGTGGGAGTTTCAGGACTACAAGGAATGGTCTGAGTAGAAGCGTCGAGCTCAGACCCGGAACAAGCGCGGTTATTCGCCGACTTTGCGGATGCGCGAAGACGCAACGGGCTGGGAGGATGGGCGTCTACAGCGTTTCTGCGTTGCTATGACCTGCCTTAGTCCCCATCCCCGGATTGCGGATGCGGGAGGACTGGACATCCGAGGCGATGACACCGTCGCGGATGTGGACGATGCGGTGGGCGAACTCGGCGATGTCGGGTTCGTGGGTGACGACGATGATGGTGTTGCCGCGGTGGTGCAGCTCGTCGAAGAGCGCCATGATCTCGTCGCCGGTCTTGGAGTCGAGGTTGCCGGTGGGTTCGTCGGCGAGGATGATCGAGGGGCGGTTGATCAGGGCGCGGGCAATGGCGACGCGCTGGCGTTGTCCGCCGGAGAGCTCGTTGGGCTTGTGGCTCATGCGGCCGTCGAGGTTGACAGCGCGCAGCGCGGCGGTCGCACGCTCGATGCGTTCGGCGGCGGGGGTGCCGTTGTAGATCAGGGGCAACTCGACATTGTGGAGCGCGGTGGCGCGGGCGAGCAGGTTGAAGGTCTGAAAAACGAAGCCGATCTCGCGGTTACGGATACGGGCGAGTTCGTCATCGTTGAGGTCGCTGACCAGGTGGTTGTTGAGCTTGTAGCTTCCGCGGCTGGGGGTATCGAGGCAACCGATGATGTTCATCAGCGTCGATTTTCCCGAGCCGGAGGGCCCCATGATGGCGACGTATTCGTTATGGCGGATCTTCAGGTTGATGCCCTGGAGCGCATTGACCTGCTGCTCCGAGCCCATGTCGTAGGTGCGCCAGATATCTTCGAGTTCAATGACATCGCTTTGCGGAACGGTGAGGGGCTGGGAGGCATCCACTTCGCTGATCATCTGCACGGCCATCGATACTCCTGAGATTACTGCCCTGATTCATTGCCGCAAGGACTGGCCGCGAAATATCTCGCGCTTGCCAATGTTCCTGGTTCCTGTGAAACCTCTACGTACTTCGCAGCGCGCCGGTTCCTTCCGGATGAGGATGGGCGCGGGCAAGTCGGCTCTAAGACGAACCGGCGTCTGTATCTTTGATGACCACCGGAGTGGTATCGATCTTGACCGGAGTCCCGTCCTTCAGACCCCGGAGTACGCGATAGGTACCGGTCACGATCTCATCGCCGGCGTTCAATCCGCTGGTGACTTCGATATCGGTGGTGCCGGTAATGCCAGTCGTCACAGGGACAAAGACGGCCCTTAGCTTTCCTTTTTCCTTGCGCAGCACGAAGACGCCTTGCTGCGGCTTGGGCGCGGCCACGGGGCCGCTGCTGGCCGAGACGGTGGCGACGTGGCCCTTGGAGTCCATAGGTGGCGGGGCGTAAAGGGTCAGGGCCTGAATTGGAATGGTGAGGATGTGCTCTTTGCGCGCAGTCGTGATCTTTGCGGTCGCGGAGAGACCTGGCCGCAGCTCATCAGAAGGGTGATCGAGGGTGACGACGACCTTGAAGTCTTTGGCCTCTTCGGTGCCGCTTGTGGTCTGGCTGGTGGCGACGCCAGTGGAGCGGAGGAGCGCCTGGTCGCCGACCTCGGTGACGTGCCCCTTGAAGACCTTGCCGGGAATGGCGTCGACGCTGACGTCGGCGGACTGACCCATCGAGACGTTCACGATGTCGGTCTCGTCGACCTTGACGTCGGCGGTCATGACCGAGACGTCGGCCAGGGTCATGAGCACGGAACCGTTGGTATTCTGAATGCCTTCTACGACGGTTTCGCCCTCGCGTATGGGCTCGTTGGTGACGATGCCGTCAAAGGGCGCGATTGCGATGGTCCGGTTGAGCAGATCAGCGTCGAAGTTCAAGGTTGCGACCTGGGTCTGCATGTGGGCGCGGGCGGACTCGGTCTGCGCCTTGGCTTGGACAAGGGCGGCCTGATTCTGCGCGACGGTGGCGACATCCACGTCATAGGCGGACTTCCTCGCGTCGAAATCCTGCTTGGAAACCAGCTTATCGTTATAGAGGGAGACGTAGCGGTCGTAGTCGAGCTTCTTTTGCTCCAGATCGGCCTGGGCCTTTTCAAGATTGGCCTGGGCGGTCTTTTCGGCCGCGATATAAGACGAAATATCGGTCTTGGCCGCGTCGATGGCCGCTTTTTGTCCCTCAACGTTAGCGCCTTGCTGGACGTTTTCGATGGTGGCAACGACCTCACCCTTCTTTACATGGTCGCCCTCTTTGACGTAGAGGTGGGTGACGCGGCCCATGGCAGTCGCGCCGACGTTCACATAGGTCTTGGGCTTGATCTGGCCTGTTCCGCTGACCGTGGAGGCCAGGTCCTGGCGGACAACTTTGCCAGCGATGACCTTGGTGTAACCGGATTGGGCGCGCACCACCGTGAGACCAATGAGGCCACCCGCGACCACCAACACCGCAACTGCGATCAGAATCTTCTTTTTCACGCGTCTTTCCCGTTCCCGCTTGCTTGGAATGCCTTACGCTACAGCTGCCAGTCCACTGTGAGCGAGGAGTGTCAACCACTTGCGGCAACCACAGTTATGTCGAACGGCGCAAAAAGTGCCGCCCCTTGATGCGCTAGATACGAAACTCGGGTCCTCCGAGTTCCACTTCCCGTTGAATCCCCAAGCCAGGAATACCGAATTAGTGGGCTTTTCCGGATGTAGTCGCGCTCGCAGGACGTTGCCCTGGGCGCTTCCCAAAGAAAATGCCGTTCGTCAAAATCATAACAGGCGCTGGCGGTACTCCGCGAGGACAGCGCTTGCCAATCTCGTGCCGGTGAAGACACGGCCGAGGATGTTCCGCTAAAGGCAACTAATTCTACCCGAACAGCTTGAATCCATGCTGCGAAGGACTTAAGATCAAGGATGCAGAAGAAGCAGGAGTATCCAGGCTTTATGTTCAAGTCTTCACGGTTAGATTCCTCACCGAATCCCTCATCGCACGGTGTCTCTTCCGCAACAATTATCGCGCTGGCGCTAGCTGCCTGCGCGGCGCCTAGCTGGGCGCAGCAACCTGCTGCCGGCAGCGCGACAGCTCCAGCGAGTACCCCGTCGGCCAATACCCAATCCGGCGCCTCGCAGACCAATCAGGGACCGCAGCTTACCCAGCGTCCGGCGACCGATTCGGATGCCCGGGATTCCAGCCAGGACCCGCTGAATCGGAAGCTCTCTGACAAAGAACAGTTCAAGCAGCAAAAGGAAGTCCGCGAAGAGCTCAAAGGACCGTACAAGAAGTGGGTGAATGAAGACGTCCACTGGATCATCACCGACCAGGAGCTCAAGGCCTTCAAAAGCCTCAGCAACGACGAAGAGCGGGACAACTTCATCGAGCAGTTCTGGCTGCGGCGCAACCCGAATCCCGATTCACCGGAAAATGAATTCCGCGAGGAGCATTACCGTCGAATCGCCTACGCGAACGAACATTTCGCCGCCGGCAAGCCGGGGTGGAAGACCGACCGCGGCCATATGTACATTTCGTTTGGCAAGCCGGACAGCATCGATTCGCATCCAAGCGGTGGAACGTACGAGCGTCCCATGGATGAAGGCGGCGGCGAGACCTCGACCTTTCCGTTTGAAATCTGGCACTACCGGTATCTCGAAGGCGTTGGCGACAACATCGACATTGAGTTCGTCAACACCTGCATGTGCGGCGATTATCACATGACGATCAATCGCGCCGAGAAGGACGCGCTGCTGCACACCCCGGGCGCCGGCCTGACCCAGGCGGAGTCTCTGGGCATGGCCAAGAAGGCGGACCGCTTCAACGGCGGCATGGAGCAATTAGGAAGCGGCCCGATGTCCAGCATGAACCAGAGCAAGCAATTTGACCGGATCGAGCTGATGGCCAAGCTCATGGCGCCCCCGGTGATCAAGTACAAGGACCTCGATCTTGAGGCCTACATGAGCCAGCACAAGCTGCTGAATGGGCCCTATTTCCCATTTGACGTGCGTACCGATTTTGTAAAAGTGACCGACGATACGGTGCTGGTGCCGGTCACTATCCAGATAAAGAACCGCGACATTACGTTTCAGAGCAAGGATGGCGTCTCCAAAGGCGTCGTGAATATTCAGGGCAGGGTTACGACCATCACTGGGCGGATAGTGCAGAGCTTTGAAGACACCGTCGAAGTGGAAGAGCCGAGTGAGTTGATGGACAAGGTTCTTAACAACGAGAAGGTCTACTGGAAGGCCCTGCCGCTGCGCCCCGGACGATATCGGATCGACATCGGAATCAAGGACGTCAACAATCCGGACCATGTTGGCATCTGGGGGCAGGGAATCATAGTTCCCAAGTTTGATGACGACAAGCTTTCCGCCTCGTCGCTGATTCTTGCCGACAAGATGGAGCGGGTACCGTCCAAGCAGATCGGCACCGGGGAATTCATTATTGGCAACACCTACGTTCGGCCTCGGGTGATGCAGACGGCGGCCATGCCAGCGTCGTTCAAGCGCGACCAGAAGCTGAATTTCTGGATGCAGGTGTATAACCTGGGGATCGACGAGAAGAGCCGGCAGAACGCTGCGACGATCCAGTATGAGATCATCGACTCCGCAACCAGCAAACCGGTGGTGACGACTTCGGAAGACAGCAAGGCGCTTGGCGCCAATCAGGACCAGGTGACACTGGAGAAGTCGATGCCCCTGGCCAGTCTGCAGCCGGGCAACTACCTGGTAAAGATTTCAGTGAATGACAGCGTATCGAAACAAACCATTGCGCAGACCGCTCCGTTTACTGTTGAATAAGTGAATCCGGAAAAAGCAGCCGTCAGAGCTGCCAATCCTAGTAAGTTTTGGCGACAGGGGACTTGGGCCAGGGAGCAAACCACGGACAAGTGTGACTGGAAGATTCTCTAAAATCGGGACGGCTGTTGCGCTGCTGCTGGCAGTTGGCGCAATTTGCGCCAACGCCCCTTCTCTGAACGCCCTTGACGAGCCCACCGCCATCTCCGGCACTGTGCGCGATGGTCGCGGCGTTCCTCAGGCTGGCGCCATGGTGGAGTTGCTGCGCCCGGATACGTCGGTAGTTGCCAGCGTCTTCACCGACGAGTACGGGCGATTCCTGCTCGCCCACCTGGTTCCCGGCACCTACAGCCTCAAAGCAACCGGCACGCTGTTTCTTCCGACCCTCCGCGAAAATCTTCAAGTCCTGGCCCATCGTCGCACCTCCGTAAATCTGACCCTCTCAACGGTGATGGAGGCCTTCCAATGGCTGCCCGCGAAACGCCGCACTGTGGACGAGCCCGACGATGAGTGGGCCTGGACGCTGCGTTCGGCGGCCAATCGTCCTCTGCTCCGGATGCTCGAGGACGGCCCACTGGTCGTTGTCTCCGACATGGACACGGCGCCGGTGCTGAAAGCGCGAGTCATCCTGCGCGGGGGCGCGAACGAGTTTGGCGAAGGCGGACTTCACAATGCCTTTGAGATCGAGCGCTCGAAACAAGACGATCGGCGATTGATCCTGCGCGCCGATATTGGATCGAGCGACATCGCATCAGTGGCTTCGGCTGAGACGCTGGTGGGCTACGAACGCCAACTCACAATGGGCAATACGATCCGTACCGTGGCAGCGATGCAGGACTTGCCTGGCATCGAGCAAACCTCGACCCAGCAGGGTATCCAATCGATGGTGCTGCGCAGCGCGCAGACAATGGAGTTGACACCATTTCTCGATGCAGAAGTGGGCAATGAATTCGAGGCGGTTCGCGGCAACACGACGGAGATTGGGAACCATCCTTTCGGAACCGTGACCTGGCGCGACGGAGAAACGGCCGTCTCCTATCACCTGGCGACGGCGCGCGACGCACAGATTGCCAGCGAAATCGACCAGTCCACGTCGCCGATGCCGACCGTCACCGAAGTGAATGGCCAGTTGCAGCTGGAGCGAGGTCTGCACCAGAAGATCCAGATCGAACGCACCGGAGACCGGACCCGCTATGAAGTCGCGATTTACCGCGACCGGGTCGCGAATACGGTAGTGAATGGAGGCGGCAACCTATCGGCTGCCGATCTCAACAGCGGTTACGTGGTCTACGATCCGGTTACCGAACTGCTAAACGTGGCGGGGGCGAGCTACACGACCAAGGGAGTAATTGGCGATCTGAAGACTCGAGTTCACGGCGAGACCTGGCTCACGCTTGGCTTTGCCGATGGCGACGCTTTGACCATGCCGGCGTTTGCCGTGCCTACCAGTCTCGAAGGCGGCCTCACCACACTGAAGCCTCGGCATACGCAGATGTACTCCGTGGCCATGAGCGGCCACATCAGCCAGACGGGGACGCATTGGCAAGCCACCTACCGCTGGCAGCCGGAGAACACCGTCACCGCCGTCGCTCCTTACGATGTTGCCTCTCCCGACGCATACTTGAGCATTCTGCTGCGCCAGCCCCTGCACTGCTGGCACTTGCTTCCGAATGGCGTCGAGGCCCTCGTGGACGTAAGGAATCTACTCGCCGAGGGCTATCGCCCGTTCATCACGACCGATGGCAGCACGCTCTATTTCGCCCAGGCCGAAAGATCGGTCCGCGGCGGAGTTTCATTCACCTTCTAGGCTGAGCGATTCTCGCTTCCAGCGTCTCGCCGAAGGTCGTTTTTTACCGCTTCTCATCGACATCTCAGGCGCAGATTCGCGTCGTGTTTTCCGCGATCGCTGGCCCGACAGCACAGCCTTTCGATGGTATGATCTTGAAGGTGGGGATTTCCGTGCTCTCCGCCGGAAGCTAGAATCCAAATACCCGCTCAAAACGTCGCCCGCGAAGAAGCGGATCGCCGACTGGACGCGTAGCTCAACTGGCAGAGCATTCGACTCTTAATCGACAGGTTGAAGGTTCGATTCCTTCCGCGTCCACCAATCTAAGCCCCCAATCATCAATCAGATAAGTAATTGATTCTATGGTGACCCTGGGAAGATTCGAACTTCCGACCTGCGGTTTAGGAAACCGTCGCTCTATCCACCTGAGCTACAGGGCCACTGAGTCTGAGTTTATAACATGCGGTTTGTGCTGTTGAACGGCGCGGAAGGCCGCTTCCGACGTCCGTCTACGGACGGGAGGCTGCGGTGTCAGGCAGCTTCCAGGCGAAGAGTACGCCTCCGCTGCTGGTCATGAGGAATTGATGGCCATCCAGTTCGTAGCTGATGGGGGAACTGTCTATTACCGCTCCGGTTCCGGCGTGCCATAGCGTCTTTCCGGTGCTGGAATCGAGGGCGAGCACGTTGCCGATGTTGTCTCCGGTGAAGACCAGTCCGGAATCGGTGGTGAGGATGCCGGCTCCCGAGCCCCCTTTTCCGACTTCATGGCTCCAGCGAATCTTTCCGGTCTGATAATCGATCGCCTCGATGACGCCTTTGCCCCACAGGCCGTAGTCGGCTCCCGCCCAGCCGTAGGTACCGTCGGCGGGTTTGGCGAAGTAGAGGCTGTAGCTGGGGTGCGCATCCACGATGAACAGCCCGGTCGTGGTGTCGAAGCTGGGCGACCGATAGTTGGTCATGCCGCCTTCGTCGGGCGCGATAAAGCGTCCGTCGGGGGCGGGCTCTTTTTCTGGATTTGGAATTGGCTGACCTTTCTTGTCAACTCCGAGCGACCAATTTGTCGGGCCGAAGGGAACGCTGAGCAGGTCCTCCCCATTGGTGCGGTCGAGCACGAAGAAATAACCGTTGCGCGAGGTCTGCATCAGCATCTTGCGCGGTTTGCCGTGAAAGTCGCCATCTACCAGCACCGGCGTCTCAACCGCGTCCCAGTCATGAGTGTCGTGCGGAGAAGCCTGAAAAGCCCATGCCAGCGTGCCATTGTCCGGATGGATCGCCACGATACTGCACGTATAGAGATCATCGCCGGGGCGGGTCTTGCCGTTGAGCACTGGCGTTGGGTTTCCGGTGCCCCAGTATATGAGATCCAGGTCGGGGTCATAGGTTCCAGTCATCCAGGTCATTGCGCCGGTGGTGGTGTTTGGTGTTCCCACCGGAGCGGTGCTGTCCCATTGCCATTTCGTCTGGCCGGTCTCGGGATCGATGGACCTGAGAAATCCGCTAAGGTTATCGAAATCTCCCGAGACGCCCACGATGACATTGTCTTTCACGATCACGGGGGCCATTGTGGTCCAATACCCCTTGGTGTAATCGGCGACCTGCACTTTCCACCGGACCGAGCCGTCCTTTGCGTTCAGCGATACCAGATGCGCGTCGGGAGTGAGGAAGAAGAGCCATCCCTTGTACATACCTACACCGCGATGACCAATATGCAGCCCGCCATTTCGGGGGTAGGTATAGTGCCATATCTGATGGCCGGATCGCGCATCGACGGCCCAGATGTTGTCAGGAACGGTGAAGTACAAGGTGCCTTCCACCAAGAGCGGCGTGGACTTGATCTCCATAGGCTGGTTGGTTTGAAAAGCCCAGGCGAGGCCGAGTTTACCGACATTCGCGGGAGTAATCTGCTTCAGGCTGCTGTGCCGTCGTCCGGAATAGTCGCCGTGGTAGCCCGGCCAACTATCCGGCGGAGGATGCAGCAACTGCGCGGTGGTGGGGTCTTGAGCCGAACCCCGGAACGGAGCCGCGAACAAGACCGCCAAGGCAATCATCGCGAGGAATTGTGCACGCAGAAACTGCCTCGACACCGATCGTGATCCTTCCCTGGGGCTCTGGCTGGATTTCAAGAGCTTACTTGAGCGTCTGGATGTAGGCCATCAGATTGTGGATGTCGTCGTCGGTGTACTTTGGGAACTGATCGACATGCGCGGTGACTGGCGAGTCGATGGTGAACTTGATGGCGCTGACCGGCCACGAGCGATAAACACCGTTAGAGTCACGGAGGCCAACCGTAAACTCATCCTGGTATGCCAGCACTCCCTTCACCGTCTCGCCAGATGGCAAAGTCACAGTGATCGTGTCCTTCGCGTCTCGCGGATAGAGCATGCGCTCCTCAAGCTGCAGACCCTGATAACGCGAAGCGATGCCGGCTAGGTCGCCAGTTGGCGAGTGACACTTGGAGCATCCGCCTGGGCCGTTGAAGTAGGCTTTTCCTGCATCGACATTGCCCGTTTGCAGGTCGGCGACGTCAACACCGCGTCTGCCTCCCGGATGGGCTGCGGCCTGCTTGGCCTCGGCGTGAATGAACGCCACCAGGTTGGTCATTTCGGTATCGGAGAAATTGAACTTGGGCATCTTGCCCTCGGCGCGTCCATTACGGACAACGGGGGCGATCGTACTGCCATTCACATCCTCAGCAACCAGTTTCGAACGGGTGAGATCGGGACCTGACTCGCCACCGCCTGCGTCTCGTCCGTGGCAAAATGCGCAATTTTGGAGGTAAGTTGAAGCGCCAGGAAGAGCGGGAGTGCGCGGACCTGCTGCTATTGTGACCGTGGGCGCTGCTGGTGTTTGAGCGGGAGCGCCGGCAGGCATGAAGGTCGGATTGGTGGTCAGGTACTGGAGCAGACTGGCGAGATCAGCGTCAGAGAGTCTTGCGGCTGGGAAGGCCGGCATCTGGCCCTTCCCCTGGCGAACAAGCTGGGTGATCTGGTCGGAATTCATCTTCTTGCCGACCCCGGCCAGGGTGGGGAATACAGGAGGATGGCCTTCCATCTTTGCGCCGTGGCACATCGCGCAGTTGTCCAGGAAGACCTTGGCGCCGGGTGAGCTTTCGGAGTCCGACGTGGCAGCGGCGGCTTGCGCGCTTGAGATTGAGGGCGAGACGGCTGCGAAGATCGGTATCAGCCTGGTCGGAAAAGCGATGGCTCCCGTCGTAATTCCGAGGAGAGCGAAAACCCAAAAAATCTTCACTGTCTAAACCTGTCCCATCACCAAGAGTTACTCGCGAGATCGGCGCCTCGGACGTTCACGTGACACCATCGCTCAATCTATTGCAGGAACCCGTCCGTTGTATAGAACCGACAACGATCACATAAGACCGGTGCCGATGCTGCGATCGTCACTGAGTTTTCAAATAAGCAACCACACTGCTGATGTCCTGCGGAGTAAGCTTGCCCTCAAATGGCGGCATTATGCCCTTTCCATTCTTAATTGTCGTTGCTGCTTCCTGGGGTGTGACCATGGGCGGTGTGCTTCCGATGATTCCATGGAGATTCGGTGGTCCAAACGGCGTGGTGTCTCCTGGCTGCTTATTATGGCAACCGATGCACTGAGCTTTGAAGATGGTCTCGCCTTGTTTCGCCTTGGCACTGACAGGCTTCTGCGCTACCGCGGTCCCGGCCATTCCGGCCAGTATGACGCCTGTTACCGGGAGCAACAAAGCTAAAGAGTATGCGGCGAGCGTGGTCGTCGAGGATTGCCGGAAAGGGTGGCTCAAATGCAACATCTCCTAATTGCTGATTCTGCGGCTCGGTCTTCAGCGCCAGCGGTTCATGAGGCCAGGACAATCCTCATTTAATTTGCATTTCATACTAACAGAGCGACGGAGCTTTCCCGCTCAACGATTCTGATCATCCCACGGCAGGGAAGTCTGCATCACCGGACGAAAGGTCTGGCGATGCAACGGGCATGGCCCAAGTCTTTGCAGTGCGTCGAGGTGCTGGGGGGTTCCGTAGCCTTTGTGCGATGCGAGACCGTAGCCAGGATATTCGTGGTCCAGTTCGCACATGCGGCGGTCGCGATGGACTTTAGCGACGACCGAGGCGGCGGCGATCGAGATGCTGAGCGAGTCTCCGTAAATGATGCTGGTTTGGGCGCAAGGATGATCGAGGCGCATGGCATCGATGAGCAGGTGATCGGCGGCTGGGGAAAGCTGGTTGACCGCCGCTGTCATTGCGATTCGAGTGGCTTGATAGATATTCACGCGATCGATGACCTCGACGCAGACCTCTTCGATCGCGATGGCGATGCCCTTTTTCCGGACTATAGTGGCGAGGCGTTCACGGTCGGCAGGGAGTAACTGCTTTGAGTCGCGGAGGCCGCGAATGCGGCAGTCCGGCGGAAGAATCACTGCGGCGGCGACTACTGGGCCGAAGAGCGCTCCTCGGCCAACTTCGTCTACCCCGGCAATGATCGTCGCGCCTTGCGCTCGCGCCGCGCGCTCATACTTGTTGCCGCAGCGGAGGGTGCGAAGCATCCGCATCTTGCGGGTCGCGGCTGAGACTTCCGGCTCGCTCTCCTCTAGTAGCCAGTCAACTTCTTCAAGGTTGTTGACGCTGGACATTTCTGCGTTCAGTGTACCGTGAAGAAACACGAAAAGGCCCCAATGATGAGCTCACTGGGGCCGACGTGAATTGTGGATATCTTCGTCCGAAGACTACGCGGTGCGATCGACTTCCTTGAGTCGGGCTGCTTTGCCACGGAGTCCGCGTAGGTAGAAGAGCTTGGCGCGGCGGACCTTGGCGGAACGGATCTTTTCGACCTTGTCGATGACCTTGGCGTTGAAGGGGAAGATACGCTCGACGCCCTGGCCGAAGCTGATCTTGCGGACGGTGAAGCTGCCCTGGGCTCCGCGCCTGAGCGCGATCACGATGCCCTCAAATGCCTGGAGACGTTCCTTGTCGCCCTCTTTAATCTTGACCTGGACTCGAACGGTGTCGCCGGGCACGAAATTGGGGTGGTCCGTGCGGTTCAGCTTGTCGGCGAGCCGCTGCATTACGGGATGAATCGACATGGTGGTTCCTAACTTCCTAGCGAAGAAATTCTGGCTGTTTCCAAACCCTTATTTTACACGGATTTTGGAGTTGCGGTAAGCATTCCTTTGCGGTTCGGAGGGCGCCGTCTGGGACTCGAAGCAGTTGGAAGATCGAGATACCCCACCACCCACCATCTTCGTAACCGTCTTGTTTTACACGACTTGCAAAATATATGCCTAAAGATTTGTAAACAAAGGAGTTATTCTCAAAGACCTGTCGTTGTATGAGTTGTGAGCCGACGGATCGATCTGGGGGTTCTATTTGGCTTTAACTCCTATTTGTAGTTTATCAAGTTGACCCCTTTCATCACTACGCCAACTTTTTGAACTTTTTATCTCAATGATTCGGCGATGGTTAGAGGTTAAATGGGTTCGGACGGGGCTTGACAGCTATTTAGGGACTAGGTGTGAAATTTCAAGAGGTTGTCCATCTGGTCGGGAACTGGGAAGCTGAGTTTGCGAAGCAAAGGGACTCAGGAGACCCTGGAATTTGGAATTAGCCTGCTAGACGCTCGATTAGCGCACAGAGATTTGGCATAAACCGAAAGTACTACCCTTCCAATCTTCGAGTCTCCGACCTCGAATCTCAGTCTTTATTCGTGGCGCAACGCCTCCATAGGCTGCACCCTGGCCGCGCGGCGAGCCGGAATCCAGCTCGCCGTCAGCGCTACGCCAAGCAGGATGAGCACGCCCAACGCCATGGTCAGCGGATCGTACGGTTGAATCCCATACAGCATCGACTTCACCAGCCGCGTAAGCAGCAGAGCCGCGCCCACGCCCACAACAATTCCCGCGACCGCCAGCCACGTGCTCTCGCGTAGAATCATCCCCCGCACCTGCCCCGGTTGCGCGCCCAGGGCAACGCGTATTCCGATCTCGTTTCTGCGGTTGGCCACCGAATACGCCATGACTCCGTAGATGCCCACACACGCCAGCCCCAGCGCGAGCATGCCGAACCCGGTGGTGAGAGATGCAAATATCCGCTCCGTTTGCATGGTCGAGTCGATCTGCTCCTGCTGGGTGCGGATGTCGACGATGGGGAGGTCCGGATCTATTTTTCGCACCGCAGCGCGCAGCGCCGGGGCCAGAATTGCAGGCGACAGGGGACTACGAAGCTCATACGTCAAACCGCCGACATCGTTTTGTTGGCGGTAAGGCAGGAAAAACTGCGGTGGCGGTTCATCGCGAAGATCGGAGTATCGCGTGTCAGCGCAGATCCCCACGATTTGCGCCCTCACTGCTTCCGGGCCGTCCCCGGTCCTGATTTCCTTGCCGATAGGATTGAGGTTGGGGAACCGCTTGCGCGCCAGGCTCTGGTTGATGATGGCGACTTTGGGAGACGTAGCCGTGTCCTGCGCGTCGAAGGCCCGGCCGGCAACGATTGGTATGCCCATGGTGGAGAAGAAACCATTCCCCACCGTGCTGAGAAACTCCGCCTGCTGTTTGTTTTGATCGAGGCTTTCACCGGGAACCAGGAAACCTTCGTTGATCATGTTACCGCTGATGTATGGCAACGAAGCGACCGTCAACGCCTCTACGCCCGGAACGGCAGCAAAGTCCTCTTCCAGGCGGGTGTGCAACTGCACATCCTTGCCCGCGGGGTAGCGTGTAGCCGGCGGATTGATCGAAAACAGGATCAGGTGATCGGTGCGGAAGCCCGCATCCACCGACTGAAGCGCAAAAAACGTCCGCAGGAACAGCCCCGCACCCACCACCAGCAGTGTGGATAGTGCAATCTGAAAGGCCACGATGGCTTTGCCGCCCACTCCCTTGCGGCGGCGCGTTGCGGTCTGAGCCGATTCTTTCAGGGTGCTGCTGACCTCGGCGCGTGCAGCCATCCAGGCGGGAGCAAGACCAAACAGCAACCCGGTCGCGATTGTGACGGCTGCCGTAAAGCCGAACACCAGCCAATCAAAGTGAACGTCGGCCTGGCTCGTCTCCCAGGAATTGGTCAATAACCTGGGAATCGCGTTGCGGCCCAGGTAACCAAGCAGCAGCCCGCCCAACCCGCCCACCGACGCCAGCAGCAAGCTTTCAGTAAGCAACTGGCGCAGAATACGCGCGCGTCCTGCGCCCAGGGCCAGCCGCACACTCATCTCCCGCTGCCGCTGTGCTCCCCTCGCAAGCATCAGGTTGGCAATGTTGGCGCAGGCCAGCAGGAGCACCAGACCGGTGAGGGTCATCAGCACAAATGCCGGCTTCTTGAATTCGTTCTCTGAAATGTGGTTCCCACGACTGCCGTCGGAGATCAAGAGGTGGGGTATGGTTTCACCTGGCTTCGGAGTCATGGTGCCGCGCACCGCCGCCTCCAGCTGTGATGCCAGCACCTCCTGCGCCTGGGAGTCGGTGACGCCCGGCTTGATGCGACCCATGACCCCCAGCCACCAGAATTTAGAATTCTCCAAAGCCGATTTCTTGCCGTTCGGATCGAGCACCGGCTGCATGCTCAGCGGTATAAACAAGTCAGTCGAATCCTGATAACCGTTGGCGCCCGTAAATCCGCGGGGATTGACGCCCACAATCGTCATTGCGGATTGATTTACCGTGATAGTCTGGCCCAGGACGGATGGCGAACGGCCGAAGTCGTCCTCCCAGATTCCTTCGCTGATGACGACTACAGCTCCCGCGCCTTGGACTGTTTCGTCAGAAGGCTCAATCGGGCGGCCTAGCTGGGGACGTACGCCCAGGCCGGAATAGTAGTTGCCTGAAACCATCTCCGCCTGAACCCGCCGCGCTGTTCCATGGATGGTCGCATTCATGCCGTCGCCTTGAAAAGCGAAGAGGTCTTGCATCACCTCGTTGTGCGCGCTCAGCTGCTGATACACCGGATAGGAGAAGGACGAGCTCTTCGTCCCTCCACCCGGCGACGAGTCGAATTCACCCCACATGTTAAGAACCACGCTATGCCCGGCGGCTTGCCAGTACAGCATCCTCAGCTGTTCCGGGTGGGACACGTTGAGCCGGTCGTAGATCATGCTTTTCGCGACCGAGAAGATGGTCGTATTCGCGCCGATGGCCAGCGCCAGCGAAGCTACGGCAATCGCCGTGAATCCTGGACTCTTGCCAAGCAAGCGGAGGCCGTAGCGGAGATCCTGGGAGACTGCTGAGAAAGACGAAAACGTGCGCGTTTCTCGATGGCGCTGTCGCAGCAATGTTGTGTTACCGAACTGGCGGCGCGCGGCTGAATCGGCATCCGCCGGACTCATGCCCTGCCGCATGAACCGCTCCGTCAGCAGTTGCAGGTGCACCTGCATCTCACCGTCGAATTCGGATTCCGCCTTCTTCTGTCCGAAAAGACCACTAACTCTCGACACAAGTCGAAGGGCCCAAGAATTCATAGCTGTTTACCCCCCTCCAAACGCAAAACGCGACCGATCACGGCGGAAATTCGCTCCCAATTTTCCGTCTCGACTGCAAGTTGCTTTTGTCCCCGCCTGGTGATCGAGTAAAACCTGGCCTTACGGTTGTTCTCCGATGTTCCCCACTCCGAATCAATCCAGCCCTGTTGTTGCAGCCTCAGTAAAGAGGTGTACACAGTGCCCTCGTTCAGGGTCAAAACATCCTCACTCACCTGCTCAATGCGCCGTGCAATCCCGAATCCATGTAAAGGACCCAGCGCGTGGAGGGTCTTCAGAATCATCAGATCCAGTGTCCCCTGCAACACTTCCGATTTATCGGTATTCACAGTCGTTCCTTTGGCCATTGCAAAGAAGATAGCACAACTCCTGTGCAATGTCCATACGAGATGTCCGACTGGCTGTTGAGACTCCACAACTAGGGCTTAGCGACGTTAGCGAAGGCTTGATACGAGGAGAGCGAAGGCTGCTATCAGCGCAATGGTCCGGAACCAATGATATTGGTCCCAGCGTTGCTCTTGTGCCTCCCAATCGGCCGGGAGGGTCTCTGGCGTCCATTTTTTGATGCGGTTGTTGATCGGCACAAGAGCGATGAGGGAGAAAGCAACCGCGCAGGCTTGTATCGCAAATGAGATGGCGGCAAGGCGCCAGGGGAGATTGCCCAGATGATGGTTGAGGAGTAACAAGAGATTGAGAAGCGTGGATCCTCCCATCCAGAATGGCATGACGCGACCGAGAGTCGCGGCCAATGAGGCGCGCACCGGAATATGTACTGATAGGGGTTGCCGCTTGAGCGTCGGATGTCCGAATGCCGCTACATTGAGCTCGCTGCCGCACATCAGGCCAAGCACAACAATCGCGAAAATATGAACGATCACTTCTCCACTCCCGCTCGTTCGATGTTGACCGCGGGGGGTCGGTTGCAGGGTGACAGGTCTGTCCGGCAGCATTCCTCTGGTCTGCTGGGCTCCCGCAGCTCGAAATGGAATGAATGTTGGCGCTGCCCCAGCTTGGCAGTCCCTGCGGTTAGAGAAGGCAAGTTGCCGAAAACCCGACTTTTCGGGAACTCCCTACGCCTTAAGCCTAGTGAACGTCTGGATAGATGGTGGTAGTAAAGTTCTCGATGTCGTGGTTAACCGAGAAAGGGGTGGGACCGTACTGCGACGTTTTCTCGTGGTAGCTCTTGACGGATGCGCTTATGGTGTATTTTCCTGCTGGGAGGTTGGTGAACTCGAAGTGGCCGTCAGCGGCGAGCGGCATGGTCTGGGAGTCCCAGACCGTTTCAGATGAGAGGATCACGCGCATGCCATCCGCAATGGGCTTGTTGTCGCTTGCGAGGATGGTACCCCGGATGTGGAAGCCGGGTTTGATAACGAGGTCCGGAACCCGAAGATACTGGCCATCTTTGCTGGCGCGGATCTCGATCGGGCTGGTTGAGCCTAGGGGCGAAATGGAATCCATAGTGGCGTAGACGTACCAGTCGACGCCGACGGGAATGTTGGGAATAAGAAAGCGGCCCTTTGCGTCGGTGCCGATGCGAACTATTTCATATGGATTGCCAGCGAGCTTGAGGTCGCCGCCGAATCCGCCGCGATCCTTTGCGATCAGACCGATCTGGGCATTGGGGACGGGCTTATCATTCTGCACGAGGCGGCCATCGATGGTGGCTCCTTCAGCGAGGGTGATAGAGTGGCGGTTTGGTCCGGTCTCCATGACGGCAAACTTTGGAGCCAAACCACGGGCTTCTACTTCGAGGAGCATCTTCGGCGTGGGTTTCGAGTAGGCGAGTTCGAACTCACCCTCTTTGTTGGTAACAGAGAGGGGCTGAAGTCCCGGGAGGGCGCCGTAAGCGCTGTTTCTTCCAACGATGAGGCCTGCTGGGTTAATGATGGCGTCCGGAACAGGCGAGCCGTCTGCTCCGACGACGCGACCGCGGACTGTGCCACTGAAGTCGGTGGTTGCCGGCCGGACAGCAAGTTTGAGTGAAACTGCGGGAGCCTTCACTGGATCAATAGGCCTAGTAATCTCAGGAACGTATCCGTCGCGGGCTGCGAGCAGGGTGAACCAGAGGTCGGGGGAGAGATCATTGATCTCGAAGGTGCCCTTGGCGTCGGTGATAGCGCGCTTGCCGCAGTCGCTGTAGCAGCTTGGGCAGAAGGTGCTGTAACCGACTTTGACGCCGGCATGGTAGACCATGACGGTAGCCCCGGCCAGTGGAGAACCGTTCGGATCGAGGACAGTACCAGTGAGACTAGGCCGTGAGGTGGCACCGAAGAGCGAGGGGGCCAAGCTGAGCATCACGGCGAATACAAGTGCTCTCATTTGGATCTCTTCGAAACGCGCCGTGCGCGGTTGAGGAGATTTTACAGGCTATCGTCTCTACTTCAATGTTTAGTTCCCTGAAAACGGGGTTTTGAAAACAGTGCGGTCAATACCGAGATGGGCTCGATGGGTCAAGAAAATCAGGGGCTGGGAATTTTACCCCAACCCCTAAATACTCTCGGCTGCTGAAGCGGCTATTATTCCACGGTAAAGCTGACAGTTTTCGGACCCGAGGGAAACCAGGTTGCGTTGCCTGCCTGGGAAGCCTGAATGGTGCAGGTCCCGGTTTCCAGCAGGCTGGCGGTCGATCCGGAAACTGTGCAGACGGTTGGGGTGGTGGAGGCGTAGGTGATCGGCAGGTCCGAGTCGGAGCTGGCGGTCAGGGGGAGCATGGCGCCGACCGGCTGCGGGGATATGGCGTCGAAAGTGATGATCTGATCACGGTGATGAACAAGAATAGTCTGCCCGGTCACGGTAGGGAAGTAATCGGAGTTCCCGGCCTGGGTCGCGATAATATCGCAGAAACCAGCGATCAATAACGTCGCTCGGTCTCCCCTAACGGTGCAGACAGCAGGCGTGTTAGAGGTGAAAGTCACTGGCAGGCCGGAGCTCGCCGTGGCGTCCAGGATTAGCGGAAGCGAAGCGACCTGGGGCGCGATAGTAGGAAAGTCGATGGTCTGGCTGGCGTGACCAACGTTGAAAGTCTGCCCAGCTATCACCGGGAGATAAGAGGCATTCCCATCCTGGGTAGCGGTGATGGTGCAAATTCCGTCGCTCAGCATGCTCGCGGTAGTGCCGCTGACAGTGCACACCTCCAGGTTGCCTGAACCAAATGTGACCGGGAGCCCAGAGCTTGCCGTTGCAGTCAATGCCACAGAGCCCCCGATGAATTGGTTCGGGATGGCAGCGAAGGTGATGGTTTGGTTCGGACCGATACCGTAGATCGGGGTCGTCGCGAGAATGTTGCCGCTGCCGTCGACGATCTGGACGGTGCCGTTGCGCTGGCCGGAAGCCAGTGGCGCAAAGGTAACATCCACAGTGCAGGTGGTCGCCGAGCTATAAGTCTGAGCGGAGCAGAGGGTGGTGCTGGTGTCGCTCGCCTCGGCCTGGAAGTCAAGGTTTTTCGCACCCGCCGTGAGAACATTGATCCCGCCGATGGTCGTGCCTGCGGCTACATGATAGGTCAGCGTGATGGTTCTACTGCATGGCCCGGCGGTGGTCTGGCCAGCAGGGCAAACCTCCACGCTGCCGAAGTTGACCGGCCCGAGCTGCACCTCAGCGAGGCGCGAGCGGCCCTCCGCGTATCCCTCCACGAATAGGTTGCCCTTTTGATCAATCGCCAGGTATCCAAGCGAAGAGTCTCTGTTGCTCAAATCGACGAAGGTGGCGTCCTCGGTTGGGATACTGCCATTGACTGCTAGGATTTCTACAATCGATCTCTTGGGGGAATCGGTGAAGAAGACGTCGCCTTGCGCGTCCACTACGATGCCATCCGGTGAAGCTTTCGTTGGATTCGCCAATGTCCGGATCGTAGGGTTGACGGGAATGCTGCCGTTGACCGCCACAACTTCCATTACTAGCGAATGTCTGGCATCAGTGAAGAAGACGTCGCCGCTCGAGTCCAAAGCGACGCCATAGGGAGCGAAGGAGCCGCTGGCCAAAGTTACGATGGCAGGGTCGGCGGGGATGCTGCCATTGACGGCCACAATCTCCATAATCGCTTTGTTCGCAGTGTCGGCGACGAAGACGTCTCCGCTCTGGTCGACAGCCACGCCCGATCCGTCAATGGCAAACGTTCGGACGGAGGGGCTGAGGGGGATGCTGCCGTTTACCGCCTCAATCTCGCCCAGATCGCCGTCGCCCGAAAAGAAGATATTGCCGCTCCCGTCTATCGCCATAAAAATGGCATAGACGTCGCTCGCCACAGTCTTAATGGTGGGGTTGGCCGGGATGCTGCCGCTCACGGCTAGGAGTTCGTCTATTTCGGACGGGTTGTTACCGACGAAAAAGACGTTGCCGGCGCCATCCACCGCTGGCGCACTCAGGTTGAACTCTCGATGTAGAGTGGTCTGCGCCCAGGCAAAGGTCACGCCTTGCGCATGGACGTTTGGCGAGGGCAGGAGACACAGCAAAATACCGCCCAGCAATGCCAGCGGGTTCTGAATGAGGTTGATTGCAACGTGGAACACGGAGAATTGGTTCAGTTTCATGGTTTCACCTCGGCGAAATGTCTAAAGCGCTGGACATAACGCTGTCAACTACTAAGGCGACAAAATTGATGCGGCTCTATCGTCCGCAGCGGTCTTTCTTCCGCCACCAGAAGTGTCTGGCGATTTTGGGTTACGGTGAAGCTCGAGTTAACCAGTCCCTGGCGGCCGTTCCAGCAAAACGGGATTATGAGCAACTCCGCTTTGATCCGGACCTCAACCCCCTGCTCTTGTCGAAGACTCGACTTTAGGGGAAATACACTTACGATGACCTGTGATACACGCCGATCCCGTCTCGAAAAGGGGTCCTCTGTGCAACACGAAGGGAAATTATCATGAGGTTATCCATGGTCACTAGAATGGTCACTAGATCTGGGCTCAGAACGTGGGTCGCGCGGGGAGAAACCGCCCTGCGCGCGTTGACGCAGAAGCCGGGAAGAGGCACACAATGAACATCCTGTTGTGGGTCCTGCAGGTCATCGCCGCGCTCCTGTACGGAGCGTCGGGCGTCATGAAGGTCTTCATGTTCGACAAGGTAAGCGAGGGGGTCCCGTCCTTTGGTGCGTTGCCGCGGGAAGCCTGGAAGGCCCTTGGCATCCTCGAACTCGTCTGCACGGTCGGTCTGATCGTCCCTGCCGCCCTTCACTGGCAGCCGGCGCTCACGGTGGCGGCTGCCGCGATCCTAACGATTGAGAGCCTGGTGTTCGTCTGGGTGCACATCAAGTACCGCGAGATCACGACCATCATCTTAAGCGGCGTGCTGGGTCTGCTCATGGCGTTCATCGTGTACGGCCGGATGGTCCTGAAGCCGATCTTCTGAACGGCGGGCCGTCTCACAAAGGAGTCCTTTGCGGGCCTGGCGCGAACTTGCCGAAAGGCGACTTACCTAAGAGTTGAGCTGTTCGACCCGTTGGTCTATGAAACGGCCAGACTGCTAGCCGCCTGAATTTCGTTGATAATCATTGATCAGCGAATAAAGCGAAACTCAACATTAGCAGTAAGGTCGAGAACAACGATGCCGTCCCAAACTGGGGCATTACCCATAACCCCATCGACTTTGTATGACATCTTCGCGAAGCCGTCCGGAGCGCCCTGCTTCGTAAAGACGATAGGGACTCCGAGTTCCATTTTGCCGAGTTTCAATTGTGATGAAGCGGGAGCGCCGAAAAATAGGACTGACTTTCCCCACGCTAGTGCTTCGTGCTTAACCGGGGCCTTCTCAGGTTCCGTCTGGCCTGAGATTTTGCTCCGTTAGCAAGATCAACCGTCAGGGGGAATTCGCTAGATCCGGTGTCGAAGACGATGTTGTCGCTCGCGAAGCTTCCAACCTGGACGGGCACGAACAGCTTGCCATTGCGTAGCGTTGCGCTGACAAAGGTTCCAGTCCGTAGCTCTTGCGGGAGGTCGGTATCAGCAAACAGACAAACGCGCTGGCCGGGATAATCGATGACTGTGATACGTCCGATCAAGCTCCAAAGACCAAGAGTTCCGCTGATGTTGTGGGTGACTCTCATATCGCGAGATATCGAAATCCAAGGCCGATCGATAATAGTGTCGGCTACTCGAAGGGTGTTCGGCTGAAAACTGTGATCTGTGGACTTCGACCAGCCCGCGCGATCGGCAATCGTGCTGTAGATGATATTTGGGGTTGCTCCGGTATCCAGTTGAAAGCGGTGAGTCTCTCCTTCAATCTGCACGGGAATCGTGATGGCGATCTTTTTACCGTCTGGTTCCCATTGGAAGGCGACGCACTGGGTCCTTCCGTCCAAGCTTTTCGACGCAGCAGTCAAGGCGGGAGACTGTGCTGCATTTGTTCCGGAGCGACAAGCAGCCCCGCGAAATAACGCCATGAAGACAATTGCGAGGAGGACCCATTTTCGCTTCATCTCTTCACCTTACCTGTTCGTAGAGGAGTAAAGAATCTTGTAGTGCATGTAAAACGGGGTATCGGAAAGTTCAGGCGCTTCCAGAGGTTCGCTCGTACTCGCGCAGGTTAGAGAAGCGACCTGGGCCGCCGCCCATGCTTCGCGGCGAGGGGGGAGTGATGCTTCCTCGCCGCGATATAGGTTATCCCTGGGCCGCGAGCTTCGCGGCGAAAATGCCCTTGAAGCTTTCGCGATACTGGAGGAAGACCAGCACCCACAGAACACAGGCCACCAGCGCGGGAGCGATGCCTGGCATGAGCGTGAGGTGGAAGGCGAGGATGTTGTAAAGCTCTGCCGCGAGCACTGTGAGCGCGAGCGGCACGAAGAAGCCTGAGATCAAGAGCAGTCCGCCGATGAGCTGCACCGCGAAGAAAAAGGCGGCAAAGTGCGATGAGCTGACGGCGATAAGGAACTGTATTGCCAGTGGATTCGCCGGTGGCGGTTGATGGATGAAGTTGAGAAAGCCGTTTAGGCCAAAGACCGTGAAGATGAGCCCCAGCAGATAGCGCGAGATGACAGAAACAATCTTCATGCGTTGTCTCCTTGGAATGTCTGCGCGTGCATTTGCACGGCCTGAAGATGCGGCGCGAGAAACGCATCGCGGTCCTGCCCGTAGTTGAGTGCCGCAGTTCCACCTGTGGTGAGGAAAGTGACATCCGTCACGCCGAGGAAGCCAAAGACCGACCGCAAATACGGCTCAACAAAATTGAACGAGGCCATCTGCGTCTGGGCGTCATAGATGCCGCCGGTAGCAATGATGAAGGTCGCTTTCTTTCCGATGATCAGACCCTTCTGAGTTCCATCTGCATAGGTAAACGTCTTGCCGACGCGTGCAATCTGGTCGATCCAGAGCTTAAGCGCCGACGGAACACCGAAGTTATGCATCGGCACGCCGAAGACGTACTCATCGGCCTGCTCTAATTCGACGAGCAACGAGTCGGAAAGCGAGAGCAGCTCCTTCTGTTGCGGAGTGCGGGCTTCTTCCGGCGTATATACGGCGCCTACCCATTCGGCGGTGATCGACGGGATCGAGGTCGCCGTGAGGTCGCGATCAACGACCGTTCCATTCGGGTGTGAAGCCTTCCATTGGGTGACGAACGCGCCGGTGAGCTGGCGAGAGACTGACCGGCCATAGAGCGGGCTGGAGTTGACGTGCAGAAGTGTGGGCATAATGAAATCCCTCCTATGCGACATATGATGTTTAATAAACAAATGTTGATTCAGATAAATCGACACTTGTCGCCTACGCATCGAATGCTGTGAAAGAAGGTATTCTCAAGAGTGCAAAATGGCTGAGACTCTCCAATCTGGCATTGTGGCGGAAGCCACAGATCCCCGCATCCTGCGCAGTCGGCGCATGCTGATGGAGGCCCTGATTAGATTGTTGAATCAAAAGGAGTTCGATGACATCTCCATTCAGGAGATCGCGGACGAGGCCACGCTCAACCGGGCCACCTTTTATTTGCACTATCCGGATAAGAACGCTCTGCTGCAGGCGATGACCGCCGCTCGCTTCCGCGATCTAATCGCGCGTCGCGGTCTTTCGTTCACTGACTGCCACGGAGCTCTGCGGGCCATTGCGCTGGGCGTTTGCGACTACCTTGCCGAGACGACTGGCTGTCCCAGTCAGTTGGCGAAGATGCCTCTTGAAGGCTCGATTATTCCGGTCATAGAGGGGATGTTCAAAGAGGGCGCTGACAACCATCCGGCGCCTGCCGGTACAGATCTCGAGTTACTGGCGACGACGGCTGCCTGGGCGATCTTCGGGGCTGCGCGGCGGTGGTACCAGACGCCGGACCGCATTCCCGCGGAGGAGATGGCGGCCAAGATCGAAGCGATGGTGAAGCCCATCTTTCTTAGCGCCTCCGCATAGCCGACACGAAGCAGAATCTGCATCCATCCACAGACGTGAGGTGCGCCTATTTCCCGATCAGGTGCAGCACAATCTTGCGTCTGTGAGGGTCTGCGCGGGGGCCATCCGTCGCATCCGCACGGCGGCGGTCTAAATTATCTCCTATGCTTATAGTTGACAAAAGCAGAAGCCGCGAGGTAGTCTCCTATGCGTATAGGAGAAGCCATCAATGCCCAAACCTGGTAAAGTCCTCACTCCTCTAGAGCGACGAATCATGCGCGTGCTCTGGGAGGGTGGCGCGGGGAATGTCCAGAAGGTTCTGCAGGGGCTCAAGGGCGAGCCTCAGCTTGCCTACACCACCGTGCAGACCACGTTGAATGTCCTGCATCGTAAAGGAAGAGTGAAGAGGAAGCTGGTTGGGCGCGCTTTTGAGTACAGTGCCACCGTCTCTCAAGAGGCAGCAGACTCCCACGCGATCAAAGACGTACTACACAAAGTTTTTCAGGGGTCAGTGGATGACCTCCTCCTCTCTCTGGTGCGGAGTAAGCACCTCAACGCACAAAAGCTTGCTGAGTTGCAGGCCAAGCTGGAAACCGCCGGGGATGCCAAGGAGGAAGCGAAATGAGCACGATTCGAGAGCTCGTATTCGATTGGCTGTTCAATGCGGCGGTGCAGATTGGACTCTTTGCGATTTTGGCGGCCGTACTCTCACCATTCATCGCGAAAGCCAAAGCGAAGTATCAACATTGCTTTTATCTCGCGATATTCGCCCTTTGTCTGGCCGCGCCTGTCTTCAACACCTTCTGGCAAACCCGTCCGAGTGTGGTCGCAAAGGGATCTCAACAACAGCCGATACAGGACGCGGAACATCGTGACCATCACTTGTGGGTATGGAACTGGCACTCCGAGGCGCACGAGTCGATCATCCTGGCGCCCGGTGCGAAAACTGCGCTCCTTGTTATCTGGCAGGTGCTTTTTCTTTATCAACTGATCCACTTTAGCCGCGGCATCTATCGAGTTCATCGCCTGCGCAGAGATGCTTCGTTGATCTCTCACGGCGAAATTGGGATGACTGGTTCCGGGATGGCTGGCTTAGGGATGGCTGGCTTAGGGATCGGGCCTCCGCATCGCGTTGTCCTTCTTGAATCGACAGCCATTGACGATCCGGTCACGGTTGGCCTGTTTCGTCCCGCGATCATTTTGCCCAGCAAGGTGATCCCCGATCTTGACGAGCCGGATCTCACGGCGATCCTTGCGCACGAATACGGTCACATTCGCAGGAAGGATTTTCTGGTGCACCTTTTGTGTCAGTTGACCTCACTGCCTGTGGCCTGGCACCCCGGCATTCAGTACCTGATGGCGAAAATTTCGCAGACGCGTGAGCTTGCCTGCGACGATTACGCCGCGGTTCGCCTTGGGAAGCGAATGTTGTATGCCCGCACCCTCTTACGGCTGGCGTCATTGTGCTTGCACGTACCTCGTAGCAACGCACTGGGGCTGGGTATTTTCGATGGTGACAACCTGGAGGATCGAATCATGATGCTGACTGAGAAGAGAACTTCGCTATCGCGCGCCGGTCTGATTGGGCTGGCTTTGGCAACAAGCTTTCTATTTGGCACGAGCACGGTGCTCGCGCGCGCAGTGAGCCGGCAGGAAGCTTCTGCATCCACCAACAACGCGCAGACGTTCGCCGGGACCTGGCACTGGATGTTCCAGGGAAAGAGTTTCGCCACAATGATTCTGGTTCAGAACGGCTCAGGGGTCACCGGAACTGTTACTCCATCGAGGATTGCGCTGGACGATAATGGAGATCTGTTCCGGGCGGACCCCTCCGAGAACAGCGCGCCAGCATCGATCAGCAAGACGAAGCTGGAGGGTAATGCGCTACGCGTCACGGTTGCGGATGGCTTCGAGTTCATTGTGACCCTGAAGGACGCTACACACGCGGAGATACATCCGGTCAGCGCCCCACCAAATATGAAGCCAATCCAGGCTGAGAAGGTTAACTAGAAGCTCAGTCTGCCGAATCGACACTAGCTGCGCTGAAGCGACCGAAGAAAATCACGGTCGCGGTTGCTTAACTCCGCCGTTTCCAGCAGATCGGGGCGATTTCTGAGGGTCTTTTCGAGGGCGCGTTCACGGCGCCAGCGGCTGATTTTTAGGTGGTCTCCTCCGCTTAACACTTCGGGGACGGGGAGGCCGCGGAATTCGGCTGGGCGGGTGTAGTGGGGATAGTCGAGGAGTCCGCCGGAGCCGTGGGTGGAGCGGGGAGGGGCGCCGTCGGAGTCGAGCGCGGCCATCTCGGCTTCGGAGCTGCCGAAGCTTTCGTACTGGCTGGAGGCTTCGTTGCCGAGGACTCCGGGGAGGAGGCGCATGGTGGCGTCGACGATCACGGCTGCGCCGAGTTCGCCGCCGGAGAGGACGTAGTCGCCGATCGAGAGCTCGCGGTCGACGAAGAGTTCGTTGACGCGCTCGTCAACGCCCTCGTAGCGGCCGCAGATGAGTGCGACGCGCTCGAGTTTGGCGAGTTCACGCGCCGTTGCCTGGGTGAACTTCTTGCCTTGCGCGGAGAGCAGGATGACCGATTCGCGGTCTAGGTCGCGGGCTGGTTTGTCGGCGATGCCGATGGTTTCGAGGGCTTCGGCGAGGGGTTCGGGTTTGAGGACCATGCCTTCGCCTCCTCCGAAGGGGCGGTCGTCAACGGTGCGGTGACGGTCGTGGGTGAACTTGCGCAGGTCATGGGTGTGGATGTCGACGAAGCCGGTGGCGATGGCGCGCTTGATGACTCCGTGGTCGAAGATGCTGGTGAAGAGGCCGGGGAAGATGGTGATGATGTCGAATCGCATGATTGTGTCGTTCGATTGTGGTTCCGATGGAGTCCGGCTAAAGGCCCATTTCCTTTGCCGCCGTTTTCCCCGGCCTAAAGGCCGGGGCTTCCCCCGGGAGAATTCGGTAGTGTCTCAGTTTGAAATCCAGCGCGCTGTCACGTAAAGGCCGGCTCCGAATGCTAGGGTCAGTAAGATTATGACCAATGGCAAGCGAAGAAGGTAAGTCCATCCTCCAGCTACGGCACCAAGACCGGCAGCCCCCTGTTGTTTTTTGATCTCCTCCCAACGCCACGTAGATGTGCAGATGACGGCTAGCCACATAATTGTCGTGGCCACGATCCCGCCGAAAACGCTCTTGACAAAGATCACGAAACCTTCTCTTTGTACGGACCGCGTTTCGTCGGAAGGAAAGCGGCATCTGCTAACATTGCAGTATCTTCCAGCGACAAGACGCGATCGGTAATTCAAACTGAGACACTACCGAGAATTCAATTCCAGCAGGCCCTCCGGTAGATTCATCGTAAGCTGTTTTGCGGCGGCGTCGAATGTGGGATGAAAAGCTCTGGCGAAGGGGACCAGCGCCTCATCTTTGGCTGCGGTTTGAATCACCAGCAGGGGAGTTGCGCTTGATTCGCGGTCTACGTCGATGATGACGCCGACGTTAGCTCCCATGCGCGAGTCGATCAGGGCGGAGCCGATGAGGTCGGCGATGTAGATTGCGCCATCGTCGAGGGGGGTGCGCTCGGCTTTGGGGATGGCGACTTCGAGTCCGCGCAGGGTTTCAACGTCGTTGATCGAGTTGATGCCGGCGAACTTCAGGACGATACGGCCCTGATGGAACCAGTGGCGTTCGAGTTCGATGGGGCGTGGATCTGATTTCGCCGTTAGCAGAAAGAGGCGCTTCCGCTCGGCGAATCGTTCGGGAAAATCGGTGAGCAGTTCGGCGAGCGCCTCGCCGTGGCGGCCTTGCGGACGAACGATTTTCGCGACGATGACCCACTCGTCGTCTAGCGGCGATGACTCCAAAGGCAATGGACGCGAAGAGCTCACGCTACAGGATATCCCGCTTTGCAGCGGTTCCTGCGGCCAGGACTAGGCATCCTGTGGGACGTGAGGCTGATCTTCGAGGATGTCGAGGGTATAGCGATGATGCTGCTTCATGCTGACTGCGCCCAGAATGGTGCGCATCGAGCGTGCCGTTCGCCCCTGTTTGCCTATCACCTTGCCGATGTCGGAGGGTGCGACGCGCAACCTCAGCACACTGCTTTCTTCGTGCCGTTGAACCTCGACCTCGACGGCGCCTGGCTCATCGACCAGGGCCCGGGCGATCTCAGCTACCAGGTCGCGCATTGGATCTTGCTGTCCGTCAGTCATCGATCAACCTCCCTCAAGCGTGCCTGCCGAATGCGCGATTCAGCGTACCAGGCGGCGGGCGACGGAAGTACAGTCAACAATATGAATCACTTCGACTGTAGTTCGTCAAGCAATCATTCAAAGGGAGAGCAAGAATGTCGAAATCCGTTCCAAAGCGGCCATTTCCGGCCGCCGCGAGGACAGTTTCTCAGGCGGCGATGGCTGGCGAGGCTGGCTGCTTCGCCAGCAACTTGCCGACTCGATCGGAGAGCTGCGCTCCGAGGCCTACCCAGTGCTCGATGCGGTCGCGCTTGAGATCGACGGTGGCGGGGTTGGTGCGCGGATTGTAGGTACCCACAATCTCAAGCGAACGGCCGTTGCGGGCCTGCCGCTTCTCAATCACCACCACACGGTAGTAGGGCTGCTTACGGGCGCCGAAGCGCGCAAGACGAATCATCAACACAATCAAAATCCTCTCAGAACCTGAATCTGGAATCGTTTGGGAGACGGGCGCGAATGCGCTGCAAACGGCAGTGGTCCCAGCCTTTTATTATGCTGGATTTAGGGGATTTGGGCAAGCCTTAGCCGGGCCTGGCGCTATGGGTTTCGCGAGGCGGATGTTGGCGTCTTCATCACCAGGCTGCGCTCTTCGTTGCCGAACCTAGGGCAAATCCTGTTTACTGGAAGCCTGATGCGCAGGGCGTTCCTTATTGCGTTGGCGGTTTTTATTGTTGCTTCTCTCCACCTCTCTCTGGCCCAACGAAGCGCCTATGGATTCGATCTTCGCGGCCGGCCCATTTATCAGCTTGCGTCAACCCGAGGTCAGGCGGTGGTGCTATTTTTTATCGCTAGCGATTGCCCGATCTCTAACCGCTATGTTCCCGAAATTCGGCGGCTGGAAAAGGAGTTTGCGGGAAAGCCGGTTGCTTTCTGGCTGGTCTATCCCAACGCTACTGAGACTGACCAAGGAGTCCTCCGGCACCAGACGGACTACGGGCTTACGGGGGCGACGCTGGTGGGGCCGAGTCAATGGCTTCTGGCTGCCGGAGCGCGGCCGAGCGTTACTCCGGAAGCTGCTGTTATGGTTCCGGGAAAGGGTCTGGGAAGTTCAAGTCAGCGAGCGCTGCGTACCGTCTACCTCGGCCGCATCGATAATCGTTACGTGGACATTGGCAGAGAGCGGCCCCGGGCCACTCATCACGATCTAGAGGATGCTATTACCGCAGTCCTTGACCACCAGGATGTCGCGCCGCCAGGAGGGCCGCCGGTAGGCTGCGGGGTCATCTCCGCTGAGGCGCTTGGAAAACGATGAGGAGAATCACGCTCGGTTGCGGGGTTGCACTCCTTTTCACGGCAGTCGTGATATTGAAGATCGGCGGCCGACGCGATGCGGCTGATTCGCCGCGAGTGGAGGCGGCTGAAGCGCCGGTCACCTTTAGTCGCCAGATTGCTCCGATCCTCTACAAAAACTGCGTTACGTGCCACCATCCCGGAGGGGCCGGGCCGTTTAGCCTGCTTACGTATCAGGATGTGATGCGGCGCGGGCAACTGATCGAAAGCGTGACGCAGTCGCGCTATATGCCGCCGTGGCTGCCCGAGCCTGGCTATGGCGATTTCGCGGATAGCCGACGGCTGCCGGACGCGGACGTTGCGTTGATTAGGAAGTGGGTCGAGTCGGGGATGGCGCAGGGAGACATTGCGGATTTGCCCAAGGCTCCGGTTTTTTCAAGCGAGTGGCAGTTGGGGCCGCCTGATCTCATTTTGAAGGCGAATTCGCCTATGCTTGTTCCCGCCGGTGGTACCGACCTTTTTCACAATTTCATCCTGCCGGTTCCAATTACCGAAACCAAGTACGTTCGGGCAATGGAGATCAAACCGGGATCGCCGCAGGTGGTTCATCACGCCAATGTGTTGATCGACCGCACGGCTTCGTTGCGCCGCGCCCATCCGAACGACTGGAAGCGGGGAATCGATGGGATGGAGATCACTGTGCCGTCGGGCGATAGCTTCGATCCAGACAGCCATTTTCTTTTCTGGAAGCCGGATACTCCCGCGCTGATCGAACCGGCGGGAATGCCGTGGCGTTTGGATCCGGGCAACGATCTCATTCTGAATATGCACTTGAAGCCGACTGGGAAGCCCGAGACTGTGGATGCGACGATTGGCCTGTATTTCACCGATACGCCGCCGACGGCGCATCCGATGCTGTTGCAGCTGGAGCACGATGCCGCGCTGGATATTCCGGCCAACGACGCGAACTTTGTCGTTGAGGACGAGCTAAAGTTGCCAGTCGACGTTCAAGTTTTAGGCGTTTATCCTCATGCGCACTATCTCGGCAAGCAGTTGGAGGGCTATGCGATCCTGCCTGACGGCAAGAAGAAATGGCTGATTCTGATTCGCGATTGGGACATCGATCGGCAGTCGGTCTATCGCTTCGCCACGCCCGTCTTTTTGCCCGCCGGGACGGTGCTGCACATGCGGTACATCTATGACAATTCAAGCGCCAACGTGCGCAACCCGAACGACCCTCCGATTCGGGTGAGGGCAGGGAACCGCTCGGTGGACGAGATGGGGCATCTCTGGCTACAGGTGTTGCCGGCGCCGGCCAAAAATGCGAAGGAAGACCCTCGCGCGCTGCTGGAAAAGGCGTGGATGGAGAACCGGCTCCGCAAAGACCCAAGCGACCATACGGCGCTGTATAACCTGGCTTCGGTCGATATGAATGAGGGCGAATACCGGTCGGCCGCAGACGTCTTTCAAAAGGCGCTAGAGCACGACCCTAACGACGCGTTGACACACACTGCGCTGGCAGCCGCACTTGACGGGGCCGGCGACTGGAAACAGGCGAAGGCGGAATATGAGAAGGCCCTGGCTATCGATCCTGCGGACGCCAATGCCCGATTCGATCTGGGCCAACTGGAGATCCGGAACCAGGATTTCGCTGCCGCGGAAGCGAGCTTCCGGCAGCTTCTCGCCGACAATCCGAAGGATGCTGGAGCCCATGCAGCTTTGGGGGCGGTGCTGACGGCGACCCAGCGCGATGCCGACGCGAAACAGGAGTTTGAGACGGCACTGTCGATCGATCCGAAGAATTTCGACGCGCTCTATAACCTGGCCAGCATTGAGGCCGGCGATCAGAACTCCGCTCGGGCCATCGAGCTGCTCCAGCAGGCGCTGAAGGAGAGAGACGATTTCGATGCCCACCAACTGCTCGCTGCTGTCTACGCAGAATCTGGAAAGCTGGCCGATGCGCTGCGTGAATTCCAGGCCGCTCAGCGGCTGCGCCCCAATGACGCTCAATCGCACCTAGCCCTCGCCAGGGTTTATGGGGAGATGGGGGAGATGCCCAATGCGATTCGCGAACAGCGGGCCGCGTTGACGCTCGACCCGGCAAACCCTGAAGGCTGGAACGATCTGGGCGTCCTGCAGATTCATGCGGGAGATAAGGCGGCGGCGCGGGAGGCCTTTGAGCATGCGCTCAAACTCGATCCGCAAAACGAGGCCGCCAAGGCGAACCTCAGCAGGCTTTAGGGCGTATAAGGTCGTCTGCGCCGGCATCGCGTTCGTGTAACGATCTTGCGCGGTAACGCACTATATGCCAGTACCGGAGTGGCCTCCGCTGCACCTCAACGCATGTCCAGCACACTTCCCGACAGCCGTGGCGGGGGCCTATTTTTTCATCGGTAACAGTGATTCTTTGCGCTATTCCGCCGGGAACAGGAATCGGAGCATATCTCCCACGCGCGCTGCCCATGCGGCCTCATCGTGGGTTCCACCGACGGCGAGCTGGTAGTGAATATTCACTTCCGGCTTCCAACCGTTGGTCTTGAGCCGCTGGTAGAGCAGGTCAACGTCGGCGTGGACGCGGCGCCCCTCGCCATCGCCGACATCGAGCCATATCTTTGGCCACGGCGGACCGTCGTACTCATTCACGTAACCGAGAATGCTTTTGTGGTTCCACCAGATCGAGGGTGACATTACGGCCAGTTTGCCGAAGGTTTCAGCGTGCTCGAGGCCGAGGTAGAGGCTCACCAAGCCGCCGAGCGAGGACCCGCCCATCGAGGTGTTTGCCTCATCGGGGAGGGTGCGGTATTCGTTGTCAATCCACGGCTTGAGCTCCTCGACGAGCAGCTGGCCGTACTTCTGCGCCTCGCCGCCGCCCATCCTTTTGTCTCTGGCGTGAGTGTATTCTTCCAAACGTCGCGGGGTGTTGTAGATGCCGACGACGATCAGCGGCTCAATCTCTCCGGCGAGGATGAGCTGATCAGCGTGCTCTCCGAACTGCCAGGTGCGGCCCTGGACGAACGAGGTCTCGGGGTCAAAGAGGTTTTGTCCATCGTGCATGTACATCACCGGATAGCGGTGATTCTGACCGACGTAGTCCGGCGGCAGATACACAATCACATTGCGGTCGTCCGGTAGGTATTGGCTGTGAAAGTCGCGATACATCTCCAGCTTCGAAGAAGGCCCAGCCATCGAGACTGCCTGTGGCCTGTCCGCTTCTCCCCGATTTTTGGGGGAGGTTGTCAAATCCAATTTCAATCCAATAACTCACTCTCTTAAAGCTAAAAGGCTCGACTCAGTGCCGGAGATGCCTGGCGCAGCATTTGCCGGGGTGCGGATAGCCTGATCCCTGTTACAGTAGCAAGAATATTACGAAGGCCACTGGAACCGGAACTTATGCATCGCGAATATCACAAGTGGTACTCTCCCCGGCTCGGCCGCGACATGGAGCTGCTCGTCCACGGACACGCGGGTCTGCCGGTCATTGTCTTTCCCTCTTCGCAAGGCCGCTTCTACGAGTTTGAAGACCGCGGGATGATCGGCTCCATCGCGTACAAGATCGATAATGGCGAAGTTCAACTTTATTGTCTGGACTCGGTCGATGCCGAGAGCTGGTACAACCGCAATGTGCCGCCGCGCTGGCGCATCGCCCGGCACATGACTTACGAAAGCTATGTGACGGATGAAGTGTTGCCCCTGGTCCGCGACAAGAACTGGAACCAGAAGAGGATCACCCTGGGTTGCAGCTTTGGCGGCTATCATGCGGTGAATATTGCGCTGCGGCACCCTGACAAGTTCACCGGATTTCTTTCCATGAGCGGGGCGTTCGACCTTAGCCGCTTTCTTCACGGTTACTACGACGAGGATGTTTACTTCAACATTCCTCCGCATTTCATCGCTAACCTAGGCCCCTCTTGGCAGCTGGATCGCTATCAGCACGGCTCGTATCTTTTCGCGAGTGGGTGGGACGACCATTGCCTGGGTGAGAACCGTCATATGTGCGGCCTGCTTCAGTCTCGGGGGGTGCCCTGCCGTCTCGACATCTGGGACAGCCACAACAGCCACGACTGGCCCACCTGGCAGCGCATGATGCAGGTGTATCTATAGAACCGAGATGGCGGTTATCAATCTCCGCAAGAGACTGTTCCTGATAGGTGTTTACGGTGTACTGCCGTGCGCTTTGATCATGCTGATGCTGGTGGGTTGGATGGTCTCGGCGGAAAAGGCTACGGTTGTACTCCAGGGTGCCGACTCGCCGGATGGACGTTATCGCGCCGAGGTCGTCCGCGAAGATCCCGGCGTTTCCTCAAGCTATGAGTACATGGTTCGAGTGATGCCGGTGGGTTTGACGACTTTGGAGAAGAGTCTCCGACTGGTGCCTTTTGGGCGGGTGTATGTTGCCCTCGATGTCCACCGGGAGCCTGATCGGCTGGCGGTTAGCTGGGATGGCCCGGAGGAAGTAACTATTCAGTGTCAGGGATGCGGAGAGACTCTCCCGGGCAAAGAGCAATGGCGGGGAATCAGGCTGAGATACGAACTTCGATAGACCAGCTGTCATCTTAGTTTGTCTTACCGATGGCTGCGGACTCGTTCTCAGGCACCAGCGGTAGCTTGATCTCCATCGCGCCAATCCTGTCGGTATTTGCGTCGCGGACGGCCACGCGGAGCCACGCCGCGTCTAGCGGCACGTCCAACTGCTGTTCCGCACGGTAGGACTTTGGCGCGGGCTGGGACGATGTGGTGTTGGTCCCCGACGCTCCATTGTTCACGAGGGCATTGAGCATTTTGCCGTCTGCGTCGTAGGCAGCCACGGCGAGTTCGAGATTCAGGGGTTCGCCGTCGAGTTGCAGCTGGTGCGCCATCACGGTGTAGTCGATGGCGTAGCGCTGCAACTTCATAGGCGCGAGAGGTTTCGCCGGCTTGTTGTTATGGCGGACCTTGAAGTAGGCCGGCTGAGTCGCCAGATCCGCCATTTGCTCGGGTGTGCCCATTGCCGCTGCTCCAACCGTGCGGAGATGGGCGCCGAAGATGAGCTGGTGGGCGATCGGCGCACCGCGTTCCATGTTGGCGTAGAGCGTGTCGCCAATTTTTCTGGGCGGGGGAGTGGCATCGGGCGCACTTTTCGGCGCTCTGATGGGTGCTTCTGTGTCGCCTCCGAAGTAAGCCCGGCGATAGGAAAGTGTGTAGCCTTTCCGGGCGAGATCAACGCGAATTCTGCGCAGGTTTCCGTCGTAGTTCTGATTACTTGGCGAATACGAGAGGGTGTAGTAGCTTTCACCGTTCTCGGTAGCATCGGTCAGTGTCCCGGCGATATCGTTACGCCCGTGGTAGGCGTGTCCGCCTGTGTCATGGGCGATTTCGTCCGCAGTCATATTGCTCTCGGCGATGAGTGAGTAGCCCTGACCGCCGTCGGTTCCGCCGCTGGCAGCTGCGGCTGCCGGTGAGGGAAAATGGCCGCCAGGGCCGCTTGAGGAAATTCCCTTGTCGCGGCCGTCGGAGGTCATCCCTCCGCCCCCGCCAGTTGCGCCGGTGGGAGCGTGAGGATTGCCGACAGTGACGCCGGTACCATCGACCGGGTAGATTGCGATTTGGTCTTGAGCCATGAGGTCGAGGGTTTTCTTGACCTTCTGGGCGTAGGCTGGCGCATCGTCCTGATTCGGGAAGAGGCTGAGAGGGAAGGTTCCGGAAAACCAGATGAGGTTCTTGCGGCCCGGGAGCCCGTCCAGATATTCGGCAATGTAGCCCAAAACTCGGAGCGTTTCTACGGTACTATTTTTGCCGTAATTTTGCCCTAACATGAAGACCTTGGGAATCACCGGCTTTGCAACATTGGGATCGACGGCAGCCAGTAACTGCGCTTTGTCGGAGGTAAAACCCTGGACGAGATGCAGACCGTCCGACCAGACGAAGACGGCAAAGCGTGAGCCCTCAGGCTTGTCTTTGATGAACTTCACGAGCCCCTGACGAGCGTACATCTGAATGCTGAAGTCATCAGGGGAGTCCTGCAGGTTCGGATTGTCCATATTGACCAGGTCAAGGAGCAGCACGTAGAGCGGACCTCTCTCCGGCGTTGTAGGCAAATTGACGAATGTGTTGGGTGGTTCCGGAGGGAGCTTAGGAGGCACGTAGTCCATCGCCTGGCCGAAACCGTTGGCATCGAAGGAGAGTATCTGCTGCGGCTTGCCGTCTTCGGCGACGGAAAAATCCGCTTTGGTCAATCCGGAGACCGTCTGACCTTTGGAGTCGGTGACGACGACATCGACAACGACCCGGCGGACATTGGCTTTGAATACTGTGGTTGAGTAACTGGGAAGGGATGTTTGGCCGGCGGGAGCGGTCGGCGCCTCCTGCTGCGCTCCGTTTACGATAGGCGGGCGGAGGAATGCCGCTATCGACAAAAGCGCTGCGCATCCGATGAAGCCACGAGCGGTCATTTTGAGATCCCCTCGATCATTGCGGCCCATAAAGTTCTTCGGGAAATACCCCCGACGATTTTAGAAAGTTCCGATTTCCGTTGCTAGATACTGCTTGCCCCACTGGACGTAGACGACCGCCCGATCGTTCAAGCTTCACTGACCCACCGGAACCATTCTCGACTTAGCGCCAAAGCGCCGGTAGTCGCGGAATTCGATCTCATTCAACACCCCTTCGTGCTTGTGACGGCGCAGGCTGATCGTGGCGCGGATAGGCAGCAGGTAGTCGTGTCCGTTGATGGCGATGTAATTGTAGTCCACGCGGATTGCCGATGCGTGGATCGAGAAGTCTGGCGGGAGATCGTCGGCGATTATCGTCAGTTGGCGCACGCCCATGGTGGCGGAGTCGACGGAGACGACTCCGTGAAAGGCGGCTTTGTACTGCCAGTTATTGTCGCCGGTCAGCCCGAAGCTGGAGTTCCTGGCCGCGACGTGGTAGTCGAAGAGATCGACTCGTTCTCCACCAATGAAGCCGCTCTGCTTCCACACGAATGCCGCCTTGGCCGAGGGATCGAATATGGCGTTCAGGATGCCGCCGAACTCTCCGTGCGAAACCATCCCCTTGAGGTCGTCCGGGGCCGTCTGGGTATCGTGCCCGTTCACTTCGATCACACGGCGGCTTTCGCTGTGATTTCGATAGGTCAGCAGCTCCGAAAAACTGTCCTGATGCTTCCATTTCCCGGTTCCAGCGGAGTCGATCGAGCGGTTGGTGGTCTCGACGCAGAGGAAATTCGGGAGGCCGGTGGCGTAGGCCAGCGCGAGCTGCCGAGCTTCCTGCAGGGTGTGGTCGATGTCGGCAGGCGACATCGCGGGCGCGTCCGGACCCGCTGGAGTAACGTCCAGCGGTGGAAGGGCAGCGGATGCGGCTTCACTGGCCTCAGCGAGGTCGCTCACGGTGATCGGCGGGGTTTCGGCAGCGGTAGCGTTATGAGAATTTGCCGCCGCTAACTCCATGTGTGCTTGAGAACTCCTGGCACTGCCCTGAATCTTCAGCGCGGCGGAGCGTTCGACGCTCTGGCCGCCCTGGGTGAGGCGGACGGTTGCCACGTATTCGCCGGCACTCATCGATCTTGTGCCTACGGTACTGAAATATGGGACTGGCCCACCGTCCGCAGCCTCGCGAAAGGTGAGCGGTGCGCGGCCTATTGGATGCCCATCGCGGGAGACGGTAATCTCCATCGCGGGCTTGCCTAGGGACGACGGCCCAGGATGGATCATGAAGAAGAGCGAGACGTCTTTGGCGCCGGCCTGGATGGTGCCGGTGAGATTGGGCACGACCTCTCCGGATGAAGAGCGGAGCGGGTCGCCGAGACTGTCGTCTTTATCGCGGCCCGGAGTGACCGGGTCGACGCGGCGAACGACGACGATGTCGCTGAGCGACGGGCCGGCCTTTGAAGGCGCCAGCTGAAAAGCATTTTGTTCGACCGACGCTTTGCCGCTGTATGCGTCGAAGACGGCGACCTTCAGGGTGTAACTGCCAGGCGCGGCAACGAAGGCCCTCTGAAAGCTGAGTACTTCACTGCGGGCGGCATCAACGGTATCCAGCGCGCCGTGGCGGCGCAATTGCTGGCCAAACTGCTCGACGACCGTGCCGGAGCTGTCGACAATTTGGGCGAGCAGGTTGGCCTGGATCGAAAAGAGCCCGGAATTCGTGTCTTTCTTGACCTCCAGTTGGCTGATGGGCGCTTCAACCACTACTTCCTGGGTAAGGCCGCCAGGCAGACTGCCTAACTGGACGACCTGCGAGGCGAAGCTAAACTCAGCCGGCGGCTGAGGCTGCTTGAGGATGTTAAGCAACGGCATCTCGAAGGGACGAAGTCCGGTCGCATCACTCGGAGGCAGGGCGAAGTAGCCCGAGCGGGTACGGATAGATATGTCTTTGCGCAAGCACTTGACGGCAATGGGACGAAAGCTTCCATCGTAGTCGCTGATGGGAGGCGTATAGCTCGCGACATAGTAAGTGGTGAGGTCCTCGACGAGCTGGTGGATGGATTTGTTCATGTTCACCACCGCTGGAATATAGCGGCCACCTGTGGCTTCGGCCAGTCGTCCTATCGGCGAAGGGGCGGCATGAAAATCGTTCATCTCGAGATTGCCGAGGTTCTCAGCGATCTGTCCAGCCATGCCAGGAGTCACGACCCCGGTGTTCGGGTTGGCCTGGGTCGCCGCGGGAGTAATAGGGTTGAAGTGGTTGGAAGTCAGGACCGCCCCCATGGCTGCTGTCACTGCCAGGTCTTCATTCGCATCAAGGCGTATCGCGCTCATGTCGATCGCGTACAGGCTCACGCCGGCTCGGTTGGCCTCGCCGGCGACCGTCTTGATCATCTCTGTGGCGCGAGAGTCGGCGTCAAGGCCGGCCGTGAAGTAGACCATCACCTTTCTGCCCAAATATGTGCGTTGGGCCTGCGCGAGGGCCATGAGGGCGGCGAGTTGCGAGGGGGTCTGCTGGTTAACGACCATCTGCTGGGACGCGGTGAGCGCGGCGTAAGTCATTCGCGCGGATTCGCGGTCTGCTGCACTTACCGTGATTGGCGGCGCTGAAGCGACAGAGGAGCCGGGCAATGCAGCCTGAGCAATTAGGGTCTTTTCGGCCTCGGCGGAATCTGCCGAGAGCTCGGCGGCTGTGCCCTCGGTAGCGAGCGCTACCGCGTGCTCGACCAGGGTGCGGTCGGCGGTGTACTGCTGGATGAGACGCAGGCGGCCATCGGTGCGCAGCACGGCGAACTTGAAGTTCTGGTCGGGAATTTCTTTGAGAAACTTCGCCGCTATCGCGCGGGCATTCTTGCTCCGAGCTGGGTCCAAGTGGTCGAAGACCAGGGCGACCATCCTCGGCGATGCCGGATTGCCTTCTGCCAGCCGGAAATTCGAGAGCTTGACCGGCGACCCATCGTCGGTCACGGCAAGGTCGGCTGCGGTGAGATCGGGGACGAGGCGGTTCTTTTTGTCGCGAACCATGAGGTCCAGCGAAACTTCGCTGACATTACTCTGCAGCTGAGATACGGCTCCTGGTTGTTGAGTTGGGGAAGTGGAATTGATGGAGGCAGCCGGGGTCTGACCCGAAGCACTCTGAGCAATCGCCAACAAGACCAGCAGCTGCAGGCTGCGTCTGCGCAAGACCGGAACAGTGAAGCCGAGGCTTGTAGTACGTCTTAGCGACATTTAGGCAATCAGCTCGAGGTTGATTTCGCCTGGGACAGCGTCGCGCTTGCGTTGCGCTGTCCCAGACGGACGTGCCGTGTTAGGCCATCAGCCGAGCGAGGCCACAAATTCATCTGCAACTGCGAGGCTCTCGTCGAGAGCGTTCACGCCGAAATCAATCTCGCTCTTCTCGATAATCAGCGGAGGAGCGATCACGAAGTGGCTGGTCCAGGCCTGTACCGTGATTCCGCGTTTCATCATCTCTGCGGCGACTTTTTCGGTGACCATTGGCTTGCCGTCGACCTTGTCCTGCATGCTGTTCAGCGGGGTCTTGGTTGCGTGGTCTCTGACCAGTTCGACTGCCCAGAAGAGTCCCAGGCCGCGAACGTCGCCGATCGATGGGTGCTTCGGCTTCAGCGCTTGCAGCTTCTCGCCGAGGTAAGCGCCCATCTCGCGTGAGCGCTTCACGAGATCCAACCGCTGCATCTCATGGATCGCGGCGATTCCGGGCGCGAGCGTGAGCGGATGCGCCTCGTAGGTGTGGCCGTGGGAGAAGAAATGGTCTTCGAAATAGTCGCCGATTTTCGCGGTGGTGGCGCAGAGGCCGAGCGGCACGTAGGCGGAGGTTATACCTTTTGCGGTGACCAGCATGTCGGGCTTTGTGCCCCAGTGGTCGACTGAGAACCATTCGCCGGTGCGGCCCCATCCGGCCATGACTTCGTCGGCGATCAATAAGACACCGTGACGGTCACAAATCTCGCGCAGGCGCGGGAAATACTCTTTCGGCGGAATCAGCACGCCGTTCGTTCCGACGATCGGCTCGACGATCACCGCGGCGACGTCGTGCTCGTTCTCGATCATGTGTTCGAGATAGTCGGCGCAGGCGATGTTGCAGCTCGGATATGTGTGTTTGATGGGGCATTTGTAACAGTTCACTTCGGGAGCGAAGAGAAATCCCTGGCCTTTGCCACCCGGCTCCATTGCCCAGCGGCGCGGATCGCCGGTGGCGGCGATCGAGGCCATCGTCGATCCGTGGTACGAACGATAGCGGGCGATGATTTTGGTCTTGCCGGTGTACATGCGCGCGATCTTGAAGGCAGCTTCGTTGGCCTCGGTGCCGCTAGTGGTGAAGAAGAACTTTTCCAGTCCGGCGGGCAGGACTTCGAGCAGCAGCTTGCTCAGCTCGGCGCGGGCGGTCGTGGCGTAGCCGGGCATGATGTAAGGCAGGGTCGCGGCCTGGTCCTGGATGGCCTGGATGACGGCTTTGTTCTTGTGGCCGAGGTTGACGCACATCAGCTGCGAGGAGAAGTCGAGATAGCGTTTGCCGGAGGCATCGATGAAGTAGCAACCTTCCGCATCGACGACGTGCATCGGCTTCCAGGTCTTCTGGTAGCGCCAGGTTCCGTAGTTGAGCTTCTTGGTGACGGCGACGACTTCTTCGGTGGTCATGACTTCGGGGGATTCGAGAATGGGCGTAGTGAGTTCAGACATGGGAGCGTTTTCCTTCGCGCGGATACCACTGACTTTACAGGGAATCGATGCGCGTGAAAACCCGATTTTATTAGGGCGAATTGGCTGGTGAACTCTATGATTCAGCTAACCCACTATGAGAATGAGTCGAAGCCTGGTATTGCTGCTGTCGCTCCTGGTGTCTGTCGTTACACCCAGGGGGGCATTCGGCGCCACTGCACCTGTTGTGCCGATCCCGGTCAGAGTCGTGGTTGTCGCCATGTTTGAACTTGGCGCTGACACGGGGGATGCTCCGGGCGAGTACCAGTTCTGGGTCGAGCGCGAACATCTCGATCAGGTGCTGCCGTTTCCAGCGGGGAACCACGACCTGCGCATGAACTCGAACGGTGTGCTCGCGGTGCTTACCGGTGAAGGCACCGCAAAGGCTGCCTCCACGATCATGGCGCTGGGTCTCGATCCGCGCTTTGATCTGACCAAAGCGTATTGGTTAGTCGCGGGGATTGCCGGAACTGATCCGGCCAAAAGCTCGCTTGGTTCGGCGGTGTGGACCGACTACGTGGTGGACGGCGACCTGGGCTATGAGATCGACGCGCGAGAGATTCCCGCCGACTGGACAACCGGGTATATTCCCCTGGGTCGGAAATCCCCCTTTGAGCCTCCGGCAGAGGCGAAGGAGGGCCAGCTCTACCAGCTCAATCCCGGGCTCATGGAATGGGCTTACCGCCTCACCAAAGACATTCCTTTGGCGGACACCGATGCCATCCGCTCGCGCCGTGCCGAGTTCGAACAGGAGGCCGCGAAGAAGCCGCCTTCGGTGATGAAGGGTAGCGAGCTCTCCAGCTCCACATATTGGCATGGCAAGAAGCTGGACGAGTGGGCGAATGCCTGGGTCGCGTACTATACGGGCGGGAAAGGCTCCTACGTCACCAGCGCCATGGAGGACAGTGGGACGCTGCAATCGCTGACATTTCTCGCCAAGGCGGGGAAGATCGATTATTCGCGGGTGATGGTGCTTCGGACGGTCAGCAACTTCGATCAGCAGCGTCCTGGGGTTAGCGCGGCCGATAGCCTTGCCGAGCAGCGGGTCTCGAAGTATGGCGGGTATCTGGCTTCGCTCGAAAGCGCCTACGCGGTTGGGCATGTGGTGGTTGACCAGCTCACCGCAAATTGGAGCAAGTATCGGGATCATTCGCCGACGGAGAAATAACTTTGCGTCATCCCACTCAAGCCAACAGAAGGCTTGAATGGGGCACCCAGATTTTTGAATGGGCCACCCAGTCTTAACGAGTTTGGACCTCTATGGTCTGCTTCAAATGATCGCCGGACTTCACTTCGAGCGGAACGCTCATGGCGAGGAATGCTTGCAGCACCGCTGGATTGGCCCATTCGAGCTCCCAGCCGTTTTCGATGGCTAGTAGCCGGTAGCGTCCGGGAAAGACGTTGGCGAGATCGAATGTCCCGTCGGAGTCGCTCTGGTCGCGGCGGAAGAGGATTTCATTGTTTTTTGGGTCTTCGGGAGCGAGCAAGACCATCACGCCGCTGGCTGGTTTTCCCGCTAACTGTGCGGTACCTTCGACCTCTCCGTGTCCGGTTCCGGCGACGATTTCGAGCTTCGGCACGTCTCCGGACTTAACGGTGAGCATGCGCCCAGCGAGCTGGCCTCCGTTCGCCTTGAGGCTGACGATATGCATTCCGTTGATGTTGCCGAGTACCTCGTAGGTTCCTGGCGAGACTTCGACGGTGAACTCGCCCGCGTCGTTCAATGGCGCATATTGCTGGCGGCGAGAATTTGGCGTGCGGAGGGATATACCGGCCATGCCCGGAAGCTTACCGGCCATGGAAACTACTTTGCCGGTTACGCTGATGGCATCGACTCCGGTGTCTTCTGCAAGCTCCGTCATGCCGGAAGTGACGTCGGTCGAAAAGTGCTTCGTCGCTCCCTCGCCTTGTCCGGGAACGAAGTGGCTCACGGTGACATCGTAGTGGCCGGGCAAGACTCCTTCGACCTCGACCGGCCCATCGGAGTTGAAGACGACGCGGGCCGGCTGTGTTTCCACCTGGCCAAAGATCGTCTGATTCAAGGCAACGGAGACGCCGCGGCTCATGTCCCCAGAGGTGGTGCTTAGACGCAGACGCATCGCCGGTTGTGCTGCGAGGGTGATGTCCGCCTCGAGCCGGTCGCCGCCCTTGATGGGGATAGGCGTCGCCGCGTCCTGGTCGGTGACTCCGGGATAGAAAGTCGTGGGATAAGCGACATCCAGGTTTTGCGACTGGGTGTTGTCCTGGTCCTGTGCCTGGCCTGGAGACTGCATCTGGCGCAGGCGTTGCGCATACCAGGGATGGCCGGTGACCACGAGGAAATAGGCCCCTGGCCGCAGACCCGATACTTCATAGATGCCGCGATCGTCTGTGGTTACCGTTTCGCGCTGTCGAGTGGTGCGGACGCCGTTGGTGTCCTCATCCTGAAACAGGCGCACTTGTGCCCCGCGAACCAGCTCCCCGGCCTCGTCGGTCACCGTGCCCGAAATAATCCCTTCGGCGTTGAGTTTGAAGACGAGGTCTTCTGAATTCAGCCCTGGTCCCACTGCGATGGCGGTCGAGTACTGGTCGTGCTCTTCATACGACTGTTCGATGTACCCATGCCGCTGCGCGGTGAGGGAGTACTTGCCAGGAGATAGCCCATCGAATCTGAAGCTGCCGGTGTCG
Source organism: uncultured Acidobacteriaceae bacterium (assembly GCA_963804735.1). Classification (GTDB taxonomy): domain Bacteria; phylum Acidobacteriota; class Terriglobia; order Terriglobales; family Acidobacteriaceae; genus Acidisarcina. Next base: position 541,066 of record CAWDRO010000001.1, read on the forward strand.
TCCGCGGTAATGGTGCGCGATTCGCTTCGTTCCTTGACGTCGGCAATCTGCACCGAAGCCCGCGCCAGCGCGGCGCCGCTGTGCGCGTCTACGACTTTGCCGCTGATGCGATAGGTCGCGAGTCGAGCTGCTCGCGTCGCCGGTGGAGGTGGGCCCGCTTGCTGAGCCAGTGCCGCCATCCCGACGCAGAGAGCGACCGCCAGAGCTGCACCGGAGCTAGTTCTGAAGGGATATCTCATCATTGAGTCCCCGTGGTGAGGGCGACCTCGACGTCGGCCTTGCCGTTGGCGGTGACGGTGATTTCCTGGCCTAGCTCCGCGTAAGCTCGCATCGCCTCCGGATCGCGATAAGGCAGGTCGACTCGGTGATCGAGCGCCAAGACCAGATAGCGTCCTGGCGCGAGGCCGTCGGCGGAATAGTCGCCGTTCTGCTGATTGAACGTGACAATCGGTTGCGCGAGGTTGCCGAGAGGCACCGCATAGACAAACAAAGAACGCTGGACAGCGGATGCCGCGCTCTGGCCCGAGTCACGCACGGTCACGTGCGCGGAACCCGAGTCGTTGCGCAGCACCACGTGGATGGAGCAGCCCACCGAACCTCCGCCGACCACCAGTTCATCGTGGGTGAGATCGACGCCGCCGCAGGAAGCTGATGCTACATACCAGGGTGAGGGCGGATCGGCGCGAAGAACGTAGCGTCCGGGAGAAACATTGTCGATCGCCAGGGGGCCTGATCCGTTATCGCCGGGACGCATTGGTCTTGCGGAGAGAAATGGCGTGAAGCCTTCACCGTTCGCGCTGGTCAGACTGATGTTCCCGCCGAAGTTGCTTTGCGGAGTTGTTCCCACGAGCTGCCCGCTGCCATCGCTCGGCTGGTTCACGGTGTTCATCTCGATATCGAGGGGGATGGTGGCATAAGGTTCCATCGTGAAGGAGACGCCACTGACCGGAGCTTGCGGGACTGTGACCTCGCGCCGCGCCTCCATTGGGCCTTGGCGCATGTAGGCGGTTGCCGTTACCTGGTATGAGCCTCCGGGCAACATCATGTGAAACTCGCCGGTTTGGGGCCGGAATCGGGCCGACGGATGAAATTCCTCGCCGCTAGGCGTCTCCACGCGGAAGCCTACGCCTCGGCTCTCGCCGTATCCGGCGATGGTTCCGGTGACGGGAAAGAGCTTTTCGACCTCGGGAGTCAAATCGGCGACGGCATGGTCGCCCGGCTTCAACGCCATGGCTGTTTCTGAGGAAGAGGAGCCGCCTCCGGGTGGAGGATAGCGAGCGGGAATATAGCCGAAGGCGGCCTGGGAGTCGGCGAGCCCCTCGGTGTGGAAACCGGTCGTCACAACATACTTTCCCGCTTCGAGTTCGGCGAATCGGTATTGCCCCTCGGCGTTGGTCCGGGTTTGCATCCGAGGCCGCCAGCGAGAAAGACCATCCTGCGTGGCCAACGTTTTGAGCTGGACTGGAATCCCCTCCAAAGGATTTCCATCCTGCCCCGTGACTGTGCCGGAGATAATGGCTTCGGGAACGAGCTTGACGACGACTGATTCCGTATCGGATTGAGAGGAGGCATTGTCGGTGGGAACCGCTGTGAATCGATTGAAGCGGTCCTGGGAGAAATACCCCGGTTTCATGGCCCAGGGAGGTATGCCGGGTAGCGCTACTCCGTCGAACTCAAAATGCCCATCGTGGTCGGTGAGCATCGCGTATTGGCCGCCGATCTGAACGAGGGCGCGAGAGATTGGTTCGCCGGTAACACTGTCGACGACCGTCCCTCGAATGGTGCGTGGCGAAGCACTCTGGTTCGTGGCGTTCGATGAAGAAGCGTCGGATATCTGAGCCAAGGCGTGTGGAGACCCTGCCATCGCAAAGAGCAAGAGACAGATCAACCCAGAAACTCTCAGTCCTCGATTCATGAAGGAGACATCCTGACGGGTGAGGCCGTGCTCAAAGCACCCAACGAAGTCAGAGTAGCACCGTTGCGAATAGATGCGAACGCGGGTTCGAGCCTACGCGCCAACGCCCTCAATTCCATAACCTTGCCGGGCTCCGATGTTGAGACGGCGGCATTCGAAGAAACGTTAGTGCAGGATTGTCTGCTATTCTACGGCGCATCCCATGCCGACTTTCCTTGCGCATTGGCTCGACCACTTCCGGGCACTCAACAGCCACCAGCGCCACGCCTTCTTTGCCTGCCTCCTGGGCTGGTCGCTGGACGCCTTCGACTTCTTCATTCTCATCTTTTGCGTTACTGCGATCGCCAGGGACTTTCACTCCGCGGTGCCAGCGGTCACACAGGCCATCTTCCTCACTTTGGCATTTCGGCCAGTAGGCGCACTTCTGTTTGGCGCGCTCGCGGACAGGTTTGGCCGGCGGCCGACGCTGATGATCAATATTGGTTGTTTTTCAGTGCTGGAGATGGCTTGCGCATTCGCTCCTTCTCTTCATGTGCTGTTAATCCTCCGAGCGCTCTTTGGCGTGGCCATGGGCGGCGAGTGGGGTGTGGGCGCGGCGCTTGCGCTGGAGAGCCTCCCCAAAGAGGGCCGAGGGTTTTTCTCGGGCCTTTTGCAGGAGGGGTATGCACTCGGTTATCTGTTGGCGGCGGGTAGTTACGCGCTTCTTTTCTCGCATATTGGCTGGCGCGGGATGTTTATTGTGGGGGCGGCGCCGGCAGTGCTGGTTGCGTATATCGGCTTTAAGGTCGAGGAGTCACCAGTCTGGACAGAACATCGCGGGAGTCGGGCGGCGGAAACGAACCGGCCAACGCTGGGGCAGAACCTTCGGCGCTATGGACTTACCTTTCTCTTTTTGATTTTGCTGATGACCGGTTTCAACGCGTTCTCCCATGGAACGCAGGACCTGTATCCGACATTTCTGCAGCATGATCACCACTTGCCGCCGAGCATGACCGGTATGATCGCTGTTATCTACAGCATCGGGGCGATTCTTGGTGGACTCTCCTTCGGCAGCTTATCGGAGCGCTGGGGGCGCAAGCGAGCGATTATTGGCGCCGCGCTGCTTTCGATTCCGATTATTCCGTTGTTTGCCCTGGCGCATTCGCTTTGGCTGCTCGTGTGCGGAGCATTTCTGATGCAGTTCATGGTTCAGGGCGCCTGGGGGGTGGTTCCAGCCTATCTGAGCGAACTCTCGCCGAAGCCTGTCCGTGCGACGTTTCCGGGGCTGGCCTACCAGCTTGGCAACCTGATCACATCGAGGAACGCGGTGCTGCAGGCTGAAGCGGCGGTCTACTTCAGGGGCTACGGGAAGGTGCTTGCCTTCACTGTCCTGGTGGTGGCGGCGTATCTGGCAATCGTGACCTCATTTGGCCGGGAGTCGAAGGGCGCCGATCTGGCCGCAAGCTAAGGCTTGCTATGGCTCGGGTTAGGCAGGTCGAACAGAACAGATGTTTGTTGTTGCAACGAATATCTTGTTGGAGCATCCAAAAGTTAAGTTCAATTCAGGACGGTTGCGTGGCGAACAAACTCAAGGAAGAGATTCGGCAGAACAAGCCTTTCTCAGGTCTGGAGCAGGAAGCTCTGTTGAACATTCACCGCACGTCGGGATATGTCTTACACTTCATGCAACAAATTCTGAAAGAGCAAGGCCTTACCGAGCCTCAGTACAACGTGCTTAGGATTCTGCGCGGGGCCGGCCCCGCGGGGCTTCGATGTAGCGAGATCGGAGAGCGCATGATCACCCGTGATCCTGATATCACGCGTCTGCTGAACAGGCTGCAAAGCAGGCGGCTGGTCGGGCGGCATCGCGACACTCGCGATCGCCGGGTCATTCATATTCGCATTACGGCGGCCGGCAGCGCGATATTGCAGGAACTCGATCCGGTGGTAGAAGGAGCGGCAGTCTCAACCCTAAGTCATATGAGTCAAGACAAACTTGTCGCACTCATCGATCTGATGGAAGAGGTGAGGCTAGCAGCGTCAACCGTGAATGAAACGGGGCCTTCCGGGGAAGGGACTGCGGCGGGCTGAGTTTCTATTTAAGTCTTATTATTTGGGGTCTGGCTATTTGGGTCTGGCAGCCAGCGGAGTACTTCCCGGCGCTTCGGGCGTCAGCTGGTGGTGGAGGCAGTAGAGAGCCAGTTCCAGCCGGTCGGAGACGCCGAGCTTGTCGTAAATCTTGCGGAGATAGTTCTTGATGACCTGCTCAGTGGTCCCAATCTGCGAGGCGATTTCCTTATTGCGCTTGCCCTGGGTGATGCAGTAAATGATGGCGTGTTCCTTGGGCGAGAGACGAGGCTGGGTCCGTGGGTTGGCCGGAGAAGCGGCATTGGAACGATAAGCCTCGATCACCCAGTTCACTGAGCGGTTATCGATCCAGGTCTCGCCCTGGGCAATCTTACGGACGCACTTTACCAGCAGGTCTGGAGAGATCGAGCGAGGGATGATGCCGCGTACTCCCCGGCGGTAAAGTTCAACGGTATTTGACTCGTCCGCAGTCAGGGCCTGAACGATAATTCTAGTATCCGGCGCGAGACGAACCAGCTCTGGGATTGCGTCGGTTGTGCCGGCGAGCAGGCTTGCCTCGAGCATCACAATGTCCGACGGGAAGCGCTGCACGGCAGCGTGCAGGTTCTCCATCGTGTCGACCTGGGCTACGACTCGAATATCGTCTTCAAGGGCGAAGACCTTGCGCATGCCCACCCGGTAGATCGCCTGGGAGTCGGCAAGAATGATTCGGATTACGGGGGAGGTTTGCGGCGATTTCCCGGTAACCTCGCCCGGTGACTGAAGTTCTTCGAGAATATCTGTGTTGCTGGTTGGCATGCCTTCAGTCATGAAATCCGACAATCTACGCCCGGTCGCTAAAGAGGTAATCGTCAATAATTGCCGCTGCGTGAAACTGTTCCATCATTTCATACGAGCGGACTACCCGGCCAAAACAATGCAGCGTTACGTCGGTGTCCGTCCCAATGACTTCGGCTGGCATCGTCAAGAGGAACTCCACTTTGCGGTCAACGCCCAGATCCTTGTTCGAGCGAAATAAAACGCCGCTGGCCGAGATGTTTTCCGTGGTGGCTTCGTATTCGCCGTTGTCGGTGATGACTCGTATCGGCAGGGTGAGCGGAAAACGTACCGCGCAGCGCACCTCCGCAATCTTCGGATTTTCTGTGCGGGGACTGATTGTTATCCGAGCCTTCATCTGTCGCGACGAGTCAACCCTTCGTTGCCTGTTAAGATACAGTGCCCATACGCTTCCTGCCAGTTACAGAAGTTTACACCGCCGGGTTCTCCGGCGCCACATCCCAAATCTTTGGGGGTGCCACCGGGATTACGCCTCGCGAGGCGGGCAAAAGGCAGCCGACCCTCCGACCCACTGCTGATCGCGATTGTGGTCAACCCCCATCATTTTGCCCCGGCCTAACCTTACCAGGGACAGAACCGGGTCCATGTCTCCGCCGTCGGGCCAGAGATAGAGAATTCGAATCTCGGCCTGAGTGGGGCCGAATGGCGTATCAATCGTGGGTTCGAAATGGACGCGCTCCTGGAGGAGGTAATCGCCGCGTTTCGCCTCCGGAATCCCAAGCAGGTCCTCGTCGGAGGGGCCGAATTGGATACCCTTGCCGGCAAATGAGAACAGCGGCTTTAGGATGAGCGATTCACGGTCCGACGGCAGCCGATCTCTTCCGGCTCCATTCATCCAGTCGGTGAGAAAGACCGCAGGAGGCACTGCCGGATGGTCGAGATACGGAATCGAAAACTTGCTGATATGGAAGTACCAGTTGGGATGACCGGCCCACTCCACGTCGAGAGGCTCGCGGTAATCGAAAGGGAGTCGAATTTTGCGCCGAACGATCTCGTCGACGATTGCCCGGTTGTAAATGCGATGCACGGGGATGAGGCGGCCGCCGTTGCGCCGGAAGAGTTTAGGGAAGCCTCCCGGCTGCGCGATGCGCACCAGCTCGGTGATGTCGACGATCGCGATGCCCAGCTTTTCTGCAGTAATCAGGAAATCGGGAAGCGTTTTCTGGTGGAGGGGATCTACCTCGGCCAGGACGACGTTCTCCGGCTCGTGACCACCCAGCACGACCTGGGAATAAAGCTTCCAAAAGCTGGTTTCGGTGTGGCCCCCCAGGAACCCGTCCAGCGATTCGTCGAGATCGTAAACCTCTCGATAAGCCGAGGAGAGCACGGACTGGTAGGCAAACACCGAGGGGAATGCCTGAAGCTCAACGAGCCGTAACTCAAGCTTGCCACCATCGGCGCGGACCAGGCCGAAGTCGGCGGTCATGAAGTGCGGATGCGGCGTTTCGTTCGGCATCCGAAAGGCCTCGGGGATTGCCCGAGCAGAGGCATCGAGATAGGCGCTGTCGCCAACCAACCTCGACGTCAGCTCACTGCCGATCGCTGCCGCCTGATGCATTAGCTCGGCAGGGAAGAAGCATGGCGTTTCCGCAACCCTGAACTCGATCGGAGCGCCAACCGCGTTGCGGAGGTGGCAGAGCAGTCCTGAGTACCGCTCGGGACGATAACGGCGATTGAACTCCCGGCGCAACGATGGGATCACGAATCCTCCACGACAGAGCTTATCGCAGCCCAGCCCGGCGTCGGCACACAATTAAAAGCAGTCCTAAAGACGCTGCCTGTATGGGCTAACTGGGACAAATAATCTCTATTTGGGAAGTTATAGACCCATATTTCCACGGGAACGCGATTTGACAACAACAAATCTAACTGTGGTTCATTTTCGTGGCGCAAAATTAGTTAATGCGCCGACCTTCCGGGTCATTGACGGCCAAAATCGAAGCTTAAGCGCAAAGACTGTAACAGATTCGGTCCAGAGCCTGCCATACTTTCTTCAGGATTCTGATTATTCCCCGTAGTGGACTATGCACCAGCGCCGGGTAACTAAAGTACTTCGCGGTCAAACGCGAAACTCAACCGCTCATAGCGACATTCACCGTTCAAAGGAGATTACCATGCAAAAGTTCTTCCGTTCCAGCGTTCTCGCGGCAGCATTCACTCTTCCAGCCTGCGGCCTTCTGCCCATCGCTAACGCACAGAGTGTTCACTCCAGCATTCACAATAATCCCCTTGTGGCTGGCCCGGGCGCGCCGATGCCTCCGGTTCCCACGGTGCCGAAGCCGTCTGCCGTAGCCGCCCTTGAAGCGAACGGTCCGGGCGCGCCGATGCCTCCGGTTCCCACGGTGCCGAAGTCGTCTGCTGTTGCCGCCCTTGAAGCAAAGGGTCCGGGCGCGCCGATGCCTCCGGTTCCCACGGTGCCGAAGCTGTCTGCTGTTGCCGCCCTTGAAGCAAACGGTCCGGGCGCGCCGATGCCTCCGGTCCCCACGGTGCCGAAGGCGTCTGCCGTCGGCGCTTGAGGTTAACGGGCCGGACGATCGGGTGAATAGGTTTCAATCCGACTGACCGTGGGTTTCCGGGTTCCTTCGGTAACGTTGACGATAGGTTTGGTGCATACTTAACCTGCCGAGCAGTGTACTCTGAAATCTCGGGCAGGCAATGTGCGCCCAACTGCAGCAGGTGGAACGAACGTTGAACCTTACCTCCATCGACGGGGTGCTGTGGGGAATCAGCCTAGCTGGGCAATTGCTGCTGCTTGCCGTCTTGATAAAGCAGCGGCTTTACCGTACGTTTCCGCTCTTTTGCGTTTTTATCGCCTATACCTGCTTGTCAGACATCGGCCTATTTATCCTGTATAGCCACACTTCCCAAATCGCGGCATATCGGACGTACTCGATGAGTGGCGGAATGGATATCCTATTACAGATCGGGATTTTGCTTGAAATCGGTCGGAATGTTCTCAACCCAGTGAAACGCTCCCTTCCGCGTACCTCTCTCTACATATTTGGCGCCATGCTTGCCGCTGCAGCTGTGATCACGGTTCTCTTCGCCAGACATTCTGCGCCCGCGGAAGCGGACCGCTGGGCTCAATATTTTATGCATATCAGCTTTGCCGTGGCGATCCTGAGATTGTTGATTTTTTCGGTGATCGCCGGCTTCTCGCAAATGCTCGGAATCGGTTGGAGGAACCATGTTCTGCAGATTGCAACCGGGCTCCTCGGTTACTCAATTGTGGTGTTGTTCGTTGAATTGCTGCATCGCTTTACCGGCCTTAAGGACCAGTCGCTTTACCATCTTCACGAGCAGTTCCGGATCATCTCATGGTGCATGGTTTTGGGTTACTGGAGTTATGCCTTGTCAAGGGCGGAGGCGACGCGCAAAGAATTTAGTCCCAAAATGGCTGAGTTTCTGGTATCAATATCTCAAGCCTCAAGTGCCGATCGAGCCGCATCCGCTCGCTGGTATCGAAAGTAACTAAATATGCTGCCTCTTTTTCAGGTGTTATTCACGGCCTTGGTGCTCGCTTACGCAGGCTACTGGCGCAGACACCATTCGAAACGCCGCTCCGAATCGTGGGATGAGATCGTTGCCAGGCTGAGGCCAAACGACTGGGGCTATGAGAGCGTCACCGAACGATACCTCTACAGCGACCAGATTAATGCGACTCCCGAGGACGTCTGGGACCGAATCTCAGGTGCCCGTGGATTGTGGGCGATGTACTGTAATGCGCCAGTTCTGGTCCAGCTAGCCGACTATGCCGCCGAATATGGCAAAGGGCAAGGGATCCCAGAAGAGTTGCTGGAAAGCATCCGGACCGACGCCTTCCATACCAGGATTTGTGTCTTGATGGCGCTGGCGCAGCATGTCTTCGCACGCTCTTCGATCGCCGCAAGGGTAAGCGCACACCGGGCCACAATGACTTACAGCACGTTGCTGTGGAGGATGACCTCCGTCTTCCAGGAACACACGGCGATCTTGTTTCCACGTTTTCTTGACGCCATGTAGGCGACTCAAATCCCTCGTTGCCAAAAGAAAAAAGGGACGCGTGTAAGCGTCCCCTCACCAAGCTATACGGTCTGCGAAGGCCGTCGCTGTTTGAGGGTTGTTTCCAGACTTGAAGCCTTTTGCGAAACGGCCGGATGGGCATGGGACTCGCAGCCAGTCGATCTCCCAGATCACACAGGGTGAAAGCGCGAGGTCTTCTTGTGCAGGGAAGGCCATTGCGGAGACCGTTTCTCCAGGAAGGCGTGGATACCCTCGCGGAAGTCGTCGTTCTCTTTGGCCCTGGCATTCCAGAGAGCGGCATTGGCCAGCTCACTGTCGAGCGCCTCGCGGACATGCTCGCTGAGCAGACCCTTGGTCCACCGCATCGATTCAGGGCTGTTTTTGAGCAGGCACAATCCCAGGTTAAAGGCTTCGCGCAGCAGGATCTGCGGGTGCACGATAATTCTGGTCACCAGTCCCAGGTGATGGGCCTCTTTGGCGTCGAAGATCCGCCCTGAGAGCAGCAAATCGCGGGCCTGTTTCTCGCCTACCTGGCGGAGCAGAAATGAAGAGACGATTGCAGGCACAAAACCGATCTTCACCTCGGTGTAGCCGAAGCTGGCGTCCTGTGAGGCATAGGTGAAGTCGCAGACCGTCGCGAGGCCGGTGCCCCCGGCGATGGCCGCGCCGTTGACCGCCGCGATGGTCGGCTTAGGGAAGTCATAGAGCAACCGGATCAGGCGCGCGAAACGCTCCGCGTCTTCCTGATGTTCTTCATGGGTGCGCGACTCCATCTTCTGCAGTTCGTCGAGATCGAGGCCGGCGCAAAAGCATTTACCCGCGCCGGTAAGAATGATCACGCCGCAGGGGCCGTCTGCGGCGTGTTCGAGAGCGGTCGTCAACTCTTCAATCATCACAGGATTCAGCGCGTTGCGCTTCTCCGGACGGTTGAGTTTGATCGTCCGCACGTCGCTGTCATCGCAGATCTGAATGGTTGTGTATGCGTTCATAATTCCTTTCCTGGTAACGGCGCGTTCGTTCTGTGGCACTTGTCCCGCAGTTTCTACTGGATCGCGGACCCATATTTTGCCGCGATCGCGTTGCTTGTACTGACAATACCGTCGAGCGGCTCCAGCTTCGGCAAATCCGCCCCGAGGTCCTGTAACTCGGCGATGGCCTGCTCGGTGGCCAGGTTACCGACCAGGGCGTCCTGCGCAAAAGGGCAACCTCCCAGGCCGCCGATGGACATATCCATCCGCCTTATGCCCGCACGATACGCCGCCGCTACTTTGGGTGCAACCTCATTTGGATTGGCATGCAGGTGCACGCCGATCTCTATTGCGTCATGCACCGCCAGGACATCCCTGGTCAGCGCCTCGATTTGTTTCGGTGTGGCCATCCCCACGGTGTCGGCGAGCGAAATCTGGGTTATGCCCATATCCGCCAGCAGGTCGCAGGCGGCGATTACTTCATCGGCGTCGTAGGCGTCGCCATAAGGATTACCGAAGGCCATCGAGACGTAGGCTACGATGTCGAGGCCCGATTTGAATGCGAGCTGGCCAATCGCTTCGAGAGTGTCGAGACACTCCTCCGGAGTCTGGTGCTGGTTTCGCGTCAGGAATTCTGGCGAGATGGAGTAAGGGAATCCGAGCGTGTGGACGGCGCCGGTCTGAATCGCGCGCTCGGCTCCCTTCTCGTTGACCACGATACCGATGATTTCGACATCGCCGGGCATGTCGGGAATGGCAGCATCGAGGTATTTGAGCACCTGTTCCGAGTCGGCCATTTGAGGGACCGCAGCCGATGAGACAAACGAGACGGCGTCGATGTGCTTGAACCCTGCCGCGATTAGCAGGCGCAGGTAGTCGGCCTTGACCTCGGCCGGGATCGGCTTTGGCAATCCCTGCCAGGCATCGCGAGGGCATTCGATGAGCTTGAATGGGGATTTTGCGGTCTTGACCATGGCTCTTCGATGCCGCTGCCATCAAGAACGCGTCAGGGACACGCTAGGGATGTGCGGCGACAAAAAGTAATCCTACCGCGAGCAGGTGGACCAACGCCAACAACAATATCGTCGTCGTCGCGCTCTTCGAGCGGTGGATCAGCATGGCAATGAGTCCATAGAGCGGGAACTGTAGATACATCATGGCTTGCGAGATACCGTTGCCGAGCGAGTCGGACAGGCCAAGGATGTGCAGCTTAGGGATGAGCATCCACGGATAGAGCAAGCGCAGGCCCTCTGGGCCGGTAAGCGCCATCAGCGTAGCTGCTTTGACGGCGAATGGCGTCACCGCAATCCCCAGAATCAACGGCCACCACGCCAGCCAGCCGGAGGTCTGCTTCTTGCGGCTCTTTCGCTTAGCCGCAGGCTTGCGTTTTGGGAGGGTCGATGCTGTGGCGCTCATGAGTTGAGCTTACCGGGCTGACGACGAGGCGGGAATAGCAAGTAGGGAACGGGCAGGAGCGAGAGACCGAAAGGATTCCGGGGATCTAATCCGTGGGTCTGCTTGTGATGCTAAAATGTATCACATTATGCAGACTGCCTCGGTTCGCGATCTCCGCTATGACTTTCCCAGGATTGAACGTCTCTTATGCCAGGGCGAAGAAGTGCAAATCACCAAGCGTCGCAAGATCATTGCTCGCTTGATTCCAGAGCGGCCAAAGGTCCGGCCCGAGATGCCGGATTTTCGTGGTCGAGTGCGCGCTATCTTTGGGGATAGAGTGTTGAAAGTGCCCGGTGCGGAACTTATCCGCCAAGATCGGGACCGCTATTGAGCATCTACGTGGATGCCAGTTTTCTGGTGTCGTCCTATGCCGCCGACGGAAACTTCGATTCGGCCGTGCGGACGATGGAGACCGCCGAGGACATCTTCCTGGTTACATCTTTTTGTGAACTGGAAGTGCTCAATGCGCTCGAACTGCGATTGTTCCGTAAGGAGATGAGCAGGGAGGTGGTCGATGCATGTGCTGAGAACTTGCGCGGCGATCTCAGGGCGGGGGTGTTCGATCTTCGAGCTGTACCAGAATCCGCCTTTCAACGGGCCCGCGAACTCTCACGTCAGTCCACGGCTCGATTAGGCACTCGAGCGAGCGATCTGCTGCACGTAGCCTGCGCGCTTGAACTGGGCGCAAGCGGATTCTATAGCTTCGACAATCAACAAAGGAAGCTTGCCGAATCCGTGAAGCTCCGGGTCAACCGCTAACACTATGTCTGAATCACTCCAGGATTAAACTTCGCCACTTCGGGATTGAGAGCGACCGCTTCCAGCGCCAGCAGCAGCGCCGTCCGCGTCTCGATCGGATCGATGATGGCGTCGACCCAGAGTCGCGCGGCGGCGTAGCGGCAGTCGGTCTGGGCTTCGTAGGTGGCTTTGATCGATTCGAGCAATTCTTTCTTTTCTTCGTCGCTCAGCTTCTTGCCGTCGCGCTCGAGCTGGCGAATCTTGATCTCGACGAGGGTGTTGGCCGCTGAACCTCCGCTCATCACGGCGTACTTCGCCGTTGGCCAGGCGAAGATGAAGCGGGGATCGTAGGCCTTGCCGCACATCGCGTAGTTGCCAGCGCCGTAGGAGCCGCCGACGATCACCGTGATCTTCGGGACGGTGGAATTGGAAACCGCCGAGACCATCTTGGCTCCGGCGCGGATGATTCCGCTCCACTCGGCGTCGCGGCCGACCATGAAGCCGTTGACGTCGTGGAGAAAGATCAGCGGGATGAGGTTCTGGTTGCAGTCCATGATGAAGCGCGCGGCCTTTTCGGCGCTCTCGGCGTAGATGACTCCGCCGAACTCGGTGCGCTTTTCGCCGGTATGCGAAGTCTGCGGCTGATGCTGTTTCTGGTTAGCGACGATGCCGACGGAGAAGCCGCCGATTCGAGCGTAGCCGCAGATCAAGGTGCGGCCGTAGTCGGGGCGGTATTCATCGAACTCGCTGCGGTCGATGAGACGCGCGATGACTTCGTGCATGTCGTATGCGTTGGTCGCTGAGTCGGGATCGATTATGGAGTAGAGATCTTGCGCGGCGTATCTGGGCGCGTCTCTTTTCTCGTCGAATGGCACGCGATCAAACGGCGCCAAACTTCGCTGGCCAATTCTCCCGACCAGCGAACGCAGCCGAGCGAGGCACAGGTGATCGTTCGGCTCTTTGAAGTCGACCGTGCCGGAAATCTCCGCGTGCATCGTCGCGCCGCCGAGCTCTTCGGCAGTGTATTTCTGGCCGATGGCTGCCTGCACCAGCGCGGGGCCGGCGAGGAAGAGTCCGCTGCCTTCGGTCATGAGCACGGTGTCGGTCATTACGGGCAGATAAGCTCCGCCAGCGACGCACATGCCCATGATCGCGGTGATCTGTGGAACGCCCATCGCGGACATGACGGCGTTGTTGCGGAAGATGCGGCCGAAGTCGTCCTGGTCGGGGAAGACGTCTTCCTGGAGCGGAAGAAAGACGCCGGCGGAATCGACGAGGTAGATCGTCGGGATGCGGTTCTCGATGGCGATGGTCTGTGCGCGAATGACCTTCTTGGCAGTCATCGGGAAGAAGGCTCCCGCTTTTACGGTCGCGTCGTTGGCGATGATCATGACCAACTTCCCGGCCACGCGACCCAACCCGGTTAGGGTGCCGGCTGCGGGCGCTCCGCCCCATTCTTCGTACATGCCGTGGGCGGCGTAGAGGCTGAGCTCGAAAAAGCTCGCCTCGGGATCGAGTAACAACGCCAGCCGTTCGCGCGCGGTGAGGCGGCCCTTGCTGTGCTGGGATTCTATCGCTTTCGTTCCGCCGCCTTGTTGAATGACCTTCGATTCTTCGGCAATCTTTGCTGTGAGCGCCGACGTCGCGGCAGCGTTCTTTTTGGAGCGAGCATTGTTCGCGTCGAGCCGCGAGGCGATGACATTCTTCAGCAGTGCGGGGGCGTTTGGATCGATCGTTGCCATGGGGAAACTCATGAAAGATGGAGCATAGCACTTCGATGCGACCGCTTGCCCAGCCTATTCTCTGTTCCGGTAAGGCTTGTTAATGGGATAATTGTTTCGCTATCCGAGGTAGGACGAATGTCCTCTGGCAGGCTTTCCGGGTTTTTCCACAACCCGTTTCTGAATCCCTGGGCGCATCGCGGCAACGAGCGCGACACCTGGCCGGAGACGATTGCCACGGTCGCCGACTGCCTCGACCTTTCGGGCATGTGGGACAAAGGCCAAGCTACAGCCGATTTGTATTCAGTGCGCTTCACGTACTGGGTTGAAGGCGTGATGCACACTGGCTGCTTCAAGACGCGGACGAAATATGCGCCCGGCGATACGCTGATGGTGCGTCATGATCCGCGTCGTCATGAATGCAACAGCACCGATCCCGAAGAGAAGCTGCGGACGGAGTTGCTGATTGCAGCAGCCGTGGCGTTAGTGGCGCTTTACTTCGTGCTTGTGTGGCATCTCTGAGAACAGGGCCCGGGGCTTAGGGCTCAGGGCACAGTTTCGGTGGCCTTGGCTCCCGCCAATCCCAACTCCTCTGCATTTTTCTGCATTGCCTCTAAACAGAAAGCAATGTGTTGATCGAGGTCAACTCCGAGCTCTGCGGCGCCGTTCACGATGTCTTCACGGTGAACTCCTTTGGCGAAGGCTTTGTCCTTCATTTTTTTGCGCACTCCGGCCACCTCGACGTTGAAGATTGACTTGGTTGGCTTGACAAGCGAGCAGGCGGTGAGAAAGCCAGCCAGTTCGTCACAGGCGAAGAGTGCCTTTTCGAGATGCGATATGCGCGGCACCCCGGAATAGCTCGCGTGCGAAAGAATCGCAGTGCGAGTCTCCTCGGGCCATCCAAGCTCGGTGAGGATTTTGTTGCCGGCGAAGGGATGGTCTTCGAGCGAAGGGAAGCGTTCATAGTCGAAGTCGTGGAGCACGGCTACGATTGCGTACTTCTCGACGAAGGCGGCGCGGTCGTCTCCTACGAGTCCCAGAGCGTCCGCCTCACGCACGCCGTAGGCGCGCACGCAGGTCTCCACCGAGAGAGCGTGTTTGCGCAAGCTTGGTGATTCAGTGTATTCGCAGACTAGTTGCCAGGCGGCCTCGCGTGTAAAGGGAGTGGTTGCACTCAGTTCTATTTCGGCCATTGGCTCTCCTGGTTCCGGCTATTTTCCGGTTTCTTCGGTCTCTCTTCGGGATTCTTTGGTTTTTTTAGGCGAGACTCACACTTTTCACTTGACACTTAAGATACTCCACCCGCAAGCTATGGGAGTTAAGTCTTCGGAGCGTGCATACAATGCCCCTCCCGGACTTATGGATGCCTTGCTCTGGCCTCCGTCACAATTCATGGCAACTACCCTAGCAAGCCCCGTCAGCACACCCGAGGCCCGCGCGGTACTGCGATGCGAGCACTGCAGCCTGGTTCAGTTCATGACCACGAACTCCCTCTGCAGACGCTGCCACAGACCACTCGAAATCGATGAACCCGAACCCCTGTCGCTCACGCTGGTGGCCGTTTCCGGCCATGCTGCGTCGGACGATGGTGGACTGCAGGTGGCTCGCGCGGTGCGCGACCTCCGCCTGGAGCGCAACCTGAGCCAACGCCAACTCGCCGGACGGATGCAGGTGCCGCGCACCTACATCTCCAAGATCGAGAATGGCAAGGCTACGCCGACGCTGTCATCGCTTGAACGGCTCGCCAACGCGCTTGAAGTGGACATCTGCAAGCTTGTCCACGACGCACGCAGCCGTAGAAACGAAGAGACGGTCAGCATATTCGCCGACCCGTTCCTGGCTGAGATTGCTCAGTATGTGGCGCATATGGATGCGCTGCAACGGTCGATCTTCCTGAATCAGGTTCGCGACATGGCGACCGGAAGGCGCAAGAGCGCTTAACGCGCTGTGGGCTGCAGTCAGAATCTGGCGGGCGCGTCTCGCAGGCGCTGCATCTGCCGTATGACAGCCGGGTCATGTCGGTGTTTGCGACGGATGGGGCCATGTGCTACGTTCGAGAGAACGAGCGAGTGTCGTGCCCAAATCGTCGCCAAGCCGGGTCCATGAGCTGCCTGCCGACGAGCAGGCCGTCTATCGCCGTCTTGACGCGGAACGCCTTCCCCGTCATGTCGCCATCATCATGGATGGCAACGGGCGCTGGGCGGGGAAGCGGTTGCTCAAGCGCTTCATCGGCCACCAGCAGGGCGCGGAAGCGGTTCAGTATGTGGTCGAGACGGCGTCGCGCATCGACCTTCCCTATTTAACTCTTTACGCGTTTTCTCTCGAGAACAATCTGCGTCGGCCCAAGTCCGAGGTCAACTTCCTGATGCGCCTGCTGCATGCCTACCTGGGCAGCAATGTGCAGCGGATGAACGACAACAATGTTCGCATTCGCTATATCGGGCGGACTCAGGAGCTGCCCTCCGAGGTGCAGGAGAAGATGCAGTGGGCTGAGGCAGCGACCGCCCAGAACACCGGCACGACGTTGACGCTGGCGCTCAACTACGGGGCCCGTTCCGAGCTGGTGGATGCCTTCCGCGCCATCTGCGCGGAAGTTCGCGATGGCAAGCTGGAGATTGGCGACGTTGACGAGCAGGAAATCCAACGCCGGCTTTATACCGCCGATATGCCCGACCCTGACCTCGTGGTGCGCACCTCCGGCGAGATGCGGATTTCGAATTTTCTGCTTTGGCAGATCGCCTATTCGGAGATCTTCGTCACTGGTCGTCTCTGGCCGGATTTTCGTGGAATTCACTTGCTTGAAGCCATCGAAGACTACCAGCGCCGCGAGCGCCGGTATGGCGGGCTGGGCGACGGTACTGAGTCGGATGACGTGTCGAGCCTGCCGGCGAACACGATGTTAGTACCCCGCTAAGACGGCTCCGACAATTCATTCATTCACACTGAGCTTCGGATGCGGCGTTTCACCTTGCCAGGGGCTGAGCCTCGGAATCCAGCGGGGCACCGCGGCGCAGAACTCCTCGTAGTGCGCGCCAAAACGGGCGTGAAGCGACGGCTCCTCATATGCCAGCACAAACACGTGAAAGCACACGCAGACAAATGCGCCGTAGCTGGCCAGGCTTGTGCTGCCGAAGATCATGGCCTGGCTGAAGATCGTCGCCGCCACCGCGATGTACATCGGGTTTCGGACGTATCGATAGAGTCCAGTTACGACCAGATGTCGAGTGGGGAGTGGGGGCGCGGGCGTACCTAGCCCTTTGGCGACGAAGCGGACGAACGACTCGGTCAGGGCGGCAACGCCGGCCAGCAATAGCAATGCCCCGCAAGCCCTAAGCGGAAACGACCAGCTGCTCGTCGGTCCGATGTGCCATCGGGTGATTGTCCAGGGAAAGTAACCGGCGATGGTCCCTGGGGCAATGAGAAAGAAGAGCCCCGATGCGACAGCCGCTGAGGTTCGCTTCATACGTCACCGACTCAGCCACGGCGGGTGAGAAGACTAGCGGCGATGGCTCTGCCAGACTTGAGGAAATTGCGGCGGCCGGTGGATGCGGGCGGCTGTTTCATCGCTGGAAACCTCCCAGGGGATGACGATCCTGGCAAGAAAATTGTATCCCTGAATCGCCACAGTGGTCTCTTCGCGATGTGTGCTGTCGTGGGTCAGCTTGAGAGCCATCCGGCTTTGACGAGCATTTCCATGGCGACATCGGTCACACTGCGATTCTCGTTAGCGACGGTAATGTCCTCTAATTGAACAGCGTCGAGGATGGTGTTCAACTCTGCGACGCGAGCGCATAATTCTTGCTGCAACAGGCCTGGTTCGCGGCCCTTGACACGCTCCTCCATGACATCGAGGCTTGCTGTGACACGGCAGACAGTGGTGTGCATGGCGGAAGTGTAGTTGCGGCAGAGTTCCAGTTGAGCGCGGTCTTCCATCGCGCGCGCGATCAGAAACCTTCGCACTCCGTGGGCAACATAGTTTTGGCAAACTAAGCGAAGATTTTCGTACATCACGGCGTCGCTGCTAGCTGCAGTGGGAAGATAATCAACGCCGAGCCAATCCAAATCGATCGCCGCGTGGGGGATCTGGCGAAGTGCGAGGACGTCTGACGCTTCGGCGAGAACGCTTGTCTTGCCCGCCCCCATTGTTCCGGTAATGATGAGCAGTGATCCCGTATTTTGCTCCAGTTAGCGGAAGTCCACCGACTGCTTTATCTCTGACTCAGTAGCGCCAGCTGGTCAGATCCGCTCCTGGAGGCGCTGTTTTCTGAATGCGCTGCATGATCTGCGGCACGTACATCTGGTTGTAGTGGAGGCGTGTGTACCAGTTCGGCTTGGTCGGATCTCCGTTCCAACAATGCTCGGCGCGAGGGCCGTACTTGACTTCGCCTTCGTAGGGCACTCCGTGGCCGGAGGTACCGGTGGTGTTGAGGAAGTCTTCCATCAGGTAGACGGCGTCGTTGAGAAAGTAGGTATCGTCGGAGCCGACGTAGATGTGGAGCTTGCCTTGCAGCTTGGGGCCCAGGGTCAACCAATCGCGCTGCAAGATGGCGTCGAGGTCGTAGTGATCGTGCCAGTATGCCGCGGTGCTGTGATCGATGGTTCCGGTTTGCTTATCGAAGATCGGTTTCGGGTAGCCGTCGTCTGCGACGGGAGAATAGACCGCCTGCCAGATGTCAAATTGATCTCCGGACCGGCCGCGATCTCCTAAGGCTGCCTCATATGCGATGTTGTCGCGCATGGAGATCAGGGTTTGTCCCAAATAGTTGCGCATGGCGGGCTGCTCAACCCGCTTGTTCGCTCCCTGGATGTAAAACATGTTGTCTTGCTTGTAGAGGTCAACGGTCATGTAGGCGTGAAAGTCGACCGGGTCGGGGCAGGCGACGAAAGCTCCGTTGTAGTCGTCAGGATAGAACATCTGTACGGCGAGCGATTCCCATCCGCCGGTGGAGCCGCCGTAGACGAAGTGTGCCCAGCCTTCGGTGATGCCGCGAAACTGCGTCTCGATGGCCGGAATCAATTCGGTTTCCAGCGCGTCGCCGTAGGGGCCGAGGTTGGCTGAGTTCACCGCGTAGGAATCGTCGTAGTAGGGGTTGGCGTGCTGAAGTTTAACGATCAACATGCGCGGGCGGTTGGGCGCGATCCAGTCGAGGTAGTTCTTGTACGCCTCCTCCTGCATGATGCGGTTGTAGCCCGCGAGATGAAAACGGTCGGAGTATTCAGGTTTCAGATTTGGGTCGGGCGGCGTCTCGCGGAAGTCGCTGAACTCGGAGACGAAGTGGTCGTGAAAGACGACCAGCGGATAGTGGGCCTGGGGATGAGTATCGAATCCCTCGGGCACGAGAACGATTGCCGAGAGATAGACCGGACGTCCCCAAAACTTTGTCAGCAGCGCCGACTGGATGCGAATGTGGCGGACGTATTTTGTGTCCGGCTCGGGCGGGATCGGCGGCATGACCTGATCGAGCGAGACAGCTATCGGCGCCACACCGGGCCCGATATGAATCACTCGCGGCTTGGACATCAGATTGCCTGGCGCAAGGTTCCATTGCTTGCCTTCGCCGCGGTCGGCTGAGAGCTTGATGGTCGTTCCGTCGGAACGGTGAAAAGTCTCATAGACATTCAGGACGGCCTGGATGGTGTAGTCTCCGGTCGGAATGTCGCGCTGGTATGCCCGCGGATACCCCTTTGCATTATCTCCAATGATGATGGGGACGCCCGGCTTCCATCCGTCGACGGTGATGCCGAAGACCATCTGCGATTTTGGCGTGTCGTTGATCTGCATACGCGGCTCGGCGCTGGGATCGTTGGACAGAAGCAGGAGCAGGCGGCCGTCGAGGGGTTGAACCGAAGTTGCAGCGGGAAAGCTGACCGAAATAGTTTGAGCCGAGGCTCCGGCGGCGCACAGGCCGGCCGCAACTACAAGTGCGGGCAAAGGATGGAAATTGCGCATACCGGAGTATAAGGCCTTCGTCCCTGAAATAGCGGTCGCGAGGGACTTACACTCCGGTGCGCAGCGACAGCGTTCTGCTACTTTGACGCCGATTCGCTTCCCGGCACCAGGATCATCTGCGGCGCGTCAACATTGACTCCGGGCGTGTTCACTTTGACCTTGAGAGGCTGCAATTGCGGCTTGCTGCGCGGACTGGCCAGAATCCCCAGCTCATACTGGTTCTTGAGACGAGTCGAGAGATCGTCGAGGAACGGGGCGAAGGAGACGGGATTTCCGAATCCCTGCCAGTAGGCCCGGCCGCCGGTGCCCTGCGAGACCTGGAGCAGATAACTTTGCGCGCCGGACTCGGTCCATTGGCTGTTATCGAAGCGGCCAGTGTTCCGGAAAAAGATCGAATGAACGATGATGCCAGCCTTTTGTGCATCGCGGATTGCCGTCTGCACGTAAGGGTCGTTCGGGTCGTACCTGCGGCCGTAATAGAGGTCGACACCGTCGGTGATCATCAGCACTTCTCGGCGGTCAGTTGTGCTGCCTGAGGGCCAGTTCTTGACCAGGTCTGACAGGCAGAAATATGGGCTGGCGCTGCCGCCTGGGACGCCCGTTGTCAGTCGAAAAGCATCGGCGGCCAGCTTGTGGTCGGCGGTAATGTTCTGCGCTATCACCGCGCGCCCATTCTGCATATAGGCGACGCCGACCTCCGCTCCTTCGGGCAGAGTTTGGACAAACGATCTGAGGTCGTTGTATTGGAGGCTCAATCCGGTGCGCGCTGAGCCGTCGATTAACACAACGATTTGGAGTCCCGATTGTTCACCGCGCAATGGGGTCCAGCTCGTGATCTTGCCGCGCTTGCCGTCCACCGTGGCTTGAACCTGGGTCTCAGGGATGGTCAGGGTTTCGTCGCCCTTTTTGGGTATGACGGTGACCACGGTCTGGGTTTGGACTCCGCTCTGGGCGAATGAAGGGAATGTGACAAAGGAAAGGCTCGCGACAAGGCAGCCGGTCAGCAATACGCTGGAAATGCGAATCAGTTTTGACATAAATACCTCAGCCTGTATGAACCCGGCATTCTGTTAGACGTAGCGGAACAACCTTTTGGACCAGACCGAGCCCTGCACTCGCGGCCCAGGCATGTATTCTTTTCAGGAGATGAAGAGAATCGTAACAGCGGCAGTGTTGATTCCGCTGGTTTTGCTGTTGATACTGAAGGGGCATTTCTGGCTGCTCACCCTAGTTGCCGCAGTTGTTGCGCTTGCTGCTTCCTGGGAGTTCATGGATCTGGCCGACGCCGGCGGCGCGAAGATGCCGCGAATCCTGGT
Organism: uncultured Acidobacteriaceae bacterium; assembly: GCA_963804735.1. GTDB lineage: Bacteria > Acidobacteriota > Terriglobia > Terriglobales > Acidobacteriaceae > Acidisarcina. The sequence goes on from CAWDRO010000001.1 coordinate 562,035, forward strand.
GTTGGTATCGATAGCGGCGCTCTTTGGCTGTGCTTTCCGCAATGCCGATCTGATCGGTCCCGGATTGTGTGGGCTTGGCCTGATCTTGTTCCTGGTCTGCGTCTTTCGGTCGCCGCTCGAACGGGTGCTGCGCGATGCCGCGTCGTCGCTGTTTTGCCTGGTCTACATTGGGTTCACGCTGTGTACGCTGCCATTGATCGGCGCGCAGGAAGGCGGGCCGTCGCTGCTCTTGCTGCTGCTGTTGGTGGTGTGGTCGGGCGATACCGCCGCCTTTTATGTTGGCAAGAGCATCGGACGGCGGAAGCTCGCGCCGAAGCTCAGTCCAAACAAGACCTGGGAGGGTACTCTTGCCTCGGTTGCTGGAAGTCTGGTGATCACGGTTGTGCTGATTCAGCTGGCGAGATACCTTACGGGACGGGGAATCGATCTGCTGGCTTACCCTGGATCGGTCTGGAGCTGGCTCCTTTTGGCGGTGATCCTGAATATCTCCGCTCAGCTTGGAGATTTAGCCGAATCTGCCGTGAAGCGTGGCGCCGGGGTGAAGGATTCCGGCACACTGCTGCCCGGCCATGGGGGCGTTCTTGATCGCATCGATGCGCTGCTGCTGGCGGCTCCGGTGCTGTGGTACGCTCAGCTATTCAAGCAGTGGTTTTAGAGCTGTTGGGTTCGAAAAGCCTTGAAGCACATCGCCATTCTCGGTTCCACCGGCTCGATCGGGCATAGCACTGTCTCCATTATCGCGAGTTATCCTGAGCGCTTCGCTGTGGCTTCGCTCGCCGCTGGACGTAATCTTGACGCTGCTTTCGAGCAATGCCGTCGCTGGCGGCCAAGCCTGGTATCGGTCGCGACGGAGGAGTTGGCGGAGCAGCTTCGCGCGAGACTGAAATCGGCCGGAGTCGCCGGGACCGAAGTTGTTTGGGGATCTGCGGGAACGGTCGCTGTTGCGACGCTCCCCGAAGTAGATTTTGTCGTCTCGGCCATCGTCGGCGTCGCTGGTCTGGAAGCGACCTATGCCGCTGTCAAGGCAGGCAAAGCGGTTGGCCTGGCGAACAAGGAAGCCATGGTCGCTGCGGGCGAGATACTTACTCGCGAAGCGCGTTTGCGCAATGTTCCGCTGCTGCCCATTGATTCGGAACACAACGCCATTCACCAGTGCATGCGGGGCGGAAGCCGGGACGAGGTACGGCGCATCTGGCTCACGGCATCTGGCGGGCCATTTCGCACGTTGCCGTTAGCGAAGTTCTCCGAGATCACCGTTGAACAAGCGCTGAAGCATCCCACCTGGAATATGGGACGCCGCATCACGATCGACTCGGCGACGATGTTGAACAAAGGCCTGGAGGTGATTGAGGCCTGCCGCCTCTTTGACATTCCTCCTGCCGACGTTCGAGTGACGATTCATCCCCAATCCACAGTTCACTCGCTGGTCGAGTTTATCGATGGCAGCATTCTGGCGCAGATATCGGTGACCGACATGCGGCTGCCGATACTCTATGCGATGACCTTTCCGGACCGGATCGACGCGGAGCAGGGCGGCGGGCTGGCTTTCGATATGACCAAGTTAGGTCAGCTAGACTTCGAGGCGCCGGATTTTGAGCGGTTTCCATGCCTCCGGCTGGCCTATGAGGCGGCTCGATTAGGCGGCGCCCACTGCATTGCGCTCAATGCGGCGGATGAAATCGCGGTCGAGGCGTTTCTAGCTGGCGACATCCACTTTACCGACATCCCGCGTACAATAGAGGCTGTGCTTCAAGCGACTTCCGAATCCCATCCAGGGTCTATAGAGGATGTGCTGGCGCTCGACGAGCACGCCCGGGAAGTCTGCCGTGCCTGGCTGAGAGGTTCGTCGCTAGCCGGTGCGGGGCGCACACACCTGGGATGATCTCCGTATCGTGATGCTCTCGGGTCGGTCTTTGTTCTAGGAAGTCAAGGTTCCCTCAATAATGCCCTTTGCAATCAACGCAACATTCGCAACTCTGATCGTGCTCGGCATCATGGTGCTGGTGCATGAGTTTGGCCACTTCGTTACGGCGAAGTTTTTCGGCGTACGCGTCGAAGTCTTCTCGATCGGATTTGGCAAGCGCCTGATGGGATTCAAGCGCGGCGACACCGACTATCGCATCAGCCTGGTTCCGCTCGGTGGCTACGTAAAGATGTCCGGCGAAACGGCGGGCGACGGCGTACCGCTGGTGACCGAAACGGCTGCTGAGTTGCTGCCTACGGGGGAACATGACCCTGGCGACTTTACCTCTCATCCGCGTTGGCAGCGGATCCTGATCGGGCTCTCGGGGCCGTTTGCGAATTTTGTGCTGGCCTTTGTGTTGATGACTGGCCTGTACATGATGCACAACGAGGTGCCTACCTTCTATTCGCAGCCGGCGGTCGTAGATTCGGTGGCTACGGATTCAGCGGCCGCAAAGGCTGGCATTCAGGGTGGCGATAAGATCGTCCGCTTCGACACTGAGCAGAATCCTACGTGGGAACAGGTGGATATTCGGGCTGCGCTCGATGCCAACTCGACGATTCCGGTGACCGTCGACCGCGCCGGGCAATTGATTCAAACCAGTCTTACGATCCAGAATCCGAGCAACAGCGACGACTTCGACTCCACGTCGCTTGGGCTGTTGCCCAGGGTGCAGAACCATCCGCTGCAAGTCGACGTGATCGAGCCTGGCATGCCAGCAGAGAAAGCCGGACTTAAAGCCAAGGACATCATTGCCGCGGTCGATGGCCATACGTTCACATATGTAGCTTCCTTTGTGGCCTACCTGCAGCAGACTGCCGGGCGTCCTGTCGATCTAACGGTCCTGCGCGGCGGGCAAACTCTTCAGATCACCGTCAAGCCGGTACTGGCAGACAACGGCAAGGGGCACGATAGCTACCAGATCGGATTCGCCGCCAGCCGCCCGCCTTATACGGTCGAGCAACTTGCGCTTCCCGAGGCGGCGCGCCGGTCGGCGATCTTCAACCTGCATAACTCCGGATACATCATCGAGGTATTGCGGAAACTCTTCACCCATCGCTCCGAGGTGCAGAACCTGAGCGGCCCGATTGGCATCGCGCGTGAGACCGGGGAAGCGATCTCAATGCCGGGATGGCAGCCCATCATCGGCCTGATGGCCTTGATTAGTCTGAATCTCGGCATCTTCAACCTGTTGCCGATTCCCATACTGGACGGCGGCATGATTCTGTTGCTCCTGGTTGAGGGCGTGCTTCGCCGCGATCTGAATCAGGAATTCAAAGAGCGCATCTATCAGGTTGCCTTCGTGGTGATAATCCTCTTCTTCGCATTTGTTATGTACAACGACATCACAAGGTTAGCGATTTTTTCGAAATTGAAACCTTAAGAAATTCCGCGTCCGGTGCAAGTCTACAACCGCGCTGGACGCGTTCCATCCTCTCCATTTTCAGGTGACTGATGACTGCATTGACTCCGCCGTCCCGTACGACCGTCCGCGTACGCTACGCCGAAACCGACCGCATGGACGTGGTCTATTACGCGAATTTTTTGGTGTGGTTCGAGATCGCCCGCGTGGAGTTACTGCGCCAACTCGGCTTCGATTACAAGAAGATGGAAACCGAAGACGACATCATGTTGCCGGTAATTGACGTGAGCTGCCGTTATAAGGCGCCCGCGCATTACGACGACCTCATCGTTATTGAGACCAGGATTTCCTCGATGCGAACGTCGATGCTGAAGTTTACTTACGAGGTGTATCTTGCTGGTCCTTCGGCCGACGACGGCAACCTCGCCCTGGACAAACTGCTTGCTTCCGGTGAAACCACCCACGTGATCGTGGGTTACGGTATGCAGAAGACGATCCTTCCGGAGAAATATGCTCGCGTCATTCGCTCGAAGCTCGGCTTGGCGGTGGAAGACGAAGCCGAGAACTAGGGACTAGAGACTGTGGACTAGGCGGGGATTAGGGACTAGGCGGTGAGGGCATCTTTCTTCGGAACTCTTTTCCCAAAGTGCCCGTATACTCAGCCGGGAGCCTTTCTCTATGCGCCGTCTCGCTGCGTCTTTCGTGATTTTCAGTCTGTTAGTTCTTGCATCAACCTTGCACAGCCGGGAGGCCTTCGCCCAACAGGCTGGGAACTGGAGCGTCGGCCCCTGCACTGACGACCAGGGGAACACACAAAACCATTCGTGGTGGGGGCATCAGGAGCGGGTCTGCGAACTCCGCACCACGACGATTAAGCTCGGCGGTACGCGGCTTGGCGCGAAGAGCGAAAACGGCGGGATTGAAGTGACGGGCGAAGACCGCAGCGATGTACAGATCGAAGCGCGGGTTGAGGCCTGGGCGGGATCAGAATCCGATGCCAAGAACATCCTCAAGCAAGTCGTCATCAACACCTCGGGCGACCGTATCCGCGACGACGGGCCGCATCCTCACTGGGGAAATTCCGGCTACAGCGTGAATTACCGTCTGCGGGTGCCGCGTCAACTAGCGGTCGACCTAAGCAGCATGAATGGCGGGATCGATATCGCCCATCTTGAAGGCGAGATTCGGTTCGACACCACCAATGGCGGCGTCGGCCTCAATGACCTCGCCGGCGACGTGCGCGGCTCGACAACCAACGGAGGCCTGGATATTACGCTGACCGGAAAATCCTGGCACGGGCAGGGGCTCAACGCGGAGACCACCAACGGCGGAGTGACGTTGAATATTCCCGAGCACTACGCCGCCCATCTGGAGACTGGGACGGTGAACGGCGGCATCTCGGTGAACTTTCCCATCACGATTCAAGGCGACATCAAGAACCGGCTTTCCACCGACCTTAATGGAGGAGGCCCCACCATCCACGCGGAGACGACGAATGGCGGGGTGCAGATTGACCGGACACGCGGAGCGGAGTGAGACCAACCCTCGACGCGGTCAGAGGGCGACGGAACGTCGCCATCTGAGAACCCTGTGCGAATGCTATGTTCTATTTCGTTTCGGCGAATCTTCGCACTTCCGTATCAAAATCTCCATTCAGATAGTCCCACTCTTCCTCATCGGCTGCATTGATTTTGATATTTCCCATAGTTATTCCTTTTCTGTCTAAGAAGTCGATGCTTAGTTTCAGCAAAGGATAGTTCTTGTTGTACCACCCAATATCTCCCATGAAGGCAATAGTTGCATTAAGGGCTGAAACAACGTAACGGAGCATCTCGCTAGCAGTCCTCACGTGCTCGTGATAATCAGCCGGATCCAGAGACAAATCGTCAATTGATCGAAGATCGCAAGACTTTGTGACTGAGTCGCAAGTACATTGAACGGCGTTCCACTTCCGTGTTGTTGCGATGTGAATTGACTTCCTCCAGTCTTCAAGGCCGCTCAGTCTTACTTGATGCTCTTGTTCAATAGCCCTACGGCCTTCGGGTGTTCCGCCCGCTATTTTCCAGTCGGTAAGTTCTCGAAATAGCTTGCTGTAGCTTTTGTGTGCATTGGCGCAGAACGCCGCTCGATGAGTAAGCAGGGTGTAAATAGGGAAGGTCTGGTCCTCAACTCTACGCTCATCCCTGTAAATGATCAGCGCAAATTGGGTGTAGTTGACGTTCTGAAATGTCAACACGGCGGCCTCAGCCAATGTGTTCCAAAAAGTCTCCTTGGAAGCGTCGCTTTCGCTAAGCATTGGGAAGGCAGCCTCCCCTAGCTCACGCCAGGTCTTGCGACGGAACTGCTCAAACTGCTGAACAATTGTTTGCGTGATTTGGTAATTTCCGCCCACCCATCCCGGGCTGAAGTTACCGACGGTAGACACGTTTGAGGATTGGAAGTCCGACTCCGGTGTAGGGTGGGTTGCGGCTCGTAGTTGAGGGGTGGGCGACGGCAACTTCGAGGTAGCGGCGTCCACTGTAAAGTTGCCTTCTACCGCTCCAGGACTAAAGTGACCTTCAGTCCTTATCGCGGTGGTTGAATCAGATGGTTGGCCATTGGCCCCCTTCTCTGAGTTTGTGCCTTCGGTTTTTTTCGTCGATGAGGCTCCAATGGAGTAGTCTCCTCTGACAGTTCCGGGACTGTAATCACCGCGGGTAGCGATATCTACTTGAGATTTTTTGGATTTCAAAGGGCTTGGGGAGGCGAAGAACATAGCTGCAAACGTACCCGCCGCTCCAACTACGCCGACGATATAGCCTGCCTTTTCTGACCCGAAAACTCGGTAACAGATGTACGCAATCGCTCCCCAGACTATTAGCGTGACGACACACCAAAGAATTCTCTTCAATCGGCACCTCGGAACGGCTGTTCTGGATTGGCGGCCCGGTAGCCTAGAATCTCGCAAACGCGAATTCTGCCCATCAATCGTACAAGTAATCGACCGCCCCGGTCGAGATTTCCTCCTTGCGATTGACTATACCCGCCGATCACCTCAGCTAAAGCTGTCCCGCACAGGGCTCAACTGCCTCTGCACCCCAGCGGGATAACTCTCACAATCGGCAGATCAGCAGTTCCCGTTCGTACACCATCTCCGACGGCAGGTGGTCGTGGAGGGCGATGAAGAGTTCCTCGTGGCTCATGACTTCCTTCCGCCAGGAGGTTCGGTCAACATTTTGCAATGTGTCGAAGGTAGCTTCGGAGAATCTCAGCCCGGCCCACTCGATGTCCTTGTAGTGCGGAGTCCAGCCGATCGGCGTCTCTTTGCCCTGGGCGCGGCCCCGGACCCGGTCGACGATCCATTTCAGCACGCGGATGTTCTCGCCAAAGCCCGGCCAGAGGAACTTGCCGTCCGCGTCTTTTCGGAACCAGTTCACGTGAAAAATTCGCGGCGTTACGTTCAGGTTGCGCTGCATCTTGATCCAGTGGCGGAAGTAGTCGCCCATGTGATATCCGCAGAAGGGCAGCATGGCCATTGGATCGCGGCGGACTTGCCCGACGGCTCCTGCAGCCGCTGCTGTGGTTTCCGAGCCCATGGTTGCTCCCGCGTAAACTCCTGAACTCCAATTGAACGCCTGGTAGACGAGCGGAATCGTTCCCGATCGGCGGCCTCCGAAGATTAAAGCGCTGATCGGCACACCCTCGGGTGCTTCCCAGTTCGCGTCGATGAAGGGGCATTGCGAGGCGGGTGCCGTGAAGCGTCCATTCGGATGTGCTGCTTTGGCACCGGTCTCCTTGGCGATAGCGGGAGTCCAGGGCTTGCCTTGCCAGTCGAGGCACTCGGCGGGCGGTTCGTCGGTCATGCCCTCCCACCAGACGCCGCCATCGGGCGTTAAGGCGACGTTGGTGAAGATCGTATTGCGAGAGAGCGTGGCCATGGCGTTGGGATTGGTCTTGGCCGAGGTTCCTGGCGCCACGCCGAAAAAACCCGCCTCGGGATTGATTGCGCGGAGCTGGCCGGTTGCATCGGGGCGAATCCAGGCGATGTCATCGCCGACCGTCCATACTTTCCAGCCGTTGAAGCCCTTTGGCGGCACCATCATGGCGAAGTTGGTCTTGCCGCAGGCGCTGGGGAAGGCGGCGGCCACGTAGGTCTTCTCGCCTTCAGGGCTTTCCACGCCGACGATCAGCATGTGCTCGGCCATCCAGCCCTCGTCGCGGGCGATGTTGGAGGCGATGCGCAGGGCGAAACACTTCTTGCCGAGTAGCGCGTTGCCGCCATAGCCAGAGCCGTAGGACCAGATTTCGCGGGTTTCGGGGAAGTGAACGATGTATTTCTCGTCATTGCAGGGCCAGGGAACATCGGCTTCGCCGGGTGCGAGAGGCATGCCGACGCTATGCATGCATGGGACGACCCGCTTGACGTCGCGATCGATCTCCTGAAATACGGGAAGGCCGATGCGCGCCATGATCCGCATGTTTACGACGACGTAAGGCGAATCGGTGAGCTCGACGCCTATCTGCGACATCGGCGAGCCGACCGGCCCCATACTGAAGGGCAGCACGTACATGGTGCGACCGCGCATGGCGCCGCGAAAGAGGTCCTTGAGCTTCTTGCGCATCTTGAATGGGTCTTCCCAGTTGTTGGTCGGCCCGGCGTTGTCTTTGGACAAGGAGCAGATAAAGGTGCGCTCTTCGACGCGGGCGACGTCGCGGGCGTCGGAGCGGGCGTAGTAGCAGCCCGGCCAGGTCTTCTCATTGAGCTTGATGAAGGTGCCGTTTTCGACCAGCTGGGCGCAGAGGGATTCGTATTCTTCCTGCGAGCCATCGACCCAGTGAATGTTGGCAGGCCGGGTCAGCTCGGCCATTTTATCGACCCAGCGTAGCAGGTGTTTGTTCTCGGCCAAGGGCGACGGAGATGTGTAGGGAATTGGAGCGGACAGGACAGATGCGGAGTTTTTTCTCATAAACAGTTTTAGAAACTTCATGGATTACGCGAATGCACAAAGGCCAGTCTTGCAGAGCTGCCCGGCCTTGTCCGGTGGCGAAACTCACAGCGGCCCACTGTCCGATTTTACTTACCTGGAGGCATTCCGTCTGACGATACCCCTATAGGAATTGTTGCTCTATTGTTCTCAATGTAAACTCAGAAGGCAGTTCTATCCGCACAAAACCGGACGCGCGAGGGCTGCTGGAAGAGAAGAGGAGCCGAGTATGTCAAGCACAGTCGAAACGCAAACTACCCTGCACTATTTGAAGGACCTTTGGGACGACTCCGTCGCAGCAGGCCTCGATGAAGCGGACCTGCTGCGCTACCGCTCGAACCTGTTGGGCGCGGATCTGCGCATCACCAACTTTGCGGGCGGTAACACCAGCTCTAAGGCCGTCGAAACCGATCCTCTGAGCGGAGACAAGTGCGAGGTGATTTGGGTTAAAGGCAGCGGCGGCGATCTGGGTAGCATGAAGCGCAGCGGCCTTGCGTCCCTGTACCTCGAAAAACTGCACGCTCTGGAGCACATTTATCGCGGCGTCGATTTCGAAGACGAGATGGCGGACATGTATCCGCTATGCACCTTCCGGAACAATCCGGTCGCTGCTTCGATCGATACACCGCTGCATGGTTTTCTGCCCTTCAAGCATGTCGATCATTTGCATCCGGACTGGGGTATTGCGCTCGCCGCGTCGGCGAATGGTCTGGAGAAGATGGCGGAATTCAATAAGCGTTTCGGCCATCATTTGGTCTGGATTCCCTGGCAACGGCCCGGCTTTGAGCTGGGCATGATGATGAAGCGGACGATCGAGGCAAATCCCGACTGCGATGGCATCGTACTCGGCGGGCACGGCCTTTTTACCTGGGGTGAGACTCACCGCGAGTCGTACCTGAGCACCTTGACGATCATCGATCAGCTTGGACAGTTCGTGAATGAACACATCGCACGCAAGGGCGACAAGATATTCGGCGGCGAGCAGTTCAAGGTGCGCACAGATCGCGCTGCGCTTTCGCTGGAACTGCTTCCATATCTGCGTGGCCAGGTCAGCAATAATCGCCGCGTCATTGCAAGCTATTCAGACTTGCCGGAAGTGCTGACGTTTGTGAACTCGCGCGATGGCGAAGCGCTTGCGTATCTTGGCACGAGCTGTCCCGATCATTTCATTCGCACCAAGATTCGACCTATGTATGTAAAGTGGGACCCGTCCGGCGACCTTGCCAGCCTGAAAGGGGCGATTGCCGCGGGCCTCAAGACTTATCGCAAAGAGTATGCCGAGTACTACCACGCCCATGCCCAACCGGACTCGCCAGCGATGCGCGACGACAATCCAAGCATCGTCTTAGTGCCGGGGATCGGCATGTTCAGCTTTGGCAAGAGCAAGCCGGAGTCGCGCATTACCGGCGAGTTCTATACCAACGCTATCCATGTCATGGAAGGCGCAAGTACTATGGGCCAGGGCGCTCCACCGAGGGAGCTGCCGCAGGCTGGACCAGCTGCGCCGACCTCGGCCTTCAAGGTTCATACCAACTATGTCGCGCTTCCGGCCCTGGAGGCTTTCCGAATTGAGTACTGGAGGCTCGAAGAGGCGAAGATTCGCCGCCAGCCCGCCGAAAAGCAGCTTAGTCGCCAGATCGCAGTGGTTGTTGGTGGAGGGAGCGGCATCGGTCGCGAGGTTGCGCTGCTGGCTGCCGAGCGCGGTGCCCATGTGGTGGTCGCCGACCGCGATCTCGCCGGAGCCGAAGCTGTGACTAGCGAAGTAAGAGCTATCGCGGGTAAAGAATTTGCGGTCGCGGTTAGCGTGGACATTCGAAACCGCGAGACCATTCGGGAGGCGCTCGCCAAGGCAATTGGGACCTTCGGCGGAGTGGACATGCTGATCAACACCGCGGCTATTTTCCCGGCTTCCCCCGACGGCGTCATCAGCGACGCGCAGTGGGCGTTGACGCTTGACGTCAATGTCACAGCGAACTATCTGTTGGCTGACGAAGCATCGAAGCTATTCAAGGAACAGGGGCTGCCGGCCAATGTCGTCTTGACGAGCTCGGCGAATGCGGTCGTCTCCAAGCGCGGCAGCGAGGCCTACGACGTAAGCAAGGCGGCGCTGAGCCACTTGATCCGGGAGCTGGCGATTGGCCTTGCTCCGCTGGCTCGCGTGAACGGCATCAGCCCGGCGACGGTGGTGAAGGGTTCGACGATGTTTCCCCGCGACCGCGTGATTGCTTCATTGACGAAGTATGCGATCCCGTTTGAGGCTTCGGCCACCGATGACGAACTACGAGGCTTGCTGGCCGGCTTCTACGCCCAGCGGACGCTGACCCAGCATCCGATCGACCCCAGGGACTGTGCCGAAGCGATCCTGTTCCTGGCCGGTCCGGCGGCGCGCTGCACTACGGGACACTTAATTCCGGTCGATGGAGGTCTGACCGAGGCGTTCCTTCGGTGAGTTCACTACGGCCGGCGAGGGCGTGTCCTAACAGAACCTTGACCCGTCTAAACTAGCTAGAGCTTATGTCAAGCGCCAAGGTTTCGCGGAAGGCCGTTCTCGACAACCAGCTAGTGAAGCTTACGGCCACGTGTCTTGTGTTGTGTTTGGGTTGCGTCGCTTCGGCTGCGTCTTCTCCGGTCCACACCGATCCGCTGAACTACGATCCGCTGGTCAGGGACGCCTATGACCACTTCTACAACCTGGATTACGAAGGCGCGATGTCTCGCTTTGAGCAGGTGCGTGCCGCCCATCCTGACGACCCGATAACTACCGCCTATCTCGTGAATTGCCTTCTCTTTCGCGAGCTCTATCGCCTCGACCTGCTGGATACGACCTTCTATGCGAATGACGGTTTTCTCAGCGGGAAGCACGCCGTCGTCGAAGACCCAAAAGTCCGCGATCAGATCTACGAACTCGCCGATCAGGCCATCCAACAGGCCGATGCCGAATACACAGCGCATCCCGACGATCTCAATGCATTGTTTGTCCGCGGCTGGGCGCGCTCGCTGAAGGCCACCTACGAGGCTTGGGTCGAGCGCGAGTATGTGAGCGGGTTGCGCCTCGCGCTCCAGGCACACAGCGATCACCAACACCTGCTTGATAAGGACCCGGACTATGTTGATGCCAAGCTGGTTGTCGGTGTGTATCAGTTCGTTATCGGGAGTTTGTCTTTCGGTTTCAAGATGGTGGTCGGGTTTGCCGGAATAGGTGGTTCGAAGGCCAAGGGGTTGGACCTTCTATACGACTCCGCCGCGAGGGGCGTGATTACTTCAATTGAGTCACGGACCTGCATCGCGCTCTTTCTTCGCCGCGAGGCCCAGTACAAGAAGGCAATCGAGATCGTGCGCACCCAGGTGAAGGAGTATCCCCGCGACTTTCTTTTTAGGCTCGAAGAGGCCAACCTCTTGAAAGACGATGGGCAGGGCCTGGCTGCCATCGCTGCTTACCGCAGAATCCTGGACGAAGCCAAGGCGCCCGGCCATTATCCGAACGCACATCTTGAACTCGCCTACTTTGCTCTGGGAGACACTCTGCGCGGGCAGAAGATGTATCCCGAGGCGGTGTCGGCGTATGAGCAGGCCACTCTTCAGTCAACCATCAGCGCGGAGCTGAAACGGCGTTCTCTGCTCGCTGCCGGACAGATTTACGACCTGATGCACGAGCATGACAAGGCGCGCGACGAGTATCTCGCTGTGGTGGCGGCCGGTGCTGACACCAGCCAAGCCGACCTGGCGCGCAAATATATGCGCACTGCCTATACACAGTAGTGGGGTGAACCAGGGTGGGGTGAACCAGGGTGGGGTGAACCAGGGCGAATCCAACGAAGATGCGGAGCCGGTGGCCGCGAGTTCATTCGCTCAAGGGAACCGCAGCGGCCGCAAACCAGTATCTACAAGAAGTAGCGCGGGTAACTGCCGCTGATAGCCACTATCGGCAGAAAGCGCGGCTGTGGGAAAATAGCAGTCCACAGGGGTTTTCAGCTAGGAGGGTTCACCATGGCTATGTATTGCAAGGGTTGCGGAACTGCGATTGTCGAGGGATCTCGATTTTGTGCGGTCTGCGGGACTGCGGTACCGCCTCCGACGCCGGCAGACTACGCGCCGGCCGCGCAACGCACGATGGTTCGTCCGCGAATGGGACGGATGATCGGCGGAGTTTGCCAGGGGCTTGCCAATCAGTACAACTGGGATGTGGCCTGGGTCCGGGTTTTGGCGGTGGTGCTGACGGTCTTCGGTGGGGGAATCGGAGCGGTAGCCTACGTCGTTTTGTGGATCGTTACCCCTGAAGAGCCGTTGGCTTTGCCTCCGGGCCCCTCATTTACGCCAGGGAGCTAGATACCAGCACATCTGCGTGCTGAGTCTCTACGCGATTTCTGCCGAGGTCCTTGGCCCGGTATAAGGCCTGGTCTGCGGCGGCAATGAGGGAGGCGGGCGCTTCGTCCGGCGATGGGCAAACAGTGGCGACTCCGATGCTGATAGTCACGAACCTCTCCACGAGCGAGCCGTCGTGAAGTACCTGAAGCTCCAGCACGGCCTCGCGCATGGTTTCGGCGACCGAGACGGCGCTGGCGGGATTGGCATCTGGAAGAATGGCGGCGAATTCTTCGCCACCATAGCGTGCAGCGAGCTCACCCGCACGGCGCAGCGATCCTTGCAAGGCTCCGGCGATGCGCTGCAGGCAGTCGTCCCCTGCCTGGTGGCCGTAGAGGTCGTTGAGCGCCTTGAAACAATCGACATCCAGCAGCAGCAGGGACAGCGGCCTTCGGTTGCGCAGCGCACGGCTCCACTCCAACTCCAGCGTCAGATCGAACTGCCGCCGGTTTGGCAGCCCGGTGAGAGCATCGTGCAAGGAGAGTTGCCGCAACTGGGCATTGGCTTCGCGCAGGGCAAATTGGCTTCGGGTGAGCGCATGCTGGGCACGCATATAAGCGCTCTGCAAAAGCGCGGCACGGAAGCAGTAAGTAATCAATGACAGCCCGATGGCCGACATGCCGATAGCCAGGTGACGTCGAGCGACCATCGCCCCGAGGGCCAGCACGGCGAGGGTGAACAGGATTGGGCTGCTATTGTTCAGCACCAGCGCGAAGGAGTTGGTCTCGATCGACGCCCTGTCAGTCTCCGGCTCTGGTAAATAGAGCAGACATCCGGCCGTCAGCAGCAGGAAGGACAGATCCGCCAGAAGATCCCGGTAGACGCCAAGCGGCAACGCGTTGAAAACAGAGCTTCCGCGTAACGGGGTCGCCAACAAGGCAAAAAGACATAAATAGAGGAGCAATATTCGATACAGCGCTTTCTCTTCTCCTGACGGGCGGGCCAGGACCCGCAGAAGCGCGGCCCCGGCCAGCATCCAACCCCCGAATCCGTAGATGAGAGAAAGATTGGCTGGTTCGGCGGAAGCTGCTGTCCCACTCCGAGACAGCAGCAGCTCGATATAGACCAGCACGACGGCAAAGACCGCTTGAAAGCTGTCGATCACGACGAAGAGCGCCGTGTCTCGGTCTTCGTTGGAGGTTGAAATCGCGAGTAAGACGGGGATGCCGTAGATCAGGAAGTAGAATTCCGGCCCGAGGGCGCTAATGTGGCCCAGGACCGGAGCGCAGGTACGCAAAGCGTAGATCACTACACCGATGCTCCAAAGGGACAGAGCACAGGCGAGAAAGTCCCACTTTCGCCGCACTGGGCCGGAGCATCTGGTGCTCCTCAAATGGCACGCGGCGACGGCGGAGAGGCTGCACGCGAGAGGGAAGAGGACGGAGACACCCGGCGATCGGGGCAACAGGAAAAGCACGGAGAAATGCGCGAAGAGGACCAGTACCACGACTTTCAAGACCGTTCCGCGCATCATGAAAGTCTTATCGTCCAAATTAGGAATACAAAAAGCGGTGGGAATCCGCGCCGGAGAGGATAGCCTGTTGAAAGCGCTTCAATTATCCTCGTTTGCCCAGGATCTGGCTCCTGGTCAGGAGAAATTGCTATTTCCGATCGTCCGTTCAGCGTAATTCCCGGCTCTTCCTCCCTCAGCTGCGGTCCCGTATCCCTGGAGAAACTGGCCCGGCGGCATGGAACGCCCTTATATGTTTATTCAGGCGACCAGATCGCGCAGCGGGTGGAGATGTTTACCCGTGCCTTTCATCCTCTCCGTCCGCTGATCTGTTACTCCGTCAAGGCCAACTCCGCGCTGGCCATCCTTCGCTTGATCGACCGCGAGGGCGGGGGTTTCGACATCGTTTCCGGTGGCGAATTGGAAAGGGTGCTTACGCTCGGCAAGGAGGCCGCACAGAGGGTTGTTTTCTCTGGAGTGGGGAAGACGGCTGTCGAGATAGACCTCGCGCTGAGCGCCGGTATTCTCGTTTTTAATGTGGAGAGCGAGGCGGAGATCGAGCTGATCGCTCAACGCGCCGCGAAGCAACGGGTTCGCGCGCGGATTGCCCTGCGGGTGAACCCCGATGTCTTTGCCGAGACCCATCCCTACATCTCGACCGGATTGCGGGAGCACAAGTTCGGCATCGATATCCGCAAGGCGAGAGCGGTCTATCGCTCGGCGGTGAAATCGCGCCATCTCGACCCCTGCGGGGTGAGCGTCCATATTGGCTCGCAGATTCGCAATGCCGAGCCCTTTGGGGCCGCGATCTCCCGTGTTGTCGATCTGGTGCTACAGCTACGTCGCGACGGCGTGAATATCCGCTATGTTGATGCGGGCGGCGGACTGGGGATCGACTATCATGCCGATCCAGGCCTCGGCGCGAAGCAGAAAGAGAGCCTGAAGCCGGAAAAGGCTGTTGAAGCCTATGCGGCGGCGCTGAGATCCGCCTTGGCCAGGCTTGGAGATGGGGTCACGCTCATGCTCGAGCCTGGACGTTTCCTGGTGGCACAGGCGGGCTTGCTCCTCGCCCGAGTGCTGTACGTGAAGAAAAATGGGAAAAAGACTTTCGTGATCACGGATGCAGGGATGAACGATCTTATCCGGCCCGCTCTATATCAGGCCTATCACGAGATCGTGCCTGTTACGCCGAGGCCGGGCCGTAAAAGGATCGTCGATGTGGTTGGGCCGGTGTGCGAGACGGGCGATTTCTTCGCTCGCGACCGGCTGCTGCCGGAGCTGTGCGCTGGCGACCTGGTGGCCATTCTCGATGCGGGAGCCTATGGCAGTTCATTGAGCTCCAACTACAACTCGCGCCCGCGGCCCGCCGAAGTGCTGATTGAAGGGAAGTCGGCTACGGTCATTCGCCGCAGGGAGACGATGGAGGGTCTGATGAGGCCGGAAGTCGAGCTTTGAATATGTTGGGCTGACTGTGGCCGCCGGTTTAGTTGGTAAAGTCTGGCTGGAGCCCAGACCTACTGCGAACCCGAAGCCTTGCCGACCGAGTCATTTCCGAAGGACAGACCGGGTTGGGTCGCGGCGCTGGCGATCGGCAGGGACGCCTGATTGCCCGGTACGGACTTTGGGGAATCCTGGCTCGGTCCAAGACCCAGCTTAATGAGGGCGCGGGAATCGGGGGTGAGCTTGGTCTGCCATCCCTGGTCGGCTTGGAATTTGCTCATTGCCGCCTGGCTCTCGGTGTCCCACTGACCAGTCGGTTCGCCAGTCAGATAATGCTCACGAATCAAAGCACTCTGAATCTCCCGGGCACGGTCGGGGTCGATCTGGCGCTGCCCATGAAGCTGATGGAAGGCCGGCTTCTTTTTCGCCTTTTTGGAGTGGCTGGCCGTTGGAGCGCGATGGGTCCGTGTCGCGTTCGCGGGAACCACCAGGGCACCAGCGACCGCGAGGGCCGGAATCAGGGATTTCCAGGCTCGAACAAAAAGCATGCGAAACGACCTCATCGGGGGAAAGGAGTAACGAGCGACTTCCCTAGGTTAAATGCCGAGTTTGCTGATTGCAATAAAAAGAATCCGGCGCCTGCAACTTTCGTGCGGCGCCGGCATCCACTTTGGTACTCGATTCAACGGTTACGCCGAGTCTAGGGCAACGTTCCTGCTCGGAATACACTTCCGCTCTTGGGACTTCGGGGATCGATCAACTCGAAGACGACATCCTGGCCGGATTTCAGGCCGGAGATCGCGGCACGGAAATCGGTCAGACTGGTCACCCTCTGTTTGTTCACGCTGATGATCACCGCGCCCTGGGCGACGCCGATTTCGTCGGCGAAAGAGCCCGGTTTCACGTCCTTGACGATAACGCCGTGAATCCCGGACTTGCCGGCAACCGATGCCGGTATTTCGTCAACCGCAAGTCCCAGCTTCGTCTCGCTGCCACTGGGCTGGTCCGGGCCCTGGTTGTCGTCGCTTTGCGCGACCTGGTTGTTGGCAAAGACCTTGCTGCGGTCGCCGATGGTGACGGTGGTTGTGTCGGTGTTTCCGTTGCGCAGATAGCCGAGCTTGGCGATGCTGCCAGGCTTCCGAACAGCAATGTCGGTGACCAGGTCGTCGCCGTCCTTGATCGGGCGGCCGTCAATGGAAACGATAATGTCGCCTGCCTTGAGCCCTGCTTTATCGCCTGGGCCACCCGGCTGAACGTTGCTGATCAAGACACCCGATTTGAAGCCATACACCCGGCCGACCGCGCTGGGCAGATCGGGCTGGAATGTGATGCCGATCGATCCGCGAGTGACCTTGTGTTCGGGGCCGATGAGCTGGTTGTAGGTATTGACGACGGTATTTGAGGGCATCGCGAATCCGATGCCCTGATAGCCGGCCGATTGGGTATAAATCGCCGTATTTACGCCGATCACATCCCCATCCATGTCCAGCAAGGGGCCGCCGGAGTTACCGGGGTTGATCGCCGCGTCGGTCTGGATGAAGTGCTGGAACTGGCCCTTGACACCTTTTTCGATGGTGCGGTTCTTGGCCGAGACGATGCCTGCGGTCACGGTTTGAGAGAGATCAAAGGGGCTGCCAATGGCAATGACCCAATCGCCAACCTGGGCTGAGTCGGAGTTGCCCAACTTAACGGTAGGCAACGGCTCTTTGGCGTCGATCTTGATGACCGCGATATCGGTGTCTTTGTTGACGCCGACGACGTGAGCCGGACGGCCCTGTTCGCCCTCGGGGTCGGTCGAGAGCTTCACGAAGATCTTGTCTGCCTTGTCGACGACGTGGTTGTTGGTGATGATGTAGCCCTTGGGATCGACAATGAAGCCGGATCCGAGCGATTCCCGCACGCCGCCACCGTCATCTCCGCCCTGATCGGGGCCGCCGAAGAAGCGGTTAAAGAAGTCCTGAAATCCCGGAGGAGCGGCCTGACCGCCCTGGCCGCCGTCCTGATCGTCATCGTCGTCATCACCTGGCTGCTGGTCGTCCGGGTCGGATGGGCTGGGGGTGCGCGCGTGCGGGTTTCTCCGCTTCGATGAGCTTATTTTCGGCAGGGTTTCGGTGTTGATGTTGACCACCGCCGGTCCTACTTCTTTCGCGATTTGGGAGAAGGTGTTCGACAGCACTTTGGCGTTGGGGATGCGGAGGGGATTCGCGTCCGAGCTGTCAACCTTGCTTTCCTGGCCCCTGACGCCGTGGGCCGCCACCGAGCCAATAAGAATGCCGGCGGACAATGTGGCGAGAATCGTAAATGTCGTAGCGAGCCGGCCCAAGCGGAACCGCTCAATTAGGGATTTCATTCAGGTCTTACCTCATGCCTTCAGTGGACGTACCGGGTCATTCCACCCAATACCCAGTATATCGACTTCGTCTGAAACGGTGGGGCGGGAGCGGAATTCGGTTGTGCCGGACGCTAAACTGTTAGACGCTGGAGCGGGCTGTTCTGTCGCACGAGTTGGCCTTGTCAATTCGGAACGGCTACCTCGGTTTGCGCTGGGGCGGTAAACAACTCGGTGAGTCCTATTCCGGCAAGGATAAGCAATGCGCCAAGGCTTTGACGGCCGCTTAGCCCCTGATGCAGGAATAGCAACGAGGTAATCCAGGCGAAGAGCGGTTCCGCGGACACGATCAGTGCGGTATGGGTCGCGGCCAGATGTTGTTGGGCCCAACTCTGGATGGTGAATGCGGCCGCGGTGGCCAATACCGCCGCGACCAGCAAGGCCACGACGAGTCGCGCGGAAAAGTGAATCCTGGGGTGTTCCAGAAGTGGCGAACTTACCGCCATGACCACGGTGCAAAAGCCGATCTGAAGTAGCGCAAGTTGTTCAAATGGGATGCGCCTAGCCAGGTGGGCCAGCGAGATCAGGTGGAAGGCAAACGCCAGAGCGCAGCCGAGCGTGAGCACGTCTCCCAGATTGATTGCGGCGCCACTCACGGGCATATTGCGAGAAAACAGTCCGGGTGCGGTCATCAGAGTGATTCCCACAAGGGCGACCAGCGCGCCGACGTAGGCGTTCCAACCGGGACGCAGCGAGCCGGGAACCCGCAGCGCGGGAACTACCGAGAGCAAAGGGACAATAATGACCGTCAATCCGGTGAGAAACGCGGACTTTGAGGGAGTCGTCAAGGCCAGACCAGCGGTTTGGAACTGATATCCGACTGCCAGGAAGAAACCGGCAATCGCGCCGCCCACAAGCACTTCGCGCGTTAACCGGCGCAGATGTTTGCGATAGACGACCGCGAGGCACAGCGTCGCCAACGCCATGCGGATGAGATTGAAGAGCAGCGGCGAGATGTCGTTTAGCGCATCCTTGACCAGCACAAAGGTCGAGCCCCACACTGCGACCACGCCGAGCAGCAGCAGGTGTGCCCGGAGTTTTTCTGACATATTGCGATCAATCCTCCGGATCCAGGTTCAATGCCGCATCGTCTTTTTATGGGTCAGCGGCCCGCGTTTGTATCCGCCAGAGCCAGCATGAGCAACAAGACTCTTCGCAACCCGAGCTCGCGATTACGAGCGTCGTACCATTCGGAGTATGTATGGATGCTGCCGCCATTGCCGCCGGCGCCGATACTCAACGCTTCGACGCCGAGAGAGAGCGGAATGTTGGCGTCCGTTGAGGCAAGTCGAATCTCAGTGCGGATGCCAAGATGGCGATCTACGGCGCGAAGCAGATCGAGAATTTCTGCATCTTGAGGTAGGGCCGCGGCGGGCCGGTCCCCGATCTTGCGTACCTCAAAGTGGACCAGCGGAGCCGGGCGTGGCTTTGTCGGACGTGCACCTTTTGCCTCCGACTTTGCCGCCTCGCGGTTAGCGGCGAGCACCACGTCTTCAACAGCGCGGTGAAGCTCCACTTCGAGGCGGACCAACTGCTCGGGATCGGTCGAGCGGAAGTCGAAGCGCGCCGAAGCGCTCTCCGGGATAGCGTTCACCGCGGTCCCGCCTTCGATGGTGCCGACATTCCATGTCGTTCGCGGAGACTCGCTGAGCTTGAGGGCCGCCAGCCGGGCGATCACCGCGCTCATCAACACAATCGGGTTGGGCAGTCCCGCATCCGTCCAGGAATGGCCACCCGGTGCGGAAATGGCGACGAGAAATCTTCGACTGCCCAAAGCGCCAGTCACGGCGACTTCGTGCCCAGCGCCATCGAGGACGATATTGGCAGAGATGCGCTTCCGCCATGCCGATTGCTGGTAGAGATAACGGATGCCGCGGAGATCGCCCTCGCCTTCTTCCCCGACATTCCCGGCGAACAGAATTCCTCGGTGCAGGGGCAAAGGCAGACCCTTGTCCTGTATCGCTCTCAGCACGGCCGCGATCGCCAGCAATCCTGCGAGTCCAGCTCCGTTATCGCAGGCGCCGGGGGCTGTGAGGCGGTGACCCTCCCGCACGGCGCGGATTGCCGGCCCGGCAGGGAAAATCGTGTCGATGTGCGCGGAGAGCAACAGGCATGGGGCAGCCGCGTCGGCATCGCCGGCAAAATAACCCAGCGCGTTGCCACTGGGATCGATTTCCACATCTTCCAAACTTAGGTCGTGGAAGCGTTCGCAAAGCCACGCGGCACGGTCGCGCTCATGAAAAGGAGGAGCAGCTATCTCGACCATCTCGGCCTGCCAATCCATGATGCGAGGCTCCTGCAAATGAAGCCATTGAAAGGCTTCATGGACGAAGCGCTGGCTAGCGAGGTGGACTACACGCGAGAAGGCCGACACTCGTTCCAGGTCATTCATGAGAATTCCTAAGCGTAGCATCGCGACCATTCTTGAATCCTGATGCGTTTGCCCCAGACGTCAGAAGTCCTGAGGATACTTCACCGAGACCAGAAACAGTCCTTGGGCTGGAGCAGTCGGTCCAGCAGCGTTGCGGGAACGCGCAGCGAGGATGCCTGGGATCGAGTCCGCCGGGAGGCTGCCTCGACCCACCTCCAGGAACGTCCCGACTAGGTTGCGAACCATGTGGTGCAGAAACCCGTTCCCGGTGACGCGATAGGTCAAATGATCTGCTTCGATTGTCCAAACAGACTCGTGAACGGTTCGAAGACAGTTTTGTTCGAGTTGCTCAGCTTCGCGGCTGTTCAAATCGGGATCGCTGGCTGCGAAAGACGTGAAATCGTGTTCGCCGCGGACGTATCCGGCGGCCACACTGATCGCGTCCACATCCAGCGGCCAGTTCAGAGCATAGACGTACCGGGCAAGCGTTGGTGGGCATATTTCGCCGCGAAAGATTCGGTATTCATAGGTTTTTTCAGCCGCGCTGTGCCGGGCATGGAAGGTGGGCGGCGCGATCTCTGCCTCCAGCACCCGGATCGATTCGGGCAGGATGCGATTGAGCGCCCGCATCAGGTTTGGAGGGGGTATTGGCGCGTTGATGCGAAAAGATGCCACCTGACCGAGGGCGTGCACTCCGGAGTCGGTTCGCCCAGAACCCTGGGGCAAGACTCGCTCCCCCGTGACTCGCTCAATGGCGTCCGACAACACCCCCTGGATGGTCGGCTGATCGAGCTGCACTTGCCAGCCGCAGAAATCGGAGCCGTCATAGGCCAGAACGAGCTTCCAGTTCTTGGATGGTCCAGATTCGGTGGCATCGGGCATCGGAAGTGGTCCATTTACTATCGGGAGGCCTAGGCCGCAGGCCGGGCTAAATCGTTTTCCGGAGCGGTAAGATAAAGACAGCCTCCGTTCAGCCATCGGATCGCGGTCCCCGAATCCTGGGGATTGCCTCTGCGCAAGGAACGAAGCGAGGGCAAATATCGTATCCAGTTGATAATACCGGGGCTGGGCCGGCGATTGCGATCGGTTTATGCCTGGGAGAGCGTCAAGCTGTAATTCTAAGTGCGGCGGTTATTTCAGAGTCCATCGGATGCTCTGCCGCGTCTGAGTAGAACGCATATTGAAACAGTGGAGAAGGGCGAATGCATCTTTTGTTCGAACGTAGAGGCAAGCGGCATAGTGTGCCATCCTCGGCAGCACCAGCCGAACCGGCCCAAGCCGGGGAATTTCAGAGCTTTCGCCGATTGCAGGCGGTCGCGGCGATCGCGTGTCTATTGCTGAGCACCGTGCCGCAGTCCGCCGCGGCCCAGCAAACCGGAGCGGCCCCGGCGCCAACCGGTGTTCCCACCCCCAGCAATGCGCCGAATAGCTTGGTCGACCTTCATCCGACCTCGCGGGATTTTAGTGTTCCTCGCGGCTATTGGAGGAATCCCTTTGGGCCTTACATTCCGGCCACGGTCGAGTCTCCTATCACAGTCAACTCCACCCGGCTTGAGGACCTGGCCAAGGGCGGAAAGATCTATCTGAGCCTGAGCAACGCCATCGTGCTTGCGCTTGAGAACAACTACGACATCGCCATCCAGCGCTACAACCTGGACATTGCCGATACCGATATTCTTCGTGCCAAGTCCGGCGCTGCGACGTTGTTGGGCGCACCCAGCGGCCTCCTCGAGAAGACCCTCGGCGGCGCTAATTCGCTGTTACAAGCCAGCGGCGGCGGCCCGGGCGGGTCTTCGGCAGGCACGGGTGGCGTTGGCTCCGGCACGGCGGGACAGAGCCTGACCACCAGCGGTCTCGGACCGAGCCCTGAGGTCCTGGATCCGCTGCTGAGTGGCACCATTCAGCTCCAGCGGCAGACGTACCCAACAACCAGTTCCTTTTCAGGGTCATACGTCAACACAAATACGGATGAGTACAACTTCACCTATACCCAGGGCTGGGTCACTGGCACGCAATTGCAAGTCGCATTCGACAATAGCCGAATCGCGACCAACCAGCCGTTTACTACGTACAGCCCCTCGCTCAATGCCAATTTTCTGGCGACGGTCACTCAACATCTGGCCTACGGCTTCGGACCAGGGATCAACAAACGCTTCATCATCCAGGCCAAGAACGACCGGAAGATCAGCGATGCCGGCTTTCGCCTGCAGATCCTTTACACCGTCAATCAAATAGAAAATATCTACGTGGGCCTGGTCAGCGCTTATGAAGACGTGCAGTCGAAGCAGCGCGCGCTGGAGCAGTCCAAGCAGCTCGCCTCCGACAACCGCAAGCAGTTGGCAATCGGCACCCTCGCGCCCCTGGAAGTAGTGCAGTCCGACAGCAATGTGGCCACCGACCAACAGGCCCTGGTGGCATCGCAAAGTGCGCTCGAGTACCAGCAGCTGGTCATGAAGCAGGCCATAGCGCGCAACCTGAACGACCCCGCGCTGGCGGCTGCGCCCGTCATTCCGACCGACCGGATCTCCATTTTGGAGACCCCGGAAGAGCGGATGTCGGTTAACGATCTGGTGAAAGAGGCCAATGCCAACCGGCCCGACGTGCAGCAGGTTCTCATAGGTTTGAAGAACGATGAAATCACCGTGCGGGCGCTGAAGAACGGGCTGCTGCCTCAGGTCGATCTGTATGCCTTCTACGGAGGGTACGGTGTAGGCGGTGCACGCGGACCAAATTGCACGATCTTCAATGCCGAATTCCAAAGCGTGCCTTGCACCGAGGAAACCACGCCGACTATCGACTACTCGCACACCTTCCAGAACCTGTTCAATAATTCTGGTCCGAATAAAGGAGTCGGCCTTACTCTCAATATTCCCATCCGCAACCGACAGGCGCAGTCGGCACAACTGCGCTCGATGATCGAATACCGCCAGGCGCAACTGCAAGTGCAGCAGATTTATCTCCAGGTGAGGATGCAAGTAATCAACGGGCAATACGCGTTGACCAACGACCGCGCCCAGGTAGAATCCGCTCAGGCCGCCGCCGATTACAACCGGCAAAGCCTTGACGCTGAGCAAAAGAAATACCACCTCGGGGCGTCGACTACCGCCAACGTGCTTTTGCAGCAGCGTAATCTCTCGAATGCCGAGAACAATCTCATCACCGCCCGCGCCACCTATGCGAAGGACCGGGCCGCCATGACGGAGATTCTCGGTACCACGCTGGACCGCTACGGCATCAGCCTGGAAGACGCGGTCACGGGCAACGTAAAGGAGATGCCTATCGTTCCAGGTTTGGAGCCTGCGACGCCGCAGCCTGAGGTACAGGTCCCGGATCAACAACAGAGGTTGCAACAGCAGGAACAGGCGCCACCGAGCCCGACTCCGCCGATGCCGCCGCAACCGACAACGCCGCCTCAGCAGGCTCCGCAATAATGAAATGCCCGGCAAAACCGCCGGGCATTTCTTGTCGCGATGGGCGCTCGGTGATAACGTCGCGCTGAATTGCGGAAGCAGGCCTGTAGGCGCTATATTCCTTGTTCGTCCACTCATCGTCTATCAGCCGAGGACAACAGCAGCAATGTCGAACTGGAACCGCCGCACTTTTTTGGGTCACTCCGCACGAGCCGCGGCACTGACAACTCTTCCATGGTCGACTGCCGCGCTGGCTTCGGCCGCGACCCCGCGCAGCTCAACCTTCCCGGAAGGCTTCCACTGGGGCGCGTCAACGTCGGCGATGCAGGTCGAAGGCTCACCGTATGCCGACGGAGGCGGCCGCTCGATCTGGGGCGCCTTTGAAGCCAAGCCGGGAAACATCAAGGACGGCAGTACCAATTGGGTGGCCGACGACGAGTACCATCGCTATGCCGAGGACATCGCCCACATGAGCGACCTGGGGATGAATTCCTATCGATTCTCGATCGGTTGGCCCCGGGTGCTGCCGGAGGGAAAAGGGAAGCCCAACGAAGCCGGCCTCGCATACTACGACAAAGTGATCGACGATCTGCTCGCGGCGAAGATCACTCCGTTCGTCACGCTCTACCACTTCGATTACCCCGAAGCGCTGCAAGAGCAAGGCGGATGGTTGAATCCGGACAGCTCGAAGTGGCTGGCCGACTATGCCCACCTCGTGTCCAGCCGCTTCTCCGACCGAGTGACCAATTGGTTGACGATCAATGAACCCGACATTCTCTGGGGATTTGGCGCAGAAGCTGGGGTCATGCCACCCGCCCTGAAACTCGATAGCGCGGGCTTGGCGCGAGGCGTTCACAACATTTTGCTTGGCCATGGACGCTCGGTCGAGGCAGTTCGCGCCGCGGCGAAGAAGCCAGTCAAGGTGGGACTGCCATATGCGGGAATGTTCTCTATTCCGGCGAGCGCCTCACCGGAGGATGTCGCCGCTGCTCGCTCGGCATCGTTTTCGGTAGTGAAGCGGACAATCATTCCCATGCAGCCGGCGATGACGATGATGAACAATTCGTGGTGGCTCGACCCGATTTATCTCGGTCACTATCCCACCGAGGGCTACAAACTGTTTCCCACCGCTGAGAAGCTCGCGACACCCGC
Source organism: uncultured Acidobacteriaceae bacterium (assembly GCA_963804735.1). Lineage (GTDB taxonomy): Bacteria > Acidobacteriota > Terriglobia > Terriglobales > Acidobacteriaceae > Acidisarcina. The sequence goes on from CAWDRO010000001.1 coordinate 586,899, forward strand.
TGATATGCGCATCATCCATCAACCCGTGGACTACTGCGCGATCAATCTTTACTTTGCCCCTACGGTCAAGGCGGGGGCGGACGGAAGACCGGAGCTAGTCCCGGACTCGCCGACTGCGCCCCGATCTCATTATGGATGGGCAATTACTCCGGAGCTGCTCTACTGGGCGCCGAAATTCCTCGCCGACCGCTACAAGAAGCCGATCCTGATTACCGAAAACGGCGTTTCCCTCGCCGACACACCCTCCGTTGACGGCAAGGTCCACGATCCCGAGCGTGTTTCCTTCCTGAACAGCTATCTGGGAGCCTACAAGCGTGCCCACCGCGACGGCGTGCCGTTGGCCGGCTATCTCCATTGGTCGCTCATCGACAACTGGGAGTTCAGCGAAGGTTACAGCCAACGTTTTGGCCTGATCTACGTTGACCACACCACGCAGCAGCGCATCGTGAAGGACTCCGCCTATCGATATAAGGAGATCATTCAGAGCAATGGCGCGTCACTCTAACGGGCCTAGTTGTTTTCGCCAGTAAATGGATTGGTCTCGCGCGGTTTTGCGGCGGTCGGATCTGCACTGGGCGGCAGGTTGCCAGGCGCGACTGCTCCAGATGCTACTGCGCTGGCTGCACCTGCCGTGACTGCCCGCAACGGATCGCCGGGAAGTATTCCGTTTTCTTCGAGGGCAAGGCGTATTCTTCTTTGCGTCTCGCGCACCACGGGCGCCTGCTGGTTTGCCAGCGTTCTGAGCTGGATCGGGTAGATGACTTGCGAGCCCTTGATAGAGTTGACGCCGAGTAGCGTCGGATCGGCCAAAAAGATACTCCTATAGGCGGGATCGTTGCGCACGCTCATCGCCGCATTTAAGAGCACTGGCATTACTTTGTCCGGGTTGGCCGAGAAATCCACCGAGACATTGATCGTCGTCACCGAGTAGTCGCGGGTCAGATTGGCGACGGTGGTGATCTGCGAATTGGGAATGGTGTAGAGCGTTCCATCGCCGTCACGGAGCTTCGTGGTGCGCAGCGACATCGATTCGACTGTGCCGCTCAGTCCTGCGAGCCGCACCGCATCGCCAACGTTGTACTGGTCCTCGATCAGGATCAGCATGCCGTTAAGGCAGTCCTTCACAATCGTTTGCGCGGCCAGGCCGATGGCCACTCCGGCGACGCCGGCGCTGGTCAGCAGAGGCGCAAGGTTGAAATTGAAGACGTCGCGAAGGATTTGCAGGGAAGCGATAAATCCGATGACGCCGATAGTGGTCGCCCGCATGACCGAGGCCAGGGTCTTGATTTGCGAAGCGCGAACCACTCCTTTGGTCGCGCGCGCCTCGGCGATGGCTGTCAGGCGCCGGGTGAGCACGTTGAGCATCGCGACCAGCACCCAGGCGAAGATCAGGAGGACGATCAGGCGGGGCAGATCGTGCTGTACAAACTCCTGCAGACTGGAGAGCCAATTCTGCGCAACGCCGGTGAAGAACTGCCGCGCGGATTCAGGTGAGTGAGCGAAATCAATGAGCATATGTGCAGTGTCGTTCCGATGTGGGCGCAGGGCCGCCTACTTTCCTATAATCAACCGATGCGAAGCCTTTTGGGCAAGTCGCGCCGTAACTCGTACTTCACCATTGCGCTTCTTGCCGCAATCGTCGCGCTGACGGCAGCCCATCGAGGCGACAATGCCCTGGGCCAGAGCCAGACGCCCTCTCCATTTCCGCAGACCCCTGGGCAGAACGGCGGCCGTCCGCCCATAGGCCAGGAACCGGATATGACCCAGGACCCCATGCTGCGACATGCTCAGGAAGAGGCGGCAAAGAGGCGCAACATCGACCGCCAGAACAAGCTGACGGCGGACTCCGACAGGATAGTGCAGCTAGCCCAGGAACTCAGCACGGCAGGCGATCCCGACGGAAAAGGAGCCGCTTCTCCCGCTTTGGCCAAGAAGGCGGAAGAGATCGAGAAGCTGGCACGAAATGTGAAGGACCTAATGAAATCAGAATAGACTCAGCGTCTTGCGGAGACGATTTTCCCCACTTCGCGACACTCAGCGCTGACGAGGATTGCCCGGCGCCGGAGCTTTTGCGGCCTGGGCGGCAATCGAATTGGTGATCTCCAGGAACATCATTCGCAGGTTGAAGAGAGCGGTCTGCAGTAGCTTCTGCTCGCGATCGGTGAGGTTTCCCTTGGTCTTTTCGACCAGCACGGCCAGCATATCGATCGATTGACGCGCGCCGATGATGTTGACGCGAGGCTTTTGACCCGGCTCGGTCGCTGCTCCCATGGCTATCACCGCGGAGAGATAGAAGGACTGAACGACCTGCTCAAAGTCAGCTTCTGGGGTCGCGGTCGCGCCCGGATTGGAGTGGCGGATCATGTCGTCCAACTGTCCGGAGGACTTCCGGTAGGCGGCGTGTTGCTCGGCTGACTCCTGGCTTGTAGGAACGGGGCCCAGCTGCTCTTCGATAGAGTCGTCGATAGAGTCGGCGGACAGATCGGCTTCGGCCAGAGCGGCGTCATGCGGGGCGGCGTCGGCGCCGACAGAGGCCTCTACCGGAACGCTGGCGGGAGCTTCCGGCTTAGCTGCGGAATCGGTTTCGTGAATTTCTTCTGCGCTGGCTGGATCGCGGAGCTCTCCGTCGAGGGTAAACTTGCGGCGGTCGGTGACTGTGAATGTACTTTGTTTCTCTGCCATGGTGTTTTCCAATTTTCTGTATATGTGTCGATTTGGTGTTAAGAGCTTGTGAAGCCAAAATTGATCTGAGTCAGGCTCATAGCATTAGTGGCACCGGGGAGTGATCGAGAGCCGTCACCGTACCACCCTCATAAGCGATGGTCGACTTATTTTCCAAAACCTCTACGCGAATGGACCCGATGGCGACCGTGCCTTGAAACTCCGGCACATTGAATTCAGCAACGCTGGTCAGCTGCCCGATCGTTGCAGATGGATTGTCCTCGGTGCGCAAATCAACCGGAACCGACGGAACCGCTCCGTCAACCAGGAACTGTCGGAGGGTACGATGCACGGTTGCCCGTGAGCGGATTCGCTCGACGATTTCCTGGCCGAGATAGCAGCCTTTGGTGAAATTGAGTGCTCGAGTCTGCGCCGTTTCCTGGGCTAGATGGCGATCGGTTATGTCGATGCCGAAGCGTGGTGTTCCCTCGAGGACGCGGAGGGCTTCGACGGCATCGATCCCAATTGGTGCTGCCCCTGCAACGGTCAAGGCGTCCCAGATCGCGAGGGTGTGTTCGGGCGCGAACCACAGTTCAAATCGCGGTCGAAGCTCGCCAAAGGCGTGAACGAGGGTGATTGCAGACCCCGCCAGTTCGGTGTCGATGAAATGTAGAGGCTCCAGATCGGAGTGGTTCAGGCCTAGCGCATCGAGTATTGCCCCAGCCTGAGCCCCGGTTAAGCCAATTCCGCTTGATGCCTCGTCTAACGAATGAAGCTCCACATCATCCATAATGATGAAGTGGTCGAGATGGGCAAGCAGGCGCGCGGACTGGGAGCGGTCGGTGTCGAGAAGAAGATCTCCGGCCCGGCGGTAGATGTAAGCGTCACCCTGGATGCGCCCCTGGGCATTCAGGATGAAGTTGTAGTTACCGTGGCCCTCTGGAAGGGCCTGGATGGCGTTGGATACCATGCCGTTGAGCCAGCGAAGACGGTCTTCGCCGGTGATGCGGATGCGAGTGCGATAGCCGAGGTCGAAACAAGCTGCGCCGGAAAGGGCAGCGGAAATCTCGAACTGAGTTGGAGAGAAAGACCGCGGCGTCAACGCGCCGGCGTACGTCGAGAGATTCAGGCCCGGAGTTTGGGTCTGCAGTTGGGCGGCCAGCGGGGTAGGCGTCAGGGTGATTTCGGTAGTGAGGGTTGCTGCTTCGCTCATGGCGGCCAGTTCTATGTGTAGATTATAGCTGCGCGACGACGGCGAGGTTTGGCCTGCGATCGACTGTGACTTTGAAGGGATTTGGATGTTCTTAGATCGGAAAAGTTTGAAGTGCCTGGGGCTGATGTGCCTTGGCGGCACGTTATCGGTTTCATTATGGGCACAGACGGTGGCGACTCCCACGGCTCCCGGCGCCCAACAGCCAACCGCAGGTGGGGACGCAGAGAAGCCGGCCGAAACCCGACTCACGCGAGCGCAGGCCAAGGAGTTGTTCCGCTCAGTTCGACGACATCCTGCACTTCGCCTCGGAGGATTCCAAACTGCCG
>CAWDRO010000002.1:0-215907 GCA_963804735.1 uncultured Acidobacteriaceae bacterium
CGACGAAGGAACCAGCCCACCGTCCGCCCAGGTAGGCGAACTTATCGATCGGTTTGGTAAATAATATCTGCACAGTATCGCGCTGGAAGTCGCGAAGAATCGAGGTGCCGAAGATCGCGGCGATAACTATCACCCCGAAGAAGCTGGCGCCGATGTAGTTGTAGGTGTTAGCCCAAGGCCCGTTCAGAAGGATTTTGCCGTTGGCGTTGCCTATGGGCCGAAGCTCTCGCTGGCGATGCATAGAAACTCAAACGTAAACCAAAGCAGAAAGTACACATAGGTCGAGATGCTCTTGGCGCGAAACTTGAGCTCGAACGAGAAAAACTCCCAAAACTGTCCCATAAATCACCCTTCGAGAATTAGTTTTTCGTCTGGCGGGCCAGGTTGAGGAAGTAAACATCGTCCAGCTCGGAGTCGGTAGCTTTGAAGCCGTCGCCGGGCTGGAGTCGGCGTAGACGCGGACCTCATGCTGCCCGCCGACGAGATGGGTGGAGATCACCTGCAGTGACTTCTCGAGTTCAAGCAACTCAGCGTCGGTGGCGACGACTTGCTCCAGATATGGCCCTCGAGCGCATCGAGGGCCTCGGCGGGCGACCCTTCCAGCAGGACTTCGCCATTGCTGATAATCGCCATGCGCGAGCAGAGTTCGCGGACGTCGTCGACGATGTGCGTCGAAAGAATCACGGTCACGTTGCTGGCGATGGAGCTAAGCAGGTTCAGGAAGCGGTTGCGCTCGGCGGGGTCGAGGCCGGCGGTCGGCTCGTCGACAAGATCAGTTTGGGGTGGCGAGCAGCGCCTGGGCGATGCCGAAGCGCTGCTTCATGCCGCCGGAGTAGGTGCTCAGCGCCTTTTTGCGGGCGTCCCACAGGTTGGTCTGCTTGAGCAGCGCATCGACGATATCTTTGCGCTCGGTCCGGTTGGTCACACCTTTCAGCACGGCGAATGGGTCAGCATATCGAGCGCCGAGAGCTTGGGGTAGACGCCGAACTCCTGCGGCAGGTAGCCGAGCAGCTTGCGGATGGTGTTCTTTTCCTTCAGCACGTCGATGCCGTCGAGGAAGATGGTTCCGCTATCGGGGTCCTGCAGCGTGGCGACGGTGCGCATCAGCGTCGACTTGCCCGCGCCGTTCGGCCCGAGCAGGCCGAACATATTGTTGCCGATCGTGAGGGAGAGATTCTTGAGGGCCTTCACCCCATTTGGATAGGTCTTCGAAAGTCCTGTGATTGTCAGCGCCAAGCGGATTTCCCTTCTCGTATGGGACGTGTGTTTCTGGATATGGTCAACGCGATAGATGGTCGAAAGTGCAACCAGCTTACAACGGATTGCCGTCATTTGGCCGGATTTCCGCCAGCGCCTTGGGGCGATTCGGTGCGGTTTCGCGAATCGAAGAGGAATACGCCACGGGTCTGCGCAAGAAGTTCCCCTGACCCTGATTTCCAAAAGGGTTGAGGCCGCGGCAGCGGCTCGACTTGCTTCCTGACTTGCTCGTTGACTTGCTCTTGACTTGCTCCGGGGCGGGAAGCCTCGTATCATCCGGCGAGAGAGTTATGTCAGAGACAACCCCAGCGAAAAAGCCCATTCTGCGCGAAAAGTGCAGATTGATGTCGGCGTCGGAGATCGAGCGGACGTTGGTCCGGCTCGCCCACGAGATCATTGAGAAGAACAACGGCAGCCAGAATGTCGGGCTGGTCGGCATCAAGCGCCGCGGCGTGCCTCTGGCCCAGCGGCTGGCGAAGATCATTAGCGCTATCGAAAAGCATCCCACCGACAGCGGCACTCTTGACATCAGTTTCTACCGCGACGACCTCTCGACACATGATGTTCGGCCGGTGGTGAATAAGAGCGACATCGGCTTCGATGTGAACGGGCGCGACATCATTCTGATCGACGACGTGCTTTACACCGGGCGGACGATCCGCGCCGCGCTCGATGCGCTTTTCGATCACGGACGCCCGCGGCGGGTGCAACTGCTGGTGCTGATCGATCGCGGGCATCGCGAGCTGCCGATCGAAGCAACTTTTGTCGGGCGGACGGTTCCGACTACTCAGCGCGAGATTGTTGAAGTGAAGTTGCAGGAAGTCGATAACGACGAACAGGTGCTGCTCGTCGAACGCACCGACTGAGCACTCCAAATTGTCCGCACCGATTGACATTGTCTTCACGCTGTATCAAACTAAGCGGCGGTCTTCAGAGAACGTCGCTTCTGTCTAAAGGCCACGACTCCTAGTTGAAGAGTGCACCGTCGCGGGGAATTTACCGCCGTTCTGCCGAAGTGTGAGTGCGAATGCCCACCAGAAAAGCCGCCGCGACCACGTTGCCTCCCGCCAAGCCGGCCGAGGTTTTGCCATTCAAGACTCCTCGACCCCATGGCTCGGTGATTTCGGTGCAGGACCTTTCCATCGGAGAGATCGGCGAGATCCTGGGGCTGGCCACCTTGCTCGAAAACGAAGACCCTCTCGTTCGCATGAAGCGGCTGCTCAAGCGCAAGGTCGCACTGCTCTTCTACGAGTCGAGCACCCGCACGCGAACTTCGTTCGAACTGGCGGCAAAGGCACTCGGCGCGGACACGGCGCTGATCAGCTCGCAGTCATCGAGATCGAGAAGGGCGAATCCCTGAAAGACACAGGCATCACCCTGAAGGCGCTGGGCGCGGAGTGCATCATCTTGCGGCATCTCTCCTCCGGCGCGCCGTATCTGCTGGAGCAGGCGACGGGGTTGCCGGTGCTCAATGGCGGCGATGGCACCCATGAACATCCCTCTCAGGCGCTCCTTGATCTTCGAACGATGCTGGCCCACCTGAGGCGCGGCGAGACAGATGTGAGCGAGAAAACTCTGGAAGGCGTAACCATTTCGATTGTCGGCGACATCCTGCACAGCCGCGTGGCGCGATCGAACGCGCTGCTGCTGCCGAGGCTGGGCGCGCGCGTCATCCTGTGCGGCCCGCCGGCGCTGCTACCGGAGATTGCGGCCGAAATAGGGCCGGGGCTCACGATCGAACGCGACTTCGAAAAGGCGCTGGCGGCATCTCATGCGTCATGATGCTGCGCATTCAGGCCGAACGTCTCGCTGGACTGCATCTCGATCTCGAAGACTATAAGAGCCGCTACCAGGCAAATGCGCCGCGCATGGCCGCGTATGCGCCGAAGGCGATGTTGATGCATCCGGGGCCGATCATTCGCGGGCTGGAGTTGACGAGCGACGTAGCTGATGGGCCGCAATCGGTCATCGCGGAGCAGGTGAGCCATGGCGTCGCCATCCGCATGGCGCTACTGGCGAGGGCGCTGCATGGCAACGGCGTCGGCCCAGCGAAGCCGGCGACAAGTGCGAAGCCGGCGTCGGGCGCGAAGCCAGTGAAGAAAGCGAGGCGGGCATGAGCGCTACTCTGATTCGTGGCGGGCGCCTTGTCGATCCCGCTTCCGGCATCGATGCCGAGCGTGACCTGCTGCTGCGGGATGGCCGCGTCGCCGCGGTCGATGCGCCAGGCAAGTTGAAATCGCTAGCCAAGCAAGAAGGCGCCGAGACGATCGACGCGACGGGATTGATCGTGGCGCCGGGGCTTGTCGATATTCACGTGCACCTGCGCGAGCCGGGTCAGGGGTATAAAGAGACCATTGCAACCGGGACCGCTGCCGCCGCTGCAGGCGGCTTTACCAGTGTTTGCGCGATGCCCAATACCGTCCCGGTCAACGACTCACCGGAGACGACGCGGTGGATGCTGAGCCCGGAGCGCGGCGCGTCGATCCGGGTCTTCCCGATCGCCGCTGCCACGCGTGGCAGCATGGGCGAAAAGCTCACCGAATATGGTTCGCTCAAGGCAGCTGGGGCGGTCGGAGTGAGCGACGATGGCAAGCCGATCCTTGGCGATGCCATTATGCACGAGGCGCTGATCGCCGCTGCCCGCGCGGGTTTGCCGGTGATCCAGCATGCGGAAGACACGCGGCTGACGGGTGGGTGCTCGATGAATGCCGGAGCGATGGCCTTTCGCATGGGTCTGCGCGGGATGCCGGTGGAGGCGGAATCGGGATTGGTCGAGCGGGATCTGCGTTTGCTGGGCAGCGTGAATGGGGCTCGCGCCCATCTGCATGTCGCGCATCTCTCTACGAGGGCAGCGCTGGAGGCGGTGCGCAAGGCTCGGCGCAATGGATTGCATGTAACCTGCGAGGTTGCGCCGCATCATTTTCTGCTGACCGAGGAAGCGGTCGGCCTTTACGACACCAATGCAAAGATGAACCCGCCATTGCGTGCCCAGGCTGATCGCGACGCGATGCTGCAGGGCATTCTCGATGGTGTTGTGGATTGTATCGCCACCGATCATGCTCCCCACGCGGCGCACGAAAAGGAGCAGGAATTCGAGCGTGCGCCCAACGGAATCACCGGACTCGAGACGGCGCTGGGTTTGTCACTGTCACTGTTTCATAAAGCGCATCGGCTGCCGATCGGTCGCGTTATTAATCTGCTCAGCACCCAACCGGCTGCTGTTCTGGGCCTGAAAGGACGCGGGACATTGGCGGTCGGATCATTCGCCGATGTCGTGATCTTCGATGCCAAGAAGGAATGGACCTTCCGCGCTGCAAACTCGATATCCAAGTCGAAGAATACGCCGTTTGATGGCTGGACGATGCTGGGCGAGGTTCGCTGGACGATCAGTGAAGGCCGAGTTGCTTATCGGGCTGAGCCAGCGAACTAGTTGAAGGGCAATCCCCCGACAGTATCGCGCCCACCGCGATTCCAAGGGTCGCGCCTATTAGTAACCGCAGTAGTGGCATATTGCCGTGAAGGCCGATTGACTCGGCGGCAACGTCGAGAAGGTTGAGCGCGAGCGCTGCTCCGAGACAGCGAAAAGCAAGTCGATGCTTGAGTCGCAATAAGCTGCCGACCGCAGCGCCAGCATAAATCCCGAGGCAGCGAGCGCATACCGCTGTTGGTGCTCCGAAGAGATAGAGCACGCGGTCAGGACGTTGATGGCATAGCTTGCTGAAGAAGGCCTGAACGGCAATCTCTTTTAGGAGTTGGCCGTGGGTGAAGAGCACTGACGGGGCGACTGCGGCCATGAATAGCGCACCCGCTACCCATGTTGTCGCTGTCACTGTTACATATCTTTTGGAGGTGTTGGTCAGGTTGGCGAAGCGGCGAAGGCCGCTGCTAAAACCTGCGAGGCGGGTAGCCGTCGACGATCCGCCGGGATTCTTCGCTGCGCTCAGAATGACACCTTCCATCAAGCGAGGGATCGGTGCAGGCGTGGCTCTCGTTAATGCGCGCCAACAGCCTGCGGTTCGCGAAGCCACCCGTAGAGTGGGAATTGCTCGGCCAGTTCCAGCACCTGGCCGCGAATACGGCGAAGCGCCTGTGCATCTTCTCGGTTGTTGAGCGCTTCGCCGATCCACTTGCCGACGATCTTCATTTCGGCCTCTTTCATGCCGCGAGTGGTGAGCGCCGGGGTCCCGATGCGAATGCCGCTCGGCTTCAGCGGCGGGTTGGCGTCGAAGGGGATAGCGTTCTTGTTGACCGTGATTCCGGCTTCGTGGAGCGCGGTTTCCGCCTCGCTGCCGAGCATCCCTTTGGCAAAGACATCGATCAACATGACGTGAGTGTCGGTGCCGCCGCTGATGACGCGGAAGCCCTCATCCGCCAGCGTGGCCGCGAGAGTCTTCGCATTGGCGACGACCTGGCGGGCGTATTCGCGGAACTCCGGCTGCAGCGCCTCGCGGAAAGCGACCGCTTTTGCCGCGATGATGTGCACCAGCGGGCCACCCTGTTGTCCTGGAAAGACGCATTTATCGATGGCGGCGGCAAACTGCTGCTGCGACAAAATCATGCCGGCGCGCGGACCACGCAGCGTTTTGTGGGTAGTGCTCGTCACGATGTGCGCGTGCGGCATCGGCGAAGGATGCGCACCGCCAGCGACCAGTCCGGCGAAGTGGGCCATGTCGATGAGCAGTAGCGCGCCAACATTGTCAGCAATCTGGCGCATGCGGGCGAAGTCGAAGGTGCGCGGGTAGGCGCTGCCTCCGCCAATGATCAGCTTGGGGCGCTCACGTTCGGCGGTCCGCTCCAGCTCGTCGTAGTCGATCACTTCACTCTCTCGCTGCACCTGATAGGACGCGACGCGGTAGAGCTTGCCGGAAAAGTTCAGCTTATGACCGTGGGTGAGGTGACCGCCGTGGGCGAGGTCGAGGCCAAGGATGGTGTCGCCGGGGTTGAGCACGGACATGTAGGCGGCGGCATTGGCCTGAGAGCCGGAATGCGGTTGGACATTCACATGGTCGGCGCCGAAGAGTTCCTTGGCGCGGTCGCGAGCGAGGTTCTCGACGACGTCGGAATATTCGCAGCCGCCATAGTAGCGCTTGCCTGGGTAGCCTTCGGCATATTTGTTGGTGAATACCGAACCGGCCGCCTCAAGCACCGCCTGGCTGACGAAATTTTCCGAGGCAATCATTTCCAGCCCCTCATGCTGGCGGCGGACCTCCTGCTCGATGGCGGTGGCGATGGCGGGGTCGGATTCGGCGAGCCGCAGAGAGAGGCGATGGGTCATGAGCAATAGTTTAGTCGGTTAGCAATAGTTTAGTCGGTTTCCAGTCGTTTTTCCGCCGCTGTAAGGGAAATCCGGCTGCCAGAGCGCGCGAGAGGTATTCGTGACCGGATTTGTGACTTCATTGCCGTTTCGGGACTGCGGAACCGAATCGGTATTCGACTAGCAAGATTCCTTCGATCCACCCAGACATACGTGTTCGCCGACTGCGAAACTTTTTCTGCGTAGGCCGGATTTCGGATCGTTCTTTCGCGAACTAACTTCGACAAAACAGATTCGTGAAATGGACAGATACCCCAAGGCTGCGCGCCGTTTAACGAAGTTTGGAGGATTTATGCGTCTGCGGACATTGGGCTTGATCTTTGGAGTAATTCTGGGGTTGGCAGCCGGCGGTTGTGGCAGCAGCACATCCTCGAGCGTCGCGGTAGTGCTGACCATCAGCTCCTCGCTTCCGTTTGGGACGGTCAACGCCCCCTACAACGCTATGTTGGCCGCGACTGGCGGAACGGCGCCGTACAGCTGGAGCGTTACGAGCGGCACTTTGCCGAAGGGGCTCAGCTTAAGCAGCGACGGCGTCGTGTCGGGAACGCCGACGTCCGCCGGATCGAGCACGGTGACCATTCAAGTGACGGATACGGGTTCGATTGCCGGCAAGGGAGCGCTCACGGCCGCAATCGTGATTAGCGACGGCTCCGTCGCCATTACCACGGCATCGCCGCTGGCGCAGGGAATGCTCAATGTTGCCTTCAAATCAACCCTGACGGCTGCAGGCGGAACTCTTCCCTATACCTGGAGCGTGGCCAGCGGAAGCCTTCCCGCAGGCGTCACGCTGAGCGCGGCTGGGGTAGTCTCCGGAACGCCGACCGCTTATGGAACGAACTCGTTCATCGTGCAGGTGACTGATTCAGCGTCTACGCCGCAAGGCGCGACCGCGCCACTGGTGCTGCAGATCAGCGGAGGGACCTTGGCCATTACCACTACATCCCTGCCTTCGGGGACGGAGGGCGTGGCCTATAGTTCGCAACTGGCGGCCGCGGGCGGAGTTCCTCCCTACAGTTGGACGATCAACGCGGCGGTCCCGATCGCTAGCGGCCTGGCGTTCAGCCCGGCTGGGCTTTTGGCCGGGACTCCGACCGGCATCAGCGACACGACCCCCATCTTCACCGTCGTCGACTCGGCTGGCAATGCAGTCTCACAGGACTTTGGCCTGCTCGTGCAGCCTGCGCTGGGGTCGATCCCAGATGGTTCCTATTCCTTTGTCTTTGGTGGTACTTCGCCACAGGGCACGCCAACTGTCACCAATGCGATCGCCATCAACGGAACCTTCACGGTGAAGAGCGGCGCGGTGCTCTCGGGCTTTTTCGATGCCAACACGAATACTGGCCCAGCGCTCATTGAGCAGCCGATCTCCGGCGGGTCCTTCACGGCTTATGTCAACGGCCTCGGCACCCTTGTGCTCCAGTCCGGAGCGGGCAGTATGACTTTTGCGCTTGCCATTCCGCCCTCGGCTACGCAGGGCAAAGACACCGCCATTCGGATCATCGAGTTCGACGATTCGGACGGCACAGGCACACGCGGATCCGGCGTGCTGAAGGCGGCCCTGCCGAATCTGACCGCTGCTGCAATCTCCGGCAACTTCGCTTTTCTTTTGAGGGGCACCGATTACGAGCAGAATGAGCAGGTGCTGGCTGGTTCGTTGCAAACGAACGGGGTCGAAAATCCCGACAGCAGCTACCAGGTCAGCGGCGGAAACGCGGACGCCAATCAGTTCGGCGGAGAACTCGCCAGCTGGAGCACGGTCGGCGGTGACTACGCCATCGACGCTAATGGGCGCGGGTTGCTTAAACTCAGTCTTGGCGGCAACCCTGGGTATTTCAGCTATAGCTTTTATGAGGTTTCGCCGGCGGAGTGGCTGGTGATCTCGCTCGATCCAGCGACGCTGAATTCGCCTCTGGTCAGCGGCTCGGTTCTGCAGCAGGCGAATGCTCCGTTCAGTACCGCTTCGCTTCCGACAGAATCGGTGCTGGAAATCAGCGGCGTCAAGCCCACTGGCAGCGGTACGGTCCCGGACATCACTCTCGGGTTGGCTGCTTCCGACGGGAGCGGGAACGTCAGCTACAGTTTTGACGAGTATGCCGGCGCGCTCACGACCGGCGGCACTTTGTCCGTGACCTACTCTGTCGATCCTGTGACTGGGAGGTCGGTGACCACTGGAGCCACGCCGCAACCGATTCTTTACATCATTAACGACATCGAGGCGTTTTTCCTCGGCGTGGACAGATCGGCCAGCTCCGGCATGATTGAGGCGCAGACAGGCTCGCCCTTCACCAATGCTTCCTTCACCGGGAACTACCTGGGCGGGAGCTTGTCTCTGGTCAACACTTCAGTGCTCAACGAGGCTGGAATCGTCGCTGCGGATGGCGACGGCAACATCCTCTTGACCATGAACCGCAGCAGCCCTGTGGGGCTGGTGCAGTATCAGAACGTCGCCGGGACTTATGCCGTGGATGATACCGGACGAGTTGTGGTCACGACTCCGGACGGCGACACGCGGATCTTCTATATTGTGTCGCCAACCAAGATTGCTTACCTCACCAGCGATGGAGCTGGGTATTTAGGGAGCTTCGCGCAATAGCGGGATGCAATACGAAACCCTCTCATTCGAGAGGGGGTGAGGGGCTTCGTGTGTTTCAACAATCCGAGATGTGCAGTCGGTCAATCGGCCACGAGTTGTGGAACTCCCGCTTGCTCAGTCCGGGCAGCAATAGGCTCATCCCCGATCTGTTTGAACGCCGAATAGACAAACGAGCCGAGATACCAGCCGTCGATGAATTTGTACGGCGTCTCGCCGGTTGTGTAATGCCCGCAGGGCAGGACCTTCGAGACGAAGTCCAAGCCGGCGCGACGGAAGTTATCCAACACCTGCAGTGAGAATTCTTCGCGGAAGGTCAGGTCGTACTTCGCGTGGATGACCAGCACTTTCTTTCGAACTGCAGCGGCTTCGCTTTTTGCACTCAGCCTCTCTGGATGCGCGAAGTTGTCAATGTAAGAGATAGGGCTGATGCAGCGCCACAGATCGGCGAGTCCCTGCTGGGGCATTACCGGTTCCAGTGCCTGCCGGATGTGGCGGGTGCTTTGCCCTGTCCAGACGACGTCGCCGAAGTTCATGGATGCGTGGTTGAAGGCGTTCACCCGCAGGCGTGCGTCGTGGGCGCTGGCGATGAAAGCGTAGCAGGATCCAAGACTGGTGCCGAGCACGCCAAACTGCTCGTAGCCTTGCGATTCGAGCCAGTCGAGGCAACAGCGAATATCGACCACCGCCTGGCGGCACGCTGAAATCGTCCGGCCTATGTTGGCGCTAACCGCGTAGTCGGAGCGCTCCAGCTCTGCGGGCCGGCGAATGTCGTGATATGGCTTGCTGAGACGCAGCGCGGAGATGCCGAAGCGATTGAAGAGCGCGCAGAGAGCATTGTGGCTGAAGGCGTCGGCGTTCCACTGCGGCATCACGATGATGGCTTGTTTGGGCTTGCCTGCTTGCTTGTCTTCATTGTGTTTCCGGGGCGGCGCTGGATACCAGCGGGCATTCACCTGATCGTTCTCGGGGTAGATGGTGCGCACCGGCGACGTGAAGCGAAGGAACTGCGCAGTCGGCAGCTTGCCCTGCTCGGCGCGCTGGCGCAGTTCGGCGTCTTTCTGGAGCGTCTCCGGGCGAACATTGGTGGGGAAGAGTTGCGGGTGGCGTTCTTCTAAACGGAAATCTGTCGGCACGCGATAGCCGAAGAAGGTCTTGCTGTTCTGGATGATGTCTTCGCCGAGCCGCAGCATGGTTTGATGTGACACCTGGTCATCTTCCGGAAGCCTCTCGTCTGGGCCGAACAGCTTCGCACGAAGGTTGCGGCGGTCGATGTAATCGTCGAGCCAGTCGAAACCCCATTCGAGCGGTCGCACGATGCGGTTCTCGTCGCGGGTGGTCAACGCCGTCTCCCAGCGGTACATCCAGTTGGCGTAGGCCTTGCGAAGCATCTTTATAGTCTAGTCAACTAGCACCCGCAGCACACGGGCGGAGATCTCGCACAACACTTCATAGGGAATGGTTCCGACGAGGTCTGCAAGTTCGAACGCGGTGATCGAGTGTCTGCCTTGTTGTCCGATGATCACTGCTTCGTCGCCGATCTCGACTCCGGGGATGTCGGTGATGTCGAGGATGGTCTGGTCCATTGATATTCTTCCGGCGATGGGTGCGCGTTGGCCGCGGATGAGCACGCTGCCGCGATTCGAGAGGAGGCGGCTGAGGCCGTCGGCGTAACCCAACGGCAATAGCGCGAGCCGGGTCGGTCGATAGGCGCGAAAGGTGGAATTGTAGCCGGCGGATTCTCCGGTATTGATGCTGCGGAGCGAGGCGACGCGCGTCTTCCATTCGAGGACTGGCGAAAGCTTCGGCATCTCGAGGTCGTCGGGGATCACCGTCTCGCCAGCTTCTGTCCAGGCGTCAGTAAGGCGCGGCGCGTAGCCGTAGAGTGAGAGTCCGGGTCGCAGCATGAGTTGCGCATCGAGGCGGTTCGCAGCCTTCAGCAGCGGCGCGAGGTGTTCACCGCGAATAATGGTCGCGGAGTTGCCAGCATGGATCCACTTCGGCCGCAGGCCGGCCGCAGCGACCGCGCCAAGTGCGGCTTCGAATTGCGATCGCTGGCGGTCGGTCTCCTCGCTATCCAGGACCTCGGGGGCGCTGAAATGAGTCGCCAGGCCGTCGAGACGCAGCGGCGATCCTGCATGAAATCTCATGAGAATCTCCTTAAAAGCGGTGCCCGACGGTTGCACTCCCTGGCGCGACATTCCTGTGTCGAGCTCCAGGTGCACTGCGACTGATTGCGGGGGAAGACCCTGACGCCTGGCTTCGGCCTCGAGCAGATCGAGGTGGAAGCTCTCCCAGACGATCGGCGTCAGCCGATGTTCGATGACCGCGTCGGCCTCGTCATCCCAAATGCCGGACATGACCAGGATGTTCGCGGTTGGACAGGCTGCGCGGGCGCGTATCGCTTCTTCGGCCGACGTGACTCCCAGCCACTGCGCACCGGCTCCATGGAGCAGCCGGGCGCAGTCGCTCATGCCGTGTCCGTAGGCGTTGGCCTTGACGACGGCGAGAATCGTTGGCTCACCTTCGGGCTTTTGCTCACCAGCCGATGCAAGATGGCGGCGAGCTGTCGCGCAAAGCTCAAGGTAGTTGGCGATTAATTTATGGCGGGAGATTTCAACCCAGACGGGACGAGTGTGCATGAGGAGTTGGCGGCGAAGCAGTCTCTATCGTAAATGGACAGGTCATGGACAGATCGCGGGAAATCGCAGATCCTCCACTCCGCTCGGGATGACAAGTTGGGGGCGCTCCGGTCGAGATGACAATTGCGAGGGAGCTATAGCCAGGAGGAACTTCGGGAATTGACTTCTCGAAGTGAACGGCGGTCAAAAACAAATGGAGGAGACGGCTGCAAGTCCATCTCCTCCAAGGCGCTTCTAATAGATTCCGTCTCCCAATCTGCTGTCGAGTGACGGTGCCTCCGTTGGTGCAAGTCGATATCCAAACCATAGCCGCCAAGGGGCGACTCAGGTTCGTTACTTCTTGGGTGGCGCGATGGTGTCCTTGGCGGCCTTGGCCACGCGGAACTTGACCACAGTCTTGGCCTTGATCTTGATCTGTTCGCCGGTTTGCGGGTTCCGACCGATGCGGGCCTTGCGCTCCGCCTTGACCAGCCGTCCCAGCCCAGGGATGACGAATACGCCGTTCTTCTTGGTTTCTTTCACTGCGGTTTCAGCCAGCAGGTCGAGGAAGGCGGCGGATTGCTTGTTGGTCAATTCGAGCTTTTCCGCCATTTGCCGAACCAGTGCTGTCTTGGTGAGTGTTGTTGCCATTGAAAAATCCTCCTGTGTCATCTTGCTTTAGATTTCGTCGCGCCACGAACAAACCAGGGGCGGCGTTGTGATCTTCTCACGAAAGCCCAGTGTTTACGCTGCTTTCAGAGAACCTACGCGCTTAACCATGCGATTTTGCGAAGATTTTGTCAATGGCAAAAGCCGAGTTTCCACAGGTTTTCTTAGGTTTTTTTAGGGTTTTGTGGATTTTTGGGCGTTTTGCGCTATTTTTTCCCAATTTGGGAGGGGCTGCACCGCTTCAATAGAGGCCAAACAGCGGTTGAGCGTTCGGTTTTGGCGTTGCAGCGAGCGGCTGATTCAGCAGCCTCACGAGCGGCGCGGCGGCGCGAAAGTGATCGGCGACTGTCTTTACCAAGCGCGGAGAAAGTGCCTCTTCGACGGGCAGTCTTGCGAATACCGCCCATTGCCGGCACTTGAGCAGGTCAACGGCTGGGTGATCGGTGGCAAAGCCTTTGGGTGGACGGGTGAGCATCTCGCCATTGTCGAGAGTGAAGAGGCGCAGCAGCTTCTTGTCCCGCAAGAGCCGTCGCAGCTCCTGGTGATGCTGGAGCAGAAAGGTGCGGATCGCCATTAACTGGTCGCGCTCGGGCATGTAGACGCCAGCGGCGATGGTCAGATTTTCTGATGAGACGTGCATATAGAAGCCTCCGCCCGAGGTCTTCTCCAGGCCATGCCGCGACCACCAGGCAGCAACCTGCGTCTTGTATGGCGTTTTGTCGTTGGAAAAGCGGGTGTCGCGATAGATACGCATCATGCATTTCGCCGCCGGCCGCACGTGCTCCGGGGAGAAGTCCAACATCTCCGCCGTGACGCCCTCGATTACCCTGAGCATGGGCGCCTTCAGGGTCGATTCAAAGAGCGGCTTACGCGGATCGAACCAGTCGCGCCGGTTGTTGCGTTTGAGTCCGCGCAGAAATTTGAGGGACTCGTCGCTGAACCAGGGATGGACTTCGGCGGGTGCGGCCTTGGCCGCTGATGGTTTGGTTGGGATCTTTCGCTCTGCCACGTTTCGATTGTAAAGTCATTGCGGACGGCATCCAGGAAAATGCCCCCGATTTCCCCAGGCGGTGCTCTAATATCTCATGCTCGTCAGAACGTCTCGCACCTCTATGGCCGCGCTGCTGCTTCTCGCCTGTTTTCTAGCCCTCGGATGTAATTCGCAGGCCACGCCGAGGCCGGCTCAGACACCCGGCACGCCGCCGACTACGGGCGTCGCAGACGTGGCAGGAGTTGCTCCGCTGTTGCAGGCGATAGCCGCGAGTGGCAACTTAGCGGATCTGCACGCACCCAACTTCACCGATTACCGGTATCTAGTGGTTAGGTTCTATCAGTCGGTGAACTACGCGCCGGTGTGGGTGCGCGATGGGCAACCCACGCCCCAGGCGCTTGTGGTCATTGCCGCGCTCGAAAACAGCGTCCACAAGGGCCTGAACCCTGAGGATTATGACGCATCGCTTTGGCCGCAGCGACTGAATGCTTTCAAAGTTTCACCCGTAAGCGCCGATATGATCGCCAGATTCGATGCCGCGCTCACCGTTGGCACGATGCGTTATATCTCCGACCTGCATATTGGCCGGGTCAACCCTAAGCAATTCAAGTTTGGCATCGACATTGAACAGAAGAAATACGATTTGCCACAGTTGCTGTTACAGAAGATCGTCAACGGCAATAATGTGCCCGATGTGCTGAACGCGGTAGAGCCAGAGCTTCTGTTTTATAAACGCACCGAGGCAGCGCTGCAGAGGTACCTGAATCTTGCCGCCCAAGAAAAGCTTGTCCCGTTGCCCGATGCGGCTAAGACAACTGCACCGGGAGACGCTTACGCTGCGGTTGGTCCGCTTGCTGACCGGCTACGATTCCTCGGCGACTTGCGGCAAAACGCGGTGGTCGATACGAGTTCCGGGATTTACACCGGCGCGTTGGTGGATGCGGTCAAGCATTTCCAGACCCGACATGGAATCACGCCCGATGGCAAGCTCGGTAAAGACACGATTCGTCAACTGAACACGCCAATGAGCGTGCGCGTTACGCAATTAGAAGACGCGCTTGAGCGCTGGAGATGGCTGCCGCCCAACTTCCCGGTGCTGCCAGTCGCTGTCAACATCCCCGAGTTTGTGTTGCGAGTCTTTAATCCCGACCATTCGATTGCGATGCGGATGCATGTCATCGCCGGCAAGGCGGTCGGGCACCAGACCCCGGTCTTCGCGCAGAACATGAGGTACATCGTCTTTCGTCCCTACTGGAATGTGCCGCCGAGCATCGCGCGCGGCGAGATCGTTCCGCATCTGCTCAAAGATCCAGGGTACCTGGGAAAGAAGGGCTTCGAGATCACCGACTCAAGCGGTAAGGTTGTTGCCTCCGGGTCGGCCAGTCCGGAGGTCATCGCCGACCTTCGCGCGGGCAGGCTGATGGTGCGACAAAGGCCGGCGGCGGACAACGCGCTGGGATTGATCAAGTTCATCTTCCCCAACGACAACAATGTGTACCTGCACAGCACACCGTCGCAGACCCTCTTCTCGCAGACGCGCCGCGATTTCAGCCACGGCTGTATCCGCGTGGAATACCCGGCGGAGTTGGCTTCGTTCCTGCTCCAAAGCCAGCCCAACGGTCAGAAATGGACGGTGGAGGCGGTCAAGGCGGCGATGCAGTCCGGTCCTGATAATCAACAGATCAATCTGACCACGCCTATTCCGGTCGTGATCGTATATTTCACTGCGGTCGCGGAGGAAAATGGCGAGGTATATTTCTTCGACGATATCTATGGGCATGACAAGTCGTTGGATGCGGTGCTGGCTAAGGGGCCGCCTTATCCGGGGTGAGAGGAAATCGCTTCGGAGATTCAGTCCCGGTCGAACTTTTCATGGATGGTAGTTCTTCTTCCGGCAGAAGCCGCGGGCCTAGCCCTCGAAACAGGACCAAGGCGACGAGGCCTTTAGGCCTGGGCCTCCAGAAACACCCGGCGTGAACCGGTCGTCGTGGCCAGCCTCCTATACTGTAAAAGGGCGATCCGGGATGGGAAGGTTGACACACATCTCAAAGCGTCGGCGGGATTATCGAGCAATACGCGCCTGCCTAAAGTCCGAAATCGATGGATGCCATCAGTGCCGTCCAAAGGGCTGCGATCTTGTCAGCGATATACTCGACTCGTTCAAGCTGCCAGAAAAGTATCACCGCTACGCTTGTCAAGGGCTTTCCTGCCCAGGGTGCGAAGCAGCGCTAGCCTCTAATTCCTGGATACTACGCTGTGAGGTCAACGAACGTGCGTTTCGTCGATCTGTCGCCCTTGGCTCAATCAAGTACGGCGCGCGGCTTAGGAGCTTTGAGCATCATCTATCTCGCTTTCCATCGCTTGGAATGCAGCACGAGGTTGGAAGGTTAATCTGGCAGCAAATCTCCGGCTTTCCTGCAAAGACACTCCAACAGGGGAGCTTCGTTCGCGTGCGGCGATTCAGTGATTGCGCCGGACTAGAGAGGATCAAGGAGCAGGGCATGTGGAACCCTGACCCGCGAAAGTGCCCTGTTCCAGGCGGCCGGTACAATCACCAGGGCCAGAGCTTCCTCTATCTGAGCAGCGACAAGGAAACCGCCGTTGTCGAGACGTTCGAGAATCCAGGCCCTGACGTTGAGAAGGCGGGTAGATGTGCGATCCAGCGTTTTGAAGTTGGCCCCCTCGGCAGGGTGCTGGATTTGACTGGGGCGGTTCAGCACTCATCGCTCTTGTATTCAGCCCTGGTGTACGAAGGAACGCTACGCCGAGAAGTCACTCACTCCTCATCATGGAAGCCCGAATATCTAGTTCCCCGGTTCTTTGCGGACGTGGCGCGAGCGAAAGGGTTCGATGCCATTCTTTACAGGACAAGCAAGTTCTACTACGCCGAAGGCCTCAACCTCGTAGTATTCGAGCCAATGCCCGGGAGGATTACAGATGTCGGTGATCTAACAATCTGTGAACGAGTGAAGCGCGGAGAGGAGGAATCGTTCGAACAGTGGTATGAGATTGTACCCGGGGGAAGGGCTGATGACCAGTTCGTGTTTGGAAACTAGACTGCCACGAGCTCGGTGCCCTGCGGGAGGCGTCACCATGGAATATCCATATCGTCACTCCGTTATTAGAAATAAACGTGGAACTTTGCTGGTTCACGTCTAGGGCTTTATGCAATCCTGTACGCATAAAGGGGCTAACATGGCACGCTATCAATACTGTGACGGAAAACAGGAATTCGATGAAGACGGATTCGGCTTTTGTGAGAGATGCAAGATCGTCGTAGTGGGAAAGCGACGGCCAAACGGTAAGTGGCTGCCAGAGCCGCATCCCGACCCGCTTTGGATGGCGCTCCAACGAAGGCGCGAACAGGCGCGTCCAAATGCGGCGAGGGGTCGATCTCGCGGTACACGCCGTCGCTGAAGGGCTTAGACAAATCCGTTTCCGGGGCTCTCTAGCAACGCCGATCTAGGGATTGTCTGAGGACGGTCGGGGACTTTGGGACGATAGCCGCGATTCCCTTTTGCGCCCTACCAGCGCCGTACGCGGCCGGTATCCACATGCACAAAGTCGGATTGTGCATAGTAACCGACGCCGCCACGCTGTAAGCTCAGCGCAGCATCGCGGACCTCGGCGGTCGGTACTCCGGGGATGCGGATGTCGATGGCCTTGGCTTCCATGTGCTGGCTGTGTTCGGCGACGCCGTGGCCGTGTTCGCGAAGATAGTTGTTGCTCCACGGCGTGCGATAGCCGCAGACGATGTCGATCTCGTGGTCAGGATGACCCAGCTTCACAAGTAGATCGTGGAGCAGGTCGAATTCCTTGACATCGTAATCCTTCACGTCATTGGTGCGATGATCGCGCAGGAAGTGGTCGAGCTCCGCGACCGCGTTGGGAAGATACTGATCGCCAATGCGATAGACCACGTCGATGCGCTCGCCGGTGTGCAGGTGGTAGAGGCGCAGGCGGTACTGCTCGGGGCTTGGCGCGGAAGCCTCGTTCTTTGCACGAGCCGTCGAGGCCACTGTCAGTGATGACAGTGCGATCATTCCGATAATGAAAACTCGCTTGAGACGCATAGGCCCGAACAAACCTTCCACTTCTATTTTATGCGAGATGACAGACTTTTGCTTGCTTTTGGCTACTCGATCAGGCTTAGAAATGCCAGACGAAGTAGGGACGGCCCTGCCGCACAGCCAGCCACACGGCGACCAGCGCGAACTGTGCGCAGAAGGTCCATTCCATCCAGGTCCATAAGGGCGAAGCGCCGGCCCGGTGCGCGAAGACAAAGATCAGCGCCAGCAGCACGGCCATGCAGAGAATGGCCGCATTGCGGCCGTATCCCCGCGGAGTGAGCGTTACCGGGGTGAGCGGCGGCATTTGCGCGGCGACCCTAGCGGCGAAGTCCAGTGGAATCTCAGGCCGGGGCGCGGTTTCGAGAGCGAGCGTGATTCTCGCATCGAGGAGTTTCGATTCAGAATCGTTCGGGTTTATTGAGTGCTCTGCCATGCTGGTCTCCTTTCCGCTGTCTGCTGTTGTTGGATGCCTTCGCGGAGCTTTTTTCGGCCTCGGTGCAGATGCGTTCGAACTGTGCCCATCGGCATCTTGAGCGCATCCGCGATCTGCTCGTAACTTCGCTCCTCTTGATGATAAAGCACGAGCACTGTCCGTTCCACGTCGCTGAGGTGTTGCAGTTGCAGTTCCACCAACTGCTGGAATTGCTTCTGCGATAACTGCTCTTCTGCGTCAAGGCCAGGGTGCGCCAATCGGTCTTCCCAGTCAACTTCGCCATCTTCGTCGGACGCGGCGGGGGACGAGATTGATACCAACGGCCGCTCCACGCGACGCCTGCGCTTCCATTCGTCTTGCGCGACGTTCACGACGATGCGATAGAGGTAGGTCGTCAGCAGGGCTTCTCCGCGAAAGGCCGGCAGCGCCCGGTAGAGACGGAGAAAGACCTCCTGCGCCAGGTCTTCGATATGCTCGCGGCTGCCATTCAGCCGCAGGAGGGTGCGAAAGACCATCTCCTGATGGTCGCGGACGATCTGCTCGAAATTGAGGTCGTTCGCCAAGAGCAGTCAGACTGCCAACATTGCTGAAAGTTTCATCCGCGCAAGTGAAACTTTGCAAGTGCGGCTCGGTCTAAGGCCGCCAGTACAGGAGGTTTTACTTATGGATTGGCATTGGAGTCCCTTCATGATTCCACTGGGAGCGTTTGTGGTCGCCATCGTGGCGATCGTATCGGGCATTATGAGCGAGGCCCACCGGCAGAGGCTGCGGGCGGAGCAGCGCATGGCGATGGTAGCGCGGGGAATGGGCGCCGAGGACATCGATAAACTGTTGGGCGGGGTCGGTGAAGATGCGCGGCCGGCCAAAGATCCACTGCGCAGTCTGGGAAATGCTCGCAGGACCGCCATCGTGCTGATATCGGTCGGCGTTGGGCTGGTCATCTTCGGTCTGCTGCTGGCGTGGATCGTTCAGGAGCATGACGTTCTGGTGGTGGCCGCGGCCGGCTTGATCCCTCTGGCTATCGGCATCGGATTTGTCGTTGACTACCAACTGCAGAAGCGCGAGCTATCGCGCTTCGGGTTGGAGATCGGGGTGGAGAAATAGGCTGACCGCACCGCTGCCTGCTTACGCCCGCTGAAGCCGAGATCGGCTAGTCTTGAGTTCAGTGAGGCAGGAAACGTGAGTATGCAGGAAGCCAGCTGGCGAACGGCGGTTATTAACTACATCCGGGGCCAGGCCCTGCCGGTCAACAAGTATGGTCATCAGCCGCGACTCTATTCACTGACCCGTGCAGTCGGCGAGGGCATGAGCTACGACGACGATGTTGTTTTCGCGGCGGTGTGGATGCATGACCTTGGCGTCTTCATCGGCCATCGCCCGGAAGATCCGGTCGCGCTCGCTACCTGGGACAATGTTGCCTACGCCATCGAGCGAACACCAGCGCTGCTCACGAAATTTGGTTTTCCGGCGAAGAAGATTCCGGCGGTGATTGAGGCGATCCGCACCCACCAGCCGCAGATGGACCCGCAGTCGGTTGAAGGGACCATCGTGCGCGACGCTGACATTCTTGAGCAGCTTGGCGCGGTAGGCATTCTGCGAGCGGTTTCCAAAATCGGTCGCGACACTCGCTTCGCCACATTCTCGGCGGTCGTCCCGACTCTGCGCAAGGCGCTGGAGACGCTGCCTCCGCTGTTACGGCTGGAGTCGGCCAAGGCGCTGGCTGTTCCGCGGGTCGAGGCGTTGAAGGAGTTTCTGGCGGCGGTGGATGCGGAGGCTGGGAGCGAGTTGAACTGATCGATCCAGGTCAGATCACTCCACTCGCTTCAAGATCGACTGATACTGCGGCGGAGCGTCGATCGGCTTCATCTGGTTGTCGAGCCCGGTGAGCGCCGCTCCGCCTGGCTGCAGCAGGAAATATTGCAGCAGCTGAGGATTGTCCGGGCTGAGCGCGTAGACGGTCGCGTTCGGGTCAACGGCGTCGCCTTTCATTACCGACCATTCGCCTCTATCGGTGAAGCTCTGATCACCGTTGCGGCCACCCTGGTAAGTTCGCGTGCTGATGTAGATGGTGTCGGTGAAGTCGTTTGCTCCTTTGGCGTAGAGGCGCAGCACGGTGAGAATTCCTGTGCAGTCGGCGCACAGCGTTGTCCCTTTGTAGGTGCCGATTAGCACGGATGATTTGGGTTCTCCTGAGACAATGGCGACCTGGATCGAGAATGTTTGCGTGACTTGCGGTGCGGCTCCCGGCTTCTGTCGCTCGAAGCTCAGAGTGACCGCACCCTCGCCGACCGAAGCAGCATTGAAGCGGAAGGTTTGGGTTGGAGTGCCTTTGGGGTCTTTCGCCGGAGTGAAGTCATCGTTCAGCGGCGTGAGCGGCGAGGGCTTGGCCAGATGCTGTTGCCAGCGATAGGCATCGGGGATCGGCGAGGGCAGCGTAATCACCAACGAGTCGCCCTCAACCAGGCAGATCGAGGTGTTGTTGTCAACGGCTGTCAGCGTGACGGTTTTGCAGAAGAGTGGAACTGCAAACAGTAGCAACGCGATGGGCGCGATTCGAAGGGCAATGCGGTGGTGGAGGAGCCTGGTCGCCATGTTTCTCATTGAGCTACGGATCAAGCTGGTGCGGCAAATGAAAAGCGCAAGAATCCAAAGGGACGCGCGAGGCCGCGAATTGCGGTCTCGCTCCAACCGCTACTTTAGCGTCACCACTTGTTTCAGCGGCAGGTCCTGCGACGAGCCGCCGACCATGATGGTGTAATCCCCCGGAACCAGGGACCAGTCGTTCTTTTTCACGTCGAAGATCGAAAGGTACTTCATCGGCACCTCGATGGTCACGTTCCGTTTTTCGCCGGGTTCAAGCTTCACCTTGGTGAAGCCGACCAGCCGCTTGGGTGGTTCTTCCGCATTGGCCGGAAGCGCGGCGTAGACTTCGCCGATCTCCGCGCCTGCGCGACCGCCGGTATTAGCGATGGTGAAGCTGACCTCGACATTCTGGCCGGGCGTTACTGTCAGCCCCGAATACTCGAAGGTCGTGTACGATAGCCCGAAGCCGAAGGGGAAGAGCACGGGCTTGTTTTCAGCGTCGTACCATTTGTAACCGACCTTCACGCCCTCGTCGTAGGTGGCCTCAAACGGCGGCAGACCGGCGGCGCGCTGCGCGGGGGAAACCGGCCCGGTGAAGTTCTCCGACCTCGGCGGCGGTTTGACGATTGTTGGGTGGGGCAGGTCGGCCTCGCTCTTGGGGAAGGTGTTGGGCAGCTTGCCGCTCGGATTGACGCTGCCGAAGAGCACGTTGCCGACGGCGTTGGCTCCGTCGCTGCCCGCGTACCAGGCTTCGAGGATCGCCGCCGAGGTGTCAACCCAGGGCATAGTCACCGGACTGCCAGTCTCGAGAACTACGACTGTCTTTGGATTTGCTGCCGCGACCGCTGCGACTACCGCGTCTTGATTGTCCGTCAGCGAGAGGTTGGGCAGGTCCATGCCCTCGCTCTCCCAGACGTAGGCGAAGACGATGGCAACATCCTTGCCCTTGGCAGCCTCGGCTGCCGCGGCCGGGTCGGTGCCGGGGTCATAGGTCACTTTCGCCTCGGGCGCTCTGGCTTCGATGGCCTTCAGCGGCGAGGTGGGGAACCAAATGTGCTCCTGCCAGTGGGTGACGAGTCCCTTGCCGGGAGGGAGAATGGCGTTGCCGCCGGGAGGGTCAACCTGCGCCGAGCCTCCACCCGAAATCATGCCCACATCGGAGTGGGCTCCGATGACTGCAATACTGCTCACCTTCATCGGATCGATCGGCAAGACGGCTCCCTGGTTCTTGAGCAGAACTATGCTGCCTTCCTCGATTTTGCGCGCGGTTTCGAGTCCGGTGAAAGGATCGACCACATAGCGTTGGCGCGGATAGTCAACCACTCCGGCGGCAAACATGGAGCGCAGGATGCGACGGACATGGTCATCCAACTCGGCCATCGAGATTCGTCCCGCCTGCACCGCTTCCTTGTATTTGTCGCCGTAGAAGAATTCGCCAGGCTCCTCATTGTCTAGGCCGGCGGCCGAGGCCTTCTCGGTGCTGTGCGTGCCGCCCCAGTCGGAGACCACAAAGCCGGGGAACTTCCAGTCTTTCTTGAGCACGTCGGTGAGCAGGTATTTGTTTTCGCAGGCGAAGTCGCCGTTTACGCGGTTGTAGGAGCACATCACTGCTGCGGGATGGCCCTGTTCGACGCCGATCTCAAAGGCGAGCAGGTCGCTTTCCCGCCCGGCGCGCTCGTCGATGTGAATGTTGACCGAGTTGCGCCCACTTTCCTGATCGTTGAATGCATAGTGTTTGATGTCGCCGATCACGTGTTGCGACTGCGTGCCCTCGATCAGCTTGGCGACCAGCGTTCCGGCTAGCACGGGGTCTTCGCCGAGATATTCAAA
The DNA here is from genome assembly GCA_963804735.1 of uncultured Acidobacteriaceae bacterium. GTDB lineage: Bacteria > Acidobacteriota > Terriglobia > Terriglobales > Acidobacteriaceae > Acidisarcina. The sequence continues at coordinate 22,359 of CAWDRO010000002.1, forward strand.
GGTACGTCCGTTGCGTGGTTCGCGGGTAAGGTTGGTGCCTCCGCCGAGCGACATGTTAAATCCCTGCGCGCGCAGCTCGTTGCCGATCAGCTTGCCATATTCATAGGCCGCATCGACGTCCCAGCTTGCCGCCGCTCCGACGTTTGCCGGCAGAGCGGTCGAATATCTTCCGTTCTCGCCGCTCGATCGCACGCCGTAGGCGGCGTCACTCATATCGATGCCGGGAATGCCGAGCCGCGGAATTCCCATGGTGAAGCCGACTCCTCCATTCGAGTAAATGCGCGTGGGACTGACCGGCCCCATGCCCTGCATCCCGGCGCCGTGGATCAGGGTGATCTTCTCGTCAAGGGTCAGTTCCTTGAGCACCAGATCGGCGCGGGCGTCAGGCGAGAGACTGGGATCGAGCCATGGCCCAGTCGGCTTCGGAGGCAGCTGCCCATGAGCGTGACCGGGCCCCTGCGAATAACCTGGCATCGCGAGGCAAGCAAACAACAAAAGTGAAAATCCTGAGATTTTGGTTGTGGCGCGTTTGAGAGAGTGGTTCATAGGACCTCGTGGAGAAGAGCTTTGCTAAACGGCTTTAATACTATCAATCAAGCGAGCGACAAACGCCACGCGGAGTTCCCTGCCTCATTTTCCGGGGTCGCGACTTTTCTTTACTCCCGATGGCGATGCCGGTTAAGTTTCGTTCATTTTGGCCGAGTGACGATCGGCGGCTCTAGAATACGGGGATGTCATCACGTGGCAGCGTTGTTCTTTCTGGAGTTCTCCTTCTCGCCTCTATCGGCGCTTATGGCCAGGCAGTCCCTGCGCAGGGTGGAGCAGCCAGTGAATGCAACATCAACGCGCTCCAGGTCTGCGCTCTTCATGTGCTGCAAGACGAATACAAGATCGTCACCAGCCCGCTGCGCATCAGCCGCAACGATCTCTTGTGGATAGCGCCGTTTGCCGCGGGCACCGGCTACACCATGACTCAGGACGCTACGATCATGCAGGACTTGGGCTCCGATCCGACCCGCGAAAAGCATTTCAACACGGCGTCCAATATCCTCGGTATCTATGCGCCGGTGGCCTATTCCGGCATCGGCTTCATCGCCTCATCGATCAATCACGACGATCATCTGCGCGAAACCAGTGTGTTGGCCACCGAAGCCGAGGTGGATTCGCTGATTCTCAACACCGGCCTGCAGTACGCCGTCGATCGGCAGGACCCCAAGCAGGGCAACCACAAGGGGGACTTCTGGCCCCACGGCACCAAGACCTGGTCCGACGGCACCTCGATGCCATCAGAACACTGCATCAATGTCTGGAGTTTTGCCCGCGTCGTTGCGACAGAATATCCCGGATGGCGGACCAAGCTCCTCGTCTATTCGATGGCGACGACGGTATCGTTCTCCCGCGTCATTGCGCGCCAGCATTTCCCCTCGGACGTGATTGTCGGCAGTACCTTCGGCTATTTGATTGGGGGGCTGGTGGTCCACGATCGCGGCGCCGGTCTGGGTGGATTCTCACTCGAATCAATCAAGACTGCCAATGGCAAAGGCATCCAGATCTCTTACAACTTCAGCCATTAGGAATCGGCTCTAGGAGACGTACCGTTTATCCACCCCTTCCACACCCCTTCACAGTAAATGCACCATTGCTGCGCCTTGTCCCGTGCTGAGCAGCGGCATAGTCTCGGGAGATGGTTTTGACCAGAGACTCGACTGCGCGTAAATGGCGCTTTTCCGCATTGAATAAGGCTGCCGCGAATTCTCCACAGCGAATTGCCCGAAACCGGAACTCTTTAGGTACTCCTGTTTAGTAAAATACAAGATGTAGTGGTTCTCGCTTGACATGCGCTATAGGGAGCGCATACTTAGCATCTGTCGGGCAATTTGAGGCGCTGGTAGCTCCTCCGCCGAAACAATCCGAAATCGATCGTTCAGGAACCACCGCCCGGCAGGCCGGGCATCCCAATTTGTAGTCTCCCGAGGAGTATTTATGGCAGAAGCCACCACTCGCAAGAACCCCAACGGCACGACCGCTGTTGCCGATCATCAACCGTCCGCCGCTACTGCGCAGGCCGCTGGCTCTCCTGCATTCAAGGCTACCGAGGGACTGCGCTTCAACCGCGTCTTCTCCAAAGCCGGAGTCTCGCCCTATGACGAGGTGCAGTGGGAGCGTCGCGACGCCTCGATCTCCGACTTCAGCGGCAAGCCGATCTTCTTCCAGAAAGATGTGGAGGTTCCCGTCGACTGGTCGGTGACCGCGACCAACATCGTCGCCAGCAAGTATCTCCACGGGCCAATGGAGGCACCCCAAACAAGTGAAAAGGGAGGGAGCGAATATGTTCGCGAGAACAGTGTTCGCCAGCTCGTCGGGCGGGTTGCTGAGACGATCCGCGACTGGGGCATCAACGACAACTACTTCGCCACCCCCGAAGACGCCGCGCTCTTTCACGACGAGCTGGTGCACCTGCTCGTGACCCAGAAGGTGGCCTTCAACTCGCCGGTCTGGTTCAACGTGGGCTGCGACCGGCTCGAGCCCAACTCCGACGGACAGAATTGGCACTATAACCCGCACACCTGCGCGGTCGAGTTCTCGGTCACCGGCTACCGCAACCCACAGTGCTCGGCCTGCTTCATCAACGCCGTCGATGACTCGCTGGACTCGATCCTGACCCTGGCCAAGACCGAGGGCATGCTCTTCAAGTGGGGCTCGGGCACGGGGTCGAACCTCTCACCGATCCGCGGGTCGATGGAGTTGCTCTCTGGAGGCGGCACGGCTTCTGGCCCGCTTAGCTTCATGCGAGGCTTCGACGCCTTTGCGGGCGTGATCAAGTCGGGCGGCAAGACCCGCCGCGCCGCGAAGATGGTCATTCTCAATGTCGATCATCCTGACATCATCGACTTCATTGAATGCAAGGCGAAGGAGGAAGCCAAGGCCTGGACGCTGATGCAAGCCGGCTACGACGGCTCCGGCCCTGACTCCGAGGCGTATTCCTCGATCTTCTTCCAGAATGCGAACAACTCCGTGCGCGTAACCGACGAGTTCATGCAAGCGGTTGAGCGCGATGGCGATTTCACGGTCTACACCGTGAAGGACCACATCCCGGTCAAGACCTACAAGGCCCGCGACATTATGAAGAAGATTGCTGAGGCCACCTGGCAATGCGGCGACCCGGGAATGCAGTACGACACGACGATCAACAGGTGGCATACGTCGAAGAACTCAGGCCGCATCAATGCTTCGAATCCGTGCTCGGAGTACATGTTCCTCGACAACTCGGCCTGCAACCTGGCTTCGTTCAACCTGATGAAGTTTGTCGACCACGCGGGCAACTTCGACATCGCGGCGTATCGCCATGCGATCGGGATTCTTATCACGGCGATGGACATTCTCGTCGACAACTCCGGCTACCCAACCGAATGGATTGGCCGCAACTCGCATGACTATCGTCCGCTCGGTTTGGGCTACGCCAACCTGGGCGCGCTGCTGATGAGCCTCGGTTTGCCGTATGACTCCGACGCTGGACGCGACTTCGCTGCGACGTTAACCGCGATCATGTGCGGCGAGGCGTACTTGCAGTCCTCGAAGATTGCCGAGAAATGCCCGCCGCTGGCCTCGACCACTCCGATCACGGCTTCGGCTGATCGGAGCGGCGGAGCCTGCCCGGGCTACTATGTGAATCGCGAACCATTCCTGGACGTGATCCGCATGCACCGCGCCGAGGTCAACAACATTGGTAAGTCGCGGACTAGCGCCGAGCCTTTTGTGGCTCCTCAGCTTGCCGAGCTGATCGACGCCTCGCGCGATTGCTGGGACAAGGCGCTTGCCCACGGCGAGAAGTACGGCTACCGCAACTCGCAGGTTACCGTGCTCGCGCCCACCGGCACCATCGGTTTCATGATGGATTGCGACACCACTGGCATTGAGCCCGACCTTGCGCTGGTGAAGTACAAGAAGCTGGTTGGCGGCGGCATGATCAAGATCGTCAACAACACCGTGCCCGCCGCGCTCTTCAAGCTCGGCTACTCGAATGATGAAGTGGATGCGATCGTCAGCTACATCGATGCGACCGGAACCATTGAGGGCGCGCCGGCGATCAAGCCTGAACATCTGGCCTGCTTCGACTGCTCGTTCAAGCCATCGAAGGGCACACGCTCGATCCACTACACCGGCCACGTCAAGATGATGGCGGCGACGCAGCCGTTCCTGTCGGGCGCCATCTCGAAGACGGTCAACCTGCCCCACGACTGCTCACTCGAGGACATCGCCGAGGCCTATCTCGACGCTTGGCGTCTTGGCCTGAAGGCGGTCGCCGTCTACCGTGATGGATCGAAGGGCGCGCAACCGCTCAACGTCTCCGACGGCAAGGGCGCCAAGGAGATCAAGAACGCGAAGGAGAGCCCAATCGAGGCCCTTAGCCAGGCCGCCGACCGCGTGCTGGCGTCGCTCGTCCAGGGCAAGCCCAGCGCCGAGGCCGACATCAAGACGCTCGAAGCGAAAGTCTCCGAGAAGCTTGAGGTGACGTCGCGCAGCATCCTTGCCGCCGCAAATGCGTTCAGCGAAGCGCTCACATCGATTACTCGGGTGACTTCCAATGATGCTGCATCAGGCGCGCGCAGCGTTCCGCCGTCCGCGCAGGACCAGGATGTGAACTCGCCGCCGCGAGCCGTGCGCCACCGTCTGCCTGAAGAGCGTGCTTCGCTGACGCATAAATTCTCACTTGGCGGGCACGAAGGCTACATCACTGTCGGCCTCTACCCCTCGGGCGAGCCCGGCGAGATCTTCATCAAGATGGCCAAGGAGGGTTCGACCGTCTCCGGCCTGATGGACAGCTTCGCCACCGCCATCTCGCTCTCGCTCCAGCACGGAGTGCCGCTCAAGGTGCTCTGCGAAAAGTTCGCCCACACCCGCTTCGAGCCCTCCGGCTGGACCGGCAACGAACACATCGGCTACGCCAAGTCGATCATGGACTATATCTTCAGGTGGCTGCAGCTGCGCTTCCTCTCCGGGCAGCAGTTGTCGCTGTTCACCGGATTGGGCGCGCCGCCAGCGGCAGTAGCTGATCCCGATGCGCACACACGAAGCGATTCGCCGTCCGCGCAGGACTCGAAGGACCTGCAGTTTGGCGACGCTGGTTCGCGACTCACTGCCGACCAGCACCAACCGACGCGCGGGATGGGAGCGACAAGTTCTCCGCAAGGAGGAATCGCCCCCGAGATTAAAGCAACTGGCTCTAGTCCCTATTCCCTGACCCCTAGCCCCTCCGCGATCGAAGATCGCGGAATCATCCACGCCGCCGACGCCATGCGCAGCATGTACGACATGGGAGACGCCCCCAGCTGCCACACCTGCGGAGCCATCATGGTCCGGAATGGAAGCTGCTACAGATGCATGAGTTGCGGTAGCACGAGCGGGTGCAGCTAAGTTAGAACATAAATCTGCCTCCGGCGGCGGACTAGCCGTCCGAGGCAACCCAAACGGCCCCAGCGCTAGCTGGGGCCGTTTGCATGGGCCGTCCACTTGCCATCGCAGCCCAAATGTTATTCATGGCTGACTTGGAGGTCGGGAATTTTGCCGGTCGAGGTGATCGGCCTTTGAACTACCGCCTCGGATCTCATAAGGCGAAACCTTGAGGCGAGCTTCCGAAATACCTTCTCGTCCTCAATCCAGATCGTGATGCCGCGCCCCTTGTCGTCGGAGAATGAGAGATACCCAACTCCCTGTCGGCCCTGGGAGCAAACTCCACAAGGGCATGGCCGATAAACCCCCAACGGACGATTTCGCTCGCCATCCTTCCAGACAGATTCTTTGCCGCCGCACATAGGCTCCTCCAATGTTCTAGTCTAGAACATTTTGGAATTGACTTGGGGGTACCCTCGGCCTGTGAGTGTCAGGCCAGTGCGGAAGAACATCGTCGGAAAGCGCATAGCCGAGGCGCGAGGCCGCTTTGAGCCCCATCTGACGCAAGACGCCCTCTCGGGAAAGCTTGCCCGACTGGGAGTTCAGATCGACCGAGCCGCCATCGCCAAGATCGAAACCGGTCAACGCTATGTCCTTGATTACGAATTGAAGGCCCTTGCCGAGGCGTTGGATGTACAAGTCGATTGGCTGCTCGGGAGCAAAAGGTGAAAGACCCGACCTCTCAACTTCGAACTGCGACACGGCGTGCGAAGGCTGATGTCGCGAACAAGCTGGTTAGCATGTTTCTACATGAGCTGAGCCGAAGAGTCAGCAGGGATTGGCCGATCAAGGTTGACGGTGATGAATACGAAAAGCGCATACGGATGAGGTTTGGCAATCGTTGCCCGTACTGTCTTCGCGACTTAGTAACAAACCAGCCCGTGGTCGAGCATCTCGACGGAATGAATCGTTACCGAGCGGGCCTACATGTGCCAGGAAACGTATTGGTGGCCTGCAGAAGGTGTAACGGGGAGAAACGCAGAGACGACTCCCTAAAAATGCTGACTCTCGCTGAGTCAGGTTGGGAATCCTTCTTGTCTCACGACGGCAGCCGTTGCTCGTCGCAATGCAAGACTTGCCGATACTGGGAAGGCATTTGGGAAGGTGAACTGGAACGTAAACTGCATCTTGCCGAGAATCTAGCTGGGATTCGTGCGTTTCGCCAGGAGTTCCCCGAATTTCAAGAGGCCGTCGCTGCTCTGGCGAAGACCATACCCGGACTGCTGACTAAGCTTTACTCGGACTGTCAAACATTCGCTCAGTCGGAAATGAGCCGCCTTATGGAAACGCTCTGAGCCGATCCGCGCTCCGCCACAACGCCTTTGCTATCCTTATCCCGCGCCGCTATGTGGCATCGTCTTCTCCCCCTCGCCCTCCTGCTCACCGCCTCCACTGTTCTCGCCAAGGAGGGTGGGGACAGCTGGGTCGAGGTTCGTAGCCCGCATTTCCTTGTCCTCACCGATTCGAGCGAGAAGCAGGCGCGGCATGTGGCGGGGCAGTTTGAGCGGATGCGGGCGGTCTTTCATACCGTCTTTCCTAAGGCGCATGTCGATCCCGCCGATCCCATCATCGTCATTGCGCTGAAAGACAAGAAGGCCTTTCAGGCGCTCGAGCCGGAGGCATATCTGGCCAAGGGGCAGCTGGAGCTGGCGGGGCTTTTTCTGCGCGCTCCGGATAAAAACTATGTGCTCTTGCGCCTTGATGCGCAGGGTGAGCACCCCTACGCCACCGTCTATCACGAGTACACCCACCTACTGCTCGCCGACGCCGAGACATGGATGCCGCTCTGGCTGAATGAGGGATTGGCACAGTTTTTTCAGAACACTGATATCCACGAGAAAGACGCGGATGTCGGCCAGCCGAGCCGCGAAGATATCATGTTGCTCCGCCAGAACAAGCTCTTGCCGCTGGAGACGCTGCTCGCGGTCAACGTCAAGTCTCCGTATTACCACGAGGAAGAAAAGGGGTCGATCTTCTATGCGGAGTCGTGGGCGCTGGTTCACATGCTTGAAGCCTCCGACGACCTGCTGCACACTCGCCGTCTGCCCGACTACATCGAGATGGTGAGTCAGCGTGTCGACCCGGTCACCGCCGGTGATCGCGCCTTTGGAGACCTGCCCCAGTTCCAAAAGGCGCTTGAGATATATATCGGCCAAGTCGGCTTTCGCTACATGAAAGTACCAGTGCCGCAGGATGTGAATGAGGCTTCTTTCCAGGCGAAGGCGGTCCCGGTTACAGACGCGGACGCCATTCGCGCGGATTTTCTCGCCTACAACGATCGCGGCAAAGATGCGCGGGCGCTGCTCGATACGGTGCTTCAGGAAGACCCGAAAAACGTGTTAGCCCATGAGACGATGGGCTACCTCGAGGGTCACGCTGGGAACCTCGATGCTGCGCGCAAGTGGTATGAGCAAGCGGTGCAGCTGGACTCTCAGAGCTACCTCGCGCACTACTACTACGCCGCCATCTCAATGCAGAGCGGCGTGACGGTGCCTCCGGAGCAGATCGAGGCGAGTCTGCAGACGGCGATCAAGCTCAATCCGAGGTTTGCGCCCTCTTACGATGCGCTGGCGATGTTCTATGGCATGCACCATGAAAAGCTGGACGAGGCCCACATGATGAATCTGCGCGCGGCATCGCTCGATCCCGCGAACCTCGGCTTTCGCATGAATACGGCGACGATATTGCAGGAAGAAGATCGATATAAGGACGCCATCTTGGTGTTGAAGTCATCGGCGGGGCTGGCGAAGACTCCGGAAGAGGCCACTGCCATCGACACCCGCATCAAACAGTTGGAGGAATATGAGGCGCAGCACGCACCCGCCGATACAGCTAATAAAGCTGCCCGACCGGAGTACGCAGGCAACAGCACCGCAACGACAACGACCAGAACCATCAGCCTTCCCGCGCCCAAGCATCCCACCGAGGCGCAGCACGGCCCGAAGCAGACTGCTCAGGGAGTGATCCAAGGCGTGCACTGCACTGACCCGTCAACGATCGAGCTCAAGGTGGAGGAAGGCGGCAAAGCGGCGTCCCTTTACAGCAACAACTATTACGACATTCCCTTCAGTGCCTCGAACTTCACCCCCCAAGGCGATATTCATCCCTGTACCGATCTCGAGGGGATGAAAGCCAGCATCCAATACTTCGCGACCTCGGACAAGACGGTCGATGGGCAGATCCTCGCGATCCAGCTCAGTAAGTAATCCAGTCCAAGCCGAATCGTATTCAGCCTAAACGGCCCTAGCGGATGCTATGGTTGCAGGAAGATCGATCCATGAGCACCCTTCCGAGAAAGCCAGAGTCGCCGCCCAGACGGCCCGACCTGATCCAGCGGTTCTTTCGCGACCTCGGCCCGGGCCTGATCACCGGCGCGGCGGACGACGACCCATCCGGCATCTCGACCTACTCGGTCGCCGGAGCGGCCTATGGCTATGTGGGCCTGTGGACGGCGTTGTTTTCCTTTCCGCTGATGTCGGCGGTGCAGCTGATGTGCGCGCGGCTGGGCATGGTGACCGGGCGCGGGCTGGCCAGTGTGATTCGAGCCCGCTATCCGCCATGGGTGCTGTGGCCGGCGTGCCTGCTGGTGGTGGTTGCCAATGTCTTCAACATCGGCGCCGATCTGGGCGGCATGGCCGATGCGATGCAGATGGTCACCGGCGTTCGCTCTTACTATTGGACGCCGGTGTTTACGCTGTTGATCGGCGTTCTGTTGTTTTGGACTTCGTACCGGATGATCGCACGGATCTTTAAGTGGCTGACGCTGGTGCTCTTTGCCTACGTGATCACCGCATTCCTGGCGCATCCGGACTGGGCCGCGGTTCTGCGCTTTACCTTCATTCCGCATATTGAATGGAGCAGGAGCTATCTCGCGGTGCTGGTCGGAATCCTGGGGACGACGATTTCACCTTATCTCTTTTTCTGGCAGGCGGCACAAGAGGTCGAGGAGGACCGAGCGCGCGGCAAGGCGACTGTGGCCCAGCGGCGCGGCGCGAGCGACGAAGAGTTGAGCGCCGCGAGGACCGACGTCCTGACTGGAATGTTCTTCTCCAACCTGGTCATGTACTTCATCATTTTGACGACGGCTGCGACGCTCCACGCTCATGGAAAAACCGGCATTGCGACCGCGAGAGAGGCGGCCGAGGCGCTACTTCCACTGGCTGGGCCGGGCGCTTATTGGCTGTTTACGCTGGGCATCATTGGTACAGGCATGTTGGCGGTCCCGGTACTGGCTGGCTCGTGCGCCTATGCGGTTGCCGAGGGAGCAAACTGGCGTAAAGCGTCGCTGGAGTCAAAACCGCATCTGGCCTGGCCCTTCTACGCGGTGATCGGTGTGGCTATGGCGATCGGACTTGCGCTGGATTTCGCCGGGCTGGATGCAGTGAAGATGCTCTTCTGGTCGGCGGTGCTGAACGGTGTGCTCGCGCCTCCGCTCGTGGTCCTGGTGGTGTTGCTGACAAGCGATAAGAAAGTAATGGGCAAGCGGGTGAATTCAACGCGGATGCGAACGCTGGGATGGGCCTGCGGAGTGGTAATGAGCGTGGCTGCGGTTGCCTTGCTCGTGACGTAAGGAAGTTCTCCGGGCCGCGGATTTGCGGCCCGGGCTGGAGTTTTACTGGCGCTGTCCGCCGGCGAGAATGATGGTCTGTCCGGTGACCCATCCCGCGTCGTCGGAGGCGAAGAAGACGGCTGCGGTCGCGATGTCGCTGGGCTGGGCGATGCGTCCGAGTGGCGTGGATGCTTCGACTGACTTACGGAAGTCGCTCTCGGCGAAACCGACCGCGTGCAGACCCTCGGTCTCGACCATGCCTGGGTTCAGCGAGTTCACGCGAATCTTGCGCGGCCCGAGCTCTTTCGACAGCGAAATCGTGATCGCGTCAACGGCCGCCTTGGTCGAGCTATAGACAGCGGCGGAGGCTACCGGCATCGCGCCAACGATAGAGCCGATGTTGATGATCGATCCGCCTTCGGGTCCGATCAACTTGACTGCTTCCTTGGTCGTTAACAGCAGACCGAGGACGTTCAGATCGAACTGTTTGTGGAAGTGGTCTGCTGTGACTGCCTCAAGGGGCAGGAACTCGTAAACTCCCGCGTTGTTGACCAGGATGTCGAGCTTGCCATAGGCCTTCTTGGTTTCGGCGAAAAGCTTTTCAATATCGGCTTCTTTTGCGACATTGCCCTGGACAGCGATGGCCTCGCCGCCCTTGGCCTTGATGTTGGCCACGACCTTGTCGGCCCCTGCTTTGGAACTCGAGTAATTGACGACGACCTTGGCGCCCTCGGCGGCAAGATGCTCGGCGATCGAGGCTCCAATCCCTTTCGAAGCGCCGGTGACGACTGCGACTTTACCTGAAAGCTTGCTCATATGATTTTCTCTTTTCCTCGAAGCGTTTAACACTTTGATATCCATCTAATTGATGTGGCGTTGAGGGAAAGGATTCGGAATCAAAATTAAATTTGTGCGAGTTCCCGCAGATATGCCTGCCAGACGTCGCGGCGCAAGGTAAGGTTCATGAACTTGCCGACGCGCGTGGATTCGATCAAGCCGGCAGTCTCGAGTTCCTTCAGATGGTGAGAGATGGTCGGCGCGGAGACGGTGAGGTGCTCACGCAGGTCGCTGCAGCCGAGGCACTGACAGCCTGCGATCTGCTGGAATATCTCAAAGCGCGTCGGATCTGACAAGGCGCGAGAGATGGCTAGCGTCTGGGCTTTCGTCAATTGCATCGGCTTTGTCGTTGCCTGCGTCGCCATCGGTTCTATTGTTACAGAGTCAGCCGGGCGAGCGAAGATTCAGGCGCCGGGTTGATCCGGGATCGGGGCGAATCAGGGATCTTTTTCGGAAACCGCCGCGCGCTGTTCTGCGTAATCACGGATATGGGACGGACGCAGCCGAGATTAGGCGCTTGGATGATCACTTTAGGAGGAGCGATTTTCATTCTCGTCCTCTTTGTTTCCGCGTATTGGGAAGCAGATATCCGCTGGCTTCATTTCTTTCAGGCGTGGATGTACCTTGCCACGATAGGCCTTGTCTGGAAAGGAAGTAAATGGGGCTTATTCGTCGGCCTCGGCGCCGCAGTCTTTTGGAATTACACGACGATGTTCGCAAACAACCTTCCTCAAGAATGGACTGGATCAAACCATTCTCCTGGTTCATTCTGGCCATCTTCCCCGTCCCGACCTTTTCACTGCAGTGCCGGGATGGTTCGGGAATCTGCTTGTGATCGCGGGTTGCTGCGTCGCGTACGCGCACAGGTCGGACAAGAACTGGGCTGACCCAGCCCGGTTCCTCGTCACATTTGCGGGGACGACCGGTTATTTCGCCCTCATCATGGCGCTCTTCCAGCCGAGATACCTTGCGCTGTTCCCTCGATGCCTGCACCCTCAGATTCATCTCTAATCTTTCAGCGCAAAGACCACCTCTTAACTGCCGTCCGGATACCCGCCGCGGTGCAGCACCATGGGAAAGTGCGGCAGGGCCCTTGCCGGATCGTTGATGAAGGCAAGAGTCCGCGACTCATATGGCTTGCGGGCGCGCCATCCATCGGGATAAGGCATGAGTCCTTCGGACAATGCTGTCTGTTCTCCATTCTTTTGATGAATCAGCGCCATCAACGACTCTCGGAGCGCGGAGACCGCCTGCTTGCCAGAGCGTTCCTGCCAACGCTCTTCAACGAATGCCAGACGCTGAAGATACGCTTGCTGAGCCGCTTCACCTTTCGGCGTAAGCCGAATCACCTTTCCCTTACTGGTTTTCGGATCGGGCTCCAGGTCGGCGTAATCAGTTCGCTCCAGCCAGCCGGCGGCAAACGCGACACCCTCTTTCGCTATGCCGGAGAGGCGGGGAAGGTCGGCGATTCGCACGCCCTTTGCATTGAGAAGCCGCAGTACGTTGGCGCTGATCGGCAGCGAGATCCGCCAGTAGAATTCAAACTCGATGGCGAAAGCGAGCAGCACCTTGGCCAGCAACGCGGAGAGATTCATTTGAGCCAGGGCTTCGCCGGTGTGCGGGTTCGATGCTGGCGCTTCTTCGATCCGGATTTGTGAAAACAGCCCGGGTCCCAGGATTGGCAGATATTCAGGTAATGCGAGGTCGATTCGGCCGAGCACCTGGGACAGAGAACTTCGGAGCGCGTCGATTTTGTCTTTCCCGAAGCGCTCACGCCAGCGGTCTTCGATGACTCCTGCCAATGGTCGCCATGTCTCCTGTGCCGTGCGGCCGATGGTGGTTGGGCGCACTCGCCAATTGCGCTTTTGCGATTTCTTCCCCAAGCCGGCCGGGGCGGGTGTAACAAATACGTAGCCCCAGCGTTCAAGACCGGGCAGCTGAATCTTGTCGGTCCGCGCCTGACGCTCCAGCTCGCCGACGGCGATTCCGGCTTCAGGCACTAACCGCATCGCGTTTGCCCAAAGGACCATCGAGCCTAGCCAAAGACTACCGACTCGCACGCCTACCGAACCAAAGCTTGTGGTGCGATGTGGCATCCGGTGCTCGAATTCGTTGTCGAATTCGATGGTGAAAGCGATCAACAACTGTGAAAGCAACGTCGAGAGCGAAGTATTCGCCGACGCGTGATCTTTTCGTTGGTTCTGGGACGGCATGAGAGTAGCCGCCTCTATTTTGCCAGAATCACCTTGTCGCCGACCGCCAGCAGCGTTTGAAAATACGGTGGCTCCGTTTCCTTGTGCACGAGGTCGGTTTGGACGTTTGCAAATCCGGCCTTTTGCAGCAGGGCTTCGAGTTCCACTTCGCTGAATCCAAGCCAGGTATCGGCGTAGAGTTCGCGGGCTTCTTCGAAGCGGTGCTTGACCAGATCGAGGACGGCGATCCGGCCGCCGGGTTTGAGAATCCGCCAGGCTTCTCCGATCGCGCGCCCGGGATGCAGTGCGTGATGCAGCGACTGGCTGAAGAAGGCCAGGTCAACTGAGCTGTCCTCGATAGGGACGGATTCGAGGTCGCCGAGCCGATATTCGAGAGCCTTGACGCCTTGTTTTTCGGCGAGAGAAGTCCCGTATTCGATCATTTTTTCTGAGTTGTCGACAGCGATGACTTTCTTTGCGCGCTGAGCGAGCAACAGCGAAAATGTTCCTTCGCCAGCGCCAAGGTCGGCGATCACCATGGGGGGCATGAGCTTGAGCAATGCCTCGGAGAGCCCCTTCCAGGAGCGGCCCGGAACGTACTCTTTGCCGAAGCGACCGGCCATCTCATCGAAAAACGCTCGGCTCTTGTCCTGGCGCTTGCGCAGGGTCAGGTGTAGCGCGGCCTGGTCCTGTGCGGCTTCGGGTATCTCCGCGGCTGCCTGGCGAATCACCGGCAACACATTGTTTGCGGCAGGCTGCTGTAAGCGATAGAGGTTGTTTTTCCCCGCGCGTCTATCCTCGATGAGGCGCGCGCTTTTCAATTGCGAGAGCTGGGTCGAGATGGTGCTTTGACCTAGTCCGAGGATCTCCTGCAGTTCGGCGACCGAGAGCTCTTCGGCGGCGAGCAACAATAAAATCCGGAGGCGATTAGGGTCGGCGAGTAAGCGTAGAGATTTCAAAATTGATGGCATAGGTGTTGACGGCACTCCCGCTGGCAAATATTATATCGACATATCGTGATTTAACGATAGGAGAATGTATATGGCAACTACAACGCTTGATCGCGCGACCACCGCCGCCTACAAAGTGGCTGACATGTCCCTGGCCGACTGGGGACGCAAAGAGATTTCTATCGCCGAGTATGAGATGCCCGGCCTGATGTCGATCCGCAACAAGTATGCCGCCGGTAAGCCGCTGGCGGGCGTTCGCATCACTGGCTCCCTGCATATGACGATCCAGACTGCGGTTTTGATCGAGACGCTGGTCGATCTAGGTGGGGACGTTCGCTGGGCGAGCTGCAACATCTTCTCGACGCAGGACCACGCTGCTGCGGCGATCGCTGCTGCCGGAGTTCCGGTATTTGCCTGGAAGGGTGAGTCTCTCGAAGAGTATTGGTGGTGCACGAATCAGGCGCTCGATCACAACGGCAAAGGTCCGCAACTGGTGGTCAACGATGGCGGCGATGTGACGCTGCTGATCCACAAAGGCTATGAGCTGGAAGAGGGCGATGGCTGGGTCAAGACTCCATCCAGCAACCATGAAGAGCAGGTGATCAAGGACCTGCTGAAGAGTGTTCATGCGGAAAACCCGACCCGTTGGCACGACGTGGTCAAGGGCTGGCGCGGCGTCTCGGAAGAGACCACGACCGGCGTCCACCGGCTCTACAAGATGAAGGAGCAGGACAAACTGCTGGTTCCGGCAATCAATGTCAACGACTCGGTCACCAAGTCGAAGTTCGACAACCTCTACGGCTGCCGCGAATCGTTGGCCGACGGCATCAAGCGCGCAACTGACGTCATGGTTGCCGGCAAGGTCGCGGTCATCTGCGGGTATGGCGATGTGGGCAAAGGCTCGTCGCATTCGCTACGGGGCATGGGCGCTCGCGTGATCGTCACGGAGATCGATCCGATCAATGCGTTGCAGGCGGCGATGGAAGGCTTCGAGGTCACGACCATCGAAGACACCCTCGGACGCGGCGACATCTATGTCACCTGCACCGGCAACCTGGACATCATCACCTTCGAGCATATGAAGAAGATGAAGGACCAGGCGATCGTCTGCAACATCGGCCACTTCGACAACGAGATCCAGATGGACCAGTTGAACACGGCCAAGGGCGTTCAGAAGATCAACATCAAGCCCCAGGTCGACCAGTACAACTTCCCGGCCGAGAACGGCAAACCTGCGCACAGCCTCTTCGTGCTTGCGGAGGGCCGCCTGGTCAACCTTGGTTGCGCGACCGGCCATCCCAGCTTCGTGATGAGCAACAGCTTCGCCAACCAGACGCTGGCACAGCTCGATCTTTGGGCGAACAAAGACATCTATGCGGTTGACGTTTACACCCTGCCCAAGAAGCTGGATGAGGAAGTAGCGCGGCTTCACCTGGAAAAGATCGGCGTTAAGCTAACAACGCTTTCACCGAAGCAGGCAGACTATCTAGGCGTTGCGGTTGAAGGGCCATACAAGCCGGAGACTTACCGGTACTAATGGTGGCTGGGGAGATCTTCCAAAAGGCTGATCTCCCCGTCTGCCAGAAGTGCATCGGTCTGAGACTTCCGTCTTGCCTCATTGCACTCTGATTATTGCGGCAGCAACCCAAAGACTGCCACTCCGGTTGGCGTCCCGACATAGACCTTGCCATTCACGACCATCGGAGTGATGTACTTGTTTCCGTTGCCGAAGCTGTCGCGTCCACCAGCAGCCTGGTTGCTGTTGTAGAGCTCATTCGCCAGGTTTGTGGCGTCATAGGCATGCAATACCGCCGCGGTGCTCGAGCCTGATTCCAATGCCCATACAATGCCAGTCTGCGTTCCGTTAGCGGAGATACTCGGCGTTGCCCCTGGATATGCAAAGGTGCTCGCCGATTGGCTCGATGGTGTCGTTGCCAATTTCGCATTGGTCAAGGGAAACGCCTTCAGGGTATCGCCAACTGCCCCGTAATAGAGCACTCCATTAAAATAGGCGGGCGTCGAGAAGACCCTTCCGCTGAGTGCCCCGGAAACGTCCTGATAGAGATTGCTGTTGTTGGAAGTCATGGAATTGAACTTGCCAAGATTGTTGCGGTTGCCGAGGTAGATGTGCCGGTCCTTGCCCGCGCCAACAATCAGTTGTTGGGTATTTCCGCTTGCGTCGGTCACGTCCGGCAGCAGCACTTCACCGCCCGAACCGAGGTCAGTGTCGGCCGCGCTCTCGGCGTCGGTGTTATACGGTTCGAAAAAGTCGGCGACCGCCAGTGTGCCGGTGCTGTTCAGGCTCAACTTGATGATGCCGTTTCCAAAATCGCCCATGGTGGGGAAGCCGCTGCTGTCGAAGCCGAGGTCAAAGGTGCCGTTCGCGTCGAGAAAATAGATGTTGCCGCTGCTGTCTGCGGCTGGCCCGTCGCCTGCCATCCAGATGGAGCCCGCTTGGCCATTGGGGGTTAGGTTCAACACCTGGGTTTGCTTCAGTGTGGTCTCGCTGTAGGACATCACCCAGCCGGTGTAAGGCAGGTCATCGCAGTGAGAGGTCCATGTAAGGTAGATGTTTCCGTTAAGCAACAGCAGCGCCGCCCTTTCCGCATACTGCCCCGGATCGAAGACAACATTTCCGTTCTGAGAGTTGTCCCCGGAGCCGGGATAACTCGCGGAGATGTCAGTCGGACTACCGCTGATCTCCGCACCGGTGATCAAATCAAGCGCGTGAAGGCGCTGATGATAGTTTCCGCTTGCATCCTTGCTCATGGCCACGGTGAACAAGGTCCCGTCGGTACCCTGTTTTGGATCAATGACCGGCGTCGAGGTGATCCCGATCTCGGGCGCGATCTGCGCGCAACCGCGGTCGTCGCTGGTGGTTTCCCCGCTGCCAAGGACTGAGGTCTTCCAAAGCTGGGTTCCGGCATCAGCGTCGAAGGCGAAAACGCTGTCATGCTCCGTAGCGATGTACAAGACGTTGTGCAATGCGCCGTTGACGGTTAGGTTGGCGACATAGAGCGGCTGAGCGTCCACAAGGCCATCGACTGTGTCGAAGCCGACCTTGCCGAACCGGGTCGAATTCACATTGCCGGGAGTCAGGATGGTTTCGGCCGAGTTGAGTCCATCCCGAGCGTTGTCATAGTGATAGGTGGTCACGTCGGGCGCAGTCGTCGGGCCTACCGGTTGAGGTGTCGGTGTCGGTGCGGCGGTCGATCCCCCACCGCCGCAAGCGAGTATTTGCAAGCTCATCAGAAAACCGCAACCGGCAATTATGCTGTTCGCTATTCGGGGCATGTTCCCTCCGCAGCGACCAAAAGCCTGATACGCCATAAGGGCGTCTGCTTCCTACTGATGGATTTGGATGCAAAGTAGGGCCCGCAGGTCAGGCGAGATTCTCGCAAAGGCGATATCATCGCATCACTACCTCCAGACAAGAAGAATAATAATGCGCTCCCTTGCCTACGCTCGCGATCGGGCCGATGTCTGCGATTAGCCTCGAGCTGCGGCGCATCCGCGGCAGTTCGATCGCGCGCAATGCCGGCTGGATGGTGCTCGGCCAGGGCAGCGGCTTTCTCTTGCAGTCGGTCTATTTCATCCTGATTGCGCGGTTGCTCGGTCCATTTGAATATGGTCTGTTCGCCGGCGCCTTTGCCCTGACCAGCATCCTTGGCCAGTACAGCGCGATGGGCTCGGGCACGCTCTTTCTGCGCTATGTCACCGCCGACCGCAAGCAGTTCTCCGCCTATTGGGGGAACATTCTCGTGGCCACGACAGTCGCGAGCGTCTTGATCGTCCTGGCGCTTTCTCTGGTGTCGGGGGAAGTGCTTGGAGCCGGCTCGCGGGCGATTACCCTGCTGGCCGCGACTGCCAACTGCTTCTGCTTTCAACTCACCGCTTCCGCCGCCAAGGTCTTCCAGACATACGAACAATTGCGCATCACGGCGGCGCTAACGCTGGCGAACAACTTTGCGCGGACGCTGGCGGCGGGAGTCATGCTGATGGTCCTGCATCGCGCCACCGCCTACCAATGGTCGGCGGCGACGGTGGCGCTCTCATTGCTCACTGCGGCTGCTTCGGTGATCGTGGTCACGCTAAAGTTCGGCAGGCCGAGTTTCAGCTCTGCGCAGATGCGGCGCAACCTCCTGGAAGGGTTCGGTTACTCCTTCGCCAGTTCCACTGCGACGGCCTACAACGACATTGATAAGACGATGCTTAGCCACTATGGCATGAATGCGGCGAACGGTATCTACAGCATGGCTTATCGGATCATCGATGTGGCGACGATCCCCATCCTTGCCATCAGGGAGGCGGCGATGCCGCGCTTCTTTCGCAGCGGGGTCGATGGCATTCGAGCCGCGGCGCCGCTGGCAGTTGTGCTGCTGAAACGCGCCGTTCCGCTGGGTCTACTTGCAGCTGTGATTGTTTTCGTAACCGCGCCGCTGATTCCGCACCTTGCGGGCAGTGGATTCCGGGAGACGGTTTTGGCGTTGCGCTGGCTTTGCCTGATCCCGCTCTTCCGCAGCCTTCATCAGATGACCGGGAGCGCCATCACCGGGAGCGGGCTGCAGCGTTACCGGACTCTGTCACAGATGTTGGCCGTCGCGCTCAACGTCGGTCTGAATGTGTGGCTGATTCCGCGACACGGATGGCTGGGCGCGGCTTGGTCAAGCCTAGCCACCGACGGTATGCTGGCGGTGATGAACTGCGGGGCACTGGGGCTCATGTATTGTTTCTCGACAGAGCTGATCGGAAGCAGCAGCTAGGCTAAGCCCGTTGCGCGTTATTGATTTTGCACCGTCACCCCGGCTTGCTGGTTGGCTTCGGTGTGGAAGCGCTGGAAATCGCTGTCGTGAAAGCGCATGTTCTCCCGGTAGCCCTTGACCAGCAGAACGCGGGCCTGCAAGTGCGCCTCTCCGCCAGTGGGAAGCCACAGTTCGTTGTTAATCTTGGCTTGCTCAAACTGGAATGACGATCCCGCCTGAATATTGGCCAGCAGGCCTCCGCCAACATGAAAATTCTCGTCGAAATGAACGGTCAGCTTCGCGACCTCGCGGTCTTTTCCATCGACCCAAACAGTGCCAGCCATCTTCTTGGAGGCATCTTCGGCGATTCCGTGGGTCTGGGCGTGTGGGTCGCCGATGAAGTCGAAGGCGATCGTGTCGCGGCCATTCAGCGAGACCCGACGTGGGTTCGAGACCTTCATGATCGCAAGAATGCGGCTGACCGATATCTCATCTCCATGGAGCGACTTGTTTGGATCGAGCTTGGTGGCCTTTTCTACCTCTTTTGTGACTCTCTCCTGCTCTTTTTTCTGCTCGTCGGGGCTAAGGTCTTTGCCGTTCTTCTTGACCAGCCGCTCGATGTGATGGCCATTGACGAAAAATATCTCGGACTCCTCGGTTTCGGTCTTTTTCACCTGGCCGCTGGAGTCGAGGTCGTCGGTCTGTGTTACTTCGCGGAAGGTATAGTTCTCGCGCACCTTGTCCAACTGCCGCTGGTGCCCCTGCACCTGCATCATCAGGGTTGGAATATCGGGAATCGGCGCGTCGGCCGGGGCAGCTTTGGCTGGCGACGCCTGTCCGAGCGCCAGAGGGCACCCGGAAACGACGACCAGCGCCAACAACATACCCCGAGAGCGGCAGCACGAAAAAAATCTAAGGTGAATCATGAATGAAGCCGGTGCCTACTGCTGCTAGAGTACGTTGATGGAGATATTGTCGTTCCAGCATCAAGAAACGCCGTAGAGAGGAAACATCGATGCTTCGTCTGCTCCTGCACTGGATTGTAAATGCCATCGCGCTGCTGATCGTCTCGAAGATCGTGCCCGGTTTTCAGGTGGCCACACTGGGGGCAGCCTTGATCGCAGTCATCGTGATCGGTCTGCTCAACGCCACGCTGGGCTTGCTTCTAAAGGTGATCACATTACCGCTGGGAATATTGACGCTGGGGCTGTTCTTTCTGGTGATCAACGCCCTCATCCTCAAGCTATCGAGTGGCCTGGTTCCGGGATTCTATGTAAAGACGTTTGGCGCGGCGTTCATCGGCGCGATCGTGCTGGCATTATTGCAGATGCTCTTTTCGTTACTGGCCGGCGACAGCGGGAAGGCATAGGCCGAATTCGCCCATTCCGTCACTGCTGAGGTGCAACGGGTGGCTGCTGGTCGGGAGGATACGGGGAGCGTGGGACCGCGCTCCCGGCTGGCTTATTCCCGGGATTGCGGGTGACTATCGCCCGGCTATGCGGCGCAGTCCTCGGTGCCTGGGGATCGATGGTCGCCGATTGTGGCATGGCGTGGGTCGGAATATGAGGGGCCCCCGCAGTGCTGACACCTCCCGATCGAGGTCCAGCCGCCGCCTGGGGGAGCGCAATCTGTTGCGAGTGCCGCACAGTGCCAACCACAATGGCGCAGGCTGCAGCAGCCGCCAGCGCGCCGATCGAAAAGCCGCGCAAAAGGGCCAAGCCGGGGTTGTTCCTGAACCGAAACGACGTCGAACGAAACGAATGCTGGGGCGCGGCCGATATCCGCGCAGCTACCCTCGATTCCAAACCGGGCGCCGGGACCGCCCGGCCATATGCACGGAGCGCCGCGTCAATGCGCGCGTCACAAGCTGTCGAGCTGTTGTCAGTGGATGGCTTCGGTTTCATCGAGTGATCCTTTCGCCAGTCTTTTCGGCCATCATGTTTTCTTCGAGCAGAGCCGCCAGCTGATGTCGAGCGCGAAATATGCGGGAGCGTACTGAAGATTCGGTCGTCCTCAGCACCGCTGCCGCCTGGGCGGTGGTCAGCTCCTCGACCGCGGAAAGCAGCAGCGCTTCGCGCTCTTTCTTCGGCAGCGTATCGATCAGCGCCAGGATGCGGGCATGTTGCTGCGCCGAGATGGCGGTCTTTTCGGCGGTCAGTGATTTCGCCGGCAGGGTGCGTACCAGGTCGGCGATGTCTTCCGTCTCCGGCCTGGCCTTGGCGCGGCGCTTGCGATCGAGCACTACGTTCCAGGTGATGCGCACCAGCCAGACGCGATGGTCGCGAATCTCCCCCAGTTTCTCGCGATGGCGCAGCACGCGAAGGAAGGTCTCCTGCACAGCGTCCTCCGCCTCGGCGGCATTGCGGGTGATGGAGTAGGCTACCCGGTAGAGGGTGGTCGAATATTGGGCGACGAGCGCCGAAACGGCCTCGCCGGCATCGGCCTCGGTGAGAGATGGCGCGGGTGCGGGGGCAACGATGGGGTTCACATGCATCCAGCCAACGACTTGTCCTTCTACGGGACTCATAATCTGCTAAGAAGACGAGGCAGACGGCAGTTCCGCTCATACTATGTTCTGCCATGCGCAGGCGAAGCACAAGCGCATGAGGCGCGGGCCAGATCGAAAGGAAGGATTGGCAGCACTCCAAATGGGCCGTCTCGAGCTACATGAGATTCACGATCTTGCGGCCTTCCCTGCGAGCCTGCGCAACCTGACCACTGACGCCATGCAGGCGCTGTGGGATTTTGGCAACTCCTACAAACCCATTCTTGGGCGTCTACTGCACGGCTTGGAGGTGGCCAGAACGCGCGAAGTGCTGGACCTTTGCTCCGGAGGCGGCGGTCCGTGGCTGCGTCTTGCCCGCGAGCCCGAACTTCAATCCAATCCCGGAATGGCGGTCCGGCTCACGGACAAATATCCGAATCGGAGCGCCTTCGAGCGCGCCGCAGCGGTCTCAAGCCTGCTGCACTTCGAATCCTCGCCTGTTGACGCAACCAGCATTCCCGCTCAACTGCCCGGCTTCCGGACGATCTTCTCGTCCTTCCACCATTTTGGGCCGCGGGCTGCGCGGCGAATACTTGGCGACGCAGTAGAGCATCGCCGCGGCGTCGGGGTCTTCGAAATGGCCCGGCGTTCGCCTCGGACCATCTTGATGATCTGCTTCATTCCATTCATTGCCGTATGCCTGGCTCCTACGATCCAGCCCTTCCGCTGGTCGCGCCTCTTCTGGACGTGGCTCGTCCCGCTGGTGCCGTTCGTGCTGCTCTATGACGGCTTCGCCTCCTGCCTCCGGGCCTACTCCCACGAAGAACTCGGGCGCCTTATCGCACCGCTCAAATCACCCGGCTACGAATGGCAGATCGGTGAGGAGCGCAGCGGATTTTTGCCCGTCACCTATCTGCTCGGCTATCCGGTCGGCGCTTCCGCGATCAGGATCACTCCATCCGCAACGCCGTGATGGGGTCGAGGCGCGATGCTCGCCACGCCGGTACGGCGCAGGCAACGGCTGCTACCGCAAGCAGCATGATGCTGACCACCGCGAAGACCACCGGATCGAGCGCCGTCGTTCCGTAGAGCATCGACCGAATGAGCCGGGTAAGCCCCGTGCTCGCGACCAGCCCGAGCACCAGTCCAATCACCGCGGGTCGCAGTCCGTCGCGGAGCATCAGCCGCATTACCTGATCCCGCTGCGCGCCGAGCGCAATGCGGATGCCTATCTCGAGGGTGCGCTGGGCGACGATATACGACAGCACCCCGAACAAGCCAACCCCGGCCAGTAGCAGCGAGAGCCCCGCGAAGGCGAGCAGCAGAGTTGCGTCGAAGCTTACGTCGAGAGTCGATTGGCCAATCCGCTGGTCCATAGTGAGGATGTTGGCGATCGGCAGGTCGGGGTCGATGCCCGCGATGACCTTCTGGATGGGAAGCGCCAGCGAGGCGGGGTCATGTCCAGGCGCGGTACGGACGGCGAGCGAAGCCGACCTCTCAGACCCCATGTATAACGGGTAGAAGATCGCCGGATAGGGTTGGCCGGATACCTCGTCAAGCGTGTCACCGACCACCCCCACAATTTCAAAAGTCTGGGTACTGTCGCCGGGGCCGCTGACAATGTGTTTGCCAAGATGCTCTTCACCGGGAAAGACCTCGCGCGAGAACTCGCGGTTGACGATGATGGCATGAACCTTGTCCAGCCGTTCGTTAGGATCGAAGAATCGTCCTTCAATCAAGGGGATCTGCATAGCGGCGAAGTAGCCGGGGTCGACGAAGCGCGTGTCAGCGTCGAGGTTTTCTCCTTTGGGCAGCGGCGGATGTTCGCGGATGTTGAAGGTGTCGTCGCGCTGTCGACCCTGGCCCGGCAGCACGCTGGTCAGGCCGGCGGCTTTCACTCCCGGCGTGGCTCTTACCCGCTCCAGCAGCTGCTCGTAAAATACGACCCGCTGCTCGGGTGTCCGATAGCCGCCTTTTGGCAGGTTGATCCACATAGTCAGGACGTCGTGCGTGGCGCAACCCAGATTGACTGTGCGCAGCTGGCGGTAGCTCTTGATCAGCAGCCCGGCGCCAACCAGGAGCACCACGGTAAGTCCCACCTGCAGGGCAAGCAGAATGCGTCGAAGACGGACACCGGAGGCGCCGCCACTATGGGAGCGCGAGGATTCGTTGAGCGTTCTGAGGATTTGCCTGTCGTTACTGGCCAGAGCGGGGATGAGTCCAGCCAGAAAACCGCAAGCAAGCATAACGCCGGTAGCAAAGAGAACGACAACACCGTCGATGTGGATCGACTCGGCGCGCGGAATATCGTTCCGGGTTTGGACCAGCCAATGCAGAATGCCGGACGCAAGAAGAAAGCCGAAGGCGCCGCCGGCGCACGAGAGGAGCAGGCTTTCGATGATCTGCTCGCGGATGAGCTTCGCGCGGCTACCGCCCAGCGCGGTGCGAATGGCGGTCTCTCTGCGCCGGGTCGCCGCGCGGGCAACGAGCAGGTTTGCCACATTGATGCAGGCGATGAGCAGCAGGCATCCGGTCGCGGCGAGCAGTGTATAGAGGCCGGTCTTGAGTTCATAGACATCGGCGTCGAGGATCGGGCGGATGTTCGCCGCATCGTCGATCGGACCGACGGGGTGCTCTTTGCGGATCGCCGCCTGGATGATGTCGAGTTCCGCGGTAGCTTGCTGGATGGTGACTCCAGGTTTGAGCAGGCCGATGACGTCGAAGTTATGCGCCTCGTGAAGCTGCATCAGTTGGCGGGACTTCTCATGATAGAGAGGCGTCCAGAGCTGCACGGTCGCGTCGGGATAAGTGAACCAGGCGGGCAGAACTCCAATGACCGTGTACGGACGAGCGTCGAGCAGGATGGTCTTACCCAGGATCGCTGGGTCGCCGCCATAGCGGCGCTTCCATAGCCCCCATGTGAGAACGACGGTCGCGTTGGCCTCGGGGCGATCATCGTCGGCGCTGAAGACGCGGCCGAGCGCCGGCTGCACGCCCAACATCGAGAAGATGTTCCAGGATGCGGTGTGCGCTAAGGCGACCTCAGGCAATTGATGTCCGGCGCCGGCGAGGTCATAGTGCATCCATTGCTTGATGGCTATCTGCTCGAAGCTATGCGCCTGCGATCGCCAGGAGGCAAAGGTGCCTCCGGCCACAATGTTGTCCTGAAAGCGGCCTTTGGCATCCGCCTCATAAATGCGGACCAGACGGTCCTGACTCTTGAACGGCAACGGCTTAAGCAGCACCGAGCGGACGACAGTAAAGAGCGCAACATTTGCGCCGATACCAAGACCCATCACGATAATCGCAAGAATGGTGAAGCCCGGCGTACGCGCCAAGGTGCGAACCCCGTAACGCAGGTCGCGCACGAATGATTCGAGCCACTGCCCGCTCCAGGTCTCGCGTGCCTGGTCACGAAGTGCGGCCGGGTTGCCAAACACTCGCAGCGCAGCGAGGCGAGCCTCCTCGGCGCTCATGCCGGCGGCGATATTCTCAGCGATCTGCTGGTCGATATGGAATTGAAGCTCGTCATGCAACTCATTCCCAGCCCTCCGGCGCAGAAACAGCATTCTGCATTGCATGAAGAGCTTGTTTAGCCAGCGCATTTCGTCGAGCCTCCAAAAGATGAGGTTGATAGCTTCGGTGAGACAGGTTCAGTTGGTTCCCTTATCGAAGTAACGGCGGTTCCACTACTCCATGCGGAGCGCGGTGATTGGATCGAGGTGTGACGCCCTCCATGCAGGCGCCGCGCAGGCAATGATTGCAACCGCAAGTAAAGCCACACTCACGACCGCGAAGACCGCAGGGTCGAGCGGCGTTGTGCCATAGAGCATCGACGCAATCAACTGAGTGAGACCGGCGCTGGCAATCAGACCGAGCACCAATCCGACGATTGCGGGACGAAGACCATCGCCAATCATTAGCCGCATCACCTGTTCACGCCGTGCGCCCAGCGCAATGCGAATACCGATTTCGGTGGTCCGCTGGGTGACGATATATGACAGGACCCCAAATAAGCCCACCGCCGCCAGGACCAGCGACGCGACCGCGAATGCCAGCAACAGAATCGCATCGAAACTCGCAGACACATTGTTTCTGCCAATGATCTGGTCCATCGTGAGAATGTCGGATACGGGGATATCGGGGTCCAGTTGCTGGAAGATGCTTTGGATCGGTGCAGAAAACTGCGTCACATCCCCGCGCGATCGAATCACCAGACTGGCCCCGTTGATGTAATCGCTCGCATAAACCCAGTCGGCCATGTAAATCGGAAAATACATCATCGGTTTGGGTGGGTCGCTCGCGATGGTCCGGGTGTCTCCAACGACGCCTACGATTTCATAGGGCTTCTTGCCCATGGTGATCAAGTGCTGACCAATCGCATCTTCGCCGGGAAAGTACTGCCGCGCGAACGACTCGGTGACGATCACCTGATGCGGATGGGTCTGCATATTCTCGTCGAAGCTATGCCCGCGCAGAATTGGAATGTCGATGGCCGCGAAATAGCCAGGGTCGGACCAGCGATGATTGGCATAGCGCATCTGCCCAACCGGCAGCGGTGGCTGACCAGCGATCTCGAAGCCGTTGTCGCCGCCGGGGCCGTCTCCGGGGACGACGGGAAAGACCAGTCCGGCGGCGTCGATACCCGGGTAGCTCCGCACGCGCGTCAGCAGCCCGCGAAAGAACGCAACGCAATCCGGCTGTTTATACCGCGCCTCCGGCAGGGTGAAGTCCATCTTGAGCACGTTGTGGGTGATGCAGCCGAGGTCTGACGCGCGCAATTTCGCATAGCTCTTCAACAGTAAGCCCGCCCCGATCAGCAGCACCACCGTGAGTCCGACCTCGGCCGAGAGCAGCACTTCGCGCAGTCGGGTGCGTGCGTGCCCGGCGCTGTGGGAGCGCGAAGATTCCTGCAACGACGAGAGCACCTGGTCGCCCTTGCCGGAGAGCGATGAGATGAGCCCCGCAAAGGTGGCGCAGAGAATCACCAGTCCCAGCGTGACGAGCAGGGCCACTCCGTCAATGTGGATGGCCTCGACGCGCGATACGTCTTGCCGTAAGCTGACAAACCACTGAATGCCGCCACTGGCCAGCAGCAACCCGATCACACCGCCCGCGCTGGCGAGCAGGAGGCTCTCCACCAAGCTCTGCCGCACCAAATCTAACCGACTCCCGCCCAGCGCGGTGCGGATGGCCAGCTCCTTCTGCCGGGCTGCCGCGCGGGCCACCAGCAGGTTAGCCACATTGAGGCACGCAATCAAGAGCACACAAGCGGTTGCGGCCAGCAGGATATAGAGCGGAGTCTTGAGGTCGCCGACGATCGATTCAAGAAGCGGACGAATGTTGGCGTCGTTGCTGACATAGGGATTGTCAAGATGCTGATTGTGCAGGCTGCGGGTAATCACCGACAGCTCGGCGACCGCCTGTGCCTGTGTGACTCCGGGTTTCAGGCGACCAACAGTGGTGAACTCATGGTCATCCAGAACCTGCATCAGATCCGGGGCATTTTCGTGATACACCGGCGTCCATAACTGCACGCGTTGGTCTGGAAATGCAAACCATGCGGGCATGACGCCGATGACCGTGTACGGCTTGGTGTTCAGCAGGATCGTCTGGTTCAGAACAGACGGGCTGCCGCCAAAGCGGCGCTTCCACAATCCCCAGCTTAGAATGACGGTCGCATTGCCTTGCAGCTGGTCATCTTGCGCAGTGAAGTTTCTCCCCAACGCCGGTTGAACTCCGAGCGTGGGAAGCATGTTCCAGGTGAAGACCGCAGCCCGCACCGTCTCCGGTAGCTGTCCGCCGCTGCCGGACAGGTTGTACCCGGCATAGCCGCTCATCGCGAGATCCGAAAAGCTACGCGCCTGCTTCTTCCATTCGGTGAAGACGCCGGCCGCACTGTTGTTGAAGGGAAATTTGCCGTCGGAGCTTTGTTCATACAAGCGAACAAGTCTGTCGGGATCTTTGAACGGCAGCGGCTTGAGCAGCACTGAGCGGACTACGGTGAAGAGCGCAACATTTGCGCCGATGCCAAGGCCCATGACGATGACAGCGATGATGGTGAAGCCGGGCGTGCGCGCCAGGGCGCGAACACCATGTCGCAAGTCGCGCAACAAGGATTCGAGCCATTGCCAGCTCCAGGTCTCGCGCGCCTGATCGCGCAGCGCCGTGGGATTGCCAAACAGACGCAGCGCAACACGTCGGGCCTCTTCGGCGCTCATGCCGGCGGCGATGTTTTCAGCAATCTGCCGGTCGAGATGGAATTGCAGCTCGTCGTTGAGCTGATCGCCCGCCTGGCTGCGGAGAAAGAGCATTCGGCACCGCATAAAAAGCTTGTGTAGCCAGCGCATGACCTACGCCTCCTGCACGATCAGGTTGATGGCTTCGGAGAGCCGGGCCCAGTTGACGGTCTCGGATTCGAGTTGTGTGCGGCCGGCAGCGGTCAGCGAATAGAACTTCGCCTGGCGCCCGGTCTCGCTCTCGGCCCACTTTGCCTTGATCCAGCCCTGCTGCTCCAGGCGGTGCAGCGCTGGGTAAAGGGAGCCTTGCTGCACCTGCAGGACTTCGCCGGATATCTGTTGGATGCGCTTGGCGATCGCCCAGCC
Source organism: uncultured Acidobacteriaceae bacterium (assembly GCA_963804735.1). Lineage (GTDB taxonomy): Bacteria > Acidobacteriota > Terriglobia > Terriglobales > Acidobacteriaceae > Acidisarcina. The sequence continues at coordinate 50,170 of CAWDRO010000002.1, forward strand.
GTGGCGGGCTTCGGTCGAGAGCGTCTTAAGGATGAGCAGGTCGAGGGTGCCTTGGACGAGATCGCTTGGTTTTCCCATACTATGACTATCTACACGACGCGATTGTAGACAGTCAAGGTATCAATCTTCGCTGCGTAAACGAGACCGACCAGAAACGGTCGTCGGGAAGTTGCGGTGCGCTATTTCAGTCAGCAGTTTTCAGATTTATGACCGATGAATTCGAGCCGCATACAAATGCTGTCGATATGATCCTCGTGGATCGGTTTTGGTTGAACTGCTACAATAAAGGGAAACCCTCGTATACCTTTTCAATGATTCCAATGGACTTTCTCGCTATCTTGGGCAATACTTGCCGCGTCGGGATGTATCAAAGATGATGGCCCATGTAAAATGAAATTCCCTCCGGCAAGAAACGTTTTGCCGTCGGATTCATCTATAAGGAATGGAGGAGCACATGAACAAGAAAGTGCAAACCGATTTTCTCTTCGCTCAGCCATCGTTTGCTTCTGGTGCCGCCCGCACTCTTGACCTTTGGGCCCAGTTCGACGACTACAACCGCAGCGAGACTGGAGCTGAGGCAGATGCCAAAGCTATTGCCGCCGATTGGCTTGTTGTCGGACAAGATATGTTCGAGGCATTAGAAGCGTCAGAAGCTGTTAAGCAGCATAAGTCTAAAGAACTGGAAATGGTTTGAGGAATTGTGGGGAGTAGGCGTTTGACCAAACGACCGGTGATCCCCAGACCATCACAGTCGTCTGAATCTGAGCTTACGCCGACGGTCATAGAGCGAATTCAGGCAGAATATTTTTCCGGTCCCATCCCTCCTCCTAGTCTTCTCGCTAGATACAACGACATTATCCCAAATGGCGCAGAGCGCATCCTAGCGATGGCCGAGAGACAGAGCGCCCACCGAGAATCGCTTGAGTCCAGGGCCTTAGATGGGAATCTGGAGATCCAAAAGCAGGGGAGCACTCGCGCCTTCATCCTTTCAGTGATCGTTATTCTAGGCGGCATCTACCTAATGGCTGTAGGGAAAAACGCATGGGGATTCGCTGCCATTATTGGTAGTCTCACTTCCTTAGTGGCCGTATTTGCGATCTCAAAGACCCAACAAAGAAAAGAGCGCGTTGAAAAATCCACGGCGTTAAAATCTCGCCGCCAACAATAGGCTCAGCGACGCGCTCCTGGGCACCACCAGCGGAACTGCCAGCATCGCCGACAAAACAAAAAGCCCGGATCGAGGGGCGATGCGGGCTCTTGAAAAGTTGTAGTAGGCGCGCTACTGCTGCTGCATCTGCGGTCCTTGGGTTGCTGTTGGATTGAGCTTCTGTGCGGCGATCTGGCCGGCGGCGGTGGTCTTGTCCTTGTCCTTCAACACGGCGTAAATCTGCTTGGCCTGTTGAGGGTCGGTCTTTTCGTAGATCGCGGCAAGCTGCAGCTGTGCCGCCGGCGCCGGCACCGTGTCGGTCGGCTTGGCGATGAGTTCCTTATAGAGGTCGATCGCCTGCTGGGTCTTCCCGGTCTGCACGTAGAGATTGGCGAGGGCGACCTTGGCCAGCGCAGAAAGATCCTTGTTATACGAGCCGGAGACGGCCTTGAGGCTCGCCTCGGCGTCGGCGGTCTTGCCCAGGTCTATCTCGGTGAGCCCTGCGAAGTATTTGGCTACTTTTCCGGCTTCGAAGCTGCCGTACTTGTTGGCGACGTCTACGAAGAGCTTGTTGGCCGCCTGAGCACGTTCGGCAGTGGTCTTGTAGGCGCCGTCGTCGGGCTCTCCGGGCTGGCGCAGCGAAGAGTTGTAGATTTCAAGCGCTTGCCCGAGGGCAACCGAAGCCACGGCATTTTCGTGCTGGTAGAAGATGGCGCGCCCCGACGATCGCGGCCAGAATCACCACGACGGCAATGCTGGCGTGAATGACCCGATCGCGGTTTATCTCAATCCAGCTCAACCCGGTCTGGGTCGCGGTAACAAACTTATCCTGCTTCAGGGCGTGACGTGTCTTGGAGTCCACAAAATTCCTTCGAGAATCTTTCCGGAGGGGAGATGGCAGGCGAGCGAACGATGGCTTGCTACTGCTTAACTCCCAAAGTTTAACAGGCTGAAATTGGAGGGTCAAACCTGCCGTTGGACTTCGCGCCCTGTATGGGAGGCAGTTATAACACTCCCGCCGGCGCGACATAAGCATCGGAAAAGAGGCTGCTCCACGACGGATCGAGGTAAAGCCAGCGCTGAGTGCTGAACCAGCTGGTGGGGATTTCGGGGATGTGGAGCAGTCCATGTCCTCCCGCGCAGATCAGCTCGGTGCCGTTCCACGCCAGGAAATTGCGCGAAGCCTCTCCCACGCGGGCCGGATTGGTGAGCAGACGCAGGCATACGGGGCAGCGGCTGCGCTGGTCCCGCAACGCCCAGCGAAACGCAAATAGCAGGCCGAAGAACGAACTGGCCAGTTGAAGATACTGCGAAGAAATCGGGCCGATCGGGTGCAGTCGAGAGATCAGATCCCCGTAGGCCAAATCAATCGAGGCGAAATACACCAGAGGCAGGATCAGCGAGAGCTTCGCAACAAGAAAAAGCCAGCGCCGCACCCGAATGCCCCAGCCCAGCCGTTCGGCCCGCGCCGGGTACTCCCCTAGCGGCAGGGGCGTTGTCGCAGGCAGCGCAAGGCAGGCGATGAATAGGGTAAAGAGATAAAGGGAGAAGGGTTGTCGCGTTTGCTGGGCTAGCGAGACGCACTCGAAGCTATCCGAGTCTCCGTTTGCGCGGTAGACCGTCATCCAGTGCCTGCCCGAGGAGCCGGATGGGAATCCCGAGGGCCGCATGTGGGCAACTACAAACCCCTTCGAGCTTGGGGAGAGGGAATCCATCTGCGACTGATCGGCGATCATCCAGCCATCTGCGCGTCCAGGCAGCCGCCATAGATTCTGCGAGAGAATGCCGGCGATACGGACGGGGCGTCCGGCAATCTCGACCACTCGTCCGACGATTGCTGGGTCGCTGTCGAAATACTCGCGCCATGCGGCCTCGCTGAGAATAAGCCCCGGCAGCTGTTGGGCATCTTGTGGCGATCTCAACGCCAGGGTAGGGACGTTCAGCAAGTCGAAGAGACTCGCGCTGGCCCGGATGATCGACAACTCCGGCGTCCGGTGCGGTGCAATGTGGACTCGCTTTACTATTGGCTGGTAATAGGCTAGTTCGGTATAGAGGCGGCGCGTGCTGGTTTGCCATGAGCGGTAGTCGGCCAGTCGTATCGATGGCAGCTGCGACATTCCCCCTCCGCCGGACGAGATCAAGACCAACTCGTTCGAATCCGCATAGGGCACAGGCAGAATGGCTTTGCGAGCGGCGGGAAGGCAGAGCGCAAGCAGCAGACTTATCGCAGCCAAGCCGGTGAGGGATAAGAGGCACATCGAAGGCGAGCCGTGACGGTCGACGCGGCGCGGGGCAGGATGCAGATTGTTGCGTCGAAGCCACCAAGCATCCTGAAAGGCGCCGAGGCAGAATGTGGCGGGTTCGGCCTGGAGCTCGCCTTCGCGCTCGGGAAACGCCGCGCCGCGCGACCGGCACACATGCCAGAGCTCCGCTTCCCACTCGGCCTGCCATTCCGGCCTGTTCTGGCCTGGCACAAGAAGGCCCGCGGTCCTGAGCAGGAACCGGCACACCGGGGGCGAGTGAATGAAGCCGGGGCCGATCATGCGTTCTCCACCTCCGGCGATGGAATCAGCTTCTCCAACAGCGGATACCGCCTATAGAGAGCCTCCAGCATATCCTTCCCGGCCCGGGTCAGTCTGTAGTATTTGCGCGGAGGACGCTGCTCTTCGTCGGCAATCGATTGATTTTCCCATTTCGAGAGGATCAGGCCATCCCGCTCCAGCCGCCGCATCGCCGGATATACGGTTCCGCTCGGTAGTCCCGTCCTCTCCATCACGCTGAAGCCGTAAACCTGGCCGGTGTGAATGGCCTGCAGAATCAGGGCGGCGGTATGGGAGAGCTTTGCTTCAACGGCCATGGCAGGAATTATACCTATGTAGCATGCTAGTTGACCAGTGTAAAATAGTATGCTACATAGGATATGAGGTAAACGCGCACCCATGCTCGAGCTGCACAACGTCTCACGAAGCTATCGCGGCATTCCCGCCATCGCTAATGTGAACTTCCGCGTCGGTGAAGGCGAGATCGTCGGCTACCTGGGGGCCAACGGCTCGGGCAAGTCGACCACGGTCAAGATCATTAGTGGAATACTGCAGCCGAACGACGGCCAGGTGCTCTTTGAAGGGAAGAATATCCGTGACGATCTCGCCGGATTTCGCGCTAAGCTGGGCTATGTCCCGGAAGAGGCGTACGTCTATACCTACCTTTCCGGCATGGAATACTTGCAGCTGGTCGGTCGCCTGCGCGGCATGGGCGAGCGGCTGATCACGATGAAAGCCTTCAATCTCCTGCACTTGCTAGGCCTGGAATCCTGGCGGCACTCGCCGATCTCGGCCTACTCCAAGGGGATGAAGCAGCGGGTGCTGATCGCCGCCGCGCTGATGCACGATCCCAAACTGCTGATCTTCGACGAGCCGCTTTCCGGTCTGGATGTGGATTCGTCGCGTCTCTTCAAAGACCTGTTGCGCCAGCTCGCCGCAAGCGGCAAGGCGATCCTTTATATCTCGCACGTACTCGAAGTCGTCGAGCAACTCTGCGACCGCGTCGTGGTGATCGCCAAAGGCAAGATACTCGCCGACACTGCTCCCGGAGAACTCACCAAGCTGATGAAGCTCGCCAACCTCGAAAGCGCTTTCGCTCAGCTAGTTCAACAGGAAGATACGAAGGTGCTGGCGCAACAGCTTGTCGACGTCATGCAGGTGACCAGTGCTTAATCGGCTACCAGTATTTTCCGAGCCCGAGCATCCGGTCCTCTCGCTCGCGGTGCAGGCCAGCATCTACACGGATGAACAGCCGCAACGCACCCAATTTCATGTCCTGCTACGCCACTTTCTCTACCGTTTCTTCAACAACGATGCGACCGCTGACGACGGCCAGACCAAGGCCCGCGTGCTTCAGATCGCCTATGCGATAGCGCTCCCCGGCGTCTGCGTGGCTCTGTATCTCTTTCCGCCATATCACTTTCCGGGAGGAAGGCCATTCTGGTCGCAGGTGAGCGACCACTACTTCTATGTCATGTATTCTTTCGTGGCGATCGGAGCCGTGACGATTTTTGTCTGGGACCTTTTCTTTCCCGACCTGCTCGATGTCTTTGTGCTCTCAACCCTCTCGATCGAGCGCCGCACTCTCTTCACGGCGAGAATCGCCGCAGTCGGCCTCTTTCTCGGCATCTTCCTGCTCGGCACGAACACTCTGGGTGCAATATTCTTTCCTGCTGCCGCTGATCTGCCGAGCCTCAGCCGCCATTTCTCCGCGCATCTGCTGGCGGTCACTATGAGCGGCCTGTGCATCGCCAGCTTCGTTCTGGCAGCTCAGGGATTTCTACTGATTCTTCTAGGCGAACAACTCTTCCGGAAAATCTCGCCGTTCCTGCAGGCGATCTCCATCACGGCGCTGCTCACAATTCTGCTGCTCTTCCCAGTCGTCTCCCGCTTCACGGAAGCGCTCATCAACTCGGGCCAGCGTGCCGTGGAGTACTTCCCGCCGTTCTGGTTTCTGGGCGTCTATGAACGCCTCCTTAACGGATCCGATACGCTACCCGCCTTGACGGCCCTGGCTCGCACGGGGTTTCTGATGACGGGACTGATGATTTTCCTTGCTGCTATTTCGTATCCGCTCGCCTATCGTTCGAGGATGCGCAACGTTGTCGAAGGTCCCAGTGCCGCAAGCACGCGAAGCTGGATTGCAACGCCGATCATAGGGCTGCTGCATTCGACGCTGCTGCGAATTCCGCAGCAACGCGGAATCTTTCACTTCATCGGCCAGACGCTCACGCGAACGCCACGTCACCGGGTATACCTCGCGATGTATGGGGGGCTTGGCCTCGCCCTGGTCACAGCATGTGTGCTGGTGTTCAAGCTCGGACACGGCAGGGTTGGGCTCGGTTTTTCTACCGAGGGTCTGCGCGCAGCGGTGCCGATCGTCGCCTTCTGGACCGTTGCTGGTTTACGCGCCGCCTTTCTCGGCCCCGCCGACCGCAGGGTCAACTGGCTCTTCCGCGTCATACACGGCAAGCCTGGATGGGACGAATCCGCCGCGACTCGATTGTGGGTACTCTTGTGGGCGCTGCTGTTGACCTTGGGGAGCGTCGCGCTGATCCACACTGTGGCTTCCCCGGGGCTACGTGATTGGAGAAGCTTCGGCATCCAGCTATTCGCCGGCGCCAGCCTTTGCCTGCTGCTGACCGATGCCTTTTTCCTCAATGTGAAGACGGTGCCGTTTACCGGAACGCGTCCTGCCGCGTCGATGAACCTGGCCTACGTTCTCATTCAGTACTTCGGACTCTTTCCACCGTTGGTGCTGATAAGCCTCAGCCTCGAAGACTGGATTTCCATAAGCACCACACATCTGTTGATCGCGGCTGTCGTGGTCGTTGTAGCGCACCTTGAATTGTTGAGGCGTCACCGGAAAATCCTGCACGACTCCGTCAGCTTGCTCGACGTGGATGACGATGAAGAGGAATTTCCGCAGAGGCTAGGCCTTCGCTACTAGCGCCCGCACTCTACGCGGGTCTTTCAAGCCCTCGCCCTCGACCGGCGAAGACAATCGCATCGCGGGTGGTGCCCTTCACTTCATACATCCGTGCGTCTGCGGCGCGTAGAAGGTCTTGCCCGGTCTTGCCATCTTCAGGATAGCTGGCCAGGCCGAAACTTGCGGTGACGCCGAGATGAAGGTCCTCCCCAACTTTGTGCGGAGCCTCGCGAAAGCCAGACAGCAAGCGGTTGGCGACTTGAACGGCCCGCCGCTTGGCGGTGCCGGGAAGCAAAATCACGAATTCGTCCCCGCCGTAGCGAAAGGGGAGGTCGATACTCCTGATGTGGGCGCGGATCGACTGCCCAATCATGCCGAGCAACCGGCTACCCACCTGGTGGCCGTACCGATCGTTGACCAGTTTGAATCGGTCAAGATCGAGAAAAATCAGGCTCATCGGCAGATTGAGCCGCTCGGACCGCGTGATCTCGTTCTTCAGGCTCTGTTCGAAGTGGCGGACATTGAAGAGCCCGGTGCATTCATCGATAATGGTCAGTTCCTGCACTCGCCGAAAGGCGTTTGCGTTTTCCACCGCGATCGCCGCAAAGTCGCACAGCACGAGCAGGAACGAGATCGCAGAATCGGAGAGCATCTCGGGAGGCAGGTTGAAGAGTTGAATCACCCCCACAGTACACAGGCGGCAGCGCAGAGGTATGCAAACCGCGGAACGAACCTCGAAGTCGAGATGGGCGTCGACGCCGGGATAGAGTGCGTCCTTATGAGAGGCGTCGGCGATGATCAAGGGCTCGCCGCGCTCGGCGACCCAGCCGGCCATGCCTTCGCCGAATGGTACGCGAACGTCGAACAACCGAGACCCAAAGCGCCCATCGGCGATCGCATAATGGAGATCTCCCTGACCCTCGTCGGCAAGCAGCAGGGTCCAGGTCTCAGGCTTAAAGAACCGCTGGACCTGGCGGAGGATCGTGGTGAGAATCGACTCCAGATCGAGCGACGATGTGAGCGCTCGAGCGATCTCGTGGAAGACGAGAAGGTCGGCCTCTGCCTGGCTAGGTTCGTTGATTGCGACGGTCATCATCGATCAAAACAATGCAGATTTAATTCCGGAAGACAATTCAACCAATTGAGACGTAGAACAAGACAAAAAAGATACCTGATCGGTATTCGAAAGCACTCGCTATAGACACTACTCCTTCCGCGAATGACTCATCAGCATAGCTAACAAGAATCTGGCGAATTCCTATGTGGAGCATCCGCATGAGGAACATACGGCGCCAAGACGGGACTCACATCCCGTCATAATTTGGGCCTCCTCCTCCTTCGGGGGGGGCCCAGGTGATGATCTGATAGGGGTCGGCAATGTCGCAGGTCTTGCAGTGGACGCAGTTCGCAAAGTTGATCTGCAGGCGCTTGCTTGAACCGGATGCGGCTGAGCCGGAGTCTTCCACCATCTCATACACCGCCGCCGGGCAGAAATACTGACAGGGATTGCCGAACTCTTTGACGCAGCGGGTGTTGCAGACGTCGAGGTCGTCGACCACGAGGTGAGTCGGCTGGTCATCCTCATGGCGGGTGCCGGAGTGATAGACATCAGTTAACCGGTCAAAGGTGAGTTTGCCGTCGCCCTGTGCATTTCCAAGAAAAGCTTCGCGGCCGTGCGCGTGTTCGCCAAATGTGTCGAGTTGCCGCATGGCTTGATAACCGGCGCGGTTAGTAAAATCTGGGCCGAGATTGCCGCCCCGGAACAGTTGCTGAATTCCTGCCTTCACCAGCCCATCGATCAGCCCGTGTTGGAAGCCCTGGTGGAAATTGCGTACGGCGTAAAGTTCCTCGCGAATCCAGCTCTCATCGACACGCCGCTTGTAGTCGTGCAACTGCCTGCCCGAGCAGTCTTGCTTGACCATCGCGTCGTAAGCGGTCTCTGCCGCGAGCATTCCCGACTTGATCGCGAGATGAATGCCTTTCAGCCTTTGCGAGTTCAGAAAACTCGCGCTGTCACCAAGCAGCATCCACCCATCACCTGCAAGCTGCGGCATGGTGAGCCAGCCTCCATAAGGCAGACTCTTTGCGCCATAGCGGACCATTTTGCCGCCCTCCAGAATGCGCTGCGCCAGCGGATGCAGCTTGAAGCTCTGAAAGACGTGATGCGGGTCGGTGCGTGGGTCCTGATAGTCGAGTCCAGTAACGTAGCCGATCGAAATCTCGGTGTCGCTGATGCCGTAAATCCAAGCTCCGCCGTATTCATGGGCCGTCAGCGGATAACCCAGGGTGTAAATCACTTCTCCCTTGGCGACGCGCCCGGCTGGAATCTCCCACAGCTCCTTGATGCCGAGGCCATAGGTTTGCGCGTGGTTTGGGTCTTCGAGATCGAGCCGCTGAATGAGCGCCTTTGCGCAATTGCCTCGCGTGCCCTCGGCGAGAATGGTGATCTTCGTGCGAAGATCGTAGCCCGGCTCGAAGTTGGCCTTGGGCTCGCCCAGCTTGTCGACGCCTTTATCGTCGGTGCGGACGCCGATGACTCCATGGCCGAAGCTGTCGTCATCAAATAGCAATTCTGACCCTGCAAATCCGGTGAAGATGGTGATGCCCGCCTCTTCGACCTTCGCTGCCAGCCACTTCACAAACTTGTTGATCGAGATGACATAGTTGCCGTGGTCACGCAGCGGCGGTGGAACGATGGGAAATTTGTACTGGCTCTTTTCGGTGAGAAAGTAGACCGATTCTTGGCTGACCTCGGCGTCGATCGGAGCCTCGCTCTCAAAGCCGGGCAGCAATTCCCGCATGGAACGCGGATCCAGTAGGGCGCCGGAAAGGCAGTGCTGGCCTGCCTCGCGCGCCTTTTCGAGGAGATAGATATTTTCCTTGGTCAGCGGCGCATCGGCATGGTGCAGATTGTGTTCGTCGATGAGCTGCGAGAGGCGCAGGGCGCAGGCCATTCCGGCAGGGCCTCCGCCGACGATCACGACATCGGCCTCCATCTGCGGACGGTCGATGTTTTCGAGTGGTTTGCGAAAGTGGATCACTTCATCTCCGGCAGATCAGCGCGTCGGCAAGTCAGCAAGCGCCGCAGCCGGACTCCCTTTTGTAGCGGAATCGAGCAGAAGGAGGCAAGTGCAGCGATTTTCGGCAAAAGCCCAGAGCAGGCGGCCGCGAAATCCACAAAGCCACCTTGACAACTAAAACGAAACCGTTCAGTATTGTTTTGAATCTTTGAGGCTGTAATGATCCAGGTTCAACATCTCGTCAAAACCTTCGGCGATTTCACCGCCGTTCGCGATATCTCCTTTGAGGTCGCGCAAGGCGAAATCTTCGCCTTTCTCGGGCCGAACGGCGCGGGCAAGACCACCACGATCAAGATGCTCACCACGCTCCTGCCGCCTACCAGCGGGAGCATCGAGCTAGATGGTCTCAATCCCCGCACCCAGCAGAAACAGGCGCGGCAACGCTTCGGCATTGTCTTTCAAGACCCCAGTCTCGACGCGGAGCAGACCGCCTACGAGAATATGATCCTGCACGGGATTCTCTATCACGTGCCGCGGCAGCTTCGCGAGAGCCGCACCGAGCACCTGCTCAAGCTTTTCGAGCTCTGGGACCGCCGCGACAGCTACGTGAAGACTTTCTCCGGAGGCATGAAGCGCAGGCTCGAAATTGCGCGCGGATTTCTGCATACTCCGCGGATTCTCTTCCTCGACGAGCCGACGCTGGGTCTCGATCCGCAAAGCCGCAACCTGCTCTGGACCCACGTTAAACATCTCAACGAGACGGAGCGGACCACGGTCTTTCTCACCACGCACTACATGGATGAAGCCGAACGTGTGGCTCACAGGATCGCCATCATCGATCACGGCGCGATTGTGGCCCAGGGAACCCCCTCTGAACTTAAGGAGCAGACCCAGACCGATTCGCTCGAAGGCGCATTCCTGGCGTTGACCGGCTCGACAATCCGCGACGAGAGCGCAAACTCAGCGGACGGCTTGCGGCAAGTTGCAAAGATGTGGAGGCGATAAGATCATTTCTCCTGCCGCTATCTCTCGAATAAGCATTTGCGAGGTGCGGCTCTTCTTGACGGAAAAGCCGCGCAACCATCAACATCTCGACGCACACCTACAGGAGAAATGATCATGGGCGCGATATATATTCTCTGGTTGCGGGAGTTGAAGCGGTACGTCCGGTCTCGGGTACAGATCGTGGTCTCGCTCGCTCAGCCGTGTCTCTATCTGCTCGCTCTCGGCTTCGGACTCGGCCCGGTCTTTCAGCAGGCCGGCCATGGCAGCTATCTGCAGTTCATGGCGCCGGGCGTGGTGGGAATGACGGTTCTTTTCAGCTCCGTCTTCTCCGGGATTGCCATGCTGTGGGACCGCCAGTTCGGATTCCTGAAAGAGACCTTGGTGGCCCCGGTATCGCGCATTCAAATCATGATCGGCCGCACGCTCGGCGGAGCCACCGTCGCGATCATTCAAGGCACACTGATCCTGACCATATGCCTCATCGCCGGCTTCCGTCCTCATAGCTGGATCGCAATCCCCGCCGCCTTTGTCTTCGTGGTGATGATTGCGATAGTTTTCGCGGCGCTCGGCACCGCCATCGGCTCGGTAATCAAGGACATGCAGGGATTCCAGCTAGTTATGAACTTCATGGTGCTGCCGATCTTCTTTCTCTCTGGCGCGCTCTTTCCTCTGGCGAACCTGCCCGTGGTCATGACTTTCATCACCCGGCTCGATCCGCTGACGTATGGCGTCGATGGCCTTAGAGGGTCACTGATCGGACTCTGGCACTTCAACGCCGCCTTCAATCTGTCGGTGCTCGCGGCCATCGCCTGCGCCTTCATTGGTCTCGGCGCCTACGCCTTTTCGAAAATCGAGGCGTAGACGGGTATCGAAGTGTAGAAGGGAACGAAGTATAGAAGCGATCCTCATCCATGGCTAGACAGAAGAGCGAAGAGGCACACAGCCGGGTAATCGACGCGGCCGTGGCCCTGTTCACGGAGCGCGGCATCGAGTCCACCAGCATGGATGCGATTGCCCGGGCCTCCGGCGTGAGCAAGGCGACCATCTACCGTCATTGGCCGGACAAGGATACGCTGTGCCTGGAAGTCCTGGCCTACCTGCATGGTCTCGATAAGGATCTGCCGGTCTTCGATTCCGGCGACTTCCGTGCCGACATCATTGCCCAATTGCGCTACGACCCCGCCGAAGCCCGCAAAGCCCTGCGCGAACGCATCATTCCACACCTGATCGCCTACGCTTCCCACAACCAGGTCTTTGGAGCCGCATGGCGCACTCGCGTGCTCGAGCCGGTCCGCATCGCGCTTCGCGCAATGATGGAACGCGGAAAGCGGCGCGGGGTCCTCAAGCCCGATCTTGATCCTGAGGTGGGCCTGGCCCTGCTGTTGGGCCCGATGATCTATCGGCATGTCTTCGTCCACAAGCTCGGAGGCAATGCGCCGAAAGACCTGGAAGTGCATGTTGCCGACAGCTTCCTGGCTACTTTTGGAGTTAAGCAGCAAACCAGCTAGCTGATCTAGACAGATTACTTGACCCCTTTGCTCGGGTCCCACGAGCCCTGGAGCTTGCGAACATAGATGATCTGGCCGACGTGATAGGCGTTGTGCGCCCCAACGTGGGCGATCAGCGATGCCGACTCCTGTATCTTCTTGTCGTCCGCCGCCTCAACCGCCTTTTCCCATTCGGTGAGCACCTGATCGAGCTTCTTGACCGTCTCGTCCCATTGCTTGGCGTCGAAGTTGTTGAAGGTCTCGTCGTTGTTGCCGCTGAATTTCGGCGGAGTCTCGCCCTTGAACCTCGCCAGGGCATCGGTGTCCCAGAAAAGAAGGTGGTTGGCCAGCTGACCGACGGAGTGGTCGCCAGGCCCAGGCGTCCACTTAGCCTGCTCCGCGGTGACTCCTTGGAGTGCGATGTTGATGGGGACGAACCAGTCTTCTACGTTATGTGTGGTGCGGAGCTGCTCGAGCAGAATGCTCCTGAGCGTCGCGGGAGTCTTGGGCTTTTCCTGGCCAAAGGTGTGAAACGGCGCTGCTAACAGCAGCAGGAAGAGGATGCGCTTCATGGTTGAGGCTCCTGTCAGGTAGCTGGAGGAAGTCGTGCTACCCGTTGCTCTAGATTGGTCTATGGGACGTTTGCGCGTGCGAGTTGTGAGCTTTGTTGCAGTAATCCAGCTTCACAGCTCGCGAAGGTAGCTAAGCAAGACTGCTCTCAGCTGACCCTTTGTCTCAAGAGGAAGTCGATCAAAAGGAATGACGCGATACGTCTTTCTCCCGGCGAGCCGTAGCAGGAAAATAGAGTCGCCTTCCTTGAAGCCGGAGTAGTATTGCCACCCGGCGAAAAGAATACGGCCACCATGCTCGTGGGTTTCAATTCCCGAGGAATCCAGAATAAGCGTCTGAGGATACCCGGCGGTAACCCTTTTCCGTCTCCTTTGTGGTCTACGCCTGAAACGCCAGATCACTAACGAGACAGGGATCAAAGAGATTATCAAAAGTCCAGCCGCACTTGACCATTCTGGTGAAGGACTCAGGGCCTGCCTTACCAGGTTAAAAACAGCCGCAATTGGGAACGCGAAGACAATTAAAACCGGAAGGAACTCGGCGACAATCTCGTAGGAGGTAACCAACCATGTCAGGTCAGTCCTCTGCACTTCAGCGATCGACCGAACGCTGAAAGCCACCTCAACTTGCATGTGGCGGAATCCCTCTCAGAGAGTTGCTCGGCTTCACGCTCCCGTTTTAGCCTTCTTGATCTCTTCGGTCAACGCCGGAACAATGTCGAAGAGATTGCCAACCACACCAACATCTGCAATCTCAAAGATTGGCGCTTCGGCGTCTTTGTTGATGGCGATGATGGTCCCCGAGCCCTTCATGCCGACGATGTGCTGGATCGCTCCGCTGATGCCGAGCGCGATGTAGAGCTTCGGCGCAACGGTTTGGCCGGAGCTGCCGATCTGGCGGTCGAGTGGCAGCCAGCCGTTGTCGCAGATGGGGCGCGAAGCAGCGACATCTCCGCCAAGCGCTTCGGCGAGCGCCTCGGCGATGGCGAGGTTCTTCTGCTCCTTGATGCCGCGGCCGACGGCGACGATCACTTCGGCCTGGCTAAGGTCGACGGCTTGCTTGGCTTCCTGGAAAACTTCGTGAGGAATGACGCGAGGCGCGGAGTCATCCGCCGCAGCAGCTACTGTCTCTACGGGAGCGGTGCCCGATTCAGCCTGATCGCCACGGAAGGCTCCTATCTGGATGGTCGCCATCCACGGGGCTTCGCCGGTAAACGATACGTCCGCCGAGAACTTGCCCTGAAACATCTGCCGGGTGAAGAGCAATTTTCCGTTGCCTTCATTAGGCGAACTGCCTGTTTCGTACCTATATCCCGTGCTATCCGAGATCAGGGTCCGATCGAGCGCCAGCGCGAGTCGCGGCGCGAAATCGCGGACTTGATAGGTATGCGGAAAGAGCACCAGCTTTGGCTGCTTTTCCGCGACGAAATGTTTAAGCGCGTGGACGTAGGCGTCGGCGGTGTAGTTATCGAGCGTTGGCGATTCCAGTGCGTAGACATGGGCACTGGCTTTGGTGGCCAATTCGGCGGCGGGAGCGCTGAGATTGTTTCCGGGGAGAACGACTTCAACCGGCCATCCAGTCTCTTTAGCAATCGACTGGGCGGCGGCGATGGTTTCAAACGAGACGCGGTTGAGTTTGCCTTCGCGTTGCTCGGCGACTACGAGGATGGTGTCTGGCATGGGGATTATTTCGTTCCAGGAGCGGAGCTTAACCGCAGGCCCTTCGACTCGGTGCTACGCACTCCGCTCAGGACGACCAGTGAGGTCGGGCTGAATTCCACTAAAACTCAGGTTCGCCACGACGCAGCGCCGAGCCGACCACGACCAGCACGGCAGCCGCGACCCAAACAATAACGTCGTAATAGAACATGGGGCGAATCCAGCCGGGCGAGTAGGTGAGGTCCTGGCCGACCCACAGCCACAGAACTACGCCAACGATAGCCAACAGGCCGGCGATGACCTGCAGGGTCAGTCCCCAGGTGCGGCGCTTGTCGAGCTCCTCGACCTGATCGGGGGTGAGGTTGCGTTCCGAGGCGGGGATCAACATGTTGGCCATTCTCTTCTCCTGCGTTTGGTTCCGGCTTCTGCGGTTCAAAAGACTATTAAATCACGCGGGCATGGTTCCTGAGGTGCTCGACGATCTTCCTGGCAATTTCACTGGACGATCCGGTGAGCATTTCGGTCTTCTTCTGCTTGACGGGAACATAAAGCCGCTCGATCTTCTGCTGGTTGGGGCTGAGCTTCGCCTCGACCTCGGCATAGCTAACCTTACGCACCGGCTTCATCTTGGCCTGCTTGATGCCGATCAGGGTCGCGTAGCGCAGCTTGTTGATGCCGCTCTGGATTGTCAACACCGCCGGCAGCGGCAGGTCGATGTGCTGGTAGTGTCCGGCCTCGAGCTCACGCTTGAGGGTGACTCCGGCGTCGGTTTTCTCAATCCCAATAATGATTGTCGCGTGAGGCAGCCCAAGCACTTCGGCCAGCAGCACTCCAGTCTGCGCCGCGCCGAAGTCGTCGGATTGCAGGCCGGTGACGATCAGGTCGAAATTCTCCTGCTCGATGGCAGCGGCGATGGCGCGGGCAGTATTGGCCGAGTCGAGGTAGACGAACTTGTCGTCCTCAAGATGAATCGCCCGATCGGCGCCTTTGGCCAGCGCCTCGCGCAGAACGGTTTGGGCGCGGCCTGGGCCGGCGGTGACGACGACCACTTCACCTCCGTGCTTTTCCTTCTGGCGCAATGCCTCTTCGAGCGCGTAGGCGTCGGGTTCGTTCACCTCATAAGAAACGTCTTCCCTAATCCAAGTGCCGGATTCGTTCAGTTTCAGCGGAGCGTCTTTTTGGGGGACTTGTTTGATACAGACAAGGATTTTCATGGAGTGAATTCAGCAGCCGCCTCAGTATATCGGAAGCTCAACACCGGGTGCGATGAGCGCCCTGCGCCAGATCTTTCACGGAACTCTCATTGGTGAATGGTCTAAAGAAATGCCACGGTTTGAATGCCTGCAACATCGAAGCGCTTGCGGCAGCGAATGTTCTTGCAGCCCATCAGATCGTCTTTGCGGACCATGTACGACTGAGCCTTGGCGAAGCGGGCGCGGTCCCGTTCGTCGGCGTTGCGGGGTAGCGTGGCCTTCTTCCGGCGGACCAGCCAGCCGATCTGGTATTCGTCCGCCTTCCCGCAATGCGGACAAGTGAGGGTATGGGTCCGCTGCTCGGGTTTTTCGTCGAAAAAGTCGCGCTCTTCCATGATGTTTCCTGCCGTTTCTCTAATTTCATAGGCTACTACGCGACTAAGGGCGAAGCAAAAGTATGATCGGAACGAGAGGGTACGGAGGTCAGGGTGGCGGCTAAGAAGAAGGCGGCTAAGAAGTTCTACATCACTAAGGCGGTTAAGGCCAATGCCCGTGAGCGGCTTGGCCAGCCTCCGGCCGAGCGGATCATCGCCGACAAGGCCCCAACCCAGAAGCGCAAGGCCAAGCACAAAGAGACACTGGCGGACATTCTTCGCCGCGAAGAGAATTAATCCTTCCGTCACGCCGGGCCGGGGTACGATTCCATCAGATGAGGAAAACCACATGGCCCAAATAACCGGATTAGGCGGCGCATTTCTCAAAGCGAAAGACCCCGACGCGCTGTATACCTGGTATGAGCAGCACCTCGGCATCCGCCGGGCTGAACACGGCTCGTTCGTATTCGAAAAAAGCTCGGTGACCGGCGCTACCGTCCTGGCCTTTTTCCCTGAAGACACCGGCCACTTCGGTCCAGGCGCGCAGCGGGCCATGTTGAACTTCCGCGTCGACGACCTGGATAGCCTGATGGATGCCCTGGCTGCGTCCGGGGTGCAGGTTGACCCCAAGCGTGAAACCTACGACGACTACGGCAAGTTTGGATGGTTCGCCGATCCGGAAGGCAATCGGGTGGAGCTTTGGGAGCCGCTTGGCGCCTCTCTCGAAGGCTCGACCGCTTCGGAGTCCGAAGGGTAGAGGATGCTTCGCTGGCTGATTCTCTTAATATTGGCCTTTGCGGTCTACCGATTCTGCCGAGGGGTGTGGTGCGGCTACCACGGTCGGCCGTTCGACGGCGGTAGATGAGCCGCCGAAACGCTCCCAGCGCTTAGAAGTAGCCTTTTGGAACAGATATGTGCGCTTTCCCAGCGATTCGAGCCGATTTCGCTAGGCGGAACCACTTGCGCGGCGTATGCTCACAAATGTTGCTTTGATAGTGATTTGCCCCCGGTCACCCCTTGGAATGCCGGCGGGGGCGGTAGGGATGGACGTCTTTGGCTTCCCGGCGAAGCTACCTAACCGCACCACTCATGAGGCAATATGCGCTCTGAACTTGTCTATTCCGCGGGAATTCGTATTCCCAATCGCTTCTTGTTGACGACGTTGACGATCAAGGCCGTGCAGAGCCTCCACATCAGCAGCACGCGCACCGAAGACACGGCCAACCGAGTCTTCGCCGACGTCGCCAGCGGCCACTTCACCGATGTAAGAATGCCTGCCGTCGAGACCCTGCCATCAATGGAGCCGCTGCTGATCGCCCCCGCCGCCTGAACTGAGAATTCGGTCAATCCTTTATTTCCATCCAAGAAATGCAGATTCAGGCCAGCCCAAACCGGCTGGCCTGAAGTGTTTTGCGCATGGCTACTCCTGGCCAAGCCTCAAAGCTGGGTCGGCATTCAGGCTTGGCGGAGCGAAATCCTGAGCGACGAATTTCGGCCACGCTGCCGCCGCAATCATGGCGGCATTGTCGGTCGAGAGGGCCGGGGAAGGAAAGGCGATCGACAAATTCCGCGTGGCGGTTTCGGCGGTGAAACGAGCACGCAGCTCCCGATTCGCAGCGACTCCTCCGGTCACCAGCAGGCTGCGAACATCGAGCGACGCGGCGGTGCGAAAGGTCTTGCGCATCAGGTCTCCAACCACGGCATGCTGGAAGCTGGCAATGAGATTCAGCGTTTGAGCATCGCACAAAGCGATGGCATCGCTCGGTTTAGGAGCGGCAAGCGCTGCGAGCGTTCGTTGACGGGCTGCAGCCAATGGCTTCAGATCGTGCGTCTCGACATAGCGCAACACTGCCGTCTTGATTCCGCTGAAGGAGAAGAGCGTCGTTGGCAAGGCTTCTTCCGATTCGAGCGCCGGTTTTGTCTTGCGCTTGTTCTTAACCTGGGCAAACGCGAAGGGCACCGCCTTTGGATTACCGTGCGGCGCAAGCGCGTCGATCCACGGACCGCCGGGGTAGGGAAGGCCAAGCAGCTTGGCGACCTTGTCGAAGGCCTCTCCAGCGGCGTCGTCTACCGTCCTGCCGACGTTGCGGTAATGCCATGTTCCGCCGGACCCGGTGGAGATCATATCGGCCAGATACAGGTGAGTGTGCCCACCCGAGACCACCAGGGCGAGAATTGGCGTTTCGAGCTGAGCGGACTCCTTCCCGGCCGTCTCAAGCAACACCGCGTGAATGTGCCCCTCTAAATGGTTTACTGCGATCAGCGGTTTACCCAGCGCCCAGGCGAGAGATTTGGCATAGGTGATACCGACCAGCAGCGCTCCCGCGAGGCCGGGGCCGCTGGTAACGGCAATCGCGTCGAGATCGCGAAAGGCAATGCCTGCCTCGGCCAGCGCGGTGCGGACCACCGGGACGATATTGCGCAGATGTTCGCGCGAGGCGAGTTCGGGGACAACTCCTCCGAACTTCGCATGGGTGGCGATCTGTGAAGCGACGATATTCGAGAGCGTCTTGCGTCCCGCGCGAACCACGGCCGCGGCAGTTTCGTCACACGAACTTTCAATACCAAGGATCAATCCCGAACCTGGGCCCGAACTCGGGCCACCGTTCGGTTCCACCTGCTTGCTCACATATTCCATACTAGAGGAGTGATGAACAGGCGAGAGGCAGCGGAACACATCGTCGAGCGTTTGCGGGGCGAAGGATTTGTAGCCTACTTCGCCGGCGGATGTGTGCGCGATCTGCTGCTCGGCCGTGAGCCGCAGGACTTCGATGTGGCTACCAACGCCCATCCTGAGGCCGTCCTCGAGATGTTTCCCAAGACCTTCGCCGTCGGGGCTCACTTCGGAGTCGTGCTGGTGGTTGACGAAGCGGACGGTAGCGAATTTGTAACTGAGGTCGCTACATTTCGAAACGATGGCGCATATTCCGACGGCCGGCACCCTGATTCGGTGCGATTTTCTGATAGTGCTGAAGAGGATGTCAAGCGCCGCGACTTTACTATCAACGGCATGTTGCTCGATCCGCTGAAGCTACGCGAGACTGGCGAGATCGACAGCGCGGTGCTCGATTTTGTCGGCGGACGCGCCGACCTCAAATCCGGAATTGTCCGAGCAATCGGCGATGCACGTCTCCGCCTTGAAGAAGACAAACTCCGAATGCTGCGCGGCGTCCGCTTCGCCGCGCGCTTTGGATTCGCGATTGAAGAGCGCACCGCGGCGGCCATTCTCGCGCTTGCGCGCGAGATCGATCAGGTGAGCCGGGAGCGGGTCCGGGATGAACTGACACGGATGCTCACCGAAGGCCACGCCCGCCGCGCCTTCGAGTTGCTCGATGCAACCGGACTGCTGGATCAAGTTCTGCCCGAGGTCGCCAAGATGCGCGGCGTTGAGCAGCCTCCAGAATTCCACCCCGAAGGCGATGTGTGGGTGCACACCCTGATGCTGCTCGAAAAGCTGCCGCCCGATGCATCCGCCGCTCTGGCGTGGGGCGCTCTGCTCCATGATGTCGGCAAACCCGCGACCTTTCGCCGTGCGCCCGATAGGATTCGCTTCGACGGCCACGTTGAGGTTGGTGTTCGCATTGCCGAAGAGATTCTGCGCCGCCTGCGGTTCTCACTCGAAGAGACCGCGCAGATCACTGCGCTCATCGAGAATCACATGCGCTTCGGCGATGTGCACAAGATGAAAGAATCCACGCTGAAGCGGTTTTTCCGCCTGCCGAAGTTCGAGGAGCACCTCGCCTTGCACCGCATGGACGCGCTCTCCAGCTTCGGCAATCTGGACAACTATGAGTTCGCGAAAGAAAAATACGAGGCTCTGCCCGAGGAGCAGGTTCGTCCGCGGTTACTCGTCACCGGACGGGATTTGATCGAGGCCGGATATCGGCCCGGACCGCAGTTCAAGGAAATGCTGGCGCTGGCGGAGGATGCGCAGCTCGAAGGGAGAATTGCAACCCGCGACGAAGGGATGGAGTTAGTGAAAGAAGCGTTCTCGTCTGCAAATTAAAGACTCCGTCCTGCCGCTGCTCCGCTCGCCCACGCCCACTGGAAGTTGAAGCCGCCGAGATGACCGGTGACATCAACGACTTCGCCAATGAAATAAAGCCCCGGAACCCGCTTGGCCTCCATCGTTTTGGCGGATACTTCATTCGTGTCAACACCACCAGCGGTCACTTCGGCTTTTTCGTAGCCTTCGGTGCCGTCGGGTTCGAATTGCCACTGATGCAACCGGTCTTCAAGCTGCTGAATTGCGGCGTTCGTCCATCTTGGCGGATTGGCGAGATCGATCAGCCGATCGGCAAGTCTCGCGGCAAAATGATCGCGCAACGCAGCCTTTGCACTCACGGCATCCCGACCCGAAATCTTCGCAAGCAACGCTTCCGTAACGGACTTCCCCGGCGCCCAATCAATCGTGATCGGCTTACTCTCTCGCCAGTACGATGAAATCTGCAGGATCGCTGGTCCGCTCAGCCCGCGATGAGTAATCAATAGCTTTTCGCGAAACTTCTGATGCCCCGCCGAGGCGACGACTTCGCACGAAAGTCCCGTCAGGTCGCACCAGGCTCGCTGGTCGGTTTGGTCAAGCAGCAAGGGCGCCAGCCCCGGTCGGCACTCTTGAATCGCGACTCCAAACTGCTCGGCAATCTCGTACCCAAGCGAAGTCGCGCCCATCTTGGGGATGGACAGACCTCCAGTAGCAACGACCAGCGTCGGGGCGATGAACTCCGCGTTCTGCGTGACCACCGCGAAGCCGTCGAGTCGCTCTTCCAGTCGCCGCACGCTCTCGACATGTTCGTTAAGGAATATCTCCACTCCGGCGTCTGCACACTCGGCGAGCAGCATTGCCACAATCTCCTTTGCCGAGCCGTCGCAGAAGAGTTGGCCGAGCGTCTTCTCGTGGTAAGGAATGTGATGCTTCTCGACCAGCGCGATGAAATCCGCAGGTGTGTAACGGGCCAGCGCCGAGCGCGCGAAGTGCGGATTCGCGGAGAGAAAATTCTCCGGCCTGGAATGAATGTTGGTGAAGTTGCAGCGACCTCCGCCCGAGATGAGAATCTTCTTGCCGACGCGATCGGCGTGCTCCAGCAACGCAACGCGGCGGCCGCGCTTGCCGGCCTCTATGGCGCACATGAGTCCGGCGGCGCCTGCGCCCAGAATGATCGCGTCGTAGTTGCTGGTCACTGCTTAGAGCGTAGCAAGATTGAACCGGCCGGTGTCGCGGCGAGCCCACATCATGCCCCCCGGAGACGTCGGCCAGAGATCGATTATTTGCCGATTGTCACAATGGCCAGGCCTTTGGCCGGAACCATGAGGTTGAAGCTTCCGTGATCGAGCTTCGCAGTTTCCGGTTCGGAGAGACTGGCCGCCTCGCGAAGTTCCTTGATCTGCGCTTGAGTGGGATACTGGGGCTTGCCCATCCGCGCATACGCTGCCAAGACGTCGCCGTGCTTCGCGTCCACACGGTCGATACTGACGAAAGCCTGCGGAGGGACCCCACTTAAATCCAGATGAAAACTCTTGTCGGGGCCGGTGGCCTCAGGCTCGACTAAATTCCACAAGGCGATCACCAGCGCCCCGTCCTTGCGCCGTGTTACGAGCACATCGGAGTCGCTCGAAGCGATGCGTTCGTCGCCCAACTGGTGTAGCAGTTCGAAGGCATCAAATGCCGGCTTAGGAATCCCGCCGGCGGCGATCAGTCCGTAGCCGCCGTAGAACGGCTGCTTGACTGGGCCCTGCTCCTCAAATACGTCGGAAAACGTCCAGTAGGACATCATCTCGGTCATCCCGTCACACTGGCGGATCGTGTCCGCCATCCACGGCCCCATATAGATCGTGTCGGTGACAGGCGATTCGTTGGCGTAAGTCGCGTTGAACTCGCTCCAGATCAACGGAATCGTCGGTCGCGCGGAGGCTTGAATCTGGCTGTGCACCTTCTTCACCGCGGCGCAAACCATCTGATGCGGGGGGATAGGCCTGTCGTCTCCAAAGACGTCTTTGGCGCTGTCGTTGCCGTAGACATGGGTTGATACGAAATCGAGCGGTACCTTGTCCTGCGTCGCGTGGGCAATGAGGGCGTCGACCCAGGCCGCCTGCGCGGTCGCCGGACCACCGACGCGAATCCTGTCATTCACCGCCTTCAACGCACGAGCGGTGTGGTCGTAAAGCTCGAAGTAGGTCTGCTGTGCCGGGCGGCCGGTCCAGAAATCGAGGTTCGGCTCATTCCAAACCTCGAAATACCACGTTGCAACCTCGTCGATGCCGTAGCGCTCGACCAGGTGCTGGGCAAAGGCGGTCATCAGCGCGTCCCACTTGGCATAGTCCTTGAGCGGCGAGACATTCTGCTTGTACCAGAAAGCATGGAGGTCCTGAGGGCGCAAGGCAAGCTTCTTCGGCATGAAGCTGATCTCGACAAAAGGCTTCACTCCGTTTGCCAGCAGTCCGTCGTAAATCTGATCGACGTAGGAGAAGTTGTAGACCGGATTACCGTTGGCGTCTTCGTCGTAGACGCCGAGTTCGTCATGCAGGATCGCGTGGAAGCGTACGTATTGAAATCCCGTGATCTGCTTTACCTCGCGGAGGTCGGTGCGGTAGCTGTCGCGCATGGTCAGCTCCGCGCGGCCGGAGCCGAACATTTTTTCCCAGAAGTGAGGAAACGGGCTTGCGGGAGCCTTGGCGTCGATAGTGACGGCCTCACTCGGCGATTGTGCAGAAAGCGCAGGCGCACCCAGGGCCATCGCCAGGGCGGCTAGTGCCAGGCCCTTCGTTTTTCGATTCATAATTCCCTCCAGCCTTTATGACAGCGTAGTTTTTCAATCCGGCGGGCGCTAGCCCTGCCGGGAATCTTGCCGATATGACCCACAGCGAAGGTAGAGCCTTCCGCTCGCGCCGTGCAACTTGGATGCTGGCGCGACGGCCCGCGCTGTCGCGAATGTCCGCACTGCCACCGCTCACCCGAGACAGACGGAAGGTTTCGATGGAGTTCCCAGAGGAAGTCCGAGAGTTTTTGATCGAGAGCAACGAAAACCTCGGAGTACTCGATTGCGAGATCGTGGAGCTCGAGAAAAGCCCCGCCGACGAGCAGCTGATCGCCAGCGTCTTCCGGACGATCCACACCATCAAGGGCACTTGTGGCTTCTTCGGATTCGAAATCCTGGGATCGATCGCCCATGTGGCAGAGAACATTCTCGGACAGGTGCGGGAAAAGCAACGCCCCCTGACACCCGAGCTGGTTTCGCTGGTCCTGCAGGCTGTGGACGTCGTCAAGCTGATCTTGGCGAACATCGAAGAACGGAGCGAAGAAGGCGAAGACGTCTATCAGGAGCTGCGCCAGCGACTAGACGACGCGTATCACTTTCGTTCCAGCTGCGGTCCGTCTTCAACGGCGTATCCAGAAACCGGACATCAGCCTTCCACGGTAATCGCGGAGCTAGTCGAGCCCGCCTCTGCACACGTTCCGGAAGAGGAGCGCTTTGATTCTGCCGCATTTGAAGGGAGCGACTCAGGCATCGATCCCGAGTTGAAAGAAACCAAGGAGAGCGCGGCCGCCGGTTCTACCATCCGGGTGGACGTGACCCTGCTCGACAAACTGATGAACCTGGTGGGTGAGTTGGTGCTGGCTCGAAATCAGATTCTGCAAGGGACGACCAGCCAAAGCGGCGCCCGCACGGGCGCGGCGCAGCGGCTCAACCTGATCACCAGCGAGCTCCAGGAAGGCTGCATGCGTACCCGCATGCAGCCGATTGGCATGGTCTGGAACAAGCTGCCGCGGGTGGTCCGCGATCTGGCCTCCGAGGTCGGCAAACAAATCGAGATCCAGATGGAGGGCGCGGAAACCGAGCTCGACAAGACGATCATCGAGGCGATCAGAGACCCGATCACTCACATCGTCCGCAACTCCTGCGACCACGGCATCGAAAAGCCCGACGCACGTCTGGCCAAGGGCAAGAAGCCCTCTGGCACGATCCTCTTGAGGGCGTATCACGAAGGCGGACACGTCAATATCGAGATCTCCGACGACGGCGCGGGCATCGATCCAGAACGAATCAAGCGGAAGGCGGTTGAAAAAGGGTTGATTCGCGCCGAGCAGGCCGCAGCTATGAGCGAATGGGAAGCTCTGCGTTTGATCTTTCTTCCCGGTTTCTCGACGGCGGAGAGGGTGACCTGCATCTCCGGCCGCGGCGTCGGCATGGATATGGTGAGGACCAATATCGAGAAGATCGGCGGCGCCGTCGATCTCTTCAACCGGCCCGGCATCCACGGAACAGTCGGCGGCGCCACGGTGAAGATCAAAATACCCCTGACCCTGGCGATTATTCCCGGCCTGATTGTGAACCTGAGCAGTAGCCGCATCACAAGCGGCGTTCGGGTAAAACACGAAGACCGCTTCGTCATTCCGCAGGCCAACCTGCTGGAGTTGGTGCGTTTGGAGGGCGCGGACGGCCGGAAACAGATTGAAAGCATTTACGGCACCAAAGTCTTCCGTCGCCGAGGCAAGTTGCTGCCTCTTATTTATCTAAGTCGCGTTCTCGGACTCTCGCCGGCCGACCAGGAGAACGATGTAGTCACCATCGTGATCCTGCAGGCCGAGGAGACCGCCTTCGGCCTGGTGGTCGATGGCGTGAGCGATACTCAGGAAATCGTCGTCAAGGCGCTCGGCAAACAACTCAAGGCGCTCGATTGCTATGTGGGCGCGACGATCATGGGCGATGGCAAGATTGCGCTGATCCTGGACGTCCCAGGATTGGGTCGCCTGGCCGACGTCCTCCCGCCGCCGATCGAGCGCGGACGGCGCGAGACTAAAGCTAGCGTAGCGGCGAAGGACCTCCGCCAAACCCTGCTGCTCTTCAGCGCCGGCCGCTTTCCACGGCTGGTGGTTCCGCTGTCCATGGTGGCGCGGCTGGAGGAGTTTGCCCGCTCCAAAGTTCAGTACGCGGCCGGCCAGCCGGTCTTGCACTACCGCGATGCGGTCCTGCCTCTGGTCTCTGTCGGAGCGATGCTCGACCCAGGCGCGAGCGACGCCGCAATGCAGGGCGAATCGCTTCAGGTCATTGTCTTCAGCGAAGGCGACCGGCACGTCGGGCTGGTGGTCGATGAGATACGGGACATCGTCGAGGAGGCGGTGACCGTCAAGTGCGCGAGTTCTTCGTTTGGCCTGTTGGGTTCGGGGGTGGTGGGCGGTAAGATCACAGATTTTATTGATCTGGAGGCGTTGCTGCATGCGGCGATCGGCAATAGTCCCGATGAAGGCGCCGCGAGCCGGGCCAGGGAATTCGCAATGGCGGAGAGTTCGAAATGACGATCGGCAGCTCAGCGGTCGGACAGTTGGGCGAGACCCGCCAGTATTCCACCTTTCGCGTGGCGGACATGTTCATGGGGATCGACCTGGCCCAGGTGCAGGAGCTGTTGCGCTTTCAGGAGATGACCAGCGTCCCTCTGGCGCCGAGGGCGAT
Source organism: uncultured Acidobacteriaceae bacterium (assembly GCA_963804735.1). Taxonomy (GTDB): domain Bacteria; phylum Acidobacteriota; class Terriglobia; order Terriglobales; family Acidobacteriaceae; genus Acidisarcina. The sequence goes on from CAWDRO010000002.1 coordinate 75,542, forward strand.
CGAGGGCCTGATCAACCTGCGCGGGCAGATCGTGACCGCGTTGGATATGCGCCGCATTCTCGGCCTGCCGGCGGTCGAGTCGGAGGACAAGCTGCCGATGAACATAGTGATCCAGTCGGAGGGCGGTCTGGTGAGCCTGCTCGTCGATGAGATATGCGATGTGCTTGATGTGCCGCTGGAGGCCTCGACTCCGCTGCCGGAAAACATGCCGGCGTTGCAGCGCGCCCTGATCGAGGGCGTCTACCAGCTGGACTCCGGACTGCTATTGATCCTGAATACCAACCGGGCGCTGGAAACGGCGGCAAATTGATCCTCGGATTGAACGCTATTGCGGGGCGCCCGATGGGATGGTCTCCGTGCGCGGGAATGAAATCGTGCCCGCCAGAACTCTAAGCACTTACAACCGTTACTTCACCATTGGGAGCGGGAATATCATGTCGAGTCAGAGTGGCAGGAATGGCGGCGCCGTGGCGGACGCTCCGGCAAACGCGAGAAGAAAGAGCGTAAGTGTCGCGGCGACGGGTGGGCGTCCGGCAGCGGGGCGGGTTGGGACAATCAGCGCCGAAAAGGCGTTTGAACTGGAAGCCACGATTGCGGCGATCGGGCGGTCGCAGGCGATCATTGAATTTCAGATGGATGGGACGATCCTAACGGCGAATGAGACCTTTCTGAAGACGCTTGGCTACAGCCTCGAGGAGATTCAGGGCAGCCACCACCGCACGTTTGTCGAGCCGGTGGAGCAGAATTCCGCGACGTACGCGGAGTTCTGGGCGAAGCTCAATCGGGGCGAGTATCAGGCAGGGGAGTACAAACGGATCGGTAAGGGCGGCAAGGAGGTTTGGATCCAGGCCTCGTATAACCCGATCTTCGACTTGAACGGGAAGCCGTTCAAGGTGGTGAAGTTCGCGACGGATGTATCCAGGCAGGTGCATGCCCGGCTGGAGATGGAAGAGCTGTTCCGGGGCCTCGGAAGCATCGAACAGACGGCAATGGCCCTGGCGGCGGCGGCCGAAGAGCTGACCACCGTTAGCCAACAGTTGACCAATAACGCGGGCGACACGGCGCAGCAGGCGAACGCGGCATCGGCGACCAGTGAGGAGGTCTCTGCCAACGTTAACGTGGTCGCCGCGAGCTCGGAAGAGATGATGGCCTCGATTCGCGAGATCTCCAAGAGCGCCACCGAAGCCGCGCGCGTCGCCAAAGCCGCGGTCACCATCGCCGAAACCACCACCCAGACTATCCATCAGCTGGGCACTTCAAGCTCCGAGATTGGCAAGGTGATCAAGGTCATCACCTCGATCGCCCAGCAGACCAACCTTCTGGCACTCAACGCAACCATCGAGGCGGCGCGTGCCGGAGAAGCGGGAAAAGGCTTCGCGGTGGTTGCGAACGAAGTCAAGGAACTCGCCAAGGAAACCGCGCGAGCCACCGAGGAGATCGGGCAGAAGATCGAAGCCATTCAGACCGATACCCAAGCCGCCATCAACGCGATTGGTGAGGTGAGCCAGATCATTACCCGCGTGAACGACATCTCCAACGTGATCGCCTCGGCGGTCGAGGAGCAGACGGCGACCACGACCGAGATTGGGCGTAATGTGACCGAGGCGGCGATGGGCACTAAGGAGATCGCCAGCAGCATCTCCAGAGTTGCGAAATCGGCGCAGATGACCATGGCGGGAGCGGCGGACACCCAGACCTCGGCGCGGTCGTTGAGCGAGATGGCGGCAAACCTGCACCTGCTCGCCACCCGCGTCAGCCACTAGTGCGGGGCCTGTGACGCCATGACCAATCAGACCGCCCCGGCCCCGATCCCTCCACCAGGCCATCGGGCCCTCAATCGGCTTGGCCGCAGAATCAAGGTCCTGGTGGTCGACGACTCGGTTGTCATTCGCCGCATCATTTCGCAGTCCTTGAGCAGCGACCCGGATATTGAGGTAGTCGGCTACGCGGCTAACGGCCTGATCGCCCTGCAAAAGGCGGCCGAGCTGAAGCCCGATGTGATCACGCTCGACATTGAGATGCCGGAGATGGATGGCCTGACCACGATTCGCCGACTTCGCGAGGCTTCCTCCACGGCATGCGTGATTATGTGCAGCGCGCTCACTTCGCGTGGCGCTTCGGCGACCATCGACGCGTTGATACACGGCGCGAACGACTACCTGACCAAACCCTCGAATACCGGCCCGACGGACTCCGGGCTGACCAAGCTGCGTGACGAACTGGTCCCCGAACTGATCCCTAAGATCAGGCAGTTCTTCGAGCCGAACAAGACCGTTGCGGCGCCGCGCCCGACGCCGGCCCAATCGCCGCCGCCAGCTCGGCTCGCGCCTTGTTTCCCAGCGACGCCGCTCTTCACTATGCCTGCCGAACGCAAGGTCGTGGCCATCGGCGTTTCGACCGGCGGCCCTACAGCCTTGATGGAGGTGTTGCCGCAGTTCCCGGCGTCGTTTCCGTTGCCGATGGTGATCGTGCAGCACATGCCGCCACTCTTCACCAAACTCCTCGCAGACCGGCTGCAGGCGCAGAGCGCCTTCGAAGTGGTCGAGGCGACCGAGGGCATGAAGCTGAAACCCGGCCGCATCGTCATCGCGCCCGGAGACTACCACATGCGGCTGCACCGCTCGGGCTATGACGTCGCGGTCGGGCTCGACCAGGGACCGCGAGAGAACTCCTGCCGTCCCGCTGTGGACGTGCTGTTTCGCTCGGTGGCGGATGTCTACGCAGGCGGGGCCATCGGCGTGATCCTGACCGGAATGGGCCACGATGGACTACTCGGCGTGGAGCAACTGAAGGGCAAGGGCGCCTACATCATCGCCCAGGACCAGGTATCGAGCGTGGTTTGGGGCATGCCGGGCGCCGTCGTCGAAGCAGGCCTCGCCGATTGCGTGCTTGGCCTGCGGGCGGTGGTGCCAGAGATTTTGCGGCAGGTGTCGCGATGACTGCAATTCTCAACAAGCCCCTCGTCCCGCTCGACTCCTCGCTTTCCGCAGGCGACGCCCAGCCCGTCATCACTTCGACGCCCGCAGCGAATGGTGCGGCAGCAGCTTCCGTGCCGGCGAAGTTGATTGTGGTCAGCGAGGAAAATTACAAATACCTGCAGCGGGAAATATACCGGCAGTCTGGCATCGTACTCGACGAAGATAAGCATTACCTGCTGGAATCGCGACTCATGCCGGTGGCCAGAACGGCCAGGCTGGCCAATCTCGATGAACTCTGCACACGCCTCCGGGCGGAGACCGATACCGCGCTGGCGCGGAAAGTCATCGAGGCCCTGACCACCAACGAGACGCTCTTCTTTCGCGATATAGCGCCCTTCGATACATTGCGGCAGCGATTGATTCCCGAGTTGCTGGCGAAGCGGCCGCAAAAGCTGACCATCTGGTCCGCCGCCGCATCCTCAGGGCAAGAGGCCTACAGCATCGCCATGCTGATCAAAGAACTGGGAACGGACGTCCGCTCAGTCGAGATACTCGGGACTGACCTCTCCGAGCAGATGCTCGACCGAGCTCGGGAGGCGAAATATGCGCAGTTCGAGGTCAACCGCGGGCTGCCCGCCCCCTACCTGGCGAGGTACTTCAAGCGCGAAGGCCTCGACTGGCAGCTGAAAGACGAGATACGGAGCATGGTAAAGTTCAGCCGCTTCGACCTGCGCCAGCCGATGGCCGGGCTGGGAAAGTTCGACATCGTCTTCTGTCGCAATGTGCTGATCTACTTCGACGTAGAGACGAAGATCAAGATACTCGACGAGATTCACAGCGTGCTCAACCCAGGCGGCTACCTGTTTCTGGGCGGGGCGGAGACAACACTGAACCTGCAAGGCTCCTTCGACCGGGTCCCGATTGGAACTACGGTTGCATACCGGAAAACTGGGGAGTGATCATGCTGGCTCCTGCAACTCGACGCGCATAATCTCGGATCCTAAGCCTTCCCAATCACCCGCGCCAGAGTCTCGCCAATCGCCGCCGGCGATTGCACCACGTGAATCCCCGCCTCAGTCAGCGCCTTCATCTTGTCGGCTGCGGTGCCCTGACCTCCGGAGATGATCGCCCCTGCATGGCCCATGCGCCGGCCGGGAGGCGCGGTCTGCCCGGCGATGAAGCCGATGACCGGCTTCTTCACATGCTGCTTCACATAAGCTGCGGCTGCCTCTTCGGCGGTCCCCCCGATCTCGCCGATGAGAATGATTGATTCGGTGCCGGGATCCTCGTTGAGCAGCTTGAGGGCATCAATATGATTGGTGCCAACGATCGGATCGCCGCCAATACCAATTGCCGTCGACTGGCCGATGCCGCGCTGAGTGAGCTGATAAACAGCCTCATACGTCAGCGTGCCGGAGCGCGAGATGATGCCGACCGAGCCTTGCTTATGAATGCGCCCCGGCATGATGCCGATCTTCGCCTTGCCGGGCGAGATAACGCCGGGGCAGTTCGGCCCGATCAGGCGGGACTTCGAGTGCTTGAGCACGCTCCAAACGCGCACCATGTCGATCGTCGGAATGCCCTCTGTGATGCAGACGATCAACGGCAGCCCGGCGTCTTCAGCTTCGAGGATCGCATCAGCGGCAAAGGGAGGCGGCACAAAAATGACAGTCGCATTCGCGCCGGTTTCCTTGACGGCATCCGCGACGGTGTCGAAGACCGGCCAGCCTTCATGGGTCGTCCCGCCCTTGCCCGGTGTCACGCCGCCTACGACCTTGGTGCCGTATTCAGCGCAGCCTTTGGCGTGGAAGGTGCCTTCTTTGCCGGTTATGCCTTGAACGATGAGTCGGGTTTCGTTGCCTACTAGAACTGACATCAGTTGCTCCCCTTCGCTGCTGCGACGACTTTTTCTGCCGCGTCTTGCATGGTTTCGCCAACAAGGAAGTTCAAGCCGGAGTCCTTAAGGATTTTTCTTCCTTCCTCCACATTAGTGCCCTCAAGTCTCAGTACAATTGGCACACTCACATTCAGATTCTTCGCAGCCTGCACAACTCCATTAGCCAACACATCCACTCTCAGAATCCCACCAAAGATATTGATGAAGATCGCCTTCACATTCTTATCCGAGAGCAAGATGGCAAAGGCCTGTTCGATCTGTTGCTGGTTTGCGCCGCCACCAACGTCGAGGAAATTCGCGGGCGACCCACCGGCGTATTGAATGATGTCCATCGTCGCCATCGCAAGGCCCGCGCCGTTGACCATACAAGCGATATTGCCGTCGAGCTTGATGTAGTTCAGGGCAAACTTTGAGGCCTCGACTTCGAGCGGGTCTTCCTCGGCGACGTCGCGAAGTTCTTTCAGCTCCTTGTGACGGAAGGTCGCGTTGTCGTCGAAGTTGATCTTGCAGTCGAGCGCGAAGAGTTTATCGTCCTTCGTCGTGATGAAAGGATTGATCTCCAGCAACGACGAGTCTGTCTCGATGAAGGCCTTGTAGAGCCCCTGCATGAATTTCACCGCATCGTTGATTTGAGTCGGCTTCAGGCCGAGAGCAAACGCCAATTTGCGCGCCTGGTAAGCCTGGAAGCCGATCGCTGGATCGATATACGCCTTTACAATTGCGTCGGGATCCTTAGCGGCGACCTCTTCAATCTCCATGCCGCCCGCCTTCGAGGCCATGAAGACCAGCTTCGCGGCAGCGCGATCGAGCACGATTCCCAGATATAGCTCGCGATCGATGGCGGCCGTCTCCTCAACAAGCAGCCGCTGAACTTTCTGCCCCTGTGGGCTGGTTTGGTGGGTGATCAGCTGCATGCCAAGAATGTTCTTGGCATACTCCTCCGCCTGCTCGATGTTCTTTGCAACCTTCACACCGCCGCCCTTGCCTCGGCCGCCGGCATGGATTTGCGCTTTCACAACCACACCGGTCGCACCGCCGGCGAAGAGCCGCTTGCCGATTTCAATCGCTTCGTCGAGGGTGTTGGCGACTTCGCCCTTGGGAACGGGCACACCGTACTTTGCGAGGATGTCTTTTGCCTGGTATTCGTGAATTTTCATAAGGAGTCAATCTGCGTTATTGCGTGATAGGGCAGAAAGTCCATACTAGCGGAGAGGCTGCGAAAAGGAAATGAGCCGAGACACTGACACTGTCGATACAGCATCGTGGCCGTCGGCCCATTTCGGGCTGGCGGTGATTGGCTGGCTTCGATAGGCTGGTTGCGGCGATTGATGACAAATTTTTTCAGATTTGTGGAACAGGTGCGCGACGTGGGCGCTACACTTACGCGCAAAGACGCCAACGCGGCGGTCCGTGCGATGCTCGCAGGCGAGGCCCAAGATGACGACATTGGCGCGCTGCTCACCGCCATCGCCAAGCGCGGCGAGACGGTCGCTGAGCTCACGGGTTTTGCCGAGGCGATACGCGAGCTCGCGGTGCCCCTGCCACTAACCAAGGACGAGCGCGCCCAGTTGGTCGATACCTGTGGCACTGGCGGCGATGGCAAAGGGACATTCAACATCTCCACCGGAGCGGCGCTGGTCGCCGCCGCGGCTGGCGCCAAAGTGGCGAAGCACGGCAACCGCGGGGTCACCTCGACCTGCGGCTCGGCGGATGTGCTCGAGGCGCTTGGCGTCGCTGTTGCGCTCCCCGCCAAAGAAGCTGTGGATTGCCTCCGCGCGACCGGCTTCACCTTTCTCCACGCGCCGTCGTCGAACCCCTCGCTCAAGCGCGTGCAGGCGGTGCGCAAGTCGCTCGGCTTCCGCACCATCTTTAACCTGGCCGGGCCATTGTCAAATCCAGCGAATGCCCGGACGCAGGTCATGGGAGTCTTCGCCGCCAACCGCATCGCGGTGGTTGCGCAATCGATGGCTCACCTCGGTGTTCGCCATGCATTCGTGGTGTTCGGGCTCGACGGCTTGGACGAGCTAACGGTCACCGGAGAATCGATGGTCGCCGAAGTGAAAAACCGGCCCACCGCTGAGTGGGACCGCGGGGTCGAAGGCCCGGGCGATGTCCGTCATTATCGCGTTCATCCCCGGCAGGCTGGACTTGAAGTATCTTCGCTGGATCAACTCAAAGGCGGAAAGACAGCAGCGGAGAATGCGGCGATCCTGGAGGCGATCTTGCTAGGCGAGAAGGGGCCGAAGCGCGACGTGGTGCTGCTCAATGCGGCAGGGGCGCTCTCGGTGGCCGAGGTTGCCGCGGATATGCGCGAGGGCATGGAGCGCGCGGCGGCGGCGATCGATTCCGGCGCGGCGATGAAGACGCTTCAGGCGCTGCGGGCTTTCAGTAGCAAGATGACTCCGGCAACGATCTGAAAGCTTGAGTCGGGAAAAGGGTGGCTGGCAGAGATGAGATCGATAAGAAGCAAAGTCTGGTTGTTGGTGGCAGGGATTGCGGCGGGAGTGGTTACAATCTCGCAGGCGCAGCAGATTGAAGTTAACAAAACCAACCGCACCATCGCCGTGACCGCGACCGACAAGGCCACGGCCGATGCCGAGGTCGCGACAGTCCATGTTGGATTTCAGGTCTACGCCGCCGATTCGCAGGCTGCATATGCGTCGGGATCGAAGACCTCGAACGCAATCGTGGCCGCGCTGAAAAAAACCGGCGTCGAGGACAGCGCGATCCAAAGTGATGCCCAAAACATTGCGCCGGTTCAGTCCTACGAAATCCAAAACCTGCCCGAGGCCGAGAAGGCGCAACGTCAGTTCCAAGTGACCCAGAGCTGGTCAGTGAAGACCTCCGCTAAAAATGCGGCTTCGGTGCTCGATGCAGCGGTGCAGGCGGGCGCCAACCAAAGCGGCCAGATCGATTGGGATGTCGCCGACCCCGATGCGCTCGAAGGCCAGGCGGCCGAGAGCGCGCTGAAGCGGGCGCACGCAATCGCCGACCAGATGGCAAAGGGGCTTGGGGCCACGCTTGGACCACTGGTCTACGCCAGCAATCAGGTCCCGGAACGGCCCATGCCCTTGGCGTCCCCGATGATGATGGCTAAAGGTGGTGGAGGCGGCGCAGGAGTAGCTCCACTCGCCGTCAGCCCGCAAAAGGTGACCAGCTCAGCCACGGTCTATGCTATCTTCTCGATCGAATGAAACCGCATCGGCGCATTGCACCACAGCATCCAAAGTATTTGAGGCTATGCTGGAACTAGAGTCGAGCCACTAACCTGCTTTCAGAGATACCGAATGCCCGTCTATCCATACCGCGAACTTCACCCCACCTCCGAAGCCGAGGAAATCTATCGGCGCTGGCTCTCGTATCTCGACGAGGAGTTCACCAAGCATAAGCGGCCAGCGTTGCGCGCGGAGATCGTCCGCGATAACCTGCACCAGCTCTACTTGGGCCGTCCGCATGGCGGCAAGCTGAACTTCTCGCTTACTTCGGAGCTGCCCGGCAATGTCCTGCAACTTTCGCTCGATCCCTGCAACGTGACTCTCGAACCCGAATATTACGGCGACGTCGATCGGGAAAAATACGCCGAGCGCAAGCCGCTGATCTGGTTCTGGCAGATGTTCGACCGTTCTCCAATCGGGCTGAACCATTGGTTGGGCTTCAAGTTCCGCTGCATGCTTGGGCGGCACATCTTCAAGAGCGTGGGTAAGGGCGTGAAGATCTTTCATGGGGTTGAGTTCAGCTACGGATATAACCTCACCATCGAAGACAACGTCGTCATTCACAAATACGTGATGCTCGACGATCGCGGCGAGATCATCCTGCGCAAAGGCACGTCACTATCAGACTACGCGGCCGTCTACTCGCATTCGCACGATCCTATCGACTCTTCCAACGTAACCAACAAAGTCACGGAGATCGGCCCGGCGGCGCGGGTCACCTATCACGCCTCGGTGATGGCCGGGCAGCGAGTTGGCGAAGACTCTATCATCGGCGCGCACGGCGTCGTGACTCACGAAGTCGAAGCCCATTCCATTGTCGGCGGAGTTCCCGCCAAGCCCCTCAAGAGCAAGCTGGACATACAAAAAGATCGCCCAACGGAAAATTCCTGAGTGCAAGGAACTTAGAGCGCCGTTGAAAGCTAAGGCCATGACGACTGAGCGCTGACAACTCTCGACTTCCTTTCCTGCTACCATCGACTCAAGTGGATTCATGAGTCAGCAAGCCATCGTTCTGAAGTTGTTCGAATTTGTCATTCTCGTCTTCGCGCTTAGCTTTCACGAAGCGTCCCACGCCTGGACGGCTTCGCGCTTGGGCGACCCGACGGCGCGAATGCTGGGACGCGTGACCCTGAATCCGATCAAGCACATCGATCTGCTGGGAACTATCATCATCCCGCTGGCGATGCTTTTTCTGCCCGGGTTTGGGCGATTTCTCATCGGGTGGGCCAAGCCGACCCCGGTCACAACTCGCAACTTCACCAACATCAAGCGGGACGATATGCTGACCACCCTCGCCGGGCCGGCCAGCAATCTGCTTCTGGCGCTTGCCTGCTTCTTCGGGCTGCTGGTCCTTGAGCACAGCAGTGGGCAGGGCCAGCTCTCCGTCATCGCGGCCGTCTTTACCGCCAACCATGTCCAGCTGCCGATGGAGGCCGTCCTTCCGGCGATGTTTCCGGTGGCGCTGCTTTTCTACATCGGGGTGTGGCTCAATTTGATCCTGGCCGTCTTCAACCTGCTGCCGCTTCCACCCCTCGACGGCAGCCATATCGTGCGCAACCTACTGCCCTATAACTGGGTGCAATACTACGACCGCATGGGCATGTTCAGCCTGATCCTTATGGTCGTCGTGGGCGGATGGGTGGTCAACCTCTTCGTCTCGCCCGCGCTCAACGTCGTGAACCGGATGCTGCTTCCGTCGATGTAGCTCGGTTATTCCGTACAATGAAGCGACGAGCGCCGCGGCGGTCTGGCAGTTCCATGCCGGGATCGTCGAGCGCGGTTGCCGCGCTCGCCAGCGACTGGAAAACTGTTCGAACAAGGACCTGAGTGACCACCCCTCCTGTTGAAAACGAAAGGAAGCGCGTGCTCAGCGGCATGCGCCCGACCGGCAAGCTGCATTTGGGCAACTACATGGGCGCGTTGCACAACTGGGTCGGCATGCAGGACAAGTACGAATGCTACTTCTTCATCGCTGATTACCACGCGCTGACCACTGATTACGCCGATCCCTCCGCAGTGAAGCAGAACACGCTCGAAGTGGCGATGGATTTTCTATCGGCGGGGCTTGATCCGGATAGGTGTGCGATCTTCATCCAGAGCCACGTGGTTCAACATGCGGAGTTGCATTTGCTCCTCTCGATGATTACTTCGCTTGGTTGGCTCGAGCGGGTCCCGTCGTACAAAGAGCAACAAGAAAATATCGCCGGGAAGGACCTGACCACCTATGGCTTTCTTGGCTATCCGCTGCTGCAATCGGCGGACATTCTCGTTTACAAGGCTGATTTTGTTCCGGTAGGGCAGGATCAGGCTGCGCACGTGGAGTTAACTCGCGAAGTGGCTCGACGTTTCAATAGCTTCTATGGTCATAAGAAGTCAAATCAGCCACCAAGTCTTCCGATAGTCCCTTACGTGGCTGATGGGCTGCACATGAGCCCGCCCCCCTGGAGTCAGCTGTTGCCGGAGCCGAAGGCTCTCCTTACTCCCTCGCCGAAACTCCCTGGTGTCGATGGCCGCAAGATGTCGAAGAGCTATGACAATGCCATTTATCTTACAGACCCCCCAGTTGCTGTCCTCAGAAAAGTCGAGGGAATGTCTAATGGCGGGCAAAGATTGTATCGCGAGGATCCCGGTGACCCCGATATATGCCCCGTTGCTGATCTTCATCGGGTGTTTAGCAAGCCGGACATGGATGCCATGATTCGCAATGGCTGCCGCTCGGCGGGCATATCCTGCATGGATTGCAAGCACGCGCTAGTTCACTCTTTGGAGGCTATGCTAAGTCCAATAAGATCAAGGCGATCGGAGTATGAGCTCGCCCCTCATAAGACTTGGGACATTCTTTTGGAGGGAGCAAGCAAGGCGAAGAATACAGCCGAAGAAACTATGAAGGAGGTTCGGTCCGCCATGGGGCTTGCCCAAGATGGCTTTGGCTCAAGATACATCGGAATGTTTGAGCAGTTCAAAGAGCTGGGGCAGTTGAAGCATGACCTAAGAAACAAGAGTGACTGGTGGGAATTGCCGTCCGCTGTGCGCGAGAGGAAGTTTACCGAGCACTTCATCGACAGTGTGCTTCCCAGGTCCCTCACATTGACTCACCTTGAAGATAGTGTTTTCCTCGCTAGCCGCAATCGGAGGGTGTGCCTGTTGTCAGCCATAGAAGGGACCGCAGGCAACTGGATTTTCCTGGCAAAGACAAAGAGTTATGAAGCAATCGTGCTGCTCTGCGGGACACAAGACTTCAAGTTGGTAAGCTTTGTTTTGCCGCAAAAGCTATATAGGGACACTTGGAGTCAGGTGAAGAAGACCGCCAAGACCATAAACCTTGAGATTCAGAAGCGAGGTGACGACTTTTTTCTCAAGATTTCTTCGATCGCGGAGATCAAAGTCACGGACTATGCTGAGAACTTCGAGGCATTGCGATGACTGAAGAGAAAGGGAAAATACACGCAAACGCGGGCGCCTCGGAGCTAATGCCTGACTCAAGGACCCCTTACCAAAAGACGTCCGCTGACCTCAAGAAGGAAGCCGCGGACCTTTCGCCTTTCTCCGTCAGCGTCGGTCAGGTCTACGATGGGCCGCTTGATCTCCTGCTCCACCTGATCCGCACCCAGGACATCGATATCTACGACATCCCGATTGCGCGCATCACGGCGCAGTTTCTCGCCTATGTTGAAAACCTGAAGCAGACTGACATCGATGTCGCCGGGGAGTTCATCTACACCGCCTCGCTGCTCATCCACATCAAGAGCAAGATGCTACTGCCGCGCCTACCCGCCGAGGCCGGTGACGGCGAGAGTGAAGACCCGCGCCGCGAACTTGTCGAGCGCCTGCTCGAGCACGAGCGCTTCAAGAACGCCGCGCAAATGCTCGCACAGAAGCAGCAAATCGAAAACGCTACCTGGAGCAACCCGCAGATGCGCGACTTTCGCAACGACGAAGGTGCTGAGGCCGAGATTGCGGCCGACACCGTCGATCTGGTCCGCGTCTTTCGCGAGGTGCTGGAGCGGGCGCGTACGCGTCCTGTGCTCGATGTCGATGAAGATGACGTCACTGTAGCGCAGATGATCGTCTTCATCCGCCGCCGCCTTGTGATGGAGGACAAACCGGTCTCTCTGCGCCGTCTGCTCGCCAACACCCGCTCGGAGCGCGCACTGATCGCGATGTTTCTGGGGCTGCTCGAACTGGTCCGCCTGCAGGCCGTGCTCTTGCGGCAGGAGTCCAACTTCAGCGACATCCTGATCAAGAAGCACACCGACTTTGAAAGCGTGGTCGACGCGCGGCTCAGCGACGCTGGTGGCGACTGGAGCTAAGCGCCTCCTCCAAGTTGGAAGTTGACGACCGTTGTGTTGCAATCGAAACGTGGACGCCTCTGCGCCAAGCCAACCGAACATTCTGACCCGCACTCCGCTGATGGCGCTGGCGGTCGCCGCCTTTGGCATCGGAACCTCCGAGTTCATCATCATGGGGCTGTTGCCTAACTTAGCGCAAGACCTCCAGGTCAGCATCCCCAAGGCCGGTGCTCTGGTCACGGCTTATGCTCTGAGCGTGACTCTGGGCTCGCCGCTGGTAGCCATCGCGACCGCCCGGCTCGAACGCAAAAAGGCGCTGCTGCTCCTCCTTGGGATATTTACGCTCGGAAATCTAGCCTGCGCAACGGCGCCCAATTATCCGCTGCTCATGGCGGCGCGGGTGCTCACCGCGCTTAGTCACGGCGCGTTCTTCGGAATCGGCAGCGTCGTCGCCTCGAACCTAGTTCCCCGGAACCAGCGCGCGCAAGCGATTGCGCTCATGTTTTCAGGGCTGACGCTGGCGAATGTCCTTGGCGTTCCTGCCGGAACCGCACTTGGGCAGGTGCTCGGCTGGCGGGCCTCGTTCTGGGCGATCGTTCCGATTGGATTAATCGCCGCGGCTGCCGTCCTCAAGCTTGTCCATCGACAAGCCGCGGTCTCTACGCAGCTGATCCACGAGTTTCGCGTGCTGCGAAATCCGCGCGTGCTCTTGGTGCTGGCGATGAGTGTAGTCGGCTCAGCCTCGCTCTTCTGTGTCTTCACCTATGTCACGCCCACCCTGGAAACGGTGACCGGCGTCTCCCCGCACGGCGTGACCATCGTGCTTCTGCTTTTTGGCATCGGTATCACGGCTGGCAACTTCATCGGGGGCGCTTTGAGTGACCGGCGTCCGACCCGCTTTCTGGTGATGTCGATTGTCGCCGTGCTGGCTTCGCTCGCGTGCCTCTATTTTGCCGAGCCATTCACCGTACCTATGGTCCTCACGTTGCTGGTTTGGGGAGCGCTCGCCTTTGCCGCGGGCACTCCGCTGCAGGCGCGCATCGTCGACCAGGCTTCGGCCGCGCCAAACCTCGCCTCAACCCTGAACCAGGGCGCCTTCAACCTAGGCAACGCCTCAGGCGCCACATTGGGCGGGATGCTGCTCACCGCCGGATTCCACTACCGGCAGCTACCGATCGCAAGCATCGTCGTCACCCTTTGCATGCTGGCGCTCGCCCTGCTTTCGGCGCGGCTTGACCGCAAGCATAGGGTGGTTCTGGAGGCCGGGGAGCTAATTGTCGGCTGAGTCGGCGAGAGTTCGGAAATCGATTTTACTTCCCCGTCGTTTATCAGCTGACGTACAGTGGTTCCGCGTGAGGACAGACCGCTATCAATCTCGAAAAGAGGCAGCATGAAGAGAGCGCTGGTTTGCGTCGTTTTGGGGTGTTGTTTTCTGGGGATCGGCCTGACCGCACAAGCGCAGAGCCGCAAAGCCGGGCTTTGGGAGGTAACCAGCAACATGACCTGGCAGCAGTCTCCATTCCCGGCAGGCATGAGCGGTGGGCCCAACTCTCCGTTTGGCGGTGGCACTCACACGAACTCCGTATGTATCACCCAGGAGCAGATCGACAAGTTCGGCGCGCCCCCTCCGCAGACGCGCGGCGATTGCCAGGTTTCTAACGTAAACAAACAAGCCACGGGGATGACCGCGGAGATGACTTGCACAGGCAGCATGAGCGGTAAGGGGACGCTCGTCGCCTCATGGACGGACGAGGACCACACCATCAGCAAGATGCACTTCACCGGGACGCTGCAGGCTGGTCCATCCCCCAAGCCAGTCGAGTGGACGGTCGACTCTACATCCGTTTTCAAAAGTGCAGACTGCGGCGGCGTGAAGCCGATCGTCCCGCCTGGCAAGTAGTCTAGAGGATACGATGACGACTCCAAGTAGTGCACGTGTAACACCGGAACGAATTCAACAATTTGCCTGGGGGTATGGGCCTCCATTGATCTTGGAGGCGGCGATCCGCCATCGCGTCTTTGACGTGCTCGACGGCGGCGCAAAGACACTTGCCGAAGTCGCGAAAGAAACCGGCGCCTCGGAGCGCGGACTTGCCGCCATCATGAACGCCCTCGTCGGCTTGGAGTTTCTCGCCAAGGGCGAGGGCGGCCGCTACTCGCTCACTCCCGAGAGCGAGACATTTCTGGTGAGCCAGAAGCCAAGCTTTTTGGGAGGGCTGATTCGCCATGGCAGCGAGCAGCTGATACCAAAATGGCTGCACCTGAACGAAGTTGTGGCCACCGGCCGCTCGGCTGCGGCCGTCAACCAGCAGGGCGAGGGAAGCGAATTCTTTCAGGAATTCGTCAACGATATCTTTCCGCTGAGCTATCCGTCGGCGCAGGGGCTGGCCAAGTATCTCGACTGCAACGTGGAAGGCCGCATGATCCGGGTGCTCGATCTCGCCGCCGGCTCCGGAGTCTGGGGCATCGCCCAGGCCCAATGCTCCGACGCCGTCCACGTCACCGTCGTCGACTGGCCCGGAGTCATTCCCACGACCCGGAAGACGGTCGCCAAATTCGGTTTTTCAGAACGCTTTACGTTTGTCGAGGGCGACCTCGACGAAGCCGACTTCGGGGGCGGTCACGACGTCGCGATTCTTGGCCACATCCTGCACAGCGAAGGCAAGGAACGTAGCCGCGCGCTGCTCAGCAAGACGTTCAAGGCGCTAAACTCCGGCGGGACAATCGCAATCGCCGAATTCCTGGTTAACCCCGACCGGACCGGCCCCCTCAACGCGCTACTCTTCGCCGTCAACATGCTCGTCAACACCGATACCGGAGACACCTATTCCTTCGAAGAGATCGCCGAATGGCTCACCGAGGCGGGATTTGTGAACGCCAGTACTCTCGAGTCGCCAGGCCCATCGCCGCTGATTTTGGCTACGAAGCCTTAGCAAACCATGATGACGGCGTTCGAATTCAATCTCGGACGAGCTAATTAGGGCCCGGTAATAGGCCCTAGTATCCGAGCTTCTTGTCCACTACATTCAGCAGAGGCTCGCCCTTTCGAAAGCGTTCGAACTGCGCCAGGAAGAACTTCATTGCGTTGTCGAGCCAATCTGGGGTGTTGTCGGCGCAGTGTGGAGAGACGAGTACGTTCTCCATTTTGTAGAGCGGGCTTTCCGGCGATAGCGGTTCGTGCTCGAAGACATCGAGACCAGCGCCTTTGATTTTCCCTTCCGCCAGCGCTCGAACCATGGCCGCCTCGTCAATGACCGGGCCGCGTCCGACGTTGATGACGACCGCTTCGGACTTCATCACGGCAAACTCGGCTCCGCTGATCATGTGGTGGGTTTCCGTTGTGAGCGGCGCGGCCACCACGACGTAGTCGCAGGCGCCAATCATCTCGTGGAGTTCGCTGGTCGGATACATCTTCTCTACCGGCCCGAGATCACTGCCGAGCGGTGGTAGATGGCGCTTGAGTGCGAGGACGCGCATTCCCATTGCGTGGGCGCGCCAGGCGACCTCCTTGCCGATGTCTCCGTAGCCGACGATGCCGACAGTCTGGCCGGCGAGCCTGAGCACGTCGAAGGGTTCCCATCTTGCGGCGACCTGGTTACGGATCATGCGCCGAAAATCCTTGGCGAAATAAAGCATCGCCGCCAGCGCGAACTCGCCGAGGGGCGGGCTGAAGACTCCGGAGCCGTTGGTGAGCGTGACCAGGTTCTCGACCAGTTCGGGAAAGAGAAAGGCGTCGAGCCCGGCGTTGCGAGAATGTACCCAGGCCAGCTTCGGCGCCATCAGGAAGACGCTGCGATTTAAGTCCCTCGGAGCCGACCAGTTGAGCATGACGGTCGCTTCCGGAGCAGAGTCCGTGAAGACCTCGGGAGTGTTGCCGACGACAACGCGCGCATGGAGGCGAAGCTGCTCGACGTATTCCGACTTGGGGCCGGTTCCCTTGGAAGTGATCAGGATGGTGTGCTGGCTCATGAAGAAAACGTAGCACAATGCGGACGGGTTCCTGGATCAGGGCCGCTAAAACCGCAGACCCCTCCATGGTGACAAATCGCGGCTGTCAGGATGACAAAGTGGAGGTGGCGGGATGATAGGTTTCGACTCCTTGACAGTCTAGGAGAGATTGAAGATACTCCTAGTTGATCTAGGAGAAGAACGCGTGGGCAAGCAAATCGATCTTTTGCAGGGCACTCTGGACATGCTCATCCTCAAAGCAGTCTCGCTGGGACCGTTGCATGGCTATGGGGTGCTGCTGCGTATTCAGCAAATCTCAGGCGGTCAGCTGGAAATCCAGCAGGGTTCGCTCTACCCAGCACTCTACCGCCTCGAGCACCAGGGATGGATTGCGAGCGAGTGGGGCGAGTCGGAGAACAACCGCAAGGCGAAGTTCTATCAGCTCACAGCAGCGGGACGAAAGCAATTGCGCGTCGAGAGCGAGAAATGGAACCGGATGGCGGGAATGATCGGCGCGATCCTTGAAATGAAAGCGAGCGAATTATGAAGAGTCTGTCACGGCTTCGCTCCTGGTTCAAGGCAATGACGCACCGGTCTTGCCTCGATTGCGAGATGCAGGCTGAGCTGGAATTCCACATCGAGAGTTATGCCGCCGACCTCATGCGCGGCGGCCTTTCGCGAGAAGAGGCCCAGCGCCGCGCCCGGCTTGAGCTTGGCTCGGTAGAAGCGCGGAAAGAACAGTGCCGCGAGTCGCTTGGACTGCGGCTGTGGGACGACCTGCTGGCCGACCTGCGCTATGGGTTGCGAATGCTGAGGAAAGCGCCTGGCTTTACCGGCATCGCAGTGGTTTCTCTCGCGCTAGGCATCGGTGCGAATACCATCATCTTCACGCTCGCCAAAGAGGCTCTGCTGGATACACTGGCGGTTCCGCATCCCGAGCAACTGCGATTGTTTGCGGTAGAAGTTGGCAAGAACAGTCCAATCCAAAGCATGTGGGGCGATTTCGATCGCGGGCCCAACGGCGGGACGTTGACGACCTCATTTTCTTATCCCGTCTATCGGATACTGCGGCAGCAGAACCAAAGCCTCGAAGACCTTTTCGCCTTTAAGTACCTCGGCGGCTACAACCGCTTGACGGCTACGATCGATGGGCATGCGCAAGTCGTGGACGGAGAACTCGTCTCTGGAAATTACTACCAGGAACTCGGCGTCGAGACCGCGCTCGGTCGGCCCATCCAGGCCTCGGACGATGCGATGCCCGGCAGCGGCGCGGTTGCGGTAATCAGCGATGGCCTGTGGTCGAGAGCGTTTGGGCGCTCCCCGTCAGTCATTGGCAAGAGGATCGACCTGAACCGGACACCGGTCACGATTATTGGCGTCAATCCGCCGGGCTTTACCGGGGCGGCCAGCGTGCAGGCATCCCCTGACATCTTTGTGCCTTTGAGCCTGCAGCCTGTGGTGCTTCCGAAGGGGAAGGAGTCGCTGCTGGGCGACAAGGAGCTATGGTGGGTGCAAGTCATGGGCCGCGCCAAACCTGGGGTCTCCGATGCCGCGGCGCAGGCGGCGCTCTCGGTCAGTCTCGACCAAGCAGTGCGAGCCACCTTGACGGTGGCGAAGGACGCGGGAATGCTGCGGCTGACTCTGCCATCAGGCAGCCGCGGAATGAACCACTCGGCAAGAGAATTTGGGAAGCAGATCTATGTGCTTCTGGCGTTGGTGGGGCTGGTGCTTCTGCTTGCCTGCGCCAATATCGCTAACCTGCTGCTGGCCCGATCGGCGGCGCGGCAGCGAGAGGTGAGCGTGCGCATGGCTCTGGGCGCGGGTAGAGGCCGCATTCTGCGCCAGGTTTTCACCGAGAGCCTGTTGCTCTCGGGCCTGGGTGGAGGGGCAGGTTTTCTCCTCGGTTACCTCGGCAGGAATTTGATTCCCCGTTTGATGTCCAATTCGTGGGGGCCGCAGCAGCTTTATAGCCGCTTTGACTGGAAGATCTTCGCCTTCACCTTGGGAATTTCGATCTTCACTGGCCTGCTCTTCGGCCTTGCGCCCGCCTTGCAGTCGACCCGGACCAACGTGAATACCGGCCTCAAAGACAGCGCCACCACCACGACGAAGCGGCGCAAGGGATTGGCGGGCAAGGCAATCGTCGTTTTTCAGATTTCGCTTTCCATGTTGCTGGTCGTCGGCGCGGGACTTTTCGTCCGAACGCTGTTCAACCTCAACAAGGTCGATGTCGGTTTCCGCCCGGAACATATTCTGCTCTTTCACGTACAGCCACCACACACACGGTATCCATCGCCAAAGGACATTGCCCTGGAGCATCAGATCGAGGAAAGGCTGGCCGCTGTGCCCGGAGTTGACTCGGTGACACTGTCGGCAGAGCCGCTATTGTCGCACGACATGTCGAACGACGACTTCAAGCCCGATGGCCAACCGCCCAACGCGGACAAGAGTAACCAGGTGGCCGATGCGAACTTCGTGGGTGAGAGCTTCTTTGCGACGATGGGAATTCCGTTGGTGGCCGGCCGCGGCTTTAATGAGCACGATACCGAAACATCGCCCAAGGTTGCGGTAGTGAACCAGGCCCTGGCCAAGAAGTACTTTCCCAAGAGCGACCCGATCGGAAAGACATTCAACAAGGAGCACATTCAAATCGTGGGCATCGCTGCCGACGCGAAGTATGACGACCTGCGCAATGACGATCCGCCGACGTATTACGCGCCCTATCGCCAGGCACCTGAAGGGGAGATGGACGGTGGGCCGACCTACGAGATCCGTCTGAAGACGACGCCCGAGAGCGCTCTGCCCGCGATCCGCGATGCGGTTGCCTCGATCGACAAGGACCTTCCTTTGATCGACGTCCGTATGCAGACCGAGCAGATTGCCGACATACTCTCGCCGGAACGACTCTTCGCCCTACTCGCCGGTGCATTCGGGGTTCTGGCGCTCATTCTCGCCTGTATCGGGATTTACGGCGTCATGGCTTACACCGTAGCGCGGCGAACCAACGAAATCGGCATTCGTATCGCGCTCGGCGCGCAGACCGGGCAGGTATTGCGGATGGTGCTGGGCGAGGCTTCGTGGCTGGCGGTCTTTGGGATCTCGATCGGGCTGGGATGCGCGCTATGGCTGACGCGCTTTCTGAGTTCGCTGCTTTATGGGCTTAAACCGAGCGATCCTGTCACGCTGATCTTTGCGGCGCTGCTGCTGCTGGCCGCCGCGCTGGCGGCGGGATGGACTCCGGCATGGCGCGCCTCCCGAGTGCAGCCGATGGAAGCCGTGCGTCACGAATAGATAGTCGGGATTGAGGAGGAGTGTGGTGCAGGTCGGGTGGTCTGGCTGCGGAGATCAAAGACCAGACGCCCTAGAGCTTGGCTCGCTGGCTTTGGAGAGCCTCTCCGGGGAAGCAGGCAGACCCCGAGCATAGAAGACGTTCGCGTATACCCGGTGATGACAACTACGGCATCGGACAGGAAATTGCAGCAGCAGGAGATGCGGGATGTCTTCCCGGTGAATCCGCGAGCGGCGGAACTCCGACTTTGAGCAGTATTGGCAAAGCATGAAATTGCACCATCGTCGGTGAAAAGTCGCTCATTTCGTGGCAGCCGGGGACCCAGTTATCAATCTGCCAAAACGTTACCACGTTTTTCCTGCATTCTCGGGCTTATTTTGGAGTAATGTATGGCTGCGGGCTGATTCACGGGTTGCCGGAGGGCGGTCATGGTCTGGGACGTTTCGTTCACCTGCGACATTTGCGGCAAGAAAAAAGCTGAGGCCAACCACTGGTGGATGGTCGCGCTGGGCGACGTTCCGTGCTTCGAGCAAGACCAGCCGCACCAGCGGTTCACGCTCATGCCGTGGAACCCGGCGGAGAGCCGCAACACCGATATCTACCACCTTTGCGGGCAGCAATGCGCCACTTTGGCGATGACTCGCTTCATGAGCGATGGGGTCATTCTGCCGGAAGTCGGCAGCGCGGTTGCCGACTGAGCGACCTGTCTTAGCGACCCAACTTCTTCGAAGGATTTCAAAGCGGAGCCGAGGACAGCAAAACTACCCCCCCAGCGCCGGCATTAAATTTGAAGTGTCAATCGCGGTGGAGCGCTTACAGCTCGAAGAGGCTTCCCGGCTTCCGATCTTTGCCTCGTTTGGAGTTCTGGCCGCGAGGTAAGGCTTGCACTGGAGCAGCGAGTATGGCGGCCAGCCCCTGCAGCTCTTTTCTCACCGATTCAAGGCTGGCGATGGCGGCGTTGGATGCCGCGACGGGCATGGGCAACTCCGGCCCCGCGGCTTTCTTGCTGCGGACTTCGCGCGCCTCGGCCTGGAAGACCTGGCGGGCGCCGGGAATGGTATAGCCCTCGTCATAGAGCAGCCGCTTGACGCGCAGCGCCAGTTCCACGTCGCGCTTGCGATAAAGGCGCTGCCCAGTGCCGCTCTTGTTGGGCTTGAGTTGCGAAAACTCGGTCTCCCAGAAGCGCAGAACATAGGCCGGGACCTCGCAGATGCGGGCAACATCTCCGATCCGGAAGTAAAGTTTGTCCGGAATTTCGGATGCCGGGCTGCGACGCTGCGAAGAGGTCGTGGTAAGCATGTTGAGGCCGCGACGGGATGATGGCCGCGGCGGCCATTTCCCGTCGTTCAAAGTATAGGCCTGCTATGACAAAAGTATCCCGGAATTTTCGAGAGCGGAGTCTACTCTGGTTCCGCAGAGGCTTTCACCACAACGATCACAGAGCGCACCGAGCTTAGGGTGTGGGGTAGTCGCGTCCTCGGTGGTAAGGCCATCTTTCTCAAGCTGACGGTACTTTCTCCCTCCACTTCTCGATCGGCTTGCGCTGCAATGTGCCGGCCGGCGCAGCCCGCAGGTACTGTGGCGGCCACGGGGTAGAGTCGTGCAGATGCTGCGCGGCGTGGAGCGGCCAATAGGGATCGCGCAGGAATTCGCGGGCGACGAAGATCATGTCGGCCTGCCCGGTGCGCAGGATGTGTTCGGCCTGAGCAGCGCCCGTAATCATCCCAACGCTTCCGGTAGAGATTTGTGCCTGCTTGCGAATCTCTTCCGCAAACGGCGTTTGATATCCAGGGCCGGCGGGAATGGTAACTCCCGGGACGAGACCGCCGGACGAGACATCGACGAGGTCAACGCCCTGCGGCTTTAACATTTTCGCGAGGGCGACGGATTGAGTTAGATCCCAACCCCCGGGTGCCCAATCGGTGGCGGAGATCCTGACGAAAAGCGGCAGATCGAGCGGCCAGACCTCGCGCACTGTGTCCACAACCTCGATCAACAGACGCGCCCGATTTTCGAGGTTTCCGCCGTATTCGTCGGTGCGCCGATTGCTCAGCGGCGAAAGGAACTCGTGCAGCAGATAGCCATGAGCAGAGTGAATCTCGATGACATCGAAGCCCGCCTTGAGAGCGCGGCGGGCTGCCAGCTGGAATGCTTCCACGAGCCGCTTGATGCCGGCGGCATCGAGTGCGGCAGGCTGGGCGTATTTCTCCGAAAATGGGACTGCGCTGGGCGCCAGGACCTCAGTCCAGCCGCCTTCGCTGAGCGGCTTGACGCGCTCTTCGCCGTCCCATGGCCGGCTCATGCTCGCCTTGCGGCCGGCGTGGGCGAGCTGAATGCCGGCCCGCGCACCCTGGGAGTGGAGGAAATCGACGATCCTCTTGAGTCCGGGAATGTGCTCGTCCTTCCAGAAGCCTAGGTCCTGCGGACTGATGCGGCCCTCAGGAGTGACGGCCGAAGCCTCGGCGAAGACGAGTCCTGCTCCTCCGACGGCGCGGCTGCCGAGGTGGACCAGATGCCAGTCATTGGCGAAACCGTCTTCCGATGAGTATTCACACATGGGCGAGACGACGATCCGGTTGGGAAAGGTCAGACCGGCCAATTGCAATGGCGAGAAGAGGGTCGAAGTGTAAGCCATCTTGCTCCGGGAAGATTCCTTTCAGGGAAAATTGCTTTGCGCTGGTGGATGCGGCGCGTAAGCTGTGCGCACCGCCGTTGCGGATTATTGGATGCTGCGTAGAGCGGAAAGTCGCCGCGGGCTTAGGCCGGGGAACGGAACTTGGGGCCAGTCCGTACCAACTGGAGTAGGAGAAATTGCCATGAACATGTCGCGGAATCTAAGTTTCGCCGCCTGTGCCGCCTTTATTTCGGTCGCCTTACTCTCCGTCGGCTGCTCCATCGCGGTCAACAAGAACAAGAATGGCGACGACAAGAACGTCAAGATCGACACGCCTCTCGGCGGTTTGCACGTCACCTCCGATAGCACCACTGCCGCCGATGTCGGTCTCCCGGTATATCCGGGCGCGAAGCTGTCGAGTAAGAAGGACAAGGATGGCGACAAGTCGGCGGACATCCACTTCGGCTTTGGAGACTGGCAGTTTCGACTCAAGGTAGTGAAATACGAGACCTCCGACTCTCAAGACGAGGTCCTGGCCTTCTACAAGAAGGCGCTTGGCCGCTATGGCGACGTGATCCAATGCAGCGGTCACAACGCGGTGGGCAGCCCGACTGTTACCAATGAAGGATTGACCTGCGACGACTCCGGGAAGAGCCATCAGGTGAATCTCGACATGGGGCAATCGCTCAAAGCAGGTTCGAAACACCACCAGCACATTGTCGGCATCGAGAAGACCGATGGCCCCGGAACGGTGTTTAGCTTAGTCGAGATCGATCTGCCGATCACTTCAGACGATGGCAAAGCGGAGTCGAATTAGGCCGGGACGACGGTGGAGTGAGCGCGGCCTCAAATCCCGGCGAATTGCTTCCACCTCTGCGCTGGGATACCTTCAGAAGGATGGGTAAAGATTGTCATCGCTGCGGTTCGCCGCTGGCCACGCCGGAGATGTTCTGTCCCAATTGCGGCGCCCCGCAGTTGCTGTACGACGCGGAGACCGGAGCCGGAGATGGTTCTGGCGACCCCGCTTCTCCCGCATTGCGCGACATTCACTGGAAGGCAGCGATCGGTGCGGCCGTCACCTTTGCGGTGCCGGTTGGCGTGTTGTGTTCGCCGGTGGTGCCGATCTTGTCGGGCGGCTGCTGTCTGTGGGTCGTCGGGGGCGCGATCGCCGCGGTTGGTCTTTACCAGCGCCGCGCCGCGGTGCGCACACTCGCCCGCCCTGTCGGCATTCGGATCGGCACCATCATCGGCCTAATGGCGGCTACAGTGGCGTGCGCCTTCAACGCCGGCGCGCTGGTCTTTGTTCGCTATGTGATGCATGGCGGAGAGGCGATGGAGAAGGCCTATCAGGCCACCATGGAACAGGTATCGGCGCTAACCGCGCAGTTCTCGGGCGGCTCGCCGGCCGAGTCCCACGAGGCAATCCAGTTCCTGCTCTCCCCCGATGGCCGTGCGGCTTCGGCTTTGTTGACCGCGTTGATGACTTCGGCTGGAATCACCGTCTTTTCCATGATTGGCGGGGCGCTGGGAACGCGCATCTTCTCGGGGCGCAATCCTTCGCCAGAGAATCCTTAATCGCCTGGTCGGCGGCGGCTTCGACAAGAGATGAGTGCCGCGAAACATCCACTCCAATAGTTGAGAGAACAGGCGGGATGCAGCCTCATACTGATCGGCGCTTTGCCGTAGGGATCGATTTTGGGACGACGAACAGTTCCATCGCGATAGCGAAAGGCCCCTCGGAGACCGAGCTCATCGCCTTCCCAAGCGCTGGTGGCGAGACGACGTTCTCTTACCGCTCCGTCCTATATATGGACCACCTGAGAGAGGCGAGCAAGTCGCGCATCCATTCCTGGACGGGCCCCGCGGCAATCGCGCAATACCTGGCCGACGAAGAAAAAGGCCGCTTCATCCAATCGCTCAAGTCGCATCTTTCCAGCCGCAGCTTGACCGGAACGGCGATCTTTGGCCGCCACTACGCGCTGGAGACGCTGATCTCGCGCATTCTTGCCGACTTGCGGCAACATGCCGAGCGACAGCTGGATGAGCCGATTCGCTCGGCGATGATTGGACGCCCGGTGCGCTTTGTCGGCGCGGAGAGCGATGCCGACGACGCCTTTGCGCTTGACCGGCTGCGCCATGCGCTTGAGACTGCCGACTATGAGATGGTCGACTTCGAACTCGAGCCGATCGCCGCCGCCAATGCCTATGGATCGACCCTCGACCACGATGAACTGATCCTGATCGGCGACTTCGGCGGCGGCACCAGCGATTTCTCGTTGATCACCGTCGGTCCCGGCGTTCGCCGGCGCGGACGCCGGCCAGGCGATCTGTTGGGCAGCATGGGGCTTGGTCTTGCCGGCGACGCCTTTGACGCGAGGATCATTCGCAAGCTGGTTTCGCCCGCCCTCGGCGCCGACTCGCTGGCGCGCTCGATGAAGAAGATCCTGCCTGCCGTTCCCGCATGGATTTACGCCAACATCGAGCGCTGGCACTATTTGTCGTTCCTGCGCACTCGGGAGGTCACCGAGCTGCTCAAGAGCGCCCACGCGCGGGCCCTCGAACCGGAGAAGATCGAAGCACTGATTAACCTGATCCAGGAAGACCTCGGCTATCAGCTGCACCAGGCGGTGCAGCGGGTGAAGATGGAGCTGTCGGAACGCGAGTCCGCACAGTTCCGCTTTCAGGATGGCAGCATGGACCTGAATATTGCCGTGACTCGCGCTGAATTCGAAGCCATGATCGCCGACCAGTTGGCTGCGATTGAGAATTGCGTGATGACGTTGTTCAAGAGCACAGGTGTGGATATGCGCGACGTGGATCGAGTCTTCCTGACAGGTGGAACTTCGTTCGTGCCAGCTGTCAGACGGATATTTGAGAGCCGCTTCGGCGTCGAGCGGGTGCGGACCGGCGAGGCTTTTACTTCGGTGGCGCGAGGGCTAGCGTTGCGGGCTGCGGAAGCGGCTTCGGTTGCAAACGCCTGACGTCTTTTTCAGTAGATTACCTTCGACCGACGCTTTCATCAGATGGACGGATAGTCTCGTAACTCTGACGCTGCTAATGTAACTTCCACCCCAATTTGCACTCTAATGGAGTGCGGATGCATCCGGCGGCGGCCGGGCTGCGTTAGGAGATTGTTATGCTGAATCGTTTGTCTCGTGCGGTTTCGCTTTTGATTGCGCTGGCTGGATTTGCCGGGTGCGGGCTGGTGAGCGCCGCGCCCAGCGGCCCGGTCCCGCCGCCGACCACCGATGTCCCCCTTACTACTGTGCCGACGCAGGAGGGCGCCGTCTTTGCCGGCGGCTGTTTCTGGGGCACGCAGGCGGTCTTTGAGCGGGTGAAGGGCGTGACGAAGACGACGGTCGGCTACGCCGGCGGATCGGCGGCGACGGCAAGCTACGATCAGGTGACGACCGAGACGACCGGACACGCCGAGTCGGTGCATGTGGTTTACGACGCATCCAAGATCACCTACGGGCAGCTGTTGCGGATCTTCTTCTCGGTCGCCCACGACCCGACGCAGAAAGACCGGCAGGGACCGGACGTCGGCACGTCGTATCGTTCGGTGATCTTCTACGCGAACGACGAGCAGAAGCGGCTGGCCGAGGCTTACATTGCGCAGCTGGATGCCTCAGGCGTCTTTGGAAAGAAGAAGATCGCGACCCAGGTTGTTCCGCTGAAGGGCTTTTACAAGGCGGAAGATTACCATCAGGACTACGCGCTGAAGAACCCTAATAATCCCTACATCGAGGTCTGCGACCGGCCCAAGATTGCCGCGCTGAAGCAGGAGTTTCCGGAGTTGTTTGTGGACTATAAGGGCCACTAAGTTTCGAGAGAACCTTAGCGAATTAACTGCAAAGCCGCACGGAAGAGTTCGTCGAAGTTCTCTCCGGCGGCTTTGTTCTTTTCTACTGCGGACTCAATAGCTTTGAGGGCAGCGGGGCGCTGGTAGCCGAGATTGACCAAGGCCGACAACACATCGTCGGCGGCTGGACCGCCGGATAGTTTTGCGGCTGGGGCGATGGCCATGTCTTCGAGCTTGTCTTTGAGTTCGAGGACGAGGCGCTCGGCGAGCTTCTTGCCGACGCCGGGGATGTGGGTGAGCATGGCGTGGTCGTGGCTGCGAATGGCGGCGACGGTACGCTCGACGGCGAGGCCGGAGAGAATTTTGATGGCCAGCGCGGGGCCGACTCCGGTCACGGTGATGAGACGCTCGAAGAGGCGTTTTTCGGAGCGGTCCATGAAGCCGTAGAGCGCAATCAAATCTTCGCGGACTTGGGTGTGGACGTGGAGCGCGGTTTCGGCGCCTTCGGCAGGCAGCGCTGTGAAGGTGGGAACACTGATGGTGACGTCGTAGCCGACTCCACTGGCCTCGACGACGACCTGGCCGGGTTGTTTCGAGAGGATGCGTCCGCGGAGATGGGCGATCATGGCTTCAAGTCTGAAGATAAATGCTGAAACACCTTTTCACCCTCTACGCCGATAGAGAATCTGGAAATCATAGCCGGGGTTGGCAGGGAAGAGTCCGGCGATGTGGCGGAGGCGCTCGGCCAGCGCCGGCGCGGCGATGAGCGGGTATTCGCGCTCGCGCAGGTCGGCGTAGTCGAAGTCGATGGTGAGCGAGAGCAGATAGATCGCGATGGCGTCGGAGAAGGCGGATTCGAAATAGTTAGTCTTGGCCTTTTCGTCGACGACGGGCTCGACCGGTGCAACGCTTGCTTCGCGAATTGCGGTGTGATCGCGTTTGCGGGCGCGTTCGGCGGCGGGCGTGGCGTTGCGACCGATGCTGCGATCGCTGTTTCGATCCAATGCCCGGCGGCGGCTCTCCCATGCGTCCTGACTGGTCTCGCCGCGCAGCTGCGCGACGGCCTGCGACCAGACGAGTTCGGCGAAGCTCTCGGGCACGCCGACGGCATCGACGAAATGATGTCCGGCATTGATGAAGAACTCGAAGGCCAGCGCGAAACGGTCCTGCATGAGCCGGGTGGAGATGAAGGTGACCTCAGCGCGCTCGAACTCGACATTGCGGTGACAGACGGCGCGGTCGCCGAGGTCGACGGTGTAGGCGGGCGCGATCAGCACCTCTTCTTCGTCGGCGATGGTGAGCGGAACAAAATAGTAGGCGTGTTTGGCGAGGCCCTTGGCGATCGCCACCGGCACCGCCTGGACCACACGGGCAAGATCGGGTTCGGCGAGATGCGTGTCGCCAAAGCTTCCGTAAAAAATTCCGTTGGGACTTTCAATAACCGCCGTCTGCTGCGCGACCTGCGAAGCGGGAAGCAGGCCGGCCTGGGCCACATCTGTCATAAGGTTGTATTCTAGCTGAGGGACGGGGCCCGCAGCTTGACGAGCATCACCACAGCCACAAACAGTCCGGCGAATCGAGGCCGAGGCATTGGAACAATTTGGGGAGTCCCGCTGGGCGACTTTGGGCTCTTCTCGAGTTTGCTTCTCTCGTTTTCGCTCGGCTTCGCATCCTTCTTTCTGGCGACGTTTCTGGCCATCTTTGCGCTGCTCATTTACAACGAAGGCGGACATCATAATGTTGACTTCGCGGACACTTACAAGTTCGTTGGCCTGCCGGTCGGGTTGGTTGTTCTAGGCGTGAGTCTGCTGTTCTTTGGCTCCCTATGGATTCGGCGCAAGGTCTCTGGACGGTAGCTCATGCCGCTGGTCACGATTCCGGTTGAAAGTCTGCTGGACGGGAGACGGTCAACTTCGGAAGCTCAAGCCCGGGAGTGGTGCGCGCGACTTGAGGGCGGTGATATTTTGTTCTTCCCGCAGACGCCGATCGAGTTTGCTCCGGGCGATCTGGAATTTCTGCTTGGCCAGCAGCAAACGGACAGTTCTCTGCACAAGAACATTGCCTACAAGCCCTTACAAGACGCGTTGAGCGGGGTTGACACGAAAACCGCGGACGCGGCGGCGGTGATGCGGTTGCACCTGATCATGCGCTGGTATTCGGCGACGGTGGAGGGGTTCCTCAGCGGGTTTCTAACTCCGTATGCGCGGCGCTGGAAGCTGGATTACGCGAGTTTTCGCCCACAAGAGGAGCAGGGCCGCGACCTGGCTTTGCGGAAACGCAACGATCTGCTTCATACCGACGCCTTTCCCACCCGGCCGACGCATGGGGCACGGATTCTGCGCTTCTTCAACAATATTCATCCAACCCGGACGCGTGACTGGGTGGTAGGCGAGCCGTTTCCTTCGCTGGTGAAGCAGTTTGCTCCGGAGCAGATCGGGCTACCAGCTCCCGAAAACAGCGCGTCAAAAGCAGCGAAGTCGCTGGCGCGCGGCATTGGTCTGGGAGCGGCGATTCCTTCGCTGAAGCGCTCGCCGTATGACGACTTCATGATGCGGTTTCACAATTTTCTAAAAGAGAACGAGGCGTATCAGGCGGGGAGCGTAAAGCATCCGTGGCAGTTCCCTGCCGGGTCGAGCTGGATGGTCTATACCGACACGGTGCCGCATGCGGTGCTCACCGGGCAGTATGCGCTCGAGCAAACGCTTCTGGTTGCGCCGAAGGCGATGGTGACGCCGGAGACTTCTCCGCTGGCAGTGCTGGAAGAGATGGCTGGGTCAAGGCTGATCTGATTTCGACGCGCCGATCATTACCTTGCTTCTGAGACATTCAGCGCCGTTGAGCTTTGTTTAAGGAATGCGATCAGGTCGCGGCGCTCCCGTGCTTTGGCAACGTGGAAGGCCATATTGTTCCCCGGCACGAGAGTGTCAGAGTCGGTGAGCCACGCATCGAGCGTTCGGTCGTCCCAAACGATTGCGGCTTGCTTCAGCTCCGTAGAATAGGGGAAGTCTGCGACTGCTCCGGACTTGCGTCCATAGACGCCGGCCAGCCTCGGGCCCTCGCGGTTCTGCTCGAGGGCATGGCAACCCGTGCAGCGTTTCTCAAAGACGGCTTTTCCACGAATCGCGTCTCCGGGACCGGCGTCCAGAGCAGCTCCAATCTCTAATGGGGCTTCGCCCGCCCACATTCGCAGCGCCTTAATATCCGCATCGGTGATTCGCGCCTGGTGGTGAATCAATAGATATTGCGGCAATGGCATCTTGCCCGTTTTGGTCTGCTGGACGATCTGCGCCTGCAGGTTCTGCCGCTGGTCGGACGAGTAGCTTTCCCAGTGGGAGAGGTCCATGTGCTGACGGCCCGCAACGATGTCCCGTTCCAACAGCCAGGAGACGGGCGCGAATCTGCCATAGAGTGGCGCTCGTGTCTGCACGGAGTGACAGTCCGCGCATTTCTGGGCGAGGACCGCACGCACCTCCGGCGGAACCGAAGAGTTCTCCATAAGCGGCGATTGCGCCGGGCGACCGGCGAACAAGCCCGCGTCCCCAAAGGGGTGGACACGGGCCAGCAAGAGCGAACCTATACCCGCAAGCAAGCAGGCGACGATGGAGGGAATGAGATTCTTCATATACGACTCCATCCACCTCAGGCCAACGAAGAATCGACCACCGCCAGATGGCCGCGTTTCGGGACGTATTTGACCGCGGTGACGCCGAGGACGCTGTGCAGTTGACCGGCGGGGACGACCATAGGTCCGGCGCTCGGAGCCTTGCCCGGCGCGGGCTGGGGAAACGCCGTCGAGGTCGCGGTGTGGAATGAGACGTTGCCTTCCACCTTCTGCACGACCTGATGAATGTGTCCGTTCAGCACGGTCACAGAGCCGAAACGCTTCAAGTAGGACAGTGCTTGGGCGCCGTCCTGCGTGCCCCAGCCCCAGTCGGGATAGACCATCCATAGCGGGATGTGGGCGAAGACGACGATGGGCGTCGATGCCGAGAGTGGACCAAGATCGTTCTTGAGCCACGCGAGTTGATCGGCTCCAAGCATGCCCATCTTGTCGATCTGTTGCGAATTGTTGAGTCCTATAAAGTGAACGCCCTTGTGAGTGAAGCTGTACCAGCCAGTTCCCTTCGTTCCTTTGCCGAAACGTTCGAGATAGAGCGCGCCGTCGTCGGAAGCGGTGTCATGCTCGCCGGGCACATAGAATATCCCCCCAGCTTTGGCGCCATTGACGATCTGCTGAGCGGTGTCGAACTCGGCCGGCTTGGACGAGTGGGTGATGTCGCCGGTGTGGAGCAGCAGGTCGTGTTCGCCGGGCAGCGCGTTGATCTTGGCGATGGCCATCTTCAGTGTCCCGGTGACGTTCTGATTTGCCGCCTTGTTGAAGCCGATATGGCTGTCGCTGACCTGGACGAAGCTGAAATCCGCGGAGCCCTTTGGCAGCGCGGGTCGGCCTCCAGCCGCAGCAAAGATTCGCGAAGTGGGTACACCGCCGGCCATGGTCCATACCAGGCCGGCTCCGGCCCAGGCCATGCAGCTGAGAAAGTTGCGGCGATCGATGCCGTCGGTGACGGCGTCAGCTTCGCGGCGGTTTGCGCTGGTTTCAAACTCTTCGGCCGCTGTTGAACTGTGGTGTTGATCGTTCATGGGTAAAATTCCTCCACCCATGCCAACTGGCGGCCTCGCAGTTTATTCCCGGTGAAATGGAATAAATTTGCAGCAGGTCAGTTTTCATCCCTGTAGGAGTCCGGTCTCGACTGATGACGTTACTGCCGTGGAAGCGGAAAGATCGCGAGGGCCGTCCCCAAGCGCCTAGCTTTGAGGAGCTCGCGATGCCGTTGCTTCCCTCGCTATACAACGTCGCGCGCTGGCTGGCTCGTGACCCGACCGAGGCGGAGGACCTGGTGCAAGAGACATTCTTGAAAGCGCTTCGCGGATTTCCCTCTTTCGAGCCGGGCACGAATTTCAAGGCGTGGATCTTTCGCATCCTGAGAAACACGTATCTCACTTCGCGCACCGGGCTCGCCGCGATGCGAACTATTTCGCTCGAAGAACAGATAGAAGGGCGGGACGATTCAGGTGGAGGTGTATTTATCGAAGCTGCGATCGATCGCCAGACTCCGGAGATCAACCTCATACGTCTCGCCGATCGGGCCGCCCTGCAGGCGGCAATGGAGGAGCTACCGCCACCACTGCTTGAAGTAGTGCTGCTCTGCGATCTCGAAGAGATGAAGTATAAGGAGATCGCCGCAGTCCTCGATGTGCCGATTGGCACGGTCATGTCGCGCATTGCACGGGCGCGCGCGGTTTTGCGGCGGACGCTTCAGGGCGGAGCAATGGCTCCCAGAGAGGTGCGTTCATGACAAACCATCTCTCCGCTGAAACCCTCGCCGCGCTAGCAGATGGAGAACTCCAGCCGTGGGAGCTGGCCGCCGCCCAGGAGCACCTTGCCGGATGCGCGACATGCACCGGCAATGCGCTGACTCAGACATTGCTCAAGTCCGCCACTGCTCGAGCTGGGCAACGATATACAACTCCGCCGGAGTTGAGCCCGCCACTTTTACGGCAGATCGCGCGCGAAGCGGCCAGAGCGCAAGCACCCCAGCGCGCAGCGAGACCTGCTTTGAGTGGATACGCCGCTTTGGGTTGGGCGACGGCCGCCCTTCTGCTGATTACACTGACCCTGTGGGGTAGCTGGTTCCTTAGGGAACGAACCGTTCGCCAGAAAATGGCCTTGGCTTCGGCCAACAACGCGCTGGTCTCTGAGGTTTTTGACCAACACGTGGCCACACTAACCGCCGCTGGACCGCCGCAGGTAATTTCCTCCGACAACCACACCGTCAAGCCGTGGTTTCAAGGCAAGCTGCCGTTCGCCTTCAATCTTCCCGAGAATCTTCCTGCCGGTATGACCCTCGATGGAGCAAACCTCACCTATCTGCGCAACCAGCCGGCCGCGCAACTGCTCTTCAGTATTGGAAGACATCGGGTTTCGGTCTTTGTCATGGAGAAGACTGGAAATGTGGCGGCCGGAAATCTGCCGCCGGAGCATTCTGGATTTCATGTGATGAGCTTTGCGAGCGGTGAGCTTGAAGGAATCGCGGTCAGCGATGTAAATCCGGCGAGGCTTGCCGAGCTTGTTGGAAGCCTGGCGCAGGCGCAAAACAAAAGCACCAGATAGTGCGCCCTACTAGTGCGCCCTACGTCTGAACTTTGAGACCGGCAACGGTTATCGCATTTGCGATTTAGCCAGCGCCGTCTTCGCGTCGAGGGCATAGACATTTTTCGCTAACCCCAGCAACCGCAGCAGCTGGATGCCCATGTAGTTGAAGTCAATCTCGTACCAGGCCATTCCATGCCGCGCCGAAACCGGATGCGCGTGGTGGTTGTTGTGCCACCCCTCGCCGCCAGTGATCAGAGCGATCAACCAGTTGTTGGTCGAGTCATCACGACCTTTGAACCGCTGCGATCCCCACATGTGGGTTGCCGAGTTGACCAGCCAGGTGACGTGCATGCCGACGGTGACGCGGAGAAAGATTCCCCAGAGCACCCAGGAGGTGCCGCACGCCCATCCGCCAAAGGCCGCGCCGCCGAAGAGCAGACCGAAGCCGACCGTGGTTACCGGCACCCAGTGATATTTGCTCAGCCATTGATGGACGGGGTCTTTGGCGAGATCGGGGGCGTAGCGGGAGAGCACTTTGGATTCGTTATGCAGGGAGCCGTTCAGGATCCAGCCCATGTGCGACCACCAGGCGCCGTCTCGCGGCGAGTGCGGATCGCCTGGCTTGTCAGTGTATTGGTGGTGCATCCGGTGGACGGCGACCCAGTAGAGCGGCCCTCCCTGGAGCGCCATCGTACCGCAGGCGGCCATGAAATACTCGAGCCATCTGGGGGTCGAGTAGCCGCGATGGGTGAGCTGCCGGTGATAGCTCATGCCGATGCCGACGTTCTGGCCCACCAGCCATACCGCGAGAAAGACCACGACCGACGACCAGCGCCAGTGAAAGGCGGATTGCACAACTGCCGCCAGCGCGAGCAGATGAAAGAGTGCGATCGTGACGAAGAAGACCCAGTTGAACTGCTCTGACCGTTGCTGGGTGTCGGTTGAAAATTCGGCGCTTTCAGCGCGCTTTACCGGACTTTCAGATACCAGGGTAGCCATGAAGGAATCACCACTGTTTTTAGGCTAGTCCCGGCTGTATGGGTCGGCTGTAAGACTTCCGTAATATTCGCCCATTTTTGTGGCATACAGACGGGCAGTAGTGGCGATATCCTTTAGTCAAATGCTGAAAGGCCTTGTACGTCTTGAAATTTGCCTCGGTCCTCTTCCATCGCAGCATTAAATTCGTCCTGCTCGTCGTGACGCTCGCCAGTCTGGTTGCTGGGAGTTATCTCGCTCGCAGCGGAAACGCCAGTGTTCTCGAAGCCACACCGGGCTCAGGTTCCGGGGACGTCGTTGACCAGTCGGCGCTGACTACCGCGCGCCACCTCGCGGGCGTGGCGCACGGCCCTGATGAGCAGCAGCAGGCCGCACACGCAGTCCAGGTTGCCGACCACGCGGTCGACCGGGCCTTTGAAACCGCGCTTCGCGAGGCGACTGCCGACACAACTCCGCTTCAAGGCGAAGCATTGGCGACTTCGCAGAAGATAGCGGCACTGGAAAAGACCGTCGAAGCGGAGAAACAACATGTGATCACACTCACCATCGCGCGGCTCGAGACCGCCAGTCAGGATGACGTCGCGCAGCTGGGGGAACAGGCGCAGGCGCAGCTGGACCTCGACACCGGCCGACTGAACGATCTGCATCAGGACCTGATTCTGCTGGGGGGAGATAGGCAAGCTAAGGTCCAACAGGCGTTCGACGAATATGAGGCGATACAGGAGCAGCCCATCGTCACTCCGGCGTCAGAGAACGATTTGGAGTCCTCGCAAAGCCTCGTCACTCTGCCGGGTAAGGTCCGGGCATTTCTCGAGATCCGCGACCGCGAGAAGCAATTGCGACAGGCGGGCGAACAGGCGACGACCGCCGCGGCGAGACTGACGCAACAGAACAAAGCACTCGAGACAAAGAAGGAGTCTTCGCCAGATTCCGACGCAGGGACCACTTCGGCTGCCGCAACCATCGACGGGCTGCAGGCGCTCTCCAGCCAGCAGAAGACGATGATGGAATACGAAGCTCGCGTTCAGGATCAGCAGCAGCTTGCGGCTATCTATGATTCGTGGGCCGAGATTACCAAGACGAAACGGCTAACTCAGCTGCACCACATACTGCAGACGCTGGCGATTATTGTCGCGATTTTTCTGGCGGTGTCGCTCGGCGTCGTTCTGATCCGGCGTGAGTTTGCGAGGTGGGTGAAGGAAAGGCGCAGGCTGGGCCACTATCCTGTGATCGCAGAGCTAGTTGTGGAGCTGCTGGCGCTGGCGATCATCCTCATCGTGATCTTTGGCACACCTGCCCGGATGCCGGTAGTCCTCGGTCTGTAACTGCCGGGAATCACCATCGCCATGAAAGATTCATCGTCGCCGAGCAGGAGTGGCGGTTGGCGACAAAGGACAAGGCTGCTGCGTGGATTCTCAGCCGCTCCGACGATCGACCTTCGCCCCGCACCGGATGTATCTAGGTTCCCGACATCTCCCGTACTTCCGCACTGATTGTGCGCACTGCGTCCGCCTTGACCTCGCCTCTCCCCTCTTCGAATCGGCCGAAGATCATCTTGCCGGAGGCTGTCTGCAGCACCGAGGTGACGGTGATCTCGATCGCGCGGCCAATCAGCCGGCGCGCGTGGTCGACGACCACCATCGTGCCGTCGTCGAGATAGCCGACGCCCTGGTTGTACTCCTTGCCTTCTTTGAGGATGACGATGTTCATCTTCTCGCCGGGTAAGACCACCGGGCGCAGCGAGTTCGCCAGGTCGTTGATGTTGAGCACGGGGACCTTATGCAGGTGGGCGACCTTGTTCAAATTGAAGTCGTTGGTGACGATCTTGGCCCGCAGCTTCTTGGCAAGCTCGATCAGCTTTAGGTCAACTTCCTTGATCTGGGGAAAGTCCTCTTCGATGATCTCGATGGTGAGCTGGGAGTTGGCTTGCATCCGTTGGAGAATATCAAGGCCGCGGCGGCCGCGCTGCCGCTTCGATCCGTCGGAGGAGTCGGCAACCATCTGCAATTCATGCAAGACAAACTCCGGAACCGCGAGGATGCCTTCGAGGAAACCGGTATCGGCCATGTCCGCAATGCGGCCGTCGATGATGGAGCTGGTGTCGAGGATTTTAAGCGCGCCGCCGCCGGCGGTTTCGTTATTGAAGAGATCGCCGAGCGCCGCAAGGTTCAACAGTGCGCCTTTGCTGGCGCCCACTACCAGCCCCACGTAGGACATAAATATCAGGACAAATATTTGCAGCAGCTCCTGAGTGCCGCCGGCTGGAATGCTGTTGCGCAGCACCGCGCTGAAGAGGAAGGCGCCGAAGATGCCGAGGATACTGCCCACGACCGCGCCGATGAGGCGCTTGAGGCTGAGCGCGCGCACCCGCAGCTCGAAGACGATCATGAGCACGGCAGCAGTGGCTCCGCCGAGCGCGGCGATCCAGGGATTGATGCCGGTGGGATGAAAGAAATATGCGGCGACGCTGAGGATGAGGATAAAACCAATGCGTATGAGGACTAAGTCCATGAGGAATGACTCCGAAATCTGACGTCTTACTTGATTCGTGTCTGCTTCTTTGAAACGGGCAAGCATTCGGAGTATACCGGGTGGCTGCCGAGCCGAGCAAAGTAAAACGGCGCACCCGTGGGGTGCGCCGTCTATGAACTTACCCGAGCAGCGCGAGGCTGAGGACTTGCCTAATACTTAGGCACTTTCGGATCGATTTGCTCCGACCAGGCCTGAATGCCGCCGGCAAGATTCTGGATTCTATTGAAGCCTGCCTGCTTCAGGAGCTCGGCTGCCTTCTGGCTGCGTCCGCCCATCTTGCAGTGGACGACGATCTCGCGGGTCTTATCCAGCTCCTGAACGCGAGCCGGCAAGTCTCCCAGCGGAATGAGGTGGCCACCGAGGTTCGCGATCTGAAATTCGTGCGGCTCGCGTACGTCGAGCAGGAAGATGTCTTCGCCGGCGTCCCGCTTGCGTTTGAAGTCGGTCACGGAGATCTGCGGGACGCCATTCACTTCCTGGCTGGGAGTCGCCGAAGCCGGCGCAGGCGGGGCGATTCCGCAGAACTGGTCGTAGTCGATGAGCTCGGTGACAGTGGGGTTTGTGCCGCAGACCGGGCAGTCGGGATTCTTGCGCAACTTGAGCTGGCGGAAGTTCATATTGAGCGCATCGACCAGCAGCAATCGGCCGATCAGTGGCTCACCGACGCCCAGGATCAGCTTGATTGCTTCGGTGGCCTGAATGACGCCTACCAGTCCGGGCAGAATGCCGAGCACACCGCCCTCGGCGCAGGATGGCACGAGTCCGGGCGGCGGCGGCTCGGGGTAGAGGCAGCGGTAGCACGGACCGTCTTTGGTTGCGAAGACGCTGGCCTGGCCCTCGAAGCGGAAGATCGATCCGTAGGCGTTGGGCTTGCCGGTGAGCACGCAGGCATCGTTGACCAGATATCGGGTCTGGAAGTTGTCAGTGCCGTCGGCGATCACGTCGAACTGGCTAATGATCTCGAGGGCGTTCGCGCTGGTCAGCATGGTCTCGAACTTGACAATATTGGTGAAGGGATTGAGACCCTTGAGGCGCTCTTCAGCGGAGTCGATCTTGGGGCGGCCGATGCTCTCGGTGCTGTGGATGATCTGGCGTTGCAGGTTACTCGAGTCGACGACGTCGAAGTCGACGAGACCGATGGTGCCGACTCCAGCCGCGGCGAGGTAGAGCGCGAGCGGCGAACCAAGTCCACCGGTGCCGACGCAGAGGACCTTCGCGGCCTTCAGCTTCTTTTGTCCATCCATCCCGACCTCGGGCAGGAGAAGGTGGCGCGAGTAGCGCGCAATCTCTTCGTTGCTGAGATCAGGCAACGTCTGCTCGACAGTGACTGGATGTTCCACCAAAGTTGCCATCAGTTCCCTCTTTCTGGATCGGCGCCGCCAGCAATCGACGGAATGATCGTCAGGGCGTCGGCTTCTGTAACAGCAGTTGTATCTTTTTCGGGAAGATAACGCACGTCTTCGTCATTCAGATAAACGTTGACGAACGAACGCAGCTTGCCATCATCGGCGTAGAGATGTTTCTTGAGGTCGGGATGCTGTGAAGTAAGCTGCGAAAGCGCCTCGCCGACCGTGGCCGCGGTGACTACTACCGTGTCCTGCTTGCCGGTGTAGACGCGCAGCGGCGTGGGGATATGGATCTTCATGCGGGAATGCTCCTCAATCTTTCGTTGGCTTTTTCCTGGCTTTCGCCGTCTACCTCGATCAGCTCGGCTACAAGCGCTTTGTCTTCCTCAATGGCGCCGGTGAGCAGGAATGAGTTGGTTTCCTGCGCAACACCTTTGGATACGCCGGTGATTACGTAGGAACAGCCGAGCCAATGCGCTCCCGACAGATCGGTGCTCGACCATTGCGCCGGATGATCGGGATGCGAGTGGTAGAAGCCGACGATGTCCGACCCGCTCTCGCGAGCATGGCGCTGGATCCTTACCAGCTCCTGAGGAGCGATGTTGTAGCGGTTGCGGGGGGAATCGGTGCGGGTGTTGCCGGCGCGGACCGCAGACTTGACGGTGTTCACGAAGACTTCATCGACACCAACTGCAGACCGGCCGAGGAGGACGCCGCAACACTCATGGGGATAAGTCTCTTCGCCGTGAGCTCGCATCGCTTCGTAAATCGCCGTGGTCAGTTTTAACATTATGTCGTCACTCCTCCGTTTTTACTCATCCCAAAAGCGTTCGCTCAGATACTTGTCGGCGGAATCGCACAATATTGTAACAATCACTGTATCTTGAAGCCTCTCGGGCCAATTTTTTCCCATTTCCTCCGCTATCCGCAACGCCGCCGCGACATTCGCCGCCGCTGAGACGCCTACCAGAATTCCCTCTTCACGGGCGAGCCGCTTCGCCATATTGTAGGCAGTTTCGGTTTCCATCTCGACTCTCCGGTCGGCGAGCGCGGGATCGTAGATCGTTGGGACGATCGCGGAGGCCATGTGCTTCATGCCTTCAAGGCCGTGAAATGCGGAGTCGGGCTGCATGGAGATGCATTCGATGCTGGATGAATACTCCTTCAACCGCCGCGTCGTGCCCATGAAGGTGCCGCTGGTGCCGAGTCCGGCGACGAAGTGGGTGATCTGGCCTTCGGTCTGCCGCCATATCTCGGGCGCTGTCGTCTTGTAGTGGGCGCGCCAGTTGGCATCGTTGCCGTATTGGTCGGCGTAATAGAACTTGTCTCCGCCGCCGGCTGAGAGTTCCTGCGCCATGCGGATCGCCCCGTCCGAGCTATCGACGGGGTCGGTGAACACTACTTCTGCGCCATAGGCGGCGAGGATCTTCTTTCGCTCCGAAGAGACATTTGCCGGCATGCACAGCGTGACGCCGAAGCCCATCGCCGCGCCCAGCATGGCATACGCGATGCCGGTATTGCCGCTGGTGGCGTCAAGCAGCCGTTGGCCTTTGGTCGCCTTCGAGGCTCCCAGCATGCCACGGGCCTGGGCGTCGGCAACGATGGCCGCTGCGGCGCGGTCTTTCACCGAACCACCGGGATTCGCCCATTCCGCCTTGCCAAGAATCTGCACGCCGGGCAGATGGGCGGTAATCTTCTCAAGCCGGATGAGCGGGGTGTTGCCGATGCGTTCGAGAACTCCCGTACCGAGTTTGGTAGCGATGGCAGTTGTCATAATCGAGCTTTGATTGCGACGAGTCCGGTGAATGTGCGAAAGTTAAATCGGAATCCGGGTCCACGGCCGTGTGGCGGCCAACCCTGACCAAGCTATGGGGTTAGGCGTTTTCGAGAAGAAAACACCGACAACACCGACATCGCTGATTGCGGTCAAATCCCATTTCCGTTGCTTCCGCTCTACGTCGTAGAGAGTTCCAGATTCAGTGTAACTTCAGCTTGAGGTCGAGCGCCAATGCCAATCAAAGTCCATCGCCCAACTTTTGATCAGATTGTCAGTGATCTGCGCGCTAGTAAGTTTGATGTGCGAGAGCTCTCCGGGGTCGCAGGAGAGGTGTTGGTCGAGAAAAATGGGGTCGGCGCCATCCTCAAGAAGTCGGCTGACGGCAAGTCCGCTTCGCTGACTGCGAACCCCGGCTTCCTGCTGGGCGGTGAGATTAGCCGGCTGCTTGACCGGGGCAATCAAAAGTTCCTGAAGACCAGCAAAATGGAGGTTCCTGCAACCGCCGACCACCTGCGGGCGGTCCATCACTTTGCCGAGGAACTGCGCGAGCGGGTCGGCTCGGAAAGCCTTTACAATGAGTCGCTTGGCACTGTGAGCGATGTTTATCAGTATGATCGGTTGAAGGGGCGGGAGCACGCTGCGACGCCGGCCAATTCTGGCGGTCACTGAAGAATCTCGCTACTCGTTCCGCAGCGCCACCATCGGCTCGACCCGGGAAGCTCTTCGAGCGGGAATGAGTGCGGCGAGGGTGCCTACGAACGCGAGGCAGATCGCGGCCGCCAGATAGGACAGCGGATCCAGCGTTGGCACATCGAAGAGGAAGTTCTGGACCAATCGGGTCGCGAGGACCGAGGCGGCCAGGCCAGCCGCGATACCGAAGGCAATCAGCATCCAGCTCTGGCGCAGGAAAAGCGCCAGAATCGATTCCCGTGTGGCGCCAAGGGCGATGCGAATGCCGACCTCCTGCTGGCGCTGGTTGACGAGCTGCGAGAGCACGCCGTAGAGGCCCGCGATCACCATCAATGCCGCCAGAGCGGCAAACGACCCGATCAGGTAGACACCGAGGCGCTGGTTGCCGGTCGCATCTTCGAGGGCGCTTTCCATTGACTTGAGGTCGTCTATCGCAAAACCGGGCGCGGTCTCGCGCATGACGTGATGAATGCTTTGCGTGAGGTCGACGTCGCCGCCGGTATGCAGGACAAATTGCGTCGCCGAAGCAAGCAGGAACGAGTAGAAGAGAGAATCGCGCGGGATCTGCTGATAGGAGAGCGTCAGCTCGGGCTGCGTGGCCTCGGTCAGGTTCCGGCGAATGTTGTTTTCGAGCACGCCGACGATGGTGTATGGCTTGAGCATTCCCGTGTCTTTGCCGCCAAGATCGAGCTGCTGGCCGATGGGGTTGACGTTGCGAAAGTACTTGTCGGCGAGGGCCTGGTTGATGACGGCGACGAAAGGCGCGCTGGCGGTATCGTCGTCGGAGATGGCGCGGCCCCTCACAATTGGGGTTCCGATCGCACGCGAATAGTCTCCGCTCATCACGCGAATCTTGGCATTGCGCGAGTCCTTCCCGGAATCGCTCTTAGGCTGGCCGACGACATCGAAGCTGGTGTGGATGTCGACGCCGTCGAGCGGGGTGGAGGAGGCGAGGGCGGCGACGCGCACTCCGGGGAGATGCCGCAGCCGGTCAAGAAGCGGCTGATAGATCGTGTTGGCAATCGAGGCTGCGGCGGGGCCGGCGGCAAAGTTCCCAATAGAACTCTGGAAGGCGAGATAGCCACCTGAGTCTGGCGGTGTGGCCGTGAAAGTGATCACATGCTCGGTCTCAAAACCTAGCCGTTGGTGCTCCAGGTTGTAGAGCGTGTGAAAGAGGAGGCCAGTAGCGACGAGCAGGATCGCCGCGATGGCAACTTCGCCTGAGACCAGCCAACCGGCCATGCGCGAACGCGCGGCGTGCGGGGTCGAGGCGCGGGACTGTGCGCGCAAGGCGCTCTCCGGCTGGACTCTCCACGCCAACAGCACTGGCAACAACGATGAAAGAAGCGTGACGGCAATCGCGATGACCGCCAGCACGGCAAGCACGGAAAAGCGCAGATGAATCTCGGAGGCGCGGGGCATCATGCCCTCGGGCAGCTTGTGCAGCGACCACAATATTGCCGCCGAGAGACAAAGTCCGACTGCCGAGCCGAGCACGCTGAGCAAGCCACCCTCGACCAGCAGCTGGCGAATTAACCGCCAGCGGTCCGCGCCGAGTGCGGTGCGCACCGCGAACTCCTGCTGGCGGGCGAGGCAGCGGGCGAGCTGCAGGTTGGCGACGTTGGCGCAAGCGATCAGCAGGACCAGCCCCAGAGCCGCCAGCAAGCCAAGGAAGACCGGGCGGGCTGCGTGCGTGACCGCACTCCGGAATGGGACCGCGGTCAGGCGCAGGTCTTTGGCTTCCTTGGGATCGTCCTTGGCGATGGATTTTGCGGTGGTGTCCAAATCGGCCCGCGCCTGGTCTAGCGTGACTCCGCGTCTCAGCCTGCCGAGCAGAGTCAGGAAGTTGTATCCCCGCTCGGTCCGCATCTCTTTGGTTGGCTGAAACGGCAGCCAGACGGCCTCGGTGGAGGTATACATCTCGGTGTCAGGAAACTGAAAACTCGGGGGCATGACGCCGATCACCGTGTGCGGGACCGCGCCAATCCGAACTGTCTGGCCAACGATTTTAGGATCGGCGCCGAATTGCTGCCGCCAGAGCTGATCGCTGAGGATTGCGGTAGGCGGAGCTCCCGTTTCACCATCCGCCTGTGTAAAGCCGCGACCGATCGCCGGCTTGGCGCCGATCAAGCTGAGCAGGTTCCAGGTAAGTTTTGGCCCGAAGACCGTCTCGCCACCTTGCGCGGTCTGGATGATGGCGACGTCGCCTTCGTATCCGGCCGCGTCTTCGAGCACGCGCGAACGTTGGCGGATGTCTTCGAGGTTTCGCCAGGAGGTCGAGCCATAACTGTCCGCGCCGTCCCCCGGGGGTCCGAAGATGATGAGCCGGTCGGCGGCGTAGTATGGCAAAGGCCGGATCAGCACCGAGTCGATCACCGTGAAGAGGGCGGCATTCGCCCCGATTCCGAGGGCCAGGGTCAGCACGGCGGTGACGGCAAAGCCCGGCGACTTGCGCAGCTGGCGCAGCGCGAAGACGAGATCGTTGAGGATGCTGGTCATGACCGTAGGTGACCCTCCTGAATGCAACTCTATCGCGAGAGCGTAAATCGGAATGACGGTTTACTTGGCCGGGCAGTTTCCCGATTCTGCGAGTTTAACCGTAATCGCGTAGCCCACGGGGTTCCAGCTGCTGCATTGCCGATTGCTCGAGGGGAAGGTACCGTCGCCCGTGACCTGCTCGGCGAGCTTCCGCTGCGCTGCTAAGATTAGTGTTAGTTATGGCAGCGTCCGCGAGCATTTCTCCTGAAATTCTGACCAAGTATGAGCCGGTGATCGGGCTCGAAGTCCACGTGCAACTACTCACCCGGACGAAGGCCTTCTGCGGTTGCTCAGCAAAGTTTGGCGCGCCACCGAATACCAACATTTGCCCGGTCTGCCTGGGGCTACCAGGCGCGCTGCCGGTGCTGAACAAGCGGGCGGTCGAGTTTGCGGTGCTGGCGGCGACGGCGATCCACTGCGAGGTGAACGAACG
This sequence comes from uncultured Acidobacteriaceae bacterium, assembly GCA_963804735.1. Taxonomy (GTDB): domain Bacteria; phylum Acidobacteriota; class Terriglobia; order Terriglobales; family Acidobacteriaceae; genus Acidisarcina. The sequence goes on from CAWDRO010000002.1 coordinate 117,980, forward strand.
CTCCATCTTTGCGCGCAAGAACTACTTCTATCCCGACCTGCCCAAGGGCTATCAGATTTCGCAATTCGATAAGCCACTGGCCGAGCATGGTTGGATCGATGTTTCCACGTCCAACGGTGAAAAGCGCATCGGGATTACCCGTCTGCACATGGAAGAGGACGCAGGCAAGAGCATGCATGAGGGATTTCCGGAATCGGCGACCAAGACCTATGTCGATCTGAACCGGTGCGGCACGCCGCTGATCGAGATTGTCAGCGAGCCGGACATTCGCACCCCGGACGAAGCCTACGAATACCTCACCAAGCTGAAGGAGATTCTGCTCTATACCGGCGTGAGCGACTGCAACATGGAAGAGGGCTCGCTGCGCTGCGACGCCAATGTGAGCGTGCGGCCGCGCGGGCAGGAGAAGTTCGGCACCAAGGCGGAAGTCAAGAATGTGAATAGCTTTCGCTACATTCGATCGGCGCTGGAGTATGAGATCGAGCGCCAGGTCGAACTGATCGAGAGCGGCGGTCGCGTCGTGCAGGAGACGCGTCTGTGGAACTCGGTCGAGGGCCGAACCTACTCCATGCGCTCGAAGGAGCAGGCGCACGATTATCGCTATTTTCCCGAGCCGGACCTGCCGCCGCTGATTGTCAGCGCCGAATGGAAGGTGGAGATCGTCAGCCACCTGCCCGAGCTGCCCGAGGCCAAGCGCGCCCGGTTTATGCGGGAATATGAGCTGAACGCGCAGGATGCGCAGACACTTACCGCGACGCGTGAGTTCGCCGACCAGTTTGAGGTTGCGGCGAAGGCGGCGAAGAGCGCGCGTCGCGTGGCCAATCTAGTGAATAGCGAATTGGTAACAAGGCTCAAGCTGTACAACCTCGAGCTCGATCAGTCGCCGGTCACGATGAAGGGCATCGCCTTTGCCGCCGATCTGGCCGAAGAGAGCAAGCTCTCCAGCAAACAATGGAAACAGCTCTTCGATATTGCGTTTGAGAAGAACGAGGATTTCCCCGTCGTCTACGAACGTGAGAAGCCGCAGCAGTTGAGCGACCCGGCCGCGATTGAGAAGCTGATCGACGAAGTTATTGCCGCGAATCCGAAGCAGGTGGAGCAGTATCGCGGTGGGAAGAAGACGGTGGCAGCCTTCTTTGTCGGGCAGGTGATGAAGCTGTCCAAGGGGCAGGCAAATCCGGGTTTGCTGAATGAGCTGGTGGTGAAGAAGCTCGATTCCTAGCCTCCAGCCTCAGGATTGAGCGCATAATCGAAGAGAGGCTTTGCCGCGAATGGCCACTGGCACACTAATCTCGGTCGCCGAGTATCTGAATACCAGCTACCGTCCGGACTGCGACTATGTGGACGGCGAGGTGTTGGAGCGCAACTTGGGCGAACTAGAACATGCTCGGCTGCAGACGGCGATTGCTATCTGGTTTGGCAATCGCCAGCGCGAGTGGAATATCCTTGTCGTCGTTGAGCAGCGCGTTCAAGTTTCCGAAAGGCGCTTTCGGATTCCGGATGTCTCCGTGCTCAGCCGCGATCAGCCGATGGAGCCGATCGTTCGCCTGCCGCCGATCGTTTGCTGCGAAGTGCTCTCCCGGTCCGATACGATGCGCTCGTTGCGGGACCGCGCCAACGACTATCTAAGGTTCGGCGTCCGGCATGTTTGGGCGTTTGATCCCGTTCTGCGCGAGGCGTTTGTTTGCGATGCAAGGGGCTTTCATGCTCCCGAGGGCGAGGAACTGCACGTCTCGGGGACACCAATTTTTCTGCCGCTGAAGCAGCTATTCGCGGAACTCGACTGACGATAGCGGCCCCTATCTCACCCGGTTGACTCTTCGGAATTACTCCATCGCTCCGCTGAACAGAAAATCCATCGGCCAATCAGGCTTGATGCCGCGCTGGCGCACCAGCGTCGCCAGTTGCGCGTAGTGGCGGATACCATGCAGGAAGGCATGAAAGAGAATTCTCTTCCGAGTAGCAGTCCGCGTTCCTGCCGAGATCGTGGTGAACTCCAGCTTCTCTTCCCAGTCGATGGAATCGTCGGCCAGCAGCTTGCGATAGCGGGCTATTGTCTGGTCGTGCTGGGCAAAGAGCTCTTCCGCCGAGCCCTCCGGAACTTTTTCATAAGGAGTCACCGGCTCGCCGCTCAGCCGGTCCGAATAGCGGAGTTCCACGGCGACGATGTGCCGCAACAGGCCGCGGACGGTTCCTACGCCGTAGACGTCGCAGGGGAATTCAAGGGCGGCTGGATTCGCGGCGAGGAGCGCCTTCCAGCGCTGGGCCGTCAGGTCGTTCCATTGCAGGAGTTCCTCTGCGCCCAAAGATGGACCGGGCCGAAAGGGACTCTTAAGTTCATGCGGTTCGAAGCCGATACCTTGCCCGGAAAACATAGCAACGATCTTTGTGCCCAGGCCGCCGACCTTGTTCTCATCGGAAGAAGAGTCAGTGTTGTTTGAATCCTCGTTCATAGACGCCTCTGGTAAATCTCACCGTTGTTCAGATTACTTCTTCGGCAACAATGCCCGATACCCAATATCGCGCCGGTAATATATGCCGTCGAAGTGAATTCGGCTCATTCCTTCATAGGCCAGACCAAGAGCCTCTTGCAAGGTATCCGCGGCTGCGGTGACGCCGAGGACGCGGCCGCCGCTGGTGATGAATTCTCCGTTGAGCAGCGAGGTCCCCGCGTGGAAGACCTGGGCGACTTCGGCAGCGGCTTCGAGTCCTGTAATCTTCTTTCCCGCCGTGTAGCTGCCTGGGTATCCCTCAGAAGCTGCGACCACGCAAGCCGAGGCTCCTGGCCGCCAGCGGAACTCGGTGTCGCTGAGCCGGCCCTCGACGCAGGCCTCAAGGCCTTCGACAAAATCGCTGTCCAGTCTCACGAGGATCGCCTGCGTCTCTGGGTCGCCGAAGCGGGCGTTGTATTCGAGTACCATCGGCCCGCGCGCGGTCATCATTAGCCCGCAATAGAGGACTCCGACAAACGGAGTGTCCTCGGCTGCCATGCCATCGATGGTTGGCTGAGCGACGTGCTGGACTAGCCAGGCCTGCATGGTTTCAGCGAGCATAAAATCCGTCGTGTAGACCCCCATGCCCCCGGTATTGAGGCCGGTGTCGCCTTCTCCGATGCGTTTGTGGTCCTGAGCGGGAACAAGCGGTGTGACGTGCTGGCCGTCGGAGAGGAGTAGCAAGGAGAGTTCCTCGCCTTCGAGAAATTCCTCGATCACGATTGAGCCCTCCGCCGCACCGAGCAGCATGCCGCTGAAGAGTCCCTGTATCGCGGCCTCGGCCTCTTGCTTCGTCTCGCAAATCAGAACACCCTTGCCCGCGGCGAGACCGTCAGCCTTGACTACCACCGGCAGGTGGAAGAGCGCGAGAGACTCTAGCGCCTCAGCCTCGGTTGAAACGGCGGCGTATTTGGCAGTTGGGATGTTGTGCCGCTGCATAAACCTTTTTGCGAAGGCCTTGCTGGTTTCGAGCATTGCGGCGGCGCGGGTAGGGCCAAAGACGGGCACGCTCCGGCGCCGCAACTCATCGACCAGGCCGAGCGAGAGCGGCAGCTCCGGGCCAACTACGGTGAGGTCCGGCTTCTCGGCGGCGACCGCGCGGAGCAGGTCATCGAGATCGCTCTGCCGCGCAGGGACGCGGCGTCCGACGGACGCGATTCCGCCATTGCCGGGGGCGCAAACAACTTCATTCACACGAGAGGACTTGGCGCAGGCCCAGGCGAGGGCGTGTTCGCGCCCTCCGGAACCGATGATGAAGACTTTCATGAACCTGACAAACTCCTGCCCTGCGATGAGTTCTTTCGCGGGACGTTCCATCGAGGCTAACTCAGTGAGAGGTGGAATCCAAGTCGGTGCGATGATATAACCCCGTCGCGATCGACTTCAACAGCACAGCGTCCGCCGAGTCGTTGCTGAGCTCCCAGGCCATCACTCCGCTGAGCTTGTGGCGGCGCGCGTACTCCAGCTTAGCGTGGATTGACCCTGGGTCTTCGAAGGTCCAGAAGGTTTTGTTGGCGTAGAGCCAGGGGGTTTGCGATTTTGGGTCGCGATAGAGCTGGAAATTGGGTTCGATCGACTGGATGTAGCTGTAGAAGTGGTCGCCCGGAATCGGCTGCCCTTGCTGGTAGAGCCCATGATTGTCGTCCGCGACGCCGCTCCATCCGTAGGCATAAAACGGGATGCCGAGCAGCATCTTCGACGGCGCAATTCCGGCCTGCACATAGGCCTGAATCGTCGCATCGACGTTGTTGCCCCGCAACGGATCGCCGGGAATTTCATAAAGCGGCGCGATCATTCCGGTGATGCGGCTCCAGGGGCCGTTGTAGTCGTAGCTCATCACGTTGACCTGATCGACGAGCGCGGCGATGGCCTTGAGGTCGAAGCCCTGGTAGCGGCTGGCGCGGGCGGCGAGGGCGATGCTCAGCTTCAGGTTCTCATGCAGAGCATTGAGCTGGCGGCGAAACTCCGACAGCAGGCCGAGATAGTTGTCTTTGTCGGCGAGCGTGGGATATTCCCAGTCGAGATCGAAGCCATCGAATATGCGGCCGCCCTCGACTCCGGGCGCGAAGTGGCCGCGAATGAACATATCGATGCACGAGGAGACGAATGCCGTGCGATTCTCGGGCCGGGCGGCGCTGGCGAAGTAGCTGGCATTGCCCTCAATCGAGATGAGCAGTTTCAGCTTCGGATATCTGCGCCGCAGTTCCTGCAGCTGATGAAAGTTGCCGCGCAGCGGAGCGGCTGGATCGTCGGGTTTGCGGTCCAGGCTGGTCGCGGCGGTATGGACAAAGCTCAAATCGGCGTTCGGGTCGCCGATCTCGCAGGCGTTGTTCTTGATCACGCCCTGAGAATAGTCGACCTGGTCGAGCAGTCCAGCTGAGCCGCTGCTGACGAGGTTCTTGACGAAGTAGTGACTGTAGATACCCCACTGCGGAAAATAGCCGACCAGCAATGGGCGCGGAGCTGGCTCGGCTGCGAAGAGCAGACACTGGCAGGCCAGGAGAAAAAGCGCTGCCGAGAGTAGCCGCAGCCGACTGCTCATCGAAAGCAGCGGCCTGCCGCTGCCGAGAGTAGCCGCAGCCGACTGCTCATCGAAAGCAGCGGCCTGCCGCTGCCGAGGGAGCCGGGCCGCATCAATTGCTGCTGGTCTCTACCGCGTGGCTTGGAGTCACATACGGGAGCGACTCGGTGGCAAACGCCTGCTCGGCATGGAGACCCTTGATCTTATAAATCGCAAACTGCCGGTCGGAGGTACGCATCAACTCAAAGATTAACTCGGCTCGGTTATCGCCGTCGGTGTCGACCGCGTCGACCAGTTTCATTCGCGGCGTGATATCGAGGTGCTTAGGGTCGGTCACCGATTCGAAGCGCAGCTGCGGATCTCCATTGAAATCTGGCTGGGCGATGATGGTGACGTATTTTTCCTGGGTGACGCCGGCATTGTTCGTTCCGATGGTCGCTTTCGCTGTGAACACGACGGTCGCTCCTCCATCGTAGGAGAGCTCATAGGCGCGAAAATCCTTGTCGCTCAGCTTTACCGCTGGGGGTTTCGGAGCAACTTTGTGCGCCAGCGTGCTTCTTGCGCCAGTCGTTTTGACCGGCTTCGCGGCTGCCGGAGCAGGCCCAATCAAATCCGATGGGGAAACCCCGCCAGACAGCGCAGCCTTGACCGCGAGCTGCTCGACGGCGGCTTGCATTTTGGTCGCCTCGGCAGGGTCGGGCCAGGGATACGCAAAAGGATGTTCCTCGCGGTTGACCGGGTCGGAGATCGCTGTCATCTGCTGCAAGTTGGGCGGACGTCCAGTGAGCTTGGTTGCCTGAAGCTGCGTTTGGAGCTCGGCGGGCTTGCCGTGGGAGAGTTTTGGCCGGTCGGGATCGGCTTCGTTCACGCTTGAGACTGGCGAGCCGTCGTCGGAATCTGCTGCGGTGGCGGCGGCCGACTGCTTCCTCAGATGCGGGCGATCGGGGTCTTCAGGCGCGGTACCCGCTCCCGAAGCGCTTTGGGTACTGTCGGAGTCACGACGGTGCAGGGTAGGCTGGTCAGGATCGTTAGAGGAGGCGGTGCTGCCGGTTGACGAGGTGCTCTGTCCGCTGCCACCGGAATTGGGGCTGCGATGCAGAGTAGGTTGGTCGGGATCGTTTGCCGGAGCCGTTGAACCGCCCGAGTTCGAGGCCGGACTGCTGTTCTTCAGGTGAGGCCGGTCGGGATCATTGTCCTCGACCACCTTGGGCGGCACTTTGGAGGGCGCAAGCTTGTGGACCGGCTTGGGCGGCGCGAGCGGCTTCCATTGACCGTAGCCGAACCAGGCCCCACCGACCTCCTCTCCGCCGGCCACGTAGAACGTGCCTTTGGGCACCCCCGCCTGCTGAAGCTCATACAGAGTGTCGTTTTCGACGGTAAGCGGTGCGGGTTGGGCGAGATAGAGGCCGCCGTCCTGGTATTCACCGTTGATGAAGACGCTCAGAGGAACGATGCGGCTTGCCACGGGTTTTCCTGGTGCGCCGACCCACTCCAGGATCGAAACCGCTCGCGGCTCGTCGGGCTTCTTCTTGGCGTCCGGCTGGATGCGTCCCGGGTATTGGGCCATCGCCGGCAGCGCCAGCATCAACAAAAGCGCCGCCGCAAAGAAGTGTCGCGCAGACCGCTCGTCGCCCGAAATGATCGTCACTTGGAACATGGTCGAATCAAGTGTTGTAATAGCGTTGTCTCGAACCGGCGCGTTCGCCGCAATGCGGGAACGGCTCTGCTCTAATGCTACTCCCGGCAATTTTGCCGATTTACCTCGCGAAAGGAAATTCATGCCTCCGATGGAACCGAATGATGGGGTTGCCGACTTTACGCTTCAGGACGAGCAGGAAAAGACCGTCCATCTTTCCGACTTCTCCGGCAAGCCGGTGGTGCTCTTTTTTTACCCCAAGGCTGACACGCCGGGCTGCACCATTGAGGCCTGCGGCTTCCGCGATATCTTCACGAAGATCCAGAAGTCCGGCGCTGTGGTGCTGGGAATCTCCCGCGACACGCCCAAGGCGCAAAAAAAATTCAAGGAAAAGTATGACCTGCCGTATACGCTCCTTGCTGATGTAGACGAAGCAGTCTGCAAACAGTTTGATGTCCTGAAGGAAAAGAACATGTATGGGAAGAAAGTGATCGGCATCCAGCGGACGACGTTCCTGATCGGGCCGGATCAGAAGCTAATCAAGGTCTTCCCCAAGGTCAAGCCGGAGGGTCATGCCGAAGAGGTGTTGGAGGCGGTGAAAGAATACGCTAAGGCGCATAAGGCATAAGTCCGGATGAACGTTGTGCTTCGGGATTTCTACCTGGCCCGACCTGAGGTGGTAGCAAGGGAACTTCTCGGCAAGCTGCTGATTCGGCGGGTCCGCCGCCACACCCTCATAGGCCGAATTGTCGAAACCGAAGCCTACCTGGGCGAGAATGATCCAGCGGCCCACTCCTTCGCCGGCATGACCAACCGCAACTCGGTGCTCTTCGGACCGCCGGGTCGCGCCTATGTGTACTTCATTTACGGGATGCACTACTGCCTGAACGTCTCCTGCGAACCGGAGGGTCAGGCTGGCGGCGTTCTGTTCCGTGCATTAGAACCAATCGCCGGGCTTGCCGAGATGGCGAAGTTACGTGAGCTCCCGGCCACTGCCTGGCCGCGGTTGCTGACTTCCGGGCCAGGGCGGCTTTGCCAGGCGCTGGGCATCAACAGAGAAGCCGTCAACGGAATCGATCTGACCGCCGCGAAATCGGCGTTACACATCGCCGACGATGGCTATGTTCCCGAAGCCGTCACGGTCACGCCGAGAATCGGCATTCGCAAGGCCTCCGCGATGCCGTTGCGCTTTCTCATCTCGGGAAACAGATTTGTCTCTAAGTAGAGGCTCGTCGACAAAAGAGGAATGTGCGCGAACCGCAAGCCGATTCCTTCACAGTGCGTTTCGACTGATCTCCCGCGTAAGCACATTGTCGAGCAGGCGCGTTGTACCGAAATATGCGGCGACGGCGAGCATCCCTCCGCTTGTGATGCCCTCGATGGGTAACAGCGTGTCGGGATCGACGACGCTGATGTAATCGACTCGAGCGCCCGGTTCGGCTGCGAAAACCGCGCACATCGTCGCGAGGAGTGGTGCGGAGGAAGTCTCTCCACTTGCGACCAGTTCGGAGGCGGCCAGCAAAGCGCGGCTGAGGACGAGCGCCTGCTGACGCTCTTCGGCGCTAAGGTATTGATTGCGCGAGCTCATGGCCAGTCCATGCGGCTCGCGGACGATTGGGCAACCCACAATCTGCAAATCGAAAAGCAGATCGCGGACCATCTTGCGCAAGACCGCCAGCTGCGCAGCGTCTTTCTGTCCGAAAAACGCATGGGTGGGCGCGACGATGTGGAAGAGCTTGGAGACGACAGTGGTGACTCCGCGCAGATGCCCGGGGCGCGAGGCTCCCTCAAGCCTGTCGCCTTCGCCCTCGACCTCGACCCAGGTTGAGGCGCCAGCGGGGTACATCTCGTCCACGCTGGGAGCGAAGATCAGATCGGCGCCCTCCTCTTCAAGCATGGCGCAGTCGGCTTCAAAGGTCCGTGGATAGCTGGCCAGATCTTCCTTAGGGCCAAACTGGGTTGGGTTCACGAAAATCGAAACGGTGGTGATATCGCAGGTCGCCTTCGAGGCTTTTACCAGCGAGAGATGCCCCGCATGGAGCGCGCCCATGGTCGGAACCAGGCCGAGCGACTTGCCCGCAAGACGAAGGGCGCGGCAGGCAGATTGCATTTCACTTGCTTTTGCGATGATTTGCACGTCTTAGCGATCCGCGACCCTAGCGCATAACGGCGAGCTTGCCGCCATGCAGCTCCTCCAGGGCGAGCCGCTCTTCCTTGGCGAGGTGATAGCTTTCCGCGTCCGAAGGAAAAGCGCGCTGCGCCACGTCGTCGCGATAGTCTTCAATGGCAGAGCGATAGAGCGCCGCAGCATCACCGTACTGGCGAACAAACTTGGCCGACTTGGAGAAGCTCAGGTTGACCAGGTCGTGGAATACGAGAATCTGTCCGTCGCAGTCGGGGCCGGCGCCGATCCCGATGGTCGGAATCGTCAGCTCGGCGGTAATGCGCTGGGCGACCTCGCGCGGGATGCCTTCGAGCACGACGGCGGTGGCTCCAGCGTGTTCGAGAGCTACAGATTCGCGCACCAGTTCGTCGATGGCGCGGAGGGTCTTGCCCTGCACCGCGTAGCCGCCCATGCGATGCACCGCTTGCGGCGTGAGCCCGACATGGCCGATGACCGGAATCTCGGCGTCGACCAGCCGCTCGACCAACTCCAGACGGCTGCGGCCACCCTCGACCTTGACTGCCTCTGCGCCACCCTCCTTGACGAACCTCACCGCATTTGTCACCCCTTCAGCGACCGAGGAGTGATAGGAGCCAAAGGGCATATCGGCGACCAGCACTGCACGGCGAACGGCACGGCGAACAGCGCGTGTATGGTGCAGCATCTCGTCGACGGTGACGGCAAGGGTGCTGTCGAGGCCCATCACCACCATGGCCAGCGAGTCGCCGACGAGGATGATGTCGATACCGGCCTCATCCACCAGCCGCGCAGTGGCATAGTCGTAAGCGGTCAACGCCGTGATCGGCTGCCCGAGACGTTTCTTCTCTTGGAGATGGGGGAGGGTTAGTTTTGCGGGGATCGCGGACCCTGACTGGTCAGCGCTGCGAAAGTGCGGAATGCTCATGATGTCTCCAGTGTGGCTCCCGCCGATACTTCAGGGATGCCGCCCGAACAACTTCAGAGAATACTCCGTCCTCGGAGGCGTGGCAAGTTCGTCTTCGGGGGACAGCCTCTGCCGCTCGCGGCTTGCGCGGCGGGAGGTCAATAGCCCGCGCTAGGTGGTGGGGCTATCCCTTGCACTCGGGATGCTGGCAGTGGCAGGCAAGCGCGACCACTCCCTTAGCATCTTTGCAATGCTGGCTACAGTATTTGTCTTTATCCACGATGCAGGTGCAACTTGGGTGGGCACACTTCTTGGGTCCAGACATAACTACTACCTCCATTCACTTCCTTGGATGCTGGGAAGGAAGCGAACGGGGAAGCATACTGCCGATTTTATGGAGTGGTCAAACGGGGTGGAGAGTCTGCGCTCTGCTATTTCTCCGGCTGGTAGACGCCGACATCCGGGCGAAAAGCGATTGCGATCCGGTTCCAGGTATTAATGGTGGTGATGGCAAAGGTGAGCTTCACCAGTTCCGACTCCTCAAACTCTTTGCGGGTCTCGTCGTAGGCCGTTTGGGTGGCGTGGCCTTCCTGGATGTTGGTGATGGCCTCGGTCCACCCGAGGGCCGCGCGTTCACGCGGGGTGAAGAAGGGCGACTCGCGCCACGCCGTTAGTCCATAAAGGCGCTGCTCGGTCTCGCCGCCGGCGCGGGCGTCTTTGGTGTGCACGTCGATGCAGTAGGCGCAGCCGTTGAGCTGCGACGCGCGCAGCTTTACCAGGTCGAGGAGCGGCTTCTCCAGGCCGCTGTGGCGCAGCGTGGCCTCCATCTGTCCCATGGCCTTGATGGCCTCGGGAAATGCCTGCGCGTAATCGATGCGTTGCGTCACCGCAAACATCGTACTCCGAACCGACCAACGTGCACTGACTTTTTAGCCTGCCAATTCAGTGCCGAGCGGCAGAAAGTACTGCGTGCCCTTAATCGGCTCGGCGAGGCGCTTGAGCAGCATTTGCAGGTCGTGGTTGTTGTTCACGAAATCGATGTCAGAGGTGTTGACGACCAGCAGGTCGCTGGCGGTGTAATGGAAAAAGAAGTGCTCGTAGGCGGCGATAACTTGCTCCAGGTAGTCGTCGCTGACGGCGCGCTCGCCGGGAACACCTTTGCGCTTGAGCCGCTGTTTGAGCACCTCGGGAGTCGCCTGCAGATAGATCACCAGGTCGGGTGTGGGTACCTGTTCGCGGAAATGCTGATAGTAGCTGTTGTAGAGCGCCAGCTCAGCGTCGGATAAGTTGATGTAGGCGAACAACTTATCCTTTTCGAAGATATAGTCGGCGACGACCGGGGTATCGAGCTCTTCGCGATTGATTCCCTTCAACTGCTCGTACCGCTGCTGCAGAAACCACATCTGGGTCTGAAAACCGAGCGAGGTTTGCCCGGCGTAGAAGCGGTCGAGAAAGGGGTTGTTCTCCGGCTCGACGACGCGCCGAGCGTGCAGCCCTTCGGCGAGGATCTTCGCCAGGCTCGATTTACCGACGCGGATCGGGCCTTCCAGGGCGATAAAGCGCGGCTGCTCGAAGAGTTTTGCCATGACGAGAACGAACTCCGGGAATGATCTGCTTCGCCTAGTGTGTCATGATTTGTCGTAGCGAAGAAAATACGAAGATACCACGCCGATCGGCGCCCGCCAAGCTCACATCGGGCTAGAGATTGGGGCGGTACACTGAAAGCCAATGTCAGCCTCGCTTCCAGTGGGTGGAATTCTGGCCGGCGCGGCCGTTGCCGGTGTCGCCGCTGCGGGATTGTGCACCTACGCCGCACTGTCGGCGGGGTCGCAGCTCTTTGGGCGGACGGTGATTGCGAACCGCAATCCGAACGAGATTGCCCTGACCTTCGACGACGGCCCGAACGATCCTTACACTCTTCAACTGCTGGATATCCTCGCCGAGCATCGGGTGCGGGCGACGTTTTTCATGATTGGGCGCTTCGTGCGACAGCGGCCGGATATCGTTCGCGCCGTTCAGTTTGCGGGCCACCTGATTGGGAACCATACGATGACCCACCCATGGCTGGTGCTGGAACCGCCCGCGAAGGTGCGGCGGGAGCTGGCCGATTGCAACGCCGCGCTGGAAGATGTTCTCGGCGAGCGGGTGAGTTATTTCCGGCCGCCGCACGGCTCGCGGCGTCCGGATGTTCTGCGCTCTGCGCGGGAACTTGGGCTGACTCCGGTGATGTGGAATGTGATGGGGCGCGACTGGGAGCCGGGGATTCGTGGTGATGATGTTCTGGGCCATGTTGAGAAAGGCATCCGGCGCAATCGTCGGGCTGGACGGGGCAGCAATATCGCTCTTCATGATGGGGGCCAGGCTGGGATTGGGCAAGATCGGAGCGCGACGGTTGAGGCCGCTCAGCATCTGCTAGCCAAGCCATCGGGCGGCGGCGCCTGCTTCATCACCGCAGACCAACTTACGCCGCGATAATGCAAGGGTCGCCCCGTCTAGGGGCACGTCCGACAATTCAAGCGCGATCCGAGCCCGAAATAATCTGTCCGAATGCTTGGCAAGTTCCGATTGCCAGCCTACTATTATCCGGGCTGCAAAGGCCCCCTAGAGAACGACCAGTATTCCCCGTAACCCCAACCGATTTTCGAACCGGAGGAACAAATGTCTCATAGTCTGCGAATTATCGGTCTTGGAACAATGTGTTTCGGACCCGCCCTCTTCTTCTGCACAGCTGGCGGTCTGGCCACCGCCGCTACCTTGTGCGTCAACCCCGGTGGAACCGGGGGCTGTACATCCACGATCGGCGCTGCCGTTGCCTCTGCATCACCTGGAGACACAATTCAGGTGGCCACCGGCATCTATAAAGAACAGGTAACCATCACGGAGACGCTTGCGCTCGTGGCAATGGACGAAGCGAAGCCGCCCACGATCGACGCGACCGGCCTTTCCAACGGAATTTTCGTCAACGGCATGTCTATAGCCCCGAATACCGGTGTATCCAAGGTATTGATATCCGGCTTCAAAATTCACAACGCTAATTTCGAGGGGATCCTGGTCGTTAATGGGGGGGACGTCACGATCGTCGGCAACCACGTCTACGACAACGATAAGGCGCTCGAGGTGGGCACTGGCAATTGTCCTGGGATTCCGGCCTTTGAAACCAACGAAGGGGACGATTGCGGCGAAGGCATTCATCTCATGGCCGCCAGACGCTCCACGCTCCTTCACAACGAAGTTGACCACAACTCAGGCGGGATTCTCATCAGCGACGAAACCGGCCCGAATTTCTCAAACCTGATCAGTGGCAACTATGTGCATGACAACCCCTGGGATTGCGGCATCACCATGGCGTCTCATGGCCCCGCTACGACAGTGATACCCTCGGCAGTGTTTTCGTTCGGCGTATTTCAAAACACCGTCGCGAACAATCGCTCGGAGAGTAACGGCCTCGGGCTTCCCGGTGCAGGCGCAGGGGTTGGGATCTTCGCCCCGTTCCCCGGCACCGGCGCCTACGAAAATGTGATCATCAACAACGTGCTCAAGGACAATGGCTTGCCCGGCGTCACCATGCACAACCACGCGGCCGCGCCCCCCGGGGTTCCAGTGCCGGCAGCGAACCTAAGCGACAACGTCATCGTCGGCAACATCATCTCAGGCAATGCAGCGGACACGGATGACGCAGCGACCTCAGGCCCCACCGGGATTAATATCTTCAGCCTGGTGCCGGTAAATGGGACGATGATTTCGCAAAATGTCTTTGAAGATGAAGCCATCGACATCGCCTTCAGCGCGCCTGACGGCCGGACCTACGCCCATTTCAATAACTTCAGCGCCCCGGCGATCGGTGTGCAAAATCTCGGTACTGGCGGCGCGGTCACTGCCACAGATAATTGGTGGCATTGCGCGGCTGGTCCAGGCGGAACAGGTTGCGCAACTTCGGTGGGCAAGTCGGTGGGCTCTTCGCCCTGGCTAGCCGCTCCTTTTGTGCCTTAGCTGCAGATTGAAACTAACCTGACAGCCGGATCCAAGTGGGTCCGGCTGTTTTTTTTTCGGGAGCCGCCCCGATGGTATTCCATGTGTTACCATTCCTGAGTAGCTATGGTTCTGCGTCCTTACATCGACCGCGAAGGACGCAATGCATTCGAGCAATGGTTTCGGTCACTTGAGGCAGCAAGCCGCGCCAGAGTTTCCGTTTACCTCGATCGATTGGAGCGAGGCAATCTATCGAGCATCAAGAGCGTGGGTGGCGGCGTGATGGAGCTTCGGATGGATTTTGGGCCTGGCTTCCGCGCCTACCTTGGAAGGGACGGCGAGACGCTCGTGATTCTTCTCGGCGGAGGCAGTAAGAAGGGCCAACAGAGCGATATTGCCGCCCTCAACGGCTGTGGAGCGAGTACAAAGCGACCAAGAAGGAGATGTGATGCCTCTAGGTAAGGAATTCAAAGAAACAGTCAAGGCGCAACTTCAGGAGAGCAAGGCGTTCCGGCGCGCCCTGTTGCGAGAGGCCGTGAACTGCCTCGTTTCTGGCGACGTCGATACCGGCAAGTCGGTATTGCGCACATATATCAATGGAACCGTAGGCTTCATTCGGCTCGGCGAAGCCCTGGGGCGCTCGCCAAAGACCCTGATGCGGATGCTTGGGCCGAAGGGGAATCCGCAGATTCGCAACTTCTTTGATATTGTTGCCTACCTCCAGAAGGTTGAAGGGACGGTGCTTGAGGTGGTTGATCGGAAGGCTGCTTAGACGGGTTAAGCCCGCAGAATAGCCGAAAGAGAGACGGAATGACAGACGTGATCAGTGAGGCCGCTGACGAAGCGCTGGGCAATGCGATGTATCGGTTTTCTTTTGGGATAGTTGGAAATGGGTCAACTGGTGCTGAGGGCCAGGGGCTCGCTACAGGAATAGGCATCCTTTGGAAGGACACTTACCTAATTTTGACTGCTGCGCATACGATGCAGACAACTGCATACGAACGGTTGTACTTTCTGCTGCCTGACGAGAGTGTCCAACTTCAGAAATCAGCCATTGTTGCTCAGCCTTCACCAGTCAAAGTGCGCAGACGGGTAGCTCTCGAGCATGCGCAATCCTTCCTGGATAACGACGAGGACCTTGCTGCCTTCGTGCTCCCAGACCAAGCACAGGACAAAGGGCAGAAACACTTCTACCCTCTCGATCCTTCAACAAGGACCCCGAGCGACTCGACGCAATTTGGGTTCTTAGGGTTTCCGGGCGTAACGAGCGTCCCTGTGGGCCCAAACTTCATGGCCACGCCATACTTCAGCTTCGGACGCGAGGCCGCCTTACCTGTCACCTACGATCAAATCACTCGAATTGCCTTGAGCTATCCGGCATCTCACAGCGTCGACCCACACGGTCTAAGCGGATGCGGAGTGTGGTCGTCCACGAGCAATCCCGCAGGGGGATTATGGGCACCTGATCTATCGCTGTCGGGGCTCGTTACTAATTGGGATCCAATCTCAGAAGTCTTGATCGCCTACAGGGTTGAAACACTAATCAAGTTTCTGGATTCAAACGACGCGTGGATGAGGAAAGACTGAGAACGGCTCAAACCCTATTCAATCGTTGCAAACGCACCCTTCGCCCCTGCAATTGTAGCCTCCACTTCAGCCTCTCCATGTGCCGTGCCCAAAAATATCGCCTCGAACTGCGACGGAGGCAGCCAGACCCCGGCTTCGAGCATGGCGCGATGGAATCTTCCGAAGAGGGCTGTGTCGGAGGTCGCGGCGGTGTCCCAATCAGTGACTGGAGTTTCCGTGAAGAACCACGTGAACATCGATCCCACTCGATTGGTCACGACCGGGATTCCGGCGGCTGTAGCTTCGGCGGCGACTCCGTTGGCGACGGCGGCGCTGACTTTTTCCAGTTGGGGATAAATCTCGTTCTCGCGCCGGATCAGCTCGCCGACGGTAGCGATTCCCGCGGCCATGGCGAGAGGATTCCCGCTGAGCGTTCCGGCCTGATATACCGGCCCTAAAGGCGCGAGCAGGTCCATGATCTCGGCGCGGCCGCCGAAGGCTCCGCATGGCAGGCCTCCGCCGATGATTTTGCCGAGGGTAGTCATGTCGGGATGGACTCCATAGAGTCCCTGAGCTCCGCCTAAAGCCACGCGGAAGCCAGTCATCACTTCGTCGAAGATCAGTACAGTGCCGGCGTCGGCGGTGATCTTGCGCAGCGCCTCAAGATATCCGGGCGCGGGCGGGACGCAACCCATATTCCCAACCACCGGCTCGACGATGACGCAGGCAATCTCGTCCTTATGTGCCGCGAAGGCAGCCTCGACGGCTGCCACGTTGTTGAAGGGCAGCGCTAAGGTGAAGTGGACGATCTCCTCCGGCACTCCGGCAGAGCCGGGGATGCCGAAGGTCGCGACCCCGGAGCCGGCCTTGACCAGCAGGCCGTCGGAGTGGCCGTGATAGCAGCCCTCGAACTTCACGATGTACTTGCGGTTGGTGAAAGCGCGCGCGACGCGGATCGCCGACATGGTCGCTTCGGTTCCGGAGCTGACGAAGCGCAGCTTTTCAATCGACGGGACGGCGGAGATCACCATTCCGGCGAGTTCGCCTTCGGTTGGCGTGGATGCTCCGAAGCTTGCGCCATTTGCGGCCGCGCGTTGGATGGCCTCAACAACCGATGGATCAGCATGGCCGAGAATCATCGGCCCCCAGGAGCCGAAGTAGTCTAGATAACGGTTGCCGTCCGCGTCCCACAGATATGCGCCCTCGGCCCGAACGAGAAAGGGCGGCGCGCCTCCGACAGCGCGAAAGGCGCGCACGGGCGAATCGACTCCGCCGGGAAGGAATCGCTCGGCGCGGCGTTGAAATTCGAGAGACTTGGTGAAGGTCCTGGTCATTCAATTCAGTATAGGTTCGGCGGCGGCGGTGCCACTGGATTCGCACGGACGTGTAGGCTATCGCTCATGAGCGTTGATTGGTTATCCGGTTGGCCGTTTGCGCTGCGCGGCGCCCTTGCCTTCATCGCCGCAATTGCCGCAGCCGAGTTGGCCCACTTCATTCTTTACGCCTGCCTTCGCCGGGCGCAGAAGTGGCGGCCCACCTTCTCTGCCGGCCTGTTCATCCGGCACACTTCGAGACCGGCGCACCCGCTGTTGATCCTCTTTGCGGTAACAATCGCCATGGAACAACTCGGGACCGAGGGTTGGGGCACCGACTTGATCCAGCATCTTATTGAGATCGGCTACATCGCGGCCTTTACCTGGCTCACGATCGGGCTGCTGGAGATCGCTCATGCCTTCATCGTCGCGCGGCTTCCCGAGGACATTCGGGATGATGTTCGGGCGCGGCGCATTCGCACTCAGGTCTTTCTGCTTCGCCAGATCATGATGTGGCTGCTCGCCTTCATCGGCTTTGCGGCGATATTGATGACTTTCCCCTCGATTCGCAACCTGGGAGCAGGCCTCTTCGCCTCCGCCGGTGTCGCGGGATTGGTCCTAGGCATGGCGGCGCGGCCGACTCTTGGCAACCTCATTGCCGGAATTCAAATCGCGCTTACCGAGCCGATCCGCATCGATGATGCGGTCGTGGTCGAGGGTCAATCAGGCCGGGTGGTCGAGGTCAACACCACTTATGTGGTCATCCGGCTCTGGGACCTGCGCCATCTGATCGTGCCGATTTCTCATTTTATTGAAAAGTCATTCGAGAACTCGTCACGGTATTCCTCCGACATGATCGGCGCAGTGGACCTGCAAATGGATTACACCGTCCCGGTGCAGCGGCTTCGCGAGCAGTACGCGATCGTCCTGCAGTCCTCTCCGTTGTGGGACGGCAAGACCAACCTCGTCCAGGTGACCGATTCGAAGGACAGCACAATCGAGATTAGGTTTCTGATGAGCGCCGCCAGCTCGTCGGCCATGCGCGATCTGCGTTGCTACGTCCGCGAAAAGATGCTGGATTATCTGCAAAGAGAGCATCCATCCGCGCTGCCGAAGATGCGCTCAGAAGTGTCGGTAAGCGGGACGATTGGGAACGTATCGGTTCGGGACGCGAGCGAATCCTAAGCAGCCTCTGGTCAGGCTACCAACGCTTCCCTACCCAGGCGTACTGCCAGGCCACTGAGACGTTTTGGTAATTGCCGCCGAAGCGGATATAAGTCCCGTTGCTGTAGGCGAACTTCAGAGACTGGTGTTTGCCGATGGGCAGCGAGACGGTGCCTCCGATGCGGGAGTTGCTTAGCTCGCTGAGGGGGTTCACGACTCCGGCGATGCTGGTCTTGCCGCCGAACCAGTAATTCCCGTCGAGCGAGGCCCAGAGGCGTGGGTTGAAGTTGTAGCTCAAGTGACTCTCGAAGGCGCCGATTGGAGCTTGCGATTGCGACCTGGTGCCAGGGTAGTAAGAGTTGCGCGACCAGAAATCGTTGTTGGTAGTGAAAAACCACGCCCCCGCATAGCCGTCGAGCACGAAGCCGCCAAAGCGCTGCGAGTAGCCGAACTCCGGCTTGAACGACCACCGGTTGGTGCCCCAGTTGACCAGTTTGGTCGGATCGTACTGACCGGTAGGAGCTTCCACCTTGAGGCTGACTCCCAGCAGGACCTTCTGCCTCCATTTTGAAAAATCGCGCATCTCGAGCGCGGGACCACCCTTGAGATTGACTGAGACGCGATAGACCGAATCAAGCAGGCCCGAACGGTAAAGGTGCTCACCCGCGCCGGCCACCGTTCCCTGGAAATTTCCTCGGGCGTAGGGCAACGAGGCTAGAGCGTTAGCCGAACGCCCAAACATGCTGAAGGAGTGATAGACGGTGAGTATCGGCACCTGATAGGTGCCGGTGGCGTCGTTGACCGGCAGCGCACCGTTGTAATTGATGCTGCCGTCATAAAAGGACCACGTCAGCGTTGCAGTGGTCAGATGCAGCGGGGTAATGAGATAGGCCCGAGGCGCGAGGTCCTGCGCGCTGGCCACGCGTAAAGCACAGGCCATCAGGGTCATCAACCACGCGAGTCTCAGGCCTGTGCGCACCTTCAAGGAGTCCTGTGAAGGACTTTACTATAGGCGCGAAGGCGGCCAATGACCTCAGCGGCTTGCGCCGATACTCACCCTCTTTTTTCCGGAAGTTGTGGAACCTACTCCGCCTTTTCGAGCAACGCCATGAAGTCCATCAACTCTGCGGGAAGCTCCGACTTCAACGCCAATTCCTTCCCCGTCCGAGGATGCACAAACTCCAGCTCCGCCGCATGAAGAAAATTCCGGTCTAAAGAAAGCGCGTCTCCGGTAACCTCGGCATCTCGCTTCTTGCGAACATTTGCTGCCCTCACAAGCTGAATCTGCGCCGGCGCGCCATACAGCCTATCCCCAACCACCGGATGCCCGATCGACGCCATGTGCACGCGAATCTGATGCGTCCGCCCGGTCTCGATCCGCACCGACACCAGAGTAAAGCGGCCATACCGGGTATTCAGACGGCGCAACACCTTGTAATGCGAGATCGCCGTCCTGCCCGAGTCGCTCCGGCGCGTCGTCATGCGGGTGCGGCGGACCAGATCGCGGCTCACCGGCGCGTTGATTGTCCCAGAGTCCTGCTTCATCTCGCCATGCACCAGAGCCAGGTAGGTTTTGCACAGGCTGCGGCTGGAAAACATCTCCGATAGCGCCTGATGAGTGCGATCGTTCTTCGCAACGATGATCAGGCCGCTGGTCTCTTTATCAAGCCGGTGCACGATCCCGGGACGCAGTTCGCCAGCTGTCGAGGACAGCGACTGAAAGTGATGCAGCAGAGCATTCACCAGTGTCCCCTGGTTGCGAGCATCGTCGGTGGCGCCCGCCCCTGCGTGGACCATCATTCCTGCCGGTTTGTCGATCACCGCGAGGTCAACATCCTCAAAGACAATGTCCAGGGGAATCTCCTCAGGCACCGCCCGCAGCGGCGGAGGCTGCGCCTCGCCAGTGACCGAGATTGATTCGCTCCCACGCAGCTTGTGCGAGGCCTTGGCCGGCTTACCGTCAACCAGGATTCCGCCCTGGTCAAGCAGCATCTGAATCCGCGAGCGGCTCACCCCGTCAAGCGGCACGACCAGGAACTGGTCCAGCCGCGTCCCGGCAACCTCCGGCGTCGCAGCGAAGATGCGTGGCGCGGAACCTTCATTCGGAGCGTCTTCGGTGTCGTCATCCCCAAGTTCGATGACGGGAAGCAATTCGGTGTGAGCGCCGGGCTCGGACATAACTCAAGACTAACGCGTTCGGCTCACGGCAGGGGCTACTAGAACGTCAACCGCACCGCCAGCTGAATCTGACGCTCCCGATAGAGCGCGGTGCTGTTACTGTTGGTGATGCTACCGAACTTCGTCTGGTAGGTCAGCCGAGGCAAGGTTTCAGGCGACGAAGCGCCATCGATAAGGTAGCCGGTAGTGTCGATGTTGGTGACGTTCTGATGGTTAAGCAGGTTAAACGCCTCGCCAATCAGCTCCAGATCGGCACGCTCGCCAAACTTGAAGGTCTTTGCGGCGCGCAGATCGACATTAGTGACCGCGGGATACCGGAAAGTATTGCGCCCGATCTCCGCGATGCGATTGTCGCCTCCTGAACCGTTAATGCTCGCGCCTAGTCCGCTAAGCGTCTCGATCCGATTGACCGTATCCACGTACTTCGTTCGACGGAATCGCCCCGGTCGTCCGCAGCGTATAAGGCAGCCCCGTCCGCCACTCAACCACCGGCGCCAGCGAATAGCCGTCGAACAGATAGCCCTTAACACCATGCAGCTTCCACGGCGTCCGCGCAATCGCGGTGCCGGTCACCCGCTGGCGAATATCAAAATTTGAGGCGCCATACTCCAGCGCGAAGTTAGTCGGATCGAGGATGTCGTTGTTGTCCGCAAAGGTAGTCGAATTTTGGTTGTAGTCCGCCGCATGAGAATACGTATAAGTCGCGTGCAAATCTCCGCCCCGGCCCATGGAGTGGTTAAGCCGCACCATCCCCGCTTCATAGTGCGAGTTAGTCTCGGTGAAGATGTCGGTGAGCTGGCCATAGTTGGGATTGATTCGCGCAGTAAAGAACGATGTCGTATAAGTCTTGCCCGGCAGGGGGCCGTTTCCAGTCGAGTTATCAATCTCATAAGTGATCGTGCCGACCGACGTTAGGCCGATGTTCTTATCGATGAAATTAGGCAGCTTGCGGCCCAGGCTACCAAGAAAAGCGGCGGAGATCTCGGTCCGAGCGCCTAATTGCTGTCCAAGCGAAACCTCCATCTCCTGCACCATCGGATTTCGTGCATCAGGATCGAAGTAGACCGCATTCGGCTGGTTCGAGAACGGCGGCTCCGCGGTGAAGACATGCGGAAACGGCGGTGCGCCCACATCCACCGGCTTGAAATAGTAGCTGCGCTGCGAGGCCGCCATCCCCGTCTCAGTCAACGCCGCATAGGCCGTCGAATTCACAATGCGCCCGTAATACAGACCGTAACCCGCGCGTAGTATCGTGCTCCCTCGGCCCAAAACGTCCAACGCGAAGCCGAAACGCGGCGCAAGATTCTGCCGCTGATGCGGCAGAGCGTGCGTCTCAGGAATATCGGGGTTGACGAGCGCCGGATTGGGATTCGGCAGCTGTTGGTATTCCTCGCGAAGACCAAGCGACAAGGTGAAGTTATGCACGATCTTCCATTCATCTTGAATGTAGGCCGCGTAATCATTAGTCGTGAAGCGGAAGATCGATGGCCCTAGCGCCTGCGTCTCATAGTCGTAACATGGTAAGCGTCCCACGCCGGTTGGTCCGGTATCGCAACTGCTCGGCGCGTAGTAGTCCGAGGCAAAGCTCAACACATTCGAGTAAACATAGCTCCCCGTCCCGTTATAGATGTTGTTGGTGTTATCGATCACGTGGCTGAAATCGTAGCCCGCCTTCCACGAATGTTTGCCATGCACCCAACTGACGGTGTCGACAAATTGGGATCGGTACTCGTCGGGATAAGCGGCCCGGTTCAGCGACGCAGGTTTGCCGAAAGTAAAACCGTAGTTGCCGCTGGCCACTGAGATCTGCGGCGCAAGGCCATAGAGATTCTTCGCGAAGGGTTGCTCAAATGGCGTGGGCGTCTGCGCAAACTCCGACTCGAAGTCGCGGCCAAACTGGTAGCGCACCTCGTTCAGCAGATTGGCGGTGAGGAAGTAGTTCCAGCGAGCGATGCCCCAGTCTTCTGAAACGTAATCGTTGCCGAAACTGGCGACGCCGTATTCGCTCGAGGCCGCCGTCTGCACCCCTGCCAGCGAGTTCCACCGCATTCGGTTGTACTGAAAGATGAGATGGTTGCGCTCGTTTAAGTCCCAGTCCACCTTGGGAAAGAGGATGTACTGGTTGGCGGTGCGCGGAACCGGACCGAGCATTGAGTCCAGCCCTGCAAGGATGTCGTTGTAGTGGGCCAGCGCAACAGCAACGGTCGTCTGGGTGCGCGCGGCAAGTGTAGCGATATCCTGCGCAGATGGCGTCGCAAACAACTCCGGCGCTGTTCCGGACACCGCATCGGCGGTGCGGGCGGTCCCGGGAAAGTTCCGCCGGTATTGGTCATAGGCAAAAAACCAGAAGAGCTTGTCGTGTCGAATCGGCCCGCCAACTCCCGCGCCCCACTGCTTGCGCCAATCGGTAGGGTGGAAGGGTGTGGTCGAGTAGCTGCCGTCCGGGAGCCGCTGGGTCAGCGTCGTAAACGGGTTCGTCGCGCCCCAGTCATTATCGCGATCGAAGAAGAAGGCCTGACCATGAAACTCGTTTCCGCCTGACCGGGTCACCGTGTTGACCACACCGCCCGCCGCGCGGCCATATTCGGCCGCATAGTTCGACGTGTTCACCTGGAACTCCTGCACCGCCGCCTGCGTCGTCGAATAACCGATGCGAGTGCGACCCCGCTCTTCGGAAAAAAATGCCTGGTTGTTGTCCATTCCGTCGATGGTGTTGTTGTTCAGCAGCACGCTGATGCCACGAAAGCTGAGCAACCCATCGCCATTTTGGTCCGGAGTCACCCCCGCTGCAAGCAAGGCGAAGTTCGACCAGCGTCGTCCGTTGCTGGGTAGGTTTTCGAGCGTCGTGTTGCTAAGGTTGGTGGTGATCGCCGCCGAGCTTGTCTCCAGCCCCGGAGTCTCCGCGCGCACCAGCACAGTCTCGCTGTGTCCGCCGACAGCCAGGCGCGGCGCGAGCGTCGTGATTCTCCCCACCTCGATCGCCACCGACGCCGCGCGCCACGGCGCAAAGTTCGTAGCGCTGGCGTCAACCGCATAGGTGTCCGGGTCTAAATCGGCGATACGAAAACCACCCGCCGCATCGCTCGTAGTCGCGCGCAGCTTGCCGGTGGCGCCGCTCCGCGCGATGACTCGAACGCCGGGGACCACTCGCCCCTGGGCATCGGTGATCGTGCCCTCCAACCCTCCGGTGGTGGTCGATTGCGCATGGCCCGCGAGTGATCCAGGAAGCAGCAGCACCGCAAGCAGCGCCAATAACAGCCGCCATACGCACAGAGGAGAAGCGGCGGACCGTTCACCCGGTGGTCGTTGATCGAGGGCCCGGCGCACCATACAGGTTCTCCCCAGCAACACGGTTGAGGACGAGACAAATGCCCTTCACCGGCGCCAACAGCACACGCCGGCAAGTCATCGTCAATGCCGCGCGGTCATTGCGCTCGCGCGGAGAACAATCAACTACCTTTGGGAAATTGGGGGAAGAATACTCCATTGGCTACACTAAAGACAGCCCTAAAATGCGAAAATTTCGCAGCGCGCGGGCTAACGGCGCCAAGCCGCGCGAGATAACGAGGAAGAAATGTTTGTCGATGAAGCAAGGATTAAAGTAAAAGCCGGCAACGGCGGCAACGGATGCGTGGCCTTTCGCCGCGAAAAATTCGTGCCGCGAGGGGGACCCTCCGGCGGCGACGGCGGCCGCGGCGGCGACGTCATCATGGAGTCGAGCGAGCGCCACAATACCCTCATTCATTTCCGCTACAACCCAGAGCACAAAGCAGAGCGCGGAAAACACGGCGAAGGCTCTAATTGCACGGGCCGCGAGGGTGCGGACATCATTCTGAAGGTCCCCGTCGGCACCGCGCTTTACGACGACGAGACCGGCGAACTGGTCCACGATTTTCGTCATCCCGACGAGCGGATTATCGCCGCCAAGGGCGGCCGAGGCGGACGCGGCAACCAGCATTTTGCCACCTCAACCCACCAAGCGCCGCGCGAGCACGAACCCGGCCGTGCCGGGGAAGAGCGCGTCTATCGCCTGGAGCTGAAACTCCTCGCCGACGTCGGCTTAGTGGGCTTTCCCAATGTGGGAAAGTCGACGCTGATCTCGCGAATTTCCGCCGCGAAGCCCAAAATCGCCGACTATCCCTTCACCACCCTCGAGCCAAACCTCGGCGTCGTCTCGGTCGGGGATCCTCCCTATGAGGAGAGCTACGTCGTCGCCGACATCCCCGGC
Organism: uncultured Acidobacteriaceae bacterium; assembly: GCA_963804735.1. GTDB lineage: Bacteria > Acidobacteriota > Terriglobia > Terriglobales > Acidobacteriaceae > Acidisarcina. Next base: position 142,094 of record CAWDRO010000002.1, read on the forward strand.
CTGATCGAGGGCGCACACCTCGGCGCAGGGCTCGGAGTCCAGTTTCTCCGCCACATCGAGCGGACCCGGGTGCTTGTCCACCTCGTCGACGTCTCTGACGCCAGCGGCCGCCCCGATCCAGTCGCCGATTTCAAAGTCATCATGGGAGAGCTGAAAAACTTCGGCCACGGCCTGGACGAGAAACCCATGATGGTCGTCGCCTCGAAAGCCGACGTCGCCAACCCGGAAAAGCTGAAGAAGCTGCAAACCATGGCCAAGCGGAAGAAACTGCCGTTCTACGCAATCTCCGCAGTAAGTGGCCTCGGGGTCGAAGCTTTGAAGTACGCTATCGGCGAACAGGTCCACGACCTACGCGAGCGCGAAATCCAGCTTCGCGAAAAGCCGGAGGAAGCTGCGTTGATTGGGTAACTCGGCCAGCATGCCGCTATCATTGTGAAGAGGCTGCGATGACAACGATCCAAATCACACTGCCAGACCAACTCGCCAAGGAAGCCGAAGAAGCCGGACTGCTCTCACCCGAGTCCTTGGAGAGAATGTTGCGCCAAAAACTTGAGGCTCCAAGCCTCAAGCAAGTCTTCGAGGCGGTAGATCGCGGAAACGCGAATGACGACACGCCCTACATGTCGCCAGAGGAGATCGCCGAGGAGATCGCCGTCATGCGGGCCGAAAGGCGCGCTCTCAAGTCCGCCTGATGCGACTGGTGTTGGACACCAACGTCCTCGTCTCCGGCTTCTTGTGGGAAGGCAAACCCCGGCGACTTCTCAACTTCGGAACTGGCAAGGAAATTGTCTTCTGCACGAGCGCCCCAATTCTCGCCGAACTGGACGAGGTCCTCTCGCGGCGTAAGTTTGCGAAGAGAGTAGCGAACTCGCACCTGTCGATAGACCAGTTTCTTGAGTCATATCTTCGAGAAGCAATTTCAGTGCAACCCGTCCCCACTCTCCGCATTGTCTCCGACCCCGATGACGACGTACTCATTGGAACAGCGCTCGCCGCCAAAGCCGACTACATTGTCACCGGCGATCACGCCGTGCTTGCCGTGGCAGAATACGCGGGCGTCCGTATAGTCTCCGCGACCAAGGCGCTCCGCATTGTCACTTCTATGTGATCGCGTCACCCCTCTCGCAACTTCTCCCGCGTCAACTCATTCCACTTCAACATCGACTCCGAAACCGCCGGCGAAACCAATCCCGGCTGCACCATATCCACAATCGCCTGCGGCGGAACATTCTTGCCCTGGTCCTGAAATAAAGCCTTAACCCACGCAGTCGAGGCCAGACCCTCCTCAGAGCGTGTCGTCTGTTCCATGTAGAACCATCGCTCGTCCCAGCACAGGTTCCGCGTAGTCAGCGTGAACGGAGCCCAGAGCGCCAGCGACCGCCGGTAAACAATGTCGATCGACCCGACCAACGGCGTCCAGCGGTTGCGCACCACGATGCCGAGAATCCCCGTCGCAGCGAGCATGTGAATGCGCCCGTAGTCCATACAGGTCAGGTAGCGCGAGTTGTTCAGGTGAAAGTTGAAATCAATGTCAGTCGGCCAGACCCGCATCTTCACCGCATCTTCCTCAAGCACGCCAATCCTCGGCAGCGGACGAATCCGCTGCCGAATCGCCAGCAGCGGTATCCGGACGAAGCTGTTGATGTGGGCCACTCTCTTCGCAGTGTATTGCAGGCACCCGCCTGGGCCGGCCAAGTCCGGTCGCGGCCGGCCCCAGCCGAAGTCTCAAAACCAGCTATGATGGTCGGGTTGCGAAACTGCCTTTGAGAGCCTCAGGCGAATCGATTCGGGGGAATGATGACAACACGGCGAAAATTTCTTGCGGGCCTGGCGATCTCTCCGCTCGCGGCCCAGAGCCTTTCAGGCACAACCTCCTGGGCAGAGCCATCGCAAGCAGGAGGTGCCATGCTCTTTGTCGGCACCGGAACCAACACCGGCAGCAAGGGAATCTATCTATTTCAATTCGATTCATCATCGGGCGAGCTTAAGCCGCTCGGCCTCGCCGCTGAAGCGCCTTCGCCCTCGTTTCTCGCCCTGTCGCCTGACGAGCAATTCCTATTCGCCGTCAACGAAATCGACACCTACCAGGCCGCGAAGACCGGAGCCGTCAGCAGTTACTCCCTCGACAAAGCCAGCGGCAAGCTCACGTTGATCAACACCGTCGCCTCCGGTGGCTCCGGCCCCTGCCATGTCAATACCGACCGGACCGGACGTGTCCTGCTCGTGGCGAACTACACCGGAGGCAGCGCCGCATCCTTTCAGATCGATTGGAACGGGCGCCTCAGCAACGCCGTCTCCGAATTTCACTATGAATCGACCAGCGCCGGTCCCGGTCAGGACAAAGACCGGCAGGCAACTGCTCACGCGCACCACGCGACAACTTCTCCCGATAATCGATTCGCCTACATCAACGATCTCGGCCTCGACTGCATCCACATCTATAAACTCGATCCCGCTACAGCAAAGCTGAAACCCAACGATCCTGCGCAGTGGAAGGCCGCGCCCGGCTCCGGCCCGCGTGTCCTGCGCTTCCACCCCAACGGTCAGTGGGCCTATTGCGTCAACGAACTTTCCTCCACGATCGATCTGTTGGCTTGGCACCCACGAACCGGCGAGCTGACTCTGGTGCAAAAGATAGATTTGATCCCAAGGGACTTCAAGGGAATCAGCACTGCGGCCGAGATCATCTTTGACAAAAAGGGCCAGTATGCCTATGCCTCCAACCGCGGCGACGACTTCCTGGTCGGATTCAGCATCGACCAGTCAAACGGAAAACTCTCTTTCCCGCGCCAAACCCCTTGCGGCGGCAAGGTCCCTCGCCACATCGCCCTCGATCCTACGGAGAAGTGGATTCTAGTCGCCAACCAGAACTCCAACCTCATCGCTGTCTTCAGCCGCGATGAGAAAACTGGGGAATTGGCGTCCGAAGGCCAGAATTCGCCGATCCAATCTCCAGAGTGCCTGCTCTTCGTCTAGCCGTAAGTCCGATTTCGTCCTAACCAAACTCCCGCGCGGCCGTCATTAGATCGTCGCAACCGCACGCGTGTGTCCGTTTCCGAACGCTTCATATGCCTTCAGCGGCCTTGCGTCGTGCGTACACCAAGCGCTCGTTCGCATTTTTGCAATCGCATTGAACTGGAAGATAAGTTTTTGCGTCTATCTTCCAAGTCAAATTCAGCCCGTGGCGGGCCAGCAAGTTCAGTGAGGAAGTCTATGCAAACCCTGCTTCAGAACCTCCGTTTCAGCCTTCGAATGCTGGCCAAGAACCCTGGACTCACCATTACTGTTTTACTGACTCTCGCGCTCGGCATCGGCGCCAACACCGCCATCTTCACCGTGGATTACGCCACGCTCCTCGCTCCCATGCCCTATCCGGAGCCCGACCAGCTGGTCATGGTCTGGTCGAAAATCAAGACCTACCACAACTCGGTCTCAGCCGGCGACTTCACCGACTGGAAGCGGCAGGCCACTGCATTTCAAGACCTGAATGCCTGGAGCGGGAGCCGATTCAACATCGCCACAAAAGACCAGCCCCAGCTCATCCAGGGAAGGCTGGCAACCACCGGCTGGTTCCAGATGATGGGACAAGGCTTCACTCTGGGCCGCGGTTTTCTGCCCGAGGAAGGCCAGGAGGGAAAAAATCACGTCGTCGTCCTCACCCACAAGCTGTGGCTCAAGCTCGGCGCAAATCCCCACATCATCGGCACCACCATGCCAATGGACGGAGAGCCTTACACCGTAGTGGGCGTGCTTGCGCCTGGGCCAGATGATCGCAATGACGCTCAGTTAACCGTCCCACTGGTCTTCAAGCCGGAACAGGTCAACCACGACTTTCACTGGCTGCTGGTGATGGGCAGGTTGAAGCCTGGCATCACCATCAAGCAGGCGCAGGCCGACATGGACTCGGTCACCACCCACATCGCCCAGCAATATCCAACCAGCGACAAAGGGTGGGGTTCCTACGTCGAGCCGCTAAAGAACGACTTCCTGCCCAAGGAGCGGAAGCAGACCCTCTGGCTCTTGCTGGGCGCGGTAGGATTCGTGCTCCTCATTGCATGCGTCAACGTCGCCAACCTCCTGCTGGCCCGCAGCATGACCCGGCAGAAAGAACTCGCTGTGCGCAGCGCGCTCGGCGCGACGCCGCGGACCATCTTCGTTCAGTTGCTCACCGAAAGCCTCCTGCTGGCCCTCATGGGTGGAATTCTCGGAATCGGCGTTGGCTACGCCATGCTCGCCGGGCTGGTTGCGGTGATGCCCGAGGGGACGTTACCCACCGAAGCCGACCTGCATTTGAACATTCCCATCCTGCTGTTCACGTTGCTCGCCACCACCTTGGCCGGACTGCTCTTTGGTTGCGTGCCGGCATGGTTTTCGTCGAGAGTCGATCCTGCTGAAACATTGAAGGAGGGCGGCCGCTCGGGCACCGGTGCCGGCCGGCACCGCCTCCGTCGCATATTGGTAGTTGGCGAGTTTACCCTCGCCCTCACGTTGCTTGCCGGAGCGGGCCTCGCCATTCATAGCTTCTGGAACCTGCTCCGTGTCGACCTCGGCATCCAGACCGACCACATCCTCACTTTCGGCCTGCCTGTGCCCGATTCGCGCCCCAAAGATCCCGAGAAGATCGTCGCTTATTACCGGCAGATTCTGGCCGGCATCGCCGCCGTCCCCGGCGTCTCCCACGCCACAGCAATGACCGGGATGCCGCTTGAGGGCACGTACTTCGGCATGCCGTTCACGCTCGCGGGCAAATCATACCCTGATCCATCGCAGCGCCCCAGCGCCGGCTTTCAGATGGTGACCCCGGACTATTTCCAGACCTTCGGGATCAAACTGGTCTCCGGGCGCTTCCTCAACGAACAGGACACGGCGTCCAGCGTGAAGGTGGCCGTGGTCAACGAAGACTTCGTCAACAAGTTCCTCAAAGGGACCAACCCACTCGAGCAGCGGCTCGGCGTGGAACAGCTGATTCCAGGAGTAACCAAGCTCGGGCCTGAGGTCCAATGGCAGATCGTTGGCGTCTACCACAACGTCCGCAGCCGGGGCTTCCGCGAAGAGAACCCCGAGATCACGATTCCCTTTTGGCAGATTCCCTGGCCGCAGGCCTCCATCGGCGTGCGCACCGCGGAAGATCCGGCCACCATGACCAAAAGCATCGCCGCCGCGGTGCACGCCGTTGACCCTCAAATCGCACTGGATGAACCAAAAACCCTCGACCAGGTGCGCGACGATGTTCTGGCCAACGATCGGTTTACTGTAATCCTCTTTGTCAGCTTTGCTGCGGTGGCTCTCTTGCTCGCCGCCTTAGGCATCTACGGCGTAATGTCCTTCTCCGTGGCGCAGCGTTCTCACGAAATCGCGCTACGCATGGCGCTTGGGGCCACCAGAAGCCGCGTCGTCGCTCTGATCGTGCGAGAAGGCGTCATTCTGGCGCTGGTCGGTTTGGGCTTCGGCCTGATCGGCGCATACTTCGTCGGGCGAGCCATGCAGAGCACGCTCTACGGCGTCGGCGCAATGGACTACTCTGCGTTCGGATCGGTGGGTCTCGTTCTCATGATCGCCGCGGTGCTGGCTTGCTTTCTCCCCGCTCGGCGTGCCGCCTCAGTCGAACCGATGCGTGTATTGAGAACCGAGTAGCGCGAACTGCCGGTGTCACGAGTCCAACGTATACTGCGACAGGACTCGATGACCGTGCCCCAACCGATAGCTACACTCGTTTCCTGGAGCAGCGGTAAAGACAGCGCCTGGTCCCTGCATCTGCTCCAGCAGAATCCCACCTACCAGGTCGCCGGCCTGCTCACCACATTGAATAGCGAATTTAACCGGGTTGCGATGCACAGCACCCGCCGCGCAGTCCTCGAGGGACAGGCCGAAGTCGCGGGACTCCCACTGCACATAGTTCCGCTGCCCTGGCCCTGCTCTAACGAAGCCTACGAAGCGGCAATGCGCACCGCATGTGACACGGCGATCACGTCGGGTATCAAGGCCATCGCCTTCGGCGATCTGTTCCTGGAGGACATCCGCCGCTATCGCGAAGAGCGGCTCAGCGGCACCGGCCTCACTCCACTCTTTCCTGTTTGGAAGCTCGATACTCGCGCGCTCGTCCGAGAGATGATCGACGCCGGAGTCAAAACCCGCATCGTCTGCATCGATCCAAGGAAAATGCCCCGCGAATTCGCCGGCCGAGACCTCGATGAAGACTTCCTCCGCGACCTGCCTGAAGGCATCGACCCCTGCGGCGAGAACGGCGAATTCCACACCTGCGTCTACGAAGGCCCTATGTTCCGCCACCCGATCCCCATCGAGAGCGGAGAAGTCGTCGAACGCGACGGCTTCATCTTCTCGGATATAAAGCTCAGCGAGTAACGCCCGATTAAGACGCTACTCGCTGAGGTAATTCCCAAAATCCCGGCGAGCTCGGTAGCTATTTCGCCGCTCGTTGCGTGCCTATGCGGAACATCTCGTTCACGGTTGCAACGAAGTGGTGTGCCGAAGCAGGGACTGCAACCGCCCCGCTCAGGATCGTCTTATAAGGAATGTCTTTTCCGTAATAAGTGTTAGTGTCCCCGCCGTTCTGGTTCACAACGTCGCCGGTAAGGTCTACGCCCGCAAACAGACCCTGGCTACGCGAGTAAGTGAGAAATCCGGCATTCGCGAGTTCCGTCGTGGAAGCCTGGGTATTTCGTCCAACCGGCCCCGCCGTCGCCGCCGCATCGCCGCCCAGCTTCAACTTATCGTGGAGCAGCAGGTCCATGCTGTTCGCGGTTACGCCCACCAGTACCAGGTCGGTCGATTGACCACCGGCCTGAAAGCCAAAACTCCCACCGGTCAATTGAATAAATACTGGAGCGCTCCAACCACGTGCGGTGCGACAAGTTGCGACGCCTTGGCCATAATCGGCGCCGACGATAAACGCACCCTTCTTGAGACCAGGAATCACCGCGACGCAACGGGCCTTCGCGGCAACATCCAGTGGAATGCCCTTGTCAGGCGTGTCCATCAATTCGTGCAGAACAGCGTGTGCGGCCGCAATGCGGTTATCGAGCTTGGCCATGTCGGAAGCTGCCAGGGCAACTCCACTAAGGCCGATCGCAACGAGTGCAGCGGAGAGGATCTTTTTCATAGGGGCTCCTTAAGCTTCGCAAGCGTTGATACAACAGCATTGCGCGTAAGTAGGAGTCACAGATTGCAAAGATGGTTGCTGCCGGGAAGAATGCGTTATGCATTCACACGGTGTCGCACCAATAGGAATGTAAGTAGTGTCTCTTAGTCTAACCGCACTAAATAAGCATTCCCTTCGGAAGGCTTGTCCTTCGCGGCAATCTCGATCGCTCGCTTCTTATCATCATTTGCCGGGCGAATCCGCACCCAATGTCCAGTCGGCCCGGTGAACTCAATCACATTCGCGGTCGCATACTTCTTCTGTAGATGCGCCTCGATCTTCTTCGCCTCGCGCTCGCTCTGGATTGCGCCAATCTGCACGCACCAGCGCCCACCCTCGTCGATGGGCGATGGCGTCTCATAGACGTCGATGCGCACCTGCGCGGTGCCGGGGCGATACACACCCACCGCTCGCGCCGAGGCCAGCGAAAGATCAAGCACCCGGTCGGGCACGAACGGCCCCCGGTCGGTCACCCGCATAATCGCCGATTGCCCCGTCTGAATATTCGTCACTCGCAGCAGCGAATTCATCGGCAGCGTGCGATGTGCAGCGGTCATCGCGCCCTGGTCATAGACCTGGCCATTCGCGCCCTTGTGATGGTTGTACGGCGGCCCATACCAGCTCGCCCTTCCAGTCTCCGAATAGATTGGAGTATGCGCGGCGACGAATTCCGCATCGGTCGGACTGTCGGCCGGCGGAATGTTCCCCGGAATTGGGACTCTCGCTGCGCTGGAGCTTTCGTTTGTTGGCTCAGCCGGCGGCTCGACAGAGGGAGCTGCAAGATTCGGAGCCGAAGCTGCGGCGCTGATCGTCGGCTGATGGCGATGGGCGCAGCCAGACGCAAGAAGCACGATCGAGAGCGAGGCCATGGCAAAGGCCACGAAATGAGGACTGCGATTCGGAATCGTCCTCAGCGTCGCGGTTCGCTTCATTCAAGGCCTCTTGTCGAGGTGCTCAGCGAGGCGGGCAAGATGCTCCGCCGCAATGCGCAACGCCTGCGAGGAGTGCTGCCTTACCTGCGGGACGACCTCGTCGTTCAGGTAGGTAATCACTTTTTTGATTTCCTCTTCGACGCGCGGCGCACCATCCGCAAAGCGCTCGTCAATCTTGCGCCCAAAGTCTTCAAATCGCGTCTTCGCCGATGCCGGATCCTGAATCATAGCTGCCTCACTGCAAAGCCACACCAGGCTCAAACCTAAGTATTGGCGCAGGAGTTGCGCGGGTCAACGCGGAAAGAGGGCTTCCGGCAGCAATCGGTGCCTCGATGGTTACGGGAGAAGCGCTGCAATCGAAGGGATCAGAAAGGGGATCGGGTAGCCGGTCGCGCTCTAGCGTCGTTGCGCTTCAAGCACAGCGATGCGCTCAGCCAGAGGGGTAATCAGTCGCATAGTGGTAAGTTCCGACTGCGCCTTAGATTCCCCAATCGCCGAGAGCAAGGCGTTAAACTGCGCGTCCATCTTCTGTTCAAGCGCATTAAACCGCACATCAACAGCGTCGAAGCGAACATCCATCTGCTTCTCAAGCGAAGAAACCCGCACCTTCAGCTCGCGCACATCCGGAGCGATGACATCCTGGACCAGCTGTTGGAGCGTCTGGAGTAGATTTTCGCTCATCGTCACCACGCTGCCTTCATGTTAGCAGCGAATTTTCTTGTGAACCCAGCGATCGCGCAAACTCATCCGTGTCGCGACGTCCCAAATCGGAACACCTTACCTCCCAAAATTCCGCGCTCCCATTCAACCCCCCAGAATCCCTTCCAATGCGCAAAATTCACCATTCAGGCGGAGTCTGTTCACTTTCGCCCCGCCCGTCATTAGTCTTAAGCTGGTAAAGTTCTGAGGAGGCGCGGGTTACCTATATGTCGCCTACCCTGTTAACCGATCGAAGACACACCGTTTGGATCGGCAAAGTAGTCGCTTTACCTGCAAATATAGTCTCAGTGGTCAGGGTCACTCCGGAGGGAACAATATATGTCGAAGACCGTCAAGTACGCGGAACGAGCAGTAACCATAGCCGCCAAGGGCGCATGGGCGGTTTTTGAGAAGCTCAACAGCATCAACCCCAACCCTTCTTTTACCCCCAAGTGGTCGGACAAGCCCCTCCTCAAGTCCTACCAGAAGGAAAAGCCTCCGCTAGGCTGGCCCCGCACCACCGACTCCCTTTGCCCCAAATGCGTTCCCGAGATTCGCCAGCAGATCATCGACGGCAAGCTTCCGCACGAAATCCTCCTCAACGAGAAGGTCGGCGAGATCAAGGCCCAGATCATCGAGCGCGACGGCCAAATCCTCATGGTCAAGGATTGCCCCAAGCACGGCCACTTTGAAGACGTCATGGCGATCGACACCGCCTTCTTCAAGCACCTCGAAGAGGTCTTCCCCGGCCGCGACATCCGCGCCCACAATGACGAGACTCTGCACAACCACGGCACCTCGACCGTTACTCACGGCCGCGGCTCGGTGCTCACCATCGACCTGACCAACCGCTGCAACATGATGTGCGACCCCTGCTTCATGGACGCCAACCAGGTTGGCTTCGTCCACGAGCTGACCTGGGACGAGATCAAGACCATGCTCGACAACGCGGTCTCGATCAAGCCGCGCCGCCAGATGTCGGTCCAGTTCTCCGGCGGTGAGCCGACGCTCTCGCCCTACTTCCTCGACGCTGTCGCCTACGCCCGCAAGGTCGGTTACACCTCAGTTCAGGCCGCGACCAATGGCATCGAGTTCGCCAAGAGCAAAGAACTCTGCCGCGCCGCAGCCGAAGCCGGACTTCGTTATGCGTATCTGCAGTTCGATGGAATCGGCAACGCCGCCAACTCCCACCGCAAGGTCGGCAACCTCTTTGACGTGAAGCTCCAGGCGATCCACAACCTGCACGAGGCGGGCGTGGACATCGTCCCCGTCACCACCATCATCAACGGCATCAACAACGAGCAGGTCGGCCGCATCATCGAGTTCGCCCTCGACAACCCCAAGAAGATCAACTTCCTCAGCTTCCAGCCGGTTTCGTTCACCGGCCGAGACGAGGCGGTCACCGACGAACGCCGCCAGGCCCAGCGCTACACGCTCAGCCACATGGCCCACGACGTCAAGAACCAGACCGGACTCGGCGAGCCCACCCGTGACTGGTTCCCGATCAGCTTCATGAGCACCTTCTCCGACTGGGCCGATCTCGTCCACGGACCAAACCGCGATTGGGGCCAGCTCTCCTGCGGATGCCACCCCAACTGCGGCATCGGCATGGCGCTGATGATCGACAAGGAAACCAAGGAAGCCGTCCCCGTGACCGCCTTCCTCAACGCCGACCGTCTCGCCAAAGACGTTGCCAAGATCAACGACGCCGCCCGCGGCAAGTTCCTGTCGATCGCCGGCGTTACCCTCGCGCTGCTTCGCAACTACGACCCCACCAAGTCGCCGACCCACTTCAAGATCGTCAACCTGCTGGCCAAGTTCGATAAGTGCTTCGGCGCGACTGGACGCAACTACGGAAAAGTCACAGCCGACCGCACCATGGAAGATATCGAGAAGCGCCGCAAAGACCGCTGGAACTTCCTCTTTATCGCCGGCATGTGGTTCCAGGACCTTTTCAACTACGACTTTCGCCGCACCGAGCAGTGCATCATCCCCTACGCCACGCAAGAGGGCGAGATCAGCTTCTGCGCTTACAACACCGGCGTCGGCTGGAGGAACATCATCGAGAAGATGCACATGACCTCCACTCTCACCAAGTGGTATGAGGAGCATGGCCGTCACGAAATCTTCGCCGGCGGCAAGAAGGTCGGCATGGGCGACGCCCAGAACGACCTGCTGCTCAACAAGGAGCACGTCGAGTCCGCCGCCAACGACACCTTCGAAAAGCTCGGAATCGCCAAGAACTCCCGCGAAGAAAAGATCAAGGCCCGCGACGCCAAGCTCAAGCAGGACGCAGAAAACGCCCGCATGGCCAAACTCTACCGCGAAGAAATCCTCGGAGAGAAGCCGCCCCAGGACGGATTCATCCCGCTAGGCAACCTCATCCAATCCGCCCCCAAAGCCGCAGTGAAAGAAGAGACCGCCGAACCCGTCATGGGGGACTAGCCCTTCAGCCAATTGCGACTCGACCGCGAATACAAGAGCCACCCTTCGGGGTGGCTTTCGTTTCCTCTTGAAGAGCTCCAATCAAGTACGACCTTTTTGGGCAGCTCGTCGACGATGTGCCGGATGTAGCACGAGCCCACGGTGTGTGCGTCGGCGACTTGGCGTCCATCGCGAGTTTGCGGATCTCGTTCGGGGAAAAACCTCCCGTTTGTAATCATCCAGAACAATCCCGCCAAGAAGGTTGATTACTTCGGTTGCTTGAGGCCCGACTCCGTTTGCGCTCCAAGCTCCCAGTGCAGCGGGATGCCGCTCGGCTTGTATTGATAGGTATCGGCGGTCTCGGCGCGAAGCGCGGCCAGCCGTTCCTTAAGATGCGCCGTCAGTTCCTCATATTCGGGCTTCCCGTAGAGGTTGTTCCTTTCGTCCGGATCGGTCTGAAGATCGTAAAGTTCGAACTCCTGCGGTTCGATGAAGAAATGGACGAGCTTATACCGTTCCGTCCTCACCCCACGGCAAGGTCGCACGTTCTCGAATCCCGGATATTCGTAGTACTCGTAGAGCCAGTCTTTCCGCCACGGAACACTCTTACCTTCCGCCAGAGGCAGCATGCTCTTGCCCTGCATTTCTCTCGGAACCGTCACCCCCCCGATTTCAAGAAGGGTTGGTGCAAGGTCCAGGTTCAAGACCATCTCATCCGATTTTGTTCCGGGCTGCACCCGGCCCGGATAACTGACCATCATCGGCACCCGGATCGACGGCTCATACATCAGTCGCTTGTCATAAAGATGATGCTCGCCAAGAAAGAACCCGTGATCGGAGCTCAGCAGGACCGCGGTGTCGCTGACGATATTCTGCCGCTCAAGCTCTCGCCACACAGCCCCCATATTCCGGTCGTTATCCTCGACGCCGACATAGTGGTCCTTCACCAGCTCTTCGAGAGATCGCGGATCGTCGCTGAAGACCTCGGAATATCCGATTTTGTCGTCGGCATCGGCGACCGCGCGCGGCTTTCCCGGATAACCCTTAAGGTCCTCGTCAAACGTCGCTGGCTTCGGTATCGGCAATCCATTCAAGTCGTTGACCAGGTCCTTCGGCCTGTAAAACGGCGCATGCGGCGCATAGAACCACAGGAACATGCAGAACGGTTTCGTTCGCGATTGCTTCAGCCACTCGACGGCCTTGCGAGTGAGCAGCGTATCCACATACTCACCTTCATACAGCTTCGCCGGCCCGTATTGCCCGCGAACCCCCTCGGTGATCTTCGGCCGGTAGTAGTCGGCCTGCCCAACAAATCCGAAGTAGTAGTCCCAGTAGTGATCCATCAGCGCGCCCTCGACATGCGACTTACCAAGGAACGCGGTCTCATATCCGGCTTTCTGCAGCAGGTCAGAGACCAGCGGGAACCGCGCTGGTATCTTACCCTCCACATTGGAAACCGCCCCGGTAGTGTGCGAATACATCCCCGTCAACATCGTCGCGCGCGACGGCAGGCACAGCGCATTGACCACGAACGCATTCCGGAAGGTGCAGCCGTCCTGGCCGACGCGATCCAGGTTGGGGGTTTGAATCAGTTTGTTGCCCGTCGATGAGAGCTCGTCCCAGCGCAACCCTTCGCCCACGATGCAGACGATGTTCGGCTTCTTGCTTTCGGCATCGACCTGCTGCGCAAACGACTCTAAGGCGTCGAGTCCGCAAACGGACGCACCCATTGCGCCGGTCAGGTATTTCAACACCGCTCTCCGAGTTTCCATGCCCTCTCCAAAAGGAGCTATTCCGCCATATGCGGTTGTGGGGAACACGCCCGGTTGGGACAGATGTGAGCCTAAAGAAATATTCTCCTGAGCCGGGCGCTGTCAAGCGATCAGCCAGGAGCACGATCCGATTGAACGAACGTGATTTAGTTCTGGCCAATCATTGGGAGTTCACCGAAGCGGAGCTCGCCTTCGTCAGCGTCACCGGCATGACGCCAGTAGGAAACACTTTAACAAGAAATGGGCGCCATGACGATAAGCCCTAGCGCCCCATATTAATTTGAACTTAGTGTGGCTTAGGCTAGAAGTTGACCTTCGCTCCGAGTTGCAAGGTGCGAGCATCGTAGGCGGATGTCACCTGTCCGAAGTTTCCATCGGTGAAGCCGTTATCGATGTTCTGGAATTGAGTGTGGTTGAAGGTATTGAAGGACTCAAAACGCAACTGAAGACTCGGCCCCTCGCCGGAGGTGAATGGAATTGTCTTGAATAAAGCCAGGTTCCAGTTAAACAGCCCCGGCAAGACGATCTTGTCCTTTCCAGCACTGCCGAACCCTTGGCCTGTGCCACCATCCCATGGAGCGAGTGGCGCTCCAAAAGAGCTGGTGCTAAACCAGGCCAGTCGCGTCTTTGGGTAAGAGACTGGCGCCACCAGGTCAGGACGGTTGGCTGCGCCATTACCGCCAAGGCCAAGAGTGTCGGCGCCGTTATAGTTCAAGGGTTGCGGTATTCCCGTTTGCGCGACCGTTATCCCTGAGATCGCCCATCCTGAAAGGAAGATTCGTTCGGCGACGTTCGAGCTGTTCGCGAAGAACGGGAAGTTATAGATGTAGTTGGCGTTGAAGATATGACGCCGGTCGAGCGCTCCCGACCCACGGTCATAGGCGGTGTTGAAGGGATTGGTGACTGCGTTGAGGTCGTAGGTGACCTGATCGATCGCATGCGAATAGGTATAGGCCAGTTGCAGGGTCAGGTTATGCCGATTATCCATGCGCAGGCCTGCCTGGAACGCGTTGTAGCTGAAGTTAGTGGTGTTCTCCTGCTGTTGAATGGAGCCGAATCCGGGGTAGATGCGGAATAAGTTGGCATTTAGGGTTCCGTTGGCGACGCCCTCGCGCAAATCGTAAGGATTAGCGGGGTTGGCGGAATCCATCAACGGCAGTGTATTGATTTGCCGGTCGTCGCTCTGGTGCCAACCCGTAGAGCCGGCATACTGCACAACCGCAATCACAGACGGCGCGAGCTGGCGTTGAACACCCAGGCTGAACATCGCGGTGCCGGGCGGCTCGTAGTTGTACTGCAGAGTGTTCAGGTTAGAGGGAAAAGTTTGAGATGTAGTCAATCCGGTCAAAGCGCTGGTGTTGGGATTGGAGAAGTAGACGTTGTTCGCCGAGGGTATGTAGGCGAAGGGCGGATTCAGGGCAGCGTTGTAAACATCGTTGCCCTGCACCCGCTCAAAGAACATGCCAAAGCCGCCGCGGACTACCGTCTTGCCATCTCCACTGAGGTCATAGGCAAATCCGACTCGCGGCTGCCAGGTCTTGTAATAGTTCTTGACCACTCCGCGTGGGAAACCTCCGACACCGGCCGATTGGATGCCGTTGAGATAGAACAACCCTCCATTGGAACTGGTGAGAAAAGCTGGGTTGATCGTTCCATCAGCGTTGAGGGGGTAGCCGAGGCCTGTGTTGTAATCGGCCGCGACAAAATTAGCGAACTGGTTGTAGCGCTCGTAGGCATGAGGCATGCCATCGAAGCGAATTCCCAGGTTAAGAGTCAATCGGGGAATCACGTGCCAGTTGTCCAGGGCATAGAAGCTGTAGTTGTTGTTGACCCAATGCTTGCCGGCGAGATAGTTGAGCTGGCTAAAGTTCGATACGTCGCCGAGCAGGAAGTTGATATATGAGTCGTCAGAGAATGAGCTGTTGTTGAAAACCGCCGTTCCCTGAGTGTTGTATTGCAGCTGCTGGTTCTTGGGATCATGCAGCCAGCTGAACCCAAACTTGAACTGATGCACGCCCTTGGTCCACGAGAAGTCGTCTCGCGGCTCATAGCCCTCGAAAGAGTTCTTCCAGGGAAAGTAGCTCGAGCTCCATTGGGTATTGTAGGGCGCACCGAGATTGATCTGCGGCAGGCGGCTCCCAAAATTATTGGCGAGCGGGAAAAAGCTGGTGGCCGTCCATCCGACGGGTTGGACATACGAATAGCCGGCGAGGGCGACGGGAGCAAGGTTGATAGTGTTGCCGCTGTAAAGAAAGGCGGTTTCATTGAGTACGTTGGGAGAGATCGTCTGTGTCAGCTTAACGATCGCCGACCACGACGGGTTACCCATGGTTGTGCCCACGGTTGGATATGTGGCGCCCTGCCACAGCGGCGGATAGAAGGCGGTAGTGACCGCATCATGAAGGTAATGGCCCATCAGCTGGAGCTTGGGAGTGAGTGCATGATCAATGCGCACCACATCTTCACGTACATCCGTCGGTTGAGGAATGGATGAGATGTATTGGCTAGCGCCAAAATTTGGTTTCGGAAACGTGCCTGCATTCATCTCGAGTACCGCATTCGGATCTAGGAGCGCGGCCGGAATAGTGTTACCCGGGAAGGCTGTCCCGCAGTCAAGCCGTTTGCTGCGTATATCGCAAGCTTGGCGGGGTCGGTGGTCACTGGTACGATCGGGACGGTCCCGTTCGAAGGCACGTTATAGGTAAAAGGCGCTCCGGCGGTCGGGAAATTATTCGCCGCGATGGTGTTCACCACGCTGGGCGAGCTTCCCTGGATCAGCCGTCTCCACTCCTCATTTACAAAGAAGAATGTCCGTTTGCGCGATTCGTTGTAAATGTGTGGGATAAATATCGGACCGCCGATATTGAAGCCGGGCTCGTTCAGACGAAACACGGGGCGCCCCTGGCCGGCCAGGTTAGTGAAGTAATTGTTTGCGTCGTAGTCCTCGTTGCGGTTGAAATAATACGCCGAACCGTGGAAGTCGTGAGTGCCTGACTGGATCACCATGAGAATGGTGCCCCCGGAACCGATTCCATAGTCCGGACTGTAATTGCTGTCGAGGGTCTGGAACTCGGCAAGCGCATCAATCGAGGGCAAGGAGCTGAAGCAGCCGCCGCAGCCGCGATCGTTGAGTTCGCCCCCGTCCAAAAGGTAGATGTTGTGGCTTACCCGGGTCCCATTGAACTGGATGCCGTTTGCGGAGGTCAGAGCATTCACGCCGCTAAATGCGGGCAAGGTATTGGATACTCCCATGCCCAGAGCAGCAAGCGCGGTCACATTGCGGCCGTTGGTCGCCAGCTGCCTGACCTGCTGGCCGGTGATCAGGGTGCTGAGTTCGCTGGTTTCGCTCTGCACTTGTAAGGCATCGGCTTGGACGGTGACCGTTTCACCTTCGCTTCCGATCGTAAGCGTGATGTCTTCCTTCAGGCTCTGGTCAACGTTTACGACGATGCCTGTCCTGGTGTACTTCTCGAAGCCTTTCCCCGACGCGCCAAGGGTAAATTGCCCAACACCCACGTTAGCAAACACATAGGTGCCACTGGAATTGGAAATGTCCGTCCTGACCTGCCCAGTGGCCTGATTAGTAAGAGTAATTGTCACGTCTGGAATGACGGCGCCGGTGGAATCCGTGACCGTGCCGGTGATGGTTGCGTTTTCCTGGGCCCGCGCGCCGGGAACCAGGAAAACAAGCGCACTGAAGACTACTGCCAATGCACATAGCGAACGCCGCATCTTAACCTCCCGAATGTGTTCCCAAAACCTTGTGGACTTTCCGTACTAGCTAGCTGTTGATTGCCCGTACTCGGTCTTTCTTGGCGAAAACAAGGTCTTTCCATGCCCATGCTGGCAAACGTTTACTTCGTTGCTACACGGGCCGCGCACTTTTAATCGGCGGATAGATCCAGATTGAGGAACGTTTCCCAAACTGCTGATTTTACAACGCCAACTTGAAGGTCATGGCAAAATCAGTGCCGTAGAGTAAAGGTTTACTCGCACAGAATAGTAGACCTCCCGATTTGGGTCTGTCAATCACCGGTTCCCATCTCGTTGGACTCCCACGCAAACGACTCCAACGCATCGAGTTGAACAGGCGGACGC
Source organism: uncultured Acidobacteriaceae bacterium (assembly GCA_963804735.1). GTDB lineage: Bacteria > Acidobacteriota > Terriglobia > Terriglobales > Acidobacteriaceae > Acidisarcina. The sequence continues at coordinate 159,178 of CAWDRO010000002.1, forward strand.
ACCATTGTGCCGGTCAGTCGTTTCAACTCCGCTCTGCACGTTTCCGGTCTTTCCTGATCGGACCTCTCGCAGTTCCGTGATGGGTTTCGAACCCTTCAGGATGGGACAGTGCCCGAACATAATTGATATTCGTTCGGGCTATGCACTCTCAGGCACTTCGGGGAAATCTCCCACACAGCAGTCTCCGCACCGCGTATCATCGGAGTCCATCGAGGTCGCTCATGCCGGAAGTCGGTTTCCACATAATGACCAAGCCCATCGGGCCGATTTGCAATCTCGACTGCAAATACTGCTTCTACCTGGAAAAGGAGAACCTTTACCCCAATACCAGGCGTTGGGAAATGGCTCCTGAGGTCCTTGAGCGATACATTCAGCAATACATTGCCGCACAGCCGATCGATGAGGTCCACTTCGCCTGGCAGGGAGGGGAGCCAACACTCTTAGGAGTCGATTTCTTTCGAACCGTGGTCGCGATGCAGCAGAAGCACGCTGGCGACAAAGCCATCCACAATGCTCTGCAAACCAATGCCACGCTCATCGACAACGAGTGGGCGCAGTTCCTGGCCGAGCACAAGTTCCTTGTCGGCGTCTCGTTAGATGGTCCCCGCGAGCTGCACGATCACTACCGCGTCGACAAAGGCAACGCTCCCACATTCGACCGCGTGATGCGCGGCCTCAGGAAACTCAAGGAACACAGGGTCGAATTCAACACCCTCACCGTCGTGAACCGCCATAATTCCGAATATCCGCTTGAGGTGTATCGATTCCTCAAAGCGGTCGGCAGCGGATTCATGCAGTTCATCCCAGTGGTGGAAAGGAAAACCGCCGAGCCTGGGTCCGATGGCCTTGTGCTGGTTCAACCCACTTTCCATCACTCCGCCGAGGTCACGGAGTGGTCAGTCGAACCCCTAGCCTACGGCAGATTCCTCGCGCAAGTCTTCGATGAATGGGTGAAGAAGGACGTAGGCCGCTACTTCGTTCAGCAGTTCGATGTCGCCCTCGAGAGCTGGCTCGGGCTGGAAGCAAGTCTGTGCGTCTTTCGCAAGACCTGCGGCTCGGCGCTCGCGATGGAACACACTGGAGACCTCTACTCCTGCGATCATTTCGTCTACCCAGAAAACAAGCTCGGAAATATCGCGGAGACCGATTTGGAACAGATGGTCGACTCCCAACAGCAGAGGAATTTCGGCCTCGACAAGCTGAATTCACTTCCACGAATGTGCCGGGAATGCGATGTCCGTTATGCATGCAATGGCGAATGTCCAAAGCATCGGTTCCTCGCAACCCCCGACGGCGAACCGGGCCTGAACTATCTCTGCGCCGGCTACAAACACTTCTTTCACCACATTGATCCCTACATGCAGTTCATGGCCGCGGAGTTGCGAGCCGGCCGCCCGCCGGCCAACATCATGCGCATGGTGAGTTCCTCGGCGTAGAGTGAGCTAATGTTCCGCCACTGAAGCCGTCGAAACCAAACCCGCCATCCTTATCCTTCGGGGGGACTAGCCTTCTCCACCTTCTACAACTCCACGCTCACGGTCTGTTATCGTCTCTTGGAGTTCGTTCCAGAACCCCATCCAGCGCCAATGAGGTGATCCATGCCGTGCGACCCGGAAGAACTAAGACACGTCCCGCTGTTTGCCCTGCTCGACAACGACGAAATGGCGGTCCTGGCTGCGCAGGTCGATCTCAAAACATTCGCCCCCCGGCAGCGCATCTACAAGATTGGCGATCCCGCCAAAAACGCTTACATTCTGTTGTCAGGCAATGTGCGAGTCACCACCGTCGATGAAGATCAACAGGAAGTCCTGATCGATCAGCCTGGCCACGGCGAGTTTTTCGGCTTCGCCTCTATGCTGGAGCAAACGCCCCGCCACACCAACGCCCTCGCCATGGAAGAAACCACCTGTATTGAGATAAGCCGCGATGACATCGCCACGCTGCTGCAACGGAAACCAATGGCCGGTATGGATATGCTGACCGTCCTCGGCCATCAATTCCATGCCGCGCAGCACCTGGTACGGATTCGCGCCGGACGCAATCCAAACGACGTGATCGAAGAGGAATATACATTCGCGGAACGCATCGCCGACGCCGTCGCCAGCTTCGGTGGTTCCTGGACCTTCATCATCCTCTTCGGCATCGTGTTGATCGTCTATACCAGCATCAACATTGCCCTAAAGCGCAAAGCCTGGGATCCATACCCCTTCATCCTGCTCAATCTCTTCCTCTCCATGCTCGCCGCCATCCAGGCGCCCGTCATCATGATGAGCCAGAATCGCCAGGACAAGAAAGACCGCCTCCGCAGCGAGCTGGATTTCGACGTAAACCGCCGCGCCGAGTCGGAGATCCAGAACCTCTCCCGCAAGCTTAATCTGGTAACCGACAAGCTCGGCGACGTCAACGACTTCCTGCGCGAGGTGATCACGCATCCTGCCGAATCAAAGCCCCATAGCCAAACCCATCCGTTGGGGTAGCTCTGTGTCTGCAGCGTGCCCCGAGCGCCTAGCAAGGTTAAGAATCAGGAAGCCTTCATGAGTCTCGAATCATAAGGAACGGCAGGCAGCCCGCGCCCTTAGTTCCCCTGAAACAAAAGCGGAGCAAACACACTCAGGTTCCCGCGCCAAACCATCCACGCATGCATCCCCGGCGTCGAAATCGCAGTAGGCGTCATCCCCTGGCTCTTCAGCCAGGCAATCAAGCTCTGGTTCAGCGGATATAACCCGTCCTCGGTCCCGCACGCAATCCAAAGCAACTTCACCTTCGCTTGAATCTGCGCGCCTGTCTGCGGGGTAATCGCCGGGAACAGCTCCTGGAAGTGGTCACCGCTGATACCGCCCGCGCTGAAAGCGCCGATCCACGCGAAGTCGTCCGTGTGCCGCAGCCCAATAAGTAAGGTCTCCGCACCGCCCATCGAGAGACCCGCAATCGCATGGTCTTCACGCTTGTCTGAGATCGGATACTCCTGCTTCACCATCGGCATCACTTCCAGAAACAATGCTCGGCCGAAATTGGTGTAGTTGCTCACCACCACGTGCCGGTTGCGCCAGGCCGCCCACCCATCGTCGATGATCCGCATGTCGCCATACCCCCACGGCATCACCACGATCATCGGCTTCGCCTTCCCGGCGGCGATCAGGTTGTCGAGAATAATGTTCGCCTTGCCCATAAACGTCCACGCGCTCGGGTCGTCGCTGTAGCCGTGCAGCAGATAGAGCACAGGATACTTCTTGTCGCTCTTCGGATCGAACCCCGGAGGCGTGTAGACGTAATATTGGCTATCGATCCCGACGATATTCGAGTGGTAAAAGTGATGATGTACGATGCCATGCGGAACGTCGGCCACCTCCCACGGCTCCGCTGGCTTACCCGGAACCAGAAAAACATTCTGGTTCGAAAAGAAGCTCGTCTTGATGAAGGTATTGTGCGGGTCGAGAATCGAGGTGCCGCTGCCCATGACCCCAGGCTTTGCATCGACGTTGAAGGAATAGCTGTAGTATTCAGGCGCAAGCGCCGGCACCGAGACGCTCCAGACACCATCCGCGCCCTTCGTCATCGGGAGCGCATCCTTCTTTCCTTCGAGATGCAGGTCCACGCTCTGCGCGCTCGGCATCGCCAGGCGAAAGACGGCAGTGCCGTCCGCCTGCAGTTCCGGATACTTCGGCGGCGCAGCAACCAGCGCCGTCGGCGCGGCCTTTTCATCGACTGCCTTTGCTTGCTGCGCATACAGCGCGCCGCCAAAGTTACCGGCGCACAACAGGGCAACGCACATCATCCCGCCGGGAAGGCTGGACCGCAGCCTGATGCCATTCCAACAGTTCATCTCTATCTCCTTAAGGGGAAGACACTCTCGCGATTGCACCTCTGAATTTGCTCTTCGGACGCGACCTCCCATTGTAGCCACAGCAAGCGCACACTGCGCACCGAAGAGTCATTTCTCTTGCCCGTACTAAAATCGATCAGCAGGCCAAAGTCCGAATGCAAAAGTCCCGAAGGTTCATCGCCGCATCACTCGCATTGGTCCTCGCCTGCTGTTCCGTCGGCTGCACAATCTATGGAGAGAAGAAGCCGCCCACGCTCGCCAGCACTACCAGCGCCGAGCAGCACGAACGCATCCTGTGGCAGATGGCGCAGAAGCAGCAGTGGAACAAAATCCCTCCGGTCTTCTCGACTACCCTCGTCTGGAACGTTGACGGAAAGTCATTGACCAGCGGCCAGGTCGTGCCTTGGCTGCAATCGCTCAACCTGAAAGACGCAGTCATAAATAGTGCCTCGGTCCAGCCCAACGGCCCCGACATGACCGTCAGCTACACCCTGCAACTCTCCCGCGCCGACGGCACTGTCCAAGATCTCACTGTCCTCAGCGTTTGGCAGCAGATGAAGAACGGCAGCTACATCCTCATCGCCCACAGCCAGCAGCCCACGTCTGCGACACCGACCGCGGCAACAACCCAGTAAGATGCTTTCTGCCAATTTTGTCATTCCGGGCGGAGAAAAGTAGCACGTAGCAAGGCCGGATTTAAGGGTCGGAGCGCCCCTTAAAGTGGGGCGCTCGAAGGTTGAGGTTTGGGGGGATGGGTTTTTGTTCTGTTGGCACAGCCTGAAGGCTGAGAGTTGGAGACTTGCTCGGGGAAACTAATTAGGGAAACCTTATCCGACCTTACGAAGCACCTCCTTGACATAGATCAATGACATGAATCAATCACCCACTCAGACCTTTAACGCGTCACCCCAGATGAATGGGCTCGCATCATGACGCATCGGAGAAGTGCGATAGAACCGACCATAAAGCAATCTTCGAACGCAGCGCGCCCCAGCGAATTCCGCACCAACCTCCTCGCCTGGTTCGACCTCCACAAGCGCGATCTCCCCTGGCGTCGCACCCGCGACCCCTACGCTATATGGGTCTCAGAAATCATGCTCCAGCAGACCCGCGTGGCCGCCGTCCTCGAACACTACGCCAAATGGATGCGCCGCTTCCCGACAATCGACGCGCTCGCCTTGGCCACCGAAGACGAAGTCCTCGCCGTCTGGAGCGGCCTCGGCTACTACCGCCGCGCCCGCTCTCTGCATAAAGGCGCGCAGGCCGTAGTCGTCGAACACAACGGCCAACTCCCCAAGACTGCGGCCGAACTCCGCAACCTCTCCGGCATCGGCGTTTACACGTCAGCCGCCATCGCCAGCATCGCCTTCGGAGAAACCGCGGCCGTCGTCGACGGCAATGTCGAACGCGTCCTGCTCCGCCAAACCGGCATGGCCGAAAATGGCGCAGATGCAAAGCGCAAGGCCCATCCCTCGCTGAGGGCCGCAGAGATTCAAAGGCTAGCCACGCAACTCATCGATCCTCAGCGGCCCGGCGACTTCAACCAGGCGATGATGGAGCTCGGAGCCACCATCTGCCTCCCGCGCAAACCGCTCTGCCTGCAATGCCCGGTGCAAGCAAGCTGCCGCACCCGAGGCGAACACCCCACACCGCAGCGCAAGCCCTGCGTTACCGCAGAGATCGCCTTCGCCCTGGTCCAAAGAAAGCGCCGCGAAGCCAACGAAGTGCTCCTTCAACAGCGCCCCGCCAGCGCCAGCGTCATGCCCGGAATGTGGGAACTACCTTCCCTCACGCAAAATCTTAGCCAGGCAATCTCCAATCCAGGCAAGCCGCTGCTCATCCTCCGCCACGCAATCATGCAGACAAACTACCGCGTCGCTGTAATTCAATTACCTGCACAGACTTCGAGCCTTCTCAAACCCACATCAACTCAGAACTGGATCAAGCTCACCGATCTTGCCAGTCTGCCGCTCACCGGCCTCGCCCGGAAGATCTTCCTCCGCTTGGAGATGCTAAATCGTTCTCATAGAGCAGCGCACAACAAACCAGAATCCTCCCGTGCCTTTGATGAATCTTTGGTGAATAGGTAGGCACCGGAATGGTTTACATCGGGATCGGCGTGGCGGTGGTGGTCGGGATCTTCGCCGCCCTTTGGCTCAAGGCGGAAAAGGAGCGTCGCGAGATCGAACGGCACAGCATCGAACCTGAGGACTTATACGCTCTGCTGAATTCGAAGCGCGATGTTCTGCTCTTTGACGTTCGCCAGCCCCTCGACCTGCTGGCCGAGGCCGAGATGATTCCCGGCGCCAGACGCGTCCCGCCCAAAGAGATCGCGCAAGTCTCAGTTTCTGTGCCTAAAGACCGCGACCTCTTCGTCTACTGCACCTGTCCCAGCGACAAAACCAGCCGCGAGATGACCAAACGCGCGCTCGCCCTGAATTTCATGAAAGTCAAGTTCCTACGCGGCGGCTTGTCCGCATGGAAACAAAGGGGCTACCCCGTCGAACCCTACCGCGAAACCTTTCATCTGGACACCGCAACGTAACGCCCAGGACATACCTAAGAGGGCATCGGCGCGCACTCTGTGCCCTCAGTGTCCTCCGTGGTGAAGTTCAGCCGCTCCTGGGGGCGCAGATCCCGAAAAATAGACGAAAACGACCCGATCCTCTGCCCTTCCTGCGTTTCTCCCCGCACCCGCTCAGCAGTTATACTCTGAGTCTGCGAAGAGACCGGAGACTCACCGATTGACCACCGCCACACCAACCGAGGAAACACGCCAAGTCACCGCCGAAAAGACCGGGGCCGCGCTGCTCTCCGTCTTCGCCGCCTGCGCGATGACTTTCCTCAAGGTCGTCACCGGAATCCTCACCGGCTCGCTCGGCATGCTCTCCGACGCCGCTCACTCCGGCATCGATCTGCTCGGCGCCGGCCTGACCTTCTTTTCTGTCCGCATCTCCGGCAAGCCCGCCGACGAAGACCACACCTACGGCCACGGCAAGATCGAGAACCTCTCTGCCTTCGTCGAAACCGGCCTCATGGTCATCTCCTGTATCTGGATCACCTACGAGGCCATCGACCGCATCTTCTTCCACCCCACCCAGATTAAGCTCTCGCTCTGGCCCTTCGCCGTCCTGCTCACTTCGATCGCTGTCGACTATTGGCGCTCCCGCCAACTACTCCTGATCGCCCGCCGTCACGGCAGCGCCGCGCTCGAAGCCGACGCCCTCCACTTCGCTTCCGACATCTGGGCCACCCTCGCCGTCCTGCTCGGCCTCACCGCCACCTGGATCGGCGAACGTTATCAAATCCCGTGGCTGCACTACGCCGACCCCGTCGCCGCTATCGCCGTCTCGATCCTAATCGCTCGCTTCAGCTGGGAGCTCGCCAGCAAGACCATCGCCGTGCTGCTCGATTCCACCCCGGTCGAAACTCGCCAGCGCATGATCAACGCCGTCACTACCATCGACGGAGTTCTGGGAGTCGACCAGGCCCGCGTTCGTCGCTCCGGAACCTCCTACTTCGCCGACCTCACCCTCTCGCTCTCGCGCCATCTCACCTTCCAGCACACTGAGGACCTGGTCCGCGACGCCACCGCCGCGGTGCAGCGCGTCATCCCCGGAGCCGACGTCGTTATCCACACCGTTCCTCGCGAAACCGTCGCCGAAAGCGTCTTCGACAAGGTCCGTGCCGTCGCTTCGCGCAATAACGTGGTCCTCCACGACGTGGCCGTGCAGTCGATCAACGGCAAGCTCCACGTCGAACAACACATCGAAGTCAACGAGACCATGCCTCTCCGCGAGGCCCACGACTTCGTCCGCCACATCGAGGACGAGATCCGCCACGAGGTCCCGCAGATCGACTCTGTCCTCACTCACATCGAGAGCGAGCCCTCAACCATCGAGTCGACGATCAGCGTCGAACGCGACCGCAAGATCGAGTCCCATCTCCGCCACGCCGCCAAGCGCTTCCCCGAGGTCCTCGACATCCACGACATCGTCATCGGACGCGTCGGCGACCGCCTCCGCGTCTCCTGCCACTGCACCCTCCCCGACACCCTCGAGATGCAGCACGTCCACGACGTCATCACCGGCCTCGAAGACCAGTTCAAACTCGAATCCCCCGAAGTCCACCGCGTCCTGATCCACCCCGAACCCGTAAGCGACAACCACCACCACTAACTTCTTCGGACTCTCCCAATCCGGGTGCCCCAGGTTCGCGAAGCTAACCTGGGTTTCGTGTCGGAGGAACAAACACGGGTGCCCCATGTCCCGATTTTGGGACATGGGGTTGTCGGTTGAACATATTCTGGGTGCCCCATCCTAGTCCACAGCTCTTCGTCGGCTAGGGTGGGAGGAACCAATCCCCCGTCCTGGGTCTTCAGCCCCTCCCAAGTCATAAACTAGAAGAGTAGAGGTAACCCAAATGATCGCCACCGCAACCTGGAAACAAGACCAACTCTTCGAAGGCCGCTCCGAAACCAACCAAACCATCACCTTCGACACCGGAGACCACACCCACGGCCCCAGCCCCATGGAAGCCGTCCTCATGGCGCTCTGCGGCTGCACCTCGGTCAACGTCGTCTCGATCCTCGAAAAGAAGCGCGAACCCATCACCAGCCTCACCGTCTCCGCAACCGCCGAACAAGCCCCCGCCCCACCCCGAGTCTTCACGAAGATCATGATCACCTACCGCATCGGCGGCGGCGTCTCCCAAAAAGCCGCCGAAGACGCCGTCAATCTCTCCAAAAACAAGTACTGTTCCGTATCCAAAATGCTCGAAAAGTCCGTAGAAATCGGCTACAGCATCGAACTCACTGACTAATCTGAGTGGTGAATGATGTATCCCAAAACAAGATCTGTCATCCTGAGCGGAGTGCGCAGCACGGAGTCGAAGGACCTACGGTTCCAGCGATGTCACTCCGAGGCGTCTGACAAATAGCTCGGTGCCCCGTTCAAGCCATCCGTTGGCTCGAGTGGGAAGAGCCAGTTTTGAAGGGGCACGGCTTCAGCCGTGCCACAACCGCACCCGGATCAAGCGGCTTCAGCCGCGGAGGGAAGCCCAAACCGAGCAATGCTCCGCCTCTTCCAATTCGTAATCCTCACCCTCTCGCTCGCCCTCGTCGCCCTCACCTCGGCCATCGTCACCATGCGCTTCGCCATCCACGGTGCCGAGGTCAAAATCCCCAACTTCCAGGGATTCACCGCACAACAGGCCCAGGCCAAAGCCGCCGAACTCGGCGTCGAGATGACCATCGATAACCGCTTCTACAGCGCCGAAGTCCCCGCAGGCCGCATCCTCTCTCAATCCCCCGCGCCCGGCGCCGTCGTCCGCCGCGAATGGCACGTCCGCTGCATCGAGAGCCTCGGTCCGCAGACCGTCGCCATCCCCAACCTCACCGGCCAGCCCCAGCGCGCGGCCATCATGCAGCTCCGCCGCCTCGGCCTCGAAGTCGGCGCCGTCGTCCGCATGAACTCCCCCGCCGCGCCCGAAACCGTCATCGCCCAGGATCCACCCCCCGGAGCCGCCGGAGTCGAAAAGCCCAGCGTCGCCCTCCTCATCAGCGACCCAACTCCCACCGACTCAGCCGCGAGCGCCGCCACCTACGTCATGCCCGACTTCATCGGACACCCCTACACCACCGCCGCCGCAATCCTCACCCGTGCCGGACTCAAACTCGCCCCCGAGATCGATACTCCCGCCAATGCCACACCAGAAGGCCAAACTCAACTCAACCCCGGAACCGTCATCGCCCAAACCCCGCTAGCCGGATATCCCATCGACCCCAACACTCCAATTCAGCTGACAGTCGTCCGCTAGACTCATCCGCACGAAACCTTTACCATTGCCGCCAATCACATGCGCACAAGAACCCAGCTCGCGACCCTGCTCCTCGCGTTCTCATCTGTGACTCTCTTCAGCCAGAACCCCCAGCCCACAGTAATCTCCGTCGACACCACCCACCCCGGAGCAGCAATCTCACCCTCCGAGTTCGGCATCTTCTTCGAAGACATCAATTTCGGCGCCGACGGCGGACTCTACCCCGAGCTCGTCAAAAACCGCTCCTTCGAATTCTCCGAGCCACTCACCGGCTGGCACGAAGTCCTCGCCATCGACTCCACCGGCAGAGGCCTCGAACCACTCAAAGGCGAGATCTCCGTCCACACCAAAGACCCCCTCAACGCGTCCAATCCGCATTACCTCCGCGTCCGCGTCTATAACCCCGGCTACGCCTTCTACAACGTCGGCTTCCGCGGAATCGGCGTCCAGGCCGGAGCCGAATACCGCTTCTCCGCCTACATCCGCAGCAAGAGTGGCGGACCAACCGCCCTCCGCGCCACCATCACCGACGCCACCGGCAAAGTCCTCGGCAGCGGCAAGCTCGAAGGCGCCGGCACCTAGACTTTTGACGACCACTGGAAGAAATACGAAACCACCATCCGCACCGACGCCACCGACCAGCACACGCGTCTGAATCTCTTCGTCGACGAACCCGGCCAGCTCGATCTCGACATGGTCTCGCTATTCCCCGTCAACACCTGGAAGGGCCGCCCGAACGGCCTCCGCAAAGACCTCGTCCAGCTGCTCTATGACATGCACCCCGGCTTCCTCCGCTTCCCCGGAGGCTGCATCGTCGAGGGCCGAGAGCTCGTCACCCGCTATCGCTGGAAGACCACCGTCGGCGACATCGCCGAAAGAAAGACCATCATCAATCGCTGGAACGACGAATTCGATACCCGCCCAGCGCCCGACTACTTCCAATCCTTCGGCCTCGGCTTCTACGAATACTTCCAGCTCGCCGAGGACATCGACGCGCAGCCTCTGCCCATCCTCAACTGCGGCATGGCCTGCCAGTTCAACTCCAGCGAAACCGCCGCCCTCGACCAGCTCGACGAATACGTCCGCGACGCCCTCGACCTCATCGAATTCGCCAACGGCCCCGTCACCTCGCCCTGGGGCAAGCTCCGCGCCCAGATGGGCCATCCCGAGCCCTTCCATCTCACCATGATCGGCGTCGGCAACGAGCAGTGGGGCGCCCGCTACGTCGATCGCTACAAGGTCTTCGCCGCCGCGCTCAAGGCCCAGCACCCTGAGATCAAGCTCGTCGTCGCCGCCGGCCCGTTTCCATCCGGCGAACCCTTCGACAGCATGTGGGCCACCTGGCGCACCCTTCACGCCGACATCGTCGACGAACACTACTACATGAGCCCCGACTGGTTCCTCACCAACACCAATCGCTACGACAACTACGATCGCTCCGGCCCCAAAGTCTTCGCCGGCGAATACGCCGCCCAGACCGTCCAGTCGACCAGCCCCGACAACCGCAACAACTGGCTCGCCGCCATCACCGAAGCAGCCTTCATGACCGGCCTTGAGCGCAACGGAGACGTCGTCGAGATGGCCTCCTACGCCCCGCTGATGGCGCACGTCAACGCCTGGCAGTGGAAGCCCGACGAGATCTGGTTCGACAACCTCCGCTCATACGGCACGCCCGACTACTACGTCCAAAGGGTCTTCGCCACCAACACCGGAACCCGCGTCCTCCCCATCACTCCCCAGCATACAGCTGAGAACGGGGCCGGACTCTACACCAGCGCCGTCCTCGACGAACGCACCCACGAGCTCATCGTGAAAGCCATCAACTACAGCCCGAATGCAAGACCCACCCAGATCAAACTGCAGGGATTGAACACATCAGGAACGGCCAAGGTCACGACTCTACAAAGCGCCGACCTCAAAACCGAAAACACCTTCGACCAGCCAAAAGCCATCGCCCCCGTGGCCTCGACCCTTGAGGTGAATTCAGGAACAATCAGCGCTCAGTTACTGCCCTACTCGCTGACCGTGTACCGCATCCCTACGCAATAGTGTGGAGAGCCGGGTTACCGGAAGGCACCTTTCAGCAACCACCGGACGGCGTAAAATGCGGCCATGAGACGAGAAGTCTACGCAATGATCGCCGTCAAGCCGATTAGCTTCCCCGACGATCTAGAGGTTAGGGTCTATCCACTCTCGCGAAAGAACGATGCATGGTTGGGCGGTTTTTTCCCGATGACCTCCCATCGCACCTGGGATTGGGTTCTCAGACAGTATCCACTTCGCGAAGAAGTCTTTGAGGACGCGAAGAGGCATCTGGAAGCTGGCGAAACCGCCAACCTCGTTCGCGGAGAGATGACCATCGACTTACCTGAAGACGCAGAATGGCCGGACGATGACTAATAGCGATCCCCTCAGATCCATAAGTATTACCAACTACGCCAACGTTGCCGGGAAAATGGACGACCTCGGATGCGTCTACCCTAGCTCCGGCATTACCTTGTTGCCTATTAACTTTGACGTGGCCAACTCGATATCTGACCTGAGGCACGCGTCTCTCACTTCCACCACGAGAAAAATGCTGCTGCAGGACGGGCTGCCTCTTAGTGACATTCTCGAACGGGGCCAGAGACCACCGTACGTCAAGAACAAGTCTTCTACTTTGGTCTTCCCAATCTTGTTCTTATCCGCATCCTTCCTTTCCGAAAACCCAACCCTCGTCACGGTTGCCGTCAACATCTTTTCGAATTATGTCTACGAAGCGTTGCGGTTTATCCGGCCCAAGCCTACAGCAAGTCTCAAAATCGTAGTTGAGAAGAAGAAAGGCGAAGAATACAAGTGCATTTCCTACGACGGTTCCGATGATGGAGTGAAGGCGCTGATCGATGTAATTCGAGAGGTCGTCAAATGACCGAATCTCAAGCAGCCTTCATAGCGAGCTTTAACGGAGTCCTTCAGGAGCGTTGCGTATACCGTTACATAACCCGTGATAGCGATCTTCAAAGAACGGCCTGTGTTGAGCTGGAAGAAATGCTTTCGATAATCGCGGCAGAAAAGGCTCAGGCGATCAACACAGCTGACGAGTTTTTTGCTAACGTGCTTTTGGGCTGCGAACGTCTTGTTTCGGGAACGATTGCCGAAATCAGGATGTGGCTACTTCTTAAAGAGGGAAACCCCGACGCCGCCTGGACGCAGCTGGTCCGAGCACAAGCCGGATTCGCAGACGCAATGAGAGCGGATTCGGGATTTGCCGACGACGTGGCTCGGCAGCTTGATCGGCTGGAGAGAATAGAGACGTTGGTTTTCCCGCCGCAAACATTTCTCAGCACTGGCTGGATTGTAAAGGATGAAATCTGCTCTATCTGCGGCGGAGACTACGAGGATTGCGAGCACGTAAAGGGCCGGCCTTACATGGGACGCTTCTGCACTGTTCGACTGGTACCTGCGGGGGTAGACCACGTAGCCTTAGTGAAAGACCCAGCAAGCAAAGAGTGCAGGGCATACACGATCGAAGCCGAAGGGGGATTCCGAAACCTGATGACATTCAAAATCGGAGCGGACAACGGCGCCCCGCGAGGGGAAGCGGAAAGGGAAGGTGTGACGATCCAAGGCGCAGTCGCAACATCTTCCTCACTAGGGGCAGAACCTTGAATCAGCTGCCCCCGCGAATCACAAGATCATCCGGCAAGATAGATACCCACATGTTTTCCGCGAAATGAGCCCTCCAGCGTGTGAAGCGCATCCTGTCTTTCGGCGGGATTACAGCACTCACCCAGCCTCTTTCTCTGCCAAGGGCCTCAAGACGCCGGGAAGAAATCCGCATCTCGACTCACTTAATCGGATGAAAGGTCCTGCTCCATCGAGTTTCGTCGAAGAAGTGAACAAATTCATGCAGATTCGATTCCGCTCGCTGCGAGAGCGGCGCCTCATCAATGCCAGACTCAGGCATCACAATCGACCAATAGACGAACAGAGGACGCCCAATGATGTTCTCTCGCGGCACAAATCCCCAGAAGCGACTGTCGATACTATTGGTGCGATTGTCTCCCATTGCAAAATACTTCCCCGGAGGCACGACAACATCCTCGCCTTGAATGCACGTGGGCAGCAACACCGACCACTCTGCCGTCACCTCAGCCTCGTTTGCGGGATTGATCGAAGGAAAGTCGTCGGCATAGGCGTTATAGTTCGCTAACGTAGGTTTGGCCGTTTGAGGCTCATCCTGAGCAACGCCGTTTAAGTAGAGGATGCCATCGCGAAGATGAATGCGATCACCGGGGATCCCTACAACTCGCTTCACCATGAATATGTGTTCGCCGGAGAGCTCTTCAACGGGCTTATAAAAAACAATAACGTCGCCACGATGGACCTCGCGGTAAGGCAGAAAGCTGGCCCACTTTGTCGGCGGAGCAAGACTTTCGCGTTCGACCATGACATGGTCGCCCACCAGCAGCGTGCTCGCCATCGACGAAGACGGAATCACGAAGTTTTGAAACACAAATGTGAGGGCGAAGAGCCCGACGGCGAGAACGCCGAAGACCGATGCACTCCCTTCCAGGAGCGTCTCGCGGGCCGGTTCATTTTTCGTGATTGGTTCGACTCTCATGTCTTCAATATTATATTTTCTGCAAAATGCGCCCTCTGGCGAGTAAAAAGCATCCTGTCTTTCGGCGGGATTACAGCCATAGGAGGATCGCCATGCCCACTCAAGAAGCACCGACCATCACCCAGACAGACGGCCTCGTCCAAGGTGCGTTCAAATTTGCGGCCACAGCGAAAGTCACCGTCCAACCCCTTCGCCGCAATGTCAGCGTTCTTTTAGGCGCCGGCGGAAATATCACCGTCCTGACTGGCCCCGACGGAAAGCTCCTTGTGGATGCGGCAATCGTCACCGCGCGGCCAAACGTTGCTCACGCCCTCGCCAGCATCAACGCCGACCCCATCAAGCAACTCATCAACACCCACTGGCATTTTGACCACACCGGCGGCAACGAATGGCTGCACCAAGCCGGAGCCAGCATCCTCGCGCACGAGAACACGCGCAAGCATCTCTCCAAAGACACCTTCGTCGCAGGCAACTGGCAATATACCTTCCCGCCCTCGCCCGCGGGCGCGCTTCCCTCCACAGTCTTCACGGATGACCGCACTCTCCACGTCAACGGCGAGACTCTCGCGCTGAAGTGCTACCCGCCCGCCCACACCGACTCCGACATTTCGGTATATTTCACCGAGGCGGACATCCTCCTCACTGGCGACACGTTTTGGAATCGCGATTACCCCTTCATCGACTACGGCACCGGAGGCAGCATCGACGGGCAGATCCAAGCAGCCGAAGCAAACATCGCAAAAGTGACCCACAAAACCATCGTCGTTCCCGGGCATGGAGCGGTAGGCGGCAAGCCCGACCTGGTTCTATTCCGGGACGTCTTGGTGGATATCCGCGACAAAGTCGCCGCGCTCAAGAAACAAGGAAAGCCGCTGCCCGAAGTGATCGCAGCAAAACCCGGCGCACGCTACGACGCGGAATGGGGCAACCTCTTCCAAAACCCAAGTGACTTTGTCGCGCTCGCATACCAGGGTGTCTAAGCCGCCTCAAAAGCAACAGAATCGGATGCCCCATTCTTGTCGACGCCTTTGTTTTTGTCGACAAGGGTGGGAGGATCAAATCTCCCGTCCTCACGCCTTGAAAGCCTCAGCCGACGCTACTGATCTCCGCTTCAACGGCCTCACGAAGCACCGCATCCTCCGGCGCCACATCCGGAGCGAACCGCCTCACCACTTTCCCGTCCCGCCCCACCAGAAACTTCTCGAAATTCCAAAGCACCTCCGGCGGGGAAGTAGGCGTCACTCCAAAGTCGATCAGATGTTTGCGTAATCCGGCAGTATCGCCCGTGGTCTCAGGAGTACTCGAAACCAGCGTGTCATACAGAGGATGCCGCGCATCACCGGTGACCACAATCTTCGAATACATCGGGAACTTCACGCCGAAGCTGGTCTCACAGAAGGACTGGATCTCCGCGTTCGATCCCGGTTCCTGGGCGGCAAAGTCGTTCGCCGGAAAGCCGCAGATCACGAAACCCTTCTCCCGGTTCGCTTCATACAGCGCTTCAAGCCCCGCATACTGCGGCGTAAATCCGCATTGCGACGCCACATTGACGATCAGCAAAACCTTGCCTTGGTGCTCGGCAAGCGAAGTAGGAGTTCCATCGATGCGCTCGACAGAGATATCGAGAATGGGAATGGGAATGGTTGCGCTCATAACCGTTAGCGTCTCACAATCCTCTCCGAGGCGCCAAATGCCTTCTCCAAGCCCATCGTCGGCACCCGAACTACCACCAACCAGGATGAATTGAGCCCCTAAGTCTTCCCGAAGGCTTCTCGTCAGGGCCGGTGGCCCTGCTCTTCAATAGAAGACTTCCGGAACCAGCACACACATTCCTGATAAGGTTTCGGAAGAATCGAGAAACAACATGATCACCCTCGAAACCCTTGCTGCCGAACTCAACCTCGAACTCCGCGGCGCCTCCGCCAACCACGCGGAAATCACCCAGGTCGCCAGCACCGCCGCCGCCCAGCCGGGGTCCCTCGTCTTCGCCACCGACGCACCCTCAGCCGCCGCAGCTCTCGCATGTGACGCTACCGCTGTCATCGTTTCCAAAGAGTTCTCCGGCGGAGCAGCCACAACCAAGCCAATTCTGCTCAGCGCCAACCCCAAGCTCGACTTCGCCCGAGCCGCGCAGTTACTTCGCATCGATCATGAGCCCACGGGAATCCATTCCACCGCCGTCGTCAGCTCGGGCGCAACCATCGCAAACGACGTCTCCATTGCCGCCGCCGCCGTCATCGGCGAGCGCGCCACCATTGGCAACCTCACCATCATCGGCGAAGGCGCAGTCATCGGCGAAGGCGTGACCATCGGCGCCGATTGCCACATCTATCCCCGCGTTGTCATCTATCCGGGAACCGTCCTCGGCGACCGCGTGATCGTCCATGCGGGAGCTGTCCTCGGCAGCGACGGTTACGGTTATGTCCGCAATCCTGCGACGGGCGAGTATCTTCAGTTCCCTCAGCAAGGCAAGCTCATCATCGAGGATGATGTCGAGATCGGCGCCAACACCTGCATCGACCGCGGGGCGCTCGACGCTACCGTCATCGGATGCGGCGCCAAGCTCGACAACCTCATCCATCTCGGCCACAACGTTATCGTCGGCGAGAACGTGCTCATCGCCGCGCAGACAGGTATTTCCGGCTCAACCACCATCGGTGACAACGCCATCATCGGAGGCCAGGTCGGAGTTGGCGATCACGCTCACATTGGCGAAAACGTGATCCTCGGCTCGCAGGCGGGAGTGCTGCCGGGAAAGAAACTACGCGCTACTGGAGGGATTCTGTGGGGAACTCCAGCGCAGCCACTGCAGCACATCCTCAAAGAACTTGGGATTCTTCGAAGACTCAGGCGAGCCAGCAAGCGCGAAAGCGAAGACTAGCTCCTCGCCAGGTACCCCCCTCCCCCCGTCTCTGTGACTAACCCGTTTGGTTTCATCGGGTTAGGTGGCGGTTGGTCGCTCTAAGCAGATGATTCCATGGAACTTGCTTACAGAAACTCTGGAATCAATAACTTACAGCGTTTCTACCGAGTGGGCTGGCAAACTCTCATAATCCACCCTGGCTATTAGAGCATTTCCCGTATTGCTGGGTACCATCGAACCTCCGTTAAGTGTGGCTTTTCTTGACGGAAAACCCACGCCGCCACTTGCGCTTTGGACTACGCCTATACGGAAATGCTCTAGGGCCTGGAGCTGCTTTCTGGCTACTGCTTCAAGGTTATCGTGTCGGGTGGATTTCTGGTGGGAATTCTTTGGGGAATTTGGGTTGGTTTCCCGATTTGGGAATTTGGGGTGAGGACGCCCAAAAGGGCTGGACAACGTCACTACGGGCGGACCATCGTTCCCGCAAGCCGACATATGAGTACCGATCCTTTGCGATGGTTGACTCGATTCTTGGTTTGCTTGTCTGCCGGCACTGGAGACTGGTCCGGTTGACGTTCCGCTTGCCGGGCGGGCCGTGGAGCAGCCCTCCACTTCTAAATGCAAGGTATCGATTTGGCATGGCTGAAGCGCTAGTGTTTTGCGTTCTCCGGCTGGGGCATGAGATAACCGCGGCGCGCCTGTAACTGCAAGCCATCCCGATTTACTTTCACCTTCAGGCGGTGAAAGGCGCCGTCGGGCTTCACGTTGTCAAGTGAAAGTTCGAGCAGGTAAACCGACTCGGGCCCCTCCGCCAGCGCCTTGAATCCAGCCTCCAGGTCGTTGCTGTCGTGGAAGAACGTGCCGCCCGTGCCATCGGCAAGGTCCGACAGGGCGCTCTCCTCCGCGTGGACTTGCAGGATGGAGTATGGATTGCTGTTGTCGTTGTCTCCGGTCTGGAAGCTTGCGTATAGCCCGCGCGCCGACAGGGTGCTGATGGTGACATTGGACTGTGCCGCGAGGTTGATCATCTTCGACTCCGCGGCCGAAACTTCAGGAGCTCGCAAGGCAAAACCCGGCGAGATCAGGATCAACGTGCGGTGTCCCGGCAGAGCGGCCATCCTGCGCACAACTTCGTCGATCGCGGAGAAAGATTCCACATAATCCCGGCCCACGACCTCCACAATCCGCTGGGCAATCAATCGCGCGGCTCGCTCGGCATCCTGCGGATTAGATGACGCGCCGCAAGCGATAAGCTGCATTGCCGCTTCACCGATTGGCCCGGCTTCTTGAGGAAACTCCATTAGCCAGGCCTGGAGGTACCCGATCTTCGGGCAAACTTCATTGAGATGCAGATAATCGCCTTGCGATTTCAAGCTCAGGATCGCCTCCTGCAACTTGGCGCGATCACGGGTCAAGCCGCTGGCGACTTTTCCGGAAAGGGAGAGCACGGCAACCTGGTTAGAGCCTTCCAACAATCCGTCCAGAGCCTTCTCGCCAGCCTTCTTGGCATTCTCCAGATCCACGAAGCTCAGGTGCAAGTCGTCGAAGAGCAGAACGATGAAACGCTGAGGCGGGGCGGCGCCGGTTGTGGACGCTGTCTGCGCATTGCCGGCGGCTGGACCCTGTGGCGCGCCATTCTGCTCCACCATGAAGGCGGAGATTGCGCGCGGCTTGTTGTTGTCAAAGAGCTGAAAGTCTTCCTTCTTCAGGTCGCTCACCGAGCGGCCCTGCTTGTCGCGGACTACAACTGGTATCAATACTTTGTTGACATTGACTTGAAGGGTGATCCCTGTGGTCTGAGGCTGGTTCGCGCGCGCGTCGGATACTGCTGGAGTGGATTCAGTCGGTGGGGCCACCATTGGCGCGGGTACTGTGGGGGCGGGCACCGCTGGGACAGGCACCGTTGGGGCGGATTCCGTTGGCGAATCAAGAGGGCTGGAAGAAGGAGGGAGGCCAGATTCAGGCAGCGTGGTGCTTTCAATCGAGGATGCCGTTTCGTTTGGCACTGGGGAGGTTGCCTGGGGTAACTCACTTGCGCTCTCGGGTCTCCCCGGTTGGGTTTCCGGTGTGTCAGCCAAAATACGAGTTGTCAACACAAAGCGGTGATAGCCGCTATAGGACGCTATGTTCAGCCACTCGGTTGGTGCGTCTCCCAGGCTGGAATTTGCATCGGCAATTCCCGAAAGCAACGCGAGACTTCGCACCGGGCAAATAAATTTGCGGTCACCAATCTGCACGGGCGCATATTGCACCATCACCGCGACCCGCCGAAATTGGTCACCGGCATTCCCGTCGGTTTCCATCGAAATCCGGAGAATGACCCCTGTTGCCGGGTCGACCCAGAGCGAACCGTGATAGCCCGGCGCGGTATGGACCGTCGAGGTGGTCGGTTGCCGCCCGGAAAGGGACGCCTTGGGTCCGTGGGGGACAGTCTCGATGATTTCGTAATGCGAGGCGGAGCGTGGCACCGCGTAGTGGAAGACCGCGGCCGGGCCTGCCGCCATCTGCTCCCAATGACTCCAGGTTACCTTGCCCTTGACCGTGTCGGTCAGAATGACGGCCGGCAGGAACCCGAACTCACCCCAGGAGCTAAGCTCACTCTGCTCCTGCGAGGCTGCGGACCCTTGTGTGACGGCCTGACCCTCCCTTTTGTTACGGACCGAGATCTCCCCGCTCGAAGTGCCGACCAGATGCAGTCCTGCGCGAACCGGCCAAGCCCCTTTCTTGAGCGCCTGGGGGCTGTCGTCGTACCGGTTGATGGTCCGGGTGGCCAGGAAGTCCGGCAGACGCGGCAACGTTTGCGCAACATAATTGCGCGCGGCATGGAGCATTCGTTGCTGGGCCGCGCCGTCGGGAGCAGTTGCACCGGGTAGCTCGGCAGCCGGCGGATCCAGGAAAGCCGACCGGTCGGCGAGCAATGCAAGGGCCTGCGCCGTATGAGTACCAGGAGCCAAACGTGCCTTGAGCCGCTCCAGCGAAGCCTCGGTCAGTCGCTCAGAGAGATCCCAGCTCGCAATCTGTCGAGCAATTTCTGCATCCGGCTTGCGCGCGGCAAGGGCTGCGGTCAACGCCTGATCCAGTTGCGCCACTGTGACCCGCGTTCGCGCCCCAGCGGGATAAGCCAAGCCTGCCAGAACCACGAGGAGAATGAGCTGTCGCAAATGCACCTCTCCTGTCTTGGGCCCGCCTTTTCTGACGCTGGGGATGGATGTCGGAATTTTTTAAGTTGCCAACCAGGACACTCCCCTTTGCACCACGCAAGGGGTCTTCGGGCGCGGGCGCCGAGTCCGAAGATTTGTCACCAAGAGTCTACGCACCCCACGCGAATGGATGCAATGCCGGATGGATGCCGCGGGCGCCTGACCTTGCCCGCCGAAAAGGCCTCCTATGCCCACTTCCGCTATTCAGCTAACCAGCTTTTGAGAAAAACAGCGGGATCTATGGAAACGATTCTCGAATACCTCTCAATGGCCCAACACACTCGGTGAAGATGATTTACTCGCAAAGGCGCCGACTACTAACCTAAAACGCCCTTGTCGTGAGTGAGCCTCCTGCCTCCAGTCCTAAAGGCCGTTCCTGTGGGCGAGTGCCTTCGTGGCGAAAAAGCTCTACGCTTCTTCCGGCTTCGCGCTCGGGACGAGAAGTAGGTGCGGGACACTTCGTCAGAATCCCACTCAAGCCAACGGATGGCTTGAATGGGGCACCCCGGTGGTGGAGCGCCACCACGGTAAAACCCAGGTTAGCTTCGCGAACCTGGGGCACCCGCATTTGTGGAGGTTGGGAGAGGAACCGCAGATCCCTCGTCCTTCGACTCGCTTTGCTCGGGATGACAAGCCAACTTGGATTGTGGAGGTTGGGAGTTGTATGAATCCCATGTTCCAGAATCGGGACCCTTCGGCAAGCTCAGGGCAGGCTTTCCACCCCACGGACGAAGACCTGTCCGCGGGGACCCCGGCTATGGGGCACCCATTTTCGTGGCGCTTGGGGGAATCAGATGCGAGAGCCCAGGCCTAAAGGCCTCCTTCGTATCGGGCTTATTCCGGGGGCTGAAGCCCCCGGCTTCCACCGGCTTCGCATTCGGGAGGGAGAAGTAGTTGTGTTCATCCATCCGAATCCCACTCAAGCCAACGGATGGCTTGAATGGGGCACCCCGCCATTCTCTCGGAGGCCGAGAGGAACCGCAGGTCCCTCGGCTTCGTTCGGGATGACAAAAAATCAAATTGGTTGGGTTGGAGTCGGGAGAGATGTGCCGATCGGTTCGGCTCGCGCTGAGGCGCGTTGCTCAGGATGACCCAGTTTGTTGCAGGCCCTCTGCCGGTGGTCGTGTGATCAGTGGTTCAGTCCCACCCTTGACGCAAAGAGCACGTCAAGGATGGGGCACCCACGATTGTGGAGTTTGGGAAAGAACCGCAGGTTCCTTCGACTTCGCTCAGGACAGGCTCTTCGACTGCGCTCCACTGCATTGCGCTCCGCTCAGGATCACATTTTCTGTAGGGGTGACGTTTGCTTCTCCCACTCAAGCCAACGGATGGCTTCTCCAACCCAGCGACGAAGACCCGTCGCTGGGGGCCCCGGCTTGAATGGGGCACCCCGGCATCGCTAACCGCAGGTCCTTCCCCTTCGCGATGCTCAGGGTCAGGATGACACCGTGATGCTGGGCTGGCATCCGTGAAACTGCAGGTCCCTCGTCCTTCGACTCGCCTTGCTCGCTCAGGATGGGATGACAAGCCAACCTGGATTGTGGAGGCTGGGAGGTGTATGAGTCCCATGTCCCAGAGTCAGGACCCTTCGGCAAGCTCAGGGCAGGCTTTCCACCCCACGGACGAAGACCTGTCCGCGGGGACCCCGGCTATAGGGCACCCATTTTCGTGGCGCTTGGGGGAATCAGATGCGAGAGCCCAGGCCTAAAGGCCTCCTTCGTATCGGGCTTATTCCGGGGGCTGAAGCCCCGGCTTCCACCGGCTTCGCATTCGGTGGAGAGAAGTAGGTGTTGGGGGATCCGTCCTCATCCCACTCAAGCCAACGGAGGGCTTCTCCACCCCAGCGACGAAAACCCGTCGCTGGGGGCCCCGGGTTGAATGGGGCACCCAGTCGTTACTCCATCGAGTAGAACGCCAGCATGAAGCGGTAGAAGGACCAGAGGTCGACCTTGGAGGACATCTCGTAGGTGGCGTGCATGGAGAGCAGGGGGACGCCGACGTCGAGGACCTCCATGTTGCGCATGGAGAGGAAGCCTCCGATGGTGCCTCCGCCGCCGACATCGACTTTGGGGGTCTGGGTCTGCCAGGCGATGTGGCTGGCGTCGAGGACGTGGAGGACGCGGGCGGTGAATTCGGAGTTGGGGTCGAATCCGGCGCCGTAGCGCTTGATGGTGACGCCGTAGCCGACGATGGCGGCGTTGGAGTTTTCGGAGTTCTGCGGGAAGAGCGGGTTGACGCCGTCGTTGCAGTCGGCGGAGAGGACGGCGGCGTTGCGGAGCGCGTTGCGGACGGCGAGCGCGGTTGCGTGCTTCGGCGTCGATTGGGCATCGATGAGCGAGGTGAGGGCGGAGTCGAGGAATTGCGAGCCGGCTCCGGTGTTGTTGACCGAGCCGATCTCTTCGAAGTTGGTGATGTAGGCGAAGGCGGTTTTGGCGGGCGTTCCCTTGAGGTCGAAGATGGAGCGCGAGGCATCGTAGGCGGAGAGCTTGTCGTCCTGGCCCCAGGAGCCGGTGAGTCCGCCGTCGATGCCGACGTCGGCGGGCTGGGTTGCGGGGACGAGCTCGAGCTCGGCAGCGACGAGGTCTTCGTCGCGGATTTTGTAGCGCTGGCGGAGGGTGGTCATGACTTCGTCGGCGACGGTGGATTTTTCGCCGGGGATGCTGCCGATGACCGGGTTCATCTCTTCGCCGCCAAGGACCTCGGTGTAGGTGCGGGTGCGGAGCAGGCGGTCGGAGTGCGGCGCGGCGTCGGGGATGACGAAGACGGGATCGCCGGGCGCGAAGCCGATGTTGATGTCAATGTGACGGCCATCGACGGTGTCAATGTGGCCGACGAGCGCCATGGGCAGATTGGACCACTGATAGCGCTTGATGCCTCCGTAGGGGATGGTCTTGAGCAGGGCGACGGAGCCGGGCGCGTTGATGACGGGGCGGGCCTTGAGGTTGATGTGGGGCGAGTCCTCATGGGCGGCGACCATGCGCGAGCCGGACTCGATGGGGTCGGTACCGATGACGGCGAAGAGGACGGAGCGGTGGCGATTGTTGAGGATGAGGCGGGCTCCGGGTTTGACCTGGGCGGGTGAGGTGAAGTCTTCAAAGCCGGCTGCGTGGGCGAGGTGGACGAGTTCGGCGTCAGAGAGCTCGGCGGACTTGGCGTGGCGGAGATAGTCTTTGTATGGCGTATGGCTCGGCGAAGTGCATCACTTCGGTTTTTTGTTCGGGAGTGAGCATGAGCCATGCGGATTTGGCGGCGACTTTGCCGGTGTCGGTTGAGTCAGAGGCTGGAGCTGCCTCTTGAGCGAAGCAAACGGCAGAAAGCAAGAAGAGTGCCAGGGCGGAGCGTCGCCGCGACCGGGTGAGCATAAGCCAAGATACACTGGCGGTCGATGCGTGGAGGACTCACGTCTTAGAGGAATTGCCAATGGTGTGAAAGGCCAAGATCTGTCCGGCCCATGGCTCCAGATCGATATAGAGTCCGTTGTTGTTCATGTCGTCGCCGTCGCGTTCATAACTCGCGTCTGACAAGGCATCGCTGAGGCGCCAGGTCTTTCCTCTCACGTCATCCCAAGGCAGGTGGACACGCGCTTGAACGGCGCTGTCGCTGAGATTGACGACGATCAGGCGTCGATCGTCGTCTTTGGTCCAGGACCAAACGCCGAGCCTCTGGAAGCTTGTGTTATCTGGCCAGCCTGAACAATTGCAGAGTGCCCATTGCCCGTTGCGAAATGCCGGTGTATTGATCGCGGCCAGAAGCTTCTTGTAGAAAGCTTGGCATGCTTCGTCTAAGGGTTCTTCGGGACGGCGGCCCAGGAAGACAGGCACTCTTGTTCGCCGGGCTTCGAATTGTCCCTCATGAAATAGTTTCGCGCCTGGGATGGTTGCCATCGTGATGGCCGCGGCCTGCGCTTTTGCGCCGGCAAATGCGACCGCCGCTCGGGGCTCGTCGTGGTTTTCGATGAAGCGGAGGAGCTTCTGCTGATAGGCAAGATCGGCATTGAGGTGAAGACGAACACCCTCTACGTCGTTGTGTTCCATGCGGTCATAAAGTCGCTTGTCATAACAGTAGTCGAATCCCTGCTGTTGCAGTTCCCACTCCAGGTCCCAATACGCTTCTGCGATGAAGAGAAATTGTGGATGCTGCTGCTTGACTGCTGTGATTACGTCGCGCCAGTACTCCGTTGCCGGTATTTTTCCTGCGCGGTCACCCCAGGTTCGCGCGAAGATATTGTTGATCAAAAGCATCGCCATATCGCAGCGAAGGCCATCGCATTGGTCTGCGACGCTGAGCAGTAGCTGGATGACAGCAGCCCTGAAACTCGGCTCGAAGGCGTTGACCTGTACGACGTCGGGCCACGCTGGAAAGTAAGGGTCGCGTCCGCAGGCGAAGACTTTGTCCCCTACTCGAGCGCAGGAGGCCGGTTCGCTCTGAAGACGGCTGGCGTCCAACTGCATGAAGTGCTCGGGATGCTCCACGATCCAGGGGCTATCCGGGGCCATGTGGTTGGGCACGAAATCGAGCAGCAGTTTCATGCCGCGTTTGGCGAGCTCGCGCCGGGCGACAGTAAGACCTTCCGGTCCGCCGAGATGTTTGTCGACCACGTAGCGGCGTACGCAGTAGGCTGAGCCGACATTGTCTTCGGGGCGAAAATCGGGAAGGGCGCGACGGAAATCATCCATCAGGCCGTCATTGCGGTTGGCGATGGCGATGCCGGCGGGACTGCGCTCCCAGACTCCCATGAGCCATACCGCATCGAAGCCATACTGTGCGATAGCATCCCATTCGCCGGGTGGTACGGAGTTCAGGTTGACTGGGACGTTCGATTTCCTGCTGAGGTCGGTGAGCCAAACCCAGGTGTTTATTTCGTAGATCGTCAACTGGCGACTCGGGATGGACACAATATTCCTCCGTCTGGAGCAAAGGCAGACTTACTGTAGATGTCCGGCAATCGTCATCTTGGCTCTTTCTTCGGAAAAAGCCCGCCGACCATTGCGGTTTCACATTACACAAGACACGATACACCGGAGTCGGGCGCAGCTTGATCGAGCGAGGGCGGTCTATCGCGCTGTTATTTCTTCGCGATCGTCGGCTGGATGTCGGGGAGTGGGGCATTTGCTCCGATGATCTGCCGGATACCTTCTTCGAGCACTTCGTCCCGGCCCTCGCGGATTCCTTCGATGGTGGGATAGACGATTTTGTCGGGTACGATGCCGATTTGCCGGCTCGGTTTTTTGTCCGGATAGAAGACGCCGATTCCGCTGATCATGGTGCGGAATCCGCCAGGTAAAGCGCGCATCTTGCCGGGAGAATCGTCGTCGAAGGTGAACACACTCGGCACCGCAGCCGCGGCGGTCTTCTCTGTGGCAGACGTTTGGGAATGCAAAGGAGGCAGAAGCGTAGCGCAAAGCAGGGCGAGGACAATTTTCAACATGGACGGAAGTATAGTTCGCCGCAAAAACAGCTTGTCGACTCAATGATCGGTTGGACTGCCGACAGCGCGAAAGGCGAGTGCGAAAGGCGGAAAGCTTCTAGAGCCTGTGAAAAAAGATGGCTTTCGGGAATGAATACCCGAGAGCCATCGGAAACCGCTGAGAGTCTGACCCCTCACTTCAACAACTCTTCGATGTGGCCTTCAAAGTTATCTTTATCCACTATCCCCGCATGGGCCACCGCGATATTCCCGTTCTTATCGATTAGAAACGTGAACGGGAGGCTCTTGAACCCGAACTGAGGCAACAGGTCATCGTTCCCCAGCACTACGGTGTAATCCATCTGCATTTTCTGCATGTAGGGCTGCACCACCGCGAGCCCCTCTTTGTCCATCGCGACACCGATCACGACCAGCCCTTTGTCCTTGTACTTCTTCTCAAATTCCATATACCAGGGGATCTCATCCTGGCATCCCGGACACCAGGTCGCCCAGAAGTCGAGCAGCACCACCTTGCCTTTGTACTCGGACAGAGTCACCTGGCGACCCTGCGTGTCATTCAAAGTAAAGTCTGGCGCCGGTTTCCGTTGGTCCGCAGGAGTCAGGTTATCCGGCACCCCTTTCACAGGTACCTGGTACACCCTCACCTGCGTGTCCTGTGCCGGAACAACTTTCCCCGACGCTATCAGTACACATCCGGCCATCCCCAGGATTCGTCCCCAGCCCGAAACTTCGGTCAAGCGCATGTCCGCTCCTTAAAGAAAAAGTACTCAAATGGCTATGATGCTCAAATGGCCACATAAATCGCGAAACGGCCAATGCGCTCAGCGCCGGGCTTGAGGAAAGCTCGAACCTCCGGATTGCAGCCACATAACTGGCAATCCGGAAACCGCACCACTACCGGTCGCAGAACTTTTTTCAAGAGTAGCTTTCGGAGTTAATAATCGGCGGTATTCCCGATAGCGCGAAAGGCAAATATCTGTCCAGCCCAAGGCGCTAACTCTACGTAAAGGCCGTTGGTCTTTATGCCATCTCCCTCCCGGTCATAACTCGCATCAGCCACGCGGATTTGGCACCCCGTCTCCTTCTCAGGAGTACCTAACAGACTTAACCGGAAGGATTGCCGATCAGGGCTTCGTACAATTCTTCGAGGAGGGTCTGGAGGTGCTGCCTGGGGAGCAGCTTAGGGCGGAAGTGACTCTCGAGAATCACCGCGCTCAGGATGGCGCCCATAACCGCGAAGCGCCGCTCCACAGCCGATCGTGAGGCCTTGTCGAAGTTGTGGCCGAACAGTACCTCGATAAAATCGTTGCCGGAAGACTTGAACATGAGGTCATACAAGCCCTGAAGCTTCTCGCGGGATTGCGGCCGGCGCAGCGCGTAGAGTTTGAATTCCAGCATCAGCGTGCCCCAGGCGTGATCGCTTATTTGAGCTGCGAGCCAGCGCTTGAAGATCGCCGGCCGCTTGCTTACTTCCGGCTCGGCCTCGATCACCTTGCGTATGGCGGCGAACTTTGTGAGCACGCGGTGCTCCATCAGCGCCAGGAAAAGGTCCTCTTTGCTGGAGTAATGAGCGTAGATCGCGCCCCGTGTGTAGCCGGCGCGGGCTGCCACTTCTTCGAGCTGGGCCTTCTCAAAACCCTGCTCGGAAAAGATGGCCAGGGCCGCGTCCAGAATCTTCGCCTGCGTCTCCTCGGTGCGGGCCTGATGTTTATTTTTTTTGCCTTTTTCGAGTGACGGGCGCATCCAAATTCCTCTTGACACATCTTATCGTTGAATCAATAATAAATACAAGCGTGTATGTATTTAATTGATCTCAGGACTGGACGCAGAGATGATCGCTGAACTTGAAACCGAAGTTTACCCGGAGATTGCCGCAGAGGGCCGGTATGAATCGACCGTAGCCGAGGCGGCTTCGCCGCGAAGCCGGGTCAGGATGTATGTAATCGGGCTTGTCGTTCTCGTCGCCGTGGCCATCGGCGCGGGATGGTATCTATACTCCCTCGGCTACGAGAGCACGGACGACGCCCAAGTTGACGGCCATCTGAATCCGATTGCCGCTCGCATCGACGGCACCATCAAGGCTGTTCACGTGGACGACAATCAAAGCGTCCAGGCGGGAGCGCTGCTGGTTGAGCTCGATCCCAACGACGACCAGGTCGCGCTGCAGCAGGCAAAGGCACAGTACGACGAAGCCGTGGCCCAACTGGGCGCTTCGCATCCCAACCTTCCCATCACGCTCAATAACAACCTCAACGATCTCACCTCGCAGCGCGCAGAGGTGGTCGGTTCAGAGGCGTCACTCGCCGCCGCACAACACGACCTTGACAGCGCCGCAGACAAGCTCAAGCAGTCGCAGGCTGTTGACGAGCAGAACCAGGCCGACTTTGTCCGCTATAAGACCCTCTATGATGCGCAGGTCGTTTCGCGCGCAGACTTTGACCATTACAAAGCCGTTGCCGCCGCGCAAACTCAGACTGTCGCCGCGAACCAGGCCGCTCTCGCATCGGCGCAGAAGACGGTGGAACAACGCATGGCCCAGCTTGCCCAGCAACACAGCAAGCTGCAGCAGACGCAAAGCAGCGCGCCGTTGCAGGTGGCGATCCGCGAAGCCGACATCAAGAGCCAGCAGGCCAACGTCGAGGCTGCCCAGGCAGCACTGGAACAGCGCCGCCTCAACGTTGGCTACTCTAGCATTGTCGCTCCGGTCTCAGGAGTGGTCGCCGAACGCAGCGCTGAGGTTGGCGCGCGCATCTCCAAAGGCCAGCAACTGCTGATGATCGTGCAGACCGGCGATCTTTGGGTGACCGCCAACTTCAAAGAAACACAGCTGGCGCACATGCGGCCCGGCCAGCACGTCAGGATGTATGTGGACGCCCTGCATGACGATTTCGATGGCACAGTGGAGAGCATGCCCGCGGTGACCGGCTCCCGCACCAGCGTGCTGCCTCCTGAGAATGCCACCGGCAACTACGTAAAGGTCATTCAGCGGCTTCCGGTCCGTATTCGCTTCAACGCCGGCCAGAAAGACATGGACAAGCTTCGGCCGGGGATGTCGGTCGAGCCAAAGGTACATCTGGACTGATCCATGGCCCAAGCAATCGAAATCACGAACACGGAGTCAGCGCCGAGCCGACCATTGATCAATCCATGGATCATCGCCATCACCGTCACGCTGGCGACGTTCATGGAGGTGCTGGACTCCTCGATCGCTAACGTTGCTCTGCCGCACATCGCCGGCACGCTCGGCGCGAGTTCGGAAGAGAGCACCTGGGTCATTACCAGCTATCTCGTCTCGAGCGCGATCGTGCTGCCGATGAGCGGCTGGCTTTCGAATGTGATCGGGCGCAAGCGCTTCTATATGATGTGCGTCGCCATCTTCACCATCAGTTCGTTTCTCTGCGCTCTGGCGACGAGCCTGCCGATGCTAATTTTTTTCCGCATTCTGCAGGGGGCGGGCGGTGGTGGGCTGCAACCCAGTGAACAAGCGATCCTGGCCGACACATTCTCCGCCAAGCAGCGGGGCATGGCCTTTGCAATGTATGGGATGGCGGTCGTCGTCGCGCCCGCCATCGGCCCAACGCTCGGCGGCTGGCTTACTGATAATTACAGCTGGCACTGGATATTCCTGATCAACGTGCCTATCGGCATCCTCTCGCTGATGCTTACGCACCGTGTGGTGCATGATCCGGCGTATCTTAAGAACCTCGCGCGATCCAGCATTCGCGTGGATTATATCGGCATCGGCCTAATTGTTATCGGAGTGGGCTTCCTGCAGTATGTGCTCGATAAAGGCCAGGAAAACGATTGGTTCTCCTCGAAGATGATTCTGGTTGGCACGATCGTCGCCATCGTGGCGTTGGGGGCGCTGGTCATCCGCGAACTCACGCACGGCGACCCGATCATGGACCTTCGCCTGCTCGGCAAGCGAAACTTTGCGACCGCAGTGACATTCAGCTTCGTCCTCGGCATGGTGCTCAACGGCAGCACGATCCTGCTGCCGCAGTTCTTGCAGAGCGACCTTGGCTATACAGCACAGCAGTCAGGGATGGCGCTCTCGCCCGGTGGCATTGCGCTTGCGTTCATGATGCCGGTTGCCGGAATCCTGGCCAGCAAGTTCGATCCGCGGGTGATCATCGCTATCGGCTTCGCTCTCACGTCCTTTGGACTCTTTCACGTCACCAATCTCTACCTCGGCGTCAGTTTCAGCACCATGGTGACGTACCGCATTATTCAGGTCATCGGCATTCCGCTGATCTTCATTCCCATCAGCACGCTCAACTATGTCGGCGTGCCGAGAAACAAATTCAACCAGGTCTCCGGCATCAGCAGCTTCACGCGAAACGTGGGCGGCGCCATCGGCGTCTCACTGCTGAACAACTTCATCACGCGACAGGGGCAGATTCACCGCACTGCGCTGACCGCACACACCAATCATGCCAATCCATTCTTTGAGCGGCAGCTTAACGCGATGACACAGAATTTCATCGCTATGGGCGCCAGCGCCAGTGAGGCCTCGCACCGCGCGCTGGCACAGCTCTCCGCGCAGGTTGACCTGCAGGCGAACGTGCTGGGGTTTGTCAATGCATTCTGGATGCTTGGGCTGCTGGTGATGTTCCTGATACCACTGCCTTTCATCATGAAGCGGCCCAGTCCCGAAGAAGCGAAGGCCGCAGCAGCGGCACACTAGGGTAAATCCCACGTCTCAACTTTTGGCCACAGGACGTTGGGGCTAGAACCACACTTCCACCGCGTTCGCCGTGTGCTATCCTTCGCGTGTGTCAGCCGCTGGCTCGCCCCCGAATCCAGAGACTCGCCGTCACGGTGCGGTGGTGCGAGTGACGCACTGGCTCACGGTCATCTGCTTCTTTGCTTTGCTGATCAGCGGCGGCGAGATCGTGATCTCTCATCCGCGGTTTTATTGGGGTGAGACCGGCAATGTGATGACTCGTCCGCTGTTTACGCTGCCAATCCCCGCATCGAGGACGACGGTTCCGACTGGCTACGGCTACGTGATGACCGACCAGAATGGCTGGAGCCGGTCGCTCCACTTTCAGGCCGCGTGGGCCGTGATACTGACCGGCCTCGTCTACGCGATTTGCAGTCTTTGGAGCGGCCACTTCCGGGAAGACCTGGTTCCGGCGCGGGCCGATCGGAACTGGCGGGCGCTTTGGGAGGTGATTGCGAAATATCTGCGGCGCGCACCGCCGGAGGAAGCGGAGGCGCACTCGTACAACGTGGTCCAGCGTACTGCATATCTGTCAGTGATCTTCGTTCTGTTTCCGATGGTGATCTGGACTGGCCTGGCGATGTCTCCCGCCGTCACTTCCGCGGTTCCCGCTGTGGTCATCCTGTTGGGCGGCCGCCAAACCGCGCGTACGCTGCATTTCTTTCTATCCTGGGGGCTCTTGCTGTTCCTGGTCGTGCACGTCACGATGATTGTTTTGGCGGGATTCTGGACCCGGATGCGTGCAATGATTACTGGTCGGACCACGGCACCGGTCATCGCACCTGCCGTGGTGTCCCAAGGAATAGAGATGAGGGAACGCGCATGAGCCCGATCTCACGCCGCAAGCTCATCGCCGGCGGTCTGGCTGCGACCGCGGGCGTAGCGGGGCTCGGCGTCGCCGGTCACCTTGCCCGGCGATATGGACTGATCCCGCCTGATTCCGCCGGATTCTATGGGCCAGGCACGACGCTCACCTACGCCGCCCAGCGGATTCTGACCGCGCACTCGCTGGCCCGTGAGTTCCCGCGCAGCATGATTTCGAAGTCGCCCTTCGCGAACAGTACCGCGCCGCCGACCGATGTCTTCAAGCGCCTTCATGCGAGCGGATTGTCGAATTGGCGGCTTGCGGTGGATGGGATGGTGGCCCGTCCGACATCGCTATCGCTGGCCGACCTGAAGGCTCTTCCCATGCGCAGCCAAATTACCGAGGTCGCGTGCGAGGAGGGCTGGTCGTATATCGCCGAGTGGATTGGAACGCCGCTGATTGAGGTGTTGCACGCGGTTGGAACCTTGCCGCAGGCGCGATATGTCGTCTACTTCACCACGGACAGCGATTGGTGGGAGAGCATCGATATGGCCGACGCGCTGCATCCGCAGACGCTGCTGACCTGGGGGATGAACGACGGCGATCTTCCCGTGGCCTTTGGCGGCCCCCTGCGCATGCGAGTGCCTCGCCAACTCGGATACAAGAGCCTCAAGTACGTAACTCGTTTAACAGTGACCGACTCACTCAAAAGCTTCGGTAAGGGGCTGGGCTCGGCCGAGCCGGAATATGGTTATTCGTGGTACGCCGGTATCTGAGCCGGCTTGTTCTCAATACGAGCAATGCTGCTTTTCGACGGCGATGAATGTGGCCGGTAATGGCTAGCGCCTGTTAACAAGCCTAAGGGATCGAGAAGACCACTCGCGGCTTGCCCGCCGCTTTCTCCCACGCATCTTCTACCGCGAAAAACGAGACGACCGTCTTTGCACTCTTCACAAGCTTTGACAGGGGCTCTGCCGCTTTGGCTTGACATCAATCCCGGCGCGAGAGTTTAATTTCGTAGTATTAGTTCGAAATTGGATTATCTGTTCGATTTAGTAATCGTACATTCGAATGCCAACCGCAAACCTCACCTCAGCCCCGAGGACATACCACGTTCACCGCGAGCGGCAACGCCGCCGCATTCTGGAGTCGGCCGAGAAGCTGTTCGACGAGTTCGGCATCGACCGGGTCACGATGGCGGAGATCACCTCCGCGAGTGGTGTCCGGACTTCGACGGTTTATCAGTACTTCTCCGGTAAGGACGATATTGTATGGGCGATTCTGGAGAAAGTTCTGACGGACTCGGCCTCGCGCGCGAAGGCGGCCATGGATGGCGGCAAGACCGCGCTTCAGAAAATCACGGCGCTGCTCGAGCTCATGGCGGACGATCTCACCAGCCAATCGTCACAAGTGCGGTTTCTGGCCCAGTTCGATGCGATGTACGCGCGGGATTGGCCGGCCGAGCGCCTGCTGTTGCTGGAAGCGCAGATCGGTATCGAAGGATTCCAGTGCCTGGGCGAACTGATTCGGGAGGGCATCGCCGATAGGTCGCTCCGCGCCGATCTGGATCCTGAACTGACATTGCATGCGGTGATGAACGCAGTTGCGGGCGCGCAGCGACGCCTGGCATCGCTGGGAAGCCGGGTCGAGCTGGAGTACGGGCAGCCGATCGACAAACTATTTCGGGAAACAATCCGTGTGATCCTGCTCGGCTTGCGCGCAAGCTAAGGTTGCTGTCGCGCGGACGTGCGCCGTAAGAGAACAAGACGACGAAAGAGGCCTTCATTGAAACCGATCATCTTCCATGCAATCGCGCTGTCCGCCGCCGTTACTCTCTCTGGAGCAGCTCGAAGCACCGTAGCGCAGACTCAGGCTCCGAGGCTGGAGTTGGCGGCGGACTCCAACTGGAAATTCTTCCTCGGCGATCCTAATGGTGCGGAAGCGCGCTCGTACGCAGACGGGTCATGGCGCACTGTAAATCTTCCCCATGACTGGAGCATTGAAGGCGTCCCGGAGAAGAACAACCCGACTGGCGCCGGGGGCGGTTTCTTCCCAGCGGGAACGGGCTGGTATCGCAAGACGTTCACTGCTCCCGCCGAGTGGAAGGGCAAACAGGTCAGCGTTGAGTTCGATGGAGTGTACCGGGATGCGACGGTATATCTCAACGGCCACAAGCTGGGAACGCATCCTTACGGATACACCAGTTTCTCGTTTGACCTAACGCCTGAGCTCGACTTCTCCGCGACCAACGTGCTGGCCGTGCGCGTGGACAATTCCCAGCAGCCGAACAGCCGGTGGTATAGCGGCTCTGGCATCTACCGGCATGTGCGCGTGGTCGTAACCGATCCTGTGCATGTCGCGCGCTGGGGAGTCTTCGTCACGACACCCGAAGTCTCCGATAACGCTGCCAAGGTCTCGGTGAGCGCTCGAGTGGCGAATGATTCGGCTGATGAAGCTGCCGTCACCGTCCAGACCACTTTCATTGACCACGATGGCAAGCCGGTGGGGCAGACGCAATCGACCGTAACGATAGCTCCGGGAAAAGAGACTGAAGCGAGCCTGTCCATCCCCGTCGCCAATCCCGCGCTCTGGTCGCCCCAATCGCCCACCATGTACCGGGCGGTGACACAGGTGCTCAAGCAAGGCACGGTCGTCGACGAAGTGGCGACGCCCTTCGGCATCCGCTGGCTCTCGTGGTCGGCGGATAAAGGTCTTCTGCTGAATGGCAAGAGCATCAAGCTCACCGGCGGCAGCGTTCACCACGACAATGGCCCGCTGGGAGCCGCGGCCTTCGACCGGGCTGAAGAACGCAGAGTGGAGCTGCTGAAAGCCGCCGGCATGAATGCGGTGAGAACGGCGCACAATCCGCCATCGGCGGCTTTTCTCGACGCTTGCGATCGGCTGGGGCTGCTGGTGCTCGACGAGCCCTTCGACGTCTGGGAGGCGCACAAGGTCAAGTTCGATTACGGCACAGACTTCGATACATGGTGGAAGCGGGACATCTCGGCGATGGTTCTGCGCGACCGCAACCATCCCTCGATCGTGATCTGGGGAATCGGCAACGAGATCCCCGAGTTGGAGGTTGAGAAGGGCCGCGTGCTCGGAAAGCAGCTAGCCGATCAGGTCCGCGCGCTCGACAGCACACGTCCACTTACGCTTGCGTTTCCAGGCACCACTACGGCGCCGAACGCGGAAGCTGTGTTTTCGCTGCTCGACATTACCGGTTACAACTACAACATCCTTCCGACCTATGCGGAGGACCACAAACAACTGCCTTCGCGGCTGATGGTGACGACCGAGTCGTTCCCGGCGAAGGCATTTCCGTTGTGGCAAATCTCACAGGACAACTCCTATGTTCTGGGTGACTTTACGTGGACTGCCATGGACTATTTGGGTGAGTCCGGTATCGGCGCGTGGTCTTATGGCACTCCGGAACAGGCACAGATCGCAACCAAGATGATGGATGGGATGTTTACTACGGGCATGGTGGACAAGATGTTCACGGGAATGGCCAATGGAGTTGACATGACGGCTGCAATGTCGCAGGGCCCGGCTGATCCGGCCGTGAAAGCCGCGATGGCGGTCATGTTCCACGGGTATCCCTGGCACGCGGCGGCATGCGGAGATCTTGACTTAACCGGATATCGGAAGCCGCAGTCTTATTACCGAGACATATTGTGGAATGGCGGCGATCGCGTCTACGCCACCGTCCGTCTCCCCGAGCCGGAAGGGAAAAAGATCATTGCGGTTGGATGGGCCACCTATCCGACTCTGCCAAGCTGGACCTGGCCGGGGCAGGAAGGCAAGGAGATGCAGGTCGAAGTCTACTCCGGCGCCGAAAAGGTGAGACTCTATCTCAACGACAAGTTGATCGGCGAGAAGCCGACCGGCCGCGAACAGGAATTCAAAGCGGTGTTCGACGTGCCCTATGCACCGGGCACGTTGAAAGCTGTAGGCGTCTGGGGCGATAGCGCCGTTGCCGAGAGCATTCTCACCAGCACCGGCAAGCCCGCTCAATTGCGGCTGACCGCCGACCGCTCTGTCGTCCAGGCTGACGGGCAGGATCTCTCGTTCATCACCGTGGAGGCTCTTGACTCGGCCGGCCATTTGCAGCCCAACGCCGATCAGGAAGTACAGTTTGCCATCAGCGGGCCTGGAGTGATTGCAGCGGTAGGAAATGGCGATGGCGAGGACCCGGCATCCTACCAAGGAGACCGTCGCAAACTTTACCTCGGACGCGCCCTGGTCGTCGTGCGCACCTCAAAGGAAGCGGGTTCGATTCATCTGACAGCTACGACACCCGGTCTGAGCGCGGGAACTGTAGATATCCAGGCAAGAGCAGCGGATTCGCATCCTGAACTGCCCTGACTCGGACTCGCTTAAGAGCTTTTAGCAAGGGTCTGGGCGCGGCAGAGCCCGCGTTCGGCTATTCGTGGCATGCCGGGCATCTGAGAGGTACTCTTTTCAATATGGAGACTTCTGCGTCGCTTGGAGCAGAAGTACAGTTGGTGTCATGTGCCGGAAATCGCCTCTGTAGGCTTTTTCTGGCAACTGTACTTCTGCTCCAGGCGGGGCCAGCCGTAGCCTTGCCAAAGACGCGCAGTAGTTTCCGCTCGAACTTTGCCGGTTCTTCGACCCCATCGCGCTGAGGTTCTCAATGAAACGTTGGACGAAAATACTGTTGGCATTAATCGGTCTCGTCATACTCGGATTTGCGTCGATTCCTCTTTTCGTCAACGCAAACACATTCCGCCCCACTGTCGAAGCGCAACTCACAACCGCGCTTGGCCGCAGTGTGAAATTAGGAGACCTGAGCCTGTCCATTTTCTCTGCCAGCCTGATCGCCAAAGATCTCAGCGTCGCCGACGATCCCAATTTTAGCGCCGCCCCGTTTCTCACCGCGAAGGAGGTCCGCATCGGCGTCTTTCTGCGGCCACTGATTTTCTCGCACAAGGTGGATCTGAGAGGCTTTGAGATCACATCTCCGCAAATCACGTTAATTCGCGCCACGAACGGCACATGGAATTTTTCAAGCATTGGCCGCCTCCCGGCCAGCGGCAACGTCGCGAACGGAGCTCCGATAACTTCGAAAGCTTCTGTGACGGAGTTCCCAGTCCTCGACGTCCGACGCATCGTCATCGAAGACGGTCGCGCCGTGATCGCAAGCATTCCCGCGGGCGACCAACCCAGCGTGTATGAAAACGTGAATCTTAGCGTACGCGATTTTTCATTCGACTCTCAGTTTCCATTCGAGCTAAGCGCGAACTTGCCCGGCGGGGGCACTGCTCATATCAATGGCCACGTCGGCCCGTTGAATCGTGTCGATGCGGCAACCACGCCCGCCGATACGCAAATATCCATCAAGCGGCTCGATCCGATCGCCGCCGGATTTCTCGCTCGCGACGCGGGTCTGTCGTTCCTTGCCGACATCGAAATGCGCTCCGCTTCCGACGGGCAGGTCCTGACCACTAAGGGCACCATGCATATCGAGAATCTGAAGCTTCGCAAAGGCGCCGCCGCTGCGCCGCGGCCGCTGGATTTCGGTTTCAGTGGCACCCGTCTACTGAAGGAAAACACCGGGCAGATCGAGGACGCCATGGCAAGAATCGGCGACGCTGAGATCCACGTAAACGGAACGTATCGGCCTGTCGCCGTCGGCGCGGATGAGCTGGAGCTAAATTTGAAGCTCGCTGGGCAAAGCTTGCCGATCGATGAACTACAACATTTGATGACTGCGGCCGGCGTTCGTCTGCCAAACGGGGCGGTACTGAAGGGTGGAACGCTGGCTTTGAACCTTGCCATCGATGGCCCGGCAAAATCGCTTGTCATCAGCGGGCCGATCGCGCTCGACTACACACGCATCGTGGGCTTTGACATCGGTTCAAAAATTCACGGCATTGCTGCGCTGAGCGGTTTGAAAACCGGAGACACGACGACTATTGAAAAATTGCGGATAAATGTTCACATTACTAACGCACTCGTTGTTGTTGACAAGATCGACGCCGTGATTCCAGCGGTGGGCGAGCTCACTGGAAGCGGGACCGTAAGTTCTCCTGATAAATTGGACTTCAACCTCGTCGCAAGAATCGATTCGGCACAAGGCATCAGCAAAGTCGGCGCAGGACTGCTCACGAAGTTAAATGCCTCAGGCGAGACTTCAAAAAGCACGACTGGAGTGCCATTGCGCGTCATTGGGACACCCGAGAATCCTAATATCACCGCCGACGTCGGAGGCATCGTCCAGAAGAAAAAGGAATCCATTGCCGCCTTGTTCGGCAAAAAGAAATAGCTCGTGCTGCAACCGTCTGGTTCTTTGTAATGTCCGCCGCTGGGACCGACCGGAGTCGGCGAACCAGTTTCGATAGCTCAATTCGGGGGGAATCATTTACTCTTACTGATTGTTACTGCAAACGTTTACAGCGGGATGCGAAAGGCACGAGGGCAGGTTATGGATCGTCGAGATTTTTTGAAGACTGGGAGCGCGGCGGCGGCGAGCGCGCTGGCTCCAGTTGGGTTTGGCGAGGGGCAAGCGCCTTCTGGTTCGGGTGCGGCGGGACGAATGATTTTGCCGATCAACCGGAATTGGCGGTTTAGCCGGCCAACCGAGGCGACGGCGACCGATGCAGCTCATGCGAAGGACTTCGACGATTCGAGCTTTGATCTCGTGGTGGTGCCGCATACCAACATCATGCTGCCGTGGCACAGCTTCGATGAGAAGTCGTACGAGATCGTCTCGCTCTACCGGCGCCGGTTCAAGCTGCCGGCAGAGGCGAAGGGCAAGCGCGTCTTCGTCGACTTTGAGGGCGTGATGACCGCGTCGACGGTGTGGATCAATGGCACGAAGCTGGGCGAGTACAAGGGCGGGTACACGCCGTTCTCGTTTGAGCTGACGAAGTATGTCGACTTCGATGTCGAGAATCTGCTGGCGGTCGATGTAGATTCGACCGAGCGCGCGGACATTCCTCCGTTTGGCTACCAGATCGACTACCTGACCTTTGGCGGCATCTATCGCGAGGTCGCGTTGCGGATCGTGACGCAGACCTTTATCGAGAATGTCTTCGCGCAGCCGAAGGCGGTGTTGAGTACCGCGCCTACGGTCGATGTGCATACCTATATCCAGCACGGTGAGGGCGGGCAGGCGATGAGCTTGCTGGTCGAGTTGCTGGATGGCGACAAGGTAATCGCGTCGGGGACGGCAAAGATTCCCGCCGGCGTGCCAGCGTCAACGGAGCCGATGGAGCATACGGTCACGCTCGAAAAATTGGGGCCGATCAAGCTGTGGGACATCAAGAGTCCAAATCTTTACTACGCGCGGGTGACGCTGCAGCAAGGGCGGGTGACGCTCGACCAGGACACGCGCCGGTTCGGTTTTCGCGAGGCGGTGTTTACCAAGGAGGGGTTCAAGCTGAACGGCAAAGTAGTCAAGCTGCGCGGACTCGACCGCCATCAAACCTTCCCTTACGTGGGGC
Organism: uncultured Acidobacteriaceae bacterium; assembly: GCA_963804735.1. Lineage (GTDB taxonomy): Bacteria > Acidobacteriota > Terriglobia > Terriglobales > Acidobacteriaceae > Acidisarcina. Next base: position 197,912 of record CAWDRO010000002.1, read on the forward strand.
AGGCAATGCCGGCGAGGCCGCAAAAGCAGGATGCGAAGATCCTGCGCGAGACGCTGCGCTGCAACATTGTGCGGACCTCGCATTATCCGCAGTCGCGGCATTTTCTTGACGCCTGCGACGAGATTGGGCTGCTGGTGCTGGAGGAGATTCCGGGCTGGCAGCATATTGGACCGCTGCCGTGGCAGGACATTTCGGTTGACAATGTGAGCCGCATGGTGCGGCGCGACTGGAACCATCCCTCCATCATTACGTGGGGCGTGCGGATCAACGAGTCGCGCGACAATCACGACTTCTATGTGCGGACGAATGCGATGGCGCATAAGCTGGACCCGAGCCGGCCGACTTGCGGGATTCGGTATTTTCAGTCGTCGGAGTTCCTGGAAGACGTTTTCACGATGAACGACTTTGGCTGGCCGCTGCTGCCGCCGAACCATGACGCTTATCTGAATACGGAGTTTGTGGGGCATACTTATCCAGCGAAGTCGATCGACAATATGGAGCGTTTGACAGAGCACACGCTGCGGCATGTGCGGGTGCATGATCAGCTGGCCTCGAATCCGCAATATGCGGGTGGGATCGGGTGGTGCTTCTTCGACTACAACACGCATGGCGACTTCGGGTCGGGCGATCGGATGTGCTACCACGGCGTCACGGACTTCTTCCGCGAACGCAAGCCGGCGGGCGGTTTTTATAAATCGCAGTGCGACCCGGAAGAAGAGATCGTGCTTGAGCCGGCTTTCCACTGGGCGCGAAATGACGAGTCGATCACCTTTACCAAGGCGCTGGTGTCGTCGAACTGCGACAACCTGAAGTTCTACCTGAAGGACAAGCTCATCGTTGACGCTCAGCCGGACCGCGAGACCTTCAAGTACCTGAAGCATCCGCCGTTCTCGCCGGACCTGAATAAGGCGTGCGACCTGTCGGCGCTGTGGAGCGATCTGCGAATCGACGGATATATTGGCGGCAACCTGGTGATCACGCGGCAATATTCAGGACGCGGGCTGGACCAGAAATTCGCGCTGCTGCCGGACGACACGACGCTGGTCGCCGACGGCGCCGACACCACGCGGGTAGTCTTTCGCGTGACCGACGAGTTCGACAATATTCGGCCCTATGCGGGCGATCCGATTGAACTCACGCTGGATGGGCCGGCCGAGATCATTGGCGATAACCCCTTCGGATTGGTTGGAGGGACGGGCGCGATCTGGATTCGCACCAAGCAGCAGGCCGGCACTGTGGTGCTAACGGCGAAGCACCCGCGGCTCGGCGAGCAAAAAGTCACGTTTACTTTGACTGAGGCGGAGCCTGAGAGAGCCTGAGCGTGGTAGCCCAGAGGCGGGGATGAATTCCGCCATCTGTTCACCCACTCAAGCCAACACCAGGCTTGAATGGGGCGCCTACCATCGATACTATCTCGATGCCGGCTGGGTTAGGCAACCATCGGATTCAGGAAACCGTACTTCCAATCCTCGAGCAACAGGCGCTCCACGTTCTCGGCCGCCAGGGGTCTCGATAACAGGTAGCCCTGTGCAGAGTCGCAGAGATGTTCGCGCACACACTCCAATTGAGTGGCGTCTTCGATTCCCTCGGCGACGACCTGCAGGTTGAGAGTGTGCGCCATGCCGATGATCGCGCCGAAGAGAGCGGTCTTGCGGTCGTCGATACCAACTCCCTCGATGAAGGTGCGGTCGAGCTTGACCTCGGAGACCGCCAGGCGCGGCAGATAGGAAAGAGAAGAGTAGCCGGTGCCAAAATCGTCGATCGCAATTTTCACTCCGATAGCCTGAATGGCCTCAAGCTGAGCCTCGGTCGAGCCTTGCAACAGCATGCTCTCGGTCACCTCGAGGTGCAGGGCCGCGCTGGGAAGTCCCGCTTCATGAAGGGCGTCGCGCACCAGCTCGGCGAAGTCCTCGTTGGCCATCTGTTGAATCGACACATTGACGGCAACGAACAGCCTGGCGTCCGACCGGCTGCGCCACAGGCCTATCTGACGCAATGAATCACGCAGGACCCACGCGCCAATGGCCTGAATGTGCCCAGTGTACTCCGCCATGGGGATGAATTCCGAGGGGGAGATATTCCCGTGTACTGGATGTTTCCAGCGCAACAGCGCCTCGAAGCCGATAAGCCGGTGGTCGCCGACCGCAATCTGGGCCTGAAAGTGGACCGTCATTTCCCCACGCTCGATGGCCTGAAAGAGGTCCTGCTCCAATTGGACCTGGCGCATCAATTTTTCATGCAGGGGGTTCTCGAAGACCACGAGCTGATTGCCGCCGCGCCGCTTGGCGGCGTGCATGGCGGAATCGGCGGCGTGCAGAATGTCGGCGATGGAGTCGAGCCCGCGGCTATTGGCCGCCGCCAACCCAATGCTGGCGGCGCAGCGGAAGGGCTTTTCCTTCAGCAGAAACGGGGTTTGAAAGCTCTGCACAATATTGGCCGCCACAGACCGGGCATCGTCCGACGCGAGATTCTCGCAAAAGACGACAAACTCATCGCCGCCTAGTCTCGCCACCATTTGCTCCGCGCCAACGCAGCTGATGAGCCGCTGCGCCACCTGGATGAGCAATTCGTCCCCGGCCTGCTGGCCGAGGCTGTCGTTCACCATTTTGAAGCGATCGATATCGATGAAGATCAGGCATGCGGGGCTGCGCCACAGATCATCGCCGCAATGCCCGAGACGATCGATCAGCGCCCGGCGGTTGGGGAGATGGGTGAGCGTGTCCCAGTCGCTGGCCTCCTCGGCTTTCCCGGCCAGAACGCTCCAACCCTGTTCCGAAGAGCAGGGCTCAAGCTCGATGCAGAGGATTCCGTCGAAGCGATGGACAAAGCAATGAAAGGAGATCGAATCGTCATGGGGCAGCGTGATTCGGAAGTGGGCGGCCGCGATTCCCGCCTCGTCGTGCGCGGCATTCTCGATGGCAGCGACGGAATGGATACCGAGGACATCGGCGATGGAACGGCCGAGGACCGTGGCAGGAGCCAATTTCAGAAATGCCTCTGAATTGCCGCTTGCGTAAACGATTCTCTGGTCGAGCTCGCGCGCGGCGAGCAACATTCTGTGGGGTTGAATGGCGGACGGAATATGGATCGGTTCGCGGAAGCAATTCGCCAGATCGACGTCAGCGCCGGCTTGTGGGACCTCCGCCGGCGCACGACCTTCTGGGCGCGCGTCGGGCGTCTGGCTGAAAAGAAGCTGCGACGTGGGCCCCATACTTAACTACTTCGGTCAATATGGAGAAATCGTTAGAGAAATCTGAGAACTCAAGGAACTTGTGGGTGCCCGAATCCTCTCTCGATTGCCGCACCGGCCCGGAAGACCGTCCCTTCGGCGAAGTGTTTACCGAGGATTTGGACGCCAATGGGCAATCCTTCGCTGGAGGTTCCGCATGGCACTGAGATGCCGCAAATCCCCGCGAGGCTCGCGGTGACAGTGTAGATATCGGCAAGATACATGGCTACGGGATCATCAGTCTTCTCGCCGATCTTGAAGGCGGGGGTTGGGGCCACCGGGGTGACGATGGCATCGACCTCGCTGAAGGCCTGGAGGAAGTCGCGAGTGAGCAGGGTGCGAACCTGCTGGGCTTTCTTGTAATAGGCGTCGTAGTAACCAGCGCTCAGAGCATAAGTGCCGAGCAGGATGCGGCGCTTGACCTCGGCCCCGAATCCGCCGTCGCGCGTGTGCCGGTACATCGCGGAGAGAGTATTTGCGTCGGGCGCGCGATAGCCGTAGCGAACTCCGTCAAAGCGGGCCAGGTTGGAGCTTGCCTCTGCCGTCGCCAGCACATAGTAGGCGGGCACGGCATAGCGGGTGTGCGGGAGCGAGATGGGGCGAATCTCTGCGCCATCGTTCCGCAGCTTTTCAATGGCGGCCTCGACGGCGGCCCGCACTTCGGGATCGAGGCCGTCGGCGAAGTATTCGGCTGGGACGCCGATCTTTAAGCCCTTAACCGGCTTGGCGAGCTCGGCGGCATAGTCCGGCACGGGCTCGTGAGACGAGGTTGCGTCGAGCGGATCATATCCCGCCATGACGCCGAGAACAGTGGCGGCATCAGCCACGGTGTTGGTGAGAGGGCCGATGCGATCCAGTGACGAGGCAAAGGCGATGAGGCCATAGCGAGAGACGCGTCCGTAGGTTGGGAGAACGCCGACGACTCCGCAAAACGATGCGGGCTGCCGGATGGAGCCCCCAGTGTCCGTTCCCAGAGTGGCGACCGCCATGCCGGCGGCGACGGCTGCGGCTGAGCCTCCGCTCGATCCGCCGGGGACGCGGTCGAGCGCACGAGGATTGCGCACCGGCCCGTAGGCGGAATTCTCATTGGACGATCCCATGGCGAACTCGTCGCAGTTCAGTTTTCCCAGAAAGACCGCCCCGGCGGCATCGAGGCGCTCGACGACCGTGGCCGTGTAAGGGGGACGATAGCCGGCGAGGATCTTCGACCCTGCGGTCGCGGGAAATCCCTGCACTGAGAGCACATCTTTGATGCCAAATGGGACCCCGGCCAAGGGCGGCAATGGTGCTCCGCTGGCCGCCAGCTGGTCGATTTTGGCGGCCTGGGCAAGGGCGTGGTCACGGCCCAGGCTGAGCCAGGCGTTGATTGTTGGGTTCTGTGCGTCGATTCGGGTAAAGCACTGCTCGGCGAGTGTGCTCGCGGTGACCGTCCTAGTGCGAATCGCGTCGCAAACCTGGTCTATTGTGTTCGGCCCGGCAGCCGATACCTCTGTTGTGACCTCTGAAGACATAAGTGGCTATCGATCAATGACTTTGGGAACGCGAAAGAAAACATTATCGGAGTCAGGTGCACCGGACATAACGAGGGTGCGGTCGAGGCACGGGGTGACCTCGTCCTCACGACACTCCGACGAGACGTGCGAGGCGCCAGCCAATATTTCGCTGACCTGGGCCATGGCCGGAACCGAAGATGTATCCAGCTCGTTCAGCTGCGCGACGTGATCCAGGATGGAATTCAGGTCGCGCAACATCGACAGCTCTTCCGTAGCGGTCAATTCAAGATTGGCAAGCTCGGCCACACGGCGAAGATCACCGCCATTTACTCGTTCGGACTGTGTCATTTGATAGAGCAGGACTCAAATCCAGTATAGCCGCTGGATTCAATATGCGCCGTTGCTGTTGACGACCGCCCCTGGGGTCCTGCACAGAATCCAGAGGTCCCGAATCATGCTCCACTTGCAGACGTAGGTCTCATCGAGAAGGGTCCGGGCCTCATATGAGACATCACATCGCCCGGAGACTTGCCAGAGACCGGTAATGCCCGGCACGGCGGAGAGATAGTAGGGGAAACGCTCGGCATACTTCACCGCTTCCGCACGGACGATCGGGCGCGGGCCCACGAAACTCATCTCGCCAGAGAGGACGTTCAGTATCTGGGGCAACTCATCGAGGCTGGTCTTGCGCAATACTCGTCCCAGCCGGGTAATGCGGGGATCAATGCGCAGCTTGTGGCTGAGATGCCACTCTTCCCGGGCAGTCGCACTCCGCTTGAGATGCTCGGCGAGTATCCAGTCGGCGCGGGTATGCATGGTGCGAAACTTCCAGATTCGGAACTCCCGCCCATGTTGCCCAATCCGCCGCTGCCGGAAGAAAATCGGTCCGTCCGAGGTCAGCGCGATCATGGCGGCAATGACCGCAATCATCAACGCGACAATTGGAAATATGGCGATAGCCAGAGCGATGTCGAAGACCCGCTTGCCCAGCTCATATTTGCGGCTGTGTGTCGGCAATAGGTTCAGATCGATCCAGTCCGAAAAGTCGAGGGCCTCGGAGCTGGTGTTGAAAATCGCGTACGGCCCGGTCGAGAAGTTCGACCGATTTCTTGGCAGCTCGCCGGATGAAATCTCAACTTCCTGCTCAAATTCCAGTGAGTCGGAGCCAAACTCTTGCACTGATGAATCATAACCGGCTCCCGGTTCGGGGAGAATTGTGACGACACGTCCGCCGGTATTGGAAAAAAGGATTGACGAAGCCAAATTTGTTCCCCTGAGGAGTTGTTCAAAGGCGGCGTATACCCACTCGCCCCTTCATTCAAACATTATCTAAATCGACTGCTCGACCAGTGAAAGAATCAATCTTTGCTATCGTTCTACCTTGGATCTGAACTTAAAATTCACGCTTGGAAGCAGCTCATTCCAATAGATAAAAACTCCCCGGAGTGCCTGACGCATTTGAACTATACCCAGAACTATCATCCGGGCGATGCTCAAATCAACTTAATTCGACCACAATTAGTCACATATTGATGATCGATCCTGCACCCCTGCTAAACCCAGATGACCCGATTGTTTCCTAGAAGTTGCGCAATTTCCCACGACGGCACTCAACATGTCCTTCTGTAAAGATTCCGTTTCGACGAGTCCGGATGCCCGGGACCTCGGCTTTCCGTTCATAGCCGAAACCCGGAAATCATCATTGAGCCAAAGTCCAGCTGCTTAGACATTAACGCCCGTTCGGTGGTGAGCGAAACGGCGCAAACGTAGGCGACTACGGCCTCTCTTAACAGCCCTAATCATTATGCAGCACGCTAATGGCCGCTGCGCCAAACGCCAACTGTGAGAAGACCTGCGACCAATTGATAAAGTTGCGTAGAACCGACGTGCCCAGGACCTTCTCGGGAACGACGAGGTTGTCGCCAGGATACATGCGGGTGGCCTCAAAATTGTTACCCCACAAACCATTGGCTCGTTCCCGGCTATACACGGAGCCGTCCGCGCGGACGATGAAAATGTGAGCTTTGTCGGCGTTCCGGTTGGGACCTCCGGCAAGGCGCAAATAGTCTCCAACTCGCCGCTGCGGCTGATACAAAAATGAATTCTGGTCGTAAACCGCACCGACGACATTCACGCTCGCCGGAACCGATGGAACGACAAAATGGTCGTCATCCTGGAGTTGAATTTCGGGAATGCTATCCAACCCGGTACTGTCAGGCTTGACCTCAAGGACAATCCTGCCGCTGGCCTTCAATTGGTGCAGCTTGGCAAGCAGCCCTTGCTGGTTGATGGCGGCGGCGCTCACCGCCGCGGTGTCCTGCGGGGAGGCCGCCGATGCGGCCGCGTTGAGCTGCCCACGCTGGATTTGCAGCTCCAGGGACTGCACGTATTCGTCCAGCCTCTGTTGCTGGAAGACCCGGGTCGATTCCCTGGTGAATTCGGACCCGAAGATGTAGGCATTAGGCGTAAATCCGCCCGCGCGCCGCACCACATCGCGGAGCGTCTCGCCCGGCGCCACGCTGTAAACTCCGGCGCTGACAATCTCGCCGTCGAGCTTGACAAACTTGGTCTGCTGGGCGAGCGGCACCCGGATATCGGCCTGGGAGAAGATGGTGACGACGTCACCCGGTTGAAGAACAAAGTCCTGGCTGGGATCGTGGTCGATGACCAGCTTGCCAAGATTAAACGGCAGCAGCGAAGTCTTCAGTGTGTTGGGATCGAGGCGCTCGATCACTGCGTAGTCCCAGTCAATCTCGGGCGCTGAGAGAGTCACACTCACTTTAGGCCCGGCAGAGGCAATATTTTGAGTAATTACCCCGCCCTGCTGTTCCCCAAGCGTAGTGCCGGTGGACTCGGACTGTGCAGCCTGCGCAGTAGCATTCTGCTGCGAGTTCCCGGTAGCAGAGTTAGGCGTATTGTCAGGCGGGTAAGAGGGGTTCGAGGATTGCGTGTTTGCTGGCGGCGGGGCTGGAAAGTCCGAGGGCAATTCCTGGGAATAAGGCTGAGCGATCGTTCCCTGGAGGACGCTGTAAGGGTAGGTGTTATACGGGTTAGCACCGGAGGAGTTGGCGCCGCCCGAAGGATTTGTGCCGGAGGGATTTGCGCCGGAAGGATTATTGCCGGCAGTATTGGCGCCAAATGGGTTGGGACCGTAATAAGGCCGCGGCAGCTGTTTGGGAAGATATCCTGGAATCGTAGGCTGATACAGCAGGCCTCGTCCGGAGAGCGGCTGAAATTCCGGACTAGGCAATCCCAGTTGTGCCCGCCGCCACCAGTAGTTGCGAGTGATGAGCGAAGGCCGGTCGGGAATCAGGTCGCTGAGCTTCATGCCCTCATGCCACTCAAAGCGCCCCGGGTTGGCTAGATTGCCGCGCAGAGTGACCGTCCTCTGGAAAGACGGCACGATCGAGAGAACCCTGATCACGTCTCCGTCGCGAAGAACGGTGACCAGTCCGGCTGCATCGAGCGCCACCTCCAGGGTCTGGCGGTCGCGGTGTTCATCGATCCGATCGATTGACATTCGCGAGCCCGAAGCGATCGCGGAGAGGCCTCCGGCGTCGTCGATCAATTGCTGCATCGTATTGGAGGGCTGTTTACTGGATGCAGCTCCGCTGTTTCCATTCACGGGGCTTAGCTCGTAGATGGCGGGCTTGCGTACGCTGCCGGTGAGCGCTACCTGCGGGCCCACCGCCGGGATGTAAATCACGTCTCCCGGAAGCAGCCGCGCATCTTTCGATTTGTCTCCCCGGAGAAGCAGGTCGTAGAGGTCGAAGGTGGTAATCACCTTGCCTTCGCGTTTCAGCTGAATGTCGCGCAAGCTGCCTTGGACCGATGGGCCTCCGGACGCAAAGAGTGCATTCACCAGGGTGCTGAGGGAACTGACCGTATAGACCCCCGGGCGGCGCGCCTGGCCGACGACAAAGATCTGAATTGAACGCAGCTGCCCGAGATCGACGGTGAGGTCGAAATTCCGATAGACCCTGGATATCTGCGTCCGGATCTGCTGACTTAGATCGGAGAATGCGGTGCCGGTGACATGGATGCGGCCGACTTGTGGCAAGTAAATGTCGCCGGAGCGATCGACCCTGACATCGGCGTTGAGATTCACCTGGCCCCATACGCGGATCCGGACCTCGTCGCCAGGGCCAACCACGTAATCGGCCGTCACTGGAATCTGGTCAACCGGAGCAAACGTAGATGGAACGTTGCGAAACAGGTCCTGGCCAAAGATAGGAAGGACCTGACCCGAGGTGGCCGCCACCATTTTCTGAAAATCGGTGAGCGGCTCGGGAGGCAACGGCCGCATGGGAAGATTGCCTTGATTCCGGAGAGTGCCGCCGTTGTCCGTATAGGTTGACCCGTTCTGACCGTTATTGAGCGTGGATCTGCCGGACTGCAGATTTCCGCCAACTCCGGTTTGCTGACCGTTTGGAAATCCGGACTGCTGTTCGGAGGGATATCCGGATTGCTGGCCGGTTTGGCCGTATCCCAATTGACAGCTCACGCTGTTTGCATTGAGAGGATCGTTGCAGTTGACCCCCTGCTGAGAATCGCCGCCCTGATTCGTCGTGTCGGATTGAGCCAGAGACAAGACTGAAAGACCGAGAAGAGCAGAAAATATCAGAAATATCGATCGATTTGGCATACGTCGTTCGACGGGCGGATCAACGCGTCAAATAGCGCGCAGAGCCTTCCCAGGGCAACCTCTCCTTACGCCGTGCAGAAACTCTTCGCAGATTCACTGGAAACCTGTAAATAGAGTGTAGAGCTTCCGAGGGTTGAATCAAAGCCCTGGCCACTGCGAATGGTCATTCCACCACGCGGACCATGAACTCCATGTCCCGGTGGCCACTGCCGCAGTATATCCAGCAGCTGCCGGGAAAGTCGCCCACCTGGGTCGGGGTGACGATTAGCTCGGTCCTGCGATGAGGCCTAATCTCGGAACGGATGCCGAGCCCGCGCACGGTCAGTCCATGACGGACATCGTCTGAGATCAGCACGAGCTTCACGGTCTCGCCTTTTTTCAGCGTGATCTCGCTCGGTGAAAACGCAAACCTTCGCGCATGAATGATGATTGTCTTCGCAGATTGTTGCGTCTGCGCCTGAGGCGCGAGTTTACCGATGATCATCGCCAGCGCCAGAATGCCAATTACCCTCCAGCCAGAATACGTTGCTGGCTTTGTCGCTTTCGATGACATCCCTCTTAGAGTTGCATCGATGCATGGGGATGTAAAGCTGGCCTGCGTCGCGACATCACGCGATAAGGAGAGTCTGGGCCAGAGCGCTGTCAGTCGACGATCAACGTGAGTGTGACACTTTGCGCGATGCCCGGCCCGGTCGCTGTGACGACCGGGCTGTATGTGGCCGACGGCGTGCTGCCGGTATTGTTGGTGGGAGACGATCCCGATGTGCCAGCGGTTGAGGTGACTCCGCATCCCAGAGAAACCAAGGCGACGAAGAGCAACCCGACCATCGGCAGTCCCCGGCGGCGAATTCGCGAAGCAACGAAGAGCAATAACCCGATCGGAAAGAATCCCGCTGCTAAGAGCATCGGCGCGCCCGGTCGCGATTCTCCCGTGGCCTTGGCCGCGGCGATGGTCGCAATTGTCACGCTGACGGAGGCGGTGACCCCGCTCGTTAGCTGCACCGATCCAGGGTTGACGGTGCAAGTCGAATTGTCGGGAGCGGCGCCGCAGGCAAGCGCTAACGGCCCGGTCGAACCCGCCGCGGGAGTGATCTGAAGCATGTAGGTGGCAGTTTGTCCGCTGGCAACGGTGACGCTGGATGCCCCTTGGGCAGCCAGCGTGAACCCGAAGCCATTGCCACCCAGCGCAATCTGGAAAGACGGTGTCAGAGGCGAGCTTGCGATGGTCAAACCTCCGGTGCGCGGTCCAGACTCGGTTGGAGCGAAGACAACCTGAACTGTGCAGCTTGCGCCTGGCGCCAGCGTCTTCGGGGAGGGGCTTAGTGGACAGGTCGTCGCGCCGGTAGTGGCAAAATCTCCGGTGGTTGCGAGCGTAAAGGCACTGAGGGCGACGCCTCCATTGTTGGTGACGGTCACCGCTTGCGCGGGGCTCGTTCCGGAGACGCTCCAAGGGCCGAAGTTAACCGTTTTTGGCAGCGCAGAGATGCCCGCCGGAGCCAGGCCGAAGCCAGTCAAGGTCACCGTTTGCGGCCGCCCATACATGTCATCGATGGTGAGGGTGCCGACCTCGGGGCCTACATTGTTCGGCACGTAAGCGACTGTAATTGAGCAGCTTGCGTGCCCAATGAGCGAATTGCCGCACCCGTTTTCCGCCTGAAAATCGCCCACGGCCGACACCGAGATCGACGTGAGCGGGGAATCGCCTGAATTGGTGAGGGTAACGCCTTGCCCAGCGCTTGCGGTGCCGACCACCTGGGCCGCGAAGGACAGCGAAGCGGGGCTGATAGTGTCGGTTGCCGGCGCGAGACCGATGCCCGTTAGAGTCGCCGTCTGCGTGCCGACGTCGTCCGTGATGGAAAAGGTCCCGCTCCTCTGGCCGGAGACAGTGGGCGTGAAAGACAGGGAGACGGTGCAGCCCGAGTTCGGAGCCAGACTCGCTGTGCACGTATTGGCGACAATCGAAAAGTCTCCAGTCACCGTGGGCACATGCAAATCGACCGCGACCCCGCCGGTATTGGAAATCGTAATGTTTTGGGGCGGCGTGGTAGCCACACCGACCTGGCTCGATCCGAAGTCCATCGAGGTTGGCAGCAGGACGATCGCCCCACCTGGTATGCCTGTCCCAGTGAGCGGAACAGTGACCTGTCCGCCTGCGACGTTGACATATATCGTCAGGGTCGCAGCGCGAGCGTCGGTTGCAGTCGGGGTAAATGTCACATCCACGGTGCAGCTGCCACCGACCGCGACGGAACTGCCGCAGTTGTTGACCGCCGCAAAGTCGCCGCCCACTGCGACCTCTTTGACGATCATCGCGATCATGCCGGTGTTGGTGATGGTCACGGTTTGGTTGACGCTTTGCGTCTGCACCTGTTGCGGAGCGAAGATCAAAGAGGTTGGCGCGACGGTCACGGTGGTGACCGTTGCAGCTGCAGTGATGAGCGGGACTTGCCAGATTCCACGGCCATACGTCGCCGCGCGAAGCAGCGACTGGCCTCCGCTATTGAAGGTTGCCAATTGAACGACTGGCGCATTAGGCAATCCGATGCCATAGACGCTCCAGCAGTTCTCCGTCGCGCAGGTCGTGACCGCAGTCGTGATGTAGACGCCGGTGTCGAGGGCAACATACACGGTGTTGGCGTCATTGGGATCGACGGCGATGCTGTTGGCCGGAGCGCCGGGCAGGTTGCTGCTAATGTTCACCCAACTCGCGCCGCCATTGGTAGACGCATAGACCGTTCCGGTAGAAGCGAGGTCGGTGTCGAATCCCTCGATGGTCACATAGACTGTTTGGCCCGTGGAATCGTGCGAATCGGCCGTAACGCTGGAGATGGAGAAATCCTGCGGATTGAAGCCGTTTGGTTCATTCACTACCGGCGAAAGCCAAAGATCGATCCAACTGCCGGGGACTGGGGCCGCATCGCTCACCGCTGCGGAAAACAAATGCCCCGCATAGGCCTGCGGCCCCTGGATGCCGACGCCCGCGAGTCCCGCATAGAGGAACTCGGTGTTCCCCGGCGGGGTGGAAACCGTTCCGGTGGCGGCCAGGGATTGAATGAGCGCGTTGCCATCGCAGTCAGGGCCTTCGCCGGGGTACAAGTCTCCCAGGAGGTTGGCCTCCGACCAGGAGAGGCCGTCGGCGGGGCCGCGCCAGACATGGCAGGTGCCCAAAATCATGTTCGCCCTGCCCTGTGGGTCGAGCAAGAATGGGGCGGGCTCGGGAAACGCATAGGCGTCCAGGCCGACCTGCGCATAGCCGATGACCGGCGCGCCAAAGTCGGCGGGAAGGCAGCTGGAGCCGTTGGGGCAAAGATCGATGCCGACCCCGGAGGAGCTTTGCGCATACCAGTTCAGCGAATTGGCCGGATCGATGGCGACATAACTCCCGAAGCCGTCGAGCACCTGAGGCCAGACGGTCTGCCCCGACGCCGTCGAAGCGGCGTTCCCGTTGGCGCCCAAACCCACCAGCAGAATGGCGCTGTTTACCGGATCTTCGGCGAGCGCCTGCACCTCGGCAAGCGAGCCCAGTCCACCGTTAAGGTTCTGGAAGTGGTTGGCGTCGTCGGCGCTGCATGGCGGCTGGGTCTGATCTATGTTGTCGGTCGAGCGCCAGAGACCGCTGTCGTTGCCGAAATACATTAACGAGAGCGTTCCCGCGAAGGTAGCGTCAAAAGCATGTTCAAACGGCGCGACCCTCGCGGCCGCACAGGTTTCCGTGTTGGTGGCGTTGCGAAAGACGCAGCCAGCGGCGAGGCTGCAACGGAAGATATCGGTGGTGCCGGCAAAGAGAAGCGTGTCCCCGGCGACGGGGGCCGCCGCGAGCGAGAGACTATAGTCCCCAACCGCGATCGCGCCCGAGCCGTCTTCGAGAGCGCCGGTGGGCAGTTGCCGCGCGAAGGTCACGGTGCTCGAGGCGCAACCGCCGGAGGTAGCTGAGCAGACGTCCTGCCAGAGCCCCTGGTCAAGCCGGTTCACGTCGACAGTGAGCGCGAAGAGATCGCCGGTGCCGGGCTGCACGGCCAGCGCCCCGCGGAAGATCGGGCAGGCGGTGGAGCCTACAGCGCTCGGATGAGTCGGACACTCCGTAGAGGTAAGGCCGCTGCCAGGCTGGTTCGCAAGACGAGTCCAGGTAATGCCGTCGAGGGATTCGTAATAACCGTGATAGCGGACTGCGGCGTAAAAACGCTTGCGGACAGGGTTCCAAACGACTGCCGTTGCGGCATTGCCACCACCGCCGATGGGGTCCGTCGAGGTCTGGACGATCTGACCGGGGCCGTCGGTGATGGTTGCAAGGAGCCATGTCTGTCCGGCATCGGTCGAATAGTAGAGTCCCATGACGCTGAGCTCGTTTCCCCCTTCCGTGTAGGCCGAGTTGGCGGCGACGATGACGCCCTCCGCGGATTGCGAGACCGCCGCAACCACCAGATTGGGCGTCTGGGTGTTGGGCGTCTGGGTGCTCCATGCAAAACCAGCGAAGGCCCGGCCGAAGAAGTAGAAATTGGTGATCGAGTTCACAGCGAAGTCGCTTGACTCTGAGATCAGGCTCCAGGTAAGGCCGCCATCGGTCGAGCGCAACAGGCCGGAGCCATAGTAGGATTCGAGCGCGTCATTGGGGTCCCCAGTACCAGCAAGCACGACTCCGGTGCCTCCAGGCTGCACCGAAACCGCCCCGATGCTGAGCGAGGCCACACTGCCATCGGTGAAGGCGGGCAGATCGTCAGTGAGCGGAGTGAAAGCAGTGGATGCAGCCGGGCCAGCGGCGTTAGTCGATTTCCAGACGCCCCCGCCAGTGGTGCCCACATACACCGTGTTTCCGGTCGGATCTGACGGGTCGGCGGCAATGGCAGTCACTCTGCCGGTCACCAAGCCATAGGCGGAGGTCGAGACCTGGGCCGGGCCGAGCGGCTCCCAGGGTTGGTTCAAGAGGGCGGGAGCGTAGGCGGGCGTTGCGGCGGCCGAGAGCGCCATCCTGTGATGGGTCCGGCGCGCCTGTGCGAGCTGTTTCGCGGCTGAGTGGTCGAGAACGCCGCGTCTCCCGAGGAAGCGGCGTGCCTCATCCTGGCGCGGTCGCGCCGGGGTGGGGATCGCGACGGTCTGCGCTGTCGAAGGCAACGCCAGAAACAGGAGCGCGACGAGGCAGACGAGCAGGTGGACTACCGTGCGGGGCCGTCTGACGGTCACCATGCGCCTGTGCTTCCAGCGGTCTCGATGCCCTTTATCGAGAGATCGCCCGAAGCACTGCGGCGAAGCCCCAGAGAGCAAGAAACCACAAATCAAGTTCCGGGAATCGGAGAGTTGCTGTGATTATGAGGCTGGGTCTTCCGCAGCGCTATCAGTTTCTTTCCCGCCTCCCCGCCCAGGAGCCGATGCGGTTCCGTTTTGGGAAAGAAAATGATGGAGAGGACTTACATGGACTGGCGCATTTCAGTAAGGACTTATCGCTGGACTACCAAAGACCCCACGAACGGCTCATGTAATCACTGAGCGTCATCGTGATGAGCACGATGAAGGTGAAAAAGCCGGCGGCGACGGTAAGCTTCATCAGCCGCGAGCTGAAGTACACATGCATGAAGAAGAGGATGACGAGGACCCCCTTAAAACAGGCGATGCCCAGGGCCAGAACGGGATTGAATTCCTTCAAGTCGATAAACGCCGCCCCCGTGGTGAGTCCGGTGGCGATCAACAAGGTAATCCAGACCGCGAGATAGGTTCTCGGGGTGACGATGTGGTGAATCGCTTCCGGATCTTTCGGATCGAAATCTTCTTCGTCAAGGTTGGAGTGAGTCATCGCTTCGCCTTCTTCTGCGTAAAATAATTTATTGTCAGACCGTTTTCACAATTGGCGTATCCAGTAGAGATAGACTCGGCGCGGCTTTTCCGTCAAGAAAAGCCGCTCTTCGCATTCGCTCCGCTCGGACATAGTATTTGTGAAAACGGTCTAGCGGCCCGGATGCCGGTTGATGAGGTAGAGCAGTGGAAAGAGGAATATCCACACAATGTTGACGAAGTGCCAATACAGCCCAAAGTATTCAATCGGCTGCACGTAACCGTCGGTATACGCCCCCTTCTGGGCGTGATATAGAAGCCAGAAGAGAATGATGATGCCGATGATCATGTGCAGGGCGTGCATGCCGGTCATGGCGAAGTAGAGCGAGAAAAAAACCTGGGTTTTTTCCGCCATGTCAGGAGCCAGGGGAACTTCGTGGGACGCGGCTGTGGGATGCACGAACTGGGCGATGGAAAAGTCCGCGCCGGGCACGTGATGGAGCTCGAATTTCTCGGAGTACTCGACGTACTTGATGCCCAGAAAGACCAGACCGAAGAGGATGGTGAACATCAGCGAGATCACCAGGCCTTTTCTCCGCTTCGTCTCCGCGCACCACACGCCCATCGCCATAGCGAAGCCGGAGGTGATCAGCACGGCCGTGTTGGTCGTGCCCAAGGCGATGCTGAGCGTGTTGCTGCCGGCGGCGAAGGCCGGGTAGTACCAGTTGCGAAAGATCAAATAAGCGCAGAACATCCCACCAAAAAACATGATCTCGGTGAGCAGGAAGAGCCACATGCCGAACTGCGTGGCCTCGCGCTGCTGCTCCACGGTCTCGAAGTGGTGGCGCAGGTAACCGGGATGCGTGTGGTCGTGCTCCATTCCTGGATGGTCGGCGGTGCTGGCCGCGATTGCCTGGCTATCCAACAGTCGTCACCTCATGCTTGGTTTTGTTCGCTAGCCAATCGTAATCGTAGGCCTCGTAGTTGACGATCGGCGTCTCGACGAAGTTCTCGGTAAGCGGCGGCGATTGGGTCTGCCACTCAAGCCCGGTGGCCTGCCACGGGTTCGCCCCGGCGATCGCTCCATACTTCAGCGACCAGGTCATATACAGCATCGGCATGAGATAGCCGATCCCGAGCACCGTCGCACCGGCGGTGGAGAAGACATTCAGCACCTGGAACTCCGGAGGATAGGCATGATAGCGGCGCGGCATGCCCAGATACCCGAGGATGAACTGCGGGAAGAAGGTGAGGTTGAAGCCGATAAAGGTCACCACCGCCGCCAGCTTCGACATCGCCTCGGGATACATGCGCCCGGTCATCTTCGGCCACCAGAAGTGGACTCCCGCGAGGTAGGCCATGAGCATGCCTCCCACCATGACGAAGTGGAAGTGCGCCACGATGAAGTAGGTCTCGGTGAGATGGATGTCCATGCCCAGCGAACCAAGAAAGACGCCGGTAAGGCCGCCAATGGTGAACAGCCCGATAAAGCCGAAGGCGTAAAGCATCGGCGTCTCGAAGGTGATCGATCCTTTGTAGAGCGTGCACGACCAGTTGAAGATCTTGATCGCCGACGGGACCGCGACCAGCATGGTCAGCAGCGAGAAGACCAACGCCGAGTAGTTCGACACGCCCATGATGAACATGTGGTGCGCCCAAACGAAGAATCCGAAGAGCGCGATTGCGACTGAAGAGAAGGCGACTGCCGTATATCCGAAGACGCGCTTGCGCGAGAAGGTGCTGATGACCTCGGAGATTACTCCCATGCCGGGAAGAATCATGATGTACACGGCGGGGTGCGAGTAAAACCAGAACAGATGCTGGAAGAGCAGCGGGTCTCCACCCTTGGCGGGATCGAAGACGCCGATGCCGATGGTCCGCTCGAGGATGACGAGGACGATCGCAATGGCTAGCACCGGAGTGCCCAGCACCATCAGGATCGAGGCTGCGTAATTGGACCAACAGAAGAGCGGGAGCCGGAACCAGGTCATTCCCGGTGCGCGCATGCGGTGAATGGTGACGATGAAGTTCAAGCCGGTGAAGATCGAGCTGAAGCCTGCGACGAATATCCCCAACGCTGCCGTGACCACATGCGTATTCAGGTAGTGCGTGCTCAGCGGAGTGGTGAAGGTCCAACCAGTATCGACCCCGCCCAAAACCAGCGCCGAGATTGTGAAGATGCCGGCGATGATGTAGAGGTACCAGCTCATCAGGTTGATCTTGGGAAAGGCGAGGTCCTTCGCGCCGACCATCATTGGAATCACGAAATTGCCGATGGTCGCCGGCACCGACGGCACCAGGAAGAGAAAGATCATGATGACGCCGTGCATGGTGAAGAGCTTGTTATAGGTGTCGGAGGCCATCAGGTCGCCCTGCGGCGTGAGCAATTCCAAGCGGATCAACCCGGCCATCGCGCCGCCGATGAAGAAAAAGAACGTGATCGAAATCAGGTACATGATCGCGATCCGCTTGTGATCGCCAGTCAGCAGCCAGCTTTTCAGGCCTAGTTCCTTATTCAAATAAGAAACCTTCGGCATGGTTGCCGTTGACTGGTCCGGAAGATTCAAGATTGTGCTCATTGCTTCACCATCCCTGGCGCCGAAGCGGGGCTTGGCGCCGCCGATGTACTGGTTTGGCCGCCTGTCTGAGCGGGCGATACCTGGGTCGTATTCAGGGTTTGCTGGATACGGTAATTTGAGTTCAGTTTCTTGATGTATTCGACCAGATCGATCAGGCCTTCCTCGCTGATTTGGCCCTGGTAGGTAGGCATGATCGGCGCGTATCCCGCGGTCGTATGCATCGACGGATTGAGGATCGTGTCGCGCAGGAAGGCGTCGTCAACGGTCACCGAGCCGCCATTCGTCAA
>CAWDRO010000003.1:0-191455 GCA_963804735.1 uncultured Acidobacteriaceae bacterium
GCGGCCTGAATCGCCTTCATGACGGCAAGATCACCGCGTATCCGCCGGAGAAAAGCGGCCTTCCCGAGAGCATCTATGCGATTCTCAAAGATGCGCGCGGCAATCTCTGGCTGAGTTCGAAGACCGGTATTTACAGCGTCTCCAAGAGCGAACTCAATGAGTCCGCCGATCACAAGCTCGACACCGTCGCGTGCGACGTCCTATGGCACCGCCGATGGCATGAAGATCAGCGAATGTAGCAGCGGCGGGCATCCGGCGGCGTGGAAGCTGGCCGACGGCACGATGTGGTTCGCCACGCTTAAGGGCATCGCGGTGGTCGATCCGGAGCCTTAAGCCGCAACACCGTCCCTCCGCCAGTCGCGATCGATCAGGTCCTCATTGACGATCAACTGGTCAACGATCAACGAGACGGGCCGAGCGGACCGCTCACGGTCGCTCCCGGAATGCGACGCTTCGAATTCCACTACGCCGGTATGAGCTTTATCGCGCCGCAGAAGGTCCGCTTCCGCTATAAGCTCGATGGATTTGACCGCGACTGGGTCGATGCCGGCACACGCCGCACCGCTTATTACACCAATCTGACACCCGGAAAATATCGCTTCCATGTTCTTGCATGCAACAACGACGGTGTGTGGAATGACACGGGCGCCTAACTGGATTTTCGGTTAAAGCCGCACCTCTACCAGACGCTATGGTTCTACCTTGTCTTGATTCTCGGATTGGCGTTTCTGGCCTACGCGATTTACCGCTGGCGATTGCGGCAGGTTGAATTGCGCTACGATGCAGTGCTTTCCGAGCGCGGGCGCATTGCTCGCGAGATTCACGACACTCTGGCGCAAGGGCTGGTTGGGATTTCCGTCCAGCTGGAACTGGTCAATCGGCTGCTTGCCTCGTCAGTGGAAAACGCACGCACACAACTGGAGCATGCCCGGAATCTCGTACGCGATAGCCTGAGCGAGGCGAGGAGTTCCATCTGGGACCTGCGTTCGCAGGCGGCCGAGACGGAAGACTTCGCAACGCGCCTTTCCCGGATGGCAGCCAACGCGACGGACAGCTCGGTGCCGAAGATCCGGGTCAAGTCGAAGGTCTCGGGTACGTATCGCCCACTCTCCCCGAAGACGGAGGACGAGCTGCTCAGGATCGCGCAAGAGGCAGTCACCAATGCCGTACGCCACGCGAAGCCGGTGCACATCGCGATTGAGCTGCGCTTCGGTGCGCGTGATTTGGAGATGACGATTCAGGATGACGGTTGCGGTTTCGACGGGCAGCCGCATCCGCAATCGACAGGCCCGGAAGGCCATTTCGGACTGACAGGCATGCGCGAGCGCGCCGCGGAGATCGGCGGCTCGCTCGCGATCGATAGCGCTCCGGGCAAAGGGACGCGGGTGACGGCAAGCATGCCACTGGAAAGTTAGTTTCGCGAACAGCGCGGCGGCTCCTCCACCTTTCGATGGAGGCCCGTTTCCACACTAAGGTCTAAGATTGAGTCGCTAAGAATATGACCGAAGCAATTCGCATTCTGGTAGTTGAAGATCATCATGTAGTACGGCAAGGGCTGATGGCGCTGATCGGGACTGTCCCCGGCCTGGAGATTGTCGCCGAGGCCGCGGACGGCAACGAGGCGATTCGCCAGTTTCGCCAGCACCAGCCGGACATCACTTTAATGGATCTGCGTCTGCCCAACCTCGCGGGCGTAGATGCAATCACGGCGATCCGCGGTGAGTTTCCTGCAGCTCGAATTAT
Organism: uncultured Acidobacteriaceae bacterium; assembly: GCA_963804735.1. Lineage (GTDB taxonomy): Bacteria > Acidobacteriota > Terriglobia > Terriglobales > Acidobacteriaceae > Acidisarcina. The sequence goes on from CAWDRO010000003.1 coordinate 1,744, forward strand.
TGTGCTCACCACCTTCGACGGCGACGAGGACATCTATCGCGCGTTGCAGGCTGGCGCCCGCGGCTATCTGCTCAAAGGCATGGATGCCGATGATTTGATCGACGCAATCCGCACCGTACATGCGGGAAAGACGCGGATTCCCGCGCCGGTGGCACAGCGACTCGCCGGCCGCATGGGCGGACAGGAGCTTACCGCGAGGGAGACTGAGGTATTGAAGCAGATCGTCGCCGGCAAGAGCAATAGGGAGATCGGTGCGGTCCTTTTCATCTCCGAGGCGACCGTCAAAACCCACATCAACAGCCTGCTCGGCAAGCTGGGAGTCACCGACCGTACCCAGGCTGCGACGACCGCACTGCAGCGCGGAATTGTCCACTTTGACTGACTCACTCTTATTAACGCGGCGCCGCGTCCGGCTCACGCGGACGCTCGGTTTTTCTATGCTCATTGCGCTTGCGCTGACGGGTCTTCGCGCGCAAGAAAGGACGAGTTGGCACACCGCTTCCGAATCCGAATTGAAGGCACTGATCCCGGCGCGTGCCCCGGTGGTGAAGGAGCGTATCGAAACTGAATTTCGCACCGCCTCAGGCATCACCGATGGCGAGCATCGCTTTATCGCAGGTGTGGTGCTCATCACTGCCGGATATTCCGCCGAGGGCAAGTACTCCCACTTTCTCATAGTGCAGGCGCCCATCAAGGTTGGGGAGATGCTGCTGGCTCCCGGCCAATATGTCTTCGGCTGGACCCACAATGAAGATTCGCTGACGGTCAAGTTCTACGAAGCGGCTTCGGGCAGGCCGCTGGGGACGGTGGAAGCAACACTGAACCCATCGATCAAGAGCGTGGCATCGTTTCGCGTCTGGCCGCCAAGCGAAAAGTCCGTGATGCAGGTCGGGCGATTTACCTTCCCTTATCAAATCGCACAGTAGCGCCGGGCCCTATTGCGGCATCTTCGCGTAGTAATCCTGCAGCACGAAAAACGCCTTCTTCTTGATGCCCTTGTTCGAGATCACGCCCTTGCGATTGTAGTAGTCCTGGATGTTTGGCAGTAGTCGCACCGGCGAGCGGAAGTCCATGAGCAGCCAGGGCGTTGTGCCGGCGAGAAATGGGATCTTGCTGAGCATGATGAGTTGCTGTTTGTATATCTCTGCCTGCATCTCTTCCGTAAAGCGGCCGGTGATCTCGCCGTGCAGACCAGACTTCGCGCCACCGCCCCACTCGCTCATGATCAGCGGCTTGTTGTAGGGATTCTGCCAGGTGTAAAGCGGCGCGGTATCGGCCTTGCCGCCATACCAGCCGATGTATTCGTTCGACCCGAGTACATCTAGGTATTGGCCGAGAGGATCGTCTAGGATGCCAGTCTTGCCATCCATATGGGTTAGGAGAGCCGAAGTCACAAGCCGCGTCGGGTCTTGTTGATGTGCCTCGTCGATCAGCGCTTTGAGGAAGATCAGACGCTCCTCGCTCTTCGGGGTTTCGTTCGAGACCGACCAGAGAATCACCGAGGCCTTGTTGTGGTCGCGGCGAATGTTTTCGTAAAGCTGCTGCTTCGCCGATTCGAGCGCGTGCGCGCCCTTCCAATCGATCGACCAGTAGGTGGGAATCTCAGACCAGACCATGATGCCGAGCTTGTCGGCTTCGCGGGTCATATGTTCGTCGTGGGGATAATGCGCCAGCCGAACAAAGTTGCAATGCAGCTCATGCGCCCGGCCGAGCAGCGTGGCCGCGTCCTGCTGCGACCAGGCGCGACCGCCGCGATAGGGCGCCTCGGCGTGGATGTTGATGCCGCGCAGAAAGACTGGCTTGCCGTTGAGCAGAATCTTGTCGCCCTGGACCTCGATAGTGCGAAAGCCGATGTCGTCGTCGAGGTGGTCGTCCCCTGCTTTCATCTGAACTCTATAGAGCTTCGGACGCTCAGGAGACCAGCGAATCAGATTCTCTGGGGCAAAGGAGAACCTTGCGTCGCCATCGCTGCCGGTCGCAGCTTGCCTAGCGATGTTCAGCTCGGGTATGCGCAGTGAGACGGTGGTTCCGGCGCTCGCGCCGACGACGCGCACATAGCCTTCGATCTGATCTCCGGGTCCACGCTTCAGCTGAAGAGAATAGTCATCGATGTAGCTCTGCGGGACGTTGACGAGGTAGACCTGGCGGGTGAGTCCGCCGTAGTTCCACCAATCGGTCTTGAGCGCTGGCACGGTGTCAGCGCGGCGGGAGTCGTCTACGGCGACTACGACGAAATTGCTTCCCGATTGCAGCGCTGCGGTCACGTCGCAGTCGAATGGCGTGAATCCGCCCTCGTGGTCGCACATATGCACGTCGTTCATAAAGACTGAGGCGCGTTGATTGGCCGCGCCGAAATGCATGAAGGTGCGCATGCCCGGCTTCGGCTGATACGTAAAGTCCTTCTGGTACCAGAGCAGGCCCTCGTAAAAGAAAAGGTTATCGCGTTGCGAGTTCCAGTCTCCCGGGACCTGCAAGACGGGCGAAGTCGCGAAATCGTATTCGAGCAGGTCGGTCCCGTTGAAGTGAGCGTTCTTGGCGAAGCCGTTGAGGTTCGGCTTGTCAGGATCGTTGCCCCATCCGTTGCGATACGGGTCGACGATGTAATGCCATGCGCCGTCGAGGCTCACGGAGGGGCGATGGTCGATGTTGACCAGGAGCGTGGTCGGTGACCCTGTAGCTTGGCTACGCCCCGTGATCGATAAAAAAAATGCCAGGCCGAGGGCGAGCAGAGCCGCGCGCATCGACCGGCGTAAAGGCGAAGGAGACATGCCCACCATGATAGTGCGACGGGGAGTTGCTCAATCGCCTGTCGGGATAATTCCGGCGTTCTCGACCATCAGGATTACAGTCCGCTGCGGAGCGCGGGTGCGGTGGAGGACACCCTTTGGCACCACAAAGCCTTGTCGCGGGGAAAGTTTTATGATTCGGTCGTCGAGGTCGATCAGCAGCTGGCCCTCGACGACGTAGAAGAACTCGTCATCCTCGTTGTGCTTGTGCCAGTGATATTCGCCCTCGATGATGGCGACGCGCACGACCGATTCATTGACCTTGCACAGCGTCTGGTTGAACCACTTGAATTCGCAGGCGTCGGAGAGCGCCTTCTCGTCGATAACCTCCAGAGGTTGATGCCGGATGTTGAGGCGGGTTTCGTAGGGAAAGGTGGCGACGGAATCAGGCATGGGAATCTCCGAATTGCTTGCCATCACAGGATACATCCAGCATTCGTGCAGAGATTTCGCGTAAGACCGGTTCAGCTGGGACGCGACCAGTCCGCGCGGAATCGATTCGCCAAATCGAACTCGTCGCGCAGCTCGGGTGTTTTCAAGTGTTCACGAAGATGCGTCAGTCGTTGCTCCAGAGCGAGCAGGGTTTCGGCGATGGCCTCGGTATTGGTATGGGCGACGTCGCGCCACATGGAGTAGGGGCTTGCGCCGAGCCGCGTCATCTCCCGCAGCGCGCGACCACCGATGGCGCGCATGTCTTCATCGCCGGCGAATTTGTCTTCGAGCATCGCGCTCATCGCGGTCGAGAGGAACTGCGGCAGATGGCTCACCCAGGCGCAGAGTTCGTCGTGACGCTTTGCATCGAGGTCGAGGGTACGGCAGCCGAACTTCGTGACCCAGTCGCGCCATTCTGCTTCCAGTTCGGTTGGGGCCGCAGACGACAGCAGTGGCGTGAAAAGCCAAACCGCGCCTTGAAATAGCGAGGATTCGGAGTGTTCGGCGCCGTGAACTTCTTTGCCGGCCATTGGATGACCCGGTAGAAATGCAGCCTGTTCGGCGCCGCCAAAGGAAAGCGCAGCGCGTTCGCTGACCGCCCCTTTTACACTGCCGACGTCAGTGACCAGTTGATGCGGTCCGAGCAACGGGCCCAATTGATCGGTCCACTCAAGAATGCTGAAGACCGGCCCGGCGAGCAGTGTCACGTCGCTGCCGGTGGCTGCGGTGAAGGGATCTTCGACTGCGTGATCGATCGCGCCACGACTTAATGCAATGGCGAGCTCGGAGGGATTCTTGTCCCAACCGAAAATCTCTCCGCCGAAGTTCCGCTCACGCAGTGCGAGGCCGATCGAAGCGCCGATCAGCCCGGTGCCGAGAATCGTTATGCGGTCGATGCGGTGCGGCCCGCTCATTATCCGGCCCACATTTAGACGGACACCTGTTCAGCCACTGAAACGGAAGCGGCGATCTTTCTGCCGACAGCTGGAGCGATGATGCGCAACTCCTCGACCAGCTTTTCGAATTGGTCGGGGAAGAGCGACTGCGCTCCGTCGGAGATCGCCTTGTCGGGGTTGGGATGCATCTCCATCAGCAACCCATCTGCGCCTGCGGCCAGCGCGGCCTTGGCCATCGGTGGGACGGTGTCGCGCCGCCCGACTCCGTGCGAGGGATCGCCAAGAATCGGCAGATGCGAGAGCTTATGGATGACCGGGATGGCGGAGATGTCCATCGTGTTGCGGGTGTAGGTCTCGAAGGTGCGAATGCCGCGCTCGCAGAGCATGAGGTCGTAGTTGCCTCCGGCCAGAATATATTCAGCCGAAAGCAGCAGTTCCTCGATGGTGGCAGACATGCCGCGTTTGAGGACCACTGCCCTGCGGACGTGGCCGAGCTCGCGCAGCAGGTTGAAGTTCTGCATGTTGCGCGCGCCGATTTGGAAGACGTCCACATAGGGCAGCATCAGCTCGATCTGTGAGATCTCCATGACTTCGCTGATGATCAGCAGACCGGTGGCATCGCCGACCTCGCGCAGCAGCTTGAGGCCTTCGAGTCCCATTCCCTGGAACGAGTATGGCGAGCTGCGCGGCTTGAAGGCGCCGCCGCGCAGGAATTGTCCGCCGGCGGCCTTGACGAGCGCGCCGCTCAGAAAAATCTGCTCGCGCGACTCGACCGAGCATGGGCCGCCCATGATGACGACTTCGTTGCCGCCAACGGTGACGCCGTTGGCGAACTTGACGATCGTGCCTTCGGGGCGAAATCCGCGCCCGGCGAGCTTGTATGGCGACGAGATGCGGTAGGCCTCGGCGACCCCTGCCAGCAAGCCGAAGTCTTTGACGTCGAAGATGCCGGGCGTACCGACCCCGGCGAGGATTGTCTGGACCGCGCCGGTAGTCCGATGCACGTTGAAACCGAGATCGGTCATCCGGGCGACGATCTCTGCGATCTGTTCTTCGGTTGCGTGTTCCTGCATTGCGACAATCATGCTTTTATCTCCGTCTCGATCGTGGCTTCGGCGGCGCCAGGTTGGCCTTGGGCGGCCGGTCTCTGCGAGGCCAGCTCATTCCTTTGCATCGCCCGCATCACGTCGATGATGCGTTCATAGATGTGGGTCAGTTCGATATCCGGCAGCGGTCCATGGTTCGCCGAACGCACATTCTGAAAGATCACCTTTTCGCGATTAGGCTCATAGATCGGCAGCTTGTCCGTCTGCTTCAATAAGCCGATCGCCTGCGCCGCCCGGGCGCGTTCGCTGATCAGCGCAACGATCTGGCGGTCGAGCTCATCGATTTTCTTTCGCCAATCTTCAATGTTCACGGGGACCTCTTTGGGGGATGTCTCTCCCACCCGCGGCATGCCGCAGGCGAGACAGCTCGCCGGTTCAGACTTGATTCGTCGTGATTTAGGATACGCGGCTACGCGTCCGCGAGAAAGAGTACCTAGCGGGTCAGCGCGGCGGTTTCGGCGAGGACCGGGCCCTCGCGCAAGCCGTCAAGCAGACCCTTGATAAATCGCGCGATCGAGCTGGGAGCGTCTTCGCGCGAGGATTTTTCGATGATGGCGACCAGCGCGCTACCGACTACTGCGGCGTCGGCGAACTCGCCAAGAGCGGCGACATGCTCGGCGGTGGAAACGCCGAAACCCACGGCAATCGGCAGCTTCGTATATCGGCGCAGACGTCGGACCAATTGTTCCGCATCATTGGTCAGAGCTTTCTGCGCTCCAGTAATTCCGATGCGGGAGATGGCGTAGACGAAGCCCTCAGCGACCTCTGCGATCTTGCGCAGGCGCTCGTCAGGGCTGGTCGGAGCGGCGAGAAAGATTGGTGCGAGATGATGTTTTCGCAGGTGAACGAGATACTCGTCCGCCTCTTCGACGATCATGTCGATGATAAGGACGCCGTTGACTCCGGCTTTTTCCGCAGCCTGACAGAACTTCTCGATACCGAAGCGCAACACCGGGTTGTAGTAGGAGAAGATGACGAGTCCGGCATCTGGTCTGGCCGCGTGCAACTCCGCCGCCAACCCAAGGACATCGACAAGTCGCGTTCCGCCGGCGACTGCGCGCTCACTGGCCCGTTGAATGACTGGGCCGTCGGCCAGCGGATCGCTGAAAGGCACGCCTAGCTCGATGATGTCGGCACCAGCGTCAATCGCGGCCAGGGCGATCTCGCGAGTGGTCGCGAGATCCGGATCGCCTGCGGTGAGATAGGCGACGAGTCCTGGCTTGCTGGTGAAGCGGATCGGCATGGCGTGTCTCTTAGGCCCCTTGCAGTTTCAGCTCGCGCGTCAGAATACCAATATCCTTGTCGCCGCGACCCGAGAGGTTGACCACCAGTATTTCATGACGCGCCATTTTCGGCGCGATGCGAATCGCTGCGGCAACCGCGTGCGCGCTTTCAAGCGCCGGGATGATTCCCTCGGTGCGCGCCAGTCGCACGGTTGCGTCGAGCGCCGCGGCGTCGGAGGCGGATACGTATTCGGCACGACCCGAATCGTAAAGGGCGGCGTGTTCAGGTCCGACGGAAGCGTAGTCGAGGCCAGCAGATACGGAATGGGTAAGCGCGATCTGCCCGGCTTCGTCCTGAAGAACGTAGGAGAACGTACCCTGCAAGACTCCCGGCGAGCCACCGCCATTGAAACGCACGGCATGGTCGCCGAGTTTCATGCTACGTCCGCCAGCTTCGACGCCGATGAGCCGAACATTCTCGTCCGTAAGAAACTCATAGAAGGCGCCAATGGCGTTGGAGCCGCCGCCGACACAGGCGATAACGGCGTTGGGCAGGCGACCTTCTTTTTGCTGGATCTGTTCACGTAGCTCTTTGCTGATCACGCGATGGAAGTCGCGCACCATGGTGGGGTAGGGATGTGCTCCGAGCACGCTGCCCAGAAGATAGTGTGTGGTGCGAACATTGGTCACCCAGTCGCGCATTGCCTCGTTGATTGCGTCTTTGAGCGTTTTCGAACCAGAGCTGACCCCCCGAACCTCTGCGCCGAGCAACCTCATGCGGTAGACATTCAGTTCCTGTCGCCGCATGTCTTCTTCGCCCATGTAGATGACGCACTCCATGCCGAAGAGAGCGCAGACGGTGGCTGTGGCCACGCCATGCTGGCCCGCGCCGGTCTCGGCGATGATGCGGTGCTTGCCCATGCGCCTGGCGAGCAGCCCCTGGCCGATGCAGTTGTTGATCTTGTGCGCGCCGGTGTGGAGCAGGTCTTCGCGCTTCAGGTAAATCTTCGCTCCGCCGAGCTCTTCGGTAAGCCGGGAGGCGAAGTACAGGGGGGTGGGGCGGCCAGCGTAGTCCTTCAGCAGCGAATCGAGCTCAAGATGAAAGGCGGGGTCGGCTTGTGCCTCAGCATAGGCGGCGTCCAGCTCTTCGAGCGCGGCCATCAAAGTTTCCGGCACATAGCGCCCGCCGTAGGCGCCGAATCTTCCGGGAACCTTCACCGATTGCGTGGGTAATGTTGCGGTGCTCATGGCTGCTCCTGAACTCTAAGGATAACGCCGGGCAGACAACTACGCTTTGGCGGGCTGCTTGGCTTCATCAATCGCCGCAGCGGCTTTTCGCACCGCGTTGACAAAAGCTTTGACTCGCGTCGGATCTTTCTTTCCCGGAGCGGCTTCGACTCCGCTGGCGACATCGACTCCCCAAGGTTGCAGGGTGTAGATCGCGTCGGCAACATTCTCCGGACGCAAACCTCCGGCGAGGATGAGCCGCAGATGGGGAGCGTTGAGCAAAAAGCTCGTTCGGGCCGCGCGCCAGTCGAAGGCTACTCCGGTACCGCCTACGGCCTTGGCCGTGCGTGAATCGATCAGCACCGCGTCAACTGCATGGTCATGGCGAAGCTCATTCAGATGGGTGTCGAAATCAGAGGCGTAGTGAAGCACTCGCAGAATGCTGAGCCGTCCATGCGTGGGTATCGCCGCGAAGTGTTCGCGTAAGCGCCTTGCCAGGCTGGGATCGGAAGTCGTATGCAGCTGGACTCCGGTCAGGCCGCACTCGATCACGGTTGTGACGACCTCGTCAAAGCTCGGATCGACAAAGACTCCGTATTTCTCGATCGTCTTCGGCAGGAGCGGCACGATCTCCCTTACGTGCATGCGCGTGACTTGCCGGGGGCTTTCGGCGAAGACGAAGCCGACCGCGTCCGCGCCGGCATCGACCGCTAGCTGGGCATCTTCGAGGCTGGTGTTGGCGCAGATCTTGATCCACATGCGGCTAGCCTCGACCTGCGAGCAGTGCGGATTTCGCCTCATCGGCGCTGGCCAGCAGCGGCTCCAAGGCACCGCCGGGGTCTTTTTGCCGCATCAGTGACTCGCCGATCAAGAATGCGTCGAAGCCGGCGCCGCGAAGCAAGTTCAGATCATCGGCGGTATGGATGCCGCTTTCGGCGACGTGGACAGTACCCTTTGGCAGCTTACTGGCTAGTTCCATCGAGACTTCGAGGCGAACTTCGAAGGAATTGAGATCGCGGTTGTTTACCCCGTAGGCGTCGCAACCTAATCCACTTACGCGATCCAGCTCCGTTGCGGTGTGGACCTCGCACAGAACATCGAGGTTGAGCCGGTGGGCTTCCTCGTTGAAGTGACGTAGTTCGGGGTCGGTCAATGCTGCGGCAATCAGCAAAATTGCGTCGGCGCGGTGCGCGCGCGCTTCGAGGATCTGGAATTCGTCGACGATGAAGTCTTTGCGCAGACAAGGAATTTGGGTTGCAGTCGATGCGGCTTCCAGGTTCGATAGGCTGCCCTGGAAGAATTTCTCCTCGGTCAGCACGGAGAGACAGCTTGCACCACCGTGCTCGAGCGATTTCGCGAGGAGCTGCACATTGAACTCAGGCCGGATGAGCCCCTTGGACGGCGAAGCCTTCTTAAGTTCGGCGATGATCGCGGGGCCAGAACTCGACCTCTTGCGCAAAGCTGCCGCAAAGCCGCGCGGCGTGTGTGCAGCCGCGAGCGCTTCGAGTGAGGCCAGGTGCGACAAACGCTTGCGCGCGTCGACGGCCCTTCGAGTTTCCGCCAGTATCGTTTCCAGATGCATATCTATAGCGGCTGCCGCGTTTCTTCAGTATATCGGCCAACCGTTACGGCCGGGCTGAAACTGCGACGCTCCCACAATTCCTGCGCTCGCATTTATGATCATGCGAACGTTCGCTGCGCCTAAAAACCCTACCCGATCTTGCTCGGAGACGATTCCATGTCTATCGCCAGAGGTACCGCTCTTGCCTTATTGCCGCTGTTGGTGGCGTTCACTGTTCCCGGTTATGCTCAGGAGTCTTCGACGAAATTGGAGGCTGCCCCCTTGGCCGGCTATTCGGCGAGCGCCTCGGCGACCGAACGCGATTGGGAGACGAAGTTCCGCGCGCTGCCTTCGACCGATAACCTACGCGAATACATGCGGCACCTGACGGCGCATCCCCACCATGTCGGCTCCCTGTATGACAAAGAGAACGCCGAGTGGATTCTGGCCCAGTTCAAGAGCTGGGGGCTGGATGCGGAGATTGAGACCTTCTACGTACTCTTTCCTACGCCGAAAGATCGCGAGCTGGAGTTGGTCACGCCCACGACCTTCAAGGCGAAGCTGCAAGAGCCGCCGATAGCCGTAGACCCCACATCCGATCAGCAGGCGGAGCAATTGCCGACCTACAATGCCTACTCGATCGATGGCGATGTGAGCGCGCCGCTGGTTTATGTGAACCAGGGGATTCGCGCCGACTATGATCGCCTCGACCGGATGGGGGTCTCGGTGAAAGGCGCGATCGTGATCGCCCGTTACGGGGGCGCGTGGCGCGGCATTAAGCCGAAGGTCGCCGCTGAGCATGGCGCGGTGGGCTGCATTATTTACTCCGACCCTAGAGATGACGGTTACTCACCCGGCGATGTCTTCCCGAAAGGCGCGTATCGGCCCGAGGAAGGCGTGCAGCGCGGAGGGGTGAACGACACCTTTTACAGCGGCGACCCGCTCACCCCCGGCTACGGCGCGACGAAGGACGCCAAGCGTCTGCCGCTCAAAGACAACCCCATCATCACCAAAATTCCAGTGATGCCGATCTCCTACGGAGACGCCCAGCCACTGCTCGCGGCCATCGGAGGCCAGGCCGTGCCTCGGGAATGGCGCGGCAATCTTCCGATTACCTACCATGTGGGGCCTGGGCCGGCGAAGGTTCATCTTAAGGTTTCCTCCAACTGGGACATCAAGCCGATTTATGACGTAATTGGGCGCATCCCCGGTTCGGAGTTTCCGGACCAGTGGATCATTCGCGGCAATCACCACGACGCGTGGGTGAATGGCGCCGAAGACCCTATCTCGGGGCAGGTCGCGCTGATGGAAGAGGCGCGATCGATGTCAGAGCTGGTTAAGCAAGGATGGAAGCCGAAGCGGACGATTATCTTTTGCGCGTGGGATGGCGAAGAGCCGGGACTGCTCGGCTCGACCGAATGGGTTGAGACCCACCAGGACGAGCTGCGCAAGAAGGCGGTGATGTATGTCAACTCCGATACGAATGGACGAGGTTACCTCGGCATCGAGGGATCGCACACGCTGGAACACTTCATCAACGATGTTGCCCGCGATGTTCCCGACCCTGAGACCAAGCTGACGGTTTGGAAGCGAGACCAGCTTTACGTCATTGCGAATCCCGATGGCGAGAACGATCGCGAAGACGCGCGGAGCCGGGAGGACCTGCATATCGGCGCGCTGGGCGACGGATCGGACTATGCGCCGTTTCTCGACTTCGCCGGCATTGCCTCGCTCGATCTCGGCTTTGGCGGCGAAGGCGGTGGCGGCGTTTACCACTCCATTTATGACGATTTTTACTGGTACACCCACTTTGCCGACACCGACTTCGTCTATGGCCGCGCGCTTTCGCAGACCGCGGGCACGGCGCTGATGCGGATGGCCGACGCTGAGCTGCTTCCTTTCGACTTCCACAACTTTGCCGACACCGTTCACACCTATGTTGGCGAGCTGAAGAAACTGCTTAAGGACCAGCAGACGCAAATCGAGGAGACCAACAAGGAGCTGGACGAAGGAGTCTTCACCGCGACGGCCGATCCGAAAATTCCATCGGTGCCGCCGGTGCGCAAACCTGTGCCGCCTTATATAAACTTCGCCCCGCTGGAGAACGCCGACGCCACGCTTACTCGAAGCGCAGACCGCTTCAGCAAGGCGCTCGCGGCTGCTCGCGCCAAGAGCGATCTCAATCTTGATACGCAGACTCTCGCGGAGATCAACGCCCTGCTCATTCAGAGCGAACGCAAGCTCACGCGCGACGCGGGCCAACCTACACGTCCCTGGTACAAGCACATGATCTACGCGCCCGGCGCTTATACCGGCTATGGCGTCAAGACGCTGCCGACCGTCCGCGAGGCGCTGGAGCAGGACAACTGGAAGGAAGCCGAGGAGCAGATTCCGATCATTGCCAAGGTGATTGAAGATGAGGCCGCGCTGATCGATACGGTGAGTGGGTTGCTGGGTGGGCCGGCGACAGCCTCAAAAGGGGAGTAATGAGCGGGGAGCTTGGCTAGAATGGTGAAAGCCGTCAGGAGCCTGAATGAATCGTCTTCTCCGCATCGTGCCACTTTCGCTGATCTTTGTCGGCAGCCTTGCCTTGGCGCAGGCAACGCAATCCACAGTACCGTCAATTGCGGGCGTCCCGCCGGCTGTGCGGCAGGCTGCTGAAAGGATTGATCCGGAGAAAATTCGTGCCCACGTGAAGTTCCTCTCCGACGATCTGCTGGAAGGCCGCGGACCCGGCAAGCACGGCGCGGAGATTGCCGCGAAATACATCGCCACCCAGTTCGCGCTCGATGGCCTCAAGCCCGCGGGCGACAATGGCACCTATTTTCAGAAGGTGCCACTCTACGCTGTTCACACGGTGGAAGACCAGACGACGTTCAGCTTCGTGCCGGATTCTGGATCGACCGGGGACGCTCCAATCAATCTCAAATATAGCGACGATGTCGTCGCCAAAGACACTACTGGCGAAGACTCCGCCGACATCGACGCGCCGATCGTCTTCGTCGGCTATGGCATCGATGCGCCGGAATACAAATGGAACGACTATGCAGGGATCGACGTGAAGGGCAAGGTGCTGCTGGTCGTCGTGAACGAGCCGCCCTCCACCGATCCCAACTTCTTCAAGGCGGAGGCGTTGACCTATTACGGCCGGTGGACCTACAAGTATGAGGAGGCCGCCCGGTTGGGCGCGGTTGGCGTGCTCATTATTCATCGCACCGACCTGGCCAGCTATCCGTGGGATGTGGTCCGCAACTCTCAGGCGATTGAGAAGTCGTACCTGCAGGGCGACCCCTCGGCAACGCTCAAGGCCGCCGCGTGGATCCAGCATGATGTCGCCAACAAGCTCCTCGCGTCGATCAGTATGACGGCGGACCAGGCAATAGAGGCCGCCGGCAAACGTGGCTTCAAGGCCATCAATCTCCCCGTCAACCTGAAGGCGCACATCGTCAGCAAGGTGCGCCGGTATGAGTCGGACAACGTCATCGCGGTTGTTCCGGGGACCGATTCCACTCCGGGACACGATCAGGCGGTGATTTACTCTGCGCACTACGATCATCTCGGCATCGACCCCGACGCCAAGGGCGACGGCATCTACAACGGAGCGGCCGACAACGGCACCGGTTGCGGCATCCTGCCTCGAGCTGGCGCGGGCCTGGACCGAAGTAAAACCGCCGCATTCGATCTATTTAGCCGCCGTTACCGCCGAGGAACAGGGCCTGCTCGGCTCCCAATACCTGGGCATGCATCCGCCGGTTCCGGCCTCGCAGATTAGCCTCGATTTGAACTACGACATGCTGTTGCCGGTGGGCATTCCGACGGCGATCGGGGCGGCAGGGTCGGAGCGAACCAGCTTCTATCCCGTCGTCGAGTCTACCGTCAAGGCATTCGGGTTCACGATCCAGCCGGATCAGCAGCCGATGGCCGGCCACTACTATCGCTCTGACCACTTCAGTTTCGCGCGGGTCGGCATTCCCGCGTTTTCAATCGAGCAGGGCACGCTCTTCGAGGGCCAGACCCCAGAATGGGGCAAAGCGCAGTCTGAGGACTATGTGGCGCACCACTACCACCAGCCCTCGGATGAGTACCACGAGTCAATGGACTTTCGCGGCAACGCCAAGCTGGCGCGTTTCGGGTTTATCCTCGGTTGGGAGGCTTCGTCTCTCCCATCAACCGTGAGCTGGCAGCCTGGAGATGAGTTTGAGGCGGCGCGCAAGAGGAGCGAGAACTGATTTTGAGAGTCGCCATGGCCATTCTACTTGCAATGGCGGTCGCATTCTTGAGCCAGGAGGCACAGGCTGCGGTCCCGCCGATCCTGCATCAACGCGCGATCTTCGCATCGGAGGACGACGGCATCCTTGCCACGTGGAAACGCGGGGCGACCGACTTTCCCGCGGAAGCTACCGGCTTCTACCGGTTTCGCGATGATGCACAAGGGGTCAGGATCGTCGCCCACGACGGCGATATCTCAGGCTACCTGCTGAAGTTTGGCAAGGGGAGCAGCGACAAGGACAAGGTACTGGGATATCTATTCAGCGATGTAGCTGCCACCCGAAATCAACTGTATTTCACCACTCGGCAGGTGCACGGCGTCTGGTACGGGTTTGAAGGGCAGGTCGTGCGACACCGGGGGTTCAGCCACGCGGACGACGCGAATTACATTCTTCAAGGGACGCTCACTATGCACGACGAGGCGCAACAAACAACCCAGAGCGCCGCCATCCGGTTGCGATATGCGGGGCAGCATTGATCCGGCGGCGGGTTAGCCTGGAGATCTCCTCATGATCATGACGTTTGTTCCAACCCTTGCGCTGACGGTCGCTTTGCTGGGCGGTGGCGCGCAGCAATCCGAGAATCCAGGCCTGCAGCACCGTCCGGTTGGCGCTCCGGCGGACCAGACCGTCAGGGTGGTACTGGAAGGCGGCAAGACCGTCCTGCCGGAGGACGCCTTTGGCCTTTACCGTTACTCAGACCGGGAGGGTGAGTTTGGCGAAGGCCTGCAGATCAACCAGCAGTTTGGCGAAGTCTCGGGTTATTTTTCAGTCTCAGCCGGGTCGAAGAGCCACGGCAAACTGTTGACGTATTTTCTCAGCACGGTCGAGGGCGGAGACCCGAGCGGCAACGGTCACTTCAGCTTCACCACTCGACAGGTGCATGGCGTCTGGTACACGTTCGATGGCAAGGTCTTTCGTGGGATGGCGGCGAATGCCACGGAGGACGGCTACTACCTGATGGACGGCACACTGACCACCCACGACGACGTGCAGAAGACAACCCAGAACAAGACAATTAGTCTGAAGCTGACGGCGATGCACTAAGCTCCGGCGCCATGCGCCGAATCTTAATCGAATCATCGATGCGGATAGTGCATCGTAGTTAAGCAGTCTCTTTTCACTCGCAAGATCACCACGCACCACCAAAGGAGTTCTCATGGAACGCACAGCAAGCGCCATTTGGCATGGCGGACTCAAAGACGGCAAGGGCAGCATCACTACTCAGAGCACGACGCTCAAAGATACCCAATATTCCTTCAGCACGCGGTTTGAAAACGGCGTTGGCACCAACCCCGAGGAGCTGATCGCCGCCGCACACGCGAGCTGCTTCACTATGGCGCTGAGCGGTCAGCTGACGGCCGCAAATCTCCCGCCGGAGTCGCTCGAAACCACCGCCAGCGTGAAGCTCGAGAAGGTCGAGGGAGGCTTCGGCATCACCGCCATCCATCTCGTCACCAAGGCCAAGGTGCCCGGTGCGGACAAGGCCGCCTTTGATACTGCCGCCGCAAACGCCAAGGCCGGTTGCCCGATCTCCAAGCTTTTCAAGGGGAACGCCGAGATCACTCTGGACGCGACACTGGTCTAAGTTCACTGGAACTCGATACGAGACAGGGGCGGCGCATTGAATCGCCCCTGTTCTTGGTGCCTGGGAGACCCTGCCGGGGCAAACGACTTATGGTTGAAAGACCAGCCGGACACCCGACTCGGGCGCATTCCAGAGTGCCTCGACCTCTTTCAAAGACACGGCCTTCGCTTTGAAATGAAAAGGTTGGGTTGCGGCAACTTTGAAGAACTCTGCGACTGCCTGGACGATCTGATCGAGCGAGGCGCTGCCAAAGCCGCTGCCGAGCAGCTCAATTGCGGAACTGCGCAGAGTCGCGGCGGGAAGCGAAATCATTGGCGCAGCGCTGCCTCCGATCTGGATGAACCGAATGCGTGAAGATGCGGTCCGCAGGCCTTTGTGGGAGACCGCGGCCAGCAGGGCCTCGGCGGGAGCTCCCCAGAGGTAATCGAGGATCACGTCCACTGGGTTTTGGGCCAGCTCCTGGCGAAACTCAGCGACCAGCGTGTCGTAATCCTGATCGAGCGAAATCACGCTGTCCGCGCCGAGGCCATTTAGCTCGTCGAGGGCCTTGGGATTGCGCCCGGCGGCGATGACCTGGCGCGCGCCAAGGCGCTTGGCGATCTGCACCGCGAGCTGGCCAGCGACTCCGGTAGCTCCGAGCACCAGTACGCTCTCTCCGGCAATGAATTTCGCGCGTGAAGTCAGCGCAACCCACGACGACATGCCGGGGTTCGCGATGCCCGCCGCAGTCACGTCGTCCAGCCCTTCGGGTAACTCGATCGACATCCAGCTCGATGCCAGGGCGCGCTCGGAAAACGTGCCGTAGGGACTTCGTGCCATTCCAAAGTAGACACGCTTGCCATCTTCGAGACGCCCTACCCCATCCACTCCGGGAATGAAAGGCAGTTCTTCGGAGCTGCCGTAATGGGATCCATTTGCCAGCGCTTTGACGATCTGGTGAAGGCCTGCTGCGGTCACCGTAACGAGCTTTTCCCCCTCCACGGGAATCGGGTCGGCGAATGTCGCGTAACGAGGCGGTTGCTTGAAATCGTGGACGACGGCTGCATTCATGGATCTCTGCTGAAAGGTCTTTTCGATTATCTTGCATACGTTGGGAGGGGAGCTAACGAATGGGGTATTTCAGCAAGACTCCGAGCGAGTCTCGGCGGCTTCGGAGCGGACAGCCTCGCGTAACTGGCGGTTGATCGTAGTTGCCTTTGCGACGCCGCCCTCGAGGAGTTGATGCCACTGCCGACCGTTCTCCCCCAGGTCGAGAGTGCCGAGCAGAAAACTGCTTTGCATAATTATCTCGAGGGCGTTGCTCAGGTCATGGGCAAGTTCGGGGATGGTCTTGGCCGGAGGCGGGACATCGTTCGGCGAGTTCTCGGGTGCGGGCATAGGGTTCGACCAATATTCAGCCAGTTCCAGTGCATCTGAGCTTAGCGGAGATGTTCCCTGACAACAAACGGAAACATGAAGCGCGTTGACCAGATCGTCGCTCGAGCTATAGCCCTTCAGCAGATGCATGTCTTCCACGCCGCCAAAGCGCCGTTCCAGGGTGGCGGTGAATCGATATGGATCCAAGCTTAATGCCGTTCATTCCAGCGGTTGACCTGGGCCAACATTCGGTTTTCGAATTGGATGCGATTGTGGGTGGAGGGATGTCCTGCATTCCGTACAATCATTTCCATATGCGAAAGCCCTTTGTCTTCCTTGTGCTGGCATTTGCCGGTCTCTGCGGTGGTCTTCGCGCGCAGCAGACTCCCGCCGCCATCGACTCCGATCCTCCTGCCAACCAGCAATACCCGGCCGCGATGGAGACATTTCAGCTCCCCAGCCATGGCGCGCAGTTGAATGCGCTGACGTACATCGCCGCCGGAGCCGGGCCGCACCCGGTCGTCGTGCTGCTGCATGGGCTCCCGGGGAATGAGAAGAACCTCGATCTAGCGCAGGCGATCCGGCGAGCGGGGTGGGATGTGCTGTATTTCGACTATCGCGGATCGTGGGGGTCTCAGGGGGATTTCTCCTTCACTCACAGCACCGAGGATGTCGCTTCAGCGTTGGCTTATCTGCGCGACCCTGTGAACGCTGCCAAGCTGCAAGCTGACCCAAAGCGAATCGTTCTGATCGGTCACAGCATGGGCGGGTTCATGGCGGCCTTCGGCGCGGCCCATGACCCTGTCGTGCTCGCGGCAGCCATCATCTCGGGCGCGGACTTCGGCGCTCATAACTTTGCCGCTCATCCTGAGATGACTGAGGCGCAGGTGGTGTCGATGCTGGCTCCAAGACTGGCTGAAGAGGGAATGGCGCCGCTGAGCGGCTGTACTCCGGAGGGCCTAGCTAAAGAAGTATGGGAGAATCGCGCCGAATGGGATTTCGCCGGATTTGCGACCGGAATTGGTGCTCGTTCGGTGCTCCTGATTACCTCGGATGACGGCCTGGCGCCGACCGCTCAAGCGCTCGCCGAGGCGCTCCGGCAAGCCGGCAACAAACGCGTGACAGAGAAGCACTTTGCCACCGACCACTCCTATTCGGGCAAGCGGATTGGACTGCAGGAGACGGTGCTGGCGTGGTTGGCGACGCTACCCTGACGTTCAGATCAGGACTGTCGCGGGTTTGACTTGAGGAGGGCAGTTTGCAACACTAGAAGTTGCTGCCGTATCCGCAAGGTTCGCGCTGGATACCACGAAGCATTGCCGAAGTGGTGGAATTGGCAGACGCGCATGGTTCAGGTCCATGTACTCGCAAGGGTGTGGGGGTTCGAGTCCCCCCTTCGGCACCAAAATATCTTCCTTTAGAATCACGAGACTTACAGATCCAAAATTCGTTTGTGTCCAAAACGTGGCCAGCCTCGTGAGGCTTCGCCAACTGTCGTCTTTGACGACCCTCGAATAACCCCTCGAGAAGAATCGCCTCTCGTCGCAGATGGCAACACGAGCAGGCTGGGAAAGATGGCCGTCGCAACTTTTTTGTGAATTCCTCCAAGCCTAGGCGTACGTTCACTCAAAGTTAATACGACTGAGGAAGACTGATCGGGTGGGACTTGTTACCCGGGCGCTTGCAGGCTCCGATTTGCTCGCGATTCGCCTGCGAGTTATGTCTATGCAAACGTTTGTCTGGATTTCAGTTGTCGCTTTATGTCTCGCACCTTCGTGCCGGGCCCTGAGCGCCCAGACACCCGTCAGTAGTGGGTGTCCGCGTCCGCCGGTGGGCAACATAGTAGAGGAACCTGAAGACCTGCGCAGTCAGAACGGCGTCCTGCGGGCAGAACTGACCGTCAGAGACGAAGCCGACGCGAACGGGTCCACGCGCTACTGTTACACCGACGCCCTGGGGCGGGAATCTCCCAACCTGCGCGTCAATCCTGGCGATCTGGTCATTCTTCACTTAAAGAACTCCCTGACGGATTTAAGCCACGGCAGCACGGCACCGCGTGCGGACTCCCACGCGCGTTCCCAGACCGCCAACGATCCCTGCACGAGTGGAATCATGAGCCCGGTTTCCACCAATCTTCATTTCCACGGACTGACAATTCCATCGACGTGCCATCAGGACGATGTGTTGAAGACTTCTGTGCAGCCGGGCGATCCGCCCTTTGAATATCGTTTCCGCATTCCCGCGGATGAGCCGCCGGGCCTCTACTGGTACCACCCTCATATTCACGGATTTGCCAAGCAGCAGCTGCTCGGCGGAGCCTCCGGCGCATTGATCGTCGAGGGGATCGAACGCGCCAAGAAGGTCGTGGCCGGACTGCCGGAACGCGTTTTCATTATTCGCGATCAGGATCTGATGAATCCGAACGCGCCGCCGGCCAAGTCCGAACCCGTGGTGCCGAAGTTCTTGATCGACCGCGATGGAGACGCAGCCAACAACGGCACCGGATTCGGCAAGCCCGCCAAAGACCTGTCTATTAACTACGTTCCGGTTCCTTATCCGGACTACCCGCCCGCCATTATCGAGATAAAGCCCGGCGAACGGCAGTTGTGGCGGGTGTTAAACGCTTCGGCCATCACCTATCTCAATCTCGCGGTCCTATTCGACCGCGTGCCACAACAACTGGGAATCGTGGCCATGGATGGTGTTCCCATGACTCACAGCGACCCACTTGGCGATTCCGTAAATCCACAGACGCACATCGGCATACCCCCAGGGGCGCGTGTGGAATTCACCGTGACCGGTCCGGCCCAGGGCGAAACCGGCTTGCTGGTCACGCGCACGGTTGACACCGGGCCCGGCGGCGAGAACGATCCAAACCGAATGCTCGCAAAGATTATCGCCTCTACAGGCGCCCCCGAACCGCGATCAACGCTTAGCGTCTCACCTGAACCTCTCCCCCCACCAGTCGAGGCGTGGCTCGGAGATGTGCCTCCAGTTCGGGTACGCCGGCTATATTTCTCGGAGAAACTGATCGACCCCAACGACCCAACGAGCGCGGTGGAGTTTTACCTGACCGTGGAGGGGCAGGAACCAAAGATGTTCGATATGGCATCCGAAACACCTAACATTGTGGCGCAGCAGGGAACCGTCGAGGATTGGATCATCGAAAACCGGTCGCGGGAGTTGCACGCCTTTCATATTCATCAACTACACTTCCTCCTGCTCGATTACGACGGGATACCTGTTAATGAAGACTTCCTCCGCGACACGGTCAACGTGCCGTACTATAACGGGCGCTCACTCGCGTATCCCAGCGTGCGATTGCGCATGGATTTCCGCGACCCGAATACCGTGGGCACGTTCCCCTACCACTGCCATCTGCTTGAGCACGAAGACAAGGGCATGATGGGATCAATACGCGTCGATCCAGCGCCTCGCCCTTCGAATCAGAGCGCCGGGGTGCAATGCAACTCAGGCGCGTTTGCGCCAGCATGCCAGGGGACGCCCACCTACAATCAAGTTAAGAAATGATTAACTTGTGACAATACTTTGTTGAATTAAATCTATGAAGTGTGAGATTGGACTCATTACTGATCGCATCCCCTGAATAGTCCTCCCAGGATTTAATCCAGAAAGTCCTACTACGACGGTACTTACCAGGCAACCAATTTTAATTCACGATTTGTTTATCGGGTAACGGTAGCCGACCTGCGTCTCTACCAAGTAATTCTCTACTGGTCGAGATTTCACCCCTCGGCCAGGAGGAAGTATGACTGTAAAGCAACTTGCAACCTCTGCCCTTCGGGCTGCACGCGCAGGAGTCGTGTCCGTCGCCGTATTTCAGCTCGCAGTTGGCAACTCGTTCGCCGCGTCGCCAACCCCGGCATCACGGGACAGCGACACCATTACCCCCATTAAGCATGTCATTGTCATCATCGGCGAAAATCGTAGCTTCGACCACGTCTTCGCTACCTATGTTCCGCCCAAGACGGGCGAGACGGTGTTCAACCTGCTATCGGAGGGAATCATCAAGGCCGACGGTACGCCTGGCCCGAACTTTGCGAAGGCGGAACAACAGCAAGCCCATGATACGGCGGCCGATGGCTTCCTTCTGAACCCAAACAAGGCGGGATTTCCGAAAGGCGTGCTTCCGGCCCCGCTGGTTGGCGGACCCACGGATTCCTACGTCCCCGACGACAGCCTTACCCTCGCAGTGGCGTCCGAAAACGGTCTGCCGGCAGACTATTACGGCTACCTCGTGACCGGCGGCTCGGGTCAGACATCCCACACTCCCGATGAGCGGATCACAAACGTGACCAGCCTTCCCACGGGGCCGTTCCAGCTCACGAATGGAGACACCTTTACATACAACGACTATGCCGCCAGCCCGGTGCATCGCTTCTACCAGATGTGGCAGCAGCTGGATTGTGCGGTCAGTTACGCGACGCCGGACAATCCCTCGGGTTGCGATTCCCATCTGTTTTCGTGGGTAGAAGCGACCGTGGGCGCCGGCACCAACGGCCTGCCGCAAGCGGCTAACTTCAGCACAGAGTATTACCCAGGCGCCACCACCACCGGCGAGGGTTCCACCGCCTTGGGCTTCTATAACGTCCAGAATGGCGACGTACCATACTTCACCTACTTGGCAAATACCTATGCGATGAGCGACAACTTTCATCAATCCGTAAACGGCGGCACCGGAGCCAACCACATCATGTTCGGCCACGCCGACGCGATTTGGTTCAGCGACGGCGCTGGGCACCCAATGACTCCTCCTCACGATGAAGAAGTTTGGACCGGCACCCCCGACGCCGGCGTAGTGGATGAAATCGAAAATCCGAATCCGGCTGCCGGCACTAACAACTGGTATTCAGAGGACGGCTATGGTGGCGGCGGTTATGGCTCGCCCCAGTATGGCGGTGGCTCGTATACCCGCTGCGACGACACGCTCCAGCCCGGCGTGCACGAAATCGTCAGTTACCTGCAATCGCTGTCAACGCCGATCCATCCAAGGTGCGAACCCGGCCATTACTATCTTTTGAACAATTACAACCCGGGATACTTCGGTAATGGCAACAATGCCTATATCGATCACAGCATCTACAACACAGCGTTCACCATTCCGCCGTCCTCCACTCCCAGCATTGGCGACGACATGCTCGCGAATGGCGTTTCATGGAAGTACTACGGCGACCAGTGGAACAACTATGTCCCGGACCCCTACCAACTCAACTACGGCGCTGTCGGCGCGAACACAGATGAGTACTGCAACATCTGCAATCCCTTCCAGTACGACACCTCGATCATGGCTAACGCTGCAGTTCGCACCGCCCACATCCAGGACACTGTGAATTTATACAGCGACATCGCTGCCGGAACGCTGCCGGCCGTCTCCATCGTCAAACCCAGCGGATTAGTGGACGGCCACCCGTCCTCTTCCAAGCTGGATCTGTTCGAAGGCTTCACGAAGAAAATAATCGATGCCGTGCAGGCCAACCCGACACTGTGGGCTAGCACTGCTATCTTCATCACCTTCGACGAGGGCGGCGGCTACTACGATTCCGGATACATTCAACCAGTGGACTTCTTCGGCGATGGCACGCGCATGCCACTCCTCGTCGTCTCTCCGTATGCGAAGATGGGCCACGTCTCCCACGATTATGGCGACCACGTTTCTATCGATAAATTCATCGAAGCAAACTGGAGTCTGCCGCCCATCACCATCCGCAGCCGCGATAACTTCCCCAATCCAGTTACGGCGGCGAATCCCTATGTGCCGACCAATAGCCCGGCCCTTACCGATCTCTTTGACCTGTTCGACTTCAAGTGAGTAGGCTAATTTGATTGAAACCAGGCCGGAGCTGGCTGACTTGCCCGCTCCGGCCTTTCTACAGCTTTCCTTGACTCGCTGCGACTTCTGACAGTAGGTACCCGCATGGGCGCTCGATCTGTCATAGATATATGACGTTTGGCCAGCAGCCCTGTGCAGGAGGTTCGCAGCACATTTCCCTAGTCTTCGGGATCCGCTTCGATGGCATTGATGAGCGGATAATTCTTAACTGGCGTGAAATACAATTCCAGCATGCCGTGGGCGGTCGGTTTGACGCGGTTAAATGTGATGACCGCGGCGCCGTTCTTTTGCTCTTTCAAAATGTCAAGGTTCGTCAGCAGGGTCGTGCCGTTGCAGTAGACGTCGAACAGACGGCTCCCTATCCCTCCCGGCCCGCCATTGCTTTTGCCAAACCATCCTTCCGAAAAATACAGCCTCACTCTGTACTCTTTACCTGCAACGACCGGAATGAGGTAGCGAAAATGTCCGTATCGTTCCCACTCGAAGAGTCTGGAATTTGTCACCTCGGGCAGGTTGTCTGGATGAAACGATCGTCTGCCGCCCTGGAAAAAGCGCTCCGGAAGCCATGTATTCCCCTGGTCGTCGCGGAGGGTCGCGGGGCCGGCAAGCATCCGGAACGGTATTCCATCATCTGACTCTGCGGGCGTAAGCTCGGCTGCATTGACAAAAGAACCGTCCGAGGTAAAGTCAAGGTGGATGGTTCCGTCGCTCATCGGATGGATTCCCGCGTAGACTTTGCCGACCACGGCATCATCGCCACCCGCCTCGTCGACGACATCCAGGGCCATGTTCACCGTGTTGTTGATGGAAATGTCAACCTGGCGGGCAGCCTCTTTATCACCCGCTGTATCGGCGAATAGCAACAGGAGTTGATAGGCTCCAGGCGGAACCGGAATCCTGCATTGGAATTTTCCCTCGTGCCCTTCATGAAACAGAGCCGGATCGTCGGTGCCTTGAATTTCACGATTGGGATGGGAGAAGGTTGAGCCTCCCTTGCAATAGCGGTCGGCTCGCCAGGTCTGTCCGGCAACATCCACGTAGGAGCTCGATGATGCCCCAAAACGGATGCGGATGGCGCCATCCGGCGCTGTCCCGGGTGCTTCGACCGGTCCCGCGACACCACCTGCTTTCGCCGCAGGCGCGAGGCTCTCCAGCTTTGCCGATATTCCTGGTTGCCAGCGTCTTAGAAGAGTGGTCCCCAGCCACAACAGTACAGTCGCGCCAGCAACCGCCAGACCCGCCCAGAGTATCCTCGAAGACCGCTTTATGCGGGGCATCGTCCGGCCACGTTCTTCAAGAGCCGGTGAGGCAATAGGAGCATCCGGAGGCCGCGGGTGCGCTTGCTCGCCGTGCTCAAACTGCAGAACGTACTTGCCGGCAGGTAGCCTGATTTGAACGGGATGGTCGGCGCCTTCGGACGCGTAATACTGCTCCAGCTTTTTCCTCAACGTATGAGCGGTCACGCGCACAATAGTGTCCGATTGGGGGTCGAACTGCTCGTGTCGATGCAGTGCCTGGACGGCAATGTTGTATTCCTTAATCTGTTCGGTCTTTCCGGCAAAGTATTGTTCCGCCACGTACTCCAGAAAATGCCGGAGATTGGGCGCTTTGTCCAGGATGCCTGACTGGAGGACGGCTTGCAGTTCTTGCCACTCCTCGTCTTGTCTTGTGCTAACTGTCGAATGCGCTAACGCCATAGTTGGTAATCTCCTCCAAATTACGGCGGTGCCAATTATATTCACCCCAAAGTAAGCAAGGAAGGCCTCCCTTAACGGCTTCGTTAACGGGATTAACAGCAACTGGAAGAGTCTCCAGGCGGATATTTCTGGCCCCGCTTTCCCACATGCCTATGTCGAACACTTGTAAGCCATTAGCGCAGATGAATGGAGGCCATGATGGGATGCCTCCCGCTCTGTGAATCTCTGTTCACAGCGATCTGCCAACTCCGTTATCCGTGAATGAACAGCAACTCACTTGCCAACTGAGCGCCCGTGCGAGGAGTGTCGCCCTATTGCACTCGTCGGCCTCGGCGCACCCCGCAAACCAAAGGTGCTGGCGAAACGGAGCGGTTATGTATCTCCCGAAGTGTCTTGTTGAAAGCGTTCCCGCACCTCGCGTGCGAGTCCATACCGCCCCGGATATCGGTGTTAAGCCCTCTGAATGCAACCGCGGGACGAGCCGTTGGAATAGACTTGGCCGACTCCAATCGGTCCTAGCCAGGCCCGCGCTCCTTTGCCTGGTGATGGGCGGCGTCTTCCTGCTATTGAATGGCGCCTCGGCGCAGAACAACACGATTTTCGGCCCGAACGTCTATGTATTTACTCCCAGTGACTCGGTTTCATCGATCAATTCGACCCTCATCACGCTGAACGCCAATACCCAGTTCAGCACCAATCGCTATGCGGTGCTTTTCGAGCCGGGCACCTATACCGGTGTCGAAGCCGAGGTTGGGTATTACGAGTCGGTCGCGGGCCTGGGCGAGACTCCCAGCGCGGTAACCATCAGCAATGGTTACCTGACCTCAAATCAAACCGATTCCAATGGCAATCTGACGACGAATTTCTGGCGCTCCATTGAGAACATGTACATGACTCCACCCTCCGGCGATGTGCTGCAGTGGGGTGTTTCGCAGGGCGCGGCCTTCCGGCGCATGTATGTCAACTCTGCAATGGAACTGACGAATACCAACTGCGGCGAGGCAAGCGGCGGATTCATGGCCGATACCGTGGTCAACGGGAACGTAAATGCCTGCTCTCAGCAACACCTGCTCTCAGCAACAGTGGTACACGCGCAACAGCGCTATCGGGAGCTTCAGCGGGAACGTATGGAACTTTGTCTTCTCCGGCGTGACAGGCGCTCCGGCGCAAAGCAGCCCTTTCGGCAGCGGAGCCAACGCGAATACCGTACTCGCCACGACTCCGGTGAGCCGCGAAAAGCCTTTCCTGTATATGGACAGCAGCGGAAACTACTGGGTCTTCTCCCCGACCTTGAGGACGAATTCGTCGGGCACGAGCTGGTCCGGAGGCGGCATTAATAGCGGAGATGCCGGTACCTCTCTGGCCATCAGTACGTTTTTCATCGCCACTCCCTCGAGCACGCTGGCTCAGATCAATGCTGCGCTGGCCTCGGGCCAGAATCTTATCCTCACGCCAGGCATTTACCAGTACAGCGGTTCGATCAACGTCACCAACCCAAACACCGTCGTGCTGGGTCTCGGCTACGCAAACCTTGTCCCGCAGTCGGGAACTGCCGCGATCACCGTGGCCGACGTGAGCGGAGTGCAGATCGCCGGGTTGCTCATCGATGCCGGTCCGGTCAACTCTCCGGTTCTCTTGCAGGTTGGAGTGGCGGGCGCTTCCAGAGTGAGCCATGCCAGCAATCCGACATCGATTAGCGATGTCTTCTTTCGCATTGGCGGCGCCACCCAGGGAACCGCGACCGAGAGCATGGAAATCGACAGTGACAACGTCATCCTGGACAACATCTGGGCGTGGCGCGCAGACCACGGACAGGTTGCCGTAGGCTGGACAGTCAACATTGGCATCAATGGATTGGTTGTCAACGGAGACAACGTCACGGCTCTGGGTCTGGCCGTCGAGCATTACGAAGCGGACCAGGTGATATGGAACGGCGAAGGTGGCGAGACCATCTTCTACCAAAGCGAAATGCCCTATGACGTTCCCAGCCAGTCCGCATGGATGGATGGTAGCCTGGACGGCTACGCATCCTATAATGTCTCCCCCACAGTCACGACACACTCCGCCTACGGCATCGGCGTTTACTCCTATTTCGACCAGGGCGTAGACATCATTGCCAACAGCGGAATCTCGGTGCCCGTCGCCGCCGGGGTCACAGTCACCGACGCGTTAACTGTGTTTCTGGCCGGAAGTGGCCAGATCACCTACACCATCGCTTCAGACAGCCCGACCGTCGATAATGCGGGCACCGTTGTGGATTCAGCATCCATTCTCAGCGATGTGAGCTCCTACGGTGGTTCTAGCGGGAGTTGCACGGCGGCTCCAACCGTCCCTGGAACGCCCTCGGGTACAGGAACCTCTTCCAGCCAAATCAGCCTTACCTGGGGCGCCAGCACCGCCGGATCATCCTGCGTTGTCAGCTACAACCTGTTCCGCAGCACCACGTCCGGATTCACGCCTTCCTCGAGCAATCAGATAGCTTCGAGCCTGACGACGGCATCGTACGCTGACAGTGGATTGACGGCCGCGACGACCTACTACTACATAGTCGAAGCCGTTGACGGCTTCGGCACATCGGCCGCCTCGGCACAGGGCAGCGGTACGACGGAGGGCGGCAGTTGCAGTGCAGTTCCTTCAGCGCCGTCGGGGCTTACGGCTACCGCATCCTCTTCGAGCGAAATCAATCTAAGCTGGACGGGAGTTACGCCTCCGGCCAACTGCACGATCAGCTCGTACAGTGTCTACCGCAGCACAAGCAGCGGGTTCACTCCGTCGTCGAGCAACCTGATTGCAAGCGGAGTGACAGGTACAACCTATTCCAACTCCGGCCTCACGGCTTCGACCGCGTACTACTACGTCGTTGAAGCGGTGGACGCGAACGGTTCATCGGGTCCCTCAGGACAGGCCACAGCTACAACGCAAAGCGGCGCCACCAGTTGCAGCGCGGTTCCAGCGGCGCCTGGGGGTCTGACGGCTACGGCGTCATCGTCGAGCGCGATTGGCCTGAGCTGGTCGGCTGATACGCCACCGGTGAACTGCACCATCAGCTCCTACAGCCTGTATGGCAGCACCACTAGCGGATTCACGCCGGGCTCCGGCAACTTGATCGCGAGCGGGTTGACGAGTACGAGTTACTCCGACACCGGCCTGTCTGCTTCAACCACCTATTACTTCGTCGTTGAAGCAGTGGACTCCTTCGGCACATCGGCAGCTTCGACGCAGCAATCCGCCACCACGCAGGCACCCGCCTCCGGCACGGAGATCGTGGCCATCGCGGCTGGCGGTCCCGCGGAGAGCAATGCAAACGGTGGAGACTACTCTTTTGTCGCCGACGAAGACTTCAGCGGCGGCGGGGATAACAGCCCGGTCACGGCCACCATCAACCTGACTCAACCCGGCGCGAACGCGGCGCCAATGGGGGTCTATCAGTACGGGCGCGCCGGAGTTTTCACTTACACCATTCCGGGCCTGACGGCAGGGAGCCAGTACAGCGTTCTGCTGCACTTCGCCGAGACCTATTTCACGGCTGCTGGGGATCGTGAGTTCAACGTGGCCATCAACGGCACGACTGTCCTCACCAACCTTGACGTGTATGCCACCGTCGGGAAAGATGCGGCTCTGCTGGAGGCCTTTACGGCCACCGCCAACAGCAGCGGCCAGATCGTAATCGCCTTCAGCCTAGGGGCGGCAAACCAGCCTCTGCTTATGGGACTTGAAATCCGCAGCAGCTCCTCCGGCAGTTGCAGCGCGGTTCCATCGGCTCCGGGCGGGTTGACAGCGACGGCTTCATCCTCCAGCGCCATCGGCTTGAGTTGGTCGGCGGTAACTCCTCCGGCTAACTGCACTGTCAGTTCTTATAGCGTCTACGGCAGCACCATTGGCGGGTTTACTCCATCGTCGAGCAATCTGATCGCGAGCGGAGTTACAGGAGCGACTTATTCCAACACCGGCCTTGCGGCTTCGACCACTTACTACTACAAGGTGGAAGCAGTGGACGCGGACGGTTCATCCGCAGCTTCAACCCAGGCCAGTGCGGAGACGCAGGCCGCATCGTGCTCGGCTGTCCCGTCGGCGCCGACCGGGCTGACGGCAACTGCCTCTTCCTCCAGCGCAATTGGGCTGAGCTGGTCCGCAGTGACTCCACCAGCTAACTGCTCCGTCAGCTCGTACAGCGTCTACGGCAGCACCACCAGCGGGTTCACTCCGTCGTCGAGCAACCTGATTGCAAGCACCACCGGCACCACTTACTCCAACACCGGCCTGGCGGCTTCAACCACTTACCACTACAAGGTGGAAGCGGTGGACGCGGACGGCAGTTCAGCGGCATCCGCGCAGCAGTCCGCCACCACGCAAGCGGCCAGCGGCAGTTCGGAGGTGGTGGCCATCGCCTGCGGCGGTCCGGCGCAAAGCAACTCCGGCGGCGGGGATTACTCCTTTGTTGCCGACGAAGACTTCACCGGCGGAGGGGACAACAGCCCGGTCACGGCCACCATCAACCTGGCCCAGCCCGGCGCCAACGCGGCGCCCATGGGGGTCTATCAGTACGGGCGGGCCGGGATCTCCACCTATACCATTCCGGGACTTACGGCCGGCAGCACCTATACCGTCCTGCTGCACTTCGCCGAGACCTATTTCAGCGCCGCCGGGGACCGTGAATTCAATGTCGCCATCAACGGCACCACCGTGCTTACCAACCTGGACGTCTATGCCTCGGTTGGAAAGGACGCCGCCCTGCTGGAGACCTTCAACACCACCGCCAACAGCAGCGGACAAATCGTCATCGCCTTTACCACCGGGGCCGCAAACCAACCCCTCGTCATGGGAATCGAGGTCCGAACCAACTAGAAACCCGGCTACTACTTCTCCTGGCATTTTCATGCCGGCGCCTCGACGCCGGCATGCATAGTACCAGCCAAACTGCACTCGTCGGTCGCTCGGCGCGCTGAGAATCAAGCCACTGGCCAAAAGGAGCATCATGCACACCCAATGCATCCGCGTTTGGAGGCTCATCTGTCTCTGGAGTCTCGAGCCTGCCAGCCACCAACTCGATTCTGAACCTCTTGGAAGCAGACGCATGGATAGCAACTTGCAGGGAGTCGGCGGACCGTGGACAGTCCTGCTGATGCTCCTGCTCCTGGTTGCGGCAATGGGCTCGATCATGGCGAAAGCCCAGCCGGCGCCGCCCGCATCGGATCGCATCACGATCAATCTCTCGGAGGGAGTACCCAATTTCGTTGGGAATGCGGCCGCGACGGATCCGAATGCGGCTTTGCCACAAAGCAATTGGTGGTATGAAAACAATCAGGATTCCACAACTTTCGCTGCCTTCAGCTATGCCGAGGCCGCTGCTCCCGCCGTTCACACCGGGCCATCTTGTGGCAGTTCTTATTCGGCACCCAACTGGATGCAAGTCGGCATTCCGAACGACGCGAATATATGGCGCACGTTCATCAATCAGTCATCGGGCGGTGGCCAAGGTTCGTTGTGTGGACAAAACAACTGGTATCGGCTGCACTTCAAGGCCGACCCGGCTTATGCAAACAGCAAGATCATGGTCGAGGTCGAGGGTGCTCATACCGGCGCTCAGGTTTACATCAATGGGACGCTCCTTCCTGGCGTGAGTGCCGTCGCCGCCGATGCGGAGGCATCGCACGTCGTGGGTTTCATTCCCTTCATCGTGGACCTCACTCCGTACATTAAGGCCGATGGCGCTACGGACAATGTGCTCGCGGTGAGCGTTTCCAGGGGTAATTCGTGGTTTGAAGATCCTCAATTCCCCGAGGTTTTCCGGTTCGGTCAGGCCATGGCCGGATTGTTTCGGCCAGTAAAGATGTTCATTACCAACAAGGTGCATATTCCGGTAAATGTGTATTCCAATCTGAAAACCTGGGGCACCTACGTGGCAACGGTGTCCGAGGTCCCGGCTTCGAGCGGCACCGCGACCGCCAACTCGGCCGTGATTCAGGTTGAGACGAACGTTCTCAACGAGACTACTGCGTCTCAGCAAGTGACCCTGACGACGCAGATTGTGGATGCGAACGGAAACATGGTGGCTACCGGATCGCCCCTGACCCAGACAGTGGCTCCAATGACTCCGGGCAATTTCCCATCCACTGCGACTCCAATGTTCAGTCAGCAGATCACGGTAAATAACCCAACCTTGTGGTATCCAAGCAATTCCATATACGGTACGCCGTATCTGTACACCGTCAACCACATCGTCAGCGTTAATGGCGTAGTGGTCGATGTCGCGCAGAGCCCACTCGGCATCCGCACGATCACATGGGATAAGAATTACCCATACTTCAACGGCCACGCGATGAATTTGTGGGGCGGTTCCGGGCGCTACGATTATCCGGGGTTGGGATCGTCTGTTCCGGAAGAGCAGCAATGGCGCGACCTCTCGCTGCTTGCCGCAGAGGGAGGAAATATATACCGTCCGGGCCACTCTACCTCCAGCGAAGAGTTCGTGAACGCGGCCGATGCCTATGGCATCATGATCGACCAGCCGAGCGGAGACAACGAAGAGGCTTTCGCTGATCCGACGGCCGATATGGTGACACTGAAGGAAGAGTTGCATCGCGACATGATCGTTCGCGACCGAAGCCATCCGTCGATTCTCGATTGGGAGTCGAATAACGGCACGATGGAGGAAAGTGTCGGCGAGGCCCTCTTGGCCATTAACTCGACGTGGGACCCAATCAATACCCGCATCGCAGCCGACCGTACGCCCGACCCCGTAAACGGCTATTTGCTGGGTTGCACTCTGGAGGGTTGCGAAGTCGGCGTCAAGAACGACTACCCGAATAATCCAGCCTGGGGAGCGGAGTACTGGGGCACCGGCACGGCGCGCGGCCTGGCCTGGAATTATGAGCTTGCCTTTGTAGCGCCCTTTTTGGACAACTGGCGCCAGGGCAGGGCGGCAGATGCCATGGGAATGGCGCAGTGGTACCTTGCGGACACTCCTGGCGAAACCGGCCAATATGTGGAAGCCGGCAGCAGCACTACCGCTCCCGGAAACTCGAATGCGGTCCGCTCATTGGGCGCGTCCTCGATGGACCAGAATCGCTTTCCGAAATTGCTGTATTACGTCTATGAGGCCGCCTGGACACCCTTCACAATCAAGCCCGTCGTTCACCTGGCGGGCCACTGGAACCTTTCCTCCGGGAGTGTTCAGGTAAACGCCTTCAGTAACTGCCCATCGGTCGAACTGCTGGTCAATGGGGCACAGCAGGGTTCGATTGAGACTCCGAACCCGTGGAACTCGAACGACGAAGGGAACCAGACTGAAACTGCAACCCAGATACCCTTCCAGACGTCGTGGATTGTGCCCTGGGTTTCCGGCACGGTGACAGCGGAATGCCTGAACGCGTCCGGTACTGTTGTAGCGACGGACAGCAGGACGACGGCCGGAGCCGAAAACAAGATCGTGCTGACTGTTGTTCCTGAGCTGACCAAGCCGAATGGCACGACCTTTGAGGTTACGGCAAATGGTTCGGACGCGGCCTTTGTTACGGCCACGATAGAAGACGCTAATGGGAATTGGGAACCGCTTGCCTCTGACCTCGTCACGTTTTCGGTGACCGGCCCGGCCACATACCAGGGCGGGACCGAGCAATATGTGTCAACAAATACAAACGCATACTCCAACGCCACATCTACATTTATAGGCGGCGTGCCTGACGCTTTTTATCACTCGCCCGGTGATCCCGAGTTGCAGGTTGAGGGCGGCATGACCAGAATCGCCCTGCGCAGCCAGTTCACTCCTGGGACCGTGACGGTGACTGCCACGGCCCCGGGGCTAGCGAGCGGTTCGGCCTCGTTTACGATTGTTCCGGTGCCCGATCCTCGTTCGGGTGCAGCCAGCTGCACCGCTGTTCCTTCGGCGCCGACCGGGTTAACGGCGACGGCCGCTTCCTCCAGCGTCATCAGCTTGAGCTGGACGGCAGTAAATCCACCGGCCAACTGCGCCATCAGTTTCTACAACGTCTACCGCAGCACCACCAGCGGGTTCACTCCGTCCTCGACTACCTTGGTTGCGAGCGGCGTTACCACCGCCAGCTACTCTGACACCGGCGTCGCAGGTTCGACCACCTACTACTACAAGGTTGAAGCGGTTGACGGAGACGGTAGCTCGGCCGCCTCAACGCAGGCAACCGCTACCACGCCGGCCACCCCGGTATGCACTACAGTGCCCTCGGCGCCGACGGGGTTGACAGCTACGGCATCTTCCTTCAGCGTCATAGGACTTAGCTGGACGGCAGTTACTCCTCCAACCAACTGCACCATTAGCTCTTACAGCGTCTACGGTGGGACGACTGCGAATCCGACCACGTTGATTGCCAGCGGACTGACGGGTACGACCTACTCTAACACCGGCCTCGCAGCTTCGACGACGTACTACTACGTCGTCAAGGCGGTCGATGGGGACGGCACATCGGCGGCTTCAGCGCAGGCGACCGCTACCACGCCGGCAGCATTATCCGGAACCTTAATCGTATCCATCAACGCGGGCGGTACGGCGGCGAGTAACTCGGGCGGCGGCGACAATTCCTTTGTTGCCGACGAAGACTTCACCGGCGGGGGAATCTACTCGGTGACCAACACAATCACGATACCCGCCAGTGTGACCAACGCGGCTCCCGCGGCAGTCTACCAGTCGGCGCGGCAAGGAACCGTGACGTACACAATTCCTGGCCTGACCGCTGGAACCAGTTACACCGTGCGTCTGCACTTTGCCGAGCTCTATTTCCCGGTAGCCGGCGACCGCGAATTCGATGTGGCCATCAACGGCACAACGGTGCTGACCAACTTCGACATTTACGCAACGGCCAAAGCGAACTACACGGCTGTGGTTGAGCAGTTCACGACGACAGCCAACAGCAGCGGCCAGATCGTGATCGCGTTCACGAACGGCGCTATCGATCAGCCCATGATCAACGGCCTCGAAGTGCTTGGTTCATCCACCAGCTGCAGCACGGTTCCTTCGGCTCCGACCGGGCTGACGGCGACGGCATCTTCCTCCAGCGCCATCGGCTTGAGTTGGTCGGCGGTGACTCCTCCGGCTAACTGCTCGATCAGCTCCTATAACGTCTATGCGAGCACCACCAGCGGCTTTACTCCGTCGTCGAGCAACCTGATCGCGAATACAGCCAGCATCAGTTACTCGAACACTGGCCTCGCGGCTTCTACAACGTACTACTACGTCGTAGAAGCGGTCGATGCGGACGGCACATCGGCGGCCTCGGCGCAGGCAACCGCCACGACTTCAGCCGCTCCGTCATGCACTTCTGTTCCACCCACAGGGCCGACCGGTCTGACAGCGACTGCGTCTTCCTCCAGCGACATCAGCTTGAGCTGGACGGCGGCTCCCGCGAACCCCCCCTGCACCATCACTTCCTACAGCGTCTACCGCAGCACCGTCAACGGCTTCACTCCATCCCCGAGCACGTTAGACGCGAGCGGCCTAACCACCACCACCTATTCCGACACCGGACTGGCGGCTTCGACCACCTACTACTACCTTGTGGAAGCGCTGGACTCCTACGGCGCATCGGCGGCCTCGGGACAAGCGACCGCTACTACCCCGGCAGGATCAACCGGAACCTCAATCGTATCCATCAACGCCGGTGGTCCGGCGGAGAGTAACTCGAGCGGAGGCGACAATTCCTTTGTCGCGGACGAAGACTACAGCACCGGCGGAACTACCTACTCGGTCACCAACACCATCACCATACCCGCCAGTGTGACCAACGCGGCCCCCGCGGCAGTTTACCAGTCGGCGCGGCAAGGAACCGTGACGTACACAATTCCTGACCTCACGGCTGGAGCCAGTTACACCGTGCGCCTGCACTTTGCAGAGCTTTATTTCTCGGCAGCTGGAGATCGTGTGTTTAATGTGGCCATCAACGGAACTGCGGTGCTGACCAATTTCGATATCTACGCGACAGCCAAGGCGAACTTCACGGCTGTGGTGGAGCAGTTCACCGCAACCGCCAACAGCAGCGGCGACATCGTGATCGCCTTCACCAACGGCACCATCGATCAACCTATGATCGAGGGCATCGAGGTACTTGGCGGCTCATCCACGAGCTGCACCACAATTCCCTCGGCGCCAACCGGGCTGACGGCGACGACGTCTTCTTCCAGCACCATTGGCTTGAGCTGGTCGGCGGTGACTCCTCCGGCTAACTGCTCGATCAGCTCCTACAGCGTCTACGGCGGCACGACTGCGAATCCGACCACCTTGATTGCAGGCGGGCTGACGGTACGACCTACTCCAATACTGGCCTCGCAGCTTCAACCACCTACTATTACGTCGTGAAGGCCGCTGACGCAGAGGGTATCTCCGCAGCTTCGGCGCAAGCCACTGCAACTACACCCGCAATATCCGGCGCCGAGATCCTGGCCATTGCTGCCGGAGGCCCGGCGGAGAGCAACTCCGGGGGCGGAGACTACTCTTTCGTCGCCGACGAGGACTTCAGCGGAGGAGGAGACAACGCCATCACCTCAGCCACGATTAACCTCACCCAACCCGGCGCCAATGCTGCGCCGATGGCGGTCTATCAGCACGGGCGGGCCGGAATCTTCACCTACACGATTCCGGGCCTGACGGCGGGCACTCAGTACACGGTCCTGCTGCACTTCGCCGAGACCTATTTCACTGCGGCCGGCGACCGTGTCTTCAACGTGGCCATTAACGGAACGACGGTGTTGAGCAACCTCGACATCTACGCCACCGTCGGAGGGAACGCGGCCTTGGTCGAAACGTTTACGGCTAACGCCAACAGCAGCGGCCAGATCGTCATCGCCTTCACCGAAGGAACCGCTAACCAACCGGTCGTTAGTGGAATTGAGATTCGATAGGACGAACCCGCCAGTAAGTGGTACCGAGATTGGCACACTGACACAGCAAGCGTAACCACTATTAGGACGCAACCAGCGGAACAGACAGGAGAATGTTATGTCACACAATGATTCGACCCTTTGGGGAAAGGCCGTTCTTAGGGCCTTCCTTGCGCTGGCAGTGGTTTACGCTCTCGGATTTGCCGCCGCGACGAGAGCGGTCGCCCAGGAAATCGTGGCCATCGCCGCCGGCGGTCCGGCGGAGAGCAATTCAGGTGGCGGAGACTACTCCTTTGTTGCCGACGAGTATTACAGCGGCGGAGGCGACAACCAGGTTAGTACGGCCACTATTAATCTGACCCAACCCGGGGTCAATGCAGCGCCAATGGCGGTATACCAACACGCGCGGGCTGGGATTTCCACTTACACGATTCCCGGCCTGACCGCTGGCAGCCAATCTACGGTGCTGCTTCATTTCGCCGAGACCTACTTCACTGCAAAAGGAGACCGCGAATTCGACGTTGCTATCAACGGCACCACGGTCCTCACCAACCTCGATATCTACGCTACGGTTGGCGTCAACGCTGCACTCGTCGAGACCTTCACGGCAACCGCTAACAGCAGCGGCGAGATCGTGATCGCCTTCACTCTCGGTGCGGCAAACCAGCCTGTGGTTAGCGGCATAGAGATCCGTAGCACGTCCACCAGTTGCGGCGCGGTTCCGTCGGCTCCAACCGGATTGACGGCTACGATCTCTTCCTCAAGCGCGATCGGTCTGAGCTGGACGGCGCCCGCTCCCCCTGCGAACTGCACGATCGGCTCCTACAACCTCTACGGCAGCAAAACGAGCGGCTTCACTCCTTCCTCAAGCACTCTGTTGGCCAGCGTAACCACGGGCACAACCTATTCCGCCACAGGACTCGCCGCTTCGACTGCTTACTACTTTGTTGTTGAAGCGCTCGACATGGATGGCGCCTCGGCGGCCTCGAATCAAGCGACGGCAGAGACCTCTGCCGCTCCCTGCGCCACAGTTCCCGCTGCGCCAACCGGTTTGACGGCGACCGCATCCTCTTCCAGCGCGATCAGCTTGAGCTGGACGGCAGTAACTCCTCCAGCTAACTGCACCGTCAGTTCCTACAGTGTGTACCGCAGTACGACGAGTGGCTTCACTCCGTCGTCGAGCACGTTGATAGCCAGCGTGACGACGGGTACAACCTATTCCAACACCGGCCTTACGGCTTCGACAACTTATTACTACGTGGTAGAAGCGGTGGATGCCGAGGGCAACTCCGCAGCTTCGGCGCAGGAGTCGGCCACGACGCAAGCGGCGGCGTCCGGCACGGAGGTTGTGGCTATCGCCGCAGGGGGCCCGGCTGAGAGCAATGCGGACGGTGGAGACTATTCCTTCGTTGCCGACGAAGACTTCAGCGGCGGAGGAGACAACGCGGTCACCTCGGCCACCATCAATCTCACCCAGCCCGGCGTGAATGCGGCGCCGATGGGAGTCTATCAACACGCACGGGCCGGAATCTTCACCTACACCATTCCTGGTCTCACGTCAGGCTCTCAGTACAGCGTCCTGCTGCACTTCGCGGAGACTTATTTCACCGCCGCGGGGGGCCGTGTCTTCAACGTGGCCATCAATGGGACGACGGTGCTTGGCAACTTCGACATCTATACCACGGTGGGAGCCAACGCGGCGCTGGTTGAGCAATTCACGGCTACCGCCAACAGCAGCGGCGAAATCGTGATTGCCTTTACCGACGGCACCGCCAACCAGCCGGTAGTCAGCGGTATCGAAGTGCGTGAATCTTCCAGCACCGGTTGCAGCGCGGTTCCCTCGGCGCCAACCGGACTGACGGCGACCCCATCCTCTTCCAGCTCCATTGGCTTGAGTTGGACCGCCGTTACTCCTCCGGCAGACTGTACTGTCAGCTCTTATAAAGTCTATAGCGCCACCACGAGCGGATTCACTCCGTCCGCGAGCAACTTGATTGCAAGCGGACTGGCGGGCACGAGCTACTCCAACACCGGCCTCGCAGCTTCGACAACCTACTACTATGTCGTTGAAGCCGTCGATGCGGACGGGACATCGGCAGCCTCGGCGCAGGCGACCGCTACCACGGCGGCAGCGTCCTCCGGAACCTCAGTCATATCCATCAACGCCGGCGGCCCGGCGGAGAGTAACTCGGGCGGCGGCGACAATGCCTTTGTCGCCGACGAAGACTACAGCACCGGCGGAACCACCTACTCAGTCACCAACACCATCACCATACCCGCCGGCGTGACCAACGCGGCCCCGGCGGCTGTTTATCAGTCGGCGCGGCAAGGAGCCGTGACTTATACGATTCCCGGACTGACCGCCGGAGGCAGTTACACCGTACGCCTGCACTTTGCCGAGCTTTATTTTCCGGCAGCCGGTGATCGTGTGTTTAATGTGGCCATTAACGGCACCGCGGTACTGACTAATTTCGACATCTATGCGACGGCCAGAGCGAACTTCACCGCTGTGGTTGAGCAGTTCGCCGCAACCGCCAACAGCAGTGGCGACATCGTGATCGCCTTCACTAACGGCACTGTCGATCAACCTATGATCGAGGGCGTCGAGGTACTTGGGGGCTCATCCACGAGCTGCACCACAATTCCCTCGGCTCCGACCGGGCTGACGGCGACGGCGTCTTCCGCCAGCACCATCGGCTTAAGCTGGTCGGTGGTAACTCCTCCCGCTAACTGCACCGTCAGCTCCTATAACGTCTATGCGAGCACGAACAGCGGCTTTACTCCTTCGTCGAGCAACTTAATCGCGAACACAGTCAGCGCCAGTTACTCGAACACCGGTCTCACGGCATCGACGACCTACTATTACGTCGTCGAAGCGGTCGATGCGGACGGGAACTCGGCGGCCTCGAATCAAGCGTCGGCCAAAACGCCTGCCGGCAGTCCGCCCGCGCCTCCAACCAGTCTGACGGCGGTGGGATCTTCATCCCAACAGATCGACCTGCGCTGGGTTGCGAGCACAGCTCCCGCTCCAAACACTGCCCCAGTAAACTATTCGGTATACCGAAGCACGACCACTCCCTTCACGCCATCGGCTTCCAATCTGATGGGAACCACCATCGGAATCACCAAGTATCTGGACAGCAACTATCCTGCTACGCTCAGCCCCCCGGCGGGTCCTGGCGTTCAGCCGTCGACGACCTATTACTATCAGGTCGTCGCGTCTACTCCGTCAGGAAGTTCGGCGGCAGCTTTGGCCTCAGCCACAACACTCCCGGCGACGCCGTCAACCGCCGCTCCGGCCGCTCTGACAGGATTGACCGCGATGGCAGAGAACGCCAACGAAATCGATCTGATATGGAACTCGACCAACTCAGGCGCCGGCACGGTGGTGACGGAGTATTACATCTACCGAAGCACAACATCCCCCTTTACGCCCTCAGCCAGCAACCTAATTGGCACGACAAAGAGCAACTGGTTCCAGGACGCGCTCGGTACGGCCTCGACCACCTATTACTACCAGGTGCTGGCCAACAACTCGTTGGGAGTTTCGCCGTCGAGCGCAACCGTCACCGCGACAACGCCGGCACTCAACCCTAATCTCTGGGGAGGCGCGCCCTTCTGGGATGCGAGCAATATTCCTGCCACGCCCGCCGGGGATGTCTTGACGTTGAAGTTCCTGAATCGGACGAACGGGGTGTATGCGGACGACCAGATAACCTGGACCGCAACTATCAATGGAGTCGCAAGCGCGTACACCTTTGCGCAACAGCCGACATTCGCCATGCCGGCCAATTCGGCGGGGCGTATGTACTTCTTCCTGAACGACCCGACTTTGGCCGAGGACAACACCGATTACTGGGACTTCATCGAGTTCACAGTCGGTCCCACCTCCATCAACATGGACACAACCCGCGTCGACGCGTTCGGGGTCAAGATTGCGTTTAATCTCTCTTGCGGCGACGGAACCAATATAGCGCTCGGAGAAAATCAACAGACCTTTATGGAAGACCGGTCGGTTACGTTCCAACGCTATGCCAATGCGGCCCCTTCGACACCCGGGGGCGACTTCCAGGCGGATCTCGTCTACGCTCCATATCGGATTATTGAGCCGGGCGCGGCCGGCTTCAATGCTGGCGGTGCGGATCAAAATTACTACACCGACTACATCTCCGACATCTGGTCGTTCAATGGAATTACCATTCCGCTCGCGGGACCAAATGGTTCCGGCTTAGGTTCCAATCCGGACCTTTCCGCCGCGATCTTCCGCCACACCGCTCCTATCTCCGGCACGCCCGAGTTTAACGCTGCCGGCGATCTAACCAACCAGGGGATGTGGGGAAATCCTGCAAGTTTCTATCAACTGGAACCCTACGACCACTACGCGCAGTGGATTGAAGCCCAGGCCATCAACATGCAGCAATACGCGTTCCCGTACAACGATGCAGGCGGATACTCGAGCGATATAGGCTGCTCAAACCCGAAAACTCTGTTGATAGCTATCGGTTGGTGAACAGCGGGCAAGCTCAAAGAGCGAGCCTTCCGTCTTCGAGGCGGGTGGCTCGCTTCTGCGAGTCTGTTTATCGGCGCAGAGGAGTCCCCTGTTCCCCATCAAGCTTCTTTCTCAGACCTCAAGATGTAGCGCCGCTGCTTCGGCCGCGAGCCGAGGATGCGTGCTGCGATTCGGCTTAGGAAGTCCGCACGGTAGAGTCTCGCGCCGTCAGGCGCGGTTGTAGAATGATCTCGCGGTATTCCAGGGGCGCCTTAATTGCTTCGGCGGCGAGGATGTCGAGAATGAGCCTGGCTGCGCGCTGACCGATCTCGCCGCTTCTCTGGTCGATGCTGGACAGCGGCACCCGGATTTCGCTGACATAGTGCAGATTGCCGCACCCGATAACCGCCAACTCCTTTGGCACGGCGATTCCTTGGTTTAGCGCCTCGGCGATCACCCCCAGCGCGACAACGTCGTTGTAGCAGAATATCCCGTCGGGCGGGCGATTCAATTCCAAGAGCCGTCTGAGCGCGGCGATGCCGTTCTGGTGGCCGTCCACATCGGCTCGAGGCGCCTGAATGAGATATTCGGCGGGCATCTCGATGCCGCGCTTTTTCAACGTGTCGAGAAAGCCTTTCAGGCGGCGCAGGCCGACGCTGTTCTCCGGGCCGCGAATATGGGCGACGCGCTTGCAACCGATGGCCAGCAGATGTTCGGTCGCAAGCTTTCCGGCCGTATAGTCGTCGGAGCCGACAAAGTGGGAGCGCATCTCTTTGAACGAGCGATCGAGCAGGATCAACGGGGTGCCGCTTTGCTGGATTTTTCGCAGGGACTCCGGGCCGGGTTGGCACGTGGCGACGATCAATGCATCGAGGCGATGCGCCAGCATGTGCTCGATCTCTTCCCGCTCCAGATCGGGGTCTTCCTCAGACGAAGAGAGCACCAAAAAATACCCTTGACGCCGCATCGCCATTGAGAGGCTTTTGGCAATATCCGCAAAAAATGGATGGATGAGGTCTGGGACAATGAGGCCAATCAGCGACGATCGCCCGGTCACCAGGCTGCGGGCGGTGAGGTTGGGCCGGTATCCGAGCTCCTTGGCCTTGAGCAGAATTCGCTCGCGGGTCGCCTTGCTGATGTCGGGGTGTCCGCGCAGCGCCTTGGAGATGGTAACTACAGAGACTCCGAGGTCGCGTGCTATGTCCTTCATCTTGACAGGCATACCCCGAACTATACACAGTCTGCGGGCGTTCGCATTGGGTTTCAAGCATTGATTTGGAACGCGTCAACAAACATCGCCTGTGGACATT
The DNA here is from genome assembly GCA_963804735.1 of uncultured Acidobacteriaceae bacterium. Taxonomy (GTDB): domain Bacteria; phylum Acidobacteriota; class Terriglobia; order Terriglobales; family Acidobacteriaceae; genus Acidisarcina. The sequence goes on from CAWDRO010000003.1 coordinate 42,379, forward strand.
GCGCAGGTCCGGGCACTACCGTGAAGCAATGCGGGTTTGTTTCTTATTAAAGGTTCGCGCCGACAGGCTGGACGAGTACAAAAGCCGCCACGCCCATGTGTGGCCAGAGATGCTGGAGGCCCTGCGCCAGACGGGATGGCATAACTATTCTTTGTTCCTGCGGCCAGACGGCCTGCTGGTCGGCTATCTTGAAACGCCGGATTTTGTTCGGGCTTGCGCGGCGATGAAGGGGCATCCGGTCAACGCGCGATGGCAGGCGGAGATGTCTCCGTTTTTCGAAGCACTAACCGAGGGCGGCGCAGATGACAATATGCTTCCGCTGGAGGAGGTCTTTCACCTGGATTAACGTTGATTGTCAGCCATTGGTAAGACAATGGACTCAGTCTGCGTAACCTCGTGGGGCCTTGAGCGTGTATTCTAGCCGTCGGAGCCTGTTGAAGGCGCTGTGGCGCTGGATACTCGGCCACTCCGACTGCCAAATAGCGAGCTGCGACCTTGACTCTTCTCCACGAAGATCGACTTTTCCCCGCCGACGCGGAAACGCGCGGTGTAGCGCGACGGCTCTATGAGAGCATCCGCGATCTGCCGATCGTGAGCCCCCACGGCCATACCCAGGCGGCATGGTTTGCGCATAACCAGCCGTTCCCGGACCCGGCCCGGCTCTTTGTCCAGCCCGACCATTATGTCTACCGGATGCTATACAGCCAGGGTGTCTCGATGGACGATCTTGAGATCGGCCGCCCAGAGCTTAAGGACCCGCGCCGGGTCTGGCGCATCTTTGCCGAGCACTATCACCTCTTTCGCGGAACGCCGACGCGGATGTGGCTGGACTACGCTTTTCAAGAGCTGTTCGGCTTGACCGAGCGGCTCTCGGCAAAGACTGCGGACCATTACTATGACACCATCGCGGAAAAGCTCTCGACTCCAAAGTTCCTACCCCGCGCACTCTATGAACGTTTCCGCCTCGAAGTGCTCGCCACAACCGATTCGCCGCTCGAATCGTTGAGCGATCATCAGGCGATCCGCGATTCGGGGTGGAAGGCCCGCATCATTCCCACCTTCCGGCCGGATTCGGTGGTGGATCCCGAGTTCGCAGGCTTTCGCGCGAATATCACAAAGCTCGGAGAGATCGCCGGTGAAGATACGAGTTCCTTCCATGGATATTTGCAGGCGTTGCGCAAGATTCGGACGCGCTTCAAACAGCTGGGCGGTACGGCGACCGATCATGGACATCCGACGGCACGCACCGCCAACCTTTCCGCCGCGGAAGCCTCGGCGCTCTTCAGCCGGATTATTTCGGGGAGCGCCGACGCGGAGCACCAGGAGCTCTTCCGCGCGCAGATGTTGACCGAGATGGCGGGGATGAGCGTTGCAGATGGCCTGGTGATGCAGATCCACCCCGGTAGCGCGCGCAACCACAACCGGCTGGTCTTTGAGAAGTATGGGCGCGATACCGGAGCCGATATTCCGACGGCTACGGACTATGTGCACGCGCTTCGCCCGCTGCTGGATCGTTATGGCAACGAGAGCGGGTTCACACTGATTCTGTTTACTCTCGACGAATCGACCTACAGCCGGGAGCTTGCGCCACTGGCCGGACATTATCCTTGTCTGCGGTTGGGACCTCCGTGGTGGTTTAACGATAGCCCCGAGGGCATGCAGCGCTTTCGCGAATCGGTCACTGAAACCGCGGGGTTCTACAACACGGTCGGATTCAACGACGACACACGCGCGTTTCTCTCGATTCCCGCGCGGCATGATGTCGCGCGGCGGATGGATGCCGCATTTCTCGCCAAGCTGGTCGTCGAACACCGAATCGACGAGGACGAGGCCTTCGATTTGGCACTGGAACTTACTGACAAATTAGTCCAAAGTGCGTACAAATTATGAAGTCGGTTCCAGGTCCGCCGTTGTAATCTCAGGACGAGTGCATGGATTCCATCGATAAATCCGTGGTCGGCAATTCTCTCGACGTAGAGCCGGAAAACCCCGGCAGCGTGCGAATGGGGCGGGTTCGCTGGACCATCTGCGCCATGCTGTTCTTCGCGACCTCGATCAATTACATGGACCGGCAGGTCATCGCGCTGCTCAAGCCGACGCTGGCCCACAGCATCGGCATGACCGAGATCAACTACGGCTACATCGTCGACGCGTTTCAGGTGGCCTACGCCATCGGCCTGCTGGTGGCCGGGCGGCTGGTCGACAAGATCGGCACACGCCTCGGCTACATCCTGATCATGGGCGTGTGGAGCCTCTCGGCAATGGGCCATGCGCTGGCCAATACCGCCTTTGAGTTCGGGATCGCGAGGTTTTGCCTGGGGCTGGGCGAATCGGGGAATTTCCCCGCCGCCATCAAGACGGTTGCCGAATGGTTCCCGCAAAGTGAGCGCTCGCTGGCCACAGGCATCTTCAACTCCGGCACGAATGTGGGTGCGATCCTCGCGCCGCTCATCGTTCCCTGGATCACGGTGCACTATGGGTGGCGCGCCGCGTTCCTGACCACCGGTTTCTTCAGCATGATATGGATCGGCTGGTGGTGGCGGAATTACCGTAAGCCGGCCGACCACCCAACGCTGACTGGCGCGGAGCTGCGCCATATTTACGAAGAAGCCGCGGCGCAGATGGGTCCGCAGGTGCCGTGGCTCAGGCTGATTGGCTATCGGCAGACCTGGGCGTTTGCGATTGCAAAATTCCTGACTGACCCGATCTGGTGGTTCTACTTGTTTTGGCTGCCGTCGTATTTCAGCGCGAAGTTCCATCTCGACCTCTCGCACCTGGGACTGCCGCTGATCATCGTGTACAACCTTTCGGCGGTGGGCAGCATTGGCGGCGGCTGGCTGCCAGCGCCGTTCCGGAAGATGGGGTTGTCGGCCTCTGGCGCGCGGCTCGCCGCGATGCTCTTCTGCGCGGTCCTGGTCGTCCCGGTGTTCACCCTCGGCAGCATCACCTCGGAGTGGATAGCCATCGGCCTTCTCGGCCTGGCGGCAGCGGCGCATCAAGGCTGGTCGGCGAACCTCTTCACCACTACATCGGACATGTTTCCACGCAGCGCGGTAGGCGCGGTGGTGGGGATTGGCGGTATGGCCGGCTCGGTCGGCGGCGCGCTGCTGGCCACGTTCACAGGGCATGTCCTGGAGCGTACCCACAGCTACTCTGTGCTCTTCATCCTGGCATCCAGCGTATACCTGCTTGCGCTGCTCATTATGCGGCTGCTTGCGCCGGGGCTGAAGCCGGTTGTGCTTAGTACCTGAGAGCGCTGCAAAGGCTGACCAGTCCGAGCGAGCGACTGTAGCTTATTTCAATCTGCGAAACTCCTCGGGGCCAATCCCAAGCTGATCCAGTATTTTGTTGTAGAGAGGAGGTCCAATCTCGCGACCTCCGTGGATAGGTATCGTGACAGCGCGACCGTCCGAGTGAATTCATCTCTCATGGCTTCCGGTTTGCCTGGTCTTGGCGAATCCCAGCCGGGCCGCGGCCCGGCGAAACTCGTCGGCACGTGCGCTAGGCATGAACTATTTCGGTTGTGTCCGAGGGCAGCGCGGCACTCCGGTCGCGATATTCCTCTTCAAGCATTTGGAAGACGTCCTCAAGTTCCGACAAGGCCTCGGCCCGAGTGGGCATGAGGGCGTAACAGCCTGGAATCGACGGCACCTCGGCGACCCATCCCGTGGGCTGGTTGCGATAGAGCACGACTTTGTAATCGTCGAGAGCCATGTTTCTTCCTAAGTCTATCGCAGGCGCTACTTGACGGCCCGATATAGGCCAGCTACGCCAAAGGTATATGGCGTCCAGGAAACATCGCCAAATCCGGCGGCGGCCATGATCTCGCGCATCTGCGCCGGCGGTGGGAAGTTATGCACCGAGTTTGGCAGATACGCATAGGGACCGGTGACTCCGGAAAGTCGCGAACCGATCGCGGGCAAAATGCGGCGGAAGTAGAAGGCGTAGAGTTTGCCGAGCAGGCCGCCGGGTTCGCTGAAGTCGAGGATGCCGAGTTGCCCACCTCGGCGGAGAACGCGATGGAACTCGTCAAGTCCGGCGCGGTAGTTGGCGAGGTTGCGGAAGCCGAAGGCGGTGGTGATGAGGTTGACGGAATTGTCCGCGAAGGGAAGATGCAGGGCGTCGGCCTCAATTGCTATGGCACCGCGGCCGCTAAGCTTCGCCGCGCCGCGCACCAACATCTGATGCGAAAAGTCGGCGGCGATGATCGGTCGCGAATAATCTGGGCGGTGGTTGAGCAGGGCCAACGTCATGTCTCCGGTGCCGCAGCAGAGATCGAGGACGACCGCGTCGGGGCGCGCGAGGACTTCACGAAAGCGGCGCGCGGTGCGCCACCACCACCAGTGGTCGATATTCAGCGAAAGGACATGGTTGAGCAGGTCGTAGCGCGGCGCAATGCCGTCGAACATTTCGCGGACGGCGGCGGCGGCGGTCTCTTCGTCGACCGCGCCCGCGGGTTTTGCGCCGAGAGAACTTGACGCAGGAGAAGGACTCATCTATGCCTCAGCAAGAGCGAGCTCGGCGATCTCGCGCGCGGTTTGCAGCATCGACTCGGCGGCGGTATAGAGCTCGGTGTCAGTTACATTTTCAACTACGACAGCGTTGCCTACTCCCGATGGCAGAACAAAGCGTCGTACGCCGCTGCGGTTCTTCTTGTCGCGTGTAGCGGCGTCGAGCAGCCGATCGATGGGAAGACGCAAGGCGGGTAGCGGGCCGTAATCGAAAATCACTTTCTCAATGCGGCTGGCCTGCGCCCCGGTGACAGCACCGCGAGCACGTCCAAGGCGGGTGGCGGCGATCATGCCCCAGGCGACGGCCTCGCCGTGCAGCAGCTTCTTATATCGGGTAGCCGCCTCGATCGCGTGGCCGAGGGTATGGCCGTAGTTGAGGATCATTCGCAACCCATTTTCCATTTCATCGATGCCGACCACTTCGGCTTTCATGCCCACTGAGGCAGCCACCACGTATTCGATGGCCTCGGGATTGCCGGCCAGGATCGCATCGGCATTGCGCTCCATGAAGGCGAAGAGCTTCGCGTCTCGTATGATTCCGGCTTTGATGCTTTCGAAGAGTCCAGCGCGCAACTCGCGTGCGGGCAGCGTCTGCAATACATCGATGTCGGCGATGACAGCGAGCGGATGATGAAAGCTTCCAACCAGGTTCTTACCCGACTGCAGATTGACGCCCGTCTTCCCCCCGACCGAGGAATCGACCTGCGCGAGCAGGGTGGTCGGCACCTGAATATAGTCGACGCCGCGCATGAAGATCGCAGCGAGAAATCCGCCGAGGTCTCCGATAATCCCGCCCCCGAAAGCGACCAGCAACGACGAGCGGTCGGCGTGGCACTCGGCAAGCTGTTCTGCGAGGCGCTCGACGTTGCGCAGGCGCTTGTGTTCTTCGCCGGGCTGCAGGAAGAGGACTGTCGGTGGATCGTGACTGAAGGATTCAAGAAAAGCATCCGCCCAGAGCGACCAGATTTCAGGCGACGTAAGCACGAAGACGCGCTGATTTTTCTTACCGGTGATTTTTGGAATGCGGCGCCCCAGGGTGGAAAGCAGTTCCCTGCCCACGAAGACAGGGTATTCGGCGCTGCCGGTCTTTACCTGGATGGTCCGCACACTGGATTCATCGTACCGCACTAGCATCGCAGGGATTGTGCTCGACAAAGCTGTTTTCAGCCACGCCAATTTTGCCGGGGGCTGAGTGGTAGCCTTTTTCTATGGGGCTTCCGACAGAGACCGACTTCGTCGTGGTCGGCGCGGGAATCGCGGGATTGCGGGCGGCCATCTCGCTGGCTGAGTCTGGCCGCGTGCTGGTCCTGACCAAGGAATCGCTGGGCGAGTCCAACACCTCCTATGCGCAGGGCGGGATCGCGGTCGCTATGGGCGGCGAGGAAGATGTCGCTCTGCATCTGGAAGACACAGTTCAGGCTGGCGACGGCCTAGTCGATCGCGCCGCGGCGGCAATCTTGGTGGAAGAGGGTCCGAAGCGGGTCGAGGAACTATTGAGCTGGGGTACCGGCTTCGATCGGCAAGAGGCTACAGATGGATCCGGCGACTTGATGCTGACCCGCGAGGGCGCTCACAGCCTGCCGAGAATCCTGCACGCTCACGGCGACGCAACTGGAGCGGAGATTGGCCGCGCCCTACTGGCAAAGGCTCAATCCATTCCGAAGGTCGATCTCCGCCCGTGGATTACCTGTGTTGATCTCCTGGTCGATGAGAGCTCCGCCGCGGTTGCCGGGCTCACGGTTCTGGATCGCAACGGCAGGCGCGGCGAAATTCGCGCCCGCGCGGTCCTGCTCGCCAGCGGCGGCGCCGGCCAGGTGTATAGCGATACGACGAATCCGGCGGTCGCCACCGGTGACGGCATTGCCATGGCTTATCGCGCCGGGGCGGAGATCGCAGACATGGAGTTCTATCAGTTTCACCCCACGGCGCTGAGCTTGCCGGGAGTTCCGCGCTTTCTGCTCTCCGAGGCGCTGCGTGGCGAGGGCGCGTATCTCCGCAACGACCGGGGCGAGCGCTTTATGGAGAGATATCATCCACTTCTGGAGCTGGCGCCACGCGACGTGGTGGCTCGGGCCATCACCCGACAGGGCTTTGGCGAACGACCCGGCGAGACGCGTCCGGTGTATCTCGATATGCGGCATGTGACGGGCATCGATTTTGTGCAACGCTTTCCGGGAATTTCGGCCTTCCTCAAGCAGCATAGTTTCGACCTGGGACGCGATCTTATTCCGGTGCGTCCTGCGGCGCATTACCTGATGGGCGGCGTTCGCACCGACCATTGGGGACAAGCGTCACTGCGTCGGCTCTATGCCGCCGGGGAAGTGGCTTGTACTGGAGTTCATGGGGCGAACCGCCTGGCCAGCAATTCCTTGCTCGAGGGGCTGGTCTTTGGCGCGCGCGCCGCTGAAGCGATGCAGGACGAGACTGCGCTGCCCGCTTCGGTGGCAGCGTTTTCGCCTCCGTGGGCGGAGGAGAGCGGATCTGAAGCTCCTCCCTCGGCCTTGATGCCGGAGTTGCAGCGAGCGATGTGGGAAAAGGCGGGATTGCTGCGCGACGCCGAAGGCCTCCTTTCGCTGCGGGAGGATTTGGAGCGGCTAAGTGAGCAACTTCCAAATCCGGTCGATCGGGGTGGGCTTGAGATCAATAACCTGGTCACCATCGGCAGCCTGATCGCGGAGTCTGCCCTGGCACGCGAAGAAAGCCGCGGAGCTCATTTCCGTAATGATTTTCCGAAGCGGGACGATGAGCATTTTGCGCGGCACTCGGTGGTGCGCCAAGTCGAAGAACCGGCGTCCGTTTCCTAGGCTCGCTGGACTTTCCGTCGTCGGTCGTCGATCAGCGAAGCCACAATAAAAACTGTCAGGATCGCCACAATCACTGCCAGTGAAATACCCACATTCACGTGCACCCAACGCGAGAGCAGCATCTTCATCGCGACGAAGGCGAGAATCACTCCCAGCCCGTAATGAAGCAGCCGGAAGCGGTCGAGCATTCCGGAGAGCGCGAAGAAGAGCGAGCGCAGGCCGAGCACCGCGAAGATGTTCGAGGTGTAAGCGATGAACGGATCGCGGGTGATCGCGAGCACGGCGGGAATAGAGTCGAGAGCAAAGACAAGATCCGTTGCCTCGACAGCGATGATGATCGCGAGAAAGGTCTTTGGCGTGAGCGTGAGGTGGTGCGAGCCGGTTTTCGTTGAAACCGCGGCAGGGATGGTATGAGTTGTGGCTCCGGTCTTGACTCCTTTCAGGGCAGGCTTGCTCAGCGACTGGCGCTGTATCCACTGCACCAGAGCGGAGGGCTTCCCGTGGGGGCCTTCCGGTTTCATCAGGCGAATTGCAGCGATGAGCAGGATGATACCGAAGATGTCCTCGACCCACGCAAAGCGCTTCAGCAGGCTCACTCCGGCGGCGATGAAAAGCGCCCGCATGACAATGGCGCCGCCAACTCCCCACAGCAGAACGCGGTGCTGCTGGTGGCGGCTGAGGTGGAGCGAGCGGAACATGATGAGGAAGACGAAGAGATTGTCGACGCTCAGGGAAGTTTCGATCAGATAGCTGGAGAAAAACTCAAGCGCGTGTTGGCGGCCATCCACGCGGAGAGTCCAAAGCGCGAACCCCGATGCCAGACAGAACAAGAAGAGTGTCCAGCCCCAGGCCAGTCGTTGCGCGATCTTTTCGTCCTTGTGATTGAGGAAGACGAGGTCGACCGCCAGCAGCACGAGGACGAGCGCGTGGAAGCCAATCCAATAGCTGAGCGGAGCGCCGGCAAGCATCTCTCGATGCTAATGCATGAGACTAATGCAGCTTCTAAGATCAGCGCTGATCGAGTAAACGGATGGTCTCGAGAAAGACGTCTCCGTCGATGGTCAGACTTTTCGCGCTGATTTTGTCCAGAGTATCTTCGGGGGTGTGGTGGTAGCCGTCGGGGTGGGCGGCGTCATGAGGGCCAAAGTCATCGTCGATGATGTCGGCGACGGGAACGCCGCGCTGCACGAAGGGCAGATGGTCGTCCTCCTCAACGGTGGTGCGTTGGAAAAAGTAGCGCTGGTCGCCTTCGCGGGCTGCGGCTTGCTTGACCACGTCGAGCAGCCACGGGGTTGAGTTCCCGTCGCGGGCGATGTCGAGGTCCTTGTCGCCGATCATATCGGCGAGCAGAAAGGCCTTGATCTTCTTAAGCGTTCCATCGTTTTGCCACTTGGCTGCGAGATGGCGGCTGCCATAGAGCGAGTCGGTGTGGGACCAGCTTTTAACCGCCTCTTCTCCGTCAAAAAACACCAGCCATATGCTGTAGCCGTCGCGTGGCTTCCCACGAAGGTGGTTGGCGATCTCTATCAGAAGGCCGGTGGTCGAAGCGCCGTCATTCGCGCCGACGAAGCTGGTGTCTTTAAGCCAGTAATTCGTCTCGTAATGGCTGGCGAGGACGATGATGCCGTCCCTTTTGCCCGGAAATTTGACGATGAAATTGTGTAGCGCCTGTGGGCCGGCTGGTGTATCGACGACGAAGGTGTCCTCAGTGAGATCGTCTTTGGCAAACTGCTTCCTCAGATATGCCTGTACCTTGGCGAGGCCTTCACTGCCGTTGTAGCGCGGGCCAAAGGCGACGATCTCACGCGCATACTCCAGGGCGCGCGCGCCGTCGAAGTGACCGGTCGATTGTGCGGCAAGTGTGCCGGTGAAGACAACGAGGAGGACGGCGGCGATCCGTCGGGCTGGGCCTAAATCCCGACCCTTCCACAGAGAAATGCTCGGTAACGTAAGCATCAGTCAGTCTTTTCCATCTTCTTGCGTCGGCGTGCTGGGTGCACCACAAAGGAAACGCCAATGCTCAACAGGTAGAGGACCAGCATTGGGCTGGCGAAGACGCACATCGTGAGCACATCCGGAGTCGGCGTGATGATGGCCGCGATGATGAAGATGATGAGGATCGCGTAGCGAAAGTTCTTCCACAGAAATTTTGGGCTAACGATGCCGAAGAGGGAGAGAAACATGACCAGGATCGGCAGCTCAAACGTGAGGCCCAATCCTAGGATCACGGTGTTGAAGAGGTCGGTATATTCGCTTATTTCAATCAACGGCTTGAACTGCTTCGAATAATCGAAGAGGAAGCCCAGCGAACCCGGAAAGACGTAGTGATAGCCGAAGAATGCTCCGCACAGGAACAGCCCCACGGTCGCGATCATGAACGGCGTAACGTACTTCTTCTCGCTCGGATACAGGCCCGGCGAAATGAACAGCCAGAGCTGATAAAGAATGTACGGCGCAGCCAGTATCGCCCCGGCGGTGAAGCTGATCTTCAAATACATATTGAAGCCGTCGATCGGATTGTGAATGACCAGCTGGGTGTCGAGGTGGTTTTTCTTTAGCGCCTCGACGATGGGGGCCTGCATGTATCCGAAGATCTTCTCGTGGAAAGCGTAGGCAACAAAGAATCCAATGACCAGGGCGATCGCCGAGTGCACCAGCCGCTGTCGCAGCTCGTTGAGGTGCTCGATCAGGCTCATGCCCGGCAGCTCGATCTGGTCTTTGCGTTCGGTCAGCGCGGCGCGCGCGCGGTCTACAAGGTCAACCATGATGAGCCGCGGCTTCGGCCTTTTCAATTTCAGGGCCGCTTAAGTCGATCGTGGCGGCTTCCGGATCGGAAGCTTCAGCCAGTACTGCGACAGGCTCAGTCGCGGGGACTTCGGCAATGGCTCCGTTGGAAGCGGTGTTCAAGGCGGCGTTAAATCCGCTTGCTCGTTCGGGATAGGCGTCGGCCTCGAGGGGAACATCTGGGAGCGCCGCCTCGTAGCTGCATGTCCCCGCAGTGCTCTCGGCCGGATTGAAGGTGTGGCTTACCGGCAAACCCGTAATTGGAGGAGCAATCACAGGAGTCGTCACCGCATCGGGATCGATCGTAGACGTGCTGGCCTCCAGCGCGGGGGCCGCGGTCACCGGGGCCGTTGTCGGCAGCATGGTGGTCGTCGCGCTGATCTCTTTCTGCCGCTCGGCCTCTTCGGATGCCCGCAACTCCTCTTCTATCTGCATCTTGAACTCATTGCTCGCGCGGCGGAACTCGACCATCAGCTTGCCGATCTGGCGGCCGATCTCGGGCAGCTTCTTGGGGCCGAAGATGATCAGCGCCAGACAAAAGATAAAGATGGTATCGCCCACGTGCATTGCCCTTCATGATAAATGCCTTACGGGCCCGTCACAAATGACCAGCGGGTTACGAACGGACTAGTGAGACGATGCCCGAGCCTTCGGGCCCAGTCGCCTCTTTGTTCCGCCACTGCTGGTACGGCGAGCGGCGGCGGGTGGATGTAAAAGCGCCGGAGGAAGATTTGCCGCGTGTTGCCGCATTAAACTGGAAATTGTGCGGTTCCGCTGCCGTCGATTCTGCGACTCCAGGCTGCCGGGCGCGTCTAATTAACAGACTTGCAACATCCCCGAGGGTTGGGCGGCAAGGTATAAGCATTTGCTGCGGCGAATCCTCTGCAAAGTCGGTATTGCTTTCAACATCCCCGTCCAACTTGCCTGAAAAGCCGGTGGACTGAAGGCGGAAGATTATGAGCACTCTACTGGAAGGAGCCCCCGTCGCGTCGTGGATTGACGCGTCCCTTACCGAAACATCAGCCAATGCGGATACGTGTTCGCTCGATAATTATTTGGTCCTGCCCGACCACACCATGGACGACCGTATCGCTGCGGCCCGGGCCCAGCTCGGAACCAGCACGATTTTGCTGGGCCACCACTACCAGCGGGATGAGGTAATTCGCTTCGCCGATGTGACTGGTGACTCCTACAAACTTTCGAAGATCGCGGCCGAGACCGAGAGCCAGTATGTCGTCTTCTGCGGCGTTCATTTTATGGCCGAGAGCGCCGATATCCTGGGACGGAGCAACCAGCAGGTGATTCTGCCCGACCTGAATGCCGGATGCTCGATGGCGGACATGGCCGAGATCGGCCAGGTGGAAGACTGCTGGGATTCGCTGATGGCTGCCGGGCTGCATGGTTCGATCATGCCGCTGACCTATATGAACTCCGCCGCCTCGATCAAGGCATTTTGCGGCGAGCGCGGCGGTTTGGTTTGCACCTCATCGAATGCGCGCTCCGCCTTTGAGTGGGCCTTTGCCCGCGGCGAAAAGATATTGTTTCTTCCCGATCAGCATCTGGGCCGCAACACCGCTTTTGCAATGCGAATCCCGCTCAGCGAGATGGTCGTGTGGGACCCCTACCAGATCAACGGAGGGCTTGCACCATCCCGCCTGCTGGCGGCGAAGGTGATTCTGTGGAAGGGGCACTGCTCGGTCCATCAGCGTTTTCTCCCCGGCCATGTCGAGGCAGTACGTACGAAGTATCCCGGTATCCAGGTGGTGGTCCATCCCGAGTGCCGCTGGGAGGTCTGCCAGAAAGCCGATGCGATGGGTTCGACCGAGCGGATTATTCAGTTGGTTGATCAAGCGCCGGAGGGCAGCATATTTGCCATCGGCACCGAGATCCACCTAGTCAATCGTCTGGCGCGGCAGTTCGCGACAGCGGGCGGGAAGACGGGGGGCAAGAAGATCATCACCCTAGACGACACTGGCTGCCTGTGCACGACTATGTACCGGATCAGCCCGCAACACCTCGCCTGGGCGCTTGAAAACCTGATCGAAGGCCGGGTTGTGAACCGGATCAAAGTCCGCGACGATGTTAAATACTGGGCGCGCGTCGCTTTGGATCGTATGCTGGAGATTAAGGCCTAGATCGGTTTCACTCTATGAAGCTATTTACTCTCGACGAAGCGCAGGCGCTGGTTCCGGTGCTGGAGTCGCTGCTCAAGCGCGGCGTCGAGGCCAAAAACGCCGCGGAGCGGATCAATGACGATTTGCAGAAGCTTGCGCAGCGCATCTTCGTCTCTGGCGGAATGCACGTCAACGTGGTCAAAGTGGCTCGTCAGCGCACCGAGACGGAAGCCTATATTCAGCGCGCCAAAGATGCAGTGCAGGAGATCGACGCGATCGGCGTCCAGGTGAAAGACCTCGACATCGGGTTACTCGATTTTCCCTGCAAGGTCGACGAAGAAGTCGTGCTGCTCTGTTGGAAGATGGGTGAGGCCAAAATCACCCATTGGCATACGGTGGAGTCGGGATTTGCGGGGCGGCAGCCGCTGGATGATCGATTCGAGGGACGTTCGCGGCGTTCGAAGCCTGAGAAACCGAACTAGATTGCCCGCAGCACCCGGACCGGCAGAAAGATGATTGCCGCGACCAGGTCCAGAGCGCCATGGACCGCGATTCCCAGCAGTCGAAACGGCAATAGAAGCAGCCAGACGATCGGATAGAGCACCGCCGCGATCAGGGCCAGCGGCCAGCAAACCACCAGCAAGAGACACCAAAGCACGAAAGTCGCCATTTCATCCCTTCCCATCCGGCCCGCAACCGTTGCGGCATTCATCTCGAGTTACGGAAATCACTCGATATTGGTTCCTTGCGGCCTCTGCGTCAGTGTCGTGAGCACAGGAGTCGCTTTCCGCGTCTAAACAAGGGAGAGATACTGCCTGGAGCCGAAGGCGGCGCAGAAAATGGAGAGGGATTAAGCTTGCAATCAGGCGGAACTCTCGCCGACAAGCGGCCGGAATAAACCCATCATGCTGAATTTCTGGAAGAAGTTTCGTGCGGCTACTCTGGTTCTGGCGACGTGCCTGGCGGCGGTGTCCACCGGGTGCGGTTTCTTTCCGCCGCTGAACTCATGCAGCGATACCAGCGGCTGCACGACGTCCACCGACTTTATGTATGTCGCCAATACCAGCAACTCGGCGAAGAGTCCACCCAGTGTCGCGGGGTTTTCGCTGACCACGACCACGATCGCGGCCACGAGCACGACGGCCGCCACCTCGACGCTTACGCTGGCGGCGACCTCAGGATCCGCATACCCACTCGGCTTCGTTCCGTCAGCGATGGCCATCAATCCGGCGAACACCTATCTCTATGTCGCTAGCCTCACCGGCGGCATTTACCTCTACGTCATCAACAGCAACGGCTCGATCATAGTGCAGAACAACGGCACCGCCGTCGCCACTGGCTTTCCTGGCCTTATCGCCTCCTCGATCCAGGTGGACACCACCGGCGCCTATCTGCTCGTGGCCGGCGCCAGTACAGCCACCACCAATGCCTCGGTCACCGTCTACTCGATCGCCAGCACTACCGGCCTGTTGACATCAGTTGGGTCACTCACGTTAAAGACCCTTGGCGCCAGCAATCGGCTGGCGATCGCTCCCAGCAATACCAACGTCTTCCTGACCCTGGGTACGGGAGGTACTGAGGTCTTCACTTTTAATGCAACCACCGGAGTGCTCAGCGATATAGGCAATGTGGCCGTACTTGTTGCGGGGACCAACGGCGATCGGGACGTCACCACCAACCCCACCAGCACCTTTGCGTTAGTGACCGAGACGGGAACAGCCGGAGTGCGGGTATTCTCCATCGGGACGACCGGGCTCTTGACCGAAGTCACCGGGTCTCCCTTTGCAACCGGAACCGGCCCTTCCGGAGTTTTGGTCGACTCGACGGGCACCTACGTCTACGTCACCAATTCGGGCACCGGCGCCAATTCCATCAGCGGCTATGTGCTGGGGGCTAACGGCACCCTGACCGAAATCAGCGGCTCGCCGTTTTCCACCGGAACCACCCCGGTCGATATTGCCGAAGACTCGAGCGGCAAGTATGTTGGCGTAGTCTGCAACGGGGGCGGCCAGGACCTGGAAGTTTACAGCTTCGATGCCACGACGGCCGGGGCATTGGATGCAGCGGCAAACGCTACGACCGGCACCGACCCGACCCTTCCGATTGCCATCGTCGCCACCCATTAGGTGCGTTTCATCGCTCTGCGGCGGTGCTATGCTCAAGCTGTCGGCAAACTGATCGTATTGCCTCGTCGCCATCGAATGTTGTCCCTGCGTCTTATCCGAAAGTCAGCCTGTCTCAGGGTGAAGCCGGCCTTTCTTTCGATACCCCTCGCGCTGCTGGTCTGCCTTGGGCTGTCCGGCTGCAATCGTTTGCGCCCGCAGCCAAAGACGGAAGTCGTTTATGTCCTGGCCAAGGAGACATTTCTTCGCGACCGTGTGGCAGCCGTCTCCAACCGGGTGGCGATGGTGCAAAACGGCCAGCGGCTTGAACTCCTGGACCGCGACCGTCGCTTTCTCAAAGTGAAGACCGAAAAAGGGGAGATCGGCTGGATCGAAGAGCACTCGGTGGTCAATCCCGGAGTGATCACGGGCTTTGAACAGCTCCAGAAGGGGCAGGCCAAGGATTCGGTGGTGGCGACGGCCGTCCTGCGCGATGACGGCTATCTGCATTTGAAACCTGGGCGCGATACCGACCGTTATTACCTGCTGCCGGAGGGAGACAAGTTGCAGCTCTTGTTGCGGGCCTCGGTGCCGAAGGCGGTCGGGCCTCAAGCTTCGGGTTCGGCATCTTCCTTCGCCAGCATATCGTCCGCAGCCTCGGCGAAGAGGACGGCGGCAAGGTCAGCGGCGGCGCAGGAGAAGGCCGCAAAAGAAAAGGCCGACGAAAAAAATTCCCCTGCAGTAAGTTTTAATCCGGCCCCACCACCGCCTCAGCCCGAGGGGATGGAGAACCCCGAACCCGCACCGGACAACCCCACGCCGAGCGCACCGCCAGCGCCTCCGGAGCCAATTCCGATGGAGGATTGGTGGCTGGTGCGCGACAGCCAGGGTCGAATTGGCTGGATTATGGCCCGACGCCTTGACGTCAACGTCCCCGACGATGTTGCCGGCTACGCCGAGGGGCAGAAGATGGTCGCGGCTTACCTGCTGCGCAAGGTCTACGATCCGGATTCGAAGTTCCCCGACGGACAGGCGCCCGAATACGTCACCGTGCTTAACCCCTACCAGGACGGCCTGGCTTACGACTTCAACCAGGTCAGGGTTTTTACCTGGAACGTGAGAAAGCATCGCTACGAAACCGCATTTCGCCAGCGCAACCTGCAGGGGTATCTGCCGGTCGTAGTCGCTTCGCAGTCTGAAGACAAAGGCAGTCCGGCGCCGACCTTTCAAATCACCCAGGGAATCGGTGATTCGGTAACGATCGATCCCGACACCGGAGTGGCCAGGCCAACAACAACTCAGGTCTCGACGTACGTTCTTGAAGATGAGCGGGTGAGAAAGGTAGGACCCGAAGCGCCGGCAGCCGCACGCACCGCGGCTTCTTCCGCGAGCACGGGGAAGAGCGGGCGGCGCTCGACCAGGAAAAGGGGTACGAGAGCACAACATCACCACTCAAACTAGGGTTTATTTAAGTTGATGGATTCGGCGGAAAAGTGATGGTCCGATACTGCCCGGTTCTTCCCTGACGCATCCCAATTTGAACAGCCCTTTTTGGTCGCATGGTACTTTGGCATTGGGAACGGTTGATAAAACGAGTGACAGCCGTTATGTTGTAAGCAAATCTTTAATTATGGCCGTATATGGCGGCTATTTCAGTTTCTGTGTTTCTTAATCAGTTCGTTGCAACAAAAAACCGACGCGGGGAGATCGGCACATGGACAACAAGCCGGCACAAAACATTCAGGACACGTTTCTTAATACGGTCCGCAAAGACAAGACTCCTATCACGATCTATCTGGTCAGCGGAGTCAAACTGACGGGAAAGATTCGTTCCTTCGACAAATACTCGGTGTTGCTTGAAAACAACAGCCAGGAGCAGTTGATCTTCAAGCACGCGATCTCCACGGTTGTGAGCAATCGGTCCGTGATTCATAGCGAGCACCGGGTTCCGTTAGGCGCTGCTGCGGGCACAGGCGTAGGCCCTGCATCGGCAGTGCCGGGCGGCGCGCCGTCGAGCGCGGCCCCGGAACTTTCCCCTGGAATCTTACATTCCTGAGGGCATACCCACGGCTGCGTCGACTCGAGTTTCCAGTGGCACGCACCACTCGGATCGAGCTTCGAGAGGCGGGGCGCGTCTGGCGACGACGCGGAAGAGCGCCGAGCGCGCACTATTGGTGACAGTCGAGATCGGCCCGCGCCGACAAGCGCTGCCCCGATCCGCGGAGCTCGCTCGACATGCCGCCGCGCTGACTAAGGCTGATTCGGAGACTGCCGACGTCTCGCCGTCAGCCTCCGTCCATGAACGAGATCGCGATCTGGACTTTGAGATATCGCTGATCGAGTTCCGGGAGCTGGTGCTTAGCGCGGGTGCGCAGATCGCTGGCGAGGTTACCCAGAGGCGCGCCAAAGCCGATCCTGCGACATTACTGGGTAGCGGCAAAGTGGAAGAGATTGCCGCCATTGCGGCCTCGACCAACGCTACGGTGATCCTGTTCGATCACGACCTGACTCCTACGCAACTGCGGAACCTGGAAGACGCGCTGCCCTGCGGTGTAGTCGACCGGACACAGTTGATTCTCGATATCTTTGCCCGTCACGCCCGCACCCGCGAGGGGCAGTTGCAGGTGGAGCTAGCGCAGCTGGAATATATGCTGCCAAGGCTTGCCGGACGCGGAAGGTCGATGTCCCAATTGGGCGGTGGCATCGGCACTCGAGGGCCGGGCGAGACACAGCTCGAAACCGACCGGCGGAAGATTCAGCGTAAGGTGCTTCAGCTAAAGAGCGACTTAGAGTCGGTGCGGAGGGTGCGCGGCCAACAACGGCACCGTCGCGAAGCCGTCCCGGTGCCGACCGTGGCGCTGGTCGGCTACACCAATGCCGGAAAGAGCACGCTCTTCAACGCGCTCACCCACGCCGGGGTGCTGGAGTCGTCGCGGATGTTCGCCACGCTCGATCCCAAGCTCAGGGCACTGGCGCTGCCGTCGCGGCGAAAGGTCTTGCTATCCGACACGGTCGGGTTCATCCGTAACCTGCCTCATACCTTGATTACTTCGTTCCGAGCGACCCTGGAAGAGGTGCAAAAGGCCGAGGTGCTGCTGCATGTGCAGGATTGCTCCAGCGCGACCCGCGACGAACACAAATCCGAAGTGGAAAAGGTGCTCAAAGAGCTCGGCGTCGAGGATAAGCCGCGCATCGAGGTGCTGAACAAGATCGATCTGCTGCCAGAATCGGAGCGGGGAATTGCGAGTGCCGACGGAGTGGCGATTTCGGCCAGGACTGGCGAGGGCCTGGACGGTCTTCTGCGCCGAATCGACGCCGCTTTGGTGCTCGACCCGGTCGTACGCAAGATTTTCGAGGTTCCACAGGACGAGGGCGGTGTTTTGGCGGCACTCGAAGCAGGCGGGGTGGTCCATGGGCGCGAGTTTCAGGGGCAAAGCGTGCGGATTGAGGTTTCCGGGCCGGCGTCGCTGCTCGGACGATACCGGCGATTTTGGACTCGTGAACAGAAGTAAGCAGATTTAGTAGCGGGTTGCCAGCCGGGGAGCGGTGTCGATTCCCTGGTTGGCAACCCGCCTGACCCGGACCGGGTCGAGGTGTTATCCTCTAGCTTACGCTGGAAATGGGCGCCGTCAAGTCGCATTTTGCGACTGCGGCTGGAGTCCGTTTCGGGCGGGTGGGCGCTGGTTTCATTGACACTCCCCCAATCTTTGTAGGAACCTAGAATTCCGGCAAACAACAAGCAACCAGACTCACCGGGTGCCGGTGAAAGCAATGGACGAAATACTGCAACAACTCGTACCGCTTCTGATCGGCTCGATTCCGACGATCCTGATCTTTCTCACTCTGGTCCTGAGCTACAAGTTCCTCTTGCATGACCCGCTATTAAAGGTTTTGGCGGAGCGCAGGTCGCGGACCGAGGGCGCCGTTGAGCGGGCCCGTGCGGCAATTGCTGCTGCTGAAGCCAAGGCGCAGGAATATGATGCCAAGCTGCGGGCCGCGCGGGCCGAGATCTTTCATGCGCGCGAAGCCCGGGTAAAGGCCTGGAATGCTGATCGTGACCGCGCACTGGCCAGCGCACGGCATGCAGCCCGGGAACGGGTGCATGCCGCAGAGGCCGAGCTCGCCATTCAGGCCAACGGCTCCAGGCAAGAGATTCAGCGTAGCGCGGACACTCTAGCCGCGGACATCCTGAAAGCCGTGCTGCCAGCGGATTTTTCCGCTGCCGTGGTCGAGGGCCCCCGGTGAAAGTCCGACTCCGTACTCTCTTGACAGTTCTACTGTTGTCCGCTTTCTTTGGCTGGGAGGGTGGGCAGGTTGCTTTTGCATTGAACGAACCCGCCGCAGCGCAGACCTCTTCCTCGACGAATGCCCCGGAAAAGAAGCAGGATCCCGAAGAGATCAACGTATTCCGGCACGCGCCGATCGTTCAGACGATCGGGCGCAAATTGGGCCTCAGTACCGAACACACCGCTCAGATTTTCGAGGCCATCAATTCCGGAATCCTGATCTTTGCGATCCTCTTCTTCCTGGCCAAGGTCGTCCCTAAGGCGATCCGCAACCGGACTACCGCGATCCAAAAGAAGCTGCTTGAAGCACAGGAGGAGACCAGGACGGCCAATGAGCGTTTGAGTGCTGTCGAGGCCAAGCTCGCCAGGATTGGTGAGGACATCGACGCAATTCGCCAACAAACTGAGCGCGACTCGCTGGAAGACGAAAAACGCATCAAGCAATCTATCGAGGACGAGCGGCAGCGGATCGTTCAGGCCGCCGAACAGGAGATTGAGTCCGCCGGCGCGGCGGCGAAACGGGAACTGAAGCGCTTCGCGGCGGAGTTGGCGGTTGATAACGCAGCGCGGCGCATTGAACTTTCCTACGACTCGGACAAGGCGATCGTCGAGCGGTTTGGTCAGGATTTGACCGCCAAACTCGGCAAGGGAGGGCGGAACTGATGTCGCTCTTTGCCGCGCGCTACGCCCGGGCTTTTGCCGAAGCGGTGGAGGAATCCAAGCTGGATCCGTCTGCGGTTGACCGCCAGCTGGAAGACTTTAGTTTTGCCTGGAACGAGAGCCGGGAGCTACGGCAGTTCTTTGAAAGCCCCGTCTTTCCTCCCGGGCAGAAGGTCGCCGTCCTCGACAAACTGAACGAAAAAATCGGGCTGACGCCACTGGTGAGGAATTTCGTCGCGGTGCTCATCGATCATGATCGGATCGCTGCGGTCGCCGAGATAATCGAGGCCTATCGCCGCGATATGGACAAGCGCCAGGGAGTTTTTGACGTGAACGTCGTCTCTGCCCGGCCACTTGGAGACGACGAGCGTCGTCAGCTGGAAGCCCAGATCGGTCGGGTCGCCGGAGGGCGGGTGAAAGCGAATTACCGCGAAGACAAGAATCTGCTTGGTGGCGCGATTGTGACGATCGGAAGCACGGTTTACGACGGTTCGATTCGCGGGCGCCTGGACCGGCTCAAAGAGCAGTTGGTGGCGGGCTAAGAAATCTGCTTCATCCATTAGAAGCCCGGTTTGTGTAGACTCTCAGACGTTGAGTCAAACACCCCCCCAGGAACCGAAACACAAGATATTAGTAGGGAAAGTGACGAATGGCGCAGATTAAGGCAGATGAGATAACCCAGCTGCTGCGGCAGCAGATTGAAAATTACGACGCGAAGGTCAAGGTCGATGAGGTGGGCACGGTGCTGTCCCTCGGCGACGGCATTGCCCGCCTTCACGGCCTCGATAAGGTAATGTACGGCGAGTTGCTCGAGTTCCCGCACGACATCGCCGGCCTGGCCATGAACCTCGAAGAGGACCAGGTGGGTTCGGTTCTGCTGGGCGACTACACCCACCTTCGCGAAGGCGACCAGGTCAAGCGAACGGGCAAGATCCTCAGCGTGCCAGTCGGCGACGCCATGATCGGCCGCGTCGTGAACGCGCTTGGCCAGCCAATCGACGACAAGGGACCGATTGAAGCCAGCGATAACTTCCCTGTTGAGCGGCTAGCGCCGGGCGTCGTTGACCGCCAACCCGTCCGCGAGCCAATGACAACCGGACTGAAGGCCATCGACAGTATGATCCCGATCGGCCGCGGCCAGCGCGAGTTGATCATCGGCGACCGTCAGACCGGTAAGACCGCCGTCGTGCTCGATACGATCATCAACAGCGCCAAGAACGACCTGATCTGCATCTACTGCGCTGTTGGCCAGAAACGCTCCTCGGTGGCCCAGGTCGTTCAAACGCTGACGGATCACGGCGCGATGGCGTACACCGTCGTGGTCGCCGCGACCGCCTCCGAACCTGCGCCAATGCTGTACATCGCGCCATTTGCCGCTTGTGCAATCGGCGAATATTTCCGCGATAAGGGCAAGCACGCGCTGATCATCTACGACGATCTCTCCAAGCACGCCGTCGCTTATCGCGAACTTTCGCTACTGCTGCGCCGCCCCCCGGGCCGCGAGGCTTATCCCGGCGACGTTTTTTATCTGCACTCGCGCCTGCTCGAGCGTGCCTCGAAGCTGAACGACGAAAAGGGCGGTGGCTCGCTCACTGCGTTGCCAATCATTGAGACTCAGGCTGGCGACGTCTCCGCGTACATCCCGACCAACGTGATTTCGATCACCGACGGGCAGATTTATCTGGAAACCGACCTCTTCAATTCAGGTGTGCGCCCAGCAGTCAACGTCGGACTCTCAGTAAGCCGTGTTGGCGGCAGCGCGCAGATCAAGGCTATGCGCCAGGTTGCCGGCACACTGAAACTCGACCTCGCGCAATATCGAGAGCTGGCAGCCTTTTCACAGTTCGGTAGCGATCTGGACAAGGTCACGCTGAAGCAGTTGAACCGTGGCAAGCGCCTCACCGAACTGTTGAAGCAGCCGCAGTTTTCACCGCTTCCGACGGAAAAGCAAGTCATCATCATCTACGCCGGCAACAATGGTTACCTGGACGACCTTGAAGTGGAGCAGATTCGCGGCTTCGAAGATGGCCTATACAAATATCTGGACTCCGCGCAGTCGGCGCTGCTGAGTGACATCCTAAGCAAGAAGACGCTGGATGACGATCTCAAGGGGCGCATCGACGGAGCCCTGAAAGAGTACAAACAAAACTTCCTGGCAAGCCAGAACGCCGTGAAGCAGCCCGCGGGAGCAGCAAAGTAACCGTACAGCCAAATAGGCGCAAAAAGGCACTATGGCGAACGTCCTCGATCTAAAACGGCGCATCCGCAGCGTGAAAAATACGCGCCAGATCACCAAGGCCATGAAGATGGTCGCGGCGGCCAAGCTGCGCCGGGCCCAGGAGCGGGCGCTGCACGCACGGCCGTACGTGCAGATGCTGATCAGCATGCTGCAATCGTTGAAGCGGCGCATCGAGCTGATCGATCCGGAAACCGGCGAGATTCGACATCCACTGCTCGTGACCCGCGAGCAAAAGACCGTGCTGCTGGTCGTCGTCTCCGGCGATAAGGGATTCGCTGGCGCATTTAACGCGAACATCATCAAGGTGGTCAGTCACTTCATCACATTTGAGGGCGAACGCCAGGTCGACATCGAACCCATCGGTCGCAAAGCACGGGATTTCTTCCGCAAACGGTATCCGGTGGCGATCTATTCGAAAGACCAGCACGTTACCGAGCAACGGGGACGGGACGAGTTTGGTCGGCCCGAGGATACGCCGGAACCTCCGGTCCCACGCGCCGGCCGTGTGCAGGTAACAGGCGACCATCCCGGCATTCTCGATAAGCTCGAATATAAGCGTGTCAATGAGCTTGCGCGCGAGATCGTCCGCCGCTACACGCACGAAGAGATTGACGGCGTCTTCGTCGTCTACAACGAGTTCAAGTCAGTCATGGCGCAGCGGCTGGTCGTCGAGCGAATCCTGCCAATCGTTGAAATCGGACGCCAGGACATTGCCCACGCCGAAGAGATCTCGATGAAAGAGCGGGAGCGCGCCGCCGAAGCAGCGAGATCGGCCGGCGTAACGATCACCGGATTGGCCGCAGAGTCGGAAGAGGATGCAAAACAGGCGGAGGAGGAAGCGAAGAAATTCGGCACCTCCGAGGTCGACTATATATACGAGCAGCCGCCCGCTGAGCTGTTCTCGGCGCTGCTGCCCCGATACGTCACCACACAGCTCTTCCATGCGATGCTTGAGTCGGTCGCGGCAGAGCAGGCGGCGCGCATGACGGCGATGGATTCAGCATCGAACAACGCGAACGACATGATCGATTCTCTGACGCTGAAGATGAATCGGGTTCGCCAGGCGGCGATTACCAAGGAAATTATCGAGATCGTGAGCGGCGCGGCGGCGTTGTCGTAAGGCTCAAACCTTTAACGGACTTTCGAAAGAGATTTATGGCAGAGAACATAGGAAAAGTAATCCAGATCGCGGGCCCGGCGGTGGACGTGCAGTTCGACGAAGCCACCATGCCGCCCATCTACCAGGCGCTGCGCGTCACCAGCGACGGCTTCGATGTACCCAAGCCGGTGAACGTTGTCCTCGAGGTCCAGCAGCACCTCGGCGAGGGCCGCGTGCGCACCGTCGCCATGGAGGCGACCGAGGGCATGGTCCGCGGCATGAAGGCCATCGATACGGGCAACTACATCACCGTACCCGTGGGCCGCGCGACGCTGGGCCGCGTGCTCAACGTGATCGGCGAGCCGGTCGACGAGCTTGGTCCCGTCACTTCCGATCAGCACCGTCCGATCCATCGCCTCGCACCCAGCTTTGAAGAACAGTCGACCAGCGAAGAGATGTTCGAGACCGGGGTTAAGGTCATCGACCTCATCCAGCCATTCCTGAAAGGCGGCAAGATCGGCCTTTTCGGCGGCGCGGGCGTGGGCAAGACGGTCGTGATTCAGGAACTGATCAACAACGTCGCTATGAAGCACGGCGGCTTCTCGGTCTTTGCCGGGGTCGGCGAGCGTACCCGTGAGGGCAACGACCTGTGGCGCGAGTTCCAGGAGTCTGGCGTTATCGATCTGAAGGATTTTCAGAAGTCGAAGGCCGCGCTGATCTACGGCCAGATGACTGAGCCTCCAGGCGCGCGTCTGCGCGTGGCGCTGACCGGGCTGACCGTCGCCGAGTATTTTCGCGATGAAGAAGGCGCCGACACGCTGCTCTTTATCGACAACATCTTCCGCTTCACCCAGGCAGGTTCCGAAGTCTCAACACTGCTGGGCCGCATGCCCTCGGCGGTCGGCTACCAGCCGAACCTGGCCACCGAAATGGGGGAGTTGCAGGAGCGTATTACCTCGACCAAGAAGGGTTCCGTCACCTCGGTGCAGGCGGTTTATGTGCCCGCCGACGACTTTACCGATCCCGCGCCGGCAACTACGTTTGCTCACCTCGATGCAACTACGGTGCTCTCGCGTCCGCTGTCGGAGCTGGGCATCTATCCTGCCGTCGACCCGCTGGCATCGACCTCGCGCATCCTCACTCCGCGCATCGTCGGAGAAGAGCACTACAACGTGGCCGAAGGTGTGAAGCGCATCATGCAACGTTATAAGGACCTGCAGGACATCATTGCGATCCTTGGCATCGACGAACTCTCCGATGAGGACAAGCAGACCGTGAGCCGCGCCCGCAAGGTGCAGCGCTTCCTTTCGCAGCCATTCCACGTTGCCGAG
Source organism: uncultured Acidobacteriaceae bacterium (assembly GCA_963804735.1). Classification (GTDB taxonomy): domain Bacteria; phylum Acidobacteriota; class Terriglobia; order Terriglobales; family Acidobacteriaceae; genus Acidisarcina. Next base: position 66,309 of record CAWDRO010000003.1, read on the forward strand.
GTCTTCACGGGCGCGCCGGGCCGCTACGTCAAGGTCGAGGACACGGTGCGCAGCTTCAAGGAGATCATCGAAGGCAAGCACGACGATATCCCCGAGCAGGCCTTCTACATGAAGGGCGCGATCGAGGAAGTGCTCGAAGCTGGCGAGAAGATGAAGAACGCGTAGAGAGAGCTAGAGCAAGAATCTGTAACTATGGCTGAAGCAAATCAAATTCAGGTAAGGCTGGTCACTCCTGACCGGATCCTCGTCAACCAGTCGGCTACTGCGGTGGAGTTGCCGGGACTTTCTGGCTATATGGAAGTGCTGCCGGGGCATGCTCCGCTGCTCTCTGAGTTGGGATCGGGAGAGGTTCGTCTGCATGGCGGCGAGGCTGGCGAGCAGAAATACCATGTCTCCTGGGGGTTCGTGGAAGTGCTGCCGGAGCGGGTGACCATTCTCGCCGACGAAGCCCAGAAACCGGAGGAGATCGACACCGCTGCCGCCCAGCAGGAACTCGACGAAGGTCACAAGATGTGGAACGAAGCCGGTGACAGCGAAGATAAGTATGCCGAGGCGAATGAAGTGATCGCCGACGCGGAATCGAAGCTGGCGAGCGCCGGGGGCAAGAGCTAGAGGATTCTCATTCCTCCGGGTACCCCCCCTCCCCCGTACTTTGCCCTTAAATCCTACATTCTAATGAGATTAGAGAGCATTCGGAGCAATAAAGTCCGTAAATAATTGGCAAATTATTGAAATTAAACGAGTTGTTTCTCGAATATCTTGCATAGAATTTGCCTCCTTGAACCGAAGTCTCGGGGCAGGACGCGCCAACAGGAAATTCGTTTATTTCTTTGATCTATATTCATTCTATCAAGCTGACCCCGTTCACTACGCCAACTTCAAGAAGATTTATCTCTCTGACTCTAAATGGCTTATACAAAACTTTTGCTACATAGGCCTTGACAGAAATTTGAGAAACCGGGCGGGATGCAGGGAGGCAATGGGTAGACTGCTGTTCCAAAAACAGTTTCCGTCCTTCGATTTGTGCTTTCACAACAGCGAGTGATAGCCTGAGTTCCCCTTCACCTCAAGGACAAGGGGAACTATCGACTGAGTGTCGAAGGAGATTGTCATGGGATTGCTAGAAGATGCGGAGAAGATCGCAGGAGCGGTGGTTGCAGTGGAAGGCGTCAAGAAGCTGGATCCGGACGCAGGGTTTGTGACGGAAGCCGCAGCCGCCATCACCGGCTTTGAGGGCGCTGGGGCCATTGCCGAGCATTTCGAGAAGAAAGACGAAGGCGGCGAGCAGAGCTAGGCTGTAGGTGGGTACTTTTCTGGAGCCAGCGGCCTAGTGTCGCGCTCGCTGCGTCTGTAAGACGGCAACTCGCTCCGACAAGGGAGCCAGCTGTCGTTGAACTTCAAGCTGATTTGCGGCGCGCGATGACAAGAACTCTGAGCGGATTTCGGCGCGAAACGCTTCCAGAAGCTTGATGAGCACCTCATGCTGAAGGGCCATGTGCTTCTCTAAGCTGTCCAGTCTGGCGGCCAGCCCATCCTGCTTGGCGGCAATCGCCTTCAGGTCGCGCGCGATCAGGTCCTGGATCAATTGCCGAACGCCAGTGACGATGTCGGACATGCGCCCTCTTTCGGCTACTAAGAGAGGCTTACGCTTAAGCAGCCTTGGTCACGAGCGCCTTGACGCGGGCGTTGAGGCGGCTCTTGTAGCGGGAGGCGGTATTGTCGTGCAGGATGCCCTTCTGGACGCTCTTGTCGAGCGCGGAGGTGGTCAGGCGCAGCTGCTCCTGGGCGGCCTTTACGTCGCCCTTGGCGATGGCCTCGCGCAGGCTGCGCAGGCTGCCGCGGACGCGGCTCCGGTTGGCACGGTTCACTACAGTCTTCTTTTCGGTCTGACGGGCGCGCTTGAGCGAAGAAACATGGTTCGCCATCTTGAAAATCCTTTGTCCAATCTTTGATTGGGAGCTGAAAATGGGATGCGGGCGGACAGACTTCTTCCTTCATGCCACGCAAACTTCAAGTTTATTGGATTTTGAGGGTTGGGTCAATCTAGTCTGTGGGGCTTGAGACTAAAAAGCGGTAATCTCAACAGCCAAGTAAGCAGCAGTGCTGTGCAGAGGTTCTGCTCTGACCATTAGTTAACAGTTACTGAGACGACGGTGCTCCCGGTAATTGTCGATGTAGTTGAGTCAGTCCCAGTAACGGTAAAGGTGTACGTGCCAGGCGCGGTACCTGGCGAACCGGAATTGCCACCTCCTCCTCCTCCGCATCCAACCCCGGACATGGCAACAATAAGAACCAGCAAGCCGAGCATCCAGCTTCGGCTGCGGCGACGTGCGGGAATCCCTAAGAAGAACACGCATGCAAGGGCGGCTCCCCCAAGGAGGGTCTTCCAATCATTGGTTTGGGGATAAGCGAGCGCGCTACTAGTCGCGGCGGTTGTGGCGAATGTGGCTGTGGCTTTTGCTGCTGCAGTGGAAGTGATATTCACTGCGCTAGCCGACAATGAGCAAGTCGGATTGAACATGGAGTTGGCGGCGCTCGGTGCGGCGGTCAGCACACACGAAAGGTTGACGGTACCGGTATAGCCGTTCGACGGAGCGATGGTGATGGCAGACGTTCCCGACTGGCCAGGACTACTGATGGTCGCCCCCGTAGAGGTTAAAGCGAAGGTTGGCGGAGCGACGGCAGTTCCATTAAGGGCGACGGTAGCGGGCGTTGGACCGGCGCTTGGGGTGATGGTGAGGGTGTCGTTCTGGGCGCCGTCCGCGGTGGGATTGAACTGCACCGGCAGGGTGCAGCTTTGGCCGGCGGTGATTCCCGCCAGGCAGGTGTTTTGTGCGGTGGTGAGGACGGTGTAGCTGCTGCCGTTGACGCTGGTTGCTACGGTGACCGTGCCGGGCAGTCCGAAGTTGGTGATGGTCAGGGGCTGCACTTCGGTTGCGCCGGTGGGGATGGTCGCAAACTGGAGCGGCGTCGCGGTTTGGACGTACACCCCGGTAGCGGTGAAAGAAAAGGTGGACGCATACAGGTTCGGCATGCGATAGGCCCGGTAAGAATTGGCGCTATTGGCCTGCAACTGGTAGACGATCTGGCCGGCGAGGTTGATCTCGGTCAACTGCGCGTTCCCAATGCCGTTGTCGTAGCTGGCGTAGAGATTGCCGTCTTCCAGGGCCAGCAACTGTCCGCTGCCAAGCGCCTCGGAGAACACGCCCAGGTCGCCTGCTGTCTCCATGTAGATCTGCCGTGCCGCCTCATCGACGAACAGCACCATGCCGCGGCTGTGTTGAGGCGCGGGGCAATCTGCGAAGCGGGTGTTTCCGTCGTCGTAGACGGTCATGATCGTGCCCCCGCCGTCGCTCGAGTTCTCCTCGAATTGGAAGGCGGTGTCGTGCTGATGGGTGAACCAGGGGAAGACGTTGGGGGTGCCGCAGCTCGCCCCAGTGGGTGGATTGAGGAGGGTGAAGTCGTCTCCCGCGCCCATATGCCAGATCACGCTGCCGTCGCCGGCGGCGTTGGCGTAATTGATCTTGATGACCCAGTCCTGGCTGCGCTGGGAGAGGATGATGTTGCCGTCCGCCGTTCCCTGGGCGAAGTTGGTGTGCAACCAGTCGTTGGCGGTAGTGAAGTCGGGATTGAAGGGGGTCGCCTGATCGTTCAGGGTCGCGGCGCGATTGATGTCCTCATGGGCGAAGGAGTCCCAGGCCCAGACCAGCTGCAGATTGTGGTCCAGCACCAGCACCAGGTCGCCGATGATATCGACCGGGTTGGCGGGAGTGCCTCCCTGCGCGCTGGTGGAGACAACGTCCCTGGCGCCAAGCAGGAGAAGGTTGCCGTCGGGCAGGTGCCTGGCTTCATGGGTATTGAGTCCATTGATCGTCGGATAGCCTTTGGCGGCCAGCTGCTCGTTCAGTATCTCGAGGTTGGTTTCGACCACCGCGTTGCCAAGCAGATCGTATTGCGCCAGCGACGACCCATAGAGCACCCCGCCGCCGTAGGAATAAAAATTGCCGCCGGGCTCCATCCGGGCCATGAACGGGGGGCTGGGGGAATACCAGACCACATTCCCGGCCAGGTCGGTCGCCGTCCCCCCGGAGGTCAGGAACTGCCACAAGACCAGTGGATAGGCGGTGTCGTGCGCGGTGGGCGGGACGTTGACCGTAAATGTGGGGGCCATGAAGCTGGACGGCAGCGCTCCGGTGGTGAAGGGCAGATCGGCGCCGGTGTTCACCAGGCTGGTCCCGTTGTATTCCTCCCAGTGCATCAGATATGCAGTCAACGGATACATGCCCGCGACCAGGAAGTTGGCGCTTTCGGGCGAGCACGACACCAGATTGGTGGTCATTGGATTAGGGTTCTGCGAACCCGTTGGGCTTACCGGGTGAAAGCGGACCAGCAGCTGATCGCCCGCCGTGCACGGCGGCCCGCTGAACAAGGCGACCAGGGGATGGGAGGTGGGATTGACGACTCCCGCGGCCAGCGGAGCGGTGACCCAGGGCAGCAAAGTGAAGTCCGCGCTTACCGGCGCGAAGACCACGTACGGCGCGGTGGTGGTATCGCGCACAATCACACTCACCTGGTACTCGCCCTCGACGGTGTGCGGCACCCAGGGGAAGGTATTGGTGGGGCTGAAGTCGCGCACGATCTGCGCCTGGCCGTTGAAGGTCACGGTGAATTGATAGCCGTAAGTGTGCCCGGCGGGAGGGCTCTCGACCGTCGCCGTCCAGGTCACTGGGGCGCCCAGCATCTGCGGACTGGCCACGCTGGGGGTCAGGGTCACCGAGGTTTGGGCTCGCCCCTCAGAGGGCAGTCCGGCCATTATGACCAATCCAAGCACGGCCAAACCAAGTTTGCCGAGCCTTGCCCAGCTGCCCCGCCGAGCCACTATCGATAGATGCATCCTGTCTCCACTTCCCTGGATTCTAAAGCCTTCGTGCTGGAAGTGATCCCGCGTAGTCAGCGTTTAGGTAAGTTCGATTCTCAGCTGACGCCTTCAGGGCAAAGCACTCATTTAGTCTTGCTCTCCGATGGTCTGGGCGTAGGTTTTGCCGTATGGGTAGAAGAGTTCTCTTTTGCCTTGTTGCCAGGCGGCGCGGAGTTCGGGGGTGGTGATGTCCCAATCGGGGCGGCATTTCTTGGTGACAGCGCGGAGATCCTGGCGAAGTTCTTCGACCGTTGGGCGGCCCAGGAACCAGTAGCCGTTGTAGATCTTGTAGATGACGAGGCCGGGCCCGAGCACAATCACGTGGGGGATCATCGGATTGTTGGCCGGGTCGGTGTACTCGGCGATGTCGAGGTCTTTCTGGACGATGCGGCCGGCGTCGGAGAGAAAAGGCCAGTGGGCGCCGACGCCGGTGCGGTACTCGTTGGTGAGGGTGATGTTGTCGGTGCTGATGGTGACGAGCCGGCAATAGGCGACCTCGAGTTCGCGATGCAGTGCAACGAGACCCTCGGCCTGGCGGCGGTCTTTGGGGCAAAAGCCTCCGCGGCTTAGGACGAGCACCATCGGATGCATTCCTTGAAGCTCAGAGAGTTTGCGGCGCTTGGCGGCATGATCGGTGAGCTCGTAGTCGGGAAAGATCGCGCCGGGGACGATGTCAGGTCGCATGGTTTAGAAACCTCGAGTTTTCTGATGCGCGTCTTCGGACTGAAGTACCGGGGGATTGAGACGCGTACAAATCTGTTTATTCCCTTCGGCGGATTCTCTGTCACGTTATATCTTCATATCTTGGCGACAGTGCGAATTCCGTTTGAATTGGTGATCAGGAATGACCCCAAGAATTGTATTTCGATCTGCGCGTATCTTCGATGGGGAGTCGGAAACGCTGCAGGCAAACCTTAACGTTTTTGTCGAAGGCGATCGTATCGCCGAGATATCCGAGCGTCCTGCTGCCGACGGTGACGAGGTGGTCGACTGCGGCGGCCGGGTTCTGATGCCGGGGCTTATCGATGCCCATGTGCACGTGTATGCGGCGGGATTGAACATCGTGCGGGTTGTGCAGTCTCCTGTGTCTTACCTGGCGCACTTCGCGGCGCAGTTTATGCGCGCGAGCCTGGATCGCGGGTTCACGACTCTCCGCGATGTCGGCGGAGCGGACATTGGCCTGGCGCTGGCCATTAAGGATGGCCTGCTTGATCGCGTACCCCGGTTGTTTTACGGCGGCCGTTTTCTCTCTCAAACCGGCGGCCATGGCGACTTCCGTCCTGGAGACCACTCGCTCGAAGCGGGGCACTATTGTGGCTGTTCCTATCACTCCGACCATATGGCGATCGTTGTGGACGGCGCCGACGCGGTGCGCAAAGCGGTGCGAGAAGAACTCCGGCGCGGCGCTTCGCATATCAAGATCATGGCGTCGGGAGGGGTCGCGTCTCCCACCGACCCGATTGACCGTTGCCAATATTCAGATGAGGAGATTCGCGCTGCTGTCGAAGAAGCTGACCGTGCCGGCTCCTATGTTGCGGCGCATTGCCATCCGAAGGAGGCGGTTCGCCGGGCTGCAGCGTTAGGAGTGAAATCGATTGAGCACGCCACACTCATCGATCAGGCGACCGCCGAGTATGTTGCCGAGAAACGCGCCTTTACGGTGCCCACGATGGCCGTCCTGTTTGGCCTGCTGGAAAAGGGGCAAGAGCTTGGCCTTCCCGCAGCCAGCATAGAAAAGCTGAAACCGTTTGGCGAGTCAGCGTTGACGGGCCTCGAAATGATGAAGCGTGCCGGGGTGAGAATGGGATTTGGCACCGATCTGCTGGGCAGTCTGCACGTGCGGCAAAGCACGGAATTTACGCTGCGCGCGAAGGTGCTGCCGGCTATCGATGTGCTTCGCTCGGCTTGCACAATAAATGCAGAGTTGATGGGACAAACGGGAAGGCTCGGATGCATTCGCGAAGGGGCGATGGCGGACATCCTGGTAGTCGATGGGAACCCTTTGGAAGATATCTCGACCCTCGGGTGCGGCGGTGATCACCTTTCGGTGATCATGAAGGACGGAAACTTTCACAAGCGCACTGTCTGAGTTTTGATTACTTGCTGTACTCATCCCGCAACTTCGTCTGGCGCGACTCCATCGGGATGGCGTGGCCCTCGATATATATCTGTTTCACGTCGGTGCGGACATCCAGCGGATCGCCATTGGCGATCACGATATTCGCCGTCTTGCCCTCGTCGAGCGAGCCTAGCTTGTCGGCGACGCCCCAGATTTCTGCCGGGTTGAGGGTGATGGCCTTGAGCGCTTCGTCGTAGGGAAGGCCATAGGCGACCGCATATCCGGCAGCGTATGGCAGGTTGCGCTCGAAACCGCCCGGGTTTCCACTCTCGTCGCCTGCCGAAGAGAAGGCTATCTTGACGCCGCGTTTCTGGAGTTCGGCGGGCAACGTGAAGACGGCGTCGTAGCGCTCGTTGGCAGAGGGGAAAGCGTAGATCGGCCCGACAATCACGGGGACCTTGTAGGAAGCGATCTTGTCGAGAATTTCCTGCCCATGGGTCACGTGATTGAGCACCACCTTCAGGTGAAACTCCTGCGCGATCTGCATTGCGACCTCAATCTCATAGCCCTGGTAGGCGGCGACGACGACCGGCCGTTCGCCGCGCAGGTATGGCTGCAGCGCCTCCATCTTGAGGTCAACCTTGGGCGCGGTGGGCGCGGGGTCTTTCTTGTCGCCCTTCTGCCATTTTTCGAGCTTGGCCTGATATTCGCTCCTGGTCACAGCGTAGGCTTGCGCGTCGATGAAAGTCTGGCGCAGCTGCGAAGCGAGCCCCATTCGAGTGCTGGGGAATTTTCTATCTTTGCCCCGACGGCGTTGCGCACCCGAGAAGTTCATTGCCAGCGCCACGTCTTTTCTGAGAATCATCTGGTCGCGGTCGCGGCCGGCGAGTTGAATGAAGATGTCCTGGCCCGGGAGCGTGTCGTCCGATGCCGGCGCGACGATCGCGTTGGTGATGCCGTTAATGCGTGTGATCGGGATGTGCTCGGTCTCGGCGTGGAAGGCATCGTAGACGTGCATGTTGGGGAAGATTTCATCGCTGGTCTCGACGAGGTCGTTGCTGGCCTCGTCGGCCTCGACCTCGGTGAGGCCGAGGTTGGTCTCGGAGTCGATAAGGCCGGGATAGACGATCATTCCCTTGGCATCGACAATCTGCGCGCCCGCCGGAATCTTTACTGCATCAGCAGCGCCCACGGCAGCGATCTTGCCTCCGGAAAGAACGATCGTGCCGTTCTCAATGACCCCGTGAGTGATGGTGAGCAGCTTGCCGCCGGTGATGGCGATCGTCGGCGCGGGTGTGCTGAGGTCAGTAGGCGCCACCGCTTGGGCGAAAATACTGGCGCCCGATGAGATCGCCAAATAAGCCACAGCAGCAGTTACAAATCCTAAAAGAGGCCTTTGCATTAGTTGCCTCCCCGGCTGCCGAGCTCATCGTCTCCGTCGTCGCTACCGAAACCGCCGCCGTCATGCATGACTCCGTTGAAATGAGTAGTGCCAAAACCGGGCAGGCTACTGTCAAAGAAAAGGTCGCCGTCGATATACACCTTCTCGGCCCGCGCATAAGTCGAGAGTGGGTCCATATTCCAGATCACCAGGTCGGCGTCTTTGCCCACGTCGAGAGACCCGACTTTGTCATCGACGCCGATGATCCATGCCGGATTCAGCGTAATCATGCGGAGCGCCTCTTCCTCGGTCGCGCCACCATAGCGGACCATCTTGCCCGCCTCCTGATTCAGCCGGCGAATGTAATCGTTCGAGTCGCTCTTCAGCGCCACCTTCACGCCCGCGCGCATCGACATCACTGCGTTCCAGGGAATCGCGTCCCAAGCCTCGTCCTTATACCCCCACCAGTCGGCGAAGGTGGCGATCGCGGTGCCGTCGGCTGCGATCCTGGGCGCAACCTTGTACATCTCGAGCGCGTGGTGGAAGGCGCGAATCTTGTAGCCGTACTCCTTGGCGATCGCTTCTTCGGTCAGGTATTCGTCGGCGCGATAGCAATGGATTTGCACATAGAGTTTCCCACGCAGCACATCGGCAAGCGCTTCGAGCTTGAGGTCGACGCCTGGCTTCTCTGCATCTTTGTCGCCCTTGGCTATTTTGGCGTTATAGGCGTCCCACTTGGCCATGTAGGCCTTGGCGTCCTCAAACGATTGCCGCATCACCTCGAAGTTGCCCATGCGCGTCGAGGGTAGCTGGTCGCGGCTGCCATACACTCGCTTCGGATTTTCGCCGCTCGCAAACTTGATCGACCGCGGAGCATTCGGAAACAGCATTGCGTCACGCTCCAGGCCAAACTTGTTCTTGATGACGACAGCCTGGCCGCCAATCATGTTCGCCGAACCGTGAAGCAGCAGCTCGGTCGTCACGCCACCGGCCAGCGCCTGGTAGAGCGCCTTGTCGCGATTGTCAAAGGCGTCGATCATCATCATGCTCGGCGTGACCGGGCTGGTCGCCTCGTTCACATCGCTGTCGAGCGCGGAGTGGGAGTGAGGATCGATGATCCCCGGCGTCAGGTATTTGCCGGTTGCATCCACCTTCACCGCATCGGATGGAGCGCTGACCGTCGAGCCGACTCCGGCAATCTTGCCGTCATGAACCCACACGCTGGCGTGCTCCAGCGTGCCGTGGGTGACGGTCATCACCGTGGCGTTCGAAATAACGATGTCGTGCGGAGGGGTAGTTTGCGCTGGAGCTGATGCAACGAAGCCTGCCAGAAAGCAGACGGCGGATAGAGGTATTTTCGAAAGCAGCATGGGATCGGGCTCCCGGTTACAGATCGCGAAGCAAAGGTTTGAAGCGGAAAGCTAAGTGTAATGGAAAGGGCGGCGCTGAAGTCGAGCTCTTTTGTGTCCCGAGGGCAGCCTGCAGTTGAGTAACCGGATTCCCGAGTGTGCCCGTTCGGAAGGATTCGCCGCTAATTCATCGAATAGCTGTTGACGATAAACCCTGTGAGCGCTACTCTGAGCGCATCAACGGGAAATATTTGGTGCTTATCGCCAATCCGGCCCGACTCTCCTCGACAAGCCATGTGGGCTGTACGGCATACCACGGAGATTTTTCCGTGCCGGCACTTCCATTGAAATCCCGCTTGCTCCGCGCCACATCTAATTCAACGAACCATTCACTCTTTGGAGGGAATTTCACCGCTTGATGAAAAAAGCGCTGGACATCACGCCCAACCTTGAGCCCCTGTTTGGGACCCGCGATGAAAATCTCAGGCTAATGGAAGACAGCCTCAACGTGCGCATCGATCTGAAGTCGGACGCGGTGCATGTGGAGGGTCATCCGGACAGCATCACCCAGGTGCAGCAGATTTTCGCCGATTATGAGCATTTGCGGCGCTCGGGCGTGAACCTCCATAACGGAGAGCTTCACGGCATGTTGAAGCTGGTTGTCGCGGACACCCAAATTACCCTGCGCAGCCTGGCTGAGACGGGAAAACAGAGGTCGGCGGGCATCAAGCGGATGGTGCAGCCGCGCTCTATCAATCAGCGGCGCTACGTCGAGGCAATCGAGCAGAATGACATGGTCTTTGGCATCGGTCCGGCGGGTACGGGAAAGACTTACCTTGCCGTGGCGATGGCGGCTTCGGCGCTGCTGGCGAAGAAGATCAGTCGGATCATCCTCGTCAGGCCGGCGGTCGAGGCAGGGGAGCGGCTTGGGTTCCTGCCTGGGAGCTTGCAAGAAAAGATCGATCCCTACCTTCGCCCGCTTTACGACGCGCTTTACGACCTGCTCGATCAGGAGCGCGTCGACAAGATGCTGGAACGTAACGTGATTGAGGTCGCGCCGCTTGCCTTTATGCGTGGCCGCACGCTCAACGACGCCTTCATCATCATGGACGAGGCGCAGAACACGACCAGCGAGCAGATGAAGATGTTCCTGACCCGCATGGGCAACAACGCGAAGGCGGTGATCACCGGCGACGTGACCCAAATCGACTTGCCCAACCCGAAGAAGTCCGGGCTGATCGAGGCGATGAACATTCTCAACGGCGTGGACGGGATCAAGTTCGTCGAGTTTGAGTCTGGCGACGTGGTACGGCATCACCTTGTGCAGCGGATCATTGTGGCTTACGACAACTTTGGCAAGGCGCAGCAGGAACTGCCGCTGAATATGACCGAGCCGCGAATGGACGAACGGCGGGGCGAGCCACCGAACTCCAAGCCGCAATAGCTGGCCGCAGAATCAAGACCGTAATCGATTGCGATACCATGAAACAGGAGGGCTTTGGCCCTCCTCTTGTTTCTAGAGCCGTGGTTTTTGCTTCGTCCCGCCGGTTTGCCTTGCGGCGGATGGAGGTATTGCTCTTCAGGACCCGCTGACGCACTTCGCAAGATGATTCTTATCGACCCTCCACGAACCACGATTGCCGCTCGCCGCGAACCGCTGAATAAGCGAGAGTTAGCGCGATTTGCGGGGCTTGCGATGAAGGCTGCCGGATGTTCAGGGTCGGTTTCCGTACTGCTTACGAGTGACGAGCGCATCCGGGAGCTCAACCGGGAGTTTCGCGGGAAGAACGTTCCTACCGATGTGCTCTCGTTTCCGGCGGTGGCATGGGAGTTCGAGGCTGGCAATGGACATAAAGCCAAGAGCGCCGGAGACCTGGCGATCTCGCTCGAGACTGCGGCGCGGCAGGCGGAGAGCCTGGGCCATTCGCTGGCTACGGAAGTGAAGATCCTCATCCTGCATGGAGGGCTGCACCTGGCTGGATTCGACCATGAGACGGACGACGGAGAGATGGCGCGGAAGGAAAAGCGACTGCGGAGGCAGCTGGGTTTGCCGTCCGGCCTGATTGAGCGGAATACGGCGCGCGTGCGTTCTGCCCGACCAGCAAAAAAAGTCAAACCGCGGGAAAAAGCTCCAGCAAGTGAACGCCGTAAGACTGCGGGCGGCCGGGCATGACCATTCTCTTTGCGGTGGCGATTGCCGCGCTACTCTTCACGCTGACGCTCGCCTCCTACGTCGACCGGCTCTACTTCGAGATGGGCAAGTTCCTGGCCCGTGAGTTTCAGGAGAACATCGACGCGTGGGAGGAGAAGGTTGAGCCGCGACTCGGCGCCAACCGGGAGCGCGTCGCGCTGTCGGCCGCGGTGCTCACGCAGCTATCGCTGGCCTGCGTCACGCTGCTCTTTGGGGCGATGCTCTTTGACCGCTCCTCCCTGACCGATAGGCCCACCTTTGGCGAGATCGCTCAGGTCGTCTTCGGCGTTGTGCTGGTGATCGTGATCTTCAACCGGCTGCTGCCGTTTGTCTTCTTCACGCGGACGCGCGGTCTTTGGGTAGTCCGGTTCCGGCTGGTGTTGCGGTTCCTGTTTCTGCTGGTGCTGCCGGTGACCTTCCTGCTCAGCTTCCTGCTTTCAATCGCCGCGCTGGCCGAGACCCCGGAGGCGGAGGAAGACGATACGAGTTCCGAGGCGGTCGACGCCCTGATCGAGGCCGGGGAAGAAGAGGGCATCATCGAGAAAGGCGACCGCGACCTGGTGCGGTCGGCGGTCGAGTTTGGCGACAAGGTTGTGCGCGAGGTGATGACACCAAGGCCGCAGGTCTTTGCGGTGCCGGAGACGACAACTCTGGAGGAGTTTCTTCGGCAACTGGTGACGAATCCTTATTCGCGCGTACCCGTCTACCGCGACACCATCGACCAGATCACCGGGATTGCGTATTCGCACGACCTGCTGCAGATACCGGATAGCGTTGCGGCTACGCGGACGGTGGCGAGCATTCAACGCTCGGCGGCGTTTGTGCCGGAAGTGAAAAAGGTCAACGAGCTGCTGCGCGAGATGCAGCGCGCCAAGCAGCACATGCGCGTCGTGATCGACGAATACGGCGGCGTCGCCGGGTTGGTAACGATTGAAGACCTGCTCGAAGAGATCGTCGGCAATATCACCGATGAGCACGAGCAGGACGCCGAGAAGGACGAGCCAATCGCGGAGCCGGGAGGGTCATGGGTGGTCCCTGGCAGCCTGGACGTTGAACGGCTTGAAGAGTTGATGGGCGAGACCTGGCAGATGCCTGAGGACTACGAGGCGACGACGGTGGCGGGTTTGGTCAGCGAAACGGCGGGACGAATCCCTTCGGCCGGGGAAGTGATTGAGGATGAGCATTTGAGGTTTGAGGTGCTGGCTTCGACGGACCGGCGGATTGAGCGAGTGAGAGTGTCGAAGCGGGCTGCCGCGTAACAAACTCCCGCAAGGTGGAGCGGAATAAGTCCTGTTCTAATGGTTCTCGAGGCGCATTCTCTTTGAAATCCGGATTCGTATCCATTCTTGGCCGTCCCAACGCCGGTAAATCGACGCTGCTCAACGCGCTGATTGGCGAAAAGGTGGCCATCGTCACGCCAAAGGCGCAGACGACGCGCACCCGCATCCACGGCATCTATGACGTGCCGGCGAAGAAGAGCAAGCATCAGGCCGCGCAGATCGTCTTTGTCGACACTCCCGGAGTCCACACCCCAGGCACCCTGCTCGACAAGCGGATGATGCAGGAGGTCTACGACGCGCTGGAAACCCGCGACATTGTAGTGTTGATTGTCGATGCGACGCGGAACTACCAACTCGCCGCGACTAGAGCTGCTCCGATTGAAGAGAATAAGAGTCAATTTAGTAAGTCTCAAAAAGAGCGTGAAGAGGACGAGTTCGTTTTTCGCCTCGTTCGCAAGCTCGATTGCCCGGTCTTCCTGCTTATCAACAAGATCGACCTGATCACGAGTGAGAGGCTTGCCCCGCTGATCGCGCAGCTTAGCGCGCAGCATAGCTTCACCGAAGTGATCCCGATCTCGGCGACGAAGCGCAAGGGCTTGGACATTCTGGTGGAGAAGCTGATCGAGCATTTGCCCGTCGGCCAGCGTTACTTCCCGAAAGACCAGTTCACCGACCAGCCGGAGCGCTTTATGGTGGCTGAGCTGATTCGCGAGAAGATCCTGCTCGAGACCGGCGAAGAGGTCCCGTACGCCGCAGCCGTGGTCGTCGAGAAATTCGAGGAGCCTCCGCCTCCGCCGAAGAGCCCCAGACCACTCAAAGCAGGACAGCTTCCGCCGAAGCTTCCAGTGACGAAGATTGCCGCCGCAATCTACTGCGAACGCGAGGGGCAGAAGGCCATCCTCATCGGCAAAGGCGGCGCCAAGCTCAAAGCCATCGGCACGGCCGCCCGCAAAGAGATTGAATCGCTGCTGGGGACCAGGGTCTTTCTGGAACTTTTCGTGGTGGTCGAGGAGAACTGGCGCGAATCGCGGGGCTTTCTGGCTACGCTCGATTGGCGCAACCAGTTGGAGGAGCTGGCCAAACGAGAGGCGGAAGTCCGCCCACTGGTGGATGACTCGGAGGAGTAGTTGGCAGGTGGGGCCTAGCTGGTTTTCACGACCAGCGTCACCGACACATTCGCGGTGGACAAGCTGCTGCCTGTTCCGGTGATGCCTGAGACGACTACGGTATACGTCCCTGCGGGAGTTCCGGGATTGCCGGACGGCGGTCTGTGGAAGTAGCCGTAGCGCTGCGAACAGGAACTGAGCCCAATTCCACTGGCGAGCAACAGGAAGAGGATGGCGATCATCTTCGCCGATCCGCCGACCTTCCCTTGGCCCCAACGTCTGCGCGTCAGGCCCAGGCCAGCGAGGGCCAGTATTCCAGGAGCCGCAATCGCGTAGACAGTATCACTGCTACCGCCAGGGCCGGGACGAAACCCGGGCTGGCGTAGTTCGCCGCCGTTGTACGCGGTGGTGACAATGCTAAGTGTGCTGATCACCGGCGTCCCGTTTGGATTCGTTGCCGTGGGAGCGCCGGGTGTTACCTGGGCGGGGCTAAAAACGCAGGTCACGGTGACATACGGAACGCCCGAACAGGAGAGAGAGACTGCCTGATTGAAGCCATTCTCTGGCGTCGCGGTAATCACCGTGGTCGCAGTGCTTCCCGCTACAACGGAGAGCGAGCTGTTGCTGGCGGTCAGAGTGAACGCAGGAACGCCGGAGACAGCCGAGTTCACTGCCGCAGGGGTCGAGCTCGCAGCCTCAAAATTGTCGTCGCCTTGATAGACCGCAGTGATCTTCTGTTCGCCGGCAGGCAGGGCGGTTACTGTGTAAGTTGCACGGCCTTCGCTATCAAGGAAGGCTGCGCCAATAGAGTGCTCCCCATTCATGAAGCTTACGCTGCCGGTCGGCACCGAGCCGGTCGAATGGGTGCCTGTGGTTTCAGTGCCAGCCACCTGGACGGTGAATGTCGCTGCGGTTCGCTCGGAACCCTCAGCGGTTGAAGCGCTCAGATTGATGTGCGTGGGAACTTTTTCCGCCTGCTGGCTGTGCGCGGCATGGAACGGCAGAAACGCAACAAAGGTCAGCAACATAAGCCGAAGAATCGAAATGGGTAAGGCAGTCCGGGTGCGGCTTGCCGACAGATTGTCTTCCGACCCCTTGCGTTGAACAACATTTGGAACCAGGCGTGCCTGATGCCTGCAAATCTCTAAGCTGCTTGACTTCAAATCCATCCCTCAAACTGAATGCCAACGCAAAGATCGCGCCGTTCCCGAATCCTATTCCGGGGGACGGTCCACTTTCATGCAGTCGCATCTGCGTGTCTTAGACTCTATTGTATCCGCGCCGGGTAGCGGGGGCGAGTGAAAGGGTTGGACTGGGCGAGGACCCCATAAAAAAGGACCCTTTGCCGGGCCCTTTTTCAGCGTTGTATTCTTTGAAGCCGCTCAAATCCGCATTGGCATGATGATGTAGCGGTAGCGATATTCATCATCGGCGTCTTCGGGACGGACCTGCCCAGCGGACTGAGCGTCTTTGAACTCCAACCGCACTTCGCCTGCGGTGCCGACCGCCCTCAGAAAGTCGATCAGGTAGGCGGAGTTGAAGCCCACCACAATGGCGTCGAAGTTGTAGGGCGTCTCGATGGTGTCTTCGGATTCGCCGGAGTCAGTCGATGAGGAAGATATCTTTAACTCGTTCTGCTCCAGCCGCATTTTGACAGCGCCTGAGCGTTCGTCGGCGAACTGGGCGACGCGCTGGATCGATGCCATGAGGTCTTCGCTACGCACCACGATGAACTTGTTGTTGTCGCGCGGGAGCACCGCTTCGTAATTGGGGAATTGACCGGTGAGCTTGCGCGAGGTGAGGGTGCGATGGCCGACGCGGAAGAAGAGGGTGTGGTCGTCGTCGGCAAAATCGATCTGCTCAGCTTCGCTGTTCGAGAGCAGGGATTGCAGCTCCGATAGCGCCTTACGCGGGATGAGGGTCTTTTTCTCGCCGCTGATATTCTCCAGGCTCTCGCCGGACTTCTCGACGTGGGCGAGCCGATGGCCGTCGGTGGCGACCATTGCCAGGCTTTCAGCCTTGAGGATTAGGAGTGCTCCGTTGAGCGTGTAGCGCGACTCTTCGTTCGAGATCGCGAAGATGGTCTTGCCAATCATGTTCTTGAGCGAGGCCGAAGATATCTTCGTAAGGCCAACCTCGGGAAAGGCTGGGACCTGGGGGAAGTTGGCGCGCGCCATGCCCACCATCTTGGTATTGGACCGGCCGGAGCGGATCTGTACCCAGTGGTTGTCCATGAGCTTGATCGAGATGTCGCCGTCGCCGAGCAACTTGATGTAGTCGTAGAGCTTGCGCGCTGGAATGGTGCAAGCGCCGGGCTTTTTGACCTTGGCCACACAGGAGGTCTTGATGCTTTGGTCGAGATCGGTCGCGGTGATGGTCAGATGGTCGTCCGCCGCCTCGATGAGAAAGTTCGACAGTATCGGGATGGTGGTCTTGCGCTCGACGACACTCTGGGTTGCGGTCAGCTCGCGCAGCAGCTCGGCGCGGCTGACGATGATCTCCATCGCTCCCGTGGCTCCGCTGGTTACCACCGGCTTCTCCTGGTCCACTTCTAAGCCTGGCATATCTGCATCGCCCCTTATATGGTTTTGCCACAATGTACACCAACGGATGCCCCAAGGCACAGCGGTGTTTGCGGCGGATCCGATCTGCCATCCATTCTAGTGAGATTTTGCACCTTTTGTGTTGCGGAAAACTCGTTAAATCAGTGGATTCTGCCAGAGACGCAAAATGGGACACTCATTCTCCGTCTTTTCGCGCAGTGTCCGGGAGCAAGCTGTGCGACTTCTTCTGGTAATGAGTAAATTCATATTTAAAGCAGTAGCAGTAGTAGTTCGGTGTGGATATGTGGAAACTGCGTCCGGGGCTATACCAGAGCGGTCATATGACGAATACACGTTTTAGAAAAGCCGCTTCGCAAAGAAGCAAGAGCAGGAAAACAAACGTAGTTTACTTGCGGGCGTCCCCGGTTTGCCGCAGTCCGCACAGGCGCACCGGGATGGCCCATGTGGAAAGAGATCGATTGAAGTGGAAAGCGCAGTTTCACCTATAAATGATGCGCCTTTCGCGTGATGCGGCTTTGCACAGAGGACGTGTTTTCGAAGCTTTCCTCAATGTGGTTGCGAACTCGCGAGAAAACAATAGAGACGGGAGAGCCGAGTCACGGGATGGCCGTTAAGAAGAGTCTCGCGAAGAGAACCACGCGTCTCGACCTGCTTCGCGAGATGGAAGCAGTCGCCGACGAGCGTAGAGCGCGGAATCTTGCGTGGTTCTTCAAGACTGGCCCAGGTGAATATGGCGAAGGCGATATTTTCCTGGGAATCACCGTTCCAATGATCCGAAAGATCGCCCTGCGCTATACGCATCTGCCGCTGACGGATATCGCCAAGCTCCTGGCGTCGCCGATCCATGAACATCGCTTTGCTGCGCTGGAGATTCTGGTGGCCCAATACGAGCTCGCTGAGGAAGAGAATCGTCAACGGATCTTTAATTTTTACCTTCAGAATACCCACCGGGCGAATAATTGGGACCTGGTCAACACCTCATGCCGCTACATTGTCGGCAGGCACCTTGTGACGCGGCAGCGCGGCCTTCTCGATGATCTGGCGTCATCAGCGATGCTCTGGGAGCGGCGCATTGCCATCGTCTCAACCTTCGCGTTTCTGGCCCATGGCGAGACAAAAGACACCTTCCGCATCGCGCGAAAGCTACTCATCGACAAGGAGCCGTTGATCCGCAAAGCTGTGGGATGGCTGCTGCGTGAGGCTGGGAAGGTTTCGCGGCTTGAGCTGGTTCGGTTTCTAGAGAAGTATGCGGGGAAGATGCCGAGGACGACGCTGCGGTATGCGATCGAGCGATTTTCGCCGGAGGAGCGGAAGGTGTGGTTGGCCTACGGTCGTCCAGTCGGACGGGAAGCCGACGGTGTCGAAAAGCGCGCTGCGAGGCTTCCGATAAGATCTTGAGCGATAAACGAACTGGTGAGGGCAACATCATGTCCCCGAACGCATCATCTCCGGAGGGCGCGGTTTCCAGCTGGTGGCAGCGGAACGAGGTCGGCAAAAAGGCCATCGGTTCGTTGCGAGCGGGACTCGCAGCGGTAATTTCCCTATGGCTGGCAAATCTGCTGGTGCTGCCGCACTCTTTTTGGGCGGCCGTTTCCGCGATCGTCGTCATGGGTTGGGACAGCACACTGACGTTCGCGTCGTGCCGCGACCGCGTGCTTGGCACTGCAGTGGGCGCCTTTTTGGGCTGGGTGAGCTTCTACGCGTGGCACGGACACTATCTTCTCTATGGCGTTTCAGTGGCGCTCTGCGTCTTCGTCTGCAGCGCGTTTCAATTTGACAAGGCCGGACGCCTCGCCGCGGCGACACTCAGCATTATCGTTCTCGTTCCACTCGACGCTCCCCCGAGCAAGGTCGCGCTGAGTAGATTTCTAGAGGTTGGCATCGGAGTTACTGTGGCCCTTGTCGTGTCGCTCGTAGTATTTCCGTCGCACCCAGCGAAGGCCGATACCGCGGCCGGCGTTTAGCGGCCTCTATCCGTTCAGAGTCTCCGTCAACTTCGTCAGGGTTCGGTTCAGGTCTTTGTCGGTGCGCTTCATCTCGTCGATCTTGCCGATCGAGTGCATCACGGTGGTGTGGTGTTTGCCGCCGAACTGGCGTCCGATTTCGGGCAACGAGGCCTCGGTCATCTGCTTGGCGAGAAACATTGCGATCTGGCGTGGCACGACCACTGAACGGGAGTTATTTTTCTGCTTCAGCTCCGCGACCCTCATGCCGAACTGCTCGGCGACGGCACGCTGGATCGACTCGATAGTGATCTTGCGTACCTGGGTGTCGATGAAGGCCTTCAGGCACTGCTGGGTGGTCGGCAGGGTAATCTCCATGCCGTTGAGGCCGCACCAGGCGATCAGGCGCACCAGGGCGCCTTCGAGCTCGCGGACATTGGTCCGGACATTCGACGCGATGAAGAGCGCGACGTCGATGGGCAGCGTGGTCTGCTCGCTCTCCGCTTTTTTCTGCAGGATTGCGACCTTGGTTTCCAGGTCGGGCGGTTGGATGTCGGCGATCAGCCCCCACTCGAAGCGGCTGCGCAGACGGTCCTCGATCTCGGGAAGCTCCTTGGGGGGGCGGTCGGAGGCGATGACGATCTGCTTCATGCTCTCGTGGAGCGCGTTGAAGGTGTGAAAGAACTCCTCCTGAGTGCGCTCCTTTTGCGCGAGGAACTGGATATCGTCGATCAGCAGCAGGTCAACCGAGCGGAACTTGTCGCGGAAGCTGGTCATGCGGTCGTTGCGCAGCGAGTTGATCATCTCGTTGGTGAACTTCTCACTGGAGACATAGCAGATGGAGGCGTGGGGCTCGCGGCGCTTCATCTCGTGGCCGATGGCGTGCATGAGATGGGTCTTGCCCATGCCGGTGCCGCTGTAGAGGAAGAGCGGGTTGTAAGCCTTCGATGGGCGCTCGGCTACGGCGCCGGCGGCGGCGCGGGCAAACTGGTTGCCGTTTCCGATGACAAATGCGTCGAAGGTGTACTTCGGATTCAGCTGTGCCGCCGTGGTCCAGTCGAAACGCCCTTGCTGAGCGGGTACCCCGGTTCGTGAGCTGTGTCCCCTTTGGCCGTTATAGGGGCCGTTTTGATGTCCGGCCTGATGACCGTTTTGTGGAGCGTTCGCCGCATGGGCGGGCAGCGGCGCAAAGCCGCCATCCTCGCGCACCCTCGCGTTCGCGGGGTCTTGTTCCGGAGTGACGAACTTGACCTCTTCGAACTCCATCTCGAGCGACTCCATCGCCTCCTGGATGATGTCGCCGTAGCGGTCGCAGTCTTGCTGGATCTCGGTGCTCGGCACGCGCACGAAGAGTGTAGTGCCGCTGGCGTGGCTGAATCGCGTCGGCTTGAGGCAGGCGTCGAAGGAGTGGCGGGTAACTTTCTTCTCGAGGGCCCCGAGGATTCTAACCCAGGGGTTCGGTGCGACGGCGGGCGTGGGTGCGAATGACATTACACTTCCTTGCTCAGGGCCGCCACCGATCGGCGCGCCTCGCTAGAAAGAGAGAGCAAATGCGACAAAGCGCCTGGTGGGGAGCCCGCCGGGTGTGCCGTGGTTCTCTCGTGTGCTCGGAGCTTGCATCCGAACGCTAAGGTTGGGATGCTCTTAAATCGATCGGCAAAGAGACAGCCTGACGTGCAGATTTCTCTCTTGAACGAAAGCGATAGTAGCATGATTGCAAGACGCTCGTAACGAGTCTTTCACGCAAAAAAATCTTTTATTTTTGAGTTGCACCACTAGCAGTGAAAACTTGAAGAGCAGAGAGTTTTTTGCGGCAAGTTCGCCGATCGTTTATACTGAAGTTCGCGAAAAGAGTGAACAGAGTCGCAGGCGGACCGCCGCGATAAATTACCCCAAGAGAGTTACCAGAGGAGCGCAGTTCTATGCCGAAGCGCACATTTCAACCTAACCGCCGTCACCGGTCGAAGACCCACGGCTTCCGCGTCCGTATGAAGACCAAGAGCGGAGCGGCCGTGTTGTCCCGGCGCCGCGCCAAGGGCCGCCATAGCGTTTCCGTGAGCGCGGGCTACCGCGACTAGTCTGCGGTCTGCCGCCGATTTTTGGGGCGGCGCGTGATGTTTGTCGATACGACTTTCGTCTCATACAGCTTGCCCCTTTTTCACAAGCGGCGGATTCGGCCTGAGGAATCCGTGCGCAGCAGTGTCTCTGCGCGGTTCGATGCTGTTGCGGCACAATAAAGATGTGTCCGGAGTCTCATCCAAGCCCGTGCTCGAACCGCTCGCGGCGGCAGCGGCCGACCATAGGCTGCGCAAGCACGCCGACTTTCAGCGGGTGTATCGCGAGGGCCGCAAGCAGTTCTCGCCTTCGATGAGCTACTTCTACGCGCTCCGCGGCGCGGGTTCGCAAACGCCAGCTGGTCCGCGCATTGGGCTCACCGCCGGTAAGGTGCTGGGCAAGGCAGTCGAGCGCAATCGCATCAAGCGGCGGATGCGCGACATCGTCAGGCGCCGGGTACGTATTGTAAGTGCAGATGTGGACATTGTTCTGCACCCGAAGCGCTTGGTGCTGTCGATCGAGTTCGCCAAGCTGGAAAGTGAAATCGTGCGTATCTTTACCAATATCGAGAGCGCGATCGACAAGAATAAGAGCCCGCAGGAGACTGCACCGCACTCAAGAGAATCGCAGGCGGCTCCGTGACTGACGCAGTCCGTCAACCTCGGTCAAGTCGCGGCAGCTTGGGGCGTGCCGCGTTTTTCGTTTACAAACAGGTGTTGTCGCCTGTGCTCCACGCAGTGAGCGGGAGTGCGGGCGCGTGCCGCTTCCAACCCAGTTGCTCGGAATATGCCGCGCTGGCCATCGAGTATCACGGCATCTTTCGCGGAACGTGGCTGGCCCTTCGCCGCATCGCCAAGTGTCATCCATTTCATGCGCCGGAGTTCGATCCGGTGCCTTTGCCTTTATCTGGCGCGCAGTCATTGCCGCGTGCCGCGTCCATGCAGAGTTCCCTGCCGCCAGTTACGATAGAAGAAAGAGCGTTTGCGGACCGGGCGGCCTCACAGCCGTCAGCGGCGAACCTCCCCGACGAACGTCGATAGGAATATCTTTTGCCAGAAATCAAGAACCCGAATCAGCAGGGCGGTGGGCAGGACTCCAAGACCATGCTCGCCTTCACGGCCATCTTCATCCTGATGTTTGTTGGCCTGCAATACTTCAAGCCAAAGACGGTGCCGGAAACCAAGCCCCAGACACACCAACAGGAACAGCAAGCGGCTCTCGCCACCCCAGCCGCGAACTCAGGCCCCAGCACCGCTCCGGCAACCGCCGGTAAGCTGGCCAAACCTGCGAATGCAGTACAGGCATCGACCGAATCGCCAACGACTGTCGAGAACGAACTCTACCGCATTCAGTTTTCCAATCGCGGCGCCCAGGTGACCTCCTGGATACTAAAGAAATATAAGGACGCCGACGGCAAGCCGCTCGACCTGGTGAACAAGCAGGCTGCGTCGCAGTTCGGCTATCCACTGTCGCTTTTCACCTATGATGCGGGGCTGCGCGATAAGCTCGCCCAGGCGCTCTTTGTGCCTTCGGCGACCGGCGATGTGATCGCTCCCGCCACCCTCACCTTCACCTGGTCGGACGGCGGCGTTACCGCGCGCAAGACTTTTACCTTCGACACCAGCTACGTCCTCCACGCTGAGACTTCGGTCGAGCAGAATGGTGCTCCCGTAACCGCTCTGCTCTCCTGGCCTTCCGGTTTCGGCGACCAGGACACTCTGCCGCAATACGCCAAGTCGGCCTTCAACTCCATGCAGTCGGGAAAATCCACCTCGGATGCATACAAGAAAGTCGCCGCGGGGGCGACGCTCAACGGGCCATTCGACTGGGCGGGAGTGAGCGACCTTTATTTCGCCGCGATCTTCCTGCCGGACGCGCCCCAACAGGCAACCGCTGTGCAAATGCACAACGAGGTCACCATCCCTCGCAACCTGAAGAAGCCCGACCCGAACGTTACCGACCGCGCTCCGGTGCTGGGCGCAGCAGTTGGCGTCATAAGCGGCCCGACGGGAGCGACAACGGGGACGCGGCTCTACGCCGGCCCGAAGCTGATCGATGTGCTCAAGAGCGTGAAGGCCACAGGCCCGGACGGCAAGCCCAATGGCCCGAACATCGAACCGATCGTCAGCTTCGGCTGGATGAGGTTCATCTCTGAGCCACTCTTTTTGGTCCTGCAATGGATGTACGAGCACATCGTCTCCAATTGGGGCTGGTCGATCCTGCTGCTGACGCTGGTGATCAACCTGGCCATGCTGCCCACGCGCATCACCATGATGAAGTCGGCGCTCAAGATGCAGCGGATTCAGCCGCAGATGGACGCGATCAAAGAGCGCTACAAGAAGTACAAGACCACCGACCCGCGCCGTCAGGAGATGAATCAGGAGATCTTCGCGCTGCAGAAGAAGGAGGGCGCGAACATGTTCGGCGGCTGCCTTCCGATGCTGATCCAATGGCCACTGCTGTACGGCTTCTACAGCATGCTGTCGAATGTCTTCGAACTGCGTCAGGCGCACTGGCTCTGGTTGCCTGATCTGGCTTCGCCCGACCCGTTACACATCCTTCCGATCTTCTTCATCATTTCGATGTTTCTGGTGCAGTACCTCACGCCGTCGCCGGGCGTCGATCCCACGCAACAGAAGATGATGGCATTCACCATGCCGGCGGTCTTCGGTTTCATGACCTGGAGCGTCGCTTCGGGCCTGGCGCTCTACTGGGCCTGCGGCAATATCGTCAATATCGTGCAGCAAATGGTCATGAACCGCACCCGGCTTGGAAGAGAGATGCATGAAATCGCCGCGAAACGAGCTGCCAAGCGCCTGGGAAAGCCGGTGCCCGCCAGGCGGTGAACTTTTCTGGAGGGGCGAGCCTCAGGACGCCGCGAATAATGCGGGACCAGCAAGCCCGCGAAAAGGACTGTAAGAGGACTGTAAGAACGATGCCTATTGAAGACCACGCCGCCGCCGCCGCCAAAATCGCCGGCTTTCTCCAGACCCTGGTGAAGACCGGGGGACTTCGCGTAAAGTACCGCATCACCGCCGGCAACGGCGCCGCCGATCCGGATGGCCTCGAAGCCCGCGAAATCTATGTCGAGCTCGCGGGGCCGGATGCCGTCCTCGCGACTGAACGCGGAGGCGAGGTGTTGCGCGCACTCGAGCATATCGCCGCTAAGATCATTCGCCTCGAACCCGAGGAGCACGACAAGGTCTCTTTCGACGCCAACCAGTTCAAAGCGCTGCGTGCTCGCGAACTCAAGCTCACCGCCGAGACCGCGGCAGACAGCGTCCGGCGCACTGGCCAGCCGTTCAGTTTCGCTCCGATGAGTTCGCGCGAACGCCGGATGCTGCATCTCGCGCTGAAGGCCTTTGACGAAATAGAGACCGCCAGCAGCGGAGAGGGCCTAGGCCGTTATGTGGTCGCCTATCCCAAAGGCTCGCCGCTGGCGCGGGCCGCCGCCGAAGCCAGCCGCCGTGGCTCCGGCTCTCGCGATTCGGGGCGCGGATATGGAGATCGCCGTCCCAGCCGCGGATCCTCCGATCGCAACCGCCCTTACGGCGATCGTCGACCTCCCCGCGGCGACTAGACAAAAAGCGTGCCATAGGCGCAAGATTCTGTGATCACGATGACGAATCAAACAAGGGAACGTCGTCCTTAATCAGAACGATCAGGTAAACGCGGCTTCTGACAGGTAAACAATCGGCGCTCACTGGTGATAAGTTGCTGGGGCGAGGTTCGATGATGACTCTCTCTGAGGCCGTCGTTCTCCTGAGAGGACTAGCGCCGAGGTTCCTGGAGGGGCTGACTCCCTCTGAGCATACGGCCCTTTTCGAGGCAGCGTCCGTAGAGAAGTTTGAGCCCGGTTCGTTGATCACACGACAGGGATTTCCCGCCAGTTCCATCGCTCTTCTAGTCCAGGGGCGCGCCCGATTTTGCTGCACAACGATCGCCGGCCGAAAGCTGAATCTCCGCTGGATTTACCCAGGTGAGATATGCGGCATGGCGGCGCTATTGTCGCGTCAATGCGATTATCTCTTGAGCGCCGAAGTGGTAAAGGCGAGCGTGGCCCTGGTATGGCATCGCTCTGCGATCCGTTCTTTCGCGCAGAATTGTCCCCGGCTACTCGATAATGCACTGCTGTTGGCGTTTGACTACATTCGCCTGTACCAGATCGCTCATGTCTCGGCGACCAGTCAGACGGCGCGTCAGCGGCTTGCGTTGGTGCTTGGGGCCCTGGCCGGTGGAATAGGCCGGAAGGTTGAAGAAGGCGTTGAAGTGATGGTCCGAAATGAAGAGCTGGCCGATGAAGCCAACGTCACTGTCTTCACCACGAGCCGCTTCTTAAATGAATGGCAACGAGAGGGAATTCTAGTGAAGACCCGTGGCAAGATCGTGCTCCGTTCGCCGCAAGCCTTGCTTCGCTGAGGAGCCTAACCAATCGATTTACCTCGTAAGATTCCCATTCGTTGCTTGCGCTTGAGCAACGACCCAAACCAGAGTCAGTGTCAATCTTAAAGATGGCGTACTTCGGCCGCGAGCAGTCCTGCGGGTCGAGTGAACGTGACTTCGGTAGGAGGATTCTGGGAATTGGCATCTGTGCGGATTTTGATCGTAGATGATTATGAGTTTTGGCGTTATTGTGTCGTCTCGATGTTGAAGGAACATGCTGAGTTCGAGATTGTGGGCGAGGGTTCGGACGGCATGGATGCGATTGAAATGAGCGCAAACCTGCAGCCGGACATTGTTCTATTGGATCTTGGTCTGCCCGAGGTGAACGGATTCGAGGCCGCGCGCGAGATTCGAAAGGTGTCTTCGCGTTCGAGAATCGTGTTCTTGACCCAAACCCGCAATGAGGATTTGGTCAATGAAGCACGAAAAGTGGGAGCGCAGGGCTTCGTTTCAAAGATGGACGCCGCGCGTGAGCTTGTGCCGGCAATGAAAGCTGCCCTTGCCAATGAGTGGCATCCGCATGACTAGTGATGCCGAGCTTGACCCTTGGGCCAACGCCGGCGGCATCCAGGCGGCATAACCCTCTAAACTAAGACCCGTGCAACAATCTCAGATCGGCACAGAAACCATCGTTGCCATCTCGACTCCGCCGGGCCGGGGAGGCATAGGCGTCGTTCGCCTGTCAGGGCCCGACGCCATCGCCATCGCCGCCCCCATGCTGCGGCTCAAGAGTCCGTTGGCCCACGCCCAGGCGCGTTTCGCGGAGATACTTGACTCTCACTCGGGCATTGATGGCCGAATTGACGAAGCCATCGTGACCTTCTTCGCCGCGCCCGACTCCTACACCGGCGAAGATATCGTCGAAATAGCGGCGCACGGCTCGCCGGTCGTTCTCGACTTGCTTGTACGTGAGGCAATGGAGCGCGGCGCGCGCCTGGCCGAGCCGGGTGAATTCACGCAACGCGCTTTTCTTTCCGGTCGCATCGATCTGACCCAGGCCGAGGCGGTCCGCGACCTGATCGACGCGCAGACGCTCTATCAGGCCAGAGTGGCCGCCAGCCAATTGGGAGGAACGCTTTCGCGCCGCGTACAGCCTGCTAAAGACGGGCTGATCACGCTCATCGCTACTTTGGAGGCGGGCATCGACTTCGCCGAGGATGACATCGACGTCATACCCAATGCGGATATTCTGCAGCGGATCGAGGCCGTCCGCGTCCAGCTCGCCCCCATCGAGGCTTCCTTCGCTCAGGGACGGATTGTGCACAGCGGCCTCACGCTCGCGATTGTCGGCCAGCCGAATGTAGGCAAGTCGTCGATCTTCAATAAGCTCGTCGAACGCGAACGGGCGATCGTGACGGCAACGCCGGGAACCACTCGCGATCTAGTCACCGAACGGGTCGCCATCGGTGGCATCCCGGTGAACCTGATCGACACCGCTGGACTGCGCGAATCGGACGACGAGGCCGAGGCAATCGGAATTCAAAAATCCCGGGAGGCGTTGGCCGACGCTGACATTGTGCTCATCGTCCTCGACGCTGGCGCCAGATCATTCGACCACGAAGAGGAGCTCATTCGCGGTCTCGAAGGCCGGGAGCGCGTTACTGTATTCAACAAAATCGATCTGCTTGCGGAACCGGCAACCGCGTCCCTTGCGAGTCTTGCGGGGCCGTCGGTCCGGTGTTCGGCGAAGACCGGCGAAGGCATCGCCGACCTTCGCGAGGCAATTCTGTCGATCGCTCGCGGCCCCGGCAGCGGCGATCAATCGGGAATGCTGACCAATCTTCGCCAGCACGAGGCAATCTCGGCGGCGATCAAGTCTCTGAACGCGGCGGCGGAGTCCACTGCGCAGCGAATTCCGCACGAGATGGTGATGCTCGACCTATACTCGTCGCTCCGCAGCCTCGACGCCCTCACCGGACAAACGACTCCCGACGACATTCTCAATCAAATCTTCTCGAGCTTCTGCATCGGCAAGTAGCTTTGGCGAATCTGAGAGCGCGGAATGCGGCCGCGTCACCGACATCGGTCTATTCGTCGCGAAGCACATGCATCGGGTCAACGCGCACGGCGTTCCATGTTGGGACGAGGCACGCGGCTATCGAAGTGGCTCCGAGAACAGCTAGGATCACGGAGTAAGTCCCTGGTTCGAACCAGGTGACGCCAAACAAGAGCGGGCGCAACCAGTCCGATGCAGCCAGCAGCCGCGACGCGATGATCGTGGCTGCTCCACCAAGAATCAAGCCGACGAGCAGCAGGGCTGCAGCGCGACCGAGCACTAACGTAGCGACACCGCTGCGGTCCGATCCAAGGGCCATGCGCAGGCCAATCTCTCGCATGCGGGCGGCGACCATGGCGGCCAGCGTGGCATACAGCCCGAGAGCGGTAAGAAGGAGCGCCATCCCCGCGAAAGCGCTCACCAGAACGGTTTCAAAACGCTGGCTTCCGGAGACGCTGGCGATCTGCATGGTCATGCTGCGCTGGCTGATGAGGAAGAGGAGCGGGTCGATCGACGCGACGGCGGCCTGTGCGGATTTCTCATAGGCCATTGGATCGCCAGCGACGCGCATCACCACGTTGGGCCTCATGAAGATGGAAGCCTGAGCATAAGGGAAGACAATCAGAGGCTGGGGCGGCTCGATCAGTGAATCCTGCAAGGTGTCGCCGACCACGCCGACGATCTCGCGTTCACTGTGGACGTTAAGGCCGATGCCGGTCGGGTCGTTCACCGCATCCTCCACGTTGGGCCGGATGTGGCGTCCGATCGGATCTTCATTCGGAAAGTAGCGCTTCACAAAGGCCTGGTTGACGATCACCGCATAGGGAGCTTTCGCATCGTTGTCGGTGGCGGTAAAGGTGCGTCCGTGCAGCAGGGGTACGCCGAGGGTCTCGAAGAAGCCCGGCTCGACTTGGCCGACGCGGGTGGTCAGCGGACGATCTGGGAGATTTGGCCGGCCGTCGATCTCAACCGGGACATCGGGGTACCAGCCCCAAAGGGGTAGGGGACGTCCGCCCGAGACGCTGCGCACTCCGGGCAGCGCGGCGAGTTTCGGAAGGAGTTCGTTGTAGAAGGCCACCTTTTTGGCATAAGGATAGCGAGTCATCGTCAGCGGAACGTCGAACTCGAAGAGATGCTCTGGGTTGAATCCGGTGTCGGCGTGGCGCACGTTGAGGAACCCGCGGATCAGAAGTCCGGAGGCGAGCAACAGGCTGAATCCAAGCGCGGTCTGGACGATGACCAAAGTGTTCTGGAATCCATGCGCGCGGCGGCCCGATGTTGCGCCCTTGCTGTGCTCCCGCATGGCGTCGATAGGCTGTGCAGACGCCAGCTTCCACGCGGGAAAGAGGCTGCTCAAGACTGCGCAGGCCAGTGAGACGACAACCGTGAAGCAGAGGACGCGTCCGTCGATGGCGACCTCGCCGATGCGGGGAATGTCTTCGGGCACCAGAGGCAGGGTGAGGTGCAGCAGAAGATAGGCCAGCCCAGCGCCAACGGCCCCGCCGAGCAGGCCGAGCATGAGCGACTCGATCAGCAACTGACGCCAGACTCGCCACTGGGATGCCCCGAGGGCGGTGCGCAGGGCCATCTCGCCGCGTCGCTTCATGGTGCGGCTGAGCATCAAGCCGGCAACGTTGGTGCAGACGATCAATAGGACGGCGAAGACTGCGGCCATAAGCATCAGCAGCGCCGGGCGAATGGCTCCGGTCATATCGGCGACCTTGGACTGCATGGTCACCGCATTTCGGTAGCGGATCTCGGGATAGCTTTGCGCCAGCGAAGACTGAATCGCTGAAAGATCGGCGCGGGCCTGCTCCGCCGTGACGCCGGGTTTGAGACGGCCGATGATCGGGGCCATCCCATTCTTGCGGTCCTCGCCACCGCGTTCGACATGGTAGGCAAACGAGGTCCAGACCTCGGCGATCCCTGTCCCTCGCGGGTCGATGAATCCCTTGGGCATGACCCCAAT
This sequence comes from uncultured Acidobacteriaceae bacterium, assembly GCA_963804735.1. Classification (GTDB taxonomy): domain Bacteria; phylum Acidobacteriota; class Terriglobia; order Terriglobales; family Acidobacteriaceae; genus Acidisarcina. The sequence continues at coordinate 95,563 of CAWDRO010000003.1, forward strand.
GATCGTGTAGGGGCGGTCGCTCACGAGAATTGTCGAACCGAGTGCATTTGGATTCAGCGCGAAGACCCGCTGCCAGTAGTCGTAGCCGATGATGGCCACGCGGCGGCCGGGCTGGTCTTCGTCCGGTGCGAAGTTGCGCCCGACGGCTGGCAGTACGCCGAGCACGTCGAAGTAGTTCCAGGTAACGATGTTCATGGGCAGCACGGCGCCTTCGACGCCGTTCGGCAGGCTGATCAGGCGGCTGGAGATATCGACGGCCGCGAGTCCGGCGAAGGTATGGTTGCGCGCGACCCAGTCGAGATAGTCGGGATAGGAGGTGTCGTCGTCCCACGGGCCTCCACCTGGCTGCTGAACCTGGGTATGGACTGCGAAGAGGTTTTCAGGATGAGGGAGCGGCAAGGGCCGAAGCAGAACGCCATCGACCAGACTGTAGACGGCGGTGGTCGCGCCAATGCCAAGGGCGAGCGTCAGGACCGCGGCTGCGGCGAAGCCGGGAGATTTGCGGAGCTGGCGCAGAGCAAAGTAGAGATCGGAGCGCAGTGAGGCAAGCATGGGAGGACCGGTAAGTCCAACCTAACATCGCGTCTCCCGAGCTACGGCGCGTATTTTCAGGAATATTAAAGAACCAGGCCCATCTAAGGCACGATGGCGGCACGGGCTACGGCACGGGTAGCGGCGGTGTGCCTTTAGGCGGCGCGCCTTTCAGATATGCCTGGTATTGGACGTCGATGATGCCCAGGTTTCGCGCCAGGCCAAGCTTGGCCTGGTTGAACTGGTAGACAGTGTTCACGTACTGCGATTGAGCATCCGAAAGAGTGGACTGGGCCTCGACGAGGGGTAGGTTGTCGTCGATTCCGGCGCGGTAGCGCTGGGTGGCCTGATCGAGCGCGGTGGTGGCAAGGTCCAGATTGCTGTGCGCGACCTGGACCAGCTGCTGCTGAGTAACGAGGTCGAGCAGGCTGTCACGGAGCTGCTGGTCGATCTTCGCTTTCAGGTCGGCCATCTGTGAGTAGAGGCTGTTGAGCTGTGCGCTGGCGGTCTGGCGGTCGCCGCGGAACTTGGCTTCCTGAAAGAGCGGCACGTCGAGTTCGCCCTGGGCGGAGAAGACTCCGTGATAGACGCTGCTGGTAATTCCCTGAACTCCGTAGAAGCCGCCGAAACTCAGGGTGGGCAAGCGTTCGTGTTTGGCTGCGCCGAGAGCGAGTTGCGATTGGCGAATCTGATGAATCATGGACTGGTAGTCCTGCCGGTTGGCGTAGGCTTCCTGCTTGGCTTGATCGATCGTGGTGGCTTCGAGCTCGGCGTAGGGTGAGGTATCAGTGAGCTGAATCTTTTGCAGCACTGAGAGCCCGATCTCGCGTTCCAGGGCGATCTTCTCCTTTTCGAAGCTGTTCTCCTGCGCGATGACCACCTGTTGCTGGCTCTGGTACTCGACGCGGGCGCGCAGTTCGTCGAGCTTGGCGGCGGTGCCGGCTTCGTGCTCGGCGACCGCCTGATTCAGTGCGACTTCATCGGTCTTGAGCAGCTCCCGGGCGTAGTCTAACTGCGAGCTGGCCGCCAGCGCCTGCAGATAGGCGGTAGCCACATTCAGCACCACCAGGCCGCGTGAGGACTGCATGTTGTAAAAAGCTGCGGTCTCGCCCTGTTTCGCCGCTCGGTATTGCTCGATCGCCGGCACGCTCAGCAGCGTCTGGCTGAGATTGACCTGACCCTGAGTGACGGTCACGGTCGGGACGAAGTTAAGCTCTGCGAATTCTTCCGGCGGAACCCCGAACTGGGAGGCTAGACCGCCCCGGAAGCCTTCGGCGGCAAGGTTGTACTGATGGACGCCGTTCTGGCCTTCAAGGGTGATGTTGGGCAACAGGGCGTTCATAGCTTGGAGACGCTGGCCGCTGGCGGTCTTCTGCTGATCGCGGGCGATGGTGAGGGCGAGGTTGTTCTCGAGGCCCAGGCGAATGGCATCGTCGAGCGTCAGCGGCAGCACCGAATCTGTAGGCGGGATGGCGGTTACGCTGCCGTAATAGGTACTTGTCGCCGAACTTTGATTGCCGTTCTGGGCATGAAGGGGTGCGGTCGCGGTGACCATAAACGCAAGAAAAGTCCCCAGAAGCCCGGATTTGCCGATTTTCATCTGTCTCAAGATTACTTGTTCCTGATCTTTAGATCGGATCGGACGGCCGAGGTTGCCAAAACTTGCCGGAATCTCTTCATCAATCGCCCTCAGCGATGGCCTTGCAACTGATCACAGGCCCGTTGCAGCTCTTCATCCCGCTTGGCGAAGCAGAAGCGCAGCAGGTTTTCGCCGCAGCCCTGGTGAAAGAAAGCGGTTCCGGCGACGGCGGCGACGCCGCGTTCGCGGAGCAGCGTGCGGGCTTTTTCTTTTGCGGAGCCGCCCGGCAGGGAGGAGATGTCGGCCAGCACGTAATAGGCTCCGGCGGGGACGTGGGGCTTGAGTCCGGCGGAAACGAGGGCGGAGCAGAGCATGTCGCGCTTGGCCTGATATTCGGCGGCCAGTCCGGTGTAGAACGAGACGGGAAGCTGGAGCAATCCGGCGGCCGCGCCGTACTGGAAGGGCGACGGGGCGCAGACGTAGGTCAGGTCGTGAAAATAGGCGAGGGACGGCATCCAGCGGGCGCTGGCAGTGAGATAGCCGATCCGCCAGCCGGTGATGCTGAAGGTCTTGGAGAGCCCGGAGACCGAGATGGTGCGCTCGGCCATACCGGGCAAAGTGGCAGGGCTGACGTGCTCGGTCCCGTCATAGACGAAATATTCATAGATCTCGTCTGTGAAGAGGAACAGGTCGTGCTCCTCGGCGACGGCGGCGATGGCTTCGAGTTCGGCGCGGGAGAAGACCTTGCCGCTGGGGTTGGAGGGGGAATTCACCACAATCGCCCGCGTCTTTGGCGTGATCGCCGCTCGTAGACGGTCGAGGTCGAGTGCCCAGCTTCCCCATGCCAGCGGTACGATGACCGGCGTGATTCGCAGGGCCGTCAGAGTGTTCAAGTGATAGCCGTAGAAGGGTTCGAAGAGCACGACTTCATCGCCGGGATCGAGCAGCGCCATCAGGGCCGCGTAGAAGCCGGCTGTTGCGCCGGAGGTCACCAGGACCTCAGAATTCGGGTCAACGGTAAGGTGATTGTCGCGCCTGAGCTTTTCGGCGATGGCCTCGCGCAAGGGTGCGATGCCGTCGAGCCTGGTGTAGATGTTGTAGCCATCCTGGATGGCCTGAATCGCCCCCTCGGCCACCGGCGCCGGAAGCTCGGTGTCGCAGACTCCCTGGGCCAGGTTGACGCCTCCGACACGGTCGCATTCCATGGTCATAGCGCGGATTTCCGATTGCACGAGGTTGGGGGCTATCTTGCTCAGGCGCAGGTTGGCGGTTGCGGTTCCCATGAGCATTATGTTTACCACGGAGGCCAAGGTCTTTGCTGGAGAAAGCTGGCAAGCTTGCCCGGCGAATGAAAGCCAGTTCGCAATTGCTTTAAGCTTTGACGAGGTGGTTGCCCTTGCGACTCTTGCTTATCCTGGTGGCTTTGATTGTGGTCGCCGGCTCTTTTTATGCCGACTATCGCTGGAAGCGCTGGATCGCCCGGAGACGCGAAGAGCGGGAGCGCTCCGGCGAGGAATTCAGACGCTGAGCCGGCATCCTCATCATTTCCTGATTGCTCAACGATAGAATCCGGTTCATGAATATCCGAATCGCGTTGGTGGTTCTGTTTCTTGCCGCTGTGCTGGAGGCGGGCGGCGATGCGCTGGTTCGCTCCGGACTCCACGCCCAGGCACTTGCAACCAGAGTGCTGTTCTTTGCGTTGGGTGCGGCGGTATTGTTTGGCTACGGGTATGTTGTGAATACGCCGCCCTGGGACTTTGGAAGGCTGCTGGGCGTGTATGTCGTGTTCTTTTTCGTCGTGGCCCAACTGATCAACTGGATGTTCTTTCACCAGCGGCCGACCGGCCCAATCCTGCTGGGTGGCGCGCTCATCGTCGCAGGCGGCGCCGTCATTTCTTTCGCGTCGCTCCGCTGATGGTTCTCTTCACGCCTACTGGCGGAAAGAACAGCCAGGTCGCTATCAGGGCAATCACGCCGTAAAGGAAGATATTCGTCAGCACCCCGGCGGCGAGCGCCTGAGGTTGGTCGCGAAGTGGAGCTTGCGAGCCCCTGGTGAAGGCCAACTGCACGATGTCGCCCGCGAAGAGAAGTGGAGGCCCAAAGTCGAGCGAAGCCTCGAAGAGCCACGAAGCCGGCCTGCGGGTGAGCAGATGCACGCTGCCGTACTGGGCCGCCGTCAGTATCAGAACAGCGACTGCAACCCAGAAAAGCACCTTCACATAGCGCATCGCTACTCCTCATGCGCCATTCTATATTCCAGGCTTCGCGGGCCTGGGTTTCGCAGACACAGTACGTTCAGTCCAATGCGTGGGGATAACCGCTGCGCCTCGGTATTGGGTACAATTTATTGGAGAGCGGAGTCTAACATTCATGTTCGCATTTGATCGAATTCGCATCTTTTTTGCGCTCGCCGCCGTAGGTGTCTCCTTGGCCGCGATCTCGCCTATAAGGGCCTTGGCGCAGTTCTCTGGGGGAAACACGACTCCGGTCGGAGACAAATCCCTGCTGCGGCCGCCCGCCGGGGCCAGGGTCGCTATCTTGGAGTTTGAGGACCTGGAGTGTCCCGATTGCGCGCGCGCCTATCCGCTGCTCAAAGAGGCCGCAGCCAAGTACGATATTCCGTGGGTCAAGCACGATTTTCCATTGCCTTTTCACGCCTGGAGCTTTCAGGCGGCAGTGAATGCCCGCTGGTTTGACTCCAAGTCGAAGAAGCTGGGCGACGACTATCGCGAAGCGGTGTTTGCCAACCAACCCAGCATCGCCAGCACCGATGACCTGCGCACCTTTACGGAGAAGTTCGCTAACGACCACAAGGTGGCGTTTCCCTTCGCCGTCGATCCGCAGGGCAAGCTCGCGGCTGACGTCAAGGCGGATTATGCCCTGGGCCAGCGAATCGGCATCGAGCACACGCCTACTATCTGGGTGGTGACGAACAAGACTGGCGGAAATGCGCCTCCGTTTGTGGAAGTCGTTAACCGAACCAAGCTTTACGACATCATCGACGAGGCGCTTGCGTTGACCAAGCCAGCCCATGCGACGACTGCTTCCATCAAGCATTGAGCGTCAAGCAATCATGCGCGATATCGAGCGCTATTCGATCAGCAGGAGAACTTCGGCTGCGGTGACGGTGGCGCCGGCCTCAGTCTTTATTTCCAGAACCTTTCCCGCCCGCGTGGCCTTTAATTCATTCTGCATTTTCATCGCTTCGATCACGACCACGCCCTGATGCGCCGCGACCTGGTCGCCGGCCGCCACCAGGAGCCGGACGATGCGTCCGGGCATTGGCGCTTTAATGACTTGCAGCCCTCCGGATGCACCTCCTTTGCGGCGGCGCGCGGTGAGGGAGCGGGGATCCTCGACGGACACAATGTAGCGTTGACCGCCGATCTGGATTGCAGTCTCGACCGGCCCCTCATCTAGAACGCATCGGAAGGCATGATCCTGGACGATCAGGCTCAGGATTCCTGGCTGGAGGAGCCGCGCGTCTATCTCGATGTGTTCGCCGTCGAGAGTGCCGACCCAGACACCGTTTGCGGCGTTCTGAGATAGAGCCAGCCGACGAAGTTTCCCGTCGATCTCTATTTGAATCCCGCTTGAAGCGGCTGAAAGAGGTCTCTCGGCTGGGTTCATCATCTCAGCCCTTCACGGCGGCCCAACTGCTTCCAGGCGGACGGCGTTGATTCGGGCGCCGCGATGCCATTCTGGCTTAAGGCGCTAAGCTTGCGGAATACGCCGGCCGCAACAGCGGCGATTTGGTCATTCGATGGCCGGGATTCTGGGGTTCGAGTCTCTGGCGATGCAACCGACTTCTCCGTCAACAGCCGGTCGAGGTAGCCAGTGTCGATTCGTCCGGCGAGAAAGTCGGGGTCATCCAGAATCCTGCGGAAAAGGCCGAGGTTAGTGCGGATGCCGCCGATGGCATACTCCCCTAAAGCTCTGCGCAGACGGGCGATCGCGAGCGCCCGGGTTGGGGCGTAGGCGATCAGTTTAGAAAGCATAGGGTCGTAATCCATCGGGACCGTCCAGCCCTCGTAGATGCCCGAATCTTCGCGAATACCGGGGCCCGAGGGCTGGATGAGCCGCGTAATTGTGCCCGGCGATGGCATAAAGCCGTTCTCGTGGTCCTCGGCATAGATGCGGCACTCGATGGCATGGCCGCGCAGGTTGACGTCTTCCTGCGTGAAGGGCAGCGGTTCGCCATTGGCGATGGCTATCTGTAGATGGACGAGGTCGAGACCGCTTACCAGTTCGGTAACGGGATGTTCGACCTGGAGGCGGGTGTTCATTTCGAGAAAATAGAAGTTCCCGGGAGTTCCATCGGCGGCGCTCTCGAGCAAGAACTCCACGGTACCGGCGTTGATGTATCCGGCGGACTGCGCCAGCCGGACGGCGTCCGCACCCATTTGTTGCCGCAGGTGTTCGCCGACGACTGCGGACGGAGCTTCTTCGATGACTTTCTGGTGGCGGCGCTGGACAGAGCAGTCGCGCTCGCCCAAGTGAATGCAGTTGCCGTGCTCGTCGGCGAGCACCTGAATCTCGATGTGTCTTGGTCGCTCGATCACCTTTTCGAGATAGACTTCGCCGGAACCGAAGGCCCGCTCGGCTTCGCTGCGCGCGCCGCTGTAGGCGCTCTCCATTGCGTCGGGCTCGAGCACGGCGCGCATGCCTTTGCCTCCTCCACCGGCCGCGGCCTTGAGCATGACTGGGTAGCCGATCTGGGTCGCGACTTGCAGTGCTTCGTCAAGAGTCGCCAATCCGGTGGTCGAGCCGGGAACGCGCGGCATTCCAACTGCGTCGGCGGCCTGGCGCGCCCTGGTCTTGGAGCCGAGAGCACGCATCGCTGAGGCGGGTGGCCCGATGAACTTGATTTCGGCAGATTCGCAAGCCTGAGCGAAATCGGCATTCTCGGAAAGAAAGCCGTAGCCGGGATGAAGGGCGTCGACGCCGCTCCGGAGCGCGATTTCGAGCAGCAGGTCGCCGCGCAAGTAGGAGTCGGCCGAAGGAGCGGGGCCAAGGCGATAGGCTTCGGTCGCCGCGAGCACGTGCGGAGCGCCCCGGTCTGCGTCGGAGTAGATTGCGACTGCATCAATCCCAAGTTCCCGGCAGGCGCGGATGACGCGCAGCGCGATTTCACCGCGGTTCGCAATTAGAATTTTGCGGATTTTTCTCATGGGCGGTGAACCGGCTTTCTAGGCAATCGTCGGCCAATCCGTGGCGAATAAGAAAGCCCCCGCGAACGGGGGCTTTCTGCTTAGCAGGCTAGAAACGTTACTTGGAGTTGTCCATCGTAACGCCGCCGGGAGTGGCTGCAGCCTTCTTCTCTTCGTTGGCTTTGCGGGTGCCCATGGCCTTGGTGTTCCAATCGATGGCCGCCTGTACGTCGGCCTTGCGGGCGGCTTCGTTGGAGCACTCAAGATCGGCTTTACGCCGATTGAGCAGGTTCATATAGGACATGGCGTCGTCATAGTTAGGACGGACATCGATCGCCTTCTGCATGTACTGCAGACCCTCGGTGACCAGGGGCGTGTTCATCTGTTGAAGCGTCGCGCAGACCTTCTTGCTCATCTTCGGGTTGCCGTCGCCGGCGTCGGTCAGGTTTTCGGTGGCGAGCTGCTGGACGGCGTTTCTGTAGGCCTGGCGCCAATCGATATAGCCGACGGTGTAGTAGGCCTCGGCGTCCTGAGGATCGACGGCGATGGCCTTCAACTGCCAGGCCTTGGCATCGTCGTACTTGCCGATGTTCAGATAGAGGGCCGCAATTCCCTTGATGCTACCAACGTCCCTCGGGTCGCGGTCATAGACCTGCTTGAAACCGTCGATGGCCATCTGGGCGCGCTTCAGGTTCTCGGGAGTTTGCAGGTCGGGCACCACTGATTGTGCGTAGGCTGTTGAGAGATAAAGCTGGGCCGAAGGATAGGTCGGATCCAGCCTGACCGCCTCCTGGAAGTGTTGAATGGCGTCTTCATACCGCGCATTCTTGTAGGCCTGCACACCTTTGTTGAGCTGATCGCGGGCCTCCAGCTTTTGGCACCCGGTCATGAGGGGCAGGAGCGAGAGAGCGGCGGCTGCTGCCAACACCGGAAAACGTGCGATTCGATTCATTCTTGTTGTCATCTCCTTCGATCGCCCTGGTGGTTCCAGGTTTCGGGCTGGCCTTCCTGAAAGATTGCCGGACATTCGCCAGCTAAAGCATCCGCGTTGCGATTGTAACTGGTTTTAGCTTCCGCGCAATTCATTGATTTCTCATTCCCTCCACCCGAATGAGCCGAAAGTCGCCGGTCGGCCCGATCTATTGGCCGATCGCGATCTTCGGGGTAATCAACCCAATATGGTCTACACCCGCGGCATGGCCTATGTCTATAACTTCCGCCACTTCGCCGAAATTCAGCTTATCGTCGCCCTTCACGAACATGACGCGTTCGGCGCGGGTCGCGAAGATTGTGGTGAGTTTGGTAAGCAAGTCCGCCTTGGAGACATCGTCTTCGTTGATCTTGTACCCGGGTTCGCCGCCGCCGGGCCGCGAGGTGATCGACACCACGATCGTGCGCGAGTTGTCCTGGTCCTGCTGCTTGTTTTTAGGGGGCTGAGGCACCAGCGCGTCGAGACCCTTGGGAGTGACCGGCACGATGACCATGAAGATGATCAGCAGCACCAGCAGAACGTCGATCAGTGGGGTGACATTGATATCCGATGAGAGACCACCCGGTCCGCTTCCACCGCCCATTGCCATAAGTCAAATCCTCGTTTCTACGATTTCAAAAGTGCCTTCCCGACTTATTGTCCGCCGATCGCGGCCGGCGGCTTGGTCAGCGTCTGGCGCTGCTCGGTCAGCAGGCCCACCTCGTCGACACCGGCGGAGCGCACATCGTCGATGGCATCGGTCACCGTGCCATATTTTGCCCGCGCGTCGGCGCGGATGTAAATCTCCTTGCTGGTCTTGTCTTTCAGAGCGTCCCTCACCTTGGTCGACAGGTCGGCTTCGGAGATCTGGTTCTGGCCCAGGAAAATGCGGCCATCGCGGGTGACGGCGACCAACACGGCGTCTTCCTTGTCGGCATCCGGCATAGCGGTGGGATTGTCCACCTTGGCGAGTTCGACGTTCACCTTGTTCGCCAGCATCGGCGTAATCACCATGAAGATGATAAGCAGACACAGCATTACGTCCACCATCGGCGTCACGTTGATATTGGAGTTGACCTTCCTGCCTTCGTCTCTTTTATTGATTGCCATTACTGCGCCCCATACTTTGGTTTCTGGTTTACGAGTGAATCGATGCCAACGGGCGATAGGTTGCGTGGCCTTAAAGTTGAGAGTGGGTCGCCCAATGGCCGCCCACTCCGCACGATGATCTCACCCAAACCTTGCGATTACCGTCTTGCGACTAGCGGCGGCTCTGCTTGATGAAGTAATCGACGAGTTCGCTGGAGGAGTTGTCCATCTCGACGTCGAAGGACTCAACTTTGCCGGTGAAGTAGTTGAAGGTCATGACCGCCGGGATTGCGACCAGCAATCCGAAGGCGGTGGTGACCAGCGCCTCCGAGATACCGCCGGCGACCGCACCGATACCGGAGGTCTTCTGGTTTGCAATCTGCTGGAAGGCGTGGAGGATACCGACCACCGTTCCGAAGAGGCCGATAAACGGCGCCGTCGATCCGATCGTGGCCAAACCGCCCAGACCGCGCTTCAGCTTGGCATGGACGATGGCCTCTGACCGCTCGAGGGCGCGCTGGCTGGATTCGATCTGTTCAGAGGTGATCGCGCCACCGCTGCCATAGTTGCGGAACTCCTGGAGGCCGGCGGTGACCACTTCAGCCAGATGCGATTTCTTGTTGCGGTCCGCGACCTTGATGGCCTCGTCCAGTTTAGCTTCCTTCAGTGCGCCAGCGACCCGGGGAGCGAACTCGCGGGACTGTTTCTTGGCGGCTTGAAAGTAGAGGGCTCGGTCGATGATGACGGCCAGTGACCAGATGGACTCGATGAACAGGACGATGACCACGCCCTTGACCAGATTGCCCATGTTGTGCCAGAGATCGAGTGGGGCGAAACCAACCTGAGCCTGATCGTCCTGAAAGAAGCTGAGAATTGCCGGGTGGGCTGCGATGTGAGTTAGGTGAGCGAGAATCACTGAATCTTTCCTCCTAAGGAGTAACTTGCCGAATGCCTGACGAAGTGCGGTGAAGAGTGAAACCGTTGCGGCAGACTACACCTCAGCGGCAGAGAAGTCGATAGATCAGCCGCCCAGGCTGAACACTACATTGATTGTGGTTCCAACCTCAACCGGCTCGCCATTGAGCAAGTATGGTTTATACCGCCAGGAACGGACCGCGTCCAGTGCCGCTTGTTGCAGCATGGGCGGGCCACTCAATACCTGAAGGCCTTGGATGGTTCCCGCCTTGGAAATAGTGGCTTGTAACACCACGGTTCCCTGGATGCGCGCCGCCTTGGCGATCGCTGGATATAGAGGAGTAGTCTTGACCAGGATGTTGCCCGCAATCACGCCGCCGGAGACATTGATTCTCTTGGGCGGGGCTGCCTTCACCACTGGAGCGGGTCCGGTTCCCATGCCGCCGAGAATGCCGCCCATGACGCCGCCAGCCGAGCCATTGGGATCGCCGCCCATACCGGCGACGCCAGCGGACGACGGAGGCGCGGCCGATTCGGTGATCTGCTTAATGACTTTCGGAATCTTGCTGGGAGCAGTCAGCTGATTATTCATCATTTCCGACTGGATCTTGACGACATGTACCTCAGGCGGTGGTGGCGGTGGTGGTGGCGGCGGCGGTGGTGGGGCCGCAAGCAGCATGGCCTGAGCCTGCTTCGGCAAGGCTTCGGGGTTGAGCAGCGGAATCAGGATAAGGGTGATCAGAATGCCGGCGTTGAGGGCGAAGGCCCCAATTGCCCAATACTTGCTCTTGGTCTTTAACCTGCCGCCCGACTCAACCAGGCTGTCTTCAAACATGGCCTACCTCACATAAGACGTTCGGTTCTCAATCTTGTAGACACCGCTAGCAAACATTTTGATCCCGAAACCGGAATCCCACAGAAGTTGTAGAAAATGGATTTTATATTACCCAACCGAGATGTCAAACCCAGAAATTGAGGGGAACTTTAGACGCGACTCCTTTTCGCTGCCGGAAGGGCCGCACTGCGCCCCGTGGGAGCGCGGGATTGTTGCCAGGCAACCAGCATCGGGGCGGCCACGGCGATCGAAGAATAGGTGCCGATGAGGATTCCGACAACCAGGGCAAACGAAAAGGGATGCAACACCTCGCCGCCAAAGAAAAACAGGGACAGAACGGTCAGGAAGGTGAGCCCCGAGGTGAGCACAGTCCGGCTCAAGGTTTGGTTGATGCTGCGATTGACGACGTCGGCCAGGCCTTCGCGGCGGGAGGTCGCCAGGTTCTCGCGAATTCGGTCGAAGACGACGATGGTGTCGTTCATCGAGTAGCCGATCAGGGTGAGGATGGCGGCGATGACGGTAAGTGAAATCTCGTAATTGAAGAGACTGAAGAAGCCGACTGTAATCAGGGTGTCATGGAAGACGGCGACTACGGCGGCTAGGCCATAGATCAGCTCAAAGCGAAACCAGAGGTACACCAGCATGCCGGCCAGCGAGTAGCCGGTAGCCAGCAGGGCCTGATTGCGCAGAGCCGAGCCCACCTGGGGTCCGACGATCTCGACGCTGCGCACCGAAAAGCCGGAGAGGAAGGCGTCCTGCTTCAGCAGTTCAACGACCGCGGGATCAAGCGTTCCTTTCAAGTCCGTAGCCATCTGATCGATCGAGCCGATGAGGCCGCTATGTTCAGTGTCGCGATAGCTGAGGATGGCGCTCGCCTGCTGGGCGTAGCGCTGCTCGGATGCGTCGCCGGTTCCAAGATGGAGCGGGTCTTTCCCGGACAGGTAGCTGGTCAGCGCCTGTCGGCCGACGGTGTCCAGGTCGAGTTTGCCGGCGTTGGCCGCGGCCGTTTTGGAATAATTCGTTTCCAGCGCCTTGATGATCGCGGCCCGGCCCGCGTCGAGCGAGGTCTCATGGGTGTCGCGTTGCGACAGGGAGATCATCACCTCGTTGTTTTGCGCCACGCCATAGGTTGTGATGCGAGGGTCGCGCAAGCCTGCCTTGTCGGCCGCATGCCGGATGCGATCGACGTCCGGCCGCTCGTCGAACTTCACCCGAACCAGGGTGCCTCCGTGGAAATCCACGTCCAGGGGCAAACCATGCCAAAAGAGAAGGCTGAGCACTCCAGCCACACTGAAGATCAGCGAAAAGGCGAGAAAGTACCACTTCTTGCCAAGCCAGTCGATATTAACGCCACGAAACAGTTCCACTAATTCCGCCTACTTACTTGAATTGGTCCGATGCCACCGGCAAGAACCCAGCCCTAAAGGCCTCACGAATCGGCACTTATTTCCGAGGGCTAAAGCCCCCGGCTTCCACCAAAGAACACTGCTCAGAGGAACCTTGCGACGATCACATCGCTCATATAGATAGCGCCTCTCCGCGCTGCTTGCGGTTGAGGTTGGAATCAAAAATCACTCTCGAAACAAAGACCGCAGTGAACAGGTTTGCCAGCAGACCTATCGTCAGTGTCACCGCAAAGCCGCGCACCGGGCCGGTTCCGAAGATGAACAAAATGGCCGCCGAGACGATCGTAGTCACGTGGGTATCGATGATGGTCGTCCAGGCGTGCGCGAATCCCTGATCGACGGCCGCGCCGGGGGACTTTCCGGCATGCAGCTCTTCGCGGATTCGCTCAAAGATCAGCACGTTGGAATCGACGCCCATACCGATGGTCAGAATGACGCCCGCGATTCCCGGCAGGGTCAGCACGGAGCCGCTGTAGCCCATAAACCCAAGCAGAATCACCAGGTTCAGGAAGAGAGCCAGATCGGCGTTGATGCCCGCTCCCCGGTAATAGATCAGCATGAAGGCCATGACCACCAGCATGCCGACCATTGAGGCCATCACGCCCTGGCGGATCGAGTCGGCGCCGAGCGACGGGCCTATGGTGCTTTCCTGCAGGTAGCTGATCGATGCGGGAAGCGCTCCGGTGCGCAGCAGCATGGAGAGGTCCTTGGCCTGCTGCTCGCCCATGGAACCGCCGGAGATGGTGCCAGTGTCGCGAATCTGATCGCGAATCGTCGCGACTTCTTTGATCTTATTGTCCAGAACGACGGCGAGCGCTTTACCTTTGTTCGCGCCGGTGAACTCCGCGAAACGATCACCCGCGGCGTGGGTGAGATAAAAGACAACCTGCGGCTCGTTGGTGTTGGGGTTGCGCCCGGTCTGGGCGTCGCGAATGTCGGTGCCGCCGACCTCGGCTACCTTTTTGATCTGGTAGATCTGGTCGGGACTATCGGGGCTGGCCGTTCCGGCAGGCTCATGGAGGAGTACCGAATCGTACGGCACCGTTCCGCCCAGCGCCTGCAGGGCCGAAGCTTCATCCGGCCACGGTCCGCCTTCGACGGCATGAATTTCAAGCCGCGCGGTTGACTGGATAATGTCGTGGACTCGGGCCAGATCGTTGACTCCGGGAAGCTCGACCAGAATCTGATTGCTGCCGAGGTTGTATTCCTGAATGACCGGCTCGCTTACCCCGAGAGAGTCGATGCGGGTGCGGATGACCTCGATCGCCTGCTCCAGGGTGCGCTGCTCGAGGTCCTTGACCGCCGTGGGCTTCATGGTTAGCGTCCAGGAGGTTCCGCTTGACGAGCTAATGTCGTACTGCGAGCTGTAGCTGTTGTTGAGCGTGGTGCGAATGTCGCCCACGCGGTCGGCGGGAGTGCCCTGAATCTGAATAACCTCGGGATGCGCGGGGTCCCGCGTCACCGATCCAACCGTGATGCCAGCCTGCTGTAGCTGGCTCTGGATACGCGCGGCATCGGAGTCGGTAGTTGCTCCGACCGCCTCCTCAACATGCACTTGCAGCACCAGGTGAGTGCCGCCACGCAGGTCGAGCCCCAGGTTGATGCGGCTGACGATAGCGTCTTTCAACGCTGCCGGCGTGACGCCGTGAGGAACGCCGATGATGCCGAATACGCAGATCGCGATGGCCGCGAGGATGACGATGATTTTGGTATTGAGATTGTTACGCATGTAATTTTCGCAGCCGGGCTTACTTGCCTTCCTGTTACTTCCCTTCCTCTGGAGTGGTGACGGAGGCAATCGCGCTCTTCACGACCTCGACCTTGATGTTATCGGGGGGCAGGCGAAGCTGCACGGCGTCATCGCGCAGAGCGATTATGGTCCCACGCATGCCACCGGTGGTGGTGATCCTGTCGCCGGGCTTGAGGTTGTTCAGCATCTCCTGCCAGTGCTTCTGCTTGGTCTGCTGGGGGCGGATCATCAGAAAGTAGAAAACCGCGATGATCAGCGGGATATACAGGAACGAGACGAAACCGGGAGGCAATGCGAGGAGTGCGAACGCGAGAAGCGACATCAAGACACATTCTTTCTATCGAGAGGCGCGTCTTTGGCCCAGTTCTGACGCCTCCCGTTCAAAAATCGTTTGTACCGCGGAAGGCCCTGAACTTTTCCAGCGAATGCAGGCACTATGGCTCATCGATGGATCGGTGCGCCGAGGAGCAAGGGGCTGGGAAGTGTTTCAAGGCTCGGAGGAGGGGTCAGTCTACCGGGAAACGCCCGGGAAACCGCTGAACCCGTCTGCCTGCTGCTTCCTACATAGTCCGTCCGGTCAGGATCCGCTGGCTGCGCCACCGTTGTTGCGGGCGCGCACCCGTGCGAGTAGAGCCGGAATGACTCCTAACTGAATAGCATCGCGTACCGATTCCATCGTGTCAAGGTAGAAGGCCAGGTTGTGGAGGGTGTTCAGGACCGCGCCGAGCACTTCCTGGGTGACAAAGAGATGGCGAAGATAGGCCCGACTGTAGCGCGCGCAGACCATGCAACGGCACTCCGGATCGAGGGGCCCCTGGTCTTCAGCAAAGCGCCGGTTCTTGATGTTGAGCCGGCCTTCAGAGGTAAAGAGCAGCCCGTGGCGGGCGGCACGCGTCGGCAGGACGCAATCCATCATATCGACGCCCATGGCGGCGTACTCGACGATCTCCTCGGGATATCCCACGCCCATGACGTATCGGGGCTTGTCGGCGGGCAGGATTGGCAAGGTCGCCTCGATCATCTCGCGAGTGAGCGCACGGGGTTCCCCGACGCTCAGGCCTCCGATGGCGTAACCGGGAAAATCCATCTCGACGAGGCGCTCGGCGGATTCGCGGCGCAAGTCGGTGAACGTGCCTCCCTGGACAATGCCGAAGAGGCTCTGCGTCTGCCCCGGAAAGGCTTCAGGCCAGGGTCGTTCCTCCTGGTGGGTGGCGAAGTGGTCTTTGCTGCGTTGTGCCCAGCGCAGGGTCACATCGAGTGACTGGCGGGCGCGGGTGTAATCGGCAGGGTATTCGGTGCATTCATCGAATGCCATGATGATGTCGGCGCCCAGCGCGATTTGGACGTCGATCGAGTGTTCGGGCGAGAAGAAATGCGACGAGCCGTCAAGATGGGAGCGGAACTGCACCCCGTCTTCGGTCACCTTTCGCAGGTCGCTCAGACTGAAGACCTGGAAGCCCCCGGAGTCGGTGAGCAGAGCCCGCGGCCAGCTCATGAATTTATGGAGGCCACCGAGGCGGCGGATGATTTCGTGTCCAGGGCGAAGGTAAAGATGGTAGGTATTGCCGAGAATGATTTGTGCGCCGAGCTCTTCCAGCAGATGTTGCGGGATCGCTTTGACCGTAGCTTGCGTGCCGACCGGCATGAAGACCGGAGTCTGCACCGTGCCGTGAGGCAGAACCATCGTAGAGCGGCGGGCAGTTCCCGTGGTTGTTTGAATTTGGAAGTTCAAGACGGTTAGAGGTTAGTCTACAAGCGCGCCGTATTTCGGAGCGCGACTCGCCCTGGCCGACGACTGATTCCGCGTCTTTTAGGTTCAAGCGAGCGTCCTACGAATTCAACGAGATCAGAATCGGATTGCAAACCACTTATGTTGACAACCATTAACGCCACAGACAAAGCGCAGTTCAGTAAAGTCCCGGCGGTCACTCTCATCTTCTGGGTCATCAAGATCTTTTGCACGACCCTTGGTGAAACCGGGGGCGATGCGGTGACGATGTCGATGAACCTCGGATATCTGGTTGGAACACTGATTTTCGCCACCATCTTTGTCGTGGCAGTCGCCGTGCAGATTCGGGCGAAGAAGTTTCACCCTTTTCTCTATTGGTTCACGATTATCGCCACCACGACGGTCGGAACCACTATGGCCGATTATGCCGACAGGTCTCTCGGGATCGGCTACGCGGGAGGCAGTCTGCTGCTGCTCTTCCTGCTGCTCGCATCGCTTGGCCTCTGGTATTGGACGCTTGGCTCAGTGTCGGTTGACACCGTGAGTACGCCCAAGACGGAGGCGTTCTATTGGATCACGATCATGTTTTCGCAAACTTTAGGGACGGCGCTTGGCGACTGGACCGCAGACAGCGAGGGTCTGGGCTACCTGGGCGGTATCGCCATCTTTGTAGTTCTGCTGGCGATCGTCGCGGCCTGCTATTTCTGGACGAAGATTTCGAGGACGTTCTTATTTTGGGCCGCATTTATTTTGACTCGGCCTTTGGGCGCGGTTGTCGGCGACTTCCTCGACAAACCACACGCACAGGGAGGTCTTAACCTCAGCCGTTATTCCGCATCGGCGACCCTGGTTGTGCTGGTGGTCGCATGTATCTTGATCTTTCCGCAGCGGGCGGGGGAGCATCCGCGGAGCTGAGAAAGAGGTCACACACACTGCTCGATTTCAAGGCCAGTCTGGTTCAGAGATTCCATCCGAGGTCTGAATTCCGAACTGGCGAATGATCATGCCGAACTTCAGCCTAAAGAGCTTCTGTCCTCCCCGCGCGGGGCTATTGATCATTTCTTCGTTGAGTACGCTCAGGCCGTCTCTTCGCAACGCGTCTGCACAAGCCGAATAGGTCGGCGCGCCGATGAGGACCACTGGCACATTTCCCTCGCCGCATATCTCCCGTGCTTTGCTTCTCAGTTTCGGCAGAGCGCTACGAATGATGTGCTTCTTTGATGTCGTGTCTGCGTCTTCTGGCATCGGCTGTTCGGATGCATCGATTAGACAGAAGCCGTCCCGTTTGAATTTCTCAAGCAACTCCTTCTTCTGCCGGCGAACACGCTTCGCGTCAAACTCCGGCTTTCGACTGTCCTCATACTCGACGAAACCCGTATCGATCGGATAGAGCACCTTCATCATTTCAAGAAAGAGCGTATCGGCCTCATTGACTCGCACAAAATAGAAAAATCGCTCGAACCTGAGCGCGGGAGGAGCCTCAGCGATGAAAAGCACCTTGATTAGGAGTGGGCGATATTTCCTGCTAGCTTCGGCAAAAGTAGGTGGATACGCCATCGACGCAAGCCTTCTGGGGCAAGACTAATCCCCCAGCCGAATCCGAATCCCAATCCGGCCCACCCTCGGCGTTCCCAGCGTCAGCGTCGGAGTTCGCCCAACCTCAATATCGCGGTCGAAAAGATTCTCTCCGGTCGCAAAAACCTCGAACCGCTTGCCGATGTTCCGGGAAGCGTAAGCGTCGAGGCGGAGATAGCTGTGCAGCAGATAGGTATTCAGGTCGTTGTCGAACTGGCTTCCGGTCATGCGCCCCTGCAGGCTGAGCACGCCGATCTTGGGGTAGGAGAAGCGCGCCTGGAGCGTCCCCGTGTTTTGAGGGACCTGCGGGATTCGGCAGCCAATAAGCGTTGTGTCGGGGTGCCCGCAAGCGACAGTGACCGCTTGCTGGGAGAACTTAGTCACCGTGGCGTCCGCGTACTGGTAGCCTCCGATCAGTGAGAGCCACCGCAGAGGAACGGTTTCAACGTCAAGCGAAACTCCGCGGCTTTCGATCTGGCCCAGATTCTCTCGGACCTCGGTGATCAATGTCGGAGTAGTGCTAACAGTGAGGGCGGTGATCGGGCGGTTGACCTGGGTCCAGAAATAGCTGGCGCGCAGGTAGGTGTTGTAACGCGCCAGGAGGACGAAGCCTGTCTCCCAGCCGGTCGCGCGCTCAGAGCGCAGGTTCGGGTTCGGCTTGGTGAGCTCCTCGCCGACCTGCCCGGTGCGGTAAAGCTCGTTCTGCGTCGGTGCGCGATAGGCGCGAAAGGCCGACGCGGTCAGCGAGAAGTTGTTGGTAAGGCGCCGGGCCACGCCCAGCCTCGGATCGAAGACCGTTTCCGAGATGTTAGGCAAGCTGTTGTACGCCAGTGGTGGGCTGGTCCACTGATTGGCGTCGAAGTTGGAGAAGTGGTCGATGCGGCCGCCGGCCGCGATGGTCCATTTTGTAGGTGTCCACATCCCTTCGCCGTAGACGCCGGTCTGCCGCTGGCGGGCGCTGGTGTCGAGAGTGCCAGTTGGTTCATTGAACTTGTAGCTGGTCTCGAAGTCGGTGGCGCGGACGTCATGAGTGTCGGCGCCACCAACAACGACGACCTTCGCTCCAATCGGCTGCGTCCAGTGGGTCGCCGCGCCGAGCTCCTGGGCGGGAGTGTATCCGATGCGGTTCAGCGCTTCGGAGTCGCGATTGGCGGCAATGATCGAGAAGCTCTGCCGGTAGTTTTCGTCGTCGCCGAAGACGCGGAAGACCAGGCTGCCTCCCGAAGAGGCGGTCCAGTCCGCACCGGTGGCATAGCGCCAGAGCCTGGTCGCGTTTGTCTGCACCGGCGTGCCGTTGGAGCGCGCTTCGTTCAAGACACTCCCACGCAGGAATGCGCGCCCGGTGGAGAGAAAACTGCGGTCGATCTCAACCAGGCCGGTCTCAGAGTGGACATTCGAGGGAACATCGACAGTGCCGCGCTCCGAGGGCGCGGTGGTGATGTATCCATCTGTGCGCACCAGGCCGCCGGCGGCGAGGCCGCTCCATTTGCCGGATTGAAGGGAGCCGAGGAAGCCGTCATCAGTCGTGTTTTCAGAACCATAGCTGCCCAGCAAATCGAGCGTGTTTCCGGCAGGGCGTACGGGAACGACGTTGATCACGCCGCCGATTGCGCTCGAACCATAAAGATCGGAGACGCCGCCGCGGACGACGTTGACCGACTTGACACTCAATTCCGGAAATTCTTCCCAGTGGACCCAGGCGCCATAGGGATCGAGCACTGGAATGTCATCGCTCAGGACCAGTGTCCGGCTGGCGGCGGTCGAGCCCAAACCGCGCAACGAAATGCCCTGGGAGGTAGGGTTGGCGACCAGCGAGCTGGTGCGGCGGAAGAGTTCAGCGCCGGGAATCTGTCTGATTTTGTCGTCGAGGACCGGTGAGGCGGCCTCATTCAGCTCGGTAGTCGTCAGATTGCGAGTGCTTGCCGGGCTGTCGAGCAGACCGACGGGCGACAAGTAGGCCGTGACCGAGACCGACTGGGCTTCCGCGACCGGTTTCAATGTAATTTGAGGCGGTAGCGACCCGTCGACTATCACCGCAGCAGAGCTAAATCCAGGCGCCGTGACTTCAATCGCAGGAGTGTCGGCGGGAACACTGAATTGCCCGGAGAGATCCGTAACCGCAAGCACGCGGCCGTCTTTCGCGAGAATCCGCGCTCCCGCAATTGGAACATCTTGAGGATCGACCACATGCCCGCTAACCGCCCGGCCGGACTGGGCGTGCGCAGAGGGCGACCACCCAACCAGGGCAACGGTCGCGCAGAGGACGCCGAGAACGAGCTTGATACGGATCATTCGGCTGTAGGATAACCGCATCTATCGCAGAACCATCACGATATCTTGACGGCTGCGACACGATTTTGGCCCTCATCGCCGAGTTCCTCCAATAGAGCTGCAATGCTTTTGCCAAGAGACGAATGAACAACGCCGGGTGCGATCTCGGCCAAAGGCGCGAGAACGAATCGTCGTAACGCCATCTCCGGATGAGGCAAGGTGAGGCGGTCGTGGTTGAGGACGATTCCATCCATGAGTAACAGATCGAGATCGAGGGTGCGCGGGCCTTTCGGGGGCGTCTGAGCGCGATCGCGGCCAAAGGCGCGCTCGATGGAGAGTAGGCTCTCGAGCAGTTCCAATGGCGGAAGTTCGGTCTGAAGCGCGACAGCGGCGTTCACAAAAAGCGGTTGGTCGATGTAACCGACCGGCTCCGTCTCATAAAAGGAAGACTGGGCCGTGATCGCGCCCAGTGTGCCAAGGCGCTCGATGGCGGCGATCAGCGTGGCTTTCGGGTCGCCTGCAATTGAGGGAAGATTGGAGCCGAGCCCGATATATGCGGTGTTTGTTCGCATCGTCGGCGGTTAGCGAGTCGGGTTATCATTCTGCATTCAGATGGCCTACAAGTTAGTATGAGGCTTGATGCGCATCGCGTTCTTCGGTGGAAGCTTCGACCCTCCTCATCGCGGGCATCTTGCTATCGCGCGGGCGGCCATCGAACGGCTGGCACTGGATCGGGTGTGGATGGCACCGGTGGGGGCACAGCCGCTCAAGCTGAACGGTTTCTCTACAAGTTTTGAGGATCGCTTCGCCATGGTTAAGCTGGCAGTGGCGGACGACCCCGCAATCGTCGCCTCGGATATTGATGCTCCGCGAAGCGATGGCGAGCCGAATTACACCGTCGACGTACTCACTGCGATCAAGGAAAATCTGCCGCTCGGGGACAAGCTGTTCTTCCTGTTGGGCGCCGACGCCTTTCTATCGCTGAAACAGTGGCATGGCGCGGAGAAGCTGCCGTTCATCTGTGATTTTATCGTCGCTGGCCGGCCAGGTTTCTCGATCGATGATGTGTTTGCGGCGTTGCCCTCGGCGATCAGCGCCGAGCGAGAGCCTGGCGGCGACAGCGGCGCTGATTTGGTGATGTGGTTGCTGCGTAAGGATAGAGGAGAGCAATCCCGCCTTTACCTGATGCCGGATTTGCATGAAGATATTTCGGCGACGCATATTCGCGCCGCGCTGGAGGATGAGGAATCGGCGCAGGGAGTGTTGTCTCCTGCCGTACAGCGATATATCCGTGAAAAGGACCTATACCGATAGAGTTTGTTTGAGTGCGGTCCCGCCTTTCTATGCGGGATTGGCGTCCTTCGCCAAGCGCGAGATACGATGGAGTTCGACTTAAGGAGAGTCGTCGAGACTTGATGGCATCAGCCGAAACGAGAAAGATGGTGCTCGCCGCAACAGCGGCCGGCGCGGAGAAGAAGGCCGAGGACACCCGCATCCTGGAGCTGGACAAGAGCGAGTCGGGGTTTACCGATTTCTTCCTGATTATGAGCGGAAACAACACGCGCCAGGTCGTGGCGATTTCCGATGAGATCGAGCTGCGATTGAAGCGCGAATTCGGGAGTTATCCGAACGCGGTCGAGGGCCGGCGCCTGGGTGAGTGGGTGTTGATGGACTACGTCGATTTCGTGGTCCATATCTTCGTCGCGGAAAAGCGTGCCTACTACGACATCGAGCGGCTGCGGAAGTCGGCGACCAGCCTCGATGCCGATCAACTGAAGGCCGCGTTAACGGAGAAGGTCAAAGCGGCGAGGAAGAAGTTGGCAGTCAAGAAGACCGTCGCCGGTAAGAAGACTGGTCGGGAGAAAGCAAACCCGGCAGCTAAAAATGTCGCTACAAAGAAGAAAAGCTCTGTGCGGAAAGTCTCGACGGCGCAGAAGAAGGCTAAAAAGACCACGAAATAAGCAGTAGCCGGAGCGCTTCTCGAGTTATAGAGAGGTTCTTCCGCGTGTCGCTTAGCTACAAGTTAGGCGATGTAGAGTTCGTTCAACGGTGGCCATTCCGCGATTGAAGGAAGCTGGAGGACGCCCGACGGTAGCGCCCTCAAGTATTTGAACTCTAGAAGAAGAACTTGCCTACCAGCTGGAAGACGCGTGCCGGTTCGGGATCCTGGTTCGGGTCCGCCGAATAATCGACGCTGGTTACCTGTCCAAAGGTACTGCTGGTAAAGTTGCCGCCAGGATTGGCGAAGTTGGCGTGATTGAAGGCGTTCGCCGCTTCGACTCGCAGCTGAATGTACTGGCGCTCATTGGGGAAGATACGAAGGTTTTTCGCAAGCGACAGATTGGTGTAGTTGAAGCCCGGTCCGTGGAGAAAGCCCCGCTTGACGTTGCCGTAGGTCCCGATCGGTTCACTGGAAAAGGTAGTTGGGGAGAAGTAGAAATTGCCAGTAGTTGACCCAAAGGTCTGGGTTTTTCTCGGGTTTGCCTTCTTGATGCTGAAGCTGGAGGTTTCGGGAACATCGCCGCATCCGAAGTAGCTGGATCCATCACACCACAAGGAACGATCCTGGCCCTGGATGATTTGGATAGGATACCCGGACTGCACGGCAGTGACCCCGGCGACCTGCCAGCCTCCGAGCGTGCCGCGCAGGAGTCGATTTGTCTCCATAGAGGATGGGATCGGGACCTCATAGATATAGGAGGTCACGAAGCGATTTCTTGCGTCGAAGTCGGAGTCTCCGTAGTTCAGGTAGGTGAAGCCGGGCGTGTAGATCTGCGGACGACCAGCGCCACTGGCGGTTTGTCCCGTAGTGCTTTCGTAGCCGGAACCATTATCCAGGCTGTGAGAGTAGGTGTAGGCGAAGGTCGCACTGAGGCCATGGGTGCGGGCCTTGATGAGGCTGATTTGCAGCGCGTTGTAGTTGGAGGAGTTTTCCGTGGTTTGCCGGGCCACGCTGTTATACCAAGGAGTCCCATTCGGAAGACCGGTGGGGTTTCCCGGAGCATAGTAGGCAGCGGACGTAAATTGCGGAAAGTAGGTATGGATCGATCCCGCCAGGCCGCTGTTGCAGTTGTAGAAAGACGGAAAGCCCGCCGGAACGGAGCCAGCCAGACAAGCCGCGTGGCCGGCGGGGGTAATAGCGTCCCCGTCATACCAACTGGCGAGCTTGTGGCCTAGCGAACCTACATAGCCGATTTGCAAGACGATGTCGCTAGGCAACATTCGCTGAATGTTGAGATTGAAATTCTGAACATAAGGAACACTGTAGCTGGGGTCGAAGGTCGCAAGTCTGTTCAACGTATAGAGACCCACCCAATCGATATTTGTGTCGCCGACACCCGGAATGGCGTATGGGAATTTGTTGGGCAATGAAGTAGCGGGATTGCCGGTGACATCGTTGAATGGACTGGCGAAACTCGGGCTGCCGCCTACATCCAGAGCGCCCTGGGAGAACAAGAGGAACGGCGGATCTTCGAGGTTTTGCAGAGACTGCTCTTCCTGGTCGCGGTTGTAATAGATTCCATAACCGCCGCGGATGGAGAAGTCATGCGATCCCGCGGGTCCAATGAGTTTCGACGGTCCCGATGATGGCGACCAAGCGAAGCCGACGCGCGGGCCAAAACGGTTATAACGCGGTGTGGGGCCTCCGGCGCGGTTGCAGCCAGGATCGCCGGGAAAGGCCAGTCCCGGAGGCGCCCCGGGGAAGACACTCGATTCGGTGGTGGAGTTCGACCAGCAATTGATCCCAAGTCCCGAAAACTGGTCGTTCTTGTTGGGATATTCCACGTCCCAGGAGAGGCCGTAATTGACGGTGATGTCGGGTGTGAGTTTCCAGCTGTCCTGCGCGTAGGCGTACAGTTCCGCCGCTATTGCATCGATGAAGCCATTGCTGGTCTGCTCGTAACCATCCGGAATTCCCAGTTCAAAATCGAGGATCGGATCGCCTGAGCTGTACAGGCCGTTCCCACCTGTCCCACCAGCGTAATAGTAGTAACCGTTGTTCAGGTAGGCAAAGGGATTGTCGACCCGGAATTGCTCATAAGAAGCGCCAAACTTGAGCGAATGATTTCCCAGAATTTTGGTGAAGTTATCGCCGAAGCTGAGGTTGCTGTCCTTCCGGGGTTGTGGTCCCTCATAGCTGTTGCCCAGCGAGAAGTCTGCGATAGCTAGATAGGGAAAGCCCGGCGAGGTCGTGTTCTGGGTATTAATCGCAAAGCCGTATGCACTGGGTGGCGTAGGTGTTACGGGCTCGACCGATGGGTAATTGAGCCGATAGTAGCCAGCCCGTACCTCATTGAGGGTAGTGGGGTTGAAGGTGTGGGTGAAAGCCAGGCTGAAGATCTTGAAGTTCTCGGTGTTGAGTTGTCCAAAGCCTGGGAAACTTCCACCGCCGAAAGATAGAGTGTCCGCGGACGGGCTGGACTGGATGATGATTGAACCCCAGAGTGTGTCGCGAGCCGTGGGTGTGTAGTCGATTCGAACGATTCCCTGGTTCTCCGAACTTGTGTCGGTGGTATTGAAGTTGTAAAACGCGCCCTGGTAGTTAGGTTGAGGGATGAATTTGTTCGTCACGTTCGAGGAGATGGAGTTCCACTGCCCGGGCGCGATGCTGACACTTCCGTCGGGGAAGCATTGGTTCCACGGGGTACCTGCGGGGCAACCAGCGACCTCAAAAGGAAGCGGATTGCCAGTCAGTCCCACGTTCACGTTCGTTCCGCCGTTAGCGTAATTCTGATCGGCGCTGAAGTCGCCCGTAAAATTTGCGGTAGTCAAAGTCGGCGAGATGTTGGCTGAGCCGGTGCGGTTCTGCAAACCTTGGTAGGCAAGGAAGAAAAACAATTTGTTGCGGAGGATCGGGCCCCCAACGGTACCGCCATAGAGGTTTTGGTGGAATTGCGGTACGGCGGTGGCGAAGTACGGCGTGGCGTTGAGAAAGGTGTCGCGGTAGAACTCAAAGCCGCTGCCGTGGAAGGAGTTGGCGCCTGACTTGATGATCTGGCTGACGATGGCTCCGGAATTGCGGGCAAACTCAGGATTAAGCGTGCTGGAGATAATGTTCTCTTCCTGGAGCGCGTCGGGGTTGATCTGAATTCCTTCGTTTTGGAGCGGGCCGTCGTTGATATCCACGCCGTCCACAATGTAGGCGTTCTGGGGCGTCTGACTGCCGTTTGTGGAGAAGCTGCCGAAACGGTCTGACGATTCAACTACGCCCGGTTCCAGCTTCTGCAGGCCGGCTGGGTCGCGGCCGAGCAGTGGGATCTCTTCCAATTGCTGCGATGTCATGACCTGTTTCAATTGCGTGTCGGAAGTTTCGACCTGGACGGCGTTGGCCTGGACTTCCACGGTCGTGGTTCCGGAGCCAACCTCGAGTTTCGCATCCACGTCCCGGTTGTCGTTCACATTAAGGTTGAGGCCAGTTGTCGAGAATTCCTTGAAACCGCCGGCGGCGATGGTCACCGTGTAGGGTCCTCCAACCTGGAGCTGGGGCAGCGTGTAATAACCCAGGCTGTCGGTCACCGCGTCGGTCGATATGCCGGTGCTGGTATTGAGGACGGTCACTTTGGCGCTTCCGATCACTGCCCCCGATGTATCCATCACCGTGCCGTGGATTGCAGCGTAAACATTTTGTGCGAACGCAGTATGCGATGAAAGGGAGATAGATAACAATCCCAGCAGTGCGAGGATTTTGACTCTGGACATAAAGCCTCCATAGTTGCGGCTGACTGGCTAAGAGAAGGGCGAGGGTCGGAAATTTTTCGAACACAGGAAACTCGTTCTGCCCGACGCTCAGAGTTGTGCAAATGAGTGGCCAAACGCTCCATAAGGGGCCGAAGTTGATATCTTTCTTGAAAAAGACAGTGAGTTTCATGTTTCGGAGGAGCAATTGCCGACGTTAAAACTAGGTTGGTATACGGTTTTGCGGAGGGATTGTTCCCGGAATTGGGACACATTTCAGCCGGCAAAACCGATTTTGACTCGAGTGGAAGGCCGCCTGCTAGCATCCATGCACAGGACGAGCTCAAGAGTGCTGGATGAAGCTACTATTTTTTTCGGTTTCGCGAGACCGCGCCGAGTGGTACGAAGCGGCCTTTGTGGCCTATCTGAAACGGAGCCGTCCGTTTGCCGAAACGGAATCGTCCAGCTTCTCCTCGGAGGCTGCCCTGATGGCGAGCGTGGATCGTCGGCGCTCGCGGGTGGCGCCGCTGCTGGTTTTGCTGGACAGCCGGGGGCGCAGCTTGTCGTCCGAGGCTTTTGCAGCGTGGATCGGAAAGCAGCGAGATGGCGGAGTACAGAATCTGATCTTCGCGGTTGGTCCGGCGGATGGCTGGTCGGAGCAGGCGCGCGAGCGGGCCGGGTTGCTGCTTTCGTTAGGGCCGATGACTCTTCCGCATGAACTCGCGCGTGTGGTGCTGGCCGAGCAGGTCTATCGCGCTTTCACAATTCTGACCAATCATCCTTATCATGGCGGCCACTAGCTGGCGATTGGCGGAGTATCAGGGGGCATGAAGGGGTCGCTCCATCGATTAGACTAGGAGCTTATGGCGGAAGCGCGGCGGGGACTGGTCTTGATCAACACGGGACCGGGCAAGGGCAAGACCACAGCGGCGATGGGTACGGCGCTTCGGGCGGTGGGCAATGGAATGAGGGTCTTGATGCTGCAATTCCTGAAAGGCTCCTGGCACTATGGTGAGCTGGATGCGGTTAAGGCCTTTGGCGACAACTTCGTCCTGAAGCAGATGGGGCGCGGATTTGTGAAGATAGGCGGAGCGGAGACCGATCCTGAAGATGTGAGAATGGTCGAGTCCGCCTGGGACGAGGCGCGCGAGGCGATCCTCTCCGGCGCTTGGGACATGGTGGTGCTCGACGAGATCAATTACGCAATCGGCTACGGGATGCTGGATCCAGCAAAGGTTGCGGATACGCTGAAGGCCCGCCCGGAGATGGTGCATGTGATCCTGACCGGGCGGAACGCGCATCCTTCGCTGGTGGAGATTGCCGACACCGTGACCGAGATGCGGCAGGTCAAGCACGCCTATGAAGGCGGCGTGCTGGCACAGCGGGGAATCGAGTATTGAGAAAGGATTTCGATGTCCTGGTTTAAGAGGCAGGGAGACAGCGGGGACGAGAACGGCGAACCCGGCGGATTATCGCCGGACGATGCTTCGGGTGCCGCTGGCGAGAAACGGGTCAAGACCGAAGGGCTCTGGATCAAGTGCGAAGCCTGCAAGGCCCCGCTTTGGAAAGCTGACCTGGAAGCGAACCTGCAGGTCTGTCCCAAGTGCGGGAAGCATTTCCGGCTGGGCGCTCGAGAGCGGGTTGCCAGTCTGCTCGAACCGGGCTTCGAGCTTGTCGACATGGAGTTAAAGTCGACCGATCCTCTGAACTTCGTCGACCTGAAGCCGTACAAGGCGCGCCTGCGCAAGGCCCAGGACGAGACCGGATTGAACGACGCCATCGTGAACGCCATCGGCTTTCTCAATCACCATGCAGTGGTGTTAAGCGTGATGGAGTACGCGTTCATCGGCGGCAGCATGGGCGCGGTGGTTGGCGAGACGATCGCACGTGCGGTCAACCGTTCGCTGGAGACGCGGAACCCTCTCATCATCGTCGCCGCTTCGGGTGGCGCGCGAATGATGGAGGGCATTGTGAGCCTGATGCAGCTGGCCAAGATATCGAGTTCGCTGGCGTTGCTGGACGATGCGAAAGTGCCGTATCTCTCGGTGTTGACCGACCCGACCACGGGAGGCGTCACGGCTAGCTTCGGCATGCTGGGCGACCTGAACATCGCCGAGCCCGGAGCGCTGATCGCCTTTGCGGGGCCCCGGGTCGTCGAGCAGACGATCCGCCAAAAACTACCGGAGGGTTTTCAGCGCTCCGAGTTTTTGCTGGAGCATGGAATGCTCGATGCGGTCGTCGATCGGAGAGAGTTGAAGGACTATCTCAGCCGCGCGCTCGATTTCATGGTCCAGGAACAGAGTCAGGGCACAGGACCCGCGGCGTAGCGAGCAGGAAGAAGAGCGAATGAGTTATTCGGCGGCGGTCAACGGATTGCTGGCACTCGCAGGCGAATTGGTGACGACGCCGGGTGTGTCCCGCCGGAAGTTTCGACTTGAGGAGATGCGGACGCTGTTGGCTGAACTGGGCGATCCGCAACTGCGGTTTCCTTCGATGCTCGTGGCCGGTACCAATGGAAAGGGTTCAACTTCGGCGACCCTGGCGAGCATTCTCGCGGCGGCCGGCTACAAGGTTGGCCTGTATACCTCGCCGCATCTGGCGCGGGTGAATGAACGCGTCCGGATACTCAACGCAAGTCGCGGGGCGCAAGACTCGGAAGTAGTCGGCGGAGAGATTGCCGACAATGATTTCGCGTCGCTGTATTTTCAGGTGGATGAGGCTGCTGCCCGTCTGGTCGCCGACGGACAGCTTCCCGATCATTCGAGTTTCTTTGAGACCATGACTGCGGTGGCGTTCCTGCACTTTGCCGCCGAGGCGGTGGACATCGCCGTACTCGAAGTGGGTATGGGCGGGCGGCTGGATGCGACCAACACCGTTGAGCCGCTGATCTCGGTGATCACCGATATCTCTCTCGACCATACCGATTGGCTGGGAACGACGATCGATGCGATCGCGCGGGAAAAGGCGGGAATCCTGCGGCCGAATGGCGTGATGGTCACGCTGCCCCAACATCGCGAAGCCAACGATGCGATTGGCGAGATTGCCACAAGGCTCGGTGTTCGCGGCGTGAATGCGGCAGAGTATATTCCGGTGCCGGGAGCGCTGCGTGAGCCGGGCCGGAATCGGTATCCGGTCTGGGTGATGGGCGAAGCGGTAGAGATCGATTCTCCGCTCGCCGGCCAGCACCAGCAACGCAATATTGCGCTGGCCATTGCTGTGGCGAC
The DNA here is from genome assembly GCA_963804735.1 of uncultured Acidobacteriaceae bacterium. Taxonomy (GTDB): domain Bacteria; phylum Acidobacteriota; class Terriglobia; order Terriglobales; family Acidobacteriaceae; genus Acidisarcina. The sequence continues at coordinate 124,263 of CAWDRO010000003.1, forward strand.
CGAATTACGTAACAGTCACAGTTACAATATATCCGCAGCCGACATCGTGCGTGGCGTGAGAGATACCCGATGGCCTGGCCGGCTGGAGCTGTTTGCCGGGGAAGGCCAACGCGCGGATGTGTTGCTGGATGTTGCCCACAATCCGGCCGGCGCATGGGCGCTTCGTTCCGCAGTCTCGGCGATAGTGGACGCACAGCCGGCGCGGCCGACGACCCTGGTCTTCGGCTGCCTGCGAGACAAAGCGGTCACTGAGATGGCGCAGATTCTCTTTCCACTATTCGATCAGGTCGTGGTCACGCCGGTCGATTCTCCTCGCAGCGCTTCGATCGAGGAGCTGCTCGCCGTGGCCGCTTCAACCGGAGCCGCCACTGAGGCGGCGACCGACCCCGCGGAAGCCTTGACCCAGGCCTTGCAGGCGACGCTTATGAATGGTCTGGTGGTTGTGGCCGGGTCGGTCTTTCTAGTGGGTAAGGTTCGCGGTTTGTTGACTGGAGGCTCGGTTTGAGAACTGGTCTCCCCGTGCCGCGTCCCGACCCGCTGCCGTTTGCGTATCGCATCCTCGGGAACCTCATCCAGGCGCCGGCGTTCTTCGCCTTCACCGCCTTCTTCGGCACTCTTTCTCTGACCGCGTCTCTCTTTGAAAAAGATGGCCGGATGCAGCATCAAATCGCACGCGTTTGGGCGTCTGTGTCCATGCGAATCGCGCTGTCGCCGGTAACGGTCGTTGGCGAGGAAAATTTACGCCGGCATCCGGTCGCTGTCTATGCTGCCAACCACCTCTCGTACATGGACACGCCGGTGCTCTTCTGCTCCGTCCCGTTTCAATTCCGGATTCTCGCGCGGCAGTCGCTATGGACGATTCCGTTCATCGGCTGGCATCTGAATCGCTCGGGACAGATTCCCGTTGACACAGAGAATCCCAAGGCCTCAACCCTCAAGGCGGGCGTTAAGGCGCTGAAAGGTGGAATGCCGCTGATCGTTTTTCCCGAGGGTGGGCGCACCAAAGATGGTCATCTCGCCGCGTTCATGAGCGGACCGGCCTTTATGGCCATCCAGGCCCGCGTCCCTCTGGTTCCGATGGCCATTATAGGGACCTATGAACTGCTGCCGATGCATACACGGCACTTCTTTCCCCAAAACATAAAGCTGGTTGTAGGGGAGCCGATCGATACCGCGGCTTATACAGCCCGGCAGGTTGAGGAGTTGACCGAACGCCTCAAGCTGGAGATTGGCCGTTTGTATTATGCTCATTCTCATTTGGTTACCGGACAGGCATTGAACTCTGAAGAGAAGACGCTGGCTTAGCGATTCTCAGGATTAACTATGAATGGATTGCAGGAACGATTGAACGGCGTGGGCCCGCGAATTGCTTTGCCGGAACCTACCTCGACCGATGCGGCATACAATCAGCGGGCCTGGGCGCCGTATTTCCACGCCTTGGCCTCGTCGGGAGCGGTGGGTGTGCCGATTCCGCTCGACGCTTCTCCGGCGACGATCGCGAAGCTGGTAGGGTCGTGCTCGGGCGTTTTGCTGCCCGGTAGTCCCGCCGATCTTAATCCCCAAAAGTATGGAGAAGCGCTAATTCCGGAGTGTGCCTCCGCCGACCCGGCGCGTGAGGCGGTCAACGAACTGCTTTTGCAGGATGCCTTCAACCTGCATAAGCCGTTGTTTGGGATTTGCTACGGAATCCAGGCTTTGAATGTCTGGCGTGGCGGCACGCTGATTCAGCATCTTCCGCTGATGACCGCCGTCGACCATGACCCCGGCTCGGGAGTCCTGAGCGCACACTCGGTGCGCCTAACCCCTGGATCGAAGCTGGCTGAGATCATCGGTGTCGACCACGACCTGGTTTCGATTACCGAACCGGCCGCAAGTGTGGTCAATTCGAGTCATCACCAGGCGGTCGCCGTACCCGGAGACGGCCTGCGAGTTACGGCACGCTGTTCTGAGGACGGGCTGATCGAAGCCCTTGAGGGTGACGCCGACAGCCATTTTATTCTCGGGGTCCAGTGGCACCCGGAGCGCAGCTTCGATGCCAGCGCGGCATCACGGCACCTGTTCCGTTCTTTTGTTGAGGCAGCGGTGAAGTTCCGGCCACGCGTGGTGGCTGAGTCGCTCGCGTGACGCTGTCGGAGCAGGGGCTGCCTCCAGGCAGGATTGCCGAAGCCGTCGAGCAAGCTGGTCTGGATCCACTCCCGAAAGGTGTTCCTGAGAAGTTCTCCAACTACTACGCCCTGATCGAGCGATGGAACTCCAAACTCAATCTGACCGCGATACGCGATCCCGAAGAGGTGCTTCGCCGGCACTTTTTGGAGTGCATCTTCTGTGCGCAGCATCTGCCAACGGGGATTGCCACGCTGTTGGATTACGGATCCGGCGCAGGGTTTCCAGGAATTCCGATAGCCCTCTGCCGCCCGGAAATTCGTGTAACCCTTGCCGAGTCGCAGGCGAAGAAGGCTAGTTTCCTTCGCGAGGCCGTGCGATCGTTGGGGATAAACGCTGAGGTTTACGGCGGACGCGTAGAGGACATGCCGCCCAACAGGAGCTTCGACGCGGTCTCACTTCGTGCTGTGGACAAGATGCGGGAGGCCATATGGGGTGCGGCTGGCCGCGTGGGAGAGGAAGGCTGGCTGGTTTTGCTTGCCACTGCCGGGACGGTTGTGCTGCCCGACGGATTCATGGTCAGCGAAAAGACCATTCCTGGTTCTCTGACCGGAAGGCTGATCTTGGTCTCTCGGATTGATGTTCCACGTGGAACGGTCCCTTAGCCGCCGCATTTCCGACCTCCCAATTCAAGGCAAATTCGTAGTCATTTTCTGCCCGATGTTCCACGTGAAACAACGCGAGATTTCCACTGCTTCTTGTCTTCCGAGGCGAGAAGCCTGCGTTCACCCGCTACTCCTGCATCCTCAAGCATTCTCATGGTTTATGGCCACTCCCTCCAAATCTCCCAGGGACGTTCTCCACAGACTGGGACTAGTTCTTCACAGGCCAATTGGATTGCTTCGTTCCATCGCACCCGATACCCTTGCATGACATGTCCAGAGTACTTGCGGTAGTGAATCAAAAGGGTGGCGTCGGCAAAACGACCACCGCTATTAACCTTTCCGCAGGGCTGGCGACGGAGGGTTTGCGGTGTCTTTTGATCGATTGCGATCCGCAGGCAAACTCGACAGGAGGATACGGTTTTACTCGGGACGACGAACGCGATTCAACCTATGATGTCCTGCTGGGCCAGGCCACCATCTCGGGAGCGGCGCTTCAGACCGAGATCGAGACGCTGAAGCTGCTTCCGTCGAGCAAGAATCTGATTGGGGCGAACGTCGAGTTGATTCAGGTGGAACGGCGTGCCTATCGGCTCAAGGATGCTGTCGAAACGGTCCGAACAGAGTACGACTACATCCTGCTCGACTGCCCGCCGGCGCTCGATCTGCTCACGTTGAATTCGCTGGTTGCCGCTGATCGCCTGCTGGTGCCCATGCAGGCGGAGTATTTCGCGCTGGAAGGGATTAGCGAGCTGATGAACACGCTGGAGCGAGTGCGTGAGGCTTTCAATCCGCAGCTCGAAATCGAGGGCGTGCTCCTCACCATGTATGACGACCGCACCAACCTGGCCCAGCAAGTCACTGAGAACCTTCGCGAATTTTTCAAGGAGAAGCTCTTGAAGACGGTCATCCCAAGGAATGTGCGGCTGGCAGAAGCGCCGAGCTATGGGAAACCAGTATTGCTCTACGATCCGAAATCGCGGGGAGCAGAGAGCTATACCCAATTGACTGCCGAGATATTGAAGCGCCACGCTGTCGAGAGCCCTAAGGAAAAAGCCCGCAAGGCCATGGCATCGAAGAGCGAGGTCAGTGTCAAGTTTTGGCCCTATGGCTAGAGTCGCTATGTCCAAGATTCAATGGATGTTGTGACGCAGAGAACAGTGTTGGAAAAGATCGGATATTCGCACTATGAGCACCGTCATTGAACCCGCCAAACGTCGCGCCCTGGGCAAGGGCCTTGAATCGCTTCTTCCTTCACGTCCGATTGTTACCCAATCGCCGATCCCTCAGCGCGTCGAACCGGCCGAAACCGGGAAACCGCGCGAGATTCCGGTCGAGCGGATTGAGCGCAACCCCTTCCAGACACGGACCCGCTTCGACGAGCAACAACTCGAAGAGCTGACCGCCTCGATCGCCGCAACTGGAGTAGTGCAGCCGATCCTGGTGAGGCCGCTGCCCGGCGACCACTTCCAGCTGATAGCCGGGGAACGGCGCTGGCTGGCATCGCAACGGGCAGGGAAGGCCACAATACCCGCGATGGTACGCACCGTCTCCGATGAACAGGCGATGGAGATCACTATCGTCGAAAACCTGCAACGCGCCGATCTCAACCCCATGGAGCAGGCCCGCGCCTTCGAGCGTCTGAGCCACGACTTCAAGATGACGCAGGAGCAGATGGCGCAACGGACCGGCAAGAATCGCACGACGATCGCGAATTTCCTCCGGCTACTGCGGCTGCCGGGAGATATTCAGGGCAAGGTCGAGGCGGGTGAACTGAGCTTTGGTCATGCGAGGGCGCTGCTGGCGCTGGAGACTCCGGAATCGATCCTCAAGGCGGCGCAAAAAATTGCCGCGCTCTCGATGTCCGTCCGGCAGACGGAGACGCTGGTGCAGGGGCTTCTGCACCCCGAAACGAAGATGAAATCCGAAGACAAGACCAAAACTGAACCGCTCGACCCGAATGTTCGGGAAGCACAGGAGCGGCTGCAGCGAGCGCTCGGGTTGAAGGTGCGAATCCACGACAAGAACGGGCGCGGGCAGGTGATTATCGAGTATGCGCGGCTGGAAGATTTCGACGCACTGCTAGAGGCGATCGCCCGCTAACTCAACTTCTCCGGAAAACGGGTCGAACAGCAGGCGGATGCTACGATTTGGCGATGGCGCTCGTCGAATTGCATGACGTCTCAAAGAGTTACCCCAGTGAACGCGGCAGCCGACTCTCGGTCGTGGAGTCGGTCACGTTCTCTATCGCTCGGGGTGAGACGCTGGGTTTGGTGGGCGAGTCGGGCTCGGGCAAGAGCACGGTGGCGCGGATGCTGTTGGGTCTGGTTAAGCCGGATTCCGGCGCGATTCTCTTTGAGGGGATTCCGGTGTTTGACGGCGGTCGGGCCGCGTCTGCTTCCGATATGCGTGGAATACGACGGCGGATGCAGCCGGTCTTCCAGGATCCATTTGCGGCGCTCAATCCGCGAATGCGAGTTGCGGAGATTGTGATCGAGCCGCTGAGGATCTTTCGCCAAGACGAAGGAGTCGATGCGAGTTCGACCGGCCTGCGCCGACAGGCCTCCGAGTTGATGCGATCGGTCGGGCTTGACGAATCCGCGTTGGGTCGCTATCCGCACGAGTTTTCCGGCGGGCAGCGGCAGCGGATCAATATTGCTCGGGCGCTGGCGCTGCGCCCGGAGGTCCTGGTGCTCGACGAACCGGTTTCAGCGCTCGATGTGAGCGTGGGCGCTCAAGTCGTGAACCTGCTGCGCGATTTGCAGCGCGGGTTTCATCTAACTTACTTGTTTATCTCCCACTCCATGCCGCTGGTACGGTATCTATCCACCAATATCGCTGTAATGCGAAGAGGACGCATTGTAGAAATCGGCGATTGTGCGGGTATTTGTCACAGTCCTGGTGACAATTACACGAAGTCCCTTATCTCCGCGACACCTCTAATTGGCTAACCAGTTCATTTTGCTATGGTTGTTGGGCTGCGATATTCGTCACAGACATTGTGACAAATTCTCAATTACGAAAGGCTCCTTCGCCGGAAAGGCCGGTTCGTCCGAGAACCGGCCGTTTTCTCCCGTCAGCTTGACCCTAGGATAATTTCGGGGGTTTCAATCCCTTCACCACCGCGGGATGCACCAAGTATGGGTGAAACAAACAATAAGAACCCTCGGTGATGACAAAGAAGTCGTTGAGCGCCTGGGTCGGATTGAAATTCGCGGGCGGGGTCGGGATGCTGAAAAAGCCCTGAATTGTGCTCAGACCCTGGTCGGCGTCAAATGCCTGTAGTAAAGAAGCCACCTCGGCCGGAGTGGTGTCCGCCAGCGTTTCGGTCCCTGGCTGGCAAAAGGGCGGCACGCTGAAGTGGCACAACTTGAGGAAAGCCATCTGTTGCTGGTCCAGGGCGAGCGCCTGGCCGAGGTAGTATTCGAATTCTGGATATGTCGTGGACGCGGAAATAGCCGGCGCCAAGACGGTTGACTTATAGAGGTTGCTGTTATTGAGGTAACTGGCGATGGCGCCATAGTTCTGCGCTCCGCTGGCGCAGATCGATGCGGGGGGCACGGTGATGGGGATAGGAGCTATCAATTGGGCGTGAAGAGGCCACGCCGAGAAGAGCGCGAGAGCAATACCCAGTAATACGGACTTTCCTTTCATACATGATCACCTCGGTTGAAATGTGGCCCGGACTGCTTTATAGAACATGATCGAGTGAATATGGATGCGGATAACGACTCCAGGGATACTGTATATGCTGAAGATGCCGAGTTCGCCCCGGATATACCCATCGGATTTGCCCGATCCCGGCAAAGTAGAATGAGCGGAGCATGCATCTCAGTCCAACCTGGCCACACGCGTGGCTGCTCATTGCTTCGCTGCTGGCCGGCGCGCTGAATGCGATGGCGGGTGGGGGTTCGTTCCTGTCGTTTCCGGCGGTGTTGGGGACGGGTATCCTGCCGATTCAGGCCAACGCGACCAACACCGTGGCGCTGTGGCCGGGGCAGTTCGCCTCGATCGCGGCCTATTGGGAAGACCTGAAGCATAATCTTCGCCTCATCGTCCCGTTAGGGACCGCGGCGCTCGCGGGCGGCCTGGCGGGGGGGATCGTTCTGCTGCACACCGGGCAGACTACTTTTCTGGCTCTTGTCCCATGGCTTTTGCTGGTGGCAGCAATGCTGTTTGCGGTGAGCACCCCAATATCGAAACGGCTACAGCGGCGGGCAGCCGAACGGGCGGCAGCACGGTTGGCGAGTGGCACCTCCTCCGACGAAGCTCACCCTTCTGTGGCGCCATTGGTTGTCGGGATGATGCTGGTGTGCTTCTACATTGGGTATTTCGGGGCGGGCGCGGGATTTCTCGTTATGTCCCTCCTGGCCATCTTTGGCGTGGAAGAGATCAACCAGATCAACGCGCTCAAGGTGGTCACAACATGTCTGGCGAATGGGATTGCGGTCGTCACCTTCGTCGTCGAAAAGCAGATCGTCTGGCAGTATTGTCTGTTGATGATGGTGACAGCCGCAGTGGGCGGGTATTTCGGTGGTCATTACTCGCGGCGGGTCGATGCCCGGGTGATGCGCGCGGTAGTCGTCGTGATCGGGCTGGGGATGGCGGCGTATTTCTTCTGGAAGCAGTTCAGGGCGTAGGCCAGGGAGCTTAGATTTGCTCGTTGTTCCGACTACTGCGACAGTTGAGACGCCAGCATTCCTGCGACGCCGATATTGGCCATCAGTTCCTTCGGAAATCCGTGGCGCTGCTGGAGGTAAGCGGGGTCGTTCCAGGAAATCCAAACTTTACCTTGGGCGTCCTCGGCGACAAGGATCTTGAGCGGCAGATCGATGGCGGTGCTGGGCGCGGCGAGCATGAGCGGCGTTCCGCCTTTGGGATTGCCAAATATGAGCACCTTGGTTGGAGGCATGCTCAGTCCCGCGCTCGCCGCTTCGCCGGAATGGTCGATGATCGTGAAGAGCTTAATCCCCTTGTCATGCAGCATCGATTCGAGCTTCGCGACGGTCTCTGCGAAGGAATGTCGGCTTTGGCTGATGACAATCCCTTGCGGCATGGCTGACACCTCGATGGTTCGATGATCGTCTCCGCTGCGAGGAGACACCGCTAACAAGATAAATCCTTCCGGGCCCGGGTAGCTGCCACATTCCGCTAGTAGTCGCTTTTCCCTCTTGTTGACAATGCGCGAATCGTACTATTGTATTAGTACAGATGATGATTCGAGTTCAACCTGGACTGGGCACGCCGATCTATCTTCAGATCGAATCGCAGGTAAAGCACGCGATTGCCGCCGGTGCGCTCAATCTTGACGACGCGTTGCCGCCGGTGCGCAAACTGGCGGCCGAGTTGCGCATCAACCCGAACACCGTGGCGCGCGCCTACCAGAATCTCGAGCGCGATGGAGTGCTGCGCACAGTGCCGGGCGGCGGCTGCTACGTGAATGGACAGAGCCCCGGGCTGCTGAAGTCGGAGAAGCTGCGCCGTCTCGGTCCGCTGGCGACACAATTGGCGGTCGAGGCCAAACAGCTTCGGCTGCCGCGAAAAGAGCTGCTGCAATTGCTTGAGACTTCATACGACGAACTTGGAGAGGCGCAATGAGCGATCTCGCAATCGAAACCCATTCGCTGCACAAACACTATGGCCCGCTTCACGCGGTAGACGGCCTTGAGCTGCGGGTTCCCCGCGGCTCCATCTATGGGTTCCTGGGCCGGAATGGCGCGGGCAAGACGACCACCATCCGTATGCTTGCGGGGCTGGCGCACCCGACCGGCGGCGAGATACGCGTGCTTGACCTCGACCCACAAAAGGAGCGCGTCGCGATGCTCGAACGCACCGGATTCATGATCGACCGGATGTTGCTGCCGTCGATGACAGGCGACGACCTCGTCCGATTCAATCGCGGTTTTTTTCCTCGCTGGAATGACGCTCTGGCCAGCAAGTATGCGGACGCGCTGGAAATCCCCATGAAGCAGAAGTTCCGCAAACTTTCAACTGGAAACCAGACCAAGCTCTGCCTGCTGCTGGCGCTGGCGCAAGGCGGGGAACTGCTCATCCTCGACGAACCCACGGCGGGACTGGATCCGGTGGTCACCGATCAGCTGCTCAGGGTGTTGGTCGATGACTTCGCCAACCAGGGACGCACGTTGTTTCTCTCGTCGCATCATCTTTCGGAGATCGAGCGCGCGGCCGACTGGGTCGGCATCATCGACCATGGCAAGTTGCTGTTGGAGGCGCGGCTTGACGATGTCCGTGCGAATTTCCGCCGCGTGCGCGTAGTGGGTGAGAATCTGCCGCTCGACGCGCGCGCGGAAATCTTCAGAACCAAGATTGGCGAGGGGACCGGCGAAGGCACAACTGAATATATCGTTCGCGCCGATGCGGACGCCTTCATCGCCGGACTGCGCAGCCAGGGCGCGACGGTTCTCGACGTCTCGCCGATGAACCTCCCGGAGATATTCCTTGAAGTGGTTGGAAAGGGGGAAGCGAATGTACCTGTGGAAGTATTGGCGTGAAACACGCATCGCGTTCTGTGTTGGCTTGGCCGCCATTGCCGTATTGTTTGTGTTGATCTTCAAGGAGCCGAATCTGGCCATATCGGGGAATCCGCCGTTCGATCAGTTCGCGAGACTCCTTCCGGTTGCTCTCATCGTTCAGGCAATCCCAGTGAGCTTCTTCGCCTGGCTCTTCGGCAGCATCGGCGTGGGACGCGATCTGGGCGATGGGAACGGTTCCTTTCTCTTCACGAGGCCTCGACACCGAGCCTCTTTTGTCTGGCGCGAGTGGGGCTTTGGCCTCGCGCAGCTTCTGGCAATGGTGGTGCTCCTGAATGTGGTGCTCGGGCTCCAGTTTCACCGGCTTATGGTTGCCGCTGGAGATCCTCTTCATGGTCGCATAGCGCTTGCCAGCGGGCCCGTCGCTCTCGCTTTCCTCGTCGGCCTGGACTGTGTCGTGGCTTTCTTGTTTGCCGCGCTAGTCTTTAGCCTCACCTATTTTTCTACCGTCCTCATGAAACACAGCAAGGGAGTGATGCTGGCCGCTGGTGTTTTGCTCGGCTACATGATCCTCAAGATGGTCGTGAATCACTATTGGCCGAGCGTCGATCTGCCTCCCCTGATTGCCGCAAACTTCTTCGGGCCTAGTTCAAGGCTGCCCGCGCTTGCAAACCACCTCGGACTTTTCCTGGCAGCCCGCGCAGGTTTCATCCTGCTATTTCCATTCGCGGCGCAACTGGTGTTGGAGAGAACGGATCTCTGAGCTCAGCCAACCCGCAGCCGCCTAGTCATCGCTTCGATCGTGGGCGAGAATAGAGCTATGAGCCATGAGGGAATCCGCTTTGTGAGCGAGGACGAGGCGAAGCGCGGGGAAACCCGTGCGCACGAGCTTCCGAAAGAGGCCATCGACCCGGCGCGGGTGAAGGTGCACAAGACCGAGGGCACGGGCATGGAGATCGATTGGAAGGACGGTCATCACAGCTCGTGGAGCTTTCGCTGGCTGCGCGATGGATGCCCCTGCGCAACCTGCAATGAGGAGCGCGAAAATGACGGCCGTAAGCCAGGAGAGCCGAAGCCTGCTCCGAAGGAGTTATTCGCCTTGTACAAAGCGCCGCCGCTGCCGGAGAAAGTCACCCCAATTGGGCGTTATGCGATCAGCTTCGCCTGGAACGATGGGCATGGGAGTGGAATCTATTCCTGGGACTATCTGCGGCGACATTGCCAGTGTGAGGTCTGCCGAGTGCCTGAACCCAAGATTGGTTGAAATAAGACTGATGGCGAAAAGATTGTGCCGTCCCACCTACCGAAGAACGGTAGGATGGGGCACACTCACATCCCTATTTTGTTCATTCCGCATCATTTATTAGTTTGACGCCGCCCAGGCCATTCCGTCGGGATCTGGTCCAGCTTCGATCTTTCCCACGACAGTCAGGGTTTTGAGGTCGACTACGGCGACATAGTCGTCTGGGGAGCAGGCTACGAAGGCACGCGCTCCGCCGGGCTCCATGAGAATGCCGGCAGCTCCGTCGCCCATGGGAACAACTTTGACCGTCTTGCGGGTTGCGGCGTCGATGACCGTGAGGTTCGGGCCGCCTAGAGTCGATACCAGGACGAGTTTGCCGTCCAGGGTAAATTTGAGCCGGTTCGCGCTCTGGACGTTAGCGTCGAGAGTCTGGGTAACGGTCTTGGCGTTGGGATCGATGATGGAGATCGTTCCGTCCTGCGCATTGGCGACCCAAACCTCTTTGCCATCGGGAGAGACGTCAAAGCCTTCGGAGCCGTTGCCGACCTTGATCACGGTCTGATTCCAATCGGTAGTGGGAGGTCCTCCGCCTGGGGGTGGACCAGGAGGCATGTTTCCGGGGCGCGGCGCCGCGCCGGGGCGATTCGGTGGGGGTGGTCCGCCTGGGCCTCCAGTGCGCAGGGTTTTCTCGATGATGCTTACCGTCCCCGAGCTGACATTCGTCGTAATGATGCGTTTCAGGTCCGGCGAGACGTAGATCATGTGGGTGCGGTTTTGTCCGGTGCCCATGACCCAATCGACTTTTTTTGTGGCGGGATCATATCTGCCGATGACCTTGGCGCCCTCGGCAGTAAACCAGGTTTCCCCGGCGACGAAGGTCAGGCCGTGAGGTCCATTCAACGGGCCGAGATCGATGGGCGGGAGCGGCTTTTGTGCGACGAGGTCAACCACCGACAGGGTGTGATAGCGTCCGCCGCCGTAATCGGAGACGTAGGCGGTCTTGCCGTCGGTTGAGGCGATCACTTCGTGCGGATCTTCGAGGACTGGAACTCGCGCGACGACCTTCAGCGTGGCGGGATCGACAATGGCGAGCGTCTGATCGCGCTTGGAAAGAACGAGCAGCGCGGACTTCGGCGTGGCTTGAGCGTTGGCGATCGAGATGGCACCAATTGCTGCGATCACGCCGCACCAAATCCCGACGGCCGATCTGATACTGAGCTTCATGAAGAAAACAATACTCCTGCGGTCCGGTTCTGGCGAAGCGGTTAGGTCTCCCATCGCATCAACGATCAATGGGATGGGGCATTCGAGTCTAACGCCTGGGTGCTTCTTTGCTGCGACCGTCTCAGTCCACTTGTCAATTCGAGCGCCGAGGGTTTCCGCGACAGGGATTTTGCTCGCTAATTCTCTCAAAATGTGCAAGCCTACGTCGTTGCTTTCTCAGGCGAGAAGCAACTCGCCAGGCACAATGCCCGATGCGAGAAAGGAAGCACGAGATGGCGACATTACCGTTTCCCTGCTCTTCACTGCCGCTAAGCGCCGCTGGTTTTCAATCGGCGGTGAATGCACTCGGGGTAGACACACCCACACTGCTGGCTATGCTGACGGTCGAGACGCCGGGGTGCGGCTTCCTCAGCGACCGCCGGCCACAGATTCTTTTTGAGCGGCATATCTTTAGCCGGCTGACGGGTGGAGTGTGGGACGCACAAAACCCAAACATCAGCAGTCCAGTTCCAGGCGGCTATGGACCAGGCGGCGCGGCACAATATGCCAGACTAGGGAGTGCGGTGGCCCTCAACCAGGAGGCGGCACTGCAAAGCGCATCCTGGGGACTGGGCCAGGTCATGGGGGAGAACTTCGCGGAGGCCGGTTTCCCCGATGTCAACGGGATGGTTACCGGCATCTGCGCGACGGAGGACCAACAGCTTGCGGCTGTGGTTGGGTTCATCGCGGCCAATCGGCTGGAAACGGCGCTACAGGCAAAGAACTGGGCGGCGTATGCGCATGGCTATAACGGACCGAACTACGCGCAGAACGGCTATGACACGAAGTTGGCCCACTACTATGGGCTGTTCTCAGGCTCCGCAAATGTGCCCGATCTGACCATTCGCGCAGCTCAGGTCTACCTGCTGTTCCTGGGGTTTAATCCAGAGGGAATCGATGGTCAGCTCGGCGCCAACACCCTGACGGCGTTGCACAATTTTCAAAGCGGAAATGGGCAGCCTTTGACTCCAGGCATCGATGCCGATGTGGTCGCAACCCTGGCCGCTGCCATGCCTGCCGCGAGCAACCTATCACTGGTGTAGCGAAGGTTGCGGCGTCCAGATCCTGAACGTCACGGCAACAAACCGTTTCAGACGGGCCAGATTACGCGGAACCAGGTCGCGTGGGGAGCCGCTGTGAAGCCTTGAGGACGTTGCCATCCTTGTCAGGCAAGTAGAGCGATAGCAGCAGCATGAGGACCGCGCCAACCGCGGGAGTGACGAAGCCAATCCGCAGACTCTGGAAGCGGGTCGAGAGCACGCCGGTGAGCCAGGGCAGTATTGTGCCGCCGAGCGAGGCGCAGGCAAAGACCTTGCCCACGCGGGGATGGTTCCCGGTTCGCACCAGCAGAAAAGAGACAGCCAGCGGATAGAGCGGCGCCAGGCTGAATGCCGCAACCGCAGTGATGGCAAAGATTGGGACCGTGCCAAGATGAGGAACCAGTACCAGGCTTGCTGCGGTCGCAATGAGCACCGCCAGGCAACCCCGATAAACGAGCCGCTCCCGGAGCAGCTTGATCAGCGCAGCCATCAATCCTCGAGAGGCCAATTCGCAAACCCAGAAGCACAGCGCGATGGCGGAGGCACGTTCCGCCAGCATGCCACCGGGAGACAAGCGTTGAGCATAGGTTGGCAGCCAGCCGCCGAGTGAGTTCTCGATCCCGACATACAGCATGAAGGTAGTACCGGACAGAGCGAAGATCTGCCAGGGAATTTGGACTTGTCTGGAGGCCGGTGCGACAGTGACTGGCCTGGCCGATGGCCGTGTCAAGAGCAGCGCGAGCAGCACGGCGCACATGGCAAACCCCGCGGCCAGGGTTAGAAAGAAGAGCTGCCCCGGCTGGGCTCGGAAGGCGTGAAGGCGCAGGCTGGCGCTTAGCAAAACAGGGCAGGCGATGGCTCCCAGTCCCCAGGCAACATTCAGCAGCGCGAGATTGCGCGAGCGCGAGGAGCCGCGCTGGTTGGAATCCTGGTGAGGGTCTTGTTCGGACGCGTCTGCGTCGAGCGTACCCACTACAACATTGCCGGCGGTGAGACCCGCGCCGAGTCCAAGGCCGGCGCAGAAGAGCGCCACATGCGCTGCTGCCGCTCCTCCACAGGCCAGTAGGAGCATTCCAAAGGCGGCCACGATGGCTCCCAGCAACAAGCTTGCGCGCAGCTTTGGCGTAGCCAACCAGGAGCCGCAGAATTGTCCGGCAAAATACGCGATGAACAGCGATCCGAGGCGAGCATCGGGCATGCTCCAGCGCGCCGCTAGTAACGGGAGAGCGGGGCCAAGCATGACCGTAGCGATGCCCAGGACTATGAAATAGCTGAAGACGACGGCTACGGTGCGCTGGCTGCCTGAATCCTCGGAAGGTGGGTGTAGCGGACTGGAGGCGTCTGGCACAGTGATGACGGGAACAGGAATCATCCGGACGCAATCATACAGTTGCGTCGGGCACTTGGCATGCAGAGTCGCGACCGGTTTTCGCGCCCAAATCAGGAAATCCACTTCAACAACCGGATCACGCCCATTGACGCCGGCTTGGAGTGCGCGGAAACGTCGCGCCGCGCATGGATTTCCGCACGCTGCGCGGCATAGTACTGATAAGCGCGGACGAGCATTTGTTCGTTGGTGAGCGTCGGCCGCCAGCCGAGTTTGGCCTTGATTTTCGCGGTATCGAAGAGGAAATCTTCCGCGATCATCTGGTAGTGGTAGGGCCCGAGCGGGGAAACTCCCAGCTTGTGTGCCAGTTTCATCGCGGCGATGGCGGGGCCTTTGGGCAGCGATGCTACACGTGACTCGCTTTTGGCTTCGGAGATGACCGCGTCGTAGACGGCTCGCAGCGACTTTACGTCGTCGGAGCCGATGTGGAAGGTGTCGGAGTGCGAGTAGTTCATCGCCAGCACGCAAGCGGTCGCGAGGTCTTGCGCGTAGATGAACTGATAGCGGTTTGCGCCCCCGCCGACGACCCAAACTTTTCTCCCATCCTGAATGAACTCGAAGAGGATCGCGAGCAAGCCAAGCCTCCCGCTGTCGATGATGGTAGGGCACCGAAGGATGATCACGTTCAAAGCATCGCGGTATTCGGCAAGCACTCCTTCAGCGGCGAGTTTGGAGCGGCCGTAGATTTCGATCGGCTGAGGTTTTTCATTCTCGGCGACGGCATGTCCGAGATTGCTGCCCCATAGGCAGTTAGTCGAGGTGAAGACAAGAGTCGGAACGCCGAAACTGCGGCAGGCTTCGGCGACGTTGTGGGTGCCTTCGACGTTTGAGCTCCAGAGGAGCTTTTCGTCCATCGCTCCATGGGCGAGCATTGCGGCACAGTGGAAGACGGCGGCGAATTTGTGGCTGGCGAAGGACCGGCTGAGTAGCGACGGGTCACGAAGGTCGCCTTGAATGTTTTCGAGGTTCTCGTTGCGGTCGGAGTCGGGGACGAGATCGATGTTGATGCAGCGGAAACCTTCGGCTAGAAGGCGACGCTTGAGAACTCCACCGAAGAAACCGGAGCCTCCGGTGATCAGGACTTCTTGCATGTGTGGAGTCTAAATTTCCTATTGAAGGGTCGCAACCGAACGTCGCCGTTTCGCTGATTGGAAGAGGTATACCGTTAAGATTGTGACCAGCGGCTCCAAGGGATGGCGAAAACGCGCCTGCACAGTGATGCAGTAATAGGTCAGCGGAAGGAGCAGGAATGCCCAGGCGAACAAACCTGCGGCGGGGATTCGACGCTTCAGCGCGAGGACTAACCCCATCAGTCCAGTGACGCTGAAGAGGCAGTAATTAAGCTCGCGGAAATACTCTATCCATGGTGCATGATCGAGCGGGTGTGGAACCCCAGCCCAGAAAAAATAGAAGCGCTTCAGCGATAACTCGGCGAAGCGTGCGGGGTGGCCTGCGATGTAGGCTTTGGCCATTTCTCCGCGCTGCTTGACGTACTGGACTTCTCCGAGCCGCGCGTATTCGCCGAGATCGTTTTCGGAGGTCACCGAAGTTCCCCAGGGCATGGCGATCGACTCTGGCGCGTTGCCCAGATAAAGCTCCGCGCCGAAGTTTCCTCGTATCGGGATGAAGGCATGAAAGACCATCCAGTTGCGCCACGCCCACGGCGCAAGGCAGGCGACGAAGACGACGCCCGCGAGCACAGCCTTGCCGAATGCGGGTGATTTTCGCTGCGCGCCAAAGAGCATCCACAAGCCGCTGACAGGCAGGAAGAGCAGCAGCGAAGGATTGGAGAGCGCGATCAGTCCCCACAGCAAGCCGAAGAGCAGCCAGCGTCGCGTTGTCTGCGGATTCTCGTCCGCCGCCTCGCCGATGCCGCGGACGCGCAACGCAATCACCAGCACCCAGGCGAAAAGCATGGTGGTGAGTGACATCTCCCATACCCAGCGAACCGCGTATTGCATGGCCGCCGGATAGAGCGCCCATATGCACGCCGACCAAACAGCCACACGGCGGTTAAAGCAGCGCGCGGCGATCTCGTAGATGGCCGGTATTGTGGCCGCCGAGAAGATGCTGTTGATCGTAAGCAGCACCCATGCCGAAAGCGGCGTGTAGACGCCAAAGAGCTTGAACGCAGCCGCGATGATGAGCGTATACGCCGGAGGTAGCCAGGCAGTGGGGCCAGTGTGCCCGGTAATAAATGGGTCGGCATATCCGGAGCCGGTGACCATAGCGCGTGCGATGCGCGCCATCTCCCAGCCGAAGTCGAAGTGGTCTTCAAAGGGCCGAATGCGATAGGTATGAGCCAGCGTCATGTAAAGCACGCGGACAAGGAGCGCCGTCCAGAAGATCGGCCAGACCCCCTTCGCGGAGACACCGAATCCAGTCGAAGGCTCGGCTGGCTTGGAGCGGCTCCGGTTAGCGATCGCCGGTTCTGGCATCTCCTCAGTTTAGAACGCGGGAGCTAGCTCGGTCGGTTGCGCTCCCGAATCGTTCACGCAGCGATAGCTCGCAAGTTCGCGCAAATGGCGTCGCTGCAATCCGACTGTAATATGAATGAAAGAGACTGATGTATCGATGGACATAAGCGAAGGACGTTGGGTTCTACTGATTGCCAGCGACGCCGGCAATACCGATTCTGTATCCGACCGCGCGATGGAGCGATTGGTCGAGGCAATCAGCCAGGAAGGCTACGAGGTGGTGCGCACCTCGACCCCCGACGACGGCCTGTCGCTGGTGAAGAGCGATCCATCGCACTCGGCGATCCTGCTCGACTGGGACCTGCCGGAAGACCATCAGTTCGACGAGCGCGCCGCGTTGAAGATTATTCGCGCCGTGCGCCGCCGCAACAAGAAGATACCGATCTTCCTGATTGCCGACCGCACTCTGGTCGATGAGTTGCCGCTGGAAGTGGTCAAAGAAGTCCACGAGTATATTCACCTCTTCGGCGACACTCCCGCGTTCATCGCCAACCGCGTCGACTTCGCCGTCGAGCGCTACCACGAGCGGCTGCTGCCGCCTTACTTCCGCGAGCTGAAGAAATATAACGATCAGGGCGCTTATTCCTGGGACGCGCCGGGGCACATGGGCGGTGTCGCCTTCCTGAAGCATCCGGTGGGCATGGAGTTTCACCGCTTCTTTGGTGAGAACCTCATGCGCTCCGACCTGGGCATTTCGACCGCTCCGTTGGGATCATGGCTGGACCACATCGGGCCTCCGGGTGAGTCGGAGCGCAATGCGGCGCGCATCTTCGGCGCCGACTGGACGTTTTATGTGCTCGGCGGCTCTTCGACCTCGAACCAGATTGTCGGCCACGGAGTCATCGGCAAAGACGATATCGTCCTCGCGGATGCGAACTGCCACAAATCGATCTGCTATGCGCTGACCATTACTGGCGCTCGTCCGGTCTATTTTAAACCGACGCGTAATGGTTACGGAATGATCGGCTTGGTGCCTCCGCAACGATTCAGTCCGGAATATATTCGTGGATTGATCGAAAAGAGCCCCTTTTATGCAGGAGCTATGTCGCCGCACCCAACGTATGCAGCGGTCACTAACTCGACATATGACGGATTGTGTTATGACGTCGATCGGGTAGTTACAGAGTTAGCCAAGAGCGTTCCGCGCATCCACTTCGATGAGGCGTGGTATGCCTACGCGAAGTTTCATCCTATCTACCGCGGGCGCTTTGCTATGGATGTGCCGGACTCGATGCCCGACCGGCCGACACTCTTCGCGGTGCAGTTGACGCACAAGATGCTGGCGGCATTTTCGATGGCCTCGATGATCCACATCAAGCTGAGCGAGCGAGCGCCGCTCGAGTACGACCAGTTCAACGAATCGTTCATGATGCATGGAACGACTTCGCCGTTCTACCCAATGATTGCCTCGCTCGACGTCGCGGCCGCGATGATGGACGAGCCCGCCGGCCCGACACTGATGAGCGACACGATTGAAGACGCGATCAATTTCCGCAAGGCCATGTCTTCGATCGCGCACCGCCTGCGCCAGGCTGAGGATGGCTGGTTCTTCAAGATTTATCAGCCAGAACAGGTGACCGATCCCGAGGACAGCGAAGTCTACCTCTTTGAGGAAGCTCCGGATGTGTTGCTCTCCGCATCGTCCACATGCTGGACGCTGAAGCCTGGCGAGGAATGGCATGGCTTCAACGACGACGATATCCGCAACGGATATTGCATGCTCGATCCGACGAAGGTGACGATCCTTACGCCGGGAATCAACTCGCGCGGACAGCTCGATACCTCGGGAATTCCGGCGGCCATCCTGACGGAATTTCTCGATGCGCGGCGCGTAGAAATCGCGCGCACCGGCGACTATACCGTGCTCGTGCTCTTCTCGATCGGCACGAGCAAGGGCAAATGGGGCAGCCTGCTTGAGAACCTCTTCGAATTCAAACGGCTCTATGACACTGAAGCACCGCTTGAAGAGGCGCTGCCAGAGCTGGTGGCGAAACATCCCAAGCGTTATAGTCCGCTCACTCTGAAAGACCTGAGCGACGAGATGCACGCCGCGATGATCGAGCTGAATCTCACCAACCTGCTGCACGGAGCCTGTGACGTCGATCCCGACCCAGTGCTCACGCCTGCGGATACGTATCAGAGATTGTTACGAAATGGCACGGAGAAGCTGAAATTCTCCGAAGCCGCAGGCCGGGTGACCGGCGTGATGCTTGTCCCTTATCCTCCGGGGATTCCGGTGCGTATGCCGGGCGAGCGACTTGGCGGTCCGGATAGCCCGACGATCAAACTGATTCTTGCGCTTCAGGAATTTGGTAAGCGCTTCCCGGGATTTGAACGCGAAGTGCACGGTATCGAGACCGATGCGGCGGGCGATTATTGGATGCGGGTGGTGATCGATCCTCCCGGCGATACTCCTCGCCCAGCGAAGGCGAACGGTCACCGCGAAAAGCCACCTACCTCTGCGCCTCCGGTCAAGAAGCGCCGCTCCAAGAGCGCAAAACCTCCCGCGCCGTCGGGCGGGGCGAAGTAATCGGCCACAGCGAATCCGGGAAACACTGCGTCGATAACTAGTTTTGTGAGCTGGCTGCGTCGCCAAGAACGACTTTAGCGGTCAGCGTTTTCTGGCCTCGCAGGAAGGTCACAACGACCGAATCGCCAACCTCGTGCCGGTTCATAATTTCAGCGACGTCCTGAGGACTGGTAACGGGTTGGTCGTCCAGCCCGACGATGAGGTCGCCTCCTATGAAGATTTCGGTGTTACCGAGGTAGGCGCGCTCCTTGCCTCCGCGAAGGCCGGCTTTATCGGCCGCGCCGCCGGGGACGGTGCGCAGGATCAGCACGCCGGAGTCCGCCGCCAGGCCCATTTGACCGGCGAGTTCGGGACCAATAGCCAGCGGAACGATCCCCAGCGTCGGACGGCGGACGTGCCCGTACTTGGCGAAGTCCTCGAGCACCGCTTTGGCGGTATTGATCGGGATGGCGAAGCCGATGCCGGAGTTTTGGTCGGCTCCGTTGCTGGCGATCATGGAAGTGATGCCGATGACCTCGCCGCGCGAGTTAAGCAATGGGCCGCCGGAGTTGCCAGGGTTGATAGCGGCGTCGGTCTGGATTGCATTCTCGATTGGCGCGCCCTGTGGTCCGCGGACGGAGCGAATCGAGCTGATGATACCGGTGGTCATGGTGCCGTTCAGACCGAACGGATTGCCGATGGCGTAGACTTTCTGGCCGACGACTAATCCGCTGGAGTCGGAGAGCGTGGCGGGAACCAGGTCCGACGCTTGAATCTGGAGAAGCGCAAGGTCGTGGGAGGGGTCGTCTCCGATAAGTTTGGCCTTCACCTTACGCTTGTCGGCGAGCGTGACCTCGATCTGCCGTGAATTTGGCAGGATGACATGGTTGTTGGTCAGGATGCGGCCCTGCTTGTCGAGGATGAAGCCGGTTCCCTGGCCCTGCTGGGGTACCGCGCCGTAAAAGAAGTCGTAAGCCACCGCTGAAGATGTCACGTTGACGAC
This sequence comes from uncultured Acidobacteriaceae bacterium, assembly GCA_963804735.1. Lineage (GTDB taxonomy): Bacteria > Acidobacteriota > Terriglobia > Terriglobales > Acidobacteriaceae > Acidisarcina. The sequence goes on from CAWDRO010000003.1 coordinate 144,441, forward strand.
CGACCCGAGCGCCTTTTTGTAAACAGCGATGTTGGCCAGTTCTTCGGAGTCGTAGGCTGGCGCTGCGTGGGCCTCGGTGAGCTCCAGCGGCGAGCGGTCGGCAACCTGCACGTTGCCGGCAATGGGCAGATGTGGGGTGCGATGACTGGTGAAATACCAGAAGCCGCCGACCAGCAAGGCGATCAAGAAAAGATGGCGAAATTTCATAAATTCACTTCCAAACCATATTTTATAAGGTTTTGCGGATCGTTTTCAGGCCCCAGGCTCATGGCCTTTGACCCCAGCGCCGACTTTCAGTTGAGCGTAGATCTCGGCCACCTTGGTCCGGATCGGGGCCATATCGCCCGAGTTGTCGATGACCCAGTCGCAGAGCGGGATCTTCTGCGCGTCGGGAATCTGTGTTGCGAGACGTTTGCGGGCGTCCTGCGCGAGCGTTGCCGAGTCTCCACTCGAGCGCTGGACGAAGCGTTGAATCTTCAGATCGTCGGGAGTGGTGACGAGAATGATGCGGTCGAAACGGTCTTTCCATCCAGGTACCGAGGCCTCGTCGCAAGGCCTCGTCGATAATTCGCCGGACGCTTCAAAGACCAGCGCCGACTCGACAATGGCGACGGCATTTGGATCGGTGGCGAAAACTCCGCGCATCCATTCTTCCTGGGCAGCAATAGTCGCCGGATGCACGATGCGGTTAAGCTCGCTGCGGTTCAGTTCCCCGACGCGTCCGTCGGCGAAGACAAGCTCGGCGAGTGCGCGCCGATCGAGGCTGCCGTCCTGTCGGACGACTTGCTGGCCGAAGTGTTCGACGATGCGGTCGTATACAGCTTCTCCAGGCTGCATGAGGCTGCGACCCACTTCATCGGCGTCGATCACGGCTGCGCCCAGTTCGGCAAACATTTTGCCGATGGTGGATTTGCCACTCCCGAGGCCGCCAGTGAGGCCGACTCGCAACATCGGCCTAGACCGGTAGCCCGCGGCGGAGCCGGGCGGCGCGGACAGTGTTCGACATGAGCATGGCAATTGTGAGGGGCCCGACGCCGCCTGGGACGGGAGTATAAGCGCCACTCACCAAATACGCGGCCGGATGCACGTCGCCGACGATGGTTGAGCCCTTCAGCAGGAAGAGTTCTTCGCGGCGGACGTCGCCGAGAAAGAACTTGTCGAATTCTTCACGATCATTGATTCGGTTAATACCGACATCGAGAATTGTTGCGCCAGGCTTGACCATGTCCGGGGTGACGAAGCCGGGCCGGCCGATGGCGGCGACCAGAATGTCCGCTCCACGACAATGCGCAGCGAGATTGTGCGTCTTACTGTGACAAATTGTGACGGTCGCGTTTTCGTGCAGCAAAAGCATAGCCACCGGCTTGCCGACGATATCGCTGCGGCCGAGCACAACGGTGTTTTGGCCCGCGATGGGCAGGCCGCTGCGCTTGAGTATTTGGATCATGCCGGCGGGAGTGCAAGGCGCCAGCGCGGGCTGGCCCGACTGCACCTTCCCAACATTCACCGGGTGAAAGCCGTCGACATCCTTCAACGGGCTCACGGCTTCGAGCAACAGCTTGGAGTTCACCTGAGGGGGCAGCGGCAGCTGGATGAGGATGCCGTCGATGTCTTCGCGCGCGTTCAGCGAAGCAACCAGGGCAAGCATCTCTTCCGTGGTCACGGTCTCTGGCGGGGTGATGAGTTCGCTGAAGAGGCCGAGCTCGGCGCATGTCTTTACTTTGCTGCTGACGTAAATCTGGGACGCCGGCACCTCGCCGACCAGCACGGCGGCCAGTCCGGGACGAATTCCCTGCCTGGCAAGCGCGGCCACTTCGGCGGCTACCTCTGCCTTGATCTCGTTCGCTATTTCGGTCCCATTAAGAATGCGCGCGGTTGTCATCTGCAGATCACCAGGGAAGGGTCCTGTCTTGAGCAGCTTCTATCGTAATGGATGCGCGAACGGCAGACGGATAGACTGTCGCTATGGCGAATCAGCCCGTTGTTGCCCCAGAATTTTTGGAGCTCATCGTTTGTCCAGCATGCCGAGCGGGTTTAGTGGCTGCGGATGCTCTCTCGCTGCGATGCACAGGCTGTGCGAGGGTATATCCGATCGTGGATGGGATCCCCATTTTGCTGGTGAGTTGCGCCAAGGACGCAAGATGACAAGGCCGGATCGTTTACCGAGCCGGCGGGTGGAAAAACGGATTCACGAGCAGGTAAGCTATGGCCGCTGCCACCAGGATTGCCAGCGCCAGAATGGCAAGCATCGCTTTCCATGAAAGGCCGCCCGACTGACGCTCTGTCTCCTGCGCATCGGGGCCATGGTTCTGCGTATCGGTCACTCATTCCAGTGTACGGCGAGGCTTGCTTCGGTCGTATTCCGCTGCGGCGCAATTGTCGTTCCCATTAGCGTCGATGGCGTTACCAAGGGTTAATTTCCAGGTGTGGCGGATTTTCAATACTCTCCGATGAACTTCCCTGTGAGCCGAAGTCTCGTATGCGGTGTGGCCTGGCGCAACTGCGGGACAGGGCAATATGCAGGCTGGATTGACCAGACTCAAGGAGAGTGCAGATGGCGGAAGGATCGAAAGTGGAAAAGTTCTCAATGAGCGAACTGGCCAATCTACGGAATGAGTTACAGGAATATCGCAGCGATTCGTGGCAGGCGGCGGATGTGGTCTCCGCATTCCTTGTGGGTCGCGGCTACGGAGTCAACACCGCGACGATGCGCCAGGCGGTCAGCACGATGGAAGCGTTCAGCGGGTCCGCGAATGCAGTGCAGGCAATGAACGCAATGCAGGCGGCGCTGGAAGCGGTGGCGTACGTAATGTAGCGAACGCCACCCCGTAATGGGTTCCAGTGCCAACAAAAATGGCCGGTGCGCTGCTCAGAAATCGAGCGAACGCACCGGCCAATTGAGTCTAACGACCTACATGCCGTTTTGGTTGTTTTCCTCGGGATGAATGACCCGGTAGGTGGAGTTGCCATTCGACCACACAAGCAGGAGCAGGTCTTTGCCCGCCGGAGCGGAATGAACCTGGTTGGCGAAGGTTTCCGCCGAGGTCACCGGATGCCGGTCGACCTGGAGGATCACATCGCCAGGCTGCAGCCCGGCGTCGTCGGCGGGGCTCTCCGGACGCACCTGCTCGACGGCCACGCCCTGGACGGTCGACGGCACCGATAACTGCTGCCTGAGGTCCGGAGTGAGGTCGTTGACGGCGAGTCCGAGCTTCCCTTTCTGCTCGCCAGGTGACGAAGAGTTATCGGCCACTTCGGTGCCGGAATGGAACTCCCCAAGCTTGATGTTCAACGTCTCGGGTTTTCCATCGCGGAGAATCTCCATCGCGACCGTGGTGCCGGGCGTGCGTTCGTTCACAGCCATCTGCAGAGCGCTGGAATTCGGCACCGGTTGCCCATCGATCTTACGAATCACATCACCGGATTTCAGGCCGGCGTTTGCGCCAGGAGAGTCAGGTGTGACCTGAGTGACGATCGCGCCCTTGGCATCCTCCAGATTGAAGAACTTCGAGTTGTCAGGAGTGACGTCTTCGATACCGATACCCAGATATCCATGATGGGCCGAGCCGGTCTTGATGATCTCATTGACCGTGGCCTGGGCGATCTGCGAGGGTATCGCAAAACCCGCCCCGGCAAACGAACCGCTGTCGGAGGCGATCCAGGTGTTGATCCCTATGACCTGCCCTTCAGCGTCGACCAGAGGGCCTCCGGAGTTGCCCGGATTAATGGCAGCATCGGTCTGAATGAAGCCGCCCGGCTTACGCGGATCGCTGCGATCGGGGTTGGCGCGGTCCAGGGCGCTGATAATGCCGCGAGTGACGGAGAATTGGAAGTAGCCGAAGGGACTGCCAAAGGCCAGCACTGTCTGTCCGGGCTTCAAATCAGTGGAATTCCCCCAGCCAAGGCAGGGTAGGTTGGTGGCGTTGACCTTGATGACCGCCAGATCGGTCAGTTTATCGGCGCCGATGAGTTTGGCGGGAAGCACGCGGCGATCATCCAGGGTGACGCGGATCTGGGTCGCTCCGTTGACCACGTGGTTGTTGGTCACGATGTAGCCGTCCGGCGAGATGATCACGCCGCTGCCGATGCCGTGCTCAATCTGCTGGCCCTGCGGCGTTTGCGGCAGCTGGCCGCCAAAGAAGCGGCGGAATTCAGGCGGAAGCTGCTGCAGCTGATCGTCCGCCTGAGTCTCGGTGGAGCGGGAGGTGACGGCGACGTTGACCACTGCTGGGGTGACGTGGGAGGCGACTGCTTCCATCGCGGTGTCGAGCGATGTGAGCGCCGAGACGCTGCTGTTATCGAGAGGAGCGGCATAATTGCCGGCGGCGTGGACCCCGTGATGGTTCCAGGCGAAAGTGGTGGCAATGAGCAGAGCGGCGGCGATTCCGGCAGGAGGCAGAATTCGCTTCGCCCTATCTCTTAATTGATTAGTTGTTCCTTGCATAGAGCACCTCGTGATTGATCTACAAAACGTGACTAAAGTTGGACGACGAACCAGCCGGCTTGTGCTTGCGCGGCTGAAGTGGCAGAGATACGGACAAACTGGTCGATCACCGTCAATTGCTGGCCGGAAGCGTTCTGCCAGTGGGTGACGATGACGAGGGAGTCTACCCCACCGGCGGGCAACTTGACGCGATGGGGAGAATTCTTAGGCACCGACCGGGCGTGGAGCGGCTTCCCCGGTTTGGCCGAGAGCAGATCGGTGGGAAGCTGATTCCTCTCGAACCTCCGGGCGACAGCCGACGACGGGTGGAAGACAACATTCTGGTAGTGCGCGCCCACTATCGTTTGCGGCGTAGTTTGCACGAAGGGCTGACGATTCTCGGCAGAAGCGAAGGAGACGAGCTGAGAGGCGCCGCCCAGCTTAATCGCTCCTCCTATGGTCACAACCATGCAGGCAGCCATCACCACGCGTGTCCTCCACGGGCTCAAACTTGCGGTGCCACGCAGGATGCTTTCGACGCGGCCGATAAGCTGGGAACGACGCTCCCAGGCTCCCAAAGAAAGTGCCGCTGACCTGCGCACAAGGCGCTGTTCGGCGAGGTTAGTGAGGCAGGTGGCGTAGTCGCGTGGCGCGTTGGTGGTCCGCACAACACTCTCGTCGCACGCCAATTCGCGCTCGGCGCAGAGCCGGTGCTCGACCCAAAACAAAGCGGGATTCAGCGGGAAGCAAGCCAGGGCAAGCTTCTGGATGAGATTCGTCCAGTCATCGAAACGGCGGAGATGCGCTGATTCGTGAAGCACGATCTGCCTGAGTTCGGAGGGAGTGGCGTTCTCAAGAAGCCAGCCAGGAATTAAAATCCGCGGCGCAAAGAAGCCGATGACGCAGGGCTGATCGATCTCCGTTGAAGTGCACAGCGTTGCGCGGCGAAGACCGGTCTGGGCAAGAACAGATTTCGTCTCCCAGGCTGATTCGACTGGTGTTGAGCCCTTCCAAAGAGATCTTAGCCTCGAAGCATTTCGGGCCAGCATTGCCAGGCGCACTGCGGCGAAGCAAGCCCAGAGGGCCGCGATTCCCAGCGCCCAGCGCGAATCCAGTACTATTGCCGGGCCAATCGAGGGGGCAGCCGTTGCTGGGATGACGCTGTGATGGCCGATGCCCGTCGAAACGACGGGCAACAGCGCCGTTGCTACGAAAACCGCCGACCAGATGACGAATCGAACACTCGCCGTGGTGCGCGGCGCGAGCCTGAGGCAGACCCAGATCATCGCAGCGAGAACTAAACCCTGCCAGAGGCCGGAGATCAGGGCGGTCGATGCGACCTGGGCGACCGTCTGAATCGATTCCGTCATTCTGCCTTCCCCTCTCCCTCGCCAGCGGCGATGGCGTTTTGCTTGATTGCGTCTCTTAGACGCTGCAATTCAGCCGGGGTAATCTCTTCATCGCCGAGCAAAGAAAGAAGCAGCTTCTCTCGGGAATTCCCGAAAAACCGTTGCAGGACGTGCCGCACTTCGACTTTGCTGGCGTCGTCCTGAGCGACACAGGCGGTGTAAATGAAAGCGCGCCCCTCCTGCCGGTGGTTGACGTAGCCTTTCTTTTCCAGAATGCGGATGGTCGTCAACACGGAGTTGTAGGCCAGGGCATCGCCGTCGGGCATGGCGGCGACCAGATCGCCAACGGCGGACTCTCCGCGTTGCCACAACATCTTCATGAGTCGAAGTTCAGCCTCGGTAAGAGTTGGTGATTTCCTGGGCGGCATTTTGAACCCTTGTCATTCAATAAAACCCTAACGACAGTAGTTTGACGTGTCAACTAATGAATTAGTTAGCAGGATCAGGGCAAATCGACGCAAGCGGTAACAGTTTGAGAACAGGAGATCTAGTCCAAACCAACGGTTATAACGAGTCTTGCCTTGAGGTTTAGGCCAATAATTTGAGTTACTTACCGTCCCTGGCGAGCCCGCCACACCCTGGGCAGGATCGACCGACGCAGCCATGATTTCAATGTCTGGATATCGTAGCGTCAGAGCCTCCTCCAGCGCGTGACGCGCCTTGGGCACCTTCTCGAGAATGCTTCCAGCTAAAGCGACTGGGAGCATCGAAAAACCCTTTCCTGCGCCCTCCTCGGTCTCGCGGATTCGTTCGATCACAATTGCGGCCAGGGAGGCCAGCTCCTCGCCGCCTGCACGGACCACTTCTGAGGCAACTTCATCGCCCTGCATCGCGGCGGCGATCACCAGAGGAGCAAGGGTGGAGAAGTCCGGTGAAGGGTTGGCGTTAGCGTACTCCAGCAGCTCGCCGAGCGAGGCCAGATTCCAATAGCTCAGGATCCTCTCCAGCAGGACAGTTGGCCGTCGCTGATCGATGGCGCGAAGGCCCTTCCTCAGCGCCTCGAGTCCAAGGAAATAACCCGAGCCCTCATCGGACAACGCCGGGCCCCATCCGCCCGCAGTCACGATTTGGCCATCGATGTCGCGTCCAGCCACGTTGGAGCCGGTTCCAGCCAGGATGAGCACGCCGCGTTCACCCTGGAACGCCGCGTCGAGCGCAATATCGACGTCCTCTACTAGGAGAAACTCTCCGCCGACCTGAGGGCGGAATGCATTTGTGATCCACTCAGCCACCAGCGGCGCGGTCGATCCCGAGGCGCCTACGCAACACCGCGCGACGGAAAGCATGGAGACGCCGGTTTTGGCGGCGAGCTCGGTGAGAGCTCGGCTTAGACTCTGCTCGGTCGCCTCTTCGTCTCGCCGAAGACGCTTGATACTTCCTGTCTGAATGCGGCCGATCTCGCGGCTTCATCGCCGAGCAGAAATTCAGTCTTCGTACCGCCGGCATCGACTCCAAGAAAATATGCCAACTTCGTTCTTGTCCTTTCGGCTCCCGCTCCATACTAATCGGAAGCATCGCCTCTCATCTGGGGTCGAGATTGTTCGGCATTGCTAATTTGGCTTCCGGACCCGTCGGTGACTCTCCCGAGGCTCAAATTGCCTTGACTAACCAAAGCACCAGATTGTCGTCCAGACTTACCCGCTCGCCTGGCGCTACGAATTTACCCACATAGGTGATGCCGTTCCCATCCGGACGATATCCTAGGCTTACGTAGAGTCTCTGAGCCGCGCCGTAGTCCGCGTATAGACCAACCGCCAGGCCGATAGTCTTTCTGCCAGCCTCCTTCGCGCTTCGCTCAAATGCGCGGATCATCGCCGATGCAATGCCGTGCCGCCGCGCGTGAGAAGCCACCACGAGATTATTGATCTCCGGAGTTCCGTCCGAACGGAACGGCGGATAATTGGGCTCCCACACCAGGGTGCCGTAACCGAGTACCCTATGATCGGAGAAGGCGAGCAAGACCGTTCGGCGCCCATTTTGCTGGTCGGCCAGATAGCCGGACCACAGAGTCCTATCCGACTTCCAGGCAGCGCCGCCGTCCACGGCCGCAATCCGATCGAGATCATCACCCTGTAGACTCCTTAGCTCTATGCTCATGGTCATGCTCCTGATCTGAGAGAGGGGAACTGGTCAAATCGCGACATTGAAAGTTCAATTCCCACACAGTGCCGAAATCCAAACTGAGACGCTACCAAATTCCTACAGCATTTTTCGAGACTCGGGCGCTTATGCCACAATCAAAGGACTTATTATGTCCGAAATTGAAGTCCCCATCGCCGAAGCAGGCAATCCCCAACCGGTCCCCGTCGATACGCCTGAAGTCCCTCGTGCCCAAGTTCCGTCCGCCGAGGCAGGCTTTGCCGAACCCATCCCGGCTGAAGATACGGAGTCGTTTAGCGACATTCTCTCGCAGTTCGAGAAGGCGCACACCCACAACGCTGAAGATGGCAACCGACAGATCGAGGCCACGGTGATCGCGGTCTCCGCCGAGTCTGCGTTCTTCGATATTGGATTCAAGACCGAGGGAATTCTCCCGCTGACTGCGCTGGCGGGAAAAGACGTGACGGTCGGGGACAAGTTCCAGGTTTCCGTAAAAGGGCGCGATGCCGAGGGCTACTACGAACTCTCCCTGTTGAAGGTCACACAGCCGAAAGACTGGACCGTGCTGGAACGGGCATTCACCGACAACGAAGCGGTGCTTGGCACCGTCACCGGGCTAGTGAAAGGCGGATTGACGGTGGATATCGGCGTTCGCGCATTCATGCCCGCCTCGCGCAGCGCCGCCCGCGATGCCGCCGAGATGGCGAAGCTGGTAGGGCAGCAGATACGAGTCCGCATCATCAAGCTCGAGATCACGGAAGAAGATGTGGTGGTTGACCGCCGAGTCCTCGCCGAGGAAGAGGAGCGGGCAAGCCGCGAGCGGCGGTACTCCGAAGTTCGCGAGGGTGACATAGTCCCAGGAACAGTGCGGAGCATGGCCGAATATGGCGCATTCGTCGATATCGGTGGCGTCGATGGTCTACTACATGTGAGCGACATCGCCTGGAGCCGAGTGGCAAATCCGGCGGAAGTACTTTCGATTGGGCAGCAGGTTGAGGTCAAAGTCCTCAAGATCGACTCTGAAAAGAAGCGGATTTCCCTGGGGCTGAAGCAACTGCAGCCGCAACCCTGGGATTCAGTCCCGGGAAGATACAAAAGTGACGACCGGGTGAAAGGGACAGTCACTCGCCTGGCCGAGTTCGGCGCCTTTGTCGAGCTTGAACCGGGGGTTGAGGGGCTGATCCATCTATCCGAGATGTCTTGGGCGAAGAAAGTTCGGAAGCCGCAAGACATCTTCAAATTGGGCGAAGTAGTGGAAGTTGTGATCCTCGGGGTGAAGCTGGAGGAGCGCCGGATTTCTCTGGGATTCAAGCAGTTGCTCGCCGATCCATTCATGGAGGCGGCGCAGAAGTTTGCGACGGGGTCGGTCATCGAAGGGACGGTGACCAGTTTCACCAAGTTTGGCGCCTTCATTCAAATAGCAGACGGCGTCGAGGGCATGGTTCACATCAGCGAGATCACCGCGGAGAAACGCATTCAGCATCCTTCCGATGCGTTGAAGATCGGCCAGGCCGTGAAGGCGCAGGTGCTGGAGATCGACAAAGAGCGGCGACAGCTCAAGTTGAGCTTGAAACAGCTGGTCCCGGTGAGCGTAGACGAGTACTTTTCAGAGCACAAGCCCGGCGATGTCGTCACTGGGAGGGTCATCGATATCTCTGGCCGCGAGGCGCGGGTGGAGCTTGGTGAAGGGATCCTTGGCGTATGCGCAGTATCTGGCGAGACGCCATCGCCGGAGCCTGAGACTGTGGCCGGAAAGGTGGATCTATCCGCGCTCGGATCGATGCTGCAGGCTCGATGGAAGGGCGGCGCACCCAACGATGAAACCAGCCCCGGAGCCGATCAAGGCCGGACAGGTTCGGAGCTTCAAGATTGCGAAGCTGGACGGCGCTTCTAAAGCGATTCAACTGATTTTAACTTAGCGGCGTCCGGCGGATGAGGGCGAATCTGCCTTGGGTGCTCTGTTGACCTTTGACTGTGCCCTCGGTTTGAACACCGAACAATATCTCTGCATATGACCGATTTTTGTTGGATAAGTGGGATGATCTCCAGCAATCGGCGGATAGCGGTTAGGATTTAGGACGAGGGACAAGTCTTGGCTTGGGATAATGTGGCGAGCGATGTGCTTTCTGGCGGAGTCGAGTCCTGAAGGCTCCGAATTCCGTCTATAACTTCTCAGCGACTAAAAAGTTACCAACGTGAGATGAGTGACTCCAGACAATGCCTGAAGAAAACTTGAACCGTGAAAGCCCCGGTCCTCCGGCGCCTCGATCTTCCTCTCCGGAACAACATTTATCGCCGCCACCGCGCAAGAGACGTTCATGGCTTGCCTGGATCGCAGTCCTGGTTCTCTTCGGGGTCGCCTTTTACCTGGTGCTTCATCACAAAGAAGAGACCGGCAAAGCCGGCGGGGCCGCCGGACTCCGCCGGGCCGGATTTGGCACAGTCACCATAGCCGCGGCTACTACAACCAAGGGAAGCATCGGTGTTTATCTGGATGCGATCGGCACCGTCACTCCCGTCTATACCTCGTCCATTCTGGCCCAGGCCAGCGGTGTGGTGACGGCCGTCCAGTATCGCGAGGGGCAGATGGTCCGCAAGGGCGATCCGCTGATCGACATCGATCCGCGCATTTATCAGGCGCAGGTGGCAGAGGCAGAGGGTACGCTTGAAAAGGACACCAACGTGCTCGCCCAGGCGAGGATGGACCTGGACCGTTACCGCGCCGCATGGGCGCGAAACGCAATCCCAAAACAGACCCTGGACGATCAGGAAAAGATCGTGCTGCAGGACGAGGGCACGGTGAAGAACGACCAGGGTACGCTGCAATTCAACCAGGTGCAGTTGAGCTACTGCCACATCGTCTCTCCGATCAATGGACGGGTCGGCCTGCGGCTTATCGATCCCGGGAATGTGGTCACGGCGAACGGCTCTACAGTGTTGGTGGTGATCACCCAGATGGATCCGATTACCGTGATCTTCACGCTGCCCGAAGACAATCTCGATCAGGTGCAGGCGGAGATGCGCAAGCAGAAATCCTTGCCGGTCGATGCCTTGGATCGTGCCCAATTGAAGAAGATCGCCTCAGGCAAGCTCTTCACCATCGACAATCAGATCGACACCACCACCGGTACCGTCAAGTTGCGCGCCATCTTCAACAACCGCGACGGTGGGCTCTTCCCGAACCAGTTCGTGAACACCAAGCTTCTGGTGAAGACGATCGATAACGTGGTCCTCGTCCCGACCAACGCTATTCAACATAACGGACAAGTCTCGTTTGTTTACGCTATCGAAGGCGGTGTCGCAAAAGTCCACAACGTCAAGCCGGGCGTCGCCGACCAGGGAATGACGGCGGTGCAGGGAATCGACGCCGGCACTGAAGTGGCGACGAGCAGCTTTGAGAAGTTGCAGGACGGCACGAAGACAGTCATTTCGAAGAACCCGATACCCACGAACACAACCGAGAGCAACACTCCGTGAGTCCGTCCCGCCCATTTATTTTGCGGCCGGTCGCGACCTCGCTGCTGATGGCCGCGATTCTGTTGGTGGGCATTGTGGCCTACACGCAGTTGCCGGTCTCCGCCTTGCCGGAGGTCGACTATCCGACCATCCAGGTGCTCACTTTTTATCCGGGCGCCAACCCCACTGTGATGGCGACGACGGTCACTGCCCCGCTGGAACGGCAGTTTGGGCAACTGCAAGGGTTGAGCCAGATGACCTCGACCAGTTCCGGCGGCACCTCGGTGATCGTGCTGCAATTTTCGCTGGCTTTGAATATCGACGTTGCCGAGGAGGAAGTGCAGTCGGCGATCAATGCGGCCCAAAGCTACCTCCCGTCGAACCTGCCGACACCGCCGGTCTACAGCAAGACCAATCCTGCGGACGCGCCGGTGCTCACCCTGGCGATAACTTCGGACACCATACCGCTCTCCCAGGTCGAGGACGACGTCGACACGCGCCTAGCGCCCAAGATCTCGCAGTTGAGCGGAGTCGGTCTGGTGAGCATCAGCGGCGGCCAGAAGCCGGCGGTCCGCATCCAGGCGAATCCAACCGCGCTGTCCTCGTTTGGCCTGGGCCTTGAAGATCTCCGGACGGCCCTCGTCCAGGCCAGCGTGAATAGCGCCAAAGGCAATTTCGACGGGCCTCACCAGGACTACCAGATCAACGCCAATGACCAGCTCACCACTAGCGCCGACTATCGCGACTTGGTCGTCGCCTATCGCAACAACGCTCCGGTGATGTTGAAAGACGTTGCCTCGGTGGTGGACGGCATCGAGAACAACAACCTTGCCGCGTGGATGGGCCAGGCGGCGGACTCTCCGCAAGACTCGCCCGTTCTGACCCCGGCTGTCATCCTGAACATCCAGCGGCAGCCCGGCGCCAACACGATTGCTGTGGTGCGAAGTATCAAGGCCATATTGCCGCAGTTGGAGACTGCGCTGCCGGCCACCGTCAAAGTGACGCAACTCACCGATCTCACGACCGCGATTCAGGCGTCGGTCGACGACGTTGAGTTCGAACTTATGCTCACCATCGCGCTGGTGGTGATGGTGATCTTCCTTTTCCTGCGCAACTTGTACGCCACGATCATCCCGAGCGTCGCGGTGCCGCTGTCCCTGGTGGGCACCTTCGCCGTCATGTATGGGCTAGGCTTCTCGCTGGATAATCTTTCGCTGATGGCGCTGACCATCTCGACCGGCTTCGTGGTCGACGACGCAATCGTGATGGTTGAGAACATCGCGCGCTACCTTGAGGCCGGGGACTCGCCGATGGAGGCGGCGCTCAAAGGCGCGGAACAGATCGGCTTCACCATTGTGTCGCTGACCGTCTCGCTTATTGCCGTGCTCATCCCGCTGTTATTCATGGGAGACGTTGTAGGCCGGCTCTTCCGTGAGTTTGCCGTCACCCTCGCGGTCACGATTGTGATCTCGGCGGTGGTCTCGCTCACGCTCACCCCGATGATGGCTTCGCGCATCCTGCGGCACACGCCCGAGGACCAACAGGGACGTTTCTACCATGCCTCCGAGAAGGTCTTTGAAAGTCTAATCGCTTTCTACGGCCGAACACTCAAAGTGGTGCTGCGCTACCAGACACTCACTTTGATCGTCGCAGTCGCGACGCTGGTGCTAACCGTCTTCCTCTACATCGTCATCCCCAAGGGTTTTTTCCCGGTGCAGGACACGGGTGTCATTCAGGGGATCTCCCAGGCGCCGGAGTCTATTTCGTTTCAGGCGATGGCGCAGAAGCAGAGTGAACTTGCCAGGCTGGTGCTGGAGGATCCGGCGGTCGAGAGCGTGTCATCGTTTATCGGGGCGGACGGCACGAATACCACACTCAACAGCGGCCGCTTGTCGATCAACCTGAAGCCGCTCGATGTGCGTGGCATCAGCGCCGAACAGGTCATTCGGCGTCTACAGAAGAGCTTGCCCCAGGTGCAGGGAATCACGTTGTTCATGCAGCCGGTCCAGAACATCACAGTGGACGATCGGGTAAGCCGCACTCAGTATCAGTTTTCGCTCGAAGACCCCGATTCGAATGAATTGAATGAGTGGACAAATAAGTTTGTCGAGAAGCTAAAGGGGCTGAAGGAAATCACCGACGTGGCCACCGACCAGCAGACTGGCGGGCTGGCGACATCGCTGATCATCGACCGCGTCACTGCGTCGCGGCTGGGGATCGCGCCGACCACAATCGACAACACGCTGTACGACGCCTTTGGCCAGCGGCAGATCAACACGCTCTACACGCAGCTGAATCAGTATCACGTAGTTCTGGAAGTCAATCCGCAATTCCAGCGCGACCCGGACAAGCTGCATAAGATGTACATCCAGGCTAACGCGTCCTCGGGGGCGAGCGGGGCAGCGGCTTCGTCTTCGTTCGCGTCTTCGGGATCATCTTCGGCGGGTTCAAACGCGACCACTGCGCCGCTGCCCTATACGCCGTCCGCCGGGACGCTGACTCCGCCTGCGACCGCGATCACCGCCGGCGTCGGCACCACGGATACGACCACGACACCCAACACATCGAACGCCTCAACCTATAACAACGCGGTTCCGCTTAGCGCCTTCACCCACTTCGAAAACACCAACGAACCGCTCTCGATTACGCACCAGGGCCAGTTTCCCTCGGTCACGGTCTCGTTCAATCTGGCGGAGAACGGAGCGCTCGGCAATGCCATTACGGCTGTAGAGAGAGTGCAAAAAGACCTGAATATGCCGGCCAGCGTTCAGGCTGATTTTCAAGGGACCGCGGCATCTTTCCGCAACTCGCTGTCAAATGAAGCGCTGCTAGTGTTGGCGGCGCTCGTGACTGTCTATATCGTTCTTGGCGTTTTATATGAAAGCTTTATTCATCCTGTCACGATTCTTTCTACGTTGCCCTCGGCCGGTGTGGGGGCGCTGCTTGCGTTGATGATCTTCGGCCAAGATTTGAGCGTAGTCGCGATCATCGGAATCATTCTGCTGATCGGCATCGTCAAGAAGAACGGCATCATGATGGTCGACTTCGCGCTGGAAGCCGAGCGCGATCATGGCAAGAATGCGACTGACGCCATTTACGAGGCCTGCCTGCTTCGCTTCCGGCCGATCATGATGACGACCATGGCCGCGCTGCTTGGCGGCATTCCGCTGGCCTTTGGTAGAGGCATCGGTTCGGAGCTGCGCCGTCCGCTCGGCATTGCCATGGTTGGCGGCCTGCTGCTGAGCCAGGTATTAACCCTCTATACCACTCCGGTGATTTACATCTTCTTCGACAAGCTTGGCGGCACGATCTCGGGCCGGTCGAGAAAATCTAAACAGGGCAATGGACCGCAGATCGATCCCGGCTACTCGCCGGAGGTTGGGCAATGAACATCTCTCGGCCATTCATCAATCGCCCGGTTGCGACCACACTGCTGACGATCGCGATCGCGCTTGCCGGAGGGATCGCGTACAACGTGCTTCCGGTCTCGGCGCTGCCGCAGGTGGATTTTCCTACCATCTCCGTCGGCGCATCGCTACCGGGCGCCAGCGCAGATATCGTTGCGTCCTCGATTGCGACGCCGCTTGAGAGGCAGTTCGCCCACATAGCGGGTGTTACGGAGATGACTTCGTCGAGCTCGCTTGGGAATACCGCCGTTACCCTACAGTTCGATCTGAGCCGGGACATCAATGGCGCGGCGCGCGACGTTGAGGCCGCCATCAACTCGGCGCGCACCTATCTGCCCGCCAACCTACCCGGCAATCCCACGTATCGCAAGGTCAACCCGGCCGACTCTCCCATCATGGTGATCGGCTTGACTTCGAGCATTTACGAGCCCTCCAAGTTGTACGACATAGCTTCGACGATCGTGCAGCAGAAGCTCTCGCAAATCAACGGAGTCGGCCAGGTATCGGTCGGCGGCGGCGCGCTGCCATCTGTAAGGGTCGAGGTTAATCCGAACAAGCTGTTCAGCCAAGGTCTGACGATGCAGAATCTTCAGTCCACGCTGAGCTTGCAAAATGCAGATCAACCCAAGGGCCAGATATCGGATGGCATCCATACCGCGGACATCATCGCCAATGACCAGATCTCGCATGCCGAAGAGTATCGCCCGCTGATCGTGGGCTACAACCACGGCCAGGCAGTCAGGCTCGCCGACGTGGCTGATGTGGAGGATGCCACTTCGAACGTTCGCTCAGCTGGGTACCTGGATGGCAAGGCGGCGACCCTGCTCATCATCTTTCGCCAACCAGGCGCGAACATCATCGAGACCGTCGACCGGATTTATGCCGAGCTTCCTTCCGTCAAAGCGTCGATTCCCGCTGGAGTTGAGACCACGGTTGCTATCGACCGCACCACAACCATTCGTGCCTCGGTCCGCGACGTGGAGCGGACGCTCTCCATCTCGGTTGTTCTGGTTGTCTTCGTGGTTTTCATTTTCCTGCGCAGCGGCCGCGCGACGCTGATCCCCAGTGTCGCCGTCCCGGTTTCATTGATAGGCACCTTCGCCGTCATGTATCTGTTGGGTTTCAGCCTGGATAACCTATCGCTCATGGCGCTGACAATTTCCACCGGTTTCGTCGTCGACGACGCGATCGTGGTGATGGAGAACATCTCACGCCATATTGAGGATGGCATGTCTCCGATGGCGGCGACGCTGCAGGGAGCGAAGGAGATTGGCTTTACCGTGTTCTCGATCAGCATGTCGCTGATCGCGGTATTCATTCCCATCCTGGCGATGGGCGGCATCGTGGGCCGGCTCTTCCGCGAGTTTGCCATCACCCTCTCGACCGCGATTCTGGTTTCAATGGTGATCTCGCTCACCACCACGCCGATGATGTGCGCTTACATCCTTAAGGACGAGAAACACGCGAAACACGGCAGACTCTATCGTGCCAGCGAGCGGACTTTCGACGGACTGCTTTCGCTCTACCGCAGGTCTTTGAGCTGGGTGATCGAAAATCCGGGCCCGACGCTGCTCGTGCTGTTCTTCACGATCATCCTGAATTTCGTATTGATCGTCAAAATTCCTAAGGGATTCTTTCCGACGCAAGATACGGGCGTCGTCTTCGGCGGCGTGCAAGGCCCTCAGGACGCATCTTTCCCGGTAATGAACGACTCGGTCCGGCAACTCGTGAACGTGATCACGCATGACCCCGCCACGAACCACATCGTGGCTTTCACCGGCGGCCAAGGCGCGACCAATGGAGGCTTCATGTTCATGTCGCTCAAGCCGCTCAACGAGCGCGACGTGACTGCGGCGGGGTTCCTCGACCGCATTCGACCGAAGATGAATCGGCTGCCGGTGGCGTCGGCCTTCCTGCAAGCGGCCCAGGACATTCGCATCGGTGGCCGCGGCGGCAATGCGCTCTACCAGTACACCATCCAGTCCGATACCACCACAGACCTGAACAAATGGGGTCCGATCCTGCTGCAGGAGATGAAGAAGCTCCCGGGCTTTCAGGACGTGAACACGGACCAGCAGAACGGTGGCCTGGCCGAGTTCATCACCTATGACCGAGTCACCGCGGGACGACTTGGCATCACACCCCAGGCACTTGATTCGACCCTCTACTCGGCATTCGGTCAGTCGCAGGTCTCGCTTATTTATACGCAATTGAACCAGTATTACGTCGTGCTCGAGGTCGCGCCCCCGTACTGGCAAGACCCCTCGGCGCTCAATAATATCTATATGAACACCTCTAGCAATGGGGTCATCCCCTTCCGGGCGATCACCACAGCGGAGCCAAATACCACACCTCTGCAGGTCAACCATACCGGGCTGTTTCCTTCGGTGACGGTGTCTTTCAACCTGGCGACGGGGCTCTCGCTCAGCGACGCGACCCGAGAGATCGATCAACTGAAACAAAGACTGGGCACGCCGAATACGGTGCGCGGATTCTTTTCCGGCACGTTGCAGGCCTTCCAGTCTTCGCTCAGCACGCAGAAATATCTGATCACCACCGCAATACTGGCCGTGTACATTGTGCTGGGAATCCTCTACGAGAGTCTTGTGCACCCGATCACCATCCTCTCTACGATTCCGTCGGCCAGCGTCGGCGCGGTCCTGGCGCTGATGCTTTTCAAGATCGATTTGAATGTCATCTCGATTATCGGCATCATTCTGCTCATAGGAATCGTCAAGAAGAATGCGATCATGATGATCGATTTCGCATTGGTGGCGGAACGCGAGCACGGCAAGAATCCCGCCGATGCAATCTTCGAGGCTTGCATGCTGCGCTTCCGGCCTATCCTGATGACTACGATGGCCGCGCTCTTTGGCGCGCTGCCCCTCGCTTTTGGCACCGGAACGGGATCGGAACTACGGCGGCCGCTGGGCATCACAATTGTTGGTGGTTTGATCTTCAGCCAGATGCTCACTCTCTACACCACTCCGGTGGTTTACCTTGTTGTCGATTGGGTGCGCTTGTGGGTGCAGGGCAAGCCGCACGGAGAGTTCCATCGGCCATCGGACCTGCAACCCACTGGGAACGCAACGAGCTAGGCATAAATTGGAACGCAGCCATGTCGAATAAGATGACCCATCACCGAACGCAGCAAGCTATCGAGCCACGCCTCGCCGCGCTCTTTACCCTGGCGCTGCTGACCCTGGCCGGGTGCACCGTCGGCCCCAAGTATCACCAGCCGCCGGCGCTCGCCCAGGCGCCGCCGCCTGCGTACAAAGAGAGTCGCGCCTCCGGCGCCGACACCGGAGGCAAAAGCGACTGGCGCCACGCTCGCCACGACGGCCCAAGGAATGGCAGCCCGCCAATCCTTCGGACGCCATGCTTCGGGGAAAATGGTGGGAGATTTACAACGAGCCGGAGCTCAATGCACTGGAAGACCAGCTCAATATCAATAACCAGACCATCAAGCAATATTTCCAGAATCTCATGGAGGCCCGCGCGCTGGTGCGCGAGGCGCGCGCCCAGTACTTTCCAACTATTGGCACAGTTCCCGGCATGGACCCGTCAGCGCACGTCCGTCAAACCATGGGCAAACACAACACCGGAGGGGCCAACGCGCTGAACGGAGGTCAGCAAAGCAGCTTCACACTTTGCCCATCGACATAACCTGGGAGCCGGATCTCTTCGGCCGAATTCGCAATACCGTCCATGAGGCGCAATATGCGGCACAAGTCAGCGCGGCCGATCTGGAGAATGAGCGCCTCGCCGAAGAAGCGAGCCTCGCGGAGTATTTACTTCGAAATCCGCGGACAAGATCAATTGCAGAAGGTCTTGAACACGACCGTGGACGCGGACAAGAAAGCGCTGGACTCTGACCCAGGCGACTGTACGAGACGGGCGTCGACAATCAGATTTCCGTAGTCCAAGCCCAATCGGCTTTGCAGAGTGCGCAGGCTTCGGCGACCAATGTAGGGTTGCTGCGCGCTCAATACGAACACGCCATTGCCATGTTGATTGGCAAGCCGGCGTCCGGCTTTTCCATTCCTGTGCGGCCGATGACCACTGCGCCTCCGCCGGTTCCCGTTGGCATCCCTTCGCAGCTGCTTGAACGCCGTCCGGACATTGCGGCCGCGGAACGCAATATGGCCTCGGACAACGCTGCCATTGGCGTGGCTTACGCCGCATTCTTTCCTACGTGTCACTTTTCCCTGAGCGGGGGCTTGGAGAGCAATACCTGGCAGCATCTCTTCGACTGGCCCAGCCGTTTCTGGTCGATCGGGCCGTCGATCTCGCAGACCTTTTACAGCGCGGGACTGGGTCCGCGGCTTCAGTCAGTTCGTCACCACCTATAACGCCGACGTCGCCGCCTATCGGCAGACAGTGCTCACCGCTTTCCAGCAGGTAGAGGATTTCGTTGCGCGTTAGCGTCCTACTCCCGTGCAAATTCAGCAGCAGCAGCAGGCCGTCGACTCCGCGCAAAAGGCTCTTGATCTGGAGCTGGGCCGTTACTAGACCGGCATCGATCCCTATATCAACGTGGTCACGCTGCAAACAACACTACTCGGCGATCAGCAGGCGGTGGTCAGTTTGCAGGTCGCGACAGATGACGGCGTCGGTTGAGTTGATCGAGGCGCTTGGTGGAGGCTGGGACCGTTCGCAGCTGGTTACCCCGCAGCAGGTCACACAGAAGCCGGACAAGGCGGACACGAAGACCGTACAGTAATGCGGTTCACGATGGCGGAGCACCAATCTCCGCGCTCCGACGGCTATTGAAGCTCGATTTTGTCTCCGCACAATTTCTGCTGATCTTGCTCGCTGGACGATTGCGTTCTTGCCGATCTCGCTCCCGGCTAAGAGCTCTTCCGCTGCGCTCTGCGGTTTTCCCGAAATGGTCGCCTGTGGCGATGAAAAAAACCTCTGTAACAATCCAGCATGCAAATTGTCTGGCTGTTTGTTCCGGCTCGATGTTACTGTAGCGGACATCATTCCACCCGCTGGTGACTTTGGAGACTAACTTCTCGAAGCTCGCCGTAACCAAATCGACCGCTTCACTCTATGCTTGGTTCGTTTTTTCTCAAAAAAAGAAAAAGGAGCTGTTCAATGAACGGAAGACACAGCAGTTCGATTTCCAACCCGTTTCGAAGTTCAGGTTGGATCATGTTCGCAGCTGTCGCGGTCGTATTGGCCGCGGCCACAGAGGCCCGGGCGCAGTACGTATCCACGAACCATGTGCGGGAAGCGGTCCGCGGCGGGTTGGCCCAGCAGATTGGGCGCTTGCCCCAAAGACGAGGAGTTAAGCCTGGACATTGTTCTGCCGCTGCGCGATCAGGCGGCGCTGGAAGATTTTCTGGCGGAGGTCTATAACCCACGCAGCTCCTCTTACCGGCATTTCCTCACTGTCGCGGAGTTCACCGAACGGTTTGGCCCCACCGTGGCGGACTATGCGGCCGTGGTCAAGTACGCAAAGAGTAATGGGTTGACCGTCACCGGCGGGAGTCGCGACGGATGGAAGTGCAGGTCAAAGGTCCGGTTTCGGCGATCGAGAAGGCCTTTCATGTGTCCATGATGAGCTACCAGCACCCGAGCGAGAACCGCACATTCTTCGCGCCCGACCGCGAGCCCACGACCAATCTTGGATTCTCGCTGTGGCACATCTCCGGCCTGGATAACTACTCAATCCCGCATCCGCTGTTTGTGAAGAAGAGCGACTATGCAATGAGTCGCGGGATCGATGCCAATGCAGTGGTCTCTCACGCCACCACCGGCTCCGGCCCATCCGCGTCATTCCTGGGGAGCGACATGCGCGCCGCCTACTATGGCGGCACCGCGCTGACCGGCGCCGGCCAGAACCTCGGGCTGTTCGAGTATCGAAGGCACCGATCTGGCCGACTTGACCACCTATTACACGAACGTGAAACAGACCAACAACGTTCCCATCACTCTGCTCTCCACCGACGGGACGAGCACCGCCTGCCTGGATACCCGGAAGGGCGGCAACTGCGACGACACCGAGCAGACGCTGGACATGACCCAGGCGCTCGGCATGGCGCCGGGGCTGGCAAGCCTGGTGGTGTACATCGGTTCCACCGACACCGCCATCATCAGCGCGATGACGACGCACAGCCCACTGCCAATCACCATCGGCTGTTCGTGGGGCTGGACGCCGGACGACCCAACCACGCTTGACCCCTACTTCGAAAAGATGGCGGCGCAGGGCCAGACGTTCTTTGCGGCTTCGGGCGACAGTTCGACGTGGTCGAAAAGCAATGAGGCATGGCCGGCGGACGATGCAAATGTCGTCTCCGTCGGCGGCACCGATTTGACTACCGCCAAGAGCGGCGGGCGCCTGGGCATCGGAGACCGCCTGGGCGGACAGCGGCGGCGGCATCTCGCCCGACAAAATCGCGATCCCCGCGTGGCAGAAGCTCTCGGGCGTGATCAATTCGAGCAACAAGGGATCGACAACCTATCGCAACGGCCCGGATGTCTCAGCCAACGCGAACTTCACCTTCTACACTTGCGCTGACCAGAAAACCTGTCTCGCCAATGAGTACGGCGGTACCAGCTTTGCCGCGCCGATGTGGGCTGGATTCATCGCGCTGGTCAACCAGCAGTTGAAGGCCAACGGCGATGCAAACGTAGGATTCCTCAACCCAACTATTTACGCGCAGAACATAACCTCCGAGTACGCCACGGATTTCCACGACATCACCAGCGGAAAGTCTGGCAGCTATTCGGCGGTAACCGGCTACGATCTCGTGACTGGCTGGGGCAGTCCGAAACCCGCTTTGATTACTACCCTGGCTCCATAAGGCTTGGGAATCTGTTGATTCAAGCGGCGCAAGGAACACGAAGGAGGCCCAGACTTTCAAGTCGGGGCCTCCTTTATTGTTTTGGCACTGGTCGCGGGATGTTCGTTCCGGCTTACTCGATCCCCAACTGCCGCTGCAATTGCTCCAGCGAGACGCCCTTGGTTTCCGGGTAGGCAAAGAGCACGACAAAGAACTGCACGACCATCATCCCGGCGAAAAACATAAATGGATAGGCCCCGGAAGACTTGGCGAGTAGCGGGAAAGTGAACGCGATCGCCGAGTTCATGATCCAGTGAGAGCTGCTGCCGAGGCTTTGCCCTTTGGAGCGGACCTTGGTGGGGAAGACCTCGCTGATGTACACCCAGATCACCGCGCCTTGCGAGACTGCAAAGAAGGCGATGTAGGCAACCAGGAGCCAGACCAGCAAGGCCTGATGGGAGTTGGTGAAGAAGACGGCGGCCACTCCGGCGAGGCAGATGGCAGTCCCGACCGAGCCGAAGAGCAGCAGCTTCTTGCGGCCTAGCTTGTCGATGACCGTCATGGCGAGCAGGGTAGCTACGAGATTGGTCGCGCCGATGGCTACCGCCTGCAAGTCTCCGGAGACCCGGCTGAAGCCGGCTCTATCGAAGATGTCGTTCAGGTAATACAGGATGGCGTTGATGCCGGAGAGCTGATTGAACATGCCGATGGTGACGGCGAGAAAGATTGGCTTGCGATACTTCCAGGAGAAGAGCGGTTCCGATCGACTGGCCCGCTCCAGGTGGATGGAGTCGACGATCTCTTTCAACTCGGCCTCGGAGTCGGGCGTGCCCATCATCTGGAGTACCTGCCTGCGCTTCGTCGATGCGGTCTTGCGTCACCAGCCAGCGCGAGCTACGCGGGATACCGAAGAGCATGATTAGGAACAGAATCGCGGGGAAGGCGGCGATTCCGAGCTGCCAGCGCCATTGCATCGCGCCCAGATGCAGCTCCGCGATCACGAAGTTTGAAAAGTACGCCAGCAGGATGCCGACCACAATATTGACTTGAAACATGCCAACCAGCCGCCCGCGCCATTGAGCGGGAGCAAGTTCGGCTATGTAAACCGGACCGAGCACCGATGATCCGCCAATGCCCAGGCCACCGATGAAACGGGCCACGAGCAGGGCATACCAGCTCCATGCAAAACCCGACCCCAGAGCGGAGATGACATACAGCACCGCCATCACACGAAGCGTGTCGCGGCCACCGAACTTCTGCCCGATGGCTCCAGCGGACATCGCTCCAATTACGGTGCCGACAAGCGCGATGGCAACCGTCGTACCCAACTGCCCCGGCGTCAACGAGTAAGCCTGAGTTAGCTGATGGGTTGCGCCGGCGATGACAGCGGTGTCGAAGCCGAAGAGCAATCCGCCCAGAGCGCCAACGCCGGTGCCTTTGAGCAAATACCGGTTCATCCTGAGTGGCGGGCCTTTTACGTGAGAGGTGTTCGCGGGAACTGGGCTAATCATGTCGAACCATCCTAACCGCCGAGGGGCTCCCTTTGTCCAACCAATGTCTGCGATTTCTCCGTAGCGCTCTTGCTATCGCGGCATGAGCGGCAACAGGCAAGCGCCAAGTATACCCGCATCGGAGCCGAGTTCAGCGCGGACCACATGGGTCTTGCGCGGCGATCGCCGCCGCGACTCTTCGGCGCTGGGCGCGGTCAGGCGATAGACGTAGCTGCGCATCCGGAGTTCCTCCATCATGCGGGGGGCAAAAAGGTCCCATGCAGAGGACATGCCGCCTCCGACGACATACAGCGGCAGATTCAGAGTGTTGACCAAAGCGCCGATGCCGATGCCGAGGGCGGTGCCCACGCGGGCGAAGACGGTCAACGCAAACTCGTCGCCATCGAGCGCCAAGTTGGCTACGTCGAGCGCCGTCGGAGGCGCCAGCTCCCCCTTAAACTCGGAGGGCGACTCCGCGCGCTGACGTTGCAATGTGCGGCTGGCCGCCGCCATTCGTTGAACGCCGGTAGCCGAGGCATAGAGTTCCAGGCACCCACGGCTCCCGCAGGGACAATCCTCCCCGTCGGGAATGACCGTGTTATGCCCAGCCTCACCGGCCATGCCGTTGTTGCCGTCCAGAATTTTTCCGTCGAGGATGATCCCGTTGCCCACGCCGGTCCCCAGCGTCAACATGCATAGGGAAGGTGCGGCGTAAGTCTTCCCCGAGCCGAGACGAAACTCGGCCAGCGCGGCCAGGTTAGCATCGGACTCGATCGTCACGGACTCGCCAATCTGCTGAGCCAGCGCCTCGCGGAGGGGAAAGCCATCGAAGCCCGGCAGGTTTGGCGGCTTGCGCATCACCCCCTCGGGTAGCTCGAGAGGGCCAGGAGTGCCAATCCCCACGCCGGCAAAATGACTGCCGCGCTCATATTTGTCGAGCAGGCCCTTGATCGCGCCTGCCATGTCGCCGACCACGGCTGTCGGGCCGTCCGCCACACGGGTTGGCAAGGCAATGCTATCGAGGATTCCACCGGTCGTGGCGGGACCGTCGCGATAGGCTGAGACGCGTAGATTGGTCCCTCCAAGATCGACGCCAATGGAATAGCGATCCGAAGTCAATGCGGGAACTCCTTGTGCTGAAGGTCGCCGGGCAACGTTCCAGACTCCTTTATATCCGAAAGTCGTCCGGGTTCCGCTGGCTCCAAGACGATTCCGCGCACTGTGCGAATTCGAGACAAGCCGTCCCCGCGTGTTCGATCGCTGCGCCGCCTTATCCCTTAGCGCCGTACAACTTTTGTTGTAACTGGGGATTTTTCGCTTGACACCGCGCGGCAACGGACTGAATGTTAGCTTACCTGCGGAACCACATCACGGCGCGTATTGAAAGAAATTTGGCATATTCTTAGTGAGACATGACGCGGAAGTGAGATGCCGCAGGTAACTGCCTTCGAGCCAAAGTCCCCGATGAAAATCCTCCTACAGCGTGGATCATTGTGAACTTTCTCTCGATCGACACGGACGAAGATCACTCAGGATGGATTCCATGACAGCAGTATCGCGAGTTGCAAAGCATAGTTGTCGCGTGGCATGCGCCGTGGCCTTTGTCGCCGCGACCGCCATCGCCGCTCAGGCCCAGACCGGTATCTTGTTCGTGCCGCCTGTCAACGTGAGGCTCTCCACCAATGGAGCTGGTTTTGGCAGCAGCGCTATAACCTTCAGCTCTGCCACGCAGAATCTATCCTGCCCCGATTCCGGTATTATCGCCTCCGTTTCCTCTACGGCTGACGGTACCGGCAAAGTATTGGTCGACAACTTCATCAATCTCACCGTGACCCAGGGCACTACGGTCACGGGGCCAACCAACATCTGCACCGGCGGGGTTGTCGAGAACGGGAATCAACAGGACTGCTTCACGACCGGCTACCAGGGTCCTGCCAGTGCAAGGCGACCTCACCGGCGAGAACCCAGACGGAGCCATTGCCGCCGCTGGCGGAGTTGGTCCCATCGATATCTCTCGTGACGCTGGCTCCGGGCGCGAACACGATCCAGTTCGATCTGGTGGACACAGGCGGCTATCTTGCCGCTTCCTCCGTTTATCTTTCCACCAATTGCACCGCGAACGGCACCAGCGGTGGCCAGGTCAGCGGGAATCCGATTCCGGCCACCAACCCGCCGCTCAGTGCGCTGGTTCAGACCTTCCCTTTCAGTTCGAGCGACGGCAAGGTCGTGGCGTTAGTGTTCGATCTTTCCAAGGGCGCCAAAGACCAAACTCTCGACATCATCAATGGCGCCACTCCGACAGGCGTCGACGCGGCGTTGGATCCCGCCCTTTGGCCCAAGTATGTAAAAGGCACTTCTTTTGCGACGTCGCAATGCCTGATTCACAGTGGAGAGCAATTCAACGACAAGCCCGCCTGCAAGCTCTATACACTTACCTGCCAGATTGGCCAAGGGACTGAGGGCAACGGCGTTCAATGCCCGAGCTCCACCGCCAGAAATATTGTCATCCAGGACGTCTTCGATTTCCCCCCTCTTTCTCTGCCAGAAATAGACATCATTATCAATGGACGCCACGAGGTCTTTCACCAAGGATTCGGTTTCCTCGAAGCCAGCGAGGGTTGGACTGGAGGCCCCTGCACCTTCGACCCCGGGGCAGACCAGATTTTCTCCTGTCCGGAAAATCTGCTCACTCTGTTTGAGGGGCCCAGGAACTGGCAGGGGGACCGCAACACCGGCGCCCAAGGTCAACTCCAGCTTCATCACGGTGGGGCCGGTGCCTGAGATTAGGACCGACGTATCCTTCAAATACTTCGGCAAACAGAAATGGTTCAACAGTCGCGACGTGCAGGTGTATTTCAGTGCCAACCCGCCGAGGGTGCCGCAACCGAACAACGGCTTCGTCGCCGCTCCCGTTTACGCCATTACTTACGGCGTATCCCCGGCTGACGCCTTGCCATCCACGGAGTTTCCGGTTAAGGGAGACATAACATTACTGAATCCCGACGGTTGCCCCGGTTCGCTTCCAGCCAAGACGTTCGTCCCGGCCGATGTGACGATCAGCGTAGATGCGGACGGCATGTATTTGCTGCATTATTTCGCCACGGATTGCGCCGGCACGGAGGAGCTGCATTTCTACCAGGGCGCGTCCAGAAGCTGGCACACCAAGTTTTATACCGCGGAGGTAAATGTAGACACGGTCCCCCCACCGTCGTCTCCGGCCCGACTTTTTCTCCGGCGCCCACAATGATCGGAGGAACATTGGGCTACTGCAGGAAGCAGGCGTGACAGCCTCCTATCAGTGCGCCGACGATCGTTCGGGTGTCCTGTGGTGCGGGGGCAATAAATACGCCAATCCGGTCACCGATCCGCCCGCGATGATCAGTCCGGTTCAATACTTCGACATTAGGGGCGCAAACGTTCACCGTAAAGGTTAGGGATGCGGCCCAAAACGAGGGTACTCCAGCATCAATGCCTTATACCGTTCTCGACTGTAAGGCACCGTAAGATTGCGCTGTTCCACTGCTCGTGATCGCGGACAAGGTGATCGGATTCTGGAGTCGCTATTCTTTCCGGAATGGCGACTCCACTGCAGGTGGCCTATAGGCAAGGAGAAGAGCTCCGACGTTCCGGCATCGTGCAACGTGCTACCGCTCGCCTATGGATTAGCTTTTCCGCTCCAGCCCCCACCCAGCGGTTACAGTCGTCAAAGATGGCCTTCAAATCGGCGCGTCTCAGGATGTTCTCGGCGCCGGGTTGGCTACGGACCGCATTCAGGAGCGTAATCGCCTGGCGATATTGGTTCCATGCGTCTCCTGAATTGCCGCTGAGTCGAGAAGCGGTAGCTTCCAGGTAATAAATCTTGGCAAGACGAAGGCGCATCCCGGATTTTTCAGATGGCGTAGCCGCGTCCTGCAGTATCTGGCGCGCCCGGGTATAGTCCTTGGTCTGAATCAGGGCTTCGGCGAGCGCCACTGAACATTGCAGGGCGAGGTTGCGGTCGGGGGTGACATCAGGTCCCACCAGCGGACGCAACCGGCTCAGCGCTTCGCTCCCGTGGCCCTGGGCGATCGCAAGGCGGCCAAGATTCAGCTTTGCCTCCACGAGCGCATCGCGATCGCTCCCTCGCGTAGCCGATTGCAAAGCAAGCTGGAAGTTGGTCGAGGCTGCGGACAGATCGCCCCGATACAGGGCGATTTCTCCCTTGGTGCCCTCCACTTTCGCAATGAGGGATGCGTCTTGCAGACTTCGGGCGAGAGCTTCAGCCTGATCGAGGTAGGGGGCGGCTTCGTCGCTCCGTCCCGCCATCGCGAGGGCCTCGGCTAGATTCTGCAGAGCCATGGCAGCGACGGAACTCTTGTCGCCCAGCGCCTGAAAGCCTTTCACGGATTGTTGGATTGAATCCACCGCAGCGCCAAATCGGGACTGATAGCCGTAAATCACGCCCATTTGCCGTTGTGTAGAGGCAATCCCAAACGCGTTTCCATCACCCCGCCAGGTGTCGAGTGCGCGTTGAAGCGAAGCCAGGGCTTCGTCGAACTGGCCAGTCACGGTGTATGCCTCGCCAAGTCCCTGAAGCGGGTCGGCGATCCGCTGCGGCGCGCCAATCTTCTCCCCTAGCTGCAGACCCTGCTGGAAGTACGTGAACGCACTTTCGGTGTCTGCTTTGGCGAGGTTGAGATAGCCGATATTGTCCAGGCACTGCGCTTCACGGTCCAGGTCGCCTGCATCGCGCTCGATTTGCAATGCGTCTCGATACAGTTTGAGCGCCTGGTCGTTGTCTCCCCGGTTTTGATAGATGGCGGCCATGTCGATGAGCGTATCGCCCGCCTCTTTGGTTGACCCGATCGTCTGGAAGAGCGCGACCGCTTTCTTCATGTTATCCAGCCCGGCATCCGGTTTCCCCATGGCCACCTGCACCTGGCCTGTGGCGCCCAAAGCCGCGGCGACGGCGCGTTTCTGCCCAAGCTTTTGGCTGATGGCGATCGATTCGCCGAAGTATCGCAAAGCTTCCTCATTCTTTTGCAGGAACTGGTATGCGATGCCAACCGCCAGCAAGACTACCGCGTGATGCTCCTGATTGCCGGAGGAGTTGGTCAGATATTCCGCTTTGCTCAGAGGATCCAAAGCCGCCTGGAAACGGCCGCTTTGCAACTCCACGACGCCGGAGCGCCAGAGCGCCAGCACATTCTTCGGATCGGCCCCCAGAATCTTCGCCAGGATCGCGCGCGCTTTGTCATAGGCTCCGGTGTCGGAATAGAGAGAGCTGAGCGCGTATTGCACATCGATATTTCCGGGCATGGCCTTGGCCAGGTTTTCATAAAGCCCGATGGCCTTTTTCGTGTCTTTCAGGATCGCCGCGCGGCCAGCGTCGATCAGCATCTTCTCCAACTGCGGCAGACCTTCGGAGCCGGCAAGCTCGGAGGCGCGCTGCGAAGACTGTTCGGCATCCGCCTCGTGGCCGAGCGCCGCCTGGGTCTGGCTGAGTGCCGAATACGCCAGCGCGAACTGCGGGTCTGCATTCACCGCCGCCTGAAACGACTGGGTCGCATCGATGTTCTTGCCGACGCGCATAAAATCGATACCCTGGTCGTAGGCGCGGAGCGCATCGATCGAGTGCGACGACGGCTTAAAGGATTGGGCTTTCAGTTCATCGATCTGGTTGGAGGAGAAGCTGAGGCTCTTCCGCACCTGGTCGGCAAGCGAGTCGATGGCTGTGGGCAACGCCTGCTCGTTCGCGGCGCTGGCGGTGACCGTGGTCGTGTGGTCGCTCTTAAGGTTCTGAACAATTGCCGTGATCTGAATTTGTTCGCCAAGCCGGACATACTGCCCGGATACCGCAATGTCCGTATTGGTCAACTGGAAGATGTGGCTGAGCGTATTCGGGTCGATGGTCTCCCCAGGCGTCAACTGAAGGTCGGCCAGCACCTGATGGACCCGATCGCTAGGCAATGTATGCAAATGAGAGGACTGGCCGATATCCGTGCTTAGTGTGTCAGCCACATACGCGCCAAGCCAGTCGAGCTTAGGGTCGCCTGAAGCGTTGCGCATGGGTACGACCGTGAGCGTCAGAGCCGGGGTCTCGGTGGCAGTTCCGAGCTTGATTCCCGAAGTCGCAGGATGACGAAACATGAGGAACGCGCCGACACCCAAAGCCAGCAAGAGCGCCAGAACTCCGGAACCGGCAAGCAACCATGGCTTGACTCGGCGGGTTTCTTTTTCGGGCTTTGTCCGCACGGCGGTGGGCGCTTGACTGAGGGGGCGCTTGCCTTGCCATGCGTCCAGATCGGCCAGCAGCTCCGCGGCGCTCTGGTAACGAACCTCGACGTCGCGTTCGAGGCAACGGCTGACGATGGCGCTGATCGGGGCGGGAATCGTCGCATCGAGGTCCGAGACCGGGACGACCCGCTCCTGAGTGCGTTTGATCAGGCTGGCGAGCGCGCTGTCGGCGCGAAACGGAATCGCGCCGCTCAACAGCTCGTAGAAAATCATGCCCAGCGAGAAGATATCGGAGCGTTGATCCAGTTCCTGGGCCAGCGCCTGTTCCGGGGACATGTATTCCATGGTCCCGACCAGCGCTCCGGACTGGGTCATGCCGTCGCCGCCCAGGGTCCGCGCCAGGCCGAAATCCATGACCACGATGCGCCCGTTGTTGTCGCGCATGATGTTCTGCGGTTTCAGGTCCCGATGGATGACGCCCACCGTGTGGGCCGCTTCGAGCGCGCGGCAGACCTGGCGCATAATCTCGACTGCTTCTTCGGGCGGCAGCTTGGTCCGCTCATGGATCAGGGAACGCAGGTCCTGGCCCTCGACGAACTCCATGGTGATGAACTTCATGCCGTCGGCTTCGCCGAGGTCGTAGATGCGCACGACGTTCTTGTGCGTGACCTGGGTGGCGAGGATAAGCTCCTGTTTGAAGCGATCGATGATGGCCTGATTGCCGGCCAGGTCGGGGCGAATGACCTTCAGAGCGATGGTGCGGTTCAGTTCGATGTCCAGGGCCTGGTAGACGGCGCCCATGCCGCCGACGCCGAGGATGTTGAGAATCTGATAGCGCCCGCCGAGGAGCGACCCGGTCTCGAGAATTGTGGCGCCGGCATAGACATTGATCTGCCCGGAACCGGGCTTGGGAGTGGTACCGCCGCCAACCATGGTTGGCGCTTCGGCGGAGATATTGCGAATGGGAATGTCGGCGAGTTTGCGGCCGGGGATATCGATGATCGTCGGCGAATCGAGCGGAGCGGAGGTCCCGGGAGAAGAACTCTCGCCGGGAACTGGGACCCGGATGCCGGCCCCTGCGTTCCTGTTATCGTCGCGGCGCTCTCGACCTTTCTGATCCATGAAAGAAAGTTGCTCCGGGTCGCATTCCAGCCACCCATTCGGTCCCGACGGGCATTTTTCCGGCAGCACAGGATTTACATAGTTTGTACGAGCCCGGTGACAGGAGTATATAACGCGAAGGGTCGAGCGTCCCGAGATTCGGCGTGCCTGAATGCAAAGCCTGAACGCGTGGATTGCAGCGTATGGCGCAGAAATCCAGGAGTAAACCAAAGTGCCAGATTGAATGGTGACTTCAAGCGCTGGGCCGTTTCAATCATCGTTCCGTCGGGGATATTATTTGCGGCTTAGTGTCCGGCGTTCGGCTTGCCGTTTATAGGCTTCGCCGGAGTCGGCGACGCGGGTGCGACGGCTCCGCTGGTGGAAGAGGCAGACTCGGCGGTGGTCTTCGAGGGAGCGGCTATCCATTGGGAAAATCGGCCGGCGTTAAATACTCGACAATCAGCGATACACGGCGGTTCGCCGGGTCGAAGGGGTGGAGCGGGTCTCGCAGGCGTTGATCGGCGAAGCCGCGGACCTGGGAGACCTGGTTTTCTCGCAACCCTCCGGGATGCTGCATGAGCCGCCGTGCGACGTTGGCGCGATCTTCGGAGAGTTCCCAGTTGGAGTACAGTTTCGCTCCGGAGTACGGCTGAGCATCGGTGTGGCCTTCGATCGAGACCTTGTTGGGAACGGTTGAGAGCTTGTCGGCGAGCAGGTTCAGCATGTCCCGGCCGTCGGGCTTGAGCGTGGTGCTGCCGGTGTCGAAGAAGGTCCCGTCTTTCGATTCCAGAAGTTCGATCCGCAACCCCTCCGGCGTCACCGTCATCTCGACTTGTTTCGAGAGGTCTTTCAGGTTGGCGGTCTGCTGGATTTGCTTTTCCAACTGGTTCTTCAACTTCTCGATGCCATCCTTGTCGATGGGCAGCGCCTCGCCCGCACCGGCGTGGTCGGTGCCGCTCTCGGTCTTTTTCCCCATGGGATCGTTGAAATAGCCGGCAATCACTTTCCGTTTGTGGTCGCTGGTGTTCAACAGCCACAGAACAATGAAGAGCGCCATCATGGCGGTGACAAAGTCGGCATAAGCGACCTTCCACGCGCCGCCATGGTGGCCGCCGTGGCCTTTGACCCGCTTGATGACGATGATCTGCGGTTTCGCCATGGCCAGGCTACGCCGCCTCTTCGACGGAAGCTGAAACGGCCGACTCCCCTCTGCAGGCGGCCTCCAGTTCCTCAAAGGTCGGCCGAACATGCAACGGAATCGCCCGCCGCGCAATCTCTACTACGATCTGCGGCGCGTTGCCTTTCATCGACGCGAGCATGAGCACCCGCAGCATATGCATGTAGCTGCGCTCTTCGTCGACGGCTTTAGTCATGTTGGCGCTCAACGGGCCGACCACTCCATAGCACAGCAGAATGCCAAGGAAGGTTCCCACCAGCGCGGCGGCGACTTTCTTACCCAGCTCTTCGGGAGGGCCGGCCAGCGCGCCCATGGTGATGACGACGCCGAGCACCGCGGCCACGATTCCCAGGCCAGGCAAGCGCGTCGGCGACGGTCGAGAGCGCCGAGATCGGCGCGGACGCGCCATGATGGGAGACGTCCATGTCCAGCTCCATCATCTGGTCCATATCGAACGGCTCGACGCCGCCAGTCACGATCATGCGCATGGTGTCGCAGACAAAGTGGCAGAGGTGGTGGTCTTTCAGAAAATCGGGATACTGCTTGAATATTTCGCTCTCGGCGGGTTGTTCGATGTCGGACTCGATCGAGAGCAGTCCCCCGCGGCGCACTTTGTTCAAGAGATCGAACATCATTTTGAGGGTTGACAGGTAGCGCGGCTTGCCGAACTTGGAGCGCCCAGCGTCCCGAGCAGCGCGCCGACGATCTGCTTGAGAATGTGCGAGAGGGTTGGCGGTCAGCAGCGTGCCCAGAGCGGCGCCCGCGATAATAAGCACCTCGGCCGGCTGAACCAGCACGGCGAGATGCCCCTTTTCCATGAGGAATCCGCCGATCACAGCGCCAAAGACCAGGACGATTCCGATGATGGCAAACACGCTTTGCTCCCTGAAGGCCGTGAATGGATTGGCTAGTGATGCCCGGCGATTGGTTCCTCGCCGAATGCCGGCGGAGCGTGCCGCTTGCAGTCACTTTCCAGCGCGCCGAAAAACCGCCGACTTAACGAACCTATCGGCATCGCCGCAGTCGAACTTCACGCCCTATGTCGGAAGCAGTGAGCGTGCCCAGGAGGGTTTCGGGAAGCGACAAGCGGGCAATACACCTCAGGCCAACGAGGAGCTACTTTCGCGGCTGGGCGGGCGGGAGCATGCAATTGGGATGTGAACGATGAACTCGGTCTTTCCGGGTTCGCTGGTAAAGCCAATCTCGCCGCCATAGGAGCCGACCACGATGCGTTGGGCGATGTCCAGCCCCAGTCCGGTGCCGACGCCGACCGGCTTGGTGGTAAAGAACGGGTCGAAGATGTGTTTCCGGTGTTCCTCCGCGATTCCCGCGCCTTCGTCGGCAATGCCGACGGCGACGCTGCCGTCCTCGACCCAGGTGCGAATGTGAATTGTGCCGCGCTCCGGGCTGGCGTCGATGGCATTGTCGAGCAGGTTGGTCCAAACCTGGGTGAGACCGGCGCCGCGGCTTTTCACAATCGGCAAGTCCGCCGCGAACTGCTTGTCGATCTTCAGGTCCTTGGGCCGGAACTTGTGCCAGAGGATGGTCAGCGTGCTGCGCAGGCCATCGTGAATATCGACGGGGTGAATTTGTGCCGGCGCTCTCGCTGTGGGAATACTTCTTCACCGCCATCACGAGTTCCGAGACGCGGGTAATGCTCTCTTCAATCGTTTCGACAAGCTGCATGCTCGAAACCAGCGAAACCAGCCAGTTGAGCGCGTCGGAGAAAGAGCCTTCCGGAAAGGCATGCCGGGCGCAGTCCAGATCTTCCTGGGTCAGTCCAATGGCGGTCAGGGTTGGCGCCATCTGTCCAGCTGTTTTCGACGCCCGTTTCGTCGAGCCACTCGGAGAGTCACTCTTCCGCGTCAGACTGGTCGATCGAACTCATCGTCCTTGGGTTTATCGCCAGCCAGAGGCGATCTTTTGCAGCTCTTTCATGCACTCGATCTGCTCGCCGCGCATCGGCGACTTCACAGAACCGCAGGCTGATCTGCTGCAACTGGACCAGATTTTGCCGCAGCTGGGCCGCGGCACGGCGGGCGGCAGTGCCGGGGTTGTTCAACTCATGCATCAGGCCGGCGGAGAGCGTTCCCAGCGCCATCAGCTTTTCGCGATGCAGGGCGAAGGCCTGGTAATTTTGCAGCCGCGTTGCTGCGTGTTGTGCAGGATGGCCCGGCGCACGACCGGGCAGGAGGACATCAGCTGCCAGAATCCCTCTTCGCCGACTCCAATCAGAATTGCGTCGTTGACGACTTCCGGGGACGCGATTTTCGAATTGCGCCCGGTCAGCAGCGGCACCTCGCCGAAACTACTCGCCGGCGGTGCAACGGAAGGCGTAGGCCTTCGATCCATCCGCTTCCTGCTTGAAGGCGCGCACTTCGCCCTCAACGACCGCCCCAGAATCCGGAAAGCTCTTCGCCATCGTGAAAATAGACGGAACCCGCGGGCGCGTGCACGAACTCTGAACCCGTCCCAGACAAGCAGCGTCCTCTTCGCGGAGCTCAGAGAAGACATCAATCTGACGCAACTGAGAATAGACTTCCAGAGCATCGACGGTTCTCGAACGGTCGCGGTTGGAGTTGCGTCTTGCATAGATTGCTAAAATGGCCCTAGAACCTGGCCAGATATTGGTGCATGAACTGCACCGAGATCGAACCCTCCCCTACGGCCGAAGCCGCCCTCTTGATCGATCCATGCCGAACGTCGCCTGCCGCAAAGATTCCGGGCCTGCTGGTTTCCAGCAGATAAGGCGCTCGATCTTCCTGCCAGATTCTGGGAAGCTGGCCTTCCATCCGTATGTCTCGCCCGGTCAAAACAAAGCCGTTCGGATCGCGCATAATCGAGTCCGGCAGCCAGTTGGTGTTGGGCGCCGCCCCGATGAAGATAAATAACGCGCTTGCGGGGCGCTCGCTTTCCCCGTCCGGGCCGGCAATCCGGATCGATTCCAGCCGCTGGCCGCCGCTGGCTCCGATCACCTGGCTATTTGTTTCCACACTAATATTGGATGTTGCGGCTATCTGATCGATTAAATATTTCGACATGCTGCTGACCAGCGAATCGCCGCGCACCAGCATGGTCACTTTGCGGGCATACTTGGCGAAATACATCGCCGCCTGGCCGGCGGAGTTTGCGCCGCCCACGATGTAGACATCCTCGTCGCGGCAGGAGATCGCTTCGGTCATGGCCGCGCCATAATAGACCCCGGCCCCGGTGAACTCATCCAGTCCCGGCACGTTGAGCCGACGATAGTTAACCCCGACCGCGATCAGCGCCACCCGGCAGGAGACTTCCTTGCCGTCGGCGAGACACAGGAAGTGATACTGATTTTCGCTGCGGATCCCGACTGCGGTCTGGGCCAGAAACTCGGTGCCGAAACGGGAGGCCTGCAGATAGGCCCGCTTGGCCAGTTCCGCGCCGCTGATGCCGGTCGGGAAGCCGAGGTAGTTTTCGATGCGCGAGCTGCTGCCGGCCTGGCCGCCGGGCGCCTCGGGCTCGAGCAGCAAGGTGCGCAACCCCTCTGAAGTGGCATAGACGGCCGCCGCCAATCCAGCCATCCCCGCGCCGACGATGACGACATCGTAGAAGTCGCGTTCGGCGGTGACATGAAGGCCTATCTTGGCCGCCAGCTCGGTCTGGGAAGGCTGGGCCAGCGCACTCCCGTCGGCAAAGAGCACCGCGGGTAGTTTGTGTTCGTCGAGCTTGTACCGGGCCAGCAGTTGCAAGGCCTCGTCGTTCTGTTCGGGGTCGAGCCAGACATAGGGCACCTGGTTGCGGGTGAGAAAGTCCCGGACCTGATGGTCTTTGAGCGACCATCGTGGCCCGATCACTCGAATTCCCTCGAAGGGTGGTTTGTAACCATCCCGCCAGGATTCGAGTAAATCGTCAAGGACGGGATAGAGCCTCTCTTCGGGCGGGTCCCAGGGTTTGGTCAGGTAATAGTGAATTTTGGCCGAGTTGATGGCCCGAATGGCCGCTTCGGTATCGGCATATGCGGTAAGCAGCGCTCGTTTGGCCTCGGGGTATAGCATCTGGGCTTTTTCCAGGAACTCGACTCCCGGCATGCCTGGCATACGCTGGTCGGAAAGAAAGAGCGCAACGGAATCGCCACGATCCAGCAATTGGCCGCAGATGTCGAGCGCCGCCTGCCCTGAGCCCGCACGCAGAATCCGGTAAGTCGCGCCATACTGGCGGCGAAGGTCCTGCACCACCGCCTCGAGGACGCTAATGTCGTCGTCGACCGCGAGTATGACCGGCTTTCCCATTCTCAAATGCTCCTATGGCGGTCGGCCGCGCGGTGCCCGTCTCAATACCAGTCTATTTCGTTTCCAGCATTGCAGCCCCGACGGTCGACTTGGCTTGCGACTGCGAAACAGGCAGAGAATATTTGCAGTGTGAACATGCTGCTCGGGTATGTACGTCTTAATTAACGAGCCGACGCCGGTTGCTAAGTTTGACAATCTTTTTGAATTCCCATTTTATGTCCGCTGAGTTAGTGTATTCCTCAAAGAATGTTGGTCTTGAGTCTTGTCCCAGGTACGGCGGGAAAACCGGATCAGGGGGACGGAATCTTCATTTCGCCGCAGTTGAGCCAGAGTTCTTGCGCTTGGCGGTACCCAATTTGTCTGAATAGAGGACACTGGAAGCGTCTCGGGTCGAGACTGTCGATAAGCGAAAAGAGATAAGCGGTACATGACGACTCCGGTAGCACCAAGTCTCGTCGGAGAAACACGAATCTGGAGAATCGGCCCGTGGTTTGCTGCTGTTGGCATCGGGCGACACCGGATTCCGCGAGAGGATGCGCGATGCATAAAATCATTCTTGCCGATAATCAGGCGATCTTCAGGACCGGGACGGCGAAGGTCCTGGCGATGGAAGACGACCTGCGAATCATCGCTCAATGCCCCGATTGCCCGCGGCTCTATCACGCAATTACCACTTTTCGCGGCGCCATCGTGATCGTCGCGTCGTCGATGCGGGCCGATCTGATCCAGGTGATCGCCGGAGCGCGGTCGGTGGCGAGCCGGATCATCCTGGTGGCCGAGAATGGCGACATGCCCCCCCCGGCGGTGCTTGCGGAATTGCATGGGCTGGTCTACCGCAACGTATCAAGCGCCGGATTAATCGAGTCGGTGCGCAAGGTGATTCGCGGCGAGCGCTCGATCCATCCCGTCCAGGCAAGCATAGACTCGGAACCGGAAGATCTGGTCGGCGCGCGGGTACGCGACCGGCTTACACCAAAAGAGATGAAGATCGTCGCGCTGATCGTCCAGGGCTGCAAGAACCGGGAGATCGGCCTGCGCCTGGGAACGACCGAACAGGTGATCAAGAACTATCTGCGCAGCATCTACGACAAGACCGGAGTTTCCGACCGTCTGGAATTGGCGCTGTTCACCATCCACCATCGAATGCTGGCGCAAGCGGCGACCGAAGTCGGCAACCAGATGGAGACGCACGCGAAGAACTCTTAGCAAGGCGATAGAGCATTTTCGCTTCCGGTATTTACAAAGCAACATCTTTGGGCGTGGATTTTTCTCCAGAGAAAGCCACACTTCCACAGTGTTGGCAGTACAGGCTTAGAAGTGAAAATGCGCTAGCTCGCTTCCGCGCGACGGGCGGTCTTAAAGCTTCTCAGCGACCGATTTCGCCTGGGTGAACAAGTAAAGATAGTCCGGGCCACCAGCCTTGGAGTCTGTCCCCGACATATTGAAGCCGCCAAAGGGATGCGCCCCCACCATCGCGCCCGTGCATTTGCGGTTGAGATAGAGATTGCCGACGTGGAAGTCGCGGCGCGCGCGCTCGAGTTCTCCCCGATCATAGGAATAGATCGCGCCGGTGAGGCCATATTCTGTGTTGTTGGCGATGTTAAGCGCGTCCTCGAAGTTGCGCGACTTGACGATCGCCAGCACTGGCCCGAAGATCTCTTCCTGCGCCACGCGAGCATCGGGAGCGATATCGGCGAAGATCGTCGGCGCGACATAGTAGCCGCCCTCGGCAGTCTCGATGGATGCGCCGCCGGCGATCAACCGCCCCTCCGATCTTGCCTATTTCGATATAGCCGAGGATCTTGCGCAAGCGCTGCCTCGTTGACGACGGGTCCCATATTCGGATTCGCCGCCGGATCGCCAACCGTCAGTGAAGCCGTCCGTTCGCGTACTCGCTCGATGAACAAGTCGTACACTCTTTCGTCGACGATCGCCCGCGAACAGGCCGAGCACTTTTGTCCGCTGAAGCCAAAGGCCGACGCGACCACGCCCTCGACGGCCGCGTCGAGATCACAGTCGGCGGTCACGATGATCGAATCCTTACCGCCCATCTCCAGCACGGTGCGCTTGATCCAGATTTGTCCGGGCTGAGTCTTTGCCGCTTTTTCGTTGATTTCCAGGCCGACCTTCCGCGATCCAGTGAAGGCGATGAAGCGGGTCTTGGGGTGCTCCACCAGGGCGTTCCCGAATGTCGGGCCCAACCCGGGGCAGAGATTCACCACCCCCGGCGGCATCCCCGCCTCTTCGAGAACCTCCAGGAATTTCGCCGCGATCGTCGGCGAGTCGATCGAAGGTTTCAGCACCACAGTGTTGCCGGTGACGATTGCCGCCGCTGTCATTCCCGCCATGATCGCGAAGGGGAAATTCCAAGGCGGAATGACCGCGCAAACGCCCAGCGGGATGTAGAGCAATTCATTTTTTTCGCCGGGAAGCTGAATCGGAGTGGTCGCTCGCGCCAACCGCAACGCCTCGCGGGCGTAGAACTCAAGGAAGTCAATGGTCTCGGCCACATCGGCGTCGGCCTCGGCCCAGTTCTTGCCGACCTCATAGGTGAGCCACGCGCAAAACTCGAACTTGCGGTCGCGGATGATTTCCGACGCCCGCAACAGCAACGAGGTCCGAGCCTCGACTGAGACGTGTTTCCAGCTCTCAAAGGCCTTGAGCGCGGCCTGGATCGCAACCTCTGCAAGCTCGGCGCCGGGATTCTGATGGACGCCTACGACCTGCGCCGGGCGCGCTGGGTTGTGCGACTCAATCTTCGTCGAAGTGTGGGACCGCTCGCCGCCGATGATCAGCGGATATTCATGACCAAGCAGATCGCCGACCTGTTCGAGCGCCGCTCTCATGCCACGCGTGGTGTCGCCGCGGGAGAAGTCGGTAAAAGGTTCATTGCGGAAGCTGCCCTGGGGGGTACGGGAGAGAATCTCGGTAGTCATCGTCGCGGTTGCCATAGCACTTAAAGTTTACTCCGGCGCCGCATATTGTTGTCGCTGGCTTGAATCACTCTCGATCCGTGGAAGCCAAGGCTACGACCCAGCCGTAATCCGCTCCGTCGCCGCCGACATCTTCGCCGTGCGGTCAAGCTTGTCCCAACTGAAGGGCCTACCGTCGATGGCGCGCTTGATGGTTTTGAAGATGACGATGGAGAATACCTGCCGATAGGCAAAGCGCTGCAGCCAGATATGGAAAAGCAGCCACCCGTCACCTTTGTTGGCCTGGTGGCGCGGTTCAAGCGAGAAGGCGAGGCTGGAGGTCAGGAAATCGATGACCAGGAAGCCAAGGAAGTAGACCAGCAGCTTCTCAAAATTGGCGGCGCTGGCTGCCGCCGGGTGGAAGTGGCGATCGACGAGATAGTGGATCACACCGGCGACAAACATGATGTCGATAAGCGGCGAAACCAGAGGCAACAGGAGCTGGAAGATCAGGATGTTGGGTAAAGCGAAGAACCCCATCGCCTTATTCCTGGTGAAGGCTCCGCGATGCTTGAAGATCGCCTGCAAGGTGCCGAACGACCAGCGAAAACGCTGCTTCATGAGCCCACGCATGTCGACCGGCGCCTCGGTGAAGGCCAGCGACCGGTCTTCATAGATGACGCGATAGCCCTGTTCGAGCAGGTTCATGGTGAGGTCGGCGTCTTCAGCGACGGTGTTCAGCGGATAACCGCCGGCGCGGCGCACGCCTTCGGTCCGCCAGGCGCCGATGGCGCCCGGAACAACAGTGACGACTCCAAAAAGATCGAGTGCTCGACGCTCGAAGTTCTGGCTGGTGATGTATTCCAGCGCCTGCCAGCGGGTCCACAGGTTGACGCGGTTGCCTACCTTGGCATTGCCGGCGACCGCGCCGATTCTGGGATCGGCGAAGTGGCGAACGAGCTTTGAGACCGCATCCGGCGCGATGACGGTATCGGCGTCGATGCCGACGTAGAATTCCTCGGTCAGGTGCTCGATGCCGAAATTGAGAGCGCCAGCCTTGCCGCCATTCGGCTTGGTCAGCAGGGTCACGCGGCCTTCGGCGATTTCCGTGGCGAAGGCCTCTCGGGCGACCTCGAAGGTGCGGTCCTTGGAACCATCGTCGATGACGATGACGCGCATATTCGGGTAGTCCGAGTTAAGCACCGAGCGCACCGTCGCCACGATCACCTTCTCCTCGTTGTAGCCGGGCACGAGGACCGCGACCGGCGGCTCGAAGCTTCCCGGCTTTGGAAACTTGCGCCGCCAGAGGCGGTCGATGAAAGCGCAGATGCCCACCACGATGAGACGCCCGCTCATCAACAAGTCGCCAAAGAAGAAGACGAAGACGCCGAATTCCACAAAGATCGCATAGGCAATGAAGGCCAGCGAGTCGACCCGCGCTTGCCAGCGCATCTTGGGCGAGATGGGCGGCATCACTTCGGCCGTCGTCTTGCCCAGCAGCTCGGATACTGGGACGATCTCATAGCCCTTGGCGCGCAGCGTATCGATGAGCAGCGGAAGCGCGGCAACGGTCGCGGAGCGGTCGCCGCCGCCGTCATGCATGAGAATAACGCTGCCCCGAAACCAGGGCCGGTCCTTCATTGCCTCCAACTGCTGAAGCACGCCGTCAGTAATTTCCTGCGGGGACTTTCGCGGATGTTCGTTCCAGTCGTCGGTGTCGATCTTGTCGCCGAGGATGATGTAGCCCATCTGCTCGACCAGATCGATCGGCGCGGCCTGATCGTTGGTGTCCGGCTCCTGATCGATCGAGTAGGGCGGACGGAAATAGAGCGGCTGCAGTCCCAGCTTGCTCGCGAAGAGCCTCTCCGTCAGGTTCAACTCCAACTCAAGCTGGCGCGTCGAGATTTCGCTGATGTCGGGATGAGTGAAGGTGTGGTTGCCGATCTCGTGGCCTTCGCTGATGTAGCGTTTCAGCAAGCCCACATTGTTTTCGGCCTGTTCGCCGATGACCAAGAACGTGCCTTTCACGTTTTCCCGCTTGAGGATGTCGAGGATCTTCGGAGTCCACTTGGGGTCGGGACCATCGTCGAAGGTGAGCGCCAGTTTCTTCGGATGGTATCCGTAGAGCTGGATGGTGTAGGACCGGGGGTAGGTCGGCATCCGCTCGTCGGTGATGGTGAAGTTTTCCGAATCCATGAAGATCGTTCGCGAGCCGTTGGCGGGGCGACCGATGACTCGGAGAATATCGCCCTCACCTTCGTTGTTGACGTCCTGGCCAGGAGGGACGACTTTGAGTCCGTTCGGCGCGTCTGGGGCGCTGGGATGGTCCCAAACCGACCATAACGTCGGGTCTTCTTCACCCAGACGCCACAAGGCGAAGGTCTTGAGACCCATCTGGCGCGCGGCGCGCATTTCGTTCAGCGCGGTGACGCCATCGAGGAACCAGACCTGGTGGCGCTGGTGGCTGTCTTCGTCGTCGTAGGCGAAATGAGCGTTCAGTTCGTCGCCTTCAAGATGAACGTCGGCCTCGGAGTCGGCCGCCTCCTGCCACGCCTCTTGCACGGTCAGGTCGCTGGTATCGACGACCTTGAGCTTAGTCTTTGCAGCGCCTTTCGCGCCCTTTTCCGGCAACTGTTCGGTCCAGTCGTACCCGTAGTTGCCCATCGCGCAGATGATTTTCTCTTTCGGCACCAGTTTCAGCACCCGCCGAAGGTTGCCCTCGAACCAGTCCTGCGACGCGATCGGGCCGGGATCGCTGGTGGTCTGGTGCTCGTCGTAGTTCATCAGGATAATGCCGTCGCTGGTCTTCCCGAGAGCGCGCACTTCGTCATCGTCGGCGCTCACCTGCACGTTCACCCACAGGTGCAGGTTCTTCTTCCGGAAGTCCGAATAGAGCTCCGCGACGAAGGCGAGATATTGAGCTTCGGCATCGTCCGGCATCTCCTCGAAATCGAGGGCGATGCCGTGATACTGGGGGCTGCCGGCGAGGAAGGCGTCGATCTGCTGGCGGAGAGCCTCGGTGGCTGTAGGATTTTTCATCAGCGCGCCAATGCCGTCGCCCCATTGGTCGGTCAGAACGTTATAGTCGTTGACCATGGGGAAGACTTCGGTGTCTTCCTTCGCGGCGTCGATGACACGGCGCACCTTGTCTCCCGGGTCGACTCCGTGCACTCCGGCGCTGTCGACCACGTCATAAATGTGTACGGGAAAGAGGGGCGTTGAGCCCTTGAGCTTGCCATCAGGTGTGATGACATGCAGCCAATCTGGAAAGAGCAAGTCGATCTGGTGGATGTGCTGCTTCAGCGAAGAGTAGCTCGGCTCATCGTCGACATAAAACGCAGCCCGGACGCCTTCGTCGGTGTTGAGCGGAATCTCGGAAGGCTTGCGCTGGGAGTGACGGCGGGCGGGGCGTATTCCTTTGGCTCTCAGCGGCGGCTGGTTCTCTTTCAGGGCCTTGTAGTTGCGCTTTTGCGTGGGCAGCAGTAGCTCGGGCAGCGCCTGCCACCGGTAGACGCTGAAGATGAACGTCACCAGCACCAGGGTCGACAGAACCGCGGCAACGTCGAAGATACGCCGAAGGCGCTTCCACCGTTTACGGTCGGGATCGAGGAATATCTGCTGGCTCATGTACCCAATACGAGACTATAGGAAGCGTGGTTGGCGGTAAAAGAACGAGAATTCCCAGCCGCCGTCGGATTCGTACTCAATTGGATGCGTATCCGGCGAAGCTTTCCGAACCCGGTTGGT
The DNA here is from genome assembly GCA_963804735.1 of uncultured Acidobacteriaceae bacterium. Taxonomy (GTDB): domain Bacteria; phylum Acidobacteriota; class Terriglobia; order Terriglobales; family Acidobacteriaceae; genus Acidisarcina. The sequence continues at coordinate 186,932 of CAWDRO010000003.1, forward strand.
ATGATTCGTTTTGATGCAGTCAGCCCGTTTCAGACACTGGATCTCCGTGCTTCTGGCTCTGGCGGCGGCCGCTGCGTTGCGGCTGTGGTTCATCCACGCGTATCCGGAGGTCGACGGCGATCCGCTGATCTACGGTGACATCGCGAAGAACTGGCTCCAGCATCATGTTTATGGGCTTACCGCCGACAGTGGTATCTATCCGACCCTTATCAGGTTACCCGGATACCCGCTTTTTCTAGCGATCTGTTTCAAGCTCTTTGGTATGGAGCATTATCACGCCGTCATGTTCGCCCAGACGGCCATCGATCTGGGAACCTGCCTGCTGATCGCGGCGCTGGTTCGCCGCATCTGGAGCCGGCGGGGCGCGATGGTGGCGCTGTGGCTGGCGGCGGTTTGTCCCTTCACGGCGAATTACGCGGCCACGCCATTGGCCGAGAACCTGTCGATCTTCTGCGTTGCGTTGGGGTTTTATGCTTTCGTGCGGCTGTTGGAAAAGCCCGGCCCTGGATGGCTGCTTGCAACGGCCTTCGCGATGAGCTACTCCGCGCTGCTGCGGCCAGACGGCGCATTGCTTGCGCGTGGCGCTCTGCGGAGGACTTGCAATCACCGGCCTCAGCGGCGCGTACACTCGCCTCGCCGCCGGCAAAGGCCTTAAGCTCGCCCTGCTGGCGGGGGCGCTTTCGGTGCTGCCGTTTATTCCCTGGACGGTCCGGAATTATCAGGTCTTCCACATCTTCCAGCCGCTGGCGCCGCGCTCGGCGATGGATCCCGGTGAGTTCACTTATCCCGGCTTCAATCGTTGGGTGAAGACCTGGTGCGTCGATCTGGTCTCGACCTCAGAGGTCTACTGGAACGGCAACAGCGACAAGATCGTGATCAAGAGCCTGCCGCTTCGGGCCTTTGACAGTCCAGAGCAATACGAGCAGACGAAGCAATTGCTGGACGACTACAACCAGACGACCACGCTCACGCCCGAAATTGACGCCCGCTTTGAACAGCTCGCCCAGCAGCGGATTCAGGGACATGCGCTGCGCTACTACGTCTCCCTGCCGGTGCTTCGGTTGCTCGATATGTGGCTGCGTCCGCGCACCGAGACTTTGTGGATCGAGATGCGCTGGTGGGACCACTACCACCATCCCGAAGAATCGGACTTCTGCATCGCGTATGCAGCGCTCAACCTCGCCTACCTGATTGCGGCATTCGTGGGACTCTTGCGCTGGCCCAGGCTGGCCGGAACGATGCTGGCCTTTGTGCTGTTGCGCTGCGCATTGCTGTTGACGCTCGACGCGCCGGAGCCGCGCTATACGCTGGAATGCTTTCCAGTGGTCATCGCGCTGGCGGGAGTCGCCCTGGGAGGGCGCAGACAGGAACAGTCGGACGCGTCGGGCATCCGGACTTCGGGCGTGTAGACTTTTTCTGTGAGCGCCTCGTTGCATTCGGGCCAACCCGGCCAACTCGACTTCACCTTTGAAGCCCCCAAAGCCACCCCCAGGACGGCTTCCAGACGGATATGGACCGTCGCCGAACTGGTTGGGGACGTTCGCGAGTCGGTCGAGCGCGACTATGCGATTTATGGGTCGAGGGCGAGATTTCCAACCTTCGTTCCGCGCCATCCGGGCATGTCTACTTCACACTGAAGGATGGTGACTCGCAGCTACCCGCAGTGCTCTTTCGTCGCCAGGCGACGTTGCTTCGCTTTCGCCCCGAGGACGGCCTGCACGTCCTGGTTCGTGGCAAGGTCTCGGTCTACGAGCAGCGCGGACAGATGCAGCTGATCGCCGAGTTCATGGAGCCGGTCGGAGCCGGCTCGCTGCAAATTGCCTTCGAGCAGTTGAAAGCGCGCCTCCAATTGGAAGGGCTCTTCGACTCCGCCCGCAAGAAGCCTCTGCCGGCCTTTCCTCGTTGCATCGGCATCGTCACATCGCCGACCGGAGCGGTGATTCGCGACTTTCTCAACGTCGGTGGCCGACGCCATGATGCACTCAATGTGCTGCTTTATCCGGCGCTGGTGCAGGGTGCCCCGGCCGCGATGGAAGTGGCGGCGGGGATTGAATATTTCAACCGGGAAAGAAATGTCGACGTGATCGTCATCGCCCGTGGCGGCGGCTCGCTCGAAGACCTGGCCGCTTTCAACAGCGAACTGCTGGCGCGTGCGATCGCCGCGTCGGAGTTGCCGGTGGTGTCGGCGGTCGGCCATGAGACCGACTTCACGATTGCGGACTTTGTCGCCGATCTGCGCGCACCGACTCCTTCGGCGGCGGCGGAGCTGATCACCGAGGCGCAGCACAAGGTCGCGGAGTTCGTTGAGGGCCTCTGGCATCGGCTGCAACGCGCCTGCCGTTATCAGCTGATCCAGTCGCGCGAACGGCTTTCGCGCGTGCAGATTGATGCGTCTTCGGCGAGCCAGCGCGATGCTTTTGGACGGCGGCAGCAGCGTCTGGACGAGCTTCGTTTCCGCATCGAGGCGGCATGGCGCGAGAGGCTCCGCGCCGCTACCGAACAGCTCAACGCAGGCGCGGCGCGGCTTCTGCGTCAGGATGCGAGCCATCGGCTGCGGCTGTTGCGCGAGGGGCTGGCAAGTCTGGACACGAGGCTCGTACATTCGATCTCGACGCGCTTGCAGACGCACCAATTCCAATTGCGGCATTTTGATGCCCGCCTGAATGGGCTTTCACCGCTGGCCGTTCTACATCGCGGCTATGCGCTGGTCTACGACCAGTCTGGTGGATTGCTCAAGAACGCGGCCTCGACGAGAGCCGGTGACACGATTACCATCCGTTTCGCCGACAGCAGTTTGACGGGCCGGGTGATCGCAAACGAAGGGACTGCAAAAAGCAACCGATGAGTGAACTACGAAAGCTGTTTGGCACCGATGGAATTCGTGGCGTCGCCGGAGAATATCCGCTAGACACCAAAACAATCTTTGCGACCGGCGTAGCGTTGGCGCGGTCGCTCGGCGCTGGGACAGAATCCTTGCGAGTACTGCTTGGCGCGGACACACGTGAGTCCAGCGCCTGGATTGCGGCCGTGATAGCCGAAGGATTGCAGGATGGCGGCGCAACCGTAGCGAACGCTGGCGTGATTACGACTCCGGGAGTTGCGTACCTTACGCACAAGAATGGATTTGCCGCCGGGGTCGTCATCTCGGCTTCGCATAATCCATGGCGCGACAACGGCATCAAGATTTTCGCCAGTGACGGTTACAAATTGCCTGACGAAGTGGAGCTCGGCATCGAAGCGGAGATATTTCATCAGCTGGAGAGCACTGTGGGTGTCGAAACCCCATTTCTCGCTCCGGCAGTCGAGCCTCGCTTTGTCGCCGAATATGAGGACTATCTCTGGAAGCTCTTCCCGGCGCTCAATCTTACCGGTCTTCGCCTGGTGTTGGACTGCGCGAATGGCGCAGCATCGGCGATCGCACCCGATCTCTTCTCGCGTCTCGGAGCGCAGGTGGAAGTCACTCACGCGGCACCCAACGGCCGTAACATTAACGCTCATTGCGGGGCCCTGCATCCCGAGATTGTCGCGGCGGAGACGCTGAAGCGGAGCGCCGATCTCGGCATCACCTTCGACGGTGACGCGGACCGTGCGCTCTTTGCCGATGCTCGCGGAAAGGTGGTCAATGGTGACGGAGTGCTGCTGCTTGCGGCCCGCGATCTGCAGCGCCGGGGCGAACTGGTTGGCCACAAGGTAGTGGCGACGACGATGTCGAACATGGGTCTCGAGACCGCGCTGCGAGAGGACGGAGTCACCATGCTGCGCGCCCCGGTGGGCGACAAGTATGTGCTCGAATGGATGCGAAAGCATCACGCCTCGCTGGGCGGAGAACAATCCGGGCACATCCTTTTTCCTGCGCTCAGCACCACCGGTGATGGATTACTCACCGCGCTTGTCGTGCTTGACTTAGTTCGACGCTCGGGCAAGGCGCTCCATGTGCTGACCGCCGATCTGAGGGTTTTTCCCCAGGTGATCGTGAACGTGAAAGTCAAGGAAAAACGGCCGCTCGATGAATTTGTCACCATCACAGATACAATTCGTGCCGCCGAGGCGGAGCTGAAGGACAATGGCCGCGTGGTGGTGCGCTATTCGGGCACGGAGTCGCTGGCGCGGGTGATGATCGAGGCCGAATCGCAGAGCCTCATGGAGTTCCACGCGCAGCGGATTGCAGGGGCAATTCGCGACGAGTTGGGGGTCGTTCCCAACCGCGTAGTTGATCCATACGCCAGGACACTCTCCCATAATTGATCATCAGTCGCGATGGTAGATGATCTTTCCATCGAAGACAGTCATGTCGACTCGGGTATTTTCGATCTCCACAGGGTCGATATGAAAGATGTCTTCGGTGAGGACGACGAGATCGGCCAGTTTGCCAGGGGCGATTGAGCCTTTGATCTTCTCTTCCCCTTCAGCGTAAGCTGAGCCAATCGTGTAGGCGTGAACGGCTTCGGCGACGGTGATCTTTTGCTCGGGGATCCAGCCATTGGGGTTCTTGCCGTCAAGAGTACGCCGAGTCACGGCCCCATA
>CAWDRO010000004.1:0-76183 GCA_963804735.1 uncultured Acidobacteriaceae bacterium
CCGTCAGGATCGCGATCAGCGGTTCCAGTGGATGGCGAAATCGCGCCTGCACGGTGATGAAGTAGTAGGTCAGCGGCAAGCAGCAGGAAGGCCCAAGCGAACAAACTCGCGGCGGGGACTCGACGCTTCAGCGCCAGGGCCAGCCCCATCAGTCCAGTGACGCTGAAGAGGCAGTAGTTCAGTTCGCGAAAGTACTCGATCCATGGCGCACGGTCGAGCGGATGCGGGACCCCGGCCCAGAAAAAATAGAAGCGCTTCAGCGATAGCTCGGCGAAGCGCCTGGGATGGTCCGCGATGTAGGCTTTGGCCATTTCTCCGCGCTGTTTGACGTACTGGACTTCTCCGAGCCGCGCGTATTCGCCGAGATCGTTTTCGGAGGTCACCGAAGTCCCCCAGGGCATGGCGATGGACTCTGGCGCGTTGCCAAGATAAAGCTCCGCGCCGAAGTTCCCTCGAATCGGGATGAAGGCGTGAAAGACCATCCAGTTGCGCCACGCCCACGGCGCAAGGCAGGCGACGAAGACGACGCCCGCGAGCACAGCCTTGCCAAATGCCGCTGACTTTCGCTTGGCGCCGAAGACCATCCACAGGCCGCAGACCGGCAGGAAGAGCAGCAGCGAGGGATTGGAGAGCGCGATGAGTCCCCAAAACAATCCGAAGAGCAGCCAGCGTCGGGTCGTCTGCGGATTCTCGTCCGGCGTCTCGCCGATGCCGCGCACGCGCAACGCAATCACCAGCACCCAGGCGAAAAGCATGGTGGTGAGCGACATCTCCCACACCCAGCGAACGGCGTATTGCATAGCCGCCGGATAGAGCGCCCATATCCACGCCGACCAAAGTGCCACGCGGCGGTTAAAGCAGCGCGCGGCGATCTCGTAGATGGCCGGCACCGTCGCTGCCGAGAAGATGCTGTTGATCGTCAGCAGCACCCACGCCGAGAGCGGCGTGTAGACGCCGAAGAGCTTGAACGCGGCCGCGATGAGCAGCGTATACGCCGGAGGCAGCCAGGCGGTCGGGCCGGTGTGCCCGGTGATGAATGGGTCGGCGTAGCCATGGCCGGTGACCAGTGCGCGTGCGATGCGGGCCATCTCCCAGCCGAAATCGAAATGGTCTTCGTAGGGCCGAATGCGGTAGGTATGCGCCAGCGTCATGTAGAGCACGCGGACGAGCAGCGCCGTCCAGAAGATCGGCCAGACTTCCTTGACGGAGAAGCCGAATCCGGTTGAGCGCCGGCTGGCCTGGCATTGTTCCGGTTGGCGATCGCCGATTCTGGCATCTCCTTAGTCTAGAACGCGGGAGCTAGCTCGGCCGGTTGCGCTCCCGAATCGTTCACGCAGCGATAATCCGCAACTTCGCGCAAATGGCGGGGCTGCAATCGGACTGTAATATGAATGAAAGAGACTCATGTATCGATGGACATAAGCGAAGGACGTTGGGTTCTACTGATTGCCAGCGACGCGGGCAACACCGATTCTGTTTCCGACCGCGCGATGGAGCGGCTGGTCGAGGCAATCAGCCAGGAAGGCTACGAGGTGGTGCGCACCTCGACTCCCGACGACGGCCTGTCGCTGGTAAAGAGCGATCCGTCGCACTCGGCGATCCTGCTCGACTGGGACCTGCCTGAAGACCATCAGTTCGATGAACGCGCCGCGCTGAAGATTATTCGCGCCGTACGCCGCCGCAACAAGAAGATCCCGATCTTCCTGATTGCCGACCGCACGCTGGTTGATGAGCTGCCGCTCGAGGTGGTGAAGGAAGTCCACGAGTACATTCACCTCTTCGGCGACACGCCCGCGTTTATCGCCAACCGTGTCGATTTTGCGGTCGAGCGCTACCACGAGCGGCTGCTGCCGCCTTATTTCCGCGAGCTGAAGAAATATAACGACCAGGGCGCTTATTCCTGGGACGCCCCCGGGCACATGGGCGGCGTGGCCTTCCTGAAGCACCCGGTGGGCATGGAGTTCCACCGCTTCTTCGGCGAGAATCTGATGCGCTCAGACCTGGGGATTTCGACCGCTCCGTTGGGATCATGGCTGGACCACATCGGGCCTCCTGGCGAGTCGGAGCGGAATGCCGCGCGCATCTTCGGCGCCGACTGGACTTTTTATGTGCTCGGCGGCTCTTCAACCTCGAACCAGATTGTCGGGCACGGGGTGATCGGCAAAGACGATATTGTGCTCGCCGATGCGAATTGCCACAAATCGATCTGCTATGCGCTGACTATTACTGGCGCTCGTCCGGTCTATTTCAAACCGACGCGTAATGGTTACGGCATGATCGGCCTGGTGCCTCCGCAACGCTTCAGCCCGGAATACATTCGCGGGCTGATCGAGAAGAGTCCTTTCTCGGTAGGAGCTATCTCGCAGCAGCCGACTTATGCGGCAGTGACCAACTCCACTTATGACGGGCTTTGCTATGACGTCGACCGGGTAGTTACAGAGTTAGCCAAGAGCGTTCCGCGCATCCACTTCGACGAGGCGTGGTATGCCTACGCGAAGTTTCACCCGATCTATCGCGGGCGCTTCGCCATGGATGTGCCGGACTCCATGCCGGACAGGCCCACGCTCTTCGCCGTGCAGTCGACGCACAAGATGCTGGCGGCGTTTTCGATGGCTTCGATGATCCACATCAAGCTGAGCGAGCGCGCGCCGCTCGAGTACGACCAGTTCAACGAGTCGTTCATGATGCATGGAACGACTTCGCCGTTCTACCCGATGATCGCCTCGCTCGACGTTGCCGCCGCAATGATGGATGAGCCCGCCGGCCCGACGCTGATGAGCGACACGATTGAAGACGCGATCAACTTCCGCAAGGCGATGTCGTCGATCGCACACCGGCTACGCCAGGCGGAGGACGGCTGGTTCTTCAAGATCTATCAGCCCGAACAGGTGACCGATCCCGAGGACAGCGAAGTCTACCTCTTTGAGGAAGCGCCGGACTGCGCTGCTCTCCGCGTCGTCCACATGCTGGACGCTGAAGCCTGGCGAGGAATGGCACGGCTTTCAGGACGATGATATCCGCGATGGATATTGCATGCTCGATCCGACGAAGGTGACGATCCTCACGCCGGGAATCAACTCGCGCGGACAGCTCGATACCTCGGGAATTCCGGCCGCCATCTTGACGGAATTTCTCGATGCGCGGCGTGTAGAGATCGCGCGCACCGGCGACTATACCGTGCTGGTGCTCTTCTCGATCGGCACCAGCAAGGGCAAATGGGGCAGCCTGCTTGAGAATCTGTTTGAGTTCAAACGGCTCTACGATACCGAAGCGCCGCTTGAAGAGGCGCTTCCCGAGCTGGTGGCGAAGTATCCGAAGCGCTATAGTCCGCTCACACTGAAAGACCTGAGCGACGAGATGCACGCCGCGATGATCGAGCTAAATCTGACCACGCTGCTGCATGAGGCCTGCGACGTCGATCCCGATCCGGTGCTGACTCCGGCAGATACGTATCAGAAGCTGTTACGAAATGGAACGGAGAAGCTGAAGTTCTCCGAAGCGGTTGGCCGGGTCACCGGCGTGATGCTCGTTCCCTACCCTCCGGGAATTCCGGTACGTATGCCAGGTGAGCGCCTCGGCGGACCCGATAGCCCCACGATCAAACTGATTCTGGCGCTGCAGGAGTTTGGCAAGCGCTTTCCGGGATTCGAGCGCGAAGTGCACGGCATCGAGACCGATGCTCGCGGCGACTATTGGATGAGGGTGGTTATCGATCCGCAACAAGAGAGTTCCGGGAGCGAAACACCAGGTGCGGTTCGGGCCAACGGCCATCGCGAGAAACCGCCTACTTCAGCGCCTCCGGTTAAGAAGCGCCGAGCCAAGAGCGCAAAGCCTCCCGCGCCGTCAGGCGGGGCGAAATAATCGGCTACAGCGAATTCGCGAAACGCTGGGTCGATAGCTAGTTTTGTGAGCTGGCTGCGTCGCCGAGAACAACTTTGGCGGTCAACGTTTTCTGGCCGCGCAGGAAGGTCACAACGACCGAGTCGCCGACCTCGTGCCGGTTCATAATTTCTGCGAGGTCCTGAGGACTGGTAACGGGTTGGTCGTCCAGGCCTACGATGAGGTCGCCTCCGATGAAGATTTCGGTGTTGCCGAGGTAGGCGCGCTCCTTGCCTCCGCGAAGGCCGGCTTTATCCGCCGCGCCGCCGGGTACGGTGCGCAGGATCAGCACGCCGGAGTCTGCCGCCAGGCCCATTTGACCGGCGAGTTCGGGACCAATAGCCAGCGGAACGATTCCCAGCGTCGGACGGCGGACGTGCCCGTACTTGGCGAAGTCCTCGAGCACCGCTTTGGCGGTATTGATCGGGATAGCGAAGCCGATGCCGGAGTTCTGGTCGGCTCCGTTGCTGGCGATCATGGAAGTGATGCCGATGACCTCGCCGCGCGAGTTGAGCAGCGGGCCGCCGGAGTTGCCGGGGTTGATAGCGGCGTCGGTCTGGATTGCATTCTCGATTGGCGCGCCCTGTGGTCCGCGGACGGAGCGAATCGAGCTGATGATACCGGTCGTCATGGTGCCGTTCAGACCGAAGGGATTGCCGATGGCGTAGACCTTCTGGCCGACGACTAATCCGCTGGAGTCGGAGAGCGTAGCCGGTACCAGGTCCGACGCCTGAATTTGAAGGAGCGCGAGATCGTGGCTCGGGTCGTCTCCGATAAGTTTGGCCTTCACTTTGCGCTTGTCGGAGAGCGTGACCTCGATCTGCCGTGAATTCGGCAGGATGACGTGATTGTTGGTGAGGATGCGGCCCTGCTTGTCGAGGATGAAGCCGGTTCCCTGGCCCTGCTGGGGCACCGCGCCGTAAAAGAAGTCGTAAGCCACCGCTGACGATGTCACGTTGACGACCGACCCCAGCGCTTTTTTATAAACCGCGATGTTGGCCAGCTCTTCGGAGTCGTAGGCCGGCGCTGCGTGGGCCTCGGTGAGCTCCAGCGGCGAACGGTCGGCAACCGGCGCGTTGCCGGCGAGGGGCAGACGTGGGGTGCGATGACTGGTGAAATACCAGAAGCCACCGACCAGCAAAACGATCAAGACAAGATGGCGAAATTTCATAAATTCACTTCCAAGCCATATTTTATAAGGTTTTGCGGATCGTCTTCAGGCCCCAGCCTCATGGCCTTTGGCCCCAGCGGCGATTTTCAGTTGAGCGTATATCATGGCCACTTCGGTCTGGATTGAGGCCATGTCGCCCGAGTTGTCGATGACCCAGTCGCTGAGCGGAATCTTCTGGGCATCTGGAATCTGTGTGGCGAGGCGTTTGCGGGCGTCTTGCGCGAGCGTTGCCGGGTCTCCACTGGAACGCTGGACGAAGCGTTGAATCTTCAGATCGTCGGGCGCGGTGACGAGAATGATGCGATCGAAGCGGTCTTTCCATCCGGGTACCGAGGCCTACGTCGGCCGGCCTTCTCGATGAATTCGCCGGACGCTTCGAAGACCAGCGCCGACTCGACGATGGCGACGGCATTCGGATTGGCGGCGAAAACTCCGCGCATCCATTCTTCCTGGGCAGCAATAGTCGCCGGATGCACGATGCGGTTGAGCTCGATGCGGTTTAGTTCCCCTGCGTGTCCGCCGGCAAAGGCAAGTTCGGCGAGGGCGCGGCGATCAAGGCTGCCGTCGTGCCGGACGACTTGTTGGCCGAAGTGTTCAACGATGCGGTCGTATACAGCTTCTCCAGGCTGCATCAGCCTGCGACCCACTTCATCGGCGTCGATCACGGCTGCGCCCAGTTCGGCAAACATTTTGCCGATGGTGGATTTGCCGCTCCCGAGGCCACCGGTGAGGCCGACTCGCAACATCGATCTAGACCGGCAGCCCGCGGCGGAGCCGGGCGGCGCGGACAGTGTTCGACATGAGCATGGCAATCGTGAGGGGCCCGACGCCGCCGGGGACGGGAGTATAGGCTCCACTCACCGCATATGCGGCCGGATGCACGTCGCCAACGATGGTTGAGCCTTTCAACAGAAAAAGTTCTTCGCGGCGAACGTCGCCGAGGAAGAACTTGTCGAACTCTTCACGATCGTTGATTCGGTTGATACCGACATCGAGAATGGTCGCGCCGGGCTTGACCATGTCCGGGGTGACGAAGCCGGGCCGGCCGATGGCGGCGACGAGAATGTCCGCGCCACGACAGTGCGCGGCGAGATTGTGCGTCTTACTGTGACAAATTGTGACGGTCGCGTTTTCGTGCAGTAAAAGCATGGCCACCGGCTTGCCGACGATATCGCTGCGGCCGAGCACGACGGTGTTTTGGCCCACGATAGGCAGGCCGCTGCGCTTGAGTATCTGGATCATGCCGGCAGGAGTGCAAGGCGCCAGCGCGGGCTGGCCCGACTGCACCTTCCCGACATTGACGGGGTGAAAGCCGTCGACATCCTTCAACGGGCTCACGGCTTCGAGCAGCAGCTTGGAGTTCACCTGAGGGGGCAGCGGCAGCTGGATGAGGATGCCGTCGATGTCGTCTCGCGCGTTTAGCGAAGCAACCAGGGCAAGCATCTCCTCCGTAGTCACGGTCTCTGGCGGGGTGATGAGCTCGCTGAAGAGGCCGAGTTCGGCGCATGTCTTTACTTTGCTGCGGACGTAGATCTGCGATGCCGGCACCTCGCCGACCAGCACGGCGGCCAGGCCGGGACGAATTCCCTGGCCGGCAAGCGCGGCCACCTCGGCGGCTACTTCTGCCTTGATCTCATTCGCTATTTGGGTCCCATTGAGAATGCGCGCGGTTGTCATCTGGAGATCACCAGAGAAAGCTCCTGTCCTGAGTAGCTTCTATCGTAATGGATGCACGAACGGCAGACGGATAGACTGTCGCTATGGCGAATCAGTCCGTTGTTGCTCCGGAATTGTTGGAGCTCATCGTTTGTCCGGCATGCCGAGCGGGTTTGGTGACTGGGGATGCTCTCTCGCTGCGATGCACGGGCTGTGCGAGGGTGTATCCGATCGTGGATGGGATTCCCATTTTGCTGGTGGAGCGCGCGAAGAACGCAAGATGACGAGGCTCGATCGTTTACCGTGCAGGCTGGTGGAAGAACGGATTCACGAGCAGGTATGCGATGGCCGCTGCCACAAGGATTGCCAGCGCCAGAATGGCAAGCATCGCTTTCCATGAAAGGCCGCCCGACCGGGGCCCTGTTTCCTGCGCATCGGCGCCGTTGCTCTGGGTATCGGTCACTCTTTCCAGTGTACGGCGAGGCTGGCTTCGGGCGTATTCCGCTGCGGCGCAATTGTCGTTCCCATTAGCGTCGATGGCGTTACCAAGGGTTAGTTTCCAGGTGTGGCGGATTTTCGATACTCTCCGATGAACTTCCCTGTGAGCCGAAGTATCGTATGCGGTCTGTTCCTGGCGCGATTGCGGGAACAGGGCAGCATGCAGGCTGGATTGACCAGACTCAAGGAGAACGCAGATGGCGGAAGGATCTAAAGTGGAAAAATTCTCAATGAGCGAACTCGCCAATTTGCGGAACGAATTGCAGGAATACCGGAGCGATTCGTGGCAGGCGGCGGATGTGGTCTCCGCATTTCTTGTGGGCCGCGGTTACGGCGTCAATACCGCGACGATGCGCCAGGCGGTCAGCACCATGGAAGCGTTCAGCGGGTCTGCGAATGCAGTGCAGGCAATGAACGCAATGCAGGCGGCGCTGGAAGCGGTCGCGTACGTAATGTAGCGGACGCCACAGTATTGGGTTCGGGTGCCAACAAAAATGGCCGGTGCGCGGCTCAGAAATCGAGCGAACGCACCGGCCATTCGACTTCAACGGCTTACATGCCGTTTTGGTTGTTTTCCGCGGGATGAACGACACGGTAGGTGGCGTTGCCATTCGACCAGACCAGCAGCAACAGATCCTGATCTGCCGGAGCAGCGTGGACCTTGTCAACGAAGTTCTGCGCTGACTGTACCGGCTGACGATTTACCTGCACGATGACATCGCCGGGCTGCAGACCAGCGTCCTCGGCGGGGCTTGCCGGGCGCACTTGCTCGACGGCCACACCCTGCACATTCGACGGCACAGACAATTGCTGTCTCAGGTCGGGAGTGAGGTCGTTCACCGCGAGTCCAAGTTTGCCCTTCTGCTCGCCAGGCGCGGACGAGTTGTCAGCCACCTCGCTGCTCGCGTGGAATTCCCCGAGCTTGACGCTTACTGTCTGGGCCTTGCCATCGCGAAGGATCTCCATCGAAATGGTGGTTCCCGGTGTGCGCTCGCTTACCGCGATCTGCAAAGCACTGGAGTTTGGGACCGGCTGCCCGTCAATCTGACGGACCACGTCACCGGATTTCAAGCCGGCCTGTGCGCCGGGCGAGTCGGGCGAGACCTGGGTGACGATCGCGCCTGCCGCATCCTGGAGGTTAAAGAACTTCGAATTCTCCGGAGTGACGTCTTCGATCCCGATTCCCAGATATCCATGATGGGCCGAGCCGGTCTTGATGATCTGGGTGGCCGTGGCCTGGGCGATCTGCGCCGGAATGGCAAAACCCGCTCCGGCAAAAGAACCGCTGTCGGAAGCGATCCAGGTGTTGATGCCGATCAGCTGACCGTGCAGCGTCGACCAGTGGGCCGCCGGAGTTGCCCGGATTGATGGCCGCGTCGGTCTGAATGAAGCCGCCTGGCTTGCGCCGATCGCTGCGATCGGGATTGGCGCGGTCAAGGGCGCTGATGATGCCGCGGGTGACCGAGAACTGGAAGTAGCCGAAGGGGCTGCCGAAGGCGAGCACCGTCTGGCCGGGCTTCAGTTCGCTGGAATCGCCCCAGCCGATGCTGGGCAGCTCGGTGGCGTTCACTTTGATGACTGCGATATCGGTCAGCTTGTCTGCGCCAACCAATTTCGCCGACAAGATGCGGCGGTCATGCAGAGTGACACGGATTTCGGTGGCTCCATTCACCACGTGGTTGTTGGTGACGATATAGCCGTCGGGCGAGATGATGACGCCGCTGCCGATACCGTGCTCGATCTGCTGGCCTTGTTGCCCCTGGGGCAACTGACCGCCGAAGAAGCGACGGAATTCCGGCGGCAGCTGCTGCTGTTCCTGATCGTCCGCGGTTTCATGCTCCCGCCGCGGGAGGTGACGGCGACGTTGACCACGGCAGGGGTGACATGGGAGGCGACCGCTTCCATCGCGGTGTCGAGCGAGGTCAGCGCGGAGACGCTGCTGCTATCCAGCGGAGCGGCATAGTTGCCGGCGGCGTGGACTCCATGATGGTTCAAGGCGAAAGTGGCGGCACAGATCAGAGCGGCGGCGATTCCGGCAGGAAGCAGAACCCGCTTTGCCCGATCTCTTAATTGATTAGTTGTTGCTGGCATGAAGCACCTCGTAAGTGACTGACAAAGCGTGATTAAAGTTGGACGAAGAACCAGCCCGCCTGCGACGGCGCGGCTGAAGTGGCAGGAGATACGGACAAACTGGTCGATCACCGTCATTTGCTGGCCGGACGCGTTCTGCCAACGGGTGACGATGACGAGGGACTCCACTCCATCGGCGGGCGACTTGGCGCGATGGGGAGAATTCTTAAGTACCGGCCGGGCATGGAGCTGCTTCACCGGTTTGGCCGAGAGCAGATCGGTGTGAAGCTGATCTTTCTCAACCATCGGAGCAGCAGCGGACGACGGGTGGAAGACAACATTCTGGTAGTGGGCGCCGACAATCGTCTCCGGCGCAGTTCCTGCGCGAGTGGCTGACGCTCCTGGGAGGAGGCGAACGAGACGAGCTGAGAGGCGCTGCCTAGCTTAACCGCTCCCCCTATGGTTGCGACCATGCAGGCGGCCATCACCGCGCGCGTCCTCCAGGGGCTCAAACTGGCGTTGCCGCGCAGGATGCTTTCGACGCGGCCGATAAGCTGGGAACGACGCTCCCACGCCCCCAAAGAAAGTGCCGCAGATCTGCGCACAAGGCGCTGCTCGGCGAGGTTAGTGAGGCAGGTGGCGTAGTCGCGGGGCGCGTTGGTGGTCCGCACGACACTCTCGTCGCAGGCGAATTCGCGCTCGGCGCAGAGGCGGCGCTCGATCCAAAACAAAGCGGGATTCAGCGGGAAGCAAGCCAGGGCAAGCTTCTGGATGAGATTCGTCCAGTCGTCGAAACGGCGGAGATGCGCCGATTCGTGAAGCACGATCTGCCCGAGCTCGGAGGGAGTGGCGTTCTCTAGAAGCCAGCTAGGAATCAAAATCCTCGGCGCAAAGAAGCCGATGACACAGGGCTGATCGATCTCCGTTGAAGTGCACAGCGTTGCGCGGCGAAGTCCAGGCTGGGCAAGAACCGATTCCGTCTCCCAGGTCGATTCGACTGGTGTCGAGCGCTTCCAGAGAGATCTCAGCCTCGAGGCATTTCGGGCCAGCATTGCCAGGCGCACTGCGGCGAAGCAAGCCCAGAGGGCCGCGATTGCCAGCGCCCAGCGCGAGTCCAGTACTATTGCCGGGCCAATCGAGGGGACAGCCGTAGCGGAGACGAAGCTGTGATGGCCGATGACCATCGAAACGGCGGGCAGCAGCGCCATTGCTACGAAAACCGCCGACCAGATGACGAATCGAACACTGGCCGTGGTGCGCGGCGCGAGCCTGAGGCAGACCCAGATCATCGCGGCGAGAACTATACCCTGCCAGAGGCTGGAGATCAGGGCGGTCGCTGCGACCTGGGCGATCGTCTGAATCGATTCCGTCATTCCGCCTTCCCTTCTCCAGTCCCCTCACCCTCGCCGGCGGCGATGGCGTTTTGCTTGATTGCGTCTCTTAGACGCTGCAATTCAGCCGGGGTAATCTCTTCATCGCCGAGCAAAGAAAGAAGCAGCTTCTCTCGGGAATTTCCGAAAAACCGTTGCAACACGTGACGCACTTCGACTTTGCTGGCGTCGTCCTGAGCGACACAGGCTGTGTAAATGAAAGCGCGCCCCTCCTGCCGGTGGCTGACGTAGCCTTTCTTTTCCAGAATGCGGATGGTCGTCAACACGGAGTTGTAGGCCAGGGCATCGCCGTCGGGCATGGCGGCGACCAGATCGCCAACGGCGGACTCTCCGCGTTGCCACAACATCTTCATGAGCCGAAGTTCAGCTTCGGTAAGGGTGGGTGATTTCCTGGGCGGCATTCTGAACCTTTGTCATTCAATAAAACCCTAAAGACAGTGATTCGACGTGTCAACTAATGAATTAGTTAGCAGGATCAGGGCAAATTGGCGCAAGCGCTAACAGCTCGAGAACAGGAGATTTAGTCCAAACTGACGGTTATAATGAGTCTAGCCTTGAGGTTTAGGCCAGTAATTTGAGTTACTTACCGTCCCTGGCGAGCCCGCCACAATGCTCCCTGGGCGGGATCGACCGACGCAGCCATTATTTCAATGTCGGGATAACGTAGCGTCAGAGCCTCCTCCAGCGCATGACGCGCCTTGGGCACCTTCTCGAGAATGCTTCCAGCTAAAGCGACTGGGAGCATCGAAAAACCCTTTCCGGCGCCCTCCTCGGTCTCGCGGATTCGTTCGATCACAATTGCGGCCAGGGAGGCCAGCTCCTCGCCGCCTGCACGGACCACTTCTTCGGCAACCTCATCGCCCTGCATCGCGGCGGCGATCACCAGAGGAGCAAGCGCGGAGAAGTCGGGTGAAGGGTTGGCGTTGGCATACTCCACCAATTCGCCGAGCGAGGACAGATTCCAATAGCTTTGGATGGTCTCCAACACGACCGTCGTTCGCCGTTCATCGATGGCGCGAAAGCCCTTCCTCAGCGCCTCGAGTCCAAGGAAATAACCCGAGCCCTCATCGGACAAGGCCGGGCCCCATCCGCCCGCAGTCACGATTTGGCCATCGATGTCGCGTCCAGCCACGTTGGAGCCGGTTCCAGCCAGGATGAGCACGCCGCGTTCACCCTGGAACGCCGCGTCGAGCGCGATATCGACGTCCTCGACCAGCAGGAACTCTCCGCCGACCTGAGGGCGGAATGCATTTGTGATCCACTCAGCCACCAGCGGCGCGGTCGAGCCCGAGGCGCCTACGCAACACCGCGCGACGGACAGCATGGAGACGCCGGTTTTGGCGGCGAGCTCGGTGAGAGCGCGGCTTAGATTCTGCTCGGTCGCCTCTTCGTCTCGCCGAAGGCGCTTGATACTTCCCGCTCTGAATGCGGCCGATCTCGCGGCTTTCATCGCCGAGCAGAAATTCAGTCTTCGTACCGCCGGCGTCGACTCCGAGAAAGTATGCCAACTTCGTTCTTGTCCTTTCGGCTCCCGCTCCATACTAATCGGAAGCATCGCCTCTCATCTGGGTCGAGATTGCCCGGCATTGCTCGGATCATCTCGAAACCTCAAGCCGATACCTTCTCGGCGTGGACCGAGATGTGGCTCCGAGCAAATTCCTACAGCATTTTCGAGACTCGGGCGCTTATGCCACAATCAAAGGACTTATTATGTCCGAAATTGAAGGAAGTTCCCATCGCCGAAGCAGGCAATCCCCAACCGGTCCCCGTCGATACGCCTGAAGTCCCTCGTGCCCAAGTTCCGTCCGCCGAGGCAGGCTTTGCCGAACCCATCCCGGCTGAAGATACGGAGTCGTTTAGCGACATTCTCTCGCAGTTCGAGAAGGCGCACACCCACAACGCTGAAGATGGCAACCGACAGATCGAGGCCACGGTGATCGCGGTCTCCGCGGAGTCTGCGTTCTTCGATATTGGATTCAAGACCGAGGGAATTCTCCCGCTGACTGCGCTGGCGGGAAAAGACGTGACGGTCGGGGACAAGTTCCAGGTTTCCGTAAAAGGGCGCGATGCCGAGGGCTACTACGAACTCTCCCTGTTGAAGGTCACACAGCCGAAAGACTGGACCGTGCTGGAACGGGCATTCACCGACAACGAAGCGGTGCTTGGCACCGTCACCGGGCTAGTGAAAGGCGGATTGACGGTGGATATCGGCGTTCGCGCATTTATGCCCGCCTCGCGCAGCGCCGCCCGCGATGCCGCCGAGATGGCGAAGCTGGTAGGGCAGCAGATACGAGTCCGCATCATCAAGCTCGAGATCACGGAAGAAGATGTGGTGGTTGACCGCCGAGTCCTCGCCGAGGAAGAGGAGCGGGCAAGCCGCGAGCGGCGGTACTCCGAAGTTCGCGAGGGTGACATAGTCCCAGGAACAGTGCGGAGCATGGCCGAATATGGCGCATTCGTCGATATCGGTGGCGTCGATGGTCTACTACATGTGAGCGACATCGCCTGGAGCCGAGTGGCAAATCCGGCGGAAGTACTTTCGATTGGGCAGCAGGTTGAGGTCAAAGTCCTCAAGATCGACTCTGAAAAGAAGCGGATTTCCCTGGGGCTGAAGCAACTGCAGCCGCAACCCTGGGATTCAGTCCCGGGAAGATACAAAAGTGACGACCGGGTGAAAGGGACAGTCACTCGCCTGGCCGAGTTCGGCGCCTTTGTCGAGCTTGAACCGGGGGTTGAGGGGCTGATCCATCTATCCGAGATGTCTTGGGCGAAGAAAGTTCGGAAGCCGCAAGACATCTTCAAATTGGGCGAAGTAGTGGAAGTTGTGATCCTCGGGGTGAAGCTGGAGGAGCGCCGGATTTCTCTGGGATTCAAGCAGTTGCTCGCCGATCCATTCATGGAGGCGGCGCAGAAGTTTGCGACGGGGTCGGTCATCGAAGGGACGGTGACCAGTTTCACCAAGTTTGGCGCCTTCATTCAAATAGCAGACGGCGTCGAGGGCATGGTTCACATCAGCGAGGTCACCGCGGAGAAACGCATTCAGCATCCTTCCGATGCGTTGAAGATCGGCCAGGCCGTGAAGGCGCAGGTGCTGGAGATCGACAAAGAGCGGCGACAGCTCAAGTTGAGCCTGAAACAGCTGGTCCCGGTGAGTGTGGACGAGTACTTCTCAGAGCACAAGCCCGGCGATGTCGTCACTGGGAGGGTCATCGATATCTCTGGCCGCGAGGCGCGGGTGGAGCTTGGTGAAGGGATCCTTGGCATATGCGCAGTATCTGGCGAGACGCCATCGCCGGAGCCTGAGACTGTGGCCGGAAAGGTGGACCTATCCGCGCTCGGATCGATGCTGCAGGCTCGATGGAAGGGCGGCGCACCCGAGATGAAACCAGCCCCGGAGCCGATCAAGACCGGTCAGGTTCGGAGCTTCAAGATTGCGAAGCTGGACGGCGCTTCTAAAGCGATTCAACTGATTTTAACTTAGCGGTGTCCGGCGCTCTTTTGGTCTCTTGAGCCAGACTGTGCCCTCGGTTTGAACACCGAACAATATCTCTCATATGACCATTATTGTTGGATAAGTGGGATGATCTCCAGCAATCGGCGGTTACGGTTTAGGATTTAGGACGAGGGACAAGTCCTGGCTTGGGATAATCTGGCAAGCGATGTGCTTTCTGGCGGAGTCGAGTCCTGAAGGCTCCGAATTCCGTCTACAACTTCTCAGCGACAAGAAAAGTTACCAACGTGAGATGAGTGACTCCAGACAATGCCTGAAGAAAACTTGAACCGTGAAAGCCCCGGTCCTCCGGCGCCTCGATCTTCCTCTCCGGAACAACATTTATCGCCGCCACCGCGCAAGAGACGCTCTTGGCTCGCCTGGATCGCGGTCCTGCTTCTCTTCGGAGTCGCCTTTTACCTGGTGCTTCATCACAAAGCCGGCAACGCTGGCGGGGCCGCCGGATTTCGCCGGGCCGGATTTGGCACAGTCACCATAACCGCAGCTACCGCAACCCAGGGAAGCATCGGTGTTTATCTGGACGCGATCGGCACCGTGACTCCTGTCTATACCGCGTCGATCCTGGCCCAGGCCAGCGGAGTGGTAACCGATGTCCACTATCGCGAGGGGCAGATGGTCCGCAAGGGGGATCCGCTGATCGACATCGACCCGCGTCCCTATCAGGCGCAAGTGTTGGAGGCCGAGGGTACTCTCGAGAAGGACACGAACGTGCTGGCCCAGGCGAGGATGGACCTGGACCGTTACCGCGCGGCATGGGCGCGCAACGCGATCCCAAAACAGACCCTGGACGATCAGGAAAAGATCGTGCTGCAGGACGAGGGCACGGTTAAGAACGATCAGGGCACGCTGCAGTACAACCAGGTGCAGTTGAGCTACTGCCACGTCGTTTCTCCAATCAACGGGCGGGTTGGCCTGCGGCTCATCGATCCCGGGAATGTGGTTACAGCAAACGGCTCTACAGTGCTCGTGGTGATCACCCAGATTGATCCGATCACTGTGATTTTTACGCTGCCCGAAGACAATATCGATCAAGTGCAGGCGGAGATGCGCAAGCAGAAATCCTTGCCGGTAGATGCATTGGATCGAGCCCAGTTGAAGAAAATCGCCTCAGGCAAGCTCTTCACCATCGACAATCAGATCGACACTACCACCGGTACCGTCAAGCTGCGCGCCTCTTTCAACAACCGCGACGATGCGCTCTTCCCGAACCAGTTCGTGAACACCAAGCTTCTCGTAAAGACGATCGATAACGTGGTCATCGTCCCGACCAACGCCATTCAACATAACGGTCAGATCTCGTTTGTCTATGCGATTGAAAACGGGGTAGCCAAAGTCCACAACATCAAGCCGGGCGTCGCCGACCAGGGGATGACGGCGGTGCAGGGAATCGACGCCGGCACTGAAGTGGCGACGAGCAGCTTTGAGAAGTTGCAGGACGGAGCGAAGACAGTCATTGCCAAGAACCCGATACCCACGAACACCACCGAGAGCAACACTCCGTGAGTCCGTCCCGCCCATTTATTTTGCGGCCGGTCGCCACCTCGCTGCTGATGGCGGCGATTCTGTTGGTGGGCATTGTGGCCTACACGCAGTTGCCGGTCTCCGCCTTGCCGGAGGTCGACTATCCGACCATCCAGGTGCTTACGTTTTATCCGGGCGCCAACCCCAGTGTGATGGCAACGACGGTCACAGCCCCGCTGGAACGGCAGTTTGGGCAGCTGCAAGGGCTGAGCCAGATGACCTCGACCAGCTCCGGTGGGACCTCGGTGATCGTGCTGCAATTCTCGCTGGCTTTGAATATCGACGTTGCCGAGGAGGAAGTGCAGTCCGCGATCAATGCGGCCCAGAGCTACCTCCCATCGAACCTGCCGACGCCGCCGGTCTACAACAAGACCAATCCCGCGGACGCGCCGGTGCTCACCCTGGCGATCACTTCGGACAGCATACCGCTCTCCCAGGTCGAGGACGACGTCGACACGCGTCTTGCGCCCAAGATCTCGCAGTTGAGCGGAGTCGGTCTGGTGAGCATCAGCGGCGGTCAGAAACCGGCGGTCCGCATCCAGGCGAATCCAACCGCGCTGTCGTCCTTTGGCCTGGGCCTTGAAGACCTCCGGACGGCCCTCGTCCAGGCCAGCGTGAATAGCGCCAAAGGTAATTTCGATGGGCCTCACCAGGACTACCAGATCAACGCCAACGACCAGCTCACCACTAGCGCCGACTATCGCGACTTGGTCATTGCCTATCGCAACAACGCCCCGGTGATGTTGAAAGACGTTGCTTCGGTGGTAGACGGCATCGAAAACAACAACCTGGCCGCATGGATGGGCCAGGCGGCGGACTCCCCGCAAGACTCGCCCGTTCTGACCCCAGCGGTCATCCTGAACATCCAGCGGCAGCCCGGCGCCAACACGATCGCTGTGGTGCGGAGCATCAAGGCCATACTGCCGCAGTTGGAGACGGCGCTTCCGGCCACAATTAAAGTAACGCAACTCACCGATCTCACGACTGCGATTCAGGCGTCAGTCGACGACGTTGAGTTCGAACTTATGCTCACCATTGCGCTGGTGGTGATGGTGATCTTCCTTTTCCTGCGCAACCTGTACGCGACGATCATCCCCAGCGTAGCGGTGCCGTTGTCTCTAGTTGGCACCTTTGCGGTCATGTACGGACTCGGCTTCTCGCTGGATAATCTTTCGCTGATGGCGCTCACCATCTCGACCGGCTTCGTGGTTGACGACGCCATCGTGATGGTGGAGAACATCGCGCGCTACCTTGAGGCCGGGGACTCGCCGATGGAAGCGGCTCTCAAAGGCGCGGAACAGATCGGCTTCACCATTGTATCGTTGACGGTCTCTCTCATCGCGGTGCTTATCCCGCTGCTATTCATGGGCGACGTTGTGGGCCGGCTCTTCCGTGAGTTTGCCGTCACCCTCGCGGTCACGATTGTGATCTCGGCGGTGGTCTCGCTCACCCTCACCCCGATGATGGCCTCTCGCATCCTCAAGCACACACCCGAAGATCAACAGGGCCGCTTCTACCATGCCTCTGAGAAGGTATTTGAAAACCTGATCGCCTTCTACGGCCGGACGCTTAAAGTGGTTCTACGCTTTCAGACGCTCACGATGATCGTTGCCGTCGCGACGCTGGTGCTGACGGTCTTCCTCTACATAGTCATCCCCAAGGGTTTCTTCCCGGTACAGGACACGGGTGTTATTCAAGGGATCTCCCAAGCGCCGGAGTCTATCTCGTTTCAGGCGATGGCGCAAAAGCAGCAGGAGCTGGCCACGCTGATCCTGAAAGACCCCGCAGTCGAGAGCCTGTCATCGTTTATCGGGGCGGACGGCACAAATACGACCTTGAACAGCGGCCGTATGTCGATCAACCTGAAGCCGCTCGCTCAGCGCCGCATAAGTGCTGCACAGGTCATTCGGCGTCTACAGAAGAGTCTGCCCCAGGTGCAGGGAATTACGTTGTTCATGCAGCCAGTGCAGAACATCACAGTAGATGACCGGGTGAGCCGCACTCAGTATCAGTTTTCCCTCGAAGACCCCGATCCAAATGAACTGAATGAGTGGACAAATAAGTTTGTTGAGAAGCTAAAGGGGCTGAAGGAAATCACCGACGTGGCCACCGACCAGCAGACTGGGGGACTGGCGACATCGCTGATTATCGACCGCGTCACTGCATCGCGGCTGGGGATCGCGCCGACCACCATCGATAACACGCTGTACGACGCCTTTGGCCAGCGGCAGATCAATACGATGTACACGCAGCTGAACCAATACCACGTCATTTTGGAGGTGAATCAGCAATTCCAGCGCGACCCGGACAAGCTGCATAAGATGTACATCCAGGCGAATGCGTCTTCGGGTCAGAGCGGGGCCGCTGCCGCCTCGTCGTTTGCTGCATCCGGATCATCCTCGGCCGGCTCCAACGCGACTACGGTAGCACTGCCTTATACGCCATCCGCCGGAACTCTGACTCCGCCAGCGACCGCGATCACCGCTGGCGTCGGCACCACGGATACGACCACGACACCCAACACCACGAACGCCTCGACCTATAACAACGCGGTGCCGCTTGGCGCCTTCACCCACTTCGAAAACACCCACGAACCGCTCTCGATTACGCACCAGGGACAGTTCCCGTCGGTCACGGTCTCGTTCAATTTAGCGGAGAACGGAGCGCTGGGCAACGCCATTACGGCGGTAGAGAAGGTCCAAAAAGACCTGAACATGCCGGCCAGCGTTCAGGCCGATTTTCAAGGGACCGCGGCGTCCTTCCGCAACTCGCTTTCCAATGAGGCGCTGTTGGTTCTGGCAGCTCTGGTCACGGTCTATATCGTGCTCGGCGTTCTGTATGAAAGCTTTATTCATCCAATCACGATTCTATCGACGCTGCCCTCGGCCGGCGTGGGGGCGCTTCTCGCGTTGATGATCTTCGGCCAGGACCTGAGCGTGGTCGCGATCATCGGCATCATTCTGCTGATCGGCATCGTGAAGAAGAACGGCATCATGATGGTCAACTTCGCGCTGGAAGCCGAGCGCGATCATGGCAAGAATGCGACCGACGCCATTTACGAAGCATGCCTGCTGCGCTTCCGGCCGATCATGATGACCACGATGGCCGCGTTGCTGGGCGGCATTCCACTGGCCTTCGGCAGCGGCATTGGTTCGGAGCTGCGCCGTCCGCTCGGCATTGCCATGGTTGGCGGCCTGCTGCTGAGCCAGGTATTGACCCTCTACACCACCCCGGTGATTTACATCTTCTTCGACAAGGTTGGCGGCACGATCTCGGGCCGGTCGAGAAAATCCAAACAGGGCAACGGGCCGCAGATCGATCCAGGCTACAGACCGGAGGTTGGGCAATGAACATCTCTCGGCCCTTCATCAATCGCCCGGTCGCGACCACGCTGCTGACGATCGCGATCGCGCTCGCCGGCGCAATCGCCTACAGAGTGCTCCCAGTCTCGGCGCTGCCGCAAGTGGATTTCCCTACCATCTCGGTTGGTGCATCGCTGCCCGGCGCCAGCGCGGATATCGTGGCCTCCTCGATTGCCACGCCGCTTGAAAGGCAGTTCGCTCACATTGCTGGCGTTACCGAGATGACTTCGTCGAGCTCGCTCGGGAATACCTCCGTCACCCTGCAGTTCGATCTGAGCCGGGACATCAATGGGGCGGCACGCGATGTCGAAGCGGCCATCAATTCAGCGCGTACCTATTTGCCTGCCAATCTGCCCGGCAACCCCACTTACCGCAAGGTCAACCCGGCGGACTCCCCGATCATGGTGATCGGTTTGACGTCGAAAGTCTACGAGCCGTCCAAGTTATATGACTTCGCCTCGACGGTGGTTCAGCAGAAGCTATCGCAGATCAACGGAGTCGGCCAGGTATCGGTCGGCGGTGGCGCGCTGCCGTCGGTGAGGGTCGAAGTCAATCCGAACCAGCTCTTTAGTCAGGGACTGACGATGCAGAATCTTCAGTCCACGCTCAGCCTCCAGAATGCAGACCAGCCCAAGGGCCAGCTATCGGATGGCATCCACACCGCGGACATTATCGCCAACGACCAGATCTCACATGCCGAAGAGTATCGCCCGCTGATCGTCGGCTACAACAATGGCAAGGCGGTCAGGCTCGCCGACGTGGCCGATGTTGAGGACGCGACCTCCAATGTCCGGTCGGCGGGGTATCTCGATGGCAAGCCCGCCACGCTGCTTATTATCTATCGCCAGCCGGGCGCGAACATCATCGAGACCGTCAACCGGATTTATGCCGAGCTTCCTTCCGTCAAAGCCTCGATTCCGGCTGGCGTCGAGACCACCGTTGCGATCGACCGCACGACGACCATTCGCGCCTCGGTCCGCGATGTAGAGCGGACGCTCTCCATCTCCGTCCTGCTGGTTGTCTTTGTAGTTTTTATTTTTCTGCGCAGCGGCCGCGCGACGTTGATCCCCAGCGTCGCGGTCCCGGTTTCCTTGATCGGCACCTTCGCCGTCATGTACCTGCTGGGATTCAGCCTCGATAACCTGTCGCTCATGGCCCTGACCATCTCCACCGGTTTTGTGGTTGACGACGCGATCGTGGTGATGGAGAACATCTCCCGTCACATCGAGAATGGCATGTCTCCGATGGCGGCGACGCTGCAGGGCGCGAAGGAGATCGGCTTCACGGTCTTCTCAATTAGCATGTCGCTGATCGCGGTATTCATTCCCATCCTGGCCATGGGCGGTATTATCGGCCGGCTTTTCCGTGAGTTCGCTATCACCTTGTCGACCGCCATTCTCGTTTCCATGGTGATCTCGCTCACCACTACGCCGATGATGTGCGCTTACATCCTTAAAGATCAGAGACATGAGAAGCATGGCCGGCTGTATCGCACGAGCGAGCGTATTTTCGAAGGATTGCTTTCGCTCTACCGCCGATCTTTAAGCTGGGTGATCGAAAATCCGGGCCCAACGCTGCTGGTCCTGTTTTTCACCATCGTTCTGAATTTTGTGCTGATCGTCAAAATTCCTAAGGGATTCTTTCCGACGCAGGACACCGGCGTGGTCTTCGGAGGAATCCAGGGCCCGCAGGACGCTTCGTTTCCGGTCATGAACAACTCGGTCCGACAACTCGTGAACGTGATCACGCACGACCCCGCCACGGACCACATCGTCGCTTTCACCGGCGGCCAGGGCGCGACCAACGGCGGCTTCATGTTCATGTCGCTCAAGCCGCTGAACCAACGCGATGTGACGGCGTCGGGTTTTCTGGACAGGGTTCGGCCAAAAATGAACCGCTTGCCGGTGGCGTCGGCGTTCCTGCAGGCGGCCCAGGACATCCGCATCGGTGGGCGCGGTTCCAATGCGCTCTACCAGTACACCATTCAGTCTGACACTACCACGGATCTTTACAAATGGGGTCCGATCCTGCTCCAGGAAATGAAGAGGCTTCCCGGCTTTCTGGACGTGAACACCGACCAGCAGAACGGTGGCCTTGCCGAGTTCATCAACTATGACCGAGTCACGGCGGGAAGACTTGGCATCACCGCGCAGGCGCTGGACTCCACGCTGTACTCAGCTTTCGGTCAGTCGCAAGTCTCACTTATTTACACGCAATTGAACCAGTATTACGTGGTGCTCGAGGTCGCACCCCCGTACTGGCAAGACCCCTCGGCGCTGAATAATATCTATATGAACACCTCTAGCAATGGGGTCATCCCCTTCCGGGCAATCACCACTGCAGCGCCGAATACAACCCCTTTGACGGTCAACCATACCGGCCTTTTTCCCTCGGTCACGGTATCTTTCAATCTGGCGACGGGGTTGTCGCTCAGCGATGCGACCCGGGAGATTGATCAGCTAAAACAAAGACTCGGGACGCCCAATACTGTGCGTGGATTCTTTTCCGGCACCTTGCAAGCCTTCCAAGCTTCGCTCAGCACGCAGAAATATCTGATCACGACCGCAATACTGGCGGTTTACATAGTGCTGGGAATCCTCTACGAGAGCCTGGTGCATCCGATTACCATCCTCTCCACGATTCCGTCGGCCAGCGTCGGCGCGGTCGTTGCGCTAATGCTTTTCAAGATCGATTTGAATGTGATCTCGATTATCGGCATCATTTTGCTGATCGGGATCGTCAAGAAGAATGCGATCATGATGATCGATTTCGCATTGGTGGCGGAACGCGAGCATGGCAAGAATCCCGCCGATGCGATCTTCGAGGCTTGCATGCTGCGCTTCCGGCCTATCTTGATGACTACGATGGCCGCGCTCTTTGGCGCGCTGCCGCTGGCTTTTGGCACCGGAACGGGATCGGAGCTGCGGCGGCCGCTGGGCATCACAATTGTTGGTGGTTTGATCTTCAGCCAGATGCTCACTCTCTATACCACTCCGGTGGTTTACCTGGTGGTCGATTGGTTGCGCTTGTGGGTGCAGGGCAAACCGCACGGCGAGTTCCATCCGCCGTCGGACCTGCAAACCACCGGGAATGCTACTAGCTAGAACGGACAACTGCCATGCGGAAGATATCGAACAACTACCGAACCGAGCAAGTCCCTGAACCAGGCCGGCTCGCCGCGTTCGCTACCCTGGCGCTGCTGACCTTGGCCGGATGCACCGTCGGCCCCAAGTATCACCAGCCTCCGGCGCTCACTCAGGCACCGCCGCCGCCCGCGTACAAGGAGGCCAAGCCTCCTGCACCCACTGCAGAAGACAAGGCCACGGGAGCTGCGGCGCCCTCCGAAGACGGACTTAGCGTGTGGAAGCCCGCAAACCCTTCTGATGCCATGCTACGCGGCAAATGGTGGGAGATTTACAACGAGCCCGAACTCAACGCGCTCGAGGACCAGCTCAACATCAACAACCAGACCATTAAGCAGTATTTCGAGAACTTCATGGAGGCCCGCGCCATTGTCCGCGAGGCCCGCGCCCAGTACTACCCCACCGTTACTGCGAGTCCGTCCTGGGGTCGCTCGCACGGATCCGCGAACCTTGGCAACAATACCGGCACAAACAAGGCCGGCAGCACCGCCAGCCTCATTAGCCTACCCCTCGACGTCTCCTGGGAACCCGACGTCTTTGGCCGTATCCGGAATCAGGTCCATGAGGCCCAATATAACGCGCAGGTGAGCGCCGCCGACCTCGAAAACGAGCGCCTCGCCGAACAAGCCAGTCTGGCCGAGTACTATTTCGAGATCCGCGGACAAGACCAGCTACAGAAGGTCCTGAATGACACCGTGGAAGCAGACAAGAAGGCCCTCGCCCTGACCCAGGCGCTTTATGAGACTGGCGTGGACAACCAGATCTCCGTAGTTCAGGCACAATCCGCGTTGCAGAGCGCGCAAGCCTCGGCGACCAACGTGACGCTGCTTCGCGCCCAATACCAACACGCCATCGCCATGCTGACCGGAGAAGCCGCGTCCGATTTCTCGATCCCGGTCAAACCGATGACCACTGCGCCGCCGCCAATCCCGGTCGGCGTCCCATCGCAGCTGCTTGAGCGCCGTCCGGACATCGCCGCCGCCGAGCGCAATATGGCCTCCGCCAATGCCGCCGTCGGCGTCGCCTACTCCGCCTTTTTCCCCACATTTACACTCTCTGCCGGCGGTGGTTTCCAAAGCTCTTCCTGGAAGCATCTTCTCGACTGGCCCAGCCGCACCTGGTCGCTCGGCGTCGGCGCTTCGCAGACGCTCTATAGCGCGGAGCTGGGTCCGGGACTCAACCAGTATGTGTCAACTTATAACGCCGACGTCGCCACCTACCGGCAGACGGTGCTCACAGCCTTTCAGCAGGTCGAGGACTACCTCGTGGCGGTTCGGGTCTACTCCGTCCAGATTCAACAGCAGCAGCAGGCTGTGGACTCGGCGCAGAAGGCGCTCGATCTCGAACTAGGGCGCTACGAGACCGGCATCGATCCCTACATCGACGTGGTCACGCTACAGACCACGCTGCTCGGCGACCAGCAGGCGGTCGTGGGCTCGCAGGTGGAGCAGATGGCAGCGTCGGTCGAGTTGATCGAGGCTCTCGGTGGAGGCTGGGACAAGTCGCAACTGCCCACCCCACAGCAGGTCACACAGACGCCGGATAAGGCGGATACGAAGACCGTGCAGTAACGCGGCCCCCTCGATGCCGGGAACACCACTTTCCGCGGCTTCGATAGCCATTGATCCTCGACTTTGCCGCTTGAAGTGGGAACTCCTGTTTTCTCATAGCACAATTGCGTCTGTGCTGAGTTCGCTCCGATAACTGCTCCTCCGAGCTCCGAACTCGCTCCCGGCTGCCAATTAGTTTTCCCAAAAGGGTCGTCTCTTCCGAATAAAAAACCTCTGTAACGATCCAGCAAACGAATTGTCTGGCTGTTTGTTCTTGGTCGATGTTAAGGTAGCGGACATCATTTCACCGCTGGTGACTTTGGGAACTTACTCTTCGAAGCTCACCATAACCAAATCAACCGCTTCTCTCAATGCTTGGATAGTCTTGTCTCAAAAAACCAAAAAAGGAGCTTTTCAATGAACCGAAGACACAGCTGTTCGATTTCCAATGTGTTTCGAAGGTCAGGTTGGCCTCTGTTGGCAATCGTCGCAGGCGTTTTGGGCTCGGCCACAGAAGCACGGGCGCAGTACGTATCCACTAACCATGTGCGGGAAGCGGTCCGCAGCGGCCTGGCTCAGCAGGTTGGTCGCTTGCCACAAAGTCAAGAGTTAAGCCTGGACATTGTTCTGCAGTTGCGCGATCAGGCGGCGTTAGAAGATTTTCTGGCGGAGGTCTATAACCCACGCAGCTCCTCCTATCGACACTTCCTCACTGTCTCGGAGTTCACCGAGAAGTTTGGTCCTAACGAGGCGGACTATGAGGCGGTGATCAAGTACGCGAAGAGCAATGGGTTGACCGTGACCGGTGGAACCCGCGATGGCATGGAGGTGCAGGTCAAGGGTCCGGTTTCGGCGATCGAAAAGGCCTTCCATGTATCCATGATGAGCTACCAGCACCCCACCGAGAATCGCACCTTCTTCGGACCGGACCGCGAGCCCACCACCAGCCTCGGGTTTTCGCTGTGGCACATCTCGGGCCTGGATAACTACTCGATCCCGCATCCACTGCTGGTGAAGAAGAGCGACTATGCGCTGGCCCACGGTATGAAAGCCGAAGCAGTCGTCTCCCACGCCACGATCGGTTCCGGCCCGTCCGCTTCGTTCCTGGGAAGCGACATGCGCGCCGCTTACTACGGTGGTACCGCTCTCACCGGCGCCGGCCAGAACCTCGGATTGCTGGAGTACTATGGCACTGATCTAGCCGATTTGACTACCTATTTCACCAACGTCAAGCAGACCAACAACGTTCCTATCACGCTGCTTTCCACCGACGGGACGAGCACCGCTTGCCTGGATACCCGAAAAGGCGGCGACTGCGACGACACCGAACAGACGCTGGACATGACCCAGGCGATCGGCATGGCGCCGGGACTGGCAAGCCTGGTGATGTATATCGGTTCCACCGATACGGCCATCATCAGCGCCATGACGACGCACAGCCCGCTGCCCACCACGATCGGCTGTTCGTGGGGCTGGACACCGGACGACCCAACGACGCTTGACCCCTACTTCGAGAAGATGGCGGCGCAGGGCCAGACGTTCTTCGCGGCTTCAGGCGACAGTTCGACCTGGTCGTCAAGAAACGAGGCGTGGCCTGCGGACGACGCCAATGTTGTCTCCGTCGGAGGCACAGACCTGACCACCTCCAAAGCGGCAGGCCCTTGGGCGTCTGAGACCGCCTGGGCGGATAGCGGCGGCGGCATCTCGCCGGACAAAATCGCGATCCCCGCGTGGCAGAAGCTTTCGGGCGTGATCAATTCCAGCAACAAGGGTTCGACAACCTATCGCAATGGCCCGGACGTGTCGGCCAACGCGAACTTCACTTTCTACACCTGCGCCGACCAGAAAGCCTGTCTCGCCAACGAGTACGGCGGCACCAGCTTCGCCACGCCGATGTGGGCCGGATTCATCGCGCTCGTCAATCAGCAGTTGAAGGCCAACGGCGATTCCTACGTCGGCTTCCTCGACCCAACCATTTACGCGCAGAACATAACTTCCGACTATGCCACCGACTTCCACGACATCACCAGCGGCAAGTCTGGAAGCTACTCGGCGGTAACCGGGTATGACCTGGTGACTGGCTGGGGCAGCCCGAAACCGGCTCTGATCACAACCCTGGCTCCATAAGGCTGGGGAATCCGCTCACTCAACCAACCCAAAGAAGGGCAACAATATAGATGACAAAACGGAATAGGGGGTCAGCTTTCACGGGCCTTTTTGAAAAAAAGGTAGGTGTGCACCGCACCATTGTTGATACGCGGGTCGTCGGGAAGAGTCACCGACCCACTCAATTCCCAACCTCCACAGCCCAACTCAAACAGGTTCTTTTCGATGTCGTCTTTGCTGGAACCGGATGAGACCTCTTCAACCCAGTACTCCCATTCCACGGCGCTACCTCTTCTTAGATTGGTTTTTCCTGTCCTGAGCCTTCTGCCACTCAGCTTCCCGCCGCTGCATCTCTTCCTTCGACACCGTGAACATCTTGCGGACGGCGTTGTCGAACCGTTGGGTGTCAGTGTCGCCGGGGACGTTGGGGGCAGGTTGCGTTTTCATGTTCACCTACATTCTAGCGCTACAGTAATCTCGCCCAATTTTCGCAGATGTAATGCACCCGCGAGGATTTGTACTTGGTTTTACACGACTACCACAGCTCCCGTATGAGTTGCGCATACTCACATTTTCTAAAGCGCGGTATAATGGCACATCAGCAAGGTCATGCTGCGGACAAAACTAAACCCCGGCGACTGGTAATCGGCGGGGCGAGGTAGAGGTCTCAAGCTTTTGTGGTTTAGGTGATTCCGGGAAAAGAGAATCTGGAGCCTTGAACAACTCCAGCCTAATCGATCCCCGACAAAATCGCAACCCCTAAGTTAACGGGAAAGCACTGCTTACGCGATGGAGGATCAAGAATGGCAATAACCCACGATTACACAGTAATT
Organism: uncultured Acidobacteriaceae bacterium; assembly: GCA_963804735.1. Classification (GTDB taxonomy): domain Bacteria; phylum Acidobacteriota; class Terriglobia; order Terriglobales; family Acidobacteriaceae; genus Acidisarcina. The sequence goes on from CAWDRO010000004.1 coordinate 26,692, forward strand.
TGCGAAATGGTTCGCCCAGAAATAGGCGGGAAGTTTACGCTAATCGGAATGTTTCCAAACGGCATTGCTACTCCTCAGATTCCATTTCCTCTGCCGTTTCTTACCTTCTTCAATGCACTCAGAACCGAATCGGCGGGAGCGTATAAATTCTCAGGAAAGCTCAGTCAACTAGCTACTGGAGAGATGGTCGCTGCGGTTCAAGGCCTAATCCAAGCTGGCGGGCCCGGCCCCGTCATTCTTCCAGTATCTTTTCCGAACTTGAACTTTAAAGCTTTTGGGTCTTACGTGTGGGCGCTGGAAATCGAAGGTCAGGACGATCCGTTTGTGACAGAGTTCCAGTTGGCACACGTAGCCGTTCCGCCGTTGGGCGGGTTGCCGCCTGGGCGGTTCAAGTTCTAATAGGAGGCGTAGCTTGGTTCGGCGTAGCTGTAATCGGCGGAGGCGCTTCGCCGGAAGCTGGGTTCCTTCTCGTTTAGAACCCAGTTAACCTTGACGGTCGTGAATTCATGTGCGATGCGATCACGAAGTTCATCTTCGGTAATTGCACCGGCGATAGCTAAGACGAGATGGGAATAAAGAGCATGACCTAATTCAATGGCAGGCGGATCGCCGTACTTTTCGATCCCGGACAGCAATTCGGCGAACCGCAAAGTGAAAACCTTGCGATCAGTGGAAAGGCTCAGGTAATCAAAAACAACCGTGCGGAAATCAGTGACAGTGACCATGACAAGACCTCGCATTCAGCAAGTCTCGCGCACCTACGATCAGATGCGGCAGTTGTGGAGCCGGTATGCTCCCAATTTCTATTGTGAAGCCAGCTACTCTCCCGTTACAGAGGTCTCGTGCCTCGTTCGCGGTAAACCGGCCATCAGAAGCCAGAACATCGTATACATCGACGGCGAGGGCGAAACTCCCGTTCGCATAACCCGGTTTTGGTTCGACGACGACACTGCGGAAGACCTCGTTTTCATGCTTTGCTGGGATAACGTCGTCTATGTATTGTCGGACTGGTAGCGCCATCGTTTCAAAACAACACAACCCATTGGGTAAATTGGAAGTTGATTGTGCAACAATCCGAATGCCACTTGCAATAGGGCATTTCTTAAAATGTTACCATCGCACGCCAAAAAAGCCGACCGCCGCCGTGGCTAATCGACCCTCATCCGCTTCCCGCGTCCCTCTCGGCGACCCTGCTTTTCAGTTGATTTGCGTTTGCTGATCTGGCACCTTGCCAGTCACTTCAGCATAGGTCAGGCGCTTCCCGACCATACCTTTCACCGCCAGATCGAACCGCTCGCCATCCGTGAGTTTCCGGTGGTTGTACCGGAAGGACTGCTCATCAAGGTACCGGAATAGGTGGAAAGGCTCAAGACTCACATACGTCCCGTTGATGCTGCGTTTTAACAGCGACCAGAAGTTCTCCAAGCCATTCGTATGCACCTTGCCGTCCACGTATTGCACGGCGTGGTCTACGACTTGATGGGCATAGTCCCCGGCCAATCCGTTGTAGGAAAGCAGCGCGTCAGTGTAGAGCGCAGAGCCAGCCTCTACATGCTTTCTGACCTCACCCTGAAGGGCCGCTCTCTTCCGATTGGCAACGACCGTAGTCCGAACCTCGCCGCCGCGCTGCAAGACGCCCATGACCGCCACCTTGTCTTTGGTGCCAGTCCCGGTTATCCTCCGCTTGCGCTTGGAGACGTGCATGTTGCGGGCCTTGCCGCCGATGAAAGTTTCGTCGGCTTCCACGTCTCCCGATAGCTTGCCAGTCGGCTCGTTGCCGAGCATTAAGCGGATGCGGTGATCTAGAAACCATGCCGACTTTTGAGTGATACCCAACGCCCGATGAATCTCATAGCTGGACACGCCATTCTTGCAGTTCACGACCATCCACATCGCCATCAGCCATTTGTCCAGCCCGATAGGGGAGTCCTCCATCGGTGTCCCAGTCTTCAAAGTGAACTGCGGCGCATCGTGCTTTTCGCGGCAATGCCAGCGGTTATACTTATCCAAGAACAGGACGTTCTTGCTGCCGCAACGTGGGCAGGTAACACCGTCCGGCCAGCGACGCGCAACAAGGTATTCGCGGCAGTTAACTGGGTTCGCAAAGTAGAGGATCGCGTCTTGAAGTGTGGTCGGTTCCATGCTTCAAGAGTAGGCCAATCAGGCCATTTTGTCAAGTATATTATTGCCCAAAGAAGACAAAGGAGGCCAGACTTTCGAGTCGGCCTCCTTTGTGCTTTGGCGCCAGCTATGGCAGAGGCTTCGGCTAGTCAATTCCTAACTGCCGTTGCAATTGCTCGAGCGAAACGCCTTTCGTCTCCGGATATGCGAAGAGCACAACGAAGAACTGCAGCACCATCATCGCGGCGAAAAACATAAAGGGATAGGCCCCGGAAGATTTAGCAAGCAGCGGAAATGTGAATGCGATGGCGGCGTTCATGATCCAGTGGGAACTGCTGCCAAGGCTTTGCCCTTTTGAGCGGACCTTGGTGGGAAAGACTTCGCTGATGTACACCCAGATGACCGCGCCTTGGCTGACGGCAAAGAAGGCGATGTAGGCAACCAACAGCCAGACCAGCAACGCCTGATGGGAGTTGGTGAAGAAGACGGCGGCGACTCCGGCGAGGCAGGCGGCGGTACCGATCGAGCCGAAGAGCAGCAGCTTCTTGCGGCCAAGTTTGTCGATGACGGTCATGGCGAGTAGCGTAGCCACGAGGTTGGTTGCGCCGATGGCAACCGCCTGCAGGTCTCCGGAGACCCGGCTGAAGCCGGCTTTATCGAAGATGTCGTTCAGGTAATACAGGATGGCATTGATGCCGGAGAGCTGATTAAACATGCCGATGGTGGCAGCGAGAAAAATTGGCTTGCGATACTTCCACGAGAAGAGCGGTTCCGATCGGCTGGCCCGCTCCAGGTGGATGGAGTCGACGATCTCTTTCAACTCTGCTTCGGAGTCGGGCGTGCCCATCATTTGGAGCACTTGTCTGGCTTCGTCGATGCGGTCTTGCGTCACCAGCCACCGTGAGCTGCGCGGGATGCCGAAGAGCATGATCAGGAACAGAATTGCGGGAGCCGCGGCTATTCCGAGCTGCCAGCGCCATTGCATCGCCCCCAGATGCATCTCGGCGATCACGAAGTTCGAGAAGTAAGCGAGCAGAATGCCGACCACAATGTTGACCTGAAACATGCCTACCAGCCGCCCGCGCCACTGAGCAGGAGCAAGTTCGGCTATGTAAACCGGACCGAGCACCGATGATCCGCCAATGCCCAGGCCGCCGATGAAGCGGGCAACCAGCAGAACAGGCCAGCTCCATGCCAACCCGGAGCCCAGAGCGGAGATGACATACAGCACAGCCATCACGCGAAGAGTGTCGCGGCCGCCGAACTTCTGCCCGATGGCTCCAGCGGACATTGCTCCAATCACGGTGCCGACAAGCGCGATGGCAACCGTCGTACCCAACTGTCCCGGCGTCAACGAGTAGACCTCGGTCAGCTGGTGGGTTGCGCCGGCGATGACGGCGGTGTCGAAGCCGAAGAGCAATCCGCCCAGAGCACCAACGCCGGTGCCTTTGAGTAGATACCGGTTCATCCTGAGTGGCGGGCCTTTTACGGGGGAGGTGTTGGCGGAGACTGGGTTAATCATGTCAAACCATCCTAACCGCCGAGGAGTTCCCTTTGTCCAACCAATGTCTACGATCTGTCTATATAGCTCTTGCTATTGCAGCATCAGGGGCAACAAGCAAGCGCCAAGTATACCCGCGTCGGAGCCGAGTTCGGCGCGGACTACATGGGTCTTCCGCGGCGAGCGCTGCCGTGACTCTTCGGCACTGGGCGCGGTCAGGCGATAGACGTAGCTGCGCATCCGGAGCTCCTCCATCATGCGGGGGGCAAAAAGGTCCCATGCGGCGGATACGCCGCCTCCGACGACATACAGCGGCAGATTCAGAGTGTTGACCAGGGCGCCGATGCCGATGCCGAGGGCGGTGCCCACGCGGGCGAACACGGTCAGCGCAAACTCGTCGCCCTCGAGCGCCAGGTTGGCCACTTCGAGCGCTGTCGGCGGCGCCAGTTCCCCTCTCGATTCGGAGGGCGATTCGGCGCGTTGACGTTGCAATGTGCGGCTGGCCGCCGCCATCCGTTGAACAGCGGTAGCCGAGGCATAGAGCTCCAGGCACCCACGGCTTCCGCAGGGACAATCCTCCCCGTCGGGAATGACGGTGTTATGCCCAGCCTCACCGGCCATGCCGTTGTTCCCGTCCAGGATCTTTCCATCGAGGATGATCCCGTTGCCCACGCCGGTCCCCAGCGTCAACATGCACAGGGAAGGTGCGGAGTAGGTCTTGCCCGAGCCTAGACGGAACTCGGCCAGCGCGGCCAGGTTGGCGTCGGACTCGATCGTTACGGACTCGCCGATCTGCTGAGCCAGCGCCTCGCGGAGGGGAAAGCCATCGAAGCCCGGCAGGTTTGGCGGGTTGCGCATGACTCCCTCAGGTAGCTCGAGAGGGCCTGGAGTGCCAACCCCCACGCCGGCAAAATAACTACCCCGCCCATGCTTGTCGAGCAGGCCCTTAATCGCGCCCGCCATGTCGTCGACCACGGCTATCGGACCGTCCGCCACACGGGTTGGTAAGGCACTGCTATCGATGATTCCACCGGTCGTGGCGGGATCGTCGCGATAGGCTGAGACGCGTAGATTGGTCCCTCCAAGATCGACGCCAATGGAATAGCGGTGCGAAGTCAATGCGGGAACTCCTTGTGCCGAAGGTCGCCGGGCAACATTCCAGACTCCTTTATATCCGAAAGTCGCCCGCGCCTTTCTGCTCAAAGTGATTCGGCGCACTGTGCGAATTCGAGACAAGTCGTCCCTGCGTGTTCGATCGCTGCGCCGCCTTATCCCTTAGCGCCGTACAACTTTTGTTGTAACAGGAGATTTTTCGCTTGACACCACGCGGCAACGGACTGAATGTTAGCTTACCTGCGGAACCGAATCACGACGCGTATTAAAAAAGGATTTGGCATATTCTTAGTGAGACATGACGCGGAAGCGAGATGCCGCCGGTAACTGCCTTCGAGCTGAAGTCCCCGATGAAAATCCTGCTATGCCGTAGGCTATTCGGAGCTTTCTCTCGATCGACATAGCACAGATCACTCAGGATGGATTTCATGACAGCAGTATCGCGAGTTGCAAAGCATAGTTGTCGCGTGGCATGCGCCGTGGCCTTTGTCGCCGCAACTGCCATCGCCGCTCAGGCCCAGACCGGTATCTTATTCCTGCCACCCGTCAACGTGAGGCTCTCCACCAATGGAGCAGGCTATGGCAGCAGCGCTATAACCTTTAGCTCTGCCACGCAGAATCTATCGTGCTCCGATTCCCCTATTGTCGCCAAGGTTTCCTCTACCGCCGACGGCACCGGCAAAGTATTGGTCAACAACTTCATCAATCTCACCGTGACCCAGGGCACCACGGTCACGGGGCCGACCAACATCTGCACCGGCGGTGTTGTCGAGAACGGGAATCAACAGGACTGTTTCACGACCGGCTACCAGGGGCCCGCAAGTGAAGGCGACCTTACCGGCGATGACCCAGACGGTATGATTGCGGCGGCTGGCGGAGTTGGTCCCATCGATATCGCTAGTCGGCTGGCTTCGGGTGCGAACACGATCAAGTTTGACCTGGTGGATACAGGCGGCTATCTTGCCTCTTCTTCTGTTTATCTTTTCACCAATTGCACCGCGAACGGCACAAGCGGCGGCAAGGTCAGCGGGAATCCGATTCCGTCCACCAATCCGCCGGCCAGTGCGCTGACTCAGACCTTTCCGTTCAGTTTGGCCCAGGGCAAGGTCGTCGCGCTAGTGTTCGATCTATCCAAGGGCGCACAAGACCAAACTCTCGAGATCATCAATGGCGCCACTCCAACAGGAGTCGACGCGGCCTTGGATCCCACTGTCTGGCCCAGTTACGTAAAGGGCACTTCTTTTGCGACCTCTCAGTGCCTGATTCACAGCGGAGAGCTCTTCAACGACCTACCCGCCTGCAAGCTCTATACACTGACATGCCAGATCGGCCAGGGATCGGGATCCAGCGGGGTTCAATGCCCGAGCTCCACCGCCAGAAATATTGTCATCCAGGACGTCTTCGACTTTCCCGCCCTTTACCTGCCCGATATAGACGTCATTATCAATGGACGGCATGAGGTCTTTCATCAAGGATTCGGTTTCCTCGAGGCCAACGAGGGTTGGACTGGAGGCCCCTGCACCTTCGACCCCGGGGCAGACCAGCTTTTCTCCTGTCCGGAAAACCTGCTCACTTTGTTTGAGGGCCCCGGACTCGGCGCGGGGACCGGAACACCAGCGCCCAGGGTCAACTCGAGCTTCATCACGGTGGGGCCGGTGCCCGAGATTAAGACCAACGTATCCTTCAAATACTTTGGCAATCCGAAATGGGTAAACAGCCGCGATGTACAGGTTCTGTTCAGCGCGAATCCCCCGAGGGTGCCGCAACCGAACAACGGCTTCATCGCCTCCCCGGTCTACAGCGTCACTTATGGTGTCTCCCCGGCTGACGCCTTGCCATCCACGGAGTTTCCGGTTAAGGGAGACATAACACTTCTTAATCCTGACGGCTGCCCCGGTTCCCTTCCGGCCAAAACGTTCGTCCCGGCCCCGGTACAGATCAGCGTAGACGCGGACGGCATGTACCTGCTGCATTATTTCGCCACGGATTGCGCCGGGACGGAAGAGCTGCATTTCTTTCAGGGCGAATCCCGAGCTTGGCACACCAAGTTCTACACGGTGGACTTGAATGTGGACACCGTTGCGCCCACTGTTGTCTCTGGGCCGACGCTCTCGCCGGCCCCGACGCTGATCGACGGTGAATTGGGCTATTGCAGGAAGCAGGCAGTGACAGCCTCCTTTCAATGCGCCGACGATCGTTCCGGTGTCCTGTGGTGCGGCGGCCATCACTACGCGGATCCAGTCACAGATCCTCCCGCTCTGACTAGTTCGGTCAATACGTCAACCTTGGGGACGCAGGTCTTCACCGTGAGGGTGAGGGACGCGGCCCAAAACGAGGGCATTCCGGCATCGGTTCCCTATACCGTTGTCGAGTGCCCGGCGCCGTAATAAGGGGCAGTCTTTTCGATCACGAACTTCGGCTGGATGCAGGAGTGGCACGCGGAGTCGCGTTTTCCCCAGAACCGCGACTCCGCCGGCGGCCCGGGATCGGCCACGTTGGCGGCCATGTTTCTGACTTGACAATTAGGGGCTCGCAGGCGGCGGCAGACGCAACCGAAACACGTATCCGCGGGGGTGCTTAGCAAGCATCTGGAGCAACCGAAGTTAGGGCATTACGCTGCGCCGCGCCCATCCCTCTACGGATTAGGCTTTGATCCAGCCCCGACCCAACGGCTACAGTCGTCAAAGATGGCCTTTAAATCGGCGCGTCTCAGGATGTTCTCCGCGCCGGGCTGATTGCGGACTGCATTCAGGAGCGTCATCGCCTGGCGATATTGGTTCCACGCATCTCCTGAATTGCCGCTGAGTCGAGACGCGGTAGCTTCCAGGTAATAAATTTTGGCAAGACCAAGGCGCATCCCGGACTTTTCAGAGGGCGTAGCCGCGTCCTGCAGTATCTGGCGCGCCCGGGTATAGTCCTTGGTCTGGATCAGGGCTTCGGCGAATGCCACCGAACATTGCAGGGCGAGATTGCGGTCGGGCGTGACATCAGGTCCCACCAGCGGACGCAACCTGCTTAACCCGTCGCTCCCGTGGCCCTGGGCGATTGCAAGGCGGCCAAGATTCAGCTTTGCCTCCACGAGCGCATCGCGATCGTTCCCTCGCGTAGCCGATTGCAAAGCAAGCTGGAAGTTGGTCGAGGCCGCGGACAGATCACCTCGATACAGGGCGATTTCTCCCTTGGTCCCCTCCACTTGCGCAATAAGGGACGCGTCTTGCAGACTTCGGGCCAGAGTTTCAGCCTGATCGAGGTAGGGGGCGGCTTCGTCGCCACGTCCCGCCCTCGCGAGGGCCTCGGCTAGATTCTGCAGAGCGATGGCAGCGACGGAACTCTTGTCGCCCAGCGCCTGGAAACCTTTCACGGATTGCTGGATTGAATCCACCGCAGCGCCGAATCGGGACTGGTAACCGTAAATCACGCCCATTTGCCGTTGGGTTGAGGCGATCCCAAACGCGTTTCCATCGCCTCGCCAAGTGTCGAGGGCGCGTTGAAGCGAAGCCAGCGCCTCCTCGAACTGGCCTGTCATGGTATATGCCGCGCCAAGTCCCTGAAGGGGGTCGGCGATGCGCTGTGGTGCGCCGATCTTCTCCCCTAACTGCAGCCCCTGCTGGAAGTAAGTGAACGCACTTTCTGTGTCCGCTTTGGCGAGATTGAGACTGCCGATATTGTTCAGGCACAGTGCTTCACGATCCAGGTCGCCGGCATCGCGTTCGATTTGCAATGCGTCTCGATAGAGCTTGAGCGCCTGGTCGTTGTCTCCCCGGCTTTGGTAGATGGCGGCCATGTCGATGAGCGTATCGCCCGCCTCTTTGGTTGAGCCGATCATCTGGAAGAGCGCGACCGCCTTCTTCATGTTATCCAGCCCGGCATCCGGTTTCCCCATGGCCACCTGCACCTGGCCTGTGGCGCCCAAAGCGTTGGCGATGGCGCGTTTCTGCCCTAGCTTCTGGCTGATGGCGATCGAATCGCCAAAGTAACGCAACGCTTCCTCATTTTTTTGCAGGAACTGGTATGCGATGCCGACCGCCAGCAAGACCACCGCGTGATGCTCCTGATTGCCGGAGGAGTTGGTCAGGTATTCCGCCTTGCTCAGCGGATCGAGAGCCGCCTGAAAACGGCCGCTTTGCAGCTCCACAACGCCGGACCGCCAGAGTGCCAGCACATTCTTCGGATCGGCCCCCAGAATCTTTTCCAGGATCGCGCGCGCTTTGTCGTAGGCTCCGGTGTCGGAATAGAGAGAGCTGAGCGCGTACTGCACATCGATATTCCCGGGCATGGCCTTGGCCAGATTTTCATAGAGCCCAATGGCTTTTTTCGTGTCTTTCAGGATCGCCGCGCGGCTGGCGTCGATCAGCATCTTCTCCAACTGCGGCAGACCTTCGGAGCTGGCAAGCTCGGAGGCGCGCTGCGAAGACTGTTCGGCATCGGTCTCGTGGCCGAGGGCCGCCTGGGTCTGGCTGAGTGCTGAATATCCGAGCGCGAACTGCGGGTCTGCATTCACCGCCGCCTGAAACGACTGGGTCGCATCGATGTTCTTGCCGACGCGCATAAAACCGATACCCTGGTCGTAGGCGCGGAGCGCATCGATCGAGTGCGACGACGGCTTAAAGGATTGGGCCTTCAGTTCATCAATCTGGTTGGAGGAGAAGCTGAGGCTCTTCCGCACCTGGTCGGCAAGCGAGTCGATGGCTGCGGGCAACGCCTGCTCATTCGCGGCGCTGACGGTGACCGTGGTCGTGTGGTCGCTCTTAATGTCCTGAACAATTGTGGTGATCTGAATTTGTTCGCCAAGCCGGACATACTGCCCGGATACCGCAATGTCCGTATTGGTCAACTGGAAGATGTGGCTGAGCGTATTCGGATCGATGGTCTCCCCGGGTGTCAACTGAAGATCGGCCAGCACTTGGTGGACGCGGTCGCTGGGTAAGGTGTGCAAGCGCGAAGACTGCCCGATGTCCGTACTCAAAGCATCGGCAATGTACGCGCCAAGCCAATCGAGCTTCGGATCGCCGGAGGCATTGTGCATCGGTACGACGGTCAGCGTCAGCGCTGGGGTCTCGGTGGCAGTTCCGAGCTTGCTTCTTGAAGTCGCAGGGTGACGAAACACGAGGAACGCGCCGACACCCAAAGCAAGCAACAGAGCCAGAACTCCGGAACCGGCAAACAACCATGGCTTAACTTGGTGGGCTTCCTTTCCGGTCTTGGGTCGCGCAGCGATGGGAGCATGGCTGAGGGGGCGCTTGCCTTGCCATGCGTCCAGATCGGCCAGCAGCTCTGCGGCGCTCTGGTAACGGATCTCGACGTCGCGTTCGAGGCAACGGCTGACGATGGCACTGATCGGGGCGGGAATCGTCGCATCGAGGTCCGAAACCGGCACGACCCGCTCCTGAGTGCGTTTGATCAGGCTGGCGAGCGCGCTGTCGGCGCGAAACGGAATCGCGCCGCTCAACAACTCGTAGAAAATTATGCCCAGCGAGAAGATGTCGGAGCGTTGATCCAGTTCCTGGGCCAGTGCCTGTTCCGGGGACATGTATTCCATGGTCCCGACCAACGCGCCGGATTGGGTCATTCCATCGCCGCCCAGGGTCCGTGCGAGGCCAAAATCCATGACCACGATGCGCCCGTTGTTGTCGCGCATGATGTTCTGCGGCTTCAGATCGCGATGGATGACGCCGACCGTGTGGGCCGCTTCGAGAGCGCGGCAGACCTGCTGCATAATCTCGACTGCTTCTTCGGGCGGCAGCTTGGTCCGCTCATGGATCAGGGAACGCAGGTCCTGGCCCTCGACGAACTCCATAGTGATGAATTTCATGCCATCGGCTTCGCCGAGGTCGTAGATGCGCACCACGTTCTTGTGCGTGACCTGGGTGGCGAGGATGAGCTCCTGCTTGAAGCGGTCGATGATGGCCTGATTGCCGGCCAGGTCGGGGCGAATGACCTTCAGAGCGATAGTGCGGTTCAGTTCGATGTCGAGGGCCTGGTAGACGGCGCCCATGCCGCCCACGCCGAGGATGTTGAGAATCTGATAGCGCCCGCCGAGCACGGATCCGGTTTCGAGAATTGGGGCGCCGGCATAGATGTTGATCTGCCCGGAACCGGGTCTGGGAGTGGTCGCGCCGCCAACCATTGTTGGCGCTTCGGCGGAGATGTTGCGAATGGGGATGTCGGCGAGCTTACGCCCGGGGATATCGATGATGGTCGGCGAATCGAGCGGAGCGGAGGTTCCGGGGGAAGAGCTCTCGCCGGGAACCGGAACCCGGATGCCGGCCCCAGTGTTCCTGCTATCGTCCCGTCGGTCTCGACCTTTCTGATCCATGAAAGAAGGTTGCTCCGGGTCGCATTCCAGCTACCCATATCGGTCCCGACGGGCATTTTTCCGGCAGCACAGGATTTACACAGTTTGTACGAACCCGGTGACAGGAGTATATAACGCGAAGGGTCGAGCGTCGCGAGATTCGGCGTGCCTCAATGCAAAGCCAGAACACGTGGATTTGCAGCGTATGCCACAGAAGTCCACGAGTAAACCAAAGTTCCAAATTAAATGGTGACTTCAAGTGCTGGGCGGTTTCAGTCATCGTAGCGTCGGGAAAGTATTTGCGCTAGTGTCCGGCGTTCGGCTTGCCGTTTATCGGATTGGCCGGAGTCGCCGGAGTCGGCGACGAGCGTTCGGCGATTCCGTTGGTGAGAGACGTAGATTCGGCGGCGGTTTGCGGGGAAGCGGGCGCTACTCCACTGGGAAAATCGGCCGGGGTTAAATACTCGACAATCAGCGATACACGGCGGTTCGCCGGGTCGAAGGGGTGCAGGGGGTCTCGCAGGCGCTGATCGGCGAAGCCGCGAACCTGGGAGACCTGGTTCTCTCGCAACCCTCCGGGATGCTGCATGAGCCGGCGTGCGACGTTGGCGCGATCTTCGGAGAGCTCCCAGTTGGAATATAGTTTCGCTCCGGAGTACGGCTGAGCATCGGTGTGGCCTTCGATCGAGACCTTGTTGGGAACGGTTGATAGCTTGTCGGCGAGGAGGTTCAGCATGTCCCGGCCGTCGGGCTTGAGCGTGGTGCTGCCGGTGTCGAAGAAGGTCCCGTCTTTTGATTCCAGAAGTTCGATCCGCAACCCCTCCGGCGTCACCGTCATCTCGACTTGTTTCGAGAGGTCTCTCAGGTTGGCCGTCTGCTGGATTTGCTTTTCCAACTGGTTCTTCAACTTCTGGATGCCATCCTTGTTGATGGGCAGCGCCTCGCCCGCACCTGCGTGGTCGGAACCGCTCTCGGTCTTCTTCCCCATAGGATCGTTGAAATAGCCGGCAATCACTTTTCGTGTGTGGTCGCTGGTGTTCAACAGCCACAAAACAATGAAGAGCGCCATCATGGCGGTGACAAAGTCGGCATAAGCGACCTTCCACGCGCCGCCATGGTGGCCGCCGTGGCCTTTGACCCGTTTAATGACGATGATCTGCGATTTCGTCATGGCCAGGCTATGCCGCCTCTTCGACGGAAGCCGAAACGGCCGACTCCCCTCTGCAGGCGGCCTCCAGTTCCTCAAAGGTCGGCCGAACATGCAACGGGATCGCCCGCCGCGCAATCTCCACTACGATCTGCGGCGCGTTCCCCTTCATCGACGCCAGCATGAGCACCCGCAGCATATGCATGTAGCTGCGCTCTTCGTCGAACGGCTTTAGTCATGTTTGCGCTCAACGGGCCGACCACTCCATAACACAGGAGAATGCCCAAAAAGGTTCCCACTAGCGCGGCTGCGACTTTCTTCCCCAGTTCTTCGGGAGGGCCGCTCAGTGCACCCATCGTGATGACGACGCCGAGCACGGCTGCCACAATCCCCAGGCCAGGCAGAGCGTCGGCGACCGTCGAGAGCGCCGAGATCGGCGCGGAGGCGCTGTGGTGGGCGACGTCCATGTCCAGCTCCATCATCTGGTCCATATCGAATGGCTCGACACCGCCAGTCACGATCATCCGCATGGTGTCGCAGACAAAGTGGCAGACGTGGTGGTCTTTCAGAAAATCAGGATTCTGCTTGAATATCTCGCTCTCGGTGGGTTGTTCGATGTCGGATTCGATCGAGAGCAGTCCTCCGCGGCGCACCTTGTTCAAGAGATCGAACATCATCTTGAGGGTCAATAGGTAACGCGGCTTGCCGAACTTGGAGCTGCCCAGCGTCCCGAGCAGCGCGCCGACAATCTGCTTGAGAATGTGGAGAGGGTTGGCGGTCAGCAGCGTGCCCAGAGCGGCGCCCGCAATGATGAGCACCTCGGCCGGCTGAACCAGCACGGCGAGATGTCCCTTTTCCATGAGGAATCCGCCGATCACAGCGCCAAAGACCAGGACGATTCCGATTATGGCAAACACGCTTTGCTCCCTGAAGGCCGTGAATGGATTTGGTAGCGATGCACGGCGATTGGTTCCTGGCCGAATGCCGACTGAGGATGCCGCTCTGGCAGTCACGTTCCAGCGCGTCGAAAAACCGCCGACTTAACGACCCTATCGGCATTGCCGCAGTCGAACTTCACGCGTTCCGGTAAGGACTGAGAGTAAAAGGTGGGGTTTGGGAAGCGTGACAATCCGGCCAATATCAACTTGACCTAAGGAGCTATTTCGCAATTGGGCTGCCGGCGGGAGCCGCAATTGGGATCTGAACGACGAACTCGGTCTTTCCGGGTTCGCTGGTAAAGCCAATCGTTCCGCCGTAGGAGCCGACTACGATGCGGTGGGCGATGTCCAGCCCCAGCCCGGTGCCGACGCCGACTGGCTTGGTGGTAAAAAACGGATCGAAGATGTGTTTCCGATGCTCGTCCGCGATTCCCGGGCCTTCGTCGGCAATGCCGACGGCAACGCTGCCGTCCTCAACCCAGGTGCGAATGCGGATTGTGCCGCGTTCCGGGCTGGCGTCGATGGCATTATCGAGCAGGTTGGTCCACACCTGGGTCAGACCTGCGCCGCGGTTTTTCACAATGGGAAGTTCCGCTGCGAACTCCTTGTCAATCTTGAGGTCTTTGGGTCGGAATTTGTGGCTAAGGATGGTGAGAGTGCTTCGCAACCCGTCGTGGATATCGACCGGGTGCATCTGGCCAGCACTCTCGCTGTGAGAATACTTCTTTACCGCCATCACCAGCTCTGAGACGCGGGTAATACTCTCCTCTATGGTTTCGACAAGCTGCATGCTCGAAACCAGCGACACCAGCCAGTTGAGCGCATCCGAGAAAGAAGCACCGTTGACGGACCGGTTCGGGAAGGCGTGTTGGGCGCAGTTTAGATCTGATTGAGTTAGACCCGTGGAGGTCAGAGTTGGAGCGATCTGCCAGCTGTTCTCGACGCCTGCTTCATCCAGCCACTCAGCCAGTGACTCTTCGGCGTCAGACTGGTCGATGGAGTTCATTGCATTGGGTTTCTCGCCTGTTAAAGCACGGGTCTGAAGCTCTTTCATGCATTCCAACTGCTCAGCATGCATCGGAACTTCACAGTAGCGGAGGCTGATCTTCTGCAACTGCACCAGGTTTTGCCGCAGCTGGGCTGCCGCCCGCCGGGCAGCCGTGCCGGGATTATTCAACTCGTGCATCAGGCCCGCCGAGAGCGTTCCCAGCGCCATGAGCTTTTCGCGATGGACCGCAAAGGTCTGGTAATTCTGTAGCCGCATCTGAGCGTTCTGCAGTATGGCATGGCGCACCACGGGACAAGAGGACATCAGCTGCCAGAATCCCTCTTCGCCGATGCCAATTATGATTGCGTCGCTGACGACTTCGGGAGACGCAATTTTGGTTTTGCGTCCGCACAGGAGCGGCACCTCGCCGAAACTACTGCCACTTGTGCAACAGAAGGCGTAGGCCTTCGATCCATCCGCTTCTTGCTTGAAGGAGCGCACCTCGCCCTCGACGACGGCCCAGAATCCGGAAAGCTCTTGGCCGTCATGAAAGTAAACCGAACCACGCGGCGCGTGCACGAGCTCGACCTGGCCGAGGCAGGCAGCGTCTTCCTCGCGGAGTTGCGAGAAGACGTCAATTTGACGCAACTGAGAATAGACTTCCCGAGCGTCTACTGTCTGAACGGTCGCGACTGGCTGTTGCTCTTGCATCGTCATGAGATCGACCCTAGAACCTGGCCAGGTATTGGTGCATGAACTGCACCGAGATCGAACCCTCCCCTACGGCCGAAGCCGCTCTCTTGATCGATCCATGCCGAACGTCGCCTGCTGCGAAGATTCCGGGCCTGCTGGTTTCCAGCAGATAAGGCGCTCGGTCTTCCTGCCAGATTCTGGGGAGCTGGCCTTCCATGCGTATGTCCCGCCCGGTCAAAACAAAGCCGTTAGGATCACGCATAATCGAGTCGGGCAGCCAGTTGGTGTTGGGCGCCGCTCCGATAAAGATAAATAACCCGCTTGCGGGGCGCTCGCTTTCCCCTTCCGGGCCGGCAATCTGAATCGATTCCAGCCGTTGGCCTCCCCTGGCGCCGATTACCTGGGTGTTTGTTTCCACACCGATATTGGATGTAGCGGCGATCTGATCGATTAAATATTTCGACATGCTGCTGACCAGCGAATCGCCGCGCACCAGCATGGTCACCTTGCGGGCATACTTGGCGAAATACATCGCCGCCTGGCCGGCGGAGTTTGCGCCGCCCACGATGTAGACATCTTCGTCGCGGCAGGATATCGCTTCGGTCATGGCCGCGCCATAATAGACCCCAGCCCCGGTGAACCCATCGAGTCCCGGCACGTTGAGCCGACGATAGTTAACCCCGACCGCGATCAGCGCCACCCGGCACGAGACCTCCTTGCCGTCGCCGAGACACAGGAAGTGATACTGATTCTCGCTGCGGATCCCGACTGCGGTTTGGGTCAGGAACTCGGTGCCGAAGCGAGAGGCCTGGAGATACGCCCGCTTGGCCAGTTCCGCGCCGCTGACGCCGTTTGGGAAGCCGAGATAGTTCTCGATGCGCGAGCTGCTACCGGCCTGGCCGCCGGGAGCCTCGGGCTCGAGCAGCAAGGTGCGCAACCCTTCTGACGTGGCATAGACGGCTGCCGCCAATCCAGCCATCCCCGCGCCGACGATAACGACATCGTAGAAGTCGCGTTCGGCGGTGACATGAAGGCCTATCTTGGCCGCCAGTTCGGTCTGGGAAGGCTGGGAGAGCGCACTGCCATCGGCAAAGAGCACCGCGGGTAATTTGTGTTCGTCGAGTTTGTACCGGGCCAGCAGTTGCAATGCCTCGTCGTTCTGTTCGGGGTCGAGCCAGACATAGGGGACTTGATTGCGGGTGAGAAAGTCTCGAACCTGGTGGTCCTTAAGCGACCATCTTGGCCCGATCACTCGAATTCCCTCGAAGGGTGGTCGGTAACCGTCCCGCCACGATTCGAGTAAATCGTCAAGGACCGGATAGAGCCTCTCTTCGGGCGGATCCCAAGGTTTGGTCAGGTAGTAGTGAATTTTGGCTGAGTTGATGGCCCGAATGGCCGCTTCGGTATCGGCATATGCGGTAAGCAGCGCTCGTTTGGCCTCGGGGTATAGCATCTGGGCTTTTTCCAGGAACTCAACTCCGGGCATACCAGGCATGCGCTGGTCGGAAAGAAAGAGTGCAACGGAATCGCCACGATCCACCAGTTGGCCGCAGATGTCGAGCGCCGCCTGCCCCGAGCCCGCGCGCAGAATCCGGTAGGTTGCGCCATATTGGCGGCGAAGGTCCTGCACCACCGCCTCGAGGACGCTAATGTCGTCGTCAACCGCGAGTATGACTGGCTTTCCCATTCTCAAGTGCTCCTCTGACGGCCGCCCCGCGACGTCCGTCTCTATACCAGTCTATTTCGTTTTTCAGCGGTGCAGCCCCGACGGCCGGCCAGGCTGCAACTTGCGGAGGCAGGCAGGGTTGTTTGCAATTTGAACGAAACTGATCGGGTATGTACGTCTTAATTAACGCCGTGGCGGGTGGTTAAGCAGTTAGCCAATCTTTTGAATTCCCATTTTATAGCCGCTGAGTTAGTGTATTCCTCAAAGAATGTTGGGGTTGAGTCTTGTCCCAGCAGTCGGTCAACTGGATATGGGGACGAAATTCATTTCGCCGCCGTGAAGCAGAAATTCGTCCGCTCGGCCGTACCCGGTTTGTCTGAATAGAAGACACTGGAAGTGTCTTGGGTCAACAGTGTCGATAAGGGAAAAGAGAATAAGGCGGTACATGACGACTCCTGTAGCACTAAGTCTCGTCGAAGAAACACGAATCCGGAAGATCGACCCGCAGTTTGCTCGGTTGGCATGGGGCGACACTGGATTCCGCGAGAGGATGCGCGATGCATAAGATCATTCTTGCCGATAATCAGGCGATCTTCAGGACCGGCACAGCGAAGGTCCTGGCGATGGAAGACGACCTGCGAATCATCGCTCAATGCCCCGATTGCCCGCGGCTCTATCATGCCCTTACCACATTTCGTGGGGCCATCGTGATTGTCGCATCGTCGATGCGGGCTGACATGACCCAGGTGATCGCTGGTGCGCGGTCGGTGGCGAGCCGGATCATCCTGGTGGCCGAGATTGGTGACGTACCCCCACCGGCGATGCTTACGGAATTGCATGGGCTGGTCTACCGCAACGTATCAAGCGCCGGATTAATCGAGACGGTGCGCAAGGTGATTCGCGGCGAGCGCTCGATCCATCCCGTCCAGGCGAGCAAAGACTCGGAACCGGAAGACCTGGTCGGTGCGCGAGTACGCGACCGGCTTACACCGAAGGAGATGAAGATCGTCGCGCTGATCGTCCAGGGCTGCAAAAACCGGGAAATCGGCCAGCGCCTAGGAACGACTGAACAGGTGATCAAAAATTATTTGCGCAGCATCTACGACAAGACTGGAGTTTCCGACCGTCTGGAATTGGCGCTGTTCACCATTCACCATCGAATGCTGGCGGAAGCGGCGACCGAAGTCGGCAACCAGATGGAGACGCACGCGGAAGAACTCTTAGCCAGGCGGTAGCTCGCTTCCGCGCGACGTGCGGTCTTAAAGCTTCTCTGCGACCGATTTCGCCTGGGTGAAAAGGTAAAGATAGTCCGGGCCACCAGCCTTGGAGTCTGTCCCCGACATATTGAAGCCGCCAAAGGGATGAGCGCCAACCATCGCGCCGGTGCATTTGCGGTTGAGGTAGAGATTGCCGACGTGGAAGTCGCGCCGCGCGCGCTCGAGTTCTCCCCGATCATAGGAATAGATCGCCCCGGTGAGGCCATATTCTGTGTTGTTGGCGATGTTAAGCGCGTCCTCAAAGTTACGTGACTTGACGATCGCCAACACCGGCCCGAAGATTTCTTCCTGCGCCACGCGAGCATCGGGAGCGATATCGGCGAAGATCGTCGGCGCGACATAATAGCCGCCCTCGGCAGTCTCGATAGACGCACCGCCGGCGATCAGCCGCCCCTCGGACTTGCCTATCGCGATGTAGCTGAGAATCTTGCGCAACGCTGCGTCGTTGACGACCGGTCCCAAATTCGGATTTGTCGCCGGATCGCCAACCGTCAGCGAAGCCGTCCGTTCGCGCACTCGTTCGATAAACAGGTCGTACACTCTTTCGTCGACGATCGCCCGAGAACACGCCGAGCACTTCTGTCCGCTGAAGCCGAAGGCCGACGCGGCCACCCCCTCGACGGCCGCGTCGAGATCACAGTCGGCGGTCACGATGATCGAATCCTTGCCGCCCATCTCTAGCACGGTGCGCTTGATCCAGATTTGTCCGGGCTGAGTCTTTGCCGCTTTTTCGTTGATTTCCAGGCCTACCTTCCGCGACCCGGTGAAGGCGATGAAGCGGGTCTTGGGGTGCTCCACCAAGGCGTTCCCGAATGTCGGCCCCAAACCTGGGCACAGGTTCACTACACCCGGTGGCATCCCGGCCTCTTCGAGCACCTCCACGAATTTCGCCGCGATCGTCGGCGAATCGATCGAGGGCTTCAGCACTACCGTGTTGCCGGCGACGATTGCCGCCGCTGTCATTCCCGCCATGATCGCAAATGGGAAATTCCATGGCGGAATAACCGCGCAAACGCCTAGGGGAATGTAGAGCAGTTCATTTTTCTCGCCAGGAAGCTGAATCGGAGTGGTCGCCCCCGCCAGCCTCAACGCCTCGCGGGCGTAGAATTCCAGGAAGTCGATGGTCTCGGCCACATCGGCGTCGGCCTCGGCCCAGTTTTTGCCCACCTCGTAGGTGAGCCACGCGCAAAACTCGAATTTGCGGTCGCGGATGATTTCCGACGCCCGCAACAGCAACGACGTCCGAGCCTCGACTGAGACGTGTTTCCAGTTCTCAAAGGCTTTGAGCGCGGCCTGGATCGCAACCTCTGCAAGCTCAATGCCGGGATTCTGATGGACGCCTACGATCTGCGCCGGGCGCGCCGGATTGTGCGACTCAATCTTCGCCGAAGTGTGAAACCGCTCGCCGTCGATAATCAGCGGATATTCATGACCAAGCAAATTGCCGACCTGTTCGAGCGCCGCTCTCATGGCACGCGTGGTGTCGCCGCGGGAGAAGTCGGTAAAGGGTTCATTGCGGAAGCTGCCCTGGGGGGTACGGGAGAGAATCTCGGTCGTCATCGTTGCGGTTGCCATAGCACTTAAAGTTTACTCCGACGACGCACATTGTTGTCGCTGGCTGGACTCACTCTCGAGCCGCGCGCAATGGAAGACTACGATCCAGCCGCGATCCGCTCTGTCGCCGCAGACATCTTTGCGGTTCGGTCAAGCTTGTCCCAGCTGAAGGGTCTTCCATCGATCGCGCGTTTGATGGTCTTGAAGATCACGATGGAAAATACCTGTCGATAGGCAAAGCGCTGCAGCCAGATATGGAAAAGCAGCCAGCCATCGCCTTTGTTCGCCTGGTGGCGCGGTTCGAGCGAGAAGGCGAGGCTGGAGGTCAGGAAATCGATCAACAGAAAGCCGAGGAAATAGACCAGCAACTTCTCAAAATCGGCGGCGCTGGCTGCCGCAGGGTGGAAGTGGCGATCGACGAGATAGTGGATGACACCGGCGACAAACATAATGTCGATGAGCGGCGAAACCAGAGGCAGCAATAGCTGAAAGATCAGGATATTGGGCAAAGCGAAGAAACCCATTGCCTTGTTCCTGGTGAAGGCCCCGCGATGCTTGAAGATCGCCTGCAGAGTTCCGAAAGACCAGCGAAAGCGCTGCTTCATCAGCCCACGCATATCGATCGGCGCCTCGGTGAAGGCCAGCGACCTGTCTTCATAGATGACGCGGTAGCCCTGCTCGAGCAGATTCATCGTAAGGTCGGCGTCTTCGGCGACGGTGTTGAGCGGGTAGCCGCCGGCGTGGCGCACCCCCTCCGTCCGCCAGGCGCCGATGGCCCCCGGAACAACGGTGACGACTCCAAAAAGATCGAGTGCTCTGCGCTCGAAGTTCTGGCTGGTGATGTATTCCAGAGCCTGCCAGCGGGTCCAAAGGTTAACGCGGTTGCCTACCTTGGCATTGCCGGCGACAGCGCCGATCCTGGGATCGACGAAATGGCGCACTAGCTTTGAAACTGCATCCGGCGCGATGACGGTATCGGCGTCAATGCCGACGTAGAATTCCTCGGTCAGGTGCTCGATGCCGAAGTTCAGAGCGCCCGCCTTGCCGCCATTCGGTTTAGTGAGGACGGTGACGCGGCCCTCGGCGATCTCCCTGGCAAATGCCTCTCGGGCGACCTCAAAGGTGCGGTCTTTGGAGCCGTCGTCGATGACGATCACGCGCATATTCGGGTAGTCGGAGTTGAGCACCGAGCGCACCGTTGCCACGATCACCTTCTCCTCGTTGTAGCCGGGCACGAGGACTGCGACGGGTGGCTCGAAACTGCCCGACTTTGGAAACTTGCGCCGCCAGAGACGGTCGATGAAGGCGCAGATGCCCACCACGATGAGACGTCCGCTCATCAGCAGATCGCCGAAGAAGAAGACGAAGACGCCGAACTCCACAAAGATCGCATAGACAATAAAAGCCAAGGAATCGATCCGCGCTTGCCATCTCATCTTGGGCGAGATGGGCGGCATGACCTCGGCGGTCGTCTTGCCCAGCAGCTCAGACACCGGGACAATCTCATAACCCTTGGCGCGCAGTGTGTCGATAAGCAGAGGAAGCGCAGCAACGGTCGCGGAGCGGTCGCCGCCGCCGTCGTGCATCAGAATCACGCTCCCGCGGAACCACGGCCTGTCTTTCATCGCTTCTAACTGTTGAAGCACGCCGTCGGTGATCTCCTGCGGCGACTTTCGTGGATGTTCGTTCCAGTCGTCGGTGTCGATCTTGTCGCCGACGATGATGTAGCCCATCTGCTCGACCATATCGATTGGCGCGGCCTGATCGTTCGTGTCCGGCTCCTGATCGATGGAATAAGGTGGCCTGAAATAAAGGGGTTGCAGCCCAAGCTTGCTGGCGAAGAGCCTTTCCGTCAGGTTTAACTCCAACTCCAGCTGGCGCGTAGAGATTTCGCTGATGTCGGGATGAGTGAAGGTGTGGTTGCCGATCTCGTGGCCTTCGCGGACATAGCGCTTCAACAGGCCTACGTTGTTCTCAGCCTGTTCGCCGATGGCAAAGAACGTGGCCTTCACGTTTTCCCGCTTGAGGATGTCGAGAATCTTCGGAGTCCACTTTGGGTCGGGGCCATCGTCGAAGGTCAGCGCCAGCTTTTTGGGATGGTAGCCGTAGAGCTGGATGGTATAGGCCCGGGGCAAGGTCGGCATCCGCTCGTCGGTTATGGTGAAATTCTCGGAATCCATCGAAAGGACGCGGGAGCCGTTGGCCGGACGATCGATGACTCGGAGAATATCGCCCTCACCCTCATTGTTAACGTCCTGACCGGGAGGGACGACTTTGAGGCCGTTCGGCGCGTCAGGGGCACTGGGATGGTCCCAAACCGACCACAGCGTCGGGTCTTCTTCGCCCAGTCGCCAGAGCGCAAAGGTCCTGAGGCCCATCTGGCGTGCGGCGCGCATTTCGTTGAGTGCGGTCACGCCGTCAAGGAACCAGACCTCGTGGCGCTGGTGGTTGTCCTCGTCGTCATAAGCGAAGTGAGCATTGAGTTCATCGCCTTCCAAATGCACATCGGCTTCGGAGTCGGATGCTTCCTGCCAGGCCTCCTGTACCGCCAGGTCGCGGGTGTCCACAACTTTGAGCTTGGCGGGAACTTTGCCGCGCGTGGGTTTGTCCGGTAACTGGAGCGTCCAGTCATAGCCGTAGTTGCCCATCGCGCAGATGATCTTCTCTTTGGGCACCAGCTTCAGCACTCGGCGAAGATTGCCTTCGAACCAATCCTGCGAGGCGATCGGGCCGGGGTCGCTGGTTGTCTGATGTTCGTCATAGTTCATCAGGATGATGTAGTCAGTGCTTTTCGCCAGTGCACGCAACTCGTCATCGTCGGCGCTCACCTGCACATTGACGAACAGTCTCAGGTTCTTGGTTCGGAAGTCGGAGTGGAGTTCAGCGACGAAGGCCAGGTAGGCATCCTGCGCGTCGTCGGGAACTTCTTCCAGGTCGAGCGCAATGCCATGATACTGCGGGCTGCCGGCGAGAAAGGCATCAATCTGGTGGCGCAGATTCTCAGTTGCCTGAGGGTCCTTCATCAGCGCGCCGATGGTCTCGCCCCACTGGTCGGTGAGCACGTCGTAGTCGTTCACCATGGGGAAGACTTCGGTGTCTTCCTTGGCCGCATCGATGACCCTGCGGACCTTGTTTCCAGGATCGATGTTGTGCACCCCGGCGGCGTCGACTACATCGTAGATATGGACTGGAAACAGAGGCGTTGCCGCCCTTAGCTTACCGTCGGGCGAGATGACATGGAGCCAGTCGGGAAAGAGCATGTCGATCTGGTGGATGTGCTGCTTGAGCGAGGAGTAGCTCGGTTCGTCGTCAACATAAAACGCCGCCCGGATGCCTTCGTCCGTGTTCAACGGAATCTCGGAAGGCTTGCGGTGCGTCTTACGGCGGGTCGGGCGGGTTCCTTTGGCTTTCAGCGCCGGCTGGTTCTCTTTAAGCGCCCTGTAATTGCGCTTTTGAGTTGGTAGCAGGAGTTCGGGCAAGGCCTGCCGCCGGTAGACGCTGATAATAAAAGTCACCAGCACCAAAGTCGACAAGACCGCCGCAACGTCGAAAATGCGCCGAAGGCGCTTCCACCGTTTGCGGTCGGGATCAAGGAATATCTGCTGGCTCATGTCGCCCAACTACGAGACTATAGGAAGCGTGGTTGGCGGTAAAAGCAGCCTGGAAGGAGTTGACGGTACTGGACTGGGATATACTTGAGACAACCTCCGACGGGTTCACTCCGCCGGAGGTTATTGCTGTACTACCTGAAAAGGTAGTACAGAGCAGCAAGCCACCGCAAAGGCAAGTGGAGTGCAAGGTTGGAGCGCATGTTCAGACGCAGCATGCCTTCTTCCTCCTTTCGACAAGAGATGACGGCCCTGGTGACACAGGGCCGTGTTGCTTTTGGCAACCTCGGTTTCGCCTCTGCTGGACCAATCGCACATCTGTGAGCCTCGCGAAAGTACGTGTTCGTACTCTATGACTCGCTCGCATGCCGAATCACGTTAAGTAGGCTCCCAGCTTGTTTCGTTCCGCTTTCTTTTCCCATTTCGGTCCGCTGCTATGATTCGCAATGATGCAGCCCCAGCGCCCACGCTACTGGAATTCGGTTTTCTTAGCCCTTGCGGCTGGCGCTGCGTTGCGGCTGTGGTTCAGCCACGCCTACCCAGAGGTTGACGGCGATCCGCTGATCTATGGCGACATCGCGAAAAACTGGCTCCAGCATCACGTTTATGGGCTCACCATCGACGATGGCATCCATCCGACCCTTATCCGGTTACCCGGATACCCGCTTTTCTTAGCGATCTGTTTCAAGCTCTTTGGCATGGAGCATTACCACGCCGTCATGTTCGCCCAGACGGCCATCGATCTGGGAACCTGCCTGCTCATCGCGGCACTGGTGCGCCGGATATGGAGCCGGCGGGGCGCGATGGTGGCGCTGTGGCTCGCGGCGCTTTGCCCATTCACTGCGAACTACGCCGCCACGCCCCTGGCCGAGAACTTGTCGATCTTCTGCGTGGCGTTGGGGTTTTATGCTTTGGCGCGGCTGCTGGAGAAGCCCGGCCCCGGATGGCTGCTTGCCATGGTCTTCGCGATGAGCTACTCCGCTCTGGTGCGGCCGGATGGTGCACTGCTTGCTGTGGCGCTCTGCGGGGGACTCATCGTCTATGGCGCTCGTGGTGGGGTGACCCCGTTCGCTGGCGGAGCCCTCAATCTCGCCGTACTGGCGGGGGCGCTTTCAGTGCTGCCGTTTATTCCCTGGACGATCCGGAATCATCAGGTCTTCCACGTCTTCCAGCCGCTGGCGCCACGCTCGGCGATGGATCCAGGCGAGTTCACCTATCCGGGTTTCAATCGCTGGATGAAGACCTGGTGCGTCGATCTGGTCTCGACCTCGGAGGTGTACTGGAACGGCAACAGCGACAAGATCGAGATCAAGAATATTCCGTTTCGGGCTTTTGACAGTCCGGAGCAGTACGAACAAACGAAGCAGCTGCTGAACGACTACAACCAGACGACGACGCTTTCACCCGAGATCGACGCTCGCTTCGAGCAGCTAGCTCAGCAGCGGATTCAGGGACATACACTGCGCTACTACGTCACCCTGCCGGTGCTTCGGCTGCTCGATATGTGGCTGCGTCCGCGCACCGAGACCTTGTGGATCGAGATGCGCTGGTGGGACCACTACCATCATCCCGAAGAGTCGGATTTCTGCTACTTCTATGGCGGGCTCAACCTGGCCTATCTTGTACTCGCGTTTGTGGGCCTTCTACGCTGGCCAAAATTGGCTGGAACAATGCTGGCCTTTGTTCTTCTACGCTGCGCGCTGCTGCTAACGCTCGATGCGCCGGAGCCGCGTTATACGCTGGAATGCTTTCCAGTGGTCATCGCGCTGGCCGGAGTCGCCCTGGGAGGGCGCAGACAGGAACAGTCGGAGGCGTCGGGCGTCCGGACTTTGGGCGTGTAGACTTTTTCTGTGAGCGCCTCGTTGCATTCGGGCCAGCCCGGCCAACTCGACTTCACTTTTGAAGCCCCCAAAGCAACTCCTAAGGCGGCTTCCAGACGCATCTGGACGGTTGTCGAACTGGTTGGGAACGTTCGCGAGTCGGTCGAGCGCGAGTACGCAGATTTATGGGTCGAGGGCGAAATTTCGAACCTTCGTTCCGCGCCATCCGGGCATGTCTACTTCACGTTGAAGGACGGTGACTCGCAGCTTCCCGCTGTGCTTTTTCGGCGTCAGGCGATGCTCCTTCGTTTTCGACCTGAAGACGGTCTGCATGTGCTGGTTCGCGGCAAAGTCTCGGTCTATGAGCAGCGTGGACAAATGCAGCTGATCGCCGAGTTCATGGAGCCGGTCGGCGCGGGATCGCTGCAAATTGCCTTCGAGCAGTTGAAGGCGCGCCTCCAATTGGAAGGTCTTTTCGATCCCGCCCGCAAGAAGCCTCTGCCGGCCTTTCCTCGTTGCATAGGCATAGTCACTTCACCGGCGGGAGCGGTGATTCGCGACTTTCTCAACGTCGGTGGCCGACGCCATGATGCGCTCAATGTGCTGCTTTATCCGGCGCTGGTGCAGGGCGAATCGGCGGCGATCGAAGTGGCGGCGGGGATAGAATATTTCAACCGTGAAAGAAATGTTGACGTGATCGTCATCGCCCGCGGGGGTGGTTCGCTCGAAGACCTGGCCGCCTTCAATAGTGAACTGATGGCGCGTGCGATAGACACATCGGAGTTGCCGGTGGTGTCGGCGGTCGGCCATGAAACCGACTTCACGATCGCGGACTTTGTCGCCGATCTGCGTGTGCCCACTCCGTCGGCCGCAGCGGAGCTCATCACCGAAACCCAGCACAAGGTTGCGGATTTTGTTGAGGGCCTCTGGCATCGGTTGCAACGCGCGTGTCGCTATCAGCTGATCCAGTCGCGCGAACGGCTTTCGCGCGTGCAGATCAATGCTTCTTCAGCGAGTTTGCGCGACGCTTTTGGGCGGCGGCAGCAGCGTCTGGACGAGCTCCGCTTCCGCATCGAGGCGGCATGGCGCGAGAAGCTCGGCGCCGCTACCGAACAGCTCAACGCGGGCGCGGCGCGGCTTCTGCGTCAGGATGCGAGCCATCGGCTGGGGTTGTTGCGCGAGGGGCTGACAAGTCTGGACACGAGGCTCGCACATTCGATTTCGGCGCGCCTGCAAACATATCAATTCCAATTGCGGCATTTTGATGCCTGTCTGAATGGGCTTTCCCCGCTGGCTGTTTTACATCGCGGCTATGCGCTGGTCTACGACCAGTCTGGTGGGTTGCTCAAGAACGCGGCCTCGACGAGAGCCGGTGATACGATTACCACCCGCTTCGCCGACAGTAGCTTGACGAGCCGGGTGATCGCAAACGAAGGGGCTGCAAAAAACAACTGATGAGCGAACTACGAAAGCTGTTTGGCACCGATGGAATTCGTGGCGTCGCCGGAGAATATCCGCTAGACACCAAAACGATTTTTGCGACCGGCGCAGCGTTGGCACGGTCGCTTGGGACCGGAACAGAATCCTTGCGAGTACTGCTTGGCGCGGATACACGTGAGTCCAGCGCGTGGATTGCGGCCGTGATAGCCGAAGGATTGCAGGATGGCGGCGCAACCATAGCGAATGCTGGCGTGATTACGACTCCGGGAGTGGCGTACCTTACGCACAAGAATGGGTTTGCCGCCGGTGTCGTCATCTCGGCTTCGCATAATCCGTGGCGTGACAACGGTATCAAGATTTTCGCGAGTAACGGTTACAAATTGCCTGACGAAGTCGAGCTCGGCATCGAAGTTGAGATTTTTCGTCAACTGGAGAGCACTGTTGGTATCGAAAGCCCATTTCTCGCTCCGGCAGTCGAACCTCGCTTTGTCGCAGAATATGAGGACTACCTCTGGAAACTCTTCCCTGCGCTCGATCTTACCGGCCTTCGCCTGGTGTTGGACTGCGCGAACGGGGCGGCGTCGGAGATCGCACCCGATCTCTTCTCGCGTCTCGGAGCGCAGGTGGAAGTCACTCATGCAGCGCCCAATGGCCGCAACATTAACGATCATTGCGGGGCTCTGCATCCTGAGATTGTCGCGGCAGAGACGCTGAAGCGGAGCGCCGATCTCGGCATCACCTTCGACGGAGACGCGGATCGCGCTCTCTTTGCCGATGCTCGCGGAAAGGTGGTCAACGGTGACGGAGTGCTGCTGCTCGCGGCCCGCGATATGCAGCGCCGAGATAAGCTGAATGGCCACAAGGTAGTGGCGACGACAATGTCGAACATGGGTCTCGAGACCGCGTTGCGAGAGGACGGAGTCACAATGCTGCGCGCCCCGGTGGGCGACAAGTATGTGCTCGAGTGGATGCGAAAGCATCATGCCTCGTTGGGGGGCGAACAGTCCGGGCACATTCTTTTTCCGGCGCTCAGCACCACGGGTGATGGATTACTCACCGCTCTTGTGGTGCTTGACTTAGTTCGACGCTCGGGCAAGGCGCTCCATGTGCTGACCGCCGATCTCAGGGTCTTTCCCCAGGTGATCGTGAACGTGAAAGTCAAGGAAAAACGGCCGCTCGAGGAATTTGTCACCATCACAGATACAATTCGCGCTGCCGAAGCGGAGCTGAAAGACAATGGCCGCGTGGTGGTGCGCTATTCGGGAACGGAATCGCTGGCGCGGGTGATGATCGAGGCCGAATCGCAGAGCCTCATGGAGTTCCACGCGCAGCGGATTGCGGGGGCCATTCGCGACGAGTTGGGGGTTGTTCCAACCGTGTAGTTGCTACGCCAGGGACCCCTTTGATATTAGTCGCGATGGTAGATGATTTTTCCATCGAAGACGGTCATATCCACTCGAGTGTTTTCGATCTCCACAGGGTCGATATGAAAGATGTCTTCGGTGAGGACGACAAGGTCCGCCAGCTTTCCAGGCGCAATTGAGCCTTTGATCTTCTCTTCGCCTTCAGCGTAAGCGGAGCCGATCGTGTAGGCGTGAACGGCTTCGGGGACGGAGATCTTTTGCTCGGGGATCCAGCCGTTGGGGTTTTTCCCGTCGAGAGTGCGCCGAGTCACAGCCCCATAGATGCCCATTAGCGGCACCATCGGGGCCACCGGCCAGTCGGAGCCGAAGGCGAGCACCGCTCCCGCATCCAGCAGCGAGCGATAGGCGTGCGTGGTTTTGAGCCGTTCCGGGCCGATGCGCTTCTCCGCCCAGCGTCCGTCGTCGATGCACTGATAGGGCTGCATGGAGGCAATCACGTGCAGACTCGCAAAGCGCGGAATGTCGCTGGCGATCAGGTGCTGCGCGTGTTCGATGCGAAAGCGGCGCTCAAGACCGTTAGCCCAGGGGCCGTTCTCTTTCTCGACGCGCTCGTAGAAGTTAAGAATCGTGTTGTTGGCGCGGTCGCCGATGGCGTGAATGGCGACCTGAAGACCAGCCTTATCGGCGTCGCGGATGTTGGCGTACATCTCCTCCGGCTTGGAGAGTTCGTCGCTGGGGATGCCGCTGGTATTGGGCGCATCGGCGTAGGGTTGAAAGAGCCACGCGGTGGTTGAGCCAAGCGAGCCGTCGGCGAAGCCCTTGAGTCCGCCAATGTGTAACGTGTCGTTGCCGAAATTCGCCTGAATGCCGGGGCCGGCCAGGCGCTTCCACAACGGCAACGGCTGGCGGCCGGAGATCCGCACCTGAAGCTTGCCTTCGCGATAAAGAGTCTCATAGACCCGCAGCGTGTCGGGCGCCGCGGACATGTCCTGAACGCTGGTGACGCCGTTCTCGGCTGCGTACTTTTCCGCAGCCTCAACAGCGGCCGTTAGCTGTTGCTGATTCGCGGAAGGGATGACCTTCTCAATCAGGCCCTGAGCGGCGTCTTTGAAGATGCCTGTCGGGTTCCCTTCTGCGTCGCGGACGATGACTCCGCCGGCAACATCTTTGGTGTTCTTGTCGACACCAGCCAGCTTCATGGCGAGAGCATTGGCCAACGCCTCGTGTCCATCTAGGCGTGAGACGAAGACCGGATTGTCGGGGGTCGCGTCGTCGATCAGCTGATGGATTGGTAGGCGTGCGGGCGACCATCGCTCGTGGTCCCACTCGCCTTCGAGAATCCACGTCCCTTTGGGTTGCGACTTGGCATAGTCGGCGATGCGCTGGCGGAACTCTGCTTCGCTGTTTGAATCGCCCAACTGGACGCTGGCCAGCGATGTGCCACCGCTGACGAAATGGACGTGCGCGTCGTTGAAGCCGGGAACTACGCGCTTCCCCCCGAGGTCGATCACTTTGGTGGCCCGACCAGCGAGCTTGAGGATGTCGGCTGATGTTCCGACGGCCGCGATGTGATTGCCGAGGATGGCAACCGCCTCGGCCTCAGGCTGTTGCGGACTCTCGGTCCAGACCTTGCCGTGGACGAGAATCACATCGGCGGAAATCTGGGCTCGAGCGTATAGAGGCAATAAGGCTAGCAACAGGCAGAGGGCGTGACGAAAATGGGCTCTCATGGATTCCGCTATATTACTCTGGCTCGCGGGTTTCCAGCTCCTTCAGATAGCCGGTCTTGAGATCGCAGACCCAGCCGTGGATGAGCGGCCGGCGCTCCTCGCGCCAAGCTTTGTGGACGATGGCCGAACCTGCGACATTTCTCACTTGACGGCGGACGTTCAGTTCTACCAGCCGGTCCCATCGTTGGGTCTCGTCGGCCAACGCGGCCAGTTCGGCGGCGTGTTCAACATACTGCGTGCGGATGTTGGCGATCCAGGCGTCGAGCAGACCGAGATCGTCGTGGGTCATGCCGTGTTTCACGCCGCCACAGCCGTAGTGCCCGCAGACGATCACGTGCTTCACCTTGAGGTCATCGACGGCGTATTGGAGGACGCTCAACGCGTTGACATCCGACTCAGGCACGAGGTTGCCGATGTTGCGGTGAACGAAGAGTTCACCGGGCTGGCAGCCGGTAAGGTCTTCGGCCGGGACGCGGGAGTCGGAGCAGCCGATCCAGAGGAATTCAGGCTTTTGCCCCTGGGCCAGCTCCTCGAAGAAGTCGCGGCGCAGGGCAAGCTTACTCTTGACCCAATCCTGGTTTGCCTGAAGTAGTTTTCGATACGTATCCATCGTTCCTCTGGGTGTCACGCGGTATTGGTGCGACGCTAGCTGCTTCCCGCTTTATGCGGGCTGGTCCGCTCTTTAGCGTAGATCGTGTGGGTGACACGCGGTGGCTCGGGACTGCGATGGAAGCTGACGACGCGGTCGCGGATCGTCCGGTCTGAGGCGGTGAATCGCTCTCGCTGGCGAAGGTAATCGATCCACGACTCCATAATGAAAGTTTCATTCAGGCGGCGCGGGTCGTTGGCGTCCTGAAAGATGCCCCAGCGCATGGCGCCGTCGCGCAGCCTCACGTCCCGCAGTTCGTGAATAGCATGAACGAAATCGTTGTAGTCCTGCTCGTCGATACAGTAATCGATCAGGATTCGGACCGGGCCGTCGGACATCTCGGGCTCCATCGCCAGCTGTGGGACCACATATGTCGAGCGAAGCGGGCTCAGGTCCGGCTGTTCGCCCCGCAGCACATGGAGTCGAAGACTGAAAGGCAAAGTGATCAGCAGGCCCCCGGCCGCCGCGGCGAGTGAGACGGGCGTTGAAAGATGTTCGGCAATGAGCCCCCAGATGACGCTGCCGAGCGCCATGCCGCCGGAAAAGACCATCTGGTAGGTGCCCAGCGCCCGGGCCTGCACCCAATGCGGCGCCGAGACCTGGACGGCGAGGTTGAGTGTGGACATGGTGCTGGTCCAGGCAAAGCCCGCCATCACCAAGACGGGAATGATGACCAGCGGATAGCGGACGAAGGCGAGGATGAGGAGCGTCCCGATAAAGACCCCAGTCGAGATGGCGATGATTACGTCGGCGGAGAACTTGCGCCGAACGTGCGGCAGGCTGGTCGCGCCGACCACCGCACCAAGACCCATGCTGCCGTTCAGGATGCCGTATCCGAGCGCGCCCTGGTGCAGGTCTCTGGCAGCGACGACGGCAAGCAGGGACCACACCGCGCTGACAAAGCTCGTGAAGATGAAAGCACGGGCGAGCGCCGCTTTTAGCGGCGGCGCGTACTGGATGTAGCGCAGCCCGGCGCGCATTGAGCCGCGAATACGTTCGGCAGGCAGGGCGCTCTTGAAGAACGGCGTCCGATGCCATTGGTAGAGGACAAGAATCACGCCGACAAACGAGAGCGCATTGAGGGAAAACGTCCACGCGGCGCCGGTCGCGGCGTGAGCGAAAGCGGCAACGGCCATGCCCCCAAGCGCTGGCCCGAGTGCGCGGGCGAGGTTGAATCCGGCGCTGTTGAGCGAGACCGCGTCGGGCAGCTGCTCGCGCGGCACCAGTTCGGGCATGATCGCCTGCCATGCGGGGCTGTTCATCGCCGCGCCGATGTTGAGCAGGAAGGTCAGGATGAGCAGCACCCACGGCGAGATGATGTTGAAGAAGGTCAGCACGCTGAGCAGCGCGACTGCGCTGAGCATCCAAGCCTGCCAGAAAATCAGCAATCGCCGGCGGTCGAAGATGTCCGCCGTCGCCCCAGCGAAGAGGCCAAGCATCACCACCGGCAGGCTGGCGGCGGTCTGCATGAGTGCGATCAGCAGCGGCGACGGCGTGAGCACGGTCATCAGCCAGGTGCCGGCGGTGTCCTGCATCCAGCCGCCCAGGTTGGAGACGGTCGAGGCAGTCCAGAGCTTGCGGAAGATCGGCAATTGGAGCGGCTCAAAGCCGGTTGCGCGTTTTTCGGATGCAGGGGCTGGTACCGGTTCAGCTGGCGGGTTGGGTGTGTTGGCTAAAGGCATGGCAAACGTCTGGCGGCAGTTTCAGTTGGCAGGAATCTCTACCATGATACCGACCAATGATGTATTTTCGTGATAACCCATCTGAAACAAGGCTGAAGCGGTCGATCGCCTGACACCGTTCGCGCAGTAATTTTCCGCAATCGAAACCATAGGCCGAGGTGCAGGCTCCTTGTCTACTTCCGCTACCGCTACGACGCCATTGTCGATGATCGCGAGACTCGAGAGATATTTCGAGTTTGCTGCGCTCGGCACGAACTGGCGCACCGAGGTGCTGGCCGGCTTTACCACCTTTATCACCATGGCCTACATCGTGGTGGTGAATCCGGCGATCCTGCACGAGACAGGGATGCCGCTGGCGGCGGTGACGGCGGCCACCTGCATATCGGCGGCGATCGGCAGCATCCTGATGGGCGTGCTGGCGCGCTACCCGATCGCCCTCGCTCCGGGGATGGGGTTGAATGCCTATTTCACCTATTCCGTGGTCAAGGGGATGGGCGTCCCTTGGCAGACGGCGCTGGGAGCGGTCTTTGTCTCCGGCGTGGTGTTCGTTCTGCTGACCGTGACTGGATTACGGCAGAAGATACTGAGAAGTATTCCGCATGAGCTTTATCCGGCGGTCGCTGGTGGAATTGGCCTCTTCATCGCCTTTATAGGGCTGAAGAATGCCGGGATCATCGTTGCGAACTCCTCGACGATGATTTCGCTGGGGAATGTGCGCAGCCCGGAGACGGCGCTGGCGCTCTTTGGCATTCTGCTGGTTGCCGCGTTGCAGGTCTGGCAGGTGCGCGGAGGCATGCTGATCGGCATCGTCGGGACCGCGCTCAGCGGATGGACGCTGGGGCTTGTCCATTGGCATCCCATGCCCTACAACCTCTCGGCGATCACCGCGACCGCCTTCAAACTTGATATCCGCGGCGCGCTGCACTTCGGACTTTACGAAATTATCTTTGTTTTTCTCTTCGTCAACCTCTTCGACAACCTAGGGACGCTGGTCGCTGTCACCAAGAAGGCCGGGCTAATCAAGGATGATCACCAGATTCCGCGCGTTGACCGCATTCTGCTTGCTGACGCGGTCGCTACCGTCTGCGGTTCGCTAGTGGGAACCAGTACCGTTACCAGCTATGTTGAGAGCGCGGCCGGGGTCGCGGCCGGCGGTCGCTCCGGCGTTGCGGCGATCGTGACGGGAATTCTTTTCATTGTGGCGCTTTTCATCGCGCCGTTCGTCGGAGTGCTTCCCTCGGCGGCGACCGCGCCTGCGCTGATCGTCGTCGGTTCGCTAATGCTGTCAACGATCAGCGAGATCTCCTGGCACGATCCGCTGGTGGCGTTTCCGGCGTTCCTGACGCTCATCATGATTCCGCTGACGTATTCGATCGCGAGCGGTCTGGGCTTCGGGATGATCGCCTACGCGGGGCTGCGGTTGATTCGCGGGCACTTCCGCAAAGAGGACTGGCTGCTTTATGTGCTGGCGCTGTTGTTTCTGCTGCGGTTTATTTATATGGGGAAGAGTTAAGGGGGTACCCCCTCCCCCTAGGGTTTTCTCGTTTATTGCTTGTTTTCAGCGACTTGGGCGAGTTGGTCCGAGCTAAAATCTTGATTCAATGGATAGCGCCTTTCAAATTCCCTGTTTTGAGCGGCTTAGGGTTATTGCTTCCGATCCTGGAGCCAAGTCTTCCGCACGAATGACAAAAGGCGGCTTTCGCCGCCTTTTGTTTCCAACTACTGTTCTTATTCTACCAAGTTTGATGGTTTGACTACGCCAGGATTTGGGATTTTTTATTGGGAGTGGAATGAGTATTTTGGGTGGTTTTGGGTGAGTTTGGGGGCTTGACATCATTTTGGAAAGGCAAGGTTCGCCAAGCCGCCTCGGGCCCCGGCGCAAAGGACCCTTTTCGAGCCAGAACGGAGCGTTCGAGTCGAAGTTTCCGAAGCCCCGTCCTCAGGTAACTTCAGAACGCCACTTGTTCGGAAAGGCGACGGATACGGACAAGTGACGAAATGGGCGTTTTTCGGGACTAATCCTCTGGAACTCGCTGTGGGGTGAATTCATCAGCATCCCGAAGGAGGTCATTGGGATTGAAACAGCTTGTGAAGACAAATCTCGAGCAGTGCCAAAAGTCATTCGGCGTGGAGTGTAGTGATCGGATCGAGGCGCATTGCGCGCAGTGCAGGGACGTAACTGGCGGCGACGGCGACGGCGGTCAGCACAGCGGTTACGCCGGCGAAGGTGGAGAGATCGTAAGGCGAGACACCGTAAAGCAGGCCGGCCATGAGATGAGAGACAATGAGCGCGCCAACCAGGCCTACGCCTGCGCCGGCGGCGGCCAGAGTGAGGCCCTGGCGTAAGACCATACCGAGGATATTGCGCCTTTGCGCGCCCAGCGCCAGGCGAATGGCGATCTCGCGCGATTGCTCATTGACCAGGAAGGAGATGGTTCCATAGATTCCCAGGCCCGCGAGCAGCAGGGCAGTTGCGGCAAACAGCGCCACCATTTCCATGGAGAACCGCCGCACAGAAAGCGAAGAGGAGAGAACGTCGTCCAAGGTCTCCGCGTGGAAGACGGGGATCTCCGGATCGACGGCCTGGACTTGTGTGCGCACCTGCGCGGAGATGGCGGCGGGATCGACCTGTCCACGCAGGTAGAGCGCAAGAAACTTGGCGGGGCGCTGGTAGATGTCGAAGTACATCTGCGGAGTGCCGGCGTCCGCGAGCGATTCCGTGCGTGCGTCGGCAATAACGCCGACGATGGTCGTCCAGCCCGGCTTGGCGACCCTCGACCGGACGATGACGCGCTTGCCGACCGGATCCTCGCCCTTCCCATCTTTGCCGGGCCAGTACATCCGAGCGGCCGCCTGGTTAATGACCGCGACGGAGGGTGTGTCTTCAAGATCCTGCTCGACGAAGAGCCGTCCACGCAAGAGAGTCATGCCGAGCACATGGAAATATTCCGGTGAGACGATCGACGAATCGATCAGCGGAGGCTGGCTGCTCTGCACGTCCACGCCCTCGCGGATCAATGGCCGCGGCCTGAGATCGATCTGGCCATGGCCGAGGGGAAGAGCCGCCCGATCACTGACGGCCGTTTCTTCCACGCCCGGCAGCGTCCGGATGCGACGGAGAGCTTCCCGCAGAAACACCGACTCCTGCGTGGCAGTTCGGTAAATGTCGGTCTTGGGATCGTTGGGATTCGGCAGCGTGGTCTCGATTGCCATCACTCGAGTGGGATTGAAGCCGAGCTGCACCTTGAACAAGTCCCAGAAGCTGCGCAGCAGAAGGCCGGCGGCGACCATCAGCACCAGGGAGAGGGCTAATTCACCAATCACCAGAGCATGGCGCAAGCGCGAGCTCCGCCGGGAACCGCTCGAGCCACGACCTTCCTGCCGGAGCGTCGTGGTCAAATCGAGGCGGCTTGTGAGCCACGCGGGGGCAAGCCCGAAGATGGTTCCGGCAACGACAGAGACGACGATGGCAAACGCCAGCACACCCCAGCTGATGGATATGTCATTGAGGCGGGGCAGGCTTTCGGGAACAAATTGCAGCAGGAATTTCCGGGCGCAGAAGAGGACCGCGAAACCGCTGATGCCGCCAAGCACGAAGAGCAGCAAGCTCTCGGTGAGAAGCTGGCGAATCAGGCGCATTCGCGCGGCTCCCAAAGCCTGGCGAACCGCCATCTCGCGCCCGCGCGCGCTGGCGCGGGCAAGCAGGAGGTTTGCGACGTTGACAGAGCTGATCAGCAGCACCAGGCCCACCGCGCCAAACAGCAGAATGAGCGATTGGCGAACGTTGCCGACAAGGGTCTCGGCCAGGGGAGTGACGTGGATAGTCCATTCGGCCTGGGGCGGATAATCCGCCGGATAGTGTTTCTTCAACGAGGCAACCAGGGCATCGAGCCGGCCCTGCGCGGCCTCAGGCGAGAGACCAGGCTGAAGGCGCGCGATGGTCTCGTATTGCAAACGCGTGCCGCGCATCGGCGGCGGGGCGTGGGCGTCGGAAAATCCGTCCGCCGCCCACAATTCCGTATTGCGCTCCTCGGCGGTTTGACCCTGGTCGCGAAAGCTGGCGGGCATGACGCCGACAATATGAAAGAGATCGTTGTCAAGACGCAGACTCTTGCTGAGAATGTGCGGGTCGGCGCCAAATGCGCGCTTCCACAGCCCATCGCTGATGACGACTTCGCCGTTGGCGCCGAGTGAGGCGTCGTGCGGATCGAACGTGCGGCCCAACGCTGCCTCCACGCCGAGCACCGCAAGATAGCTCGGCGAGACCGTCGCTCCGGCGATGTGCGTGGGCTGGGCGCCGCCGGTTACATTTTCGGAGCCGAAAAAGCAGAAGGACACATATTGGAAGATTCCCGAGTTCTGCAGGTCTCTCAACTCAGGGATGGAGAAGCCGACGTCGTGCGCGCTAACGCCGGAAAGGTTGGCTTCAATGCGCACCAGTTCGCTGGGGTGAGGGTAGGGCAAAGGATGCAGCAGGGTTGCGTCGATGACGCTGTAGATGGCGGTCGTGGCTCCGACGCCGAGGGCCATGGTGGCGATGGCAATCAGGGAAAATCCGGGAGACCGATGCAGCATTCGAAACGCGTAGCGGAGATCGACAAGAAAACTCTCAGCCAGCGGAAGACCCTGCTCGGCGTGGTGTTGCTCGCGTATGGCCTGGGCCGCGCCCAGCTTCAGTGCGGCCTGCCTGCGTGCTTCGGCGGGCGACATGCCGGCGCGCCGGTTCTCCTCAGTCTGCAAGGCCAGATGTTCAGCCATCTCCTCACGGAGGCGCTGGTCGGCGCGCCGCCGGGTTGCGAAGTTGAAAAGACGTATGAAGAACCGCCGCAGAAATTTCACGCAAGATCCTCCGCTTTCACCTTAAAGAAGGGCGCGATGATGGCGTCAGAGGGTAGGTGGGCGACACACCGAAGAGCAACCCTGCCATCAAGTGCGAGACTGCAAAGGGTCGTTATCGCATCGGCGGCGGCCAGATAACCCCGCGGCGCTCCTACTTAGACCAGGGCGGAACCACGCCGTTGGTCCGCGCGTACGCTATCGACTGCCCCAGATGCTCGTGTTGATCTTCGAGAATCAGCATCAGCGCGGCCTGCTTCGTCATGTCTCTTCCGAACAGTTTCACCGGCGTCTGCAGGTCGTTGTCGGAAAGTCCCGTAATCGCTTTTTGTAGATTGACGTAAGAAGCCTTCAGGGCTTCCTGCATTTTCTCCGGATCGGCGATGGGCGCCGGCTGTGCCCCCGTATTCGGTGTGCCCGAGAGCACGCCGGCGAGCAGGCCGTTCTCCTTAACGATCAGGTTGAACACGTCGCCGACGGAGCGAACGCCCTGGCCGGGCTTCCAGTCGTACTTGCCCGACATAACGCGCGCGAGTCCGGTGAATTTGTCGGAAAGCGTTCCGGCATCTTTTCCGAAGGCGGCCTGAATTCCTGTCGGCGCTGCCTGCGCCAACGGCACCATCAGAGCGACCGCAAGCGCGCACACTCCGAACTGAGTCAGAATCTTCTTCATGGGCAACTCCTCTTGAGACCATCCGTTAAATTTCCAGACTCTAGCTTTCCAGCGGTTGAGTGTCATGGTTCCTCCCTTTTCTATCGCAAGAGCATTGAATTGATGTCGGCCGACTTCATGGTTTCCGAGGGGCAATCATCCGGTTGACCTTGGTTGCCCGCAGAGCCGGAAGGCAGCCGGGCAAAAGCGCGACGGTAAACAAAAGCAGAGACGCGATCGGCCGTGAATCGGCGGCAGGCCGCCACAGCGGGACCCGAGTAGTACAATCGGCTACTCATAGCGCAGCGCCACCAGCGGGTCGACTCGGATTGCTCGCATCGCCGGAATATAACTAGCTGCCAGCGCCACGGCGGTGAGCATAAGCGTGACCCCAATAAACGTCAGAGGGTCGGTGGGAGACACGCCGTAGAGTAACCCTGCCATCAAGTGCGACACAATCAATGTGCTGACCAATCCCGTCTGCCGCGCCAGATGCTCTTCCATCTCTTCACGCAACCGTTGATCGTCTCGCCGCCCCTTGGCAAAGCTCTTGAGCCGCGCCAGAAACCTTCTCAGGAATCTCATGACAAATCCTCCGCCTTCACCGCGAAGAACCGTGCGATGATCGCCGCGGCTTGCTCCCAGTCCCGGGTCTCTGCCTGCAGCTGTTTTCGGCCCGTCTTGGTAAGGCGATAGAAGCGGGCACGGCGGTTATTCTCCGATGCACCCCACTGCGAAACAATGGAGCCCTCATGCTCAAGCTTGAGCAGCAGGGGATAGAGCGTGCCCTGGTTGAGGGCCAGAATGTCTCCGCTGATCTGCTCAATGCGTCGGGCGATGCCGTAGCCGTGCTGCGGGCCCAGAACATCGAGGGTTTTGAGGACCATAAGCGCGAGCGTTCCTTGCAAAACGTCGGGCTTTTCCTTCATGGAGGGACCAACCTTTAGGTTTCCTACAGGAATAATGGCATGGTTCATTTTGGAAAGCAACAGGAGTTTTTGGGCGATCTTTCGACGTCAAGTCCAGAAGAGCTGTCAGGAAACTGCCGGGAGACTGTTGATTGAAGACGGCGTAGTTGTGATTTCGAATGAAAAGTCGGCTTATGGGAAGTGACCTTCGGGCTGATATCCTGCCAGCCATGAGCAAAGTTGCACCTTTCCTCTGGTTCAATGACAACGCGGGAGAAGCCGCCGAGTTTTACCTGAGCGTCTTCCCGCACGCGCGCAAGATTGATGAGTTGCGCTCCAAAGGTGTTGGTCCCTGGCCCGTGGGCAAGATTGCCACGATCACGATCGAGCTTGAGGGCCAGGAGATGGTCTTTCTCAACGGCGGCCCCGCTCATCAGCTCAATCCGGCCTTCTCGTTTTTCGTCCGTTGCGACTCTCAGGACGAGATCGACAGCTATTGGGACAAGTTGATCGAAGGCGGCAAGCCCATGGCCTGCGGCTGGCTCACCGACCGCTTTGGCCTATGCTGGCAGATTGTGCCGCGCAATATCGGCGCATTGATCAGTCATCCTAAAGCCATGGAAGCCATGATGGGGATGATCAAGATGGACTTGCCCGCGCTGGAAGCCGCCGCGCGAGAGGGCTGAAATCCGCCGGGCTTTCGCGGCGCCTCTTCACTTTCGCTTCAACGCTTCGAGCCCGTCGAGCGTTCGCGGCCAGTCTTTGCCTAACAATCGAGAGAGACTGCGGTCGGCGAGCACGACTCCGCCGGTCTGGCATTTGGCGCAGTAGTTGGTTTCGTTGTCGGCGTAGCGGATGCGCAGCACCTTCTCGCCGCATCGAGGGCACGGTTCGCCGTAGCGTCCGTGAACGGCCATGTCTTTGCGGAATGCGGTGACCTTTTCTGGAAAGGCAGCTGCGGCGTCGGCTTGGAGGCGGTCGATCCAGAGTTGGAGCATCGTGCGAGTTGAGGTGTAGAGCCGCTCCCATTCGTCAGGCTTGAGCTTCTGTGTGAGCGCGATTGGAGAGAGCCGCGCTGCGTGCAGGATCTCGTCCGAATAAGCATTGCCGATGCCGTCGACGACGCGCGGGTCGGTGAGCACTCGCTTCAAAGTGTGGTTCTCCGCCGACAGCGCGGCGCGAAACTGGTTGAGATCGCTGGCGAAGACATCGATGCCGCCGGGGTCTACTGAGTTCAGCGCCTCACCCCCAGCCAGAACGTGCAGCGACGCACGGCGTTTGGTGCCGGCCTCTGTCAGTACGAGAGCACCGTTGGGAAAGTCGAAAGCGGCGAGACTCTGCCGCCCCGCAAGCTTTGCCGCCGGCGGACGCCAGTGCAGGCGTCCCGCGATCATGAGATGGAGCACCAGCCAGAGTTCGCCGTCCAAACCAATAGCGATTCGCTTGCCGATCCGCCGCAGCTGGCGCACGGTGCGGCCTTCCGCCGAGGCCAATGGCGGTTGCGCCGTCCGCAGCAGGGAGATGCCCGCTATGCGGACGCGCTCCAGTGGTTGACCAACGATGCGCGGCTGGAGGGCGCTGAGGTAAGCGGCGATGTCCGGCAGCTCGGGCATGGATATCAGCTTGCCCTTAGCGAAACATTTGTGCAATTCGAGCCGTCTGCCATCTTGACGTAGAATCAGCTTTCGTTCCGGAGAAGACCATGCAACGTCGCCAATTCCTTGCCGCTTCACTCGCCGCATCCGCCTCTGCTCTCTCGGGCGAAGCTTCGGCGCAAACTCCCGCAGCCAGTTCGCGGGAGTATTACCAGATTCGCCGCTATCAATTGCAAAATGGCCCGCAGACCAAGCTGGCGGAAAGCTACTTCAGCGACGCGCTGATTCCCGCGCTTACAAAGATGGGCATGGGCCCGGTCGGCGCTTTCAGCCTGAGCATCGGCCAGGAGACTCCGGCGTATTACACGCTGATTCCGAGCACTTCGGTTGAGTCGTTGGCCACGGTTGACCTCAAGCTCGCCCAGGACGCGGATTTCCTCAAGGCGGCAGAGCCGTTCTGGAATGCGCCCGCGACTGCGCCGCCTTTTGTGCGCGTTGACGCATCCCTGCTGATCGCGTTTGAGGGATGGCCGAAGTTGACCCCGCCCGTTTCGGCTAAGGCGAAGCGTATCTTCCAGATGCGCACTTACGAGAGCCCGAGCTACGGCGCTCACGTGCGCAAAGTGGAGATGTTCCACAAGGGTGAGTTCGAGATTTTCACCAAGGCCGGTTGCCGCGCGGTGTTCTATGCCGATACGCTGGCTGGTCCGCGAATGCCCAATCTGACCTATATGCTCAGCTTCACCGATATCGATGAGTTGAATGCGGGCTGGGCCAAGTTCGTCGCTGATCCGGACTGGAAAGCGCTTTCCGCGTCGCCGCGCTATAGCTATGAGGCGATCGTGAGCAACATTTCCAACCAGATCCTGAACCCTTTGTCGGCCTCTCAAATTTGAAGCCGGCGAGTCGCGTCGCCAGCCATTTAGGCGGCGCGTGACGGGCGCTCTTTCCCGGCTGTGGCCGATTGTGTTAGTCTTCATGCCTTTCAGAGAATCTCCTCCGCGCGGGCCGCTGTGAACGCGTGGAACATGGGGGCTTGATGAACGTCTTCACCGGCAATAACATCCGCAACGCCGCCGTTACCGGCCACTTTCATTGCGGCAAAACCACCCTTATCTCAGCCATGCTTGCGACCGCCGGCGCGGTCCCGTCCGCCGGTCGAGTCGACGACGGCACCGCTGTCACCGCGTACGACGAGGAGGAGATCGCGCGCCGGATGACGCTCTCCAACGCCGTCGCCTGGGGCGAATGGAATGAGGTGAAGGTTAACCTCGTGGATACTCCGGGCTTCAGCATGTTTGTGCACGAGGCCAAGGCCGCGATGCTTCCGGTGGAATCGGCCGTGGTGTTGATCGACGCCTGCGCGGGTGTCGAGCCCATGACCGCGCGGGTGTGGTCCTATGCGGAAGAATTTTCGCTTCCGCGCATTCTGGTCGTGAACAAGATGGACCGCGATACCGGGAAGGCGGCTGCGAACGGCTCTGGTCAGGATTCGCTTGCCGAGACGCTTGCGCTTCTGGAATCGCTGCGGAATGCCTTTGGGCGAAGCGTTGTCCCGGTCCAGTTGCCGATCGGTCAAGGTAGCGCAACATCGAAGACGCCTTTCCGCGGAGTGATCGATCTGATCTCGATGAAGGCATTTCTTTATCCCGCCGGTTCGAATGGAAAGGGCAAGGCTGGCGAGATTCCCTCGGAGCTGATTGAGACTGCAAAATCGGCGCACGAGGCGCTGGTCGAGCTGGTTGCCGAGGGCAAAGACGAACTGATGGAGGAATATTTCGCCGAGGGCACGATTCCCGAGGAACATCTGGTTGCTGCACTCCACGAGGCTATTCGCGAAGATCGAATCTTCCCAGTGCTCTTTACGTCGGGACTGGCTAATATCGCCACCGATCAACTGTTGGAGTTTCTGCGCATCTACGCGCCTGCTCCCGTCGAGCGCGCTCCAGTGGCGGCGCGGGCAACGCCGGTGCCTGTGACAGTC
The DNA here is from genome assembly GCA_963804735.1 of uncultured Acidobacteriaceae bacterium. Taxonomy (GTDB): domain Bacteria; phylum Acidobacteriota; class Terriglobia; order Terriglobales; family Acidobacteriaceae; genus Acidisarcina. The sequence continues at coordinate 68,253 of CAWDRO010000004.1, forward strand.
GGCGGCAACGGTCACGAGTCTGGGTCATGGAATGCCGAGGGGACGGAGATGGTAACCCGGCCTGTCGCCGATAATCAGCCACTCTCCTTATATGTTTTCAAGACCATCTCGGATCCCTTTGCGGGGCATATCTCTTTCTTCAAAGTCTTCTCCGGGGTGGTGCGCAACGACGCGACGGTGCAGAACTACAACCGCAACGCGGCTGAGCGATTCAGCCATCTTGCGATCATGGAAGGCAAGGTGGCCACTTCCGTGACCGAGCTTCATGCGGGTGACATTGGGGCGGTTGCCAAGTTGAAGAACACCTTCACCGGAGACACGCTGGGAGAGAAGGCGCAGCCCCTTTTCTATGAGCCGGCAATACTGCCCGAACCGGCGATCGCCTTCGCGGTCGAGCCACGCACTCGCGCCGATGAGGACAAGTTGGCGACCGGACTGCACCGGCTGATGGAAGAGGACACGCTGATTCGCTTCTATCGCGATCCGCAGACCCACGAGTTCCTGATCGCCGGCTCCGGGCAGCAGCATATCGAGGTCATTGTCTCCAAGTTAAAAAAGCGCTATCACACCGAGGTCACGCTGCAAGCGCCGAAAGTGCCGTATCGCGAGACGATTCGCGCGGGTGTCGAAGCGCGGGGACGGCATAAGAAACAATCGGGTGGGCATGGCCAGTTCGGCGATTGCGTGATTCGCATCGAGCCGATGCCGCGCGGTGCGGGTTTCGAGTTTGTGAACGACATCTTCGGCGGTTCGGTGCCGAAGAACTATATCCCGGCGATCGAGAAGGGCATTCATGAAGCGGCTCAGCGCGGCTATCTTGCGGGCTATCCGGTCGTCGATTTTCGCGTGGTCTTGAAAGACGGCTCTTACCACGACGTAGATTCGAATGAACTCAGCTTCCGGATGGCCGGCCGAATTGCTTTTCGTAAGTGCATGGAGCAGGCGCGCCCTGCCATCATCGAACCCATTATGAAAGTGCAGATCGACGCGCCGGAATCGGCGGCGGGCACTTTGATGGGCGACCTCAATGGCCGCCGCGGCAAGGTGCAGGGAATGGAGTCGCATCGCGGATCGATCAGCCTGCGCGCCGAAGTCCCGATGTCGGAGATGCTCAGCTACGGCGCCGACCTTACGGCGATGACCCAGGGGCTGGGCAGCTTTCATATGGAAATGGATCACTACGATCTTGTTCCCGCCGCGCAGCAGGAGAAGATCATTGCCGCGTCGACGCAACGTCTGCATGCGGATGAAGAAGAGGATTGAGGAGGCGGACGACTGCTACTCGTGCTGGCGGTTCAACCGTTCTTCATGTTTCTCGATCGCTGAAACTTCCGCCGGCTTCAATTTCTGCAGCGTTTCAAGCAGTTTGCGGGGATCCAGGCTTTCGAGATAAAAATCCGCTCCATGACATGCGCCATCGCCCGGTGCGCAGATAACGACGATGGGAATGTCCGGTTTGATCTTCTTCAATCGATTGGCGAGCTCCTCGCAGGACATGCCGTAGATGTCGGAGTCGAGCACCACGCCGGGCATGGCTGGAAATTGCTGCAGCGTATCCAAAGCCTCAGGCGCAGAGTAAGCACGTTAAACTTGGCGGTTTCGATTATCGGCTTGCGGGTCGAAATGCTACCGGGAAATTCACGATCGATAACGAGAAAACAGGGTCGAACCATTGTTTAGGTAGTTGCGGGATTTCTCCCTGGTGTTGCATTAGCCTCTCGATTATTCATCAATGTGTTCCCATTATTCGCCGTACAACAACTCCAAAAGCTCAGATCGATTGCACCGGGATGAGCGTCAGATCGTCGACCAGGTCGATCTCTTTCTGGACGAAAGGCTCGGCATAGCGAACCCCCGCGAGCAGGCCGTAATGCCGCGCCATGGCGAAGGTTCGTTCGCGTATCTCCTCTTCGGGAACGAAGAGGCCGCTGCCAGAGTCCTGGTTGGCATACTGTGAGCGATAGGCCATCAGCGCCGCAAAGCGGGCTTCGATGTACTGCGAGATATCCACGACAAAGCTGGGTCGCACGTCTGCGTAGAGGCTGGCGTAGGCGATCTTGAACGGGCGGTGGGGTGGGGCTCCGGTATCGAGTTTGGCGAGGCCAGCTAGAAAGCAGGCTTCGTAGCCTAGTGTCGACGCTGCATAGTGGTCGGGGTGTCGTCCGGTCCAGTAAGGGAGAATCACAACCCGGGGACGCAGCCGGCGCAGCACGACCGCGATCTTGGTTCGATTCTCGTAAGTATTCTCGACACGGGCATCAGGGATATCGAGAGCTTCGCGAGTATCAACCTTAAGGATGCTGGCGGCGGCAGCGGCCTCGGCGACGCGCTCCGCGGCCGATCCGCGCGTTCCGGCTTCGCCCTGGGTCAGGTCGAGAATGCCGGTGCGCAGGCCGAGGGCCTTCATGTGAAGCAACGTGCCGCCGCAGGTTTGCTCTACGTCATCGCGATGGGCGGCAATGGCGAGCACGTCGACGGTCGGCATAGGGCTAGTACGTGGTGTTGTTTTCGTCGGACGAGCCGTCCATGTAGGCAACATCGGCGGCGGTACCGACCACCGTAACGTTGGAGTTGTCGAGCTCGGCAAAGTCGGTGGTGCGGTAGATGTAGACCTGGCCACCCTCGGCGACATAGATTTTATGCAGCCCCTCGACGTCTGCGATGCCGGTGAGATCGCCCTTGTAGGTGTCGAAACTCACCGCGTTGGTGCCGGTGTTAAACAGTGTCAGGCAACCGGTGGACGATGACGGATCGAGGTGGTAACGCTCGCCCGACTGGCACTGCACTGAGCCAATAAACAACGTATTGTCGTCAGCGAAAAGCATCTTGTTGTGGGAGCCGTCGGCGATCGAATAGGTCCCTTGTATCTGGTTGTTGGTGAAGCTGAAGACGGTGAGATTTCCGGCCAGGAAGCCATCCGGCTTCACCGATTGTCCAGCGACGTAGAGCGTAGTTCCGTTGCCGATTGCGTTGGTTGCGCCACCGGGAATCGGGTAGGTCGCGTTCGCTTGCAGGTTGATGCCTGCCGGGCCGAGCGAACCATTGTTCAACGAGGAGGTAGTGATCGGTATTGTCGCAATGCTGGAGGCGGTGCCGCCGCACTCCGGCCCGCAGCTGAGCACGTAGATCGAAGAGCCATCCGGCGAGAACAATGCCTTGACCGGCCGATCAAAGCTGGCTGTACCGGGGCTAATCGGATAGACGCAGTAAACCGGAAGGTTCTGTGGTTCGCAATCCTGGGCGGGGAGGCCATAGGCATTCGGGGGCCATGTCCCGTTGGAGGCGAAAAATGCCTGATAGCTCGTTTGCTGCGGCCCGGTCAAATGAACAAGGCTGTAGGGGGTGTTGGAATTCTGTACAAATGCCAAGCCCAGCGTACCGCTCGAATTCAAGGAGACCTTATAAACTCCCGGCAGATTCAGCGGGATAGTCTTGCCGATGGTACGGTCAGTAATGACCACGTAATGGGCGGTCTGGTCTGCGGAGATGATGTAGTTCTGATTACGGCTGATGAAGATACTCGCTGCTGGGGAGCCGGCGATGCTGGTCGCTTGCTTCTCAGTGGAGTAGTTGATCAGCGACATGCTGCCGTCGCCTGAGTTGTAGACCGCGCCAGCCTGTTCTTCCGGCATGTTCTGGATCGTCAACGGTACACTGACCGAGGCGCCGCCGATCGAAAAGGTGACGTTGATGTTGTTGTAGGCGTGGCGAATGTCGTAGTAGGCGTCGACGAAGGTGAGAGCACCCTTGGTGAAGGCGCTGGGGTTCTGGATCGCAATCAGGACCCGGTTGGTAAGACCGCTAGGCGGCAAGTTGCGCCCCGCGAAGTAGAAGTTCTTACCGCAACCCGCCAGGAACAACGTGACCGTGAAGAGCACCAGCGAAAAACGTATCAAACGGCTGTTAGACAACAGGCGCAGCAGACTTCTCTTCTTCAAACCAACCCCTCACCGTTCTATTACGGACGAACTACCGGAGACTGAAGTATAACAAAGCCCGGTGTCTCTGGCGCCGAAGCGGCGCGTGGGCATAGCATGGAAATGGAGCCACAGGAATGGGACGACTTCAGGAAGTCTTTGGTGAGCGAACCGTGCTTTTCGACGGAGCGATGGGATCGATGCTCTATGACCGCGGCGTTTTCATCAACCGTTGTTACGACGAGCTGAACCTCTCCCAGCCCGAGCTGGTGCGCTCCATTCATGAGGAGTACCTGCAGGCCGGCGCGGAGATCATCGAGTCCAACACTTTCGGCGGGAACGCCTTTCGGCTTGCCCACTTCGGTATGCAGGACAAAGTCTTCGCTATCAACCAGGCGGGAGCGCGGCTAGCTCGACAAGCGGTCGAGCAACTGGCGGACAAGCAGGCGGGCGAGGCATGGGTCGCAGGTTCGATTGGGCCGCTCGGCGTATTGCTCGAGCCGCTGGGTAAGACTTCGCTCGAAGAAGCTCGGGCCGCGTTCACCGAACAGATCAAGGGGCTGGTCGCCGGCGGCGTCGATATGCTGGTGATCGAAACGATTTCGGCTTTGAATGAAGCCGAGCAGGCGCTGTTGGCTGCGGCTGATGCGGCGCCGGGAATCCCGGTGCTGGCGTTGGTGACGGTAGACGAAGAAGCGAACTGCCTGGATGGAGCCTCAAGCGAGACGGCAGCGACAAAGCTGACCGCGTGGGGCGCGGATGCTGTGGGAGTGAACTGCAGCGCGGGGCCGGCGACGGTGCTGACCGCGATCGAGCGCATGGCTACGGCGACCTCGCTTCCGCTGGTAGTGATGCCGAACGCCGGCATGCCTCGCGCGATCGAAGGCCGAAACATTTACCTGTGTTCGCCGGAGTATATGGCGAACTTCTCGAAGAAGTTCCTCAAGGCTGGGGTGCAATACCTTGGCGGCTGCTGCGGGACGACGCCGAATCACATCCGGGCGATAAAGTCGGCTTTGCGCGCGGTGCAGGCGCAGAAGCATCCGGCGAAGGCCGGTTCGCGGGAACCGATTGTCACCGAGACGCCACCGGCGCCATTGGCCGAGCGCTCGAAGATCGGCAGACTAGTCGCGAACGGCGAATTCGTCACCCTGGTCGAGATCGTTTCGCCGCGTGGAATCTCCGCGGCCAAGGAACTGGATGGAGCGAAGCTGCTGGCTAAGCTCGGCGTCCATGCGATCAATGTTCCGGACTCGCCGCGCGCCTCGGCAAGAATGAGCGCGCAGAGCCTGTGCATCCAGATTCAGCAACAGGCAGGCATCGAGACGGTGCTGCACTACACCTGCCGCGACCGCAATGTGCTGAGCATTCAGAGTGACCTGCTGGGCGCTTCGTCGATCGGGCTGAAGAACATTCTGTGCCTCACCGGCGACCCACCGAAGCTGGGGAATTATCCCGACGCGACGGCGGTCTTCGACGTCGATGCCATCGGCCTGGTGAACATTGTCAACCGGCTCAATCACGGCCTCGATATAGGCAGCAACGGCATCGGCGCTTCGACCGGATTCACCATCGGCGTCGCCGCCAATCCCGGGGTGCCCGATCTCGACAACGAGATTCGCCGCTTCGCCTACAAGGTCGAAGCGGGTGGCGAATACGCGATCACTCAGCCCGTCTTCGACCTGCACGTGCTGGAGGCGTTCCTGAAACGCATCGAAGGCTTCCGCATTCCGGTGATCGCGGGCATCTGGCCACTCACCAGCCTGCGCAATGCCGAGTTCATGAAGAACGATCTGCGGGTCAGCGTTCCCGACCTGATCCTGCTGCGGATGCAACAGGCCGACACGCCGGAGCTGGCGCGAGCCGAGGGCGTGCGCATCGCGCAGGAGATGCTGCGGGCGGCGCGGCAGATGGGTTACGGCGGTATTCAGGGCGTGCAGGTGAGCGCTCCGTTTGGCCGCTACATGGTTGCCGCCGAGGTGATCGCCGAGGTGCTTCCGGCGGGCGCTTTCTCCGCAGAAAGCGCTCCTGTTTCGCAACCCATACCAGTTGAGGGGCTGCAAGTTGGCAACGTTTGAAGAATCGCTGAAGCAGCTGGAGAAGATCGTCGATCAGCTGGAGCGCGGCGATCTCCCGCTGGAGGAGTCGATCCGGCTCTTTGAGGACGGTGTGCGCCTGTCCACGGCGTGCAAGCAGGAGCTGGATGCGGCCGAGGGCAAAGTGCAAATCCTGATGAAGGAACGCGACGGGTCGACGCGTGCAGAGCCTTTTCCCCAGAAGTAAGTTTCGAGACACTCAACTCTTTAGCACTCGTCAAATCCGAGGTTGACGAGACCGACTTCGCGGTAGCAGTCTTGGCAAGGCCACAGGCCATTGTTATCGCGAGGGAGAGTCGATGTCGAAGAATATTGTTTTCTGCGCCGATGGGACCTGGGACGATCCTAACAACAACTCCAACGTTTGCCAGCTCTACACGGCGCTCGAGAATCTTCCCGGAGTCCAAATTCCTATGTACGACTCGGGCGTTGGCTCCAGCGGCACTCCGGTCGACAAGATGCTGGGCGGGGCGGTTGGCGCGGGGCTCTTCCGGAAGATCAAGGATGGTTATTCAGCGATCTCCGCGCAATACCAGCCGGGCGATCAGATTTTCATCTTCGGCTTCAGCCGCGGCGCCTACACCGCCCGCAGCCTGGCGGGCATGATTGCGATCTGCGGCCTGCCGACGGTCAACCAGCAGGACAGCGCCTGCCTCGACATGGCCTTTGAGGCATATCGCAACGCCGCGCAACGCGATCTGCTGCTCGACACGCTCAACGCGTCCTACAAGATGGACAACGCCAAGATCCAGCTGCTCGGGGTTTGGGACACGGTCGGCTCGCTTGGCATTCCGGCGCTCTTTGGGTCGATCGACGTCATTCAGTATGGTTTTCTTTCGACGACGCTGCATGAAGACGTAGTCACCGCAGTGCAGGCGCTCTCGATCGATGAGCAGCGGATGCAGTTTCAGCCAGCGGTCTTTGCGCCCTCGGTATACCCGAATCAAACCCTGGAGCAGGTCTGGTTTTCCGGGGTGCATTGCGACGTGGGCGGAGGCTATGCTCCCGACCAGAACGGCGCGTCGCCGTCGAATATTCCGTTGCTGTGGATGGCGAGCTACGCCAAAGCGAGCGGCCTCCAGTTCAAGGCGGGGGCGTTGTCGAATGCACTGCTGGCACTGGATGCGACGGCTTCGCTGCACCAATCCCGCACCGGCGCGTATTGCATCTTCCCGCCGAATATTCGCAATATTCTTCCGGACTCGAGCCTTGCCAGCAGTGTGAATGTCCGCTGCGCGAACCCGAACCCCAGCTACGCTCCGGAGAACCTGCATTTTGTGGCCGGGCAGCTGGCCAACACCTACACCCTAGTCGATGTGGGCAGCATGGTGATCTAGCACTGGCGATCGCGGGACGTCGCCGGCCAGCTCGCCTACACCTACACCCTGGTCGATGTGGGCAGCATTGTGATCTAAAGACTGGGCGATCGGGGGACTAGCGACTACGGACTAGGGACTCGACATAGGGACTAGGCAAGGATCGTTGGCACCGCGAAGAACCTGCATTTTCAGCGATTTCCCGACAACCACACTATGAGCTCTGCGACTCACCACACTAGGCGATCTAAGACCGGGTGATCGGGGGACAGGGCGGCCGACGCCTCGTAAGGGTACCCCCCGTCTCTGTAGGGAAGCCGTTTGTTTTCTGCGCTTTAACCTGTATAGTCAACCGCTAAAATCGTCATTCTGCGGGGCTTACATACAGAGTCCTGCAAACAAAGGACTTATGGGCGGCTGTGTCGGTTGCGTGTGCCTTCGCCCGGTAGTTTGGCGCGGGATTGGGTCTGGCTTCTTCTTTGATTTGAGCTGTATATCCAGTTTATCAAGTTGGGTATGTTCACTACGCCAGGTTTTTAGAATTATTTCAGTGTTTGGAATGTGCGGGTTAGGGGGATTTCGGGGATTTTGGGGGGTTGACA
>CAWDRO010000005.1:0-643817 GCA_963804735.1 uncultured Acidobacteriaceae bacterium
CGACCAAAGACTGGATAATTGGGGCCGCGTCAGGGCCCCCCCGACATCATTTTGCGGCGCCCCGCCGCTCCATCTGCTGTCAGGTGTGGCTGCAGTCGCTTCCCGAAAGCCGACTTTTGAGGACCTGTCCGACTTCCCTGCGCTGGACATCTTTCGAGCCTTGGGGGTGAATGCTGGGCTTCCATTCGTTGCTTCTTCTCGTCGGGTGATTTCTTAACAAAATTCTCTTCCACCGTAACTTTCTTCGTCTCTGAAGCGAATGAGTGTAAGCCGTCGTTGATGTTGACTGGAAGCTTCGGCTTCGAGCTGGCTGATTTTGGCGGCAAACCTATCTAATCGGAGATCTGCATGAAGAGCATTTGCAACATTGCCGCGGCAACGTTGATGATTGGGGCCATTGCCGGCGCCCAGGGCCAGGACTGGAATTCGCACACTCGTATCGTCACCACTTCTAATGCGGCAACCAACCAATTGCTGGTCTACAACTCCTCAGTTTCCGAATCCGTCTTAGAGAGAGCTGGCCGCTGCGCATTGACACGGCGGATATACCTTGACCTTCTACATCTCGCGATGTATATGTAGAAGCAATAGGTATGAAGAGGACAGACAGGTTTGACCTTCCGCAAGGCACGCTCGACCTTCTCATCATGAGGGTCGTTGCGCTTGGACCCATTCACGGCTATGCCATCGCGCAAAGAATCCAGCAGATCTCGCGCGACGCACTCCAGGTCCAGCAGGGATCCCTCTATCCCGCGCTCCATCGCCTCGAATATAAAAAGCTGCTCAGCTCTCGCTGGAAGCCCTCCGAGACTGGCCGGGAAGCCAAGTTCTACGAACTCACTTCCAAGGGACGAACTCATCTCAAGGTTGAAACCCAAAACTGGACGCGCCTGACCGACTTAGTGGGCCTCATTCTCGAGGGAACCCTGGAGGGAATCTAATGGGCTGGTTACAGAGGCTTTTCTTTCGCGAACGATTGGAGGCCGATCTGGACAAAGAGCTGCGCTTCCACTTCGAATCTCAGGTCGCCGACAAGGTTCGTTCCGGCATACCAGAGAGCGAAGCCCGTCGGCTCACACGAATCGAGTTCGGCGGGATCGAGCAGATTAAGGAAGACTGCCGCGAGCGACGCGGAACCACGTGGCTTGAGTCGCTACTGCAGGATGTTCGTTACGCCCTCCGTCAGTCGCGCAAATCACCGGGTTTTACGCTGACGGCGGTGCTGACTCTGGCGCTGGGCATCGGGGCAACCACAGCGATCTTCACCCTCGTGCAACAGGTGATGCTGCAATCGCTGCCGGTCACCAGACCGGATCAGCTTTGGCGCATCGGCGATGAGCCCCACTGCTGCGACTGGGCAGGATACAGCCAGGATAGCGACGGCGAGGCGGGCAACTGGAGTCTCTTCTCGTGGGAAGCATACAAGCTATTCCGCGCAAACACGCCAGGATTCCAGGATCTGGCAGCGCTCCAGGCGGGTAGCATGCCGCTGGCAGTGCGGCGCTCCGGCGCGTCGGGACCACTGGATACAGCGAATGGCCAATATGTTTCCGGGAATTTTTTTCAGACGTTGGGCGTTTCCGCCTGGCGCGGGAGGCTGTTCGTCGACGCCGACGATCGGGAGGGCGCGCCCCCGGTCGCGGTGATGAGCTTCCATGCCTGGCAGGAGAAGTATGGCTCCGATTCTTGGGTCGTGGGATCCACATACCAGATCAATGGCCAGGCGTTCACCATCATCGGAGTGGCCCCGGCAGGTTTCCTTGGGGCGAAGATGACGAGTTGGGGCCTGCCGGATATCTGGATGCCGCTGACGGCCGAGCCATTGATGTTGGGGAAAGCGGCGCGAATTAAAAACACGCGGACCGATTGGCTGGACTTGATCGGGCGAGTGCGCCCCGGAACGAATCCGAAAGCGCTCCAGGCGCAGCTTCAGGGTGAATTGCAGGGCTGGCTGGCCAGCCACTTGGCAGACATGAGTCCGCAGGAAAAAGCTGTGTGGCAGAAGCAGACGCTCCGCTTATCGCCTGGCGGCGCAGGTTTCTCGTTTTTACGCAGAGATTACAGCGAGGGTCTGCTGCTGCTCATGGTCACGGCCTGTTGTGTGCTGCTGGTAGCCTGCGCCAACATCGCCAACCTGCTGCTGGCCCGGGGGCTTAAGAACCGGCAGCAGACGGCAGTCCGCGTCGCGCTGGGAGCATCGCGGGGACGCCTGGTGAGGAATGCACTTCTCGAAAGCGTTACGCTCTCTCTGATGGGCGGCGCAGCCGGTGTGGCCGTGGCCTGGGTGGGGGCCCGGTTGATCCTTTATCTTGCCTTCCACACGATGGAGCGAAGCAGCTGGATTCCGGTACAGGCTGCGCCCTCAACACCAGTTCTGCTTTTCGCGCTCGGAGTCTCGGTGCTCACGGGCGCGATCTTCGGAATGATGCCTGCGTGGATGACCTCGCAGGCCGAGCCGGTGGAAGCGCTGCGTGGCGCCAACCGTGAGGTTGCAGGCGGCGGTCATTGGGCACAGAAGGCGCTGGTCATTGCGCAGGCGGCAGTATCGCTGGTGCTGCTAAGCGCGGCCGCCATGCTGGGCGGCAGCCTGCGCAATCTGGAACACCAGAACTTCGGGTTCGATCCGGATGGCCGCTACCTGGTTTCCATCGGTTCGCCTATGCTGGCGAACTATAAGCAGGAGCAACTGGTCCCGCTTTATCGTCAGATTCAAGACCGGCTCGGCGCCATTCCCGGAGTGCGCAGCGTCAGTGCCGCGACGTATGCGCCGATGAGCGGCAATCAGTGGGGCCATGACATTCGGATTCAGAGCAAACCAGAGCCCGCCCCGAAGGACGATATATCTTCGGACTGGACCCGCATAACCCCCGGGTTCTTCAAGACCATCGGCGCCTCAATGGTGGAGGGCCGCACCATCAACGAAGACGACGACGAGAACACGCGACGCGTGGCTGTCGTCAACGAAGCCTTTGCCAGGAAGTTTTTTGGGAACCAGAATCCCATGGGTCGGCACTTCGGTCCCGGCCCCATGAGGAATGCGGGAACCTACGAGATCGTTGGTGTCGTCCAAAACATCCATTACGTGACTTGGAGCTTCCAAGATCCAGCCCGGGCCATGTACTACGTCCCTGAGACCCAGGCCGTACCCTTCGATCAGCGCGATCTCCAGACTGACGAGCTGGTGTCGCAAAACCTCTGGAACATCGTGGTCTGGGCGCCGGAGCATCCGGCGAACATGTTCATGCAGGTAAAGAAAGCGCTGGCCGAAGTCAATCCAAACCTGGTGATATATGACGTTCAACCATATTCGCGAGTGATTCAGGAATCGTTCGATCAGCAGAATATGATCGCCAGCCTGGCTTGGCTGTTTGGCGCGGTTGGCCTGGTGCTGGCGGCGGTTGGCCTCTATGGCGTAACCGCCTATGGCGTGGAGCAACGCAGGAGCGAGATTGGCGTGCGCATGGCCCTGGGCGCCGATCGCGGCTCAGTGGTCGCCCTGGTGCTGCGCGGAGCGTTCTGGCAGGTCGGCATCGGATTGGGAATCGGGATTCCGGCGGCGATTGGGGCGGGGTATCTCATGGCCAGCCAGCTCTTTGGGGTTAAGCCATGGAATCCTTTGCTGTTGGCGGGAGCGACTATGCTGCTCGGATTGGCGGCGCTGTGCGCGGCGGTGATCCCCGCGCGTAGGGCAGCAACCATCGACCCCATGCAGGCGCTGCGCAGCGAATGATCCACACGGGAGTGATTCGGATCAACTGTGGGCAGAAAATGGCAATGAAGAGGTATTCGGCGACGACTGACCGTGCGCAGTTTTAGGTATTCGCCAAAAAGCCTACGTTTCCACCGGCTTCGCACTCGGGAGGGAAGTTGGTGTGAGACATCCGTCCTGAGCCCACTCAAGCCAACGGACGCCTTGAATGGGGCACGCGGCATTTCGTATCTTTTGGAGGCCAAGAGGAAACCGCAGATCCCTCGGCTTCGCTCGGGATTGGTTTAAGTGGCCGATTTTGGGGGTTTTGACAGCCTTTGCCGCGTCGCCGCTCCATCGGTCGTGAGGTGTAGGCGGACCATTGTTTCTCGCAAGCCGACATTCCGGTACTAATCGGTTACTCAATGAGCGACTCGGCATCTATCACGCGTTGAGAAAATCCGAAACGAGCGAATCGGCAGCGGTCGCATGTCTCACACGCCGGTTAGAACGAAGCCGCTGGCGCGTATCGATCTCAATAGGTCAAGGAGCGCCTCGCTCTGAAATCATCCTTCCAGGACTGAATTAAGCCGGTCGCCTTGACTATCGATGGTCGAACGTCTACTATCAGCAAACATCGAGGGTCGAGGGTCTTCTATGGAAAAACAGGAAAAACAGCGGGCTAACTTACTCCAAGGCACGCTGGACATGCTCGTTCTGCGGACGCTCCTTTATGGCCCTGCCCACGGACACCAGATCGGCAAGCACATTCAGCGCACCACTAACGACTTTTTGCAGATGCAGCATGGCTCGCTCTATCCGGCGTTGCATCGCCTTGAGAAGCGCGGCTGGGTCGTTTCCAAATGGGAAACCGCCCCGGACCGCAATCGGGAGTTCAAGTACTACCGGCTTACGGACAAAGGCAAGAAGCAGTTGGCAGTCGAAGAGTCGCAGTGGAAGCAGATGGCCGAAGCTGTAGCGAGCGTGATGTGGCCTGTCGCGGAGGAGAGTTGAGATGTATTGGTGGCAGATTAAGAAGCGACACGCGGACCTGGAGCGAGAGCTACAGTCTGATCTTGAACTGGAAGAAGAACAACAACGCGATAATGGTCTGCCTCCCGAAGAAGCCCACCGCGCCGCCCGCCGCGCTTTCGGCAACCCGACTATCATCCGCGAACAAACCCACGAGGTCTGGGGCTGGGAGGTCTTTGAGCGCCTGTCGCAGGACATTCGTTATTCCGTGCGGCAATTGCTGAGGTCGCCAGGATTCACTGCCGTTGCGGTAATGACGCTTGCTCTCGGCATCGGCGCGACGACCGCGATCTTCACCCTGGTCTACGATGTGATGCTGCGTCCGCTACCCTTTACCCAAGCGGACCAACTCGTAACCGTCGAGGAAAAGGTCGCGGAATGGAGCAACGTCTATCCGGCTCTGCCTGTGAGCGCGAATCACTTCACTTTCTGGCAGCGTCACGACCGCAGCTTCGACTCGATGGCACTCATGCAACAATTCCCAGTACCTCTTGGCATGAATGACCATGCCCTGCAGGTGGGCGTACTGTGGGCCACACCGGGAATCTTTTCCCTGCTCCAGGTGCAGCCGCGGATGGGGCGGGCTTTCACTGCCAGTGAGGCACAAAAAGGTTCCGAGCACGTCGCAGTCCTGATGTACAGCCTGTGGCGCGAGCAGTTCGGCGCAGACCCCGAGATTATCGGCAAGACCATTCGATTGAACGGCTTTCCTTACACAGTAGTCGGCGTGATGCCGCAGTCGTTCCACATGCCCTCGGTGCAAACGGCTGGAATTATTGGCGAGACAAATCGGTCGCGGCCCGTAGAGCTTTTGGCCCCGTTGGCCTTTTCAAAGGAGCGACTGGCCGAAGAGATGGGCGATCTGAACTATTTTGGACTGGCGCGGTTAAAACCGGGGACATCCATTGCTGCGGCCACAGCCGATCTCGATGCACTGCAGCATACGATCGGCGCGAATTTGCCTCCGGATGAAAAGGCTACGCTCTCGGTGGCGCTCACGCCCTTCCAGGACTCGCTCGTGGGGAACAATCGGAAACCTCTCGTAATCTTGCTAGCGGCGGCGGCGGGGCTGCTGTTGGTAGGTTGCGTGAATGTCACGAATCTGTTGCTGGCTCGCGCTGTTGGGCGGAAGCAGCAGATCGCGGTTGCAGCGGCCCTCGGGGCGAGCCGCGCCGAGATGGTGCGGATGGCGCTTCGAGAAATCGTTGTGCTGGCCGCAGCGGGAGGTGGACTGGGTGTTGCGCTGGCCGCGAGCATAGTCCCTGCCATGCAGCAATACCTGCCTTCGGCCCTCGATTTTCGCGGCCCTCTGCATCTCGATTGGATGGGAGCAGGATCCGCGCTGCTTCTGGCTATGATCGCGAGCCTGCTGGCGGGAGCGGCGCCGGCGTTGATGATCTCCCGTACAGCTCCGCTGGAAGTTTTGCATAGCGAATCGCGGCTTGCCAGTGAATCGCGCGGAAACCGCCGCGTGCGGCGGTTTCTGGTGGGAGTTGAAGTGGCGGTGAGTGTCGCGTTGGTGTTGATGACCGGGCTGCTGACCACAAGCCTCATGAAGCTGATGACCGTGGATCGCGGATTCACCACAGAGCGTACGATCACAGCATTGGTCAACCTGCCCATGGAGTCCTATCACGATGACCAGCACCGCGCGGCCTTCTACAAAGAAGTCCTCGAAGGCATAGATCGTTTGCCTGGTGTGGAGCACGCAGCTTTCGCGAGTGCCCTGCCTTTAACTGGAGACGGTTGGGGTGATATGGCGCGAGTTGAAGGGGACAATCGTCCGTCCACGCAGCTTCTGCTTGAGAGTTTTCGCTGGGTCAGCCCGCAGTATTTTTCGACAATCCATCTGGAGCTCATCGCGGGGCAGATTTTCACTCAGAGCGATTGGGGCAAAAACCTCGCTCTCGTTTCGGAGAAAACGGCAAAAGCGCTATGGCCGGGAAGGAATCCAATTGGACGGCAATTCGGCTGGGGAAACCCGGCGACTGAGAAGCCATTTACCGTCATTGGTGTCGTAGCGAATGCTCGCACAGTTTCCTTGGCAAAGCCTGATCCCATGCTGATATATGTTCCGTACTGGTACCGCACGGAACCGACAGCTGGGCTTATGGTGCGAACTCGCCAAGCCCCTACCGAAATGGCGGATGCGATCCGAAAGGCGGTCTGGAGAGTCGATAGCAATGTGTCAGTTCCCGAGGCGCGGGCGCTCGGGAGCGTAGTTGCGGACTCGGTTGCAAATCAGCGATTCGAGATGTACCTCCTGCTCCTGTTTGCTGCCAGCGCACTGTTCTTAGCTGGACTCGGAGTCTACGGTGTTGTCACTTATTCCGTTGTGCAGCGCAATCGCGAGATCGGGTTTCGCATGGCACTCGGAGCACAGCGCGCGAGCGTGTACCGGCTAGTGCTCCGCGACGGACTGCTTCCTGTGGCAGTAGGCGCCGTTGCGGGGACCGTACTTGCTATGGGATCGGCGCGTATGGTGGGGAGTCTGCTCTTTCAGGTAAGCCCGTATGATCCTGCTCTGACCGCAGGAGCGATCTGTGTGCTGCTTGCTGTTGGAACAGTGGCCTGCCTGCTTCCCGCACGCCGTGCTGCCTCGGTCGATCCAATGCGAGTACTCAGACTGGAATAGACGCCGATTGCCAAAAAGCCCTATGCTTCCACCGGCTTCGCACTCGGGAGGGAGAAGTAGTGTGGGACATCCGTCCTGATCCCACTCAAGCCAACGGATGGCTTGATCTGGCCCGGACTTCCTTCACGCCGATCGCATTCGAGCGAGTCATACCATTACCATGACCTGTAAGAAATTCTTCAGAGACTGATTCGTATCCGTGGATAGATCCATCTGAAGATGGTAGCAAGTTGCCACGCACTTCTTAGTAATAGGTCTCTCGGTGGTAGTGGGTCAGGTGTTTTCCACAGGGTGTGGATTTCACCTGACCCATTACCCTCTCGGTAACGAAAACGCGCTTTTCGTCACCTTGCCGTGTAGTCGGCTTGTCTGATAAATGGCTCATGCAGCTGCCGAAAAAAGGAGTTTTGACCAACGCCAGCCAGATCCGGCGGCCCCGAAAGGCCAGGTTGCATCGATCCATTGAGACCGCCGGACTTTTCGGAAATTTGCGGTAGGGGGTCATTTTCAATCCGCGGAGGATGTCCATGCGGCGCCTCACCCGGCTCAACAATGCCTTCAGCAAAAACGTCGAGAACCACAAACATCCTGACGGTTTACTTTATGTACTACAGCCCTTTGGAGAGTGCATAAGGCGCTTCGTGTTACGTCTGCGATGGAAGCAGGGATCTGCACAGTTGAGGAGCTGGTTGGATTGCGGGAGCCAATTACATACTTCGGAGCAAACAGGCGAACTGATTCACTGCATGGGTGCGAGGTTTCGCACGACCATCCCATAGGAGATGAATTCTGATGCGTGGATTCTTCGGTCGTGCGGTTCATTCGTAGCAAAATCCTGGCACCGTGAATGTTCGTTCAACCACGCGTTCACCACCGGATGAGCGGGAGGAGGGCGGAGTAGTCGTCGGTCCAGACTTTTAGGTCCGTCCTGGATTCTGGCATGCGGGCCACCACGGATAGTTCCGGCTGAGCGAAGAAATCGGGGTCGGCTGTCACCAGCATCCAGGAGGATGTGAACTCGCCGGGTTGCCGTGTGGAGTCGGTGGAGACACGCCGCGCCTGCATGCCGGCAGAGGCGGCCAGCAAGCCAATGGCAGGCGCAAGATCAACGTGCTGGTTAGAGATATGGAATGCGATGATGCCGTGCGGGGTTAGGTGGCGGCGGTAAAGCTCCAGGGCCTCTTTGGTTAGAAGGTGGATGGGGATGGCGTCGCCGGAGAAGGCGTTAACGACTAGAACATCGAAGTGCTGTGGAGATTCCCGGGCCAGCGATGTGCGGCCGTCCCCTTCTACGATCTCGACCTGGGCAGCGGAGTCTCGGATGTACGTGAACGTATCTTTCGCGATAGCTGGGACGGCTGGGTTGATCTCGTAGAAGCGGATATGGTCGCCGGGACGGCCGTAGGCGGCTAGAGTACCTGCGCCGAGTCCGATCACGCCAATGTTGCGAGCGCGACCCTCACAGCAGAAACGAATGGCAAGGCCCACGCCGGAGTCGCTGGTGTAATACGTGGTTGGGGTGTGGCGCAGCTCGTTGCTGCCGAGTATCTGCGTTCCGTGCCGGATGCTTCCGTTCGCGAGCGTGAGGATCGTGGCGCCCGCATAACCTGACGGATCCCGGGTCACGCGTAGGCTCGCGTAGAAATTGCGCACAGCTACGATCGTGTTGTGCTTGTAAACGTGGTTAACCCAAAAGACGAGAACGAGCATTGCCGCGCTGGCTACAGCCCACAACAGACGCTGACTCCAATCGCCGCTCCAATTTACCGCCAGAACCAGCAGCGCTGTAACCAGGAAGGTGATGGGCAGATCGAGATTGAAGGTGAACACCGACGGCGCGGCAATGCCGATGAGGAACGAACCGAGCGCGCCGCCAGCCGCAAAGAGCAGATAGAAAAGCGTCGCTTCAGATGCACGTTGCGGGCGCAGCTCTGTGGCCGCCGAATGGCAGAAGAGGCAGGCCAGGAACAATTCCACCAGGAAGAAGAGAAGCGAAAGCCACAATGGCCATCCACCATTGGCCTTGGTTAGGGAGTATGCGAGAGCAGCCAGCATCACCACCATGACCCGAGCGATGATGCCCCATGGCAACCGGACGCTGAATTGGAATGCAAGAATTAAAGTGACGAGATAGACCGCAAGGGGAAGAATCCAGAGAAGTGGAATCGGGGCGACGTTGGCGGTGAGATAGCCGGTGACGGCGCTCAACTGCATGGCGGCGCCCATAGGGAGGAGAAACCAGAGAAGTTTGTGTGTGCGCGGGGAACGCGGGACGGAGAGATCGTTGTCGCCCTCCTTACAGTCAAGCCGCGCTCGGGGAGGCGCGGCGGTGGTAGAGCGCGTCTTGACCGCAAGCAGAGCGGAGAGAACCGCAAAGACGGCAAACCCGCAGCACCAGGTTATGCGTTGGGCGTGGAGTGTGAAGCGGGGCTCGATCACGCTGGGATACAGAGCCAGCGCAAGCAGCGAACCAACATTTGAGAGCGCGTAGAGGCGATAGGGAATTTTTCCGGTTTCCATGCGCGCCCACCAAACCTGGAGCAGCGGACTCGTTGAGCTGAGGACGAGAAATGGAAGACCAATAGAAAGACTCAAAGCGCAAAACACAGTGAGAATCGGATGGGCAGCGCCGTTCTCCATGAGCAAGGATCGGGGAACCGATAGGATGGCGGCGGCGACAGCCAGCAACAACAGGGAGAGATGCACCACGAATGAGGGCCGGCGGGCGAGCCAGTGTGCGTAGAGATATCCGACCAGGAGCGCGATCTGGAAGAAGACCAGGCAAGTAATCCAGACAGCAGCGGATCCGCCGAGAATGGGGAGCAACTGGCGGGCAGCAAGCGGTTCCACGAGAAAAAGCAAAAAAGAGGCCAAAAAGACGACACTGGCAAAGAGAAACCGCAGATGAGTCATGTAACCTCAGGTTTCAAGGATTGCGAAGCCGAGCATCCCGGAAAATCAATGGTGTAAAAAGCGGATGCTAACACACGCCATGAAGCTAAAGATTTCTACTTCGTTTGGATCGGCTCCGGCTTTGAGAAGTGCATTGACGACCGGCGATTTATCCGCACTTCAAATCGGTTCGCTCGATGGCTTCGTAGAGGGCAGTCCGGTGTCCCTCGTTCGCTCCGCAATGTTGCCTCCGCGTTCAGATTCCCGCCAATTCATAGTTCCCGCAAACGGGGTTTCAGAAAACTCCGCGCCGCTCGGCAACGCGAACTTGCCGAAGACAGGACTTTGCAGTGAGTAATCTTTAGTGATCCTTCATCAAGATCGGAAGGGCCCCCGAAAGACCGGCGAACTCGCCAAAAGTATAGACTCGCGAGAAGCCTTTCGATGGGAGGTTTCTGCTCCGGGCGCGATCCACTGTTGGGTACACTTTCTAGCCCATTTAGACGCGTGATTCGTCAACAATGAATGATAATGATTGGATTGAAAGAGATAGCCACCGAGATGGATCCCGAGTTCTCCGGCGCACTTCGATCCTTGCTCGTCCTCCGCGACCTTCCCCGCCTTGAACATTTATCCCCGAATGGAAACTGCACATGGAAATGGAAATATGGACGGAATATGAAGGAAGAACGATTGATGGTGCATTCCCGCTGACGCGACTTCTGCGACCCGAGGGCAGCAGCGCATTCTTCACTACCTCGAATGAAGCCGGCCTTCCCAGGCTTATACGGCTCATGGAATCCCGCTCCGAAGAGGAGGACATTCTCTCTCGCTGGCGCGGAGTCGCGGCCCTGGACCACCCAAACATATTGAAGCTGGAGGAATACGGCCAGGTGGTAATCGATGAAACCTCCCTGGTGTATGCCGTGATGGAACCGGTGGACGCCAACCTCGGCGAGGTTGTGAGGGACCAACGTCTTACATTCGCGGAAACAAGGCAGATTGCCGCCAGTCTCTCATCGGTGCTTGCGGCGCTGCACGCGCATGGCTTCGTCCATCAGCATGTCCAGCCAGTCAACGTAGTTGCCGTCGGTGAGGTCGTGAAACTTCAGTGCGACTGTATCTGCGAAGCTCCCGAGGGTCAACGCGGCCAAGAGTTGAAGCAACGCGATGTGCATGATCTGGCCGTCGTCCTGCTGCAGGCGCTGACCAAGGAACAAACGCTGGAGGCCGCGAGCAGCCAACTTCCTCTGGCTGCGCCATTCGATCAGATCGTGACCAAGGGAATTAGAGGGGAATGGGGCCTGACGCAGATTGCCGCGGCGCTCGAAGGAACTTCCATACCCCAGGACACGCCCGCCGTAGCCGTTCCACCGGATGCGCGCGTTGCCGCGCGGCCGCATCGCCCTTCGCCGGAGGCGGCGGAAATAATCCAACCGAACCTGTTCGAGATAACTTTAGCTCCAAATCAGACTCCGATTTCAGAGGCGAATGAAGTTTCGGCGAAAAGTGAAGAAATTCAGATGGACCGATTCGCTCCACGGGTCGGCCCGATGGCTGTTATTGCCGCCGGATTGATCGTGGTGCTAATTGTGGCGTTGACATGGTTCCTTCTGTCGAGAAGACCAGCGACTCCAGTCAGTACTCCGAAAGCGGCCTCCGCTCCGGCTGCAGATACTGGCGCGAAAGACTCAGCCACCGCAACATCCAGCGGTACAGTTGAAAATGCGGCGAATGTCGCACCGCTTGCCGCACCTATTCCACAGGACAAAACTGTGGGCGCTCGTGACCAGTGGCGGGTAATTGTGTACACCTACCGCCGCGAAGCGCAGGCGAACAAAAAGGCCGCCACACTCGCTCAAAAACATCCGGAACTGCGGCCCGAGGTCTTTAGGCCAAACGGCGATGGCCCGTACCTGGTAACGGTCGGGGGAGCAATGGGGAAGGCTGAGGCGTTCGCGTTAACCAGGGACGTCCGGCACGAGGGACTTCCTCACGATACCTACGCTCAGAACTACAGGAGCAGTGATCACTGAAGGCTCGTTCGGGGCACAGACACTTAGCCGGGCCCTCAAAGCGAATGACGTCTTCGAACTTCTCGGCTCCCAGGCCGGGCGGAATTCCACACGACCGTCCGCCGTCATTCAACGTTCGTTTTCGAACATCGCTGTCCACGAACGGACAATCACCCTTCGCGGAAACGACGATCCCCACGGATATCAGTCGCTTAGCGGGAGCTTCATTTGGCTGGAAGATTGCTGATAGTCTTCATGGCGGCTCTTGGCTCGAGAGGACTATCCCTGCACATCGGACTGACTGCCCGACCCGGAGGTATACGATGAGGGTGCTGATTCAGGACCTGCTTTTTGCTCTTCGTCAGATGGGCAGGAGGCCGGGATTCACAGCGGTTGTCGTGCTTACCATGGCCCTGGGCATTGGCGCCAACGCTGCTATCTTCAGCGTGCTCGATGCGATCCTGCTGCGGCCCCTGCCCTACAGCCAACCTGAACGGCTGATCAAAGTGTGGTCGCGGTTTACCGGGATCGGCCTGCCCAACGACCAGAACTGGGTCTCCGCTCCGGAGTTTCGCGATCTTCAGCAGTTGAATCGCAGTTTCAGCAACCTTGCCGCGATCGGTTACGGCTCCGTGAATCTCGGCGTCAAGGGAAGCCCGCAGCGTGTCGTAGGTGCGGTGGTGTCTCCCAGTCTGTTCGGCATGTTAGGCGCGCAGCCACTCGTTGGCCGCACTTTTCTGGCCGAAGAGGCACAACCCGGCCGCGATCACGAGGTGGTCCTCAGCTATGGGCTTTGGCGGCGCGTCTTTGGTGGCAATCCAAACGTGGTTGGCAGCACGATGGACATCGATGGCGTGCCAACGTCGGTGGTTGGAGTCATGCCCGCCGGATTCGCATATCCCGACGAGACTGAAATCTGGGGACCGCTCGCGTTTTCGCCTGACGATCTGAGCGAAGACAGCCGCGGAAGCCATGGGCTCGAAGTCCTTGGCCGCCTCAAGCCGGACGTTTCCCTCGTTCAGCTGCAGTCTGACATGGATCGTGTGGCCAAAACCATGATCGAACAGCATAAGTCCTACCCCTACGAGAAATACGGATTCGGAATCATCGTGCATCCACTTCTCGAAGAGACCGTGGGCGACGTGAAAACGTCCCTGATGGTGCTGATGGCAGCCGTGGGACTGGTGTTGCTTATCGCGTGCGCCAACATTGCCAATCTGTTGCTGGCGCGATCTACTGAGCGGCAGCAGGAAATGGAAACCCGCATGGCTCTGGGCGCGAGCGGGTGGCGCCTGGCCCGCCAGCTGCTCACCGAGAGCGTCGCCCTCGCCTTTGTCGGCGGGTTTGTGGGATTGGCCATCACTCCGTGGGTACTGAAGGGTTTGGTTGCCATTGCGGCCGAGTCTTTGCCCCGCGCGGTCCACACGTCCGTTGACGTTAGGGTGCTCGCTCTCACTGCGGTGGTTTCTCTGGCTACCGGAATTCTGTTTGGCCTTGCGCCCGCGTTGCAAGCCGCTCGCAAGGAAAACTTCGATGGACTGAAGAGTGGAAGGAGCACGGAGGGGAGGCGACCCAAGCGGCTGCGGGCAACGCTGGTAATATGCGAAACCGCTCTCTCGTTGCTTCTGGTTGCCGCGGCGGGACTCCTGCTGAGAAGCTTCGCGCAGATACTGAAGGTTGACCCCGGTTTTCGCCCCGACGGAGTTCTCACGCTGCGGGTTGCTCTGCCTGATGCGGTCTACAGCAAACCCGAACAGGTTCGCGGCTTCTACAACGAGTTACTCGACCGCGTGCAGCGATTGCCCGGCGTCCAGTTCGCTGGAGCAGTTTCGGGCCTGCCATTGAGCGGCCAGGGAGGCTCCGGCACTACTACGATCGATTCTCAATCCGTGCCCATGGAAGATACGACGCCAGAAGCCGACCAGCGGGTCGTCTCTTCTGACTATTTCAAGGCCATGGGAATCTCATTGGTCCGTGGCCGCTTCTTCGACGCGCGCGACTCTGACACGGCGCCGCCGGTGACCATCGTCAACGAAAGCCTCGCCCAGACCTACTGGCCCAACCAGGATCCCATTGGCAAGCGGCTACACCCCGGCGGCCGTCAACACCAAGCCCCATGGGTCACGGTGGTCGGCGTTGTCCGGCATGTCCGCAACCGCACCCTCGAGGCCCGCTCCCGAGTTGAGGTCTACTGGCCTGAGAATCAGAGGCCATCAGGAGCCATGACTCTCGCTGTTCTTGCTTCAGGGAACCCGATGAATCTAGTGCCGACTATCCAGCGGGAAGTGGGAGCTATCGATCCCGGCTTGCCGGTCTATCGCGTTCGCACCATGACCGAGGTGATGGGTGACTCGCTCCAGCGCCGGCGTCTGGCGTTGATCCTTCTCGCGGTCTTCGCCGGACTGGCTTTACTGTTGGCCGGGGTTGGAATTTATGGCGTCACCTCCTATGGGGTATCTCAGCGCCAGCAGGAGATTGGTTTGCGCATGGCCCTCGGAGCCGACCGCGGCCAGGTAATGCGCATGATGATTCGGCGAGGTATGGGAACCATCGCGGCCGGGTTGGCCCTTGGCATCATCCTGGCGCTCTCCCTCACGCGCTTGATGAGCGGCCTGCTGTTTGCTGTCCGGGCATCCGACCCGTTGGCACTCGGCGGAGCCGCGCTCCTGCTAACGGCGGCCGCTCTCTTCGCCATCATTATCCCCGCTCGCAGAGCAGCGAAGTTGAATCCCATGGTCGCCTTGCGAAACGAATGACCGCTCGGGAGTTTTGTGATTCTAAGGGCAAACAGATGAGCACCAAGTTGTGTCTGTCTGGCCAACCTTTAACAGCCCCTCCCGCTTACCGCCCCTGCAGGCTTGAACGGGATCTCGCCGCTTCGGACGGGCCCAGATACGATGGCGGAATCGGGCCGGTGCTCATCACAAGCTTCTGAAGCACGGAATTGTCATCCAGACGCCGTATCTTGATGACGTGCCGCCCCGCCCCGATATTTGGGAAGCTAGCTTCCAATACACGTGCATTGTCCTCCACGGCTTTGTTCCAGTCTCGCTGCTCCTGGGTGGTGGTCGTGGTGGGAGCGGGCACGAGCCGGTCGGTCAGTGTCTGCATGGGCCCTCAGTCTATGGAAATTCCGGTTTGAAGGCCATTCTTTCCGGTATCGAGCGTCGGCACCATGATCAGTTCTACCGTGAGGTCGCCCGGCTTGCTTAAGGCGACTTCATATTCGAGACGCACGTCGTCGCGTTCGGTTGTCGGCGGATGGCCCTGCGGGAAAGTGGTAACAGCACCCAGGGTGCGACCGAGATTGGGAATGGCACGCCAGGTCAGGCCGTGGCCGCCCACCGCCCTGGTGTAATGGGGCGCCTCGATGGCGATGACATCGCCCTTATCCTCCGGCACGGAATCAGCCGGGATGGTGGAGAAAACGATTGGTTTTGGGGTTTCCTGTGTTGTTACCCGCTTCACTTGAGGCATGACCTGCCGCTCTGGCTGCTGCCAATTGGTGTAGCCGATGTGGGTTTGCAACATCATGCCGTCCCACTTGCCGCCGTTGAGGGTGTGATAGGCATCGGTAATTTCCTGGTCGCGGTGGAAGGCGGCCTCTGCCCGATCGGCAAAGATGTTGGCACGGGGATCATTCGCCGAGGCAAGCCGCTGGTTCCAGGCCACCGCGTAATAGAGCTGATAGAGATTGGAGAGCGCAAGGATTGGGTGCTCGACCAACTGGAAATATGGGTTCCGCTGGTCCTGCGGCAGCTTCACCTTGACCTGGAGCATCTGCTGTTCGAGCGACTGCCATTCGGCGACCATCTCACCGAATTCGCCACCGTCGAGCTTGTCAGCAGTGGTTGCACCCAGCGGGAAACTGCCAGCATCGATGAGTTCCGGTTTTCTTCGAGCCGCAAGCTGGCTGTAGCGGGTGATCAGGTGTGCGATTGCGTTCGCCTGTGCTGGGCCGAAGGTTTCGCTTGCCCACTCTTCGGGATAACGCTCCATCGCATCGAGCGTCATCGCTTCGGGATTCCAGGCCTGTTTCATAAAGAAGCTGAGCGGGAATTCCATTGGCTTGATGTCGCCAACGTTGACGATCCACAGAGCCCTTACGCCGCTGGCATAGGCAAGATCCATCTGCTGCCAGGTCTTTTCGATCTGGTTGGTGTTGATCCATTTGTAATTGCGAGGCGCGCCGACATAGTCGAAGTGATAGTAGATGCCGTAGCCGCCCTTGCGCTCGCTATTGGCGGCGGGAAGCCGACGAATCTGCCCCCAATTGTCGTCAGAGAACAACAGGGTGACATCGTCCGGAACTTTCATGCCGTGGTCGTAATAATCCTGGACTTCCTTGTAGAGCGCCCACATCTGGGGTGTCTGGTCGGCGGGCTTGCCGGTGACGTCGGCGATGATCTTGCGCTGGTCGGCGACGATGGTTTCGAGAAGCTGCGTGGCGGTGCCTTCGGTCATCGGCTCGTCGCCATCGCCGCGCATGCCGATCGTGACCAGGGTGTCATAGGACTGGCCTCCGCCCTTGGACATCATTCGCTCGATGCCGCCACGCCAGAATGTGCGGAGGTTCGCGGCATTGGTCGCGTAATCCCATTTGCCCCCGGTGACGCCCTGATCGGTGTGCCGATGCCATTCATCCTGAGCGCGGGTCATCGGTTCCTGATGGGAGGTACCCATGACGATTCCCATCGCGTCGGCAAGCACCTTGTTCTGCGGATCGTCGTCGTTGAACGCCTTCGGCGCCCACATCGCCGGCCAGAGATAATTGCCCTTGAGGCGGAGCTCGAGCTCGAAGACATGCTCGTACATGCGTGAATTGATTCCGCCGAAATGCTTCATCGCCCAGCTGTTGAAGCTCGGATTCTCGTCGTTGATAAAGAAGCCGCGATATTTGACCTTAGGCTGATCGCGCCGCGATCCGGCGGTGGTGAAGAGGTTCGATTGCTGCCGCACCGGGACGTCGGCGAACCAGTACCAGGGAGAGACGCCGATCTTTTCGGACAGATCGTAGGTGCCGTAGACGGCGCCGCGCCGGTCCGCTCCGACGATGACGAGTGCGTGCGCGACATTCGGAAAGGGATGGTCGACGATGATTTGGCGATAGGCCTCCCACTCGCCGGCGATGTCATCGGCCTTGATCTTATTTGTAGCTACCAAACCATCGATAACGGGACTGTGTCCAAGCACGCCGATGACAACGAGATCCTCGTGCGCCTGACTCGGCTCTGCGATGCGATCTGGAGCTTGTCCACTGACGCGTTGCAAATCCGCGGCGAAACTGTCCGCGACATGGCGCACGGCAGGATCGGCGGATGCATCGATCAAGATACCCACGGGTTGATGGTTCCGAATCAGCGCCAGGCTTCCTCTGCCGCCATATGGACAGATCGCGACCGGGGCTGAACATGTTTGAGCGGCGGAGCTGGCGGCGAGGGTGGAGATGACTATCGCCAGACTGAGTGGCGCCAGGCCCAGAGGCGCCAGACCTAAAGGCAGTCTCATGTTTCGAACACCTCTGTCGCAATCGAATTCCTACGCAACCGTTCGCATCGTCGATGCCCCAGCATATGCCCCTTTGTCTTAGTAACGCTATGATCATTTTGCCCAATCGACGGCCGGGCACAAACATCTGCCTTGACCACGAGATTGTAATGACAGATTCTTACGCGTGATTCAAACTCAGGGACATTGATGCATCTCTCCGACTTTCTTCTTGGACGACCGCTGGCCACCTCCGAGGAACGAGCCGAGCACATCGGTTGTTCGGCGGGCATTCCCATATTCGGTTTGGATGCGCTCAGTTCCGCGGCTTACGGCCCTGAAGCGGCGCTGACGCTACTGATTCCGCTCGGCCTGGAAGGCGTCCACATCATTCTGCCAATCAGCGCGGCGATTATTGCGCTGCTGGTGATTGTCTACTTCTCCTACCGGCAGACGATTGAGGCCTACCCTCGCGGCGGCGGCTCGTACACGGTCGCGAGCGAGAATCTGGGACGTCGCGCCGGCCTGCTCGCGGCCTCGGCGCTGATGATCGATTATGTGCTGACCGCGGCGGTTGGCATTTCCGCGGGCGTTGGGGCGCTCATCTCTGCTGTGCCATCGCTGCAGGCGCACAGGCTCCTCCTGTGCCTGGGTATTCTGGTGGTGCTGACTCTGATCAATGTTCGAGGAGTGCGCGACACCGGAGTCGCCTTTATCATCCCTACCTATCTCTTTTTGGGTTCGTTGCTGATCATCATTGTGGTCGGAATCGCAAAGGTGCTTCTCACCGGCGGACATCCGGCGGCGGTGGTCGCGGCCCCGCATCTACCCGCCGCGACGGCGGCGGTGAGCCTGTGGCTGATCCTGAAAGTCTTCGCCAGCGGCTGTACTGCGATGACCGGCGTAGAGGCGGTCAGCAACGGGGTAATGGCTTTTCGCCCGCCGACCACCAAGAATGCGCAAAAGACACTGACGATCATCATCGCGCTGCTCATCGTGCTGCTGGCTGGAATCGCTTTTTTATGCCGAGCCTATGGCGTTGGCGCCACCGATCCGGAGGGCAGCGGATATCAGAGCGTTCTATCTCAATTGATCGGCGCGGTGATGGGACGGGGAGTTTTCTACTACGTCTCGATCGGCTCGATTTTGCTGGTTCTGGCACTTTCCGCGAACACCGCTTTCGCCGATTTTCCCCGGCTGACCCGGGCGATAGCATTGAACGATTACCTGCCTCACGTCTTCCTGATTCGAGGACGGCGCTTGCTCTACTCTCACGGCATCGCTGCACTCGTCTTCCTGACCGGCTCGCTGCTCCTACTCTTCGGGGGAGTCACCGACCGCCTCATCCCGCTCTATGCGATTGGGGCCTTCCTGGCCTTTACCCTGTCGCAGGCGGGGATGGTAGTCCACTGGTGGAAGCACAGGAGTTCCAAGTGGCTGGCGCGGATGCTGGTAAACGGGACGGGCGCGTTCGCCACCGGCGTGACGCTGCTGGTGGTGCTGGTGGCGAAGTTCGCTGCAGGAGCCTGGGTCACGGCACTGCTGGTCCCCATATTGATCGCGATCATGTCCTCGGTGAAGCGGCACTATATCGGCGTGGATAAAGAGACGCAGAAGGAGGGCCCGATTGAGATCGGCCACATTGCCGAACCGATTGTGGTGATCCCGGTAGACCGCTGGAGCAAGATCACCGAAAAGGGGCTCCGCTTCGCGCTGATGTTGTCGAGGGAAGTCCGCGCCGTGCATGTCGATTGCGAGGAAGACGAAGAGAGCGTCTGCAACATGTGGGAGGCAAATGTGGCGGCCCCTCTGCGGGCGGCCAACATGATTGCGCCCGAGCTGGTGCTGTTGCACTCGCCCTACCGATTCGTCATTCAACCGGTGGTCGATTACGTGCTTGATGTCGAACGTCAGAATGAAGACCGGCAGGTCGCGGTGCTGGTCCCGGAGCTGGTGGTGCGGCGCTGGTACCAGAACCTATTACATAACCAGCGGGCGAATCTGCTCAAGCTGTTGCTACTGCTGCGCGGCAACCAGCGCGTCCTGGTGATCAATATCCCTTGGTATATGGAGCCGCACACCGATGTGAAAGTGCTGGATAAGAACGCCAAGGAAAAGCAGGAAGCCGCAGCTTCTTCTTAGAGAACCTGCTCTAACGCTGGGACCGCGAGGCGAGTTCCGGCATCATCTGCCCCTGCCATTCGCGGACCTGCATTACCGCGTGGGCCAGATTGGTGACCACGCGGTCGGGCCGGCAGGTGCTGAGCCGTTCGCGGATGCGCTCCGCATCCAGGGCCGGGTCCCACAATCCCACCAGCATCCGATTACGCGGCAGCCGCTGCCGGAGTCTCTGGCAGAGTGCGCGGGTTTCGGCAAAGGCAAAGGGAGGCAGCGAGGAGACGCAGATGACGGTCTCGTTTTCCTCGGCGAGCCGGGAGAGAATTTCGTCGGACAACGCGCTCGACGGGAGCTGCAAGGTGTGATTGCCTGACTGTTCGAGAAGCTGGGCGAGCATGGTTGCGGCGATCTCGTCGCCCTGGTCCTGGGTGGAAACGCAGATGACTGGGAAAGTCTTGCGCACCATAGCGCTGGGCGGGCTGTTATCGGGCGCCAGGACTGCGCTGTCCGCGAGTTCGGCCAGCAACTCGTTGGCGCATTGAAAAACGAAGTTGGCCCGAACCTCGTCCAGCGCTCCCTGATGCCGATCGCGCTCGGCGAGCGAGAGGGCGGGGAGCAAAACCACATCGTAGAGTTCAGACATTGAGTGTGCGGAGAGAAAGCCCTCGGCGATCACGTGGGCCTCGGCCTGGTCCATGGCCAGCAGGCGCTCGTAGAACTTGGCCTCGGGCGCAAGCTGGGCCTGGTCGCCGAGCAGAATATGCAAGAACGACAGTTGGGGCATATGCAGGCCCATCACGATGAGGCACACCGTAAGGGGAGTAGAAAGCACCAGTCCCGGCCAGCCCCACAGGAGCGTCCAGAAGACAGCCATGATCAGCAGCGCCAGCGTGGAGATGCCGGTGTGAGAGCCATAGAGCCAGGGTTCGAGAATGTTACTGACCGAGAACTCCAGCACAGCGAAGATGGCGATCACTACCAACGCCGGCCCCCACGACTGGTAGACGCCCAGCGCGAAGACGAACGGCAACAGAACGCCGATCGAGGTGCCGATATACGGAACAAAACGGAGCACGCTGGCGATGACACCCCAGAGAGTGGCGTTGGGTATCCCGATGGCAAAGAGCCCAAAGCCGAAGCACACCCCATAACCCGCGTTCACCAGGAAATTCATGGTGAGAAAGCTGGTGATACGCTTGCCGGCGTCGTCGAGCGCCTTGGTCACCAGGTTCAGCCTGCCCATCCCCGCCAGCAGCAGCAGGCGATTGTGCAGGTCTTCCCGCTTGATGAGCATGTAGACGGTCAGCACCAGCACAAAAACCGTCTCGCCCAGCGGCTGCACTACTGGGCCCAACGCGTTCAGCAGGTCGGAGATGCCTCGATTCGGCTCAACCACCGTAACCGGCAATGGCGTAACAACGCTGGGCGCTGAAGGGGTGACGGCGTTAGGCGCCGCCACGCCGCCTTTGCGTTCGGCTGTGCTGTTCTGTGCGGGAGCACCCTTAGGACTTGCCCCAGGGCCCTCGGCAGGCACCTGGCCCGGGGCCTCGGGCGCGGTAAACTCCTGGCCCACCTCGCGCACTCCCCGGATGGCCTTACCCACCGGACCCAACGTGGGAGTATGGAGCGTTTCCAGCTTGGCGTGGAGGTTCACGCGGTAGTCAGGAAGTTGTTCGGCTATGTGAACAAGTTGGCTGGCCACGACCCAGCCGATGCCTCCGACGATGGAGCCCGCGACCACGACCACGATGATCACCGCCGACACCCGCCGCAGCCGGAAGCGATGGAGATAGATGACGGCCGGCCCGAGCAGGAAGTTGAGCGTCAGCGCTAGGGCGACCGGAATCAAAATGGCCCGGGCGAAATACAGCACTGCAATCACGGTTGCCAAAAGCAGAACGGGTTCGCTGGCGATGAGCCCTTGCCGGGCACGTTGAGTTTCCAAGAGACTGTCCTTGTGTTGGGCGCGTTGCCGGACGATCTAGCATATCCTACCGCCGCGGGTGGGTGCTGCGCCGCTGGCTAATCCGGAGTGAGGATACCTCATGGATTGTGTATTATCAGCAGTGGCCCCGCCGGGCTCGAGCGTTCTCCTCTAGTGGTCAACAGACAGGCGGAGCGTTGCCGACGGGCGGAGCGTTGCGTGGCCTTTCCGCAAAGAGAAGCCACACTTGGCCGATATTAGCCGGTACGTGGCAACAGGAGGAATGCTCTAGAATTGTGCTTGCAATGACCAATCGCATCCCGCACCATGGAAGAATTGAGAGTTGCCGGTGGATGTGCGTTCCCGCGCCGGAATCACAACTCAAAGGCACTCGCGTCGTGGAAACCGGATGGCTTGTCCGGCTATAGAAAACATATGTCTGAATCGATCGAAGAGAGAGTAGTGAAGGTTATTGCCAAGACGCAGCGGATTCCGGTGGAAACGGTGTCGCCCCAAAGTTCATTCGAGGAGCTTGGTATCGACTCGATGGACAGCATCAACATCCTCTTCGACCTGGAGAGCGAGTTCGATATCGAAATCGACGATGAGCAGGCGAGACATATCCGGTATGTCCACGAGATGATCGACGGTGTGACGAAGCTGCTGGAAGCGAAGGAAAAGGCCTCGCAAGAAAGCTAGGATGCCTCGCGTCGCCATTACCGGAATTGGCGTTATCTCCGCGGTTGGGCTCGATCGGGAACAATTCTGGACTGCGCTGGTCGAGGGAAAATCGGGCATCGGGGAATTTGAACAGCCGGTATACGGCCCGGTTCGCTTCAAGAATGCCGCCTTTGTGCATGGCTACGTTGCAGAAAACTACTTCCCCGACAAAAACATCAGTTTTATGGACCGCTTCGCGCAGTTCTCGGTGATCGCGGCGCACGAAGCTGTGGGCCAGGCGGGCATCGAGTGGAATGACGAGCTGCGCGAACGCACCGCAATCATCACCGGCTCCTGCATCGGCGGGCGCATCGCCGAAGAAGCGGGCTATTGGAACCTTTTTCATCTGAATAAAAACCGCGTCCATCCGCTGACGATACCGCTGGGCATGGCCAACTCGGGCGCCAGCCAGGTGTCGATGGAGTTTGGCGTGCATGGACCTACCTTCACCTTTTCGACCGCCTGCTCGTCTTCGGCGCATGCGCTCGGCCACGCTTTTTGGATGGTCCGATCGGGCGCAGTCCCGCTGGCCATTGCGGGCGGCGCCGACGCTCCGATTTACTTCGGCAACATGAAAGCCTGGGAGGCGATGCGCGTGGTCAGCCAGGACACCTGCCGCCCTTTTTCGCTCGACCGCGCCGGGATGATTCTCGGCGAAGGCTCGGCCATGCTGGTGCTGGAGCCGCTCGACGCCGCGCTGGCCCGTGGAGCGCGGCCGATCGCGGAGGTTGTCGGCTTTGGCATGTCCTCCGATGCCAGCCACATTACCCAGCCGCTCGCCGAGGGCGCAGCCCGGGCGATTCGCGGGGCGCTCAAAGACGGCGATCTCGCGCCGGAGCAGGTCGGATACATCAACGCCCACGGAACCGGCACCGAAGCCAACGACAAGATGGAGTGCGCGGCGATTCGCCTGGTCTTTGGCGGCCATGCCGACAAGATGCCGATCAGCTCGACAAAATCGATGCATGGCCACACCCTGGGCGCTGCCGGAGCGATCGAGGCCGCGGCGACAGCGTTCGCGCTCGATCGAGGAATCCTTCCTCCGACGGCAAACTTTACGCGACCCGATCCGGACTGCGACCTGGACGTGATCCCCAACCAGGCCCGCGAGGCCTCCGTCGAGATCGCGCTCTCCCAGTCTTTTGCGTTCGGTGGGCTGAACGCCGTGCTGGCTTTGCGGTCGATGCGTTAGGGTTGAGACCGAAATTTCTCTGGGTTTTAGATCGTGAAGGAGAGTTCTTGATGAGCAAGTTGCATGCCCTCGCATTTGCGGCGGTGGTGGTTTCCCCACCATGGATCGCGGCCCAACAGCCTGGCGCGCCGCCGGCGACGGAGAAGATTCCGGTTACCGACAGCTATCACGGCGTGAGCGTAGTCGATAACTATCGCTGGCTGGAGAACTGGAACGATCCCAAGGTGAAGGCCTGGGTAGCCGCACAGAACGCTTATACCCAAAGCTACGTGAGCAAGCTGCCGCAGCGGCCGGCGATTGTAGAGTTCCTCAAGAAGTCGAGGTTGCAGGCCCATATCGCTTACGGGGGCTTCCAATATGAGGGGGGAATGCTCTTTGCACTGAAATTCGATCCGGAGAAGTCCGGGGCCTCGCTGGTGGTTTTCAGTTCGCCGGAAAACAAGGCCAGCGAGCGCACCGTGGTCGACCTGAACACGTTGGAAGGCGGGAAAGTCTTCCAGTCAGATTGGTATAAACCTTCCCGCGATGGTCGCCTCGTAGGGATGGCGCTCAGCACCGGGGGCAGCGAAGACGGGTCACTGTATGTGTTCGATGTGGCGACCGGCAAGCAGATCGGCGAGGTGGTTCCTCGAGCGCAGTTCGGTACCGGCGGCGGAGATATGGCGTGGAAGGCGGATGGTTCCGGGTTCTATTACACGCGTTATCCCCAGGGCAATGAGCGTCCAGCGGAGGACGCGAATTTCTATCAGCAGGTCTACTTTCATAAGCTCGGCACTCCCGCCACGGAGGACAGCTATGTTCTCGGCAAAGAGTTTCCGCGCATCGCCGAGACGACTTTTGATGCGACGAACGATGGGAAGCGCATTCTGGTGACAGTTGCGAATGGGGACGGTGGAGAATTTGAGCACTTCGTCCTGAGCCCGGATGGCACAGCGACCCAGGTCACGCATTTCACTGACAAGTTCGTCGATGTGCAATGGGGCGCCGATAACAGTCTCTGGCTGTTAAGCCATGCGCGAAGCGATCGTGGCGAGATCGATCACATTCCGGCCAACAGCCTGAAGCTTGCCGCCGCGGTGACCGTGGTTCCGCCGTTGCAGGGAAGCATGGAGGGAACCGGCGGCGAGGGGGACGCAAAGCGCTTCCTGGCCGGCGAACATGAGCTGTACGTGACCGTGATCGATGGTGGTCCGGAAGAGATCCTAAAGTTCGATCTGCAGGGCAAGAGCGAGGGCAAGGTCCCGGTGCCGGAGGTGGCGTCGGTGAGTACGCTGGTTCCCCTGACCGGCGATTCGTTCCTCTATCAGGCGAGCACGTACACCAAGCCGGCGCAGTGGTTTCGCTACAACGGTACGGGAGCCGCGCAAACATTGCCGTTCAGTGATGAGAGCAACATCAAGCTGGACGACATTGAGGTAAAGCGGGTGTTTGCCACGTCAAAGGACGGTACGCAGATCCCGATGACGATTTTGATGAGGAAGGGAACCAGACTGGACGGCACAAACCCGACGCTGATTACCGGCTATGGGGGCTTTTCAATAAGCGAGACTCCGTTTTTCGCGCGTGGGGAGCGTTTGTGGTTCGATCAGGGCGGCATCTTTGTGGACGCCAACCTGCGCGGAGGCGCCGAGTATGGCGACAGCTGGCACAAGGCGGGCAAGCTGCTGAACAAGCAAAACGTTTTTGACGACTTCGCCGCCTGCGCGAAGTACTTGATCGACAATGGGTACACATCTGCTGCCCACCTGGCCGCCGAGGGAGGCAGCAATGGCGGTCTGCTGATGGGCGCGGAGCTCACACAGCATCCCGAACTCTTCCGGGTGGTGCTGTCGTATGTCGGCATCTACGACATGCTACGCGTGGAACTGGACCCCAATGGCAGCTTCAATGTGACGGAATTCGGTACAGTCAAGGACCCTGCTCAGTTCAAGGCAATGTATGCCTATTCGCCGTATCACCATGTACAGCCGGGTGTGAAATATCCAGCCGTGTTGTTCATTACCGGAGACAACGATCACCGGGTGAACCCGATGAATTCGCGAAAAATGACGGCCGCGTTGCAAGCTGCAACCGGATCGGGCTATCCAGTCATGTTGCGGACGAGTGGGAACGCCGGTCACGGCATCAGCACGAACAGGGACGAGGCTCTGGAGGAAAACGCGGATATCCTGGCGTTCGCCTTTGCGCAACTCGGGTTGGGGACGGTGGCGACTTCCAATTGAAGGAGGAACTTCTTCGGGAAAGTATGCCGGCTTTTACTGCCTAACCACTGAGCGATCGCGAAGGCCGGTTCTGCCAACTTGGCGATGAAAAGGCTATCATCGAGGGGCAGTCGTCCGCGCTCTGGGGGTTCTTGCTTGTCCGATATGACGCCGATGCCGTTAACGCTGGAGGGTGCAAGCGTCCTTCATCAGATGTTCCGTTTTCGCTGGATCGCGTGGCGCGCCTTGTCGCTGCCGGAGCGGGAACGGGTGATCGACGAAGCCGTCGAGCTTTTGGAAGAGGTGGAGAAGGGGCACGGTTCCCCGCGCCCGAATCAATCCGCGATGTACTCGCTGGTCGGCCACAAGGGCGACCTGATGATGATTCACTTCCGCGATTCCGTCGAAGACCTGAACCGGTTCGAATTGGAACTCGCGCAGACAGACCTGTACGAATA
Organism: uncultured Acidobacteriaceae bacterium; assembly: GCA_963804735.1. GTDB lineage: Bacteria > Acidobacteriota > Terriglobia > Terriglobales > Acidobacteriaceae > Acidisarcina. The sequence goes on from CAWDRO010000005.1 coordinate 26,363, forward strand.
CCTGGAGCCGACGCACTCCTACTTGTCGGTGGTCGAGCTGGGCCTGTACGAGTCCTCGGCCAAGACTTATGCGCAACTGGCCGAGAGCGGGGTCGAGGCCTTTTCGCCGGCATGGCAGGCCGAGGTCAAGGAAGTCATTCGGCGCCAATCCGAGGCCATGGCGTCCCGCCTTTTTCCGGCAATCCCGGGCAAGAAATATCTCTGTTTCTATCCGATGGACCGCCACCGCGGCGAACAGGTGAATTGGTACACCGTCTCGATGAGCGACCGTCAGCGCATGATGCACGAACACGGCCTGATCGGCCGCCGCTATGCCGACGACGTGAAGCAGATCATCTCGGGCTCGATCGGGCTTGACGATTGGGAGTGGGGTGTCGATCTCTTTGCCGACGATCCGATCGTCTTCAAGAAGCTGATCTACGAAATGCGCTTCGACGAGGTCAGCGCGGTGTATGCGCGCTTTGGCAGCTTCTACGTTGGCGTGCGGCTTAAGCTGGCAGACCTTCATCACTGGCTGGCCGGGAACTTGAAGCCGGCGCCTCGCAAATAGCTGGGTCTCAAGGCCGGGCTTCTCGTGCATGGTCGACCCAGCTAACTCCTTGCGAGCGAAATTGCTGGAGCGGCGCACAAGTCTTGATGCGTAAATGCATCTATTTCAGGCACGATACACTGCGGATTGAACAAAACTCCGGCGAAGCGAGTCCCCAGACACACATGGCTACGAAAACAACGGTGGGTTGTCAGGGTTGTGGCAGCTTATCGAGGAAGTCGTTCATGGCGCGGATGACCTCGGCTTCGTTGGAACGGAAGACGTAGTGATTGGCGTTGGGCAGACGGATCACTTGAGCTGAGGGGACACCTGCTGCGAAGGCGTTGGCTAGGTTGGTGGTTCTCTCGAGGTCGGCTGCTATCGCTGCGGGGCGGTGGACGGGGTCCGTGAGTGGGATGGCGTTTGAGTTTGGGTCGTGCGGCACGGCGAAGATGGCGAGGCAGGGGGCCTTGATCTCGGTGTATTTGTGTTCGCCGCTGACGATGGCGACGGCAGGACTTGCTGAGGGCGGCAGTGGGGGACGGCGGCGGTGGGGGATTGGTTGTGAGCGGCGAGATGGCCTGCAACATCTTCAACTGATTCTGGAGATCTTTTTCCAGTTGTGGGAGGCTGGCCAGCAGGCCTTCGATGGCTTGCTTCTGGCCGGATGGATCGCCGTTGTTGGGGAGGAGCTGCTCGATCCTGTTGCGTGTGTCGAGCATATCGAGTTGCGGGTCGCCGTGGACACGATCGTAGAAGGCGTAGGGAAAGCCGGCGTCGAGGTAGATGAGTCCACTGACCTTCTCGGGATGGCGGCTGCCGATAGAACTCAGCTCTTCGCCAGCGATGGAGTGTCCGACGAGGACGGGCTTGTGCAGGTTGAGGGCTGCAATGACGGCAAGCACATCGTCGCCGAGACGGTTGGAGGAGTAGTTGTCGCCGTTGGGAGTGGGGGCGCTGGAGTCGCCGAAGCCGCGGCGGGTAATGCCGTAGACGTGGTACTTGCCAGTGAATTTAGGCGCAAAGTTGTCGAAGACATGCGCGGTGTTGCCTAGACCGGAGAGGAAGATGAGTGGGCGTCCGGTTCCGCCCCAATCGAGAACTTCAAGCTTGACGCCGGGCTCGACGGTGACGAACTGGACGGTGTGGGGTGAGGCATCGAGAGGCCACGCGGTCGCTTTGGTGGCCTTCTGGAAGTTGAACGGAAACGGCGGGCCTTGTGTCCATGTGCCGGTGATGGAGTTGCCGTCGGGGCTGAGCTTGCCTTCGTAGGCATAGCCGGAGCATGCCGACCACAAACTTTAGGGTGGAGCCTTGCACAGTAATGGAGTCCACCCAATCCCCCTCGGGGCCCTGATCGATGCTGTAGGCCTTGCCTTCAACTCCCCGCCGTCATTGTGTGTGACCTGCAGGATTATGCGAAGCGGTTTGCCCTGTGAGGGCGTGATTGTTCCCTGCCAGTTGCCGGTGATGTCCTGTGCGTGGAGGCTCCCCGCAAAGAGGTTTGCAAGCACGTACACCCATAGCGCCTTCCGATTCAGCTTTAGCCCCAGTTCCATGAATAGCTCCTTGGAAATCCCCGGAAACGGTGATGATTTCGAGATTTCAAGCGCTAGATATAGAATACTACATAGTATGTTCTTGTTAGACTTTGGAAATCCTTGCCTCCCATCAAAGGAGGGATCGCATGCAGCAGGTTGCCTGATTGCACAGGCCTTGATGCGTGAATCCATGTCTTTCAGGCACAATAGATTGCGGCAGGCACAATAGACTGCGGATTAAACAAAACTCCGGCGAAGCGAGTCCCCAGACACATGGCTACGAAATCAACAGAAACGACTAAGGAAATAGTGACGCTGGCCGTCGATACCGGCGGCACGGGAATCAAAATGATGGCGCTCGACAGCACCGGCAAGCCGCTCACCGAGCGAGTTCGCGTGGCGACGCCAACCCCGGCGACGACCACTGCAGTGCTGGCCGAGTTTGACAAGCTCAAGGCACAGATGCCGGCCTTCGATCGCGTCTCGGTCGGATTTCCGGGAGTGATCAAACACGGCAAGACCTTCACCGCCGCGAACCTCGATCCCAGCTGGCTGGGCTTTGCTTTGCAGGAGGCACTGGAGAAGCAGTGGAAGAAGCCGGTGCGGGTCTGCAACGACGCCGCCGTGCAGGGCTATGCGGCGGTGCAAGGCAAATATGTGGAGCTAATGCTGACCCTGGGAACCGGCCTGGGCTCGGCCCTCTTTACGAGCGGCCATCTCTGTCCCGGCCTCGAGCTTGCGCACCATATCTGGCGCAAGAAAGACCGCACCTACGAGGATTATCTGGGCAAGCGCGGCTTCGAGAAATACGGCGCGGAAAGGTGGAACTCGCTGGTTCAGGAAGCGATTGAAAATACCTGCAAACTGTTCAACTGGGACACCCTGTACATCGGCGGAGGCAATGCCAAAAAAATCACCTTCAAGTTGCCGGAGAACGTCAAGACCGTTTCGAACGAAGATGGACTGCTCGGCGGGGTTGCGTTGTGGAGAGATGAGGGGATTCTCTAGCAACCAGGGCCTGTTAACAGGCCCTGGTGAGCTCCCAGGCGCCTCAGCGTGCGCGTCAACTCAGCAAGTCTAATCAACGACGAAGGGTCCTGTGACGAAATCGCTGGAAAATCGAGTGGCGCTGGTGAGCGGTTCGAGCTCGGGGATCGGCCAGGCGATCGCGGTCAAACTGGCCCAGGCTGGCGCTAATCTTGTCATCAACTACGTTGGCCGTAACCAAGGCGCGGACGAGACCCTGAAACATGTCGAAGCCGCAGGCGCCCACGGCATTATCGTGAAAGCGGATGTGTCGAAGGTCGCCGAAGTCCAGACGCTAATCGATCGAGGCTGGGAGGCTTTTGGCTCAGTCGACATTCTCGTGAACAACGCCGGGATGGAGAAGAAGGCTGATTTCTGGGATGTCACCGAAGAGGACTATGACCACGTTCTAGACGTGAATCTGAAGGGAGCGTTCTTCCTTACCCAGGCATTTGTGCGACGCATGCGAGCAGAGAAGAAAGCCGGCCGCATCATCAACATCAGCTCAGTGCATGAAGACCTTGCTTTTCCTGGATTTGCCAGCTATTGCGCCAGCAAAGGCGGCGTGCGCATGCTTATGCGGACTCTCGCGGTGGAGCTTGGCCCGGAGGGCTTCACCGTCAACAACGTCGCGCCTGGCGCGATCGCGACTCCGATGAACAAGAGCCTGCTTGAGGACAAGCCAAAGCTCAATGCGTTGCTTGCGAACATCCCGCTCGGCCGTCTTGGCTCTACCGACGACGTCGCCGACCTGGTAGTGTTTCTCGCCTCAGACGCGGCGGCCTATGTGAACGGCTCGACCTTCACCGTCGATGGCGGACTCTCGCGCAACTATCACGAGCAATAGATCACATGGCCCTTCGGATTGAGGATTACGCGATCATCGGCGACTGCGAGACCGCCGCGCTCGTAGGCAAAGATGGTTCCATCGACTGGCTCTGCTGGCCGGCATTTTCTTCCGGGGCTTGTTTTGCCGCGCTTCTGGGCGATGCAGACAATGGCCACTGGCAAATAGCTCCCGCAACCGAAGCGCCAAAAATCACTCGCAAGTATCGCGACCATACGCTCATTCTTGAAACGACCTTTGAGGCGAGCGACGGCATCTTTACGCTGATCGATTTCATGCCGATACGGGGCCGCCATTCCGATGTTGTGCGGATTGTCCGAGGCGTGAAGGGCCGGCCGGCGATCCACATGGACCTCGCCCTGCGCTTCGATTACGGAAGGATCATTCCGTGGGTGGAGCGCTTTGACGGCGGGGTGCGGGCGATTGCTGGTCCGGATATGGCGGTTTTTCGGACCTCGGTTGAACACCGTGGCGAAGACATGAAAACTGTCTCCGACTTCACCATTGGCGAGAGTGAGAGCGTGAGCTTCGTCTTGACCTATGGTCTGTCCTACGAAGAGCCGCCACACGCGATCGATGCCGAAAAGGCGCTTCAAGAGGCGGAGCATTTTTGGCGGCATTGGTCGTCGCGGTGCAAGAGCGAGGGTCCCTACGCCGAAGCCATTGAGCGTTCGCTGCTTACGCTCAAAGCGCTGACCTACCGCCCTACCGGGGGCATCGTCGCCGCGGTGACCACGTCGCTGCCGGAAGCGTTAGGCGGCCAGCGCAATTGGGATTATCGATATTGCTGGTTGCGCGACGCCACATTCACGCTGCTGGCACTGATGAATGGCGGCTTTTATGACGAAGCGAAGGCCTGGAAGGAGTGGTTGCGACGGGCCGTCGCCGGCAGTCCCGATCAACTGCAGATCATGTATGGCATCGCCGGAGAACGGAACCTACTGGAGTGGGAGGCATCGTGGCTGCCTGGATACGAAGGATCGACGCCGGTCCGCATCGGCAATGCCGCCTCGACCCAGGTGCAGCTCGACGTCTATGGAGAATTGATGGACGCCTATCTGCACGCGCACCTGGCGATGGATGGCGAGGATGCGCAGAGCTTCAGTCTGCCCAGGAATATCGTCGAGCATCTCGAAACCATTTGGGACAAGCCCGACCAGGGTATGTGGGAGTCTCGCGGCGATGCGCAGCAGTTTACCTATTCGAAGATCATGACCTGGGTGGCCTTCGACCGCGCTATCCACGCAGCCGAGCAGCTCGGCTGCGCCGCTCCAGTCGAGCGATGGACAAAGATTCGCGACAAGATTCATAACGAGGTCTGCACAAAAGGCTTCGATGAGGGACTGGGCAGCTTCGTGCAGGTTTACGGTTCGAAGGAACTGGACGCTTCCTTGCTGTTGCTTCCGTTGGTCGGGTTTCTGCCTCCCGACGACCGGCGCGTCGTTGGCACCGTAGAAGCGATAGAGAAACATTTGATGCCCGACGGATTTGTGATGCGCTACGATACCGGCAAAGTCGACGATGCTTTGCCGCCGGGCGAAGGCGTGTTTCTGGCCTGCAGTTTCTGGCTTGTCAGTGCGCTGCAACGAATCGGCCGCGAAGCTGACGCGCGGAAACTCTTCGATCGCCTACTCCAGCTTCGTAATGACGTTGGTTTGTTGTCCGAGGAATACGACGCTAAGGAAAAGCGGCTGGTGGGGAATTTCCCTCAGGCCCTTTCGCACATTGCACTGGTCAATGCCGCTTTCAACCTGCAGGGCCATGGCCGGGAGCGGCGTCGATCGAAATTGTCTTAAGCTTTGGAGGGAGCGATAGGTTGTCCCCTCCGATCATCATAGCCGCCTGTCTCACGCTGACACCATTCCTGGCGGCCGCATTTTTCGGCGCATCGATTGCGCGGTTCTCTGACACGCTCCCCACCTGGTTGCGGCTGCTTCGCCCCGCCGTGCTGGCTGCGCCTTATGTGCTGGTGACGTGCTCGGCTGGAGATTTCCGGTGGGGGTGGTTCGCGCTCTATGCGCTGCTGCCGGTTGCCGTCGCCGCCTTGCTATGGAGCGCCAGGGAAGCCGATCCCGGCCGGCGCGGCAACTGGCGCGACTTCCTGGTGCTTGCAATTCTGGGACTGGCGGTCGATCTGCGCTGGTTTGAGCCTGCGTGGCCGCCGCATCTTGCGGTCTTCAACAAGATGCTGCTGCTGGATGCGGGGATTTATGGATTCCTTGTGATCCGCCAGCTGGATGGGGTGGGATTCGACCTTCGTCTGCGATTACGCGACGCCGGTATCGGCTTTCGCGAGCTGCTGCTGTATACCCCAATCGCCTTGTTTTTAGGGCTGGCCCTGGGCTTTCTGCATTTTCACCCAGGATGGCCGCGTTTCATGCAGGTTTTCGGCGGGTTTTTCTTTACGTTCTTTTTCATCGCCGTGCCGGAAGAGCTGTTCTTTCGCGGATGGCTGCAGAACCTGCTGGAACGCCGCATGAGCCGATACCCGGCGCTCTTCCTCACGGCGGCGCTCTTCGGCCTCTCGCACTTCAACAAACGCGCCGTCCACTTCAACTGGCGCTACGTCTTGCTGGCCGCGTTGGCGGGTATCTTCTACGGACGAGCCTGGCGCCGGGAGCGCCGCGTGGGGGCCTCGGCCATCACCCATGCTTCGGTTGACACCATCTGGTCCCTATGGCTTCGCTAAGGGAAAGGACGCTGGGTGGGCATGGTGATGGCGGCCCTGGTTCGGCCTGTATTCCAGATAGCCGAGGCCGACGCGCATGTTATGCGTGACCGGACCGGGGAAACAGATCGCCATGGAGATGCCGAGGATCGCGTGCGTGATCGCGAGAGGGTAAAGATTGCGATAGCGGAGAAAGAGAAAACAGGCTGCCAGGCCGAAGACCAAAGTCACCACGGTGAGGATGGGGCTGGGAAGGTGAGCAAAGGAGAAGATGCCCGCGGCAATGACGACTGCCAGAGTCTTTCTCGAAACCAGCCGAAGAAGGCGTTGCAGGAAGAATACCTGCAACAGAAATTGCTGCAGAAACGCCCATATCGCGTACCCCCAAAAACGCCGGATCAGTTCAATCAGACCATGCCAGGGGCGTAGGGTTCCGAGCCGCGACGCAATCAGGATCGCTATTGCGGCCCCCGTGAGCCCCAGCCCCACGATCCAAAGCGATTGCAGGAAATTCGTTCGGCGCAGGCCCATGGCAGGCCAGCCGTCGAAAGATCTCCACGAAACCGCGAGAATGAACGCCGCGGCCACCCAATACAGCAACCGCTGCCAGGGATTCGCCGTCCAGACCACCAGAAGAATCAGCCCGTAGCCGACTGTGAGCTCGAAGAGGTCGCGTCGTCTTTTGTCTCTGGAGTCTTCCCCCGAAACAACCACGGTGTGCCCAACCGCCATACTTCTATGTTAGGGCCTGACAGGAGGGTCCATTGACAGACTATTCCGAAAGTTCCTGTTTCATCAGGTTTTCCAGGTTGTTCGACAGCCTACCCCAGGCCACGCGCCCAAGGATCCAACCTGCCACCAGCAGACCGCCCATCATGGCGGAAAGCAAAGTCAGGAGAGAGCGGGGCGGACCGGACTTGGTATCGGGGACGACGGCTGAATCTACGACCTGCATCATGGGCGCCGAGCGGGACTCATCCAGCTTGGCGGACTCAAATTGCCGGAGCAGGAGCTCGTAGAGAGCCTCGTGGTATTTCACTTCGCGCTCCTTGCGGACATAGTCCAAGGTCAGTTCGGGAACTTTGGAGGTGGGTACCTCAATGTCCCCGGGACTGCCTTTAGCGCTGGAGTTTTCGAGCTGGGCCAGTTGCGCTTTTAGCCCCACTATCTCGGAGCGAAGCCGAACCATTTCGGGGTTCTGGTCAGTCGCACCCTGGCTCATGGCGGCGAGCTCGATCTCCCGGCTTGAGATGGCCGCCCGGGTCTGCGCGATGGTCAACATCTGCAACTGGGCTTGACCGGACGGGTGAATCATCCCGGTCTGCTCCTCGGTCTTGGCGAGGTCGACCTCGGCGTCGGCCAGCTGGTTTTTCTGCGCCTCCAGCTGGCGCTCGAAGAAGGCCCGCCGCTGGGCGGCTTCGGTGAGCGCCAACCTGTCATTTTGCTTGCTCAGGGCGGCGAGGTAGGCGTTGGCCATGTCCGCCGCGCGCTTTGGGTCATGGTCTTCGACATTCACCTTGACCAGCGTGTCTTTTCCGGGAACGAACTTGGTGTGCGCCGCCAGCGCCTTTTCGGTGCTGCTCATCTTCTTCGTCTTGTAGATTTTTTGCAGGTCGAACTGGCGAATCAGATCGTCGGCCACCGAGCGGCTTTCCAGGATGCCTATATAAATCGCGCCCTGGTCTTTCATCCCGCCTAAGGCGCCGAGAGCCGATCCGCCCCCGAGCCCTCCCCCGGACAACGCTCCCAGCTGACTTAACAGCGCCGACGAGTTGGACGACGTTGAGTTTGGTGGAAGAAAGGTGGCCGTCGCGGTGTAGGTCGGCTTCATCAGCAGAACCGCCAGCGCCCCGAGAACTCCACCCGCCAAAATGCCCGCCAGAATCGGCTTCCTCCCGGCCAGCAGCAGGCGGATCGCTTGCCGTCGATCGAGAATGCCGCTCCCGCCTTCCTCCTGGTCTGGGATGAGGGACGAAGCTTCCTCATTCTGAACGCTGGTTAACACAGAACCCTCATGGGTCGCCAAAGGCGCTTGCGGCCGCGACTCTCCCAGTATATCCAGCCACCCGACCGGGCGCAGCCAGCTATTATTTTAAAGGGTATGGTTTATCAACAGATAGACCCCTTGAACCGAGGCCACTGTGGTTTGGACCATCTTTTGCATCAATGTCTTGACCATTGTTGTTTCCTTCAGGAAGCGGATGGTTCTTTACGCGCTGCTGAACGCAATTTTCTTGTTTCTCGTGACCGGTCAGGCATTTCAGATACAAGGGGAATTCGATACCCGCCACACGATCCAATATCTCTTCAATTTCATGAGCGATTTGGGTTTTGAAATGGCCTTGCGATATGTGCTAGCCATAAGCCTAATTTCGCTCATTCTCGCACTTGTCTCGCGCGGATATCGACGTATCTCGATCTCCGAACGAAGCTATTCTTTCGCTCCTAGAGACAGTTTCTACGTGTTTCTGTTTCTGTTCCTGGTCCTGGTTTCAGCGGTGCTGATCTTCGTGGTGGTCGGGCTCGACGATTTCCTGCACTCAAGCAGACCCGGCTATAGCGGTGGTTCGACAATCTTCATTGCGCTGCTGTTCGTGGGTATTATCCCCCTGCTGCTGAAAATACTCTGCCGGAGCAAGATCGCGCGGGGGGACGTCGCCTGCTTCCTGCTTACCTTTGTGGTAAGTGGTGCATTCTCCCGGATTCACCTCATCCTCTATCTGACCGCCATGCTACTGGCTTATTTCTATTCACATGGATGGGCTGATCGGCCAATCACTCCCATGCTGCTGGCAAAGCTCCTGGTTTTTGGGGCCGTCGCCGGCGTTACCTTTTTCGGGATCGGTGCGCTGCATGACGCACAGAACTATGTTCAGGGGTCGCTAGGAGATTTGATTGGTTACATCCTCGCTAATCCCGAGAAGAGTATTTTGTCGATCCAGTATAACTACCGGGTTGGAGTGGAAGGAATGTCGGGAATCGCCGGCGCCTTCACCCAGTATTTGAGCGACCCTAACTCCGTTCATCGCGACTACGGCGTGTCGTCGGTCTTTGCAGGCGTGGTCCTCTCGATGCCCGGTTTCCTCAAAACTTATGCTGCCAGCCTTACCGATTTGAGCAACGACCTGAACTGGTACCCCTTCAGCATCATTCCCACGGGGGCCGAAAGCTTTTTTATGAGTTTCGGCTGGCTCGCTAGCTTTCTGTATCCAGCAGCGGTCTATTTACTAGGATGGTATCTCCCTCTGCGGGTACTGGCAACTAGGGTCTCGCCAAAGATGATGCTTATCGCGAATATTTTCTTTGCATGCTCTATCTTTTTCGTCCGCGGAAGCATCGCAAGTTGGATCGCGTTCTGTGTAACCTACGCTGTTGTCATCTTTATTTCGTGGCCATTCTTTCATCCCTACCTACGGCGAACCACGCTGGCTGACGGCTATGCACGCTAAGATGACAGGGCCCGGACGCGCCACAATATTGATGATGTCAACCGGCCAGCTCATTGGGCACGGCTGCACCTTGTAAAGAGCGCCAGCTCGCGCGGACGAACTATTTTTGACAGACCAGCAGTGGCTTGCCAGTATTCGCCGACGTCACAAGTTCCGAGCTGCTGAATCCAATCTGCGCAGCCAAATCGATTAGAAATTTTGACTCGAAGGCGACCGCTGCCTCCGGCAGCTTCATCGACTCGACGAATGCGTTTCCCATTTTGAACGCGAACGTATGCCGGCCGCCGAACGTGGGGGGCGGGTAGTCCATGAGAAAGCAGTTCATTGCCATGATCCCGCCCGGCGCCAGGACCCGGTAGGACTCGCTCATGTAATTCACGAGCTCGGGCTCGAGAAGGTGGGTAAACAGCGACGAGGAAAAGACGAAATTCACCGTATCCGAAGCTATCGGCAGCGTGTAGGGCTCTCCCGCGCCGGTTCCGGAATAGACCTTGCTGGCGTGGGACGAAAGGTGGAACTCGAAGCGTTCGCTGTCGAAATGCTTGCGGCACCATTCCAGCGGCTCCGGATCGATGTCGATGCCGATATATTTGCCGCGGAATCTTGAACCATTGAATTCGTAGTCGCGAAAATGATGAGCGAACTTGCCGCATCCACAGCCAATGTCAACGATCGTCGAGTCCCACGTTACCCACGACCGCGAGAAAACATAGAACCAGAAACCCAATGCTCCGGTGTAATACCAAGGCTGGTTGCCGAGCACATGGTTTCCGACGCCAACGCGAATCCGCAAGTGGTTCGGCGGCAACTGCCGAAACGAGCTAATCATCAGATTCGGGAGGATGTCGGATGCGTTGACAAGAAGTTTGAGGACTGGGTTGTAAGAAATCTTTGCTACCGACGGGAGAAATTTTCGTAGAAATCGATCAGTTGACGCACTGGCCACAGAACCTGCTCCTTACCTGCTAGAGTCTAGCGTAAATGGCGCCTAGTCGATCGCCGGCGCGGTCATCCTCGAGGGCCACCTTTCGGTGCAGATGGAAAGTGCACGTACTCGGCGGCCTCGTGGGCGACAGAGGTGGGAGAGGTGAGACCCCAATTCGCTAATGGAAGGGAGATGACAATGCGGATTGAGAACAAGACATTCTGGAAATCGCCGCAGATCGCCATCTGCGCCATTCTATGCGGGTGCCTTGCCAGTTTGACCAGCGTCAGCGTGGGGGCGGGGGCAAAGTTTCCCGTGAGCAGCTATGGCGCCGCGTGTAACTCCAACGCAACGACCGGTGGCGGGACCGACGATACGGCGGCATTCACAAAGGCTGCCGCTGCCGCTCACGACGCTTATGTCGCCAGGGACGCGCCGCAAACGGTGACCCTGCCTTCAGGCAGTCCTTGCCGAATCGACGGCACAGTAACGATCGGCAGCGGGGTCGTATTCGAGGGACCGGGAACCATCATTGTTCCGGTGCAAAAAGTGACAACGCTGCTATTTCAGAATGCGGATGATTCCGGAGTCGAGAAACTCACCATCAAGGTCTTGTCCGGTCCGGGCGGAAATAACGCTGCATTGGCCTCAATCAGCTGGGCGCCGACGTTGACGGACTCTGCTCCACATAGCCACTTCTTCGCACGCGGCAACACAGTGATCGACGGGAGCTGGGGTATCTTTGTCCGATACAACGTCGGAACCGGCTCCTTCACCGGCGTAGACATCTCGAATAACACTGTAACCAGCAGCGCTGTCGGCGCCTATACCAACGCCGATGGCATTCATGTTGCCGGCAGGGTGAGCGCAATCACAATCAGCGGGAACCATGTCTCCAATCGCGGCGACGCGGCGATCGGGCTCAACACGGACCCTGGCCCGTATGTCCTAAGCGGAGCTGTTGTTTCCGATAACGTCTGCCTGAACGATTTCGTGGGTCTGGATAATAGCGGTGCGACCAATGCGGTTTGGAGCAACAATATCGTGCGCGCAACCAGCTTAACTAAAGGCAGCAACCCGGCGGCGCGATCGATTACCTATCTAGGGTCTACACCTGTAAATGTGAAGTTCATAGGGAACTATCTTGAGCACTATGAAGGCGAGAAGACCGACGTGACCGCTAAGGTGGATAACCACGGCAGCAATCTCGTGACCAATGTTGAGTGGACCGGTAACACCATCGCTGGAACCAGGGCAATGTGGGTGGCAGGGAATACGATTACAGTGAACCACAACACCTTTTCTCCTGGCGCGACCATCTGGATCGAATACGACGCGGACCACCAGTATCCCGGTGAAAACATCCGTATCGGGCTCAACTACTGGAAGGGCTCGGGCACGATCAGCGCCCCCGGAAATCCCAATCTCTACAAGAACCTCCATCTGGAGCGTCAGCAGGCGGCCGGAACCATCAAGGTGGTTGGACAAAGCAACTTTCACCGTTGATAATCGAGGTGGCTCGCTGAGATTGCACAGTCGTGAGGTTCGACAGATGCACCCGAGCTAATTTGACGATGACTCTTCCCCTCCCCGTGCTTTCCGTCTGCATTCCCGCATACAACCGGGCGCAATACCTTTCTGCGCTACTGGATTCGGCTCTAAGCCAGAACTACCCGAAGATCGAGATTGTCATTGTGGAAGACAATTCACCGGAGCGGGAGCAGATCGCGCAGGTGGTCCGCGAGTATCGAGAGCGCGGCGTCGAGTGTATTCGCTATTACGAAAACGAAAAGACGCTTGGGTACGACGGCAACCTGCGCTCGCTCTTCGCTCGCGCCACCGGCGACTACTGCGTTATGATGGGCAACGACGACCTGCTCTGCCCAGGGTCGCTTCACACCATAGGTACCCTGCTTGCTGAACACCCCGAGGTCGCGGTTGCGATCCGCTCCTATGGGTGGTTTCACGAAACCCCCCAAGAAGTCGATCAGACCGTCCGCTATTTCCCGGCGACGAGCCTGTTCCCGCCGGGGGAAGACACTTCTGCTACTTTCTTCCGCCGGGCGGGAGTGCTCGCCGGCCTTGTCATTCGTCGCGCAGATGCCGCCGCGGTTGCCACCGACCGCTTCGATGGGACGCTCTACTACCAGGTCTACCTGGCTGCCGAATTGCTGCTTAAGGGCCACGGCCTGTACATCGCCGACACTATCGCGCTGTGCCGCGAGAACAAGCCGGAGTTTGGCCAGAGCCAATCCGAAAAGGGGAAGTTCCTGCCCGGTGTTTACACCTCGGACGCCCGGGTCGCCATGGTCCGCAGCATGCTGGATATCGCCCGGTCCATCGATGCCGCGCACGGTTGCGGGCTCTATCCGCGCGTGCTCAAAGACCTCGGCAACTATTCGTACTACTTTCTTGCCTTTCAGGCCGATGCGCCTTTCCGGGAGTTCTGGAAGTATTACCAGACGATGAGCGCCCTGGGCTTCAGCCGAAATCCGCTCTTTCACCTCTACTTCTGGAGCCTCGCTATCCTTGGCAAAAGGCGATGCGAGAACGTGATCAGGTACCTGCGACAGACGCTCAAGGCGACCCCGAAGTTGGGAGGGATCAGTTCCGGGACTTCTCTGGAGAAAGCGGCCGTCCCGGCATCGGGAAGGTCATGACGGGCTCCGGGGAGACGCGAAGCGCTCCTTCGCGTCTAAAAGCTCATTTCGAGGGGGACGGGTTCTTTCGTGGAATCTGGCTCGCCCTGCGATTTCTTTATTGCCGTATCTACCAGCTTCGCTTCCGGAAATGCGGATCGTTTTTTGTTCGCGGCCCGTTCCTGATTCGTGGAGCGAAGTACATTTCAATCGGGTCTCTGCGGGGTGGCGACCGCATCTCCATTCACGCCGTTGACCGTTACGGCGCGCAAACTTTCAAGCCCACAATTACTATCGGGAACGGAGTCTATTTCTCCAACGACGTTCACATCGGGTGCACTCACAGCGTCACTCTCGGCGACGGCGTCCTGCTCGGGAGTCATGTGTATATTACCGATCATGACCACGGCATCTACAGCGGCGATGGACCGCATAGCTTGCCTTCCGAGCCCCCCTCACAGCGGCGTCTGACAATGAACGGGACGGTGGTAATTGAAGATAACGTGCACATTGGCGAATTTGTTACTGTATTGAAAAACGTCCGTATCGGCGCCGGTAGCATCATTGGCTCGCAGTCGGTGGTGACTCGAGATATTCCGCCAAATACGATTGCCGCAGGCAGTCCTGCCCGTCCGCTGAAAAGATTCTGTCACACCACTCAACGCTGGTTGAAACTGGATGACACTCCGTGAGAAAGTCGAATGATCTTCTCTTGCAGTCAGAAGGGTCTTCACACGCACCGATCAGTAGAACGAAGGAATCAGCCCTGAACGCCGCAGGTTTACCTTCATATTGCGTCTTTGATGGTCTCCAATGGGAAAACACACGCGGGCTGGGGCGCTTCACCACTCAATTGAAGAAGCACCTTGAACGGATGCACTGGCGAGGTCTCACTTATGCCAGACCGCGATGGAAGTCGTCCGTGGGCCGAGTGCTCCTCAATCAGTTGGTCGAGCCAGTGTTGTTGGAACTACTGAATCCGGAGATCGCGGTCTATCCTCACAATGTGCTGCCTTCCACGTTTGTGAGCCATCGCAGTCTGCGCGTTCTCGTTCTGCACGACGTACTCTTCCTCGACAATTCCAACCGGAACGCCGGTAACAGATACAGGAGCGCGAAGCTGAAGCGATCGCTGTTTAATGCCGATTTGATTATCACTGTCTCGGCAACGTCAGGAGCAGAGATTCGGCGCTTGCTTCCCTCTGAAAAGAAGATCATGGTCATCCCGAATGCACTTGCCGCGAGCTTCGAGTCATTCCGCTCTGCAGAACGGCGAAGTAGCGACAGTCCCGCCCGAATTTTGCACTTTGGCGGTCACGCTCCCTCGAAGAACACCAAGGCGGTATTCGAGGCGGTTTCTTTGCTAAAGCGGGATGGTCGCGATGTTCATCTGATGCTGGCGGCGATGTCGGCCGACGCGGAACTTGTCGAGCGATGGCGACGAGAGGCCCGCCTTCCTCCAGAGGCCCTGACTGTTCTTCCGCTGCTGAGCGATGAGGAGCTTAAGCAGGTTTACGCCGAGGCCGCGATCCATTGCATGCCTTCGATGGGTGAGGGTTTTGGCATTCCTGTAATTGAAGCGGCCAGGTGTGGGACTACGAACGTTTTGAGTCCTCTGCCGGTGTTCAAAGAACTCATTGGCGATGACGCGATCTTTGCTGACTCGCTCAGGGCCGAAAGCATCGCTCGGGCCCTGACGGAATGCCTTGCCGCCGATGTCAGTTCGATCAGAGAACGGGCGAGGGCTCGAACGGACAGGTTCCTCTTCGACTCCGTGCACAGCCTGGATGCCATTCCAGTCTTCCGGACCATCGAAGAAATGGCGTTGTCGCGACACAGAGACCTCTCAGGTAAGGGTCATTGAGGATGCCACAAGAGCCTAGGAAACGCCTGTCTGCTGTCTGGAGCAGGGACGTGAATTTTGCCCGGCTCGCCGGGCGCACTCGGATTATCGCCGCTATCCGCGAGGAGATGGCGGCAAACTATCAAGTAGAAAATCTCAGACTTCACAATCTGCTTGAGCGTCGAAGTGTTAGAGGGGGTTGGGGCGCGATCGCCAGCGCGGTCCAATCAACTCTTTCCGGCAGCTTGCCTTCCCTGCAATGCCTATTGTTCTGCGATGGCGCGAACCACAGGGCACTCATTCAGGAACTTAGGCGTGATCCGCCGGAGATTCTCTACCTCGACGGCGTCCGCACGTTTTACTTTCTGAAGTACCTTCAGGGTTTGAAACTTCCAATGCGGGTCGTCGTCGATCTCGACGACTTCATGTCCCGTCGCATGGAATCTCTCGGGTCCACCGGAACTTCTCTGTCGCTGGGCTATCTAGAGGATAAAATCCCAGCCGCGCTGAGAGATGCGATCGCCTCTGGCTCGCTCTCGAAACGCATTGCCCAGTACGAGCAGAAGGCGCTCGCGCGCGTAGAGAGTCTGATCGGGCAATGGGCAGACGCGGTTACTTTGCTCTCTCCCATTGAAGGCGACCTGCTGCGGACGCGCTATAAGGAATTGGGATGCAAGGCGGAAGTGCACGTCATTCCGCCGCCGGTAGACGTGACTGCTTCGCCGCAGACGTACGCGGCGTTTTCGAGGTTCATCTTCATCGGGACGGACACGCTCCCGCAGAACAAGCTCACAATCCAGCGAATCCTCGACCTTTGGCGGTCCCACCGGCCGGAGGCTGAAATTCATATCTTTGGCCACATGACCTCCCGCTGGCCAACCGTCCCGGGCGTGATCTTTCGCGATTATGTGCCGAGCCTCGTCGAGGTCTATATCGAGGGTGCGGTGCTCCTGGCCCCGGGAGTTTTGCGAGGGGGGATCAAGACCAAGGTTTCCGAGGCCTTCGCCAACGGCTGCGCGGTGATTGGCAACGACATCACTTTTGAGGGATTTCGCCTCGACGACTATCCCTTGCTCGTGAGTAACGACGAGGAGCTGAATAGCCTGATTGCCGCACCCGCTTCCTATCTCGATAGAATGAGAAGGGCCGCCGTCCTGGGTCAGGAGCAAGTCAAGACATGTCTGAGCCGGGAGCAATTTCGAAAGAACTGGAACGACGTGTTGGGATAGCTATTACCATCCGGATCTAAGAGAAGGGATTGCCGAATGCGGCGAAATGCGATTCGCGAGCAGCAATTTCATACGCTACTGTGCTCCGGCGTTTCCCAACTTAGTCATGAGGAAGCTTTTGATAGACAAAATTAAGTTTGCGTTCCGGCGTTGCAAGATGGGAAATTGTTGCGAGGTGGGGATTGGATAAGGCCGAGCCCACAGCCACCCCGGATCGCCCTCTTCTTACCATCGCCATTCCCACCTTTAATCGCTGCCAGTTATTGAAGCGGTCGTTGGATTCGCTGCTCGTGCAGATACCGGATGACGGGACAGTGGAGATCTTCGTCTCCGACAACGCGTGCACCGACGAGACGCCAGCGGTCGTCGAGGAATACCGGAAGAAGTATCCTCGGCTTCAGCACCTCCGAAATCAGACCAACGTCGGACCAGATGGAAATTTTCTTCAATGCTATGAGCGCGTCGCGGGCAAGTACGTTTGGATATTCAGCGACGACGACCTTTTGTGTCCCGGAGCGCTCCGTGGGATTCTAGCTCATCTCGCCCGGGAAGAATACGACCTGGTCTATCTCTGTTCTTCCGGATTCGTAGACTCGCCGCGATGCAGGCCGGTTGCTGCCGTGCCCAGGGCGCTGGTCTTTACGGATGTCTCTCGCTTTGTCCGGAGGGTGCATATCTTCACTACGCTAATCAGCTGTAACATCATCAACAAAGATCGGGTCGAGGCGATCGGGCACGAGCCCTTCTCCAAACTGATCGACAGCAGCCTGATCCAGCTAGGGTGGACCTTTGCGGCGCTTCGCGGTCACCGCAAGAGCCTATACATCACCGAAGAGCTGGTCTGCTACCGGCTGGGAAACACGGGCGGATACGGTGTGTGCCGTGTATTTGGCCCGACGCTGAGACGGGTCACCGAGGAGTGGCTCGGAATACCCAGGCTCAACGACTTGATCGTGAATGCTAGCCTGGAACGCTTGATCCCGCCCTGCCTCTTCGCCGCCAACCGCAACCGCCATGGCAACTACCTCAAGGAAAACCCGCACGAAGTGATGCGGGAAGCCTTCTCCGGCAGTCTAAGGTACTGGATCTTCGATTATCCGCTCATGGTCCTGCCTACGAGCCTGGCGTCGATATGGTTCCTGCTGCTGCGGGTATTCAACCGCGTCGATCGGGCCTTCGGGTATCCGTCACTCAGCTGGTGAGGCACTCTTCCGGGTGGCGAAATAAAGCCTTCGGTCGAATGCCTCCCGTCGCTGTAGAATTTTCGGTGTCGGACGAGATCTTTGGGGAGTTCCATATTGCGATTTAACCAGGCAATCTCCTCGGCCTCAACAAGCACCAAACAACCCGAGTTGACCCGCAGCTGGAAGTCCGGATATTTGTTTTGAGGATAAACAAACACACCTTGGTAATAGATCGCAACTCAGGCGCACATCTCCTTGACAGGCGAAGTTTTATTGTGAAGTCGGGCCTGTTAGTGGCCGGGACGGCTTTCGGCGGCTCCTTAATGAGCTGTGGCGTCGAGATCAACTTACCTTGCCTCGGGCCGGCCGCGGCTCCGGTGCCGGTCCCGGGAATGACGTATATTCGCGCATCGGAGATCGGTTGTGCTCTCGATTGCAACCTGAACAACGGGCACAAGAAGGAGGGCGGCACCGCTACAGACGATGGCCCCCGCATCAATGCGGCGTTGGCCGGCGCCTCGGCGACCAATCCGATCACGTTGATTATCGACGGAGGCGCGCTCGTCTCCGGATTGTTTCTCCCGGCGGGCGGCTATTGGAACATCGCGGGACTGGGCTGTGGCACGGGATTCTTTGTCAAGAAGGGCACTAACAACGATGCCATTCACAACGGACCTCCCAATGCAGCCATACCGTTCGATCCTGGACCGCCGGCCCCTGCGCGAGGAGCGAACGTTTCGCTGCGCAACTTTACGATCAATGGGAACCAGGGCGACGGTACGAACGGAAACTCGACGAGTGGAACGCCCCAGGGGATTAACGGAAAGGTCTGGTACTGCGGTATCAACCTGATGAACTTAAACAACATCACCATTGAAAATGTCGTTGTTGCAAGAACATCCGCGTACCAGATCCGGCTTTCTAATGTCGGCAACGTGGTTGTATCTGGATGCGTGTTGCAAACCTACGGCGCGAGCACCGACGGCGTGCATATTGACGGAATGGCGAACGACATTACCATTTCGAACTGCAATATCATTTCGGGCGACGACGCGATCGCATTGAACTGCCCGGAAGGCTATACCGGCAACATCTCGCGGGTAACCGTGACTAATTGCATATTTAATAGTACTTCGCTGATGCGGCTCTATACCGTGGGTACAAACAGCAAGTTTTATATCGACACTGTGAGCGTGAGCGGCTGCAGCGGCACGCTCTCCGAGGCGGCTTTCCTGATCGGGTTGAGCGGTGGCAGCAATCCAAACTCTATCACTGCCGTGACAATCTCGGATTGCACCCTGACTGCCCCTGTCATCCTCGGAATGGCGGAGAACTTCGGCACCATTGTGGTAAGAAACGTCATTTTTGTCCCCTCCAATGCGAACGCCATCTTTGTCCCACCCCAGACAAATATGGTCTGCGGCTTTCTGCGGCCCTCTCCACTTTATGGCGCCAACACTTATACCGGATCCAATCTCACGTTCGCCAATTGCACAATCAAGAGGAGCTCTAATATAGAAGTTGCCGCGGTGATTCTCGAAAACAGCTCAACTATTAACAACCTGGAGTTTAACGGATTTACGGTGCAGGACGCCGGGTCGTACTCTGCCCTGCCAGAGCTGCTCATGCTGGGATCGGCGTCCATCGGTCAGCTCGTTCTCGACTCTGTTGACAGCAACAACATCCAATCGCCCGTTTCTTCGGGCGGATTCTCGGACATCGGAACTGTCAGCGGAGCAGGCGTGCTGGCCACAGGTTGGGAGTTCCCCAATGCTGTGATGGCAAACGAGGTACCGTACATTTCGGCGAGCTCGGGCTTGCCTTCGATCAAGGTGAACGGTGTGGTCGAGCCTTACTCGCAGGGATGACTCCTTCGTCCGATAAGAGTGGATCAAGCCGCGGAAGGAGAGCAGCTAAATGCGCTATTTACGCCACGGATGCAGTCGAGCGAGCGTAGCTGCCCATTCAAAGCAGATTTTCAATGTTCACAGAATTAGAGCCGGAGAACCGTAGCATGGTTTCCTTTTTAAGTCCTAATTCGCAGTCTCGGTGCGTCCCTATGCCGTGACACTCGCACTTTCGGAAGTCCCTGTGGTCGCAGTGAGCAAAGGTTCTTCGATCGGAAAGGCAATCGAAATAACAAAAAGCGTCAATAGCGCGATTGCCTTCAATTGGGCTCCGACCTTGATTCCGTGTATTAAGACATAGCTCTCGGGCGCCATCAAGAAGGCCATGCAAACTAGGCTGGGGATTAGACCTTGCGCCCGCCGCAAGTCCTTCAAGGAGGCCGAAACGAGTATTAGTATGCTCCATGGAATATACAGATGCACAAGCGTATAGTCGGCCGAAACCGGTGGTAACAGAATGGAAGCCACAGTAAGCGCGAGAATCTGATTTGGGCGGGGCAGCGACCTGATTTTCCAGAAGTACACGATTATGCCGGCCCCGGCCGCCACCGCCATATATCCGTTCAGCCAAGGGAGATAGTATAACGGGCCTCGTGAGTGTCTAAAACTAAGTTCCTTGATGATGGCGAAGGCGGAATGATCGAACCCAATCTCCTGTGGATGTACTTGTAGCGCGTATTGCATGCGAAAAAACTGCAATCCATGTCCAATCCCTTCTGATGCCAGGTGATAGGTTGGCCCGACCAGCCAGGTCGAAAGAACGGTCGTGGTTACACAAACCAGCAATCCGCACCCGATCGCCCAATATTTGCGGGCGCTCAACAAGAGCCCGAGAAAAACGAAAGGAAAGATCTTGAAAGAAACCGCAATTCCGAAGAACGCCGCTGCAAGGTACCACCTCTTATTCCAATACGCGGCTACTCCCAGCGCTACCAGAAGCCAATCGACTATCTCTATGTTGCCGCGATCAAGAAGAAACCAAAAAGGATAAGACAGCAGCAAGGTCAAGCCAAGAATGGCAGCTACCTGCGCGATCCCCATGCCGCGACGGTGAAGAGCACGCCCGAGGAAAACTCCAGCGCCAACAATTACGACAAGAGATAAACACAGATAGGCGCCGAGTGCATACACTCCCGAAAGGAACAATCCTTCAAAAGCTAGTGCTACCGGCGCCGGATAAGTGAATGGAAAGCCGGGCATCTCGAAGAATTCAAGCTGGTGGAAGTGACTGAATCTCTCCTGGAATATCGTGAGGTCGCTGAAGCGGGCTTGCGGTGAGAAAAATGGATACCACGAGGCCCCGGGCCAATGGAAGATGCTGCCCTCCATCCAACCGGCGAGAAAGGAAAAAAACCAGAGACAGATGAGCACCTGAAGAAATCGCTGAAGGGGCTTGGCCATATGGTATGCCCGGGCTAACCGGGCACCTCCTGTTTTCTCCGAGAGCGTTCCCACTCCATCGCATCCGCAATTCCTTGTTCCTTGCTCACCTTGGGTTTCCAGCCGATGTGTTGCCCCGCCTTAGCGTTGTCCGCGACAAAATACTTCTGGTCGTTGGCTCTCGAGGGACGCTCTTGCGGATGGAGTTTGATCCCAATCTCCTTTTCCAGGTGAATGAAGAGCTCCAGCAGCGACATGCTGTTCTCATAGCCGCCGCCTATATTGAATGCCTGCCCTCTGGCCTGAGCTACGTGCTCATGCGCCGCCAGGTAACATGCAACGGCATCCGATACATGCAACAGATCTCGCACCTGCTTGCCGTTGCCGTTGATGGTGAAGGTTGTATTTGGGGATTCGAGGGTATCGAGGGCCATCTGGCAAAACCATCCTACCCATCCCTGGTCGAATGTCGAGATCTGTCGTCCGCCATAGATTGTCGAGTGGCGGAAGACCACAGTATTCAATCCAAAATTTCGCGCGTACTCCAGAGCATACTGGTCAGCCGCGCCTTTCGAACAGCCATAAGGCGTGAAGAACTCGAGCCTCGCCCGCTCATCAATCTCTTTCTTGCCGACCGGTTCATAGCGCGTCGGCTTCTCCACCAGTCGCGTTTCTTCCAACTCACCATAGACCTTATTGCTCGACGCATACACAAAAGTTGCCTTCGGCGCCCATGTCCGAATGCACTCGAGCACGTTGATTGAACCCAGTACATTCACTTCAAAATCGCGCCGCGGATTCTCGAGCGAGGTTGTCATCGCCACCTGTCCAGCCAGGTGGAAGACGCATTCCACATTGTGCTTGCGGAAAATCGATTCGAGGTCATGGGCGTTGCGGGTATCGGCGTGAAAGAACTGAAATGTCCCTAGCTCGCGCAGCCAGGCTAAATTGGCAGGGGTTCCCGGTCGCGCCAGGCTATCCGCCACAAGCACTTCCCGGCCGCTTCGAATCAACTCCGCTGTCAAGTGGCTGCCAACAAAACCACAACCACCGGTCACTAAGTAAGCCAACTCAAACTCCCCGCTTTACCTTGCTCAACTCCGCAGCGCGAAACTTCCGCATGGTCCGCATCGAACCCATATAGCTCAGCATGAACGCCGGCAGGTTCCGTTTGCTTTCGCCTGCCTTCCGCCGCTCAAACGTCACCGGCACTTCGGTGACCGTCGCCTTTGCCTCCCCAAAGGTGAGCCGAATCAGCACCTCCTCGACAATGTCGAAGTCGTTGGACACCAATTCGACCGCACGCAGTTGATCGCCGCGGTATAACCGGAAACTGTTACTCACATCGTTTATGGGGAGATTGAAGGCGAACTTATACATGTAGTTCAGAATTCTGCTCATCCAGATCAAGACCGCCGGATTCTCCGTGTTTCCCCCTCGCACATAGCGCGAACCAATGATAACGTCGAAGCCGTCCCGCGCGGCCCACAAACGTTCGATGTCCCTCGGATTGTGCGAACCATCCGCATCCATGAGCAGTACGCGCTCGCCGGTTAACTCGCGAATCCCGGTCCGCACCGCGTCGCCATACGCATTCCCGCCGGTGCGGTATATGTGATTCACGCCGAATTCGTCGCAGACCGCTTTTGTGTCGTCGAGCGCTTCGGTCGAATCGGCCACAATGATTTCAAATCGCTCGCTCAACGCTCTCACCGCGGGAACCAGCGCTGGCAATAACTGGCGCAATGCGTCGGCTTCGCGATACGCCGGCATGACTACAGAAAGTTCACAGGGTTTCAAAGTCTCTCTCAGGCCGCTTCAGTCTTAGCGATGGTGTAATCTCCTGCGCCAGCTCCCACACGGAGTACGCAATACTTGTTCGCGGCTTCCAGCCGAGCTGCGCCTCGGAGTGGGTGATGTCCGCAACCGAATGCTGAGGCTCATAGGGATGCATTGGAGTCTCGCCAAATGCCAGATCCACCCTCAGTTCGAGTTCCTCGCAGACTTGCTCAATCACTCTTCGCAAGGGCAGGCTGAGACCGCTCCCAAGGTTAAATTTCTCGATCGGCGCTTCCCTCTCCCGCTCAATCACGCGAAGAACGGCCTCCGAGATATCGTTAACCGAACAGTAATCTCGAATCTGAGTTCCCGCCGTCAATCCCTGCCGTCTACCATCCACGGCAGCTTCCAGGATGAGGGGAAACAAGCGTCTTCCTCCGTCGTGAAGCCCAGTAAACGCGAACGGCCGCAGAATAGTCAGCTTCCGCTTGAACTCCGCCGCTGCCGCCTGGAGGAGCGCATCGCTTGCCGCCTTGCTGGCCCCATATGGGTGTAGCGTCTCCATAGGGTCCTCCTCTCGGAGGGGTCGGCCCTGCTCCCGGTACACCAGTCCCGTGCTCACATAGATAAAGTGTGAGGGCTGATCCAGGCGGCAGTTCATCTGAAACAAACTCATCGTGGAAACGACATTAAACTGCATCAGGTCGAACCAAGATCCCTTTGGCGGCCTCAAGCCGCTCGCCGCGCAATGCACGGTTATGGCTGGTTTCGCCCTCTCGAATATTTGAGCGGTATGAATGGCGTCGCTCAAATCGTGTTCAATGAACTGCACCGAGCCCGACAGCTCCTGGGCCGAAGCAGAAACTATTTTCCGCACCGGGGCGACGATGTGATATCGCCCATCTTGCGCCAGTCGCCGCAGGATGTTGTAGCCCAGAGTGCCGTTTCCGCCTGTAAGCAAAATCCGCCGGGGAACCGTAGCGTCGTGGTTCAGTTCGTTATCTTGAGGCATTCGCTGATTTCTATGAGTAAGAATACACAAAGTGGCAGATGTTCAGCGTCCAAGCAGGGACTCTGGAAGGGGGTTGTGCCACTGCGCACGCTTTCTTAGAAAGATGTATACCGTGGTCGGTGACAAGCAGGCCGTCGTGACGAAGAACCCGGCTGCTGTCGCATTTACCCCAACGAATCGTCCGAGCAGGTACGTAGTGCATGCCATGACGACGGAGGCGACGATGCCTATCACCAGAAAAGGCTCGGCCTTGTGCGCCCGCAGATACAACGCTTGGCAGAATACAAAATGGTTCAGAATGGCAGTCAGCATGAGCAACCCGAATGCCCAAGGGGTAAGCACGCGGCCAGCCAGCCGAGGCAAATAGTGTGAGCATAACAACAAGCCGGTGAACACAAAACCGCAAGCAGTCACCATTAAGAGCGTCAACTGTTTCAGGGTCCTGAAGAAGAGGAGATCCAATTCCCTGAAATTCTTTTGCGCCACCAGTGCGCCAAAGGGGGAGGACTTGGTATTCATCCAGGCCAGGGCTACGGTGCTGAGCGCTCCGGTTACTGTCAGGGACATCCCCATGCGGCCCGCGGCCACTGGTCCCTGGTAAGCAAAAAGAATGGGATTGAAGAGCTGAAACACAAAATAGCCGCCAAGCCAGCTGACAGCGATCCTCCACTGGAAGGGCCAAATTTCTCTCCTCCAGCCTACGCGATGTGCGCCGGGCCGGATTCTGGCCAGGTGAAGCAGCAGTGGGCGACGTTTATACAGCCAGGCCAGTCCCCAGGTGATCTGGCCCAGAAGGATCATCGGAGGGGCAAAGAGTCCGTGGTGGGTGACCAGCGCTGTCCAGGCAAAGAGCGAGCTGAGCACCGCCTGGCCGAATCGCATGTGGGCGACCTCGGAAACCAGGCCGCAGCCCTCAAGGAAGGAAAAGACCGGGTCAACCAATAGATTGAATGATGCCGCAAGCGCCATGATGCACCAGGGCAATTCCCAACCTTCGACTGCCGAGAAGCGATTGCCAAGGCGGAAAAAATAGAGGCCCGCGGGCACTAAGGTGCAGGCCATTATCAATGCCATGACGGAATACCAACGCAGGGAGGTTTGGAAGACAGAGGCGAGCCGCGCTTGGGAGACCGAGTCTCCAAGAACTTCTCTATCGGCGATGGTCAGCCGAGCCCGCTCATGGCTGGCTAACTGGAGAACGACGTAAGAAAAACCAAGCTCAAAGAAGACCTGCAACGCCACGAGGCTGGAAAAGGTGTAGTAGTAGCCCTGCTGCGCAGGTGAAAGGTAATGAGCTATCAGCAGAAGGGTGGCAACCCCCGCTGCCATCGACCACAGCCGTGCCGCTAACGTCCAGGCGATCGCGCGGTCAAGGCCGAGAAAATGTTTGAGGCGCGCGATTTTTCGTGCAGTTGGATGTTCCCTGTCAGGAAATGAAGGCTCGACCGTAACCCGGCCCTCACCATTTGGGTCACTCATCGGCGGTTCTTGGTCTCACATCTTCCTCGCGCTGCCCGGATGGGTCGTCACACCCCGAATTGGAAAGCTCAGGCATCACCCGGATTGCCTCGAATATCTGGCCGAGATGTACTGTCCCGGGGAAGGGTGCTGCAGCGAAGCGCATAGGAAAATTCTACATTCATCCGATCGGCACATCGTTAGCTTCAACGTGAAGCAAGTCGATATCCGCCTACTGCAGCCGTGAATATGTAGCGATCTGGTCGAGGGTCAACGTCCGCATGTCTTCGCCTCGTTGCCAGGCCTGAAACCAGCTTACGATCCAATCGAGCGACTGCTCCATCGTCAGTCGTGGCTTCCATGACAGCTGTGCCCGCGCCTTTGAGGAGTCCAGGCGAAGCAGGTTAGCTTCGTGCCGCTTAGGCGAGGGATCCGTTGTCCATGTGGCGCCGCTTCCCCACTTTTCCGCCATCGCAGTGGCAATTTGCGCGACGGTCAGTGATCCCTCTTCCGGTGGGCCGAAATTCCATGCCTCGTCGAAACCACTCTCTCCGGCCAATAGTTTGCTGCCCAAAAGCAGGTAGCCAGCCAGAGGCTCGAGGACGTGTTGCCATGGACGAACCGCGTCAGGATATCGAATGTGCACCGGCGCCTTTGCGATGAAACCTCGAATCAAGTCCGGAATCAACCGGTCTGTAGACCAATCTCCGCCTCCGATCACGTTGCCTGCTCTCGCGGTGGCAAGCGCGACATGGCGTTCCTCGGTGGCTTCGTGAAAATAAGAAGAGCGATACGAGGCCGAGAGGATCTCGACGCAGGCCTTGCTGCCGCTGTACGGATCGTGACCGCCCAAATGGTCGACTTCGCGGTAGCCCCAGACCCACTCGTTGTTCCGATAGCATTTGTCTGTGGTGATGACGACGACCGCTCGCACCGACGGCGTTTGCCGCACTGCCTCCAGTACGTTTGCCGTGCCGATGACGTTTGTCATGTAGGTACCGACGGGATCGACGTAAGACTCGCGCACCAGCGGCTGTGCGGCGAGATGAAAGACAACTTCAGGCGCAAAATCCCGCATGCGCCGCGACAGTGTCTGCGCATCCCGGATGTCTCCGCGGTAATCCTCGATCAAATCGCCGAGTCGCAAAGCGGTAAACAAGTTCGGTTGCGTAGGCGGGTCGAGCGCGTATCCGCAGACGTGGGCCTTCAAGGCTGAAAGCCAAAGGCAGAGCCAGCCGCCTTTGAAGCCCGTATGTCCGGTGACGAAGACGCGGCGATCCTGCCAGCCCGGTGTCACCAGGTCTTCCACGGTGCGCGCTCCGAAGTCCACAAATCCTCAAGGTAATGCTTGTCGCGCAGCGTATCCATCGGTTGCCAGAAGCCGTGGTGGAAATAAGCCAATAGATTTCCCTCTGCGGCGATGCTCTCGAGCGGTTGCTGCTCCCACATTGTGTGCGCGCCGTCGATGCGGTCCAGCACCTGGTTGGAGAGGACGAAGAACCCTCCGTTGATCCAGCCCTCGTCCCCGGTCTGCTTTTCACGAAAGCTTCGAACCACGCTTCCATCCAGCTCGAGCGACCCGAAGCGAGCCTTGGGCTGAACCGCTGTGACCGTTGCGAGTTTACCGTGGCTGTGGTGAAAGCGGATCGAAGCAGCGATATCGATGTCGGCCACGCCGTCGCCGTAGGTGAGGCAGAAGGTAGCCTCGTCGGCAAGGTGGGAACGAACGGCGAGCATGCGTCCGCCGGTCGCGGTTGCCTCGCCCGTGTCCACCAGCGTCACCTTCCATGGCTCGGTGGTGCTGCCATGCACTTCCATTCGATTTTCGGCCATGTGGAAGGTCACATCTGCTGTGTGAAGGAAGTAGTTGGCGAAGAACTCCTTGATCATGTAGCCCTTGTAGCCAAGGCAAATAATGAAATCGGTGATTCCGCAATGAGAATACATTTTCAGGATGTGCCAGAGAATTGGTTTGCCGCCAATCTCTACCATGGGCTTAGGCCGGATCTGGGTTTCCTCGCTGAGTCTGGTGCCAAGGCCTCCGGCCAATATCACTGCTTTCAATGCATCGTCCTCAGGAACCATAATATGCCACGAAACGCGCTTGATCTTGTAAGCTCATAGAAGGGAACGGCGCCGTCGGTCGCCTTCTCATGCTGGCTGCTCATGCAGGTCAAGTTCCTTTTGCGGAGCGCTGCGCGGCTGTCCATGATCTATGCAGCTGAGGGCGAGGTTCGTTGCATGACGGACCGGCCGAAGGATTCCAAGAATGACAAGTCGTGCCCAAACCCTGCGAGAAGAAATACTGAAGTTATCGGCCGAGTATTACGAGCTTGCCTTTCCATCTGCTGAATTTTTCCCCGGCGCGTCTTCGGTGCCTGTTTCCGGTAAGGTACTCGATGGCGACGATCTGCAAAGCCTGGTGGATGCGTCGCTTGACTGCTGGCTGACCACAGGTCGCTTCGCCAAGGAGTTTGAGCGGCAGCTGGCGAAGTTCGTTGGAGTGCGATCAGCCGCCCTAGTGAATTCCGGGTCCTCTGCAAATCTGGTTGCCCTATCTTGCCTGACGTCGCCAAGTTTGGGTGAACGGCAACTGAGGCCGGGCGATGAGGTGATCACGGTCGCTGCAGGGTTTCCGACTACGGTAAATCCCATCTTTCAAAATCGGCTCGTGCCGGTTTTTGTCGACGCCAGTCTGCCGACATATGAGATCGATGTGGAGATGTTGGAAGGCGCACTTAGCAGCAAAACGCGGGCGATCATGGTGGCCCACACATTAGGCAACACTTTCAACCTGGACAGAGTGGTTGAGTTCGCGAGAGAACACAAGTTGTGGCTGATCGAAGATTGCTGCGATGCCTTAGGGTCAACCTATGACGGTCGCCATGTGGGGACGTTTGGAGACATCGCGACGTTGAGCTTCTATCCCGCGCATCACATAACCATGGGAGAGGGAGGAGCGGTTCTGACCGACTCTCCGTCGTTGATGAAGCTGATTGAGTCGTTTCGAGACTGGGGACGCGATTGCTGGTGCGAGCCAGGCAAAGACAATACTTGCGGGAAACGCTTCGACTGGCAGTTGGGGCAGCTCCCTTGCGGTTACGATCACAAATACACCTATTCGCACATCGGCTACAATCTCAAAGCCACGGATATGCAGGCGGCGCTGGGCGTTTCGCAGTTGAAGAAGCTCCCCGGTTTCATCGCGTCGCGGCGGCGCAACTTCGCCTACCTAAAGGAGAAGCTGAGTAGTTGTTCGGATGTTCTGCTGCTGCCCGAGGCCACTCCGAAGTCCGATCCGAGTTGGTTTGGTTTCCCGATCGGCGTCCGCGAAGACGCGCCCTTTAGCCGTGATAGCTTGATACGGACCCTGGAGGAACAAAGAATAGGAACTCGACTGTTGTTTGCTGGAAATCTGGTTCGTCAGCCAGCCTATGCGGACGCCGAATTCAGAGTCGCAGGGTCGCTCCACAACAGCGATTTCGTGATGAGGAATGTATTCTGGGTAGGTGTATACCCGGGTCTCACACCGCCGATGCTCGACCATATTGCGAACACGATTCTGCAGTTCACCGCGTCCGCAAAACTGCTGCAAGGCGCCGCACATTCGGAAGTATAAGCCGATCCATCCAACGAGAATTCCAGATCAGTTTCGAGGCCGTAGTAAAAACCGTCCGACGATCTCGAGTAGGTCGAGGCCATTGGCCGCACCGCCGGGTGGGTCGCACGAGCGACTCCGTTACTTCCAACACGCAGACCCGCGCCCGTTTCCTGGAGCTATTGCAAATAGCGAAAGACGAATGCGGCCGTGGCTTCGTCCAGATCAGGGGTCATTAGGTGCAGCGGGTTCGATTCCATCCCACCTGAGGCGGTAATACGGCTGCTGATCTTAGGGAAGTAGGTCTGCTCGGGGTCGATCTTTACGAGGAAGCCAAACGGTCCAGACGCATTAAGAGCCTTCAAGAAATGGGGGTCTCGTTCAAAGCCGGGTCGGAGCTCTAGCAAGGGTATCCCATATGCACCGAAGAGCATAGACCAGTTTGGGATGCCAAGACCGGTGCTGGTGTCGCAGCCGACGTACTTTCCGCCAAAGTAGTTCTTTTGGGTCATCCGAATCGAAGCATAGCCATTGTCGTCGAAGATGAAGATCTTCAGGTTGAGCCGGTTGACCGCGACTGTACCCAGCTCTTGCAGGTTTTGCATAAAGCCGCCGTCGCCTTCGAACAGCAACGTCCGTCGGCCATCCGCAGCAAAAGCTGCGCCGATCGCCCCGCTGAGACCGTACCCCATCGCCGCCAGTCCCTTGTTGGTAACGACTCGTTGGCCATATTTCTGAGCAAATGCCTGCATCATGACCGTAAAGGCGCTACCGCTGGAACAGGGAATAACTACATCCCGTGCAGTGGCAAGGTGGGAGAGCTTTTCCACGAAGACATAAGGAGAAAGGTAACCTCGTCCAGTGTGATTGCCCGCCTCCACCAAAGGAAGGGCAGAGCGCACCGACCGGCAAAACTCGACCCATTCGCTATGGTCTCCAGCATCTTCGCCCGCCAACGAGGCGAGAACCTGATTTGCATCGCCGCGGATTGGGAACGCGACTCGAGGATGTCCCTTGGCCAGCTCGGCCGCATCACAGTCAACTTGAATGATCTCTCCCACTGGAATAAAGCTCTGCCAGTTGAAGCCGCTCTGCTGCAAACTCAAACGGGTACCGAGTGCGAGTAGAAGGTCACTTTGCTGGAGCAGGATGTTGGAATATCGCTGGCCCCAGGTATTGGGGCGACCAAAATATAGCGGGTGGTCGGCCGAGAGTCGGTCCATGGCGTTCCATGTGGTCATGATCGGGATGCCGAGGCGGGCGAGTTCAGCTTGCATGCGCTCGGTTGTGGAGCGGTCCACACCGGCTCCGAGGAGAATTGTGGGGCGGCTAGCCGACCTCAGCTTTGCCACAACTGTCTCCATTGCTGATTCATCGATGGCGCCGAACGGTGAGGTTGCTTCGACGATCGGGTTGTTGAGTGAGTCGGTCTCCACCTGTGACCCTTGGATATCGAGCGGGACTTCCAAGAATACCGGCCCCTTGCGCCCCTGGCCGCCACATCGGATACATTCGGCAAAGGCGGCCTTATCGAGCACACTCTCGATCAACAGCGACTTGAGCGTAATCGCTGCGGCAATCGCGACCCCGTCGATCTCCTGAATGCCGCGCTGCCTTACCTGGCCGCGGGCGAGGTCTGCCGTCTTCACTTGTCCGCCGATGACTAGGAGTTCGCGGCTCTCCAAGTAAGCACCGGCTAACGCGGTCACAATATTGGTGAGACCCGGCCCGGCAGTGACCAAAGCGAAGGCCTTGCCGCCGAGATGCACTTCGTTGAAGTACTCTGCCGCGATGCCCGCTGCGACCTCATGCACAACAGGTATACAAACCAGCCTTCTGCTGCAGCTCTCCAGCAGGTGCATGATGTTGCCGCCGGCCACAAAGAAGCAGTGCGTATAGCCCAGCTCAACAAGCCACTCGATCATGACGTCGCTATATTTCTTCAACACGCGTATTGTTCCAGCACTTTCCTGAAGGAACGCTTGATAAGCTCGCGGTTCTCGGCGTTTTTTGGGATTCTCCGCAGGACGACTCTTCCGGTTTCATCCACGAGAATCAGGACAAAGTCGTCGCGGCGATGTTTCTTGTCCGATTCGAATCGTTGAAGCAGGTGGTTCACTTCGAGAGCTTGAAGGCACTCCGCCAGCCCTGTATCCGTGGCAATCAAGCTGATTAGGTGCCCCTCGAGCTGAGCGATCCTGGGAAACCGATCATAGGCCGCACCGCTCTGCCGTCCGAAGTCGAGTGCGCAGAGGATGCCAAGTCCGACCGCCATGCCATGGGAGATGGAGTACTTGGATGCACCCTCGATCGCGTGCCCGAAGGTATGTCCGAAGTTCAAAAGCAGCCGCTCTTTCTTGTCAAACTCGTCGGTCTCAATGAACCATTTCTTGGCAAGCAGACTCTCATTGACGACCTGCTCCACCGAGCCTATCGTCATGTTTTCTCGAGGATCAAAAGAGAGATAACGGTCGAAAGCCTCCGGGCCGTGGCAAAAGCAAATCTTGGCAGCTTCGATGAGCCCGGCCGCGCGCTCGAGCTCAGGTAAAGTGGCCGCCAATGCGGGATCGATCAGGACTTGGGTTGGCGGATGAAATGTGCCGACGAGGTTCTTATATCCGCCGACATTGATGGAGGATTTGCCGCCTATGCAAGAGTCCACCATGGCGAGCACTGTGGTGGGGATATAGCTCCAATCCAGGCCTCGCATGTAGACGGACGCAATAAAGGCCGAGACATCCTGTAGAACGCCTCCGCCGATGGCCACGAGATGGGTTCCTCTGCCTGCCCCGGCATTACGAATTGCTTCAATGAGTGACGGGCAGGCATCGAGAGATTTGACGGCCTCGGTCGCCTCGACGAAGATTGCCGGGCACCCGGCTTGTCTCAGTCGAGCCTCGAAAAATCGATCGGCGATGACCGCAGGATCATCGAAGCCATTCAGAAACCGATCAAACCCCTGGCTCTCAATGTGCACCCCGTATGCGCCATGGGAGGATGCGATTTCAAACGATACGGACATTGCTGAACCCCAGATCGGCGGCGATGAATTGCCCGGTGATACCGGTATTTTCCGGCGAGCACAGATAACATACCAATGATGCGACCGAGTCCAACGTCGGCAGCCGCCCGAAGGCGGTGGCGGCGGCCAGCCGGTCAATCTGCTCCGAGCTCAGGTTTTTTCGGGTCATTGGAGTCTCGAGCGCGCCGGGAAGAACTGCATTGATCAAGTGGCCTTCGGGCGCCAAGTCCGCTGCGGCCGAAAGTACCAGACCCTGGAGAGCGGCTTTACTCATGCAATAGGAGAGCTTCGATTGTCGGGCGAGTTTTTGCCAGATCGAACTAATCACACAAAATCGACTCTCCGTCTCTACCAATCGCAAATTGAGCAACGCTTGCAGGGTCATCACGATGTAGGCGCAGTTGGAGCGGTAGATGGAGAGATGCGTCTCCAGATCGACCGTGTATACGCTGTCATTCGTGTTGGCGCCTTGCGCCCAGCACACACTTGTATAGGGCGCTCCAAAGGCGAGATCCTCTCCCGCAAAGGCGGACGAGAAGGGATCCGCGGCGATGAATTTCACGTGAGGGTCAAAGGATTCGCGGTCGCGGCTTTGCGAGATACCCCGCGCGACGGCAAAAACCTCCCAGCCGCGGGAAATCGCAGTCTCGACGACGCTTTTCCCAATGGCGCCCGTCGCGCCAAAGACGAGGAGCCGCTGAGTGGTGTGCGCTACGTGTTGAGGACCGACCACCGCTGCTCCAGCATATCGATTCGCTTGGCATCCTCCTGCTGAATTTGTCCGTAGTAGTCGCGTTTGTTGAGCAGCCAGAGAAGCTCGAAGTGAACGGCGTTCAAGAGCCCCTGGGCGATGTGTTTTTCCTGCGCGGCCGCGGCATCAAAGATGACTTTACGGGTCTCGAAGCGGGTGAGATGAATGTCCGCCATCCGACGAAGGACGGGAATGGAGTCACTAGAGATGCCGCCACCGACGACCAGATCCAGTCCGAGTTGTTTGCAGACCGTGGCGGTGTGCAGCACGTACTTAGTTACTTCTTCGCCGTTGATTGCATCCCGCCCGAGGCCGGCGGAAAGCGAAAAGTCAACCCTGCCGAAGACGATGCCCGCCAACTCGGGTGCTTTGCTGGTGGCAGCGGCCATCGCATCGAGTTGCTTATAGGCGGTAATCGTTTCGAGGTTAAAGAGAAACTCGGTCTCTTCGCGCTCCTCTTTGGAGTAGACTTTGTCAACAGCTTCGGCAAACTTGCTCAAGGCATAGGTACTCTCGATCATCGGGGCGATGATGTAGTCAACCCCAATCTGCTTGCTTTCGATTAAATCGCGCATGGCCTCGCAACCGCCGACCTTCAGCCCGAGTTTCAGGCCTGCTTTGCGACATATCTCCACCAGGCGCAACAACTCGTCCACGCGAGTTCCTTCCGCCTCAAATTCCGCCTTTACAGCCACATAGCCAAAGTTATCTCTGCCAACCTTCAGCAGTTCCAGCATCTTCCGTTCACGAACGTTCATGAGACCTCAAAACGAGACGAAAACACACAACCCTCCGTCTCCCAAACATAGATTATTGCACGTTGGTTGGGGTGGAATGGATCATTCCGGCCGAATGGTAACGGCTTCTCTGGCAAGAGTCGGGGGCCATACGGTCGGCTATGACGTCGGCGGGGATTCGCTGAGGTTTCCGAAGTTCCAGCGGGTGGACGCCATTGCTGTGAATCACTATTTAATTTCTAATGCGGCCATGCCGGCTCGCGGTCTAGACGTTCAATCCGATGCAGGCGAGAACGCCTTGCTAGCTATCGATGCCGGCCGCAGGATCCCGACGGTCTAAGTTTCTTCGCGTTCCCAATTCGAGATGGTAAAACTGCCGCAGGAAGATCTGGAACACGTGCTTCGGTACACCCGGCCACTTTGGGAAGAAGCACTTGGCTGCAGTTTGTTTATGACGGGCGGCACGGGCTTCTTTGGGTGTTGGCTTCTGGAGAGCTTTCTCTTCGTGAACCAAAGCCTGGCGCTCGATGCGCGCATCACCGTGCTTACTCGCGAGCCGGAAGCTTTCCTGCGGAAATGTCCCCATCTCGCCGGCAATCCCGTGCTCAAACTTGTTCGCGGCAATGTGGTGGAACTCTCGGCGGCTGGCGAGCGGTACGACTTCGTCGTTCATGCGGCGACCGAAGCCAGCGCGAAACAGGCGTCGGAGCGGCCTCTCGAAATGCTTTCGACGATTGTCGAGGGAACCCGGCGCACGCTTGAGTTTGCGCAGCAATGCGGGGCCCGCAAATTTCTCCTCACCAGCTCAGGGGCAGTCTACGGTGACCAGCCAGCGGAGATAACCCACCTCTCCGAAGACTACCGCGGAGCGCCGGACTGTCTCGATCCCCATTCGGTTTACGCCGAAGGCAAGCGCATCGCCGAGATGATGTCAGTTCTTTATTCTCGTGACGCTTTCGAGGTAAAGATAGCCCGCTGCTTCGCATTCGTTGGGCCTCACCTTCCGCTCGACGCTCATTTTGCGATCGGCAACTTCCTCCGCGATGCGATGCGGGGTGGTCCGCTGGTTGTTGCGGGCGACGGAACTCCGCGCCGGTCCTACCTATATGCGGCTGATTTGTCGGTCTGGTTGTGGACCATCCTTTTTCTGGGCCAACCGGGTAGGGCTTATAACGTTGGCTCGGAGCGTGCCTACAGCATCGCGCAGATCGCCCATGCCGTTGCCGAGGCGCTCGATCCTGCTTTGGATGTGATCGTGAAACAGGCAGCTACGGAGTCATCGAGACTTCATCAATACGTCCCTTCGACTGTGCTCGCAAGGGAGAGTTTGAGTCTGCAGGAACACTTTAGTCTCTCTGACGCGATTCACCGAACTGCGGCGTGGAGTAGGCTGAATAGCCGATTGATCGACAGCGATGACGGCCCTCGTGAAGGCTTTCCAGCCGAATCGCTATGAACGGTTTGATTCTGTCCAAATCTGAACACTCGGGCTAGATTTCGGACATGCCGTCCCGGAGATGCCATCTGCGCCTCAATGTCTAAGTGTATGAGCCAAGGAGACTTGTGATGTGGCCGGGAATGGCGAGGGGAATGCATATTCTCTTTAGGTGTAGGAGGTACTTCGGATGCAGAGTCTGTTTCAGGATTTGCGCTATACGCTGCGTCAACTGGTCAGAAATCCCGGTTTCGCCTCGGTTGCGATTCTCACGCTGGCCCTGGGCATCGGCGCCAACACCGCCATCTTCAGCGTGATCGATTCGATCCTGCTGCAACCGCTGCCGTTTCCCCAGGCGGGGAAACTAGTGGAGATTGAGGGCATATCCGAGGGCACGACCGATGCCTCCCCCTATTCTAAGGGCTGGATACGCGAGTACCAGCGCCGCGCCACTACTTTCTCGTCGATCTCTGCGTATACGCTGAATTCCGAATACAACGTGGCCGGTGCGGGCGCGTCGGACCGGGCGTTTGGCAGCTCGGTCAGCACAAATTTGTTCGACACCCTTGGAGTACGCCCCGCTCTCGGCCGCTTCTTCCGCCCGCAGGAAGACGCGCTTGGCCAAGATCGCGTCGTCGTACTCAGTCACAGCTACTGGCAACAGCACTTTGGCGGCGATCCAAATGTGCTGGGGAAGAACATTTTGCTCGATGGGGCGGATCGCCAGATCATTGGGGTCGCGCCGAAAGGTATCCAGTTTCCCGACCCCGAAACCCAGTTTTGGACGCCAATCCCTTTCAAGGCCGGCGACACTCTGGATCTCTGGGCCTACTTTGACTACCGCGCCATAGGACGCTTGAAAGATGGAGTCCAGCCGAGCCTCGCCCAGGCCGAATTGCGCTCCTTTCACGCCCAGATGCTCACCCTCTTTCCGTGGATTATGCCCGATGGCTGGGTGGCGAACTTGACCGCCGTTCCCATGCTCCAGGCGGTCGTCGGAGACACCCGTCCAAAGCTGCTGCTCTTGCTGGGAGCGGTTGGGCTGGTTCTGCTGATCGCCTGCGCCAATGTCGCGAACCTCATGCTCGCCCGTGCCGCGTCGCGCCAGCGGGAGATGGCGCTGCGCAGCGCGCTGGGCGCCGATTCCCGCCGCCTGGTGCGCCAGCTGCTCACGGAGAGCGGGGTGCTTGCGTTGCTTTCCGGCATCATGGGTGTGATCTTCGCCGCAGTGGGCCTGCAGGCGCTCAAGTTGGCCCTGCCGCCGGATACTCCGCGCCTCGAGAACATCGCGCTGCACGGCGGCGTGCTGCTCTTCGCCGCCGGGGTTTCGCTGTTTGCCGGAGTACTGTCCGGGCTTGCCCCCGCGTGGAACGCCTCAAGTCCCGACCTGCAGGGGTCGCTCAAACTGAACGAGACCAACGTCTTTGGGACGGCACGCCGTTTCCGCGTCTCGCGCCTGCTGGTCGTCGGCCAGATCGCACTGGCTGTCGTGGTGATCACCGCAGCCGGCGTGATGTTGCGCAGCCTGTCCAGGCTCTCCAGCACCGATCCCGGCTTCCGCACCAACCGCGTCGTCAGCGCGCAGATTTCTCTCGACCGCAACGCCTGCACCAAACCAGACGCCTGCTCCACCTTCTATCAAAGTCTGCTTGACCGCGCTCAGGGCCTGCCCGGCGTCACCGGCGCGGAGCTGGTCGATGTGCTGCCGTTGACCGGCTTCGACCCTCGCAATACCTTCGACGCTCAGGACCATCCGCGCAGCCCGCGGGAGCGCGCAATTGATGGATTCAGGCGGATCGTCTCCCCCGGCTATCTCAAGCTGATGGGTGTCCATCTCGAGCGCGGAAGGTACTTCGTGCCCTCCGACGCCTCGGGGACAAGTCGTGCCATCATCATCAACTCCGCACTGGCTAACCATCTATGGCCCAACCAGGACCCTATCGGCAAGCACCTGATCTCGGTGGACAAGGAACCCTTGCCGACAGTGTGGGACATGAACGCCGCGTCTGTGGTTGTGGGGGTGGTCGGCGACACCCGCAATGAGAGCCTCGACCAGGGCGCGGACTGGGAGATGTATCTGCCCATGAGCCCCGGCAATGAGAAGCCCGTCATGAACATCGTCGTGCGCTCGAATGCCACCACCGGGGAAGTCGCCAGCAACCTGCGGCGCATGTTGGCCGAGATTGATCCGACGATCCCGGTCACCAAAGTCAAGACGATGGAGGAGGTGGTAACTGCGTCGACGTCGGCGCCGAGATCGCTCACATTGCTGCTGACCGTCTTTGCGGTGCTGGCGATCGGTGTTGGCTCGATCGGGGTCTACAGTCTGATTGCCTACACGGTAAGCTGGCGAACGCGGGAGTTTGGTCTTCGCATGGCCCTGGGCGCCAACCGGATGCAGGTGGCAATGCTCATCATCCGCCAGAGCCTCGGTCTTACCATTGCCGGATCGGTGATCGGCATCGTGGCGGCCTCCGGGGTTACGCGTCTGATGCGCGGGTTTTTGTTTGAGACCAGCCCGGCTGATCCGCTGACCTATGCGCTGGTTCCCGTGTTGTTTGCGGCGCTTTCCATTCTGGCCGCGTGGCTGCCTGCGCGGCGCGCGGCAAGGGTCGAGCCGATGGAGGCGCTGCGCAACGATTAGCTCTGAGCGCTGCTTCCCGGGTGCCGATCGACTTTGCGCATCCGAATCAAAGAGGCTGGAAGCGCGATGGCTATGATTGCGGCGCTGATCGTCGCGGTTCATCTGTTATGGCTGGCGCTGGTGATTTTTGGCGCCCTCTGGACTCGTGGGCGTCCGGTCTGGAGTTGGCTGCATATAATCGCCCTGGTCTGGGGAATTGTGGCCGAGGTGGGTCCATGGCCTTGCCCGCTGACTCTTGCCGAAGAATACTTTGAAGCCCGCGCCGGCTTGGCCGCATACGACTCAAGCTTCCTGCTCCATTATTTGAACGCTATCGTGTACCCGAACCTACCCTCCTGGGCAGTGGCGAGCGTTGGCGTAGCAGTGTGCGCGTTCAATCTAGGAATCTATGGTTTCCGGTTGCGAAGGGCCTGGGCGATAAGAAAACCGCCGTCTTGAATTCCATAGCTTCAACCCGGAGTTCGTACACCCTTTTTGAGCATCTCGATGGCTCTTTCCGACCTCTTTGATCGGGTTTCTTCCCTCTTCGCCTCGGTGATCCAGCGGCAGTATTCCTTGCGATGGGTGTAACTCAGTTGTTCAAAGAAGGACAGTAGCCCTTCTCTTTTCATTAGTTCCTCAAACTGCGCGGGAGCGGTGACGATCCTTTCACCTTCGTCTTTCCACACCACGACCTCGATAGTGTCGCCCGGCCCTTTGCCGATTTGTTCTCGGATCGCCTTAAGCAACCCCAGCATGTGTCGCGGCTGGCCACATCTGTCCAGGGAGCCCGTGTAGGGCACGCCGTTAAAGGTCGCCTTCACGGCAACTCTGCCCTTGCTACCGAACTCCTTTTCGACATCGTAAGGAAAGACGACATAAGCTCCCCCACCGTCGCCTGTTCGAATCTCGGCGTTGAATCTATACTTTTTCATGGCTTCACCATACCTCCGAGCCGTTCACGCCGAGCGCGGCAAATGGATTACTCCGAGCGAAGCGCCTGCATGGGATCGACCTTCGCCGCGGACCGCGCCGGATTCCAGCTTGCCAAGAGGGCCGTGAGCAGCAGCACCGCCGAGGACAACGCGAAAATGCCCGCGTTTTCAGGCGACACTTCGTAGAGCAGTCCAGTCAGCGCGCGTACTTCGATGGTCGACGCGACGACCCCCAACACGATCCCAGTTGCGGCAAGAACAAAGGCCTCGCGGAAGACCCTATTGAGCACCTGTCCACGGTTTGCGCCCAGGGCCATGCGGATGGCGAGTTCGCGCCGGCGCCGGGCGACCATTTGCGCCATCACGCCGTACAAACCTACCGCCGCCAGCAGCAAAGCCAGCGCAGCGAAGCCGCCAAACAACACCGCGCGGAAACGCGGCTGGGAGAGTACAGCCGACTGCGTATCGTTCATGGTCGCTACCCCACCCAATACGAGGCCACGATCCAGCGAGGCGAGTTGATCTTCGATACTACCGGTCAGCCCGGCCGGACTACCCTGCGCTACCACCATCAGCGCCAGCGATGTTGGCGGATCCTGGGCCAGCGGACGATACACGGCGGGTTGCTCCACATAGCCCATCTGTTGAAAGACGCTGGTCGTTTTGACGTTAGCGGAGACGCCGACAATCATGAGCCAGGGCTGCGAACTATCGTCGGCCCGGCTCAGCTTGATCGCGTGCCCGATCGGATTGGCATGTGGGAAGTACTTGCTCGCGAGGGCTTCATTCACGATGGCCACTTGCTGCCCATCTTTTCGGTCCTGGCTGCCGAAAACTCGTCCCTGGGCCAATGGAATTCGCATGACGTCGAAGAAGCTCGGCCCAACGTCCTGGGTTGCGACGCCACTGGCGGAAAATTTGGAGGCATCTCCTTCAACGGAGATCGGATTATCGAACTTTGGAGTGAGGCTAGAGGCAAGGGTCACAGCCGCAACGCCGGGCAGGGCGGAGACTTTCTGCTCAAAGTTCGCGGCGAACCTGGATCTGACATCGGCGTCGGCATACTGCTCTTTCGGTAGATTCACGGTTGCCGTCAACACGTGGTCGGTGCGATAGCCCAACGAAGTCGACGCCATCCGCCACAGGCTGGCCGAGAGCAGCCCCGCTCCGACAAAGAGCATTAGCGAAAGCGCGATCTGCAGGATGACCAGCGTCCGCGACGCACGCTGCGCCGAGCGGCCGGCACTGAGGCCGCGCTCCCCGGACTTGAGAGCGGAGTTTAAGTCGACATGAGAGGCGCGCCATGCGGGAAATAATCCAAAGACAATCGCCGAGATAACGCTCAAGGCCACAGCGAATGAGAGAACCCGGAAGTCGAGGCCAACGGCGGTCCCCGGCGGCAACTCAACCGGATTGACCGAGCGGAACCAACGCAGCAGCACCGCCGCGAGGAGGATTCCGGTAGCGGCCCCACAAAACGCCAGCAGCAAAGACTCGGTTAGCATTTGCCGAACTAGCCGTGCACGGCTTGAGCCTAATGCAGCGCGGACGGCCATCTCTCGCGAGCGATCCATCGCACGAGTGAGGAGAAGATTGGCCACGTTCAGACACGCCATCAGCAAAATGAGGGCAACCGCGCCGGAGAGCGCCAACAGCGCGGCACGAAGATTTCCCCCCGCAAGGAAGGTAAAGTTGTCATGCAGGTCCAGGACGACTGGCACGGATGAAGTGAGTGCGCCCAAAGACGCGGGAGCCTCGGGAAGAATTCTCTTCTCCATCGCGTTCAACTCGGCTTCGGCCTGGGCCCGGGTCACATCCGGCTTCAGCAATCCAAAGACGCCCGCCATCGAATCCCATGGCTTCTGCGTGAATTCGCCGGTCGGCGTGATCAGCGACCAGGCATTCGCTTCTTTCGGATAGAACGAGAAATCCCTGGGCATGACGCCGGCAATGACGCAGGAGGACCGGTTCACGGTGACGCTTTGGCCGGCGATATCTTCAGGCGCGCCAAGCTTCTCTTGCCAAAATGGGTACGCGAGGACGAGGGTGCACGGATTAGCGGCGTCGGCCTGATTGAACGTCCTTCCGATTTGGGCCTCCGTGCCAAGCATCGAGAAAAAATCTGGCGGGAAGGGCAAGGACCCCAATTGCCTTGCCATGCCACTGCATCGTGCTGCCGGAGGTGGCCCAACTCAGAGCCGCCAGCTTCTCGAAGCTGCGGCTACTCTTTTGCCACTCTTCAAATTCGCGGAAGGAGTCAAACCAGGCGCCCGTCCCGCGATGCGCGGCATCCGTTTGCCACACGACGACCAGGCGATCGGAGTTCTTGTAGGGCAGCGGCCGCAATAGGACGGCATCGACCACGCTGAAGATGGCAGTGTTGGCGCCGATCCCCAATGCCAGGGTTGCAATCACCGCAGCCGCAAACATCGGAGCTTTGCGTAGCTGTCGAAAGGCAAAGCGCAAGTCCTGAAGCAGATTCCGCATCGAGGCCTCCACACCGCGATGAGTCTCACCAGCGCGTGTCTTATGAAATCGTCTCAGTTATAAGTCGCCTGTTGCCAGGGAAATCCGTCGATGAGGCAGCGGTGCCAATGTAAGTCTTTGCGCCGAAATCAAAATCGACTGTCCGAAATCGAACGCCATCAAGCGAAGATAGCGCCGGTTACTCGAAGCGATAGAGCGTGGTCCGCTCGATGTGAAGCTTCTGCGTATCGAAGCGCCAGTATTGTCCCTGGTCGTTTTCGTCGCCGTTCAGACGACGCCCGGGTACAAATTGCCCGTCGCGATATTCTCCGTCATCGATCGCAGCCAGACCGACCTTCGCCGCTCCGGCAGCGCGGACGTGGAAGCCGACGCGGAAACCTTTGCCGGCGCCAACAAACGTCTCCGGGCCGGTGGCGATGATGAGGCCATATCCGCGATCGGTGCGATGGCCAAAGATATCGTCGAGGCTGACCTCGAGCGTGTAGCCGTTCATCTCAAACTCGACCGAGGGATGGTTGTTGTCCAGTTGAAAGCCGTGCATCATGCCAGGCGCAGTCGTCGCGAGCAACAACGGCGAGATGTTGCCGAGGATCGAGTAGGCGGCGCTGAGCTCATTGTCTGGGTCGAGCTTCGCCGCCCAGCCGCCCGGGATGTAGCCGTCGATGGCAAAGGGCGAGATGCCGAGCGCCTGGTGTTCGCCGATGGCGTAGAAGGCGCCGGAGGCACCGGCCGGACCGCCGTTGGTTTCAGGGATGAACAGGGGGTTGCCGGCGCGATGATAGCGCGCCGTCCATCCGGTAAAGTCGGGAGCGTAGAGGTCGGGGCAATAGATGTCAATCGACGAACCAGCAGCCTTCCAAATGTCGACGACCCGAGGCTGTGGGCCTCCGCTGGGATAATCTCCCGGCTTGGTGTCGCCGCCGCCAAGCCACGTGTTCACGTACATCGGCATCGGATAAGCCGCCTTGCCGGCTGCTGCGACCGCCTGTACGTACTTCGCATAGTTCCAGGCCATGAAAATTTCGTCGGCGCGCGAGGATGCCCCGAAGACTTCTTCCCAGGTGCCGTTGGTCTTCGCGCCGTTCTGTTCCCACAGCGCGAGCAGGTCGGGGTAGAGCGATTCCTTATGGTCCTGCAGATAGCGGGTGAGCTCAGGTGGGACTTGCCCGGCAAAAGCCTTCTCAGCCAGCGGCGAATGATCGCGCGACGCGCCGAGCAC
The DNA here is from genome assembly GCA_963804735.1 of uncultured Acidobacteriaceae bacterium. Lineage (GTDB taxonomy): Bacteria > Acidobacteriota > Terriglobia > Terriglobales > Acidobacteriaceae > Acidisarcina. The sequence goes on from CAWDRO010000005.1 coordinate 68,586, forward strand.
GCCAACCTCGTTCTCGACCTGCATCATCAAGACCGTATGCTGAGGGTCGACTTGGCGAATATGCGTCATCAGCGCGGTGAAGGCGCGGGAATCGGCCTCCTGCGTGGCGTGGCCAAAGGTGCTCAGAATGTTGACTTCATTGCCGTCGATCATCACCCTCGGAAAGCGTTTCGTATCGCGCTTCACCCAGACCGGCGGATAGCTCGACATTCCGTTCTTCCACGAAGCCAGCCAGAGAAAGACGACGCGCTCGTTGTTGTCGCGGGCCTGCGCGAGCAGTCCATCGACCAGCGCAAAGTCGTACTTGCCCTCCTCCGGCTCGGTCAGCTCCCAGGAGAGCGGGGTGAGGACAGTGTTCAGATGCATAGCCGCCAGCCCCGGCCAGATCGGCTTCATGTAGTCGAGGCCCGACGAGCTTGAATTATGCAACTCGCCAGCCAGCATAAGGAACGGTTTGCCGTCAACGATCAACTGCGTGGTCGCGCCGCGAGTTTCGAGGTGTGGAGCGCCGTTAGATGGCGCTGCGGATTGCGTGGCATAGGACGAAACGCCCCACGAGTTGAGGAGCGTTAACGCAGCGCAGAAGAATAGAGTGCGAGGAGAAGGCCACTGACTCATAGCCGTCCCAATTTACCACCAATGGAGCGAGCTGAGCGGAATTCCGAGCTACCGCCCTGAAGCCTTCGCTGCTCCCGTGACGGTCGCCTCGCTCTCCGGCAATCTCCACGCAAAGAGCACGTTTCCGCTCCCGGTGAGCACGTACTGCCGCCCGTCGAGCATGTAGGTGATTGGCGAGCTTTGCATCTGCGAGCCGAGGCCGGCGTGCCAGAGGGTCTTGCCGTCGCTGGTGTCGAGCACGAGCATGTTGCCGCGGGCGTCTCCGGTGAAGGTGAGGCCGGAGTCTGTGGTGAGCACGCCTGCGCCTGCGCCGTATGGGCCCAGTTCATGGGTCCAGCGGATCTTTCCCGTCTGGTAGTCGATCGCCCTGAGCTCTGCCTTACCCCAGAGGCCGTAATCGGCGCCGGCCCAGCCATAGTCCCCATCGGCGGGCTTGGTGAAGTAGAGGCTATATGCAGTGCGCGCATCGACCAGGAAAAGGCCAGTCTTCGGATCGAAGCTAGGCGAGCGGTAGTTGGTCATCCCACCCTCGTCGGGTGCGATGAGCCGTCCGTCGCGAGCGGGCTCTTTGGCGGGATTTGGAATCGGATGCCCTTCTTTATCGATGCCTAGCGTCCAGTTGGTCGGGCCAAAGGGCACGGTAAGCAGATCTTCTCCGGTCGCGCGATCGAGCACCGCGTAATAGCCATTGCGCGAGGCCTGCATCAACATCTTGCGCGGCTTGCCGTTGAAGGTGCCGTCGACTAATACCGGGACCTCCACCGCGTCCCAGTCATGGGTGTCGTGTGGAGACATCTGAAATGCCCAGACCAGCTTCCCAGTGTCAGGATTCAGCGCCACAATCGTGCACGTATACAGATCGTTTCCGGGGCGCGTCTTGCCCTCAAGCACGGGGGTGGGATTGCCCGTTCCCCAATAGAGCAGGTTGAGGTCGGGATCGTAGGTGCCGGTGATCCAGGTGGTGCCGCCGGTGGTGCGGTTGGGGGTGCCTTCCGGCGGGTCGACGTCCCACGTCCATTGCAAGGCTCCGGTCTCGGGATCGTAGGACTTCAGGTACATCGGTAAATTGTCGAGGTCGCCGCCCATGCCGGTAATCACGTGATTGCCCACAATCAACGGCGCGTTGGTCGCCCAATAGCCCTTTTCGACATCCGCAACCTCAACCTTCCAACGCACGCTGCCGTTCTTCGCGTCCAGGCAGATCAAATGCGCGTCCGGGCTCATGAAGTAGATCGAGTCCTTGTAGATCGCGACGCCGCGCTGACCGATATGGTCGCCCTTGTTAGGCGGATATTGGTAGTGCCACAGCAGGTGCGCCGATCGCGCGTCGATCGCCCAAATATTGTCCGGCACCGTGAAGTAAACGATGCCGTTGACCATAATGGGCGAGGCCTTGATGCTGGCATTCTGGCCGGTTTGAAAAGCCCAGGCGAGACCGAGGTCGTTCACATTGGCCGGCGTAATTTGGGTGAGCGCACTGTGGCGTCGTCCGGAGTAGTCGCCGTGATACATCGGCCAGCTGTCGGCCGGCGGATGGAGCAGCCACTGATTAGTGACGTTTTGAGCGGTTGCGATGGGGGCCAAGTTTGCGAGCGACGCGCCGAATGCGAGGAGGACTGCGGGTTTCAAAAATCTCATGCCGATGTTAGACCTTCGAGCGAGGGTACTCTAACCGATAGGGGAAGTATTTCATATCGGGCCCCGGCATGGTATCCGACAAAACTCAGGTCTCAAACGCGAGACCTGGGTATCGGCATCTGCTCAGCGCTTCAATAGATTTCAGCGGTGATCTTCATGCTTAGATCGACGGCGGCGGCGGAGTGGGTGAGCGCGCCGACCGAGATGTAGTTGACTCCAGCCTCGGCGTACTTGCGGATGTTTTCGAGCACGATGCCGCCCGAGGCCTCGAGCGGAATGGTCAGGCCGCGGTCGCGCACGATTCCGACCGCCTTCTTGATCTCTGCCGGGGTCATGTTGTCGAACAGGATGGCTTCTGCTCCGCCCTCGATAGCGGATTGTAGTTCGTCAAAGTTGCGGACTTCCACCTCGACCTTGCGGCCGGGCTCGCGATGGGCGAGCGCCACGGCGAGCACTTTGTCGAGGCGGCCGCCGCCGAGCGAGATATGGTTGTTCTTGATCAGAATGCCGTCGGAGAGATCGAGGCGATGGTTCTCGCCGCCGCCGCAGCGGACCGCGTATTTGTCGAGTACGCGCATGCCGGGCATGGTCTTGCGAGTGTCGAGGACTTTTACATTGGTGCCTTTGACTTCATCGACATAACGGCGGGTGATGGTCGCAACGCCGCTCATGTGCTGCAGCAGATTGAGGATCACGCGCTCGCAGGCGAGAATGACACGGGCATTGTGACGAATTACGGCAATCGCTTGCCCTGGCCGAAGACGGACGCCATCGAATATCTCCGGATGGCTGATGACCTCGAAGCGTCCCGACTGGTGGGTGTCATATTCGGCGAAGATTTCCAGAAAGCGCGGGATGCAGCCAACTCCGGCGAGGATGCACTCCTGCTTGGCGATGATCGTGCCCGAGGCGCGGAGTGTGGGATCGATGGTGATCGCGGTGGTCGCGTCTTTGGTGGCCTTGTCTTCGCGCAAGGCTTGTTCGAGGAGTGCGGTGACGCGTTTGCTCTTCCAATCCATTGTGTATCCGTGACTGTTACAGTTCCAAAGGCAAATCGTCAAGACCCTGACGCGTCTTGGCCATCAATGTGATTAGTTCGGCCACGCGTACTCGCAGCCCTTCAACAATACTGGCCGGCGCCTTCGCTAGAAAAGCCTCATTGCCGAGCTGGCCTTGCTTGGATTGCAGTTCTTTTTCATATTTCGCCAGCTCCTTGGTCAGCCGCTCCCGTTCGGCGGCAACGTCGATCTCCTTCTTGTAGAGAAGGCCGGTAGTAAAGCTCGCGGTTGTCCTTGTATTCGTCGAAGCAAGATTCCAGGAGGTCTCCGGCTCCAGAGATGAGATGCGCGCGAGTCTTTTCACGATATCGTCGTTCGACTTCAGGAAGCGGTCAATTCCGTTGGATGACAGGAAGTACGCAGGCACATGTTGGCGCTCGGGAACGTCGAGGTCCTTGCGCAAGGCGCGAAGCGTCACAATCAGTTCCTGCAGCAGCGCCATGTTGCGCTCGAATTCGGTATCGATGTGCTCGGCCGCTGGCTGCGGATAGCGCGTCAGCGCTATCGACGCCGCCGGAGCGCGCTGGTCATAGAGCGCGTGCCAGATCTCTTCGGTAATAAACGGCATGAATGGCGAAAGCATCCGCAGGGCCGACTCGAAAACTCCTATCAAAGTCGCAAGTGCGAATTGGGTCGCATTCCTATCAGCTGTCTCGCTGAAATCCAGCCGCAGCTTGACGATCTCCAGATACCAGTCGCAGAAATCTCCCCAGAAAAACTGATAGATGATGTTCGCGCCTTCGTCGAAGCGGAAGTCGGCGAGCGCCTGGTTGACTTCGGCGGCGGTCGTATTGAGGCGGGAGACGATCCAGCGGGCCTCGATCGGGCTCGATGGCCCGAGCACCGGATCCGCCAGCAGCTTCGCCGGATCGACCGTCAGCCCAACCTCAGCCGCGCGGTCCATGTTCATGAAGATGAAGCGGGCAGCGTTCCAAATCTTGTTGGCGAAGGCGCGGTAGCCTTCGGTGCGGCCTTCGCTGAAGGCGATGTCGGTACCGGGCGAGGCCATCGCCGCAAGCGTGAAGCGCACCGCATCGGTGCCGAAGCGCTTGACGATCTCGATCGGGTCGATGACGTTGCCCTTGGTCTTTGACATCTTCTGCCGGTCGGCGTCGCGCACTAGCGCGTGGATATGCACTTCGCGGAACGGAACCGCGTCTTTGAGCGTGCGTTCGGAACCGTCAGGCATTGGCATATCGAGCATGAAGTGGCAGCCGAGCATGATCATCCTCGCGACCCAGAAGAAGAGGATGTCGAAGCCGGTGACCAGCAGCTGCGTCGGATAGAAGGTCGCGAGATCAGGGGTAATTTTCGGCCAGCCGAAGCAAGTGAAGGGTAGCAATCCCGATGAGAACCAAGTGTCGAGAACGTCGGTTTCCTGGGTGATCTCGGCGCTACCGCACTGTCCGCAGGCGCTGGGCGTGTCGCGGGCGACGGTGATCTGTTTGCAGGTCGCGCAATGCCATGCAGGAATGCGATGGCCCCACCAGAGCTGCCGCGAGATGCACCAGTCGTGGATGTTCCGCATCCATTCGAGATAGGTCTTGCGATATTGATCGGGACCGATCTTGATGTAGCCTTGTTCGACTGCGGCGACGGCCTTGTCTGCCAGCGGCTGAATCTTCACGAACCATTGGGTGGACAGGCGCGGTTCGACGACGTCCTTCGAGCGGTCGCACTTGCCGATCTTGTTGATGTGTTCCTTGACCGCGACCAGCGCGCCCTGGGCTTCGAGGTCGGAGACGATTTTGGCGCGGGCCGCGTATCGATCGAGTCCGGCGTAGACGCCCTCAGCATTGATATGTGCCGTCTCGTCCATCACGTTGATAGACGGCAATCCGTGGCGTTGGCCCAGAGCGAAATCGTTCGGGTCGTGGGCGGGCGTTACTTTGACCGCACCTGTCCCGAACTCGCGGCTCACGTAGTCGTCGGTGATGATTGGGATTTCACGCCCAATCAGCGGCAGCCGCAGGCGCTTGCCGTGAAGATGCAGGTAGCGTTCGTCGTCGGGATGCACTGCGACGGCCGTGTCGCCCAGCATCGTCTCGGGTCGAGTTGTCGCGATGGTGACGTAACTGCCCGGCTCCTCGCCTTTATCTGTCTTGTCTTGTTCGACAACTTCATACCGAATTTCCCAGATGCTGCCTTTTTGCTCTTCGTGAACGACCTCAAGATCGGAAATAGCCGTCTGGCAGCTAGGACACCAGTTCACGATATAAGCGCCGCGATAGATCAGCCCCTGCTCGTGCAGGCGGACGAAGGCCTCTCTCACTGCGACCGAGAGATCGTCGCTCATGGTGAAATATTCGCGCGACCAGTCGACGCTCGCGCCGAGGCGCTTCATCTGCTCGAGGATCGCGCCGCCGTAGAGTTGCTTCCATTGCCAGACGCGTTCGAGGAAGGCTTCGCGGCCCATCTGGTGCCGGTTCTTTCCCTCTTCGGCGAGCTGGCGTTCGACCATCAACTGGGTGGCGATGCCGGCGTGGTCGGTTCCCGGAACCCATAACGCCAGATCGCCCAACATGCGACGCCAACGGATGATAATATCGGTCTCCGTCTGTTCGAACATGTGGCCCATGTGCAGACGGCCGGTGACGTTGGGCGGCGGCAGCAGGATGGTGAAGGGATGGGCGGCGGACTTGCCAACATTCTCTGCTTTGGTATCGAAGAGCCGCTCCTTGACCCAGTACTCCGCCCAGCGGTCTTCGATGGCGGCGGGGTCATAGGCTTTGGGTAGTTCGCGTGGCATTCTCTCTACTTCTTTCCGATGGTTAACTTTTTGACGATAGCACAGCGCACGCGCTGTGTTTGAGCATGCTGCTCGGCTCCGTAAACGCGAAAAAGGCCGCAATCCGCGGCCTTTTCAGCTCAGGACTTCAAAGTTTCTAGAAGGGGTTGAGCTTGTCGAGACCCTTCTTCTTCTTGTGCTTGCTCGACGACTCCTTGCTCGCGTCGTATTTGCTCTTATCCGCCGCCGCGGAAGTGGTTCCGGTTGTCACCGTCGCCGGGGCCGACTTGACGTCGTTAACCTGGGAAGGCGCCTCTGCAGGCTTGTCAACCGCCGGAAGCGCGGTTGCATCCGCTGGGCCGACAGCTTTCAGTCCGCCGTTATCGGGGACGGCTGTTGCTGGGGTACCCGCAGCCGGAGTCGGTAGACCACCGCTCATTGCCGGAGTCGCCGGAGGATTGGCCGCGGCCGGCGGAGCCGCTGCAGTGCCGCCGCTTCCATTGCTGGAAGGCTGGACGATCTCGGCGCCTACACCGGTGCCGCTACCTTCGGGGACGTTCTCAAGCTGGGGCGCGGGGGCGGGTTGGTCGCTGCGCGGTGGCGCGGTGCCGTTTTCAATAGCGGCCGACGGCGCCACGGCCGGAGCCGGCGTCCTGCCCATCGCGACGTTGTAGGCGGCGAGGGTTTGCTTGCTGACCTGGGTCGCGTAGGTGGGCGGCGGGTCCTTCATCGTCGGGTCGCCGACGTGCGCAGCATCGACCGTCGAAGGCATCTTGGAGAAGAGCAGCACCGCGCGCTGGGTAAGCTTGACCGGGACGCGGCTCTCTTCCTCGGCCTGGCTCTCGGCCAGTTGCTCCTTGGTTGGCTCGGGAACCGGTCGTCCGAGGGCGATCAGGCGGTCCTTGGCATCCTCGACGTGGGGCGCCATCGCATACTTCGTGACTACTTTGTCATAGGCTGCGGCGGCCTGGTCCTGGTAGATCGCAACCAGCTTTTCCTTGGCCGCCGGAGGAATATGGAAGGTGGGCAGCTGCACAGCGCGCGCCTCAGCGGCATAGTCATCGCCCAGCGCGATCAGGGTCAAATCGCTGTGGCTGAAGAGCGGGTAGGTATCGGAGACGGTCTGCAACCGGGCGATGCTGGCGGCCCAGTTTTCGTGCGCCGCGTAGAAAGTGCCAATCTCGTATTCCCTCTGGGCCAGCACCTCCTGCACGTCGCGCAGACGCTGCTGGGCGCGCGGAATGAGCGGCGAATCCGGGAACTGGTTGATCATCTGCCGGTATTCCTGCTCCGCGCGCTGCACATTGGTATAGTCGCGGTCCGGCTTCTCCATCTGCATGTAATAGATGTCGGCAACGCGCATCTGCGCCTCGGCGGCCTCAGGAACATTGGGGAAGAAGGTGATGAAGTCCTTGTATTCGGTCTCGGCCTGGCTATAGGCCGCTGAACCGCCTTCTTTGAACCAGCTGTCGCCGATCGACAGCTTGGCGCGCATCTGGTATTCGGAGTCGGGATAGGTGTTTAGCAGGGTCTGCAAGTCAAGGCGGCATACGTCGTAGTGGCCTTTCTTCAGGGCCAGCATCGCCTTGTCGTAGAGCTCCTTATCGGGCTGTTTCGAGTCAACGCCTGCAAGCGGATTGCTGGTATTCGGCTTCTTGCCCGATTTTTTCGGGCCGAATATCTGGCTATGTGCCGGCCCGCTGGCGCCCAGAACAAAGGCCGCGAGCAACAGGGCGCTGGAGACGCGAAGGAGAAAACGCTGCATAACACCTCAAAACCGACTGCATCCTTAGTCTATTGCATAACCCCAAAGGCTTCTACGCTGCGTGCGCGAAATTTACTGGCCAGCATGCGCGACGGTGCTCACTTTGCCTGCTCCGTTCGCTTCTTCCGCGGCTTCGCGCGCCATCCGGATGAGCTCGCGAGTCGCGCTCTCGCCGTCGCCTTTGCCGAAAACGGCATTGCCCGCTACGAGCAGCTCCGCTCCTGCTTGGACGACGGATTTGATGGTTTCGTGATCGACCCCGCCGTCCACTTCGATCCGAAAATCCAGGCCGTATTCCTCGCGCAGCTCTCTGAGCCGGCGGATTTTGTCGAGGGCGAAGGGAATGAACTTCTGCCCGCCAAAGCCGGGATTCACGCTCATCACAAGCACATGGTGCACCATGGGCAGGATGTCAATCAGGAAGTTCACCCGGGTCGCCGGATTGATGACCACCGCCGGCTCCATGCCATGGTCGCGAATGTGCTCGAGCGTTCGGTGCAGATTCCGGCACGCTTCGTAGTGGACACTCACCCAGTTCGCCCCAGCCTCAGCGAAGTCGGGGACAAACGTATCGGGGTACTCGATCATCAGATGGCAGTCGAGGATGAGCTTGGTCGCTTTGCGGAGCGATTTGAGCACGGGCAGGCCGAGCGAGAGGTTGGGCACGAAGTGGCCGTCCATCACGTCGACGTGGATGATCTTCGCGCCACCTCGCTCGGCGGCGGCGACATCGTCACCGAGGTGGGCAAAATCGGCGGAGAGGATGGATGGCAGCACTTCAACCATGGCTGGACTCCTTGGGGGGAAGTTTATCAGTTGGATGGTGGGCCGGGGATGGGCGAATCTGGCTGTGGCGATCCTTTCGGCGGAGAGCTGTCTGCGATAAGCTAACTGCATCGCGGGCGGGTGGCACATTGCGATCAATATGAGAGCTCGTCGGATAAGCATCTTTCTTCTCCTCGCAATAAGCCTTGTCCTGTCATCGGTCGTGGTCGAAGCCATGGCGACCCAGCCGCCGGGAGGCGGTAATCCAATCCCCGCTGGCCAGTCATCAGGCCAGTCGAGCGCGACCGAGCCATCGCAAGCCACTCCCGACGCCAACGGTGTCTACCGGGTTGGATCTGGAGTCAGCCCGCCAAAACTCATAACTTCGGTCGATCCTGAATATACGGATTTAGCCAGGAAGAAGAAGATATCCGGCATTTGCACAGTGGAGATGGTCATCGACGCCGACGGAAATCCACAAGGCGTCCGAGTCATCAAGTCGATTGGGAAAGACCTGAATCCCAAGCTGAAAAAAGCTGCCGAGGGCCTCGACCAAAGCGCGGTCAATGCAGTCTCTCAATATCGATTCAAACCGGCGGAGTACCAGGGCAAGCCGGTTCCCGTGCAGGTGAAGATCGAAGTCAGTTTCAAGATGTTTTGAGGACGAGGAAACAGCTGTGTAACGACCGAAGACACTCGCCCTCAGAACAATTAATATGGCTGGTTCTTCCAGATGAACGGAATGTAAAAGACTTCCAGATACCGCGACAGCAGAAACATCAGTACCACACCTCCCAGCGACCAAAAGAAGAGCTGAACGGGCAAAGTCCGCGTCACCGGAGGCACTTCTTGACCATTGACGGATTGGGTGGTGATGCTGAACAGGAGTCCGCTCGCGAAACAGACGCAGCCGGTCATGGCAAGCGTCTCGATCGAGGTCAGCAGCCGCTGCTGCCATGGGCTTCCCGGCACGAAGAAGACGCTGCACAACAGGGCATAGATCGAGATTATGGTGAGGATCAAAGCGACGGCTTTGGCGAGTTCGCGGAACACGGTCACGCCTCCCTTCCGGTGGGCGCCGTAGGGATATTCTGAGTTCAGTATAGACCCGGCTTTGAGTCGCTAGAAGAGGTTGACATCCATGCCGGCAACAAATTGGATTCCCGGAACGATCATGCGTTGCAACGAGCGATCGTTGGTGAGGAACAGATCGACCCCGGCAGACGCGGCGGTGGCTAGATGAATAGCATCGGCGGGTGCGACCTTGTTGCTAGCTCGAATGCGGGCATAGTGGTCGGCGGCATCGGTGGTAAAGGGAAGGATGTCCACGTCTGGTGGCTGGAGATAGTCCCTTAACCTTTTCGCGTGCTCCGGGAAGCCGTACTTCTCCGGCGCCACCAAGGCCTCCGCTCGCGTGAAGATGCTGGTGCACAGGGCATCGCCACGTTCGTTCATCCTTGTCAGTAATAGCTCGACGGTGGGGAAGTAGGTTGCATCTCCCTCGACGAGGTAGACAAACAGCATGGTGTCCCAGTAAACGAGGCTCATAAGAGGCCGCGCTCACGGTCCTGTTTTTCGATCGCGTCAGCGAAGGCCTTTCGCTCGCCGCGAATGAAATTCTCGCCGCCGCCGAGAGCAGCGTACATCTCTTTCCCGATTCCTTTGAGGTCCAGCAAACGCAGAAGATTTCGGCTGCGAGGCAGGACTGAGCGTTGCTGCTGGGGCTGAGTCGCGGATGGCGCCTGACCGCCCTCGCCGACCCGGTAGGTAAAGACAACTGTTGTGCTCTGCCCTGAAGGTGGTCCCTCCTTGCTTTCCAGGATCAGGTTGTTTCCCTTGAGGAATATCTCCGATTCAAGGGCTTGGCACACCAGTGGAACTCGATTTTTCAAGACCAACTGTTTATGGATATCACCCGCACGAATCTGGATTTTCCGCTCGCCTCGCTGGATGGCCGGCTCGATGTACTTTTCTCGTGCATACTTGCGAACCTCATTTGCTGAGCTCATCAGAAATCCTCCAAGAGAAGAATAGCATGAATAAGCATAGCATAGACTAGCAATGTATGGGGTAGCTCACATGTGCGGGATAGAATTGAGAGGTATGACCAAGCTTCTTGCCCGCGCGCTGAAGTACATCCTCCTCGCGGCAGTTGTCCTCTACTTCGCTGACTGGGCGCAGCTGGGGATCAGGTTGGCGCGCCACACCGGGCTGGGTACCGTGACGGTTAGCCAATATCTGGCCACTCCATTGAAAGGGCAAAAGGAGGAGTACGACTACCTCGGTACGGCCGATCAGCCCTGCGTCAAATCGATCTTTCCGCACAATTCAGACCTGCCCTGCTGGTGGCTGGAGCGCCACAAGAACCAGTGGCAATCGCCTGGAAGCTAAACGTCCGAATCTCGTCTCAAAAAGCCTCCCAAGCCGCGTCAGCTAAGGTGGTCCCAGATGAGAATTCTCTCCCTCCAGCCGAGCGTGAGCCTGATCCTGGAATCTCTGGGGCGTTTGGACGCGCTGGCCGGCTGCACCCGCTATTGCCTCGACGCCGTCCCCGCGCTTCATTCCTCTGGACTTCCTGTTGTCAGAGATTCCTGGTCGAGCGAGATGGACGAGATTGTTGCCATCAAACCCGACCTGGTCATTGCATCTGTCCCCTATCGACAGGAGTCGCTGGCGGCGATCCTGCGAGCCGGCGTCCCGGTTCTGGCGCTGGCTCCGCACTGCCTGGACGACATATACGGCGACATCCGCCTCATCGGCGGCGTAGTCAACGAGCCTGCTCGGGCGGGCGAGGTCGTCAGCGAAATGCAGGCTGCCTTCGCCGAGGTCGCTCGTGTAGCGGCGACTTCTAAGCATAAGCCACTGGTCTATTGCGAGGAATGGGGCAAGCCGCTGATCCACTCGCAGCTCTGGGTGAGGGAGCTGGTCGAAAGCGCCGGCGGAGTCTTTCTCGGCGAGGCGGGCAAAGTCACGAATGCAGATACGATCGCCGCCGCCGATCCCGAAGTAATTGCGTTCGCCTGGTGCGGGGCGGGGGATCGTGTCCCCGTGCAGCGCGTAGTTGAAAAGCGTGGCTGGCAGGGGCTTCGCGCTGTCCGGGCTGGACGAGTGGCCTGTATTCCCGACGAACTGTTAAACACTCCCGCGCCCGGTCTGGTAAAGGGCCTGCACGCCCTCGCTGAACTGATCCATCCTGAACTCTTCTCAGCCGCTCATTCTGGCGTGTCTTGAAGTCCGGTGCCCGCGTACCCTATTTGGGCCGCAGAAACGTCTAAACTAAGTGATAGTGACGAATGTAGATAAAACTGAACCTACCGAAGTCCCTGAGATTGCCCAAAAGGCCGACTACGGCGAAAAGTCGGTCAGGCTGGTTGTGGTGGCACTGATTTTGCGCGGCCGCGAAGTTCTGATCTGCCAGCGCCGTTCCGACCAACCGATGGCGCTGAAGTGGGAGTTCCCCGGCGGGAAAATGGAGCCGGGTGAGAGCCCCGAAGAGGCCTTGGCCCGCGAGCTGGACGAAGAGCTGGGGATCGACGCGAAGATCGGAACCCGAGTCACCCGCATGAGGCACACCTACCGCAGCGGCAGCGCGGTCGATCTACAGTTTTTCGCCGTGCACGAGTTTGATGGCGAGATCACCAACCGCATCTTCAACGATCTGCGCTGGTGTGAGCTGACCGACTTGCCCAGCTACGATTTTCTCACAGCCGACCGCAACCTGGTCCGCGACCTGGCTGCCGGTAAGCTGCTCTAGACGGTCTTCCGCGTTCATGCAAGCGAACGGCCCACCGGGACTTCGGTGGGCCGTTTGGCTTTGAAACTGCGCTTACCGGTTGTCTTTTGGCTTCTCTTCGTGCGATGAGTTCTCGTGCTTGGGCTGAGCGTGCTGTTGCGGATGCGACTGCGGTTTGGATTCAGGCTTTGCCTCAGGTCTTGACTCTGGCCTTGACTCCTCTGGCCTCGCCTCTGGTCCTGGTTTAGATTCAGGCCTTGCCTCAGGCCTTGCCTCTGGTCTCGATTCCTCAGGCTTTGCCTCTGGTTTTGGTTTGGCTTCAGGCCTTGCCTCGGACCTTGGTTGGGCCTCTGGTCTCGACTCCTCTGGCTTTGCCGCCGGATGGGACGGCTCGCTTTCGGGTCGCGCTTCCTCGGCCTTCGGCTTAGCAGCAGGCGCCGGGCGCTCCGAATTAGAGGTCGCCTTAGAGGTTGCCGCCGGACGTGCTTCGGACTTCGCGTTCGGTTCGCGGTTGTTCGCGACTGTCTGGTGCTCGGCAGCCGTGTTGTTGCCGCCCGGGTCCTTCATGTTGGGAGGCAGTTTGCCGCCATTCTGAGCGGCGGCTTTGTAGACCGCGGTATTGACCTGACCGCCTGCCTGGCGAGCTGGAACCGCGCTCTTGAAATCACCCGGTCGTGCGGTTGCCGCGATCGCCGGTTTCCCGCCATTCTCCGATGCGCGCAGCTGAGGATTGCGTTGCGCCTCGTTGACGTGTTGCACCTGAGCGGTGGTCGGCTGGACATGGTTTTCTCGTGCCGCGGCTTGCTCCTGGGCGGTCGGTTGCGCCTGAATGCCACCCGCGCCGCCATTGAAGCTGGTGCGGTTGACCGTGACATTGTTGACTACCGTCTTGTTGTAGACGTTAGTGATGTGAACGTTGCTGATGTTGTTTACCGACCGGTTGTAGGCGAAGACGCCGTGGTTCCAGTAACCGCCCTCATAGCCAACGCCGCCATAGCCGAAGCCGTAGTTGACTCCGCCATAGAAGCCGATATGCGGTCCCCAGTAGCCGGCGTGAAATGCATAAACGCCGCCGCCCCAGCCCCAGTAACCAGGCGTCCAGAGGAGGCCGACCGCAGGTGGCTGCACCCATGTGCCCGGTACCCAGTAATAACCGTCTGGACCCCATGCCCAATAGCCAGGTGTCCACATATAGCCGGGGGCGGGAATAGCAGGTTGAGCGTAGACGGGCAACGGTGGTGGAGCGATGCCCACCGAGATGAAAATTCCGGCGAACGATGCCGCGGGGATAGCCAGCACAACCGCTGCCAGCAGGAGAGTGCGAAGGTAGCGAGATATTTTCATGGATGTCCTTGCCAGCTCGTCCGGCGGGTTTCCCGTAACTTGCGTTAGTGCGCCGGGTGGCGCGGATGGAGCGGCTTCTTTCCGGCCTCGGGGATACTACCGCCGGGCCTGTTTGCATATCTCATGCAAACTCGATCTGTAGGATTATGTTGCGAGCGGGGAAGTTGTCCGCAGTCTGAGGCGGAGGCAATAAATACAATTACTTGGGAGAAGTTACATGTTGGCCATGTAAGAACTCACCTCCGGGGTCGAAGTAACATAGGGTGGTGAGTCGGAAGTTGGTTACAGAATTGAAGGCATGTGGTTGTCCCGGAAATCGCTGAAACGCAGGTCCTTCGACTCGCTATGCTCGGCTCAGGATGACAAGTGCTCAGGATGACAAGTATTGTGTGATGAACTAAAGACTCGCCTCAATAGTGTTAACACGCCCTAACTTCCGATCGCGCGTTCAGTGAGACTGTCTAGAATGTGCCCCATCTTTTCGTGCTTCGTCTGCAGATAGCGCTCGAAAGACTCGAGTGGCTCGACCTCGGCAGAGATGCGTTCCACGACGTTGATGCCAGCCAGTTCGAGGGCTTCGACTTTTTCGGGATTGTTGGTCATCAGCCGCACTGCGGTGACGCCCATGTCCCTTAGGACTTCGGCCGGAAGCTCGAATTCGCGGCAGTCGGCGCGAAAGCCGAGAGCAAGGTTCGCCTCGACGGTGTCGAGGCCCTGGTCTTGCAACTCGTAGGCTTTGAGCTTGGCCATCAGGCCGATGCCGCGGCCTTCCTTCTCTTCATAGAGCAGAATGCCCGCGCCCGCGTCGCCGATGGCCTTGAGCGCCAGCTCCAGCTGCAACCGGCAATCGCAGCGGAGTGAGCCGAAGACGTCGCCGGTCAGGCACTGCGAGTGAATGCGCACGATCGGCGGCGTGCTGTGAATATCGCCCATCACCACCGCAACCAACTCTTCCTTGAGCGTCGGCGGCGCGATGGAGTGTTCGCAGCAGGGCTTTCCGCCTAACAGCAACCCCTCGTAGCCGAGAATGCGGAATTGTCCCCAGCGCGTCGGAAAGTCGGCTTCCGCTACCTTACGTACGCTCTCGAATGGCATATCTCTAAAGTATACGGATGCCGATCTGAGGATTCGGTCGCAACACATCCTTTGAAGCAGGGCGCTGGGGTCGGGCTCCGAGGTTCGAATCAGCGCTATGCGACTCTAGCCCCAATGCCAGCCGGTGCCGAAGCTTCGACGTTGCGAGGCTCGATGCCCTCAGCTACTCCGCGCGAGGACAGGAAAACCACCAACGCTGGGAAAAAAGGCCTGACCGCTGCTGTATAGTCCTCCGCGCGGTAGACGAATTCTTCGAATCGAAGGTCGAATTCCTCCAGCGTGGCCTTGGCTCTCTGCATCGCATTCACGCTTTCAAGCAGGTCTGCGAGCCGCCTGCACGGAACTTCCTGGCCGAGTCTCTGCCGCAACTCCTCGAAAACGGAGTCACGAGGGGTTTCGACGTTATGAGTACGATCTGGGAAATAAGAGTTCATGGGACGACCTGTTCTTTTTTGCTATTAGTGCTTCTGTCAAGATAGTGACCCGACGAGACAAAACGTTGCAGGGAAGACTCAAAATGTGAACCCAGCTTACTAGCCCAACTCGATGTGCGCCCTCGAAACCACTTCGGTTCGATGGGAAAGCGTTACATTAGGGATGTGTTCGATTCCAAGCTGATTCTGATTACTCTGCTGGTGAAACTGGGCGTTGCCGCCTCGGTTTCGAGCGCCCTTGCGCGTTCCCGTAGCTTTCAGAACTTGCTCTTCAAAGAGGACCGCAGCGCCACCCAGACGCTGGGCCTACTGGCCTGGATATGCATTCCACTCACCCTCGGCGTGTGGGTGCGGTTGATCGTGCCCAATTTCTACGCGGCCGACATCGCCTTTGAAACAGTGATTATTCTCGGAGTCCTGCTAGGACCGCTCTCGGCCATGGCGGGGGCGACACTGCTCGCGACGCCGGCGATGCTCCATCACGAATATCTGACTCTGCCATTCAATCTCGCTGTTGCGCTGATTGCCGGCATCTATGGGCGTTTGGTGACTGCCGAAGAGGTCTGGTCGTTCTCGCCTTTTGTCGATCTGAGCATCTACCGCTGGGTGCGGCGCAACCTGCGCAAGCCGCGCTTCGACCGGCAGATACTGCTGCTGGTACTCATCGTTGGCATGGAGATCGCCCGCGAATCGCTGGCCGATGCCTACCCGACGCGCCTCTTCGCGTTGATCGCGCCGACCTGGCTGATTCGGCTGGCGGTTTATGCCTGCTCGGCGATGGTGGTTGGCATTCAACTGAAGATATGGAACGCGATCCGCATCGAGCACAAGCTGGAGGAACAGAAGCGGCTTCTGCTGGAGGCGCGATTCGACGCGCTGCAGCGTCAAATCAATCCTCATTTTCTCTTCAACACGCTGAACTCGATCGCATCGCTGGTGCGCTTCCGTCCGGAGATGGCCAGAGATATGATCGTGCGCCTGGCGAATATCCTGCGGTCCCTGCTCAAGGAGCACGATACCTTCGTGGCGCTCCGCGAAGAGCTCAACTTCACCGAAGATTATCTCGGCATCGAAGTCGTACGCTTTGGCGCCGATAAGCTGCACGTCGTGAAAGAAATCGACCCGGCCACGCTCGAAATGCTGGTGCCAAGCATGCTGCTGCAGCCCCTGATCGAGAACAGCATCAAGCATGGCATCGAGCCGCGCATTAGCGGCGGCACGATCACCATGCGCAGCCGGCTCCGAGACACGAGCATGATGATCGAGGTCGAAGACGACGGCGTGGGCATGGTCGAATCGCCAACGCCCGCTGGCGGTCTCCCGCGTAAGGGCACCGGCATCGGCATGAAGAACGTCCGCGAACGCCTGGAAGTGCTCTATGGCGAGGCGGCGCGCTTCGATGTTATGAGCAGGCCCGGGCGCGGAACCCGGGTGACGTTGGAGATTCCGGTGATGATGAATGAAAACGGCGACCCAACGCTGGCGATTGCGGCGGTGCGGAGTCAGCCCGCCGCTCGGGCGAGCACTTCCTCGTAATACTTCTCATACAACGGAATAATCCGAGAGGCGCAGTACCTCGCCTGCGCTGAGGCGCGTCCCGCGCGTCCCATCTCATCCAGCTTCTCAGCATCGCTCAACAACTCGACTGCCGCATTCGCCATCGCGTCGGTGTCGCCGACGGGAAAGAGCCTCCCGGTCACTTCGTCGTCGATCAGCTCCGGAACCCCACCCACCCTCGTCCCAATGGTCGGCACGCGGCAGGCCATCGCTTCCAGCGCCGCCAGACCGAACGACTCCAGCTCGCTCGGCATCAGCATCAGGTCGGCAACGGGTAGCAGCTCGTTGACGCTCTCCTGCTTGCCCAGAAACGCGACGCGGTCCTGAATGCCCAGATTATGGGCGAGCCATTCAGCCGACGAGCGATCGGGGCCATCGCCCACCAGCAGCAGCCGCGCCGGAACGCGCTCCACGATCTTCGCAAAGACCTTCACCACATCCGTGACCCGCTTCACTGGGCGGAAGTTCGAGAGATGAATCAGTATTTTTTCGTCGGCCGAGGCATACTTCGCCCGCGCGGCCTCTCGATCGGCCAGCGGCTCGTACACATCGCAATTGACGAAGTTGGGAATGACCGCGATGGGGTTCTTGATCTGGAACTCCGTCAGCGTCTTCTCTTTCAGATACTGCGAAATTGAGGTCACGCCGTCACTCTCTTCAATCGCGAAGCGGGTGATCGGCAGGTAGGAGCGGTCCAGGCCGACCAGAGTAATGTCGGTGCCGTGCAGTGTGGTCACGAAGGGCAGCTTGCGACCGCGCGCTGCCAGCATCTGCCGCGCCAGAAGCGCGCTCACCGAGTGTGGAATCGCATAGTGTACGTGCAGCAGGTCGAGCTCGTAATATTCGGCGACCTCAGACATGCGTGTCGCCAGCGCAAGGTCGTAGGGAGGGTATTCGAAGAGCGGGTAATTCGAGACCGGGACCTCGTGGTAGAAAATCCCCTCTTCGCGACCGGTCAGCCGAAAAGGTTGCGAATAGGTGATGAAATGCACCTGGTGGCCCAGCGCGGCGAGTTCGATGCCCAGCTCGGTGGCCACCACTCCGCTGCCGCCGTAGGTCGGATAACACGTAATGCCGATTTTCATAGAGGCCCGCAGCTATCTTGGACGCAGTTGCCTCAGAAGAGATGCAGAAGGAGTCTCGCGGCGAGGTTAAATTACCGCCATAAAGCTCGCGGCCTTCAGCTGGCCGAAGTGGACGAGCGAGTGATTGCCGGTGATATTCGGGATCACCTCCAGCAGCGCCTGCCGCTCGATCTCGCGGGACTCGAGCAGTCGCGTGCCGGCCGCTTTCAGGCTGGAGTCACAATATCCGGGGTGACAGACCAGCTCCCAGATGCCGTCTTCCGGCATGGCCTGAAGCAATTTCCGGAGCGTCTCTACTGTCATCGAGCCGGTCGCCAGCACCCCCAGCGAACCATCCGTTGTAACCATGCCGATATGCTCGGTTGCCTTCAGGAAATAGGCCCGTTGCGTATTCAGCAACTGCACCTGCAATCGTCTCTTGAACCCGGTCCCGGCAGTCGCGGCAACACTCCACTCTGGCTCGAACGGATTACGGACACACGGCACATTGCATAGCACCGCCGCCCGCAGCAAGGGCCGCAGCACTCGCCGAAATGCGTGAGTGTGTTTATGGGTGTCGACGTGGGTGACCTGAACATCGAGTTGCTGCAGCCTGCGAATCTGCGCGACCGCCTCGGCCTCGATGTCCGCCTCGCTCACCCGCCCGCGCAGTAGATCGACAACCAAAGCGCCTAGCGTTGGGCGAAATCGCGGCGATCCTTTAGGGCTGCGGGGATCGATCAGTGTCGGGATTTTCTCGGCGGCCAGCACCGGTCGTCCGTCGACCAGCACCACATGGCAGCCGACGCCTAGTGAAGGCTGGCGTGATGCGGACTCAGCGGCCTCCCCGGTTGCCGACGCCGAGGCCATCAGCGTCGCCGAAGTCAACACGCCCGCGCGTCCCAGCTCCAGCACCGCCCGGTTGATGCCCGAGGTAAGGCCGAGGTCGTCCGCGTTAATGATCAGCCGTTTCACGCTGCTTTGAGTTTAACAAGCCGCCACCGCCCGACTCGCACGGCCGGAACCGCGCGAAATGGTAAACTAAGGGCTCGTTCCGTCGAAAGAATGTGTGAGGTTGCGGCCCTTCTGGTCGCCTCGTAGCGCGTTCTCATTCGACATCGGGGGCGGTTAGCTCAGCTGGTTAGAGCGCCTGCCTTACAAGCAGGATGTCGGGGGTTCGAGTCCCTCACTGCCCACCAAACGCCATTGCCCGGCTGCGAAGACCGCGCCAGGAGTAAGCCGTTCATGTCGGATTCGGTTTCCATTTGTGTGATTGGCTCGGGGTATGTCGGCCTGGTGGCCGCGGTCTGTTTTGCCGAGATGGGCCATCGCGTGGTCTGCGTCGACAACGATGAAGACAAGGTGGCGACGCTGCGTCAGGGTGGCGTCCCGATTTACGAACAGCATCTGGCTGACATGCTGGCCAAACACCTCAACCGCGGTGTGGACTTCACCTCGGACCTGAGCGCTGCCGTCGCGTCGAGCGAGGCCATATTCATCGCCGTCGGAACTCCCCAGGGCGACGCTGGCGCGGCCGACCTCTCCTATGTCGAAGCCGTTGTGGCGGAGATTGCCCGCTCCATCAGCAGCTACAAGGTGATTGTCGAAAAGAGCACCGTACCGGTCTACACCAACGAATGGATCCGACGGGTCCTGCAACGTTATGGCGTCGACGAGGGGTGCTTTGATGTGGCGTCGAATCCGGAGTTTCTGCGTGAGGGCACGGCGATTGCCGACTTCCTGCACCCTGACCGGATTGTTGTCGGCGCCAACTCCCACCGTGCCGCTGAGCTCATGCGGCGCATCTACCTTCCACTTACCGGTGGCGCATATTACGAGCAATCCGGCGCTTTGCCCGGCCACTGCAGTGTGGACTCTCCGGCAAAGCTGCTTGTGACCTCGGCGCAGAGCGCGGAGATCATCAAGCATGCGTCCAACTCTTTTCTGGCGCTCAAGATTTCCTTTATCAATGCGGTAGCGAACCTGGCGGAAAGCGTCGATGCCGACATCGAAGACATCGCCGCCGGAATGGGGATGGACAGCCGCATCGGTTCAAGGTTTCTGCGCGCCGGCCTCGGCTATGGCGGGTCGTGTTTCCCTAAGGATGTAGCGGCCTTTCACTGGGTGGCCCAGCAGCAGGGCGTGGATTTCCAGTTGCTTCAGGAGGTCCGCCGCATCAACGATAACCAGAAAGAAGTTTTTTTTAACAAGGTGCGCACAGCGCTCTGGACGCTGCGCGGCAAACGACTGGCGGCGCTTGGGCTGGCCTTTAAGGGCGGCACCGACGACATCCGCGAGTCGCCGGCGATCGACATGATCAGAAAGCTGCTCGCGGCCGGGGCGATTGTCTCCGCCTATGATCCAGCCGCCATGGAACGTGCCGCAGAGGCCCTGCCGCCTTCTCCAGAGATGAACTATGTCAGCGGGATCTATGAGGCCGCGACGAATGCGGATGCGGTGCTGATCCTCACCGACTGGAAAGAATTCGCAAAAATCGACCTGGCCCGACTGAATCAGGTGGTGCGTTTTCCCATCGTGATCGATGGGCGCAATCTATACCGACCGCAGGAGATGCTCGACCATGGCATCACCTACATCAGCATGGGCCGTGCCGCCTCCCAGGCGCAACATGGTACGAGCAGGAAGCTGGTTGTGTCTTAGGACTCGCTGAGGGGACTTGCTGGACATCGAGAGACTGCAATACAAAACGATTGTGCTTGAATGGGGCTGGCTTCTGCCAGCCCCATTTGCTTCGGTTACTTCTCTGGCTTCTCCAGATGGCCGCCAAAGGCGTAGCGCATCGCAGAGAGCAGCTTGTTCGAGTACTCCGCCTCGCCGCGCGAACTGAAGCGTTCATAGAGCGACGCGGTGAGCACGTGGGCTGGCACGCCTTCATCGATGGCCGCCTTAATAGTCCAGCGACCTTCTCCGGAGTCAGAAACTCGACCTCCGAACTTGGAAAGATGCGGGTCCTCGGCCAACGCGGATGCAGTCAGATCGAGCAGCCAGGAGGCGATCACGCTGCCACGACGCCAGACTTCGGCGACCTCGGTCAGATCGAAATCGTACATGTAGTGCTCGGGGTCCCTCAGTGGCGTCGTCTCGGCGTCGATCTCGCCCGCGTGCTTGCCGATGCCGGCGGCTTTTATTACGCCAAGACCCTCGGCGTACGCTGCCATCATTCCGTACTCGATGCCGTTATGAACCATCTTCACGAAGTGGCCGCCCCCGCTCTCGCCGCAGTGCAGGTAGCCGTCTTCGGCGGTGCTCTTGATTTTCTCGCGGTTAGGCGTGCGGGGAATGTCGCCGATGCCGGGGGCGATAGTCTTGAAGATCGGGTCGAGATGCTCGACTGCGGAGGTGGGTCCGCCGATCATCATGCAATAGCCGCGCTCCAGGCCCCAGACACCGCCCGAAGTGCCTACATCCACATACTTGATCCCTTTGCCCGCCAGCTCTTTGGAGCGGCGGATGTCGTCGATGTAGTATGAGTTGCCGCCATCGATCAGAATGTCGTCAGCCTCAAGATGCGGCACGATCTGAGCGATTGTCTGGTCTACGTATCCGGCGGGAATCATCAACCAAATCGCGCGCGGTTTGGTCAGCTTGCTGACAAAGTCCTCAAGCGAGGTTGACCCGGTTATCTCTTTCTTTTCGCCTGCCAGTTCTTCTACGACCTTCGGCGACATGTCGAAGACCACGCATTCGTGGCCATTATTGGCCAGCCGCCGAACCATGTTTGCACCCATCCTGCCCAAACCCACCATTCCAAGTTGCATATATCGCTCCAATCCAAAATGTTTGCTGGTTCCCCTGAAATCAACGCCGTCGCGCAATTGTAGTCGCGCACATATCTTACATAATCCACACCGAAGGACGATTAAACCCCGTATGTACTGGCGTCCCGCATTTTGCGGCAGACGGGCGGCTTCGCGACCCGAAGGCTGAAAACTCGCGGGACTGCGGAGGTCAAAGCCACTCTCCGGCAGCGGACAAGGGTATAGATGCAGCAACCGAGTTCCCTGGGTCATCCGAACATTGGGCCACATTCTCTGTCGTTGCAGTTTCGGATGGGAACAGAGAATAATGACTCTTGCCTTGGCCGCGCAGCTCGGCCGCCGTGTATTTTTGGGCGAATGCCGCTGGAGGGATCGATGACGAAGGAACAACGCAGAATGAATGAAGCCCGCACGAAGGAAACCGCCTGGAAGAAGTGGGGTCCTTACTTAAGCGAGCGGCAATGGGGGACGGTGCGTGAAGACTACAGCGAGGATGGGAATGCCTGGAATTATTTCACCCACGATCAGGCGAGATCGCGGGCTTACCGCTGGGGTGAGGACGGGCTTGCGGGCATCTCCGACGATCATCAGATTCTATGTTTCGCGTTGGCTCTCTGGAACGGCAAGGACCCAATCCTGAAGGAGCGGCTCTTCGGTCTGACAAACAGCGAAGGCAATCACGGCGAGGACGTCAAGGAATATTACTTCTATCTCGACAGCACGCCGACGCACTCCTACATGAAGTACCTCTACAAGTATCCGCAGGCGGCATATCCCTATTCGGATCTCATCGAGACGAATCGTCACCGCGGGCGCCAGGCTCTGGAGTATGAGTTGCTCGATACCGGCATCTTCAATGAAGACCGCTACTTCGATATTTTTGTGGAATACGCCAAGGCCGGAGCGGATGACCTCGGGATAAGAATCAGTGTAGCCAACCGGGGACGGGAAGCGGCCACGCTGCATCTGCTGCCGACGCTCTGGTTCCGCAATACCTGGTCATGGGAGAAAGACAGCGTCAAACCCATACTAGCTGCGAAAAAGATAGACGGCGCGAGCGTGATCACGGCCCATCATTCTGAGCCGGTCTCACATGAAAACTTCCCCGACTATACGCTCTATTGCGAGGGAGAGCCGCCGCTGCTCTTCACCGAGAACGAGACCAACAACGCAAGGCTCTTCGACGGTCAGAACGCTTCGCATTACGTGAAGGACGGCATCAATGACTTCGTCGTTGGCGGCAATGCCCAGGCAGTGAACCCAGCCGCGCTGGGAACGAAGGCTTCTCCGCATTACGTCCTGAACATCGGTCCGGGCGAAACCCGGGTCGTGCGCCTGCGCCTGACGCGGCCCGTTCCCGATGCGCCCGAAAACCCCTTCAAGGATTTCGACGAAATCTTCGCTGGGCGCATTAAGGAAGCAGACGAATTCTATGACGACATCATGCCAGCCTTAGTTAAAGCCGACCCGGACCGCGCAATGGTGATGCGGCAGGCATTGGCCGGCATGCTCTGGAGCAAGCAGTATTTCTACTACGACCTCACCAAGTGGTTGAAGGAACATAATGTCGGGCCGTGGTCGTCGCCCGAGGCGCGCAAGAATGTACGCAACAGCGAGTGGTTCCACATGGACAATGACGACATCATCTCGATGCCGGACAAGTGGGAATACCCGTGGTATGCGGCCTGGGATCTGGCCTTTCACATGCTGGCCTTCCAGACGGTGGACTCGGATTTTGCGAAGTCGCAACTCGACCTGATACTGCGCAACGATTATCTTCACCCCAACGGCCAGATGCCGGCCTATGAGTGGAACTTCAGCGACGTCAATCCTCCGGTGCATGCGTATGCCACGATGCAGATCTACATGACTGACAAGGAGCGAAACGGCGGTAAGGGCGACCTGGACTTTCTGGTCTACGCATTCTCCAAACTCCTGATCAACTTCACCTGGTGGCTCAACCGCAAGGACCGTTCGGGAAACAACGTCTTCGAGGGCGGCTTCCTGGGGCTGGACAATATCGGGGTCTTCGACCGCAGCTCTCCGCTGCCCACAGGCGGGTATCTGGAACAAGCTGACGGCACTGCGTGGATGGTCTTCTTCAGCCAGCAGATGCTGCGCATCGCGGTGGAACTCGCGCTTCACTTCCCCTCCTTCGAGGAATTCGTCATCAAGTTCTTCGAGCACACCATGTGGATTGCCGGAGCGATGGACCGCATGGGCGAACACAACGACCAGATGTGGGACGAAGAGGACGGCTTCTTCTACGACGTGCTTCGGTTGCCCAACGGCGAGGCCTTCCGCTTGAAGGTTCGTTCCATGGTCGGACTGCTGCCACTCGCGGCGGTTGCGATCTTTGAGGAAGACACGCTCGATAAACTGCCGCTGGTGCGCAAACGCTTGCGGGAGTTTATGGAGCGCCACCCCGAACTCTCAGTAAACCTTCACATGCCGAGCACACCGGGTCTTGCGGGTCAACGTCTGCTCTCTACCGTGAACGAGGACAAGCTGCGCCGCATCCTGTCGAGAATGCTCGATGAGAACGAATTTTTCGGTCCACATGGCATCCGCGCGCTGTCCCGCTACCACCTGGAGCATCCCTTCATTTTCAATCTGAAGGGTCAGGAGTTTCGCGTCACCTATCTGCCTGGCGACTCCGACAGCGAGATGTTCGGCGGGAACTCCAACTGGAGGGGCCCGGTGTGGATGCCGGTGAACTTCCTTCTCTACCTCTCGCTCCTGCGACTAAGCGCCTATTACGGCGACACCTTCAAGGTTGAATGCCCTACCGGCTCAGGAAATCACATGACCTTGTTCGAAGTCGCACACGAGCTGGCAGAGCGCCTCATCGGAACATTTGCCCGTGACGGCTCGGGGCGCAGGGCCGTCTTTGGAGGCTCAGAGAAATTCCAGACCGACCCACATTGGCGAGACAATATCCTCTTCTACGAATACTTCCACGGCGACAACGGAGCGGGCATCGGAGCAAGCCACCAAACCGGATGGACAGGTTGCATCGCGCGGATCATTCAGGCAAACGGAGCCTTTACTGCCGAACTGCTCGGCGAGCGCAATCTAGAGCGGCTTGCACTCAAAATGAGCAAGGGTCAGAGCTTTTCAGACGAGGGATGATGTGCCTTCTTGACGATCCGCAAAAATCGGAGTGCTCATCTCGCGGCCTTCGAGGAGCGGGTGCCGGGATTGTTTGAACGGACACTTCGGTTCGACTGCTTGACTTCAGATTAAGTCTTCGCTCGCGTGGGCCAGGATTCAGCATGGACGATGCCTCGCCCCTCCTGGACCACGATCAATTGGCGAGACTTCACTTGAGGCACCTTCTCGACATCCCCGTTCGTCCAATGAATCTCGATGTCCGTTGTCTTCGCATCTCCAAGGCCGAAGTGTAGCCGGCGGTCGTTTACCGAGTAGAAGCTGGATTGCGCAGTCACGCTTTGTGCCTGGACTTTTCCGCCGTATCGAGCGAGGACCTTTGAGCCGATCGCACTGCGATTGGTCTTTGTCCCCACCAGACGCACCTTTACCCAATTGCGATCACCCTTGAGATCGTTGCGAAGCAGAGACGGTGGTTCGTTCAAATTCACGACGACGATGTCGACATCGCCGTCGTTGTCGAAATCGCCAAAGCCGCATCCGCGGCTGCAGTGATCGGCGCCGATTCCTGGACCGGCCTCCTCGATCAACTCTTCGAACTTTCCATTGCCGAGATTGCGAAATATCAGACGAGGAGTCTTCAATGGATACTCGGGCAGCCTGGCTTCCACCTCGGGATAGACTGAACCAGTGGCCACGAAGATATCCGGCCAGCCGTCGTTATCGAAATCCGCGAAGCCGGTTCCCCACTGAATAAAGCGTGTCTCCACGCCCAGCCTCGCGTCAAGGGTGACGTCGGTGAACATCCCAGCGCCATCGTTCCGGTAGAGGACATCAGTATCGTCGGAGAAGTGGGTCTTGAATATATCAAGATGGCCGTTGAGCAGATAGTCTCCGATGGTCACTCCCATTCCGGCTTGCTCTTTTCCGTCATCGCTAAAAGCGACGCCGCGTTCAGTCCCCTCTTCCCGGAAAGTGCCGTTACGCTGATTGACAAACAAGAGGCTAGGGGTCGAGTCCGAGGCGAGATAAATGTCTGTCCAACCGTCTCCGGTGAAATCCGCCGCGATCGCAGTCATTCCATAACTCGAGGGCGCCGCCGCGATACCACTTGCGATGGTTACGTCGCGAAAGGTCCCGTCGCCCTGATTCTTGTAGAGGTAGTTTCGCGGGAAGGGGAGCCCGTTCGGCCCGCAGTTGACCGGAATTCCCTTGTAGCTGCACATGGGGTTGTCGCCGGGCTTTGGAATCTTGTCGAGGTCGATCTTTACGTAATTCGCGACAAACAAATCGAGATGCCCGTTGCGATCATAATCTATGAAAGTGCAGCCCGATCCCCAGCGGGGAGGACCGCTATACGAAAGCCCCGCTTCCACGGTGACATCGCTAAAGGTTCCGTCGCCATTGTTCTTGTACAGAAGATTCTGTCCGTAGTAAGTGATGAAGATATCTTCGAAGCCATCGTTGTTATAGTCGGCGATGGTGACTGCGCTGGCCCAACCCGTGCGATGAAGGCCGGCTTTGTCGGTTACATCCGTGAAGGTTCCATCTCGATTGTTCTTATAGAGGCGGTTGGTTGATCGGTTGGTCGATCCCGGCGTGGGATCGATGCGAGTTCCACAGAGCAGGAAAATGTCCAGCCAACCGTCGTTGTCGTAGTCGAAGAAAGCGACGCCGCACCCCACGGTCTCGAAGATAAACTGCTTACGATCGACTCCTCCATAGATGACAGGAGCGGTCAGACCGGCTTGTGCCGCGACATCGGAGAAACTAGCGAGGAACGGGATTCCGGAGGGCTTCCCTCTGGGTTGCGGCTTCACCCCGCGAGAGGCTATTCCTTGGGCCATGGCCATGGTTGATGAAGCCGCGGCCATCAGCAGAAATTCGCGCCGGTTGAATTGTTCAGGACGATTTGCTGGCATGGGAGTCGATAAAATCGAACCTGAGGTGGAGCGTGGAACGTTTGATGGTGATCGCCCGGTTGCCAGCGTTCGTTCAGCGAACGATTCGATATTCCATGTTAATTGGATTTGGCCTCGGGTCCGGCAGCGGGCGCTTCCGTCGCCTTGGGGGCGGACATTTTGTCTATGATCGATTCCTGCTCCTTTTGGTGGAGAGTCTTGGTCTTAAGGAACTCGGCATCGGCTTTATCTTTTTCGCCGAGGGACATATAGATGCGCCCCAGGCGATAATGGGCGTCGGGCTCCGATGGGTCGAGCTTCTCCGCCTCTTTGAAGGCAGCGATTGCCGAGACATTATCTTTCAGTGCTACCTCGACACAGCCAAGGTCGAAGTATGCGAGCCGCAGGTCATGGTTCAGACGGACGGCCTTCTCCAGATCCGTTCGTGCGGCGTCGTTGTTGTTATTGCGATAGGCGATATCCCCCAGATAAGCATACGATTGAGCGCTGTTGGGGTCGTTCTGAATTTCCCGCTGGAATTCAGGAGAAGCATGGTCGTAATCCTGAGTCTTCCAATAGAGATAGCCGAGTCCGAAGTGGACGTTGGGCTGGGCGGGATTTGCCGTCTCCGCCGCGGAGAACTCCACAATGGCGTCCGTTGTCTTGTCGGTGCCGTCGTAGGCCTCGCCGAGCAGCATGTGTGCTTCGGCGGAATCAGGATCGAGTTCTAAGACCCGGCGAGATTCAGAAAGAGCGCAATCGGGCTTTTTGCTGCGGAGGCAGGACTCGGCCAGCATGTAGTGAAGCTCGCGGTTGGACGGATTGGTTGAGCTTGCCGCAGTGAGATGAGGAATTGCCCTGGTGAACTCTCCTTCGCCGTAGTAGCTCATGCCCAGCAGTGTCTCCAGGCGGGGATCGGGGGTCTTTGCGGTTGCGGCAGCGTTGAAGGATGAGATCGCAGCCGCAAAGTCTCCCTGCTTGAACTCGGCAAGCCCAAGATTCAATTCGATCTCCGGCTGATGCGGACGCAGCGCCAGGGCTTTGCGATAGGCGCCTACCGCGTCCTGGTATTGGCCGAGGTGCGCCAGGGTGAGTCCGAGATTCGCCTGGGCGATGAAATCGGTCGGATGCAGCTCGGCGAGCTGCGCCCAGGCGTCCTTTGCTTCCTGGAACTTGCCTTCCTGGGTGAGTTGCATCGCCTGCTCGGTCGTGAGTGCCTGAGAATACGCCGGCAGGGAACAGCCGAGTGCCGCTAATGCGAATAGCAATGCCGGCAACGGGAATAACAAAAATTCTGCCTGGGTGGATTTCAAGATGCTTGGGAGAGAACTTCGCATAAAGCGCCGGATTACCCTAAGTCTCGCACCTGCCCTAGCGTCTGGCTAGAGTCTGCCGGTTCGAAATGGGAGTCACCAAACTTCTACCGCCAGAATCTTCGGCGAACCTCCCTCTCCGTTAACGACGTCCATGCCCAGCACGGCCTCGAAATCATGATCGCGGAATCCAGGTCCGACCCTCCTGCGCAACTCCTTCATCAGATTTGGGTTGACCAGGAACTTTCCGGCCGATGCTGTCCCACTCATGCCGATGCCCGCGACGACGACCTCGACCTGTCTTGTCGATTCGTCATGAAAGCGGGCGATCAACGCATAATCGCGTTGGACAGCTGAATACCGTTTTTCAAGGTCGACCGACCAATCCTTGTTGGTGGGATTTTTGCTATCCACAATCCAATATTGCTGCTGGTTTGTGCCCGAGAACCGGTAGCGCAAGCGACTGACGGCCCGCAGCGTCCAATTGTTATCCAGGCCCCCAATCAGGACAGTTGGGCCCTGCTGGAGATCGTCGAGGGTGGTGAGAACATTCAGACGCAAGCGGGAATCGGTCCCCTGGGTCGCGAGCCAATTGGATATCTTCTGCATCGCGAGGGCATCCGAGAATACGACATTTTCTCCCTCAGTCTCGTGATCCAGAAAAGTCGGAGAATCCGCTTGAGCGGCAGGGAGGCCTAAGCGCGACCGCGATTCGGCTGCGGCTGAAGGTACGATCCCGGCTGCTTCCGCGACCTTCGATCCGGCCGCGTCGGTGGGCAAACAGAAGATGACGGTATGTCGACTGGCACGGATTGGCTTCCAGAACTCATCGACGGCGGAGGGATGCGTCCACTGCCAGAGGGCGGTTGAGGCCCCTGCAATTACGATCAATGCCGCGGCGGCGAACTGGAAGCGGTTGAGACGCGAAAAGAGTGTGTTTCTCGATTCTCGAGGGGGTGCGAAAGAGCCGGAATCATCGGATAGAATTTGGGCGTCTTTTGAGGCTTCGTCGGAGTCGCGCGTTCCAGCGCCCGGATACAGGGACCCATCGTGGGCGAGCACCCGTACTCGGGACGGGTGAAATTCGGGCTCATAGTGTCCGGGCAGTAACTCGATGCGCATCTCGGTCTCATGCGCTTCTTCGTGATAATACTGAGCGATCCTCTTGCGGATTTCCGCGATCGTGACTCGCACAATCGGATCGTCAGCAGTGTCGTAGTCCGGCGGCCGGTTGAAGACGCGCACGCCGAGCAAACGTTCCTTGAGAAACTCGCCTCGGCCCTCTAGTGTCTCCTCCACAATGAACCGGAAAAGCGCCGGATAGCGGCGGCTGTTCTTAAAGTGAGAGGTCGCCAGCAGACGATTCATCTGCCGCCTGACCTGATCTTTCTCCGCTTCGGTTTTCGGGACCCACAGTGTGTGCTCAATCATCGCGCGTCTGTAAAGAGAGACGAATCCACTGGAAAAAGGACTCTTTACCCTTTGATACCTGGCCACGAAAAACTCTGTTTTCTTTGGGACTTTCGCTCTTTACCTGGGCGTCAGGATTTTTACCTCCGGTGTGATACCAGAAAGACCCTGTTCGGTTGCCCTCCTTTCTCTCTATGGTTCTGGCGTTTGGCCTCTGCGGCGGTAGACGGACGTGTGTCTATCCGCTAAACGTCAACGCTCGACAATTCTAAGGACATTTATGATAAAAAAATGGCATAGCCTCAAACCCTTCGCTGGCCAGTGCGAAGCGCATCCCGGTGACGGTTACCGATCGCCGCGCATACTCCTGTCGCTGATAACAGCAGTTTGGCTCCTGGTGCTTTGCGTTAGCATGGCAAGCGCGCAGAGCGGCGGCGAGCTCACCGGAACCGTCTCCGATCCGTCGGGCGCGGTCATCCCCAACGCGAACGTAACCGCGACGTCGGTCGAAACCGGCAAACAGCACACCACCATATCTAACGGCTCTGGAGTCTATGACTTCCCGAGTCTGGATGTCGGCGAATATAACCTTGCAGTGAGCGCACCCGGTTTTGAGAGCTACAAGCAGAATGGTGTTGCAATCAATGTTGCGCAGACGCTGAAAATAGATGTTCACCTGGTTCTCGGCGCCAACAGCCAGACAGTGACGGTACAGGCCAACGCGCTGGCGGTGCAGTCCGAGACCAACGAAGTCAGTACATTAATTACCGGCCAGCAGATTTCTCAATTAGCCACCAACGGCCGGAACGTGACCGCCCTGACCACCCTGGGGAGTGGCGTCTCCAGCAACCTGCCGTCGTTCAATGGCGTCACCGCGCAGGGCAGCGACGCGAGCATCAGCTACAACGGCATGCGCCCCGACCATAACAACTGGCTGATCGACGGTGGAGAGGTGTACGACCGCGGTTCCGGTGGAAAGCTGGACGTGATGCCCTCTCCCGATGTAATCGCCCAGTTTCAGGTGCTTTCCAGCAACTATGCCCCCGACTACGGAATCAATTCGGGCGGCACGGTGACCATGGAGCTCAAGAGCGGCACCAAAAACTTCCACGGTGGGTTGTGGGAGTTCGTCAGAAATGACGCTTTGGATGCCGATTACTACTTCTACAAGCAGAGCGACACTCCCACGCCGGAGCTTCGCTTGAATATTTTCGGCGGCGACATCGGCGGTCCGGTCTGGATACCGCATGTCTACAATGAGAATAAGGATAAGACCTTCTTCTTCTGGTCCGAGGAGTGGCGCAAATATATTCAGGGCGCGAATGCCAGCGTGCAGAATACCGTCCCTGCAAATGATTTTCCGACCTCCGGCGCGGCTCTCGCCTATACTCCCTTCAATAATGGGGCGGCACCGATCGTGCCCGCAACTCAGGATCCGGCGAAGCTGGCTCTCTACGCAGCCGACGGACTCACTCCGGGCGATCCTTTCCCGGGCAACGTTATCCCAGCCAACCTGTTGGACCCCAATGCCGTGCTGATGATGGGCACGGGTGCGATTCCGAAGCCCAACATAGGCACGGACCAGTTTATCTCCTCGCCAAAACAGCCAACCTACGTGCGTGAAGATACGGTCCGCGCCGACCACAACCTGACCGACAGGATGCACCTGATGGGAAGCTACATCCATGATTCGATGTCGCAGGTCATCTATCCGCCACTGTGGAGCGGTACTACCTATACCACGGTCGGCAACACCTTCGATAACCCTTCCTGGGCGGCAGTGGTCAAATTGAGCCAGACGATCTCGCCCACAATGCTCAATGAGATCTGCTTCTGCGTCAACGGGAACACGATTACGACGACGCCACAGGGCATCTATGCCGAGCCCAGCGGCTGGAGCGCGACCAGCTTCTTCCCCGGGGCCAATGCGCTCAACCGCTTGCCCCAGGTCGCCTTCCAGGGCGGTCCACTCACAACTACGTGGGGAACCAATTACTGGCCCTGGAAAAACTCTTATCTGAATTACCAGCTCCGCGACGACTTCTCGTGGACCAAAGGCAAGCATTCGCTGAAATTCGGCTTTTCCTACATGCGTTCGGACAAGAACCAGCAGCTGCAGGCCGATACCCAGGGCGACTACACCTTTAGCAATACCCAGGCTTCTGGAGACTCCTATATCAACTTCCTGTTGGGTTTCGCCAACACCTACCAGCAATTGCAGGCGCAGCGAATCGACCACTGGACCAACAATACTTTCTCCTTCTATGGGATGGACGACTGGCGCATTACTCCGCAGTTGACCATCAATTATGGCGTCCGCTACGACGCGCTACCCCACGTATCGGAAAAGAACAACCAGGTGGCGAACTTTGTCCCATCCCTGTTTAACCCGGCGGATGCCCAGAGTCCGGATCCGTCTACGGGTGCTCTGAACCCGAATGGTCCGGGATTCTCGAACCCCTTCGGCGCTCCCGCGCCGTTTTACCTCAACGGTATCGGGCTGGCCGGGGTCAACGGCTTCCCCACCGGCGTGGTCAAAAACGACTGGAAGACGGTACAGCCGCGCCTGGGCTTTGCCTATGACATAAATGGCGACGGGAAAATGGTAATCCGCGGAGGCGTTGGATTTTTCTACGAGCGCGTCCAGGGTAACGATATCTACGATCTCGATACCACCCCGCCGTTCGCCTATCAACCGCAGGCAAGCCTGGTCTACTTCTCCAACCCCTCCACGAGCAGCCAGACTGGCGCGACGGCGGCCCTGCCAACTTCTCCGGCGGGTCTCAACGCGCTCAGCTACTATTACCCCAACCCCGGGACGGTGCAGTTCAGCCTCGGGATTCAAAGAGAGCTGGCCCCCTCAATCATTTGGGGAATTCAGTATGTTGGGAGCACTGGCTGGAACCAGGACGACAGAGTTGAGCAGAACGACCTGCCGCTTTCCAATCTTACCGACCGCCAGGCGGTTGCAAGCGGCGGGATAAAGGCGACGGCCACTACCCCGTCCATCTCAGGCAACGCCAACCTCTACCGGACCTACCAGGGGTTCGGCAACATCCTGCAGGCGCAGAACTCTACCAACACCAGTTATCACTCGCTGCAAACTGCCCTGCGTATGCAAAACAAACATGGTTTGTCTTTGCAGGGCGCGTACACCTGGTCGCATGAGATCGACCTGCAGAGTGCGGACCTTTCCACCGCGTCGAACCCCTACAACCTGGCCTATGATCGCGGGTCGGGAACGCTCGACCGGCGCAATATCTTCAACATCAACTATGTGTATGATCTTCCGTTCTACCTGCACAGCGGCAACTTCGCCCAACGGATGGTCCTGGGAGGCTGGCAGATCTCCGGAGTCACCGTTGCTGAGGCCGGAGCACCATTGGGGGTGACCTACAATGGCCCCGACGTTCTGGGACTTGGCGGCAACACCACTAATCGTCCCAACCTGGTCAGCAGTGTAGGGTACCCGAAGAAGCAGAAGGAGTGGTTCAACACCGCCGCCTTCGCCGCTCCGGCCGCTCCCTGGACTCCGGCCGGCGCGGGCACGACCGGCTTTGGCGGCGCCAACAAGGACGCAGCCGTCGGTCCCGGGTTGTTCAACTGGAACATCTCCCTCTACAAGAACATCCCGATTCACGAGGATGTGCACATGCAGTTCCGTGCGGAGTACTACAACATTTGGAACCATACGGAATTCAACGCCGTCAACACCGGCTCCAACGACGGCAACTTTGGACAAGTCACCAGCACCTATGACCCCCGCGAGTTGCAGCTCGGGCTTAAGTTCCTCTTCTAGAGGACGCAACTTCACATCCCAAGGCACAGCGGCTTTATACCGCTGTGCCTTGTTTCTTTGCAGGGTGCTGCGAGACCGTGCAGGAGATTTAGGAACTGCTTGCCAACGCAAGCTAGAGCAGAAGTACAGTTGCTGTCATGTGCCGGAGAGTGTCCCAGTTGGCTTTTTCCTGGAGGAAAAAGCCTGCCGAGTGGGCGCTTTGCATTACAGTAACTGTACTTCTGCATTAGAATTCAGATGACGGTTTGCAGCAGGGGTTCGGATGTCATTGCGCAGGGTCGTAGTTCAGGTTCGGCCCGAGCCATCGCTCTACCTCCGCCGCGCTCATTCCCTTGCGCTCGCGATAATCGGCGACCTGGTCGCGGCCGATCTTGCCGAGACTGAAATATCGGGATTCCGGGTGGGCGAAGTAGAGGCCGCTCACGCTCGAGCCAGGCCACATCGCGAAGGATTCGGTAATCAACATCCCGGTGTTGGCCTGCACGTCGAGCAATCGCCAGAGCGTGCCCTTCTCGGTGTGGTCTGGGCACGCCGGGTAGCCCGCAGCCGGCCTGATCCCGCGATACTTCTCCTGAATCAACTCTGCGTTGCTCAGGTTCTCTTCCAGACCGTAGCTCCATTCCTCCCGCACCCGCTTGTGGAGGCATTCGGCGAAGGCCTCCGCGAGGCGATCGGCGATGGCCTCAGCCATGATCGCGTTGTAATCATCGTTGTCGGCCCTGAAGCGGTCGCATAGCTCCTTCAGGCCGATCCCGCTGGTGACCGCGAAAGCTCCGATGTGATCGGAAAGTCCGGTTTCTCTGGGCGCGATGAAGTCGGCGAGCGATCGGCATGGCTCGCTGCCTTCACGGTTTGCCTGCTGACGGAGGAAATGAAATTGTTCCCGCGCCTCCGTGCGCTTGCAGTCCGAGTACAGCTCGACATCGTCGCCTGCGGCGTTGGCGGGAAAGAGGCCGTAGACCCCACGCGCCGTGATCCAGTTCTTCTCGACGATGCAATCCAGGAGAGCATTGGCGTCGGTGAAGATCTGGCGCGCCTGTTCACCGTGCTCCGGATGATCGAGAATCCGGGGATAGATGCCTTTCAGCCCCCAAGTGTGAAAGAACGGCGACCAGTCAATGAACTCGCGAAGCGTTGCCAGAGGGAAGTTGTCCAACACCCGCACACCGGTAAACGCAGGAACAGGCAGGTCTTCAGAGCGCCACTCGATCGGGGTACGCCTTTTGCGGGCCTCTTCCAGGGGGACAATCGGCTGGCGCGGGGCGGAGTGGGCCTTGCGGATCGCCTCGTAGTCGGCGCGATGTTTCTCAACGAACTCCGCCTTGCCCTCGTCGCTGAGAAGACTGGTCGTCACAGGCACCGCCCGGCTGGCATCGAGTACGTGGACGACCGGCTCGCTATAGTGTGGCGCAATTTTCACCGCCGTATGCGCTCGGCTTGTTGTTGCCCCGCCGATGAGCAAGGGCAACTTGAAACCCTGGCGCTCCATCTCCTTGGCCACATGAACCATCTCGTCGAGAGACGGCGTGATCAGGCCGCTGAGACCTATCATGTCCGCCTTTTCCGTCCTGGCGCGTTCGAGGATCTTTTCGCAGGGGACCATCACCCCCATATCGACGACCTCGTAATTGTTGCAGGCGAGAACGACGCCTACGATGTTCTTGCCAATGTCGTGAACGTCGCCCTTGACGGTGGCGAGCACGATTTTTCCCTGCGCCTTGACCACCTGGCCAGACGCTTCCATCGCCAGCTTCTCGGCCTCCATGAATGGCGTCAAGTGGGCTACGGCCTTCTTCATCACGCGCGCGGACTTGACCACCTGGGGCAGGAACATCTTGCCGGCTCCAAAGAGATCGCCCACGACGCTCATGCCGTCCATCAACGGCCCTTCGATGACCAAGAGAGGGCGGCCGAGCTTGACGCGGGCTTCTTCGGCGTCGATCTCGATGTAGGCGTCGATTCCCTTGACCAGGGCATGAGAAAGACGCTCCTCGACTGTGCCGTGGCGCCACTCTTCGGCCTTCTTCTCATTGACGGCGCCGGCACCCGACCCCTCTGCCTTCAAAACCTCGCCGAATTCGACCAGTCGCTCGGTCGCGTCAGGGCGGCGATTCAGCAGCACGTCCTCAACCAGCACTTTCAGCTCGGGCTCAATCTCTTCGTAGACCTCCAGCATGCCGGCGTTCACGATACCCATGTCCATCCCGGCTGCGATGGCATGGTACAGAAACGCGGAGTGCATAGCCTCGCGGACCTTATTGTTGCCTCGGAAGCTGAAGGAGATGTTCGAGACGCCGCCACTTACCTTCGCGTGCGGCAGGTTGGCTTTGATCCAGCGCGTGGCATTGACGAAGTCGACGGCGTAGTTGTTGTGCTCCTCCATGCCGGTGGCGACGGTGAGGATGTTGGGGTCGAAGATGATGTCCTCGGGCGGAAAGCCGACCTCGTCAACCAGTATCCGGTAAGCCCGCTCGCAGATGCGGATTTTCTCCTTGTAAGTCGCAGCCTGGCCCTTTTCGTCGAAGGCCATCACCACTACCGCCGCGCCGTACTTCAGCACCTTTGCGGCGTTTTGCCGGAACTTCTCTTCGCCTTCTTTGAGCGAGATCGAGTTGACGATGCCTTTACCCTGCAGGCACTTCAGCCCCGCCTCGATGACCTCCCATTTCGAGGAGTCCACCATGAAGGGAACCTTGGCGACCTCGGGCTCGCTGGCCAGCAACTGCAGGAAGCGGGTCATCGCCGCGACGCCGTCGATCATGCCCTCGTCCATACAGATGTCGAGGACATTCGCGCCGTTCTCGACCTGCTGGCGGGCCACGCTTACCGCTTCTTCGTATTTGCCTTCCTTGACGAGCTTCGCGAACTTGGGCGAACCAGCGACGTTGGTTCGTTCGCCGATGATGATGTAGACGCCTGGCTGCTGCGTGAAGGGCTGTGATCCAGATAGACGGAGCGACTTCGTTTCCGCCGCATTGCTCACGCTGCGACCTCAACGCGGGCCAGCTCGCGCGGAGCCTTGCCTTCGAGTGCTTTGGCGATGGCCGCGATATGCTTAGGCGTATTGCCACAGCAGCCGCCTGCGATATTGATCAGCCCAGCTCTCGCGAAGTCGCCGAGATAACGGGCCATATCCTGCGGGCCCAGATCGAATCCGGTCTCCGAGAGCGGATTCGGTAGGCCGGCATTCGGGTAACACGAGATCGCCACGTCCGCCTTC
Organism: uncultured Acidobacteriaceae bacterium; assembly: GCA_963804735.1. Classification (GTDB taxonomy): domain Bacteria; phylum Acidobacteriota; class Terriglobia; order Terriglobales; family Acidobacteriaceae; genus Acidisarcina. The sequence goes on from CAWDRO010000005.1 coordinate 104,918, forward strand.
TCCGAGAGTTCCTCCAGGAATGGATACATGAGATCGGGCCCGAGCGAGCAGTTGAGCCCCACCGACAGTGGTTTCACGTGCCGCACCGCGTTCCAGAACGCCTCAGTGGTCTGGGCGGAAATCAGCGTCTCTCCACCTCGCCCCACCGCGGCCGAGATCATTACCGGCAGTTGCACGCCGTCTTCATCGAACACCTCACGGATGGCGACCAGCGCCGCCTTGGCGTTCAGCGAGTCGAAGATGGTCTCGACCAGAAGCAGGTCCGAACCACCGGCGATGAGGGCGCGTACCTGATGGGCATAGGCGGTCTTCACCTGGTCGAAGGTGACCACCCGAAAGCCCGCGTCCTCGGCATCCGGTGAGTTCGAGAGCGACACGGTGAGGGGGCCGATAGCACCAGCCACGAAGCGTTGCCGCCCGGTTTCATTCGCAAAGCGATCGGCCCACTCCCGGCACTGCCGCGCCGATTGCTCGTTGATCTCCCACGCCAAGTTGCCGAGGAACGGATCTTCGATGATCTTTTGGTAGAACGCGAGATCTTTCCGGCCTCCGTGCTCGCGCGGATCGTCGACAAAGAATTCACTCTGGGTGATGCTGGTCGCACCGAAGGTGTTCGTCTCGATAATGTCCGCCCCAGCCTCCAGAAACCGGCGATGAATGTCGCCGATCATCTTTGGCTGGGTGAGGCTGAAGATGTCGCCGTTGTTGAGCAGGTCTTTAGTCGAGCCCTTGAAGCGCTCCCCACGGATGTCCGCCTCCTTCATCCCATAGGTGCGGATCGTCGTGCCCATCGCTCCATCGATGATGGCGATTCGATTCGCGAGGATATCTTCAAGAGGATGCTGGTTGGCCTTCATCATGTCTCCCCGATGCACTTGAGCGTGGACGATGCCGGAAATCTCCGCGCGAAGCTGAACACGTTTCACGGGACCAGACCGATTGACCTCGTTTTAAGCGCGTCCGCCTTAACCGCAACCGCCTCTTTCATTATATCGGTACAGCACAGTGTCTAAACCTCCGGCCGAATGCCCTTCGTCCCGCCAGACTGAAGGGCGCAGAGAGCAATTCGTCGCAGCGGTCGGCTGGATCTGGGCATCGCGAGCGAAGGGAAGCGAACGGGACTCTCGCGATAAAAATGACGGCAACCCCCGAGAGTATCCACTTTAGCGGATTTTTCAGCTGAATCATTTCGCGCTGGCGAGATAGCATTCCACTTAAACTCAGGTAACTGGCCGCCACTAACTAGAATTATCGAGATCGGTCAGATTACTCTTCAAAGCCAACTATTTTGGAGGTAAACTAAGGCATATTCAGACTAACGACTATGGCCTATTAACAGGCCCTAGTTAGGCAGTTCACGACGATCAGTTCTGGACTTGAGTGACGGATTAGGGCGACACATCGGGATGTGTGATGAGTAGCAAGGCGTGGTGGGCGTGGCTGTCTTTGGCCGGCGTTATCGCTGGCGTTTGCGTGTTGCGGGCGATGACAACCCACACTTCTGCGAATATTGCGCCCGTAGCTTCGTCCCTGGCCTCGCCCGCAAGATGGAACTCCCAAGCAGCGGCGCGGTATCTGGATGCTCGTGAAAGATGGTGGCAGGAATGGCCGCCGACGCACCGGGACAAAGGAACAATCTGTATCTCCTGCCACACGGCGGTTCCATATGCAATAGTGCGCCCGGTTCTGCGCAAAGACTTAGGGGAGACAGAGCTTTCAGGTCCCGAGATATTCCTGATGGACAGCGTGGAGAAGCGTGTCAGTCATTGGCCGGAGATGGCTCCGTTCTATTCCGATGCGGCCTATGGTTCTGGTAAAGCCGCACAGTCTCGTGCGACAGAGGCAGTTTTGAACGCAGTAATACTGGCTAGCCGCGATTCGCAGTTAGGGAAGCTAAGTCCCATCACGCGGACCGCGCTCGAAGAGGCTTGGGCTCTACAGGAAGTGAGTGGGGAGAACGCCGGGGGATGGAAGTGGCAGGACTTTGACCTGGCTCCATGGGAGTCGGCGGAGTCCGGCTATCAGGGCGCGGCGATGTTGGCGCTGGCGGTGGGAAGCGCTCCGGAGGGATACGCTAGCGAACCGGGAGTTCGCGAGCATATGGAGCGACTGGGCGAGTATTTGCGGAGGGGATTTGCGGCGCAGCCTTTGATGAGCCAGTTGTACGTCTTGTGGGCGTCGTCGAAGGTGCCGGATCTGCTCAACGCAACCGAGAGGAATGCGCTGATCCTCAAGACTGAAAGCGTCGAGGAGCGAGACGGCGGCTGGCGGCTGGCCGTGTTGAATGAACAGCCTGGTTTGCGTAACTCCTTAAAGGAGGCGTGGAAACAGCTGAATAGGAGGGCCGAAAGCGACGGAGTTGCGACCGGCCTCGTTGTGTTGGCGATGGAAGAGTCTGGGTCGAACCTTCAGGATCCGGCGCTAAGGCGCGGAACGGAATGGCTTGAACAACATCAGAATGCAGACGGGAAGTGGCACGCTTCGTCGTTAAACGGAGACCTTGATTTTGATAGCGGTGTGGGTGGCTTCATGAGCGATGCGGCGACAGGATATGCGGTACTAGCTCTAGAAGACGCGCCGAAAGAGATTCACAAAGCCGACTTAGGAAGCCTTCACTGACGTGATCTCTTTCGCTAGAGTTTCTGCTAGAGTTTAGCGATTACAGACTTCACCTGAGTGTATTGCTGAAGGCCGTACTCGCCCAGTTCTCGACCGATCCCCGATTGCTTAAAGCCTCCGAATGGAGATCTGGTATCCATAACGTTGTAGCAGTTGATCCATACGGTACCGGCACGAACTCCATTGGAAACTGCGAGCGCTTTCTTGATATCTTGAGTCCAGACGGCGGCCGCAAGTCCATACTTGGTACGATTAGCGCGCGCGATAACTTCCTCGATGCTTCTGAAGGGAATGATGCTCATCACCGGCCCAAAGATTTCCTCGCTAGCGATCTTCATGCCGTCTTCGACGTCCGCGAATACAGTAGGCTGGATGAAATAGCCACGATTTCCCACGCGGTCACCTCCGCAAGCGAGAGTGGCGCCTTCTCTGCGTCCGGATTCGATATAACTCATGACCCTGTCCAATTGTAGGTGGTCGACTAACGGACCTTGATCTGTTGCGGGATCAAATGGATCTCCTACTCTTCGCTTACGGGCGCGGGCTACGCTCTTTTCTACGAACTGGCTATAGATGGTCTCCTCGACGAAGACTCTCGAACCGGCGCAGCAGGACTGGCCCTGATTGGAAAACAGGCCCATGTGGGCGCCTTCGACGGCCTCATCGAGATCCGTGTCCTCAAAAATGATATTGGGACTTTTGCCGCCTAGTTCCAGAGTTACCGGTTTGAGATTCGATTTCGCCGCGGCCTCCATAATGAGGTGGCCGACTTCAGTCGAGCCGGTGAATGCCACCTTGTCGACGTCCATATGACTGGCGATGGCGGCTCCAGCTGTGGGACCGAAGCCCGGCAGTATATTGACGACGCCTTCAGGGAAACCGGCTTCGACGATCAGCTCCCCGATGCGCAGCGCGGAGAGCGGCGTCTGTTCGGCCGGCTTCATGACAACTGTGTTTCCAGTGGCCAATGCCGGAGCAAGCTTCCACGCTTGCATGAGCATGGGAAAATTCCAGGGGATGATTTGACCGACGACGCCCATCGGTTCGTGCCGGGTGTAACACAAGAAATCGCCGTCGATGGGGATCGTCTTCCCATGGATCTTGTCGGCCCATCCTGCAAAGTAGCGATAGCAGGCGATCGTTTTAGGCATGTCTACGGCTTTTGCCACAGAGAATGGCTTGCCATTGTCCAGAGACTCAATGCGGGCCAGTTCGTCGCCATTCTTTTCGATGAGGTCGGCGAGGCGATGGAGCAACCGTCCTCGTTCAGAAGCCTTCATCTTCCGCCACGGACCTACTTCAAAAGCAGTTCGCGCAGCCTCGACGGCCATGTCCACATCTACCGCATCTGCCTCTGCTACTTGGCAGATCTCGTCGCCAGTGGAGGGGTTGATTGTCGAGAAAGTCTTGCCTGACCCGCTCGACACCCAGCGATTATTGATCAAGAGCTGGGTTTCCAAGACAGGGATGTCGATTTCGGAAGGGACCGCCAATACCGAGGTCATAAATCTAACTCCTTAAGCTCGCACTAATTCGTTGTGATTCCACCTCCGGCGAGATGGCCACACGGGCCCACACCGCTGCTAGACAATACCTTCAATCTGAGTGAGCGTGGGGCGCAGCGTAAAAACTTCCATCCCCGGAGCATCTGCAGTGATTCTATGCTGATGCTTCTCTGTTTCCTTCTGGGCGCGGATGTATTGCAGCCAGTTTATATAGATGCGCGCAGCTGTCGAGTGCCAGGTGTTGTTGATCGTTCCATGCTCGAGCGTAGTTGATACATAGGTGAGTAGTTCGTCGCTGCGTTTGTCGATCGCCTGTGCCCGCAGCGCGGTTAGTGCTTGCTCTGTGCCTTCATCAAAGTAACTTCGCGGCAGAGTTGGGTAGGTGCCTACTTCTCCCTTGAGGTAGCGGCCGACGTCTCGCCGGTATTCGCGCAATAAGGTATCGGCCTCGTACTCAGGATGACCTTGAAAGAAGACAAAGAGGGACTTACATTGCTTAACAAACATGTCAACGCCAGCGTCCAGCGAACGTGTAAGTACGCTGTAGCCGCTCGCAACCAATTCTGCTTCTGAGATGCCATTCCACCGGGAGTGTGGAAGTTTGAAACGCGATGCGGTGCCCGCTATCAGCGGGTGATGCGACTGGCGGTCACACTCGAAGACGCCGAAATGCTTGTCATCGCTCTTCAGCCGGCCAATGCCATCCATTTGCAGGACTGCGGCGTGCGCGGCCAGACAAGAGAAGATTGTCGAGTGAGTATGGTCGCGGGCCCACTCAAGGACGCGCGCAAGGCTCTCCCAATATGGCTCGTCGATCAGATTTGCGGTCCGAGGTTCTGCGCCTGTCACGATGAGACCGTCGAGGTGAGTATCCCAGAGCTCCTCGACGCTTGAATAAAAGTCCTTAATGTGGCGCTTTCCCGCTTCGGCTCTAGGAACATCCGTCAACGCGTAAAGAGATAGACGAACCGTGATGCCGTCGGAGGCCGAGGACAGGAGCGCGCGAAATTGGCGCTCCGTCGCTTCCAGGGCGGCATCCGGCATGTTGTTGATCAATCCGATGCTAATGCACTGTGGGACCGTCGAAGGCGCTCCATCTTGTTTTCGGGGCTCTCGTTGCCGGTCATGGGAGCAATTTCTCGAATTGGAACAGAGTGGCATAAGCGTCCTCCAAACCCACATTTGTGCCAGGATGCTTCAGGGCGTTTCATAACTACGGTTTTCGTGCTCTACATCGAGTGTGAAGACACTTCAGTCGGCGGCAACTGCATGCTTTGCAACAGCTGCGTCAAGGGCGTGGCTCAGGTCTTCAAGAATGTCGTTGATGTGCTCGATGCCGATGCTGAGTCGAATCATCTCCGGCAGCACACCGGCGCGCTGTTGCTCTTCGCGCGACATCTGGCGATGGGTCGTCGATGCAGGATGGCAAGCCAACGATTTGGCATCGCCCAGATTTACGAGACGCGTCACTAACTGGAGTGCATCGTGGAATTTGACCGCGGCCGAATAGCCGCCTTTGATGCCGACGGTCATCAGAGAGCATGGGTTGCCGCGCAAATATTTCTGCGATAGAGAATGGTATGGGTTATCCGCAAAGCCGACATAATTGACCCACGCAACGTGGGGATGTCTCTTGAGGAAGCCCGCGACCTCTCTGCCGTTTTCGACATGGCGTTCCACCCGCAGCGCAACGGTTTCGATTCCCTGCAAGAGCAGGAAAGCGCTCAATGGCGACAGGACCGCTCCGGTCGTTCGCTGGTAGACGCTGCGGCAACGCGCGATGTATGCGGTCTTGCCAAAATGATCGGCATAGGTCAGGCCGTGATAGGAGTGGTCCGGCTGGCAGAACATTGGGAACCGCTCCGCGTGGTCCTTCCAGGGAAAATTGCCGCTATCCACAATCGCGCCACCGAGGGTAGTACCGTGGCCGCCCATGAACTTGGTGAGGGACTGCACAACAATGTCGGCGCCATAATCGATCGGCTTGAGCAGAATGGGCGTGGCGACGGTGTTATCGACGATCAGCGGTATTCCGTGATTGTGGGCGACGCGAGCCAGCTCCTCGATGTCACAGATGTTTCCCGCCGGATTTCCGACGCTTTCGCAGAATATGGCCCTCGTCTTGTCGTCGATGAGTTTTTCGATTGCCTCTGGACGGTCATTCTCGGCGAATCTGACCGTGATGCCCTGGCTGGGCAAAACGTGAGCGAAGAGCGTATGCGTGGTGCCGTAGAGCTGTGGTGGCGAGACGATGTTGGATCCCAGGCTTGCGACGTTCAGTATCGCGTAGTTGACCGCTGCCTGCCCGCTGGCGACGCACAGTGCTTCAGGCCCACCTTCAAGGGCGGCGACCCGGCGTTCCAGCACTGCGGTGGTAGGGTTGCCAATGCGGGTATAGCGATATCCTTCGGCCTCAAGGTTGAAGAGAGCCGCGGCGTGGTCGGCGCTGTCGAAGGCATAGGAGACCGTCTGATAAATTGGCACAGCTACAGCTTTTGTCGTTGGGTCGATATCGTAACCGCTGTGAATCGCGATTGTTTCCGGTCTCATGCGTTCATTCCTATCGGCTCTGCGGCCATCGTTTCCATTGCGTTCGTTCGGCAGTATTGTTGTTCGAAGAGTTGATTCATTTCACTAACGACCCAACGGATATCGCTTTCGGTAGTTCTGAAACTGGTGATGCATGCGCGGACCGCCGGCGTGCCGGCGATTTCGACCGGCGACATCCAGGCGATCTGGCGTTCGTGGAGGGCGGCGAGGAATTTGGTTGTGTCGAGTCCATCGCGGGTGAAGCAGACGAGCGGCAGCGGCGTCGAGTTGACGATTTTCCAGCCGGAGTTTGTGAGCGACTTGCGCAGCACGTCCCCCATATTGGCCTGGTGGTCGATCATTTCCGTGTAACCGGACTCACCGTGATTGGCAAGCGCCATAAAGAGCTTCAGGCCGATGAATCTTCGCGACCATTGAGCCGATGTCGTGTATGGATCGCGGACTGGGCCTGATTTCTTCCCGGGCATGTAGGAGACCTCCGCGCGGAAGGCTTCAGCTACGCTCTCAGCATGCCGGCAGAAAAACATGCCGCATCCCATAGGTACCGACAGCCACTTATGAGCGTCGCAGGTGATCGAGTCCGCCTGGTCGATGCCGGCGAGGTGGTGCCTGAGTTGCGGCGAGAGAATGGCACTTCCACCCCATGCGGCATCGACGTGAAACCAGAGGCGTTCCCTTCGGCAGATGCGGCCGATATCGGGCAAAGGGTCGATGATGCCTGCGGCGGTAGTTCCCGCTGTGCCGACGACCATGAACGGAGCGAATCCGTTCCGCCGGTCATCGACCACTTGTCTTTCCAGATCCTCGACATCCATTCGCAAATGACGGTCGGTCGCGATGATACGGAGCGCCCGCCGACCCAAGCCGGTCATGTGCGCGATTTTGTTGTATCCGTGATGGGCCTCTTTGGTTAAGTAGATCGTGGGGCTCGCGGGCAAGCTTCGAAGACCATCTTCGCCATAGCCCGGGAAGGCCTGGGTCAGGGCGACGACGGCAGCGGAGAGATTCGCCTCCATGCCGCCGCTGGTAAAGGTGGCAACGGAGTCTTCGGGAAGTCCGAACTTTGAGGTCAGCCATCTGAGCGTGTGCCGTTCGATTTCATTCGCGGCGGGAGACGTACGCCAGTTCGCAAGCTGCGAGTTGTACATTGCCACAAGAGTGTCGGCGACGACCGACGCGAGCGTCACACTTGGATTAAACAGGCCGAAGTAGCGGGGATGGGTCACCTGGACTTGCCAGGTCCGCAACATCTGTTCGACGTCGACAATGACCTCGTCAAGGTTCATCGTTGCGGTGAAGTCGTAGCGAGCGCCGAGATAGGCGCGAATCTCTTCTGCCGAGACATCCGGTAAGATTGGTCCGCTCGCAATCTCGCGCTGGAGCTTTGCGAAATCGTCCCGGATATTGTCAATCAACATGCATGTCTTCTTTCGGAGGTATCAGCGCAAGGCGGGATGAGCGGGCGGTACGGCAGTGCGCCGGAATTCAGAGCCGCACGCGACCGACTTGAATGAGGTCATACAACTGTTTATCCAGGGGGATGTATGCCTGCGATTCCGGATTGTCGAAGTAGAGGTAGTCTGTGCAAGGTTCAGGGTCGTATCCCTGGTCGGCCAAATCGGTCTTCGAGTATTTGAAAGTGCCGGTGACCTCGATAGAGCTCCTGATTCGCAGGAACAAGGGGCGCGCGTAGGCGGGCAGGCGGCTCATCAGATGCTTGCGCAAAGCGGCCAGATCCAACTCCTCGGTGGCCACCAATGTGGCCATTCCAACCCTGCCGTCGGTGGAAGGGATGGTTACGCCGTAGACGGTGGCGTGTTCGACTCCGGGGAATGCGGATATCGCTTCGGAGACCTCGATGGTCGCTACATTCTCGCCCTTCCACCGAAAGGTGTCGCCAATGCGGTCAACGAAGTAGAAGAATCCCTTCTCATCCTTGCGCAAAAGGTCGCCGGTGCGAACCCAAGCGTCACCGAGTGCGAAGACGTCGCGAAGGATTTTCTTTTGGGACGCTTCCTCGTCGGCATATCCTTCGAATCGCGTGCCGGGGTCGGCGACTAATTTTCCGATGGCCTCGCCGCTTTCGTTTGGGGCGCATGGGATACAAAGTCCCTGCTCGTTGCGAACCGGTTCACCGGTCTCGATATCGCAGTGCACCAATGCAACGGCGCGACGATGCGGCAAATAAGACGGGATGCGGCCGATCGACCCGGGCTTTCCCTCGACGTTAAACAATGAGACAGCGCCTTCGGTGGAGGCATAGAACTCCAGGATTCGGGGAAGTTTGAATCTGTCCTGAAAGCTCTCCCAGATATCGCGTCCTAACCCATTCCCGCAGGCCAACCTGATGCGATGTTTCGATTCGTTTACAGTTGGAGAATTGTTGAGCAGGTATCGGCACAGCTCTCCGATGTACTGGAACATGGTGCAGTCCCAATCTACGATGTCGTCCCAAAATTTGCTGGCGGAGAACCTCTCGCGGATGACCAGCGAGGCGCCGGAGACGAGGGTCGCACCAGGGACCTGGACCCCGCCGACGCTATGGTACATCGGCAAGCAATTGTAGATTCGGTCTTGCCGCTGCGGGCCCATCATGCCAGCAAACCAATAGCTCCATTGCATGACGCGAGCATGGCTAACGATGGCGGCCTTAGGCAGGCCAGTCGTGCCGGAAGTGTAAATATAGAGGGCGCGATCTGCGATGCTTACTGGCCGCCGCTCCTCGGGGGCGAGCGATTCACGAGAGCTTTCCTGGATCTCGACGTCGATGCGCCGAAACCATGGATGATCGACGCCGTGGGTCCAGATCGCAGGCACCTGCGCCATGTCGGGCATCGTCTCTACCGCGATATCGACATACTCTTCTGACACAATCAGGTGCCTGGGCGATGCGGCATCGATGCAATGGGCGAGTGAAGCACCCACCAGGTTTGTATTGAGCAGGGCAACGACCCCACCGACGCTGGTTATGCCAAGCCATATGGCGAGGTATTCGGGACGGCTGCTCATCAACAGACCGACAACTTCACCCCTTACCAGACCTTGGGCGAGCGCCCACCGGGCATATTGGTTTGAGCGTTCGGAGAGCGATCGATAGGTCATGCACTCGCGGCTGGAGAGCAAGGCCGAGGCGTCGCCGAACCGCGCAGCGAGTTCCTCAACGACGGTCGGTAAAATGCGAGTCGGATTGCGCGAGATTGGCGCAGTTAGCTCCATCGCGCGCAGCCAGGCTTTGGCGGTTGAGTCGCCGAGGTTGTTTGCGACGGGTTCAAGGTGTTGATTCAAGCTGTACTCCCCGCGTCTACGGTGAGGACTGTCCCGGTAATGTTCTTTGCCTTATCGCTGAGCAGAAAATCGACCGAGTTGGCGATGTCGTCGATCTCCACGAGGTGTTTCAGCGCGCTGCGGCGGATGATCTGCTGGCGATGTTCGTCTGTGAGCCCCTGGGTCATGTCGGTATCGACGAATCCGGGCGCCACCGCATTTACGTTCACCCCCATACGTCCGATCTCTCGCGCCAGCGACTTGGTAAACCCGATGAGAGATGCCTTAGTTGCGCCGTAAACCGATAATCCGCTGTATCCGGCGAAGGCGTTGATTGAGGCGATGTTGACGATGCGGCCGCCACCATCGGCCATCATGGAGCGTGCCACGTATTTGGTAAGCACGATTGGCGACAGCGTGTTCAAACGCACAACCTGCTCAATCTGGGAGTTGGGCATGAGCGCCAGTGCCCCGTCGGCGCTGACGCCGGCGTTGTTCACCAGCCCATAGATCGGGCCATGCTCTTTTCGCAACGTCGTCACCAGATTCGCAAGACACTCAATCTGGGCCAGGTCAAAGGAAGCGAAATGAAAAGATCCGGGATTGGCGCGTTCCGCCTCATGCATCGCTGATGCGAGTTCGCCGTTCTCTTTTCGCGCTACCGCAATGACTCGGAACCCCGTCTCAACTAGCCTGCGAGCGATGCCCAGGCCCAAGCCCCGGCTGCCGCCAGTGACGATCACGTTACGCATGGCTGCGGGCCAGCTTTCCGGATTCGGCCACAGCCAAGTCCGCCACGACGTTGATTACCGTTGGAACTTTGTGCGACGAGAGCGCCTCGCGGCAAAGCAGCAGGATTTCGTGTTGGAGCTTAGGAACGGTATCTCCAGTGGCCCGAGGGGTTGCGCTCAGGACCACATCGGCGACGACAAGAGAGCCGGTGATTGGATTTTTCTTTGCGCGGACGAGTGACATCTGGACCTCGGGATGGCGGTTAATGACCGCTTCCACTTCCTCGGGGTGCACTTTCTGTCCACCGACGTTGATCATTCCATCGCGTCGACCGGCGAAGTGGTAGCGTCCATCCCGCAACTCCAATAAGTCGCATGTGTCGACAAAGCCTTCGGCGTCCCTGAGGACAGGGGATTGCTTCCCCAGGTAGCGGGTCGCGGTGCGGTTCGACCGGATCCGAAGCGAGCCGCACGCCACTTTCATTTCGACCCCGGGGGTCGCTTCAAGCGCCGTCGGTACAAACCCCGCCAAGCCATCATTCACCTCAAATGCCACGCCAGCCTCGGTCGAGGCGAACGCATGGGCAATTCGGGCTTGCGGATAAGTGGATTTCAGATGGTTGATGATTCCCTGGTCGGCGATTTCTCCCGAGAGGCGGATGTATTCGGGTGCGATCTGGTGGGCTGAGGAACTCATCAGGACCTGCCGCCAATGGGAGGGCGTTCCGGAGATATGCGTGATCCGTTGACCCGCCGGACGACTGAGAAAATCCGCCATCGGCTCCTGGGCGCCAGGTAGCACCAAAGAGACGCCACTGAGGGCGGCGCGAAGAAGGATCTGCAATCCACCGTAGCGGCGAATGTCGTAAAAGGTGCTCCAAACAACCGGATTCGTCGAAGCGTTGCCGCCTGCGATGGCGCCGCACAGACTATCTAAGGTGTGCACGACCACTTTCGGAGGCCCTGTCGTCCCCGATGTCAGCAAGATCCACTCGGTCTGGAGTGGCGCGGCGCGTTCATATTTTAGAGGGGTAATCTTCCGGCAGCAGGGGGTGAAGTACTTCACCTGAGGAACGAACTGTCCAACCCTCAATCGATCGGACACAAGAACATCTACCGCGGCCGCCTCGATGACATAAGCGAGATGTTCCAGCGACATATCCGGGGGGTAGAGAACAATGCGGCTGGCGGTACCGTCGAGCTCCATCAGCGCCCACAAAGTCGTGAGCTGATCCTTCGTCGCGATGAGCACGGACCGTCCGTGAAGCTCGTCGCCACGGCTGTCGAGAACGCTCCCAGCGAGCAGTTGACTCCACGCGACGGCCTCTGCCGCTCCGAAAACGAAACGGCTGGAGAGATCGCCCGTCGCACTAAGCGCGGTAAAGAGAGATAGCTTGCTAGTTGTTGGCATTTTCATAGAAGTGGACAAACTCGCCAAAGGTCGCCGGAAAGTGGACGTCTTCGTCGGTGCTGAAGGGATCAAGTCCCAGTGAACTTTCGAGCCGGCTTACGACGATCGCAAAACAAAGCGAGTCCAGACCGGAATCCATGAGGGGTAGGGTGTCAGTAAGGGGGGCAAGTCGCCTGTCCTGTTCCTGGGCGACAAGTTTGAATTGATCGGTAATTTCGGATCGAACTTTCATATATGGGAAGGACCTACTTTCTAGTGCTCAGCTTGCGCAGTTAAGCATTGCTTCCGGCGCGCATAGTCGGCTCGTTGATTATCGATAGAAGGTTGAGTTGCAACATTTACAGCGACAACCTGAGAGTCCGGCAGAGGGAAATGGGTCGCAAGCCAGCTCTCCAAATGCTGACCGACTGCCGCTCTGCCCACGCGGTTCGCAAAGGAGTGGTCTGTGCCTGCGATGAATTGCACAACAACCTGCGACTTGCGACCTGCCAGTCCGAGCACATAGTTTAGATAGTCGAATTCGCCAGTCCTCGGTTTCGTGCTGGAAGCCTTCAGACCGGGCGCCTTGAGGAGTAAGATCGGCAGCCCCGCAGATGCGATCTGTTTCCAACGGCCAAGCAGCGGAAAATTTGCATTTCCAGGAGGTTTGTTTCGGCGTAAGAACAGCCGGACATCTCTAGCTATGTCATAGACATTGCTGAACAGGCCGCCGAGTTTGCTTCGTCTGGCCCAGTCGCTCAACTCTTGTCGTACCTTCGGCCGGTTAGCTTTCTGAAGATGGAAGTATGTATCCATCAAGATGAGGCCCTTGCATTCCGCACAGGCTGCGGCAGCGTGGATCGCCGTGATTGCCCCGGCGCAGTGCCCTACGATCACAACACCTGCCAGGTCGAAGCGCTGAACAAGCTCCGTCGCCTTAGAGGAAGCTATCGGCCCGAATCCGCCGTCATTGATGAAGTCAAGAAGCTCATTGGGAACACTCCCGCATGAATCTCCAAGCCCTGGAAGGTCCAAGCGGAAGGCAGGATAGCCGGCGCGGGCAAGAGAATCTGCCCAATATACCGCCGAATCGCCGGTCGCCGTTCGCGGGATAGATAAAGAATTCAAGAACATTACACCGATGCGCCCCGCTTGGCTCGGCGGTGAATCGGAACCATAGCCCTCTTCCGGATACCTATGATAGGTGCCTCGAACCTCAACCCCGAGGCCATCGAGAGTAATCAACTCGCGCGTCTCAATTGCTCGGTTCATCGCTCCCTTTCCTGGTCTTCAAGACACCGGCCATCCAGTCGAAAGTAGGAGCAAACAGCCAGTTGAAGTCTTTCGCTTCGTCATAGCCGACAGATCCCCCTTTGACGAGAGGCGCTGCTTCCTTGGTGAGTTTGACGATTCTGACGGGGCGTCCATACACAGAGCCGGCAAGGTCTTCATTCGCCAAAGCCTCTGGTAGCTCAACGCCGAAAGAATCGCTCCACAGTTTGTCAGGCCATGCATATCCGTCAACTTCGACGAAAGAGTCGCGTTCGAACTGCCGGATATAATCCGAGGCAGACTTTCGCTCGTCGGCGCTCTTGAAGATCTGCTCTAAACCCACCCAACGCATGAGCGTGGATCGGAGCGACTGGTTAGCGCTGGCCGGCGGAGACCACATCAGCAGGGCGTCCCCGGCGCCATTATGGAAACTCCGCCCGGCCAAGAGAGCACCCATCTCAAGACCGTGCAGCACGAGCGGGACGTTGGGGGACCGTTCTTTGAGCCAGATGGAAAGAAGTTCGACGTCTTCGTCCCAATTCGTCAAACTCATTTCTTCAAAAACGCCGGTGCTCTCCCCGATGCCGCGATAATCGTACCGGAGGACCTCAATCCTCCGCGCGGCCAAATAGCGAGCCCAACGGACCCAGGGAAGATAAGATTGTTGCCGCTCCGAGGCGAACGGCCCGACAAGTAGAACACGAGCGGCCGGATCTTCCATGCGATGCAGCACCGTATAGAGATGCGCATCGGAAATCTGGAAATATCCGGCCTCTTCTAGAAGTCCCGTGTCGTCATATTGTTCAGTTTGCATTGGCAATGCCTTTCGCGAACTTCAATTCGCAAGCGCATCGGGACGGAAGTGGACGATTCTTTCAAGCAGATTCCGGAGGAGATCGACACCTTCAAAGAGGTCTACGTCCGGCTGAAGGGGATAGGCTTGCATCTCCACGGCGAGCGCCTGGAAGAGTCCGTTTGAATGCGCAATGTCGCACACTCCGTGTACATCGGTGTATTCCATCTCGAGAGAACCCTGCGCCGCGGCCAGATCCGCAAGGTAGCCCATGAATCGTTGAATATACCCTTCAAAAAAGGCCATGGTGAGCAACGACTGCACTCCAGAGAGCCGTCCCAGGAAGAGGCGAACCTTAGTCAAATCTTGGTCCACCGCGAGTGCGTCCTCATCCGTCGGAAAAGCATGAGCGGCGATTGCGAACTTGCGCAGCATGACCGGATGGCTGTCTCGCACTTCTTCATTGAGGTTATCGAGCAGGACTGGATGCGCTTCCTCGCACTTGGTTGCCAGGTAGGTAGCGGTCATCCAATAGATGAAGTTTCCCTCAAGCACCGCGGTATATCTGGCGACTATGCCGCGTCGCTCGTCCCATGTAAGTTGGTTGATGTTGGGTAAAGGCGCGATCAGGTCATCGATCATGCAGTCAACCTGACTTCTAAGCGATCCTCCAAGAGAATCATCTTGCTTCTGCGGGGAGAGTAATACTGTACTCATAGGTGTCACCTTTCTAAAGGTCAGTTAGTTAAAAGACCGTTGAATACACGCGAGCGACCTATCGCTCGCAGCCGAAAGTGCGAGAAGCCTGTCATTCCTCAAGAAGGATTTCGTCAGAACGGACAAACAATGCCAGCTGAAATTGCGTGCTAGACCTTACGAATGCCTGTGTCGGGCCGATGAGCGAGACCGGGGAAGATTGTCCTCAGACTAACTGCCGGGCCGTACTTGAAAAAGAGGCGAAAAGGCCGCAGACACCCCATCCAAGCTGTGGGAATTCCATACTGTCGAGTCCATAGGAGATCTTGTTGAGTTGACACAAGAAAACGCAGGCGATGCGCCCACCGCCTCCGGGCTCCCGTCTCCAGTTGGACAAAAATCGATGCGTTATTAGCGGGCGTCCCAGTTTCGGCCGGACCAGATAACATCTTGTCGGCGATAAGAGTAGCGTGTGGAAATGCCGAAGAGTTCAACGCCATGGCTTCGCCAATCTTCGGCGAAATTTCACTTCCAAAGACTAGGTTCGCAAGGGCATAAGTGGTCAGCAGCGCCCCTTCGATGCCTGTCCGCCGAGCCATCTCGAGAAGCTGCTCGACATCATCGTCGTCAAGATTGGCAAGTGCGTGAGTGACATCGAGAAGCCATACCAACCTTGCGAAGTGATGTTTGATGCCGTGTAACACGAGGTAGAGCAGAAGATCGGTCTTGTCGAAGATGCGAGTGGCATGTCCGCAAAAGTTTACCGTGCGGGACCGGGTCCAGGCTTGCTCGAGATCAAATCGTGGAAGAGAAGGTGAAGCAAGGCCAAAGTGAAGCTCGACGAACGTGCCGTTGTCTACAAATCCCCGATGGTAATTGCCCACCTCATCCACCGGAACGAAACCCGCGTCGATCAATAGGGATTGTCCCTTGGCAAAGTCCGTCGATTTCACCAGCAGATCGAGATCGTCAGACGTTCGAAGGCTCATGCTTCCATAGAGGACCTCGGCCAATACCGGACCCTTGAGAGGCAGCGTTTCTATTTCATTTCGTTCAAATAACTCAAGCAGGCGATGTAATTCGTTGGCTAAGTGTGCCGAGGCAGCCCAATGATCACGCAGGCGTTCTCTAAATATCTTTGGCAACTCTCCCGAATAGCTTCTGCAAAAGGCAGGGAACACTCCGTGGCTCTCAGCGAGCAGGAGGAGATCATCCCAGCTGATGGAGTCGCTCTGACCGTCGGCCTTACTTCCCCTCAATACGGCTAGCAGAAGGTGAGCTTCTTTGCTCATTGAGCGCAGCTCTAATGGGATTTCAGAGATCCGAACTGGGTAGTTATCCATTGAATTACCTGTGAACATTCTCCGCGCAGTCCTTTCACGATAACCGCGTTTAAAGCGACTTGCTTCAACGTGCTGAGTGCAATCGCCGGAGCGCTTCTTGCCGAGATAGTGTTGTTGAGGATCTGCAAGCAACCGACGCCTGGAGAGAGCTCTTGTGGAAGCCAAGTCGACTCCTCCTTGTATTGGCAGAAGACAACCAACCCAATAGGCAGCGGTGACTTCCCGGTGAGACCCCCCAGTTTTACAACTGGACAGCGAGTTTGATGATACGTGTATGGGTCTCTTATCTGTAAAGGCTGGGGGTAGGGGTGGACTCTGCCGCTACGGTCTACTACGGCAAACTCGTCCGAGTAGTAAGTCGCCCCCGCGCGGACAAGTTCCGCCACCAGTGTGGTCTTTCCGGAGAAACTTCGTCCCGGGATTACGATTGCCCGGTCACCCCACCCGACGACGCCCGCATGAATAAAAACTAGTTTTCTCGAGCTATCGGCGACGTGTAGACCCACGAGGGAGCCGAAGCGCTCCAGAAACTCTGTTCGATCATCGCAGCGGAAAAGCCCTCGACCGTCCCTGGCCAGACCAAACGTGCCTCTGGCCGTTGTCACAGATTGTGGGCGATGAGTGACGGAGTATAGAATATCCGCGCACCTGGACGATGTTAGCGTCCAACCTGGCGGTAGGTACTTCAGGCAATCCTGCAGGATATTGCCAGTATCCGCACTGATCGCGAAGCTGACTCCGAACGAGCAAAATGACAATTTGTCCTTCGGCCTGATAAGTGAGGTTTCAAGCCGGTTGTCAGCTGGACCCGCGGCTGGTTTGGAACCGCGACTCGAGGTTTCAGAAACCGACTCGAAGTTGAGCTGGGAATACATTTGCGCGGCCTCTATGAGCGCCGAAGCGCTCCTATCATGGAAAGGCGGAGGGCATCTTGAGTGGGGCCGACTCTCTGGACAGCGACCCAGACGCTCGCCTTTTCCGGTATACCCCGGTTCTAAGCGATCAAAGCGAACCGAGATGCGGGAAACTCAACGACGTGCGAAGCGCCCGCCCATCTTCGGAGTTGGTAGCCCCAGCAGACTCTAGGGACGGCCCGGCTTTGGTGGTGGTGGCGGCGGCGGTGGCGGTGGTGGCGCCGATGTCGGCCTTGGCGCCGAGCTTGAGGCATGGGCCTTTGGTGTAGCGACCAAGAGTGCGGTAACCACCGGCAGTGACATCGCCGCGCTCAGGCCGAACCTTTGCATCAGGCTCCGACGTGTCATCCCCGCGGGGACCCGCGAGTCGAAGGTTGATGGTTCGAGGAGCCCATCAGCGGCTAAAGTCTCCAAGGCGAATTGGATTACCGCACCATCCACCGGCCCCGGTGATAACTGCTGCAGAAGACCTGTCAATTCGTCAATGGTGGTTGCCCCATCGCAGTGCCGCCATACGAAAGCAGCCTGCTGGTTGAGGCAAAATGCCTTATTACGCTTTTGGTCGTAGATCATAACTTCATTCATCAACTGCTCGACGATGAAATGATCACCTACGACACGCTGCGGTGTGTCTCGATTCGCGATAGCTATCATAGTTATTCTCCCTTAAGCCAGTTTAGATTTAGAGTCAAATGCATCCATAGCAACGACAGATAATGCCACTACGTAAATATGCGATACACAAAACAGTGCCCGCATATGGTGTGAGCACCGATATGTTGGAGAGTCATCACGCCGGAATAATTGTTATTGGGTCACTCGTACCGGTAGCGCATAAGAAGGGGCCGCTGGGCTGCGTCCGCTGACCGGGAGTTGATCCAGCTGAGCTCGCATAGTTTTAGCAAGCAAGCCAACATTGGCGTCCAGGCTATATAGATCAAGTACTCGCCTTCGTCCGGAGCGCCCGAGATAACGCCTGAGGTCCGCATCCATGATTAGTCGAGACAGTGCCTCGACTAAAGCCTCTTCCGAGGACGCCGGTACCAGCAAGCCATCCATCTCGGACCGGATGAGCTCCGGAATGCCGGCAATGTAGGTGCTAACACAGGCGACTTCCATCGCCATGGCCTCCATCAATGCGACAGGCAGGCCCTCCGCGAAGCTGGCCAGGACGAAAATGTCTGCCTGTGCAATGAGCCGTCTGGTGTTTTCGTGGTTCAGCGCCCCTTCAAGGATGACGGAATCGCGGAGCCCGTTTTCAAGAATGAAAGACTCCAATCGTCGCCGCTCTGGGCCATCGCCGATGATGCGAAGCCGAAGCTTGCATCCGCGAGCTAAGAGACGCGAGAACGCTCGGAGCAAGACAAGGTGGCCTTTGTCCGGGACCAGACGCCCAACACAAATCACCTGGACAACGCTTCGGTCACCCTTCACATCGGGTTTGGGAGAAAAGATATGCGGATCCACTCCAAGCCGCACGACGTGAAATTTATCCCATTGTTCAGGTTCAGTGAGTCTCATGAGCTGGCTGCGACAGTGGTCGCTGATGCAAAGCACAAACCTGGACTTCTCCACTTTTTGCCGCAAGCACGACTTATCGACGTGATAAAACTCTTCAGGGCCGTGGATAGTCATGGAATAAGGGATGCGCCACGCGGCGGATGTCAGCATTCCGACCGTTGCCACCGGGCCGCCGAAATGAACGTGCAGGTGAGTGTGTCCATGGGTGCGCAGCCAGTCCCCCAAGACCAGCGCCTCGGCTAGATAAAAGAAGGCATAGAGTACAGCTCGTGGGCTCCAGGCATCGAGTTTCAAAGCAGCGAGTAGCCCACGGGAAACGACGAGCGGACGCGTCAGCAAGACCTTGAGCAAGCCAAGGGCAATCCGTACGGGATGGCTGCTTTTGATATAGAAGGTTGTCTGCATGGCTTCGGCGACCGGATCCGAGAGCGTGTCAGCAGTCCATGTAGGTCGATTGATCGAGGCCACGTCGATAGAAAAGCCGAGCTTTCTGAGCTCTGTCACCTCGTTCAGGAAAAAAGTGTGAGATATTGCGGGAAAACTGCTTAACAGGTAAGCGACGCGCCGGCCATCATTGTGGTGAGCAGACGCCGGCGACGGATTGACGAATGAATTCATGAAAAGGATTCGGCGATAACGTACTTCGTTAGGTGGTCTGTTCGATCAACGCGTCAACAAATGTATGGGAGCCGGAGCGGAAAGTACAAGGCATCATCTGCTGGATATATTGGAGGCAACCAATGGATTGGCTCGGGAGTGTCTCTTGATCTGGATTACATTCGTGGAAGGATTGGGTGCGCTCAGACTGCCAACCGCCAAGAGAAGAGGCAGAATCAGGGCGCTGTTTAATAAACTATCAATCGCTGACATGAGAATCGCCGCCGCTAGAACGTAGCGTAGGTTATTCGCGTCAATGGTGGAGCGCGCCACGGGGAAAAAGATACCGCGCGCCACTGGGAGCAGTTGAAGAGTTTCAAGGGCAACCAACCCGAGGATGCCGTACATCCCAAAGGTTAGCATCCATAGTCCCCAGGGACGAGACGAACTTCCCTTCCACCAATCCCACTCCCCCGATCCGACCAGGGGACTCTGGAGCGCTGCGTCAACGTAACGTTCATCTTGCGACAGCCGCCATCCGAAGGATCCCCGACCGGCTTTGCTCAACGAACGGGCAGCGGCATCGGCAACGACGTTATGTGAGACCAGAGAGCGCAGAGAGATCCCGCTGCCCAAGCGAAGGCCAGCGAAGCAGATGATTCCGAGAATCAGGGCCACGGCTACAACACGAGGAATAAATCTCTTGCTGAGAACGATGAACGGAAGGAGACTGAAAAGCAGCAGTATGCTACCGCCAGACTGGCAAAGGAGAGTCGCTCCCACGAGTAAGCCGGTAATGATCGCGATTGGAATGCCGAGGATCCGGTCAAGGCAGCGAAGTCTCCATAGCCCTATTGCGATCAGCGCCGATGTCGCCATCCAGATGCCAAGTTGATTTCCATCTTCGAGCAAGCCTATGGGACGAAAGCCCAGGTAACGTTGCGCCCCTATCCATCGATAAGGTTGATAGCCGTAAAGCGCCGCATAAACCCGTGGACCGCTGACGACTTCCAGCAGGCAAACCGGAACATAGGCCAGTCCCGCGATCACGAAGGCTTTGGCAGTAAGACATAAGGATTCGGTGTCTGAAAAATATAGTCTTCCCATCAGATAGGGAACGCCCCAGGCAAGCGCCAGGTAGAGTACGCCGCGCAAGCCGACGACGAAACTCAGCGGATTAGCGATCGCCGAAAAGAAGGGAACAATGCACCAGAAGAGGATTGGCAGATCCCAGTATGTGGGTCTGAATCCGTTGAAGACCCGGCGGTCGACGAGGAGAACACCCAAAAGACAGTACATTCCGAGAACACTTGCTTTTGTAACGAAGTAACTCGAAGGCAGACTCAGTCCCAATATCCAATAAGGAAACTCCGCATTGTCGGGGACAAAGTTGGCGGAGGGCAGCAGCGCCCAACCTGCGATAAAGTTGATGAGAATCGCAGTCCGGACGCGATACTTCCAGAAACAATAGATGCTAACAGGCGCCCAGGCGATGAAAGCGATATTGGGAGGAAGAATCATGCGGATTAGTATAGGGAGAACGCGGGAATCGATAGATCCGAGGGCAATTTGTGAGCGAAATTATTGAATGGCTGAGGCGCGATCCCACCCGGACTACCGGAGTTGTAGCCTACGGCGTTGCGCTGGCCTGCTGCATTTTTTCCTGGAGCCGGGCAAAGGGTGATCCGGCTCGCTCGCGATCGCTCGCGCTTCTGACAGTGTTCGAAGGGTGTCTTCTCCTTGATATGGTCCTCAACGTGCGTTGGAATCTGCACCAGTTCTTTATGGACGAGGCGACGACGGTAACCCTTTACGCAAGCCGAAGAGGACCCCAGGCGGTAGTACTCATAGCACTGGTGGGGGTATTTCTCTTTGGATTACGGGTGACGTCGCAAAGGCTTCGTGGCAGAGGCGGCGCTATCCTGGCGGTTTCAGGCGCCTTGCTGTCCCTGACACTTTGGTGCACCGAGGTGGTATCGCTGCATGCGGTCAACCATATTATGTACCACACCTTTGGGAAATTGATGACCGTGAGTTTCCTGTGGATTCTTGCATGCACGATGACATCGATCGGAGTGCTCGTCGAATCGAAGACAACCTGAAAAGGACACTGCGCCGCCGGTCATTGGTTGATGGTCAATAGCGGAAACTAATTCGCTTGTCAACTCTAGCAACGGGGAAGTTACCTCGATCGATCGGCGCAGCTGGAATGCCGACTACGGTTGCCCCCTCGGATACATCCTTGGTCACAACGGCATTGGCCCCGATCGTCGCCCGGTCGCCGATGGTGACGCCGCCCAGGATGGTTACGCCGCGGCCGAGCCAGACCTCTCGACCTATGTTGATGGACTTTGAGATATGCCCGGAGTTCCGGATCGTACAGCCCAGGTCGCGGTTGTGGTTTGCATCGCGAATGCTGGTGAATTCGCCGATGATCGTGCCATTGCCAATCGTCACGCCCGCCATGGCGACGACATGCACGCCGCTGGACATCACGACGCCGTCGCCAATGCAGATTCGGGCCTCTTCCTGTGTCTCCAGATGCACGCCGGGGTAGAGCAGCACGTTCTCTCCAAAGTCAACCTGCCGGCTGCCGTATACGAAGATTCTGCCGAAGACAACGGTGGAGATTGGTAAGGGAGTGTTCAACGCGGCGGAAAGCTGGGCATGGGTATAAATGCGTTGAAGCCCCAGAAACAACGGTGCAACACCTCTCATAAAGAACGAGAGAATGCGGCTCGACAAGTATTTTAGGGTGCGCTGAAGGTTCATCCTAAATCATGTGTGGTTTTGAGAACTCACCACGGGCGAGGCGGCGAGACGCGGCCACCGTGCGTTTCTTTCCAAGCCGACCGCATCGATGCGGCGACGCTTCGGTTTGCCTCGCACTTGAGGGTCCGCCTTGGTTCCTCTCTAAACTGATTTCTTAGGGTGGAGAGGCCGCAGAGCACCAACTCAAGCCATTTTGCGAGCCAAACAATGACGCCGTGGTGTTTGCGGTAATACAGGAGCATGCTGCGCATCCGCCAGCGGGTGACTTGGCTGCCAGTGGACGTGAAATCGAGATTTTCGAGTCGGCGCGAAGATTCGCCGCCAACGTGGATCACTTGAATCTCTGGCCAGTACCAGATCTGGTAGCCCGCCTGCTTGATGCGTCGGCAAAGGTCCACTTCTTCCGAGTAAAGGAAGAAGCGAGAGTCAAACAATCCTACTTTACGAAGGACCTCAGCTCGGATAATAGAAAATGCGCCGGGTACCCAATCGACCTCTGCAGCCTGTGCCGGGTCGGCCCAGGTGCGGTCGGAGCGTCCGAATATACGCGATTTCGGATATTTGGCCGCCAGTCCTGTTAGAACGAACGCGTCGGTGATTACATGGGGGAACATGCGTGCGGAGGGTTGCCAAGAGTGATCACGTCCTATTAGTTGACCACCCGCCAGCGCTACCTGCGGAAAAAGTTCCATCCTCTCAACTGCTGCTCGAAGCGCCCCAGGACAGAGGAAGGCGTCGGAATTCAACAGCACGATATAACGTCCTCGAGCAGCCTCGATCGCGAGGTTATTGGCGGCGCCGAAGCCGAGATTTTCCGCACTACGGATCAGGCGTACATGGGGAAACTCTTGCTCAACCATCGCCGGCGAGCCGTCGGTGGATCCGTTGTCCACAACCAGGACTTCAAGCCGAAGTCCATCGGTTTCACGGTCTATCGACTGCAGTGATTCACGCAGGGTATTTCGAGTGTTGAACGATACAACTGCAATCGAAACATCGAAAAGATAGCAGTCGGCGGCAAAATTGTTTTGCGGTTCCTCTCCCAGTAAAGGAGCCAATTGCGAATGGGTAGAATCACGGTCGCCAGTCCCAAGTTTCTCCGGGCCGACAATAGGGCTCTTTGTAATTGTGTCTTCTATGGTTCTAACCATGGCACTCGCTCTACGGGGTAGTTAGCGTCCCATCGAAGAAGTTTCGGGTAGAAGTCCGCGCGCAGGCTCCTTCGATCAACTGACGTACTGGGATGTTCCTAAGGATGTCGGACACTCTTCCCCGAGTCGAGTGGAGGGACTATCTTCCGATCCCCCTGGTTTAACCACCCCATCCGATGCGTCGCTCAGGCGCACACCGAGTCGCCTAAAGATGCGTAGCACGGCTGTGAACGTATGGGATTCGGTACAGTGTTCTGCGGCAAATGCACGACCCGCGCTGCCGAGCCGCGCACACAGTTCCGGGTCATACCACATCCGGCGGAGAACATCTGTCATCTCATTGACGCTCTTGGCGGAGAACATGAGTGCATTTTCGCCCTCACGTATATAGTCCGCTATGCCCGCTGAGCGGGTGATTGCAAAGGCTTTGCCTAAGTGCATTGCGTTCACGAGGGTAACGTGTCCGCATGGGACGTCGGCCCGATCCAGAGGAAGGACCATAAATCTTGAAAACGCAAGGACGTTCATGGCATGAGCGAAAGGGATGTTTGTCATCACCCTAACATTGGGTGGCAGGTCAAGGCCAACTAGATTCTCCGGTCTCACAACCATCACGACGTTAACCTCGGGCAGGCGCTTTACAGACTCTATGAACGTTCGATAGTCGCGCGAGTTTCCACCCAAGGCACAAAGGTAGTCGCCACTCACCAGTGGATAATCGGCGGGATCAAGCCTGGGGGGCTCGACGCCCCAGTGCATGAATTCCACACGGTCTAGCGGAATATTGAAATACTCGTGATACATTCTCCGCTCCATCGTTGAAAAAACAACGAACCGATCAATCGCCTTGAATCCCCTATGGTGAACGATGGCTTTCAATCCGGTAGGGAGCTTAGGGTAGTTGAAGGTGAAGGCCAAATGCGGCCCCCGATAACCATACAAAGTGAGGAAATACTGAACCAGAAAGGATATTCGAGGACCGTGGGTTACAACAATGGCGGCGTCGAAGTCCTTTGCCGCGCGTGCTGCCCGATGACAGGCCGAGATCCGAAGCAGTTGGCTGTGCCGGCCGAATATGGGAATCTTGGGAGCGTCGGATGCGGAGAAGTGCATCCATCTCAACTTATTCTCGGTGTGCGGTTCAAAAAAGGCTCCCTTTTGGGTCTCGACGGCGCAATTGATGATAAGCGGCATCGACGGATCCGCCACAGTCGCGCCAAGTGTTGGAGTAGAAATTGCCCTTGATTCGTTCATCTGGCTTCTCGAACGGCCATAACAGGCTCTCCGCCCCCTCTTATCGGAGGATGCTCTTGCAGGCGTCGAAGAGGACTGGCGGCGTAATCGCTCGAATCACTCGATTGATTTCAAACTTTGGCTCAGCCTTCGCGCCGAGCGGTTGCTGGAAAAGAGTCGAGTGGAACTCGGTGACTTCTTCCTCCGGGCGACCGTTCGAATAATAATAGGTAGCAATCGATTTCCGTGTTCGGTCTGGAGGGCACGCAAGCGGCGTTGGATGACCGTGGTAAGAGTAACTGGTTGTGCTAAATATCGCACAGCGATTGAAGATGGGTAAGATCTTCTGTTGAGCCTTGCTCATATCGCGATCCCATAGCTCAAAGTGTCCCCCGTACGCCTCTTCCCAGCCCTTGTTTAGATAGATAAGGACGTTGATCCTGCGGTCGAGCTTCAGTTCATTATGAAAATTGAAGTCTGCGTGTACACTAAGCTTTCCACCGCGTCTAATCTGATGTAATCCGCCGCCGGTAAAATAAGGGTCAGAGATGATTCCTTTGATCCCCGTAAGGGTCTCCAGAAATCTGAGCATTGGGCGACTATTCAAGAAATATAAGACATCGCGGATGGACGGCGGAAGGTATTCTACCTGATCGAACGCTAATTTTCGTTCGTTCGGATTGTCGAATTCGCTCCAGGATAGTTGTTTCGGCTCTGGAAAGTCTTGAAGAGCCACCTCGGCCGCAGCTGCGGGAAGAAAATCGTCGAAGTAGATGTGCGGGAAAGGTTTGTTGGCTTTGTACTCCGCAGCTCGCTCGCTTGCCAACGATCCTAGTTTACTAAAATACTCTTTACTGAATAACCCTTCCATAGTAGTCCTCGTCGATTCTATGATAGGCGTGCATTGGAAAGAGCCGCTGCATAGACGCCAACTTGTGATATCAGTGGTGCCGCATTGTGACCAGTCTTATGGGCCGGCAAGAGCGTCTTCTATCCTGGTTGAGATCTCTAACTAATAACGCGAGGCGCCGTCATCTATCGCGTTCAATGCCGGCTGGAAATAAAGGATCCGGTCCCACGGACTCGCTCTCTCGCTGTAATAAGTTAGTAGCGGTATCTCCCGGATAATTCGGGTTTGCGTTCAGCCAAGCTGCCATTGTGCGTGCAGAGGGATGCTTGTAAATCGCGGCGCGGGATATGTCTCGATCGAATGTCTGATTGATGCGCGAGATCAAGTGTATTGCCTGCAAGGAAGTCATGCCGAGTTCAAAGACGTTTTCGTCCAGGCCCAGTTGCGGTCGATTTAAGACTACCCTGAAGAGGCCGATGACAACGGCCTCAATTTCATGCAAAGTGGAGAAATTGCTGTCCAGGTCTTCCATATGCCTGATTCCTTCGAATCCGACTCGCAAGTGTCTACATAACATCCAGCAAAGAATCGCAGCGGACTCGATGTTATTTACTCAGGCGACTGACGAATGTGGTCTTGCGACGGCGGGCTGTGCGTGATGATCAATGGATTCGTCCGGATCGGGCGTCCCAATCCAAGTGGGCTTCCAGGCGAGGTTTTCCTTGTTCACCCGGGCCTCAAAGAGGCGGACATCTTCTTGAGCGGCCTTGTCGGTTCGAAGCAACGAAACCTTATTGATGATGGCGGCGATTCCTTGGACCTGGAGTCGCTCCAACAAGCGGGCGCAGCGCACGAGCTGCGGTTTGGTGCTTTGGCCTGCTTCTGAAACAAGGATGGTGACGTCCGCAAGACGTGCGAGATACTCGGTTTCGGCCGAGATCATAATTGGGGTTGCATCGATCAAAACAATGTCGTATTCGTTGGTGACCTCCATAAAGGCCCGATCCATGAAGCTGGTCAGTGGGGTCAATTTTGGCGTGAGTGATTCGGTGATTACGTGGGCGGACTGCAACTCGACATCCGGTTTCCGATGGAGGCCGCGCTCGCCGGCTGCCGATCGGGTGAGGCTGACGGTTACGTAAGCCACCGGAGGTTTGGCGCCGGAAGCATCGATGGCCAGGGTCTTTCGACCTAGTTTGGCCAGAGTGCTGCCGAGGTTCTCGACGATCGAGGTGGTCCCGGCGCCGGGGTGAACGGAGGTAACCACAATCGTGCGCACTGCGGCCGTGCGGGCCGCTTGATCTATACCGGCGGCCAAACGCAGGCTGCTTTCGTCAAAGACCTGCATGGCAACTTCGCGGTTATCGAAGATAATTCCGATGGGAGTAAAGCCGAGGATGCGTTCGATATCGATCCCGGAATAGATTCGCGGATCGAGGAGGTCAATCAGTACAGCGCTAAGCAGTCCCAACAGCAACGCCACAGGCACGAGCACGGGACCCAGCTTCTTGGCCTTGCTTGGCAGAGGAGCTTTGGGCGTGCGGGCCAACTCGTAAAGATGGACTGATCCGGGGGAACTGCTCTCCAACTCGAGATTCCTTGTCCTCTCGTCGAGCGTTGAGTATCTCGCCTGGAGAGTCGCAATGTCTGCCTTAAGCACCTCAGCGCGCTGGAAACTGGGGGCTGCCGCAGTCGCCTGGTGAGTGTACGTCTGCAAATTGGAGAGCAGCTGAGATTCGACGGTCTGTGCACGTCTTACTTCAGTACGTAGCTTCTGTTCTAGGTTGATCGAAGCCTGGTGCCGAAGATTGGTTTGCATCTGCTGTAGACTGGATTCGATTTCCGCGAGTTGTTCCTCCGTCGCCTTGCGGAGTGGATGGTTGGGAGTCAAACCAGCCAACTGGTCCAGCAGTATGGCACGCTTTTGGCTCAGGGACGTCTTCAGCGCCGCGAGACCGGTGTCGGAAGCAATGATCTCGTCGGCGGCGGCATCGAGCGCCTGATTGGGTGCGCCCGGCTGTTGATTTTCGAGCGCGCTGAGATTTGCCTCTGCCTGGATGCGCGCGGTCCGAGCCTTGCTCAGATCGTCCTGGAGGTTCGTAACCTGATTATCCATCTGGTCGGAGCTATCGTCGCTGATAACGGCCACGCCAAGACTTTGACTCAACTGAGCCTGCTCGCGCAGTTTGTCGTCGAGCTCCTTTTGCACCTCGGCGCGGGCTTGGCGCAAGGCCAAGAGGCGATCATCGCGACCGTAGAACTCTTCGTTTTTGGCCTTCTCCAAGTATGCGTTGGTCACGGTATTGACCACATCCGCGAGGTACTGCGGCTGATCGCCGGTAAGGGTGATCTCAACCTGATAGGTCTCTCCATCGCGCTTCGTTGTGAGGCTCTTTTGTAGACGTTCGACGGCCGACTCCTCGCTCTCTCCGGGGTACTGCCACATACCGGGCTTCAACCGGTGCAGCGCATCGGCAATCACGTCATAACGGGTAATGATATGCGCCTGCTCCTCGATGTACGACTCGTAGGGGCGTTCTTGTTCATGATCGGTGGTTACGATAGCAGGAAAGGTCGGAGACACGTAAATCGCGCTGGTCGCCTCATAATAGGCGCTACGCCGGCTCAGCACTGCGGCCCCGAGACCCAAGATTGCCAAAGCTACAGCGGTGGCTATAAATGCATGGGATTTCAGGCTTCGGCCGATGTTTATTTTCGAAAATATCCCGGGTTTCGGGGGCTCGGGAGAAGCGGAGTCTGATCGGTTGGGCTGCTTGATTTCCACGGGTGAGTCCTTCAACTGACTAGGCTTAGCGGCGGAAAGCAACGAGAAACGTACTTTCCCGTGTCGGCGAAGCAAGAGAGATCTAACGCTTCATTACGGGATGAGGGCGGAGACAATGCCCATGCTGACAATGGGGCTGACGCGTTGGAAGACGTATGTGAACTTGGCTAGCCCGCCATAGGGTACGAATACAACGTCTCCCGCGTGGAGCCTGACCTCATCCGTACCTTGGGCGGTGAGCAGAGTCTTGAACGAGATCGTCACGGTCTTTCCGGTTGAAGGCTGAATCACCTGAATGTTATTCGAAGCTCCCTCGGCCAAACCGCCTGTCTGAGCCAAAACAGAGGTCAGGGTGGATTCCGGCGTCAGCGGGATCGCGCCTGGACGTTGAACGTCTCCCAGCACCGAGACGAAGACCTCTTGTTGAGCAGGAACGAAGACAACGTCATTGCGGCGCAAGCGAAGATCCGCCATCGAATTGCCGCTCTGCAACATAGCCCTCAGGTCGATCCAGACAACTTGATCGTTGCCCCGATAAATGGCGCAACGTTCGGGAATTCCCTTCGCCGCGGACGCTACGCGAGCCGCGGACGATCCACCTGCCGGCTCCCCTTCGGCGCTGGCCAGCAGGCCCGCCCTCGCGATGACATCGAGCAGAGTCGGGGTCTCATCGAAGTAGAGCACGCCGGGGCGTAGTACGTTGCCTAAAACGACGATCCGATTGGAACTATACTTATCGATGCTCACCGTCACGCTGAGGTCTTTGTAGTAAGGGGAGAGAGCGGCAACAATCACGCTGGCAACCTGGCTGCGGGTCCGATCGGAGACTTCGATGGCGCCGACAAGAGGCAAAGTGATTCGGCCGTCCGGGCCAACGACCTTCGGTCCCGCCAACTCAGCCCTGCCGGGAAAATCCAGACTAATCTGGTCCCCCGGCCCGATGGTGTATTCCTCTCCTGCCGCGGGCTCGAAATTCTCCAACATCCTGGAGGGATTCAGACTCAGTTTTGGATCGCTCTGATCCTGATCGCCTGAGGGCGTCTGTTGCCCGTGCGAGGTCGCAAGGCCAAAGACCAACAGGATTCCTGCGTACAGAAGAGAGCGTTGATGCCACCAGCCGTAGTTCATGAGGTAAGTCCGATTACTGTATTCCGCCGGCGCGATTTCGTCCCGGAGGTTTGGGCGGCGTTCGACTTGAGATTACGAGAGCCTGGTCTTATCGAAAGAGGCGTTCATCTGAACCGGCTGCCGCTCGGTTCGAATCCAGGTCGCGTTGACGCGAGACCCCTGAAAAAGGTGGGGAAGAATGCGAAGTTTCCACAAAATGTAACCCGGCACACGAAACAGAATCCGAATATCTTCATAGAAATTTGGTCCTCTCCACGCCGCCGCCAAAACGTGAAGAGCAATGACTACGAAAGCGGAGATCGAATAAATGCGTAGCCACGTGAGGGGAAGGCAGATAGCAAAGGAAAGCGCAACCGCTGCATATCCGAGAGGGAGTGAGGACAATTCCAAAAGCGGCTCCAGCAAGCGAGGACGGCCAGACATCATCTTGCGCGCGAGAGGTAGGATCCATCGCCGAGCGATACTGGCCCGTCCACCCTCCCAACGCGAGCGCTGCGTGACATCGGCGCCAGCCGAGCCCGTCGCGCTGGACGAGACTACAGCCTCTTCCAGAAACTCGACTTTCTTGCCGGATAACACAAGCTGCAAGTGATATTCAAGGTCTTCCACAACCGAAAGAGCGTTGTAGGGTATCTGCTCGAAGGCGGCTCGACGGATCGCAAACCCGTTGCCGAGGATGCCAGCCGAAAGACCAAGCCGATCGCGCCCTCCGGTCCGAATCAGATTGAATCCGCGGAACGCAAGCGCAGTCAACCGGGTCACGGGCCGACTTGGATTGCTCTGCATCTCGTATCTGCACTGGACGGCATCGGCGCCGCTAGTCAATGCCTTGCTAACGACACGAATCAGGTTCTCCGACACTGTCGAGTCCGCATCGACTACAAGAACGGCGTTAGCGCCGGATGCAAGAACATACTCAAATCCGTGTAACAATGCGAATCCTTTGCCCGCCGCCTGAGGATCGTCGTAGACCAAGACCTCGGCTGCAGCCTGCATTGCCCGGTTGGCAGTCTGGTCCGAACAGTTGTGGGCGATCACCAAGATTCGCGTGCCGGTGCCGGCGGCAGACGCGCGCAAGTTCTCCACACATCGCGCGATCAGAAACTCCTCATTGTGCGCCGGTATGACGACTGCGAGCCGGATCGTCGGAGCGTCACCGCGCGAATAGAAGCGGCGCCGCGGAAGAAAAAACGCAGGGGTCAGCAGCGCCAACTCCAGAACCAGTGGAAGAGTGACGACGGCGAGAGCGATGCCAATAAACCCCAGAATATAAGTCGTCATCGGCATAAATAGAAAAGAGGTGTTCGACCGGTCAGATTGTCCGGTCGATAAAGAAAGTGTTGACTAGTGGGCGGAGGGAGTTGGCGAGGAGTGGGGGCCAAAGAGAAATTGGGAAGCCTGGCCGGCCGCAATAATTCGTTCGCAGAAATCCTTGAGCAGCTCCACCTGGACATGAATGGATCGGGCGGCGGCAGACGGGCCCGGGCACGCGACCAGCTCGGACGGTAAGCGCCCGTCGACTCTATCCACCCGGTATACCGCGTCGCCCACGGTAGGAGCCGTGAGGAAACAATGCATCAGCCGCGCCGCCTTCAAGACGCGCTGCAGATGCGCGGGCATCTCCGCCAGCAACAACTGGCGGCGGTTGTTATTCATCGCGACCGCCGCATTGAGGAGCGAGGCGAGGGAGTCGGGGCCAAGATAAGCGGCCTTGGCAAGATCCACAATCACATGGAGGTCCTCATCGTAGGCGCAAAGGAGATGCTCATTCAACTCCTCCGGCAAAGTGCCAATTAGATTGCCGGCGACCGAGATAATTAGGGTATTCGCCAGCCTCCAAACCTGCACTGCGGAGTGTAAAGGCTTCCTCGGCTGGATTGCCGTGGAGGCCAACTGTCCGGGGAGGTGACGAAACAGACCGTAAGCGTCCTTGCAATAGCGGCTCCCGAGACGTCGGGGTTCCTGGCAAGCGCGGTAAAACCATTCCAACCCCGAGGTCTGCATCCAAAGGGGTGCCCGGGAAAACGTACCCGCCATGAGATCGAGCGACCCTCCCACGCCCATGCAGAGAGGCACCTTCAATCGATGCCGATTTAAGGCAAGCCATTGTTCCTGCTTGGGGTGGCCCATCGCCACCAGCAGAATGTCAGGCTTGGCGCGCTCCAACCTCGCCAATATCCCTTCGTGGTCCATCTCTTCAATCGGTGCGACTGGAGGAGAATATCGGCCGACGATGCGCAACTCCGGGAATCGCTCCTTCAGCACTTCCGCGGCCCTGCTGGAGTTCTCCTCGCTCGCGCCCAATAGATAGATGCCGTAGCCCCGCCGGCAAGAGAGCTCTGCGAGATGCGGGATCAAGTCCACCCCAGCAATTCGTTCTTTCAGCTTGGTTCCCATGAGACGCGAAGCCCATACAATCGGCATCCCGTCGGGGACGACCAGGTCGCAGGAACAAAGTACCTCCTGCAGCGATCTGTCGTGAATCGCATGCATGAGGAAATCCAGGTTGGCTGTGGCGACCTGATGAAAGCCGCGCTCTTCGATTTGCTTTTCGATCAGTTCGACCGCTTCATGCATGGTGACGTTGTCAAAAGGCACGCCAAGCACGGCTACTGAAACACGATGCCGATGAGACATAGATGCCGTCCGTAAGTCCTTCAAGGGGAGTTCGAGCTTAGAAGGCGTCCTGGAGCAATCGGACAAGGCTTCGCCTAGATCAGTCCCAGAGACCGACTTGGTGGACTTCAAGGAGAAGGTTCTGTGTCAAAAAAAGAGAGTGCAGATCAAATCAGAGGACGCTACGACTACAAGTGATTCAGCTTCGTACGACTAACGCGCATACGGATTTCAAGAACTTCCGGTGCGCTTTGCAGGTGAATTCTATGGGACGCCTATTTTGTTCGGCCGGGGCTCAGCACGCCAGAGTCTCCAGCCGCACTTAATAACATCCGAATCAGCAACTCATCTGGGAACCGCAGTAAGCAATTTCAACGCCAAAAAACAACGTTGCGCAACAACGATCATTCTGTGGACGTTAAGCGATACCCCTGATTCAGTCATTTGCTCGAAAATTTGGGAATAGTCCGAATTTTTGGCAAAAGTTCCCACTCGACCTTTTGGGCTTCACGAAAGTCAAGCAGGCCCGAAGGGTAACATGGGTCTTTGACCCCTTGGTAACCCATCTCAGAATTATGGTAAGGGTGCCCATTAATATGGTTAGCTTGTTGTCATATGCGGTTAGGATACGGCTTGTTCAATATCAATTGGGGTGCTCTGGACAACCAGCCCCAACAGGTTCAGTTAGACTTTAGCCCTTGGTTTGCGGTGTCTCCCAACTTCAATTACAACCTTGACCTGTGTTAGCTGGCAGGATGGGGCTTTGGAGATGCCGTCACCGCAGGTTGTGGTGAGCGGAATGCCTGAGATTCTCCTTGTTAGCGAAGTTGGTGATGAACATAGCCATCTGATCAGACAGCTAGAAGCCATCGGCATGCGCGTGATTTGCGAGCAGACCTTAGGTGCGGCTGTACAGTGGGCCCGTGGTAGCTCAGCATGCGGTCTAAGCGTAATTGTGGATATTAAAGTGTGCGCTCAAGACGAGCGTGAACTTCTGACTGAATTGAACAGCCTGTACCCGAAGGTGCAAACCATCCTTTTCTCTCGTCATGAGTCCCAAGAAGGTATCTCCGGTCAACTGCGTGAACTCGGCAATGTCCGTGTCCTCGCAACGCCCCTCCGCGATCCAACCTCTCAGCGCTTCGTCTCGGAGTTTATATCTTCGAACGCGACCCAGGAAGTCGCGCGGCCATTCGAACGGCCGGCGGGGACACGGACCAATAATGCTCACGGAGCCAGCGGCGATCACCCGGGGAACATTCACGGCGCGAGCGCAAACCACTACACGGAGGAATTTCTTCGCCGTGTCGGGTTGTCGGATGTTCCAGTTCTGCTTCACGGCGAAACAGGAGTGGGCAAAGAGGTAATGGCAAGACGCCTTTGGACGTATTCATCGAGGAACGGCAAGCCCTTTTTCAAACTGAATTGTACGGCGCTGCCTTCCGATCTGATCGAGAGCGAACTGTTCGGATACGACAAGGGTGCGTTTACCGGCGCCACGGCAGACAAGCCGGGCAAATTTGAATTGGCGCAGAACGGAACCTTGCTCCTGGATGAGATCGGAGATATGGATATCCGGCTTCAGGCCAAGCTCTTGCAGGTTTTGCAGGACGGAGAGGTGCAGCCGCTGGGCAGCGCCCGACTTATCAAGGTGAATGTGCGGGTCATGGCTGCGACCCATCGCGATTTGCGGGCGGCCATCGCGCAGGGGAGCTTTCGCGAAGATCTGTACTATCGCCTCAGTGTCATCAACATCACAGTTTTGCCCTTGAGGGAGCGGCGCGACGAGATTCTGCCACTTGCCAAAAAATTGTTGTTGCGTCACATGGCGCCCGGCTCCAACCCGCCGGAGATTCCTGAAACACTCAAGCGGGCAATGCTGGCGCATCCGTGGCCTGGAAACGTTCGCGAACTCGAGAACTTAATGAGACGGCTGATCATATACCAGGACACGAACCTGCTCATCGCTGAATTAGCGGATTCTGCGGCAACCGCAAGGCGACGGCGCGCCACCGACCGAATTGCCGAGGTTCCTCGATCACCCATGAATTTCAATCATTTTGCCGAGGCCTCGCGCACAGCGGAATCCAAACTGCTCATTGAAACCCTCGACTCGTCTCGTTGGAACAGGCGTCAAGCGGCACAGCGATTGAACCTCGATTACAAGGCGTTCCTTTATAAGCTCCAGAAATATGGAATCGTCGACCGGAAGGCGAGGCGAGGGGAACAAGACGCCTGATTTTGGCCGATTTGCCGTGTGCGACGGACGCGATCATTAGACACGGATTTGGGTGTTGTCGATGTTTGAGAATTTGCGAGAAGATTGGCAGACCCACGACCGAAAACTCTTGAGCCAGGGGTTGTGGGTCATGGTTGTGTATCGCTTTGGTCGTTGGCGATACGGCATACGTGCACGCTTGCTCCGTGCGCCGTTCTCCGTTTTGTACAAGATACTGAAGACCCTCGCCGAAATCCTTACGGGCATCGACCTTCCTTGCGAAGCGAGCGTCGGCAGGCGTTTCCGCATCGATCATTTCGGAGGCATCATCATCAGCGGCGATGCGGTTCTTGGCGAAGACTGCATTGTTCGAAATGGGGTCACAATAGGGTTGCGGCACACGGGGCAACGCGGGTCACCGGTGATAGGCAACCGCGTGGATATCGGCGCGGGGGCCAAAATCCTGGGGCCGATCCGAATTGGTGACGATGTCGCGATCGGCGCCAACGCTGTCGTCCTTAAGTGCGTGCCCGCGAACTCCATCGCAGTAGGTGTGCCAGCGCGCATCATGGCGCGCAAGAACAGGCCATCCGGGACAGCGCAAGACGGGGCCGATGAGGAGAAAGATACCGCCGAAGCTCATGTCATTCAAGAAGAGCTGCTGGAAGCGACCCACCGATGAATGACCCTGTGCTGTCGGTCGTGATCATCGGGCGAAATGAAGGTGATCGCCTGGCACGCTGTCTCGAGTCTGTAGCTGCGTTGCGCGGTGTCCCAGGACAAAAACAAATTATCTACGTCGATTCAGCTTCAACCGATGGAAGTCCCAGGATAGCGAGGGATTTTGGTGCGGAGGTCATTGCGTTGAATGCCGGGGGGTCCAGTGCCGCGAGCGGCCGGAACTCGGGGTGGCGCAGCGCACGCGCCCCGTTTGTTCTATTCTTGGATGGTGACACGGTCCTGCAGCCGGATTTCCCGCGGCTGGCTCTGGATGCGATCTCGCAAGATGAACGGACCGCCGCCGTCTGGGGGCATCGTCGAGAAATTCATCCCGGGCGGTCTATCTATAATCGCGTACTGGATCTCGACTGGATTTATGCGCCCGGTGAGACACAGTACTGCGGCGGGGACGTGCTGATGCGCAAATGCTCTCTTGAGCAAGTCGACGGCTACGATTCAACTTTGATTGCTGGAGAGGAGCCCGAGCTATGCCGCAGGCTTCGGCATTGCGGCTATCGAATCCTGCATATCGACTCTCCAATGACCGGACACGATCTCAATATTACCCGTTTCAGCCAGTATTGGCGGCGCGCTCTACGGGCCGGTCATGCCTATGCGGAGATCTCCGCTCGCTTTCGCGCAACTTCGGATCCGATGTGGCTTCAGGAGAGCAAGAGCAACATCGTTCGCGGCGGCTTCTGGGCGACGTCGCTCCTGGGTTGCGTCGCCTTGCTCGGCTTCAGCCCCGTTCCTTTGCTTCTTTGGCTGGCTCTGCTTGTGGCGTTGTCGTTTCGCTCCGGACGGAGGGCGAGTTGGAAGGCGCCAGGGCACACGGCTCTCTTGTTGTTGTACGGGATTCATTCGCAACTTCAGCAGATTCCGATTTTGCTCGGACAGCTTCAATTCGACCGAAATCGAAGGAAGGGGAGACGAGGGGAACTTATCGAATATAAGCAAGGAACCGGACTTTAGACGTAGACCGCACTTAGTCGACCAGATATCGCGGAGCCCATGCCGATGGGCTGGGAGGTCAAATTTTCGTGGACGTATTTATATCGCGGCTCCTGCGGGCTGGATGTTGCGCCAGTCCTGAGAATTGGGCGATAGGGTGGGCGAAGCCAAATCTGCGAGCGCTTCGACTTCGTTCATATCCACCTCTACGGATATAGCTTGTGATAGTGACGAAACAAGAATCACTAAACGCGACCTATTGTTGATGCGTACGATCTGCCCTTGGACCCCCGCTAGCACCCCACGCTTGACCCGTACCTTAGTTCCCACCGCCGGGGCTTCGCACCTAACGCACTGCATATTGCTGTCCAACGCGCGCCGCAGTGATTCGATCTCGACATCCGCTATGGGTGAGGGCGTATGGTTATCAGGAAGCATGCGATGGATACCGAAGGTATTGAGCACGCGGGAACGGCTTTGCAGGGAGGAATCGTGACGTAAGAACAGATAACTGCTAAAGGCCGGCACCTCAATCACTTTTCTTCGATCTGTCCATTGCCGCGTTTCGCGCAATAAGGGTAGATATGCCAGGAAGCCTTTAGTGGTGAGATCACGCAGGACGCGAAACTCATGCTTATATTCAGTCTGGACCGCGAACCACGCAGAGCCATCCTTACGGTCATAAATCAAATCGTTTTCGGTGTACTCTTTCGTCGATGGTAAACTGTGCATTTCCACTTGGCGTCTTCCGAAGATTTGTTCGTTTATCGCGCTGAGAAGCAATAAGCCATTAAGGTACAGCGAGCTTTACTTTAGCCTACGTCAATCATGAATACCAGTGTTTTGTAGTAATCGTTCCGCGGATGATAACGGGTGACTGTAGGTTACTTCCGAGAATGCCTACTTCATCAGCTAAGGTTTCGCCGCCATCAACTCTTCGACTCCGGAAGCGATTGTGTGAGCAGGACCCGTTGCCGGGTCTCCAGTTTTTTCAACGAATCTAGCTGCCTCTTCTTTGATCAGGTGGCGGCCCTAGCCATCACCTGTATTCTCCTGCGCAGAGTTCATAGGATTAAACGATAAACAGCGGTACAACTTCAGCGCCAGCGTGTCGGCGATGGCAGAATCCAACGGCTATACTTGGATCATTCGCTAGCGCAGAGCTTGGTGTTTTTACCTCGTGCAGTTTTTTGTTGCCAAGGCACTCCATAGCAAATTGATTCGCCCTTCGAGGACCTGTCTCAGTTTGAAAATTGTGACGCACCGCCTACGACTTGGGATGAGGGAAGACTGTTTCTGTGAATTCAAGCGATGATGGCCGGACATGACGATAGATACCGAGATTGGCGAGATAAGCACGGAGGATCGCGACGAATCGCGTTTTCGCGCGCTTGAGTCTCGCGCCCTTAAAGGCACCTATTTTATTGTTGCCTTCTACGGATTGGGGATGGGACTGCGATTTGTCAGCAGCATCATCTTGACGAGGCTCTTCGCCCCGGAACTCTTCGGGCTGATGACCTTGCTGACGACGATCATCGTGGGCTTGAACCTCTTTTCCCATATCGGATTCGAAGACAACGTCATTCAGAATTCGCGCGGAGACGACGAACCGTTTATTAACACGACGTGGACCGTTCAAGTGTTGCGCGGCATTGCGCTGTGGCTGGTAATGGCGATCGTGGCTTGGCCGGTGGCCAGTTTTTATGACCCGCGATTGCTCTGGCTTTTACCTGTTGTAGGCTTTGGGTCGGTGATCAGCGGCTTCAGTTCTCCCAGCCTATTCTCACTTTCCCGACACCTTGGAGTCGGCAGGTTGTCGCTGTTGGAACTCACCTGCCAGTTCGTCCTTTATGGCGTTGCAGTCGGTTGGGCCTACTTTGACCGAACGATATGGGCGCTAGTAGTTGCTAGATTGGCTGCCGAACTGGTGCGAACGTTGTTAAGTTACCGGATAGTAAAAGACGGAGTCCGGCCCCGTTTTGTTTTGGAACATGAAGCCGTGCGTTCGTTGTTCACGTTCGGGCGCTGGATTCTGATTGGCACAGCGCTCACCTTCCTCGCGAACCAGTCGGATAGACTGATGCTCCCCAAGCTTCTGCCCAAATCCACTGCCTTCCAGGTGTTGGGAGTTTACGGAATTGCCTTCACTTTATCGGACGTACCGCGCCAGATTATTGCCATGTTCTCATCGAAGGTGGGCTTCCCGTTCATCGCAAAATTTGCGCACCGGGCGCGACCTGAATTCCGCAAGGCCCTCCTCAAATACCGAATGATGGTATTGGCCGTCGGCGCGGTCTTGCTTACTTTCACGATTTGCGTCGGCGATGTTTTCGTTCTGCATGTGTACAAGAGGCCGTACCACGCAGCCGCCTGGATGATCGCCATCTTTGGCCTGGGCCTTTGGCACACGCTGCTCTATAGCACTATCTCTCCGGCGATCATGTCACTGCAAAAGGCGCATTACAACGCCCTGGCAAATCTGCTCTATTTAGTTGCTTTGCTTGTCCTCTTGCCACTAGGGTACAGCTACTTCGGAATTGTGGGCGCGGTAGCGGCCGTAGCCGTCAGCGATCTACCAATGTATATCGTGAACGTTTACGCATCCTACCGGCAGGGATTGGGCATGCTGCGCCAGGACGGATTGATGACGTTGGTTTTCATCGGAACACTGGCTGGAGGCTTTGCCATCCGTCGTGCTTTTGGATTGGGCCTCCCGTTTCCGGGGATACCGCATTTCTGATCGCGCTGCGGGCGGCCCATTGGCGCGTCGTTTGCTTTGCCGTAAACAGGGCTTTCAATTCTCGGCTGGTAAGCTTGGGGTCCTGCCCGACCGTGTCAAGGCGCTATTCGAGACAGTTGATCAGGATCAGGAGTGGCTCGTCGGCCTTTCGGTTTGCAAACAGGTGTTGCAGAACTCTGGCTAGATCCAGTACCAAGGGGCTAGTACGCGGCCTACACTACGCACGTAGAACTTGATGAGGTTCCTCCCCTTGGAGTAGTTGCGGTTATCGAAGCCGCGGATGCCGTAGATGTAAGGTTCCCGGTTAAAGCGTGGGACTACACGTGCACCCTTGGCCCGCTTCGGGAGATAGTCCCGAATGACGGTCTCATGGATAGTGGAGCCAAGATCGTCAGCGACGCCGCGAAAAACGCAATCGTATCCCTTCGCGGTCCAGGCCATCAAGCGCAGATCTGTCCAATGAATCGGGTGGTTCTTCATGTCGATGTATGCGTCGAACTCGATTGGGGCACTGGCGATGACAGATTGGAGATTCTTTACGATATAGCGGCCAGTGATCTTCCAAACCACATGGGCGCCCTCAACGTCACGAACCATCCGTGAAGCGCTCATTGCGTGGTCGAGCAGCTTGAATTCTCCGTGGGCGCGGCCCATTTCCGAGTAACGATGAACGCCATAGTTGCAGAGGAACTCCACACGGTCCGTTAATCCCCGGAAAGCGACCAATTGCCGCAATGTGGTTACATCGCTGTCGGAGTTTTCGACGAAAACGATCCCGTGGAGTGGCCGATCAATCAAAGTGAGGTAGAAAGTCAGCGCGTCCTCGTAATCCTTCAACCTCTCGATCGGGTCGGTGCGCGCTAGTTGCGGTGCATTATCGGGAGTAATCGTCGCGGTCATCAACAAGATGTGTCTTACTTCGTTTGCCAAGCGCATACCTTCACCAGAAGTCCAGTTAAATGCCCAAAAGCTTCCGGTGCTCTTCCACTTAATGTATAAACCAAATTCTATTCCCGAGCGGAATGCGATCATGGGCGACCAATATGGAGCAGTACTGTCAGAGTCTCTTCTTGGAACAGATCGATATCGAGGTCCCGCGAATCGTTCCAGCGCCAGCCGCTATGACGGTGACATCCCATATTCGGTCTTGATTCCGCACACTTGAAATGAGCTCTCCTTAGAATCCGAACTGTGAGAATCTCTTCAAAACAGCAGACTGGCTAGGAACGCGGATTTCATCACGACCGAGTCTACAGAGCGCGGACTTGCCGGCGGTAGAGCGTTCAGGAACTCACGACGGCATCGCCGCCGGATCTACGAAGGATGGATCGGCCGTTATATACTCAGGCAGTCCCATTTGCCATCCCACCTCGTGCGTTTCCGACAGCGGAGACTCGTCATGAAAGAGAAGCCGTATCCGCCGCGCTGGGTTTTATTCGCCT
Source organism: uncultured Acidobacteriaceae bacterium (assembly GCA_963804735.1). Lineage (GTDB taxonomy): Bacteria > Acidobacteriota > Terriglobia > Terriglobales > Acidobacteriaceae > Acidisarcina. Next base: position 144,719 of record CAWDRO010000005.1, read on the forward strand.
TCGTGGTTCCGATGCTTGCACTTTACCAGAAGATATCGCCTGAAGGGTTTCACTTTGATCTTGTCAACGCCCGCGTCTACGCGGCAGCGATCAACGAGTGGCTGTCAGGGAGGGACCCGTACCACTTCACTCTGCAGATGAACCTGCTATATCCGCCGGTGTTCCTGTATGCGGGCGGATGGCTGGCACGGTTACTGACTCCGCACGTGGGCTGGATGGTCTTCCTCGCGCTGCACTTTGCAGCGGCGGTGGCGCTGCCATGGGTTCTTTACCGATTTTACTTACGGGACTCAAACTGTACGCTGCCGGGCTTCTACTGGTTGTTTTTCGCGGCACCGGGATTTCTGGGATTGCTGGCGCTGCGGACGGGCAATATTGCGGTGATCTGCTGGTCGGCGATGCTGCTGGCGGGAAGTCTGGGCCTGATACGCAACCGTTGGTTCGTCTTCTACGCGGTCGTCTTTCTGTGTTGTGCCATCAAGATCACTTTTCTTCCGATGTTGCTATTGCCTGCGTTCTGCGGGAGGAAACAATGGCCGGGCATTGCGGTTTGTGCCATTGCCGCAGCGACGGGATTGTGGGCGCAGCGTCGGTTCACGCCCACCCTCTACGAGCATTTCCAGCAGAACCTGAAGATGCAGGCGTCCGTGATAGGCGACGTGGGCAAGGGCGTATTTGGAGTCCTGTTCCATATCCTTCACAAAGCGCACCACCAGGAGTTCCTGATCCCGATTGCTGGCTATGCCATCGTCGCGCTTGCGGTGATAGCCGCACTCGTGGCTTTGAGTCGGCGCGGCTGTGCCAGCAGTTTTGTTTCGTGGCCGGCATTGGTGCTCATCGCCATTCTGTTCATGACGCCGCGCGTGAACTACTACGACCTGTGTCTGGGGTTTCCACTGGCCTTCGTCGTGTTGGTGCGCGAGTTGGGAATCAAAAATCCCTATGTGCTGTATGTGTGCCTGTTTGTGCCCTCCATCGCGTTCCTGGTTCGCAGCCCCGATACAGCACTGAACGGAGGTTATGAGGCGATGACAATTCTGGTCTTCTTCTTTCTTACCTATGCGGCGCTGGCCAAAGCGCAGCCTAACTCTGTAAAGAGGGTAGTAGAAAAGCACAAACTACACACATGACTTGTCCTGACATCATCATCGATTATCATTATGTGGACCTCCAGCTGATAGGCGGCTACAAACCGCGCGGTGATCAGGGGCACGCCGCTGCGCGACCTGATCGATTTCGTTGATGAAGAGGCGCCCTAGTTGCCTGTCGCAGTGAGTTCGTTACTACGGATGTCGCTGGTCACATAACATTAGACGCAATCGGGCTAGTAATGTTTACTCCGCGACACCCCACTAGTGCTGGTCGGCTCGGCTGAGGATGTTCCGAGCTGAAGCCCACGTCGAAAAATCCCGAACCCATCGGCTTCCGGTGTACAATCAGGCAACTGGTCAGTCGATTTGAAATGCCCCGTGCGGACGACCGCGATATCAACGAAACCACCGCATGAGCGTGCTCATCCTTGTACCGGGTTTGATCTCGTTCTTCCTCGTTTGGCGAGGACGCATCGAGACAGCATTTCTGTCTGTCTATCTGCCGTGCCTTTTACTCCTTCCTGACGACTACTCCCTTCGGATACCTCATTTGCCGCCCCTTTCGGCAGCGCAGTTTGCCCTGGTGCCACTTGGCGTCGTCGCATTTTCCCGGCTGATCCGCAGCGATTCCTTCGCCTTGATGGATATACTCGCTGTTCTTTTTCCGGCGAGTGTCGGTCTCAGTGAGACCCTTCACGCGCCCGTCATCAACGACGGAATCTTCGCTGCCTTTGGTGCTTTTGTTTCCATGTCTTTGGCGTATCTGGCCGGAAGAACGTTGATCGAACCTCACCTCCGCCTCGCCACGTTGCGGAGGTTCGTCATCCTGGTACTCCTAGATGGCCCCTTCGGCCTGTACGAGTGGAAAATGGGGAGTAGCCTCTATGGGACGTTGGGGCAGAAATTCCTGGGCATCTCCAATGTCGGGGAGAGCGTGCAGCTCAGGGGCGGGCATGGAAGAATGGGCACTGTTTTCGATGGCGGCGAACCCGCGGGAATCGCCTTTGCCATGACCTTTTGCCTGAATGCATGGCTGGTTTTCCTGAGGAGAGTCAAGGCCCCTGTTGATCTCGGGAAGACACTGACAAAGCTCGAGAAGTACCATGTGCCCGGACTGCTCCTGCTCTTGTATTTGTGGTTGACGCAATCGCGCGGACCACTGCTGTCCTTGGCTGCTGCGTATCTCATCCTTCAGATTCCCCGATTTAAGAACACCAGGCTGATGACTATCGTGGTCGCAGTCCTGCTTGTTGGGGGCTATTTGGCATCGTCGGCGTATTTCACTTCTTATACGAATGGCGCCGACCAAAGCTACGCTGTCGTCAGGAAACTCCCTGAACAACAACAGAGCGCAATGTACAGACGCACAATGAACAAGGTGTACGCTCCGATCGCTGAGGCGGGAGGGTTGACGGGCTGGGGAGTGCTTCAAATTCCCCACGTTGGCGGAATGAAGTCGATCGACAATCACTACCTGCTCGTCCATCTTTCTTGGGGTTGGCTTGGTTATATCACCTTTGTGTTGATCGTCTGGGAGAACATACGCGTCCTGCTGGTGCGTTCGTGGAACTTCAAAGCCTCCGAGGATCGTGCCTTCGTTTTCTCCATGTTGGCGGCGATGACGGTTCTCTGGCTCACGCTTCTGACAGTATTCTTAGGCGGACAGCTGCCACAGATCTCTTTTCTCCTGTTGGGCTGGATACAATCGATGGTCCCGGGAAAGGCTGCAACGTCTTCCGGAGCGCAAATTGCGGAAATTCGAAATACAAAATTCTCCTTCCGGCGAGTATTCAGTTAGCCGCAACCAAATGGATCCAAGTCAAGGGATGCTGACATCTCCAGAGCGCATCCCGCGTTTCCAGGTGTCAGTTCCGAGGGCCCTACGCTACAATTCTTCAGAGGGATACTCTCTACAAGCGGCCTGAAAAAGATCTTCCACAATGGATGAGTCAGATATCTTCGCCCGGCTAACCGAAATCTTCGAAGACGTCTTCGATGACGATTCGATCGTCGTGACACCTGCTCTGTCGGCCAAAGATGTAGATGGATGGGACAGCCTCACTCACATTCGGCTGATGCTCACGGTTGAGAAGGCGTTCAAAGTCAAATTTTCTACTTCGGAAATTGGGAAGATGGCAACGGTCGGCGACCTTGCGACGTTGATCAAGGCGCGAACCTGAAGCAAGCACAGTTGACGGGTGATCGAAGCTGTGGGCGCAATGAACGGATAGGCTTCCGATGGAAAGCCGGACCCAGAACTCTGAATTCGAACCAGACCTGAAAAAGGCCCGCCAAGTCCGGGTTCCAGCCAAAAGGATATTGAGCTTTCCGGAAAGGCCTATGACCTGTTTGAGGAATTGTCCGCCTGCACTTTTTGAATTCACCTTAATGCATATCAAAGCACGACCCAGCACGACAGGAATCGCGGAGTGAACGCACTTTATTCGGAATTGCAGTGGCTGCCGCCTGCGCCCAAGGGTTTCTCTGACAGGCTAAAAGCGTTGGGCAATTTGCCTGGCCCGCTGGGCCGTGAATTGCAGGCGCTAGCGCAGTGTAGTTTGAACCTGAACCAGTTGACGAAACTGGCGAAGGCGATTGCCAGGGCAAGCACCGACGGCAAGTCTTTGGATCCGCTTGTCCCTTTCCGTCTTGCGGTCCTGAGCAACTCGACTGTCGATCTGGTGGTGCCCGCGCTGGTGGCGAGTGCCGCACGGCGCGGCATCGCTCTTGACGTGATTCAGCCGTCCTACGACCAGGTGGCTCAAGAGGCGCTGACCCCCGATTCGAAAGTAAATTCCTCGAAGCCTGATGCAGTGCTTTTCGCGCTCGATTATCGAGCGCTCCCGTTAAAACTGTCCCTCGGGGACTCGGAGGCTTCAGCCGCTACGGTTGAAGGAGTCATCGGCTATCTGCGGGCGCTCCGTGATGGCATCAAGACGAATTCAAACGCGGTTTGCATCTTTCAAAGCTTCGCTCCACCCGTTGAAACCCTGTTTGGTAATCTCGACCGCGCGCTCCCGGGCACGATTCGGAGTCTGATCGACGGCATCAACCGCGAGCTTGCCGAGATGGTTCTCCATTCCGCCGATGTCCTGCTGGATATCGGCGGACTTGCGGAGACCGTCGGTCTTGCGAACTGGCATGACACGCAGCTTTGGAACATGGCCAAGTTTTCTTTTTCGGACGAACTCATTCCGCTCTACGCCGATCACGTGGCCCGTGTTGTCGCCGCGCTCCGAGGCAAGAGTGGAAAAGTCCTGGTTCTCGACCTCGACAACACGATCTGGGGCGGCATTATCGGAGATGACGGCCTTGAGGGCATCAAGATTGCCCAGGGAGACGCCACCGGCGAGGCCCATCTTGCTGTGCAACGTATGGCTCTCGATTTGCGCCAGCGCGGAATTGTGCTCGCCGTGTCGTCGAAAAACACCGACGAGGTTGCGCGAGCTCCCTTCGAACAACATCCAGAGATGTTACTGAAGCTTGACCACATTGCCGTCTTCCAGGCCAACTGGAACGACAAAGCCACCAACATTCAGGCCATCGCCGAGGAGCTCTCGCTGGGCCTTGACTCAATCGTCTTTCTCGACGACAATCCGGCGGAGCGCGGGCTGGTGCGGAAGCTGCTTCCGCAGGTCGCAGTCCCGGAACTTCCGGAAGATCCCTCCGCGTATGCGCGAACCCTCGCTGCAGGCGGTTACTTTGAAGCGGTTACTATGGCTGCCGAAGATCTCAAGCGCGCCAGCTTCTACAAGGACAACGCAAAACGAGCAACCTTGCAAAGGCAGGCAGGAGGCGTCGACGCCTATTTAGCATCGCTGGACATGACCATTACCTTCCAGCCTTTCGACGGGAAGGGCCGGGCGCGCATCGTCCAACTCATCAATAAATCCAACCAGTACAACCTGACTACACGCCGCTACACAGAGCCCGAGATTCTCGAGGTGGAGCGGGACCCGAAGGTTTTCACCCTGCAGGTACGTCTGGCGGACATCTTCGGCGACAACGGCATGATCAGCGTCGTGATTTGCAGGGACGCGGGGAATGAGACATGGGAGATCGATACCTGGCTGATGAGTTGCCGGGTGCTCGGACGCAAGGTCGAGCATATGGTTCTTCACAAGATTGTCGAGCACGCACGCGCCGCCGGAGTTTATAAGCTGATCGGTACCTACCGGCCGACGGAGCGCAACAGGCTAGTTATCGATCACTATGCCAAGCTTGGATTCAACAAGGTGAGGGAAGACGAGTCGGGCTTGACGGAGTGGGAGTTAGTGGTCGAGAACACAGATTGGGAGGAGTTGCCCATGAACGTGGTCTCGACCGGCTTTACGATTACCGCAGAGGCGTCGGGATCATGACCCAATCAGGTCTGACCGAACCTGGGGAGGTAAAGGAGCCGAAGTCGCGGCGTCGAGACTGGATACTCTTGCCGGCAGTGGGCTTGCTGACGATTTGTCTTACGGCAGTTTCAGTCGAGTTACTTTCAAGGCGGTTCTATCCCGTCACTCAGGTCGGCTTCGAAAACTGCTTTGCGACGAACGATCCAACCGGTGACGCTGCCGTAAAGCCGAATAGTGTTTGCTGGGAGCAAACCGCAGAAAGCACTTTGAAGGCCGAGTACAGGTTCAACAGCAGAGGAGATCGCGCGGGTACGGAGTTGAACCCCAAGCGGCCAGGCACGTACAGGATTGTGTTGATAGGTTCCTCGCTTACACAGGGACTATTCGTTCCAAGAGAAAAGACATTTGCCGCTCTGCTTCCAGAGGAACTTTCCAAGGAGACCGGACGGAAGGTCGAGGTGTACAACGAAGCGACGGGTGGCAAATTTAGAGGTGGACCATACCCAACGCAGAACTCTGCGCAGCATTTCGATCAGGTTTTGGTGGCTCAGCCGGACCTGATTCTTTGGGTGATCACTCCGACAGACATTATGAATGCTGGATCACGCGAGAATGCGGATTCTCCCGACGCAGGGGCCCTTCAGAAGGATCCGCGATCAGCTGCAGGTTCCGGGAAGCCCCGGAGTTTCTGGAACAAGATTACGGCCTCCATTGCGAAGGGAACTTTCGGTGAGCGGTTGAAATCTCACTGGGAAGACACCCGAGCATCCATCGTGCTGAAGCATCTCCTGATCGCGAGCGAAAGTCAGGATGATTACATTAAGTCTTATCTTAGAAACGAGAACAACGCCGACTTTCTGAAGATCGAACCTGATACCAAATGGCAAATGCAACTGCGGGACTTCGATGCCGAGCTGGCGGAGATAGCAGGGCTTGCCAAGAATGCGGGGGTGCCCCTTGTCGCAGTATTCGTGCCGAATCGGCCTCAGGTAGCCATGATATCGATGGGCGAATGGCCGGCCGGCTACGACCCATTCAAGCTGGAAGACGAGGTTCGCGACAGCATCGTGCGCCATGGCGGACGCTTCATCGACATCCTCCCTGACTACCGCAGCGTCCCAGGCCCGGAACGGGATTACTTTCCGGTAGACGGCCACCCGGATGCCGAGGGGCACGCAATCATCGCCAGGTTTCTAGCCAAGGAGTTAACCAGCGGGGCAGTGCCGGCGCTGAAAGCTTCGACTCCACGCGACATTGCAATGGAGCCAGGAAAATAATAATGGATTCGGCATCCCCGCAATTTGTTCTGTTTGGATTGATAACTGCGGCGCTCTTGAATCTCAGTCGTTCCCGTCTTTGGCGCTCGATCGTACTCATGGCGGCTAGTTTAATCTTTCTAGCAATGCTGGCAAAGAGTGCTGTAGTGTTGATCCCCTTGGCCGCATTTCTGCTCTTTGGCTATGGCGCTCTCGTTATGCGGGAGCGCGGCTGGTCAAGGGGCGCGGCCTGGACCATTCCGGCAATGATCCTGGTATACGTGTGGTTGAAGAAGTACACGTTCCTTCCCGAGCGATCATTCCTGAGCTTTCCCTATTTCACACTGGGGCTTTCTTATATATTTTTCCGCGTCCTGCACGTGTTGATCGAGGCAGGTGAAGTCGCCGGGACAGAAGAAAAGCGGCGTATCGGCTTTGGCGCCTACATGCTCTACACACTGAATTTCGCGACGCTGGTCTCCGGTCCGATCCAGCGCTACGAGGAGTTTGCGCGAGACCAGTTCGCGGTCCAGCCTCTTCCTCTCGGGCCAAGTGTGATTGGACTGCAACTGGAGCGCATCATTCGCGGGTTTTTCAAAGTCAATGTGTTGGCGATGCTGCTGCATATGATGCAGGAGAAGGGGCTGGAGCAACTCGCGCAGCCGGTTCCGATCGAGCACAAATTGATCGCTTCGATCCAATTGACGGTCGCATACCCACTTTTTCTCTATGCAAATTTTTCCGGCTACATCGACATCGTGATCGCGTTAGCGCGCCTGATGCGGATTCGGTTGCCCGAAAACTTCGATCGCCCCTTCTCGGCGTCTTCATTCCTGGATTTTTGGAATCGGTGGCATATCACGCTCTCGACGTGGCTCAAGACCTATGTCTATAACCCGCTGCTGCTGGCGCTGATGCGGCGCATCTCCTCGCCTTCCATGCAGCCATTTTTGGGTGTCATTTGTTTTTTCGTGACGTTCTTTTTGATCGGCGTGTGGCATGGGCGCACGTCGGAATACATCGTCTTCGGCATACTCCAAGGCGGGGGGGTAGCGATCAACAAGCTCTGGCAACTCTGGCTCACACGCATCCTCGGCCGCAAGGCTTACAAGGAGCTTGCCAAAAATGCGATCTACATTGCCTTTGGCCGCGGCCTGACGTTTAGTTGGTTTGCCTTCACCATGTTCTGGTTCTGGGCAAACTGGAAGCAGATCGGCACAGTCTTTTCGACAATAACTGTTGCTCCATGGCTCGCCGTGTGGCTGGCAATCTGGTTCGGTAGTACATCGGTGTTGGCAATGTGGGAGCGACTACGTGCGGTATTGTTGAAACTCCGAACGGAGGAAGGGCCGGCCCTCACCAGCCGCTACGCCCGGGTGGTATACGCGACCGCGATGGGCGTGATTGCTCTCGTCATCACAGTTGTACTCAATCAGCCTGCTCCGGGTATCGTGTACAAAGCATTCTAGCGAGACGCGAATTCGCAGCAAGTAGGAGATGTCTTGAGGAGCTTCTTTCGCAGAATAGCAAATAGGTCCTGCGCGCAGGCTACGGTCGGATCACGGGCAGGGCAGCATTTAGCTCCTGGCTTGCTGAACCAAAGCACCAATCCCCACAACCGTTCCTGGCTTAATGCAAACTTCAATCACGACTGCTATCGTATCCAATCAATCATTGATAGACTGAGCTGCAGATAGACTGAGGCGGATGCCCAGCGGTCGGCACGTGTGATTGATGTGTTAGCCATATCTTGAATCTGCCCAGTCCGTGACTGCTGCAAGGCGCGTTTCCTATGCATGAACTTTCTGGCTGCCCTGTATGTGACGCACAAACGTCGGGAGCCACCGCCCGCTTCACGGCGGGTAGCACCTACGAAGGCAAACCGTACCCGAGCCGCGTGGTCCAGTGCCGCTGTGGGCACTGCTTCCTGAACCCTAGCCCGGACGTCGGCGAGCTGCTGTCATTCTACGACGATGACTACCACTGCTACACGACCTCGCCCGACGAGGCCGAGCGGATCGGACGCTGGATCGAGCAGCGTCGCCACGGCGAACGGTTCAACCATGTTCCCATCGTCGTTGGGGGGCGCTTCCTAGATGTCGGCTGCGGGACAGGGGACATGGTCGCAGCGATGGCTCACCTCGGGATGCAGAGCGAGGGGGTCGAGCCGAGCCGCTATGCCGCTACGAAGGCAACGGAGGCTGGGCTTAAGATCACCTGTGGCCTGCTTCATGATGCAGCGTTCCCGGATGCCTCGTTCGACTCCGTCAGCATGTTCCACGTTCTGGAGCACACGCCGGAACCGATCGAAGTGCTCCGCGAGTGCCGCCGAATCCTCAAGCCCGGCGGCGAACTCGTCATCGGCGTGCCAAACTTCGACTCGCTCGTCTTTGCCTTGGTAGGCAAGGGTTGGGTGGGCCTGCAACTCCCGTCACATGTTCAGCACTTCACTCCAAAGTCGCTGCGCGTCGCCGCCGTTCGCGCCGGACTCACCGTCGGCCTGATAGAAACCGAGTCGTTTCCGGAACACGTCGAGGGCGAGCTGACCAATTGGCTGCGACGGCGATTTCTCGTCCCCGGTCGGCTAACGAAACGGACAGGATTCCTGCGGGGCATCTCTGCACACCTGGCGCGCAAAGGTGAGACCACCCATCGCGGCGAATCCATTGTCGCCCACCTGTTTGCCCCCTCTGCGTGAGTGCCTTGCCGCGACTGTGGCTGTATCCGGAGCAAGTTGATATGTGTATCTCGATCAACTAAGTGACGCGCTTCGATCATTTGCGCATCCGTGGGCATGCGTTGTGCCAATTCCAGCATTCGGTTAGAGTCAAAGCCAAAGCTCGGGACTGACCACTTACTCGAATCAAATTCCGGTGGCCCAGTCAGTTTGACTCGGCCATCGGTAGAGTTCGAATGCAGTGTCTCTTTTTTAAGTGGTTGAAAAAGTCCAGGACAGCACGTTTTGCGTCGCCGTCTCGCCGCCGGTGCCCCCTGTGAAGCCGACGTAGGCGGTGGTTGCGCCGACCGTAGCGGGAATGTTGATCGGCCAGGAATAAGACCACCTCCCCAAAGTGTTGGAGTCGGTTAGGCTAAGAGCCAAGTCCGTACCGTTGTAGCTAATGTGGGCAGCGAACTGGTCGCCGCTGTGCAGGGTGATGGGGGTGCCGGTGAGGTTGATGGCGGGAACCGTCGGCACGGCGCCGTCAATATAGAGTCCGGTCGAGTCCGGTCCCTCGCCCGCATTGTCGAAGAGGTCGAACTTGATAGCAACGCTCTGCGGAATGCCCAGATATCCGAGTCCGCCGCCGTCGGCGCCAAGCGCGGTGGGCCCGGCATTCTGAATGACAAACGTGAAGCCATCCGCCTGCGCATCGACCAGCTGGAAGCTGAAGTAGGTGGTGAAGGCCGCAATGTTCACTGGAGTGGCATAGAAGGCGCTGCCGGCTTTATGCAAACTGCCATTGGTAAGTTGCAGCGACGTTCCGGAATAAGCCGCGCCGTTCAATTGAAGGCCCGCTCCATCGAACCCGGCGGGATAGTTGGGGGTAGAGAGGGTGGCAAGGTATGTCCAGGAGTTAATGTTTTGTGTGGATGTCGTGCCGCCGGTGCCCCCGGTGAAGCCGACGTAGGCTGTAGTTCCGCCGACCGTAGCGGGAATGTTGATCGGCCAGGAATAAGACCAGGTCCCTAAAGTGCTGGAGTCGGTCAGGGTAAGAGTCAAGTTCGTCCCATCGTAGGTGATGTGAGCGGCGAAAGGATCGCCGCTGTGCAGGTTGATGGGCGTGCCAGTGAGATTGACGGCGGGAACCGTGGGCTCAGCGCCGTCAGTAAAGAGTCCGGTTGAGTCCGGTCCTTCGCCCGCGTTGTTATAGAGGTCGAACTTGATGGCAACGCTCTGCGCAATGCTCTGGAAGCCAAGCCCCGAACCGTGAGCGCCGAGTGCGGTGGGTCCGGCATTTTGAATCACAAAGGCGAACCCGTCGGCCTGCGCGGCGACCAGTTGGAAGTTGAAGTCGGTGGTGAAGGCCGCAATGTTCACCGGAGTGGCATAGAAGGCGCTGCCCGCTTCATTCAGACCGCCATTCGTAAGTTGCAGCGACGTTCCGGAATAGGTTGTCGCGCCGTTCAATTGAAGGCCCGCTCCATCTAAACCGGCTGGATAGTTGGGGGTGGAGGGGGCGGGAGAGTATGTCCAGGAGGTAATGTTCTGGGTGGACGTCTCGCCGCCGGTGCCTGCGGTGAAGCCGACGTAGGCGGTGGTTCCGCCGACCGTGGCGGGAATGTTGATCGGCCAGGAATAAGACCAGGTCCCCAAAGTGTTGGAGTCGGTCAGGGTGAGCGTCAAGTCCGTACCATCGTAGGTAATATGGGCCGCGAAGGGGGCGCCGCTGTGCAGGTTGATGGGCGTGCCGGTAAGGTTGACGGCGGGAACTGTCGGCGCCGCGCCCTGGGTAAAGAGTCCGGTCGAGTCCGGTCCTTCGCCCGCATCGTCGAAGAGATCGAACTTGATGGCCAGGCTCTGCGGAATGCCCCGGTATCCGAGCCCGCCGCCGTCGGCGCCAAGCGCTGTAGGCCCGGCGTTTTGAATGACAAAGGCGAAGCCATCCGCCTGCGCATCCGTGAGCTGGAAGGTGAAGTCCGTGGTGAAGGTCTGCACCGGCACTTTGGTGGCAAACCAGGCCGATCGGCCTTCATCACCGCCACCGTCGGTTAGTTGCAGGAGACCGCCGGAGGTGATGGCTGCGCGGCCATTCAGATCAAAAGAAGAGGCATTGAATCCGCCGCTGGGATAGCTGATGTAGGGCGATTCGATAACGTAGGTTGCGCTTGCAACGGCACTCATCGTCGGATCGTCGACGGCCGCGACCGCTTCAAGAGTCTCCGTAGAACTGACGGTGATCGGACCGGAATACTTGGTAGAAGATGCCGTCGGCGTGGTTCCGTTTGTTGTGTAGTAGACGGTTGCGCCGAATGTTGTATCGCTGATGGACACCGTCTGCGTGGAAGTGTAGGTGCCCGCCGCGACCGAGAATGTCGGCGTAGCGGGGGTTGCATTGATGGTGTAAGTAGCCGAAGCCACCGAACTGTTGCTGTAGCCCGAAGCGACCGCGATAGCCTGCAGAGTTTCTGTCGAGCTAACCGTGATCGGTTCCGAGTAGACCGAAGACGACGTGGTCGGCGTCGTTCCATTGGTGGTGTAGTAGATGGTTGCACCAGGGGTGGAATCGCTGATGGTCACCGACTGCGAGGTAGTATAGGTCCCAGCAAACGGCGAAAAGGTTGGAGTGGAAGCAGTGGAAGCGGATGAGAGAACGGTGTAGACAAGCGAACTAACGTAGAGCGGATGCGTCGAGTTCGCATTCGTGCCTCCGGTAAAGCCCACGTAGGCGGTATTCCTGCCCACCCATGATGGGATGTTCACTGTCCAACTCTGGGTGAAGCAACTCGATCCCGGACATGACCCGCCCGCCGTCACGTCGTACATGCTCATATTGAGCGTGGTGCCGTTATAGCCGAGCGTCACTGAGTACGTGTCGCCGGTGGTCGTGCCTACGCTGCTGGCCGGGGAGTTGAGCGGGACTGGAGATGTACTGATCTTGGGCGTGAAGGTGTAGTTGGGTTGCCCATCATTGGGATTGCACGGACTCTGGTTTTGCTGGTAAATCTGCGTTGAGCTGTAGGTGAATGGAGCGCTCGCCGGAGAGTTGTCGTTGGTCAGCGGGCTTTGCTGATCGAGTTCCAGAGCAAAGATGTTGTTGGCGCTCGTGGGAGCCGTGCCGAACCCTTGGTAGAATCCTGCTTCACAGCCGGCCCCGCCCGCAAATGCCTTCGGGTTTCCCCCGCCACCGCCATTCACGTTCGTATTATTTTGCAGAACGAACGCAAAGTTCCAACCGTTGGGAACAAACGTGAAAGTAGTAGAAAAAGCCTGTACATTCACCGCCGTTTGATAAATCAGACCGGCCCCAAAATGGCCCGAGCCTGTTGGTATGAGATTCACCCGCGAGCCGACCACTACCCCTGCTGATTGGTCGTCGGTGAGCTGAAACGGTTGGCCACCGCTACCTGTAACAGCAACACCGCATGTCCCCGAAGATGCAAAGCCGGAAGAGCAGTTGATGACCTGTGCGCTGGTCGCCGACTGCACGGTCGAGTAGGTTCCGGCCGCCAGGCTGGAAGCAGGCGCGGGTAGCACCGGAGTGATAGTCGATGCTGCCGTAGTTGCAGGCGTGACACCGAGCGCGGGTAGCGCCGCGGTGATGTTGTAGGCCGCCGTGGCGGACGGACTCAACGTCGGTGTCGCAGTGATGGGCTCGGAAGCTGCCGTGTAATCCAGAGCCGTGACCGAGAAACTCGGCAGAGCAATCGAGTTGGGGCTCGAAAGCGTGCTCATCTCTACGGCTACCGACGCTGCTGTCTGATTGATTGACGCGCCTGTTGGCGCCTCGTTCATGTCGTTCAGATCGTTCGGAGCAAACTGCCTCATCGTCACCGTTCCCTGCGGGGGATGCGTGCCCGCGAAGCTGATCGTGTGAGCGTTGGAAGTGTCGGTGTTGATCAGCACTAGAGAGCGCTTGTTGCCGTTCTCAAAGCAGAAGGCGTAGAGGTAAGGAACCTTGTTCAGCGCAGGCAGGGGCGAATTGCCGTTTACCGAGCCGGGGAACCTGTAGGTGAGGTTCTGGTCAATCGAGCAGGAGTACATGGCGCCGATGATCGACTGATTCACCAGCGATAGGCCGAGGAAGGTCGGGCGTTCGTTGTTGGTTGCGCCTCCCAGATCGACCAGACCGGAGCGCAGCCGCGCGACCGGATTCTCGAGAGTATTGTTGCTGGGTTCGGATAGGGCAGAGAGGAATTGCGCCTCAATGCCGTAGTACTGCAGATTCAGAAGAGGCTGAAGCGCGCTGACCACTCCCTGGCCAGCTCCCGCGTGGATGTAGTCGAGATGGGTCTGGTCAATGCTGCCGCGGACCGTGTTCTGTCCCCCGTCGTAGATGTGCACGTTGCAAGGTGCAGTGCCCGACGCGCCACAGGTTTTCTGCGACTGATAATCGTGCAGAGACTGGTAGAAGTTGTTGGGATCGGCGGGGTTGGTCACAATTTCGTAAGGTTCCACCACCGCCGGCCGCCATAGAGCGGCATCCGACCCGAAGCTGTTGACCGTGCCATAGAGATTGCTTCCGATCTCGATCGAATCCGGACGTGCCCGGCGGATTGCCGCGTCCATCGATTCGTTAACCGAAGTCTGAGCGCTCATCACCAGGTCAAAGGAAGACGCCGAGTAAGCACTGCTGGTGCGCATCGCCGCAAAAACGTCTCGGGCGCGCACGCTGTAGTCGTAGTAGTACTCGCCGTTTGGCACGCCGGCGCGGTAGGGCAGCGACTGGCCGGGTAGCGCAGTTCCATTCCAGCATTCGTCACAGAAGGAGAGATGAATCTTGGGGAAGACGTTGGTCCAGGGATCTTCCTGACCCAGAGCTGCACGCCAGCCGCCATAAGTTGTGCTGGACGAACCGGCAAGGAACCGGATCAGATTGGTTGCATCAGAAGTAGAGAAGGAAGCCGGGATTTCCAGGTAGGGTTCGGCATTCAACAGCTGGCAGATAACCAGGTAGTCTTCGAGCGTCAACTGCATCGAGCCGGCACCGTTGGGGCCGACGAAATATCCAGCTCCCGCTGCCGTCGGAGCATGTGCGTAGTCAGGCTCGATCCAGTTGCTGAGGGTCTCGCCGTTTTGACCCACCCAATAGCGGAACATGCCCGGATTGCCGCCCGTGGCAGAGCCATAGTAATTCTGCAGGACTTGGATGACTTCGTCGCGCAGAACCGTCGTGTTGCTCGAGTCAGAAGAGGATTTTTCAAAGCTGACGTTGTCCAAATAGATCGAACCGCCGGTCACGGCGAAGGAGACTTCAGCTTTCCCCGGGGTGGTGGCCGCAGATTCAGAGGCGGTACAGGTGAAGGTGTGCTGTGTCCAGCTCGAGGTCAGTTTAGGCGTGTAGGTGCCGCAATTAAAGCCGCCCTTGGAGAGACGGCTGGCGGAAATGCTGAGTGCGGGAGTACCAGAGGCGGATTTTGCCCAGAAGGAAAGCTGATACGTGCCGTTCATCAGGACATAAATGTCGTCGCGTGAATCGTCAAAGGACCAAGTGGCCGAAGCCGCCGATCCGCGTATCGGAGCACTCATATTCAAGGCCTGGACGCCGCAGTTGGTGCAGAGGTCTGTCGTATCGGACAGCAGCCGGGCTCCCCCGCGCACCGAGCCGGCCATACCGCCCTGCCTGTTTTCCCACCAAGATTCTGGCGTGGGAAATGTGGATTTGCTGAGAATGATTACGTCCCCGGCCTGGAAGGGCGCATGGCATGCATTCGAGGTAGTGATTACCGGGGCGGCCGGGGCGGTCTCGTTTGTCAATAAATCATCGCGGCCGGTATTGGCAGCAATCGTGCCGGTGCAGCCAAGCTCCGCACCTCGCGCCTGCGACTCCACCACCGTGAAGGTGCCGCCTTCCCAGTATCTCGCTGGCATGCTGTCGCTCGTGTCAGGAAGAGTGAACGAGGTCGTTGTTCCGCCGGCTTTCAGAGTCCAGATCTGCTGGGCTTGCAGCGGCTCAAAGCCGGGGTTGGTGGAGCCGATCAGGTTCTTGAGAACCTGCCCGGTCCCACTGTTGTTGATGGACCCGATATTCAATCCCGTCCGGTTGGGCTGATTCTGCAGGATGTTTTGGTCATTAAGGGACAGCGTTTGTGAAGAAGCGATAGTAGAAAAGCAGTGAATGGCGAGGACGGTAAGGAAGGCTGCCAAGCCAAGTAAGGACTTTTTCATCAAGAGATCTCCTGGAAGGATGGCCGCGCGCATGCGGGCTCCCAGAGTCGAGGCGAATTCGGAACAAAGCTTTTGTTTGACCTAATCACGTTGAAGGTCGCCTCCGCCCACTGATTATCGTCATAACTGGCCGATTGGGCGTTGTTCACATCCCATTGACATGAGGTAAGCGAAGAGTAAGAGTTTGTATCTTGAATCTGATAAATCTGTTGCTGAATAACAAGTTCAAATCCGGGGTTCTGAAAACCCACGTAATTCTTGATGTATGGCTGCCAGATCATCGGGCCGCCTACGGTCAAACCAAGACGCGCGTTGTTGCCAATGACGGTTGTATCCGTCAGGGTCAGGGTGCTCGTAGTCTGCGCCTGGACGTTCCGTGAAAGACCAAGGAGTACGGCTAGCATCAGGAAAAAGAAAATGACATAGCGCGACTGTATGTTTGGGGACCGCGAGCGCATGATGTGCCTCTGCCAGTTCTTCTGTAGGCAAAAACCGGAAAATTGAGCGGGGAAGGCCTAGAGTACTCTTGCGAGTACTCCTTCGTTGATTTGTCTGAGGAGACATGTTAGGGCGAGTATACAGAATTCGCCCTAATTTCTAGTGACTTTTAGCTCCTTAGCATCCTCTTTCCCTGCGCGGATTTAGCGAGTTGTAACGTTGGTAATCGGCAGAGAACGGACTCACGAATGGGCTAAAAGAAACTGAAATCCAGAAATTTTTCGTTGCTTATAGTTCAATTACTATCAGAAATGCGGCTTGGATTCAGAAAAATTTGCGTTACCACAGTTTTTATCCCTAGCAGCTATCGGACTGTTTGTAAACACACCTGGTAACGAGATTCGCATTTGGTGGTGGTCGTTGAGATTAATACTTTGTCTGACTCGCGGCTTTTCACAGAGTATTTCAGGATTACTTCTGATCCGGAGAAGGGGAAAACACCCCTGTTGCATCAATGTATATCAGTTGGGGAAACCCTTTACCTAATTGCAACCGTTACTTTAGTGCGCCGAGGCGTGTTTCTTGTGGCTTAAAGGCTCTCCTTTGCATCTTGAGGATGGGATGATCCTCGTAAAATCTACGCGTTGTCATACATGAATAAGGCATTTATTCCCGGTTCATGAGATAAGCAATGCGGACTGGCCATGTCTGTTTGAGCGGTCCTGCGGTAACGTTCGCGATGGCGTTGGCCGAGGCCCAGCAGCCCGCTATGCCCTCACCCCGACGAGGAGCATATTCTCCTTTGCGCCTACTCCTCTTGGCACGCGAAGGGCCGAGCAGCCCGACTGCAAACGTCCTGGCGGGCCACTCCTGACCAGAATTGGTGATGGAATGTTACAAATCAGCTGATAAGCACGGCCTGGTATTTTGAAACAGAAGACCCCAACCGTGATGGAGCAACTCTGCTTGGCTGCAGAGGTTCGGTACGGTCTGCATTCATGCGCGCAATTCTACGAACTCTGCATGATAATAAGAGAGTCACTCTATGCCCGCTCGACAGTTGTGAGAACTGTTATCAACAAAGGATATGCCTGGCGCACATTCCGTCCCGCGTGAATCCATATGCGAATCTGTATTGTCGCCGAACACGCCTCGAAGAATTTCGGCGGCGAGGCCATTCTTCCGGTCCATTACTTTCGTCTGTTGCGGTCCCTTGGCGTCGAGAGCTGGATGGTTGTCCACGGGAGAACGCAGAACGAATTGTCCGAGCTGTTTCCGGATGACTTGGACCGCATCCTGTTTGTCCGGGATCTCTGGATTCACAAGCTTATCTCTTATCTGAGCCGCTATCTGCCAAGACGTTTATCTGGTGCGACTGTGGGGCTCTTTAGTCAACTCATCACGCAATTCTGTCAGAAGGGCATTGTGCGCGGGCTGATCCGCGATAACCAGATCAACGTGGTTCATCAGCCAATACCGGTGGCTCCCCGATTTCCTTCTGCGCTCTATGGCCTGGGCGTACCCGTGGTGATCGGACCGCTGAACGGAGGAATGAAATATCCGCAGGCTTTTCGCCGAGCGGAGCCATGGATAGCCCGAGTGGTGGTCGCGGTAGCGGGACGGTTGGTAAATTTGGTGAATGGATGGCTGCCAGGCAAAAGGCAGGCAGATGTGGTCTTGGTGGCAAACGAACGAACGCGGCTGGCTCTACCATCGGGGATTCGTGGAAAGGTAATTGAACTGGTGGAGAACGGGATCGACTTTAGCGTTTGGCAGGATACCTCCGTCAACGTCGAGAGTGCGACCGCTCGCTTTGTCTTCCTCGGGCGCCTGGTGGACTGGAAGGCCGTGGACGTTGTAATCCGTGCGCTGAAGGCGGTTCCCTTAGCCGAGCTCGAAGTCATTGGCGACGGTCCGATGTTGGAAGTGTGGCGAGAGTTGGCTGAGGAGCTGGGAGTGAGGGAGCGCGTTCATTTTCTAGGTTGGCTCACGCAGGAGGCGTGCGCAGCCCGCCTGCAAGCCTCGCTTGCTCTGGTTCTGCCGAGTATCTATGAATGCGGAGGGGCCGTGGTTCTGGAGTCCATGGCCATGGGCAAGCCAGTAATTGCCACCCGCTGGGGTGGTCCGGTCGACTACCTGGACGAATCCAGCGGAATGCTCATCGAGCCAAAGAGCTATCCAGACTTGGTGGCCGGCTTCGCCGAGGCGATGACGAAGCTGATGAACTCCCCTGAACTCGCGAAATCCATGGGCGCCGCTGGACGCAAAAGAGCGGTTCGCGATTTTGACTGGCAAAAGAAGATTCAACAGGTGATTAGCATCTATAGATCCCTTCAAGATAGGGCTGAGGAGCCTCGAGAATTAAGGGAAGGCCCGGTTTCTCCTCCAGTCGTTTCCGGGTCGCAACGAAAGTAACTTCTGTCGATCCAGGTGATCTTCTGGGGGACGCGCTCCCTTGCTTGCACTTACATCCCCGCTTCTCGAGCATGTCTGTCGAGTAGATCTTTCAAAAGGACCACCCGCTGCCGATGCATCTCCTGATGCGTCATCTCGTGAGCGTACTTCAAGGACTGTTGGCCAAGCTGTTTCAATTCCGATCGATGCTGGGACGCATGTTGGAGAAGCGCGACCAGCGCTGTAACGTCGTTGGAGGTGGTAAGCATGCCTGTCTCTCCTTTCCGAACGCACGAGCGAAGACCGGCTGTATCGCTCGCGAGAACCGGGACTGCCTGAGAATA
Source organism: uncultured Acidobacteriaceae bacterium (assembly GCA_963804735.1). GTDB lineage: Bacteria > Acidobacteriota > Terriglobia > Terriglobales > Acidobacteriaceae > Acidisarcina. The sequence continues at coordinate 163,412 of CAWDRO010000005.1, forward strand.
TGCATCGAAGACAATCCTTGGTTGCTCATCTGAGATGGTGGGAACCACCAGAGCATCGTATTCGCGAATCAACGCGAATAGAGGAGCACCATAAGGCACGGTTCCGAGCACTTTCAATGAAGTTACCCCTGTGAGCTCTGCACCAACCGTCGTGCACTCATTCTTCAGATCGCCCTCTCCAAGGATGCTCAACATAATCGGAGCGTCGCCTGCGCTTAATTGCTGCAAGGCTTCCAGCAGCACTCGTATGCCTTTGTCGGGAACCAGGCGGCCTGCGAAGAGAATCTTAAGCCGTGAATCAGGGGCAGCAAGTTTCCTCTGCCAGGCCTGTTCCGCCTCAACGTCCGTGAGAATATCTTGTTCGTCGATCCAAGACGCCGGAATGACATGTCCGCGAGATGCTTGTTGGCGCATCAGGCTTTGTCGGTATTCGTCCTGAGTGAAAATCGGAAGTTCGGTCTTGCTGAGAACCCATCGACCCATAAGCTCCTGTAGAAATGCCCTCAGTCGGCTCCTCCAACCCGCTGCAGCTCCTTTCTGTAGCCGCCAGGGTGCGGACTCGACGATAACGACGTACGGCTTTCTGCACAAGAGGACAAGTGGCGTTACGATCCATCCCATCGGGATTGGCCAACCTGCAATTCCACTGTGCACGATACCAGCGCGGCGGGTCGCGCGCCATAGCCGGGACACCATGGTCGGCATCGTTCGGATCGCGTGGAGAAAGCTTGTCTGCGCAGGGAGTTCAACGATCTCGATCCGCGACGGTTTTGAATCCAGCAGCACCGCATCCGAAGGCGGCTCTTGATGCAGCAACGGCGTGGCGATCATCAAATGGTCGAGATACTCCAAATGCCTCGCGAGATCTTTTTGCCAGAGTTCGCCCGTGAAGAGTTGTCCCGATTCGTTGCGGTAAACAGGCAAATGTTGTCCGACAACCAATAGATACGGCTGCGGGTAAAGGGCCGAATCCCAACCACTTTGAAAAGATGTGTTAGGTGTTGAATCGGTGCCGCTGAACATTTGTCCCCTCTTAATACAGCATAGGGCACCGAAGGTTCGGACTCGCTCTTCTTCGCAGCAGGAAATAGTTGTTCTTGAGAAGAGTCTCCCAACACGTTCTCGAGCCAACCCAGAACAAACGTTAAATCAGCTTGGGGAAGGTCGAGAAGAGTCCTCAAAGGTAGTACATGAAATAAAGATATTGACTGCGCTCATGGACTCGAACCCCATATGCTGATCCAAGAGTAGAGCGTCTCTCCATTGATCGAGGTGGCAGCAGCCGACAGTCAGACCGTGGGGGAATGAAGGGGATGCGATGCTTGATTCTCTTTCGGCAAGATGAGAGATTACTCGGAAGGGCTTATGACAGACGCTTCGATTCACATCGTGTACCCAAACCCTGGTGGAGAGGGGTATCTCTGTATTTTCCACATGGCGCGACTCGCGGCCGAGCTCTTGAATGGGGAATTGATCGTACTTCCACCAGGGCCCCCGGCACTGACTGACAAATTGAGTGGTATCCTCTTGCCTCGGAAAAGATCGCATACATCTTGTCTACTCATATGCACCTCGCCCGTCGATCTCAGCTCGATGCTGCTTGTTCAAAATTGGCGAAAAAACTATGGCCGAATCGTCGCATGGGTATTTGACTCATTCTGGACAAATTGGATTCCACCATGGGTACGGGCGTCGCGCATATTCGACCACGTATTCGTAACGGAGCGGGAGGACCTGGATACGTGGCGCCAGATGTTACATGCTCCAGTTGACTGGCTTCCCTGGGGATCCGATGTTCTGAATCTCGGATCCTCTGCTCCTGTGCGACAGCTTGATTTGGTGCGATTCGGACGTCAGCCGAAAGAATGGGATGATGACCTGGTCAACGCGCGGGCTTGCCAATCCTTAGGGTTAAATTTTCTCGGCCGCCCCCCATCCTTCAGCGATGCGACTGACAACGAGCGGGGACTTATGAGAGTGTTGAGCAAAACCAAATTTTCATTAGCCTTTTCGAACCGAGCAAACCCGACTATGCAGACCCATCCCGAACGCGAATATATTACTGGCCGTTGGACTGACTCATTGGCCTCTGGGTCCACGGTTGCCGGCGTCCCGCCCCGGAGTGAGTCTATAGATTCGCTTTTGTGGCCAGAAGCGTTACTCGATATCGGGACGGTAGATCAAAACGAAGGACTCAAAGTGATTGCTTCGGCGGTACGAGAATGGACCCCGGAACGGGCGCAACGTAATTACATAAGGTCCCTTGAAACCTTCGATTGGCGTTGGCGCTTCAAGACGCTCGCAGAGGCGTTAGACACCCACTCATCTAAACTTGACGTTGAGTTGGCACGTCTGCAGAACGTCGTTTGTTCTGCTCAGCCAACTGCCACGGTGCGTTGAATAGACACACAACTCACGGACCGTCAAAAGTACGCCGTATCGGCCGTGAGTTCCGGCGGCTCGGACTGTAAGGAGAGCTCATTTGCCCCGCTCAGGTGTGCAAAATCAAGATCGAACATGGGATGTCGCCGTCATAGGAGCTGGGATGGGCGGTGGCTTCACTGCATGGGCTCTTGCCAATGCAGGGCATGATGTGTTGCTGATCGAACGCGGCATTGAAGAAAAATCGCCGCCCGCCGGTAGCGAGTTCTCCGATGATCCGGAAGTGAGACTCGCGGGGAGCAGGTGGCCTACGTTGAGTGCGTTTGAGATTGATGGTGTTGTGAACCGATGCTACGGTCCCTTTGGGTCGGGTGTTGGTGGCAGCACCAACTGGTATGCCGCAGCGCTGGAACGATTTGCGGACCTCGATATCGACTCGCTGCCGAATGCACCCCATCCTACTGGCGGGTGGCCGATCAGCTTTCAGGAACTTCTTCCTTACTATGAGCAAGCTGAGCGGATGCTTCATGTTGCCGGAACCATTGATCCAATTAGAGATCCTGGGCCGAATCATCTCCTGGAACCACCGCCATTGGGACCTTGTGATACAGATTTTGTGCGCTTGTTCCAAAAAAATGGGCTTCACCCTTACAGACTGCACGTGGGCATTCGCTATCTTCCGGGATGCGATGAATGCCTCGGCAGGTTGTGTCATAAGAACTGTCGGACAGACATTCGCTCTGTGCTCGCTGAGGCCCTGAAGAAGCCAACGGTCATGGCTCGCAGCGAAGTAGTGCGACTTGAATCCACTCCCGACCGCGTAACGTGCGCAATCGTGGATCAAGGCGACAAGCAGATAAGGATCCAAGCCAAAGTGTTTGTGTTGGCGGCCGGCGCGATCCACACTCCAAAGCTACTTTTGAAGTCTAAGAGCGACGATTGGCCGAACGGTCTCGCGAATCACTCCGACCTGGTTGGCCGCAACCTGATGTTCCATGCAATACAGAATTTTGCGTTATGGCCGAGTAAAAGACTGCCAGGTTCGGGTCCGCGTAAGTCTATCTCCTTTCGAGATTTCTATTACGCAAACGGCGAGCGTTGTGGATGTGTTCAGTTCGACCGGATTCGAACTCGGGTATGGTGAGTTCTTAATGCATTTGTATCAACGCTTTGATCATGATGCGCCATCCTATCTCAGGATATTTAGACACTTATTGAGAATTCCGGCGGCCATGACAATCAAGAGATTCGGCCGTGGCACTATCTTTGTGAACCTCATTGAGGACTTCCCTTACCCGGAGAATCGCGTCCTAGCCAATGATGACGAGGCCGATGGCGTGAGCATCAAATACACCATCAAGGCTGAGCTGCGTGACCGCGCCGCTCACCTTCGGAGGTTCTTGGCCGATCGCCTGAAGGAAAGGCGTTTGATTTTTCTCTCGCAAGATATTGAGCTCAACTTCGGTCATCCTTGCGGCACATGTGTAATGAGCAATGACCCTTCCACCGGAGTCATCGATCGAGACTGCCGGGCACATGGCATCGCCAATCTCTTCATTGCAGATGCTTCCTTCATGCCAACCAGTGGAGCGATCAATCCATCCCTCACGATTGCAGCCAATGCTCTCCGAGTATCCGCTAAAATTGATCGCAATCTCCTGGCGTAGCGTGAGCTGGCTAAGCCGGCTGGAGCGTAGCTGCCGCGATTGTAAACCCGATCCGATACTCCAACGATCCATCGCTCAGAACATCTTCTTCGATCCGGTCACCGGTACCGCTTACCAAAGCGGAGTCAATCTCGTTCCCGATCAACGGCGGCGATCAACGGCAGGCGACCCCGACTGTCGTACTTGTCTAGCCAGAGGTAAGCAAAATCGTGACGAAACGGCGACAATTCGCTGACAACCGACATGCACACAATCTCTACACTTGAGTCCAGCAGCTCCAACAAGAACCCATGAACCAATCAAATTCTCACAATTCACTGGGCTCGACGCACGACCACCTTACTCCGCGAGCGGCGCTTTCGGTGCCGAGAACGGTGAGCGACTTGAAAAGTAAATCCTCGCCGATAAAGATTGAGCCGAAAAGTACCACGGTTGGGGCGACCACTCTGGAGAATGATCCGCTCTTGTGCAAAATGGAGTTACCGCTCCGGGCGGTCTTTTATCCGCTTGGCTTTGCGGTCGAGATATCGACTAACTCGCAGGCCGTGCTGGATGCCGCCCGTGAGAGCTGGAAAAATTTCAGCCAACGCCACTCAAGCCCTATGTTACGGATGGGAATCGCGGTTACCCACGGCGAGTCTGGCGATTGCCCTCCATCGCCTGTCGTACGCGCCCACCGCCAATTGCTCACGATCGTCGCGAACCCGGAGAACCAGGCCGTCTGCGATCTGGGAGCTGGCTACGCTTATGCTTGGCTGACTCATGACACGCTGCTCCACCGCAGTTATCTTCGATGCCACTACATTGAGGCGATTGCTCTCATTTTGATCTCCAACTCCTACGCGACAGCGATACAGGCCGCCTGCGTCAGCCGACATGGCCGCGGCATCCTGTTTTGCGGAGACTCTGGCGCAGGCAAGTCCACCTTGGCTTATGCCTGCGCACGTGCGGGCTGGACTTATACCTCGGATGACGCATGCTATCTGCTCCGCGCCACCGGCCAGCCCCGTGTCGCCGGTAACTCGCGCCAGATCCGATTTCGGCCTTCGGCCTCGGACCTTTTTCCGGAGCTTAGCGGCCGCTCCCTAACGCGGCGAGCCGAAGGTAAACCCTCGATCGAAGTTCCGACTGCCGAACTCCCTGGGCTCGTGACCGCGGACGAGGCGCCGATCGATTACGTCGTCTTTCTGAATCGACAAACTTCCGCAGGGGTCGATTTGGTACCTTTTTCGAGGCCGGCTGCCATGCGCCGCTTCCACCAGTCGCTATTTCCTGAAGATGAGGTTCAGCAGCTCCGGGCAGCAGCGCTGCAGCGGCTCTCGGCGGCTGAGGTGTATGAGCTTCGATATCGCGATCTCCAACACGCAGTCGATCGCCTGGAACGCTTGGCCCGCGGCCCCAGCGCGTCGCTTCGGGCCCCGAGCGCTCTTGCATCGGCAACGATTTAGATCGTTCTCCAGCTGCTGTAACGGCAAATGGCCAATCGTTGGCAGCGGATGGACGTGAAGATTGGAGCGCGGCGGCAGAAGATCGATTCCCGCGAGGAAGACCCCTTCGGAATCGACTTGGGCTGATGGAACCGCCCTCAAATCGACACACCGCGGAAATTGTCGCTTCCTCGTCATTTCGCGATTTTGTTGAGAGTCGGCCTTCTTCTGGTGGAAACTAATTGGAGGGCTCCCTAGTGCCGTACGTTGAACCAGGCCGGAGAATGGACATGAGTCTTATCCTTGTTATCGAAGACGATCCTCGCATCCAGCGTGCGCTGCAAAGGCAGTTCACGGCGGAAGGTTACGAAGTTAAGGTTGAGGGCGAAGGTCCGGCCGGGCTGGCTGCCTGCAAGACCCTGCGACCGGCTACCGTAGTCCTTGACCTGATGTTGCCTGGTCTCTCCGGCCGCGCCATCTGTAAGGAGATCAAGGCCTGGTCCATCGATATGCCGGTCATCGTCCTCAGCGCTGTTACCGAGGTTGCCGACAAGGTTCTGCTGCTCGAAACGGGAGCGGACGACTATATGACCAAGCCTTTCAGTCCGCGCGAACTCCTGGCACGAGTCCAGGCGATGATTCGCCGCGCGGGGAGAAAGTCTGAAGGGCGATCTCATGGCTTCGGCGACGTCTCAGTCGACTTTCTCAAAATGGAGATTCACAAGGCTGGAGCTCTGGTTCCGCTCACTGCGCACGAGTTCAAGTTGCTGCGGTTCTTTCTGGATAATCCTGGCAGGGTTATCCCGCGCGACGAGCTGCTCAACGATGTTTGGGGACTTAGCTTCCATCTCACCACGCGCGCCGTTGACAATCAGATATTGAAGCTCCGGCAGAAGCTCGAGGCCGATCCCGCGAACCCGGTGCACTTTCGGACGGTCCACGGAATCGGATACAAATTCGTGCAGCAGACTTGATGGTCGGGAGATCCCCGCTGAGATCGTGAATCTATGAAGCATTGGCGCATGCGCACGACGCTGATGGTCTCGCTGTTGACAGTCTCGCTCGCCCTCACGGCCACCTGTTTGCTGATCATTCGAGTCAGCGTGCAGCAGGAGATCAGCAAGGGTCTCGACTCCGACCTGGAGCACTCGCTCAGCACCTTTCGCAACATTGCCCACCAACGCAACCGGATGCTCTCCCGCGAAGCGGCGCTGTTGGCCGACTTGCCCAGTCTCAAAGCTTTGATGACAACCCAGGACGCGCAGACCATCCGCGATGGGAGCCAGGAGTTCTGGACCATAAGCGGGAGTGACTTCTTCGCCTTGTCCAGCGCAAATGGCAGGTTGTTGACGTACTCCAACCGGGGTCCAGCGTTGAGCGACGACTTAGTAACGCCAGGTGTGCAGGCCTGCATGGCCTATTCAGAAGATCCCTGCATGATCGCCTTTGGGCGGAGTCTTTATGAACTTTCTATCCAGCCGCTATATTTCGGTCCGCCGGCCAACGGCTCGCAACTCGGGTATGTTGTTCTGGGCTACGCGATCGACCATCAGGTGGTCCACGAGGTCAGTGAAGCGGCCGCCGCGGATGTAGCCTTCCTTGTCGACGGAGAGGTCGCCGCCACCACAGTGCCATCCGCAAGACTACCCGATCTGGGCAAGCGCATAACAGCACTCGACGCGACGAACGCAACTCCCGAGCGGATCGAGCTTGGCGGCGAAACGTATATGGCTTCGGCGTCAAAGCTTGCTGCCGCCGGACGCGCCGAGGTCCAGCTCGTGGTGCTCAAGTCCTATGACCGCGCCAGCGAGTATCTCCAGCGAGTGAACCAATGGATTCTGGGACTGGGCTTGTCTGCATTGCTCATCGGCTTGTTTCTCGCTGCCGCAGTCTCCCGCACAGTGACCCGTCCGCTCGAGGCATTGGTCGCCGGAACCCGCGCGCTTGCGCGGGGCGACTTCGACTATCGCATGAGCGCCGAAGGCGCCGTCGAAGTGCGCGAACTGGGATTGGCCTTCAATACGATGCGGAGCGAGTTGAAGCGCACCCAGGGCGAACTGATCGAATCCGACCGTCTTGCCACGATCGGAAGAATGGCAAGCTCGGTTTCGCATGATCTGCGCCATCATCTCTCTGCCATCTACGCGAATGCGGAGTTCATGAGCCTCCCGCAGGCCGGAGCCGATGAGCGCTCCGAGTTGCTCCTGGAGGTACGAGAAGGCGTTCAAGGCATGACCGACCTTATCGAGTCGCTGCTGCTCTTCAGCCGGACCGGCCAGGCCTTGAATCTGCATTACGAGTCTATCGCTTCGCTGATCGAGCGGATCGTGCAGACAATGCGCCGGCATCCCGAGTGCCGCGAAGTCAGAATCGTAACGGCAAACCTCGAACCCGTGGATGCCTGGGTAGATGGGGGGAAGCTCGGGCGTGCACTTTACAACCTGCTGCTCAATGCATGCCAGGCGGCGAAGAAGAGCGGCGAGACTTTTCCCACTGTGGAGGTCACGCTTGCAGAGGACGAAGAGAAACTTCGGATCGACATCTGCGACAGCGGACGAGGCGTGCCTGCCTCCATCCGTGACACGCTCTTCCAACCTTTTGTCAGCGCGAACAAAGAAAATGGCACGGGCCTGGGCCTGACCCTCGCCCAGTACGTCGCCCAGGAACACGGCGGCGAGGTGAAGCTGCAGGAGTCATCCCCCGGAAAGACGGTGTTCAGCATCCTACTGTACAAGAAGGCCCTGCAGTCGCTCCGCCGCTTACATTCCGAAAGCGCCGCGAATGGCAATGCCAGAGAGCACGTCGGCGTCGCAAGCGGTAATATCGGCCATACGTCCTGACAGGAGTAGCTATGAGCCCATCGTTGGACTACGCACCCACTAACCTGAAGCGTCGGAATGGCCGGCGCGCCGCACTGTCCCCGGCTATAGGTTGCCTGATGTTCTGCGTGTTCGGCGGTGCTGTGGTCAGGGGCCAGACGGCTACGACACAACAGCGCCCCGACGCGCCGACCTCAGCCGACCAGGCCCAACGTATGGCTGAAATCGAGCATCGTCTCGATGCGGTTACCGACGCGCTGGCCGACGCGCAACAGGCACTCCAGAAATCCCTGTTAGAAATTCAAACGCTTCGCGGTCAACTCGATACTCTCCGTGCGCAGTCGGAGTCGACCTCGGAGCTTTCTGACGGCCTCTCTGCGCAGAAGCAGCCATCGAACAGTCAGGCGGCCAGTATCGGCGTTCCGCTCAATGACGATCTCAAGAGCCTCAATGAGGAACAGGAAGCATTGCAGGCAGAGATCAAACAGCACGAGCAGATCAAGGTGGAGTCCGCCTCGAAGTACCCTCTGCGGCTGACGGGACTCATTCTGTTCAACGCCTTCTCGAATGCCGGAGTCGTTGACAACGTCGAACTGCCCACTCTCGCCCTGCCGCGTCAGCCGGGCGGTTCGCATGGGAGCGCCGGGGGTACAATGCAACAGACTCTATTGGGTCTGGAAGCAACCGGTCCAACGTTTGCCGGCGCTCGCAGCTTCGCTAATGTAAGCATGGACTTCTTCGGCGGCGCGACGACAAACGTCTATGGCTATACCTATTCGACAGGCGTTGTGCGCATGCGCCAAGCCCAGATCAGTCTGGACTGGAATAAAACGACGTTGCAGGCGGCGTACACCGGACCGTTGATTTCTCCCTTGTCGCCAACCTCCTACGCCACGGTAGCTGAGCCTGCCTTCTCGGCCTCCGGGAATCTCTGGACTTGGTCCCCTCAAGTGCGAGTGGAACAGCGTTTCGCTCTCTCCGACGACCGGAGCATTGCCCTGGAAGCCGGCCTCATCGATCCGGAGTCACCCGGCTATACTTCCGCCCAGTTAGATAACCCCGTCGAGGCGTCACGTCATCCGGGGTATGAGGCCCGCATCTCCTATCGAGCAAACAGCAGCTGGACGGGTTCGACCCATCGCTTCGTGCTCGGCGTGGGAGGGTACTCGGCGAGTCAGTATTACAACAGCAGCACGCAGATCCACTCCTGGGCTGCCACTGCAGACTGGCAGGTGCCCATCCTGAAATGGTTCGAGGTTACCGGAGAGGCTTATCGTGGCCGCGCCATTGGCGGCCTGGGGGGCGGCTTGTATAAGGATGTCGTCGTAGTCACCAATCCCGTTACCGGCTTTCCTCAGGTCAATGGTGTCGAGACGGTCGGTGGCTGGAGTCAGTTGAAGCTTCGGCTTAGCCGAACGCTTGAGGCCAACGCGGCCTTCGGCCTCGATGATGCGCTCAGCGGCAACTTCTACGGGCTCATCTCTACTCCGGGCGCCAATCCGCTTGAGCAGTACGCGCGCAACAGTTCGGTCATGGGAAACATCATCTTTCGTCCCAAGACCTATTTGATCTTTTCACCCGAATACCGTCACCTCTTGACGTGGCCCTACACCGGGTCCGTTAACGTCGCCAATGTCTTCACTCTGTCAGCGGGATATCAGTTTTGAAAAAGATCGGTAGGGCAGCGGCGCGTAAGATGGCAAGACGGCTAGCGGCATACAGTGGCTGCCTGGCCCTGACCATCGCTTGCTGCCCGTCATTGCAGGCTCTTGCTCAACCGCAGGAGCTCGATGTCTCTCTTCGCGCCGAAGTGACTCGCCAAGAAAGCCGTCCGCATTCCTCTCCCAGTTCTTCGGCCGATGTAGTTGTCTGGCTTACGCCAGAACAAAAGACGGCGCCTTTGCCAGCGCCCCCTAGAATCCAGCAATACACACTCGTTCAAAAGGACAAGCAGTTCAGCCCGCATCTCCTGGTGGTTCCCACCGGCAGTACCGTCGAGTTTCCCAACCTCGACCCGTTCTTCCATAACGTTTTTTCGAGGTTTAACGGCAAGAGTTTCGACCTCGGTCTTTACGAGGCCCACTCCCGGCACTCGGTTAATTTCGATCGGGACGGCGTTTCGTACATTTTCTGCAACATCCACCCGGAGATGGGGGCCGTCGTTATCTCGCTCAGCACTCCTTATTATGGAATCTCTTCGCGCGATGGAAGCGTTGTTCTTCACGGAATCCCATTGGGGAACTACCGGCTCAACGTCTGGGCGGAAAACGTCTCAGCCGATCGCCTGAACGCTCTCAGCCGAGTCGTCGCTATATCCCCAAGAAACACTAACCTTGGGACGCTAGTCATTGAGACCAGCGGCGACTTGATGAGCCACCACCTGAATAAGTTTGGAGAAAGCTATAATCCTGTCCCCAAAGATCCCTACTAGGGGATCATCACGGAACAGCGGCCGGCGATGATCTGATCATGCTCTACGAGGAGCTCGGGATTTCCATCATACGAGCATGAGGACCGGAAAACACGGTCCCGAATTCCTTGAAATCGCCGATCTGTATCGTAAGCGGGATTTCAAGGAAGTTCGGAACCTGGTCGAGATGTGGTTAACACTTGCGAACGGTGGCATCCGCAGCGCTTGCCAGGGCCTGAAGTGTGGTGAAAAACTCCTTCGTTTGGCCGTGAAAGAGTCCGCTGGCGGTGAGCCCGGCGACTGCCGCCATCGCGCCGCCAAATTTATCTGTTAGCGGACGGATCGTGGCGCAACGGGGAAGGTCCTTGCTAATGAATTCGCAAGGCACCGGGAAGATCAGGCTGGGCTGAATCTGCGGATTGGGTGGGTTGGTAAAAAAGTTAGGAAAGGTCAGGCCGTGGCTCGTCACCGGTGCGACCGGGGCTTGCACTCCGTTGCCCGCAAAATCAACCCATTCCAGGAAGTGGGCCACTTCGTCGCCGCCAATGCCGAAGCAGATTTCCAGCACTTCGGGGCTCGATGCCTTCTGTCCGAGAGCAGGATATAGGCTTGACCCGCCTTGTTCTATCGAGCCAAAGTGAAATGCCGCGGTGTTCGCGATCACCTGGATGTGGTTGGGGCCTTCAAAATCGGCATCTGTCCTTGGGATGGCGGTCCGGTTGACGATGGTGACAGCTTCCGGATACGTTGCGCCGAAATCGGGATTGGTCGTGCTGCGGTAGCGGGTGAACCAGCTGGTGGGCACGTTGAGATGCATGAGGTTAGTGAGCCGCCCGATGTCCTGCGCTCCCGTCGCTGTGCTGCCTTGTAAAATGCGGAACTCATCCAAACTGACCGGGTCAGCGCCCTTGGACTCCAGATAGCCGTTGAGGAAGGTAGCGTGGCTAACTTCATCCAGAGTGTTGCTGGTTATGTACTGGGGGCCATCGCCGTCGAGGTTCGAGAGAGCAAGTTGATAGGGGTTCAACGATTGGTTAGGGTCTACCTCAATGGGTAGATTACTGCCGATACCGCCCAGTTCCGCATACTGTGTCCAAAGATCGGACTCGATCAACTCTGCCGCCGCCAGAAAGCGCAGGATCGCGATATCTCCCTCGTTCAACTCTGCGGCGAATGCCGATGTTCCCCTGCCAAACAACCCGACGCCCAAAGTAACTGCGCCACCTGCCAATAATCCGCCCTTCAATATGGAACGACGATTCATTGGACGCTTCACGATATTCGTTGATTCTGTCACCGTGTCACCTCACCTTCGCTGCGGAACGTATTGCGATTAACATCGTCCCGACTACCGACTATATGGAGGACATGGATCTAAGTTGTCACGATGATGTCAGGTGATTGTCTGCTCTTCGTGCAATTAAAAAATAAGCTTCAATCCAAACTGAATCTGCCGCGAGGTCGTCGCGGTGGCGCTTATCACTCCGGCCGTAGCGGACTGCGTCGCGTCGGCGGCGGGGGTCTTCGGCGTTGGTCCCGAGCTATAGACGACGGGGTTGGGAGTGGTAAAGTTTGCGCGGTTTAGGACGTTGAAAAACTCCGCACGGAATTGAGCGTGCAGTCCTTCACGAATGGTCGTACTCTTCGCCAACGACACGTCGAGATCCGCCAGCCCTGGTCCGGAGAGCGTGTCCCTGCCCGCATCGCCAAAGGTCCCGGGATAGGGCGCGGTAAACGCCGCGGGATTGAACCATTGGTTGGGGCTCTTTGAGTAAAGGCTGCCATGAAAGTCAGGATTCAAACTAGGACGCACCGGGTTACGGGTGTCGCCGTTCCCAGTCGGGTTATAGCCCAGCTGCGGCGAAAAGGGAAAGCCGCTCTGCAAGGTCGCGATGCCGCTGACCGACCATCCATCGATTACCTGGCGCGATACGGGATTGGCATTTGCGAGAAATTCGCGTCCAAATGGGAGCTCCCAGGTGCCGTTCAGCGCGGCTTCATTACGAATATTCGTCGCCGCGAGGCCGTAGTCCAGCTTTGGATTTCCAGGGTACATCACATAGGCCGGCGTATTCGCTGAAACGCTAGTGTTCCATGCCGAGCCATCGTCGAAGTTGCTTGCCCATGTATAAACGCCGCGCAGTTGGAGCCCATGGGAAAGCTGTTTTCGAACGTCAACCTCAAGCGCGTTGTAATTGCCGATGCCCTGGGAAACCCAGGAGGTCGTGTTCGCTACGTTTGGGTTTGCCTTCACCGTCGTCGGGTAGTAGATGGTCCCGGGGGCCAGCGCCGCAGGGCACGAAGCTGCCGGGCAGACGACCGTCGGGGGCGTGTTCTGGTCTTCGGAAAGAATCTGATTGTATCCGTGTGAACCTACGTAGCCGATGGTCAGCGAAGTCGCCGGGGCGATCTGCTGCTCCAACTTCAATGTCCAGGCCAGGACCGTTGGCGTGGCAATATCCGGCTGGACGTTGCTGGGCGAAATCAGGCCGCTACCCGGAGTCGATCCGTCGGCCAGACCCGCAAGCTTTTCGACCGTCGTATTGCTGAACGAAAGCGTTGTATTGAAGGGCGCGGTTTGGTCGAGCCGGTAATCGAGGGTATCAAGCAACGCCTTGTGCACACCGAAGCTCGCGCGCAGCGCCGTCCTGCCATTGCCAAAAACGTCGTAGGCGACGCCGACACGAGGCTCGGGCAGAAACTTCGCGCGGTTGTCCGACAAGGCCGATCCACCGATGGTGGGATTCGTATTGATCACGCCGTCGGTAAATCCGTAGTTCGAGGCCCGGTTTTGCACCTCATTCCAGCCGGTCGAGGACTCCGAGCGGAAACCTGCGCGTACCTCAAGCCGCTGCGTCACCTTCCAAGCATCCTCGATGTAGCCCGCGACGAAGAGTGACCGCCAGCCCAATTCTGTGGGCGCTGGAACCACCGTAAACGTCGCCACATCACCCTTCAGAAAACTCGCAAGTGTCGAAAACGATGCCTGCCCGTATTGATTCTGCGCAAGGTTGTCGTTCGATTGCAGCCGTTGCAGCCAAACACCAGCTTCAATCTGATGCTTGCCATGGGTCCAGAATATGTGGTCGTCTGCGGTAAATAGATTCCGGACAGTATCGTTGTTGCTCCCGGTGTTCGCGCCTGCAAGCGTGATCTGCGAAGCGCCGTTCGATGCCGTGCTACCCGAGATCACGACCGCACCGATCGGCGCGCCTGCGACCCATCCTGGTACTGACACCGGTACCTCGCCGGTGAAGTAGTACGCCGCCCGCGAATATCCGAAGCGCGCCGTATTAAGCAGGGTTGGAGAAAAGACATGCTGCTCCTGCGCGCTCACGACCTGTTCACGCAGCCGTTCATAGATTGTGGAATAAGGGTTCTGCGACGGTGTAGCGGCATCACTATCGTCTATGGTGTAGACGCCGAAGAGCAGATCGTTCGGCGTAAGGTTCGTGTCTACTCGAGTCGTCCCAAAATCTTCGCGGACGTTTTGCGGAGGGTTCGAGAACGCCTCAGCGATGCCGCTCGGCGTCCCGTTCGCGTTCAGCAGCTCCGGACCATTCGCAACCGGCCACAGCGCCAGTAGCGGCTTCACACTTGGTACTGCGGCGGCGCGAGATGTATCGTCTGGAACAAAACTGAGGGCGCTCAACCCAAGGTTCTGCCGATACCCTTCGTAGTTGGCAAAGGCAAAAAGCTTGTCATGGCGTAATGGGCCGCCCAGCGCGGCGCCGAAGTTGTTGCGCTGAAATTCAGGAATCTTTGTCTGGTCGAAATAATTGCGCGCGTCCAGTGCGCTGTTGCGCAGAAACTCATAGACGGAGCCATGCACAGCATTGCCACCAGAGGCAGTGACGATGGATATCTGCGCTCCAGTCCGCTTGCCGTAGTTCGCGCCGTAAGTATCGCTGACAACATTGAACTCGCGAACGGCATCCACACCGAGCAGCTGGCCGCTCGTGCCCCCCGGCGTCACATTGATCAGCGACGCTCCCGTGTATTCCACCCCATTCAACAGGAAGAGATTATCCTGCGGCCGGCGCCCCGAAACCGAGAACATATTCCCCACCGAGGAGTTCGAAGTGCCGACGCCGCCGGAGCGCTCGGTCGTATAGCTGACCGCTGCTGGGTTCAGCTCGATAAGCTGGTCGTAGCTCCGCCCATTGAGCGGCAGCTCTTTCACCTGCCGCTCGCGAACCAACCCCTGCGACTGCTGGGTCGAGAGGTTAACAACCTGTGGCGTGTCCACGACCGAAACCGTCTCGTTCGTGCCGCCAACAGTCAGAGTGAGATGAAGGTGAATGCCCTGGCCCACGGCTAGACCGATACCGGTACGCTGCAACGGTACAAAGCCGTCGTGCGAGATGGTCACCGAATACCCTCCAACCGGAATAGAAGGCGCTGAGAATGCGCCATCCTCCGAGGTGCTGAGCTCGCGCACCGTCCCGGTTTCTTGATCGCGGATCAGAACTTTGGCCCCGCTCACCGCGCCTCCGGCGGGATCAACGACATCGCCGGCGATCGTGCCGCCCACGACCTGCGCCAGCGCCGAAGGAATCCTGACTCCCCACGCAAGCAGAATTGAGAGAAACAGAAAGCGATAGAAGTGCCGAATGTAGCTCATGAAACGACTCCTGGAGAATCTGTCCGGAAAACTAGAGAGGTTAGCGGCGGAAAAGGAGAGGATCAGCGGCTACAACAACAGGCGCCATCTCTTTGGGAGAAGGAAGCGCAGCGAGCGATGGCACAACTGAAAATGATGGGAATCATTTGGGCGATCGTGTTAGCGCGTTCTTGACGAGAATGGTTTGCAGCGAGTCGTAACGACTTTGATCGAATGAGGCAATCAGCGCGAACAACAACAGGCCTGCACCGAGGAAGCGCGGCAACACAGCGTTGATGCAATTTTTCCGATCATTACTAGCGTCAAGGTATCACATTCGATACCGCCGCACAAAACGGAGATGTGAGCTTGGGCGTCCGGGGAGACTCCCTGAACTGACTTCGCCGTTATGTCGATCTCCGATCTACACGTCGCCATGCTCGGCCCATGGCATGATTGTGCTTAGCAGATCGAAGTTAAATGGCCCTCCCCGCCGTCGCAGTGATAGCCACCGGGGAAGAGATAAAGCCGCGTGAACTTAGTCACAGACGACTTACCCATGATCTGTTCCATCGCCGTGTAATAGGCGATCGTGTTCAGCAGAGACATGTGAGGATCCGCCAGGCCATGCCACAAAATCTACTTGCCTCTATCGGCGGCAAAGGCAGGCAGATCCGGATCGGTCGCGTC
The DNA here is from genome assembly GCA_963804735.1 of uncultured Acidobacteriaceae bacterium. GTDB lineage: Bacteria > Acidobacteriota > Terriglobia > Terriglobales > Acidobacteriaceae > Acidisarcina. The sequence goes on from CAWDRO010000005.1 coordinate 179,410, forward strand.
GTAGAGAATATGTAGCTTGGTGGTTTTGTCGAAGGAAGCTTGGTAAATTTCAAATCGGCAAGAGTGTAATCCGCGGACGGGTTTTTTCGTACGCCAGGTATTTTAGAGTGCCGGTCGAAATCATCGAACTCGTGACGCGATCCTGACCGGGAACGGGGGATGTAGACGCCCTCCCATGCCAGCTCGGAACCGGGCAGCGGTCCGCTGAGGACCAACTTATCGCCCTCGCCGTCACGGGCGCCCGGATAGATGTCCTTTGCGGTCTGGACTTGAGCCGGCGTCAGGCAGGTCGATGGATATCGATCTGGAGTGTGGGACGAAGTATTCTCAAGAAACCACAGATCCCCTGCCCCGCCCGCGCGAGCAAGGCTGCCAAGGCCGCCATCCTGGGCGTCTCCGACCGGTTCAGCGACCTCAACGGTGAGAATCGCCCGTTCTACACATGGAGGCAGCGGCAACAGTCGCGAATCAGAGGCATGAAGGCTTCATCGTCCTTGACAGAGTCATAAATAAGTTGATATCAACATATCACGTCAGAGCGGGCTGCGATTCAGATGCGATATCTCAGGAGAAATCAATGAAGCGAAAGACATTCAGGATGATTGCACTAAGAGGCTTCGCGCTGGTTGTCGTGCTCAGCGCGGCGTGGCAGGCGCAAGCACAGGACGCCAAAGCACCATATCCGCGCATGGCTCCTCTCGATAAATACTTGATGGAGCGAAACGCCGAGGTAGCCTTGGCGCGGACCGCGGCCCCAGAGTCCATCTCACGCGATGCCGAAGTCCTGGTCCTCGGACAGCACGGCTATGAAACCGCCGTCAAAGGTAAGAATGGTTTCGTATGCATGGTGGAAAGATCTTGGATGGCGCCAATCGACGATCCTGAATTTTGGAATCCCAAGATGCGGGCTCCAATCTGCTTTAACGCGCCAGGTGCGCGATTCAACGTCCCCGTCGATATCAAGAAGACCGAGTCGGTGCTTGCCGGACGGTCGAAAGCTGAAATGGCCGACGACATCAAGACTGCCTTCGATAAGAAGGAGTTGCCGGCGCTCGAATCCGGCGCGATGTGCTACATGATGTCAAAGCAAGGGTACTTGAACGACCGTGCCGGGCACTGGCATCCTCACCTGATGTTCTTCGTTCCAGCAACTGACGCGGCAGCCTGGGGCGCAAACCTGGACAAGTCCCCGATTCTGGCGATTGAGGACCCCCTGGATCGATACACTTTGTTCCTGGTTCCAATCGGCGAGTGGTCGGACGGCACCGCAGCTCATGGCGATTAGGACTAACGTGCGGTCTCAAGGTGCAAGTCATGAACGTCAGACTACCATGGGGAGGGCAACAGCCAAGCTCCCATACCACTACTGACGGCAGCACCGGCCGTCTCACTCGCGCGGTGATCGTATGCGGGAGTGTCGATCTCACGACCGAAAAGTGCGTGCCTCTCTTTCATGCGATCGCTCAGAACCTTATTGGCCAGCCAAATCTGGGTGACGAGTAACCGGAAGTGAACCTACCACCGAGGTTTGCTTCGATTTGCGATCTGAATCTCCTGCGCCTAATCATTGACAAGAGGCACGAGGGCCACCCGACCTGGGAGCATTCCTCAGGTTGCGTTCATCGCCATATGCCCCGTCGCTTCCGACTGCGTCGAGGGTCGAGGACTCTCCTAAAGGTGATTACCTTAGTAATACGGGGTTTCCGGGCCACCAGTGTAACTATGGTGGTTAGCGATTGGTGACCCGGCGACAGCGGATGTGCTCCGGCTGTTGACAGAGTCCGCATTAGAAGGGATGTCCACTGTGGCGCTCTCAGACACTGCCTTGGTGTCCTCGGCTGGACCTAGGAGTTCTTTCGGGATGCACTTACTCGAAGTGCGAGACCTTGGGGTCCGCATTTCGATTGATTCCTGCTGTGAAACCCCAGTTTTAGAGGGAGTTAACTTCCACGTCGGCCCCGGAGAAGCGATCGGTTTATTGGGTGAGTCGGGAGCGGGAAAGACAACCTTGGCTCTAGCTCTGTTGCGACTCTTGCCATCGTCATTCCAAGTCGTCGAAGGATCGATTCAGTTTGAAGCTCGTCCGCTGCTGACGCTAAGCGAGCGCGAATTGCGGAAGATTCGGGGCGCAAGGATCTCGCTCATCTATCAGGATTCCACCGCTCTGAATCCTGTAATGAGGGTGGGGGACCAGGTGGTAGAAGTGCTCAAGGCCCACCGCGATTGGAGTGGGCAGCGCTGGCGGGAAGAGGCCCGGTTGTTGCTGGAGGAGGTAGATCTCGAAGATGTCGATCGGGTCTACACGTCTTATCCGCATCAGCTGAGCGGTGGCCAGCGGCAACGGATCGTCATCGCTCAGGCGCTGGCGTGCCGTCCGGCATTGGTGGTTGCGGATGAGCCCACATCTTCCTTGGATCCGGCGACGGCCGCATCGATTGTGGAGCTTTTGCGACGGCTTAATCGGCAATTCAAGATCGCGTTTCTGATTATCAGTCACGATATCAAGATTCTTGCGCGACTCGCGGATCGCGTGATGGTCATGTATGCGGGTCGTATCGTCGAGCAAGGACCTTGCCAGGCGATCTTGCATGAGCCGCTTCATCCCTATACACGAGCACTGTTGAATTGCGCCCTGCCGGAGGAGACGGCGACCCGCCCTCATATCCTCAAGTCTTTGCTTCCTACCATCGCAGACAAGGTGACTGGTCAATCGCGGACTTTGTCACATTGCGACTTTGAAAGCCGTTGTCCCGATCGAATGCGGATTTGCGCGATGAGCGTTCCGACAGTAGTGGAAGCTGCAAGGGCACATACGGTGTCCTGCTTCAAATATGGGAATTGCTGATGTTCACGGCACGCCACTCGGAGCCTCTTTTGCGGGTCACCGACTTGCACAAGACATACTCGCGGGGGCGGTGGTGGGAGAAACAAGTTCAGTTGAGAGCGCTTGACGGGGTCAATCTCAGGCTGGACGTGGGAAAGACGCTAGCGGTCGTCGGGGAATCTGGCGCCGGCAAGACAACGCTGGCCATGTGCGCGGCTCTTTTGGACCGACCCGACTCCGGCGAGATTTGGTTTGACGGACGCGAAGTATTGTCTCTTCCCAGGAGCCAGCTCGCACCGATCCGTTCGCGCGTGCAAATTGTTTTTCAGGAGTCCGCGTCTGCGCTCCCTCCTCATTTCTCGGCAGCGGAAATAATCGAAGAACCTCTGGTAATCCAACGGAGATATTCGCCCAAAGAGCGCTCAGAGCTGGTAACTGATTTGATGATCAGAGTCGGACTGCCCCCGGGTTGGAAGGACCGGCTTCCGCATCAGTTCAGCAGCGGCCAGCGCCAGCGTTTAGCGATCGCACGGGCCCTCGTTTTGCAGCCTAGTCTCCTGGTTCTCGATGAACCATTTACAGGCCTCGACCTTTCTACGCAGGGGCGATTGGTGAACTTGCTGTTGGAGCTGCAGGCCGAGCGCTCGCTTGCGTACCTGTACATATCGCACGATCCGGATATGGTTCGGCATTTTTCCGATGACGTTCTGGTGCTGGATCACGGAGAGGTCGTTGGCGGGGGTAGAACATCTGCATCCTTCGGTGGAGCGGAGACTGCGCAGAGGGAGATCTCCGTCGGCGTAAGCGGAGAGGTTGTTACGCACGGCGAGCGTCCTCGGGGTGCAGCAGGAGAGCCGGTGCGGTACCTGATAGCTCGCTTTCTTCAAGCGCTGTTCCTGCTGTTTGGGGTCTCGTTGCTTTCGTTTGTTTTCCTTGAGCTCGCCCCTGGCGATTTTTTTGATGAAATGAGGCTTAATCCTCAGATTTCTCAAGAGACGGTCACCAGGCTCCGGGCAGAGTATGGAATGGACCGGTCCCTACCCGTTCGCTATGGCCGCTGGCTGGCGTCGGTAGCGCGCGGCGATTTTGGGTATTCCTTCGCATATGGCAGCCCCGTCGCGCCTCTGCTTTGGGTGAGAGCCCGTAATACGCTGCTTCTGGCTGGAAGCTCACTATTCTTCGCATGGCTAACCGCTCTCGTGTTGGGCGTTTTATCCGCGGAGTCGCCCGGAGGCTTGATCGATCGCGCATGCGCGCTCGGTACCTCAGTTCTGTTGGCCGTTCCCGAGTTGTTAGTTGGCTTGTGTTTCCTGGCGCTGGCAGTTCGGACCGGCTGGTTCCACGTTGGCGGCATGGTTTCGCCCGACTTTGAAGATTTCAACGCCTGGGAGCAGGTCAAAGATGCTGCGGCGCATCTCGTTTTGCCCGTCTTCGTCCTGGTGCTGTGCAGCCTGCCGCTATTGTTGAGGCATGTGCGGTCGGCGTTATCGGGAGTGATGGATTCTCCCTTCATCCGCAGCGCTCGCGGACATGGGATCGCTCGCGGCCGGATTTTGTTTCGTCATGCGTTGCCGGCGGCCATCAATCCGCTGATGTCCCTGTTCGGATTCTCGCTGGCGTCGCTGCTAAGCGTTTCCTTGCTGACGGAGATCGTCATGAGCTGGCCTGGGCTTGGTCCTTTGCTGCTGGAAGCGGTCATGGAACATGACGTCTATGTGGTCGTTGGCGCGGTAATGTTTTCAACCGTTCTTCTGGTCGGGGCAATGACCGCTACGGACCTTCTGCTGTATGCCGCCGATCCACGAATCCGCGCGGAAGGGCTGAGATGAAAGTCCGCAAGGTGTTGGTGATGTCGCTGATCTTTCTCGGGGCGATCCACTTCGTGGTATTGCTTGCGGGATTCTTCTCGCCTTACGACTTTGCCGAACAGGATCGGGAAGCTGCTTATGCTCCGCCTGCACGGATCCATTGGGTGAACAAAGATGGGCGGTTTCTCTGGCATCCATTTATATATCGCTGGGTCCAGCAATCGGGGGAGTTTCAGGCATATCGCGAGGACCTGCAGACCGCTTACCCAGTTCATCTTCTATCTCAGGGATCGTCTTATAAAATTGGCGGTCTTCTGAGCTGGGACCGACACTTGTTCGGTGTGGACGCTCCCGCGCATATATGGCTGATGGGTACCGATGGCTATGGAAGAGACTTGTTCTCGCGGCTATTGTATGGCGGGCGAATCTCTCTATTTGCCGGGCTGGCGGCGACGTTACTCACCTTGACCCTGGGCGTGAGCCTGGGAACTCTGGCGGGGTTCTATGGGAGCTGGCTTGACGTTGCGGTGATGCGGTGTGTGGACATCTTCATGGCACTCCCCTGGTTGTACCTGCTGTTGGCCCTGCGAGCATTTCTACCCTTGCATGTCGGGCCCGCGGAAGCTTTCCTGCTGCTCGTTGCGGTGATTGGGACGGTCGGTTGGGCGCGCCCTGCGCGGCTGATTCGCGGAGTAGTGTTGAGCGCCAAGGAGCGAACCCACATTCTGGCGGCAAGATCTTTTGGCGCCCGTGATCTTTACCTCTTGCGCCGGCACATTCTTCCCGAAACACGGGACATCGTTCTAACCCAGGCGGCTCTGCTCATTCCCCAATACATATTGGCGGAGGTCACGCTGTCATTCCTCGGCCTGGGCGTCGGCGAGCCCGTCCCGAGTTGGGGAAGCATGCTTACCTCTTTGCAGCAATATCATGTGCTGGTTTCCAAGTGGTGGATGTTTTTTCCCGGGCTGGTCTTGATTCCGGTGTTCCTGAGCTATGGATTGATGTCAAACGCTCTCCAACAGAGTATGAACCGGGCGGGAGAGTAGAAGACATGAAAACCGGACTGTTGGCAAAACTGCTCACACTTTCGCTCGCGGCTTTATTTTGGAGGGCTGGATATGCTGTGGCCTTCGATTCGGTCAAGCCGGGCGAAGAGGTCCAGGTCGCCGACACCCCTCCCGGCACTTTTGGCGGCAGCCTTGTCGTCGGATTGCGCTCTGAGCCAAAAACGCTGAATCCCGTGGTCTCGAACGATGCATCTTCGCGTGAGGTTATCGCTCAAACGACGGCTGATCTCATCCATATCAATCGAAGCACACAGCAGCCCGAGCTGGCATTGGCCAGTTCCTGGAAGGTGTCTTCCGATGGACTCCGTTACACGGTGGAACTGCGCAAGGGGCTGCGCTTTTCCGATGGCGTTGCTTTCGACGCCGACGACGTAGTCTTCAGCTTCAAGGTATATCTCGACGAGAAGGTGGATGCACCGCAGCGCGATTCCCTCATGCCTGGAGGGAAGCCAATTTTGGTTAAGAAAGCTGGTCCCTATACTGTCATATTTGAACTCGCTCAACCGTATGCATCGGCCGAGAGGTTGTTCGATAGCGTCGCGATCCTGCCCCGTCATCTTCTTGAGAAGTCCTACTTGCAGGGAAAACTCGCGCGCGCCTGGAGCTTGAACACTCCGCCACAGGAGATGGCAGGCCTCGGCCCATTTTGCTTGAAGAAGTATGTACCTGGTCAGCGGCTGACGCTCGAGCGCAATCCTTATTACTGGAAGGTTGACCGCCGGGGACAACGTCTACCGTATTTGGCGGAGATGACGTTCCTCTTTGCCGGGAATGAGGATGCCGAAGTGATGCGTTTCGAGTCCGGGGAAACGGACATCCTGAACCGGATCAGCGCCCAGAATTATGCGGTGCTGGAGAAAGAACAGGCATCGCGCGGCCTTCAGCTGTATGACCTCGGGCCGGGTCTTGAGTATAACTTTTTGCTGTTCAACCTGAACTCGACGCTGCCAGGGCAAGCCGCTGAGGTCGCCGGCAGGCAAACGTGGTTCCGAGACGTGAGGTTCCGTCAGGCGATCTCTTCCGCGATCGATCGAGAGGCGATGAATCGAATCGTTTACCTCGGCCTGGGAGCGCCTTTATGGACCCATGTAACTCCCGCTAACAAGCTCTGGTTCGATTCTTCGATTTCCAGGCCCGCACGCTCCCTTGACCGCTCTCGCGAACTGCTCAAAGCTGCCGGTTTTTCCTGGCGGTCTGACGGCACGCTTGTCGACAGCCGCCGCACGCCGGTTGAGTTCTCTATCATCACGAGCGCCTCCAGCAATCAGCGGACGGAGATGGCGACGATGATCCAGCAAGACTTGAAGGAGATCGGAATCAGCGTCCAGGTTGTGCCTTTGGAATTCCGAGCGGTGCTGGACAGGGTCTTGCAATCTCACGATTACGAAACGGCGGTGATGGGCCTGGGCGGAGGGGACACCGATCCGAACTCTCAACTCAATGTCTGGCTCTCCTCTGGAGACGATCACCTTTGGAATCTGGGCCAAACCAAGCCCGCGACGCCGTGGGAGGCGGAGATTGATCGGCTCATGACGCGCCAGATGTCGACGCTGTCGACGAACGAGCGAAAGCGTCTCTATGATCGGGTGCAGGAAATCGAGGTAGAAAACGCACCATTTGTCTGTCTTGTAGGTCCGGATGTATTAGTAGGGGCACGGCATCGAGTGGGTGACTTTAAGCCTGCGGTAATCGATCCGCAGACTCTTTGGAATTCGGAACAGCTTTTTATTCGCAATGAACAGAAGGCGGCGAAATGAAAGCCCCCCAATCCGTGACGGGTGACGAGACTGCTTCATCGAATCATGTCACGAACGACGCGCAGTTAATACATGATTGTCTTCAGGGCAACGATGCTTCGTGGTCGGCGCTGTTAGCGAAATACAAGAACCTCATTTTCTCGATTCCGATCAAGTACGGCTTGTCGCGCGAGGACGCCGCCGACATCTTCCAGTCGGTCTGCCTGGATGTCCTTCACGATCTCTCAAGCCTGCGCGACTCGCAAGCACTGGCGGGCTGGCTGATTCGGGTTACCCACAACAAGTGCTTCCATCATTTGAAGCAGAGCCGGCGATTTGTCGCGAGTGAGACGAGCCCCTTCGAACTGGCGATCTCCGCCGCTGAGATCCCTGAGAATAAGGTGCGGGAGCTGCAGAAGGAACAAGTGTTGCGAGATGCGATTGAGTCGCTGAACCCTCGTTGCCGGCAGCTTGTGCAGATTCTTTTCTTTGAATCTCCAGCGCGTCCGTACAAGGACGTTGCTAAGTCACTCGGACTGGCTACGGGGTCAATCGGCTTCATTCGCGCGCGCTGCCTTAGTAAGCTGGGTGAAAAACTAAGAGAGATGGGTTTTGGGTGAAGAAGCTTGCCAAGGGCGATCGGGGCAGTAGCGAATCGAGTTTCGCCGGTGGTCTGTCGATCGAGAACGCGGATTTGGCAAGCCAGCGGACAAGGTGGAAGCTAATCCGGGACCATCCTGAGTTGATGCGGATCGAGGTTGTATCCGACCTCGCGGCCTCGGTGCCCCGGCTAGTCAGGTCCGATAGAAAAAGAGCCCTCAACGTCGCCGAGCTTGCGGTGACGATCGCGAGTACTCTTGGCAGCGCTGAGGGAGTGGCCCAGAGTCTGCGCGCCAAGGGGAACGCCCTCCACGGCCAGGGCCGGAACAAGGGCGCAGTTGAACATCATCAGAGGGCGCTGGAAATCTTTCGATCTGTCGGGACTCCTGACCAGATTGCGCGAACTCTGAGCACCTCGATTCAGCCTTTGATTCTCCAGGGGCAGCATGATCAGGCGTTGGCCTTTGCGCGTGAGGCCCGGGAGATTTTCTCAAGATCAGGAGATCAGTGGCGCCTTGCGCGGCTGGAACTGAATCTCGGGAATATCTTCGACCGTCGCGACCGTTTCAAAGAAGCGCTGGCTTGTTACGAGAGCGCCTATCGATATCTATCAGTGCACAGCGCCGACGATCCGGAAGCCGTAGCCGCGGCCCTGCACAATATTGCTGTTTCGTGCATCCGGCTCAACGATTTTCGGAAGGCGCTGGCCTCCTACGAGCAAGCGCGAAGCTTCGCCGCAGAACACGCGATGCACGTTCTGGTCGCGCAAGCCGATTACAACATCGCCTGGCTACACTATCTGCGCGGAGACTACAGTCGAGCGATATCGATGCTGCGAGAGGCGCGCGAAACCTGCCGATCCAGTGGAGACCAATACCACGTAGGACTTTGCGGTTTGGACCTCTCCGAGATATACCTCGAACTCAACCTTAGCCAAGAGGCGGAAGGGACCGCGAGGCAGGCAAGCACCACGTTTCAACGCCTGGGGATGCAATACGAGAGAGGAAAGGCGGTCGCCAACACGGCGATTGCTTTGGGGCAACAGGGCAAGACCGATCATGCGATCAAGCTCTTTCTTCAGGCCCGCCGCATCCTCCTGAAGGAGGGAAACAAGGTTGTTCCTTCGCTGATCGATTTGTATCGCGCCGTTGTGCTGATTGATGCAGGGCGTGAAGCCGAAGCAAACCGGTTGTGCGTTGCGGCCCTGAAGTCATTCCAGAGATTCAAACTCGCAAACAAGGGGGTTGTTTGCCGGCTCTTGCTGGCGCGCGTCCAACTTCGCGGTAACAATCTCACGCTGGCCCGCAAGCAATGCGCCCTTGCCCTGAAAAGTGCAGCAACTTTGGAGTCACCGGTTTTGAGTTGCCAGGCGCAAGCCCTTATGGGACAGATCGAAGCGGCGCTCGGGCGCGACCGGCGTTCTTATGAGGCATACCAGCGGGCGCGAGGATCTCTGGAACAACTGCGCAACAGTATTCATGGAGAAGAGCTCAAGATCTCCTTCATGAAAGATCGAGTAGAGGTCTATGAAGCGCTCGTTGCCCTCTCATTGAAGCGTGGCCACACTGGAGCCGCACTGATCGAGGCGTTTGCCTACATTGAACAGGCGAAGTCGCGCAGTCTTCTGGACGTCTTGTCTACCTCCCGGTCCGCATCATGGCTCGCGCCGCAGGGTCAGACCGAGTTCGCAACAAGAGTCCGCAATCTTCGGGAGGAATTAAATTGGTATTTCCACAAAATAGAGATGGCGCAGTTTGGTCAAGCCTCGCAACAGGAATTGGCGCCCCTGCGGAAAGAGTCTCGCCAGAGAGAGCGAGAACTTCTGGAGTTGCTGCGTGAGCACTCTGCTGAAGGTGGCAACGGTACTAGCGGGCAAGCGACGGTTGTCCTGAACGTCGAACAGATTCAAGAGGTACTACCCGCAGACGCACTGCTACTTGAGTATTTCGAGGTTCAGGGTCGCTTCGTCGTCCTTGTGTTGGGCCGTGAGCTGATGAGGTTCGTCTCACTCACAGAATCATCCGAAGTGTCAACTCTTTTAGAGGGATTGCAATTCCAACTGGCAAAACCTCATCTCGGAGCAGAATACGTCAAGGCCTTCGGAACTACCTTGCTCCGCTCGACCCGCATGCATCTGGAAAATCTCTACAGAGCACTGATCTCTCCCATTCGGGAGTCGCTGAACGCTGCCCACCTCGTCATTGCTCCTCATGGATCCCTGCACAACTTGCCATTTCAGGCACTCTTCGACGGTGAGCGGTACCTGATCGACGAGTTCACCATTTCCTATGCGCCGAGCGCCAGCGTCTATGCTGTCTGTCAGGCGCGTACAGCGCCGACCGGCAACGGCTCTTTGATTCTTGGGATTCCTGATGAAGCGGTTCCCTTAGTGCGGGAAGAAGTGGAGGCAGTCGCCGCAAGCCTACCCAATTCAAAGCTTTTCCTGGGTCCGAGCGCTACGGCTGAGTGCCTCCGCGAGATGGGGCAACGTTCCCGGTTCATTCACATCGCAACTCACGGCTACTTTCGGCGAGATAGCCCGATGTTTTCCGGCATCCGGCTAGGGGATTCTTATTTCAGCCTTTACGATCTCTACCAGTTGAAGCTTCCGGCGGAACTGGTGGCGTTAAGCGGTTGCTCGACGGGGCTGAATGTCGTCACAGCCGGGGACGAGCTCCTCGGCTTGGCGCGAGGCATGATTCATGCAGGGGTGGAGACCTCATTGCTGACTCTGTGGGACGTCCAGGACCGCAGCACCGCCCAGTTGATGAAGTATTTTTACGGTCAAATGGCCGTTACTCATACCAAAGCACAGGCCTTGCAAAAGGCGATGCAACGGCTGAAGTCAGAATATTCCCATCCATATTACTGGGCGCCGCTCATTTTGATCGGCAAGATATAGCACCGGTTCGCAAGGTCAATGGGTTGTTTCGCTCCGATTTTTTAGATCGATTGGCACGGCGGGAAAACTGCTTTAAAAAAAATCTGCTTGCCCTATATCTTTTGAACCCTTACTTACCCTTCATGTCAAGAATTGATCGTTTCGAGCGGTCTGGCATAGGTTCTATTGGATGGAGCGAGGTACATGCTCTCGTTACCCTTCCCATCGGCAGCTTATCCGCGCGGACCACTCCTTCTGCCATGGATAGCAAAAGAGGTGAACAACCGTGCGAACGAAAGACGGAGAGGCGCTCTATGACTACCATTTCTGCCGCTGAAGACTCAGCGCCGATCACGGCGCCTGTGTTCGCGCCCGCGCTTTCTTCTTGTGTTGCGTTTCTCGGGACTCTGCCTCCCGCCAGGCACGTAAAGGCATCTGCCGTTCTTATCGCCCAGGATGAGCTGGTGAAAAAAGTCCAGCTGGTGCGAACAGGGCTGGTCAAGCTCACCAATATTAATTCGGACGGCCGCGAGGCGCTGATCGGGCTTCGATCGGATGGCTGGTATGCGGGCTCTACCTCGGTGATTCTAAATACTCCGAGTATTTATTCAGTCTGCGCTTCGACGGACTGTACTGTTGTCGAGATCGCCGCGAGCGACTTCCTGCGGTGCATCCACCGCAGTCCGGAAATGCTAAGCCACTTTATCCTGGGCCTGTGCCGGGAAGTTGCCTCGTTCTCGGGCCTTCAGGTTGAGTTAATGTCGAGCCGGGCTGAAGATCGTCTGAACCTCCTGCTGCGCGAGCGGGCGGCGAGCTTGCTGAGCGGCGGGATTCTCGATCCGTTGCCATTGCTGAAGCAAATGGAGCTGGCACAGCTTATTTCTATCTCTCCTGAGCATTTAAGCCGGCTTCAGAAAAAGAGAATGGCGCAATTCTGCATAAACAGGACCGCTACTGTCGTTCGTAACGGGCACCCGCCAACCCCGGCGCTCATGAGGCGCTCTGAGAAAATGAAAGTTCCCAGCCTCTCATGCGCCGTCGTCACTAGCTAAGCTCGCCCATAACTAGCCGAGATATGGCCTGGGTAGTAGCCACAGGGGCATGGGATTTGTGGCTCCAGGCTCCTCCATTCTGCCTGCCCGATTCTCAAGAAAACTAAAGTTTCTGTAAGGCATTGTTTTGGAGTATCGTGTTGGCGTCAGCCAATTCCGGCGAGCAGACGACTTGAGAAAAATCTGGCCATGCCTATATTTTTTAAGCGCCTGCGGACCCTTGATAACAGAGTACTTAACTACGATGAGGCGGAAGCGGGAATCGAGAGTACCGGCGGCCGCGGAGGAACAGTGAAACACTTTTCGATCACGGAATGGGCTGATTTTGCGCGCGACGTAGCGAGCGCGGAGGAGAGCAGGCAAATGCAAAGGCACCTGGATGAAGGGTGCAGCGTCTGTACGGAGACGGTCCAAACCTGGAAATCGGTCACGGAATGCGCCAGACAAGAGGTTTCTTACGAGCCGCCTTCCAGCTCACTTCGAATTGCCAAATCCTACTTTGCGCCCTTCAAGCTAGCGTCGAAGCAGGCCACGGGTCTGCGGATTGCCCGGCTGACGTTTGACAGCTTTGCGCGCCGGGCTGAGGTAGGGGTTCGGGGGTCGGACCCGTTGCCGCGACAGCTCATGTACCAGTTTGACGACGTCTGCATCGACCTGCGCCTGGAGCCAAAACCTGCCACAAATCAAGTGGGGTTGGTAGGGCAGGTCGCTGATTCGGGGGAGCCGGCAATGAGCGTCGATGGAAAGGCTGTCTCCCTGCTGCGCGGCAGTGAGATGCTAGCGCAGACATCGACCAATCAGTTTGGCGAATTCCGCTTTTCGTTTCGAGACTCTGAACACTTGCAGTTGCTAGTTGGCCTGAAGGAAACAGCGGTTGTTGTATCTCTACCCGACCCAGACGCGGGAACTGTACTTTTATGAGATAGCGCCGTGGGTCTTTGGTCGGGACATGGCGCTGGGCAGTGCTCTACGTTTCAAGGCTGTTGGACTGTTTTGATTATTGCCGTAGTTCTCTTCTCGCGGTTCGCAGTGGGAAGCGAGGTTGATGATGAGAAGCCGTTACTTACTCTTTGCTACTTTCTTGCTGGGGATAGCAGTTGCCCCGGACGCTAAAGCCCAACAATCACGCCTGATCGTGCGCGATACGCTAGGACTGGGGCACCTGAGTTTCCTTTGCCCGCTTCTGGGATGCAACGTTATTCGTGGCCTGGACGATCCATTGCAGCAGGTGTTTGTCGTAGCTCCGATAGGTCAAATTGATCTCAGCAATCTACTGAATCTGCTTCCTCTTCAGAGCGGAATTGCCGACGTCGAATCGGACCAATTGTTGAGCCTTGTGACTCCGCCCTTGACCTTTATACCGCAAGCGCTTCAGGACAACGTTCCGACGAACTATTACGGGACTTTGGTATGGAACGGCTACATTAGCCAGCCCGCTAATTCGATCGTCAGGACCGCCGAAACGCACAGCCAGTTCCACGTTTCCGGCGCAGGCGTCGTCGCGGTGATCGACACTGGCGTCGATCCAACCCATCCAGCACTGGCGCCGGTCCTGCTTCCGGGCTATGACTTCACCACCAACTCCAGCAGCGCGGACGAAACAGGGGGCCTCGATCACTCCACGGTCGCAGTCTTAGACGGAAATGGCCCACCTATCTACGTGAGTCCTTCGCTGGCGTCGACGGTAACCGAAGCGGCGGCGGAGGCGCTTGCCAACCCCCAATACTCGGCGTTTGGTCACGGTACGATGACCGCCGGTATCGTTCATCTGGTCGCCCCCACCGCGACAATTCTTCCCCTGAAGGCATTTTCTGCTGATGGCACGGGTTATTTATCCGACGTTTTGCGTGCGGTTTACTATGCGACCGCGGCAAAAAGCAAGGTCATCAACATGAGCTTTAGCTTCAACACCTCTTCCGCTGAGATGTCCGCCGCGATTAACTATGCCGACAGCCAGGGAGTGATCTGCGTTGCGTCGGCCGGAAACAACGGCGAGGAGATCCAGGTCTATCCCGCCTCGCTCAACTATGTAATGGGCGTGGCCTCGACCTCAGACAGCGATACGCTGTCCAGCTTTTCAAACTATGGCCCGCAAGTGGTTTGGGTAGGCGCTCCAGGAGAAAACATAGTGACCACCTACCCTTACGATAATTACGCGTCCAGTTCGGGCACTTCGTTCAGCGCTCCATTTGTGGCCGGTACGGCGGCACTTCTCGTAAATGCTAATCCAGCATTGAGCCCGACAGCAGCCGCGAATGCGATTGCCAATGCGAAGTACATTTCAAGTGGTCTCGATCACGGTCGCCTGGACACCTATCTCGCTGTTGGATCCATTAAGCAATAGATACAGACCTAATTCTCGATGTGATTCGTCACACGTTGTCCTTCTCTGGTCTGTTCACAGGTTGCGGTGACTCTGGGTGTGTAATGACTGGAGCCCTGGCGAAAGGCATCTTGGGAGTGCAGGAAAGAATAATGGGAGTGGCCTCGCGCGGTCGCTTAGCCGGCCTATCCGCTAATCATGACGTTGTCCCTTGGACTCGCCAGCTTCTACAGCAGCCAGAATCTCGGCACTCGACAATCCCGATTCTGCCATCGTCAAAATTCGGTCATCAGTGAACCCCTGTATGGCCGCGTAATCCATGAACGCTTCAAACGCATTGTGAGAAAAGAACCCTTCCCCATCGGCAATCTGCTGAAAGATGAAGTCATGAAGCTCTTTGCGTGACTTGCGACTTTTCATGGCAATAATCCTACGCGATCAACCTCAGGTAGGCTTTCGGCTGTCGGAGCGAATTTTAGCTGGATTATCGCCTTCGTAGAAAGCTGCCAGCGCGAGCGAAAGCTCCAGACTCCAAAACTTGCTTTTGGTCGATGGAGTACTCCACTCGATCTTGTAGAGGAAGTTTTATAAAGACCGGGGATGATGCTGCTAACTCTGAAAGCGGACAGCATATCCCCATCCTTGGCGCTAATTTGCTGGCTCTCTGTCTTTCTGGCTCTGACCGTCTGAGCGATCTCTTTTGCAGTGCGGTTCGGAGGAATCTCGGCATTGCCTTCCGCGCTGCAATGGCGTACCCATTTGCATCGTCGCTTACTAGGCTCTCAGCAGGTTCACCGGCATTTCCATTCGCGTCGGGGTGATCGCCAGATTGTTTGTGATAGCGTTTCATCGCGTGGGGTGCGCGCGCGCCTGAGCGAACGCCGCATTCTCTGGGAGTTTGAGCGGCACCCAATAAGGCTACAGTGACGCGTTTTTTCACCCGAGACAAGTACTCCAAACAAAGTCCTCACAGGGCCCTGCGTCCCTGCGAACGGCCTTATGTGATTTATTTTATTGGAGGCGCGGGTCGGGATCGAACCGACGCATAAAGGTTTTGCAGACCTCTCCCTTACCACTTGGGTACCGCGCCCCTATTCCAACCAACGACCAGACGAAACGGCCGTGCGCGGCCTGCCGGCACTGCACGGAGTCCAACTCTGCTTTGCCAGGGATAAGGAGCACAGGCTGCGGAGATTGGAGCGGGAGACGGGACTTGAACCCGCGACCCTCGCCTTGGCAAGGCGATGCTCTACCACTGAGCTACTCCCGCGTAAGTACTCTGTGAGTATATCGGGAGCCTTCAATGAAGGTCAATCCAGCCGCCCACTGCTCGCAAAGAGCCGAACGCTCGTCAAGAAGGAAATCGACCAATGCTCAGACTCGGGCTCTGCGCGTTCAGCTGAATGTAAATAAAATATCCGTTGCATGGAATAGTCGCACTCTATGAATTGTTGCGGCGAGTGTTCAGAGGGCCTTCCAATGAAGCCGTAGCGTCGCAAATATCACATTAGCCCGGACGAGCGCGGCGTTGTTTCGTGCGCTGTTGTCGTTTCCAGTCCAATTGAGATCCGCCATAGGGCAGTCTCCTTTGATTCGTTGGCGAAGACCCTCGTGCTCGTCATACGGTCGCCGCCCCCATCTCAACCTCCACGCCCGCCATCTCGCCGTCTCGCATGTGGAGGATTCGGTCGCCAATGGCGGCGGCTTCCTCGTTATGGGTGATCATAAGCACCGTCTGGTTGAATTCGCGGTTCGAAAAGCGAAGCATCTCCAGTACCGCTTCGGAGTTTCTGGTGTCGAGGTTGCCGGTGGGTTCGTCGGCGAGGATGATCGCCGGGCGGGTAATCAGTGCGCGGGCGATGGCGACGCGCTGCTGCTCACCCCCGGAGAGCTCCGATGGTCGATGATCGAGACGGCCCTTGATCCCAAGCAGGTCGGCAAGATGGTCGAGATAGGCCGGATCGAGCGGCTCGGGGCGTTCGGCGATGTCGTAGCCAATTTGGATGTTGCCGCGCGCGGTCAGCGTCGGCAGCAGGTTGAACTTCTGGAAGACGAAGCCGATGCGGGCCTTGCGCATGCGAGTGCGTTCGGCGTCGCCCAGGGCAGCGAAATCAATGCCGTCGATGAAGAGCGTGCCTGAGCTCGCGCGGGCCAGTCCGCCAAGGATGTAGAAGAGGGTCGACTTGCCGCTGCCCGAGGGGCCGACGACACTAACGAATTCTCCGGGCTCGATGGAAAAGGTGACGTCGCGAAGGGCCGGGACTTCGATCTTTCCAGACTTGTAGGTCTTGCTGAGGTGTTCGGCAATAATGATGGGCTGCACCTTCAGATTGTAAATGCAGCCCTCGATTGCGGTCAGGCAGCCGGATTCGATCCGCGTCGCGACCGTTGCGTTCAGGCAGGCTCCGGTGTGTCGTTACGAAGCAAACGCCGGCAGCCGCTGGCCGCGAGATTGTTCGAAGTGTTCGGCCTGATTTGCATTCCGGGTTGGGGCGAAGCTGCCTTTCTTGGGGCCGCGCTTGCGCGCCAGCATCATGCGAACGCGGTCCAGCACATCGAGCGGCGAGCATGCCCCTTTTGGCAGAAAGCAATCGCCGCAGGTGGCGCGCTCGTAGCCTTTCACCGAGCCGCTAATCAGAAGAATCGGGACTTCAGGAGTCATTTCCTTCATCCGCCGGGCGAGTTCGTTGCCGTCCATGCGCTGCATGGTCAAGTCGCTCAACACCAGGTCGATGCCACCCTGGCGAAAGACTTCGATCGCCTGCTCGGGGCCCAAAGACGCGAGAACCCGATAACCGCGGGTCTCAAGCATGAACTTCCGAACAGAAAGTGCCTGTTCGTTATCGTCAACGCAGAGAATCGTTTTCTTGGGGCGCATAGTTTTCCTGACTGCTCCGGCGTGGTTGCGGGGAGCGGCGAGGCAGGCACACGTTGAGTGGGCCTGCTGGGTTGCAGGTGACCGCGAGCTGGCCGTTGCAAGGCAAGCGTCTATGTTCGCGCAGTTCGGCTGCAAGTTGCGGCAGCGCGACAAATACGCGAGACATCGCATGCCGATCCATCGACCGGGAGGCGGAGAATTCGCTGAGCGCGCTTAACGCCCGGGCTTTGACCGCGAAACTGGAATCCGCTTTGAAAGGCGCGAGGGCCTTTGAAAACAGAGCACAGACGGAACGGTCGGGCCGAGGCAAACTCGTCGCGCTTTTGCTTTTCAGTTGTGAATCACTTGGCGAAAGTGAATGTTCTCTTTCGAGAACGCTTGGCAAGAGTACGAAGAGTTGAGCACTCTCGCAATGGAGAAGAAACAGAGAAAACAGCGCTAATTTTTCGCTGGAGTTTCACGGAATTTTGTTGTTTGACCGTGAACATTGGGATTATTAGCATTTTGCCTGTTGAAACTATGTGAATCGCTCAAGGAAAACAACGCCTTTTGCCACCGGAACGGTGCTGCCTCCGACCGTGACTTGATCGATTCCCGATTCAGTCTTCTGAGCGCTGACAAAAAGATCACTGGCGCGGCCGATTTCGACACCCTGGCGGAAATGCATCTGCTGCCCTGAAGCGCCGAGCGAATGCTCGACGAGATATGAGATGGCGCAGCCTGCGGCAGAGCCGGTCGCGGGATCTTCGCCGTTGTAAAACTGCATGCGTGCCTGCCAGATGTTCGGTTCTCCAGGAACGGGCGCAAGGCAATAGAAGAACCTCGCGCCCATCGTCGCGAGATAGGCCGTGGCTTCGCGCTGGGGTATCTGCAAACGGCCAAGTACCTCAAGCGAACGCAAGGGCACAACACAGTAGGCAAGGCCCGTGGAGACCGTCTGCGGGGCACTGCCGGCCAACAGATCATCGACGGACAAGCCCAGCGCCGCGGCCGCTCTGGCAGGCTCGTGGAGGGCGCCAAAGGTGGGTTTTGCCTGGGTCATCACTCCGAACGGCTCATTGCCTTGCTGCTTCTCGACTGAGAATTGGACCGGGATTTTCCCAATATTCAGATCGAGCACAATCTGTTCCGCACCCGCATACTCGGGAAAGAAGCTGCGGACCGTGCATGCCGTCCCCAACGTCGGATGCCCGGCGAAGGGCAGTTCCTCGCGCGTCGTAAAGATGCGCACTCGGATCCCTTCTTTCTGCTCGACCACAGGATCGCGACGAATGATGAATGTCGTCTCCGACAGATTAGTTTCGTTGGCCAGCCTCTGCATCTCGCTTCCGGTCAGTTCGTCCGCGTTTTCAAAGACGGCCAACTGGTTTCCCTGAAAGGGAGTCGCGGTAAAGACATCGCACAGGCGATATGCGAGTTCGAGAGTGATAGATGACGTGGCGGCATTGGACATCTCACTCAAATTGACACACTCCCTCTCTGGCTCTATCCTTTGAAAACAACTTGAAGAACTATAGATTGCGATTTGATTGAAGAGTTTCGCATCTACGTTCTCTCAGGAACCAACACCATGAATAGAGTCGCCCTCATCCCGTTCGGTGCACGCTGCTGTCGTAGCGGCACGGCGTGGGCTTGTCTTAAGGGCTGACTCCCCACGCTTCAGGACGTTACAAGCCGCCCGCCGCACATCATCGAGGCGGGTTTCTTATTGGTTCCAGGAATTCTCTTGGCCCGGTCAGGGACGCGAAGAAAGAGCCTGCCTGGAGAGCACGGCGGCAAGTTGATTTAGTATTGCCTCCTGGCCCGTGATCAAGCGGCTCAGGACACGAGCACCGGTGGCGAAGTGGCTAACGCGCTGGTCTGCAAAACCAGTATTCGCGGGTTCAATTCCCGCCCGGTGCTCCAAATCTCTTTCTACTTCGCTGGCCCTGTCGGCTGCTTCGCGATAATCATGCTGCTGATCTTGTTATAGGTCGCGGCCGGAATAATCCCCTTGGTCTTCAGGTCGGTCTTCGTATGGTAGGGTCGTCCATCGATGATCTTCTGCGAATACACGTCGCCGATTCCGGGAAGCGAGCTCAGGTCCGCTTTGCTGGCGGAGTTGATGTCGATCTGGTGGGCCGCCATAGTGCTGGAGGCCATCGACCCGCCCTGGGTCTTGGCGGTGCTTTGTGCGGCGGTGGAAACGGTCAATGCGCCGAGGGTCAGCATGGAGGCGATTACCGCGGGTGCTATTTTCCTGAAACAGTTCGTCATCTTCGTTCCTCTGGTGGCTTTCTTTGCGGGGTTCACAACTCGACTGACAGCATAAATCTCTTTTCCCTATCTGTCTTCGGTTACGCCTGGGAAAATCAGCGCCGTTGAAGCACTAAGCGGGAATTTGCCGCGGTTCGAGGAGCTTTTTCCATGTCCTCGAAACGGCACGCCATATCCAGTGCGCGGCAAGGATAGCCGCGATAGTGAGTCCGGCGGCAACGCCCCCGGCAATCCATGGATGATGGGTCGCGGTCCAAGTAAGGCCGATGGCGGCCGCGTCTTCGCCGGTGCTGAGCGCGATATTGGAAATCGGTTCCGGACTCGGAGTGATCAGCGTCCGGGCCGCGGTCTTCGAGGAATGGGCGGCCATGGCGATCAGCGCACCTCCAACCGTTGCGAGCAGTTGCATCTCGGGCGAAAGCTGAAGGGTGGCGCGATAGGCGAGCAGCGCCGCCAGCGGAATCCGCACAAAAGTATGCAGCGCGTTCCAGATCAGATCGAAGGCCGGAACCTTGTCGGCAAAGAACTCGATGGAAAACATCGCGGCGCTGGCGGCGATTACCCATCCGTTGGCAAGAACTTCAAGGCCAGGTGGCAGCTCGACCCAGTGTACGCGCGCGAGAACGCCCAGAGTCAACACCGTCGCATAGACGTTGAGCCCGGCCGCGAAGCTGGCGGCGATCACTAGTCCGGCAATGGTGGAAGGGGTAAAACTCATCGGATGAGATGCCGCGACCAAGGTGCCGCGCCACTGCTAAACGCTACAACAAATGCTGGATTTCAGCGACTGGCTCAGCGCCGCCGAACAGCAGGAATCCAATCGAGACCGGCAGCGAGAATCGTCGCGGGCCTGCGCTTCCTGGGTTCAGATACAGCACGCCCTTGCGGCGCTCGATGATGGGCTGATGCGAATGGCCACTCACGACGATTGCGATTCCTGCTGCCACCGGATCGAGATCGAGGTCGTGGAGGCTGTGCAACATGTAGATAGTCGAGCCGCCAAGATCTACCATTTCGGTCGGGGGAAGCGCGGCGCAAACCCCAGAGCGGTCGATGTTACCTCGAATTGCAGTGAGCGGTGCGATTGTTGTGAGCGCGTCAAGAATCGCAGGGTCGCCTACGTCTCCGGCATGAAGAATGTGGTCGACACCAGCAAGCGCGGCCATCGTTTCGGGGCGAAGGAGGCCATGAGTGTCGGAGATGACGCCTATGCGCATCGCGGGTCAAAGCCCGATCGACAGCCGGGTGCGCGGATCGAGATAGTCGCGCAACGCGTCGCCGAGGAAGTTGAACGACAACACACAGAGCATGATGGCCAGAGCTGGAAACAAGACCATATGCGGCGAGTCAAAGAGGTGAGAACGCGCGTCATTGAGCATGTTCCCCCAGCTCGCGGCGGGCGGAGGCACGCCCAGTCCAAGAAAGCTAAGCGTAGCCTCGGCCAGCACCACACCGGCCATTCCTATGGCCGACTGGACGATCAGCGGCTGCAGGATGTTGGGTAGAATATGGCGGGTGAATATCCTCAAGTCCGAGGCGCCCAGAGCGCGGGCAGCTTCGACAAACTCCTTTTCCTTCACCGCCAGCACCTGCGCCCGCACTAGGCGGGCATAACCAACCCATCCGCCGATCGAGAGCGCCAGCACCAGGTTCCTCATCCCCGGCCCCAGAAAGGCGACGAAGGCGATCGCCAACAGAATGCCAGGCAGAGCAAGGAAGGCGTTCATGACGAATATGTTGAGGACCACGTCGAGGACGCCGCCATAAAACCCGGCAATGCCGCCCAGGATCAGTCCCAGCGCGAGCGAACAGGCAACGACGGAGATAGCGACAGACAGGGAGATGCGCGCGCCGAAGATCACACGCGAAAGAATGTCGCGGCCCAGCTCGTCGGTGCCAAACCAGTGCGCGGCCGACGGCGCACTGAGGCGCTGGTTCAGATCGATTGCGGCGGGATCGAACGGCGCCAGATGAGGGGCAAAGACTGCCGCGCAGACAAAACATACCAGGACCATTACGCCAAAGACGGCCATCGGTTGCCGTCTCCAGCGAGCGAGAGTGCCGGAAATAGCGGACAACTCGTGCGTCGCGATGGTCTGGGTGCTCAAGGAAGAATCATCGCATAGTCGTTGCGGGCGGGACACAGCTGGGTGAGACCAGAGATCGAGCTTTTGAAGAACTTCCTACACCGTTCGGGTTGAAGGTATCAAACGAGAGCGAACAACGTTCGCGCATATTCGTCTCGGTCGATCGAAAATGTCACAACAGCTGTTGCCAATCCGAAAATCTCTACTTCGCTTTGCATGGTTGCCGTTTGCCGCGAGTATCGCGGCCTGCGCGGCCCAGACCACCGCTCCAGTTACATCTGCCATGGAGCAAGGACTCTTTCGGATGACCAATGCTGCCCGCTCGGAACGGGGACTCGCCCCGCTGCAGTGGGACGACTCACTAGCTCAGGCCGCCCGCGGCCATGCGGATTTGCTTCTTCAAGGCGGACAGTTGTCGCATGAACTTCCTGGTGAGGCGAGCCTCGCCGTCCGCGCAGCGCAAGCGGGCGCCCACTTTCAGACAATTGCCGAAAATATCGCAGAGGGCCCCAGCGTCGATTCGATCCAACGTAGCTGGATGAATTCGCCCCCGCACCGCGCCAACATTCTCGATCCAAATTTGAATGCGGTTGGTTTCGCGGTGGTCGGGCATGGCGGCTATTTCTACGCCGTCGCCGATTTCTCGCGCGCCGTCCCCATGCTGTCTTTCGAGGAGGTCGAGTCCGCAGTCGGGAAACTGCTCTTAGCCCGCGGTATTCGGTCCGCCGGATCCGTGCAAGATGCGAGGCAAACCTGCGAGATGGAGCACGGCGCGGCGGGTGGGTCGAAGCCGCTTTTTATCATGCGCTGGCAAGGCACGGACCTGTCGCGGTTGCCGGACCGGCTTGAAGACCAACTCCGGACGCACAGCTACCGGACGGCGGCGATCGGCGCCTGCTCGAGCGCCAACGCGGAGAGTGGCTTCACTACTTATCGCGTCGCAGTGCTGCTTTATTGATCGCATCCCTCCGCATCGGTGGGATCCGCCCGCGCCAAATATTCTGATTACCCGCTAAGTTTTCTTGATCGTGAACTGGCTACGTCGAGCCCGTCCCAACCTCAATCAGCTTAGGGGCCGGAATTTTGACGCTGCCCGGCGCATTTGAGATACTCAGAGAGCACGCAAAATCCCCTTTTGCCGCTGCGACACTCCTCAGTAGCTCAATGGCAGAGCATTCGGCTGTTAACCGAAGGGTTGTAGGTTCGAGTCCTACCTGAGGAGCCAAACCCATTTAGAATCAATTAGATAGCGACGATAATGTTTTGATGTTTATCGAAGCGTGGTCCAACTTGGACCAATTCAATTCTCAAGTGGAGTCGCTGACGAGCCCGAGTTGATCCACAACCTCTTTGTTTGCTTCAACCGAGCCGATGAACGCTGGATCATCTTCGCGAGAGACTAGGATAACGGCCGAAGGGTTGTAGTGGGGATATCAGTCGAATGTCGGGAGAAAGCAGGAGATTTGGAAGCGCACTTTGGATTAACACCGCGTCGTCGCTGAATCCAAAGGAGCTTCTCCACCTGTGTCTCGCCAAGATGCCATCTGGCGACAAATGAGCTTGGTTTCCAAAGACAGGGACAGCGTTTAGGCTGGGGATACGGGCCATTGAGCGCGCCATGGTTGATGGTAGGGATGCCGAGTGTGTCGCGACAGTACAGTACGCGGCACGCGTCTGCTCCAGCGTCATCGAGTATGGAGCGAGGGTGTTCGCGTCGCCAGCCATGAGCGCGGTTACAGCCGATCGCAACAGATCCTTGATCTGGAGCACTATCTCGAAGTCCTGGAACGGAAGCCCGAGCCTTGCGCTGGGCCAAGCCTCTGGCGCAGGGGAGATTGCAGGGCCGATGGCCCGGGAGTTATGACGCGATCTGGGTGTTGATGACGGCCCAGCATGGGCGCCAGGGTGGAACCCAAGCCATGGTCGCACTCATCCGCATGGGCCGCGAGTTTAGCTACGCGAAGCTGGAAGCGGCGGTCGAACGGGCACTCGAACTGGGATGCCAGGATGTGGTCGCGATCCGTCATCTGTTGATGACCGATCAACTGCGGCATCCAGTTGGCCGAATATGACCAACTGTTCGCCAGAGCCACTTTGGCGGTGCCAGCATGAGGCTCGGAACCGCGAGCATCGCCCAACACTGGAAGGCACTGCGGCTGGCCGCCGTCGGTACGCAGTTCGCATCCCTTGGCTGAAGAAGCCGGCCAACAGAACCACTCCCACCTGCATTATCTCGAAGCCCTGCTCCAGGCCGAGCTTGAGGACCGGGAACGCCACGCGATCGAGTTGCGCAGGAAGGACGTACGCCTGCCACAGATGAAAACTCTGGAGGAGTTCGACTTTGCGCAATCGCCGCACATCCCCGCATCCCGTATCCGCGTTTTGGCCGAGGGCGGCTATCTGGAACGCGCCGAACCAGTCCTGCTGGTGGGCGAACCCGGCACCGACAAGAGTCATCTGGCCACCGGCCTGGCCATCGCCGCCTGCCGTCAACGGCGGCGGGTGCGCTTTCACCACCGCTGCGGCGCTGGTCAATCAACTCGTCGAGGCACAGCGCGAACAGGGCCTGAGCCATATGCTCGCCCGCTGGTCGCGAGTCGAGTTGATCGTCATCGATGAGCTCGGTTACGCGCCGCTGGCCGAAGTCGCCGCCGAACTGCTGTTTCAGGTCATCGCCGAACGGGCGGAAAAAGCCGCCACCATCGTGACCACCAACCTGCCCTTCTCCGAGTGGCCGCAGTTCTTTACAATGCCGGTCTCTGCAAGGCGGTGCTGGTATTCCGGAAATCTCCTGAACGTCTTCTGACGGTCGGGCCCCCCAAGCCGCCTCCGGGATGGTACGGAAGCAGCAGGCCAACTCCAGTCCAAAGAGAGGGGACCCCGCGAGCAACCAGAACAGTAGATCTAAGGGAACAGTCTTGAATGACTGGAAAGAGAATCTGAAATGCTGCGGCGAGATCGGCCATACAATCCTCGAAGGACGGAATTATTCATGAGCATGACAGAGAAGAGTGGCGAGATTGATGACCGTACCCTGCTTGATTTTCTTCTTGACCGACTCGACGAGACTGAACGTGTGAGCGTCGAGGAACGGATTTTCGGCCAGGATGCCCTGTTCGAGCAGCTGTGCGCGATGGAGGAAGAGCTGATCCGGGATTATCTCCGATCGCAGTTGCCCGCCGACCAGCGCCTGTGTTTTGAAGCGCGTGTGAAGGCCTCGGCGGATTTGCGGAAGCGGGTCGATGAACAGCGAGCCTTGATCGCGGCGTTGAAGCCACGCGCCGTTGTAGGCGAGGCGCGCGAGTCAACCGAAGCGCTTTCCGGGTGGTTGGCGACTCTCAAACAGGCCTTTGCCATGCGTGCCCGGGTCTATCTGGCCGTGGCTGCCACCGCGGCTGTTGTCTGGCTCGCCGTGGACGATATGCGGATCCGAACCCATCTGACCGCCAACGCACATGAGGGCAACGCCCCCGCATCCCGGCTCCTCTCGTTCGCGGTCTCGCCCGGCGCGACTCTGGGCGGCGACGAATCCGGCCCCAAGCGCCTGGCTATTCCCTCTGATGCCACGTTGATTCGCCTGAATCTCAATGTCCCAACGGCAGCCCAATATCGCCAGTTCAGGGCCGAGCTGATTGACATTGACCGCGATGCCCAGGTCTGGTCAGGCCCCGGGGAATTGCGCAGCGGAACCGGCGAAGTAACGCTGGAGATCACGGCGCCCGCGCTCGGGCAAGGGGACTACAACCTGCGACTCCATGGACTGAGGACGGACGGGCAGTGGCAGGACCTACCTTCCTACTCGTTCGGGGTGCTCCGGCGGTGAGGGTATCGCCTCCGGCTTAGGCCCCTTGGCGAGCTCGCGGAGTTCCGTGAGGATGCGGTACACGCGCACGCGAAGGGCATTGGCCGAAATGCCAAGACGATCCGCGAGCCGGGAGCGATCGCTTCGGAAGTACTCAAGGAGAAGCTCCGCTTCGTGGGGCGGCAGTTTCCTCAGGCATTGCTCAAGCGCAACCTTCGTGTCGATGGTTTCCCGGGCGTCCACCGCGCCCATGTCCTCCTCGAATTCGTCGAGGTTCTCTGTTTTCCGCGGACGGCGCCGGTATTCCCTCAGGACGAGTTTGGCAACACCGTAGCAATACTGCAACACCCCGTCACTCACCGCACCCTCGGCGATCCGGCGGGCCGCGCGCGCAATGGTTTCATCAGCAAGGTCCTCGGGATCATCGCAGCCCCGCCAGTCAAAGAATTTTCGCAATCGGTTCCGGAGATCGACATAGCGCGCCGGATCCGCACAGAATTCGCTCATCAGGTCCATCGGAGGCATCATAGTCCTTTCCACGGCGGAGCCAGAGACGGGCTGCGCCCCGACACGCCCTGCCGACTGCACGCCACGCCGGGAGAGGACCCGCTGGGCAGCGGCACGCCCGGGATCGCGGCAGTCTCACGGCAGGTAGACGCCTGAGGATCGAGCATACCGGGAAATTCGCCAATAAAAATCTAAACTCACTTCCCTGCGATGAGTTACTGCTCTCCAATCACCGTGAACCCCGCCCAGTAGTATGGATCGCTCCAGCGTGGCTGCGAGCGGATAAACCTCTGGGCCTCGAGGAGCGCCGCGGATGCGCTCTTCCCCTCGCGGATATGCGCATCGTAAAAACGGGGCATCATTTGTTCGGTTGCTTCTTCATCTACAGCCCAAAGACTGACCAGAACGGCTTTCGCCCCCGAATACAGAAAGCCGCGAGAGAAGCCATTGATCCCTTCTCCTCTGCTTTCCTTGCCCAGACCGGTTCGGCAGGCGGATAACACCACCAGGCTTGTCGCCGAGAGGTCCATATTGAATGTTTCATAAAGCCGCAGCATCCCGTCCTGAACCTGCCCCTGTCGATTCAATCTCGAAAACGCGATCAGGGAGAGCGCAGGTTCGGCGTCGTCAATCAAAGCATGAGTAGACAGGTGTACGACGCGGTATTTCGCCATTTCCGGACCCATGAGGAGTGGCTTCCGCGCCTCGAAGCCGGCGGCTATCACAGCGTCCGGGACCTCTTTCTGGATGGCGCGTGCTTCGTCGGCCGAGAAACGCAACCGATCGAACGGCGGCGCAAATGCGCTGTCCGGCGGCCGCGGCCCTGTGAAGGAGTTGCGGGGATCCTGTGCGTCGAACACCGGGTCCGCGAATACGATCAATGGCAATGGGGCCTTCCTACCAACAGCGGCGCGATGAAGAACGGGGAGCATGGACGCGGATGGCAAGTCGGTGATTTGCTGATCCGGATAGAGCGCGCTCATGGGAATGTAGTTGAGCACCCCATCCGGTACGACGATCCATCTCCTGGCGACTTTTTCCGATGCGGTGTCTCGAAACAGCTCGTTGCGCAAAGCCGAAATGCTCTGCCGCAGCTGTGCAGCCGCTTGTGCGTTGCCCGCCCGGCCCTTCACGTTACCGGCAAGGTGCAGAATGCGACGCGCGAGTGCCTCGATGGAGGTGCGGCCGGGAAGCTTTACCATTTTGCAGCCTGTGCGCCGGATAACCCACAGAAAGCTCTGCTCTTCGCCCAGCGAGAACTCGAGCAGAGCGGTTTCGCCGTCGAGTTCGCTTTGCACTTCCGGAAGCGAAGCCGGGTGCGGGCGCCAAAGGCTCGCATAGCGCGGATTGTCGCGCTCCATCCGGTCCTGGATCAGTTCCCGGTCGGCGAGACGTGTATCGATTTCCGTCTTGAGCTTGGAGAGTTGCGAGACATCTGAATTAACACGGGCAGCCGAATTGAGCCGCACCGCAAGCATATTGATCTGTTGCTCCAACTCACGGATGCGCGCCAGCAGAGCCGGATCCACGTCCGCGCGAATCCGATCGCGGCCGTCAAACAGCAGATCCAGCAAACTGCGCGCACGGCTCCGCTCCGCAATTTCAAAGGCCTCTCCATCTCGTCCCATGCGAGCAAGCAAGCCGATGGCCGCCTCATACATGGGCTGCTTGGTTTCGAAATAACTTGCGCGGAACTCGACCCCGGGTGCTCTGGTACGAATCGATTCAACCAGGTCCAGCGCCTGGGAGAGCGACTGCCACGCCTGGTCTAGTTGTGGCCCTTGTGCACGGGCGGCCGCGGCTTGCACACGGCTGAGCGCATACAGCGAGTCCGCCGCTGAATCCGGAAGTCCGGCATCTAGTCTGATTTGCCGGGCGTTGTCGAACAGGCGTTCAGCGTCGGACAATGCTCCCATTGATTCCCGCGCAAGCCCCATGTGCTGGAGGGCGCTGGCCTCTCCCCTGCGATCCCCGATTTTGCGGTAGATCTCCAATGCCTGGCCATAAAGTTGCACCGCCTGTTCCGCTTCTTTCAGGCGATGCCGGGCGCGGCCGAGATTGGTGAGAGCGTCGGCAGTGGCCCGGACATCGGAGGTTTTGCGCAACAGCTCTAACGCACGCTGTTGCGAGCTGGCCGCCTCCGAAAATCGGCCTAGCCGCAACTCGATGTAACCGATATTGACCAGAGCGCGACCTTCGGCGACGGCCGAGTCCGGCTGAGTTCGCAAGATATCGTACGCGCGGCGCAGTTCGCCCAGTGCCATTCCTGGCTCGTTTAGCGAACCGTGCACCAGCGCCAGGTTGTTGTAGGCCAATGCCAGATCGCGGCGCTTGCCCAGAGCGCGAAAGACAGGCATGGCGCGCGCGTGCAAACTAACCGCGTCGCGAAACTCGCCGGCCTGCCAGTCCAGGAGGGCGAGGTTTTCGGCGCTGGCGGCTTCACCGTAGCGATGACCGAGCGCTCTCCATAACTTGAGGGCTTCCTCGATGGCGGCTTTGGCCGTAACCGGATCTCCCAGACGCCGCGAACTCTCGCCAATATCGTTTTGAGCCTCCGCAGCCGCGCGCTTGTCGCCGATCTCGGACGCAATCAGAAGCGCGGCGCGAAACTGTTCCCTGGCTTCTGCGTCGCGGCTGGTGCTGTAAAAATGTCCGCCGATTTTGATCAGGGTTCGCAACTCGGCGGAACGGTCCCCGAGTTCCCGCCATTTGGCAAGAGCCTGCCGATCAAGTTCGATAGCCTTTTCGTGATTGGCTTCGGATTTCGAAAGCGACGATAATTCGGCCGCCGCGGCCCATTGTTCTCCACCGTGACCGTCTGCAACGACAAACTCGTAATTGCGTCGTTGAGCGTCGGGTGAGCGAGCCACAGAGAATGTGTACAGCCCGGAGGATGGGGGGATGAAGGCGATATGTTCCACGCCAAAGTCGAAACCATCGAACGCCGCCGCGAACCCCCCACCGGCCACCTG
This sequence comes from uncultured Acidobacteriaceae bacterium, assembly GCA_963804735.1. Classification (GTDB taxonomy): domain Bacteria; phylum Acidobacteriota; class Terriglobia; order Terriglobales; family Acidobacteriaceae; genus Acidisarcina. The sequence goes on from CAWDRO010000005.1 coordinate 208,206, forward strand.
CAACCGCAGGTCGTCGTCGCCCTGATCTACGGTGGCGTGGAACGGATGACCCGCGTCAAGCTGCAGGCGCACAGGCCGGTCCGGAGCGATCCGAAGTCGCTGACCTGAAGCCGCCGCCGCCAGCGGCAAGAAGCAAACAACCACTGCAAATGATGATTGCAAACGGCACGACATCCACGTTATCTTGCCACAACCGGCATATTAGCGGCTTCCAACGATCGAAAAGTTGTAAGACAAGCATGAGCGGTGGGAGAACCTCGCCGGCCTCGCCCCAACCGGAGCGAGGCGGACGATCCCAAAAATGGGGCGGCAACGGCGCAACGCGTCAGGTTCGCGAGCGCCCGAGCGCGTCAGTCAATCGGGGTTCCTTGACCGACGATGATGCGGGCGGCAAATTGCGCCAGGGTGAGAACTACGGCCAGGGTGATCATGGTTCCTCCTTTTTTTCTCTTCCGCTCGAGGAATCACTTGAACCGTCCGGAACCGTGGAATCCGACTGATTTTTTTTTTGCGCTGGAGGAAATGAAAGATTGGAAGCCGTCAGTTACATGGGTGGGGGGGTCAACCGGTTACGCGGGGGCGGCAGAACCCGGCGCATCCGCATGGCCGACGGCGATTGAGTCATCGTTTTCCGGCGAAAAATTCCAACTCGAGGTTGGTCTCGTGTCAAACCAGGAGCAAACCATGCCCGAGCCGCCCGCCTGCGGGGGGCCGATGCCGCTTGAGGAAATCGCCGAGCGGGCGCCCCGCATCGCGCGATCGCTCTTCAGGGGCAAGGACAGGGACTTCATTGATGAGGTGTGTCAGCGCGCGCTGGTAAACCTTTTCGAAGTTGATCCTCGCAAGCTCACCATCGCCTACGTCTGGAAAACCATCAAGAACGAAGGGCTCAACTATCTGCGTGAACTTGCCCGCAAGCGAGAAGAGGGCCTCGACGACCACCAGATCCCACTTCGCCCTGCGCCAAAGCCGGATCTACATCTGGCCCCGGCCGTGGTCACTTCCGCGCGCCTGCGGGCGGTCAACGAATCGGGGCCTGTCGAAGCTATCGCGTTCGGATATCGGATCTACCTGGGCTATTCCGCCAACGATATCGCCCTGAACCTCGCCGCCATCTCTCTCGAGGACCTTGCCCGCGGCCTGATCGAGAAGTGCGCACGCGCATCGCGGTTGGAAGAAACACAATTGTCCCGGGCCTTTCCGGCGCTCCTATCCATCATGGGCACCGCCGACGGAGCGAGGACGTTACAGGACCTCTGGAAGCCGGAACTCGTGGTTCAGAAATGGATAGCCGATGTGGAGTCCGAGATATGGCCCTCAGACGGCGTAGCGGTCTCGGCGGACGCGGTCCCGGAGTTATCCCGCGCAACTCCGAAGCCACCCAACCGGCGCATCGCCTTCGCGTTTGGCTCCAAGGACGGCCTTGACTGTCGAATTCCGCGGATCATCTCCGACTGCGGCAACATGACTCTCGAGTCCCTGCAGGTGGATTTCGAGGATCGCTATCCGGGGCGAACGCCCGCGCCGCGCCTCGCCCTCGACACATGGAAACCTGTCATTCGCATGCAGGGGAAAGCCGCAGAACGGGAGTTGCAGTCGTACTACACGCCTGGCCGTACCGTGGGGGCCTGGATTGAAAAGACCTTCAACGCCCTGGAAGGCGAAGACCTGAGGCAGGAAAAGCACGGCCTTCGCGAGATCTTCACGTGCGAGCGCTACCGGCCGCACGAAGCCATGGCAATGTTGTACACGCGCGAGGGTTTCCTGGCCGCCAGCCCGCGAGATGTGTGGGAAGAGTTCGCGCATGGTGACTGTGCACAAATGGAAGCCAGTCTTCGCGAACGGTACGGAAAGAGATGGGGCTTCGACGAAGAGCAGGTGAAGCGCTGGTTTGCGCCGCTGCGCGAGAAGCTGGACGGCTCGCAACATGTCACCCGGTTTTTTCCCGATCCGCCCAGCATACGCTCCGCTCAGGTAAAGGTATCGAACATCATTCAGCGGTGGTTCGGCAAAGGTAAGGAATCCCCGCTTTTTGGTTGGAGGCACAAGCTCCTATGAACACCTCACTGCATTGGGACCGCCAGGATTTAGCAGACTATTTTCTCGATTTGCTGCCGTCGGCCGATTGCCGCGAGTTGGAGATTCACCTCGCGGAGTGCGAAACGTGTGCCACCCTGGCGGTGCGCTTGCACGAGTCCTGGGAAAGTCTGGAACAGGAAATGTCGCCGGACGCTTTCGCTCGGACGATTCGGGAATCGGTGTGGCAAACCCTCGTCTCCGCCCTGCAAACGAAAGCCGAAACCCTGGAGGGCCAGGCAGTCCTTTGGCTGCAGGAGATGAAAGACCAGGCGGACCGGCTCTCCTCCGTAATTCTCTTTCCCACGAACATGCAGCCTGTGCTCACGCTCGGCGGCCCACAGCAGGAAACGGATGCTGCTTCTCCTCCTCGTCCGGTAATGGTCATTGGCCCGACGGGTTTCCCGGAGCCGGTCATCCAGATGGAAGACCAGGGCCGGCAACTTTTCGTGGAGTTCCCGCAGGCTCAACACCAGGCGCGGCCTGAGGTCTTCTTGGTCTTTACGACCCAGCCCCTTCCGTCGCAGCGGCTCGAGTTGGAGTGGCGTCAGGGGGCATGGGGCTGGCGCGGCACGGCCCCGCAGAACGAATTCGTTCTGGTTGTGGGTGTCCCGTTTTGACGAAAGTAAGTTTCCTTGTCCGCCGGCGAAATGTTTTTCGGCGGCGGTCCATGTAGCTGAGTGATGCCGAGAGCGTTCGAGGAACTCCGAATTCGATACTGGAACCTCGGTGGGGACAGATATTTCGTTCTCGCCAACGGTTTCGACTGCGCAGGTGCGGTGATCTCCGTGCCGGATGCGGGCCGGTATTGTAGCGATCTCAACGCCCTGCTCAGAGAGCAGTTTCGCCTAAGCCCGGCCGCGGATTCGCCCGTGTCGGCACGACTGGCCACGCTCGGCGAGGCGATCGGCAACACTTTCTTTCCGGCTCCCATCGCCGAATGTTTCGAGAAGTGCAAGAGCGCTGCGGCCGGAAGCGGCCTTCGCCTTCGCTTCGAGTTGCCTCCCACCCTGGCCTCCGCGCCCATCGAACTATCGCGGGTCTCGGGAAATTTCCTGGCTTTAAACCGCGGCTTTTCCATTGTCCGCTCGCAGAAGGATCGCAGGGTGTCCCCGGCGCGCCCGCCGGCGTACGGCCAGGGCCCTTTCACAGTAGTGATCGCCTTCGCATCGCCGCGCGACTATGACGCTCTCGATATCGATGTGGAGCTGAGGGAAATTGAGCGTGAGGTCGCTTTTGAAAGCGCAACCCGCCTGGTCGAACTCCAGCCCGTACCCCACGCCACCAGGCAGAAGCTCGCCGACAAAATCAACGGTGTGAATGGGCCGTGCGGCATCATCCTCTACTGCCATGGCGAATTCGATGAGAAGGCCGGAGTTGGTGCGGTCGTTCTCGAAGACGACAATGGTGACGCCGATTCTGTATCCGAGTCCACTCTGGGGGGTTTGTTATCCGGCGCGCCCAACGCTCGCTTTGTGGTGCTGAGCCTGTGCAAGGGAGCACGAACGAATCCCTACGATCCATGGTCGGGCGTTGCGGGACAACTGCTGGCAAGCGGCTTCCCGGCGGTAGTTGCGTTTCAGTACCAGGTTAGCGATGCCTCCGCACGCCGCTTCAGCCGGGCTTTCCTTCACGGAATCGTATCCCATCAGCGCATCGATGAAGCCTGCGCGGTGGCCCGCATGATGGGGGGCGAGACTCGCGAGACCACCATCGAGTGGTGCACCCCCATGCTCCATCTCCGTCCCGACTGCTCGGACACTGTCGTGATACCTGTGCATCAGGATGCGGAACAAGAGCCGCCGCACCACACGTGCGAGCACGCGCTCTGGGTGGTTCGCGACAGCCGTCTGTGCAATTCCTGGGACAGAACCATGGCCCTCGCCGCCGGACGGAGAACTACTTGTTCCGGGTTGGAACCGCTGTATCGCGAGGCTTGGATCGAAGCCACCCTCATTGAACCGCTTGACCACATCGCGGAGCAGATGGCGCAAGGGTCTCTTGCCGGCCTTCCGGCTTTTTCTTCTCCTTTACTGCCCGAAGTGCATCCGGTTTTCGAGCCCCTGCTGAACGCAGTAGAGGAGGACAAGCGGAAACGGATAAGCGAGAAACTACAGGCTTGGTATCGCTCCGCGGACGAAGCGGAGAAGGCCGGTGATTATGCTGTCGCGAGCCGCCTCTGGCAACAGATTGTCGCTGTGGATCGCGCCTTTTCTGATGCCGAGCCACGCTATGAGGCCGAACTCGACGTCTTCATTGAATGCGCGAAGATCGATGCCGAAGCTGTCCGCCCGATTGTCGAGCAACTTGGAAATGCCGGCTACAAGGTGTGGTTCGATCCTGAGCGTGACTCGGCCGCCGCGCCTCAGCCGCAACATGACTTCAATCGCAGTCGGCGAGTCCTGGTCTGCCTGAGCGACGCGTACCTCGCTTTGGGGGCGCCTGCGGTCGAACTCCATAAGGTTGTTGCCGCCATACTTCAGCAACCGCTTACGCGGCCCGCGCCGCCCGGTCTGCGGGCTGTACCCTGGATCGACCTCGGCGGTGGCATTGACAGCCGGCGATTTGCAGATCTGGTTTCAAGGTTGCGCTCGAAAGCGCCGTTTGCTTCGCCGGCCGACATCCAGGTCCTCACGCGTATCGAGGGCCCTGACCGCCTCTTGGCCGCTATGCGACGCCACTCCTTTGACGTCTACACCTTTCTCCACGAAAAGAAGGTGGGTGGGAAAGCGCCCAGAAAGATAGAGGTATTGGCGGAGGCCCTGACCCAGAGCGGGAATCTTCCGCCCGAAATCCTGGCACACGTTGAAACCATCCAGCGCTATGCGCTGATTGACACCAAGGTGTTGAGACAGGCTTCCATGGAGCCCGCGTTGCAGGCTCTCTACCGGTTGATCGATTGGACCTCGAATGCGTATGCCGTCCACACCTCCGGACAGAGCTCCGATCCCACAGAGCGTGTCTGGCACTCTCTGGCCAATGGCTGGATTCGCGATGCACGTCTTCCCAGTTCGTCCTGGGAACTGGCCGAAGGTTGGCGTCAGGTAGTGACGCCCTGGTTCATGTACAAAGCGCGCAATCTCGACGACCAGTCGAGGGCCGATCTCCTCCTTCTGCCGTCCTCCAAGGCCTTTGCCCAAGAGATCGAGCATTGCCGCTCCATGGAGCATTCCGCGGCCCTGTCGATTCTGGACGCGGGATCGTTTGCCGATGAAGAATGGCGCGAATGGCAGTTCGCCATCATGGCTCGGCCGCAGGGTTGCGCACTGCAAGACATCCTGGCTCACTTGGCTCCCCTTCCTGAGAACGTCGGCATCGCTTTGGTGCGGCAAATCAGCCTCGCCTTCGGCAACATCCAGAGCAAGTCGCCGGAATTGGCGCGGATCCTTTTTCGCCTCGACCATATCGTGATTGATCAGGCCGGCTCAGTCCGGCTGGCGTGGAACTGGAATGCCCCGGACCAAAGCGCGGAATTATCCCGGGGATGGAGCGATCTGCGCAACGCTTTATGTGAGCGCATGGAAGATTCACTGCCGGTTGCCTGGCGGACACTGCTGGCCCTTTCCCAGCATCCGCGCGAGGTGGGCGCGCGACCCGAGGCCGGGGGGGCTCCCGGCTCCGATGACCACCTCCTACTCCAGACGATGGTGAAATGCCTATCTGAGAATTCTCCCTTGCCCGAATGGATTACTTCCCCGCCATCGCCAGCGCCGGCCCCATCGCTGCCGGCCGCGGGTTGCCGGCTCGTGTTCAAACTCGCCATCGATTGCGAGCATGCCTGGCCCCTCGATGAGGATCACGTCATTATTCAATCCAGTGAAGGACTCTCCCTGCTTCGGTCCGACGGGCATGTCGAATGGCATGAGCCGCGGCCGGTTCTTGTCCGGCGAGCGGTCTGCGCGAACGGAGTGGCCGCGCTTGGCGGATGGGGCGGCGAGCTGTACTGGTTCGGGGGAGGCGCCTGGCAGGGCTCAGACAACACCCGATCAACCATCGGCGATATTCGTGAGTTCAACGGCGGTTGGCTGGCCGGCGCCTGGAACAAAAGGCTGCAGTTTCTCTCGCAAACCGGGAACTCCACCATGGTTGATCCTCAACCGTCTGACGGCGTGTGCCGGCTGGAGGTCGCCAAGGACGGGCGGTGGAGCATGCTCAGCATGGGCGGCACCGTCTCCACCTACGACGGGACAGGGCGAAGGGGACAGCCGCAGCACATCCAGGGGGCGATCGCGCTTGGCTTCGCCGGCAGTCAAGCCGTTGTTCTCACCACCGAGGGTTTGGTTGTTCTCGAACCGGGCATCAGCGCGCCCAAGCCCGACCGGCTCCCCCCTTCCCGTGGCTCGCTCTCACTTCGGCTGTTGTTCAGCGCGCAAGAGGAGGCCTGCCTCCTAGTCGATGAAGACGGCCGCTCATGGATCGTCGATCGGGCCGGCACTTATCCCCGCGGTCCACACTTGCCGGCCGGCAGGCGTGTGGCGTTTGCAGCCGCCTTTCGACGAGCGATCGCCCCGCTTGCGGATATCGGGTTCGCTTATTTCCGACACGAGTTCAAGATCAAGTCCTGGCCGCATGCCCTCTCGGCCGAGATTTCAACCGATGGCACTCGCATCGCCGTGGTGTCGCCTGGCAGCGTTGAGCTCTATGAGGATCCGCTATGACGTCGAGCATAAGTGCGACCCGCACCGCGCTCGAAGCTGTTCGGTCGCGGCTGGAAGGTTCATCCGGACCCGAGGAGAAGAGCGCGCTGGCCGAGGCGTATTTCCGGCTCGCCGTGCTGCCGAATACGGGCGTTGACGAAAGCATCGAGTTCATGCGCCGGGCGCTGCGCATTGACCCGTTTCATCCCCGCCATTTCTTCCATCTGGCGCGCCTCCTGCACAACAATGGCGACTCCCTGGAGGCCGCGGTCCAATACTGCGAGGGGCTGAAACTCACCCCGCGGAGTCACCGCATTTTTGTGCATCTGGCCATGTCCCTGGTCGAACTGGGTGGAGACGAGCAGAAACTTGGCGAGCGGATCGTGCAGTGCGTGGCCGCCGGCGACGATTCGGCCCTCGGTGCTCTGGCAAACGAAGTCGAGGTGACGATCGCACGCCGTTTTGGCGAAACCCGAGAAACCCGCCAGGAACCCATGCACAACCAAGAGCCCAGCAAGGGAAAATGCCGTTGGCGGGGCGTCTGGAAGCTCATGCTTCTTCACGAAATGGCGAAGGCTAAACCATCTACCAGAGCGGCGGCGCAACACATGGAAAAAGGAAAAGCCCTCATTTGCGATGTGGCCACCGCTGCGGAGTTCGCGCTCGCCGGCCTTTTCTTTATCGTGGATGGGCCAAAGACCTGCAGGCAGGTTGAGGGATGGCTTAGCGAGCCGGTTCTGGCACCCTATGAGGGCTCGCCCGCGGTTCGCCTTGTTCGATCCGCCTGCACTCTGGGAGAAGCGCGCGATGTTGCAGATTTTGTCGAGCGGGCATCGGGATTGCTTACCCAGGGTGAGATCCCTCCGGAGCTCGTGTGCTCCCTGCATTACGGGTGGTACGGTGCCAACGCCAGCAAAGACGCAGCAAGGGCAATCGCGGCGGTCAACGGTTATCCTGAGCCGTTCCAGTCGCTGCACTGTTTCCGCGAACTGTGCCTCGCGCTCCTGGATGAGCACGCGCGCGCCGAGTGGACCGCCGACCGGGTAGATCGAGCCGAGATCCTGTGGCAGGAAACCATCCGCCTCGATCCATTCCGGATCGATGTGGCTCATAACCTCGCGATCGCCGCAACCCGAGCCGAGGCGACCGAGAAATACGGGTCCGTCTGGGATAAAGCCGAGGAGGTCCGGTATCTGCTCGCCGCTAGCGCCCGGGACGTTCGACTCTGCCTCGAGGACCGCATCCGACTGCACCAGTCGTTTTCACGCCAAAGTCAGCTTCGCTTTGTGCCCGAAGGTACAAAGATGCCGAGCGATGAGCAGTTGCAAAAATGGATGTCCGATGGTGATGCGCTTGCCGTCTGGCTGCGGCAGGGAGAACTGGCGTATCTCAATTCACGCCTCCGGTTTCGCTCCCCCGTCTGCCTTCTGGGCATCGGCCAGGACTGCTCGGACGAGGAGGCTAACGCGGCACTCAAGTGCTTGAAGACGCAATTCGCTCTTTGCCTGGGAGAATGCCGCTTTTCCGGACGTGATGTATTCCTGTCCCTTGTCAACAACCTCGCCGGGGACGCGTGCAAAGCCGCGACAGATCCTCTGCAGCGTAAGCGCGACCCGTATGTAGACGGTGAAATGGACGCTGCGCGGAATCTGGGCATCGAGACGTTCCATCGCGGCTTCCTGATGTACCGGATGCTCAAAGCTGCGGCACGCGATGCTGACCTCGCCCTGCCGGGGCTCGAAATCGCACGGTACCTGTTGAACATGCCTTGGCAATCGCTCGAGCCGCTTGCCAAGAAGAACGGGCTGCTGGAGGAAGATACGGAACTGATTCCCGTGTTCCTTTCTTACGTTCAGAGCCTTGCGCTGGGAGAACAAGCCGCCGGCGACGGGCCCGGACTTCAACAGAAGCTGCGCGCGCTGAAGGACTGCGTTGAAGCGTTGCCGGACGAACTCGAGCTTCGCCTTGTTCTCTGCCGGCTCTATCTTGACGGCGGACGCAACAAAGACGCCTACCAGGCTGCGCTCGAAGCCCTCCCGCAATTGGAGAAGATGCCCGATCGCAATCATTCCTCGCGACTGGAAGGGCAATTTGTGACGTGCATTGACAATGCCGCATTCGCTGAGATTCCCGACGAGGTACTATCGCCCTCGAGGGACCAGGTGCGGGGCACCATCGAGCGATGCGGCCGCGTGCTGCGGGACTTTCCTCGCGCGGGCGGCCTGAGGCTCATGATGGCAAAATTCCTGATCCAGACTGCCGAAGACGAACCGTCCAGGCTGGCTGAGGCAGCCACTCTTCTCGAGCAGGGACTCGACCTGTTCCTGACCGGCAAACAGATTGCCGAGGCCCGCCATTCGCTCGAAAAGGCCGGTTCGCGATCGAATTCCATCGAGTATCTCAAAAAGATTCGTTCCCTCATGGAATCGGCTTCCACCCGGGCGCGCGCCGCGGTCAAGCTCGCCGCCGAGCGAACCGATGCCAATGAGCGCATACCGTCCCGCGCGCGCGAGGCTCGCGAAGAACTGGAAACGGCGATGGCAGAGGCCGAACAAGCACGCGAGATTGCAGAGCAGGCCTCGCTCCCCGACGCGGAGTTGAAGGCTCGTAGCCTGGTACAGAAGCTGCAGCAGCTCAAGGAAGAAATCGAGAAAGGATAAGACCTGGCTTATGTTCATGATCGATCTCGGGGTTCAGTCGGACTACTCGATCCTCGGTGTCTCTCCGTCGGCCGATGCGCGTGAAATCCGTGCCAGTCAGACGAAGATCTTCGGGCAGTTGGACCGGCAACGCACAACATCTATGCGCAATGAGGAAGAAAGACGCAAGATCGAGGAAAAGCAGGCCAACATCAATCGCATCGGAGATAAACTCTCCAATCCTGTGGAACGTACGAAATACGACCGTCAAAACGTGCATTTAACGTTTTTCACCATCCGTCGGACGTCGGCGGCCGTCTGGGGGGAGCGGGGCTTGCTCTTGCGATGGATGCACGCCTCCGTGAGGGATTTCCTCTTGACGCAAGGCGCGCGGGTGCCACCCATGACGGACCTTGAAGGCAGGGACTTCAGCGCAGACTTCACCGAAAACCCGCTGCTCGAGGAGTTGTTACAGCGAGAAGATCGAGGCGCACCTTGAAAGGACGAATCGCAAAAAAAGTGGCACGCCGCGATGGTCAGGACCCCAAGCTTGCAGAATTGCTCGGGAAGTTGACCGACATTCATCGCACCGTCGAAGAGGTGGCCGAAGATGGGCTGGCCCTGCTCCAGGTCGTCCGTCGCACCCAGGTGGAGCAGGAGGCGATGCGGGGAGCGCTCACCCAAGAGGTCGCGCAATTGCGGGCCGACCTCGCCGGTGAGATGACGACGCAACTCATGCGCGCGCATTGCCGCGAGTTGTCACCTGTCGTCGCGGTGCTCGAGGACATGCTCACCAGCGGCGATTTTTCAGACGGTCCAACCATCCGCGGTCACATCGAGAGCCTCACCATGACTGTGAACTCCGCGATGGGCCGCATGGGGATCGAGCGCATGCCCGTGGTCGCCGGGACTGATCTGTTCGATTCCCGCATTCACAGTTGCGTGCGCGTCTGCGGACTCGAGGACTCGCCTTTCCCGGCCGCTCCCACGCGGACCATCGTGCGTGTGCAGAGCCCCGGATTCCTGGTGCACGGCAACGTGGTGCAGCCCGCGCAAGTTTGGGTCCAGAGGATCGATTCGGAAATCAACCAGCCAGAAAGGGAAAGTCTATGAAATACCATCGGGTAGTCGGCATTGACCTCGGAACTACGTACTCCGCTGTTTCGGTATGGGATCACGACAAGAAGGAAGTCGTGGTCATTCCGTCAGCAGTTGGCGAGAATACTCTGCCCTCGGTCGTGGGCCTCGACGATGAAATGAAAGTCATCGTGGGCCGCCCCGCCCAACAGCGCCGGGTCTTCGATCCGCAAAACACCATCATCGAAATCAAGCGCGAGATGGGCGTATTCGAGGGAAAACCCCTGATCCCCAGCGCCAGGACCAGGCCAGGCCCAAACGCGTTCGCTTCCGCGACCGCGAATGCCTGCCCCAGGAGATTTCTGCATACATCCTTGCGGAGCTCAAGCGCGAGGCGGAGAAGTTCATTGGCGAGGAGATTCACGACGCGGTCATCACTGTGCCGGCCTATTTCAAGGAGCCGCAAAAGGGCGCCACCCAGGATGCCGCGGCCGTAGCACGTCTGAATGTGAAGATGTTGCTCAACGAGCCGACCGCCGCGGCGGTCTGCTTCGGCAAGGACGAGGATGACGGCCGCCAGCATGTCTACGCCGTTTACGATCTCGGCGGCGGCACCTTCGACGTCTCCATCATCGAGGTCGGCGGAGGAAACGTCAGCATTCTTGGTACCGGTGGCAATCCCCGCCTCGGCGGCAGCGACTTCGATAATCGCATCACGGAATGGGCCGTCGCCGAGATCAAGAAAAAACACGGCGTGGATCTGCCCGAGGTTTCAAAGGCGCGCATCAAGCAGACCGCCGAGCTCCGCAAGCGCGAGTTATCCGCCGCGCCTTCGGCGGTGCTCGACCTGCCCTTCCTGACCTCCACCCTCAGCATCAACCTTCCCATCACCCGAACCATATTCAACGGTCTCATTGAGGATCTGCTACAGAGTTCGCTCAGGTGCATGGATGAGGCCGTCGAGTCCGCGCAAAAGACGCGCAGCATTCGCAAGGAGGATATCGAGCAAGTCTTGCTGGTCGGCGGATCCTCGCGCATTCCGCGCGTGCGCGCCTTGCTCGCCGAGTACTTTACCCATCTCGACGAGAAGGACATTCGGTCCGACATCCAGGCCGATGAAGCCGTTTCGCGCGGAGCTGCTCTGGTCGCTCGCCGCTACAACCCCTCATCCGGTTTTGAGGGCGAGGAGATCGACCTCGTGGCCGAGGGGACCATCTCTGAGGCAGAGCGGGAGGAAGCCTCCTCCCTCGTCCTTCAGGATGTGACCAGCCACACCCTCGGTATTCTCGTCAGCACACAGGATTTCAGCCGAATTATTCCCAAGGAGTCGCGCATTCCGGCGGAAGTGACCAAGGATGGCTTTGTGAACGCCGGCCCCTCTTCGGCCGTGGATGTTCTCATTTACCAGGGCGAAGACGACGTCGCCTTCAATAACGCCCTGATTGGAAAGCTCTCCATCCCGTTGCCTGAAGCGAAGGAGCGAGGCTACTGGAGATTCGAGGTGACCTTTGCGCTCAACAACGACGGTCTGCTGAACATCAAGGTCAAACGGCAGAACGATGATACGGTCTTCCCTTTGACCGTGCAATGCTCGGTGCGAGCATCGAAATCCGTTCTTCAGGAGAGCGCGACCCGGCTGTCACAGGACATGGCGGGAGGCAGTGAGCCGATGGGTGTGCCACCGCCCCCGCCCCCCCCCAAAAGGGAAGCCCAGCCCGATGGCATGCCCGCTGTCGCAAGCGCGCTTGATCCCGCCTCCGGAGTGTCCCAGAATTGGGCAGGAGAGCCCGCCGAGCCATTGCCGGAAGAAACCCCTGCGGAATTTCGCTCCGTTGCCAGGAGATCGTACAAGCTCCTCGAGCAGCCCCTCGATTCCGACAAACGCGCGTCCCTTCTGGCTGCCTATTCCAGCTTCGTTGCCGCTGTGAAGTCGAGCGCGGCCAATATCGAGGAACTCGGCGATGCGCTCGGCGACGTATACCTCGCCTGCAAATCATAGGAGGTCGCGATGTCTTCCCCCATAAACGACCACGAGAGGTTCCTGATCAACCGCGGGAACCTCTGGCTGGGACGCCGCGGCTCGCAGCACCTGCTTTTCCGCGCCCTCGATCGACACCTCGCCGATATTAGATTCCGGAGAGCGATCAGTGATCTGCATGATTCTCTCGCTGCCGAACCCGTCCCGCGGGCCCTCGCCATTGTTGACCATGACTTTCACGGCGACCAGTATTTCCTCGCGTACCGGCTGGACTGGCCGGTGAGGTCTGTACCGATGCTTTTCTCCACCTCCCACTGGCTCGAACGCCTCCGCTTCATTGCCGACGCAGCGTCGATGGTGGCGCAGTGGGAAAAAAAGCTTCCCCTGCCTCTCGGGCTGCACGGCGAAGGCCTGGTTGCCTGTCGCGTGAACAACACTTGGGTGGCTCACATCGCGCCTTGCCCGCAGATCTCTTACTCCTGCCCCCTGGAGTTGACGCGCACCGACACGAGTGTGCTCGCCGGCATTGCTCCGGAACGCATACGCGGCTTACGGCCATTGGGCATAATGGAGGACATCTTCGCGGCCGGCGCGCTCGTCTTGTCCGCTCTCGGCAGCATCCCCTTCGCAGGAACGGACGTTCCGGAGGAACAAATCGAAATACAAGCGCGCGCACTGAGCTTCACCCACAATCATGATCAACTTGGCGTTGAGAACGCGTTGTGGGCCGTGTTTCCCGCCCGCGAGCGAATCCGCCATCTTGCTGCCGTGGCCCGGAGGTGCTGTGCGTATGCACCCGAGGCGCGTCCGCAGAGCTTCCAGGATCTGCAAACGGCGCTGGCCGGTGTGCTCGCATTCAGTGACTGGCAGTCGTTCTCTTCAAAGCTGGACCCCGCAGACGCCTTACAGTTCTTGGAGTGGGCCATCAACTCCGACGGGGTGCATCGCCACGAACTGGACGACGCCCGCATGGTCGCCGCCAGGCTTGCTCAGCAGTTAAGAATGCCCTCGCGTGAACTGCACTATCTGCAGAACGTCGATCGCCAAGACGCCCCTCATCGTCGCATGGTGATTCAATACGAGCAGTATGTGCGCAAGGCTCCCATTCCCCCCGGCACAGCGGATCCGGAAGGGGACAAGCTGCTTGCCGAATTGGAAAAATTCCGCCCCCTTGATGTTCGTGGCCTGGAACCGGACGAGCGCATCAGCGCCAAAGAGGACAGCTTGCGTGCCGCCATGATCTTTCTCCGCCGCGGCGATCTTTATAACCGGGCCCGGGAACTCTTCGCGGTCACTCAACTCGACGCCAGGGATATCGATGCCCTCTTCCTGTACGGCCTCAGCTTGAAAGACATGCAGGCAGAGCCCAATACCATGCGCAAGCTGGTGGAGGAAGCGAAGAAACGCTTAAAAGGGCTGCAGGACCTAGATGAACTTGACCGGGAAGATGTCGCCACATGGAACGAACGTTTTCAATCTCAATTATTGCGTTAAGCTTGGCGCCCTTCGCGCTTTGCGGGACCAATTCGCCGGCCCAGCAGACGCCCGTGGAAGCCTCCGGTAAAATTGTGCTTCCTCGAGGCACGAAGATCGACCCCTCGAAGGAGTACACGATACGCCTGACGCTCGACGGCAAGCAGATCGTGGGTAGCTTCACGCCTACTGACATATCCCCCGGCGTTGCCCCGCCGCCCGTGCCCTCACCGTCCAATCAGGCTCCTGTGCCCGTAGGCCCTACGCCGGCGCGGCGATCGTGGGCTTGGTTGTGGATTACGATCGGGGTTTTGGCCGCGGTCGCATTCGCCTCCGGCGGCTTCTGGTTCTATTTCCGCAGATACCTGCCCCGGAAGGAGTTGGAGCCTTACTGGAACGCCTTGCGTGCGATCAGAGCACGAAACTACGAAGCGGCTCTCCCCGCGCTCACCGCCGTTGAATCGAAACTCCCGCCTGACCTTCGCAAGAATGCGCGCTTCTTTATAGCCCTCTGCCACTTCTTCCTGGAAAACGATGTCGAAGCGGAACAGATGCTTGCGGCGCAGCATCGGGAGCGCCTCGAGGATGAATGCGTGGCCTACCTGCTCGCCTACATTCGTGTGCGTCACGGCCTGGATGCTGAGGCTGACCTGGTGTTCGAGACCATGCGGAAGAATGGCCAGGAAGGTTTACGCGATACGCGCCGCCTCGTCGGAATTGTGAAGTTCCGTCGAGCCATGGCCGCCTTGCGCGGCGGCGACCTGGATACCGCTGCCAATCTGTTTGAGGAGGTCAGAAAACTGGGCGACTTCGCCGCTTTCATCCCCGGCGATTTGCGCAATCGGCACATCTCCCTCGGAGTACGTGCCCTGTTCGATCAGGATGTCGCCACCGCTCGCGGGCACTTCGAAGCCGTGGGCGAGGCCGCGCGCGCCCTGCCGGAAGCCGAGCGCGGACCTGTGATGGCAAAGGCCAGCCTCGGCCTCGCCCTCGCGCGTTGGATCGATGCCGGACCCGCCAAAGCCATGGAGGTGGAAGAGGACCTGGCGAAAACCCTTTTGCTCTTGCACCCCGATGGGCCCTCCGAGCTGCCGTGGCCTGAAGCGGAACCGGGTGCGGCCAAGGGCAGCGCCGAATCTCTGCGGCGCGCCCTGGAGCAGGCAGACAAGAACGTCAACCTGCCCGCCGATGAAAAGCAGCTGCGGCGATGCCTGCGCGATGTCCATCTCCTGCGCGCCCTCGCCGTGCTGCGGTTCTGGAAAGGCATGGAGGGAGACGCGGCTAACAAGGCCATCCCGGAAAAGCTGCGCCAGGTACTCTCGCGGCTGGCATGTTCGCGCGCCCTCGACGAGCGTTTCGGCGACGTCTACCTGGTAGCGGGTCTATTGATGTTCTACCTGCACGAGCCGGGCCCGGAACGTCTCATCGGCGCCGACATCTTGGCGGAAGCGCGCAAACTCGGCGTGCGCGATCCTTATGTCCTTGAAATTGTGAACAACCGCGAACTGGTCGAGCGGGAGAATGCCGACGCCGTTGACAAATATCAACTCCTGATCGATCGGTATCTGCGCAACGAGACTGTGCTGGTTGAAGTTCGCCGGGATCTGCTCAATCGCCTCGCAACGCACCGCCGGCTCATGAACCGGTATAAGCCGCCGGACCTCAGCCGGGCACGCGCTGTGCCGCCTACCTTGCAGGAAATCGTGGAGCGCACGTTAGCCCTGCGCCGCAAAATCATCGAGATCCCGGTGGCCAAACAGAGCCCGAAACTTGAGGCGCGAAGCCAGGAACTGATCATGCAGAGCGAGGAGTTGAAGAACCAGGCGGCCCGCATACAACAGACCGAGTCGGACCTGCTCGCTTTAACCGGTGAACAACTCTTCCCTGACGAGTGAGAGCAAATGAAGCAAAAAGAAGAACCAATCACGCCCGCCGAATCGCTGGACAATCTGCCCCGCCTCACATTCGAGCCGGAAAAAATCGACCAGGAGCCAGATCTCCGGCGGACCGAGTTGTTGCAGTCCGTTCTGGCCATCGCGCGCGTGGACCATATCGTGGAATCGCAGTTGGTGAGAGAAGTGGTAAATAACGCGCTCGGCCACGTACCCGACATCAAGGATTGAACTATGGGACCCCCTCAATGACTGATGAGGAAAGCACCAAATATCGCAAGCGCGTCGTCGATGAATCCCGAGGGCTGGCGCGCGACCAGGCTCCATTCCCGATGGCGGGCGGCCTTGCCTTCGAGAAGATAGACGACGTGGCCGCGGACGCCGGCGCAGCCTTTACGCCCATTGCCGACCGTTTTTTCCAGCAGCTGGCGACGACCGAACCTGAGTTCGACGACGGCGGCATCACCCAGCTTCTCGCCGAGCAAGCCGGCAATCGCAGCCGCGACTTGCTCGCGCGAGCGCAATCGATGCTGGCCAACCGGCAGGTTCGGCCGGCGCTGCTCGTCCTCGAAGAGGCTGTCAGCGCCGACCCCTCCTCCGACGAGGCGTGGACGCTGAAAGGCCGCTGCCTTGCGGAACTCGGGTTGCACGAGGCCGCGCTGCGCGTATTCAGGCACGCGCGGGGACTGGTCTCTGATCACCAGGTCCGTATCCTCTGCCTCAAGCTCGAAGCCGACTGCGCGCGCGCACTCACCCGCGCCACGGAAGAGCAAGTCGCGGCACTCTTCGCGAAGGGTCAGATGAAGCAGGCGTCGAAACTGGTTTCTGAAGCTCTGCACCTGCAACCCTCCAACATTGTCCTGCTTTACCACTTGGCCAACCTGCATCTGCGCAGCGGGGAACTGGACGCGGCGCGGCGCACCATTGAAGAAGCTCGCCGTCATGTGGGCCGCGATACCCTCGACTTGATTGCCGAATTGCAGCGAAAGATCGACTTTGGAAGTCTCGCTTCCACCATGGAAGAGGTCCGCGCGGCGATGCGAGAGCGGGAGCCCACGAAGGCGCTCAAGCTGCTCGCCTCCTGCGCGGCTCTGGAGGGAAACGAGCATTTCGAGGGATTGCGCGCCTACGCTGAGAAAAAGCGACCGGCGCTCAGCCAGCTGTTGGGCGGCAAGCATTCAATCGGCGCCTCGCTCGAGCAGCAGACCCTCCGCTGGGTGCTAGCCGAAGAGATCAGGGAAGCCGACGCGGCCATGCGCGGGGGCGATTACCGCCAGGCGAAAGACATCCTTAAATCGGCTTCGACCATTGATCCCGATTGCGGCGCGGTGCTTTATCGTCACGCCGCCGCGATTGTTGCCGATCAACCAGATAAAGACGACCTCAAGCTTGCAGAATCGCTCGCCACACGCTCGCGGTGCGATGCATCCTACAGCGAGGCAATTGACGATCTGACCAAACGCATCGCCGCGATACGCGCCGACTCTCTATGAGATCAACTCGAACCCGACCGACCTGCGGAACCTTTCAGTGGGACAACTTTGATTCAATCCGCCTCAGCGCCCTCTGGACACCGCGCAATTGTCCCCGGATCACATCGTTCGAAACGTCCTGGCTCCGCGGACGAACCGCCTCCTGCAGCGTCACGGTGTTCTCGCGGGTTCGATCATCCAGCGCCTTGACCTCGCGTCGCAATTCGTCGAGCGACGCTCCAAGGTTTTGCGACTGGCTCGAAGCGCGGGAGCGGACACCCGCCAACACCGCGCCCGCCGCGAGGGCAACGAGCAACACGGCCAGAACCCACCGGCGCGCATGCAGGCGCAGCAACGCGATCGGCGAACGGTCCAGACTTTGTGCGAGCGCAAGCCCCTTCCTGGCCCGGTCGTCCCCAGGATTGGCTTGCAACGCCTCTTGCCAATAGCGGACCGAGTCCGAAAACCTGCCCTGCCGGCAGTAGATTCGCGCCCGCAGCGGGGCTGCCAGGACAGCCGGCACCAGCCCCAGCAGTTCGAGTGCTCCATCGTCATTCCGGCTCGCTGCCAGCATTTCCGCTTCCGCAACACAAATTGCATTCCAATGCTCGTTCATGTCACCTCTTTCTCGATATCAGGTCAGATAACAAATCTTCCTTGCCTCCATGCTGCTTTTTCCTCTCGTCGATGCAATTCTGGCGGCGCTCGTAGAGGTCGGGGTGCAGTTCTTTCAATGCCAGGTGTGCCGCCTTCATTTCGGCGATGTCCGCATCCGTCGCCGTCTCGATGCCGCCTTTCTCCTCGATTCGCGTGAACAACTTGTTGGCCCGGGTAAAGGCTTCTCCTTGGGCACTCGTCACTCGCATGCTGCTAAGCGCCATCAGATCGAGTGCAAGATCGAGCCAGGGCCGGCCGCGAACGGCAAATTCCAGGTCCGAAACCGACTTGAGTATTCGTTTCATGTCGTCGTCGGATTCGGCCGATGCGAATTCCTGCTTGATGTTGGCGAGCCTGTGGACTTCTTCGTCCTGCACGGCCACCGCAAGCGTCCGCACCGAGATTTCAATCTTGGCCCGATGCTGCAACTGTTCCAGAGAACGGATCGTCCCCTCGACCTCGAGGATGCGTTTGTACGCGCGAACTTCAGAGTCGAGATCACCCGCCTTGGCCCGTTCCAGGTCCTCGGCGATGCCTTCTACGAGTTTCTGGCGGGCCAAAGTTTCGAGGTTCTCTTTCACCTGGGGGATGGGAACCTGGCTGTTCAGCTTCTCGATAGCTTTCAGCTTCTCTCTGATGGCATCCAGCCGCGGCGGTAGTTCCTTCAGTTGATACCGGAACTTCTCGCCCCTGAACTTGGTCTCGAAGTCAGCATCGAGCAGGGGAATGTAGGCCACCGCCCTAATTTCCCGCGAATTATCTACGCTGAGCCTGACCTGCACCTGCGAACCCGCGGGCACATCCGACGTTACTTTTTTATCACTTCCCAGAATCTGCAGGGTCCCGACGTGAACACATCCGTCCACGTGAGCGTCTTCTTTTCCCAAGGCATTGGTGATCGACTCCAGCACGGGAATCGAGAGAACGTCGTCCTTGCTGCCCCGGCGCAGCGCCTTGGCCGTGATGAATTCCTCTTCTCCATCGGCGGGAAGTTCCGCGCCGGGCGCAATCAGCAATTCCGTCAACCCTCCTTTGACAGCAACCCGAAGCGAATTGGCCAGACGGTTTTCGACGCCCAGCGACGGATACCAGATGGACGGCTCATTGGTGCGCAAAAGCTCCTTGCTCTGTGCGTCAAGCAGGATGGTGCGGAACTCGGAAAGTGTGGGCTTGTTGCGCTGGATGAGACCCAGTTCCACAGAAAACACCCCGGTCGGGTCTACCGGGATGATCGGACTCTTCCACTCCCCGTCAAGGCGCTCAATCTGAATTCGGAGGCCAGCAAAGCTCGGTCCGTTAACGATCCCCACAGCTGCATACTGCGGATATGCAGACTGGTGCTCACACTCCATGCGCACGCTGTATCCCGCGTCAGACACCGTCACATCCGCCCCCCAGAGCGACCCGGGAAGCTCCACCTGATCCGCATAAATGGCCGCGCCCTCGGCTACCGCAGTCATCGGATCCACAGAGTGCTCCAGGGGAATGCCCAGCCGTTCGGCCAAAAGATTGCGAATCAAAGGCGTCTTGGATGGGCCGCCGATCATGATGAGCCGCTCGACTGCGCGCGTGTCGAGCCGGTTGGAGCGCAGCAGCATGCGGCACATCTCTACCGCGCGCTCTGCATCAGGCCGGATCAGCGTTTCGTAGGCTTGCCGCGTGACCGGAATCTGGACGATCACCTCTTTGCCATTATCGTCAACGCACAACGGTCCGCCCATATCGACTATCGCCTGGGATTGCGTGGAGAGCTTTATCTTGGCCTCTTCCACGGCCATCAGAAGTTGACCCCATTCTGTACTGAACTTGCGCCTGTCGTTGCGGAACTGCGCGAGCTTATACTGCTTCTCCAATTCGCCGACGACGAGGCCGGCCAGTGCATTGTCGAACTTCGACCCCCCTAGGTTGTCGTCGCCCGCGTGCCCACCATCGGGGACAACTAGTTTGCCCTGCCGGGCAATCACCAGCGACACATCGAGCGTGCCGCCTCCCAAATCGAACACCATCCATTCGCCGTGCTGTTCCTTGGAATTGAAGCCGTAACACATGGCGGCCGCGACCGGCTCCATGATTAGCGGATAGTATTTGAGACCGGCCATCTCCGCGGCGGTACGCGTGCCCTCGACTGAATTCTGTTTGAACTTTGCGGGAATAGTGATCACGCATGCTCTCGCGTCTTCCCCGGTCTCGTCGCGATGGAGGCGTAGCAACGTCTGGATGACGATGGCCCCCAGTTCCGGAGCCGTCATGGACTTGCGCGCAGCCGTGAACTCGTAGCGCGCATCGCCGCCGATCTGCAGTTTGTACCCGGTAAACCCCTGGCCCTCGGATGATCTGGAGGTTATGATCGCCCTTCGCGCCGCAGCACCCACCCGCAGACCGCCTTTCGCGTCGAAATAAACGGCGGAGGGCAGAATCTTGCTGAGCGGATCCGGAGGAATGACGCGCGGGCCCTGGGGCGTCATGCGGGCGATGCACGAGTTGGTCGTGCCATGATCGATAGCAAGTGACACAAAACGACCGGACATATTGCGGTTCCTTTCCGATTCTCCGAATTGCGATGAAAGCAGTACGCCCCAAACGAGGCCATGACATACTCGCGAGGCATCTCGACTGTCGCCATGCCGCAGCATCGGCGCAGGCGCGGAAGCTAAGTAATCGGCACGCCCACTATGCCGCGCGCGGCCTGCACCGGCCGGCCCATGATGCGCACCACCGGGCGCTCACATTGAATGATGGTTTTACCGTTCAGTTCTGGGCGTTCCTGAGGCTCGCCCAGTTGTTCAAAATCCGCTCTTCCCGGATCGTAGGCCTGCCCGGTCAGGTCCTCCCATTCCACCGATTGCTCACGCAATGTCCTGGCGAGACGCGCCACATGATTCTTCAGCCGGTCTGCCTCCGCCGAACCTTGTTCTCTGGCTTTTTCCACCGATCTGCTCAACTGGTGTAGCTTGTTACAGAGTTCGATGGCCAGCGCCGCAGGCAAGCCATCCCCGCCGCGGGCAGGCGGCGGGACGGGGGCACCCCGAGCCCGCTCGAGATCCGCGACCAAGGCCGCCAATGGCACCAGCGAAATGCGACGGTCCAGGCGTCCATCCCCGATCCGGACTCCGGGGTGGTCAAGAAAGTGGTTGATTCGGAGCCATAAGCCATCCATCAAACTTCCCCTGAAAGATGATGAGCGGAAACTCGACGAGCCTTCACTAGCGCAGCATCAATTGGGCCTGCATCCTCTCCGCCGCCGTCATTTGCATCTCGAATGCTGAGGGCTCGAGACCCTCTCTGAATCCCTTCTTCAGGGCGGCCACCAGCGGCGGAAAGTTCTTTCTCTCCGCTTCGGACTTCACTTTGATCTGGCGGACCAGCTTGGACTGGAGTGGCCGGATCTTCCCCTCGGCCTCCGCTGTCGCCTTGGCAATCTTCTGATCCCACGAACGGCGCAGCGCAGACGATTTCTCTTTCATCGCCATTTCGGCTGTCGCCTTTTCGAGCTTAAGCGCATCGAGTTCCGCCTCAGGTTTCTTTCGAGCCGTCGCAAACCGGCCCTTGATTTCCTGCTGTCGCCGAACCAATGCACGTTCGTTGGCAGCGAGAGCCGCGTTGTAAGCACGTTGCGGCGCCGCCATCCAGAACCGTGCCAGGGGGCGAATCAGGCTCGCGACCACCGCTCCAGCAAATACGCCGGAAAATAGCCCCATCCCCAGGTTGTGATAGGAGGCGAGGGCAATGACGAGTGCCACCGGCCCGCCGAGCTTCAAGATTCCCGGAAAACCGTCAAAGCGTATGTCGAAGCTTGCGCGCCGCTTTTCCATCGCGCGGAGCGCGCTGGTATGCTCCGAACCAATGTGTCGTTCGGCGGCATCCCGAATCTCGGCCTCCGCGTCCAGCGCCTCGCGCTCGGCCTTTGCAGAGGCCTTGATCTCGTCTTCAAGGCGGGGGAGCCGAGCACCGAATCGCCGGGCGATGTCGTCGGCTGCCGGTGCCTCCGCGGTTTTCACCTCGACATCGCATCGCGCACGCAACCCCGCGAGCGCGAGTTCTGATTTGCTTTCGATGCCTTTAATTTGATCGGCTACTGCTCGCTGTTGGGGCGTGTATCCGGCTTCTGGTACCGGCGACTCGGTGACCTTGCCGTGCAGTTTCTTGCCCTCCGCGGAACGGGGAATCAGGATGCGCGTACTCGTGTACCCCACCGAGATCCCAGCCGTCCGCCGTACGCGATCCACCTTGACCTCGCGCTTTGTGACCCGGTAGATCGGAACGACGATGCTGTCCGCGGGGTTGGCCTCCGCGCCCGGCATAAAGAGACACTCCAGGCATTTCGGGAGGGACTCACTCCCATAGTCCTCGAACAGCAAGCTATCAACCTTCCTCATCTCTCGCTCGACGTTGCTGCGTTGCGCAGAAGAAAGCGGGAGCCGCAACATCTTTTTGAGAAAGAGCCCCCGCCACAGCAAGTTGCGCTCTCTCTGGTCGGAGTTGAAGCGCAATTTGTTATGCGAAGCCAGCGCCAGCTTCCCCGCAA
This sequence comes from uncultured Acidobacteriaceae bacterium, assembly GCA_963804735.1. Lineage (GTDB taxonomy): Bacteria > Acidobacteriota > Terriglobia > Terriglobales > Acidobacteriaceae > Acidisarcina. Next base: position 230,632 of record CAWDRO010000005.1, read on the forward strand.
GACTGTCGAACCCGGGCTGCTCGAGCACGGAATCCGTCAGCCGCAACCGCCCGGCTAACAACTCGCGCAGAGCGAACGCTTCCTGGAGAAACGGTCCCAGCACTGCTTCCAGGTGGCCGCGGTCATTGTCTTCGGGAAGCTTTCCCACTGATTCTTCAAGGCGCCTGTCGATGCCCTCCAGTTGGGCTCCCACGACGCGGCGAACCGCATTCCGGGTTGCCGCCCGCACCACGGCAGCGGGGAATCCGGAACGCGAAATCAGGTCGAGATGCCGTGCGCAGTCTTCATAGCGCTCTCGTTCCGCATAGAACTCCGCTAGCATCTCGTGATATGCCAGAATCACAGCCGGCAACTCGGCGCGCGCGGTGTCCACATCCCCCTTGCGAATCCGGGGATCGTCAAACGAAGCAGCGCGTCCGCCCAGGTATTGCCAGAACACGTCGCTCGCGCAGAGCTCGCGCCAATGCTGGATCGCCAATTCCCAGTGGCTCTCCGACGCGGGAACATTCTTTTCGAGATAACCGCATTCGGAGTCGATCGCCAGGCAATGACGCGCCAGGGCCATGGTGTGCACGCGCTTGGCGTGATCGAGCCCTACCTTTCCGTTGGGCTTGAAGTGCCGCAGGAGATCAGAAGCGCCCAGGTGTCCGATATTCCTGATCAGGTCGAAGTCCGGACCGGTCACGTGGGTCCAGAACAGCTCGCACACAAAGCGATGCCGGGGGCTCTCCAGACGCGTCACCGCCGTCGAGAGCAGGCTGCCATCCAGGTGGTCGTCGCTGATCGTTCGGATTGCCCCATCGCGCGCCACGTTCACATTGATGCGCAACCGGCTCTTGAATTGCTGGCATCGCAGCGCAAGCTGTTTCGCATCCACACACGCGGGCACAGCCAGAAAACGGAATCCGCAACGGGCATACATATCCACCGGTACGCGGTTTCCTAATAATGTGGGTGCAAGCATCGAGCCCAGCAGGCGCACCACCTCCGGCGACCGATTGCTCGCAACATCAGACACTGCACCTGCCACGCCTCTGGGCACAGCCATAGCGGATCCACCCTTTCTTGATTCCCACCGGGGTGTACAGTTTTGGCGAATGGGAGCCGATGCCCTTAAAGCGCCCGCGAAAGCCGCGGCGAGTCGAAGGTGGGTCTCGTTATCGCTCAAAACTATACATGACATGGCGTTTTCAAGGAATCTATTTCTGACTAAATACAGAAATTGTTTCGTCCCCAACCCGCCACTTAGTCCCGGGCAGACGTAGAGGGGTTCATACGTAAGGCGGGCCGCGGAATCCTGCCGGTTGTTGCTGTCCTTCGCAGTTATTCCGGTAAGTCCGTCGATTAGCTCGCACAGCCGTCGCCCAGGCAAATTCTCACCCTGAAGCACCGAAATTCGATGTGTGGCGTGCTGATGTTGTGATATTTTCGTTCGCAGCGATTCCGTGCGGATTGCACGCATTCAACGGCAATTGTGGCAGGCGACGCGACGATTGCCGAGTTGGTCGCTCGCGACCTGGCACAGCCTTTGGGATTGGCCCGCGGCTTGCAGCGGCAGACGGGCCGATCTCCTTGAGGACCCTGAATGCCTGATGTGTTTATCTCCTATTCCCGGAAGGACAGAACACTCGTGCGGCGCCTGCGCGACGCCCTCGTCTTATCGGGACGCGACGTGTGGCTCGACGACGAAAGCATTCCCGCATCCAGGAGATCCACACTGCCATCGACCAGTCGCATAATGTTCTCGTCGTCATGAGCCCCGATGCCAACGGCTCCCACCATGTGCAGATGGAAGTAGCCCATGCCGCGGAGTTGAAGAAGCGCATTATTCCGCTGTTTTATCGTGCGCTGGGTGGCAACGAAAAGATGTTCGGTTCTGTGGCCGCTTTCCAGGGCTTCCCATTTCATGAAAGAAACTTCAACGAGGCCTTCGCGCGCCTACTGATGTGCCTCGGCCGCGCAGTCGAGTTCAAGCCCGTGGCCGAACAGGTCAGCTCCTGCGTTTTCAACCGGATTGACGAATACGCCATTCTCATACGCGGTCAACGCGTCGGGTTGTTCGATTTGAAGACGCGCCAAGAAACCGGCTTCGACGCGCCGTACAGGATCGATAACGTTCTGGACACGGGAGACTGTTGGCATGTAATGGTTCAATCCGACCAGCAATTGTCCCTGTGGAATGCTCGTGAAGGTCGCCGGGTCTGGACAATTGAAGACGTCAGTGAGGTGGCATCGCCCACGCCCTTCTATAGCCGGCTCTCCGTCGCATTGCCCAAAATGATCAATCATCAACTTCCCAAGCCCAAATCCCGGATCGGCATCCTGGTGATGGACGTCCGCACAGGAAAGCTGACTCGCCTTTTCAACTGAAAAGGCCTGCTCGTGCCTCACATTCAGCCCCGATAACGCTTACGTCGCCGCGGGAGCAACCAATGGCGAGATATACCTCTGGGATATCGAAACGAAAACCAGCCGATGGAAAGCCAAGCAGGGCGAGGGCGAGGTCCAGGCAATGCAATTCGCACTTGCGGACCGCATCCTGGCGACCGCCGGGAGCGACGGCACCTTGTGCATGTGGGATGTCGAAACGGGACATGAGCTTTCGCGCATTGACACGGGCGCGACCACCACGGCTCTTTGCTTCAGTCCGAGGCGCAATCGTATTTACACTCTCGACCGCCGGGGACGGCTGCATTGCTGGCTGGGACCGAACTCCTCGGCACGCCTCGCAAAAGAAGTTCGTGTCAGGCTCTGAACTGAGCGCCAGGTTTGCCGGTCTTGGCTCACACCCGGGAATGAATTGCTTTTGTTTTCTTGCGAAAGACCCTGCGCCTCTCGAGAACCCATCTCTCACGCTCCCTCGAGGCCAACTCGTCCATGCGTTCGGCCGCATGGCGCCGGGCAAATCACGATCGACCCCCGTCCGAGAGAAAGAGGTGCTTCTCGTGCTCGAGGTGCTCCGCCATAGGGCGATAAGTCGCCGACACCCGTGAATGGCGCGCCAACCCGAGACATTGCGAAAACCAGAAATTGCAAGTGAGCCTCGCAGGTGCGCGCACTCGCGATGTCGTGCACGAAAGAATCGCGTTTTCTCCGCCCAGTAATGGACCGCCCGGCCCGTGCATAAGCGGTACGTGCAGGGCGACTTCCTCTTCCCACTTCGTCCGTCACCGAAAGGAAATGCGCATGATTCAACATTCGATCTCGACCGCAGAGATTCACAAGGCCGGCAGGTTGGCCACCGTCATCGTCGCCGTGGGCGGCACACCCCAGCCCTATGCCCGGGTCGCGGAGGCCGATGTCACAGTCATGGTGGACAGCGTTCGACGAACTGGCGCGTGTGCCTGCCCGCGATACGCTCATCAAGCTCCCCGTCGGCGATCACGAGACGCTTCAGACGCTTCTCGAGCGCGTGGCCGGTGATTCCCTCGCGGCCGCTCTCGCCGCCGAATACGAAGGCCGGCCCAACATCCTTCTCAGCAAGGGAATGGCGCAGGATCCGCGCATCGGCGCCCTGCTCGCACGCGACCTCGTCCGGCGCGGCGAGCTTGAGGGGGTGGCGCGCCGGGTCATGACCCTGCTGATGATTTCCGCCAACGGAACCCTGTCGCACGTGGAGGTTGTGGAGGTGAACAGCAACGCCGGCGGAATGGGTGCCGGCGGCGGGCCCGAAATCGGCCAGTTCCTCGCGACTCATATTGAAAGGTTCAGCCGCGCAACTGTGAAATACACCATGATCAGGATTGGCGCCCTGACCTATTTGCCGGTCGCGCCTCGGGCCGCCGCCAATGCCCGCCTCGCCACTCGCGCCAACCTCGCCCGCCTAGGCAAGCAGCGCACCGAGCGCCGCATCCTGGATGTCGAACTGGCCGAGCTGCCTCTGCGCGGAGAAGACGGCCAAGCCCTGGGCGCGGAGTACGACTCGCGAAGCTGGCTCGCCAGCACCCTTTTCCAGGCTCGGCGCTCGCCGGAAGTCACTGCGCTCCTCGACGCGCGTGAAGTCAATCATCGGGTCGGCGAGTTCGGCGAGTTCCGCCGCATCGCCGCCGGCTGGTCGCGTCCCATACATTCTTCCGTGCTGGTTCGCGAAGGCGCCGCGTACTATCTGCGGGCCATTCGCGAGTTGCCCGCTCACTGGTCCAGGTACCCGGCCGCGGACTCGGTTATGGAAATCACCGTGATCCCCGGGGATCTGGACCTCTCATCCATCGAACAGGTTCTGCAGGAACTCAAGACACAACCGCTCGGCGACGGCCCTGTGCTCACCCGTCTCCTGACCGAAACCCAGAACGTTCCGTCCACCGGCGTAGTTCTTCGCACCGATGCGAACGAGATCGACATGGACGGGTTGGCCTGCCGCTTCGCCCGTGGCGAAGTGAAGGAAGAATACATGGGCGGCCTGATGAACTCGTTGCGGCGCAAACTCGGACAATCAAGAGAAGACCTCTCCAGGGCCCGCGCCCGTTGCGAACTCAGCCGTCAGAGTGTTCGCACATCTCTTGCGGCCTCCCGTAACAAGCCGCTCTCCGCCTGGAGCAAGATGTGGCGGAAATTCGAATCCACCAGGGATACGGCGCGCCGTAATGCAAAATCGCTTCGCGCCCTGGAGCCAGCCCTCCGTTCGCTGTGCCTGGATTTCGCCGTCGTTGCCCGCTGCTCGGCGTCGATCTCCATCCTAGAAAAGGCCATTGAAATCATCGAACGCGCGGCCGGTTCCAAGTTCGAGATCCTTTCGGCGGCTCTGGCGCGCATGGCTGACTTGGGGACGCCGCCCACCGGCTTTGCTCGCTATGCGCCCTTCGACGACGTGACCGCAAAACTCGAAAAAGCCGCGGCTCAGAGCGATCAGGCTCTCCACGATGCCCTGATGGGCTGCGTGCAGTCCATCTCCCTGGCCGGCGTTGCGGCCATGTTCGACGTCACCCCGGAAGTTGCCTCCATCGTGACCGCAATGCAGGAATCTAGGTTCGCCTGGATCGCACCGTTGTGGGGAGGCGCCTCCACCTTCTCCGAACCGCGCCACCGCATCGTCGTAATGCCTCCGATGAGTGACTCCGACTTTGACGTGCTGCGGCGCGAAGCCGAGCGGCGGATCTTCCGTCCCTTGCTCCGCAGGACCGCGTCGGCAGCCGCCGGATGCGCCGTTGTCTCGCTGGACTTCTATCCCGTTGAGGAATACGAGCACATTCTGCCGGCGTTCTATGAGTCCCAGCCCGAAATCGTCTGTGAAAAGCCTCAGGCTCTGCACTCTGCCGAGATCGCCGCGTGAGGGGGATGAACATGAAAAGTCTTGCCGCCCTGTCTGTGCTGGCTTCAGCTCTGTTCACGCTCGGCTGGATCGATGCCTTTCACCTGTTGATGACGCTCCTCTCTTTGCTTCTCGGAGGCGCGGCGTGGGCCTGGTGGAATCACAGAAACCAACCCGTGGATCCCGAAATGGAATCCTCGGAAACCCTCGAAGACGAGGGCCCAACCACAGGAGATCGCCTTCGCGCCGCATTTTTCGGAATCCTCGTGGGGGGTGGAATCCTGGCCATGGCCGCCGCACTTTCGGCGGCCCTGTCCGCCACGCCGGTCTACGGCCTCTTCTATGACCGCAGTTGCGAAGACGTTTTGTCGCAGGTGCAGACACTCGATAACGGCAAGGCTTACGCCTATGCCCTCACCATCACGGAACAACGTCTCAAGCAGCGCGCTTCCCCGGCGTGCCGCGCCCGTCTCTCGGAGCAACGCGCGCGCCTGTTGCTTGCCCTCGCCGACTCATCCTCCGAACACCGACAGGAGGACTTGCTCCGTCAAGCGCTCCAGCAAGCTGACCTGTTGCAGAACAACGATCTCGTGAGCCTGATCCGCTCCAGGCAGCAGTTGGCGGAACAGCAGTCGATGATCGCCCAGCTTCAGAAGTCTCAGGTCAGCGTTCACAACGTCGAAAACGGCCTGGCATTCGACCTTCCCGACGTGCTGTTCGAGCCCGGCAATGCAAGGCTGGCTTCCTCAGCCACGCAAGCCGTGGGCCAGATTGCGAACGTCATCCGCAAGAACCCGGATAAGTCCGTTCGCGTCAACGGCTACACCGATAACATCGGAACGCAGGAGTTCAACCAACAGCTTTCGCACGCGCGGGCCGGCAGCGTGGCCCGCATGCTGGTCTCCCAGGGCATTCCTGAGGGTCGAATCGCGGTGCAGGGCTTCGGTGCTTCACGCCCGGTCGCCCCCAACGATACGCCTGCGGGGCGAAGTCAGAACCGGCGCGTCGAGGTAGTCATTCTGAACTGAATCCCGCGCTCGCTGTGGCGCGGATCGGGCTCCGTGCCAGCCCGATCCACGGCGTACTCGCGGTGATTCCCTGACTGAAGGAGCAGATCCATGGAACATATGCGCTGGTTGCGACTGATGCTCGCCCCATTCTCGGTTGCACAGACCCCTATCGAAAAACTCGTTCTCAACGGCGACTTGACGCGACCGACAGCGCAGCACGTTGCTACTTTCCGAGGTCATCCCATTTGGGGGGTTCTCTTCGCGCTCTCTTTGAACATTGGACTCGTGGTCGCACTGCTTTTCTGCGCCCCGTTTGTAACGAGGGCCCAAACGCCATCCTCGACCGGCAGCTGTGCCGCAGCTGCTCCTCCCGTCGCACAACTGTCGCCTGCCGAACTCCGACGGCGCATTCAGGTTCAAGAAAAAGTACTCGCGGACTTGGACAAGGCCGACCGATTGATTGCACTGGGTGGTAAGGAGAGTACGGGGTATACGTCGGCCGCCACCTTATATGGCGTCACCAGCGTGGTCAAGGCGACAACAGATCTTACCAAGGATGCGATCGCGGTCATTGCCGACGAGGATCCGGACCCGGTTTCGAAGGCAGAGCTGAAAGCGATAATCACGCTATATGAGTTCGAGGATGCGAGAATCACATCTCTTACATCGCTATCAGAGCTAGAGCGTCGTGCGGCGAAGATCAAGATGCTGTCCTCGACTGCGGGGGCTGCATGGGAGCCGCTGGGCAAAGTTGGCTCTGTCGTCTCCGATTCGGTGCTTGTTTATAACGACAGAATAGAGGGGAAGGATCCGACTGCGGACTTCAGCAGACTCGGCGGTGATATCGCGGACGTTATGGGGGCATCGGATATTAAGAATGTCCTGAGCCTGAGCGCGTCTGCATATGATGGGTGTGCTAAAGCCAAAGAGGCTCTTGCTGGCAGAAAGGAAGCCGTCGAGGCCCTCGAATCGCAAGGTCATGCACATGAGCGCATCGCCGTCGCCCGCGAGGCTACGAAGGCTAAATTGCAGGCGTATCGAACCGCACTTGGGGCACTCCCGGCAGCCGAGGCACTACTGCCGTTCTCGGCGCCCTTGGTTGACGTCTTGCCGGATTCAATCAGCGGCGTTCCCCCGGGTGGCTCGGGTGCAACTCCGGTTGTCGTTCAGAATCAGGACACAGGCCAGACGCAGGACCCGCCGCAGACTAATCCGGCAAATCCGGTTCCACCCGTCACAGGGGCGGCATCATCCGATCCCGGCGCGGTGAGCCCTCCTGTCCAGAATGGCGCGCCAAATTCTCAGCAGTCGGTCGTGGGCCAGACGCAGAACGGTCCTGCCTCCGTCGGCCCCGGCACACCCAGTGTTTCCGCTCGGGGGCCGCTCACCGCCGAGAATGTTGAGAGTTGGTGCAACGGAGGATCTGCGCTTTGCCAAGATTGGTATGACGGCGGGGATCGAGAGGCATTCAGGCAGAGCACGGATCAGGCTGCCGCTGCGCAACAGTTCTACGCGGCGAATCCGCAGTTGGTTCAATTCCAGAAGGTTGCTTCTTACGACTCACCCCAGAATCAGGTGAACGATGCGATAGGGAACGGCTCGCTCGGCTATGCTCCATCGCCCTCGCCGGCGACCCCTTCGGGTCCCTTGACAGTATCTCCGGCCGACGTTGCGGGCATTCTGCAGACTGCCCGCCAGCGCGCAGCCGATTTAAGCAATGCCGCGACGGCGGCTCAACAGGAGGATTCGACGCTCAATGCTGAGTTGGCCCTCGCGGCCCAGCAGTCCCAGGCCTTGCAAGCTCAACAGGCCCAGGGGTTCAGCATATCCGTGCCGGCCGGGTGGGTTCCCTGTCAATGCCCGGCGCAGCATCCGGGCGCAGGCATCGTCGTGGGCGGCGTTCAATACCACACACCGTTGCTCCACTGTCAATGAGAGGAGACATTTCGTATGAACGGGACTGGTTGGGGATCATTGTCGCGAGTTCGGGAGGTCTCGCTGGGTGTACTCAGCGCGTGGCTCAACCTGTTGTTCGTATTTGGTTCGGCGCACTGCTATGGCGCGTCAGCATCGGAGTCAAAGGTGGTCATCTCGTGCGATCTGGCTTGCGTTTACGCAGTCGATAAGTTCCAGGGTCAGATTGTTCCCGGGGGGCAGGCCGTTGTGCATTTGGCACCGGGCACCTATACCGTTGAGGTTGCCAGCAGCGACGGTGCGGACTATTGGAAAACAACCATGACCATCGACGGCCAGGCAACCTCCCCATATCCCGCCCATGCACTCTTGCAGGCTGAGCGTACCAAGCGCCTGGCACGCGAACAGGAGGTGAAGGTTCTTCGTGACAGCGCAGATGTGAAGCGGCAAGAGCTCGCCCGCATGAAAACAGAGAACGCCGACCTAGCCAAGGAAGGCCCTGAGATCGCTGCGGTCGGGAAAGAAGCGGTTCGCCTGATCGAGAAGTACGGTGCGCGTTATGAATCCGAGCTCGAGGCGGGCAACAAGCGGAAGCAGGATACGGAGAGCGTTAAGGCTTCTCTTCCTCTCAGTACAACCACGACCTATGCAACCCTTGCCAAGGCGGCTGGCGAGGCGGCGCTTCTGAAGCTCTACACGGAAAGCCAGAGGCACCTCCTGGCGTCAAACGCCGCCATGTACCGGATCAACCTGCTGACAAGCCTGCTGAACGTCCTGTCGAGGGGTGCACACTCGCAACCAGCCCGCACACTGTTGCGCAATGCACTGACTTACCAGGTGACCTGGGACGGCATTTCGGCCCGGCTGTGGATCGGCGATTCCACGATGGAGTTAAGTCGCGGGAATGCGTCCGCGGGGGAGCACTCGAAAAATGCTCCGGATTCGCCGCGCCTTTCGTTTAGCTGTGCGGACATTCAGGACGTGCATACGGCAGGGGCCCCAGTAGTAAGATCTCTGGCCGAGTTGGCGGGTACGGGCGAATTCGTGGTGAGGCTTGCCAGCCGGTCGCTGAACCTAAGTGGTACTAGCGATAACGACCGCAAGACCATCATGGGCACTTTCTACGTGGCGTGCCCGGCACTGACTGCGGACTCGGCTCTCGATCCCGCGTGGGTGACGGCCCTGCAGCGCATCCAATGGCCGGCCAGCCAGCCCGGGGCACCCCGCACTCCAGCGGTGCCTCAGACCTCCGGCAAGCAGTCACCACCGGCCAAGGGCGCTTCAACGCAGAGCGCGTCCACAAATTCCGGCTCTCAAAAGACCGCGTCCGGCAATGGGTCGAAGTCGAGTGTGGCTGTGACGGGACCTGTGAATGCGAGTTCCCGACGTGCGTTTCCTCGCCCGGATCCCAAGGCACCCAAAGGGGGCGTTTCCCTCGGGTCTGCGCAGGATTTCGGGGATCCGGATAAGCCCAGCGGAGTGACCCCTCCGAAGGTGGACCACCAATGATTCGCGCACAGGACTGGTCCGACTTGCCTACACGCGGCTTCCTTGAGCGGACCGCAAGTTCAGGGGCGCGAAACACATCGGGAAATACAAAGCTCTAATGAACACGGATTCAGGCAGGTGATCAATGAAAAACACGCGGATCGTTATTTCGGTTCTGGCGATGGTGTGCACTGGGTGCGTTTTATCCTGTCGGTACACCACACCCAAGGCAGCGCAAACGGATACATTTCGCAGCTTCCCGACCGGCGAGACGCGCACTGTTTCATTCGCGGGCGTTCTCTCGAATTTGCAGGACCTCAGTCCGCGGAATCGCCAAGAGCAGATGCGCGACTGGCTGCTTTACACGGTGGTTTCTTCGACGGCCCGGTCTGCGCAAGAGGTCAGCCGTATGATGTACGATCTGCCGCCGTTTCGCGGCGATTATTTCGGGTTGACCGTCAACCTACCCGCCGGCCCCATGCGGATCGCGTACCTGGGCAATGGTGAGGCAATTGTTCTGGTGCCGGAAGAGAGTGAACCGACTCGCCTGGACGAGATGGGCGAGGCGGCCGACGCGTACCGTACGGATTTCGGAAAGAAGCTGTCGCGGTTGCATGTGTTCGAATACGGCTTTCCCCCGGGCAATTTTCCGCTCGCCTCCCTGCGATATCTCGGTCCTTTTGACGGTTCAATGCTGTACTCCGACGTTACAGGCTACCAGGAACGTGTAATTCGGGACCTGGGAGATCTGGAGGCCTTTGCACAAACAACAAGCGACCTTACGTACGCCGCCCTGGGTCCAGATGGCGTTCGGCTGGGGGCGAGAAAACTTAGAGATGCAGCCGGCATCGGGCCGACCGAGATAGCCGAGCTTTATCAGGCCGATCGCCGGTATCGCGATGGTCAGGTGCAAATCGATCGCGCGATACAAAAGCTGAATTCGGATTGGAAAGAGATTCAATATAGCTCGCCAGAAGAGAAGGCCCGGCTCGACGCTGATTACAAACGGGCCAAGGCAAACGTGGAACACGAGGTGTACGCAATACAAGCCTCGCTCGGTCCACGACCTAAATCATGCGGCTTTTCTCTCGACCCTTATCCCGAAGGCGCGAAGCGATACCGGTTTCAAAAGGCCACTTACATCTGCGATCTCCGCGGTACAGAAACCGGCATGGTGCTCTTCTACACCGATCTGCTGGCGAAGCTCTGGGCCATCGACTTTCAAAGCAGCTTTCCGCGGCACATTGCTGAATTCACGCCCATGACTGAGGTAAAGGTGTCGTCGCTGTACAGGGACGAGATCGCGCACCTTCCGCATACGCGGATCTGGTTTGCGCCGTTGCGGCGTGGTTTCCAGGCAAGTTCATCGGAGTTGTTCTTTTCGCACACAGCCACCCGTGTGTTTGCGCTTTCACGCGCGTCCGGTTCCGATGCCCCTGAGGTCCCACCCAATGCCGCCAGCGCCTCTTTTATGAATTGGTGGAACAGTCACTATGAGGAGATTGCGCACTGGGAACCCCGATATCACGAACTCAACGAGATCATGAAGTGGAGTCTCGTCGTGGGGTGGCTGGAAGCCCGTCAAGCTGTGCAGAAGCTCGCGTTCCTCGACGATGTGCAGCTGACCCGCTTCGGTTGGTTTCCCGATTGGGTTCGGAAAAAACAAGATCTGCGCTTCAATCGTTGGGATCACGTGGGCTTCCATCCACGTGACGATGCAAGCGGCTTCGCGGAAACCATGGACATTATTTCATCCGCTCCGTTTCGCTTCTTCAATAAAATGGAAATTCTTAGTGGCGGCGTGTCACTGGGTTCCTCTTCCGCCTTCCGCAGGGAGAGCAAGCAGTTGCCGGATTCGTTAATGAGTGCGGACCGGCGTGCGGGGATCAAGGCTGATATGGCGGGCTACCCCGCTCGCATTGCCATGGAAGACGAAACCTCGTACCAGTTCGAGAACGCAGGAGATCAGGCCACGGTATTGGCGACTCTGCCTCCTGGCGTGGAGCCGCACGGTTCCGAAATTGCGTTCTCTGACAACAACGTGCTGCTCGTATTCACGCGCCGTAAACCAAATCTGGAAGTTGAGATGCGGGCAGGGGCCGCGGGATCCGCGGGGATTCGCATCGAGGAACGGGCGAACGGATTCTGCATCGCGCGGACGGGATTTTCTTGCTTCAAGCCAGTGCTTTGATGCGCGATTTCATGGACGGCGACGTGCGTGAACACGAACATATGCAATCCGGTACGATCCGACCTCTACCTGTTCTTCACCATCCAAGAAGTTTCCGAAACAACCTCGTTCCTGCCCTGCAATGCCGCCCCCTGATCGGAATGGACGTCCACAAGGCGACCATTTCTATCAGCATTGCAGAAAACGGAGGGAGTGGACCGGTTCGGTTCATCGGAGTGATCCCGAACACGCTGGAGGCCGTTCACAAGATGGCGAAGCAGCTCGCGAGACACGGTGAGATTGCCTTTGCTGCGAAGCGAGCGGTTGCGGATACGGTATTCATCGTCAGCTGACTCTACTCGGGCACAAGTGCACCGTGGCGCCGCCGTCGCTGGTCCCCCACAAAGCCAGTAGAAGCATCGACTCTGCCCTGACCAAGTCGCGAAGCGCTTCATGTGGTGTCTGGAACCCAAGCTGGTGTTAGATCCCTCCCCATAACCCCGGTTCTCCTCTCCTCTTCAGAGAACCACGCTGGGACGGAAACTCTCAATTTCCAGGCGGCCTGTTTATGGTTTTGGCTCACCTTTATGCGTTTATCTTTTCGCATACACTCGATGGAGGGTGGTTTCGATGAAATATGAATACCGCGAAGGCCCGAGAGTCCCAGAGGACTTCGAGCGTACCATGAAGGCGCTCTTCCAAGTTACGAAATCCGATCTGAAGGAGGCGCCCAAACCGAAGCGCAAACCTAGAACTTCCAGCAAGGATTAGGGATTGTGCTTTCCGGATCCCTGCCGCCGCTAGTGTAGCGGTTGTTCCTTGCCAGTCAGCTTGGCGTAGGTGAGGCGCTTTCCTCCAATCTGGGGCATGACCAGCGCGAAGCGGTCAGCATCATTCAGGGGTTGTTTTTCGTGGCATGGTTGCTAAACCGGAATACCTGTTCAGTAACGTAACGGTCAAGATGAAAAGGCTCAACAGCAACGTAGGTTCCGCGAAGACCGCGCTTCAACAGCAACCAGAAGTTTTCGATGCCTTACGTGTGGTAGTCATCCACTTATCAAGACCCAGCGCAGAGTCCTCGAAAATATTCCCAACCTTGAAGACTGCGCAGGTGTATGAGCAGACCGCGTTTCAGTTCTCTTTCCTTAGCGTCGGAGCTCAAACGTCAGAAAATCGAATTGGTAGGGTCTTTGAGAAGCTGCTCAGCGAGATCGGAGCCTTCCGGCGGAAACGGCCGAGAAAAGTTGTACGCGCGTTGCCTTGCCGCTCATACAGCCGAGTCGAAATGTGACGCAGAAGCTTTCAGGTACCATTTTCGTGTGGAACGGTGCTTGATCCGGTCCAGGGGGCGCGTCTGGTGGCCCCATGGCAATTGTGCAATGGCTTGTTGCACAAATTGGTGCTCCGGCCACGCTTCGGCGAAGGCTCATATATTTCAGGTTGCGCGGGCTGAAGCCCTCGACACCTGGATATTCAGCGCCGAGATCCTTGGCAAGACGATCGATGACCTTGCTGCCCCATCCCTCCGCCTTCTGTCGATCCAAAATGTCCCGCCCGATCGACCCCTGGAGGAGGATGAGCTCCCGGTGGACGGCGAGGGCGGTGCGCACCTGGGCGGAGCAGGCACGCTCTTTGATTTCTTTGAGCAGGTCTGCGTAAACCAGGTGGCGACTGAAGCTCCGCGATCATGTCCACAAGGGATGACATCCCCCGTCATATGTCGAAAGTAGTGAGCAAAGGCGCGGTTTGTTCCGTCCACGATCAGGTTTACAGAACCGGGCTTGGTCCAGAATTTGGTCCAATTGCGCGCCGAAAGGACTCCGAACTTGCTTCCGTTGTCCTCTCTACTCCATTGAAAACACACGTGCTCCAGCATTAACACGTCGGCTGTTAACCGAAGGGTTGTAGGTTCGAGTCCTACCTGAGGAGCCAATTAAATCAACAACTTAGAGCAGGATTGAGCAGCCAGAAATCCGCCAAATTTCCAAAGTGTGCCCATTTTTGTGCCTACGCTCCTTCAAAATGGATACCCTGTCCATAGCAATCCTGCTCAAGCGATACCCTCCTCGGCAAACGATTCGACTACCTTCCGGCCTTCGGCTGAACGCCCATTTGCGCGAGTTCGCCTCCTGCTCCAATCTCCAATCGCGCGAAGTGCTTCGGCGTTCGCGCTTCACCGAGACAGGAGCGCATTATGGCAGTTTTCAAGAGAGGGTCGGTATGGTGGTACAAGTTCTACTTCGCCGGCCAGTTCATTCGGGAGTCGGTCAAGTCCACCTCGAAGACAGTGGCCAAGGACGCCGAGAACCAAAGGCGTCGTGAACTCGAACAGGGCTTTCACAATCTGAAGCAGAGGCGGGAGAACCGTATCCGTCAGTTGCGGGATATGGCTGACGAATATCTGGCCGATTACAGACTACGTTTTCGGGGAATCACCTTCGCCGAGTATGCGATTGGCCACGTAGTGAGACTGCTCGGAGACAAATTGCTGGTCGACATCGATGAGAGTGAAATACTTGCCTACCAAAGCGCGCGTCTCAAGGAATCGGCTTCACCGAAGTCCATCAATGAAGAGGTTCGGTTTCTTCTGACCATGATGGGGGAAGCGGGCGATGTGATTCGAGTGCGGCTACGCAAGAAGAAAAAGCTCAAACTGTCGGCTCGGCGCAAGATCGGGAAAGCGTATGAGCCTGATGAGACCCAGAGAATGGGGCAGCTCTCGCGCAAGTCGCGCTCTTCGCACATCCATCTGGCCCTTACGATGGCGCTCAACGCCGGTATGCGCGATGCCGAGATCAAGTCGCTTACCTGGAGCCAGATTCACCTGGACAAGGGCTACATTCAGGTGGGAAAGAGCAAGACTGCTGCGGGAGAGGGACGAACGATCCCCATCAACTCGGTGCTTCATCAGACCGTCGTTGAGTACCGCACGACATACCTGAAGAAATTCAAGGAGATTCGGGAAGACTGGTATGTCTTCCCTTTCGGTAGACCGCGGCCATGGGATCCGACTCGCCATGTGACGACCCTCAAGACGGCTTGGAAGAACATCCGGGCGAATGCGAGGGTGACGGGGAGGTGGCATGACCATCGCCACACGTTGATCACACAACTCGCCGAAAGCGGTGCCGGGGAAGAAACCATTCGTCAGATTGTCGGGCACGTCTCCAAGGAAGTCCTCCGGGACTACCTGCACGTTCGGATGAAGGCAAAGCGGGACGCGCTAGAAAGCATTGTGGCGCAACCGTCCCGGATTGACCAACAAACGGGCGACCGCGATGAGGCCGTGCCTCAAGATTTGACCGAGGCATAAGACCGGTTTAGGTTAGCGCCTGGCTGAACCATTGCGCAAGCAATCGAGCGGTCGGGCGCTTTTTCATGAATGCGAGGTCGCTATGGAATCCCTTCTAACGGAAAACGAAGTATCGACTTGCCTCAAGGTAAGTCTCGCCTGCCTCCGCCGCTGGAGGCTTCATGGCGAAGGACCGCAATATGTAAAGGTAAACAACATGGTCAGGTATCGGGAAGCAGATGTCTCGAACTGGGTAGAAAAACTGCCGACGGCGGGAAACGGCAGGCGGTTGGATCCAAGGAATGTCGTTCGCGCAAGTTTGCGGTGAGCGCCTGAATCGGTCGAGATACTTTGCGCCGTCTTCGATGCCATGCAATTTGACCCAATTGTGGAAGCGGGCGATGCTCGCACTTCGAGCGTCGTGGACGCAAGCGTTCGAATACTGGTCGGAACCGCAAGGAAACCAGCATTGCAAGTCCTGAGCAGTTTCCGGTTTACCGGCGCCTTCAAGAGGCAAAACGGATGTTTTATTCAATTCGAGACCTTTCCGACAAACTCGCCGCAACGGGCTACTTTATCGACCCTGTGATGACCCAGGTTGTCTTCCTGGCGGCCAAGCTCCAGAAGCCTTTGCTGCTCGAAGGGCCGGCAGGCTCGGGCAAGACGCAACTGGCCCTTTCGGTCGCTGCGGCCGCGGGTACTCATGTTGAGAGGCTTCAGTGCTATCGCGACGTGACCGAGGACAAGGCCATCGGGCGCTTCGATGAGGGCCTGCAGCGGCTCTACATGGAGTTCTCGAAGGGCCAGCACGAGAACTGGCAGACGGTGCAGGCGAACCTCAAGGGTCGCGACTTCTTTCGCCCTGGTCCACTGATGCGCGCGCTCGAGTGCGACCGGCCATGCGTACTGCTCATTGAGGGCGTTGGCAAAGTCGATCATCTCCGAAACCGACGGCGGCTTTTTTGCTGGGATGAGTCTCCCCGAAGCCTATAAGCCGGTTGCCCCTGCTCCATACTCTCCGACCGCTTCGTTTTCTCGCTACCCGGAGTTCCGGATTCTCAATTACGTGAGGCCGACCCGCAAGGACAGCCGCAACTGGTGGGCAAGATGTCCCTCTTGCGCCACAGGGGGGCACGACCGTTCGGGCGACAACCTCGCCATCCAGATTAAAGACCCCCGCTTCTACAAGTGCTGGGCCGGCTGCACAAAAGAGGAGATTCGCGCCGCCCTCGGTCAACCCATCCGCAAGCGCGCGCTGGTATAGGGAACGAAAGCGATGAACATCCCCGAAATACGGAAACCCGCACCCGCAGGATCTCGCCACGCTCTCCATGGACTCACACTGCCGGCAAGCGTGCTAACGGCGCTCCGGAAGCGGGGCATTCACTGCGCACCTGGAGTTTCGCTCGAACATCAGCACCTGGCTAGTGGGGTGTCGCGGAGTAAACATTACTAGCCCGATTGCGTCTAATGTTATGTGACCAGCGACACGATAGTTCTCTCCGAAGACCAGCATGTGGAACTCAGCCGGATCGCGCAGTCCCGGTCGTTGCCTGCCGGGTACGTCTTTCGCGCCAAGCTCATCCTCTTGCTGGGTGAAGGCGCCTCTTACAACGCCATCAAGCTGCGACTGGGAACCACGGCGCCGACCATCAGCCGCTGGAAGCGGCGCTTTCTGGCCGCGGGGCTGGACGGGTTGGATACGGCACATCCCGGACAGAAGCCTTCGGTGCTGACCGCCAGGTTGCGGGCCCGGATTCTGGCCGCCACGCGCAAGCCGCCCAAGGACGGCTCGACGCATTGGAGTTGCCGCAAACTGGCCATCGCCCTGGGCCTCAGCAAGGACGCCGTGCACCGCGTCTGGCGGGAGGTGGGCTTGAAGCCTCACCGTCTGGAGCGCTACATGGCCAGCGACGATCCCGACTTTGAGACCAAGGCGGCCGACATCATCGGCCTTTACTTGAACCCGCCCGAGCACGCCGCCGTCTTCTGCATCGACGAAAAGACCGCCATTCAAGCCCTCGACCGGCTCGATCCCGTTTTGCCGCTCTCCCCAGCAAGGATCGAGCGCCACGGTTTCGAATACTACCGCCATGGAACGCTGTCGCTGTACGCGGCGTTGGAGACGGCCACCGGCCGCGTGCATGGCAAAACCGCCGCCCGCCACACCAGCCTGGACTTCGTCGCCTTTCTCGAAGAAGTCGTTGCGCAGTGCCCGGCCGGCCAGCAGATCCACATCATCCTCGACAACCTCTCGGCGCACAAGACCCGATGGGTCAACGACTTCCTTCAACGCAACAGCCGGGTGCATTTTCATTTCACCCCAACCTATTCTTCCTGGCTGAATCAGGTCGAGTTGTGGTTCGGCAAGATCGAGCGCGACCTGATAGCTCGTGGCGTCTTCACCTCGGTTGCCAACCTGGCCGCCAAAATCAAACGCTACATCAAGGCCTACTCCGCCAACGCCAAACCTATCCAGTGGAAATACTCGGACCCCAACCGCCGCATCCGTAGTAACGAACTCACTGCGACAGGCAACTAGGCGCTATGTGCTCCGCGGAGTGGAATCGGGCGGTGCTGTCTCCGATATAGGCAGGGCGTGTGGCTTCGTCGCGGGGGATGGAGCACCTCTGCCATGGTTGCAACGTCTCAACTCGATCTCCGTGAACGGCCGCCATGCGATTTTTCTTGCGGAAAGCATGGTGCGGCTGGAGATGCTGCGCAGCCTGCAGAGCTACGAGTTGGCGATTACCCTCCATTCCTTGTTGCATGTGCCGGGGCGCCAACGTCCAGAGATTTCTTCGAGACTACTGTTTCGCGGGCGCGACGGTACGCTTCCTGTCGATCTTTGGAAAAGAGAACACCGGATGCTCCTGGGAAAGTTAGCACCTGTCTTCTACAACCGCGCAGGCGAGGCTCTCACACCGCCGCATCGGTTGGATGAGGCGATCAGGAAGGTCACGATGGCGGTCTGCTGTGTCGGTTGTAAGCACGCGCATGTGGGAGTTCCGCCAACTATAGAGGGAAGCATCGCATGACGAAGATCACTCAATTCGCGATCACGGTCGGCGAACCGAATTGGACTCCACTTGAGCTTGCGGTTCCCGCCTGCGAGTTGGAGAACTTCATGTACATGGGGAGAGCCGGGGAGATCGAGTTATATAAGCACGAGTTCACGCGCCGGTATCTCAACATCGGGCGGAACTCACGCAAGTTCTACCGATACCTCGACGGAGAGTATGTCGAGATCGCGCGAACAGCGGCGCTCGAACACGTGCGCGGCTGAAACATCAAAAAGGAGCACCATCATGTCAAAGGGCATTAACAAAGCCTTCTTGCTGGGCTATGTCGGCAAGGACCCCGAGATCCGTTCCACCAACGGCGGAAGCATCGTTGCGTCCTTCTCGCTCGCGACCGCCGATCGCCAAAAGGACGGCCAGGGCAGTTGGCAGGACAGGACCGAATGGCACAATCTCGTCGCCTTCAACCGCACCGCCGAGATCATTCGCGACCATGTTCGGAAGGGTTCGCAATTCCTGGTCGAAGGCAAAATTCAGACTCGCACATGGGATGACCGGGAAACCGGCGAGAAGAAGTACCGCACCGAAATCTTCGTGTATGACCTGACGCTGCTAGGCGGACGCCCGGAAGACCAAGGCAGGGATTCCGGTTTCGGTAGAGGCTCTGCCAGAACTGCGACGGCAGGTTTTGGGCAAGCCCAGCCCATTAACGATGCCCACTACTCCGACCGGGACATTACGGACCAGGATATTCCGTTCTGACCGCGACGTCACACTTGTCAACTAAGGCGCTCTTTGGAGCGTCAATTTTATGAAGGAGTTGCGACGATGGGAAGCGAAGAAGTCAAGACAAACCCAGACCTGGAAGCCCTGTTCATCCAACTGGCGGAACCTTTCGATCCTTCCGAGATCAAGTGGCGGGTCGCGCACACTACCCGGGATGGCAGCCGCGGAGCCGTCATCGCATTCGCGGACCCTCGTGCCTACACGGACCGGGCTCAACCAACTCTTCACCCCTACTGGTTGGACACGTGGCTACGAGGTCTCCACGGTATCGGCAGTGACCCGCATAAAGAAAGACAAGCCGATTCAGACCGGCAAGGTGTTGGTGACCTGCACGCTGACCATCACTGGACTGGGTTGCCATGCGGGCAGCGGAGAGGAGTGGGCCGATGAGGAAAACGCACTTACTGCGGCGGAAGCACAGGCTTTCAAACGGAGCTGCGTCTGCTTCGGGTTGGGCCGCTATCTTTACAACTTCGCCGAGATGTGGGTTCCCCTCAACGAATACCGCCAGCCGGTCGAGTTCCCAAAGCTTCCGTACTGGGCGCTTCCCAAAGAACCCCGCAGGCAAGACCCACCCCTCGGCTGGTTCGCGGCCTCCGGTTGTACAACGAGGACCGATCGATCAAAAGACCACAGTAAGGATTGAGGCTTTCCGACGCATTTTGGGAGACCCAATCTATGGAGAGATTCTGCATCGCATCGCGCATGCGCGACGGGCGATTGACATCCCCAACGCGCAGGCGCAGGCTCAGGTCGCCGATGCAATGGAGCGAGCCGCGCGCGGAATACGCAAGGCGCATTCCTTGTCTCAGTCGATCGGCGATACGCAATTCGTTTCTGTGCTGGACCGGTTGCGAATTGGCAGAATGAGCGCGATCCCGAACCTCGAAGCATTACGAACTCTCGTTTCGGAACTCGAAAGCGTTGCCGGGAGTCCGGCCGCCTGATTCTTTCACGCCGATCGCAGAAACAACGAGAAATGTGCGTCGCGTCCCTTAATCAAGGCTTGGAATCGATGTCCATTGCTTCCAACAAGCTCGTCTGCCGCGCTCGCAGGGAAATACCAAAACGCTTCAGCCGACCAAATTCGCCCACAGCCGGGCGCTACAGGAGGTTTGTATGGAACCCGAAGAAGAGAACCGTCATACGTTCGTTGAAATTGTGCTCGCTCTTCTCGAAGAACGCTTTCCATGGCTGGGTTCAAACGAAGAGGAACCTGTCAGTGATGCGGACGCTGTAGATGAGCTCACCGATCTCCATCGGTCATTGACAAACGAGCGCGATCAGCGTGGTCGCAAAGACGGCGGCACCGAGTTATAAGCGGGACGACCAAATAGCACAAGCTGGTTGGCAGTTGATGGAGGCGTTATGCGGAACGTGCGAATGATCCGGACAGAACCTGATTTGGTGTGGATTCCCCTGGAGAAGGCCGTTTATTGCGAAAATTGTAAGACGGTCTCGTCGTCGTGCGGAATGCGCTGCGGGTTCTGCGGGTCAGAGCAGATTGTTCCATTGGTGCTCACGGCAAGGCGCCGCGGGACCCAAGCCCGGCACCTGCCGCAGCGTTGGCAGCATAGTGATCAAGATGTCGTAATCCTCGCTTTGATAGTCGGCGATTTTGCGCTCGTATAGCGCTCAAGTCGCCCGGCTTCGGCAGAAAGCAGGCGATACAGGTTGAGATAGCAAACTATCAATCAAAGGATGCGAAGAAGAACTGGCCAGTCATCTCCCAACCCCGGGGCCGAATAGGAAGCGAACTGCAAAGGAAGAAGACAGAAAAAAAGTTGAACCATACGTTGAGAAGCGGTCTATTATCTTCCCAACAAGTAAACATATCGAGGGAATGCCGTGGCAAACCGACGCTTTTGTTCCTGGTTTTCCTCGCTTCTTATCTTCGTGGCGATTGCTGAAATCCAGCCTGCTGCCGCGAAACCGCGTGACCTGTCGCTCTATCCATTGCGAGTGCATATCTTCGAGTCCGAATGGAAGCCGAACTCGTTAGGTGGATCTGGCTCCGGAATGGCCAACCTGATCGACGGCCAGAACGTACAGGGCTTCGATTTTTCTTACATGTGTCCCATAAATTTTATGAAGTCGGTCGGGAATCAGGCTTACGTCGCCAAGTGGAAGAAGCCAGGGAAGACGATCGAGATCGTCGGAAGCAAACTCGGCGACCAGGACAAGTCCGACGCCTGCGAATTCAAAATAACCCTGCACGAGTTCGTCTACGACCTTCAGAACGGCACCTTGGCCACCTTTACTCCGGAACAATACAAGGTGCGGGTTGGGATGGCACTTCCTAAGGCCACCCCTGTCGATGCCGATCCCAACCACTATCCCGTCCGGCTTTCAGTCCTTGACATTAGTTGGGCTCCGCCATTGAACGGTACACGAAGCGCCTCAGGCCGAGGCAATCTTCGGCTTCCCACCGGCACCTCCTCGGTCGATTTCACCAGCGATTGCAATGTAGTCTTTCCCGCCAACAAGGAAGGCCTCTATTATGCTGGCCGGTGGACGCAGGAAGGCTCGACGTTGGAGCTTCTGTTAGTCGCTGGCGGCACGCCGTTCTCATGCACTCTCAAGACAAGCGTCCACACGGACGTATATGTCAAGGATTCCACCGGCACCATCAAGGCTATTTCCGCGGAGGAATACCGCCGTACCGTTATGAAGCAGAGTGCGCCCGCCGCACCTGCTCCGCTCACTGCGTCTCAGCCCGCGCCCACGTCGCCCCCCGAGCCAAGTACCGTCCAGACCTCGCCAGGCAATGCAAGCGACGGCGCGGCAGTCCGGAAAGCCGACACTGCTGAATCTCAAACAGTCGTCAGCGCGGCAACAGACGGGCCATCTCCCCCCACGCCGGCCAACACGATTGTTGTAACCGACGCGGGCAAAAGACCCGTTGCAGGTCCCGCCTCTGCACAAGCCGCGGCCTTGTATCTTAAGGCGTGCGATGCCGGAACCGCGATTAGCTGCAGAAATCTCGCCCTCATGTACGCAAACGGGACCGGCGTCTCTCAGGACAATGGCCGGGCCGTGGAGTTGTATCGCAAGGCATGCAAGGGGGGCGATACAGGGGGCTGCACCAACCTTGGTCTGATGTACGCAAACGGAACCGGCGTCTCCAAGGACTACACGCAGGCTGCAACGCTGTATCGCAAGGCGTGCGATGCGGGTTCCAGAATCGGCTGCGCCAATCTCGCCGTCATGTATGCAAACGGAACCGGTGTGTCGCAAGACTACGCACAGGCCGTGGCCCTGGACCGCAAGGCATGCACGCAAGCCCTCATGACCAGTTGCGGCAACCTTGGTCTCATGTACGCAGGTGGAACTGGCGTGCCGCAGGACTACGACCGCGCTATCTCGTTTTTTCGCGAGGCTTGCGACTCGGGCCTCATGGTCAGTTGCAGCAACCTCGGCTTGATGTACTCGAACGGGACCGGTGTGCCGCGCGACGATGCGCAGGCCGTGACGCTCTTCCGCAAGGCGTGTGATGCAGGTCTAACTGCCAGTTGCAGCAATCTCGCCATGATGCTTGAAAATGGAACCGGTGTGCCGCGGGATTATGTTCAGGCTGCAGCGATCTATAAGAAAGCCTGCGACGCGGGTATCGTCGGTTCATGTGTCAACCTCGGAAATATGTATGAGAAAGGCACCGGCGTTTCGCAGGATCACACTCAAGCCGCGTCTCTCTTTCGGAAGGCCTGCAATGGCGGTTCCGACGCCGGATGTAACAATCTTGGCTTAGCGATCGAGAAGTAAACCAGTGCGGCTCCTGCGCCCAAATAGAAAGTCACCTGCGGAGCCCAAAATACTTCCCTTAACCTGGGATACGCTAACTTAATCGGGCCATCGTGTCTCCTGCATTTATCTGTGACTCGATATTCATTAGTGATATCAGGCCAACGAGCTCATCCAGACCGGAAGGCCGTGGGGTCTAGTCATTGGAAACATATTCTGAGAATTCCATTCCACCAGGCGAGGTGAATTGATGAGAAATGCAGCGCGCCCGAAGATGGGCTTCTACCCATTGCCTGAAAGCGAAGGTGTCAAACTTCGCTCTCTGCTTACTTACACTCAACCAGCATCGTTGATCGATCCGTGCGTAGGGCAAGGCGCGGCGCTTCACCTTGTCACCCGTGGCGCACCGGTCCGCCGCTATGGCATCGAACTCGATGCGGAGCGGGCTCGCATTGCCGGTTCCACGGGGATTGAGACCATTCAGGGAAATGCTTTCGATGCCGTCGCGAAGGCTGAATCCTTCTCGCTCCTCTACCTGAATCCGCCGTACGACTCCGAGATAGGCTCCATTGCAAATCGGCGCATGGAGGCTGTGTTTCTGGAACATACCTACCGCCGGATCGCGAGCGATGGACCAATGAGCTTCGCCTGGTCTATGCCGATGGCCGAACACTCAAGCTCACTGAGACGCCGGCGAAGAAGGAGGACGAGGGCGATGGAGAATGCACACCTGCGGCTCGGGCTGCTTGAGTACGTGCGCATGACGGAGAAGACCTCGACCCGCATTCGCCTGCGGGTCAACCGCTATATGGGGAAGACCGGCAGGCTCATCTATTGAGCGTCTTTGGCAACGATTCGGATGTGGGCGCTATTACGGCGGCCGTCCACGACAAAGCAGCATTCACCTTGACTTTCCCCGATGGCACGATGAAGGATGTGTCACTCGGCGAACACGCCTCCTGCTACAAGGGCGCCGCGGCTTTGCCGGACCGGAAATATCCAGTGCGTCATCTGCTGGCGGTGTCGCAAGAACTTCACACCAATGGGAGCGCGGGACGAACTCTCCTCGTCAGATACCGGCGCGACGAAGCATGGGCGACCCTGGTGAGTTTTCTGGGACTTCCCGCCGACCCAACGTGGGCTGAACACATCCTGGGAGTTGTCGAACGGAAAAAATGGATCGAGGAGATTGATGGCATTGGGTGCGAACCCGTCCTGATTTCCGCCACGGCCGAAGAGATGCTGGAGTGGATTGGCGATGGTCTGCGCTCGGCGGCGATGACCTTGCCAGAAGGGAATGGCTCCGTGATCTGGCCGCGCTACTCGGTGGCGGCAGCCCTAAATCCACGGCAGGCAGTTGCCTGAATGCTGGCGCATTGACCTAATCGCCAGCGATCAATCGGAAGTCCGCTAATTGTTCTCCTGGAGGAGATGATTTACGATAGATTCTGTGGAGGTGACCATATGGAAGCCGCAATCGAGAATCTGACAACGAATGAGGCGGCTATTGCCGCGGGCGTCACGGTTGCCAAAATCAACCGAATGATCGACAAGCGGATCCTTCCGAAGAAACTCTACAAGACCTCCCAGAACCGGACTGTGCGCAAGGACGCCTGCCTGTGGATCGCCTTTTATTTCGAGACCGAGGAGGTGCTAACGTCGGCGGCGCGGGTGAAGGCGATGCGCGGCGGACTTGCACACAACCACTCATGGACGGAACTTCGGCACTGCAAATTCGAAGAATCCCGGACTGTACAGGTCCTGCTGTCGTCGATCTGGGAAGATGTTGACCGCCGCCTGAGCCAGTTGAAGGATGCGCAGCAGATGGTCGTTGAGGATCCGGAGATTCTCTGCGGCACACCGGTCGTCCGGGGAACACGGATCCCGGTGCACGACGTTGCCAGCCTGGTAGATGCCGGCACGCCATTTCAAGAGATTCTGGAGATCTATCCGAGTCTCACGCCGTCGCAGATCGGGTTGGCTTCGATCTACGCGAAGGCGAACCCTCAAAGAGGCCGTCCCCGGCGCCGGAGCTTCCCCAGAAGTCTCACGGTCTCCGTTTCCAAGAAGCGACTTCGCGGCTCCTCTCTAGGAGGCTAGGGGTCTTGCAGAAAATACTGATTGATGAAAACTTGAGCCAATCCTTCCAATTAGTTAGAGCGACTTTTCCAAGAGCCATGTTCTGATCCGGTGCTAACGACACCAACGCTCGCCACACCCGCTCCAGCCTACACCCGTTGAGGTCGCTATGAAGCAAAATGACCATGTCCGAAATCCGCGAGGTTTGCCCTCGGACTAGTGAGACACTTTCTTCATGGAAGCCCCCGACAAAGCGGCTGCATACAGGGCCCTCGAGAGTCACGACGGCCGTTTTGACGGCCTCATCTACGTGGGTGTCAAATCCACTGGAATTTACTGCCGCCCGGTGTGCCCTGCCCGGACGCCGAAGTACGAGCACTGCACGTTCTACGGCTCTGCGGCCGCGGCGCAGGAGGCGGGCTATCGCCCCTGCCTGCGCTGCCGTCCCGAAACCGCGCCTCAATTGGCGTCGTGGCGCGGCACCTCAAACACGGTGTCGCGGGCATTGTCACTGATCGGAGAAGGTGCGCTCGACGGTGAAGAGAGCAGTGTGGACCGGCTGGCGGAACGACTAGGCATCGGCGAACGGCAGCTACGGAGGCTATTCCTCCAACATCTTGGCGCGTCGCCGGTTGCGGTCGCGCAGACGCGTCGCGTGCTTTTTGCGAAGCAACTCATCCATGACACGGACCTCCCCATGACCGAGGTGGCGCTGGCTGCCGGTTTCAATAGCCTCCGGCGCTTCAATGAGGTCTTTCAGGGCCTCTTTCATCGCTCCCCTAGCTCTTTGCGACGGAAGGCCAGCGTTGTGTTGACAGAAGCGGGTACAGTCTTGCGCATCCGGTATCGTCCACCTTACGACTGGGAGTCGATGCTGCGCTTCTTTGAAGCGCGTGCGATAGCCGGTGTAGAGGTCGTCGAGAACGGAGTCTATCGTCGCACGATTGAGATAGATGGTACGTTCGGCGCCATCGCCGTGAAGCATCAGCCGCGGCGTGAGAGTTTATGCGTCACCATCCAATTTCCGCATGTGCAGGCTTTGCCCGCCATCGTGAACCGGGTGCGCCGCCTTTTCGATCTGGGCGCGGACATTGCAACGATTGATGAACACCTGTCTCACGACAAACAGCTTGCTCCGTTTGTGGCCCTCCGCCCAGGATTGCGTGCGCCGGGAGGCTGGGATGGCTTCGAGTTAGCTGTGCGCGCTGTCCTCGGACAACAGGTCAGTCTTCCCGCGGCGCGCCGCCTGGCAGGACAACTTGTCGCATTGCATGGAACTCTGCTGCCCGAGGGGACGAGTAGGCATCCTGGGTTGACCCACAACTTCCCGACGATGAAACATCTCGCTGAGGCGCCGTCACTAGGCCTGGGTATGCCCGCGTCACGTTTGGGGACGCTAAAGGCTGTAGCGTGCGCCGCAGCCGGAGACCCGAACCTCTTTCGATCATCCGGCTCCGTGGACGAGGCAGTCGAACGGTTGAAAGCGATCCCTGGGATTGGAGACTGGACGGCCCAATACATCGCGCTGCGAGCGTTGCGTGAGGTGGACGCCTTTCCAGCTTCCGATGTCGGACTTCTTCGTGGCGCGGCCAAAATCGCTGGATCTTCCATGACGCCGAAGTCTCTTCTCCAACGTGCCGAATCGTGGAGACCGTGGCGTGCCTATGCGGCGCAACATCTCTGGGCAGCCGCTGGCGATTCGGATAGCGGTGAAGGTTTCTCTCAACTACCTAGCAGCAAGAAAGGATGCATCATGAGCCTCTTCTACAAATTCGTACCAACGCCTGTCGGCGAACTCAAGCTGGTGGCCAGTGAAAAAGGATTGGTCGCCGTCCTCTGGGAGAACGAGAACCCTCGCCGCGTGCCCCTGACTGATCTGGTACAGGACAATCGGCAACCTGTTCTGCTGGAAGCGGAGCGGCAGTTGGAGGAGTATTTCGCGGGAAGGCGTCAGGCATTCGACCTTCCGCTCGATATGCGCGGCACCCCGTTCCAAAAGAACGTATGGAAAGCGTTGCTCGCCATACCGTTTGGAGAGGTGCGCAGCTACGGTGAGTTGGCGCACAAGCTTGGGAAGCCGAGTGCAAGCCGTGCCGTTGGCGCGGCAAATGGCAGGAATCCGATCTCGATCGTGGTGCCGTGCCATCGTGTGATCGGCGCGTCAGGAAAGCTCACAGGCTTCGCCGGGGGCTTGGAGGCGAAGGCACAATTACTGAATCATGAGACGAACCGAACGCGTTAGCCCGAAACGGCGACACAGGCTGCTCAAAGTCCTTCGCTATGGATTGGCCCCGATCTGGTAGTTCAGTGTGGCAAGAGCGAGCTTGTACTGATATTGAGCGTTGGTGTTGCCGATGGCTGCGTCGGTTTGTTGAAATTGTGCCTGACTCAGTTCCACGATCGAACTCAGCCCCAGTTGATAGCGGGTCTGCGCGAGATTGAGAGAGAGGTTCGCTTCCTTGAGCAACTCCGCACTAACTCCAACTCGCTGATATGCGGTATTGGCCGCGAGCCATGAAGTCCGGATGTCGCGCACAATCTGATCGCGCAATCCGCGGGCCTGCTCGGCGGACGCCTGAGAGCGAATCGTCGCCTCCTTTGCCTGCGCCAAATAGAGGAAGCCGTTAAAGATTGGAATATCGACGTTTACACCAACGCCCCCCCACCAGTTTTGCAGGTAATAGGCCGCGGGGCGTATTGGCACGCTGCCGACCGTCCCTAGTGCGCTGACCGTCGGGAGCATCTGGTCCCGTTCCGCGTGGCTGAACTTCACCGCCGCCTGCTGGTCGTAATTTAGGGCCTGGAGATCGGGTCGCTGTTGAAGGCCTAGCTGGGTGAGCTGTTCGGGATCAGGAGGCGGAGGTTGCAACCGCACATCATCGTCAACCAGGGTGTAAGCCATCTCCCGATCCAGGCCAAGGACTTCATCCAAAGCCGCCATCGTCGAGGCCGCATTGTTTTCCGCGTCCAGTTGCAACAGCTTCGCCTGGGACAGGTTGACATCGGCAAAGCTCAGGTCGAGCGTCGATTTTAGCTTGTTCTTGGTCAGCTGGTTGATCTGGATTTGCGTCGTATTGCGCGTCGCAACGTTTTGTTGAGCCACCTGTAGCAGCGCCTGGGCCTGCAGGGCGTTGTAGAAGGCCTGATCGGTCGCGAGCACGATGTCTTCGGTCGTCGCAAGCGCATTGGAGTTTTGCGCCTTCTCCAGCAGTTTGGAGGAGGCGACCAGATTCTGCGTTTTGCCAAAGTCGGTGATCAGCTGACTTACGCTCGCCCCTGCTCCGGCATGTTCGAAAAGCCGCGACGCGGTGAGGGAGCCGGCTGAGACTCGACTGGCGTCCTCCGCCTGCTCGGCGGTAATGCTGGCGACAGCAGTCGGCAACTCCGCCGCCCGGGTTTCGCGGACCACCTGATGCTGCGCCAGCGCGAGCAGACGGCTGACAGTGACGCGTGGATTGTTCTTGATTGCCATTTGCTCAGCTTCTGTCCGGGTGAGCCGGAGACCTTGCGCCGGAGCTGAGGCATTCGCCGCGGCTACCGGAGGCTGAGTCGTGGAAGGGGGGGCTACTGGAGTTGTTGCTTGCGCGATTAATTGAGGCGGAGGAGCGTCCGGCAGCAGGTTCCTTTTTGCCGTAGTCTGTCCATAGAGAGAAACAACGCCGACGATGCCAATCAATACACACAGCTGAGCACGAAGCAGCCACATTCTGGGTGCGTGTGTCATTCTCTAAGCCTCCGCCGGAGCTGCGTTTTTCCGCTCGCGTCTGCCGTGAATCAGCAGATACACCGCCGGAACGAGGAAGACGGTTACTACTACCGAGACCCCAAGACCGCCGATGACGGCGCGGGCCAGAGGCGCATACTGCTCGCTGCCTGCCTCGAGGCCAAGCGCCATGGGGATCATGCCCAGCAGCGTCGCTAGTGAGGTGATCAAGATAGGCCGCAAACGCACCCGGCACGACTGGATGACCGCCTCCAGCAGCGGCAGCCCCTGCTCGTGCAGAATGCCGGCGAACTCGACGATCAGGATGCTGTTCGAGACCACAATGCCGGTCATCATGATCACGCCCATCAACGACATGATGTTCAGCGTGCTGCCGGTCGCCAGCAGGATCATGACCACTCCCGCGAGACCCGGAGGAATGGCCATGAGGATGATGAACGGATCGATGAAGGAAGTGAACTGCGCCATCAGGATCAGGTAGACCAGCAGGATAGAGATGATCAGTCCAAGGCCGAATTCCTTGAAGGATTGATTCATGCTGATCACCGCTCCACGCATCTTCAACACCGTGTTTTTGTCGGTCCTGGTGTTCGCCAGAAGCTTGTCGATCTCACCTCCGACTCTCTGCAGCGCTTCGCCTTTGGTTGCGACATAGATGTCTATAACGCGGCGGATTTGGTAATGATCGACCTCGGTTGGGGTATTGATCATCTTGATGTCGGCGACCGAGCCCAGTGGGGTATAGCCGGAGGAGTGATTGTTCCCCATGTCGTCGGCGCCGTGGGTCACCTGCTCTATTGGGTCCCCGGGAGGGTGAACGCCGCGCAGTGGAATGTTCCGGAAGTCCTCCATCGACATGTTGTCGATCACATGATTCGCGTACTGGACGGTCACCATGTAGTTGTTGCCGCTCTTGGGATCGATCCAGAAACTCGGCGCGATCATGCCGTCCGAGGTCATGGCGGTAATCACATTGTCCACCACTTCCTTTGCGGAGAGTCCGATCAGGCTGGCCTTTTCGCGATCGATGTTGAGGGCGATGCCGGGGTAATCGAGATTCTGGGGGATGTAGACGTCGCTGACATTGGGCATGCTTTTGATCTTCCCGGCGAGTTGCCGGGCGAGCGCGTAGGCGCCGTTCATGTCTCCCGAGCTGATCTGGACGTCGATCGGGGCGGGTACGCCCTGATTGATCACGCCATCCACCAGGCCACCCGCTTGAAAGTAAGTGCTAAGTTCGGGCATCTCCCGGGAAAGCTTTTCGCGGACCCGGCGCATGTACTCGTAGCTGCCCACACTGCTGCCTTCCTTTAGGCTGGTTTGAACGAACGCCGTGTCCATCGAGGCGTTGGTCGTGAAAATCGATGACAGGTCGGGATAAACGCCGATGTTGGAGACGATCATGCCCAGGTCCGCGGGCTTGATGACGCCGCGAATGATTCCTTCCACTTTAGCGATGTAGTCGTTGCTCACCTCAAGGCGCGTGCCGCTGGGCATGCGAACGTCGATCACAAACTGGCCGGGATCGGTTCGCGGGAAATAGGCGCGTCCAAGAAACGGGAAGAGCACGGCGAGTGAAAGAACGACTCCCCCGAGGATCGCGACCGCCGTCACGCCGGGTCGCCGCATGGCGCGCTTGGCGAGGCCCTCATACCAGTCCAGCACCGCCCGGAACTTCTCGTTGAACGCCCGGTCGAATCGGTCGAACCATCCGTGCCTTTCATGTCGGTCGTCCGATAGGCGTATGAAATTCGCACAGAACAGCGGCACCACCGTCATCGCGAAGAAGTACGAGGCAAAGATCGAGAGCACCACCCCCAGGGCCAGCGGGGTGAAGATGTACTTGCTGATGCCGGAGAGGAAGGTCACCGGGAAGAAGACGATCGCGGTGGTCGAGGTCGCCGCGAGCACCGCGAGCGAGACCTCGGTGCCCCCTTTTTCGGCTGCTTCCCGAGGAGGCGTGCCCATCTCCATGTAGCGGAAGATATTTTCCAGCACTACCACGGAATTGTCGATGAGCCGCGAGAAGACCAGCGCCAGACCGCCCAAAAGCATGGTGTTGATCGAGCCGCCCATCGTCTGGGTGATCAACAGACAGACGAGCGCCGACAACGGAAGCGAAATCAGCACCGCAAGGGTCGCGCGCGGACTGCCGAGGAAGACGAAGATCATCAGGCCGGTGAGCGCCAGCCCGATGATGACCTCCTTGATGACGTTGCGGATAGCCAGCTTCACAAAGATCGACTGGTCGAAGACCACCGCGGTTTTCAACGTGGCGGGAACGTTCAACCAAGCGCTTGATAGCGGCCTTCATTCCATTGACGATCTCGATGGTGTTGCTGTCGCCGCCCTGCTTGAACACCGGGACATAAACCGAACGCTGACCGTCGATACGCACGATGTTGTATTGCAAGGCGCCTGAGTCCTCGGCCTTGCCTATGTCCGCCACGAGCACCGAGGAGTTACCCGCCGATTTCAGCGGCATCTCGTTCATCGACTTGGCATCGGCGAACTGACTGTTGGCGTAAATGTTGTAGTCCTTGGAGCCGATGCGCACGTCGCCCGCCGGCAGAATCAAGTTGGAGCTGTCGACCGACTGCACGACGTCGTTCAGGCTGAGATTACGGGCCTCCATTTTGAGCGGATCGACGTAAATCTGGATCTGGCGATAGGTGCCGCCGTAGGGCTGCGGTACGGAGGCGCCCTGCACGCTCGATATCTGGTTGCGCACCTGAAATTGCGCCAAATCCTTCAGGCGCGTCTCATTCAGCCCCTGGCCCTTGAGAGTGACCAGGCACACGGGTTGGGTGGAGGCGGTCAAGCCCAGCACCACCGGCGGCAGAGTGCCCGGCGGCAGGCGGCGAAGATCGGCCATCGCTAGATTAGCCACGTTGCTGAGCGCGGAGTCGGCGTTGGTGCCAGACTTGAAATAAATCTTGATGAGGCTTACTCCGGTGAGCGACCGCGATTCACTGTGGTTGACATTAGCCGCCAGCGTAAAGAAGCGTTCGAATGTGTTGGTGATGTCGGCCTCGATCTGTTCCGGAGGCATGCCGTTGTAGAAAGTCGCCACAACCACCACCGGCATGTCGATCTTGGGAAAGAGATCAACCGGCATCCGCACCGTATTGACCACGCCCACAACCATCACCATGAGGCAGAGCATGATGATGAAGAACGGATATCTTAGTGCAAACTTTGGCATTATTGTGCGCCTCCGCCATTGTCTTCAGCCTTCAGATCGATCACTCCGCCCGACTCGCGTTTCTGGTCGGAAGCCGGCGTATCGGTCGGAATCGGTGTCACCTCTTCGCCTTCGCTGTACTTCTCCTGACCGCCGACGATCACTCGATCGCCCGCGTGCAATCCGCTCTTGATCTCCGCCAGACGTGAGCCTTGAAGCCCGACTTCGACATTCACTATGCGCACTCGATTATTCGCGTCGAGCAAATAGACGGTGTTCTGATCGCCTTTGAGCACCAGCGCTTCCATCGGAATCGTCAGCACGTTCTCCGCGCTTGCAAGTTCCAGGCTGGTGTTGGCATACATGCCTGGATCAATGGAGAGGTCTTTGTTCTCGACATCGACTTCCGTCTCCATCGTTTTAGTCTCAAAATTGACGTTGCGGGTGAAACGCACGATGGTACCGGTGATCGAGCGGTCGAGTGCGTCAATCCGAATCTGCATCGGATCGCCCACCTTCACATACTTCACGTCGTCCTCTGGGATCGGCATCCGCAGACGGAGCAAACCGCTCTGCGCCAGCTTCACAATGGGAAGCGACTGTTCGTTTGAATTGGTCCCGCTCTGGATCAGCGCTCCTGTGTCGGCATAGCGCCAGATCACCACCCCGTCGAGAGGCGCCACCACGCTGGTGTAGTTCTGCAGGGCCTGCACACGGTCGTTGTTCGCGCGAGCCGCCTGAGCGTGCTCATGGGCCGCATCGGCCGCCGATTTTGCGCTATCGACCTGCGCCTCCGAGGAAAGGTCCTTGCTCTGGGCATCGTCCAGTTCTTGTTGTGCGACCAGGCCAGGCTGCGCCTTGGAAGTGTCCAACAATCGCTGATAGTTGGCGTGTTCCGCGCCGTGGATGGCCTCGGCGCGCTGGATATCATGCTGCGCGCGAACGATCTCGTCCTTCGCCTGCTGCATTTCGAATCCAGCCCCCTCCAACTGGGCATTCAATTCCGGAACCTCAAGGACCGCAAGGACCTCACCCTGCCGCACACGGTCGCCTATATCCACATTGATCTTCCGCATGAACCCGGTGACCTTCGGATGCACATCGACGACCTGGTAAGGCTGGAATTGCCCGGCAAGGCTGAGGGTATGGCTAATGTTTCCGCGCTTGACCACCGCCACTGTCGCAGACCTAACCTCCGCTGCGTTCGCATTCGATTTTCGTGTGCTGTTACAGCCGGCGACAAGAAGAGTCGCGGCCACCGGGACTCCAACTGTGAGAATCAAGGACCTTCGCTTGCGCATAGTTTCGATTTACCTATTCGTGAATTCGAGTTGGCGGATCGCCCTGAGCTCCGAGGCGTGACCAAAATGCCGGGCCGCGCGGCCAACGATTCAAAAATGATCGACGGAAGAGCGAGCGCTCGACTGGGTTTAAGTGCGATTCTTAGGCTAGAGCGAAGGGAGGGGGGCGAAAGAGGAAAGCACTTAAACACGCAGAACGGCGCGCAAGCCAGGGTCTACTCATCGCGAAGCGTTTTTGCCGGCTTGCCAGGAAGCGCTCAAGACCGAGCGTCAGCGAGAGGCAGAAAATCCACGGAAAAAATTGCTGAACGAGAAGCTGTGGCGAGATCTTCATGTCTATGCCGCGCGAGTCCACAGCTGTCGGGGGCCACTCGTTTTTCGAAAGCAACTTCGCCTGCGGTACCTGATGGGAAGCGGCCTGTGGAGGATCGTAGAGCGACAGCTTGTATTGCAAGCCCCAGGCAAAAACGCAGAGCGCCAGGCTCAGGAATACCAAGCTGAGTCGGCGAAAGTTTACCGGGTGCGTCTTCAGGAAGACCACGGCTTGCTCTTTCCCTAAGGAAACCTTCTTGTGTAGACGGAAACCGACGGCAACACCATCCCTACCCTCATTTGATACCACAAACGACAGAAAGGATGACCCGGCAACTCTTTTCTTTCAGAAGAAGGTTGGGGGAACTCCATCCAAAGTATGAGGCGCGACCGCACCTCGGCGGGGTATGCTCTCTCAGAATTCGCCGAAGAATCGCCAAGTCTGTGTAGTTTCAAGAAGATTTACAGGATCATAAGCCTTTGCAAGAAGTCAGGGATTCAAAATTGAATCTGTCGGTTCGGCTTCGTCCAGTAGCGTTCGTCGCGCTTCTGCTTGCTGCCTGGCAGATCGCCGTCGCTCGCCATCCCGGCAGCCTCATCCCCGGACCCTGGAGCGTGGTACGCGGCATCGGTGAACTGGTCCAGCACGGACTGTTGCTCAAGTATGTGGTTGCCTCGCTCTTCCGCGTCACCTGGGGATTCCTTCTCGCCGCCCTCACCGCCATTCCGCTCGGTCTGTGGATCGGCTGGTATCGCCGAGCAGAGTTGGCCATCAACCCCCTGGCGCAAATCCTTCGTCCTATCTCTCCGCTGGCTTGGATTCCCCTCGCCATCCTCTGGTTCGGCGTCGGCGATCTGGCCGCGATCTTTCTCATCTTCGTGGGATGTTTTTTCCCTCTGCTCCTCACCACCATTAGCGCGGTCCACAACGTACCCGGCGTTTATCTGGATGTGGGCCGCAACTTTGGCCTGAGCACCCGCGACTTTGTCTTTCGCGTTCTCTATCCGGCCGTGGTTCCACAGCTGATCACCGGCTCGCGAATCACTCTCGGAATCGCATGGCTGGTAGTCGTTGCCGCCGAGATGATCTCAGTAAACTCGGGATTAGGTTTCCTCATAGTCAACGCCCGCAACGCCGGCAACCGCTACGACCTCGTCGTCGCAGGGATGGTGGTCATCGGAATCATAGGACTTTTCTTGGACCTGGGAATGCGCTCTCTGGAGCAAATCAGATCATTCCGCTGGGGATATTCGGAGGATTAGCTTGGAAGTTGCGGAGCTCCGCCCAGCATTATCCGTCTCGCCGCCAAAGCTGCGGCTGGACCATATCGGCAAGGTCTTCGAGCGCGACGGAAATACCGTCTCGGTGCTTGAGGACCTCAATCTCGAAGTCGCGGACGGCGAGTTTGTCTGTTTCGTCGGCCCGTCGGGATGCGGCAAGTCCACCTTGCTCAACCTGATCGGCGGCTTCCTCTCGCCCAGCAGCGGCTCGATCGCCATCGACGGCGAAACCGTCCGGGGTCCCGATCCGCGCCGCATCCTTGTCTTCCAGGAGCGCGGCGTCTTTCCCTGGCTCACCGTTGAGGGCAACATCGGCTTTGGTCTTTCCAACCTTTCTCGGGCCGAGCGTCGCGATCGCATTGCCCACTATGTGCAACTCGTGCGCCTCGAGGGCTTCGAGCACAGCTATCCCTCTGACCTGTCGGGTGGCATGAAGCAGCGCCTGCAGGTCGCCCGCGCACTGGCCGTCAACCCCGACATTCTGTATCTCGACGAGCCCTTCGGCGCCCTTGACTCGGTCACCCGGCTCATCATGCGCGGCGAACTGCTTCGTATCTGGCAGGCGGAACGGCGTACCGTCCTCTTTGTGACCCACGACATCGACGAAGCGGTGCAGCTTGCTGATCGCGTTGTCGTGCTGAGTTCGCGGCCAGCCAGGATCCAGGAGGTCGTCACCATCGATATCCCGCACCCGCGCAGTCTTAGTGCGCCACGCTATCTCGAGCTCCGCGACGAACTGCTCAATCGCATCGGATTGGCCTACTCGGTATGAAGTTGCTTGCCAAACCCGCCGCATGGGAGAAATTCTTTTGGCCGGTCCTCGCGCTCGGCCTGGCTCTCGCTCTCTGGCGCTGCTCCGTCCTCTGGTCCGGCACTAAAGTCTTTCCTTCTCCGGCGAGCGTCGAACGGGGCTTTGCTGAACTGCTGCACCAGCATGTCCTCTGGGGTGACATCGGCGACTCGCTCCGGCGGGTTGGTCTGGGCTTTGGCGCCGCCGTGTTGGTGGGAATCCCGACAGGCCTGGTGCTCGGCTGGTATCCCGCACTCAATCAGGTCGTCAATCCGGTCGTGCAAATCCTGCGCCCAATCAGCCCGATCGCCTGGATTCCCGTGTCGATCCTCTTATTCGGCGTCGGCGACCGGGCCGCGGTATTTCTCATCTTTCTCGCGGCATTTTTCCCCATCGTGGTCGCCTGCGTGGGCAGCGTCTCCAGCGTGCCTTCGATCTATCGTCGCGCCGGACGCAATTTCGGCTTGTCCTCACTGCAGGTCCTGGCCAGGGTCGTCTTTCCCGCCGCCCTGCCCCAGATACTCGTCGGCCTGCGAATCGCTCTCGGCGTCGCCTGGCTGGTTGTGGTCGCGGCCGAGATGATCGCTGTCGACTCCGGCCTTGGCTATCTGGTGATCGACTCCCGCAACTCGGGCAAACGCTACGACCTTGTCGTCGCCGCGATGCTGGTGATCGGGGTCATTGGCCTCACGCTTGATATCGCCTTCCGACGCGTGGAAAAGATTCGAGCCGTGCGATGGGGGTTCCGTCATGAGTCATAAAATCGCCATGAATCTCAAGACCAAGGCCGCCGTCCTGGCGATAGCCTGGTTAGCGCTGATCTCCGGTCTCCACGCCTGGCTTAATGTGAACTGGGACGCGGTCATGAACGACTATCGCCCCGTCGCCAGGCGAAAGATCACGGTCGCCTATCTCCCCGTCACCTGCCAGCTCACCTGCCCGGTGACCGACTACATCTCCAAATACTCGCTCTCCGGAGAAATGTTCCTGCCCCGCATGTTTCAGGGCTTCCCGGAGATGAAAGAGGCGCTGATCTCCAACCGCGTGCAGGCTGCATTCATCGTCGCGCCCCTCGCTCTTGCGCTCAAGGACCAGGGCGTGCCGATCAAGATCGTTTACCTCGGACACCGCTATGGCAGCGCTGTCGTCGTTCGCAAAGACGGCCCTATCAAGACCTTCGCCGACATGCGCGGCCGCACTATCGCGATCCCTAGCCGTTTCTCCGACGAACGTCTCCTGGTCTTCCGCGCAATGAAGGTATGGGGAATCAAGCCAAACGAGATCAAGATGGTCGAGATGGCCCCACCGGACGTAAACAGCGCCCTCGCGGCCCATGCCATCGACGCTTTCGTAATGGGCGAGCCGTTTCCGTCGCAGGCGGAGATGGCCGGCTACGGACGAGTCTTGTTTCAGGCGCGGGAGTACTGGCCCGACTACATGTCGTGCATCCTCGTAGTGCGTCAGGACCTGATTGATAGCCGCCCCGACGTCGTCCAGGTGCTGGTCGACGGCATCGCCCGCTCCGGTCTCTGGCTCGATACCAGCAAGCCCCATCGCGAAGACGCCGCCGATTTCGTCGGACGCTTCTATTACAACCAGAAACCGGCCCTGCTTCGCTGGGCGCTCACGAAACCGATGGACCGCGTGACGTACAGCCCGCTTGCTCCTCGCAAGGCTGATTTCGATATGGTCCGCGACCTGATGATCGAGACCGGTGTGCTTCACCACAAACTCAATTTTGAGGACTACACTGACACCCGCTTCTCCGATAAAGCCAGCATCCAAACCCCCTGGAGATATGAACCTGGCACAGCGTTCGCCAGATAGCCGTTGCATCAACCCATCAAACGAGTTGGGAGGAATAGAAAATGTTTCGCAGAAAATTTCTTCAACTAATCACCCTCGCTGGTGCCGGAGGTCTGTCCCCGCTTGAATCCATTGCCGGCGGGGCGGAGAGAACGGTGACCTTCCGCGTCAAGGGATTCACCTGTGTTACCTGCGCCACTGGCCTCGATACGATGCTGTCTCGGCAAGCGGGAATCAAGTCGAGCCAATCCACTTACCCGGCGGCCATCTGCAAGGTCGTTTTCAATCCCGACCGAGTCACAGAAGAGTGGATCGCGTCATTCATCGTCGATCTTGGATTCACCGTAACCAGCGACGCTAGGAGTTGATATATGAATGAAAACAATAACTACCTCCGAGCGGCAGAAAAGCTGACTGCCTCACTGGATCTTCGTCAGCCACCTGTGGCCATCGGTTTTTCAAATGCCGTCCCTGCCGGCATGAGCTCACATTCCGGGCGCGTCCCCGCCGGGTGTAGGTTCTGGGAAGACGGCAGCAGCGGAGCGTTTGCGACCTCCGCCTCCGATCACAATCTTTGCGCTATCGGCGTCTATACCCATCATCTTGAATCGTCTCCGACCCAACAAGCCGACCTTATGGACGCTCTCAAAGTCTTCGGCGAGCTTGGCTATGTGACCCCGCAAGATCTGGCTGCCATTCCCGTCCTTCCAGACCAGTCGAAATACGTTCTCTATTCGCCGCTCGCCAGTTCCCGGTTTCCTCCGGATGTCGTGCTTCTATTCGTCCGGGCGAACCAGGTATTGATTCTGTCCGAGGCCACGCAGCAAGTCGAAAACCAGAGTCCTCCGGCAATGGGAAGGCCGGCGTGTGCGGTGGTGCCGCAGGTGATCAACACCGGTCGGGCGGCCTTGAGCCTCGGCTGCTGCGGGGCGCGCGCCTATCTCGACGTACTCACCGACGATATAGCGATCTTCGCTATTCCGGGCGCCAAGCTTGAGGCCTACACCGAGCGAATTGAGGCCCTGGCCAACGCAAACCGCGTTCTTTCGAGCTTCCATCATCTCCGTCGCCGGGACGTTGAGGACGGAAATTCCCCGACCGTGAAGCAATCCTTGGCGGCATTGGGCGCATAAGCCTTCTTGCCCAAGCCTAAACGCCGATAACTGTATTGTGGAGCGCGCTCAAAAGCTTCCCTCAGGCAAATGCAGCGACCCCACAACATGACTCTTCCAGATGCCGGTCCTCGCAGTCCTCTGAGGTCGTCCCGCTAGTAGAATTCCTTACTTAGGAGTCGAATAGAACCATGAGGGACAGGCGCAGCTTGCCGCACTCGTCTAAAGCCATGAGGCATCGATGCGCGCGAGGCGTTCTCTTGCTCCTCGCATGCGCCATCGGCACTCTCAAGCCACCGGCAACGGCGCAAACTGTGGCCTCGTCCGTACGTATCATCGAGGGCACAGTTTGCGATGTAAACGGCAAGCCAGTCGCTGACGCGGAGGTGCGCCTGGAAGAGCCAGGAAAGCCGGATGTGGTCACACGATCAAACCCGAGCGGCGTTTTCACACTCACAGCGCCACATCCCGGGGCGTACACGATCAGCGCAGATAAATCCGGATTGCACAGCCTCGGTAGCATTGTGCCATCCGCATATTCCGGCACACGCGAGCATATCGACCTGGTATTGGACCAGGCGGCAGCAGTCGCTTCAGGCAACACTACAGCAGCCGGACCTTCCAGCTCGCCAATGGAGTTCGCCGATCAACCCAACTTCACCGTCGCCGGAGTCACCGACTGGACGGCGGTCGGCGGCCACGGCTCCGACGCCAGCCTGCGCACCAGCGAAGCGCTCGCCCGCGAGACCCTCACACTAAAACCGCAGGGTTCCTCGTTATCCGGGGTTCCCGCCGTCAATGACAAAGCGGCTCTTGAACAAGCGCGCGAGCACGTGAAACAGCTGCTGGCGCAAAAGGAGTCGGCCGATCTGCATCGCCAGCTAGGCGAGCTTGACGAAAAGCTAGGCGATCCTCTGGACGCCGTCCGCGAGTACGAACAGGCCGTCCGCCTCGATCCCAGCGAGCAAAACTACTTTGCCTGGGGATCTGAGCTGCTGCTCCATCGGGCCGTCTGGCAAGCCGCCGAGGTCTTGGCAAATGGTGTGAAAGCCTATCCGAAATCGGCCCCTATGCTCGCTGCTCTAGGCGCCGCACTTTTTGCCAGCGCCCGCTATGACGAAGCTGCGGAGCGACTCTGTGAGGCCTCCGACTTGAACCCAGCCGATCCCGAGCCTTACCTCTTCATGGGCAAGATCGAGATGGCAGCCCCGTCGCCACTGCCTTGCGTCGAGGAGAAGCTGGGGCGCTTTGTGCATCAGCAGCCCGATAATGCACTCGCCAACTACTTCTATGCCATGGCGATCTGGAAGCGTCAGGAACTCCCGCCCAATCCCGGGAACATGCAGCAGGTCGAAAGACTGCTCACCACTGCGGTGACCATCGATAAGAAATGCGCCGATGCCTATCTTCGGCTAGGGCTGCTCTATTTTTCGCGCCGCGACTACAACAAGGCGATCGCCTATTACATCCAGGCCATAGACGCCGACCCGCAGTTGGGTGAGGCCCACTATCGCCTGGGTGTCGCGTATGATCGCATCGGAGAAGCAGACAAGGCCAAACAGGAGTTCCAGTTGCACGACGAGATCGAAAAGGTTCAGGCCGATGCCATCGAACGCCAGCGCCGCGAGGTCAAGCAGTTTCTCGTCGTTCTTCAAGGCCAACCTGCGTCACCGCCGGTTCATTGATATCACTACCGGCAGAACTTGAAACCAATGTCCTTACGTCTCAACCACTCATTAGCAGGAGACCAAT
Source organism: uncultured Acidobacteriaceae bacterium (assembly GCA_963804735.1). Classification (GTDB taxonomy): domain Bacteria; phylum Acidobacteriota; class Terriglobia; order Terriglobales; family Acidobacteriaceae; genus Acidisarcina. The sequence continues at coordinate 270,642 of CAWDRO010000005.1, forward strand.
CATGATCAAGCTGTTGGCTGTAATGCTTCTATCCGCTGTCACCATGCAGGCCAGCGATCTGCCGACTCAGAAATATCTCGACCTCGCGGCCATCAAGACGATGGTCGCCGCCTCCGAGGCCAAAGCCAAAGAGCTGAATGTTTCTGTAACTATTTGCGTTGTCGATGAAAGTGGAAACCTGCTCTTCCTCGAGAAGGGCGAGACAGCGTCGATCAACACCATTCAGTTTGCTCAGAAGAAGGCGCGCGATGCCGCCTTCTATGGCAGCCCATCCAAGGATGCGGCAGACACAATCAAGAAGGGCAACGTCGAGGCCCTCGCCTTTCCGGAGTTCTTCCCCAACCAGGGAGGCTTGCCCATCAAGATCGACGGTCAGGTTCTCGGCGGCATTTCCGCCAGCGGCGCCAAGTCTGAGATCGACGAGCAAGTCGCGCAGGCTGGGCTCGATGCACTACTGAAGAAGTGACGAGGGAACTCCTACGACGCTTTGGGCTTGAAGGATCCAACAATCCCGGCGCCCTCGCGGATCGTCAGTATCTGGTTGGCCTTCACCTGCTTAAACACCTCTAGCTTCTGAGTAGTCGGCCACTTTACCTCGATTACATCGATAATCGCGGTGTTGCCAACCCCGAAGTGGAGGCGCAGGTCGCTCTGCGACATCACGCTGTCGCCGCTGTGCACCTCATCCATCTGCGTGTGCTTGCCGGTGGTAACGCGCACCCGCGCCCCAATCGCAGTACGATTGCACTTCGTTCCAACCAGCTTCAGCTTGATCCAGTTTTGTTTGTTGCCACCGTCGTTGCGAAGCAGCGATGGAAGGTCATTCATGTTCAGAACCAGAGCATCGATGTCGCCATCGTTATCATAGTCGCCAAAAGCTGCGCCACGGCTGGAAAACTTCTCGGTGATCCCCGGCCCCATCTCCGAGGAAACATCCTTGAAGTGTCCATTGCCCAGGTTCCGGTACACCAGTCGCGGGTTTTTGAAAGTCTGACCAAAGTTATAGTGGTCAATCTCAGGGTAGACGTGCCCGTTGATCTGAATGATGTCTTGCCAGCCGTCGTTGTCGTAGTCAACAAAACCGCAGCCCCATGCCACATAGCGGGTATTGACGCCAACCCCGGCGGCGAACGTCAAATCGCTGAAAGTGCCGTCCCCGTTGTTGTGATAAAGATTGCATGTATCGTCGGCAAAGTTGGTCTTAAAGATATCGAACCAGCCATCGCAATCGTAATCTCCGACCGCCACCCCCATGCCTGCCTGCTCATGACCGTTGTCGCTATAGGCGCAACCGGCCATCACGCCGATATCGGTAAAGGTGCCATCATGGTTGTTCTTAAAAAGGATGCTCGGCTCCGAGTTGACCGCCACGTAGATATCAGGCCATCCGTCATTGTCGAAGTCATATGAGACAGAGGTAATCGAGTATCTCGGGCCGGGCTTGAGAATGCCGGCCTTCTGCGAGACGTCGGTGAAGGTCCCGTCTCCATTGTTGTGATAGAGAATATTCGTATCGCCCGGCAGGCCGCGTGGGCCACACATCGTCGGCACGCCCTTCCACTGGCAAAAGTGCGTGTCGTTCGGCGGAGGAATCGTCTCTGGATCGAGTTTGATGTAGTTGCAAACAAAGAGATCTAAGTGTCCGTCGCGGTCATAGTCCAGGAAAGTACACCCTGCTCCCCAGCGGTATTCATTCTGATAGAGCCCAGCCTTTTGGGTAACATCGGTGAAGGTGCCGTCCCCATTGTTATGAAAGAGGATGTTATGACCCCAGAAACAGCAGAATAAGTCGTCCCAGCCATCATTGTTGTAGTCGCCGACGCAGACGCCGGTCTGCCATCCAGTCACGCCCAGCCCTGACTTCTCAGTGACATCGGTAAACGTCCCGTCGCGATTGTTCTTGTAGAGATGTGAGGTGGGCGCCTTGCCCGCCGGCCAATGCGCGTCGAGCCGGTTGCCATTGGTGAGATAGATGTCCAGCCATCCGTCGTGGTCATAGTCAAAGAAGGCCAGGCCGCTGCCTTTGGCCTCGATGATCGACCGCTTATGATCGATGCCGCCCCAGACGTTCGGGATGGTGAGCCCCGCCTGTTGCGCCACGTCCACAAACTGGACTGGCGACGCGGCCAGCGCAGTTTGCAAAAGTGCGGGGTCTCCCCACTTCCAGAGAGGAGTCGCTAGCGCCTCGGTCAGATTGCCGCCAAGCAGGAAGAGGGAAGAGCCAAGGAAACGCCGCCGGGGAAAATTCATAGCTTGCAATGATTATAGAGAGGGAAGACCGATGGCAGCGCCACGGACGAAGTGGCCTGAAGGTCGCGGCAATGCGCCCGAGCCTCACCTGCTCGCCACCTTCGGAAAGGGGTGCGGAACGATTCCAGCGCCCTCCTTGACCGCGATGATCTTATCGACCGGCAGGTTGGTCAGCTTGTCCACCTGCCCGCTTGGCCAATCGATCTCAAGCGATTCGATTTTGGTTCGTTTGCCGAGGCCAAAGATGATTCGCGGATCGCTTGCGGACATATAGCTGGCGCCGCCCTCCGCCTGCTGCACGTGCTCAAATCCCTCGGATTTTAGTTTGAGGACGGCGCCAATGCCGTCGCGGTTCGATTTTGTGCCGATCAGCAATATTTCCAGCCAGTGGTTTGCGTTGCCGCCGTCGTTGCGCATCAGCTCTGGAGCTTCGCCTCTCACATTGACGGCAAAGTCAATGTCTCCGTCGTTGTCGAAATCTGCGGTGGCCAGGCCTCGTCCGGCGATCGGTCGCACAAAATCGGGGCCAAGCGAGTCAGAGGTCTTATCGAAATGACCGTGACCCAGGTTGCGATACATCAGCAGCGGCTCCTTATACGAAACCTCGCTGTGATAGAGGCTCACATTGTCGAGCATCGCTCCGTTCAGTTGCAGAATGTCCGGCCATCCATCGTTGTCGTAGTCTACAAACTTCGCCGCGATCCCACTCAACAGTCTCGCCTTTGCCCCAATCCCCGAGCTATAGGTCGCATCGGTGAATGTTCCATCGCCATTGTTGTGATAAAGACGGTTCAGCTCGAAATCGAGATGAGTAATGTACACATCGAGCCAGCCGTCGCCATCGACATCCGCGGCATCGATACCCATCCCGGCCTCATAGCCTCCGTCTTCGCTCGCCGCCAATCCGGAGATTAGCGAGACGTCCTTGAATGTACCGTCGTGATTATTGATAAACAGGAAATTTGGCCAGGTATCGTTGGCGATGGCAATGTCCGGCCATCCGTCGTTATTAAAGTCGGCAAGCACCACGCCCATGCCCTTCGACTCGGGAACGCCCACGCCTGACTTGTCGCTCACATCGGTAAAAGTGCCGTCATGGTTATTATGGTAGAGCTTGGTCTTCTGCCCTTTGTAGTTATTCGGGTTGCAGTAAGATCGATAGCCTGGAGTCCGCTCTCCGCACCAGAGGTTATTCTTTGGCGACCACTCGATATAGTTCGTAACTACCAGGTCGAGCCAACCGTCCTTGTCATAGTCGAACCATCCTGCGCTCGTTAACCATCCGCCTTCGTCGGCCACGCCGGCCTTCGCCGTAACATCGGTGAAGGTTCCATCGTGATTATTGCGGTAGAGGATCGCGCGGCCGTAGCCGGTTACATATAAGTCGGGCCAGCCGTCATTGTCGAAGTCCCCCACAGCGACCCCTTGCCCATAGTGGCCTTCGCCGCCAACGCCTGCCTTCGCGGTGACATCGGTGAACGTCCCGTCGCCGTTATTGTGGTAAAGCGCTGACCGCAAGGGCGCCGATGGCTTATAGATATCGGTGGCCGCAGACTGGACGAAATAGAGGTCCATCAGGCCGTCCTGATCGTAGTCGATCCATCCAACCCCGGTGCCCATCGTCTCGAGATAGTACTTCTCGTCGCTCTGGGTGGAATCCTGAACAAAAGTAATGCCGGCGGCCTTGCGAATGTCCATAAAGCGAACGGGTATCGCAGCGTCCGGAGTCTTCGCCGCCGCCTGCCCAAAGGCCGTGCACGCGAGCGTCAATCCCGCCAAAACGATCAGCAGAACGCTTGCACAGCTGACGCCTGCTTTGGTGAAGCGCTGTTTGTTAGGCAGCGGCGCGATTTCATGCGACCGGCAGATGCTCACAGCGTCCGATCCGCGAGGGAAAGTGCAAGTTGCAGCAACTGCTCCCGGTTCGCCATGGTCATTGGTTGATTTCCGGTGGGTGCAGTTACCGGCGCTTGGTTGAGGACTTGTTCAATCTTGTTCACGTCAAGTCCCCCGGCCACGCTGCTGTTCTTGAAGCGGTCAAGGACCTCTTTGGCCTTGTCGATCTGGCCGGTCTCAAAGTAGAAGACCCCGAGCGTCGAGTAACTGCCGGGCCATTCAGGAAGAATATCCATGGCGCGCTCAAAGTCGTCGGCAGCTTGCGCCGTGCTACCTTCAAGGACCGAAGCGATCCCAAGTCCCCAAAGTATTTTCCCCGAACCCGGAACACGGGCTTGCCCTTTGAGCAGGGTCTCTTTCGCGCCAGCAACATCATTAAGCCGGAATTGAAGCAGAGCCAGCGCCAGATAGTCCTGATCGTTGTCCGGATTGCGGCTGATCGCATCGCGGTAGATTTCTTCGGAGCGGGCCACATCCCCCAGGTGCGCATAGATATCGCCGAGCAAGGCGAGATAGGCGTCGTCCTGACGGCCTTTTTCCGAAACTTGGCCGGCCATATCCAGCGCCTGTGGATATTGACGCCTCCTAAAGTAAGCATCCGTGAGGTCGAATTTGACTTCATCGGAATCCGGATTCGCCTGCAGCGCAGCCCGGAAGTGCTGGATCGCCTCATCGTAAAGGTGATAGCGAGCGAGCAGGACCCCCACTCCGGTTAATGTCCGGAAATCTCCTGTGCTTAGCTGGTCGAGCTGAACGATGGCGCTTCGGGCCTCATCCAGCTTGCCTGCCTTCAAGTAAGCCTCGGCCAACAGATAAAGGTCTTGCGGCTGATCGGGGTGCTTCTTGATCTCATCATTCAGCTGGGCGATATCCATTTGATCGCGCGCGCCTGGCGCCAGTTTCGAACGAGTGTCCAGATAGTCAAAGAGATGCTCGTATGGGTACGCGCCTGCAGGAGCATTTTTTGAGAGCGTCTGGAAGACTGTCAGGTCGCGGTCGGCTGCGGCCGTTTGGTGCATGCTCCTCTCTACCATCGCCAGCTTGTAATATCCCGTCGCCGGATTGTGGCTCACTCGCACGAATCTCCTCAACAGCTCGATAGCTTCGGGCAGTCTCTTCTGCAAAACTCGCAGATTGGCCAGCTCCAGCAGCGCATCGGAGTAATCGGGGTTGTACTGGAGTACTTGCTGAAACAGCTTGTCTGCGGTCGCGGTATCTCCCTGCCGCTCAGCGATAAAACCCAGGTTGAAGAGACAAGAGCTGCTATGCGGATCGATCTTTAGGCCACGCTCAAAGTACTGCTTGGCTTCATCGAAGCGACCCAGGTTCCGGTATGAAAGCCCCAAAAACGCATAGGAACGCGCGGATGGTTCGACCTGGACCAGTCGTTGGAAAATCTCAAGCGCCTTGTCCACCTTGCCCGACATGTAATAGCTCTCTCCCAGAGCGGCTAACAGGTCGGCGCGCTTCGGGGCGATGGCAAGACCCGATTCCAGCAGCGGTATCGCATCTTCGAAATAGTTTTGAGAGATGCTGACCTGGGCCATCAGATAAATGACATCCGTGTTCGCCGGCTCGATCTTATGTGCGCGGACCAGCAAGTCGAGCGCGTCCAAAGGTCGTGAGTCATCCGCGTACACTTGCGCCAGCTGGTAAAGGGTCGCAACGGAGTCGGGCTTTAACTTCAATGCCCGGTTCAACTCGAGGTCCGCCTTGGCGAAATCGCCGCTGCGAAGATAGGCTTGTCCTAGATTAAAAAGGATCTCGAAAGTCCCCGGCCGCAATGCGTCGGCCTTTTCCAGTTCCAACTCAGCCGCCTTGTACTGCTTTTCAGACGCGAGCATTGAGCCGAGTGAGAAATGCAGCTGAAGATCGTCTTTGTTCTGCGCCGATAGCTCTGACGCCAACTGGAGTGCCTGGACAGTGGCTTTGGTTTGGAGATATGCCTGCACTAAATTGAATTGTGTCGCGAGCGTCGGGGGTCGAACCCGCTGAAAGTGAGGAATCGCCTCTGCCGAGGCGCCTTTGGCCATCAGCAAAACGCCAAGGTTGTAGTTCGCGTCGCGATTGGCGGGGTCGGCGCGCAACACTGTCCGGAACTCCTTCTCCGCCAGGTCGAACTTCTTCTCGGCGACGTAGACATTGCCCAGGTTGACGTGGGTCTTGATGGAATTCGGCGCGACCTTGAGTGCCTGCTGGAAAGCGGCTTCGCCGCCCGCGTAGTCCTGCTGGCTGGTCGCGATAATCCCAAGCAGGTTATAACCTTCGACGCTCGACGGATGCTGAGACAGCTCTTCCTGGACCTTGGCTTTGGCTGCGTCTAACTGGCCTTGCTGCATCAGCGCCTCCGCCTGTTGCAGGGTCGCCGACGACGTTGAAGAAGGTTGTGACGAGGGAGTTTTTACCGACGATTGCTGCGCAGCCGCGTATCCCGGAACTCCCAGCAGCAAGGCGGCCGCAACCAGAATGCTCCCAGAGCCCGAAAGCGCTCTTCCGAGGCCGGTCTTATGTTAACAAGAAGCGCATCCAGCTATTCTTCCGGCACTGTTTTGAGTGCCCATCAAGGCGCTCATTTTAGCATCTCCATCGCTTGCTTCGCGGCAGCGTTCTGCGGCTGCACACGCAGCAATTCCTGCAGAACTTCTCTGGCCTTGTCCTTGTCGTCCTGCATCGCGTAGAGCCGCGCCAGATTCATATACGACTGGTCGAAACCCGGGACCAGCCGGATGCAGGACTTGAATTGCTCTTCCGCCTGCGCGTAATCCCGCTGGCGGACTAGGAGCACGCCAAGATTATTCATGGCCTCCGCGTAATCCGGCCGCAGTTCGATTGCTCGACGCAGGGAATCGGCCGCACGTTCCATCTCACTTCGCTGCGCGTAGAACATTCCAAGGCTGTAGTTCACCTCCGGATCGTCCGGCTGAAGCGCAAGCGCTTTATTTAGACATTCCTGCGCCTGCTCCAGTGAGCCTTGCCGTCGGTAAACGTTGCCCAGGTTCAGCAGAGCGATTGCGTAGTCCGGCCTGAGCTGCAACGACTGCTGAAAGTCCCGAATCGCATCTTCTGCACGGCCTTGCTGGGCATCCATCATGCCCAGATTGTTCCATGCCTCGGGATAGTTCGGCTTCAGCTTCAATGTTTGCTTCAGGTATTGGCGCGCCTGTTCAAAGTCGTTTCTTCTCAGACTCAGCGTGCCCAGGTTGTAGTAGCCCTCGGCATCGTCCGGCTTTGCGGCGACGACCTGCTGAAAAGATTCCGCGGCCTCTTCAAGGTAACCGTGCTGGAACATGGCCACGCCATAGGTAAAATCGTTCCGTTCAAAGCCCCCCTGGTACAGCGACCCAGCGAACGGAAGCGCTCGCTGCAGACGATCGGTGGCGGTGGTCGGTATGGTCTTCACATCCTCCAGCACCCGCTGCGGATCCAAGGCCCCCTGATAGACCATCACGATCATGCCATCTCGATCCAGCAGGAACGAGGTGGGAATACCCAGGTCTCGTCGCCGGTCGAAGAGGTACCTGTAGACGATGTTGTAAATACCTGCGACTTCTTCGGTCGCCAACAGCACGGGAAACGAAAACGCTTCCTGTGCCGCCACCGATCGCACTGCTCCAGCCTGGCTCGGTTCGTCGAGGTTGATCGTGAGGATATTGAGTTCGGCCGCCGAGAACGCGGCCTTGTTGCGATTCAACAATCGCAATTGATCACGACAGATCGGCGCGGTCGTGGCCCAAAAGTTCAGGAGCGCATAACCTCCCTTCAGCTCACGGGTGCCGTGTAAATTGCCCGCCAGATCGGGCAGCGAAAAGCTCGGCGCTTTCAACGGGTCGATCAGCCACGTCTCCACCTGGGAAGGCAATGCCTCCGAGGCCGGTGCAGGTACATTCTGCGAGTATGCGGTGGGCCGCTCGACGAAGGCCTTGGCAACAAAGGTGGCCGAACCCTCCTCGACGTCAATCCGATGATTTGGTAGAAGTCCTTTCAGCTCCTGAGTGAGGCCGCTTGGCCAGCGAAGAGTCGCCCGGATCGCGCCCTCTGGCTGGGCGAGCCCGAAGAATACCTCCTTGGAATGTTGCGCCAGAAACCCCGACCCTGCCTGCAGATACTTTGTCTGACGAAGGCCGCCAACCTCGACCGTTATCGCCGCTCCGATCGCATCGCGATTGCTCTGGTGTCCTCGCAGGCGAAAGACGATCGATTGACCGATCTCGTTCATCTCGTTGTGCAGGATCCGCAACTGTGGGGCGCTCCGGTTTTTGAGAACTACCTCAGGCCGCCCGTCATGGTCGAGATCGGCCAGCGCAAACGATCGGCTGTCTTCAAGGAAATCCAACCCAACAATCCCCGAGACCTCGGCGAAGCTTCCGTTGCGTTGGTTGGCAAACATTACATTTCGCTCATATCCGTTCCAGGAGGAGTCCGAACGGATCAATTCGTTCAACGCCTGCCATCCTCGCTCGTAGGCCACCGACGGCGTTGCATCCTCCGGAGACTTGCCGACCACCTGCCTCCAGAAGAAGCTGGCCAGGTCGCTCCGATCAGGGGCCGAGATGTATCCGTTCGCCACGTAAATATCGGCGTAGCCGTCATGGTCGAAGTCCCAGGCGTCCGAGCACCACGCCCACCGTCCCATCTCCGCGCCGGACTGGGCGGCGACATTCTCGAACTTCCCGTCTCCCTGGTTGCGATACAGCGAATTTCCGCGCGCGTGACGCTGGTAGAGCGCCCGAATTGCTGCTGGTGCCTTCTCTTGAAAGCTCTTTTGCTCAGCCACACGCTGCCCGGCCGCCGACCACATATTCGCGACGTAGATGTCCTGGTGGCCGTCGTTGTTGACGTCCGTCCAGCAGGCGCTCATTCCGGCGCCAGGGCCCTGCACCCCGGCCTCACCAGAAACTGCGGTAAAGGTGCCATCTCCGTTATTGCGATATAAGTTACTCCTTCCGAAGTCGTTAGCGACGTAAAGATCCGACAGGCCGTTGGATTTGTAATCGCCCCACGCGCAGGCAAAGCTATATCGATCGTTTTCCGCATTCAGGCCTGCTGCTTCGGTCTTGTCGACGAAGGTCGCATTGCCCTCGTTGTGCAGCAGAAAGTTCGGCGGTCCATTCCTCGCATCGAAATACGGCACCGGATAGTGATACTGGTCCAGCCCCAGGTAATAGCTGTATAGACAGAAGTAAATGTCGAGACGTCCGTCGCGATCGTAGTCGGCGACGGCCGCGTGGGTAAAGGTTCCCTGCGGCGGCTGCTTGAACTGAAAGGCATCCCGCTTGATCGCAAACGACCCGTCGCCCTGGTTCAGAAAGAGCAGCGGTCCGCTGCCGCAGACCACGAGCAGGTCCTGCCGCCCCCTGTTCTCAAAGTCGGCGAAGAGCGCGCACGCGGTGCCGTCGAGCACTCCGACCCCTGCCTTTTCGGTGATGTCCTCAAAGGTTCCGTCGCCGCGATTCCGGTAGAGCCGGTTCGGCAGGCCGGACGGTTGGCAGATATACAAATCGTCAAAACCGTCACCGTCGAAGTCGCCTGCCGCCACGCCATTGTTACCATAAACGTCAATACCGCAGGCGCCATCGAGCACCGTCCTCCAGTAATCGGCCCCGCGCATCAGTTGGTCGTGGTAGGAAACAGCTCCGCCGAGAGCTTGCGCCGTTACGTCGAGAAACCCCGGCCCCTGCATGACGGCGAGTGTTTCCTCCCCAGCCTCCCATCTGGATGCACTCCAGACCCCAGGCTCAGAGCGCGACCACTCGGTGCGCCACGAACCCACCCGCTCCTCGCGCTGGCTCTGGTTTCGTACGGCGACAATGTCATACCGGATGTCCGCGCGGACTCTCAACGGAGCGCTTCCAAGTTCCTCGATAGCGGTGATTTCAAACTCCGCGGTCTCCACCTGCGAAACCGGCCCGAGCCACGTCGCGACCGCTTGAAGAAATCGCTCTCGCGACGATGTAGCGACGGGGCCAAACTTCCTCCGCACAATCTCCAACCCGCCACCTGAACGCAGCGTCGTCTCCGCTGTGGGAACTAGTGTCGGCGCGGCGATTGAGGCATTTACAAGCTTGGCGAGCGCCGCCGTATCGCGCGGCGACGCCTTGAGTCTCAGGCCCCACTCCTTCAGCCGGGATTCGATCTCAACCGCGTATTTCTCGGTGATGAATTCATCCGACCCAGGCGTGACCAGGCGTAGAACATCCGCCAAGGGCGACTTCGCCGGATAATGCGGCACCAGACGGACATCGGAGAAATCAAACTCTTCGCCAGCTCCCAATCTCGGCCTTCCCTGTCCGAAAAGCAGCGCCGCCCCGTGCAGCGGTGCCGCCCGAAAGAGCAACGGCGCCATTCCCATGCTCTTCAGCAGAGTACGTCGGGAAAGCAACTGGTTTTCCGTTTTGGAAAGCGACATCCGCGAAGATTCCGTGTGCTCGGTGGGTGACTGAATGCTAGCACCGCTCGCGGGTCGGGCCCAAATAGGCCGAAGCCACCCGCCTCAAGCCGGGAGTTGCGCATTGGCTCCGATGGATCATTCTCCAGCCTGGCTGTGGAGAAAAATATCAAACTTTTGATTGACAAAGGTCCTTAGGCTACTTTATTTTTGCTTCGCGCCGAAGTAAGCGTTTACCCGACTGGTAATCGCGTTTTCAAGTCTGCGATCGACAGTTTTGCAATGATGCTTCAGCCAGGAATTGATCTATACAACTTTTGGTCTACAACTTTTGGTTGACAACGGTTGTTGCGGTGTTCTATATCTTCCTCTCGAAAGTGATGTAACCGTTTACTAATCGAATTCAAAGCGTGGCCAGTCTAGTGCCAACGCTACCAACCAGGCGTAAGAAGGCCAGGGCGTAAGAAATTGGAGGCTACTCAAATGGGCGGTGATCGCAACGTAGGCAATTGGTTTAGGTGTGTCGGCTACTCAACCCTCGCGCTGCTGTGCGCTCTGGCGTTTCCGGGTCAACGGCTGTTCGCCCAGGTGGACGAAGGCGCGATCGTTGGAACCATCGCCGACCCCAGCGGAGCGGTCGTTCCCAACGCCAAGGTGACCCTCCTGAATACCGACCAGGGCCTCTCCTTGGAAACGACTTCGAGCGGTAGCGGCCAATATAGCTTCTCCCCGGTCAGAATCGGTAACTACACCGTGACCGTGACCGCTCCCGGTTTTGCCACAACCACTCAGCAGCACTTGAACGTGGCCGTCGGCCAGGTGCTGCAGGTCAATGTGCAACTGAAGACCGGCTCGGCCACCGAAACCGTCGAGGTCACCACCGCGCCGCCCCAGTTGCAGACCGATGAAGGGTCAGTCGGACAAGTGGTGAACGAGCAGAGTGTGAACAACCTGCCCCTCAACGGGCGCAACTTTACCTTTCTGGCCCAGCTTGGGGCGGGGGTGAACACTCCGCAAGCCGATACCCGCGGAAACGCCGAAAACGGGGCCTTTTCCGCCAACGGCCTGCGCCCGGCACAAAACAACTACCTTCTCGACGGCATCGACAATAACTCCAACGCCGTTGACTTCCTGAACGGAACCAACTTTGCGGTCCTTCCTCCGGTCGATGCTATCCAGGAATTCAAAGTCCAGACGGCGGACTTCAGCGCCGAACTCGGACGTTCCGCCGGCGCGGTCCTCAATGCCACCGTCAAATCGGGGACCAACCAAATCCATGGCGCGGCGTGGGAGTTTCTCCGCAATAGCGTGCTCGACGCCGCGGACTGGTTTGAAGATAACGCCGGGCTCAAGAAAGGGGCGTACGTTCAGAACCAATTCGGCGGCGCGATTGGCGGCCCCGTCATCAAAAACAAGATATTCTTCTTTGGCGATTATGAGGGTCTGCGGCGTGTGCAAGGCACGGTTTCGACCGGCGCCGTGCCGACCGCTTTGCAGCGCAGCAGCGGCTATACGAATCTCTCCGAACTTGTTACCGGGAATGCCGGGAGTGCGGCCAAGACCGACACCCTCGGACGTTTGATCCCGGTGGGCACGGTGCTGGATCCCGCGACCACGCGCTCGGTTACAGCCGGGGCGGTCGATCCAGTGACCGGAATCGTGGCCACTAAGAGTGGCTATGTTCGCGAGCCCTTTGGCATTGGCACCTGCACAGCAGCAGGAGCTTCCGCCCCCACCATCGCCGCCTGCCCCGGCCTCAACCAACTTCCCGCCGGCCGGCTGGACCCGAACGCCATTGCTTTGCTGAATGTCTTCCCGGCGCCCAATACAGGCAGTGGAATCACCTCCAACTTTGCGAGCAGCCCGAATCTGTTCCAGCACAGTAACCAGTTTGACGTACGCCTCGACTGGGACCCGAACGAAAAGAACCAGGTATTCTTCCGCGACAGCTGGGAGGACAATCCGCAGTATATCCCGGGAATCTTTGGCGGCGTCGCCGATGGCGGAGGCTTCCAGCAGGGCGATCAGACATTGAAATCCGACCAGGTGGTTGTGGGCTACACCCACGTCTTCAACCCTAGCGTGGTCAACGTAGCCCACGTGGGATGGAACCATCTGCACACCACACGCGCCGGCCCGGAAAGCAACAACCTCACCGATATTCCGGCCACATACGGAATCCCGGATATTCCACAGACGACTGAAAACGGCGGTCTTCCCGCCTTCGGATTTGGCGGACTAGCGACCTTGGGCAGCAACTCCTTCCTTCCCTCGGACGAAGTAAGCCAGACCCTCCAGGTCACCGACGACTTTACTAAAATTTACGGGGCCCATAGCTTCAAGATGGGTATTGAGTATCAGCACGTAAAATTCTCGACCCTGCAGCCGGCGTGGTCGCGCGGCCAATGGGACTACAACGGCAGCTTCACGGATATTCCGGGTAACAACAGCAGCACGAACGGCATCGCACAATTCCTGATCCCTCCGCAAGCGGCGCCGGCCACGATCAACGGCAATCCAAACCCCAATGGATTTAGTTATTCGGGAGGTTCCGATCAGGTCTATGCCTCCAACATCAACAAGACCTATGATGCTAAAAATTACTTCGCGAGCTACTTCCAGGACGACTGGAAGGTCAACCCCAGGCTGACCCTCAACCTCGGCCTACGCTGGGATTACTTCGGACCGCTGAACGAAACCAATGGCGGCCAGGCAAACATTGTTCCGTATGCCACTGGACCTTTCGCCGGCCCGACATACCTGATCCCGGCCACCGGGAAAGACAGCAGGCAGCTGTCTACCAGCTTTACAACTTTGTTGGCGAAGGACGGAATTGCGCTCGACCTCACCAACGCTTATGGACAAGGACTGCAACGGGTTCAAAAAGACAATTTTGCGCCCCGTATCGGCTTCGCCTATCAAGTCACACCGAAGCTAATCGCCCGTGGCGGCGTAGGCTGGTTCTTCAACTCATTCGAGAACGAAGGATATGGTCCGAATATCGGCGAGAATTATCCCTTCGTCTTCAACTTCAAGTACTCTCCAGTGGTGCCCGCAGGCAGCCCCGCCGCGACTGTGGCCCCGACAAGTTACAACACTGCCTATGCTGGATGTCCGACGGCCGGCGCGGGCGGGACCGCGACCTCCGATTCCGGTTTCTCCTGCATCGCATTGACGCCTACGGCGGTGAACGCAGCCGGTCTGGGGCTTCAAGGTCGCCAGTTCAATTGGGTGACTCCCCGGACGTTGAGCGCCAACCTCACTTTCCAATATGCGATTACCCGAACTCTGTCCGCGCAGGTGGCGTACGTGTTCACCGATGGAATGAATCTCGAGTCGTTCATCGGCACCAATAACGTGACCGCAATTCTGCCCTACGGGTCAAGTACCACCATCGCGCCTGCCTCGGGTGGACTTGCATTCCCGGATTTCGCCTCCGGCGCAAGCTATGCACAAACTGTAGGGGCTAGCATTTACAACGGCCTGCAAACTAAGTTGGAACAGCAATTCTCCAACGGGCTGAATTTTCTGCTCACCTACACCTGGGCGAAGGGCCTTTCAGACGCCGGCGACCTGCTCAATGGCGGCAGCGTGAATGGATACCGCGCGCCGCAGGTATATGGTCCCCGCTTCGATTGGGGCCTGGCCGATTTCAATATCAAAAACGTGGTCCATTTCAGTGGCAGTTATAACCTTCCGTTCGGCACCGGCCAGAAATTCGGCGGCAACGCCAACAAGGCCGAGAATTATCTGATTGGAGGCTGGAGCGGCAATTGGATCATGACCTTCCAGGGAGGTCAACCGATCAGTCTCGGTTGCCCCACCGGAACAACCGCCGGAACAAACTGCACCGATGTCGAGGTTGCCGGGCAGCCCCAGAGGCTTGGCAAGAAGGACGCGCAAACCAGCTCGGGAATACGGCCGTACTGGTTCAATAACCCGGCGGCCTTCAATCAGCCTTGCCAACTCGGGACGAACGGTGTGCCAATTGTCGGCTCACCGTCCGGATGCGATCCTTCTTACACCGGCCGGCAGATATTGGGCGGCTATCCGACCTCAACCACCGGGCCGGGGGTCAATAAGATCGACTTCTCGGCGTTCAAAGCCATCCCGATCAACGAGCGCTTCTCCATGCAGTTCCGGGCCGAGTTCTTCAACATCTTCAACCATCCGACCTTCAACGCTCCCGGATTCGGCGGCAACGGGGTCGTCTCGATTGCCAACTCAACCAACTTCACCAATTCCAACTTCGGCCAGATTGGATCGACTCGCTTCGCCCCATTCGATCCAAGGCAGATTCAATTTGCTCTGAAGCTGTATTTCTAGAGCGGTCTGCTGAGCTAAGATAAAAGCACCCCGGAATGGCCATTCCGGGGTGTTTCTCTTTCCGCGTAGAGCTTTGCTTACGCGGCGGCAACCGAGGGGTACAGTGGGCATGAGACCGCGGTTTTGGCAGGCGATTCTTTGTTCTCTTCTGATTTTCCCCGCGTTTGCCGCCGCGCAGGACAACCCGAGCCAGAAGCTGGACCGGGAGTTTCAGTCGGCGGTAGCGGATTACAACGCTGGACACTTCGCCGAGGCGGCCGCTCAGTTGGAAGATCTCGTACCCCACGCGCCAAGGAGCTTTGAGCTCCAGGAGCTCCTGGGGCTCTCCTATGCCGCGCAATCGCAGGACGCGAAAGCTCTGGAACATCTCGAGATGGCGGTCCGCTTGAAACCGGATTCGGCGGCTGCCAGGACTAATTTCGCGGCGAGCCTCATTCGCTCAGGGAAACGAGAACTTGCCGAGGAGCAGTTGCGAAAGGCGCTCGCGCTGGAACCTCGGGATTTTGAGGCCAACCACGATTTGGGCGAGTTTTATATTCAGTCTGGAAAGATCCCGGATGCACGGCCCTTTCTCGAAAAAGCGCAGCAGATCGATCCCTCTTCCTATAACAATGGCTACGATCTGGCCCAGGCAGATTTCCTGACCGGGCAGCTTACCGAGGCGAAGCAGCTGATCGAAACTATGATTCAGCACAAGAACGCCGCGGAATTGCATAACCTGTTGGCGCAGATCGAAGAAAAGAATGGAGAATTCGTCGCGGCGGTAAACGAATATGAGGTCGCGGCCCACATGGACCCGAGCGAGGAGAATCTCTTTGACTGGGGCAGTGAGCTTCTTCTCCACCGGACCTATGAGCCGGCCATCGAGATATTCCAGCAGGGCAGCCAGCGGTACCCAAACTCGCCGCGACTTCTGATCGGCCTGGGCATGTCTCTCTACTCGCGTGGCAAGTATGACGACGCCGTGAAGGCGCTGATTGCGGCCGCCGACCTCGATCCCAGCGACGCCCGCTGTTACCTATTTCTTTCCAAAGCCTACGACGCTTCACCAACCCAGGCTGAAGAGGTGATCCAGCGCTTCCGGCGCTATGCCGAGTTGCAGCCCAACAATGCGCGCGCCCAGTACTACTACGCAATGAGTTTGTGGAAGGGGAAACGCGCGGAAGCCGCCAACGTTAACTTGCAGACCGTCGAATCCCTGCTGCAGAAGTCGCTCACCCTCGACGAATCGCGGCCCGAGGCACATCTGCAACTCGGCAACCTCTACGCCGACCAGCATAAATGGGAGAAGTCAATTCCTCAATATGTGCGCGCACTCCAGCTTGACTCGAACCTTCCCGACGCGCACTACCGCCTCGGACAGGATTATGTGCACATCGGCAAGAAAGATCAGGCACAGGCCGAATTCGACATTTACCAGAAGCAACGGGCAGAGCATCTCGCCGAGGTCAACAAGGAAAGAGCGGAGGTCCAACAATTTGTCTACGACGCCAAAGCCGTCCCGGCGACCAAGCCGTGACCGCGTGCTTGACCGAGCGGCCGAGAGGTCAGAGGATACGTGGCGACCAGCCAGGACTCAACAGAAAGCGAGATAATAATTGCTGGCGATCTCAGGGTGTATTTGCAATGAAGTCTAGCTACTCCTTCGGCCAGGGCCTCGCGACAAGGTCATTGGACGTTGCCGCAGGCGATCCTCGCGAAATCGCCCGGCGTATCGGCCACAGCCGCCGCGATTTCCTCCGCGGCGCGGCCGGCCTGGCGCTGGGCAGCGCTCTCCTCGGCGGCAGTCCCTTCATATACGGCGCGACTGCGGCGAAAAAGCGCAAAGTCATCGTTATCACTTTCGGCGGCGGTGCGCGCGATCAGGAGACCTTCGCGCCCGAGGGCCAGGAAAACATCCCACACCTCATGAAGGAGCTCATCCCTCAGGCCAGCTTTTTCACCCAGGTGATGAATCGCGGCATCCTCGGCCATTACGTGGCGACTGCCAGCCTCGCTACTGGCGTCTACGAGACCCTGAACAACTTCTCGGCTGTCCCGCCCGATCATCCGACCGTCTTCGAGTACTATCGCAAAGACCTGAACCGTCCTTCCTCCGACGCCTGGGTGGTGGCTCCCAGCAACGGTTTCAATCGCATCGGCGAGAGTGACTATCGCAGCTATGGCAATGGCCTCGGCGCGACCGTGATCCTGCCCAAACACTTGCTGAGCGCGGCCAACTCGAGCGCAACCACCGACTATGATCATCTGCTGCACGATAGTTACGAGACGCCGCTCTATACCCCGCAACTCGCCGGCAGCGAATTTGAGCTGCAGCAGCTGGAGATGATCCTCAAGCTCTCGGTCGACGATTTCATGGCCCACGCCCGGACTGTATCCAGCCCGGACGAACTTTCGGTGTACATCGTCAAGCGGCTCATGCAGCAGGAGGCGCCCAGCTTGCTTTGGGTCACCATGCACGACATCGACATCGCCCACGCCGGCGCCTATTCGCTCTACGTAGACGCCATTCGCCGCACCGACCGCCTTTGCGCGGAGCTGTGGCAGGCGGCACAAAGCGAGCCCGAATATGCCGGCAATACCACGCTCTTCATTCTTCCCGACTTCGGCCGCGACGCCGATGAGGATGCCGGCGGCAACGGTTTTCAGCATCACCGCACCGGCGACGCGGCCTCGCGCACCACATGGATGCTCGCACTCGGCGCCGGTGTGCGCCAGGCAGTCGTCTACGACCGTCCGATGCAATCGATTGACCTGGTGCCGAGCATCGGCTCGATTATGGGATTTTCGCCCTCACTCTCCCAGGGCAAGCCGATTCAGGAGTTGCTATAGAGAGCACCGCCATGCTGCCTAGCGAACTTAAAGCCGAATCCTTTGCCGGGTATCCTCCCGAAGCCCGAAAGCTGGCTACGGCCCACCTCGCCGCGCTGCAGCAGCTTCCTCTGAGCTTCGCGCCCAGCCTGCTGCGCGAGGTCATCGAATACGACTACAAGTTTCCCGCCGAACGCGCCTCCATCGATCGCGAACTCGCTAACCTAAGCTCGCTCTCGTCCTCGCAGATAAAGGACTGGTTCCGGGCCTTCGCGCAATTCTCGCTCTCGACCAAACTGGAACAACTTAACTGGGTAGATCAACCGTCCCAATTTGTTGAGCAGCTCTCGGCATATCTTTGGAGCACCCACCAGCTCGACAGCTTCCGCACCGCCGCCACCGATTATGCCGATCGCTTGCGGACTGCGGCTCCGCCCGCTCCAGATCCAGTGCGTCGACTCGGCATCGCCGTTATTGGACAGGGCGTGGTCAGCCAGGGCGCCGCGTCGTCGAATGCACAGCTCTTCCGCAACCTGCGACCCCACGGCACGTACTTTACCCAAATCAAGCCGGATAACGGGCTCGATCTACTGCTCGCCGCCGCTGCCGCGCGCGCCAAGGCACACCCTGTGCCCTACGGCCACTGGTACGTCGATGGAGGTCAGCCAGCGGAGCACAGCCCAGACTTGACCTGCGTCTCCTACCAGGCGCTCGACCCATTGCGAGCGGACTTGCTCAAGACCATCCAGACCGACGTCAACCGGCCCGGCATGGGCCCCGAAGAACTACGTACTCGGCTCGCCCGTCTCACCCCCGTCGATCTTGGCATTGCCGGCACCGGGGATCCGGTACTTGATCGTTTCCAGCTCAAACTCTTCACCGAAGGCTCGGGAACCCAGATATTCAGCACCACCTTCGCCCAGTGGACGACCCGCGAACTCCTCCGCCGTGCACAGGCCAACACCCTGGTTGTGCGCTTCGCCCCGCGGCAGCGGCAGCGGCCAATGAACGAGCTTCTCTCCAACACCCATATCAACCCCGAGCTCGACCCCGCCGGCTCGCTCGTCAACGCGGACATGGGCGCTTACTACCACTGGATAAACCAGCAGCGCCTTCCCGGTTCGGAACAGTCTTCGTTCCTAGTCTGGTTCGAGGGCCACAATCAGGCGCTGGCCGTCTCACCCGCTTTGCCCCGAGGCGCGGAATCCAACTCTTCACTCGACCTCGCTCAGTTACTCTCCCTCGCCACCAGCTAAGTGCCAACGCCTTGAACGATCGCTGCCTTCCTCGCAGCAACAATTGCTGGACATTGTGGTTATAGACAACTGTTTCAAGTCTGCGTGCGGCACAGCTAGACGCCGACCCTCTATGGTTCGCTGAATCGTCAATTTGTCCAGCCAACCTCAGTCATGAACGAATCATCGAAAGTGACCCAGCAGCGAGCACTCGCACGTATAACATGCTCAGCACCACGAACTTCGAGGCCTGAAATGCGATCCATCGGAACTGTGCGCGGGAAACTCTTCGCGCTCGTCACCACGCTGATTTTCAGTTCATGGTGTTCAGCTCCATGCCAGATTGATCGCGCCGGATTGAACGGCACTGTCACCGACTCTTCCGGGCGCGTCTTACCGCAGACGCATGTCATCGCGGTGCATAATGCCACCGGACTGCGCCGAGAAACGATGACTTCTTCCCGTGGAACTTATGACATTCCCGAGCTGCCGGTAGGTGTCTACACCATCACGTTCGACCATCCCGGCTTCAAGACTCTGACTTTCGCGGATGTTGAGCAGGTGATTGGGAGGACGCGCACCCTGGATGCGATCTTGCGGGTATCGGGCGGCGAGGAGACCGTGAAAGTCTCGGCCAGCTCGGAGCTGATGGAGCGCAACACCAGCACGGTGACGGGCCTGATCGAGAGAACGCAGGCCGACGAACTGCCGCTGAATGGCCGCAACTGGGCGTCACTGACGGCATACATTCCCGGCGCCATCGATACCGGTGGCAGCAACCAGCGGTCGGTTCGGTTCGCCGGACGGGGCCTCGACGACAGCAACTTCACCTATGACGGCGTTGACGCGACCAACATCGTAAATCAGACGCAGCGCGCCTGGGCGCGGCTCGCCATTCCGCTGGGCGCGATTCAGGAATTCCGCGTGAATACGTTACAGTCAACCGCCGAGGTAGGCGCGACGGGCGGCGCTCAACTGGCCGTTACTTCGACTTCGGGTACCAACAGCTTCCACGGACAGCTCTTTGAGTTCTTGCGCAATAACGTTTTGGACGCGCCCGAGCCCACATGGGCCTCCAACGGCGTAGGGCAGCAGCCGCTTCGTTTGAATCAGTTCGGGGGATCCCTGGGCGGACCCATTGTTCGCGACAAGACCTTCTTCTATCTCGCTTCTGAAGCCTACCGGCAAGTCTGGGGCTATCCGGTGAGCGGCGACGTGCCGAGCGCGGCTTTCAAGGCAACAGTACCAACCTCATCTCCGACTTATCCGCTGGTCAACGCCTACCCTGGAGCAGGTCCAAAAAACATTCTGACCCCCTACACGCCAGCCACCGGCGGCCCCAACTACGCGGACTATGACCTGCTGACCTGCTCGTGCACTCAGGTGGTCAACGAGAACGCGGCGATGCTGCGGCTCGACCAACATTTCACGGCCAAGGCCACCGGATTCATGCGCTTCAATTACGACCGATCGGTCGATACGCAGCCGATTTCAACTGCCGCGACGGACTTACAGCAGAGGGTGACCACGCCCGTCAATGGAGCGCTCGAATTGCTCCACGTCTTCAATCCCAACCTGGTCAATGAGCTCGAGTTTGGATACAACCGCTCCACCTCCAACACCTACAACTTGAGTTCAACCGGCTCCATCTACCAGATTGCGATTTCCGCGGGTCCTGGGCCCGGATTCGGCAACCTGAACTACGAGTACAACACCATCTACGTGGGCAACACATTTTCCTATATCGACAACCTGACCTGGAACCATGGCCGGCAAACCATCAAAGCGGGAGTGGAATTCCGTCACATCCAGATGAACCAGCACTACGGGGAACACGGAACCGTTACGTTTGCCACGCTGCAGAACCTCGGAGCAAATCAGGTGGCCAAAGCAATTCTGACCGGGGCTCTCCCGGTCAACGACTTGCGCAAGAACTGGATCGTCGGCTACGTCCAGGACGGGTTCAAGCTGCGTCCCAATTTCACCCTGAACCTTGGCGCGCGATATACCGTCTTCCAGCTCTTCGACGAGGCGCACGGGAAGGCAAACC
Source organism: uncultured Acidobacteriaceae bacterium (assembly GCA_963804735.1). Taxonomy (GTDB): domain Bacteria; phylum Acidobacteriota; class Terriglobia; order Terriglobales; family Acidobacteriaceae; genus Acidisarcina. Next base: position 291,595 of record CAWDRO010000005.1, read on the forward strand.
CCTTCGATTTCGCCACCTGCGGCCCTCAGGGCTTCTGCGGTGTGGGCGCCAGCTTCGGCTTTCAGAACTACGGCGACTTTGATCCCCGCTTTGGCCTGGCCTGGTCGCCTGGGGGGAGCGGAAAGACGGTCGTTCGCGCCGGATTTGGAATCTACCACGAAGACGGCCAGTTGGACGATCAGAACCTGCCCGCCAAGAACGAAGTGCCCTCCTACTCGGTGAGGAATGTGAGCTATCCACCGGACCCGTATTTTACTTCCGCAACCCTTTCTCCCAATGCCGAACAACGCAACCGCAAGGACACGTATGTTGAGCAGTGGGTCCTCTCCGTGCAGCAGCAGTTGCCTGCGAACTTCGCGGGCACAGTCTCTTACCTGGGAAGCCACGGCGTGCACCTGTTGGAAACCAGCGTGGTGAACCTCTACCTCCCTCCGACCCACCAGATTCTGCAATATCCGGACTTTGCTCCCGCCATCGGCTGGCGCGGCTCGGTCGGCGCGAGCTCCTACAATGGCCTTGTCGTGTCTGTGCAGCGGCCGTTCTCGAACGGGCTCCTGGTGGCGGCAAATTACGCATATACCCACGAGATCGACAACGGCTCCAACGGCAGCGGGGACGGCGACAACTTAAATCCGCAGAACGCACGCTGCCAGGCCTGTGAATGGGCCAGCGGCGCCTGGGACGCCACTCATGTGGTCAATGGCAACGCGGTCTATGAGCTCCCTCTCGGCCGAGGCAAGCAGATGCTGAACCAGGGCGGCGTTGCCGGCGCCATCGCGGGCAACTGGCAACTAACCACGACGGCGCTGGCTCGCACCGACTTCCCCGTCAATGTACTCTTACCCAGCAGCTATACCGCACCGGATGGGAACAACTCCGGTACGCAGCGCCCCAGCCTGGTTCCGGGCATCTCTCTCACTCCGCCGGGAGGTAGAAGCAGAGTAAATTGGATTAACCCCGCGGCGTTTACTCTCCCCGCGGCTGGAGAATTCGGCGATGCGCCGCGTGACCTTTATCGCGGGCCGGGGACGTGGCAGATCGATATCGGCGCCGCCAAAACGATTCAATTTGGAGAGAGCGTGCAGTTGGAATTCCGCTCGGAGTTCTACAACATCTTTAATCATCCGCAGTTAGGTCAGCCGCAGGCTACGTGTGACCTTTCAATCTTGGTTCCTACGGGCTGCCCAAGCGGATTTGGCAGCATCATCAACACAATAAACTTGAATACAGCCATCGTGTCGCCCATCACCCCGGTCGGCTCGGGAACACCGCGCGAGATCCAGTTCGCATTGCGTCTGCAGTTCTGAGCAGCAAGAATGTCGGCGCAGTCGAGAATTTGGATAGGGCCTCCGCCTATATCTGCTCGCAACACGCGGAAGATTTTCTCTTTAGGGTTTTGAATCACTCTTCTCGATTATCGCGCGCGGATGCTGGGCGTACTCGGCCCACGAGCCGTCATAGAGGCTCACATCCTGCGCTCCGGCGATCTCCAGGCCCAGCGCGATGACGGCTGCGGTCACGCCCGAGCCGCAGGTCGTCGCAATCGGCCGCTCGATCTTGACTCCCTTTGCAGAGAAGAGTTCGCGGAGCTGCTCTGCTGACTTCAGCCGCCCATCTTCGACAAGTTCGGTGAAGGGAACGCTGACCGCCCCCGGCATATGGCCTGAGCTGAGCCCAGGCCGAGGTTCCGGCGACGCGCCTGAGAAACGGCCAGCGGAGCGAGCATCGAGAATCTGCCCATGCTGCGCGATCAGTTGCTCAACCTGCTCAAAGCCTCTGACCGCATTCGGATTGAAATTTGCCTCAAAGCTTGCCTGCTCAGGATGAACCTGGCCGGACTCCGTGGGCAGGCCAGCTGCAATCCACGCGCGTAGCCCGCCATCGAGCAAGAAGATATTGCGCGCGCCAAAGGTACGCAGCATCCACCACGCCCGGGGCGCTGAGAAAACACCTTCCTGCTCATAGATGACGATGCCCATTGCATCGCTCACGCCGAGCTCGGCCATGTTGCGTGAGAACTCTTCCGGCAAGGGCAGCATGTGAGGCAGCGGCGTCGAATGATCGGAGAGTTCTTCAATATCGAAGAAGGCTGCGCCGGGAATGTGTCGTGCGAGGTAGCGAGCGCGAGTATCGATCCGCGGCGTAACCCCAACCGGAGGCAGCGTAGCGTCAAGTATTTTGATGTTGGAATCACCAAAACGGCCGGCCAGCCACGCAGGTGTTACAAGAGGATTCATGGCAACCAGTGTAGAAGAAATCTGCGTACGAAACGCTTGGACCTAAACCAGTTTGCGCAGGAACTCTTCGAGCAAATTTCCGGCGATCGCGGCCCGATATCGCGCGGTGCTGCGGATATCGTCAATCGGAAGTATCTCGTTGGCCAAAGCCGCACGCGCCGTTTCAATTGCCTCCGTAGAAACGCGCTTGCCGAGCAGCGTCTGTTCGACTCCTTTACACCGAATCGGCGTCTCACGCAGGCTGGCCGCGCCGATGCGAATGTCCTCGATCACGCCATCCGACATCAGCGCCAGCGCGGCGATGGCGACTTTGGAGATGGCCTGCGCGTTGCGTGTTCCCACTTTGCGCGTGTACTGCACATAGCCGTCAAAGCGTCGCGGCAGATGAATGGCATAAACCAGCTCGTCAATCGCCAGCGCCGTTTTCTTATACGAAAGATGAAAGCCGTCGTAAGCCATTCTGCGGCTTCCGCGCACCGAGATCAACTCGAGTTCGGCGTCGTACGCAAGCAGCGCCGGCGGTGAATCGGCGGCCGGCGAGCCGTTCACAATGTTGCCGCCGAGCGTGCCGCGATTTTGGTTGGCAATGGAGCCCGTCCAGCTCGCGGCCTGCGCCAGCAGCGGAAAATCGCTGGCAATAATCGGGTGCCTGCGAATATCGGTAAAGGTCGAGCCTGCGCCGATGGTCAGCGTCTCAGCGGTTGCGCTGATAAAGCGCAATTCTTTCAGTCCCCACAGGCTCACCAGCTTCATTGCCTGCAATCGGCCCGCACCAAAGGCGACCATCGATTCGGTGCCGCCGGCGATCGGCAGGAACTCACCCGGCGATTCCGCCAGCAGTGAGAGCACCGCACGGAGCGATCCCGGCGCTACTAAGTCAAACTTCTCTGCATCGGAGCGCACTAATCGTTTCCCTCAGTCGCTCCCAGCGCGTCCATCTGTTGCAGTGCGGTCTGCTGCACCGCCTCAAATATTCGCATATACCCGGTGCAGCGGCAGAGGTTGCCGGCCAGACCTTCGCGAATCTGTTCCATCGTCGGCTGCGGATATTTTCGTAATAGATGTTCCGTCGCCAGGATCATGCCTGGGGTGCAGATGCCGCACTGCGCGCCGCCAAGCTTCAGAAAACATTGCTGGATCGGATGCGGCCGATCTCCGTGCGCCATCCCCTCGATCGTGCAGACGACCGCACCGCGCGCCTGCACGATCGGCACCAAGCAGCTGTTCACCAGGTCGCCATTCATCAGCACCGAGCACGAGCCACACTCGCCTTCGCCGCAGCCCTCTTTCGTCCCCGTGAGATGAAGGTCTTCACGAAGCACGTCCAGCAGCCGCTTCATCGGCGGCGCCTGGAACGACTTCGCTTCACCGTTGACGGTCAGAGAAATTTCAGTAAGCGGCATAGTTAAACAGCCGCCTCACTGGTCGCATGATCGACGGCGGAGTTCGCGGCAACGTCGCTGCCCACTCCGCCACTGCTCATCCGCTCGAAGATGTCCTCGGGCAGCAGCGGAATCTCGCAAAACGCAACTCCGGTCGCGTCTTCGATTGCGTTAAGGATCGCCGGGGCGGGGCCATCCATCGGCAGCTCCCCAATCCCTTTCGCGCCGAAAGCTCCATGATGACAGGGTATCTCTTCAAACAGCACATGAATCGGAGGAAGATCGGCGCTGGTGGGCATGATGTAGTTCGTCATCTGATTGTTGGCCATATGTCCGTTCTGCCAGAAGCACTTTTCATAGAGTGCGTAACCAATCCCCTGGGCCACGCCGCCCTCGATCTGCCCCTTGGCGAGGACGGGATGCAAGACCTTGCCAACCTCCTGCAGCGCCCAGAAGTTCGTACACTCCGCGAACCACGTCGTCGTATCGACCGCGACCTCGGCAACATATATAGCCCATGCATACGCGGGATACGCCTCGCCACGAAACCGGACATCGTCCCAATAGATATCGCCTGGTTGCTGATACCGTGCCTCCGCCTCAAGCTTGCCGTGTCTCGCTCGGTACGCCAGGCAGGCGTGCCGAAAATCCTCGGGCGTGTAACCGTCGCTCAACAGACCCGTATCGACCAACTTCGCAACAAGGCCCTCGCTGGCGCGCTCGATCAATTTGCCGACAATCATCGCGGTGCGGGAAGCAACCGTAGGGCCGCTGTTCGGCACATACTTTGTGTCCGGCGTCGCCATCAGCACGTCTTCATAAGCAATGCGCAGTGTTTGCGCGGCAACCTGGCTGAGGATCGTATTCGTTCCCTGGCCGAATTCAGTCGAACGAGACCCGAATGACAACCTTGTTGTCATCGTTCACTTCAATCTGCACCAACGAATTCAACCGCCGCTCGCCCGATCCGGTAAATCCAGATCCATGCATAAATGCCGCGAAGCCAATTCCTCGTTTGATCGTCGAGCTCTCGTTCTCATACTGGTAGCGTGCGCGCCTTGCATGATAATCGCTGGCCTCAAGCGCGCGGGTGAGCATTTGTTGCATATCGACGGCGTCCTTCACTACCTGGCCGGTCGCCGTCTCCTCGCCCTGCTTCAGAAAGTTGCGGCGGCGCAGCTCTTCCGGACTCAGGCCAACCACCTTGGCGATCTTGTCCATGTGCCGCTCCAACGCAAAGAGGGTCTGCGGAGCGCCGAATCCGCGGAAAGCTCCATGTGGAGGAATATTGGTGGCGACCGCTTTAGCGCGCACGCGAAGGTTCGGCCAGCGATACGGCCCGCAAGCGTGAATCGCAGCGCGCGAGAGCACCACCGGCGAAAGCGTGACATAAGCACCGCCATCGATCGCCAGATCGAGCTCGCAGCCAAGCAGAATGCCGTCGCGCGAAACCGCGGTGCGATGCCGAGTCCGGCTGGGATGCCGCTTGGTCGTTCCCGCCATATCTTCGCTGCGGTCATAGCAAATCTTTACCGGACGCCCCGCCTTCATCGCCAGCAGCGCGGCATGCGAGCCAATCACCGAGGGGAAGTCTTCTTTGCCGCCAAACGCTCCGCCCGTTTCGGTCTGAATCACCCGGCATTTGTCTTCGGGCAGACCGAACACCAGCATCAGCGCATGGTGCAGGTAATATGGGCACTGCATGGACCCGCGAACCGTCACGCCCTCTTGGGCGGAATACTCGGCGATCATGCCATTGTTTTCGATGTAGAGCTGCTCCTGGGCGCCGGTCCGATATTCGTCTTCGACAATAAAGTCGGCATTCGCCCAGACCGAATCCGGATCGCCCTTCTCCATCACGTAGCTTTTGAAGGTGTTTGGGGCTTCACCCTTATCCCAGATCACTGGGTCCATCTTCTCCGAGTCTTCAATCGTGAAGACACCAGGCAACGGCTCGTACTCGATCTTCACCGCAGCAACTGCAGCCGGCAGCGCCGCGCGATGCGGGTGCGCCAGCAGCAGAATAGGCTCATCGGGATGATTGACAAACCCGTCGGCCAGGCAGGGCTGATCTTTGGTGATATGAACGATGCAGTTCTCGCCCGGGATGTCTTTTGCCGTGACGATCGCGAACTCGTCCCAGTTGACGCCCGGTCCGAATTGAATCGATAGGATGCGCCCGCGCGCGATGCTGCTTCGTACCGTTGCGCCATACCACATGCCAGGCAGACAGATGTCGTCCACATAGAGCGCACGGCCTAGCACCTTGGCCAAGCCCTCTTTGCGCTCCACCGAACTGCCTATGATGTTGTTCGTCTCTGCCATCGGCTTCCAAGAAATGAATTTCTTGGCTTATCGTTACAGGATAGAGTCAAACCCGTCCTGAACCGAAGGGATTTTGCCCCCGAAGGAATTTCGCCGGGCCTCAACACACCCAACTCCCGTTCTCGCGGCGATCAGCGCGCGTTGAAGACTAGCGCCTCGGCGCGAAGTAACCCTTGCTTACTCGTACCGTATAGCGCCGCTGGTTGCAGAAGAGATAAATGGGCCGGAATGAACCGTCAGCCTTGAAGTCGGCGGGACGATACGCCAGCGCATACTGGCTGCGAAGTTCATCGCCAATCTCGCGAAAGCCATTGGCGATGTCTTCCAGCCGTTCCGGAGTGAAAGTAATTCCACCCGTGGCATCGGAGATCTTCTTTAGCACGTCGTCGCCTTTTTCGCGGCTGGGGCTGGTATTGGTGTCGATTGCGTAGACGATCGTGTCCGCCCTCTGGCACATCTTGATGGCTTCGTCGAGGTAGACGCGGCTCTGGTTGTCGTTCCCATCGGAGACCAACACCAGCGCCTTGCGGGTGGGCTCCTGGCCGCGAGCGCTGTCCATGAGCTTGTCGCGACAGGCGGTATAGACGGCGTCGTAGAGCGCGGTGCCTCCACCGGGACGAAGCGCGTTGATCCCGCCCTCCAGCAAGTCGAGATCGTTGGTCCAGTCCTGTTTGAGGTCCGGAGCCACATCAAATCCCATGACGAACGCCTTATCGCTGCGTGGATGAACTGTGTCCAGAACGAATTCGATCGCCGCCTGTTGCTCAAACTCGAACCGTCTCCGAATCGACGTGCTGGTATCGATCAGCAGGCCCACCCGCAGCGGCAGGTTGGTCTGCTGCTGGAAGCTGAATACCTGCGCAGGGGCCTTCTGGTCGTCGAGCAGCGCGAAATCGCTCAGCTTCAGGTCTTTGATGAACTGGCCCTTGCCATCGGTCACGGTGAAGATCAAATAGACTTCGTTGACCGAGATAGGGATCGTAAACTCGCCCGGTTTCTGACCATTCGGTTGGGCCGGTGCGCTAGGACTCGCAGGCGCCTGGGTATTGCCGGTTGCGGGGGCGGTTGCCGGGGTCGCGGGCGTTTGCGGCGTGGAGGCAGGAGTAGCCGGCGCCGGACTCTGGGCCTGGCTTCCGGCTGCGCTGAGCAGGGCGAACAAAAGGGCGCAGACGAACTTCCGTTGATACTTCATCATGTGTGGAGTCAGTTTACAGTGGGAGAGGTCTCTCTTGCTTGTGTCGGCATGCGTTGCGGGGTCTTCAATGGTCGGGACGACTGGATTCGAACCAGCGACCTCACCCACCCCAAGGGTGCGCTCTACCAGGCTGAGCCACGTCCCGACGGTAGCCTTAGTGTATCTCGAATCTCGATCTTGCACTATCCAGGGGATATATAGCGGATGCGGGCATCGCCGCCCGCGTCCGCTATATTGTTACTGGAAAGTCCCGTCGAACGGCAGCTCCGGCCGGTGGCGGCGCAATTATGCGCGGCGCGATGGGGACGACTTGCAGGCTGACGGGCGGATTGTTGGAGCTGGTGTAAACACCAACCACATCAAGTTGGTTGGGGCTGCTGGCGGGAGGAACGACGATCACTAGAAAGCCTTCGATAAACGCCGGCGCCCCCGGCGCAGATGCGCCCAGAAGCTTACGAATTACGGAGCAGTCGACATATTCCGCATAGTCGTTCGCCAACGAGTCCTGGGCAAAGGCGGAGGGCGCGACCGGGGTGTCTCCCTCCACCTTTGTGCGAACCGCCTTCTTCAGAAAGGAGATCGGCTTATCGGTGGTGAAAAGATTCGGGTTGTGAATGTTGATCGAGGTCGTGTATTCAGCGTTTCCCACGGTATCGTGTGTGAGAAGCGTGCCGGTGGGAACGCCGCAGAGGTATTTGGCGGCATACTCGGTGTAGGTCGATGTGCTCTGCGCGGATAGCTGAGTGACGGCGAGCATGGCGGTGACGGCAAAGAACGCGGTACGCAATGCTGAAACTGAAGTGCGAGCGGATGGTGGCTCTTTCCCTGGCATACGGAACTCCCTCTTCCTTGTGGAAACAAGGGTCTACAACTGGTCAAATATGTTGCCATCAGACTGGCAGTCTTGTCACCAGGAAATTGGATTAATTTCGCGACGGGAGCAGTTTCCAAGGATGCGCTCTGCAGGTTGAGCAACATCCCGACGGTACGATTCGTAGTGCATATGAGGCGGGCGGTGACACGAGATGTCGGAGCAACCCGGAAATGAGTCTTTCCTAAGCGAGTCTGCCTATGTGAGGAACGGAGAATGCGTACATATCCTCCGGAGGTGGACGATGCACATCCATCACAACCCGACGACTTCAGGTAACTCCGGCATACATTCGGCAGCGGCGGCGGAGAAGGCCGCGGCTGCCCAACGCGCAGCCGAAACTCGTCGCAAGCTCCTGAAAAGGGCCGCCAATGTCGATGGTACGCTTGATGCCGGTGAGCTGTTTATGGTCGGTAGGTGGTCCGAAGACAACGCGGGCAAGCGTGAAAGGCAACAGCAACGCCTCGGAAACGAAGGAGACTCGGGCGAAGAAGAGACCGGCGTAAAGCCGATCTCAGTCTGGGCTTGAACTGAAGCTGCCACCGCCGCCGCTGCTAGCCCCTCAGTGACCGGACGGTGGAACGTATTCCTTCGGCAGCGCCGCGCCCTCGCCAAAGAAATACTGATTCATCTGCTCCACCAGGAACTCCTGCGACTCGCGGGTCCACGGCTGCAGCCGGTATTCGTTCAGCAGCATCTTCTGATGCTCCACCCATTCGCCCCACGCCTTCTTCGAGACGTTGTTGTAAATCTTGTGGCCAAAGTCGCTGTCGAAAGGCGGCTCGTCGAGGCCCTCGAGTTCCTGTTTGTACTTCGAGCAGTGGACCATGTGTGCCATGTGCTGGGGAGTTTCTCCTGTCATCACTATTGTAGCGGGAGATCGGGCTTGGGGCTCCGGCAAGTCAGTTCACTTCCAGTCAGTTCGCTTCAGGATCATCGCTTCAGTGTGACTACCCAGACGTTGCGGTTGCCGAGGCAGTGGCGGCAGCGGTCAGCGCCCATCTTGCCTGAGCCTTTGCACTCAAAGCAGGTGACGACCAGACGGAAATACTGGTTCTCTTCGGGCGGCAGTTCCCTGAGTTCGCGATAAACTCTTGAGCCGTGATTGGCGACGAGCCACCTCATGAGGCCGTGTTCCATGGATTCCCGGTCGGAGACCTCGAGACCATGACATCGACCCTGCCACCAAACGGGAAGGCAGCCATAACAGACCGAATCGTTCCCGGCAGCGAAGAGATTTGCGGGATTACTGCTCAGGAAAAACTTCCCGCAACAACAACACGGCTTGACGCCGAGCAGGCCAAGGGCATCCTTCAGATTGGACACCTCGTGCTGGAGTCGGGCCAAGACTTCTCCAGGATCGTTCGGGGGATCGTTCATTAAGGCGAATTGTAGCGCCACTACTCCTCTTCATGCATCAGGCCCGACCACGCAGTCCCTGCTCATCCCTTCCAATGGTTCAAGAACGCTGTAATCGCTTCGGGGCTGGTGTGCTCGAATTCTTTATCCCGTTCCGAGTACAGGAGCTTGCCGTTCGAGTCGAGAACGGCGAGCGCCGGCACGCCCTTGGCCACAGGGACGTGGTACCGGTTGGCGATATCCATGTTGTGGTCCATGTGGCCGATATCGATGCGGACCACGACGTAATGCTTCGCGAGCAGGTCGGCATTGGGCGCCTGGTGGTAATAGAAATCGAGCAGCTGGCAGTCTCCGCACCAGTTGCCGCCAAACTCCAAAAGAACACGCTTGTGACCCAGGCGAGCGGCCTTCACCGCGGCGGCAATATCCGTAGCGGGATCGGCCGTTACGGAGTATAGGTCCTTGTTGACGTGGAATTGTTCCTGAGCGGCGGCTCCGGACGAAGACCCCATCAAGAGACTGAACAGCACTAATAGGGCGACTCTGAGGCCGAATTGACGAAAGCTGAGAACCATAAAGACGAGACCTGTTCCAGTTTTTCAAACCACTCTTAAAGAGACGCGCAAGAACGTCGGGAGTTACCGACTTCGCTGGAGACGACGCCAGTCGTTCTCCGGCGCCCCTATTCCACAGTCACCGACTTCGCCAGATTCCTGGGCTGGTCAACGTCGCAACCGCGCCTGACGGCAATATGGTAGGCCAGCAGCTGCAGCGGGACCACATCCAGCACCGGCAACAGCAACTCTGGCGCGGCCGGAACGTAGAGCACGTGATCGACCAGTTGCCCGATCGTTTCATCGCCCTCAATCGCGACCGCGATCACCTTGCCCGACCGCGCCGTCACTTCCTGGATGTTCGACAGCGTCTTCTCATAGCGCTGCTTCGACCCCCGATTGTTGTCGTCCTTAGTCGCGAGCACCACCACTGGCAGCGTCTCGTCGATCAGCGCATTGGGCCCATGCTTCATCTCGCCCGCCGGGTACCCCTCGGCATGGATATACGAGATTTCCTTCAGCTTAAGCGCCCCTTCGAGCGCGATGGGGTAGTGGATGCCGCGCCCCAGAAAGAGAAAATCCCTCGCGGTCGAGTAAACCTTCGCAAGCTGTTCGCAGGCCGGATCGGCGCTGCGCAGAGTTTCACGAATCTTGTTAGGAAGCTTTGCCAGCTCCTCAACCAGAGCGATGCTCTCCGCATCGGTCACCGTGCGGCGGGTCTGCGCGAGGTACAGCGCAAACAAAAACAGCGCGGTCAGCTGCGAGCTGAAGGCTTTGGTCGAAGCCACGCCGATTTCTGGCCCGGCGTGGGTGTAAATCGTGCCATGCGCCTCGCGCACGACCATCGCGCCAACTACGTTGCAGATGGCCACCGTCTTCGAGCCCTTGGCGATCATCTCGCGCTGCGCAGCCAGCGTATCGGCTGTCTCGCCGGATTGGGTGATCAGCATTCCAATCGCCTTTGGATCGACGATCGGGTCGCGATAGCGGAACTCGCTCGCGTAGTCGACCTCAACCGGCACCCGCGCCAGACGCTCAATCATGTACTTGCCGGCGAGCGCCGCATGCCAGCTGGTTCCGCAGGCGGCAATGTCGATGCGCGTTGCTGCACGAAAATTCTCGTCGCCAATCTCCATTTCGCTCAGGAAGACCTTCCCCGTATCGAGGGAAATGCGCCCCAGGGTTGTGTCCCGGATCGCCCGCGGCTGCTCAAAGATCTCCTTGAGCATGAAGTGCTTATAGCCGCCCTTTTCCGCCTGGATCGGGTCCCACTGAATGCGCTGGATCTTGAGCAGTAGGGGATTGCCGTCGACATCAGTCAGCCTCACGCCCTCCCGGGTCAGGCTTGCGACCTCGCGGTCGCCGAGGAAGTGCAGGTTGCGGGTGTGGTGCAGAATGCCCGGTACGTCAGAGGCAACGAAATACTCACCTTCGCCGATCCCGATTACCGCCGGCGGTCCGTTTCTCGCAGCGACGATTGTGTCCGGCTCGTCGGCCGAGATCACGCTGATTGCATAAGCTCCAGTCAACCGCCGCGCCGCACGCCGTACCGCTTCCTCAAGCGGCATCGTCTTGCCCGACTCGGCCGCAGATTTGATCTCTTCCTCAATCAGGTGCGCGATGATCTCCGTGTCCGTCTCGGTCACGAAGACGTGCCCGTCGGCCTGCAGCTCGCGCTTCAGCTCCAGGTAATTCTCGACAATCCCGTTGTGCACGACGACGATCCGCCCAGTGCAGTCGCGGTGCGGATGGGCATTTTCTTCCGTCGGACGCCCATGCGTCGCCCAGCGAGTATGGCCGATTCCCCAGCTGCCCCCTACGGCCCCGCCGCAGCTTCGTTCCGGCGGGAAAATGGGATGCCCACGGATCACCTCTTCCAAATTGCGCAGCTTACCGGGGGCCCGGCGCAACTCCAGCGCCTGCCCGGCGCAGCCGACTGCGATGCCGGCTGAATCATAGCCGCGATACTCCAGCCGTCGCAGTCCCTCGATGATGACGGGAACGACCTCTTTCGGCCCTACGTAGCCAACGATTCCGCACATAATTCAGTCCTCGCCAGGCAGGTTCATCGACCGTTCTAGTCTTCCAGCCTGAAGCTGAATTCTTCAATCACCGGGTTGGTCAGCACTTCGCGGGCGATCCGCTCGACCTCGGCATGCGCGGTCGCGGCGTCGAGCCAGTCATCGAGGGTGAGGACGAAATATTTCCCCTGCCGCACATCGTCAACCCCCTGATATTGCATCTTTTTCAGGGCAGACTGGATGGTCTGTCCCTGTGGGTCAAGGACCGTGCGCTTTAATGTAACGTAGACATAAGCCTTCATTTTCCTCGATTATAGACTTGTAGCCGCGTCACACCTTCCCACACCACGCGGACGCCGTCCTGGTTCTCTAGGCATTTCTTATTCTCGAACTCTTAAACCTAAGTTAAGGGAGCATATGGTCAACTATCTCGAACTGCCCATCGGTGAGAAATCCCCCGAAGTGATCAATGCGGTCATCGAGATTCCCTTGGAGGGAATCAACAAGTACGAATACGACAAGAAACTCCACGTTTTCCGCCTCGACCGGAACCTTTACTCGCCGGTCCACTATCCTGGCGACTACGGCTTCATTCCCTCGACTCTCAGCGACGACGGGGACCCTCTGGATGTGCTGGTGCTGGTGGATGCCGCGAGTTTTCCCGGTTGTGTCATGGAGGTCCGCCCCATCGGCATCCTCGAAATGCTCGATCAGGGCGTCCTCGATGAAAAAGTTCTCGCTGTCGGCAAGGGAAATCCTCGCTACCACGACGTGTGGAATTACTCGGAAATTTATCCGCACATGCTCAAGGAAATAACCCACTTCTTCTCTATCTACAAGGACCTCGAAGGCAAGCGGGTAGAAATCCAGGGCTGGCAAGACGCTTCTTTTGCCCGCACCAAAGTGGTTGCGGCCGCCAAGAATTTCGAGGACAACAAGAAGGGCGCGATCGAAGGGCAACCAGCGCTGGTAAAGTAGGTTCAGCCTGCAGTATTTTCTTCATCGAGAAAAAACCCGCCCGGCCAAGCCACGACGGGTTTTTTCGGCCCGGTTTCCCGCCCGTGCGATGCGTCTCGGCGGTTAGAAATAAGTCCTTTTCATATCTCCCATAGAAAATAGTGATGCTGGAGATGCGTCTCTTCATCGGCGATACCATTGCCATTAACCCAGAGTTAACCGACTGAAAATCGCACGACCCTTTTCTGGGGCCAGTCCATCCCCGTTTCTGCAAAGCGACTGTACATCTCAAGTTCTCGCTGAAGGAGAGTCCAGATGGCCACGAATCCTGCCCCTGAGATGAAGCAAAGCCTGGGCGTCACCGGCCTGACCATGAACGCGATGGCCCTGATCGCTCCCGGCGCTTTTCTCTGGCTCACCTTTTATGGCCAGGCATCCACCGGTGCAACTGCACCCTCGATGTGGATTGGCATCGTGGTGGCTCTTCTTCTCTGCCTCGCGACCGCAATCTGCTACGCCGAAATGGCGAAGCTTTATCCCGGCACGGGCAGTTCCTACTATTTTGCCGAGCAGTCGTTCCTCAACCATCACGGCGCGTGGCGTTACGCCCGGCTCTCAAAGTTCATCGTCGGCTGGGGCTCTCATCTCTATTACTGGATCTACCCCGGAGTGATGGTCGGCACCATGGGAATCGTCTGCGGTTACCTGGTGGGCACGCTGCGGCCAGACATCATGAGCGCTTCCAATCCCGGCCCCATCTTCATGATGCTGGTCGCGGTCGCCTTTTCTTTCCTGATTGCCTACATCGCCCATCGCGGCATCTCCGGCGCGACCTCGGTCAACGTAGTCATCAACTTCATTCAGATCACGGCGTTGATAGTCTTTTCCGTGATGGCGCTTGGCTACCGTCTGAACCACCCCGTGGGCAGCGTAGCCTGGCAGTTCGACTCGACGAAAGGCGAGGCCTACAGCTACGAATTCCTGACTACCCCGGTGACCACCGCCGGCGTGACCATCGACACCATTGTTCGCGACTCAGACGGGACCCCCAAGCCCAAGCTGGACGCGGCTGGGAGGATCGTCCCCTACCACATCAGCTATCCCACCACCGATGACAAAGGCAACTTTCTCACCCACCCCAAGGCCGCGTCTGTTGTGAGCATCCACAACATTGCCTGGGCGTTTATTCAGGCGACCGTCGCGATCTTGATTCTCGTGGGTTTCGAATCAGTGACCGCCATGGGTGGCGAGGCCAGGAACCCCAAGCGGGACGTCCCCATCGCCGTCATCACCTCGTTATTGGTCCAGGGGGCCTTTTGCTATCTCATTGAGTATTTCTGCGCCAACTATTTCCTGAACAGCGGCTACACCATGCAAAGCGCCACCGGCTCGGCTGCGCCCATCGGCGACATGATGATTGTGGTGGGGGATGCGCTCTTCGGCCAGGGCAATGGCCGTACCTTCATGCGCTTCGAGGCCGCTACCGTCATCCTCGCGCTCATCGGGACCACGCTCTCCTGCATGAATACCGGCGCACGTGTCACCTACGCCATGGGCAAGGACAACGAACTCGCCGGCCACCTTGGCAGGCTGCACAGCAAAAACCTCACTCCGCATCGCGCCATCTGGACGCTCGCCACCATCTCAGCGATAGTCGGCTGCGTCACCGTCGCGGTTGTATTCGGAGACACCAGTGCCCCTACCGAGGCGACGATCCAGGCGCTCCCTCACGGCCTCCTTTCGAGCGTCGGCTACTTCAACCACGACACTCTCGCCGCGCTACCGAACACCTTCTTGATGGTGACTCTCGCCTCCAATTTCGGCACCTTCGTGCTCTACATGCTGAGCTGCATTACCTGCATGGTCGCCTTCCATCGGCATCCGAGGTTCAATCCGGTCCTGCATCTCTTCATCCCGCTCTTCGGCTTGGTCGCCAACCTCGCCTGCATGGCCTTCTACTTAATCGGCCCATTCATGGGCTACGGCGCCAAGAAGGAACCGCTTCTGGCGCTGGGCATCGCCGCCGTTTGGGGCATCTACGGAGGGATCTACTTTCTGCGTTCAAGTAAAAAGTCGGGCCGCACCACTCTCATACAGGAGCGGGTGACGAACATCGGTGTCTGAGCCTCTCTTGCATCTTTTGCCTAAAATCAACTGATGCTGGACCTCGACTTCGCCGAGCTATCCGACACCGGCCCAACCCGAGACAACAATGAAGATTGTTGCGGGCATTTCGTCCCGGCGACCCCGGAGGCGGCCCAGTCCCGCGGCTGGTGTTTCGCCATAGCCGACGGAGTGGGCGGCCAGGCCGGCGGCGAGGTCGCCTCAAGTCTGGCCATTGAAACCCTTCTGTCCCGTCTGCCATCGGTCTCGTCAACAGAGTCGCTGACCGTCGCGTTGCCGCGCATCCTTCAGGCCGTGAACCAGCGCATCTATGAGGCTGCTGCCGATGTCGTCGAGAAAGGTCATCGCGCCGGTTCAATCGCCACCACGATCGTCGCCTGCGCCATCCGTTATGATCGCGCCACCGTCGCTCACGTCGGCGACTCGCGCTGCTATCTCATTCGCCGCGGCGAGGTCACCCAACTCACGCGCGACCACACCGTCGCCAACGAACAGCGACGTCTGGGAATCCTCACCTCGCGGCAGGCGGCTTCCGCCAGCACGAGGAATCTGCTAACCCGCTCCCTCGGAAATGAAATCTTCGTCAGCGTCGATACCAGCGACCAGCTGTTGACCGACGGCGATGTCCTGCTGTTGTGTTCGGACGGTCTCTACCGATCGGTGACTCCGAGCGATATGGCCGCGGCGGTGGACCCGAAACACGAACTCAAAGCCGCCGCAGCCCACGTCGTTTCCCTTGCGAACGCCCGCGACGGCAGTGATAATGTCAGTGTCCAAATCATCCGAATCAAGTCCGTAGAGAGCGTGGGCATGTACCGAGGAAGACTGTACAAGCTGCCGAGGTCGCGCTACGAATGAACGAACTCCACGCCTGCGACCAGCTCGATCACTACCGTCTCGATGAGCTCGTCGCGCGCAGTGGCATGGCCTCGATCTTCAGGGCGACCGACCTTCGCAACAACGCTACGGTCGCCATTAAAGTCCCTCATCTCGAGATGGAAGCCGATCCGCTCTTCTTCGACCGCTTCCGGCGCGAAGCCGAGATCGGCCAGATGCTTGACCACCCCGGAGTAATGAAGGTCATCAGGCCCGAGCCGGCCTCGGGCGATTCAGACGAGCCCAGCCGCGTCTACATGGTCATGGAGTGGGTAGACGGCAGCCTGCTGCGCAATATCCTCTCCGAAGAAACCAAGCTTTCGCCCGAACGCGCCGTGCGTATCACCGGGGAAATCCTCCAGGCCCTCGACTATATCCACCATCACGGCGTAGTCCACCGCGACCTCAAGCCGGAGAACATCATGATCGGCACAAATGACGCGATCACGCTCATCGACTTCGGCCTCGCCGGCCAGGAAGGCTCCCGCCGGCTCACCTTCGCGAAACTCACCCAGGTTATGGGAACGCCGAACTACATCTCGCCCGAACAGGTGAAAGGGAAGCGAGGCGATCAGCGCAGCGACATCTATGCCGTCGGCGTCATGCTCTACGAAATGCTTACGGGAAAATGCCCGTTCGACGGGCCCAACCCCTTCGCGATCATGAACGAGCGGCTGCTCAACAACCCCGTGCCACCGCGCGAACTGAACCCCGAAATCTCACCTGAGCTGCAGGAGATTATCTATCGCGCCCTGGAGCGCGAACCACAGAACCGCTATCCCACCGCCCGCGAGTTCGCCCACGACCTCGCCCACCAGGAAGAAGTAGGCATCGCCGACCGCGCCGAGCTCACCAACTGGAGAAATCGCCGAGAGCCTTGGCAGAAGAAAGCCATGCTATACGTCGGTCTCGCGCTGATTCCGATCATCATCTTTACGCTGCTCATTTGGGTGGCGAAGCGCTAATCCTGCTCATCTTCCTGATAAAGACCAATCACATTCCCCGCTGGGTCGCGAAACGTGGCGATCCAGCAGTTGCCGCCCGGGGTATCGGGGTGCGGGGCGTTGATGACCTCACCGCCGTGAGCACTCACAAGCCCGACCGTCGCGGTGATACTGTCCACCCAGATATAAGGAAGCAATCCCGGCTCGCGCGCAGCCTGCCGCCCCGCGACCCAAGCGCCACTGATGTTCCCAGCCGCATCGTCGAACCTGGGACGCGCGCTGTCCCGATCCCGAATCTTCCATCCGAAGACGTTCTCGTAAAACCGGGCTGATGTTGCCGCATCAATGGCGGGAATCTCCATGTAGCAAAACCGCGGGCGTGGCAAAGTATCCAGCGAGGGAATCGCCTCCGCGACCGTCGCTCCCCACTCTTTGGGATTGCGGTTCGTCGCGTGTTGCGAGAACAGCCAATGATGCCCGGCCAGGTCCACGACGCCATACTGCCGCTCGCCATAGATGGTCTCGTGCAACTCTTCGACAATCCGCGCGCCTGCTGCCTTTGTTTTGGCGAAATGACCGTCCACATCGCCGACGAAGACAGTCAGGCTCTGCGTCCCATACCCGAGTTGGCGTGGACTCGCATTGTTGGCCGCCGCCTTCTTCAACATGATCCAGGCATCGTCCAGGTGCACTTGCGCACCGCTGACCGGGTCGCCATAGCGGTAATGCTCGCGAAAGCCGAAGGTCTTAGTCAGCCATGCAATCGCCTCAGGCAGATCAGGATAGTAAACGTGTGGCAAAACGGTGCTCGTCGGAACCGAGCGGTTCTCAATCATGGCGCATACCTCCTCAAAGCGCTTCAGGCGACCAACTAGTCGCCTAGCGGACGTCCAATCTCCCAGTGATGGCCATAAGGATCGACCACCCTGCCGATTCGCCAGCCATGCCCTTCGCTTACTGGGTAAACCTCGGAGGCGCCGGCCGCCCGCGCTTGCGCAAAGGCCGCATCGGGGTCGGCGACAGTCAGGATGATCCGGACCGAGCTCCCGCTGAGCGTCTCCGGACTAAAGTTGCCATGTTCTGGAGACTCATCGCCGACCCAGAATTCAGCTCCATGGACTGAGAGCCGGGCAATCACGCCGTCGGCATTCAGCCGATAGACCTCAACCGCCCCAAATGCCGCCTTGTAAAATTCGACAGCCTCATCGCTACGCCGGACTGATAGCCAAGGCGCGATCGTATACTCAGCAGTCGTCAAAACGTGGGCCATCGCTGCTTCCTATCGCGGAATGCCATGAGTTGCCACGTGGGTGACGACATGCGCGGCCAGTAAGATTGCCGTTGCCAAAACCCCGACCGCGATTGGCCGTCTCTTCCGCCAGAGCTTGATCGCGATGACGGCGAAGACGATCTCCGGTATGCCAACAATGGCCAGCTGCGCCGGAAAGGGCATTCGCGCTGGATCGGATATCAGATGTAACACAACCAGCAGGAGAACGAATCCGCCCACGGCCAACAAGAAGCCAGTGCCCACCCCCGTCATCATCCCTAGCACTCGTTTTTGATTGTCGTTCACTTTTCCCTCCTTGATCTCAAGCTTGTTTCCCAATGACAGCAACCCGCGGCCCGAACGTCGAAAGATTGCCGTTGTGCTACCTAGCGCCCAAAGCAGAGCTGCCCAATCGCTCTCGATAAAGTCCAGCTCGTGCAGCATCGCGCTCGCCCACTCCTGGCTCTCGGCCGACGAGTAGCGCAGCACGGCACGCAGTAGCCAGGTCGCGATTTTGCGCGGCACAGGCATTTATGCGCCACTCCAGGCTGCCGCTCCGGCTTGCCTTGCCGCGGCGGGCGCGACATGATGTTCCCGGGCAAACCGCAAGCCGTCCGGAGTTAGCCGGTACAAATGTCGAGGCGGCTTGCCGGGTTCAGACGTCTCCCACCCGGTCTCCAGCAGCTTCCGCTCCGCCAATCGCATGAGAATCGGATACAAAGTCCCTGACTTCAACCCGGTGTTCCGGCTGATATCGTAGCCATATTTCCAGTTCTGAGGACCCTGAATAAAAGCATCGAGAACCTGGAGAGTCTGCGCCGAGAGTCGCAATTTCATGGAATAACTCTATATATGTAGAGTTATGGAGTCAAGGAGATTTTTTAAGAGGCTCAACAACTGGACGATGCTGGCAAACCTGGGCTACCTGGCCAGAAAATCATCCCCATGGGTGATGAACTCCGGATAAGCCCCAGCCCCCAGTTCATGAATATCCAGCCCCTGCCGCTCCGCCTCAGATCCCACCCGCATCGGCCAAACGCGATCGATGGTCCAGTTGATTCCATAGCTGAGCGGCAAAACAAAGCCCAACAGAGTTGCGATCCCTGCTAGCTGCGCCAGCCATTGTCCCGGAGCGTTGGAGGCAAAGATCGCGACTGCAGCCGCACCCCAGACCCCGCAAACGAAATGCATCGAGATCGCGCCGCCAGGGTCGTCCACCCGCAGACGCACTTCAAGGAACTCAACCGAGTAAGTCACCAGCGCCCCGGCAATAAATCCGGTGATCGCCGCCGTCGCCGGTGTTAGCGTGGCACATCCGGCGCTGCTCGCGACCAACCCGCCAACCAATCCATTCATGCACAGCGAAGCATCCGGCTTACCGAAGCGCAGCCGGGTGAAGACTACAGCGGCCAAGGTCGCAAAGGCCGCGCTCAATACCGTGTTCAGCCCGACCAGCACCACCCCACCTGGAGCGATGCCGCCAAAGAGCAGCGCGCCCGCCGAGTTCAGCCCCAGCCAGCCAATCACAGCCAGCAGACAGCCCAGTCCCACCATCACCATGTCGTGGCCGGGGATCGCCGCCGGAGCACCCTCCGCGCTATATTTGCCCCGCCGCGGCCCAAGAATCCAGGCCACACACAGCCCGGCCGCACCGCCAACCCCCGAGATGACCGTCGAACCGCCGTCATCGACAAAGCCATTGCCCAGCGAGAAGTTCGCACCCAACTGGGCAAGCCACCCGCCGCCCCAGACCCAATGCGCAAACAGCGGATACGTCAACCCCGCCAGTAGCGCGGTCGAGATGGCGCTGCCGCTCATCTTCCAGCGCCCTCCGCAGGCACCCACCGGAATGACCGCTGCCAGACCCACGCAAAATATCTGAAAAAGGACGATTACCGAACGCGGCGATCCATCGAAGACCACGCCGCGCAAGAAGAAGCGGCCGGCCGCAATCCAGCTCCGCTGCTTCCAGCCAGCTTCAAACCAATAGTGGGCCAGACCCGGTGCGCCTTGGAACGCAAACCCGCAGACAAAAAAAGCTCCTGCGGCAACCGATAAGACGCAGAGAGACGTAAGTATCTGGTGAGCAGCATTACGCGACCGCCCCAGGCCTGCGTTCATCAGCGTGAGCCCCGCGATCGCAAATGGAACCAGCAGAACACAACCCAGGCAGAGGATGGCGTCGCTGCCAACCAAAGGCGAGTTCGAAACAGCCGTGCCCAACGGAGTCAATGTCGGCGCTCCCGTCTAGAAGTTGGCAACGAAACCGCCTGCGTCCGCGTCAATAGACTGAGCCCCAGCAGCTCAACCAGCAGTCCCGCCACTGCGAAGGCGGGAATAAACCCCGGCTTCAGCATGGCGATTGCCGTCATCACAAGAAACCATCCCACTACCATCAGAAACAGGCTGAAAGCTTTCATGCTTATGTGTTTGAATTCAAACACAAGCAACCAGGGATGGCACCAATTCGCGAGGCCCAGTGACGTCGGATAAATAGTATCTATTGCGATCATCAGAACTTTTTATATGGCTTGCCTCTCGGCGGCGAGGGGATAAGCTACTCTTTGGCACTTACCCCGTCACGGAGAAGCCATTTACCTCCACCACCATTAGGAGAAGCATGTCTACCGAACTTCGCAATTTCCTGGCCCTCACCTACGAGGAGCTCGAAGAGAAAAACCTGGCCGTCAAAGAACAGCGCAAGAACCGCGTCCCCGCCGACATAATCCAGGAAGAACGCATAAAGTACCTCACCGACGAGAAGCGCATCAAGGCTGTGACCGTGCTGTTCAGCGACCTCGAAGGCCGCCTGCACATGCTCGATTACGACAAGAAGTTCCTCATCAAGAGCTTTGATAACCTGACCTTCGACGGTTCCTCGATCCGCGGCTTTACCGCGCAGAAGGAAAGCGACCTACGCCTTGGCATCGATTGGAGCGCCTTTTATTGGGTGCCCGCCGACGTGCTCGGCTCGGGAAAGATCTTCGTCTTCGGCCAGGTCATCGACAAGCAGGGTGGCCCTTACGCCGGCGATCTGCGCAGCGTATTGAAGGCTTACGCGGACAAACTCTATGAAGAGAAAGGCTACACGCTCAACGCCGCCAACGAGATCGAAGGCTTTCTCTTCGCCGGCAAAGACGCCGAGCGTCATTTCCCCCAGACCGGACGATTCGATTATGTGAACACCGGCGGCTACTACCACTCGCTGCCCGGCGATCCGCTGCGGACCTTCATCGACACCGCCGCCGAGGTGCAGCGCGCACTCGGCTTTGAAAACGAGAAAGACCACCCCGAAGTCGCGCCATCGCAGTTTGAGATCAACTACAGCTATGGCGAGGTCGTCGCCGCCGCCGATCAGATCCAGCTCTACAAACTGCTATGCCGCCAGATTGCCACCGGCCTGGGAATGACAGCGTCGTTCCTGCCCAAGCCCGTAGTCGGCGTCAACGGCAGCGGCATGCACACTAACATGTCGATCACCAAGAAGGGCAAAAACCTCTTCTGGGACGAAAAGGGCCTGGAGCAATTGAGCAAGTTTGGGTGGGATTTCATCGATCGCATCCTCACCCGAGGCAACGATCTTTGCCTGCCCATGAACTCCAGCGTCAACGCCTATCGCCGTCTCGACCCGCATTTCGAGGCGCCCAACCAGATCAAGGCCTCGGCCACCGACCGCGGCTCGATGGTTCGCGTGCCCATCGGCAACTCCAGGAGCATGAGGGTCGAGGTGCGCGCCGTCGCCCCGGACGCAAACCCCTACCTGGTCCTCTATTCCTTGTTCAAGACCGGGATCGATGGCGAGATCTCAAAGATTGCCAACCTACGCCAGGCCAGCCGCTACCTTCCCGACAATATCTATACCGCGATTGAGGATTTCCGCGATTCGAAGTGGATTTCGACGATCATGGGCGAAGATGTAAAGGGAAGATTCGCCGATCTCAAACAGGCCGCGGCCGACCGCTGCCCCAAGCTGCTTGGCACCTTCGTCAAGACACCCGAAGTCCAATATCACCACGAAATCTACAACCAGTACCTCTGGAACTGGTTCTAGCCGGAATCGGATGTGGGTGCCCACCCTTCGCACGGCAGCATCGTGCGAAGGATGGGCACCCACGGATCTTCACCACCGATCTACTCCGCAACTCCAACCAGCCAGGTCACTAGAGTCTTCTCCGCCCAATGGCGCTCTATCCCAGGTTCCGATGAGAGAAAAGCACAGTGTCCGCCGCGCTGTGTCTCGAGGAAAGTAACGTTCTTATTAGCCAGCAACGTCGCCCGCGTCGAAGGTAGCATGCGAATGAAGGGATCGTCGATCGCGTGAATGATGAGCGTGGGTACCGCCAGCCGGTGAGCCCATTGTGAACTCGCTACCGTCGCGTAGTAATCGTCAGCGTCCGCAAACCCGCCATAACGTGCCACGACGTTCTGGTCGAAATCACGCATCGACCGGATCCGGTCCAGGTCGTCAGAAGTGTAGATCTCCGGGAAGAGCCCGACCTTCTTGCGGAACCGCCTCAGCATTCCGCGCAGAAACTTCCACTCATAGACACGGTTAGCTGGCTCATGCAGTGCCTTCGACGACGGAGCCAGATCCATTAGCGGTGAAATGCCGACGACTGCGCTCAACTCCGGCGGCGCGGAGGCTCCCGCCTCGCCCGCGTACTTCAGTACAAGATTGCCGCCCATCGAAAAGCCCACCAGTGCAATGGCGTCCAATCTATGCTCCCGCGTCAATCCTGCAACCACGGCAGCCACATCCTCTGACCGCCCGGAATGGTAAATGCCCGGCGAAAGCTCATCGGTACCGCCGCAGCTCCGCATGTTCATGCGAACCACATTGCACCCGGCCGCCCACGCCCGCGACGAGGTCCCAAGTATGTATTGCGATCGCGACGATCCCTCCAGCCCATGCACGAGGACTATGGTCAACCGCTCGCGCCGAACCTCCGCAGGCTGCCAGTCGCAATCGCAGCGCACCACCGTAGATCGCCGTGCCTCCGAAGCCGGCTCCACTTCGACAAACCACTGCTCCTCTGGCGGCAACTCGTGCTCGCGTGGGAGGTAGTTCCCGGCAATGGTCATCACATGACCATTGCTCAAGAATCGTCTCGGTTGGAATTCTCCCAACTCCACCGCCGCGATTGTCTTGGTCCGCACCGAGTCCGGCAAGGTCATCCTTCCTTCAGCCGCTGGAGCACGGTTGCCGCGTTCAACGCTCCGGCAGGCGTTTCTTCATGCTTGAAATAGACAAAGACCTCGCCTTCCGTCGCCTTCCCGCGCATCTCCGTAATAATCGTCTCGACCTCGGCGGGCGAATAGTCGCTTTTGCGCAGCCGATAGCAGCGGAAGGGCGCCGTCACAACGTCGGGCGACTCAAGCTCATCGCTCTCCGCCACACAAAGCGCGGCCTGGTGACGCTGCAGCACACTGAAGGTTTCACCCGTAAACCACGAAGGATGACGAAATTCAAAGGCCCGCCTTACACCGACGGGCGGCCCGCTCGACAGAAACTCGTCCAGGAGACCGGCATCGGCCTTGAAGTTCGGCGGCAATTGAAAGAGTACGACCCCCAGTTGCTTCGCCCGAAAAACCGGAGTGAGCGCGGAATAGAACGCCGTCGTCAGCTCAGCGCAATTCTTGAGCCGCGCAAAGTGCGTGATTCGCTGATTGGCCTTGAAGGAGAAGGTGAAATCCGCACCCACTGCGGCCATCCATCCATCCAGCATCGTCTCAGTAGGGAAACTGCGAAAGGTGAAGTTCACCTCAACCGAATTCAGCTGGGTCGCATAGTATTCAAGGAACTTCTTCGCCGGCAGCTTCTGGGGATAGAAATCAGGCTTCCAGCTCGGATAAGCCCACCCCGACGTGCCGATATGAATGCCCATGAACCGCAGTCTACCGTGACTGGGACGAAATGACCTACGCGGGAGAGCAAACCTCGACTTCGCGTGCAATCTTCGCAGCCAGCTTTGCTAAGAAGTCGGCCAGACGAAGCACCGTGTCTGACGTGATCGACCGCCGGCCATGCACGATGTCCTGCCATTTTTTGTTCTTGCGAATCAGCGGATCTCCGTGTAGCGTTTGTTGTCGTCACGCCGCGCACCTCGAACGCCGATTCGTAAGAAACTGCGACCGTAGACACCGAATCCTGTGGTTTAGGAGGAAATGAGCCATGTCTGAGCCCTATGTCGGTGAGATACGCATGTTTGGGGGCAACTTCGCGCCGGCCGACTGGATGTTATGCGAAGGCCAGTTACTCCCCATCTCCGAATACGAAACCCTGTTCAACCTCATCGGCACCACCTACGGCGGCGACGGCCAAAGCACCTTCGGGCTACCGGACCTGAGGGGTCGGCTTCCGATCCATATGGGGTCGGGGTTCGTGCTGGCTCAGAATGGCGGTGCTGAAACTGTGACCCTGACGACAAATCAAATCCCGGCCCACACTCATACGGTATCGGCCGCAACGAACGCGAATACCGCGTCCCTCCCTGGAAGCAATTACCTGGCTGCGGGGCCCGACATCTACGATCAGAACAAACCCGGGACCAACACGATGGCCGCCGCAATTTCATCCATCGGCGGAAGCCAGCCGCACAGCAATTTCCAACCTTATCTGTGCGTGAATTTCATCCTCTCCCTCTTCGGAATATTCCCTAGTCAGAGTTAGCCAAGCGATAAGGAGAAACACACGTGGCTACCCCATTCCTATCCGAAATCAAGATATTCAGCTTCAATTTTGCGCCTAAAGGCTGGGCGTTCTGCAACGGGCAGTTGCTGCCTATCACTCAGAATGCGGCCATCTTTTCGCTGCTCGGAACCACCTATGGCGGCGATGGACGCGTGAACTTCGCCCTGCCGAATCTGCAGGGCCATACCCCTATACATATGGGCAACGGACAAACACTTGGATCGACAGGGGGCGAGCAGAATCACGCCCTCTCGATCCCCGAGCTTCCTGCGCACAGCCATACCTGGGGCGCCACCAATACCGCCGCGAACGCGCCCAATCCGACCTCCAATCTGCTCGGCGGGGCGGCGGAATATAACAGTTCCGGGAGCCCTCTCGTAGCCATGTACCCGGGCGTGCTGGCGACGGTTGGGGGAAGCCAGCCGCACCAGAACATGCAGCCATTCCTCACACTGAATTTCTGCATCGCGCTACAGGGAATATTCCCCAGCCAGAACTAGCCACAAGGAGGACGCGACATGGCAAATCCGTTTGTAGCAGAAATAAGGATATTTCCGTTTAGCTTCGCGCCCATTGGGTGGGCTTTTTGCAACGGCCAGATTCTACCGATCTCCCAAAACACGGCGCTCTTTTCGCTGCTGGGAACCACTTACGGTGGCGACGGGAGAAGCAATTTCGGGCTTCCGAACCTCCAGGGGAGGGCTTCGATGGAGCCTGGTCAGGGCCCGGGTCTGTCGTTACACGATCTCGGCGAAACGGGTGGTTCGAATACAGTCACCTTGCTAACGACCGAGATGCCGTCTCACGCTCATAACATCAACTGTATCGACGGAGCCAGAGTGGCGGGGCAGACCGGCCAGCCGGGCAACGCAATCCTTGTAAAGACAGGGGGCTCCCCGGCGAATGCCTACACCAGCGGCGCCACGCAGAATCAAACCATGGCCGCGGATATGGTGGCGCCAGTGGGCGGCAATCAGCCGCACAACAACCTGATGCCGTATCTCACGCTCAACTTTTGCATCGCCATGCAGGGTATTTTCCCGCCGCGCAGTTAGGAACTTTCCCAGCGGAGACCGGTTCAAGGCCTGGTCCGCCACATTTTCGTGCCATGTCCACTCTCGCCGTTCGCCCCGCGCTGCCGCAGGATGAGATATTTCTCTACGAGCTTTACTCGGCGGTTCGCGGGCCGGAGTTCGAGCTCGCGCCGATCCCCGCGGCGCAAAAAGAACAAATCATCCGGATGCAGTTTCGCGCTCAGATGTCGGCATACAGTCACATGTACCCGAACTCCTGTTACCACGTGGTGTTGCTCGACGGCAGGCCAGTCGGCAGGCTGTGGATGGTTCCCGGCGATGGCGAATTGCAACTGGTGGACATCGCCGTCCACCCGAAGCTGCAAAGTAAGGGAATCGGAACGGTGCTGGTCCAGCGGCTGCAACAGGAAGCTGCGAAGGCAAGGCTGCCCATCCGCTGCTGCGTATTCCGGTTCAATCCCGGCTCTCTGCGCTTCCATCAGCGCTTGGGCTTCTCCGTCGTGCGCGAGGACCAGACGCACTACTACATGGAATGGCGGCCCGTGCCGCTGCTGTAACGGCGCAAAGAATGACTATGTGCCGGTATCCGCGGTCGAGTCGGGCGTAGAGCCGGTTGTAGAGCCGGTCTTCGACTCGATCGTGGACTCGGTCGCCGACTCGGTCGCGCACCCAGTCTTCGACTCGATCAAGCTACGCGCCCACCCATCGCAGATCTCTGCGAGTCGCGCTTTCAGCTCGTCCACACTGGCGTAATGGAAAACACGCAGGTCATGGCGCTCTTCCAGCTCCCGGCGAAACGCCTGAATCTCCGGGTTCGTTTCGTTGGGCGCATCCTTGAGGCAGATCACCACATCGCGCATCGGCGTGGCCGCGTCATCCCGGCAGTCGGCGGCCAGCAGAAACAGTTTCCGGAACAGATCGCGCGGCCCCCAGTCGTCCTGGAAAATCTGAATGAAGTAAGCGCTCCAGCGGACGTTATCCGAAGCAATGCTGCGATGATCGGCAATCTGATCGTTTTCCCTCAGGCCGATAGAGACCAACAGGATCTTCGCCGGCATGGCGGAGGTTTCGTTCACCTCTGCGATCACGTCGTGAGAAGTCTGGCGATCCGGCTCCAGATCGCCAGGGGCGGAGATAAACACACGGTAGGCGTCGAATCCGTGGGGCATAAAGCAGAAGTACAGTTACTGTAATGCAAAGCGCCCCACTCGGCAGGCTTTTTCCCCCAGGAAAAAGCCTACTGGGACACTCTCCGGCACATGACACCAACTGTACTTCTGCTTTAGAGAGCGACCAGCATAATCGAAGCGGCCGGATACGGACAAGATTGCAGGTTCCGAGAAGGCGGTTGACACGCATAATATCGGCGCGAATAATCCTATGCCAACTGAGACCAGCGCTTGCTGCTTCCCGTTTTCTTGCTTCACTGCTGGAATGGACACGTGACGATGAGGTGGATCCGGTTTGCTTCCTCTGCGACAGTGGGAGAGACCCGTCTCGCGAGCCGCATCCCATCCACGCTTCCGTCGAAATATGCAGTTGGCTCGACGATTTGAGGTTTTGCTCGCCATGTTCCCCTCCCCGCTCTCCGTATTGCCTAGCCGGTCTTCCCGCCTGAGTTTTAGCCTGTTTGTTCTTGCCGTGAGCGTCCTGCTGCTGCCTGTTGCGGAGCGTTCGTCTGCGCAAATTACCGTCGGCGGGTCGAATCCAATCAGCACCGGCTATTCGGCGGGCAAATTTGACCTGATTCTGAGCGGCTCGGCGGCAATTCCTCCGGCGCTACCCACGCCTGTTTCCAGCCTGGCGGCCGAAACCTCGACCACGCCGTCGGTGACCACCAGCGCACAGGTTATCAACTGCTCTTCCGGTTTTGCCTCTTCGGGGGCTTGCGGTGTTGCTGTTACAGGCAGCGGTGGCCAACCGTTCCAGCTCACCGACGACCAACTGGCAGGGGTAGTCGTCGGGTCGCAGGTGAATCTCATACCAACAGGCTCAGCGCATTTTGGGGCCGGTCTGATTTATCAAACGGCGGTGGATGTACAGGCTTTTTCTACTACTTTCACGTTTGTTCCCAATGGTTGGAACTTCGCCTTCGTCCTGCAAAACAACACGAATGTGAATGGCGGTGGCGGGGGAAACCCGAAGGCATTTGCTGCCGGTGCGGGATGTGAAGGTGGGTTCTATCAAGCGTTCGGAAATATTCCCCCAGACGCGAATAACATCTTCGCGTTGGAGTTGGATCAGCAAAGCCCACTTACAAACGCAAACACTACGAGCGTGCCGTTTACCTATAGTTCCGTACAGATTTACAAACAGGGCCAGAGCCCATGCAATCCCAATGATGGGCAACCCAACTACTACTTCACGAACAAAATAGGCACTTCCCCTGTTCCTCTTAACTCACCCGCCAGCAGCGTAGGTACGACCACCGGTGATACCTATTCAGTGACTCTTAACTACAACGGGACGACTCTGGTGCTTAATATGTACGACCTGACGGCGGGCGGCTCATGTCCTGGAGTTTCGTGCCTTACATATGCCTGGAACGACGTTGACATTCCAGCATTGGTGGGCAGCACTACGGCTTATATGGGTTTTACCGGGGGCACCAACGCAGCCTCTACTCATCCGCTCTACGTTAATTCGCTTGTCTACACCGTTCTCTCATCTGCTTCCACTCCAACCTCTGCGCAAACCTTCGGCGGATCGAATCCCATCACTGTTAGCGGGACCTACGGCTTTTCGGAAACTTCTTCAGCCTCCGTCACCGGTCTTTCAGGCACGGTGACGGCCATTTCTGTGACCTTCAACAATCTCGATGTCACCGGTCCGAACGGCGGTGGACTCAACAGCCTGTCGATCGCGCTCAAACCTCCCAGCGGCACGGCTTTCGATCTGTTAGGGGGGCCTTGCGATTCAGGGAATACTACATTCACGCTGGCCGATTCCGGTGATACGGGTACGGACAACACCGATGGCATGATTCCTTTCATCACTTGCCCCAGCTCGTTCTCGGGCACGTACCTCGCTGCCGACTACTATGCTAACTTTCAGACGGAAGTCTTCAACGAAGGCGGTTCCGGAGGCCCTACGACCTTCAATACTGCGGGAGTCGGCAACAGTACCTGCGGAAGCCTGGAGTCCGGTCTCACCTGCGGCAACTACAACTTCAGCACTGCTTTCGGCCTTCCTGTCGATGGCAGTATCTTCAACGGGACCTGGACGTTGTATATCGCCAACCAGGACGGCACTGGAAACTACACTCCATCCGGATCGCTTGGATCGTGGACGATCACCTTCACCACGGAGTCTGCCACTGCGACCGCGACATCGCTTGCGACAAACAATAACGGCCAGACTTCGAATGTCTTTACCAATGGCAATGTCGGCGGCCAAACCACCACCGGCACTCCGGTGGTTCTCACGGCCACCGTCACACCAAACCCGGACGGGGGCACCGTCACCTTCTACGACAGTACCGATACCAACCCCGGACAAGGCATTGTTCTCGCCGCGTCTGTCCCGGTCAACGGTTCGGGCCAGGCGCAGACCACCGTGACCTTTCCAGCCTCGGAGGAAGGCACACGCAGTCTTTCCGCGGCATTCAATGGGACCTCCGGGTACGCGGCGAGCACTACTCCGCCCGATGGAGAGGTGACGGAACTAACCGTCAACCAACCCTACAACCCGTCCAGCACCACTTTCTGCAACGGTCCGGTCGCGATCGAAAACAACCCCGGAGCAGTGGGCGGCGCCGGAGGCTATCCCTATCCATCGCAGCTGGTTCTGGGCAGCGGTTTTTCTCAGCTGCAGGGCACCATCGAGAGCGTCACCTTGACGCTGAACGGGCTGGCGACTGAGCAGCCGAATTTCCTCGGCTTCCTGGTGCAGGCGCCGAACGGCAAGGCGTTCGAAGCCATGGGCTGGGCCGACGGGAGCTCCAGCACTCTCTCGAGCCCGCTCAATATTTTTCTCTCCGACGACGGCTCGGGAGACCTCCAGACCAGCACCGACAACCAGGAAAGCTGTACCTCAGGCTCTCCCTGCAAGCCGGCGGACGATTACTCCCAGATCAGCCCTCTGTTCAACGACACCTTCCCCGCGCCCGCCCCCGGCCCATCGCTGATTGGGAAACCCCATCCCACCGGTTCTTCCACCTTCACATCGGCATTCGGCGGCGGTTCCGCGAATGGCACCTGGCTCTTGTACCTGAACAACTGGCTGGAGGAGAACCCGCCGTATGGGCAAGTTGGTTCCTGGTGCCTGAACTTCACCATGCAAAGCAATGCGCACCCCACCGCGACATCGGTCAGCGGAACGCCGAATCCGGCGTCCTTCACGCCGCCTTCCACCAATGCCAGTGTCACCCTCACCGCAAACGTTGCCGTTACCGACAGCTCGGGTCTCACGGTAGACGCAGGCACGGTCTCATTCGTCAACGGCGCCACGACCCTCGGAACTGCCTCGATTTCGAATGGCCAGGCGACGCTGACCACATCCCTTACCCAAGGCACGCATCAGATCGTCGCCAGCTACAGCGGGACCGATACCGGAACCGAGTTCGGGATCAGCACCGGGGCCTTCGACCAGCGCGTCAACACCGCGACCACGAAGCCTACATCGGGCTCAGGAGCGGGGCCGTATACGTTCTGCAATACCGGTTCGATCACCGCGCCCGGGCTGGCCAATGATGCGGGCCCCGCATCGCCGTATCCCTCGAACATCTTCGTGACCAACCTACCGGGCACAGTGGATGCAGTGACGGTCACCTTGAACGGCTTCAGCACCAAAGACCAGGGCGATCTCCTGTCCCTGCTCGTGGGTCCGGGCGGCAACAACCTTGACTTCTTCTCACTAACGGGCAGCAACGTTTCCACTGCTCCATCACCCTTCAACCTCACCTTCTCCGACTTGGCAAGCAGTAGCGTCGGCGGGAATCTGTCTTCCTCCGGCACATTCAGGCCGACGAGTTTCAACACGGACATCACGTTCCCGCAATGTCCGCCGAACGCATCCTTATGCGGCATCCTTGGGGTGGGACCGCCGTTGGCTTCGAATCCATTCACGCCGACCAACAAAGCTGCCACCGCCGGGACCGCCCTTCTGGGCAACGCGGACGCGGAGGGAGTCTTTGGCGGCACTACTTCCAGCACCTATAACGGAAACGGCACCTGGAGCCTATACCTGGACGACGGCGGCCCGACCGGAGGCGGTGAGACGACCAACGTGAATGGCGGTTGGTGTGTGAGCCTCACCCAGAATCTGCCGACAGTGTCGGCCACCGCGTCGCACAGCGGCACTTTCACCCAGGGCCAGCAAGGCGCGCCGTTGACAGTCAACATTACCAACAACGGGCCCGGCGCTACCGGCGACCCGACAGGCGGCGCCAATCCGTTGACCGTGACCGACACGCTGAACTCCGCCTTCGCGTACGCGGGCTTCACAGGCACAGGCTGGAGCTGCTCGGCGACCGGACAGACGATGGTCTGTAAGAACGACTCCGCCGTGGCCCAAGGCAATAGTTACCCGCCACTGACGATCAACGTGAACGTAAGCCCCACCGCGAGCACCACCACAAGTATTCCTAACCAGGTCCAGGTGAGTGGCGGAGGAGTTACTGCCACAAGTTCTAATACCGACGCGGTGACCATTTTGCCAGCCCCGCAGATCAGCAGCATTAACCCCAACTACGGAGCTCCGGCGGCGCTGATCGAAATTAGCGGGAACAACTTCGGCGCGACCCAGGGCAGCGGCAGCGTGACCGTTGGAGGCGCGTTGTCCCACGTAGTTTCGTGGTCGAACACCGCGATTACCATCCAGGTGCCAAGTAAGGCTGCGACCGGAAATATCGTTATCACGGCCAGCGGAGCGGCCAGCAATGGCGAAGCTTTCACCTTCTACCCATACCCCGCGATCACCGGAATCTCCCCCGCCAGTGGTCCGGTCGGCACTCCGGTGACCATCACTGGCACCGGCCTGCTCGACGGCGAAGGAAATGGTGCTGTCACCTTCAACGGCACTCCGGCAACCATTCTCACCCAGTTGACCACCAGTATTCAGGTCGATGTACCCGCGGGGGCGACCACGGGAGCGATTAGTGTCCATGTCAACGGCGACACCGTGAAGAGTTCCAGCGACTTTACCGTGATTCGGCCGCAGATCAGCGGCATCAACCCCAACTACGGAGCGCCGGCGGCACTGATCGCGATTTCCGGAACCAGCTTCGGCGCGACCCAGGGAAATGGCAGCGTGACCGTTGGTGGCGCACTGTCTCACGTGGTTTCGTGGTCAAATACTGCGGTCTCAATCCAGGTGCCCAGTAAGGCCACCACCGGCAATATCGTAGTTACTGCGGGCGGAGCGTCCAGCAGCGGCGCTCCCTTCACCTTCTATCCCTATCCCACCATCGCTGGCATCTCGCCAACCAGCGGTTCGGTGGGGACTCCGGTGACCATCACCGGCACCAGCCTGCTCGACGGCGGTGGCCATGGCGTTGTCACCTTTAACGGCGCCCCGGCGACTATTCTTCTCAGTCAGTCCAGCACCGGCATCCAGGTCGATGTACCCCCGGGCGCAACCACCGGGCCGATTAGCGTCCACGTCAACGGCGACACCATCAAGGGTCCCAGCTTTACCGTGGTGCCGGCTCCGCAGATCAGCGGCATCAACCCCAACTATGGAGCTCCGGCAGCGCCCATCAGCATTACTGGAACCAACTTCGGCGCGACCCAGGGAGAAAGCAGCATAACCGTTGGTGGCGCACTGTCTCACGTGGTTTCGTGGTCGAACACCGCGATCACGATCCAGGTGCCGAGCCACGCCGCCACCGGCAATATCGTAGTCACCGCAGGCGGAGCGTCCAGCAACGGCGCCGCCTTCACCTTCTATCCCTACCCCGCCATCACTGGCTTCTCGCCCGGCAGCGGCCCGGTCGGGACGCCGGTGACCATCAGCGGAACCAGCCTCCTCGATGGCGAAGACAACGGCGTCGTCACCTTCAATGGCACCCTGGCCGCCCTCATTAGCCAGTCCAGCACCAGCATTCAGGTCAACGTCCCGGCCGGCGCTACCACCGGACCTATCAGCGTCCGCGCCAACGGCGACACCGTGAAGAGTTCCAGCAACTTCACCGTGACCGTCCCGCAAATCAGTATGCTCAACCCCAGCTACGGCGCTCCGTCGGCGCAGGTCGGCATTACCGGGATCAACTTCGGCGCGACCCAGGGAGGCAGCACGGTCACCATCGATGGCGCAGTCTGCGGAGTGAACGCCTGGTCCGACACGTCGATCACGATTCGCGTGCCATCCAACGCCTCGACCGGTAATGTCGTGGTCAGGGCGAACGGAGTAACCAGCAATGGCGCAGCTTTCACTTTTTACCCCTTTCCCACTATCACCAGCGTCTCGACTACCAGCGGCACGGCCGGGACCGTAGCGACAATCACCGGGACAAACCTGCTGGATGGCGGAGGCAACGCCGCAGTCACCTTCAACGGCACCCCAGCGACGATTACCAGCGACACCAGCACGAGCATTCAGGTTGACGTTCCGACGGGGGCAACCTCCGGGCGGCTGCTGGTCAAGGTCAATGGCGTCACCCTGGTCGGTCTGGGCAGCTTTAATATCTCCGCCTATGATGTCGGACCGGACTACTACGCGACGGGCGACGACTTCGTGCATAGCGCATTCATCACCGCCTACCAGGACCCTTCCGTGCGTGCGCAGGTACTGACGCAGTTACAGGGGATTGCCGATCGCGGAGCTACGGTTGTGAGTTTGCGCATCTGGTTCGTGACAGAGCCGGGAACGAGCAATTTCGGCGAGGCCTGGCGGGCAACCTTTCCAATGAGCGGCCAGGAGCAGGCAAATCTCCATGCCTACGCGCAGGATGTTGCTGCGATCAAGGACGCCGGCGGAAATACTCTGCGCCTGGACATTGGCCTGTTCTGGCTGGGCGCAGCCGACTATACCACTGGATCTCCCTCGACCGGGCTCGGCGATACACCGATTTCAGCCGCGACATTCACCTCTCGTCTGGAGCAGACGACCGATAGTGTGTTGGCGGCGATCCGCAACGTCAACCGCAGCAACGGCACACCAGTGGTGAACACGGTGTACATGGAAGGGGAGGTGCAGATCGGGGCGAAGGCCAACCAGGAATGGTTCATGACGACCCACTACCCGCGATTTGTATCGAAGGTCTCAGCCGCCGGATTTCGTCCTGCGGTCTATTTCATCGTTGCCGACACTCAGGCGGACGTGTTGCAGAATGATTACGTCGACGCGGACTTTCCCATCCTGGATAACCACCGCTCGATGTTTTGGGTTTACCGCTCGCTGAACTTCATGGTCAACCAACAACTGGCAATCCCCTCACGCATCGATTTCTCCTACTACGTGCCCTCGACTGGAGCCACCTACCCCGACCTGCTTACTCGCGTGCTCGACGATGCCGACGCCACACTTCCTTCTCTGGGGGCTGCCCAGTTGTATGGAATCGTCGAAACTTACTACTTCACCGACAATACGCAGCGTCTAGCTTTTGGCCAGGCTTTTGCGTCCGAGGCTGTCGCCAGGTCTCGGCTGCGACGGGTCACCTTCTGGACTACGCCCGACGGCGGTGGCCCCGGGGTCAACGTCGCTTATCCATTCGCCATCGAGGATTACCTGCCTCCCTCCCCTACTAGTTGACGGGAAGGAATCCGCGATTCAATCTTTGCGGGTTCCTGCTTCTGTTGCCCTGGCCTATTCTTCCTTGCGCGTGATCGACTCGCGAATTCCCGCCTCCGGAGCGTGCCCGTCGAGGTGGACGTTGCCGTCGATGACCGACACTCCCAACTTCACCCATAGCCGATCTAGGTTGACGGGCGCGGGATGGGTGCCCATCTGGTGATACAGGTCGATGAGCACGGTAGTTCCGGTAGCCTGGTCGCCCTGAGCGAGGGCTTTCTCCAGGGTCCATTCCTTGTCGATTGTGCCTCCCGCCGCGACAATCCCGCGGAGAGCATCCTGTAGGCCTTTGCGATTCCGGGTCTGTTCCCGGATCATCACATCGGCCTGCAGACAAAAGAGCGCTCCGCCCCAATAGGTACGACCCCAGGTATGGGTAGCGTCAAGACCGCCATCCCCGGGACCGGGTTCGCCCTTCGGCATGTCGCGGTACATGTCTCCCCAGATCTTTTCTGGAGTGAGCAGACCGCGCTGCACTCTTGCGATTGGCTCGACGTAGGTGGCGATGCCTTCCTCGATCCAATGGTGCTCATCGGCCATCGAGGGGAACGCGGTATGGACCAGCTCGTGGACCAACATCCAGTCCTCATTCAGGTCCTCCGCGGTACTCTGCTCTCCTATAACCAGGCGGGTAAAGGCCGGGAATCCGCCCACGTCCCCCCATGTTGTTCCCTTCAGGACGCCGCGTTTGCCTGGAGCAGGCTGGATCAGTATCCGCGCCGAGCGGACCGGGAAACGCCCATAATAGCCGGAGACCGCGTCGGCGCAACTTTGCACCCAGGAGAGCACCTGATCGCGCGGCAGAGTCAAGGGACCGGGGCCGAAATCGACCTGAATGGTCGCTCCCCCGCTCCGCAGGGTCTTCGAATCGACGACCTGACTGTCCCAGGGCGCATGGTGGGGGGATGGTTGTGCCAGGACCGGTCCGGCATAAACCTGCCCGCAAATGGACACAAGCTGGAATACGGTGATCGTTTTTCGGAGAATCGACCGCGCACCCATTTCAACCCCAAAGCTTCTTTTGATGGGACGGTGAAGTCTCAGAGAAAGTTACCGCGTTGGAATTTAGTTGGCTTAAAATCCAATTCGCTTGTAACCCCCGTTCTCCTCACAGACTCTTATTCGGCGACGGGGCGCTTGCAAGGGTCCCGGACGCCTGGATCGCATGCGCCACCGGCATTCCCGGTGGCGCCAATCGCAGACAGCGCGTAAACTGCGCGCACAAGGAGAATACTCATGAATCAATCCGTCAAGGCACTCATCCTCACGGCGGCCGTTACCGGCCTGCTGAGCGGCACCACCTCCCGCGTTCAGGCGCAGACTGCGCCTGCGCAAACAAACGCCAAGACCACCGCTACCCAGAACACCCAGGCAGGTGTCCGGCTCATTGGTTTTCAAACCCCCGACACAACCAAACATTCCTGCAAGGGCAAGAACGACTGTAAAGGCCAGGGCGGATGCAAATCCAGCGACAACGGCTGCAAAGCCAAGAACAGCTGCAAAGGCAAGGGCGGCTGCGCGACCGATGGTTCGAAAATGCCACACACTGTATAACTCGGCGCTTCTATCCGAAGAGCCGGGGAAACCAGGCTCTTCGGATGGATTCACTTCCCCTTACCAGTCAGAGCTTTGCTTGAATACGCGAATCGGAACCACATTATGCCCGCAAATCGCTTCAACGGCTTTACCGATTATGGCGTCGGAATTGGACTCCGGATTCCTCACTACCGCCATATCTTTGCGGAAAAGCCGGTAGTTGACTGGTTCGAGATCATCTCTGAGAACTACATGGTGGACGGTGGCCGACCGCTCCACGTTCTTGATCAAATACTGGATCAATACCGGGTTGTACAGCACGGCGTTTCGATGTATTTCGGCTCCGCCCAGCCGCTGAATCGGGAACATCTCAAAAACCTCAAGACTCTTGTCAAGCGCACCGGCACGCCGTGGCTCACCGACCACCTCTGCTGGGGAAGCGTCGATGGGCGCTATACGCACGATCTGCTACCCATCCCCTACACCCTCGAAGCGGTGAAGACGACAGCTGAGCGCATCCGGCAGGTGCAGGACTTCGTAGAGGTCCCAGTAGCAGTCGAAAACGTGAGCAGTTATGCCGAATTCACCGACTCGACCATGACCGAGTGGGAGTTCCTCAATGAAGTTGTAGAGGCCGCTGACTGCGGCATTTTGCTGGACGTGAACAATATCTACGTCTCCTCGCAAAACCACGCGTTCGATCCGATGACCTACGTTCACAGCGTGCCCGCCGAGCGGGTGGCGCAGATCCATATTGCCGGACACTCACGTTATGAGAAATACATCCTGGATACCCATGACCATCCGGTCATCGACCCGGTCTGGAAACTGTATGAGAGGGCCATTGACCGTTGCGGCCCGACCGCGACGCTTCTGGAGTGGGACGATAACATTCCCACCTTCGACGAAGTACACGCCGAAGCGCTGAAAGCCAATCGTTACCTGCAGCCGGCGAAGCATCGCGGCGCGCCAGGTTTAGCCGTCCCGGCAGTCTCGGGAACCGCGCAGGTCAGGCAATGACGCTCCTCGAATTGCAACGTACCCTGGCGGCATCGGTGATGCAACCGCTCACCCGCGACTTCGGTATGCGGCAAAAGGCGGCCGACGGCAAATCGATGCGCGCCCGTGCCGCAACATTCATCAAGCCCGGCAAATACGTGACTTCATTCGAACGGCTGGAGATCTACAACCGTCAGTATTGGTTTCGCATCCTCTCCGCCTTCGCCGAAGACTTTCCCGGCCTGTGCGCTGTGCTTGGTCAAAAGCGCTTTGACGCCTTGTCCGTTGCGTACCTGGCCGATAATCCATCATCTTCCTACACGCTGCGTAATCTGGGGTCGAAGTTGGTTGGCTGGCTGCGCCAGAATCCAAAATGGGCAGGCGAGCGATATGACCTCGTCCTCGATATTGCACGTCTCGAGTGGGCCTACGTGGAAGCTTTCGACAACGGTGAGGAGCCCCCGTTGACCGCCGCCGATCTCTCCCACTGTTCCGCCGAATCGCAGCTCGCTCTCCAACCTCATGTGCGGCTGCTCGAACTGGCCTATCCGGCGGACGACTTCATCATCGCGGTGCATCGCGCCCAGCCGGAGGCGAGCGTCGCGAGTAACGCGGTGACGGAAGGGCGCAAGTCTCGCCCGCGGCGATTCGCCCCAATGCAGCCTGAGGCCACTTACTTGGCTGTGCACAGGTTCGCTTATGCCGTCTATTACAAGCGCCTTGAACGAGAAGCATATCTCACACTGCTCGCACTAGGCAGCGGTAGCACGCTCGGGGACGCCCTCACTGACGCTTTTGGCGGCAGCAGCATTCCGGAGCAGGAACAGCCGGCCAAAGTACAGGAGTGGTTCGCAACCTGGGCCGAGCTGGGATGGTTTTGCCGCGACTGGCCCGCGCACAATCCGCAATAGCGACCGGCAATCGCATCACTTTAGAAAGGACCTTACTCCATGTCCGGCATCAAGCTGCTTGCCTTCGCCTCGTCCGCCTATGCCCTGTTGATCAGTCTTGCATCCAAATTGCAGTCACCATTCCTACTCGCCGTGCGCCTCTATTGGGGATGGCAGTTTGCCCAGAGCGGATGGGGCAAGCTCCACCACCTGGATAAGGTGACCGACTTTTTCACCAGCCTCAACCTGCCGTTGCCCGGCATCACCGCAACCTTTGTCTCCGGGCTGGAGCTTGTCGGGGGCGTGCTCTTGATTCTCGGTCTCGGATCAAGGTTGATCTCGCTGGTGCTCACCGTGAATATGTGTTTTGCGTATTGGACCGCGGACCGGGACGCACTGATGTCGGTCTTCTCCGATCCCGGCAAGTTTTACAACGCCGATCCATATACATTCTGGTTCGCGTCGCTGCTGGTGCTGGTCTTTGGTCCCGGCCTGTTCGCCTTGGATACTCTGATTGGTCGATATGTTGAGCGTCAGATTCCTGCCGCCGATCGAACCCACTCGACGCTCTCTCATTCCTGACCGCGATGCTTTATTCCGTCCCCCGAGATCGTCCCAAGAGCTGGCCCGAGTTCAGGCATGACACCCGTTTCGGTTGGCTGTGGATCTTTCAAAAGCTGGACTGGTATTGCTGCTGGGCTGCCTGGGCGCTGAGCAATTGGGCGTTCCTGGAAATTCTTGAATCCCTCGGCGCCTTCTCTGTTCTGATTGCCGTGGTCTTCTATTTCTCCGACAGTGGCAATCGCATCAAGCAGAAGCACTATCAGGCCTGGCAAGTCATCAACACCGCGCAGGGAAAGGGCGGCAGTGGGGGCCGAATAGAAGCGCTGCAGGAACTGAACAAAGACAACGTCCCCTTGATCGGCGTCAACGCCGACTCCGCCTTCTTGCAAGGGGTGAATTTGCGCCGTGCCCGGATAAGCCGATGCAGCCTGCAGGCCACCGACCTTCGCGATAGTGATTTCGCCTTCTCGGATATGACATTTTGCAACCTCCACAGCGCCAATATCCGTGGTGGCAGTCTTCAGCATGCCCGCTTGGCGGACGCCGATCTGGGGGAAGCTGACCTCAATAGCAGTGAGTTAGCCGGCGCCGATCTGACCCGCGCCGACCTCACCGGCGCTGACTTGCGCTCAGCGGATCTGGCCCAAGTGAAGTGGAAGCAGATAACGTCGCTTCAACTCGCCAATGTCTGGGGAGTACGAAATCCTCCAGACGGATTTCTTCCCTTTGCGCTGTCACATGGCGCAGTCTCGCTAGCCTCTGACGAAGATTGGGAAAAAGCACAGCAGACGAACCCATAAGCGTCGCTCGGTCAACTAGCGCCCTCAAGCGCAATGGAAACGTAATCGCCCGGATCATCCAATCTGTGGGCGGGTGATCGATCCAGGAGAGTTTGAAAACACGACCGGGTTCAGCGCCGAGGAGAGAACGTCTCCCGGCTTGAGTCCGGGCATCCAGCGTTCCATGTCCATCAGGTGGTTCTTGTTCTTAGGTGGCGCGAGCCGGATATTCTCGTCCATGTAAATGATCGTCATCACCTCACGCGCTCGGTCCGTGGTGTTGGCTCCAGCGCGATGAAAGGTCCAGCCGGAATGAAAGCTCACCTCGCCGAGCTCAAAGGGACTCTCCTCCATCCGGAATCTTCCAAGTGCTTCCTTGAGCGTCATCTCGCTTTCGTCACTGATTTCGAGATCACGGCCAGCCTGAAAGCGGTGACTCTTCTCGCAGAAGGCGAGCGGCCCCATTTCGAAAGGCGTGCGCTGCAACGGTACCCACGCAGTGATCGTCTTTTCGGTATTAACCGGCCAGTAGTACTGGTCAGCATGCCACGGTGTGATTCCCCCATCAGCCTCCTTGTAGAGCGCTTGATCATGGTAGAGGCGCACGCCGGAGACACCCATTAAGTCCGCCGCAATCCGCGCCAGCCGCTTCCCGAATACAAACTCCTTCACCTCGGCGGAAGAGATCCAAAGGTTCATGACTTGGAGAAAGGCCTTGCCATAGGTCGTGCGCTGGTCCATCGGAGGAGCATCGGCCGAGAGCTCCGCGACTCTTGTATGAATAATCTTTCGATAGTGCTCCAGCAAATCCGGCGACAGCACGCGCTTGAGCTTGATATAGCCATTTTCGTCATAGAATTCGATCTGCTCGCGCGTGAGCGGGAAGGGGGCGTCGAGTTCTTCATGGAGATCGCTTGATACATCGGCTGCGGAGAGTCGCACAGGCATCGCTCCGAAATGGGAAAGTAGTGAAATGTTCAGCAAGGGCAAGATTTCATTCTATCCGCCCATTTGTAATATGGTCCCGCGCCATTCCCCGGTTAGTCTAAGACTTGGAACTGAGGTTGTCATCAGCTTCCACAAGGGTCGAGCAGGCAAAGGAAATAAGAGCTGACACTTCGGCTCTCATCCGCAACCTGTCCCGCAACAGGGGAGATTGAAATGTCGCTTTATGGTCGCTCGCTCATAGGAGCGAAATACGGTGTGGATGATGGAGCTGTCTTCTATGGCTCCAATCCCGCTACCGGAGATGTTCTCCAACCCGAATATCACACAGCCAGTAGCCAGGATGTGGAGCAGGCGGCGCAGCTAGCCACGCGGGCGTTCTCGGTCTACGGAAATCTCTCGGGGGCAGAGAAAGGGAAGTTCCTCCGCTCGATTGCAGCCGGGATCGAAGAGAGAGCGACGGAGATTGTTGACCGTGCCAACCTCGAGACAGGTTTGCCGGAGGCGCGTCTCCGTGGCGAACTGGCCCGCACCACTAACCAGCTTCGACTCTTTGCCGGCGTAGTGGAAGAGGGATCGTGGGTCGGCGCGCGGATTGATCCAGCCGAACCCGAGCGCAAGCCTCTTCCGCGTGCCGACATCCGTTCCATGTTCAAGCCGCTAGGACCTGTCGCGGTCTTTGGCGCGAGCAATTTTCCACTAGCGTTCTCGGTCGCGGGAGGAGACACAGCATCCGCGCTGGCGGCGGGAAACCCCGTCATCGTGAAGGCGCACCCGGCACATCCGGGGACAAGCGAGCTGGTCGGCCAGGCGATTCGCGAAAGCGTGCAAGCATGCGGACTGCCCGAGGGAGTTTTTTCGTTGCTCTTCGATGCACACATCGAGGTCGGGACGCAGCTGGTCGCGCATCCACTGGTGAACGCGGTGGGATTCACCGGCTCGCCGGCCGCCGGGAAAGCACTGATGAAATTGGCGGCGTCGCGGCCGGTTCCGATTCCCTGTTATGCCGAGATGGGCAGCGTCAATCCCTTATTCGTGCTGCCCGGCGCGATGCGCACTCGCTCTTCGGCAATCGCGAGCGGGTTGCAGAACTCCTTCACTCTCGGCTCCGGCCAGTTCTGTACCAAGCCGGGCCTGGTCTTTATTCCGAAGTGCGCGGAGAGTAAATCGTTTACGGAACTCCTAACGACCGGTGTCCAGGGTTTGCCGCCCCAAACCATGCTGGCCAGTAGTATCGCAGGGAAATACGCTTCGGCTGTGCAGGCACGCGCCGGAGAGAAAAATCTCCGCTTGGTTTCGCGGTCTGCCGCAGAAAGCAAGCTGGAATCACAACAACCGGTCGCGCTATTCAATTCAGATGTCGCCTCGCTTCTGAGCGACCCGCGTCTAGCCGAAGAGGTTTTCGGCCCGACGACGATGCTGGTTGCCTATAACGGACGAGAAGAGATGCTGGCGGCGGCCACGGCGCTGGAGGGGCACCTCACGGCGACCATCCACGGCACTGAAGAAGACCTGGCAGCACACCGCGACCTGATCGCCATCCTTGAGTCGAAGGTCGGCAGGCTGCTATTCAATGGCTTTCCAACCGGGGTGGAAGTATGCCATGCAATGGTGCATGGCGGTCCATATCCCGCGACCTCAGACGGGCGCTCAACATCGGTGGGAGCGCAAGCAATCTTCCGTTTTGCCCGGCCTTTCTGCTACCAGGACTTTCCCAACTCAGCGCTGCCTGCCGAGCTGCAGAATGAAAATCCACTTGGGATTACCCGAATGGTGAATGGCATCC
Organism: uncultured Acidobacteriaceae bacterium; assembly: GCA_963804735.1. Taxonomy (GTDB): domain Bacteria; phylum Acidobacteriota; class Terriglobia; order Terriglobales; family Acidobacteriaceae; genus Acidisarcina. The sequence continues at coordinate 333,664 of CAWDRO010000005.1, forward strand.
TGAGCAAAGAGGTCAGCGCCTAATCGCTCACCCTCTTGGCGCCACGTCGTTGATCAAGGTACCGATTGGCTTGATGGTGATGCGAATCCGATCTCCGGCCTGTAGCGTGAAGGACTCCGGCGGTACAATACCGGTTCCGGTCATAAGGAAGGCGCCGTTCGGAAAGCTGTTATCGCGGAAGAGGTATTCGGCAAGGGTGGCAGGCTTGCGCTTCATCTCAGCCAGCGTGGTAGCGCCGGTAAATTCAGCTTCGCCACCGCGCAAAATCTCCAATTGGATGGACGTGGATGACGGCAACGGCTCGGAGCTGACGAGAACACACGGTCCCAAAGCGCAGCTGCGATCGTAGACCTTGGCCTGGGGGAGATACAAAGGATTTTCCCCCTCAATGTCGCGTGAACTCATGTCATTCCCAATCGTGTAACCGATGATTTCGCCGCGATGGTTGAGCAGCAGCGTGAGCTCCGGTTCGGGCACTGACCATGAAGCATCGTTGCGAATTCGAACAAAACTGTCGGGATCCGCTACCCGGCTCGCCGTCGCTTTGAAGAAGAGTTCAGGCCGCTCGGCCGAATAGACGCGGTCATAAAAGTCGCCCCCGCCCGCGTCTTTCGACTCTTCCATCCGGGCGCTTCGGCTTCGGTAATAGGTGACGCCAGAGGCCCAGACCTCCTGGTTTTCAATAGGAGCAAGAACCTGAGCAGAAGAGAATTCTTCGGTGGGCTCGCTCTTTTCCGCGATCGCGGAGAGATAAGCGTGCAGGTCTTCGTGCGTGACTAGCGCGTCCCAGGAGGTTTCAGGGACGCGATAGAATCTCCCATGCTGTTCCACGTAAGGTCCATTGCTTGTGCGGTAGAGTTTCACTCAACTGTCTCCAGTCACAGATTGTCGCACTTTGACCCAGCGAAACGAGAGAAGGGCACTTCGTCGATCTCTACGCGGTTTCGCAGCGCGGTCTTCAGGATTTCTCGAGCGGCCGCCAGTTCAGCGCCTGCAAGTTCCAATCGCGGCCCGCGCACACGAGCAGATCCGACGCCGACCTCCGCCTGCACCCACTTGATGAGTTGAACGAATTTGGGCACGGTATCCATCCGCAGCAGCGGAAGAAACCAGCGATACAAGGGGAAAGCCGACTCAGATTCTCCCTCGCGAGCAAGCTTGAAAAGCTGCACCGACTCCGCGGGAAAGGCGTTCACCAGCCCCGCGATCCAGCCCTTTGCCCCCGCACCAACAGCCTCGACGACGACATCGTCCACGCCAACGAGAATCTCTATGCGGTCGGCAAGCACGGCCCGGATAGCCGCGACTCGCCTTACGTCTGCACTCGACTCTTTCACGGCGGCCAGGTTCGCGTGCTCCTGCGCCAGCTCAGCGATCTGCTCAGGAAGAAAATCGGTTGTATAGGCAACCGGGTTGTTATAGAGCATGCAGGATAGTGGGGTGGCCCCGATGATCGCGGAGACATGCTGTTTCATCTCTCGCCAGTCGGTCGAGTAAATATAAGGCGGCAAAACCATTAACCCTGAGCAACCGGCTTGTTCCGCCTCTTTAGCGAGGGCCACTGCATGGCTCGTCGAGAGTGAGGAGATCGCAGCCACCACCGGCGCCTCGCTAGCAACGGTCTTCACTGTGTGTTTGAGGATGGCTACCTTCTCCACCTGATCGAGGGTTGCACCCTCGCCAAGCGATCCCAGCATAACGAGACCGCTGCATCCGTTAGCGAGAAGCCATTGCGCGTGTCGCGCCATAAAGTTGTGATCAACGGCAAGATTGCCATCGAAGGCAGTCGTCATGGCAGGCATGACTCCGGACCAGTTCATTGAATCTCCTTCCAGGAAGTGCGGGCTGGCAGATACGGTTCGAGAGGAATGGCGCAGGGCCTGCGCAAAACGTGGTCTGCCAGTAAGCGGGCCGCACCCGGCGCAGAGGTAATTCCGAATCCCTCGAAACCAACAGCGAGAAACAAGCTCGGATCCTCAGTTGGCCCGACGAGCGGAAGCTTGTCCGGAGTGGCGGCGCGGAACCCGGTCCTTGCGCGAATCGTCGCCACCTGCCTCAGCGAGGGCATATAGCTGTAGGCTCGCTCCAGCATGGCATGGAGGATCGTCTCCTCCACCGCGGGATCCTCATTTCCATATTGCCGCGAGGCGCCGATGAGCACTTCCCCATCGCGCCGCGGCTGAACATTGAAAGCCACTGAATCCGCAGCCAGCTTGTGCGCGCTCTTCAAATACCCAAGTTCGACCAGCTGATGGCTGAGAAAGCCGGGACACTTATCAGTGAGCACCAGATGTCCTTTGCGCTTATGGATCGGCAGCCACGGCAGAAGAGACGTCTCCACCCCGGTAGCAAGCACGATCGCCTCGCTCTTAAGCTCGGTGCCGTCGCCCAATCGCACGGCGCCCCTGCCCGCTCGAACGACCGGCTGATGGTCCAGCAGCACGGCGTTGTGTTGCACCGCCTCCTCGAGGAAATGCGCGGCGGCGGCCTGAGGAGAGATGATCACATCCTCAGGCACCAGCAACGCGCCGGCTAGCCTGGAGCGCAGATTCGGCTCCTCTGCGGCCAGCTCTTTCGCGCTCAGAACGCAGGACCTGATCCCGGCGCAAGCATAAGTCGCGTGCTTCGCATGGACCTCCGCCAGCTCCTCCTCATCGGCTGCGATCCAGATCGTGCCGCGGGGCTCATATTCTGCCGCAGCCGGCAATTCCGGGGCCAGCTCCCTCCATAGCGATCTCGAGTAGCGGGTGAGCGCGAGCTGCGCCAGCGAATCGTCCAGGACGACAACGTGCCCCATGCCCGCAGCCGTGGTCGCGCGATTAGGAAGGTCGCGCTCAATGATCGCGACGCGCATTCCTGCCAATGCGAATTCACGGGCGCAGGCACACCCTACAATCCCGGCTCCGATAATGATGACGTCATAGGTCATTGCGTGAAGAGAACCACTCAGAGCTCAATACTTAGAAAGTGATACCGCTTCGAAAGGGATCCGTGGGGTCGAAGTACAGCGTAGATTCTCCCGTAATCCACGCTCTACCAGTAATGCTGGGTGTGATATAAGTCCCGTCGCTGCTATGAATGGACCCCTCAAAAACAGTGCCAAGTATTCCTTCCTGCCGCCAGATTTCATTTAACCCCAGCTCTCCCGCAGCGTGAAGGCAGGCAAGCTTCGCGCTCGTCCCGGTTCCACAAGGCGAACGGTCAAAGGACGCCCCCGGACAAAGCACAAAGTTGCGGCCTGAATTGTTCGGATCGTTAGGCGGCCCACAAAGTTCGATATGGTCGATGAGACCCTGGTCCTTTCCGGTGATGCCGGATTCGATTAGCGCCGCACGAATCGCCGTCGAGACCGCCAAAAGCGCGGTACGATTTTCAATCCGGAGTGAGAGTCCGTGGTCCGAAACCAGAAAAAACCAATTTCCACCCCAGGCGATATCGCCGTGCAAGCAGCCATACCCAGGAACTTCCACGGGAACGTCAGCACGATGACGATAGCTCGGAACATTCTCGATAGAGACGCTTCCGTCCGCGTGCAAGTGCGTCACCACCGGCCCGACCGGAGTCTCGATCGCGTGCTCGCCCGGTCCAATCCGGCCCAGATGCGCCAGCGTGGTGACCAAGCCAATCGTGCCATGCCCGCACATTCCCAGATAGCCGACATCGTTATAGAAGATGACGGCGGCAACGGCTGGGGGATCTGAGGGTTCGCACAACAGCGCCCCGACCACCACCTCCGAACCGCGCGGCTCACAAATGGTGGCAGTCCGAAACCAATCATATTGAGTGCGAAGCAGGTGGAGCTTTGACTGTAGGTCGCCGCTCCCAAGGTCTGGCCCTCCCGCAATCACCACGCGGGTCGGCTCCCCGGCCGTATGCGAGTCCACGGTTATCACACCGTTCAAGAGAAATGGCGACCGGCCCATATGCGAATTGTAGACCGCCTATCCGGTCTCGCTAGGCGACACCAATCTGCAATATGCCATGGCGCAGCTGGCAGCAATCTGTTCAAGCTCAGAAGTAATGCATTTGTTCGAGATCGGCAATCATTCCAGGGCCGGTCGGATGCCATCCCAGCCGTTCCAGGGTTTGTGCGCTTGATGCCGGCATGTCGCCACCTACGAAGAACCCGAGGAAGCCAAAGTGTTCGGCGGCCTGCTCAGGGGTCTTGCTCACGACGGGCAGCTTTAGTCCGCAGCCGATGGCCTCGGCTATCTCGCGTAGCGGCACACCCTCCTCGGCAACAGCGTGATAGCGGTCTCCCGCTGAACCCTTCTCGATCGCCAGCCGGTAGAGTCTTGCGACATCGAGCACGTGCGCCGCCGGCCAACGGTTAGATCCGTCGCCGACATAGGCTGAGACACCTTTCTGGCGTGCTATCGCGATCAGGTAGGTCACCAGGCCTTGCTTGCGGGTGTCGTGGACCTGGGGAAGGCGCATCGTCGAGGCGCGGACGCCCTGCTCGGCCAACGAGACGGCCGTCGTCTCAGAGACGCGCGGGAGGGAACTGGAGTGAGGAAGAGGCGGATCCGATTCGGTCGCTACGCGGCCCGGGGCCAGGAGAGCAAGGCCGCCGGAGACGATCAATGGGCGGTCGGTTCCCTTCAGTGTGGCGCCGAGCGTCTCGATGGCACGCCGATCCAGCTCGCAGTTTTCACCAAATTTTGAGAAGTCGTGGTTGAAGGCGCAGTGGATGACGCCATCCGATTTTGCCGCGCCGCTGCGCAGGCTTTCGAGGTTATCAAGATCGCCGCGCTGTACCTCGGCGCCGGCGGCGATGAGAGACTTGGCGCTCGCCTCCGACCGCGTCAGCCCAAGTACCTTGTGGCCCGCGCTGACCAGTTCCGGAAGGATGGCGGAGCCGATAAAGCCGGTAGCGCCGGTGAGAAAGATACGCATGATAAGTTCTCCTTTGCTTCAGTTGAGGGTTAACCGCCTCAATCGTTGACTTCGCTGAATCGTCGTCTCATCGCGAATGAGATCACAACTGCGCTTCGTCTTTCCTTTAGAGAATGCACATGGCGCAGACGATCTATACTGAGAGTCCGCATTATTGGCTCAATCGTCCGGAGGCCGCGTGGATCCACTCTCAGATGTCTTGTCGTTGCTAAAGCTGCGAAGTTATGTAGCGGGCGGCTTCGAGGTGGATGGCGACATAGCCATTCAATTTCCAAAACATCTAGGCATCAAATGCTATGCCGTGGTCTCTGGCCAATGCTGGCTATCGGTCGAAGGCGTTTCCGATCCGGTGCTCTTGACGACGGGGGATTGCTTCCTATTGCCGCGTGGTATGCCCTTTTGCCTTGCGACCGATCTGTCACTCACGCCTGTCGACTTCCACACGCTGCTCTCGGCAAAAAAGAATGGCGACTCGGTGTCGCCGAAGAAAAATGGAGGGCGCTATATTGTCGGTGGCCACTTCGTCCTTACTGGCAGTCATGCCGACATTCTGCTGAAATCTCTGCCGCCCATTGTGCATATCCGGAAAGAGTCGGATAAGGCAGCGATGCGTTGGTCGCTGGAACGAATGAAGGAGGAGTTGCGCGATCCGCAGCCGGGTGGCTCTTTGATCGCGCAGCAACTCGCCTACATGATGCTCGTGCAGGCTCTTCGGCTGCACCTGGCGGATGGTGCGAGAAGTGGCGTCGGCTGGCTCTTTGCACTGGCAGATAAACAGATGAGCGCGGCGATCACATGTATGCACGACGATCCGGGGCATCCGTGGACACTACAGAAACTGTCAGCGCGCGTCGGGATGTCGCGATCGATTTTTGCTCTTAGGTTCAAAACTACGGTCGGGGCGACCCCCATGGAGTACCTGACACGCTGGCGAATGTTGCTGGCCGGCGACAGGCTGATGAATTCCGACGATTCAATTTCCGTAATCGCCTCATCGCTCGGTTACGAATCCGAAAGCGCCTTCGGCAAAGCCTTCAAACGGGTCATGGGCTGCTCCCCTAGACAACACAGTCGCCGCGGGAGCAACCCCACTCCGCCTTCTTTAACAGCCAGCTACGAGCGTCAGATGGAACTGACCGCAGTCCGGTAGAGGGGTTCTTCCCGGGGTACTGCGATCGCGAGGATGCCGGAACCAACTACCTAAGGTAAGGGATGGCAATGGAGAGGAGCTTTGGGGCGGCTAGTGGGGGTCGGACTTCTCCTGGTCTTGTGGATTCTGTAAGTTACAGAATCCACAATGCCACGATTGCCAAGAATGCCACCGCTGCCGTGGCGCCTTCCCCGATATTGCCCGATGAGAATTTTGACAGGCACGGAAATTGTCGCACCGATTTCCGCCGAACAGCGGTTCCGGAAATTGGAGTGAGTCCCACGATGCCCAGATTCATTCCTCAAGGAGCTATGCGGTTTTGGCCAGCACTCGCGAAATTCGCATCTCGTACAGCTCGGAGGGGTGGTTGCACGCGGCACCATAAAGCACGACAGGAAATTCAGATGACGAGGCAGCAGGAGCGGCAGGCAGGCGCGCGACCTCCGGTTCTTGTAAGGACAAGACTGATTACCAGATTTCCGCAGCACGCAATTTATGCAGCACAAAATATGCTGCAAAAATTGCCTGGGCGGCGAGATGTGGCCAAGGTTTGCGAGTCGAGCAGTGAAGGGCTGGGGATGTCCAGTTCGAGCGCGCTGTGTGCCACGGACGAGCGGTGACTCACCAAGATGTTATAGCTTCCACCTTGGGTTTGCCTTGCATCCCGTTGACCACCTGCGAACTAAGGACGACTTCGAAATTCCTTTTAGCCCAATCGGCGCCCGAGCTATCTGCCAACTGTTTCAGGTCTGCCTCGTCGGTCAGGAATTCACCGGCAGCCCTTGTTCCGCTGCCCGCAATTCCCGCCGCGACCAGAACTACCTGACCGGTGCTCTCGTCTGTGAAGCGGGCGGCTATTGCATAGTCTTTGACAACATGACTCCACGGAGCAATTGCGCTTATTTGCCAGGCACGTGACTCGGGGTGCTGTGCGTCCGCGATCCAGTAAACCTGATCTGGGCCCTGAGGCCCTTCCAAGTGAAACCTGAGTGAGGACGTTCTGTTCAGCGTCCAGTCATTGTTCAGCGCTCCAATCAGAACAACCGGACCTTCGCGAAGCTGAGAGGAAACCGTTGTCCGGGAATTTTGAACCTTGAAAGCATGTCCGTGTGCTCCGACCAGAGACACGAATCTGCTAAGAGTCAGCACGTCAGAAAAAGGAACAAAATCATTCTTGTCCGCGAACGCCTTAAGAGACGAGTCGTCATCGGCTCCCTGCTGGAGCACAGTCAGCGGGGAATTAGGAAGGGTGGACAACTTCGATTCGCCCACACAGAGCAAGATAGGCTTGCTGCTGTTGAGTAACGGAAACCAGACTTCTTCGAGAGCGGATTTTTTCTCTAAGTGCCCCAAATATCGAGCACCCAAGACCCATATCACGACAATTACCGCGGCGAAAGCTAACAAAGCCGGCCAATATTTTCTCGTCCGTTTGGGCTGGCTGATCTGTTCCACTCGGGAGGGAACTTCTACAGAAATCACTTCAGGGGCAGGCGCATCCGAGCCGCGGGGCGGGAAGACGGGAGCAAATGCCCCGGACTTCATCTCGAGGGCAAGCGCATCCGGTGCGGGTGGCAAGAAGACGGGAACATAGGACCCCGGATTCAATTCAATTCTGAGCTCTCCCCCATGCGCCGGTGACTGGTAATACTGGGCGAGTCGCTTCCTCACCTCCCCGGCACAGAGACGCACGACAGGATCGAGATTCGTATCGTAATCCGGTGGCCGATGAAATACCTCTATCCCGAGGGTGCGCTCTTTCAAGTTGTCTTCATTTTCCGCAAGAGTCTCTTCCACGATGTAGCGAAGCAGGCACGGATAACGTTTACTGGCAGCGAATCTACCATCGCTCACAATCTTCTCGAGTTGCGAGCGCACGAGCTGTCTTTCGCTCTCTGTTTTCGGGTGCCAGGCACCTGTCACTGACTCAGTGGACGCCATATCTCATTCCGCAGTCTCGAAGACTCGGCCAATCTCAACGTAGCACCACCTTGATACGGTTCGCTACTAGTTCTAATAATTGCCGCTATATCAATGATTTGCGTTACAGGCCAAGCCGTCCACAGGTATCGGACGCTGGCGCTACCGTAGCAATCTTGACGAGTCCTAGGGCCAACCTTATCAATGCGAGGCTGATAAGGGAAATAGTTTCACAGGTGAAATCTTAGGATGAGGGAAGGGCTGCAGTTTCCTGGCTTTGTCCCGTGCCTGGGAACGAATCCGAAAATCACCCGCACCACTTTGCTCAGGAGGCAAGCTATGGACTGTTTGAAAATGAAAAAATTCCCCGTGGCACAGCATCGCGTTGTGGGGGCGTCAACCATCACAGCCTGGGCGGTCTTGTTCATTCTTGCCGTAGGAAGGCTTGTAGCCCAGACCGGCGGCACCGGATCGATCCTGGGCTCGGTCACAGATTCAACCGGCGCTGTGATCCCCAAGGCCACGGTGGTGGTTACGAATGTCGCGACCGGAGTGAAGTCCACAACCATCACCACCTCGGCCGGCGACTACACCGTGCTTAGCCTTATCCCTGGCCGGTACAGCGTCCTTGCCCAGGTTCCCGGCTTCGACACACAGCAGGTCACAGGCGTCACCCTGGTTGTCGCTCAACAGGCGCGGGTCAACCTGGTGCTCAAACCCGGCAATGTGAGCGAGACGGTTACAGCCACCGCGAATTCCGTCCAACTCGACACTGACAATGCCGCGATTTCGCAAGTTGTCAGTTCGCAGCAGGTGACCCAGTTACCGCTCAACGGGCGCAGTTTCATCGATCTGCTCTTTATCGGTGCAGGCGCGGTCGTGACCGGCGGCGAACAGTCGGGTCACCCCGGCGCGGGTGATGCCATCAGCATCAACGGATCCCGTCCGGAGTCGAACAGCTACCTGCTCGACGGCATCCTCAACACCGATCAGACGGTCAACGTCCCGTCTACCGTCCTCTCGATCGACGCAATCGAGCAGTTCAAGGTGCTGAGCGCAACCTACTCGGCGCAGTACGGCCTGGGCGCCAACCAGATCAGCGTGGTCAGCAGGAGCGGCACCAACCAATTTCATGGATCGGTCTTCGAGTTTCTCCGCAACAACGCCCTCGACGCCAAAAACTACTTCCAGGGCACGACCAGCAATCCTGAGCTGCGCCAGAACCAATTCGGCTTCGTGGTCGCCGGCCCGGTCTGGATTCCCAAGCTCTATAACGGCAGGGACAAGACCTTCTTCATGGCCAACTACGAGGGCTGGCGCATCATCGAGGGGGGGAGTACGGGCTACACTCAAGTACCGACACCGGCCGAATTGGCGGGAAATTTCTCCACCCCGATCACCGACCCTACGACAGGAATGCCATTTCCGGGCGGCAATGGCTATGCCTCCATCATTCCGGCTTCGCGTTTTTCGCGATTGGCGAACGTGACCCTCGCCAACGGGATGATCCCAGCTCCCAATTGTTCAGGCTGTGGAGGGAACGTCAAGAACAATTATACCTACTCTACATCCGGCACCCTGACCACCAATCAGCAGACATATCGCATCGATCAGGACCTGCGCAAATGGGGCAGAGTCTTTGGAAGGGGATCGTACTCGACCTATAACACTTTTGGAACCGGCGGCACGGTTTCGGGGGCGTTCGGAGGCACCGGAGCCGCGGAAATCAACACCAATTGGGCGGTTGGTCACACCATCAACATCGGGCCCCACATGGTCAACCAGTTCATCATGGGTGTAATGGACTCGTACCTGGTCAATTACGGACAGACGGTAAGCGCTTCGCTTCTTGCCTCGCTCGGTTTCACTGGCATATTCACCGACCTCTCGGCGGAGCAGCGTTCTTATCCCACGATCACCTTTGGAAATCAGAATGGCGAGAATATAGGCACCTTCGGCGGCGCCAACAACGCCTACACCTACAGCGACAACCCGATGTGGCAGTTCAGCGACGCCTTGTCCTACATCCATGGCGCGCATACCTTCACAGTGGGCGCCGACTACAAGCGGTGGACCCTGTACCGGGACAACGCCGACAACTTCACCGGCGAATACACTTTCAACGATGGCACGGCCACGGGCAGCCAGGTGGGGGACTTCCTCCTCGGGGCCTATGGGGCCGCTAACGGCTTCCTTCCCGGCCCTTTCAGTCAGCCGGGCTATGCCGGCAACCTGCACGATTACAAATTCAGCTACTTCGCCACATTCCTCCAGGACGACTGGAAGGCCACTCCCAAGCTGACACTCAATCTTGGGCTGCGCTGGGACCTCCGCCCCGTTCCCTACGATGCCCACAATCGCTTCAGCTGGCTGGATACCACCAATCCCCTGGGCGGCATGTGCATCGCCGACCCCGCGCTCGTCACAGACGGCATCGCGCCGCCGGGCAACGGATTCTATCGCTACTGCGGCTCCAACCGTCCGGGCAGCAACGAATACAACAACTTCGCTCCGCGCCTCGGCGCCGCCTATCGCCTGAATCCCAAAACGGTGGTACGCGGTGGCTTCGGTCTATTCTGGGATGGCATCGAAGGCCGGGAAATCGACGACTCCGGCGATGTCTACCCCTACGTCAGCCGCCAAAACCTCGTGCAGAACAGCGGTCTAACAAGTTATCAAACTACCGATCAGCTCTGGCCTGTTTTCGACACTATTACCCCGGTCACGGGAGGCCCGAACGGCCCGAACACCTTCATTGCGGTGATCATCTCGGAAAAGCCGACGAACCCATTCGTGGACCAGTGGTCGCTTTCCGTGGAAAGGGAACTGGCCACTAACACCACGCTCGAGGTGAATTACGTTGGCAACAAAGGCAACCGGTTGTTGGCCCGCCAGAACATCAACCAGGCCTTGCCGCTCACCGACCCTTCGGCCTGCTTCGTCGATCCGGAACCAGCCTCTTGCCAACCCACGGCCCGCCGTCCGTATCCCAATTTCGTCACTTATATCAACAGTTCCTGGATCGGGTACTCGAATTACAACTCGTTGAACATCACGCTTCAGCACCGCAGCAGCCAGTTCGCACTCACCAGCGTCTATACCTGGGCCAAAGACCTTGACAACAAGTCCACCGCCGCCAGCGCGGGCTCGGAAGCGCAGGGATGGAATGGCTTCCTCAACAACCACGACCCTCAACTGGACTACGGACGTTCCGACTTCAACGTCGGCCAGCGCTTCGTCACCAGCTTTGTCTACGATCTGCCGGTAGGCCGCGGCAAGCGATTCGCCAATCAGGTCAATCCAGTCGTCAACGCCCTCATCGGTGGGTGGGAAAGCACTGGAATCGTTACCTTCCAGCAGGGCTTTCCCACATCCATTCAATGCTACGATTACGGCGTTGCGTCGAACAACCCTACTTACTATATTAGTGGGCTCCTGGATATAGCGACTGGCGATGGCATCAACCGTTGCGATCAGGTCGGCGATGCCAAGACGTTGAAGTGGACCCACAACAGCGCTGACTTTCCCAAAAATCAGGCTCTCTTCCAACACTCCGAAGCGGGAACGTTTGGGAACTCGCAGCGCAATGTTGTCAACATGCCAGGGATTGAAAACTGGGTGCTGGGTCTCTACAAGAACACCGCCATCACCGAGCGCGCCACGTTCCAGCTTCGCTTTGAAGCCTTCAACGTTTTCAATCATCCGCAGTTCAATCCGGATCCCGGCTTATTACCAGGTGGCGGAACGACGGTGAACGACGTCTGGGATACCGGGCAACTGGGACTCATTGGAGGCGCCGCTCCACCCCGGATCCTCCAAATCGGCGGCAAGCTCGTCTTCTAGCCGGAAGCTCACTTTAGGCAAGCTCGCCTTCTGGCGGCGATCTCGCCCCTCCCAACCGGGTCCGCCGAAGCCTTCCGGGTGGATTGTGGATCCGGTCACTTTCCCAATATGCTGGCAGCCATGCGTTTGCTCACTTATATGCTCACTCTTTCCATCCTCGTCGCATCCGCCGCCGCTCCTCCGCGAGCTCAATCGAATGGCGATGCGCAATCCCGCGAAGAGCTGCTGGCCCAGCAAGGTCGGCAGTCTCTCGCCTCGGGCCGCCTGGACGAGGCTGAAGCAGCCTTCGCTGAACTCGCAAAGCTCCAGCCAAATGTAGCCGAGGTATACGCCAATCTCGGCGCAGTCTATTTCCAGGAAGGCAAATTCGACGCTGCCATCGAGGCCCTCCGACAGGCTTTACGCCTCAAACCATCACTCACCAGGGTCACGACTCTGTTAGCGATCTGCCTCGAAGAGTCCGGCCGCTCCGCCGAAGCCTTGCCCGGCCTTGAAGCCTGCTTTCGCTCCTCCGCCGAAGCTCAGATCAGCCGCCAATGCGGCCTCGAACTCCTCCGCGCCTACACCGCTCTACACCGCGACCCCGACGCCGTCGAAACCTCGCTCGCCCTGAACAAGGAATATCCCGACGACCCCGAAATCCTCTACCAAACCGGCCGTATCTACGGAAACTTCACTTATCTCACTATGGAGAAGCTCCGTGACAAGGCCCCCAACTCCGTCTGGATGCTTCAAGCCAAAGCGGAGGCCCAGGAAAGTGAAAAGCAATATGACCTGGCATTAAACAGTTTTGAAAGCGTCCTGCGCCTTGAGCCCCAGCGGCCGGGAGTCCATTACCGTATGGGTCGCGTCTACCTCGCCCGCTTCGAGCAGTTGCACGATTCCAAAGACCGCGATCGGGCTGCGGACCAATTCCGCGCCGAGCTCGCCATCGATCCTGGAAACGGCAACGCCGCCTACGAACTCGCCCAGATTCAAAACGAACTGGGCAACCTCGAGCAGGCCCGCCAGCAATTTGAGTCGCTCATCGAACGCCGCCCTGAATTTGAGCAAGCACGGGTAGGCCTCGCCGGCATTCTCATCGAAACCCAGAAATCCGGCGAAGCCGTCATCCAGCTCAAACGCGCCATAGAACTCGATCCCAACGATGAAGTCGCCTGGTATCGCCTCGCACATGCCCTCCGGATGACTGGCGACCACGAAGGGCAGAGAAAGGCGTTAGCCGAATTCCAGCGCCTTCACGCCCTTGAAAGCGGTCGCCTTGCCCGAGCCGGAATCCTCTTGGAAGCCGGCGAAGTCACCCCCCAGCAACTGGGAGAAACCACTCAGCCGTAGACGGAAAGAACACGCAGGAGCGACTAGAAATGTGCATTCATGATCGGCGATGACCGTTACCCTGCATGTTCTCTTCGCCACTTCGGCGCTCTCCGATTTTCCATGCGCATGGCGCCGGCCGTTTTTCGCGAGATCGCAAATGCAAATCAGGCCGCACATTGCGGAGTGTGAAGCCACCCGATCACGCGCAACAGGCCAAACCGAATGAGAGCCCAAGACTCAGAGAGAACGGAATGACCCCTATCACCAGACGTGATGTTTTAGCTGGATTAGCCGCTTCAGGCGCTGCCTCCTTCGTGACAACTCGCGGCGAACACTGCCAAAGCTCGCCCACCAGCAATGCGGGGCTCCTCTCCGGCGAAGAACGCCGTCACCACGCAGATACACTACTACGCTATTTCGCTGCGAATGCGCCGCAGCTACTGCGGGCTCCCGATGGAATCCTGAAGTACCCCAGTGTTGCGCCTAGCCTGCCAGGCAAAACCTACTCGACTAATCTTTGGGATTGGGACACGCTTTGGACCAGCCAGGGACTGTTTCGACTCGCGGCATTGCTTCATGACGATCAGCTCAAACAGAAGCTGTGCGAACACGTCTCCGGAAGTCTCTTGAACTTTCTCGATCACGCCTCACCGGATGGACAGATTCCAATCATGATGACCGCAGACGACCCAGACCCCTTTCGAATCGTGGGCAAGAACTCGACCTCGAGAAACCAGGCCAAGCCGGTGTTCGGCCAGCTCGGGCTCATGGCCAGCGATCAGCGCGGAGATGCGAATTGGCTGGCGCCGCATTTCGATTCCATTCTGCGTTTCTACGATTCCTGGATAAAGCACAACTCCTCACAGACTGGCCTGCTGGTGTGGGGCGATGATGTTGCAATCGGCGATGATAATGACCCAACCACGTTCGGCCGGCCTTTCTTTTCCTCCGCAAACCTGCTTCTCAATTGCCTGTTCTATCAGGACCTTTTAGCGTCGGCGGAACTCGCACGACGACTCGGACACTCGACGGATCATGATCGGCTCTCAAGCCAGGCGGAAGAATTGGCGCAACGGGTCCAGACGTTCTGCTGGGATTCCAGAGATAATTACTACTACACCGTCGATGTTCAATGTGTCGATCGGAGAGCTGAGCTCATTCCAACTGTGCCGGGAGGAATGGACATGTCGTGGAGATGCCTCCCGATGAGGATCCAGATGTTTACCGGCTTCCTGCCGCTCTGGTGTGGCATCGCACCTCAACAGAACGCGCAGAAACTGGTTAGCACAAACTATCTCGCGGACGACCGCCTCTGCGCGCAATGGGGTGTCAGGTCGTTGTCGTCACGCGAGACCATGTATTCTCTAGAGTTTAGTTCCAACCCGAGCAATTGGCTTGGGCCAATCTGGATCATCGTAAACTACTTTGTTTGGAAAGCTCTGCAGCGATATGGATACAAGAAAGAAGCAGATGCGCTGGCAGACAAGACTCTCCTTCTCCTGTCATGGGATCTTGAGGCGAACGGCTCACTGAACGAGTACTACCATCCCGATACCGGGGCAGCTCTGAGTCACAAAGGATTCATAGACTGGAATCTTCTTGTCCTGGAAATGATCTGAAGGGGCGTTTCACGCTACGCAGGAGGCCGAGTCGACGATCCTATTGCGATTCATCCAGAACCTCGATGCCCGAGACGGTCGCGTAGTTCACAATCGGCTCAAAGGTAATGTTGAGTTTGCCTTGCGCGGTGGGTTTCAGGTGGTAAAAGGTCTTGGTCAGGGCATGAAGACTTCCCGCTTCCTTGTAGATGTCGAAGTTATCGAGCAGTGTGCTCCCGTTGCACAGGACGCGAAACACGCGGCTTCCTTCGCCTCCGTTTCCGGATGCGCCGGGCCCGAAGTACAACTCGACAAAGTGCAGGACCAGGGTGTAGCGATCGCGCGTGTCAACCGGTATGGAGTATGCGAAGTGCCCATACCGCTCCACCGTGAAAAGATCGGGATCGGGTGTCCCCTCGATTTTCGTGCGCCTCGTCCCCGTGTACCCACCCATGTAGTCGTCGTCGGGACGCCAGAACTGGCCGCTATGGTCGGTGTAAGAGGTCGGCTGCATAACCAGGCGGACAGGCAGCTGCCGGTGAGGCGTCCCGGGCAGAATCTCGATCGCATTTAGCATCGCCGAGCCGCGTTGGCCGCCAAAGCCAAGGTGCAGGACCCCGTCACTTCCGGGAGCGATGTCGCGGAAGATGCGCTCGTCCGCGATGTTAGATCCCTGGGCATCCACGTTGACATCGAGGCCCGGCAGGATATCTTTCCCGTTGAGTGAGACAGAGAATGTGAAAGGACCGCTCGAATCCGGCTCCGTGGCGGCGAAGTAGAGATGCAGTTCGTATACCCCGGGCCGCAGTGAAATGTCGTAGGAAAAGTCCCCATTTCGCCAATGCTTGAACAGCATCGGATCGCTCGTTCGCGCTACAGCGCTGTCCGAACGATTCCACGTCCCGCCAAAATGAAAATTCTGGTCCGGCTGCCAGACGTTTCCGGCGGCGTCGATCTGCGGTTTTCCGCTGTAGCCAGCGAGAATGCGCAGGGGCACCTGCACATAGGGTGCGGCGTTAGAGGGAGCGCTCTGCCGCACGTTAGAGATCGCGGCGGCGCCGATGGTCTTTTTCTTTGCGCTGTAAGCCCGGAAGAGCAGGTATCCGGCGAGAATCGTCAAGACGAATGCCGCGATCGCGGCCACATAATGAGACCACCGCCGCTTGTCCGGCTGCACGAGGACTTTTTCGTTCTCGAGCTTTGCTGGGCGAGAAGCCTGGCGCGTGAAGACGGGAACATAGGTTCCTGGTGGAATCGACACATGGATTGGGTGATCTTTCCCCTCGCCCTCGTAATACTCCTTCAGTCGTTTTCGCAGGCGGTGGGCTTCAACCCGTACAATCGCGTCCTCGCCGGCATTGAACGTGTCCTTTGACCGCCCGAAGACTTCGGTTGCGATGTCGTACTCGTGTAGTTTGTCCTTCTTGCCCTGGGAATATTTTTCCCCGATATAGGTGATCAACCGAAGCAGCCGGGAAGAATTCCCCAACGCCGCCGCTACAGCCTCTAGTTCGCGGCGCTCATCCTCCATTAAGGCGGATGGAGCGAGATCAGATCCGGCCTGGCTGGGACTGGACAACGACCTCTCCTGTGCAGGCGATCATAGCTATCCGAAGTAGGCGATTGCAACATGGCTGCAAAGCAATCCCGCGCGACTGAGCTATCCCATGGAAATTCATAAGCGTACAGACCATGTAACGGTTCGTTTGACTTGCCTGTACACGAATGTTCAGGTTTAACCTTTACGTCCCTTACCACCGGACTTAAGTATTCTCGCGGCTTGAAAGTACGCTTGCCGAGCGAACGCAAGTCCAGGTTGAGCGTCCGAATCACGTTACCGGAAATTACGCCTCAGCCAGACGGGATTTTAGAGCTGGAGGTAAACGGTTTCATCCCCATCCTGGCGACGAGCTCACCATGGCCCGGAATCATTCTGAAAGTTGGCCCGGGGCGGGTTCGGAGACAGGACTGTTCACGAACCGGTACGCTCCGCTGCCAACCCTCCCCCGCGCTGCCGTGTGCCGAGGGAGCCTAACCCACGAAAGGAGCCCGAGTATATGAATCCGCACATCGCGCAGTGTCCCCAAAGGTACGTGACTGAGAACAAATGTCTTCTAGCCGTTTTGGCGGCAGCCGCTTTATGCCTGCCCGCATGCTCCGCCTGGTCGCAGACCACCTCAACCGTCACCGTCAACGCCACCTCGGTCAGCGCCGCGGTGCCTTCTGAAGGCTATGGGGTTGACACCTCAGTCTATGACGGCGACCTCACCGCCAGCGGCGTGGCATCGGAACTCCAGGCCGGAGGCGTCAACGCTCTCCGCTATCCCGGCGGTTCCTACGCCGATATCTTCAACTTCATCAGCGGCACCGACCAGACGCTGAACGACGGCGGCTACTTCGCCCCGAACGCCACCTTCGGTAACTACTGGATACCCGACCTCGTCGAGCCGTCTGGGGCCCACCCTATCATTACCGTTAATTACGGCTCCAATCTCAACAACAACGGCGGCGCCCAGCCCAGCGAGGCCGCCTCCTGGGTCCAGTATGCCAACGTCACCAACAACTTCGGCGTCGTTTACTGGGAGATTGGCAACGAGATCTACGGCAACGGCTACTACAGCACCAGCCTGGATTGGGAATACGATCTGCATTACTCTGAATCCAGCGCTTCCGCACGCGTAGGCCAATCCGTGCTCTCGCCCACGGCGTATGGAACCAATGCGGCAGCGTTCATCAAGGCCATGAAGGCCGTGGATCCGAACATCAAGTGCGGGGTCTTCGTCAACACTGCCAGCTATTACACAAACTGGGACCAGGACGTTTTGTCGGCGATCTCCAGCGCCCTCAATGGTTCCGGATATACCCTGGACTTCGTCATTTATCACTGGTATCCGAGCGGAACGAATGCGCAGATTCTGGCGGCGCAGTACGGGACAAACGGGATTGCGGCGACGGTTGCCCAGGTTCGCTCCGACATCAACAACTACTACACGCTCAGCAACAAGAGCTCGATGCAAATTCTCGTCACCGAGTCCGGCGCCGGCGTTGTAGGCGGTGTTTTCCCGTTTCTCTTTGCCGCGGACGAGTACCTCACCTGGTTTGAAAACGGCGCTTCCAACGTCGAATACCAGGAACTGCACAGCGGCGTTCTGGAGGAGAGCGGCAGCGACTGGACCACCCCCTACGGTCCTTGGTACGGCATCAGTCTCGACAGCACCGTGGCGCGTGCCGGAGACAACATGGTGGCGGCCACTTCCTCCAACTCGCTGCTTCGGGCGCACGCGGTCAATCGCACCGATGGCAAAGTTGGCGTAGTCCTCATCAACGAAGATCCAAGCAACAATACCACGGTTAGCGTGAGCGTCTCCAACGCCACCCTTTCCACCTCCGGCACGGAATATAACTTCGGCAATGCCAACTTCTCCAGCGGCAATTCGTACGCCAACTCGGGTATCAGCGAAAGCAGCGTCAGCGGAGTGGGAAACAACTTCACGGTCACCGTTCCGGCTTACTCAACGACCGCGATTGTGATTCCCACAACCGGTAGCTGCACACCCACCACCATCACTCCGTATATCGAGGTGAATAGCGGGTCGTGGGTAGAGGAATCCAGCGCGACGGTGGCTTCCGGATCGACAGTCAACCTCGGCCCGCAGCCCACCAGCGGCGGCTCGTGGAGCTGGACCGGCCCCAACGGCTACACATCCACCTCGCGGCAGATCAATGCCATCCCCTTGAGCAGCGGCACCAACACCTATGTGGCCACTTACACCAATTCCAGCGGATGCAAGAGCACCGAGACGTTCACCATCACGGTGACCGGCGGCAGCACTCTCATCCCCAACGGGACTTACATCATCACTGCCGTTAACAGCGGCCTGGCGATCGACGATCCCGGTTCTTCGACGACCGACGGCGAGGATATGGAGATTTACACCGTGAACGATGGCGCCAACCAGCAATGGACGGTCAACAACCTAGGCAACAATGTCATCACCCTGACCAATGGCGCGAGCGGACAGTTGCTCGATGTCGCCGGGGCCTCGAAAGCGAACAGCGCTCTCGTCGATCAATGGCCAGCCAATGGCCAGACTAACCAGGAATGGAATGTTATTTCCGTGGGTAGCGGCATCTACGAGCTCACCAGCGTGAACAGCGGACTCGCTCTGGACGTGATCGGGGGAGGGACAACCAACGGAACGGGCATCGATCAGTACACCTACAACGGCAATACCTGGCAGCAATGGAAATTTACCAGCTATTGATCCGTTCGCAGTCGCTTGAGGTCTGCGGATTTGTCCGCGGGCCTCAAGCGATGAACTCCGACCTTTTTAGAACGGCACCACCAACGCGGTTCCCCCGGCGTTTTCCCTCAACGGAACGGCCTGCACAGTCTAGCTAGCTGACCAATACGCTGCAACGTGCAGTTGCCACAACCAGAATGTGGCGGAGTGGGTTTCTCGATAAGCTGCGCCGCGTTCTAAGGAGCCCCGACATGAAATCTCTCAATCATCTTGTGGTCGCGCTAGGCGGCCTGCTCGCCATCGGCGGTTCCTCCGCCGTCGCCCAAACAATTCCCACCTCGTTCTCATGGACCTCGACCGGCCCTCTGATCAGCGCCAAGTCCGACTCCACCCATGACATAGTCGCGGTCAAGGATCCATCGACCGTCTACTACAACGGCCAATATATCGTTTACGCCTCCTATGCGAACACCGCGGGCGGCTGGGGCATGGAATACCTGCACTTCACCAACTGGAGCAATGCCTCCGCCGCAACGCCGTACTTCATGGATGACAACCCCAACTTCAGCGGCTATCACACCGCGCCGCAAGTGTTCTATTTCGCCCCACAAAACAAGTGGTATCTGATCTTCCAGAGCCCCCAGCCGCAGTACTCCACCAACAGCGACCCAACCCAGCCCCAGAACTGGACAGCTCCGACGAATTTCTTTGCGTCGCAGCCCTCGAATGTGAGCAATTGGCTGGATTTCTGGGTGATCTGCGATTCCGCCAATTGCTATCTTTTCTTCTGCGACGATGGCGGACAATTCTATCGCAGCTCGACGCCCATCGGGAACTTTCCCAACGGCTTCAGCGATCCCGTCGTCGTCTACAACGAATCCAATGCCGACAATCTCTTCGAGGCCGACAATGTCTATACCGTCGAGGGGACCGGCATGTATCTGGCGGACATCGAGTGCATCGGTGGACCCGACGGGCACCGCTTCTTCCGCGCCTTAACCGCCACTAGCCTCGGCGGCGCCTGGACGCCGCTCGGCAATACGGAAAGCTATTCGACCCCATTCCTCGGAATGGACAACGTCACCTTCCAGAGCGGCGTCAGTGCCTGGACCGACGACTTCAGCAGCGGAGGGGCGGTCATCGACGGCGATAACCAAACCGATCCGATCAACATCAACAACCTTACATTTCTCTTCCAGGGCGATGAGCCGAATAATGGCGCCACTTCCTACAGTCAGATTCCCTGGCAACTCGGTCTGGCGACCTCAAATGCCAACACGTCCTGTTCGCCCACCACAATCACTCCGTACATACAGGTGAACTCGGGATCGTGGGTGGAGGAATCCAGCGCAACGGTAGCTTCAGGTTCGACGGTGAACCTCGGCCCGCAGCCCACCAGCGGCGGATCGTGGAGCTGGACCGGCCCCAACGGATACACCTCCACGTCACGGCAGATCAACGCCATTCCCTTGAGCAGCGGCGTCAACACCTATGTGGCCACTTATACCAATTCCAGTGGCTGCAAAAGCACTGAGAGCTTCACCATCACTGTAAGCAGCGGCAGCACTCTTATCCCGAACGGGACTTACATTATCACTGCCGTCAACAGCGGCCTGGCGCTCGACGATCCCGATTTTTCCACTACAGATGGCGAGGATATGCAGATTTACGCCGTGAACGATGGAACCAACCAGCAATGGACGGTCAACAACCTGGGCAACAATGTCATCACGTTGACCAATGTTTCCAGCGGACAGTTGCTCGACGTCGCCGGGGCCTCTAAAGCGAACAGCGCGCTGGTCGATCAGTGGCCAGCCAACGGCCAGACAAACCAGGAGTGGAATGTCATTTCCGTGGCCGGCGGCGCCTTTGAACTCACCAGCGTAAACAGCGGACTGGCGCTGGACGTGATCGGGGGAGGGACAACCAACGGAACGGGCGTCGATCAGTACACCTACAACGGCAATACCTGGCAGCAATGGAAGTTCATCAGCTATTGATCCATTTGTAGACGCTAAGGCCCGCCCGATGCATCCGTGCGGGCCTTTAGGCTGTTGACGAACCCCGCCATTCTTGGCGGGGTTTGGTTTTTTGGCCGATCTTCCATCAAGGCGGATAGAGTGGGAATCGATAAGGCCCGATCGGCACTGGACAACGACCAGCTTCTGAGCGGTGTGATCAATGCGTCCAGGTACGCAGTTGAAACACGACCACCGAGCCGTCCCGGGTTTCTTGGCTATCCCTTGAAATTTCATAAATGTACACGGCCTGTAACGGTTCGCCGACGCATCGGTACACGAATGTTCAGGTTTAACCTTTACCTCCCTTGCACCAGGACTTAATGATTCTTGCGGCTTGAACTTAAGCTCGCCGAGCGAACGCAAGCCCGAAGCAGGCATTTTCCAAGGCCTGCGGGAAAACCATTGAGTTAGAGGAACCGGGCAACCGGGCGGCATAGATTCTTGGAGGCACACCTTGTTAATATCTACGAAACTGTATTCCGGTAATTCGTCGATCCCATCTGTGAAAACGTTTTCGTGTAGAGTGCTCGCGGTTGCGGCGCTGGTGTTCTTCGCGGCGATTGGCGGGGCTCAGCAACTCACCGGTACCATCAGCGGCACGGCCTACGACCAATCGGGTGCGGTCATTCCCAAAGCCAACGTGGTGCTCAAGAACGAGGCCAGCGGCGACGTGCGGACCACGGTGACGGGCAATGACGGCCACTTCGCGATCACCGCCGTGCAGCCGGGGAGCTACTCGATTGAAATTTCGGCAAAGGGTTTCTCGAGTTGGCAGGAAAACAACATCGTGATGAACACCGGTGATAGCCGCGAGGTTCCTAACATCAAGTTGAACGTTGGCGGGAACTCGACCCAGGTCAATGTGGTGGCCGGGGCGGATGCCGTGGTTCCAACCGATACCGCTGAGATCAGCACCTCGATCAATCAGCAGATGATCAACGACTTTCCCTTGGCCGGCCGCGACGCGGGCGAATTGATCAAGATCATGCCGGGCATGGCGCTCAACAATGGTGGCAGCCAGGGCTCGGGCTTCAATGACAAGATTGTAGGCACGAACAATGGCCCAGCGGGTGCGTATTCTTCCAACGGCACCCAACCCTATGGCACGCTTGCCTATATGCTCGACGGCGCCAACCTGGTCGACCCGGGCAACGCCGGGACTCAGATCGCCAACATCAACCAGGACATGGTTTCGAGCGTCAAGGTGCTGATCTCGAACTACGGCGCGGACTATGCCAAGGGCCCGGTGATCTTCCAGGCCTTCAGCAAGAGCGGCGGCAGCCAGTTCCACGGCGAAGGCTATCTCTACACCCACAACGCGGTGCTTGATTCCGTGGACGCGTATCAGAAGAGCCAGGGCCTGACCAATGCGGCCGAAAGCTACTATTACATCGGCGGCAACGTGGGCGGCCCGATCATCCTGCCCTTCACCAGGTTCAACCATGACCGCAAGAAGCTATTTTTCTGGGGCGGCTATGAGTACATGAAGCAGCAGCCGGCCGGTTCAGCCTTCAACTTCAACATCCCCAATAGTTGCCAGCTGGCTGGAGATTTCAGCAACACCAGCTGCCCCATTCCCGCGAGCGCGCTGTCCGCTTGGCCGAATTTCTACGGTAACCTCACCCAAAACCTCCCGGCCGGAGGCACTGCCACCTCGATTCCCACCTCATCGTACGATCCCAACATCGTGGGCCTGTTGAACGGTTACTACGCGAAGAATCCGGGTGGGGGCCATTACGAGACGCCCAGCCCCGCGAATGGAAACTACAACTACTTCTACGCCAACGCCACCCCTCAGAACCGCTGGGAGGCTACCGGCAAGGTGGATTACGCCATCAGCGACAACGACAAGGTGACCGGCTCCTATACCTATCAGAGGGAATCGGATCTCGCCCCCATCTCCATCTGGTGGTCGCCCGGCTGGACGCTCCCATATCCCACTCCGGCAGCTTCGACAACCAATGCCTACGTGATTCTGACGAACTACACTCACGTCTTCAGCCCGACAACGACCAACGAGTTCGTCTTCACCTGGTCCCACTTTGTGAATCCGTACAAGCTTGAAAATCCCTCCAAAGCGGACCGTTCGGGCGTCGATTTCAACGTCCAGGGACTGTTCGGTGTCACCACGAAACAGATCCCGAACTTCGAAGGCCCATGGGGCGGCGAGCTCGCGAACCTCTCGAACTACACCTTCACCACCGGCTCTTTCGGCGCCGTCAAACAGGTTCCGGCGTTCTACGACAACTTCACCAAGATCATCGGAAACCACACTGTGAAGACGGGCTTCTATTGGGACAGCAGCGAGAATACCCAAAATAGCAACGACCCCGACAACGGCACCTATAACCTCGCCCAATATAGCCAGTACTCCACGACGAACATTGTCGCCGACCTGGAACTGGGCCGCATTGACAGCTATCAGCAGCAAAACTATGCCCCGGTCGAGGGGGTGAGGTTCCACCAGTGGTCGATCTACGGGCAAGACTCCTGGAAGGCCGCTAGATCGCTCACAGTCAACCTCGGCTTCAGGCTCGACCACATGGGCAACTGGTATGGCACCTCGCCGTTGCTGAATGGGTCCTTTCCCGGCTTCCAGGTCTTCGATGTGGCCAATTACGTCAATAACCCCAATGCTCCCAACAATACCGGGTTGCTCTGGCATGCGACAGACTCCAGCATTCCACCCTCGGGCTTTCCGTCGCAGCTCTTCCACTTCGCGCCTCGAATCGGGTTTGCCTATGATGTCTTCGGCAATGGCAAGACCGTCTTCCGCGGCGGCTATGGTACCTACTACTACCAGGCGAGCACGGAAGTCTTGGGCGCTGCATCTGGCCCGCTGGATTCATTCGAGTATGGGACCACGGGGAATGGATTTGAGGGGTACGCGGGGATCTCTTCGTTCACCCCGCCTTCCAGCGTCGCCCAGAACGGCGGTAGCATCACTGCGATGCAGCGGGGAGATAGCCGGGTACCGTTCACCACCAACTGGAACGCGACCGTCTCCCAGGCGCTACCGTGGCGTTCGGTGTTCGAGATCTCGTATATCGGCAACCGAAGCGCCGACGAATTCATCAACGGGGGCAACAGCAATCTGTTCAACCTGAACAACGTGCCTGCGGGCCGACTCTTCGGCCCCGATCCGACCAACGGCAGGCTGTATTCGCCAAACGCCCCTCCGTGCTCAAACAATGCCAACGGCTCGGGCCAGAGCCTGTATTGCGCGGCCAATCCCAACTACGCCAACTCAGCAAACACTCAGGATTACCGGCCGTACGTCGTCTATCAGAACATGTATCTGTTCGTCCATGCGAGTTATGCGAAATATAACGCCTTGCAGCTCTCCTGGCAGAAGCAGTCCGGGCCGGTCACGTTCATCGCCAACTACGCGTTCAGCAAGGTGCTGGGCACTCGCGATGGAACTACCGATAACGGCAACGGCAACGGTAGCGGCGTCGATCCATTCGTGCTGGCCAACAATTACGGGCCGCTGGCGTATGACCATACCAACATCATGAACTTCACCTACAACTGGGCGCTGCCTAACTTCATTCACAACGCAGATAACGCCGGAATGAAGATTCTTGGAGGTGCGGTGAATGGCTGGAAGATCTCCGGCTACACCACGTTCCAAAATGGCGAGCCCATTCAACCCAACAGTGGCGGCAATTTCAATACCACGTTTGCCAGTGGGCTCACGGTCCCAACCGTGCAGTACCCCAACCTCCCGGACAATAGCATCAAGCTTCCAAACGGGCTGGTGTCGACTTCGGTCACTACATCGACGTGGTTCGGCACCAACGCCTACAACGTGCTGATTCCGGCGCTCTCCTGCAATCCGTTGAGCGGGCTCCATTCCGTCCACACCAGCGACGGCGGCCAGAAGATGAGGTTCAACCCCTCCTGCTTTACGACTCCGGCGTACGGTCAACAGGGACCGAACATCATGCCCTACGTCAGAGAGCCCAATTATTGGGACAGCGACCTGGGCATCTACAAGAGTTTCCACATCACGGAAAGCCAGAGCATCCAGTTCAAGGCCTCGGCCACGAACTGGCTCAACCATCCGCTGGGACAGTTTGGCCTTGCTGGGAACGGCGACATATCGCCCAACTTACAGAACACCTGCTATGGCTGTGTCTCTGGCCAGAATATAGTTTCCATTGCGCCGAGCAACACGAACACGCAGACTACCGGAGCTCCCCAATTCAAAACCGGCTCGCGGTTTGTGACCCTCGCGCTGAAGTACTACTTCTAACGCAAAAGCAGGGGTAACGTGTCTGAAATCTGTTATGTGGGCTTTTCCTCGGGAAAACGCCTGCCGAGGGTTACAGCTTCGCAATATACCTACCTTGCCTTCGCTCGAAGGTGTCGTAGATTTGCCTCCCAAGGGTGGCTCCCCGCCGCCCCCTTTTTCACTATTCTTGTCAGAAGGGAGCATCGATCAGCTTCGGCGAAACAGGTGTGCCGGGCCCATTTGTCTATTCACCCGCCGCGAGTGCGATGATGGACACCACTGGGGTCTTCATTCCCGACTTGCAAGGCGCCGGTTAGCTTTTCTCGACGCTCTGCGAAACGCAAACCGTAGCCCCTTTCGAGGCGCAATCTTGACTTTGATCGCGTTCGATGTCCGAGGGCGTCCACACAGCCCGTCATGCAGCTACTAATGCCGATACGAGATGCCGCAATTCAATCTCTTCAACCGGTTTCCTTGAAAGGAAGTACAGATCATCCATGATCAGTTCAGTTCTGTGGCGGCTTTCAAGCCTTGCCATGGGTTTCTTTGTGGCTTCATCCGCCTTGCTTCTTGGTGCTCAATCGCAAGAGGCTCGGCCTCGAATCATCGTCGTGAATCTCAACGACTCGACGGGGCCGGTGGATCGTTTCTTCGATTTGTCGGTTGGGTCTGATTATCCTGGCACACTGATTCGTGATGACAGCCAGGCCCAGCTCAAGCTCACGGTCGATGAACTCGGCTTTCGCTACATCCGTTTTCACGCGATTTTTCACGACGCGTTGGGAACGGTGCGAATCCAAGATGGAAAGACCGTCTACAACTGGTCGAAGATCGACCAACTTTATGACGACTTGCTGGCCCGGCACATCAGACCGTTTGTCGAGCTCGGTTTTACACCCGAGGCGCTTGCCACATCGCAAAGCAGCATTTTCTATTGGAAGGGCAACACATCGCACCCGAAGCCCGAAGGGTGGCACGACCTTGTCGATGCTTTCACCCGGCACATCGAGCAGCGCTACGGAAAAGACGAAGTGCGCACCTGGTTCTTCGAGGTATGGAACGAGCCCAATCTCTCCGGCTTCTGGGAAGGCGGCGACCAGAAGGCATATTTCGAACTCTACGATCTGACTGCGAAGACAATCAAGGCCGTCGATCCCGCGTTGCGAGTCGGAGGCCCCGCGACTGCCGGAGCGGCGTGGGTCCCCGAGTTTCTCGCCCATGCGAAGCAGAGCGGTGCATCCGTCGACTTCGTGACAACGCATACCTACGGGGTTCAAGGAGGCTTCCTCGATGAAAACGGAAAGAGCGACACAAAGCTCGATCCTTCCCCTGACGCCATCATTGGAGATGTGCGGCGGGTTCGCCCGCAGATTTCGGCTTCGCCGTTTCCCGGACTTCCGCAGTACTTTACCGAGTGGAGCACAAGTTATACGCCGCGCGACTCTATCCACGATTCCTCCATCAGCGCGCCTTACATTCTGACCAAGCTCAAAGCCAGTCAGGGATTGGCGCAGGGCATGAGCTATTGGACCTACACCGATCTGTTCGAAGAACCTGGACCTCCGACGGCGCCGTTTCAAGGAGGGTTCGGTCTCCTGAACCCCGAAGGCATTCGCAAGCCGGCGTTTTTCGCCTACAAATACCTTCATGCGCTTCAGGGCGAAAGCCTCAAGACGGGCGACCCACAGGCAATGCTGTCCACTCAGGATGGAGACGTCGCCGCTGTCATTTGGGATTTCGAGCAGCCGGACCAGAGGGTGAGCAACCGGTCCTTTTACACAAAGCCGCTTCCCTCCCATCCTGCCGCGCCCGTGCAACTGCAAATAACGCGACTTGCGCCGAATGCCGCTTACCGCGCCAAAGTCTTTCGCACCGGCTATCGCGCGAACGATGCGTATTCCGCATACATCGAGATGGGCTCTCCGAAGGACCTGACTGCGGGCAGGTCGGCCGCCTGACAGAGCTTACCCGGGATCTGCCGGAGACAGACGAGGTGATGCAAAGTGGGCCCAAGGGCACGGTCGAGCTTACTGTGCCGATGAACAGCAACGACGTTGTGCTAGTCAAGCTGGAACGCAGTCGGGGAAGCCAGTGAAAGATCAAGGAACGTGTCACTCGATATGCAATTCGCGTTAAAGTACGACTTCTAGCTGAAAAGGGTCCCGAAGACATGTGTACTCTTGCTCTGCTCCTCGTTTTTGCCGCTTCTCTGCAAGCGGCGGCACAAAATACTCCGCCGGCCCAAGTCTCTATCCAGGTGGACCTTGCGAAGCCGCTGGGCCCATACACGCCGATCTATCGCTGGTTTGGCTATGACGAGTCAAACTACACGACGATGAAATACGGCAAGCAACTGCTCGGCGAGCTGCATGACCTGAGCCCCGTGCCGGTGTACATCCGCGCGCATCATCTGCTCACATCGGGCAACGGTGTGGCGGAGCTCAAATGGAGTTCGTCGAACGTTTTTTCCCTCGATGCGAATGGAAAACCGGTCTACGACTTCACCATTACCGACCAGACCTTCGATGAGTACAGGAACGCCGGCGTGCGGCCTTTCGTCGAGCTTGGCTTTATGCCCAAGGATCTGGCTTCGATCGTTCCAGGAGTAGATGCATACCAGGTTCATTATCCCAAGGCCACGATGGCTGGCGCTTCCAACAATCCTCCAAAAGACTATGCGATGTGGGGCGAGCTGGTGCGGAGGTTTACCGAGCATCTTGTTCAGCGCTATGGGCAGCAAGAGGTCGCAACCTGGTACTTCGAGGTGTGGAATGAACCGGATATCCTGTACTGGCATGGAACGCCCGCCGAATACTACAAGCTCTACGATTATGCCGTGGCCGGCGTACGGGCTGCGCTGCCCAGGGCCATGGTGGGTGGACCGGCGAGCACGGGATCGTCCGGAGAAAAGGCCGGCATGTTCCTGGATAACTTTCTGCAACATTGCCTGAACGATAAGAGCGCTGCGAATGGCGGACCGGTTCCGATCGATTTTATTTCCTTTCATCCCAA
Organism: uncultured Acidobacteriaceae bacterium; assembly: GCA_963804735.1. Classification (GTDB taxonomy): domain Bacteria; phylum Acidobacteriota; class Terriglobia; order Terriglobales; family Acidobacteriaceae; genus Acidisarcina. Next base: position 361,902 of record CAWDRO010000005.1, read on the forward strand.
GGGCCATCCGACGGTGGTGGATGGGCGCGTGCGGATGGGACTTGCGGATGAGTTGAAGGCAAGTGAAGCCGGCTTTCGGATCGTCGCCAAGCATCCTGCGTTGATCCATCTTCCGATCGTTCTCAGTGAAGCGGACCCGGAGGGGTGCGCGGCGTGCTCCATGAAGACGAATCCGGCAAATGCGTATCGCAACGGGCCGCTCTACGCAACCTATACGGCGGCGGCGATGAAGGGGCTGTTCGATCTGCAGGATCGGTCGAAGGTGAACCTGATCGCGATGTTGTCCTGGTCATTCGAGTTTGAAGGCAAGGATTATTTCGAGGGATTCCGCACCTTGGCGACCAATGGCGTCAACAAACCGGTGCTGAATATCTTTCGAATGGCCGGCCTGATGTCCGGGCAGCGCGTGATAACGAGCAGCACGGGACAGATTCCGCTCGATGACATCCTCAGTAATGGTGTGAGACAGGCGCCAGACGTGGATGCCCTGGCGACCAGGGCGGAGAATGAAGCGGCAGTAATGCTCTGGAACTACCACGACGATGACCTGCCCGCGGATGCCACAAAGGTACAGGTGACGATTTCGGGAATTCCGGTGGGAGTTAAAAAAGTATTGCTGGAGCACTACAGGATCGACGACACGCACAGCAACTCGTATACGGTATGGAAAGCCATGGGATCTCCGCAGTCGCCGACGCCGGAGCAGTATGCGCGCTTGAAGGAGGCGGGGCAACTGGAGCTTCTCACTTCTCCGGAATGGCTTGACGTACACGACAGCAGGGTGATGATCGAAACGATTCTTCCACGGCAGGGTACATCGCTCATGCATTTAGAGTGGTGACCCGGGTGGCGCCGCAATTGAGGGAAATCAGGCGAACGAAGCGGACCGGCCCGGTCGATGCGCAGTGGTACTTTGTCGCCATGGTCACGGCGGCAATTGCCATTAGCTACTTCGACCGGCAAACGCTGCCGGTGGCCATCTCCGCGATCGAGCGAACGATACCCCTGAACAATGAGCAATTCTCGTGGCTGCAATTCGCGTTTCTCATTCCCTACGCCGTGCTGTATGTGGCCGGTGGCCGGCTATTGGACACCATAGGCACGCGCTGTGGATTTCTCCTGATCATGCTATGGTGGTCGGGCGCATGCGCACTCCACGGGCTGGCTACGAGCTTCGGCTTTTTGCTGGTCGCTCGTTGCCTGCTGGGGATGGGTGAAGGCGGTGGGTTTCCGGCGGCAACCCGCGTCGTGGCAGAGTGGGTTCCCCTCAATCGGCGGTCGACCGCAATGGGGATTATCAATGCAGGAACCGCAGTAGGGTCGGTGCTGGCTCCGCCGTTGATCGGCATAGTGCTTTTGACAAGTGGATGGAGAATGGTGTTCTTCGCATCGGGCGCAGTGGGGCTGGCATGGGTGGTGTGGTGGTATATCGGCTATCGCGGAAGCAACGACGCATCGATTTCCACGCTGGACGCGCGGACACTGGCGAAGGAGTTGTCGCTTCTGGACCTCGCAGCCATGCGGAGGGTTCAGGTGCTGGTCTTCGCCAAGTTTATGAGCGACTCGGCGTGGTACTTCTATCTTCTGTGGCTTCCCAAGTATCTCTACGACGCGCGAGGCTTCGACATAAAGCAGGTGAGCTACTTTGCCTGGATACCATACGCGGCATCCGGGATCGGCAGTTTTCTGGGAGGATGGTTATCGACCGCGCTGCTCAGCCACGGACGATCATTGGATTTCTCAAGGAAATTTGCCCTGGGCCTCAGCGCATTGTTTATGCCGGTTGTGATGCTGGTGCCGCATGTTCCGATCGGCTGGGCTCTGATGTTGTTCAGCGTCGCATTTTTCTGCCAGCAATCCTGGTCCGGGTTGATCATGACTCTGCCCGCGGACATCTTTCCATTGTCCTCAGTGGGATCGGTAGCGGGGCTGGTCGGATTCGGCGGAGCCGTCGGAGGCGCTATCTTCGGCGTGGTCGCTGGGTTTCTGCTGAACCGCGGATTTGGCTATGGGACGTTATTCCTGATCGTAGGAAACTTCCACCTGATTGGTTTTTTGGTAATTTTGCTCTTTGGTGGCACAGTGCAGCCTCTTAAGACTTCAGCCCTGCTTTCAAAGGTCAGCCCATTATGAAGATCAAAGAAGTGCGCACGCGCGTGGTTCAGTGGGAGGGGCACACGATTCCGCTTCGGCCTCACTTTTGCACCAATCCGATGGACCTGGTCACGTTCCACGAAGCATCCATGGGGAACTTTACTTTTCATGGGTGGGTGCTTGTTGAAATATTTACGGATGCCGGGCTGGTTGGTCTTGGCAATGCAGCTTTGTCGCCCATGGTGACCAAGTCCTGCATCGATACTTACCTGAAGCCGATTCTGATGGGCGCAGACCCATGGGACGTCGAGTACCTTTGGCAGCAGATGTATCGGCGAACGATGGCCTTCGGCCGCAAAGGCATCGGCATGGCGGCGATCAGCGCGGTTGATATCGCGTTGTGGGACCTGTTGGGAAAATCCGCGAAGCAGCCTGTGTACCGGTTGCTAGGCGGTCGAACGAAGAAGCGCATCCCGGTGTATGCGAGCCGTCTTTATAGCATGCCATTGGATGAGTTGCGTCTCGAAGCGCAGCGCTATCTCGATCAGGGCTATAAGGCAATGAAATTGCGCTTTGGCTGGGGTCCCGTGGATCTTGCGGAAGGGATGCAGAAGAACGTCGCGCTGGTACGCACCGTCAGAGAGGTGATAGGCGATGGCATCGATCTGATGGCGGACGCGTACATGGGCTGGACCTTCGACTACGCGAAGCGCATGCTGCCGTTGCTGGAGCCATTCAACCTTCGCTGGCTCGAAGAACCTGTCATTCCAGACGACACGCGCGGCTACAAGGAGTTGAAAGCATACGGGCGGGTGCCGATCGCCGGTGGTGAGCATGAGTTCACTGTCTTTGGATTCCGCGGCTTGTTGGAGGCGAATGCGCTCGACTACATTCAGTTCGACACCAACCGGGTGGGAGGCATCAGCCAGGCACGCAAGATTTCGGCAATCGCAGAGGCGTACCAAGTACCTGTAATCCCCCACGCGGGCCAGATGCATAACTTCCATGTCGTGATGGCCAGCCTGAATTCGCCGATGGCGGAGTTCTTTCCCAAGGTCGATGTTGAAGTAGGCAATGAGTTGTTCTGGTACATCTTTGACGGTGAGCCGGTTCCGGTAGATGGCTACATCGATCTCGATGAAAATGTCCCGGGACTTGGGCTAACGGTCAATGAAGAGTCCCTGCAACGATTCAAGATTATTGAGTAAGGGAAGCAGACGTGACCAAGTTGAGCGAGATAAATCATGATACATGTGGCGGCTGGTGGTCGAGGAACCAGCTACCTATAGCTAAATAACTGATAATAAAGGAGATATAGGATGGGCGGCTAGTGGGGGTCGAACCCATAGATGCTATTGATAACACGTAACTTACAGATTTCACGAATCGCTAGAATCGCACAAATCGCGACAATCGCGGATCGGTAGCACAATCTAGCACAAAAACTATCCCAGGCTTTCAGGCGACGACGGCCCGGCCTTTTCCGGGTCTTCCAACCAACGCCTTCTCTTTCCTTACCCACGTCCAGGATCGCTTCACTCCGTTTTTCTCTAACCGCTTGATCAAGGCGGGGACGCTCTCGTGTGGGTGGTTCCCTATGACCTTGCGCGCGAGGTTCGTCTGTGTCTCGTAAAGCCCCCGCATCCGCTCCCTCTTCTTTTCGCGCCGAGCCGGGTCTTGTTCGTAGACGCGCTGTTTGCATTTATCGCTACAGAACATCTGCCTTCGCCCGCGTGCTCGGGCCGCGAACCACTCTGGACAAGCGGTATCGGCGCATATGCGGGGCCATCGTCCGGGATAAGGCACCAAAGCAAGTAGGTAACTAACCGTTCCGTACTCCCACGCTTCACCCGGCGTCAGCTCCCTACCCGCAGTAGCAAAGCTAACCACACGAAGGCCTTCGGCCGTGTGAGAAACCTGCTGACGCCACTTATAGCGGCTTAGGGCGGCCGTCAAGGAGCCTGCGATTCTGACCTTGTCTTTGCCCGCGCGGAGATCGCCGAGCAATTCGAGGATTTCCTCGACCCGCTCTGCCTCGTCTGGGTATTCATCGCGCTTGGCCTGAATGTCGAGAAGATCAATTGGGTCCACCGTGGAACTTGCTTGAACGTGGCCTCGCCGTCCGTGGGGTTCGCTTCGCCGGACTTTACCGGCGGCGTCTGTCCGGATAGTGTTTTTACTCTTCGCCACGAGCCGCTCTCTTAAGATTTCTTGCACCATGTTCGTTAGCTTGTCGAGTTGTTGACTCGACAATTCCTGCATAGTGTTTGCGTCGAGGTAGGTCCGCACTCTGTTCCGGTCGCGTAAGGCTGTCACACTCGCACCGGACTCAATCGCATCGTTCGCCGCACTTCGCGCTAGCGCCTGTGTGACCTTCATTTTCCTTCCAGTCTGCCTACGAAAATACTCATCTATTAAGTAATAAGGTAGCAGACCGGAATCGAGCCGAAACCGGCGACGAACCAAGCCGGGCTTGAGTCCAATAAGTGCGAAGGAATATTCCCAAACGGAGACGGAGTATGAGCGTAAGCACGATCCAGGAAGCGCCAGACACGAAGGATAGTGAGACTAGCCAGAGTTCGCGAAGCAGCTTCGCGCTCATCAGGGAACTGGAAGGCGAGGAGTCCCTATGACAGAAGAAACGTTTTGCGAAATCGTAGAACGTTCCCGCCGCTCCATGAGGACGCCGGACGGGAGCAGCTCCTGCCTAATATGCGGCCGGGGTCCGCTAGGTCATAAAGACTTCCTCGGAGTGTTTATTGCGGACGAGCCAACTCAAAACCGAATCGGCGCGCCGTCGGGAAAATGCCGCCGGGTACTTTATCTCATCTGCGCCGAATGTTGGGAAAACCCCGACATGGCCGACCTCGTGGAAGAAAAAATAATCAAGGAGCTGACGATCCAATGAAAACGATGCTAGAAGTCGCTTTAGATTGTCTCCGGCGCGGTTGGTTCGTCTTCCCGGTCAAATCGCCGAGCATGGTGGACAGTGACGGGAAGGGCGCGCAGTTAACCGCGCACGGAGAAAACAGCGCGAGTAACAACGAAGCGCAAATCCGCCGATGGTGGGCAAAGTGGCCTACTGCCAACGTCGCGATTGCCGTTGACATTTCCGGGTTGACTGTTACCGACTGCGATCACGGTTTGACCGATGAAGAATCGCTGCGCCGGTTTAACGTGGAACGTGGCATCCCGCCGACGTTTACTGTACGAACCGGCCGACGCCGCGACTTCGCGGTCCACTCTTATTTCACCGGCAATTTCAAGTCCTGCAACGGCTGGCGGGACGGAGGGTTCAGCGGGGATAAACGCGGAACTTGGGGTTATGTTATGGCTCCGGGTTGCGCGCACAAAAGCGGCGAACACTATGAGATTCTTTGGGACTTGCCTATAGCGCCCGCGCCGGAATGGGTGCGGAATTTAGACACCGACAAAGAGCAGCGGGAGCGCGTTCTTAACCCGGCCGAACAGATCACGGAAAACCGCAACGACGCCATGACCCGGCTTTTAGGGAAGGCGCGGCAAGCCGGACTGTCCGATGATATGCTCCGCGCCCACGCGTATGACATCAACGAAAACCGCATGAATGGCAATTCGCTCGGCGGCGACGAACTAGACAAGATTATCGAGAGCGCCTGTAAGTGGGAGATCGGCAAGCCAACACCTAGCGTGTCCTTCGGCTCTTCAACGCCGGTGAAGCCCGCAGCGATGCCGGAGAGAGTCCGACCCATTTACCCGCTCGATGCTTGGCGGGACACTGTTGTCTATGAGTTCGCCCGACTGTGCGGGAACGACAACAACGTCCCGGCGAAGATGTATGCCGAGGCTTTTCGTTGTGTCCTCGGTGCCGTTGTTGGTGATCGACTTGCCTGTCCCCGCGTGGATGGTGCGTTGCCGCGGACGTTCACCATCATCGTTGCACCAAAGGGCAAGGGCAAAGGCACGTCTATTAGGCGGGCTGTTGAGTTCTTTGAGGCGGAATGGCGATCCGGCGAAGCGACAATGCCAGGGTTGTTGTCACAAAACCGTGAGTTCATGTGGAAGCCTACCGGAGTTGGTGCGTGGAACACGGCAGCTAGTAGCGTCCCTGGGATGGCGCGGCTAACGGTAGAAAACCGAAAGCCGGTTGTTGGGCTGAAGACCTCGGCCGTCCCGTCGTGGGAGAATACGCTGCCGCGCATTTTGAGCGTCAATGAAGAGATGAAGACCTTGTTGGGGACGCTGTTCATCGGCGGCGGCGTTGGTAGCAGTATGGAAGGCGTCATCTGTCAGTTATGGGACCATAACTCATTTCAAGGCACAGCGACAGGGACCCGCGACGCAAGCTATGGCCGGATGCTCTTTTCGTTGCTGTGTGGTGTTACCGAGGAAGATTGGTTCGACTTGCTAAGTCAAGGCAACGTCGTTGGGGGCGGCCTAATGTCCCGGTTAAACATCATCGGAACCGAGGGTCAATTCGACAACGTAAGCACAATGGAACCCCCGGATTTTGCGCCGTTGCGTGAATCCTTTCTTCCGAGGATTGCGAGACTTGAGGACGCGGCCGTGAACATTGGCGTTACCGACGCTGCCAAGGCCGCTGTCAGCGAGTGGGTTTTGTCCCTTCCCGAAGGCAGTGAGCGCCGTAATGTACACGTATGGCGAAGCGCGTTGCTCTTGAGTTGGCTGTTGCACGAAGACGCGATCACTGAGGACACAGTGAGGCGCGCCATTTCTCTTGGCGACTATCAAACCGCGTCGCATGAGTATTACAGGACCAACCCGGCCGACACGGTCAACGCCGGTGTCCAGGCGAAAATCATCCGGGCGCTTACCGTTGGCGGGTCTATGAGCAAGCGTGACCTCCAGCGGAAGACGAGCGCCTCGCGGGTTGGGACTTATCTATGGGGACAGGCGCTAACCGGGTTACTCCAGGACGGGGCCATCGGCCGAGACGAAAACGGCCAATTTTTTCTCGCCGCATAGTTGTCAGCATGTCAGCAGGGTGCCTCTATATGCCTATATGTAGTTACGTTTCTTAATAATTACATATATATATTATTGATAAATAAGGGACAAATGAAATTACACACATAGGGACACCCCGCTGACGCGCTGACATGCTAACAAAAGTGCTGACAAATCCACCCCGCGAACGGGACGGAATTGTCTTTATCCTGGCCCACCTTCTTAGAAGCCATCTCATAAATGTCTGAGCAGGATGAGGAGGCAAGCGAGTTGTGCGAAGCCGAGGAAGTTTTCGATCTTGTATTCCCATCGAGTGACGAGTCGGCGGAAGTTGTGCATCCAGGCGAAGAGCCGCTCCACCTTCCATCGTCTGCGGTAGCGGCGCAATTGCCTTCCGTCCTGGGTCTTTCGTTTGCGATTGCGGCGGTTGGGCGCGATCATTTCGATGCCGTACTCGTCGGCCATCTGCTCGTCCAGGGCGGCCGAGTCATAGGCCTTGTCGCCGATCAGCCGCATGGGCAGCTGGTCGAGGAAGCATCCGGCAAGAACAGCTTCCACAAGCTGGCACTCGGCATGCGAAGCGCCTTCGACAGATACGGCGAGGGGAAGACCGTCGCCAGCGGCGATAGCGACGATCTTGGTGCCCTTGCCGCGCCGCGTAGGACCGACTGCGAAGCCCCCTTTTTGGCGCTTGCGAAGGTTGCATCCACAAACGCTTCGTCCAGATTGAGCTTGCCTCGTTCGTGCAGATGCGTGGCCAGCAAACGCAGCGCCCGCTCCAACCTGCCGTCATGGATCCACGACTGAAACCGGCGGTGGCAGGTCTGGTGGGGAGGATACTTCTCTGGCATTTCGGCCCACTGCGCGCCCGTGCCCAGAACCCAAAGCACGCCGTTCAGCACGGCCCGCGTGTCATGCCACGGGCGTCCTCGCTTGTCCGCCCGCCGCGCCGGACGCAACACCGGCTCCAACAATTCCCATTGTTCCTCTGTCAGTTCCCAACGGCCTGCCATCCAAGTCCGCAGAGATGCCTTGAGCTACTCAAGTCTCACAGAAAACTGCACCAAAAAGGTTTATGAGATGGGTTCTAGTGTCTTAGGCCCTTCGTACCCCGGATTTTTCATGGTGGCGAGCGCCGCCAAACTCAAAACGCAAAGGAAGAATCATCGTGCATAGCAAAGTACAAGGGTTTGAGGTGGATGTCACAGTGAACGAGGGTCGTCCGCGTCTCCAGGTCGCCTTCGGAACGAGCGGTGAATCGATTCTGGACACGGATGCGCCCAGCATTCGAGGTATGGAGAACCTGGCTGCCGTGCTCACGCACGCGGCAAAAATGGCCTCTCCCGAACTCGATGACTATTGGCGGAAGGAGCACGCGACGTTGCGAGCGAATCGCAACCAAGATGCCCCGTAATCGCGCTACGTGACACGCAGAGCAGTCAACCAGAAAGGGTAATGTAATTCGCCACCCTTTTTGAAATACCTCGTGCTGAGGCTACAAGGCCAGTAGAGCGATTGTCTTAAGCGGCCGCGTTCGCAGCCGGGCACAACTTGGCACTCCGATTGCCGACAACCTAATGATTACTTGGACGCCACCATTGTGAGCTGCCCACTGGCTGCTTGCGCTTTTACTTGCCGCAGTGCTTGCGAGTCTCGCGGACCTCTGCCGCCAAGCTCTGCATCGCTGCGCTTTGTGCACTTGGCCTAGTTCTTCCTCGGATAAGTCAGGCAAGTGAAGAATCTCAATAGAACTCGGAGGCGTTGCGTTCGGTGCCACTGAGCGTCATTCAGTACGGAATGCATGAAGCCTGAACATAGCCGCTACCACCTGTAGCATCACAGACAGTCATCGATTCTCTCTCGCAGCTAAGTAGCATGCTGAGACCCGGGACAGTATAAACAATTCCAAGATTTATATTGACGGAGAAACACATTGCGACACATCTACACCCGCTCTTCAGGGGTGAGCTGAGACCGCCCGGTGGCCCTTGTTCCCCCTGTTGTCCTTGTTTCCCCTGTTCCCCTTGTTGCCCCTGCAGTCCTTGCGGTCCCTGTTGTCCGGTTGGCCCTGGAACGCCCTGAATTCCTTGGAGTCCAGTCGCCCCCGGTGGCCCAACCAGAGTTGCGGTGGTCTGGGTCGTGCCATCCGCGAAGATTAACTTGCTTCCAGACGCACTAAATCTTAGATCGCCGCCCACACTTACGGCCGCGTTCGAATCCGGCAGACTATTGAGACCGATCTGTCCCGTCGTAGAGATGATGAAGGGGCGTCCACCCCCTGATCCGTCTGGGTTATATTGCTCGATGAGGAAATCGCCACCGGTGGACACAAGCTCCTGACCAATCTGGTATGCCCCATGACTGGTGTCGTATATAGCTCCTGTGTTTACGTTTCTGTTGAGCCCTATTTGGCTGCCGGCCGCCCCTAGATCTAGGCCGCCATCGATTCTCGTCTTCCCATGAACATGCAGAAGCTCGGTCGGCGTCGTGGTTCCAATTCCAACGCTGACAGCGCCTGGGCAGTTATTGATTCCCACTGTGCAGCCCAGCACCAGGGTATTGCTCTGGGTGGCCTCAGCGTTTGCGCCGATGGCTGTAGCGTTTGTGATGGAGCCCGTGTCGAACGTGGTAGCAGTCCCCACGGCGGTGTTACCCGATCCAGTTTCCGCTGAACCATCCGCGGTTCGCCCGGCATTCGCGCCAACTCCTACGTTCTGGCTGCCTGTGGTGTTGTCGCTGAGCGCGCCCACTCCGCTGGCGGTGTTGCCGCCGCCTGTGGTGTTCGAGTGGAGTGCCTGGAAACCGCCCGCGGTGTTGTAGGAACCTGTAGTGAATGAGTTCCCAGCAAAACCCAGGTAGACGCTCTGTGTTGACAGCGAGCCGAAGCCGAAGGGCGTACCGCCGAGGTCGTAGCTGGTGGCATTGACCACCCCGGTGAGGCCGCTTCCGGGGAAGGTCTGCCCAGGCGCGAAGTTCATTGTGCCATTTGCATTGAAATAAAAGCCGGTCGGAGTGGCTACGGCTGCGGTCGTGGACGAGAGCAATTCCAGGGTAGCCGAGGGCGCGGCGGTATTGTTACCGGTCACAGTCGCCTGCCACACGAAGCGTGGGTTCACTATCGATTTGCTTGTCGAGTTATACGCCGAGCCGACGATCTTGAGGAGTTGGGAGTTGTAGCCGGTTGCTGGAGTCGCGTTAAAGGACAGAGGGGCGATCTCCACCGCACCGCCGAGAGTCGTGACGCCGTTCACGATCAGCCCGGAAGACATTGCCGTGCCTCTTACATCGAGGGTCTCAAGGGGCGCGGCGGTGCCTATGCCGACGTTGGCTCCGCTGACGAAGAGCGGCGAATCGACAATGCTGCTGGCACCGGAGAACTCTGGTACGTATCCCGTAATTCCGCCGGTGGTGGTGACGTTGGTGGTGGCGTCGGGCGTGATTGCCGCGGAGACCACGCTTGCGGCCTCAGGGGCCGGGTGGGCCAGCGCGAAAGCGGAGGGCGGCAGACCGCCTAGGGTGGCGGCGTCAGCGGCCTTGAGCGCATAGGGCACGCTCACCAGCAGTACCCGCGGCTGCGGGACTCCGCCCGCTATTTGCACCTCAAGCCAACGGGCTTCGCCGGTTGCAAACAAATCCATTGGAATGCCGTTGGTGAACGTTGCACCGAGTTGCGCGTTGTAGTGCCCGCTGGCATCAATAGCGACTGACTGAGTCTCAGTGACCTTTGTTGGCGTTTTCCTGCTGCTTGCGATAGGCCGGGTCTTGCGCGAGGAGTTCCGCCATGCGTTTCAGCAACCTCTTTATCTCGCTGTCCCTGCTCTTAAACCAGTCGGTAGACCAGATGCGGTGGATTTTCCAACCGAGATTTACGAGGATTTCCTGGCGAAGCCGGTCGCGGTCCCGCGCGGAGCGTCCTGAATGATAGCTTGCGCCGTCACACTCGATGCCAAGAAGGAATGCGCCGTCTCTGGCCGGGTGCTTAACTCCCAGGTCGATGAAAAATCCCGCGACGCCGACTTGTGGGACAACATCATAACCGTTCTCCTTGAGGACGGCTCCGATAGACCGCTCAAAATCGTTGGTCGGCTGATCGCTGCCTGCGTCAGCCTGTTGAAGAATTCCGGTGCGGGCGTAGACGAGATATTGCTTCAGCGCCCGAACACCCCACGGGCTATTGGCGGTCGTCTGTATGCGGTCAGGATCAAGCGAACTGAAAACGACCGTGCGCTTCTTGGAACGGGTGAAGAGTACGTTGAGCCTGCGGTGTCCGTTTGCGCCGTTGATCGGGCCAAATCGCTGATACTGGTTCCCTCGCGCATCGGGGCCGTACGTAGTCGAAATGAAGATCACGTCCCGCTCGTCGCCCTGGACGTTTTCAAGATTCTTGATGAAAAGCGTTTCCTGACCGCCTTTCATCTTCTCCTGAAAAGCGATGGCCGCCGGATCATTCCTGAGTCGCCGGTCGAGCAACTCCTCCACGAGCTCCCTTTGCTCAAAATTGAGCGTGACGATGCCCAGCGACTCATTGGGGTGCTCCCGCATGTGCTCCAGGACGGCACTCACAACCACAGCGGCCTCACGCGGATTGCGGCTGTTTTCGCAGACTCCGTCAGCTATAAAGTGATGCTTGATTCCAAGTGAAGGGTCGTCGTGGTACGCGGACGGGAAGATGATGAGGTCGCGTTGATAAAACTCTTCGTTGGAAAATGCAATGAGACTGTGATGCCGCGAGCGGTAATGCCACCTCAGCCGCCGGACGGGCTGGAACAGCGTGCTGGCAACGTCGAGGATGCTCTCCCCTTCCTCCACGGCGGTGCGTGATTCCTCGGCCTCTTTGTCATCCTCATCGAGCGACACCCGCTGAAAGAAGCTGGTCGGGGGCAATTGCTTGGGGTCTCCGACGATAACGACCTGTCCGCCCCGCGCCAGCGCGCCGATGGCGTCCTCGGGCCGGAGCTGCGACGCCTCATCCATCACCACAAGGTCGAACTTCAGTTGACCCGGAGCGAGATATTGAGCCACGGAAAGAGGACCCATCATGAAGCACGGCTTTAGTGCCAATAAGGCGTCGGCTGAGCGCAGTATGAGCTGCCGGATCGGAATGTGCCGCTTTTGCTTGTTAATTTCGTTCGTGATCAGCGCCATGTTGGTCCAGGTGCGTACCGGGCCTGCCTGGTTGCCGTAGGGAACGTCCCGCCGATCGATGAGGGCTGCGACCCGTTCGCTATAAAGCCGGATCGCCTCCTTGTCGGCGGTGGCAAATTGGCTTTGCAGGGTTTCCTGGGTGACGCCGGTCATGTGTGTCAGATCCATGTGCTCGGCAAATATCCACCGGGCGAGCGTGTTGTAAAAGACGAATCGGAAAGCGCGGCCCAGCTCGTCTGGCTCGATGATGCGTGATTCGGCAAAGTGTGTCAGTTTGTCGAGACCGGCTTCCCGGCTTCTGATTTGCTGGCGGAGGAAATGGTTCCACCGTGGCAGCTCCTCAGGATTTGCAAGTGCATCGTTTGCAAGCACCTTCAGCGAATCCCATGAGCCGTTATGTATCGATTTCCACCGCTGCCATCCCGACAGTGCCGCGATGTTCTGCGTGAGCGCGTTGAGTCTGATGCCGCAATCGGCGGCAGTCCTGAGCGATGCGCGAAGCTCCTCGATGTGGCCTTGGTAGTCTTCGCAGAGCAGCCATTCTGCGGTCTTCGCGGGTAGGGTGCGCGAGAGGGTTGACTCGACAAACTGGAGCGCGCGCTTGATGGGAAGGATGTCGGTATCGACGCCGCGATGCGCTTCGCCAATGAGAGCGGGCAGTTCGGCGGCTCCGATGGAGGTCATATCCGCGATACATTGCTTCGCGGATATCAGGATGCCTGAGATGTTTCTGAGCGCCACGTCGTCCTTGATTGCAGCCCGGTCGATCACCTGCAGGGTAGCCCCGAGCTCGCGCTTGAGCCGTTGCAGACATGCCAGAATGTCCTCGAATGATCCCGATGCCAAGAGCGGACGCTGGCTCGGGACGGACCGCGCAATGTCGGAGGCGAGCACGATCGTGAGCCGTAACGCCTCAGGGTGCTCGGGAGCTGAATCGGTACTGGCTTTGATGGCCCGCAGCCGCTCCACCCGTGCCGTGAACATAAGGCGGCGGTAAGGCTCCGCCTGGGCCTGGTGCTCCGGTAGCGCAACGAAAATCTGTTCGTACCAGAGGAGGACCTTTTCAAAATCGTCCCACGCGCTATGCACTCCCTGAAAATGTGTTCCTAGCAATTCGGAGTAGGTGGCATGGCCGTTGAACCGTGCACGGCGCTCTGTAAACTCGGCGAGCTTCCTGAGCGTCTGGCTCATCTCTCGGCGCGCCGCCTTTTTCTTTGCGAGCGTCAGGCGGCGGTAAACCTTGACACCGCTACGGTAGTCGCTCCCGAACAGCCGTTGCCAAAGTGTCGCCTCGTCGAGGGCGGCAGCGGATTCAACCAGCTGGGACGGGTTGTAAGCGCCGCCACACAAGGACAAATCGAAATCCCGGCTGAGCGATAGTTCCGAGTTCCTGAGAATTTCTGCCTCTTGCCGGGCAGCCTGCAGAGCTGGTTCCATGCGCTCGTCTTCAAACGACGGCTGTCGCAGATGCAGCCGATCGAAGGGAGTGCTCTCCACGATTCTGAGCGTTTCCATCAGGAAAGTGGCGCTCGACACAGTAGCCGGAGCGTCACATCCGATAATGCCGAGCAGCGCATGAAAGGAGGAATGCGCGTAGCCGAACTGCGTCACCGCCTCGGCGCTTAGGTCCAGGAGGTGGCGGACATCCGCGACTGAACGGTCCTCAAATCCCCAATGGCGAAGGATTTCGAGCGTACCGGCGAGTTCATCTGCGGTTCCCGGAGCAATCAGAGAGCCGACATTGCTTACGTGAAGTGAAAGGCTGTCGGAAGTGCGTCGGAACGATTCGACCTGTGCGACAAATGCCGCGAGCTTTGCCCGCGTTGCGGGCCGCTGGCAGGGTGCCAGAAGATGAGCAGCCATCGCACCTTCTGAATCCGGCAGATGAGCGAGCCTATCCGAAGCTTGTTCAAGGCCGTATGCGGTTCGGGTCAGCCTAAACCCGGCAGACTCTTGCAGGTGATCGCAGCATTCTTCCGCCTGCCGCACGGTGTCCCGGAATTCCTTCAGAAGACGAACGGCGCTTTCTTCTTCCTCAAAACTTAGCGGCTGCGCAATCCAGCCCCACGGGTGCTGCTCCAGGATGTTGCACGGCGCAAGGGCGGCAGCTAGATGCTGTACGTAGACCGACAAGAATTGCTCCGCCTGAGTGAACTTCGTCTGGGTATACCCCGTGATCCCCGGCAATACGACTTGCCACAAAGCGTCGCGGTGACGGGCTATTTCCTGGCCGCATCGGTCGCGCGCCCAAAGAATATCGAAAACCGTCGCATCGAACGGCTCGATGTTCTTGTTCATAAGCGACGCGTACTGCGACAGTAGCCGCTTCTTTTCTTCGACCAATGAAAGCTGGCGGTCGAGGTCGGCGGGGTCCCTGAAGGTTCGACGGACCTTATTCCGTTGGCCCAGGTCCGTAATCAGCGCGCCTTTCTTCGTCTTGTGGCTGTGAATTTCCAGGCAAAAGATGCCGAGTCCTGCGTCGTCCAGGCGCTTGCGCACCACTTCAAGCGCAGCGAGTTTTTCGGAGATGAAGAGCACCGTCTTGCCCCGTGCCAGGGCGGCGGCGATGAGGTTGGTGATGGTCTGCGATTTGCCAGTTCCCGGCGGTCCCTCGATGACCAGATTCTGTCCGCGCAGCGCGTGAATGAGTGCACTGTGCTGCGAGCTGTCGGCATCGCGGATGAGGTGGGGAACGTCCTTCTGCAGCTCGGGCGCGTCAATCGGATACTCGTCCGCCAGTTCGACTTCCGTTTTCTTCGACCCTTCAAACAGCTCACGCACCAGCGGGTGCTTGGCGATGCTCTGGCCTTTAGGCCAGTTCTTGGGGTCAAGATCCCGGTACATGAGCAGCTTTCCGAAGCTAAGAAGGCAAAGCGTCATCTGCCGCCGGATCGTCCACCGCTTTTTCAGTTCCAGGATGTCTGCGAATCGGCCGAAGTAGCGTTCCGGAGTGTCGTCATCCTCCAGATACGGAACTTCTAGGCCAAAGTCACGGCGCATCATCTCAACAAGCGACAGGTTGGTCTCAATATCTTCGCCGGAGTATTCAAGGACAGTTTCGATCACCCTACCCTTGCCAGCCGTGCGATCAATCGTCACCGGCACAATGACGAGCGGGGCTTGGTGCGGCTGATTGGAGTCGTCGGATTCGTACCATTCCAGAAACCCGAACACCAGATACAGCATGTTCATGCCGGACTCTTCAATCGCCGTCTTCGCCGCCGCCGAAATCTTCCGGCTTACCACGTCGAGCGATTCCTGGTAATGCAGAACCGGCAGAGACTCAACGTCCTCCTTCTCCTGCGCAGTCAGATCGTAAGAAGTATTCCAGCCAAGCTCCTCGGCGTAATCCTTCGCGGACACCACTTCAATGCGGTGGATGCCGGGTTCGGGGACGGGCAGGAAGGTGACCTTTTCGTTTTCTCGTAGGCGTCCGAACACTGGGTCAATCGGTGCATCGACGATCCGTAGTGAGGACGCGCTGGAGTGTTTGAAATTGAGCAGCTTATTGCGGTTCGTGAGATCGAGCAGCCGGGTGCGTATACGGTCGAGACCGATCTCGGTGCTTCCAGTCAGGAAGTCTGCGCTAATGTTCGGCGACGGGTGCTCAGCGGTGTCTCTGCTCGTTCCATTCTGCATGGCAACCAATGACCAAATCCACTGTATGGGTCTCGTGGAGGTCCCAATTCACCACTGACAATCGAATCACTCCTTATAGCATAGCTTTCAAAAGGCTTGAGACAGAGTGGCAAAGTAGGCAATAAAAATGCGCGTGGTTGTTATGCCGCAGGCAACGATCCAACAGGGTTC
Organism: uncultured Acidobacteriaceae bacterium; assembly: GCA_963804735.1. Lineage (GTDB taxonomy): Bacteria > Acidobacteriota > Terriglobia > Terriglobales > Acidobacteriaceae > Acidisarcina. The sequence goes on from CAWDRO010000005.1 coordinate 377,898, forward strand.
AGGATGATGTCACGGGCGCGCCGTACTCAATGCAGCCTTCTCAGCTGCTCGTAAATGTTTTGACTTCTCCAATCCTAGGCTGGGTCTTTCACCGGGTAGACACCCACGATCCGCTGATTAAGTCGTCTAGCCGGTCCTGCCGCGATTGAACCCACTTCGCATAGTGCCTCTCCGTTGTCCTGATACTTTCGTGGCCGAGTGCCCGGCTGACTTCTTCGACGGGGACGCCACGCGAAAGTAGATCGACGGCGAAGGTGTCCCGCAGCCGATGGGAGAGCATGTGTCCCTCGCACGAAATACCCGACGCCTCGAAGACGGGACGGATGTAGCGATTCGCCCATGTCTTCGCAATGGTCTCGCCGGTGCAATCACCCGTCCAGAAGAAGTACCGGGGGTTGTCATTCGTCACTGCTAGCAATTCCTCGGCGACAGCGGCGGCGATGACAACGGAAATGTCCGTCCCGGTTTTCTGTCGAGTCGCCCGAATGCGGTACAGCTTCCGCCGGTCGTCGAATTGAATTGCATCGCGCTCCAATGTCACGGCGTCCCGGATCGCCAATCCCGACCATCTCATGAGCTGTAAGAGGGCGTGAATGCGAGCGGCGGTGTTCGGGGTGAGTGGCCGCGTTCGTTTACCGTCCCACCTTCGCGGCTTTGTCGCATGGACAGCGGCTAGCAATCGTTCGTATTCGGCCTCCGTCAACGGCATCGTCGGCGGCTCGTCAACCTTGATTTTCGGCATAGACGGGACACGCGGAATCCACTGCGCCTCAAAGCAGTAGCGCAGAAAGGATCGGCAACGCTCCCGAACTTTGCTCCGGGTATAGGTGGATGGGTAGTGGGACTTCCACGTCGCGCTGTAGCCGGTCAGCAGCTCCCGCTCGATGCCCTGGATGGTGAACACGCCGTGGCGCTCGCAATGTCGAGCGAGCCGGTCCAATTCCAGCGTGTATTTCTTGAGGACGTCCTCTGTGACACCTTGAACGCGTTTGTCCGTCAGGAAGGTATCGATACAGCTCTGAATGTCCCGAGATCGATCAACCGGCTGAGTACGGCCCGCGAGTTGATCTTGGAGCGCCCGTTTCAGCTCTTCAGCTTCGGTCCAGCTTCGCGTCCCGGCGGCCTGCCGATGCTGTTTAGCGTTCGCGGTCCACCGGAAGTGCTTTCGGCAAGTGCACCGTTTCGTGAACTCATCCCCGGCATATTTGCACCCGTATGAGTGGCGGACAAAGATGGTGATAACAGTCGCTGGCGTGCTCATTCTGCGAAGACACTAGCACAGAATTAACACAATTAGCTACCGCTAGTTATTATCTTCTTTATTCTAAATGATTTGGCTTTGGGGCGGCTAGTGGGGGTCGAACCCACGACATCCGGATCCACAGACCGGCGTTCTGCCACTGAACTATAACCGCCATGCGACTCCTGAGTATACCATCCGTGGGGTCTCCAAATCACGCTGCCGGCCGCTCCTGGTGCGTCCCAGAGCCGTTCCCTCGTGGTCCACTTGCGGTAGTCTCACAAGTAGATACACCCGCCGATGCCCTTACCTAGACAACCCGAAGTCCTGCCTCCCGGCGCCACATTCCAGTCCTCCCGCATCGGCTCTGGCGGACGTTTCTTCAGCAATGAAAACCTCGACATCCTTGCCCATCTCCTCGACGACTGCTTCCGCATTCCCGGCACCCAGATACACTTCGGCCTCGACGGCATCGTCGGCCTCATCCCGGCCATCGGAGACGTCCTCGCCGGACTCGCCTCCTGCATCCTGATTTTCGCCGCCTGGGTGCGCGGCGTTCCCTACGTCACCCTCGCGCGCATGGCGGTGAACCTCGCCCTCGACGTGGTCGTCGGCGCGATCCCCTTCCTCGGCGATGCCTTCGATATCGCCTGGAAGGCCAACCGCCGCAACTACAAGCTGCTCATCCGCCACATCGAACAACCCCACCGCCATACCTGGAAAGACTGGCTCTTTCTCGCGATTCTCACCGCGATCCTGATGGCGATCTTCGTCGTGCCGCTCTTGGTGCTCGTCTGGATACTCGGCTGGATCCTCCATCACCTCTGAGCGACGCAAACCTATGTGCGAAGCTGTCCGAAGCACTGCTCAGCTGCGCTACAATCGGAATATCGGGGCGTAGCGCAGCCTGGTAGCGCATCTGCTTTGGGAGCAGAGGGCCGGGGGTTCGAATCCCTCCGCCCCGACCATCAAATCAATCACTTAGACCGCCAGCGTTCTCTCAAAAATACACTGTAGCGAATACTATAGCGGGTGGGAGTCTTTTCTCGTTCTCAATCAACCTTTAGTGGCGCGTCTCTTCCGTGTCGCCCCCTTCCAGCGATTCGCGTTTCGGTCTTAGTCGCCGCTGCCGTGGAAAGGTTTGCTATCGGCATAGTGATCTTTTTCGGGCCTTTGAAGCGGACTGCCGGAATGACGCTTGTCGCACTCGTGGATGGATTCTTCGCCGTCATCTACGTTGTCTATCTTGCTGGCTGTATCCCTTGTGATTTTCAAACTGCGCCACTCCCCCGATTTCCCCAATATTTCGATAAATCCTAAAAGAAATATCTCTAAGGGTGGATCGCGAAGCGGGCCTGCCCGCTGCTGTGAACTTGCTGTTGTAGGCAGCGCTGGCTGCAGGGTTGGTGCTGAAGGTGATGGTCACGGAACATTTGCGCCTGTGCCGCTGAGCGCGATCGACTGGGTGGCCGGGTTGGCGTTGAGCGCGTTGTCGGTAAAGACGGCGGTGCTGGTGAGCGGGCCGGCACTCTGCGGCTCGAAACTGAGGCTGAGATTGCAGGCTGCGCCCGGCGTCAATGTGAAGCTGCTAGTGCAGTCCTCCGGAGTGCCCGAGCCAGGAACCTGGACAAAGTTCGATCCGGTGACGAGAAGTCCCGGAGCGACGGCGTCCAGCGGCTGGTTGCCGATGTTTTGAATGACGACCGATTGCGGGCTATCAGTGCTGGTGCTACCCACTGCGGTGGAGGCGAAGCTGAACGATGGCGGCTGCGAGCGCTGGATCAATTGTATTGACGCGGGCACGGCGTCCTCGATGCCGACGTTGGCAACATAAACGTTCCCGTTTGCACCCACAGTTATGCTCCAGGGCGAACCCAAGCCGGTACCCAGCGGCACGACCTGTGTGTAGCCGTCCGTCGGCAGAATCTCGAAAACGTTAGTGAAATTGCCATCGGCGACGAAGACGTTCCCGGCTGTGTCTACCGACACGCCAAGAGGCGATTTAAATGCGAAGCTGCTGGCGAGCTGATTAACGGTGGTGTAGCCGCCGGCAGCGAGAATCTCGTAGATGGCCACATTGCTGGCATCGCTCAGGAAGACGTTGCCGTTGCCGTCTACCGCCAAGCCGCTGGGCTGGCCGAATGTGAAGCCGCTAGCTAGGCGAATGACAGTGGTGTATCCGCCTGCGGCTAGAACCTCATACACCGCGCTGCTAAGGTCGCTGACGAAGAGGTTTCCATTGCTGTCCAGGGCGACGTCGGTGGGCTGGCCGAAGGTGAAGCTGGCGAGTTGATTGACGATGGTGTATCCGCCCACGGCCGGGAGCTCATACAAAGCTTTTTTGTAGAAATCGGCGACGAAGAGATTGCCGGCGCCGTCCAATGCCACGCCGGCGGGACCGCCAAAGGCAAAGCCGCCTCCAAGCGTATTGACAGTCGTGTAGCCGCCCGCTGCCAGCATTTCATAGACCGCATCGTTGCCAAAATCGGCGACGAAAATGTTTCCCGCCCCGTCTATCGCCACACTCGCGGGCTCGCCAAAGTTGAAGCCGGGACCGCCGGTCAACGAAGACTGATTGGCGGGGCTGAATGCGATCGCTGGAGCTATCCCAATTCCGTAAATGTTGGTTTCCGCGAGTATGTTCCCGCTGACGTCGAGGATCTGCACCGCGCCAGTGCGCGCGCCGGGGTAAAGAGGCGCAAAGGTCACGTCAACCGTGCAGGTGGTCGCAGAGGGATAAGTCTGAGGGGTGCAAAGGGTAGTGCTGGTGTCACTTGCCTCCGCCTGAAAGTCAAGATTTGGAACGCCGGCGGTGAGGATGCGGACGCTGGCGATCGTCGTCCCGGCCGAGATGTTGAACGAGAGGGTGAACGTTTCACTGCAGGGGGCGGGAGTGGTCTGTCCGGCGGGGCAGACGTTGGCGGTGACCACGCCTGCAGTTACGGTCTCGGTGACCTGCTGGGCCGCCGCATAGTTGGCATTGCCGGTCTGGCTGGCGGTGACCGAGCAGAAACCGGCGACGCTGGCCACGGTGTAGGTGGCTCCGGAGTTGGTGCAGGCACCTAGGGAGGTAAAGGTCACCGCGAGACCGGAGGTAGCGCTGGCGGCTACGGTGAACTGGCTGTCGTAGGGAGCGCTGGCCGGAGGGTTTTTGGTGAAGGTAATGGTCTGCGGGGCGAGAGTCGCGGCTACGGTCTGGGTGACCTGCCGGGCCGCCGCATAGTTGGCATTGCCGGTCTGACTAGCGAGGATTGAGCAGACGCCGGCGCCGCTGGCCACCGTGTAGGTGGCTCCGGAGTTGGTGCAGGCGCCTAAGGAGGCGAAGGTCACCGCCTGACCGGAGGTGGCGCTGGCGGCGACGGTGAACTGGCTGTCGTAGGGAGCGCTGGCTGGAGGGTTTTGCGTGAAGGTAATGATTTGCGGGGCGAGAGTCGCGGCTACGGTCTGGGTGACCTGCCGGGCTGCCGCATAGTTGGCATTGCCGGTCTGGCTCGCGATGACCGAGCAGACGCCGGCGCCGCTGGTCACGGTGTAGGTGGCTCCGGAGTTGGTGCAGGCGCCTGAGGAGGTGAAGGTCACCGCCAGACCCGAGGTAGCCCTGGCCGCCACCGTGAACTGGCCGTCGTAGGGAGCGCTGGCTGGAGAGTTTTGGGTGAAGGTAATGGTCTGCGCAGACGACGATTTTGGAGGATCTTTGAGTTCAACTCCGCAGCCGGTCAGCGCGGCTGCGCTCATACCAACTAGCGCAATCCGCAGGTAGGGGAGGGCACAACGGCGGGATCTGCGGATATTGTCATGCCTACGGTTGTCCACGATGAAGAGGTTGCTGCCTGTCCTGTAACTTCTGTCAGCAGTAGAGGCAGTTTTGTAACCAACGCAAGAGTGTTGCATACTCGCGCTATCAAGCGAAAGGGGGAGGTATTTTCTTAATTACCCCCTAAATACAGCTTTAGCGAGAGTCCCAGATATCCCTTATGATTTCGATAAATCCCGAAAGAAAATATCTCTATGGGCGGATCGGGAAGCGGACGGCGCTGGAGCCGCAAAGCAACCACGGACGACTATCACAGGTTGGATATGCAACGACCACAGAGGGACGGACTTCACAGCGGCGCTATCTATTCAACTGGCGGTGATCGCGGAACACGACCCGCAGCACCTACGGCTCTAGGACGTCGCCACAGTGAAGCGCACGGTACTGGCACGGCCAGGACGGAGGCTGTATCCGGCCTGAGACGTGCTGCCGGGTGCGTGTCTCTTCACCGGTCTGAGCCGCGAGGGGTCACATGATGCCGCGCCCGTTAGAGCGCACGCTATCTTTGGGAGCAGAGGGCCGGGGGTTCGAATCCCTCCACCCCGACCATCTGAATTCAATCATTTACATCTCAAGCACTGGTGCATCCACCGGCGAGTCTATCCCGCCCCGCACACCCTAGAAGACATACTTGAGAGACAACTGCAGGAAGCGTGCATCAGGGGTGTTGTTTTGGAAGAACTTTGGCCCGGTAATCTGTCCGCCGCTTGTGTTATCGCTCATATTGGATGGATTGGCCAAAGTGGGATGGTTCAAAAGGTTAAAGGCATCGGCGCGGAACTGCAGATATTGCTCGCGCCAGGTAATAAAGTTCTTGAAGAGTGACATATTGACGCCGTAGTAGCCCGGTCCATAGAGAGTGTTTGACCGCCCTCCAAGGAAAGCGATAGCGTTTGCGGTGCCAGTCACAGGTGCGGCGTAGAGGTATCCGTTTCCGCCCGGCCCCGTGGGAGTCGTGCCGACCGGGGCAATGAGGTTTCCCGGAAGAGGATTGGCGAAAGCGCACGGGTTGTACCAGTTAGTTTTCGTTCTCGTCTGGGTTGCACAAGTAGTGTTTGGGTTTGAAGGATCTGGAGACCCGCCCGCGCCGAAAGGATCGGCAACCATAATCGCGCGCGCCGACCCGCCGGAAGCCGTGCTGATGTTGGGACTGACGGTGAACGGCGTACCGGTTTGCGCCGCGAAGGTGAGACTGGTCAACCAGCCGCCCACCGCCTCATCCACCCAGCGGGGCTGACTATTCAGGAAGGCCTGTCCTCGTCCAAGGGGAAGTACGTAGTTGCCATTGACCGTTACCCGATTCCGAATGTCGAAGACCGAATTCGTGTACTCGTCGATAAACGGAATGAGCGCCTCCTGCCGATCGCCGATGGCAGTGAAGTTTCCGGCCGCGTCGCTGGCGTCGTCCATGGCGTGTGCCCAGGTATAAGTGGCGAGGAACGAAAGCCCGTGAGAGAGTTGCTTCTCCATCTTTGCCTGCAATGAATTGTAGGTGCTTACGCCGCCGTATTGAATCGAGCCTATGCCTCCAAGATCGGGGAAGGGCTGATAGGACTGAGTGTTGGTTCCGGGGGTGTAAAGTCCGGGCACGGTGTTCGGCGATCCATACAGCGATAGGTGACGGGAGACATTGCCTACATAACTGATAGTGGCCGCGAGATTGTGAGTGATCGCCTGTTGGACTGAAAGACTGTAGTTCATCGTGTAAGGCGTCTTAATGTTGACATCGCTCGCGTGGAAGCTTGGATAAGAGACAAAGTTTTGAAAGCCGCCGCTGATCTGAGGTTCCAGTCCGTTCTCCAGGGTTATGCCCTGAGAGCTGGCGAGCGAGGCGCAATTGTTCGCAGAGCAGGTCGGGGCGTAGAAGTTCGCTGAGTTAGAGAAGGGGAAGTTCGCACCAAGGTTGGTATTTCCTTCCGCCATCAGGCCGCCATAAAAGATGCCAAAGCCGCCACGAACCACGGTGGTAGGAAGCGCCTGATAGGCGAAGCCGACGCGTGGCGCGAAGTTTGTCTTTTGCCCATTTGCCAGCCGCTCGTTCCCTATGTATTGCAACGTCACGTTGTCTTTTGCCAACACCGACGGAAACGTCGTCCCCAGAGGAACATTCTCAGCTTGCCTTGGAAGTTCATAGATACCGGAGCCGGTGCCGATGCCGAGAGGGCCGGTAACGATGAAGTTCCCTTGCTGTCCGGCATTTTCTTTGTACGGCTGATAGTAGTCATACCGGACACCCAGATTCAGAGTCAGCCTCGGGGTGATTCTCCAATCGTCCTGGACATATCCGGCGTCATACCATTGCGCGTCGTTGATATTAGGCGCGTTCGCAATGTCTGCGTAGTTCGACTGATTGGCGAGAAAGTCCGCTACTGTGCTGCCCGTAAAACTTACACCGGGAAGGCCGGTATACGGAGGGCTGGCGGTGTAATAGTACTGGCCGAGAGAGGCCGGGGCATACAGATAGGAGAAGCGTACGGCCTGGAACGATACTCCTGCCTTCAGAGAGTGATTGCCCAGTATCCAGGTCACGTTGTCGAGGATCTGATAGACGTTCTGCGTCTCGTCGTTGGTTCCCACCGAACCCCATTGCTGGATGGTGCCGTTGAAATATCCCAGGGGCAAGCCATATTGACCCGGACCGAGAGATGGAACACCACCTAGCCCAAGCGATGCGGCGATCCCCGGATTATATGCATTTGGTTGCTTGAACTTAGATACCCCCCAGTTATAGCCAAAACGAAATTCGTTGGTCAGGCTGGGAGAAAAAATGTGAGACTCGCTGAGCATGAAGTTCTCAAAGAGATTCGTGTCGCTCTGGCCGCCATATCCGCTGCCATCAAGAATTGGCCCCAGGGGCAGCGCGTTTAAGATCACCTCGTGCAGGTAGCTGTATCGCGCGTATGCTTGGTCTTTCGAAGTAATGTTCCAGTCCAGCCGCTGGTCCCATTGGAAGATGTCATCATTCCGCGAGACGTTTTCGACCAGGTTGTTATAGGTCTTCCCGTTGTTCGCATTCGGCTGTGGGTAGAGACTCAAGATGTTCTGCGCGACCGCGTCGATTTGGCTGGGACAGAATGTATTATTCACCCCATTGCAGGTAAGGGGCTGGCTGGCGTTCGCCGAGTTCGGCTGATAGAGCTGGACGGGCTGCGACTGCCCGGAGAGAGTCGGGTTGAGCAGCTCGCTAAAGTTGCCCTGCCGCATCAGTGCCGTGGGAACCGTCAGCACATTCGTTTGGCCCACTGAGATGCGGTTCGCTTCGAGATCTCCGAAATAGAAGAGATGGTTTCTCAGGATCGGAAAACCAAGCGTGGCGCCAAACTGGTTCTGGTGATAAGGGGGAACGGTGAGCGCGTTCCAGTTCTGCGCATCGAAGGCAGTGTTGCGGACATACTCCCACACATCTCCGTGAATCTGATTCGTGCCTGATTTGATGCTGGCGCTCATGACCGCTCCAGCCGAGTGTCCGAACTCCGCGCTGAAGTTGCTGGTCTGCAGGCTGAACTCGGAGAGGGCATCCGGCGGAGGCCGCATGACATAGCTGGAGCCATTGAGAAAGTCGACGAGATTGGTGTTGTTGTCCACGCCGTCCAGAATGAAATTATTTTGTTCGGCGCGCTGGCCATTTGCCACGAAATCGCCTGAGCCGCTGCCGCGGGTGTTGCCGAACGGGGGCGCAACGCCGGCGGTCAATTGCGCGATATACACCCAGTTGCGGCCGTTGAGCGGGGTGTTGTTGATAGTTTCAGTGCTGATGACCTGTTTCACCGCACTGGATTGGGTCTCCAGGAGAGGTGGCGCTCCGGTCACTGTCACGCTCTGCGTAACTGCCCCCGGGTTAAGCGCAATCGGAACATTGAGACGCTGCTGTGCGTCAACGTGCAGCCCCGCATGGGTGACTGACTCGAACCCCTGCGCGGATACGGTGATCGTGTAGTTTCCAATCTTTACCGGAGCGAAGGTGTAGTTGCCGCTTCCATTTGTTGTACTCGCGAAAGAGAGTCCAGTATCGACGTCGGTGAGCATCACCTTGGCCTGCGGCACAACCGCACCGGTGTTGTCGGTTACGGTTCCAGTCACGGCGCCCTGGTCCACCTGCGCCCACGCTGAGCCTATGAGCAACAACAGGGAAAGGCAAAGCAGCCCTGACATTCTAAAAATGTGTTTGGGTGTTCTGATCGGTTTCTTCATTTTTGGCCTTCCCTTGAAAATGAAATCGTTTGCATTTTGGGCTACAAACTGCGCTTGGTTGGCTGCTTATTCTCAATCTAAGCGCTCATAATAAAGTCGGCTGCCCTCGAAGTAATTCACCATTTCGATCGCTATACGGGTGAAGTGAAGACTCTCCAGCTCGGGCGAATCCTAAAGTACGCTTACGGCGGAACATCTGTCAACAGCGGCTTGAATGCCATTTTCACCCCTTAATCGCTAATCGCGATGCGGCGCGGCCAAAATATGCTGCCTGACTCCTCACCTTGGTTTTCGCGATAGCAAATTGGATTCTATATGATCAATTTGAGCGCTCAATCTAAGGGCTGACATTCCCCTCAAACTAAGGACTGACACCGCTATGGTCAAGCGACCACCCATGGCGATACCGGAGCACTATGAAACCGTTGTCGTCGAGCCGGTGGAGGCACTCCAGATAGCCACGGAAGGCAAATTTACGAGCGAAAGCATGGGTTGGAGACCAGGCACACCTTCGCCCAGCTCCAACTCCGCGTAAATGAATTTGAAAATTAAGGTGCGGCGGCCTTCGTTCCGCGAAGAAAGGCCAGCCGCTGAACGCTCGAGTCAGGCTATATCCGCTAACTCTTTTAATTCAGTCGATGCACCTGGTTCCTGCGGAGTCAAATAGCGGCCGCCCTCGACTATAGCTGGAAAGACAAAGTGCGAACGCAAGTGGGGAATGTGCTCCAGGAATATCGCCTCATGGGCCATCGCAATGTGATTAAAGAGAACCAGATGCTGATGAATCTGCCCCATGTCGCCGACGTGCGGAACGATGGGCAGTCCCGCCCTTTTCGCCAGCAGGCTTACGGTCAGAAACTCACTCACCCCGGCCAGTCTCGTGCAATCCGCCTGTACAAATTGCATAGCCCCGGCGCTGATGAAGTTCTTGAAGACAACGCGGTTCGGGATGTGCTCGCCGGTGGCTATTTTTACCGGCGCGATCTCACGGGACAGTGTGACATGGGCCATCAGGTCATCCGGATGGGTCGGCTCCTCGATCCAAAGCGGGTTGAGCTTGGCAAGTTCGCGGCACATTTCACGGGCGTCCGGCAATGCCCACTGCTGATTGGCATCGAACATCATCGCTGCTGCGTCCCCGGCGCACTCACGCAGCATCGCCGCGCGCCGCAGGTCACGCGAACGGTCTGTGGAACCGACCTTCAACTTAAACGCTGTAAATCCTTTGGCGATGGCGCGCTCGGCGAGTTTTCGTACCTTATCGTCTTCGTAGGCGATCCAACCGACCGACGTGTCATAGCCTGGATAGCCTTGTTGCAAGATCCCTTCGCGCTCCCCGCGCGTGTCCTGGTGCGCGCGCAGCAATTCAATTGCCTCACGCTCGCCCAATGTCTCCTCGAGATAGCTTAAGTCGAGGAGCTGGACCACCTGCTTAGGCGATAGATCGACCAGGAGCTTCCAGAGCGGGACGCCGCGACTCTTGGCCCAGAGATCGAAGCACGCATTAGTGATCGACGCCAGTGCTAAATGCACGACACCCTTGTGAGGGCCAAGCCAACGAAGCGCTGGATCGTCTGCCAACTCCCGCGCAACCGTCCCAAACTCCGCCATCAGATCTTCAATTGGTCTCCCCTGCAATGGCTTTGCGAGCAGTTGGATGGCTTCGCAGACGAGACGATTGCCCTCACCCAGAGTGAGCGCGAAGCCAGTCCCGGATTCGCCGGAGCCCGACTCGAGTTGGGTCACGGCGAGGCAGTACTCGGGGTCGGTATGTACTGCATCGCTTCCCGCGCCAGGAGGTAGTGAATATCTGCGATCGAAGACCGAAATTCGTTCGATGGAACACAGTGCCATGTTTGCCTTATTGCCGGTTGAATCGGCTCCCAGAGATTTATGCGGTTTCTTAGAGCCAATCTCAGCTTATTTCTTGCGTATAGTGGCGCGGGTTTTCTTTTGAGGAGGCGCTTTCTGCCAGTCTTGATAAGCCGTAGCGCCAAAGCGCGCCATTAAGCGATGCACATATTGCTCCGCTACTTCACCCTCGCGCTCGCGAATCAGGTCGATGATGCGTTGATGCGCATCGAGTCCGCGGTCCCAGGGAGAAGTGGTCTGTCCGGTGGCGACGACCCGCATACGCGCGAATGCGAAGAACGGCAGCAGCACCCGGCGCGCATGTTGTTGCAGATGAGGATTGCCGGAGAGATCGCACAACTCCAGATGAAATTGACGATCCGCGTCGAGAATCTCATCGGAGTTGCCGGAGTGCGCGGCACGCCGCATCCGTTCCAGGGCATGCTCCAGTTCGGCGATGTCCGCGCCTCGCGCTGCAGCCAGACGGGTCGCAAGACCCTCCAAAGCTCCTCGCAATTCGAATAGTTGGAGCACATCCTGTTCGCTGAGGTTGACCACCCGAGCGCTGCGGCCAGAGGCCTTGGTGACAAAGCCCTCATGCGCCAGGATGTTAATCGCCTCTCGAATGGAAGCCTGTGCCACACCCAGCTTCCTGCCCCACGTGCCCTCAACAATTCGCACGCCTGGGGCGAGCCGTCCCGTAACGATCTCTTCGCGCAGGCGTTCAGCCAGGGCATGTTTGATCAGGGATCCTGCCCCGTTGGCATTCTGATTCGGTTTCGGCATGTTTCGCTATCAGGCGTGAGCGTACCCTAAGCGCTCATGAACGTCAATCGATTTAATCGCTCCGATAAGCGCTCAATTGCCAGACGGCCAGATGCCTAGGATGCTCGCTTAGGCGAGCCACCGGGAGTTGCAGAAGGGGGCAAGCGGCTGGCCCGTCGGAAAATGTCAGATCTAAAGCCAAAACCAGTCACAATACAACATTGTCCCGTTGTAAGCGACGATTCTTGCTGCTTCTAGTTCGCTAGCCACTCCAAGAAGAGCAGTAAGGCGCCACAAAAAGATCAGGCCAGCGCGCAGGCAGTCAGCAATTTGACATCCCGACAAGGGCTCACCTAGTATTGCTTTCCGAGCGCTCAAAAAGAGTCCGTCGAGACTTGAAGGCGGAGTAAAGCTCGATGTCTCAAGCCGCAACTTCTGTCTTGACCGTGAACGTGATCGATGACTTCCACGTCAGAGCCAAGGAGATCCCATGCCAATCCACACCCGCTGCATCGACCCGCAAAGTCCACATCCGAAAGATGCTTCGATTCGTCCAAAATCCCACAAACGCGAACTCGGCGCAGTGCTCATGATCGCTCTCGCTGCCGGCAGCCAGTTGATCGCTCCACAAAAATCGACCGCACAAGTGAATGAAGTTGGCCAGAGACCGTATCTCGGCTGGAGCACATTCAGCGAGCAAACCATCAACTCTAGCTTCTTGACCCAGGACAATATAACCGCTCAGTCCGACGCGCTTGCATCCTCGGGACTGCAGCCACACGGCTTCGACTACATCAATATCGACTCCGGTTGGCAGGGGAGTTTTGACGCCAATGGGCGGCCCATCCCGAACACAACCACGTTTCCCAACATCGCAGCCCTGGTCGGGCACATCCATCAAAAAGGTCAAAAGGCCGGGATCTACTGGATTCCTGGCGTAGAGTACCCGGCGGTCGCGGCCAACTCACCGATTCTCGGCACGCCTTACCACATTCAGGACATCCTGGTGGTTCCATACACCGCAGGAAATGCCTTTGGTTCACCAGGCACGTCTCCATATCACTACAAGATCGACTTCACCAAACCCGGCGCTCAGGAATACATGAACTCCGTGGTGGCACTCTTTGCGTCGTGGGGCATTGATTTCATCAAGCTCGACGGTGTAACGCCAGGATCGGACAGCTACGGCACCGCAATCGACAACCGCCCGGACGTCGAGGCATGGTCAAAGGCAATCGCCGCGAGCGGGCGTCCGATATGGCTCACAATTTCCTGGGACCTTGATGAGGACTACCTCAGCACTTGGCAGCAGTACGCCAACGCTCGCCGCATCGATCAGGATGTCGAATGCGAAGGCGACTGCGCGACCCTCACCAATTGGCCGCGCATCTACGAGCGTTTCCGCGACCTGCCCGGATGGGAGAATGCGGCCGGCCCGACCGTAGGCTGGAACGATCTGGATTCTCTCGACATAGGCGACGGCGCACTCGATGGTCTCACCAATGAGGAGAAGCGCTCTGCCCTGTCATTGTGGGCGCTGGCGAATGCGCCGATTTATCTGGGCGGCGATCTCACCAAACTCGATAGCTTCGGTAAGCAGATTACGACCAACGATGAAGTGATCGCGGTCCAGCAAACGGGTGTGCCAGCGACCCAACTGCTTGACGGCGATCTCGAAGTCTGGACCACGAATCTTGGTCATGGCCAGTATTACGTCGGAATCTTCAATATGAACGCGACAGTCAATAATGTAAACATTCCGTGGAGCCTGCTTGGTTTTCAAACTGCTCTGCAGGTGCGCGATCTCTGGAATCATCGCGAGCTTGGCCCGTCCTTTGGCGGATTTTCTACCGTGCTCCAGGGTCACGACGTGAAGCTGCTCAAGGTCACCCGCTTTGGACGTGCGCCGGCTTCGCCCTCAACCAGCTATGAAGCTGAGTCCGCGGTCCTGGGCGGCTCGGCGGCGATCGCAAGCTGTCCCGCCTGCTCGGGCGGAGAGAAAGTTGGAAATCTAGGCCTCGGAGCCAGTAACACCGTCACCTTCAATAACGTCTATGCGCCGCGCGACGGTGAATACCTCATGCAAGTCGATTCAATGACCATTGGGCTTCGCTCGTACTTGTACACAGTAAACAATGGCCCCTTTCAGACCCTCAATTGCAGTGGCGGAAGCTTCCTGCTTCCCGCCAGCACAACCGTCCCTGTTCATCTGGTAAAAGGCTTGAACGCGATTCAGTTTGGCAACCTACCCAGCTACCCTCCAGATCTTGATCGCATTGTCATCAGCGGCAACGGAGACTTCCCGCCTCCAACTTCGGCGACCTATGAAGCGGAAGTCGCTACGCTCGGCGGCAGCGTGACCGCGGGATTCAGCAACTACTCTTCCGGACTTGCGAAGGCAGGCAACATCGGCGGAGGCGCAGCCAATTCCGTAACCTTCTCCAATGTGACCCTCCCAGTGAGCGGGACCTATCAACTCGAGATTGACTATCAGACCAGCGGGCCGCGCTCGTATTTCCTTAGCGTCAATGGCGGTACAGCTCAGGAACTCGATCTGAACGGCACCACTTTCAACGATCCTGTGCCGGTAGTACTGCCAGTCCAGCTTCACGCCGGCGTGAACACTATTAACATCGGCAATCCGACTGGATACGCACCCGACCTGGACCGGATCGTTGTCGCTCCAACGGTCTGGCCTTGATGCCGAGCTTACAATTCGGAAACTAGTACTTCAGAGTGTCGGGGACCAATCGCGCAAATGGTTCCCGACACGCATATTTTGGCATCTTCCAGGCGCAGATCAAAAATACTTTCAAGACGCAATTCGACCTCTTAATCCACAAAGGAAAGCTGTGACTATCGACCGACGTAGTTTTCTGCGTGGCAGTCTCGCTACCGCGGTGCTGCCACACCTCAAGCCTTCCCTGCCGGCGCGATCGAACGGTAACAGAGACGAGCTTTGGTATACCAGACCAGCAGAGCGCTGGTTAGTGGCTCTCCCCATTGGAAACGGCCGGTTAGGGGGGATGGTCTTTGGTGGGACAGAGGTGGAGCGGATTGCGCTATCCGAATTGACCGCCTGGGCCGGCGCGCCGGCCACGGGCGAGGTCAACCCAGGCGCGCTGCCGCATCTCCATGAGATACGAGAGTTTTTCTTTGCCGGGAGGTATGACGAGGCGCAGGCGCTCTGCTCGAAATACCTACCCGGCCACATGAAGAATTTCGGAACGAATCTGCCTCTCCCCGAATTACAGCTCACCTTCGATAACAAAGACGGCGATACCATGGGCAGCGTCGCGGACTATCGCCGTTCTCTCAATCTGGATGATGCAATTGCACGGGTAGACTTCCGAAGCGGTGGCGTGTTGTTTGCGCGCGAGATCCTCGCGACCCATACTGACAATGTGCTCGCCCTTCGGCTCACTGCCAGCCAGCCGGGAAAGATTGGTTTCCGCTTGGGCTTCGGTAAAGGCATTCTTCCGTCTACAGTCAGCACATCTGGCAGTGCAACCATCGTGCTTGATGGCCACTGTTACGAATCTCAGCACAGCAGCGGTCACGACGGCGTAGCGGTGCAGATTAGAGCTCAGGTGATCCTGGAGGGCGGGAACTCGGCTGCGAGTACCGACACAATCGACCTGCGAGATGCAAACGCGGTTACGATCCTGTTGGCCATTGCGACGAGTTATAACGGCGCCGATCCAGAGATCCAATGTAAACAGGCCTTGAGCAAGGCTGCAACCAGGAGTTTCGCCCAAATCCGCCAGGCCCACATTGCGGACTATCAGCCTCTATATCGCCGCATGTCGATCAGCCTCGGCGACAGCCCCTCTGCGACACGGCCCTTGCCCACCGATGCGCGGCGCAAGGCCCTGGAAAATGGAGCTGACGATCCCGAGCTGCTCGCGCTTTTCTTCCAGTATGGCAGGTACCTAACCATCGCCGGCTCGCGCGCGGATTCGCCCTTGCCGCTGGCTCTCCAGGGCATCTGGAATGATGGGCTGGCAAGCAGCATGGGCTGGACCGACGATTATCACCTCGACATCAACACCCAACAGAACTACTGGCCGGCGGAAGTCTGCAATCTATCGGAGTGTCAAACACCGCTCTTCGGCCTGATCGATCTGATGCGTTCGGCCGGCCGGGCAACCGCAAAAGAGATGTATGGTGCGCCGGGTTGGGTAGTCCACACGGTCACGAACCCCTGGGGTTTCACCGCCCCTGGCAGCCCCGGCTGGGGCATCTTCGTTACCGCTGGCATCTGGATTTCGCTGCAGATGTGGGACCACTACATCTTCACCGGCGATGTGGAATTCCTCCGCACCCGGGCCTATCCGGTTCTGCGCGAGGCGGCAGAGTTTTTTCTGGCCTACATCGTCGCGGAGCCAAAGCACGGCTGGCTCGTGACCGGCCCCTCTGACTCGCCGGAGAACTGGTACATCGCGCCGTCGGGTAGCCACATTGCCGAGGGGATGGGCAATACCTGCGACCGCGTCTTCGTATACGCGCTTTTCACCATGTGCATTGATGCATCCAAGACTCTCAATACCGACGAAGCACTTCGGGCAAAGCTCGAAGAAGCACGCGCCAGGCTACCGCCCTTTCAGATCGGCCGCCACGGCCAGTTACAGGAGTGGCTCGAAGACTTTGAGGACGCCGAACCAAACCACAGACACACATCACACCTGGTGGCCCTCTATCCTGAACACCAGATCTCCCCGCGTACGACGCCCGAGCTGGCCCACGCCGCGGAGATAACCATTCAGCGGCGCATGAACGCCCCGCACTGGGAACAGAGCGAATGGGGCCGCGCAAATCTTGTCGTCTATTATGCCCGGCTCCTCAAAGGCGATGACGCCCACAAGTATCTTGTCAGCCTGGTGGCAAAAGCCGCGGACGACAATCTTCTCACTTATTCGAGCGCCGGCATTGCAGGCGCAAACTCGAACATCTTCTCTCTCGATGGCAATACTGCCGGGCCGGCCGGCGTTGCGGAAATGCTGCTACAGTCGCAGGCCGGTGAGATTGAATTTCTACCCGCATTGCCCGCCGCATGGCCGACCGGTTCTATCCGTGGGCTGTGCGCTCGCGGCGGATATGTGGTTGATGTCGCATGGAAAAACGGCGTGCTGTTTGCTGCCTCCATACGAAGCCGGCATGGAGGCTCCACACCGGTTCGTTATAGAGATACTGTGATTACGATTCGTCTCCAACCCAGCGAGACCATCCGTCTGCGCCGGGAGAGCTTCGAGCGTCCTCAAATCCCACCGGCGGCGACAACCGTCCACCATTAGGAGTTTTCATTGAGCACGCATTTATCCCTGGCCCAGCGTACTTTACCCATTCTTGTGGCGGCGGTTGCGGTTCTTTCGCTTATATCCGGTACAGCGGCAATTGCGCAGAAGTCTGTCTCGATTCCAGAGGAAATTGAGTGGACCTGGGAGGTTCGGCCCGCCCATCCCGATCCAAAGCTACCAAACGTGCTGCTCCTGGGTGACTCCATCACGCGCAACTACTTTCCGCAAGTTGTGAAGGATCTAACTGGCATCGCCAACGTCTACCTGATGGCGGTCTCTACGTCTGTCGGCGACCCACGGCTGCCACGCCAAATCGCCGAGTTCGCGGCAATGGAAAACGTGCCCTTTCGCGTCGTGCATTTCAACAACGGCATGCACGGCTGGGACTACACAGAGGTGCAGTACAAAGCCGCATTCCCGGCATTCCTCAGCAGTGTGCGCGCACTCATCGGTAAGAGTGGCACATTAATATGGGCGAACACAACGCCCGTAAAGGCAAATGCTTTCAACAGCGCCACGAATCCCCGCATTGAAGAACGTAACGCGATCGCGCAGGAGCAGGTTCGAGCCGCTGGGATATCCATAGACGACCAACACGCACTCATGGAAAAGCATCTCGACTTGTACGAGGATACAGTCCATTTCGGTCCCACTGGCGCCGACATCATGGGCGACCAAGTAGCGGCCTCGATCCGGGCTGCATTGAGGATGTAGACCGCGATCCGCCGCCGCCCCGAGCCCTATCTCGGCGGCGAGTCGAACGCCTCGAAAGGAGAGCTCTCCTGTTCCGACAGGTACGTTGTTGTCTGTAGCAGCCGCGCGCAACGATTCCAGCGCAGAATCGCGTCGTCATTCCCTTCAGGCCGAATCGTTTCCGCCTCAGCGAAGAACCGCAGTGCCTGTTCGAAGAGCGGCAGCAGGCTATTGGCCGGCTGTCCGGCGCGAAGTTGCGCTTTCGCGCGTCGCTCGTAAACAATTCCCGTGTAATACAGCCGCTCGTAGGGATCGATGAGACTCTGGAAGATGCGTTCCGCTTCCCGGTCCCGATCGGAGGGGCCGCCTGCAAATTGATCGGTAAGCGACAGTCCGAGAAGCCGCATTGCGAGTTGGTGGTCGGGTTCGACGGCCAAAATATCGCGACAGATAGACTCGGCTTCCTCCGGCTCATTGAGGCCGCGGTAGAGCTCAACTTTTGAGATGGCCTCGGGGATCCCAGCGGTCGAAATGCGTTTCAGCTCATATTCCATCGGACACCTCTACATCTAGCTCTTCCCAGCGCCGCGGATCTTGCGGACGAGCATCAGCAGCGGATCATAATATTCGTCCACCACCCGCTCCTTGAGCGGAATGATGGCGTTGTCGGTAATGTGGATGTCTTCAGGGCAGACCTCAGTGCAGCACTTGGTGATGTTGCACAGGCCGATCCCCAGCGCATCCTTCACCATCTTTGTTCGCGAGACGCCGTCAAGCGGGTGCATCTCAAGCGATGCCGTGCGTACGAAGAAACGAGGACCGCCAAATTCTTCTCGCTTGTCGTGATCGCGCAGGACATGGCAGACATTCTGGCAAAGAAAACATTCGATGCACTTGCGGAATTCCTGCACGCGGTCCACGTCGCGCTGGTACATCTTCCACTCGACGCCGGCGCGCGGCTGAAATGGCGGGATCTTCCGATTCACTTTGAAATTCCAGGAGACGTCGGTCACCAGGTCCTTGATGACGGGGAAGGCCTTCATGGGAAAGATGGTGATGGGCTCCGAGAGAGGAAGAGCATCCATACGTGTCTTGCAAGTGAGGCGCGGACGGCCATTGACCTCGGCCGAGCACGAACCGCATTTGCCCGCCTTGCAATTCCAGCGCACGGCGAGATCCGGTGCCTCATGGGCCTGGATCCAGTGCAGGGCATCGAGAATAACCATGCCGGGAACGAGGGGGACGCGATAATCGACGGCCTTTCCGTCTTCCCGGTCGCCCCGGAAGACCGACAGCGTCGCCTCTGTCGTCGGGATCTCAGCCATAGCCAGCCTCCCTACTTAGCTACACCATCTTCCGCAAGCACTTGCTTCAAGTCTTCAGGCATCTCGACGAGAGGGGATTCGACGAGCGTCATGGCGTTCCCTTTTTTCATCACGACATTATGCTTCTTTCCCCATACAGAATCCAGATCGGGGTAATCGATGCGGCTATGGGCCCCCCTGCTCTCGCGGCGCGCCAGGGCACTCTGGGTTACTGCCTCCGCGATCGTCAACATGCTCTGCAAATCTCTCACCAGGTGCCAGCCAGGATTGAAGAGCCGCGAGCCTTCCACCCGCACTTGAGCAGACCGATTCTTCAGAGTATCGAGGTGCAACAGAGCCGCCCGGAGGTCTTCGTCGGTGCGAAAGATGCCAACCAGGCTCTGCATAGTGCTCTGCAGGTCTTCGTGGATGGCATAAGGGCTTTCCCCGGCCACCCGCTCGAACGGAGCGAGCATCTGCCGTTCGGCCTCTTCGATTTGCGAAGAATCGAGCCCCGAGTCGGCAACGCGTTTTGCGTACTCAGCCGCCGCCAGGCCCGCGCGCCGCCCAAACACCAGCAGATCGGAAAGAGAATTGCCGCCGAGGCGGTTAGCGCCGTGCAGGCCCGCAGCCGCTTCTCCGGCCGCGAAGAGTCCAGGGACCGAGGCCTGCGCCGTCTCCGCGTTCGACGCGAATGCCTCCCATCATGTAGTGGCAGGTCGGCCCCACCTCCATGGGACCCTTGGTGATGTCCACATCCGCCAATTCGAGAAACTGGTGATACATGCTGGGAAGCTTTCGCTTCACATACTCGGCGGGCTTGTGCGAGATATCGAGGAACGCCCCGCCGTGTTCGGTGCCGCGTCCTTCGCGCACCTCGGTATAGATCGAGCGGGCCACGACGTCGCGCGTAGACAAGTCGAGCCGCTTGGGATCGTAGCGCTCCATGAAACGCTCGCCATTCTTATTGCGAAGCATCCCACCCTCGCCGCGAACGGCTTCCGTTACCAAGATGCCTTGCACTCCCGGCGGCCACACCATGCCGGTGGGATGAAACTGGACGAACTCCATGTCCGTCAGCTCCGCGCCCGCGTCATAGGCCAGGGCCATGCCGTCGCCGGTGTATTCCCAGGAATTCGATGTGATCTTCCAGATTTTGCCGATGCCTCCGGTGCAGATGACCACCGACTTAGCTTTGAAAACGACGAACCGCCCCTGCTCACGCCAGTAGCCGAAGGCGCCGGCGATGCGGTCGCCATCCTTAAGCAGCCGCGTCACCGTGCATTCCATGTAGACATCGATGCCCAGATGCACTCCGCGGTCCTGCAGGGTGCGAATCATCTCCAGGCCAGTGCGGTCGCCGACGTGGCACAGCCGCCTGTACGTGTGGCCGCCAAAGGCCCGCTGCAAGATCTCCCCGTTCTCGGTGCGGTCAAAGAGCGCGCCCCATTGCTCCAGCTCGCGCACGCGCTCGGGGGCCTCCTGGGCGTGGAGTTGCGCCATGCGCCAATCGTTCATAAATTTTCCGCCGCGCATGGTGTCGCGGAAGTGGGCGCGCCAATCGTCGGCCTGGTCCACGTTTGCCATGGCCGCCGCGATACCGCCTTCGGCCATCACCGTGTGCGCTTTGCCGAGTAATGACTTGCAAACGACGCCAACACTCACGCCCTGGGCCAGCGCTTCAATCGCGGCGCGAAGGCCCGCCCCGCCCGCGCCGATGATGAGAACGTCGTGTTCGTGGGTTTCGTATTTGGGGATCACAGAATTCGAATGTCCTTGAGCAGACCGGCAGATACTAACCGTATATAGAGGTCGGTCAGGCCCACCGCGATGAGACTGGCCCAGGCCAGCAGCATATGGCGCGAGTTAAGCCCCGTAAGCCACTGCCAGGCCGTGTGACGCGAAGGGCCAAAGGCGGTGCATGAGAAGCAGTCAAGCTTACCTCCTGCGAGGTGGCGCAACGAGTGGCAGGAAAAGGTGTAGAGGGTGAGCAGGACGATGTTTACCAGCAATATCAGCGAGCCTACGCCGATGCCAAATCCGTCTGCAAAGAAGAATCCGCGAATCGCGTCCCGCCAAAGGAAGACGAGATAGACAATTGCAAGGTAAAGAAACCAGCGATGAAGGTTCTGCAGAATAAAAGGAAACGCAGTTTCGCCGCGGTAGCTCCGATGGCTTCCCTCGCTCACCGCGCAGGCCGGCGGATCGAGGAAGAACGCCCGATAATATGCCTTTCGATAGTAGTAGCAGGTGGCGCGGAATCCCAGCGGCCCGGCCAGAACTAGAAGCGCTGGAGAAAAGCGCCACCAATAGTGATGAGGATCGATCAGCGGAGAATAAAACGGGGAGAGGTAGGGTCCCCACTCATAGAACTTCCCCTCAAAGGCGCGAAATGTGGCATAGAGGCCGAACCCGCCCAGCAACGCGATTACGGGCAGAATTTCAACCCACCACGCATCCCGCCGCCGCGTGCCGCCGAAACCGCCGATTTGAACTACTGCAGAGGCCTTCGCCATCGGATTGCGCGCCGTTGATAAGAGTAGTCACAAAACAGGATTTTGCAAATGGGAATATTAGGGCGTGCCCCCACTCCAGTCTGTGGGGGAACCGTGAAACTCTGTTTCCCGTAACCTTAGAGCATGAATCGACACTTCGACTGGCCGTGGATCGAGGCGCAGGTGGATCAAACCATCCACGTTTGGAGCGGCTGCGCTCGGCAGTCGGTGTCGAACGGGCACCGTTACAGCCCGAAAGAGCAGCAGAAAAAGGAAAAGGCATACGACGAAGCCCTGCGGGCCGTCGAGCGGGACCTGAAGAAACCCCCGCGAACCAAATCCGGACGGCTCGAAACCCAGAAGCGCGTCACCGCATCCTTCGCCCGCTTTTCCGCCACTGCGCTGGATCTCGATCCGGAGATGGTCGATCTCCTCACCGATGATTTTCTGCCGGTGGGAACTAAACTCGCCCGCTGGGCGAGACGCTTCGATCCGAGCCTGAGCATGGCCGACATCACTCAGGCATGCCGGAATGCATGGACCGCCTGCGGACTGCAACCGCTGCTCGGCGAATCCATCGGAATCACGCCATCGATCCTCGGATACAGCCTCCTCTATCCCTACAGCGACAACTTCCTTGACTGCGAGGATGTCTCAGGCGAGGCCAAGCTCCGCTTCAGCGAGCGTTTCCGGGAGCGCTTGCGCGGCCAGCGTCTTTCAGCCGACGACCATCGAGAGAGAGCATTGTGGACCTTGGTCCAGTTAGTCGAAGGGCAATATCCTCGGGTCCGCTACCCCCAGGTCTGGGACTGTTTGCTCGCGATCCATCGGGCACAGGAAGAGAGCATAGCCCAGTTGAATAAGACAGGAAGCTGCGACGCTGCCGATCTGCTGCGGAAGAGCTGCGCCAAGGGCGGTAGCTCGGTGCTGGCTGACGGCTGCCTCGCCCGCGGCTGGCTCAATGAGCAAGAGAGTCGATTCGCATTCGAATGGGGCGTATTGCTTCAGTTAGGAGACGACATACAAGACCTGCGCGAAGATATGCGGCGCGGTTCAGAAACACTCTTCTCTCGCTCTGCCGCCCAGGCCATACCCCTAGACGACCTCACGATTCAGCTCCTGAACTTCAGCGAGTACGTCGGCAACCAGATGGACGATCTGCCAAACGGCGACACCAAGTTCAAAGAGCTCATGAAAATGAGCTGGCGGTCTCTAATCGTCGGCGCGGTTGCGGACTCGCATCAATATTTCTCTTTGAGTTTCCTGGCCGACGCGGAGCGCTACTCGCCCTTCCGTTTCGAATTCCTCCGCGCACGGCGCGAAAAGATGGCAACCCGCGAGGGCCTATACGGCAGCCTCTTCGACGCCTTCCTTGAGGGGCCCGACGATGACGATTGCGATCTGCCTCGGCCTGACCTTCAATACGCTTTAGGCCGTGAATCTAAAGTTGAACCCGTCGCAATCGTCAACTAATCTCGCCTCGTCCAATCAGCCAAGCCACGATTAAGCAAGCCAGGAGACAGCGAGGTTCTGCCTCGCCCATTCCAGGCAGCGACGATTGCTGTCCTCCTCGACCGCGAGAAGCTGCTCATGGCTCAGCTTGTCCGTTTGTGGCATCTCTTGCGAGGTGTGCTGCTCGACAAGTTTTAGAATCGCCGGCAGCGCCGTCGCGCGCCGCTCCGGAAAAGTAGCCCAATACTCGTCCGTCCGAACCGGAACCTTCAGCGTATGGTCGGTGATCATCTCCAGCAGCAAATGCACTTTAGGATTCGCCCGGCGGCACAACTCAACCATGCCTTTCACATCGAGAAATCCCTCGCCGCAGACGACTTCCGCCAGCAGAAAGCCCTCGTCATAAGGCTGCACCGCCATGTCCTTCAAATGCGTGCTCTTCACATAAGGAGCCAGTTTGGCGACCACGCTCATCGGCTCTTCGGCTAGCGAAATGTTGTTGCCAAAGTCAATCAACGCCCCGTAATACTCGCTGGAGATTTGCTTCAGCAGCGCCACAAACTCATCCGCGGTCCGATCCTTGTGGTTCTCCATCGCGAGAATGACCTTCTGTTTTTCGGCGAGCGGCACGATCTTTTCCACCACAGCCGTGGTGCGCTTCTTCCAGTCCAGGTAAGCGTCCATCGTCTTGAAATTCTCATAGCGCCGACCGCTCAGGCTCACCACGCGCAGGCAGCTGGCGCCGACGGCATTGGCGTCGTTCAACGACTTTTCAAAGCCGGACATATCGTCGTCCGCATGGTCAGGCAATCGGCTCTCATACTCGACGAACATGTTCAGCTCTTCCGCGCGCTTGCGAAATGCGGCCAGATCGCCCTTGACTGAAGTCTGAACTCCGGCGCTGCCGATGCTGTGGCAATACTCCAGAAATGCGATGAAGTCGTTGCGCAGCGGCCCCGCCGGATGGTTGTATCCGCCCAGCCGAATTGCCAGGCTGGTCGAGGCAAGTCCCATCGCCCCACTGGTCCAGGGATCGTTTTTTGGACTAGATGTAGCGTCGCTCTTAGCCGCCGTACTGCTTTGCGCCCACGCCATCAAGGATTCCTCACTTATCGCCGCGGCAACCCCAACCGCTGCGCCTGCCGTTAGAAAGTCTCGTCTGCTGATCAACTCTCACTCCTGCACCCAGCTACTTGGCGGTCCAGCCGCCGTCGATAAGAATGTCGGTACCCGTAATGAAGCTCGCAAACTCAGAACACAGATAACACGCTAAGGCCCCGATGTCTTTGACCTCACCCCATTTACCCACTGGTAAGCTGGCGAGAAACTGAGCGTTCGCCTCGGGATTACTCATAACCGCCGCGTTCATGTCCGTGCCAAACGGCCCCGGGCTGATGCCGTTGACGGTAATTCCTTCGCTGGCCAGCTCCAGTGCCAGTGCACGCGTGAGGCCGAGCAATGCCGCTTTGGCAGAGGAGTATGCTGTCCGCCCCGGCAGAGAAACATGACTCATGATCGAGGTCATATTCAGAATGCGGCCATATCCGGTGCCCTTCATCCCCGGCACAAAGGCGCGGCACATCAGGAAAGTTGAGGTCAGGCTCGAATCCACAACGCTGCGAAACTCATCGAGCGAATAATCGACCAGAGGCTTGCGGATGTTCGTCCCGGCATTGTTAATCAGGATTTGCGGATGGCCGAATCGCTCGGCGACTGTCCGCGCCACAGTCGCGACATCTTCCTCTCGCGTGACGTCCCCGGCAAAAATCGCCGCAGTGCCGCCCTGCCCCGCAATCGCATCGCGCACCGCCTCGAGACGTTCCACATCCCGCGCCACCAGAGCAACCTGGGCGCCCGCTTCCGAAAGCGATTTCGCCATAGCCTCGCCGAGGCCCCGGCTGCCGCCAGTGATCACCGCCGTCTTGCCCGAGAGATCGATCTTCATTCGCACATCCAGTAGCGCTGCAGATTAAATTATGAATTGCAGCGCACGGTAATAGTAAATCGAATTTGGATCTCAGTTCATGTCGCTGGCTCGTGTCCCAAGCAGGCTTGACATCGCGACCATGGACGCATAGGTTGAGCAACAATCAGGTACTCGTCCGGTTCTTCGCTTCGAACGCCCTATCGCAAGCCCACGAAGGCGTAAGCAACAGCCACGGCTACCGCGTATCGAAGAACTTCAATCGAAGAGTGTGCATATCGGGCATCCCATTTGGAGCAGAATTCTGCCGCAGACGGTAGCCGCTCCCGTGCGGTTGACCGCCTTAGCAGTTTTCTTTGCAGCGGCGCTGGCGGTTTCCGGATTCACCCTTCTAGTCTCAGCACAGGAAGAGCCGGCTCCCAGCTCGAAATCTGCAGCACAAACACCAGAGAGCGCTCGCGCAACCCAGATGCGCCAGTTCCTCGGGCTCGGCCGTGAACCAGATGCCAAAATCGCCGCCGAGGGCGCCAAATTATTCGGCCCCACATGCGCCTCTTGCCATGGAGCCGGCGCCCGCGGCGGTGTCGGTCCCGATCTCCTGCGTTCCTCGGCCGTCCTCGATGACAACCAGGGCGAAGTAGTTGGCCCGATAATCCGCAAAGGCTTCCCGGACAAAGGCATGCCTGCGTTTCCCGCCTTCACCGACGACCAGCTCCGCGAACTCGCGGAATTCCTGCACCTGCAGGTGTACCTGGCCGCCAACCGGGGAACCTACGAGATTCAAAACATCGTCACTGGCAACTCCCAGGCGGGTCAGGCGTATTTCAACGGCGCAGGCAAGTGCAACACCTGCCACTCCGCCTCAGGAGACCTGGCTCACATTGGATCGAAGCTGAAAGCGCTCGATCTGCAACAAGCCCTTCTCTATCCCGCTTCGGTTGGGCCACGCACGCCCCCCCAGGTCACCGTGATCTTGAAGGACGGCAAGACCGTCACCGGAACCCTAAACCATCTCGACGACTTCCAGGTTTCTCTAGACGACTCATCCGGAAATCATCATTCGATCGAGTTGGAGCCCGGTATCAAAGTAAACGTCGAAGACAAGCTCGTCTTCCACCGCCAGATGCTGGAGAAGTACACCGACTCACAAATCCACGACCTCACCGCGTACCTGGTGACGCTGAAATGAGCCTCCGCAGCGCTCTCGTTTCGTTGGTCTTGCTGTGCGCGTTTCCGCGCCCGTCGAGCGCCCAGTTACTAAGCTCCCAAAAGCTGGCGGAACCCGAGCCAACAGACGCCTGGCCCACCTACAACGGAGACTACTCCGGCAAACGCTTCAGCCCGCTCAATCAGATTCAGGCTTCAAACCTTCACTCTCTCGCGGTCGCCTGGAAATACC
Organism: uncultured Acidobacteriaceae bacterium; assembly: GCA_963804735.1. Lineage (GTDB taxonomy): Bacteria > Acidobacteriota > Terriglobia > Terriglobales > Acidobacteriaceae > Acidisarcina. The sequence goes on from CAWDRO010000005.1 coordinate 404,323, forward strand.
GCGTCAATGTCGCTGGCCCCATGCGCGGCGTCGGCTCTCCGGACATCAAGTCAACCCCGCTCATGGTCAACGGAGTCCTCTACTTCACCATCCCCGACCACGTCTACGCCGTCGACGCACGCACCGGCCAGGAGTTATGGCACTACGACTGGGTCGACCAGGGTGGCCACTTAGTCGGCAATCGCGGAGTCGGCATGTACGGCGACTGGCTCTATTTCATGGCTCCCGATGGATGGTTTATTTCGCTAGACGCCAAGACCGGCAAAGAGCGCTGGCGAAAGAAGGTCGCCGACGAAAAGATGCAGTACTTCACAACCACCGCGCCCCTGGTGGCCGGCCATCACGTCATCATCGGCGTCGGTGGCGACGCCATCGATCTTCCCGGCTATCTCGAAGCCCGCGATCCCGAGACCGGCGAGTTCCAGTGGCGCTGGAACAGCGAACCTCAGAAAGGAGAGCCGGGCTCCGAGACATGGCCCAACCAAGCAGCCATGGCCCACGGCGGAGGCATGACATGGCTCACCGGTACTTACGACAAGGATCTGAACATTCTCTATTGGGGCACCGGAAATCCAAACCCAGTCATGGCCGGCCAGGGCCGAAAGGGAGACAATCTCTGGACATGTTCAATCGTCGCGCTCAACGCCGACACCGGCAAACTTGTCTGGTACTTCCAAGGCTCGCCCCACGACACCCACGATTGGGACAATACCGAAACCCCGGTGCTCATCGATGCCGAGATCCATGGCAAGCCGCACAAGCTGCTCGCCCAGGCGGCCCGCAACGGATATTTCTTCGTGCTCGATCGCACCAACGGAAAGGATGTGCTCTCCAAGCCATACGTTCCTCTCAACTGGTCGAAGGGGGTTGACGCGAAGGGTCAGCCCATTCCCGACGAGCATAAAGAGCCGACGGTCGATGGTTCATTGATCAGCATGAATGGCGGCGGCGCCACCAACTGGATTCCTCCCAGCTTCAGTCCGCAGACTGCCCTCTTTTATGTGAACGCGACCCGCGGGTTCAGCGTGACATATCTAACTGACACCAGCAGTCGGCCAGAGGGATACGGTGGCTCATGGCGCGACCTCTGGTCGCAGCACGTCCTCGAAGCAATCGACTACAAAACCGGAGAGCCGAAATGGAGCCATCCCTATACGACTTACGGAGGCTCCGACCGCGGCTTGGGTGGCCCAGGAATTCTGACCACAGCCGCCAACCTTCTCTTCACCGGCGACTACAGCGGCAATTTCATCGCCTTCGACGCAGCCAACGGAAATATCGTGTGGCACTTTCCCATGCCACACTCGCTGAGCAACGGCCCCGAGACATACATTCTCGACGGACGGCAATACCTCGTCGCCGGCGCGGGCGATACGCTTTACGTATTTGCTCTGACCCAGTAACTATCACCAGCAAAATGAGGCCTTCCGAATGAAGCCGAGTCGAGCGCGGTACGGCGTAGTAGGGCTAGCTATCGGCCTCGCCGTCCTCTCCTACGTGCAGCGCGTTGCGATATCCCAAGCCGCCGGACCGATTTCCCACGATCTCGGCCTTAGCAAAGCGCAAATGGGACTCGTCTTCGGCGCTTTCGGCCTCTCCTACGCTCTCTTCGAGATTCCCATAGGATTGCTCGGAGACCGGATCGGTGTTCGTCGCGTGCTGTTGCAGATCGTGGCCGCGTGGTCGGTCTTCACAGCTCTCACCGGAGCAGCCTGGAACGTCGTCTCCCTCTCCGTTATCCGTTTTCTCTTCGGAGCAGGGGAAGCCGGCTGTTTTCCCAACCTCACCCGCATGCTCAGCGTCTGGCTTCCTGCACGCGAACGAGTCACCGCTCAGGCGCTCATGTGGGCCTGCACGCGTTGGGGAGGAGCGGCGACTCCGCCGCTGGTGCTGATCTGCATCCGCCTCTTTGGCTGGAGATGGGCCTTCGTCGCCTTCGCGACCCTCGGCCTGGTGTGGTGCGGCATCTTCTTTCTCTGGTTCAAAGACGATCCCGCGAAGCATCCGTCCGTCAACACAGCCGAACTCGAGATGATCGAGGCTTCACACACGTTGATGACCCATAGCGCCGCAAAACGCGAGTGGACGTCTCTGCTGTTAACCCCGCAGGTCTTCGCGCTCGTCCTGCAATATTTCTGCTTCTCGTTTGTCTGGTACTTCTACATCACCTGGCTTCCGACATACCTGAGAGAAGCGCGCGGCCAGACACCGGCGCACGCCGCAGCTCTGTCAGTGCTTCCGCTTCTCTTCGGAGGCTTCGGTTCGCTGCTCACCGGCCTTGCACCGGCGCGCCTGCCCCATCGAGCCATCGCCTTCTTCGGCTTTCTCGGAACGGCGTGCTTGCTCTTCGCCTTCACTCGTATTCAAGCGGTTCTCCCCGCCATGCTGTGCATGGGCATGGCCAGCTTTTGCAGCGACCTCACCATGCCCATCTCCTGGAACGCCTGCGTCGAGATCGGTGGCCCCTACACCGCCACAGTAGCGGCCGCAATGAACATGCTCGCCAACCTCGCCGGCTTCATCGCACCAGCGGTCGGTGGCCTGATTATCCAAAAGACCGGCTCCTGGACCCCGCTCATCTATCTAATGGTCGGCGCAGCAACCATCTCTGCACTCTGCTGGCTGTATCTGGATCCAGAGCATGCCCGCCGCCAAAGGCTGCCTTTCCCTCGCTAGAATGCCGGTCGCAAGCGGCCAATATTCGCAATTGCCTCGATCATCCAGCTCGCGCGTGAAGCTCATACCACGCAACCGGATCGCCAAGCACATGGCGCCTGAAACGGTTATGGACCTTGCTGATCAGCGTCCCACCAAAGCTCCCATCTTTTGAGTAGAGCTTATTCTCTCGAAACCGCACGTACCGCTCGTGGATGCGGGCAAATCGTCTCTCCGCCGCCGATAGATCCATCCACTCGCCCTCAAGTTCTTTGCCAAAAAGACCAGTCGTGACAGCTTTCGCATCGAAGGCTGCATACTTGCCCTCTAGTGCAGGATTCGGAGCTTTGACCGACGCTCGCATGCCCTGATTGAAGAAATTAAACTGCGTATAACCCAGACTCTTCAGAAGCCGAATCTGCTCCAATCCGTCGGCAAGATCATGCTGGGCGATCTCAACCGAGGCATAAGTGGGAACAACCTCTTGCCCAACCATGGTCTTCAGCGGAATCGTGTCGGCGCCTTCAACATCGACCTTCAGATAGTAGGGAACGCCGCGACTCTCCATAAGCTCGGCAACATTGATTGTCGGCACAGAGATCGTCCGGTAGGTGACGCCGGCTCTCTCATTTCTCTCCACAAATGCCAGGTCGCAGGTGTTCCAGTCTCGCCGGTCGCAGACGTAAAACTCAACGAACTCGCCCGTCTTCTCGCCAACCGCCCCATGAATCACTTCGCATCGCTGCGCTTGGATCTCGGAGGCAAACCGGCGCGAGACCTCATCGCAAAGCGCCTGATCGGCATCGATGGCGACGACTCTAAAACCCTTTCTTAGATAAAAATCGGTGTCGTCGCCATTGTTGCAACCAACATCGAAGATCAAGTCTTTGATGATCATGGATCGCTAGTATCTAGTTTCGAAAGTTCCCGATATAGTCCGGGCTGCGGTCGCCGCTCTTGCTCGGTGGAAGCGTGGGGCTTTAGCCCCACGAAATAGAGGAGTTCATGAAATGGCCTTTAGGCCTGGGCTTTTCAGATTGCCGCTCCGCAATTATGTCGCTAACTTCTGAGACCCACACTAACGCCCGACAACCTCGACCATCCCCGAATCCGCCCCATCCCACGCCGCCGCGCCCGAGTGCCCCAGCTTGCCGGCCGCATCGTCCCAATGCAGCTGCGTCACCTTGCCATTCCCTTTTTCATAGGTGTAAGTGTTGCCATCGTCATCGAAGAGGGTGAAGTCCGCGTCGCCGCCGGGATACACGCGCACCTTGGCAATCTTCTGCACTTCGCTCGTGCTCTCAATCGGAGCACCAAGCGGCACGATCGATCCCGCCCGAACAAACAGTGGCAGCTTGTCGATCGGCGCATCGACAGTAATCGTCTGGCCGCCCTTGACCCGCTCGTTGGTCCAGTAGTTGTACCAGTCCGTGCCTGCGGGCAAGTAGACCTTGCGGCTGGTCACACCCTGGTCCGTCACCGGAGCCACCAGGAACGCCGGCCCAAACATATATTCATCGCCCAGGTCGCTCACATTCGGGTCACCAGGAAAATCCATAAACAGTGCACGCATCGACGGCGCACCGGTCTGGTAAGTGTGATAGCTCAGCGAATAGATATACGGCATGAGCTGATAGCGCAGCTTCAAATACTGCTCGAGGATCGGCTCAGCCTGCTTCCCATACGACCAGACCTCGTTGAAGTTCCGGCTGCCGTGCGTTCGGAAGATAGGCAGGAAAGTCGCCCACTCAAACCACCGCGTATACAGCTCGGGATAGTCATCGTAGTGGCCCACATTGTCACGCGCATCCGAAGGATCCAGCAGCGGAGGATGCGCCGGGTGATGCACCGCCGGCAGATACTGCCATCCGCCCGTATCGTTGCTCCAGTTAGAAATTCCCGAAGCCGTCAAATCCAGCCCGGTAGGAATCTGCCGCTTCAGCGTGTCCCATGTCGGATAAATATCCGACGACCACACGATCACTCCATTACGCTGAATGCCAAGATAGGCGTCGCGAGAAAGAATCAGCGCCCGGTTCGGAGTATCGCGGCGAAACCCATCGTAAAGCGCCGCAGTATGAAAGAGCGGATAGGGGTTGTAGAACATCGTCCCCGGCCCAATGTAGAAATAGCTCCCTTGAGGGGGAAGGTCGGGCTCAGTCTCATCCGCCCAGATCGAATTGAATCCCTTGCTCAAAATGTTGTCGCGGATCGTATCCCAATACCATTTCGCTGCCGCCGGATTCGTCGTATCGATGTCCGATCCCGCGCGATCGTAAGGCAGCCCATTCGTCGGCGTACCGTCGGCCAGATGCTCAAACCACCCATTCTTGAGGATCAAGTCGTAAAAGCGCGAGTCCGGCACAAACCTCGGCCACACGCTGATCATCGTCTGAATGCCCTCGGCATGCAGCGTCTTGTTCATCGCCACCGGGTCGGGCCACTTCACCGGATCCATGTCCATCTGGCCCATCTTGGTGTAGTAGAACCAGTCGATCACGATCGTATCCAAAGGCAGATGTCGGTCGCGATAGCCCTTCGCGACCCCCAGCACCTCCTCCTGCGTCGCATACTTCTGCTTGCACTGGATATACCCATAAGCCGACTTCGGCAGCAGAGGCGTCGCCCCAGTGACCTGGCGATATCCGGCATAAACCTCGTCCGTCGTCTTACCCGCAATCACAAAGAACGAAACCCGGTTGCCAACCTCCGAAATCCACCGCGTCTGCTCATTGAATCCCGGCTCAATCGTCGTACGCGAAGGATTGTCCCAAATCAGCCCATAGCCCTTGTTGGTAACGAGGAACGGCACGCACGAAGTCGGCCCACCGGTCGCCAAATAGTTTTGCCAGCAGTCGATCGTATGCCCGCGATGATCGAGGTAGCCTTCCTGGTTCTCGCCCAGCCCGTAGTAATGCTCATCGTCAGGAGAAGCAAACGTCGCGCCCACCTGGAAAAACTCCGGGTCCGTCGCCCGTCGCTGGTTCAGAATCTCAGCATTGCCGTCTTTATAGTTCGGCACCGACTGCTGCCATCCATGCATTTGCAATAGGTTTGCGCCATCGGCGGTTTTGAAATTGATGCCTACTCCCGGTGTCGAGCCATTGAAGAACTTCGCAATATCCACCTGCGACGGAACCGGCTTCCAGTTAGACGGCTTGCCGGTCGACCGGCCGCCCACCGTCACCACCATCCGCGACGACGAATAAACGTCGGCGCCCTCAGTCTCCGTATGGCTCCAACCTTCGGCCGACGGCGTCCCCACGAACCCATACCCTGGAGCTGCCGTGGCATTCTCCTTCTGCAGGCTAAGCGTCACGCGAAGAATGTTCGGCGCGTAAGGCTCAAGCACAACCGTAGCCTTGCCCCGCTCCAGGACCACGCTCTGTTGCTGGCTCTGTGCAGACAGGCCAGCGGTGAAAACTCCCGCGAACAAGAGCGCCAATCCCACTCGTACTTTCATCCCAGTCCTGCCTTCTTGAGCCTCACGGTCGGCGAACAACCCCGCCGCGAGTAATGTTTGCCTGACTTTGCCGTTTGTCTTTAGCAGTCCGCACTTCGGATTGTACTCAACTCTGAAATTCACTGAGGCTCCCAACAAAACCGATATAGCTGCCAAATGAATGAAACCCTCATTCGCCTCCACTACCATCGAAGAATGCAGCAGGCAATCCCATCCCGCACCGCTCTCCGCGTCGCCCTCCGCCGCGCCGCGCACCAGCTCTACGACAAGCCTCTGGTCTTCACCGACCCCATCGCCATTCCGCTGCTCGGAGAAACCTACGCAGAGGAGCTTCACCGCACCCCCACCCGCATCGACCGGCCATTTTCCATTGCAATGCGAGCACACCTCGTAGCCCGCAGCCGCCACGCCGAAGATAACCTCGCCCGCGCTGTCGCTAACGGAGTCCGCCAATACGTCCTGCTCGGCGCCGGACTCGACACCTTCGCCTATCGCAATCCCTGGCCGCACCTCCATGTCTTCGAGGTCAACCACCCGGCCACGCAGCAGTGGAAGCGCGAGCTCCTCCAATCCAGCGCTATTCCGATTCCACAGAACCTCACCTACACTCCCGTAGATTTCGAATGCGAATCGCTCCCCGAGCAACTGCACCAGGCGGGTTTCGATCCCACTCAGCCAACTTATTTCGCCTGGCTCGGAGTCGTCCCTTACCTCACCCTCCCGGCCTTCCGCGCAACCGTAGGCTTCATCGCCGCGCAACCACCAGGCAGCGGAATCACCCTCGACTACGGCCAGCCACGCTCCGCGCTACCGTTCATCGAGCAGCTCGCCCACGATTCGCTCGCCGCCCGTGTCAAGCTCGTCGGCGAACCCTTCCAGCTCTTCTTCACGCCAACAGAAATCGCCTCGGGGTTCTCCACGTTCCACACCATCGAAGACGTCGGCCGCGAAGAGATCAACGCCCGCTACTTCGCCAACCGCAAAGATGAGCTCAAAATCCGAGGCAGCGCTGGACGCTTTTTCAGCGCCTGGCTATAGGACGCCATCGGGGCTTAGCGGCCCGAACTCCGTCAAGCACCCAGAGTATCGGCCGCTGCCGGAGCATTCTTCGACAACATTGCGCCTGCAATCGTCGGGAACAGCAGCACCGACAGCACAGCCGCGCCCACCAAAGCGGCGGCAATGTCAGACGGCATGTCCCCCGTTCGCACCCCGATATTAGTGATTGCCACAACCATCGGCAGCGCCGTCGCGGAATAGAGCGCCAGGGGGAGGCGCTCCTGCTTCGGCAGGTCACCCTTACCGTAGAAAAACACCGGCGCACCACGCACGACCACAAACAGCAGCAGGAAGAGCGGCACTAACAGCAAGGACTTCGGACTCTGCAGCAGAGCCCGCAGGTCGAGATTGATGCCGCTGACAACGAAGAAGAAAGGCACGAAGAATCCGAAGCACAAGGCCTCCGACTTTTGCCTAAACAGCTTGCCCGATTCCCCCTGCGACGCCAACCCTACGACCATTCCGGCCGCAAACGCGCCAAGTACCGCTTCCAGCCCGACTTTGAGCGAGAGCAAGTCAAACGAAGCGATCAAGAGCACGGAAAGGGCGATCGGCAGTTGGGTGCTCGAGTGCATGCTGCGCTCCAGCAATGCCAACGCTTTCGGCGGCCTCAGCCCCAACGCAACCAGCGCCGCTCCTAACGCAATGGCCGCGAAAACCAGCATCAATGCGACCTGCTGCCACGCTCCATACTTGCGGGTCAGCGCCAGAGAAACCACAATGATTGGAGCGAACTCGCCCACCGCGCCCGCAGCCAGAACGTACCTCCCGAACTTCGTCTCGATATGCCCTCCGTCTCGCAGCATCGGCAGGAAGGTTCCCATCGCCGTCGTGGCCAGCACCAGCCCGACCATGACCGGAATGTGCCGCCCCGGCAGCAAATGAAGAAGAAAGGCGAAGGCGAACGCCAGGCCGAACGATAGCACCCAGCCGCGAACCGCCAGTGTCAGCGGCCGCCCCTTTACCTTCTGCAGATCAAGATCCAGGCCAGCCATAAAGAACAAGGCGGCCAGCCCCAGAGTATCTCCCATCCATGACAGCAGGCCTCCAGGCTTCACCAGTCCTAATACCTGCGGGCCGATCAGAATGCCAAACAGCATCTCCCAGACAACCACCGGCACGCGAAGCTTGCCGAAGTGGATCTCCGCCAGCAGAGACGCCGCGACCGCGACCGCCAATACCACAAAGACTGGATGACCAGTGACGTCCAATTTGTCTCCTTAACTCTTGGGCTGCTCTCCGCCTAGCTTCGCAATTTCTTCAATATTCCGCCGCATCGTCTCCAGCCGCGATCTCCCTCCCGCCGAGCCACTCACTACCCGCTCGATGTTCCGCATCCATTCCGGCAGGTTCATCTTCTCGCGAAACCCTGCCAGATAAGGCGCAATCTTCGCCCACTGGAAGTACATCTCCTGGCCAACGTCATAGAGCAGTGCCTCGTTTAGAGCGCCATGCAGCACAAACGCCGCAACCATGTCCCAATAGCCGTAGACTTGCAGGATATACGCGCTCTCCTGCGTCCCCGCACTCACCAGCGCCACCAGCTCGTCCGCCGAAGCGGGAAGAAAAGGGCCGCCAATATAGCTCCGCGCCTGCCGCATCACCGGCTCCCGCCGCAGCTCAAACAGCCGCAGCACCAACTCCGCCTGCCGAATCGCAATCTCCGCTGATTCCACTCGCCCCTCCTCTTGCTTCCTGCACGGCTGCCATCATCGCAAGCCCGGCGATGAATCACAAGAGCGCTTCTGAAAGTCGACCACAAATCGCCTTAGGACAATCGAGGCGCGATATCATCACCCGATGAGCGAGTCGCCCAGGCTGCAATACCCAATTGGCGAACTTGCGCTTCCCCAAACGCTCTCACCGAAGGAGCGTGCGATCGCCATCGACACCCTCGCCGCCCTTCCGCAACAACTCGCCGCCGCCCTCGACGGACTCACCCACTCCCAGATCGACACGCCCTACCGTTCCGGCGGTTGGACCATCCGCCAGCTCATCCACCACATCGCTGACAGCGACATGACCGCCTATTCATGGATGCGCCTCGCCCTCACGGCCCGCTCCTCCAATGACGCCTGGCCAACCGTCTTCGCTTATGAGCCCGCAGCCCTCGCCGAACTCCCGGACTCAGCCCTGCCCGCCTCCGTCTCGCTGCAACTCCTCACGTCTCTGCATCAGCGCTGGGTGAGCACCCTCCGTGCCGTGCCCGAGTCCATCTGGTCAACGCACGGCTACATCCATCCCGAAACCGGCCGCTGCAGCCTCGAACAAACCCTGGCCATGTACGCCTGGCACTCGAGCCATCACCTCGCTCACATCGTCAACTGTCGCCAGCGCCACGGGTGGTAATTCAAGCACGCGGCCCCAGCGATAGTTGCTGGTATTTCGCCGGCAGGATTATTGTGGGCGCATGCTTTCCATTCACCACGCGACCTCGGACGACGCCCCAGGAATCGCGCACGTCCACGTCGAGAGCTGGAGGACCACCTACGCAGGCATCGTTCCCGACGAATACCTCGCCACCCTGAACGAAGCCGACCGAGCGACCATGTGGCGGGAACAGCTCTCCAATAACCTCGAGGTCTCTCTCGCCGACCTTGATGGCGAAGTCGTCGGCTTCATCACCGGCGGCCCAAGTCGTGAGCCGATTCAGTCTTACGATGCCGAGCTTTACGCCATCTACCTCCTGCAACCGGCTCAAGGGCAGGGAGTCGGCACGGCGCTCCTCAACGAACTCGTCACATCGCTGCGAAGCAAAGCCTTCCGCAGCATGGCCGTTTGGGTGCTTGAGCAGAATCCCGCAAAACGTTTCTACATACGAACTGGCGCACTGCTCCTCACCTCCAAGGACATCGAGATCGGAGGCGTGACCCTCACTGAAGTCGCCTACGGATGGTCCGACCTGAAGTTGATCGAAAGGAGACTCTAATATGCCCGAGAAAGTCGATCTCTATGACAGCGCCTATGCCAACTATGCGTCGGAGGTCTACCGTCAGGTGCGCATCGAGACCTACGATGCGGACCTGGGCCAGACCAGCTGGGTCACTACCGAAGAGTCCAACGAAATCCCCAAGACGCTCGGCCTGACCGGCGATTCGTTTGTTCTCGAAATCGGCTGCGGTTCCGGCGGCTATACGTTGTTCCTCGCGGAAAAGGCAGGCTGTCGCATCGTCGGGCTCGACATCAACGAGCCCGGAGTGCACAACGCAAACCAACTCGCCCTCGCCAGAGGTATCTCGTCCCAGGTGAGCTTCGAGCGGTGCGATGCTTCAAAAGGGCTCCCCTTTGACGACAACACCTTCAACGCCGTCTTCTCCAACGACGTCCTGTGTCATCTTCCCGGGCGTCCCGCAGTCTTGGCCGAAATCTCCCGTGTCCTCAAACCCGGAGGCCGAATACTCTTTAGCGACGCCCTCGTCATCGGCGGATTGATCTCGCATCAGGAAATCGCCACCCGCAGTTCCATCGGCTTCTACGTCTACAGCCCACCCGGCGAAAATGAGCGGATCATGGGCAAAGTCGGCTTCAGCGAGATCAAGGCAACGGACACTACCGAAAACGCCGCCCGCCTCGCAAAACGCTGGCACGACGCTCGGGAGAAACGAAAAGTAGACCTCATCGCCGCAGAGGGCGACCCCACCTTCGAAGGGCTGCAGAGTTTCCTCTCCTGCGTGCATACCTTATGTGACGAGAGACGGCTGCTCAGATATCTTTATTCAGCGACACGGCTTGCTTAGCTGCCCAACTCACGTTGGTGGCGCGCTGCTCCGCTTCCGCCGTCTCAGACTTCCTCGTCGCCGTGCATCCGCGACCCGCACCTCAATCCCATTCAAGAGATGCTCCAATCCGGCCGCGAACCCATGTGCCGCCGCATCCGGATCATGCGGCGCCCTCGCATCTTTCACCACCCGCTCAAACATTGGATACTTGCCTGTCCTCAAGATCGCCCGGGTATGTTCCGCTCGGCTTCGCATCCATTGTTCGCGATTCAGCCCCGAACGCCGGCTCGCCTCTACCTCCGCAACTTCTCCCGCCGCGTAGCCGCGGACAAACGTAAAGAGGGTGTTCGAGATGACCAGCATCTCGTCGATATCCAGCCCAAGATCGTCGATCACGCTAAGCGTCAGCTCCAGGCAACGAAGCGTATTTGGCCCCAGCGCCGACCGAGACGTGGAAATGCCAATCGTCCACGGATGCCGCAATGACATCGCCCTCATGTGGTAAGCGATCTTCCGCAAATCAACCCGCCAATTTCCCGAAGGCTTGGGCAACCGCTCAACCTCCAGCACCGCCTCCGACATCAGGTCGAGCAACTCGTCCTTCTTCGTGATGTAGCGATAGAGCGAAGTGGCTCCGCTGCCCAGTTCGCCGGCAATCCGCCGCATCGACACCGCTTGCAATCCTTCGGCGTCGGCGATCTTCACCGCTGCGTCGGCAATCTGATCGCGGCTATATGCAGGCTGAGGTCCGCGCAATGGTCGCCCACGGCCTTCTGCCTCGAGTTCGACCGGATTCTTGCTTTTCTTCTTCATTCAGATATTCACAAGCAGCCTATTGCGAACAGTGTACTCACTTTGCTATCGTAATGTTACTGCGAACACCGTTCTCAGTAAGGAGTTGTTTCATGGATTACGACGTAATCATCGCCGGAGCCGGCCCGGTCGGCTCGCTTCTCGCCTGCGAATTAAGGCTTAATGGAGTCTCGGTCCTCGTCCTCGAAAAAATGGCCGACCCTACCTCTCCGCTCAAGGGAGGGCCCACCGGCGGCAGAGGGCTAAACATTCCCTCCATCGAGGCCTTCTATCGGCGCGGCCTGCTTCCAGCGCTCAGCAAGGCAGCGCTCTGGTGGGTCAGTCCCTCGGATGTCAGAAACCTGGGCAGCGAGGCTTCAGCGGCTTTCCATCAGAAGGCGCCCAGCAACGCGCCTCCAGCCGTCAGTGTTCCACCCGCCGCCCCCGTCAAAGCCCCACCAACATTCGTCGGCCACTTCGCCGGAATCATGCTCGATGCAAATGTGGTCAACTACGCCGACCCCCGAGTTCGCCGGACACGGTCCCGCCGCTGCCGGAGGCATGATCACCATGCAGGCGATCGAAGCCCTGCTCGCCGACCACGCTACGAAATTAGGCGTCGAGATAAAGCGCGGAGCCCCGCTCACAACTTTCACGGCCGACGCCGATGGCGTCACTGTTCAGACCGAAGGCGAAACATTTCACGCCAGCTGGCTCGTGGGCTGCGACGGAGGCCGCAGCACCGTCCGCAAGCTCGCCGGCTTCGACTTCCCCGGCACCGATCCCGAGATCACCGGCTACAACGCCATGGTCTCGATCGCCGACCCCGAAAAGCTCTCTCCCGGCTGGAATCGCACCGCAAAAGGCACCTACGTCAACGGTCCCGCGCCCGGACGAATCCTCACCGTCGAGTTCGACGGCCCGCCCGCCGATCGCGAAGCCCCCATCACCATCGAAACCCTCCAGCAAAGCCTCAGAAATGTCTCCCAAACCGACGTGACCATCATCGCAATCCATTCTGCCACCCGCTGGACCGACAACGCCCGCCAGGCCAGCAGCTATCGGCAGGGAAGAGTTCTGCTGGCTGGCGACGCGGCCCACGTCCATTCGCCCTTCGGTGGCCAGGGACTCAATCTCGGCATCGGCGACGCCGTCAATCTCGGATGGAAGCTCGCCGCAACCATCAAAGGCTGGGCGCCGGAATCCCTCCTCGACACCTACACCACCGAACGCCACCCCATCGGCGCCTGGGCGCTCGAATGGACCCGTGCCCAAGTTGCCCTCATGCGCCCCGAACGCCACGAGATGGCGCTAACCGCAGTCGTTCGCGATCTGATCGCGACCCGCGACGGAGCAACCTACTTCTCCAAGAAGATCTCCGGAGTATGGCAGCGCTACAACCTGCCCGGCGACCATCCGCTCATCGGCAAGAGCGCCCCCGACTTCGAATTCGCCGACGGCACCCGGCTCGGCGAACACTGCCACGACGGGCGCGCATTGCTCTTCGACTTCGCGGAGAACCAACAGCTTCGCGAACTCGGAGCAAAGTGGAACGAACGGCTCAGAGTTGTCCTCATTCACCTAAAGGAAAACAGCGACCTCAAAGCTCTCTTCATGCGTCCCGACGGCTGCGTCGCCTGGGCATCGAACGAAGAGCCAAACCTCACCGACGCCGCCAAAGCGCTCGCAGAGTGGCTCGGAAAGGCCGGTTAGTAACCCAATTGCCTGGAACAGAGACTTCAATCGCCGCGGGCCTAGTCGCCGGTTCCCTGACTCTTCTCGGCCGCCCAATCGACGCTCAGCTCCTCCGGCCGATCGAGCAGCGCTTCGCCGCGGGCGCCGCCAATAAACGTCCATGCCCACGCAACAAATGCCTCAACCTTCGCCTCAAAGGAAGTAAGCAGCACCGCATGAACCGCTAGCCAAGCGAGAAATCCGATGGTGCCCCGCATTCCGATGCGGCTTTCTCCCACCTCGGCCACCGCCGCATTCCGCCCGATCATCGCCATGATGCCCTTGTCGAGGTATCGAAATGCCTCGCGTGGCTTCCCCGCAACGTCCAGCAGAATGTTCTTGGCGCACCAGTAGCCGGACTGTTGCGCGACGGATGCAAGTTGCGGTAGCGGTTGGCCGTCTTTTCCCGAGATATTGGCAAAGTCGCCCAAGGCATAAACCCCGGTAAGGCCGGGCACGCTGAGATCGGGCGCGACATCGATCCGCCCGCCTTTCCCGGTCGCAATCCCCATCGTGCCCGATAGCCCTGCGGCCTTCAGGCCACCCGCCCAGATCACCGTGTGGGTCAGGATCTTCGAGCCGTCCGAGAGCACGACATAGCCGTCGCCAACCTCCTTCACCCGCGTCTTCAGGTGAAGTTCGACCCTGCGTTTTTCCAGCATCTCGCCCGCATAGGCCTGGTTCTTGGCCGAGAACGCCTTCAGCACCGCGTCGCCTCCATCCACCAGATGGATGTGCGCGATCTGCCCGAGTCCTCCGAGGCTTTTATAGAGTCGCCTTCCCTGTTCCGTCTTCAGCGCCGTCAGCAGCATGTCTCCAAACGCGCCTGCCATCTCCGTCCCGGTCGCGCCGCCGCCCACGATCACAAAATTCAGCGCGCCCTTATCGATCAGCGATGGGTCCCGGTCCGCCGATTCGAGCATCGCCAGAATCCGCGAGCGCAGGTGCTCCGCATCCCGCAAAGAATAGAGCGGGTAACTGAATTCTTCTGCTCCCGGCGTCCCGAAAAAATTCGCCTCTGCCCCGGCGGCTAGCACCAGGCAGTCGCCCTGGTATCGCTGGCCCTGCAAAGTCTCCACCGTCCGTGTGTGCGGATCGATCGCAGTCACCTCGGTCATCTTCACGTCGACATTGGCGTAGTTATGCAAAACCCCGCGCAGGCTGAAAGCAATGTCTCCCGAGCCGAGGATCGACGTCGCCACTTGGTACAGCAGCGGCTGGAACTGCTGATAGTTATTCTTGTCGAGCAGCGTCACTCGAACGCCCGGCTTCGAGCCCAGTCTGCGGGCACAACTCAGGCCGGCAAATCCGCCGCCGACAATCACCACATGTTTCACGCCATTCGGATTCTGTGCAGCCGAGCCTGTCGCCATTGCAGGACCTCACGAGTCCACAACAGTATAAGTAAAGCGGCCCCCCGCGCTACTGGGAGAACGCAAGCCGTAGAGATGGTCGTCATTATTGCAGTTTTAAAGCATTTACAGGGTTGGCGACCGCGTTCCCGGCGACGTAGACTGGGGTGCATGGGAAACAAGGACAAAGGAAAACGCGAATCCAAGAAGCCAGCCAAGAAACAGCCGAAAGCCACGCCTGGCCGTAAGCGCGAGGACTTCAGCCAAACCGTCGCGCACATCGTCCGGGAAACGACCGATAAGGGCTAACCGCTGCTTATTTTGAGGTCTGCCAGTCCCAGTGGGATCCGGACCTCACCGTTACCTGCGTTGGGCCAGTTGATTCGGGATAAGATCGTCCAACCAACGGCACAATCTAATCGCCAGGCGACAAGTGTATAGTGCCAAGGTCACTGCATTTTCACCTAGGATGACTAAGCCATGAACCCTCCGCTCGCATTCCTTGCAGTCACTTTTTGCCTAGGCACGCAAACCTACGCCTTCCAGTCTCCTCCTCAATCCCGGCCAACTTTGCCCGCCGATGCTTCTCCTCCTCAGGGTGAGAAGATGGACAAAATAAACGCCGCCGTGGTCGCCGCCCGCGCCGCCACCAAAGAGAAGCGGTATGCCGACGCTGAAGCCCTCATGCTCAAGATCACGAGCTCCAGGCCCGAGCTCGTCATTCCGTGGATGGAGCTGGGCCTGGCGCAGCTTGGCCTCAAGCAGTATGACGACGCCGAGAATAGCTTCAAAATGGCCCTCGGGACCGACGCCAAATCTCAGCAGCGCTCCCATTCGGACGACTTCTACCAAAGCTCGAACGACCCCACCGCCATCGCCCCCACCGCAACCCACCAATCTCGCAACACCATGGGCGGTACCGTCAACAGCGGCCAGGAGCGGCCTCCCGCCGTCCTCGGCGCGGCCAACGCAGGCTTGGGAGAAATCTACATCCACCAGGGAAAGGTCCCAGAGGCTCAATCCGCCTTTAATACTGCCGTCCAGTCTAATCCCGAGCAGGCGCCGCTCTACCTGGGTAACGAGACTATCTTCTTCTTCCAGGCCGGAAACGCCGACGCACAGTTGGCCGCCGCCGAGAAAGCCATCGCCGTCGATCCCAAACGCGCCATGCTCTATTACTTCAAAGCGCAGGCGCTGACTTCAAAAGCTACGATAGATCCCCAGACGCAGAAGCTGGTTTTGCCTCCCGGCTGCGTTGAGGCGTATCGCAAATATCTTGAACTCGAACCCAACGGCCAGTTCGCCGCAGACGCCAAAGGCGTACTCGCCGCCGCGGCTCCAACGCAGGCTAAATAAGAACTTGCAGGTGGCATCCTAATTTGAAGGGAATTACGACACCACCCACTCGTGGCTGTGTGTGACTCTCGCTATTGGTTCGCACATTCTCTCGGACTGAGTGCCGAGCAAACCGCTAAGGAGAGTCAATTTGCAGGCGTAATCTGGATGATCGTCAATTTGTCGTTAATCGAAAGACTGGTCAAATTACTGTAGGTTAGTGACGTTGGGGTCATATTACCGCCTTCATCCCATTGCCATTGGGTTAATTGCATGCCTGCTGGCAGTTGCACATTAAGGACCTCGGGCTTGACGAACAGGCCTTGCTGCGTGGTGACGTCATAGCAAGGCTCCCCGAGCCACAAGGCCAGGTAGAAAATTCCGTTACGCTTTTGAAACAATATATGGTGAAGATTACTGTCGCCACCCCCGATTCCGTAGGTTAGCGATCCCTCATTGAAAATCGGCCCTGGATCGGAGAGCAGGTTTAGCAGGTTGGCGAGCGCGTAGTAGTCCGGCTTCGGATTCCAGTTTGCGTCAATGAGTCCGTAGTCTTCTCCCAGGTCGGAAACGAGCTCGTAGACGTAGGTCTGCTGCGCGCCGTGCGCCCAGTTATACAAAACCAAACGAGGAAGATAGGTGGCCGCCACCCAATGCGGGACATAATAATCCAGGGATTGCTGGTTGGTGTAGCCGGTCTCCGTGGTCACCCAGGGTAGACCGGGGGAATCAATCTTCAGCAAGTCCAATTGCCAGGCGATGCCGCCATAGGAATTGCCCTCCGCGTCGTCGGCGCCCCACCCTGGCGATTCAGGGTTTTCCCCGGCGGGATAGTTATGCAGGTTGCCGTAATCGAAATACTCACTCACGTTGCCTAGCTCAGAAAACGACTGTTGATACACCAGGGATGGCCCATACACTGGGAAGCTGTTCGACTGTCCGCGCACGGCGCTGGAAAGCGCAGGCATCTCGCCGAGTAGCTCGCTCAACCAGTTCGGACCTTGTCCGTTATCCATCTCGTTCGGGTTCTCGTAGGCCTCGAAGCACTGATTCATGAGTGAAGGATAGGACTGCCACAGCGCCGGAGATTCTCCGACGCTGGTCATGAAGATGCTCTTGATGCCGGATACGCCGAGGTCATTGTGATTGGCATAGTAGCTCGCTGCTGTGGTATCGACCAGGGCGTCGCGAAGGTGTCGGACGCCCAGAGCCAATAGCGCGCTCTTCACTTTTGGGTAATTGCTATAGACTGAGCCAAGATCGCTCATATGAACATTAACGCCGATAGAATTGACAAATCCGTCCGCCGGGCTGGCTTTTTGGGTCGTTGTCTCCACGGCAGAGGTTTGGGCCGTAGCAGCCACGTTATTGCAGGTACATCCCGCGATGATAGCTAAAGCTGCCTGTAAAAAACGTTTCACAAATGCCCCCCTGTAATTAACTCGCCGTGCAGTGTTATCCCGGCGAGGTTGGCTCCAGCAGCTACCAAGAGAAGATCGAACAAGCACGAGTTACTCTCTTAGTGCTTCTTGGCTGTTTTGTTCTATAAACAAGGCGAGGTATGCTTGGGGTCAAAAGGAAGGATCGGCTGGAAGCGTCTTGGGACCGGGCGGAAAGATACACTACCGCCATCTTCTAGTTACTGAGTTCCAGTCCACTAGGCGCAGACATTCAACAAAACTGCAGAGCTCAGAGTAGAGCAAAGCAGTAGTCAGTTTCTTATTGATATCTGTAGTTAAGACTAAATTGAATCTGCAAAGAGTCAAGCAAGAAGGTGCTGATTTGCAGCTTTTTAACGACACTTTCGTAATGTCGCTAAAAATAACCAGTGGCGTCTCAGTTTGCCGGCAGCCAGTTACCTCAAACTCCCAGCTGATCGCGAGCGATGGTCCCTGAATGGCGTTGGCTTCTCAACCAGCCCGCCCGTTCTCGACACCACACTTGTGAGTGGCGCCCTGATTTCCTTCAAATTAGGACACCACCAAGTTGCATGGCGCCAACCGCCTACAATGACAATGGGTGCTCAGCAAAGAACAACTCAACCGGCTGTGCGTAGTGCTCGTCCGCGCCCGCGACCCCAACAACATCGGAGCCGTCGCCCGCGCCATCTACGATTTCGGCTTCCATGATCTGCGTCTGGTCAATGAATATCCTGTTCCGCTCGAACGTGCCCGGTCTGCGATCGACGCCTCAACCGTGCTCGAGAGCGCCCGCGAATACACGAGCGTCGCCGAGGCCATCGCCGATTGCACCCTGGTCGTCGGCACCACGGCGGTCGGCCTGCGCCGCAAGGAGCATCTACTGTATACTCTCGCGGAAGCCAGCCCCATGTTGCGTGCTGAACTCGCCTCCCCCGCGCCCCAGGCCCGCGTCGCCCTGCTCTTCGGCTCTGAGAAAACCGGACTCAGCAACGAGGAACTCAGCCACTGTCACTGGCTCCTCACCATCCCCATGCACCACACCCCCGGAATGCGACACGCCTCCATGAACCTCGGTCAGGCCGCCGCCGTCTGCCTCTACGAACTCGTGCGCGATCCCGATGCCGAACCGTTGGAGCAGTCGCCGCAGGCGGCGACCGCAGAAGACCTGGAGCGCCTCACTCAGCTAGCCATCGAAGTGATGGAAACCAGCGGCTATGCCAACCGCCACCCAGCCAACTTCGACGAAACCCTCGTCCGCCGCCTCGTTCTCCACATGGGCCTCGACCGTCCCCACGCCCTCGCCTGGACCGGCATCCTCCGCCAGGTTATGTGGAAGCTGCGAAATCCCAGATCGAAAGATCAAGCTCCCGAGTAAGCGATCTCAACGAACCCCGGGGTAAGGAAGCTCAGACGGACTTCACTCGCCGCAGGACACGCCGTCAGCCGTGCCGCAAAACCCTCGTCCCTTTGTTCCTGTTCTCTAGTCCCTAGTCCCTAGAAAACTACTCCTCCGCATAGTACCCGGCACGCGTCTGCACCGTAACATCCTTCTTGTCTGTTGTGAGTGCCAACTTGTGATATCCCGCTTGGCTGTTGGCCTTGTCGGGCGTGTATCCAAGCACGTATTGGGAGCGAAGCTCGTCCTCAATCTGCGCATAAATCTGGTCGACCGTCTCCTTCTTGCTCACCTCGAAGAGCCGTCCGCCGGTTTCTTCAGAGATCTGAGTGAGAATCTTCTTCCCATCAACCTTCGGTTCCGACTGGCCGCCGGGATAACCACCCCCGCCACGCGGATAACCACCCCCGCCACCAGGATAGCCACCGCCGGGATAGCCCATGCCGCCGTGCCGGCTCATCCCTGGGTAGCCGTTACCGTTGTTTCCACCGCCGCCGCCGTGCTCGCCCTTGAAGTAGATCGAATAGACCACAGTATCTGCGCGCTGGGCGGCCTCGATCGCCGTGTTCAGCGTCTCCTTGCTGCCCCGGTCAACGCCATCGGTCAGAATGATCAGCGCCTTGCGCCCCTGCTGCTTCTTCATCAACTCGTTGGAAGCAAGATAGATCGCGTCATACAACTGCGTTCCCCCGCCACCATGCATTCCTCGGCGTCCATCCCCGCCACTCTGTCCGCCCGAAGAATCGCCGGACGAATCCCCCGAAGAATCTTCAAATCGCGGTGAGCCAACCTGAATCTCATCCACCGCAGACTTCAATTTGTCCCGCGAAGCCGTCAAATCCTGCAGCAACTCCACCTCGCGGTCGAAGTGGATCACGAAAGCTTTGTCTTGTTCCACAGTCAACATCTGGTCGAGAAACGCTTTGCTCGCAGTCTTCTCCTCATCCAGCACATTCCGCTGGCTCATGCTCGAATCGACCAGCAAGCCCAGAGTCAGCGGCAGATTCGTATCCAGGTTGAAGTACTTGATCACCTGCGGATGGCCGTCTTCGGTCAGCGTAAAGTCCTCTTTGGTAAGTCCCTTCACGATCTGGTTATGCTTGTCGCGGACCGTCACCGGAAGCGTCACAACCTTCACATTGACCGAAAGCGTCGTCGCCGGAGTGTTGGCAGGAGTCTGACCCGCCGGTGCGACAGTCTGACCGCCCGCGGGGGTTTGAGCAGGCGCTGCCGTTGTTTGGGCCTGACTCGTCGGGAAGCAAAGCACCGCCCCAAGGAAGAACGCAACAGATACTGATTTCATCACGTCCATTGGACGAGGATCGACAAGGATTTGTTTACACGTGCGAAATGCATGGAAGGGAAGTGAGCGACTTCAGACTGGAAGCTGCTTGAGGATCAGGTCAACCGTCTCGTCCGGCGTACCCTCAGCAGAAACCACCAGCGCATCCGAAGGCGGCTCGAGCGTCGCGAACTGGCTGTCAAGCAGCGCCGGATTCATATAGTGCCCAGCCCGATGGCTCAACCGCTCGGCGATGATCTCTCGCGAGACATTCAGCCACACAAAGCGGTAAGCCGTGTGCTCCATGCCCGCCGCCAGAGTGTCGCGATAAGTCTGCTTCAGCGCGGAGCAAGCCAGAACGCCGCTCTCGCCTTGGTTATACCAGCCAAGCAGCACCTCATGCAGCGTCTCTAGCCACGGCACTCGGTCCTCGTCGGTGAGCGGAATGCCCGCATGCATCTTCGCCTTGTTCGCCTCGGAATGGTAGTCGTCGCCCTCGGCGTAGTGCCAGCCGCTGCGCCTCGCCAACAGAGTGCCGATGGTGGTCTTACCCGTTCCAGTCACACCCATCACAATTGCGATCATGATTTCGCCACCAATTCCTTAATGTCCGCCAGAACTTGGTCCGTAGTCCAGTCATTGGTGGGATACCAGCGAAAGACCTTGCCATCGGGGCCAATCACCACCGTCGACAGCGAATGCGTAATGGTGTGGTCTTTCTCCGGCGTAACGCCCACATCGAAGAATTTGTCCACAGACTCCAGCTCCGCTTTGCTCGGCGCCGCAAAATCCCAGTGAGCAAATTTCTCCTGAGTGTATCGACCTGTGTACGCGCCGCCATAACTGCGCAACACCGTCGGCGTGTCATAGTCGGGATCGAAGCTGAGAGTCAACAGATGTGTTTTTGTATAAAGCGCTGGATCTGCGGCCAGCGCCTTATCGATCGTGGCGAAGTTCTTGCTCATGCGGACACAGTAATCTGGCAGCGGGCAACGTGTGTAGACGAACGTCACCAGCAGCACCTTGCCCTTAAAGTCGCCGATAGAGACGTGCTTCCCGCTCTGGTTCAGAAACTTGAAGTCGGGTACCACATCGCCAGGATTGAGCACATGATATTGAATCAGCGGCCGATAGTCTGGCTGACCCTGGGCGGTAATCACAATCTGGTCGAGCACGTCGCTCGAATCCGTGACATAAAGCGTTGCCGTGATCTGGTCGCCGGGATGCAGCTCGCTGAGAATGTTCGGCGTGCGCAGCTTGTACGGCATGGTCATCGCTTCCATGAAGCCGGGAATCGCGGCCGCGTCCAGCAAGACCTCGCCATTAGCCGAATCGGTCGAAACCACTTTGCCTCGGACCGGATATTGCTTTCCCTGGGGTTCCCCGGATGGGGCCGAAGCCGTCGGAGGATTGCGATTGCAGCCTGCGGTCAACGCCGTCAGAGCCACCAACAAAGCGAGGAAAATACACTTCACCCCGTCAGTTTACACTTCGACTGTGGACCCCCTCGAAGCGAATCCGCTGAATCGGCCACCGTCCGAGCTCCAGGCCGTTGCCCTCGGTTGCCTTGAACGCGGCGGCATGGTCGTGACCGGAAACGCCCGCGCCGCCAGGTCGCTGCGCCACTTGCATGCCGAGGCACAACGCGCCGAGGGCAAGCGGGCATGGCCAACCCCGCTCATTCATGATTGGCAGAGTTGGCTAAGCATTCTGTGGAAGCAGTATCTGCAAAACGCCCTTGATGCGCCTCTGCTCCTGACGCCTCTGCAAGAGCGGGAGGTCTGGAAGAAGATCGCAGGTGTATCGGCCCCAGACTCCGAAGCAATTGCAAAGCTGGCCGCCAGGGCTTGGGAGCTGCTGAGCGCTTTCAACGCGCATGGTGAACGCAACCAGTCCTGGAGTCGCTCCGCGACCAGCGATGCTGAAATATTTCGAGGTTGGGCCTCAACTTTCCATCGCGAATGCCAGACAAATCGCTGGATTTCTCGCAGTGATCTCGCCGCGCTGCTGACCAAGTCAATTGAGCAAGCGACCATCGACCTGCCCCGCGAAGTCCTGCTTGTGGGCTTCGACCGTCTTACGCCAGCCCAACAGGCGCTCATCGATGCGGCCCGCGCTGTTGGCGTAGTGGTGAACGGACCCATGACACCGCGGAGACCAAGCAAGTCGCAGTTGATCAAGGCCAAAGACCTGCGGGATGAGCTTATGACCTGCGCGTGGTGGGCACGGCGGAAGCTCGAAAAAGATTCTACCGTCAGCATCGCCGTCATCGTGCAGGGCATTGAAGAAATACGCGGTGAGATCGAACGCATCTTCCGGGGCATCCTGATGCCCGAGTCCGTTGGCATTGAAACCAACGACGCCATGCCCTTCGAGTTCTCGCTCGGCACTCCGCTGGCGTCCGTTCCTTTGGTTAAGGCTGTGCTTCTGACTCTTCGCTGGCTGGTGGAACCGCTCGAACAGGGCGCAATTTCCTGGCTCGCAATGTCTGGCTTTCTCGCCGCTGATGGTGAGAAAGTCGCGGCCATGGCCGAGTTCGATGCAGAAATCCGAAAACGGGGCCAGCTTCCGCCCCAAGTGCCACTGAATGCCTTCATCCGATATCGTCCACGTCTGGATTCCGATATCGCTCGCCGATTTCTCAAGCGGCTGCGAGATATTCTGCGGACGGCGCAGGCCGAGGGCGTCGGCAATCGCAGGAAGACCTTCCCTGAATGGATCGAGTCTGCCGAAATGCTCTTGAAGCGAGCTCAATGGCCCGGCGCGCGGGCGCTCGAAAGCGTCGAGTACCAGGCCCGCGCACGATGGGAACGGCTGACCGGCGAAGTTGCCGCGCTCGGCTTCGATGGAGGACGAGTTAGCTGGAGTGAATTTGTAACCGTGCTTGATCGTTATGCGACAGAGGCGATCTTTGCTCCCGAATCACAAGGCGCCCCGATTCAAATCATGGGCACTCTCGAGTCGTCGGGACAGGAGTTCGATGCGCTTTGGTTCCTCGGGGCCGACGAAGGCCAATGGCCGGCCACAGGCCAACCCAATCCTCTCTTGCCGCTATGGTTGCAGCGCAAGGCTGCGATGCCGCATTCCAGCTTCGATGCGGATTGGGCCTTGAATCTCGGGATCACCCGCCGTTTGATCGCCAGCGCTCCAGAATGCGTCTTCAGCCATGCCTTGCGCGATGAAACTGGAGATCTTCGCCCCTCCGCACTGCTCGGCGAGGCTCTCGGCTCGCCCATGCCGGCGGTTTCGTCGGAGCAGCTACGCGCGATCTTGCAGGTTTCTGAGGAGGTGCCTCACCACTGCCTCACCGAGCAGATCGAGGATAGGTCGTCGATTCCCTGGCCCAAAGAGATCCACGCGGGCGGCGCCGACATTCTCAAACGTCAGTCGGCATGCGCATTCCAATCGTTCGCGGTCCGCAGGCTTGGTGCTGAAGAACTTGATGTCGCCGAGCGCGGCCTGACGCCTCAGGACCGCGGGAATATTTTGCATTCCGTGATGCAGGCGCTCTGGTCGAAGGAGAATCCCGAAACTCTGCTGCTCCAGAGCCGCGACGACCTGGTCCGCGCCAAGGTGAGCGGACGGCTGTCCGAGGTCCTCGCCCATCATATCGCCAAGGTGTTTCAGGAAGAGTTCAAGGATGCGCCCGGTAATAACGAATGGTTTCGAGCTTACCTGCAAGTCGAGCGAAACCGGCTCCAATCGGTGCTCTCCCAATGGCTGGACTACGAATCGGAGCGGCAGCCCTTCACCGTGGAGGAACATGAAAAGGAATTTCCCATAACACTGCTGAGTGGGCTCAAGCTGGACCTCCGGGTTGACCGCATCGACCGCGTCGACGGCGGCCGGTTCATCCTGGACTATAAGACCGGTAAAGTCTCGTCCGCGATGTGGGGCGGGGAGCGTCCACAGGAACCGCAGATGCCTCTCTATGGAGTTCATGGGCCTGTTGACGATCTTCGCGGAGTCGTTTTCGCTCAAGTCCGCGCGGGAGAGATGACGTTCGCCGGCCGGGTGAAGGACGCCGCCAGAACCCTCATAGGCAATCTCTCCGCGCACTCGGGCCTGGTGCGGAATCCGCTCGACGATGAGATACTCGGCGAATGGTCTGACGCTCTTAGCGGTCTGGCGGACCAATTCCTCGCCGGCAATGCCGCGGTCGCACCGAAGCATTATCCAAAAACCTGCAAGCATTGCGCGCTGCCGAGGCTCTGCCGCGTAGGGGAAACACTCAACGCATCTGGAACCGAGGACCTCGATGACGAATCCGCCGGGCCGGAGGTCATCCACCAGTGATTGATCTTGCGCCGGATGTACTTGACGATCGCGCCGCTCGAGAGCAGGCCATCGACACGAGCGGCTCCGTCCTGGTACAGGCGCCGGCCGGTTCGGGAAAGACCGAACTGCTTGCCATGCGTTTCCTGATGCTGCTGGCGGAGGTGAAAGAACCGGACGAGATACTGGCGATTACCTTCACCAGGTATGCGACCGCCGAGATACGGCACCGCATCATTGCCAAGCTGGAAGAAGCTAGGGTTTCTATGGAATCCGGGACGATGCCTGAGGGCGAAGACAACTCCAGCTTGCTCATTGCGCAAGCCGCTCTTGCGAATTCAATCAAGCGTGGCTGGAGGCTGCTGGAGCAACCGCAGCGGTTGAATATTCAGAGTATCGATTCGCTATGTCTGCGCATTGCCCACCAGTCGCCGTTGAGCGTGAGGCCCGGCGGAGTTCTGCGGCCGACCACCGTCGCGGCGCCGCTCTATCGACAAGCGGCCCTCCAGACCTTTGACCGCCTTGGCGGGGACGACAAGGAGTTGAACACCGCCCTCCAAGAATTACTTCTGTTGCGCGACAGCAATCTCGCCAGTTGCGAGGCGCTGCTGGCGGGAATGCTGGCGACCCGGGACCAATGGACGCATGCTTTTCCGCTAACGGGTGAGATTGATTGGGAGCGGGCCCGCGCACGCCTCGAGGAGCCGTTGCGACGGGAGGTCTATCGCGTGCTCGGCGAGGCGCATGGGCTGCTTTTCGCGCAACCGGCGCTCACCCGCGAACTGATGGCCCTCACCGACTACGCCTGCGGCAACCTTGAGCCGGATCATGATCTCCACCGGCTCGCGGGTCTTGCCGCGCTGCCTCCGCCCACGCTGGAGTTCGCCGGCCAATGGCGTTGCCTGTGCGGGTTCCTGCTGACGGAACAGAGCGGAGCACGAAGACGCTTCAACATAAGCAACGGCTTTCCCCGCCAAGGCAAGGAGCAAAAGGCGCGGATACGGGATCTGGTCCAGAAGCTGGACCAGATCGGCCTTTTCGACTGGCTCCGTGAGATTCGGGCGCTTCCGCCGCCAACGTATACCGATCGGCAGTGGAACAGTCTTCGGCACATTTTTGTCGCGCTGCGCCACGCGGTCGCTGAACTGGGGAGTGTCTTCGCCGAGCACGGAGTGGTGGACATCATGGAAATTTCCATCGCGGCGCTCGAAGCCCTCAACGGCGATCTTGCCGGCACGGCCATGGTGAAGGGAACCCATCACCTGCTGGTTGACGAATTCCAGGACACCTCCCGTCGCCAGCATGACCTGCTCGGCGCGCTTCTCCGCAGCTGGAGCGCGGATGCGGAAGCAGAAAAGCCCCGCACCCTCTTCTTCGTCGGCGATCCGATGCAATCGATCTATATGTTCCGCCAGGCCGATGTCGAACTCTTCGAACTCGTTCGCAGGCAGGGTTTTGCGGCCGGCGATAAGTTTCTGCCGCTGAAGAAACTCCAGCTCAAAACAAATTTCCGTTCCAACGCGGGCGTGGTCAAACCGCTGAATCGAATGTTTGACGCCGTTTTTCCTTACGGAGCGAAAACAGGCGCCGCCGCGGTTGACTTCCTGCCTGGCGTTCCCGCCAACTCCGACGAACCGGAGGGCGCATACACGGTCCACGCAAGCTTCGTTGCCGCGAAAGAAAAGAGTTCTGAGGGCGATCCGTCCTTGGACGATTCCGAAACGGCGCCGGAAATCGACCCCCGGCAATCGGAGACTGAGGAGGTCCTGAATATCCTCCGGCGACACCTGCCCGCAATCGAAAAGGCGCGGCTCTACGACGAAGAGTTCACCGTAGCGGTTCTGGGGCGCGCGAAGAATCACCTCGTTCCCATTGCGGCGGCTTTGCGCGGCGAGGGTATTTCATTTCGTGCAATTGAACTGGAGACGCTCGGCCAACGGCAGGAAATTCTGGACCTGCAATCGCTCACCCGTGCCTTGCTGCACCCCATGGACCGCATTGCATGGCTTGCGCTTCTGCGCGCTCCATGGTGCGGGCTTGAGCTTCGCGATCTTCACCTGCTGTGCGGGACCGACGAGCACCAGTTCGGCGGAGGCGCGGTTTCACGCCAGATTGAAGAGCACCTTCACCTGCTGGGCGACGAACCAAGAGAGCGCGTGAGTCGCGTACGCTCGGTCCTGCAAGCGGCGCTTGGCAATCGCCATCGGCAATCTTCGTTCTCCTCCTGGATCGAGCGCACCTGGAACAGCCTCGGTGGGCCCGCTTGCGTTGACGAGGCCGGATACGAGAACGCGCGCCAGTACTTCCGCATGCTGGAGCAAGTCACTCCCGACGGCATCGAAGCCACGGGTGACGCGATGGAGCGGCAGTTGAATCGGCTCTTCGCCAGCCCCGATCCCTCGGTCGGCGAGCGTTGCGGCATTCAGCTGATGACCATGCATAAGGCCAAAGGACTCGGCTTCAATGTGGTCCTGCTTCCCGGTCTGCACCGGACCACGCGAAGCTATACGCCGACTCTCATTCGCTATCTTGAGCGGGCAACAGAAGAGGGGACCGAGCTTCTCGTAGCGCCGATCGACGACGCTGGCGACGAGACCTCGCCGCTCAATCGCTGGGTACGCCGGCAGAAGGAGAACCGCGAGGCAGAGGAGCGCAAGCGCCTGCTCTACGTCGCCTGCACCAGGGCGCGGGAAGAGTTGCATCTATTTGCATCCGCGACGGTGACAAATAAAGGGCCCGGCAGCAAGCCCGGTTCGCTGCTTCGCTCCGCATGGCCGGCGCTCAAGGGTTATTTCGAGGAAAAATATGCGGAGCTTAACTCTGCGCAACCGGCAGGCAAGGTATTGGACTTTCCATCTCCGCCGGTCCAGGACCATTCGGTTAGCGGTGTTCTCGATGCTCTCGCAGCCGGGAGCGGCGGATCCAGAATCTACCGCCTTCCGCCGCACGGGAGGCCTTCCCCGATCGCGTCAAACTTGTTATGGCGCGGGATGCAAGCCATTAGCATTCCGGCTGAAGATGAAGACGAAGGCCAACGCCCGCAAGGCTCGCGCTCTTCGCGGATCTTAGGAACCACGGTTCATGCACTCTTCGAGCGCGCCGCGAGACTCTTTGACCAGGGTCAAACCGAAGCCAACCTTCGCTCCGTTTTGCCACTGTTTCGTGCTCAGGCGACTTCTCTCACCCGCAACGAAGGTCTGTCGCCGCAGGAGGCTGAATCCATCGCGCGGAACGCTGTTCAAGCGTTGGAGATGGCGCTTGCGGATCCTGTGGGACTCTGGATTCTAGGCTCACACCACGAAGCACAAACCGAGTCGTCGTGGACGGGAGTGATCGATGGCGTTCCGCGCACTCTGCGCATCGATCGCAGTTTTCGTGCCGGACCGGATCCGCTAAGCGAGGGCGAGAACTGTCTCTGGGTGATCGACTACAAGACGGCGACGCACGGCCCATCCGGCATCGCCGAGTTTCTCGAAACCGAAAAGCGGCAATACGCGGAGCAGCTTCAAAGCTACGCGGAGATCATGCGCTTTGCACACGGCGTCCAATCGCAACTGCGGCTTGGACTCTACTATCCGTTCCTGCCCAGGCTTGTTTGATGGCTGGCCTAGTCTGCCGCAGGCGTTGAGGAGTCGCTGGTATGGCTCACATGGTGGCGCACATCCGCGCCGCGCACCCAGAAAATCACGTCTTCGGCGATGTTGGTGGCGTGGTCGGCGACACGCTCAAGGCTGCGGGCGATCATCATCGCGTTCAGTGCCTGCGGAGTCAAATCCGGCTGGCTCTTCATCAGACTCGACAAGGCAAAATAGGCGCCTTCGTTGAGACGGTCAACATTATCGTCCAACAACAACACGGACTCCGCCAGATCGGCGTCGGCTTCGATGAATGCATGGAGCGCTTTGCGAACCATCCCTGCTGCCAGCGAAGCCATGCGCGGGATGTCGACCGGCAAATCGACCACCGGAAACGCCTGCAGATCGCGCACGCGGTCGCTGATGCTGCTCGCGGCATCCCCCACGCGTTCGAGGTCGGCGTTGATCTTGATGACCGACAGAATGAAGCGCAGGTCGATCGCCATCGGCTGCTCCATCGCGAGCAGGTCGAGGGCCATCTGGTCGATCTCTCGCTCGAAGCGGTCGATGGCCTGTTCCCCGTGGTCGACCAGGTCGCAAATGCTGATGTCGCGCGTCCGGTAGGCCTCGATCGCGCGTTGAATCGCCTGCTCCGCCATGCCCGCCATGACCAGCAGCCGCTCCTTCAGATCATCGAGGCTTTGTTGAAACCGGAGCCGCACCATCGCTCTTACTCCTCCACACAACCGGTCTTACTTCTCCGCTCCTACTTCTATCGATACATACTAGCCAGATTCAGGGCAGTTCGCCGGAACACCGACTCAGCCAAATCTTCCCGTGATGTAATCTTCCGTCCTTTTGTCGCTGGGGTTGGTGAAAATCTTATGAGTTGCATCGAACTCGATCATTTTGCCATTCAGGAAGAAACCGGTGTTCTCGGCGACGCGCGCGGCCTGCTGCATGTTGTGGGTCACGATCACAATCGTATATTGCGACTTCAACTGAAAGATCAGGTCTTCGATCTTGGCCGTCGAAACCGGATCGAGCGCCGAGGCCGGCTCATCCATCAACAGCACCTCGGGATCGACGGCCAGGGCGCGCGCGATACACAGGCGCTGCTGCTGGCCGCCGGAGAGGCTCGCCCCGGATTTCTTCTTCAAATCGTTCTTCACTTCGTCGAAGAGCGCCGCATCTTTCAGCGACCGTTCAACCACCTCGTCCATCACCCGGCGGTTGCTGAAGCCGTTCAAGCGAAGCCCCGAAACCACATTGTCATAAATCGACATGGTGGGGAAGGGATTGGGTCGCTGAAAGACCATCCCAACCCGCCGCCGCACCTCGACCGCGGAGACGTCGTTGTAGATGTCCATATCGTCGATCATGACTTTGCCGGTCACGCGCGCGACGGGATTGGTTTCATGCATGCGGTTGAGGCAGCGAACAAACGTCAACTTGCCGCAACCCGACGGCCCGATGAGCGCCGTCGCATTGTTTGCGGGCATGTTCAGATTGACGTCATGCAACGTATGGTTCGTGCCATACCATGCATTCAGTTCCGTGACCTGGATTCCGGCACCCACTTAGCTGGCCCCTTTCAAGACGCCGCGCGAGGTTACATACCGCACCAGCGCGACGGAAACAACGATAAGAACAATCAGCACCAGCGCGCCTGCCCATGCCAGACGATGCCATTCGTCGTAGGGCGAGATCGCATAGACGAAAATCTGCAAGGGCAGCGCGGCGATCGGCTGGTCCAGGTTGGCGCTCCAGAACTGGTTGCCGAAAGCCGTAAACAACAGCGGCGCGGTCTCGCCCGCCACTCGGGCAAAGGCCAGCATGCAACCGGTGATCACGCCTGGCGACGCCGTCTTCAGCGTAATGGCGAGCACCGATCGCCAGTTGGGTACGCCCAATCCCAGCGCCGCCTCGCGGATGGAGTGTGGCACCATCAGCAGCATCTCCTCTGTGGTGCGGGTAATGGTGGGAATCATCATGATGCCCAGCGCCACGCCGCCGGAGAGGGCCGAGAAATGCTTCTGAGGCAGCACGATCAATGAGTACACCGAGATGCCCATCACGATCGAGGGCACACCGTTCAGCACGTCTGCGGTAAACCGGACTGCGTTCGCCAGCCGGCTTCCTTGTCCGAACTCGGCGAGAAAGATACCAGCGGCGATTCCGATCGGCACCCCGATCACGCTTCCAATCGCCAGCAATAGAGCAGAGCCGAAGATAGCATTGGCCATGCCTCCGCCGGCTTCGCCAACCGGCTTGGGCACCTGGGTGAAAAAAGCCAGATTCAGCGAGCTGGCGCCCTTGTAGAGCAGGTATATAAAGATCGCGACCAACGGAGCGACAACCAGGATCGTGCTCAGGATGGAAAGCCCGGTTGCGGCATGGTCGGCCAATTGCCGGCTGATCCGGTTGTAGGCGCTCGTCTTGTAAACTGTGGTTGCCATAAGGCGTGTCCGCGTTCCGAATCTCTAATTCACCCGCGCGGGCGTCCCCCTTGTAACGGCCCACACCAGCAGGCGGGCCAGGGCATTCACGACGATGGTTACCAGGAACAGGGCGAGGCCGATCTCCACCAGCGCGCTCAGATACAGGTCGTCCGAGGCCTCGCTGAACTCGTTCGCAATCACGCTGGCCATGCTGTAGCCGGGGGCAAAGAGCGATTTCGCGATCTCGGGTCTGTTGCCGATCACCATCGTGACCGCCATGGTCTCGCCCAGCGCGCGTCCCAGTCCAAGAATGATTGACCCGACAATGCCGATGCGCGCATTCCGCAGCACGCCCATGCGGATCATCTCCCACCGGGTCGCGCCCAGCGCCAGCACCGCCTCGCGTTGCGAGTGGGGGACCGAGGTCATCACCTCGCGGGTCAGAGACGAAATGACCGGCAGAATCATGATCGCCAGAATCACCCCAGCCGCCAACATGCCGATGCCATAGTTCGGACCACCAAAAAATCCTGTCCAGCCGAGCAGCTTGGCCAATATGGGATTGACATCTTCGCGGAGCAGCGGCACTAACACGAAGACCGCCCACAGCCCATAGACAACGCTCGGAATAGCGGCCAGAAGTTCAGTGAGAAATGACAACGGTCCGCGCAGCAGCTTGGGGCACATTTCGGTCAGGAAAATCGCCACGCCAACCGCCAGCGGAACGGCGATCAGGAGTCCGAGAAACGATGAGACCAGGGTGCCATAGATAAACGGAAGCGCGCCAAATTGCCCGCTGACCGGATCCCATGCCTGTTTAAAGAAGAAGCCGATGCCGAATTTCGAGATCGACAATTGCGAGCGGGCGATCAGCTCAAAAAGAATCAGCGCAACAATGCCGAAGATTGCCAGCGCACACGACACCATCAGGCCGCCGAAGGCCTTGTCTATCCCGACCGAGCTGCCGCGCGACTGCAGAAACTTCCGGACTTGGGAGACTTCAACCGGCGGCTTCGTCGTCCTGGGGGTCGCGGCGGCGGGATCGAGAGGGGGGCTGGAACCGGCGGGGCTGGCCACGCGAACGTCCTGAGTGTTGAGATTCACCGAATACCAAACTAGCCGCATTCCGTGAATAGGAGGTTAACGCGACTCTACCGGGTAGGCAACAGTCGGTGAAAATCTATCGATAAATTGAACGAGCCGTGGCCTTTCCGGGTGGATCCGCCACAGCCTGGGTTGAGCGCCGCTTAGAAGCTGTAGCGCAACGAGAACTGCATCACTCGCGGCTTGCTGAGGGTCGCTGAATAGTTCCCGAGTGTGTTACTGAGGAGCTGAGTTTGTAGGGAAGTATTTGGGTTGGTGTCGAAACGGACCGAATTGGTTACATTAAACACCTGCCAGGTAAACTGCACCGCCTGTCCCTCAGTGATCTGGAAGGTCTTAGCCATGCCCGAGTCGAGCTCAAAGTAGCCGTCGCCGCGGAAGGCATTGCGTCCGCCGGCCTCGCCCGGGTATGGCAACCGAATTGGTGACCCACCCCCCTCGACCCCGTTGTTGATCGCCGCCGGGTTGGCGAAGACCTGCGGCGCTCCGTTCTGGTCCTGATGTTTGTGTATCTTCACCGGCCCCGTCGTCACTCCGAAGCTTTCGATTTGCCAGTTCGTCGCCCAACCGGGCGCGATCACGCCGAAGGGCAAACCGCTGGTCCACCGGTTCACCCCCGTCCACTGCCAGCCGCCGATCAACGCATCCACGAACGTGTTGGTTGAGTTGGCGAACTTCTGGCCATGGCCGAATGGCAACTGGTAGACCCAGTCAAAAGTGATCAAGTGTTTGGTATCGAAGTCGGAGACCGCCCGATTCAATGAGGGGTTCCAGGTATTGATAATGTCGCTGAACGATCCATTAGCGCTGATTTCGCTGGCGCGTTCCGCGTCGGAGCCCATATCGATCGACTTCGAAAGCGTGTAGCTGAAGTCGCCCTGCAGCCCATGGCTCATAGGATGACGCAGAGTGATCTGGCCCGCGTTGTAATAACTCATGCCGATAGACGACCAGGCATACAAGGATGAGAATTGCGACTGCCAAAACTTCGTTCCCTGCGGGCACCCATAGGAACAATAGAAATCCAGATCGGCCAATGCCGTTGTCTCTCCGGCGCCGTAACGCGTCGGAGCCCATTCGTTGGAATAGATGGCCTGGGTTGCGGTTTCGCCCGGGTAGTCGAAGTTTGCGAGTTGGGGAAAGACGTCTTCAAAGTAAGGAATAGCCCGTACCGAGGCACTAGAGTTGCCCCCATTGGCATCGACGTCCTTGGAAAGCTGAGTGGCATTAGTGAAATAATCGCCGCCGCCCTGCGGGTCGACATAATTAACCGGCTCTGCCAGATCGAGCGCCTGCAGCAAATGCCTTCCCAACCGCCCCACATAGGCAAACTCGAGGGTGATGCCGCCAGGGATCTCGCGCTGTACGGAAAAATCCATCGCTTCCGCATAGGGTGTTTTTAGTTTGTTGTCGGCGCCCCAGGTGATCGCGAAACCGCAGTTTGCATCGCCAGGCGGAGCATAAGGGTAGTTAACTGTAGACGGCTGGATACACAGTGCATTCGACGGTACGTTGCTAATGCCGCTAAAGCGCGGCGCGCTATAAGTCTCATACGTTCCCGCAGGGTTTGTTAGGGTAGTACTTAAGCCAAATGACCCATTCTGGTCAAAAGTGTTGACGATGCCTTCGCCATAGTGGTCAAAGTACATTCCCCAACCAGCGCGGATCGATGTCTTCGGATCGGGAGAAAAAGCGATCGCGAAGCGCGGAGCAAAATTGGTCTTTTGCTTCGACCAAAGACCTGGAGCGTGATTTGCAGGCCCGCTCGGGCTGAACTCCAGCGGTTGTTCATAAACCTGCCCTAACGCCGCCGCACTGTTTCGCTGCCTGAACCACGCGTCGGTATCGATGGTCGGCGAGACCTGCTGGCCGTTTTCCTCATAAGGCGTCTGAAGAATGGTCTGCCGAATTCCGTAGGTGATCGTCAAGTTGGGCAAAACCCTCCATGCGTCCTGGATGTACCACTCATACTCGCTTGCCTTGAAGTGACGGTTGATGAACGTACCATCCGGCAGCAAGCGCCCTGTCGTCGCATTATTAACGTTGTAATTAAAGACGCTGTTCGATTCCGGAACTCCGCCCACCAGGTTTCCAAAAGCGATCAGGTAGGAATTGGAAAAGCCGCCGGAAACCTCCGGCAGACCAGGGAGCGTCGATGGATCCGGCGGACTGTCGAAGCCGTACCAGTAAGGGTTGGTTGAAGCCGAGTTGAACGAGTTGTTATCGGTTCCCCGGTTATTGTGGACTAAACGCCAATTTACACCGCCGCCAAAGGTATGGCTGCCTTTCGTCCAGGTCAGGTTGTCGACGATATTGTTGACCGGGACGTTGATGGCGTCCGATCTCGTTTCGGCAATGGGCTGGGAGATGAAGCGGAACTGGGTGTAATCTCCCACGCCGACTCCGGCGTTCGAATAGCCCTGGCGGATGTAGCCATACCGGATGTCATTGACGAGAGTCGGTTTGATGGTCCACGTCTCCCCCGCCACAATCCCTTTGTTGTTGTTGATGTATTCCGAAGAAGCTGGTTGTCCCGGAAACTGCTGGGCGCTCGCCTGAGTGTCCTTTTGCAAGGCGCCCCTCACCCACAGGTGGTTGTTGTTATTGACCTCGTAATCGAGTTTGAGGATGGTTGTATTCAGCGAACCGGGATACGGCGAGGCAAAGCTGTAAGACAGCAGGTTGTATCCATCCCCTTCGGTAGCCCCGTTCGGTGCGGGATACTGCTGGAAGAGCGCCAGTGCCGCCGAATTCGGCCCAGGTGTAGTGCACACCCCGTAGCCGAGGCAGGGCGCATCGAGGGTCGCGATCTGCCCCGGGCTTAATGATTGGGTTCCGGTTTGCGCGCAAGTCGGATCGTTGGGATCGACGCAATATTGGTAAGTGATAATGCCCTTGCGGTAATTCAGGCTCGGGACGGTTTCCGTTACCTGCTGGTCTTCCGCCGTCCTCTGTCCCTCATAGTTGAAGAAGAAGAATAGCTTGTTTTTGATGATCGGACCGCCTAGCGAAGCGCCAAAGGTATTGCGGATGAGCTTGCCGGGGCGGTTCGGCAGGCCCGATTCTAACTCGCCCTGCTTGTTGAACCAGTCATTGGCATAACCGAAGCTGGTGCGGTTGTATTCGTAGGCCGCTCCATGGAATTGGTTCGTGCCGCTCTTCGTCACCAGCGTGACCTGAGCGCCCGAGCTGCGCCCCGCGTCGGCGTTGGAACTGGTGGTCGTGACCCTGAACTCCTCAGTGGAATCGAGCGTCGAGCGCAGGACACCGGTGAAGGCATAGCCGTTCTGCTGGTCGTTGTCGTCCAGACCATCCAGAGTCACGTTGGTCTGGTCCGAACGCGCGCCGGCCACCGATCCGCTGCGGCTGTCCTGGTCCGCCTGGTCGGTGGTCTGTTGCCCAAGATACAAAACGCCAGGCTGGAGGCTCAGGAGATCGGTCACGTTGCGCCCTTCCATCGGCAGGGCCTGGATGGTGGTGTTGTTGACCGAGTTGCCGATTGACGCGTCCGTATTGTTGAGAATCTGCGCTTCCGAGCTCACGTCAACGGTGGTCGTCGAACCCTGCACGGTCAGGGTAAAGTTGATCGTCGCCGGCTGGTTCACCAGGATATCGGCCTGCTTCGACTGCGAGCCGAACCCATTGCTGTCCACAGTAATGACATAGGTTCCCGGCGCGATCTGCGCAAAGATGTATTCGCCGCTGTTGTTGGTTACCTGGGTCGATTTCAGATTGGTGCTCTTGTTATCAATACTGACCGTCGCGCCGGGAATAAGCGCGCCGCTGGGGTCGGTGATGGTCCCCCGAAGAGAGGTCAAGGAGGACGCCTGCGACCATAACAGGCCGCAGCAACCAGTCAACAGAAACACGAATGCGAGGAATAATCGGATGGTGCGCACGGATACAACCTCCAGAGGAATACAGAAAAACAAAATGGCCCAATGATTCCGCATTGTTTGTAACTTGCAGAATTCTCTGGGCTTGCTGACGACTGAAGCGAGACAGCCGCTCAGTTCTTTATAAACGGCGGTAAACTTTTGATGAGTGGACGGTAACCACGAGATAAATAAGTAATAAACGACTCGGGTTGCGAGGGCAAGAAAGAAATGCGAGACCGTTTCGCCCCCAGGTTTCGCCATCGTCTGCTACGCTGTGCCATCGACCAACCCAAGGCCGTCGTAATGGAGAACCATGCACAACCAATATCGCCGTTTTCGGACCGTCTCTTGCCGTCTGGCCGCCTTTTTGCCCTTGACCCTGCTGCTTGCGGGTGCGGTTGGCAATCCAGCGGCAGCCCATGCGCAACTCGATCCGGCGACCCGCCAGCTCTCCCGCGACATCTTTCAGCAGCTCATCGAAATCAACACGACGGATTCAGTCGGCAGCACCACCGTCGCCGCCGAAGCGATGCAGAAACGCCTGCTCGATGCCGGCTTTCCGAAGGAAGACGTTGTCGTTCTCGGACCGAATTCGCGTAAGGGCAACATGGTGGCGCGGTTGCACGGCACCGGAGCCGGAAAGCCCATTCTGCTGATAGGCCATCTCGATGTCGTCGAGGCCCGCCGCGAAGACTGGACCACCGATCCCTTCCAGTTCATCGAGAAGGACGGCTACTTCTACGGTCGCGGCACCCAGGACATGAAAAGCGGCGACGCAATCATGGTGACCACCTTCATCCGCATGAAGAAAGAAGGCTACAAACCCGACCGCGACATCATCCTGGCGCTGACCGCCGATGAAGAAGGCGGAAAATCCAATGGCGTCGACTGGCTGCTCAAGAACCATCGCGACCTGATCGACGCAGAATACGTGCTGAACCACGACGGCGGCGGGGTCGATCTTGAGCATGGCAAGACGCGGAGCGTCGATATCGACGCCAGCGAGAAGCTCTATGCCGATTTTCAGCTTGTCGTCACCAACCCCGGCGGCCACAGTTCGCTCCCGGTGCCGGACAATGCCATCTATCACCTGGCCGACGCCCTCACCCGGCTACAGTCCTACAAGTTTCCCTTTGAACTCAACCCCGTCACTCGCTCCTATTTCGAAGCCCTGAGCAAAGTCGAGAAGGGCCAGACTGCGGCGGACATGAAGGCCATTCTACGGATTCCGCCCGATCAGGCCGCGATCGACAGGCTCTCTCAGGATCCCTCGCACAACTCCACCATGCACACTACCTGCGTGGCCACGCGCCTCGACGCCGGTCACGCGAACAATGCTTTGCCGCAAATGGCCAAGGCGAACGTCAATTGCCGCATCCTTCCCGGCCACTCCCGCGAGGAGATTCGACAGCAGCTCATCGGCATCTTCGCCGATCCCAAGATTACGGTGAACTATGTCACCGATGCCGGCGAAGTCTTTCCCACCGCACCCGACGCCAAGGCCCTGCCGCCTGCCGCAATCAAGCCTGAAGTGATGGCGGCCATGACCGAGGTCGCTGGCAAGTTCTGGCCCGGTGTACCGATCATTCCCGACATGGCCGACGGAGCCTCCGACGGCGTCTATACGAATGCGGCAGGCATGCCTACCTACTCCATCTCTGGCATCGCTCTGGAGACCGACGACTTCCGCGCCCATGGTAAAGATGAACGCGTGCCCGTCGAGTCCTACTTCACCGGCGTGGACTTCTACTTCCAGTTCCTCAAGGCGCTGACTACTTCCCGTTAGTCGCATGGCTGGCGTCCTTCCGGACGCCCATTTACTTGGCGACCGGACCACTTCCATGTGGTCCCAAGCCGCCTTTCGCGTTTCCCGGAGACTTCGGGCACATCTGCCCGGTCACGCCTTTTCCCTGTTCGATGGTGAAGATGCAGTCGACATTCGGAAGCTTCACTGGTTCGACCACATTCCCCGGCCAGTGAATCTCCATGCTATCGACAGTCGTCGCATCGCCGATGCCAAAGTGCACCCGCTGATCGCTCGACGAAGCGTAGCTTCCCCCGCTCAGCACATCGCCGCGCTGCTTCATACCATTGGCGGTGAGATAAACCGTGGACCCGACGGCATCGCGCGGGACCTTCGGCCCACCCACCAGCTTCAGCTCGACCCAGTGGTGATGGTCGTCGTTCACATTGCGCAGCAGCACCGGCGACCCGTCCATTACATTGATCACCACATCGATCTTCCCGTCGTTGAAGAGGTCGCCAAAGGCGCCGCCGCGCCCGGGGATGACGTCGGCGAGCCCGGTGCCTTTAACCGGCGGCACGTTCTCAAACTTCTGTCCCTTCAGGTTCCGAAACAACAGCGGACGCTCCGCAAAACTCGTGCCCCAGTCGTTCTTGTCCACCTCCGGATAGACATGGCCGTTGACAAAAAACAGGTCCTTCCATCCGTCGTTGTCATAGTCGAGAAACCCATCGCCCCAGCCAAGAAAGGGAATTGTGATCTGAGCGATTCCCATCTTGTAGCTGACGTCGGTAAAGTTGGCGTCGCCATCGTTGCGGTAGAGCACTTTGTAATCGTCGGAAAACGTAGTATTGGCCAGGTCGATCAACCCATTGTTCTGGTAATCGCCGACCGCGATCCCCATCGACGCGGTCTCCCGCCCATCCTGGTTCAGCGCATAGCCTGACGCGTAGCTATCATCCTCAAAGGTGCCGTCGCCCTTGTTGATGTACAGATAGTTGGGGGTGGAATCGTCCGCGACCGCCAGGTCGACTTTGCCGTCGTTGTTCACGTCGACGAAGACCGAAGCCAGCCCATAGTAGGCATTCGGATCGCCAACGCCGGCTTTCTCCGAGGTGTCGGTGAAGGTGCCATCGCCGTTGTTATGGAAAAGGTGGTCTTTCTCGCCCTGCAACCCACGCGGACCGCACATGACGGTGATCCCGCGAAACTGGCATCCCGAGTAATTCACTGCCTTCGATCCCGGATCGGGCAGGTTGTTGCGGTCGAAGTGGACATATCCGGCCACAAAGATGTCCAGCCTGCCGTCGCCGTCGTAGTCGCCAAAAGTTGCCCCGGCCGACCATCCTCCAGCAGTAACGCCGGCCTTCTCCGCTACATCGGTAAAGGTACCGTCGTGGTTATTGCGGTAGAGCCTGTTCTTGCCGTAGTTGCTGACGTAGATGTCAGGCCAGCCATCGTTGTTATAGTCACCCACCGCTGCGCCAAATCCCCAGCGGTCGTTGGTCACTCCAGCTTTGGCAGCTACGTCGGTGAACGTGCCGTCATGGTTATTGTGGAAGAGCGCGGCATGGGGAGCCGGTTCCTTGCCGTCGAGCGCTTCGTAGGTCGAGCCATTGACCACGTAGATATCGAGCCATCCGTCATCGTCATAGTCGAGGAGCGCCACTCCGGAGCCGGGAGTCTCCAGGATGTACTTCTTCTCCGGACTGCCCATCTTGTGCCGCCAGACCGTTAATCCGGCCTGCTTCGAGATGTCCTGAAAGACAATCGGCCCCGAATCCACAAATCCGCCCGCGGTGACGGGCCGGTTTTCCGAGTCATGCACGGCTGCGAAAACACCCCCGGTTGAAGTACCCATCCCCGACTGCTGGGCAGGAGCCACCGGTTTTGGGGCCTGCGCCTCGACGCTCCTAATTGCTGCAAAACTGCCTACCGCACCAACCGCAAACAATAAAACTTTCCTGCAAAAACCTTTCACGAACACCTCTTGAAAAACGATTCATCGGCGATAACCCGGCCGGCCGCCCCGGCCGTCCCCGCTTTTTTATCTCTTTTCATAGTGTTAACTGTATATAACTCCAGTGGGACGCTTGTCGCACGAAGCTCCGCATCAAACGGTCCCGGAGACGCGAGAGAAGATGAACATTCGAGAGGTAGCCCGCGTAGCCCACGTCTCCACTGCCACCGTTTCGCGCACCATCAACGGTTCCGATAAGGTCGCTCCCGAAACCGCGGAGCGCGTACGCGAGGCGATTCGGGCGCTCAAGTTTTACCCCAATAACAACGCCCGTGCTCTCGGCTCCGGACGAAGCAGCTTGTATGGCTTGATTATCTCCGATATCACCAATCCGTTTTTCCCGGAGCTGGTCAGGAGTTTTGAAGAGATCGCAGTGCAATATGGGCAGGAGGTGCTGGTCGCGAACACCAACTACGATCCCGCCCGTATGGAAACCTGCGTTCTTCGTATGTTGCACCGCAAAGTCGACGGAGTCGCAATCCTCACTTCGGAAATGGAAGAGCATCTAATCGACGAGTTCAGCAGCCGCCGCATTCCGATGGTCTTCCTGGATGTGGGCGTGCCCAGCGAAGGGGTCTCGAACATCGTGCTCGACTACGCGGCCGGAGTCGACGCCGCCGTCCAGCATCTCTCCGATCTTGGTCACACCGACATCGGATTTATCTCCGGTCCCATGAATCTGACCTCGGCGCGAATCCGCCGCCAGGCCTTCATCGCCAGCCTGAAGCGAAAAAAGATACGTCTTGACCTGAGCCTCATTGAAGAGGGGGACCACCGCATGGGCGGCGGCCACGACGCGATGGCGCGTTTGCTCGCCCGCCATCATCGCCCAACGGCGATTCTCGCCTCCAACGATATGACCGCCATCGGGGCCATGGGCGCGATCTTCGAGCAGGGTCTCAGCGTGCCCGAAGACGTTTCCGTGATCGGCTTCGACGATATCGATCTGAGCTCTTTCACCCAGCCGCCGTTGACCACAATCCGCGTTTCGCGGCCCGACATCGCCCGCACCGCATTTCGCGCTCTCTACAGACCCAATCAGGAAGCCCAGCCCGCAGGCGCGGAGTTCACTATCCACCCTACCCTGGTGGTAAGAAAATCCACAGGCAGAATGCTCCCCCAGGGTGCGCCGCGAAAACGCAAGAAGGTAGCTGATCGCGGCGTTCGCTTCTCCAAGGCGGAGACCCCCCGCAACCCGAACGCCCCGCCGGGCTTTTAGACGCCAAGAGTCTGGAACTCTGCACAGATGCGGTGCCGACGTCTCGCTGTTGATAAGTGGGTTTCTCGGAGACTACTCGATCCGCTCGTGCCGATAGCCAGCTTCAGTCAGCGTCCTCTCGATCGCCGCAATGTGCTCCATGCCCCTGGTCTCAAGCGTGAAGTCGATCACTGTATCGCCAAGGCTCACACCGTAATAAGCGCGGTCGTACTGCGTCTGAACGATGTTCGCTGATAGCTCGGCAATGATCTTGGTCAGTTGATGCAGCGCACCGGGCCGGTCGGAGAGATGAATCCGCAACCGCATCCAGCGACCGTCTTTTACCAGGCCGCGCTCGATGATCTTGGCCAGCAGGCTCACATCGATGTTCCCGCCGCAGACCAGTACCGCCGTCCGTTCCGTCTTCAGCGAAGACTTGCGTTGCAGCACCGCCGCCAGCGCCGCGGCGCCGGCGCCCTCGGCCAGCGTCTTCTCCCGTTCCAGTAGCACCAGGATGGCGCTGGCTATCTCCTCCTCATCGACGGTCACCAGTTCATCGACATAGTGCTCGACCAGACGCAGCGTTCGTTCTGCCGTCCGCCGTACCGCAATGCCGTCAGCGATGGTCGCCTCGGCAGGGACCGTCACGGGTTCGCCGGCCTCGGCCGCGCGCAGCATGGAGGGCAGCCGCTCGGTCTGCACTCCGATGATCCGAACCTTTGGGTTGCATTCTTTGATCGCACAAGCCACGCCGCCAATCAACCCCCCGCCTCCGATTGGCACCACGACTGCTTCGATATTCGGGACCTGTTCCAGAATCTCAAGCCCAATCGATCCCTGGCCTTGAATCACTTCGGCATCGTCAAAGGGATGCAGGAAGGTCATCCCTTCTGATTCAGCGCGCAACACAGCCTCAGTGCAGGCCTCGTCGTAGTTGGCTCCGTGCAGCACCACTTCCGCGCCAAAAGCACGTGTCGCCGAGACTTTCACCAACGGAGTCATCAGCGGCATCACGATCTGCGACCGAATTCCGCGCTGGGTCGAGTGGTAGGCGACCGCCTGGGCGTGGTTGCCGGCACTCGCCGCGATCACCCCGCGCCGCTTCTCGTCCTCGGTTAGCGTCAACAGTTTGTTCAGCGCGCCTCGCTCTTTGAAAGCTCCTGTGCGCTGCAGGTTATCCATCTTGAGATAGATCTCCTGCCCGGTCATGCGGGTCAGCGCAGCCGACCGCAGGCAGGGAGAGAGAAAGATAAATTCACGAATCCGCTCACGGGCGCGCTCGATCCCAGAGAGGGACACATCGAGTGCAGCATCGCTCACAACCGCCATCATCACCGCCAAAGTGTTTTATCCAACATAGTCGTTGAGAGCGGTAGTTATCAACGGAAACAAAGCTCTGGGCGACGAACTATATCGGAAGACGAGAGCCGCCGGCAAAGACCATCGCTGGGCGCTGGCTACCGAACCAGTAGGGAATTTCCCGGTAATCAGCCGCCTCATGCACGACAAAGTCGGCCACCTTGCCAGCTTCGAGCGAGCCGATTTCATTCTGCAAATCGAGGCTGCAGGCGGCGTTGATCGTGGCGGCGGTAAGAGCCTCCGCTGGAGTCATCTTCATTTGCGTGCAGGCCAGCGACATGACCATCGCCATCGAAGCAGTCGGTGACGATCCGGGATTGAAATCCGTCGCGATCACCACACCCAGCCCGGCTTCGATCATCGCTCGCGCAGGTGCGTATTTTTGGGATCCGATTGCGTAGACCGAACCCGGCAACAACACCGGCTGAACGCCCGCCGTCTTGAGCGCTGCAATGGAGGCAGTGTCCGATTGCTCAAGGTGGTCGGCGGTCTTCGCGCAGAGCTCCGCTGTCAGTTGCGCTGCGCCGGAGCAGGTGAACTGGTCGGCGTGGACGCGCAAACCAAAGCCCAAGGCCTTGGCGGCACTGAGAATTTGCCTGGCCTCGGCTACAGGAAAGGTCTTTGGCTCGCAGAAGATGTCGCAATACTTCGCAAGCCGCTTCTCGGCGACCTGGGGAAGCATCTCGTCCGCGACGAGGCAGACATAGCCAGAGTGATTGCCGCGATACTCTTCCGGAACCTCATGCGCGCCGAGAAAGGTCGGAACGCAGCGGAGCGGGGTCTGTTCCCCCACCGCCCGAATGGCGCGAAGGATCTTCAGCTCCTCTTCGACTGAAAGCCCATAGCCGGATTTCGCCTCAATCGTCGTCGTCCCACCGCGCAGGAACCATTTGGCATGTTTGCGGCCAATCTCGATCAGTTCCGTCTCGGCAGCCGCACGGGTGTTTCTTACCGTCGAGCGAATACCCCCACCCTGCTCTGAAATCTGCTGGTAGGTCATTCCCTCGCAGCGCATCTCGAACTCGTTCGCCCGATTGCCGCCGAAGATGAGATGGGTGTGCGCATCCACAAATCCCGGAGTCACCACCCGCCCTCCGGCGTCAACAACTTCAGCATCGCCAGTGGCAAGCGGCTCGACCTTCGATCGTGCACCAGTCGCCACAATGCGGCCAGAGCGAACCAGCATCGCGCCATCGGGAATGATCCCCAGCTCCCGCATCTCCGCGCCAATGCGCGGACGAGCCGGCCCGGCCAGCGTCACCAGCTGCGAGCAATTCACCAGCAAAATATCGCTTCGAGTCTCAACCAAATGCCTATTCCCTAACCCTTCATCGGCACGCGAACCCCCGCGCTCTCGGCAAATTCCTCGGCAACCGGATAGCCAGCATCCACATGCCGCAGCACACCCATGCCTGGATCGGTCGTCAACACCCGTTCGAGCCGTCGCGCAGCCTCATCGGTGCCGTCGGCAACAACCACCATCCCCGCATGCTGCGAATAGCCGATGCCCACGCCGCCGCCGTTATGAATGCTCACCCACGATGCGCCTGCCGCCGTGTTCACCAGCGCATTCAGCAAGGGCCAGTCGGCGATGGCGTCGGAACTATCCAGCATCCCTTCGGTCTCGCGGTACGGCGAGGCGACCGAGCCCGTGTCAAGGTGGTCGCGTCCGATCACGATGGGCGCTGAAATCTCACCCGACCGCACCAATTCGTTGATCGCCAGGCCAAACTTGGCACGCTGCCCATAGCCCAGCCAGCAGATGCGCGCGGGCAGTCCCTGGAAATGGATCTTTCTCTGCGCCAAATCGATCCAGCGCCGAAGAGCCGCATCCTCGGGAAATAACTCCAGAACCAGCCGATCGGTCTTGTAGATGTCTTCAGGATCGCCTGAGAGCGCGACCCAGCGGAACGGTCCCTTGCCGACGCAGAAGAGCGGACGAATGTACTCCGGCACGAACCCGGGAATATCGAAGGCGCGTTCCACTCCAACTAGCTTCGCCTGAGTGCGAAGATTATTGCCGTAATCGAAAGTCACCGCGCCGCGGGCCTGCAGCTCCAGCATCGCCTCCACATGACGGCCCATGGTGGCCATCGAGAGCCGGGTGTATTCCTCGGAGTCGCGCTCGCGTAGCCGAAGCGCCTGCTCAAGGCTTATGCCGTTCGGTACATAGCCATGCAGCGGATCATGCGCGCTGGTCTGGTCGGTCAACATGTCGGGAGCCACGCCGCGCTCGATCAATTCGGGAAGCACATCCGCAGCGTTGCCAACCAGTCCAACCGAGAGAGCGCGTTTCTCTGCCCGCGCCGCATCAAGTTTGGCTAGAGCGTCGCCGAGGCTCCACG
Source organism: uncultured Acidobacteriaceae bacterium (assembly GCA_963804735.1). GTDB lineage: Bacteria > Acidobacteriota > Terriglobia > Terriglobales > Acidobacteriaceae > Acidisarcina. The sequence continues at coordinate 448,470 of CAWDRO010000005.1, forward strand.
AAATCTCATCGCAGTAGCCGCTGGCAATCCGCTTCTCGATCCGCGCCGGATCCACATCGATGCCGAGGAAGCACGCGCCGGTCATCGTCGCCGCCAGCGGCTGAGCTCCGCCCATGCCACCCATGCCTGCGGAGACAATGAGACGGCCCTCCAGATTGCCACCAAAGTGCTGCCGTCCGGCTTCCGCGAATGTCTCATAGGTCCCCTGAACGATGCCCTGACTGCCGATGTAAATCCACGACCCCGCCGTCATCTGGCCGTACATGATCAGGCCTTTGCGCTCAAGCTCGTGAAAGTGCTCCCAGTTCGACCATTTGCCGACCAGGTTCGAATTCGCAATCAGCACCCGCGGCGCAGACTCCTGCGTCCGCAGAATCCCCACCGGCTTGCCCGATTGGATTAACAGCGTCTCATCGTTTTCGAGCGACTTGAGCGCGCCCACGATGGCATGAAATGCCGGCCAGTTCCGGGCAGCTTTTCCCGTGCCGCCATAGACGACCAGGTCGTCGGGCCGCTCCGCAACCTCGGGATCGAGGTTGTTCATCAACATTCGCAGCGCAGCCTCCTGCTGCCATCCCTTGCAACTCAACTGCGTCCCGCGCGGGGCGCGTACCGCCTCAACTCCGACTTCCGCATGCAACATGCATCGCTCCTTCAATAAGAATCTGCCCACTCATCGAACTTGCCAGACCTCACGGCGCCAGCAAGCGCCTCAATATCCCCAGACAAAACCCGGTCCTCATCCAGTCGCGCCACCAGCTCCCGGACCTTCACCCGCGCACGCGCCACCTGCCGCGCAGGCTTAAGTGGAGCCCTGTACTCAAGTCCTTGCGCGGCGGACATCATCTCGATCGCCAGCACCAGCTCCGCATTCTCGACGATACGCTTGAGCTTCAACGCCGAAGTCATCCCCATCGAGACATGGTCTTCTTTACCGCCCGAGGTCGGCACGCTGTCGATGCTCGCCGGATGCGCCAGCACCTTAGACTCATTCAGCAACGCAGCCGCAGTCACGTGCGCGATCATCAGGCCAGAAGAAACGCCCGGGCTGTCCGAAAGAAACGCCGGAAGTCCTTCATTGATATCCGGATTGATCAGCCGGTCGATCCGCCGCTCGCTGATGCTGATCAGGTCGGTCAGTGCGATGGCCGCATAGTCGAGCGCCAGCGCCAGCGGAGCGCCATGAAAGTTCCCACCCGACAAAATTTCCGCGTCTTGTCTATCCAGACCGGGAAATATCAAAGGATTATCCGTCGCCGAACCTGCCTCGATCTCGAAGACCTCGCGCCCATGCTCAAGCGCGCCGCGCGCCGCGCCGTGCACCTGGGGCATGCAGCGCAAGCAATAGGCGTCCTGCACCCGCGTGTCGTTGTGCCGGTGCGACTCGCGAATCTCGCTCTCAGCGAGCAGCTCGCGTAGATGCCGCGCCACCGCCATCTGCCCGGCATGTGGCCGCGCCTGGTGAATCCGCGCGTCAAACGGAGTCGGCGTCCCCATTAACGCTTCGAGCGACATGGCACCGGCCAGGTCAAACAACTTCGCCACCCGAAGCCCGCGCAGCAGCCCCAGCCCTCCCGTCGCCACCATCGCCTGGGTTCCGTTCAATAACGCGAGACCTTCTTTCGCCTCGAGCACCAGCGGCTGCAAGCCGGTGGCCTTCATCGCAATAAGGGCAGGGACGCGCTCTCCGCGAAAGAACACATCGCCCTCGCCAATGAGCGCCAGCGCCAGGTGGGCCAGCGGAGCGAGATCGCCGCTCGCGCCGACTGAGCCTCGCGAGGGAACCACAGGATGAACGCCATGATTCAGCATTCCCGTCAGCAACTCCGCAACCCGCACCCGGACGCCGCTATGACCCTTGGCCAGCACATTGGCGCGGAGCAGAAGCATCGCCCGGACCTCGGCTTCCGTCAATGGCTCGCCGACTCCGGCGGCATGGCTGCGCACCAGGTTTCGTTGCAACGCGGCCAATTCTTCCAGCGGAATCCGCAACTCGGCCAGCTTGCCGAATCCGGTATTGATGCCGTACGCCGTCTCGCCTCGCGCCACGACCGCCTCGACGACGCACCGCGAAACCTTCATCCGCTGGCAGGCTGCAGCGGAGAGGGTGATCATCCAGCCGAGGTTCGCCACTCCGGAGATTTCTTCCAGCGACAGGGGCTGGCCGTCCAACTCAAGGATGTGAGATTTGTGCCGGGAAGCTTCCGATCCGCTCGGCGCTGAATGCGCTGTCTCTAAACCGATACTCATAGTTCTCGATGATAGGAAAGCATCACGAGAATCGAAACCCACAATCCACTAAAATAATGCCAAAATGGAATAGAAACAATTGTAAGACACGACCATGACAATGGAATCAACATCATATCTCGATGAATACGGACGAAACCTCCTGCATGCCCTCCAGCAGGATGGGCGGCTCTCCTACGCCGACCTCGGCCGCCGCGTAGGGCTCTCCCCATCAGCCACCGCCGAACGCCTGCGGCGCATGGAGGAGGACGGCATCATCCGTGCCTACACCATCGAGATCGACCGCGAAGCCCTCGGATTGCCCATCCTGGCTTACGTCCGCATGACCTGCGACGGCCAGCGCTACCAGCCGTTCCTGAAATTCGTCCACAGCCTGCCCGAAGTTCGCGAATGTCACCACGTGACCGGCGGCGAAGCCTTTTTCCTCCAGGTCACGACAGCATCGATTGCCGAACTGGAGCGCACCATCGAGCGCCTGCTGCCGTATGGAATCCCAACCACCAGCATTGTCCTTTCCTCGCCGATCGTCAGGCGCGCCTACGAGGTGTTGGCTAAACCAAAGGTGAAACCGCCCGCATAGCTGTGAATGTCCAGAATCGAACGACAGTGTTCGGTTCTAACGGGACGTAGCGCGGGCCTCAAGCAGGAGACTCCATAGGCTCAACAACTTAGCGTGCCGAGATGCCGCGCGAGCGTGGCCCCTGGGTTGCTCATAACCTCTCTGACGTTGTTCATTCCGGCCGGGAGGCTACCATGCGTGCTCTCTTCAACGATCTGCGATATGCGATCCGCCAACTGCGGAAGACGCCCGGTTTTACCCTGGTCTGCATTCTGACTCTGGCGCTCGGAATTGGCGCCAACACCGCCGTTTTCAGCGTGATGAACGCGGTGCTGTTACGCTCGCTCCCGGTCGCCGATCCATCTCGCGTGGTCTATTTGAGGACCTCCAATCCTCCTCGCGGAACGGGCACCATCGATACGAATGAGACCTTCTCCTACCCGGTCTACGATGCGCTGCGCCATGCAGACCGCGGACTCTCGCCGGTCATGGCCTACGTGCCGCTCTCGGGCAGCAAGGTTGCGGTTCGCTATGGGGCGCAACCAGAAGAGGCTGAAGGTGACATGGTCAGCGGCACATTCTTCTCAGGGCTAGGTGTGAAGCTGGCGCGAGGTCATGGCTTTACACCGGAGGACGAGGCAAGCCATGCTCCGATTGCGGTAATCAGCTACAACTACTGGACACGCCGCTTCGCGCAGGACCCGAACGTCCTGGGCAAAACGCTCTATGTGAATGGCGTTGGTGTCACGATTGTGGGTGTCGCGGCACAGGGCTTTGAAGGCCTCGAAGCGGGCGGCTCTACCGACTTCTGGATTCCCCTGCAGAGTCGCGTCGAACTGAATGCATGGGGCAACCCTCCGGAGAATGGCAAGACCTACATCGCCGACCCCACCTGGTGGTGCCTGCGGTTGATTGCACGCCTTGCGCCCGGCGTGACCAAACCCCAGGCGATCGCGCAACTTCAGTCGACATTTCAGACTGCGGCGTATGTGGGGCTGGGAAATTCTCAACCGGGCGAGAAGAGCCCCATACTCAGCCTGCAGGATGCCAAGAGCTTCCCCGGCTACGACGAGATGTACGGCAAGCCGCTGCGAATGCTGATGGCAATGGTCGGGCTGGTGCTGCTGATCGCGCTGAGCAACGTGGCCATGCTCTTAATGGCGCGGAACGCGACGCGCCAGCGCGAGTTTTCCGTGCGGCTGGCCTTGGGTGCGCGGCGCAAGGAGCTCTTTCGGCAGTTGCTGGCGGAGAGCGCATTGCTCGTCGCTGCGGGCGGGGTTATGGCGTGGATATTCTCCGCCTTTGCCACCAAAGCGCTGGCCGCCTGGGCCCAGATCGAGTCCAGCCTCGCGCCCGATAGCACGGTCCTCCTCTTCACCCTGAGCATCCTGGCGTTAGCCGCGCTTCTCTTTGGTCTCGCGCCGCTGCGGGTTGCGCTCGCCGCCGGACCTGCGCTGGCGTTGAAGACCTCTTCAGCGACCTCAAATACAGACGCCGGCAAGTCCCGCACGAGCAAGATTGTCGTCACCCTTCAGATGGCATTGTGCGTGATCCTGCTGGTCGGCGGAGCGCTGCTCATTCGCACCATGCGCAATCTCGAAAACACTCCTCTCGGTATGCGAGTCGATGGTCTCGTCGTCTTCGGAGTGAAACCCGACATCAAGTCGGTTCCCGGTGGCGTCGCCTTCTACCAGGAGCTAATGAGCAAGTTGCGCGTTCTGCCGGGTGTTGAATCCGTGACCATTATGGAAGAGCGTCTCGGATCGGGCTGGTCAGACAACAGCGACATGATGGTCAACGGCAAGATGCCCGAGGCGGCAAACGGAGCATCGACAACCGTACGCAGCAATGTTGCAGGCCCTGACTTCTTTCGCACTCTCGGCGTGCCGGTTCTGGAGGGCCGCGACTTTGCCGATTCCGATACCGCGACCTCTCCCCAGGTCGGCATCATCAACGAGCTCTTCGCGCAACGTTTCCTTCCAAATCAAAATCCTCTTGGCCATACCATTGGCACCGATGATGGACGCTTTCAGATGAGGATCGTTGGCGTGGTCAGGAACCACAAGTACCGCAGTATCGATGAAGCGCCAATTCCCATGGCTTGGGCTATGTATGCCCAAATTCCGGTGATCGGTGAGATGCACGTCGAAATGCGTGTCCACGGCGAACCACTGGCGATCCTGCCCTCCGCGCAAAAGGTCGTGCAGCAGATGGACCCGAATCTGCCGCTGATTCAGCCCATGACCCAGCGCGCGCAATACGATACAACGATCTCCCAGCAAGTGCTCTTCGCCCGGCTCGCAGGCTTCTTCGGCCTCTTGGCAGTAGTCCTGGTGGCAACCGGCCTTTACGGAACCCTCGCCTATCGAGTCAACAACCGCACCGTCGAGATCGGTGTCCGCATCGCGGTAGGTGCGCGGCGTGGTCAGGTAATGTGGATGGTCCTGCGCGACAGCCTGATGATGACAATATTCGGAGTGGCGATCGGCGTTCCGCTGGCCCTGCTCGTGGGTAAAGCCCTGACGTCATCCCTCTACGGAGTGAAGCCGTATGACTTCGCAATCTACGCCTTTGCGGCGCTCGGCGTGGCAGCTGTAGCAATTGTCGCTAGCATGGTTCCCGCGCGTCGAGCCGCAGGAATCGATCCGCTAACTGCTCTGCGTTCGGAGTAGTTGCTGTGAGGCCGACCCACGAACGCCGGTCGAGAACTGAAGGATATTTGCCGCAGGAATCTTTTTGTGTCGATCACTGTTACGAATTTCAATTGTCCTTTCAAGCTTGCTAGTAACCGGTAAGTAAACTTTGACAATAACTGGACACTAAGTTAACAACAAGGAATTCCAATCGCTCTATAGTTTGCTTCATAGGAGAAAATCAACATGCGACTCACCTTGAAATCCCTCATTTTCTCATCCGCCACCCTCTGCGCGACTGCCTCTTTTGCGGCCAGCGCGGCTCGAGTCAACGTTCCTTTTAGCTTCACCGCCAAGGGCCAATCCTATCCAGCGGGAACATATGATGTTTCGATGAACGAGCAACGGAATTTCGTCACGATGGCAAGCAAGGCGGACCCGGGCAATCAAATCACCTGGATTGTTAGCCCAGCCGAGACCGCAAAATCGCCTGCGGTCATCAAGTTCGATGTGGTGGGTTCCGACTATGCGCTGAGCAGCATTCAACTCGGAGACAAGATCACGCCGAATCTTGACCCGCAAAGCAAGCCCGGACTTGGCGTCACCACTTCGATCAGCGGGCAGTAGTCAATTGGCCACTTGTAGACGCGTGCCGTGGATTGTTCGACTCACCCGCTAACCGCGGACTCGATCCTGCGCGGAAAACCTAAGCCGCGGCTCTTCGCGAGGGCCGCCAGCCCTTGAAGCCATAATACGCAATGTAAATGTAGCAAAGCGCCGGCAAAATGAACGCATAATGCAGCCCGATCCGGTCTGCCAAATGGCCTTCGAGCCAAGGAATAGCAGCACCACCGACGATGGCCGCCACCAGGATTCCGGAGCCTTCGCCTGTCAGAGCGCCAAGTTCCGCAATACCTAATGTGAAGATAGTCGGGAACATGATGGAGTTGAACAGCCCCACTAACAGGATGCTCCAAACCGCCAGGTGGCCAAAGCTAAGGATCGAGATCGAGACCAGGGTGCAGGCAATGATGGCAAAGACTCCGAGCGCTAAGTTCGGTCGCACCTTCTTCAACGCCGCTGAGCCAATGAACCGGCCTATCATCGCGCCACCCCAGTAGAGAGATACCAGTCGGGCGGCGGCCTGAACAGTCATATTTCCAGTGTCGGGCTCGTTGAAGTAGCTAATAAGGTAGCTCCCGATCGAGACTTCCGCCCCCACATACAGGAAGATGGCTACGGCGCCCAGAAGCAGGTGGGGATAGTGGAAGATACGGTCCTTTTTTACGCCCTGTGCCGGACGAAAATCGCGAGTTGTCTCGATTCGCGGGAGCTTAAACAAGATGACGGCGATGGCCAAAAGAGCTAACAAGATTGAGAACACCAGGTAGGGCATCTTTACAGTCGACGCTTCGTGGAGCAGATACGTCTGCCTTAGTGCCTCGGGCATTGCTCGGATCTCTTGGAGGTCTTTTGGCGCAGCGCTTAAGATCAGACGCCCGCCGACCCAAGGGGCCACCGTCGTTCCCAGTGAATTGAAGGCCTGGGTTAGGTTTAGCCTGCTAGAGGCGGTGCGCTCCGGTCCAAGCACGGAAACGAACGGATTCGCCGAGACTTGTAGCACCGTGATCCCCGCTGCGAGGACGACTAAGGCGACCAGGAATAACCTATACGACGGAACATTGGCGGCCGGGAGGAAGAACAGCGTTCCTGCAGCAGTAATCAAAAGACCCACGACCATCGTCCGCTTGTAGCCGAACCACTCGACGACCTTGCCGGCAGGGAAAGCGAAAACGAAGTAGGACGAAAAAAAAGCTGCCTGTACCAGCGACGCCCCGCCAAAGTCCAGATTAAAGATGCCTTTGAAATGCGGTACCAGGACATCGTTTAGCGACGTCAGAAATCCCCACATGAAAAACAGCGTTGTGACTATCGCCATGGCGGCGTAGTTTGTCGATGCCGGCTGGCTGGTAACGGTTGCGGTTTTCCCTACACTCGCGATTGCCATGAATCTTGATCTCCCCCTGGCATTCTGTCCCCTGGCCGGCTTTACTTTTCCCGAAAGCTAGAGCGGCTCTCCAAGAGCTACATTTGCGACCCGCCGATCATATCCCATCCAACTGCCCGCGCTCCTGTGGGTATAGATGTTCGGGTCCGGCAGATAGACCGGATTTGAAACTTTACCTGCCACAAATCGTCTTCCCAAGTGAACTCGACGATAGGCCCACGGCGGCCGCAGGCAGCGTCATTCATAAGAAAACAGGAACAAAAGTCATGTCAATGCAACCTGGAAATCGGATGCGCGGAAGGGCCCTGGCAGTCGTCGTGCTAACCGGCTTAAGTTGGCCGGTGTGGTCTCCGGCCTGGGCAACGCCCGTCCAGGCGGCAAACGCGCCCGCTCCAGGCAGCCGCGTCTCCGGAACCGTAACTGCCATTGCCGGCAACATCCTCACCGTGAAGGACGATAAAGGCACTGAGTCCAAAGTGACCGTGTCGGATTCGGCCCGCGTATTAGAGCTTCCCGCCGGGGCCAAGAGCCTCAGCGCGGCCACTCCTATTAAAGTTTCGGATATCGCGGTCGGCGACCGCATCCTTGCCAAAACCACCCCGGACGGCAGCAATTACACCGCTTCGACCGTGGTCGCCATGAAGCATGCCGACATCGCCAAACTGCAGCAGCGCGAGCTTCAGGACTGGAAGACCCACGGCGTCAACGGAATAGTCAAATCCGTCGACCCCGCCGCCTTGACCATCACCATCTCGACCGGAAACGGCCCGACCGCTAAGACCGTAGTAGTTCAGGCGTCCAAGACCACCATCATTCGCCGTTACGCAGCCGATTCCACCAAGTTCGACGAGGCCAAGCCAGCCACCCTCGATCAAATCCTCCCCGGCGACCAGCTGCAGGCCAAGGGCGCCAGGAGCGCCGATGGCGCCGAGCTGACAGCGGACGCCATCGTCGCGGGAACCTTCCACAACATCGCGGGCACCGTCATTTCCGTGGACGCCGCGGCAAATAAGGTGGTCGTGAACGACTTAGTCACCAAGAAGCCTTTTACCGTCAACGTCAACACGGATTCACAGCTTCACAAACTGTCCCCCCTGATGGCCCAGGGCATCGCCATGCGTCTCAAAGGCGGCGCAGCGGCCGCAGGCGCAGGACCGCCCGGTGCGGCCACTGGTGGCGCAGCTCCAGCTTCGGGGAACGGAGCGGGAGCGGGTGGGGGCGCAGCTGCCTGGCAAGGTCACGCCGCCGGCGCGAATGGTGGTCAGCCGCCGGCTGCCGGGGGTGCGCCTGGCCAGCGCGGCGGAGATCTTCAGCAGGCGCTCAATCGTGCGCCAGTGCTTGAGCTTGCCGACCTGAAAAAGGGAGACGCGGTCATGGTCCTGACCACCGAGGGTGGGACTCCCGGCGAGGCAACCGCAGTCACTTTGCTCGCTGGCGTGGAGCCGTTGCTCCAGGCCTCGCCCTCTGCTAGCCAGAGCGTGCTCTCAGCATCGTGGTCGCTGGGCGGAGGCGCCGCCGCGGCGGGCCAGGACGCTCAGTAAACGCCAGTATGCCCAAGTAAGCGCCAGTACGCCCAAGTAAGCGCCAGTACGCCCCAACGTGTTCCACTGTGTCCGGCAAGGACATCCATTGCTCCTTCATCGTATAAGAGAGGTTTCGTGAAACGTTTCCTGCCATCGGCCTACCTGTTCCCCGCTCTGCTCGCCGCATTGTTTTTCGGCGCAGTCACATCTCTCTCCGCGCAGAGTTCGCCCCCGCCGCAAGCGCCAGCCGCGAAATCACCTGCCGCCCAGGCGCCGGGTAGACCGGGCTCCATTCGTGGCGTGGTCACCGATCCCACCGGCGCGGTCATCCCCAATGCTTCGCTCACCGCGACCGACGCAACCGGGAAGACCTACTCCGCGACCTCGGACGCGGGCGGAGCCTACGTCATTCGCGGCTTGCCGACCAGCACCTACAGCGTCAAGGCCGGCGCTCCGGGATTCGCCACTTACTCGACGAACGCCGTGGTGCTCGCACCCGGCAGCGCTCTGCATTTGGACATCTCCTTGCCGATCCAAGTCGAGAAGCAACAAGTGGAGGTGCAGGCTGAGTCAACCACCGTCGATACCGCTCCGGATTCAAACGCCAACGCGATCGTGATCAAAGGCAAGGACCTCGACGCGCTGTCCGATGACCCCGATGAATTGTCCAACGAGTTGCAGGCTCTGGCTGGCCCGGCGGCTGGCCCCAACGGTGGCGAGATTTATATCGATGGCTTTACCGGGGGTCAGCTGCCGCCAAAGTCGTCCATTCGCGAAATCCGCATCAACCAGAATCCGTTCTCGGCTGAATTCGACCGTCTCGGCTACGGACGCATCGAGATCCTCACCAAGCCGGGTACCGACAAGCTGCACGGACACCTGGCGGCGCGCGGCAACGATTCCGCATTCAATGCTCAAAACCCTATCCTGAACGCCAACCTCCTGCCCGGTCAGACGCAGCCTCTGGTCACTGAGCCTCCGTATTATCAATGGAATGTCAACGGCAATATTGGCGGCGCATTCAACAAGAAGACCTCTTACTTCTTGAGCGTCTTCGCTCGAAACAACCAGAATGTAAGCATTATCGATGCCATCAATCCGGACAGTGTGACCCCGACAACGCCTGCGGGGCAGACCCTGAACACCACCTTTCCAAATCCCAGCACCAGGATCGATGTCGCCCCTCGCGTCGATTTGCAATTGGGCGCAAGCAATACCCTCACCGTGCGGTACGACTTTTACCGGGTGGCGCAGTCCGGTCAAGGGGTCGGCGAAACCAGCCTCCCCGAACAGGCTTACGGCACTACCAACCTTGAGAACACCATCCAGGTCAGCGACAGTCTGGTTCTCAGCAAGAATCTGGTCGACGACATTCGCTTTCAATATCGGCGCATCCGCAACGATTCGGCGCCGGTATCGGTCATTCCGTCTGTGAGCGTCCAGGGTGCATTCACCGATGGCGGCAACAACAACGGCACGGTTCAGGACCATCAGGACGACTTCGAGCTGCAGAACTATTTTGCCGGCGTTGAAGGGCGGCACTCGCTCAATTTTGGCACCCGTCTGCGTGCCTACCGTGACGCCAACTATACCGACGCTGGGACGAACGGCTCCTATACCTTCCAGTCTCTGACCAACTACCTGAACAAGACCCCGCAAACCTATCAGCAGACCGTCGTCACCAACTACACGGCGCGCGCCACGCTGTTCGATGCCGCACTGTTCTACCAGGACGACTGGAAGGTCAACCAGCGTTTCACCTTCAGCTATGGATTGCGCTGGGAGGCGCAGAACTGGATCAACGACAAGAACGATTGGGGTCCCAGAGTGTCATTTGCCTATGCCCTGGATGGCGGAGGCAAGAAGCCGCCCAAGACCGTGCTCCGCGCCGGGTACGGATGGTTCTACCAGCGCTTTACGGTACCGAACAGTTTCGGCTCGTCCGCCGGCACTCCCTACGTCATTCAGGCGATTCACCAGAACGGCGTGAACCAGCAGACCTTCATCGTAACCAACCCGTCCTACTCGGAAGCTACTCCAGGGAACCCTCTGCCACCGCCCAGCCTGGGAGACGAAACTAAGGCGCCGACCATATTCAGTGTCGATCCGCACTTCAGAGCGGCCAACGATATGCAGGCTGCGGTCGGTATCGATCGCCAGATAGCTAAAAACATCACTTCGAACATCACGTACCTCTATGGCCGCGGCGTCCACCAATATCTGACTAACAACATCGGGGCTGTGGCTTTTCCCACGGAGAACTACACCAGCAACACCTATCCGGACTCCCCGCTTCCCCCTCCAACCTTTAACGACCTGCAGTACCAGGCAGGCGGAGTCTATCGCCAGCAGCAGATTATCGCGACCGCCAGCGCCCGTTTGCGCCACGTGAGCTTCTTCACCTTCTACACCTATAACAACGTCCACGGAGACACCAGCGGCGTCGGGTACGTGCCGACGGTTTCGCAGTACCCGGGCCTCGATTACGGCCGGACGAGCTACGATGTGCACAATCGCTTCGTTATTCTGGGAAACTTCATCGCTCCGTGGGGCTTCTCGTTCTCGCCATTCCTGGCCGCGAACTCCGGTACGCCGTTCAATATCACTACCGGGACCGACCTGACCGCGAACAATCAGTTCAATGCTCGACCCACCTATGCGGCCAGCTGTACCGAACAAGGCGTCGTTCAGACGTCCTTCGGATGCCTGAACACCAATCCCTTCGGCACCGGCGAGAAGATCATTCCATATAACGTCGGCAGCGGCCCGGCCAACGTCAGCCTTAACCTGCGCGCGAGCAAAGTGATCGGATTTGGCCCCAAAATAGAGGGCCATGGGGGGGGTCCCGGCGGAGGCGGCCGGCGCGGTGGCGGATTCGGCGGGCGCGGACTCAGCGGAAATTCCGGCGGCCCCGGCCGCTTGGATGCTTCCACCTCCCGGAGATACAACCTGACGCTCGGCCTCTTCGTGCAGAATGTCTTCAACCACACCAACCTGGGCACGCCGAATGGAACCATCGGCCTGACCTCGGCCAACGGAGACGATTGCCCCGACGCCGACCAAAACCACGGACAATGTCCGCAGAACTTCTTCCTCAAGTCGCAGAGCCTCGCGGGAGGGTTCTTCGGACCATCCTCGGCCGGCAACCGAAGCGTGTACCTATCGGCCTCGTTCGACTTCTAAAACGGCGCGGCTCCAGCGGTGCAAAGGCCCGGGTCTCGGTCTTGAGATATTGGAAATTTGATTTTTCCGCCCCCGACCCCTATCATGGAGGCATGAAGAGTCTGTCCTGTTGTCGCCGCTGTACGCTTTTTCGCGCGCATAGGTGACCTGACTCTGTAAATCAAGCAGCAAAACCAAGGTTTCCAAAGGCCCGCGATCCAGCTCAAGCTGTCGCGGGCTTTCTGTCTTTATCGAGGGAAAAATGCCGGAAGCCGTCGTAGTGAAGGAAACCAAAGCCCAGCGGATCGAGCGCCTCAAGCGCGAGAAGAATCCGTGGGAGGCGTTCGATGAAGTGCGCGCCTTTGCTCGCGAAGGCCGCTCCAGCGTCGTCCCCGAATGGGCCTCGGCTTACTTCAAGTGGTGGGGCATTTATACGCAGGGCGACGGCGTCGGCGCTACGGGCGGCAAAGGCGGCGAGGGAGTCGCGACCGATTACTTCATGATGCGCATCGGCATCCCCAACGGCATCCTCACCGCGGGTCAGCTCCGCACCATCGGCTCGCTCACTCGTAAATACGCTCGCAACCTGGCCGACATCACCGTCCGCCAGAATATCCAGCTGCATTGGCTCACCATCGAGTCTCTACCCGAGGTCGTCAACGCGCTCGACGCCATCGGACTCTCTCCCAAAGGAGCATGCGGCGACGTCGTCCGCAACGTGACCGGCTGCCCGCTCGCCGGAGTCGCCGCCGATGAGCTCATCGATGCCTCGCCGCTGGCTCTCGAGATCGCCGAGATGCTCACAGCCAACCCGGAGTTTTACAACCTGCCGCGCAAGTTCAAAATCTCGGCGACTGGATGTCCGTCCTGGTGCTCCTATCCCGAGATTAACGACATCGGCTTCACCGCCGTCCGCAATCGAGGCGAAGTTGGCTACTCGGTTCGTGTCGGAGGCGGTCTCTCGACCGATCCGCACCTCGCCGTCCGCCTCGACGCTTTTGTCTTGCCCCATCAGGCTGCTTCCGTCGCCCGCGCGATCACAGAAATCTTCCGCGACCAGCAGGGTCTGCGCGAGAGCCGCGATCGCGCCCGGTTGAAGCACCTCTTCCTCAAAGAGGGATGGACCGCCGATACTTTCCTCGCCGAACTGCAATCTCGTCTCGATTTTCCGCTCCTGCCCGCGGCTCCCGAGGAACTCCCCAGCGAAGTCCATCGCGACCACGTCGGCATCCATCCGCAGCGCCAGACCGGCTTCAGTTACGTCGGGGCTTCTGTGCTGCGCGGACGCCTCAGCGGCGAACAACTCGTGGCCGCCGCAGACCTCGCCGAGCGCTTCGGCAGCGGCTCCCTCCGCGCGACGACTTCGCAGAATCTGATCTTCGTCAACATCCCCAGCCACCGGGCCGTCGAACTCGCCGCAGAACTGGGGAAGATCGACCTTCAAGTTGAAGGCAGCACCTTCTGGCGCGGCGCCGTAGCCTGCACAGGCACCGAATTCTGCAAGCTCGCCATCACCGAAACCAAAGGCTTCACCCGCTGGCTCGTCGACGAACTCGAAGAGCGCCTCCCCGAGTTCGATCAGCAACTCAAGCTTCACGTAACCGGCTGCCCCAACAGCTGCGGTCAACACTGGATCGCCGACATCGGCATCGAAGGCAAGAAGATCAAACACGACGGCAAGCTCACGGACGCCTACTATTTCTGCCTCGGAGGCGCGGTCGGCCAACACGCGGCCATCGCCCGCCCAGTCGGCTTCCGTTGCCCCGCGCCCCTCGTTCCAGACGCCATCGAACGGTTGCTGCGGCAATATCTCGCTGACCGCTCGCCGGAAGAGGACCTTCGCGCCTGGTTCAGCCGATATTCGAACGACGAACTCCGCGCCAATCTGGCCGGAGAGCTTCTCGCGCCAGTGGAACGCGACCTGCCCGCCGGCCGCGTTCCCCATGGAGTCGCCGACTGATGAGCATGCTGCCCATCTTCCTCAAGCTCGCGGGCCGCCGCTGCCTGCTCGTCGGCGCGGGCAACATTGCGCTCGAAAAAATCGGCAGCCTCCTCAAGACCGGAGTCAACCTCACCGTTGTCGCGCCTGAAGCACACATCGAAATCCAGCAGCTCGCCGCCGAAGGGGTGCTCACTTGGCGAAAACGCCGCTTTGAGCTGACCGACCTTGCAGATAACTTCGCAGATAACTTCTTGGTCATCACGGCGACTAATTCTCCGCAGATCAACGCCGCTGTTTATCAGGGCTGCGTCGAACGAAACGTGATTTGTAACAGTGTCGATGATATTCCGAATTGCGACTTCTACTTCGGGTCGGTTGTCAGCCGCGGCGACCTGCAGATCGCCATCTCCACCGCAGGGGAAAGCCCAGCCGTCGCCCAAAGACTCCGCCGTGAAATAGACGAGCAATTGCCGCAAGACCTGGGCCTATGGCTCGAAAACCTGGGCCAGCTCCGCCGCGAAGTTCTCGAAATTCATCCCCGCGGCGAAGCCCGGAAGGCTCTGCTCCACCAACTCGCGCAGCGTCAAGTCTGCGAATCCGAATCGTGCCCGTCCCGCCAGATGGCGCTCGCGCTGCTGGACAGAGAGCAAACTAATCCCTACGCCCTAAACCCTAACCCCTGCCTTTATGACTCGCAGCGGGCACAGAGTCGTTCGGGCAAAGTCTATCTAGTGGGGGCAGGCCCGGGCGACCCCGACCTGCTAACCATCAAAGCCATGCGCCTCATTCAGGCCGGGGAGGTAGTTCTCCACGACGACCTGGTGCCGCAGGCGATTCTCGAACATGCGTCTCCCCGCGCCGAAATCGTCAATGTCGGCAAACGATGTGGCCTGAAGAACATTACTCAAGACGAAATCAACGCTCTCATGATCGAACACGCCCGCGCTGGACGCAGCGTCGTCCGCCTGAAGAGTGGAGACCCGCTCATCTTCGGCCGCGCCGCCGAAGAAATGGCCGCGCTCAACGACGCCGGCGTGGTCTTTGAGATTGTCCCTGGAATCACTGCTGCCTTTGCGGCCGCCGCAGCGATCCAGTGCTCGCTCACCGACCGCAACAGCGCCTCGAATGTCATCTTCTCCACCGGCCACCACGCGCAGTCGCACAACCAGTCGCCGCTGCCTGAGATCGAAGACGCCACTCGCGTCGTCTACATGCCCGGCCGCGACCTCACGCTGTTGGCCGCACAGTGGCTCGATGAAGGGCTACCGCCAGACTTCCCCTGCGTCGTCGTCTCCCGCGCCGCGCAGCCCGACCAGGAAGTGCGATGTACGACCCTCGGCGCCCTCGGCGAAGCCGAACCCGCGCTCGCGCCCAGCCTGCTGATCGCCGGCTGGGCCGTTCGCGAGACCATCGCGACTGCTCTTGCCGCACACGGCGGCATTCAAGTCACAGCATAAGTTACAAATACGATTCTTGGAGAACGATCATGCCGGAACCAAACGGCGCGCCATCGCGGCGCGCCATCTCTCTCGATATTTACGCCGTCGCGCTTTCGCTCCTATTGGCGCTGCTCGTGCGCTTCAACCTGATCCCACCTGTGAAGTGGTAGGCGCAGCCAACTTACAGCGGACCGTTTAGCCAGAAACTGAAGACCAGGCAAGGAGAAAATCATGGCCACCACCGTCGCCATTCCGCCAACAAGAGGAGTTAACATCGGCAAGCAAGTCGTCTCGCTCATCCCCGGATTACTCCTGCTCGCCGTCGTCGGCTATGCCGGAAAGTTCATTGAGCAGTCGATCGCCCATTACACCAAAGCGAACCACATCACATTTCCGAACATCGAATACGTGCTCTGGGCCATCGTAATCGGTCTTGTGATTGCGAATACCGTCGGTATCCCGCGCATCTTCCAGGCCGGTGTGGCGACCTATGAGTTTTGGCTTAAAGCGGGAATCGTGCTGCTCGGCTCGCGCTTCCTGCTCGGCGACATCCTCCATCTTGGAGGCATCTCGCTCCTGCTGGTCGCGTTCTCGATCACCCTCTCGCTCGCTTTCATGCACCTGCTCGGCCGCAGCTTCGGCCTCAAGCCCAAGCTCACCTCGCTGCTCGCCGTGGGATCCTCGATCTGCGGAGTCTCCGCCATCATCGCCGCCAAGCCCGCCATCGACGCCGACGACGAAGACGCCTCCTACGCCATCGCCGCTATCCTCGCCCTCGGCGCGATCTCCCTCTTCACCTTTCCGCTCATCGGCCACTCGCTGCACCTGAGCGACAAGGCCTACGGACTCTGGGCCGGCCTCGCCGTCAACAACACCGCCGAAGCAACTGCGGCGGGAGCGCTCTACTCCGACGCTGCCGGCAAGATCGCCGTCCTCGCCAAGACCACCCGTAACGCACTCATTGGCTTCGTCGTGCTTGCCTATGCGATCTATTGGGCATCGCGTGGACAAGCTCAGGTCGTCGGCAACAAAGCCGCGTTTCTCTGGAAAAAATTCCCAAAATTCGTCTTGGGATTCCTCCTCATCTCGCTGCTCGCCACGCTCGGTTACTTCACCAAGCCGCAATTGACCAGCCTGGCGAACCTGTCTCGCTGGGCCTTCCTGTTGACCTTCGCCGGAGTCGGCCTGAGAACCAGCGTCCGCGATCTCGGCAAACAAGGCTGGAGGCCCTTCGCCGTCGGTGCCATCGGTGAAGTGTTCATCGCGCTGGTGACCCTCGGGCTCGTCTATGGAGCAGACCACTTTCTGCATCTTTAGCGACTGGGAAGTCGATAAAATGAGCGTCAGGCCTAATCTCTGTTGATTTCCGAAACCGCGCACCACGACCCGTTCGATCTGGCAGCCGCTGATGAAGCCCTGGCGGGAACACCCTTCGCCGGGAAGCTTCGTTTTTTTCCGACCATTCACTCAACCAACACGCTGGCGATGCAGGAAGCCGACGCCGGCGCGCCCGAAGGTTTGGTCTGCTTCGCCGACGAACAAACCGCCGGACGCGGACGCGGCGCGCACACCTGGCAATCTCCGCCGGGATCAGGCCTCTATGTGAGCGTGCTTCTGCGTCCGAAGATCGCGCCCGCAGACGTACTCTGGCTCTCGCTTGCCGCCGGACTCGCCGTCCGCGAAGCTATTCACCAGGTCACCGCGCTCGAAGCCGATCTTCGCTGGCCCAACGACCTGCTCTTCGGCCCAAAAAAATTCTGCGGCATCCTCACCGAGCTAAACGCGGAGGTCACCCGCGTGCGCCATCTCGTCGTCGGCATCGGAATCAACATTCATCAAGAGAGTTTTCCGGCAGAGCTTAGCCAGCAAGCCACTTCGCTCCGTATAGAAACCGGCAAACACTGGCCGCGGCAGGAGATTCTCATTGCATTGCTGAAGGCTCTTCATCGGGAAACCCTTGCACTTGAGACTCCCGGCCAGCTCGCGGCAGCAACCCACAGCATTCTCGATCGACTCGTGCACTCTTCGACCTGGATACGCGGCAAGCGGGTACAGGTCGACGAAGCTGGCGGCTACTCCGGCCTAACGGTCGGCCTCGACGCGCGCGGCTTTCTGCTCGTAGAGACCGCCGACGGCCTGCACGCAGTCCTTTCTGGCGGAGTTCGCGAGCTTTAGAATCCAGCTTTAGAATAGAGACTGATGCTACTCGCCCTCGATGTCGGCAACACCAACACCATTCTCGCGCTCTACAACCTCGACGCGGACGGCCCAGGCGAATTGGTCGCGAACTGGCGCGTCACGACACAGAAGACCCAGACCGCCGACGAGTTTGGCGTCCTGATCATCAGCCTGCTCGGGCTCCACAAGATCGAGGCAAGCGGGGTCACCGGAGTCATCATCTCCTCCGTCGTTCCACCGCTCGACTCGACGCTGCGCCGCGTCTCCGAGCGCTATTTCAAAATCAAGCCGCTCTTCGTCGAGCCCGGAATCAAGACCGGCATGCCGCTGCTCATCGACAACCCCGCGGAACTGGGCGCCGATCGAGTCGCCAATGGAGTCGCCGCGTTTGAACGCTACGGCGGTCCGTGTGTCGTTGTCGATTTCGGTACAGCGACCTCCTTCGACGTAGTTTCCGCAAAAGGTGAGTTCATGGGCGGAGTGATCGCCCCCGGCCTCGGCATCTCCGCCGACGCGCTCTTTTCCCGGGCCGCCAAACTCGCCCGCGTCAACATCAAGAAGCCTGCCAAGGTAATTGGCACCAGCACGGTTACAAATCTGCAAAGCGGCATCTTTTACGGGTATATCGGGCTGGTGGACGGAATCCTCGCGCGCATCGTTGAAGAGCTGAATTCGCATGCTCCGGGGTCGCCGCCAAAGATAGTCGCCACCGGAGGCCTCGCCAACCTGATCGCCGACGACTCCAAATTCATCACCCGGGTCGACCACCTGCTCACCCTGGATGGACTCCGAATTATCTATCAACGAAACCTGGAAACAAAGAAGCGCGCCTCGCGTAACCGCCCCACTGAAGAAGCGATAGTCTAGCGGTGCAAAATTACTTCAACTACTTCACCGAAATCGAAGAGCACTTCCAGCGCCGCCGCGGCTCTCTGCTCATGCTATCGACGCTCGATTGGGCTCTGATCGAAAGCTGGCGCGAGGCCGCGGTGCCGCTGGCCGCGGTGTTACGCGGCATCGACGCCGCCTTCGACAAATACGATGCGCGCAAAGCGAAATCCCGGGTCAGAAAAATTAATGGGCTCGCCTGGTGCACTCAGGAGGTCATGCAGGCCGTCGAAGATATGAAGGAGGCTTCAGTCGGCGCCTCAACCGTCGCCAAAGAATATGAACCTGCGCCCGGCCTCGAACATGAGCGTATCGCTAACCACCTGCACAATTGCGCCGCGAATCTTCGCGCTGCGCCACTCACCGGTATCGCCCTCCAGATCGCGTCCGAGACAGCGCTGCGCCTGGAAGAACTTTCAATTGAAGCCCTCGCCAATCAACCCGACCTCGAAGCCCTCGAGCGCAACCTCACCGTGATGGAAGAGAAGCTCTTCGCGGCGCTCATCTCAACTACGCCGGAAGCCGACCTGGTCGCTATGCGCACGCAGGCAGCCACCGAGCTTGCGCCATACCGCAGCCGCATGAAGGCCCTGCAGATCCGCCAGATCGAACAGCAGTTCCTGCACAAGCGCCTGCTCGAGCGATGGAAGCTTCCCCGGCTCAGCCTCTTCTACATGAGCCACGCATGAAGCTGCGCATCGAAAAGGCGATCTACGGCGGCTCAGGCCTGGCGCGTTTAGGCGAGGGGGGGCTTGCGGGCAAGACCGCATTCGTCCCGCTCACGCTCCCCGGCGAGTTGGTCGAAGCGAACATCTCTGAGGACAAGCGCAGCTTCATCAACGCCGAAGCCGACTCCATTCTCGAACCGTCACCGCACCGAACAACACCAGCTTGTGTCTTCTTCGGAAACTGCGGCGGATGCAGCTATCAACACGCGGACTATGCCCATCAGGTCGAGATTAAGACAGCGATTCTGCGCGAGGCCCTCGAACGCGCCCATCTGACTGATCTTCCCGCCATTAAAACGGTGAGCGGAGAACCTTGGCACTATCGCAATCGCATTCGCCTGCGTCTTCAGGAGACTCCATTCGGGCTCGGCTATCGCGAACGTCGCTCAAACAAGCTCCTCCTCGTTCAACAAATGTCCGATAGCTGCGGCGTCACTCGAAAAAGCAATCGCCGCTGTTACAAAAGCAGGCGAGTCGCTCGGGCTGGCCCGATTTTATGACGAGATCGAGTTCTTCGCTGCTGACGAAGGCTCCCTGCTCTTGTCCTTCTTCAACGAGGGACGCGACCAGAGAACGCAAACAAGCCTCGCTGCGATCTGCCAGGCCCTAACACCGCATCTACCGGCGTTGAAAGGCGCTGGACTCTTTGAAGTCCAACTCAAGCAGCCCGCGCACCTCGTTCAAACCTGGGGTGAAGGGTCGCTCCTCTACAAAGCGGCCGGCTTCGACTATCGAGTTAGCCTTGGTTCCTTCTTTCAAGTGAACCGTTTCTTGGTGGATGAGCTCGTCAACTTGGTCGTCAGCGAGCACAACGGCCGCATTGCCTGGGACCTCTACGCAGGCGTCGGCCTCTTCGCCCGCGTCCTCGCGGAGAGGTTTGAGCGAATCATCGCCGTCGAGTCTTCCCCGGCTTCAAGCGCCGATCTTCGGCATAATCTGCAGGGGACCTCACACCGAGTCATCGAAGCTTCGACCCTCGAGTTTCTGCAGAAGCAGAAGCCCTCCGCAACTCCGCCCGATCTCGTGGTCGTCGATCCTCCCCGCGCCGGGCTCGGCTCTGCCATCACATCCGCGTTGGCCCAAATCGGCCCGGCGGAGATCGTCTACGTCTCCTGCGACCCATCTACGCTTTCGCGCGATCTCCCCGCGCTGGTACAATCCGGCTACGACCTCCGGACAATCACGATGGTGGATATGTTTCCCCAGACCTTCCACCTGGAAAGCGTCTCTGTGCTCGCGCGCAGATAGCTGGCTTGGCCGTGGGCATGAGCAACCATGTCCGTCGCCGCCATTGCGCCGCCCCAAACTCCATCGGTGTCCGTGTGCCCTGCGCGCCGTCAATCCAGCGCGAATCGTGTGGAACCACTGGCCTTTTCGGCTGCGCCGGCACTCTTCGCGGCCTGCTCTTTCGCGAGCGGAGTTCTGCTATCGCGCGCCATCTACTGCCCTCCGCCCGTGACATTGCTGGGAGCCTTGCTAGGCGCGGCTGTCGCGGCGCTCGCCGCTCACGTTTCTCCGAGAATCGCCTTGGCTCCACTCTGTCTCGCATGGGTTCTCTCCGGATTTGTCTGCGGGGAAATCCACCCCTGGCCCGATCCGCAGACCGCCTTGCTGTCCCACGCATCGAACGCGGCACATACACTTGAGGGCGAGGTAGTTCGCGCCGGGCCGGTGCGGATTGTCGAGTCGACCGCGCCCTTCGCTCAGCATGGAGTCGCCGAGGACTCCCAACTGCTCGACCTTCGCGTAAACGCGATCGCGGATTCCCCGGGCCACAGCGTTGCTGTAAGCGGTGGACTTCGATTGAGTATTTACGCGCCCATCGATGGACCATTTCGAACCTTTCACTGCGGCGATCGACTCCGCCTTACGGCGCCAATTCACGCGCCCGAACGCTACAACGATCCCGGTGTCTGGGATTCCACCGCCTACCTTCTTGGGCAAGGGATCGGTGCGCTAGCCAGCGCGAAGGCTGCCGCAGTGACTGTCGAAGCCGACCCGAAAAGGGCCTCATTCTCCTGTCTATTAAAGGCCGCGCAACAAGCGGCCGGCGAACGAATTATGGATCTCGCCGAGCCAACTCCCACCAACCCCAACATTCTCCAGACTCCTAACTTCTTCCGGCTAACTACCGAAGACGCCTCCATGCTCGCCGCCATGATTACCGGCGACCGCGCGTGGCTGCTACGCCGCACTCGCGTCGGCTTCGAACGCACCGGTTCCTTTCACCTTCTGGTCGTCTCCGGGCTGCACCTCGCGATCTTTGCCGGACTCATCTTTTGGCTCGCACAAACGATTCGCCTGCCAAGACTCTGGGCAACGCTCATCACGATCGCCGCCGCGCTGGCCTACGCGGTCTTCACCGGCTACGGCCAACCGGTGCAACGATCTTTCTGGATGGTCACGCTCTACTTGCTGGCGCGGATACTATGGCGCGAGCGCAGCGCGCTCAATGCCATCGGATTCGCCGCGCTCTGTCTGCTCGCCGCCAATCCGCCCAGCCTCTTCGATGCCGGATTTCAGATGACCCTGCTCTCGGTGATCGCCATCGCTGGAATCGCGGTGCCCCTTGCCGAAGGCAGCTTTGCACCATACCTTCGCGCCACCAGGAATCTGTCGCTCCTCGCGATCGACCCGGCCCTGCCGCCGAGGGCGGCGCAGTTTCGCGTTTCTCTCAGGCTGCTGGGAACCCACCTTCAACCCCTCATCGGCAGAAGACTCGCCTTCAACGCTCCGGCAACGACGATTCGGCTAATCCTGCGCGTGGTCGAACTCCTGCTCGTCTCGATCACTGTCGAGATGGTCATGTCGCTGCCCATGGCGCTCTACTTCCACCGCATTACGGTGCTCGCGCTCCCGGTCAATTTCCTCATCGTGCCATTTCTCGGCTTGCTATTACCATCGGCTCTCCTGACCTTCGCCACGCTCATCGTTTCGGTGAAGCTCGCCGCGATTCCCGCAGCAGTAACCGCCGCATTGCTTCATTCGGTCAATGCGCTCATTCATGCCTTCGCCGTAATGCGCGCGGGCGACATCCGCATCCCCGGGCCATCGGCTCTCGCATTTGCAGCCTTCCTGGCTTTGCTCGGATTGGCCATCCTCGCCGCCCGCCTGCGCCGATTCGCTACTCCTACATGCCTCGTCGTGCTTTCCCTGATGGCGGCAGCCGTTGTCTGGCCGAGACCGATACAGCGCAAAGCAGGAGCGCTTGAGATCACGGCTATCGACGTCGGCCAGGGCGACTCCCTGCTCGTCGTCACTCCCGACGGCAAGACTCTGCTCATCGATGCCGGCGGCTCGCCCTTTGGACCGCCTCCCGGACTCGCGAACTTCGATATAGGCGAAGAGGTCGTCTCCGCATATCTGTGGTCGCGCGGAATCCGCCGCCTCGATGTGGTTGCTCTCACCCATGCCCACGCCGATCATATTGGCGGAATGCCAGCGGTGCTCGCCAACTTCCAACCTCGCGAAATCTGGATCGGCAACAATCCGCATTCCGAGGCCTACGACGCATTCCTCGCCGAAGGCCGCGCTGTCGGAGCAGTCATCGAACATCACGTCGCCGGCGATCGCTTCCAGTTTGCGGCGACCCAGGTCGAAGTGCTCGCCCCCGACGCCAGCTACCTCCCCGGCCCCACTCCAGCTAACAACGACTCGCTTGTTCTGCGGATTCAATATGGTCAGACTTCAGCGCTGCTCGAGGGGGATGCCGAGGCGCCTAGTGAGGGCCGCATGCTTGCCGAGGGACCGCTTCACTCCGACCTGCTCAAGGTCGGCCATCACGGCAGTCGCACCTCGACCACGCCGCCGTTTCTCGCCGCCGTCTCACCTGCTTACGCGGTGATCTCAGTGGGCAGCCGCAATCTCTACGGGCATCCCCGGCGCGAGGTGCTGGAAGAGCTTCAGACTGAACATATCCGTGCCTATCGCACCGACACTCTCGGTATCTCGACCTTCTATCTCGATGGAAGCCGAGTTCTGGCCGCTTCGCTGCCGGTGTTTCCAAATTGACCGGAATCAAGACGGTAGCCGGTGTCGAACCATCTTTTTGGTTTCAGATTGCGTCTTTCCGTTATACGATTCGCTCAAAGCAGCCCCGATCCCAGCCTTTCCGGAATTGACAGGGAGATCCCGCGCTGCTTCGTGGAGGAGACTGGATGGCCCCGGAAAGCCACAACGAAGTTCGCAACTCGGAACCCGCCAACCCCAACGCTATCAACCAGAGGAGCGGTGAAGGCCAAAGCAGGGAAGAGCAGATGGAGGAACGGCGCAAGATTCGCCGCCTTCAGCTCATGATGGACATGGTGATGTCGGTCATCGGCCAGGACCCCAACCTGACCGTCGACGAAGCCGCCGAAATGGTCGCCGACAGCCGCCGTGCCGCCCTTGCCATGTTTCCCGACAAGGAACTCGCCTACAACATTCTCTACAAGCCCCGTCTGCAGCGTCTCATGCGCGAACGATATCGAATCCAGTAGCGCCAACCCTGACTTCACGCACTCCTACTTCTGGTCAACGCTCGAGAGCCGCATCGTCAGCGTGCCCCAGAACAGCCGCGCCCGCATCTGCACTGGGATGTGCCGCGCGTCGTCGCTGTACCAAATCCATATCTCACCTTTGTTCTTGACCACCCCGGACTCGGCCGTCGGCTGCACGCGAATTGTCTGAAAGGTTCCCGCCGCGGTCTTGATCTCTTCTCGAGAGAGCGCCTTCATGGTGACCGGCAGCGTATGCAGCGCGTCGGCCAGCGGCATCTGGAAGCTTTGCCCCACCTGGATCGGCTGCGAAGCGGCGTAGAAAATTCCCGAGAGCAAGTCGGTCACGCAGGTGGGAATCTCCGCTTGCTCGTTCTTGACAATCCCTGAGACCAGATTCTTTTCGTACTGGAAGGACTTCCGTTGCGAATAGTCGAATTTCAGGTCGGTGTTGACTTGCCGCTTGCCTTCGACGATCTGCTTGCTGAATCCGTAGGAACAGCCTGTCTTGCGATCAAATGAAGACTGAAACTTGTCGCTCACACGGAAGAGCAGATTCAACGCCTCGATTGTCTCCCCCTCGCCGGTCACCCGCATGGTGTCGCCCTGCAACTCCAGGTGAATACTGGCGGTACCCGCCGGAAAGACCCGCCAATCCACCCCATAGTGCAGCGTCTCTCTCGCCGGAAACGCATAGCTTGGCTGGGGCGGAGTCAATGCCGGTAAAGAGGCGGTATTTTGTGCTTGGGGTGTCGCGGAAATTGATGCAGTGATCAACGCAACGGCGGCAGCCGTTTTCAAAACTCTTTCGGAAATCTTCAATTGCCCTCACGCTATCTGGAGAAGTAGAGGCGAAGCGCCAGGGCCGCATAAATGCCAGCCGCCCCTAATAGGGCATTGTACTCGCGGTGTTTCAGGTAAAGGTCGCGGGAAAATCGTCCCGGCTCGCTTTGCCCCATTGAAGCCGGTGTCAATTTGGGAAACAATCGCGGCACGCGCCGCGCATATTCGTCAAAATCGCTGAACTTACCGCGAAGAAACTCCTCCTCGGAACGAATAGTCGGTGCATAGATGACCGCGAACAAAATTGCCAGTGCAAGGAAAAGCCAGACACTCCGGGCCGCGCCCGCAAAGCCGAAAGCGATCAGCATCGACCCAAGATAAAGTGGATTGCGCGTGTACGCATATGGGCCGGAAACCGTCAGCTCAGCATTCTTCTTGACATAGCCCGAGGCATAACCCCGCAGCCAGATTCCCGGAACCACCACCCACAAACTCCACGCCAGCGATAACCATGTTGGACGCGCCAGCCACAGAAACAGTACCGCGAAGGCGAACCCCAAAGGTACCCGAATACGCCGCGCGATCTTGCTCCATTGGCTCGCCACGACTACCCTCGTCCCTCCAGCAATTCAGCCGCAGCCTCAATCACCGCTTCCGGCTCAATCGTCAGGAGTCCCGCCTCGGGTTCGCTGCGCCGGCTGTGGTCGCGCCTGCTCTCCGGATGCCGCAGCACGCGAAACTCGCAGCCATAGGGCCCATTGCGTGCCGGGTCTGTCGGCCCGAATATCCCAACCACCGGCTTGCCCAAAGTACAAGCGAGATGAAGCGGGCCAGTGTCTCCAGCGATGGTCAATGAAGACCTGCGGGTCAACTCAATCAGCTCGACCAACGACGGCACTGCGTAGATCGCCGCGCCGTCGCTTGCAGCCACCAGCTCTCTGGCAAGGTCAATTTCCTCCGGCCCGGCGTTCACCACGACGCCATGGCCCAATGCCGCCAATCCCTTGGCCACCGCGCCATAACGCTCGACCGGCCACCGCTTCGCTCCCCAGCCCGCTCCGGGATTGATTATTACGAAGGGCGTCTTGACTCGGTCGCGTAACAGGCATTCCACCCAAGCCTCTGCCGCCGGCTCTCGGGGCAACAGCGAAGGAACGGCCGGCAGCTCTTCTCCAGCGATCGCATTGAGCACTTCAGTGGACTGCTCAATCACGTGACGCCCAGTCGTCTTCACGCGCTCGCCAAAGAACCATCGCGCAGCGCCCTCGCGGGGATCGTCTTCGCCGATCATTCTCGCCGCCCCCGCCGATCTCCCAATCACCGCCGAACGGACGGCGCCCTGCAGGTCGACGCAAACGTTATAGCGGGCTTCCCGCAGTTCCCGCCGAACCGATGCAATCTCGCTTAGCGTCGCTATATGCAGTGGTCGCCGCGCCCAGCCTTTGGCATTGACGATGTGCAAGCGGTCAACCAGCGGCATCGCGTCTCCGCGGACCTGAATGTCTGCGTTAGCCCGAAAAAGCCCTTGCCAGCGAGGTTCGACCGCCCAACCCAACACCCAATCCGGATGCGCCAGCCGAAGCGCCGAAGCTCCCGGAAGGGAATGCAGAATATCGCCCATCGCGCCCAGCCGAACAATGAGGACACGCAAAGATCGATGCTGGCTATCGGCAGACAAACTCTAATTTTCTCATGACGAGCGCTCAAGGCCACCGACCGACCTCACCCCTGCGGTATAAATAGGCTTCATGAAGACAGGTTTCGTTCCAATACTTTAAGTTCGAAGATGTAGATTTTGATGGATCAGCCAAACGACTCTGCGCGCACCTTCGACTTTACCTTTCCACACAACTGGCAAGCGACGGTGCTTGAACGCCGCCCACTCATCGCCCCGGTGCGGCAATTTGTATATCCGCGCGAAGCCGAGGAGGTCGAACGGGGCGCGCTGGATCTGATCGTCCGTCCCGCGCCGGATCGCGGAAGCGCTGGAGAATTCCTCGCCACCTTCGCCCTCGGCTTCGCCGATCCCGCCGTGCCATCGGGACTCTGGAGTTGCCCCAATCCACAATGGATCTGTGCCGTCGCCGGCGGATACGCGTATCTAGTGAACACCGCCAATCCGCAACAGTGGGAAATGATCGGGTATCGCCCTGTTCTCGCAGTCACACCACTTATGTCACAACAGCTGTTGCTTTTCTCCGGTCACCAATCGCTGATCGCCTACGGCCCGAATGGCAGGGCGTGGGAGACACGGCGCCTCTCCTGGGAAGGCATCCAGATCCTCGAAGTTCGCGAAGCGAGCCTTACTGGCCTGGGGTGGGACCTGATTACCGACCGGGAATTTCAATTTGAAGTGAATCTGAAAAACGGCGAACACAACCGGCTATGCTGACCGCCATCAACTGAATTGTCATCCGAAGCGGAGCCGCAACGCGGCATAGTCGAAGGATCTACGGTTCGGCGACGCCAGCCTCTCGTTCAAGCTTTCATCGCTTCGGGATCGACTTTGAAGAAGCTCAGTGCCGCGTCACCCTGTTCCCGTACCCGATAGCGCGACAATCCCCCCGAGCGCTCGTTCAGCGGCTGCTTTCTCCTGTGCTCGGCAACCACAATCGACTCTTCCGTCAGCAACGAAACGCACTCGCCGCCCAGCAACTCGAGCGTCGCCGTATATTCTTCGCTCGCTTCATAAGGCGGATCGAGAAACACGATGTCCAGCTTGCGTTCTCGCTGCGTCAGCTTGCGAAGAAACGACGAAACGCTGCGCGGTTCCAGCCCATAGCCGGAGACGATACTCAGCGACTTCAAATTCAGGCGAATCGCCTCCAGGGCGGCAGGCGCATTCTCAACAAAAAACACCATATTCGCGCCACGGCTCAGCGCCTCGATCCCATTCGCGCCAGACCCAGCGTAGAGATCGGCAAACGTCGCGCCCGGAATGCGCGGCGCCAGAATGTTGAAAAGCGTCTCGCGCAACCGGTCGCTCGTGGGTCGCGTCGCCAGTCCCGGCGGTGCGGCCAGCCTGCGAGAGCGATACGTTCCGGAGATCACGCGCATGAAATTGAGCCTATAGCAGAAGTACAGTCACCGTAACGCAAAGCGCCCCGCTCGGCAGGCTTTTCCCCCCCAGGAAAAAGCCTACTGGGACACTCTCCGGCAAATGACACCAACTGTACTTCTGCTCTAGCAGGCTCGCCTGCAAAACTGCGCGTGCCTGAAATTCAACTCGACCCACTACAATGACAAGAGCAGGATTCAACCGGCAGGAAAGTGGAGCGGCGCGATGCGTAGTTGGTCATTCCCATTGGGGCGGTGGTTCGGGGTCGACATTCGCATCCACGCATTCTTCCTGCTCCTTACTGGGCCGTGCATGCTGGCCGCCACTTCGATCAACCTCTATATCTGGCGCGGCATGGTTCTCTGGCTGCTGTTGCTTGCCTTGGTCGCTGTTCGCGAGGTCCCACGGCTGATCGGCTCGGCCTACTTTGGCCTGCAGATTCGGAACATCCTGCTGCTGCCGACGGGCGGCCTCTACGCCTTTGCCAATCCTGAGAGCAACGAGCGCGCGGCCACTCCAAAGGTCCAGACCTCGATGGCCATGATCGGGCCGCTTTCGAATATCTTCTTCGGCATGATCGTCGCCGGTTTGATTGTGGGGACCTCGCCGCAAGTCAGCCTGATCGAATTTCCCCTTGTTACCACCGCGCATCTCATGCGCTCGACCGTCTGGCTCAGCGTTTTCCTCGGGCTCATCAATATTCTGCCCGCTTATCCACTCGATGGCGGACGAATCCTTCTCGGCGAGTTCAAGCGCTCCAAAGAACCCGCCCAGGCCAGCCGCGCCGCCGCCGGAATCAGCCAGGTGATTGCCGTACTCGTCTTCGGCGCAGGCATCGCGCTGCGCACGCCCTGGCTGGTCATGGCCGGTTTCTTCATCTTCATTGGCGCGCAGCTCGAGGATCAGGGCACACTCTTCCAGTCGGTAGTCGACAACGTCCGCATGAAGGACGTGATGCTCACCGAGTTCTCGACTATGTCGCCATCTGACACCCTCGAAGACGCGCTCTTCAAAACCATCCACAGCCTGCAGGACGACTTCCCCGTCGTCCGCGGCGTCAACCTCGTCGGCATCGTCTCTCGCCAAAGCATCCTCGACGCCTTGCGCGCCGACGGCAATGGTTATATCCAGGGAGTCATGTCTCGCGCCTTCCAGGTCGCCCAGCCCGACGATTCGCTCGGCGCAATGATCCGCCGCATGACCGCCGGTCGAGGCCTCTCGCTCATGCCCGTCACCGAGGGCGAACGCATCGTCGGCATCGTCACCCTGCAAAACCTGATGCACTCCATGGGGCTGCTCGCCGAGCACCGCAAGCTGCAGAGGCAGCGGTAGAGATTTCTGTAGTCTGTTCTAAGAAGAATTGTCATCCTGAGCGCAGCGAAGGATCTGCGGTTCGGCGATGTGCGTGGACGAAATACCTCCACAGAGAATAACTTCAAATGGACGACCGCCCCCTGGCCCCCGGACTCTACCTGGTCGCAACCCCCATCGGCAATCTCGAAGACATCACTCTGCGCGCATTGCGCGTCCTCAAGAACGCCGACCGCATCGCCTGCGAAGACACCCGCCAAACCCAGAAGCTGCTCAACCACTTCGGTATCGAGACTCCCACAACCAGTTGTCACGAGCACAATGAAGCGGAAAAAGCGCGCGAATTCGTCGAAGAGCTAAAGCAAGGCGCGCGCATCGCGGTAGTCTCCGACGCAGGAATGCCGGGAATCTCAGACCCCGGAATGACGCTCGCCCGTGCCGCCATCGAAGCCGGCATCCCGGTCTACCCCATCCCTGGCGCAAATGCCGCCCTGAGCGCGCTCGTCGCCTCAGGCCTGCCAACCGCCAGTTTCTTTTACGCCGGATTTCTCCCCGCCAAAAGCGGAGCACGCCGCGCAGAGCTCGAGCGGCTCGCCGGGTTAGTCTCCAAAGACGAAGCGCTCACGCTCGTCTTCTACGAAGCTCCGCATCGCATTCTCGAAGCCCTCGAAGACATTGAAAAGGTTTGGGGAGCCAACTGCCGCGTCGTCGTCGCCAGGGAACTAACTAAGCTGCATGAAGAATTCCTGCGCGGCACGGTCAGCGAGGTGCGAAGCGATCTCGCCAGCCGCGACCGTGTGCGAGGGGAAATCACCTTGCTGGTGGAAGCCAAGTCGCCGGAGAGGGTTATTGGTGCGACCAGTTCTAACCTGAAAGATCGAGTCGCCGAGCTGCAGCGTACCGAAGATCTCAACGAAATGGACGCCCTTAAACGCGCCGCCCGCGAGCGGGGAATCTCAAAGAGCGAGGCCTACAGGGAGTTGCAGCGGGAGCGAGCGCGAAAGTGAGCGGCTAGCGGCGGTAATATCAAAGCAATTCTCCCGCTACCCGCGGGGGTCGGAATCGCTATGACTTTTCGACAGATTGCAGGCTGGGTTGTCGAGAGAACCAAACCAATAATTCGGCACCATCCTCAGGGGTTCATGGCAACGGGGGCCGCGATTGTGTTTATTACATTCCTGGCCAAGGATGTGGTTTCCGAAGGCATCCGGTCTCAGCGTGAGTCGGTCGAAATCGCGAATCAGTTCTATTCTATTCATAACGAAAATGTCGAACTATGGTTACGCATAGACAACATTGGTGAAGCAGTCGGAGCACTATCCCTGCCTCGGTACGATGATGAGTTTCTTAACTCGCTGCAGGAAATTGCAAATGAGACCTCCAGAAATAACCGAGAAGCCGCCAAGGATTTTAGACGAGCGTATAGCAATAACGAACGCACTAAGGATCTACTGGGCCATATAAATGACGCTTTACTTATCCTTTTCTTGACCGACTATTCTGCAAAGTCGGCTAAAAGGCTTGCCGAAATGTATGACTATGACCTTCGCCTTCTCGCCAAGCAGGTCGAAGACTCGAAAGATGAATTGGAAACAGCTTACCGGATGTTTCCGGCCGCAGGTCGTAAGCTTACGCCAGAGGAGGCCCGGAACATTCGGAACGAGCTCTCGGTAGCATTGGACAAATCTAGGAGAGCAGGCATCCAAGCCGAAACACTACAAGACGGGGTCTCCGATAACAACGACCACGCTGTGAAGGCTGCCGAGTCTTACTCTAGTCTATTGAAGATCGAGGACTCCGTATGTAATTGGGCGCTTTTTGCGGTAGTGATAATTGGGCTGGTTATTAGCCTTCTGAGCCAACTCGCCGGCGTCGAGGCCGAACGTCCGGAGGTTTAGGAATGCGTTCGGAGTTCGAAACATCCTTAGAAATGTGGGTTTATGAGTTCGCGCGCGGCCGCCCTGGGCTGCATCCGCTCCCGCTGATAAACTGAGGGCAATGATCTTGCCGTTCGTCCGCGAATTACTCGCGGACCTGGAACACTCTGATTCCTTCGAGCGGGTACGAAGGCACCTCAGCCTCGCCGCCGGGCGCAGACGTGTGTCTGGACTCACCTCAACAGCACGCGCTCTGCATCTCCCGCTCTTCGCCAAAGCCGCGCAGGTTCCCGTCGTGGTCGTCGTCGCCGACAACAAGGCCGCCGATGCATTGCAACTCGCCGTGCGCGCCGCTTGCGAGCTCACGGGATCCATCGCCCCCGAGCGCGTGCTCAAGTTGCCCGCCCACGACGTGCTGCCCTTTGAAAATCTCTCGCCCCACCCCGACGTGCAGGAACAGCGCGCGACAGTTCTCTGGAAGATCGCCAACGGAGATGCGTCGATCGTAATCGCGCCCGTCGAGGCCGCGTCGCTGCGGCTGTTTCCGGCGAGTTATTATCTCGACCTCGCCCGCGTGCTGCGCCGAGGCGAAGAAATCGACTTAGAGGAGCTCCTCGGCCATCTCACCAGCGTCGGCTACTCCGCGATGGACATCGTAGAAATGCCCGGCCAGTTCACCCGTCGCGGTGGCATTCTCGACATTTATTCGCCCGAAGCCGACCGCCCCGTCCGCATCGAGCTCTTCGGCGACGAGATCGAATCGATGCGCAAGTTCGACCCCGACTCGCAGCGCTCCTCCTCGCCGCTCGACGAAACAACCCTCCTGCCGTTGACCGAAACCCCGGTCACCGAACGCCTCCTCGCGGCCGTTCATGCCCGCCTCAGCGGCACTTCGCTTGAAGGCGATGCCGACGAGACGGTGGAGCGCGCGATCTCCGCGGGCGGAGTCACCGTCTTTCCCGGATGGGAATTCTTCTCCACCATCGCCGGAGCGACAGGCAGCCTTCTCGACATCTTCTCTCGCTGCCAGGTCTTCGTCGAGGAGCCGGCGATGGTCAAAAACCAGCTCGACCGCTGGTGGAACAAAGTTCAGCAGCGCCACGACCGCAGCGGTATCGGCTCACTCATCACTCCCGTAGATGTCTACCTCCGCCCCGAGATTCTGCTAGCAACTCTCGACTCCAAACCCGGCCTCGATATCGACCAGCTCGGCGCGATCGATGTTCTCGAAGAAGACACGACCCTCGGCGAAGTCGCCTTCGCCTCGCGCCCCACGCTGCGCTTCCACGGATCGATCCCCGCTCTCATCGAGCAGTTGAAGACGCTCATGGAGCAGTCCGTGCACATGCTGCTCGCCGTCCCCAACCAGGGCGAGGTCGAGCGGCTAGCCAATCTCCTTCGCGAATACGGCCTGCCCTACCGCCTCGGCAGCCGCGCCCAGCATTCCGGCAGCGAGAATATCTACGACGAATCCAGTTACCTCGCCGGCGACCTGCGAACGCCCATCATCGTCCGCGCACCCATCGCCAACGGAGTCAGCTTTTCCGACTCGAACCTGGTCCTCTTCGGCGCCAACGACCTCACTGACGAGGCCGATGTCACCGCGCGTCCTGTGGCGAGAAGGTCTAAGTCGAAGACCGCAGCTTTCGTCTCCGACTTCCGCGACCTCACCATCGGCGATTATGTCGTCCACGTCGAGCACGGCATCGCCCGCTACCAGGGTCTGAAAGAGATCGAGCAAGACGGCGTAACCGTCGAATTCATGATCCTCGAGTTCGCCGAGCAGGCGCGACTCTACGTGCCGCTAACCCGCCTCGACCTCATCCAGAAATACCGCTCCACCGAGGCCGGCCCCGCCCCGGTCCTCAATCGCCTCGGATCGCAGCAATGGGCCAAGACCAAAGCCCGGGTCAAAAAAGCCATGCAGGACATGGCCGACGAGCTGCTAAAGCTCTACGCCCAGCGCAAGTCCGCTCAGGGCCACGCCTTCCCGTCCGACAACGAATTCCAGCGCGAGTTCGAAGACGCCTTTGACTACAACGAAACCGACGACCAGCTCACCGCCATCGCCGACATCAAGCGCGACATGGAATCGACCATGCCGATGGACCGTCTGCTCTGCGGCGACGTCGGCTACGGCAAGACCGAGGTCGCCATGCGCGCCGCCTTCAAAGCCGTGCAGGACGGCAAGCAGGTCGCCGTGCTCACGCCGACCACCGTGCTCAGCTTCCAGCACTTCGAGACCTTCAAGAAGCGTTTCAGACAGTTCCCGATCGAGATCGAAATGATCTCCCGCTTTCGCACCCCAAAAGAACAAAAGATCATTCTCGAAAAAGTCGAGAGCGGTCGCGTGGACATACTCATTGGCACCCATCGCCTGCTCTCCAAAGACCTGAAGTTCCACGATCTCGGGCTGCTCGTCGTCGACGAAGAGCAGCGCTTCGGAGTTCGCCACAAAGAGCGTCTAAAACAGATGCGCCGCGAAATTGACGTGCTCGCAATGTCTGCGACCCCGATCCCCCGCACCCTCCACATGTCGCTCATCGGCTTGCGCGATATGAGCATCATCGACACCGCACCCAAAGACCGCATGGCAATTCAAACCGTTGTCGCGAAGTTCGACGAGAAGCTCGTCCGCTCGGCGGTCGAAGTCGAACTAGAGCGCGGCGGCCAGGTCTATTTCGTGCACAATCGTGTCGAAACCATCTACGAGATCGCATCCAAGATCCAGGAGCTAGTTCCGTCGGCGCGAGTGATCGTCGGTCACGGCCAGATGGGAGAAGCTGAGCTCGAACGCGTCATGCTCGCCTTCATGAACCACGAGCACGACGTCCTCGTCGCGACGACCATCATCGAGAACGGCCTCGACATTCCACTCGCGAACACCATCCTCATCAACCGCGCCGACCGCCACGGCCTCTCGGAGCTTTACCAGTTGCGCGGCCGCGTAGGCCGCTCCAACCGCCGCGCATATTCCTACTTGCTCATCCCCGCTGAGCAGGAACTCACCGAGATCGCCCGCCGGCGGCTCGCGGCGTTGAAGGAATTTTCCGATCTCGGAGCCGGCTTCAAGATCGCCGCCCTCGATCTCGAACTGCGCGGCGCCGGCAACATGCTCGGCGGCGAGCAAAGCGGCCACATCGAGGCCATCGGCTTTGAGATGTATACCTCGATGCTCGAAGAAGCTGTCAGCAAGCTCAAGGGAGAAGATCGCCAGGAACGCATTGCCACCCAGCTCAACCTCGGCATCAGCCTCCGCGTCAACGAGAGCTACATCTCCGAGGAAAATCAGCGCCTGCGCATCTACAAGAAGATTGCTGGCGCGCAAGACGAGGCGACGATCACAGACGTCCGCGCCGAACTCGAAGACCGCTACGGCGAGCCGCCCGAGAGCGTGACACACCTGCTCGAAGCAGCAATCTTGCGCCTCGAGTGCGAACGCCTCGGCGTCTCCCAGGTCGATCGCAAGCGCGACCAGATCCATATGCGATTTATGGAGAAGGCCAACGTCGATCCAAGCCGCCTGATGATGCTGGTGGCGAAAAACGCCAAGCGCGGGGCGCAATTTACCCCGCAGGGAGTGCTTCGTTATCCATTAACCAATTCGCAGCCCCAGGAAGTGCTCATGGAAATCCGCCTATTGCTCGACGAACTCGAGCTGGAAGAAGTAGCGGCGCAATAAGATACCATTACGGTTACAAATATGAGAATTGTAGGATTTACTGTGACAAAAGCGCGCATCATCTCTGTTCTTGTTGTTTTTGGAGGCGTAATGGCATCGATGGTCCCAGTAGCCCCGGCCCAGACCGCGGCAGAAAGCTCGGCCCAGACCCTCACCGCACTCGCCGAACAATATTTCGATCAGGCCTATTTCAAATACGCGCCCACCAACGGCACCCTCGCTGGCTTTCACCAATACGACACCCAGCTTGAGGACTACACTCGTGCCGGCGTCGATGCCCAGGTCGCCACCCTCAATGAGTTTGAGAAGAAATTCAAGGCCTTCCCGGCTTCCCAGCTCGACGTCACCAATCAGGATGATCTCGAGCTTCTGCTCTCCAACATCCGAGGCCAATTGCTGGCGCTAGAGACCATCAGTCAGTGGGAGAAGAATCCCGACAACTACTCCAGCGGAATCGCAAACAGCATCTTCAGCCTGATGGAGCGAAAGTTCGCCCCGCCCGACGAACGCCTCAAGTCCGTCATCGCGCGCGAACAACAAATCCCCGCCGTCTTCGTAGCCGCTCGGCAGAACCTCAAGAACCCGCCGCACATATACACCGAGATCGCGCTGCAGCAGATCCCCGACATCATCAGTTTCTTCCAGAATGACGTTCCCGCCGCGTTCGCCGATGCCACTGATCCTGCCGTCAAAGCAGACTTCGCCAAGTCCAATGCAGCCGTTATCGCCGCGCTCCAAGACTATGAAAAGTGGATGAAGGACGACCTGCTCCCCCGTTCCAACGGCGATTTTCGCATCGGCGGCAACACGTTCTCAAAGAAATTGCTCTACGACGAGATGGTCAACACTCCGCTCGACCGGCTGCTCGAGATTGGCTACGCCGATCTGCATAAAAACCAGGCCGAGTTCGAACGCGTCGCGAAGGAAGTCGAACCCGACGAAGACGCCCAAGGAGGTCCTCGCCGAACTCGCCGCCATCCACCCCGCTCCCGATCATCTCTTGCAGGCATTCCACGACCAATTCAACGGGCTGATCAACTTCATCCGCGAGAAGAAGATCGTCACCATCCCCTCCGAAGTCCAGCCGACTCTCGAAGAGACGCCGCCATTTATGCGCGCGACGACCTTCGCTTCGATGGATACGCCGGGCCCCTTCGAAACCCACTCCACCACCGCTTATTTCAACGTCACCTTGCCGGAAAAAAGCCTCACCCCCGCGCAGCTCGCAGACTATATGTCCGCCTTCAATATCGGCACCATCGTGAGCACCTCGGTGCACGAGGCCTATCCCGGCCACTATGTTCAGTTCCTTTGGCTGCCTCAAGCCCCAAGCAAAGTCCGGAAGCTTCTGGGCGCCTCAAGCAACGCCGAGGGCTGGGCCCATTACTGCGAACAAATGATGCTCGATGAGGGCTATGGCCAGCCCGGTACAGGCGCCAAAGACGCGCGCGAGGCCAAGCTGATCCGACTCGGCCAGTTGCAAGACGCGCTCCTGCGCGACGCCCGCTTCATCGTCGGCATCAAGATGCACACCGGCCAGATGACCTTCGACCAGGCTGTCAACTTTTTCGTGATTCAGGGTTACCAATCACGGTCCACCGGAACCATCGAGGCCAAGCGCGGCACCGCCGACCCGACGTATCTCTATTACACCTTGGGCAAGCTGCAGATCATGAAGCTGCGCGCCGACATGGAAAAGAAACAGGGCACTGCTTTTTCTCTGGAACAGTTCCATGACGACTTCCTGAAAGAGGGTTTCCCACCTATCAAGATCGTCCGCCGCGAAATGATGGGAGACGATTCACCGACTTTGTGAGAAACCGCATCTGATGTTTTGGCAGGGAACCGCTCTGGGATATCCTAGAGGCATACCTCACCGTCCTGTTCCTCTGTCTTAGAAGTGCCCACCCTCAGCCAAATAACAGGGAGCTAGCACATTTCATGACAAAAAAAGTGCGTAAAGCAGTTTTTCCAGCGGCCGGACTCGGCACGCGTTTCCTGCCCGCCACCAAAGCCATTCCCAAAGAGATGCTGTCGCTGGTCGACAAGCCCATCATCCAGTATGGAGTGGAAGAGGCGATCGCCGCCGGAATCGAAGAAATCATCATCATCACCGGCCGCGGCAAGACCGCGATCGAAGACCATTTCGATATTAGCTATGAGCTCAACGCGCTGCTCGAATCGCGCGGCAAAAAGGCGCTGCTGGAACTGAGCCGCAGCATCTCCGGCATGGCCAAAGTCGTCACCGTGCGGCAGAAAGAGGCCAAGGGTCTCGGCCACGCCGTGCTCATGGCCAAGGAGCTGGTCGGCGATGAACCCTTCGCCGTTCTCCTGCCCGACGACGTGATCGACTCGAAAACCTCCTGCATCAAGCAAATGATCGACGTCTACAACCAGGTGCAGGGATCGATTCTCGCGACGATGGAAATCGAAGGTCCGGCCATCTCGGCCTACGGCGTGCTCGACGGCTCACCCACCGCAGCCAACAAAGACATTCTCGAAGCCAGAGGAATGGTCGAGAAGCCGAAATTCGAAGACGCTCCATCAAAGTTCGCCATCATCGGTCGTTACGTACTCACTCCTGCCATCTTCGCCGAGTTGGAGAAGATCACTCCCGGCGCAGGCGGCGAATTGCAACTCACCGATGGCATCAAGGGACTGCTCAAAACCGAGAAGGTTTACGGGTTCAACTTCGAAGGCACTCGCCACGACGCCGGAGACAAGCTGGGAATGTTAAAGGCGACGGTCGACTTCGCCCTCAAGCGCGAAGACCTCGGGCCAGAATTCCGCGAATACCTAAAGTCCCTTACGCTATAGACCGCAGACTCGGTTCGGAACCCCTTTCAAGGCCTCGCTTCAGCGGGGCCTTTGTTGCTGGGAGCAATTCTTCGCCCCCACTTGTCAATCTCAGTTTGACAAACAGAACAGGTCCAGCCGCCCCACAGCAGCAGCTGCTGACGAGAACTGGGCGTGCGAATCGTTGGAACTTGAGTATTGCACTGAGGGCAACGAGGCGACTCGACGTTGATTCCCCATCTGTTCTTTGTCAGCGTGCCATAGACCACCAACAGCATTCCCAGTCCTAGAATGCCGAAGATCGAGAACAGCAGATCGAGTATCATTGTCGCCTCCGGTTTTGAACACTGAGACTACTTCCACTTAATGTTGCACCCAATGCTCGGCTTCTGTTCCTCAGAAATTGGCTTGCCCGCGATCAGCGAATTCATCGCCGCACGAAGATCGCGTCCGTCGGTCGGAATCTCGTTGCCCGGACGGCTGCCGTCAAGCTGCCCTCGATAAACCAGCTTCAGGTCCTTATCAAAGAGAAAGAAATCCGGCGTGCAGGTGGCGTCATAGGCGCGGGCCACTTCCTGGGTTTCGTCATAGAGATAGGGGAAGGTGAAGCCTAACTGCTCCGCCTGCTGTCGCAGGCTCGGCGGAGAATCTTCCGAATAGCAATCCGCGTCATTGCTGCTGATGGCGGCGATGCCGATGCCCGTACCCGCGAAATCCCTGCCGATAGCGGCGATCTCCTTCTCCACATGCTTCACAAACGGACAATGACGGCAGATGAACATCACCAACAGGCCATGCTCACCGCGGACCTCGTCAATGCTGATGTGCTTGGTTGTGATCACGTCTTCCAAGGTAAAGGCCGGGGCCTTGGTTCCCAGCTCAATCATGGCGGATTCGGTGCGGGCCATATATTCTCCTAAGCGTCAATTTTAGAGCGAACATAGCCCTTCGCTCGCCTAAGCCCTCGGAACTGGCGCTGGGCACGGTCCTTAACTAAGCTCGAGGCAAGGAGCAAAATCATGGCGCGAGAGCGTGTCTTGAAGATAGTGCTGGCTATTGTAGGAGTGCTGTTTCTGCTCCTCGCGTACCCGATGGTCGTGTTTTTCCGGCAGGAGCCGGCCTTGGCGATGATGCTCAGTCTCTACATGACCCTCGGGGTTTTTCTGCTGGTCGCGGTCCGTGAACCGGCGCGCAGCCGCAGCGTGATCGCGTTCACCGCGTGGTCCAGCCTCGTCCATGCCGTGGTCATGGGCACGCAGGCGCTGCGCGGCATGGTCGGTCGTGGGGAGTTGATCGGCGTCGCGGTGCTCATCGTCATCGGCATAGCGCTGCTGGCATTGGGGCCGCGGAAGGCAACGGTGCGAGAGGGCTGAACTCGGACAAGCTAGAACAGCCCGGCCTGTCTCCTCGGCAGAGGCAATCCAAAATGCTCATACGCCAGCCGCGTAGCAACGCGGCCGCGCGGAGTCCGGTCGAGAAATCCAATCTGAATCAGGAACGGCTCATAAACCTCTTCCAGCGCGTCTTCTTCCTCAGCCAGAGTGGCAGCCAGCGTATTCAGGCCCACCGGACCTCCATCGTACTTCTCAATAATCGTCAGCAGCAGCCGCCGGTCAAGCTCGTCGAAGCCATGCGCGTCAACCTCCAGCATCTTCAACGCAGCCTCCGCGATCGGGCGATCGATCGTGCCTGTACCCCGCACTTGCGCATAGTCGCGAACCCGACGCAGCAGGCGATTGGCGATTCTCGGAGTCCCACGCGATCGCATCGCAATCTCCGCCGCGCCATCGTCGTCGATCGGCACATTCATCACCTCGGCCGAACGCTCGACAATGAACCGCAGGTCGTCTTCGTTATAAAACTCCAGCCGCAACAGAATGCCAAACCGCGAGCGCAGCGGCGACGAGAGCAACCCCGGCCGCGTCGTCGCCGCGACAAAGGTGAACGGCTTGATCTCCATCACATGGGTGCGCGCCGCCGGCCCCTGGCCAATGATGATATCGAGCTTGTAGTCTTCGAGTGCCGTGTAGAGCTTCTCTTCAAGCACCGGTTGCAGGCGATGAATCTCATCCAGAAACAGCACCTGCCGCTCGCGCAGGTTAGTCAGAATGGCGGTCAGGTCGCCCTGGATTTGCAACGCCGGCCCGGACGTCTGCTGAAACCCGACATCCAGCTCATTCGCGATGATCGAGGCCAGCGTAGTCTTGCCCAGCCCAGGAGGCCCGAAAAGCAGCACATGGTCCAGCGCCTCTCCACGCGACTTGGCCGCTTGCAGCGCAATCGCCAGCTGCTCCTTCGCCTTCGGTTGGCCAATGAACTCACTCAGGACCCGAGGCCGAAGCTTGAGTTCAAAGGAATTCTCCTCATCGGCCCGCGCAGCGGAGACAAGG
Organism: uncultured Acidobacteriaceae bacterium; assembly: GCA_963804735.1. Classification (GTDB taxonomy): domain Bacteria; phylum Acidobacteriota; class Terriglobia; order Terriglobales; family Acidobacteriaceae; genus Acidisarcina. Next base: position 488,152 of record CAWDRO010000005.1, read on the forward strand.
CGTTCGGGATTGGATTTTGCCAAAGGCATCTACAAGGAAGTTTAGACCGGATTCTCTTCGCGAGCCGCCGCACGAAAGATCACCGTTGAGGAAAAGCCCATGGTTGGTACCGACGCCGACAACCCAATTCACCTACCCGTCAACGCCGCCGAAAGCAGGCCATACACATCCACCTCGTGTTTAGCGCCCACATAAACACGCCCGTTCACAACAGTAGGGATGTTGAATCGTAGCGCCAGCCCCGCGCGGTCGCGGGTCGCATTCTGCTCACTGCTGTAAAGCTCGTGGGCGATATTCTCAGCGTCGAAAGCGCTGAGCGTCGCGGTTGTGTCCGGCGAGTTCCAGCCCTTCGAACGCAATACCCAGAGCACTCCGTCCCTCGCCCCATTAGCGGAAACAACCGGAGTGGCGCAAATCCCCGGCTGGCTCGTACCGCTGGAGGCCTTGAGCGAGAGCCGTCCATCCCTCACCGCAAAATCACGCAGCGCGTCACTCTCACCATTGCTCAGCACATAAAGATTGTGGTTCCAATAGGCCATCGAACCATACACGCCGCCACGCTCCGGAACGGTCTGCACCGCATGGCTGTCGCTCTTCGCCTGAAAATGCCCCATGTGGTCCCGATCGATCAAGTAGATGGTTCCCTCTTTGCCGGCGACAACCGCCAGGTGGGGGTGTGACCCTCCCTGGCTCGGCAGCAGCACCGGCCCTCCGGAACCGAGGTCGCCATCGGTCCGATCCAGATCGTCGGCGTTGAACGGCGCAAAGTAGTCTTCGACCTTCAAACTCTTCCCGTTCAGCTTGAGCAGGCTGTCGCCATAATCGCGGCCACCGCCGGCAACGTCGAAGCCTCCGTTACCAGTCGCCACAATTACGTTCCCCTGGCCATCTTCCGCAGGCCCTGTGTCGCTCGCCCAGAATCCGCTGTCGTCCGCATCGGGAGAGGCATTGAAGACCGCCATTTGCTTCAGGCTGTGGGCGTCATAAGCCATCGCCCACCCGTGATACGGCCCCACATCGCAGGACGATCCCCAGGTCAAATAAACCATCCCATTCGCCAGCAGCAGGGCGGCACGGGGATTCTCTGTCAAAGGGTCAAAATTCAACTTGCCGGCGCCGAAACTCGCCGCCCCTTTGCCGCTAGTGGAGGCTTGAATATCCACCGGCCCACCGAATTTCTCCACGCCCGTAGTCACAGCAAGAGCATGAAGCCGTTGGTGGTATTCGCTCGGAAGCACCCCGTGCGTCTCCTTGGTGCGCGCCAGCACATAGAGGGTCCCGGATTCGGCATCAATCACCGGTGTCGAGGTAATTCCAACCTCGGGAAAGATGAACGGACATTCCACATTTCTTGCCGGAACCGTTGTTACCCCATCTTTCAGGAAGCTCACCTTCCACAGTGGCGAAGCAGGTTTGCCATAGGCGTCGAAAGCATACACGCTGTCATGCTCGGTCGCAACGAAGAGCACATCGTGCCGCCCTTTACCTGGGATCTCAACCCCGCCCAGGAAGAGCGGTTCGGCATAAATATCGCCATCGGCTTTCAAGGTGAAGATCTTGCCGAACTGCCGCGCATTGACATTGCGCGGCGTCAAGATGGTCTCGCCGGTATTCGCGCCGGTGCGGGCGTTGTCGTATTGCGAAGTGACGACCCTCTGCGCCCCGGACGGCGCCGTAACGGCGAGCATCGCGAACAAAAATAACCTGTGGCTCCCAGTCGTCATCTTGAGCTTGCCGCAGAGTTTCAGCATTCAGATTCTCTCCCGGTCTCGTTCTAATGGGGCTGGCCCGTCTCTATCGGCTCGGCGGCTTCGGCGGGTAGCTAATGTGAGAAGGCGCGTAGAGCGCGGGCGAGCACGAATGCGCCGCCGCATGGACGGGGGCGACCACCACGCCATTCCGGGCCAAGAGCAGCATGACGCCGTAGGCAATGAAGCAAGCCAGGACTCCGCCCTGAATGAAGCGCCGAAGACCGATTCCCGAGGTCGCAATCCCTACCGTAAATCCTGCCACTGTCGGCTCCTGCTCATCCTGGTCCCTCGAATGTTGACGCACCGCCGAGAGCGCGCCATCCAGTAACAATCTCCCAGCGCTCCGCTGGCACTCCTCATCGAAAATCCAAAGCATCTCCTCGCCAAAGCGTTCACGAAACGGTCCCGGATGGACGCGGAGAATCAACCGGTAGGTCATGCGCGACAGGCTCGACACCCTGGTGGTATTCATGCTCGCTTGGGCCTCGTTTCGTTAAGATTCAGTTCCCGAAGCCGCAACCTCGCTTCATGGACCATCGTCTGCATCCGCTCGATCTCCGCCGCCAGCGCGCTGCGCCCGTCCGCCGTCAGTCGGTAAAAACGTCGCTCGTCGTCGGTGGCAGAAGCCGATTTCGGAGCATCGACCACTAATCCGCCATCCATTAGCTTCTTCAGGTTGTCGTACAACGTTCCCGGACCAAGCTTGTAGCGCCCCATTGATTGCCGAGCCACTTCTTGAAGAATGCCGTATCCGTGCAGATCACCGGCAGCGAGCGCCAGCAGGATATGCACTACCGCCGGCGACATGGGAGACGTCTGTTGGGATCGAGCTTTCATGGTCGGAATCCGACTATATCGCTTTCCGACCATTGAGTCAAGAGCGCCCACTTTGTCCACTATCGAGAAAGCTCGCAGATCCAGTTCACTTCCCAGCTCTTGCCACCATCCGGCGAGAACGACTGCTCCATGCGCGCCGAATGTGGAGATAAATTCAGCCAGACATAGCGAACCAGGATCGCCCGCCCTTTGTAATCCTCCTGGTCAAAGAACTCTCCCCGATTGCCGGTGAACTCGCCCACGACTGGAGGAAGGCTGAGCACGCCTTTGTCAACATCGACCAGATAAATGCTCCACTGGTGCGAGTCTGGGTTGTAAAGTCGTAATGTTTGCGCCTTAATGTGAAGGTGCTTCTCGGCGTTGTCTACTTCAAACTCCTCAAAGTTGGCATTGCTATCGAGAATCTTTTTATGGTTCGAGATACCGTCATACTCGATCCAGGTGTTCGAGCCGACGAGCCTGTCAGGGAGCCTCCTCACGTGCGCCTTCCAGTTCCCAATTAGAAAGTCGAAGTCATGCGAGCCATCTCGCGGTGCTCCCACCTGAGCAGCCGCGCCAGCGAACGAGGTCTGCGCCTGTCCTCGAGCGAGGCTGCATGAAAGAAACACGGTCGTCAGGATTAGACCGCAAAGCCGAACTAGCCAGTTGATTCTCATATTCTCTATCCTTCGAGGCGCCAATCTACGAGCCGGATACGCATCCATTGCGCCAATGTCGCAGCGGGTAGTTAGAGCCGATATAGTCGGAATCCGACTATATCGGCTTCCGATTCTCCGAGTCAATTCCACCCCGCAAGACGCTTACAGGTAGTATTGGAATCAACCGATTAGAGCAAAGAGCAGAGTAGGTGTAATGTGTGAAACTACAATGCCGGACAGAATTTTTTTCCAAGAAAAAGCCGACATAACGACTGCCGGACAGCTTACAGTGACTCTGCTTTTGCTCTTAGGAAAGTTCGCGGACAGCTGAGATGCCAAGAAAGCAGACCGACGGAACGACGGCGAGCCAAGGCAAACGCACCGACCTGCAGCAACTCGCGGCGCACTTGGGATTGTCGAAGACCACGGTTTCGTTTGTCCTCAACGATGCGCCACAGGCTACGCAGCTCAGCACCGAAACCCGTCGGCGGGTGCTCGCGGCGGCCAAAGAGTTGAATTACCGCCCCAGCTACTACGCCCGCAACCTGCGCAAAGGCAGCAGCGAGTCGGTTGGCGTGATCGTGCCCGAGATGAGCGAGGGCTACTTCACGCTGGTGATGGGTGGGGCCGAAGAGTTCCTCATCGAGAAGCGCTATCTCTACTTCACGACCTGTCATTACTGGCGTCCGGAGCTCATGAAGGAGTATCCGCGCATGCTCCAGGACCGCGGCGTCGAGGGTTTTCTGGTCCTCAATACCAATGTCGAGTTCGAGACCCACCTGCCCACGGTCGCTGTCTCCGGTCATAAGACCGGGCCGCAGGTGACAAACGTGACCCTCGATCACGCTCTCTCGGCGCAGCTCGCCATCCGCCACCTGCACGAACTCGGCCACCGGCGCATCGCCTTTATGAAGGGGCAGCAATTCTCAGTCGACTCCATCTTTCGATGGAACGGCATACTCGACGCGGCCAAAGATTTCGGCATCAAGGTGCTGCCCGAGCTGACTATCGAACTCCAGGCTAACAGCTGGTCGCCGGAGCTCGGCTATGACCCGGTCAAGTTATTCCTCGCCAGGAAGCGCGACTTCACCGCGATCTTCTGCTTCAACGATACGGCCGCGATCGGTGCGATTCGCGCCCTGGGCGAGGCCGGATTGCGGGTTCCCGAGGACGTCTCAGTCATCGGCTTCGATGACATCCTGAGCGCCGCCTACCAGCGCCCTAGCCTGACCACCATTCGCCAGCCGCTGCGCGCCATGGGGACCATCGCCGCGCGAACGCTGCTCGAAAAAATCGCCCATCCCGAAGAGAAGTTTCCCGAAGAAATCGTCATGGGCCCCGAGCTGGTTGTCCGCGAGTCCTCCGGCAAAGCAAAAGCGGTTCGCAAAACAAAATCCTGATTGCGATACGCCTTGTCTGCAGGTCTAAGTGGCCACGCAGTCCGGTCGCACAATTGTTCTGGTGAGGAAGTCGCGAAACCGCTCAGCTTCGTCTCGCTGGGCCTGGATCAGCAGCCGCTGGCGGCGAAGCTGGTCTGGATTCTCCATGGTCCAGGAGGCCAGCTCGTCGCGAAGCGCGTCAGCGTCGAGCATTACTGCCCTCATCTCAAGGGCCCGGTACAAGCGCTCGCCGATCTGGTAGGGCTCACGGAAGCTCATCTCAGGCTGCATTATTTTTCGTACTCTTCCTGTTTCGGGCTAAAGTTCTTGAACCCTGCGCCGATACTACGGGAAGAGCAAGAATGCGCCCAGAGCACTTCCGTGCACACGGAAGTTTACGCTCGGTACCGCCTCATGCGCGCCTGACACTGTCAGAGCGCCGCAATCACCTCAATCTCCACCAGCGCATCCTTAGGCAGCCGCGCCACTTCAACCGTCGAACGCGCAGGCGCAACCGTCCCCTCCGGCGCAAAGTACTTGCCGTAAATTGCGTTCATCGCCGCGAAATCGTTCATGTCCTTCAGGAAGACGATCGTCTTGAAAACCTGCTCCATGCTCGCCCCACCGGCTCCAAGCACCGCCTTCAGGTTCTCAAGAACGCGAGTCGTCTGCGCCTCAATCCCTCCGGAAACGATCTGCCCAGTAGCCGGATCAAGGGCAACTTGCCCCGAGGTGTAAAGGAAGTTTCCAACACGAACGGCTTGCGAGTAGGGGCCGATGGCGGCTGGGGCATTGGCAGTGGAAATGGCAATCCTGGCTGAGGAACTCATCTTTGCATTCTAGCTGCTGCCACATCTCACAGCTTCTGCGCCCGCTGCACATCCCGCACGCCAGGCACGCGCCGCATGTTCGTCACAAGTTTAGTCAGGTGCCGAACGTCCTCCGCTTCGACAATGAACTCGACTACCGCGCCGCCCTCGTCATCCGACTTCGAATCGACGCCACGAATATTCGTGCCGTCGTCGCTGATGATGGCGGTCAGCTCTTTCAAAATTCCGGGGCGATCGTCGCAGAGGATGGTCAATTTCACCGGATAGGTAATTGGCCGTGGACTGTGACCCGCGCCGTTAGAGTCTTCCGGAGGCGCGATGCGCGACCACTCCACCGTGATGCGACGATCAGACTCATAGAGCAGGTTCTGCACATTAGGACAACTCCGGGCATGCACCGCAACCCCTTTGCCACGGGTGACATAACCGATGATCTCTTCGCCGCGAATCGGGTTGCAACATCGCGCGCGATAAATCAGCAGATCATTCTGCCCCTCCACCTGGAGCGAGTCCGTCCCGGTTGCAAGATGCACGCGTGTGACCGCGTCCGAGACCGACGGCTTGGCCTCGACGCCAGACTCCAAGTCGCCAGCCGCGAGCTGCGAGATTGCTCCTGGCGACAGCTTGTTCAGAACCTGCCGCGCGGAATACTTCCCAAATCCGATCGTCGCCAGCAGATCGGTCGGTGTAGCAACGCCATACTCGGCGGCCACGCGTGAATAATCGGAATCCACAAACTTGTTCAGCGAAACTTTGTACTTCCGCGCTTCGCGCTCCAGCAGCTTGCGCCCAATCTCGATCGCGCGCTCCCGTTGGTGTTCGTTCAGCCAGTGCTTGATCTTGTTGCGCGCCCGCGAACTCTTAACAAAGGTCAGCCAGTCGCGGCTCGGCGTATGCCCATTCTGCGTGATGACTTCAACAATGTCGCCATTGCGCAGTTTCGACCGCAGCGGGGCAATGCGCCCATTCACCTTCGCGCTCACGCACGTATTGCCGACCTCGGTATGAATCGAATAAGCAAAGTCGATCGGGCTCGCGTCTTTCGGCAGAACGACCACCTTGCCCTTCGGCGTGAAGGTGTATACCTCTTCCGGATAGAGATCGATCTTCAGCGTCGAAAGAAATTCATTGGGATCGGTCATCTCCCGCTGCCACTCGACCAGTTGCCGCACCCAAGCCAGCCGCTGCTCATCGCGCGCGCTGATCGGCGACCCGCCTGCCTTGTATTTCCAGTGCGCCGCGATGCCTTCCTCGGCGATGCGGTGCATCTCCTCAGTACGGATTTGCACCTCAAACTGGTGCCCGCGCTCGCCAATCACAGTAGTGTGCAGTGACTGATACAAATTCGGCCGAGGCATGGCAATGAAGTCCTTGATGCGCCCCGGAACCGGTCGCCACAGCCCATGAATGATGCCGAAGACCGCATAGCAATCCGCGACACTCTTCGTAATTACCCGAATCGCCAACAGATCGTAGACCTGATCGATCTGCGTGTCAGATTCCTGCAGCTTCTGGTTGACGCTGAAAAGCCTTTTGATGCGCCACTCCACCCGCGCCTTGATGCCTTCCTCATTGAGCCGGTCAGTCAGCGTTGCTTCGACGTTGGCCAGGAACTCCTCGCCCTCGCTGCGCCGCGAATCGACTGCGCTCTGCACTTGCTCATAGGCGAAGGGATCGACATAGCGAAAGGCCAAGTCTTCAAGCTCGCCGCGGACCTTGCCCATACCCAGCCGGTGCGCCAGCGGCGCGTAAATATCCAGCGTCTCTCTAGCGATCGCCTGCTGTCGCTCAGGCTTGAGGTGCTCAAGCGTCCGCATGTTATGCAGCCGGTCGGCCAGCTTGATGATCACGACGCGAACGTCGCTAACCATCGCCAGCAGCATCTTGCGAACATTCTCTGCCTGGCGGTCTTCGCGGTTCGCGAACTGGATCTTGTCGATCTTGGTCACGCCCTCAACGATGTGCGCAACCTGCTCACCGAAACGCTCCGAGATATCTTCCGTTGTCACCGGAGTATCTTCAACCGCGTCATGCAACAACCCGGCGGCGATCGCCGTCGAGTCGAGCTTCATCTCCGCCAGCACCTGCGCGACCTCGAGCGGGTGAAGGACGTACGGTTCCCCCGAGGCGCGAAGCTGCCCGCTGTGGTGCTCCAGGCAATAATCCCAGGCCTTACGAATGATTTCGGTGTCGTCGGAGGGGCGGTTCTTGTGGACAGTCTCAATCAACTCGCCAAACTTAGCGGCAAGCAGGTCCCGGCCGGATTCCGGAACAACCAGTGGAGCTGTCTTCGCAGTCGCCATACTTGATTATAGGCTGCGAGTACACGCTCTCCAATCTAGACGGCCGCGAGATTGCCATACCGCGAAAGTCCACGCCAAAATAACCGAGGGCCTGACTCACGCCAGACCCTCGCCCTTCAATTGCGTTTGAACTTCGCCCGTGTGCGGCCGGCATCGGCGAACTTCAGTCCCGGCCGACTCGCCCCGGCAAACCTGTTCGTCGTAGAAATCTATTTCATCGGTTCCATATCTTCTCCAGCGGCCCAGTCGGCATCCAACTTTCCGAGATGAAATTTCGAATTGGGAGGAAATTCAATGAAACGTATTCTTTCCGTGGTCTGCTGCCTTGCTCTTGGGGCGATTCCTGTTTTGGCTCAAAAGAAGGCGGCTGAACGACCGGCCATGACCGACCAGCAATTCGTCGACTTTGCCGGGCAAACCGATATGGTGGAGGCCAACCTTGGACAATTCGCGCAAACCGCGGCCGCCTCGCAACCAGTCAAAGACTATGGCCAGATGCTGGACACCGACCACACCAAGGACTTCAGCCAGCTGCACGTCGCCGCACAGCAGGCCAGTCTCACTGTGCCGGACGCAATCGACGCCAAGAGCAACAAGACCATGATCGAACCTTTCCAGAAGCTGAAAGGCGCGGCCTTTGACCATCGTTATATCCAGGAGATGGTCGCCGGACACACCAAAGCCATCGAGATTTATAAGAAAGAAGCGGCAGACGCGCAGAATGCGGCCCTAAAATCCTATGCGCAAGACGCATTGCCCGTTCTTCAAAAGCATCTCGACGATGCGAAGAACCTGGAGAAATCGAAGCCGCCGGCGAGCGGAGCTTAACCGCAGAGACAACCTTTGGCGCAGCCATTACCCTGTGCGCCCAGTCCCGGTCGAAGAGAGAAACGACAAAGGCCCGGCTTGAGCCGGGCCTCTGTCGTTTCCTTTGTAAGAGACTAAGCGGCTTCCGTCGCGGCAGCCGGAGCATTCGCCAAAGCGGCCTTCGCCTGGTTCGCCAAGGCAGTAAATCCAGCCGGATCGGCAATCGCGATCTCCGCCAGCACCTTGCGGTCAAGCTCCACCCCGGCAATCTTCAGGCCGTGAATGAAGAGCGAATAGGTGGTGCCGTTCAGCTTGGCGGCGGCGTTGATGCGGGCGATCCACAGCGAGCGGAACTGCCGCTTCTTCTGCTTGCGGCCCACATAGGCAAACTTCAGTCCACGCTCGACCGCTTCCTGCGCGGCCTGGTAAAGCTTTGATTTAGTAAGGAAGTAACCGCTCGCGCGCTTCAGGATCTTCTTGCGGCGGTCGTTGCGTTTGGTTCCACGTTTTACGCGGGGCATCGGTCGATCTCCTTTATCAAGCTTTGAGCAATCATTCTCAAGGCTCTCGTTATGCGGCTGGAGGCAGGAGGCATTTACCCATTCGGGCTCAACCTTAAAACCTCTTCACTCGCTTGTTTCTGATCTCTCGGCGCTCGAATCGAACCGCCGGGGGCCATTTAGACATTCAGAATGTCAGGCCCAGGCCTTAAGCCAAATATCTGGCAAGACCGATCACAAGTACACCTGACTCAGGCGTACGGAATCATGCGCGCTACCTTGGCGTAGTCGGCGTCCGAAACCAGCGCAGAATGAGCAAGTTTGCGCTTGGTCTTGGTCTCCTTCGACGTCAGGATGTGGCGCATCTTCGACTGGCCGCGCACGATCTTGCCGGTGCCAGTCTTCTTGAAGCGCTTCGCCGCGCCTTTATGGGTCTTCAATTTGGGCATGGTTGTCCTGCTGGATTTCTCGTCTTTACAACATCATCCAGTATACGGGAGCCGCGCCATTCCGCAAAGCGCGAATCACTTCGACCAGCGGACATTCAGCGCATAGATTTGCTGAGTCCCGATGTTTCGGGTGAATATTTGGCGTTCCATCCGGCGCCACGTTGATGTCGCCGATCCAATCCAGATCTCATGAAACTCGTTGATGTCGTTGAGATATCCATCCCACGTCTCCGCGACGACGGAGAGGGACCGGTCCTGCTTTGGCTGCCGTGCTTTACGCCGTAAGCGATAGAGGCATTCATTGCAGTTTGCCATTCGTTAAAGCCTCAGTAAGCTTTGTCTGCTAGACTCTTGCGCATTTGAGAGTAGGAAGATATCGATGAAGGCGCATATTTCGTTCCTCCGAGGCTTCGTCGCGATTTGTCTGGCGGCTCTGGGGCCAATCGCTTTAGCCGCGAAGGCAGATACGAAGATCGCCGTTGATCTTGAGCAGCCGCCGAGCGACGGAAAGAACCCAGTCTCTGTTTCCCTCGGGCTTTATGTCACCAATCTGGTCGAGATCGATGAGGCGCGGGAGACGTTTGAGGTTGGTGGCTATGTCAAAGCGAACTGGAGCGATCCCCGGCTTGCGCCCCACACTGGCGACGAGGCGGTGCGGCCGCTCAAGATGGAGGGCATTTGGGCTCCGGCGATTGAAGGCGCCAACGTGGTTTCGCACAGGACCGTCTCGCGCTTCATGGAGGTCGATCGAAACGGCATCGTCACCTACATAGAGCGCTTCGAAGCCGTGCTTTCCAGTCGCTTGGACCTGAGAAAGTTTCCGTTCGATACCCAGGTTCTGCAGTTCCACTACCAGCCGTTTGGAACATCGCCTACGATGATCGAGTTTGCACCGCAGGCGCTGGCTGGAACGGGAATCAGCCCCGAGGAGCATACCGAGCTCGCAGCCTGGAAGATGAAGGAGCTTCGCTATTCTTCAGACCACGTCAGCAGTCTCGGGTTGATGCCCAGCGCGCACGAAGCGCTCTTCGCTATCGTCGTGCAGCGGCGCTCGGGCTTTTATATCTGGAAGATATTCGTGCCGCTATTTATTTTGACCTTGATACCGATGGCGGTCTTCTGGATCGACGTCAAGGACGTTGAACTGGATGCTGAAGATACCGATGACGATGTTGCTGTCGATGGTGGCCTTCGGGTTCACGATCGCGCGAGACCTTCCGCGGGTCGGCTATATTACCTTCCTCGACGCGGTCTTTCTTGCGAGCTTTGCTTTCTGCTTTGTCAACATCGTCGAGATCACGCTGGTTTACGCGATGCAGAGAAATGAGCTACGAGGATCGGCAATGCGGGTGCATGGCGTGGGGAGATGGGCTTATCCTCTGACCTACGCCGGTGTAATTTTGACGCTGGCTGTGCTCTTTCTTTCCTGAGACGGAGCAGCCGAAGGTACTCCCCTAGGCTGTAGGTAAATAGTTTGTTCCTCACTTCACCGGCGGCGGAGCAAACCAGACCCCTGACGTAAATCGAGACCCTGGATTGGGCAGGTGTGGATTCTAAATCTCACTTCGGCCAGCGGACGTTCAGCGCATAGACCTCCTGGGTGCCGATGTTCCGCGTGAATATCGGCGATCCATCCTGCGCAATGTCGATGTCGCCAACCCATCACAGGTTTCGCGCCCGACTGGGTTCCGACCGCCCAATTTCTCCCCCCAAAAAATACTCCCACACCTTGTCGATCTCATCTTTCATAAACGTCGTGTGCACAGGAGGAACAAAAAATGCAATTTCTCGCCCTGATTTATGAAGACGAAGCCCGCTATGCCCAGGGTTACGACGAAGCCGAGTTTGCCGAATACGGCGTCTTCGGCAAGAAACATGCCGCCGCCATCAAGGGCGGCAACGCCCTGCAACCCACCCCCACCGCCAAAACCGTGCGCATCCGCGGAGGCAAGACGGTCACCACCGACGGCCCATTCGCCGAAACCAAAGAGCAGCTCGGCGGCTATTACCTGCTCGAAGCCGCCACCATCGACGAAGCCGCCAAAATGGCATCCGAAATTCCCGGCGCACGGTTCGGCTCCATCGAAGTTCGCCCCATCATGGTCTTCTCGTAATTCGCAAAGAACGCCGGTCCCGGCCGGCGTTGTTCTTTCTATTGAGCCATCACTTAGGAGACATCATGACCGCGACTTCTTTTCCCGCTATTTCCTGCCCCGAGCTAACCCCGGAGCAGATCGCAAAGGCATCCCGCCATCTCTTGCAGACCCGCGACGCTCTGCTAGAGTCAGTGACCGGACTCTCCGCCGCACAGTGGGCATTCAAGCCCGCTCCGGATCGCTGGTCGGTCGCCGAGGTCCTCGAACATATAATCCTCGTCGAGACCGCCATTCTGCAAAATGTCAGGGCCACGATCGATGCGCCCCTGGCGCCGCCGGAATGGGAGCCGTCCCAGCTGGACGACTTCATAGTGAATGAGGTCCCTCGGCGTACCAGATATGCCGAGCGCCAGGGTCCGCCCAAGTTTACTGCATCCCCACAACTCTGCCCAACCGGACGATGGAGCACGACCGAAGCCGTGGCTATCTTCCTCGATCAGCGCGAGCAGATCCTTCAAATGCTGACTCCCGCACTTCTCCGCGGACGCGTCATTCCCCATCCCGTACTGGGCCCCTGGGACGGCTATCAATGGCTTCTTGCCGCCGGCTCCCACTGCTCCCGGCACACATGCCAAATCCGCGAAGTGCAGGAAGAACCGGATTTCCCCTCATCCACCGGCGTCATTCCCGCCCTTGCGGTAAATTGAGGGCAGCCATGCGCTATATCATGCTGATCTACTCGCAGGAAGATGACGCCGCCACTCCCGAGCAAATCGCTGCGGTGGCCGAGGCCCATCGCGCCTTGTTGAACGAGACCGGACAGCGAGGCATCCTGCGTGGCGCCGAGCCGCTCGCAACCAGCGCGACCGCCACCTGTCTCCGCATGAAGGATGGTAATGCTCTGGTCACTGATGGTCCGTACGCCGAGACAAAGGAGCAGCTCGCAGGCTTCTACATCCTCGATTGCGAAAATTTGGACGAGGCTCTCGAGTGGGCCGCGAAAATCCCCACTGCCTGCCAGGGAGCCTCCGGGCTTGTCGAGATTCGTCCGCTTCGCGAAATGCGCCGCCCGCCGGAAGCCCCATGAATCGATGCCGAACTAGTCGATGAACGACCTGCAGGCCACCATCGAGTCGGTCTTCCGCAACGAATCCGGACGCATCATCGCCGGCCTCATCCGCTGCTCCCGCTCCTTCGATCTCGCCGAAGAAGCCATGCAGGACGCCTTCGCCGCCGCCGTCATTCACTGGGCCACCGACGGAATCCCGGCCAATCCAGCCGCATGGATCACCGCGGCAGCGCGCCGCAAGCTCATCGACTACGCCCGCCGCGAGCAAACCCGCCGCAACAAGGAAGACCAGCTGATTTATGAAACCGTATCCAGCTACAACGCATTCGGCCCGGAATTTGATCCGGAGATGAACTCCCCCGTCGAGGACGATCGTCTCCGCCTCATCTTCACCTGTTGCCACCCTACCCTAAACCAGGAGGCGCAGATCGCGCTCACCCTTCGAACCCTCGGCGGACTCACCACCACCGAAATCGCCCGCGCCTTTCTGCTCCCCGAGCCGACCCTCGCCCAGCGCCTCGTCCGCGCCAAGCGCAAGATCCAGCAGGCGCGCATACCTTACGAAGTCCCGCCGCACGACCGCCTGCCGGAACGCCTCTCCAGCGTGCAGGCCGTTCTCTATCTCATCTTCAACGAAGGCTACTCGGCTAGCTCAGGAGACAGCCTCGTCCGGCGGGAATTGTGCCTCGAAGCAATCCGGCTCGCCCGAATTCTCAACACCCTCATGCCCGGCAATCCCGAAATCATCGCGCTCCTCGCCCTGATGCTCCTCCACGACTCCCGCCGCGACGCCCGCTCCACCGCCGACGGAGACCTGGTGCCGCTCGAAGAACAGGACCGTTCCCTCTGGCATCAGGATCAGATCGCCGAAGGGACCGATCTCGTCGTTCGCGCCCTCGGCCGCAGGAACCTCGGCCCATATCAGCTCCAGGCTGCAATCGCCGCAGTCCACGCCGAAGCCGGCATCGCAGCTGAAACCGACTGGGCCCAGATAGGCGCGCTCTACGCCATCCTCGCCACACTACAGCCCTCGCCCATCGTCTCGCTGAATCACGCCGTCGCGGTCGCGATGAGTAAAGGGCTCGAAGACGGCCTCAGGCTGATCGACGCGCTCGATGCCTCCGGAGAGCTCGACTCCTACCACCTCTACCACGCCGCCCGCGCCGATCTCCTCCGTCGCATGGCGCGACACGCAGAAGCCCGCGAAAGCTACCAACACGCCCTGGCTCTGGCCACCAACGCCGTCGAACGCCGCTACCTCTGCCGTCGCATCTCCGAACTCGAATCTCAGTGATGAAGTGAAATCGACAACCTCGCCCGCGCGCGTCCGCGATTCGAGCGCTCTATTGGGCCGCCAATGCTATCTCTAAATTCCCAAATCGCCCCGTAGACTGGTCCCGAACTCCAAGCACCACCGAAGCCGCGCCCGGCTTAAGCGCGATGCCCTGCTTCGCGCGAAGCCCATCCATATTCAACGCCGCCCGGCGCTCCGGACTCACCGTGCTGGTCACGCGGACCAGCGATGTTGCGATGGCCTTCCCCTTGGCGTCATACTCCACAATCGCGCAATCGGCGCTAGCCACCAGCTGGCCCGACATGTCCGCCTGATAGTCAATTGTGCGTGGATCGATCGTGTATTCCACATTTGCCGCGTCGGCCGATTTGTTCACCTTCGCGGAGAAGATCACGTCGGTCGCAACCGGTGCGCCACGTAGCAACGCCAGCCGGAACTGCTCTTTCGTCGGAGTCACTGCGGGCTGCAGATCTTTGGCGTAGTAGCCTTCGCGATAAATGAGCTGTGTCCCTGGCTGTTCCAAACTCAGCTGTATCTTGCGGTAAGCGCCATTCCACTCGGTGTTTGAGGGCGTGTAAGAAATCGTGTAATAGTTCTCGCTTCGATCGAAGTCATTCCGAAGCGTTTTGGCAATGTCGTTATTGAAGCTCGCCACTCCGCCGGTCGCCTTCGCAATCTCTAGCATTCCGCTCATCCGCGCGGCGCTGAGTTGGTCATCCTTACCGACCTCCGCAAGTCCTGCGGAGCCTCCCACGACCCCGCTGGTATCGGCGGTCGTTATTCCCTCATAATCTGGTGGAGCAACCCCCCGGGCATCGATCGGATAAATCGCCACCCTTGCGCTTTCCAGCTCTTTGTCGGTAGTCGCCTGAATAGGCATCATCTGACCGTGGGTATTCGCAAGGCCCATGCCCTGAATATCGAAAGGCTGGCCTTGCAACGGGAATCCGGCGGAAAGCCAATACACATTCTTCCTCCCCGGCAGGTTGATCAGCCACTTGGCAAGGACTGAAAAGTTATCAAGGGTCTTTTGCGCGTGTTGTCCTTGCCTCTCGATGTCCGTTCGCGCCGCGACTACCTCCGTTTGCGCCTGAAGCGCGGCCGAATCAGGATTGGAAGGCTGGTCGAATTCTCCGCGCTCTCTAATGTTAGGCGGTTCCAAGGTGCCGCTTGGAGGCAGCCCGTTCTTGTCCAGAAACCGGGCGACAGCACCCGCGCCGTCCGCAAACGGAACCAGCACCTTCATCTGGCTCGACATCACCGCCAGAGCAACCGGCTCATCGGCAGGCAACTGTTTCACAAACTGCTTCAACTGCCTCAGCACCGACGCCTGGTCCGCCGCTCCAGTGTTGAACTGATCGACCAGCAACACATTCCACGCGGCTGGAGCGTTGATCGGCTTATTGCTCGCGCTGATCGTGCCGCCCGGCGCTGCAGACGAGCTTGCAGATTGCTCCGCAGATTCAGTCGCAGCCGGTCTACCCTCCGCGCCCTTATGCTCTTCGACGCTCGCAAGCTTTTGCGCCACGCCGTCTTCCTTCAGCTGAAAATCCCCAACCTTCAACCCCGTGACCGGCACACCCTTCTTATCCAGCACCACCGCATCCACCACCACCAGCCGGACTTCCGTCCGCAGCGTCGCCGCAGGAGTCAGTGTTTGCGACTCAGCAGCCGGCGTTTCGATATAAGGCTGGTTATAGTACCCGGTGTTCGTGCGCACCGTCAGTCCGGACTTCCCTATATTCACCCCCAAAGAGTGGAAGTCATTCACCGTCTCCGAAGGAGATACCTGAATTGCGATGGTGTAATAAGCGCCCGCGTCGGCGATGCAGCTGGCGATTTCACTGGCCAGATCGTTGGACCCATTCAGCACCCTGCCTCCGCTCTGCACCGCCAGCACCGGCAGCCCCAGGTTGCCCGAGTCGGCGTCCTTCACGCTGGTGACCGGCTTTAGGAAGTTCTTGTAGTACAGATCATGGGGAAGGCCAGTTTCAGAGCTGAGCGAATTTATGCTGTAGAGCGTGGTGCGCGCCTGGCGCAGGTCTTTCGAGAATGAAACGATCGAATCCCAATCCTCGTGCCTGTCACCGGGGGTCGATCCGAAACCAACGCCGGACATCATCGGCCATCCCGGCCCGATCCAGAGCAAGAGCTTTCTTCCCGGCTTCCTGCCCGTGAAAGTGAGCAGGTGACTCAGCGTCGTCAGCGACAGTTGGTAGCGTTCGATTGCGCCCTGCCTGCCCATCGCCGAGTTGATGGTGTGGATCGGAATCGGCATCTTTTCGAGCTCCGCGATCAGGACGCTTCCATCCTGCGTGGGCTGGTCGATTTTCACGCCTGAGTCGGAAAAGAGCGCAATGGAGACTGGAACCGGCAAGTGCCCGCCGTTCCTGCTCAGGTACTTCACGATCTGGTCACGCTCCGTCGCCACGCTCTGGAAGCTGTTGTTCACCTCATCGATGAGCAGAATCGCCTCAGCCGGATCGCTGGTCGCCCCACCACCCCCCGCCCCATTCACCGAACGAAACGAAACAATCTTTGCCGCTTGATGATTGTCCAGGACCGTGAAGTCGCCCTCGGTAAGGCCCGAGACTGGCTGCCCCGCCGCGTCGGTCACGGTGACATCCAGCGTAATCTGACCCACCTTCTTGCCCGAAGCCTCAACGCTAGTCGGAGGCTCCGGAGGGCGTTGCATCAGTCCCTTGGGTTGCAATCCCCTGGGTTGCGGCGTAGCCGCCTCAGACTGTGCAGGAGCGGTGTTCGGTGACGCAGCGTCCTGCGAAAACACCCAGGGCGCCAACCAGAAAATCAGCAGCAAGCTCCCGAGAGGCCGGCTTACAGCCCGCCAGAGGAATCGTCTTTGCCTCAAGAAGTCACCGCAACGCTCGCTGAATTCCTGCCTCGGGAAAGAGCCTTCACAAGCCATCGCACCCACGCTAACCCGGCGTCGCACTAACGTTCCATTCCGTAATACGATACCGCACACCTCCAGGACCCGCCCGCCGGGTTTATAGCTCAGCCGTCAGTCTTCATTGGAGTCCTCTTCCACGATTTGCACCTCCACACCTGTCAGGTGCGAACCGTCATCACTACGACGAAGGTTCCACACCACGTCCTTGACCCGATACCGCCGATCGGCCTGCCCGTCCTCGCGGATGCTTATTCCCTCGCCAATAAGTGGCACTGACGAGGAGCCATGGTAAACCAGCAACGGCTCGGAACTCCCCAGCTCCACGAGGCGCACTGGCGTTCCCGGATTTCGCCTGGCCGTCCCAGAACCGACGCCCTGGCTTACGACCCTGACATGCGCGGCGCTCTCCTGCGCAGCCTCGGCGATCTGCGCTCGCGCTCCCTCGATCGTCAGGCCCCGCTCGCGCAGCAATCGCGCCGAAAGGCAGCTCTCCTCGCGCAGAATCCCCAGCAGCAGGTGTTCGGTGCCGATATGCTGATGGGCAAGCCGCTCCGCTTCCTCCGCGGCATGGGCGAGAATTCGTTGGGCATCCGAACTCAGCGGCAGATCGACGCTCGTCGAGGTCGGCTCGCGAACCACGGTGCTTGCGGTGATCGCCGCGCGAATCGACTCCGCGCTCGACTCTACGCCGATGTAGCGTCTCAACAGACCCTTGTCCTCGCGCATCAGGCCGATCAAAAGGTGCTCGTCGCCAATCTCCGGGCTGCCAACCAGGCTCGCCTCATAGCGGGCAAAGAAGATCACCCGGCGCGCCTTCTCGGTGTATCGCTCGAACATAAAGTCTCGACCTCCCCGCTCCCGAATTCCGTTTCCCCAACTCTACATCCGTCATCGCCCTCGAGTATCCGTACCCGCCGGAGGTATGATTTTGGGCAATCGACTAGCGTGCCCGTCTCGAAAGTTCCCGACATAATCGGGGCTGCGGTCGCCGCTGTTGCCCGGTGGAAGCGTGGGCTTTAGCCCCACGAAATGAGGAGCTTACGGAATCGCCTTTAGGCCTGGGCTCTTCGGATTGCCTCCGCAATTGTGCCACGCACTTCCGAGTCGCCACACTAGCGATGCAATGAGGAAAGATTCAATCATGCGAAAAATAGCCTTCGCGTTCCTGCTCGTCGCCCTCGCCGCCCACGCCCAGCAAAGCGTCGTGAAGACAAAAGAGCCGCAACCCAACCTCGGCCTCCTCAAAGACCGCCTCACCAAATACCACGAATGCAAAGACTCGAATTGTTACTACCCTCAGATTGACACCCAAAGCGACAAGGCCATCCAGATTCTCAAGCGCCGCGTGACGAAAGCCAAGCCCGGAGACAAGCTCGCCCTCGTCCTCGACATCGACGAGACCTCGCTCTCTAACTGGGAAGAAGAGAAGCAGGACGACTACGGCTACATCGCCAAAGACTGGGACGCCTGGGTCGCGCGCCGCACCTGCACAGCGATCCCCGGCACCCTACGTCTCTATCAGCAGGCCGAGAAGGCCAAGGTCGCCGTCTTCTTCATCACCGGCCGCTCCGAAGACGAGCGCGAAGACACCGCCGCCAACCTCAAAGCCGTCGGCTACACCCAATGGGACGGCCTCGCCCTCCGCGCCACCGACCACCCCAGCACCCAAACCGTCGTCGACTACAAATCCGGAGAACGCAAAAAGATCGTCGCCCAGGGATACACCATCATCCTCAACGTCGGAGATCAGATGAGCGACCTCAACGGCGATCCCCAAGCTGAGAAGTCCGTGAAACTGCCGAACCCCTTCTACTTCATTCCGTGATGCAGAAAAAGCAGTCCTCGGAAAGCCCGGCTCGTGACGGATTCCTCGCACTAAGGATTGCCGTACATGAGCCGACAGTGAGGGAACAAGACGCATAGTAAGCAGCCCGAGATAGCCTCCCTTCTGCTAGTCTGAATGCCAAAGTCATGGATTCGGCACCAGTTCGTACCAAACTCGCAAGACTGAGACTTTCGGGATTCAAGTCAATTGACTCGGCCGGGGTTGACCTCCCGTTTGGACAAATAAATGTCCTAATCGGCCCAAACGGAGCGGGTAAGTCAAACTTGATCCAGTTCTTCCGAATGCTGAATAACATGCTGGCCGGCCCAACCGGTAATTTGCAAGCTTTCGTCGCCGAACAGGGCGGAGCGAACGTCTTGCTGCATGATGGAGCCAAACGAACTCCCCAGTTATCCGCCCACCTCCACTTTGAGACCCAACAGGGCAAGAATGACTATGATTTTCGGCTGGTCCATATTGCGGGAGATACACTCATCTTTGCCGACGAAAGCTGCCGCTACAGCGCAAACATACACAAGACCCTCAACCGGCCGATCCCGCTCGGCGGCGGGCACAAGGAATCGAAACTTCTCGACCCTCAAATGGCGGAGACTGGCGAGAAAACCATAACGACGATCAAATACTTGCTTCGCCAGTTCGTTGTGTACCAGTTTCACGACACCTCACCCGCCGCACGAATAAAGCTCAAGTCCAAAACCCACGACGCGCGCTACTTGCAACATGATGCGGGAAATCTGGCAGCCTTTTTATATTCGATACGCAGTTCTAGCCCAAGACACTATCGGCGGATGATTGAAACAATTCGCCAGATCGCTCCCTTCTTTGAGGACTTTGTACTGGAACCCGAACACGGAAGCATCATCTTGCGTTGGAAGGAATACGGAGGGGACTCCAATTTTGCTGCTTATCAAGCTTCTGATGGACTCTTGCGTACGTTTGCCTTGATTGCCCTTCTCATGCAACCTGAAGACAGGCTGCCCGCACTCTTGGTCATTGATGAGCCCGAACTAGGACTCCATCCTTACGCCATCAATATTGTTGCAGGGCTCATCCAGGCTGCGGCGCAGACCAGCCAAGTTTTGATTTCCACGCAATCCCCCCTTTTCGTTGACCAGTTTGCAACCGAGGACATCGTTGTGGTCGAAAGAAGAGGACGGGCTTCGAGCTTTCAACGGCTCGACCCAGAGAAATATAAAGATTGGCTCGACGCCTATTCTGTTGGGGAACTCTGGCAGAAGAACGTCTTTGGGGGCCGACCCGGCCAGATTCCGGCGTGATACGACTGCACGTGGTTGCCGAAGGACAGACCGAAGAGGAATTTTGTAATACCGTTCTATTTCCATACTTGCAGGAGATTGCGGTCGAGCCGGATGTTCGGCTTACCTGGCATGGAAAGAGATCGACACTAGGAACCCAAGGCGGAGGGGCGAGGAGTTATCAAGCATTGAGAGGCGACATCGTGCGCTGGATGAAGGAAGACCAACGTCGCGACGCTTGGTTTACCACGATGTTCGATCTTTACAGACTGCCGCCTGGCTTCCCGGGTCTTAATAAGCTCACGATGACAAACGACCCCTATGAGAAGATCGGAGCGCTTGAAACGGCATTCAAGAATGACGTTTGTGAAGCTGATGGCAGATTTTGGCGGTTCATTCCTCACCTTCAGTTGCATGAATTCGAGGCCTTGCTCTTTTCCGATCCGACACAGTTCAATTGGCAATTCATCGAAGATCGCCACGAAAGAGGGATCGAAGAATTAGTGAAGATATCCAGACATTACGGAAACCCTGAGTTGATCGATGATGGTGCAGAAACCGCCCCCTCGAAGAGAATCATCAGGTGGATTCCGGAGTATAAGGGAAGAAAGTCAAGCGCTGGTCCATTGATCGCGGACAAAATAGGCTTGCAACTGATCAGAAAAAGTTGCTCGCATTTCGATAGCTGGCTGAAACAATTAGAGGCATTAGCCCAGCAAGAGATGACCCAGTAGGTCCGAGCGAAAACTGAGACTGCTGACCCCATATATCGCGCCCTCCCAGCCTTTCCGCGATAGGCTTCGCTTCACCGGCCGCGTCCGCCGGCAACGGCCGCCAGATGTGAAGATTATTTACGGACGGTATAGTGCAGCCCGACCACCCCGTCCGGAAACTTCGTGCAGGAGATGAGTTTGAGTGGCACGGTGCGGCGGCCGGACGCGATCAATGGAATGCCTTCGCCTATAAACGTGGGGATTACGTGAATCATGAACTCGTCGATCTCTCCTGCGTCGAGAAACGACCCAATGATGCCGGCGCCACCCATCATCCAGATGTCTTTCCCTTTTTTCTTCTGTAGACGGGTCGCGAACGATTTGACTGGCTCGTTCAGGAACTCCACGCCCGCCGGCGCTGCTGATGGCAGCGGACCACGTGTGAAGACATAGTTCTTAACTCTTGTATCGAAAGCCGACCCGGGCACGCCTTTCTTTTGAAAGTCGAGCGCCATATCGCATGTCTTCCTTCCCCACAGAACCGTGTCGATCGATTCAAGGAACGTACCCATGCCGTAGTTGCCCTTCGGACGCGGACGGTCTAGCCAGTCAACAGAGCCGTCGGATCGGGCAATAAAGCCGTCGGCGCTGGTGGCGATGTAGACGATGATTTTGCGCTTGCGGACCATGGAGGTACAGCCGGTGGTTCAAATCTTAACGCTGAGAACGTCGTCGTCAAAAGGTGTCAAGTACCTTTCTCGCCAACAGCATCGCTAACCATAATATATTCATACAGTTACATGTGAAACTCAGTTGGCGTAGTGAATGGGTTCAACTTGATAGAATGGATATAGAAGTTAAGAAAAAAAGCGGGCTGCGCGGCAGCCATGGAGTTCCACAGAGCGCCAATCGGCCCCCACTATGGATGGGATTCACAGAAACGTACCTCTAAGTTATTGAAAACGCCGATTCTGTAAGCAAAGTCTTTAGAATCTTCCGGATACACGGCCGCCCCCAAGGGTAACCCAAACAAAACAAGGATTTTATCTACAGAGAAGGGGGGAGGGGGGATACCCACCTTAGGCGGAGGATGGGCGAAGGCCAGGCGGCTCATGAGTGATAAACTCATGATGAGAAACTATGCCGCTAAAGACGCTCTTCCTCAACCCGCCTTCCTTTGAAAACTTCGATGGCGGTGCCAGCTCACGCTGGCCCGCAACCCGTGAAATCGAGTCCTATTGGTACCCGGTGTGGCTCGCCTATCCCGCCGGAATGCTCGAAGGCTCACGCCTCCTCGACGCAAATCCTCATCACGTCTCCTGGACCGAAGTCATAGAGATTCTGAAGGACTACGACTTCCTGGTGCTCTTCACCAGCACCATCGGTTGGAGCGGAGATCAACGCGCAGCCGAAGCCGTCAAAGCAGCTCACCCGAATATCAAGATCGCCTTCGTCGGCCCGCCAGTCACAACCGATACCGACAAGGCCCTCAACGAATGCGCCGCAATCGACTTCATCTGCCGCCGTGAGTTCGATTTCTCCGTCGTCGAATACGCCAACGGCAAGCCGCTCGACCAGATTCTCGGTGTCAGCTACAGAGTAGATGGCAAGAACGTCCACAACCCAGACCGCCCGCAGATCGAGAAGCTCGACAAGCCGGACATGCCTTGGGTTACAGACATCTACAAGCGCGACCTCGACGTCACCAAGTACAACGTCCCGTTCCTGCTGCATCCGTACGTCGCGCTCTACTCCACTCGCGGCTGCCCGGCGCAATGCACCTTCTGCCTCTGGCCCCAGACGCTTTCCGGCCACGCTTGGCGCAAGCGCTCCACCGACGACGTCGCCGCCGAGATGGCCCACGCCAAGCAGCTCTTCCCCGACGTCAAGGAGTTCTTCTTCGACGACGACACCTTCAACATCAACGGCCCGCGCACCATCGAACTCTGCGAGAAGCTCAAGCCGCTCGGCCTCACCTGGTCCTGCACCTCGCGCGTCACCACCAGCTACGAGACGCTCAAGGCGATGAAGGAAGCCGGTTGCCGCCTCCTAATCGTAGGCTTCGAGTCCGGCGACCCGCAGATCCTCAAGAACATCAAGAAAGGCGCCACCGTCGAGCGCGCTCGCGAGTTCACCCGCGATTGCCACAAACTCGGACTGGTGATTCACGGCGACTTCATTCTCGGCCTGCCTGGCGAGACCGAAGCCTCGATCCGCAACACCATCAACTTCGCCAAGACGCTCGACTGCGAAACCATCCAGGTCTCGATCGCCCACGCCTTCCCCGGCACCGAGTTCTACGAGTACGCCAAGGTCAACGGCTTCATCACCAACGAGAACATGGCCGACGCAGGCGGTCACCAGATGGCCCACATCGAGTATCCCGGCCTGCCCGTCGAGTACGTGCTCGAAATGGTTCACCGCTTCTACGACGAATATTACTTCCGTCCCAAGGCCGCGTTCCGTGTGGTCTGGAAGGCCATCGTCAACCGCGATGTGCCGCGCCTCTACGTCGAAGCAAAGTCGTTCCTCAAGCTCCGCGCTCAACGCAACAAGATCGTCGCCGAGACCAAGAAGAACCATCGGACCAGCAAACCGTCAACCGTGGGAGCAGGCGCTTAGTTAGAAGCAGTCATCAAGGATGAAAGCGGCCAGCAATCATCGCTGGCCGTTTCTGTTTGCCTCGACAATCGATGACCAATTCGCCAAAATCGACGATGACCCTCCAGCGCTACCTCATCCTTGCGATGGTCACGCTCACCGCCTCCTTCGGCGACACATTCCTCTCGGTCGGAGCGAAACAACTCGGCCCGATTTCACTGAGCCACGTCGATCCGCTTTTCGCCGCCATCTTCAATCCCTGGATCGCCGCCGGAATCGTCCTGCTCATTGGCTTCTTCGCCTCCTACCTCACTGCGCTCTCCTGGGCCGATTTGACCTATGTGTTGCCAGCGTCGTCGCTCGGCTACGTGGTCGTCGCGCTGCTCTCGCGCTTTTGGCTCCGCGAGCATCTTTCCCCGTGGAGATGGCTCGGCATCGTCTTCATCACCGCCGGAGTCGGCTTCGTCACCAGCGGACCAGCCTTGACCGAACACGCGGAAGTGGTAGATCCAATCCAGGCCGAGTTGCAGGAAGCAGGACGATCATGACCTCCGCGATGAACCTGACGACATCGCTGATGATTGCCAGCATCGTCGTTACCGCAACCGCCGGAGATGTGCTCACCGCCTCGGCGATGCGCAAGATTGGCGACCTCGATATCATCCGTGCTCAGAGCGGATTGAAGGGCGCAATCCTCGCCGTCATCGGAAGCCCGCGCTTTCTGGCCGGTGTGCTCTGCATGGCAGTGAGTTTCTTCGCCCTCAACCACGCCGATCTCAGCCTGATCGCACCTGCGTCAGCCTCGCTCACCTTCGTGAGCAACGCCTTCGCGGCAAAGCTGTTCCTGGAGGAGAATGTGGATCGCCGCCGCGTGCTCGTCGCCGTCTGCGTCTGCGCCGGAGTCGCGTTGTTGGCCCACTGGCCGCGCTTAGGCGCCGACGTGAATCAGCATCTTGCCGATATGCTTGTCGCCCGACCCGAGTAAGCTGAGAAACGCAGCCGGAGCCTGATCAATGCCCTCAACGATCGTCTCGCGATGCAACAGCTTTCCGCTGAGCACCGCCGGTATCGCCTCGGCATGAAGGGCCGGCAAGTCCTTTAGGAAATCGCTCTCAATAAAACCCTCCAGCCTGAGCCGCTTGCCAAGCGCCGAATGCAGGTTGCGCGGGCCTGGCACCGGAGTGTTATAGCTGGCAATCGCTCCGCATAGGACCACGCGCCCGTGCCACTGAAGGCTGGCGATGGCAGCTTCCAACTGCGCCCCACCGGTGTTGTCGAAGTAGACTTGAATGCCGCCGGGCGCAGCCTTCTCCAGATGAGCAAGAGGCTCGCCATCGTGATAGTCGAAGGCATAATCCACCTTCAGCGGATCGGTTCGTGAAGTTCAAGAGAGACAAATGCGAACTGTTCGAGCGTCGGCTCGCCTTGCGGACGGCTTGCTAAGTGCACTTCCTTGCTGGTCAGAGACATAACAAGTCGATTCCGCGAACATCTGAAATGATGC
Organism: uncultured Acidobacteriaceae bacterium; assembly: GCA_963804735.1. GTDB lineage: Bacteria > Acidobacteriota > Terriglobia > Terriglobales > Acidobacteriaceae > Acidisarcina. Next base: position 512,936 of record CAWDRO010000005.1, read on the forward strand.
AGGAAAGAGCCATGAAGATTTCACACATTAGTCCCGCGCAGGACAGGCGAGAAGAGGATGGTGCGCTCCGAGGGATTCGAACCCCCGACCTATTGGTTCGTAGCCAATTGCTCTATCCAGCTGAGCTAGGAGCGCATGTCTTTATTGAGGATAACAATGCCGGATTGGCGCGTCAATTCTAGCGGCGGCACATCTCGGCGTTCACTAGATGCGATCAGTAGGATGCATGGGGAGGCGAATCACCCCACTCGGCAGGCTTTTCCCCAGGAAAAAGCCTACAGAGACGATCTCCGGTACATGACACCAACTGTACTTCTGCTTTAGGTATCGGCGGAGGAAGGTCACCGAGTAGGAAGAATCGGTGGGCTTTCTAACCGAATGTCCAGGCCTGACGCTATTTTGCCGGGGCCGGTTGTGCGGCTGGCTCGTCGAGCTGCGGGAGCGGAGGCAGCTCTTCGCTGACGCTGATGCCGGCGCGGCGCAACAACTGGCCAACTACGGCGGCATTCAACCTGGTCGCGTCGTATTCGACGCGGATGGTCTGCCACGCCTCGTTGACCGTCAAGCGGCGAATTCCATAGATCTCGCGCATGTTGCTGAGCGCGATCATGCCTGCTTCCGTGGGGTGCCGATCATAGCGGAAAAGGACCTCGACGTTGGTCATGCGTCGATCATACCAAGGGTCAAAACCCCGGTGGAGGCAAATCGACGCGGAATGCCGGCCGTAGCCACGCGCCGAGTGCGCGACTTCTGTCAAATCGCGGGCGCAAGCAGCCGAAGCAGAAAGAAGATCAGCACTCCCAGAAAGAAAACCAGCGCCATACGAATGCCGGGTTCGCGATTGACCTCGGGCACGAGATCGGTGGCGGCGACATAGATGGCGACTCCGGCGGAAACCGGCAGGCCAAACTGCACCCAATGCGGCAAAAGGCTAATGACCAGCACTCCCGCAAGCGTCGCCGCCGCCAGCAGCACCGCGGAATATAACGCTTTGGTGCGGCTGCGCCCACTGGCAACCATCACTGAGGCGACCGTGAATCCCTCGGGAATCTTATGCAGGAAGATGGCCACAAAGATGACCCAGCCGAGCCAGTTGGAGAGCACAAATCCGGATCCGATCGCAACCCCATCAAAGAGCGCGTGGACAGCGAGACCAAGCAGCACCGAATTTCCGGTGTGGCGAGTAAGGAATTCGTCGTGATGCGTCTCTTCGCCAAAATGGAAGTGAGGCGTGATGGTGTGCTCCAGCAAGTGGATGGCGCAATAACCGGCAAGCACCATCACCGGTGCCCACTGCGTCGAGAGCCGAAAGCTTTCCGGCAGCATTTCCAGAAATGCCGCGGCCATCATGAAGCCCGCGCCGAGGGCGACAAAGTAACGCAGGTAGCCTTTCTGCCAGTTGCCGCGCACCAGCACCAGGCCGCCGAAGACGTCGGCGAGCGCGGCGATGGCTCCGAGGATGAGAGAGAGTTTCATATGCACAGGCAAGAGTTACAGATGCAGCAGCCAGTGTATCGTCGCAGCGGTATCGGCTTCTCGTCACAAGGCGGTCGCTCAGACAGACGGAGACACCCGGAGTCTAGCGGCGGAAACGTGAGATCAAATAGATGAGCAGTGTGAGCAGGACGCTGATGACTATGGAGGTCGTGATCGGAAAGTAGAAAGAGAAATTCTTGCCGCGATAAGCGATGTCGCCGGGCAGGCGCCCTAACGGGATACGGACCTTGCCGAGCAGCAGCACTGCGATCCCGGCTGCGATCAGCAAACCACCCACCATTACGCGCAGACTAAGGCCGCCTTTCATTCCGTCTCATTGTAGATTCGCCAAAAGCGAATGAAGGTCACTAGACGTGCAACTTGAAAAAAATCGGAGGCGGCGCAATAAACCAGTGTCACTGCGGCCCACCACAAATAAAGAGAAGTGCCAGCCATAACTGTAGTAAAGGGCAGCGGGGTCGCCGAAAAGACCATAGCGAGCACCACCAGCGCCAGCTTCACAATGCCGAGGACGAGGTTAACCTCCACCAGCTTGGAGGTAAGCCCGCCAAGGCGCACACTCCGGGCGAGGCAAGCGATGGCGCTTTTGTTTTCCAGCAGCGCAATCAACGGCGCGACTGAAAACACCCAGCTTACCAGCGCCCAGAAAGTAAAAATCCCGAGCGAAATGCAGATCACCAGCGCGAAGTAAAGTACCAGATTCGGTTCTTCACCGACCAGCGCAGTGTTCGCCGACCACTGAATGGCCTTGAACCATCCGACAAAACTTCCCCCCAGCGCAACGACGCGCAGAATCTGCAGGGCCGTCAGCGTGATTGGCCGAAAGGCAAGCGCCGGATCGTACCGTCGCAACACAAAACTGCGCCCAAGGCCTGAAGCCAGGGCCCACCCTAACCCCAGAAGAGGCGCGAGCCACCACAGAAGGTGAAACAGCGGCGGCGTGAGGACCTCCCAGACGTTCGCGATGATGACCGTGGCGCGGTCGGTGTCTTGCAGCGAGAAGTCGTAGACTCCAGTCGCGGCCAGCGGGACTGAGGCGAGCAACTTCGCGCCTTCGTAATACATCAGCAGAAGCGCCGGCGCGCCGTAGAGCCAGCGCCAAGTGAGCTCAAGCAACAAGAGAGATGGCCGCGACCAGCAGTAGCCGAAGATCCGCACCAGCGATTGCGTGCCTCGCAGCGGCGCCGAAAGTCCGGATCGAACTGGCGCCACCGCCGCCGGCGAGCTTGGCTGGGCTGGCATGGGCTACTTCACCAACAGATTGACGAGCTTACCAGGCACGATGATCACCTTGAAAACCTGCTTGCCCTCAACAAAATGCTTGACCTTTTCATCGGCCATCGCGTCGTCGCGTAGCGCTTCCTGGGTGATATCGACGGCGACGCGGATCACGGCGCGCAGCCTGCCGTTGACCTGCACGGGAATCTCAATCTCGTCTTCACGAGCGAGCGCTTCGTCGCAGGCAGGCCATGGTTGGCGCAGGATCGCCGCCTCATTGCCCAGACTCTCCCAAAGTTCGGAGGCAAGATAAGGAGCGAACGGCGCAAGCAATAAGACCAGCGGATTCAGGATTTGTCCCAGCACCTTGCCGGGAACCCTTCCCGATTCAATTTCCGGCTCGGCGGCGACCAGTTCGTTCATAAGCTTCATCAGCGCGGCGATGCAGGTGTTGAAGTGCCAGCGCTCGTCGAAGTCAACTGTGATCTGGCGGATTGTTTGATGCAGCTTTCGTAACAGTAACTGTGACGTTTTCGAACGCTCGGACGCCGACGCCAGGTTTTCCGCCGCACGCGCCATCTCCGCGTAGCGATTGACAAAGCGGTAGACCTTGGCGAGGAAGCGGCTTACGCCGGCGACGCCGTCCTCCTGCCAGTCAAGGTCGCGGTCAGGTGGCGCGGCAAAGAGCGAGTACATGCGCGTGGCGTCTGCGCCGTAGCGCGCGATCATCTCGTCGGGCGAGACGATGTTGCCCTTCGATTTCGACATCTTCTGGTGGTCCTTGATGACCATGCCCTGAGAAAATTGGCGCGTGGCAGGCTCATCGTTCGTAATCAAACCCATGTCGCGCATGACTTTGGTCCAGAAGCGCGAATAGATCAAATGCAGGATGGCGTGCTCGACCCCGCCGACGTATTGGTCGATGGGAAACCAATACGCCACAGCATCGCTATCAAATGGTCCCTGATCGTATTTCGCGCTGGTATAGCGGTAGAAATACCAGGAGGAATCGACGAAGGTGTCCATTGTGTCGGTCTCGCGACGAGCGGGACCGCCGCATTTCGGACAAGTCGCGTTGACGAACTCCGGGATGTTCGCGAGCGGCGAACCGCCCTGCTGGGTAATCGTGACCTGCTCCGGCAACAGGATCGGAAGCTGATCCTCGGGCACCGGAACGATGCCGTCCTTTTCGCAATAGAGCATCGGGATGGGCGTGCCCCAGTAGCGCTGGCGGCTGACTCCCCAATCCTTCAGGCGGAAGGTCACTGTCGGCTTGCCGAAGCCGTGCTCTTCGGCGTAGGCGGCCATGCTTTGCTGCGCCTCGTGACAGCCGAGCGTGTTGTAGTCGCCGGAGTTGATCAAGATGCTGTCTTCTTCGGTATAAGGCAGAATTGATTCGTCTCGTTCGCCGTCCGCGGCGGGTTCAGCCGTTCGCCGCGGGAGAACGACGATGCGCACCTCCAGATCGTATTTCTTCGCGAACTCATAATCCCGCGCATCATGGGCCGGGACCGACATGATCGCACCGGTGCCATAGCCCAACAGGACGTAATTCGCCACCCAGATCGGCACCCTCTCGCCGCTGAACGGGTTGATCGCGTAGTGACCGGTGAAGGCGCCATGCTTTTCAATCCCGCCAATATCGTCGGCTTCCCGGGCCTTATTCTGCTGCTGGATCAGCGCTGCAACATGCTCGGCAAGCTTGCTGTCGCTGGCCGCAAACTCAGTGACGACCGGATGCTCCGGAGCAAGCTGCAGGCTGGTTGCGCCGAAGATCGTATCGATACGGGTGGTGAAGACAGCGATGTTTTTCGCATCTGTGGCAGGCTCGCTCTCCAGCGGAGGCAACACGGTGTGTCCAGAGCGATGTTCAATGTGCTCCGCGACCGCGCCGGTATCATTGCTTGGCTCGTGGGTCAACTCGTCCACCGTGAACTCGACCGTCGCACCCTCGCTGCGCCCGATCCAGTTCGTCTGCATTGTCCGGACTTTTTCCGGCCAGTGGGGCAGCTTGTCGAGGCCGTCGAGCAACTCCTGGGCATATTCGGTCGTGCGCAGGAACCACTCCTCGAGGTCGCGCTGCTCGACGATCTGGTCCTCATGCCGCCAGCACTTGCCATCGATCACCTGTTCATTGGCGAGCACGGTCATGCATTGCGGGCACCAGTTCACCTTGCTCTTTTTGCGATATGCGAGGCCGCGCTCGTACATGCGCAGGAAGAACCACTGGTTCCAGCGGTAGTACTCGGGGAAGCAGGTGGTGATCTCGGTCGCCCAATCGAAGCCGAGACCTAGCCGCTGGAACTGGCGCTTCATGGTGGCGATGTTCGAGAGCGTCCACTCACGCGGCGGCATGTTGTTCTTGATGGCGGCGTTTTCCGCCGGAAGGCCAAAGGCGTCCCAGCCCATCGGGTGGAGCACATTATGGCCGCCCATCCACATGTAGCGCGCCAGCGCATCGCCGATCGCGTAGTTGCGCACGTGCCCCATGTGCAGCTGCCCAGATGGGTACGGCAGCATCTCGAGCACATAGTATTTCGGTTTGCCGCAGGAGTGCGGCTCAGCGGCGTAGAGGCTGGGATCTTCGGCCCAGCGCTGTTGCCAACGCGGCTCGATCTCCGCGGGAGAGTAGCGCCGCTCGCGGTCGGGAGCGGCTTCGGAACTCACAAGGACAGCGGTTTCTTCGGTGTTTTCTGCGGACGACATGACTAATCTGATTGTAACTGGGCGGATTGCTCTGCTAGCCAGCACTGCATTCAGCGAGATCCGCGCTTAGGCCATCAGGGTCACGCCAGTGCTCGCTGCTTGCTCGTGTGCGTGGTAGGACGAGCGCACCAGCGGGCCCGATTCGACGTGGCGGAAGCCCATCCGCAGCGCTTCTTCCTTCATGAACGCGAACTCTTCCGGCGTGTAATACCGGGTCATAGGCAGGTGATCTTTCGACGGACGCAGGTATTGTCCGATGGTCAGCACGTCGGTGCCGACGGCGGCCAAGTCGCGATAGACCTGTAGTAACTCGTGCATCTCTTCGCCAAGGCCGACCATGACTCCGGATTTGGTGACCGCCCTCGGATCGACTTCCTTGGCGAACTCCAATAGGCGCAACGTCCGTTCGTAGCGCGCGCCCGAGCGGACTACCCGGTAGAGCCGAGGCACCGATTCGGTATTGTGGTTGAGCATCTCCGGCCGCGCCTCGACGACGATGCGGATCGCCTCTTCATTGCCCTGAAAGTCGGGAATCAGCACCTCAACCTGGCAGCCGGGCGCCTGGCTGCGAATTTCTTCGATCACCATGGCGAAGGCGCGTGCACCCCCCACGATATCGTCGTCGCGGTTCACGCTGGTGATGACGGCGTGCTTCAGGCCGAGGGTCGCGACGGCTTCGGCGACGCGACGCGGCTCGTCGAAGTCGATCGGATCGGGGCGGCCTTTAGGCACCGCGCAAAATCCGCAGCGCCGAGTACAGGTGTTGCCCAGCATCATGAACGTCGCGGTTTTGTGGTTCCAGCATTCGCCGATATTAGGGCAGTGGGCCGACTCGCAGACTGTATGCAGGTTCAGCGAACGGGCCAGCTTCTTGAGGTCGTGATAATTCTCGCCAACCGGAGCGCGCGCTTTGAGCCATTCCGGCTTCGGCGTGGGCGTTTTGCGGGCGGGTTCAATCTGAATGAGTTCCGTAAATGCTGCCACCTCTGTATTGTAGCGTCCGAAGTCTCGCCTACTTCAGCCGCTCGATCACCTCAGGCCGCACCAGATAGAGAAAAAGCACCAGATTCAGCGCGCCCATGATTCCGGCCGCGCCCTGGTGCAGGCGGAAGAGGATGTAGAACTGATAGATCATCAAGAGAAAGGTCGCGGCGAGTGAAAGCGCCCATCCCCAACGCTGCAACCGCAGCAGCCCGAAACTCGCGCAGGCGGTGAGCAGGCTGACGATCAGGAAGATCGCGGGAATATGGTGGCCGACTACGCCAAAGGCGATACCCCCCGAAATCGCCAGCATGTAGAGCGCGATACCCGCCATCCCCGGTAAAGGCAGGCGCTTCGTGCCCGGCTGCGCGGATTCGTTTGAAGCGTCGTTGAGGTCGATATTGTCGTCGTTCATAGCGTATGCAGATAAGCGAGCAGGTCGTTCAGTTGTTGGTCGTCCAGGTCGTTGGCGAAGGCGGGCATGATGCCGCGTCCGCGCAGAATCGCCGAGGTCACGCGATCGTCGTTGGCGGGCGCGCCGCTGGGCAGATATGGCTGCTTGTAAAGGCCCTGGAGCCCAGGGCCGTGGAAGCCGTCCTGGCTGTTGGCATGGTGGCAGCGGGCGCAATGGGATTGAAAGACGGCATAACCGCGGGCCTCCTGCGGAGTCAGTTCTGCGAGCGGTTTAGACGGTGGCAAGTTGGGTCTGCATCCGCACACGATCAACACTACCGCCGTCATGGCCGTCGCGTGGACGCGGCCCCGAAGGGCCGTGGAAGCTGGACTCATCGCGCCTCATAACGGCGGCCGACGATGGCGAGGTTGCCGGAGAGCACGCGGGCGATCGCCTCGGAATAAGCATCGTGTTCCTGCTCGAGAATCCTGGCCGATAGCTTGGCCTCATCGTCGCCGGGCAGAACGGGAACGGCCCGCTGCAGAATGATGGCTCCATGATCGAGCTCCTCATCCACAAAATGCACTGTGCAGCCGGAGTACTGGACACCATACTCGAGGGCTTGCCGCTGGGCGTCGAGTCCGGGAAAGGCAGGCAGCAACGAAGGGTGAATATTGAGGATGCGCTGCGGAAAAGCCCTGACAAACTCCGGTGAGAGCAGGCGCATATATCCGGCGAGGCACACGAGGTCGACCTCATGCTGTCGCAGGGCCTCAACAATCTCGGCGTCGTGCTCGGCGCGCTTGCGACCCCTGGCCTCAATCACCAAAGCGGTCAGGCCACGCTCGCGGGCCGCGGCGATGCCGGGCGCGTCGGCGCGATTGGAGATGACGATCGCGATCTCCGCTCCGGGAAGCTTTCCAGCCGCGATGCTGTCGGCGATGGCGAGGAGATTCGATCCTCGACCGGAGAGCAGGATTCCCAGCTTCTTGTTGGCTGAGATCATCAGGCGTAGGTCACTTTTCGGTCGCCCTTGATGGTGCGGCCGATGACGTGGAACTTCTCCCCCGCCCGGTCAAGCATGGCCTTGGCGCGGGTGAATCGGTCGGCGGGAATGACGGCGATGAGTCCGATGCCGAGGTTGAAGGTACGCCGCATCTCGTCCGGTTCGACGCTGCCCAACTCCCGCAGGTGCTCGAAAATCGGAGGAACCGGCCAGCTTCCCGTCTCGATGATTGCCGAGACGGTCTTGGGAAGGATGCGCGGCAGGTTTTCGGTAATGCCGCCGCCCGTAATGTGCGCCATGCCAGTTGTGTAGTCGCTCGCAGTGAGCTTCTTAATCACCGGCAGGTAGCTGCGGTGGACTTTCATCAGCGCCGCTCCGGCCTTGTCTTTGATCGCGGAGACGTAATGGTCGGGTTTGTAGCCGGCAACCTCGAAAAAGAGCTTGCGGGCCAGCGAATAGCCGTTGGTATGAAGGCCGGTCGAGGGAAAGCCTATGAGCACGTCGCCCGGCTTCACCTTGGCTCCGGTGATCAGCTTCTCTTTGTCAACAACACCGACGACAAAGCCGGCAAGGTCGTATTCGCCGTCAGCGTAAAAGCCCGGCATCTGGGCGGTCTCTCCGCCGATCAAGGCGCAGCCGTTCGCCTTGCAGGCGTCGGCGAGGCCGGTGACGACCTTTTCGATGACGCCTTCGTCGAGGCGCCCGGTGGCGAGGTAATCGAGAAAGAAGAGCGGGGTCGCACCTTGAATGGCGATGTCATTGACGCAGTGATTCACCAGGTCTGCGCCAACGGTATGGTGAATTCCCATTTCAAACGCAATCTTGAGTTTGGTGCCCACACCGTCGGCGCTGGAGACTAATACTGGCGCGCCAAATCGCGCTGTGTCCAGGCGAAACAGGCCGCCGAATCCGCCGATCTCGCTGAGCACCTGTTTGCCAAAGGTCCGCTGCGCCAGGTATTTGATCCGCTGCTTGGCGCGGTCGCCGCCGGTGATGTCGACTCCGGTATCGGCGTAGGAGACAGGGCTGGATGTTGTTCTTGGGTTTTGCTTCGCGCGGCTGGCAGCTTCAGGCAAGATGAATCCGTGATTGCTGAGAGTGGAACGCAGCCTCATGCCAGTGAAATCGACTCAGCGGTAAGACTGGTTCGGAAGCACTCAGTTTAGCATTGCGCGCGGTCGAGGTGACGGTGCCCGCAGCCTACAGGAGCTGCGAAATGCACGCCGCCCGGCTCGGATAGCTGGTCAACAGTGGGGCCGTGTTGGTCAGTTCGAAGAGGTGCTGTAACCGCTCATTGGGCGCGGCGAGCAGCAGCTTGCCGCCTTTGGCTCGCACCGAGCCCGAGGCATGGAGCAGCACGCCCAACGCGGCGCTGTCGGCATATTCGACGTTTTCAAGGTCCAGGATGACCTTCCTGGCGCCTTTGTCGGCGAGGGTGTTGACCTCCGCCTCAAGCAGGCTTAGGCGGCTGCCGAGGGTCAGCCGGCCTTTCAGCGCCACGACATGTATGTCGCCTTCGATTTTCAGGACTTCGGTTTCAAGCATGGCAATTCCCTAATCGACCCGAGAGTCTGGAAAGCCAACTGTAGCATACGAGGGGTACTGAGGACGCGCTCGATGACGCAGACCTGCTTGCGCCAGGCGGTCTGAGCCTCGCCGCTCCGACTTTACGCGCCTTAAGGTTGCATTGGGGTGGCGACTGAGTCACCCTTCGACGGGGCTTTTCGCTTCAGACTCTGGATGCTGGCTTCCCGGTCGGGGAAGATCGACAACAGCCTGTCGGTTTCCGTCAGTTGAAAAAGGTTGACAAGTCGTTTGCTGGGAGCGGCAATTCGCAATTGTCCGCCCGCGGCGCTAATTGCTGTGAAGGCGTGCAGCAGCAGACAAAATCCTGAGCTGTCCGCGTGTTCCACTTGTGCCAGGTCAAGCACCAATTTGGACGCTCCTTGTTTCACGATCGATTTGACCTGCGCTTCGGCAATTGTAAGACGCGGTCCAGCGATCAATCGCCCCTTCAGCGCCACGACGACAACGCCGCCTTCGGCCTGGATCACTTCCGATTCGAGTTGCATACGGTCCTGCTTGGTAACTTACTCGCGTGACTCGAACTTTAGCATATTGGAACGAAATGGTAATCAGACCAACTGGGACCAACCGTTGTCAATCTCTACAGCTTCGCTCGCCGCATGCCACGAGGAGCCCTTGTCTCGCCGTCCGCGCTAGATTCCGGGATTGTGCGAAGATTGCCGACAGCAACACTTCATTTTGATACCTTCCTTTCCAATCTCGCAACCGGGTACGGGTAAAAACGGTAAATCTGTCGCAGGTGGCGGCAGGCCGAAAAAGGAAACTCGCGAATCGAAAGCGCCCGCCGCTGATGGAACGGTGGGGCAACGCTCCGATCCGCGTGGCTCCCGACAGGATGATCCCCAGGCCATCATTTCCCGCCGGGCGGCTGACCGCTTGCGCGCTGGACATCTCTGGGTCTACCGCTCCGACATGGTGCGGGTTGTAGCTCCTCCAGCCAGCTCTCGATTGATCGCGGTTCTCGATCCCCGCGGGAATCCGTTGGGAACGGCGCTCCACAGTTCGAGCTCGCAGATTGCGCTGCGGATGATCTCCAGTCACGGCGTTAATGAAGCTGGATGGACCGCCCTGTTAGACGAACGGCTGCGCGAGGCAATTCGTTTTCGGAAGGAGATGCAAGGCGGCGAAGCTCCCGGCACAGATTCCTGCCGTCTCGTCTTCAGCGAGGCCGATTTTCTGCCCGGGTTGATCGCCGACAAGTACAACGACCTCGTGGTTCTACAACTGCTCACTCAAGGGATGGATACAGCGGTGGTCCGCTCCGCCTTCCTCGATGTCGTTCGGCACGAGATTCGCCCGAGGGCGGTTTATCAGCGAACGGATCCCAGGATTCAGGAGTTGGAAGAGCTTGGTGCCGCAACGACTGGGCCGATTTTCCTCGCCGAGGGCGCAGATGCCGCGGCAGATTTGTCGGCGACGATCTTCCACCTTAACGGGCTGAGCTTTCGCTATGACGTCAATGGTGGCCAGAAGACTGGCGCCTTTCTCGATCAGCGAGAAAATTACGCCGCAGCCGCTCTCCACTGCCGGGGCGAAGCACTGGACGTATGCACCTACCAGGGTGGGTTCGCGCTTCATCTGGCACGGGTATGCAAGCGAGTCACTGGCGTCGACGCCTCCCGCGCCGCGCTCGAGGTCGGCGAGAGAAACCTCGACCTCAATCGCGAGCAACTAGGCGGCGCGACCGTCGATTGGATCGAGGCGAACGCCTTCGACTTGCTGCGCGACTGGAGCGCCACCGGGGCGCAGTTCAACTCCATCGTGCTCGATCCGCCGGCCTTCGCCAAATCGAAACGTGCGGCCGAGGGAGCACTCCGCGGGTATAAGGAACTCAACCTGCGAGCTCTGAAAATGCTGCGGCCAGGCGGAACACTCGTTACTTGCTCATGCTCGCATCATATTGGAATCCAAGAGTTTACTGCTGTCGTGGCGGCTGCGGCGAGCGACGCCCACCGACAGATGCGCCTACTCGAACGGCGAGGGGCGGCTGCCGATCATCCCGTCCTGTTGGCCGTCCCTGAGACGGAATATCTGAAATGCCTGATTTGCAGAGTGGAGTGAGATCTCCCGAATCAAGCCGACAACGTATTTGAAATCAGCAAGTTATCATCTCAAATTGAGCATAAATTACTCATATTTTATGCATCTCTTATGCTATAGTTTTAATCAGATGTGATGTAGCGCTATCCGCGCTGATATCCCGATCAACTGATCAATTGGAGGGCAAGACAATGACAATTATTCGTTGGGACCCGTTCCGTGAAGTTGCATCTCTGCAAAACCGCATGAATTCACTCTTTCAGGACTTTTCCCGCTCTCAGGGAGGAGAGAACGACCTTCTGACCACGGCGGGTTTCGTTCCGCCTGTCGATGTCTATGAAGACGAGCATAAGATCGTGCTCAAGCTGGAAGTACCCGGCATCAGACAGGAGGAACTCGATGTTCGCCTGGAAAACAACACGTTGACCGTTCGCGGCGAGCGTAAGTTTGAAAAGGAAGAGAAGGAAGAGAACTTCCACCGTATTGAGCGCCGCTACGGGACTTTTTACCGCGCCTTCTCCCTGCCGACCACCGTAGACACTGAGAACGTCAAGGCCGAATACGACTCTGGCATTTTGAAGCTGGAGCTGAACAAGCGGGCTGAGGCCAAGCCGAAACAAATCAAGATCGGAGTAGGCAGCGCGACCTCAGAGAAACGGCCTGTTGAAGCCGCCAAGTCCGCGGCGTGAGGTCTTGAGGAAGCAATTTTTTCTCGCCAGAGGCGGACGATGAGTCCGCCTCTAATTGTTTTCGCGTCTACCCGTCATTCAGAGAGAAAATAATTTATGGCAATTCGTTGGGACAAATTAACGGTTAAATCGCAGGAAGCGGTCCAAAGCGCCGGCACCCTCGCCGCAGAGAGCAGTAACCCCGAGGTGCTTCCACTTCACATCCTGGCGGTTTTGTTAGAGGACAAGGACGGCATCATCGTCCCGCTGTTGCAAAAGGTCGGCGCGCCGACCGAGCAGTTGCTCACCAGAGTGAATCAGGCACTGACATCTCTGCCAAAAGTCTCCGGGTCCGGCGCTCAGCCGGGGCTCTCCAACGCTGCTCAGAAGGTACTCGACCGCGCCTTTAAGGAAGCCCAGAATTTCAAGGACGACTACGTCTCGACCGAACATCTGCTGCTCTCCCTGACGCAGGAGAAGAACGATCCTGCACAGTTGGCCCTCGCCGCCGTTGGGGCGACGCATGAAGCGATCCTTCGCGGACTGACCTCGGTGCGCGGATCGCAGCGGGTCACCGATCAAAATCCCGAGGCGAAGTATCAGGCTCTTGAAAAATACGCCAAAGACCTGACCGAGTTGGCCCGGAGAGGCAAGCTCGACCCGGTCATTGGCCGCGATGAAGAGATCCGCCGCGTCATCCAGGTGCTTTCGCGGCGCACCAAGAATAATCCTGTGCTCATCGGTGAACCCGGCGTAGGCAAGACCGCGATTGTGGAAGGGCTGGCGCGGCGGATCGTTTCCGGCGACGTCCCGGAGATCCTCCGCGACAAACGCGTTGTCTCACTAGACCTCGGTTCGATGCTCGCTGGGGCCAAATATCGCGGTGAGTTTGAAGATCGCCTGAAAGCCGTCCTGAAAGATGTAACCGAGGCCAACGGTCAGGTGATTCTCTTCATTGACGAGTTGCATACGCTTGTCGGAGCGGGCGCCTCCGAAGGCTCGATGGATGCTTCCAACATGCTCAAGCCGGCGCTAGCCCGCGGCGAACTCCGCGCCATCGGCGCCACCACGCTGAATGAGTATCGCAAATACATTGAGAAAGACGCGGCGCTTGAGCGGCGCTTTCAGATTGTTTTTGTCGGTGAGCCGAATGTCGAGGACACAATCGCAATCCTTCGCGGACTCAAAGACCGTTACGAAGCCCATCACAACGTCCGCATCAAGGACTCGGCGATCGTGGCCGCGGCGACGCTCTCGCACCGCTACATCTCCGACCGCTTTCTCCCCGACAAGGCCATCGACTTGGTCGATGAGGCAGCGGCGTCGCTTGCGATCCAGATCGGCTCGGTACCGACTGAGATCGACCAATTGGAGCGGCAGCAAACCTCTCTCGAAATTGAACGCGCCGCGCTGAAGCGCGAGACCGATCAGAACTCCAAAGACCGCCGCGAAGTGGTCGAGCGTGAGCTAGCCGCCCTGAAAGAGAAATCGACGGGACTGCGCGCGCGCTGGCAGCATGAACGCGAGGCCATTACTCGGCTCAGCGAATTGAAGAAACTTGTCGAGGCGAAGCGCTTCGAGGCCGAAGAGCAGACCCGCGCTGGTCAACTCGACCGCGCCGCGCAGATCCAGTACGGCGAATTGCCCAAACTCGAAGCCGAGCTCAAGCAGTTGAATGCAGTACAGGACGGCGTCGCTGACCACACGCGCATGTTGAAAGAAGAGGTGGACGAAGAGGACATCGCGAGAATCGTCAGCAAATGGACCGGGATTCCGGTCTCGAAGATGCTTGAGGGCGAAGTGAAGAAGCTGGTCGCGATGGAGAGCCGGCTCCGCGAGCGTGTTGTCGGCCAGGATGATGCGCTCGCCACGGTTGCCAACGCGATCCGCCGTTCTCGCGCCGGGTTGAGCGATCCCAAACGGCCGATCGGTTCTTTCATCTTTCTCGGGCCGACGGGTGTGGGCAAGACCGAGACAGCACGGGCGCTCGCCGAGTTCCTCTTCGACGATGAACAGGCGCTGGTCCGCATCGACATGTCCGAATACATGGAGAAGCATGCTGTCTCGCGCTTGATTGGCGCGCCTCCGGGCTATATCGGCTATGACGAGGGGGGCCAATTGACTGAGGCGGTGCGCCGTCGGCCATATTCGGTCGTGCTCTTTGACGAGATCGAGAAGGCGCATCCGGACGTCTTCAACGTGCTACTTCAGATTCTCGACGACGGCCGCCTCACGGATTCGAAAGGGCGCACCGTCGACTTCAAGAACACCGTGCTGATCATGACGTCGAACCTCGGCGCGCACGTCTTGCAGGGCGAGAATTTGTCGAGCGAGAGCGCCTTCGACCAGGCACGAGACGAGGTGATGGAGGTGCTGCGGCAGAGCTTCCGGCCGGAGTTTCTGAATCGTGTCGACGATATTGTGATCTTCCGTCCGTTAGGCGAAGAGCAGCTGGCTCACATCGTCGATCTGCGGCTTGCTGACCTGAGAAAGTTGCTCGCCGACCGCAAGATTACGATCGACCTGACCGACGAGGCCAAACGTCAGTTAATGTTCACTGGCTATGATCGCGCGTATGGTGCGCGTCCGCTCAAGCGGGCGCTCCAGCGGCTGATCCAGGATCCGCTTGCGTTGAAGATCCTCGACGGCGAGGTACTACACGGGGACCATGTAGTTGTCGATGCGGACCCGCTGAACAACCGGCTACAGTTTGAGGTTGCGCACCGAAAGGATGAAGAGCCGGTCCTGACGCAATCAGTCTGATCCCCGCTTGGGACGCCGAGAGCCGTTCAATCGCGCTGAGCGAGAACGACTCTCGGAATTCCTTGCAGGTCGGGCACGAAGCTGACGCTGCTCCAGTTCTTCAGTAACTGTGACAGTTGCAATCGCTGGCCTGCTCCGATCTCCATGATCAGCCAGCCCCTGGGTCGCAGCGCGGTCGCGGCTTGAGGGATGAGGCGTTCGTACACTTCCAGTCCGGTCGGGCCGGCAAAGAGAGCCGGCGCTGGCTCGTAGTCTTTGACCTCGGCGTCGAGATTCTCGCGCTCCCCATTGGCGATATAGGGCGGATTTGAGACGATCATGTCGTATTCGCTCGGGCCAACATTGTCGAGCAGATCGCAATCCTGAAATCCGACGCGGTCAGCAACTCCGTGTGCGGCAGCATTCCCGCTCGCCACCTTCAACGCCGCGGGAGAGATATCAATTGCAGTGATCTCTGCCAGCGGTCGCGCGACGGCCAGGGCGACGGCGATGGCTCCCGATCCGGTGCCTACATCCACGACGTGGAACCGCGCGTTCAGAGGGATTCGCTCGAGCGCTGCCTCGACCAGATGCTCGGTCTCTGGGCGGGGGATCAGGACATCGGGCGTGACCGCGAACCTGAGACCGTAGAACTCGCGCTCGCCGGTGATGTATTGAAGCGGTTCGAAACGCTCGCGTCGGGCGATCAGCTGGTGATATTGCCTGGCCTCGGTTGAGCTGAGAGGGCGCTCCGGCTGAGTGATGAGATCGGTTCGGCCCAAGCCAGTTACGTAAAGCAGGAGCAGTTCCGCGTCTCGAGATGGATTCCTGTTCCCGGCTCGCTTGAGTTGGTTTGTCGCGTGTGCGGCGGCTTCTCGGAGGGTCATATATCCCCGACCCACATCCCAGGCAAACCTTTTCTTTTCATTGGCTTACCGGAAATACGCGCAAACTTAACAAAACAAATGACTTAGAGCCAAATGCCTCGTTTTCAATCAGTTACGAGCGGCTTTTGGATTGGCGAAGGCCCTCGCCTTTTCTTTCCTCAACCGCTATATCCAGAATATCAAACTGACCCCTTTCACTACGCCAACTTTTGTCAAGAATTATCTCTTGCGGAATGAATCACTTATGGGGTCAATTCGGCTACATAGGGTATTGACATCGTTCGGGAATAGGGATGAGGGTGATCTCATGCCGCAGCTGCGGTTTCGGCTTTCATTTGTTCCGCCTGGTAATGAGCGGTGAGCGCGTCGACTATCGGTTGGAGCTTGCCGAGCATGATTTCGCTGAGCTGGTGGATGGTCAGGCCGATGCGATGGTCTGTGAGCCGGTTCTGGGGGAAGTTGTAGGTGCGGATCTTTTCGCTGCGATCACCGCTCCCTACCTGCTGCTTGCGCTCCTTGGCGAGCGCCTCGTGCTGCTTCTCCATCTCGACCTCATAAAGGCGGGCGCGGAGAACGCGCATTGCCTTTTCGCGGTTCTTGATCTGAGACTTTTCGTCCTGACAGCTCACGATGGTGCCAGTGGGCAGATGAGTGATGCGGATTGCCGAGTAGGTCGTATTGACCGATTGGCCGCCGGGGCCGGATGAGCAGAAGGTGTCGATGCGGAGGTCCTTGGCCTCGATCTTGACGTCAACGTCCTCGGCCTCGGGGAGCACGGCGACGGTGATGGCTGAGGTGTGGACGCGACCCTGGGTCTCGGTTTCGGGGACGCGCTGGACGCGGTGGACTCCGCTCTCGTACTTCATCTGCGAGTAGACGCGGTCGCCCTCGATGATGGCGATGACTTCCTTGAGGCCGCCGACGCTGCTCTCGGACTCGGAGAGAATTTCGACCTTCCAGCGATGCAATTCGGCGAAGCGGACGTACATCTTGAAGACCTCGGCGACGAAGAGCGAGGCCTCGTCGCCGCCCGTGCCGGCGCGGATCTCGAGGATGACGTTCTTTTCGTCGTTGGGATCTTTGGGCAGCAGCATGACTTTGAGGTCTTCCTCGATCTTTGGCAGGCGCGCCTGCAGCTGTTCGAGCTCATCGATTGCCATCGCGCGGAGGTCGGGATCGCTTTCGCCCATCAGGGTTTCCGCGTCAGCGATGCCGGTCTTGATCTGCTTGTATTCGCGATACTTCTCGACCACCGTCTCCAAGTCGCGGTGCTGCTTGGCGATCTTCTGGTATTTTTCGTGGTCGTTGACAATCTCGGTCGAGCCGAGTTGCGCGCCGAGGTCTTCGTAGCGGGTTTCGAGTTGTTGCAAGCGGTCGAACATGTGCGGTTCCTTTGCGGGCGGGTGGCCCGACTTGTCTTGTCTACTGGCCTATTTGGGAAGATTGCGGACGAGCGGTATCGGCGGCGGGAGCCGCTAGACAAGAGCGCGGAAGGGGAGGTGGTAGCGCATGACTCTATTTTAAACGAACCGTACTTTTAAACGAACCGTACTTTAGATGCGGCAGATTTCTGGAGGCTGCAAGCGCAACCTACCTCCGTCGGAAACTCTCGAAGCGCAGCCAAGAATCATCGGAATATAGGAGTCATGATCGTCAACGATTGAATGCGAGCGGAATTCTTGAGCATCTTTTGTAGTGCACTGACCACGAAATAGCGACGCTCCTCGCTCAACATCGTGCCGAAGGCGACTCTTCGCTTGCCTTCCAAGACGATGATCGATCCCCGGCCATTAAAGTTGAAGCCACTCAGGCGGCTATCCTCACGAACCGAAGTAAAGTCAGACCATAGAAACCTTCGTGACCATCCTAATAGACCAACTCCGATAAAGATTGTAAGCCGATCCTCGATCTGGGAAATCTCAACTTTTCCAGCCAGCGTCATCGCGCACATGCCGATAAGGAAGCAGCTTCCGATCAGAAACGGGAGCCCGAAAAGAGAGGCGAAAGGATCGAGATGTCCCGATTTAATCTGCTTTCCATAAATGCTACTTAATGCGAATCCCGCCCAAACACATGTGAATGGGACAAGAAACACCGCCATCCAGGATCGGGCCGATGCACCGACGCGAAATCCCTGAGAAAACTGCTCAAACCAAGCTCCACGCGGCGGTGAGCTGAGGTCCGGACCGCCAGTCGTGGAACCCCTAACAAACTCCGAAAAGGAGAAGGTCTTGCCGCAAGTGCGACAGAGGGCGATGTCGGTCGAGACGTTGATGTCATCGATGGGAATCGACGACTTGCATGCCGGACAGATCGAACTCATGAGTATGCAGAAGGATGGCATATCAGACGGCACAGGTCAATTTCAAGTAGCCTTCTAGTGTGAATGAATGCCCGAATAAGTTGACACGCGAAACGCTCCGCAAGAGCGCACGGGGCGAAGAAGTCCATCGCGCGAAGGATGCCGACGATCTCTTCGATCAGCTTGGCATATGATGTCCGGAACCCGAGCCTAAAGGCCTCCTGGCCGAGGTTTTGTTCGTGGGGCTAAAGCCCCACGTTTCCGCCGAGGGCTACGCCATCTCTCCATCTAAATTCGAGACTGTGAGCGGAAGCTTTCTTCAATTAGCAGAACTCTGCCACGCTCTAACGGTGACGGCGAAGAAGCTTGCAAGGCGGGCGCTGATTGCTGCCTGGCTGAAGACGCTCTCGGTGAAAGACGCGGCGCGGGGTTCGCTGCATCTGGCGGGCAGGTCTTTGCCGAGACGGATCCGCGCGTGCTGAACGTGGGTTGTGGAGGCCGCGAAGACCAGCGGAGAGTACTCGTCTCAGGCGGCTGATGGAGGGTGGTCCCTTCGCAATTCCTCGAAATTCCCTCAAACCTCTCCGATCTTTTGCGTTCATGAAAAAAAGACGATTTTCCTTGTGGGAATCGCAAACCTCCGGTAACAATTGGTAACCGTTGACTCGAGTTGGTTTGCTTTGCTGTAAACAGCGGTAAGTGATCTGCAGGATCGTCTTTGGTTTGACTCGGGCTTACGGAAACCCCGCATGGACGTGATAAGGAGGCGCCGTGAAATTTGAAGTGCGTAGCTTGTTGCACATCGCAGTAACAGTTGGTCTGGCAGGTGTATTCTCGCTCCCATCCGCTTTTGCACAATCCGACGAGGGCGTCGATCAGAGGGAATTTCAGGCGCGTGAGGTCTGGCGCGCAACCATGCACCAAATCAGCGCGCCAGGGCAAGGGTGTTTTCACGCCAGCTACCCCAGCACTGCGTGGGAAGAGGTGCAATGCGTCGCCGCGCCGGGTTATCGTTCCGCTCTGCCCAAGGAAGCAAGCAGAGAGCTGACGGTCGGGAACGGGTTTGACTTCGTCGCTCAGGCCCCGTCAGGACACCTGTTCAGCTCTGTGGTCGGCAGCTTCCCAACGGTAACCGGCGTGACCTCAGAAAAGAGTGTCGGCGTACCTGCATTTGGCGATGGCGGCATTCTCGGAAAGAATGAATACACACTGCAGGTGAATACGAACTTCTTTCACTCCGCCGCCTGTGGCAGCTACTCGGGCTGCCTTGCCTGGCAGCAGTATGTCATGTCAACGAATACCCCGGTTTCGCTTACCAGCAATAAGTTATCGGGAAACACGGAAGTATTCATCGAGTACTGGCTGATCAATTATGGAGTCGATAATGGCTCAGATATCTGCCCCAAAGGCTTTCTCGATGCGGGTGCGGATTCGGAAGGGCCTGGAGACGACTGCGTTCAGAATACTTCGGCTACGGTGGTCGCCAAGGGACAGATACCGATCACCGATCTTGCGAGCCTGACGCTCTCGGGAACAGCCAAATCAGGTGGAACAGATGCAGCTACCGTCACCTTCGATTCGGACGCATATACTGCAACGGTCAGCGACAAACTTACCGATATCGCGAGCGGCTGGAGTCAGGCGGAGTTCAATGTTCTGGGCAACGCCGGCGGATCGGAGGCGGTGTTTAATACAGGTTCCTCAGTCGAGGTGTATATGGCGGTCACGGATGGATCGAGCACTGCGCCCACCTGCCTCGCGCCGTCGAATTATGACGGTACGACGGGAGAAACGAACAACCTGACGCTCGAAAAATGCATTCGGGGGGGTGCGTCGTCTCCTCACATCCGGTTTACCGAAACTCACTGAGGTGTCCGCGACAGCGTCAAGTAAAGCTTAGGGCCGAGGTGGAAACGCTTCGGCCCTTGAGTTGCCTGAACCTGATTGCGGGGGGGGCGTCCTCGCCGATCTCGATGGGCCACGCATAGAGGCACCATTCGCCGGGTCTATTCGTGGGCCAAGGCCCACGCTTCCACCGTGAGCTCGGCATCTATATTCGACATTGTGAGTGGAAGCTTTCTTGAATTCGCAAAACTCTGCGACGCGCTGGCGGCGACGACGAAGAAGCTTGAAAAACGGGCGCTCATTGCTGGCTGGCTGAAGACGCTTTCTGTCGAGGACGCGGCGCAGGGTTCGCTGTATCTGGCGGGGCAGGTGTTTGCCGAGACCGATCCGCGTGTGCTGAACCTGGGTGGGGCAATCCTGAGCAAAGCTCTGGCGCAGATCTCAGACGCGAGCGAGACGGCGATGCATGAGGCGTATCGCCGTCATGGGGACCTTGGTGCGGCGGCGCGGGATTTGCTCGCTCAGCGGACGGGCAAGGCTGCGGAGTTGACTCTGGCGGGGGTCGAAGAGCGGTTTGGCCAGATCGCGGCTACGGGGAAGTCGTCCGCGAAGCTGGCTCTCACGGAGCAACTGCTCGGTGTGGCTACTCCGCTGGAGGCTAAGTACCTCATCAAGCTTGCGCTGGGCGATATGCGGACCGGGGTGAAGCAGAGCCTGGTGGAGGAGGCGATTGCTGCAGCGTTTGACGCCGATGCTGCGGCGGTGCGGCGGGCGACGATGTTGAAGGGTTCGCTGCCAGAGGTGGTGAGACTTGCGGCGGCTGGGCGGCTGGATGAGGCGCGGATGACGTTGTTTCATCCGCTGGGGTTTATGCTGGCGAGCCCGGTGGAGAGTGTCGAGGAGGCGCTGAAGCGGTTTGCCCAGGAGGTTGCTGAGGAACCTCTGGATCCCAGTAAGCCCCAACCCACGTCCCAAAATCGGGACGTGGGGCACCCGGATTTGTTGTGTGAGGCGCAGATTGAGGACAAGTATGACGGGATTCGGGCGCAGTTGCATTGCGGCGATCTGGAGCAGCCGGGGCGGGTGGCGTTGTTTTCGCGTTCGCGCGAGGATATGACGGCGGCTTTTCCGGAGCTGGCTGAGGCTTTTGCCGCAGTGGACGTTCCCCTCATTCTCGACGGCGAGGTGCTTGCGTGGGATGTTGCGAACTCGCGGGCGATGCCGTTTTCGGCGTTGCAGACGCGGGTTGGGCGGAAGAAGGTGACCGACTCGATGCGGGAGCGGACGCCGGTGGTCTTCGTGGCGTTTGACGTGCTCTCCTTTGGCGGGGAGTTGATGCTGGAGCGCCCGCTGGCGGAGCGTCGCGCGCGGCTGGATGAGTTCGCCGCGCGGAATGGTGCGCGGCTGGTGGCGGGCTTTCGCGAGAAGAAGCCGGCGGTGAAGCAGGAGAGCCTTTTCTTTGGAGACGAAATTGCTGAGCCAGAAGCGTCGTCGAGACTGGTGCTCTCACCGGCAATCACGTTGACTCACGCCGAGCAGCTCGATCAGGCTTATATGGATGCGCGGGCTCGCGGCAACGAAGGCGTGATGATCAAGGCGCGTGGCAGCGTATATCAGCCGGGGCGGCGTGGGCTTGCGTGGCTCAAGCTGAAGCGGGAGTTGGCGACGCTCGATGTGGTTGTCACGGCTGCCGAGTTTGGGCATGGCAAGCGGGCGGGAATCCTGAGCGATTACACCTTTGCTGTGCGCGATGGAAATGAGTTGAAGAATGTTGGGAAGGCGTATTCGGGATTGACTGATGCGGAGATTGCTGAGCTTTCGCAGTTTTTTAGGGAGCATACGATCGAAGATTTTGGATTTGTCCGCAGCGTTGAGCCGGTGCTGGTGCTGGAGGTTGCCTTCAATAACGTGATGCGTTCGGAGCGTCATGCGAGTGGGTTTGCTCTGCGGTTTCCGCGGATATTGAGAATCCGACGCGATAAGCCGGTTGAGGAGATTGATAGTCTCGCCCGAGTGGAGGAGATTTATGCTTCGCAGCCGGAGCTTGTGCCAGGGACCAGGGACATAGGGACTAGGGACATAGGAGGTGGGGAGGAGACTAAAGGCCGGAGGTCAAAGATCGCTGACACTGCAGGTCCTTCGACTCCCCTTCACTGCGTGAAGGGTCGCTCAGGATGACAGTCTCGAAAAGGGGCGTGTGTATCTCTAGTGCGAGTGGCTGTGGCCGGGAGCGTGGGAATGGCCGTGGGCGGAGACGGTTTCGACAGGCATGACGCAGCCGTGGGCGATCTCGCACTCGACGTTTTCAAACTGGATCGTGGTGTGGTGGACCTGGAATTTATCGCGCAGCGTGACCTTGATCTGCTCGAGGATTAGCGCGCTTTCCGATGGCGGAATGTCGGCGATCGTAACGTGGGTGGCGAGGGCGTGGGACTGCGAGCCGAGGCTCCAGACATGGAGATCGTGGACGTCTTCGACTCCCGAGATGTCACAAAGGGTAGCGCGTATTTCGGGTAGCGAGATTCCTTTTGGGGTTCCCTCGAGGAGAATGTTGAGGGTCTCGCGGACGATCGTGAGCGAGCTCCACAGAATCAGCGCGGCGATGATGATCGAGAGCGCGGGGTCGATCCAGGTGCGGCCGGTGAAGAGGATGGCCGCGCCTCCGGCGATGACCGCTGCGGTCGAGAGCGTGTCGCCGAGCATGTGGATGAGGGCGCTGCGGATGTTGACGTCGGTGTTGACGCGGGAGAGGAGCAGGGCGATGCCGCCGTTCATGAGCACTCCGGCAGCGGCGACGTACATCATGAGCTTTGGTTGCACGGGCTGGGGTGCGGCGAGGCGATGCATGGCTTCGATGGCGATCCAGACGGAGAGGACCAGCAGGGTCGTGGCATTCACAAAGGCGGCGAGCACTCCGGCACGCTGATAGCCGAAGGTCTTGGCATCGGTCGCGGGACGGCTCTGGAAGTAGACGGCGACGAAGGAGAGCAGCAGCGCGAGGGCGTCGGAAACGTTGTGTCCGGCTTCGGAGATGAGCGCGAGCGAATGGGCGCGGAGTCCGGCGACGAAAGTCACGACCACGTAGGTCAATGTCAACACCAGCGAGAACCGGAGGACGTTCTGCATCTTCGAATTGGCGGTTGAGGCGTGGACGTGCATTCTGTTGATTAGTCTATGCCGGGGTGATGGGCGATTCAATTAACCTAGCGCACCCCTTCAGGTCTACCTTCGCGGCACCGTCGCGCTGGTCGGATTTTTTGCGGGGCGTCGCATTGGAAACGGGATGGCTGTTTCGCGGAGCCCTGACCAGTTTTCGGCGACGACGATGCTGTTTCCGGGCTGGTGGGGGTCGTAGCGGACAGAGCAGGGGAAATCGAGGCGGCAGGCGTGGATGTCGACGAAGTTCTTGAGCACGGTGACGTCTTGAGCGCACTCGTAGATCACGCCGGCGATTTCATATTTGTAGATGATGAGGTCGATGGAGGGTTGGACGCCTTCAGCGGCGACCTGGGCGATGTCGATGACTGTGCCGTCGATGATGCGGCCGGTTTTGACCAGATCTAAGCGCCGCGCGCGCTCGATCTCTTCGGCGCTGGGCCGCTTGCGCCGTAATAAGTAGTACGCAACGCCTCCAGAGCAGATTGCGAGTGTCGCCGCTCCAAGCCAAATGGGATCGCGCAGTGAAAGGCCCTGCATTGAAGTCTCCGTCGCGCTCCGTTTCGGGGTGTGCTCCCGGCTGCTGGTGTGCCGCCTCGCTTGGCCCGGCATCTCGCAATGCTTAGATGCAGAATACCCCAGCGACGCGGGCCAGGCCGGTCCTCTGCGATATACTTGAATAGGACATGTTAAAGCGCTCGTCTTCGCAGCCGGCATCCCATGCCGCTCTTTTATTTTCTGGGGGAAAATCCTCAATCCAGGCCATGGCAACGCAGGGACCGGAGACCCGGCCACGCATCCGCTCGACCACGGTCCTTTGCGTGCGCCGCGGCGGCACCGTCGTCATGGCCGCCGATGGCCAAGTGACGATGGGCGACAGTGTGATCAAGCACTCGGCGCGAAAGATACGCAGGCTTTACCAGGACAAGATTCTCGCGGGCTTCGCGGGTTCGACGGCGGATGCTTTCTCCCTTTTCGGCCGCTTCGAGTCCAAACTGGAGCAATATGCGGGAAATCTGGGGCGTTCGGCTGTGGAGCTGGCGAAGGATTGGCGCACCGACAAGATGCTGCGCAACCTGGAAGCGCTGTTGGTGGTCGCCGATCCGAAGACCACCTTCCTGATCAGCGGATCTGGCGATGTCATCGAGCCCGACGAAGGCATCGCTGCTATTGGCAGTGGGGGTTCGTTCGCATTGGCTTCAGCACGTGCGCTGATGGAGAATACCGAGTTGCCCGCGCGCGCGATTGCCGAAAAATCGCTGCGCATCGCGGGGCAAATCTGCATTTATACGAACGACCAGATCACGATTGAAGAATTGACCGAATCGGCGAATTAGCCAGGCCTAAAGGCCGCTCTTCGCGATAGCGTTTTTTCGTGGGACTAAAGCCCCACGCTTCCACCAGAAAGAACTCAATCGATGGTGGAGAAGTAAGGAATACGAATATGGCAATTTATATGCCTGGCGCCGCTGAGGACCAGGAACTCGCACTGGATGATCTGACCCCCCGCGAAATTGTTGCGGAGCTGGACAAGTACGTCGTCGGCCAGCATGCCGCCAAACGTGCTGTAGCCATTGCGCTGCGTAACCGTATGCGCCGACAGAAGCTCTCGCCCGAATTGGCTGACGAGATCATGCCGAAGAACATCATCATGATCGGGCCGACTGGCGTGGGAAAGACAGAGATCGCCCGTCGCCTGGCCAAGCTGACCAACTCGCCGTTCCTCAAGGTCGAGGCCTCGAAGTTTACCGAAGTGGGCTACGTCGGGCGCGATGTGGAATCGATCGTCCGCGACCTGGTTGAGATCGCCATCGACATGGTGCGCGAAGAGAAGCTGGAAGAGGTCGAAGACCGAGCGGAGATGAATGCTGAGGAGCGGCTGCTCGATTTGCTGTTGCCGCCTCCATCGCCGAACACGGTGTCCGCTCAAGGCCCGCAAGTGATATCGCCGGACGCGCCACAGCAAGAGCCCGACGGCACTTTGACCTTCCCCGCGCCCAGCAATGAGTCCCACAACCGGACGCGGGAAAAGCTGCGCCAGCAGTTCCGCGAGGGCAAGCTCGATGAGCGCTCGGTGGAGATCGACGTTCGGGAGCGGAATACTCCGTCGTTCGAGATCATCTCCAACCAGGGCGTTGAGGAGATGGACATCAATCTCAAAGACATTCTGCCGAACCTCTTTGGCCAGCGCACTAAGAAGCGCAAGATGAAGGTTGCCGAAGCCTTTGAGTATCTGGTGCAGGAAGAAGAAGGCCGCCTGATCGATATGGACCAGGTGACGCGGGCTGCTGTCGAGCGTGTAGAGAACTCCGGCATCGTGTTCTTGGATGAAATCGACAAAATCGCCGGTCGCGAAGGCGGCCATGGCCCTGATGTTTCGCGCGAGGGAGTGCAGCGAGACATTCTTCCCATCGTTGAGGGAACGACCGTTAACACCCGCTATGGAATGGTGCGCACTGACCACATTCTCTTCATCGCCGCCGGCGCGTTTCACGTTTCGAAGCCGAGCGATTTGATTCCTGAGTTACAGGGGCGCTTTCCGATTCGCGTCGAGCTGCAGTCGCTTACGGTTGAAGACTTTGTGCGCATTCTGACCGAGCCGAAGTCTTCGTTGACCAAGCAATATTCCGCTCTGCTCGACACCGAAGGGCTGAAGCTCGAGTTCACGCCAGAGTCGCTGAAGGAGATGGCCCACTTCGCCTTCCGCGTAAACGAGACGACAGAGAACATCGGCGCGCGCCGCCTGCATACGATCATGGAAAAGGTGCTCGACGAGATCAGCTTCCTCGCGCCCGACCTGACCAAGGCGCGTAAAGGCGAGAGCGGCAATTTGCTTGATGTGGCCGCATCCGCACAGGAGAGTGGGGCCAGCTTCCCGCTGCCGGTGATCGAACGTGAAACCTCTTCGGGGATGGAGACGGTGGTGGTGATCGATCCGGAATATGTCCGGCATATGGTGGCGTCGATTGTGAAGGACCAGGATTTGGCGCGGTATATTTTGTAGGGCGATTTGCGAGACACGCCGCGAAGCCACGAAGTCGCGCACGATCAGGTCTGGAGTTACATTAGCCGCGTCGGCGTCGCTGGTGGCAGCGCCATGCGCTTCTCCATCTCGCCGCGGACCTTGGTTAGCCCGTAGACGCAGCCCTCGAATGACTCTGCCAGCCTCTCAAACAGCGGCGCCTCCTGGGCGTATTCAAAGACATTGAATTGGGAGACGATCCAGTAGCTTTCCTTTCCTGCACGGACCATTTGCAGGAAGCGTACCCGCTGCCGCCACAGATGAAGCGACTCGGGATACATTCCGGTCAGGAACAGAGTGTAGTCGCCGATGTGCTTGCGGATGTGGCGCTCCTGATCGAACGACGCGGCGGTGCCGTGGACTGGATCGGAGGCGGTCATCATTTCGCCGATCTCCTCGATTAGGCGGCCATCGGAGTCGCGTAGGCTGTAGAGGCGGTCGGATTCGCAGAAGTCGGTGAGCAGGTCGGCGACGTAGGTCGAAACCTCGGCATCGCGAATGCCGACGTGTTCGGAGTAGCACTGCTCAACCATCTGATGAAACAGCGAACGCAGCGAATGCGATTCTGGAACCATCGATTCTCCTTTATCGCAAAAGCAGGGTTACGTGATGCGTCCGAAAGCCGTTATGTAGGCTTTTTCTTTGGAGGAAAAAGTCTGCCGGGAATCGCGGTTCCACATGACACTTACCCTGTTTTTGCTACGGCGTACTGAGATTCATCCTCTTTTAACCAGAATGTACCGAAGGTCAGCTGGATTACCAAGAAAGATCGGCGCAGGTATCTACTTCGCTAGCAGTCGGTCACGCAAACTGCGAGGGCGCTGTCCCAGTCGTAACACGGTCGAGATTGGTATCGCGTATCGGCTTTAGTTATCCAGGATTACCGACCAGCAAGTGATGGCGCTCGGAATGGTCGTCCAGTAGCCGTATTTCTCATAGATTTGGGCGGCCTTCTGGGCGGCTTGTTTGACGGTGAGGCCGCTGCTGTCAATCTCGGGATCGGAGGCGTTGCGGATAGCGCCCCATTTCGGGGCGGTGGTCGTCATTTGGCTAATGACCAAGCCGAGCACGGCATCGCCCATCTCGACGGTTCCACCGAGACCTTGCAAACCGTAATCGTTCGCCGAGTCGTCGAAGGCGAAGAAGTCGGTGGTGACCACGTCGGGAACGGGCATCGCCGATGCGGATTTCGTAAAGATCTGCGGCGCGCGCGTGGACGCCGGCAGATGCGAGGTGTTGGCCAGGAAGAGCTTCTGGGCCACTGCGGTCGACTTGTAAGCGAGCTTCGAGCACGCATAAATGCTGTTGTGGAACGGCTGCGACTTGAAGCTCTTGAGGCAGTCGAAGCGGACCGATTTTGCGCTGAGCACGTCGCCGAGTACGGCCTTGGCGCCGATTCCGCCGGCGGTGCCGGTGGTGATGATGAGCTTCGGTTTCGCTTCGGCGATGATCTGTGCCCACAGCTTGGCGATGGGCATTTTGGGGCCGTCCTGGCTGAGATGCAGCTCCGACTTCATGCACAGCACTCGCTTGCCCGCGATTGTGGTCAGGAAGTAGCTGCCGAGGCGTTTGCTCTCGAGCGACGGAGCGCCCTTACGGATGATCGGCACGAACTGAGAGGTGAAGTTATGCGCGTAGTAATACCAAGCGGTCTTGCTTGGGTAGCCCGGAGTCAGCGTATCGGAGAGCGCCTTGGCTTCCTCGACCGTCCACGTAACCAATACATAATCGGCCTGCGGCAGGGGATCGGTCGGAGAGGGCTTCTTCGCCATCGGCTGCGGCTCTGGGGCCTCGCCGGCCGGCCAGGGAATGGGCGAACGGGCGGCCGACAACATGACGGCCGCGGGCGGAAGTGTGTGCGGGGAGTAAGTAGAGGGATCCTCGGAGTCGTACATGATGATGTGCCGCGACAGATCGGGGACGGATGCGATCGCTCTCATTGTTTTGGCGGATGTTTTTGCGGAGATGCGAGGGTTCTTCTTAATCATTTCTGCTCCTGCCTGCGGGTTCACGAGTTTTTGATCCAATACGAATGTCGCTGCAGGATGGTGAGCGGAAGAGACACTTCGTTACAGATCATCGCCAGAAAGACTAACCCTCTCTTTCGACAAGGGCAAGGGAAGCCTTGACTCAGGACTAGAAAAACAAGAAAGGCAGCCGCAGTGGCTGCCTTTCCTGGTGAGTTTCGGATGTGGCTTAGTGAGCGCCGACTGTCTCTTTGCTCGCGCCCAGCTCTGCGAGCCGCGTGGCCAATAGCTTTTCGAGATTGACGAGGGCCGCGGTGAAGCCTTCGATGCCTTCCTTCAGCTTGTCGTGCGCCATGCGATCGGCGGCGTGCATCTTGTCGAATGTTTCTTTGTCGATGGTGATCTTCTCGACATTCGCCTGCTTGGCCTTGGCGGGGTCGAGCTTGCGAGGCAGGTCGCCGGTCTTCGCCTCGAGCTCTTCTAGCAGTTTGGGTGAGATAGTCAGCAGGTCGCATCCGGCCAACTCTTCGATCTCGCCAATGTTGCGGAAGCTCGCGCCCATGACAACGGTCTTGTAACCGTACTTCTTGAAATAGGTGTAGATCTTGGTGACCGACTGGACGCCGGGGTCGTCGGCGCCGACGTAATCCTTGCCAGTGTCTTTCTTGTACCAGTCGAGAATGCGGCCGACGAAGGGCGAGATGAGGGTGACGCCGGCTTCCGCGCAGGCGATCGCCTGATGCAGGCCGAAGAGCAGGGTCAGATTGCAGTGAATTCCTTCCTTCTCGAGGATCTCGGCGGCCTTGATGCCCTCCCAGGTAGAGGCGATCTTGACCAGGATGCGCTCTTTGGAGATGCCTTGCTCTTTGTATTGCCCGATGATTTCGCGGGCCATTTTAAGCGTGGCCTCCGTGTCGTAGGAAAGACGAGCATCGACCTCAGTCGAGACGCGGCCGGGAACAATCTCCAGAATGCGCTTGCCAAAGGCAACGGCCAGGTGCTTGAAAGCCAGGTTCGCGACATCCTGATCGCTGGCGTGCTCGCCCAGGCCCTTCTTGGCTTCCAGCAGGACCTCGTCGACGATCGGTTGATATTGCGGCATCTGGGCTGCGGCGGTGATGAGGGAGGGATTGGTGGTCGCATCCTGCGGCTTCACCTGGTGGATGGCTTCAATGTCGCCGGTGTCGGCGACGACGGTGGTCATTGCGCGGAGCTGTTCGAGCAAGGTCTTCGACATAAAATTCCTCCAACCTATTCACCATGAACTTTAGCAGGAATCGGGGTCCGCAGCCAAAGGGTTACGTGTGAACCAGGCGATAATTCTTTTTGTTAAGGGTTAGATGCGGAAACCGGGTTAGAGAGTCTTCCGATCCCCTGGATGGCGACTTCGACCACGTCGCCGGGTTGCATCGGCGCCACACCGGCGGGGGTCCCGGTGGGGACCAAGTCTCCCGGTATCAGCGTCAGCGCCGCGGTGATGTAGCGCAGGAGGTGGGCAATCGGGAAGATCAGGTCGAGAGTATTGCCTTGCTGCCGGACAATTCCGTTAAGCTGGGTTTCGACGGTCAGGCCGGAGTCGGGATCGATCTCGTCGGTGACGATGGGGCCGACCGGGCAGAAGGTGTCGAAGCCTTTGGCGCGCGACCATTGTCCGTCGGATTTCTGCAGGTCGCGGGCGGTGACATCGTTCACGATGGTATAGCCGCGGATATAGGGCCTAACATCCTCTTCGGCTCCGATGTGACTGGCGTGCTTGCCGATCACGATAGCCAGTTCTCCCTCAAAATCAACGCGTTCGGACTGAGGAGGGAGGTGGATGGTTCCGCCTGGCGGAATGATCGAAGAAGGCGCCTTGAGAAAGATGAGCGGCTCCTTTGGAACCTCGTTGCCGAGTTCGGCGGCGTGGTCGCGGTAATTGCGGCCGATGCAGACGATCTTCGAGGGCCTTACCGGCGCGAGTAGCGAGGCGCGACCAAATGGGACCGGCTCAAAGCCGGACGATTCCTCGGCGCCAGGCGCCGTTGTCCACGGATCTTCTTCAGGCGGCGGCAGAAGGCGTTCGATCCAGTCGTGTCCGCCGCGCTCGCGGACTTCGCCATATCGGGGGCCAAATTCGGTTTCAAAACGGCAGTAGCGCATCGGATGGAACTCCTTTAGTACGAGTCAGTCAGGGTTTGGCCGGGAGCGTCTCTTTGACCTCGGCCGAGCGTTGGCTCTGGTTACCGTCGCGGTCGATGGCGGTCACCGAATAGGCGTATTCATGCCCGGGCTGCGCAGTCGAGTCGCGAAATGCCGGCGTATCGATTGGCCTGTCAGGCGGAGAGATGCTCATGGCTTCACCGGCCGCCTCGCGGCGGTAAACGGCGTATCCGGCAACGTCGGTCTCGGTGTCAGGGGCCCAGGAGAGATCGATGGCGCCCTCGTCTGATGCGGCGACCGCGGCGAGGCCGGTCGGAACGCTCGGCGGGAAGATGTCCTTAGTATCGACAATGATCTCGGCGCTCGCGGGTCCTTCGATATCGATCGATTTCCCGCCAACAGTCACCGTTGTCACCCTGGATATGCGGTAGCTGTAGCGCTGGTCGAAGGCGGCATCGGGATCCAGCACCTTGCCGGGGTCAGAGCCGTGCGGCAAGCGAACTACGAGGGTCTGCTGTTTCACCAGGGAGGGGCTGGTACCGCCAAGCGGAGTCTTGTTATCTGGCTTGGCTTCGGGTTTCGTGGGGTTGGGAACCGATAACAGAGTCCGCTCGATGTTGACCTTATGTTCCGTTCCCGGCAGAGAGTCCGGCTGCCATTGCAGCACCACTCCGTTGGGGGTAATTTCGCCGCTCGCATGAATGAAGGCAGGCGGAGCGGACCCAGCCGAGGTGTAGGCGATATTCGAGGCTCCGGCGGAGCGTCCGTGCTGGCTCAGAACGTCGATCGAATAGGCCAGCAACTGCGGACTGCCTCCGGTCAGGTCGGCGGGTAACTTGTCTTCATACGAGGCCGGCTTTCCCGGCTCGAAGGTGGCAGTGCCGACAGTGAGGCACGCTTCGTCGCCGGTCCTGCGGCAGATTTGTACTGGTACCAGCCCTTTCAGGGGCAGCTTGTCGGTGGTTCGCCGGGGCATCGTCCATGTGAGGGTGACTCGGTCGGCGACGCGTCTGACGGCCAGGTCAGTGACCGGAGTGGGCAGTTGCAGACTGGGCGCCAGCGGCGTCCCCGTCTGCCCGCATCCGGCGAGCAGCAACGCAATCGCTCCGGCGGCCAAAGACATAGCCGGAAAGAAGATCGTAGGACGAAGCTTGTTGATGGAGATGAGGCGGCGGGTCTTCACGACGGGCGGGTGCTGCGGAGGCATCGACTCAAGACTAGCAGAGGGCGATTTTTCAGCCTGCGGCACCCACTGCTAAGAGACCAGGCTGCGCAGCGCAGGAGCGAGTTCCGGGTCGGCGAATCGATAGCCTGCCCCGATCAGCTTCGCGGGCACCACTCGGGCGCTGGCGAGCAGTGCCTGATCGGCCATTTCTCCGACGGCGAGGCGTAACGCGAAAGCAGGCACCGGCACGATCGCCGGGCGATGCACTGCCGAGCCCAGCGCCCGGGTGAATTCGGCATTGGTGATTGGATTGGGTGCGACGGTATTCACGGGTCCACGAATGTCTTCACGATCCACGCAAAACCTCAATATGCTGACCGCGTCGCGCAACGTGAGCCAGGGCATCCATGCGCGCCCATCGCCCAGATTGCCGCCAAGTCCGAGGCGAAACAGCGGCAGGAGCTTTTTCAAGGCACCGCCATTCGGAGTTAGCACCACTCCAATTCTTGCATTGACGACACGAATTCCGGCGTCGTTCGCGACCTGGGCGGCGGCTTCCCAGGCACGACAGGTCTCGGCGAGAAAACCGGTTCCTGGGAGGGATTCTTCGGTGAGGACTTCATCGCCTCGGTCTCCAAAGATGCCGTTGGCCGAAGCGCAGACCATGACTTGCGGGAGCGGTTTGAGCTGAGTCAGGGCCGTAGCGAGAGCTAGGGTGCTTTGCACTCGGCTGGAGACGATTTCGCGCTTATATTTTTCCGTCCAGCGAGCGGCACCTATATTCGCGCCGGAGAGATGGACCGCCGCGACAACTCCGCGAAGACTATCCAAATCCGGGATTGCGGGGCTGGCTCCAGGATCCCAGAAAACAGTCTCGTCGCTTCCAAGTGCCCCGGATTTGTCAGCCCGATTGCGCACCAGGCGGACAATATGAATCGGATCGGCCATCCAGCTGCGTACTAAGGCAGTGCCGATCATGCCGGAAGCTCCGCTTATAAGGAATTTTGGTCTTTGGCGCGGGTCGTCAGCCTGGATCGGGATGGGCAAATTCTCTGTTGAAGGCTCGGTCATATAAGGTCTCAAGTTAGGCAGCTAGCGAAAATTTCGAAGTTAATTTGACCAGAGTGGAATATATTTTACCCAGGGCAACAAGCGGTAAAAGTGAAGCGTCCAATACATAGCGAAAGAATTGGGGGGCGTCATGGAACCGATCGAAACGTTGGTGGAAGAGGCAGCGTCAGAAGAGGTTGTGCCTAAGGGAAAGGAGCCAGGGCGGAAGACTGAAATCGACCCGGAGACCGCCGAGGCGTTCATCGCCGAGAAGCACATCGGCGAACGCATCAAGCGACTGCGGCTGAAGAAATCGATGGGGCTAGTGGAACTGGGCCGGCATACCGGGCTCTCCGCGAGCTTCCTGTCACAGCTGGAGACCGGCCGCGTCGTGCCCACATTGAGGAATCTGGCACGCATTGCGATGGTTTTCAGCAAAGATTTGTCCTACTTCTTCGAAACCGAGCCTAGCACACTATTTCGCGTTCACCGGAAGAAGGAACGGGTGCGCTTGCCGCAGAGCGGCGTTGACGACCCGACCTACTATTTCGAGAGCCTTGGCTATATGGTTCCCGATCGCCAGCTCGACCCGTACTATGCCGAATTTATTCCGATCAAGAAGACGGTCGACATTCGTCCCCACGTCCACCCGGGTTATGAATTTCTTTATCTGCTGGAAGGGGAGCTCGAGATTCGTCACGCAGACAAGACACACGCCGTCGAGGCGGGAGATGGAGTGTATTTCGACGCGAGCACGCCCCATGCCTACCGTTGCCTGGGCAAAGTTCCCGCGGTTGCCATTATCGTGACGATGCACCAGCAGACGAGCAATCAGCCGGCGATGAATCTCAGGCCCATTGGGGCGATGATGGGCACGCGTTCGCAACCGTCTGCCGGCACCTCGGCCCGTCTGTCTACAAATGCTCAGAGAGCGACTGGCGAGCCAGTTTTGCCAAGCGCTCCTCGAGCCCTTTTTTAGGGGTAATGCTCAGAGCTTTTTTAGCGATAGTTCTCAGAGGCGAGGGCGACGACGTGCCGGTTCACTTTGAGCGCGCATGATGGATGATTTGCCAGCCGGGGTTATTCTTGCGCGGGTGCGGTAACTTCCTGAGCAGCGTCGGGAGGAGCTGCGGCCTTGGGTGTGCGTTTCTTTTTCACTGGCACGACCGGTGGGGGCGGTGGCGGCTCCAATGAGGGATCGAAATACAGCAGCCGTGCGCAGCTTTCGCAGGTAAGCAATTGTCCGCTGCGCACTTGATTCCATATCTGAGGACGCAGGTACATCTGGCAAGCAAGGCAACGCTGGCCTTGCACCCTCGCCAGGCCGGTCTTGCGCGACGAGGCTGAGACCCGGTCATAGGTTTGCAGGATCGAGGGGTCGATCTCCTTGCGGTGCTGCTCGCGTTCATTCTTGAGTTCCGCGAGCTTTGCCTGTTGTTCCGCCGCGGTGGCGCGTGCGGAGGTCTTCTCCTGCTCCACTAATACCTGCTGCTCGGATAACGATGACGTTGCGGCATCGCGCGAGGCCTGCAACGCTTCGATCCTTTCCATGATCTGAAGCTGCTGGTCGTCGATTTTGGTTATCTCGGCTTCGGCAAAATCGATCTCGTGCTGCAGGGCGCGAAATTCGTCGTTCGTCTTGACGCTGCTACTTTGGCCGCGATATTTCAGCACCTTCTGCTGCGCGTCTTTCAGGTCGCTATCGAGGCGGCGGCGGCGGGCTTCTTCGGCGGCGATGGCCTTTTCGGCTTCGTCGAAGGAGGCGCGATGGCCACGAAGCTTTTCTTCCAGGGAGGCAAGATGTTTTGGCAGTTCCGCGATGGAATGAAGCAGTTGAGCGATCTGCTCATCGACTTTCTGCAGGCGGATTAAATGTTCGAGTCCAGCATCCATGCGGTATATCGAGTTTAACATGGCGCGTTTAGCCACCCGTCTAAGCAGGCGAACTCCTCAACGGGCCAACCAGCTTTCGGGCTGGCAGTACGACGCGGGCGGGGAGCCTCTTGTCGGACGGATTGGGCAACCACTACCAATACGCCCTGGCCAGATCACAGGTTGGCGAGCAATGCTCGGTAAATAAATACGACTAGCAATGTAACAAAGGGTGGTTTATCGTCACTACCGATTTCGAGAACATTCTCGCGGCGCGCGCACGGCGAGCCTAGCCTCAAAGCATTCGGAGGAGACATGAAGCGGTTTCAGAGTTGGCAAGCGGTAATTGGAATGATGTCGATGCTGGCAGCAGCATTGGCCCACGGACAGGTTGCAGTACTCACCGGCGACGCTCAAATTAACAGCGCAGCGACAACAACCAATTATGGCGCCAGCGCGACGTTGAGCGTGAATCCGACAAACTCAGCCTTGCTTAGATTCAATCTGCCCGATCTTCTTCCCACCGGCACGACGGCGGCACAAGTCCTTAAGGCGCGACTCATCGTATATCCCGACTCGATCACGACGACGGGAAACGTAGACCTATACAAAGTGACCAGCGTCTGGAGTGAAGGCTCAGTGACGTATTCGACGAAACCGACGATCGGGGCCAGCGCGGACACCACGGTGCCATTTACGGTGGCAAAGTCCTTTGGCGAGTTCACGGTGACCGCGCTAGTGCAATCCTGGATTACGAATCCGGCGAAGAACTTTGGCGTAGAGCTGAAGGCCAACGGCTCGACGAGTCTCACACTCGATAGCAAGGAAAATACCGCCACCAGTCATCCGGCGGTGCTGGAAATCGTGCTCGCCGGGCCAGTTGGCCTCCAAGGGCCAACTGGAGCCACCGGCCCTCAAGGTCCCGCCGGCCCCCAAGGGCCTGCGGGAACCATCCCTTCGTCCCTTCATCTCTCCGGGTATCTCTCCGCTGACGGCGGCGTCACGGTCAACACATCAAGTAACACCGCCGTCTACGCCAACTCCACTGCCCAATACGGGTCAGGCCTGATTGCCTATGCCTATGGCCAGTATGGCTATGGAGTAACCGCAGAGGCCGCCGATGTTGGCCTCTACGCCTACGGCGGCGTGTACTCGGCGAACTTCTTCGGGGACGCCTTTATCAATGGCAACCTGCAGAAACAGGGCGGCTCCTTTAAGATCGACCATCCTCTGGATCCGGCAAACAAATATCTCTCCCATTCGTTCGTCGAGTCGCCCGACATGATGAACATCTATAACGGCAATGTGGTGACCGACGGCAGTGGAACTGCAGTCATTACCATGCCTGATTGGTTTGAAGCCTTGAACCGGGATTTCCGTTACCAGTTGACGGTCATTGGTCAATTTGCGCAGGCGATCATCGCCTCGAAGATGGAGAATCGGCATTTTACGATCAAGACCGATAAGCCAAACGTCGAGGTTTCGTGGATGGTAACTGGAATCAGGCAGGATGCGTGGGCGAACGCCCACCGTATCCCAGTAGAGGAGGAGAAGAGCGCTCAGGATAAAGGTCACTACCTGCGTCCGGAGCTCTATGGCCACGCCGGAGAGCCGGGCATTATGGCCCCCCACAACATTCAGCCGAGCGTTCCCCAATGAACGGAGCCAAAGGAGAAGGGATCGAAGCGTTCCCGAATCGATCCGAAGAGGTCAGGAGGGCGGCACTGGGCTGAAATCCCTAACAAATGCGGGTGCCCATGTCTCCCTTCTGAGATATGGGCTAAGGGCGGTCAATTAGGAAGGAGTCCAAATGTGGGCCGCCAGCAAGCTTCGACTCGCTGAAAAACTGCGCCACTTCTGAATCGTGGTTCCAGGATTCATCCTCTAAAGTGGAAAATGAGCACGGCGACCGAAGCAACGCCATCGCGAGCGGCACTCCAGGCCTCTGACGCCGCATGGAAGCCGAGAAACAATCCGTGGGCCATTGCGGTCACGGTGACGCTGGCGACGTTCATGGAGGTGCTTGACACCTCGATCGCCAACGTGGCGCTGCCGCATATTGCCGGCGGTCTAGGCGCTTCGCAGGATGAAGCGACTTGGGTGCTCACCTCGTACCTGGTGTCGAATGCGATCATTCTGCCGGCGAGCGCCTATCTGACATCTTTTATCGGGCGCAAGCGCTTCTACATGTGGTGCGTCGCACTCTTCGGCATCAGTTCCGCGATGTGCGGCCTGGCGCCATCTCTGCCTCTGCTCATTCTTTTCCGCGTGCTCCAGGGAGTGGGTGGCGGCGGCCTTGCTCCGAGCGAGCAGGCGATTCTTGCCGACACCTTTCCGCCACAGAAACGAGGCCAGGCCTTCGCAGTCTATGGGCTTGCAGTGGTCTTCGCGCCGGCGATCGGGCCGACTCTCGGCGGATGGATCACGGACAACTACGACTGGCGATGGATTTTCTTTATCAACGTTCCCGTCGCGATCGTTTCGCTGTTTCTTACCCATCGAATGGTCGAGGACCCTCCACATATTCAGCGCGAGGTCGCGTCGATGCGAAAGCGCGGGCTCAACCTGGACTATCTCGGCTTTGGGCTGCTGGCGCTTGGGTTTGGTTCGCTGCAGTTTGTGCTCGACAAAGGGCAAGAGGACGACTGGTTTGGATCCCGCCTCATTACGGTGTTTTCAACCCTTTGCGCGATTTCCCTCATAGCGCTGATCTTTTGGGAGATTCGGGAGATACGAAGAAAACATCGACCGATCCTCGACCTCACAATGTTCCGCAACCGCACCTTTGGCATCTCGTTCATTTTGATGTTCGTGCTCGGGTTTGCCTTGTATGGGACTACGGTGCTGATTCCGCAGTTTACCCAGACTCTGCTCGGCTACACCGCAGAGCAGGCCGGACTGGCGATCTCTCCGGGCGGCTTTACGGTCATGCTGATGATGCCGCTAGTCGGCTTTCTTGTTGGCCGAGTCGATCCCCGCTACCTGATCGCGTACGGATTTGCCAGCACGGCCGCGGCGCTTGCCTTCATGCACACGCTGAATCTGGGCGTGAGCTACGAGTACATCGCCTTGCTGCGGGTCCTGCAGGCTTCGGGACTGGCTTTTCTCTTCGTGCCGATCAATACAATTTCCTACACTGACGTTCCGCGTGAGAAGAACAACGACGTTTCCGGGCTCACGAACCTGGCCCGCAATATCGGCGGCAGCGTGGGCACCTCGTTTCTGGTGACCTGGCTGGCCCGGCGTGGGCAATTTCATCAGGATAGACTCGCTGCGCACATGGACCTAAATTCGCTTGCTATGCGGCAGCGCGTCGAGGGCATGGCGAATTACCTGATGCATGCGCCTCGGGGGCCGCACTCGATGGCGCAGGCCCGGGGGATGGCGCAGGGAAACATCTATTCCGAGCTGCTCCGGCAGAGCGCGATGCTGTCTTATCTGGACGTGATCACTGTGCTTGCGATCGGAGCTGCGTGCATGGTTCCGCTGGTCTTCCTGATGAAAAAGCGCAAGGCCGCTGGAGGCCAGGTCGCGATGCACTGACGCTTCGGTAACGGCCCCGTGAATTTATCTCCCCGTCTGCGCGAGAAGGTGCGAATCCTGCTAGCCTTCAAGTGAATCCCAACCGCAGGAGATGAGCATGGCCCACGAACCCGAAGACGCATTTGACGACGAACCTGAAGACGATGAGGAAATTGACGACAGCGAACTCTCCGACGAGGAAGCGGAGGAGCGGTATCTGGCAATCCTGCAGTCCGCGACGGACATTACCTCGGCTGCGGTGTCGAATGCCGGCGCACAGGCGCTGGAGAACCCCGACCAGGTCGCCGCACTGTTTACGAAGGTCTTCGACGCGATCGTGAATCTCTAACGCTAAGACGGCGATGGCAGTAGCTTCGGCGCAAGCAAGCCCCGGCGAGAAGGCTGGGGCTTGTTGCTATTAAACGTCTTCTCCACCGTGTGGTTTTGCTTCGGAGCCTACTTTTTGTTTGGCCTTTGCGAGGAGCCGCAGATAGCGATCGGAGTTTGGATCGCGCAGCGAATCTTCAAGCGCCTTCCGGTAGCCGCCCGAATAGATCGCATACAACACGACCAACGAGCAGCCCACGCCGAGGGCGAAGCCGAAGAAGAACCCGTAGAACGTGCTGGCAAAGAATTCCAATCTTCAACCTTTCTCGACGTGCTTGTACATCGCTGCTGAGATAGTGGATTCATCTTAGCCTGAGCAAGCAACCGCGCCGCTCAATTGCTTTCTGGGGTGGTGGATGCAGCAGGGAACCGGGCGCCAGGCTTAGGCGTATCTTGTGACTTGAGTGAGGGCGAATACGGCTCGACAGGAGAGTCAAGTGACCAATCCCAATTCGTTCCCATCGTTCCTATCGTGGAGCGATCAGCAGCGCGCCACGTTCTATTACCAGATGGCCGCAGCCCAGAAAGATGAAGTGCTTGGGGTGCTGCTGGCGGTCTTTCTGGGTAGCTTTGGTCTTCACCACTTCTATCTCAAGCAGAATGGGCTGGGTATTCTTTATCTGCTCTTGTTCTGGACTGGAATTCCGGGATTCCTGGGTCTAATCGAGGCGTTTTTTATGCCAGGGCGAGTTCGCCGCTTCAACGCGGAGCAGGCCGCCTATATTGCAGCTTCGCTTGGTCCAGCTCAGGGAGGCGCGAGCTCCGGCACTTCGATCGCCTCCACCTGTCGTGCGTGTGGCACAGTGATCGTACCTGGCGCTAAGTTTTGCTCGAACTGCGGTGCTGCATCTGTGTCGTAGGCTGGTTAGCTTTCCAATTGGGTTTTAGAAACCTTCTGCCTGACTCTCTCTCTCGATAAAGTCACAGTCACGGTTACATATTGGTGTGGCCGTGACGCATTTCTTCGTTGAATGTGGGCTTGGTCGCCTGTAGCGCGTGTTCCAGCCTAGTTTGGAACTCCTCGGCGTGGTCGAGCAGCCGTGGAGTTGGCGAGGCATAGTCGGCGGTCAGATGGATATAGCCTTCGCGTTCGAGCACCGCCGATATGCTTCGGAGGGCTTCGGGGGTGGTGTTGAGATACTGCGTGTCGCGTGGATCGGCGATCCAGACAGGCTCTTTGCCGCCGAGGACACCGGAGAGCCAGTAGACCTTCGACTTGAGAAAGTCGGTGCGGGTCGCGTCATCGGTATCGGTGAAGAAGAACTTCTTTTGCCAGCGGCTGTAATAGCGGGTGGTGACCGGGACAGGCTGGCGGTTGCCGCTCTTTACCAGCTCGAGCTGGCCATAGTCGAGCGTCTTGCGAATGGCGTTGTAGATGAAGGTCTCCGCGTAGGGCTGCTCGGGCGCGGCGACTATCTCGGCGAAGGTGACCGTCATGCTGGCGGAAATCTTTGCATGCAGGGTTGGTTCGCTACCGTCTTCAAGGTTGACCAAGCCGTGGACGATGTAGGTGTCGGCGCCGGAGGTCGAGCGGTGGAAAGGCCACGCGAACTCGCTCATGCTTATCGGCAGGCCGGCGACGGTGACGTATGCGTCGGGGCGCGGGTTGCGGAGGCGGCTTGCAGCTTCGCGAAGATGCAAGGCCATTGCCGGCAGAAGCTCGTCGCCATTCGTTCCCTTCTGGTGAAAGTCGAAGGCATCGCTCAGCTCAAGCAGCAGGGAATGCGACGGAGATGCATCGGCGTTGAGCGCCAGCTGGAAGCGAGCGGTGGGTTTCTGATGAAAGTCGGTTCCGGCTTCGATGGAGAGAATCTGCAATCCTGCCTCGCGGGCGGCGACGCCCAGGGCTTCGGTGAGGGATGTTTCTACGTTCGTGGTCATAGCGTGATGGAAATCCTTAATTAGCCTTCTTATTCTAATAGACCTCGACTGCGGGCGTTGCATGTTCAGAAGTGGACGGATGGTTCTGAAAACGGCCATGCGGACGGACATCGATGAGAATGGCAGCCATATTGTTCAATAACTTAAGGGCGATTCAGCGTGGCCGGAGACATGCTTCTACCGTTCTTTGGAAGTCCGTTCGAAGACTGGTGCTGGAGCTGGTTCGGAGGAAATATGAGTGTCTGGCGGGAGTTTGCCTACATTGCACGCCGAATTCGTAGAATACCGGGCCTGGCTTTGGCGATCGTCGCGTCGATCGGTCTTGGCATCGCCGCCAATGCAACGATCTTCTCGATGGTCAGCAAATTCGTTCTCAGTCCGCCGCCGGTCGGCGAACCTTCGACCTTGATGAACCTGTACACGCAGCAGGACGGAGACCGGTGCTGCAATCCCCTTTCGTGGCCACTTTACCGAGACGTTCGCGACCTGGCGAAATCGTTCTCGGGCGTGGCTGGCTACTATGAGATTTTGCCAGCCTCTATCGGCGGAACTGGCGAGCCGGAAAGGGTTTGGGGCCAGGCGGCAACCGCCAACTTTTTCGATGTCGCACAGCTCCCCATGGCGCACGGCCGCGGATTCCTTCCCGCGGAGGAAGATCTCCAGGTCATCGTTCTTGGCCATAATCTTTGGCAGCGGCGTTTTGCGTCGGATCCGGCGATTCTTGGGAAGACGATCAGTCTTTCCGGACGGCGCTATACAGTTGTTGGCGTTGCCCCAGCTGGATTTCACGGACTTGACTCCATCCTCAATCCTGAATTCTGGGTGCCTTTCGGCAATGTCGAAGGACTGGTTCCCAATCTCCCCAAGCGGGAGGCACGTGAGTATCACTGGGTCTCAGTTATCGGTCGTCTGCAGCCGGGCGTAACGCGCACCCAGGCCAGCGCCGAACTCGATGCCCTGGCCAAGCGGCTGGCGAGTGCCTATCCAGCCAGTGATAAGGGCAACCATTTCCTTCTGGATTTGGCCGGCTCGCTTCCACCAAGTGCCCAGTCCATCGTTAAGCTCTTCTTGGGCGCGCTTACGGTTGTTGCGCTGCTCGTGCTCTGCATCGCTTGCGCCAACGTCGCCAATCTGCTGCTGGCCCAGGCATCAAGCAGGCAGAAGGAGATGGCGGTGCGGCTGGCTCTTGGCGCGAGCCGTGGTCAGTTGGTGCGCCAGATGCTCGCCGAAAGTACCATGCTCGCTCTGGCCGGAGGTATGCTCGGCTTTGTACTCTCGATGTGGGCAACGTCCGCCTTGTCTGCTTTTCATGTTCCCTCGCCGGTGCCGCTCGATGTCAGCCTTACTCAGGACTGGAGAGTATCGCTATATACGTTCATGCTTAGCCTTGGTGCGGGAGTATTGTTCGGGTTGGCGCCTGCGTGGGCGGTTTCGCGTCCGTTGCTCACCAGTGCGCTGAAAGGGGAGGACGCTTTGGCCCGGCCGGGCCGGCGCTGGAGTCTGCGGAGCATCCTGGTGATTGCACAGGTCGCGATGTCCCTGATTCTGCTTTGCGCGACGGGGCTTTTCCTGCGCAGCCTGCAGCGCGCGGCCAATATCGATATTGGCTTCCGTTCCGGCGGCTTGCTCACGACGTCGATTGATCCTGCAATACACGGCTACGCTGCGGAGCGCACCGTGCAGTTCCTGTCTCAGCTGCGGCAACGGGCCGCGGCTCTGCCGGGGGTAACCTCCGCCGTGATCACTGATATTGTGCCGCTCTCCGGCGGCCACCGCGGTGAGGCCTTCCATATTGTGGGAGGGCCCAAGTCCACTTCGCCCGACACGCTCGCCGATCT
Organism: uncultured Acidobacteriaceae bacterium; assembly: GCA_963804735.1. GTDB lineage: Bacteria > Acidobacteriota > Terriglobia > Terriglobales > Acidobacteriaceae > Acidisarcina. Next base: position 554,808 of record CAWDRO010000005.1, read on the forward strand.
GTACATGGCCTCGCCCGGCTACTTTGAAACCATGGGCATTCCCCGCCTGGCAGGCCGCGATTTCGCCAATGAGTCCGCAACTGGGACCAAGGTCGCGATCGTCAATCGGGCTTTTGCGGAGCGAGTCTTCGGTAAGCGGAATCCCATCGGACAACTCGTCAGCGGCGGAGGCGTCACTTACCAGGTCATCGGCATAGTCGGGAACATTAAATCGCGCACAATTGGAGAGGACACGAGGGCGACGCTCTTCCGCTCGATCGATCAGAGCATCGCCGGTGATCCGTCGGTTATGGGGTATACGCTGATTGTCAGTACTCGGGGCGATCCGGCGGCGCTGACTCCCTCGGTCCGTGAAGTGGTCCGGGCACTTGATCCGACGATGGCGGTATTCAACGTCGCGACGATGCAGGAACACGTCCGCGACGCGCTTCTTCTTCCGCGCCTCGCGGGAACTCTTTTCGGGATATTTGGCGGCATTGGATTGATGCTGGCGACGGTCGGGCTTTACGGAGTGATCAGCTATACGGTGAGTCGGCGTACACGCGAGATCGGGATTCGCATGGCGCTTGGCGCGCAGGTGGGCGCAGTGCAGCGGCTTATTGTCGGTCAAGGCATGCTGCTGACGCTGATTGCACTGACGCTTGGTCTGCCGGGCGCGTGGATTGCTGCGAAACTGGCCAGCAGTTTTCTGTATGGGGTGAGTCCGCACGACCTGGTGACCTTTGTTGCGGTACCGGTCATCCTTAGTGCGGTCGCGTTTCTAGCCTGCTGGATTCCGGCGCGGCGCGCGGCCCGGGTAGACCCGCAGACTGTGCTTCGCTACGAGTAGGGACCGGATCCCAATAGGGTATGAAAGCTTCTGCCGCGAAGGATGCGTGATCATCCTTCGCGGCGTTTTGGTCTTCTACCTCTTCTACCAAGGCAGTTCCTGGCCCATGTGGATGAAGCGGCCGGTGGGGCCGTCGGAGCCGATCAGGGCCAGTTCGACGCTGGTTTTGGCTCCGTCGGGAATCTCCATCGGGGCGGCGTCGGTGCCCATCTCGGTCTTTACCCAGCCTGGATGTGCTGAGTTCACCTTGATTGGCGTATCTTTCAGTTCCCATGCGAGGTGGGTGGTGAAAGCGTTGAGCGCCGATTTTGAAGCGTCGTAAGCGAAGCTCTTGAAGTTGTAGATCGGGCTGTTGGGGTCGGCATGCAGGGTATTCGAGGCGAGGATGCTGGAGAGGTTCACGATCCTTCCCGCCGGACTCTTTTTCAGGAGCGGCAGCAGCTCGCGGGTGAGAGAGTGAACCGCGAAGAGGTTGGTTTGAAAGATAGATTGCAACTCTTCGTCCGGGGTCTCAATGACGAGCGGGACAAAACCCTGTGACGAGGCGACGCCCGCGTTGTTGATCAAGATATCGAGCTTGCCGAAGGTCTTCTCGATATATTTCGCGGCGGCGGCCCGGTCTTCTGCGTTGGTGACATCAAGCTTGACGGCGTGGGCGTCGATGCCTGCTGCCTTGAGTTTGGCGGCGGTCTGCTCGGCGTCGGCCAACTTTCGGGCGGCGACGACGACGGTGACTCCCTTTTCTCCCAGCTGTTTAGCGGTTTCGAGGCCGATTCCGCGATTGGCCCCGGTGATGAGGGCGACTTTCTTGTCCTGCGACATAATGTGATTCTCCTCAAGGAACAAGTAGTAGATGCCCAGACCAATGGGATGGGATTCACGCTTTCAAGCGTCCTGGACAATCTTTGTTTGAGGAGCAGGGAAAATTGCGACCAGGCAGGGTCGAGGATCGATTAGTTTCTCAACCAGTTCCAATATGGTTAGCGCGGGCGGCGCAGAAAATTTACATGCCGCGCGGCAATTCTCATATGGCCTTACAATTAGACTGAGTTACAAGAAAAGCCCTTATTTCATGTCATCTAACGGTTATTCGCGATCTTCGCGGGCGCACGGGGTGCGGTCGCTCTTCAGTCTTTTTTCCAGCGATCTGGCCATAGATCTTGGCACGGCAAACACGCTCGTCTACGCGGCGGGTAAAGGCATTGTTGTCAACGAGCCCTCGATCGTAGCGATCAACAAAAACACCGGTGAGGTCGAGGCGGTCGGCAAGGAAGCCAAAGAGATGCTGGGGCGCACGCCCGGCAATATTGTGGCCATTAAGCCGATGAAGGACGGCGTCATCGCCGACTTCAAAATCACTGAGAAGATGTTGAACTATTTCATCCAGAAGGCCCATAACCGCAAGATGCTGGTGCATCCGCGGATCGTGATCGGAGTGCCTTCAGAAATCACCCAGGTTGAGAAGCGGGCGGTCGAGGATTCCGCCTATCGCGCCAAGGCGAGCGAGGTCTTTCTGGTCGAGCAGGCGATGGTGGCCGCGATCGGCGCCGGACTGCCAATTACCGAGCCGAGCGGCAATATGGTGGTCGATATCGGTGGGGGTACGACAGATATTGCTGTCATTTCCCTTTCGGGAATTGTCTATTCCAGATCGGTACGCATGGCGGGGAATCAGATGGACGAGTCCATCATGAATTACCTCAAGCGCAAGTACAATCTTCTGATCGGCGAGCGCACAGCGGAGCAGATCAAGATCGAGATCGGCTCTGCTTATCCTCTGGATAAGCCGCTCACCATGGAGATCAAGGGGCGCAACCTGATCGAGGGCGTGCCCAAGACGATCACCATCGACGACAGCGAAATCCGAGAATCATTGACCGAGTGCATCTCAACAATCCTGAATGCGATTCGGGTGGCGCTGGAGCGGACTCCGCCGGAGTTGAGCGCCGACATCAGCGATCGCGGCATCGTACTGACCGGAGGCGGCGCGCTGATCAAGAACCTCGACAAGCGGATTCGCGAAGAAACGGGGCTGCCGGTTTCTATCGCCGACGATCCTTTGGCCAGCGTTGTGCTGGGCACAGGGAAGATGTTGAGCGACTTCCGCCTATTGCGGAAGATCAAGATTGACTAGGGACTGTACCAGACCAGAGAACCGCTGACAAAGCAGATCCCTCCACTCCGGTCGGGATGACAAGCCGTCCTCCAGGGTTGTGAACAAGGTTTTATGGAATCCCTATTCGGTCGCTACAAGAACGCTCTGGTGCTTATGCTGGTTCTGCTGGCCCAGGTGGTCTTGCTTGCGATGCAGGTGCGGAGGCCGGCGCCGGACATGCAAGAGGGACATAATGTCCGGTTGTGGCGCTACCTGGTCACCAGCGTGGTGACTCCGCCGGAGCGGCTGGCGCACAGCATTGGCAAGAGCGTGCGCGATGTCTGGTCCAACTATATTTATCTTCGCCATCTGCGGGAGCAAAACCTAAGCTTGCAGCAGGAAAACGACCGGCTGCGGATCGAGCAGGCCAGCCTAGCGGAGGACGCTGTGCAGGGCCAGCAGCTGCGTGAGTTGCTTGACTTCCGCGGGCGCTATATCGACAAGACCGTCGCTGCTCAGGTGATTGGCACCTCGGGGACCGACCAGGCCCGCGATATCTTCATCAATCGAGGATCGAAAGACGGCCTGCAGGTGCAGATGCCGGTCATCACTCCGGATGGGATCGTTGGCAAGGTCAAGAACGTCTTTCCGCACACTGCGCAGGTCTTGCTCATCTCCGACCAGACGAGCGGGACGGGCGTGCTGCTGGAGACGACGCGAGTTCGCGGGGTGATGAAGGGCGATGCGTCAGGTCAGCCGCAGATGATTAACATCTCCCCAGATGACCGAATCAAGCCGGGTGAGCCGGTGATCACCAGCGGCGGCGATCAGGTCTATCCCCCGGGAATGCCGGTAGGAGTGGTGGATCGCGTGGTGCCCGACCCCGACTCTTCGTATGTGAATGTCGTGGTGAAGCCGAATGCCAACCTGGCGGCATTGGAAGAGGTTCTGGTCGTTGTCAAATTTTCTGACAAAATGCCTTTCGCGCAAGAGAAAGACCTGAGCCAGAGCGAGGCGGTCGCAGTGGCGGCGAAACAGCGCGCCGCCGCCGTACTCTCGGAAAAGTTGCCGAGCATACACGACTCAAATGCTCCGGACACGACGGTCGGGGCGAATGAAGGCACCAGCTCAGCAACAACGGCCGAGGGCGATCCGGCGCGGCCTGTGCGGCCACCCCAACCACTTCATCCCGACCGGTACAGCCCCGGGGCGGCGCCTCCCGCGGAGGACCTGACTCCGGGCGCTGCGCCGCCCGGGTCTCATCGCACCCCGTCAACGGAAGCCAGCGCTCCAGTCATTACGCCGGGACCTAAGTCGAGCGCCAGCGCAAGTGTCGCTTCTGGAGCTGGAAACGAGGCCATGCCGGTCAGCAGATTTCCCGCAAAGCCCGGCGTCGTAGCGACGAAGACGGTAACAACCCCGACAGGCGCTGGGTCCCCAGGCAGCGCCACGCCGACATCTGCCACGATATCTACGACGACTCCAGCAAGGTCTGCGGCGAATCCAGCAGGCGCGGCCTCCAGCCAGACGCGCACGACAGCTTCATCACCGACCGCAGAGTCGCCGACAGTCTCTCCCGCGCGAAAAACTCCGATCCCACTGGACGGCGAGTCAGGCGGCATTCTGACTCCGGCGGGGATGGGTACGGTTGGAGCGGCTCCACGCCCAAAATTGCCGCCGGCGGGAACCGCGAACTCAACGGGAGCGACCAACGCAGCAACCGGGACTGCGACGGGCGCGACAACCCAGCCGAAACCAGTAACGCCGAAGCCGGCACCGAAGCCGCAAACGCCATCCGGGACCCAGACGAATCCCGCGCCCATCGATCACACTTCCCCTCCGCCGCAGCGAGCGACGACGCCTCCCGGAGGAGCATAGCTTTGCCATTGCTGACAGCCAGTTCCCGGCGCGAGATCGATCCCCAGTCTTACCCTTTGTCGCTTTACATTGTCGTTCCACTGCTGGCGATCGGACTGCAGTCCTTTGTCACTCTGCATTTCTTGCGGTTTTCCATTCTCGATCTTCCGCTGCTGGTGACGATTTATTTCGGCATACTGAGCCGCAATCCAATCGCCGCCACCTTCATCGGCACCTTTGTGGGGCTCGCCCAGGACGCACTGACTCATCGCCCGATCGGTGTCAACGGCATTGCCAATGCGGTGATCGGCTACATCGCGGCTTCACTCGGGTTGCGGGTCGACATCGAGAACCACGTCGCCCGGGTGTTGTTGTGCTTTATCTTCACGGTGCTGCATAGCGCGATCTTCCTCTTGATTACGAGCCGCGTGCTGGCTCTTGAGGTCGATTGGAGCTGGGTGCATGAGCTGATTCGCGGGGTGGTGAACGCGGTGGTGGGGGTTGCGCTCTTCGCTCTTCTCGATCTCGCCAAGCGGCGCGATTGATATGGATTTGGCGGTATTCTTAGGATGGTTCGGGCAGAGCGGCGAGCGGGATTGCGAGTATGGCGCAGGACTTCACAAATCTGACAAAAGAAGAAAAGCTGGCAGCCTTCAAGTTGAGCGTCGTCCAGTACTTGATCGTCGGGGTCATGATAGTGCTGCTCAGCGGCTTGTGGCGCTTGCAGATTTTGGGTGGTAAAGACTATCGCGCGCTGGCGGAGCAGAACCGTATTCGCAAGGTGCCGATCCTGGCGCCGCGCGGCAAGCTCTTCGATCGCGAGGGCCGGCTGATTGTCAACAATTACCCATCGGTCTCCTGCTTTCTGGTCCGGGAAGAAGGCCATGACTACACTCAGGACCTGCCGCTCATCGCTCGCGGGCTGCACATGACCGTGGACCAGCTCAACGCGATCCTGAAGCACTATCGGACCGCGCCGAAGTACGAGCCGATCCCGCTCAAGCAGGACATCACGCCGGATGAGGTGGAGTTTCTGGAGGCCCACCGAGACGAATTCCCCGAGCTCGAGACGGTGGACGAGGAGCGCAGGCTCTATCCCCGCGACGGCTTTATGGCCCATCTGATCGGCTACGTCGGTGAGGTGAGCGAAGACATGCTCAACGATCCAAAGTATGCCTACTACGATCCCGGAGATGTGGTGGGTCGATCGGGCATCGAACAGAGCTACGACCAGATTCTGCGTGGGGTGGACGGCGCGCGCGACGTGATTGTGGACAGTCACGGTCGTGAGGTGGGCAAGCTGGGCACCGAGCCGGCGACTCCCGGAAAAAGCCTGAGGCTAACCATCGATCTCGACATTCAGAAGGCGGCGGAGATTGCCCTCGGGGACCGCAACGGCGCGATGATCGCGATGGATCCGCACACCGGAGAGGTTCTGGCGCTGGTCAGCCGGCCGACCTTTGATCCGAATGAATTCTCCGTCCGCATCCATCGCGACGAGTGGAACAAACTGGTTACCGATCCCGATCATCCGCTGCTGGACAAGGCGATCCAGGCGCAGCTCGCGCCCGGATCGACGTTCAAGATCATCATGGCCGCAGCCGGATTGCAGGCGGGTGTCGCCCAGGACATGCATGTTCATTGCCCAGGAGGTGCCACCTTTTATGGCCACTACTACAAATGCTGGCAAAAAGGAGGGCACGGCGAGGTAGACATCAGCAAGGCGATCTATCAGTCTTGCGACGTCTTCTTTTACACCCTGGCGCAGAAGCTGGGAGTCGATAAAATCGCCTATTTCGCCCATCATTTTGGCTTGGGGTCAAAGACAGGAATCGATCTTCCGGGCGAGGTTTCGGGCACGATGCCATCGACCGAGTGGAAGATGAAGAACTTTCACGAAAAGTGGTACGCAGGCGAGGTGATCTCGGTCGGGATTGGGCAAGGCGCGGTCACAGCAACGCCGGTGCAGATGGCCCGCGCCATCGCGGGCATCACGTCAGGCGGAGTCTTGAAGCGGCCGCATGTCGTCTTCCCCGACGAGGTCGCCCCAGATTACCGGCAGGCCATCTTGGACTCGTATCCGGGCAGCGGCGACTCTGAACTGAAGCTCGATCCGGAGAACTGGGAGATTATCACCGACGCAATGACCAAGGTCTTTGAGCCGGGAGGCACTGATCCAAGCGCCCATCTTGACGGTATCGATTTTGCGGGCAAGACCGGCAGCGCGCAGACCATGAGCAACACCCTCGCCAGCAAGATGGGTCACCAGGTGAAGGACAATGCCTGGTTTGTCGGGGTCTCGCCTCGCCGCAATCCCGATATTGTGGTTTGCATCCTCGTGGAGGCTGGCGAGCACGGAAGATTTGCTGGAAGGCTTGCGGCCCAGGTCATCGAGGCCTTCGTCAACAAGCAGCGGAGACTCGACAACAATCTGCAGGAAGCGAAGAAGTCGGCTCCGGTCGAGGTAGGGGCGATCTGGTCGGCTCCCAAGCCGGGCGCCGCGCCGGGAACCATGACGGCCAGCGAAATCCGCGGCGGGCACTTCTTTCTCGATCCGGCCAAATTCGACCCGGTTGTGGCCCTCGCCTCAGTGACGTCGAGCCAGACGGCGGGGAGCGGCAGGTAAGGCATGCGGCGTTTTCTTTCCCTCCACGACTTCGACTGGGTGCTATTGGGATTGGTGCTGGTGTTGTCAGTTATCAGCGTGCTCGAAATCTACAGCGCTACTCTGCACACCAAGTTTGTCGGTTTCGACCGCAACCAGGTGCTTTGGCTTCTGGGCGGGATGGTGGCGATGTTCGGCATCTCGCTCATCAACTACCACCGCTTGTTGAACATCGCGGTCTGGGCTTACGGCCTCGGACTAATTTCGTTGGTCGCGGTGCTGGTCGTCGGCACCACAGTGCTCGGCGGTCGGCGCTGGATCAAGTTTCCCGGCGGCATCCACTTCCAGCCGTCGGAGTGGGTCAAGATGATCCTGATTGTGGTGGTTGCCCGGTACTTCGCCAATCTGGCGGGAAGGGAGCTTACCTGGGGCGACGTCTTCAAAGGGATGGCGATGGTCGGCATTCCCATGCTGCTGGTGCTGAAGCAGCCCGATCTGGGTACTGCGCTGACCTATTCGCCCATTCTGTTGATGGGGTTGTTCCTGGGCGGAATCAGCTGGCGAAAGGGTTTGATTCTTGCTCTGGTGGCGGTCATCGCGATTGGGGTGGCGTTCGGCAGTGGCAAGGTATTGAAGCCCTACCAGAAGGCCCGACTCACCAGCTTCATGAATCCGGACGACGACCCTCAGGGGTCGGGCTACCAGATCCGGCAATCCCGGATCGCGGTTGGCGCCGGAGGGGTTCTCGGCCAAGGCGCCACTAAGGGAACCCAGACGCAGGGGGATTTCCTGCCCATTCCCTATACGGACTTCATCTTCGCCGCGTTTGCCGAGGAACATGGCTTCGTGGGCGCGGTGGTGGTTCTGCTGCTATACTTTTTCATATTGATGCGTTTGATTCAAAACGCTCAAACCGCCGCCGACCTTCCGGGTACGTTCCTGGTGATGGGCGTGGTGGCCGTTCTGATCTTTCAGATCGCGGTCAACGTCGGTATGGTGCTCGGCCTGATGCCGGTCACCGGAATCCCTTTACCCTTAATGAGTTATGGGGGTTCCTCGGTACTGTTTACGTTTCTGGCGCTGGGCATGGTGATGAACGTGCGCATGACCCGGTTTGTAAACTGAGCATCGCGGGAGTTGCTTCCTGCAAGGCAGCGCCGATGCTGGTGTAAAGGAAGTTTGGCAGTACAAGTTTGAAAGAAGCCGGCCAGGTGGATCACCGGGCCGGACAGGATTGGGAATGAACGCACAGAGACGGGTAACGACCCCGCCGGCAGAATCGGCTGAAGTGGTCACAAGCCCTGTGCGCCCGGAATGTCTTGATGGGATTGGCTTTACACGTCAATCACGCGATTCGCTGGATCTGTTGGCCCGCTTCGGGCCCGGATTCGCGTCGTCATTTGCGAAAAGCCCTGCAAGAGAAACCAGTTCGAAGACGCTAACTCCGTCTGCCGCACTGCTATGTCCGTCTGCCCCAAACCTCTCCGGTTACCCGGGAACGGGAGCAATCCTGTTCTGATCTGCCTCGCTGGTTGCCGTTCCGGCAGACGCCGGCGGCATGAGAGGCAGTATGGCGAAAGAAATATGCATTTCCAGCACGCCGCATGAGACGCGGCTGGCGATCCTTGAAGACGACCTGCTCACCGAGATCTACTACGAGCGGGAGAACGAATACACCCTGGCCGGCTCTATATATAAGGGCCGCGTTACGCGCGTGCTTCCCGGCATGCAGTCCGCCTTTGTCGACCTCGGATTAGAGCGCGACGCGTTCCTCTATGTCACTGACTTCATGGAGGAGCAGGAAGACTCGGCCGATTTCGAGAAAGTCCCCAACGGCAACGGTGGCCGCCCCCGCGACGGGCAGGCTCAACGCGAGCCGCAGGCCGGCCGCGAACCGCGTGAGAGCCGTCCATCCCGAGCGGCGGGCATCTCCGTTGAAAGCGATCCTCGTACCGCCACCGGTACAGAATCCCGAGGCACGTCGCCAATCGTGTCGGGCGAAGCCGGAGCTGGCGAAGACGACCTGCATGGAACGCGCCGCTGGCGCGGCCGCCGTGGCCGCCGCCGTGGCGGCCGTCCCCATGGCCCGCGAGATGGCGGACAGGCGTCGCAGCCGCGTCAGACGAGTGATCCGGCGTCCGAACTGGAGATCGAAGTTGAAACCGGACCCACTATTTATGAGGAATCGGTAGCTCATGGCGGAGGTCAGGCGGCCTTCAGCGAAGGTTCAGCCTCCAGATTTTCGGCGACAAACTATGGCTTCCCGGCGCGCGAAGAAGCTCCCGCTGGGCGGTCCACGAGTCTGAGCCAGCCAATCGTTCTTCCCGGCGAGTCGCTTTCGAGGTATGGCGCCAAGCCTGCGGAATCTGCGCCACGGCCGGAAGCGCGAACGAGCGCCGCGCCAGCCGCAGCGGTTACTGGCAGCACGTACAAGCCGTCGACTCTGGTCGAGGTTGTCCCAGGCTGGGATGGCGGCGCTGAGTTGCCGGGCGAGTCGCTCTCCCGGCATCGCGGCAAGTCGACCACGTCACCCGCTACCCAAGCGGCATCTGTTCACTTCGTGGAGGAAACGCCAGCGGCCGCAGGGCATCCCGTCACGACTCAGCCTAAAACAATCGGCGAGCGCGCTGCGGAAGCCGCTGTGGCCGATACGGCTGTTGCGGAAGAAATTCCTGCCTTTGATTATCACCAGATAGAAGCTCGGCACCACGAAGGGACTGTGGAGTCTTCAACGGTGGTTGAAGAGCCTTCTCATGAAGAAGCAAACTTTGAGCCGGAGCATGCTTCGGCCTCCTATCGCGTGGATTCCGCGGCTCCGAGTGAGTATCGGCTCTCCGCAGTCCTGGAGGAAGAAGAGGAGTTAGTGGCTCCAGTTGCAGAGTCTGAGGCGGTGTCGCACGAACCCGTTTTCGATCCGGCAGGGCTTCCGGCAGTTGCCCGCGAAGAGGCGACGCACCACCACTCTCAGGTTGAAACGGCAGATTTTTCTCCAACCCAGGTCGCGCATACCGGAGAGGCGGCGGTCGAAGAGATGCCCCAAGTTTCGGAGACTGAGTTCTTTGAAGACAGCGAAGAGGACGAAGCGGCGAACGGGCCTCGCGGTTTCGCTCCCGGCGCGGGCACGATCGAAGAAGAGATCATCGAGGAAGAGGAATACGACTTCGAACCGATTCGCGCCCACGGCGACGAGCACGATCTCGACGATCTGGAAGAAGAGACGCTCGATAACCTTGCCGGCACGCAACTCGGCGAGATGGTGCGCGACGCCCACCTTGAACAGCGCATCGGGGCTGCGCCCGACGGAGTGACCGAAGAGGAGGATGCCGAGGTTGAATACGGCGAAACCGAAAGCGATGTCAACGATGAAGAGGACGAAGAGGAGGCCGGCGAAGAGCCGATTGTCGCCTCGTCACCCGCGCCCACTCGTCGCGATAGCCGCTCCGACGATCGTCGCGGAGGACGCGGACCACGCCGTCGCGGACGTCCGAATGGCGGAGGCGGCGGAGGTAGCCGCAGGGCGAACTCTCAGCTCTCCGACCTGCCGATCATCAGCGAACTGCTGAAGCAGGGTCAAGAGATCCTGGTCCAGATCGCCAAGGAGCCGATCGCCAAGAAGGGCGCGCGCATTACCAGCCATATCGCGCTTCCAGGCCGCTTTCTGGTCTTCATGCCAACGGTCAATCATGTTGGTGTCTCGAGGAAGATTTCCTCCGATGAAGAACGTCAGCGGCTGAAGCGAATTCTGATCAGCGAAAAGGGAGCTGCTTCGGGCGGATTCATCGTACGCACTGCTGCCGATGGCGCGAGTGAGGAGGACCTTCGGGCCGACATTCGCTTCCTGATTAGTCTGTGGAACGACATCAAGCAGCGCGCCGACGATGGCAAAGCGCCAGCGCTGATCTATCACGACCTCAATCTGATCGAACGCGTGCTGCGCGACCAGGTCTCGGCAAATTTCTCGACCATCTGGGTTGACAACGAGGCCGAGTACGAGCGGATTCTTCGCTTCCTGCAGCGCTTCGAGCCCTCGCTGGTCCGGCGGGTGAAGCTGTATACGAAGGAAACTCCGCTCTTTGAACAGTTCGGTATTCAGGACGAGATCAGCAAGGCGCTCAAGTCGAAGGTCTGGCTGAAGTCGGGTGGCTCGATCGTCATTAATCAGACCGAAGCTCTGGTCGCAATCGACATCAACACCGGCAAGTATGTCGGCAAGACGGCGCGGCTTGAGGACACGATTCTCAAGACGAACCTTGATGCGATTCCGGAGATCGTGCGGCAGATTCGGCTGCGCGACCTGGGCGGAATCATTGTCATCGACTTCATCGACATGGACGAACGCAAGAACCGGCACAAGGTCATGGCGGCGCTCGAAGACGAGCTGAAGTCAGACCGCGCGCCGTCGAAGGTGCTGCAGTTCAATGACTTCGGATTGGTTGCCATCACCCGCAAGCGGGTGAAACAGTCGCTGGAACGGACCCTCAGCGTGCAGTGCGAGGTTTGCGCGGGCACTGGGATGGTCAAGAGTCCGACGACGGTCTGCAACGAAATCTATACCGAGCTGCGCAAGATGCAGAAGCATCTTGAACGCGGCGATGTGCTGTTGCGAGTGCATCCAGAGGTTGTCAAAACTTTGAAGTCCGGCAATGCCAGGTGGCTCAATGAAATGGAAGAGATGGCCGGCAAGACGATCATCGTGAAGAGCGATCCGGCACTGCATCCGGAGCAGTTCGACATCCAGTAAAGCCGGATCCATAATTCACCAGAATTACTGTTACAAATCACTCGAGGCCGGATTTCGATCCGGCCTTTTTCTTTGCTGACGCGCGATGGCCTCGGCGAGTCGAAAAAGTGTAAACAGGGTCTGATCTGTCTGGAGGGCAACGTCGAATCCCGCATCCAATTCGCAGAGGTTGTTTTGCAATGATGCCTGGTAGTAACGCAGTCAGTCGTTTTCTCGGAAAAGCTAGTCTTGCGCTCTCGTTGGTTGCGCTCTTCGTCGTTCCTCTTCACGCCCAGTCGCAGGCCGAAACGGCTTCCAGTTCGGCGGATTACCGCTTCCTGTTGGACAGCGATGAACTCGGTGGGCTCGAGCCTCCTTCGGCGCCTACTGTTCAATACGGCGGCCAGAATGGCGCCAATCGTGCGGCCTATCAAAGTCGCTGGGACCGTCTCGCAGTTGAGGCTGGCGGAGGATTCACCGCGCCGTTGGGAAATTCCAGCGGTGACCTGACCTATGGGTGGAACTTCCGCGGCGGCCTGGGCTATAACGTCAATAGGAAATTCGCTGTGCTAGCGGAATATGAATTCGACCGGAACAAAATACCCGCGGCAATTCTTGAGCAGGTGGGGACGCCGGGCGGTAACGTCCATACCTGGTCACTGACGCTCGATCCGGAGTGGAAGTATAAAACTACTGGCAACTGGGGTGGTTACGTCATTGGAGGCGGAGGCTTCTATCGCCAGCTGACTTCATTCACCGAGCCGGTGCTGGCCCAGGGGATATACTGCAACTTCTTCTATTGCTACCCGATCTACTACACGACCAATGCCGTTGTAAGCCACTACTCGAGTAACCAGGGAGGTCTGAACATCGGCACTGGCCTGACCTTTGGCAACTGGAACCAGGCGAAGTTCTTCGCCGAGGCGCGCTACGAATGGCTGGACACTCCGGGACACGGAACACAGATCATTCCAGTGACGTTTGGGATTCGCTGGTAGCGCAGACTATTCGGGTCGCTTACCACCTGTAACCGGCCGCGTGCATGTGCACAAGGCCGCCCGCAAGTGCCGCGATGGGAGTCAGAACAATCAGCGCGAGTTGATATGCGACCGGTTGTTTTCCGCGAAGCTGTAGCGCAGACAGTGCGCTCAAAAGCAGGATGACGATCGCGAGCATGAGGATGTTGCGCAGTGGATCGGCTTTTGCCACTATGGCGGTTACATATCCACCCGAGGCCGCGAAGGCCGCGCTGTAGGCGAGGTTCAACAATAGATATCGGCGCCGAGGATGGTCGGGTTCGCCGATGAGGCGGGGAAGCGATTTCGTAATCGCCGAGGTCGCGATGGTGACAAGGACCGCCATGGTCGCGAAACCCGCCAGGATCGCCAGGAACGAGCGTTCGATCGTCGCGAGGTGAAGCTGGCTCATTTCTTGCTCATCTCCGCTTCGACCTCTTCGGCGGTGTGCGGGAGCGATTGCGTGAGTTGGATCAGTTTGCCATTAGAGTCGGCGTAGTAAATATCCTCGATGCGGATGCCGATCTTCTCTTCCGGGATGTAGATTCCAGGTTCGATGGTGAAGACCATGTTCTTCTCAAGCGGCTTTGAGTAGTCGTAAGGGTCATGCACGTCAATGCCGACCAGATGCCCGATGCCGTGGATGAAGTATTTGCCGAGCGGCTCGCCGTGGAGGTCTTTGCCGTGCTCATTCATATACTTCCATGCGATCGTGTCGAGCGAGTCGGGATACTTATGCTGCGGGTCGTTTTCGCGGGACTTGCCGGCGACGAATGCGGCTTCGGCGGCGCGCTGCGCGCCAAGGACGATGTTGTAAATTTCGCGCTGCCGATCGGTGTAGTGGCCGTTCACCGGAGGGGTGCGGGTGATGTCGGAGGCGTACATGGAGTATTCGCCCGCAGCGTCGACAACAACCACGTCGCCAGATTTCATGAGGTTGTCGTTGGACGAGTAATGGAGCACGGTCGAGTTGATCCCTGAGCCGACAATCGGCGGGTACGACGGCCGCTCGCAGCCTCCATCCATCATCTTCTCGATCAGCAGCCCGGTAATGGCCCGTTCGGAGACGCCAGGTTTGACTGCATGGATCATCGCCAGCTGCGCGGTGATGGACGCGTCTGTCGCCTTGCGGATAAGGTCAACCTCGCCGGGGTCTTTGATCGCTCGCAACTCGCCCACCGGCTGGCGAACGTTCTGAAATTCAGGCGCTTCGGCATTTCCCAGGGTCACCGCCGTCCAATTGACGAGGGGCTTCGATTGCGGAACGTCGGTCTGGCTCCAGATGTGATAGGGAACGCTGCGATCCTTGGCTGCGATTGTTGTCAGTATAGTTGGCAGGCCCGACATGGACTTTACTTCATCCACACCGGTGATCTTTGGAGCGTCTGCGGAGGCGGCGTCCAGCTTGACGCCGGTGTATCGCTCCATACGCAGGTTGCGGATCGGCAGCAACATCACTTCGCGATAGGGACGGGCAGGGACCTGGTCGTGGGCTTCCACAGCAGACTGGATCAGGAGCGCCGCGCCTGGCTCGTTCCATCCGGTGAGATAGTAGAAGTCCTCATCCTGGCGATAGTCCTGGTATTCGAGCGCTGGCTCGTTGGCGGCGAAGAGGATTGCGATGCCGCCGTTGAGTTTCTTGGCGAGGGCTTCGCGGCGGGCGTGATAGATGGCGGAGGGTTGGCGCTCTAGGGCTTGAGCGCGGATCGCGCTGAGGCATAGGGGTAGAGCCATCAATAAAGCGGTTAACGAAATTCGGCGCATGGGTATCTTTCTAACTTGCTGAAGGGTTTGAGCGGTTGTCAACGGATTTATACCCCAACCGGAAATGGCTTTGGTGATGATTCGTCTGTGTTCGCGCCGCCCAGGCGGAAGCGCTCGAACCTGCCCTGAAAGAGCGACATCAGCCCTGTGTACCAGTAGCCGACAACGAAGAGCAGCAGGAATGGCAAGGTGAAGTAGTTCTCATTCAGGAAGGTATAGCGGATGGTTGCGGCGAAGTAGCAGCCGATGAGCAGCTCGATCCAGGGCACGATGCCGAGGCGCTTGCGGTACTTGGCTGCCTGGGACCTCTCGCCCTTCTTTTCGACGCGGTATTTCGGTGTCCGCTTGAAGGAGCTTTTGATGCCGAAGAGCGCCTCGAGGACCGCTCTGGTGTTGGTCACCGTTAGTCCAATTCCGAGCGACATGAGGAATGGCAGAAAGAGGAATGTCTTGAGCCAGGTCTTCGGATAGAGCACTTTTTGCGAAACCAGATAGAAGGTCGAGATCGAGAACGTCAACGCCAGAAAGAGCGGCATGTCGATGATCAGCATCTGGAACCATCCCTGATAAAAACGAATGATCATCGCCGGCATGAGCAGCACCGACAGAACCACCATCAGGGGATAACTCAGATTGGCGGTGAGGTGATAGAAGGCTTCGATCTTGGTGTGAAAGGGCTGGTTGCTGGCCCAGACCCTGGGCAGAATCTTCTTTGACGTTTGAATCAAACCCTTGGCCCAGCGTGCCTGTTGGGTCTTAAAGGCGGTCATCTCGATGGGCAGTTCGGCGGGGCATTCTACGTCCTGCAGGTATTTGAACTTCCACCCGACGATTTGTGCGCGATAGCTCAAGTCGGTGTCTTCGGTGAGGGTGTCGTGCTGCCATCCGCCGGCCTGCTCGATGGCTGTGCGCCGCCACATGCCGGCGGTGCCGTTGAAGTTGAAGAATACCCCGGCGCGGGAGCGGCCGCCGTGCTCGAGCACGAAATGGCCATCGAGCAAAATGGCCTCGATCTGGGTGAGGATGCTGTAGTCGCGATTGAGATGGGTCCAGCGACTCTGCACCATGCCGATCTTTGGCTCGGCGAAGTGGTGGACGACCTTCATGACCCAATCTTCGGGAGGGACGAAATCGGCGTCGAAGATGGCCACGAATTCGCCGGTCGCGGTCTTGAGCCCTTCGTCGAGCGCCCCGGCTTTGTAGCCATAGCGGTTGGTGCGATGCAGGTATTCGATGGGGTGGCCGAGGGTGCGGTAGCGCTCGACAATCTCGCTGGCCACCTGGACGGTCTCATCGGTAGAGTCGTCGAGTACCTGTATCTGGAGCTTGTCGGCGGGATAATCCAGCTTACAGCAGGCCTCGATGAGTCGATCGATGACGAACTGCTCATTGAAGATCGGCAGCTGGATGGTGATCCGGGGCAGGTCAGCGAATTGCGACGGCGGCTCTTTGGTCGCATTTTTCTTGTGTTTGAAATAGAGGTACACCAACTGATAGCGGTGGATGCCATAGAAGGCAAGCACGATCATGACCGTGAAATATGGGATGAGCAGCAGCGTATCGAAAATGTTCATTCGGTAGAGATGCTCGAAGGTCTTATCGCCGTAGTGGGTGCGGAGATAGTGCTGCAGACCGTGCGGAGCGGCGAGCCAAAAGGCCAGCGCGTGGAGGCCGTTCGCGAACGAATACGGCAAAGAGTGCGCCGTGACCGATGGGGCGGGATGGAACAGTGGCGGGCCTCCGCGAGCGTGTTAACGATGATTGTAAGGGATAGCTCATTCCAGCGATCTCAGAAGCCGCCGAAGGGCAGCAGGTTCGAGGATCGTCATCGATCCGTGCGAAGTGGCGAGAGTCTGATCGAAGTATGCCCCGAAATGGTTCTTATCTCCGGTCACCAAATATCGAGCCTTGGCAGCGAGCGCCCCCGATAGGATGGGGCGGTCTTTCTCCGGAAGATCGATGCCTGGTAATTCCGAGTCCATGGTCTGCACGATGATCTCAGTCTTCGCGACCAGTTCATTGAGCCTATACGTGTGCCCAAGGCCCCTGGCGTGGCGCTTGGTTTCTCCGACAACATAATCGGAGGTTACGGGCCGCGCGCGAGAGCTTGTCCAGAAGATTAGAAATGGATGATCGGGCTTGTAGGAGGCGGAGAAGAGCACATTGGAGTCGATAAATATCCTGAACCTGTCCGTCATGCGCTGTTGCGCTCGCGCTCCGTGCCCCTTTGCTCAAAAGCCGCAAACTCCGCCCTGAACTCCGCGTCCGTGGGCAGTGTCTCCCGTACCTCCGGGCCGTCGGTGTAGGGCACCTTGGCCGGATCGAGCCCGAGTTTGCGCACCTCTTCGCTGGCGTCGTCATAGCTCTCTTTGGTGATAGCGTTGTTCAGCAGATAGCCGGCGATCTCTTCGGTTGACCACATCTCGGGAATAAAGCGAAGAAAGAGGCCGCCATCGCGCTCTTCCATCACCACTTCGTCGCCCGCGAGCACGCCGAGGCGTTGGCGCAGGTCTGCGGGGATTTCGATGGCTCCGGATTGGGTGAGGCGGGTGGTGGGCATCTTCATCCCTACACGTTCAGACTATCAGAGCCCAAATTCAATGAGGCGATTCCAGTATCATCTCCGGAGAGCCAAGATGAACGCTGATCTATGCTTCAAATTCTCGAAGTCCAACTGGGAGGCTCTCTGCCCAGGACTCCACCGTAACGATGAGGCCGCTTGGACGAAGGCAATCGACGTATTCGAAAAGCGAATGAAACAGCGGTTCTTCAGCTGCATCGACGCTCTCGAAAAGGCGGACACGAAACCACCTGATCAAAACCCTTCCCAGGCGGCAACAGACGATGATTGCGTTCCGGGTTTTGCGATTGTGGCTTTGTGTTGTTTGCTCATAGAGACTCTCCAGCGTTTCCGGGAAGAGGTCCCTCCTCTAGGCGATCCGCCGGAACCATGTTCTTTTCCGCAGGGCGCTTGCATAAAACCCGGCCTGACACGAGACAGATCGAAACGTTCCTTAGGAGGCCTGCATTTGGTGACGCCTTCAACGGTAAGGTTGCTGGCAAGTTTTACGGCGGTATCCGCAACGGAATTTTCCATGAGGCTGAGACAAGACGTTGGGTTATTAGGAGAGATCGACCAACAGGCAAGATTACCGCTCCCGAGGACGACGGATACGCATTGAATCGCGGCCTGTTTTACGCGGCGCTTAAGCAAGAGTTTGAGTCGTACCTGAATGAATTGCGAAGCGGCGCTGACAAAAGTCTGCGAAAGAGATTCAAGGAAAGGATGGACGCTCTTTGCAAAAAAACATGAGTGACGAAACGATTTCGGCGCTAAGTATCGCCTGCCTCGGATGGGGGTCTCTGGTTTGGGACCCGCGCGGTCTTCCGATCCAAGGTGGGTGGCAAGAGGACGGTCCACTTCTGCCGTTGGAATTCGCTCGTCAGTCGGACGACGGTCGAATAACGCTCGTGATTGTGCCCGGCGCAGCGCCCCTAACGACATTGTGGGCGCGGATGACCCTGGGCGAGGTTGCGGCAGCAAAGGAAGCACTTGCTGCTCGTGAGGGCATTCGGGGAGTAAATCGGCTATCGAAGATAGGTGGCTGGCAACATGGAGAGATGCCGCCAGCGTTGATGCCAGACTTAGCGGATTGGGCTCACGATAGAAACCTAGATGCGGCTATTTGGACGGCCTTACAGCCAGGGCTCGAGCACGTCGCCGGCCCACCCTCTGCAGGGGACGTGCTTTCGTACCTTCGCAGCTTGGAAGAGCCGACCCGAAGCCGAGCCAAGGAATACGTGGAGCGGGCACCGCGCCAAATCGATACCGCCTATCGTCGCGGAATCGAGTCCAAATTGGGATGGCTATCTGCTCGTAGTGGCATTGGAGAGGCCGAGCCAGAGGGAACAGCCGGGGGGATTTAGGTCCTTCCCCGCTGCGTCATTCATGGGGACCATTTTCCACAAACGACTTCTTACGTATCGCGTTCATCCTCCGTTCGTGCTCAAATCCCTCAGCGTCTAGGTTAGACACTAGTGAGGAGACGATACCGTCAGCAGATGCCGACCGTAGGAATATGGTGTTAACAAGGTCATCCACTTCGATAGTCGATTCGCCTTGCGCCAGCGTGCATACGTCCGTGTAAACCAATGCCGCCGAGAAGCCTAACGACCTTCCTCCATTCGTCTTATTCTCCGCAGCCAGGATCGAGGCATGGATGTCCGCGTCCCCTCTCTCGTAAACGATTAGTGCATCCGGAATATTTCTCACGCCATTAAGCACCCCGCTTTTTACCTGTTCGTCGATATCGTCTGTGAAAGAGATGAGTACTTTCACTTTGTCATATTCGGATGCGGATTTGCGCGGCGCTCCGCAGGAGTAGCCTGTCTTGAGTTTGCTGGCAGTCGCAGCCCTCTCCTCAATAGCTCTCGACAAGAGATTGCTCAGCTGTTGTGCCGTGAGTTTATCGAGGCCCGCGAGATGGAAGTCTTCTCTATTTACCCCTAAGACTTCTAACACCTCAGCACTCCACTCGGCCTTTACCGCGGGCTTTGTGGCTGATGTCTTGATCTGAGGCATCGATATACCAGCAGATAGCAAGGGTAAGAGAAATATGCAAGCCCGCGCCGCAAATCTCATCGGCATTTCCCCCGAAACGCGGTTAAACCTAGACGGGTCAATTCAAGAACATCGTCCGATATAGCGTATCCCGCTGCACCGGCTTGAATCCCGCATCGCGGATGACCCGGCGTAGCTCTTCTTCCGTCGTGCAGTTCGCGGTTCCCGCCGCTTTGACGACGTTCTCTTCGAGCATTACCGAGCCGACGTCGTTGCCTCCGAAGCGGAGGCCCATTTGCAGCACCTTCAATCCCTGGGTAACCCAGCTGGACTGCACATTCTCGATGTTGTCGAGATAGAGGCGGGCGATGGCTAGAACCTTGAGGTATTCGACCGAGGTGGCTTCTTCCCAGCCGCGTCCGCCGAGGGCGGTGTTGCCGGGTTGGAAGCTCCAGGGGATGAAGGCGGTGAAGCCTCCGGTCTCTTCCTGCAGGCGGCGGACTTGCTCGAAGTGGTTGACGCGGTGCTCGAAGGTTTCGCCGACGCCGAACATCATGGTTGCGGTCGTCCTCATGCCGAGCTGATGGGCGGTGCGGTGGACGAGCAGCCAATCTTCGGTGCCGCATTTGAGGCGGGCGATGCGATGGCGGACTTCGTCGTCGAGGATCTCGGCGCCGCCGCCGGGGATGGAGTCGAGGCCGGCGTCGCGGAGGCGCATGATGGTGTCGCTGACGGAGAGCTCGCTGTATTCCGCGATAGCGAGGATTTCGGACGCCGAGAAGCAGTGCAGCCAGATCTGGGGGAAGCGCTGCTTGATGCCTTTGAGCAGTCGTTCGAACCAGTCGATCTTAAGGTCGGGGTGCAGGCCGCCCTGCATGAGCACTCCGGTGCCTCCCATCTCGACGGTTTCGCGAATTTTCTCGTAGATGGTCTCGAAATCGAGGATGTAGCCCTCGGCGGCCATCTTGCCCTTGAGCGGCCGGTAGAAGGCGCAGAAGGTGCAGTACTCGGTGCAGAAGTTGGTGTAGTTGATATTGCGATCGATGATGTAGCTGACGACGCCCTCGGGATGGAGCCTGCGGCGGACGGCGTCGGCCTCCATGCCAAGGCCAATCAGGTCGTCGGAGCGGAAATGGTCGAGGGCTTGCTGGCGGCTTATCGGCATGGATTTAGTTTACGGCGCGCCGCGCCCCGCGGCCAGCTGGGGGCGGGCGAAATATAGGGCACAGGGCGCCCCGGGAGCAAGGCACCGGCATTTGTTCCTCCCACTCAAGCCGAAGGACGGCTTGAATGGGGCCACCCGCCATCGCCGACGCCGCGCCCGCTAATCCAGCATTCGGTGGTAGTACCAGAAATGCTCCTCCTTTATATAGCCGAGACGTTGGTAGAGAGACTGGGCAACGCGATTGTCGTGCGCGGTCGCGAGGGTGAGACGTTCCGCTCCGGTCTTCCGGGCG
The DNA here is from genome assembly GCA_963804735.1 of uncultured Acidobacteriaceae bacterium. Lineage (GTDB taxonomy): Bacteria > Acidobacteriota > Terriglobia > Terriglobales > Acidobacteriaceae > Acidisarcina. The sequence goes on from CAWDRO010000005.1 coordinate 575,712, forward strand.
AAACTTTCCGCATGGGTCATGAGGGCTGTGGCGACGCCTTTCTGTTCGACCGGAGGGGACGACGTAGAGGTCTTCCAGCAGCCAGATCGGACGCATCGCCACGGTGTTTATCGAGGGCATCAGATGAACAAAGCCTAACGCCGGCAACCCGTCAGCCTCTCGTGCCAGGAAGAAATGGGTCTTGCCATGGGTGATGAGGCCGTGGACAAAAGCGTCGGTCTTGAGCGGCGCGGAGACGGCTCCGTAAAAGACGCGATAGGCATCGAAAAGCGCGGCAAGCTCGGCGACGTCCGTGAGGAGCGCGGGTTGGATATCGTAAATTGGCTCTGGGGTTGGTTCTGGCATGGCGTCTCCGGAAGCTCGAACAAGCAAATATCGATGGGTCGAATAGAAATCACTGATACTTGGAACGACCGTCCTGGGTCGGCCATTTCTGCCGGTCGAAATGCCCAAGCTCCCAGATTAACTTTACCTTGACATCAAAAGTCAGGTTCAATACTGTGAACTAAATCGTAACTAACAAGCAGGCCAACCGTCGCAAAATATCGCTATCGGTTCCGCCCTTCCGCTCAAGACAGAAATAACGTTAGCGTCTTATCTCTTGTTCGATTCTTCATACTGTTCGGAGGCAGTAAGGCATGCAATTCTCCCCAGGATTCACGGGCAGTTGTAGCCATTCTCCGCGGACTTCCCCGCGCCCCTCGTTCCTGCTCCTCACCCTCCTTCTCTTCTTCTCCTTCTTCTCATTGCATGCCGTCGCACAATCTACAGGCGGACGTGTGCTTGGCCGGGTCCTCGACCCCTCGGGCGCCGTCGTGCCTGATGTCGCTCTGACGCTGACAAATGACGATTCGGGACAAGCCATGGCGGTGCAGTCATCCAAGACTGGCGACTATATCTTCCCCGCGGTCCCGGTTGGGACTTACCGTCTTGAGGCGCTGGTCCCGGGGTTTCAGAACTTTACCGCAACCGGCATCCTGGTCAACCTGAACGCCACCGTGACCTACGACGTGAAGCTTACCGTGGGCGCCAGTACTCAAGCGATTCAGGTGACCGCGGAAGCGCCGCTGGTCGATACCACCACTACCCAACTTGGCGCGGTGATCAACGAGCGGGCGGTGCAGACCCTGCCGCTCAACAGCCGCGACACTTATCAGCTGCTGCAGCTGCAGCCCGGAGTTCAGGGAGTCGGCGGCTCCGACCTTTTCTACGGTAGCGACAAGGCCGGTGCGGTTTCGGTCAACGGTGGCCGTGGCCGGTCGAACAACTTCAGCGTAAACGGCGGTGACGGCAACGATCTCTTCGTCAACTCGCCCGGAATCGAGCCTTCACCGGACGCGGTGCAGGAGTTCAAGGTCATCACCAATACCTTTGACGCGGAGTATGGGCGCAACTCCGGGGCAATCATCAACGTGGTTACGAAATCGGGGACCAACCAGTTTCATGGCAGCATCTACGACTACGTTCGCAACAGCGTCTTCGACGCCAAGAATTACTTTAGCCTTACCAGATCCGACGATACCCAAAACCAGTTTGGCGCAACCATCGGTGGCCCGATCAAGAAGGACAAAACGTTCTTTTTCGTCTCCTATGAAGGACGCCAACTGGTGGAGGGTATCCCCGGCGACAAGACACGTGTCCCGACCGAGGCGGAAAGGGCGGGTCAATTTGCTGGATTTGCTGGCACTCTTTCCGATCTCACGGTCGCAAATATCCTCCAAAACCGGGCGGGCTGCGCCAGCGCGATCGGCGCCGAGGGCGGCGTGGCTCCTACTCCGGGCACACCGTGGGCGAGTATTTTCCCCACCTCGATTCCGACTCCGTGCCAGGACCCCGTTGCCGCAAACCTGATCCAGAACTACGTGCCGTTGCCCAATGTGGGCGGCTACTACTACCAGTCGTCCCCCAACCAGCATAGCCGCGAGAACCAGGGCACTGTGCGCGTCGACCACACCTTTAACGAGCACAACACCTTTACCGGCTACTACTATGTCGACGACGGATTCGATGAAAATCCATTCACCCGCTTTCAGGCGGTGACCAACAACCTCTTACCCGGCTTTGGCAGCAACAATGCCACCCGAAACCAGCAGATCAACCTTTCCGACACCTGGACGCTGAACGCGACCACTCAGAACGAAGCGCGCATCACTTACTATCGCGAGGGGCAACTGACGTTTCTTGCCTTCCAGCATACAGGCTTAGTGACGGACTCCTGCACGGGAGCCGCGTCGGCCTACTGTTTCAATGGCACTCCGGACACTCCGCTCATCGACGACAATGGCAATCCGGTTCAACAGCCGTCAAAGCCTGGAGGGTGGGGCATTACTCCGGGACTGCCGGCTGACCGGCAGGGGGTTCCTTACATCGACATCAGCGGCGGGTTCACCATCGGTAACGATTCGGAAGGCTCTCTGCCACAGGTTGGCAATACTTACTCGTTGACGGACAACTTCTCCAAAGTCATTGGGCAGCATAGCTTGAAGTTCGGCGGCGACTTCCGTATCCAGCATTTCGACCAGACCTTGTATTACAACGTGAATGGGTACTTCTCCTATAGTGGGGGCGGGCAGAACGACCTGGAGGCGACCGACTCCACCGGAGCCAGCACTCTCTTCCCCAACTACCTGCTTGGTCTGCCGGATGAGTATTCGCAAGGATCGCCGCAGACTGAGAACATTCGAGCGAATGCACTCTATCTCTTCGCCCAGGACAGTTACAAGATCAAGCCCAACCTTACCTTGAACTATGGCCTGCGCTGGGAACTGAACGAGCCTCTCGCCGATGCCGCGCAGCGCGTGCAGACATTCCGGCCCGGCCAGGCTACGCAGATTTTTCCGTGCGAGCTCAACTCAGCAAACACGGCCACCATCGGCAACGGTACTTCGGATTGCGGTCCCGGCAGCGCGAACGAGGCGTACTTCCCGCTCGGTCTAGTAATTCCCGGCGACAAAGGCGTTCCCAAGGGTCTTACGGCGACTTATTACAAGGCCTTCGCTCCTCGTATAGGTATGGCGTGGAGCCCGGAACGATTCCATGACAAGCTGGTGATTCGCAGCGGATTCGGCATTTTCTATAACCCCATGGAGCAGCTGGTTCTGGAGCAGTTTCAGGGAGAGCCACCCTTCGGCGGCAGCAACTCCATCGGCGAGGGGCTCTTCCAGACGCCGTTCGTTAGTCAGAGCGGGAGCGTATCTCCCAATGCGTTCAACGGGTTCCTGAATCCGGCGCGTGGCTCTGCCGTTGATTGGTCCGTCTTCCGTCCCATCATCCTCTACGGCGAACTGCAACCGAACCTGCGTACCCAATACACCGAACAGTACAACCTTCAACTGCAACAACAATTTGGGAACAACATCGTCTTTACGCTGGGTTACGTTGGGTCACAAGGGCACCGGCTGCTGGCAACCTATGACCTGAACCACGGAAACACGCAGACATGCCTCGACCTGATCGCAACAGCAAACTACAACAATGACCAGAGCTACACCTGCGGGCCGTATTACGAAGATAGCCAGTTCATTATTCCGGGCGGGGAGACGATCGCGCCTCAAGGCCTGCACCTGCCTTATGGCTCGAGCCCTTTCATACAGGGCGGCACGACGGTGCCGGCCGGGGGCATCAATCTCGTCGGGCTCCGGCAATATTCCTCGCCGTACTGCAATCCGACGGATGGTATCAACGCGGCAGGTTGCCCGGCCGACGGCATTCCGGTGTTTTCCAGCATTTTTGCTCAGGACGTCGTGGCCAACTCCAACTACAACTCCCTGCAGGCGTCGCTTGAGAAGCGCTTCTCGAATGGCGTTCAATTCCTGGGCGCTTACACCTGGAGCAAGTCGATCGACAACGCGTCGAGCTTTGAGCAGAGCCTCGATCCTACCGACTTCAGCCGCAGCCGGGCCCTGTCGCTTTACGGCGCGACCAACCGCTTCGTCTTCAGCGGCGTATGGGACCTGCCCTTCAAGAAATACAGCGGAGCGTTGGGTGTAGTCGCCGACGGCTGGACCGTCTCCACGATCGTTGCCTTCCAGGACGGATTCCCGATCCGCATGCAGTCGAACCTCGACCAGGAGCTGCAGGGCAGCGGCGACTTTGAAAATCCCGGCAAGCCGGACATCGTCGCGCCTTTCACGCACCAGGACCCGAGGAAGAACAACGGCTACTACTTCAATCCCAACATCTTTGCTGTGCCTGCGCTGGGCAGCCTCGGATCAGCCTCGCGCAGCCAGTGCTGCGGGCCGGGCATCAACAACACCGACCTTGCGCTGCAAAAGGTCACGCCGATCGGCGAGACCAAGAGCCTGGAGTTTACCTTCCAGACCTTCAACGTCTTCAACCGCACTCAGTTCCTGAATCCGGACGGGCAGATTGGCGATGGAGGCCTTTTTGGCCAGGTGACGCGCGCTCGCGACCCGCGTAAGATCCAGTTCGCGCTCCGCTTCAGGATGTAAGATTTGAAGGCGGCCTCGTGCATATTCCATTGAGGCCGCCGGCAGGTTACGTATGATGAGCACCGCAGTTCTGGCAGCCGCCAGGCTTCCGCATTACATCAATGGCGAGTGGGTCGAATCCACTGCCTCCGAATGGATCTCCGTAGTCAACCCTGCAACCGGCGACGCGATCGCGACCGTTCCACTGGCCGGAAGCAAGGAAGTCGCTGCAGCCGTTGAAGCTGCGGCAGCGGCGTTTCCGGCTTGGCGCCGGACTCCACCGGAAGACCGCATCCAGCCGCTCTTCAAGCTGAAGACGCTGCTCGAAGAGCATATCGACGAGATCGCCCGCATTATCACCACCGAAAACGGCAAGACCTTCACCGAGGCACGGGCGGAGATGCGCCGGGCCATCGAGAACGTCGAGGTAGCCTGCGGCATTCCGATGATGATGCAGGGCTACAACCTCGAAGACGTGGCGCGCGGCATCGACGAGATCATGATCCGGCAGCCGCTGGGCGTGGTTGCGGCGATTACGCCGTCGAACTTTCCGGGGATGATTCCGTTCTGGTTTCTGCCTTACGCGATTGCGACCGGCAATACGCTGATACTCAAGCCATCGGAGCGCGTTCCGCTGACATCGAAGTACGTCTTTGAGCTGCTAGCGCAGACTGGGTTGCCTGCGGGAGTTGCGAACCTGGTGAACGGCGGACGCGAGTCGGTTGACGCGCTGATCGATCATCCCAAGGTGCGGGCGATCAGCTTTGTGGGTTCGACTGCGGTGGCGCGGGCGGTCTATGCGCGGGCTGGGGCGAACGGGAAGCGGGCGCAGTGCCAGGGCGGCGCGAAGAACCATGTCATCGTGCTTCCCGACGCGGACATGAAGATGACGACGCAGATCGTCAGCGACAGCGCATTCGGCTGCGCGGGGCAGCGGTGCCTGGCGGTTTCGGTTGCGGTGACGATTGGCGAGGCGCAGAAGACTTTTCGGGATTCCATTGCTGAAGCGGCTTCGAAGCTCAAGGTTGGTAACGGGCTCGATGAAGGTGTGCAAATGGGTCCGGTGATCTCGGCGCAGAGCAAGTCGCGGATTGAGTCGCTGATCGGCGTTGGCGAGAAAGAGGGCGCGAAGGTGCTGCTTGATGGCCGTGGCGCGAAGGTCCCGAACTATGAGGCCGGTTCGTTTCTCACGCCGACTTTGCTCGATGGCCTTCCTGCCGACAGCGAGCTGACTCATACCGAGATCTTTGGGCCGGTTTTGAGCCTGGTCCATGCCGACTCGATGGATGAGGCGCTGGCGTTTCTGGAGCGCAGTCCTTATGGCAACCAGGCTTCGCTGTTTACTTCCAGCGGCGCGGCGGCGCGGCGCTTTCGCTATGAGGCTCCGGCGGGGAACATCGGCATCAACATCGGAGTCGCCGCTCCGATGGCTTACTTTCCGTTTAGCGGATGGAAGGACAGCTTCTTCGGCATCATGCACGCGCAGGGTCGCGATGCGATTGAGTTCTATACCGAGAAGAAGATCGTGGTGGAGCGCTGGGCGGCGGAGCATTCGCGGAAGTTCTAAACTTTCGCTACACCACATCTCAGTGACGAGGTGGCCGGGGAAGCGAGACAATTTGGAAGCTTCCCGGAGTGGCTGCATCCACTGCGGCCTTGATCAGTTCGGCGTTCTCTATCAAGATTTTCCGGCTATTCACTGAGAGCACCACCAGCGCGATTCTGCGGCCAACCAGATTTTGTTGATAGGAGAGGTTCTTGTCTCCAGTCACAAAGACGGCGAACCCAGCCGCTTCGACCGCTGTTCAGTAACTGCCCATTTGTCAGTTCTGCCCAGGACATTTCGTGCGCCGTCCGCACCTCATGTCCCGGGAGAAGGCGGCGCAAACGTTTCGGGACGTTATGGTCGAGAAACACCCTCACCGCTGAAGTGCCGGTTTCCTTTGCGCAGCGTACGCGAGCACTTCGCGAATGACGTTCTCGGGAATGTCGAAGTCGTCGGCGATCTCTTCGACGGTAGACCCGTCCTCGAAGTTCTCCACGATCGAGTCCGCCTGCACTCGGGTGTGCTTCAAGATCGGCACGCCGCTGACCTTCTCCGGGTTGACTTCGACCAGCGGACAGTCGGACCAGTCGATGGCCACGGATTCTTGGAGCTGTTCCATGTGTTTAGGATATACCCGTGACCATACTGATGAAACCTCTAGGTCTCAAAGGCGACACCTGGAGCACCCGGCCGTTGCCTAGCGTACAAGAGGCACGAAGGCGTTTTCCCCGAACTTTACCGTGTCGATCTCCGCGTCTACCAGACGCTGAATTTCCTCGGACTTGGCATTTGCATAGACATTACGATGAGCAAATTGCACGATCATGCGATTTACGTATTGCATATCCGACGCAGAGAAAACAGTGGGCCATCCGCCGTAGCGTGGAGAAGCCACGAACAAATGATTCGGACTCACGGGGAGCAATATGATCGTCTTCTCATCGCCAAACCCTACTCCTGTGAAGATCCGCCCATCCTGCACCTTATAGGTGACAACGGGACAATCTGATATTAAGAAACTGTGCCCTTCTGGAGCAGCGATCGTATGCCAGTCACGGGCCAGGATATCCGGTACGATCATGCGTACTCGATCGGGCAGCGCGGACACAAAGAAATATGAGGGGTCCGCACTCATCGCGGCATGAGTCTCCGTGAGACCGCGATGAATGTCTTCAGCGTAGTACAATTCTCCATGTTTCAACGTAGCGAGTTGTAAATGCCGGACACAATCCGGATTATCAATCTGCTGTCGAACTTTCTGGGGCATCGCATCTGAAATTTGCGCTTTCACTTTTCTGGACCGCCCAAAAAGAGCTGCAACGAACGTCGCCCATTCGTGTGCTTCTGGGCGGGTGAGGGTGCGCCGCTGCTTGATGCCCTCGAGCATGACCGCGCCCTTTCCCTCGATCTGTGACAGCCACGTCTCATACCTGTTATTCGTCTTTTGGCCACGAAACTCAAATTCGTAGAAATCTCTCTCGGTGCATTCGTTGATTGCTCTGCTCACCCGCAACTGCTTGTTTCTTTCATAGACACGCAGCCTCCCGTCAGGCGCAGCAAACTGCGACAGGAGCATGTTGGGAACGATATGCTGGTGTTTAGTCAATTTCATTATGTGGGCTAACCTGTCTTCGGCATTTCTGGGAAAGAAGCGGGAAGTCCATTAGCCAGTGGAGCTGTTAGTACTTAGCAGCCGCTGCCAACCCTAACTCACACGTCGCGTACTCCAGTCCGCTTTCAATCACATCCATCGCCTCGCCGAACTCTTCATCGCTGATCACGAGCGGCATGAGGATGCGGATCACATTGTCGTGGGTGCCGGCGCCGAGGAGGAGGACTCCATGTTTGAGGCTGTATTGGATGACCTTCTTGGCTGCGGCTGCGTTTGGTTCGCCTGGTTGCCCCTTTTCACTTGAACGTTGGCTGAATTCGATGGCCTGCATAGCTCCGAGGCCGCGGACGTCTCCGATGAAGTCGTACTCTTTTTGCCAGGCTAATGCGCGCCGGCGGAATTGTGCGCCTAGTTCGTTGGCGCGGCGGAGGAGATGGCCGTCGGCGAACTCTTCGATGACGGCGAGCGCGGCGGCGCATGCGGCCGGATTCCCCCCAAACGTCCCGCCGAGGCCGCCGGGGCTGGGGGCGTCCATGATCTCGGCGCGGCCGGTGATGGCGGCGAGAGGCAGTCCCCCGCCGAGGGACTTGGCGGTGAGGATGAGGTCGGGCTCGACGGCGAACTGCTCGGAGGCGAAGAGGGTTCCGGTGCGGCCGAAGCCGGTCTGGACTTCGTCGGCGACAAAGACGATGCCGTGCTTCTTGCAGGTGGCGTCGAGGACTTCGAGGAAGCCTGCGGGTGGGACGACGAAGCCCCCTTCGCCGAGGACTGGCTCGATGACGACGGCGGCGACGTGTTCGGCGGCGACCACCTGGTGAAAGATGTCTGTGAGCATGCGCTCGAAGTAGGCTGCGTCAGGAGCTGCTTTCCTGTTGAGGCGCTCGCGTGCTGGAATGCCGTACGGGATGCGGTAGACGTCAGAGGCAAATGGGCCGAATCCGGCCTTGTAGGGATGGGTCTTGCTGGTGAGCGAGAGCCCCATCATAGTGCGGCCGTGGAAGGCGTCTTCGAAGCAGATCACGGCGGAGCGTCCGGTGTGGCTGCGGGCGATCTTGACCGCGTTCTCGACTGCCTCGGCGCCGGAGTTTACAAAGAAGGTCTTCTTGGGGAAGTTGCCGGGGGTGAGCGCGTTGAGCTTCTCGGCGAGCTCGACGTAGCTCTCGTATCCGGTGACCTGGAAGCACATGTGCAGGAAGGCGTCGAGCTGGCGGCGGATGGCGGCGACGACGCGCGGGTTGCGATGGCCGACGTTGATGCAGCCGATGCCTCCGCAGAGGTCGATGAAGCGGTTGCCGTCGAGGTCTTCAAAGGTCGCGCCCTCGGCGGAGCGGATGAAGATGGGGGTGCCGGCGTAGACTCCGCGCGGGATAGCGGCGGCGCGGCGGTCGTGCCAGGCTTTGGATTTGGGGCCGGGGAGTTCGGTGTTGATGCGGATGGCGGCCATGGCTCGAGTCTTTCGTGGCTGAATTGGAGGATATCGCCTCCCCCTGGGGTTTCCCGCAAATCATTCTATTGAATTGATTTACGCGAATAAATCCCGGGTTAAATCTTGGATTCTAGTGGAGCCGATCTCAATATATTGATTCCAATCAGGTCGCCGGATTCTGCTCGCGGAGTCGATCCGATCTCTTTCTTTGGGCTACCCATATCTTTAGTCTACCAAGTTAGGGTGGTTCACTACGCCAAGTTGGAGCAACTTTATCGGCAATGGAATGAAGGGGTTGCAAATTATTTTTTTGGCTGGGCTATTGACAAATTTTGGGTGAATGCGGTTTTCGAGCCGAGAGGTCACTCAAGCGCGCCGGTGAAGTTTCGACTGAATGAAACAATTGTTCTCTTGCCAAACCTGAAGGCGAGAGGCTACCCTAAGCGGCGTTCCGTTTTGGGGGATTTTATTTTTTTATCCATGGAGATCAAGAGATGAGCTTTGATCAAACCGCGAAAGCCCTGGTTACCAAAGCCACGCTTGCCGCAACGACGCTTGTCCCATCATTCGCAATTGGCACAGCATGCGTGGTTGCCGCAACGGTCGCCTCAGCCCCCGCCGCCGATGCGCAGATGACCCAAAGCGACATCAAGGTCGACGACAAAGACTACACGATCACCGTGATGTCAGGTCTTCACATGGTTCAGTTTGATGGTCCTGAGGGGAGAGCGATGGTTTCGGTCAATAACGAGAATAAGATCACTGCATTCATCTACCTTGCCGGCGGCCCTGGACAAAAAGATATTGTAAGTAAAGTTTGGGCAGCGTTTCTCGCACGGACAAACGGAACCCCAGATCAAAACGCGGCGCTTGGCGGACGCCCGGCGGCTATCACCCCCCCGGTTCAAGGGCGCGCTACCGGCACGTCAACTCCGGCTCCGGATGGAGGGCGTGTTGTTAAAAGCTTAACCGCTGACAGCATCACCATTCATGATCCGAACTTGAACACCGACGTGACATTCACCCAGAGCCTCATGGATGCCACATACACAGTGACGCCGCAGGTACCTGCGGGACTGCCCATAAGCGCGAAGCCCCAGTATTATCATGTGTATTTCGAAGGTGGAGAAAGCAAGGCTGGCGCTGGTGCAGGGCTGGCTAAAGGAGTCAAAGGTACTCTCACGGGCGCGCTCGACTCGCAAAACCATCATGCCGATGCAACAAGCAGCATCACCACCAATACCGATGTATGGAGAGTTAAAGTAAAGGAAGGCAACACGACAAGGGATGTGTATGAATCTGGCGGGTCCAGAGTCGGCGGCCTTACCGCTACGGGAACACCCAGAGACCCGGGAGCCAGCCAGGGCCTGAGCATATTGGCCAAGATCAAGGCCGATCAGGATTTTGCCGAAGCCGCCGTAGAGGCAGCCCAGAAAAACGGGCAGGCGCAAGGGTTCGACTTGAAGTCCGACCGTTTTGGACGTGGCACAGAAGCGTTGACCGCCGCGCTTAAATAGTCCGGTTAGGCTCAGGTCCGCGCAATCATTGCCGCGAAGAATCCATCGCAAGGTTGGATCCCGGGCACAGTCCGCAACCGGCCGTTCTGCAGCAGCCCATCGCCAGACAGTAAAGCCCCCTCGGCAACCAGGGCTGCAACCCGCTCCGAGAGGTCGACCTCGGAATACTCGGGGCGCCCTGACAGGCAATCCTGGATCACCGATTCGTTCTCCTCCGGTTCAAGAGAACAAGAAGCATAAACCAGCTGCCCGCCCGGCTTCAGCGTCCGCATCGCCGAGAGCAGGATCGCGACTTGACGCGAATGTTGCCGCTGAAATTCCGCTGGTTCCAGCCGGTGTCGAATCTCTGGATTGCGCGCAATCGTCCCGGTTCCGCTGCACGGAACATCGCACAACACCAGATCGAAGATCTGGTCATACGGCAGCTTCGCCGCATCGCAGCTTTCGTACGAAATGCGGGCACCACGCACGTTCCGCAACAATCCCCGCATCTCATCCAGCCTCCGCCGGCTCACATCGCAAGCCAGCAGCGCAGACTTCGGATTCCGCTCCGCCAGAATCGCCGTCTTACCACCCGGAGCCGCGCAGCAATCCAAAATGTTCTCGCCCTTGCCTGCGAGTTCAGCCACCAGTTGCGAGCCTTCATCCTGAATGCGAACGCCCTCATTCCGATATGTAACCGTGGCTGTTACATCCCCGCGAACGACGCGTCTCGCCTTGGTCAGGAATGCTCCCGGAGCGAGTTCAATGCCTTCGGCGATCAGATCGCCTTCTGCGGATTCACTCACCAGGCGGATGCATGTGGCGGGCTGCTCCTGATCGAAGCGGCAGATCGCTGCAGCCTTCTCGATTCCATAGCGAAGCGCCCATCGCTCCACCATCCAGGCCGGATGAGCGTAAGCTGCTGCGAGCTGGGCAGGGTTGGCAAAGCTGGTTGGAGGCTCGGCCATGGACTCGGCCGGGGGAGCAACCGCAATCTTGCGCAAGATGGCATTCACCATTCCGGACGCAAAAGCCTGCCCGGAATGCTTGACCAGCTCTACGCTATCCATGACCGCAGCGTGACTTGGAATGCGATCTAAGTAAAGCATCTGGAAAGCGCCCAACCGCAGCGCCATCCGAACCTCATCGTCGAGTCGCGTGTCAGGTCGAGCAAGCAAGGCATTGATTCGCGCATCGAGTGCAATTTGCCAGCGCAGCGTACCCATCACCAGGTTGGTGCAGAGATTGCGGTCTGCCTGCGAGAGACGATCGACAAGCTCTGAGCGGAGCAACTCATCGCAGTGACCTGCGTTCTGTTCGACCTTCAGCAGAATCGCAAACGCTACTGATCGCGCCGGGGCGATCATGCTCCAAACCTGTCGCCAGACTTCAACGGGAAACCGCGCAGGAAGTCTTCCGCAGGCATTCGGCGCTTGCCCTCAAGCTGCACTTCTTCCATCGCGATCCAACTGCCCTCGGCGCAGCCCGCGTAAAGGCGTCCGTGATCGACATGGGCAACTCCCGGATCGGCCGAAGCGGCAACGTGTGCTGGAATCATTCGTGAGACCAGAAGCTTTTTGCCATCGATGATCGTCCAAGCGCCGGGCCAAGGCTGAAAGCCGCGCCAGCGATCGTAGATTTCCTTGGCGCTGAGGGAGAAGTTGATCGCGCCATCTTCGCGAGTGAGGATGGGCGCCAGCGATGCTGAGGTGTGGTCCTGCTTTTGGGGCACGATTGATCCCGACTCGAGTCTCTGCAGCGTCTGAATCATTACCTCTGCGCCTATTTGTGACAGCTTTGGATACAAATCCTCCGCCGTCTCCGCGGATGCGATTGGAAGCTCGCGGCGCAGAAGCATATCGCCGGTATCGAGCCCCTCATCGAGACGCATTGTCGTTACGCCGGTGACAGTTTCGCCGCGAGCGATCGCCCATTGAATCGGCGCTGCGCCGCGATACTTCGGCAGTAGCGAGCCATGCAGGTTGATGTTGCCGAAGCGGGGAAGATCGAGCATCCACTTAGGGATAATGCGTCCATAGGCGACAACGATAATCGCGTCGGGAGCAATCGCGGTCAGCCGATCGCGCAGTTCCTGATTGTTCTTGATCTTTTCCGGCTGAAAGATGTCGAGGCCGGCAGCCTCGGCCATCTGCTTTATCGGAGGCGCAACGAGCTGCATCCCGCGTCCACTTGGCCGGTCGGGTTGGGTGAGCACGAGCGCAATCTCATGTCCTGCGTCGATGAGCGCGAGCAGTGTCGGTACAGCGAACTGCGGAGTCCCGCAAAAGACCAGTTTCATCGGTTGATCCCTGGGCGCTCTACCATTCGCCGGTCTTTTGCAGCTTGCGAATGCGGCGCTGGATGAGGTCGCGCTTCAGTGCGCTGACCCTGAAGATGAAGAGGACGCCGTCGAGGTGATCGATCTCATGCTGAAAGGCACGCGCCAGCAGCTCTTGGGCATCGTAGGTGCGCCACTCGCCATCGAGCGTTTGGGCACGGACCTTGACGACCGCTGCGCGGGAGACCTTCTCGTGAATGTCGGGCAGGCTGAGGCAGCCTTCTTCGGCGTATTGTTTGCCTTGCTTGAAGGTGATCTCGGGATTGATGAGCACGATCTTGTCTTCGGGATTTTTCTGAAAGCTGAGATCGAGCACGGTTACGCGCAAGGGCACGCCGATCTGCGGCGCGGCCAGCCCAATTCCCTGAGCGACGTACATCGACTCGAACATGTCGTCAACCAGCGTGCGAAGTTCGTCATTGAAGTCCGTTACCGTCGCGGCGGGTCGCTGCAAGATCGGCTCGGGGTATTTCACTATCGGTCGTACCATGAAACTGCAATTTCCCTAACGTGGATTTGTCGTGCTGGGCGAACCCGAGCGCCTGCGGCGGTAATTCATCATTCCTACTTGCGTTTAGAACCGGCGGATCTGCGCCAGGTATCCGTCGTAATTTCTTCGCAGCTCACCTGCTGAATCGCCTCCAAATTTCTCGAGCGCCAGCCTTGCGACGGCGAGCGCGACCATCGACTCCGCAGCCACTCCGGCGGCGGGAACGACACAGACATCGCTGCGCTCATAAGCGGCCTTGGTGGTTTCTCTGGTCTCGAAAGATACCGATGCTAGAGGCCGGCGCAGAGTCGAGATTGGCTTGAGGTATCCGCGAATCACGATGTCTTCGCCGTTTGAGACGCCGCCCTCGATGCCTCCGGCGTTGTTGTGTTCGCGGGTGAAGCGGGTGTGGCCGTTGGTATCGGAGTCGCTGTAGCCGATGGCGTCGTGGACCTCGGAGCCGAGCGAAGCGGCTGCCGTCACGCCTCGACCGAGCTCGACGGCTTTCACCGCCTGGAGGGACATGACAGCTTGCGCGAGAACTCCGTCGAGGCGCTCGTCCCAGTTGGCATAGGTGCCGATTCCTGCGGGTGCACCGTGGACGACGACCTCGAAGATGCCTCCGATCGAGTCTCCGGTGCGAAGGGCGAGATCGACCTCGGCTTTCATCCGCGACTCGGCCTCGGGATCGACGCAACTTAGGAGAATTTCTTCTTTGTCGCGTAGCGCGGCAATCTCTTCCCAGGTCGCATCGCGCTCCAGCTCGGCGCGGCCTACGCGGATGACGTGGCTTGCGACTTCGATGTTGAGGACTTTAAGCAGGAGCTTGGCAAAGGCTCCGGCGGCGACCCTTGCGGTCGACTCGCGCGCCGAGGCGCGCTCGAGCACGTAGCGTGCATCGGGGAAGTTGTACTTGAGGGCTCCGGCAAGGTCGGCGTGGCCGGGACGCGGCGAGGCCACCGCCTTATGTTTCGCGGGATCGCCTGCTCCGACGGGCAGGACTTCGGTCCAGTTCTTCCAGTCGCGGTTTTCGATTTCGATCGCGACCGGCGCGCCGATGGTTTTGCCGTGCCGCACTCCGGAGAGGATATGGGCGGTATCGGACTCGATGCGCATGCGGCCGCCGCGCCCATAGCCGCGCTGGCGACGCCAAAGCTCGTGATCGATGAATTCCTGGTCAACTTCAACCCCAGCCGGGAGCCCGGAAATCAGGGCAATCAGGCTCTCGCCGTGGGACTCTCCGGCAGTGGAAAAACGTAGCATCGTGTGTGAGTTACCAGTGTTGATTGTAGCTCAGGGGCGCGAGGTGGACAGAGTCTAACGCTTAGGGCATCGCTCCGACATGAGGGACAATCATGCACTTTACTTCGACGCCGCCTGCCTCAGCGCGACACGTTTGCTCATATCCGCTGCCCTTGCCATATCCGTAGTCATAGTAGCGGACTAACAAGTGCGAATTGTCGATCCACTGAACCTCAGGATCGTTTGCATGATCACCATGAATCGCCCAGCTTCCTGGACCGTTGTACGCAGTCTCGGCAATCAGTCCCCAACGCGGCCGAACTAACACTTGAGCCATATCGAGTCCCAAGGCGCCTTGTAGCCCGTATCTCAAGAGGGCGACATGTTTCCTGTCGGGCGAATAGATAGGTGGAACTCGAACCCGACAAGCGAACTCCCCGAAGATCATAAGCGCGCCGACCATCGATCCGATGGCGAGCAGGCCAAGTGAGATGGCTCTAGTCAAGAACTGAAGCCACTTCAGAGAAATGCGCTTCCCGAAATAAAAACCGCACCAGCAAAGCAGGCAGAAGGAAATGATAGGCAGGAAAGCAAGCAGCATAGGCTTTAAATCCGATACATCCATAGCACTCCGTTCTGCCAGCTACGAAGAGTAGTTACTCCCCAACGATCCAGGCAAACTGGTCTTCGGTCAGGGGAACCACGCTCAGCCGCCCGATGATCACCAGCGGAGAATCGGCGAACAGCGGAGAAGCCTTGATCGCCGCGAGCGTCTTTGGCTGCTTTACGGGCTTGCCGGCCTTGATCCTTACCAGCGGGACCTTGGGGTTGGTTGCGTCGACTGAGACGACCTTCGCCGTGCCTACGGCGGTGCGTTCGTCGCCGGTGTGGTAGATGATGAGGTCTTCGCCTTTGGGCATCTCGCGCAGATTCCTGACTGCGGTGGGATTGGTTACGCCGTCCCAGATCGTCTCTTTGTCGCGTTCCAGATCGGCGAAAGAATAGACATCGGGTTCGGTTTTCAATAGATAAGGCATGTTATTCGTCTCCTTCACCAGCTAGATATCCTGAAGTGTCGAGCAGCGGGCGCTCGAGGGCGCGCACCCATTCGGTCATTTGCGCGGCGTCTCTTCCGGCGATCGCGGCGCGGTTGAATTCGCTGCGTACAGTTTGCATCTTGGCGTCCATATCGTCGAGGTAGTGGAGCAGGATGGCCTCGGGAGTCATGGGCAGCTTGGGCGATCCGTACTCGTAGTGCCCGTGATGGCTGAGCACCATGTGCTCAACCAGCACGCGGAGGCGTGGCGGGAAATCTGGTATCGCTTCGAGCTTCTTCTCGATCATGCCGTAGCCGATGGTGATGTGACCGAGCAACTGGCCCTGGATGGTGTAATCGAAGCTCCGCTTCCAGACCAGCTCATGCAACTTGCCGATATCGTGGAGCACCGCGCCGGTGAGCAGCAGGTCGCGATGGATCTCGGGATAGTGTTTTGCTGCCAATTCGCAAACGCCCATGAGCGAGACAACGTGTTCGAGTAGGCCTCCCAGCCATGCATGGTGCATGCCCTTGGCCGCAGGCGCCTGGCGGAAGGCCGTGGCAATCTCTTTGTCGTCGAGAAAGGCGCGCAGCAACGCTTTCAAATGGGGATCGCGGAAGCTGTCGACGTAGGTGTTCAGCTCCGACCACAGCGCGTCGATGTCTTTGGTTGTAGCGGGTAGAAAGTCCACCGGTTCGTACTCGCCATCGAGCGCGGCGCGGATACGCTCGACCTTGATTTGCAATCGCTCGTTGTAACGGCAGACCAGGCCTTTTACCTTGACGATGTCGCCTTGCTCGAAGAGCGGTGCCGCCTCGGCCGCTTCATCCCACATGCGGGCTTCCATTGAGCCGGTGCGATCAGTCAGAACTAGCGCGAGGTACTTGCCGCCGTCTTTCTTGTCGCGTAATGATTTGGTCGTTGCCGCGAAGAAGGCGGTGACGGACTGTTCTTCAAATTTCGCCAGGTCGGCAATAAAAATATCTTTCATCTTTGCTGGTACTTTACAGCATCAGTGCGACGCTAAAATACCCGTACCCCGCCCAGGCGAGGTGAACTCGCCGAAAGCGGGGTACAGGTTGGTTTCGCGCTCGACTTACTGAGGCTGTGCCGCCGGAGGGGTACTCGGCGGTGGCGTAGCCGCGGGAGGCGTTGCCTGGGTATCGGGCGATGTTGATGAGGAGTCGGCATCAGCGGCAGGCTTGTTCTTCAGCTGGTCTTGTAGCCGAGTTTTCTCGGTGGGTTTTGGCTTCTTCGTTTTGGATTGATCGCCAGCCAAGCCAAGTGGCGCGGACTGCACCTGCCTGTCCGCGACTTCCTGAGCACTCACCGGCGGCGGCGCGAAGGGATCGACCTTGGGAACCTTCGCCTTCTTCTCTTTTGGGATACTCGCGCGGTCGCTGTAGCGAGTCTTCTTCTCAGGAGCAGTTGGGGTATTGCCGAATCCCGGTGCGTCGGAAGCTCCATTGGCGGCGACCTGGTTTTCCGGCGCCATACCGTTTCCGTTGGGTGAACCGGCGGCGCCGTTCGCTCCGGCATCGACGGTTTGTGTCGCCGTCGTTGACGGCAGCGTCTTGGTTGGAGCCTGACCGTACCGGATTTTCTCTTTCTTGCCGGGCTTCAACGTGGCGGCATTGGAGGCTACCTGGGTGTTCTTTGCCGCGGATGAGCTGCTGCCTGCGCTCGACGATGAGCCGGTGGCGCCGGGTGCGGGCGGATTTGCGACGCCTACCTGATCTTCAGCGGCCTTGCCGGGTGCGCCAACCTGACCGGTGGCGGGCTCGGCTGTGGTTGCTCCAGAAGCGGACTCGGAGGTATTAGTCGCGGCCGTGGCCGCACCGGGCGCCTCCGCGAGCGATGGTACGTTCGGCGGTGGCGCGGGAGTCGAAGCCGGGGTCGCCGCGCTTGCCTGTTCCTTGACAGGCGCAGATCCGTAGGTCCGCTGACGGTAGCGCGTCCTTTCGACCTTCTTCTTTTTCTTGGGGGCGGGTGGTGTGTAGGCGCTGTAGCTGGGCTTGCTCGGGTTGATTACCGCCGCAGTATCGACGTAGCCGGGCTTGTAGTCGATATAGGCTTCCATCCGCAGTTGCTTCAAATAGGCGCGCAAAGCCGGTTCTGTGCGTTCGGCGCCGACCGCCTCTTCGACCTGCGGCAAGACTTCTTTCAGCGGGGCGACGCCACCAGGGGTATGCGCGGCGACGTAAAGGATGATGTATCCCTGTTTGGTGCGGATTGGCTCGGTATACTGGCCGGGCTGGAGCGAAAAGGTCTGATCTTCCAGTACCTTCGGCAGCTGCCCACGTTTGTACTCACCAAGATCGCCACCCTGTGCCGCGGTGGTTCCAGCCGAAGCGGTCTTCGCCAGTTCGTCGAACTTTGCGCCGCCTTGGAGCTGCGAATAGACCGCCTGCGCTTTGGCCTGGGCGGCAGCTACCTGGGTTGCGTCGTCGGCATTCGCGGTGGGAATCAGAATTTCGCTCATCCGGACGGATTCCTGACGCTCGTATTCCGACTTATGGGCGTCGTAGTACCGCTGCAGGTCGGCCTGGGTGATATTGACCTTGCGATAGACCTCTTGTCCGATGACCTGCTGGGTGATGATGCGGTCGCGGATGTGCTGCTTGAAGTCTTCGAACGACACGCCTTGCGCCTTGGCGGCGGCCTCGAGCGCCTCCATCGAATCGAGATGGTTCTGCTTGCGGATCTCGTCGAGCTGCTTGATCATCTCGGTTTCGCCGGTGATGCCCAGCTCCTTGCCCTTGGAGAGGAGCAGCTGCTGGTCGACCAGGTCGCGGAGCAGGTTTTTCTTCTGTTCCTCCAGTTGCTGCGGAGTCCAGTTCTGCTGGCGGGCGGCCGTTTCCATCTCTTGCAGCTGCCGGTCATAGTCGGACTTGCTGATGATCTGGTCGTTGACGAAGACGATCGGTTCCTCGACGACGGTGCCGGCAAAGGGCGACTGCGGCCCGGTCGCCGCCGGCGGAGGAATCGAGTGAGCGGACTGGCCGCGAGCCGGAAGGGAAGCGGAGACGACGGCAACGGCAATGCCCAACACCGCCGCGGACTGCGAAATACGTAGATTCATGGGAAGGCTCAGTCTCAAGCAGATGGACTCTTCGCGTGCGGAAAAGCAACCAGAACCACCGCTTCCGCAATTCTAATCGTCGGGGGAGACGAGCGCCACCTGCGGGTACGGGAGCCTTAGCGACCCCATGCTGCGCAATGACTTCCGGCCGGCCGGGTTTCCGCCGGCTACCAGTTGTCCCGGGGCCTGACCGGGCCGGAATTCGGGGGCCGTCAAATGTTATACTTCACCAAACGAGCCTGCGGTGCGTCTAACCTCCAGCCATGATCTGGCAGCCGTAGATTTCGACTGAGTTGAGGGTTCCACTTTCGATGCCATCCCGCGCCCGCCGCACCTTATTTTCGCTTGTCGTTTTTTTCGCTACCTGCGGCCTGATCGGCATGATGATCGACCAGAAGGTGGGAGCGCAGTCCAGCACCGACGAATCGACCTTTCGGGACAACCTCCGCGACTTCACCAATGTCTACGCACTGGTCGCGCAGAATTACGCCGACCCGTTGACCGGCGACAAGCCCGGCAAGGCGATTTATGACGGCGCCATCCCGGGGATGCTGCGTACGCTCGATCCGCACTCCAGCTTCTACGACCCTAAAGCCTACGCGAAGATGCGCGAGGAGCAGCACGGCAAGTATTACGGCGTTGGCATGACGATCCAGCCGCAGGGAATCGGCTCCGCGCAGAAGATCGTGGTGGTCTTTCCGTTTGAGGGGACTCCCTCCTACCGGGCTGGCATTCGCCCCGGCGACGTCATTGCTGCTGTGGACGGAAAACCGACCGCCAACCTGAGTTCCGAAGAAGTCGCGAACATGCTCAAAGGGCCGAAGGGCACGCATGTGCAGGTGACGATGATTCGCGAGGGCGCGTCCAAGCCGCTGGTCTTCGACCTGATCCGCGACGAGATTCCGAACAACAGCGTGGACCTGAAATTCGAGATCAAGCCCGGCATCGGCTATATCCACCTGCGGGGCTTCCAGGAGACGACCGGCCGCGAGATCAACGACGCGCTGGATAGCTTCGGCGACAACCCCAAGGGCCTGGTCCTAGATCTGCGCGGCAATCCGGGCGGCCTGCTGTCAGAGGCGGTCGCGGTCTGCGATAAGTTCCTCCACCGCGGCCAAATCATCGTTTCGCAGCGCGGCCGGGCTTATCCCGAGCAGGTGTATCGGGCGACCCACGGCGAGTCGGGGCCTGAATATCCGATCGTAATCCTGGTCAACCACGGCACCGCTTCGGCGGCTGAGATCGTTTCGGGCGCCTTGCAGGACCATGACCGCGCTCTGATTGTCGGCGAGACCACCTTCGGCAAGGGCCTGGTGCAGACGGTTTATCAGATATCCGAGAACACCGGACTGGCGCTGACGACCTATCATTACTACACGCCCAGCGGGCGGCTTATTCAGCGCAACTACAACGGCGTTTCGCTTTACGACTACTACTACAATCACGACACGCCGACCGATACGAAGGACCGCGAGGTCAAGCTGACCGACTCCGGCCGCACCGTGTACGGCGGCGGCGGCATCACTCCGGATGATGAGATCGATACGCCCAAGTCGAACGAATTCCAGGAAATCCTGCTGGCCCGCTACGCGTTCTTCAATTTCAGCAAGCACTATCTGGCGAACCGGACGGTCACCAAAGATTTTCAGGTGAACGATCAGGTGCTCGCCGATTTCAAGGACTTCCTCAAGTCGCAGGACATCCCTTACACCGACCAGGACATCGCCGGAGTTCGCGATTGGATCAACGCCAATATCACCTCCGAGATCTTCACCTCACAATTTGGCCAGCAGGAAGGCTTGAAAGTCCGCGCGGAGTGGGACCCGATGATTCAGAAGGCGCTGACCTACCTGCCCCAGGCGCAGGCCCTCGAAGAGAACGCGGAAAAGGTTGTCGCGATGAAGGCGAGCGCGCGGAACAACTCGACGTCTGAGTAACAACCGGGCTGTCGCGGCCGGCGTTTTCCGATGCTAGTCGGTAAGCGCCAGTCGGCAGGTTCGTAAGGCAAGCATCTTTCCGTGTCTCGCTCTTGAAATATCGTCTACGATGACCGCATGTTCCCAGGTCATTCGATAGGTTTCATCCGCAGGTTCTCGATTGGGTTCGGGCTCGTCCTAACGGTATCTCTCTCTCTTGCGGGCGCTCAAAATTTTTCCGACATCAAGCCCGCCCCGCAACAGGTCGCGTGGCAGGACCTCGAGTTCGGGGTCATCATTCACTTCTCCACCAACACTTTTCTCGATCGCGAATGGGGTGACGGCACTGCCGACCCATCGGTCTTCAATCCCACCGAGTTCAATCCTGACCAGTGGATGAAGGCGATCCGCGACTCCGGCGCGAAATATGTCGTGCTGGTGGCGAAACACCATGACGGCTTCTGCCTCTGGCCGACGGAGCAGACCAGCTACAGCGTGAAGTCGAGTCCGTGGGAAGGCGGGAAGGGTGATGTGGTTGGCGATGTCGCCCGCTCTGCGCGGAAGTACGGCTTGAAGTTTGGCGTTTATCTCTCGCCCTGGGACCGGCATGAACCTAAATACAAGGACGCTGCCGCCTATGACAACTACTACCAGGCGGAGCTGACGGAACTCGCCTCAAACTACGGCGACCTGGTGGAATTCTGGCTTGACGGTGCAGGCAGCGGCGGTCACGTCTACAACTTTCCCAAGATCGTCGAAACGTTGCGTACCTACCAGCCCAACACGATTGTCTTCGCTGACACGGGCCTTTTCGAATACGGCGATGCGCGCTGGGTAGGGACGGAAAGCGGCGCTGTTCCGTATGAGAACTGGAACGTCATCGACCGTCACGGATATCTGCGCTGGCGTCCGGTGGAGGCGGATACTCCGCTACGCAAGCTGCATTGGTTCTGGCACCCGAACGATGAAGCATCTCTGAAGAGCCTGGAAGATCTGCTCTCGATCTACGACCAGACCGTTGGCCACGGCGCACAGCTGATGCTCGGAATCGCTCCTGATCGGCGCGGGTTGCTCCCGGATAGCGATGTGGCCCGTCTGGAGGAGTTCGGTAAAGCAGTGCGGGAACGTTACGCCCATAACTTGGCTCTTGAACACTTGGGGGTCACATCGGAGATTTCCGCCGCGCTTGACGGCGATCCGGACACATTCTGGTCTGCGCCCGAAGGCTCCCATCGTTCCTCGCTCGAAGTCAACTTCGGCAAGCCCGTTACCTTCAATCGGGCGCTCACCATGGAGTGGCTTAACGCCGGCCAGCGCATCGAGAAATACTCGATCGATGTTTGGACGGGGAACGCATGGAAGACAGTGGCGTCGGCCCAGGCTATCGGGCACAAGAAGGTCGATATTTTTCCAGCGGTGGCGGCGAGCCGCGTCCGACTCAACATTCTTTCAAGTTCAGATGCTGCGATGATCCGCGAATTCCAACTCTATCGAATCGACGAGAGCGGCGAACCAAAGTGAAAACCGCGATTAGTAGGGTTTGTTTGACATAAGGTCGCCGAATATACGAAGCCTTCTCAAGCTTGCGTGGCGGGAGCGGCGTTCAGATCCCGGTCTCGCACGCCGATGAGATAAAGCAGGCTATCGAGGCCGAGGAACGACACTGCGTGCCCGGCGCTCTGCCTGACCAGTGGCTTTGCGCGGAAGGCAATGCCCATGCCTGCAATTCCCAGCATGGGGAGATCGTTCGCACCGTCGCCAACGGCCACCACTTGATCGAGCGAGATGTTTTCCTCGTCGGCGATCTGACGCAGCAGGTCGGCCTTCTTTGCTCCGTCAACAATCTCGGTCTTGACCTCGCCACTTACGGCTCCGTCGACGATGTCCAGCTCGTTCGCGAAGACGTAGTCGATGCCGAGCCGCGATTGCAAGTGCCGGGCGAAGAAGGTGAATCCGCCAGACAAGATGGCAGTCTTGTAGCCAAGCATCTTGAGCGTGCCGATGAGCCGGTCTGCCCCTTCGACGAGCGGAATCGTATTGAGCAGTTCAAGAATCCGATGCTCGGGAAGGCCGCGCAGCAATCCAACCCTGCGTGTGAAGCTTTGTTTGAAGTCGAGCTCGCCACGCATGGCGGCTTCAGTGATCTGGGCGACCTGGTCGCCGACCCCCGCCATCTTCGCCAGCTCGTCGATCACCTCGGCCTGGATGAGGGTCGAGTCCATGTCGAAGGCGAAGAGCCGGCGGTTGCGGCGGAAGAGGCTCTCGCGCTGGAAGGCGATGTCGATGCGGAGGTCGTGGGCTGCGGCCATGAGATCGGCACGCATCTTTGATTCGGACGGGGACTCGTACTGGGATTCGGACGGGACCATTCCGCTTACCCTTAACTCGACGCATGCATTGGCGTTTGGCGTGTGAGCGGCGAGCGACATCCGTCCCGAGAGCCTTTCGATGCGATCGACATTGAGGGCGTGGCCGGCAATGATGGCGCTCACAACGGACAGTTGTTTCGCCGAGATCGACCGGCCCAGCACTGTGATAATGAAACGGTCTTTTCCCTGGCTGACAATCCAGTGATCGAGATCGGCTTTGGCGATTGGGGTAAACCTGACCTGCAATCCGAGCTCGGCGCACTTCGCACGGAGAGCGTGCTGCAGCGCTGTGAAGCCCTCGCTGCTTGGCACTTCGACGAGCAGGCTCAGCGCCAGGGTTTCGTGGACCACGGCCTGGCCGATATCGAGCACGCAAACGTCGTAGTCGGCCAGGATTGCAGTCAGCGATGCAGTCAGCCCCGGCTTGTCCTGTCCGGAGAAATGAATCAGGACCGTTTCTTTCATGAACGATGAACGAGCTCCCAGGTTAGGGTATCAGCCGGTCGCGATGGAAGGCGTCGATCCCAGGGTCTTGGCGGGTGCCACCCGTTCGTCCTAATTAGCGTGGCGGCGGAGGCGGAGGGTGGTAAGACTCGACCGAGAGCAAGTTTCCTACAACGCCGCGTTCTTCTGGAGTGAGTTGGTTGCCATATTTCGAATTCAGCTCCGATTGCCGCAGCCCTGGCGGTACGTTGCGCAGGTTCCGAATTGCGCCCTTCACGGCTTGCTGCCGGTCGGGAGGCATCTGCCCCAGCATCCGCGCGGATGAGCGCACTTGCTCCTGCTGCTGAGGAGAGAGACGCTCCATGTTTTCGACCTGCTCCAGGCGCCGCTGCCGTTGCTCGGGAGGCATCTGGTTCAATTGCCGCAGGCGGTTGGTTATATTCTGCTGTTGCTGTGGTGTTAGCCGGTCAAATCCCTTCTCCTGCTGGAGTTTCTTGATTTGCTCGTCGGGTGTCAGCCCCTGGTTTTTCTGCAGCCACTCGCCAAGATGCTGCTGGCCCGGCGGATGATACTGATTGCCGGGGGGATGCGACCCGGACGGGTGAGGAGCCGAGGAGGCATGCGGGGCACTGTGCTGCGGCGGAGGAGAGGAATGTTGACGCTCCGCCATCAATCCTCCTCCGCCAAATCCGATCATGACCACCGCCAGCAGCAGGCGACCGAAGTCGACCGGAAAGCTCGTCAGGGATTTCGACAGGGCTTTCGCCCGAGCCTTGCATAGCATTCCGGCACATCGCATTCCGACAGGGCTTGGGGATCGATCGAGACAGGGCTTTCCCGTCGCGCCGTACGCTTCCCATGTTCCTCGGAATGTCATCAAGAACCCCTAACTCAGAGTGCCGCCGTCTCCCATGCTGTCCCTACGAAATGCTGCTTATGCCAAAGGTCCGGCGGGCTATCGGCAATCCTAATCGACGCACGCACCCGAACCGACAAAATCCGGTTATCCCCATCGGCTAGTTGCTGGATGGAGATGCCGCCCCGGAATCCTGATCATCTTGCTGCGCCGGTTGATCGATCGAATCAAGCTGCTGAAAGACCTGGGCATTCCCATCGAGCGACTGCAAGTCGCGTACCGCGGCCGACTCATCGCTGCTGTGGTGCGATTGCCAGGAGAGGTCCGCATACGTCCCGCCGCCAATCAGAATGACGATGCCCAGAGCGCCCGCCACCAGCGGCTGCATCCGCAGGCTGCTGCCATACATCAGGCGCGCCTTCCATCGTTCCCAGAGACCCACTGGCTTGGCCTGCTCTTCACTTCGCAGCCGCGACAGTAGCTTCGCATCGAAGAATGGGTTCGCCTCCGGCACCGCCCAGTCGTCCAACAATCCCATCGTCGCGCGCAACTCGGCGAGTTCGTGGCCGCACTCCACGCATTCTTCAACATGCTGCCGCAATTCCGCCGATACGGATTGCGGATCCAGAAGCAGGTCGGCCAACTTCGAGTTCACCTTTCGGCAGTCCATAAGACCTCCAGCCAGACAGCTAGTTTTGCGCAAGATCCTGGGCGACAAAGTCCTTTAGTTTTTCGCGCAATGTCTGGTAGGCGCGAAATAGCAATGATTTGGTGGCGGACTCGCTTAACTTGAGTACTTCGCCAATTTGTTTGTAATCCATGCCCTGGTACTTATGCATGAGCACGGCCGCGCGTTGCCGTTCCGGCAGTGCCAGAACATGGGCGCGGATGGCCTTCATCCGCTCATCTTTGACGATCTCAAACTCGATCGTAGGCCGGCTGTCGGCCACATCGGGCGTGGTTCCGGTCTCCGGGTCGGGCTGATCGAGATAGACGTTCTGCGCGGCCCGCTCGTAGCGCGTATCGCGAGCGTAGTTTACGCCCAGATTTGTGGCGATCCGGTAGAGCCAGGTGGTGAACTTGGCTTCCGCCCGATAGCTCTCGCGGGAGCGGTAAACCCGCAAAAAAACCTCCTGGGCCAGCTCTTCGGCGACCGCCTGGTTCCGCACCATGCGGAACATGAAGTTGACGATCGGCTTGCGATACTTCTCCAGCAGGTAAGTAAAACCCGCATCCTCGCCGGCGCTGACGCGGAGCATGATCTCTGCGTCGCTCAGAGTGCTCCAATCAACCGTTGCCGCCGGATGCACGCGCCTGCCCATTAGCCTCTCAGATGGGGCAGAGTGGAGTAACGTCTGGTCCAGCACGATGGTCGCCATGCTTTTACCAACACCAATGGCTCGCCAAGGTTGCGCGCTTTAGATGCCAGCGGCGAAGAATCTGCGCGGCGCGAGATCGGCCCGGCTGGGCTGGCGGAAGAGGGTGGCGGCATCGTCTTTGGGCCTGCAAAACGCGGCATGATCTGGCCCTTTAGTGTACCCGTTGACCCGCCAGCCGGTCGATACCGCCGGCTTGGAGCCGGGCCGGCGCGGGGTCAAGGCGGCATTGGCAACCTGGTTGGCGCGGTGCTAATCTTGTAAGGCTGGCTGTGTGCGGGCAAGACCGCTTCCTCAGATCGTGACGGAGGCCTAAATTACGCTGGCCACCAGCTCCGGGCGCATAACTCAGCGGTAGAGTGCCACCTTCACACGGTGGAAGTCGTAGGTTCGAATCCTGCTGCGCCCACCATTAGAATCAATAACTTAGCGGAAAACCAGAGAAACCGCGATACGTTGAAAATACGTTGGTTCTTAAGCAGCGCCCGCTTCCGCGTCGGTCATCGCGCTGCCACTTCTATCCATTAGAACGTCCACCACCCTGCTCTGGGCCTCCCGCTTTGCTGCGGTGACGGCTCGTGTATAGACATTCATCGTCGTCTGGAAGTTCGCGTGACGCATCAGTTCTTGGACGACCTTGACATCTTCCCCATTCGCCTTGAGCAGGGTGGAATAGGTATGCCGGAAAGTATGCCAGCCGATGCGCTTCGCGATCTTCGCCTTCCTGGCTGCCGGTTCGAGAAACCGAGTCAGGAGGGTGTTGGCCCAGGGAGGCATTTTCCCGCCCGACCACTCGCTCGCAAAGACCCAGTCGGACTGTTCTCCGTAGACGCACTCGACACGCCATTTGGATAGTTCTTCCGCCGTAAGTCCATCGAGAGGCACAGGCTGGCGGGAGACTTCTGTCTTGCACCTGCCCACACGTCCATAGACGATCGATCGGTTCACCTTCATTTCGAGCCTCTTCCAGTCAATGTCAGACCATTTCAGACCCAGCACCTCACTGATTCGAAGGCCTGTAGTGGCGCAAATAATCCCCATCGTTCGCACCTTCTGCGGCAATAATTCCATGAGCTCTCGAAATTCATGGGCTTCCATGGTCTCTGGAACCTGTTCTCGTTTAGCGCTCTGCCGAACGGCAAGCAGAGGATTCTCCTCGTTTTTCAACCAGCCGTAACGGATGGCGTGTTGATAAACGTCGCTCATAACGTATTTCAGCTTGGCTTTGGAACTGCCTGCCAACGGCAATTTTTCCAGCCATCTTTCGACAGCAACCGCAGTAATGTCCCGGAGGCGATAATCGCTCCATCGCGGCTCAATATGGATTCGGAGATTATTGTCATAGACCTGCTTGGTTTTGAAAGTCTTCCGGTCACAATCGACTTCCAGGTTCAGTTCGATCTGGCGGTAGTGTTCGACTGCCTGTTTGAAGGTGAGGGCGACAGATTCTGCCCGAAGCGCTTCCTGATTGACGTTGAGGCGCAGCGATTCGACAGCTTTCCACGCCGACGATTCGGTCGTGTACTCCTTCACTGTGCCGACCACTAGCGACCGCATCTGTGGCTTACCTTTAGGATCGACTTCTCTCCATCGGTAGATCCACACACATGGCCCTTTCTTGCGACGGACTTTGCTGAAAAATCCGTGTTGATACCTTGGTCGTTTCAAGAGATTACCCCTCTATCCGACCCCGATGGCTGTCTGATTCTACCGCCTTCGACTGTAGCCAGGAAGCAAGTTCCGATATTCGAAAGCGCCAGATGTGCCGAAGCCCATTTCCGACTGGGTGCGCTGGAATAGAACCCCGTCGGGCAAGGTTCAGAACAGTCTTCCGGGGCATACCCAGGAACTCGGCTGCGCGGTGACCATCGACGAAGTGTTCAAAGGCGAAAGGGTCTGGAAATTGCATGAGAGCATCCTCAGAATTATCGCGAAATGGTTAGAATAGTGCTGCGTACATCGCACTGGACCTCAGACTTGCAGGCCTTTGTAAGCGCCGGAGAGCAGCTATGGGCTGGAGAAATGTGATTGAAAGCGAAAAATACCCCCAGAACAAGAACGTCGAGCAACAAGCGCAAGGTCGATGAGCGGCCTGGCATGACTCTCCGCCTCCCTATCGACTTGAGGGAAGCGATAACTGAAGAATCGCGTGTCAAAGGTGATCTTGCCCGGATCGTCCTTTTTGCTTTGGCGCATGTCGATAAGGACGATGTGGAGATCATGCAAACCAGGAAGGCCGGCCTTCCGCTGACAAATCCCCAAATGCTTCACGTTGGCGCAGAAGCACGCCTCGCTCTCAAGAAGTGGGCTGAGGCGGAAGGCGTCAGCATCAACGCAATTGTCGTCAGCGTTCTGGAACATTTCTTCAAGCACCTCAGGCGGAGCAAGGCCCTCCAGGAAGAGCTTCGGCTTGAGATACGAGCGCATCGCAGGTTCTTGCCGGATTAGAGAGCCGTTAAACAGTTTCAATCTCCTTTCCTGACTATCCCCGAGCTGTCATGCCGGCTCAGCAATGATCGGCCTGGCCAGCTCCGCGTCAAGGCTGAACCGCAACAAACGCGGCGCTCACGCGGCCTTGACCCGGAGCTTCCACCCAGGCCGGAGTTCCCGCTATCCGGGCATGAGCAGGAAAGCAAAAAAGCCAGAACGACAGAAGCACTCAAGGTAGCAGGACGCTTCTAGCTTCCGTGAATTGGCTAAACGCCCGGAACCGGTATGTTCTTGCCCGAAGGGCCATGTCCTGCGCTCGCAATTCCGGCACATCCGTGTTCCGATCACCAACATCCGCGAGCGTCACGTTCATCGTCCGCATCATGCGCTGAAGATCAGGGCGCCTTGCATCCATCCGAATTTCAAACGGAGAGAACATCTCCCTGAAGACTCTCACATCGGACTCAAGCTTTGGGTTCTCCCAGGCGGAAGCAACGCCGTCTTGATAGTGGTTGTGCACGATCACATAATCGACCGTATCCAACAGCTCTTCGCCCCACTCCAGCACAGACCTCGCCGATGCGATGTCGTTATCGACGACTCCCATCGCTGTCCAGCGGAAATCGACGCTTGCCTGCTGCATCACCTTGTAGAAGTCCCGAAACCAGGGGATCATCCGGTGACCTTGCGCCGCGCCCAGGTCGGCGAGAATCACATCCGCATCCGATTCGAGCGAGATCCCCAGAAGCCGGTCGTAGGTCCAACTTTCAAATGCGGGCAACTTATATGCTGCGGTGAACAGCGCTTTCAAAGACCCTTCGGCTTTGTTGTCAGGGTCCATGTCCAGCAAATCGGCCCGGTAACCCAGACTTGCGTACCACTCTGCCAGCGTAGCGAGCACCGTAGTCTTCCCAACTCCGCCTTTGCCGGCAATGGGAAACACAACCCGTTTCGGCTTTACCCCTATTTTTTGGCCTAGCTCTCTCCTCGACCCACGAAGGGAGTCATCTTGAAGACCTTCTTCGGTTGCCACTGAGCCTCCCGTTGACGATTCAGCTCCGCTTCCCGATCCAAGCGCGCCATCGTTTCCTCTCTCTGTATCTGCCATGCCGGTTTCTCCTTGTTTGAGGTGTCACGTTCTCTTTCCAGGACGGTTGATTGCAGTGCCTCCTTCTTCGCCACGGGGGGAAGGAGGGTCTTGCTATTTGTGGAGGCAGGAACGCGACCAGACCCCGTAACTCGATTGGCCGCTTTGCAAAATTGCTGGTAGCCGCCGGGATAGCCTTCTTCCCGGAGAGCCTGCCAGATGACCCGCCATGTGAGGCCGCTGTTTCTGGCAATTTGCAGCTCAACACGCGCTGACTTCAGGAGCCGTCCCTTGAGGTGAAACACGCTCCTTCGGATACCCATTGCATTCATCACTGCCAGCAATTCAGGCGGATGCTCATGTAGTGAAGCGCACATTGCAGTAATGATGCCAGACGATCAGTGTGGCTGCAAGCGCACACCGATTTTCCACGAATAAAGCCGAACAACCGCGCGAAAGTGCGAACAAGCACGATAAAAGGCGATTTCCATCTCCTATTGCTAGTGATCGTGCTTCTTCGGCCTTATTCGTCTTTTATCGTGCTTTGTTGCAGCCGAAGGCTGCGCCTTTTTCGGTCTGTAGGCCGTTGCAGGTCGCCGTTTTGTGATCGTCTTCGAGGAGAAGAGTGGTAGTGGAACATAAAGCGCAGACGCACTTTGAAGGTTTGCTCCGAGGATCTCTTTTGGAATCAAGTCGAGAGTGTGGCGCACCTATGTACCTTAGCGAAGGCAATGTGCGTCACGTTGTTATAACTATGTACATTGCGGTATATTGCAGTCATGCCTAGACCGAAACCACCTCACATCGTCCGTTACACGATTCGCGTCAACCGTGCGCAGGCGGAGCGCGTCGCCGCGCTGAAGGCCAGGCTCAACGCAAGGAGCGACAATGAAGTATTCGATTACCTCATCACAGTCGGGACCAACCAGCGAGACGACCTGGAGCAACTTGTCTATTCATTGTTCGGAGATCTTGTCGATACTCAAGCCCGACGTTTCCAACGCCTGGAGACGGTCAGCCAACTCCATCTCGCCCTGACTGACACGTTCATTAAGTACGCCCTCACGGCGCTTCCTGAAGTGCCATCTTCGCTCATGGCGTCGGCCAGGGCGCGAGCCACCCAAATCTACGAACAAGTGAACATGACCGCCGCTCGAGAGTTCCAGCGTCGCCGACAGTCTGATGCGTACTCCGCCGAGGAATTGGGCATCGACGAGGAGCTGTACTGACGCCGTAAGGAGAGACTCGACGCGCCGCGATGGATCTATGATTCAAAAGGCGACAATGCGGCACCTTCAAATGCACATGTCTGACGCTTATTGCATGATGGTGCTGTCAAAGAGCATATTGGAGGCCCACCAGGCACGGTGATTTACCTCGCATTTCTTCCGTACTGTGGAATAATTGCTAGGTATGGTTCGGCGTGAGGCCACAACCCGTCTCATTCACCTTTTGGCCCAGTTTCCCGCAGTTGCTCTGCTCGGACCCAGGCAGGTCGGCAAAACAACGCTCGCACTCAGCCTCACCAGCGAGGCCGACAATTCAGCGTTGTATCTCGACCTGGAGCTTCCCTCAGATCGTGCCAAGCTTGCAGATCCGGAACTCTACCTTTCCGATTATGAAGATAGGCTTGTGATCCTGGACGAGATTCACCGTCTACCAGGAATTTTTCAGACTCTGCGTAGCTTGATCGACCGGCGAAAGCGAAAGGGGAAACGGACCGCCCAGTTTCTTTTACTCGGATCGGCCTCGATTGATCTGTTGCAGCAGTCTGCGGAGACGCTTGCAGGCAGAATCGCCTATATGGAGTTGACCCCATTCCTGGAAAGCGAAGTAGTAGGTCTTTCTCCCAATGCCAGTCAGGCTCTCTGGGTGCGGGGAGGCTTCCCGGAGAGCTTTCTCGCAGAAACTGAGGCTCAGAGTTACGAATGGCGCGCAGCCTTCATCCAGACCTATTTGGAACGGGACGTTCCTTCCTTGGGCCCACGGACTCCAGCCGAAACCCTTCACCGCTTTTGGCAGATGCTTGCCCACAATCAGGGGCAAATGTTGAACGCTGCCCAGCTCGCTGCCGGCTTGGGGATAAGCGGCCAGACAGTCACCAGGTATCTCGACATCATGGTTGACCTCCTCCTGGTGCGTCGCCTGCAGCCGTGGGCTTCAAATGTCGGCAAACGCCTTGTCCGCTCCTCAAAGGTCTATGTGCGGGATAGCGGCCTCCTGCATACGCTGCTGGGGATACGCGATCAGGAGACCTTACTGGGGCATCCCGTGGTCGGGTCGAGCTGGGAGGGAATGCTCATCGAGAACATCTTGAGCGCGGTTCCGGCCAACACACCGGCATGGTTCTACCGCACCTCTGTCGGCGCAGAGATTGACTTAGTATTGGAGACCGCACCAAATGAGCGCTGGGCAATCGAGATGAAGCGTTCTCTCAGCGATCCGAAGCCTAGCAAAGGCTTTTATATTGGTTGCGGCGACATCAAAGCCAATCATCAGATCGTCGTTTACCCAGGCCACGAGAGCTATAAGCACGACGCAAAGACCGAGATCATGCCACGGGACTCACTACTAAGAAAGTTGTCGCGGCTGTAGGACGGATCGCCGCTTTCAAGCTGGGAACGTTAAGTCAGCTTGGTCTCCAAATTTTCCGCTGAGCCGGGATACGAAGCCCCAGGCGGGTTCCGGGTTCTCGTCACAGATGTTTGTGGCCCTGGCGAACAACGTGCCCAGGTATTTTGAACTCGACACCGCGGATACATGTGGTGCCATATTCTTCCCTCGTTGCCGGAGTCAGTCAGTTGAGCTACACTCGCTGAAAATCAACTGGTCAATTCGGTACGAACCGAAGGGCGAAGTTGAAATGCCTAACCTCCTGCGACCCCGTTTCTCCGGGGCGGGTCACGCAGCCGAGAACCTCCAACTTCCTGCTCACGTTTCTGGGCGGGTCAATGCGGTCTGCACTGGCACCTCTTCATGACGCGTCGTCGTCAGGATTCGTTATAGGAGTAAGCGTATGAAGGTAACCCTACTGTCTTGTGGTCCTGCCGCAAATGACAGCGAATTGCTTGCTTTCAAACACCTTGAATCGCGATTGCAGTCAACGCCAGGAGAGGGCGAATGGATCCTCCTTACGAATCTCGCGTTTTCCGTCTGGGCTGTTCTTTTTACGGTGGTCGTTTCCGCTCAACAAATCACTCTCAAACCGGGAGCGATTCGCGACAATGAGATTCACAGAACCAATGCTCGCGACTTCGCCTATTGCGAAATCCACGCCCGTATTCGGCAAGCCTCCGAATGCAATGGCTCAGATCTACAACAGCAGCGGCCCGGGCGACCGTTGCCCACCGAACGAGAAGGCGGCTATTGACCCGACGAAGCTGGCGGCGGAGCTTGGAGCGGAGTTTGTTTACATCAACCCGACACCACAAACGGCGCGACGATATTGGGTTATGGACGAATTTTGGGACCACAAGGTGGGCGAGACTGTGGACTTTCATGGCGTTCTGGCCACTTGGATGGCCTCGATGTCGCCAGAGCTTATGAAAGGAGTGCTCAAAGACGACTTTGTGCCTGGAGAAGTCCATCGTGAGAACACGTACCTGTACGCGAAAGGGAGGAGGGTCTACCTGTTGCACTCACCGGACGGAAAGACTTGGGTCATGCTGTCGTACACGACCGAAGTGGACACAGACCTCTCCCTGGACCAACTCTCGAACCTTGTCAGCAAATTAAAGCTGCCGGATGGATTTAAATTTGAGATCAAGGAGCTCCCGAGAGCGTTGACCATTGACGCGCAAAGAGCCAACGGCTTGGCGCACATCATTCGGGACAACCTCCACGATATATACCAGGGCTGCGGTTTCGACAACGCTTGCAATTACATCCTGTGAAAAAGACACCATCACAACCGGACCTGTTGCTCCTGCTGTCGCTATTGCTGGTGATCCTGATGCATCCGGTTCTGGATCACGGCGTCATTCGGCGATTGATCCTGGGGGGGCTAATGTTTGTGCCGCTTCTTATGGCCACCGTTAGGCTGTCAGAGATAAAAGGCTGGGTGTGGCCGGCGCTTCTGTTGATGGCGGTAGCATTCGCTTTCGCGGCAGCAAGCACGTTCTATCCCGGCCGAACCCTGGTTGGGATCAAATGGGGATTATTGGCGGCGTTCTTCGGGCTCACCGTTGCCGGCCTCTTCCCTTATCTCAGGAATGCTCGCTCTGTTACCGATGACCATCTCTATACCGCGGTCAGCATTTACCTCTTGTTGGGCATGTTCTGGTTTGCCCTCTACTCCGCCATCGATGTTTTTGATCCGGGGGCAATCCAGCTCACCGCTGCAGGGAGAGACCGACAAAGCGAAATACTCTACTTTAGCCTGGTAACGCTCTCGACGATCGGCTACGGGGACATTCTCCCGATTGGCGGAGAGGTCCGCATGCTGGCGGCGTTGGAGGGGATCACCGGCGTTCTTTACGTCGCGATCACGGTGGCACTGTTGGTCAGCGCCTACAAGCAGCGCACCAACGAGTAAACGTGTGGCAGAGTCCTTGGCAGCGCGGCACGAACGAAAACACCAATGGACTGCTGAGACAACACTTTCCTGCACAGCTTTTCAGTAAGTTCACTGTTTCTACGGCGATACCGCCCAAGACGAAGGCGTTGACACGAGGAAAGCCTCTTACTATTGTTTGCACCATGGCAAAACGCCATGATACATCCCGAGTTCCCGAGTCCATTGATCCCGGATACCGACTCGTCGCTAGAGGGCGCCAAGAGGCTGAAGACAATCGATTGGGTCTATTGGAATATATCTTCGACCCCCTTTCTCGTCGAAGGCGTGAGCTGGTCCGGCCTGGCTGGCGGTGCCTTGAGGTCGGGGGGGGGGCCGGGGCTCTATGGCCGTCTGGCTTGCCGAGCGAGTGGGAGCCAGCGGCCGAGTGGTGGCGACGGACATAGATGTTACCTACCTAAAACGACTCAATCTTCCGAACCTTGAGGTGTACCAGCACAACATCCTCGACGATCCTCTAGACACGCTCGGCCCGGCCTCGTTCGATCTGGTTTGCTCACGTTTGATGCTGTTCTGGCTCGCTGGCAAGCAAGAGACGGCTATCCAGCGCATGGTGGAGTGCTTGCGACCCGGAGGCTGGCTCGTGGATGAGGACGGTGACTTGGGGCACGGTTGCTCCAGTGGACCGGTCTCATCCGTACTACGCCCGGTATCAGCGCACTTGGCGGGATGGTGAGTGGTGGGCATCGCGAGGGTATGACCCCACCTTTGGGCGCAAGCTTCCCGTGCTCTTCGGAAATTGCGGTCTCAAAAACATCCGCCACGAGGCGACGGCCGAGGTAGTGCGGGGTGGTGGCCCGTGGGCGCGGTGGTGGCAGGAGACTTTGGAGGCTATCCGCGTGTGGGAGCAAGCTGACGGTGACCTGACCGAGGAGCGGAAAGAGGAGTACAAGGCGCTGGCAACCCCTTGGACCGATCCTTCATTCTGGTTCCTCAACGCGCTTCTCCACGCCTGCTGGGGCCAACGCCCACGGCAGGAACCAAACTCCTCGAGCGGATAGTTTGGCGATAGTCGTCGGTTCACTGCCTCTTCTGAGACTTCGTCGTGGCCTTTCGGACCGGGACAGCCTGAAGATGCTCAAATCCCCGTTTTTCCAGCACTTCGTCGGATAGGCCACCGTGTGGATACTCGATTACTTCCGGATTGCCGACGAGAACGAAGCCGCAGGCGCCGCGGCCGCTGCAGCAGTGACTGCCGAGCAGGTTTGCGGTGGGGATAGGGTGTGAGTCACAGGAGGTATCCCACTGTGACTCGTCTTCGCAAAATGACGCTGGAGGAGCTCCAGCGTCGCAACTATTCAGAAGGCACGACGCGGCGCTATCTGCGTTTCGTCGAGCGGTTCGCACAGCATTTCGGCAAGGCACCCGACAAGCTCGGGCCCGGTCATCTTCGCAGCTATCAGGCGTACTTGCTCAGGGTACGGAAGCTGGACCCGGCCTCGGTCGAGAACCACGTGACCGCGCTGCGCTTCTTCTTTGTGCGCACGCTGCATCGGCATGAGTTCCGCGAGTTCCTGCCCTTTCCCCGGGTGCGCAGAAAGCTGCCCAACATTCTCAGCCAGGAAGAAGTCACACGTCTGATCAATGCCAGCAGTACCCTGTTCGAACGTATGCTGCTGATGATTCTCTATGGCACCGGCATGCGCCGCGCTGAGGTTGCGCGGCTGAAGCTTGCCGACATCGACAGCCAGCGCATGGTCATTCACGTGGTCAACGGCAAGGGCGGCAAGGATCGTGATCTGCCGCTCAGCCCGGCGCTGCTGGAGACCCTGCGTGCTCACTGGCGCTGGCTCAAGCCGCGCACTTATCTGTTCCCCTCACGCTGTCATCGCGACTGCGAACGGCCGATCAGCGACAAGATTGTGTGGCGAAGCTGCACCGAAGCCGCAAAACGGGCAGGTATCCGCAAGAGGGTCACGCCCCATTTGATTCGCCACAGCTGGGCGACCCATCTGCTCGAAGCGGGCACGGACCTGCGCGCCATCCAGCTTCTGCTCGGTCATGAAGATCTGGAGGTGACAGCGAGGTACCTGCATCTGTCGCGGCAACACCTGCAGCAGATCGCGAACCCGATCGAAGATCTGAAGCTCGCCAGTGTCGACGAGACCCGCCGCTTCTATCATCGTCCGCTCCAGCCATGACGAGGCCGGCCATCGAGGTGGCCGACATCGTCCGTCGCAGGGGAAGGCAGTTTCTGGAACGCTATCAGTCCAGTCTCAGCTATCAGCAGCTGAAGGCTTATCGGGCTGTGCTGCGTTGCCGTACCGCAGCTCTCGGCGGACATAAGGATAAGTGTGTTCACTGCCAGTACGAGGCGCCTGTCTCCTATAACTCATGCCGCTCGCGATGCTGCCCGAAGTGCCAGGCCCAGGTCCGCAGGCGATGGCTCGAAGCGCAGCAGCGCGACCTGCTCAACACCAACTACTTCCATGTCGTTTTTACCCTGCCTCACGAACTCAACCCGCTGGCGCTCACTTCTCCCAGGCCATTCCTTGACCTGCTGTTCGAGGCCAGCTCCAGGACCCTACTCGATGTGGCCGCCGCTCCCCAACGGCTCGGCGCCCACATCGGCTTTCTCTCCATCCTGCACACGTGGAGCTCCAACCTGCTCGGTCATTACCACATCCACTGCGTCGTTCCCGCCGGCGGTCTGTCAGCCGACCATCGGCGCTGGATCCCGACCAGCCATCCGCTGTTCCTGCTGCCCGTTCCCGTCCTGAGCACCGTCTTCCGCGAGAAATTCCTCGCTGGCCTGCGCCAGCTCTATCGCAAAGGCCTGCTCGATTGCCGAGGTCCGGCCCACGACTTCAGCGACCCGGTATGGTTCGAGGAACTGATGGAGAAGCTGGGCGACAAGAACTGGTACGTTGATGCCCGCCCTCCCTTCGGCGGCCCTACTCATGTCCTGCGTTATCTCGGCCGCTATACCCATCGCATGGCCATCTCCAACCACCGCCTCACCGCCTTCGACGGTGAGCGCGTCAGCTTCCTCTGGCGGGATTACGCCCACGGCAACAAGCAGCGCATCATGACCCTCGATGCCCAGGAGTTCCTGCGCCGCTTCTTCCTCCATGTTCTGCCCAGAGGCTTCGTGCGCATCCGTCACTACGGCCTGCTCTCCAACCGCTTCCGCAAACAACTGCTGCCTCTGGCCCGCGCCCTGCTCGCCGACCAGGGCCACGAAGATCTGCCTCGACCCCCGCTGCCGGACTCAGACCTCTGGCACTGTCCCCGCTGCGGCCAGGCCATGCGCGTTGTTCAACGCTTCACCGCTGCCCAGCTCTATCTGGCTGCCTTCGATTCCTCATGAACGCTGCCGCCAGTCCGCTCCGCAGGCTTGCTCCTCGCACGTCTTCGCACCCGTCTGTCCGCTGCACCACACAAGGCTCAAAAAACTCCATCAACGGTATCTCCCAACCGCTCGATCGCAGACCACGCATCCGCCAACTCATCACTTGCCAACGCCATCGGCGACGATCACACTTCCCGGACGCATTCACTCAACCAGAAAACGACATTCAATACCCATAATCCCCGCTCCGATCACCGCGACCGCGGCAAACGCCTGCGGCTTCCTTCTTGTCCCCAAATCGAAAACGTCTCGCAACTGCTCCGAGGCTCTGCACACCTCTGTCGTCGAGGCGTTTCCGATCTTGGATAGCGACCACACGGAACTCGCCAGCGTAGATTTAGCTCCTGACCGAAGGAACCAGCCTGTGAGCGCAAACCGTATTCTCGGACCAGTGAACTCCCGATTCCGTGATTGTGCGCCTAGGTTAGTCGCGGTTGCGCGGTCGCCAATTACTTACTTTCAAGCACCGTCCGGCCGTTCAGGGGCTGAGTTGGCCGCTCATCGTATGGATAAATCTCGGCGAACGTCGCCACTTGTTTGTTCGAAACCGTTATGGGTGTCTTGAGTACGAACCAACTGACGCCTTCGGTGCACGGCGGAGTCGTCAACGAACCGGAGAAAGTGAAATAGCTCCCGTTAGGAGGCAACAAATCCGCGACATTGATTTGCAGGTTATCGTCGGTCTTCTCCGGACCGGCCGTTTTCGGCGCAAGACCCCACAGCGTTTCAACGAGCGGATTTGCAGAACCCTCTTCCAACAGCACGGATACCACGGCCAGATTCCCGTCGGCATCCGAGTGCACTAGGTGGAGCTCCATAGGAAACCGCTTGCCCTTGATTGTCTCCTCGCTGGGATGGTGGAAATGGAATTGTTTTAGTTCGTAACGCTTGTCTCCGACTCTCATAAAACTACCGGGAGCGTAGTTGATTTGAATCGTGTGGCCATTATTGATGATGTGGAGCGCGCTGGGTTTGTATTCGAACTGAATTGCAGGTAGGTCAGCACTCTGAGCACCGGCAATATTGACTGGGGCCTGGCTGTGGCCGGTTTTGCATGCGGCGAATTCGGGTTTTAGGTCGCCCCAGTGTGCAGGGCCGTCACTTCCAACGTAACCCCATTCATGCACAGGGTGTTCCTGTGCCATGGCCGCGTAGGGCACGTATAGGCTGCAAAATACGAGTCGCGCCGTGACGGCCGGCAACCGTCGTCCGATCATGATGGCTCTCGGAGTGAATTCACCTCGCCTCCTTGCGCCTGCGCAATTCTGGTTCCAATCATACGCCGGGCCATTTCGGCCATCGTCTGGATTCCGTGAGCGGCTTTTCATCAAAGACTCGGAGGACTGCCGGAGCAACAGACCGTGCACCGCTGCACACTTATTCGAGCCTCCAAGGCATGCTGGCACTTAAGGCCGAGCTGACTTTCTGTGAGCGACAACCAACTCCGATGGCACCGGCTGCCGAGTTGTGCCCGGATTACGGGCTATCCGGAAGTAATCCGCCCCAGAACGAACTCTGCCCGCGGATTCGATCTGTCAACCAGGTGTTTGCTCTGACACTTACGTTGCACTGCCGGTCGGCGAGGACCAGATTATGAACCAGATCCGCCGAGTACCTCGACCAGGGAATGAAGTGGTCTACTTCGGCGACGGATTCCTTCATCGCGGCGGAGCAATAGAAGCATCGTCCCGCTTGGATCTCCATCAACATTGGCTTCGCCATGGTCAATGCCGCCCGTTCGGCTCCGAAGAGGAAGTCGCGAAGGTCGGTCGTCTCGCCAATGAAATCGCTGTTGAGCCGTCTGACGTCGCGAAGCCACGCTGCTCGGACCAGGTCCTGAACTAGGGCAAAGAACTGGCGGAAGCAGTAGGCAATCCCTGGCCGCAGTTCGATTTCCTCACTTTCACTTCGACCGTACAGGAAGTCCAGGGTCTCGGGTCCTACGATCTGGAGTCGCCAGAGTGGCTGTTCGCGTAGCGTTGGCACCACATTTTTCACCAGCCTGATCCACTCCGCCGGCCTGCGAACCATGCCGGCGAGCGAGTTTCCGTGATGCTCGCGAGCCTCGTCAACTAGCCGGATAATTCTGGCTTGACATCCCGAACTCTGGCGAAGGATGCGAGCTTCTCCGCCTGTAGCATAGGGTGTCGCGTGTCTCCAGTAATACTCCACGATTTTCTCGGCGATG
Organism: uncultured Acidobacteriaceae bacterium; assembly: GCA_963804735.1. Classification (GTDB taxonomy): domain Bacteria; phylum Acidobacteriota; class Terriglobia; order Terriglobales; family Acidobacteriaceae; genus Acidisarcina. Next base: position 615,005 of record CAWDRO010000005.1, read on the forward strand.
GCATAGTGGGAGATGACGAAAGGGTTGCCCGTGTCGTCCCCGAGTTCGACCGACAAGTCGGCCAGCGCAGCAAGTAATGCGTATTTATACGTAGCGGTGAAGAGTCCTTCCGCGAGCAGGCGCTGAAGATTCATCAGGAATTTAATCTGCTCGGAGGCTGTCGGCGGGCCCACGTGGTTTGGTTTCCGGAGACAAGTGTAACCGGGATGGCGGAAGGTTCCGTCGGAAATCCTGCTCAATTGCCGCCCAGATGATAAGAAGCTTCCGGTCAGATAACATCATTCCCAAGCGTTGAAGGGATGAAAGCCGGTCGCAGAGTTATCGAAAAACGCTGTACGCGTGATATTCCAGATTGTCGGAACTCGGCCGATAAATCGGTTGCGCGGGTTCTCGCACGCGTTGACCATGCAACTTGTAATACTCCGTGCCGTTTTCAAACTCTTGCCGGATGCGCTGGCTTGACAGCGATTTTCCGGTCCATCGGGTCGATAGTCATATAGCCTTCATCGAACAGTCTATGTAGGTCGCTGCGCATAAGGATACCGTTCGACACGTCATGGCGCTGCAGCAAAGCGTAGGGCTTGATATGCGCTGCATCGAGGGCCGGTAGGGTTCGTTCTCCAGTCAACGCACAGCGACGCTCATAAGCATCCGTTACAACAATGCGGAATGAGCCCTGTCCCAACCTTGGCAGGACAATTTGTGGCTTGCCAAAACCATGTGACTCGATGGCGGCGACGGTGGCCGTGTCTTCCTGCAGTTGCGCCGCTGGTAGGAGCCTAAGCCGCTGCTCAACTTTGGCCCAAAGCTCGCGTCCGATGCCTGTCTCGGCTTCGTAGCCCTTTCCTTGAACAGTCTGGGATTTGAAGTCGGATGGGGACGGGATCCACATATCGGTTGACCAGAAGAACGGCTCAGCCAGCATGATGCAGCCGATGGTTGGGTTCTCAGTGGGAGCAATAGGCGAGCGCCGATAGAATGCGATTCGCTGCCGCATCTCCGCGAGCGACGTAACACCGTTCCCAACTCCGAAGGCATCCCATGCGAGATCCACAGGCAATTGCTGGAACTTCGCGAAAAAGCCACCTCCTGCGATGAAGTTGTCGGGGGAATGTAGTTTAAACAGAAGAAGCTCGCCGGGGCCAAGGGCCTTAAAAGTCGCCGTGGGTGATGGGCGCGAGAAATTGACCTCATCCACGTGTGGCCGTGAGGCGTGAAGCGTAAACCAATCCTTGTCCGTTACACCGACGAAAATTCGCATTGGCCTGTCGATCGACATTCTACAGAGGATGGCGACCCTCAGACGGCGCTTGGCGGATATCCACCTACCGCAAAGTAGACTGTTCACATTCGAGCATGGGGACGTCGCTTCCGTAGCGGAGAATATCCAAGTTTCCCTGAAATACCACGTCAGCTTGCCTGGAGTGCCCGGCTAGAAACGTGCCAGCGGAGATGAGACCAACTGGAAAGAGGAGCGGGAGATGGCACGAGGAGAGTGGCGCAGTGCGGTGCCTGAGGAGCCGTCCTTCCGCTTGCCACGGTCACTTCGATCTCCGTAAAGGGCTTCACTACGTGCTCAGACTTTTAGCGTCGCAGATGTCGTGAGCTAGGGGTTTCCCCAGTTTTCACAACAGCCCTCTTGAATAAGAATTGGGCGTGCAGGAGGATGATGCCAAGCCTCTCATGTCCTGTTCCACTTAGAGGGAACGGTTACAAGTTCACCTGACATTGTGCAATGCCCTGCAATCGAGCGCTGGAAATTAAAGAGTGCGACACCCGCCCCTGGTACATAGCCATGCGGTTCAAGAGGTGCCTCACATTGACTTCGCCAACTCCCAAGGAGGGTCACGATGAAGCAAATGGCCCGACTGATCCTTCTCATCGTTTTCTTGCACTTCCCGTTCGAGTTGGTTCTTGCTCAAGCGCAACCGAAACAGAACGGGGCGGCCCCATCCAAAACGACTAAAAGCGAAACCCTGGAGCTTGGCAAATCCTACGCCTCATTGCGGCCTGAGCAGAAGCAACTGGTAGACGACTTCATTCGCCGTTACAACGCGACCACCGGAAGCAACATTGTGGCCGAACAGGCCTATGATAACGGCCGACTGTCCGTCCGCACCACATTTGACGCCGTGACCCATGCGCTGTTGAACGCTAAGCTCACGGATGCGACCGGCAAAAGCCTGGGTCGAGCGATTGATCTGGTGGAAGCCGTTGACGAAGTGCTTGGACAGGAATCCGGCGTAGGCAACGACCGCCAGTTCCGCCTCTATGTGTACCTGAAGCCCAATGCGGTTGACATTCTCAGCCGCAGCCAGGAGTTCTTTCGCGATAAAGACAACACCGTCTATCATGCGGGTTTTCCCATTTGTTTCAGGCTGAAAAACGGGCCTCCCTCGATTCAGTTCTCCATTTCGCGGGACCATAAATTGTCCGACATTGATGTCGACTATCGTGCATCGGGCTTTCCCAAGGGGCTGGTCAATGGGCATTTGTCGGCTTCCAACTCGGACGTCCGCGCGGGAAACAACCTGGACCGCCATGACGCTCGCTGGTCTGGTCTTAATGGCTGGTGGCGCGACGTCTTTGGACAGTTTGGAATCGGAGGTAAGCCACCACCGGAAAACAGCACCGAGAGCCTTGGCCACATTCCCTTAAATCCCGGTGTGAAAGCCGATCAGGGCGTCGATAAGAGCGCGCACGATTTCCTGCAAAGCTGGGTGGTAGAGAAACAACCGAACAAGTCAGTTGCTTATTTTTCGCGCCAAAGCTATCCATGTTTGGAGGCAACGGCGCAGAAGGGCAGTCACTCCCCCCCCGGCAGGCATGATTCGGCTGCGCACACTAATGCTGATGCAGAACTTTAGCGATAGCATTGGCACGGCAAACTCCGTTGCCGATGTGTTCGAACCTGCTGGCAAATGGTCGCCAGCATTGAAAGAGGCGAAGAACGCTTATGCGTCGGAATTTCTGCTGGTGACCGTGCCGACGGATATGGAACCGGACGAAAGATGCGCTCCTGCACTGAGCGACGATTCAAGCAATCGCTCCAAGGAGAAGTACTTCGTCACCGTGTTTCGCGGTAAGCAGGGAGATAGCCGGAACAAGGTTATGACCCTGCTTTGGGCCAAGGAGGGTGGCTACTGGAAGATCACGGCCGTCCGCCTCGAAGACGGCAGCGATGCAGGCATCGTCCCCAACAACGCTGCGGCTCAGGCCGAACCCTCAGAGGAAGAACCGCGGAGCATCGCGGGTGATCCCACCGCCGAAAAAGACATCCTGGAATTCTACCAGGCCTGGATCGTGAAGCGGGATGTCATCCGTGCTTCCACATTTGCTTCACCTCGGTCCTATGAGTGTCTGCCGTCACCTTCCAAAGACCAGGAGAAATTGACGCCCATCGCCAGAATCCAGTCTGGGCTTCAACAGCCGCTCGAAAAAATTCCATCCGGAGCGAATCTCTCCGACATGATGACGAGTCTGCAGCCGAACAATGATCTGCTGCCCCCAGTAGAGCATGAAAACTCCAGGGCCTTCGCGATCATGGCCGTGCCGGACCAGTTGGCCTCTAGCTTTTTGTGCCAACATCGTCAACTCGAAGGCGGCCCGGACTTGAAGCCGGCTGATGCAAAGTACGGAGCTTATTACTTGTCCGCCAGTCGCTTGAATTGTGGAGAGGAAGAGTCGCCCGAGCTTTTGTTGTTGTGGACCAAAGAGGAAGCGGGTTGGAAGGTTGTTGCCTGGGGTGTGGAGCTTCCATGATTCCGCGAGATGGCTAACTTTGAGCGGACACATCTAGGGCAGGATGTGCGGACAAGCATCCTTGAAAGGGTGGAGGAACAGGAGCAAGCCAATGCAAATAAACAAACGTACCCTGAAGATCGCTGGAATCGTTGTCGCGACGGTGTTGGTAATCCTGATCGCCTTTCCGCTTTTCATCAACATCAACAGCTTCCGACCGAAAATTGAGTCGGAGTTGACGAATGCTCTGGGACGACCCGTGACCTTGGGAGACTTAAGCCTTTCGCTCTTTGGGGGCACAGTTGGCGTGGAGAATGTCAGCATTGCCGACGATCCGGCCTTCAGCAAGTCGCCGTTTATAACAATGAAGTCGTTGAAGGTGGGCGTCGAGCTAATGCCGCTCGTCTTCTCCAGGCAACTGAACATAACGGGGATTGAGCTGGAAGAGCCCCAGATAAGTTTGCTCAAGGCTTCCAACGGAACCTGGAACTTTTCCAGCCTCGGCACCAATAAAAACATCCCTCCGGAACCGGCCACATCTGGTGCGCCGCAGAAGCTCTCGGTCGCCAAACTGGAAATCAAGGATGGAAAGCTGTCGATTGGCACAGCGAACTCCACAGCGAAGCCACAGGTTTACGACGAACTAAACGCGAGAGTCTCGAACTTCTCTTTTACTTCTCAGTTCCCGTTCGAGCTGACCGTCAACCTGCCCGGAGGTGGGGATGCCAACTTTACCGGCAAAGCGGGACCGATCAATCCTCAGGACGCGGCGAAGACTCCTTTCGACGCCTCAATGAAGGTGAAGAATTTGGATCTCGCCGCCTCGGGTTTCGTCGATCCTGCGACCGGCATTGGCGGCTCCGTTGATCTTGAGGGAACTCTGAACTCGACCGATAGTCAGGCTAAGTTGGCGGGCGGGATCACTTGCGAAAAGCTCAAGCTTTCACCGAAGGGATCAGCTGCTCCAAAAGTCGTGACCGTCAAATACGCAATTGACGAAGACCTCGACCATCAGGCCCGCACCATCACCCAAGGCGACATAGCAATCGGCAAGTCAAGTGCTCAGTTGACGGGCGGATTTCAGAACCAAGGCGAAACGATGGTGATGAACCTGAAGCTCAGCGCCCCGAATATGTCGGTCGATGAACTGGAAGCGATGCTCCCGGCGCTTGGCGTAGTGCTGCCTTCGGGATCGAAGCTGAATGGTGGAACGCTGTCTGCCGACCTGGCAATCAGCGGTTCACTCGACAATCTGGTGATTGCCGGCCCCGTGCGGATTTCAAGCACGAAGCTGGCCGGTTTCGATATGGGATCGAAACTAGGCGCTTTATCAGCATTTAGCGGAAAAGCTCCCTCTAATCCCGACACGACCATTCAGAATGCCAGCCTGAATGCGCACGTCGCTCCTGACGGGACCAGAGCCGACGCCATCAACGTGACCATACCATCGCTCGGCGTGCTGACAGGATCCGGTACGATTAGCCCAAACGGGGCGCTCGATTTCAGCATGATGGCTGACCTGCAGACCAACCGAGCCGAAGCACGAGCGGAGAGAACCGGCCGGGCCGAAAGGGGAGGCGTGGCCTTCAAGATTCAAGGGACAACAGCGAATCCGAGCTTTGTTCCAGACGTAGGAAGTTTGGCAGGAAACTTAGCAGGTAATGCTGCAAAAGGAGCGATACAGAGATCTGTCACCGGCGACCAGACGAGTGCAGGCGGCATCCTGGGGAAGAGGAAGCCGAGATAGGGCTGTGCGAATCACCTGGGAAGAAGTGGAGAAACGTAAGGCGCTCCGATAAGGGCCGCATGTACTGCCGGAATCAGGTGGGCCTTCATGTGGGCCTTGACGACATATCCCAAAGCGCCTTCCGCCGTACATGCTTCCACGAATTGCTCTTCCGAATGAATCGTCAGGAAGACAATTCTGGCTGTCGAGGCCAACTCGCGCAGTCGATGCGCGGCATCGATTCCGCTCAAGCCAGGCATTGTAATGTCGGCCACAATGACGTCAGGGTTAAGACGAAGGGCCTCCGATACCAATGCTGCGCCATCGGCTACGGTTCCCACTATTTCAAACTGAGGCTCTAACAACGCAGCGGTGCGTTCGAGGAAGGCCGAATGGTCATCCGCCAGCAGCACTCGGGGTCGGATCAAAGTTCACCTCCGTGAGAGCAGAGGGATGCCCATTTCCTCGTCGCGCAAGCGCCGAGCAATTCAAAACTTTAAAGTTCATTCTTAGATATGTCGCGGGTTTTTTGCGACTGGGGAAATCCCTAGGATGTGATTGCCGACAGATGAAGGTTCGGGGTCGACTGAAATCAGGCCGCGCTTTAGGGCGAACAGCACCAGAGCGGCGTTGCTCTTGAGACCGAATGCTTCCATAATATGGTGCTTGTGGAATTCCACTGTCTTTTCGCTCAAGTCGAGGATCGCAGCTATTTCCTTCATCGACCGTCCCTCGGCATACAACTGCAGGAAGTCGCACTGCCGTGGCGTCAATTCCTTTGAAAACTGGTGGGCTCTGGTCTTCGCGGCGACCCAGTCCTCAGGTTTCAGCTTAGGGGTAACGTAGGACCGGCCATGCAAAATCTCCTCAATAGCCTTGAGCAGTTCCTGTCCCCCGGAGCATTTTAGAAGGAACGCCACTCGCCCGAGTTCAAGTGCGGCAGCGGCAAGATTCGCGTCGTCGAGCATCGTCAGAAACACAAACCTGACCTTCGGGACCTGTTCTCTAATTCTTCGGGCCGCGTCCAGCCCGTTGAGGAGTGGCATCGCGATATCGGCAACAATTACATCCGGCCTGAGCCTGATGGCTTCCTGCAGCATGGCCCGACCGTCTGCCACCACTCCAACGACAGCAAATCTCTTCTCCAGATAATCGCGTAAAGCCTCAGTGAAGATCGCGTGGTCATCTGCGATGAGAATGCGCGGGCGGGAGGCGCCTGGGTGGATTGTTTCCATGACCAATCCCTTCGTTTATCAGACTAGGCTTCGAGTATTACGCAAAAAGCGATCTTGGGTAAGAATTAATAAATAATTCCTCGGGTAATTGAACCAGAGGGGCGTCAGGGTTAACTGCGACACCTATCACACGAAGGGCGATGCCAGCCCGCTAAGTTACAACAGACGTAGTCGACGTACCGCTAATTAGTTTCCAGAGTGCGCCCTCCGGTTAGCGATGGTTTTCCTCTGGAATCATCTGTTGTCGGCGCCGGCTTTGTTTGGAGCGTGGCCGAGGCTTCAAGTCTTGTCCCCCTCCCGGGTTCAGAATGAATCTCGAATCGACCGCCCAGCAGACTTACCCGTTCTTTCATGCTCCGGATGCCCAGGCCCTCCATTTTCCCTAGCTCGCGCATATCGAATCCGATGCCTTCGTCAGTCACGGACACAAATAGCTTGTCACTGGCCATGCGCAAACGCACTTGTGCCTTGCGGGCACCGCTGTGTTTCTTGAAATTACGAAGGCCTTCCTGGACGATTCGAAATACACACAAAGCCACATCCGGATTAACCGAACGAGGTACTTGTTCGGAGAGAAAATCGACTTCAACTCCCTGCTGGGTAGCGAATTCCTTGCACAAAGCATTGACACCCGGAACAAGCCCCAAAGCTTCCAACGTTGAGGAATGCAGACGATGCGAAAGCGTATGGAGATCAGCGCCGATTTCGCTGGCAGAATTCTGGAGGGTATGCATCTGCCTTACAGCCTCATCCGGCGAAACGCCTATCACTTCCTCGGCATTCTCCAATCCGAACGCAAGTAGCGCCAACCGCTGGCTAAAATCGTCATGAAGTTCCGACGCCAGACGGCTGCGCTCCTTCTCCTGCGCGGTGATCAGCAATCCACTGAGCCCCATTTGCCGGTTTTTCGCTCGCTTCAACCTGAGATACATGGCGAGGACGCTGAGACAGAGAACGGAGAGCGACGCGGCTACCCATATCCATTTAGTACGTTCCCAGAACGATGGGGGACGGAACAGCACCGCGCTCCAAGCCGGAAGGTCCTTTTCTCTGAAGCCCCAGCGACTCAGCGCACGCCAATCGAACATGTACGTGTTTGCGCCTCGCACTATCGGGATGTCCTGCGGCCTTTCTCCATTGAGAATCCTTATAGCAATCCCGCCAACGATCCTGCCTTCCCTGGCGAAGCTTTCGAGGTAGCCTCCTACCTCTCCGTGACCCAGGTCCACGTCAGATGGACCGAAGACCGGAGCATTTGCCGCACCGGCGACCATCGGACCCGCCTGGGATGCACCGACGTACCGAGTTCCCTTTGCGTCCATTCCGAGGTGCGTGTAAAGAACAATCGTGTGGGGCGGCAGGTGTCTCAAGCGTTCGAGCAGACTGGGCATGTCGAGATCAGTGAGATAGGTAAAGTCCAAAGTCGCTTCGTAGCTATGGAGACTCGCGAGATAAATTGCTTCCAGGTGTTTGTCGAAGGACGAAACGCCGCCCACCACAACTGCGTGCCTGCTGCCAGGCTGGAGTCGCAAGGCCACGTCCAGAGTCTTCGCCGGCTCAATCATTTGCCAGCAACCGGTAAAGTGCGAATCCAGGATGGGATTGTCCGCCTGCTCCTCACTCGTTCCGCCAAAGACAATCGGAATGCCCGCAAAGAATTTCTCATGCGAATCGAACATGAATCGGACCGGGGAGGGTCCGAGGGCGATGATCAGGTCTGGCCTGCGACGTTGATATTTACGAATGTACGATTCACGGAACTCCTGCTGATCCGCGGGATCGTCGAAAAGGGTCGTCTCCAGGTATTCGGGATACAACTCGATCTGGTAGCGTGACTCGTCCAGCGTGGCACGCATCTCGCGGTCAATGAGCGCCACTGCAGGAGAAGAGAGGCCCAGTTCGTAGAAAACGGCAACTCGCCGGACTTCCTTCAGCTGAGAATTGGCTAGGGGTTGAAGCAGGAGAAAGAACGCTAAGAGGACAAGAACTTCCCTGTCAGGCTGCCGCGACCTACTTCGTCGTGAACCCCGCCTGAAGTCGTAGCCGGAAATTCGAGCATTCTTCGGCACTTACGGCCTCGAAGGAAAAGCGAATACATCTCACCATGCCCGTGCCAGCTCTAGAGCAAATTCTGCGCGCGATTCTATCTCCGTCGGCATCCGGCGTCTGTCGGAAATCCGACGCAATTGCACGTCAAATATCCCCGGCAACGGTTGCGGCGAACAAAGAGCAACCGCGCCAGGTTATGCATTGTGAACTGCTTGTTTCTCAGTTCCCGCACTCAGGGTTTTCCCTAGTGGCAGCAGAATCCGCACCAGTGTACAACGAGATGAATAATTTTGCTTGAGTAGGGTATCTCAGGTCCTTCCACGCGTCCTCGCACTTTTAATTGAGCCAGCATTTCTGGAGGACATACGCCGTGAACACAGAATATTCGCCGCAGAACAAGGAATATATTCGTCGCGCACTCGAGGTCACCATCCACGTGGGCTTGGTTGTCTTGCTTACCGCCGCGTGTCTTAGGATCCTCCTCCCATTCCTCCCTCTGGTTGCCTGGGGCATCATCATTGCGATTGCCGTCTTCCCTGCCTACCGACGACTGCGAAGCATGGTTGGCGGGCGTGGAAAGCTGGCCGCTATTCTCTTCACCCTGCTTTTCCTGGCTATCCTGATTGTCCCGATTGCGCTGCTGGCGGAGACGATGGTCGAGGGCTTTCAAACCCTGAGCGTCCACATCAAAGACGGAACATTTGCGATCCCGCCTCCGCCCGCCAATGTCGGAACGTGGCCCATTATCGGCGCACCTTTACAGAAGCTTTGGAACACAGCTTCCACAGATCTGACTGGCTTGTTGCAAAGCCTGGCTCCAAAGATCACGACCCTCGTTCCCGGGGTCCTCGCTGCTTCCGCTGGATTTGCCTTCACTGTGCTGCAATTTGTGCTCTCCATTCTGGTAACCGGAGTTCTGCTTGCGAATGCTTCAGGTTGCGCGACAGCTACGCGTTCGCTGACCAACCGTCTGCTTGGCGACCGCGGTCCGGAATTCGAGGACCTTGCAGAATCCACGATACGGAGTGTAACCAATGGAATTCTCGGTGTCGCCGTCATCCAGACTGTTCTCGCCGGTCTTGGCTTTCTGGTGGGCGGACTGCCCGGCGCCGGGTTGTGGACGTTGATCTTCCTCTTCGCCGCGGTACTTCAGGCAGGAGCCCTCATACTTGTTCCCGCCGTTATCTACATGTTTGCGATCGCCGGCACGACGAAGGCAGTGCTGTTTCTGCTCTGGTGCATCGTGGTCGCACTCATCGACAATGTGCTGAAGCCTTTGTTGCTCGGGCGCGGTGTTGCCGTACCCATAGCAGTCGTCTTTCTAGGAGCGATCGGCGGATTCATCGCGATGGGCGTTATCGGTCTTTTCGTCGGTGCTATCGTTCTATCGGTCGGTTATAAACTCCTCCTCGCTTGGCTGGAAGGTCCGGAAGCGGTAGAGCAAGTCATTTGATTGACGTATTCCGGCGTCGCGCCGAGCCCGGTCCCAAGGTTATTCACTCCGTGCGCCCCGCACTTGATCTCGAGTTATCTCCGCCATTATGCCTTTGCTTGCCCGCAGCAGATCTTCCGGCTTGAGTCGCGCGTGCAAATCAAGAATCCGAGCGATCAGCCCTGTCCAGCCTGTTTGATGGCTAGCTCCCAGCCCGGCGCCGTTGTCGCCGTGGAAGTACTCATAGAACAGGATGTAATCCCGCCAGTAGGGATCGTCCTGGAATTTTTTCGTGCCCCCATAGATCGGCCGCTGACCATTGGCGTCACGGAGAAAGATGCTCGACAACCGGCGACCAATCTCTTTCGCGACTTCAAACAGCGTCATGTAATTTCCTGAACCGGTCGGACGCTCAACCTTGAAATCGTCGCCATAGAAGGGATACATCGTCAGCAGGCCGCGCACTATCAGCCCGTTTACCGGCATCCATATCGGCCCCCGCCAGTTGGAGTTGCCGCCGAACATGCCGGTATTCGATTCAGCCGGAAGGTATTGGACCTTATATTCATGACCGCCGAGATGAAGGACGAACGGGTGCTCGAGATGATACTTCGAGAGAGAGCGTATGCCATATGGACTGAAAAACTCGTTTTCGTCGAGCATGTAGGTCAAAATGCGCCGCAACTTTTCCTTGTTGCAGACCGACACCAGCCTTCGCTCGCCGTACCCCATGAAACTGTTATCCGCAATGGCGATCTTTTCCAATACGTCGGGATGACGTTTCCGGAACAAATCAATCAGTTCACTTATGCGGGGATGATTTTTAAAGGTGCCCGGCTCGAATATAGCCGCCGCGCCTAGTGGCAGCAATCCCACCATTGACCGGATCTTCATACGCACGGCGTCGCCATTCGGGAGATGAAGCAGATCGTAGAAGAACCCGTCTGCGGTGTCCCACATCTCGTCATGGTTCTCGCCGATACGATCCATGGCGTAAGTGATCCAGACGAAATGCTCAAGGAACCGATAGGCGATCTCCTCATACATCGTGTCGTAATCAGTCAGGACGATCGCAATCTCCAACATGCACAGGCAGTAGAACGCCATCCATGCGGTGCCGTCGGCCTGATCCAGGTGCCCGCCGGTCGGGAGGGGAGCGCTGCGATCGAAGATCCCGATGTTGTCGAGTCCGAGGAATCCGCCCGCAAAGACATTCCGTCCTTCGGGATCCTTGCGGTTGACCCACCAGTTGAAATTCAGCATCAGGCCCTGGAAGGAACGCTCCAGGAAGCGAAGGTCGGCGCGTCCAAGCTCTGACTCGATTCTGTAAAGAAAAATGGTCGCCCAGGCGTGTACAGGAGGGTTTACATCGCCGAAGTTCCATTCGTAGGCGGGAATCTGTCCATTGGGATGGGCATAGAGGTTCCGCAACATCAGCAGGAGTTGTTCCTTGGCAAAGTCAAAGTCCACCAGCGAAAGCGCCAGCGTATGGAATGCCAGGTCCCACGCTGCGTACCAGGGATACTCCCACTTGTCGGGCATGGAAATGATGTCGCTGTTGAGCATGTGGAACCAGTCAGCGTTGCGGGCGGTCCCATTGCCGGACCCCACCAGCGGATGAGCGTTATGTTCCGTCAGCCACCGGTCGAGGTCGAAATAGTAATACTGCTTGGTCCACAACATGCCAGCGAGCGCCTGACGGTGTACGCGACGTTCGTCCTCGCTCAGCTCCTTCGGAGTGATGCGATCGTAGAATTCGTTGGCGTCCGCGAGACGGCTGTCAAAGGTCTGGTCAAAGGTATCGAATGCACGGGCCGGCGGTTTGGCGCTCAACCGCAGACGCACAACTTTACTCTTCCCCGCGGGAACGTCGAGCGAATAATGAGCGGCGGCTTTGGTTCCCGTCTTCGCTGGATTGACTGCGTCGCCTGCACCTGAGATTACGTATCGATGAAAGGCATCTTTGACATAAGGCGAAGGATTGGGCTGCCCCCAAAGGCGCTCCGCGTTGGATTCGTTCTCGGTGAAAAGCAGTTCCGGAGCGCCCTCGCACTGCAGCGTGTAACCGCCGAGACCGGGATGGGAAGCGTGGATCCTTCCCCCATCAACCTGGTCCAGTACGGGCTTCTGTTCGCCCTCTTCCCATGTCCATGTGTTGCGAAACCACAGTGTCGGGAGGACGCGAATCTGGGCCGTTTCCGGACCTCGATTATGGACTGTTATCCGAACGAGCGTGTCTTCAGGATCGGTCTTGGCATATTCCACGAAGACGTCAAAATACCGGTCTTCATCGAAAATGCCCGTGTCGAGGAGTTCGTACTCGAACTCTTCGCGGGAGCGTCGCCGGTTGGTTTCTATCAGATCGCGATAGGGATACTCCCCCTGCGGGTACTTGTACAGATATTTCATGTACGAGTGCGTTGGGGTGCTGTCGAGATAAAAGTAGTACTCTTTGACGTCTTCGCCGTGGTTGGCCTCGCTGTTCGTCAGGCCGAACATGCGCTCCTTCAGAATCGGGTCGCGGCCATTCCAAAGCGCCAGTGCGAAGCAGAGCTGCTGTTTGTCGTCGGAGATCCCGGCCATTCCATCTTCACCCCAGCGGTAGGCGCGCGATCGCGACTGGTCGTGAGTGAAATAGTCCCAGGCGTTGCCATCGGCGCTGTAGTCTTCGCGCACCGTGCCCCACTGACGCTCACTGAGGTACGGCCCCCACTTCTTCCATGGAATGCCTTTCTCACGGGCCTCGTTCAGGCGTTTTTGCTCGGTCACCTCAACATATGAGAATGGTGAACGTTGCTCTTCTTTCGGCGTCATGGCTTTCTCCTTCATTTGGCCGCAGGTTGGCCGGAACCCGCTTGCGGTCGCCTACTGAAGAATCCGTTGTCAGGCTGCAGATGTAACCGACCAAGATAAAGAAAAGCGGTTCCACCCGACCCGAGAACCATGCTAGAGTGCCCCAGCTAAACTGGCAAAAAATACCGCTCGGAGAATCGGTCCTACTCAGGCTCTTGAGAGACGGCCGGTCGTCCGTACCGACAGACTGCTCGCGTAGACGCTTAGGGGTTTCCCGAGTGGCGGCAGATTCTGCGCCGCCTTAAAAAGGGGAAGTTACGTTCTCCCGGAGAAGGGTGTATCGTCGCACCCTAAAGTGCAGAACGATCCTGAATCTGTCACGGTACGAGAGCGATCTGCGAACGCATGGAGAATCGCTTTTGCGGTAAAACGCGGAGGAAAGTAGCCATGGAGCCGAAGCCAATAGGATTTGGTGCAGGCATTCGACGTGTGGTTGTCGTGATCTGCACAGTTGCCCTCATCCCGGGAGACACCTATGCGAATATTGCGCCCCCCCTTCAGACTGGGCAGGCGCCCGCGGCCGAGAGTCAGGCCGCGGCGATTCCTGCCGATCAGCTCGATTCCCTGGTAGCGCCCATCGCCCTTTTTCCTGATTCGATGCTTGCTCAGGTGCTGGCCGCGTCCACATATCCGCTTGAAATCATCCAGCTCCAGCAGTGGCTAACCAAGAATCCCAAACTAAAGGACAAGGCTCTGGCAGACGCCGTGGCCAAGCAACAGTGGGACCCGAGCGTTCAGGCACTCGCCGGGCTGCCCGACCTGGTCAAGCGCCTGGCCGACGATATCCAGTGGACTACCGACCTCGGCAATGCATTTCTGGCACAGCAAAACGACGTGATGGAAGCCGTGCAGCGCATGCGCAAGAAGGCGCAGGACACAGGAAATTTGAAGTCCAATGAGCAACAGAAGGTAGAAACGAAGGTCATCGAAAGCAAGAGTGTCATTGTCGTCGAACAGGCGAATCCGCAGGTCGTGTATGTGCCTTCCTACAATCCCACTGTGGTGTACGGAGCACCGGTGTACCCCTATCCGCCGATCTACTACCCGCCGCCGGGATACTATGCGGCCGGAATGGCGATATCTTTCGGCGTCGGCGTCGCGATGGGCGCATTCTGGGGCGGCGGCGGTTGGGGATATGGTTGCGGCTGGGGTGGGAACAACGACATCACCATCAACAACAACAACAATTTCAACCGCAACACCAATGTAAATGGGGGGAACCGGGTTAACGGCGGCAACCGGCCATCGCAATTACCCTCCCGCGGCGGGGCTGGAGGCGTGGGCGGGGCCGGTGGGGTAGGCGGGGCTGGCGGCGTTGGAGGTGTAGGCGGGGCCGGTGGCGTAGGCGGGGCTGGCGGCGTTGGAGGAGCCGGAGGAGGTAATAAATGGCAGCACAACCCGGAACATCGCGGCGGTGCTCCGTATAGTAACCGGGCCACGGCAGACCGGTTTGGTGGCTCGGCTCGCGGAGACTCGCTGGCCAATCGTCAGGCCGGTGCGAGGAACCAGATCGGGCGCCAAGGCGGTAATGTAGGGTCCAACCGTGGCGGCGCGGGCGGCGTCAGTGGAGCTGGTGGGGTTGGAGGCGCCGGTGGCCGCGGAGGCGTCGGTGGAGCGGGCGGAGTTGGCGGAGCCGGCAATCGCAGCGGGGTTGGTGGAGCGGGCGGGGTTGGCGGAGCCGGCAATCGCGGAGGCGCGGGCGGAGCGAATAGCATCGGCGGCCGCAATATCTCGAGCGGCGGAGGCGGAAACCGGGACGCCTTCGGAGGAGGGAACAATGGCTTCAATGGATCGAGCGCACGCGCCAGCAGCAGCCGTGGAGCCTCCAGCATGGGATCTCGCGGCGGCGGGGGCGCGCGCAGCGGCGGCGGTGCTCGGCGGAGGTAATGCACATGAAAGGGAATCCAGGAGCATTGAGATGAAGTCAACACACGCGAACAATAGCTTCTCCGGATTTGCCTGGGTTGCAAGCGGAGTCGTCTGGGCATGTCTGTCTGTGCCGGTTCACCTCGCTGCCCAGCAGTCCTCGGCGAAGCAGCCTCCGGCTTCTGCCACTACTCGGTTTGCCGGCGCAATGGGCTTTGATACCCCGCAGCTGGCTGCCGATGCGTTGGTCAGCGCGGCCGATCCGTACGACAAAGAGAAGTTGGCCCAGATTTTTGGCCACAATCTCGACGACATCGTACTCGTCAGCGAGCCGGCTCAGGAGCAGCAGCGCGCCGCCGATTTCTCTGCACAGGCCCATGAAAAGAAGAGCATTGCCGTGGATCCGAAGAACGGGAACCGCGCATTTCTCCTTGTGGGCAACGAAGAGTGGCCGTTTCCCGTACCGCTCGTTAAGTCGGGGGGCAAATGGTATTTCGACAGTAAAGCCGGCCGCCAGGAGCTCTTATACCGCCGCATCGGCTCCAACGAACTCGACGCCATTCAAATCTGCAATGGTTACGTCGAGGCACAGCAGAATTACGCTATCGAACCGCGCCAGGGTTATCAAGTAAACCAGTACGCCCAGCGCATCGTCAGCACTCCCGGAACACAGGATGGCCTCGCGTGGCAAAATCCCGATGGAACCTGGGGTGGTCCAATCGGCGAGAACATTGCGAAGGCCATCGCCCAGGGCTACACCAGCCGAGAGGAACCGTACCACGGCTACTTCTTCAAGGTATTGAAAGGCCAGGGTCCCGACGCACCGCTTGGACAATTGAACTATGTAATCGAAGGCGCGATGATCGGGGGTTTTGCCCTGGTGGCGGCGCCTGCTGACTACCGCGTCACCGGAGTGCAAACCTTCATTGTCAGCAATGACGGCGTTGTCTACCAGAAGGACTTCGGGTCCGACACTTTGGACGAGTTCAAGAAGATGGAGCTCTTCAATCCTGACAAGTCCTGGACTCCTGTGCCGGAAGAAGATAACTAGACACCCTGCTACAAACAACCGAAGCTTCGTAACCAGCCTGGTACTCTTCAGTCGCATTACGAAGTCCAACCCACCGCAGTCTTTCGGAGGACAACCCATGGTGAATAACCAGAACTTGAAATCGACAGCCCGCACTTTCCGCTATGGAGGGTTCCTGTTCGCTACTCTGCTGCTGACGGCCGTCACCCCGGCCATTTCCGCCGCTGACACGAAGCCGGCGACGATTGACGCCACAGCGATGGGTACCAGCACACAACTGGGCGCCAATGTGAGCATCAAGGTGATCATCAACCAATTCTCGACGCCGGAAGACCGGCAAGTGCTGGTCGAAGCATTCAAGAAGGGACAAAATCAGGGCCTGGTGGACGCGCTCAGCAAGATGAAGCCCGTAGGCCGCATCGCCATTACCGGCACACTCGGCTACGACCTGGCTTACATCCGCCTGGTTCGGACTCCCACCGGCCGCAAAATACGCTTCGCCACCAACCGGCTGATCAGATTCGGTGAAGCGTATCACGACACGCAGAGCAAGTCTTACAACCTGACAGCAGGCGAGTTTGACCTGAACGACACCGACAAGGACAAGAGCACAGGCGTTCTCTTTCCCGCTTGTCAGCTGACTATCGGCAAAAACGGCGAGCTTCAATTTGAGCTTCGTAAGAATCCCTGGAAGCTGGTGAACATCATCGACTGGAATAAGGTTGGCATGGAGGCGCAGTGAGATCAACAAAGAGAAATAGCTGCCATTGGCTGTTTCGGTGAGTGCTTTTGGCTGAACAGTTCACTGCAAAAGTCTCACGTGCCCAGAGGCGATCTCATACACAGCGCCTACCAGCATTGCGCGGTCCTCTTCGACTGCCCTTTTCGCCTCAGGTGTGTCCATCAATTGCTGCATTGACCATCTCACGTTGGCTTCGACCGCCCGCGCCAGATACTCCTCCGGTGGAGTCTGTGGATCAAGATCCGGCAGGCCGGGCAGAATGTCGTTCACCAGAGTCTGAATGCGAGATAGATGCTCGACCGCGTTTAGTTTGCTGTCCAATGCCGCCTTTACCGCGCCGCATCCCTCATGGCCGAGAATTACAAAAAGAGGGGTGTGCAGGTGGGATCCCGCGTATTGCATGCTGCCCATGACCTCCGGAGAAATCACGTTGCCCGCAACCCGAATGATGAACAGTTCACCGAAATCAGCGTCAAATATCAATTCCGGTGGAACGCGGGAATCGCTACATCCGAGGATGGTGGCGTAGGGTTGCTGGCCTCTGGCCAGGTCCGCGAGAGTCTCCTTGCAGACGGTGGAGAAACGCGCTTTGCCCTGAAGAAACCTTTGATTACCCTCGGTAATCCTCCGCAATGCTTCGTCGGCGGAGACGACTGACTTCTGAAAATGATCTGAGGCCATAAGCTTACTCTGGAACAGCATAGCTTAGTGCGCTAAGTTGGCAACACTCCGGGCGCGAGCGCCTAGTCAAGCGGATCGTCAGGTGGGGTCGACGCTGATTCTTATGCCTTCCGGCTTGGGACGGTTTGGGAAACGCTCTGCCGGAACCGCCAGTTCGCTCGCGTCCCGGAGCGACAGGATCGCCGGAGTCATGATTTCGATGCCCGCGTCAGCAAAGGTGTCCAGCACATTCAGGCGCAACGCTGTACCGGTGTCGAAGATATCCTCAGCGTTCCTGGTCCAGGTACGCAGTTCATATTCCACCGAGTAATTCCCAAAGGAATTCACCAGCACTCGCGGAGCCGGATCGGTGGCGATCTGCTCGGTTCGGGCCGCTCCGTCGAGCATGAGCTTGCGCACGGTCCTCCAATCTATTTCATAGCCGATGGTAGCGGTGATTCCCAATGCAAAACCGCCGCCCTGGCTGTGCGCGCTATAGTTCGTAACCGAAGCGGCCAACACCTTGCTGTTGGGAATGACCACGTGCTCGTTTCCCACGGTGAGCAGCCGTGTGATAAGTAATGTCTTCTTGGCGATCCTCCCGTATGTGCCTTCGATGCGAACCACGTCGCCCAGCCTAAATGCCTGTTGGTAAGTCAAGAGGATTCCAGCCAGGAGGTTGCCGATTAATCCGCTGGAGCCGAAGGTGAGCAGCGCACCGAAGAAGAGCGAAAACCCGCGAAATAATGGGCTGTTGGCGCCAGGAAGGTAGGGGAAGCTCACGACCAAGACCAAGAGAATGAGGCCGGCTCGGCTCAGTTTATAGGTCGGGTCGGCCCATTCCACCGGGAAGTTCGTAAACACGATGTTTCCACGCTTGATAGATGCAAAGAAGTACTTCAAGGCCTTTTGAAGAATCCAGCCGCACACGAGAATGACGAAAATGTAGCCGAGGTTCGGGACATAATTCTCGAAGGCCTTGTACGCGCCGCGCAGGGGCGGACCCAGGAACTTGACCAGAGCGGCAACTAATATCCTGGTACGGGGAAACATCCTGAAGCCGTGAAATACGTAAACCAGGATAAGAGTGACGGACAGAATCGTACAGAGGACATGTATTCCCACCTGAATGATCCGGCTGACATTAAACCGGGGACTGGTTTCGCTCGAACCGCCAGCGCGAAGGCGGGACTGCCAGGCGTCAATGCGCCGGTCGCCGAAGCGGTAGATCAATCCCACCACGTAGAAAGCCGCGAATAACACCGAGGTGGCAATCAATGCATAATAGAGGCCCACCATAACGGTGGGCGGCCAGTCCGATTGAGACACCGGCCGCAAACGACCGATCATTTCTCCCATAGCGGTTAATATCTTTTCGGCAGGGTCGCGTAAAAGGCGAAGCACTACCAGGGCGACGAGATTCCCGGCCGAAAAAGAGTTGAGCCAGCGCGCAGACTTCCGGTTGCTGCTCAAGACGAAAGTGCGCAGGCCCCATCGGCAGGCGGCAACCGCCACTACGAAAATCAGAAGTCGCAAGATGAACCGAACCAATTGAAAGCTTGCTTCGGCAATGTCCAGGTTCTGATCGATCGCCTGCACTGTTACGGTCCTTCCGTCTTTTAGAAATGCCGTGGACTTGAGCCAGCCAATGCTTACAGCGTGGCCGGTTTCAACGAGCAGGCACCCCGAGGCACTTCAGTCTATCAGCTAGCGCGATGCAGGTGGGGACTCTGTGTCGTGTTCAAAGGAGCGCCACCCTCCTGAGACCGAACCACAAAAAAAGATTTCTCACCTTCCGGAACAGCACCTAGGGAAATCCCCAGTGGCCGACTCTTGCTCCACGGACTTAGCGTTGGGCTGTCATGAGAATTTCGGCACCGAATAGCGTCGCCGCGCCATTTACCGCAGATTCACAGCGGAAGTTCGGCATCGGCTGAGAAGGCGGTTGAGATCGGGCGAAGCGTTTTTGTTCTCTGCGCTGCGAGGCAGTCTATGGATCTTTCTATCCCGGGAAAACGACTTGTTTTCTGCGCAATTCTTATAGCCCTGCTGGCCGTTTCGCCGGCAATCTACGGACAAACCGCTCCGGCTGCGAGTGCGGAGCAGATCCAGGCTCTTCAAAAAAGGCTGGATGACTTACAGAGTCAGATGGCCGATGCGCAGAGTGAGCTTCTAAGGCTTTCGGTGGGCAAGGGCCAACAGCGCCAACAGCCCCAACAACCCCAACCGGCGACGAATCTCAACTCTGCAATCGTCGCCGAACAGCAAGACGAGCAGGCCAAGGCAGAAGAAGAACTAACCCCGAAAAAGAAAGAACTAAGTCCGGTCACCCAGACATACCAGACCTTTTCGCAGGATCAGGAAGCGGCGGCGCGCCTCGACAACCAGCCGCTCGATCCCCGGTTTCCGGGATATTTCCGTCTTCCCGGTACAGAAACGCTGCTGCGCATTGGAGGGTATGCCAAGACAGACTACATCTACGATCTCAAGCCCGCGGGTAACCCGGATAGCTTTATACCCGCGACAATCCCTATTCCTACACCCGCTGCAATCAACAACACGACCATATCCATAAGGCCGACACGCATGAACGCGGACTTCCTCGTTCCGACGAAATCCGGCGGCAGCTATAGGTTCTTCGTTGAAGTGGATCTCTTCGGCACCAACGCAACCACGCCCAGGCTGCGCCATGCATACGGCCAGTCAAAGAACATCCTGATCGGCCAAACCTTCTCAAACTTCATGGATCCCGACGCGGGGCCGGACCAACTGGACTTCCAGGGGCCAAATGCCCAGGTTTCGATCCGTACCCCACAGTTCCGCTACAGCCGGCTTGTGGCAAATAAGACCACCTTCAGCCTTTCGGCCGAGAAGCCGACCTCGGACGTGTCTTTTACGACCCCGCAGTTCACTTCACAGCCGAACAGCCCCGCTCCTGACGGAACTCTGAAGTTGCGGCGCGAAATGGATCGAGGACATGTGCAGTTGTCGGGGGTGTTCCGAAGCGTCGCGGCCTACCTGCCGGACGGCCTGCACGGGGCGGTCGTCGGATGGGGATTTAACTTGGCAGGAGCCGAGCGTCTTTGGGGGAAGGATACTGTGGTGTACGAGGCGACCTATGGGAACGGAATCGAGCGCTATATAAACGATACGTCCGGGCTCGGCATTGATGCCGGTGTCAGCAGCCTGCAGAACCCGCATCTCCAGGCGCTGCCAGTCGTGGCAACGTACGGAGCCTTGCAGCATTTCTGGCTTCCGCAATTACGTTCCAGCATCATCTACAGCTTTGTCCAGGTACAGAACACCGAGGCAGAGCCCGGTTCCACATACCATCAAGGCAATTACACAGCAGGCAACCTCATTTGGAATCCCTTCGGCTCACTCACTGTGGGAGGCGAATTTCTCTATGGCTGGAGAGATAACAAAGACGGCACGACGGGCAACGCACCCCGGTTCCAGTTCAGCGCCAAGTACAACTTCGTACGAACCAAGCCGGTGGAATGAGTTGGCTGTTGCAAGGCTGCGTTGACGAAAGCGGTGAGAGGCAAGCAGAAGGAATTTCGGAGTTATACCAGATAACCCGGATAACCCGGCCTTAAAAAGCAGGAACAGACACTTCAACAAGAAGATGGAGATACAAAGCATGACAATCACAACAGCCAGACGTACGACGATTCTGACGGTCATCTTCCTCACGCTGGCTTGCGCAATGGCGATTGTGGCCCGCGCAGCGGACGACAAGAAAGCAGAGGAGCAGCAGGAGATCCGTAAAATGGCCCAGGATACACTGCAGCGCCTTTACAAGGCCAAGCCGGAAGTGAAAGACGCGGTCCAGGGAGCCGCGGGATATGCGGTGTTCAGTAATACGGGCTTAAAGATCCTCCTGCTCGGATCGGGCAAGGGCGAAGGCATCGCCGTGAACAGCAAGAGCAAGACGGAGACGTTCATGAAGGTGGTGGAGCTCCAGGCCGGCCTCGGATTTGGGGTGAAGAAATTTAGTGTGATCTTCGTCTTCGACAACGATCAGGCATTCGACAGCTTTGTCAACTCCGGATGGGAATTCGGCGGACAGACGACAGCCGCTGCCACAACCGGGGAGAAGGGCGGAGCGCTGGCCGGAGCGGCTTCGGTCTCGCCCGGTGTCTGGATGTATCAAATGACGGACAAGGGAGTGGCGCTGGAGATCACCGCCAAAGGTACCAAGTACTACAAAGACGACGACCTGAATTGAAATGTTGGCGTGCTGATTTCAATTAGAGCGTTCCCTCACGGCAAAAGGACTAGATCGCCGCCATGAGTCCATGAGAATGAGTCTGCTTTGCGGTTGAGAGCCGCCCGCACTGTTGACTGAAAGGGGAAATGGCAATGAACATAGCAGGTTGGAAATTTGTATGGCCGGTGGTTGCAACGACCACGGCTTGCTTGGCATTTACCCTGAGCCTGAAGGCGCAGGTGGAGACAAGCACTACGACTGCGACAGGGAAAGCTACCGTCGTAACCAAGGTCGAACGTGGTGAAGTCGTGACCGTCTCGGGCAACGACCTGGTTGTCAAGATGGCGGATGGCACTCTCCGCAATTTTGAGAATGTGCCCGAGAGCGCCAGAGTGACGGTGGATGGTAGGCAGCTCGGCATTCACGATTTGAAGCCAGGCATGAAACTCCAGCGGACCATCACCACGACTACGACTCCTATGACAATCACGA
The DNA here is from genome assembly GCA_963804735.1 of uncultured Acidobacteriaceae bacterium. GTDB lineage: Bacteria > Acidobacteriota > Terriglobia > Terriglobales > Acidobacteriaceae > Acidisarcina. Next base: position 637,044 of record CAWDRO010000005.1, read on the forward strand.
CCGTACAGACTGTTAAAGGAAAGGTGTGGGCAATCAACCCGCCGCTGAGCATAATCCTGACCCTGGAGGACGGACAGAACCAGCAGTTCAAGATTCCCCAGGACCAAAAATTTAACGTCGATGGACAAATGGTCGATGCCTGGGGCGTGCGCAAGGGGATGACCATCACCGCCACCAAGATCGTGGAGGAGCCAACCATTGTAGTCACGAAAGAGAAAACTGTGACAGGCGAGGCTGCACCAGCGACAGGCGAGGCTGTACCCGCGACGGGCGAGGCTGCGCCAGCTGCGGATGTACCGGTCCTGGTCGCACAGGGGAACGAAGAGGCGGTGCCGGCTCCAACGGAAGCACCAGCCGCCGCGCCAGAGGCCACACATGGCTTACCGATCACAGCGCTGATCGGGTTGCTGTGTCTTCTGGGACTGGCTGCCGTGATCGGCTGGTATTTGTTCCGGAAGAGCCGCTCGCACGCATGATCGTCGAACACCGCAGGGAAGAGCTGGCGGGTGACAACCGCAAGAAATAACTCGAATTCAGAAAAAGCTCCGAAGATCGAAAGGACGTTACCGGTTATGAGCAGTGCATCGAAAGCACAACCGCGAGTTGATCAATTCTTCACCGGAGCAGAAGCCAGATCTGACCGGTGGCGCGCTCTTTTACAGCAATCACGGCAGTGGGCGGCGGCAATCACCAAAGAGAAGGCCGAATCGAAGAGCAATCATTCGCAGGTCCTAGAGGCTTTTCAGGAACTGCTTCAATGGGAGGATTATTTCGCGTACCCCGGATCGAAGCTGCTCGCTGCGGTCAGAGAGCAAATCAATTCAGGTGATGCCGTTGGAACTACACGCATAGTTCGGACTATCAGCACCGCAATCGTAACTCATTCCTATCGCACCAATGTCGAAGATTGGGAAAGCGATGAAGACAAGGTTGGCAATCTGGCCGATCGTCTGCCGCTTAGCGGCGAGCCAGGAACAGCGCATCGGCCTTATTTTGAAGTGTTATTCGTTAGTCCCGCTCGTCAATCAATGTGGAACGATCTCGGGCACGAGCTTCGGAAGCTTCGCAGGCCTCAAGACAAGTTCGCCTATGAGCCGGTGTTCGTCGATAGTTTCGAGGATGGAATTCTGGCCGTAATCCTGAACGGCAGCTTTGAAGCTGTAGTTGTTTACGACGATGTACAGTTTGCTTCGCGCCACAATAATCCCGTCCTGCAAGAGTTCCTGGCCTCGTATAGCAGTGCAAGCGGTATCGATACAGGGTCTCTGCAACAGGGTCTTACGCTGGCACAGGCAATCAAGCTTGTGCGGCCGGAACTAGATATCTATTTGCTGTCGGATCGTCAGGTTGAGAAAGTTGCCGGGAGTCCAGAGGCAGCATGTGTGCGGCGCATCTTTTACCAGATAGAGGAGCCGCTGGAGTTGCACCTGAGCGTCCTCGACGGTGTTTCCGACCGATTCTCCAGTCCGTACTTCGACAATCTCCAGAAATATGCGCAAAGACCCGTAGGCACATTCCATGCCCTTCCTGTTGCTCGCGGAAAATCGATCTTCAAGTCGAATTGGATTCGCGATATGGGCGAGTTCTACGGACTGAACCTGTTCCTGGCCGAATCATCCGCGACCACCGGTGGCTTGGACAGCTTGCTGGAGCCGACGGGCAACATCAAAGTCGCCCAGGAATATGCTGCCCGCGCATTTGGTGCGGATCACGTCTTCTTTGTGACCAACGGCACCTCGACCTCCAACAAGATGGTCGAGCAAGCCCTGCTCGCGCCCGGCGACATCATGCTGGTGGATCGCAACTGTCACAAGTCTCACCACTACGGCGCAGTACTTTCGGGGGCCCTGCCTCTTTATGTCGAAGCTTACCCCCTCACTCAGTATTCGATGTATGGAGCGGTTCCGCTACACACCATCAAGAAGGCGCTGCTCGATCTTGAGACCGAAGGGAAACTCGATCGGGCCCGCATGCTCGTGCTCACCAATTGCACGTTCGACGGACATATTTACAACGTCGAGCGGGTGATGGAAGAGTGCCTGGCGATCAAGCCCGATCTAATTTTCCTCTGGGATGAGGCATGGTTTGGATTCGCGCGCTTCACTCCCTTTTATCGTCGGCGCACCGCAATGGGCGCCGCCGCCGCGCTGGAAAAGAAATTCCAGGATCCTGCATACCGCGCAGCTTATGAAGAGCAAGTAAAACAACTCGGCAAGCACCCAAGCCGCGAGGTCCTTCTAAAGATGCGGTTGCTTGCGAATCCGGACAAGGTCCATTTGCGGGTGTACCAAACCAATTCAACCCATAAATCCATGTCGTGCTTGAGGCAGGGTTCCATGGTGCTGGTGAGGGACCAGGATTACCACACGGTGGAAGAGCAGTTCCATGAAGCCGTATTCACCCACGCCTCTACGTCTCCTAACCTTCAGATCATTGCCTCAATCGATGTCGCGCGTCGTCAGATGGAGCTCGAAGGGTATGAATTGGTGAACCGTGCAATCCAGCTGGCTCTGGACCTGAGGCGTGAGGTCAACAGTCATCCCCTTGTCTCGAAGTATTTCCGGATCCTCGGAGCTGACGAGATGATTCCGGCGGAATTCAGGAACTCTGGCTTCGTGGACTATCTAACTTCCGGCGCCAATTGGAGCACGGCTGTTAAGGCGCTACGTGAGGATGAGTTCGCGCTGGACGTAACTCGCCTGACGCTTGTATGCGGCTCGGCCGGTTTTGACGGGACGCAGTTCAAGAACATGCTGGCGGCGGACTACGACATTCAACTTAATAAGACTTCACGAAACAGCGTCTTGCTTCAGACGAACATCAATAACACGCGAAGTGATATCGCTCACCTGCTGAAGGTGCTGGTTGAGATATCTCAGAAGATCGAGAAGAGGCTGGCTCAAGGCGGCAAGCCGGAGCAGGAGGCGTTCGCTGCTCGAGTCAAATCGCTGATGCACGATGTTCCCGATCTACCCAACTTTACTTGCTTTAGCGCGAGCTTCCGTGAGAATTCATCGAGCAAAACAAGCGAAGGCGATATCCGTACGGCATTTTTCGGCGCTTACCGTGAAGAGCAGTGCGAGCACATTAAGCTCATGAGCCCTGAGATCGACAAGCGGCTTAAGAACGGTCCCGAATTAGTATCGGCAAACTTCGTCATTCCATATCCGCCCGGCTTCCCTATCATGGTTCCCGGCCAAGTCATTGATGCCGAGACGATCGAATTCATGCGCAAGCTGGATGTGAAGGAAATCCACGGCTTCAATGCATCGCTCGGATTGAAGCTTCTGACGCCGTCGTTTGTCGAGTCGTCGAAGGGGACGCGCTCAAAGAGCGACGGAAAGAGGGTCAAACCTGAAGTGGTGCACGCATAAGGGCCGCAGCGTGTGCGGCTTGGAGGCTATTGCTCCAAATTGATGCAGAGCGGAGAAGACAATGTTCACATGGTTTGCGACGACGCTCCGGCAGTACCCCGAGATAGCTATCTTTCTGGTACTTGGTCTCGGCTACTACTTCGGCAAGTTCACCTTCCGGGGCATCGGACTTGGTTCAGTTACCGCCACCCTTCTGGCTGGCGTCCTTGTTGGTCAGCTGGGCATCACGATCGGGACGCCCCTCAAGGCGACTGTCTTCCTCATGTTCCTATTTGCTGTGGGCTATGGCGTTGGGCCGCAGTTCGTGCGCGGCGTCGCGAAAGACGGTTTACCTCAAGCCATCTTTTCGGCAGTTCAATGCGTGTTGTGCCTTGCGATCCCTGTAGCGATATGCAAGTTTGCCGGCTACGACATGGGCTATTCAGCGGGTCTCTACTCCGGCTCCCAAACAATCTCCGCGGCCATGGGCCTTTCCACCGACGCTATCAATCGACTCGGGCTCGCACCCGAAGAAGCAAAGCGCCTGCTCGACTCAATGCCGATCGCTTACGCGGTAACGTATATGTTCGGTACGGTCGGATCGGCGCTTGTCATCGCATTGTTGGGACCGGCATTGCTCCGCATGGATCTCGTCGCCGCCTGCAAGGACTATGAAGAGAAACAAGGCGGCACAAAGGAACTTGGCGGGGCAGGTTCCGCTTGGCACCGCTGGGAGGTGCGCGCTTTCCAAGTTAGACCCGGAGGCATGGTTGTTGGTCTTCGAGCTGCCGAGGTCGAAGCACTGATTCCGGATGCGCGGGTATTTGTGATGCGGTTGCGTCGCAACGGCCTGATTGAGGAGGCGAATGCCGATACGGTGTTGCAGGAAAACGACATCGTGGCCCTCGCCGGCGCTCGCGAAGTGCTAGTCGATCTCCTGAGCAGGGCGAGGGCCGCGGATGCGGGTTCTGCGTCGTCGAACCGCCGAAAGAGGTGGACGATCCCGAATTGCTGAATGTCCCGATCGAAGGCGTCGACGTCTACGTCACAAGTAAGGAAGTTGACAGCAGAACGCTTGCTGAGTTGGCTAAGTCACCAGCTGCGCGTGGTGTGTTTCTGCGGAGAATTACACGAGGCGCAGTTGCCACCTCGATTCCAATTCTCCCCAACACAAAGGTCTATCGCGGCGACATTCTCAACGTTGCCGGACGCACGCAGGACACCGCCGCCGTGACCAAGCTGCTTGGCGTTCCTGATCGTCCAACCGACGTAGCCGATGTCGCTTTCATCGGCGCCAGCATCACCATCGGCGCATTGATCGGCGCGCTGGTATTGAAAGTGGGCGGAGTGCCTATAACGCTTTCGACGGCTGGCGGTGCGCTCATCGCCGGGCTTGTCGCCGGATGGTTGCGATCGGTGCGTCCCACGTTTGGCCGCATCCCGTCATCGACTGTCTGGTTCATGAATTCCGTCGGACTCAACATTTTCATCGCTGTGGTTGGCATCTCCGCCGGCCCGGGTTTCGTGAATGGCTTGAAGACGCAGGGCGTCGGGCTGTTTTTATGGGGGGCATTGGCGACGACTCTTCCGCTTGTTTTCGGCATGCTCATCGCCAAATACGTCTTTCGCTTTCACGATGCTCTGACCCTGGGCATCGTTTCCGGTGCGCGCACCACGACAGCCTCGCTGGGGCTGGTTTGCGATCGTGCCAAGAGCCAGGTTCCCGCGCTGGGCTACACCGTCACCTACGCGGTCGGCAACACATTCCTTACGATCTGGGGCATGGTCGTCATCATGCTCATGAGTTAATTTTTTTTGCCATTAAAGGAGATACGCCATGGATGTGATGGAGCTCAAGCGCTTTGAAACGCTCAGCCCTTTCGAGATTAAGGATGAACTAATCAAGCTGGCCAAGAAAACATCGAGGACGACGCAGTCGGCCTTTCTGAACGCCGGGCGCGGGAACCCCAACTGGATCGCCACCACACCGCGCGAGGGCTACTTCCTTCTCGGCCAGTTTGCGATCACCGAGAGCAAGCGCGTGATGGAGCATCCCGCAGGCCTCGGCGGAATGCCTCAAGCGAAGGGTTGCGCAGCGCGCCTGCAGGCATGGCTCGCCAAGCACGCCGATATGCCCGGTGCGTCATTTCTGGCCGAGATGGTGCCCTTTGCGGTCAAGACATTCGGATTCGATCCAGACGCCTTCGTCCACGAGCTCGTGGACTCCATCATCGGTGACAACTATCCCGTTCCCGATCGCATGCTTGTCCATAACGAGCGCATCACGCACGAATATCTGATGTGGGCGATGTGCGGAGATCCGAAGCCCGCCGGCAAGTTCGACCTGTACGCGGTCGAAGGCGGAACGGCGGCCATGTGCTACATCTTCAAGTCGCTGAAAGCGAACCGGCTGCTCCATCCCGGCGACACCATTGCTCTGGGCACGCCGATCTTCACGCCTTACATCGAGATGACGCATCTCGAGGATTACGACCTGAACGTAGTCAACATCGCCGCGCCCCAGGAGAACCGGTTCCAGTTCACCGACGCCGAGATCAAGAAACTTGAAGATCCCAAGATCAAGGCATTCTTCGTGGTGAATCCCGGCAATCCGACGGGCATGGCGCTCAGCAAGGAGACAATCGGCAAGATCGCAAAGCTTGTAAAGACGAAGCGTCCCGATCTGATGCTGCTGACTGACGACGTTTACGGAACATTCGTGCCTGAGTTCCGTTCCTTGCTCGGCGAATTGCCGCACCACACCATCGGTGTGTATTCCTACTCGAAGTATTTCGGCGCGACCGGGTGGCGGCTCGGCGTCATTGCCGTCCATGAAGACAATATCTACGACAAGAAGATAGCGAAACTCCCGAGTGCGGATCTTAAGGCGCTCGATAAACGCTATGGTGCGGTGACGCTCGAACCGCGCAAAATCAAGTTCATCGATCGGATTGTTGCCGATAGCCGCGATGTCGCTCTGAACCACACCGCCGGGCTGTCACTGCCGCAGCAGGTCATGATGAGCTTGTTCTCTTTAGTCGAACTGATGGATAGCGAGAAACGCTACCAGACGGCCTGCAAGGAAATCGTCTATCGCCGTATTCATGATCTGCTCGACGGACTTGGCCTCGAAGTTCCACCGAACCCGCACTACGACGCCTACTACGCGTTGATCGACTTCGAGTTCTGGGCCAATAAGAATATCGGCAAGGAAGCGGTGGAGTACCTGAAGAAAAATGTCCATCCGCTGGATCTTGCTTTCCGGCTGGCTGAGGACCACGGAATCGTTCTTCTCAATGGCGGCGGCTTCGATGCACCGGATTGGTCGTTGCGCGTTTCCCTCGCCAATCTGAATGACGAGGCGTACGAAGAAATCGGGCGTGGAGTCCGGTCAATCGCACGCGGATATCGCCATGCGTAC
>CAWDRO010000006.1:0-251233 GCA_963804735.1 uncultured Acidobacteriaceae bacterium
CCTCCAGCTCCGCGATCAGTTCCTGAATCAGCCGCGCGCCCCGCGCCGACACATTCATAAATTCCAGTCCACCCCCCGAATCTTATGGTTCGACCGAACCCCGCCAGCCACCCGAAAATGGGTTCCGTTCACCACCATCGCCACCTCCACCCGAGTTCCCCGCTCCAGCATGAACATCACCTCGGTCGACAGGCGGCAGCCGGTCGCGCTCAAGTCGAGCAATTCTCCGGTAAACCGTAAAGCTCCACCCAGGACGATCACCTCGCCCGTCCCCCCACAGGGAAAGCGCGAGGTTTTCCGCCGTTCGTTCGCCGCCTCGGACGCGACCTCGTCCTCCGCGCCAACCAACTCCATCGTTGCCACTGTCTTCACTGCGGTTGCCTCCGCTGCTCCCGATATCGGCGAAAGCGGGCCACGCAATCAGTCGTAACTAGGTCTCAGATCATTCCGGGAATTTCATGATGGTCCGCCGCTCGTCTCCAGCGACTCGGCAAAGTCGCCGACCCATTGCGCCTGCGGGAAGGTGTCGGGAACCGGCAATCCTCGAGCAGCACTCAACCGCCGAAACGCCTCGTCCGCGCTCAAGCCCTCAGCGCACAGCAGACCAGCCATTAGCATGCAAGAGCGCCCAATTCCCGCGAAACAGTGTGCCCCAACTCCCTTACCCGCGCGAAGATCGCGCTGCAGTTCCTCGACCACGGCGCGAAACTCCTCCATCGACTTCGGAATCGAATGGTCCGTGACTGAGTACCACCGGAAATCCATGCTCAGCTCGTGGCAGAGTCGTTCCTCCTGCTCCAGCCGCAGCACCCGCACCTCCTCTGGGCTCAGCAGCGAGACCAGACTCTCGATTCCCTGCACTCGCAACTCGCAAATCGCCTCCCCAAGCTGCCGCCCGCCGGCCGGGCAAGGCACGATCGCCATCCGGGGCGGGGTGCCATCTGCCGCCATAGCCAAGTCGGCGGTGTCGATCCAATAGGGATTTGCGGATGACTCCGCTATCATGCTTAGCTCCATCATTGATTTTACGAAGGTGATTTTACCCAGGCTTCGCCATCCATGCGCCTATGAAAAATGGGATGCGGCCTATGACGTTCAGTAGTCTGCGATTCAGCCCCGTTTCCGTCCCGACACGCATTTCCCTTCGGCTCCCTTACCGGCCTCGGGAAATGCGGATATCTGCCCGAAAATGAGCGCTATACTCAGCAAAGAAGGCTCCACGCCGCGTGCCAGTGTCATGGCAGCCCAGTTGCAATATCGGTGAAATAGCTCATCCAGCGCGTATGGAGAAGTCCTTTCAAACTCGAGTCTCTGTTGTCCTGCTGGCATTTTTCACCCTGGCCGCAATTGTTTTTGCCTGCATCAATCTTTCCCAAGAGACGAAAGAGCAAACTCCAATCGATGGAGTGACCTGGTTTGAAGGCGACGGCGGCCTGCGCGCTCACCGTGTGCTGCAAGGCGGTCCCGGCCAACGCGCTGGGATCGAAGCTGGAGACATCCTCGTCGAAGTCAACGGTCACCCCACAAAACACGTGGCCAGCCTCAATCGCGAGATGTTCCATACCAAACCCTATGGGACAGCGACTTATACGATTGTCCGGAGCGGATATCGATTTGAGGTTCCGGTCATTCTCGACGCCGCTGACCGGAGTCTCAACCAGGGTTTCCGGCTCATTGCCCTGGTCTATCTGGGGATCGGCCTTTACGTCTTGTTTCGGCGTTGGACTGCGCCCCGCTCCACCCATTTCTACCTGTTTTGCCTGGCATCGTTTGTGCTCTATTCGTTCAAGTACACCGATCGGCTCACAGACTTCGATTGGGTGATCTATTGGGGCAATGTCATCGCGACCGCGCTGCAGCCGGCGCTCTTTCTGCACTTCGCGCTCGCCTTCCCGCATCAATCGACCGAAGACCGCCGCATCATCGGTATTCGCCGCTGGCTGATCGCCCTCACATATCTGCCCGCCATCGTGATCGTCGGGCTGCGAGTAGCAGCGATCAACTTCTGGTCGGCAACCGCGCTGCTCGACGACCGGCTGAATAAATTCGCCTACGCCTACCTCGCCACTTGCTGGGTTCTCGCCAGCATGGTCTTCTATATTAGTTATTTGCGGACCGACCTGCCGTTGCGCCGCCAGCAGCTCAAATGGCTGACACGAGGGACGATCCTCGCGATCGCGCCTTTCACTCTGCTGTATATCGTCCCATATCTGGCCGACGTACCTGTTCCGGGTATTTTCGAGAAACTCGCCGGCATCTCGCTGGTGATTCTGCCGCTGACCTTCAGCTGGGCCATCATTCGCTACCGGCTAATGGATGTCAACCTGATCTTCAAGCGCGGCGTCACTTACACCCTGGCCACCGCGACCGTCGTTGGGCTCTACTTCCTGCTGATCTCAATCGCTGGCGACATCGTCCAAAAACGCCTGCCTGCCTTCGGCTCGGGCGGATTCATCACCGCCATCATCCTGGCCGCGCTGCTCTTCGATCCCCTCAAGCGCGCCATCCAGGGGCGAATCGACAAGCTCTTCGACCGCAAGCGCTACGATTATCGCCAGACGCTGATCGAGTTCGGCCGAGGACTCAGCTCGCAGACCGACCTCAACGCCTTGCTCACGGCGATTGTCAATCGGCTCTCCCAGACTCTTCTGGTTGCCCAGGTCGCGGTCTTCCTATCCAACGACCACGGCGGCTACGCCCTGGCCGCTGCTCATGGCTTGCCGCAAGGCGCTCCGCGCAACGAAAAGACCAACGCTTCGGATCTCGCCGACTACGACCTGGGTTTTCTTGATTTTGACCAGCCCGGCGCCGGCTCGCATATCTTTCTCGAAAATACCCAGCACGCGCTGCACTTGCCCGACGCCCAGCAGCGTACCGTCGCCGCACTCGACTTGAACTACTACCTGCCCTGCCGTCTTCAACAGCGCACCATCGCCGTCGTCGGCCTGGGACGCACCAACGACGCCGACTTCCTCTCCAGCGAAGATGTCGAGCTGCTCGAATCCCTCGCCAGCTACATCGGCATCGCTTTGCAAAATGCGCGCCTCTACGCGAGCCTGCAACAGAAGGCCTCCGAATACGAGCGACTCAAGGAATTCAACGAGAACATCGTCGAGTCGATCAACGTCGGCATCCTTGCCGTCGATCTCGAGGAGCGCATCGAGAGCTGGAACGCCCAGATGGAGGTGCTTTACGCGCTACCCCGCGCTGAGGCCCTGGGGCGCTCGTTGAGCGAGGTCTTCCCTGCATCCTTTGTCGATGAATTCCACCGGGCAATCAGTGAAGAGGGGTCAGTCCATGGCGTTCACAACCTCTACAAGTTTCGCATCGAAACCCGCGCCGGGGAGCAGCGGACCGCCAACATAGCAATCGCGCCGCTGGTCTCGCGCGACTTCGCCACAGTCGGGCGAATCGTGCTCGTCAACGACATCACCGACCGCGTCGAGCTCGAGACCCAGCTCACCCAGGCGGAGAAGCTTTCTTCCATCGGATTGCTCGCCGCCGGCGTCGCCCACGAAGTCAACACTCCGCTGGCCGTCATCTCCTCCTACGCCCAGATGCTCGCCAAGCAGGTGCGCGGCGATGAACGAGTTGGCCCGCTGCTCGACAAGATCACCCAGCAAACCTTCCGCGCCTCGGAGATCGTCAACGGCCTGCTCAACTTCTCCCGCACCAGCGGCACTGCCTTCACCGAGATCGACATCAACACCGTCATCCGCGACACCCTGAACCTCCTCGAGCACCAGCTCAAGACCGCGAATGTCCGCCTTGAGTCGGCGCTCGATCCATCACTGCCGCCAATCCTCGGTAACCCCGGCAAACTGCAGCAGGTTTTTCTGAACCTCTTCCTCAACGCGAAAGATGCCATGGCTGGCGGAGGCACGTTGCGCGTCGCGACCGAAGTCAATGGCCACGTCGGCGTCTCCATCTCCGATACCGGCTCGGGCATCGCCCCCGAGCACGTGAAGCGCATCTACGACCCGTTCTTCACCACTAAGAGCGCACCTCGCGAGGGACAGCGCCGTGGCACCGGGCTTGGCCTGGCCGTAACCTACGGCATCATTCAAGAGCACGCCGGCAAGATCGAAGTCGAAAGCCAGGCCGGCGCCGGAACTACGTTCTACCTGGAATTTCCGCTAGTAAGGAAACCCGTAAATGTCTGAAGCAACCCTGACTCTGCCGCCCGAGTCAACCTCCGCAATCACCGAAAGCGCCTACCGCATCCTGATCATCGACGATGAAGCGGGCATTCGCGAATCGCTCGAGACCCTGCTCGGCCTCGAGGGCTACGCCGTCGACACCGCGCCCGACGGCGAGGCCGGCCTCAATACTATCGGCCAGCGCTCTTACGATCTCGTACTGCTCGATCTCGCTCTGCCCGGCATGAACGGGATTGAAGTTCTCGGCCAGATTCGGGAGCGCTACCAGGACCTCCCGGTCATCATGATCACCGCTTACGGCACGGTGAACAACGTCGTCAACGCAATCCGCGCCGGAGCGCAGAACTTCGTCCAAAAGCCCTGGGACAACGAAAAGCTCCTCGCTGATATTCGCGCCTCGATCGCTCGCTACCGCGTCGAGGAAGAGAACATCCAGCTCAAGCGCGCTCTCAAGCAGCGCTACAACTTCGAAAACATCGTCGGCAAGAGCGAATCGATGCTGCGCATCTTCGACCTCGTCGCCCAGGTCGCACCAAGCCGCTCCACGATTCTGATCCTCGGCGAAAGCGGCACCGGCAAAGAGCTCATCGCCAAGGCGCTGCACGCGAACTCGCCACGCCGCGACAAGAACTTCGTCCCCGTCAACACCGGCTCCATGCCGACCGATCTCCTCGAGTCGACTCTCTTCGGCCATGTGAAGGGCGCCTTCACCTCGGCCATCGCCGCCAAGAAAGGGTACTTCGAGATCGCCAACGGCGGCACGCTCTTCCTCGACGAGATCGGCAACATGAGCATGGACACCCAGGCCAAGATCCTGCGTGTCATCCAGGACAAGCGCTTCATGCACCTCGGCGGAGTGCACGAGATCCAGGTCAACGTCCGCATCATCGCCGCCACCAACGTCGATCTTCGCCAGGCCGTCCGCGAAGGCCGATTCCGCGAAGACCTCTACTACCGCCTCAACGTTATCTCGATCGACATGCCCCCGCTGCGCGCCCGCCGCGAAGACATCCCGCTGCTTGCGACCCATTTCCTCAAGCGCTTCTCCGAAGAGAACGATCTGCCGCCCCGCACCCTCGCGCCCGACTCCATCCGCGCCCTCATGGATTACGATTGGCCGGGCAACGTGCGCGAGCTCGAAAATGTCATCGAACGCGGAGTCGTCCTCTCCTCCGGCCCAGTCATCAGCTCCGACCTGCTCCCTGGTCATCTGACCGGCCGCAGCTATTCCTCCAGCCTGCTCGAACAGAACGGCGACGCCTCGCTCTTCGACATCCTCGAAGACATCGAGCGCCGGATCATCATCGACAAGCTCGAACGCTGTCACTGGAACCAGACCGACACCGCCGAGCAGTTTCGCATTCCGCTCTCTACCCTCAATCAGAAAATCAAGCGGCTGAATATCGAGATCAAGAAGCGCGTCAAGGACTAGATTCTGGCGGTGATTTATTAGTCGCCGCCGTTACTATTTTCCACTGGTCTCCCACACGCTAACTTTGACCACGCACGAAGCCTTCCAGCTTCTTCCAATTCTCCGTTATCAAGGCATGCTTAAGAAAATCGTGGAGCCCCCTAACCTTAACTGTTTCTTTGTCAAATCCCTCAAGTCCAACAGTGTACGACGCCGAAAAATTATCTTGACAACGGTCTTGACAGGGTGGCAAACTCGCGGGCGAGTAAAGTTGCCTCTAGACTTTGGATTCTGTTTCTAGCTAAGTGCAAATGTTACCTTCTCGATAATATCGGCGATCCTGATCTGGCAACCACCTGGTTGTAAGTCAGCCGGCGAGGGCGGCTTATCGAAACGAATGTTAGGCGCATGACACTTGGCCCTGTCTCGTTTGTGCCAGGCAAGCATTACATCCAGACATCCAGAAAAATAGGAGCGGTATGCATACATCTATAGTCGCCTTGTGCGGTAACCGGGTAATGCTGTGCAAACTTGGTCTAGCAGTGCTCGCATTTGCCGTGATGGTCGGACTGCCGTTCGCGGGCCGGGCCGCGAACCCTCCCTCCGTGACCCTGACCCCCAGCGTAGCCAGTCCGCAGATGCTTGGCACTCCGGTGACCTGGACGGCCGCGGTGCAAAATGCATCGGCCGGTCACACCTATGACTACCAATTCAGCGTGACGTACAACGGCCAGGCGCAGATCGTTAGTGACTTCAGCCCCACCGCCACCTTCCCATGGGTGCCTCACACCGTTGAGGGCGCTTACCAGTTCACCGTGGTGGTTCGCGACATCACCACGACGCCCTATGTGCTCTTTGCGCCTGTGTCGGTTAATTTTAATCTGCTGCCATGGGTCACCGCTCCGCTGGCCGCAGGGGTCGTCAATCCGACCGCCCACCCCTTGGTCGCATTGTTCAGCGGGCCGCCATGCACTGCGGGCCATCAGCTGCTTGTTCGTTTTCGCCCGGCCAGCTCGTCGATTACGATGAGCACCAACGTGGTGCCGTGCTCCCAGAACAGCGCAAACTTCCTGATCGCGGGCATGTATCCGTCGACCCCATACCAGATGCACTGGGAGGAATACAACGGGACTACCCTGGTGAACATGGGGACCGACCTGCCGTTCACCACCGGACCGCTTCCGTCCGGCTTCCCGGCCACACACTATCAGGTCAACGTCCCGCCCACTGCGCAGGACGCGGCCTATCCCGTGCTTCTGCATCAGTCGGCGTACCCGACCGCGACCGACCTCTCGGGAAATGTACTCTGGTATTTCCCCAACAATACTGGCTTGACCCTCACTATCTTGTCCTTGCCTCGGATTCTACCGGGCGGCGTGTTCTATTCGTACCCCTCGGCGACGCTTCTCCAGCAATATGATCTCGCGGGGAATTTGATCAAGCAAACCAACGTCGAGATTATCAACGAGCAGCTGGCCGCCAAAGGCTACCCGGTGTTGGAACAGTTCAACAACCATGAAGTCAGAAATCTACCTGACGGCAACATCGTCCTCCTTGGCATCAGAGACATTACGTCCACCACCGCGCAGGGAGGCACTCCCACCAATCCGGTCAGGATTTCGGGCGACATGGTACTGGTCGTGGACCACAATATGCAACTCGTGTGGGCATGGGACTCCTTCGCGCATCAGGACATCACTCGCGCCGCGACCGACGGCGATTTAACCGCCAGCGGTGCGAACGATTGGACGCACACGAATGCCGCCCAGGGAACGGCGGACGGCAACATCATCATCTCCGAACGCGCGCAGGACATGGTCCTCAAGATCAATTACGCCAGGGGTACGGGGGACGGCAGCGTGATCTGGAGGATGGGCGCAGGACTTGACTTCACGATCACCAATCCGCCCAGCGGGAGCTGCACCGCCCCCACTATCCCCGGCGACCCCAATGTCTTTCCCTGGTTCACCCACCAGCACGATGCGCACTTTGACTTCGAGGACGATGCCAGCGGCGACGGTTTCATGATCATGACCGTCTTCGATGACGGAAACACCCGCGTCGCGGACTGCCCCGCGCCTCAAGACAGCCGCGGCATGGTTATGCTGGTGAATGAACCCGCGCGGGAGATCACTTATGCGACGGTGGCCGACCTGGGTGGCTACTCTTTGGCGCTTGGATCCGCGCAGTTGCTGACCCCGGAATACGGCAATATCTCCGCCAGCTTCGACAGCGGTTATATCAACCCCGCCGCCCCCTATACACAGGTGAGCGAGGTAAACCTCGCGGGCCAGATCGTCTATCAGATGCAGACCAACCAGCTTACTTACCGGGCCTATCGCATGCAGAACCTGTACACACCCACCGAATTCGAAGTCACCCCGCCAGCGGGGATCGAGAACGCGCTGCCACCAGACCAACCTTTCGACTATAGCGCGGGATTTGCTCAGGTCCAGCAAACACTGCAGTTCAATGGCAGCGCCTCGCTTTCAGGGAATTCCCTTGAATTGACCAGCGGCGGAACCAACCAGGCCGGAAGCGTCTTCTACACCTCCCCGGTAGATATCACGTCTTTCACCGCCGATTTCGGTTTCCAACTGACGAATGCAGCCGCTGACGGCTTCACGCTTACGATTCAGAATGCCGGTCCAACCGCAATCGGTGCAGCCGGCAGTTACCTGGGTTACCGGGACATAGGCCAGAGCGTGGCGATCAAATTCGACCTCTTCCAAAATCCCGGGGACCCCTCTGGCAATTGCACCGGAATTTTTGAAGATGGGGCCCTGCCGGTTGGGGGGATCGACCTGACCGGCAGTGGCATCAATCTGCACAGCGGCGACGCCATGGACGCCCACATTACCTATGACGGGACGACGCTAAACCTGACCATCACTGACTTAGTGACCCTGGCGACGTGGTCGCACCCGTTCGTGGTCAATATTCCGGCAGCTGTAGGAGGCAACACCGCTTACATCGGCTTCACCGCCGGCAGCGGCGGCGAGACCGCCATCCAACAGATCCTCAATTGGAGCTATCAGCCCGGGCCAGCGCCTTACGACCCGACGGGCATTCCTTCTGTAACCGGCCTGTCATTGAACGGTAGCGCGTCGCTTTCCGGGAGCACGCTTCAATTGACTAACGGCGGATTGAACGAGGCAGCCAGCGCCTTCTACACCTCTCCGGTAGATATCACCTCTTTCAACACCGATTTCAAGTTCCTCTTAACGAACCCAGCCGCCGATGGCTTCACGTTTACGATTCAGAATGTAGGCCCAACCGCACTGGGCGGAGCCGGCAGTTACCTGGGTTACAGAGACATCGGCCAGAGCGTGGCGATCAAATTCGACCTTTACCAAAACCCCGGGGACCCCTCTAACCAATCGACCGGTATTTTTGAAGATGGGGCCCTACCGGTTGGGGGGATCGACCTGACCGGCAGCGGCATCAACCTGCACAGCGGCGACACCATGGACGCCAATATCACCTATGATGGATATGCCCTCACTCTCACTATCACCGACCTGGTGACCTTTGCAAGCTGGTCGCACCCATTCGTGATCAATATTCCGTCAACTATAGGTGCCAACAGCGCTTATGTCGGATTCACCGCCGGCACCGGCGGTCTGTCCTCAACCCAGCAAATTCTCAATTGGACCTTTGAGTGAGCCGGAAACCATGGCACCCCTTCGAGTGTCAGTATCCGCACATCGACGATCAAGCGGCTGAATATTGAGATCGAGAAACGCGCAAAACACTGAAATGCCATGGCATCTAGGCAGTGACGAACCGCGGGTGTTCGTCACTGTCTAGCCGTGGAGTGCGGTGCTCCATGTGGTACTCTCGGCTTAAAT
Source organism: uncultured Acidobacteriaceae bacterium (assembly GCA_963804735.1). Classification (GTDB taxonomy): domain Bacteria; phylum Acidobacteriota; class Terriglobia; order Terriglobales; family Acidobacteriaceae; genus Acidisarcina. Next base: position 9,423 of record CAWDRO010000006.1, read on the forward strand.
GATCTTGAGCAGCGTCGGCATCGACGCCTACCGCCGCCATGCCAATGAATAAGGTTGAAGACGCCGCCAAGCAGTCCGTCCTCTCAGTACAGAACTATGCCCTCCTGTCGGGCCGCGCCGTTGGAACCTTCCTCAACCGGCCTCGCTATCTGGCCGATTTCATCACCCAGGCCGACAGTATCGGCGTCGGCTCGCTCCCGATTGTCTTACTCACTGGCTTTTTCACCGGAGGGGTCCTAGCTCTGCAATCGGCGTCCACTCTCGCCCAGTTCGGCGCCGCTTACATCACTGGCCAGCTCGTCAGCTTCTCCATGATCAAGGAATTAGGCCCGGTGCTCACCAGTCTGATGGTCTCCGGCCGCAACGCCTCCGGCATGGCCTCTGAACTCGGCTCCATGCGCGTCACCGAGCAACTTGACGCCATGCGTGCCTTGGGCACCGACCCGGTGCGCAAACTCGTCGGCCCCCGCATTCTCGCGACCGTCTTCGTTCTGTTTTTCCTGACCATCATCTCCGACGCGATCGGGATTCTCGGCGGAGCATGGGTCGCCGTCTGGCTGCTAGGCCAGGATGCCACCCAGTATTTCCACAATGCCTATCAGTCCCTGCGATTTCCCGACATCCTGCAGGGCTTGGTCAAGCCGATCTTCTTTGGCTTCATCATCGCCACCATCGGCTGCTTCTACGGCATGAACACCAAGGGAGGAACTCAGGGCGTCGGTCGCTCCACCACTCAGGCCGTGGTCGTCTCCTCGGTGCTCATCATCGCCTCCGATTTCGTCATTAGCCAATTCATGATCAGTCTCTTCGGCAGATAGAACGCACCCTGCGCCCTCAGCCCTAAACTATGGCTACCGCCGAACTAACCCGCCCCGCACCAACTCCTCGGGACCCGAATACCCCCATTGTCGTCTTCGAAGACGTCTCCATCGCCTTCGACCAGAACGAAGTCCTCAAGAACATCTCCTTCAAAGTAATGCCGGGAGAGTCCCGCATCGTCCTCGGCCCCGCCGGAGTCGGCAAGAGCGTCCTGCTCAAACTCGCCAACGGCCTCCTGTTGCCCGACTCGGGAAAAATCTTCGTCTTCGGCCAGGAAGTAAACGCCATGCCCGAAGAAGACCTCTTCGCCTTCCGGGACCATATCGGCATGGTCTTTCAGGAGGGCGCTCTCTTCGACTCGATGACCGTCCGCGACAATGTCGCTTACAGGCTCATCGAGGAACACGCTTCCGTCGAAGAGATCGACCGCCACGTTCGCGAGGTTCTCCGCTTCGTTGAGCTCGAACAGACCATCGACAAATTCCCCTCCGAGCTCTCCGGAGGCATGCGCCGCCGCGTCGCCATCGCCCGCGCCATCGTCAGCAAGCCCGACCTGCTGCTCTACGACTCCCCTACCGGAGGCCTCGACCCCATCACCTCGACCACCATCATCGAACTGGTCGTCAAACAGCGAGACGTCTTCCACACCAGCTCGCTGCTCGTCACCCACCGCCTGCAGGACGCCTTCACCATGGCCACCCACCGCTTCGACCCGGAACAAAACAAGATGCTCCCGCTGCCCAAAGGCCAACTCGATCCGCAGACAACCTTCCTCCTGCTCCACGACCGAAGAATTGCCTTCGATGGGACAACGCAAGAGTTGGTCCATTCCACAGATCCGTTTATCAAGAACTACCTGGAGTAAAGCGGGCGCCTGACCGAGGGTGAGGCGAGAGAATTCGGCAATTTTACCGAGAAACGCAATTAGCTCGGTGAGCGCATTGGCCCTGATATCGCCACCTGAGCTTCAGCCTCGGCTTAGAACAGAACAAGCCGTGGATACCGATTTTTTGAACAATTTCTGTAAAGCCAATTTGCGGCCGGGTGGAATCTGGGAATGCTTGCGTTGTCGAGCATGTCGAAACGAGACACGAAATAGACCCCAGCCACTATTCGGTTGTGTATCGAATCTCGAGCGTCCGCATCCGGATACACGAGAAGAGCAAAACCGCTGCGATCAAGACCAGCAACCCCAGGGTCGCCATCCCCGCGGATACCCGTTCAGTCTTGACTGTAAGCAGTGCAAAGAGGCCTTGAGCGCCGATCTCGACCGGCATCAGGTGACGAAGATAGAAGGCCACGCTGAGCCTCTGGAGCAACGATGGCAGAACGGGATTAATTGCCTCCCAGCCGAGCACGATCATCGCGCCCGGAATCGGGTTTCGGAACATCATGCTCAGCAGGAGAAAGACTGCGCCATACCCGAGACATGCCAAGACGATGATCGCGAGGTACGCCTCCAGCTGGCCGAGTCCAGGACCATTAAAGACGTAGTCGCGTCCGGCAGCCCCGAATGGCGCATAAATCAACAGAAAATCGGCGACGATCGCGCTCACAAACAGGAGCAACGCAGCAATCGATCCGGCCACAAACTTCGACAACAGGAGTATTTCGCGCCTCACCGGAGACAGCAGGTAAAAATGCAGGCTCCGCTCCATCATCTCTCCGCGAATCAGACGCGTAAAAATCCCGAGGCAGCCGAAGAAAACCCCCAGGCGAATGTAATAGAGCTGGATGATGCCCGCCAGCACATCGGTGTCTTCACCGATTGCGGACAAACGGTGGGAGTCCAGTAAAGCGTGAACGAGAATAATGGCGGTCGGTATGAAAGCCAGGGCGTAAATCCACAGGGCTTTCCAGGAGAAGAGATTTCTTCTGACTTCGATGCGAGTGAGGCGGCAGGCCTGCATCCACCACAATGCCCAGGGTTGTTGCGCAAGTGTGTCTCGAAGACCGGCTGTTGTTTGTTGCATCACGACGCACCCCCATCGGGACCGATCAGGTATTGGTAGATCGCATTGGCGTCGTCGTCGGCCGGCGCGACGGCATCGATCCTGACCACTCCTTCGGCGCCGATGTCATTCAGAATCGAATAAAACTGATCGATGTCTCCGGTGCGCAGGAAGACGCCTTTTCCATCTGCGTGAAGTCTCGCTTCCACGCAATGATTGAGGGCAAACATCTTCGAGGCGAGCACCTCGGGGCAATCGCAGCGAATGAGGACCTGCATCGGTTTCTCGCGTACTTCCCGTCTGACCTGGTGAATATTTCCCTCTGCGATTAGATATCCGCCGGTAATCAGAACGACGCGATCCGAGATGCGATCGACTTCGTCCAGGATGTGGCTTGAGATCAACAAATGCATTCCCTGCCGACCGAGCTCTTGAAAGAGCGTCATCGATTCGGCCCGCGCCATAGGATCCAGCCCATTCAAAGGCTCATCAAGGACCAGCACCTTGGGGTGGTGGGCAATCGCTTGCGCGAGTCGAATCTTCTGGCGCATACCCTTGCTGTAGCCTTCGATCTTTCGGTGCGCCGCATCGCCGAGGTGCATCCGTTCGATCGATTCCTTAGCCAGTTTGATCGCCGCCGTGTGGCTCATCCCGTGCAGCATCAGACCGTCGAGCACAAACTGCCAGCCGGTGATGCCGCGAGGAAAGAAGTCGAATTGGGTGCAATAGCCGACATTGGCAAAGAATTCCGTCGCATCGCCAGGAGAAAGTCCCATAACCGAGATACTTCCACTCGACGGCTGCACCAGTCCGGTCAACAAATTCATCAACGTTGTCTTTCCTGATCCGTTGGGACCGACCAGGGTGGTGATGCCGGGCGGGATCGTGAGCGAGATGCGATTCACTCCAAGCACTTCGCCGTAAAACTTTGACACATTATCGAAGACGATTAGATCGTTCATCCGCGGACCACCTCGCGAGCGCGGATGCGCGCGTTCAGAATTGCAGCGCAGAGCAGACAAACAAGCACAAGCATGGTCACGATCGCTTCGTTGTCTAGCGATACCTGCGAGAAGAGAGAGCCCCCGACGCCCAGCAGGCGTTGCCAGAGCAGCGACATCATGAAGGGAAGGTTGAGCAGGAAGCCCCATTTTGTCCGAAGCACTCCACTTACGATGGCTCCGATACCCGCCGGGACAAAGACGGCGGCGAAGATGATGCCCGTGGCAACACCTCTCCACTTCACCAAAGAGGAAAGAGCCAAACCGAGAATTGACACCAACGCGATCCAGACTGCTGCTCCCGCGAAAAGGCCGGCGGCGATTTGGAGATGGCTGATCGCCCATGGTTGCGTAGAAGAATAGCTTTGATAGGCAAAGAGTAGCAGTCCGGGAGCCCAGGTGACGACCGAGAGCATTCCGAACAACACGATGTACTTGCCGAAGATGTAACCGACACGCGAAATGGGGTGACTGAGGAGAATTGGCAGCGCATTGTCGGCGAGATCGAACGTGATCAGGCGAGGAGCGATCCATGATGCCAGGACAAGGGCGAACCAGGATTGCACCTGGAGCACGCCAAGAAAGAAGTTTGCATCTATTCCCACAGTTCGTGGACCCGCGTGGGCGATGAGCGCTCTCGCCAGCGGGTTGTTTGCGAGATAGATGCCGAAGAGAGCGATGAGCGGTGGAATGAGGCACAGGATGAAGAGTCCAACCGTAATCTTCGATGACCAGGCTTCCGCGAAACCATAGCGGGCGACGATAAGAATGCGCGTCCACGCGGGTGTAACCGTACCGCTGTAGGCGCGGTATTCGTGTTTATACACCGACATATGACGGCCTCTCGGATTCCATCTCCATTGCTCTCAGGAAAATATCTTCAAGAGAATCACGACGCTGGTTCATGCGGCGAATCTGGACTCCCTGTTCGGCGGCTACGACATACAAATCTCGCGCCTCGATATGGTCGGGAATTACAAGCTTGATGCGTCCACCGGGAAAGGACGCGCATTCGCAACCAAGTCCCCTGACACTTATAGAGAATTTTTCGGTCGCGCCAACCGTCTCGAGTTCCATAAAGCTGCGATTGGATCGACGCTCCGCTTCAATATTGCAGAGTTCGGCGATGCGTCCACGCTTGAGAATCAATACTTCGTCGCAGGTCTCGTCAATGTCTCTCAGCAGATGAGAAGAGATCAGCAGATGGACGCTTCCTTCCTTACGGATGTCTTTGATCAGTTGAATCATGCGCTGGCGCGCCATTGGGTCGAGGCCGTTGGTAGGCTCGTCGAGAATGAGCAGCCTGGGGCCGTGGGCGAGCGCCTGGGCCAGCTTCACAAGCTGTTTCATGCCCAGCGAATAGCTGTTTACCTTGCGATACCGAACTTCGCCGAGCCCGACGCAGAAAAGCGCCTCGTGAGCGCGCTCCAGGGCCTGCCGTGAGGGCAGGCCGGCAAGCTCAGCCATGTAGCGGACGAAATGCACGCCGCTCATGTTGCCGATGAAGGAATCGTTCTCCGGCATGTAGCCGATCTGTCCGCGAATCTTGGCTCGATCGCGGTAGGTATCGAGACCGAAGACGCTGGCCGTCCCTTTCGACGATTGGTGAAAGCCCAGCAGCGTGTTGATGAGCGTGGACTTTCCGGCGCCATTCGGGCCTAGCAGCCCGATGGAACGTCCGCGCAACTCTCCTGTAAGCCCATCGAGTACGATGCGATTGCCGAGCCGAACCTCTAATCCATTGAGCTCGATGATACCCATGTCATTCTTTTACGCTGGCGCCGGCAGTCTGGTTCCCGGAATGGAGCAGCGCGGGAAGGGCCAGAAAATCAAATCCAAAAAGATGGCTGTTGCTTGCTGCTTCAATGTTATTGTCCTTCCCCCATGCGCAAATCGCCGTGGGCCGTGCATCCGCTGCCATCTGGCGGATGGCTTGCGCTGCGTCTCCATTGAACTGCGAAAGAAGCGGAGTCAGAACCGGACTTACATTTTGATACACGATGGCGGAATAGTTAGCATTTGCATCTGCCGGAAGGAGCGCTTTGAAAGCCGCCGAACGGGCCAGGGAATTGTCGCTGTCGTGGGTCTGAATCGCCTCTAGAAGAAGGGCCTGGTTGGGCGCCATAATCATGTAGCCGTCGGCGAAGGTATATTGAGCAACGGTCGTGCCGACGGTTGTGTCGCGGACGGAATAAACAAGCTGGCCGCTGACCTCGCTCGACGTAATCGCCATGACATGCGATTGCTTCTCTTGTGTCTGGTTGCGAAGGCTGGTAGTCATTCGCTCCAGGGTCTGTTCCAACTGGCCGGGGTTGCGGACTTCGATGACGGCCTTCCACGATGGGGTTGGCAACACAGGACCGTCGAGCGACATCAGGAATTCGCCGCCCAGGTTTGCGGCCAGGTCGTTGCGGATATCGATCTGCAGCTTGGCCTGGACTTCATCCCAGTCGTTATTCTGCGACCCGTTGTCTGCGGCCATGGCCATCAGGTCGTCGGCAATTGCCGTTGGGTCTTTTGAGAGCAGTGCGACCGCCATTGCCGCATTTGGTGTGACGAAATCCAGCGATCCGATAGGCGCCGGAGCGGCCAGCCATGAAGCGATCCCTTGCCTGGTCCCCGCAAACTGCAGGTTCAAGTGGTTCTCCGGGACGCCATTGGTCTCGCGATGTTCGGCAATCAAATACCGGACGCCATCCACTCCGCTATTCTCAAATGCACTCTTACCGCTGCCAGCCGCAAGACGTGGATTGGGATTGTTCAGCAGCATCTGATGAAGGTCGGCGGCGAGGATGACTCCGGCGCCGCGTCCATAGGCGGACGAGATTTGCTCTCCGAACGCTCCGCTCGCAAATCCGCTCGCTCCCGCGTTCAATTGCGCGTCCACCTGCTTCAAGGTGGCGACGTTGTTGGAGAAGACCGCCTCATGCGGCCGGACGAGCGCATACTCTCCATACTGCGGTTTTGCGGAGATGGGCGCGGCGGCCAGCGAGGCTTCATCGAGTACGACGAAACCCGGCGTCGACGAGGAAGAGGCGAACTGTGCATTCAGAAAATCTGCGAGCCCGCTCTTTTGAACATCGGCGATGACTGCGAAACCGGGATCGTTGGTCTGTTTCAACCCGACGATGACCACCTCGTCGCCGAGGTACTGACTCATCTGGTGGACCTTTTCAACCAGTGTGTCCAGATCAGCGGTGTTGACGTGGTGCCCGGCGCTCCACCACTGCTGCAGCACGGCACTGTGCTTCAGTTGATCGTGGAAGATGCCTTCCGCCTGGCTCAGAAAGTCGCCAAGATTCGGGATGCTGATGTACAGCAACGTATCAACCGGGACCCTTGGCAATAGATCGCTCGTATACCGCAACTGGGGCATCGGAATTTGTTCGACACGATGCTGAAGCACGTCAAACTGCCCCAGCAAGACCATGTACTGCTCTCGGTTCTGGCTCCAGGCGATCTGCTCGTCGACCGGCTCGGGGCTGAGGTTCTCATTGGTTGAGAGTTGATCGCCGGCGCGTATCAGCTTGTCGATACCGGCATGCGTCACGTGAACCGCACCTTGCACCACCGCCACGCGCGACCCCTTGATTCCGGAATTGACCGAAAAGACGGTTCCCGTAACTGCTACGCGGCAATCGGCAGTCTTCACATACAAATGCCCGGAAGTGCGCTTGACCGCCTGCACGATTACGGCTCCGTTATCGAGCGAGATAGTGGTATCGCGTCCTCGCTCGCCAACTCCGAGAACGCTTCGTTCATTGACCTCAACCGATGATCCATCCGCCAGGCGAAGAACCGCGTGCGCTCCCCCACCTGTCCGAAAACGCTCGCCTTCCTGTAGTTTGTCGCCAACAGATAGTTGACGATCGCCCGCATCGGAGATGCGATAGGCAGCGCCATCGATCGATTGCACCTCAGCTCGAACTCCCGGCGGAACTTGCCAGAAAGCTCTGTAGAAAAAGAACCCGATGACCAACAATGCGAAAGCCGGGGCCAGAGCCCAGCCTATGGCGCGAGGACGCCAGGCAAATCCGTGGGCTGCCTTGGGAGACGACCAATCCAGTACCGCGCTCTCCGAACCGCCGTGATAATAATGCTGACACGCACCGCAATCGCGCAGGTGAGCCTGGATAACGAGCCTGCGGGCGTCGGAGAGATTCCCCCCACGATAGGCGGTTAGCAACTGCCGGACGTCGCCGCAGCCTTCGATGGCTTCGATGTCCCCGTAGTCTGCAACCTCGATGCCGAGACGGTTCGCCACTCTCCTGGATGCAGCGTTCACCCGCGCCGCATCAGGCTCAGTCTCGCGCAGCTTTTCGATCGCAGTTCTTAGCAGCAGTGCTTCATCGTTTCGCATTGATTTGTCCGCCCATCTCATTAAGTCGCTTCTTCAATCTCGATCGCGCATTGTGCAGCGTCACCGCAACGACTGCCTGCGATGTTCCCATCAAAGCTGCGATCTCGCGATTCCCCAAATCTTCGAGATATCGCAGCGTAAACATCTCGGCGGCTCGTGGAGACAACTCACTGATCGCGAGCCTTAAAGCATCCCCCAGCTGTTTGCTCGCCGCCTCAGCTTCTGGGGAACTACCCGGGCCGGACGAGACTACATCGTCGGCCTCATCTAGCGGCTCTACCGTGACCGCTTTCCGCCTTCGCAGCAGGTCGAGCGCTCCGTTAATGGCGGCGCGGTAAAGGTAGCTGCCGGCATTCGCCAGAGGGTGATCCAAATCTGCTATGCGCAGAAACACAGTCTGCGTTACATCCTCGGCATCTGCCATACTGCCGGTAATCCGATAGGCCGCGCGGAGCACACGCCGGTGATGCTCCCCAAACAGATGGGATAGCCTCTCGGTTGACGGCATGAGTGCGCTGGCGGCTGTCAATGGTTCACACTCTTCTCTCTTCATAGTGATGACGTCCGAGCGGGAGAATTATTAATCCCTTCGGACAAACTACGCCGAAAGAAGTCTGCGTGTTCCACGCCGACGGCGCTGCGGGAGGATCTCTCGTCGTCAAAAATCGGGCGTCGCCGACGAACGTTTGTTGTCAGGAAAATGTGCTTCGATCCCTCGCTGTTTCGGGCCTTGACTCTCGGTTCGGTACAAAGGATTGGATCAAGGAGCGCAGACGAGAGCTCAACTTGAGCTAAATCACCGATGCGCTCAGCGAGGCTTACTGTGCTGGAAACCTGCTAAGTCTTGTCAGCGCCACTTGATAGCAATCCTCGCGTAGTTGCCTGCAGTCACAAAGATTGGCCTAATCGTATCTCTAGTTGGGCGCGATACGTCCTGCTAACGCGCGATCGACAGCCATTCTTCAGGACGAGTTCGAACTCGCCATGAGAGACGGGTTGGAGCTCAAGTATGCTGTCTATATTGACGATCGCCGATCGATGCACGCGGACGAAACGCATAGGATCAAGGCGATCTGCGAGTTCATTGAGGGCGGCGCGATAGAGGAATTCCTTGCCTGCGACGTGCAGGTTGGCATAGACGCCTGCACCTTCGATCCAGTCAATCTCCACCACGCGCACGAAGCGGGTCGTTCCGGCGGACTTTACGACCAGTCGGTCAAGCCACCGGCCAGCCAGCGGTCTGGCAGAGACCATGCGCAGCACACTGCGGCCGAATTCCCGGATGCTAAGTTCGTCGAGGCGCCCTTTGGCACGGCAGAGTGCAGCCTCGAGCCGCTCGTCGCTGTATGGCTTAAGCAGATAATCGAGCGCGTTAGCCTCAAAGGCGCGAATGGCATGCTGATCATACGCGGTGACGAAGACGGTGAGTGGCATTGCGTCTGCCCCAACGGCTTCAATCACCTCCAAACCATCGAGCTCAGGCATTTGCACATCGAGGAAGACGAGATCGGGGGCCTCGCGTTCGATGATCTCGACGGCGATTTGCCCATTGTTAGCTTCCAGCACGGTCGCAACATGAGGGTCCTTCTGGAGCAAATCCGTAAGGCGCTGGCGCGCAGGAGCTTCATCGTCGGCTACCAGGACTCGGATTCCGTCAGCGCGCGACGTGGCCATTCGTCGGCTCTCCCGTCATTCGCAGTGGCAATGAGATTTCTACTTCCGTTCCGCCGCCAATCCGCCGCATGACAGCAAACCGGTGACTCCCATTGGGATGAAGGCCGGCGAGGCGTTCGCGCGTGACCGACAATCCCAATCCTTGGGAACTTTCGAGCTTCCACCCCGGAGGCAATCCGACGCCGTCGTCAACGATGCGAATCTCGACGCGCTGCTCGCTGCGCTGCGCGGTCACGGTGACCGCTCCGCCTGAGGCACGACGCGAAATGCCGTGACGAATCGCGTTCTCGACCAGTGGCTGCACGATGAGGCACGGAACCAGCGCGTACTTCACTTCGGGCGCAATGTGAGTCTCGATCTGCAGGCTGTCTCCAAAGCGAATCTTTTGAATTGCAATATAGTGGTCGAGAAAGGCCATCTCTTCTGCCAGCGGAACCTCCTGCCGGTCGCGGGCCTCGAGCGAGAGGCGGAGCAGGTCGCCCAGATGTTCGATCATATTGCGCGCCAGCCTGGGGTCGCGTTCGACCTGCGCGGAAACCGTGTTGAGGGCATTGAAAAGGAAGTGCGGGTCGAGTTGCATCCGTAGCGCATTAAGGCGCGCCTGCGAGAAACTGTTCTCCATGCGTTCGAGCCGCAACTCACTCGCCAAAAAGTGCTCGTAGTAGCGATAGGTTTGACGCGCGCCGAAGATCAGCCAGTAAATCAGCCAGCTCCAGAGAAACCCGCTGTGGAAGGCGCCCTTAAGCAGTCGTGTGCCGAAGACGGGGCTCCACGGGCCAAGGCCGAGAAGAGCGCGCACAGCTGCGAGGACATAGACGTAGAAAAAAGTGAAGACCACGCTGATCACGAGCTGTGCGAGAATCCGTGGGCCGAGCTGTTTTTCTTTGAGCGGAAGGTGGGCATCTACCCAAAAGATGAGCGGAGTGATAATCCCCCATGTCCACCACAGCGCAAGTGCGCCGAGCAGCGTGGGTTTCCAGTTCGACTCTGAGAGAGTGGGAAGCGCAAAGAGAAGGCCGAGGACGCTCCACAGCAGGGCCGCGAGTAGGAAACGGCCCCGGCGGTCGTTCATCATCCAGCCGCCGGGCGTGGATCGATCTCTTGCGTCCCGTATATCGTTGGCCAAAGGCCTCCCGCATTTGCTTCCACGATGAGCGCGCAGTAGCTCCACTATTGTGCGGCCAGAGTCAGATCTTTCACATCGTCGAGGTGCATCTTCAGTCCCCAGCCGTAAAAGTTATCTACAACTGCTACTGCCAGTTCATTATCACCGGCCTTGAGAGGGAGCATCAACGATCCATTGTCGAGCGAGAGGCGGCCATCGGGAGCCTTGCGGGCCTCTGGCGGCTGATAGAGATTCTTGTCGGCGAAGATCAACTGCCCGTTCACGAAGACAAATATCTCCCGAGACCACCCGAGAGTAACGTGCTTTTGCTGCGCGGTGTCGGAGTGAATGGTGGTTTTGAGCCACGCCACAGCGCGATCCGTCCGACCGACCGGCAACCCATAGACACGGCTTACGTTCACGAGACCGGCTCGCTCGGCGCTGAGAGTGGTCCATGCGGCCGAGGGAGGGGGAAGATCCGCAAGCGTCGGCGCCTGATCCGGCGCCAGTTTGGCGTAAGGCGAAAGCTTCCAATGTCGCACATAGCGTATGTCGGATGCGGTAGTGTCTGTTTCCGGATCGGCGGACAGGCCTTCTACAGCGTCCGGAGTGACGGTGAGATTGGCGAATATACCAGGACCCTGCAACATAAGTGCCCCTTCTTCGGTGTCGCCCTCGAGACGGCCAATCGCCAGCGTGGGTTCAGTTGCTCCGTTGATGAAGATATTCATGCGCCTGCCAGAAACGACGAGCTTCACATGGTTCCATCCCGGATGCAGAGGCGCCGGTCCCTGGTACTGAGGGAAGACGTCCCAGAGCAGAACGCCGTGCGTTTGCGGCGCATACTGCACGCAGTCTGGAGCTTCCTCGCATTTCGGCCGCGGTCGCAGATAGAACATCTCGTAGTTGTCTTGATCGGCACGGCGAAATACAAAGCCTGCCCCCATATCGGTGGTCGAGGCCACATCATATTCAATGGTCCCGTTGCGAAAATCCATACCATTCAACACCGCTGCGCCAGACTTGATATGTTGCGCGTAGTTGCCGGCCTTCAATTCGATGGAAGGCTTTCCCATATACTCCACGAAGTTGACCGTGCCGGCAGTAGTGTTCCACCGGTCGGGGGTCATGGGAATTTTCACCGGCTCGGCTGCCTGGGCCCGGTGCGCTGCACATAGCAGGAAGAGACTAATGGCGAAGAGAGCATCGAGCTTTCGCGCAGAGTTTCTGTGGCGGAGGGGAACAAGGCGTCCAGGGAAATCGACCGTGAGGTTTTGCATGGGCCGATCCTAGCGAGCATCGGCCGCTGCGTCTCGTGAAATGTTGCGACACGGATGCACGTGTCGCGAAGGGGCTTTCCTGTTCACGGTCTCGCCCTGGACACATTCCAAACAAGGGTAATAACTTTAGGCCGGAATTTTTTCTGAGACTCGTTCAAACTCTCTTTTTGGCGTTCTGGGGGCAAACGCTGAACGTCGGTGACGGCGTCTCCCATCGAAAGATTGAGCTTTTCTATTTTCTGTGCGGCGACGGGCAGACACCGATCGAGAACATTTGCTGGAGCTTCCTTAGGACTGCAACTGTCTCTAGCCTTTTGCTGGGTGGAAGGTTGTTTGTAACCGTTCCGAACTCTCCCCACTCGGCGAGTACCTGGGACGCATTCCAGAAGTTTTCTGCCAAGAATCTGAGCATGTCATATAGGGTACATACTCCAACTAGATCGGGGGCGCGACCGCTCCGGGCATTGGTTGGCTCAAAGACTGAAGGGATTGGACACAAACGGACACCCATCAAATATAGTCATGGATGTTTGGTTAAACAGCGATGTTAACACCCAGCTAAGCAAGGCAAACAAACGACTTCCCTACAGATGGGGGGAGGGGAGTGCCCTCCCGAGGGAGATTGCCGAGGCGCTAGGATCACGATGCTACCCAGATCGACCAAGGTACTCTACCTGGACGTCAGGCTTTTGCGATCACTCACTCGATCGTCGTAGCTGGAATCCGGATCGAGGCCCGGTATCGGTCGCCGCGATAGCGCGAACACGCCATCTCCAACGGGACTTCCTTGGTCGTAATGATCACCCGCGTGATCGATAGAATGCTGGAGCGGCGAGGGATGGTCAGCAATTCGGCCTCCTCGTTGGTCGCCGGCAGCGCCTCGATGACCTCGTCCGCCCAGCCTACGCGGACCCCATAGCGGTCGCGCAACACCTCGTAGAGCGAATGGCTCGCAAAGTCGTACTCCTCCAGCCCAGGATAGGCGTTCAACGGAATGTGAGAGAGCTCCACTGCCATGGGGATGCCGTCCGCGAGCCGCAGACGGCGCAGGCGAAGGACCTTGTCCGAGGCAGACAAGCGCAGCTTCTCGCAGTGCTCCGCCGTTGGCGAGGCGACGGCCTGCTCCAGCAGGCGCGAAGCCGGATTCATGCCGCGCTGACGCATGTCAACGGTAAAACCCTGCAGGTGCATGATGTTCTTTTCGAGCTTGGGCCGGGTCACGAACGTTCCCCTGCCCTTCTGGCTGACCGCGACGCCGCGCGATTTCAGGCCGTGCAGGGCCTGCCGCGCCGTCATTCGGCTGACCTGATAGCGGCGGGCCAACTCTTCTTCGGAATCGAGCAGGTCGCCCGCCGCGAGCTCGCCCCGCTCGATCTTTTCGAGCAAAGCCTGCTGGATCTGGTAATACAACGGGATGAACCCCTGCTTGTCGAGCGAGATAAGCGGCCGGTCCTGGGGTAGTTCAGGCTTGATCGTGGACATCGCGTACACTTCCCGAAATAAAATTAGAGTTGCAATGTGAGTCGGGGATCGGCCATCGCGGAGCTGTCGGCTGGCCTTCACGATTGGTGTCGCCGCATGGTTTGGCGCGGCTACGCCTTAAGTTATAGTCGAAGCGGTGCAGCCTTCAGCGAAGATTCTGCATCGGGGAACGTTTCAAACTGTCCTTTCCGGAACAACTGCGCAACGGTCTGATCGTCTCCTGCCAGGCGGCGAAAGGCGATCCGCTGGATGACACGGCCACGCTCAGCCGGATCGCTGCCTCGGTGCTGCGTGGCGGGGCGCGTGGCCTTCGCGGCGAAGGCGTCGATAATATTCGTGCTTTTCGCAGCCTGACGGAGAATCCGATCATCGGTCTGAGCAAGCGCTATCACAAGAACCAGGTTTTTATCACCTCGGACTTCGCGGCGGCGCGCTCTTTGGCAGAGGCGGGAGCCTCGATTATTGCGGTCGACTGCACAGACAGAGACGCGCCGTTCCGCGAACCCTGGCCGGTGCTGGTGCGGCGCATCCGCGGCCAGCTTGCTTTGCCGGTGCTCGCCGACATCGCCACCGTCGCGGAAGCAAGGCAGGCCATCGCCGCCGGCGTCGATGCGGTCGCGACGACTCTGGCTGGCTACACACCAGCCAGCGCCGGGCTGGTGGGCGCCGCATGGGATTTGCTGACGAACCTGGTGCGCGAGAGTCCCGTTCCTGTGATCCTCGAGGGAAGAGTCGAGACCCCGGCGGATTTCCGCCGGGGTCTCGAGCTGGGCGCCTATGCCGTCGTCGTCGGTACGGCGATTACCCGTCCGGAGAACATTACCGCCAGGTTTGCGGCAGTCTCTCCGCGCCTCTGATGTCCTTCTCTGCGTCTCCAACATCGCGGTTGGCCTCCCCACTGAACCCGGTGCGGGTCTTCTGTGGAGATTTGGACGCGCCAGAGAGTTAACGCTGTCTGACGCCGGAGCGCCACATTTCCTGTGGGTTTTTGGAAGTTCTCTCAAATTCACAGCATTTTCTTCTTGAAAGATATACGACTAGATGTCTATACATATAGCAGATCATACAGGATTGGCTACTGAAAAAATCTTCAGCTCCACCACCCCTGGGCTCCTTTCCTAAGGAGCGGATCCCTTTAGGAGGCAACATGAATATCCGACGCATTCGGCAATTCACACTGACCATTCTTGCCTGTACGCTTGCCTCGCTCGCGCCGGCCGTCTTTGGGCAGGACGTCAGCTCTAAGATCACCGGCACCGTGACCGACGCTTCGGGCGCGGTCATCTCCGGCGCAACCGTCACCGCAACCGAAAAATCCCGGGGTACCGTTTATCCCGCTCAGACCAACTCAGCCGGAGTCTATTATCTGTCGCCGCTGCCCATCGGAGACTATGTGCTAAAGGTCTCAGCCCCCGGTTTTTCTTCGGTCGAACGCCCCTCCTTCGCGCTGGCGATGGACCAGACCGCGCGTATCGACATCACCATGGCCGTCGGCCAGACCTCGCAGACCGTCGAAGTCAGCGGAGCGCCGCCATTGCTACAGACCGACCAGACGTTTCTTGGCACAGTTCTCGATGCGCGAGCGAACGTGACCCTGCCGCTGGCCACCAGGAACTATAACCAGCTCACCCTGCTTTCTCCGGGCGCGGTCAGCCTCAACCCCGGCGCCTTTACCGGATCGCAGGCCAGCTTCCAGGTCGGCCGCCCCTACATTAACGGCAACCGCGAGCAGACCAACAACTACATTCTCGACGGCATGGACAACAACCAGATCGACAACAACGATGTGGCCTTTGCTCCCAGCGTCAACGCGATCCAGGAATTCAACCTCATCTCGCAAAACGCTCCGGCCTCCTATGGCAACTATCTCGGCGGCATTATCAGCGTCACCATCAAGTCAGGCACCAACAACTTTCATGGCGATGTTTTTGAGTTCATTCGCAACGACGCTCTCAATGCCAACACCTGGGCCAACGGCCTCACCAAGGGAGAGCCCTACATTCCGGGCGTCAACAATCCCGACGGCACCGGCCTCAAGCCAATCCTCCGCTGGAACGAATTCGGCGGCTCAGTGGGCGGTCCTATTATTAAGGACAAGCTTTTCTTCTTTGTCAACTACCAGGGATCGCGCTACGATCAGCCCGCGACCTCAGTACCCTACACGGTATTCACCAACGCGGAGCGCGCGGGCAACTTCTCCAGCGTCTGTACCGCCGGCTTTGACGCCTCGGGACTCTGCCTCAACATCGCCCAGCAGCTCTACAATCCATATTCGGCAGCCACTCCGGCCGGCCGCCAGCCCTTCCTGAACAACATCATCACGGTACCGTTTAGCCCGGCCGCTTCGAAGATCCTGAGTTCCTCCCTCTATCCGGTGCCGATCAATGGCCTGAACACGAACAATCAGGTCAACGTGACCCACTCCTACACCAACAGCGACCAGGGCGATCTCAAGATCGATTGGATCGCGAGTGAGAAGGACCACATATACGGCCGCTACTCGCAGCAGCACATCAGCAACCCCACTACCAACAGCCAGCTGCTCATCGGCGATTCCGACAATGAATTTCCGCTCTACAACGGAGTCATCAACTACACCCACGCCTTCAGTCCATTTCTGCTGAATACGGCACGCCTCGGGGCCAGTTATTTCCCAGTCACCGAGGGCTACACCAACCCCACGGGAGAAAATCTACCTACAACCTTCGGCATCGCCGGCGCAGCGGCAGATCAGACCTTCCTGCCTCTGCAGGTCTTCAGCGGCCCCAGCTATGGCCCGATGTTCGGCAACAATAATCTCATCTCGCAGTTCCATGACACCGTGATCCAGGCCGAAGACCTGCTGACCGTGATTCATGGAAAGCACACCATCAACTTCGGCTTCGAGTTCTACAACTACCGCACCAACATTCTTTACGTTGGCAACTCCGGACTCGCTGGCGAGTTTCAGTACAACGGCTCCTTTACAGGAAATCCCTCGGCCGCCGGGACATCGGCGCCGGGCTGGTCGGAAGCCGACTTCCTGCTCGGTCTTCCCCAGAACGTCGGCCTGGGCTCGGGCGGCGGCCGCGGTCTGCACAACAGCTTGTATTCCGCGTTCGCGCAGGACGATTGGCATATCCTGCCCAACCTTACCCTCAACCTGGGGCTGCGCTACGAAGTCGTAACCCCGCGCGGCGTCAAGAATAATGAAGCCACCAACTACAACCTCGAGACCGGAGCGGTCGAGATTGCCGGCATGGACGGCAATTCCAGCGCGCTTTACAACCAATACAACGGGCCGACCAACTTCCAGCCCCGCTTCGGCTTCTCCTATCAGCCGGAAGCAGATAAGGCCATGGTCATCCGCGGCGCCTATGGTATCTCGAACTTCACCGAAAGCACCGGCACCGGCAACCTGCTCTTCCAAAACCCGCCCTTCGCTGTTCCGCTGAACGTGACCTACAACGGTGGTTCGGTGGCGCTGCCCGGCAGCACTCTCGATTCGGGCTTTTCCGGCTTCCCGGCTTCGGGTTGCACCGTCGAGGCCGCACTCGCGCAGGCGCCTGTCTGCTTCGATGGAACTGGTATTCACGCCTTCGACCCGAACAACGTTCGTCCGGCGGTCTCGCAGCAATACAACCTCACTGTTCAGCATCAGCTGGGAAATTCCTCGACCTTCCAGATTAGCTACGTCGGTCAGAAAACCGACCATCTGATGGCGATCGAGCTGATCAATCAAAAAGTGCTGGAGCCGGGCGGGGTCATCGCTCCGAGCCCCTACCTGAATCCGGCGCTTCTGGCCCTGCTCGGCCAGGCCCGTCTCACCACTTCAGTCGGCTATTCCAACTACAACGCGCTGCAGGCGAGCTTCCAGCACCGTTTCAGCCAGGGACTCGAATTCCAGGGCAACTACACCTTGTCGAAGTGCATGGGCAACTCGTCGGGCTTCTTTGCCGAATACGGTGACACCAATGCCGATCTGACCCAAGCCGGCAACAACCACTTCTTCTTCCAGAACACCTACAACCCGGGAGCCGACTACGGGCGCTGCGATCAAAATATCGCCAATGCCTTTAACGGCTACGTGACCTACGACCTGCCCTTCGGTCGCGGCCGTCAGTTTGGCAACGACATCGGTCGCGTCGCCGACCTGGCCTTGGGTGGTTGGCAAGTCAACTCCATCCTCCAGTTCCACAGCGGCTTCCCAATCACCGCGCAGGCCTCTGATAACTCGGGAACCACCTCGGGATTTCCCCGGGCCGATTGCGATGGATCGCCGGACGAAACCCCGGGCAAGCGTTCAACTATCCCCGGCAGCCCAGGCTATCAATGGTTCAGCGGCAACACGGTCTCGCAACCCGGCACCGGAACGTTTGGTAACTGCCAGGTTGGAAGCTTCACCGGTCCGGGGCTGCAGGCGGTGGACTTCAGCGTCTCCAAGAGCTTCGCGACCTTTGAGGGTCAGAGCCTTCAATTCCGGGCCGAGGCAATCAATGTCCTGAACCACCCCATCCTGGTGGCTCCGAACTCCTCTATCGGGAACACCTTCGGCCTGGTCAACAACGCTCAGGGAGAACGTAACCTTCAGTTTGGGTTGAAGTACATGTTCTAGCCTGCACTACTGGAGTGGCCGCCACTGTGTCCATCGGCACTCCAACAAACTCTAGCCTCATTGGGCTTCACGTAGCTTAACCGGGAGATGCGCTTCGTACTCTTCTCGGTTAGGCGGCGTGAAGCCCATAGTCTTTTGCGGCTCAGCCGCAATCGGCACTCGCGACCGCGTTCAACCTCTGGAACAACTGCGTTCCGACCCGCCTTCGTCGGCGGCAGACGCGGGGACAGTCTCTTCTGCCGAGAAGTCAGACCATTACTTAGGAGCACGAGTGCGCTACATGTGAGTTTCCTAATTATTTCCTTGCACATTTTATTCACCCTTGATAAAGTTCACGTCGGCTTTA
Source organism: uncultured Acidobacteriaceae bacterium (assembly GCA_963804735.1). Lineage (GTDB taxonomy): Bacteria > Acidobacteriota > Terriglobia > Terriglobales > Acidobacteriaceae > Acidisarcina. The sequence continues at coordinate 28,036 of CAWDRO010000006.1, forward strand.
TTGCGGTCGTTTTTTCCCCAACGAAGACTAGGGCGATTGAGTGCTACGAATAGACCATTTTCTGCCGTTGTCAGCGGGTTTGCTACTAGGCCTCATCCTGGTCAGCGTCTGGGTCGTCCTTTTTCTCCTCTATCAGATTGTCAAGCAGCAAGGGCGGTTGTTGCTTCGGCTGGATGGGGTCGAGGAACAGTTAATATCTCTCGCGCCTGCCAAACCCGAGGTTCCCGCCGGATTGCCGGTGGGACAGAAATTCCAGCCCTTCCGGCTGGCCGATCTGGACGGCAACAAGGTGGCCCTCGAAGATTTCCGCGGGAAGCGGGTCTTGCTGGTGAACTGGAGCCCAAATTGTGGGTTCTGCGTTCGCATCGCCGAGGAGCTGGGAAGACTGAAACAGGTTTTTCCGGCGCACAACGTCGAACTCGCGCTCGCCAGCTTTGGCGATGCCGAGGCCAATCGAAAGCTGGCCCGGGAGCATGGGCTGGAGAGTTCCGTCCTGTTGCGCCAGGATGCGCCGCCCATCGATGCGTTTGAGAACCTCGGAACGCCGGTCGCTTACCTCCTTGACGAAGAAGGCCAGGTCGCCAAACCCCTGATGGTCGGAGCGGACCGTGTGCCGGTACTGGCGCGCTACGCTGTGGCCGAGGCGACTGAGGCGGAGCTTGCCGCAAAGTCCGGCAAGCAGAGAATTTGCGGGCAAGCTCCCGGGAGCGCCCCTAATGCGCGTGAGATCCAGGGAACGGGACCTGGAACAGAGCTAAAAAAAATGCTCGCGAAGGTTGGAATTGCGGTGACGGCCGATTGCCCGTGCAACGAGCGCGCCGCCGTGATGGACAGCAATGGCTGGGCGTGGTGCGAACAGAACCTCGAGACGATCGTTGGCTGGATGCGGGAAGAGTCGGCGAGGCGCGGAACGATCTTTATCCAATCCGGTGCGCGGTTTCTCGTCAAGCGGGCGATCGTGAAGGCGCGGCGAAGTGACAGGAAATTGAAGAACTCCACCGCTGACTCAGTTGCAGAACCTGGAACAAGGAGGACGGCATGAGCAAGAATCTATTCGATGACATTGCCCGTCTCGTGGGCAGCGGTATCCCGCGGCGGCGCATGCTTCGACTAACCATGAGTTCGTTGGCAGCAGCCGCTCTAGGACGCTTTTCGGTCGAGAAAGCCTGGGCGTGGCCTTGCGCGCCGCCAAATGTCCGATGTTCTGATGGAACCTGTTGTACCGCAGGGTCATGCGATACGCACGGGTTCTGTTGCGACGCTCCGGGCAAGGAGGTTTGCCCTGGCGGCGCTTGCTGTAACAGCGGGCAATGCGCTGGGGACGGCAAGTGCTGCCATACTGAGGTATGCGGCCCTAACAACAAGTGCTGCCCTCTTGGGACGACGTGCAATTCAGAGGGCCACTGCGTCAATCCTTTCCCAGGATGCACGGCTGCTACCTGCTCAACCTTTATTCCCTGCAGCAGTAGTGATTCAGACTGCGTATGCGGATCAATCGCCGAGGGTGGCGGATTCTGCGTACCGGGCAGCACACCGTGTGCCGGCCTGCCGGTCTGCACAACCAGCGCAGATTGCGCAGCCGGCTCGATTTGCCTGGTTGACACCTGCTGCGGCGCAGGGGTGTGCATCCCGGCAGCATTGGAGTGCTCGGCGACGTCCGATGCACCCAAGGCCAAGACGAGCGGCCCCACAATTGGCCATCTCTAATGCACTGGCATGAACTCTAACCCTATCCAAGGGGGGAGCGACGTTGCTCCCCCTGGATAGATAGATTAATAGATAACCTGGCCTGAGATCGCTTGACCGAAACAAGCTGGTTGCGGCAGACTCCGACCCCGGGATGCCGACTTTGGAGACCACCCTACCAACTCACCCCGTCAGCAAGCCCCATCCCTGCAAAACACCACTCGCGGTGTGTGCAGCAATATCCAGATGTCGCCCCCGATCGTCCAGTGCCGCACGTAGGTCTCATCAAGAATCACGCGGCTCTCATAAGAGACATTGCACCGTCCGGAAATTTGCCACAGACCGGTCACACCAGGCCGGGCTGCGAGGTAATACCGCAGCCTCTCGGCGTACTTGATTGTCTCTTTCGCGACGATGGGCCGCGGCCCGACAAAGCTCATCTCGCCGGCGAAGATATTCAGGATCTGCGGAACCTCGTCGAGGCTGGTCTCGCGCAGCAGCTTGCCCAGTGGGGTAATGCGGGGGTCGCGGCGCAGCTTGTGGCTCTGGCGCCACTCCTCCCGCGCCTCGGCGCTGTGCTTGAGGTGCTCGCGGAGAATGCGGTCGGCATCGGCATACATCGTCCTGAATTTCCAGATATTGAACGGACGCCCATAGCGGCCAATGCGCTGCTGGCGAAAGATCACCGGACCGTCGGAACTCAACGCGATGGCCACGCCGATCAATGCGATCAGCACCACCGCCAGCGGCAGCAGAAACAAAGCAAGCACGAGGTCGAAGCACCGCTTGGCGACCTTATAGGTACGCGTTTGGGTCGGCAAAACATCCTTGTACTTGATCAATCGGGAGAACGTCGTGATCCTGGCCGCGTGGCGAAACGCGTTCGTTTCACAAGTTTCCATGATTGCCGGAGAAACGGTCGGCAGAGCACTCATTGGTCTATCCTCGTTCTGAAACAGCTCTGTTCTAGGCGAAGTGCCGCGACCTTTTCCAACTCAGCCCCTCACTCCAAAAATCTGGTCAAATCCATCCAAGCAAAACCCCCTACGTAGTGACTCGGAGTCTGCAATCGTTTCATCGGCTCCGGGGCCTTGCCCGCAAATACCTTTTTCCCTCTGACGCATAAGGCGTGCATTCAGCGCAAAACGTGTCACTCACGCCACCAATAGTAATGAAAAATTCATAATCGCGGCTGGAAGGCGAATGGCCCTGCCCTACCAACCGTCCTCTTGAAAGTTAATCTATCGCATAGTAGGTTCGGCTTTGAAACTGACCCACTACCGAGAACCCCCGCCCGGTTAGACCACCCTTGCTCTACCCTGCTAGGCTGATAATTCTGAACGGAGTCACCTGGCAATGGCATTTAAGTTCAAAGGCGTAGATTTTCTTGGATTCGACAACCTGCTCTCGGAAGAAGAGCGCCTCACCCGCGACACCGCCCGCGATTTTATTGAAGACAACCTCATCCCCATCATCGAGCAGTGCAACCGCGACGGCCGCTTCCCTCGCGAACTCGTCAAGCCCATGGGCGAGCTCGGCTTCTTTGGCGCGACCATCGAAGGCTACGGCTGCGCCGGCCTCTCCAACGTTGAATACGGTCTCGTGACCCAGGAGCTCGAACGCGGAGACTCCGGCATTCGCAGCTTTGTCAGCGTGCAGTCGGCGCTGGTCATGTATCCGATCCACGCCTTCGGCTCCGACGATCAGAAGAATTACTGGCTGCCGCAGCTCGCCACCGGAGAAAAGCTGGGCTGCTTCGGTCTCACCGAACCCGACTTCGGCTCCAACCCCGGAGGCATGCGCACCCGCGCCCGCAAAGTCGGCGATGAATACGTGCTCAACGGCGAGAAGATGTGGATCACCTCCGGCTCCATCGCCAACGTCGCCGTCATCTGGGCCAAAGTCGAAGAAGAAAAGTCAAGCGAAGGCGATCCCGGAAACGCATCCGTCCGCGGCTTCCTCGTCGAAACCGACCGTCCCGGCTTCTCCGCCTACGATGTCCATGGCAAATGGTCGCTCCGCGCTTCCGTTACGTCAGGGCTCTCGCTGCAAGATGTCCACATCCCAGCCTGCAACCTGCTCCCCTTCACCGGAGGCCTCAAGTCACCGCTGATGTGCCTCAACCAAGCCCGTTACGGCATCTCCTGGGGAGCCATCGGCGCCGCAATGTCCTGCTACGACACGGCGCTGCAATACTCGCTCCTGCGCAAGCAGTTCCGCGACGAACCCATCGCCAGCCATCAGCTAGTGCAGGAAAAACTCACCTGGATGATCTCCGAAATCAGCAAGGCGCAGCTGCTCTCGCTCCACGTCGGCCGCCTCAAAGACCAGGGCAAGGTCGGCCACGAACACATCTCCATGGCCAAGCGCAACAACGTCTGGATGGCCCTCGAATGCGCCCGCCTCTCCCGCGACATCCTCGGCGGCAACGGCATCACCGACGACTACCCCATCATGCGCCACATGATGAACCTCGAATCGGTGAAGACCTATGAAGGAACCCACGACATCCATACGCTGATCATTGGGCAGAGTGTGACGGGATTGCCGGCCTACTGACGCTTCCTACTCACCGATCTTCTCGGTTATCCGACCGTGACAGCTGCAACTTCATAGTCTTCCAGAGAAGCGACGGTGAACTGCAACATCTGGTTGTGGAAGGCGAAGGAGGGGGTTTGCCCTGCCTTGAGAAGTTCGACGGACTTCACGCCGACTCCAGATGGCAGCTTCATCGTCACCTTCTGCGGGCCGACTGGATTAACTGAGCGCAACCATCCATGTTGCGCGTTGGCATTGGTGTAATTGAGTAGGTGAAGGGTATAGCCAGGAGAGGTCTCCCAACAAAAAATCTCGACGAAGCCTGGGCCGTCAACGTGGACAACCCGTTCATCATGGCTGACCCATTGAATTGCATTCAGCAACAGGCGGAGAATATCGCCCTGGCCGGTGAGCCAGTAAGTGCGTTCAAGGTCTCCCGGAAACCAGGCCGTGCGGCTAGCTCCAGACTCCCGCAGAACGACGGCCGGCTCGGTTGTATGTGGATGCGGCGGGTAGGCCAACTCCGGAGGATAGCGCACGAAGCCAGGAACGACGGTCAGCAGCGGTGCGTCTACAGGCTTGAGGGGGACGCGATTCTGCGCTCCGGCGAGCCAGGTAGTGTCCTGGAAGCCTTGCAGGATGGGGTGCGGCGCGGCGACGTTCGGATTTTCAATACGCGCTGAATAAGGATTCCCATTGGTTCCGACAACATCGCCGCTCTTGCTCACGCCCATGAGATCGGCGATCCCGAAATCGGCGCGCGGTTTGAGGTCTTCGTCGTAAAGACTGGTTTCAAAGCTGGCCATCAGCGAGCCGCCGGAGTGGACGTAGTCGCGAAGCTGCTGGCATTGGCGATCGCTCAACATGGCGACGTTGGGCAGTAGCAGGGCACGATACTTTGCAAGGCGTTCCGGCTCGAAGCGGTCTTCGTGGACGAAGTCGAAGGCGAAGCGGCCCTGCAGCAGCGCGTCATAGAATCCCTGCGTCGTCTCGTGCATGTAGGCGCGGGAACGAGCCGTTGCGGGGCCGGGATAGAGCAGCTGCGTGCTCTGTCCGAAGACGACTCCGATATTAGCGATGGAGCGTCGCGTAGCGAGGTGAGCATCATGCCCCGCAGTCCAACGGAAATACTCGGTGCCGACTTCCTGCCAGCGGCGATCTTCGACAAATCCGTTCTCCGCGCCGACGAAGTGGAAGTAAGGCACCATGCCGCTGGCCAGAGTTTCGTTCAGCCACATCTTCGACTCATCGGGATTCTTCGAGACATTGCGCCATCCCGGAGTACCTGTTGAATATGCGGCGGTGACGTTGGCGGCGACCTTGCCATCAAGAACGGCGTTGCAGACGCGGCCCTGCAAGCTGCATCCCCAAACAGCCGCATCGTCATAGGTGCGGCCCTGATTGTCGGCCTGGAACCACGCCGCGACTTTGCCGAGGCGGTCGAGGTTGGGTCCGCCGCGCACGTTGCCGCCGGAATTGGCGAAGAAGAAGCTGTCAGGCTTCTTCTCCTTGGCAATCGCGTCGTATTTCTGCCATAACTCCAGAACCCGGTCGGTGAAGACGCGCCAGTAGGCCGGGGTCCCGGTTGGCGGAAGTTTGCTGCAGATGGAGCAATGGCAATCGGGCAAAGTGCCGAGCGGAGGCCAACCATTGGTGTAGAAGCAGTCCACATCGTAGAGCGAGTTCACCTCGCCCATGATGGCAGGGACGTAATCGTCCATGTAGCTGGTAAACATGCACGTCTTAAACAGGCGAGGCTCTTCACCGCTGTACTGCACCGACCCGTCCTGGTGGCGCATGGCCCACTCAGGATGCGCCTCGAGCGCGTCGCCCCAGTTAAGGTCGGGACTCATGCGCGCGACCACGCGCATGCCGCGCTTCTTGGCCGCGACAGCGCATTCGCCAAAGAGATCGCGATTATTCAGGAATTTGCCGTGGCGGTGGAACTTTATTTTCGAGGGATAGAAGGCGAGAATCCCAGTCACGCTCACGAAAACAATGTCCGCTTTAGCGGAATGCCAGTAATCAGCCCATTGATCCACATTCATGACGGCCACATCGTACTCGGTCATGTTGGTTTGCCCAACGCGCCGAATCTTCCCTTGCCAAGGAACTGTCGATTCGTCCAGTGGAGGCAGGCGCATGGGAAACGAGACGAGTTCGACCGTTGACTGATCTGTCTCTACAGTGGCTGCATGCTCGTCCGGCGAAGCTGGCATGGCCTCAAGACGATTCAGCGCAGAGGTCAACGGAACGACTCCCGCTCCAGCGGCAAGGCCGGTCTTCAAGAAATTGCGTCGGTTCAGCACGGACACTCCGAATGTGTTTCCAAGAAAGTCTACTCGCTGTCGGGTCGCCCAGACACACCACAGAATCGGTTATCATTCTCCCTCGATGAAACTACTGGCGCGATGCTCGCTCGTTCTGTTCTCACTATTTGTAACAGTCACTGACTTATCCGTCGCGCAACCCATCCCACCAACCCACATCGATGACTCCATCGGCAAACCCCGTGTCATTATCATCAGCGACATAGGCAACGAGCCGGACGATCAGATGTCCCTCGTTCGCCTGCTCATCTACTCGAACGAGCTCGACATCGAAGCCCTCATCCCGACCACCTCTACATGGCAAAAGGCCGCGGCACATCCCGAAACCATGCACGCGCTCATCAAAGCCTATGGACAGGTGCGTACCAATCTCTTGCTCCACGCACCGGACTGGCCTGAAGCCGAATATCTCGACCAGCGAGTCACTCCCGGACAACCCGCTTACGGTATCGCCGCCACCGGTTCCGGCAAGTCCTCCGCGGGATCGAAAGCCATTATCGCCACAGCCGACAAAGACGACCCGCGCCCCGTCTGGATCTGCATTTGGGGCGGCGCGAACACGCTCGCCCAAGCGCTCATCGATGTTCGCGCCACGCGCTCGGCCGCCGACGTCAACAAGTTCGTCAGCAAGCTCAGAGTCTCCTCCATCTCCGATCAGGACGACGCCGGCCCCTGGATTCGCCGCGAGTTCCCCAACCTCTTCTATATCGTCCAGCCCTCCGCTCCCAACGGCGGCGACTACTACTACGCCACCTGGACCGGCATCAGCGGCGACCGCTATTACCGCAACGGAGAAGGCGCCGACTTCACCACAGTCACCAACGAGTGGCTCGAAGCCAACATCCGCAACAAAGGACCCCTCGGCAAGCTCTATCCTCGCTTCATGTTCATCATGGAAGGCGATACGCCGTCCTACCTCGGCCTCATCGACAATGGCCTAAACGCCTGGCGCAGGCCCGACTGGGGCGGATGGGGCGGCCGCTATGTCTATCGCCAGCCCTACGGTGAAACTCATCCCATCTGGACCCAGGGCGGTGACGAGTTCTTACGCGTCACCTCGCAGGACACCGTCATCGGCGTCAACGGCAAGGAACATGTCTCCGACCAGGCCACCATCTGGCGCTGGCGCGAGGCTTTTCAGAATGACTTCGCGGCCCGAATGGATTGGACCATCAAAGACTTCGCCCACGCCAATCACAACCCGATCATCGTCGTGAACGACCAGGAAGGAACCGCGCCGATCTACCTCGAGGCTGAAGTCGGAAAGCCAATTACGCTCGACGCAGCCGGCACTCATGACCCCGACGCCGGCCAGCATCTCCGCTACAACTGGTTCCATTACGCTGAAGCCGGGGTCATCGGAACCAACCTCTCCGCTGTCACCATTGCCGGAGCCGGCACGCCGAAAGCCAATGTCACCGCAACCGCGATCTGTCGCGATCCCTGGCTGCCAAACTTTGTTAAGTGTTCCGGCAACGGGACCGCACACATCATCCTCGCCGTTACCGACGACGGCTCGCCGCAACTGACGTCTTACCGGCGGGTTATTGTGAATGTGCGTCCGGCGGCCGCCCAATAGCGCTCCGCACAACCTGCGATGGCGTCTGGATGCTCTAACTATAATTCTGTCAGTGTATTAGGCGATGAACTTCCCCAAGCTAGCACGCATGCCGGAGTTGGACGCACTGCGAGGACTTTTCCTCGTGTGGATGACGCTGACCCATCTGCCGACCCACTTCAGCGATCTGGTAAATTCACCGTTCGGCTTCGTCTCGTCGGCGGAGGGCTTCGTTTTTCTCTCCGCGTTGTTGGTCGCCAGGCTCTATATTCACCAGGCTGCGCTGGACGAAGCCGGACTGCGCGTGAAGCTCTGGCGTCGCGCGCTCAAGATTTATGGCTATCACTTATTGATGCTTACACTGGCGTTCACCGTCGCCGCCGGCCTTGCCGTGACGACGCATCGCACTGCCATTTACAACCTGCTCAACTTCTACATCGCTCACCCCTTCGTCGCCATCGTTGGCTCGGTGCTGCTCATCTACTGTCCACCGCTACTCGACATCCTGCCGATGTATGTGATCTTCCTCGCCGGCACGCCTCTGGTCCTCTCGGCGGCTATACGCTGGGGCTGGAACCGCATCCTCGCCGCGAGTCTCGCCGTCTGGCTTCTGGCGCAATTCGGCTTACGGGACTTGGTGCATAATGCCGTTGTCCACATTACCCACCTCCCCATCCCACTGCAGGAGACCGGCGCCTTCAACCTCTTTGCCTGGCAATGGGTGTGGATCGCCGGGATGTGGCTCGGCGCAAAATCCGCGGAGGGCCCGCTGCCCATGAGCCGCGTCCCCGGCAGAGTCACCGCGCTTTGCGCCGCCATCTGCGTCTTCTTCATCGGCGTCCGTCACGAATGGTTCCATTGGCTCGATCGTTTTGGCGTTCTGGGTGCGCGACTCACCCAGCAAGGACTTGGCATGACGCTCGACAAATGGAGCATAGGCCCGCTGCGCATGCTCAACCTGGTCTGCTTCACCATCGTCCTCTACTGGCTGCGCAAGCCGGTTTTGAAAATTGTCGCAATCGAGCCATTTCTCACTCTCGGCAAGGCGTCGCTCGAGGTCTTTTGCGCTCATGTTTTCTTCGTGTTCTTCGGACTCGCGCTGCTCTATGGCGAAGTCACCCAGCTTCACGGCTATCTGGCCATCGGCTTGCTCGTCTTCACCTTTACCGGATTGATTCTGGTCGCTCTGCGCGAAGTGAGACGCCGCCGCAACGAAAGGCAGCGCGCCACGACAGGCGAGCCGGCGAATGAAGCCAAGCTGCCGTTGCCCCCACCGGTCCTCCGAATTGCCGGATGATCCCTGTCCATCGCGTCGTCCCTAATCGATGTATCGTTCGTGCTCGACACTCAAGGACTCTCGCGGCAGGCCGGCGTAAACTTTCATCCCTGCGCCCGGTCTGCTACCGTGAAAGCTGCGGCACATGATACTTATTCACTACTCTACAGTCCTTCTCCTGCTCCAGGCCGAACCGTCAGCCGCCGTCCCCACGCCGGCTAGCGGCAGCGCCATCGTCGAAATGCTGCAGAACAGCGGCCCGATCGCTCTCACCGTTCTTGGCATTCTGGCGATCTCGAGCTTCTTCTCCTGGGCGGTCATCTTCGCCAAGCTTTCCAGCTTCGGACGCGCGCGCACTCAGAGCCAGCGCTTTCTTCGCGCCTTTCGCAAAGCCACCCGCCTGCAAGACATCGCCGCGGTCAGCGAACAGTTCAAGCCCAGCCCGCTGGTCAACGTTTTCGATGAGGTCTACGAAACCTACCGCCGCCAGACCGGAGGCGCAGGCCCGCCGCGCAACATCACCTCACTCGAACGCTCCGCCCAAACCGCCGCCAGCGAAGCCCTCACCGTGCTTGAGAGGCGCATGACCTGGCTCGCGACGATCGGCGCGGTCTCGCCCTTCGTCGGCCTCTTCGGCACAATTATGGGTATTGTCGATGCCTTCCACGGTCTTGGCACCGCCGGTTCGGCCACCCTGCGCGCCGTTGCTCCGGGAATCTCTGAGGCGCTCATCACCACCGCCGCCGGCCTGCTTGTCGCGGTGCCCGCCGTCATCGCTTACAACCAGTTCACCGCGCGACTGCGCGAGTTCGGCGCGCGCATGGACGACTTCGCCCGCGAGCTGCTCAACAGCATGGAAGATGTCAACGTCCGCCCCCAGGAGCCGATCGCTCCAGGGCGTGGAGAGATTGGCCGCGGAGAGAGGGAAGCGCGTGGCGTTCACAACTAGCAACGGGCACACCCAGACCGCGCTCGCGGAGATCAACATCACCCCGCTGGTCAACGTGGTGCTCGTGTTGCTGGTGATCTTTATGATCTCCGCGCCGGTCCTGCAATCCGGCATCGAGGTCGCCGTCCCCAAGACCAAGACCGTTCGCGAAATCACCGAGCAACGCCTCGTCGTCACCATCGACCGCGAACAGCGCGTCTACCTTGGCGACCAGCCCATCAACCTTGCCGATCTGCCTTCCCGTCTGAAAAAGCCCGGCGCGGACGAGACCAAACAAGTCATCTATCTCCGCGCGGATGAGAAAGTTCCATTTGGCGCATTTGCGTCGGTCATGGACGCCGTCAAGCAAGCCGGCATCACCAACATCAGCATTGTGACCCAGCCGTTGGAAGCACGGAAGCAGTAGCTTGCAGCAATGCCCGCGTAGCAGGAAACGGTGTAACCTGTTCGCGTGGCCAAGGATGAAGCAGCAGAGCTCCTCTCCATCGACGGACACGAAGTCCGCGTCACTCACCCGGACAAGCGCTACTTTTCTAAAGAAACCCGTCTCACCAAGCTGGATCTGGTCCGCTATTACCTTGCGGTTGCACCCGGCGCAATCAACGGAATCCGGGACCGTCCCATCGTCCTCAAACGCTTCGTCAACGGAGCCGAAGCCGAACCCTTTTACCAGAAACGCGCCCCGGCCGACCATCCATCCTGGCTACGGACGGCAACCCTCTCTTTCCCCTCCGGCCGCACCGCCGAAGAGGTTGTGGTCGACAACCATGCTGGTCTTGCCTGGATTGTGAATCTCGGCTGCATCGAGCTCCATCCGCATCCGGTCCGCACTGGGGACCTCGATCATCCCGACGAACTCCGCATCGACCTCGATCCCGGCCCCGGAGTAGGCTGGGCCGACGTCCGCCGCGTGGCTCTCGAAGTCAAGGCATTGCTCGAAGAAAACGGCCTGCGCGGATGGCCCAAGACCAGCGGCTCCCGCGGCATGCACGTCATCGTGCGTATCCAGCCTCGTTGGAGCTTTACCGAAGTCCGCCGCGCTGCACTTGCCTTATCTCGCGCCGTTGAGCGCCGCGCTCCATCCCTGGCCAGCTCCAAGTGGTGGAAGGAGGAGCGGCATGGCGTTTTCCTCGACTATAACCAGAACGCCAAAGATCGCACGACTTGCTCTGCCTATTCCGTGCGTCCGCTCCCCGACGCTCGCGTCTCTACTCCGCTCGGCTGGCACGAAGTTCCCGACTGCGAACCGGCCGAGTTTACCGTGCTCACCGTTCCGACTCGCTTCGCCGAAATCGGTGACCCCCACGCGGAGATCGACTCCCACTCCGGATCGCTGGAAAGCCTCCTCGATCTCGCGGCGAAAGACGAAGCTGAAGGCCTCGGAGACGCCCCGTGGCCGCCGCACTTCAGAAAGATGGAAGGCGAAGCTCCGCGCGTTGCTCCCTCCCGCGCCAAGTCCCTAGCAAAGTCGGCGGTTAAGAAGTCGCGGGAAAAGATGCCGCTTCTCGTAATCGCCAACTCCTCCAGCAAAGAAGCCGCACTCGCCGGTCTCGAACGATGGAAAGGCGCGCATTCCGACGCAGCCGAGTTCATCGCCGTCGAAGACGTGCTCGTCGACTCGATGCGAGGAAGGAACTCAACCTGGACGCGAATTCGAGTGAATCTGCGAAACGTCCCCGAAGAGCTTCGCCCGCTCCAGGAAACGCCCGACCCAGACGACGACCCGACCCGCGAGTGGCGAAGTCGAAAGCGGACAACTGCAGGTTGATCACGAGCCAGCAATCGCATCAACGCTCCGCAGCAAATATCTCCATCAGCTCATGCGGAGGCACTACCTCAAGCTGCGCGTAAGTGCAGTCTTGCGGACGCTTATCCATGCGCCACCGCCGCAGGTGGGCGAGATGGCGGAATCGGCGCCCTTGCATATGTTCATAGGCCACTTCGGCAACCAAGTCGGGCCGCAGCGGCTCCCAGGACAAGTCTTTCCCCTGGCTCCAGCGGCTCTGACCTCCCGGCATCCGATGCCCGCCATCTCCATCTTCCGGCGCCGCCCAATGCCGCCAGGGATGCTCGGCCATCGCATTCTCGCGATATGGTGCTAGAAATTCGACCAGCTCGCGGCGCTTCTCCGCGGTAAAACTTGAGCAAACACCCACATGCTGTAGCTCGCTGGATTCGTCGAAGAGCCCCAACAGCAATGAACCAACCATCGCGCGCTCCCCCTGCTTGTGCCAGCGAAAGCCAGCGACCACGCAGTCGCAATCGCGCTCATGCTTTACCTTGAGCATCACCCGCTTGTCCGGCTCGTAGCTTCCGGAGAGCGGCTTGGCCATGACTCCATCGAGACCCGCGCCCTCGAATCGACGAAACCAGTTCAGGGCGATATCACGGTCGCGAGTTGCCGGGGTGATATGGATCGGCGCGGAGGCAGATCCAAGCAACTTCTCCAGCTGCTCACGACGATCAGCAAAAGGAGTGTCGCGCAGGTCATCTTCTCCTTCGCACAACAGATCAAAAAAGACCACCGAAGCGGGAATTTGCTCCGCCAGCAGCTTCACCCGAGAAGCCGCTGGATGAATGCGCAGCTGCAGCCTCTCAAAATCAAGTCCGCTCGGGCTCGCAATCACAATCTCACCATCGAGCACGCACTTGCTCGGCAGTTGAGCGCGCAAAGGGGCGATCAGTTCCGGAAAATAACGATTCAAGGACTTTGTATCGCGACTTTGAATCAGGAACTCTTCGCCATCGCGGAAAATCAGCGCTCGAAAACCGTCCCACTTAGGCTCGAAGATCCACGAACCTTCGTCAGGCAGTTCGCCCACGCGTTTCGCAAGCATCGGCAAGATCGGAGGCGCGACCGCAAGTTTCACTCTTCAAACTTATACCTCCTCCCGCTCGCGCGGTGTCACTCTGCTATGCGGTTTGTTGTTGCCGCCTTAAACTAAGAGAGCAGTGCCGCTCAGCGCCCAACTCGACCGTGATCCCGACAGCTTCGGAAAATATACTGCCCGCTCCCTGGCGCTCCATCTCGCCATTGTCACCTCGATAGGCGTCTATGCCTTCATACACGCCCATCTGCGCCACAACAGCTGGGGAGCGAACGAAACCCAGGGCGCCATAGAGGCCACGCTCGTCTCCAATGCACCAGCCATTCCCCTGCCCCAGGACCTGCCGCCGACGCCAAGCGTTCTCGCCACGCCGACGCCAAGCGTCGCTCCCGCGCCAGCAGAGCCGCAGGAGAAGTCGATCCAGCAACCCGAACCCGATGCCATTCCAATCCCCATAAAGGAACCGCCGAAACAAGAGCCGCAGAAGAAGGTCGCGCAGAACCAGCCTCCGCCGAAGCCGTTGCCGCGCCAGCCCATCGATTCCCGCGCCAACCGCTATCCCAGTCCGGTACCAACCCCGCGCGACCGCGCGACCTACGGCGAGGCCGCGCCCCAGACGCGCAGCTCGATGAACACCAATCAAGAGCCGAATAATCCCGTCAACATCAAGGGCGGCGATTTCGGCTCGCAGTTCCCCTACTACGTTGACATCATCAAGCGCACCGTTGCCCGCAACTGGTACCAGCAGGAGGTCCAGCCCAGCACCCCCACCAGCACTCGCGTCTTCCTGAACTTCAGCGTGGCGCGCGACGGAACGCCCAGCAATATCCACATTGAGACCCCCAGCGGTAGTCCGTCTCTCGACACGTCTTGCCTGCGCGCCGTGCAGCGGGTTGACACCTTCGGTCCCCTTCCCGCCGGCTACACGCAAAACAGCATCATCGTGGAATATTATTGCGAGTATTCAGGAGCCAACCATTAACCGCATTCCGTCATCGAAAGAAACTGCACAGGCTGTTGAGAAGAAGTAGCGTTAGGAAGGCATGACAAAGATACGCAGGCGCAGTTTTTTTTCTGTTTTTTTCTCTTTGGCTCTTTTGGTTGTTCCGACCGCCGCTCTGCTTGGGGCTTCGCCGACCGCCAGCGCCCAGGACTGGGTACGCACCGGCACCAACCTCGGCGCCGCCAAGATCCGTATCGCCGCCGCCGACTTCGCGCCCGCATCGCAGGATCCGCAGACCCCCGCGCTTAAGGCCACCTTCGACGCGACCTTCTTCAACGACCTGAATAACGCCGGAATCTTTGACCTCGTTTCGAAGAGCCTGGCACCGCCGGCGACGCCCGCTACGCCGCAGCAGATCATCCTGAGCAACTGGTCTGAACCTCCGGTCAATGCCGAGATGGTCGCGATGGGGTCGCTGGCAGTCAATGGGGGCCGCGTCGTCGTTTCCGGCTGGCTCCTCGACGCCAAGAATACGCAATCGCCCCAGGTCATCGGCAAGCAATACAACGAAGCCGCCAGCGAAGACAATGCCCGCCTCATCGCCCACCGTTTCGCAGACGAGATTATCCTGCGGCTCGGCGGAGGCATCAACGGCATCGCGGAGACCCATATCTTCTATATCTCCTCTAAAACCGGGACGAAAGAGGTTTGGGGGATGGACTACGACGGCCAGGGAGCGCACCAGGTTACCCACCTCGGCAGCATCTCGCTTTCGCCGCACGTCTCACCCGACAACTCACGTATCGCTTTCACTTCGCTCGGCAAGAACGGCTGGAGCATCCGCATGTATTCGCTGGTGCTCAACCGCCTCGTCGCCTTCCCTTCGCCCGGAGGCACCACCCAGTCGCCGGCATGGTCCGCCGACGGAACCAAGCTGGCCTATTCCTCCAGCGTCTATGGCGATACTCAGATATTCATCAGCAACGGCGACGGGCTCGGGCCCCACGCTGTGACCTCCTTCCGGGGGCCGAATGTCTCGCCCTGCTTCAACCCCAAAACCGGCTCACAGATCGCCTGGGCCGGCGGCCGCACCAGCCTGCCGCAGATTTATATCGCCGACAACGACGGCGGCAACGTCCAGCGCATGACCGACGGAGGCTATGCCACCTCGCCCTCCTGGTCGCCCAACGGACAATTCCTCACCTTCGCCTGGGATCGTCACTATGGCCCGGGCGCGCCCGGCGGACGCGACATCTATATCATGGACATCGCCAGCAAACGCTGGACCCAGCTCACCCACGAAGCGGGAAGCAACGACTTCCCCTCCTGGGCGCCGGACGGCCGGCACATCGTCTTCGAGCGCGAGGCCAATCATCGCACCGACGTCTGGAGTATGCTCGCCGATGGCACTCAGCAACAGCAGCTCACCCACGGCGGGGACAACTTCATGCCCAACTGGAGCTGGAAATGATTCAGGTTCATCGCTTGTCCAGGAAAATAAGCCACAAAAGGGGGATTACCTTGCAAAATCATCGACAACAATATTTAACCTCGTTCGTCATCCTTGGCTTGGTCGCATTCGCAGGCGGTTGCAAGAAGAAAGCCGCGCCTCCTCCGCCACCACCCCCGCCGGCCATGACCGCGCCCGCCCCAACTGCGTCCATTACCGCATCGCCAAGTGTCGTCAATCCCGGTGATGGAGTCGCGCTCACCTGGCACACCACCAACGCCAACGACATCTCGATCGATGGCATCGGCAAAGTGCCCTCCGCCGGAACCCAGACCGTCAATCCCACTGCGTCGACCACCTATCACCTGGTCGCGCGCGGTGATGGCGGTTCTACAGACGCAACCGCCCGCGTCACCGTCAATCCGCCGATGGCGCCCGCTGCCGAAACTGCTCCGGCCCTCTCCGATGACGCCGCCTTCCGGCAGAATGTTCAGGATGTCTTCTTCGATTACGACAGCTATGACATCAGCGCCGAGAATCAGAACGTGATTGTGAAGGACGCAACCTACCTCACCGCTCATCCCAATATCAAGGTTGTGATCGGTGGATATTGTGACGAACGCGGCTCGACCGAATATAACCTTGCCTTGGGCGAAAACCGCGCCAGCGCGGTCAAAAAGGCTCTCATCGCCATCGGGGTGAGCGCCGACCGCATCCGTACCGTCAGCTATGGGAAAGAGAAGCCGTTCTGCACCGAGCACGATGAAAGCTGCTGGCAGCAGAACCGCCGCGGGCAGTTCTCCATCGACCGGTAGTCCCGAAGAGATGCGGGCACCCCCACCCTTGACGACAGCTCCATAGTCATCAAGGGTGGGACTCCCGGCCCCGAATCTCGCAGATCCCCAGACCCAACCAACATCGGTGGGAATAAACTATCCATGATGAAGAAGATCGTTTCCATCCCGCTCAGAATCGCCGCCGTCGCTTCCCTCGCACTGCTCGTATGCGTCCCGCACGCCCACGCCGAGTCCAAGGAGATGATCCAGTTGCGGACCCAGGTCCAGACTCTCCAGGACACGCTGCAGCAGATGCAGCAGAGCAACGCGGAGAAAATGGGCGTCCTGCAGCACCTCGTCGAGCAGACCGCCGATAGTGTAAACAAGATGTCCGCGAGCATGGACGCACTCGCCCAGACCGTGAAAACACAGAACGACGCCACGGGAGCGAAGGTCGACGGAGTCTCCGGCCAGGTGCAGGCCCTGAATGACTCGATCGACGAGCTCAAGGCCCGCATGGCAGGGCTCAACAAAGCGATCCAGGACCTGCAGGCGCAATCCCAGACACTGGCCGCGCAGCAGCCAGTGCAGTCCGGCGCCCCGCCCGCAGGGGGAGCTCAACCGGGTCAGAACCAACCCGGCGCAGGTCAACCCGCAGCGCAGCCTGCGACTCCGCAGGCGCCTCCAGTGGGCGACCTGTATCAGAGCGCTCTGCGCGACTACAACGCTGCCCGCTATGACGTGGCAGGCTCGGAATTCAGCGACGTGCTCCGCTACTATCCGCAGGACGATCTCGCCGGCAACGCCCAGTTTTATCTCGGAGAAATCGCCTATCGCCAGGGCAACTACGAAGCCGCTATCAAGGCGTACGACGCGACTGTCGAGCAATACTCCGGCAACCCGAAGATTCCCGCCGCCCAGCTGCGCAAAGGCGAGGCGCTCATCGCGCTCAATCAGAAAGAAGCTGGCGTCCGCGAACTCCGGAGCCTGATCCAACGTTATCCGCAGACGCCAGAGGCCCAGCAGGCCCGCAGCCGGCTCAACGCGATGGGTGTGCGCATCTCTCCGCCCAAACCGTCGGCGGCGCATGAGTAGACGACTGCAAAGAACCTCGACCCCAATGTGGAGCGCTCAAAAGCAACCGCTCCGCTCTAACGCGCATACAATCAATTCCATGACCGAATCGCCCTGGCAGAAACATCCCGATAGTGACCTCGAAAAAGGCGCGGTGGAGTCTGATCGCCCCCAATCGCCAGATGATGAATCAATGAGCGGCCAGCTTGGTCATCGCGACTCCGACTCCATGATCAAGGAAAGCGACACCGACTTCCCCGAACCGGACGCACCGCCCGAACACAGCGGCCAGCGCGGTTAGCACCGGTGTAGATCGCCTTGCTGATTGTGAATCCTGCCCATTAGTATCGACGGCTCAACTCAATCCCAACATCACTCTTGAGATTGGTCGTGCTAGTAAAGTGGTTCAGCGGAAACTGAGCGTAAGGAGACAAGCTCCAGCGTCCACTCTCGTCCAACCCAAAGGTTATGCCAGCCTTCAGTGTCTGGCCAAATTCATCCACGACGAAGTCTTGATACACGTCATAGTCGAGGTAGCCCGCCAGCCGCTTCGTGAATTCATGGGTGACAACTGCCTCGGGCTCGAAGCTGCTCATGCCCTGGTCGCCTTCTCGGGCGGTGACCGCCTTGTTGTAGGCGAGGGTTCCGTCGAGGACGGTCTTCGCGCCGAGCGGCGTTGAAAATGCCCATGCCATCTTGATGACCAACTGCCCCGATCCCTTGACACTGTCAGGCGCCGATGGAAAGGTGATTTCTACCCTCGCCGCGTGCTTAAATCGTTCGGTCTCGCCGAGTACATAGGTCCCGGTCAACTTGATGTCGCCCAAGCCTCGCCCACTCGGAGAACCCTGGCCGTCGTCGAGATTGAAACCAAAGCCCTTGATAATTGGAATCTCATATCCCACCGCCAGCCGATGACTTGGGCCAAAGGCCTGCTCCCCCTCGATCCGTTCGCGATTGTTGCTTTTGCCCTCGCTGAAGCTTCCATGGTCGTACTCAAGAGAGACGAAAGAGAACAGGTCCGTCGGCACATCATCTTCATCCGCGTCTTGCAGCAAGACATTGTCCAGCGGGGTGGATTCGGTCTGTAGTTCGGCTGCCGATGCTTGCGGCGGAGGTGTTTGCGCCTGCCCACTCCTCGCTGGCGGCGTCTGCTGGGCGTGCGCCTCGAAGCCGAGCAGAGTCAACAAGACTACGACGGCGTGAGCGGAGATCCAGAGTGCGCCCTGGAGTTGCAGGTTTGGTCTTGCCATGCCTCGCAGAATCATACCTGACCGGCATAGAGCCCCTGGTACAAACCTTGACACAAGCTGGCGTGGCGAATTCCTACAACGTCTTGATGTCCAGCACAAAGCGGTACTTCACATCGGCCTTGACCACTCGCTCCCAGGCCTCATCGAGCTTGTCGAAGCTGGTCATCTCAATGTCCGAGACAATTCCCTTCTCCGCGCAGAAATCGAGCATCTGCTGGGTCTCGCGAATGCCGCCAACCATCGACCCTGTAAAGGTCTTCCGGCCAAGCACCGCAAAAGCACGCACCGACACCGGAACCTCCGGAATCCCAACCGAACACATCACGCCGTTGCGCTTCAACAGCCCAAGATAGGTATTTACATCGTGGTTCGCGGAAACACAATCCAGAATGAAATCGAAGCTCCGCGCATGTCTCGCCGCCCAGCCGGCCTCCTTGGTCAGAATGACTTCATCGGCGCCGAGCCGCTGCGCGTCCTCGACCTTGGCCGCCGAGGTGGTGAACTGCACCGTCTGCGCGCCCAGGGCATGCGAGAACTTCAACCCCATATGGCCGAGCCCGCCCAGACCGACGACGCCGACCTTCATTCCCGGCCCGACATTCCAATGCTTTAGCGGCGAGTAAGTCGTAATTCCCGCGCACAGCAGCGGCGAGGCTGCCGCCGGGTCGAGGCCCTTGGGCAAGCTCAACACATATGCCTCATCGACCACAATGTGATCGGAGTAACCGCCAAACGTCAGATTTCCCTGCCGGTCGATCGCGTTGTAAGTGCCAGTCATGCCCGGCCGCTCGCAGTATTGCTCCTCGCCGTCTCGACATGAGGGGCACTCGCGGCATGAATCGACCATCACTCCAACCGCAGCCGCGTCGCCCACGCTGAACTTCGTCACCGCCGAGCCAACTGCGGCGATTGTCCCCACGATCTCGTGCCCCGGAACCATCGGATAGATGGCATTGCCCCACTCATTCCACGCCTGGTGAATGTCCGAGTGGCAAATCCCGCAGAACTGAGTGTCGATCGCAACGTCCTTCGGCCCAGGGTCGCGCCGCTCAAAATTAAAAGGCGCCGGAGAAGTGGTAGCAGAGTGCGAGGCGTAGCCGCGAGTAGCAATCATGAAGAGTATTTCTCCTTGGAAATCTCAGCTAATAGGTGTCCTGGAAATTGAAAACGCTTCCTGAATTGAGCGGAACCGGCGGGATTTGAAATCCGGGCAGTGTATCAGTTTGACTCTTGAGGCTTCCGTTGATCTTTTATAGCGGCTTTCGCGGTAAGTCCTGCCTGAACGTAGCCAGGCAGGCCATTGCAGCAAGGGACTACATGAATAATGATCGCACCGGAATGACAAGCACAGTCACAGTCCCGACGGTCTCTCATGCGGATAAGCCTACCATCTGAGAAATCCGGCCTACTGTGCTCCCACCAAGGGCAATTCAATAAAACTCGCACGCCCCGGTTCATGATAAATCCGCTGCGTTGCCTTCTGATAATCTCCTGGCTTGGCGAAGAAAATATTCGGCACAAACGTTTGCGGATTTCGGTCGTACAGCGGGAACCAGCTCGACTGCACCTGCACCATAATCCGATGCCCGGGCAGAAAGACGTGGTTCGCCGTCGGCAGCGCGAACTTGTAGAGCAGCGGCTCATTTGCCGCTATCGGTTTCGGATCGGAGGGGCTCTCCCGGTAGCGTCCGCGGAAGATGTCCATGCTCACAGCGAGCTGATAAGCGCCCATATTCGGCTGGAAGGCGACCTCATCCGGGTACACATCGATCAGCTTCACCACCCAATCCGAATCCGTGCCACTCGTCAACGCCACCAGGTTTGCGATGGGCTGACCGCTGATCTTCACCGGAGCGGTCAACACATCCGAAGTAAATACCGCAACATCGGTTCGCGTTGATTCCTGTCGCTGATCGTCAACCAGCCACTCCGACCAGGTATCGGTCTCCATCGGATGAATCGGCCGTATTCGATACGGTATCGGCTTGGCAGGGTCGGAGACATATTCGTAGAAGGCAGGATCGCCTGCTTTCGGCGCATCGAAGCCCAGCTTCCCTCCCGATTCGAGATAGAGCGGCGTCGCCTTCGGCGCGCAGCCATTCGCGCACCCAGCAGGCCAGGCAGAGAGCTGTTCCCAAACATTCGCTCCGGTCACATACGCCGAGACTGGAGGCACTGGCTTGGCCGGCGCCTCATCCTTCAAATACTTCGCCAGGAATGGCGCGAGAATGTTCTTTCGAAAATACAACGATGTATCGTTGCCAAACTGGATAGCCCCCAGCGAGCTGCCATTCTCGATCTCCTGCCCGTGATACCACGGCCCCAGCGCCAGGTAGACCATGTCGTTGTTCATGTCCTTCGGTTTGATCGCGCGGTAGACGGCGAGCGCGCCGTAGATGTCTTCCTGGTCCCACAGGCTCGCCACCAGCATCGTTGGAACCTTCAGCGGCTGTGCGGCCAATATTTTGTCCACCGCCTGGTCGCTCCAGAAGGAGTCGTAGCTCGGATGCGCGGTAATCTTCCGCCAGAATCCAACCTGGTCCATCCCGCGCTCTTTACCAAGCTCGCCCGCTGATCCCGCATTTAGGAACATGTCGTACTCGTCGTAGTTGCTTACATACCACTTCGCCGAAGAATCGCGCCGCGCCTCCTGCTCGTAGATGTACTGCATGTTCTGCTGCCGAAATGCGCCGTAGTGGAACCAGTCGTCGCCCATCCAGCCATCAACCATCGGGTTCATCGGCACCGAGACCTTCAGCGCCGGGTGCGGATTCACCAGCGCCATCAGCGGCAGAAAGCCGTCATAGGAAATGCCCAGAATGCCAACTTTTCCATTGGTCTCTGGAATGTTCTTCACTAGCCAGTCGATGGTGTCATAGGTGTCAGTCGAGTTGTCGACCGGCGTCGGATTCAGCGGCCCATGCAGCGGCCGGTTCATCACATAATCGCCCTCCGAGCCATACTTGCCGCGCACGTCCTGCACCACACGGATGTAGCCACCATCCACAATCACATCGGTGGCATTGTCGTATCCATAAAGCGTCGGCCCCAGGTGCGAGCTGTTGCTGTTCGTTGTCAGCCCATCCGCGCTGTAAGGCGTTCGCGTCAGCAGGATCGGCGCATTCTTCGCGCCTTTCGGCACCAGGATTACGGTATGCAGCTTCACCCCGTCCCGCATCGGAATCATGACCTGCCGCCGCTCATAGTCATACCCATAAGTCGGCGGCGTTAAGTCCTTCGGAGTCTCGCTGGGTAACTCGGAGTATGTCTTGGGCGCAGCCTTCGCTTGCGCCATAGCTTCTGGCACTGGCATACAAAAAACTGCAAAGATCGCCCCTATCGAAGCAAACGCAGAAAAAGCATTTCTCTTGGACATTAAGGTCTTCCTGATCATCGAATGGTCTGCGGATAACTATTGGCGATGGTAGCACCCGAATCGCGACATCTGCCCAGGACCGCTCTACCGCGCATTACCCTGTTCTCTCTTTATTCACCATATTTTTGACATAATGGCACTCAGAAAAACGAGTGACGCTTCGGCTTCCCAAATAGAATGGCCTCTGCAACCAACCTCGAAAGAAAGAAGGGCTGAGCGATGAAGCAGACAGATCAAGAGAAACCCGAGCTATGGCTGATCCGTCACGGAGAGACGGCATGGAGCCTGTCAGGCCAGCACACCAGCCGCACCGACATCCCTCTGACCGACCACGGCAAAGCCCGCGCCAAGGAGATTCACGACTACCTCAACGGCAGGCCGTTTTCGCTGGTGCTCACCAGCCCTCGCCAGCGCGCCAAAGAGACCTGCCGCATCGCCGGATACGCCGATGTCGCGCAAACCGACGACAATCTCTCCGAATGGGATTACGGCAGCTACGATGGCCGCACCACCGCCGATATCCGCGCTGAGAGGCCGGGCTGGTCTATCTGGGAAGACGGTGTGATCGACGGGGAGAAGATCGAACAGGTTGCCACCCGCGCTCAGGCCATCATCGAACGCTCGCTGGCTGCGGGAGGAGAAGTCGCGCTCTTCTCCCACGCCCATTTTCTACGCATTCTCGCCGCCACCTGGCTCGGCCTCGATCCCCGCGGTGGCAGACTCTTCGCCCTCGGCACCGGATCGATCAGCCGCCTCGGGTTCGAACGCGAAAACCGCGTCATCCTGAGCTGGAACCGCTCCTTCGAAAACGACTGAGGGCCAGCGCAGTTCTACAGTCCGTTGCGGTGCCCCATTCAAGGCCACCTTCGGCCTGCCCAGCCCCGGCATTAGCTTCACGATGAAGGAAATCGCCGCCTTCATCGATTAGAGCAGCCGCACCAATTTCTCCGGCAGGTGTCACCAAATCCGCGCTCCAGCCATTCTCCATGACCACATCAAGAATGAAGTCGCCGTAAGATCGATGCCGGGCTCCGTCGTGCTGTAGGACTGCATATTGTCCTTGAAAAGCGCGGCTTGGGAGCGATCGTAACTTCCGTCGTTTCCGTTGAACTTTTTATAGATGTCGCCGCCGTTGGCCGGACAGAGGTTCATACCATCCACAACGCCGGAGGTCGTATAGCTGGCCGGCCCCTCAGTCGCCGCGCCCCACAGAATCGGCGTGCCGCCAGAGGTTCCATCCAAAGCGCCGGCAAGATTGGCCACCTGGTGCTGGATGCAGTTAGGAAAGGTGCTCCCATCGCCCACGATGAACGACGCTCCCCACGAGTTTGCGCCCAGAATGTTGCCCAGCCAACGCTGCGAGTATCTTTCGTAGCGTGCAGAGTTGGTGAGCGAATAGGCCTCGCTGGCCATCACCGACAACCCTCCGCCGTGCGACGTCGTGTCGCCGTTGCTCCACGGCACGCCGAAGCCCCAGGCATCTGTATCGGCTTGGGCGATCGCCGCGTCCACCTGGTCGAGCAGTTGCTTCCGAATGGCAGATTGCGAAACCGCCAGCCTCTCCGGATCACCCGCCAGGGCCACAGCCCGGTAGAGCTCAAAATGCGCCAGGCCGCTCACGTCGTAGAGGTTCAACGTATCGGAATTACCGGTTACGTAGACCTTTGTAATGTAGTTCTCCGCAAACTGCGCGGCTTCTTTCAGGTAGGCGTTCGGATCGGTCTGTGGCAAGCCGGCGGGCAAGCCTCCGCCGTTTCGGGCCGAGCGTAGCGCCAGGTAGAGTTCGGTCGCACCCAACTCCATGTCATCGTCCCACACGGTCTCGGGATACCCATCAAACGGCGCAACCGTGAGCAAGCAGGTAGGGCACGACCCGGCTCCTACCGACGGCGCTGGATCCGCATAACTGAGGTCGGCGAGCGCGTATACCTCCTCCGCGTTCTTGAGGCACCGGTTGGCCAAGGCTGGATCTCGTGCCTGATTGAGCTGATAGCAAAGCGCGAAATCCGCCGCCAGCCGACCGGCGAGGTTGGGGCTGATTTGCGATGCGTTTGAGGAACCGGGCGGCAGCGCCACAAACACCGGACGGTCGCAAATGTAATAGGTCGTCAGCGGATCGCAAGGCTCCGGATCCCCGGCCTGCTCGAAGTTGTCCGCGGCCTGCGGCAACGTCCAGATGTCGTACTCGGTAATCAGGCAATAAGGAGTGTTGTAGGTCCCGCCGCAATTGCCGCTCGCTGAGGACGGGTTGCCCTCGCCGTAATAATTCCAGTCCTGGGAGTTGTCCACCTGGTAGGCGAGCGTCCCCGAAGAGTTGCCCCACATCTTCAACAGCCAATCAACGCCAAACCTCGCCTCCGAGCTGAAATCCGCTGAGCGCGGCGCTCCCGCACCGCTGTCGCCGGCATAGGAGACCGCATTCGGAGGAGCGGGCGGTCTCCACGGCGCGTCTGGTCCCATCTGCCGGGGAAAATCGCGTACACCTATCTGCATGAGCGCCGTCGTATAACTGACCGTCTCGACATACTTCTCATAATCGCCCGCGTCCCACCACCCGCCCGCGGCGTCAATGTTCGGAAGTCCCGCCGCGCTCAGTGGTTGCGCCGGCGGAACATTGTTAATGAAATCGTTGTCGTCGAGCGGAGGGGTCTGGTAGAGCTTCGCGTCCTTGTCTTTCAAATGTCCGGGCGCGGTGCGCAGCGCGTTGGGGATGAAGTCCGCTCCGTCGCGCTGTGTCTCGTAAAAAAACAGCGTGTTCAGCAATAGACCGGAGTACAAGACATCCGGCCGGTCCACCGCAAAACGCGGCGACTGCGCGGCTATCGGCCCGGAGACGCTGATCGTATAGCTGGTTCCAGGCGGAACGGTAAAGTCGAGCGCGTACACCTGGTAAACGAGTTTGTCGCTGTTCGCCCACGTGCCCAGCAATTTCCCAATCTTCCCGTTGAAGGCAACGTGTCCATTGCCATCGATAACGCTGAAGACCGCGCCGGACTCCGCAGCCGTCAACATCAGATAAGCATGAGCGGGCAAGGATCCCGCCTCATAGCCAGCCTGATTGACCCGCACATACGCGGCGGAGTCCGCACGCGCCGCTCCGCAAATGGAAAGCGCGAAGCATAGCAAAACGCCGGCAACGATCGAGCTACGGCAAGATGAGATGGAACTGCTGGGCTGCATAATCGTCTCCATCGGGCAAACTATTGAATCGTTTGAATATGGACGATAAGCCCGAGACTCCGGAGATGTCAAGAGGGGAAAATTCGAGGTGGTGGAAGCTTAATCAGGCGCGCGGGAGAGCATTTACCACAGAGAACACTGAGCGCGCAGAGGCCGAAGCGTTCGAAATAATAAGAAATAGAAGACTCAGTGTCCTCTGTGTGAACGGGGACCCGCTCAACCGTTGGATTCTCGTTCCTGCCGAGTCTCGAAAGCCCATCTCCTAAACGGCAACCGTAAACGCCTCTTCAGTCCGCGTCACCGCGCGATATAGCGTGTCCCGTTCGAATGGCTCTCGCCCGGCCTCGGTGATCAACCGAACCAGGTCCTGACGCCGCATTCCCTGCGGAGTGGTCGCGCCGGCGTCGTGGTAAATCTTCTCCTCGACCACCGTGCCGTCGATATCGTCCGCGCCAAAGCGCAGAGAAATCTGCGCGATCTTCGGGGAGACCATCTGCCAGTAGGACTTCACATGCGGGAAGTTGTCCAGCATCAGCCGCCCCACCGCAATCTGCTTGATATCGCTCATACCCGTGCTCTTCGGCAAATGATCGAGCGCTGTATTGTCGGGGTGGAAGGCCAGCGGAATAAACGTCTGGAAGCCGCCGGTCTCGTCCTGCAAGGCCCGCAGCCGGACGAGGTGGTCGACCCGGTCTTCGTCATTTTCGATGTGCCCGTAGAGCATCGTGGCATTCGACTTCAATCCCGCCAGATGCGCTTGCCGCGCCGTCTCCAGCCACTCGTCGCCATCGATCTTGTGATCGCAGATGATGTGCCTTACGCGGTCGGCAAAGATCTCCGCGCCGCCGCCTGGGCAGGAATCCACCCCAGCAGCCTTCATCCGCCGCAGCGTCTCGGCAATCGATAGCTTGGCCCGCTTCGCCAGGAACGAAACCTCAACCATGGTGAACGCTTTGATGTGCACTTGCGGAAAGCGCTCTTTGAGTCCGGAGACGAGATCGAGAAAATATTCGAACGGCAGGTCCGGATGCAAGCCTCCCACGATGTGGAACTCGGTCACCGCCTCGGTGTAGCCGGAGGCCGCCGTCTCCCAGGCCTGATCGAGCGCCATCGTATAAGCGCCCGCAGTATCTTTCTTGCGGCCGAAGGCGCAGAGCCGGCAAGCGGCAACGCAAACGTTCGTCGGATTGATATGCCGGTTGACGTTGAAGTACGCAACGTTGCCATGCATCCGCTCGCGCACCACGTTGGCCAGCCAGCCGACCGCCAGAATGTCTCTGGAGCGATAGAGGTTGACGCCGTCTTCGAAGCTGAGACGCTGTTCGGCCATCACTTTTTCAGCGATCGGCAGCAGCCGCGGATCGTCGGTTCGAAAGCTATGGCGTTGAGGGCGAAACTCGGTCAGGCTCATCCCTCTAAGAATAAACCCAATGGCCTCCACGGTCGCGAGGCACGGTCGAATCATGTCACGGGATCATAGCCTGCGCGTCCGCCAGAGCCTTCTCCATGACGATGGCATCAACGGACTCCTGGTAATAGTTCGGAATCTGGCCGATCCGCTTAAAGCCAAGGCCGGCATAGAAGTTCAGCGCGTCGGAGTTGTTCACCGCAACCTCAAGCCGCAGCCAACCCGCGCCATCGGACCCCATTCGGTTTTCGATCTGTTGCATCAGCAGGCGGCCAAAACCATGGCGGCGAAACTCGGGGGCCACATCGATGGTGACGATGTGGCCTCCACGCGATTTGCGAATGCCGCTCTCTTGAGCCATCGCGAATCCGGCGAGTGCATTATCGTCTTCAGCGACAAGACACAAGGTCTTCCGAGAGCGCAGCAGCCAACGAAACTCCCGCAGCGAATATGCGGTCCCGGCCGCAAAGCAGATTCGATCCAGCTCAAAGAGCCGCTTGGCATCCGCCTCGACACCATCGCGCAATTGAATCACAACCGAATCACGCGGGGCCGAATCAGACCGCGTCCATGACGCTACTTCGCGCCAGACGCCAGCTGGGTTCCCGCCGCTGACTTCGGCTGCAGGACCACGCCGTCATACAGCGATGCAGCGACCAGACGCCCGGCTGAGGAATGGACGGTGTGAACGTTCCAGCCTATGTCCGACCAGTTCCAATCCTTCTTCACCGGGTCGATGGCCATCATTAAGGTGCCGTTCGCCGATGTGACCATCAGCCGTTTGTATTCGGGGCTGAAGTCCAGGCCGTTGACATCGGTGAAAGGAAGGCTGCTGAGCTGCGTCCAGCTTTGTCCGTGATCTTCGCTATAGAAGACTCCCTCACGGCCGCCAAGCCAGAGGCTGCCGTTGTCGGCGGGCACCAGAAATCGCAGTGTCTTGGCCTGGGCCGGCATCGCGACCGGTTGCCAGGTGACGCCCTGATCGCCGGAGGAGATGATGAACTGGCGCCCCGCCGCAAATACAGTGTCGCCGCTAACCACCACACGGACGAAGTCGGTGTGGCCCAACACCGGGCCTCCTTGCCAGCTTTTTCCCTGATCTTTACTGCTGTAGAGCCCGGAGGCGGTCGCTGCATACCAGATCGGACCACTCACATCGAGACCATTGGCCCGGCTCTCGAGTTCGGTTGCCGGTAGTGCAACCGTCTTTGTCACCTTGACGCGTTTGTGTCTTTCGATTGCGGTCGTTTCCACTTGCTTCGTCATCACAATGCTGTTGCGCGGCTCCCATCCACCGCCGCTCAACAGCATAACGCCGTGGTTGGTGCCGGCCAGGACGTCGCCGCCCGGAGTCTGCTTCAGCGTAAAGATATCGCGGCCATCCAGGCCTATGCTCCGCTGGTTCCATGTGTTGCCGCCATCTTCGGAAACAAACACGCCACCGTAGGTCTTGTCGTTGAGCACTCCAGCGTAAATCGTATTCGGGCTTCGGCTATCGACCATCAGCGCTTCCACCTGGCGCTGGGAAAATCCATCGTTCGCGGCGACGAAACTCGCGCCCCCGTTGACGCTCAACAAAACCCCGCTGCGGTCGGTCGCCAGCAGCACGTGCTTGTTGTTCGCAGGGTCCACGTAGACATCGTTGACGATCACGTCCGGACCAGTAAGCCGCTGCCAGGTAGCACCGGCATTCGTTGTCTGGTAGAGACCTTCCGTGGTACCGGCATAGACTGTGGCCGCGTTGACGGGGTCCTGCATGAGCACGCGAGTGCGCCGCGCGGTGTTGGGAATCCCCTGTTGCTTGCGAAATACCTCGCCCGCGTTCTCGCTCTTATATATGCCGGAACAGGCGCTCAAATAAACAACCGAAGGCGCCTTAGGATCGAGAATGATCGAAAACACATCGGAATCGTCGATCAGGCCCTGTTTCACGTTGCGCCAGGTAGCGCCCCCATCGGTAGTTTTCCAGGGCAGATGCCAGGTCCCGGCATAGATCGTATTTGGGTCGCCGGGATCGATCGCGATCGATTCAACCTCGTGGATTTCGTGGCTATCCGCGGGACTGATTTGCTTCCAATGCGCTCCGCTATCGTCGCTGCGGTAGACGCCTTTCAGTGTGCCTGCGATAAACACTTTGGAATTGGAACGAGCCTGCTCCAGAGCCCGAATCGACTGGCCATCCATATCGGCAACGGTGGTCCAGCTGACGCCCCCGTCATGGCTCACATACAGCGCCCCGTCGGGGCGATTGAGCATCCACGCCCCCACCAGGATCGTCTTGGGATCGACGGCGTCGACAACAATGTTGTCGAGTACTTCGTTCTCGGCTCGACCGAGCTTGGCCAGCCGTTTCCAGTTGGCGCCTCCATCCTGGGATTCGTAGATCCAGCTGTCCAGCGTTCCCAGATACAGGTGCTTGGGATTAGTCGGGTCGGCGGCGAAGGCGCGTGCATCTCCGCCAGCGGGCCCCACCGGCTCCCATGCTGCGGCCCGGGAAGCTTTGACGTCGGAAGCTTGTGAGGTTGCGAGAAAGGCCAAAGGCAAGACGAAGAGGGCAGAGAGGCGTAGCACGATGGATTTCATTTTCCTGCGTTCCGAAGCTAAATTGACAGGCCGTCTCAGGCCCCTTCTAAGCATAATCCCTCGGCGCAAAAGGAAAAGGGCTGACCGGTGGATCGGTCAGCCCTTTTCCGCTACAGAGTCGCTCCCTGGTAACTACTGGGCCGGAGCAGCGGCTGCTTTCTTGTGGTGCGGCGCTGGTTTTGTGGCCAACGGTTTGCGTTCTTGCGGTTTCACCGTGGACTCATCGACTGCCGTGGTTCCGGGTACGTCGCTGTCGAAGGTTGCGCCAGCGGGCACCAGGTAATTCTCCACTTCATCGACGCTCTGGGTTCCGGTACGGACGCTGATGCGGGAAGCATCGATGCCCTTCTCGGTAACCAGATAGGCCTTGGTGTTGACGGCGCGCTGTGCAGCCATGTTCTCAATCACAGGTGCTGCATGCTTGCCCTTCTTCTTCGGTGGCGCCTGCGGCCCAGCTTCACCGACCACAGTGATCGTGGCGTCCGGTGTTTGCTGTGCGCTCAGAGCAACCTGATCGAGGCAGGCCTTGGCTTCGTTGTCCACACGTGCCGGGCGCTTGGTGTCACGACCGAAGGAGATCGTGCACAGCGTCTGGGTCTTGGCGACTGGCGGAGGCGGAGCTTCGATCGTTACAGTCGAGGTGCACGAAGCCGTCTGACCCTTATCATCGGATACGTTCCCGGTGATCGTGATCGTTCCAGCCGGTGCGCCGGTGGTAGTCAGGGTGGCCGTGTTGCCGGTGCCGCTGATCTGACCAGCTGAGGAAGTGAAGCTATAGGTGAGTGGCCGATTCTGCGGGCTCACACCGGTTGCCGTCACCGTGGCACTGTCGCCAGGCTTCAGCGTGGTCGGGTTCACCGAGCAGCTCACTGTCGGCGGCTCATACGGCTTGACGGTAAAGTTGGCGGTGCAATCCGCGAACTCGCCCGGCTTCTGGCCTTCGGAGACATGCCCGGTAACTGTGTAATTGCCTGCGCTCAACCCCGTCGTATCGATGTTGCCGGTGGTGGAATCGCCCGTAATCTTCACGCCGGTGCCCGACCAGGTGTAGGTCGCCGGCTTCTTCGGATTGAGGTTCAGCGCAGTTCCAGTCACCGTGATGGGATCACCCGGGAAGACCGCCGATGGGTTCACCGAGCAGCTGTAGGTCACGGGCGGCGGCGGAACGATGCTGCCGAACTTCAACACGATGCCGGTGCTCAGGCGCGCGTTGTTGAGGTTGGCGCGTCCACCGGTGACCGCTTGCGGGCCGAAGGAGACATGCCAGTACTGGTAGTCGGCCTGAAAGAGGCGTATCGCAAGGTGATGGTCGAACCACGGAAGGCCGTAATCCAGCCCGCCGCCCACCGTGATGGCCGGACCCCAGGTATACACGTGGTAGGCGAGCGGCTCATAGTTGGGTCCGCCAAGTCTCACGCCGCCCACCAAAGCATGCCCGAACGGTGTGACGCCTTCGTCCGTAGGATAGCGGGCAACGATACCGGCCGAATATGTACTCGCGCCGTCGTTGTTGCCGTCAGGGTGGATACCGAACTCAACCTGCCCGCCAACATACTTGTTGAAGTAGTAGCTCACGCTGTCGGCCGTGCCCAGAGTGACCGAAGAATAGGTGTTGGGGCTGGTCGAGCCGTCCGGCAGCGGGGTGTAGATCGTGCCATGCGGGGCAAGGTACGAGTAACCCAGGAACACGTCGATTTTGGATATCGGCGCGGGCGGTGTTGAGGTTGGCGAATTCTGTCCGTACAAGCTCGATGATCCGAGCCCTACGGCACACGCTACGAGCAGAATTCGGCTCAGGGAACCTTTAGGACGAGAAAGCATACGTCTATCCTCCACAATCTTGATGGAAAGTGACCTCTAAAACAAAATCAGCTTAAAACAATGAGCCGACCGCAAATGGCCCATACTGCACTAGCTTGCAAAATCCGCGTTTTCACAACCACAGCTCGCTCAAGCTCCAGCAATCAGAATGTTACACGCTAAGACGCTGCTGGTAATTAGTATTTTTAACACCTCGAGGGCCCTTGACGCCTCCCCCAGTTCCGTCAAAGGTTGAGCGTGCGCCTCATGCTGCCCCGCTCGCGCTGAATTTTCTCCTGCAGCAACGTGATGGCATACATCAACTGCTCCGGCCTCGGCGGGCATCCCGGTACGTACACATCGACCGGGATCACCTGGTTGACGCCCTGCACTACAGCATAATTATTGAAAACTCCGCCGGAAGTCGCACAGGCGCCCATGGATATTACCCACTTTGGTTCCGGCATCTGATCGTACAACCTGCGGATCACCGGCGCCATCTTCTGACATACCCTGCCCGCGATCACCATCAGGTCGGACTGCCGCGGCGACGGGCGAAAGACCTCCGCGCCAAACCTCGCTATGTCGAACCGCGACGCGCCCATCGACATCATTTCGATCGCGCAGCAGGCAAGTCCAAAAGTCATCGGCCACACCGAACTCTTGCGGACCCAGTTGATCGCAAGATCGAGAGATGTCATAAACACACCTTCCGGTTGCTCATAGCCGTAATTTGCCTCGCGCACTTTTTCGCGGTTTTTGGAGCTGCTCTCCAGAGCGCCGAAAAGATATCGATCCGAGTTCGCCAGTTCCATACACCCAATATACCCCGAACTAACTCATTCCACACGATTTTGGTGACAGATCCCCATTTTTGGCCAAGAGCGGAGACCTTTCGCGAGCTGCGGCGGTCGGGCCCGGCCAAATCCAGCCGCACTCTCGGCATCTATCGCGGGGCCGCTCAAACCTCCTCGGAACAATCACTGCTTTCTACTTTCGCTGGCTTGTGTGAGAGTAAGGAAAAGACAATTCAACGGGCCTTCACATTTTCATCGCAAATGCTGATTTCGGATCTTGTCAGACGGGCAATTGTATGAGCCCTTAGTCCTCATACCTATCAAGTACTGCAGTTCTGACCTTTCAACGGGAGTGTGGCGATGCTTAATTTCGGCCGCAGAATGTTGACTATCGTCATCGGCGGTTTGCTGATTCTTCCCCATGCCGCCGTCGCGCAAACCTCGGCGCCGCAGGCCTCCTCCACCTCGGCAGAGACTGCCAGGATCGCGCAGCTTGAGACCCAGGTTGCGGACGCAAAATCCTCTGCCGACAACACCTGGATGCTGGTCAGCTCCGCACTCGTGCTGCTGATGACCGGCCCCGGCCTTGCCCTTTTCTACGGCGGCCTGGTGCGAAAGAAGAACATCCTTTCGGTCATGATGCAGAGTTTCGCCATGATGTCGATCATCACCGTGCTCTGGGCGTTTCTTACCTACAGTTTGGCCTTTGATTCCGGCGCCAGCTTCATTGGCGGTCTTCACCACATCTTCCTTCACGGAGTCGGCCTGGCTCCCGATCCCGACTACTCCGCAACCATCCCTTTACAGACATTCATGATCTATCAGCTCATGTTTGCCATCATCACGCCCGCGCTGATCACCGGGGCCTTCGCGGAGCGGATGAAGTTCAGCGCGATGTGCGTCCTGCTCACCTTGTGGTCGATCTTTGTCTATTCCCCGATGGCCCACATGGTCTGGGGCAAAGGTGGACTGCTCGGTGCGGCCGGCGGCCGTATTCCCACCCTGGACTTCGCGGGAGGAACGGTGGTCCACGTCACCTCGGGCGTCTCGGCGCTGGTCTGTGCACTCTACCTCGGCAAGCGGCTGGGATATCCCAAAGAGCACATGGCGCCCCATTCCATGGTGCTCAGCGTGGTGGGGGCCTGCCTGCTATGGGTAGGCTGGTTCGGCTTTAATGCGGGCAGCGCTCTCGCCGGCGGGACGCTGGCCACCAGCGCCTTCGTGAATACTCATTTTGCCGCCGCGACGGCTGCCATCGGCTGGGCCGTTGCGGAATGGCGTCACAGCGGCAAACCAAGCGCCCTCGGCTGTATCTCAGGAGCGGTCGCGGGGCTGGTCGCCATCACCCCCGCCGCCGGGTTCGTTCAGCCCATGCCCGCCCTGCTCATCGGCCTCCTTGCCGGCGTCTTCTGTTATTTCATGGTGACCACGGTCAAGCGCATCTTCGGTTACGACGACACTCTCGACGCTTTCGGCGTGCACGGCGCGGGGGGAACTCTGGGGGCGATCCTCACCGGGATTTTCGCCAGGAGCACGATCAATCCCATCTTCCACGACGCCAATGGAAATACGCTGCCGTCGGGATTTTTCGAGGGCAATCATCTCCAGCCGCTGCGTCAACTGGCCGGAGTCGCAATTGCCTGGGTTATCTCCATCGTCGGCACCCTGGTTCTGCTCAAACTCATCGACGTGACCATCGGCTTGCGCGTCACTCCCGAAGACGAAGAGGAAGGCCTCGACGTTACCCAGCACGGCGAGGAAGGCTACGACTGGGCATCCTGAGCGGCCGGAGCCGAAACACCAGCCGCCAACCTGTTAGTCTGAGCAACGGAAGGCACCGCTTCACCGGAGCCGCAAGCGCAAGAACGCGAGATAGATATGCAAAAGATCGAAGCCATCATCCAACCATCGAAACTAGACGCGGTCAAAGACGCGCTGATTGAGATCGGGATTCAGGGCATGACCATCCTCGAAGCCCGCGGCCACGGAAGACAAAAGGGCCATACCGAGTTCTATCGGGGCCGCGAATACACGGTGGACCTGCTGCCAAAGATCAAACTGGAGATGGTCGTTGCCGACGAAATGGTCGACAAAGTAGTGCAGGCGGTCCTCTCCGCCGCCCGCTCGGGCAAGATTGGTGACGGCAAAATTTTCGTCTCCCGCATCGACGAAGCCATCCGCATCCGCAACGACGAGCGCGGCGAAACGGCGCTCTGACGTCACCGCGGCGCCGATTTTGTGCGGGAACGGTTTCCTTTCTGGGATTTTTGAATCCCTTCAGCGGGCAAAGAGACTGTAGACTTTGTCTACCCTGGCAATTCAACAGCCCCATCCAAAAAGGTCTGAGGCAACGGAACTGAGTGTCATATGAGCGCTCACGCCGGGGATTTTGTTCTACCCGCTGTCAACACGCGCCAGCGCCACGAGACCGGGTCAACCATTCGAACCGCACAGGAGGGCCGGATCCAGGACATGACCGGAACTGCATTTCTCTCTCAACAGAAAGAGAGCTATCAGCAGGAGTTCCTCGCTTTCCGCCAGACTTTTGAGCGGACTGGCGACGGCTCGGCCATGATCCGGCGGCGTACTGTCTCCGTCGACAACCTCTTCAAATCGGTTTGGAAGCAGACCCTCGGAAAAGACTTCGATCGTCCGGGCATTGCCGTCGCCGCCACCGGCGGTTACGGCCGCCGCCAGCTCTTTCCCTACTCCGACATCGACCTGCTCTACATCTTTGCCAACGAAGACGCCGAGCGCGAATTTCGCGAACCAGTGCGCGCCTGCAATCAGATGCTATGGGACATCGGCTTGAGCGTAAGCCCCGCTATGCGGACGTTGAAGGAATGCGAACGCGCCGACCCTGATAATCTCGAATTCATTGTCGCCACTCTCGACCGGCGCTTCCTCACCGGAGACAGCGCACTCAATCGCCGTTTTCAAGCCGAGGTGCTTCCGGCATTGCTGCTCCGCGAATGGAGCACCATCACCCAGAAGCTCGCCGAGATGGCCCGCGCCCGTCACGCCAAATACAGCAACACGATCTTCCATCTGGAACCCAACATCAAGGAATGTCCCGGCGGACTTCGCGATTACCAGCTCGCCCAATGGCTGCTCCTGTTGCGTCATTTACAGGAGCAGCAAAGCTGGCCCAGGGAAAGTCCCACGTCGCCGCAAGTAGGCGCGACCGACGCCGAATCCGCCTTCGATTTTCTCGCCGCGACCCGTTGTTTCCTGCACTTCCGCCGCAATCGCGACGACAACACCCTCGACTGGCACGCCCAGGATGAAGCCGCCGCGCTCAGCGTCGGCCTCGAAACCCGAGGCACCGCAGATCCCGCCTACTGGATGCGCACCTACTACCGCCACGCCCGCGCCGTCTTTCGCCGCGCCACCCTGATGCTCAATGGCCTGCCCCCGGCGCGCCAGTCCTTTTACAAGCAGGTGCGCCGCCGCCGCACCCCGATTCCGGGCACCGATTTCTTCCTCGAACAAGGCCGCATCGACCTCGACGAGACCGCGCCCGTGAACGACGCCGACAGTATCCTACGCGTCTTTGCGATGATCGCCACTCACGGCTATTCGCTTACTCAGAGCGCTGAGGACCGCGTCGCTGAATCGCTCCCCGTCCTCGCCGTCCACATGCCCGAAGGCCCGTTTCTTTGGAACTGCCTGCGCGAGATACTACTTGGCCCCCACGCCGCCCATGCCCTGCGCACCATGCACGCCCTCGGCGTCCTCGAATTGCTCATTCCTGAATTTCACGGCATTGATGCGCTGGTCATTCGCGATTCCTACCATCGCTACACCGTTGACGAACACACTTTTCTGGTGATCGACAACATCCATCAGCTCCGCCAGCAGCGCTCCGACGGCGATCAGCGCTTCGCCGCGCTCCTGCCCCAGATCGACCGCCTCGATCTTTTCCTGCTCGCCCTGCTGCTGCACGATACCGGCAAAGCCCGCCGTAACGGCGACCACTGCGCCGCCAGCGTCGAGCTGGCAGAGAGCCTGCTCGCGCGCCTCGACTTCGATCCCGAGGAGCGCGAGACCGTCCGCGCCCTCATCCGTAACCACCTCAACATGTCGCTCATCATGCGCCGCGACATCTTCGACTCTGAAAACATCCGCGCCTTCGCAGAATCCGTTGGGACTCAGGCCAACCTCAAGATGCTTACGCTGCTGACCTACGCGGACATCAAGGCCGTCAACCCGGATGCGCTCACCCCCTGGAAGTCCGATACCCTCTGGCAGCTTTATATCTCCACTTCAAATTTCCTCGACCGCAGCGTCAACGAAGTCCGCTATCACGTCGATTCCGACACCGGCCTCTTGAATCGAATCCTCGCCCTCGTGCCTGACCGCAAAGAAGAACTTCGTTCCTTCCTCGAAGGCCTGCCGCAGCGGTATCTCCAGAGCCGCTTGCCGGAGCAGATTCGCAACCATTTCCAGATGGCGCTCAATCTCGAATCAATTCCAGTCCAGCTCTCCTTCCGCGTCACCCGCCAGCTCTGCGAACTCACCCTCGTCACCATGGATCGGCCGATGCTCTTCGCCGACATGGCCGGCGCGCTCTCCGCCTGGGGCATGAACATCATCAAGGCCGACGCATTCTCCAATCAGGCCGGACTCATCGTCAACACCTTCCAGTTCACCGACACCTTCCGCACACTGGAGTTGAATGAAAGCGAGATAGCCCGGTTCGAACAGAGCATCGCTGACGTGATCGCGCTCAAGACCCCGCTCGAGACTCTGATGCGCCGCCGCCGACACGCCTTTCAGCGCAAGCCACCCAAGGTGAACCTTACTACCCGGCTGGAGTTCGACAATACCTCCTCTACCACCAGCACCTTGCTGCAAATCGTCGCCCAGGACTACCCTGGGTTGCTCCGCGAAGTCGCCAGGACCTTCGCCGATCAAGGTTGCAACATTGAGGTCGCCCTCATCGACACCGAGGGCGAGATCGCCATCGACGTCTTTTATCTCACCGCCCGCGGACAAAAGCTCGATGAACCGCGCCAGGCGCAACTAAGCGAATCTCTGGGCCTCGCCCTCAAACGCGAAGGCGCTTAGTCATCTCAATAACCTTGCTTCGGCAAGGTGCCTCTACTCTTTCCTGCATCGCGAGCCAGAACTTAACATCCAAGCAGCATGAAAATAACCCCCGTCGCGAACGGCTCCCTGTCGTTGCAATTGACTCGATTCGGGCTCGTCAACTGCCACCTGGTGCTCGAAGCGGACGGCATCACGCTGATCGATACCAGCTTCCCCGGATTCGAAGACAACATCTTCGCCGCAGCCTCAGGCACTCCCATCCGCAGGATTCTCCTTACCCACGCCCATCCCGATCACATGGGATCGGTGGATGCCTTGATAGCAAAGATCGGCCCGGTGGAAATCGCCGCCAGCCGCCGGTCGGTACCCTTGTTGAAACTGCCGCCAGATACTTCACTCGAGCCCGGCGAACCGAACAAGCCGATAAGAAATACCCCCGGAGTCAAATCAACGGTCACACGAACTCTCTCTGAAGGCGAGCTCTACGGATCGCTCCGCGTCATCGAGACCCCGGGTCATCTACCCGGACATCTCTCGTTTCTGGACGAGCGCGACGGAACCCTCTATGCCGGAGACGCAGTGGTCGGCGTGGGCAGTCTGCGCGTCGCCGGCCACGCGCCGTGGTACGCTGCGCCGACGAATCTTTTCACTTGGGACAAGGCCCTCGCGCTGGCCAGCGCGCACAAATTGCTGAAATATCCGCTCGTCCGGTTCGCCACCGGACACGGACCTGTGCGCGAAGGCGGCCTTGCGCTCTTAAGAGCGACCCTCGCGAAGATCGACACCGACGTCACTAGAGCCTAGCTCGCATGCTGGCGAGATCGCCACCGACGATTCACTTACCAAAGAAAACGGCGGCTTTGAGGATCACCCCAAAGCACGCCGTCTCTCCCTCGGCCCTCGAAAGTGGTCTTTCTACGGAACAGTCGGGCTATGCAGTTGAGCCTCCGCGGCGCCCAGCGTTAGGGTCGCTCCGATTGGAAGTCCGAGGCTGTTTTCCGCGTTGATCACCAACTCGATCGGGATCACTCTGACCTTGTCGGCAAAGACCGTCACGCTGTTGAGATATAAAGTCCCAAGATTTGCAATCACGACCTTGGAGTTTCGTTTGACGTCAACTGTGATCTCCGGATGCCCGGCGACCGCGAGTCCCACGAACGTGTTTTCACCGGTGAACTCGAAGTTGACCCCATCGGTAGTTGTAGCCATAGCGTCGCCCGTGATCGCTGTGGCAGTGACCAGACCTGAGAGAACATTGATTCCAGCGATGGAAGTTGTCGCTTCGCTCTCCGTCTCCGACTTGTTGATGTTACCCATTCCAGTCACGGTCACGGTACCCGTAGTTACTACCCCTGGAATGCTCGTGGTTGCGACTGAATCCGATTCCACGGCCCCATAAGTGCCCCAGCAGGGAATCGTCTCAAGAACAAGCGGACCGGAACTGATCGGGCTCGCCACCAGTTGCGGAGCATACGCGTACCCTCCGACGACTGCCGGGGCAGTCCTACTCTTAACGGAACTGGAAGCGCTGCTTATGATGATCTGGGTGCCTTTGCTGGACCCGAGAGTAATTCTGACGTGAATCATGTTGACCGTCAGGCTCGCTTCATCGGAACTCGTGTAAGTCGTTTGCTCGTTCAGTGTGACACTGCCGATAAGGGGCAGTTCGATCACGGTGTTGGGGGCCACATTTACCGATATCGGAATACCCAGAACCGTCAGGCCGCTAAGTACCGTCCCGGTGGTGCTGAACTGGAAGACCCCACTGCTATCGAAGCTGGTCGTGCTCACCGCCTTGATCTCCGTCGCCTTGATCACGCCGTCTAACAGGTTGATTCCGAACACGTCGCTTGAGCCTGTGGAACTGGTTGCTGTGCTGGAAGCGGTGGAGTCAACAGCGCCGGTGTTTACCAGCCCGGATTCGGTGACCGAACCGGCCGTCGCGGTGTACGAACCGACATTCTGCGTATCGCACGAAGGCAACTCGGCGACCGCTACCTTACCTATTTTGACCGTGCTGCCCACATTGACTTCCGCGCCATACGCAGCGGCCGTATGAACAGTAGTTACGGCGCCGGTGGCGGCGAAGCTTGGGCCTGCGGCGAATGCGAAAAGCGAGCCGGCGAGGATGGCCCCCGTCAATGCCCCGGAAAATTTGCGTTGTTTCATCACGTCACTTGCTTGCATGGATCCGTCCTCCCTTGCAACTTGAAAGGATTATTTACCTTTCGGCTCCTAACTTAGCAACGCCTACGGCTTACTGATATTGATCCAAATCAAGTTATGACCCTGCATTTCCCTGATTCTGACATAAGGCAATCACCAATCGACGCCGTTCATTAGTCATGGACTTTGCACAGACTCAGCGTCGGGTCATAAGCTTGTAAGTTAAGACGGGAACCGGAAGCAGGCGAGAATGCGATCGGTAAAGGCACAGCCAGCCGCCGGGATTAGGACCTAACGACGAGCAAACAGCCCTCCGATTGCGGGGCCCGATAACTTCAAGTGGGCGCTGCCGATCAGCGCTGCCATCGAAACACGGCTGCACCCGCCGAACGCTCATCGCACCAGCGAAAGACGCCGTCGCGAACGGCGGACTGTCCCTTACACGGTTCTTTTTCCGGGGACGTCTACCGGTACACCTGAAAATCGGCGCGGCAGCCCCGATCCACCCAGATTCCCTGGCTGTTGTATCCCCAGGTTTGACCCTGGACGCACGGAGAACCACTGCGCTGATTGACAAGCCTCACTCCGCGGCCGGTATAGGTCGAGCAGAAATTTCGCTTCATGTTGTTCGAGGAGCACGTGATCGTTCCACCCGGCGGTCCCGGCGGCGGACGATAGCCGTTCCCGGGAGGCGGATAATAACCGTTGCCCGGAGGCGGAGGATAGCTGCCGCCACGCCCAACCACAAAGTCCGCGCGGCAGCCCCGGTCCACCCAGATACCGCCATTGTCATAACCCCAGGTTTGCCCCTGAATGCAGGGAGAACCGCTGCGCTGGTTCACCATGCGCACCCGCCCTTGCGTGTCGATCCGGCAGTAATGGCGCCGCATATCGTCGGAGGCACAGGTGATGTTTGGGTATTTCAGGGAGGTGGTGCCGCTCTGCGCAGCGGCCTTCTGCACGCCAAGCGTTCCTAGATATAACAGCGCCGCAACAAATACCCATTTGCGCATCGTCAAGAGGTCTCCAGAACTACGTCCGCAGATTAGCCCATCACCGCGTTCGAAACAAGCCAGGTCGCGACCCGGCGAGACTAGTTGCCTGTCGCAGTGAGTTCGTTACTACGGATGCGGCGGTTGGGGTCCGAGTATTTCCACTGGATAGGTTTGGCGTTGGCGGAGTAGGCCTTGATGTAGCGTTTGATTTTGGCGGCCAGGTTGGCAACCGAGGTGAAGACGCCACGAGCTATCAGGTCGCGCTCGATCTTGCCGAACCACAACTCGACCTGATTCAGCCAGGAAGAATAGGTTGGGGTGAAATGAAAATGCACCCGGCTGTTGCGTTGAAGGAAGTCGTCAACCCATCGGGTCTTGTGCGCCGAGAGGTTGTCGAGGATGATGTGGATCTGCTGGCCGGCCGGGCACTGCGCAACGACTTCTTCGAGAAAGGCGACGAAGTCCAGGCTGGTGTGGCGGGCGGCGGTTTTGCCATGCACGCGGCCGGTGGCCGTCTCCAACGCCGCGTACAGCGACAGCGTTCCATGGCGGTAGTATTCGAAACCGTGGCGCTCGATCCTTGCTGGGGAGAGCGGCAAAACGGGATCGAGCCGGTCGAGGGCTTGAATGGCGGTCTTTTCGTCGATGCAGAAGACGGCGGCGTGCTCGGGCGGGTTCAAGTAAAGGCCGATGATGTCGGCCGCCTTGGTCTCAAAGTCGGGATCGTCGCTGGCCATGTAGCGCTCCAGACGGTGAGGCTTCAAGCCCACCTCCCGCCAGACGCGGTGCACGGCGTCCTTGCTGAGGCCCAGGGCGATGGCCAGTTTGCGGCAACTCCAATGCGTCGAGCCGTCCTTGGGCGGCTTGCGCGTGGCGGCCAGAATCCGGGCCCGCAACCTGGCGGTCAGCA
Source organism: uncultured Acidobacteriaceae bacterium (assembly GCA_963804735.1). Taxonomy (GTDB): domain Bacteria; phylum Acidobacteriota; class Terriglobia; order Terriglobales; family Acidobacteriaceae; genus Acidisarcina. Next base: position 68,964 of record CAWDRO010000006.1, read on the forward strand.
CCGAAGGCTTCTGTCCGGGATGTGCCGTATCCAACCCGTCCAGCCCCGCGGCCAGAAAGCGCCGCTTCCAGCGGCTGATGGTCGGCGCCGTGGTTCCCAGTCGCAGCTTGATGGCGTTGTAAGAGGCGCCTTCACCCAGCAAGAGGATGAGCTTGGCGCGAAAGACGTACCCGGCAGGCAACGACCGGGACTGCGCGATCCGGCTGAGTTCCACATGCTGGTCTTCGGAGAGAACTATCGTGTCGCTGGTCACATAACATTAGACGCAATCGGGCTAGTAATGTTTACTCCGCGACACCCCACTAGTCCTTTCCTTTGCCCGCCTGATCGGTAATCAGCACCACGTCGGAGCTCGACTTGACCCGCGCGACCGCAAGTTGTTTGCCGGAGGGCGACCAGTCAAAGTCGGTGATCGTCTCCGGCACCGGGTTGAAAAGCGTATGCGTAGGAGAGCCGTCCAATGGTTGATACAACAAAGTAGTTCCGCCATTCCGCACGGCGTCGCTCACGATGGCCCGGTCGTCCGGCGAAAATACAGCAATGTACGCAAGACTCTGATCGATGAAAAAGGGTGGTTGCATTCGCCCGGTGGCCAGGTCAGCGACAATGACGCAGAATTTGTCTTCGCGAAGCGCAAAAAGAGCGGCCCGTGTTCCATCGCTCGATACCGCCGCCTCGGCGTAATTTACCGGTCTCACCAACTGCGTTGGCGTCCCTCCGGCAACCGGGATGTTCCACAGCGAAACGTTGACGTCGCTTCCAATACTGAAATAAGCCTTCTGGCTGTCGGCGGAACAACTGGGCGCTCGCGCGAATCCGCTGGTCGTGAGTTGAGTGATCTCTCCTCCGTCCGCATTCATGCGGAAGAGACGAGGTTCGCCACCACCCTTGGGAAAGCCTGTGAACAAAATGTGGCCGTCAGGGCAGGAGGCGATGAAGTCTCCGGGAGCAATCTCGCCAGTATCGAAGCTCTGTACGCTCCCTGTCGCTCGATTGATCGTTCCGCTACTCAAACCTCCAACGCTATAGAGCAGGCGGTCCTCCGTGGCCCAGGCGATGGTGTTCGGCGTTATCCTCAACGGCAACGTCGAGACCGGTTCACCGCCAGCCGGTCCATACAAAGCGACGCTCGAATCGACATCGGTTAGCACGGCAGCCAAAATGCGTCCGTTCCCCGAGAGCGTCAACTGGCTGTATGAATTGACATCATCGGTCACTGAACGAAACTCGCCGGACGTTACAGAGATGACGCCAATCTGGGCGCGGTCGGTGTGCTGTTTGACGTAAAGCGTCAACAGGTGGCGGTTGTCAGACAGCCAGGCGAGACTGGTGTAGCCGTCCTGAGGGCTGGCCAGGAAAACATCCGCCGGCGCCGCGACGGTCACAAGCTTTCCGGAGGATACCTCCATCACGCTCAGCACAACCCTGGTTGTCTCGGCTTGATTTTGAAGCCACGCGATCCGGCTTCCGTCGGGCGACCATATCGGCGGAAAGGCCGCCTCTAAAGTGTGATAGAGCACGCGATCATTGCCGCCGTCTTTATCGGAGATGTGGATTTCTGAGTAGAAACCCTTTCGGTCCGGCAACCACCTAAGGAAAGTGAACCTGCTGCCGTCTGGCGAGAAACTTGCCGCGCTATCGATATTGGCGAGTATCCGTTTCAGGGTGCCTCCAAGTACGGATATCTCATAGAGATTGCGGAGCGCTTGATTCTGCGGATCGAAGCGGGTGAAGTATAGATAATTGCCATCCGGCGAGAAAGCGAGCGCAAGGTAGTCGTAAGAAAATGGGCCCAGGATCTGGGCCTCGGTTTTGGTAGCAATGTTTCTCACCCAAAGGGTGCGCTGCCCTTTGTCGTTCTTCACCTCGGCCAAGAAGTGTCCGTCGGCGGAGAGCGCGATGCGTTCGATGGTCCCGATATTGGTGATCTGGTTGATCGAGACCGAGGCAAATGGTCTCGGCCTGGGCCAGAAGCGCCACCCCGCAAATCCAGCCGCTGCGAGAACAACAAGAACAGCAACCACAATTGCCATTCCTCGCGGCTTGCTCGCGGCTGTTCCCTGGATTCCCGAAGAACTCGCGGCTTGCGAAGACAAGGAGCCGGAAGCATGGGGGTGCGAGGCGCTGCCCGAACTGCCCTTGCGTTGCAGCCGCTTCAGATCAGCGCGCAGCTCAGCGGCCGACTGGCATCGCAGCTCCCGGTCTTTCTCCAGGGTCTTGTTCAGAATGTTTTCAAACTCCACCGGAAGCTGCGTGTTGAGCGAGATCGGCGCGGCCGGAGCGTGGTTGAGGATGCGGTCAAAGACCACCGCCGTAGTAGTCCCAGGGAATGGGTGTTGCCCCGTCGCCATCTCATAGAACACGACTCCCAGACCAAAGAGGTCGCTGCGCGCGTCCAGCGGCTCGCCGCGCGCCTGCTCCGGCGACATGTAAGCCACGGTTCCAACCGAGAGTCCCGAGCTGGTAAGTGGATTCGCCGCAGTCGGGGCGTCCGCGCCCACAACACCCTCGTTCGAAGCGTCGTCAACCTTCGCTAGTCCAAAATCAAGCAGCTTCGCTTGCCCGGATTGAGTGACGAAGATATTCGCCGGCTTGATGTCGCGATGCAAAATGCCTTTGCGATGAGCGGCATCCAGAGCATCGGTCAACTGCACACCCATCTCGACCAGCTTCGAATACGGCATCGCATGTCCGCGATACAGCTTCTCCAGGCTGCTCCCCTCAAGCAGTTCCATCACGATAAACGGCGACTCCGCCGACTCATTCAGTTCATAAACTGTGCAGATTCCGGGATGATTCAGCGAGGAAGCGGCGCGCGCTTCGCGCCAGAAACGCTCCAGGGCATTGCTGCTGTCGCGGGTTGCGCCGTCGTCCTGAGGATTGATGATCAGCTTGACGGCGACATGGCGGCCCAGCTTCTGGTCGATGGCCTCATAGACCACGCCCATACTACCCTGACCCAACCGGCGGACGATCCTGTAGTGCCCAAGCGGCGTGCCGGGAGCCAGTTCCTTCACCCCAACATCTTGCCTGTCCATGTGGAATGCGGCAAGGGATACTTTTCCGGCTACTTGCCGGGTGTCGGGGCGGGAGCAGCAGGCGCTGCCGATTGCTTCGAAGCCGACGCATCGGGAAGCGTATAAATCACCTCGCCGGGACGCGCATAGTGCATCCGTGCCCGGGCCTCATGCTCGATCGCATCGGGATCGTTCTTCAGCCGCTCGATATGCGTCTGAAGCTGGGCGTTTTCCTGCTTGAGCGTCTGAATCTGCCGTGCGAGTTGCTTGTCCTCCGCGCGCTTTTGCTTGTAGACGGTGATTCCATTGTCTCCGGCAACGGCAAAGTAGCCGAGCGCCGCCGCCACAAGCATCGCGCACCCCGTCGCCAGCCTGCGCCGGTTCCGATACATCGCATCCAGGACTCTCTGGCCCAGCGAAGCAGACGAATTGGCGGTGCTCTTGTTCACGATGTCCCTTTACTGTGGGTTCAAGAAGCTTCTAAACCGAGAAACAAATCTGTCATCCTGAGCGCAGCGAAGGATCTGCGGTTCCAGCGATGTCCGATCTGGCGCAATCTCTCAAACCAAAACGACAGCTTACTGCAGCACCCAATCTTTCGCCGCCTTGCCCAAAGCCTCGGTATCGCTGTGCGAGCGCGCCTCGGAGTACACCCGCACCACCGGCTCCGTCCCCGAGAGCCGGTAGCAGACCCACGCGCCGTCGTCGAAGATCAGTTTCAGACCATCGGTGCGTACGATTTTGCTCACCTTCCGGCCATTTAATTCGGTCGCCTCGACCTTGATCTTCTCAATGAAATTCGCGTTCACCTCGGGAGTCAAGCGGAAGTTCTCCCGATTGGGGTAGTAGGAACCAACTCTGGCAAACCCCGCGCCTTTTATCTCCAAACCGCGTTCGCCGTTCAATCGTTTATGATCTAGTTACTGGAGAATCATCGGCCTGCGATGCGTGTTCTTTTGGTAATTTTCGTATTGTGTGTGGCAGCGCTGCTCTTCACCGCTTTGGCCGCCGCCCGGCATATTCGCCGGCACGAAGAAAAATGGAAGGTTTCCTCGGAAGGAAAACCCTCCCCAACGGGCGAAATATCTTCGAATTCAGAAGTTCTGGTTCCCGTGGGCAAAGCTCCGGGAGATTAGAGGAGATTAGATAGGAGAAGACCATGGCGGAAATCACTCTTGCCCATCCTCGCACCGCCGGCCTCCCCGTCGCCCGGCACTTCCTTGCGCAAATCTCCCTCGCCGTAGCCGGCAGCGGACTCGTCGCCCTTTGCGCCCATGCCGCGGTTCCGCTGCTCTTTACCCCCGTACCGCTCAGTCTGGCGCCCTGGGCTGTGCTCTTCCTGGGTTTGGTGCTTGGGCCGAGATTGGCCTTCGCTTCGCTGTGCTTGTATCTTGCTGAGGGCGCCGCCGGATTGCCGGTTTTCAGCCCCCTCGGTCCGGGCGGCATCCTGCAACTGCTCGGCCCCACCGGCGGATATCTGTTGAGCTATCCCATCGCCGCCGCTTTGGCCGGATATCTCTACCATCGCCGTCGTCAGAGCATGACCCGTGGGATTCTCGCCGCGGGAGCCGCGAGTGTGGTCATTCTTCTTGCCGGGGCAACCTGGCTCAAGCTCCTGACCCATATGGACATCCGACTCATCCTCGACCAGGCGGTTCTTCCCTTCCTTCCCGGCGATGTGCTTAAGGTTTTCGCGGCCGCGGGCACGGCCATATTGGTCAACGTCGTTCGTATGCGGCGTCAACTGAAAGAATTTCTCTCGCGGAATCAGGAACTCTAGAGGGAAACCCACTATCGGACTATACTCACAGAGCGTCCCGAACCGGTGTCCTCCACCATTTTCCTCAAATCAAGAGAAACCATGCCATTGAGTCGAGCATGGCGAGCATCAACAAACATCAGGAGACGAAGTGAGCACAAGCGCCTCAAACATCGCACCAGCCGCGCCACCGCAGACTGATGCGCCGATACCTCATGGACATCCTGCCGCGATGGCGTCAAAAGACATCTCTATTGCCCACAGCCCCGACTCCGACGACGCCTTTATGTTTTACGGGCTAGCGACCAACAAGATTCGCGTTCCCGGCTTCAAGTTCCATCACACTCTCACCGACATCGAAACGCTCAACCACCGCGCCATTAACGAGGCCTTTTACGACGTCACCGCGATCTCATTCCACGCCTACCCATATTTGCAGGAGAATTACGCGCTGATGGCCTGCGGCGGAAGCGTCGGCGAGGGCTACGGGCCCATGGTCGTCGCCCGGCACCCGTACTCGCAGGATGAAATCCGCAAGGTGCGCATAGCGATCCCCGGCGTGCTCACCACCGCCTATCTCACCCTGAAGATCTTCGCCCCCGAAATCGAAACCGTCTCGGTACCCTTCGACCGCATCATCCCCGAGGTCCTCGCAGGAAATTTCGACGCCGGCCTCATCATTCACGAGGGCCAGCTCACCTACTCGCACAGCGGACTGCAAAAGGTCATCGACCTCGGCCAATGGTGGCGCGAACAGACCGGACTGCCGCTGCCGCTCGGCGGCAACGCTATCAAGCGCTCCCTAGGTCACGAAACCATGCTGACCGTCACCCAGGCGCTTCGCGACTCGATCCAGCACGCGCTCGACAACCGCGAGGCCGCGCTCGAATATGCCATGCAGTTCGCCCGCGACCTCGACACCCGCCTCGCCGACAAGTTCGTCGGCATGTACGTCAACGAACGCACTCTGACTTATGGGGAAGACGGCAAGGACGCCATCAGGACGCTACTACAGATGGGGCACGAACGGGGAATCATCCCCGCTCCGGCTACGATTGAATTTGTCGGATAGTCGTTTCGAAAATTTCCCAGGTCCAGCGGATCGCCTCCGTATCTGGGGCTCCATCCAACCCCAGAACGACCCAAGTTGCCCAAGCTACACGGTCCGCACCACGACGCAGGTCACGTTGTCACGTCCTCCAGCGTCGTTGGCGGCGTCGATCAGGCGCTTGCAAATCGAATCCAGATCGTCCGTCTCATTCAGGATCGCCTCGATCCGTCCATCGGGAAGTTCACGCGTGAGTCCGTCGCTGCACAAAAGGAAGAGATCGCCGGATATTGTGTCGAATTCGCTGATCTCCGTGCTCACCGAGCGTTGCGATCCCACTGCGCGGGTAATCACGTTGCGGAGCGGGGAACGGTCGGCCTCCTCGCGGGTGAGTTGCCCCAATTTCACCTGTTCATCGACCAGCGAATGGTCGTGGGTCAACTGCTCCAGCGCACCATTGCGATGAAGGTAGCATCGGCTGTCGCCGACGTGCGCCACCCAGACTCTGTATCCCTTGGCCAGCAGCGCGACCAGGGTTGTTCCCATCCCATGCAGCCGCGAATCGTTAGCGGCCTGCGAAAAGACCAGTTCATTGGCGTCAGACACTGCATCGCGCAAAAGCTCCGACACTTCGAAGGGAGAGGTGTCGCCAAGCGGCCCAGGATCGGTATCTCTGGCGGCAACCGCCTTGCGCGGACCGCAAAAGCTCTTGAGAACGGCATCGACAGCCACACGGCTGGCCACTTCGCCGGCCGCCGCGCCGCCCATGCCGTCGCAAACGACGAACAAACCTTCGTCGGCACAAATCCCGAAGGAGTCTTCATTGGCGGTCCGTACACGGCCCCGGTGAGAGGCTGCGGCCGCCAGGTAGCCGTACTTACACAGTTGAGGCATGCGGGTTGGACAATTTCAAAGAATTCAATGCAAGAACATCCGGCGCTTCAACCATAACGAAAAAAGGACTTCAATCTACAACTCCGTATAGCCTCGAAACGCGGTTGAACGACCGCTGAATCGTTGGTGCCTTAAGCAGTTCACCCGCAGACGTCGATCAGCGAGAGAATTCCCGGCCCGGTCATTTTCTCCACGAGAAATACCAACCCGAATACTGCCGAAAAGTAATGCGATAGGCGAACTGCTCTTAAACGATACACGTCCTCGCCTCAATTCGCACCCTCCAAATCTCCCTTGCCGGTTACCCCCGATTTTCTCGCGCCTGCGGTCTCAGGAGCGGCCGGGGGCAGGTTGTAAATCTCGATCGCATTGTCCCGCAACACCGCAAAACGGTCTCCGTCCGGCGACAAAGCATAGTTCTGGCCGGCGCTCAAGACCGGTGTCGCGTACTGCGTCAACTCCACTCGACCGGTCGCCGTATCCAATACGTCCACCCGCTGCGCCTGCACCTCGGATTCATCGAACGGGTCATAGGTACTCAGGGGATGCGAGACTCGCAGCGCGCTGAACGCGATTCGCCGGCCGCTTTCCGATGATGCCGTCGTCGGCCAAATATAGTGACTGTCCCAGCGATACGTCCACAGCATTTTTCCCTGGAGCGAAATCGCCTGCAGGATATGGTCGTCGCCGCGATTCGCACAGACGCTCACCGCCGTGGTCTGATCGTTGAGCGGATTTTCGTTCGGCCGGCACGACGATGCCACGTCGGCAATCACTGTGGGTTCTCCGCTAAACGGCTTGTAGCGCAGCATCCAGTGGTCGCCCTGGGCCGACAGAGTCTCGATGTATCCCTCGGAAATAATGGGAAGGTCAGAGATACTCAGCGACCGGGCGCGAAGAACGACGCTGCGATCGGCTATGCGCAGGACGGTCAAGAGTACGTCCTCGCGCGGACCAAAAAAGCCTTCCGCTCCCGCTGCTTCTGCCAGACGCCGATGCTCCTCATCGGTGTGTTTCTCGAGGTCGGTCTCCACTAAGAGCAGTCGCCCATCGGGAGAAAGCTTGACCAGACGCAGCGGACTGCTCGATTGAAGGAACGGGTGCATTTCGAGGCTGGCATCCGTGATCTCCAGCGAATCCCGCTGCCGGACCATGAATTTCCCATTGCCCAGGGCCCAGAGGTAACGCCCGCGGTCATGCATCCGCCACTCCCCCGACTGTTCGATCTTGCCATCGGGAAGATGCACGACCAACGCCCGGATCAACTGGTCTTCATCGTCGGGCTGGCATTCGGAAAGCCGCTTCAACAGGCCGGTCACGCGAAACGTGAAAAGCAGATGCTCGCTGTCGATAAAGTCGAGCGAGGACGAGGACGACCGCGACATCAGATAGAAACTGCTCAGCGGATGATAATCCAGCGGAACTGTATCGATGCGTGCCGATGGCGCCGGGGCGTCGGTCTTGTCATGCTTCGCCGCCCAGGCGCTCGCCGTCAGCAAACCGATGCAGGCTATCCCCAGAAGACGAAAACCCGACAACACTCTTTTTCGGTCACTCGGCAGCAGACCGCCCATGGCTCACCGCTACCATTGTCCTACAAACGGCCTGCTCGCAGCCAAATAGCTTTGGCAGGGCGAAACACAAAATCAGTTCGCGAAATCAGGCAGCTTGCGGAGCGGTTCAAGCCTCAAGTTCTTCTAGCTCTCTGAGCGTGCGAAAAAACCAATGCGGTTGCGCCCGTCCTGCTTGGCGGTCATCATCGCCTGCCCTGCCCGCTCCAGCAATTCCTCGGAAGAGTAAAAGTGGCTGGGCAACAGAATGCTCACTCCGAAACTGCACGTCACGCTTAACGACAAACTATTGAACAGGATCGGCTTGCCACAAATTGTGTCGTGGATCTTCCGCAACCGCTCGACCCCCGTGTCGGCTTCGAAACTTGGCAATACCAGCAGAAACTCGCCGCCCTGATACCGGCCCGCGGCATCGTAACTGCGGATGGCGTGGTCCAGTCGCCGTCCTACTTCCTTCAACACTTCATCGCCGGCCACCTGACCATGGGTCTCATTGATCTTGCTCAGGTGGTCGACGTCAGCCAGCACCACGCTGAGTGTACTTTTGTCCCGGACCGCGCGCGCCATCTCCCGTTCCATCACCTCGATGATCGAGGTACGGTTCGGCAGTCCCGTCAACTCGTCCCGAATTGCATGAACGCGAAGCGCTTCCTTGGCCACCGCGAGGTCCGATTGCTCGCGCTTCAATGCCTCGTCGCGCGAAAGCAACTCAAACTGCAGCATTTGCCGCTCGCCCAGATTGCGGTGGTTTCTGCCCCAGGCCATCACCCACAACACAAAGAAAAGAAAAGCTGCAATCGAAAGGCCCAGGACCGTCGGTTCCGGAAGCACCGGCAGCTCCGCGACGAGACTCACTCCCGCGTGCCAGCGCGCCAACGGCCAGGGTCCGCTACCGAGCCAGGCGCAAGTTGATCCGTGCAAATGCAAGCAATGCCCCATATTGGGTATGTCGGCATCGCCGGGGTAGACAAGAGACTCCTAGAAGGATTTTTGGCCAGCCTCGCCTATTACTTCGAGCAAAACGCCACAGACTTCCTCAATCTGCTCAGTTTTGATGCGGTTGAAAAAGGGCAGCGCCAGCGTGCGCTCCGCCTGTGATTCCGTTACCGGAAGCCGAACCGCCGCCGAGGGTTGGCATCGATAGGCGGCCTGCAAATGAATCGGCCCAAAATAGCGCCCGCAAGCAATCCCGCGTTCCAGCAGCCGGCGGCGAACCGCATCCCGATCGGCAGCGTTGAACTTCGCACTTAGCCGCGCCACATAAACGAACCAGCTCACGATGCAATCCGGCACCGATAGCGGCGGCAACACCAGATCCGGGCAGCCACACAGTCGCGAATCATATTCCTCCGCCACTACCCTGCGCCGCTCCAGAATGCTGTCGATACGCTTCAGTTGCGTCAATCCAAGCGCACAATTCATCTCCGAAATTCGGTAGTTGTAACCCAGCTCAGCGTGTTCAAACCAATCATCGGTCGGCCTGCGCCCCTGGTTCCTCAGCGAACGAATGAAAAAGGCAATCTCCGCTTCACGAGCGACTACCATGCCCCCTTCGCCGGTCGTGATCTGCTTATTCGGATAGAATGCAAAGACCCCAACATCGCCAAATGTCCCCACCTTGCGGCCCCGATACTCAGCGCCGATCGCCTCGCAAGCATCCTCGATAACTTTCAGCCCATGCCGCTCCGCAATCTCCAGCAACGCGCTCATATCGGCGGGACACCCAAAGGTATGCACCACCATCAGCGCTCTGGTACGCGAAGTAACCGCCGTCGCCACGCACTCGGGATCCATATTCAGCGTGACCGGATCGACATCGACAAAGATCGGCACGGCCCCGACATAACGAATCGCATTCGCGGCCGCAATGAACGTGAAAGAGGGAACGATCACCTCGTCGCCAACGCCAATGCCCAACGCAAGAAGCGCAATATGCAACCCTGCGGTGCCGGAGCTGACCGCAACCACAGCAGGCGCTCCAACATACTCGGCAAAGCAGCTCTCAAACTCGCCGAGAACCGGGCCAAGACTCAGCCGCGAACTGCGCAATACACGAACCACCGCCGCGACATCGTCCTCATCGATGTCTGGCGCAGAGAGCGGAATCCGCATCTCGCTCATAGCGGCAACTAAGCCGCCTTCTTCATCAGCAGCTTCTCCCCAAGCGGCGCGCCGGCCAGCACGCTGACAATTCGTTCCGCCGCGTGGCCATCGCCATAAGGATTGGTCATCCCTTCGAGCGACTTGCGAAATTCATCGCTCCTCGCCTTCGCAATTCCGGCCAGGATGCTCTCCGCCGTCGGCTCAACATCGATCACATTGGCCGCTCGCTCCCGCCCTTTCTGTCGAATCCCGATATTCACAGTCGGCAGCGCAAACGAAGCCGTCTCCATAATGCCGCTACTCGAATTCCCCACCAGAAGCTCCACCTGCGCCAAGAGACTCCAGTAAGTCAGCGCATCGAGGTTGGTGAAGATTTGCCCGCTCCCACACTCAGCAAGAAAACTCCGCGCCCGCTGAATCAAGCTGCGGCTGCCAGCATCGCTGTTCGGATAACAAAAAAGTTTTTGCCCCTCAGTCGCAGCGAGAGCCGCGAACAATGCACCTGCCTCGCTCGTCGTATCCTCAAGCAGGGTCACCGGGTGATACGCAACCAACATCGCGCCAGTTTGAATCGCGAGGCCGAGCCGCTCCTCAAGCTCCTCGCGGCCAAACAACCTGTTCTTGATTAGATGATCGAGTGATGGGGCACCCGCGCGATGCACCCGCCACGCCTCCTCACCCATCGCAATCACGCGCGCCCGCGCCTGTTCGGTCGAGGTGAAATGGATATGGCTCATCTTGGTAAGCGCGTTGCGCACCGCATCGTCGATCGCGCCCTCGCTGATCTCGCCACCCTCGATATGCGCCACCGGAATGCGCAGCGCCAGCGCCACCGAAGCCGGAGCCAACATCTCATAGCGGTCCGCGATCAACAGCAAAATATCCGGACGCATCGTCCCCAGCAAATCGGCAAGACTCAACGTGGCGACGCCGATCGTCTTCGCCATGCCCACATCGGTATCCGAACTCAACAGGCACTCAACCCGGCCATCGATCGTGAAGCCGTCCCTCTCGATCTCCTCAATCGTGAGCCCAAACTCCGGAGACAAGTGCGCGCCAAACACAATCAGCTTCAAATCGATCTCAGGATGCTCGGCCAGGACCTGCAGCGGACAGTAAAGATGGCTGTAGTCCGCGCGCGACGAAGTCACCACCGCAATCGTCCTGCTCACTCGACCAGTCCTTCACAAAGCATGCCATCCTGAGCGAGACGCGAAGCGCGAGTCGAAGGATCTGCGGTTTCAACGGACCTCTCAAGTTGGGACATACCGACCCGACACGGCAACAGGTACCCCGGAACCAACTCAGCAATCGCATTTCTCAGCTCCGCCTGATCGAAGCTCTCGACAGCAGACTCCAGCCTCTGCATCGCGTTCACCAGCTCCCGCATACTCGGCGTCGGACTCTTCAGCACACGCATTCCACCCGGAAGCATCACCTCCACAACCTCATCCTCAGACCACAGCTCCTCGCGCAATTTGTCCCCAGGCCGCAACCCGGTGAACTCAATAGCAGCATCGCGCCCAGCTCCATATCGCCTCGCAATGTATCTCGCCAAATCGAGGATACGAAACTCCCCACCGCAATCGGGCACCAAAACTCGTCCCCAAACCGGGCTGACAGCTGCGCCCAAAATCGCCCGCTCAGCTTCCGCCGGAGCCACGAAGTATCTCTTCGCATCGGCATGAGTCACGGTCAGCGGCAGCCCTAGCTCCGCCTGCTCCTGAAAGATCGCAGCCACACTCCCGGAACTACCCAAAACATTACACAATCGCACCACATTCATCTGGGATTCGCTCGTTGAATGAGAGAGGACTGCTAACTCAGCGATGCGCTTCGACGCACCCATCACACTCAGCGGATTTACCGCCTTGTCGGTCGACACAGCCATCAATCGAGAAACGCCCGCCTCCAGCGCAGCAACCACCAGCCGGTAAGTCCCGATTGAGTTATTGGCAATCGCGCTGAACGGATTCCGTTCCATCAGCGGCACATGCTTATAGGCCGCCGCATGGAAGACCATCTCGGGCCGATGCTGCCGCAGTAAATGATCAAGAAATCGCGTGTCGCTCACGCTGCCGGTCACCGGAACGATCTCCGTAATCGAGGAGCCCGGCATCGCCTTCATCTGGCGACAGATCTCATAGAGCGCGCCCTCAGATACATCCAGCATCACCAAACTACGAGGACGTCCGGCGAGCACAGCCGCAGCCAGGCCAGAACCGATCGAGCCTCCCGCGCCGGTGATCAGTACCGACCGACCGCCAACCGCCGACACCGCCAGCGCAGGGTCGGCGGCAATCGGCGGTCGTCCCAGAAACTCCGACCAACCCATATCGCGGTCTATAGAAGCGCGCATCAGTTCGCAACCACCATCGGCGGAGGCTTATATCCGAACTCATCGTCCAGCATCTCGGCAATCCGCAACACCGCCTCGTCCCGATAAGGCCGCCCCGCCACCTGAACTCCAATCGGCAGACCATCCGCCAAACCACTCCCCAAGCCATTCATCGACCGCCCAACCGGAACCACCGCCGCAGGCGCGCCCAGCAAATTGAACCACTGGGTAAAGCGCATCACGTCGAAGTACTCTGCGCGCCGGCCTTCGATCATCCACTCCCGCTCGCCATGCCGAAACGCCGGAATGCTGCATACCGGAGTTATGAACGCCGAGTAAGGAGCTAGCTCCTCAAGCAGCTTTGCGCGAACGTGGTCGCACTTTGTCCAGGCGTGCAGTACTTCCTCTCCACTCAAAGCCGGCTTGTTTCGCGCCACATCGAGGAAGTAACGAAAAGTCTCGCTCAATCGAGCCTCTTTGCCCCGAACGAACGGCTCCAGCAGCATATCGCCGCAGCGGATAAAGAATGTCCACCACAGCTCCCGCGCCGCTTCGAGCGACGCCGACTGAAACGGTTTCACCTCGAATCCTCTCGCCTCCAGCGCCTTCGCCGCCGAACGCACCGCTGCCCGCGTTTCAGCTGTGACCGGAATGAGGCCGTCATCTTCGAGCACAGCGATCGGCTTTGACAGCAGTTCATCGTCGGTCACTGTTCTTAATGGCACAGGCGCGGCCGCCGGATCAGCGTCATCGCTTCCCGAAAGCGTCTCAAATAAGAGCCTCACATCGCGCATCGTCCGGGCCATCGGGCCCAGCGAGCCGAGAATCGAAAAGGGTCCGACGCACGCAGGCAGATGGCCCTTGCTCGGGATGCGCCCTGGAGTTGGCTTCAGCGAACAAATCCCGGTGAAGTGCGCCGGCACGCGCACCGATCCGCCGCTATCGCTGCCAATTCCCCCCGCCGATAACCCCGCCGCAATCGCCGCCGCCTCACCCCCGCTCGATCCCCCGGCGTTGTGTGCCAGGCTCCACGGATTGCACGTCTTGCCATAAAGCAGATTGTCCGTCTCGTAGGCCATCAGGAATTCCGGACAGTTTGTCGTCCCCAGAATGACCGCTCCCGTCGCTTTCATCCGTCCCACCACGACGGCATCGTCCACGGGAACAAATCTTCGATTCAACGCACTTCCCGTCTCGCATCGATATCCAGCCGTTGAGATCGAAGCCTTCACCGTCATCGGCAGACCCAGCAGCGGCAGCGAACCATCGTCGAATCGGCGATCTGCGTCTTTCGCAGCTACCAGCGCACGTTCCGCATCGAAGTGGGCAAAGGCATGAAGACTCGGATCGAGCCTCTCGACCTCTCGAATATGCTCCTCGGCAAGCTCGACCGCCGAAATCTCCCGGCTGCGTAAAAGCCGCAATAGTTCCACAGCTGGCTTAATTGTTAGTTCACTCAAAAGCTCTTCTCAGACCCCGCCGGCCCTGCTTGTGACCCATGTTGCCCGACATTTACAGTAACAGGGGTGGCAAGAATCAGCGCCAACCGAAGGTAGGATACGCGCACATCCGGCGCAAGTTGTAAGCGGCATGAAAGACGGCTCAATTGGAGACAGTAGTGCATAAGCTTCGGCTCGACGCGAAGGCAAACGTAAGGTCGAGCGGTCTTCAACCTCTCAACTGGATGTTTTCAGAAGTGTCTCGCAACACAACGGCAGCCGTCATCGCCAGCGCGATGTTTGCGGCCCTCCTATTACTCGTACTTGCAGGACTACCGGCAAGCGCCGCCGACACGACTGGCTCTCTCGCCGGCACCGTCCGCCCCAACAACCTCGGCGTCGCCTACATGAACCAACAGCGCGGCGAAGACGCCCTTGCACAATTCAAGCTCGCCATCGCCGCCGACCCGTCGCTCGCCGTTCCGCACATGAACGCCGGCATCGTACTGCTCGTCCTGCAGCGCCTGCCCGAGGCCAAGGCCGAACTCGACCGCGCCGCCAAGATCGATCCAAGCAATCCCCGCGTCTGGTACAACCTCGGACTGCTCGAGCGCGCCCAGAGCAATTGCGAAGCCAGCATCGCGGCGTTTGAACAAGTCATCAAGCTCGACCCGGCCTCAGCAGACGCCTACTACTTCCTCGGCTCCTGCTATCTCGAGCGCCAGGACTTCGCCAAGGCCGCCGACGAATATCGCGAAGCCATTCGTCTCAACCCCATGCACCCCTCGGCCGAGTTCGGCCTCGCCCGCGCCCTGCAGCGCTCCGGCAATCCCGCCGAGGCCAAAATCCATCTCGCCCGCTTCGAGCACATCACCCACGAAAAGCTCGGCCCGGTGATGGCGCCAACCTACGGCGATCAGGGAACCTATTCGCTCGCCGAGGAGATCAAGTCTGCCTCGCCGCCCGTCGGCCCCATGATCCCCATCACCTTTGCCAACGTCGTGTTGCCCGCGCTGCCGGAACAAACCAAGACCGGCCCCAACGAACTCGGCGGAGGCATGTGCCTCATCGACCTCGAAGGCCACGGCAAACCCGACCTCATCGCGCTCGGAAGAGGCGACAGCCCAATCAGCTACTACCATCACACCGCAGAAGGAAGCTTCGAGCTCGGCTCCGCAAAGAAGCTCGGCCTCACCGCTAGCGGCCATGCTATCGCCTGCGCTGTCGGCGATTTCGACGCGGACAACCATCCCGACCTCGCCATAGCCATGAGCGACAGGGTCATCCTCTATCGAAATAACGGCGACAACACCTTTACCGACGTAACAGAAAAAGCCGGCATCAAGCAGATCAATCACCCCGCCGGACTCACCTTTATCGATTTCGATCACGACGGCGATGTGGACCTGCTCGTTACCGGCTCGGCTGGCTCCAATGCGACTGCGAACGTCCTCTGGAGAAACAACGGCAACCAGACCTTCACCGAATGGACCACCCCCACTGCGCTCGGCGGTAAAGGCCACACCACCTCGGCGATGCTCTCCGATCTGAACAACGACCGCGCCGTCAACATCGCTGTCGCCGGTGACGAGGGCGTCTCGCTCTACTTCAATCCGCGCGAAGGCAACTTCGTCGAGCAGCCGCTTTATCCTAAATCGAAACTTCCACCCGCCGTCGGCCTCACCATCCTCGACTTCAACAAAGACGGCTGGATGGATATCGCCGTCACTCACGCCGGAGCGCCCGGCGTCACCCTTTGGAAGAACATCGACGGCAAGCACTTCGAGCGCGTCCCACTGCCCATCTCCGACGCGACCCGAGCCTGGGGCATCACGCCAATCGATTTCGACAACGACGGCTGGATCGATCTCGCCACAATCGTCGAAACCTCGAAAGGAGTCGAGGTCCGTATTCTCAGAAATAAAGGCGACGGCACTCTTGAAGACGTCACCGCCAAGCTGGGCCTCGACAAGCCCCTTCCGCAAACCGCCCGCTCGGTCGTCGCCTTCGACGCCGACGGTGATGGCGACGCCGACCTGCTCGTCTCGACTCTCGATGGCGCGCCGATCCTGCTGCGCAACGACGGCGGCAACAAGAACCACTCCTTCCTCGTCACCCTGCAGGGCAACGCCGACAATAAGACCGCGATCGGCACCAAGGTTGAAGTCTTCGCCGGCGGCCTCTGGCAAAAGTGGGAGGTCCCTGGCGCCGGCGGCTATCTCAGCCAGGGCCCCGGCACGATTCTCGCTGGCCTCGGCGATTGGAGCGAGCCCGTAATCGTCCGCCTGCTATGGCCTACCGGCGTTCCCCAGGACGAACTCAACATCGCCGCGAAAGGTGTCGCCGAGATCAAAGAGCTCGACCGCCGAGGCAGCTCCTGCCCGGTCGTCTTCGCCTGGAACGGCAGCAAATACGAATTCATCACCGACACCATCGGCGCCGCCGTCATTGGCCATTGGGTCTCACCCTACGCGCACAACATCCCCGACCCCGACGAGTGGATCAAAGTCGACGGCTCTCAACTCCGAGCGAAAGACGGTTATTTAAGCCTCCGCCTCGGCGAGCCGATGGAGGAGGTCAACTTCATCGACCAGGCCCGCCTCGTCGCCATCGACCACCCCGCCAACAGCGCGGTCTATCCCAACGAACGCTTCAAGAACGACCCACCGTTTTCGGAAACCAAAACCATCTTCACCGAGCAAGCCCACCCCGTCGTCGCCGCGTGGGACGACAACGGCAAAGACGTCACCGCGACCGTCGCGAAAATCGACCATCAATATGTCCGCGACTTCACCAATCTTCCCTACTCCGGATTCGCCAACACCCACACCCTCACCCTCAACATCGGCCCCACATCGCCGGATAAGCCGCTGCGCCTGCTCATGCACGGCTTCATCGAATACTTCAGCGCCACTTCGCTCTATTCCGCATGGCAAGCCGGCCTCTCTCCAATCTCGCCCTACGTTGAAGCCCAATTACCCGATGGCAGCTGGAAGAAGATCGTCAACGACATGGGCTTCCCCGCCGGTCTGCCGCGCACCATCGTCACCGACCTCACCGGACGCATGCCCGCCGGCGCGACCCGCATCCGCATCACGACGAACCTGCAAATTTACTGGGACCAGATTCTCGTCTCCAACGAAGCCGAGCATCCCGATCTCGTCAAGCAAACCGAAGTCCCCCTCGCCACCGCTTCGCTCGCATTCCGAGGTTATCCGCGCCAGATCGACGGAGCGACCCCCGGCGACCTGACTTATCACTACAACGAGGCTAGCGCCACTGGCCCCTTCGTACGCCAACGCGGCCCGTACACCAACTACGGCGACGTCACGCCCTTGCTTAAAGCCATCGACGATCATTTTGTCATCTTTGGCAGCGGCGAAGACATCGATCTCGAGTTCAACGCCTCATCGCTACCTCCGCTGCCCGCAGGATGGAAGCGCGACTATTTCTTTTACGCCAACGGCTTCGTCAAGGATATGGATTATTACGAGGCCATGCCGTTCACCGTGGCGGCGATGCCCTTCCATGAGATGAGCGGCTATCCCTATTCCAGCAAAGAACACTTCCCCGACGACAACGCCGCGTTGGCCTATCGGCTCAATTGGAATGACCGCTTCGAAACCGGCAAGCCCGACCAGATCTATCGTTTCGACTACGAACCAAGAGAGGCTCGACCGCTAACGCCCCGGTAAAACGGGTCGCAATCCGGCCTGTATCACAGCTGGATGAAGAGACACGCCAGCTGCCGGCCCTCTATCGGAGACCACGCTCGCCTCGCATCCGCACGAGCGACGAATCACCAGTTCTACCGGCAGCACGACCCGCTCCCCCTTCTCCGGGATCTCAGCTGACTCCTCCAGCCGCTTGAACAAAAGCCGTGCCCCGACGCTGCCGAGTTCCTGCGATGGCTGCCGCACGACCGTCAGGGTAGGATTCAGAATCTCCGCTAGTTCAAAATCGTCAAAGCCCGCAATTGCAACGCCCTTCGGGATGGACACGCCAAGCTGATTCAGCGCTAGCAGGGTATGCCGCATGGTAAGGTTGTTCGTACAGAAAAACGCCGTAGGCGGCTCCCGGCGTTCAAGCACGGCGGCCAGCGCCGGAACGATCGATTCCAGTGCACTGCATTCGAGGTAGCGTTCCGGCTTCAGTTTCGCTTGTCGCAACGCCTCGAGATACCCCTGATGGCGCATCTTCATCGTGTAGACCGTGTTCGACAGTCCAATGCAAACAATGCGTTTGTGGCCGTGATTGATCAAATGCTTCACCGCCAGCGCCGCCCCGCTCTTGTTCTCGACCAGCACTGAATCGAAGCGGGGCAGCGGCGCGGGTCGATCCAGCGTCACGATCCTGGCGTCCAGATATTCCGGCCGTCGAAGATAGGTCGGCATCTGCATCGCCGGAATGATCACCATACCCTCCACATGGCGTCGCAGCATCTGGATCGCCTCCCTTTGCTCTCTTTCGGGATCTTCGGCGGAGGTCGTTAGAATCACGGAGTACTCGTGCTCCCGCGCCACCGTGGCGATTCCCTGCGCACAATAGGCAAAAAACGGATCGTAGAGGTAGGGAACAATTACGCCAATGGTCCGGGTCTTGAGCCCGCGCAGAGAGCGCGCGACTTCGTTCGGCTGGTAATTCAGCTGTTGAATCGCGCGATGGATGCGCTTGGCGGTCTCCTCCGAAACCGTCACCGCCCCGCTCAGCAGCCTCGACACCGTCATGGTGCCGACTCCTGCGAGTTTGGCCACATCGGCCATGGTCGGGTTGCGCTGCATTCGCTTCTCCTAAGGGCTCCGAATGTCCTGCGGCGAGCCGATTGACACCCCGGCCAATTGACACTTGGCCGATTTGTCCCCTATAAAGACTTGGATGATAACGCTATCATAAGGGAAGCTCAAAAGGCGACCAGAATTCTGCAACTTGGCATTCCGTCGGCTTAACCCCTCGCGGTCTCACCGGGGACGAGACTTCCCGCCGCGCGCCGCTCGTCTACCAGCAAGAAAATGTCATACCGAAGGGACCAGAACCATGAAGCCCAATCGTCTTACCCTACCAATTCTGATTCTCACAACGCTCTGGTTCGGCGCCGCATCGCTCTTCGCCCAATCGGCAGAAACCGACCCCGCCTTCGCCCGCGCCCAGCATCTTCGCCACGGCATCAACGCGAGCATCTGGTTTGCCCAGCACTCCGGCGGCTACTCCATTGAATACCTCAGGACCTTCACCACCGCCGACGACATCGCCCTTATGGCGAAGCTCGGCTTCGACCACGTCCGCCTCAGCATCGACGCCGATCCCGTCACCGCATGGCAGCAGGGCCACAGCGATGGAGCGGCGTTCATGACCGAACTCGACCGCGTCGTCAAAACCATCGTCGACGACCACCTCGCCGTAATCATCGACATCCATCCCGAAAGCAAATACAAAGCTCCGCTACGCCAGGGCACGACCTCAGTCCAGCAATTCACTTCGTTATGGCGCGCCCTCGCGAAGCATTTCGGGAATACCGATCCCAATATGGTCTTCTTCGAGATCATGAACGAGCCCGAGCAGGACGACCCCTATCGCTGGCAGGGCATCCAAAGCACCGTGGCCGCCACCATCCGCGAAGTCGCGCCGCAACACACCATCATCGTCGCCGGAGCCCACTGGTCGGGCCTCGAAGATCTGCTCGCCCTCCAACCCATCGCCCTCAATAACGTGATCTATACGTTCCACGACTACGAACCGTTCCCCTTCACGCATCAAGGCGCCACCTGGACCACCCCCGACGTCCAGCCGCTCCGCGCGATCCCCTACCCATCCAGCCCCGAAGACATCACACCCAAGCTCGACGAGGAATCCAGCCTCAGCAGCCAGTTCTTCCTCAACCAATACGGCCTCGGCCGCTGGGACGCCTTCCGCGTAGAAAACACCATCGAGTTCGCCGCCCACTGGGGCAAGCTTCACAACGTTCCCGTTTACTGCGGAGAATTCGGCGTGCTGCGCTACTACGCTCCGCCTGAGATGCGAGCACAATGGCTGCACGATATGCGCGTCGCCTTCGAGAAGAACAACATCGGCTGGGCCATGTGGGACTACCAGACCAACTTCGGCGTCGTCACTAAGAAAGACGGAATTACCACGCCCGATCCGGCCATCGTGACTGCGCTCGGCCTAAAAGGCGTCGCGAACTAAGACAACTTTGAAGAATCCGCTCATCCAACTCAGCTCCGTCCAGGCGCGCCGAATCTGGCTGCATGCCCAGCGCCTGGACACCAGCGAACCCTTCGGCTCCGGCCCTGAGGCCACGCCTGCAGCGGTGGCGCACCTGGGCTACTTGCAGATTGACACCATCTACGTCATCGAGCGCAGCCATCACCACATCCTCTATACGCGCATCCCTACCTATCGGCGCGAGCATCTGCATCAGGCACAGAGCATCGACAAGACCGTTTTCGAGTACTGGACGCACGCCCTGTCGTACGTGCCGACCGAGAGCCTGCGGTTTTATGTCCGCGATATGCGTCAGGCGAGCCAGGATTGGCAGCGCCGCAACGCCTGGTTCGGCCAAGTTTCAAAAGGTGACCTGCGCAGGGTGCTGTCGCGCATCCGCAGAGATGGCGCGCTCACCATCCGCGACATCGAGGACGAGGTGGTGGAGAAAGATTACGCGTGGGCCAGCCGCAAGCCTTCCAAGCGCGTTCTGGAGCTGGCCTTCTACAAGGGTCTGGTGACGATTAGTCAACGGGTCGGAATGCTGAAGACGTATGAGCTCATGACTCGCCATTTCGGTTGGGACCGTCTGCCACGCGCAGCGACTGAAACGGAAACCTTGAACTACCTGCTTGATCGCGCCCTGCAATCGCAGGGGATCGTGAGCGTGGAATCGATCTGTCATCTGGACGCTGCTCCACGCAAACTAGCAATGAGGCGTCTGGTGGAGTCGCGTGTCCGTCGGAAGGAGCTGATACCTGTCCAACTGGAAGGAGCGGGCCAATCGCTGCACTGGGTCCGTACGGATACCCTCGATGCCATTCCCGATCCGGCGCAGGAACAAATTCATATCCTGTCCCCCTTCGACCCGCTGATCATCCAACGCAAGCGGCTCCGGCTCTTCTTCGATTACGAGTATCGCTTCGAAGCTTACGTTCCCAGACACAAGCGGGTATTTGGCTATTTCGTTTGCCCAGTTCTGATCGGGGATCGGTTCGTTGCCGCCCTCGACCTCAAAACCGACCGGTCGCGGCAAAAGCTTCTGGTGCAGCGCTGGAACTGGATCGGCCTGGGCGCGTCCCGCGTCCATCGGCAGCAGGTGGAAGCCGCATTGCACAAGTTCGAGCAATTTCAGTTGTGTCGGAGTTAGCTAGATTGAGCGCTAGCCATTCGGGCGCCGCGTGACGGCGTCTCGCAGCAGAGCGCAGCCACCCGCCGTCACCGCAAAACCGCCAAGGAGCCATAGCACTTCGACGCTGGCCGCAACTATCGCTTGCGTTGACGCGCTTGTGGTCTTGTTGCCGATCCCCGTCAACACATAGAGACGCAATGAAAATGCAGCCGAAGCGGCCGCGATGCCAATTGTGCAACCCAGGACTCGCATGAGGTTCAGCATGCCGCCTGCCTCGCCGCTTCGGTCCTCGGGAGCGGCGGCCATCGTCGCGCTGTTGTTCGGCGCTATGAACATGCCCAGTCCAACACCGAACAATATGAGCGCGATGACGACTCCGAAATGGCTTACCGTCTGCCCCGCCAAACTTCGCGACAAGAGTACGAGCGCAGCAAGGCATAGCCCCATGGCCGACGTGGTCATGGTTCTCGCGCCCACTCGTACGTAGATGCCCCCGCTGATTGGCGCAACCAGGCCAAGCGCGATGGGGACAACGGCAAGACGTATGCCGGCCACAATTGGCGAATCATCCAAACCATGAATGAAGAGGAACGACATTAGAAAGAACATCGCATAGAGAAGAGCGTAGGACATGCTGACCGCCACCAGGCCGCCCGAGAACGCGGAAGAGCGAAAGAGTTGAAGATCGACCAGGGGTTCGGGCTGTCGCCACTCCCGCCAGATGAATAGTGGGATGAAGACAGCGGCCACAAGCACCGCGCTAAGCATCGCCGCTGACTTCAGCCCCCAGGCTTGCGCTTCATTGAGAATCAGAACCACGGAAGTCAGCCCGGGGGTCAGCAAAAGCGCGCCCCACCAATCAAACCGCTTGGTTGAAGTGGGTTGAGCCGTTTGCGGCAATGTCAACCATCCGAGAACGAAGGCTGCCGCTCCAAAAGGAATCGACACAAAAAATATCCACCGCCAACCCAGTTCCTGCAGCAGCAGACCGCCGATCACGGGGCCGGCGCTGATACCTACTGCCTGCGCCGCCGCGAATAGTCCAATGGCGCGCCCGCGCCTTTCGGGGCCAGCGGCCTTCACCAGGATGCTGATGCTGTTTGCCCCCAGCATAGCGCCACCTATGCCTTGGATAAGTCGAAACCCGATAAGCAGTCCCAGCCCGGATGCCACACCGCACAAGCCGGAAGCCAGAGCAAAAATCCCATAGCCCGCGAGATAAAAAAGCTTGCGACCGCTCGTCTCCGACAAGCGCGCGAAGACAGGAAGCAATGACGCATAGGCCAGCAAATAGGCAATCGCGACCCAACTCACTGTGTCCAGATTCGCGTCGAACTTCCGCTCAAAAGTTGGCAGCGCCAGCTGAACTATGCTGGCGTCGAGCTGCCCCATGAACCCACCGATACAGGTGACGCCAACCACCAGCCACGGATACCAGGACTGGCGTACTGCGACTTGGAGTGGTGCGGGTTCATAGCGGCTCACTGAGCAGTCCTCTGGCAAACTTCTCAATATTCGCATACCCGCCCGATGGGGCAGTGCCGCCAACGCGCCAAGTTGTTGGTAAGATGTTCCGGGCAACACAACTAGTCGAAGGGCACGGTCGAGAGCATGGCGTCGGTACTGATCACTGGAACCAGCAAGGGAATCGGTTTGGAGACGGCCCTGGCATTCGGCCGCGCCGGCCACCAGGTCTACGCCACGATGCGCAGCCCATCGCGATCGCCTCTCCTGGCGGAGACGGCTGCCGCGGAGAAACTCCCAATCACCATCTCCAGGATGGACGTTGATTCCGATCAATCGGTCAGCGAAGCCATCGCAACAATCCTCAAGATCAACGGACCGATCGATGTACTCGTCAATAACGCTGGCGTGGAGGCCGTTGGTTCCGTCGAAGAGCTCCCGCTCGCCAAATTTCGCGCGATCATGGAGACCAATTACTTCGGAGCTCTTCGCTGCATTCAGGCACTGCTTCCGCAGATGCGCCAACGCCGCAGCGGCTGCATCGTCAACGTAAGTTCTGTCGCCGGACGCCTCTCATGCCCGCCACTCATCTCCTACTGTGCCTCAAAGTGGGCGCTTGAGGCGCTGACCGAGGGCCTTGCAGGCGAGATGAAGACCTTCAATGTCCGCGTCGCCAGCGTCGAGCCCGGCATCATCGCCACCTCGATGGCAGACCGCATCGAACACCCGGCAGCCCAATCGCAATATGGCCAGAGCGCGCGTTTCGTCGCGCTCTATGCGAATGCAGCGAAGAGTCCGGTGCCTCCATCGCTGGTGGCCGCCAAGATACTCGAAGTCGCCGAGAGCGGAAGCTGGCAACTGCGTCACCCGGCAGGCCCGGACGCGGTTCCGTTCCTGCAATGGCGCAGCCGGGTGACGGACGAGGATTGGGTCGAGATGAACGCCGGGGACGATGTCACCTTTTTCAGCCGCTTGAGTGAATTGGACAAGAATTAACTCACGCTTGAATCGAGAGGTGGATTTACTGGCCTTTTATGGCGACGACCGGATACCCGGCTCTGTAGAATGCTTGCAACTTTGCAAATTACTGCCAACTGGCGACGCCCCCCGGCGTCGGGATTGAGACTGCATTATGCCAACGGTTCAGGCCCAGACCTGGAAGGGTTCTCCATTCACCATCGAACGAAAAGAAGGTACGGCTTCGGGCACGGTGATCGTTCGTTTCCGCGGGCCTTTCACTGCGCGCGACATGTACGGCTCGTTAACCCCTGACGCGCTCAACGGCACGCTCGATTTTCAGCCGACGGCGGGCGGTGGCCCACCCTCCTTGAACATCCTCGACCTAACCGAGGTTCCGTACATGGATTCCTCCGGACTCGGGGTAATCGTCCGGCATTATGTCCACTGCAAGAGTAAGGGTGTCAAGTTGATCGTCGCGGGGGCAGACTCGCGCGTCCTCGATCTCTTCAAGATGACCAAAGTGGACGGGTTGATTCCTACGACGGCCACGGTTGAGGAAGCGGAGACTCACTGAATGTCCTTGACAGCCAATGCCGGTCTAACGGACCACCGCACATCCGTGCTGGTGGTCGGCGCGGGTCCGACTGGTCTGCTGCTGGCTTCGGAGCTTCACCGCCGCGGCGTCGACTGCCACATCATCGAGGCCCGGCCGGCGCCGCTCCCCTGGGACCGGGCGACGGTAGTGCATCCTCGCTCGCTGCAAATCTTTGAGGCGTTGGGACTCTCCGGAAAGTTCCTCGAGGCCGGATGCCGGCAACGGGCCATCAAAATCCACTCCAACGGCAAAGTGCTCGGAACCATCGATCTCACCACCTGCGGAAGCATCTACGAATTCAATCTCGGCATTTCCGAAGAAACCACCGAGTCGATTCTCACCGATTATCTCCATCAGCAGGGCGGCGAGGTAAACCGATCGTCGCGGCTGGTCGGGCTTATCCCCCACGCGAATGGCATGTTCGCCGAGGTCGATCGCGATGGCCAGACCTATCGGGTGGACGCGCGTTGGGTAGTGGGTTGTGACGGCATCCACAGCCCGACTCGGGAGCTGAGCGGCATTCGTTTAGACGGCCACGACATCGCCAACACCTGGGCCGTTTTCGACGCAACGCTGCAAGGCTGGACTGACACCTTTGAAACCACCTTCGTTTACTTCGGGGCCGTCCCAACGATCTTCACTGCAATCCCCGGTCACAGGTGGCGCGTCTACTTGCAACCGAGCTCGCCGGACTCCGATCTGGTGGCCGATGCCAGCTGGGCCCTCCGCACCTATGCACCTGAAGCATCTTTCGCTGACGTGCAGAACCCACAACGATTCCATTGCCACACCAAAGTGGCCACCCAATATCGGTCCGGAGCCGTGATTCTTGCGGGAGACGCGGCGCACCTCTGCTCGCCCGCCCAGGGACACGGCATGAACTGTGGCCTCCAGGACGCCTTCAATCTCGCGTGGAAACTTGCCCTCATCCATCACGGCATCGCCGACCCCGCCCTGCTTGATAGCTATGAGGCCGAGCGCCGGCCTGCAGCAGAGCTGGTAACCAAGTCCGGAGACGACTTCGAAGACGCACTCACGACCACCGACCCCAAGAAGTGCGACGAGCGTGATCAGGCCATTCGAGCCATGATCGCCGATCCCAAGGCCCGGCAACATGAAATTGTGGCTGAGACTGAACTGAACATTGACTACTCCCAATCCCCCATCGTCTTCGGCGACGTCAATAACTCTCTCCCTGCTGGACACCGTCTGCCCGACACCATTTTGGTCCACCGGTCGGACGACCCGCTCTCGCGACTTCACCGATTTGCCCAGCGCGCCGGCCACACTCTTGTGCTTCTGGCCGGACCATCCGCAGACGCCTCGGCCTTCGCCGACCTCCACGCCGCCCTGCAGACATTTATCACTGGCGCGCCGTTGTTTGAAGCAGTCTTCACCTTCAGCACCAATCCCGAGTTCACTACCCAGACCGGATATCTTGAACCGACCGTCACTGATCTCCTCGGCCTCCAGGAGACGACCCTCCTCGCGCTGCGCCCCGATGGCTATATCGGCCTACGCTCCGAGCATGACCATCTCAACGCACTCGAGCGATATCGCGCCCTCATCCATGCCGGGCAGTAAAACAAAAGAAATGAAGCGCGTATTTAATGGACGCAAGCGCCACCATGCCTCTGTCTCCAGAAGCCCTGGCGGCGCTTGCGCCCCTCAGCGGTCTATCACCCCTACGCTCCATCGCGCTATGCCCGATCGATCCGTCAGCTTCTATTTCGGGTTGGAACCAAGTCCCAACCCCATCAGCCATTCTTTGACATTCGCGCCGATGACATCAGGGTGGTCTTCCTGCAAGTAGTGAACGCCCGAGTTGAGCTGCACAAATCTGCAGTTCTTCAACCCCTTCGCAAAGCTCTCACCGAAAGCCGGCGATACCAGGGCGCCTGGATTTCCCGCGAAAAGCAGCTTCGGATAAGTCGACTTCGCCAGTTCCCGAAGTCCTTCCTCAATGATTGAATGCACATCCGCCGGCTTCCCTTCGATCGGTATTTCATTCGGAAACCGCCAGACGGGTAGCCGCGACTCGGGAGTCGAAAATGGCGCTCGATAAACTGACATCTCCTCATCCGTCAATTTCCGCGCCGTTCCCATGGGAATGACCCCCTCGACAAATACGTTGTCTTCAAGGATCATTTTTTCTCCCACTCCGGGCGTTCTGAATTTCTGGAAGGTGTCGATTGCGTTTTTGTGAAACTCCTCCCAGCTCCGAAAAGGTCGGATGAACTCCATAAAAGCAAGCCCACGGACAAACTCCGGTCTACGCGCTGCCAAATGAAACGCCAGCCCCGTTCCCCAATCCTGCGCGACGACGAACGCCGACGAGATTCCGCGGTGATCGAGGAACGCGTCCAGATAACGAACGTGGTCTGCAAACCGGTATTCGATCTTCGGTTTTCCCGATTGACCGAACCCGATCAGATCCGGTGCGATGCAATGCGCCACCGGCGCAACCAGCGGAAGGACCTTCCGCCATATGTACGACGAAGTTGGATTCCCGTGCAGGAATAGCACAACCGGTGCGTCGGGATCTCCCACTTCCCGGTAAAGGCCATGGTAGATCCCAGTACTTTTGCTTGGGGCAGCGCAACATCAGATAGAACGGTCATTTCTGCTCCTTGAATACCGTTTGGAAGACTATGTTCTTGAACCGATCGATCGCGGCCGGACCGCGTTCGACCTTCATACGGAGAATGGCGCCCTCCCACGAAGCCAGGAGGAATTCAGCAAGATCCGTCGGAGCAAACGACGCATCGATTTCGCCCGCCGTTTGGGCCTCGGCGATGCACGCGGCAAAGGGAACGCGCCACTCCCGGAATATCGCCTCCAGCCGACGGCGCAAACGTTCGCTCTCCGAGCTGGCCTGAAGGCTGAAATCGCCAATCAGGCACCCGCGATTCCATTCATTCGCTTTCAGCTCTTCGCTGATGATGTCCAAAAAGCGCCTCAGCCGCTGCCGGGGAGTAAGAGATTTGTCGTTCAAAGCTTCCCTGACAATCTCTTTGTTGCGAGCGAAAAAGCGATCAAGGACCTCCTCGGCAAACGCCTCTTTGGAACGGAAATGATTGATGAAGGAACCGTGTGGAGCCCCAGCGGCCGCACAGATATCGCGCACCGTCGCCCCCTGGTATCCCGATTGAAACATCACCTTAAGCCCGGCATCGAGAATGTCTTCGCGAAGGGAAGGCTTGCTCATTAATTTACAATACGCACGTGCGTATTATAGTGTCAAACTTCATCCTTAATTGTCTGCGCGAGCGCTTCCTGATCCATCAGATTGGCTCGCGAATCCCAATCCCAAATCGCAGTAAAATAAAGCAATCATCATGAAGCGCGTATACATGGACGCCAACGCCACGACACCTTTGTCCTCAGAGGTCTTTGAGGCCATGCGCCCCTGGATGCTCGAGAGCTACGGCAACGCATCCTCAATTCACTACTACGGCCAGCAGGCCCGTGGCGCGGTCGAGATGGCGCGCATGTCCGTCGCGAGGCTGCTGAACTGCCGCGCCGCCGAGATCGTCTTCACCAGCGGAGGCACCGAGGGCGACAACCTCGCCATCTTCGGCCTGGTTTCAGAAAAGGCCCAGCCCGGCGACCACCTCATCACTTCTTCCATCGAACACCACGCCGTCCTCCACGCCGCCGAGTGCCTGGCCAAGCGCGGCGTCGAGGTGACATTCCTCCCCGTAAGCAGCGATTGCGTCGTTAACCCCGCCGACGTGCGCCGCGCCCTCCGGCCCAACACCAAACTCATCAGCATCATGATGGCGAACAATGAGACCGGCACGATCCAGCCAGTCGAAGAGATCGGCAAGATCGCCGCCGAGGCCGATGTCTACTTCCACACCGACGCCGTCCAGGCAGGCGGAAAGCTCGCCATCGACGTGGAGCAGATCGGGTGCGACCTGCTCGCTATCGCCGGCCATAAGATGTACGCGCCACAAGGAGTCGGTGCTCTCTACGTCGGCCGCGGAACCCAGCTCGAGCCGCTCTTCTTCGGCGGGACGCACGAGCGCCAGCGCCGCGCCGGGACCGAGAACGTCGCCGGAATCGTCGGCCTGGGCAAGGCCGCCGAACTCGCGGCAGCCGCAACAAATCCGGGTGCCCCACATCTCGATTCTGAGATGTGGGATATATCTCGCATCGCCGCCCTCCGCGACCGCCTCGAACAAGGGCTCTTCGATCGTCTCGAGAATATCGGCGTTAACGGAGACCGCTCCCCCCGCGTCGCCAACACCACCAATCTATGGTTCGACCATCTTGAAGGCGAAGCCCTCGTGATCGCCCTCGACCTCAAGGGACTCTCTGTCTCCGGAGGCTCCGCCTGCGCTTCAGGCGCCGCCGAACCCTCCCACGTCCTTACCGCAATG
The DNA here is from genome assembly GCA_963804735.1 of uncultured Acidobacteriaceae bacterium. Lineage (GTDB taxonomy): Bacteria > Acidobacteriota > Terriglobia > Terriglobales > Acidobacteriaceae > Acidisarcina. The sequence continues at coordinate 97,870 of CAWDRO010000006.1, forward strand.
GGTCTCACACCAGCGCGCGGACGAGCCAGCCTCCGCTTCAGCCTTACCAAAAACACTACTCAAGAAGACATCGACTTCGCCCTCGACGTAGTTCCAGCAGCGGTAAGCCGGTTGCGCGAAATATCGCCAGTCTTCGCAGGCACGCTCCGCTAAGGTGCCGAGACAGACGCAAATCCCACGACTCGGCCCACCCCCCTGGATATCTAAACCCTGAGCTCTAAATCCTAATCCCTGTTCTTGTGACACGCCCATCCTTCCCAAACGCCCAAATAGTCCGAGTCGGCGGATACGCTTACTTCAAGCCTCAGCAGGTGCAGGGACAGTTTTAGGTTTGCGTCAAATTACTATTCTTAAAATAGGTATTTTGATATATTGACCTCATGGCCAGAAACCCCGAACATCGCGACCTCTTCCCCGGCGCTCTCGAAGTCATGGTGCTGCAGTCGTTGCGCTACAAGCCGATGCACGGCTACGCCCTTGTGAAACACATCAAACAGGTCTCCGACAATTTGCTACCGGTGGAAGAGGGCTCACTTTATCCCGCACTGCAACGGATGCTGAGAGAAGGCTGGCTCGAATCGGAGATCGGCACCTCCGCCAAAGGCCGCCCGACCCGAATCTATCGGCTCACCGATGCAGGCCTGCGCCATCTGGAGCGGGAAGTCGTCAGCTTCGAAAAGATGTTCGCCGGCATCAGCCGCGTACTCGCCATCGCCAACGCGTAGGAGGTCGTGCATGCAAGCTCTCAAACGGTTGTTCGGTCGCCGCCGCCGTTACGACGATCTCGCCGTCTCCATCCAGGAGCACATCGAGGAGCGAACCGACGAATTGGTAGAAGAGGGAATGCCGCGCGCGCAAGCCGAGCAATCCGCCCGCCGCGAATTCGGCAATGTCACTCTCATTCAGGAACGCAGCCGCGAAGCGTGGCAGTGGCCGACGCTCGAATCCTTATGGGCAGATGTGAAATTTGGAGTTCGCCAAATGGGCAAAGCTCCCGGCTTCGCTGTTACCGTTGTTCTCACACTAGCCTTAAGCATAGGCGTGGCCACAGCGGTATTCTGCGTCGTAGATACGGTGATCCTGCGTCCTCTTCCGTATGACCACCCCGAACGGATCGTAGCGGTTCAGAGCATGAGCCGCAGCGGCTATCAGCAGGGGCCATCCTGGCCCAGCTTCAAGGACGAGCGCGAGCAAGCGCAGAACTTTGCGGCACTGGCGGCCTATGTCGAGTACATGCCCTACACCGTGGACACGCCGTCCGCCGGTCCGGTGCTGCTCGATTCGGTGCGCTCGACAGATAACTTCTTCACCGTCTTCGGCGTGCATCCGCTGCTCGGGCGTACCTATCTGCCCGGCGAAGAGCAGGAAGGCAGGAACGACGTGGCCGTGCTCGGCTACGACACATGGCAGACCTACTTCGGCGGAGACCCAAGCATCCTCGACCGCACTGTCGATCTTGATGGCCACCCCTTCACCGTTATCGGTATCATGCCCGCCGGCTTCCGCTTTCCGCTGAATATGCGTAATGCCATCTACATGCCGCTGCACCTGGATGCACCCTGGATGAAGAATCGCGGCGCGCACTGGCTGGGCTCGGTTGCGCGGATCAAGGACGGCCTAAGCATGGAGCAGGCACAGGCCGATCTCTCGCACGTCTTCAGCAATCTCGGCAAAGCCAACCCCGCCGATACAGGCCGTACCGTTCAACTGATCCCGCTGGCCGAGAACGTGAATGCCAAAACCGAAAGGCCCCTGTGGACGCTGCTGGCCGCGGTGCTTTCCGTGCTGGCCATTGGCTGCGTCAATGTGGCCGGACTGCTACTGGCCCGCGGTGTAAAGCGCGAGCGCGAGATGGCCATGCGCTCCGCCATTGGCGCTGGCCGCGCCAGGCTGGTGCGCCAGGTACTTACGGAAAGCCTGCTGTTGGCCGCGATGGGCGCATTCGGCGGCGTCTTGCTGGCGGCAGCCATGCTCAAAGGGATGCGTGTGTTTCTCATCCATGCGCTTTCGCGCGGAGCCGACATTCATCTCAACTGGACGGTGCTCGGCGCGGCCATTGCGGCTTCCGTTCTGACCAGCCTGATAGCTTCCCTCTACCCCGCGCTGCGCATGGCGGGCACGGACCCAAATCGCGCAATGAAGACCGGCGGCAGTACAGGCTACGGACGCGGACAGCATCGACTGCGCGCAGGCTTTATCGTCGCGCAAGTTGCGCTCACACTTGTTTTGCTAGTCGTCTCCGGCATATTGATTCGCGTGATCGGCCGCTATCGCCACGCCGATCTTGGCTTCGATCCTACGCATATTCTCAGCGCCGAGATCAATCTTTCGCCTTCGCATTACCTTGGCCGCGACCCGATAGCCGATTTCTATCAGCCTCTCTTCGACCGCGTGATGCAGATTCCCGGAGTGCGCGCCGTAGGCGTCATCTCCGACAACATACCGGTTGAAGGCAAGGCATCGCAGACCAATGTACACATCGCTGGTCAGCCTCCGTATCCCAAAGATCAGGCGGAACTCGCCCAGGTTCGTCTCGTGAGTACCGGCTACTTCGACGTCTTCGGCATTCCGCTGCGTCGCGGGCGCGCGCTTTCGCCTAGTCTCGACGGCCCGGATGCCGCAAACAACGCAATCGTCAATGAAGCGTTCGTCAGAAAGTTTATTCCCTCGAATCTCGATCCCACCATGCAGCGCCAGGACGACGCGAGCAAGGAAGAAAACTGGACGCACATCGTTGGTGTGGTGGGCAACGTGCGGCAGGACATTTACGAAGAACCTCTGGCAGAAGAGGACTTCCTGATGAATTCCTACCCGCTTTCCGCCCGCCCCAACCGTCTCAGCAGCATGAAGCTGGTGGTCCATACCGACGGCGATTCCGAGCGCATCGTTCCTGCGCTGCGCAGCGCCATCCACGAAATCGACCCAAGCGTGCCCTTCAAAACGCCGGAGACCATGACTGAGGTCATCTCGCGGACGCTGGTTTTTGAGCGCATGGAAAGCTGGCTCTTCGCTATCTTCGCCGTGCTGGCCCTGGCGCTCGCACTGGTTGGTCTTTACGGTCTCGTCAATCATGAGGTCGAACTTGGCACCCGCGATATTGGTATTCGTATGGCGCTGGGATCCACGCGCAAGCGCGTGCTGGCGATGGTCCTCACCCGCGTAGTCGCCCTGCTCGCCACTGGAATCACCGTAGGTCTTGCTCTCACCTACGCCACAAAGAAACTGATTGCCTCAGTGGTTGTCATCCAGCTCACTCATCAGGCTGGGCTACTCGCTCTGCTCGTTCTGGCATTCACGGTCGCGGGAATTCTCGCTACCGTCATCCCTGCGTGCCGCGCTGCCAAGACGGACCCGATTCAAGTTCTGCGATCTGAATAGGAGTTTCCATGAACCGGCTGAAACAACTTTTTGCTCGCCGCCGCCGTTACGACGATCTCTCTGTCTCCATGCAAGAGCACATCGAAGAACGCACCGAAGAATTGATCGAAGAAGGAATGCCCCGCGCGCAGGCCGAGCAAACAGCGCGCCGCGAGTTCGGCAATGTCACGCTCATGCAGGAACGCAGCCGCGAAGAGTGGCAATGGCCCGCTCTCGAATCCATTCTGGCCGACCTCAAGTTCGTCTTCCGCCGGCTAGGAAAATCTCCCGGATTCGCCGTGACCGTGCTCCTGACTCTCGCCATCGGAATCGGCGCCAACACAACCGTCTTCAGCGTGATCAACGGCGTGCTCCTCAAGCCGCTTCCCTATCCGGAGCCCGAGCAACTGGTTTCGCTGCGCCTCACCGCGCCGGGCGCACCCGGGCTGGCCGAGTTCCGAGACGAACTCCGCCTGTCCGCCTCAATGTATTTCACCTTTGCCCGGCACAATCGCGCCTTCCAATCCATTGGCGTATGGCAACCGGCAACGGCAAGCATCACTGGAGTCGCGCAGCCTGAGCAGGTTGACAGCGCATACATCTCCGACGGCGCTCTGCAGACGTTCAACGTGCCTCCCGTCGCTGGACAGTGGCTGACCGCAGCCGACCAGGACCCGCACGCTAAAGGCCGCGTGATGTTGAGCTACGGATATTGGCAGAGACGCTTTGGTGGCGATCCGAACGTTGTTGGGCGCACAATCAGCGTTGACTCTCAGTCGCGCCAGATTGCCGGCGTGATGCCGCGCGGATTCAAGATTCTTAACTACGACTTCGATCTGCTGTTGCCTGTGGCCTTTGATCCAGTGAATCAGCCGCTCGCGGGATTTGGCTTTCGCGGAATTGCGCGGCTCCGGCCTGGCATGACCATCGCGCAGGCCAACGCCGACGCCGGCCGCCTGCTTAATGTTTGGATGGACTCGTGGACCAACGGTCCGAAAAGTGATCCACATTTCTACCTCAATTGGAAGATCACGCCTGCCTTCCGGCCCATGAAAGATGCCATGGTCGGCAGCGTCGGCAATGTGCTGTGGGTGGTGATGGGAACGATCGGCGTCGTGATGCTGATCGTCTGCACGAACGTGGCAAACCTTCTCATGGTTCGCGCCGACGCACGCCGGCAGGAGTTGCAGGTGCGCGCTGCCCTCGGCGCGGGCAGGTGGAGAGTTGCGCGAGAGCTGCTGATGGAAAGCCTCACCCTTGGCCTGATCGGCGGAGCGGTTGGCCTGGTAGTCGCGTGGGCAGGCCTGAGCCTGTTGAGGGCCATCGGGCCGTCCAACCTCCCGCGGCTGAATGAGATTTCGCTCGATGCTCCCTCCGTCCTCTTCACTCTAATGCTTTCGGTGTTTTGCGGATTGCTGTTCGGCTTTATTCCCGTATTGCGTTATGTCTTCTCGCCGCAAGGCGTGCCGTTGCTCGGTGCAACGCGAACATCGAGCACCAGCCGGGAGCGGCAGCGCGGACGCAATTTGCTGGTCATCGCGCAGGTAGCCATGGCGCTGGTGCTGCTCATCAGCGCGGTGCTCATGATCCGCACCTTCGAAGCGATGCTCAAAGTCGACCCCGGGTTCTCCGGGCCTAAATCACTCCAGATCATGCGCCTGTCTATTCCGGACAGTCTGGTCCACGATCCAGTAGCCGTCACACGGATGCAGAACAGCGTTCTCGACAAGCTCGCTGCAATCCCCGGCGTCTCTTCGGCGGGATTCACAGCATCCGTTCCGACGAGCGGGGCCGAACCGAACTGGAATGAAATTTCCGTCGAAGGCAAGAAGTACAAAGATGACGTGCTTCCAATGCGCCTCTTCAACTATGTCTCTCCCGGCTATTTCCACACCGCCGGCACGAAGATCATCGCCGGACGCGACCTCGAGTGGGCAGATGTCTATGGCATGAGGCCGGTAGGGATGGTCTCAGAAGGACTCGCCCGCGAGTTATTCGGGTCGCCCAGCGCGGCTATCGGCAAGCACTTCCGCGAGTGGGAGAGCATGCCGTGGCATGAAATCGTCGGCGTCGTCCAGGATGTCCGCGAAAACGGCGCCGATCAAATCTCTCCGGCAACCGTCTACTGGCCCTCGATGATGCATGACATCTACGGTCCGGGAAGCTTGGGCGCGAGGCGCGACATGTTCTTCGTCATGCGCACCGACCGTGCCGGCACACAACCTCTGATTAACGAAATGCAGCAGGCGGTCTGGTCAGTGAATGCGAACCTTCCAGTCGCGGGAATTATGACCATGCAGGACCTCTACGGAGACTCCATGGCCAGAACTTCCTTCACGCTCGTGATGCTGGCCATCGCTGGAGCGATGGCGCTCGCGCTCGGAATCCTCGGCATCTACGGCGTGATCTCATACGCGGTGTCGCAACGCACCCGCGAGATCGGCATCCGGATGGCATTGGGCTCGACGAAGAGTGAACTCAAGTGGATGTTCGTCCGCTCCGCGCTCCTGCTTACGGCTGTTGGAATCGCAATCGGCATCGGCACAGCTGCCGCCGTAACGCAGTTCATGAAGTCGCTGCTGTTTAACATCAGCCCGCTCGACCCAATCACCTACATCACCGTGCCGATGGTCCTCGCAGCCTCCGCGGCATTCGCCAGTTATCTACCGGCCCGTCGCGCGGCCGCGGTAGACCCAGTGGAGGCCTTGAGGGCGGAGTAGCACTGGGATCGATGAGTTGTTTAGGCTGCTCACGCAGGCAGAGGTCTATTCGTAGCGAATAGCCTTGACTGGATCCAGCGCCGCCGCTCTCCGCGCCGGCAGCCAGCAGGCAAATAGTCCAACTGCCGCCAACACGCTCGCGACCACCACAAAGATCACCGGACTTGAAGACGAGACACCAATCGGCAGGCTCGTCATCAGCCGCGTCACCGGATAAGCCGCGCTCAGCCCAAGCGCAAGCCCCGCGACAATCTGCCAGATCCCGCGCTTCATCACCAGCATCATAATATTTCGCGCGTTCGCGCCCAACGCCATGCGCACGCCGATCTCCTGAGTGCGGCTCCCGGTTGCGTGTGCGATCACTGCATATAGCCCGATCGATGCCATCAACAGCGCGATTCCCGCGAACCCCAGGAACAACCTGGTAAAGAGATGGAGAAACCACTCCCGATGGTCTACGGCCTGGGTGAGCATGGAAACGTCGCGCAGAGGCAGGTCACGATCGAGGTTCTCCACAGCGCTACGCACTGAAGCTGTAGGGTCGACTGTAGATTGAACGACAAGGGCCATGCCGTTCCAGCCTTCCTGCCGGAAGGGCACAAAAAGTAGCGGCTTGGGGTGCTGCTCATTGAGGTCTTGAGTCAGGTTCGCGACGACGCCGACCACCGTGATCCAGTCGCCCGCTTTGTTCTTATCGTCGTAAAAGCGGAAGCGCTTGCCAATAGCGGTTTGATTCGGCCAGAAATGCGCTGCGCATTCGCGCGTGACGACCGCCGATTTATGATCGGCCGTGCCGTCAGTCTCGTCGAACTCGCGGCCCAGCATAAGCGGCAAACGAATCGCATCGAAATAGCCAGGCGACTGCACCACGACCGCGACCTGGGGGCGGTTCGCCTTGACACCGACTGCGGAGTGCTCGATCTCGACCTCGCGTTCTGCCGACCCCAGCCCCGGCAGGTTCGACGCGATGGCCACATGTATCACACCGGGAAGAGCCCGCAGACGCGGCAACAATTGATCGTAGAAGCGCTGCCGTGAATCCGTGTCTTTGTAACGGTCCTCAGGAAAATCGATGCGCGCGGTCATCAGCTGGTCCGCGGGCACGGATCGATTTGCAGAAAGACTCAAGATCAGACTGTGAACGAAGACTCCGGCCCCACTGAGGAGCACGAGCGTGAGGGCGAATTGAAAAACAACCAGCGCCGATGAAAACCCGCCTCCGCGATGTTTGCCGACACTCCGTGCGCCGTCTTTCAGTACTTCATTCGGCTTCACGCGCGAAGAATTCAGCGCAGGCGCGACGCCGAACAGCAATCCGCTGATGATGCACAGCGCCGCAAAGTACCCAAAGACGGTGTAATCCATCGTGAACTGTATCCAGTACGGCTTGCCGACGTTTTCCGTGGAGAGAGCGAACCAGTGCACTCCCATCGCCGCAAGTCCCAGCCCGAAAACGCCACCAAGCGTGCTGAGCAGGACGCTTTCGATCAGCAGTTGACGCACCACCCGCCAACGCGACGCGCCAAGTGCCGTGCGGATAGACATCTCCCGCTGACGTCCCAGGGCCCGGCTTAGCATCATATTGGCCACGTTGGCGCAGGCGATCAGCAGTACAAACCCCACCGCGGCAAGCATCAACAAAAAGATCATTCGGATGCCCCCGCCGTTATAGCGCTGGTTAAAGGTTTCGACGACGACGGTGAGGTCTTTGTCCGTAGTCGGGTACTGCGCGGCAAGCCGGCGCGCAATTGCGTTCATCTCTACGTTGGCGCGCGCCATGCTCACATGCGGCTTGAGCATCCCAAAGACCTGAAGCGGGCGATTGTCGCGCTTTTCGAGCTCAGGACTGGGCACGAGCGGCATCCACATATCTGTGCCGCCGGGAAACTTGAAGCCTTCCGGCATCACGCCGATAATCGTGGCCGGCTTCTCATTGACGCGTACCAACCGGCCAATCACGCTCGGGGAGCTGCCGTACCGGTCCTTCCAGACGCCATACCCAAGCAGCAAAACCGGCGCTGCCCCCGGCTTATCGTCATCGGGCAGAAATCCGCGGCCCAGCACCGGAGGCACATGCAGCATCGTAAAAATGCCGGCCGTCGCCCGCTCAAGATGGTAAACGTTCGGAGGATTGCCCTGCTCGCTCAACACTCCCTCTTCATCGCTGGCGCCCTCCAACGATTCCATAGAGGACGTCTGCGCTCGGTAGTCGCGAAGCTCAGGCAGCGACAGCCGCATTGCATCCTCGTTCTTGGTTGGATTGCGGTGAGTGATCGCCACCAGCCGTTCTCCACCCGGCACCCCCACAGGTTTGAGCAGCACCGCGTTCACCAACGCAAAGACCATGGTGTTGAGGCCGATCCCCATCGCCAGCGTCGCCACCACGGCGGCGGAAAACCAGCGATGGGCAAGGATCATACGCGTCGCGAAGCGCAAATCGTTTCCCATGATATTGAGCTACGGGAAATGATTCCGGCATGTTCCAGCGAAATTCTCGCGGATATCTCGAATTGCTTCCAGTTAGCCAGTCATACGTTCTCGGAAGCGCTCGAAAGTAATCGCAGACACCGCCTTGCCATACCTTGTGTGTCCCGTCTGGACAAGCTCATACGAGGGAAGGCGCTATGAAGACAATTTTCCCGAGCAGCGTGATGTTGTAGCCGAGTCGGTACAGCCAGGCGTCCGAGTCACTCACCGCCAGATCGGCGTTGATCCCGGTAAAGAGGTTATTGACCGGTTGGTTGGCCAAGACATCCGTGCCACTTCCAAAGGAATTGGGACGCCAAGCGTTTACGGCGAAGCCGGCGTTAATCGATTGATCCTGGTCGAAGATCGCACTCAGTGACACGCTCGGCGCCCACTCTTCCACTAGAAATCTGATGAGATACTCTGTCCCCGCAGAACCAGGCGGCTTTGGGATTGAGTGGCGATTGATCGCCCAATTCAAGGGTCCGGAAGTTGCCGAGGGGTCATCCGGTCCCGCCATGTCTGGGATGAAAGACACGGTTTGGCTATTCCAGCTGTCGTCTCCCCTGAGGTTCGCGAGTACGACGCCAGTCAGAACCAGCAGCCATTTTTGGTCGTGGATGCTTGTGGGTTTAGGTTCTCCCACTGCGAGAGCGGCGGGGGTGATGAGCCAGTTCTGACCAGCGAAGTCAATGAGGTATTTCATAGAGTTGAACTTTCGGTAGCGCAGAAGCGCGCCATGGTTATCCACACGCATGTCCGTCAAAGCGGCAAGTGTGTCGCGAGCGCGTGTCCACACCCACGGATCGAACTGCGCCAATGGGATCCACCCGGCGCACTCTTGGCTATCATCCTCACCACTACCGTCAACGTATCCACTGAGCACGTTGTTATGCCAGACAATGCGGAGGAACGTGTTCGCGAAGCGAACGAATATGGACGGGCTGAGCGCAACCCGCTCGTGAAAGTTGGCTCGCGCCAGAAGCGCATTAAGCCGGACCTGACGATCGTAGATCACGGCCAGGCAACCAAGTTCGAATTGGGCGTGACCCGTGTCATCCTTGCCCCCTCCCAGAGCGTAATCCCAGGCGTAGTAGGGAGTGCCATCGGGAAGTGTCTCAGGGCGGAGGTTGGCAACACGGAAGGCGACATTCTTCGCGATCAGGCGTGGCCCCTCCTCGGTGGCCAGGTTGAGGTACTCCGGCGACACTTGGGTAGAGTTACGGTACAGGCTGCTGTCGGCCGCGGGCGCTACCTCGGCGAGCGTCTGCATCATAGAGAGGCTCAAGTTGTAGGCGACGGGATTCCCGGATGGATCCTCGCTCAATGGGAGGATGAAGTACGCATAGCTGCCGACCCAGCGGATATCTGGCCGGAATGCCTTGTACGTCTCGATTGTCGCCGTAATGAAGGTGATGGCGTCTGCCCCGTGTTTGGAGTAAAGCGAAGGCTGCTGCACGACGCGACGCGCGAAGGCCGCCATCGCGTAGGTAAAGAGTGCAGATACGCCAACGTCGGTGTGCCAGTTTCCGGCATCATCCGGCCCGCCCCACGCGGGCATGACCCGCCCGCGGAACGCATCCGCAGGAAAGCCGCGCTTATCGTCGCGGTTCGCGAGCAGCGCGCGGGCAATGGCGCCGAGACGACTGAGGTAGGTCTCGGCTCGATTGTGATCGAGCGGAGCCACGAGATCGTATACCTGAACCAGCCCTGCAATATCCTCGAAGTACGGCCAGAATTGCGGGCCCGGGTTCGTGTAAGGGGGGCCGGGAAGGGAGGGACCAAGGGGGCCAACGAAGGTATTAGCGAGTGTGGTCGCTTCGTCTTCGTCGGTGGCTTCCCTTTCTACGAACTGGGAGTTGAAAAAGACGTCCGCGTCGGCTTCTATACTTGTCGGGTCGTTCGCGTCGCCGATGTAAACCATAAGAACCGAGTCTTCGTTTTTGGCTTCGAAAATAGCGATTATTCTACACCCGTTTCGCCCTCATGCGCGTTGCCTTGAACGGGGGGCTCCATCTGGTCGCTCCAATGGTCTAAGACCCGCACTATCAGGGGCGAAATGCGACGGATTCCACCTACTTTCGCAAAACCTCTCTACAAGACCACAGGTAGCATCCAGAAACTGCGTCGTGCGAAGCCACCGACGACATTCTGAGTGAGTTGCCGGCCATTCGGAAGTAGTTCTCTGACTCGACGTCATTCCAAACGAAGTTCTGCGAAAGGGGGGACTTCGGTAAGTTCCAGATCGCCCGAGACACTCATCGCACATTTTCCCATTGCCTAATGTACTAGTTATCTAGTACATTGTCTACGAATGGCGCAATCACTCCAAGTCGCATCGAAAGTCTTCACCTTCTCACTCGACCCGCACAGCGGCGTACCCGTCTACCGCCAGCTCATTGACCAGGTGCAGGCCGGAGTCGCCGCCGGCGCGCTCAAGCCCAGTCAACAGCTACCCACCGTGCGCCAGGTCGCCGTCGACCTTACCATCAACCCCAACACCGTCCAGCGCGCCTACCGCGAGATGGAGATTCGCGGCATTCTCGAAACCCAGCAGGGCACCGGCACCTTCATCTCCGATAAGAAAATCGAGCGCTCCCGCGACGAACACGCACGCAAACTCGCCCAGTTCACCAGCGACTTCGTCTCCCGCGCCGGAGCCGGCGGCTTTACCGTGCAGGAGCTCATCGACTCGCTGCGCGACCTGTTACCCAAGGCAGCAAACAGAAGAGGTTAGCTTATGTTGAAACACGCGAAATTCAGCAATGTCGGCGTCATGCTCTTCGCCATCTGCATCGCGGCCGCGCTCCTTTGCCGCGCCTACATCAACAGCCCCTGGCCGCAGCTCGCCTTGTTCCTGCTCGGTCTCTACCTGCTCTTCGCGGCAAAGGTCGTCGATCAATGGGAGAAAGTCGCGATCCTGCGCTTTGGCAAATACCGCGGCCTGCGCGGTCCCGGACTCTTCTTCATGATTCCGGTCATCGATTCGCTCAGCCGTTACATCGACCAGCGCGTTCGCGTCTCGACCGTCAGCGCCGAGGCTGCGCTCACCCGCGATACCGTCCCGGTCAACGTCAACGCCATCGTGCTCTGGATGGTCTGGAACGCGGAGAAGTCCATTCTCGAGGTCGAGAACTTCACCGACGCCATCACTCTCAGCGCCCAGACCGCACTCCGCGAGTCTATCGGCCGCCACCAGCTCGCCCAGATGATCACAGAACGCGATACCCTCGGCCACGAACTCCAGAAGATCCTCGACGAGAAGACCACTCCGTGGGGAATCACTGTGCAATCGGTCGAGATTCGCGACGTGCGCATCCCGCAAGGACTCGAAAACGCCATGTCCCAACAGGCCCAGGCCGAACGCGAGCGCCAGGCCCGCGTCATCCTCGGCGAGGCTGAAGTCCAGGTCGCCGCACAGTTCGCCCAGGCCTCCGAGGTCTACAACGTCAACCCCGGCGCCCTCCATCTCCGCGCCATGAATATGCTCTACGAGGCCATTCGCGAAAAAGGCGCGATGGTCATCGTCCCATCTTCCGTCGTCGAAACCATGGGACTAGGTGGGATGCTCGCCACGACGTCGATCGCCAAACAGCAATAAGGTCCACAAAAGGAGGACAAAATATGCGCCGTCTTCTGATCTCCGCTCTTCTCTTAATCGCCTCAGCTTCGGCTCTCGCCATTTCGGCCGCCGACAACTCGCCAGTTCTCGGCGTCTGGAAGGCTCAGACAGATTCGCTGCCCCTGATGACGCTCACTGTCGAGCAGCAGAATGGGCAACTGATCGGCGCCGTCCTCTTCTACCTGATTCGCCGAAATCCGGGCGAACCCGAAACCTCTTCCGCCGGAGTACCCGAGCCATTGATCGACCCCACCTTCGACGGCAAGACGCTCGCCTTCAAGGTGAGCCACAGCCATGCGCATTCAGACTCGGAACGCACCCCACCCGTTGCGTTCCACTTTGAGCTCTCCGGAAGCGGCAATCTCCGAGCCCTCGGCCCCGAAGGGAAACCCATCGAGTTGGTCAGAGTCACCTCATTCTGAGCTAACGTTTCATCCCGTGATCCGGTCTTTTGCCTATCGTCGGGCGCCGAAACCATGCGGCGAGAAGCTGGCTACAGCGTCGATCGCCAAGCAGGAGTAGTCCCAGGAGTTCCCATGCACAGGTACGCATTGGCATTCGTCCTCGTTCTCGGCAGTCTGCTCGCGCAGCCCTTGGCGACCGCTCAGACGCCGCAGACAGACTCCCCCGCCGGCCAGCAACTTAAGGCGTGGCTGGCATCCTACGACGGTCCCGATTGGAATGCCTACCTCCAGTTCCTGCAGAAGAATTTCGTCACACCGCCCGGCCCAATGCTTAAGGACGCAATGTTTCGCGATCGCATAGGGGGCTTCGACCTCAAGAAGATCGAGAACGAAACCCCAACCAAAGTGACCGCGCTCTTGCAGGAACACACCTCCGACCGATTCTCCAGGCTCGTGCTTGAGGTCGAAGCATCGGAGCCGCATCGCATCGTCAGCATGGATATGCATCCCGTCGAGCGGCCAGCCGAGTTTGCCTTCAAACCGATGACCGAGGAGGAACTGATCGCCGCGCTAGGTAAACATCTGCAGGAGGACGTGGCGACCGACAAATTCGCCGGAGCGGTGCTCGTCGCCAAAAACGGCAAGCCGATCTTCGCCCAGGCCTACGGTCTCGCCGACCGCGAACATAACGTCCCCAACACCCTGACCACCCGCTTCAGCATCGGCTCGATGAACAAGATGTTCACCGGGGTCGCGGTGCTTCAACTGGCGCAGGCGGGAAAGTTGAAACTCGATGATCCGCTCGGAAAGTACCTAATCAACTACCCGAACAAAGAGCTCGCGGCAAAGGTAACGATCGCCGAGCTCTTAACCAATACCGGAGGAACCGGCGACATCTGGGGCCCTGAATATGACAAGCATCGCCTCGAGCTGCGCACCTTGCAGGACTACATCAACCTATACGGCAGCCGCCCCCTCCGCTTCGAACCCGGAAGCCGCTGGGAGTACAGCAACTACGGCTTCATCCTGCTCGGCGCGGTGATCGAGAAAGTGAGCGGCAAGAGCTACTACGACTACGTGCGAGAGCACATCTACGTCCCGGCGGGTATGACCTCAACCGGCTCGGAGCCTGAAGATCAAATGAAGCCGAACCACAGCATCGGCTATACCAAGATGGGTGCCGGGATGGGAACAGGCGCCTGGCATCCGACTACGAGAACGTTGTCTTATCGCGGATCATCGGCAGGTGGCGGCTACTCGACCGTCGGCGACCTGCTCGCCTTCGCGAATGCTCTGCTGGAGAACAAACTGCTCGATCCCCAATACACAAAGCTGCTCATCACCCCTCGTGTAAAAAACCCGTTTGGTTTCGACGCCTACGGCTTCGGAGTCCAAACGATGAACGGCGCCCCGTGTTTCGGGCACAACGGCGCATCGCCCGGAGCAAACAGCGATCTCGAGATATGCCGCGATTCCACCTACACCGTCATTGCGTTGGCCAATATGGACCCTCCAGCCGCCGAGCAAGTATCCCAGTTCGTCATTAACCGCTTGTCGTCGCTGCAAGGAAACTAGAACAGTGATGGGATGCGCAATGCAGATGGAAGCATTGCGAGTCAGTGATCTAATGCCTCTAAGCGAGGAAGGACTCTTGGATCGCCGATAAATGAGGCTAGGTCTTCTTATGGAGAGTTGTTGCCAACCGCTCTTCCAGAAGTACCTCTATGTTATCGCCGACATTCTTCCCGATCGCCTGGCGAAGCTCTTCCTTTACGGGTAGCATGTGCGTGCCGTTCCCCGTAGCCATAAAGGAGCTCCGAAACGGACGCCCATCCATCCTTCCCGTAACTTTGACTAGTCCGCGTGTCCCGAAAAATTCGACCGAGTCTGGCCAGACTAGATAAGTCCAACCGCCCTTGTTGGGACTCTTTTGTAGTTTGGCCGTAAAGCTCTTGTTTAACATCTAGAGTGTTCCTCGCACGCGCGTCAATTTTATCGCTCTCGGAGCGTCGCTGCAGTCGCATTCATCTCATGTGAGCTCCCTCGCGTTGTAGCTGAATGGCCTTCCGCCCCAGAAAGATCACCCGGCGACCCGATCAGAAACCGGCATTGATGAGGCAGGTGCCTCATTCCCAGAATTGCTCACTCGCCGAGACTCGGCGTAGAGTTGCTTTTTTTGCCTATACAAACCTGCCCGCGAAGTTTATATTCTGTCGCACGACCTGCACGCTTGCTCGTGAATACATTGACTGCCAAGTCCGACATTTTCTGCCAATCAACCGAATCACGAACCGAAAGGAACTGAATGAAAATCCATGCACTTACAGCGGGCGTGGTGTTCTGTGCCCTGACGACGATGAGTTTCCCCCAGTCGAACAACGCGGCGACCTCCAGGTTTGTCGAGACGCTGGGCCGGGCCGATCAAAGCGCCTTCACGTATTTCAACGTGTATTTGCCCTTGACCCATCAGGACGCCCTCGATCAGTTACTGCGCGACCAAACCGATCCCAATTCGACCAGCTATCATCACTGGCTTACGCCGGCGCAGTTCAAGGTACAGTTCGGGCCCAGCACTTCCGATGTGGCCAAAGTAAGGTCGGCATTGGAGTCCGCGGGATTTACGATCGTGAGCGAAAAAACCCAGAGCCTGCAGGTTGAGGGTCCGGTAAGCGCTGTAGAGAATATGTTTGGTACGCGTTTGAATCTGGTGCGGACCCCAAAAGGTCTCGTGAAATTCGCCGCCGAAACACACCTGAAGCTGCCCAATACGTTGGCTTCGGCGGGCGCCACGATTCCGGAGTTCACGACGCTCCCTGGGGCCCACGTGCACTCCACAAAACTGGCCGGGCCGCTGGTGTCCAAGAATCCGCACTTCCGGACAAGCAGCAGTGATGGCTTCTTCTATCCAGACGATCTCAGGGAGGCGTATGAGTTCCCGTCGTTTCTGACTGAGGCTTTGCCCTTCGGCTCTCATAAAGAGGCGCAGATTGCCGGTGTCGGCTCGACAATAGGGATCGTCATCTCCTCCGTGATCAGCCCAGATGACCTCGACGCTACATTCAACTCGGTATTGAATCTAGGCGGGGGAGACTTGCTGATTCAGGCCTATACGCATCACTCCAACCTGCCCGTCCCAACCGTGACAATTCGTCCGGTAGAGGGCGGCAGCGGAGCATTCGATCCCACGACCGACGACGCCGCAGAGGCATCGCTTGACACACAAATGTCCCTGGGGACCGCTCCGGGCGCCCAGGAGTGGCTCTACAACATGCCGGATTTGAGCGACGAGTCTATTCTGGCTGCCTACGCCGCAGTGGACGAAGACAATGTGGTGGATGTCGTGAGTTCGTCGTTCGGCGGATGCGAGTTGGACTATACCGCACCCTATAACGGTGGCGTCGACTTCACCGGTATTCTCAAGGCATACCACGCGCTCTTCCAGCAGGGCAACGCCCAGGGCATCACTTTTGTGGCAAGCTCGGGCGACAATGGCGCACTGGCTTGCGTATCCGCGGCCTTTGCCAGCAATCCGACCAACGGCACTTCCTTCGTCCCTGGCGTAGAGAATCCGGCGGAAGATCCGAATGTGACCGGAGTGGGTGGGACGAACCTTTCCACCACCGCGACGCCGGGGGTGAATGACGCTACATACGCGACCGAGAACGCCAACTTCGACCCCCGAGTGCCGGCGGAGTTTCAGATCGGTCCCACCACCTTCGTCACCGTGAACGACAACTCATGGGGCTCGGGTGGCGGCTACAGCGAGATCTTCGCCAAGCCGTCCTACCAGGACCTGGTGTCCACGGGGAGCAACACCCGCCGCGCCGTGCCCGACGTCTCGTTGCAAATGGGCGGTTGCCCTTCCGACGCGGATCTGACTGCGCAGAACTGCCTCGACCTGCCGCGCAGCGCGACCATCGTTTGGATCGGCGGCGAGGCTGACCTGCTCATCGGCACCAGCTCCTCCGCGCCCGAGATGGCCGGAGTGCTGGCGCTTGCAGTCGAGTTGAACGGAGGTCGCCTGGGCAATGTGAACCCGTTGATCTATGCCCTGTCAGCAGCGCAAACCCTCGCGGGTGGAACCAAGGCGCCTGCGTCCCTGCAGTATTTCCATCGCCATATTGCGGGTAACAATAACCACTACTCTGTGAGTCCGGGACAGGCGTATAGCACCGTGTTAGGGAACGGCACGCTGGATGTAAAGAACTTCTTGGGCCTATCCACCGCAAAGCCGTCCGCTGCGCCGAATAACCTCAGCAATCCGTAAAGGCGGCTTTGGGTTGCAGTGCAGTGAAGAGTAGAAGGTGCATACAGGGAGCATCTATCCAGGCTGACGCCGGGATGGATGCTCCATTCTATTTGATGGCGCGACAATGCAGTCCGCGCCGAGACAATCCAGCACCAGGCGGCACTGAATGAGCACCTGACTTCGAGGCCGCTGCCTTACCGGCTTATTTAGACGTCTCTAGCGGCTCCATCGTCCCGGCAAGGTCGAGAAAGATAGCAGTAACCGGATGCCACGATGCACGGTTCAGGTTAGGATGAACGCCCAGTTGCGCAATCGCGAGAACAACCGCCAAGGCAAGCAGGACCAGGTGGATTCTGGATGGCGCAGCTTTGATGGCTGCCTTCGCACCGGATTCCCCGCCAAGCCAATGCGCATACAGATAACCAAGCACCAGCATTCCCTGAAAGAAAACCAGGCAGGTAATCCAGACCGCGGAGGAGCCGCCAAGCGCAGGCAAAATCTCTTTCGCGGCAATCGGCTCGATCAGGAAAAGCAGGAATGCGCTTCCAAATACCGCGGTGCCATAGAGTGCGCGCACAGAGGACAAAGCTGGGACCTTAGAGAGAAGAAATCAGCTGCGCCAAGCGACAACTCCCGAATATACACGTTCGATCGATTCAGCTAGGCCGTTTGGCGGGATGAAACTTCTCTGGTAAGACTCGCCCTTCCCATAGTCATCCGAGTGGAGTATATTTCTCTTCCATAGTCATTCGAGTGGAGCAACGCCCAATGATAATGAAGAAGTCAGCCGCCGGCGATATCCTCCAGGGCACTCTGGACATGCTGATCCTGCGCACGCTGGTGATGGGCCCAGCGCACGGCCACACCATCGCCGAGGTGATCGAGCACACTTCGGAAAACGCTCTCGACGTCGAACAGGGTTCGCTCTATCCCGCCCTCCACCGCCTTGAAGATCGCGGACTGCTCTCCTCCGAGTGGGGAGTCAGCGAAAACAACCGCAAGGCAAAGTTTTACCGGCTTACCGCGAAGGGCCGTAAGGAACTCGCCGCGGCAACCAGCCGCTGGCGTCAGATGACCCGCGCCATTGGCCTCATCCTCGGCGAATCCACGGACTAAAGGGGAGTTATGAATATCGAGCGCTTCAACGACCGCAAACGGAAAGATGAAGATCTCGCCGAGGAGATTAACTCCCACCTCGCCCACGAGCAGGATGCCAACGCCGCGCGCGGCCTCCCGTCGCAGGAAGCCCGTCGTCAGGCCCATCTGAAGTTCGGCAACCCACGCACCACGCGCGAAGCTGTGTGGACCTACCGTTCCATCCCCTGGCTCGAAGACCTCTGGCGCGACCTCAAATTCGTCCTCCGCTCGCTCGCCAAGACACCCGGCTTCACTGCCATCGCGATCATCGTCATCGCCGTGGGCATCGGCGTCAACACCGCCGTCTTCTCGGTCATCAACACTGTGCTGCTCAAACCCCTTACCTACCCCGACCCGCAGTCGCTGGTGCAACTGATGAATACTAACCCCCGATCACCCGACCCCCAACCCGGCGCGAATGTGCCCACGTTCAAGATCTGGCATCGGCAGACCAGCATCTTCGACAAAGTGGCGGCCTTCGACTTCGGTAGCGCGGGGCTCAACCTCACCGGCGGCGATCATCCGCTTCAGGTGCAAGCCATTCACGTTACTGGCGACTTCTTCGCCATGCTCGGCGCGCCGATAATCGCTGGGCGCACTTTCACCGCCGCCGAAGACGGTCCTAACGGCGGACACGTCGTCGTGCTTAGCTACGGCTTGTGGAAGACGCGCTTCGGAGGGCAATCCGACGTCGTTGGCCGGACGATCCAGATCGATGGCGTGCCCTACCTCGTTGTCGGAATCATCGGAAAGGGGTTCGTGACTGAATCGCCAGGTGATCTCTGGCTTCCCTTCCAGTTTGATCTCACCTCGCAAGACATGGCCCATTACTTCGCCGTCGCCGCGCGCCTCAAGCCCGGCGTGACGCTGCAACAGGCCAACGCACAGCTAAAACTTGCCGTCGACCAGTTCCGCCGCGAATATCCAGGCGGCCTCGGCCCACAAGATGGCTTCGCTGTGGCGTCTCTGCAGGAATCGATCGTCGGCGATACCCGGCAGCCCCTGCTTGTTCTGCTCGGCGCTGTCAGTCTCGTTCTGCTCATTGCTTGCGCCAACGTCGCCAATCTTATGCTGGTGCGCGCCTCGGCAAGAAAGCGCGAATTCGCGACTCGGGCGGCGCTTGGTGCTGGACGATTCCAGATCATCCGCCAGTTGCTGACCGAGAGCCTCACTCTCTCCTTAACCGGCGGCCTTCTCGGCCTCATCCTTGGATTCGCTGGCGTCCGTCTGCTGCTCGCGGTCAACCCCGGTAATCTCCCCCGAATCGGCGAAACTGGCGACGCCGTGACCCTCGATCCGACCGTCTTGCTCTTCACACTTGGCGTCTCGGTCCTTACTGGGATTCTCTTCGGTCTCCTCCCTGCGATCAGCGCATCGAGTCCCAACCTTGCCGCTATGCTCAACGAAAGTAGCAGCCGATCCGGCGTCGGATTTCGCAGCGGGAAGCTCCGCTCCATATTGGTCGTGACGGAGATGGCGCTCGCGCTGATTCTGGTTATCGGGGCCGCGCTGCTGGTTCGCACATTCATGAAGCTCGAGTCCGTCGACCCTGGCTTCGATTCACGCAACGTTCTCACCATGACCATGTCGATCAGCGGCGACCGCTTCCAAAAATCTGCCGGAGTCGGGCAACTCGTCCGCGACGGCGCAGAGCGCATCGAGACGGTCCCGGGAGTTGTCAGCGCGGCCGCGTCGTGCTGCCTGCCGATGCAGGGAGGCTTCGGGCTGCCTTTTGACATCGTTGGGCGGCCGAAGGGCAATGACCCATTCACCGGGGGCGGCGGTTATAACTCGATCTCCTGGAAGTACTTCGATACCTTCAAGATTCCGCTCTTGCGGGGCCGCAACTTTACCGAGCAGGACAATGGCTCGGCGCCGGGTGTCGTTATCATCAATGAAGCCATGGCCAAACAATACTGGCCCAAAGGCGATCCGCTGAAAGACCGTCTGCTCATCGCCCCCGGTGCGCCCAACTTCGAAGAACCAGCGCGTCAGATCGTTGGAGTGGTGGCCGATACTCACGACCGGGCCCTCAATCGCGATCCCGACCCAACGATGTTCGTCCCCATCGCGCAAATGCCGGACAAGATGACCGCGCTCAACTCCCGCATCGCACCCCTTTGGTGGATTGTGCGCACCAACGTCGAGCCACACAGCTTGGTCAAGCCCATCTCAGCCGCGCTTCGCGACGCTAGCGGAGGACTGCCCGTCGCCCACGTACGCTCGATGGACGAAATGGTCGCCCTCAACACCTCGCGCCAGCGTTTCAACATGCTTTTGCTCACGGTCTTCGGCTCGGCCGCACTCTTAATGGCCGCGATCGGCATCTACGGGCTGATGGCCTACTCCGTCCAGCAACGCACTCAGGAAATCGGAGTCCGCATGGCGCTAGGAGCACAGGCCTCCAACCTCCGCAACATGGTCATCCGACAGGGGATGACCCTCGCGCTCATAGGCGTGGTAATCGGAATCGGAGGCGCATTCTGGCTCACCCGCTTCCTCGCCAGCTTCCTCTTCGGAGTCAAGGCCTGGGACCCTACGGCGTTCATCACCACGCCGATCCTGCTCGGCGCGGTAGCTCTCATCGCTATCTGGGTTCCCGCGCGCCGCGCGACCCGCGTCGATCCCATGCAGGCGCTGCGCTTCGAGTAGTAACCGGCCGCTGCTGGGATTTGAACAATTAATTCGCCCCTTCGAAACTCTTTTAGCGGGTATCGCGTCGCGACCATCCGCATCCACGCTACTTTGTCATCCAGGCCTCGAAGCCCCCCGGCGAGATTTCAATTCTCGGCGCGATCCAGCCCGCTTCCTTCATCATGCGGCGAATCTCCTCCAGCGGATAAGCCCGCTTGATTAACGAGTTCCGAAAGACGAACATCATGAACCAGCGGTTCAGTCGGCTCACATCCAATCCGTCGACATAGCGCTTCAGTTCCTCCACCGGCACGTCGCGCCGCATATCGATCAGCAGCGCCATGCCCCCCGGCCGCAGCACACGCCGCATCTCCGCCAGGGCCTTCACCGGCTCGGCGAAGTTCTTAAACGCCGCGCGACAGACCACGAAGTCCACGCTGGCATCTTCGACCGGGAGCGCGGCGGCGTTGCCCAGTTCGAACCGCGCCTCGACACCCTCCGCCGCCGCATTGCGCTCCGCGATCTCGATAAACGTCTTGCTGATGTCCACTGCGCGAACATGCAACCCCCGCCTGGCCATCTCGATCGAGAGAAACCCCGGTCCCGGCGCGACTTCGAGCACCTCGGCCTCCTCGGGAAGCAGCCCCGCAATCCGCGACGCCAGCGCCTGGAACTCACTCATGCCCTTGCGGGTGGTGCGGTCGTACCAGCGGGCCACTCCCCCTTCCATGCCCATTCCCTTGTATGCTTTCACTATCGCAGCCATTTACTCATCCTCCATATATCTTATTTGATAAGATACATGGAAAGTAAATCATAGGGAACCAGCCATGTCCATCCCTGTAAGCACGAAATCGCGCACCAAAGCGGACCCCACGGTCGTACCCGCGCCGGTCACCACCATCGACCGCATCGTCATTGAGATTCGAAAATTCATCGCCGCGGCGATCTTTTTCAATGGTCAGGCGGCGGAAAAGTTGGACCTCGGTCTTACCGATCTGCAGATGATCCACATGTTGCAGCTCTATGGTCCTTCCACGCCCGGCCGTCTCGCCGCCGGGACGGGTCTCAGTACCGGCGGCGTCACTGTCGCGCTCGATCGCCTGGAGAAGGCCGGCTATGTCCGCCGCGAACCCAACCCCACCGACCGTCGCAGCCTGCTCATCAAGCTCGTACCCAACCGAATGCACAAACTCGCCGTCATGTATGAGGGCGTGGACACACAGACCCGAAACGTGCTCGCGACCCTTTCGGCGAACGATCTTGAGGCCGTCGTTCGCTTATTCGAGGCGCTCCGCGCCGCCCGAGCAGACCGCGACGCAGCCTCGTCATCGTAATAGCGACCGCTCCCGGACGGGCCGCGCCCAGTGTCCGATTTCGGGCAGTGGGTCATAAGAATGGACGGCCAACCCATCGTGCATCAGGCAAGTGTCCATCAAATGTGACAGTTAGTCGCGCCCGCAATGGCAACTCGGTTGCTCCATGTAGCCGGAGATATAGGAGATCCGACTCATGCAGGACATCCGCGTTGCCCTTCGCCACTTCCGCAAGTCGCCGGGATTCGCCATCACCGTAGTGCTGACGATCGCGCTGGGTATCGGGGCAAATACAGCCATCTTCACTCTCGTGCACGCAATCTTGATGAAGTCGCTCCCGGTCGGGGACCCAAAGACACTTTACCGCGTGGGCGACCTTGACGACTGCTGCGTCAACGGCGGTTTCCTCAACGACAATGGCGATTTCGACCTCTTCTCCTACGACCTCTACGAGCATTTTCGCGACACCACGCCCGAGTTTGAGCGCCTGGCTGCGATGCAATCGGGCAACTTCACGACGACCGTGCGGCGCGGCAGCGAGCAAGCCAAGTCAGAGCGCAGTGAGTATGTCTCCGGGAACTACTTCACCACCTTCGGAATCGCCCCGTTTGCCGGGCGTATGCTGACCGACGCAGACGACACTGCGGGGTCGGCTCCGGTCGCGGTGTTGAGCTACCAGGCCTGGCAGTCGGACTTCGCCGCCGACCCCAGCATTCTTGGCGTAACGATCTATCTGCAAAGCAAGCCCGTGACCATAGTAGGCATAGCGCCGCCAGGATTCTATGGAGACCGGATCAGCAGCGACCCTCCCGCGATCTGGGTCCCTCTGGCGATGGAACCGGTGATCGATGGCGCCAACGCCAACCTGAATGTGCCGGACAGCAACTGGCTCTACGTGATCGGGCGAATCAAACCGGGAGTAAGCCCGCAGTTGCTGCAAGCCAAAATGTCCACCAGCTTGCGGCAGTGGCTCTCCACCCAGCCCAGCTACACGCAGAATGGCGGCTCAACCATCATCCCCAAGCAGCATGTGGTTATCACACCGGGCGGGGCCGGCATTCAGAACCTGCAACAGCAGACCGGCAAGGGGCTCTACCTGCTCATGGCCATCTCCGGGTTGGTGCTGCTGGTGGCATGCGCCAACGTGGCCAATCTTCTGCTCGCGCGGGGCGCAACCCGCAAAGCGGAAACCTCCATCCGCATGGCGCTGGGCGCGGCGCGTAAGCGTCTGGTGCGACAGATGCTCACCGAGAGCGTGTTCCTCGCCTGCATGGGAGGCCTGGCCGGACTGGCGGTGGCCTATGCGGGCACGCGGACCATCCTGGCCCTGGCGTTCCCCGACTCCCCAAACCTGCCCATCGACGCTAGTCCGTCGCTGCCGGTCCTCGGATTTGCCTTTCTGCTGTCGCTGGTGACCGGCATCGTTTTCGGCATCGTCCCGGCATGGATCACCTCCCACTCCGACCCCGCCGAGGCGCTGCGCGGCATCAACCGCTCGACCCGCGACCGCGCCTCGCTGCCGCAGAAGTCGCTGATCGTCTTTCAGGCGGCCCTGTCTCTGGTGCTGCTGGTGGGTGCCGGACTGCTGACCAGGAGCCTCAACAACATGGAGCACCAGAACTTCGGCCTGCAGACCGCCAACCGCTACGTGCTGCACCTGGATGTGGAGGGAGCCGGCTATACTCCCGAAAAACTACCCGCTCTTTATCGAGCGATAGAAGATCAGTTTGGATCGCTGCCCGGCGTGAAAAGCGTCGGCTTGGCGCTATACAGCACCCTGGAGGGAAACAATTGGGGCGAAGGAGTGCGCGTGGAAGGGCGTCCAGCGCCGGGACCGAATGACGACAACAGCTCGTCGTGGGACCGCGTAAGCGCACACTTCTTTGAGACCGTGGGCCAACCCGTGCTCCGCGGGCGCGGCTTCACCAAGCAGGACACCGCGACGTCGCAAAAGGTCGCCGTCGTCAATCAGGCATTTGTGAAGAAGTTCTTCCCCCACGAAGATCCGATCGGCCGCCATTTCGGCGTCTTCGACGTGAAGTACGCGGGCGCTTTCGAGATTGTCGGCATAGTCGCCGATGCCAAGTACAATAACCCGCGCAGCGAGATGCGGCCGATGTATTTCCGCCCGCTGAACCAGCAGATCCTCGGATTGACCAATCCCAACTTTATCCAGGCTGAAGGCAGATCGCTTTACATCAACTCCATCACTCTGCATTTTCAGAGCCAGCCTCAGGACCTCGATGCGACAGTGCGCCGCACTCTGGCCAACATCGATCCGAACCTCACCGTGATCGATCTGCATTCGCTCGACTATCAGGTTGCTGGCAATTTCACCGAGGAGCGGCTGATCTCGCGCTTGACAGCGCTCTTTGGATTGCTCGCGCTGGTGCTGGCGTCGGTGGGGCTCTACGGCATCACCTCATACCAGGTCGCCCGGCGCACCAGCGAGATCGGCCTCCGCATGGCCTTGGGAGCAGACCGCGCCAGAGTCGTCCAAATGGTCCTCCGCGGAGCCTTTGTTCAGGTGGGACTGGGTCTGGCAATCGGCATCCCCGTCGCAATTCTCGGTGCGCGCTTGATGGCCGACCAGCTCTATGGCGTCCGCTCCTACGATCCGCTGACCTTGGCCGCTTCGGTGGTCGTCCTCGCAGCATGCGCGGCGGTCGCGGGGTATGTTCCCGCGCGCCGCGCCGCGAACATAGAGCCGATGGTGGCGCTGCGCACAGAGTAGTACGGGCACCATCTGCACGCAGTCGCCCCGAACACTCAGCCCCTGAAGCAATGGGCTGAAATCGCCTGCTTTAGCTGTCTTTGCTGTAAAGCATCTCGCGAATCGCCTGCCGCCGCGCCGCGTTCACTTCGCTGGCGGCCTTGCCCTCAAAGGCGTCTTTACGCAGCTGGTTGCCAGCGTCGGCTTCGTCAGAGACACTGCACTCCGGGCAGCGATTGGCAAAGCCAGGTTTATCCGGTTTCAACTCAAACTCTTCCGAGCAGACAGCACAAACTTTGATGGGAAAAGGCATAAAAACTCCATATTATGAGGGCGAGCTCCTCGGAAGGCGCCCGCCAAATGGTAGTGCAAGATCGAACGTTTTAGGCTACAGCAAAACCCGGGCAGACGTAATGTGAAGCCACACCACTCGACATGTTTTTTTCTCAAGAAAAGCCTGCATAGCGAGCGCCAGGCACCTGACAGTCCCCCTGGTTTTGCTTTAGCATGGTGGGCGCACGGAGTTCAAATTCAGCGTTATCCAGGAAAAAGGCACATGGCAAACCCATTTGTACACCTCGAGCTCAACACACCCGATCTGGTAGCGGCAAAGGAATTCTACGGCGCGCTCTTCGGCTGGCAATTCCAGGACATGGACATGGGACCCGGAGGCATCTACAGCACATTCAAACCCGACACCGGCCCCGGCGGCGGCATGATGTCAATGGAGAACGGAAATCCCGGCTGGCTCGC
Organism: uncultured Acidobacteriaceae bacterium; assembly: GCA_963804735.1. GTDB lineage: Bacteria > Acidobacteriota > Terriglobia > Terriglobales > Acidobacteriaceae > Acidisarcina. The sequence continues at coordinate 123,241 of CAWDRO010000006.1, forward strand.
CTATGTCGGCGTCAACGACATCAATGCTTCAACCGAGAAGGCACGCGGCCTGGGAGCCACCATCCACCTTGGCCCGCATGAAATTCCCAATGTCGGATGGTTTACCGTCATGGCCGATCCCACCGGACGCACCATCGCCATCTTCCAGCCAAAGTAAGCGGAGTCGGGCGGCCCATGTCTAGCTTCCGAGACCTGGGCCGCTTACTGCGCTCAGAGGCGTTACTTCGAAATCCCCTCAAGCGGCGAACTCGCCGTCGCATACAGCTTCCGCGGCATGCGCCCAGCCACATAAGCCTGCCGGCCCGCGAGCACGGCATGGCACATGGCCTCGGCCATCAGCACCGGCTTCTGCGCCGCCGCAATCCCGGTGTTCATCAGCACCGCGTCAGCGCCCAGCTCCATTGCAATCGCCGCGTCGGAAGCCGTGCCAACGCCGGCATCGATAATCAGCGGGACCTCCGTGATGCGCTCGCGCAGAATCTGCAGGTTTGCCGTATTCTGGATCCCTAAACCGCTTCCAATCGGAGCGCCCAAAGGCATCACCGCAGCCGCGCCCACATCGATCAACCGCCGCGCAAACACAATGTCATCCGAGGTATAAGGCAGCACCGTGAAACCCTCCTTCACCAGCACCCGAGTCGCTTCCAGCGTCGCCTGAATGTCCGGATACAACGTCGCCTGGTCGCCGATTACCTCAATCTTCACCCAGTCCGACAGGCCCACTTCCCTACCCAGCCGCGCCGCGCGAATCGCCTCGTCGGCCGTATAGCACCCCGCCGTATTCGGAAGCAAAAAATACCGCTGCGGATCGATAAAATCCAGCAGCGACTCTTTCGACCGGTCCAGGTTCACCCGCCGCACCGCGACAGTCACCATCTCCGCACCGGACGCCTCGATCGCCGCCTGCGTCTCCCGCCCATCCTTGTATTTGCCGGTGCCGACAATCAGCCGCGACTGAAAAGCCTTGCCCGCAATCACCAAAGGTTCCATGAGGATATTGTAAGACCGCGTGAAAGACCCTGGATTTATGGTGGTTCAAAGAACCCCTTCCGCGCCTGCACCGTCAGCTTCTTGTCCTTCGCCTTCAACTCCAGCCGGTGATAGCTGTTCGGTTGAGTGTCGGCGGGCGGTGTGTAGCCAAGCTCGTACTGCAATCGCAGGTCCTCGGCGATCTCCGCATAGATCTCTCGCAGCCCCATCGTGCGCGAGACCGTAAACACTCGCCCACCCGTATCCTCCGAAAATTTCTCCAACGCTTCCAGTCCAGGATTGCCGCCCACGGCTCGCCCAGCGCTGCCGCCGTTGCCGCCAAACCCCTCCCAGGCGCTGTAAAGAATCGAGTAGATCTGAACGTCCCCGCGCTGCGCCTGCTCGATGGCTTCGGCGAGCGACGTGCGACTTCCGTTGTCCCCGCCATCGGTGAGGATCACCATCGCCTTCCGCCCCTTCTCTTTCGCCAAAACGCCCTTCGCAACGACATAGACCGCATCGTTCAAAAGCGTCCCTCCCCTCGTCGCGGCGCGCGGACTCAGCCCTGACAGCGCCAGATGCAACGCATCCGAGGAGTTCGTCAGCCCTTGCAGCTCTCGCACGCTGGTATCGAAATCCACCAGCATCGCGCGATCTTCCTTCCGCCCCAGCATCGTCTCGAAAAAGACATCGCTCGCCAGCGCTTCATCGCCGATGAACGTCCGCTGGCTCCCGCTCGTGTCCACCATGAGAGCTATCGTTAAAGGAAGATCGGAACCCTGGGAGAAATAGTGGATCGGCACCTCCTTGCCGTCCTGCTTCAGCACAAAATCGTCCTTCGTAAGACCCGCCTTCGGCTCGCCATCCTTGCTCTTCACCACGGCGGAGATCGCCACCAGCCGGGTGACCACCTTCAGCGTCGTCACCGGTTCTTGTGTTTGATCAGCGCCCGCGGCCGGGGCTTGAATAGCGGCAGGCGGCGTTGGAGCGGTGTCAGGCGGAACGGCCTGTCCTAGGCCCGAAGCTGAGAGCATCAACAGCCACCAAGGTCGAATACACCTCATCTCCGGTTAGACTCTCCTCACTTGAGAAGATATACCGCAGCCTTCGATGCTCGCTTTCGAGGCGTCTCAGACTTCACGTGGATGAGGTAACCGCGCGTCCCCGCCCCCCAACCAACCCGCCTGCCGCGCCGCCCAATATCTTCAGGACATGGGCCACCACATAGGCAAGAGGCTCCGGCTGCGCACGACTCAGAGCGAGATACAAGAGTGTGGCCACAACTCCAACCAAAACTCCATGCAGCACAAAACGGGAACCGACCCCACGCACAACCCATAGCGCAAGCACGAAGCACGCCACCAGCGATGCGACCGGAGCCGTGTAAAGCAAGGAACGCTGCCCAAGCACAAAAGAGAGGGGAAGGACGACTGCAAACACCGCCACCTCCGCCAGAAATCCGCCGAGCAAAGCCCGAACCCAGTGAATCCCGCCCAAAGCGCTCATCCCGTCCTCCTTTCCTACCAGCTCGAAGAAGCGCTCGGCTGTTTCCCCGTGTAAGGAGAACAACACGGAGTCGCCACCGGCAAAAACTCCATAAACTCAATCCTCGTCCCATCCGGATCGGTCAGGTCAAGCTGCATCTTTCCGTCCACGCCCAGCACCTGCGGATTCTTCCCCGCAGCCGGCTTCCATCCCCGCGCTTCCAACTGCTTCTGCAACTCCGCCACGCTCACCACACCCGGCGCAAGATGGTTGGCGCTGCCCAGCTGCGCCAGGGAAGGATTCGCCGGTAGATACAGCATGTACTCGATCCAATCCGTGCCATCCGGCACCTGCATCATCACCCAGTCCACCCGGTCCGCCGGATTCCCTCCCTGCCAGTAAAGGTGGAACCCAAGCAGGTCCTTATAAAAATGGTCCAGCGCCACCCGATTCCGCACCACATATCCCGCATGCATGATGTGCCCGCTCACTCGCCCCGCCGCATTCTCCGGTATCGCCGGCGGATGGCTCCCCGCCTGCGTAAACCCCACCTTGTTTCCCTCTGGATCGCGAACCAAAAAGCTCCGGTCGCCATTGCTCTCAACCGTCACCGCATCCGGCGCCTTCACCCCATTCGCGCCAAGATACTTGCGCAGCGCCTCGGCATCGCTGGTAGCAAACGAGACGCTGTCCAACCTATCCGCCAAACCCGTCTTAGGAGGGCTCACCAACTCGACATATTGCAAGTGGTTCGCATAAAACCGCACACCCGACTGAGCCCCAGTCGCCGGAACCTGCTCCCAACCCAGCAATGACCCATAGAAAACGTCCGACTTCGGAATGTCGTCCGCGAACAGCACGAGGTGCGAAATGCCTGTGATCGAAGGCCGCGCCGTCGATGCCTGCTGAGCCTGCACCAACGCCGCAAAGAGAAAACCGAGACCGCAAACCAGAAGCTTGTACATGAATCGCAACACCTTCGCTCAAGAATTATTCAAGGGTCTCAACAGAAGAAGGATACGCCGATTCACACTATCAACGGCGCTAGGAGAGCCATCTAGCTGCCGCTGGCTCATCGTGAAAGGCGTCAACGTGTCGAGGTGCGATGAGCGCCTCCAAGTAGGACCAGCGCTCGAATCGCCAACCGGAGCCTGGCGCCTCTTCGCGGAAGTTACCCATAAGGAGACTTTACTGGCATGTCCGAAAAGCCGGTTATACGGCAACTTGTCAGGACCAGAACCCGTTGAACCGGGGGAAGTTCATCTTTCCCGAAGTGAATGACATGGCTGTTCTTGTAGGGTGTATGATGTCACCCAAAAGTGCAAAGGGCGTGGGCAGAACGATCCTGAATCTGTCACGGTACGAGAGCGATCTGCGAACGCATGGAGAATCGCTTTTGCGGTAAAACGCGGAGGAAAGTAGCCATGGAGCCGAAGCCAATAGGATTTGGTGCAGGCATTCGACGTGTGGTTGTCGTGATCTGCACAGTTGCCCTCATCCCGGGAGACACCTATGCGAATATTGCGCCCCCCCTTCAGACTGGGCAGGCGCCCGCGGCCGAGAGTCAGGCCGCGGCGATTCCTGCCGATCAGCTCGATTCCCTGGTAGCGCCCATCGCCCTTTTTCCTGATTCGATGCTTGCTCAGGTGCTGGCCGCGTCCACATATCCGCTTGAAATCATCCAGCTCCAGCAGTGGCTAACCAAGAATCCCAAACTAAAGGACAAGGCTCTGGCAGACGCCGTGGCCAAGCAACAGTGGGACCCGAGCGTTCAGGCACTCGCCGGGCTGCCCGACCTGGTCAAGCGCCTGGCCGACGATATCCAGTGGACTACCGACCTCGGCAATGCATTTCTGGCACAGCAAAACGACGTGATGGAAGCCGTGCAGCGCATGCGCAAGAAGGCGCAGGACACAGGAAATTTGAAGTCCAATGAGCAACAGAAGGTAGAAACGAAGGTCATCGAAAGCAAGAGTGTCATTGTCGTCGAACAGGCGAATCCGCAGGTCGTGTATGTGCCTTCCTACAATCCCACTGTGGTGTACGGAGCACCGGTGTACCCCTATCCGCCGATCTACTACCCGCCGCCGGGATACTATGCGGCCGGAATGGCGATATCTTTCGGCGTCGGCGTCGCGATGGGCGCATTCTGGGGCGGCGGCGGTTGGGGATATGGTTGCGGCTGGGGTGGGAACAACGACATCACCATCAACAACAACAACAATTTCAACCGCAACACCAATGTAAATGGGGGGAACCGGGTTAACGGCGGCAACCGGCCATCGCAATTACCCTCCCGCGGCGGGGCTGGAGGCGTGGGCGGGGCCGGTGGGGTAGGCGGGGCTGGCGGCGTTGGAGGTGTAGGCGGGGCCGGTGGCGTAGGCGGGGCTGGCGGCGTTGGAGGAGCCGGAGGAGGTAATAAATGGCAGCACAACCCGGAACATCGCGGCGGTGCTCCGTATAGTAACCGGGCCACGGCAGACCGGTTTGGTGGCTCGGCTCGCGGAGACTCGCTGGCCAATCGTCAGGCCGGTGCGAGGAACCAGATCGGGCGCCAAGGCGGTAATGTAGGGTCCAACCGTGGCGGCGCGGGCGGCGTCAGTGGAGCTGGTGGGGTTGGAGGCGCCGGTGGCCGCGGAGGCGTCGGTGGAGCGGGCGGAGTTGGCGGAGCCGGCAATCGCAGCGGGGTTGGTGGAGCGGGCGGGGTTGGCGGAGCCGGCAATCGCGGAGGCGCGGGCGGAGCGAATAGCATCGGCGGCCGCAATATCTCGAGCGGCGGAGGCGGAAACCGGGACGCCTTCGGAGGAGGGAACAATGGCTTCAATGGATCGAGCGCACGCGCCAGCAGCAGCCGTGGAGCCTCCAGCATGGGATCTCGCGGCGGCGGGGGCGCGCGCAGCGGCGGCGGTGCTCGGCGGAGGTAATGCACATGAAAGGGAATCCAGGAGCATTGAGATGAAGTCAACACACGCGAACAATAGCTTCTCCGGATTTGCCTGGGTTGCAAGCGGAGTCGTCTGGGCATGTCTGTCTGTGCCGGTTCACCTCGCTGCCCAGCAGTCCTCGGCGAAGCAGCCTCCGGCTTCTGCCACTACTCGGTTTGCCGGCGCAATGGGCTTTGATACCCCGCAGCTGGCTGCCGATGCGTTGGTCAGCGCGGCCGATCCGTACGACAAAGAGAAGTTGGCCCAGATTTTTGGCCACAATCTCGACGACATCGTACTCGTCAGCGAGCCGGCTCAGGAGCAGCAGCGCGCCGCCGATTTCTCTGCACAGGCCCATGAAAAGAAGAGCATTGCCGTGGATCCGAAGAACGGGAACCGCGCATTTCTCCTTGTGGGCAACGAAGAGTGGCCGTTTCCCGTACCGCTCGTTAAGTCGGGGGGCAAATGGTATTTCGACAGTAAAGCCGGCCGCCAGGAGCTCTTATACCGCCGCATCGGCTCCAACGAACTCGACGCCATTCAAATCTGCAATGGTTACGTCGAGGCACAGCAGAATTACGCTATCGAACCGCGCCAGGGTTATCAAGTAAACCAGTACGCCCAGCGCATCGTCAGCACTCCCGGAACACAGGATGGCCTCGCGTGGCAAAATCCCGATGGAACCTGGGGTGGTCCAATCGGCGAGAACATTGCGAAGGCCATCGCCCAGGGCTACACCAGCCGAGAGGAACCGTACCACGGCTACTTCTTCAAGGTATTGAAAGGCCAGGGTCCCGACGCACCGCTTGGACAATTGAACTATGTAATCGAAGGCGCGATGATCGGGGGTTTTGCCCTGGTGGCGGCGCCTGCTGACTACCGCGTCACCGGAGTGCAAACCTTCATTGTCAGCAATGACGGCGTTGTCTACCAGAAGGACTTCGGGTCCGACACTTTGGACGAGTTCAAGAAGATGGAGCTCTTCAATCCTGACAAGTCCTGGACTCCTGTGCCGGAAGAAGATAACTAGACACCCTGCTACAAACAACCGAAGCTTCGTAACCAGCCTGGTACTCTTCAGTCGCATTACGAAGTCCAACCCACCGCAGTCTTTCGGAGGACAACCCATGGTGAATAACCAGAACTTGAAATCGACAGCCCGCACTTTCCGCTATGGAGGGTTCCTGTTCGCTACTCTGCTGCTGACGGCCGTCACCCCGGCCATTTCCGCCGCTGACACGAAGCCGGCGACGATTGACGCCACAGCGATGGGTACCAGCACACAACTGGGCGCCAATGTGAGCATCAAGGTGATCATCAACCAATTCTCGACGCCGGAAGACCGGCAAGTGCTGGTCGAAGCATTCAAGAAGGGACAAAATCAGGGCCTGGTGGACGCGCTCAGCAAGATGAAGCCCGTAGGCCGCATCGCCATTACCGGCACACTCGGCTACGACCTGGCTTACATCCGCCTGGTTCGGACTCCCACCGGCCGCAAAATACGCTTCGCCACCAACCGGCTGATCAGATTCGGTGAAGCGTATCACGACACGCAGAGCAAGTCTTACAACCTGACAGCAGGCGAGTTTGACCTGAACGACACCGACAAGGACAAGAGCACAGGCGTTCTCTTTCCCGCTTGTCAGCTGACTATCGGCAAAAACGGCGAGCTTCAATTTGAGCTTCGTAAGAATCCCTGGAAGCTGGTGAACATCATCGACTGGAATAAGGTTGGCATGGAGGCGCAGTGAGATCAACAAAGAGAAATAGCTGCCATTGGCTGTTTCGGTGAGTGCTTTTGGCTGAACAGTTCACTGCAAAAGTCTCACGTGCCCAGAGGCGATCTCATACACAGCGCCTACCAGCATTGCGCGGTCCTCTTCGACTGCCCTTTTCGCCTCAGGTGTGTCCATCAATTGCTGCATTGACCATCTCACGTTGGCTTCGACCGCCCGCGCCAGATACTCCTCCGGTGGAGTCTGTGGATCAAGATCCGGCAGGCCGGGCAGAATGTCGTTCACCAGAGTCTGAATGCGAGATAGATGCTCGACCGCGTTTAGTTTGCTGTCCAATGCCGCCTTTACCGCGCCGCATCCCTCATGGCCGAGAATTACAAAAAGAGGGGTGTGCAGGTGGGATCCCGCGTATTGCATGCTGCCCATGACCTCCGGAGAAATCACGTTGCCCGCAACCCGAATGATGAACAGTTCACCGAAATCAGCGTCAAATATCAATTCCGGTGGAACGCGGGAATCGCTACATCCGAGGATGGTGGCGTAGGGTTGCTGGCCTCTGGCCAGGTCCGCGAGAGTCTCCTTGCAGACGGTGGAGAAACGCGCTTTGCCCTGAAGAAACCTTTGATTACCCTCGGTAATCCTCCGCAATGCTTCGTCGGCGGAGACGACTGACTTCTGAAAATGATCTGAGGCCATAAGCTTACTCTGGAACAGCATAGCTTAGTGCGCTAAGTTGGCAACACTCCGGGCGCGAGCGCCTAGTCAAGCGGATCGTCAGGTGGGGTCGACGCTGATTCTTATGCCTTCCGGCTTGGGACGGTTTGGGAAACGCTCTGCCGGAACCGCCAGTTCGCTCGCGTCCCGGAGCGACAGGATCGCCGGAGTCATGATTTCGATGCCCGCGTCAGCAAAGGTGTCCAGCACATTCAGGCGCAACGCTGTACCGGTGTCGAAGATATCCTCAGCGTTCCTGGTCCAGGTACGCAGTTCATATTCCACCGAGTAATTCCCAAAGGAATTCACCAGCACTCGCGGAGCCGGATCGGTGGCGATCTGCTCGGTTCGGGCCGCTCCGTCGAGCATGAGCTTGCGCACGGTCCTCCAATCTATTTCATAGCCGATGGTAGCGGTGATTCCCAATGCAAAACCGCCGCCCTGGCTGTGCGCGCTATAGTTCGTAACCGAAGCGGCCAACACCTTGCTGTTGGGAATGACCACGTGCTCGTTTCCCACGGTGAGCAGCCGTGTGATAAGTAATGTCTTCTTGGCGATCCTCCCGTATGTGCCTTCGATGCGAACCACGTCGCCCAGCCTAAATGCCTGTTGGTAAGTCAAGAGGATTCCAGCCAGGAGGTTGCCGATTAATCCGCTGGAGCCGAAGGTGAGCAGCGCACCGAAGAAGAGCGAAAACCCGCGAAATAATGGGCTGTTGGCGCCAGGAAGGTAGGGGAAGCTCACGACCAAGACCAAGAGAATGAGGCCGGCTCGGCTCAGTTTATAGGTCGGGTCGGCCCATTCCACCGGGAAGTTCGTAAACACGATGTTTCCACGCTTGATAGATGCAAAGAAGTACTTCAAGGCCTTTTGAAGAATCCAGCCGCACACGAGAATGACGAAAATGTAGCCGAGGTTCGGGACATAATTCTCGAAGGCCTTGTACGCGCCGCGCAGGGGCGGACCCAGGAACTTGACCAGAGCGGCAACTAATATCCTGGTACGGGGAAACATCCTGAAGCCGTGAAATACGTAAACCAGGATAAGAGTGACGGACAGAATCGTACAGAGGACATGTATTCCCACCTGAATGATCCGGCTGACATTAAACCGGGGACTGGTTTCGCTCGAACCGCCAGCGCGAAGGCGGGACTGCCAGGCGTCAATGCGCCGGTCGCCGAAGCGGTAGATCAATCCCACCACGTAGAAAGCCGCGAATAACACCGAGGTGGCAATCAATGCATAATAGAGGCCCACCATAACGGTGGGCGGCCAGTCCGATTGAGACACCGGCCGCAAACGACCGATCATTTCTCCCATAGCGGTTAATATCTTTTCGGCAGGGTCGCGTAAAAGGCGAAGCACTACCAGGGCGACGAGATTCCCGGCCGAAAAAGAGTTGAGCCAGCGCGCAGACTTCCGGTTGCTGCTCAAGACGAAAGTGCGCAGGCCCCATCGGCAGGCGGCAACCGCCACTACGAAAATCAGAAGTCGCAAGATGAACCGAACCAATTGAAAGCTTGCTTCGGCAATGTCCAGGTTCTGATCGATCGCCTGCACTGGTTTCTGCCCCCCCTCGAAGAATGCCGACCCGAGCCAGTCAATGCTTACAGCGTGGCCGGTTGTAAAGAGCAGGCAGTTCCGAGGCAATTCAGTCTACCAGTTAGAGACGCGTAAGTCCGGACCCTTTGTCGCGGTCAATGATGGCATTTGGACAGCCCTTTGCGCCATTTCTTATCTGTGATCACGCTCGCGCCAGACTCTGCCACGCAGCGATTCAACTGCGGTCTCACCGTGGTGTGGGATATAGCTCAGCCTTATCGCGGAGCGATTCATCTGCCGTTATGAGGAGTATGCGCGTCTTGGTCATATTACTGGCCAGACAGAAAGCAAATGAGAGATACGTCCCGAACGCGCGCTTTCCGGCACATGGACGAAAAGTCGCATTTCGGACAAGTGGCTCATGTAGCTGCCGAAAAACGGGGTTATGGCTAAGTTCTGATGACGACCGAGAGCAGCCGAGGCCAGATCCCGCCTCGCTCCAGGAAGCCGATCCGCCGAATCGCCGTGGAGTGCCCCCCAAAAGTGAGACAGTTGAAGAAGTCCCCATTTTCATGGAATGGAGGCTTTTATGCGGCGACAGTATCGACGATGGACGTTGGCGGAGAAGCGATCTGGGGTGGAGCAGATGGCAGTCTGCGGTCATGGGAAGTTAGCGAAAGAATTGGGCATTTCCAAGCGTCAGCTGTACACGTGGCGTGCCTATGTGGTTCGGCTGGAGCGTGCCGCGAAGGCCGACACGCGTAAGGAGCGGGAGTTGGAGCGGGAGAACCTCCGCTTGAAGGCGGCGCTGGCGACCAAGGTGCTGGAAGCGGATTTTTTCAACGGTGTGTTGCGCAGAATCGAGGCTCAACCCCAGCCCGTCAGCGGGTGTGGCGAGACTGCGTCTACGAGGAGATCCGAGTGACGCGGCCGCAAACACACCTCAGCGTCGAGTCCATGTGCCGGCTGGGCCAGGTCAGCCGGGCGGGGTTCTATCGCCACTGGCAACAGCGGCAACCGCGCGGGGAAGAGACCGAGTTGCGCGCCGAGGTGCAGCGGATCGCGCTGACCCACCGGCGCAACTATGGCTATCGTCGGGTCACCGAGCAGCTGCGCGGCGAAGGCTGGGCGGTCAACCGTAAGCGCGTCGCGCGGCTGATGGCTGAGGACAACCTGCTCTGCCTGCGCCAGCGCAGCTTCGTTCACACCACCGACTCCGGCCACGATCTGCGCGTCCACCTGAACCTGGCCGCGCGACTGGAACTGACCGGCATCGACCAACTCTGGGTGGCCGACATCACCTATATCCGGCTGGCCGAGCAGTTCGTCTATCTGGCGGTGGTGCTGGACGCCTACTCCCGCCGGGTAGTGGGCTGGGCGCTCGACCAACGGCTCGATGCGACCCTCGCCGTCTGCGCGCTGCGCCAGGCGATCGACGCGCGGCAGCCCGCTCCCGGACTGGTCCACCACTCCGACCGCGGCGTGCAATATGCCTCCCACACCTATGCCGGGTTGCTCGCCGAGCATGGCATCGTGCCCAGCATGAGCCGGCCCGGCAACCCTTACGACAACGCACAATGCGAAAGCTTCATGAAGACTCTCAAACAGGAGGAAATCTACACTCGCCGATACCGCGACCGGCCCGATCTGGAGGTCCACATCGGCCAGTTCCTGGAGCGGTATTACAATCGCAGCCGGCTGCACTCGGCGCTTGACTACCGCTCCCCGGAGGACTTCGAGCAAAGTCTATTGGCCAACCCGGCAGCAGCGCCGGTCGCAAGCATGAGTTTTTTCAGGCATGGGGGAATCTATCGTCCCGATGTTCACCGACAAGCCGGGGAGGGGCCGCGATGACTCCTACCCAGCCCATCGGTCTTACTACCCATCGGTGCGATGAGTTCCAGCCGGGCATTCCTTGGCGAGTTGCTCTCCAGCAGAGCCCGCCTCCGCTTCCCCGATCAACCTCATCCTGCAACATCAACTCCCGCTCGTCGAGTTAATCTCAGCCAACGGCACACAGGGACTTCTTGCTCTGTCTCACTCCAGGGGGTCATCCCACACCCTTCCCAGCGTGTCAATACCCTATGTAGCGGAATTTCAAGCATAAGTCATTCATAAAACAAGAGATAATAATGTCCAGAACCTGGCGCAGTGAACGTATCCAACTTGATAAACTGGATTATAGAGATCAAATAAAGAAGAAGTCAGACCAGTTCCCCGCCGAACCACCGGCGCAGGATAAGCAACGGATTCAGCACTCGCAGCACTCGCCCTTAAGTCCTTTGTTTGCAAGACTCTGTAAGTAAGTCGAGCAGAATGACGACTCTAGCGGTTGACTATACTTAAAGCGAAGAAAACAAACGGCTTCTCTACAGGGACGGGGGGTGGGGTACCCCTAATGCACTCTCGACAGGCTTCTAGGTCCGGCGTCGTCCCAGCTCGCCGGGAAACTGAAAAGGCCCGCAGCCAGTTTCGGCAGTGGGCCTTTTCATCGGTGAGCTGTTGAGTTTGACCTGAGGCATTCTCGCTTCAATTGATTGAGAACCGGCCTCGGCGAGTTCGTTGCAAAGTATCGCCAGGACTAGAGAGCGAGAATGCTCTAAGCCTCAGTCACCTCACGTATTGAACTGCCACAACTACTACCATCAGAACTTGTCATAGGCTGGATCATCCTCCTTTCCCGTGTACCCGCAGAGTAGCGAGTCTGCTCCGGGAATGCAAGGGGTTCTCATTCAAACCATCCGTTGGTTTGAGTGGAATGAAAGGCGCGATAAACTTGGACCATGGCAAACGCGAAACTGCTCATGATCGTTGGCGACTACGTCGAGGACTATGAGGTCATAGTCCCCTTTCAGGCCCTGCAGATGGTCGGCCATACCGTTCACGCCGTCTGCCCCGACAAGAAGGCCGGCCAGTTCGTCCGCACCGCTATCCACGACTTCGAGGGCGACCAAACCTACTCCGAAAAGCCCGGCCACAACTTCACCCTCAACGCCACCTTCGCCGACATCCACGCCGCGGACTACGATGCCCTGGTCATTCCCGGCGGACGCGCGCCCGAATACCTCCGCCTCAACCCCAAGGTCCTCGCCATAATCCGCCACTTCTACGAGGCCGACAAGCCGATCGCCGCGCTCTGCCATGGCGCGCAGTTGCTTGCCGCCGCGCACGTAATCTCCGGCAAGCGAGTCAACGCCTATCCCGCCTGCGCGCCCGAGGTCGAGCTCGCCGGAGGCACTTACGTCGCTGTCGAAATGACCGCCGCCCTCACCGACGGCAAGCTGGTCACCGGCCCCGCCTGGCCCGCGCATCCGGCCTGGCTTGCCCAGTTCCTCAAGGTACTCGAAGCGCACCTGGGCAACGCCTGAAAATACGGGCGCAGCACAGTCTTCGGGCTTCCGGCCTGCCGCTCACCACGAATGAAAATATTCGTGGCGCACCGTCAGTTCCAGATCGACGCCAAACAAAGCGCTGAGCGTCTCGCGAGTGATGAGCTCTTCTTTCGTGCCGTCGGCAAAGATTCTTCCGTCTTTCATCAGGATCACGCGATCGATCTCTGGCAGAATGTCTGCCAGGTGGTGCGTCACCATGACGATGCCGACTCCCTCCTGCGCGACCCGCCGCAGCGCCTCGCGAAGCTCCCGCTGCGCGGCCAGATCCAGCGCATTGGAAGGCTCGTCAAGCAGCAGCATCTGCGGACGATGCACCAGCGCCCGTGCGATCATGATCCGCCGCTGTTCGCCGGCCGACATCTGCCCGACGAACTTGCCTGCAAGATGCTCGGCCTGCATCAGCGCCATCGCCGCCGCGGCGTTCTGCCGCATCTCTTCGGTCACATGCAGATTCGGCCATAACGTCGAAGCCGAGAAGAACCCCGAGACGACCACATCGCGCCCCAACGTCACCGGAGTCCGCTCTCCCGGAAGCTCGGCAGAGACAACGCCCAGCCGCCGCCGCAACTGCGAGATGTCCCAACGCTCGCGGCCAAAGAGCCGAACCGTCGTCTGCGGCTGGGCGATCGGATAGCACTCGCAGGTCAGCGTCTTGATCAGCGTGGATTTGCCGCAGCCATTCGGCCCCAGGATCGCTACATGCTCGCCAATCCCGATCTTCAAACTCACATCGTGCAGCACGATCGCGTCGCCTCGCGCCACATCCACGCGCCGCATGACGAGAAATGTTTCCGTCTTCTGGCCTTCGATCTCGTCCTCTGCTTCTGCCGCTTTCTCCCTCAATTCCCACCCTCTCACTCAACCCTCTTCCTATTGATACAGTAAAAGTCAGCAATGACTTCATCTCCGCATCTTCCTGACTTCCTCCTTCCATCCGGATTCCAGTTCGCCGCAGTAAAAGCCGGTCTCAAGCCCAGCGGCAAACCCGACTTCGCCATCGCCGTCGCGGACGAAAGCGCCTCTGCCGCAGCGATGTTCACCAGCAACCGCGTCGTCGCCGCCCCGATCATCGTCGGCCGCGAGAATCTCCTGAAGTCGCACGGACGAGTCAAAGTCGTCGCCGTCAATGCCGGCAATGCCAACTGTGCTACCGGCGAAGCCGGAATCGCCACTTGCCGCGAGGTCGGCGCTCACGCAGCAGCCGCCTTCGGCTGCACCGAACACGAGATATTTCCCTCCTCCACTGGAATCATCGGCGTCCCGCTACCCGGAGAGAAGCTCATCGCCGCCCTTCCCGAAGTGAAGTCCGCGCTCGGCAAGACCAGCGGTCACTTCGACCAGTTCGCCCACGCCATCCTCACTACCGACACCCGCCGCAAAGTCAGCGCGCGGCACTTCGCCGCAGACGGCAAGCAAGTCAAGATTGTCGGGACGTGCAAAGGCGCCGGCATGATTCACCCTCAGCTCGTGCCTCACGCCACCATGCTCGCTTACATCTTTACCGATGCAGCGATCGAGCCAGCGGAGCTACAAACGATACTGCATGAGGCCGCTGAGCTCAGCTTCAACCGCATCTCCATCGACGGCGATACCTCCACCAACGACACCGTGCTCCTGCTTGCCTCCGGAGCCAGTGGCGTCGCCATCGACGCCGCTCACACTGAGTTCCGCTCCGCGTTCGCCGCAGTCTGCACCGATCTCGCCAAACAGATCGTCGCCGACGGCGAAGGCGTGACTCACGTCGTCGAACTCCGCATCGAGGGCGCGCCCAGCGACGCCGACGCGCTCAAGATCGCAAGATCGATCGCCCATTCGCCACTGGTCAAGACCGCCTGGGCAGGCAACGATCCTAACTGGGGCCGCATCCTCGCCGCCGTCGGCTACTCCGGAGTAGAGATCGATCCCGGCAAGATCAACATATGGTTCGGCGATCACGAGATATGCCGCGCCGGTGGCCGCTCGCCGCTGATGGATGAGCACGCCGCTCACCGCCATCTCAGCCAGGGCGAGTATCACGTGCGCATCGATCTCGGTATCGGCTCTGGCTCGTGCCGTTTCTGGACCTGCGACCTCACAAAAGAATACGTCGCCATCAACGCCGACTATTCCACTTAACGAGACTCATCGAAGCTCCGCATCGAAAGCAGTGCAGAGTGTTGAACGTATTGTCATTGCTGCCTTTCGACACTCTCGCGCCGGGTATTACACAGGCTTTTTCACAAATCTGTTGAAATCCGGAGAGACGGTGATCCCGCATTGATGACGTCGGCACACAGTCTGTGGTTTACAATTGCGCTTTTCAAGGACATCCCGATCCATGGTGAGCAAGGTCAGAAAAAAGCGCGGGAAAGTCCTGCCTTCCGCGCAGTCGGCCACTCCTGAGGCAAGCAATCCCTTAATCAGCGAAGCCAAGCTCAAGCAGCTCTACTCGACCATGTTGCAATGCCGAATATTGGACGAGCGCTCCCGTGAGTCGCGATCATCCTCCGGCAGGTCAGCGCGTCTCTTCAGAGGAGAAGCGGCAACCGTAGGCGCAGCTCTCGATCTTCGCCGCGATGACTGGCTTGCGCCATTGCAGGCGGATGTTCTCGGAAAATTCCTCAAGGGAGTCTCGCTCGTCACTATCTTCTCTGAATTGCACTCGAGCGAAGCGGGCAAAGCCTCAAACGCCAACGCACCGTCCGCGTCGGCATTGCGGGAAAATCAGTCCACATTCCACCTAATCCCAAGTGCGGCAAACCCTGCCGCCCAGCTTAACTTGGCCTCTGGCGTTGCCCTCGCCTTACAGGCAGCTAAGAGGGGCAATCTCGTCATGGCCTTCTGCGGCGACACTTCAAACTCCGGTCAGCGCTGGCATCAAGCGCTCACCTTCGCCGGCAAGCACTGTCTACCGCTACTGGTGGTGGCGCATGGGAAAGCCGCGTCCGCGGGCAAGAGTAAAGCCTTCACCAGCCTCCCGAGTGAGAGGCAGCATTGCGAGCTTCCCGTGATTCCCGTTGACGCTGATGACATTGTCGCCATCTATCGCGTGGCCTATGAGTCGATACACAAAGCGCGCCACGGAGGCGGTCCCACGCTCATCCAGGCCATCTCGTTCCCCGCACCCTCCAACGGCAAAGACGGCAAAGCGCGCAGCCGGAGGCACCATGATGCCCTCCTGAGAATGGAAGACTACCTGGCCGCCAAAGGACTGTTTTCCCTGTTGTGGAAGCAAAAATTGATCGACTCCTTCAACCGGGACGTGGACTCCGCGCTTATCGCCGCAAAGAAACCGCCCTTGCGCGATCGTTAGTAGGCACGACAGGATATTAGACTGGAGACGCAGCCATTGATCTCCCGCTGCGCTCTTCCCGTCCAAATCAACGCGACGGGGAAGGATTATGAATGTCGTCCTGCGATTGTTCCGGTTCGATGAGGTGCATTTGATCAGCCGTCCTCTTACGTTTTCTCTTCTCGCGATCGCCACTTTCTTTTCCGTGAAGCCGACAGTGGCACAGTCCCCCATACAGACCGCCACCCGGATTCAACCATTCGACGCAAAGGCCGCATCGGCGGCCAGGCTCGATGATCTCGCGGCAACGGCCACTGCGCCCGTCTCCGAATTCACGCCCACCACCCCCGATGCGGAACCCGACGCGATGCCGGCTCCGCAGGCCGCTCCGGTGTACAAGCCCGCCGCGCCGGTCCGTTATCTCAACGATGCCGGATCCACGTACATTCCGGTCGACAGCTGGGTCTATCCGGCGGCGCTGCGCCTTTTTTCGAAAGGCTATATCGATTCGGCTTATCTTGACCTTCGCCCCTGGACCCGCTTGAGTCTCGCCCATATACTCGAGCGCTCTGCCGATAAGATCAACGACAGCGACGACGACGAGGCGCGCGAAATATTTGAGGCCCTGCAGGATGAAGTGAATCCCGACATCGAAGCCATCTCCAACTCGAAGCATGGCGACGGCGAGATTGAGAGTGTTTACACTCGTCCCCTCGGCATCGCAGGTATCCCGCTCCGCGACAGCTACCATGTCGGCCTGACCATCATCAACGATTATGGCCGGCCCTACGAATCCGGCTTCAACAACATCACCGGCTTTAGCGGACGAGCCCAGGCCCATCGCTTTTCGCTCTACTTCCGTGGCGAATACCAGCACGCCCCCTCCGCCACCGGTTATTCGATCCCTGTCGCCGAGACACTATCCGGCGTAGACGAAACCCCTTATGGCCTGAACCAGGCCGTGATTCCCCAGGGCCCCATTCCTTCCACGAACGTCTTTCGCATTGTCGAGGCCGATCTGGCCTACCATCTGTGGGGTCATGAGATCTCCTTCGGCAAGACCGATGCGTGGCTCGGACCGGCCGAGGGCGGCGCCTTCGCGTGGAGCAATAATGCGGAGAACATCTACTCCTTCCGCATCGACCGCGTCGAGCCCTTTCGTATCCCTCTTCTCTCTCGAATCACCGGGCCATTCCGCTACGACTTCTTTGTCGGCAGCCTTAAAGGGCACACCAACCCTAACGAACCCTGGGTGCACATGGAGAAGATTTCGTTCAAACCTACGGTGAACGTCGAGATCGGCTTTGAACGCACCGTGATCTGGGGTGGCCAGGGACATGTGCCCATCACCATTCACAGCTTCCTCAAGAGCTTCTTCAGCGTCCAGAACGTCCCGGCATCGGAGAAGTTTAGCCGCAACGATCCCGGCGCCCGTTTCGGCGCCTTCGACTTCACATACCGGCTGCCTTATGTGCGCAAGTGGTTGACGTTATACGCCGACTCCGAGGCCCACGACGACGTCAACCCAATCAGCGCGCCACGCCGCGCCGCGATTCGCTCCGGTATCTTTCTCACTCAATTCCCAGGAGCACCCAAGCTCGACCTGCGCGTCGAGGGCGTCTACACCAATACCTCCCACAACGACGGCGGCCAAAGCGGCGGCACCTTCATGTATTGGGAAACGATCCAGACCCAGGGCTATACCAACAAGAGCAATATCATGGGCGATTGGATCGGCCGAGAGGCCACCGGCGGCCAGGCCTGGCTTACCTACCATCTGAGCCCCAGCGAATGGATCCAGCTAAACTATCGCACCGCCAAAGCTGGGAAAGATTTCATCCCCGGCGCCGCCAACCCTATAAGTCCTCACGCGACACCCGGCGGCACCACCCAAAAT
The DNA here is from genome assembly GCA_963804735.1 of uncultured Acidobacteriaceae bacterium. GTDB lineage: Bacteria > Acidobacteriota > Terriglobia > Terriglobales > Acidobacteriaceae > Acidisarcina. The sequence goes on from CAWDRO010000006.1 coordinate 141,171, forward strand.
CTCATCGGCGTGAACGTCCTCAAACGCCTCGGAGAGGACACCGAGTTGAACGCCTGGGTGCAGTACGAACACTGGAACGTCCCGCTGCTCGAGCCCACGCCACAGAGCGACACCACCGCCGCCGTCCAGATCACCTGGCATCCGCATAAGTGGAAGACTGATTTCTAGACGATGAGCTGAGCGCTTCCGGAAGCTCAGACGGTCACAGCAGATTGTCGTTCATTACCAGCGCCACCGCGCTGCGTAGCCGCGCCTTGCCGCCATCGTGCGCCGGCCGCACATGGGGTACCTTCACCAGCGGATTCCGCCGCATCTCGGCCTCCACCACCGGCCCCACCAGATACCAGACAGTAGTGATGTCGCCGACCACCACAATCTCATTCGGAGCCAGCGCCGATGTAATCATCCGCATGCCGCGGCCAAGCGCGGCGCACATCTTCTCGATGGCCTTCCTTGCCGCCGCGTCGCCAGACTGGGCCAGCTTCAAAACCGCATCGAATGGGATCGGCGGCTTCTTGGCAAATTCTGCGTAATAGCGCACCCCGGCGCGGTTCGACGCCAGAGTCTCCCAGCATCCGCGATTGCCGCAACCGCACAGCAGGCCATCCGGCTCCATCTGCACGTGACCGAACTCGCCAGCTAGTCCACCCTCACCGCGCAAAAGACGCCCGTTCGCAAAGATGCCCGTCCCAATTCCCTCGGAGACGTTGACCGCGACCAGGTCATGAACGCCGTCGCTGTCGCCGAACCAGACTTCCGACAGGGCGCACGCATTCGCCACATTGTCGACCGAAACCGGCAGCCCCGTCGCCAGCTCCACCTTGGCTTTAATTCCGCCGATAGGCCAGTCGATATTCGGCGCGAAGATCAGCTTTTCCATCTGGATGTCCAGCCGTCCCGGCAGGCTCATGCCGATGCCGTCGAACGAGCGGTCGCTATTCGCGGCCATCATCTTGAGGATCGCCGCCACAATCGCGGCGATGACCTTCTTAGGATTCTCCGGCAGCACCACCAGGCTCTGCGCCACGATCTTGCCGCCCAGGTCGGCCACCGCGAGCGTAGTCTGTGACGGATGGATGTCCAGCGCAATCACCCCGCGTCCATCGTTCAGGTGAAGAAAGGTCGGCCTTCGCCCCCGTGGCAGATGCCCCATCGACCCTTCAACGATCCAACGCGCCGCCAGCAGCTCTTCGACAATCAGCGATACCGTGCTGCGCTGCAAGTGCGACGCCCGCGCCAGATCGGCCCGCGAAATCGGCTGTTTGGTGCGGATCAGGTTGAAGATCAGGTTGCGGTTGATCTCCCGCGGCATCTTGTTCGACGCGCTCTGCTGATGAGTAAACGTGAACCGCTGCGCCGCCACTTTGGTCATTCCATCTCCGCTATTTGCTGAGCAAGCTTACCCACGTCTCCTAGGCCGCGCCGGAAAGACTGGCATTGCGTGGAAGTGTCTTTTATATCACCAAGCAAGAGGCAATTAGTAGCTGCTTTGAATTAAGCCGGGTTTCTGGCTGAAACCGAAATAGACTTCGAATTCGAGGATTGGTAGCGTCAACGGGGATCGAACCCGTACTCTCCGCCTTGAGAGGGCGGCGTGTTAACCAGTTACACCATGACGCCACAAAGGAGTGGCCAAGCCAAGACGGCTTGCATTCAGCAAGTATATCAAGGGAAAGCGAGGCTGGGAAAGCGCGAGGCCGCGCCAAAGGCTACTAAATACCGAGCTTCTTCACTTCCTCGTTGTAGTACTTCCGGTAGAGGATGTCCCACTCCTGGCTGCCCTCTTGAATGATCTTCCGCTGCGAAGCGATCTTCTGCTTGGCTGCCGCGTCGATCTTCATCTCCGCGATCAACAGGTTCTCGAGCGCCTTGCGCGCCTCCTGCCGGATGGTGTTGCGGTCGTCAAGGAAGTCGCACTCGTCGGTTTCGGCCAGAGTGTCAGCGACCACGTGCGCCAGCTTGTTCAACTTGTCGCGGGTGATCCTCACAGCACCGCCTTGTACTTGCGCGCCAGCTCGTTCTTCACCTTCTTGAACATCTCCATGTAGCTCGCGCCGGTGCGCCGCATGTCGTCCTGATAGGCGTCGAGGATGACGCGCACCTCGTCATTGATGCGGTCTTCGAGGGAAAGTTCTTCGATCAGCCCCTGAGTCACGCGCTCTTCGACGGCCTTCAATTTTGCGGTCTGGATCATCTTCGCCTCGACCAGGTGTTTCACCGTCTGGCGGGCCAGGTATCCGACATACTCACGAGAGAAAATCATTGATCCAATTGGGAATATAGCACATTGACCGCATCTGCCCGGCCTTCGTCCAGCCCCAGCCGTCGCGGAAAACGCGGTCAGGACAATGTCGCGGCCACCTCTGGCCGATGCGGACAACTCGCGGTGTTCAGGCACTCTGGCGCCAACCGTAGCCGCTCGACTGGACGCCCATGCCGCAGGTGCTCCTCGACAATCTCGTCCAGGTCCTCCGGCTGCACAAATCCATACCAAACCTGCTCCGGATAGACCACGATTGTCGGGCCATGCTCACACTGCTCCAGGCAGCCGGATTTGTTCACCCGCAGCACCCCGGGCAGCTTGGCTGCCTTGACCTTGTCTTTGAGCAGCGCATGAAGTTTTCCCTTCCCATCTGGACTGCAAGACGGCCGCGCCGCGTCCGGCTCACGCTGATTGGTGCAGACAAAGATATGACGATCGAATTCCGGCAATGAATCTCCTCGTGCAAAGGTGTTCTTTCAGAATAGAGCCTAAGGAACAAATCCTGGCCCGCGCAGCACCTTGCCCGGCAGCGCCTGCGTCATCTTGCCGTCGCTAATCACCGGTACACCGTTGACCAGCACAAACTCCATACCCACGGCGAGCTGATTTGGGTTCTCATAGGTTGAGAGATCGCGAATCTTGTCAGGATCGAAGATCACGATATCAGCCCACATCCCATCTTTGATCACTCCGCGGTCGGCCAGCCGCATCCGCTCGGCCGGCAGCGCGGAGAACTTGCGGATCGCATCCGGCAGCGTCAATAGATGCTCTTCGCGAACATACTTTCTCAGGATGCGCGGAAAAGCCCCGTATCCGCGCGGATGAGGATGCTCCTCGCCGAGGATTCCCTCCGGCGAAGCGCCTGACGAATCATTGTCGACCGAGACCCACGGTTGCTTCAGCGCATCGGCGACATCGTCTTCCGACATCCCCGCAACCACAACCTCCATCGTCGGGTCTTCGGCAATGAGGTCGAGTATGCAGTCAATCGGATCCTTCCCCTGCGCCTTCGCGATCTCAGCGATGTTCTTGCCTTGCAGTGGCCGCAGCTTCGGATCGACCGTCGATGAGATCGTCACGCCTTCCGGCCCCGCGATCTCCAGCCACTCGTTGTCCCAGTTCTTGTCATGCAACATCGTGTCGCGAATTCGCGCGCGCTGAGCGGGATCCTTGATGCGCGCCACCATCGCCGCATCGCCCCCATCGTGCGCCCAGGGCGGAACGAAGGCCGAGAACGAATTGGACCACGCTGTATAGGCATAGGTGTCTGCGGCAATATCCAAACCGGAGGCGCGAGCCGCGTCAATCCGCTCCGCAATCTGAGGCATTTTGCCCCAGTTCGCCTTACCCGCGGCTTTCAGATGCCAGATCTCCACCGGGATCTTGCCCTCCCGCGCGATGCGGAATGTCTCATCGAGCGAGCCCAACACCGCGTCACCCTCCGACCGCATATGTGTCGCATAGATGCCGCCTACACTCGCCGCCGTCGAGGCCAAAGCGATCAGCTCCTCTGTGCTCGCATACGGCGCGGGAGCATACTGAAGCGCCGTCGAAACACCCATCGCGCCCTGGTGCATCGCGTCGAGCACCAGCTTCTGCATCTGCGCAAGCTCTGCAGGCGTCGGCGGACGGTTCTCATTTCCAATCACCATCCGGCGAACCGTCGTGGCCCCGACATAGCTCGCCAGGTTGATGCCCATCCCCTGGGTCTCAAGCCGCTTGAAGTAGCCGTCGAAGCTGCGCCAATCCGGTTTGATCTGGTAGTGATCGAAGCCGGCCTTGTCCTCGGCAATCAGACAGTCATTGGTCGGCGCGATCGAATTGCCCTCGCCGGTAATCTCCGTCGTAATTCCCTAAAATATCTTTGACGGCAAATGAGGGTTGACCAGAATCGTCAACTCCGACTGGCCCAGCATGTCGATGAACCCCGGCGCGACCGTAAGCCCGTGTGCATCGATGGTCTTCGCCGCCGACGCCGAATCGATCTTGCCGACCTTGACGACGTGGCCATCCTTGATGCCGATGTCCGCGCCATACCACGGCGACCCCGTGCCATCGATAATGTGGCCATTCTTGATCGCCAGATCGTACTGCTGCGCGCCCGCGGAGCGAAACAGGAAAAGAAATGCGACGGCTAAGACCAGACCACGGCGACGAGTCATTGCGCCATTATGCCACCCTCGACGAAATTCTCCTGAACTATTCATTGGTCGGATCGCCGCGCCACGATTGCCACGAATGCCGCTTCGCACGGCGACCGCAAATCTGCGACAATACCCACTTGATCATGCAACCCGACAACCTGCTCTCCCTGAAAGACGATATGGTGGCCTTCATCGAAGGTCACGGCATGCGGCGCTACCCCGGCTTTGTCAGCGATGATGTGCCCAGCATTCTCTGGGAAGACGAAGCCAATCCCGACAGCTGGAAAGACTTCGTCGAGATGGCGAAGACCGCCTCCGCCGCCTTCCTCACCATGAGCGAGTCCGTGCTCGAAAAAGAGGACCTCGAGCTGCTCATCGAACACATCCGCGATCAGAACTTCCCCGACGAAGAGGCCCCCGAACTCGATGAAGTGCAATACCTGGTGAACTACGTCGGCAAGCTCGGATTCGTACAGCTCGGCTTCGCCTACCAGGGCGTTCTTTATGTTCACGAGAATTCCACGCCTTGGTACGACCGCTATCAGCAGTTGCTCGAGGTCGTTGAGGACTTCGGCGACATTGTCATCGAGAACCGCAGCGACGAAGACGAAGAATCGTGAGCGTTTCCGCCGTGGAACCTTTGGCGAGCTCCACTTCTTCCGCCGATCTCTCAGACGGTCAGGCTGCTGCGCCCACATCATCGCGACCCACTCGCTGGCTGGTTCCGGAGAGCGATCCGCAAGCGGCGAAAGCGCTGGCCGCGGCTATCGGGATCGACCCGATCGCAGCGCAACTGCTGATCGCCCGCGGAATCGAATCCGCGGAGCAAGCCAATCGCTTTCTCAACCCCAGCCTCGACCATCTCCTCGATCCCTACAGTATGACGGGAATGGCCGCTGCGGTCGCCAGAGTGCAAGCCGCTGTTGCCAATCGAGAGCCCATCCTCATCTACGGCGACTACGACGTCGACGGCACGGTCGCCGTAGTCCTGTTGAAGACGGCCATAGAAATGACTGCAAAAATGAACGGCGACCCAGTCGGCAGCGATCTCCGTTTCCACGTCCCCCACCGCCTCCGCGAGGGCTACGGTATGAAGAGCGAGGTCGTCGAAGCTGCCGTCGCTGCCGGAGCGCGCCTGATTATCAGCGTCGATACCGGCATTCGCGCCTTTGCGGCCGCCGAAGCGGCAGCCACTCTCGGCATCGACCTCATCGTCACCGACCATCATCTGCCCGACGCAACTCAAGGTCTGCCGCCCGCGCTCGCCGTGCTCAATCCCAACCGAGACGACTGTGGCTACGCCTGCAAGCACTTGTGCGGCGCGGGAGTCGCCTTTAAGCTCTCCCAGGCGCTGCTCGAAGCGCACGACCCAGATCGTGCCCGGAAGAAAATTCTCCCGTCGTTCCTGAAACTCCTGGCCATCGCCACCATCGCCGACGCCGTTCCGCTGCTCGGCGAAAATCGCATCATCGCGGCATTAGGCATCCAACAACTCGCTCATCCTGCGCAACCCGGCCTGCGCGCCCTACTCGATCTGGCTAAGCTCAATCCGGCCGAACGTCCGTTGACCTCGACCGATATCGCCTTTCGCCTTGCTCCGCGCATCAACGCAGCAGGACGCATGGACATCGCTTCCGAGGTCGTCGAGATGTTCACCACCCGCGACGCTACCCGCGCCTGTTCGCTCGCCGAGAAACTCGATCGTCTGAACTCCGATCGTCGCAACACCGAGGCCGGTGTCCTCGCTCAAATCGAAGCGAGACTGAACGACGATCCATCCCTGAGCGAGTCCGGATGCATTGTGCTTGACGGCGAAGATTGGCATCGCGGCGTCATCGGCATTCTCGCCTCCCGAGTGGTCGAACGGACCGGGCGGCCCGCTCTTGTGATTACTCATGAAAACGGCGAGGCCCACGGCTCCGGTCGATCTATACCGGGATTTCATCTGCTGGAGGCTATCGAGAGCTGCCACGAACTCTTCACCCGCTTCGGCGGTCATGCCCACGCGGTGGGATTCTCCCTGCCATCTGCTAGAGTACCCGAGCTGCGCCAACGCGTGGTCAACTACGCAGCGGCCCACCTGACTGCGGAGAGCCTTGAGCCAAAGCTTACCTGCGATGCGCATCTCTCCTTGGACCAAATCACGCCAGAGCTCTACGTCTCGCTACGGTGTCTCCAGCCTCATGGCATGGACAATGAAGAACCGCTGTTCGTGACAAGAAATGTACTTGTGGCGGGCGAGGTTCGCGTTCTAAAGGAGCGCCATATAAAGCTTCGGCTGGCTACCGGAAAGGGCGACTCAACGGTCTCGGCATTAGCCTGGAGATGGGCCGAACGCATTGCCGCACTCGGCGTGGCAGAAGGTACGCGCATCGACATCGCCTACCGGCTCCGCCACAATGAACATCCCGAATACGGAGGGATAGAGGTGCAAATCGAGGATTTGCACCTCTCGGACGGCTAGGGTTACTTAAACTGGGCTCGGATGACAGCGTTGGCCTCGTCGATCTCTTTCCATGCCTTGTCGCGGAGCGGCTTCGCGTGTGGATCGGCTTCAGCCCCTTCCGTGTTATGTTTTGCCATGTCGAGCAGTTGGGCGGCCTGATGGAATCTGCCCTTCTCGTCTAGGTTGGCCGGCGGCGGGATTTCCTTGATTTTCTTCTCATCAAGCTGGGCAGCATCCTTGAGGTTGGTGATCGCAGCATCGATCTTCGGTATGGCCTCTTGCCGTGCCTTCTCAAGATTGGATTGTGAGAAGTGAACATCTAAGACATTGCGGGCTTGACGCAGATACTCAATCGCGTGCATGTAGGTGGGATGAGCCCCCGGTGCATCGGCGTAAATGCGCCTTGATCCGCTCGTTAGCAATAGCGCAGAAAGGACGATAAGACATTTCGCAATTCGGCTTAGTTGCGACTTTTTCACGTGTTGCTTGCCTTTCATTGAGACGCCGACTCGTCGGCGGTTATTCGTTGACCTGGGTGATTGGCGATTGAAATCACACTCAAAGCGCCGTGGACACTTCCTGCCGGTAAGACCCGTTCATAATACAAAAGTCGCGCTCCACGGGTCTATCGCCCGAGGGATCGCCTTTCTCACATCCGAATAGTCACCGATCATTCCGCATGGCTTCGAACATGCACGCCCTGTCGCGGAAATGCTCAGAGTTAGGTCGACGCGATCTCCAAGGCAAGTTTCCCCGCGCCAATCTCTGGTGGCACGCGGGAATTGCCCCTGCGGCAATGGAAGCCCTTGACATTGCCGCCTTCCACAAGCACACTTCGTGAATGCGGGGCAAGGCCGCTCCGCCTGGTCTTATGGCAACGCCCGAGGGTCAGCAATTGAAGGAATCACAGGCAGGCCGGATTACTTACACGCTCGAGTCCTCATTGGACAGCGTGAACCGGGTCGAGCAAATGGCTGAGGAAATGGCGAAGAAAGCCGGCATCGACGAGGATGAAATCTACCGCATCACTATGGCGGTCCGCGAAGCGGCGGTCAACGCCGTCCTCCACGGCAACTCGTATGACCCCCAAAAACACATGACCGCATCGTTTGAAAACACCGGTGCGGACCTGATTATTCGCATCGCCGATCAGGGCGTCGGTCTCGATCCGGCGACGCTTCCCGACCCGCTCGCCCCTGAAAATCTTCTCCGCGGCTCGGGCCGCGGCATCTTCCTCATCCGCTCGTTTATGGATGAGGTACACTTCAAGTTGCTCAATCCTGGCACGGAACTCACCCTGATCAAGCATCTGGGAGCGGCGCATTAGGGAATCGATTCAGTTGGCGGAAATTCTCGGTTAGGCAGTCTTAGTTAAGATATTCAAGGAGGATCTTTACGTGAGCTTGAAACTCAGCACCCGTCAGGTAGACGGCATCACCATTCTCGACTTAAGCGGACGCATTACCCTTGGCGAGGGCAGTGTTCAGCTACGCGACGCCACCCGTGACCTGCTCTCCAAGGGCGCCAAGCTTATCCTGTTGAATCTCGGCGACGTCAATTACATCGACAGCTCGGGCATCGGCGAGTTGGTCAGCGCCTACACCACCGTCAGAAACCAGGGCGGCGAGCTGAAGCTGTTGAACCTTACCAAGAAGGTCCACGACCTGCTTCAGATCACCAAGCTCTATACCGTCTTCGACGTGAAGGATGACGAAGCCTCGGCCATCGCGTCGTTCGCCAAGTAAGGGCCATCCAGCACGCATGACAAAAGAGGCTGCCATCGTGGCAGCCTCTTTGTCTGTTCTGCTGTCTGGCCAAGTCCACAAGCCACGCCTGCGTTCCTAGAGTCTATGGCTGAATCGACCCGACGCAGAATTCTCAACTCCAAACACGCGGAAAAAATCGCCGCGCGCCGGTTCTTTCTGCTCTTTGTCTTCCTGCTCGGCAGCCTGGTTCTCTACCCCCTTACCGAAGGCAGCGGATCACGCTATTACCTCTTTCGCTTTCTCGGATCAGTCGCCGTCCTGCTCAGCGTTTACGCCGTCAGCTTTCGCCGCGGCATGCTGCTCATCGCCGCACTGCTCGCGGTACCGGCCTTCCTGGGTCGTGTAATTCTCTTCGAGTTCGACGCCAGCGCGCTGTCCGTCGTCCGCATCTCGCTGAGCCTCGCCTTCGATGTTTTTATCGTCGTGGTCATCTTCCGCCGGGTCTTCTCTCACGACAAGCCCAACGCCGAGACCGTCTTTGGCGCACTCTGCATCTACCTATTGGTTGGTTTCGGCTTTACCAGTCTTTACGGACTGATCTCCAGCTTCGATCCCCACGCATTCCATCTCGATCTGGCCACCAACCTCCATGCCGTCCCAGATCGCTTCGACTTCATCTACTACAGCTTCGGAACGATCAGCTCCCTCGGAGCCGCCGGCATCACTCCCGTCTCCGGCGAAGCCCGCAGTCTCACCGTGATCGAGGGAATTCTCGGCGTCCTCTACCTGGCCGTTCTTATCTCTCGCCTCATGGGCGCATACCGAACCGACAATTCGTCGGAGTAAAAAGCGCGAAACACACCGGATCGGGCCTATGGCCGCTTCAGGCCCATCGCCTCCGCAGTCACATCGGTATATTTCAACCCCGCTCCGGTATTGAAGATCACCACTCTATCGGATCGTTTCAGAAATCCATTCGCGATCAACTGATCGTAGGCAGCCGTCGCCGCCGCACCTTCCGGCGATAGAAATATCCCTTCATTCCGCGCCCAATCCAAAATCGAAGCCAGGATCACTTCATCCCCACCGCCATCGCAATCCCCTCCGACTCCTTCAGTATGTCCAGCATGATAGCGTCGCCATACGGCTTCGGCACCCGCAGCCCCGAGGCAAACGTCGCCGCATCCTGCCACATCTGGCTCGCGCTATCGCCGGCGTCAAACGCCCGGGCCACCGGAGCACACCCCGCCGCCTGCACCGCAATCATCTTTGGGCGTCTTAGGGGCCGCTTCCCCGGCCTAACCCAACCCAGTTCCTCCAACTCGCCAAACGCCTTCCACATCCCAATCAACCCAACCCCACCGCCAGTCGGATAAAAGACCGCATCGGGATACTCCCAGCCCAGCTGCTCCACCAACTCATAGCCCATCGTCTTCTTGCCCTCGACCCGGAACGGCTCCTTCAGCGTTGAAACATCGAACCACCCATCCGCCGCCTTGCGCTCGGCCACCATCCGCCCACAATCGGAGATCAACCCATCCACCAGAGTCACCCTCGCGCCATAAGCAACCGCCTCGACGTAATTCGCAAACGGAACATCGCGCGGCATAAAAATATGCGCCTCCATCCCCGCCGCCGCGGCATACGCAGCCAACGCGCCTGCCGCATTCCCCGCCGAAGGCACCGCCAGCTTGCGCAGACCATAATGTCGAGCCATCGTAACCGCCAGCGCCAGCCCACGCGCCTTGAAGCTGCCAGTAGGATTGGCGCCCTCCTCCTTCAAATACACGCCCGAATACCGCTTGCTCCGCAGCATCGGCGTCCATCCCTCGCCCAGCGTCACCGGCTCCACATCCGGCAACACAGCGCGATAGCGCCACATCCCCGGCGACGGATGCGCCGCCGAACCGCGGGCAATCACATCCTCAGGCGACGACCCAGTCAGAGAAGATAGGTCGTACCGAACATAAAGCGATCCAGCAGGCTGAGTCGGGCAAACCGGGCAAAGCGTCTGCGGAGTTTCGGCGGATACATGAGCATGGCAACGCGAGCATTCCAGATAAGCGATAGCAGGCATAACTTCAAGGTACCCGCAATTCGCCCAATTCCTAAACCCTGAACCCTAGACCTGGTCTTTCACCTGCAACGCCCCGGCATTGGACAACGACCGAGGGTGGAACTCACCAACAAGTCGGCTGCAACAGACCCAAGCTGTCGTTTGCTTTGCAACCCGGCTACTGCAAACTTAAAGGTAAGATTGCGAAATCCATGAATTCCCCCCCCGACCAACGCATGCTCCTGCCAGCAGCCGCGGCGCTCTACATTCTCGGACTCGCCATCACCACCCTCACCCATACGCACTCCATCCCAGCCGAAATCCTCCGCATCGCCGCCCTCGCTCTAGCCGCCATCTACGCAATCTACCGTCGCAACATGACCGTCTGGATTCTCTGGTCGATGTTCGCCGGTGTCGAACTCGGCCTTGACGCGCCAGCCTTCGCGCTCAACCTCCACGTCCTCAGCGACATCTTCCTTCGCCTCGTCAAAACCATCGTTGCGCCACTCATCCTCGGCACACTCATCTCGGGAATCGCCGCCCACGGCAGCCTCAAAGAAGTCGGCCGCCTGGGCATCAAGTCTCTGATCTATTTCGAAGTCCTCACCACCATCGCGCTGCTGGTCGGCCTCGTCGCCATCAACATCACCCGCGCCGGAGTCGGCCTCCAGCTCCCCACTCTCGAAAAACGTATGACCATAACCAGCATCCCAGCGGGTGAACCCTCCGTCACGAGTGTGCCACGGCCATCCCGGCCGTCCTCGCCCCAACAAACCGCCATCCCTCACTGGGACCAGTTCCTCCTCCACGTCTTCCCCGAGAACCTCGCCAAGTCCATAGCCGAAAATGAAATCCTCCAGGTTGTCGTCTTCGCCGTCATCTTCGGACTCGCCCTCACCCGCCTCCCCGAAGAAACCCGCCGCCCCCTGCTCACCGTCATCCAGTCCTTCACCAAGGCGATGTTCCAGTTCACCAATCTCGTCATGTACCTCTCACCTATCGCCGTCGGAGCGGCGCTCGCCTACACCATCGCCCACTCCGGCTCCGGAGCCATCCTCGGCCTCGCCAAGCTCGTCGCCACCCTCTACGCCGCGCTCATCGCCTTCTTGCTTGTCGGAATGCTCCCCGCCGCGCTCATCGCCCGCGTGCCCATCCGCCGCTTCCTCGCCGCCGTCGCTGAACCCGCCTTCATCGCCTTCTCGACCGCAACCTCCGAGGCCGCGCTGCCCATCGCGATGGAGAACATGGAGACCCTCGGCGTCCCCGAAAACATCGTCGCCTTCGTCATCCCCACCGGCTACAGCTTCAACCTCGACGGCACCGCCATCTACCTCGCGCTCGCCTCCATCTTCGTCGCCCAGGCCGGAGGAATCCATCTCCCCTGGCAGACCCAGCTCATCATGCTCGCGACGTTAGTGCTCACCAGCAAAGGCGTCGCCGGAGTCCCCCGCGCCAGCCTCGTCGTCCTCATGGCCACCGCCGCCAGCTTCCACCTCCCGCTCGAACCAGTTGTGCTGGTCCTGGGAGTCGACGCCCTCATGGACATGGGCCGCACCTCCATCAACGTCACCGGCAACTGCTTAGCCAGCGTTGTCGTCGCGCAATGGGAAGGAAAGTTCAGCCTCTCCGGAAGCGGATCAAGAACGAACTCCAGCATTTGATGCTGAACCAGGGAATGAAGAGAGGCGCCAACTGGTCTGGAACTGCAGCGCCCGACGGGTTAGTGAGCCAGAGGCCCAGAACCAAGCGAAGCCGTACCCGTCGCAGCCGCAGGCTTTGCGCCGTTGGGCATTTCCCCGGGTTTGGGGGCGTATTTTGAGGCGCACTTGGCCTGGAGCTGGGTGGCGTGGAAGACTCCGTCGCGACCATAGGTGCCGATGGCGAGCGCCTGGGCGTTGTCTTTGAAGGTATCGGGCGGAGGCTCGGTGCCTTTGTAGTCGACCTTGAGACGGTTGTCGTTTTCGACGAGGACGAACTGCGCGGTGGTGCCGGAGTGCTCGATCGTGCCGGGGGCGACGTTGCCGGCGACGCGGAGATGGGTGGTGTAGGCCTTGTTGCCCATGCCGTGGAGTTCGGAGATGGTCACGTAATAGCTCTTGTTGGCCTGGACTCCGCTGACCGCGAGGTAGGCGATGGTGCCGACGATCACGATGACGGCGACGGCGATCTTGACGGCCTGGCTGCTGCTCTTTTGCATATCCTGCTCTTCCTTGAGGTTAGGCATCCAAGTCAGAGGAGTCAAGGAGAAGGCCAGCTAAAGTGCGATCAGCTAAAGAGCGGTTGGCGGAAAGACAAGGGCGCAGACTCGCTTTTCGGCTATTCGGTCTTTAGCCGACTGGTTCTTAGCTTTTTCCGCTCCCGGCCCTTAGCTTTTCCGGGCGGTATAATCCGGTCTGAACCGGGTTTTACGACATCTTACTTTCAGCGATCCGAACGGTGGTTTTCTCCAGAGGTGATTATGGGTTCGAACGGAAATGGAAATGGCGCGGCGGGCGCGGCGGCGAATGGCAACGGGACAGCAGAGATACTGCGGCCGCGGGCGGAATGGATTGTGAACCGCAAGGCCGAGATCGCGCTCACCGGTGATACGAACGTCTCGCAGATGCACTTTGCCCGGCTGGGGCGGATTACTGAAGAGATGGCTTTTGTCGCCGAGCGGGAGAAGATCGATGCCGCGTTGGTTCGCGATGAGGTTGCCGCGGGTCGGCTGATTATTCCGGCGAATATTAACCATCCCGAGCTGGAGCCGATGGGCATCGGCATCGCCACGCGCTGCAAGGTGAATGCGAATATCGGGAATTCCGCGATTACCTCCAATATTGATGAGGAGCTGCGCAAGCTCCATATGGCGGTGCAGTATGGCGCGGATACGGTGATGGACCTGTTGACCGGCGGGGACATTCCAGAGATTCGCGACTCGATCTTGCGGCATTCGCCGGTGCCGATCGGGACGGTGCCGATCTATGAGGCGCTGAATCGGGTGAAGCGGCTGGAAGACCTCAACATCGATGTCTATCTCGAAGTGATTGAGGAGCAGGCCGAGCAGGGTGTGGATTACTTTACTGTCCATGCGGGTGTGTTGATTCAATATGTGCCAATGGTGGCGAAGCGGATCACCGGCATCGTGAGCCGCGGCGGCGCGATCCTCGCGCAGTGGATGACCCACCACCACAAGCAGAATTTCCTATATGAGAATTTCGACCGGATCACCAAGGTGATGGCGAAGTATGACGTGAGCTATTCGCTGGGCGACGGGCTTCGTCCTGGGTCGATTGCCGACGCCAGCGATGAAGCGCAGTTTGCCGAACTGAAGACACTGGGTGAACTGACCAAGAAGGCCTGGGAGTCGGATGTGCAGGTAATGATCGAGGGTCCGGGGCATATCCCGCTTGACAAGATCGAAGAGCAGGTGACAAAGGAAGTCGAGCTTTGCCACGGGGCTCCGTTCTACACGCTTGGGCCGCTGGTGATCGATATCGCTCCCGGCTACGATCACATCACGTCTGCGATTGGCGCGGCGATGATTGGCTGGCATGGCGCTTCGATGCTTTGCTATGTGACTCCGAAAGAGCATCTGGGCCTGCCGAACGAAAAGGATGTGAAGGACGGGATGATCGCCTACAAGATCGCCGCACATGCAGCGGATGTGGCGCGGCACCGGCCCGGCGCGCGTGACCGTGACGACGCGATCAGCTATGCGCGGTATACATTCGACTGGGAGAAGCAGTTTGCGCTGTCGCTCGATCCGGAGACGGCGAGGGCGATGCATGACGAGACGCTGCCGGACGATTACTACAAAGAAGCGGCCTTCTGCTCGATGTGCGGACCAAAGTTTTGCTCGATGAACTGGTCGAGCAAGGTGGATGAGTTCAACGCGAAAGAACATGGGCTGGTGAAGAAGGATCTGACAGATCTGGTCAATCTGCAGGCCAGCGTGTTGAGCGCGAAAAATTAACCGTCGATTGATGCCACCTGTGATTGCGAAACATCTTTTGTTTGTATAGTCCGGGCCTGAAGGCCCATTATGGTCTGCGGATTGTCTCCGGCCTCTGTGGCCGGGTTCCGCTTAAGGAGAGTAGGAAATGGCGCCTCTGACAGAACTTCCGGCGTGGAAAGCGCTGGGCGAGCACTACAAGAAGATTCAGCTGCTCCATATGAAGGAGCTGTTCGACAAAGACCCGAAGCGGGCGGAGAAGTTTAACGTTGAGGCCGCCGGACTCTTCCTTGATTACTCGAAGAACCGAATTACCGAGGAAACGGTGAAGCTGCTGCTGGAGCTTGCCGAGGAGTCGGGCGTCGCGACGCGCAGGGATGCGATGTTCTCAGGCGAGAAGATCAACATCACCGAGAAGCGGGCGGTGCTGCACGTGGCCCTGCGTGCTCCCAAGGGCGAGAAGATCGTTGTCGATGGCGAGGATGTGGTTCCGGCCGTCCATGAAGTTCTCGATAAGATGGCTGCCTTTAGTGAGCGTGTTCGCTCCGGCGCGTGGAAGGGACATACCGGAAAGCCGATCAAGAACATCATCAATATTGGTATTGGCGGCTCCGATCTGGGCCCTGTCATGGCGTATGAGGCGCTGAAGCACTATAGCGACCGGACGCGGACTTTCCGCTTTGTCTCGAATGTTGACGGCGCGGATTTCGTCGAGGCGACGGTTGACCTCAAGGCCGATGAGACATTGTTCATCATCTCGTCGAAGACCTTTACCACGCTCGAAACGATGACCAATGCCAACTCCGCGCGCGAGTGGGCGCTGAAGGGTCTGGGCGGCGATGAGTCGGCGATTGCGAAGCACTTCGTTGCGGTCTCGACCAATGCGGAGAAAGTGAAGGCCTTCGGCATCGATACCGCGAACATGTTCGGCTTCTGGGACTGGGTTGGCGGGCGGTACTCGATGGATTCGGCGATCGGGTTGTCGTCTATGCTCGCCATTGGGCCGGAGAACTTCCGCGCGATGCTGGCTGGTTTCCATGAGATTGACGAGCATTTTCGGACGGCTCCGCTGGAGAAGAACCTGCCAGTGCTGCTCGGCCTCTTGGCAGTCTGGTACAACGACTTCTTCGGTGCGCAGACGGTGGCGATTCTGCCCTATGAAAACTACCTGAAGCGCTTCCCGGCGTACCTGCAGCAGCTCACGATGGAGAGCAACGGCAAGCATGTCACCCTCGATGGCTCGCATGTGAACTATGACACCGGGCCGATCTACTGGGGCGAGCCGGGGACGAATGGGCAGCACTCGTTCTATCAGCTGATCCACCAGGGAACGCGGCTGATTCCGGCGGACTTCATTGCGTTTGTGAAGGCGATCACGCCGCTGGGACGGCATCATGACATTCTGCTGGCGAACGTCTTTGCGCAGACCGAGGCGCTGGCCTTCGGCAAGACTCCGGACCAGGTGAAGGCCGAGGGTACTCCGGATTGGCTGATTCCGCATCGGGTCTTCGAGGGCAATCGGCCTTCGAATACGATCCTGGCCGAGGAGCTTGATCCGAAGACGCTGGGTAAGCTGGTGGCTCTGTATGAGCATTCGGTGTTTACCCAGGGCGCGATCTGGCAGATCGATTCGTTCGACCAGTGGGGCGTGGAGCTGGGCAAGGTGCTGGCGCAGAAGATCCTGGGCGAGATTGAGGATGCGAAGGCTCCACTGGCGCATGACAGCTCGACTACGGCTTTGATTGAGCGGTATCGGAAGTCGAAGTAGTTAGTCTGCGTCGTCGATTCAGACTGGGAGGGGTACCCCCCTCCCAGTGGGTCTTCCTGTAAATACCTGATTCACAATGAGTTAGGCGGCTTGATCTGGGCTAAATTCCTTGTTTTGTTGGACTTAGATCCGATTTGCTGGCGGAGCGAGGGTTTGCTGGCGGCCCCGTTGCGGGTGCGTCCGCATAACTTGGTCATGGCTTCTCCGCCTTTCGGGAATGGAAAAAGGCGGCTTGCGCCGCCTTCTCTAACTTATTTGATCTCTAAGTTCAGTATATCAGGTTGAGGGGTTTGACTACGCCAAGTTAGTAAGTGGTCTATCTTGTTGCGTTGGTTTGAGTTAGGCGGTCTGTTTATCTTCTTGCTACTTGACGGAATTAGAGGAAAGCAGGCATCGAAGGCTCAAGATGCGATCAAGTATGGGGAGTGGACGATGCCGGCGTCACTTGCTGGATTTGCCCACGGTATGGCCGAGTGACAAGAAGTGCGTTTCTAGTCCCCAATTCAAGGGCTGTTCAGTGACGCACGGCGCTCAGGTAGGCAACTACATCATGCCGCTCTTACCGAGATTACAATCGCTTTTATGCTTAACGCGGATGATCGATTTACCCTACCTTCTCTGAATCGTCTCAGAGATGTCATTCGCCAAAAGCGTCCGCTAGTAATTTGGGTTGGCGCTGGCGCCAGTCGTTGGGCTGGTCTTCCAGGGTGGCACGACTCAGCCCGGTCAATGCGGAACATCTTCAGCAAAAAGCTTCCCGGTTTTCCAAGAGATTTGGCAGATCAGTGGCTAGCAGTCCGGGACTATCCCGGCGTGTTCCAGCTTTGCAGGGATTCTGATGAGGCCGTTTTCAATCAGAGTTTAGTCGCACAACTTAGTCGTCCAATTTTGGGGCCAATTTACGCTCAGCTCATCGATGGGCTGAGGAAGATCACTCCTCTACAGATTGTGACGACGAATGTGGACCTCTGTCTGGAGCAAGGGATTGGCTCAATTGATGTGATCGAGCGTTCTGATTTAGAACGTTGCGGTGACGCCATCGTAAGTAGAACCCCTTTCATCGCGAAGCTTCACGGATCTATCTCCGCAATTCAATCAACCGTGTTTACCAGTTCCGACTATAGGGAGATCAAGGCAAGCACCTCGTACATTGGCTCAGTAAAGTCGATTTTTTCACTAGCCTCAGTCTTGTTTCTGGGCTATGGGGTGAATGACGAATATGTGCTGAAGCTTCTCTCGGAGAATGATGCCGAACACCAGTTATTTGGCAGCGGGCCCCATTTTAAACTCACCAGTTCCCCAGAAGCCCCAGTTAACGGGGTCTTCTCGATAGGCTATAAAACGGCTAAACATGGAGATCATCGGGGCGGTCTTACGGTTCTGGGGTTTATTGAGCAAGAGAGCGCCGGTCGGCGGACTGAGGTGCCTTCACCCCAACGAATTCCTACCGCGACGAGGCCTGAGTCCGGCTTTTATATCAGTGACTTTAAGCCTTCGGGTACCTACCAATCAGGGCAGTTCCTCGAATTAAATAACCCAGAGAATATTCGAATCAATGCAATCGTCGGTCTGGGGTTCTCTCAGGGAGAGCTACCCAGCACTGATAGTGTCGCGTTCCATGACCTAGCGGTCGGCCTTACCTGTTTGATCGTGTGTTTCTGCCCCTGGAAGCAGTAGCAGCTTTACACGATCGGGCTTCTTCAGAAGTGTTTTGGGCCCTCATGCAAAGCGGCACAATTAAATTCGTGGACGCCGTGCATCTTCCCTTTTTTCTTTCAAAGCCTGAAAGCCTCATTGGCGATATTGGTGTTGTCCGAGTTCAGGATCCCGAACACGTTGAAACTCGCCCCTCGATGAGTATCGTTAGGAAAATGCTTCATCCAGCGCCGGGAAAGGAAACAGAGGGTGGAGCTCTCATTGAGAGCATGGCGCCGCATATCATTCAGTTCGCCGACTCGGAACCACTTAACTTGGCTGGGATGGTACGTAATGGGCTTCTTATGCCCCACGTATCGCGCTTTCTCGGGTACTCGGACTTTGCCACACCGCAGACAATTCCGCGTTGGCTCGCTCATCCCACATTGCGGTTTGCTCACCTCGTGCAGACGGGGCTGATTTGCAGTCAGCTCGACATCCGCGCAGCTCGAGTTCCCTTCGGAGGCATATCGCTCTTAAGTGCTGCTTTCAGCATCCAGAACAGCGACGAAACCGCGTTTGATTATGCCAGCTTCGTCATGAGCGGAGCGTTTGGTTCGAATCTAAGCGCCTACATCGAACGAAACCCGAGAACCCTTCTAGACCTCCTAAAGTTCCGCGAAACGAATGAAGCGGAGGCTCTCCGGCGAGAGGTGGCGGATCGCCTCACAACAAATGACGGAACTGAATTCTCCACCGCGATTGAAGGTAGCCTCAGGAGTGCAATTCCGAAGGCCCTTCTGCAAGCAGCTAGGAACAGGTTTTCGACCTTTGTTAAGACCGAAAACTCCGCGGCATCACCTAAGGCCGTGTGGGCTGACCAAAATGCTGGGGACGCCAGTCTCTGGCTCTGGAGGGCGCGGGCCAGAGAACTGCTTCTCCGTGAAGCTCGACTACGCGGTGTACGCTCTGGTTCGCCCTGCATTTGTGGTTCGGGCGATCCTCTGAGGGACTGCTGCATGAGGCCCCTGGTCAACGACTACAAAAGATCAAACTGAGGTGCGAAAATTTAGCTGGTTCTGCCGTCGCAGGATTTGGAATTTACGGCTCCATGCTGAGTCGAGCACGTCCCGCAGTCCGTCCTTCGGGATTACTGCCCGCAGGTCAGCTCTGTTGATCAATGTGCGTATGGCTCACATTGCCGAATAACGGGCTCGGATCTATTAGTACTAGGGCTTCCGATGGCACGACTGAAGCTGTGCCCCTTCAATACGAACCGCAGGTCCTTCGGCTTCGCCTCAGGATGACATTTGTTATATGAGTCGGACGTGCTGTCAGAAACACCAAGCCATGTCCATGAGGGCGTCAACTCCTAAGATGAGCGCAATTGACCCGAGCGGTAAGCGGAGGCTAGCGGCGGTGGCATGAGGACGCCGAGGGTTTCCATGTTCTCCATCGCGATGGGCTGTCGACCCGAAGGTAGTTCGAAGGACCTGCTGTTCCCTCCTTCGAACTCAACGGCCCTTCCCAGTTCCGTATACTCCAAGCAGTGTCCGCAACCCCAACCAAGGTCGTCGAATTGTCCACCGTCTCCCGCCTCTACGGGACATTTGCGGCACTCCGCCAGATCAATATCAGCTTTGAACAAGGCCGCTGTTACCTGCTCCTCGGCGAAAACGGCGCGGGCAAATCGACCCTACTCCGCACCATCGCCGGACTTCTGCGCCCCACCTTCGGCACCGTGACCGTCTTTGGCGAACGCCCGACTGAGCACCGCGACCGCATCGGCTACATGAGCCACGCGCCGATGCTCTACGACGAACTCACGGGCATCGAAAATCTTCGCTACTTCGGAAGCCTCTACCGCACCCGCGCATGCATCGCGCCTGAAGAAGCCATGCGCGCCACCGGCCTCGATCCCGCGCTGCCGCGCCCTGTCGGCCAATATTCGCAAGGCATGCGCCAGCGGGCTTCCCTGGCTCGAGTGCTGCTGCCGCAACCGGATTTACTGCTGCTCGACGAGCCGTTCTCAAACATGGACGCGGCCAGCGCCCGGCAGATGCTCGCGCTGCTCTCGGGCCTTCGCGCTCAGGGCCGCACCATCATTCTCACTACTCACCAGCGCGATCTGGCCGCCCCGCTTGCCGACGCCTTCATCACCATGCAGGCCGGATCGGTCGTCTCCGTCGAGCAGCAAGTGGGAGCAACCGCATGAAAGCCTCCGCGACGAAGACCGGCGTAACCAAGACAAACGCGGCCCGCTATCTCGACTCACTCGGCATTGCCTACGAACTCCGCGACTACGACCTCGGCGAAGAAGAATTCTCCGCCATCGCCGTCGCCGAAAAGATGGGCCTGCCGCCCGAACAGGTCTTCAAAACCTTGCTCTGCGCGACCCACGAGCGCGAACATCTCTTTGCCATCGTCCCCGGCAACGCCGAGCTCGACTTCAAGAAACTCGCTCATGCCGCCGGCACACGTAAAACCGAGATGGCGTCGATCAAAGACGTTCAACCGCTCACCGGATACATCCGCGGCGGCGTCACCGTCTTCGGCGCGAAGAAGCCTTTCCCGATTTACGTCGACGAGACGCTAGAACTGTTTGACACCATCTCCGTCTCCGCCGGAACCCGAGGCACCCAACTCATACTCACCCCGGCCAACTACCTCAAAGCCGCAGAGTCGCTCGCGCCAACCACCGTAACCGATCTCACCAAATGACGCGACCGTACGTTCTGACCCACGTAATCCGAGACCTGCGCATCGAGTGGCGCTCCAAAGATGCCATCAACTCGATGCTCTTCTTCGCGCTCATCATCGTAGTGCTCTTTTCGCTCGCCTTCGACCCCACGCGCGAAGTCTCCCGCCAGATCGCTGGAGGCATTCTCTGCGTCGCTACCATGTTCGCCTCGATCACCGCGCTCAACCAGACCTGGTCGCGCGAACTTCGCCACCAGGTCCTCGACGCACAGCGTATGGCCCCCGCGCCCGCCTCGTCGCTCTTCCTCGCCAAAGTGCTGGTGAACTTCCTCTTCGTCTCGGTGGTGCAAGTGGTCCTGGCACCGCTCTTCATCATCTTTTACAACCTGCGCTCGATCGGTCCCGCGTGGCCGCTGCTGCTGGTGCTTCCTCTCGGGACGTGGGCGCTCATCGTCAACGGAACCTTCTTCGCCGCGCTCTCCATCCGCACCCGCAACCGCGAACTCCTGCTGCCGCTGATTCTCTTTCCCATCTACATTCCAGCGTTGCTGGGAATGGTGCTCGCCACCACCGGAATTCTCACCGGAGAAGCTGACCCTGCCCTGTGGATCAAATTCCTCGCTGGCTACGACATCATCTTTACCACCGTCAGCCTACTGCTCTTTGAAACCGTGATCCAAGCGGAGTAAGCACGCTGCTGCGTTAAACTTATAGCTGTACCCATCATGAAGCTCTTCCGCCCGGTTTTCGGACTTCTGGCCCTCGTCATCGTCGCTCTCGGCCTGCTCGGCTACGGCTTCCACGTGGCCATGACCGTGCCCGCCGACGAGGCGATGTTCAACGTCCAGCGCATCTTCTATTACCACATCCCCGCCTGGATCATGACTTCGCTCTGCTTCGGCGCGAACCTGATTGGCTCGGTACTCTACCTGGTGGCTCGCAACAAGCGCCCGACGCTGGCCCTGCGCGCCGACGCGGTGGCCGTCTCGACCGCCGAAATGGGAGTTGTCTTCTGCCTCGTCGGCCTGGTCACTGGCTCGCTCTGGGCGCGCTATGCCTGGGGCATCTGGTGGACGTGGGACGAGCGGCTCACCTCGACCCTGATCCTCTGGCTCATTTATGTCAGCTATCTGCTGCTCAGGAATTTCTCTGCCGGGCCGCAGATGCGCACCATCTCCGCCGTGCTTGCAATCTTCGGCTACATCGACGTGCCGATCGTCTACATGTCCACTCGCTGGTGGCGTACTCAGCACCCCGCCCCGGTCTTCTTCGGCTCACCCGGCTCGGGCATCGCTCCCAGCATGATGCCCGCCGTCACCTGGAATATCTACGCCTGGATGGCCTGGGCGCTGCTCGTTGTCAGCATCCGCTACGCCGTCGAACGCCGGCGGCAGCAGATGGATGAAGCCGCCGCGCTGCGCTCGCTCCATGAGCCCACACGAGTTGGAGTCACATCGTAATGAAGCCACTCCTCATGCTCGCGCCGCTCTTCCCCTGGGACCGCCAGAACGAATCCGTTCTCGGCCACCATCACCTCATCGCCGCCTACTGCTTCGCCTGGGGACTCCAGCTCGCCTACCTCGCCTATGTAGGTTTGAAGTGGCGCTCGCTCAATAAATCGGACCGCCATTCTTCCGCAAAATAAATCCGAACACTCGCCGTTCCATCCCCGTCTTAGCGCGTGAATGCACCTGAGAGTCAGGTGAGCGGGACAGACCATCGCCCGCGTCTGTGGGTGTCAGGAGCTATGCGGACTTGCGACCTGAGCAGGAGAACGAAGCCTTTGAATTGCTCGCCTTTGAGTCCTTGGTTCAGCGGCAATCGCGCTTCGTCTTTCAGGTCGCTTATGCCATGCTCCGCAACTCCCACGACGCCGAAGACGTTGCCCAGGAGACCTTCTTGAGCCTCTATCGATCTGGAGCCTGGCGGCAGATGAAAGACGAGCGTGCCTTCCTCGCTCGCGTCACCTGGAGGCAAGCCGTCGACCGGCTCCGTGCCAACCCGAGGCACTACGAGGATGACGCTGCCATCCTGCTCGAACTCCCCTCGCCCGACGAAGATCCAGAACAAGTTCTTCTCGGCGCGGACCAGCAGGCAGCGGTACACCGCCTCATCGACGCTCTGCCCGAAGAACTTCGTCAGCCGCTCGCGCTCTCCACAGTCCAGGAGCTGAACTCACGCGAGATCGCTGCAATCCTCGGCATTCCGGAGGGCACGGTCCGCACCCGCTTGATGCGCGCGCGGCAATTGCTCAAACAAAAACTCTCCACGCAGCCCGAGGTCCGCTATGCCAACTGACCGCGAACTCGACCAGCTCATCGATACCGCGCTACCTAGCTATTCCGCGGCAGAACCGCAGTCAGGATTTGAACAACGAATCCTCACTAATGCGCTGGCAGAATACCCTCGTCGAAGGCGATTCGCCTGGGCATGGGCGCTCGCCTTACCAGCAGCCGCTTGCCTGTTGGTCTTTCTGTTCTTCTCTGGGCGGCACAATTCTCATCAGCGAAAGCTCGAAGCCACAGCAACTACTGTTCCAGCTATCACTGCCCCCAGTCCCCGGGAAACGCCGGCAACCGATTCAATCCCTTCGCCGCGAAAGCGGTCTATCCCACACAAGTTATCCGCCCAACCATCGACCATTCGCGAAACGCTCCCCATGCAGGACGTATTTCCTTCGCCGTCGCCTCTCACCGCCGAAGAGCGGGCTGCGATTGCACTGGTCCGCGACCCCGCCCCGATGCCTCAGCAAACCGATACGGCAGTTCGGGTCGAAATCAATCCAATTCACATCGCCGAATTGCAGATCAAACCGATCGCCCATCCGGACGATTTGCCCAGCTCTCTCGCCACAGAATCAACCGTGAAAGCCCTACAACGCTAAGGAGAAATCGTGCACAAATCCATCAAGCTCGTTCTGCTTTTCCTGCTGGTCGGAGTTGCCGCAGCGACCGCCCCTGCCCAGTCGCCCTCGTCCGCGCCGATTCCGTTGAAGCATTACAAAGTCAACTTCGTCGTGAAAGAGGCTGATGGCAACGGACACGTCACCAACAGCCGTAGCTATTCGACGGTTCTAGCCACCACGAATCAGAACGATCCTAACCAGATTCGCAGCGGTGACCGTGTGCCGATTCGTGTTGGCTTCAATGACAAAGGAGGTGACCAGCTTCAATACATTGATATCGGAGTCAGCTTCGATTGCCGTTACGTCCAGGAAATCGACCAGAAGCTGGCGATGAAGATCAAGGCCGAGATTAGTAGCATTCCCGCAGGAGCCGATCTGCACGCAGGAATCGATCCTGTGATTCGTGCGTTCCAGTGGAACTCCGACGTTCTGGTTCCTACCGGCACGCCGACGACGATTTTTTCTTCCGACGACGTGAACAGCAAAACCAAAATGCAAGTCGAGGTCACGGCTACGCTCATCAAGTAATTGTCGATTGGAGCTGCGGAGCGCCAAAAAATGCTGAACGAGGAGCCCAAAGACTGCTGACGCTCGCCCCCTTAAGCTTCCCGCTCCGCCTCCACCCACGACTTCATCGAATCTCCACGTCCCGAGCGGCGAAACTCCTTACCCTCCGCTCGCGCCAGCAGCACCACCAGCGCCAGCCCCGCCAGCATCACGCCCTCTTCGACAAACGTCAACTGGTTGTGCAGCCGGTTAAAGGCCTCTCGATTCGGGTCGGATGGAGGCACAGCGTCAATAGCTCCACCAGCAGCAATGCGATAAGTCTCCATGCGCGGGATTATCGAAAACTGCGAATAAGCCGTCAGCGCCAACATCACCACTACCATCGCCAGCGGAGCCCGCAACACTTGCCGCGGATAAACACCCATCACGCTTGCCGCCACAAACAGCACAATCAGCAGTACTCCGGCAAACATACCCTCTTGATGCAGTATCCGCAGACAGGAGCCGACGATTGTCCCGGCCGCGTGAGTGTCTGAGAGATGGGTAAAGCTCACTGCGGCGACAATTGGGAAGAACAGCAAGCCTCCCAGCCACACCACAATGGAAAGAGCGATCAGCGTGCGCAGCAGGGTCTTCATGCTCAGCCGACCGGTCCGTTCATCGGTCGTCCAACCAGCCGCGCGATCCGATCTTTAATCGGAGGATGAGTGGCAAACAAACTCGCAATTCCACCTGAGCTGATCAGCGGAGCCACAATGAACAAATGCGCCGTCAACGCCGAAGCCTGCAACGGCAGCCGCTTCGAATACGCATCCAGCTTCTCCAGCGCGCTCGCCAGCGCATACGGATTTCCAGTGATATGCGCGCCCGTCGCGTCGGCCTCATACTCGCGCGAACGCGAGATCGCCAGCTGAATCAGCGTCGCCGCGATCGGCGCCAAAATAATCATGAACAGCGCGCCAATCCCGCCGCCTCCGCGCTCGCGCCGGTCGCCTCCGCCCATGCCGCCAAAGATCATGCCCCAGCGCGCGAAGCTCGCCAGCATCGTGATCGCACCCGCCAACGTCGCGGCGACTGAACTGGTCAAGATATCGCGGTTGCGCACATGCCCCAGCTCATGCGCAAGCACGCCCTCCAGCTCTTCGTCAGTGAGCAGATTGAGAATGCCGCGAGTAACGGCAACCGCCGCATGGTTAGGGTTGCGGCCAGTCGCGAAGGCGTTCGGCGAGTCGTCGGGGATGACGTAGATCCGAGGCATCGGAATATTCATCCGCCCGATCATCCGCTCGACCACCTGGTAAACGCGCGGCAATTCGTCGCGTGTCACCGGAACCGCGCGATACATCGACAACGCCACCTTGTCCGAGTAGAAATAGCTGACAAAGTTCGTCGCCGCCGCGACCAGAAAGGCAATCACCACGCCATTACGCCCACCAAAGTAAGCGCCGATCGCCATCAGGAAAATGGTAAGTGTCGTCAACAGCAACGTCGTCTTGAAAGTGTTCATCGAAGGGGCCCTCCAATTCCGGAACCACCCTTGATTATTCTTTCATGAGCTGACTTACGACTGCTTCGGGGGATACCCCCCACCCCGTCCCTGTGAATAACCAGCTTGTTTTCATCAGTTTATGGGGTGGTCGGCGCTCTAAGGGTAATTATCCCCTCAGGACAAGTGAAAGGTCGCTTGCAGCGTAGTCCCGACTTCTTCCTGAACAAACATCAGCGCGAAAGCGAGCCGACCACTATTGGCCGACTCGCTGGGTTTGCCTGAGAACGCCTAGAAAATAATCTTCAGGGCAAGTTGCGTGTTGTAGGGTTCGCCGGAGCCGATGCCAGGCGCGCCGTAGGAGACGCCGATGGTTGAGGTGCTCGCGCCGAAGGAAGAACCGTAGCCGAGGTTGTTAAGCGGCTGCGCCAGGTTGACGCGGTTGAACACGTTGAACATCTCCACGCGGAACTGCGCGGTCACGCGTTCCTTGTAGATCGGTGTGTTCTTGATCAGCGACAAGTCCACGTCTCCGAAGCCGGGTCCAATGACCTGGTTGCGGCCCAGATTGCCGTAGGTGGCAGCCGCCGGCACCACAAAGCTGCTCTGATTGAGGTATTGCGCAAAGGAGTGCTGCTGTACCGAGCGGTTGCTGTTGAGGGCGGCCCCCGTGATGGTGGCACGGTCCTCACCCTCGGCCGTGCCGCTGTTGTCCTGGCCGGTAAGAACGTTGACCGGCTGGCCGTTCTGGAACTTGAGGATGCCGTTGACCTCCCAGCCGTGGGTCAGAGCCTTGGGTCCGTTCGCGAGAGCAGGAATCTCGTAGCTGAGATATGCGGAAAAGTGGTTTCGGATGTCATTGTTCGCGTTGCCCCAGTCACCGGCCAGATTGTTCGAATTCTGCGGGATGGTGTTAAAGACGCTCGAGTCATCCAGATTGTGGCTCCAGGCGTAGGCGAACTGGCCGGTGAGTCCGTGCCAGGTATTGGTCTTAAGCGTAACCTGTAGCGCGTTGTAGCTGGACGCAGCCGCGGAGTTGATCTGGTTGATGATGCCGAAGTTGGGAAACTGGTTGAAGTAAGGCCGCGTGGACTGCTGGTAGGGGAACGTGTAACCGTTCGGGCCGATAACGGTCGAGGAGTTCTGGTCGCCTCCCAGTGCATTCTGGTTGATGTCCTGCAGGACGAGGTTGTGGCGGCTGACTGAGCCGACGTAGCCGACGTTCAACATCCACGCCTTGCCCAGGCTCTGCTCGATGTTCACGCCGAAGAGCTCGACGTAGGGGGTTTTGAAGTTGCGGCTGACCGAGTAGATGGAGACAATGTTGCCGCCCGTGGGCTCACCCTGGGCGGGGGTGAAGATAGGCGTTAGCTGGTCTAACGTCCAGATGGGCGCCGCAGTCGGGGTGTTGAGAACAATGGACTGGTTGGGCTGGCTGCCGACTGGATTGTTGTTGGCACCGCCGGCGCCCTGGTTGGGGATACCGATATTGCCAAAGTAGGCCTGACCGGCAGGCTGGTCAAAGTAGACGCCGAAGTTCGC
The DNA here is from genome assembly GCA_963804735.1 of uncultured Acidobacteriaceae bacterium. GTDB lineage: Bacteria > Acidobacteriota > Terriglobia > Terriglobales > Acidobacteriaceae > Acidisarcina. The sequence goes on from CAWDRO010000006.1 coordinate 168,263, forward strand.
ACGGACGACCATGCCGGGAAGCGCCTGGTAGGAAAAGCCGACGCGCGGTGAAAAGTTGAGCTTGTTGCTGTTGTAGATGTACTTTGGCGTGCCTGGGCCCCCGCTGGCTACCACCAGACCGGTGGCACTGGTGGGGTCGAAGATGGAGAGGTTCGGAGGGTTGGTGTAGAAGGGCTGCTGGTAATCGTAACGCAGGCCAAGGCTGATGTTCATCTTCGGGCTGAGCTGCCAGGAGTCCTGCGCAAAACCGGATCCGGTGTGGGTGTAGATGTAGCGTTCCTGGGTGCCAAGGGTAATGCTGGACGTATACGCGTAGCCGGCCATAAAATCGGCCAGAGTCAGGACGTTGGAGTCGGTGACAGAGGCATCGCTTGCCCAGGGCCCGAGTACGCTTGGACCGGTGCCGAAGTTGAAGGCCCCCCGGCCGCCCCAGTTGTAGTAGAGGTCGATATAGGAGCGGCGATACTCAAGACCGAAGCGCAACTGATGCTTGCCCACCGTCCAGGAGAGGTTATCCGCAATCTGGCCGGAGATGTCCTTACGGCCCGAGGTCGGTGTGACGCCGATCGAGTCAAAGCCGTTGATCGCGATCTGCGGAGCGCCGGACAGAGTAGCGCCTGTATTGAGACCGGCTAGGGTCAGGGGATTCTGGCTGTGCACCGCATCGGCGAAGTCCTGCATAAAGGAGTTGACGCCTGCGGCAACCTGGTTGGTCAGGTTGGGGTTGATGCTGTAATTCCAGATCACACTGTAGTTCTGGATGTGCGAGGGAACGGTCTGGAAGTACTCCGGCAGGTAGGAGCAGACGAAGATACAGGAAGGAGCCACGGCGTAGCCCTGGCCAAAGTAATAAATGCCCGAAAGGTGGCTGCGGTCGCTGAAGTTCTGGTCGAGATGGCCCACGACGTTGTGGCTATAGCCGCTCTGCGGCGCGCTGCTGGAGTAGTTGAGCGGGGTACCGGGAAGGTTGGCAATGTCGCTCGGAGCCCACAGCGTGCTGAGGATGTTCTGCGAGACCTGGTTGGGCGCGACGCCGTATTTAGTCAGCTCCGCGAGCGCCAGCGCCTGGTAGGCCGGCGAGGGCTCGGTGACCGTATTGGCTTCTCCGATGACGAACTTCTGCTCCTCGTACAGAAGGAAAAGGAAAGTGTGGTTGCGCCAGATGGGTCCGCCGATGGAAGCGCCATAGTTCTGGTTGCGCAGCGGCTGCGACCCCGATCCGGGGGCATGGAACGGCGAGGTTGCGGCCAGCGCCTCGTTGCGGTTGTAGTAGTAAGCATCGCCGTGGAACTGATTGGTACCGGACTTGGTGGTGACGTTCAGATTGCCGCCGGGGCTGCGGCCGGATTCGCTGTTGCCCGTCGTCTGCAGCGAGTACTCGTCGAGCGCGTCAATGGGATAGACAACGCCGGCGATGCCGCTAATACCGCCTTGATTGACCGCGTCCACGTTCAGGTACAGATCGTTGTTGTCCGTGCCGTTGATGGTGTAGTTAACCTGGTTGCTGCGCGTACCGTTGACGGAGCCGGAGTTGTTGTAGCCGGCAAAGGCCACCGAGGTGCCGAGAAGCTGGGTAAAGTCGCGGCCGTTGAGCGGCGTATTTTGAAGCGATTTGCCCTCGAGGGTAGTGGTCTGCGTGACGCTGGTGGTGTCGAGCGAAAGAGCATCGGCGGCCACTTCGACCGTGGTGGCCTGCTGTGCGATGTTGAGCTTTACCGGCAGCGTATGAATCTTGCCCGCCTCCACCTGCACGCCGGTGACCTCAATGGTCTGGAAACTGGCGGCCTCCACTTTGATCGTGTAGGTGCTCAACGGGAGATCGCTAAACAAGAACTCGCCGGCGCCGGACGAGACCGTCTCGCGGGCTGCCGAGGTGGCAGTGTCAACGGCCGTCACCTTCGCGCCGGGAATCAAAGCGCCCGAGGAATCGGTAATTGTGCCGTTGATGCCGCCGCGAAACGTCTGCGCCAGTGATGGCATGGAGATCAGAAGCAGGATGGCGAGCAGAGCCGGAAATGCCTGCAGCCCTCGTCTGTTCGTTTGCATAAACTCCTCCTAAGCAAGTGAAACAAGTGGCCGGCGCGGGGTGCGATCAGGCTGCAGCAGGACCGGCGATGGTTTGTTGGGTGCAGATAGCTGAACCCGAGTGCTGGGCGAACTCAGCGCTTACGGGTGCAGCGTAACTACGGTTTATTCACCGGCACTGCCGGTAATGCGCGAAACATTCCTGGGGTATAAAGCAGCTATCAAAGAAACTAGCGGACTGACCCAGGCGCACTGACTGGAACGACAACGGCAGCGCGGGTTTGCAGTCTCACTGAACATGGAGTTGACAGATGGTAACACAGGCAGGCGGCTCGATCCTATTCAGGAGGGAGTGACGGTAGTGGGCCAGGTGCGGTCCACAGTGGGCTTTGGCCGTGGGCCAGTTCTGATCCACAAACTACGAACTGCCATCCTGGTAATTGATGATCCGCTCGCCGACGATCGTTTCATAGGCTTCGGGAAAGCGTTCGGCGCCAAATGATCCTTTGGATATCGAATAAGGCGCGCGCAAGCGATCATATCCGAGTAGCATTTCTTGAGGAGGCGAAAGACATGAACAGACGAGAGATGTTGGCCACCACCGGCGCTGCGACGCTGGCTGCGCTTTACGCGCCGAAGCTGATGCAGGCCGAGGCTCCAGCAAGCCGGGTTGCGATCGTGCGTTGCCGCGATTATGCACAGTATGAGAAGCAACTCTCTCTCGCCTTCGATCAGATCGGCGGCATCGAGAAGCTGGTGCGCGGCAAGACCGTTGCACTCAAGCTGAATCTCACTGGGAATCCGAAGAACTGGCCGCTGACGCCGGAGCTTCCTTATCGGACGGATCCGCAGTCGGTGGCGGCGACAGTGCATCTTTTTGCCAAGGCGGGTGCGCGGCGCGTTCGGATGATTGAAAGCTTCTTCCCGGCCGATCAGGACCTCTCGCTGTGGGCACGCTACGGCCTGGACGTCAACGCGATTAACAACATGGGCGTGTCGGTGGCTTGGGAAAACGTGCAGAACCTGGGCAACTATAAGCAATATGTGCGCATGAAGGTACCGTGGGGCGGGTATGCCTATCCGGCATACCACCTGAACCCGGCGTTCTACCAGTGCGATGTATACGCCTCGATGGCGAAGCTGAAGAACCATTGGATCGCGGGCGTGACCATGACGATGAAGAACAACTTCGGCAACACGCCCTGCTCGCTCTATGGCGGGGACTGCGGACCGAGCGGGAACGAGCGGCCGACGCAAGAGCGCGGACCTGTGCTGCACAGCGGAACGACGGCTGCGCCCTCGGGAGTCGATGCCGAGCTACGTCCTGATTCGCCGCGCGATCCGGGCTATCGGGTTCCGCGCATTCTGGTGGATCAGAACGGTATCCGGCCCATCGATCTCGCCATCGTGGATGGCGTCGAGACGGTGCGGGGAGGCGAAGGTCCGTGGCTTCAGGGCCTAGAAAAGATGACACCGGGTGTGATCATTGCCGGCCGCAACGCCGTCTGCGTGGACGCTGTCGGGATGGCAGTGATGGGCTACGATCCGTATGCGGAGCGCGGCTCTTCTCCGTTCATCCGAGGCGACAACTCGCTGCGTCTCGCGGAAGAAGCCGGGATCGGAACACGTAACCTGAAGCGTATCGAAGTAGTGGGACTTTCGATTAAGGACGCTCATATCAACTTCGGCCCCGGCGCGGTTGGCAAGAAGATGAGCGAATTGAAGGCGTAATCGTACTGGTATGGGGACTTCGTAGGGTAACTCTAAAAGCCGCGACCGCAGAAATCGATGACGATGAAATCTTCTTTAACTGGTGCAGGTTATCTAAAGACGGATCTTGTTTGGAACATGGATCACCCAATAACAGAGGGTACCGTCGAGTCTACTCGAAAGGATGACCGAAATGCTAAGCAAAGATAGCGCAACCAAAGCTACTCCAATCAATGATTGGATTCCGGAAAGGGTTCGCATCCATCCGCGTGCTCGAATATCGAACTCGCGTGGCTGCAACATCCGTATCCAACGGCCGAAGTTGAATTCCCGGAAGCCAATATTGAATTCGCTCATAAGGCTAAAGAGAAACGCCGTGCCGAGGGCTGTGATTTCCCAACGGAGCCTGTGTCTCAAGTTCGGAGTGGAACCTGCGATTCGAAATATTCGCTCCTTCCCCTTGGCGGTCGTAATACGTTCACCGGTGGCGGCCAGATAAAGACCACTCTTCGTCTGAAAATGCATGCCTACCCAGTATACGAGTGTGGTAAATAACGAGATTGCCGCGGCAAGCGCGAGTGGTCTAAGCCAATTCGAACCCCATTCACATGTCCAGTCGAATAGAAGTCGTTCAAGCCAACTTTCTCCGTGCCGGTGAATGGCGGCGGCTACCTGCCGGGCCTGTTTGACAAATCCCGCGTCCGAGAGAGATTTCCGCAAAACATAGATCGGCTCGGGGTCTTCTCTCCACGATAGATGCCCCAATCCCGTTGCAAAAGAGGTGCCCAAGATAGGCGGCTGATGCTCGGGTTCGTAGTTGGCTTCTGCAAGGTCTGCCCAATCGAGGTGGGCCTCACTGAGGTCCGTTTGAATGAGCTTCGCTCCGTGGAGGTCCGCATCATTGAGTGCCGCCGCAAAAAGCTTCGCATTAGTGAGGTCAGCTCCATCGAGCTTCGCCCTATTGAGCCATGCTCGACTAAGATCCGCCCCTTCGAGGTCTGCACCACTAAGGTCTGCCTGACTTAGAACCGCACCTCTGAGGCTCGTCCCTCTGAGGTCTGCCTCTCTAATGTCCGCCCCATCGAGGTGAACAGAGCCGATGATATTCTCTCCATCGATCACCGCCGCGAGGTGTGCACCGCTGAGATGTGCGTGCTTGAGGACTACCCCACTCAGATCAGCTTCCCTCAGTTCCGCCCCACTGAGGTCGGCTCCACTGAGGTCGGCTGCTTCGAGGTTCGCTCTGCGGAGGTCTGAGTCTTCGAGCTCCGCCCCATTGAGCTTCGCACTAGTCAGATCCGCATTAGTAAGGTCCGCCCCACCGAGCTTTGCGTTGGTCAGGTCCGCCTCTCTAAGGTCCGCCCCTTCGAGGTGAACCACCCCAGTGAGATTTTCTCCATCGAAATTTGCATCGAGGTTTGCCAAACTGAGGTCTGCCTTACTGAGGTTCGCCAAACTGAGGTCCGCCTTAGTGAGGTTCGCTCCACCAAGATTCGCTCCACTAAGATTTGCCCTACTAAGATTTGCTCCGCTGAGGCTCGCCATACTGAGGTTCGCCATCGTACCTTCACTTCCACTCGAGTCCAACCATTTTCGGTGTTCCTGCAAAATGGCGTCTAGTTCCGCGCGTGAATGTAGGACACCGTTCCGATCCCTCCACGTCCATAGCTTGTCTGCGGCGTGGAGCGTGGACACAAAGCAAAACAGCAAGATCAACTTCTTCATGACGGACGCGATCCAAGTCGGGTGTGCACAGAACAGTTTCTATCGTATCCCGAAGTACTTGCACTATTCGGGATCCGGTCGAAATTGTGGGCAGGCTGGCCCAGGCTGGGGTGGCCCATTCAAGCCCCGCGGTTGGGCTTGAGTGGGGCAGCTTGAGTGGGGCAGCTCTACGCAGTACTCTGGCTCATGCCATCCAGACTGAAGCGCTTCAATCATTCCGGGCAGACTCACTTCATCACCTTTTGCTGTTGTCGCCGCCGTAAAGTTGTTCCTCTCCGATGCCAGCAAAGAGACCTTCGAACTGGCTCTGGAACGCGTCCGGCGCAATTTTCAGCTCTGTGTCTACGGCTATGTGGTCATGCTCAAGCATGTTCACCTCCTGCTTTCCGAGCCGGACCAGGAAACACTCGCGGTGGCGATTAGAGCAGAAGTACAGTTGGTGTCATGTGCCGGAGATTGGTTCTGTAGGCGTTTTCCTGGGGGAAAACGCCTGCCGAGCGGGGCGCTTCGCATTACGGTAACTGTACTTCTGCTTTAAATCGCTCAAACAGGGAGTGTCGCGCCGTCTGATCGGCGAGGCCGAACACTTTTGGCAGAAGCGATACTACGACTCCAACATCCGGAACCACTGCCAGTTCACCGGAACGGCAGAAGTACATCTGCTGCCAGGAATGGCAGTTCGTCTACTCAAGTTGAAATCAATGTTGAATGCTTGTCTGTCCAATTCCATATTGTATTGCTGCTTTAAGAACATCGACTTTTATATCTGCTAGTCTTCTGAATTTGATGCAATATCCCGTGACGCTTGCCTTGCCGAGTTCCCGCCCAAAGGTCTGGGCCAGGTACTTCTTGTCAACGACTCCCATAATATAGACGGAGATGCCCGTCGTATTGGCACTTAAGCCGATTTGATAGAACTCCTTAGTTTTTCCATTGGCATAGTTAATGGTCTGGGACCCATATCCAATGTTTGGGTTGGAAACGATTTTTCCTTTCTCGTCTCGTCCATCTAAGAACCACAACTTACATGTCGGCATCAACGTCACAATAATGCCATGTAGCTCTTGCATTTCGCTGCGTTTTGGTTCCGGTTGAGCAGCAATGTACTCCGTGATTTGTTTCTGCACGTTCACGTAGATCTCCTTGGCTTGGCGATAATCCAGCGGTCCGGGAAACACTGGAGGGTAAGTTTCGCCCCATTGCTGAAATCCAAATTCAAATCGATATTGTGGCTGTTCGCTATTGCTTGATCACTGTTCCATCTCGCTTACGGATCTCGCCCCACCCGCCATTCAGATGGTTGGCGCTGTCTGTAAATGGAAACTTCGCCGCCAGCTTTTCGTCGATCTCGATTCCCCAGCCCGGCCTCTCGTTGACCCAGAAATAGCCGTCCTTCATCTCGGGACACCCCTGGAAGATTTCCTGCGTCTCGGCATTGAATGGCGTGTACTCCTGAATGCCAAAGTTATAGCTCACAATATCGAGGGTTATGTTCGCCATGTGGCCTACCGGCGAAACATCTCCCGGCCCATGCCATGCCGTTTTCACGCCATACTGCTCGGCCAGGATCGCGATCTTTCGCGCCGGTGAAAATCCGCCCGCCTGCGACACATGTACGCGGATGTAGTCGATCAGCCTCTGCTCGATCAAGGGTTGCCACTCATGAGGGTTGTTGAAGAGCTCTCCCATGGCAATCGGAGTAGCGCATTGCGACCGTATCTGGCGGAAGTACTCGTTGTCTTCCGGCGAAAGCGGGTCTTCAAGGAAAAACATCCTGAACTTCTCCGCTTCTTTGCAGAACTGCACCGCCTCGTTCGGAGTCAGGCGTTCATGCATGTCGTGCAGTAGCTCCACCTCTTCTCCGAGTTCCGACCTGCAGTATTCCAGCAACTTCAAGGCGCGACGCATCTGATAGGCAGGTTCGAATAAAGGCTTGTCATGGAGTGCCTTCAATGGCGCAGAATTACCGTGCGCCGAGCCATAGCCTGCCATGCCCGGCAGCCCAACCTGTACCCGGACATTGCGGAAACCCTCAGCCATAAGCCTCTTCGCAGAAGCCACCACATCTGCAAATTCAGGCCCGTCCGCGTGGGCGTAGCAATCTACCGCCTCTCGGCATTTGCCTCCCGCCAGTTGATATACCGGCATTCCCGCCTGACGCCCTTTGATGTCCCACAATGCCTGGTCGATTCCGCTCAATGCATTGTTCAGGACCGGTCCGTTTTTCCAGTACGAGCTGTCATAACAGCTCTGCCAGATGTCCTCAATCCGGTCCGTTGTTTTTCCTAGCAGGAATGGTTTCAGATACCGTTCCACTGCCGGCTTCACCAGGTCAGCTCGCTGAGTAAATGTTGCGCAGCCATAACCGTACAGGCCATCCTGATCGGTCGTAATCTTCACCACCGTTAGTCTGACGCCAGCCGGCGCGCACTCGATGACACTGATGTCTTTGATACGAGGCAGCGCCATGCCCCGCGTGGCTTGTGCCAACTGCTCCTGCGCTCGAACGGCTGGCGCCGCAAGACCAAGCAGGCTAAGACCGCCAATGGACTTCAACAAATCTCGCCGATGCATAGACATAGAGTCACTCCCCATATGTACTGTGAATGCTTGAGAAGAATACCCGAAATGCGCTTCTCATCAGTGATCTCACTCAGCGCGTCTTCGTAATCGATCGGCGCTAGCCGAGCGCATCGGCGATTACGCGCTCATTCGTGCCCCCACGAAAGCGCAGGACGGAAGCCCGACTGCGCAGATTTGCGCAAGTGCGACGAAGATCATGCGGCGTCAGGTGATCAACGCCGGCTGCCTCTCTCCGAAGTTCCTCTAGCGGGTCTCAAGTTCGCCCCGGATTCGAAGTTCGATCGCGCCGAACCGGAGCCCTCGGATGATAAACTGGCCACTGAAAATGCCACAGATATTGATCGTTACCGGAGATGCCGGCGAATCCTACGAAGCTCTTTACGCGGTTCATCGGTTTCGGGAGGAAGACTGGCGCGTCGCCGTTGCTGCTCCTTCGGTTCGTCGCCTCCATCTCGTAATGCACGACTTTGAGCCAGGGTGGGATACCTACGTCGAGCGACCCGGCTACGGTTTAGAGGCCGACCTCTCGTTCGACCAAGTAGATGTGAGTAATTATGATGCCATCCTCATTCTGGGCGGCCGCGCTCCTGAGTACCTCCGCAATGATCGGCGCTTGCTCGACATTGTCCGCGAATTCGACGCGCAGCAAAAATGGATCTTCACCATCTGCCATGGCATCCAGGTACTCGCCGCCGCCGGCATTACGAAGGGCAAGCGCATCACCTGCTATGAACACGTCCGCTTCGAAGCAGAGCAAGCTGGAGGAACATTTGTAGACCAGCAAGCCGTTCGTGATGGCCGCTTAGTCACCGGCCAGACCTGGCAATCGCACCCGGAGTTCTATCGGGAGATCTTTGCCTGCCTGGCGTCATACCGTCGGTCCTGAAGTCGCCCCGTTCATCGAAGCGCGGTTCATCGAATTGCAGATCTGTTGCTAGCCCTCCTTCGTGCTTGCACCGGAGTTACCCACTTCCTCAGCACTGCCCCCTTGTTTACAGACTCTCCGGAGGAAGTTGACTTTGATTGACGCGTACAGCTCAATGCGCTTATTGAAATCAGACTCTGGTCGCAAATCCGGACAAACCCTGATAGCTCCCGAGAAACGCGCATATCAGAAAAGTAGTGAACCCCACGTCTCAAAATCGAGACGAGGGGCACCCGCGTTTGTTGTTTCGGAAATTTACGCTTCCTGGGGAACGGTGTCACCCTCGCCCGGAGCGAGGAAGAGGTTCATCTCCAACCCGTGCTGGCGGGTGTAGAGGTCGTAGTAGCGGCCTCCGAGTTTGTAGAGCGATTCGTGTGTCCCGCGTTCGATGATCTCGCCGCCTTCAACGACCAATATCTGGTCGGCCCTGCGGATTGTCAACAGGCGGTGCGCGATGACAAACGTCGTGCGCCCCTGCATGAGATAGCTTAGGCCGTCCTGAATCATCGCCTCCGACTCGGAGTCGAGCGAAGAAGTCGCCTCATCGAGAATCAAAATGCGCGGATTGGCGAGGATCGCCCGCGCAATCGACAGCCGCTGGCGCTGGCCTCCGGATAGCTTCACGCCCCGCTCGCCGACGATCGTTTCATAGGCTTCCGGAAAGCGCTCGGCAAATTCATCGACGCGCGCGATACGGCAGGCGTTGAGGAACTGCTCCTCGGTCGCGTCGGGATGCGAGAACATCACGTTCTCGCGAATGCTGCCGTCGAAGAGAAACGAGTCCTGCAGCACGACGCCAAGCTGGCCGCGGTAGCTGTCGAGGCGCACCTTTGACAAGTCGATGCCGTCGACCGTGACCAGACCCGAGTCCGGCGCGTGGAAGCCGCAGACAAGGGAGATGATTGTGGACTTGCCCGATCCTGACGAACCTACCAGAGCGGTCACCGTCCCCGGCTTCGATTCGAACGAAACGCCGTGCAGCACCGGCTTGTCAGGCTCATAGGAAAAGCGAACGTCGTCGAAGCGAATGTCTCCGCGAATTTCGTCCAGCGTGACGGTGCGGGTCGGATCGGCAAACTCGTCCCTCTCGGAAAGAATCTCAACCGTGCGATCAAGGCCGGCGAGGGCTTCGGTCAGCTGAGTGCCGATGTTCACCATCTGGAAGACCGGAGCAATCATGAAAGCGAGCAGCATGGTGTATTGCAGATAGCCGCCGGGGGTAAGCCCGTGCGCGCCGTGAGTGGCCTGATACTGAAGCACGGCGTGGCCACCCAGCAACATCACGATGCCGCCGACAACTCCCATCACCGTCGTCGCCGCGAAGGAGAGCAGGCTGGTCGCGGTGAGCGACTTCATCACGTTATCGAGCAGCCGCTGCACGCCGCTGGCGAAGACGCTCGCCTCGCGCCGTTCCGCGTGGTAGCCCTTGATCACGCGAATGCCGCCCAGCGACTCGGTGAGCCGCCCGGTGACTTCGGCGTTGATCTTGGCGCGTTCGCGAAAGATCGGCCGAATCGTCTTGAAGGCATTCTGCAATATGAAGACGAAGGTCAAAATCACCGCGAAAACAATCAGCGTCATCCTGAAGCTCGCGTGCAGCAGAAAGCCGAAGGCCATGACCGCCGTCAGCAGTCCACCGACAAACTCGACCAAACCGGTGCCGATCAGGTTGCGCACGCCCTCCACGTCCGACATGATTCGCGAGACGAGCACGCCGCTTCGGTTGGCGTCATAGAAGCTTACCGCGAGCCGTCCAACATGCTCCTGCACCCGTTTGCGCATATCGGCTATGAGGCGCTGCGCTGCCTTTGAGAGCAGCTGAGTTAGCGAATACGAGGTCACCGCCTGGATCGCGGTCGCTGTAAATACGGCAGTGACGAAGAGCGTCAACTTACTCCCATTGCCGTGCAGGATGTTATCGAAGAAATATTTCGTCGAGAGCGGCAGCACCAGTCCGGCGACGCGGTTGATCGCCATGAGCAGCAGGCCGCCAAGCAGGAGCCAGCGGCGGGGGCGCACCAGCTTCCACACCTCGGGCATCACGCGCTTCAGGTCGGCCTTCTTCTTGGGGGTCGCTCCGCCCGCGGCGTTGGTTGACCTCACGCCGGGGGAACGCTCGGCACGCATGGATGGCATCGAGGAAGGGCGCATCCCTTGATTGTAAGCGCTCGTGTTGTCGCAACGCGGCTCGAACGTCGCGTGACCGCAGTCAAACGGCCTCTCGCGCCGCTCTCAGGCCCGGACGCGGCGCGCTGCGATAAACGACCGCACGCACAGAACGACAAAGACCAGAAGCAGCACGCACATAGCGGCCTTCTCCTCGACCGCCGCCGGGTGGGGAAACTGCTGGCCATTGATGGTCATCAGCAGATAATCGATGATGCCGCCCTTGACCGTCCCCAGAAATCCCAGCAAGCCGATCGTCACCGCGATATGCATTAGCAGCATCCGGCGCTTGGTCTCGGGGGTATGGGCAAAGAAGCCCAGAATCGCCAGCACAATACCGAATGCCGACGGAATCAACGCGGTCGGAAAGTGACTGCCAGTTCCAATGTAACCAAACCCGCCGAGCAGAATTAAAACGATACCGAAGAGAATCGTGATTCGTGCCATCTTTCAGGGCCACCTCTACCCCGATCATAACGGCAAGCTGGAGCATATGGTTGCGGACTGAGCTGGCGGGTTTTTTGCGAACCCACTCCTCTTCCTCGTCTTCGCATACGAACCAATCCGGTGCCTCGGTAGCTAATGCCTCCCACGCCAGGACCAAAAATTGCATCAGAGGGCTGCGACGATGCCTGCGTCGTGAACTGCCCGGTCAAATTGTCATTATATGAAGAATAATATTAACCCCAGATTTACTGCGTTTTGACATATACGAAACCCTTTTAAGATCACAAAAACAGCTTTGTCGTGTACCGCAACTAATTTATGTCAGTCGAAATACCTTTATTTATCAGCCGTTTACCATCTACCGATCTGTGGAAAACTCATTCGGCAGCGCAATTGCACTTATGGTGTCATGAAAAAGATTCTCTTTGCCCCCACCCTTGCTTGGACTCGAGTTGCGCTTAGAGCGGTCTTGTTAGCTCTACTCGTTGCTGTTTCGGCCACCAACTCCACCCGACTCTCTGCACAGACGGATACCGGACAGATATCCGGCACGGTTACCGACCCGTCCGGAGCAGTGATCGTCAACGCCACGATCACAGCCAAGAACGTGGGAACCGACACAACGCGCGCGGAGCATACGTCCGGCGCGGGTTCCTACCTGATCGCGGGGCTGCCACCAGGCGATTACGAGGTTACGATCCAAAACGCCAACTTCAAGTCGTTTGTCGCCCGCGTTCAGGTGACGGTGGGAGGCCATGCAACCCTCGATGCCAAGCTTTCTGTGAGCCAAGGGACCGCTGAGGTAGAGGTAGTCGGCGAGGGCGGCGTAGAAGTCAATACCAGCACCCAGGAACTCTCTCAGGTAGTCGACCGGCAGCAGATATCGAGTATGCCGAGTTTGACCCGCAATCCTTACGATTTCGTAGTCCTTTCCGGCAATGTATCGAGCGGCGACGCCACCGCTGCTGGAAACATGCAGAACACCGATCTCCGCGGAGTCAGCTACAACATCAATGGGCAGCGCTCGACTGGCACCGAAATCCTGCTGGACGGCGTTGAAAACATCGAGGTCTTTGGCGACGGCGTCGGAACGAAAATACCTATAGACGGGGTGCAGGAATTCCGCGTGGTTACGAGCAACTTCGAGGCCCAGTACGGACGGGCCTCTGGCGGCGTTGTCAATGTAACCACTCGCGCGGGCTCAAACAGCCTTCACGGAAATCTGTGGGAGTTCAACCGTATCGCCGCCTATACCGCCAACACCGAAACCAACGATCAGCAGAACTCCGCGTACATCGCGGGCGGCGGCACTAGCCCTGTTCCTTTCCCCAAGGGGCAGTACACCAGAAACCAGTTTGGCTTCGCGGTCGGTGGGCCAATCCTCAAGAACAAGCTCTTTTTCTTCGGCAGCACGGAATGGACCCGGGTGCGTAGCGGCGCCAGCATAACAGCTGGGGTCCCCACGCCAGAATTTCTTGCTCTCACCCCACCGAACATTCAGAGCTACTTCAACGCATACTCGGGAGGCAAGACCTTCAACTTCGTCAACACCTACACCGCCGCGCAGGTTGGAATCACCGGGATTCCCGCGTCTACCCCGGCTTTCGGCACGGTCGGATTTATTGCACCTGGGGACGCCGGCGGCGGCCTTCCGCAAAACACCTTCAATATTCTTGGCCGGTTCGACTACAACCTGAACGACAAGACTCAAGTCTTCTTCCGGTACGTGGATTACGACGAGATTGACGAAGTCGGCAGCGCATTCGCTTCTCCGTACTCGCAATATGACGTCGGTCAATCCGTCCAGAACCAGGCCTATCTGTTGAGCGCCTCTCACGTTTTCAATCCGACTCTCGTCGAGAATACGAAGCTGAGTTTCAGCCGTTTCAATACCTCGCTCAGTTACGATACCGCCCTGCAAAACGTTCCTATCCTCTTCGTCGCGACTAATGCTCAGATTCCGGGCACCTCCTCGTTTATCCAGTTGCCTGGCTCTTACGACACGAATCCTGCCAATGGCGGACTTCCCTTTGGCGGTCCCCAAAACACTGTCCAGGTGAACCAGGATCTGCAATATATCAAGGGACGGCACGCCATGCAGTTCGGCGCGCAGATCATCTACATTCAGGACAACAACGCATACGGCGCCTATGCCCAGGCCGGCGAGCAGTTGGGTCGAGCACGATCGGACGGCCTACAAGCGTTTATAACCGGATACAACGGCGTACCCGGCAACATGTACGAGTTTGAGGCAGCGGTAGACCCCGCCGGCGCGTTGCCATGCGTCCGGAATCCATATACTGGTGCGCTAACCCAAACTGCCGGCTGTTCGATCGACCTCCCGGCGAGCTCGCCCTCCTTCGCGCGCAGCGAGCGTTTCCACGATTGGGCGGTCTATGCGCAAGATGCATGGAAGGCGACTCCACGCCTAACCGTCAACTATGGCCTTCGCTATGAGTATTACGGCGTGCAGCACAACAACCATTCCGACCTCGACTCCAACTATTACTTCTCCGGGGGCATCACTCCAAGCTCGATTCGCGCCGGTCAGGTTTTTACAGTTCCCAACAGCCCGATCCACTCTCTATGGTCGCCACAATACGGAACCGTCTCCCCGCGCCTCGGCTTCGCGTACGATCTTTTCGGCGACGGCAAGACCTCTATCCGCGGTGGATGGGGCATCAGCTATGAGCGCAACTTCGGCAACGTAACATTCAACCTTATCCAGAACCCTCCGAACTACGCGGTCATCGTCGTCAATGACACTCCAGTGACGAACTCGAATGCCGGGCCACTGGGCGGATCATCGGGAAGCGTGGCATTGCCACCGACCAGCCTGCGCAATGTGAGCCAGGGCATCAGGACGGCCCAGACGCAGTTTTACAGCATGGCAGTCGATCACCAGTTCGCGCCGAACACCATCTTGTCGGTGCAATATGCCGGCGCCCGGGGCCTCCACTTGTATGACATCAAGAACATCAATGGTGCGGGTCAAGGCAATTTCTTCCTCGGCGATCCGCTCGTGGACGCTGATGGAAACATTGGCCTAACCCGGCTGAATAACCAGTATTCCAACATCAACAATCGTGGAGGGAATGGCGACTCCTATTACCAGGCCATGAATATCCAGTTTCAGAGCAATAACCTGCATCACAGCGGCCTGAGCCTTGTAGCCAACTACACCCTCTCCCATTCCATCGATAACCTGAGCACCACTTTCTCCGAGAGCAACAACGAATTCGGGCTCGGTTACACCAACCCTTTCGATCCCGGACTCGATCGCGGAAATAGCGATCTCGACATCCGGAACCGCCTCGTCCTGGCGCCGATGTATCAGACACCCTGGTACTCCGGCGGACACAGCATGCTGAAGAGGGCGCTTCTCGGTTGGCAGATTACAGGCATTTACACCGTAAGAACGGGCACCCCGTTCAATTACTTCGACACCACGAATGACCTGTCAGGCTACTACCCACCCCGCTACACTCCGGCAGCGGGATACGTTCCGCAACACAAATTCAAGTCCATTCCGTCAGGCGTCAACGGCGGAGGGTCCAACTTCTACCAGATCGGCGCCCTGCCGGCGGCAACGTCCTTCTATAACCAGGCGTGGAGCGACGCCACTGGCGGGGCCGTCCAGGATTCCGACTTCGGTCCTTATCCCGCTGCGATGATCGGACGCAATCCCTTCCGTGGCCCTGGAGCCTGGAACCTCGATGCCGCGGTGAACAAGAGCATCCCCATCCACGAGCAAATCAGCCTCGTCTTCCGCGCCGAGGGCTTCGATCTGCTCAACCATCACAACCTCTACATCCAGGAAGGTACAGACGACGTGGCCAATGTCGGCGACGGCGTGCCAGTGCCAGTGAGTGCATCCAAGGGCGGGATCACGGGCGGCGTGGGTGACGAACGCCGCTTTGGTCAGTTCTCGTTGTCGCTTCAGTTCTAGCCGCGTTTGGTAAAGAAAGGGCGGTCTTCCGAGCGCCCTTTCTTTACTCCTATGTCGCTTTCAGACACCGGCACAAGTCGAACTCTATCCACTGGCTGTCTACCAGGCGGCGCGATATGGAAATATCTCGCCTTCTGAAAACCATATCGATGCCGAGTTAACTGTGTTTTTACATATCCACAATCTGTTTCCGATAGCCCTTTGCGGGAGATCGAAGTATCCGGCCAGCGAACTAAACTTTATTCCTCAGCCATTTACGAGGGCTGGGTCAGAGCAAACCCATTCGGCAGCCAAATTGCATTGGCTTTCAGCATGAAAAAGATCGATTTTGCCCCTACCCCTGCTTGGATTCGAGTCGCGCAAGGAATTGTAATTGTAGCTCTCCTCGTTTCTGGTGCCGTAACACCCCGGCTGATCCACGCTCAGACGACCATCTCGGGCGACATTGCCGGAACGGTAAGCGATCAATCCGGCGCTGCAGTTCCAGGCGCTACAGTAACGATCACAAATATCGAGACGGGCGCAGCTCAGGTAGTTACCACTGCCGGCAGTGGCGAGTTCCACGCGAACCTATTGAAGCCTGGCAACTACACAGTCAGCGTCAGCGCTCCGAGCTTCCAGACAACCGAAACCAAGACCCTTGTTGCGGTCGGCCAGACCTCAACCGTCAATCTCAGTCTCGCCGTTGCCAAGGGCACCGAGACAGTCGAGGTGACAGGACAGTCGGTATCGCTGCTCCAGCCTGAAAACTCAGATATTTCGACCACGATCACCATGGAACAGGTGCAGAACCTGCCGAACCCCGGTGGCGATATTACGTATTACATCAACCTCACCCAGGGCGTGGTGATGAACACGCAGGGCGGATACGGAAACTCGTCGGCTTTCGGCCTGCCAGCGACCTCCAACAACTTTACGGTGAACGGCGCGCAGGACAACGACCCATTCCTTAACCTGAACAACTCCGGCCCGAGCAACCTGCTGCTGGGCAGCAACGACATCGACCAGGTGAACATCGTTGCCAATGCCTACGGTGCTCAGTACGGCGGTCTGGGAGGCGTCCAGGAGAACATCCTTACTCGTTCGGGCAGCAACCGGTTCCACGGCAATATCAACTATTTCTGGACGAATAGTGACATGAATGCCAACAACTGGTTCAACGACAACACCGGTACCAAGGAGTCTTACTCCAACGCCAATCAGTGGGGCGCCAGCGTGGGTGGCCCGATCATCAAGGACAAGGCCTTTTTCTTCGTAAACTATGAGGGCCTGCGGTTCGTGACCTCGCCGGTGGATTTTGTTGCGATTCCCAACGCCTCTTATGAGGCGGCTGTGCTGGCCAATCTTACCTCGCTGGGGGCTCCGTTTTCGAGCGAAATCCCCTTCTACCAGAACGCCTTCAACCTTTACAACAATGCCCCCGGCGCAGCCAATGCGCAATCACTGACCTCGTACTCTAACTTCTTTTATGGAACCCCCAAGAATAACCTGGCCGAAAACCTGGCGACGGCCCGCCTCGATTACAAGCTAAGCACCAACGACAATATGTTCGCCCACTTCAAGTGGGACCATGGCGTACAGCCGACACATGTCGATCCGATCAACCCAATCTTCAACGCTCAAAGCGACCAGCCCGACTATGAAGGCCAATTAGAAGAGACACATACCTTCTCGCCGAACCTGGTGAACCAGTTCCTCTTCTCAACCGCCTGGTACAGCGCTTATTTCCTCAGCGTAAACCAGGCGCTAGCGACGGCCACGTTCCCCTACACTATGGACTTTTTTGACGGCTCATTCACCACTCTGGGCGGCCAGGGCTATGCATGGCCCGAAGGGCGCGATGTGACCCAATATCAGTTCAACGATGACGTCAGCTGGAACAAGGGAAAGCACTCCCTGGCCTTCGGATTCATCTACAAGCGCGACGATGTGACGGATAAAGATGTTGGCTTGTTCACCACCCCGCTTGGCGCTCAGTACGGCCCTTCGGTCAGCGGTCCCTTTGGTGGAGGAGATTTCTTCGGCAACGGTCTACTGCTGGAAGGCATTCAGAACTTTCCCGCTAGGGCGAGTGCGCCCATCGCGCTCTACAACCTGGGGTTCTATGCGCAGGACCAGTGGAAGGTGTTACCGAACTTCCAGCTCACCGGTGGACTTCGGATAGAGCATAATTCCAATCCGGTTTGCCAAATCAACTGCTTTGCGCGCTTCAATAACAGCTATAACAATGTGACCGCCGATCTTGACACGCCGTATAACAGCGTTCTTCTCTCGGGTCTCCACCAGACATTCAATAGTTATCAGGCGATTACGGTCAACCCGCGGGTTGGTTTTACCTTTTCCCCGCCAAACAATTCGAATACCGTCATTCGCGGCGGCTTCGGTTTGTTCACGGACATCTTCCCGGCGACGATCGCCGACTCGCTCCTGAGCAACGCTCCATTTAACCCGCAGTATGCGGTCATCGGCTACCTGGCCGATCCGTCGCAGACGGAGAGCTACGCCAACGCACTTTCGTCGGTGAATCAATCGTTCCAGGCTGGCTATCCAACAGGCGGGTCATTCAACACCATTTCTGCGGCGAATCCGAATTTTGCTCCGCCCAGTCTCTTCAACGCGAACCAGAAGGTCTACTATCCGAGCTACGAGGAGTGGAGCTTGCAGTGGCAGCAGCAGGTCGGGAAAGCCACTAGCTTCTCGATCGGCTATGTGGGCAACCACGGCTACCATGAGCCGGCCCAGAATAACGGCGTGAATGCCTATCAGTCGGTGCCCTTCGGTGGCCTCCCGGCGGCGCCGGCGCTGCCCGCTTTCGGAGAGATAACCGAAATCCAAAACTCGGCCGGCTCCAACTATAACGGTCTCATCGCGACGGTAAAGGAACAATCGAAGTACGTTACCCTGCTGTTCAACTACTCGTACAGCAAGGCGCTCGACGAGATCTCCAATGGCGGCATCCTGCCATTCAGCTCTAACAATAGCTATACCCCGATCAATCCCTTCAATCTGGCGCAGCAGAACTATGGCGCCGCCGACTACGATAACCGCAACAATTTCAACGGCAACTACATCATCACTCTGCCGTATTTCGGCGGCCCGAAGCTGTTGACGGACGGCTGGCAGTTCACCGGCACGATATTCTGGCACAGCGGGTTTCCGTTCAGCGTAACCGACGGCGGCGTGTCCGGAGGCCTCGAGCCGAATTACGGCGGAACTTTGCTGGCAGACATCACCGATCCGTCCGTAAGCCACCACTGCGGCAAGTCATCCATCGCTAACGGTTGCTTTGGAGCTAACCCGACAACCGGCGCCCCCAGCCCGTATTTCGCTGACCCGACCGCGTTCGGAGGCCAGAGCCGCAATTCGTTCTACGGTCCCCACTACTTCAACACCGACTTCGCAATTATGAAGACTTTCAAACTCCCGATATCGGACTCGAGCAACTTCCAGGTCGGGATGCAAGGTTACAACATCCTGAACCATCCTAATTTTCAAAACCCGGACCCCAATTTCAGCGACCCGACATTCGGGTACATTCAAAGCACGGCCAGCGTTCCAACCAGCGTGTTTGGTTCGTTCCTGGGCGGCGACGCTTCACCGCGTATCCTTCAGCTGAAGGCAAAGTTCACCTTCTAAGCAGATGCCTTCTGCAACAAAGGGCAGTCCTAACGAGGGCTGCCCTTTTCTTTTGGAAGGCACCAGGTTATCGAATCAGAATAAATTCAATACTGGCTTCAATCGTCCAGTTGCCGATGGCTTAACGCATTGCCATTGGGTCTACATCCTGATCCCACTCGTCAGGCGTCGTCAAAGTGTCGATGTGAAGGTCAGCGCCTCCAGCTTCGAAAGAGTTCATGCGCTCTGCCGAGCCAAAGCGCGGCGCAGAACCGTCTCAAAAGCTGCTTTGAGACGAGCATAATCGTCTTCTGCCAGTCTTCCCTCGATGCGCTCGGTTTCGAGAGCGAAAAGCTCCTCTTTCAGGGCGGCGAGGAGCGCGCTCTGCTTATTGGTCGCCTCGGCGCGGATCGATGACGTCTGACTGCTGCCCGAGCTCGCGACAGATCCCGACGGCGCAGAGACGAATAGACCGGCAGAGGGAACCGGAGCACCTGCTGGCGCGGCCGCGACGGCCGGCGCCTGGTTTCGGAGAAAGAATGCGGCCCCGGCGGCCAAGAGCAGCGAAAGGCTGCCCAGTATCCACCACCGGTATTTCGTCAATGGATCGGGAGTATCGATCGGATTGCCCAGCCCTCCGCCCGGCCGCGTATCGCTCGCCGCAGCGGCGCTGCCTGCCTCCGGCGACGCTGGCTGCTCAGACGGTGCATTCGCCGAAGTCGACCCACTCTGCGCCGAGCCGGTTTCTCCACCCTGGGCCTCGCGCGGCATCGCGCCCGTACCCGAAATGGTGAACTCCACCGGCGCCGCGGCCGGAACATTCTTGGCCAAAAAAGTCTGCGCGTTGGGATCGTCGTTAATCGGTTGAAAGGGCGTGGATGTAGACGGCGTGAACTTCATGCTTTTTGGCATGATGATCGCCACGTTTTCCGCCGGAATCGCCAGCCGCTCCGAGAACTTGAAGCTTCCGCTATAAGGCAGCCGATAGCTAACCTGAAAGCGCGTCTCCCCGGGCCGAATCGGAAAGACAAAAGCGTAGTGGCCCTTATCGCCAAGCGGCACCGGAGATGAAGAAACCGGCATACCTCCCGGCGCCATCGCCGCCGAGGCCTCAACCTGCGCACCATCGGGAAGATAAATCTCATAGGAATGAGTACTGAGCTGAGTGCGCGGCGGGTTGGAGTCATTCTTCACAAAATAATTCTGAATGACATGCAGGCCCTGCTGGTCGGTCTCCAGCCGCATCACATTGGCCTCGGTCGTCACGCCCTGAACGCTTTCGGCAACGTCATAGACGTCGATGTCAACCGACTGAGTGCCCGGCGGCGCAATATGGAAATATCCAGCCTTTTCGTGGTCGACGCGAATCAGGTGCGGCCCGGCGTCAGGCAGCTCGAGCTTGAATTTGCCCTGAGCATCCGTCGTCGTCGTGTTCGACTCACGCATCCCGCCCTGCAACTGAATGAGCACCACTCGGTCCCCTGCAGCGGGCTTGTTGACTGTCTTGTTGGTGACTGTGCCGGTGAGGGAGGCGGCAAGAGCGGAGAGCGGAGAGAAGGCCGCGACAAGGATGAGGGGGAATAAATTGCCGAAAATCCGTTTCATGATAGCTCTTCCGATTCTAGTTCGTCGGAGACGCCAGAAAAGGGTTGATCACCTGCAGGCCTTCGATTTGTTGAGTATGTTGCAGGTCTTCCGTATAGAGCGTCCGGCATGCCGCTTCAAGCGCCGACGCGAGAATGAGGCAGTCGTAGAAATTAAAATTGCGGCGTTGGGCGAGCATTAGGGCCGATTGATGGATGCTCCTTGTAATCGGGAGGGGATTGCCGCAAAAGAAGCAGACGTCCGAAGATATCTGCGCAATCCGGTCCCAAATCAAATGGTATTTCCGGCTTGCCACATTCGCCATTTCGTTCAAGACCTGGACGCTGATTACTCCTCCTGCCAACAGAAACCGCTCTGCGACAGGGCTCTTCAGATCGTTGGGAATCACTGCATATATCAGAATGTTGGTGTCGAGGAAGACATCAGCGGGCATTGGCCTCTTCGCGATCGAACTTATAGCCGGAGGGTAATGAACGTCTTATTTCGCGAAAGCGCTCCAAGGCCTCTTCTCGTGTCCTGGCATCCGCCTGTTGTGCCGACATAGCGCTGGCGCTCCTGATCTCAATGTCAACCTCATCGCCTTCCTTCAGGTCGTGAGACTCAACAACCGACTCAGTCAGGATCACGGCTAGACTCTCTCCTACCTTTGTCACTTGCATCGCATCACCCCAAGATCGCTGTCTAAGTATATCTGAGCGAATTCAGTGTGGCTGGGCCTCCAGGAGATCGATCTCGGCGATCACTTCGGCGGCTTCGTTTTCAAGCGCGGCCCGCTGCGCAGCATAGTCTTCCTCTGGATATTTCCCCGCGCGATACTCAAAATTCAAATCACGCAGGTTGTCGTAAACCACCTGTTTCCGCTCTGCGAGAAATTCCAGCCGGGTCTTCTGCGGCTGCCGCGCACTGTTGCGTTCCGGCCAGAAGACATAGGCGAAGACAACGAGGAGCAGCACTCCGCAAGCGATGTAGATCATATGTCCGTCTCCCGCCGAATCCGGTCACGAATATCGCTGAAATGGGCGACAGCCGAGGGCGGCGGCATCGGCACGCTGCGTAGCCTCCATTTGCGGATCAGCAATGCGGTGGCGCCGATTCCGAGAATCAGCACCGCGAAAGGCATAACCCAGCCCACGATGTTGAAGCCTTCAACCGGTGGAGCGGCCAGCGATGTCGGGCCATATTTCTGCACAAAGGCGGCGAAGATCACCTTGTCACTGTCGCCCCGGTCAACCCCGGCCATCAGCTCCTGGCGCATCCCGTCGGAGTTTGGGCAGCCGACATGGTTGCACTCCAGCAGCAGTTCGTTACAGCCGCAACTGCACATGATCTGGTGGCCCAACTTATCGAAGCGCGCGTTGTTATCTGCGGCAGCGGTCGTGAAGACGACGGCGATGGCCAGAAGGGCCGATTGCCCAGCCACTATCCAAACCCGCCTCCAGCGACGGATGTGGAACAGTCGCATATTCTTCAACAAATAAGGCATCAGTCGCCGCTCCCGGCTATAGCGGCGTTCTGGGGAATCGTCTCTTTCACACGTGCCGCCGACAGAGCGGTTTGCAAATTCGGCGTCAGCGCGGTCAGCGTGCCGGCGATCACGATAAAGACGCCGATCCAAATCCACGCAACCAGCGGATTCAGGAAGACCTTGATGATCGGCAGACCGCTATCCGGATTCTTCCCCTCATAGACAACATAAAGGTCCCAGGCCAGGGTGGAGTGGTTCGCCACCATCGTCTGCGGAGTCTGGCTCGCCTGGTAGAAGCGCTTCTCCGGCGCCATCTGCGTCACTTTCTTGCCGTTGCGATAAACGTCGAGCAGCGAATACTCGGTGTCGTAGTTGGGATTCGAATCCTGGGTGAAGCTCTGAGAGACGAGCTTATACGGCCCGATGTTGATCGAATCGCCGACGCCCAGTTCCTTCTCGACATTCTGGTTAAAGGCCTGGCCGGCGAACCCAATAAACATCACGACGATACCCAGATGGACGATATACCCACCGTACCGCCGCGAGTTCCGGCGCGTGAGTTGCACCATCGACACAAAGAGACTCTGCCTCGTATGCCGCTGGATGACCGCAGCCCCGCGCAGGAACTCCGACGAAATCGCGGTGATCACCAGCGCGCCGAGCGAATAGCAGACCAGCGAATAAAACGCGCCCTCATCCTGCCAGGGGCGAACTCCGACAATCATCAGGGCAATCGCAGTCACGACTCCAGCGATGACCGGAAGCACAAAGTTCTTGCGAATGCTCTTGAACGAGGTGCTCCGCCACGCCAGCACCGGGCCGACGCCGGTCAGAAAGAGCAGGAAAAGCCCGATCGGCACAGCAACGCGGTTGTACCACGGCGCTCCCATCGTGACTTTGTTGCCCTGCACATATTCCGAGAGTACCGGGAAGAGCGTACCCCAAAGAATCGTGAAGCAGGCGGCCAACAGAACAAGATTATTGAAGAGAAAACTAGACTCACGCGAGACAAGCGCTTCCAGCTTGTGCTCCGTCCTGAGATGATCGCGCTGCAGCACAAAAGTGAAGATGCAAACCGCCAGGACAATCACCATGAACACCCAGAACCAAGTCCCGATGTTCGACTCTGCAAAGGCGTGCACCGAGCTCACCAACCCCGACCGCGTAAGCAGTGTGCCCAGCACCGTCAGCAGAAACGTCGAGAAGATCAGCCACACATTCCACGACTTCATCATCCCGCGCTTCTCCTGCATCATCACCGAATGCAGGAAAGCGGTTCCCGTCAGCCACGGCATCAGCGAAGCGTTCTCCACCGGGTCCCAGCCCCAGTAGCCGCCCCATCCCAGCACCGCATAGGCCCAGTGCATGCCCAGCACGATGCCGCAGGTCAGGAAGAGCCACGTCACCATCGTCCAACGGCGGGTGATGTGGATCCACTTCTCACCCGGATAGCGCATCATCAGCGCGCCCAGCGCAAAAGCAAACGGGACGCTGAATCCCACGTAACCCAGGTACAACATTGGCGGATGAATCACCATCTCCGGGTATTGCAGCAGCGGATTCAGCCCAAATCCGTCGGCCGGAATCGTCCCCGAAACCAGCGAAAACGGCGTCGCGGCAAAGTTCAGCAGCAGCAAAAAGAAAAGCTGAATTCCCGCCAGAATCGTCGAGGCGAAAGCCGTCAGCCGGACATCGACCTTATGCCGCAGCCGAAGCACCAACCCATAAGTTGCCAGCAGCCATGCCCAAAGCAGCAGTGAACCCTCCTGCCCCGACCACAGCGCAGCAAATTTATATGGACCCGGCAACGCGCGGTTGCTGTGATGCAGGATGTAGGCGACAGAGAAGTCATTGTTAAACGCCGCCCAGAGGAGGGCAAAGGCCGCGACCGAAACCGCAAAAAAGCTCGCAATGCCGGAACGACGCGCGGTCTCGGCGAGCCGCTCGGGGGAGACGCGGCCTGCGGTATTAGTCGAGAGTTGACGGAGGGCGATGGCTCCGGCCACAAGCGTATAGCCGCTCAGGACGAGGGCAAGCAGAAGGGCGAAGCTTCCTAATTCCGGCATAAGAATCCCCCACTATCTTCGCAGAGCGGCGCGGCCACGGCAATCGATCCTGCACTGAACAACTGGGTTCAGTTCGAAAAACCGATCTCGCCGGCAGACAAGGAGAACACAGGGCCCTTCTTGCCCTCTGTGTTCACTGTGGGAGGCATATGCCAATAGTCGGAGTAGACGCGCCGAAACGCTTGTGGGATTCTCAAAATGACCCGAAAGTGTAAGGCCGAATAGGCAGAAGCTCAGGCCGTCCTGCGCTCGAGGGAACTTAAGAGGTATTGAACGATGGCAATCAGCTGCTCCGGGGGGAATGGCTTAACCCGGAAGGCTACGTCGAGCGACTTGTATTCGTCCTCGGCATCCGGATATCCGCTCAGAACCAATATCGGAAAGACATACCCGGCTTTGCGCAGCGCCCTGACAAATTCAGGGCCGTTCATCCCCGGCATCAGGTGGTCGGTCACCACCATCCGCACAGAATAACCCTCCGAAGACTGCAGAAAGTTCAATGCTTCCATGCCATGGGAGAGCACCACTGCCAGATGTCCGGCCCGATCCAGAATGGATTTCCGCGTCGCTCCCTGAACGGCGTCGTCATCCAGCAGCAAAATGTCTACAGCCATCCTCAAAGATTCCAATCACAAGATGAAGAGTATTGCCAGGCCTGAACCTGACCCCACTTGGATGCAATTACTAAAGATGTAATTTTCTCCGGCCGGGTTGTCCGGCATATCACCGCGTCCTTTCCCTCCTGCGCGGTAAACGGTTTTACTTTCGAGAGAAAGACCCTCAGCGGGGCTTTCTTTCCTCAAAAACGCTCCGTCCAACAGGCTACGCCTACTTTACCGAAAGCGGGTAATAATTAATCAGTCATGTTTGAGCGTCCAGCGGAAAAATCCGAGACAGTTAGATGGATCGGATGGTCGGTCGTCCTCCACGCCGCCCTTCTTATTGTCGTGCTTCGCTCCAGCCACGCGGTGCGCGTCCGGGCTTTCCTCCCTGGAACTCCGCAAGGCGCGCACATCGACTTGTCTTACCTGCCGGGCGGTGCACTGCCTGCTGCACCACTGTCCGTTCGAAAGCATGCTCCCGCCGTCGCCAAGGAATCAAAGTTGGCTTTGCCGCCCAGGTTGACGCCGCCTGTGCAGGCGCCTGCCTCCGATATCTCTACTTCCTCGCCTGCCAAGGCGAGCTCTTCATCCAACGACGCCCTCGGATCCGAAGACATCCAAATCGCGCTCACCACCTATTCTCCAAGCCCGAAACCCGACCTTTCCCGTCTGCCACACGGAACTCAGGGCGAGGTGGTGCTGGACGTCACCATCGACCCAACCGGCCAGGTCGCCGACCTGCAGATTCTGGCGACGCTCGGCTATGGCGTCGAGGGAGCGGTGGCGGACACCGTGCGCACCTGGAAGTTCAGTCCGGCGACCAAAGATGGCATTCCCGTCGCTTCGGTGCAGGAACTTCACTTTCACTATGGCCCGGTATAACGAGCTGGACAGTCTTCACCGGAGGAGAGGAAAGCATGAGCAACAACCCATATGCGGCGTTCCTGAATGACCAGGACGCAGGCGCGCTGGTGAAGCAGTTCCCAGAGAAATTGACCGCAGTCGTTTCCGAACTGGGACCGGCGGGAATGGGCCGGAGCTTGGCCCCCGGCAAATGGACGGTCGCGGAGATACTCTGCCACCTCGCCGATACCGAGATCGCCTTCTCCTTCCGCTGGAGGCAGACGCTCGCCGAGGAGAATCACGTCGTCCAACCCTTCGATCAGGACCATTGGGCAACGCACTACGCTTCCATGTCCGGAGAACAGGCCCTGCAGGCTTTCGTGGCGCTGCGTCACTGGAATACGATTCTGTTGGACCAACTCTCGCCCGGCGAGTGGGAGCGCCACGTCACCCACCCTGAACGCGGCGAACTCACCTTCCGAACGCTGGTGGAGACCATGGCTGGCCACGATCTAAACCACCTCGCCCAGTTGGAGAAAATCGCCGCCCGCGCAACGTGACTTTACCAAAATCTAACTTCAGTTTTGCTCTGGCGGTGAATGACGTGCCAAGTGTATTGTCATTGTGATTAGATTGAAGTTTCATATCGTCGACCGTTACGCTCCCGATACCGGATATATCTCTTGTCAGCGGCGAGTCAGACTCTGGATCGATGAATCGATGATCGACCGAGAAGCGCGGAGGATGCGGAATTGAACTTGATACACCGGGCGTGTCCGAAGTGTGGTTTCAGTCAGCCGCGGAGGCTGCCCAGAACCACTTGGCTCGAGCGCCGGATTATGCCCTGGCTCGGCTTTTATCCGTGGGAATGTCCACTATGCCGCGTCCACTTCTACCGCAAGAACCGTGTAGACCGCGAACAGCGCATGCGCGTCGAATCGCCGACTGACTTTGCCTCTCGGGAAATGCTCCAGTAACCCACGACGGCCAGACAAGACCACCACCCGATCCTCAAGCGCGAAAGCCCAGCCTGCAAAATCCTCCCGGGCATCCCAAGGGCACGATAGTGATCCGCGCTGTCAGCACCACCAGCACCACCCAATACACGTCCGCTCCGAGCAGATGCAGTATCTGCATCCAGTTCGGCGCGCGCAGGAGCACGTCCACCAGGCCCAGCGCCAGCTGCGAGAGTAGAAGACCGATCACCCAATTGGCCAACTTCCGGTTCGTAGGATCCTGCCGAGCTCCGCTCACCCAGATGATTCCGACAACAAACAGCCCCGCCAGCAGGCTCGCCGCCGGATGCATCCACCGCAGCCGAAGCACCCACGGACTCGACTGCGACATGTCCTGCGCAAATGCCTGGGCCAGCGTCGCCGCAGGAAACAAGGTGTCGCCCAACGCAGCCAGCGAGCCGGTCACCCCGACCGCGATCGTCGAAGCCAGCCCGATCACCGAGAGCCCGACGAAGCGGTACTCCACGCTGCCATTCATGAATCCAGACTCGCGCGCCAGAAAGTGTGCTGTCAAAGCCAGCGCCGCCAGCAGCAGCAGCGTATTGGCCAGATGAATCGGCAGAACAATAAATCGCCCCGGAGACTGGTCATGGACCACATAGCCCAGCTTCACCAGCAGCGCGCCTAGAAACGCTTCATTGAGCAGAAGCACGGTTGAGGCGACGGCGACGAACCGGGCGAGGTGGCGGCCGCGAGTGGCTCGAAAGGTCCAGATCAGGAGCGCGACAATGGTAATGAGCGCCCCGCTGGTCATCATCCGATGCGTGAATTCAATCAGCGTTGCGATTCGCGGAGATGTCGGGATTACCTCGCCATTGCACAACGGCCAGTGGTTCCCGCAGCCCGCGCCGGAACCCGTCGCCCGCACCACCGCACCCCACAAAATGACCGCGATGTTCCAGCCCACCACGAACCACGCATATCTATGCAACCAGGCACTCACCCCGGTAGAAGTAGCGGCGGAGGCGGAGACGTCGATCGGTTGCGCGAACCCGGCCGGGGGAGCGGTTTGACTGGTTACGGCTGTCTGCATGGCAAACGTGAATCCTCAGCTAGTGTACGGCTTTCCACAGCCTCAAGACGCCGAAACACCCTAATTCACTTTTCTTCCACGATCGCCACGTCCCAGGGCTTCAGCTGAAAATTCTGCCCGTTGGCAACCGCCGCGCCCGTCGTCAGATCGGTCCCCGCCCCATACGAATACGCAACCGCCTGCTCGTCGCTCGAGTAATTCAGGTAGTAGTGCACCTTTTTCCCCATGCCATTGACCCCATGCTTCACCCGCACCGGCCCGGGCAGCGACTGATCGGCCCCCGTCAGTCCCGCCTCTTTGAGCACGCCAAGCAGAATGTCTTTCTGCAGCGTGTCGGTCAGATAAGTGCCTTCATACGTGAGCGACCCCGTCCCGAACTGGTTCTCGGTAATCGCCGGCCACCTCCCAAAGAACGGATGATCATAGTAGGCCAAAGGCTTGGCATGTTCGAGCATCAGGAACTCGGCCCAGTAGCTCACCTTGTTCTCAGCGCCGGCATGAAAGGGATCGTCTTTGAGCGCGAGCGGCTTTTCCAGGTTCGAAAACTCCTGATAACTAAACCCCGCCGCCTCGCGCAGCGGCCCCGGCGCGCGCACCCACCGCACCGCGTTGTTTTCATTCGTAAACCCACTCTTGAAGGTCATCAGCACATGACCGCCGCCCTTCACATAATCGGAAATCTTCTGCAGTAGCACATCGTCCGCCACATAAAGCGCCGGAACGATCAGCACCTTATAGCGCGAAAAGTCCGGATCGTCGGCAAAGACAAAGTCCGTGCCTACATTCAACTGGTAGAGCGAACGATGAAACTGGTTCAGCAGGCTCGTATATTCCGGCCCGGTTTTGGTCGCCGGCCACGGCTCGTCTCTCTGCCGGGTCATCGGCATAAAGTCCAGCCCATTCGCCGAGTCAACGCTATACAGAATCGCGACCTGGTTCGAAATCTGCAGATTCACCAGATGCGTGCCGATCTTGTTCAACTCATGCGCCGTTCTTGAAACCTCGGCATAAGCGCGGTTCGGCTCCAGATCGTGGCTGAGCACGCCCTTCCAATAGACCTCCTGCCCCGAAGGAATCGAAGCCCAGTGCCAGTACTCCACCATATTCGCGCCGCTCGATAGATGCGTATAAACATCCAACCGCAGCTGCCCATCATACGGAGGATATTGGATCGACGAATCCCACCCAATCGTCTGCGCATTGGTCTCCGTCACCAGATAGTTCGCATGTTTCAGCGAACGGGCCAGGTCGCCCTGAAAAGCCTGCGCCTGCCCATCCATGTGGTCTTGCGTGCCGTGGTAGGGATTGTCTGCCACCACATCGAGCACCTTGGCCACCTGAAACTCATCCACATCCCGCTTGGCGATGCCGCCGAAATCCGTCGTCACAAACTGATCGGGCCGCCGGTACTCGCGCACGATCGCCGCCTGCCACGAAAGAAAATCCGTCACCCGCATCTGCGACCAGCGCGACCACTCCAACTTGTAGCCGGTGCTGATTGTACTGTCGCGAGTCGGCAGATTCTCCCAGCCGTTCACATCCTCGCCCCAGTAGTTCAACCCCCATGCTTTGTTCAACGCATCTGTGGTTCCGAACTTCTGCTTCAGGTGGTTCGTAAACCCGACAAACACATCATGGTTGGTCGCGCCATACGAACCCGTCTCGTTGTCTATCTGCCAGCCGATCACCGCGGGATTATTTTTGTAGTGCTCGACTAGATTGCGAATCAGCCGTCCCGCATAAAACCGGTATGCCGGGCTGTCGGTGTCCATGTTCTGTCGCATGCCGTAGAACGTCTGCGCTCCGCCAATCGGCCGCGCCAACACCTCAGGGTGAGCGTGGTACATCCACGTCGGAATCGAGTAGGTCGGCGTGCCCATTATGACCTTGATCCCCGCCTTGCCCATCGCATCGACCACCCGGTCCATCCAGGCGTATTCGAACGTCCCGTCCTCCGGCTCCCACAAGCTCCAGGTCGACTCGCCCATGCGCACAACCGTGATCCCCGCGTCCTTCATCAGGCCAACGTCTTTGTCGAGCCGCTCATACGGCATGTACTCGTGGTAGTAAGCCGCGCCGTAAAGCACGCTCGTGAAAGGCGCATTCACCGGAGCGATGTTGGACGAGGAATTTGCCGGAGCACTGACCTGCATCTTGGCCGACTCCTGCGCAAGGCTCCCAACGGGAAGACCGCTCAGGAGCACCGATGCCACCGCGATTGCCGCTCCATAATGTTTCAAATCTTGAATCTTCCCTTCTCGGAACAGGATGGTCGGTAAAACGTTTACTATAAACTCCCATAATGCCTGGCAGAAAGCCGCCCGGCATTGCTGTTACACTGGCGTCACCGAATGTGAGGTCTCCGGATGCTTCGCGCGACTTCGTCACTCCGCACTCTCTCCGTCGTTCTAGGTCTCGCGTTTTGCGTGAGCGGAGCTGCACATGCAGACGATTACACCTCAATCGTCGTCACCGCTCCTCATTTACAGACCCAGATCTTTCCCGCCACAGATGGCAAACGGCACGTCGTCTACGAGCTGTTGCTTGCTAACGCCCTTCGCAAGCCAGTCCCGTTGCAGAAGGTGGAAGTGATCGATGCCACCAATCCCGCCAGAATATTGGCTGTGTATGAAGGCCCAGCGCTGCTGGCACATCTGCGCAACATAGCGAACGGGCCCTCGCAAAGCGCCGAACTTGAGGTCAACGGTGCAAGAATACTCTTCGTCGATATCGCCTTCGTTCCGGGGGACACGCCCCCGTCACACCTCTTGCACCGATTGACGGTCCTTGCCGCTATTCCGGGAGACACCAGTGATGCTCCGGCCCCTCAGACCTACACCGCCGCACCCGTCGAGATAATCGATCATGTGCTCACCATCGGGCCGCCCCTCCGCGGCAACGGATGGGTGGCCTTCAACGGCTGTTGCGAACCCGGAGGAACCCATCGCAGCACTGGCCTGCCGGTCAATGGAAGCGTCCATTTTGCCCAGCGTTTTGCCATCGACTGGATGAAACTAGACTCGCAAGGGCACTTGGTGAATGGAGACCTCTCGGATGTCCACAGCTACGTCGCCTACGATGCCGACGTAATCGCAGTTGCCGACGGAACCATAGTCTCGACGCTCAACACGTTGGACGACCAGAAGCCGCCCAACAACCCCGACCCTAAGACCATCACCCTCACCAACATCAGCGGCAATCACATCATTGAAGATCTCGGCAACGGAGTTTTTGCCTTCTATGCCCACATGCAGAAAGGCTCAATCAATGTTACGGTCGGCGGCCACGTCAAACGCGGCCAGGTGATAGGACACCTCGGCAACACCGGCAACACCTCTGCCCCGCACCTGCACTTTCACCTGATGGATAGCCCATCGATGCTGGGCTCGAGCGGTCTGCCCTACGTTATTGATTCCTTCGCAGTCGCCGGCAAGATTTCCGTTGAGAAATTCAACGCCGCGCCCACCCTCGCCGGCGATTGGAACGCGGGCTTGCTAGCCTCTCCTACCCCGCGGCACGATGAGTTCCCGATGGACTTCACCATCGTTAATTTTGGAAGCAACTAATTATGAGAGCATTGCAGTAGGCTGCTGCCATGAGCTCGCCCGCCAAGTCGAAACGCCTCTCCGCCTGGAATCTGCTCCTGTTCCTACCGGCGCTGGGGCTCATCTTTCCCGGCGTCTATGCGCGAGACACTCCCGAACTCTTCGGCGTGCCCTTCTTCTACTGGTACCAGGTCGCCTGGATTCTCCTCAGCGCCATCATCACCGCGGTCGTCTACCGCGCCACCCCGGAATAACACGCGAGGGTTGTGCGTTGCATTCGCCAATAATATTTGACATTCTGCGCGGAGCACTGCAGGCCCGCAGTCGAAGAGCCTGTCCTGAGCGAAGCCGAAGGAACTTTTATTTCTACCGATGGCTGCGCGGTGCTGCTGGTTAGACTCCTATAAACACGTCCGTCGAGAGACGAAAGCGTGCACTCAACGCCTGGATCTGCGGAATGGTCAACCGGCGCTGTCCCGAGAGGAACATGGACACGGCACTGTCGGTTCCAAACTCCGGAACCAAGTCCTTGTTTTTCAGCCCGTGCTGATCCATCAAAAAACAGACCATCTCAACCGGAGTTGCTTTCGGGATCGGATAGTGCTCATCCTCATAAGAAGTAACCAGGAGCGTGAGCAGCTCGATCGCGTCGATCTCCGCCGGCGACGGGTGTTCGAGCGATGTCAGCATCTCGAGGGTTTCGGTATACCGGGCGAGCTCTTCCTTTGAGTGGATGACGCGAGGAGCGCCGCGCTCAATCATCTCTGCAGGATTTGCTAAGGTTGAGGCCATAGTATTTTCTCCCTCTGCTGGCGGCTCATTCTGCACCAGCGGTCATAATCGGCATGAATCAGGAACGCCTTTATATAGACGGACCCGTTGATATGCCTCCCGTCCACCGTGCGATCGTATTTGACGGTCGTGAGCATCCGATACCGGTTGTGCTGGATATTGAAGACTACAACCCCATCGACATCGTCTGCCTTCGGAAAATCGGCTCTCACCTCCACAAAGTTTGCCCACCGAGCACCCTTCACGGTGGTGATCCACGCCTTGATATCGCCCGCCGCATCCGGATATTCAGATGCCGCTTCATCTAACGCGTGCTTCGTGAAGATGTTCACCAACTATCCTATTTCACAATTTGTGAAATATCAAGATAAACCTATATACGGAATGGCCTTGGCCACGCAACCCATTGAGGTCGCGACGTCAAGCGTAGAGGTCAGATAGGGCGGCCCGGCACCCCGCAGCTACATCACTTCCGGAGCCTCAATCCCCAGCAACCCCAGCGCCCGCACCAGCTCCCGCTCCGCCACCGCCGCCGTCGCCAGCAGAAAAGTCTTCCTCGCCGCATCGCTCTCGTGAAGGACATGATGCCGGTGGTAGAAGTTATTGAACTCCTGCGCCAGCTGAAAGGCATGCTTCGCCAAATGCGCCGGCTCAGCGGTCGCAATGCATTGCTCGACTAAGAATTGCAGCTTCGAGGCCCGCAGCCAAAGCTGCCAGATCCCGTCATCGTCTTGCACAAACGGACGGAAGTCGATCGTCCCCAACGCACCCAGCACTGCCTCGCGAGTCGTCTCCGCCTTGCGCAGAATATTCCGCGCCCGCACAATCGCATACTGCACATAAGGCCCGGTCTCGCCCTCAAAGCTCAACGCCTCGCGAAAATCGAAAGCGATCACCGTCGTCCGGGTGAACTTCAGCATGAAGTAGCGCAGCGCTCCAACCGCAATCTGCGTCGCGGTCGCCAGCCGCGCATCCTCGCTCAGCTCCGGATGCCGCGCATCGACCTCCTTCCGCGAAGCCAAGATCAGTTGATCGATCAGGTCGTCGGCCTTCACCCCAAAGCCCTTGCGCCCCGAGACCTCGATATAAGGCCGCGCCTGGTCTTCCAGCGAAACCGCGTACCCCAACTCCATCGCGCACCGCGGAGTCAGCGCCACCATCTCATACGAAAAATGCGTATACCGCGAAGCCTCCGCAACGTAGCCCAGCCCGCGCAGCGCCTCAATCACATTGCTCTGCGGATCGGACTGCCGGCTGTCGATCACGTTATAAATCGAGGTCGCGCCGCCAAACTGCGGATGCTTGGCCTCGCCGCCTGCTGAAGTCGATATCCAACAAGTATGCTTCGGATACTCATAAAACGGCCGATAACCAAAATCCCGCCCCAGCAACCCAAACTTCCATAAGTGATAAGCAATATCTTTGCCCACATAAGTGACCGTCCCATTCGAACGAACAATCACCTTCGCGTCTTCGTCTGGGCCGCGGGCGCTA
Source organism: uncultured Acidobacteriaceae bacterium (assembly GCA_963804735.1). Taxonomy (GTDB): domain Bacteria; phylum Acidobacteriota; class Terriglobia; order Terriglobales; family Acidobacteriaceae; genus Acidisarcina. The sequence continues at coordinate 201,869 of CAWDRO010000006.1, forward strand.
TCTGGGCCGCGGGCGCTCTCAAGATCATCGGCATCAGCCTCTTTCGTCGCATCCGAGCCGGCCCGCTTCATCACCCAGCAGCCCTTGTTCTTGCCCTCGGTCTCGAAATACAGCACGCCCTTGGCTTTCATCTGCTCAAAGGCCGAGTCCCAGAAGTGCAGCTGCAGGATGTCGCTCTCACGCGGCAGAAAGTCGTAGTCGATGTCCAGCCGCTGCATCGTCTCCAAATGCCGCCGCAACACCGCAGTCGCCACCAGGTCCGCAATCTGCGCCGCTTCGTTCCCAGCCTCTTCTAATTGATGCAGCGCGTCCAGCCGGACTTGTTTCCGCGCCGTCTTCTCCGCCTCGCGCGCGTCAACGTCAGCGTCGAGCGCCTCATACCACTGCGAGACCCGCGCATAGAGGTCCCAGCAATAGAAATCGATCCGAACGCCGCGCTCCCTGAGGCTCGCCATCAAGCTGCGAACATCGTCCAGCTTCATCCGCTCCAGATGCATCAGCCCAACGACAACATCCGCAACCTGCACGCCGGTATTGTCGATGTAATTCTGAACATCGACCCGCTGCCCAGCCGCCCGCAGCAGCCGCACAAATGTATCGCCCAGCACCGCATTCCGTAGGTGTCCAATGTGCGCCGCTTTGTTGGGATTGATGCTCGTATGCTCGACCAGCGAACGAACGCCTGTCGCCGCCACCGCCTCCGGGTCAGCCGCAATCGCCGTTACAGCCGCGCCGCGATCCAGCCGCGCATTGATATAGCCAGCGCCGGCAATCTCAAATCCGGCAAAGCCTTCAACGAAACCCAGCTCAGCAACCAACTCTTCCGCGATCTTCTTCGGAGCCTTCTTCAGCCGCCGCGCCAGCTCAAAAGCCAACGGCAGCGCATACTCGCCAAACTTGATGTCCGGCGGCTGCTCGATCACTAAATTCGAATCTTCAATCTGGTACTTCTCGCGAAGCGCCACACGAAGCCACTCCAGCAGCACCTTCTGTTGTTTCAGATACACAGCCATCACCGTCCAGGCGGGTACAAAATGAAGCGCAAACCCTTGATTTTCTTGATGATTTTAGCAGACGCACATCGCCGCCAGGATGAGAGCCTTGTCATCCTGAGCGGAGTGCGAAGCACGCAGTCGAAGGACCTGCAGTTCATCTCGGCCTCAACCAATCTCATCCCATTACACTAAGATGGAGAAGATAAGGACGCACTCCGCGCGCGACATCCGCACGCCAACGCCGCTAATGCCCGACACCAACAAGTACTACATCACCACGCCGATCTATTACGTCAACGCGCGCCCCCACATCGGCCACGCTTACTCGACGATCGTCTGTGACATCCTCGCGCGCCGCAATCGCCTGCTCGGCAACGACACCTGGTTCCTAACCGGCACCGACGAACACGGGCAGAAGATCGAGCGCTCCGCCAAGGCCGCCAACAAGTCCCCGGAACTCTTCGCCGACGAAGTCTCCGCGCAGTTTCGCAGCCTCTGGGACCGCATGGGCCTCAGCTACGACGACTACATCCGCACCACCGAACCCCGCCACAAGCGCGGCGTGCAGAAGCTCTTCGCCGAGCTCCAGAAGCGCGGATTCATCTACAAAGGCTCCTACAGCGGCCAATACTGCGTCTTCGACGAGCTCTACGTCAACACCCCGCCCGGAGTCCCGTGCCCCGACTGTGGCCGCCCCACCGAAACGGTCATCGAAGAGAACTACTTCTTCAAACTCTCTGCCTTCGAGCGCAAGCTGCTCGAACTCTACGAGGCCAACCCCGACTTCATCCGCCCCGAGAGCAGCCGCAAAGAGGTCGTCTCCTTCGTCAAGAGCGGCCTCCGCGACCTCTCCGTCTCGCGCACCAGCTTCAACTGGGGCATCCCTGTTCCCGGAGACGAGAAGCACGTCATCTACGTCTGGCTAGACGCTCTGGCCAACTACATCACCGCCGTCGGCTATGGCAGCGACGCACCCGAAGACATCACCAAATTTCAGAAATACTGGCCCGCCGACCTGCACCTCGTCGGCAAAGAGATCACCCGCTTCCACTGTGTCTATTGGCCCGCATTCCTCATGGCCGCCGGACTCCCACTGCCCAAGTCCATCACCGCCAACGGCTGGCTCCTCTTCGAAGAATCGAAGATGTCCAAGTCCCGGGGAAACATCGTCCGCGCCGAGACGATCGTCGAAGTCCTCGGAACCGACGCCCTGCGCTATTTCCTGATGAGAGAGATTCCGTTTGGGCAGGACGGGAGTTTTTCCTTTGATGCGCTGGTGCAGAGATATAACTCGGATTTGGCGAATGGGTATGGGAACCTTGTAAGCCGGAGTCTGGCGATGATCGACAGATACTTAGGCGGAGAAATTCCGACCCAACCTTCTCCTGAAGTACTGTCTGAGCCGGAAGGTGTCGAATATGAGAAATCAACGACTCACATCGCCGGCCTCGCGGCTGGAAGCGGCCCGTACCTCGGCGAACGTTTTGCTGAATTGAGCCTGTCGAAGGTATGTGAATACATTTGGAATCAGCTTTCGAACATTGACCTCTATATAAGCGGGAATGCTCCGTGGAAATTAGCCACAGATTCCAAGAAGCGCGCGAAGCTCGAGGAAGTCTTGTACACGGCAGTTGAGTCAATACGCATTCATACGCTGCTCCTCTACCCCTTCATCCCCGAAGCCGCCAGCAAAGTCTGGCAGCAGCTCGGACTCGGCAAATTCAAAGACGGCAAGACCGAAAAATGGCTGTCCGGCGAATACGAACAACTCCTCCAATGGGGAGGCCTCAAGCCCGGCACCAAGCTCGGCGAACTCGGCCCCATCTTCCCCCGCGCGGAAAAGGACGCTATCAAAAGAATGCAAGACATCGAAAAGAAAAACGCCCCGCTCCCTATCAATTCAGCCGACTCGGAGTCGAAAGAACCCACGCCCGAGGCCCTGGCTGCAACCGCTCCCGGCGTTCCGCCAACGCCCGCTCCAGCCGAGGCCATTCAGCCTCAACCCGTTCCCGCCGCGGTCTCGCCGCTGGTTCAGCCGCAGCCCATCCCAGACGTGGCCCCACCGGGGCGCGAAACGATCACCATCGACGACTTCACCAAGGTCGAGCTCCGCGTCGCCCAGATCAAGGTCGCCGAACGCATCCCCAAAGCCGACAAACTCCTCCGCCTCGAAGTCAACCTCGGCTACGAACAGCGCCAGATCCTCGCCGGCATCGCCGAACACTACACCCCCGAGTCGCTCATCGGCCGCAAAGTCGTCATCGTCGCCAACCTCGCGCCCCGCAAGATGCGTGGTCTGGAATCCAACGGAATGCTCCTCGCCGCCTCGCTCGGCGAAGCCGGCAAACCAGTCCTTGCTGGATTTTTGGAAGACGTGCCGCTCGGAGCGAGGTTGAAATAGCGCTAATAAGGAAAGGGTGTCATCCTGAGCAGAGCGAAGTATCTGCAGTTAGCGATGATGGCGACTATCACCGCAAATCACTTCGGCAAGCCCTTTTCGTCATTAAGCAGATCGCCATGGTCGATCGACTTCCAAGGCTCCTTAAAAAGCGGAGCAGTCTCTCTGGCGATTTCCATGAGCCGTTCCGCGAGACCGCTTTTCTGCTCGTGCGGCGAACGCTGCCTCTCCAGCTTTTCCTTCACAGCGCTATTCACTGCGGATTCGACGCTCTCTCCGGTAAGCTGTGCAAGCTCCTGAATAAGCCGGCAAGCCTCTTCATCTTCAATATTTAAGCTCACAGGGATACTCCGCCATTCCTTATTTCGCTTCTACCGTGGTAGAAACACCGGAACCGAGTGCTTCTGCCCTACTGTTATCGTAAAGGACTTGTATGCTCATCGACTCGCTCGCCCATCTCGATAGCTCCCCGGATCTCACCCAATGAGCAGGCAGTTTCGCTTTTTCCTGCTCCCCGACGAGGTTGACGCATTTACAAACGACCTACGGAATCGGGTGGAGATACAGATGTTTCAAAATACTTCTCCGTCACCTGAGCCGGTGGCAGCTTCCACTCCGGTAATGCGTTGGACTCGTCCCAAGGACGGCGCAGAGGTCGCCACCGCGTACTGTTTGCTGGCACCCGTGGCTGCGACCATAAAGGTCAACTATTATCCAACCCGATCCAAATGGCTTGTTGACGAAGAGAAGTCCGAAGTCATTCAGTTCTGCGGTTGCGACTTCGACGGCGAAACGCTCCACGTCGGACGCTTCTATGCGCAGACGGACATGCTCATCGGAGATACGATATGGCCGAAACAAGAACCTTTTCTTCAATGGGTTGACCGCGTTTATCGAGCCGCAAAAAAGTCGTTGAAGTACTCTAAGGAATTGGAAGCATATCTTGGTCCGGCCGCGGATGAATGGAGACGGCAGGGCGGCAAGTTCCACCCGATATGAAATTCGGGTTTGGCCCGCTTAGAAATCGACCTAAACAAACCTCATGCTCATAGACTCCCACGCCCATCTCGACAGCCCCCGCTACGCCGAAGACCGCGAAGCCCTGCTCGACCGCGCCTGGGCCACCGGAGTCCGCACCATCCTCTCGATCGGCATCGGCGACGGCCCCGACACCATGCATCAGGCCCTCGACCTCTGCCGCCAATACAGAGACCGCCCCGCCACGCCAAAGATCTTCGCCTCCGCCGGAGTCCATCCCCACGAAGCCCAACTCGCCGACGAAGCCGCATACACAAAGCTCGACGATCTGCTCCAGCAACCCGAAGTCATTGCCTGCGGCGAAATCGGCCTCGATTACTTCTACGACCACTCCCCGCGCGAAACCCAGAAGCAAGTCTTCCGCCGCCAGATGGAGATCGCTGCCATCCACAAGCAGCCCATCATCATCCACTGTCGACCGTCAGATCATTCAACAAACGCCTGGGACGACACCCTCGACATGATCGAAGAGCATTGGAAGCCCACTGGCCTCGGCGGCATTCTCCATTGCTTTACCGGCGAATGGGACCACGCCCGCCGCGCCCTCGACGCCGGCTTCCTCATCTCCTTCGCCGGCAACCTCACCTTCCCCAAGGCGCAACCCATCCGCGACGCCGCTGCCCAGGTGCCGCTCGACCGCATCCTCGTCGAGACCGACGCGCCGTTTCTCGCGCCCATCCCCAATCGCGGCAAGCGCAATGAGCCCGCCTGGGTTCGCGAGGTAGCGGTTAAGCTTGCAGAAGTGCGCAGAATCGATCCCGAGACCGCCGCTTCGCACACCACTGAAAACTTTCACCGCTTTTTCCGTACCGCACCGCAACCGGAACCGGTGACGCAGCCGACACAGACCGCAATTACGCGGATAATCTAAGGTATGTAAGAAGGGCAAGTAAGAAGGAAAGCTATATGGCAGCAGACAACTCCTTTGATATCGTGAGCAAAGTGGACATTCAGGAAGTCAGAAACGCGATCGACCAGGCGTCGAAGGAAGTCAACGCCCGTTTCGACCTGAAAAACTCCAACTCAAGCATCAAGCTCGAGGGCGACGACACCATCCAGCTCGCCTCCGCCGACGAGTACAAACTCAAGGCGGTCATCGAAATCCTCCAACAAAAGATCATCAAGCGCGGCATCTCGCTCAAATCGTTGACCTTTGAGAAGATCGAGCAGGCGACCGGCAACAGCGTCCGGCAAAAGATCAAGCTCACCCAGGGCATCGCCAGCGAAAAGGCAAAAGAGATCGTCCGGGTCATTAAAGACTCCAAAAAGAAGGTCCAGGCGTCTATCCAGGGTGAGACGGTGCGCATTACCGGCAAAGACCGCGATACTCTACAGGAAGCCATTGCGCTCCTGAAGAACCACGACTTTGGCATCGACATGCAGTTTACGAACTTCCGTACCAATTAAATTTTTGGGAGAACTGGTGGGCACACTGGCGTTAGCGACGGCAAAAGAGGTCTTCGATCTGCTGCGGGACGATTTGCGGGCGGTCGAACGCGAACTCTGCCGCGACGCCATCTCCGATGTCGCCGCCATCACCGAGATCGCCGACTACCTCCGCGAGGGCGGCGGGAAGCGCATCCGCCCCATGCTCCTGCTGCTCGCCGCCAAGGCCCAGGGCTACGAAGGCCAGGGCATGGTCCGCCTTGGCGCGGTCGTTGAGATGGTGCACACCGCGACCCTGGTCCACGACGACATCATCGACGCCGCCGAAACCCGCCGCGGCCGCCCCTCCGCCAACACCACCTGGGGCAACGGTAAGTGCGTGCTCGCCGGCGACTGGCTCTACATGCAGGCCTTTCACATCGCTCTGCAGGAGCGCAACTTCCGCATTCTCGACCTGCTCATCTCGCTCACCCAGCAGATGGTCGAGGGCGAGCTGCTGCAGATGGAGACCCTCGGCCGCGCCATCGACGAGACCGAATACTTCGACCTCATCTACCGCAAGACCGCCTGCCTCTTCCAGGTCTCGATGCGCCTCGGGTCGGTGCTCGCCGGCGCAACCGAAGAGACCGAAGACCAGCTCGGCGAATACGGACGCTCCCTCGGCATGGCCTTCCAGATCGTCAACGACGTCCTCGACCTGACAGGGACCGAAGAGTTGCTAGGCAAACCGGTCGCCAGCGACCTCCGCGAAGGCAAAGCCACGCTCGCAGTCATTCACTCGCTCGAAAACGGCACCGCCTCCGACCGCGAAGCCATCGACAAGGTTCTCCGCGACCAAAGCTTCGAACGCGTCGCCCACGCCGAAATCCTCGAGATCCTCCACCGCAACGGATCGGTCAACTACGCCATGGCCGCCGCCTTCCGCTGCGCCGAAGCCGCCCGCCTAAAACTAACCTGCCTCCCCGACAACGAATTCAAGCGCGCCCTCCTCTGGGTGCCGGATTTCGTGGTTGCGCGGGATAAGTAAGTCCTTCACGTCGAACCTTTGTCTACTAGTGCGCGACGGCCGATTTCCAAGTGACGGTCGAAGTTACCGCTGTTCCTCTTGCGCTGGGGCGGTGACAATGCAAAGTGATCGCTTTGTGAATGATGCCGCCCGATATCCGGCCACCCGAACATGCGGAGCCGTAGGGCTGAAAGGATCACAAGCGCCGAAGACGGTATACGCCAGACTGGTTCTGCCGTCGCTTAGCAGTTGGGCAGCGACCAAGCTCGAAAGGCCTTCGCCCGGGACGGTAATGATCTGCTGCCGCCGGCTCTTCAGGTCCACAGTCTGCACACCAATGTTCTGGAATAGCGACACCAGCCGATCCTTTTCGTGGTCGAGCGAGTATCCGTCGGTCGGGTTCTGAATCTGTATCTTCCAGTTTCGCTGGCGCGAGATAACCATAGTCCGGGGACGGCATTGCCGGCAGTCCTGCGAGACATCGACAATAAAAAACTTTCCGTCGTCGGTCTTATCTACTACATTCTCGCCGTCATGCACTCGAAATCCATCCTGCGCGACGCTCGGGATGCGACTGAGTTTCTCAACTGACGTAATCTCAGCAGAGCCGTCCCTCCAATGCACTGTCTCAAGGTTGTCGTCGGGATCGAACGAGTAGGTCATTTTTAGGACCACGATGTCGTTCTCCCAATGGATGCGCTGCGGCAATCCGTTGCAAAATCCTCGAGGCAGTTCGGGCTTGATCCGTTGGAGATGGTCACTTCCCAAGTCATAGATCCAGCCGACGCATGCAAATTGCCAGGCTGCGGAGTCGGGCTTGGCGCTGGGGATCGCGCCCACAAGTGCCAGCCGCTGGCCATCCGCCGAAAATGCCGCAGCGGAGAAATTTGGCATCTGGAAAGGGTTGTCCGGTGGCAGCCCGAAGCCGTTTTGCGTTGTGCTGCTCATCTGTTTCACTTCAATCGATGTGGGCTGAAGAGGGAAGTTTCCGTCCGGGACGGGCCTGTAACCGGCTGGAATCTCACTCAGGTACCGCTGCGCGCTCAAGTAGCCGTGCGCAGAGACACGTACCTCAAAGCTGCCCGGGACGAGTTGCGGCAGAGCGAATGTTCCGTCCTCGTGTGTGCGAACCTCACCGTTCATCGACGGCGGATTGGCTGCCTCACCGGTCTGGTTCACCGAGTCTCCGATCCCGCTATACGTCACTACCGCATTGGCGATCAGTGCCCCGGTGACCCCGTCCGTGACGTGGCCCGAAATCGGCAGCCACACTTGGGACGGGCAGGCAGTCGAACAGCTCGGTTGCGGCTGCGAGCCTGCTTGCTGTGCGGGGGCTGGCCCGCAGTATCCGGACGACGTGCCATATAGAAGGCAAAATATCGAAGCTGCGACAATTCTTCTCATGCTTTCGATCTGCTAATGCACACGATCATAGTTGAACAAAGGCTCAGGTGGCGTTGGCCCTATGCAGCCTTCACCCGCTCCACCGCCAGCCGCATCCCCATCGCCCTGAGAATCGCGGAGATGCTCGTCAGCTCAGGATTCCCCTCAGCCGAAAGCGTCCGATAAATTTATCGAGTTGAACGAAGCAACATTCGATGGGAAGGAATCGTATTGAACAAACAGTGTTTCGGTCCCAGGTAAGTTCCCAACGGGCCTACAATTCATATCAATCGGGGAATAAGCAGGGGCATCGAAGGGGAAAGACATCATGAGGCTGAAGCTGAAATACAGATTGCTCACCGCGCTAACTTTGGCGGCGTCGATGGCGTGGGCCGATACATTGGAGTTGAAGAACGGCAGCCTGATTAAGGGCAAGTTCCTGGGTGGCACGGAGACTGAAATCAGCTTCCAAGTCGGCTCGACGGTACAGAAATATAACGTCGCCGACATCGTTTCGCTCAAGTTCAATTCAGAAGGCGGAGCGAGTGCCCCGGCACCGCCAACGCAGAGTTCGCTCCCCGACGGTCCAGTGCCGCAGTTGCAGACTTCGCTTCCCACCGATCCGGTGCCGGTGGCGCATGTCGAAATGAAGCCGGCCAATTTAATTATCCCGGCCGGGACGCAAATCTCTGTGCGCACCAGTGAGACCATCGATTCCACCTATAACGTTGTGGGAGACCGCTTCCAGGCCTCGCTCGAAGAACCGCTGACGTCGGAGGGCAACGTGATAGTCGCGAAAGATGCTCTCGTCTTTGGCCGGCTGACGCAATCGAAGGAGTCAGGGACCTTCACCGGCAGATCGCAGCTACGTCTGGAGCTGACTGGGATTGTAGTGAATGGAAAGATGGTGTCCGTGGTGACGGGAGAGTATGAAGTGTCCGGGAAGTCGCGCGGCGCGAGCACCGCGAAAAGAGCGGTCGGCGGCGCGGTTCTTGGAGCGCTCATCGGTGCCGCCGCCGACGGCGGCGAGGGAGCCGCGATCGGAGCGGGCGCCGGCGCAGGCGTTGGCGCAACCTCGGAAATCATCACCGGCGGCGATCAGGTAAAGGTGCCGAGTGAGACGTTCCTCGATTTCACCCTGCAGCAAGATGTCTCGATACCGACGCCCCCGAGCTAATTCTCGACACAGTTGCGGATTCCTACTACGATCTGCGATACGCCACGCTTCCAGTTCCAATTCCGCAAAGGGGTTTTCGGCAGTTGCCACTCCTCGATTGGATAAGCGAACCCCTAGAAACACACAGACTCCATGCCCTTGGAGTATGTTGAAGAGGTTCACTTATGGAGCGAAACCACCCAATCCGCGTCCTCGTAGCCAAGCCCGGACTCGACGGCCACGACCGCGGGGCTAAGGTCATCGCCCGCGCCCTCCGCGACGCGGGCATGGAGGTCATCTACACCGGCCTCCGCCAAACCCCGGAGATGATCGTCAATGCCGCCATTCAGGAAGACGTCAACTGCATCGGCCTCAGCATCCTCTCCGGAGCTCACAACGTCATCGTGCCCCGCATCATGGCGCTGCTGAAAGAAGCCGATGCTGGCGACATCCTCGTCGTGCTCGGCGGAACCATCCCCACCCAAGACATCCCCGCGCTCAAAGAAGCCGGAGTCGCCGCCATCTTTGGCCCCGGAACTCCGCTCGAAACGACCGTCAACTTCATCCGCCAGAACGTGAAACGCTCAGCGCTGAGTTCGTCCTAGCCCTCCCCATCGCGGCTGATAGACTCATCATCGAGAACAACCACTTCCAGGAGCGCCAACCGAATGTCCGAAATCCCCGTGAAAATCACCCTCAAGCCGAACGGCCCTCTTCGCGTCGAAGGCCTTCCTTCCTTAGAGACTTCAGTTTCCCTCATCGACCTGGACGGCACCGAATTCGACCTCACCGGCAAACCCGGCATCTCGCTTTGCCGCTGTGGCCACTCGGCCAACAAGCCCTTCTGCGACGGCAGCCACGCTAAAGTCGGCTTCCAGGCCTCCGACCCGAGCGCCCTGCCCAAGAAGTAACGAACATCCCAACCGAAGCGGAGGGACGCCTCCCCGCGTTTCTCCACTTTTCGCCTTGCCTCAGCAGTCTTTGCACGCTTCTCTGCGGAGATCGTTCATGCACTCCATTCGCTCTCGGTCTTTGACGCCGGTTCTTGTTGGATTTCTCACCTTCGCCTCACCGATCGCCCTCCGCGCGCAAACTCCCGCCCCGCACTTTCCCTCTAGCGAAGACCTCCGCCACACCCGCGCCATCGCCGACCCGCAACTCTCGCCGGACGGCAAGCAAGCTGTGATCACGGTGACCGACTCAACCGCCGACGGCGGAGCCTCGCATCTATGGCTCGTCGATATCGCTAACAACACCTCACGCCAGCTCACCTACTCGGCCAAGAGTGAAAAAGCGAGCGACGAAAAAGGCAGCGGACGAGGCGAGTTGCACGGCCGCTGGATGCCCAACAACTCCGCCATTCTATTCCTGGCCAAGCGCGGCGAAACCACCCAGGTCTACCGCCTCCCCATGTCCGGCGGCGAAGCCATCCCCTACGACCTCAAGATCGTCCCACTACCCACTCCCGACGAAAAAGCACCCGACAAGAATCCCGACGCCAAGCCCCAGAACGAAGACGATAAAGACGCCAAGCCCGAATCCCTCCCTCTCGATGTCGAAAACTTCGACCTCTCCGCCGACGGCCGCTGGCTCGCCATCCTAGCCAAAGACCCGCAGACCCCAGCCGAAAAGAAGAAAGACACCGACAAAGACGACGCCGACTTCATCGACCATGATCCTCACGGAGTTCGCCTCTACCTGGTCGCGCTCGACGCAGCCGGAGCCGCCGTCGGCAGCCCAACCCTCGCCGACATCGCACCCGATGTGCAAGGCATCGCCTGGGCGCCCCGCTCCAACAAGCTCGCCATCGTCACCGAAACCCCCAACAACGTCGGCGACCTCCACCCGGCGCGCTCCGCATGGGTGCTCGAGCGCAGCGGAGACGCATGGAAATCCACCGCGCTCACGAAGGTGCCCGCAACCGTCGAAGAGCGATTCGTCTGGACCAAAGATGAAACCGGCCTCCTCATCCTCGCCCAGACGCAGCAAGACGCCCCGCCCGGCATCAACGACCTCTATCTCGCCGATGCCCCCAAGACGGATGGAAAGGCCGACGAAACCCGTCCACTCAGCCACGACTTCCACGGAACCATCCACCAGGTCGTCGCAGCAGACGACCACTCCGCGCTCGTTGCCGTGACTCAAGGCTTCATCGCAACCGCCGCACAGTTCCCCCTTGCCGGTGGAAACCCAACAACCCTCGTGTTCAATCTCTCCGCAGTCAATAACCTCAACACCAACGCCGCACAGACCGGATGGCTCTACGAACAAAGCAGTTCCGGAACCCCACCACAACTCTGCTTCGCCCGCACACTTTCTGCGGGCTGCACCAAACTCAACACACCCGCCATCATTCCTCCGGACTGGCGCACCGTCCCCGCACAGGTGCTCAAGTGGAAGAACGCCGACCTCACCATCGAGGGCATCCTCTACCTGCCGCCGCAGGCGGCTTCACAGGGCAAGGACGGCGGCAAAGTTCCCCTCATTGTCGATGTCCACGGAGGCCCAACCGGCCAGTTCAGCGATTCCTACTCCGCCTTCGCGCAGTTCCTACTTGGCCAGGGATGGGCGGTATTCGAGACCAATCCCCGTGGCAGCACTGGCTACGGCTCGGCATTTGCCGCCGCCAACAAAAACGACCTCGGCGGAGGCGACTATCAGGACATCATGACCGGCGTCGACACTGTCCTCGCCAAATTCCCTATCGACGCCAACAAGATGGCGCTCATCGGTTACAGCTACGGCGGCGAGATGGCCGGCTTCGTCGAGGGTAAGACCGTCCGCTTTCGCGCCATCGTCAGCGGCGCGCCGGTCATCGACCAGATGAGCGAATACGGCACCGAAGACTCGTCCTACTACGACCGCTGGTGGTACGGCTACCCCTGGGAGCATGAGCAGGACGCCTGGCGTCAAAGCCCCATCGCCGGAGTCTCCCACGCTAAAACTCCGTTCCTCTTGCTGCAAGGCAAAGACGACACCACCGATCCCGCCGGCCAGTCCGAAGAGATGTACCGCGCCCTCCGCCAGGCCGGAGTCACCGTCGAGCTGGTCGAATATCCCCGCGAAAACCACGGCCCACTCGCACGAGGAATGCTAGGCTACCCCAGCCTCGAACCCTGGCACGGATTCGACGCAAGAAAGCGGATCATCGACTTCATCAGCAAGCAATTTGCGGCGGAGACGAAGAAATAGAACCCAGAGCTTCTCGCGACGGGAATTCTATGTGCGGGTACCTCACGCACTTAGGAGGCCTATAATAAGCTCATGGCAAAATGCGCGGTTCAGGACTGCAAAGGCAAGGTGATCGGCGGTTATCAACACGTTATCCCTTGTGGAACACCCTTTGATCCCGATGCCGCCACTCTGGACGCGAGAAGTTTCTGGTGCCAGCTCCACAAACGGTCGGCTATTCGGAGTCTTGAGACAAAACCGGGGATGAGACTGACGCACAGCCAGATCACCGACTGCTAATTCCCCTCGCAGGGATGGCTTGCTTGCCCGCCTCCCGCTTTTTTCGTAGTCTCAACGCATGGAACTACTCACCGATGACGAGCTTGCCCGTCTCACTCCGCCCGAGCGCCTTGCGTTGATCTCGCAGCTTTGGGACAGCCTGGAAGACGAGCAGCTTCCCCTAACGGGCGTGCAGCGGGCGGAGCTTGACCGCCGCCTCATTTCGCTCGACCAAGACCGGCGCGAGGGCATCACTTGGGAAGCATTGAAAAACGAGCTTGAGCGGCGTTGCCCCTAGTGCATCCGGTTATCTTCACCCGAGCGGCCAGTGCGGAATTGATCGAGGCGCAGGGATGGTATGAGAACGAAGCCCCCGGCTTGGGCCGACGTTTCCGCCAAGCAGTTGACGCCGTGATCGAGCGCATGAGCGCCAGTCCCCGGCAATTCCCCGTGATCCACAAGAACGTGCGCCGCGCCCTGCTTCGCCGCTTTCCCTACGCACTCATGTTTGTTATTGAGCCGGACGACACTCTGACCGTCATTGCCTGTTTCCACGGCAGCCGCGATCCGGCACACTGGCAAAAGCGGGCGTAAACCGCGAGGGATCAGCTAATGCTGAGATTTTCCCGTGACATGCGCATTTTATGAGGTGTAGCGTCTAGCAATGGTTCTTTATAAGTGTGCACGGTGCGGTGCTGATGGCAAAGTGATTAACAAGACGAAAAAACCAGACAACAAGGTGTCTAAATACCTAAGGTTGCAGCGTGAAGTGAACGAATCTCCGATCCTGAGGCTCACGCCCAACCTGAGGTCAGTGTGTTTACCATGCTTAGAGGAATTGTCCGTCTGGCTCAAGGATAAGACTGTTCATTTTTCAAGATAAATGCTCCCGCTAGCAGTTGGCTCACGGAGGTATTTCCGAAGGTGAAAGAGCATCTCCAACCAGCCGTGGTCCGCCGACACTGCGCAGCAGGTAGGGCTTGCATCTTCGGCATTTTCTTCGTTGTAGGCGCGATGATTCACGCTTCGGGCCAGACAGTGAATATCCCATCCCGGTCAGATAACACAACAAGTTCCACAGACGCAAACCAGCCGTCGCTTGAGGAGACACTTGGCTGGCTGAAGTCGAAGCTTCCAGAAGTTCAATCTCAATACCACGTGGAAGCGACTGCTCAGTGGTGCCCTCCGAAGCCTTGCGTTGATGAAGTGACCTCAATTGACTATAGGTCAAAAGTGACGAAAGTTGATTTAGATGGCTGCAAACTTAAACTTTCCCAGGAATTCTCTACCGGAATCAATTACGCATCACCCGTCACCCACACCACAGTCAGCAGCTTTTCTCTTCCAGATGTCATAACTGTTTCTCAGGAAGAGGTATCACACGAGGAGGAGGCTGGATGGCCATTTTTATGGGTCACGAAGGCGACAGTTTATCCAAAATCCCGATTCGTTCTAGCGATAGTTACAAAGTATCCCTCGATCCATGAAACAACGCTGCTTCATGTTCCGGGCCGTCCTCCTCTGGAGACTTCGGCAAGCGTACCTGCAAGTGATCTCAAGATTGAAATGGACGATGGATTTCTAGCTCCTCGCCTAGTGAAAGCTCTGCAACACGCCGTTGAGCTATGCAAGATTTCTTACAAGCCTGAACCGTTCTAGCCCCATGTATCGTAATGGGTAGAACTTGAAACGACCGGCGAAGGCCCGCAAAACGCGGGCTTGCACGTCTCAAAACTCAGTCGCAAAATGAGGGGATGAGGAGGAACATCAGAATCTAAGGACAGCTGCGGATTGCGACACTGCGGGCGTCCAGAATGGGACAGGCGCGTCAGCAATCTAAATCCTGCTACCCATTAGTGGATCGTCTTCATCTTCCGCTGCATATAATCCATCAGCAGATACTCGCCCAGCGTATCCGGAGTAGTAAAGTAAGCCTTCCCCCGGCACATCGAAGTCACCTTCTGCACAAACTGGATCAGCCCAAAATCCGAAGCCAGCATGAAGGTGTTGATCATGATGTTCGACCGCTTGCACCGCGCCACTTCCTCAAGCGTCTCGCTCACCACCAGTGGATCAAGCCCAAAGGCATTCTTGTAAATCCGCCCGTCCGGCAAAGTCAGCGCCGACGGCTTCCCATCGGTGATCATCACAATCTGCTTCATGTCCTTGCGCTGCCGCGAAAGTATCTGCTGCGCCACCCGCAAACCCTCGCGCGTATTCGTGTAATGCGGCCCCACCTGCACCCGAGGCAGCTGCGAGAGCGGCATCTCTTCGGCGGAGTCGTGAAAGAGCACCAGGTTCAGCGAGTCGCCCGGATACTGCGTCCGAATCAGATGCGACAGCGCCATCGCAACCTTCTTCGCCGGAGTGAAGCGGTCCTCACCGTAAAGAATCATCGAGTGCGAGCAATCCAGCAGCACCACCGTCGCGCATGAGCTTTGGTATTCGCACTGATGCACCTGCAGGTCGCTGTATTCAAGGTTCAGCGGTAGCGCCAACCCCTCCCGGGCGATAGCCGAGCTCAACGTCGCGGTGGTATCAAGATTCAGCATGTCGCCAAACTCATACCGCTTGGAAGCTCCGCTGGATTCGATCCCCGTCGCCCAGTGCCGCGTGTCATGCCTGCCGAAACTCGACTTCCCCAGCGAGCCAAGCAGGTCGCGAAGCGTCTTGAATCCAAGAAAATCAAGGCTTTTGTCGGTGACCTCAAACCGGACGTCACCCTCCGGGCCACCCGACTGCCCCGGCCTCGGAGAGTTCCGCGCCGGGTCGCTCGGCTGCTGAGTGTTCAGGTAGTTCTCCTGCTCCATACGCTCGATAAGCTGGTCAATAAGCTCGTCGAGCTTGCCGTCCGCGGCCATCTCGTCGATCTTCTCCTGCAGGCTTTGGTCAAAAGCGTCGCCCGCCTCCAACGCCCGCCTTAGCGCCTCTTTCAAGTCACTCATCGTCTGCTCAAGATCGGAAAAGCGCGTAAACGGATCGCGATACCCCGAGTCCAGCAGATAATCGGAGAGCGCCTTCAACAGGTCGTCCATCTCCATCTCGGAGGCAAGATCGCCGTTGTATTTGGTATAGCGAACCCGCTTCATGTAGCTCCTCCGGAGCAGGGACTAGAGATCAGGGACGTAGGGACTAGGGACTTAGGGACTAGGTAACAAAGATCCCGAGATTGAGTCGGACACTTAGTCTAAGTCTTAGGAAGCCTACCTAGTCTCTAGTCCCTACGTCCCTAGTCCCTGGCTTCTAATTCAACCCGCCTCGCCGCGTTCTCCGTTGTTGCTGTTGCCAATCCTGGTAATCCGCCTCGGCTTCCATGCGCTCGGGCTTGCGCTGCGGCTTTTCCGGCGAAGAAAACCCACGCTCCTCGCTCCGGCTCAGCTTGCGATGCGCGACCATCCCCTCCAACAGAAACTCAGCCGCCGCGACCACCCGTTGGGGCAGGTCGGAAGTCTTTACCCCAACCGCCGAAAGCTTTTCAAACAGGCCCAGAATCTCCTTCAGATCGCCCAGCGCCGCAGCCGTAGGCTGGTCATCGTCCAGCTTCACCGTGCCGCCCAGGTTGAACCACTGCTCGATCTGCTGAGTGTTGACCTCAGCGAAATACTTGTCGTAAATCTTCCCCGCCGCGGTCCGAATCAGTTCGCGGACAACCACGTCCGCGCCCTTCATCTCGCCCTCGTACTCCAGCTCCAGCTTGCCCGTAATCCCAGGCAGCGCCGCATAAAGATCGCTCACCCGTGGTAGCACGAGTGCCTCGCCATGAGTCAGCGCGCGCCGTTCCGCGTTGGAAATCACCAGCTCTATCGTCGAGATCGGCAGCCGCTGGCTCACGCCACTCCGCTTGTCGACCCGCTTGTCTTCGCGGGCCGAGAAAGCAACCTGCTCCACGATCTCGCGAACATACTGCGGCACCTCGGTCGGCATGTGGCCGCGTTCGCTCCATGCCTCCTGCGAGGTAATCGCGATTCCCTCTTCGATCGTTTCCGGATAATGCGTCCGAATCTCCGACCCGATACGGTCCTTCAGCGGAGTCACGATCTTCCCGCGCGCCGTGTAGTCCTCAGGATTGGCGCTAAAGACCAGCGCCACATCCAGCGCCAGCCGCACGGGATACCCCTTAATCTGTACATCGCCTTCCTGCATGATGTTGAACAGCGCCACCTGGATCTTCCCCGCAAGGTCCGGAAGTTCGTTGATCGAGAAGATCCCGCGATTTGCTCGAGGCAGAAGCCCATAGTGCATCGTCAGCTCGTTCGAAAGATCCTGCCCGCCGCGCGCCGCCTTGATCGGATCAAGGTCCCCGATCAGATCAGCCACGGTCACATCCGGAGTCGCCAGCTTTTCAACATAGCGATCTTCGCGGCTGAGGTACGCAATAGGAGTAGCATCGCCCTTCTCGGCAATCAGCTCGCGGCAGCGCTTGCACAGCGGCAGATAAGGATTGTCGCGAATCTCGCATCCCGCCACATATGGCAGGCGCTCATCGAGGATTGCCGTAAGCCCGCGCAGGATGCGGCTCTTCGCCTGCCCCCGTAGCCCCAACAGGATGAAGTTCTGCCGCGAAAGCACCGCATTCACGATCTGCGGAACCACCGTATCTTCATAGCCGACGATGCCGGGAAAGATCGGCTCCCTGGTCTTGAGCCTGCAGATCAGGTTATGGCGCAACTCGTCTTTCACGCTGCGATATTTAAGCCGCGACTCGGCAAACTGCTGGCTGGCGCGAAGCCCACCGAGGTCCGATGGCAGGTGAGTCGAGGGCGAACTAGGGCGGGGTGCGGGCATCGAAGACTCCTGTTGGCCCCGCGCCGGATCATCGCGCAAACGAAGCCGTTATGAAGCAAGTATGACAATAGAGTAGACGATTGCCGGAGCAGCCGCGTAACCCGGCTCGCATTTGAGTAAAGAAGATTTGTTTCGGTCGAGCCGCGTCGCGCCCGGAAGCGGCGCGACAGGGTCTACATCACATGCCCATTGCGTCCCGCGGCCCGTGAGGTCTGCGCCCCGCGCCGCAGCTTCGGCAGCACCGCATTGTAGAAACTCAGCAGCTTCGCCGTACGTTCCGCGTCCGAGCGGCAGCCCAGCAGCACTTGCTTGAAATCGAGGTCCACCGGCAGCAGCCACGCCAACATCAGCGAGATCGGCTGGTCGAGATCGAGTTGCAGCGAAGCGGGATTGCTCTCGCCCCCCGCCAGTTCGGTGACTTCGAGGTGCAACGCCACGCAAGCCTCCCGATCCACACGGCTGGCCTGCGGCCCGTCATCCTCGAAGGTGTCGATCTCTGCCTGTAGATACGCGCGAGAGTTGTCCAACATCTCAATTTCAAACCGGTCGCCGCCCTCGCACAGAATATCCATCCGGCCATCGGAGTAGCGCTGAAGCACACTCACAATTCCAGCAGTGCAGCCGATCACCGCCAACCCTTCGCTCCTCGCCCGCACCACGCCAAACGGTTCTTTCCGCTCCAGGCAGCCGGCGACCATCAGCTTGTATCGCTCCTCAAAGATATGCAGAGGCAAGGCCGCTCCCGGAAAGAGCACTACGTCCAGCGGAAAGAGCGCTATCTTCATGGTTGTTGCAATTATGCGCGGCACAATGCCGCCCGGCCATCAGGTGGCCACATCCGTTTTGATTGTGTGGTGGGCAATTGCGATTAATTTAACAGCCTCAATCTTCACGCGCGGCATCGTCCAGTTCGTCCAGCAGTTGCTGCATCTCATTGAGCGCGTGCTGGTTGCCGGTACGTTGGGCGCTCGCGATTCCCTGCCGCAGCCGGTTCTGTGCCTCCGCTGGACGCTCCGCTTTCACCAGCGTCTGCGCGGCCATGAAGTAGCCAGCCGTGTAATCGGGATGTTGCTCCAAAAGCCGGTCAAACTCGGCCAGCGCAGTCGTAGCATCCCCTTCCGAGGCATAGGCCATCGCCAGCCCATAGCGCGCAAACACGTCCCCCGGTTGCTGCGCGAGGATTTCCTTCAGCATTGCAATTTTGTCCATAGAGCTATTTCACCACGCCCCACCCTTGGGTGCCCCATTCAAGCCCTCTGTTGGCTTGAGTGGGATGGGGAACTTCCCCATCCCTACACGAATTTGCCTAAATCCCCCAAAATGCCCAAACTTAAACCAGAGAACCACCAAGGGATCGACCTGAAAGCGAGCAATCCAATGGAATTTACGGTCCACTCCCTGCCTGTCCGCAAAGTCTTCGAATCGCAATCCGAGATGACCGAGCTCATCCTGCCCAACGACACCAACACCCTCGGCAACCTGCTCGGCGGACGGCTCATGCACTTCATCGACCTCGTCGGGGCCATGGCCGCCTATCGCCACTCCCGCACCCACGTCGTCACCGCCTCCATGGACCACATCGACTTCATCGCCCCTGTCCACGTCGGCGACCTGCTCATTTTGAAGTCCACCATGAACCGCGCCTTCACCACCTCGATGGAGGTCGGCGTTAAAGTCTGGGTAGAGAACACCATCGCCGGAACCCACCGCCATGTCGCCTCAGCCTACCTCACCTTCGTCGCCGTTCACTCCCAGGGACGAAGCGTCCCCGTCCCTAAACTGGAGCCAGAGACCGACGATGAAATTCGCCGCTACGAAGACGCCGGCCGCCGCCGCGAAAACCGCAAGGTCGAACACGAACGCCGCATGGCCGCCAAAGCCGCCCGTAACCACAATCGAGCACCAGCAGAAAAGGCATAGTCCGGGTGTAAGCGTGGGCATTTTAGCCCCACGAAATAGCGCGACGAGAAAACGGCCTTCAGGCCCGGGCTTTTCCCCAACTCCATCCGGCTCCCCATTCAAGCCTCTCCCTCTTGGGTGGGAGACACAATACTCGGTAGTGGGAACAGCATCTTACCCAACAATCCTCGTCCCGAAGTTGCCACCGCGCCGACAGGCGTATAATACCGTCCATGTCTAAGACTCGTCTCTCCGTCGCAGCGTTGTTAGGCATAGGAATCGCCCTTGGATTCGGTTATCCTTCGGCTTTTTCTCAATCGTCCGCTCCCGCTCCCGCTTCGCCTCCGCTCAAGGAGATTCATGTTGACCGGAGCTGCAAGATTCTGCAGGATGAGAGTGACGCGCTCTCCGGCCTTACCCAAGAGGAGCTGCAAAATGACCACGCTATCTGCCACCTTGAGAGCGTGCTTACCTCGCACCATGTCGAGGAGGCTCTTAGGGACGGCGTGATGCAAAGAAACAAGGTCACGGTCGCAGAGCAGGAATACCTTCTCCAGAACGTGACTTCCGCGCCGGTGACGTTTGTCGTTGAACACGCTTTGCCCGAGGATTGGAAGGTCGATTCCGACCCCCAACCCGAAAAGGTTGTCGACAACAAGGCTTTTTTCCGAGTGAATGCGGAGTCCGGTCAGATCGTGCGACTGCATGTTGGCGAGCACCACGCAGATCCCATTGCAGATACCGATTGAGTCTGCTGACGATGCCGGGCGACGCGCAGGCGCGCCAGTATGAAAACCGGCCTGAAAAGTTGTGAACTGTTAGCGACCTTTAATTTCCCCAGCGGGTTAACCGTCGCTTTTCCCCTTGTTGGCCTCAGAGCGCTTGGGTCTTCCCAACCGCTGATATCCGGGGTGAACCCCTCGGACGAGCCCCTGCTGGTCCGCAACTCTCAATAAAAGAGTGGCTAGCGTTTTGCGCTCCTCCGAACTGAGACTGGAGAGCAGAGCGTCCTGGTGCTGCCGCGCCACGCTGCCGATCTTTCCCAAGGTTTCCCCACCGGCTTGCGTCAAATGAAGGGAATACAAACGCCGATCGTCCGGGTTGGCTCGGCGCTCGACCAATCCCTGTTTCTCGAGATTGTCCAGTATCGCTACGAGCCGGCTTGGATGAATCTGCAGCCTCGCCGCCAACTCCTGCTGGCTCAGTCCCGCCTCAGTGCGCAGCAGCCGCAGGATTCCCGCATCTGCCGGTGTGAGGTCGAGAACTCCCAATCTTTCAGCAAATTGCGCCGCGGCATGCGCCCCAAGCTGGGCAAGCAGGAACGCCGGTTGGTTTTGTCCCATTTCAGCGTGATTCATTTTCGATGAAAAAATTATTGCATAATTGATTCATTTATGTAATAAATGATTATATGGAGAAACAAAATCCTCATTTCCGTGGCCCGTCACTGATTCTGCTAGCGACTGTTCACTTCCTGATCTTCGTCGCCGGTCTCGTAACCGCGTCGGCGCTCCGGCATGGAGCGCATTTTGCAACACCCTTCGCGTCAGCCGAGGAATTGCGCGCATTTCTTGCAGTGAGCCCAACCGCTGTGCGGGTCGGCAATTTCTTCCTGTTTGGCTCTGCGATCCCCTTCGGGATCTTTGCCGTTACAACCGTCAGTCGCCTGCGCTTCATGGGCGTCCGGGCCGCCGGTACAAACATCGCGCTCCTGGGCGGTTTGATCGCCACCATCGCGTTGATTCTCTCCGGCAGTGTGGGCTGGATATTGTCTGTGCCTGAAGTGGTGGCCTCCGCGCAAATCGTAAAGGCGGTCAGCTTCCTTAACTTCCTGCTTGGCGGGGTCGTCTTTGCGGTTGGATTCGGCCTGCTGGCCGCGGGAGTGTCGGTCACCTGCTACTTCATGCGGCTTCTCCCGCGTTGGCTGGTGGTCTTCGGAATCCTCCTGGCGCTCGCAGGAGAACTCTCCTCGCTTAGCCTCGTTGCCTATCCGGCAAACTTCTTTATCCCCATCACCAGGTACCTGGGCTTCATCTGGATGTTTTCAGTCGCCATATCACTGACCAGAGATCGCAAAGGAGCGCAGCCCACCTCGATCAGCGACGCTGCATAGATCATGTCTCGGGCAAGCTACGGCTCTCTCTGGCTTGACGCGTCGCGGGTCCGTGAAAACCCCGCGGCAGGAGTCCCGGAGAATACCAATTGGAGGAGAACGGCAAGGGAGGAGAACAGCAAGGGAGATGATGAGAATGCGACCGATTTCAGAGCCGGAAGTCCTCGTCAGCGGTCGCAGACTCGGCCTCTCGGTCATGGCGTCAATCTGTAGCGCGGCCGGCGTCGGAATCATCGCTTATTACGGCCTGGCGAAAACCATGGGCGGGCCGCTCGGAACCTCACTGCCACAGATCGTTACCTTTGCTGTGTATGCAACGCTTGTGGCTGTCCTGTGCTACGCGTTTCGGCCGCCAAGTCACCCTCCCATTGCGCTCCACTTTACCGGCGTCAAGGACTTGGTGTTCGCAATCGGCGCAACCATCGTACTTATTGCCGCCTGTACGCTTGCGTACGCATTTCTCGGTCGTTTTTTGGGCGGCTTCGTGCATCTGCTTGCGCAATTAACCGCTGTGGCGACTGACGCAAAACGTCTCCAGGGCCAGAGTTCGTCCGCCTGGGTGATTGCGATTCTTCGCGGCTGTTTGCTCGTCCCGATTTTTGAGGAGGTCTTCTTTAGAGGACTCCTGCTCTTGTGGCTGAACCGGCACATGCGCTTCGTTCCTGCGCTCCTCGTACATTCTGCGCTCTTTGCGGCAATGCACGTCTACCCGATCGTGTTCCCTTATGCCTTCCTCGCTGGAATTGCCACTGGATACGTTCGCCGAGCGACTGGTTCGACATTCAACACAGTCCTGATGCACGTGATTAACAATGTCGTCCTTCTCATCCTCGGCTTGCATCTGTCAGGCCACTGAAATCGCACTGCGCATTTTGTACAGCTAAACTGTCTCAACGAGCGGAAACTGCGCCACTCCCGAATCCCCGCCTGACCCCCTCCGACCCAAACTGGCATACTAACAACAGGAGTCCAACATGGCCGCACACGCGCACGGCGCACCGCCCGCCCCGCAAACCCTTCCCGGAGTCGCCAACATCGTCGCCATCGGCTCGGGCAAAGGCGGAGTCGGCAAGACCACCCTCTCGGTCAACCTCGCCGTCGCGCTCGCCAAAGTCGGCTACAAAGTCGGCCTCATCGACGCCGATGTCTACGGCCCCAACGTTCCGCTCATGATGGGCACTAGCAAACAGCCCCGCATCCTCGACGGCAACCAGATCGAGCCCATCGTCGCCCACAGTGTCAAATTCATCTCGATCGGCCTGATCTCGCCTGGCGACAAGCCGATGGTCATGCGCGGCCCCATGCTCCACCAGATCATTCGCCAGTTCCTGCAGCAGGTGCAGTGGGGCGAGCTCGACTTCCTCCTCGTCGACCTGCCACCCGGAACTGGCGACGTCGTCATCTCGTTGGTGCAAACGGTGCCGTTGACCGGTGCGGTGGTAGTTTCGACCCCCTCCGACGTCTCCCTGCAGGACGCCCGCAAGGCCCTCGAGATGTTCCATCAGGTCAACGTCGAGGTCCTCGGCATCGTCGAGAACATGTCCCACTTCAACTGCCCGCACTGCCACCAGGAGATCGACATCTTCTCCAAAGGCGGAGCCGAACGCATGGCCCGCCAGTTCAGCATCGGCTTCTTAGGCTCAATCGAACTCGACCCCGAAATCCGCCACGGAGGCGACACCGGCCTGCCAGTAGCCCTCGCCGGCGAAGGCTCCCCCCGAGGAGGCCAGTTCTACAAAGTCGCCGAACAAGTCGCAAAACTCGCAATCGCCCAGTCAGCGAACACACACGATGTGCTGGAAATCAGCTAGCGTGGCGAGTCTCTAAGCGGCAGATCGACTTCAAGGCAGCCCAGGGTAAAGGCGAACGGGAACGGCCCCGATGCGTCGGTTCTATAGAGTCCGTCGAAGAACACGAATACCTGATTCATATCCTCCTCATCGAACGCGAGCGAGGGTTTCCAGGGTCCACTGTGCCATCCGCGATCTTCCGCGGTCATGATCTGGACCGGCTCGCTCCAGTCCGCCAAATTTCCCGACGGAGTCTCGGCGCGGCACCACCACAGCCCGGTCTCGGCCGGCGCGCTGCCCTCTCCCACCCAAACGCGCGCGAAGATAGCATCGAACCAACCGGCTCGCTCGCGGACGCAGAAATCGAACATTTTTATTTCAGGTAAGGCGAAGATGATATGTTTGCTCCACTCTGTCATCCCATCAGCGCTCTCAGCGTATCCGTGCACCAGGTAGTTTTCGTGGTTCGAGCCCGCCACATACCACATCTTCCATTTGCCATCGTGATAGATGAGGTTCGGTTCGTACACACTGCCGTGTTCCCACTCTTCATTCGCGGCGAAGGCAGGTGTGGACTGATCCATCCACTCCTCCCCGTTCCATTCCAAAAAGCCGATCGTGTAGGGCCCCCAAAGGTTCTCCGCGGCTCCCGCGTAGTAGATGCGCTGCACCCATTCGCGCCTGTGTGGGTCCCATCCTCTTACATAAGAGGGGCAGTGCCTGCCACCATTGCCGTCCCAGGCGCGGCTCGCACTTTGCCCAGCAAGCGTCGTCAGTTCGCCAGCATTATTTCGGGTGAGCTTCCAACCTGCAGCGGAGAGTGCTGCACCGGGATCGAGTGATGCGCTAAACAGTTGCGTTGCGCCGTATCCGCCCGACTGTCCCGCAAGATACATCCACCAGCGATCGCCGCGTCGAACCACGCTCGCATCGAGCACTTCCGTACCCTTACCCGAAGGGTCATTATGAGGATCGAAGAGCTTGGTCTCCGTTCCGCGAAGAAGAATGTCTCTACCCCCCATGGCGCTCTCCTCAATATTGGCCGCACAGCCTGCTGGCTTTGTTTGGATCAAATGAAAATCAAGAAAGGATCTAAGGGGTATGTGGCTTCGCCGGAGCCGCATCCTTATCATCCGGCCCAGCCGAATGCGGCAAAGCAAAAGGCTGTTTCAATCCCTTCTCAGCAGCCTGCTTCGTATCCGCCTGCCCATCGCGAACCGTCAACGCCGCCTTATACTCAGCAACCGCCAAATCGCGATCTTCCAGCAGATCGTGAATCCGTCCCAGATATATATGCGCCCACGCCAGCGTCCTGGGGTCTTTCGATAGCCTCACCGCGGCCGCAAAGTCTCGTTGCGCCTCCTCCAGCTGCGACTCGTCGAGGGTGCTGCTCATCAACACTGCCTCGCCAAGAATGTAATCCGCATAAGCCGGGTCGCCGCTCTTCTGCGTCAGCGCCTGCTGCGCGAGCTGCTCCGCGCCCGCCGTATCGCCCTTGATCAGCTTCATCTCGGCAAGATCAAGCCCATGCAACTGCCGCGGCGCATGGCTCACCACATCCGAAGAGCCTGTCTCGGCAAACTGGATATGCTTCGCACGGCTCGTCTCCGTCTCGACATCCATGCCGTAGACCATCTCGCCGATGCTCTCTTTCAGACTGGCGGAGTGGCCCTCAAACGGACCGAGCTGGTCATAGTAATACTGCGTCAGCACATACCCCTGCGACATGTCGGTGTCCACGACTTTTTGCCGCGCAGCCGCCACCGCCTGCAGATAGGCACTGCGCGCCTTCGTCTGCTGCTGCATGTTGGCGAACCGGGCGTCCGAGGTGGTCTTCACCTCCGGAATCCCGGTATCGAAGGTCCGCGCCTCGACCGCCTTGATCAGGCACTCGACCACCAGCGCCACAATATCGCTCCGGAACGTATAGTCCAGGGGGGCGTTGCGCACCACCTTCAGCAGGGGCAGCATCCGGTCCGTCGACGAAGCCCGCGCATACACCAGCGGCTCGATCTCGTAATGCAGATAGGTGTGCCGCACCTCCTGCATATTAATGACGCCCTTCACCGGCGACGTGACGACAACGTAGTCCGATCCATACACGCGCGCATTGGTCTCGCTCGGAGCCAGCATCGGCTCGATCACCACAATGAACCGCCGCCCTTCATACCCGCCCGTCGGCATCTTCAGGTAGACGTTCGTCGCCAGAATCATCTTCGTCAGCGGATCATGCAGCTTCGTGATCTCATCTTCGTAAGCGGCGCGGTTCGCTGCCCAGATCGCATGCAGATCGGTCGCCTTCACAAAGGCGCGCAGCAGCGGCAAAATCTCGACCACCTGGGTCGAGTCCGGCGGCATATCCGGCAGTTCGACGCTCGGAGCCAAGTCGGGCGGAGGCGTCATGTAAAGCGCCAGCGAAACATATTGCGCCAAGTCGCGGCCCGGATTCGCCAGCCGGTGCTGCGCAATATAAGTGCACACCTTATCGCGGGCGTCGCGCGCCTCGGCCGACCCCTGCAGATATTGGTTCACGTCATCGCGAATATGCTGCCGCAGCGGATCGGAGTTCTCCAGGTCCCGATCGTAGCCGCATTCATTCAGGGCAACCGCGATGTCAAAGAGCGGTTCGCTCACCTGCAGGCTGATCGCCGGCCCATTCGGATCGACCAGCGCCGGAGGCTTGGCAATGGTGGGAAGTGGAGGGGCTGGCCCGGTGGGTATCTTCGCCGCAGGCGCCCGTTCAGCAGGTAGCTGTTCAGACGAAGGTTTGTCCTGTCCTAAGGCCGTCATCGCAACGAACAGTAACAGGACCGGCAAACCGCGAAAGCGACGAAGAGAACGCACAACACACCGCATAGCTGCAGTCGTAAGTGTAGTCAAGCGCAGGATAGAGGGTCAAATAAGCCGCTCGGCCGGTAGTGTCTCAGTTGGAGTGGTATTCACGGAATACCATGATCCCCAAGCCGATTATGACCAGAGAGAGGATTCCCAACCCCAAATAACGACCGATGATATGCAGATTCGTCAGCAAAAGGACCACGCTAACCACTATTAGAAAGACGGAAGCGGCAGGAAACCGGAATTTCCTCAGCGTCGACATCTCAGATATGTTCTCAAATCTTTCCAGTGGCAGGCGGCGCTTCACTTTGCCAAAACCGCAATCTCCTCAAAACCATTGAGAGAACAGATAGATATGGGCTCTGTGTTCTCTGTGGTCGCGGTGGTGAAGGCCCTCACGGTTGCGCGTAGTAACCCTGCCGCGTCCGCGCTACCAGCCCCGGTTTGTCCACCTTCACTTCTAAATGATGGTACTCGTTCGGCTGCTCGGCCGGCAGCGCATCGACGGTCAGCTCGTAATAAGCGTCGAGATCGGCAATACATTGATGCAGCAACCCTTTAACGTCGCTCGAATTCAGCGCCCTACCGCCCGTCTGCTCTGCCAGCGCCTGCAGCATTAAATCACCGATCTCGACCTGGCCTGGCTTGCTCACGCCTTTCACATACTGCTGGTAGAGAAACACGCGCCCCACTCCCTCGCTTGTACCCAGCGAGTCGATGCTATAGAGCGTCACGCGCTGGCTGCGCAGCTCATTCGATAGTCCCACAATGGTCCCGAACAGCCGGTCCCGCTGTTCCGAGGTAAGCTGAATGCCGGGCCCGGTGAGCAGCGGCCATCCGGGCGATATCCAAAGAACGATCTTGCGTCCCGGTGGGGTCGCATCATCAGCGGCGATATTCGCCAGCGCCTTGATCGAAAGCTGGAATCTTTCGTCGGCGCCATAGATCCCGGTC
Source organism: uncultured Acidobacteriaceae bacterium (assembly GCA_963804735.1). GTDB lineage: Bacteria > Acidobacteriota > Terriglobia > Terriglobales > Acidobacteriaceae > Acidisarcina. Next base: position 229,060 of record CAWDRO010000006.1, read on the forward strand.
GAGCGGGTGATGTTCCGCAGACCAACGACGGAGTTCTCAAAGACGCTCTCAATAGCGTTGCCGTCCGTCCCGAAGTCGTGCTGCATCTGGGTGCCGGTATCGGTCACGATGGCCAGCTTCGTCGGATACGCCAGATGCCCGCCATTCGCCTTCAGGAAGTTGGATATCTCTCCCCGTTCGAAGGCAATGTTCGTGTACGAAGTATTCACCGCATCGACCACCAGAATCACATCAACCGGCTCCTGTTTGGCGCTGATCGCTTTAAAGGCCCTGATCGGTTGCGCGACCTTGTTGTCCACGACTGTAAAATCCTGCTGCTCCAGATTGGCCACTACCAGCGAGCCCGACTTCGGCGTCACAACCACATCCAGCTGAATCTGGGGAGCCGTCGAGCTGTGCGGTGTCGGGTTTTCCTGCGCCGAACTCCATCCAGCTGCAGCTACCGCGAAAACAGCGAAAGTCGCGAACTTTCGCGTGTTTGGCATAGATCGGATCAGCATAAAGTCCCTTCGTCGCAGCAAAGGCCTCACCGCCTTCGCCAGAGCACCTGCCGGAAAAACGGAAATTCTGGCAAAAAGATGCAAATCGGGACGTTTGAGTTTCCCCGAAATGACCAAAGTGGAGCTCCTACAGATTCGCCGCCGCACCCGAACTATTCTTCTCCACCTCCTAAGTTTTTAGTTGACAACCCCGATCGACCGAGTTCGGCGGCAATCGTAGGAACACCCTCAACAGACCCTCACCGTGGCTGTGGCCGAACTCCTAAGGCTGGAAGGCAAAGGAATTGATAACCATTTCGTCACCCATGCCGCTGGCTGGCGCGTTACCATTCAATAACCAGAGGTTGATATGAACGCGCTCTTGACCGGTTGGCGGAATATAGCTCCCTGTGTAAGTCCACTGCTGGATGATATCGCCGGCCGCCGGAGCGCTCGACCATCCATTCCAGGCTGTAAAGGTTACATGATCGGCTTGCCATTCCATTTGCGACGTGAATTGGGCTGTGGACGGCTGGACGTAGAGGACAAAATTGCCCGCCTGATATGGCTGTACGACGAACTGGGCGTCATCCGGGCTGGGAATAAGGCCGCCCGCGCCGCTGTACTCATTGTCCAGCTCCTGACCGGGAGCAGCATAAATAAACAACGGAGCGGCCACCGTATTGGAATCAAGCTGATCTAGATGAGAACTGATCTGCACGGTATAAGTGCCATAGCCAAGCGATTGCGTGAGATAAACCTCCCCGCACTGCCACATGCCATTGATCTGGGTAATCTTCAAATGCAGGCCGTCGGATGCGACGCTGACAACCGACGGATCATTGGACCAGAAGTTCGGGCCGGGATCAAACTGATCGCCTGACGCGTTGCCTGTCACCTTGATACCCCAAACGTAATTGCTAAAGTTTATGCTCACCGGTCCAGACGGATAGTTCGTCCAGGCGAGTACGTTCGGATCAAGGGCTGGGTTGGTGATCTCTGTGGCTGCTGGCGTGTAGTTGGCCGGATTGACCAGCAAAACTACAAGGCTGCTCCAGGGGTTCGTTGCGCTCTTCCAGGACCCGTTGGAAGAGATGCTCGTATAAGGTGAATCGACGAGGGGCTGAACATAAAATTCATTCGTGAGGGCATAGATGACCACCTTCGTTGTAGCGGGTTCAACGTTGCACGCGTAGCCAGACAGCTGACTTGCCCCTGCAGTAGGGGTATTGAGAGTGACGCTTGGCAGCCCCCCTTGCGCGGAGCATTCACTGCTGGCGTTTCCTCCGCTGGCGTTTCCTCCGCCGTTGCTCCCTCCGCTCCCGGAGCTGCATGAAGTGACTCCCATGGCTAGCGCGAGAGCGATCAGTAAACCGGTCAACGCCAGCGCAGGCCTGTATGCCCACTCGTCACGGATTTCTTTACAAATCCCGACGGCTGCTCTGTTGCGTGCCTGAAACGAAAACTGAGAGGGAACAACTATCAGATAGGGAACTAGAAAAGATATCTTCACGGGGACACTCTCCGAGAGCTTTCTCAGTGATTACAGCTCTTCGCCTGTGCCAGAGAGTATGCTCCCGGTCGCCTACTGCTGTCATCCGAAAGAAATTGAAAACAGTTGAAATCTGCAAAGGCCGCACAGGTGCCCATTCAAGCCTTCCGTTGACTTGAGTGGAATTCACCCAATCTCGAACTACTTTCCCCACCTCCTAAGTTTTTAGTTGACAACCCCGATCGATTGCGCTGTAATCTCCTAAGAAGTTAGGAGATTTGAGTGACAAAAGCACCCAAACAGGCCGGCTTAACCAAGCTCGAGCTAAGAATCATGCAGGCCATCTGGAAGCGCGGGGGCGGTACCGTCAGCGAGGTGCAAGCCGACCTCGACCCGCCGCTAGCCTACACCACCGTCCAGACCATGCTCAACATCCTCGAGCGCAAAGGCAAACTCAAGCGCGAGCTTGAGGGACGCGCCTATGTCTACACCGCCAAGGTCACCGAAGCCAAAGCTTTAGGCCAGCAACTGCGCGACCTCGTCGACCGCATGTTTGGCGGGTCAAGCGAAGAATTGGTGATGAGCCTGCTCAAGACCCGCCAGATCAACGCCAAAAAGCTCGCCGAGCTCACCGAACAATTCAACAAGGAAGCGAGGGAATCATGAGCGCAGTCCAGTCCTGGATCCTCTCTTATTTACTGAACTCCCTCTGGCAGGTCCCGCTCCTCTTCGCTGCCGGATGGCTCGCCGCCCGCGCCCTCCGCCCGCTCGGCCCCGCCGCCGAACATCGTGTCTGGGTCAGCGTCCTGCTTGCGCAAACCATCGTCCCCGCGTGCTCGACCCTCCCCGCGGAGATATTCACCCGGCTCTCAGCCGACCTCAGCGCGCTCGTCGCATTTCTCACCAACGCGCCTCGCCCTGCCCATTCCGAAGTCTCAGTAGTTATGGGAGCCGGCACCGGACTGAACTCTCTCCACATCCCATCGGCCCTGCTCGCGGCCATCGCCATCGCCTACGCCGCCGCCATCACCTATTTCGCAGCCAGGTTTTTCTGGAGATGCCACCACCTCCACACCCTCCGCCGCGAATCCACGCCCATTACTCTCACTGGCGAAGCCGCCCTCGACTGGGCGCAATGCCTGGAGCACTTCGCCCTGAAGCACTTCGCCTTTGACAAATTCGCCATCGGCGAAGTCGCCATAGCCTCGTCCTCCAGCATCCGCGGCCCGGTCACCATCGGACTCGCCCGCAAGCTCCTCCTGTTGCCCGCAACCATGGTCGCCGCCCTCCCCCAGGCTGATCTCCGCACCGTCATCGCGCATGAATTCGCCCACATGCGCCGCAACGACTTCCTCATAAACCTCATCTACGAACTCTTCTCCCTGCCCGCCAGCTACCACCCCGCCCTCTGGCTCACCCGCGAGCGCATCATGGAGACCCGCGAGATCGTCTGCGACGAGGTCGCCGCTCCCATCGCCAACCCGCCACTCGCAACCTCAGCTCTCGCAACCTCACCTCTCGTCACTACAATCGACGCTCGCAACGAATACGCCCGCTCTCTCCTGCGCCTGGCATCCCTGCTCATCACCGACATGCCCGTCCGCACCCCTCACGCCATCGGAGTCTTCGATGCCAACGCCTTTGAAAGGAGACTTATGAAGCTCGCTCAGCAGCCCATCCAGATTCGCGGCCCGCGCCGCTTCGCCCTGGTCGCCGCCTGCGCCGCCCTCGGCCTCGCCACCTGCGCCTCGGCGCTCGCCCTGCGCCTGTCCGTCAACACGCTCCCCATCTCCTCCGACAAGAACTCGTCGCAATCAGCCGACTCCCTCAACGTTCCTTCCTCGGAGATGGCCGGCAACGTGCTTACCAAGGTCCCACCCAAATATCCCGAAGAGGCTAAGAAAGAGAGGATCCAGGGCACCGTCGTGCTCAACGCCGTCATCGGCAAAGACGGCAGCGTCGAAAAGCTCACCGTCGCCTCGGGCCCCAAAGAACTCCAGCAATCCTCCCTCGACGCCGTCCAGCAGTGGACCTACAAGCCCTACTTAGTCAATGGAAATCCCACCGAGGTCAAAACCACCATCAGCGTCGTCTACACCCTCGCCAAGTAACCCCGCCAAAACGCTCGCGTCCCATTCAGCCATCCGCACGCCTGAATGGGATGTGGGCGAACATCCGGCTCTCTGATGTTTCGTATCTCACCTCGCGAGATTCCGAACATTAGCCCAACGCAGACTGCGCCCCCGCCCCCGCCCATCTATGCCCCATTACGGACAGGCCACCCTCCCGCCGTCAGTGAGTGCAACTGGCGATCTCTCGCAAATGAGAAACTCGGATAGTGGGTCAGTTTGGTTTCCACAGTCAGCGGATGTCCGGCAACCTATATGGTTTTTGGATCAGCTCGCGAGCTTCATCGACAGCGCCTCGAGTGTTGTCGTTGGTCTGCACTGCCAATTGGTATTGCGCGACGGCTCTTTCGCGCTGCCCGGTGACATCAAAAATCTTCCCGAGGCCGACGTAGCTCCAGACTTTGGTCCATTTCGGATTTCCATCGCCATGCAAGGCGTCCCGATAGGCGTTCGCGCTGGCTTGGTATTGACCACTCCATCGATTCGGCGGTCGGTCTAGCTGCTGGCTAAATAGCAGCACGGCGACGCGGTAGTGTGCCAGCGAACTCTGCGGGTTGGCCTTCACCGCCTTCTGGCACTCAGTCAGCCCTTGAGTCTGACAGTTCTGGTCCAGCGTTGGCTGCGGTCGTCCCTGCGCAAACAGCGGTACGGCCATCGCCAGTCCCAGGGCAAAGATCGCCACACCGATTAGCTGTCCCCTGTCCCCTGCGCTGACGGCGAAATCGCGGTCCTTGCTTGAGCATCCAGGCATGGCTCAAGTGTGAACGCTCGGGATCAATCGCGCAAGCCATGTGAAAATCAAACTGACCCACTACCGAAACTCGAAGATTGAAAGGACAAGGGCCCGGGAACGTTTAGAATCTCTGAGTAGTGCGCGCTGTGAACTAAATGTTCAAGTTTGCTTCCCAACCCTGCTTCATCGACCTCAAGGGAGATTTCCATGCGAGTGTCCGGCTCATGCAAGGTGCTTTTACCTCTTGGCGTTATGCTTGTCGCGTTATTCGCGAGTGTCTTTCCCGCAGCTGCTGAGTGCCCCAGCGATGACAGCGGGTTGCAGTTGCCGCCCGGATTTTGCGCGACCATCTTCGCCGACCACATCGGTCACTCCCGCCAATTAGTGGTAGCGCCGAACGGCGTGGTTTACGTCAACACATGGTCCGGTCGCTATTTTCCTCCAGGCGACGTCCCACCTGAGGGCGGCTTTCTGGTCGCCCTTCAAGACAAGAGCGGTACCGGAAAAGCCGACGTCATCGAACGTTTCGGTGAGACCGCCAAGACCGGCGCGGCCGGTGGCACCGGCATCGCTCTCTACAACGGATCGATCTACGCGGAGGTCAATGATCGCATCGTGAAGTATGCATTGCCGGCTGGGGCGCTGGTTCCGACGGGGCCCCCGACAACCGTTCTTTCCGGGCTGCCGCTCAACGGCGACCATCCTATGCACCCGTTCTTCATCGACGCCAAGGGACTCTTGTACGTGGACGTCGCGACAGCAACCAATTCCTGCCAACTCAAGAATCGGACACTCAAATCGCCGGGGGCTGTTCCCTGCACGGAGCTTGAAACCCGCGGCGGCATCTGGCGCTATGACGCCAACAAAACCAATCAGACGTTCTCACCCGCGGACCGCTATGCGACCGGAATCCGCAACGCTGAGGGCTTTGGGGTTGACTCGACTGGCGGCCATGTCTTCATCACTCAGCATGGACGAGACCAGCTCCACGCCAACTGGCCTGATCTCTACAAACCAGAAGAAGAAGCGACCTTGCCGTCGGAAGAGGTCATGCTCCTGAAGCAAGGCGGTGACTACGGATGGCCGGAGTGCTACTACGACCCATTCCAGCAGAAGCTGGTGCTGGCGCCGGAATATGGCGGAGACGGCGGACACAAGGTAGGTGTTTGTTCGAGCAAGATTGCTCCGGTTGCAGCATTCCCAGCGCACTGGGGCCCGAATGGAATGGCCTTCTATAACGAAGAGCAGTTTCCTGCCCGCTACCGCGACGGCCTGTTCATTGCCTTTCACGGATCGTGGGACCGCGCGCCCTATCCGCAAGGCGGCTACAACGTCGTCTTCCAACCACTTGCCGGCGACCATTCCTCTGGCGAATGCGAGATATTTGCCGACGGTTTTGCGGGGCCGGTAAAGTCTCCCGGGGGGGCCTTGCATCGTCCATCCGGCGTCGCGGTCGGCCCTGACGGCTCGCTCTTCGTCGCCGACGACGTAACCGGGCGAATTTATCGAATCACCTATAAAGGTGTTTCTGGCGCAGAAGCCCAGGAGGCGAAGTTCACTCCGTGCCCGAGTCTCACCGCCCCGGCCGGCGAGATCGTCCAGGCCGAAGCGAAGCCGCCGGAAGGGACGCATCCTGACGCCGGTCTTCCCGTTCCTCCCGGAGCGACTCAAGCGATGGTCGCGCTCGGCGATCGTGTCTATCACGGCGAAGTGGGCGGCGCTCCTTGCGCGGGTTGCCATGGCGGGACCGCGAAGGGTACTCCGCTCGGCCCAGACCTGACCAATAACACCTGGGTGTGGAGCGATGGCAGTTGGAAAGGAATCGCAAAGACGATCACCGACGGGGTTCCGTTGCCAAAGCACTACCGATCCACCATGCCCGCGATGGGAGGCGCTCAACTTACCCCCGATCAGGTATCGGCGGTCGCCGCATATGTGTGGGCCTTGAACCAACACTGATGCGGGAGCGTCCGCGAGCCAGGAACATCTGTGATCAGGAAACAAACTACCGTACCGGCAAACCATAGGCGACAAAAACCTGAGCTGAAAAAGATGTCGTCGAGGTGCCTGGTTTGCCTGCTGTTGATTCTGCCGCTCCTTGCTTCAGGCCGGCGAAACCAGGTGGAACCGAAGTCTGCGGACTCACCGTCAGACTGGCCAATGGTCGGCCATGATCCAGGAAGCGACCGGTATTCCACCCTGACCCAGATCACGCCGGAAAACGTCCGCGATCTGAAGGTCGCATGGGTATATCACATGAAACCCGCCGCAACGGCGGATGCAAGCCATCCCGACACCGGTCATCCCTCTGGAACGAGCCTCCATCAGTCTGAAGATCAACCACTCGTGATCGGTCCAACCATGTACGTGGTCACTCCCTACAGCCGCGTGGTCGCATTGGATTCATCCACCGGCCGGGAGAAGTGGGTTTTCGAGATTCCAGACGGCGACAACGCTTCCCTCCGAGGCGCAGCCTACTGGCCCGGAGATGGTTCCACTCCCGCAGAAATCATCTTCGGCACCCGCCGCGGAAGGATGTATTCGATCAGCGCGGCAACCGGCCAGCTCAACCCCGAATTCGGCGTCAACGGAATGGTCAACCTGAAAACGCCCGAGGTGATGAAGACCGGCATGGACAAGAGTTACATCCTGCCCTCCCCGCCGACCATCTACAAGAACCTGATCATCACCGGCGCCGGGCCCGGCGAAGGCCCGGGCGGCAAGGATGGCGGCCTGGGCCCTGCCGGCGACACGCGCGCCTGGGATGCGAAGACAGGCAAGCTCGTCTGGACCTTCCACTCCGTGCCTCTTCCCGGCGAAACAGGACATGACACCTGGGGCGGAGACAGCTGGAAGAATCGTTCAGGAGTCAACGTCTGGGGCTACATGACCGTCGACGTGGCGCGCGGCATTCTCTACATGCCATTCGGAGCCCCCAACAACGACCGCGTCGGCGTCGATCGCCCCGGCGACAATTTATTCGGCACCTCTCTTGTCGCAGTCAGTGCTGACACCGGCAAGCTGCTGTGGTACTTCCAGGTAGTTCACCACGACATTTGGGACATGGACACCGAATCGCCTCCGACCCTGTTCGACGTAAGACATGGCTCCGAAATCATTCCGGCCGTCGCCACGGTGAACAAGAATGGATTAATGTTCATTCTCAATCGCGTCACCGGCAAGCCAATCTACGATGTCGTCGAACGGCCGGTCCCAAAGAGCAATGTTCCCGGCGAGCAGACCTCGCCCACCCAGCCCGTTCCGGTAAGGCCCGAACCGCTCTCTCAGGTCACGCTAAGCCGTTCGAATCTCTATAAGGACACTCCAGAGCATCAGGCCTGGTGCGAGAAATACGTTGAACGACAACAATATGCTGCTCGGCGAGGTGGAATTTACCCCAACCCAACTCGACCGCTACACGGTGCCGATGCCCGGCACTCAGGGCGGCGTCAATTACTACGGCGGAGCCATCGATCCAAAGTCCGGCCTCTTCATCGTCAACGTCAACAATCTCGCGCAGCCGATGCGGATCATCCAGAACCCCGACGGGAGTTACATCAACTCCGGCCCGCTCGCCGGCCTCACGCGCTTCTGGGATCCTGTCAACCATCTTCCATGCACCCCGACTCCGTGGGGTCAGTTAGTCGCGGTGAACGTCAACACCGGAAAGATCGCCTGGAGGTCCACCCTCGGAGTAACCGACATCCTGCCCCAAGGCAAGCAGAATACCGGCCGCCCCGGCCTCGGCGGAGCCATCATTACCGCAACCGGCCTCGTCTTCATCGGAGCCACCGACGACGCTCGCTTCCGCGCCTTTGATGAAAAAACCGGCAAGGAAATCTGGACGGTAAAGCTCCCCGCCGCCGCCGAGTCCACTCCAATAACCTACGCGGATGCACACGGAACCCAATACGTGGCAGTTGTTGCCACCGGAGGCGGCCTCATTGGCGCCCCGCTCCTCAGCGATGCCGTGATCGCATATTCGCTATCGGGAACAAAAAGCGTGACAAGTGTTTTGCAGAACAACCCACCTGCCTCGTCGCCCACGCCTGCTGCCAGTGTCTCTGTCGCGCCCAACGTCACCGTGCAGCCGAATTCGCATCAGACTTCCGTCTTCCCTCCCGGACCGGGACGAGAGACCATGCTCAGAGTATGCTCCGGATGCCACTCGGCAAATGTGTCGGCCTCCAAGCGCATGGGCGCCAAGGAGTGGAACGATCTCGTTCAGGCGATGGCCGGTCGCGGAGCCGTTGCCACCGACGAAGAGTTCGATGAAATCTCGGCCTACTTGGCACGATCTTTTCCCAGATCGGGCTCCACCGCAGCACCGCCTCCAAGGTAAGGCGCGGCGCAGACCGTCCCATCGAGGTAAGAAGAGAGCCGCGCTAGGATATTCGACTAAGCCTATTCAAGAGGCAAATAGTCTAAGAGAACTCGTTGTTGGCCTCGGCCTCAGTCGCACCCTCCGGAGGCAAGTAAAGATGCTCTCGATAATCCTCACCTCGTGGCTTCTGGCGGCCCTCACCGTCTGCATACATGCTACAGGTATCGCCATAATGGTGCGTCAGTGGATGAAGCCGCCGCCGACTGCCTTCTTCAGCATTACCTTGATGCTGCTGCACACGATCTGGTGGCTGATCCTGCTCCATCTTGCGGAGATTTCGCTTTGGGCCCTTTTCTATCTATGGCGCGGATGCCTCCCCAACGCCGAAGCGGCGTTCTACTTTTCCGGAGTCACCTACACGACCGTCGGCTACGGCGATCTGGTGCTGGCAAAACCATGGCGAATGCTCGCACGGATCGAGGGCCTCGTGGGCGTCCTCATGTGCGGCCTGTCCATGGGTTATTTCTTCGTCGTCGTAAACCGCATTCATCAAGAGCAGCCAGAGAGAGTTTCCGCCGCTCCCACCACAAAAGAGAAATAATCGCTCGCCCCGACCGTGCTAACAGGGCCTAATTCATCGAGTTTGCCAATCAGATTGTGGATCGGATCCGGGCCCAAAGCTAGCTGGATTACGGGGCGGTCTGCTGCTCCGGTGATTGACGAGAGGGTAGGAAACCCACCAGGTCAGGAAAAAACGGCCTGATGGCGGTTGAATACTCCTCCGCTCTGCCAACGAATTCATCGAATCTACCCTTGAACTCGGCTGGGGAGGCGTGGACCTCCTGCATCCGGTTCACCTTTTCCAGCAGCTCTGCGAGCATCGCGCTGCCCGATACCTCGCGAACCAGCTTGGCGCGCAAGGCCGCAAAAACCGCATCGGGGCGTGGAACAGATCTTTCATCGGGGAAGTTGGTATTCATACAATAATTCCTTTGGTATTGGATGACTCACTTGCTATTGACCATTCAAAAAATAGTGACCCGAACGGAGAAATCGTTACTGTGAATTTCCCATAAATCGTTATAGTGAATTTCCAGGAATTGCCGGCAGCTCTGAAGCAAAACTTTTCGAGCACAGGGTCTACAGTGAATCGGCGCCTGCCGCTCCTCTCGTTTTTGCATTCTTCCCATCCTTTGGCCTTTGTGCTACCTTAGCGCGCAAATGCAGACCGCAGAGAAGCAGCAAGCCGTAAGTGATGCAGTTGCTCCGCTCGACCTATTCACCGTGGGTGCGATAAGCATTCTCGCCTACATGCTGGGGAACGTCCTTCACGAAGGGGTGGGTCACGGTGGCGCGTGCCTTCTGGTTGGAGGCAAGCCCCTTGCGCTTTCGTCAGTCTACTTCGAGTGCGGCGCGGACAGCCGCTTGGTAATGGCTGCTGGCACGCTGATGAACCTGCTTGCAGGAGCAGTCTTCTTTGCTCTCGGACGCCTTACCGGCCGCAGCTATCCGCGATTGAAGTATTTCTTCTGGATCGCAATGACCGTGAATCTGTTCACCGGCACCGGATATTTCTTCTTTTCCGGCATCGCAGGCATTGGCGATTGGGGAGCATTCATTCAGGGGCTCGGTTCCCAGTGGCCCTGGCGAATCGGCCTGACCATCCTGGGCGCTGCCACGTATCTGCTCGCGGCGCGCATCAGTCTGCTTGAATTGCGCCCGCTCATCGGCAGCGATATGGAGCAACGCTACCGGCGCGCCGTTCGGCTCTCAGTGGTCCCATATTTTGCCGGGGGGATCTTGACGTGCATAGCCGGTGCGCTGAATCCGCAGGGCATGGTCCTCATTCTGATCTCCGCTGCGGCATCGACCTTCGGCGGCACGTCAGGATTGATGTGGACCACCGATTGGCTGAAACGCGGAACGCTTATTCCTTGCGGGCCACCGGCAGACCCGCTGCCGATTCAAAGGAGCTGGCCGCTGATCCTGGCGGCGGGCGCCGTGGCTCTCGCGTTCATCGCCATCCTGGGTCCCAGCATCCGCTTCGCGAGTTAAGACGCTGAGCCGCAGGTGCGAGGATCTGCGGATCAGGCCGGGTGTCCCGTGCCTCGCCTCCGGGACACGGGTCTAAGCGGCCCGCTGCCCAAAAAAGATGACTGTAAACATTTTTTAAGGGGAGTCTTTGGGAATCAGAAAGAAATGCACCAAAAATGGTGAAAACCCGCAAATAGCCGTTGCGGATTTCGTGGTAACACGCTTATCCTCAAAGACAGCTGCAACGTAGAACAGCTAGCGGATTAGTTCAACAAGGATAGAACACTGAGGGTTCCGACAGTCCCCGAACTTTGCCGGGAGGGAGACCTGGCCCCAGATATGCTGGTTCGAGTCCAGCTCCGCGAAATATCTAAACCCTTCGCTTAGCCGCTCGATGACGCTACTTCCCCGAACTTTCCGCTACTTCTTGATACTTTGCGCTACTTCTTGATACTTTTCTCTACTTTGTGCTACTTTCTGATACTTTGCTATACAAGTGCAACAATAGCTACATGAATCCATGTAGTCAAGAGAAACCTGCTGACGAAAACTGTAAAATCTCTGTCAGATTCCTGTAAAACAAATTGACGCCAAGTAAATCCATCTTGCGCCATCTTAAGGAATCACAAGCAATCTTAAGGAAAGTTAGCCGATCTCAGCCAACTTTATCGAATATTTAGCCATCGTCAGGCGTCCTTAGCGCGGATCAATCGGTTACAAAATCTTTCATGTCCTCATTAAATGATTTCACGACTGGAGATTGGATTCAAGCCATTTTGGGTTAGCCAGGGTAATTATCACCCTGGCTAAGGGCGGCAAACAAACGACTTGCGCACAGAGTCAGGGGAGGGGGCTACCCCCTAGCGACTGGTCAAAATGCTTCCCCAACACCGACAGCCCAGGTCCAGCCGTTCTTGCCCCGGGCAAAGTCGGAAGTCGGTTCAGGACTTCAGCTCCGGGAACGACGTAATCCGCAGCTTAGCCGCAGCGTAAGGAACCAGGGTGATTGTCTCAATACTCTCGGTGCTGGTTATCGGACTCTCAGGCACCGGGTCGGCGACGCCATCTACCGCACGCCATGTTGGCACTTTGCGCGCCTCGACGCTCAGTTTGACCGGTGCCTCGGCGAGCGAAAAAGGCGATTTGCCAACGGGTAGTTCTTCAACGCGAACCTTCTCCAGTCCTGGCTCGGGAAGAGCGAGAGCGTAGTTCCATTGCGAGCTGGGAAAGACCTGCCAGTCGGCGGTCATCCCTCTATCTCGCAACTTCACCCAGCTCTCGCCAATCGGATAGGAGAAGACCAAAGGTCCCCTCTCAATAGAGACAGACTCATTGAAACCCCTCGACACCTTGGGCCGCATCGGAAACCGCAACTCTACGAAATCCCCTGCTTTCCAGGCGCGCTCCACTTTCGCAAAGCCACCCTCCTGCGAAGCGTTCAACCGGCTTTCCGTTAACCATTATGGTCGGCTTGGTTGCCCAGGCCGGAATTCGGAGCCTTAACGGGAAGCTGATTGGCGATGCCGGATTCACGGTGATGCGCACGACCTCTCGGAACGGATAGTCGGTTTCCGCTACAAGGTGAACAGACGTACCGCGAACTGTCGTGCGTACCTCGGAAGGCGAGTAGAGCGCTGCCACCAGGCCGTCATCCTGGCTGTACATCCAAAGGCTTGCGGCGAACTTGGGCCAACCCTGATGGAAGTTGGCGGTGCAACATCCGAAGTTCGGTTCGAGGCCGTACAGGTTAGACTCGGGGCCATCGGTCGTCCAGGGCTTTCGGTGCAGGCTGACCTCGACCTGATTGGGCTCCTGATTATATTGGTGGGCCCACATGTCATCGGTGAAGGCGCCCGGCAAAGCGTTGAATGCGATCTTCTCGATACGGTCCCCGATCGTGGCATCACCTAGGATGGCGAGCGATTGCTCCATGGAATACATGGTCTCGACAACGGTGCAGAGTTCGCTGCCTTGCGAGGGATTCCGGCCCGCGAAGTGTTCATCGCAGGAGAACATCCCGTTGGGAAGGCCGTGATAGGTATCGAGAGCGGTCAGCATTTGCTGAAAACCGCGCCTGTCCAACTCGCTGCTCGACACCAGCGACCAGACGGGCGCTGCCTTCAGCGCCTGGCCGTTATTCACGCCGTGAGTGGAGAGCGCCAGGTCGCCAAGCCCCTGACCTTCATTGAGCTTGATCATTTCTCGCGTGACCCGTTGGGTGTATTTGAAGTCCGCAAACTGTGCCTGCCAGTCATGCCCCTGAGCGTGCAATAGGCGGACGAGTTCCAGCAATTTTGGGTCTCCGGTGCGGTTATAGAGCCAGATGGCAATCAACGCATTGTCTTGCCAGCGAAACTTGCCCCAGTCGCGAAGAGGGCGAGAAGGAAGTTCGCTCAGTTGATACTCGAAGTACCTCGATAAGACCGGAATCACTCGCGGTTCGCCCGTCGCTTCCTGGTATTGGGCGAGCGCCTTTAGCATGACCATGCGCGGCCACCAGTCGTTATTGCTCGCCGGGCCAATCATTCCGCCGGCTGCCTGATGGGTTAAAGTCCAATCGATAAATTTCTGCGCCTTGGCCTTCAGCCGAGCATCGTCGAGCAAGTAAGCGAGCGGAACGATCCCGTCAAGAAAATAGGGGCCGCGTTCCCAGGACTCGCCCGTTCCGCCGAGCCATCCACTGTTGCTGCCGACGTCGTCCCATGTTTCATCGAGGTGACCGCTCAAGCCGTTTGCCTGAATCTGCATCTGCCGTTCGAGCCATCCGGCGGGGCGAACCGCACCAAGAGGAAGGAAGTAGAAAGCATTCTCCACAAGCGGTTTCCGATTCTTGATGACCCCTGTTGTGTCCTTGGTGTCGGGAAAATAGGAGTTAGCCATTGCGGAACGATTACCCACGGGCAGCGATGCAAGGGCAATCGCGCCGGCTTGTTTCAAGAAGTGGCGGCGGCTGGCGGAGCTTCCTTCAGTTCTTCTCACGGCAAAGTCCTTGAATCTGCTAATAGGGGCCTGTTGACCGAACTCGCTCCCGAATAGTCGTCTAGCTGATCTCTATCTTAAAGTGGATGCAGTAGCGAGCATGGTCCATCTGCTCAATAGGAGAGAAGTGTGACGATAGGATGGAGTTCGAGTCCGGAACGAAGAGCAGTTGCGACCTGCTTGTGCGGGGGCTTCGTGCGTAAGCCCTCATCTACCTCTATTGTTTCCCCCCGTGTTTTGGTAACGATCCTGTTATCGCTGTTTGTTCATCCGCATCTTGCGCTTGCTCAAGATCGTCCTCCGGCAGTGCCGTTGGTGGCCTTTGATCCGTACTTCAGCATCTGGTCAATGTCTGACAAGCTGACCGACAGCAACACCCGACATTGGACTGGAACGGAGCAGCCACTTTCCGGCCTCGTGCGGATCGACGGGGTGGGCTACAGGTATATGGGGGCGACGCCACGGCAGGTCCCGGCCATGCCCCAAGTGGGTCTTCATGTGAGCGCGCTGCACACAGACTATTCGTTCGAAGCAGGCGGAGTATCGCTGACTGTCACTTTCTTTGCCGCGGCGTTGCCCCGCGACCTGGACGCTTTGGCCCGTCCGGTCACCTATCTTTCCTGGGCCGTTCACTCGACGGACGGCCGGACGCATTCCGTGAATATCCTGCTCGACATCAGTCCCCAGGTGGCAGCGAATTCGAATGATGAGGAGGTCACCTGGGGACGATTCAAGACCGCCGGTCTGGGAGTCCTAAGCGTCGGTTCCCGCGATCAACGAGTGCTGAGCCGCGCGGGAGATAATCTCCGAATCGATTGGGGATATTTCTATCTTGCGGTTCCGGAGCAGGACTCCGGAACCCTTGTCGCGTCGTCGAGTTCGATATCGAGCTTTCTGGCCTCCGGTAATGTGCCGCTGTCCGATGACATGGAGATGCCGCGTGAACCCCGCAATGGGGCGGCCCATCTTGCGATTGTTCTTCCCATGAGCGTTTCAGGATCGCAAGTCATAGATCGGCACGTCCTGCTGGCCTACAACGAGATGTATCCGGTGGAGTATCTGGAGCGAAAGCTCCGCCCTTACTGGCAGCGCGATGGACAGGCCCCCAGTGCGATGCTGACAATGGCGGAGAGTCAATATCCAGGCCTTGAAGAGCGCGGAAGACGCTTCGACGCGACGCTCACAGCCGACCTGGAACACGTCGGTGGCAAAGCCTACGCGGAGCTCGGCGCGCTTGCATACCGCCAGACGCTTGCCGCACATGGATTGGCAGTCGATATAGACGGGACGGCGATGCTCTTTCCTAAGGAAAACTTTAGCAACGGCTGCATCTCGACGGTGGACGTTCTCTATCCCTCGTCCCCGTTCTTCCTGTTTTTCAACCCGATTCTGCTTGAGGCGCAGTTGAAACCCGTTCTCGAATACTCAGCTCTGCCGCGATGGAAGTGGCCCTTCGCACCTCACGATCTGGGCACGTATCCCTTGGCCAACGGCCAGGTTTATGGAGGAGGAGAAACCACGGAAGAGGACCAGATGCCGGTCGAGGAGAGCGGCAACATGCTGATCATGATGGATGCGCTTGGACGGGCCCAGGGCAACTGGCATCTGGCGGAAGAATACTGGCCGCAACTGACGAAGTGGGCTGACTATCTGCGTACCAAAGGTCTCGATCCCGAAAACCAGCTCAGCACCGACGATTTCGCCGGTCACCTGGCACACAACGCCAACTTATCGATCAAGGCAATCGAAGGGATCGCGGCCTATGCCCAAATAGCAAATGAGCTGGGGAAGCGTGACATCTCCGAGCAATACGCGGACTCCGCAAAGCAGATGGCTACGCAGTGGCAGGCGATGGCGAAGGATGGCGATCATTCCAAGCTTGCCTTTGACAAGCCTGGAACGTGGAGCCAGAAGTACAACTTGGTGTGGGACCAATTGTTGGGCCTGAACCTGTTTCCTTCATCCATCCGCCAGTCTGAGGTGGCCTTCTATCTTCAACACCTTAATAGGTATGGGCTACCTCTTGATAATCGCGCCGACTATACGAAGCTGGACTGGGAGCTTTGGACGGCCACGCTTGCCAGCGATCCGGAGCAGTTCCAATTGTTCGTGGACCCGATCGGAAAGTGGATCAATGAGACCCCCGCGCGCGTACCCTTGACCGACTGGTATGACACAAAAACTGGGAAGATGATGGCCTTTCAAGCTAGATCGGTTGTAGGAGGGATATTCATCAAGGCTCTTGCGAACAATGCGACAGCCGAAAAATGGCGGGAGTTCAAGCCGTAAATGGACGAAGGAGTTATAAAAGCTCCGGAACGCGCAGCGTGTCCATGTCGGTGTACACCTGATTCTCACCGCCCATCCCCCAACAGAAGGAGTAGCTGGCCGTTCCAACGCCGGCGTGGATCGACCAGCCGGGCGAAATGGCAACCTGTTTATTGGCGACGACAAGGTGACGGGTCTCGCCAGCCGGACCCATCAAGTGCACTACTCGCTGATCTGCGGGGAGATCAAAATAGAGATATACCTCTGAGCGGCGCATGTGGGTGTGCGGCGGCATCGTGTTCCATACGCTGCCCGGCTCGAGTTCGGTGAAACCCATGACCAACTGACAACTCTTAATGCCCTCCAGGTGAATCAGCTTGGTGATCTTGCGCCGGTTCGCGGTCATGGCATCGCCCAGCGGTAGCGGTACTTCCCCTGCAGCCCTGACGACCGCCGTGGGATGCGTGGCGTGCGCTGGATAGCTCAATAGATAGAATTCTGCAGGCGCTTTTGCGTTGTCGCTGGTGAAGGATATGCGGCGTTCGTTCTTGCCGATGTACAGAGCATCGCGGTGCCCCAGTACATGAATCTCGTCATCGACATGCACCGCTCCCGTGCCGCCTATATTGAAAACGCCCAGCTCTCGCCTCTCAGTGAAAGCCGTGGCGCGCAACTCCGCCGGGCATGGCAACTCAAGGGCGGACGCAAGCGGCACGACAGAGCCAATGACGGTGCGGTCCAGGTCGACGTAGACCAGCTTGACGCGGTCCGGTTCAAAGAGATCGTCCAGAAGAAAAGTGCTGCGCAGCTCCGCAGTCGACATGCGGGGATAACGCACTTCGTCCGCCATTTGCAGCACTCTCATGCCAACGCCTTCCCTTACTTTTCCCAATGCAGCTGAAGTGGATTCTGTTGTTGCAATAGATAGAGCCTGAGATAGTCGTCCCATGCCTGCTGAGTGGGCATGTCTGCCTTCGACCAGCCGGAGCCGGCGGCGTAATGAAAGGTCTGACCGCTCTTCACCGAGAAGACCATCAACGCATGTCCCGCCTCCACAGTGGACCGATGTTCCTCCAACGACACCATCCCGGTGGCGATGCGACCGGCGGTCGGGTCTTGGGGAGTGTCCCAAACCGAGAGCACCCGGCCGTCCTCAAGTTGCTCCGGACCCGCGCCCTTATGCACCGCGAGTCCCGCAGCGACGTCGATCGTCTTGCCGCCCTCGAACGTATAGGTTGACTCGATTCGATTGAGCCGCGACCCGGCGTCGAGCGTGATGCGCTTAGTCTCGGTTACTTCGATTCCATTCGCCTCCCAGGGCGCATAACTCAACTCGAAAGCAAAACGAATCGGGCCGGTGGAGAGCTGCTTCAACTTAGTGTAGTTTTTCGAGACGAATAGCTTCCCATCGGCGTAAACGGCCGTCCCGCCACAGCCGCGCGACGGTCCGACCTCGTAGGAATCCAGCCCCTGTCCGTTGTCCTTGTGGTAGGAGAGCGCGGGATTCCTGGTACGCTGACCCTCGGCATCTCGCTTATAGAAAGTGTCGATGACGAAGTTCGGAACGCGTTTCGACCACACGTCGATGCCCGAGGTGATCTCGCCGGTAGCTTGCAGAGCGGGTCCATAGACGCGATACGCGACCAGCTGGTTCTCCCAGGCAAAGTCGTCTTTGCGCTCAGGCGCATCGCGGCCGAAGACAAGCGGCTCGACTGAGGCGGCGTTGGCGCCGCGCTGAAAGGCGAGGCGCAGTGTTGCGTGGGCCGGTACTTTGACCAGCACAAGAAAACGGTCCGGAGCCCCACCGGTTGTGCTGTAGGTTTGCGAGGGTAGCCGTTGTTTGGTCGCATCGTCAACGACCACGATCTGGTCGACAACCTTTGCATGAACATGATGGACCACCTCGCTCAGCGGCAGGTCTACGACCTCGTCTAAACGCGAGACGTCGAGCGGGTTGATGACGGCCAGGTGCTGTGCCAGAGCAAGCTTGAAAGGGCATGCGAGCCACTCGCTGAGCGAGAGGAAGACAAGAGCGGAGATTCGGAGCGGAATTTTCCCGATCATGGGCACCCTCGTCGATCATGGCGACGGCCTGACGTTCCTGGCGTGAAGACGACACAGGTGCAGAGGCCTGCGCAGACGGGCTGCAACTCCCATGCGTAGTGCCGCGGCTTCATTTCCCGCCCAGCTTTCCTACCTCGGAGGCCGCAAGCAAAAATCCGCCAACTCCGTAGACATAGCTCGCCGAAGGCTTAAAGACTCCGGGCTGACCATCTATTGGCTGGATCGAGCCCAAACGGCCATCCGCATAAATATGCTGGATTATCCCAGCCCAGGCGCGCTGGACAACTGGCCCGTACTTGGCGGATTCAAGCACGCCATGATTGATACCCCAGGCGATGGAGTAGGTATTGAATGCGGAGCCGGAGATCTCCGGCAAGTTATACGCGGCAGGATCGAGAAGACCGCTTCGCCACAAACCATCCTTGCCCTGGAGCGCAGCAATGCGCGTCGCCATCTCGCGATATTGGGCGACGTACTTTGGCCGGGTGGGGTAGTCCGGCGGCATTACATCGAGGACCTTGGCAAAAGCGGCCATCACCCATCCATTGCCTCGAGACCAGAAGATCTTCTCACCATTTTGTTCGCGCTTTGTAAAATACCGGCTGTCGCGAAAGAAGAGATGCTCGTGCGGATCGTAGAGGCTTGCCGAGGTAAGCCACCATTCACGGTCCATATAGTCCAGGTATCGCAGGTCTCCGGTCGCCGCGGACATTCGGGCGAGCACGGGCGGGCCCATAAACAACGCATCGCACCACCACCAGAGCAGCTTCGCCGGATCGTCGGGGCGCACAATCAGCCGATCGAGGATGGCTTTGGCGTCGGCCATTCTCACCGGTTGCCGCTTGTTGAGATAAAGATCGAGATAGGCCTGCCCCAGCGCCATATCGTCCGCATGAGGAAAACGGTCGTCGAGCAGCTTCCAGCCCCAGCCGCTGGCGGCCTGCGACACCGCGTCCCGGTAGCGCGGATCGCCGGTCAGCTTTGACGCGCCGAGCAGACCGTCGTAAAGGGCGGCAAAGGTCCACTGCTGGTTGAACTTCGATTGCGCATGGCTGAGCTGCCAGTCGGCCACCTTGCGGACGGCGCGCTCCACTGCTTTCGGTGTCAGCGCCGGAGACAAGTCAGTGGCCAGGGAGCCTGGATCGTCAGGCGAATCTCCAGCTGCGGCGAGTTCAGCGCTGGCGGGCGCGGCCGCCGCTTGATTTGGCGGTGGGATGAAGGTCTGGCCCGGGCAAGCACTGGCCGAAAGGCAACAGATGCCTATCCATGTCAGCATTCCGGTCGTGAATCGGCCGGTACGAGGTCGGCCGGTACGCTCTTTGCCGCGGTTCGATGCTTCGCGCGTCACCATACCCTCCTCAGATTCCGAACCAGAGACTCATCAGATAGTAGTCATCCCACAAAATACCTACATCTACGTACATCCCGCGAAACTGCTGTCGAACTCTTTGACAGAGGTGAGAACCACCCTTTATACACGAACACACAAGGTGTGTTCGTAGCTGCTACGAACTAAGTCTGCCCGCTGCAACTTCGTTCCGAATTGACCTACCGTCAGACTACGTTACCTTAAGATTGAAGCGATCAGAAAGGAACGCGATGAACGATATACAGACAAAGGCTCGGGAGGCCGTCCGCTGGGATTGCATCAGCCTGGGTGAAGTCATGCTGCGCCTCGATCCCGGCGAGGATCGCATCCACACCGCGCGGGCCTTTCGCGTTTGGGAGGGCGGCGGCGAGTACAACGTGGCCCGCGGCCTGCGCCGTTGCTTTGGCCTGCGCACCGCCATCGCGACTGCTCTGGCGGATAACCCGGTCGGCCACTTGGTCGAGGACCTCATGTTGCAGGGCGGGGTCGATCAGGAATTGGTGCGCTGGGCGCCGTATGACGGCGTCGGCCGCAAGGTGCGCAATGGTCTGAACTTTACCGAGCGAGGCCACGGAGTTCGTGCAGCAGTTGGATGTTCCGACCGCGGAAACACGGCCGTTTCTCAGCTCAAGCCGGGAGACTTCGATTGGAAGTCGATCTTCGGTCCGCAGTCCGGTTCTCGCTGGTTCCATACCGGAGGCATCTTCGCCGCGCTCTCCGATTCGACGATCGCCGTCGCCGGCGAGTCGATGGATGCCGCGCGGGCCGCGGGAACTCTTATCTCCTACGACTTGAACTATCGGGAATCCCTGTGGAAATCAATCGGAGGCAAGACTCGAGCCCAAGAGGTTAATTGTGAACTGGTGCGAAAGGTCGACGTTCTCTTCGGCAATGAAGAAGACTTTTCAGCGATGCTCGGTTTCGAGGTCGAAGGAGTGAGCAAAGACTTCGACGAGCTGCCGGTGGAGAGTTATGCGAAGATGCTCGGCGAACTGTCCGCCGCGTATCCGAACCTGAAGGTCATTGCGTCGACTCTGCGCACCGCGCACACTGCCTCGAAGAATGCCTGGGGAGCGATCGCGCTGCATAGCGGAGGCATCGCCCATGTCGCCCAGCGTAATGTGGACATTCTCGACCGCGTCGGCGGCGGGGACTCGTTCGCCTCCGGACTGATCTACGGCATTCTCGACGGCAAAGGAGTCGACTGGGCGGTGAAGTGCGGCGTCGCGCACGGCGCGTTAGCCATGACAACGCCCGGAGACACCAGCACCGCGAGCCTCGCCGAGGTCCTACGAGTCATGGGCGGCGGAGCAGCGCGCATTTCCCGATAACCTCTACACGAGTATCAGAACTTGCTACCGAGGTGATTCATGCGAATGAGAATTGCAATACTAGCAGTCGCTGTGGCGATGGTGCACGCGGCCGCTGCGCAAACCGTCAAAGTGGACCACATAACCCAGAGTGAACTCATCGAAAAAGCCCAGGCGCTGAACGCCAAGGCCCAGGATCCAGACGGCGCAGCAAGCGTCAAGCTGGATGAGTATCCCAACCACTTCACCATGATCGCGCTTCGCCACAAGGACGGCGGAGCCGAGGTCCATGAGAACTATGCCGACTTCTTTTTTGTCGTCCAGGGGCATGCGACCCTGCTAAGCGGCGGAACGGTCCAGGATGGGAAGACGGTGTCGTCCGGAGAGATCCGAGGTACATCGGTTCAGAATGGTGATCGCACAAGCCTGAGCGAAGGAGATATTGTGCACATCCCAGCGGCTGTGCCTCATCAGCTTCTGATATCGGACGGTGGAACGTTCGTCTATTTTGTGATCAAGGTCAAGGAAAAGTGAAGCAATGTATTCAGGAAAATTGGATTGTTGCCGGTATTGTGGGATCGCTCTGCTGGACAAACGGGAGGCGCGAATCAGGCATCCGGAAGCTTCTCTTCGGCGGGGTTGGGGGTTTCTTCTTTCGCCACGGCAGGCTTGGGCGTCCAGGTCTTTCGTTTTACTGGCTGTGGCTCCGTAGTTGTTGAAGGTGTCGCTGCTGCGACAAGAGGCTTGGGTTCCGATGGAGCAGCCTTGGGCTCCCACTTCTTGCGTTCGGCTACTGGACGGGCGGGTTCGGCGAGATTCAGTTCAGGGATATTAGTTGCCCCTGGCGCAATCGGGACGGCTTCTTGAGTTTTGGCCGTCACCATCGAATCGGCTAAAGGTTGCGGCTCGAGTAGATTGACAAGCCCAACCGCTCCCACCTTTCCGAGCCTCTTCTCCACGCCTTCGAGCAGCAGCTCTGCCACATCTTTCACC
>CAWDRO010000007.1:0-33694 GCA_963804735.1 uncultured Acidobacteriaceae bacterium
TACCGTCGTAACCAAGGTCGAACGCGGCGAGGTCGTGACCATCTCGGGCAACAGCCTGGTCGTGAAGATGGCGGATGGCAGTCTCCGCAATTTTGAGAATGTGCCCGAGAGCGTCAGAGTAACGGTAGATGGTCGGCGGCTCGGCATTCACGATCTGCAGCCAGGCATGAAACTCCAGCGGACCATCACCACGACCACGACTCCCATGACGATCACGACCGTACAGACGGTTAAAGGGAAGGTTGGCAATCAATCCGCCGCTGAGCATAATCCTGACCCTAGAGGACGGAAAGAACCAGCAGTTCAAGATTCCCCAGGACCAAAAATTTAACGTCGATGGACAGATGGTCGATGCCTGGGGCGTGCGCAAGGGGATGACCATCACCGCCACCAAGATCGTGGAGGAGCCCACCATTGTAGTCACGCAAGAGAAAACTGTGACAGGCGAGGCTGCACCAGCGACAGGCGAGGCTGTACCCGCGACGGGCGAGGCTGCGCCAGCTGCGGATGTACCGGTCCTGGTCGCACAGGGGAACGAAGAGGCGGTGCCGGCTCCAACGGAAGCACCAGCCGCCGCGCCAGAGGCCACACATGGCTTACCGATCACAGCGCTGATCGGGTTGCTGTGTCTTCTGGGACTGGCTGCCGTGATCGGCTGGTATTTGTTCCGGAAAAGCCGCTCGCACGCATGATCGTCGAACACCGCAGGGAAGAGCTGGCGGGTGACAACGCAAGAAATAACTCGAATTCAGAAAAAGCTCCGAAGATCGAAAGGACGTTACCGGTTATGAGCAGTGCATCGAAAGCACAACCGCGAGTTGATCAATTCTTCACCGGAGCAGAAGCCAGATCTGACCGGTGGCGCGCTCTTTTACAGCAATCACGGCAGTGGGCGGCGGCAATCACCAAAGAGAAGGCCGAATCGAAGAGCAATCATTCGCAGGTCCTAGAGGCTTTTCAGGAACTGCTTCAATGGGAGGATTATTTCGCGTACCCCGGATCGAAGCTGCTCGCTGCGGTCAGAGAGCAAATCAATTCAGGTGATGCCGTTGGAACTACACGCATAGTTCGGACTATCAGCACCGCAATCGTAACTCATTCCTATCGCACCAATGTCGAAGATTGGGAAAGCGATGAAGACAAGGTTGGCAATCTGGCCGATCGTCTGCCGCTTAGCGGCGAGCCAGGAACAGCGCATCGGCCTTATTTTGAAGTGTTATTCGTTAGTCCCGCTCGTCAATCAATGTGGAACGATCTCGGGCACGAGCTTCGGAAGCTTCGCAGGCCTCAAGACAAGTTCGCCTATGAGCCGGTGTTCGTCGATAGTTTCGAGGATGGAATTCTGGCCGTAATCCTGAACGGCAGCTTTGAAGCTGTAGTTGTTTACGACGATGTACAGTTTGCTTCGCGCCACAATAATCCCGTCCTGCAAGAGTTCCTGGCCTCGTATAGCAGTGCAAGCGGTATCGATACAGGGTCTCTGCAACAGGGTCTTACGCTGGCACAGGCAATCAAGCTTGTGCGGCCGGAACTAGATATCTATTTGCTGTCGGATCGTCAGGTTGAGAAAGTTGCCGGGAGTCCAGAGGCAGCATGTGTGCGGCGCATCTTTTACCAGATAGAGGAGCCGCTGGAGTTGCACCTGAGCGTCCTCGACGGTGTTTCCGACCGATTCTCCAGTCCGTACTTCGACAATCTCCAGAAATATGCGCAAAGACCCGTAGGCACATTCCATGCCCTTCCTGTTGCTCGCGGAAAATCGATCTTCAAGTCGAATTGGATTCGCGATATGGGCGAGTTCTACGGACTGAACCTGTTCCTGGCCGAATCATCCGCGACCACCGGTGGCTTGGACAGCTTGCTGGAGCCGACGGGCAACATCAAAGTCGCCCAGGAATATGCTGCCCGCGCATTTGGTGCGGATCACGTCTTCTTTGTGACCAACGGCACCTCGACCTCCAACAAGATGGTCGAGCAAGCCCTGCTCGCGCCCGGCGACATCATGCTGGTGGATCGCAACTGTCACAAGTCTCACCACTACGGCGCAGTACTTTCGGGGGCCCTGCCTCTTTATGTCGAAGCTTACCCCCTCACTCAGTATTCGATGTATGGAGCGGTTCCGCTACACACCATCAAGAAGGCGCTGCTCGATCTTGAGACCGAAGGGAAACTCGATCGGGCCCGCATGCTCGTGCTCACCAATTGCACGTTCGACGGACATATTTACAACGTCGAGCGGGTGATGGAAGAGTGCCTGGCGATCAAGCCCGATCTAATTTTCCTCTGGGATGAGGCATGGTTTGGATTCGCGCGCTTCACTCCCTTTTATCGTCGGCGCACCGCAATGGGCGCCGCCGCCGCGCTGGAAAAGAAATTCCAGGATCCTGCATACCGCGCAGCTTATGAAGAGCAAGTAAAACAACTCGGCAAGCACCCAAGCCGCGAGGTCCTTCTAAAGATGCGGTTGCTTGCGAATCCGGACAAGGTCCATTTGCGGGTGTACCAAACCAATTCAACCCATAAATCCATGTCGTGCTTGAGGCAGGGTTCCATGGTGCTGGTGAGGGACCAGGATTACCACACGGTGGAAGAGCAGTTCCATGAAGCCGTATTCACCCACGCCTCTACGTCTCCTAACCTTCAGATCATTGCCTCAATCGATGTCGCGCGTCGTCAGATGGAGCTCGAAGGGTATGAATTGGTGAACCGTGCAATCCAGCTGGCTCTGGACCTGAGGCGTGAGGTCAACAGTCATCCCCTTGTCTCGAAGTATTTCCGGATCCTCGGAGCTGACGAGATGATTCCGGCGGAATTCAGGAACTCTGGCTTCGTGGACTATCTAACTTCCGGCGCCAATTGGAGCACGGCTGTTAAGGCGCTACGTGAGGATGAGTTCGCGCTGGACGTAACTCGCCTGACGCTTGTATGCGGCTCGGCCGGTTTTGACGGGACGCAGTTCAAGAACATGCTGGCGGCGGACTACGACATTCAACTTAATAAGACTTCACGAAACAGCGTCTTGCTTCAGACGAACATCAATAACACGCGAAGTGATATCGCTCACCTGCTGAAGGTGCTGGTTGAGATATCTCAGAAGATCGAGAAGAGGCTGGCTCAAGGCGGCAAGCCGGAGCAGGAGGCGTTCGCTGCTCGAGTCAAATCGCTGATGCACGATGTTCCCGATCTACCCAACTTTACTTGCTTTAGCGCGAGCTTCCGTGAGAATTCATCGAGCAAAACAAGCGAAGGCGATATCCGTACGGCATTTTTCGGCGCTTACCGTGAAGAGCAGTGCGAGCACATTAAGCTCATGAGCCCTGAGATCGACAAGCGGCTTAAGAACGGTCCCGAATTAGTATCGGCAAACTTCGTCATTCCATATCCGCCCGGCTTCCCTATCATGGTTCCCGGCCAAGTCATTGATGCCGAGACGATCGAATTCATGCGCAAGCTGGATGTGAAGGAAATCCACGGCTTCAATGCATCGCTCGGATTGAAGCTTCTGACGCCGTCGTTTGTCGAGTCGTCGAAGGGGACGCGCTCAAAGAGCGACGGAAAGAGGGTCAAACCTGAAGTGGTGCACGCATAAGGGCCGCAGCGTGTGCGGCTTGGAGGCTATTGCTCCAAATTGATGCAGAGCGGAGAAGACAATGTTCACATGGTTTGCGACGACGCTCCGGCAGTACCCCGAGATAGCTATCTTTCTGGTACTTGGTCTCGGCTACTACTTCGGCAAGTTCACCTTCCGGGGCATCGGACTTGGTTCAGTTACCGCCACCCTTCTGGCTGGCGTCCTTGTTGGTCAGCTGGGCATCACGATCGGGACGCCCCTCAAGGCGACTGTCTTCCTCATGTTCCTATTTGCTGTGGGCTATGGCGTTGGGCCGCAGTTCGTGCGCGGCGTCGCGAAAGACGGTTTACCTCAAGCCATCTTTTCGGCAGTTCAATGCGTGTTGTGCCTTGCGATCCCTGTAGCGATATGCAAGTTTGCCGGCTACGACATGGGCTATTCAGCGGGTCTCTACTCCGGCTCCCAAACAATCTCCGCGGCCATGGGCCTTTCCACCGACGCTATCAATCGACTCGGGCTCGCACCCGAAGAAGCAAAGCGCCTGCTCGACTCAATGCCGATCGCTTACGCGGTAACGTATATGTTCGGTACGGTCGGATCGGCGCTTGTCATCGCACTGTTGGGACCGGCATTGCTCCGCATGGATCTCGTCGCCGCCTGCAAGGACTATGAAGAGAAACAAGGCGGGACAAAGGAACTTGGCGGGGCAGGTTCGGCTTGGCACCGCTGGGAAGTGCGCGCTTTCAAAGTTAGGCCGGGAGGCATGGTTGTTGGTCTTCGAGCAGCCGAGGTCGAAGCACTGATTCCGGATGCGCGGGTTTTTGTGATGCGGTTGCGTCGCAACGGCGTGATTGAGGAAGCGAATGCCGATACAGTGTTGAAGGAAAACGACGTCGTGGCGCTCGCCGGCGCTCGCGAGGTGCTTGTCGACCTTGTGAGCAGAGCCAAGATCGCGGCTGCGGGTTCTGTCGTCGAGCCGCCTAAAGAGGTGGACGATCCCGAATTGCTGAATGTACCGATCGAAGGCGTCAACGTCTACGTCACAAGTAAGGAAGTCGACAGCAAGACGCTTGCTGAGTTGGCTAAGTCATCGGCTGCGCGTGGTGTGTTTCTGCGGAGAATCACGCGAGGCGCAGTTGCCACCTCGATTCCAATTCTCCCCAACACAAAGGTCTATCGCGGCGACATTCTCAACGTTGTCGGACGCACCCAGGACACCGCCGCCGTGACCAAGCTGCTTGGCGTTCCCGATCGCCCGACTGACGTAGCCGATGTCGCTTTTATCGGCGCCAGCATCACGATCGGCGCACTGATCGGCGCGCTGGTATTGAAAGTGGGCGGAGTGCCTATAACGCTTTCAACCGCTGGTGGTGCGCTCATCGCCGGGCTTGTCGCCGGATGGTTCCGATCGACGCGCCCCACGTTTGGCCGCATCCCGACATCGACTGTGTGGTTCATGAATTCGGTCGGACTCAACATTTTCATCGCTGTGGTTGGCATCTCGGCGGGTCCGGGTTTCGTGAACGGTTTGAAGACGCAGGGCGTCGGGCTGTTTTTATGGGGGGCGCTGGCGACCACTCTTCCCCTTGTTTTCGGCATGCTCATCGCTAAATACATCTTTCGCTTCCACGATGCTCTGACCCTCGGCATCGTTTCCGGTGCGCGCACCACGACAGCCTCGCTGGGGTTGGTTTGCGACCGCGCTAAGAGCCAGGTTCCCGCACTGGGCTACACCGTCACCTACGCGGTTGGCAACACATTCCTTACGATCTGGGGCATGGTCGTCATCATGCTCATGAGTTAATTTTTCGGCCACAGAAGGAGATACGCCATGGATGTGATGGAGCTCAAGCGCTTTGAAACGCTCAGCCCTTTCGAGATTAAGGATGAACTAATCAAGCTGGCCAAGAAAACGTCGAGGACGACACAGTCGGCCTTTCTGAACGCCGGGCGCGGGAACCCCAACTGGATCGCCACCACACCACGCGAGGGCTACTTCCTCCTCGGCCAGTTTGCCATAACCGAGAGCAAGCGCGTGATGGAACACCCCGCAGGTCTCGGCGGGATGCCCCAAGCAAAGGGTAGCGCAGCGCGGCTGCAGGCATGGCTCGCCAAACACGCCGATATGCCCGGTGCGTCATTTCTGACCGAGATGGTGCCCTTTGCAGTCAAGACATTCGGATTCGATCCAGACGCCTTCGTCCACGAGCTCGTGGACTCGATTATCGGTGACAACTATCCCGTACCCGATCGCATGCTCGTCCATAACGAGCGCATCACGCACGAATATTTGATGTGGGCGATGTGCGGAGATCCGAAGCCCTCCGGCAAGTTCGACCTGTACGCGGTCGAAGGGGGAACGGCCGCCATGTGCTACATCTTCAAATCGCTGAAAGCGAACCGGCTGCTCCATCCCGGCGACACTATTGCTCTGGGAACACCGATCTTCACGCCTTACATCGAGATGACTCATCTCGAAGATTACGCCCTGAACGTAGTCAATATCGCCGCGCCCCAGGAGAACCGGTTCCAGTTCACCGACGCCGAGATAAAGAAGCTTGAAGATCCCAAGATCAAGGCATTCTTTGTAGTGAATCCCGGCAATCCGACGGGCATGGCGCTCAGCAAGGAGACAATCGGCAAGATCGCAAATCTTGTAAAGACCAAGCGTCCCGATCTGATGCTGCTGACTGACGACGTTTACGGAACCTTCGTGCCTGAGTTCCGTTCCCTGCTTGGCGAACTGCCGCACCACACCATCGGCGTGTACTCCTACTCGAAGTATTTCGGCGCGACCGGATGGCGGCTCGGCGTAATCGCCGTCCATGAAGACAATATCTACGACAAGATGATAGCGAAACTCCCGCATGCGGATATTAAGGCGCTCGATAAACGCTATGGTGCAGTGACCCTCGAACCGCGCAAAATCAAGTTCATCGACCGGATTGTTGCCGATAGCCGCGATGTCGCTCTGAACCACACGGCCGGGCTATCACTGCCGCAGCAGGTCATGATGAGCTTGTTCTCTCTGGTCGAACTGATGGATCGCCAGAAACACTACCAGACCGCCTGCAAGGAGATCGTCTATCGCCGCATTCATGATTTGCTCGACGGACTTGGCCTCGAAGTTCTACCGAACCCGAACTACGACGCCTACTATGCGTTGATCGATTTTGAGTTTTGGGCGAACAAGAATATTGGCAAGGAAGCGGTGGAGTACCTGAAGAAGAATGTCCATCCACTTGATCTTGCTTTCCGGCTGGCTGAGGACCACGGAATCGTTCTTCTCAATGGCGGCGGCTTCGATGCACCCGATTGGTCGTTGCGCGTTTCCCTCGCCAATCTGAATGACGAGGCGTACGAAGAGATCGGGCGTGGAGTCCGGTCAATCGCACGCGGATATCGCCATGCGTACGAGGCGCAGAAGCAGGCACAGGAGACAAAGAACGGGAAACGGTCTGCGACTAAGTCCCGGTAACGTGAAACAATGTCGAAGTTCTCGCTACTCATTTCGCGACAACCGTTCATGAGGACGGTAGATTTGCGATGAATCTTACGGATGGCCGAACCACCAGGGTCCCGGTTGCAACTAGGCTGTTCATCGGGACCATTGGTACTATATTGCGTGCTGCCCAGCTTCGCGTCCCGCGACAGTCGTCCGTTTGGGCGATTGCAATGGCCGGTCTCACGGTCATGACCGCATGCAGTCGAACCCCTCCGACAACCCAGGCTCCCCCGGCCGGCGACGGGTGGCGCCAGTTCCAGGGAACCTGGACCGCCGCCGGCAGCCGCATCAGCATTCCTCTGGGCGATAGCCGGCGAGCATCCACCGCGAAATTCGAGGGTTCGCTGGTGCTGGCGGGAGCTTCTCGACCCGCCGTTGGATTCCGGGCGGAGTCGCTTGTGTTCAATGACACCGCCACTGGCATGGTTGGCCGCGCGGTGTGGACCGATGATCGGGGTGACCAGATATTCAGCGAAATCACGGGCAACGGCGACTCGACCGGTAATCACTTTGTTGGGAGATTCATTGGGGGTACGGGGCGCTACACAGGCGCCTCGGGAGATTATGAGTTCTCCTGGCGCTTTGTAGCGGAGAACGAAGATGGAAGCGTTCAGGGGCAATCCATGGGTCTGAATGGGAAGATCCACGTAGGGTCTGCGCAAGCCACGCCTGACGTTGGAGGCCCGCGATGAAGCTGAATTACAGCTTGCTGATCAGGCGCGCGTTGCCCTTCGCCGTGGCACTCGGAATCTGGTTCGCGCCTGTTCCCGCGGGGCTGACTGCACCGGCGTGGCACCTCTTCGCGGTGTTTGCCTCCGCGATCGTGGCCGTGCTGGACGGAGGATTTCCTTTATTGACATCGACCATGCTCGCCGTGGCTGCCGCAGTCCTCACCGGTACGATTACGCCGGCCCAGGCCTTTGGCGGGTTTGCCAACGCGAGCGTTCTGTTGGTGGTGATCGCATTCCTCGTGGCCCAGGCAGTCGTTAAGTCCGGACTGGGCCGCCGAATCAGCCTGTTCATGGTCAGCCGGTTCGGGAGCTCATCGCTGGGACTCGCCTACAGCATCGTCCTCACCGATGCGGTAATCGCGCCGGCGTTTCCGAGCAACACCGCACGCGGTGGTGTCCTCTTTCCGATTGTGCTGTCCGTCGCAGAGGGATCAGGATCGAAGCCGGATGATCCGGAGGGGCGACGGCTCGGCGGCTATCTGATGTTCTGCACGATGGCGAGTCTCGCGGTCTCGTCGGCATTGTGGATGACAGCTACCTCTGCGAACCCGATCGGAATACAACTGGCGCGCCAGTTCGGGATCCAGATCGGCTTCGGAAAATGGTTGGTGGCCTCCTGTGTGCCGACGCTGACCGCGATCCTGGCTTTGCCCTGGGTCGTAGCGCGGCTGTACCCGCCACGTGTGGGTAAGACTCCAGAGGCCGCAGTCGCCGCGCGTAAAGAGCTTGCGACGCTGGGACCCCTGTCGCGCGACGAGCGAATCACCGCGGTTGCATTTGCGGTGATGGTGTCTGGCTGGATCTTTGCCGACAGGCTGGGACTGAATGTGACCAGCATCGCCTTCCTCGGTCTAGGCATCTTGCTGATGGCCGGAGTACTCACTCTGCAGGACATTGGGAGCCAGGGCGATACTTTGACCACTTTCCTGTGGCTCGCCGTCCTGTTTGCCCTGAGCGGAGCGCTTAACGAACTGGGATTCATGGGTTATGCCGGGCAGATTCTCGCGAGACACATGGGCGGGCTCTCCTGGCCGGTGGCCTATGTTGGTTTGATCGTGATCTATGTTGCGATTCACTACATGTTCGTGAGTCAGTCGTCGCAGGTCCTCGCCCTCTTAGGTGTTTTTCTGGACGTCGGTGTGCGCAGCGGCGTTCCCCCGCCGCTGATGGCATTTGGATTGCTCTTTGCGAGCAGTTACTTTTCGGTAATCACCCCGCAGGGCGGAAGCCAGAACGTAATTTTCGTAGGCAGCGGCTATCTCACACAGCGCGAACTCTATCGGCTTGGGCTGCTGACTACCCTATACTTTCTCGTCGTGTTTCTGGGAATTGGAACCGGGTGGATTCTCGTCGTGACCAGATGACTTGACAAGAGCGCTTGTTTCAACCGCCGACGCATCCCTCCCCATCAGTGCTCTTAATTGTGCTCTCGAATTGTGCGATACGTCTTGCGATACGCCGGTTCTAAAGTTTGTATGTGCTTACAAAGACTTAGGGAGCCATCGGGGCCTTGTAAGTTGTTGCAATACCTTAAGTTGTTCGATTCACACGGTGGAAGTCGTAGGTTCGAATCCTGCTGCGCCCACCATTAGAATCAATAGCTTAGAGTGGCAGTAATATCTCAGGTCATCAAGCCTTGTGGGTGCGCTATGATGGATAGCCATCCCCGGAGGTTCGTGATGAATCGCGTCACCGTCGATCTGGAAAATTGTTATGGCATAAGAAAACTGCACTACCAGTTCGAGTTTTCGCAACGACGGGCCTGCGCGCTCTACGCTCCCAACGGCTCAATGAAATCTTCTCTCTCTTTTCGTTGACACTTGACTTTCTTCTTGACTTCGATTCACGCCTGGTCAATCCTCTCTCCATTCACAAACGTTAATGTATGAAATATTTCGGCATCATTCGTAAGTTGCTTGGCGACGCGAGCAGCGCAAATCTCGGTGCGCACTTAATAACGACTTTTCAGATATACCTATACTCCGAATATCGAGTACGGGGCGCTGGATTTCGACGTCCGCGGCCGGTTCGTCACAGCTTTGTTTATCAGCTTCCATTCGGACAAGGCCAAGCGTTCGGGGGTAAGAGCGGGGCGTTTGTGAACCAACTTATCGCGATGGATCTGAGGATTCAGGATGAGTCACGGGAATCAACCAAAAAACGACGGCGCGTTTAAGCCGCCCGATGTCTCCGTGGTGGGCGAAATCAATCCCGATTTGATCTACTATGGGTTACCGCGCGAGTTACCCGAAGAAAGAGAAACTCTGGCCAGCGGTTTTCAGATGACGCTGGGTAGCTCGTCAGCGATCTTCGCTCACAATCTTGCTCTTCTGGGAAGCAGGGTGGGCTTCAAACCGTCAAGTTCCTCCACCGAGGAACCATCTTGGCACGTATCTATATTAAGTAATATATATATATTGTTAATGACCGAATCCTGGATCCAATCTTTCTTTCCCCTCAAAACACAGTGGTTCCACATCATGCTGTCCCTCGCCGGAGAAGAACAGCACGGCTACGGGATCATGCAGGAGGTTTTGCAGCGGACCACCGGGAAAGTCCGCCTCTGGCCAGCCACCCTATACGGCTCTATCAAGCGGCTGATCGAGGCCGACCTGATTGAGGAGTCCAGTGCGCGGCCCGCTCCTGAATTCGACGATGCCCGCCGCCGCTACTACCGCCTTACGCCTCTGGGCCGCCGAGTGCTTGACGCTGAATGTGAACGCCTCCAGGAATTGGTTCAGGCAATTCAAACGAAGCGAACGATGGTGACAGAACGAGGGTAACCGAATGAACATCGCATGGCCGATCTACCGGCGGCTGGCTGCGGCCTTCCCGCACGAATACAAGCTGGCATTTGGCGACGAGATGTTGCAGGCCGGTGAGGACGTTATCGCCGCCGTCGCAAGGCGTCACGGGGTCCTCGGCCTCGTCCGCATCATCGCTGATCTGCTCGTTCGCATCCCCATCGAATACCTGAATGAGATGCGCCGGGACCTGCCCTACGCTGCGCGCAGCTTGATGAAATCGCCGGGCTACGCATTGGTTGGCATTGTTTCCATGGGCCTTGGCATTGGGCTCACGACCAACGTCTACAGCTCGTCCTGGGCGCTGCTCACGCGCACGCTTCCAAGCGTGGCAAACGCAGAGCAGTTGGCGACCGCGGAGAGTCCCGCGTCCTACCCCTATATCGAGCGCTACCGCGAACAGAAAAATCTCTTCTCAGGCGTCGCCGCCGTCAAGAACAGGGTCGAGTTCAATGTCGCCCTGGACGGTGGCAGCGGCAAACCCGAGCGCGTCTACGGGCAACTGGTGTCGCCGAACTATTTTTCCGTGCTCGGCATGGGCGCGCAGCGAGGCCGCCTCCTGAGCGCCGATCTTGATAAAACCGGCGCTTCCCCGTCCGTGGTGGTCAGCGACCGCTACTGGCGCGGCCGCCTGAACGCCGATCCCGACGCAGTCGGGCAAACGATTCGCCTCAACGGCCAGGCCGCAACCATCGTCGGTGTCACCCCGCGCAAATTCGATGGCGCTCTCACTGCGAATCCGGCCGAGCTTTTCGTCCCTACGACGGCGCCGGCCAGGCTGGCTCCCGAACTCGGCAACGACGTCCTGCATGATCGCGGCGCAAAGGACTTCCAAATGCTGCTCCGGCTCGCGCCTGGCATCACCATCGATGCCGCGGAGGCTGCACTGGACGGGATTACGCGGCGTCTCGACAAGGATGATCCCCTCGCGCCGCCGCAGCAGGACAAAGCGAAGCGAGTCGTTTTGCTCGCCGCAGGCACCCGCATGCCGATCCCACGCGAGTTCCGTCCGAAAGTCATGGGATTCGTGATTGCGCTCATGGTGATCGTCACTGCGATCGCCTACCTCAACCTTGCCACTATGACGTTGGCGCGCGCCGCCAGTCGCCGCAAGGAGTTGTCCATTCGCCTCGCTGTCGGAGCCAGTCGATTCCGCCTCATTCGCCAGATGGTGACTGAAGGTATTTTGCTTTCGCTGCTGGGCGGCGCCGCAGGATACGCGATGGCGTATGGTATGTGGGCGGTGACCGCTCATACACCGCTACCCGCGGGCTCGCCAATCAACGCCGACACGTCCCTCGATTGGCATACGGCGATCTTCGCCATTGTGCTGGCTGTCGTCTGCGGCATCGGCTTCAGTATCCTCCCGGCTCTACAGGCGACAAAAACCGACGTCACGCCAGCACTCAAGGAAGGCGCGGCGCTGCAGTTGTCCGGGCAACGGCGCTTCGGTCTGCGCAATCTGGCCATGGGTGCGCAGGTGGCCGGCTCGCTGTTGCTCGTGCTCGTGACGGGCTTCCTGGTGCTGGGGGATCATGAATGGAAACGGCATCCCGACGAACTTTAGTCAGAAGACTATGGTCTTCCTCTCCATCGACCCGGTTCGGGACGGCTATACCCCAGACAAGGCCCAGACCTTCTTTGAAAGGCTGCCAGAGCGGTTGAGACACGCGCCGGCGGTGACCAGCTTCGCGCTTGCCGCGCAGCCGCCCTATCTGCCGGGCGATGATCCCGATTTTCAGCTCACGGTCAACGATCCGCGGGCATCGTCGCCCGTACAGAAGGCAGTGGTCAAACAGACCGTCGGAGCGGGCTATTTTGCCGTCCTGAAGGAGCCGGTCCTGGCCGGGCGGGAATTCGAGGAGAGCGATCAGCGCATCGATGCCGAAGAGACCATTGCCTCTGGGACCCCGGTTGTGAGGTTACCCCTGGTGATCAATGAGAAAGCCGCACACGCTCTATTTGGACAGAACAATGCCATCGGCAAGCACCTTCGCGGAGACCGGCGCGGGTACGAAGTCGTGGGCGTGATCCCCGATATGAAAGATGCCATCGGCACGACCCGTCCCATCGCCTACTTTCCTCTCACGCGGCGTGATTTCGCCCAGCCCCCAGGCGGCGGGATCACGATTATCGCGCGTGGGCATTCGGCGGAGGATGCTCTCGGCGGGGTGAGAAGTGTGGTCGCTTCCATGGATCCCGACCTGACTCTCTTTAACGCGCAAACGCTGAGCGAGTACCTCGAGCTGATCCGTTCTGCGATGGGTTCTGCCCTGCGCATGTTCGGCGGCATCGGCCTCTTCGGACTGGTGCTGTCGGCCATTGGGCTGGCCGGAGTGACCGCGTGTGCGGTGGCGCAGCGGCGCAAGGAGATCGGCATTCGCATGGCGCTGGGCGCTCGCAACTCGCAGGTACTGGGACTGGTGCTTCGCGAGGGCGCAACGCTGATTGCAGCCGGAACCGTGATTGGATTCCTCGGCGCGGTCGCGCTGGCCAAAGCGCTATCGGCAATCACCACTGCCTTCAGCGACGCCTTCACCGTCGGTGTCGACGATCCGCGTCTGCTGATCGGTGCACCGCTCCTCCTTGCCGGTGTCGCGCTACTCGCCTGCTACATTCCCGCGCACCGGGCCGCGAAGATCGATCCCCTCCAGGCTTTGCGACAGGAGTAAGACCCCAAGGGGTGCCG
Organism: uncultured Acidobacteriaceae bacterium; assembly: GCA_963804735.1. Lineage (GTDB taxonomy): Bacteria > Acidobacteriota > Terriglobia > Terriglobales > Acidobacteriaceae > Acidisarcina. The sequence continues at coordinate 13,301 of CAWDRO010000007.1, forward strand.
GGCCTTACGAATACGGCAAGGTTTTGTGTCGCGGCTGGGAGGCAGTGGAGTTACTCGAAATCGGCGCGGTGTGTCCGTATTGCATCCAGCAGATGCTTTGTATAGAGACCGTTCGCGACGAACTTTGCCCCGTCCTCGATCATCCGCCGGAGTACTTGTTCACCCTCTTTGTCGATGGAGGTGACCTCATTGAGGTCCACCACACGGATCCGGTCTGGAAATTGACTGCGCGATGCATTCCAGGCGGAGATCAACTCGGGGAGGCAGTCCTTGACTAGCCGCCCCTGGAGAGCCCAACGTTGCTCGGATGCGTTTTCCGTTACCGTAATTCGCAACATGTGGGATTTCCGTTTTCCAACGACATGCCGGCGTCGCCTCCATGAGCATCCGCGCTGCTGTCCGGCCGTTGGCTCGGAGCGCTCGAACTCGCGGGAGGAGCATGTTCCCGACTTCATTCGATACACTGCTCACCTAGGACCGTGGGACTGCTGATTCTCCCTTCTCTTTGCAATCGGGTTGCCTAACCAACGAGTTACGGAGCATTTCCTAAATTCAACAAGCGGAAACACAGGAGATAGTCCGGCGGCGGCCGATGTTTGGGTATTGGCTGCTTACCGGTTGGCACAATGCCGGTATGTTGGCAGCCCGACATAACCAGCGTCGCGATCCGGTCTAAGGTCTCTGCGGCCGGGTAATGCCCAGCTTTTGCATGCGGAATTGAAGGGTTGGACGCTTCATTCCGAGTCTCGCGGCGGCGCCATTGGGGCCGGCGAAGACCCAGTTGGTCTGCTCCAAAACTGACAAGATATGCCGTCGCTCCATCTCTTCGAGGGTCATGACCCCGTTCACCGGGCCGTTTGCGTCTGTACTCTTGGGTTTCAAATCGGCCAGTGACACTTTAAGGGCCGGCCCGCGGGAGAGAATGACAGCCCGCTCAATGACATTTTGAAGTTCGCGGATGTTTCCCGACCACGGGTAACTTACCAAGGCAGACATGGTTTCGGCGGAGATGGTGTCGATGTTCTTGGTCATGTTGCGGGCAAAATGCTGGGCGAAATGCCTTACGAGGAAAGGAATGTCCTCCTTCCGTTCCCTCAGCGGAGGAACGTGGATGGGGAACACATTCAATCGATAGAAGAGATCGGAGCGGAATCGCAGCTCATCCACCATCGCGCTCAAATCCCGGTTGGTGGCCGCAATGAGGCGAGCATCGGTGCGGAGAGTCCGGGAGCTTCCCAGACGCTCAAACTCCCGCTCCTGCAAGACGCGCAGAAGCTTGGGCTGTAGTTCCAGCGGAATTTCGCTGATCTCATCGAGGAATATGGTTCCCTGCGATGCCAGTTCAAATCGCCCGATCCGTTGTGAAATGGCCCCGGTAAAGGCCCCTTTTTCATGACCGAACAGTTCGCTTTCAAGCAAGCCCGTAGGTATCGCCGCGCAATTGATTTTCACAAAGGGGTGCTTTCGCCGCTGGCTGAGATTGTGAACGGCGCGAGCGATCAACTCTTTTCCGCTCCCTGTCTCGCCTTGAATCAGAACTGTGGAATTGGTTGGTGCGACCGCCTCCACCTGACCTAGAACCCTACGGAGCACGGCGCTGCTTCCGATGATCTCCTCAAAGTTCAACTCACTGCGGATCTCATCTTCGAGATACAGTTTTTCCTGTCGGAGCGTGTCGGTGAGCTCCTTGATTCTTCGATATGCGAACGCATTGTCGATGGCGATTGCCACCTGCCCGGCGATTTGCGAGAGAAACTCGATATCGGAAGAGGTGAAGGCGTCTTTTTGCAACCTGACCAAACAGAGAACTCCAAGGGTGCTGTTGCAGCGGATGAGTGGAAGCATGCAAATGGTTTACCGCATCGGTATTCCGCGCCTCCTAAACACCTACACATATGCGCCGCTCTTCAACGCATATTTCGCCAGTCTCGGCTTGAAGTCGGAAAACATCGTCTATTCCGACTACACGACGCCCGAGCTCTACCGCGCCGGCGCGAGCCGGGGCGCAATCGATCCCTGCTATCCATCGAAAATTGGCATTGCTCACGTCTACAACTTGCTCGCCACCAAGCACGCCAAGAAACCGCTCAATGCAATCTGGTTCCCGATGCATGACGTGTTGCATTCACACCTGGTGAACCTGACTGGTTCGAATGCCTGCCCCACGGTGACCGCAACACCAGAGACGGTCAAAGCCGCGTTCACCAAGGAGAGCGATATCTTTGCCGAAAACGGCGTCGCTTACATCGACCCGATCCTGAACCTTCAGGACCAAAGGATCTGCGGCGACCAGATGTTCAAAGCGTGGGGGCCGGTGCTCGGAGTAACACGCGAGGAAAACGAGCGAGCTCTTGCTGCCGGCTTCAAAGCGTTGGACGAGTGCGAGGCCGAGATACGCCGGCAGGCGCGGGAGACGCTTGACCAGTTGGAGCGCGAAGACCGCATTGGCATCGTCATGCTGGGCCGCGTCTATCATCACGATCCCGGCCTGAATCACGAGATCATGGAGGAGTTCCAGAAGCTTGGCTACCCGGTATTCTCGCAGAGCACTTTGCCCGTAGACGAGGATTTGCTCGAACGGCTCTTCGGAGAGGAAGTTCGAGCCGGACTGATTACTCATCCGCTGGACATCAGCGACGTCTGGAAGAACCGCTACTCCACCAGCACCAATCACAAGGTATGGGCCGCGAAGTTTACTGTGCGCCATCCCAATCTTGTCGCGCTCGAAGTCTCGAGCTTCAAATGCGGTCACGATGCTCCCATCTACGGCGTTATCGAGGGCATCATCGAACAATCGGGCACCCCGTATTTCTCGTTCAAGGACCTTGACGAGAACAAGCCCTCTGGCTCGATTCGCATTCGCGTCGAGACCATCGACTACTTCCTCCGCCGCTATCGGGAAGACATCGTTAAGCGGCGCAAGCTCGAAGGCGACATCGAAGCACAACTGGCCGCGCTCGAACAATCGCTCCGCAGTCAGCCGCGGGATCAGTACGAGATGGCCGTCGCGGCAGATTAAGCATAGGGAACATTGCCTGGGAGGTTGCCACACAAGCGAACTCACCCAGCTCACTGAAAGCCAGTGGTTCGGTGAAGTATGGGCGCCTACCGAAGGTCCATCGATAGATTTGTGCTCAGGCCTTGCGACAAACTCATGCTCAGAACGCCAGTCTCACTCCGAGCTGGATTTCACGTTTCGCATTGGCTGCGGTAAATCCCAACGGTTGGCTGGGAGAGAGCGCGGCGGTACCGTGAACAGTGAACGGTGGAGCAAACGTCGCGCCGACAATGTTGTTGACGCTGGCATAGTTCGTGCGATTGGCGATATTGAATCCCTCCGCGATGAAGTTCAGGCTGGTCTCTTTGCCCAATCGGAATGCCCGGCTTAGTCGCATGTCAAAATCCACATAGTTAGGGCCCTCGCCGGTGTTGCGCGGAGCGGATGGGGGCCGATCATTGGTGAAGTGGCCGTCGCCGTTGATGTCGGAGCCCGCGAGCAGATTGAAAGGGTGTTTGCTGTTGTAGCTGAAGATGGGCGCAAGCTCAAAGCCGGAGAGCCAGCGTGAACTGTTCCATGGGCTTTGCAATGTGGCTGCAATAACGACCTTGTGGCGTTGATCGAAGTCGGAGACAGCCCTCTCACCCTGAAGGTTGACCTGGTCGAACGCCGAGTAATCGCTGTTGAAGTCTGTCGCCTGGTCAATAGCTTTGCTGTAGGTATAGTTGGCGATCAAGGTGACGTTTTGGCCGAAGCGTTTTTGCGCCTGCAGAATGCCGCCGTTGTAATTCGCATTGGCGACCGATTGATATTGGTTGTTCTGAAGAATGGTATGGGTTGGATCGGCGAAGCAGAGAGCTGGATTGGCCATGCACTGGGCCGATCCCCAATCCTGGAAGGGCAGGCCGTTGGTGGGAAGACCATTCGCGCCAGTGCCGGTCACGATCGGAGCTCCGGGGAGCAGATTAGTATCCACCGCCCAGGGCAGGTGAGTGGTGCGGACGAAGATATAGTCGGCGGAGATAGATGTGGTTCGTCCAATCTCCCGCTCGATTCCGAACGATGCTTGCTGCGCCTGCGGCGGCCGGTAATTCGGCGACGCGGAAAACAGGACCGTTCCCGGTGGAAGCGGGCCGGAGTGAGAGACGGTGAGGCCGAATTGCTCCAGGTCAGCAGAGGTAATGCATGCAGGCTGCCCAGCGGGAGGCGTGCCGCACGCAATTTTTCCCTCCGCAGCGAGGGTCTGGTAAATCGCGGCTGAATTTACCTCGGGCGATCCGGGAATACCCAGGATATTGACCAGAGTGTTGGCAATCTGCCGATTGCCATTTATGCTGCCCAGCGTTTTCACGACTGCCGGAATCTGGGCATAAATCTGCCCGTAGAAGATGCCATACGCACCGCGGATAACCGTCTTGCCGTCATTGACGGGATCCCACGCGAATGAAACACGAGGAGCCACATCCCCCTTGTAGGTATTCATGATTTCGGACTGCGAATCGATCTCGTAGCGCAAACCGCCGTTCAGCGTAAGGCCGGAGCTGAGGTGAAACGAGTCCTGGAAGTACAGGGCAGTAAACGGCCGGTTCAGGATATACGCCGGCGGGCCGAAACCCTGTTCGTAAAATGAGGGCAAGCCCAGGCTCCACGATTGGAGAGTACTGATCGGAGCAGAGGCGGTGGTTGGAGAAAGACCGCAGGCGACGGGCTCCTGCAGGCACGGGCTGACCAGCCCGCCGGGGAGCTGCAGGAATTCAAAGCGACCGCCCAAAAAAGTATCGGACGAACTATTGTCGTTGCGAAGCAGCTCGTCGAAGCCCATCTGCAGAGTATGGCGGCCGCGAGTAATGGTGAAATTGTCCGCGAACTCATAACGACGAATGGTGTTGTAACTGGGCAGAAAGATGTTGCGGCCAAAGAAGCCATAGCCCTGAACATCGAGACCCGGACCGCCCGGGTCGTTGGAGTTCACATTGAACTGGTACATGTTCCATTGGACCCGGGCCTCGTTGAAAGAGTCGGAGCTGAACGTGTGGAACCAAGAGCCTTGCAAGGTGCTGTCCCAGTTCAGGATCGAGGTTCCGCGCGAGAAGCCGATCAGCGCCTGCAGGGACGGGTCGGATTCCATGAGGTGGGCCGCGTTGTAGCGGAGAAAGCTGGAGTCGTTCTGGGTAAATCGGTGATCGAGACGCGCGGACCCCTCGTAAAGCCCGATCGGGAAGGGGAACAATCCGCCATTCTGTTCGAACTGGTTCACGACGAAGGCTCGGGAGGCCAGGGCCGCCGGGCTCACGAAGGGGTTGCCGGCGGCAGTCGGGTCCACGGTGAGGATGCTCTGCAATCCAAATGCGCAGGTTGCCGCTGGGAGGAACGTGATCGCGGGCGCCTCGCCGAGGCACGGCACCGGCGTTGCCCCTTCAGCCGCCAGGCCCCCAAGAATCGGCGCCTGCGAGGCGGTTGGAGCGAAGATGCTGCTGGTCGTCAGCAGGGGGACCGAGTCCTGCGAGTCCGAACGCAGGCCTTCGAAAGCTAAGAACAAGAAGGTGCGGTCTTTCTTGACGGGCAGTCCAACGGTGCCGCCGAACTGCTGCCTGTTGAGAGAATTCTTGATCGGCAAGCCTTCGGCGTCGAGCGAAAATGCCTCACCGGGAACCAGCGCCGGGCTGAAGGCAAACGGATTTCGCGCATCCAGGGCAGAGTTGCGGAAGAAAGCAAACAAGCCGCCATGCAAGGTATTTGTGCCTGATTTCGTGACGATGTTGATCGAAGCGCCGCTGGCCCCGCCCAATTGGGCTGAATAGTTGCTGCGGTTGATCTGGAATTCCTGCACCGCGTCCTGGCTGACGTTCAGGCGCACGCCGCCGGAGTCGTCGTTGGACTCGCCTCCGTCTACCGTCACACTGTTCCCGCGCCCGTTGCTGCCATAAAGCGACAAACCGCTCTGTGGAGTCTGTTGCACGCGGTAGTCGGCGTTGCTGGCGATCACGTTCGAGTCGCTGACGCCGGGCATCAGCAGAGAGAAGGAGAGATAGTCGCGCCGATCGATGGGCAGATCGGTGATGTCCCGCTCTCCCACGGTGTCAGACTGGCTGCCCCTGGTCGTCTCGATCACCGGCGGTGCTTCGTTCACGACCACTTCTGCAGTTACTGCGGACACTTTCAACTGGAAGTCGGCGATCACGGTTTGGCCGATGGGGACGACCACTCCTTTGCTGATCTCCGTCGCGAATCCATTCATCCGGACGGTCATGTCGTAGTTTGAAGGCGGCAGCCCGCCAAACTGGAACTGGCCGCTGGAATCCGTTGCTGCCGTCCGCTGCAGGCCGGTCTGCGGGTCCACCGCGGTTACATTCGCGTTAGGTACGACGCCTCCGGTTGGATCGGTGACCGTCCCGCGAATCACGCCAGAGGAGCCCACGCCCTGCCCAAACGTCGGAGGTACGAAGAGCAGGGGCACGCAGAACAGACAGGCAGCGAATAGAAGGCGTATTCGTCCTCCTTCGAGCGGCACCAGCTGGGAATGGGTGAGAGCGCGGATGAGCCGGCCAAAGAATGCTGGCTGACCGATGGAGTGAGCAGTCACGATTGGTCCTGGCAAAGTATGCATACTGTTCCGCTGCCGTTTCTTATAGGTTTCTATTACCGACCTTTTTATTACCGAATCAAGGCCGTTTTCCTGCCTGATTCTGTGCGTTATCGGTTCTGCGAAACGTAATTTCTAACCGAAAGGTAAGATAATCGCAAAAGAGGACATCTGTCACCTCGGTTCCTTGAGCAAATGAAAACAATGCATAGCCTGAAGGGAAAAACCCTGTTCATTGCCGCCTTACGCGCCACGTGCGAAGCGCTTTGCGTCGTTCGCAACAAAGCGGCCTACCCGTTCGAGCACAGCTTCGGTCTTTTGCCGGTGAGGGAGATGTCCGGTATCGGCGAAGGTCTCGTGCTGTGCGTTAGGTAACGCGGAGAGGATCGCATCCAGGTGCCGTTTGGTTCCAAATTCGTCGTTCGCGCCCTGCAGCACAAGTACCGGACAGGAGATTCGGACAAGGATTTCTCCGAAAGGAGATTCCCCATCGGTAAATTCTCCCACTCCCGAGACCCAGGAGGAGAAGACCGCGTCCGCGTCCCGATGGTATTGGGCAAGACGCTGTTGCAGATGGCTGCCGGTGTAGCTGGAAGCCATGTTCTGGATATGACGCCACGAGCTCTCCAGAGCAACCACAAAGGGGCTTTCGAGAATGAGCATCTTCACTCGTTGCGAGATAGCGGCGTAGAGCATCCCCAACCCGGCGCCTTCGCTGTGCCCGTACAGGATCGGCCAATCCACCCGGAAATGCTCAAGCAAGGCGGGGATTACCTCATTCACTTCACGGAAGTAGGAGTCGCGGTTGCGCGGCGCGATAGGGCCCTCCGAGTTCCCCTGCCCTGCCCGCGAATACAGCAGAACATTTGCCCCTGTGGCCAGCGCAAGCCTCTCGGGGAAATCCTTCCAATAGGCTACCGAGCCCAGCGCTTCATGCAGCAGAAGGACCGTCTCTGAAGCCGACGGATGCTCGTGCAGCGCGACTTCCACGGATTGACCCAGCAGGGGCACGAGCATGCACTGCGATCGGAGGTCTTTGCTCATCATTTCTGGGCTCATCATTACTTACCGATAGGTAAGATAATGAATTGAACGTGCACTTGTCACCTGAAGAGTGCGATCACGGAAACAGAGGCACACGGTCAGGACAAGGCGGACTTGTACAATGAAGGGCCTGCGGAGAAAAATCCTGCCTCTTCTATAGGAAAGGCGTCGCTCGATCCAAAATCATGGAGACCAGAAACTCAACCGGACGCACTCGCGAGCCATGGAAAGCCTTTCAGGCGCGACAGAGAAGCATGGATGTCAAGCGGGAAGCGGTGCTGAGGACGGCGGCGCACCTCTTTCTTGAGTATGGATATCAGAAGTCGTCCATGAGCATGTTGGCTTCGCAGCTCAAGATCACCAAGCCTGCGCTGTACTACTACTTCAGCAATAAAGAGGAGATTCTCGTCGAATGCTACCGGGCCGGAATCGCGTCCATTGAGGGACTCCTCAAAGAAACCAGCGCAAACCAGGGGACCGGATTGCGAAAGCTCTTCATGTATGTGGAGACTTACGCCGACGCGCTCGTCTCCTCCGAATTTGGGCGATGCGTACCGATGCTGGACGAGTCTGAACTCTCGCCCGCGACGCGACGCGAGGTGCGGACCATGAAGCGGCGGCTGGATTCGACGCTCCGAGGCTACGTTGAAGAGGGGATTGCCGACGGCTCGATCCGTCCGTGCAATCCCAAGCTGGTCTCGTTTGCCATCGCCGGGGCGGTCAACTGGATCGGCACCTGGTATCACCCCGACGGCGATCTGAGCCCCCACGAAATCGCCACTGAATACGCGCGCATCCTCACCGGGGGCCTGGGGACGAATCAGTCCGGCGTCGAGGGCCTTTGACCTTAACTGATCATGTGCGGTGTTATCACGATGCGCCAACGCCAGATGCTCCGATTTGATTCAAGAGCACCAGCGAGTCTGAGCACGTCCATCGCTCAAAGCACTGGTCATTTCTGAAATGCAGGATGCTGATCCCGGGGAGCTCGATCCGCTGTGCCGCAGCGGCTACACCCATAAAAGCCTCGTGCATCGTTCCCCTGATCGTGTAGCGGACCACTAACGTGTCACCTTCACCAATGAGGTCCTGAACGATCACTTGTGCATCCGGGAATATCTTCCAGAAGGCATAATAAAACTGCTTCACGCTTTCCAATCCTGGCTCGATTCCCTGATATCCGTGCAAGATTATGTCGTCTGAATATAAGTGAAAATACTCGCTCCGTCTTTGCGGATTGGCAAAGCACTCGAGCGCCTTTGCGAAGCTTTCCCGGTTGGACATTCCGCCATTCTAATGAGTCTTCCGGTGAGTTTCTGAGGCGAATTGACTTTCTGACCACTCGTTCAGTATTCTTCAATGGCGGTCGGTTAGGATTTATTCGATTGGCAGGAAGAGGAGTGAGTGCATGCCGCTGCTTTCCGAGTCTGTGGTTCAGGACACGCCGGCCTCCGAGCAGGAAAACCGTCCCAATCGGAAGTTCAACATCCGCCGTGCGGCCGTGCTGGGCGCAGGCACGATGGGCGCCCGGATTGCCGCTCATATCGCTAACGCAGGGCTGCCGGTGCTTCTGCTGGACGTTGTGCCGGAGAAAGGCGACCGCAACAGCCTGGCGGCGCAAGCGCTCAATAACCTCAAGAGCTCGAAGCCCGCGGCTTTTGCGGTTCCCTCGATTGCCGCGCATATCAGCATCGGCAACTTCGAAGATGACCTGCCCAAGCTAAAGGAATGCGACTGGGTCATCGAAGCGGTCGCCGAAAATCTCGAGATCAAGCGCACCCTGCTCAGCAAAGTAGCCGCGCACTTGCATCCGGAAGCCATCCTTACCACCAATACCAGCGGTCTCCCGGTCGCACAGATCGGCGCCCAACTTCCTGAGCCGTTACGGCGTCGCTGGTTTGGGACCCACTTCTTCAATCCGCCGCGCTACATGCGCCTGCTCGAAGTCATCGCGACACCGGAGACGGACCCGGCGGCCATCGCCGCGATCACTGAGTTTGGCGATCGTCAGCTGGGCAAGACAGTCGTTCCCGCCAACGATGTGGCGAACTTCATCGCCAACCGCGTGGGGACCTTTCTGATGCTGAACACCTTCAAGATCATGCAGGAGCAGGGGCTGAGCATCGAAGAAATCGATCTTCTGACCGGGCCCGCCGTTGGCTGGCCGAAGACCGGTACCTTCCGCCTTGCCGACCTGGTGGGCATAGATGTCGCGGTCAACGTAGCGCGGAATTTCTTGAAGGCTGCGACGGACGAAAGATCAGATCTGAAGTTGCCCGATTTTATCGAACAGCTCGTCGCCCGCAAATGGCTGGGCGACAAGACCAAACAAGGCTTCTACAAGAAAGAACGCGCCGCGGATGGAAAAGAAGTTCGCTCCGTCCTCAATCTTGAGACATTCGAATACCAGCCTGCCTCCAAGCCCTCTTTGCCATCGGTTGAGCTGGCGAAGAGCAATGAATCTATTGGCGGCAGGCTGAAGGCGCTGCTGGCGGCCGATCCCACGAAGGACCGCGCCGCGAAGTTCTATTGGCAGTCGCTCCCGGAGCTATGGGCCTACTCCGCAAACCGCATCGGCGAAGTCACCGAGACGATTGTGGATATCGATCGCGCCATCACCTCCGGATTCAATTGGGAGCTGGGGCCGTTTGCGCTGTGGGACGCCGCGGGAGTTCGCGAAACCGTGGAGAAGATGCGAGCCATGGGAGCAGCCATTCCGTCAGCCGTCGAGAAACTTCTGGCAACCGGCGGCGAATCCTGGTATCGCGCCGGTGGCGCCGAGTACTTCGATGTGAAAGCCGGCGCCTACCGACCGGTTTGCCAGAATCTGGAACACGCTTCGGTCGCCAGCTATAAGCGCTCCAACGGAGTCTTCGCCGGGAACTCCGGCATCTCGCTGGTCGATGTTGGGGATGGAATCGGCTGCCTTGAGTTCCATTCGAAGATGAATTCACTCGGCCACGACATCGTTTCGTTTTTGCTCGAGAAGCTCAAGCCGGGAAGCGATGCGGTGCGGAACTTCGATGGCTTCATCATCGCCAGCGACGCTCAGAATTTCACTGTCGGCGCCAACCTGATGCAACTGCTGCTGGGCATTCAGGACGAAGAATGGGACGAGATCGAGCTGAGCATCCGGCAGTTCCAGGGCATGACCCAGGCCATCAAGTTTTGCGAGCGCCCGGTGGTGCCCGCTCCTTTTGGCATGTGCCTGGGCGGTGGAACCGAGATTTGCCTGCATTCGGCCCTGCGCCAGCCGCACTTTGAGTTGTATGCCGGGCTGGTGGAGACGGGCGTCGGATTGATCCCCGGCGGCGGAGGATGCAAGGAGATGCTGCTGCGCGCCCTGGCTGCTGCGGATGCAGTGCGCAGCGAGGCCCGAGGTGAGTCGGTCGAGGTCATTGAAACCGTCAAGAACGTCTTCGAGACCATTGCGGTGGCGAAGGTTTCAACCTCTGCAATCGACGCGCGCTCGCTGCGGATCATCGAAGACATCGACGCGATCTCGATGAATCGCAGCCGGCTGGTGACCGATGCCAAGGCCCAGGCGCTTCGGCTGGCGCGGTCCGGATACACGGCCCCGGTGCTCAGAACCGACATCCCCGCACCCGGCGACACCATTCAGGCGACGCTCAAGCTTGGCGTCTACCTGATGCGCGAGGCCGAGTACATCAGCGATCACGACGCGAAGGTCGCCAGGCACGTAGCGCGCATCCTCACCGGCGGTAATGTCACTCCCGGAACCCTGCTCAGCGAACAGACGCTGCTCGATCTGGAACGCGAGGCATTCCTCTCGCTTTGCGGAGAGCCCAAGACCGTCGAACGCATCCAATTCACGCTCAAGACCGGAAAACCGCTCAGGAATTAGGCAGATTATGAAGGAAGCAGTAGTAGTTAGCGCGGTTCGGACACCCGTGGGAAAAGCGCCCAAAGGCACGCTCCGTTACACTCGCCCCGACGATCTCGGCGCGATTGCCGTGAAAGGCGCCGTAGATCGCGTGCCGCCGCTTGACCCGAAAGAGATCGAGGACGTGATCATCGGTTGCGCCATGCCCGAGGGCGAGCAGGGAATGAACGTCGCCCGCCTCATTTCGCTGCGCGCGGGGCTTCCTATTGAGGCCGCCGCTATGACGGTCAACCGTTACTGCGCCTCCGGATTACAGACCATCGCGCTGGCCGCGGAGCGGATTCGCGGCGGCGGGGCGGACGTGATCGTCGCCGGCGGCGCGGAGTCGATGTCGTATCTGCCCATGGGCGGCAACAAGGTCGCCGTCAATCCATGGCTAGTGGATAACCATCCCACCGCGTATATGTCGATGGGACTGACCGCGGAGCGGGTGGCGAAGCACTACGGCATCTCCCGCGAAGAGTCGGACCAGTTCGCGCTTTCCAGTCACCGGAAAGCGCTGGCCGCGATTGAGGCGGGGCGCTTCGATGAGGAGATCATTCCTGTGCCCGTGGTCACAACGGTCATGAGCTCGACAGGAAAGCCTGAGAAGAACGAAAGCTTATTCAACGTGGACGAGGGACCGCGCGCCGACACTTCGATTGAGGCGCTGGCCAAGCTGCGCGCCGTCTTCCACGCCAACGGCATCGTGACCGCCGGAAACAGCTCGCAGACCTCGGATGGCGCGGCAGCTGCGGTGGTTATGTCCGACACGCGAGCCAGGGAGATCGGGGCCAAACCGCTGGCGCGCTTCGTGTCGTTCGCCTATGCCGGATGTCTCCCTGAAGAGATGGGCATCGGTCCAGTTTATGCGATTCCGAAGGCGCTCAAGATGGCCGGCCTTACGCTCGATCAGATCGATCTGATCGAACTGAACGAGGCCTTCGCCGCGCAGTCGCTGGCGGTGATCAAGACGCTGGGTATGGATCCGGCGCGGGTCAACGTTAATGGCGGGGCGATTGCGCTGGGACATCCGCTGGGCTGCACCGGGGCCAAGCTTACGGCCAGCCTGATCGGCGAGATGAAACGCCGCGGGGCCAGGTATGGTCTTGTGACCATGTGCGTCGGCGGCGGCCAGGGAGCTGCCGGGATCTTCGAGAATTTACAAAATTAGTCGCTGACCGCAAAGCAAGTCAGAGTGGGAGGACGCAATGGCTGTAGCAACAGAAGTCAGGCCAACTGAAGTCAAGACGGTAAAACGCGTCATTGGGGGCAGCTTCCTGATCGAAAACTTGACTCCTGAGGACATCTTCACCCTTGAAGACATATCTCCTGAACAGAAGCAGATCGCCGATGTGGCCGCCAAATTTGCGGAAGAGAAGATCGCTCCGCAGGTGGGCGAAATCGAAGCCAAGCACTTCGACGTAAGCCGCAAGCTTATGCGCGAGTTGGGCGATCTCGGACTGCTGGGAATCGATGTGCCGGAGGAGTATGGCGGGATGGACCTCGACAAGGTCACGGCCAGCCTGGTCTCGCAGAATCTGAGCGCTTGCGGCAGCTTTTCCGTTACCGCGAGCGCGCATGTGAATATTGGGATTTTGCCGCTGGTGTGGTTTGGGACTCCGGAGCAGAAAGAGAAATATCTTCCCCGGTTGGTGAGCGGCGAATGGATCGCGGCGTATGCGTTGTCAGAGGCCTCCGCGGGCTCGGATGCGATGAACATTGCCGCGCGCGCGACACTGACGCCCGATGGCAAGCACTATCTACTCAATGGCGAAAAGATGTGGATTTCCAACGCGGGCATCGCCAACTTCTTCACTATTTTCGCCAAGATCGATGGGGAGAAGTTTTCTGCTTTCCTCGTCGAAGCGGGCACGCCGGGCCTCACCGTCGGGGCTGAGGAGCATAAGCTCGGTATTCGCGGTTCTTCCACCTGCCCGCTGGTTCTTGCCGACTGCAAGGTGCCGGTCGAGAATCTGCTGGGCGAGGCCGGCAAGGGCCATCAGATCGCCTTCAATGTCCTGAATGTAGGGCGGTACAGGATTGCGTCGAGCGCCGTTGGCGGGGCGCGCAACTCGCTCCGCGACGGCATACGCTATGCCAGGGAACGCGTCGCCTTTGGCAAGCCGATCACCTCCTTCGGCCTGGTGCAGGAGAAGATCGCCGGGTGCGCGGCAGCCATTTATGCAACCGAGGCGACGGCGTATCGCGTAGTCGGGGCTATCGATGCGGCGCTTGCCGAGCTCGATAGGAACTCCCCGACTTACTACCGGGAGGTGCAGAAACGCATCGAAGAATTCGCCGTCGAATGCTCGATCCTGAAGGTTTTCGGCTCCGAGATGTTGAACCTGGTCGTCGACGAGATGCTACAGATCCACGGCGGCTACGGCTATGTCGAAGAATATGGGGCAGAGAGGAACTATCGCGATTCGCGCATCAACAGAATCTTCGAAGGCACTAACGAGATCAACCGGCTGATCACCACCGGCTGGATGATCAAGCGGGCGTTGCAGGGCACACTCCCGCTGCTGCCGGCCATCAAGAAAGTGATGGACGAGGTGATGGCGGGACCATCCGCGAAGGCGAGCTACGAGGGTCCACTCGCGGAAGAGTGCGCGCTGCTTGCGAGCGCCAAAAAGATCGCCCTCTTCTGCTCCGGCGCGGCTTCGCAGAAGTTTGGGAACGATCTCGGCGAACAACAGGAGGTCATGGGCGCCCTCGCCGACATTCTCACTGAAGTGCTCGCGCTCGAATCGAGCATCCTGCGCGCGCAGAAGATGAACAAGCCGGGTTCGATGGCGGTAAAGCTGGCGAAGTACTACGCCGGGCACTCCTTCCGCATCATCGAGAGCTCCGCTGAGCGGGTTCTGGCGGCAGTTGCGGAGGGCGACATGTTGCGGACGCAGATGACGATCTTCCGGCGGCTCTCCAAACATGAGCCGGTCAACACGATAGCTCTGGGGCGTGAGATTTCGGCTGCGATGGTCGAGGCCGGGCGCTATCGGCTCTAAGGAAGTCCTGACTGGCAATTGAAGGATTGGCCATTGAAGGGGCACGGCTTCAGCCGCTGAGGGGAATGCTGATCGGTAACGGTGCTTCAGCTCTGCGGAGAGCGATGGAATGCGAATATTGACAGTCATCCGCCAGGTTCTCGATGCGGAAGAGAGCGTAAGTATCCAGGACGGAAGCGTGGCGCTGGATGGCCGCAAGCTGGTGTTGGACACCATGGATGAGTATGGTGTCGAAGAAGCACTGCGCCTGCGGGAAGCCGGTGCGTCGGAAGCGGAGATCATTGCTCTCGCCATCGGCCCCGCTCGCGCCGAGGAGGCGCTGCGCTCGGCTCTGGCCATGGGAGCGGATCGCGCCATTTTGGTTGAGACTGACGTGCCTCTGGACGTGATCGCCGTAAGCAGCGTGGTCGCCCAGGTGGCTCGAAGCGAACAGATCGATCTCGTCTTCTGTGGGGGGCAGCAAGCGGACTGGGATAGTCACGCGCTGGGCGCGGCAACCGCCGAGCGGGTCGAATGGCCGCAGGCGACCTGGACCAATGCGCTCGCTCTGCGGGATGGAGTGCTCACTGGAAAGCACGATGTCGATGGCGGCAGTGAATCCTTCTCCGTCCCGCTGCCGGCGGTCGTGACCACCCAGCAAGGCCTGAATGAACCTCGCTACCCGACTCTGCCCAACATCATGAAGGCGAAAAAGAAGGAGCTGCGCCGAATGCCGCTGGCCGACTTCGGCGTGAGCGCGAAGCTGAGGGTCGCGGGCGTCGAGGTACAGGTGAAGGAGCGTCGCAGGAATATCTTCGATGGCAAAGATGCAAGCGCCGCCGCAGCGCGACTGGTCGATCTCTTGCGCAATGATGCCGGAGTGATTGCATGATCTTGCTAGTGGTCGAACACTCGAACGGCAAGGTGAACAAGAGCACCCTGGAAATGGTCACAGCAGCTCGCGGCATCGGTCGTGAGGGGCCGATCACTCTGCTCGTCCTAGGGAGCGGCATCGGTTCTGTTGCGCAGCCGGCGGCGCTCTTTGCAGACCAGGTTCTGGTCGTAGACAAGCCCGACCTGGCGCAATACGATTCCGAGGTCTGGGCCAGCGCGGTTGCCCAAATTGCGCAACAGGGCGAGGCCCACACGGTTCTCATCGGGGCCAGTCGCAGCGGTCGGGAATACAGCCCGCGCGTCGCGGTCAAGCTGGACGCGGCTTTGATTGAAGATGTGATCAGCCTCGAAGACCGCAACGGCATACTTACCGCCGCGCACTACACATTTCTCGCCAGAGTGACGGAGACGGTTGAGGCCGAAGGCCCGGTGACCGTGGTTACGGTGAAGCCGGGCGCGTTTGCCCCAGCCCAACCCTTAACTACCGCGGCAGAGCAGTACGATGCGGAGCTCGATCTGCCTAAGCCGCGCCTGATCGTCACTGGCAAAACCGCTGAGAAGAGCGAACGCATCTCCTTGGCCGATGCGGACCTGGTCGTCTCCGGCGGCCGAGGCGTGGAGAGCCCTCAAGGTTTCAAGCAACTCGTCGAGGCCCTGGCCGACCAACTCGGCGCCGCCGTCGGAGCGACGCGCGCCATCGTGGATGCGGGATGGCGTCCCTACTCGGAGCAGGTGGGGCAGACCGGCAAGACGGTGCAGCCCAAGGCCTACATCGCCGTCGGCATTTCAGGGGCGGTGCAGCATCTCTCCGGAATGAACAAGAGCAAGTTCATCGTGGCCATCAATAAAGACGCCAACGCGCCCATCTTCAAGATTGCGGATTATGGCATCGTCGGTGACGTCCATCAAATCATTCCGGCAATGATCGCCGAGCTGCGCAAGTAGAGCAGTTTGCTATAGACGTAGCACGAAGCGAGAGGCCCGGCTGGCCTTTTCCTTAAGAAAAGGCCAACTTGAAAATCGCTGCAGATACTACAGTAATAGGCAAACTGTTCTCGCTCGCACAAAAACATGCTGCCGTTCGCGCACAAAGTCGCCTTCCTGTTGTTTGCCGCGGTCACCGTGACGATTGGATTGCGCGGCTTCTATCGCGTATACCGTCGCATTTGCGCCGGCAGCCATGACTCCGATTCGCGATTCGATGATCTTCCGCGAAGGCTGTGGTATGCGCTGGTTACAACGCTGACCCAGAGCCGCACCTTCCGGCGGCGCCCGGTGATCAGCTTTTTTCACTCCTTCATCTTCTATGGGTTCGTCTTCTACATCCTGGTAAACCTGGTTGATGGAGTGGAGGGATTCGTTCCCTTCACCATTCGATCGGCCAGCTTGCCGGGCGCCGCCTATAACCTGCTTGCCGACCTGCTCAGCGCGCTCGTACTTATCGGGGTGGCCGCGCTGGTACTCCGCCGCTTTCTCCTGCGCAGCCGGCGGGACTTCGTCTTCAATCAGCGAACCATGCTGCACCAGGACGTGAAGCACAGTCGCATTCCCATCGACTCGCTCATCGTCTCCGCGTTCATTCTCTTCCACGTGGGCAGCCGCGCGCTGGGCGCAGGCGCGAAGATTGCGGCGGAAGGTCCGGACCGCTTTCAACCCTTTGCGACGCTGATCTCGCACGCTTTCACACCCGGCAACGCCGAGACTTGGCGCATCTTTGGCTTCTGGGGCGCACTCGGCAGCGTGCTAGCGTTCCTGATGTACTTTCCTTTTTCCAAGCACATTCATATCTTCGCTGCCCCGGCAAAATACCTGGTCGCACGCCGGCCTTCCTCCGGAGTCTTGCCCGCAGAAGACCTGGATCTCGAATCCGAAAACCTGAAGGCAGGGGCAAACAAGCTGGAAGACCTGGCCTGGCCGCGCCTGCTGGATGCCTACGCCTGTATCCAGTGCAATCGCTGCCAGGATGTTTGTCCCGCGACCGCAACCGGCAAAGCGCTGAGCCCATCGGCCCTCGAGATCAACAAGCGCATGGAGCTTAACTGGCTCGCCACGCATCAGCCGGGCTTCGAAGCGGGAGAGTCGAGTCCGCGCCCGCTGCTCGCCTTCGCGCTGTCGCCGGAAGCGGCGTGGGCCTGCACCACCTGCGGCGCATGCATGGAGGTCTGCCCGGTGCACGATGAGCCCATGCTCGACATTATCGACATTCGCCGCAACCAGGTGATGATCCAGGGCGACTTTCCCGCGCAGCTGCAGACGGCATTTCGCGGCATGGAGCGGACAAACAATCCATGGGGCATCAATCACGACAAGCGCATGGATTGGGCCGAAGGACTCAAGGTGAAGACGATCGAGGAGAATCCGCAGCCCGATGTTCTCTACTGGGTTGGATGCGCCGCGAGCTACGATCCCCAGTCGCAAAAGACGGCGCGCGCGTTTGTCCAATTGCTCGATCATGCGGGAGTGAATTTCGCCGTTCTCGGCAAGAGGGAGCGCTGTACCGGCGACAGCGCGCGGCGCGCCGGGAATGAGCTCTTGTATCAGCAGCTGGCCGCACAGAATGTGTCCACGCTCAACGACGTGAAGCCGAGGCTGATCGTCGCCACCTGTCCGCACTGCATGAACGCCGTAGGCAAGGAATACCGTCAGCTTGCCGGCGATTTCAATGTGGTGCACCACACTGAATATCTCGAGACGCTGGTCGCGCAAGGCAAGCTTCGTCCCGACGCGGCCCAGGCCACGGTCGCCTATCACGACCCTTGCTATCTTGGCCGTCACAACGGTGTCTACGATGCGCCGCGCAACCTGCTCAACATCCTCAGCAACGACCGGGTTGAGCTTGAGCGCAATCGCGAGAACTCTTTTTGTTGCGGGGCTGGCGGCGCGCAGTTCTGGAAGGAAGAAGAGCCGGGGACGCGGAAGGTTTCAGACAACCGCTACCGGGAGGCCCAGCAGGCGCTCGCGGGTGGCGAAAACAAGGTCCTCGCCGTCGGCTGCCCCTTCTGCAAGAGCATGCTGGACAGCACCGCCGCCAAAGGCGAAGCAGACGCTATCGCGGTGAAAGATGTGGCAGAGCTGCTGCTCGAAGGCGTGGAGAAGAGGCTCGGAAAGGTGGGAGCGGTTGGGCTTGTCAATCTACTCGAGCCGCAACCTTTAGCCGATTCGATGGTGACGGCCAAAACTCAAGAAGCCGTCCCGATTGCGCCAGGGGCAACTAATATCCCTGAACTGAATCTCGCCGAACCCGCCCGTCCAGTAGCCGAACGCAAGAAGTGGGAGCCCAAGGCTGCTCCATCGGAACCCAAGCCTCTTGTCGCAGCAGCGACACCTTCAACAACTACGGAGCCACAGCCAGTAAAACGAAAGACCTGGACGCCCAAGCCTGCCGTGGCGAAAGAAGAAACCCCCAACCCCGCCGAAGAGAAGCTTCCGGATGCCTGATTCGCGCCTCCCGTTTGTCCAGCAGAGCGATCCCACAATACCGGCAACAATCCAATTTTCCTGAATACATTGCTTCACTTTTCCTTGACCTTGATCACAAAATAGACGAACGTTCCACCGTCCGATATCAGAAGCTGATGAGGCACAGCCGCTGGGATGTGCACAATATCTCCTTCGCTCAGGCTTGTGCGATCACCATTCTGAACCGATGTACCTCGGATCTCTCCGGACGACACCGTCTTCCCATCCTGGACCGTTCCGCCGCTTAGCAGGGTCGCATGCCCCTGGACGACAAAAAAGAAGTCGGCATAGTTCTCATGGACCTCGGCTCCGCCGTCCTTGTGGCGAAGCGCGATCATGGTGAAGTGGTTGGGATACTCATCCAGCTTGACGCTTGCTGCGCCGTCTGGATCCTGGGCCTTGGCGTTCAGCGCCTGGGCTTTTTCGATGAGTTCACTCTGGGTTATGTGGTCCACTTTGACGGTTTGCGCAGCGGCCGCGTGCACCATCGCCACAGCGACTGCTAGTATTGCAATTCTCATTCGCATGAATCACCTCGGTAGCAAGTTCTGATACTCGTGTAGAGGTTATCGGGAAATGCGCGCTGCTCCGCCGCCCATGACTCGTAGGACCTCGGCGAGGCTCGCGGTGCTGGTGTCTCCGGGCGTTGTCATGGCGAACGCGCCGTGCGCGACGCCGCACTTCACCGCCCAGTTCGACTCCTTTGCCGTCGAGAATGCCGTAGATCAGTCCGGAGGCGAACGAGTCCCCGCCGCCGACGCGGTCGAGAATGTCCACATTACGCTGGGCGACATGGGCGATGCCTCCGCTATGCAGCGCGATCGCTCCCCAGGCATTCTTCGAGGCAGTGTGCGCGGTGCGCAGAGTTGACGCAATGACCTTCAGGTTCGGATACGCGGCGGACAGTTCGCCGAGCATCTTCGCATAACTCTCCACCGGCAGCTCGTCGAAGTCTTTGCTCACTCCTTCGACCTCGAAACCGAGCATCGCTGAAAAGTCTTCTTCATTGCCGAAGAGAACGTCGACCTTTCGCACCAGTTCACAATTAACCTCTTGGGCTCGAGTCTTGCCTCCGATTGATTTCCACAGGGATTCCCGATAGTTCAAGTCGTAGGAGATAAGAGTTCCCGCGGCCCGCGCGGCATCCATCGACTCGCCGGCGACGGCGATCGTCGAATCGGAGAGCGCGGCGAAGATGCCTCCGGTATGGAACCAGCGAGAACCGGACTGCGGACCGAAGATCGACTTCCAATCGAAGTCTCCCGGCTTGAGCTGAGAAACGGCCGTGTTTCCGCGGTCGGAACATCCAACTGCTGCACGAACTCCGTGGCCTCGCTCGGTAAAGTTCAGACCATTGCGCACCTTGCGGCCGACGCCGTCATACGGCGCCCAGCGCACCAATTCCTGATCGACCCCGCCCTGCAACATGAGGTCCTCGACCAAGTGGCCGACCGGGTTATCCGCCAGAGCAGTCGCGATGGCGGTGCGCAGGCCAAAGCAACGGCGCAGGCCGCGGGCCACGTTGTACTCGCCGCCGCCCTCC
>CAWDRO010000008.1:0-287243 GCA_963804735.1 uncultured Acidobacteriaceae bacterium
GAATCGTCTGCGGCAGAAAGCGCTCAGCATTGTCCGGTGTCTTCTCCAGCAGCGGGTCGAGCTCCTCTTCTGTATAGTCGCGGGTCGATCGGGCGCTCGATACCATCAATCTCGCCTGCTGGATGGTCTGTTCACGGGCATTGTTACTCGAGAAACCTGCGCGAGAGCTGCGACACCAGCAACAGGCCGATCCCGAACAGAAGAATGAGCATCAAGTTGAACTTCGCCAGCAGCTTCAAAGAGAGTTACCCCGCTTCCGAGATGACCTTTAGAATGACACACCCAATTATACGGACTCCCTGACCGTTGGGAAGGCGGAAACACCAATTCGCGATACCATCGAACCCGATGACCTCCCGGATTTCCACCCAACCCGCATCCCTATTCTGGCCGGCGCATCGGCTGCCTCCAAAGATCGCCCCGGAGAAGTCCACGTCTCGGCATGGACCTTCGCCAGCCCAGATGAGCCCTCGGAAGCCGACCTGGAGGTTCTCGACGAGAAGGAGCGCAGGCGGACAGCGCATTTCTCTTTGCGCCCGACCGCGTCCGGTTTCGCTCTGCCACGCCAATATGCGGAGGAAAATCGGAAGCTACCTGCGGAAACCTCCCAATCGCTCGTCTACCGCGAAGCCGAAGGCGGCAAACCAGAGCTGATCTTCGAAGACATCCGACCCGCCGCCACACTTCAATCTCAGCCATCGCAAGAGCTTGGCGCTGCTGGCTGTGACGCTGGATTCGAAGGTGGGTGTGGATGTGGAAGACGTTCGCCCGATCGAGCGCGATGTGGCCAAGCGCTTCTTCTCGCCAGCGAGATGGCCGGCTGGCCCCGCTCGAAGGCGAGGAATGGCTCGACGCTTCTTCCGATGCTGGACGCGCAAAGAAGCGATCCTGAAAGTCGAAGGCCTCGGGCTGAGGATTCCGCTGGATTCCTTCGACGTGTCCCTGCGAACAGACGAACCCGCCGCATTTGCTGGCCGCGCGCCCGAAAGCAAAACTGACCGCCCACTGGCATCTCCGCCACCTCGCGCCCGCTAGAGGCTGGATGGGAGCACTGGCTGTACGAGACGCCGCGGCACAGATAACAACCTCATCGTTCCAGGTCGACCCTGAATCAGGCTGCGACCAGGTCGGCCTACTAATCCCAGCCGCAGTTGGACACGCCTCGGCGGCGTCGATCTCCTCCGCGGATTGGCAATCTTCTTCGTCCTGATAAACCACGTCGACATGCGCCTCCTCTTTGCGCATGTACCCTATACTCTCGGCCTTCCCGATCGACTCGTCTCGGCGCTCGTCTGGAACGGCCAGCGCGGCATGCAGATCTTTTCGCCGTCTCCGGATTTCTGATTCTTCGACCGCCCTACGGCGCTGGAGTTCGCTCTCCGCCGTCAACATTGTAGATTTCTACCGGCTACGCTTCGCCCGAATCGCTCCGCTGTTGCTCTGCTGTTGACCGTGCTTAGCATCCTCCATCTCGCACAGGCCCCAAATTTCGTGGTTACAGCCAAGACCGGCGGCCTCGGCCGAGCGCTGATCGCCGCACTAACCTTCATGTGAATGTGCTCGAGGCCAGTCGAGGATATCTTCCCGGCAGCTGGGACATCCTCTGGTCGCTCTCCGTCGAAGAGATGTTTTCTCTCTTCTTTCCTTGGTCTGCCGGCTGCCCGGCAAGCTAGCTGCTGCTTCCGTTGCTGATCACCTTTGTCGTCCTCGGCCCATTCGCGCGACTGTGCTCACTCACGGCAACCCAGTCTGGCGTGAATATTCCTATCTGGGCGGCATGGATGCGATCGCCATGGGATGTATCACCGCTCTTGCGACCTCAGGGCGGACCCTGTCCCGGCGCTTAATATGGCTCTGCGCAACTCTTGGGCTCACCCTACTAGCGTTTATCCTCGGCTTTTCAAACCTCGCGCAAAGATTGGGCTTCAATCGCAGCTGGCTTGGACATGAGCGTCATCGCGCTCGGCGCCTGCCTCGTGATTGCCGCCGCCGCGAGCACGCAATGGCGAGCTCCGCGCATCCTTGCACCCGTGCTTCGGCTCGGACAGCGCAGTTACGGTCTACCTCACCCACATGTTTGTCGTCCTCGGATTTTTGCCGCTTTCGTACGTCTAGGTAAACCACTAGTCGGCGTGCCGGCCTGTTCCTCGCGGTGATCCTCATTTCCGGCTTGTTAGGCGAGTTGGTAGCGAGGTTCTATTCCGAGCCGATGAACCGCCTGCTGCGCCGCCGCTGGCGAGAGGGACCAGAGATTCTCGGCTCCGTCATCGAGGATCGCGAGAGCCTGCCCGTGGCAAAGGAGATCACCTCTAGGTGCATGCGCACAGCCCTCTAGTAGACTGAAACCCAGCATGTTTCGAAACCGTCGCCGCCTCCAACTTCTTCTTTTTTGCCCTCTCGCCCCTCGCCCACGCCCAGGGAACTCATCTTTGGAGCCAGTCCCGCTACGAGGAATTTGAAAAGGGCCGGCCCCACGGAGTGGCGATTCGCAGCGACGGATCGATCATTCCCGGCCCCAAAGTTACGTCTGTGTTCACCACTCCCTCGACCTATGTCTGGGCGGTCGCCTCCGACCCCGCCGGCAATGCCTATCTCGCCACTGGCTCCCCTGCGACAGTCCTGAAAGTCACGCCCGACGGCAAATCCACCAAGCTCTTCGAGACCTCCGACCTCACCGTTCAGGCGGTCCGCGTCGGCCCTGACGGCTCGATCTACGCGGCAACCCTCCCCTCCGGCAAGGTCTACAAACTTAAGCCGGATGCTAACGGCTTAGACGACAAAACAGCCACGGTCGCCTTCGATCCCGCCGCGACAACCGAAAAACCCAAGTACATCTGGGACCTGCTCTTTGACGCCAAAGGCCGGCTCTATATCGCCACCGGAGGCCGGCTGCCATCTACCGCGTCGACGTCTCGCAGCCCGGCGCGAAGCCGGAGCTCTTCTTCAAGAGCGATGAGCAGCACATTCGCTGCATGGCCTTCGACCATCAGGGCAACCTGATCGCCGGCTCCGATGGCAGCGGGTTGATCTATCGAATCGGCCCGGACGGCAAGGGCTTCATCGTCTACGACGCGCCCAAGCGCGAGATCACCGCCGTCGCTGTCGATCCAGAGCGGTCTGATTTACGCCAGCGCTGTCGGCGAGCGAAATCGAAGCAGCCTGCCGCCGCTGCCGGTTACAGGAACTCCCACCATCACCGCCACGATCACAATTCTCCAGCCTGGGTCGGTACAGGCCTCAAGCGCCAACAACATCGTGCCCGACGGCTCCGACATCTACGAGATCACCGCTGGCGGGGCGCCCCGCAAGCTCTGGTCCGATCGCGAGTCGGTCGTCTACGCGCTCCGTTCGACCCCGCAGGGATTGCTCGCCGCGACTGGCAATCGCGGACGCATCTATCGCATTCACGAGAGCGGCGAATTTGAGGACCTGGCCCACCTCGAATCCTCGCAGGCAGTTGGTTTTGCCGACACGGCGCAAGGCTATTACGTCGCGACCGCGAATGCCGGCAAGCTCTATCTGCTCTCCCACAGCGCCGATCCCGAGGCGAACTACGAGAGCGACGTCTTCGATGCTGGCGTTTTCTCCACCTGGGGACGCGCCGAAGCCAACTCGAGCTCTAACAGCTTCGATCTCTTCGCTCGCTCCGGCAATGTCGAGAGTCCCGAACGCAACTGGAGCGAATGGACCAAAGCCACTCCCAACGCCGGCAACATCCCGGTGCCGCCGGCGCGCTTTGTGCAGTGGAAGGCCGTCCTCCACGACGATGTCTCCATTGCATCCATCGGCCTGAACTATCTTCCGGTTAACGTCGCTCCGTCGGTCGATGAGCTCGTCGTCCAGCCCGGCGCGCGAGTGAACGCCGCGAACCAGCCCCAGCAACAGCAGCAGACCATCAACATAACTTCCCTTCGAATCAGAACAACATGATTACCTTTCCCGAGGGCGGGTCCAATTCGCCACTGGCGGCGATGCGCGACAAGGGTGCGGTCACCGCCCGCTGGGCGGCGCACGATGATAACGGCGACGATCTGATCTACTCGGTCTACTTCCGCGCCGACAACGACAAGGATTGGCGACTGCTCAAAGACAGCATCACCGAGAAGTACTACTCCTTCGACGCGGTGCTTCTGCCCGACGGCGGCTACCGCCTCAAGGTCGTGGCCAGCGATGCGCCCTCGCACAACCCTGGCGAGGCGCTCACCTCCGACCGCACCAGCGACAGATTCGTCATCGACACCGCCCCACCGATCATCACAGCGCTCACCGCACATCTCGAAGCCGACAAGATTCATGTAACCGCGACCGCGACAGATGCGGCATCGCCCATCGCCCACGCGGAATACTCGATCGACGCGGGCCCATGGCAGTACATTGAACCGGTGGGCAAGCTCTCCGATTCGCTCGTCGAGCACTACGACTTCTCCGCGCCCCTCAAAGCGTCTTCGGGCGGACCGTCGAGCGGAGAGCACATCGTCACGCTGCGCGCCTACGACCGGTTCGAGAATGTGACTGCGGCGAAAACAGTCATCCACTAGGAAGCTATGCGCTTTGAGCTCTTCATCGCCGCGCGATATCTCAGGGCCAAGCGGCGTCAGGCGGTGGTCGGCGTCATCACCGCCATCTCCATCGCCGGAGTCGCTGTCGGCGTCGCCTCGCTCATCATCGCGCTCGCCATCACCAACGGCATGCGCCGCGACCTGCAGGAGCGCCTGCTAAGTTCGACCGCGCACGTAGAACTCATGCGCGTACAGGACGACGGCATCAGAGACTGGCGAGAGCTGACCGCGCGGCTCCGGCATTTTCCTCACGTTACCGCCGCGGCGCCGGGCCTCTACGAACCCGTATTGATCTCCCGCGGAGCACGCTCCGGCGGAGCCATGATCAAAGGCATCATTCCTAACGAGGAACGCACCGTCAGCGACCTCATCAAGCCCACGCTCGGCAGCGCCGCACCCCTCGATCCCGACCCATCTGACAATGGACAGCTGCCCGCCACAGTCAACTCTGCGATTCCGCCGATCCTCATCGGCTACGACCTCGCCGAGACTCTCGACGCCAAGGTCGGCTCGCCGGTAATGGTCATCAGCCCACAGGGCGAACTCACCCCATACGGCCTGGAGCCCAAATATCAGCGCTTCCAGGTCGTCGGCATCTTCCACTCCGGCTTCTATCAATACGACAATCAGTTTGCCTTCATCCGTCTTGCCGATGCTCAAAGGCTCTTCGGCGAGCCCGACATCGTCTCGGTCATCTCGTTCAAAGTCGACGATCTCTACCACGCCGATCGCATCGGCCGCGAGATCGAGCAAGCAGCCGGGCCAGGCTTCCTGACCACCAACTGGATGGAGCAGAACCGGGAGATATTCCGCGCTCTCGCCCTCGAGCAATACGTCACCTTCATCGTGATCGCGCTCATCGTCTGCGTCGCCGCCCTCAACATCCTCATCGCCCTCACCATGATGGTCATGGAGAAAACCCGCGACATCGCCGTGCTCATGTCCTTCGGAGTAAGACCCGAGCAGATTCGCCGCATCTTCCTCTTCAAGGATTGCTGATCAGCGTCCTGGGCACCATCCTCGGACTGATCATCGGCTACCTCGCCGCGTGGGCCGGCCACCACTACCGCTTCATCCAGCTCGATCCCCAGGTCTATTCGCTGGATTACCTGCCCTTCGCGCCCCGCATCGTCGATGGCGTCATCGTGGCGCTCGTTTCGCTCGGAGTCTCGCTGCTGGCGACGCTTTATCCCTCTTCGTCGGCGGCGCGAGTGCTGCCGGCCGAAGCTTTGCGGTATGAGTAATTCCTCGCCTGCGCTAGGCAGTTATTCGCAAATTTCCGTATTTTCTCCAACCAGGACGCTGTGTTAGGTTACAAATCGAACCGAAATCTCCCGCAACAAGAGGAAGGTAATGTCGAAGGAAAGAGCCACAGTCGGAACCGACGGTCTCCCGATGCCGATCCTGCCGCCGGAACGTGACCCGCGCGTTTGGGCGCGCCTGGTGCGCATCATGTTCTACCTGCCCGGCTTCATGGCGCTCTTGCTGATCAAGGCAGGCGAAGCGGCAAGTTTCGGCATCACCGTGGAGTTGCTGATGCTGTCCAGCGCCGCCGCCATCATCGGCGGACTGTACATCGGCTCGACGTCGTCAGGCGCGGGAGCCGATTCCTCGTCGAAGGCTGGCGTCTGGTGTGGCGCGCTCGTTCTCGAGCTGCTGGCGGTGGTTCCGTTCCTGTGTGCCTTGCCGTCGCTCTTCTATGAGTTGTCGCACAGCTCGCTGTTACATTCCAAGGAGCTCCGACGAGTCTCCGTTGCGACGATGGTTCATGGATCGGCAGCTCCCAGGTTCTGCCGATGGTAGCCATCCTGCCGTTCATGCTCTATCAGCTGGCCGACTTCGGCACTTTGCACTTCGTCGTGTCCAGGATCATCAACTGGATACTGAACATCCTCTTTTTCGGCCTGATCGTCGCCAGCTACGTCGCAAACCGGATGGGCCAATACCCCTGGGAAAGGCGCCTGGCCAGGACCCTGGTGACCATTCTCGTGATTACGGTCTTCTACGGGGTGCTAAAGCTGAAGCGAATGCAGGCGGCTTATGACGCTCACGTACCGGCTAAGGCTCCAAAGTAACCATCGCGTTTGCTCCGATGCGAAACCTCGTGCCGGACGTTTGCACTCAGGTAACAATCGTGACCCCTCCGCTGAGAACTCCCTTCCCTTTACCGTTTTAGAATGGTACAGGTAGTTATGGAGA
Source organism: uncultured Acidobacteriaceae bacterium (assembly GCA_963804735.1). Lineage (GTDB taxonomy): Bacteria > Acidobacteriota > Terriglobia > Terriglobales > Acidobacteriaceae > Acidisarcina. The sequence goes on from CAWDRO010000008.1 coordinate 6,759, forward strand.
GTTCCTCGGCTTCGGCGGCAGAACCGGCGCACGCTCTCTTGGGAGCGGCCGTACCCGATGCGCGCGCCCCCTTCGCCAGCATCCCCGCTTCCGAAATCATCCGCGTCGAAAATCTGCACAAGGAATACATCACCGGTCGGGGACGCCTCGTACTCTTCGAAGACATCTCCTTCACCGTCGCGCAGGGAGACCTGCTGGCCATCGTTGGCGAGTCCGGCGCAGGTAAAAGCACGCTTTTGCACATACTGGGCGCGCTTGATACCGCGACTTCCGGTGACGTATACTTCGCCTCAAAGCTATTGAAATTCACCTCACCCAGGCAGGCCGCAGATTTTCGCAACCGCGAAGTCGGCTACGTGTGGCAATTTCACTACCTGCTTCCCGAGTTCACCGCCCAGGAAAACGTTGCCATGCCGCTGTTGGCCCGAGGCGAGTCGCGCAAGTCCGCCATGGCCGCGGCCAAAGACTGGCTGGACGAGGTTGAGCTGGGCGACCGGGCCGATCATCGCTCGGGAGAGTTATCCGGCGGCGAACAACAGCGCGTCTCTCTGGCGCGAGCGCTGGTCACTCAACCCAAGGTGCTGCTCGCCGATGAACCTACTGGTGACCTCGATAGCCGCACCGCGGGCGTGGTCTTCTCTCTGTTGGAGCGCTTGCATCGCAACCACGGGCTAACCTCTCTAATAGTCACGCACAATGCTGGATTAGCGCAGCGTTGTAGCCGCGTGCTCCGGCTGGAAAAGGGCCATATCGCCGAGGAGATGCCCCATGTGGTCTAGCCTCTCCCGGCATCCGGTTGAGAAGCTGGTCGGTTTGAATGTCTTCGTTTTAGTTGGACCGCAGTCTAACCTGTTAGCAGAGTCTGGACTGGGGAAATAGGCGCGATCGCTCTGCCAAGGTCGCGCTCGAGAAAGTCGCCTCACTTTTCGGCCGGGATTCGGCCTGGGGCGACGGGACAGTATTGAGAGGCCGCTGCCGGCCGAGGACACCCGAAAAATCAGGCGTCAACGGCGGCCAGGGCTTGGTGAAGGGGAAACATGTTCGAGCGTTATACCGAAAAGGCACGGCGCGTCATCTTTTTCGCGCGATATGAAGCCAGCCAGTTTGGCTCCCCGTATATCGAAACCGAACACCTGCTCCTCGGCCTGCTACGCGAAGATAAAGCGTTGACCAACCGCTTTCTGCGCTCGCATGCGTCGGTAGAATCCATTCGTAAACAGATTGAAGGGCACACCACGATTCGGGAAAAGGTTTCGACCTCGGTCGATCTTCCCCTCTCGAACGAATGCAAGCGCGTGCTCGCCTACGCGGCGGAAGAGGCCGAACGGCTCTCGCACAAGCACATCGGCACCGAACACCTGCTGCTTGGCTTGCTCCGCGAAGAAAAATGCTTCGCCGCCGAAATCCTGCATGAGCGCGGCCTCAAACTGGTCGCAATTCGCGAAGAACTTGCGCGCGCGACCCAGGAGAAAGCCCCCACATCGCAGCAGCGCAGCCGCGAATCGAGCCTGCTGACCGAGTTCTCTCGCGACCTCACCCAGGCAGCGATGGACACCCAGCTCGACCCCCTCGTCGGCCGCGACAACGAACTCGAGCGGGTCATTCAAATCCTCTGCCGTCGCACCAAAAACAATCCCGTGCTCATCGGCGAACCCGGCGTAGGCAAGACCGCCATCGTCGAGGGTCTCGCCCAGCGCATCTCCGACGGCGAAGTTCCAAGCTTCCTCGCCGACAAACGCGTCCTCGCGCTCGATCTCTCGCTCATCGTCGCCGGCACGAAATATCGCGGCCAGTTTGAGGAGCGCCTCAAAACCATCATGAAAGAGCTGATGGAAAATCAGAACTCCATCATCTTCATCGACGAACTTCACACTCTGGTCGGCGCCGGCTCCGCCGAGGGCTCGCTCGACGCCGCCAACATCCTCAAGCCTGCGCTCTCGCGCGGCGAGATTCAGTGCATCGGCGCGACCACCCCGGCCGAGTACCGCAAATCCATCGAGAAAGACCGCTCGCTGGAAAGGCGTTTCCAGGCCGTCAAAGTCCCGCCGCCCAACGAAGAAGACGCCATCAAGATCATCATGGGAATCAAGGACCGCTATGAGAAATTTCACGCGGTCAGCTATACCGATGAAGCGATCACCTTCTCGGTGTCCCACTCGAACCGCTATATTCCCGATCGCTTCCTGCCCGACAAGGCCATCGACCTGATCGACGAAGCCGGCGCCCGCGTCAAGCTGCGCCAGACCTCGCTTCCCGAGGAGATCACCGAGGTCCAGAAGCGGATCAAGTTCATCGTCCACCGTATGGAAAACGCCATCGCGAATCACGAGTTCGAGAAGGCGCGTTTCTATTCGGACGAGGAGCGCAAAGAGCGCGAAAACCTGCGCGCCCTCCGCGATAAGTACCACCTCGACGACTCGACCGCCGGCATCGTCAGCCGCGAAGACATCGAAGACGTCGTCAGCCGCTGGACCGGCGTGCCGATCTTCTCCATCAAGGAAGAAGAGACGCAAAAACTTCTCCGCGTCGAAGAAGAGCTGCACAAGCGAGTCATCTCGCAAGAGAAGGCCATCTCCGCGCTCGCCCGCGCAATTCGCCGCTCCCGCGCCGGGCTCAAATCACCCAACCGGCCCATCGGATCATTCCTCTTCCTCGGGCCGACCGGCGTCGGCAAGACGGAGATGGCACGCACCCTGGCCAACTTCCTCTTCGGCAGCGAGAAGTCTCTAATTCGCTTCGATATGTCGGAGTTCATGGAGAAGCATTCCGTTTCCAAGCTCATCGGTTCGCCTCCGGGATACGTTGGCTACGAGGAAGGCGGCCAGCTCACCGAGCGCGTCAAGCGCTCACCATACTCGGTCGTGCTCCTCGATGAGATCGAAAAAGCCCATCCGGATGTCTTTAACATTCTGCTGCAAGTCTTTGAAGATGGTCAGCTTACCGACGGCCTCGGCAACACTGTTGACTTTAAGAACACCATCCTCATCATGACCTCGAACATCGGCGCTCGTCACCTGCAGAAGAAGCAGGGCCTGGGCTTCCAGTCCGATCGCGATGATCTGGTTATGGAGAAGATGGAAGAGCTGGTCAAGAACGAGGTGAAGCGCACCTTCAACCCCGAGTTCCTCAACCGCCTCGACGAAGTCATTATCTTCATGTCGCTCTCCGATGCCGACCTGGTTCAGATCATCGAACTGCTGGTGCAGCACCTCAACGCGAACCTGGCGCAGAAGGCAATCACCATCTCGGTCACCGAGGAAGCCAAGAAGTGGATCATCGAGAAGACCCTGATCGATCGCACCTACGGCGCGCGTCCGCTGCGCAGAGCATTGCAGCGCTACGTCGAAGACCCACTCTCTGAGGCGCTAATCGCTGGAGGCATCACCGAACGGCCGGCCTTCCTCGAGGTCTACCTCGAAAATAACCAGCTTTACTATCGACCAGTCGGCCAGGTGGGCGAAGAGAAGAGCGACGGCGTGCTGCTCTTCAGCACTTAAAGCAAAAGCGAGTAAGTGTGGAACTCCCGACACTCAGGCTTCTTCCCCCAGGAAGAAACCTGCGTTTCGTATCTCGGTCCAGCTATGGCCCATCGAGAGCGATCACGCCCCAGGGTCCCGTACCAACCTTCACTCTGTGCGTGACGGTATTCGTTGCCAGATCAACCACTGAAACATCGTTCGACGGTCCGTTGGCCGAGTACAACGTCTTTGCGTCGGGAGACAAGACAATCCCCCACGGACGCGCCCCGACCTCGACGGAAGACACCGGCTTATTGGTCGCCGTATCGATGGTGAAGACCTGCTTCCCGCGCCCGGTACTGACGTAGAGGCGAGAGCCGTCCGGGGAAAGCAGAACTGCCATCGGCTTGATGACGCCGGGTTTGCCAAGCGGAATCGTGCCGATCATCTTTTGCTTCTTGCAGTCCACGATCACCACGTCGCCGTCATTCTCGGCGTTCACATAAGCGCGCGAGCCGTCAGGCATGAAGGCGACGGAGCGTGGACGATGTCCCACCTTGAATGTCTTGATAATCTTGCCCGCCTTGGGGTCGAGGACCGAGATCTCGCCATCCTCTTCCGAAGTAACGTAGACCAGCTTGCCGTCAGGCGTGACTTTGACGCCTTCCGGCTGCTCGCCCATCTTGAACGACTTGACGACCGTCCCTGACGCAACATCGACGATACTCACCTCGGCGGTGTCTTCGTTGGAGACAAAGATCTGTGTCCCATCCTTGCTCACGTCGAAGTTCTCCGGGTCGGCTCCAGCATGGATGGTGCGAACGACCTTGTTCTGCTTCACGTCGAAGACGGCGATACCATCAGCGCTCCGGTCCGGAGGCGGAAGCGTGCTTTCATCCACTCCAGGTCCGGCGATCGGAGATCCGCTGACCGCGATATACACCGTCTGACTATCGGGACTCGCATGAATGCCGCGCGGGCGTTTGCCGAGCGGGACTGTAGCGATAACCTTGTAACTCGCCGAGTCGATGACCGTTAGATCTCCGGAAACCTCGTTCGAGACGTAGAGCCGACCGGCAGTTGAATGAAATGCCGCCAGCTGCTCCGCTGATGTCGGCTGCGCCTTCTGCTCAACAGGTTTGGAACAACCCGTGACAACGCCGGCGAGAACGCAAGTAGCCATAAAGAGAAGTGCTGGGAGGCGCACTGATTTCATCAACGGGTCATTCTCCTTTGAAGGTAAAGCTTGCCGTAGTTTTCCCTTGCGGGAGAACGGTTATTTTCTGCTCCTGCGTCCCAAGAGTTTCCTGCCATGCTTCGATCACGTAATCGCCCGGCGGCAGGTTGCGAATCTCGAAGGAACCATCCGTGCCCGTTACGGCGAAGTAAGGATTGTCAACCACGCCAATGAAAGCGTGCATCCATCGATGGATATTGCACTTCACGCGAATCATGACTTCCGGCTTGAGGAATTTTCTCGCCAACGGAGGGTCTCCCTGCCCCTGGCTATGGTTCCACTCGCGATTGATCTCGGCCATCGGATGAATATTGTGGGTCACCGGGTCGGAGTTGACCACGCTCAATATCTGACCGGTCTGAATACCCAGCACCCGGGGATGAAACCAGCAGCCCTGCTGGTCGATCACGACCGGGGTTGCCGGCACTTCAAATGTCTTTCCCTCGAGCCCACCTTTGATATACACAAACACATTGGCAAGCGTGCCATTCGGATTGACGACCAGAGACTCGTCATAAGCTTTGCCATGATGGGCCTCGACGCACGCCGGCTCTTCGCTCATGTCGATCGGTTTACGCGCAGGTCGTTTGCCGGTGAAGCGTATCTTTCCCTCGACGACGCCGGCTGTAGCCAGGTCCACCTTGAAATAGACCGGCGCCGGGGCCGTAGTGGTCTGCGGTTCCACCTTCGTCTTGTTGCTGCAACCCGCTAGAAGGACGATGGCGAAGAGAGAGATTGCGGTGACGCGTCGTTTCACGTTTCCGATTAGCCTCATTTGCCAGCCTGCAGCGGTCCGGCGTTGGCAGGCGGTTCGCCTGAGAGAGATTTGAGAAACTCGACCAGGTCGGCGCGGTCGCGCGCCGAGAGATGGATTGGCTTCATGTCCTTATCGAGATAGGGATTGGAATTGCCTCCGCCAGCATAAAACTGCACCACGTCCTCAAGCGTTTTTAACTTGCCGTCGTGCATATAGGGTGCGCTCTCGGCTACATTGCGCAGGCTCGGCGTCTTGAATGCTCCTCGATCGGCATTAATCTTCGTTTCAGCATACCGGCCCAGGTCGGTCAGGTTGCCTTCATCGTCGACGCCTTCGCCGGTGTTGTGAAACTTGCCATCGGTGAATAGGGCATAGTGGCTGTTGATCGTGTGACAGGTCGCGCAGTTGCCCTTGTCTTTGTCGCGAAAGATCTCGAGCCCACGGATGGCTGCCGGTGACAGCGCCGTCTTGTCGCCTCCGAACTCGTAGCGGTCGAAAGCAGAGTTGCCGCTGATCAGCATTCGTTCGAAGCTGGCGATTGCCTTCTGTATCTTGTCGATCGTGATCGGGCCCGGGCCAAATGCCGAATCGAACTGTCTCTGAACTATCGGGTCCTTTTCGAGTTTCGCGACCGTGATGGCGTGAGGCTGGTTCATCTCGTCGGGGTCTTCCATTGGAGTGCCGACCTGCGCCTCCAGAGTCGCTGCGCGGCCATCCCAGAACTGGACCGGATCATAGGCCGCATTCAAAATCGAGATCGCGTTTCTCTTTCCGGTCTTTCCGCCGACCCCGGTGGAATGCATAGCTCCATCGGTAAATCCGAGAAGCGGGTTGTGGCACGTCGAGCAAGAGACTGAATTGTCCGAGGACAGTCTCTTGTCATAGAACAAAGCACGGCCCAGGGCGACTTTTTCGGCGGTGATGGGATCGTCTTTGGGAACGGGTATGGGGGGCAATCCGAGCGGGGCTTTGACGGTCACCACCTGCCCGACCGTCTTGTCCAGTTCCAGCGTAGTACGTTCAGACGTCGAGTGAATTCTGTGCCACGCATAGGCTGACGCTAAAGTGACGCAGCAGGCTGCAATAAGCACAAGAATCGTGGGTGTTTTCATGTCCATCTACTCTGATGCGCCGCTGGAATCCGCAACAAGCTGGCTCAAAGGTTCTTACCAAAAAAATCAGTCGCCACCTGATATGAGACTACACAAGCATCCGGCCCATCGATAGTGTGTCCCTGCCCTGGATAGAGATCGATTTCCGCGTGCTTCTTCACTTCGACGAGTTCGTGCTCTAGTTCCATGGCCTGGTCGGCATGTACCTGCAGATCGGCCGCTCCTTGCGCCACCAGGAGTGGGGCCTTGAGGGAGTGTGCGTCCCCGAGCGGCGAGGAAGACAGATAGCCATCCTGATTGCTGACGGAGCTGCCCAGATATCGTTCCGAAAACGCCGTGTCGTAGTGGAACCAGTCAACAATCGGCGCAACCGCAAATCCAGCTTTGAGGGCCAACCGGGGATGCAACATCGCATTCACGGTCAGCATCCCGCCAAAACCTCTTCCCCAGATTCCGATCCGGCCAGGGTCAACATAAGGAAGTGAGCGGAGGAATTGCAAGCCATCCATTTGGTCCGGCATTTCCTGGCCAGAGAGCTTGTAGTGAATGGGTTCTTCAAAGAAGTGGCCGCGCCCAGTTGTGCCGCGATTGTCGACCGCAAAGACGACGTATCCGTGTTGAGCAAGGAGCTGTTGCCACATCGTTACGTCGCCATCCCACGCATCATGAACCGCCTGCTGTCCCGGCCCACCCACGACATAGACGACCGCCGGATATTTTTTCCCTGATGAGAATCCCGGCGGCTGGATCAGCAAAGCATTGAGCTCTACCTTGTCATGCGTCGTCACTTTAAGAAAATTCACTCTGCCGTAGGCGGCATTCGCGGCCATACTGGTTGGGGGTTCGTCCAGCGCAAACGCCTTCGCTGGAAACCGGGCGCTGATCTCCTCGCCGAGCTTGTAGATCGCGCGGCTCCAGGGTTTGGTCGCAGTCGAGAAATCGTCAACGTATGCGGAAGCATCCGGAGCAAAGGTCACGATATGAGTGCCGCTGTTCTCGGTCAACCGTTTCTCGCCCTGCCCATCAAGTCCCCTCACGTACAAATGCCGCTCCAGCGGGCTCGTCTCCGTCGAGGTAAAGTAGACCTGTTGCTTTTGCTCGTCGACCGCGTCGAGAGAAGTCACCTCCCACTGGCCGTCCGTCAATTGCCGTACTAATTTGCCGTCGAGGCCATAAAGATAGAGATGGCGGTAACCCGAATGCTCGCTCGCCCACACGAACTGCGGGGCCCCCTTCATGAAATAGAGGATGTCACTCAGGTTGATCCAATAACTGTCTTTCTCTGAGAGCAACACGCGCGACGACCCCGTCGACGCATCCGCGAGCAGTAGATCGAGCTGCGATTGCTCACGGTTCAACCGCTGGATCGCCAGGCGTTTCCCATCCCGGAGCCACTGAAGTCGCGGCAGATAGACCTCCTTGCTTGTCCCCGTATCGATAGCGACGGCCGAAGACTTGCCGTTGAGGCTGACAACGAAGGCCCGCACTTGCGGGATACTGCTTCCCGGCGTCGGATAATCGATCGTTGGCGCCGGTGGCTCTTCCGCCGACTGAAAGGGCGGCGTGTAGCTCGCCACCCCTTTCAGATTGAACTCGAGATAAGCGATGTGGGATGAATCGGGAGACCAGGCGTAGCCGTGTTTTGTGCCGAACTCGGCGGGATACATCCAGTCCAACTCCGCCTTGCGCAATGTTTCGGTACCGTCTCGGGTGACCGCCCGTGCGGTGCCTCCCTTGGTCTCGACAATCCACAGATTGTGGCTGCGCACGAAAGCGGCCGAGCGCCCATCTGGAGAAATCTGGATATCGGAGATCGGTTCCTCGCCCGAAACGAGCTTCGTCGTCTGAAGTGTCTTCGCATCAAGCCAAAAAATCTGCAGGTTGCTAAAAACAATCAGTCCACGCCCGTCGGCGCTCCATTGAAAACCGATCGACTCCTTCGGAGGCGGAACCATTTGCCCCTGATGACCAGTGGGTTTCGATGGAAAGAGTCCGTTAACAGACTTGCTGGTGAGCAGGACTCTGCCTTCGCTGCCATCCGCATTGACCGCGTCCAATTCCACATTCAGCCCATAGCCATCTGTCACTGGCTTGAAATAAGCAATGGTGCGCCCATCAGGGCTCCACTGGAACTCCCTGCCCTGCGCTTCGCGAGGAAGCGCGGCCGCACAGACGTCGCGGACGGAAATTACGTTTGCTTTTGCCGGATCGGGTCGCTGGCTTTGGGCCGGCGGTTGAGCTACGGCGGCAGCACCGGCAAGGAGAAGAGCAAGACAAAAAGTATTTTGAATGATCTTGAACGGCAAATAATCCTCGCGATCGAACCCCGGATTTAGCAAGAATGAATGCCTTCATTCTAGAGCATCGCTCCCGCTTCGACAGCGCGGAGGCGGTAACTGCCGTGACCGTGCGAACTCCGCTCGCTCCTGCTCCTTAGAATGTCGCTACCAGGCGAAAGGTATATTGACGTGCCGGTCCAATCGCGTTGCCGGAGAACAGTCCTCCAAAGTCGATCAGTTCGAGCGTGTTGCTCGCGTTTGCCATATCGGCCTGAAAATGCACCCCGAGTTTTTCTCGCTGGTAGAGATCGGCCCCCACCGTAGCATTTTGGGTGAAGTATGGATTGATGCGGTCGCGAGTGAAGTTGAGGTGATTGATCACCACTTGACCGTATTCAATTGCATATTGCTGGGGAGTTAAATCAGGTTGAAACGGCAGTCCGCTGTTGTAGTCGGCTCCCAGGGCGAGCCACAAGCGCGGGGTGATCTGATAACGCCCTCGTGCGCGAAGCGTGTTCCGTTGGTCCTGCGAATCTGGAAAATGTCCGGTGGTCGGGTTCTGCGTATCATCGCCAAGAAACAATCCGCCCGTCACCGGATAAAAGGCATTCCCTACGATGTAGGAGTAGCTGACGAAGCCCGAGAACGGCCCCCAATGCGGAATTTCGACCTTTGCCTCCCCGCCGTAGAGGATGGCTTTCTGAAACGAGATTGCGAAGCTTATCCCGGTACTCAGGATTTGGGAGTCGTCGGCGTAGTTATTCACATCGCGGCGGAACATATTCGCGTCGACCCGGAGTTTATTCCATAGCGCTTGCGTCAAGCCCAGTTCGTAATAGTTTCCGTGAGAAGGCGGCACCGGCAATTGCACTGCGGGAACGCTGGTGTCCAAAGCCTCCGCTTCCGGAGAGCTGGACAAAAGTATGTTCTCGTTGGAAGGCGTCTGGAAGATGCGGTCATACGCTCCGTGGATATTCAGGTTAAGCGTGGGGAAGAAGCGCGATGCGGCGACACGCGGGCTCACCGCATTTTGGTTCAGCAGCAGTTGGTAGTGGTCCCAGCGCAGTCCTGCGCTGACCGTCCAGTTGCCAAGACGGATTAAGTCCTGGACATAGGCGGCTTGTTCAAGATCGGGGCGGGTGGCCTGGAAGGCAAAGGTCACCGCGCCAGAGTCCAGGATGCCCAAATTTATCGGGCATTGCGGGTTATCAAGGTTGGCACAGTACGGAATCACGTAGTTGAAGTTTTCGTGCAGGAAGGTATTGTCGGACTCAACGCCGATCTTCCATTCGTTTCTCCCGTGATGGACGGCGACGCTGCTGTTGAAGTAAACCTCGTTGAAGTAGTTGTGCTGGGTTGCAATGAGGGGCCATGACGCCGGATTCGATTGATAGTCATTGGAGTTATCCCGGGCCATAAAATGCACCCACCCCATCGCGTCCGGCGAAAAAATGTGCTGGTATGCAACGCTCCCCATGGTTTCAAAGTTGCCGCCAGTCTGCAGCTGCCCCCCGGGAATGAATACGCAATCGTCAGGCTCCTCGTCCGGGGGAACGGGTGGACAGCCGGTGTCGTTATCCTGGTTTGGCAAATATGCCCCATTCTGCTGCACGAGTTCATTGGGAATCTGATAGCGGGCGAGTTCATGGACGACAATAAAGGTGAGGCGGTCGTTGTCTGTGAGGTCCCGCTCATAATTCCCCCCGAAGCGGGCGGTGGTTCCGTTATTTGTGTAGTTTTCGGGGACAACAGGGTTGAGATAGTGGCTCGTCATGTTCCCCGATCCGATCACGCCAAGCGTATTCTTGCCCCATGTGTATTGGTCCTCAGTGCTGCCCGAGGCCGTATCATAGCTCCCGCCGTAGAGCGTAAATTGTCCGTGAAGTCCCGGTCTTCCGTTTTGCAAGGTATTGATTTCAACCACGCCACCCATCTTCCTGCCATATTCCGCGGGGATGCCGGCGGTATAAATCTTGAGGGATTCCACGTTTTCGGCTTCGGCAGGCTCCGGGCCGAAGCTTGGCGAACGGTTGTCGGTGAGTGGAATCCCATTGACGACAAATTGGGTCTGATATTCCGATCCGCGCGGGTGCAGCACCGCATTGCCTTCATAGAGCCAGCCGGGTTGTGTGTTTACCAGGTCCTGGATGGAGCGGCCGGGGATTGCTGTCAAACGCTTCTGAATCTGCTCCGAACCTATTTCATTGACCGAACCTGGGCGATACGGATCGATCAGTGTGTTGGTATCGGTGACCTTCACCGACTCGGAAACAGCAGCCACTTGCAGCCGAATCGTGCGGTCCAACGGCAGCGCAGAGCGTATATCGATCGGCTCGGAAACCTCCGCGAAGCCCTTCGCCTGAATCTGGAGGTGATAGATGCCATAGGGCAGGCGTTTCGCGTCCACCTCGCCCTGCTGGTTCGTGACAAATGTCTGACTATACTGGGTGCCCTCGCTGGCCAGACCAACCGTGGCGCTCACGCCCGCTCCGGCCGGATCAGCGACCGTTAAACGCAACTCCCCAGTGGTGCTTTGGGCAAGCATGGGAAGAGCACTAAGAACGAACAGAACTGTCAGCGCTTTTCTCATTGTCGCCACCCAATTCGGTTAGCTTCAGAGCAGGCGCAGATCAGCATGATCGCTAAGAAGGGATAAATTGGCCGCATACTCAAATATTCCCGGCAAACCGGTTTTGTTCAGGCTTTTTCTGAAAATGTTTGCGGGACTGTGGTATCAAGAAAGAGTAGGTGTCAATTGAGTAACGCCCACCGATGATGGAAACTACTCAAAAGCCAATCGCCCTGCCTTCCGAAGACCCAAAGCTCGAGCTTCTGCTGGCGACAGCCGCACAGCCGTGCGTCCATTCCGAATTGGAGTCCGTGGTCATTCGTCTTTTCGATCAGTTCCAGGGGCGAGTTCTAAGTTACATACTCAACTGCGGTCTTCCTTTTCACGATGCCGAAGATATCGTGCAGGAGACGTTCCTGGCTCTTTTCCGGCATCTGGAGCTCGGCCGCCCCCGCACAAATCTCAATGGCTGGCTCTTTCGAGTTGCCCACAATCTGGCTTTGAAACGGCGGACTACAACTCAGGCGACCGAGCGCAACCTCCTCGACGAGAGCGTCCTCGCCCAGCATCCCTGCGAGCGACCCAATGCCGAAGAGGAACTCTCATTCAGCCAAACGCAGCAGCGCCTGCGCGCGGTCCTCAAGGCACTTCCCGAGCAGGACAAGCGCTGCCTCTATCTGCGCGCCGAAGGATTGAAGTACCGCCAGATTGCCGATATCCTCGACATCTCAATCGGCGGAGTGTCAATGTCGTTGTCCCGATCTCTCGCGCGCATAATGCGCGCAACAGGGAGTGAATGAGTCATGCAGGGCGCCAAAGCACACCTATCGGACGAGGAACTTCTTCTCTTCTCTGACCAGGAGCTTCCGACGCGCGCCGCGTCGAAGGTGCGCGAGCACGTTGCCCAATGCGAGTCATGCCGCAGGCGGCTGAGCGGCCTCGAAAGTGCTTCGGCCGATTTTCTCGACTTTCATGAACAAGAAATCCAGACGCAAAGCTCTCATTCACTGAACTCGCGCAATTGGCTGAAGGCACGTTTGTCCGAAACTTCCAGGCGAGCTGGCGGATCGCGGCGCATCACATTCGGGAGCGTCGTGGCCCAACAGTTAGCCGCCGCCTGTCTGGCCCTCCTGCTTGTGGCTGGAGGCGCATGGGGCGTTCGCCATATCGCGCGAGAGCGAGCTAGCTCTGATGCAAGAATGGCTGAAGCCATCGCACTGCCGCGTAGAACGCTTACTCCTGGCTCCGCTCGCGCCGTCGAGGTCGCCGACTTATGCGCCACTCCAGATCTCGATAATGATCCACCGGTAAACCCGTCCCTCGAACAGGCCGTTTTCGAGGAATATGGCCTCCCGGCTTCCTCGGAAAAAGATTACGCGCTGGACTACCTGATTACGCCCGAACTGGGCGGCTCCAACAATATTCAAAATCTCTGGCCCCAACCGTACTCCTCTACCTGGAACGCCCGAGTCAAAGACCAGCTCGAAGATCATCTCCATGATCTGGTCTGCCAGGGCAAGGTCCAACTGGCGACGGCCCAGAATGATATGGCGTCCGACTGGATTGCGGCATACAAGAGATATTTCAACACCGACAAGCCGGAACCAGGCCTGTCAACCGCCGCCAGCGTTGGCTCGAGGCACGAGTTAAACCCGAATCAACGCGACCGGCCAAGGTCCCGGGTCTCTGCCATTTATGATCTGGCGTTGAACGTGCCGTCCTGGCAACCTCCGGCCACTATGGCCGTGCTCCGCCGAACCGAATGGCGCAGATAAACACGATAAAACACCTGGCACTGAGCTATGAACTAAAAAAATTCCCGATCTGTGAACTCCGCCTTTGCTCGCTGCGTACTTTCGGGGTGAATCAAGTTCATAGGAGGCAACGATGCACGCAAACTGGCCGATGTACCTGCGAATCCTACTGGGACTGCATATCACTTGCGGAGTCACGGCCTTCGTCTGCGCCCCGGTGGCCCTTGCCACGGCGAAGGGAGGAAAGACCCATCGCCGCTGGGGAAAGATCTACTTCTGGGCGATGGCCGGCGTAGCTGTGACCGCGCTGATCTTGTCGTTCGCGCTCCCGATCTTCTTCCTGGCGATGGTTGCGGTCTTCAGCTTCTACGCGTGCTTTGCGGCCTATCGCATTCTCTACCTGAAAGACTTATACAAAGGCGGCAAACCCCTCGCGTTGGACTGGCTCGCGGCTGTGATTACCGTGGCGTCGAGCTCTCTGCTTTTTCTGATGGGCTTTCTGAAGCCTGCCCTGATGGGCGTAGGCCTTATCGAGATCGCGGGCCATTCGGTCAGCATCGTTTCTATCGTCTTCGGCTTGATTGGAGTACGGCTGGGGCTGGGATCCATCTTCGGCTTCCTCAAGCCCCCTACAGAGAAGATGTTCTGGTGGTATCGCCACCTGCAAGGCATGATCGGCAGCTACATCGCGGCCATGACCGCGTTTTCGGCGGTGAATCTGGCGCCGCACTTCGGCGACGCCTGGTGGGTGTGGCTCTGGCCAACGATGGTGGGCGCGCCGGCAATCTCAATCTGGACGGCATACTACAAGAAAAAATTCTCGCCGAAGCCGAAGGTTGCGACAGCCTGACGATTTCAAAAAAGCTTAGGGGCCCGTCCTGGGCCCTAGAACCCATCTCATAAACCTTTTTGGTGCAGTTTTCTGTGAGACTTGAGTAGCTCAAGGCATCTCTGCGGACTTGGATGGCAGGCCGTTGGGAACTGACAGAGGAACAATGGGAATTGTTGGAGCCGGTGTTGCGTCCGGCGCGGCGGGCGGACAAGCGAGGACGCCCGTGGCATAACACGCGGGCCGTGCTGAACGGCGTGCTTTGGGTTCTGGGCACGGGCGCGCAGTGGGCCGAAATGCCAGAGAAGTATCCTCCCCACCAGACCTGCCACCGCCGGTTTCAGTCGTGGATCCATGACGGCAGGTTGGAGCGGGCGCTGCGTTTGCTGGCCACGCATCTGCACGAACGAGGCAAGCTCAATCTGGACGAAGCGTTTGTGGATGCAACCTTCGCAAGCGCCAAAAAGGGGGCTTCGCAGTCGGTCCTACGCGGCGCGGCAAGGGCACCAAGATCGTCGCTATCGCCGCTGGCGACGGTCTTCCCCTCGCCGTATCTGTCGAAGGCGCTTCGCATGCCGAGTGCCAGCTTGTGGAAGCTGTTCTTGCCGGATGCTTCCTCGACCAGCTGCCCATGCGGCTGATCGGCGACAAGGCCTATGACTCGGCCGCCCTGGACGAGCAGATGGCCGACGAGTACGGCATCGAAATGATCGCGCCCAACCGCCGCAATCGCAAACGAAAGACCCAGGACGGAAGGCAATTGCGCCGCTACCGCAGACGATGGAAGGTGGAGCGGCTCTTCGCCTGGATGCACAACTTCCGCCGACTCGTCACTCGATGGGAATACAAGATCGAAAACTTCCTCGGCTTCGCACAACTCGCTTGCCTCCTCATCCTGCTCAGACATTTATGAGATGGCTTCTAGTGTGATGAGTCTGTAGTTCATCACATTATACTTGTCATCCTGAGCGACCCTGAACGCAGTGAAGGGGAGTCGAAGGACCTGCATTTTAGCGATTTCCCGGACAACCACATGCCTTCAATACCGTAACGAACTTCCGACTCACCACACTCGAGCAGAAAGATTCGGTGACTCTCGCCTAGGGGCCGACCTTCGGATGCGACGCCGTACTGCCATCGGTCATGCCCAGCACCCACTTGATCGCTTCAAAATACATCTTGCGGATATCCGGATCGTCCCAGGCTTCCTCGGTGTGTCCCAGAGTTGAGTAAAATACGCGGCCCTTGCCGTACATCTTCGACCACGCAACTGCGAAGTCATGGTCCTGGCGATGAATCCGCGGGTTGTTCGAATAATCAAGCCGCGAGGCATCAAGGCTGAGCAACACGTTGACCTTATCGCGCGACCAGTCCTTGGGCTGATAAATCTCGTCGTACTTCACGAACTCATGCGGGAAGTGGCGGACGGCGGGAAAATCCGGCTGCTCGTTGATGATCGGCGCGTTGAACGTAAACCACGGATGCTGGTCGAACCAGCCGCCAATCATCTCGCCATACTCCGGCCATTTGTAGTTGGTGTCGAGCGCCGCGTGAATGCCCACGAACCCTTTGCCATCTTCTTTCACGAACGAGATGATGTCCGCCTTCTGGCTATCGTCGAGATCGAGCTCGCCGGTCGTGCTGGCAAAGACGATCACATCGAAATAGTTCAGGTTCTTGGCGTTTCGTCCCAGGTCTTTCTTGGTCAGCAGTTCGGTGTCGGTGCGCATCGTGGTGTCCCACAGGCCGGTATCGTGACCCATGTTGTAGATCGCGGCCATGGCGTCGGGAACGGAGTCGTGTTCAAAGCCTTTTGTCTGACCGATCACCAGCACATGCTTCAAATGAATCTGCTTGGCGTGAGGCGCCGGTGGAATCAGCGGATTGGGCGCGGGCGGCGGCGGTCCCTGCGCGAGAGCGGTTAGACAGGCGCCGGCCAGAACAGCCAGGAACCAAGAAGCAAGAGATTTTCGGATAAGGCGCAAGCGGCCTCCTTGGGATATTTGCGCGGAGTGCGCAAGAGTAAGGACGATCTAGTTCGCGCTTAAGTCTAATCATCCCCAACCCAAGGGGCAAATCGGGTTATGACCCCGAGGAGCTTGCTTATCCAGGGTTAACCCGGCTCAACTGGTCGGAGTCCCGCCGCAACTCCCAAGGATGCGACCTCTGTATGATGGCTACGATGAAAACCCTCCTGAAATTAACGCTGCTCTTCATCTCCACAACCGCACTCTTCGCCCAGTCCTCCCCAGCCGATCGCATCCTCGGAACCTGGTCAACCCCCAAGCAGGAATCGACCGTTGAAATCGTCAAATGCGGCGAAGCCTATTGCGGCTCCATTCAATCCATGAAGACGCCAACGAACGATGAGCACAATAGCGATCCTTCGCTGCGCAGCCGCCCGCTCGTCGGCGCTCAGATCATGACCGGCTTCCAATACGCTGGCTCCAACACCTGGAACGGCGGCGCTCTCTACGCCCCCAAACGTGGCAAAAACATCTCGCCCGACCTCGTGCTCACTGCTCCTGACAGTCTCGACATCAAAGTCAAGATGGGAATGATAAGCAAGACCGTCACCTGGAAACGAGAGAAATAGCGGGTACCCTGCATCTCGCCTTAAGACGTGGGATCATTCTCGGGCACAGTGGAGCAGCATGAAACGGTCCGAAATCAATCGATATCTAACCGAAGCCGCCGGCTTCTTCGCGCGCAACCACTTCTCGCTCCCACCCTTCGCATTCTGGACGCCCGAAGACTGGCGCAAACTCGGCGACCGGGCCATCGAACTCCGAACCCAGCGCCTCGGATGGGACGTCACCGACTTCAACTCCGGAGACTTCAAGACTCGCGGCCTCACTCTCTTCACACTTCGCAACGGCCACTCCGCGAATCCCGAAACCACCAAACCTTACGCAGAAAAAATCATGTACGTCCGCGACCATCAGCTGACCCCATTCCACTACCACGCGATCAAGACCGAGGACATCATCAACCGCGGCCACGCCAATACCGGCCGCCTCGTCGTTCAGCTTGATGCTTCAACAAAAGACGCGCGCCTCGCCGACACTCCCGTGACCGTAATCTGCGACGGCATCACCCGACAAGTTGAGCCCGGAGGCACAGTCACCCTCGACCCCGGAGAATCAATCACCCTCCCCCCATTCCTCTACCACGCCTTCCACGCCATCGACGGCGACGCACTCATCGGCGAAGTCTCCTCCACCAACGACGACGCCACGGACAACTACTTCTACGAACCCCTCGCTCGATTCCCCGAGATCGAAGAAGACGAACCCCCAATCCGCCTCCTCTGCACCGAATACTGAGTCCATCTTCCCATCCCAGCAATTCCCAGTGGGGTGCCCCATTCAAGCCCGCCGTTGGCTTGAGTGGGAGAGCGGATGCCCAAATCTCGATTTTGAGATGCGGGATTCTCCACTCCCACGCGATACTCTAGAATTCACCCCAATGCCTCGCCTAAGCCTTCTTCCCTGTCTGCTAATGGCTGCCGTAATCCCAGCCGCCGCCCAATCCCCGGCTGCAACTACGCCCGCTCCACCGCTATCATCCACCGAAACCCAGATGGCCCAATCCATCGACGCCCACACCGGCGAAAACCTCACCCTCCTCCAACAACTCGTTGACATCAACAGCGGCACCATGCACTTCGCCGGAGTCGAAGCCGTCAAAGACGTCCTCGTCCCAAAATTCGAAGCCCTCGGATTCAAAGTCCGCTGGGTCCCCATGCAATCTCAGACCGGCCGCGCCGGCGATCTCGTCGCTGAACATCCTTGCCCCGCGGGCGAGGGCCAATGCGGCAAGAAGCTCCTCCTCATCGGCCACATGGACACCGTCTTCGAACCCTCCAGCACCTTCCAGAAATACTCAATCGTCCCGAACACCGACGGCAAGATCGCCACCGGCCCCGGAGTCGCCGACATGAAAGGCGGCCTCGTCGTCATGCTCGCCGCCCTTCGCGCCATGAAAGAAGCCGGAGTCCTCGACCACTCCGAGATCCGCATCGTCTTAAGCGGAGATGAAGAGCGCGTCGGCGATCCCATGACCATAGCCCGCCGCGACCTGATTGAAGCCGCCAAACAAAGCGACGTCGCCCTCGAATTCGAGCCCAGCGTCCGCCTCAACGCGCAGGACACCGTCAGCATCGCCCGCCGCAGCTCCACCACCTGGCACATCGAAGCCACCGGACTCAGCGGCCACTCCTCCCAGATCTTCGGCGACCGCCTCGGCTACGGAGCCATCTACGAGCTCGCCCGCATCCTCGACGCCTTCCGCAACCAGCTCTCCCCCAAAGAACGTCCTGAAGACGGCCTCACCTACAACGTCGGCCTCATCCTCGGAGGCGCAACCGCCGAGATCAACCACGACAACACAGGAGGCGCAGCAACCGGCAAAGCCAACGTCATCGCCTCCACCGCCATCGCCACCGGAGACCTCCGCACCCTCAACGACGAGCAGACCAAGCGCGTCGAAGCCAAGATGAGCGCCATCGTTGCCGCTCATCTCCCCAAAACCGGAGCAACCATCACCTTCAACGAAAGCTACCCCGCCATGGCCCGCACCCCGGCCGGAGAAAAGCTCTTAAGCGAGTGGAACGACGTTAGCGTAACGCTCGGCCTCGGCCCCGTTGTCGAAGGAGGTCCAATGACCCGAGGAGCAGGCGACATCTCCTTCACCGCCCCCTACATCCCCGGCCTCGTCGGCGTCGGAATCCTCGGCGAAGGCTACCACGCCCCAGGCGAAACCGCCTACCTCGACTCCCTACCCAAACAAGCCAAACGCGACGCCATCCTCATGGAACGCCTCACCCAACAACCCTCCGGTCACTAAGGCCGCGGCTGGTTTCTCGTCACCCACGACACTCGGCTCTGTCCGTCTCTTCGGCTACGCCAACGGACCACTATTGTCGTGCTTTGAACCAGACGTAAACTGTTGTGGCAGCCGATCGCCTCGAGAGCACAATGACCAAACCTGTCTACACGCTTCCCTGGATTCTGCCCTTTGTACGCCAATCTCTCAAGGCGACAAGCAATTTTGAGTACCGTAATTTCGTCCAACAGCTTTGGACCGAATTGGAAAAGGTCCAAGTGCCAGGGATTGTCAGAACGCCGCCGCTACAGATGCACTCGGGCCAAGTCTTTCTGTACGACCAGGCACCACATGATTTGCGCGTTTTAACTACCGAGGCATTTTTCTACCTCTTTCACAACGGTTTTATAACGCCAGCTCCACCAGACGGCTACTTGAACCACCCGAACTTCCACAGGTACTACGTCACCCAGCGCGGCATGGAATGGTTTAAAGGCGGAGAGCCGCTGCCGGAAGATGTTGCCGGGTATATGAAGTTCTTGCGCGAGCACGTGTCAAGCATGGATACCGTCATCGAGCAGTACGTCATAGAAGCGCTGACGGCGCTCGAGAGGCAGGCGTATTTTGCAGCCGCCGTGATGTTGGGCGCCGCATCGGAGAAGGCACTCTACCTTCTGGCCGAATCTGCGCTGGGCGCATTCAAAGATACTAAGAAGCACGACAAGCTGAAAGCATTGCTTGATCGTCGGAAACTGCTAGAACTCTTCGAATACGTCAGAGACACAATCGGCGATGCCTCTAAAGCGAAGTCACTCCCCTACTCTGATTTTGAGGGGGCAGCTACGCACCTCATGTCTCTATATGAAGCGATCAGAGTCCAGAGGAATGACGCAGTGCATCCGATGAATGCCACCGTCTCCGCAGATTCAGTACGGCTGCTGATTCAATCGTTTCCTTATGCACTCAGGAAAAGCGAAGAGATGCGAGCGTGGTTTACCGCCAATCCCAAGAGTATTTAAGGTCAAGGGGATCGAACAGACCAAGTTCACACATGTAATACCCTGAACGGTGTGGCTGGGTGACCCAGCCGGAGACGTAATGCCGAAGATTTCGACGCAAGAGTTCGAACAGCTACCGCTGAGGGTTCATGAGTTTCTAGCCGGTGTGCCACTTCAGGACGCCTGGGCCGTCGATTTGTCGCATACCCGCTCCGGTATTACGCTACACGAGTTTTTGCCGACCGCAAGGGAGCGGCTGCGAACAGTCTCACCGCTCGTCCGCGCGCTCTTTGGCATCCGAGTCTTCATCGGTCGGGTTTTTGGTTGGGATCGCGAGCCGGCCGCATTCGCATCGGATTCCTTCGCGACGCGTCTGACAACGGCCGATCTCTCGCAATCCCTGGTACCGGCGCGTTCACACGAGGGAGCGTTCCGGGTCGTGTACCGTTTCGAAAACGAGCAACTCCTCGAACTGATGAACCACACAGCGCATGGAGCGGTGCTCAGTGCGCTCTGTGAAGGGCCGAATATCTATCGCTTCTATCTCGGTGTCTATGTACGCAGGGTTAGCCGCTTCACGTCGATCTATATCGCCCTGATCGACCCTTTCCGAAGGCTGATTGTCTATCCGTCACTCCTACGCTCCGTTTGCGCGGCGTGGGCCGAATTTGTGAGCACAACCTAGTTTGTGTGTAGCTAGTCTCGTCAGAGGAATTACCTCGAAAATTAAAATTCCCGTGACAACCTCTTCACGGCACGTTCCCAACCCCGCCGTATACTTTGGCGTACTCGCGCTGCGCGCGTTCAACGAAAGGCTTCTCCATGGCCATACTCCCGCAGATCAAGCACATCATCGTCGTCATGCTCGAAAACCGCTCTCTCGATGACATATGCGGCTGGCTCTACCAACCGGGAACAACGCCACAGCCCAGCCAATTCCTGCCGCCTAACAGCCTGGAACAATACAACGGCCTTAACTCGTCCCTCTTCAATCCGGTCAGCGATCTCTATTTTTCAGGGCAATCCACCGAAACCTACCCGGTCTTCGACTCGGCCACCTCAACCACCGATCCCGATCCCGATCCCGAAGAGACCTTCGACAACGTCACCTACCAGCTCTTCGGTCCCGAAGCTCCCAGCCCCACTCCGAAGTGGCCAAACCTGGGATTCGTCATCAACTACGACAAGGCCACCGGCGCCAACATCCCCGTCCAGATCATGGAGCCCTTCAGTACCGCCCAGCTCCCCGTCATCTCTGCTCTGGCCGCCAATTTCGCCGTCTCCGACCGGTATTTCTGTTCTGTTCCCAGCCAGACCTGGCCCAACCGCTGCTTCGTCCACTCCGGGACCTCGAATGGCAACGTGAACAACGGAGACCCCCCCTAACCCCTTTGACTGGGACGTCCGCAACATCTTCAACGTGCTCGAAGACCTAAGCGCAGACTGGCGCGTTTACACTGATGCCGACACCGTCCCCGCACTCACCTGGCTCATGTTCCCCAGTCTCTGGATACACGCCGACCACTTCTATCACTTCGACACCTTCAAGCAGGACTGCGCCAGCGGCAACCTCGCCCAATACACCTTCCTCGAGCCCAGCTTCCTCATCGATCCCAACGACGAGCACCCGCCGCACGACGTCATCGCCGGCGAGCAATTCCTCTTCGACATCTGGCAGGCCGTCAGCCAATCGCCCGCCTGGCCCGAGACCCTGCTCATGATCACCTACGACGAGCACGGAGGCAACTACGACCACGTGCAGCCGCCCTTCGGCGCGGCCTGCCCTGATGCCAAGAGCAACCCGGGCGAGGAAGGATTTACCTTCGACCGCTTCGGCGTACGCGTACCGACGGTCCTCGTTTCGCCATGGATTCAGGCCGGAACCGTCTTCCGCTCTCCCACTGCCACGCCATACGACCACACATCCATACTTGCGATGCTCCGCGACTGGCTCCCCATCCCCGCGGACAAGATGCTCACCAGCGCAAGAATCGTCCCCGCACCCACCTTCGAGCAGGTATTGACCCTAGAGCAGGCGCGTACAGACTTACCCAACATCCCGCCGCCCGCAGGCGAAGCGCAGGCCACAGACACCTTCAGAGAACCAAATCCGATCCAGAAGGGCCTCGTCTCCGCCTATGCCGTGCAACAGGGCAAAGATCCGGCCGCAACCCTGAGCACCATCAAAACCCGCCAGGACGCAATCAACTACTTCCAGTCCAACCCGCGAACTACGCGCCCGCCTACAGGAGATTAGCCAGGCGCCCCATTTCAAGCCCGCGGTTGGCTCGAGTGGGATCGCGATCTATGCTCCCTCGGTACGGATACTATGAGAGAACGCACCGCAAGGAGCCAGCAGATGAGCCAAACCGACCAAGCTTCCCCAACCAACCAACTCTCCCACACCAACTGGGACGACATCCCCATCGAGCAACTCAATCCCCTCATCGGCCGCCAGTTCCTCGTCGGGACCAACGTCATGATCGCCCGCGTCCTGCTCAAGCAGGGAGCAATCGTCCCCCTCCATCATCATCACAACGAACAGGTCACCTACATCATCGAGGGCGCGCTGAAGTTCATCCTCAAGACCGAGACCGGAGACCAGGAAGTCACCGTCCGCGCCGGCGAAGTCCTCTGCATTCCGCCCAACCTCCCCCACGAAGCCCACGCCATCGAAGACACCGTCAACCTCGACATCTTCAACCCGCCCCGCCAGGACTGGATCGACCGCGACGACGCCTACCTCCGCAAGTAGCCCCAATGTTGTCATCCTGAGCGGAGCCGCGAAACCGGGGTCCCCGGCGAGCGGTCCTTGCTCGCTGGGGTGGGAAGCGGCGCAGTCGAAGGACCTGCAGTTCCAACGATGTCCCCTAAAGAGCCACAGTATCCTTACCTAAATGAAAGGCCAGTTCCTAAAATCCCTCCTAACCCGCCTCGCCTACACCATCCCCGTAATCTGGCTCGTCGTCTCGCTCGTCTTCCTCCTCATCCACCTCGTCCCCGGAGACCCCGTCCAGCAAATGCTCGGCGAAGGAGCAGCCCCCGGAGACATCGCCGCACTCCGCCACGCCTACGGCCTCGACGTCCCCCTCGGCCAGCAATATCTCCACTACTGGCGCGGAGTCCTCCGCCTCGACTTCGGCCACTCCATCCGCCTCAACGACACCGTCGCCCATCTCGTCACCACCCGCTACCCCTACACCCTCGAGCTCACCATCGCCGCGCTCATCGTCGCCCTGCTCGCCGCCGTCCCTGCCGGAGTCACCGCCGCCCTCCATCGCGGCCAGTGGCAAGACAAAGTCCTCGGCTTCGTCAGCCTGCTCGGACTCTCTTTCCCCGCCCTCGCCCTCGGCCCCATCATGCAGCTGCTCGTCTCGATCAAGTTAGGATGGCTCCCCGTCTCCGGCGCCGACGGCTCCGGCTACTCAGCCCCCGCCCACCTCGTCCTCCCCGCCATCACCCTCGGCGGAGCACTCGCCGCCATCCTCACCCGCATGGTCCGCACCGCCATGCTCGAGGAGCTCGGCCAGGACTACATCCGCACCGCCCGCGCCAAAGGCCTGCCCGAACGCACCGTCGTCTACAAACACGCCCTCCGCAACGCCATCATCCCCGTCCTCACCCTCGTCGGTCTCCAGTTCGGAGCACTCCTCGCCGGAGCCATCGTCACCGAAACCATCTTCTCCTGGCCCGGAATCGGCCGCCTCACCGTCTCCGCCATCTCCAACCGCGACTACGCCCTGGTCCAAGGATGCATCCTCGCCGTCGGCCTCACCTACGTAATGGTCAACCTAATAACCGACATCCTCTACACCGTCGCTAATCCGAGAATCCGAGCGTAACAACAATGACTGTATGACAGAGCAAAATTTGCCATCATGATCGCTAGGAGCTAGGTTTCGGAATGAGTGCGGTGCGTCCATACGCAGGACAAGACCACGCGGAGATTGAATCGCAATGGACGGTACCCGGAGTGAAGGGCCGATGCCTTTATCAGGCCTTACATTTAGTTGGATGAAGTCAGCCGAGGAATTAATTCCAATTCGTACTTCACATCCGGCTGATTTCCTACAAACGGAACCGGCGTACCGGGAAAGAGCGCCTGCATGAACCCCTTCGTATGTGGGTCGCCCGTCCTATGGAGTGATAGCACAAATCGTGTAACATGTTGAGCGTTCGATGTCAAAAAATGATATCTTGCGCAGCCAATTATAAATATGAGCACCATCTGCGCACGCTGGCCCTCCATGAGCTGATCCTTAGCAAGCTTCGCCCGAGCTAGTGCCGGATGGGTTTGCGTTTCCCCGTCGGGGAATAGAGGCGCTTGACTAGCGTCCGGCGGGGCGGCGGCAGCGGCGGCAGCGCTCTGATCATTGCAGAAGTAGTCGCTTTCAGCCTGGAGATTGTCAGCAGCGTACACAATTCCCATCCTCGCAGCCATGTTTTTTACCTCGGGCCACGGATCGTTAATAGAAGCCACCGGGGCTTGATGGGGCTTTTGTAAATCGGGCGCATAAACCTCCGAAACGACGTTAACATCAAGTGCAGGTGACTTCCCAGCGTTTCTCACTTCTACCGCAAACTCGATCTGCAGGGTTGTGGATCCTGCCTCCCCATCAATCCAACCATAGCTGTCAACCTGCGCATCAGTAACCTTTACCCATGGCCGGTCGCCCGTTTCAAGCTGACGCCGCATAATTCCTATTTGGTCTTTTGCGTCAAGCGCCAATTCACTAGTTTCGTTTGCTTGCGCGGCGGCGGCCTTCGCTTGCGCGGCGGATGCCTCCGCCAGTCGTTCGGTATCCTTTTCTTGTTTATCGGATGCATCAACGAGTTTTGCTGTATTGGCGGCTTGCGTGGCGGCAGATTCTGCGAGCTTTTGGGTATTTTGGGACTGATCGGACGCAGCCTTAGCCAAACTCTCCGTGGCCTCAGCCTGCTTCTTAGCCTGTTCGGCCTGTTGTTTGGCCTGCTCCGCTAATTCATGCGTGTCGCGCCCTCCTGTGTGCATCTCTACCCATTGGAAACAGACAAAGATGGCTGCAATAATAGACACGGCCACAGTAATTCGAGTCCAGCGCAGCGCTGATTTTTCGAACTCGCTCATTCGCTCATGTAGTTGCTCGACCGTAGGGGTGTTCTTGTGCACTTCTTGGGGGGCATTTGCAGCTATCGGATACGAGGGTTGCGCATAGGCGGGCGCTTGGGTTCGCGTTTGTGAAGGTTGCGCAGGAACTGACTCCTGACTCGCGGATGCCTCGTGCTCGTTCGCGCTGCCCGCTGGAAGATTTTGATCGTCGCCTGCCATATGGGCCCTCGGATTGCGGCCTATGATACCAGCAAATCGCTTCTGAAAAAAACACATCGGTCTATCTTTCTGTCAGGACGTCGAAGCAGTGTGAACAGCTGTCATCGTCGGTAAGGAAAGGCGGTTGGCCCACCCTTCATCCCACCGCAACCGAGGCTGGGAGGATCAATCCCTTCCTCCTCGATCA
The DNA here is from genome assembly GCA_963804735.1 of uncultured Acidobacteriaceae bacterium. Taxonomy (GTDB): domain Bacteria; phylum Acidobacteriota; class Terriglobia; order Terriglobales; family Acidobacteriaceae; genus Acidisarcina. Next base: position 32,074 of record CAWDRO010000008.1, read on the forward strand.
GCTTTAATCGCCGAAGGCGATCCGGTGGAAGCGGCGGCCTTTAGGCCGCCGAATAAGACCCAACCAAAATGGGCCATGAGCCCTGGGCTCTCCAGAAAATGCTATGGTCTCGGGTGTCCAGCCTAATCGTAGTACTGTCCCGAGGCACGGAAGAGATAAGAATATGCGCCCATTTGCGGCTTCGACGCAGACGTGTAGCCAAGTACAGAGCTGCTAATCGACAAGGCTGCTGTCAACGGATGACCCGCCGCAAGACTGATTGCCGCCCCTGTGAGTGACATTGCCAGCGCGGCCGGCTTTCGCCATGCCTTGCGGGCTCTCTTGCGCAGATCCGCCGATAGGTCATCCAGTTCGGCTTGCCTCAATCCGAAGGCCGTCTCCCTTTCTCCATCTGCCATGCTCGATAGTTCTTGCGAGAACCTACGAACGCTTATGCAGTAGCGGCGATGCTCAGCGAGATGTTGTCGGCGGAAGTCAAGAATCTCATCGATGGGCATGCTGCCCAAGTCCACACCTACGGTTTGGAGATCGAACGCTATAACGGAACCTGTTGTCGGCATAACGTTCTTTCCGAGCAGTTCAGCAAGCGCCCCGATCACCTTGGGCCTGTCGGTGATCGGGCTCAAGTCGGCGCCCATCGCGGGCCCATAAGACCGCAGAATTTGAGAGAGAAGAACTAAGACTAGAGATCGCACCATCGGGTGCATTGGTATCGATTTCCCATTCTCGCTGTCCCTCGCCAGCCCACGGTTCTTGAGTTCGTCGAAAATCATTTGGGCGAGCGCACTGTCCCCGGAGTAGCCCAGCCGAGACATGGATAGTTCATGAAAATCTGTTTCCTTTGGAAGGTCGTCAAGTACGCCAGACACAATGATGTCCGTCAGCGCCGTAGCTAGTTGAGCGGTCGCCTCCGCGTCAACCACCTGCTCTGGCTGAAGGATATGCAAGAGATGATGCTCATTCAGGCCCGCAACGATTGCGGGATCCACTAACTCCGGCTTGTCCTTCATATATTCCGGAACAAGCAGCGCGATGCCATCGAAAAAGACAATTAGGCTCTTGACCCAGTCTCCGTGCTGCCACATCGGATTCGGATAGTAGTAGGCAATCTCTTTAGGCACTTTTAGCTCCGGCACAGAAAACTCCATGGTGAAGGCAGAATTGAATCAGCGCATCCATCGTACTCTCCCCGCGGGTGGCCCACATCCGATTCGTTCTCGCTCCAAGAGCCGCGAAAAGGGGTGCCCCATATCTGAGCGCGCACTTTACGCCAGATGTGGGAGGATCAAATCCCTCCACCTTCGTTTTCTAAAATCGCCGAAGGCGATCCGGTGGAAGCGGCGTCCATAGCAGGTCTGGTACGCTAGGATCGCGTCGCAAGCGAACTTTTGATCGAGGGGGAACAATGCGTATTCGCGCTCTGGTTCTTGCAGGTGCTTTTTTGGTGAGTAGTGGCGTGCAGATGCGCGCGCAGATGAGTGGCCCCCCACCGTCGCCGCCGATCGGTACAAAGGAAGACCCCGCGAATGCGGTGGACGGATTGCTCTCCCTGATGGAGATGCAGGTAGTGGGCGCGGCGAAGGCCATGCCGGCCGACAAGTACAGCTTCGCGCCGGCGCAAGCCATCTTTGCTCCGAGCCAGAAGACGGAATTTGATACCGTGCGCACCTTCGTCGCACAGGTGACGCACCTGGCTCAGGCGAACTATTTCTTTTTCGGCTGGAGCGGCATCAAGCCCGACCGAGACGTCAAGGCAATCGGCTCCATTACGACGAAGGATGAAGCGGTGGCCGCACTCCAAGCATCGTTCGTCTACGCGCACAAAGCCATCGCGACAATCACAACCGAAAATGCGTTTGTCGCCATCAAGCCGATCGACGGATACAGCACACGAGTGACGATTGCCGCTTTCGCAGCGGCCCATGGGAACGATCACTACGGCCAAATGGTGGAATACCTGCGGATGAACGGTATTGTGCCGCCAGCGAGCGCCAAGTAGTAGCGCGGCTTCGTCTGCCTTCAGGCCGCCGATACAAAACCCATCAAAAGAGGGCTTTAGCCCTGGTATCTCCGACGAAATGCTCCGGCCTCCATTCAAGAGTGCGAGAGGTGGTACCCAATAAAGATGTCGTTGCCGGGAGGTTGTTTGCCAAGCTGGCGCAACATGCCCATGACCTGGCCGCGATGGAGCGTGGCGTGATTGACGACATGGAGCAGGAGCTTCCAGCGGGGGATGACCCAGTCGATCGCGCGGAGTTCCAACTCAAATTCGGCTTCCGGGAGGGTTTCAACATAGTGGTGCAGGCCTTCCCACACCTCGCGCCAGCGTTGCTCCAGATCGTGCAGGTCCGGCTCAGGCGGCGTGGCAGGAAAGCGTCTCGGGTTGGTGAATTCGGCGAGCGGAAGCAGCTCACCCTTGCGAAATTGGCTGAGCCAGAAGCGCTCCGAATCGTAGATATGGCGCAGCGTCCCCGAGATGCCAATGTGGGACGATCCCAGGTCACGACCCTGCTCCTCAGGCGTGAGCACAGCACAGGCAGAGAGCAACTGCTGGTCTGCCCAGACGGAGTAGTCAACGAGATAGAGAAGTGCCTGCCTGGACATCGGCATGACCGAATTATATTCAGGTCAACCGCTCTCTTTCCCAAGGGGCCGCCAAGGCTAGAATCAGAACCCCTAGAATCAGATCAGAAGGATCACCCATGACTGAATCCCTCCCACAAATCGTCGCCCTAAAATCGGAGTCACCAACCGACGTTAAATACGACAACCATGCCATCGCAAACATCAACGACCACGTCGTCCGAATCTCCACCATGACTGAACCCTACTACTGGCACTACCATCCAAACTCCGACGAATCATTTCTGGTGATCGAAGGAAAGCTCGCCATCGAATTCGAAAACGGATCGCTCGAACTCGCTCCCGGCCAATTACTCACCGTCCCTCGCGGAGTCCGCCATAAGACCAGCCCAGTCGGCTCGCGAACGGTGAGCCTCACCTTCGAGTTGACCCAGACTGAAACCGTCGCAGTCTGACACTGGAAAACGATCTAATTGGATAGCTTGTCGTTGAAGTGGCCCTGGCCTGGGAAGGAGGTACGATCCAAGATGTTGTCAAGTCCCCAAACCTCACCCAAAACCATTCAAAATATTCATTCCAATCGCAATAAAATTTCCCAAAAACCTGGCGTAGTGAAACCATCTAACTTGATAAAATAGAGATAGAGATCAACACAAAGGCGGCGAAAGCCGCCTTTTCTCATGCGCGCACAAGACTTGGCCCCAGAAAACAGCAACTACCCCCTAAGCTGCTCAAAACAGAGAATTTGAAAGGCGCCATCCATTGAATCAATAATTTAGCTCGGATCATCCACTCCAAGTCGCTGAAAACAAGGAATTAGCCAGGAAATGAGAGGGGGAGGGGGTACCCCCCGGCTGCCCCAATGCTTCAACGCTCTTTTCGGAAGGGTTAAAGAGTCATTAGAAGATTGACAAGGCCGCGAGATGCCACCTATCGTTCACGGATGGCGCTCGGCGTCACTAGCTCCCCGCAAAGAGGTCACATGAGAACACTGCTACTCTCGGTCTTGCTAGCATCCGCTGCTGCTACATCGCTCGCAGCCGATAACGCCACTCTCAACGGCAAATGGAAAATACACAATGACTTCTCGGGCAACGAGAGCGACGTCACGTGCAACTTTACCCAAAAGGACAAAGACCTGAGCGGTAGCTGCACGACAGACAGCGGAGACAAGCCGGTCTCCGGTAAAGTTGACGGCAAGACGATCACGTTTCAGTACGATTCCGAGTACCAGGGCACCGCTCTGACCGCAAAGTACAGCGGCGCGCTGGATTCTGCCGGGACCAAGCTCTCCGGCACAGTGAGCGTGGAGGCATTCTCAGCAGAAGGCGACTTCACCGGCACACCGGTAAAGTAAAGGGCGGCTCGGTACCCCAGCCTTCCCAGCACTTTGCCAACGGGTGGTAGGGCGGCGTCTCCCGTCCTACCGCCGCTTCCCCTTCAGCCGTTCCCGCTCTGCCGCCCGTCGCTCCACCTGTTCGAACATATTCGTCATCACTCCCGCAAACACCGACAGCAGCGACAACAAGAGCAGAAACAGAGCAATCATCTTCCACAACGACCCGTTTCCTGGCAGCCCGATCTGGTAAGACCCAGTCGTGAACATCATGCCAAAGGAAATCGCTGCAAAGACAAACAGCGTCCCACCCAGAATGTAAAGATTGCGCGACATAGTTCGGCTTCGATGCTATCAATTGCCGTTGAAGAATTCCTCAACGACAGCAATATCGTTCGTCACGCGATAAGACGGCAGGCTTTCGAGGAAGACTCTGCCATAGCGTTGCCGCTGAATTCGTGGATCGAGCAGCATCAGCACACCGCGATCTTCCAGCGAGCGGATCAGTCGCCCAAATCCCTGCTTCAGCGTAATCACCGCTGAAGGCACCTGGTACTCAAAGAACGGAGCCCCGCCCCCGGCCTCGATCGCCTTCATCCGCGCCGCAACCACTGGATCGCTCGGCACCGCAAACGGCAACCGGTCAACAATCACGCAGCTCAGCGCCTCGCCCTGCACATCCACGCCCTGCCAGAAACTCGAGGTGCCAAACAGCACCGCATTCGGAGTCTCGCGAAACTCCTCCAGCAGAGCCTTGCGCGGAGCAGTCCCTTGCAGCAGCAAAGGAAAGCTTAATTCCGCCAGCAACCGCTCATACAAATCCCGCATCTGGCTGTAGCTGGTGAAGAGACAGAACGCGCGGCCATGAGTAATCTCCAGCACTTGCCGGATCCGCTTCGCCGCGGCATCCTGAAAGCCGGCCTCCCGAGGATCAGGCATCTCCGTCGGCAAATACAGGATCGCCTGCTGGTCATACTTAAAATGCGAAGGGACGACTAGCTCGCGCGCCTCACGCATCCCCAGCCGATTGCGCAAGTGGGCAAAGCCGCTCTGCACCGTCAGCGTGGCGGAGGTCAGCACCACCGTCGAGAAGCTCTCAAACAACACCTCGCTCAACAGCTCGGAGATATCGATCGGCGTCGCCTGTAGGAATGTGTTCCGCACACCATCGCGGCCGCGCCCTTGCCGTCGCTCAATCCAGAAAACGGTGTTGCTGCTGTTAGCCTCTAACAGAAACTTCAACTGCTCGCGAATCCCAGCCGTCCGCTTGCGCAGCGCCGCAGCCTCTTCAACGCCACGCAACCGCTCCAATTCACCTTCAAGCCGATGCAGCGCATTCATCACGCCAAGATAGACATCACCCTGAGCTTCAAGGAATTCCTCTCGACCCTCAAAGGCCATTCGCCCATCGCCCGAGTTTCCATAACCAACGCCAATCGGCAGCACCGCAAACAACATCCGCGCTCGCTCGCGCAGCGTCTGCCCCGCAGCCTGCACCGAACCGCCCAGAGATTGCTTAGCACGCAGCGTAATCTCAAGATCGCGAACCAACTCCTCAAACTTCACGTTGCTCACGCTGATGCCGAAGTAGCTCGACGCCACATCCTCCAGTTCATGTGCCTCATCGAATATCACCACACTCGCATCCGGCAAAACTCCGGCATCGGGAGTGTTCTGCGCCTGCTGCTTCACCGCGAGATCGGCGAAGAAGAGATGATGGTTCACGATGATGACATCGCTCTCCTGCGCCTTGCGCCGCATCTCGGTAATGAAGCAGCGCTCATAATCCGGACACGACGTCCCCAGGCAAGCCTCGCTCCGCGCATCCAGCTTCGCCCACAGCGGACTCGCCTCCGGCAGTTCATCGATCTCAGCCCGGTCGCCGGTCTCGGTCGTTTTCTCCCACTCAGCGATCGCGTTGTACTGGCTGATCTCTTCCAGCCGATTCAGAATCGGCTGCTTGGTCAACGAATAAAGCTTGTGGCGGCAAAGATAGTTCGCGCGCCCTTTCATGTAGCAAACACTCAATGGACCCAGCAGAGATTCGAGGAAAGGAACATCTTTGAAGAACAGCTGCTCTTGTAGGTTCTTAGTGCCGGTAGAAATAATCACTCGATGCCCTGAACGTAGCGCCGGCAGCAAGTAAGCCAGCGTCTTCCCAGTGCCCGTCCCCGCCTCGACGATCAGGTGGCTCTTCTCATCGACTGCCCGCTCAACCGCCTGCGCCATCTCCAACTGCCCCTTGCGAAACTCATAGGGCAAAGACGAACGCGACAAAAGGCCGCCCGGCGCGAAGAAGTCGTAGAGCGAGGGCAAAGCGGTCGTAGTAGTGGAGTCAGTCGGCAATGAAGTAGCTTTCGGTGGGCTGAGCGCTAATCCCTATAATAGTGAATTGCGGCTCATGCCATCTCACGCCCAGAACAGGTTGAACCATTGAAAGCAGTCAAAAGAAACCGCGACGGCGCCAAGAAGACCGCCCGAAAGGTAGCCGCTAAAGAGAAAGCCGTCCGCCGCGGACACGCCGCTGCTGCCCGCCCGAAGAAAAAGCCTTCGGCCCTCGACACGACGGAATCCAAGCCAATAAGGTTCCTTACCAAGTCGGCCCGCCGCAAACGCCCAGTTGCCCCTAGCGCCGAGCCCGATCAGGTCGCCGAAGCCGACCTCGCCTTCCACGCCACAGCTCCCGCAAAAGCGCGCAAAGACCGCCGCGGCGATGTAGCCAAGCCCGGAGCCGCCGACCACGAGCCGCTCTTCGCCATCTGCGGACGCCCCAACGTCGGCAAATCCACCCTCTTCAACAAGCTCACCGAAACCCGCCGCTCGATCGTCGGCGATGAACCCGGCATCACCCGCGACCGCATCTACGGCGAGGTCCGCTGGGACGGCCGCGTCGCCCGCATCGTCAACACTGGCGGCATCGTCCCCGACAATGAAGCCTTGATTCCAGCCGAGATCTACCGCCAGGCCCGCGTCGCCCTCGACGAAGCCGAGGTCATCGTCATGGTCGTCGACGGCCGCACCGAGCTCACTGCGCCCGACTTCGACCTTGCCCGCCATCTGCTTCGCGGCGGCAAGGCAATCATGCTAGCGGTCAACAAGATCGATACGGATCAACTCGTCGCACAGGCCGAAAACTATCGCCGCCTCGGCTTCAAGACGATCTTCCCCATCTCCGCCGAACACTCGCTCGGCATCGGCGACCTGCTCGACGCTGTCTTCGAAGCACTACCCGTCGTCGAACCACCAGTGAACCCCGAGATCGAAACCCCGGAAGCATCCTCAGCCGACGAAGATGCCAACCGCGACCTCCACCGCACCCACGGCGAATTCGAGCAGTTCGAGACCAAGGTCGCCATCATCGGCCGACCCAACGTCGGCAAATCCACGCTGCTCAATGCCCTCACCGGCACCAATCGCGCCATCGTCTCGCCCATCGCCGGAACCACCCGCGACGCCGTCGACGAGGTCATCGACTACCAGGGCGACCGCTTCCGCATCGTCAACACCGCTGGAATCCGCCGCAAGGGCAAGACCCACGAGATGGCCGAGAAGCTCTCCGTGGTCATGGCCCGCCGTCACCTCGAGGCCGCCGACGTCGCCCTGCTGGTCATCGACGCACGGGAAGGCGTCACCGCGGCCGACGCTACCATCGGCGGATACGCCCACGAAAGCGGACGTTCCATTGTCATCGTGATTAACAAGTGGGACTTAGTAACAACCGCGCGTACAGATGGCAAACCACCCGCCGACAAAGCCGTCTTTGAAGAGCAAGTGCGCCACGCCCTGAAGTATCTCCACTACGCTCCGCTCATTTTCATCTCGGCGTCTCGCGGCAGCAACCTGAAGAAGTTACTCGAAATCACACACCACGTCGCCAGGGAGCGCCGCAAACGAGTCACCACCGGGCAGATGAACCGCTTCCTTGAAAAGATCGACTTCCAGCGCGCCGGCGTTCCCATGGCGCAGAAGATTCGCATCTACTACATGACCCAGGCGGCTGTCGCTCCGCCCACCTTCATCTTGTTTGCAAATCGCTTGGTGAAGCTGCACTTCTCCTTCGAGCGCTTCCTTGAAAACCAGGTCCGTGCCGCCTTCGGCTTCGAAGGCTCGCCCATCTGGTTCAAAGTCCGGGCGAGAAATCAAAAAGGCTCGGACTGACAACTCAGCCACTCGGCCGTGGAATTGTGACGCCGGAATTCCTCCCAACCACTTGCGGATACTCTTGCCTACCAAACCGGTGGAGCTTCCTCCAACGGAGGCATTCCTGACGGAGGCGCTCCCGGCGGCAATGGCGGCGGCTCCGAATACTCCACGGCAGACGGCGGAGGCGGCTCCAGCCAGTCGCCCAGCGCCGCATATCGCCCACCAAAGAAATAAGCGGCATAGGACTGTTTGAAGACCGCTGCTGTCCCGTAGATCGAGATGATCGCCACGGCATAGACCACCACCACTACCAGACCAACCAGGATTGCCAGCGAAACGCAAATAACCTGACCGACGGCGCTCGCCCACAACGCATGGTAGATCAGCGTTCCAATGCCAAAAACGCCCAATCCGGCGATCATCAGCCCTGCCAGAAAAATCAGCATGAGGATCCAGGTCAAACCGATGCCGACCGCAAACCGCAGCAAAACGTAGATCACAACCGTTCCGGGACTAGTCTTAAGCAGGGCAAAGAAACGCCCAAAGACCGCCTCCAGCGGGGCGTCCTCGATCGCCATCGGCGGAAGCAGGAAGTCCTGCATCAACGAATCGACGACCGCCCAGAGAGCGGCGATCGCAAAGACTGCCACTAGAAATGGGAATATCGCGCTTAACATTGCAAATGGATTCACACTGGATCCAGCGGCTGCCAGCGGGCGCACCACACGAATAAAGTTCAATAGCGCCGGCCCGACAACGATGACCGCAACGACCATGAACGCCAGTGAGACCAGAATGACAAGCCCGAAATAGCGCCAGCTTTGGCGGCCATACGCCGACCAGGCCTGCCCTACTTGTCCACGCTTGTAGACGACGAGGTCGAAGAGCGTGAAGCGTAGCCGGCAATAGAGATATGACAGCAGCACCCAAAGCGCCAGGCCGATCACGATCATAATCACGATCACCGAAATCCCCAGCGCTGCGACGCCCGACCCCGCCATGAATTGGCTGCCATAACCGGACAAACCTACGCCCGATCCGCGCCCGGGATGTCCAAGCACAAATGCGAGTTGCGCACCCTGGATCGGATAAGAGAGTGAGGCCGAGTAGAAACTCGGCTGGGTCAACGCTGCGATAAGGGCAATCTTCAAGAAGAACCAAAACCGAAAGGGAGAGGCCAGCACCTCGCGCGTCCGCCGGAAAGCGGGCCCCAGCGCGTCAAGCGGGGAGAGTGAAGTCATGCGAACAAGATACACCGAAGAGTTGTTGAACCAACCCCTCACCTCACCGAATAGAGATGTGCCAGCCATCCGTCAAACACCCGCAGCGCGCTCTCACACTGCAACCGGTGACGTTCCCGCTTATCGCGAATCTTCTTCCGCGTCTCCTCATCCAGCGGCGGCAGAAGATCGAAAGTGATGTTCGCCGGCTGGAATCGCTTGGCTTCGGCATGAGTGATGTAATGCACCAGCGAGCCCAACGCGGTTTCGCGCGGAATCAGCGCCGCCTTGACTCCCCCGGCAACAGCGGCGGCGTAAATTCCCGCCAGCATCCCGGTGGCGATGGATTCGGTATATCCCTCAACCCCTGAAAGCTGGCCGGCGATGAATATTTTCGGCCACTCCCTTAGAGTGAGTTGTTCCGTCAGCACCGTTGGCGCATTGATATAAGTGTTGCGGTGGATCTGTCCGTAGCGCAAGAACTTCGCATTTTCGAGGCCAGGAATCATGCGCAGAATCCGTGCCTGCTCGCCATACTTCAGGTGATTCTGAAAACCCACCAGATTATACGAGTCGGCACGCAGGTTCTCGCAGCGCAGCTGCACTACCGCATGCGGAGTCTTCCCGGTCCGCGGATCGCGCAATCCAACCGGCTTCATCGGGCCAAAGCGCAGCGTGTCGCGACCACTCCGCGCCAGTTCTTCAATCGGCATGCAGGCTTGGAAGTACGACAGCTTCTCCCACTCTTTTTCCTGAACGGCCTCTGCGGCCATCAGCGCGTCGTAGAAGGCGTCATACTCCTCGCGCGTCATCGGACAATTGATGTAGTCCGCCGTCCCCTTGTCATAGCGAGCGGCGAAATAGACACGATCCATATCGATCGACTCGGCCTCAATGATCGGGCTGATCGAGTCATAGAAAGCCAGATGCTCGCTGCCCGTCAACCTGGCAATCTCGGCCGAGAGCGCCGAGGAGGTCAATGGGCCGCTGGCCAGCACAGTAATCCCATTCTTAGGATCGAGCACCGTCACTTCTTCGCGATGAACCGAAATACGAGGCTCGTTAATAATCGCCTCAGCAATCCGACGCGAAAACTCCATTCTGTTGACGGCCAGAGCATGTCCAGCGGGCACGGCGCTTAGATCGGCGTGCTTGAGCAATTCCGAACCGGCCCGTCGCATCTCCTGCTTAAGCAGCCAGGGCGCAGTGTTTTCGCTCTCCGATTTCAGCGAATTCGAACAGACCAGCTCACCAAACTCGGCCGTCTCATGCGCCGGAGTCATCTTCACCGGACGCATCTCATAGAGATCTACCTCGACCCCAAGTTTCGCCGCGGTAAGCGCCGCCTCGGGGCCCGCAAGGCCTCCACCGATGACCTTAATCCTGGGCATCCTCCTAGCTTATCGTTCCGGCAGAGCCGCCGCAGGCTGAGCTGGAATCGGCTGACCCGCAGCAAGAGCCGCCAGCGCGTCGCCGCTTACTCGCATAATTCGCCATTCGCTCATAAACATCGCGCCCAGCGAATGATAAAAATCAATCGCCGTCTGGTTCCAATCGAGCACGTCCCACTGGAAACGGGCGCACTGGTTCACGACCGCGACTTCGGCGACTTTGATCAGCAACGCCTTGCCGATACCCTTCCCGCGAAACGGCGGACGCACAAATAGGTCCTCCAAATGAATCCCCGGCCGCCCCCGCCAGGTCGAGTAGTTGAAGAAAAAGAAGGCAAATCCCGCCGTCATGTAGTCCTCTTCCGCGATCAGGCACTGATAGAACGGACGCTCGCCAAAGCCATCGCGCAGGAGGTCCGTCTCAGTGGCGACGACCGCCTGTGGCTCACGCTCGTAAGTCGCGAGTTCATGGATGAGTTCAAGGATCAGGGGAACGTCGGCGGGTTCAGCGGGTCGAATGTGAAGCATCTCTCGATCCTAAATGCAGACGTGCAAGCACTTATGACCGGTTAAGACGATCGAATACTTCCCAACGGAGACGCTAACAGGGGCAAGCGTTACGATATAACCTGATGATGCTTGCAGACGGTAACTCGGCCGACCCCCGCCCTCGCGCCATAGTCTGCCTCTCCGGAGGCATGGACTCGGCCGTCTGCGCCGCCCTCGCTGCTCGCGACTACGAGGCCTACGCCCTCCACTTCAGCTACGGCCAGCGCACCGAACGCCGCGAACTGGAGTCCGCCCAGGCCGTGGCTGACAGCCTCCATTTCGCCAGGTTTTTTCCACTCAAGATCGACATCTTCCGCCAAATCGGCGGATCTGCGCTCACCGATGCCTCGATCGCCGTCCCCGAAGCTCCGCCAAACGAGCCGGCCAAGGTTTTTAGAAGGGAATTAATCCCCGTCACCTACGTCCCCTTCCGCAACGCCCATTTCCTCTCAGCCGCAGTAAGCTGGGCTGAAGTTTTGGGCGCGAAAAAGGTGCTTATCGGAGCCGTCGAGCAGGACAGCTCCGGCTATCCCGACTGCCGTCCAGCGTATTACGAGGCCTTCCAACAGCTTATTCACACCGGCACCCGCGACGGAGACATCGAAGTTGTCACCCCGCTCATCCATATGCGAAAGAGTGAGATCGTTCAGCTTGGCCTTGAATTGTCCGCTCCGCTCCATTTAACGTGGTCATGCTATTCAGGCGAGGTTGAAGCCTGCGGCGTGTGCGATAGCTGTGCTCTCCGGCTGCGGGCCTTTGCCCAGGCCGGGATAGACGATCCTATCCCCTACCGCACCCGGAAACTGGCCGAGCAGCCAGTTTCTTGAAACTGCCGGAACGAGATTAGAAAAGATTGAAGGAGAAAACCCAATGCGCAGAATGATTCTTTCGCCCGTGACCACCCTGATGGCGGCCCTGCTGATCGCAGTCCCAGCGTCGCTCAATGCCCGCGCCCAGGAGCAGACCGGCAGCATTCACGGCCATGTTCAATCCCCGCTAACCCTCCCCATAACCGATGGCGTCATTGGCCTCGCCGTGACGGGAGACGCGTCGGGATTGAAGAGCCCCAAATACACCTTCAAAACCGATGCCAACGGCGACTACAAAGGTTCCGGAATCGCTCCCGGCAGCTACACCATCTTCCTGCGCCAGCCAGACACCCCAGCCGACAAAGTCGTTGACCAGTTTTCCGAGGTGAAGATTACCGCCGGTGCCGACACTCTTCAGGACTTCGACCTCACCCGTCCCGCGTACATGGAAACGCTCACTCCCGAGCAACGCAAATTAATCGAGGAAACGCGTACCAAGAACGCCTCCGCCATGAAAGAGAATTCGGTCATCAAGAACCTGAACGCCAACCTCGCCAAGGCGCGTGAGGACGACAAGAACAAGAACTATGCGGAGGCCGACCAGCTCATGACGCAGGCGACCCAGGCCAAACCTGATGCAGCCATACTGTGGTTTGAACTGGGTATCGCGAAGAACGGCGAGGCGAAATACGACGATGCGGCCACTTCGTTCAAGAAGGCCATTGATCTCGATGCCGCATCGAAGAAGCCCAATCCCGAGCTGCAGGGAGAAGCTGGCAGCGCCTTGGGAGAAGCGCTGGCAAGGCAGAAAAAGATTCCAGAGGCACAGGCTGCGTATGACGCAGCAGCCAAAGTCAATCCCGCCGGGGCAGGAAAGTATTACCAGAATGAAGCCATCCTCATGTACCAAACAGCACAAAACCTGCCCGCCGCCCTGGCGGCGGCGGATAAAGCGATTGCCGCAGATCCGACCAGACCGATCCCCTACTACTTCAAGGGACAGGCCCTAGTCCAAAATGCGACTGTGGACAAATCGGGCAAGATCGTAGCGCCACCGGGATGCATCGAAGCCTACGAGAAATATCTGGAACTGGCCCCGGATGGGCCGATGGCAGCGGAGGTAAAGCAAGTGCTTGAGGGTATGGGCCAAACCATCAAGACCAGCTACAAAGCCAAGAAGTGAACTCGCCGTTCACGCCCCGTGCGAAATTTCTCCGCACGGGAGACCTTCGGACGATTTTCAAGTCACCCTCCGATTTACATCGAGGAACAAACGGTCGCGCGGCTGCTGCTTCAGCAAAGCCGCTCATTCGCAGTCCTCGGAGGCATATAGCAAGAGCGGAAATGCTCTAGGATGGGTGTGTGGCGACAAATACAACTCCTCCCGTCCTGAGCTTCTCCGACGCTACAACTCTGGTTCGCGAACACGCGGCTTCTCTTCGCTTCGCCTATCCGCGCAAGACTGAAATTCTAGGCCTGGCATATGCCCTGGGTCGCGTCCTCGGCCGCCCTGCGCTCGCAGACCGCGACCAGCCGCCTTTTGACCGGTCCACCCGCGACGGCTATGCCTGTTACGCCGCCGATCTGCTCTCGGGTAAGCCACTCATGGTATCCGGCCAGATTCGCGCTGGGGACGCCATCGAGTATCCCCGGGTCAAACTCGCGCCCGGCACTGCCGTCGAAATCATGACCGGCGCCCCGGTCCCCGCTGGAGCCGACCACGTGGTGATGTTCGAGCACGTAGATTTCAATGCGGACGCCGGGACCATCCGTCTCTCCGAGAGACGTGCTCAGAAACATCCGCCGCAGCCCAGCGAAAACATCGTACCCGCCGGCGCCGAGGCGCGCAAGGGCGATATCATGCTGTACGCCGGCACCCGGCTGGTTCCCGCCCACGTCGCCGCTGCGGCTGCCTGCGGGGCCGCGACGGTGCATGTCTACGCGCCTCCGCGCGTCTCCATCCTGGCCTCCGGCGACGAACTCGTCGATCTCGAAGCCGCGCCACTACCCCACCAGATTCGCAACTCCAACAGCTACTCCCTGGCCGCCCAGGTAAGCGCCGCAGGTGGACAGCCCATTCGCCTCCCGCTCGTGCGCGATGATCCGGGCCATTTGCAATCCGCCATTCGCATGGCCATGGACTCCGACCTGCTGCTGCTCACCGGGGGTGTTTCGGTCGGCAAATACGACTTTGCCGCTGAAGCGCTGCTCGCCCTGGGCGCTGAGTTCTTATTCACCGGAGCGTTGATCCAACCCGGCAAGCCGGCCATCTTCGGCCGCCTTCCCCACGCCAGTGGGATGAAATACTTCTTCGCCCTGCCCGGTAACCCGGTCTCGTCCATGGTCACCTTCGCGCTCTTCGTGCATCCGCTGCTCTGCGCCCTGGCCGGCGATGACAAAACCGTTCCCCGCTTTGTCCTGGCCAGACTGGCTTCCGAAGTGCGCCACAAGCCCGGATTAACCCGCTTCCTCCCCGCAACCATGGCCGGTGGCCTCGATCCCGAAGTAACGCCCGTCGAGTGGCATGGCTCAGGAGACCTGGCCAGTACCGCGGCCGCCAACTGTTTCCTCGTCGCCCCGCCCGACCGCGAATGCCTACACGCCGGAGAAGTGGTGAGCGTTCTCTTGAGCTAACTCAGCCCCAAACCAGCAAACCAGATAGACGTTAGAAGAACCAACCTGTAGCTAGCCAAGAATGAAATGGCAGTAAAGGAACTGTTGCGTAGTCCCAAACGGGTTCTGGTGTTCCACTAGCGAACTCTTGACCATACGAAAATCGCGGCCAAACTCTTCGTGCAACATTTCCGCGTCGTAGCGTTGAATCGGGAGTCCGCTACACCGCTCAGGTCCCCCTTGCCCAAAAGTGGAGATCACAACGTGTCCCCCGATTTTAAGAGATGACCTGAGCTGATTCACATAGGCGAATCGCGGCTTTACCTCGGTAAAGAAGTGGAAGCCCGCACGATCGTGCCATAAGTCATAGTTGCGAGAAGGAAGAGAAACTCGTGTCACATCGCCAACGAACCAATTAATTTGTTCCGCCGCGGGTCCTAATCGCTCCCGGGATTTCTTAATCGCCGCCTCAGCCAAATCCAGAACGGTGAGATGACGATACCCCCTCGCCAGGAGATCGTCGACCAGCGTAGACTCGCCGCCTCCAACGTCGATGATCGAAGCAGACCGATCGGGGACAGCGTCAGAAATCCAATCCAGCGACGTTTGCAGATGAGGCTGAAACCAGCTCGTCTCCCGAGGAGACGAGCTCTCATATATTCCTTCCCAATGACTCCGCAAGTCCATGGCCTATCGTATCGCCTCTGGGATGAGAGGACGAAGATGCACTTAGGACAGTTGTCCTCCCATCGTCAGAACGAAGGATCGCTGCTAATCTCTCGCGGCTAGATGTTGGACATCGCTATAATCGCTCCGGGAACGGCTTCCCGCTCCCGCGTTCCTCTCTGGAGGTTTCAATGGACACGGCTCGCCGCAGTCTATGTCTCGCGCTTCCGGCTCTGGTCGCCTCACTGACCGCGGACCCCAAGTCTCTCGCCGCCGTTTCCTCTGATGACCGGACCATCGCCAGCTTCGTGAAGCCATTCGATCAGCTCCAGGTCAAACAGAACGGGACCAATACTTCACGGGCAATTCTCAACGGAAAGACCGAATCCGGTTGCGTGATGGAGGTGCATGAGACCACCCTCGGTCCCGGCATGTCACCCCATCCGCCCCACCATCACAAGCACGATGAAATGTTTCTGATGTCGAAAGGGAGCCTGGAGGTCACGATCGCGGGCAAGACCTCAACCATTGGCCCCGGTTCTGCAGCATATGTGCATTCAGAAGAAGTGCATGGCGTTCGCAATCCAGGAACCGTCGATGCTCAGTATTTTGTCGTCGCTATCGGGGCAGAATCGTAAGCGGAGAACTTTGCTTAAATCGCCCGGGCCAGATACTCTCCAAACCAGCCACGCTCGTCCTTCCAGCGCCGGATCACGTTAAATCCAGCGCGACCCAGCAGCCCCTTGATCTGCTCGTCGGTGAATTTGTAACTGTTTTCGGTGTGAATCGTCTCCGCCCTACCCAACCGCACCTGCAAATCAAGCGCCGGAACAAACACGATCTGAGTGATCAGGCTCTCCAGGTGCATTTCGATCCGCGAACACTCTTCGTTCCAGCGTGCCCTGTGCCGAAACAATTGCGGATTGAAATTGCTGCCCAGCTCGCGATTGATCCGGACCAGCACATTCTTGTTGAATGCCGCGGTCACGCCGGAGGCATCGTCGTAAGCTTCCAGCAGCATCTGGCGATCTTTCACCAGGTCGGCGCCAAGAAGCAACGTGTCCCCGGGTAGAAGCTGGCGGCGGACGTCACGAAGAATCCGCAGCGCAAATGGCATCTCGAAATTCCCAATGCTCGATCCAATGTAGAGGAACAGGCGCCGCTCGCCCAGTTGCCGCTGCCCCAAAGTCACATTCTCTAGTCCGTCGGTATAGTCGGCAACGATAGGTTGTATTGATACCCCCGGGATCGCCCCTTCGAGGCTCCGCTTCGCATCGTCTAGCGCCGACCCCGAAATGTCGATCGCGTGATAACCGACCTTGCCCTGCCTGCGGACCGCCGCTCGCAATAGCAGGCCCGTCTTGGAGGCCGTCCCGGCGCCCAGCTCGTAAAGAGATAGCTGGCCATCGCCGGCCGAGGCAATAATCTCGTCCGCATGAGCGGCAAATATCTCCCGCTCCGCGCGAGTCACATAGTATTCGGGAAGGTCCGTAATTCGCTCGAAAAGCCTCGATCCCTCATCGTCGTAAAAGAGCCAGGGACTCAGCGTTTTGGGCTTCGCTGAAAGTCCGCGCAAAACCTCGGCGCCGATCGGAGTCTGCGCTGCTTCACTAAGCGGAGGGAATGCTGTCAGTGCCTGCATGATCTTCGCTGGGATTCGCTTCCCGAGGTCCTCAATCCCTGTTGGCCAACCGGATGCCGGAAAACTGCCAGCGCGTCACGGCGGGGAAAAAATTGCGGTAGCTGGCGCGGATATGGCTCGCCGGCGTCACTATCGATCCTCCGCGCAAAACCATCTGATTGCTCATGAATTTCCCGTTATATTCGCCCAGCGCGCCGGCCACCGGCCTGTAACCCGGGTAGCCGATATATGGGCTGCGCGTCCACTCCCAGACATCGCCAAACATCTGATGCGACATCGAGGAAGATTGCTTCCCGCCGACGCCATATGTTTGCGAATTTTCACACACCGCCGGATGCAGTCTTCCGCTCTCCAGCAAATTTCCCTTCACCGTCAACTCCGCCGCCGCAACCTCCCATTCCGCCTCTGTCGGCAGCCGCTTCCCTGCCCAATTGGCGAAGGCGTCTGCCTCGAAGTAGCTCACATGACACACCGGCGTCGCGGCAAGATCGTTCATCGGCATTCGCCCGCGCAGCGTGAACACGCTCCACTCGCCAGATGAGTCGCGATGCCAGTAGAGCGGCGCGCGCCAACCCTGTGTCTGGATCGTGTCCCATCCCTCTGAAAGCCAAAGCTCGGGCCGCTCATAGCCGCCGCAGTTCATGAAGTCGAGAAACTCCGCGCAAGTGACCGGCCGCGAAGCAATCTGGAACGGCTCCAGGTACTGCTTGTGCCTCGGCAATTCGTTATCGAAAGCAAAGCTATCGCTCTGATGTCCGATCTCGACCAGCCCACCGTGATATTCAATCCACTCCATCGCTGGAGCCGCCGGGCTCGACGCAAGCGCCTTACCCAGATAGGACGGATGCAGCGGATTGGTCCAGAAAGCGTGCTTGATATCGGTGGCCAGCAGTTCGGCGTGCTGCTGTTCATGATTCAGCCCCAGCACCAGACGCTCGCGCGCCTCGGCCGGCATCCCTGCCTCAAAAAGCCGTTCGATTCCCGCTTCGACATGTTGGCGATATTCAAGAATCTCCTCCAGCCCGGGACGCGAGAACGATGCCCGCAGCTTTTTCTCCGGGTGGTCCGAGATGGAGTTGTAGTAGCTATTCAACAGCCAGAGAAAATCGGGATGGTACTCGCGATAATCCGGGAGAAACTCCCTCAGGATAAACGTCTCATAGAACCAGGTGGTATGGGCGATGTGCCATTTGGCCGGGCTGGCCTCGGCACACGACTGCACCATCATGTCTTCGGAAGTGAGCGGCGCGCAGAGCTCAAGGCTCTGTCGCCGCACACTACAAAACTCTTCGAGCAAACTACCACCAGGCGAGATGGCTGGCTGAATAGCTGAGAGCGATGTTAAATTTGCATGCGTCGGTGTGTCGGCAGGGGTCGCCGTAGCTGGAGTCATTCCTGTAGGATCCTCCCTTACTTAGTGCACAATCACCGCGTAATGTTGCTTTGGATTCACCTCAAACCAAACGGTTACAGAAATAACGGAGTGGACAAGCCGGATTCACGAGCCCCAGCCCGCGCGAGGGCCTATGCAACCTTTTCAGGCCCTCATCCGGCAAATTGTACCGCAACACCCTCGCCATCTTTTCCGGAGGGCAGCCGCTTGCCCCCCCGGTATTTTCTTCGCGTGACGCTGTTAGCGAACCGTGGTAAAAGGTTACGATCAAGAGGAGGGTAGGAACATGGCAATTCTCGACTGGTCCCAATGCCCCGCCGTGGAGAGCATTCCTGGCAAGGTCAGCGGCGCATGGGTGTTTCGGGATACCCGCTTGCCCGTTGCAACCGTCATTGAGAACCTTGAGGACTTGAGCATCGAGGAAGTAATGGAACAATTCGACGTGACGCGAGAGCAGATCGCGGCGGTACTGGATTTTGTGGCCCAAAGCCTCAACGCTTCAGTACCAGAGCAACCCCTCGTCCCGGTCGATGCTCATTCTCTTTGACCACGGCACGCCAAAGGGCCTCATCCGCGCCCTTCCCGGCCACACGATCATCACGGCCCAATCCAGAGGTTGGGACAGGCTCAGCAACGGAGCGTTGCTGAATGTCGCCGAGGAGGCGGCGCTAGATCTCTTGCTCACGACCGACAGAAGAATTCGCTACCAACAGAACCTTGCCGGCCGAAAAATCGCCCTTGTTGTTTTGACCGGCACCACGAAATGGGCGCGTGTGAGATTGCACCTTGAACGTGTCGCCGCCGTGGTGAACGCAGCCACACCGGGCAGCTATGCCGAGGTGGAAATTCCGTTCGATTAAGCCAGCCTTCACAAAAGGTGGGGTGGACTTTCCCTTTTTGCAGCCATCAACTATTTCGCCGCACTCGTGATGCCTTTTTTCGTGCGACCCGGAGTATGGACCGGAAACTGTGATATTCTGAGAGCGCACTCGATAGGAATCGGGCTGCTGAAAAAAGCGGGGTACCTGTACGATGGGTTCTCGCGGAGTATGCATTTAGACGTTTTCGTCTGCCCTCCCTTTTCAGCCCCCTTTTAGTTTTGCCCTTCGAGATGCCGAAGTTCCGATGCGGAACCTTCGTATAGGCGGCTCGCTGCGCGACCGTCTGAACATTTCACTCTCAACGATGAAAAGGATGAAAAATGAACATGCAGACAGAAGCGTTGAAGCGTCCCACAGACTGGTTCAAAATAAACTCCTTCAGAAATCTCGACGACCCCAGCGGAAAAATTGGGCGCCGCGAGATAGTGGTATCGCTGGACCAATATCCATATGGTTTTGGTTTAGGCCCAAATCCTCGACTGCCTAATCTTAGTTCTCCGGTTTCAAGGAAGATCGGCGAAACTCTGGCCGAAACGTGGCAAGCATTCCATTTGCTTAACCGGGGGGTGACGATAGTTGCTAAGAAGGTGGAGTATGACAACAAGAGTGATCGGGTACGCCTCTTCTTGGCGGATCAGTTGCCCGAAGAAGAACGCCTGTATGGCATCCTCGACGGCGGCAACACGAACGAACGAATTAACAAATGGCGGGAGGAACTCACGGAGGAGGAGGCGGCTAACAAGTTGCCTGAAACCTTCGTTAACGTACAGATTTTGGTGCCAACCTTAAATCATGCAGGTGAGTTGAACCCAGAAATGCTCAACCTGCTCAACGACATAAAAGAAGCCAGAAATACAAGCGTTCAGGTAAAAAATAAGTCGCTTGCGGATGCACGACGGCACTTCGATGTTCTCAAGAAGGCATTGAGCGGGGAACCGTATTTTGGTGACATCGCTTGGCGTGAGGGAGAGAACGGAAGTATTGACGCCTTGCAGATCGTAACTCTGCTGATGATCTTTTACCCAAAGTTCGCTGCGGCTGCAGACGGAGAACCGAGCAATGCGTATGGACATAAAGAGCGATGCTTGGATGCTTTCCTCGATTACTCCGACACCCAAGCCGACGACTTGGAAAAGTGGATCGCTACTGTGCCGACATTGATCCGGTTGTTCGACGAGTTGCAGGCCACCCTTCCGGAATACTACAGCGGGACCTTTGGCAAGATTGAAGAAGTCAAGATTTATGACGAAAAGCGCTATCAGAAAGGCCAAAAAAAGTACCGCAATACACCAGTGAAATCGCAGTTCCTCGGCACAATCATGAAGTATCAATATCCCATTGGGTGGCTATACCCCTTATTCGCGGCGTTTCGTCATCTAGTTACGATGTCGAAGAACGGCGAAGAGGTGAATTGGCGGCGTGATCCAATTCAGTTTTGCAAGGATCATGGCGAGGAACTCATGAAACGCTACGAACCCCACATCCGGGACGCCGGGTATGAAACGAAGAAAATTGCCACAAGTTTCATTTGTTATCAGGCAATGGGACAGGCGGTCAAGGACCTGTACAAGGACGAACTACTCAAAGACGCCGGAATTGACGTCTAACTCGGCCCGCCCGTGCCGGCTCCGCCCGGCACGGGCGTTTTTGCATCTCAGAGGGTATAGACATGCAACACGCGGGCAACGCGGGTAAGCAGCCGGCGTGAATGTTTCTGGTTTTGCGTTTCATAACGGACAGGAAATAGGATTACGCCATCACTTCTAGTGCCCCACCCCCGTCCTCTGAAACAGCTTGGCCAGCCCAAACGCCGCCCCAGCCGCCAACCCGCCAATCAGCGTCGTCTGAATAGCGCTCTTCCACGTCCCAGCACCAGTCATTCGGCCTTTCACCCCGCCAAAAACGAACAAAGCAACCAGCGTCACGCCCACCGAAACCGGCAGCGCTCGCGTGGCCTCGTCCATCAAGATATAAGGCAGCAGAGGAACCAGCCCGCCGACAATGTATGACAGCGCGATGGTCAGCGCGCTCCGCCGGGCGCGGCCTTCCTCTGGTTTCTCCAGGCCAAGCTCGAAGCGCATCATGAAATCTACCCAGGCCTGCGGCCTGCGCTTCAGCGCCTCTAGGACCGAGACGCTCTCCGCCCGCTCCACGCCATATTCCTCGAAAATGGCGTAAATCTCCTCCTCCTCGTCGCGGGTCCGCTCCACGATCTCGCGTTCCTCCCGCTGACGTTCGCTGGCATAGTGCTCGGCGTCGCCCCGCGCCGCAAGAAAGCCGCCCAGCCCCATAGCAATCGAGCCGGCCGCGATCTCCGCCATGCCCGCCAGCACGATTAGGTGGGTCGAACTCACCGCTCCCGACAGGCCCGCGGCCAGGGCAAACGGAACCGTCAACCCATCGGCCATGCCAATAACCACGTCCCGGACCAGCGCGCCAGATTCAAAATGGCTTTCAACATGTTCAGAATGAGCGTGCCTGGTGTCATGCATGCGGGGAAGTCTAACTGATGGCGAAAGCTAACTCCAGTAGAACCACAAGATTCTGGTCGCTGACTAGCAGATCGGGCGTTCGCTAAGTCCTTCAATCCTGATCCCGAACTGCGTCTTCCCACCCCGCCTTACCGTCTATTCGAGCGGACGTACAAAACAGCACGTCGTTTTACGAAAGAAAGCCCGTCATGTCGAAACGCCTCATCCTGCCAATACTTCTGCTCACCGCCCTCACCCTTGCAGCGCACGCCCAGGAGGGTCCGCCCCAGGGCGGCTGGCGCGGCGGCCAAGGCGGCGGTATGGGCATCGGACGCGGTGTCGGTGGCACTGTAACTGCCATCTCCGGCTCGACCATCACCATCAAGACCGAAGAGGGAGACACCTACCAGATCCTCACCAGCGCCAACTCCCACATCATGAAACGGGTCGACCGACAGCCCGAGCCGGTCAAGCTCACCGACATCCATGTGGGCGACGCGGTAATGGCTGGCGGTGAGGTCAACGCCAAGGCCAAGACTGTAGGCGCAGTCTTCGTCATGGTGCTCACGCCAGAGCAAGCCGCCCAGGCAAAGAAAATGCGCGAGGACTTCGGCAAGACCTGGACAGCCGGCGAGGTCACCGCCATCAAGGACCTCGACATCACTATCAAGCGCCGGGACGGCGTGACACAGACCGTCTCGGTCGATGAAAATACCTCGTTTAAGAAGCGCGAAGACAGCATCACCCTGGCCGATATCCAGGTCGGCGACATGCTTCGCGCAACCGGCGCGCTGAAAGGCAGCAGCTTCCTGGCGACAACCGTCAACGTCGGGCGCATGGGTGGCCCGGGTAGTGAAGGTCGCGGACCTCGGCCTGGACAAACGCCCGCCGCAACTCCTCCGGCCACGCCGCAATAGATCAACTTGCTTTGGACCCAAGATTGAAATAGCACCTATGAACTTGCGCCAACAATTCGCAGGCTGTCTGGTCGCCGTGTCTCTCTTGTCGGCAATGTGGCCGAGAGCGGCCGCCCAAACCTCGCCGGCCATGCCCGCGCCGCAAACCGCGCCGGCGGCGCCTTCCCTGCCCACCGCGCCATCCGCCGCCGGAGGAACTATCCGAGGCACCGTCAAGGCCGGCAACGTCCCACTACCCGGAGTCAGCGTCACCGCCACCAACACGCTCACCGGAAAGAAATTCACCACCACCACCGATGTCACCGGCGCCTATCAGATGACCATCCCGCAGAATGGCCGCTACGTCGTCCGTGCCGAACTTGCGGCTTTCGCCCTTGCCACAAAAGAAGCACTCCTCAACGCCGCCAGCCACGAGCAGCAGGCCGATTTCTCTATGGTCCTCGCCTCGCGCGCCGAGCAGCAGGAGCAGCGCGAACAAGCCATGACCCGCCAATCCGGCGGCGCGCAGAGCCTCGCGCTGCTGGGCGCTGCCTCCGATCTGCTTCAGGCCGGCAGCGGCGCGGGCAACTCCGGAGCAGCCTTGCCCTCGATTGCCGGGAACACCGACTTCTCCGGCGATTCCGTCGCTGTCACCGGGCAAGCCGGAACCACCAATCCTTTCGCCGGAATGGGCGATCTCCGCGAGGGCTTTGAAAACCAACGGCAGCTACAGGATCTCGGCCAAACTCCAGGCCAAAGCAGCGGCGGTGGCGGCGGCATCTTTTTCGGCGGCCCTGGCGGGGGTGGCGGCTTCGGTGGCCCCGGCGGCGGAGTGGGGGGGGGAGTACGGATACGCGGCAACTTCCGCAACTTCAAGCCCAGCCAACCGCACGGCGCGATCTTCTGGAACGGTGGCCCGTCAACCTTCAACGCCCAGCCTTTCGCTGTCCGAGGTCAGGCCGAGCCGAACCTCGGCTACGACACCAATCACTACGGCGTCACGATCGCCGGCGAGCCCTTCATTCCCAAGCTCACCAAGCCAAGCAGCAAAGACTTCGTCTTTCTGACCCTCGCCGGGCAACACTCGACCTCGCCGGTGAACGAATACGGCACCGTCCCCACCGACCTCGAACGCACCGGCAACTTCTCCGATCTGGTAGGCACCAACGGAATGCTGATTAAGATTTACAATCCAGCAACCGGGAACCAGTTTCCCAACAACACCATCAATACCCCGCTCAGCGCCCAGGCCATGGCGGTGCTCAACTACCTGCCGGCGCCCAATTTGCCCGGAACGACACAAAATTATCGGCTGCTCACCACCTCGGGATCGAACACCGACAATTTGGGCGTCCGCTGGAACCACAGCTTCGGCCCTTCGACCGGAAACATCCCCTCATTCGTCCGGCAGTTCTTGAATACCGGCAACGGCCTCAACCAAAGCATCAACGCCAACTTCAACTACAGCCACTCCGCCAGCGATGACGTCAACCTTTTCTACCAGCTAGGTGGAAAACAGCAGACCCACAGCTACTCCCTGGCGGGCGGATACTCCATCGGCAAAGGTAAGCTGACCAACAACTTCACCTTCACCTGGAACCGCAATGACTCGCAGTTGCGCAACTTCTTCACCAACGTCCAGGACGTCTCCACCCAGGTCGGCATCCTCGGCCCGAACGGTGCCGCGCTGAACTCCGATCCGCTCAACTACGGTCTGCCGAACTTTGTCTTCAACCAGTTCACCGGCCTCAATCAGCTCCAGGCGAACTACCGCCTCACCCAAACCTTCGCGCTCTCCGAGTCAAGCGCATGGCGTCACGGCAAGAACAACGTCCGTTTCGGCGGAGACTTCCACCGCGTCCAGCTCAATCTGATCGGCGGAACGAACTCTACCGGCAGCTTCTACTTCACCGGATTCGCCACTCAGGCGCCCGGCAGTGGCACCAGCAACCAGGTCCCCACTTCCGGCTCCTCGTTTGCCGATTTCCTGATCGGTATTCCCCAGGAAACAACGATCCAGTCACCTCAGGAAAAGGCCTATATGCGCCAGAACACCTGGGACCTCTACGCACAGGACGATTGGCGCGCTTTGCCGAACCTGACCATCCTGGCTGGCTTGCGTTATGAGTACTTCTCACCCTACGCAGAGACAAACGACCGCCTCGCAACCCTCGATTACAACTCCGGATTCACTGACGTCGAGGCCGTATATCCGAATCAAATCGGCCCGGTCTCCGGCGTCAAATATCCGCGAACGCTCATCTATCCCGAGCGAAACAACTTCGCCCCTCGCCTGGGCATCGCCTGGCGCCCCTTCAAAGATACCGTCGTCCGCGCCGGCTATGGCATCAACTACACCGTCGGTCAGTACGGCAATTTCATCCAGAACCTCGCCTATCAGCCGCCCTTCGCCAACGTCCAAAATAATCAGGCCGAGTACAGTTCCGACGCGTTTACCGGGCTCTGCGGCACCACCGGATCGCTCGCCGATTGCTTCGCCGGCGCGCAATTGCCATCCAATTATGCCGTCAACCCCCACTATCGGTTACCCTACGTGCAGGTCTGGAACTTCGACATCCAGCGCACTCTGCCACTGGCCATCGTCCTCAATGTCGGCTATAACGGCGCCAAAGGAACCCGGCTCGACGTGCTCTC
The DNA here is from genome assembly GCA_963804735.1 of uncultured Acidobacteriaceae bacterium. Taxonomy (GTDB): domain Bacteria; phylum Acidobacteriota; class Terriglobia; order Terriglobales; family Acidobacteriaceae; genus Acidisarcina. The sequence continues at coordinate 57,322 of CAWDRO010000008.1, forward strand.
CGCACCTGGTATCTACAACAACGTCTCCGCCACTGGAGTCCTCTTCGATTTTGAGAACGCGGTTGCCTTCTCCAACTTCAACGCCCTGGTCGTGCGCGCCAACAAGCGCCTGCAAAACGGAATTGCGCTGCAGATGACCTACACCTATTCCCACTCGATCGACGATGCCTCATCGGTGGGCGCGGGTTCTGCGGTCGTCGCGCAGAACTGGCAAAACATCCTCGCCGAGGAGAGTAACTCCAGCTTCGATATTCGCAATCAGGTCAAAGGAACATTCCTCTACGAACTCCCCTTCGGCCCCGATAAACACTACCTGAGCAACGGCAACTGGGCCTCCCATGCCTTCGGAGACTGGTCACTCTCCGGCAGCTACACCCTGGCCGACGGCACCCCGCTCACGCCCGCGATCTCCGCATCCGTCGCCGATGTCGCCCGCGGTTCTGCCGGCTCGGTCCGCCCCGACCGCGTGCCCGGAACATCCATCACTGCCGGCGGCGGACACATCAACAACTGGTTCAACACCGCCGCCTTCTCCACCAGCTTCGCCCCCGGCCAGTACTATGGCAATGCCTCCCGCTACTCGATCCCCGGCCCGGGGACAACCGTCGTCAACATGTCGCTCTCCAAGACCTTCCAGTTCCGCGACACCAAGAGTTTTGAAGTTCGCATGGTAGCCAACAACGCCTTTAACATCGTCCAATACTCAGGAGTCAATACCCAGTTCGACTCGACCGCCGTAGGCCAGGTCACCTCCGCCCGGCAAATGCGGACGATCACCTTCCTCGCCCGGTACAGGTTCTAGCCATGAAGACAAAGGCGCGTTTTCCAATCCGATTGAATCTGGGTGCCACACGTCCCACATTTGGGACGTGGGTTTCGCCCCTCGGATGGAAAGCCGCCGTGAAAATAGCGCTTCTTGCCTGCTTTGCGGCGTTGATGACGACCAGCCTCCTCGCCCAGGGCCCGCCCGACGGAGGACCCCCACCTGACGGTCCCCCGCCATCGCGAGACTCCCAACCCAACAACGGCTCCTACACCCTGAAAGTCAACAGCGACCTAGTCCTCACCAACGTCGTCGTCCGCGATAAGAAGACCGGTGAAGTCGTTCGCGGGCTCACCCAAAACGACTTCACCATCCTCGAAAACGGCAAACCGCAGAAAATCTCCACTTTCGACTTCGAGAGCGTCAACCAGGCCACCCCGCTCAACGAGGCCACCGTCAGCGGCATGGCCGGAAGCACGACAGCGAAGTCACCCATGCAAGACATCGTCGCCACCAACAAGCAGCTCCGCAATCACCGCCTCATCGTCTTCTTCTTCGACCTAACCTCGATGCAGCCCGAAGACATCGACCGCTCCGTCAACGCCGCGAAGAACTATGTCAACAAACAAATGCAGCCCGCCGACCTCGTCGCGGTCGTCTCGCTCAACACCAGCCTCTCTCTCGACCAGGACTTCACCGCCAACAAAGCCGCCCTGCTCCACGCAGTCGGCACGTATAACGGCTCCGAAGGTCAGGGCTTCGCACCCGGGGCAACCAGCACTACTAACACCGTCGAAGATTCGACCGCTTACACCGCCGATGAGAGCGAATACAACGACATCAACACCGACCGCGAACTCTTCGCCATCTCCACCATCTCCAAATCGCTGGCCTACATCGACGAGAAGAAGTCGCTGCTCTACTTCTCCGGCGGAATCTCCCGCGATGGCATCGAAAACCAGGCCTCGCTGCGCAACGCCATCAACGCCGCAGTCCGCGCCAATCTATCCATCTACAGCGTCAACACCCGCGGCCTCCAGGCCATCTCTCCGCTCGGCGATGCAACCACGGGAAGCCTCCGCGGCACTGGGGCATTTAATGGTTCGGCACTGCAAAACAACTTCGACGCCAACTTCAATTCGCAGGAAGTCATGTCGACCCTCTCGACCGACACCGGCGGCAAGGCCTTCTTCGACTCGAACGACTTCGCCCCCGCCTTCCAACGGGTGCAAAACGATACCTCGGCATATTACGTCCTCGGCTTCCGCTCCACCGACCCGCGCCGAGACGGCCGCTACCGCAAGCTGCAAGTCAAGCTCAACCGCAACGACGTGAAGCTCGAATACCGTCAGGGCTACTACGCCCCAGCCGACTTCAAGCACTCGACGAACGAAGACAGGGAGCGCGAACTCGACGAAGAGCTAGCCAGCGATCTGCCCGCAACCGATGTCGCCGTCTACCTGCAGGCGCTCTACTTCCGCGTCGACGAGACCCACTACTTCGTGCCCGTCTCGATCGTCGTGCCCGGCTCGCAAATCCCTTTCACCAAAGGCGGAGACCGCGACAAGGCGACCCTCGACATCATCGGCGAGGTCAAAGACGCCGCCGGACGCGATATCGGCGACGCTCGCCAGACGGTCAAGCTGGCCATTGACCAGAGTCAACAGGTTTCGCGCAAGAACATTCAGTACTCCACCGGATTCACTCTGCCCATCGGCAAATATCACCTCAAGTTCGTCGTCCGCGAGAACGAGACTGGCAAGATGGGTTCCTTCGAAACCGATATCAACGTCCCAGACCAGCGCAAGGTGCCGCTCAAGCTAAGCTCGGTCGTGCTCGCCAGCCAACGCGTCCCCAACACCAATAAGAAAGACCAAAGCCCGCTGGTCCGCGACGGCATCGAGTTCGTCCCCAACCTGCCTCACGTCTTTCGCCAGGACCAGCACCTCTACCTGCTTTACGAGATCTATGACCCCAGCCACGCAGGGGCGACCGCAGCAGCAGATACTTCCAGCGCCAAGCCCGTACCCAAGCCTTCCCCCAAGGATACGAAAGGCGCGCCTAACGCGCCCGTCCGCGTGCTCACTAGCATCGAGTTTCTGAACGGGACCACCAAGGTCTACGAAACTCCCCTCGTCGAGGCCAAGGAATTGAATACTCCGCAGCGGCACGCGGTCGCCTTCCAGTTCGACGTACCGCTCGCCCAGCTCAAACCCGGCCTCTACACCTGCCAGGTTAACGTCATTGATGACGCCGGAGGAAGCTTCACCTTCCCCCGCACGGCCATGCTGATTCGCGACACCCCGGCCGCTCCTGCGGCACCGATCACACCTGGCGCTCCCACCGGAACGGTGCCCTCTTCTTCACCTTCTCGCTAAGGCCCAGTATCCGACTTTGATGGCGGCTTCTGCCCAATAATCACTCTGGTTGACTGGGCTGCGAGGCGCAGCCCGGCTCTACTGATTGGCTGTTGTGGAGAATAATGTACCCAATAGAGAAGGGTGCACGGCGTGTGCACCCTAGGTTGGAAAACTGCTCCTACTAAAAGCTGAAGCGTGCCTGGAAAGTGATGATTCTCGACCCGAGCGCGGCTGATGCCTGGCCGAGGTTGGAGTTGGCGATGTTGGTGGAGAGGTTGCTGGGGTCGATATTCAGCAAGTTGAAGGCGTTCAGCATGTTGGCCTTGATTTCGATGTTGGCGTTTTCACCAAGCACCGGCATCTTCGGCAATCCGAACGTTTTGGCGATGTTGAGGTCAACATCGCGATAGTTCGGGCCGGGGAAGGAGTTGCGAGTGATTCCCGGCGCGGGGATGAAAGCCGTGGCCACCTGTCCGGGATTGTCTGCGATGGCATCGGCATAATTCGGCATCACGAAATAGTTGTTAATGAACTGGTCGTTGTTCGTTCCGGTATTTGCTGCGCCTGGGTTGGGGAACATGTTTCCGGTCTTGAAGGCGTTGTTGCTGTGACTAACCGCAGTCGCGCCGCCGAGGTAGTAAGGCCGCAGGTTTTGAAAACCGTAGTTGCAGGTGTTGCAATAGATTTGGTGAGGAGCAGCATAGACAGGGGTCCACCCATAGCCTGAGTGGAAGCTCATGATCCCTGCCAGTGACCATCCACCAACGATCTTCTCCACCCAGTTATTGCTGCCGTGAAAGATGACCGGCTGCCAGACTCCAAAGAGCTTGAAAGACTGGTTGATGTCAAAGTCCGAACGCCCGTAAGTGTACTGGGTGTTGTACAGATAAGCATCCCGGAAATACGGGCCAGAATTGGTGTCCATGGCGTGGGCCCAGGCATACTGCGCCTCTAAAGAGAAAGTGTTGGAGAATTGATGCTTAAGTCCAGCGAGCATCATGTTGTTATTGCCTTTACCCTGGCTGCCGAAGGTGTTGACGCTATTGACTAAAGGATTCAGCGGCGCTCCATAAATAGTTCCAAGACCGTTTGCGTCGTAGTCGTACACAAGGTGATGAGTGCTGCTGCCGACGTAGCCAAGAGTCGCAACCCACTGGTGCCCGAGATCCATCTGCATGTCGAGCGAGTAGTGCTCGGTATACGCGGTCGGCAAGTTGTTGGTTAGTGCGCCCAGGTTTGCGCCACCGACGACCGGCAGTCCGGCAGAGTTGAATGTAGTAATCGTATGGGGGTTCGGCGGATAGCCGAAGATGTTGGTTGGATTGCTCGAAACCGCATACAGAATATTCGGATTGATGTTGGTCGGACTCGTACTGGAGCCTGGAACAGAGCTGGTTCCGGGAGGGTTGCCGTCGTTGTTGTTGGAATTTGCGATCTGCTCCTGGTTGTAATTCAGGCCGTAACCGCCCCGGAAAACCACCTTGCCGTTGTACCACGGCGGGCTCCAGTTGAAGCCGACCTGTGGGCCAAAATTGAGCTTTTGCGCATTCCAGGCGCCGATGTGCGTGCGAATCGTAATGGCGGTTAAGAGATCTGCGCCGCCACCAAAATTGAGCACGCCCATATTGTTGTTGTTATCGCTGAGCGGGCCGAAATACGAATAGCGAAGGCCGGCACTCAAAGTAAGATTGGGACGGGCCTTCCAGTCGTCTTGAAAGAAGACACCGAAGAGGTTCTGACGGTTATCGTTGCGGTAGCCCCCCGGAAGACCGGTGGTTGCCTGAAAGTTACCACCTTCCGACTCGGGCGCATCATTCATGAAATCCCAGAGATTGTAGAAGGTGAAGGTCGGCGTCCCGATCGGGTCGTTCAGATAGTAAAGCCGGGTAAAGTCAAAGCCGAATTTCATTGTTTGCGTGTGCAGAACCTTGGTGGCGACGTCCTTGTAGCCGTAGGTCCATTGGTCCAGATGGTTGGGCGGAGGCACTCCAAGCTGCCCCAGACTTATGCTGCCAATCTGCCCCGAAGTGCCGGCTGTGTTGGCGGTAAACAGGCCGCTCTGGGGCAGGCCGAAGGGGGCCTGAGGGTTGCTTCCGAGTTCGTTGTAGCGCCAGCCCGCGGCGTTGGCGCGAGCTTCGTTCAGGAAGCTCGGGGAGAAGATATGGTTCCAGATGACCGAAAAAGCATCGTTGATCTGCGAGTGGTTGAAGAGCTGATAAGCCAGCCCGCCGTTGTGTGTGGTCGTACTGGCGGGAACCCAGTAAATCGCGAAACTGGCGTGGTCCTTGCTCGTCACATCGGCATCGAGGCGTCCGCTCCACTGTTTGAAATCGCTGCTGGTCGGGTTGCTGATGCTGTACTGGGTGATATCCGGAATGTCGGAGAGACCGCTACCCACGCCGGGTGTGGCATTGTTCACGTAGGTGAGGTCCTGCGTGCCCAGTGCTGTCGTCAGCGGCGAGCCGATGTTTAGGCCCTGACCCGGGATGGTGTTGCAGTTTACACCCTCGGTGAGTCCGGCATCGGCGCATGTCACGGAGGCAATCACGGTGCCGAGAACGTTTGCCCCCTTAAAGTTCAGGTAGGTGGATGCGATGCTGTTTGCCGGCGCCAACGCCGTAAGCGCCGTGGTCGGGAACCACTGAGTGCTGGTCGCCGGCACGGTCTGACTTTGTCCCTCGTAGGCGAAGAAGGCGAAGATGTGATTTTTCCAGATCGGTCCGCCAATACTGCCACCCCACTGGTTGTAGCGGTCTTCGTCGCGTAGCAGGCCACGCGCCGCGGGAGTCAGCTTGGCGCCGGTTGTTGGGTCATATGCCTGCACAGACGAAGGGCCGTTCCAACGCTGGTACGCGTTCAAGCCAGGACGGGTGATCTGGACGAAAAAGCTGCCATGAAGATCGTTGGTTCCGGTCTTCGAGGTGATTTCGGTCAACGCACCCGAGTAGCGGCCATTTTCAGCATCATAGGCATTCGTGACGATTTTTACATTGGCAACCGAATCTTCACTGGGAGTTACGACTGTCGATCCACCCCAGACGGCGCTTGAGGTGCTTATGCCGTCGACGCTGTAGCCGTTGGCGTCAAACCGTCCGCCATTTGCGTTGGCTGAAGCGCCATTTTCTGTTGCAAAGATACTGCTCGAGTGCCCTAGGTTGCCGCCGCCGCCCGATGAGGCCCCGGTTTGTGTGCCTGGTGCCTGAAATCCACCGCCTCCACCTGACTGCGCTCCGGTGGCCAGAACTCCAGGCGCCAACTGAATGAGGCTGGTCACGTCGCGTTGATAAACAGGAATCTGTTGGATTTCATTCGCTGAAATTGATTGTCCGTTGTCTGCGGTCGCTGTATCGAGGGCCGGAAGCTGCGAGCCGTTCACGGTAACGGTCTGGCTCGCCTGACCGACCTGAAGCGCTATATTCAGCGCATTAGGCTGCTCCGGAATGATCTGGACGTCGTCCACCACCTTCTTCTGGAAGCCGTCCCGCTCCACGGTGAGCGAAAACTTCGCCGGAGGCAGGGCGTTGAAATTGTAAATCCCGCTGTCGTCGGTGGTGCTTACCTGCTTTTCGCTCGTCCCGGTATTGGTCAGAGTGACGGTTGCACCTGGAATGACGGCGCCTGTCGGGTCGCTTACGACTCCGCTGAGCGACGCGCGGAACTGGGCCCGGGCCGGCAGGCCGACAAAACACGCTAGAAACATGATCGCCACGGCGCCCGCGAAGGCGACCTGGAACGCGAATCTATAGATACGGCATTGCGCGGAAACGTTCACTTGCATCTTTGCCTCCTAAAGGTTGCTGCTATGTCGAAGGGAATCTCTTGCCGTCCCAAATCAACCAAACCTGAGATGCGTCGCGGCAGGCGCAGGTATAGGTTCACGCTGGCACGATTTTGACGACATCGAAGTGTCGATGCATCCTGCTATCCATGAGTGAATTTGTGCAAATCCGCCTGGTTTCACCTCAAAGTTCTTCCTGGGATTTATCCTTGCTCATCAGCATGGCTCCCACCAGGACCAACAAGACTGGCAAGGTCGCGTCGGAAAACGAGGGGCAGGTCCTCGATCTATTCCACCCAGTCACCGCAGCATGGTTCCGCGCTGTCTTCGACCATCCGACCGCCCCGCAACGCCAAGGATGGCCGGCCATCGCTCGAGGCGAAAACACCCTCATCTTCGCGCCTACCGGGACCGGCAAAACCCTTACCGCCTTCCTCTGGTGTCTCGACCGCCTCATGCTGCATCCTCCCAAAGATGAGGAGGAAGCTTGCCGCGTCATCTACATCAGCCCCTTGAAGGCGCTCGCCGTCGACGTCGAACGCAACCTGCGCTCGCCTCTCGTCGGCATCGCCAACATGGCGAGCCGCCAGGGCGTTCCCGTCCGCCCACCCGAGATCAGCGTCCGCACCGGAGATACCTCGCAGAAAGAGCGCTCCCTCTTCAAACTCCATCCGGCTGAGATCCTCATCACCACGCCGGAGTCCCTCTACCTGCTCCTCACTTCGGAAGCCGCCGCCAGCTTGCGCTCCGTTGACACCGTCATCATCGACGAGATCCATGCGCTCGTCCCCACCAAGCGCGGCGCGCATCTCGCTCTCTCACTCGAACGCCTGCAGGCGATTACGTCACAGACACTGCAACGAATTGGATTATCCGCGACCCAACGCCCGCTCGAAGAGGTCGCCCACTTCCTCGCCGGCGCCGACGCGAGACCTGCGACGACGAAGGCCGCCGCTGAAACACTCCTCGCCCAGATGGAAGACGAGTATTCGGCAAGCGAAGAGCGCGAAACAACAATCAGGTTTCGCACCGTCACCATCGTCAATGCGAAAGAGCCCAAGCGGCTCGAACTCAGAATCGAAGTCCCGGTAGAGGACATGGCACGTCTCGGCCAGATCGAACAAATCCCCAGTGGCACAGCCTCCCGAGGCCCGAAACGCACCTCCATCTGGAGCGCGATCTATCCCCGGCTCCTCGAAATCATCCACACCCGAACCTCCACGCTAATCTTCGTCAACAACCGCCGCACCGCCGAGCGTCTCGCCGGCGCGCTCAATGAACTCGCCGGCGAAACCCTCGCCCGCGCCCATCACGGCTCGCTCGCCGCCTCACAACGCTCCGAAATCGAAGAGCTCCTCAAGGCTGGAGGCATCAAGGCGCTCGTCGCAACATCGTCGCTCGAACTCGGAATCGATATGGGCGCGATCGACCTGGTGATTCAAATCGAGGCGCCGCCATCCGTCGCCAGTGGCATGCAGCGCATTGGTCGTGCCGGCCACCATGTCGGCGCGGCCAGCGAAGGCGTTATCTTCCCAAAATACCGCGCCGACCTCGTCGCCTGCGCGGCCGTCACCCGTGCGATGCATGAAGGCTTGGTCGAGTTCGACACGCTTTCTCCGCAATCCGCTGGACGTGCTCGCGCAGCAAATGGTCGCGATAGTTGCCCATCCCCCGTCTGTCAGTAAAGCTAAGCGCAAACGCAGCGACCCGCCGCCAGAGCCACAGATCGGCGTCGAGGAGCTCTTCAAAATCGTGCGCGGATCGGCGCCCTTCGCCGAGCTGAGCCGCACCGCGTTTGAAGGCGTACTCGATCTCCTCGCCGGGCGTTATCCCTCCGACGAATTCGCCGAGCTGCGCCCTCGCGTCACCTGGGACCGCGTCCGCAATATCGTCACGCCACGCCAGGGGTCGAAGCTGCTCGCAATTATCAACGGCGGCACCATCCCCGACCGCGGCCTCTACGGCGTCTTCTTGAACAGCTCTCAGAGCAAGCCCGTCCGCGTCGGCGAACTCGACGAGGAGATGGTCTTCGAGGGCCGCACCGGAGACACCTTCATCCTCGGTGCCTCCACATGGCGCATAGACGAGATCACTCACGACCGGGTACTCGTTTCGCCCGCTCCCGGCCAGCCTGGCAAGATGCCCTTCTGGCACGGTGACACCGCCGGACGCCCGCTCGAGTTCGGCCGCCGCATCGGCACGCTCGTCCGCGAGATTCGCGAGATGCCGCACAACGCGGCTATCAGCCGCCTCACTCGCGAGCACGATCTCGATCCCGCTGCCGCCGAAAACCTCATCCGCTTTCTCGCCGATCAGGAATTAGTAACCGTCGCTGTGCCAGATGATCGCAACATCGTCATCGAACGCTGTCGAGATGATCTTGGAGACTGGCGTGTCTGCTTCCTCACGCCTTTTGGGAGCCGCGTCCATGCCCCGTGGGCGATGGCGGTGACCGAGCGGATCCGCGCAGCCGGCGGCCCCGACGTTGAAACCATGTGGGCCGATGACGGTTTCGTCCTGCGCTTCCCCGGCACCGACGAACCACCCGACGCCGATGTCTTTCTGCTCGACGCGGCCGAAGCTATGGACCTCGTCCTATGCCAGCTCGGCTCAACCGCACTCTTCGCGGCCAAATTTCGCGAGAGCTCCGCGCGGGCTTTGCTGTTGCCCCGCCGTCGCGCTCAGAGCCGTACCCCGCTCTGGCAGCAGCGCAAGCGCGCCTACGACCTGCTCGCCGTCGCCGCTCGCTACCCGTCGTTCCCGATGCTGCTCGAGGCCTATCGCGAATGCATGCGCGACGTCTTCGACATGCCTGCGTTTCTCGAAATCCTACGCGCCATCGGCAACCGTCAGATGCGCGTCCACGTCGTCGACTCGAAGAGTCCATCGCCATTCGCATCTTCCTTGCTCTTCAGCTACGTCGCCAACTACATCTATGACGGAGACGCCCCGCTCGCCGAGCGCCGCGCCCAGGCCCTCTCGATCGATCAGGAGCAACTCCGCGACCTGCTCGGCGACGCTGACCTGCGCGAACTCCTTGACGCCGACGCCATCGCTCAGGTCGAGGAGCAGCTTCAGGTGCTCACCGAGACTACGCGCGCCCGCTCCGCCGACGGAATGCACGATCTTCTTCTCCGCCTCGGTGATCTCTCTCGCGAAGAACTAGCGCGCCGCATCGCATCGCCCGATCTGCTCGACCATGTCACCCGCCTGCTCCGGGCGAGACGTTTGTTGGAGGTCGAGGTCGCGAACGAAAAGCGACTCATCGCGATCGAAGACGCAGCCCGCTATCGCGACGCTCTGGGAGTTCCGCTACCACCCGGCATTCCAGCCTCGCTTCTTGCATCTGTAACAGCGCCGGTCCTGGAACTCGCCCGCCGCTACGCGCACACTCACGGCCCATTCACTCTGCAAGAGATTGCCGCTCGCTTCGGCCTCGATACCGAACAGGTCGAAGCCGCACTGCGTTTCCTCTTGCTCGACGGGCGCATCATCGAGGGAGGTTTTCGTCCCGGCGGCATTCATCGCGAATGCTGCGACGCCGAGGTCCTTCGTCTCATCCGCAAAAAGTCACTCGCACGGTTACGAAAGGAGATCGAGCCGGTCGAGCAACAGATGTTCTCCCGTCTCCAGACCCATTGGCAAGGCGTTCTCCTGCCACGCCGAGGTCTCGATGCTCTGCTCGATACGATTGACAACCTGCAAGGTGCGCCGTTGCCCGCATCTATTCTGGAAAGCAGCATCCTCCCCGCACGGATAACGAACTATTCCCCCGCCGACCTCGACACCCTGATCGCCGCCGGCGAAGTTGTCTGGTGCGGAATCGAGCCGCTCGGTGAACACGATGGCCGCATCGCCCTCTACCTCTCCGACAAACTCACAACCCTGCTTTCTCCACAGCCGCCGTCCATCGCCGCCGAGAATCCGCTCAGCGAACGGGAGCAGTCCCTCCTAAACGAACTCACTCGCACCGGCGCAACATTCTTCACTCCAGTGCATGAAGCCGTCGGTGGAGGCTATCCCGGCGAAACCCTCGATGCCCTCTGGTCGCTTGTCTGGCGCGGGCTTGTAACGAATGATACGATTCACGCTCTCCGCGCCTACTCAACGAAACCCTCCACTAAACAAGTCAAGCGTCAGCACAACGTCCCTGTCTTTCGCTCGCGGCGCACGACCCCGCCGAGCGCCCAAGGCCGATGGGCACTGGTGCCACGGCCCCAAGCTGCGCCGACGCCGCAGGAACAAACTAACTGGAGCCACGCCATCGCGCTCCAACTGCTCAATCGCTACGGTATAGTCACTCGTGAGTCTACGGCGCAGGAAAACCTTCCCGGTGGATTCAGCGCCGTTTACGACGTGCTGAAAGTTTTGGAGGAAAGCGGCCGTATTCGCCGGGGTTATTTTGTTGAACGGATTGGGGGCCACGCAATTCGCGCTGCCCGCTGCGGTCAACCTGCTGCGCTCGCTCCGCAACAACGCCCAACCCGAGCGCGCTGAACTTGTAACCATGGCTGCGACAGATCCGGCAAATGCCTACGGGGCCGTACTGCGCTGGCCTACGATTGCTGAAGACCCGGAAAATCCCGACCAGGCGAACCGCTCATTAACCCGCAGCGTCGGCGCCAGCGTCATTCTGCGCAATGGCGAACTCATCGCCTATCTGCGCCGAAATAATCCAAATCTGCAGGTCTTTCTGCCCGGCGAAGAACCCGATCGCGGCAAAGCCGCGCGCGATCTTGCTCAATTCCTCGCGGCGAATGGCCAGCGCGAGATGCGCCTGCGCCCCGCCGACCATCGCAGCGGAATGCTGGTCAGCTCGATCAACGGTCAGCCTGCGCATCTTCATTTGCTGTCGAGGCACCTGCAGGACGCCGGCTTTCAGGCCGCGCCTCTAGGGCTAAACCTGCGCCGCATTCTGTCACCAGCCGGAGCATCGGAACCAGCCGCCACAGAAGTCCAGTAGCCGTCTCGATTAGTCTGCTGTAACTTCCGTTGTCGATTCCTGCATGATTGGCGTCGGGCCACTGAGCGACTCGATGGCTGTTTTCATAATGACGTATAGCACCGGAATGAAAAACAGATTCAGTACCGTTGAAAATAGCATACCGCCCACAATCGCCGTCCCCACCGAGTGGCGGCCGACTTTGCCCGCACCGGTAGCGAAATAAAGCGGCATCACGCCAAGGATGAACGCAAACGAGGTCATAAGGATCGGCCGGAGACGAAGTTCCGCCGCCTCGATCGCCGATTCTACGATGCTTCGCCCGCGCCCGCGCAGTTGCTCGGCAAACTCCACGATCAGGATCGAGTTCTTCGCCGAGAGCCCGATCAGCATGACGAGGCCTATCTGCACATAAACGTCGTCCTGCAATCCACGCAGCGAAATAAACGTTAGCGCACCCAACACTGCCATCGGTACCGCAAGCAAGATGATGAACGGCAACGCAAAGCTCTCGTATTGGGCAGACAATGTTAGGTAGACGACCAGGATTCCGAGCGCGAAGATCACGATCGCTTTGCCGCCCGCCTCGACCTCTTCAAGCGCCAGTCCGGTCCAGCTATAGCTCATGCCCTGCAGCATGTGTTTCTTTGCCAGATCCACCATCGCCTGCTGGCCCTGGCTCGAACTTATTCCGGGAGATGGCGCGCCATCGATTTCCGCGGAGCGAAACAGGTTGTAATGGTTGATTACCTGCGGCCCAGAGGTCTGGGTGATGGTGACGATATTGTCCAGCGGAATCAACCCATTGGTATTCGAACGAACATAGTACTGTCGCAGGTCCTTCGCGGTCATGCGGAACGGCTCATCGGCCTGAACATAGACCCGGTACGAACGATTGTTAAAGTCGAAATCGTTAACGTATTCGGAGCCCATATAAACGCCGAGCGCCGACGCAACCTGACTAATCGGAACTCCCAGCGCACCGGCCTTCTTGCGATCGATACTGACCAGCAGTTGAGGATCGTTCGCCGTATAGCTGGTGAAGAGTCCATTCACCTGGTTGCTGCTCCTGCTGTCGGCAACGATCTGGTTCGCAACGTCGGCGAGGTTCTGCAAAGTGTTTCGGCCAAGGTCCTGGAGAATAAACTGGAAGCCGCCATAGGAGCCGATGCCCTGAATCGCCGGCGGTTCAAAGCAAACCAGAATCGCTCCCGGAATCTGGAAGAGCTTAGGCTGCAAGCGCAACCGGATGTCGGGCGCGCCGTGTCCAGGCCCAAGCCGGGTATCGATCGGTTTCAGCGGAACAAAAATCAGTCCGGAGTTCGACGAGCTTCCCCCAGAAAGCGAAAACCCTGGAACCGCGAAGGTAGCGAAGACATCTGGGTCCTGCCGAATCATCTGCTCCGCGCGGCTTGACACTTCCGTGGTGTAGCTGAGCGACGCCCCCTGCGGCGCCTGCACCGCGACGATCAGGTAGTTCTGGTCCTCGCTGGGCACAAATGCGGTCGGCACGTGCACATACATGTAGCCTGTAAGCCCCAGACCGGCAAAGAACAGCAGCAACATGAGGTAACGAACCTTCAGCACGCCGTGCACGACGATGCCATAACCGCGGCCTAGCGCGCGAATCCCATCGTCGATGCCATGCGCCAGCCTGCGGTAGCCGTTGGCAAGCGGCCTGATCCGCGTCCAATCGAAGACGTTGTATTTCGCTTCTTCGCCCCGCAACAGGATCGCCGCCAGCGCCGGCGACAGTGTCAGCGCATTGAACAGCGAGATCGCGATCGAAAACGCAATTGTCAGCGAAAACTGCTTATAGAGAATGCCCGTAGTCCCGGGAAAGAACGACACCGGGATAAACACCGAAATCAGCACCAGCGAGGTGGCGACGACTGCGCTCGTCACCTCGGCCATGGCGGTTGAGGTCGCAGTGTGGCCATCGGTGTTGTCTTCGTCGATGTGGCGCTGAACATTTTCAATCACCACGATGGCATCGTTGACCACCAGACCGGTGGCCAGCGTAATGCCAAAAAGGGTCAACGAATTGATCGAAAAACCGAAAGCGTTGATGAAAGCGAAGGTTCCGATAAGAGATACCGGGATCGTAACCGCCGGGATAATCGTGGCGCGCCAATCGAGCAGGAAGAAGAAGATCACCACGATGACGATCAGGATCGCCTCTTCGAGCGTGGTAATTACTTCTTTCACAGAGTCGCCAACCACCGTAGTGGTGTCGAAGGCGACCACATAGGCAATACCTGGCGGGAATGATTTCTGCAGCTCAAGCAGCGCCGCCTTGGCCTCTTTATCGACTTCCAGTGCATTCGCGTCCGAGAGCTGCTGTACGCCGATGCCAATGGCGGGGTGCCCGCTAAAGAGCAAATTGCTGTCGTAGGACTCGGCCCCAACCTCGGCTCTACCCACGTCTTTCAACTGCACGATTCCATTGGGGGTCGTCTTAATAACGATCTGCTCAAACTGGCTCGGGTCGGACAAGCGCCCCACAACTCGCAGATTTACCTGAAAGAGTTGCTTCGGATCGGAGGGCGCGCGCCCGATCGAACCCGCGGGAATCTCAACGTTCTGGTCCTGAATCGCAGAGATTACATCGGCCGCCGTCAGTCCGCGAGTGGCCAGCTTGACCGGGTCAACCCAGATGCGCATCGCATACTTGCGCTCGCCAAAGATGACCACGTCGCCGACGCCCTTCACTCGTTTGAGCGCGTCCTTGATGTAAACGTCGATGTAGTTGGAAATGTATTGGTTCGAAAGCGACCCGTCCGGCGAATAGAAGCCGGCGGCAAAGACAAAATTCGGGTTTGCCTTTGTAATGGTGATGCCGGTGTTCTTGATCTCCTGAGGCAACCGCCCCTGCGCCGTCGCGACCCGATTCTGCACATCGACCGCCGCAATGTTGAGATCGTATCCGGTGCGGAAGGTAACATTGATGGCGCTGGTGCCGTCGTTCGAACTCGTCAACGACATGTAATGCATCCCCTCAACGCCGTTGATCTGCTGCTCAAGGGGAATCGTTACCGCCGATTCAACCGTCTGTGCATTTGCACCCACGTAGTTGCTGGTCACCGTCACCTGCGGCGGCGCCAGCGTGGGATAGAGCGAGATCGGCAATTGGGGAATCGACACCGCGCCGGCCAGGATAATCAGCAGCGCGCAGACGGTGGCAAAAATCGGTCTTCGAATAAAAAAGTCGACCAAGTGTACTTTTCCTTTTGCCGGTGGCTGCGCCACGGCGGTGCTTACTGCAACATGACCTTACGCTGAAGAATCGAGAATCGTGGCGAGCACCGGTCTCGCCAACATCACAAGCTAGCCCAGCGGTTGCACCGGAGCCCCGTCTACCAGAAACTGAATGCCTGAAACAATGACCTTGTCCCCCGGCTTGAGCCCAGCGAGGACCGCGTAATCATTGCCCACCGTATCGCCGAGAGTCACCGCCCGCTGTTTTGCCTCCGTCCCCTTGTCACTCTTCTGCGCAACGAAGACAAAGGCCTGGCCGCCGATGCGGGTAATCGCCAGTACCGGCACTGTCGGCGTCGGCGCGGTGCTCCAAACCACCCTGGCCTTCACCAGCTGGGCAGTCCTGAACTTGTCATTCGACGACTGCAGTGGCGCCTTCACCAGAATTCCCTGCAGCCCATTGTCCACGTTCGGCGACACGAAATTAATTTTCGTGTTCTCAAGCAGCGTCCCATCGGTATCGACGATACTGACCGGCAGCCCCAGCTTCACCTCCGAGGTACGCTCGGTCGGAATGTAAATGTAAGCTTCGAAATCCCGGTTCTCGTCAACGGTCGTCAGCACAGTCGTCTGTGAAACGTAGTCGCCAAGATGGACCGGGATATCGCCGACAATTCCATCAAACGGCGCGCGGATGTGGTAGTAACCCAGCTGCTTTTCCTGGGTTTGGCGGAGTGACACTGCCGCCTCATAGTCCGCCTTGGAGTTGCTGTAACTCTGCTCCGCCTGGTCAAGCGCATCGCGACTGATCACGCCCGCCGCGAAGAGCTTCCGCTGGCGCTCAACTTCAATCACGTTGTAGTCGAAGACAGCTTTCTTCTGCCGCTCGGTCGCGATCTGCGAATCGAGGGTCGCCCGCTGTTTTTGCGGGTCGATCTCCATCAGGTCCTGCCCCGCCTTCACACGGTCGCCCGACTTCACCAGTATCTCGGTAATGTTTCCATCTACCTGGGGACTCAGCGTCGCCGAACGCCGCGACTTGATCGTCGCCGTATACTCGTCGCTCTTCGGCACTGGAGAATCGCTGATCGTCACCGTCTGCACTGGTGTCGCCCGCATCGCCGGCCCGGCTGCCTGCGCCGCCGGCTTGCTGCAGCCGCCAACAAGCAGCGAGGCCGAAAGCACTGCCATGCCGGCAAGCAACGCTCGCATCTCGAACCAGCTGCTCTTCAATCCTCTATGGCCGTTCAAACCCCGGTTGCTCTTCAAACCCAAAGACCTCACAAACCACGATGTAGAAACCATAACGAGGTGGAAACTCAGCTCTCCGTGAGACGAAGCTCCCCAATCCCACGTGGGCTTTTTCCATTAGAGTGACTTCCTCCTAAGCATGCTTCAAAAATATCCCGCCCCCCCGAAAATCCGCGAAAACTCCCTCGCGCAAAATTCGGAGCTAACTCGCGCGTACAGCTTACGGATTGGCTCGGGTGAGACCCCCATTCGCGTTGACACTGCCTGCCGGGGGTTGATAGATTGAGAGTGGAAGGCACTGACCCCAATGAAGTCCGCGAGGTCGCGCGAGATATGTCCCCGTCGTCCAGTGGCCTAGGACACCGCCCTTTCACGGCGGTAACACGGGTTCGAATCCCGTCGGGGACGCCAATTAAAATCTATAACTTAGCTTATTTTACGAGATTTTTCTGCGGAGCAATTTGGGGAGGATTTAAGCGCCCTTCTGAAACGCGGGTTGCGAAATCGGCGTTCTGACCATTGCGACGATTTTCTATTGTGCAGCCCTTTTGCGGGCATCTGGGCTTGGGCATACACATCGAGAGTCACTCTGCTTGACCCATGACGCAGCAATTCCTGCACAACCTTGACATCTTCTCCGGTCGCTTTGAGAACGGTCGCGTAGGTGCGCCGGAACGTGTGCCACGAAACACTCGTGTGGATGCCGAGTTCCTTAACGAGCGGCTTGATGTGATAGCGCATAACGGTCTCCAACCACATCGGTTGTCTCCCGCGCTTCCTTCCAGCCCTGCTGCTATTCGAAGGGAAAACCCAATCTTCCGGGTCATGATAGAGAGACTTCACAAGTACCTCTGTGCGGGCTGGTCTATATTGCTGAAAGCTTCGCTGTTCTGCGCAGGCCGATACTGATCTTCCCGGCATTGCGGAATCGATCGGCGACCAGATCGGTCATGACTTGAGTACGTCCGAAATCAGCCGATCGGAATAGGCATCGAGTTTGATTCTGTATTCATTGCCTCGACGAGGATGAAAGACGAGCGCTGGCCGGAAGCACGCGATGCACGTGCCGGAGGGATGGCGCACACTTGGATACACGATGCCGTTCGAGCCGGAATTGAGCAGTGTTTCAGCGAGTGATTGCGCTGGCGCGTAGCACTGTGGAACTGGCTCAGGTTTGAGGCAGTCTCTCAACTCTCCTTTGTCTAGCGAGTGGAATTCCCCATAAAAATCGGCGAGGAAATCCGCGTAGTCAAAGCTGAGTTGGTCCTGAATGCGTCCTTCCCTGAGAAAACGCCGCTTATGGTAGGCAACTTCATGGATCGACGTTTCCAGCTCAACCTCTGCATACCAGGCCCCGCGGCGCGAGTTGTTGAATCGTCCCCCATAAGGGCCTGGGTGGGTGAAAGCGGCATTTACGATCTCAGCTTCGGGAACTCCGTACAGCAGTTCGCCTGGTCCGATCGCTGAATTCCCCGCCCGCTCCGCCAGCTTCCGCTCGTTCGTTGCTGCATCCAGTTCGCTGAGGTCAGAAATCACATTCTTTGGAAGTGGGAGTTTTTCGAGCACATTCTTGCCGCTGTACTTCGTAGGAATCAAGCGATGCGTACCGGCATATTCGACTTCTCGAATGTGGGCGAAACTAGCGGCCACCTCGTGCTGCATCGAGCAGACTGCGAATCTGCTGTAATCCTGGAATGCCCGTGCGGATTGCATAATCTACTGGCGCCTGACCGCCAAACAACAAATTGTCGTTGGGTTGAGTCATCCATCGATCCGCCTGCTCTTCGGGGAGCAGGATGTGCAGGGCCTTGTAGATGCCGACAATGCAGGAAATCCGGGTCAACTCATCGACGCGGAGCGTCCCCGCTGCCGTCTTTAGCTTATAGAGGCTCGACCGCGGCACTCCACCCAGCAGCTCCCCGATCTTTTCGATCGGTACATGCCACTGCTCCGCGATGCTGAAAAGCCCGTCGATCGCTGATTGGCTTAAGCGTTCCCGCGTCTCCAATCGGCTCAGGTCCGGGGTAGCATCGAACTGATATCCCGGGGCGGCAAACGTCTGAGATGTAGCCATAGCTGACTCTCCTACTCATTCATATAGTCTCGATATGGACGTTGTCAAGTATATATTGAGACGGAGCTTTCGCGCGCTGTCGCCGCGATCTCGGTCACGCGGAAAGGGGCGCAGCCGTCTATGCCCAGAATGGCCGAAGTAGCCGATTTCATGAAAGCGAATCTCGCCGAGGCGAGTGAAGTTGCACAACGGCAGCTAGCTTTTTGACTTACCCGGATCCGGCCATCCGTTCTTTCGCCTTGGCCGGTGAGTCATCACAACTCATTTGCTTGAAGGGAATTACAAATGAAAACTGAATTTCGAACGATGCGGCGCTCCATAGGTCTTTCTCTACTCACAGCTATTCTCGCCGCACACGCCTACGCACAGACACCTGTGCTTCCCGAGGGATCACAAATTCCCGCGCCGCCCTGCATAACCCCGCGGCCAGCATGGCAGGGAGGATCCGCCCCTTGCACTGCAGCCACCCATCGCGAGTGGCTTGCCAGTATTACGCACTGGCGTGCTGAACGTCTCATTCGCATCGGGTACGATCCCTCTCGCTACGCTCTGCCTCAGCTTCAATGGGCTCAACATAGTTTTATGCAGCCGCAGATGATGGTAAACGACCGTTATTTCTACGATCCTGTCACAGGTAAATACACAGTCAACCGGTACCTCGATGACCTTCAAAAGCGTTACGGTGGCATCGATGCCGTGCTTGTGTGGCCAGATTATCCAAACATGGGTATGGACGATCGAAACCAGCTTGACATGATCCGCTCCATGCCCGGCGGCGTGGACGGAGTAAAACAGATGGTGGCGGATTTCCATCGTCGCGGCGTGAAAGTTCTGTCCCCCATGATGATGTGGGATCAAGGGACTCATGATCCAGGAAAGCCCTGGCCCGACGCCATCGCGGAATTTATGAAGCAGATCGATGCAGACGGAGTCAATGGCGACACGCAAGAGGGAGTGCCACTGGCTTTCTCCCTCGCAGCTGAGAAAATCAACCATCCGCTCGCGTTTGAGCCCGAGCGGGGCCCGAGCGATGAAGCTCTCGCCTGGAATGTGCTCACCTGGGGCCAATACCATTATGCGTTCGCTCCCACGGTGGACAAATACCGTTGGCTTGAACCGCGTCACCAGGTCAATATTCAGGGACGGTGGGATCGCGACAAAACGAACGCTCTGCAATACGCCTTTTTCAACGGCGAAGGCTGGGAAAGCTGGGAAAACGTCTGGGGCATTTGGAATGGCGTCACTCCGCGTGACGGAGAAGCAACGCGTCGCGTGGCAACCATCGAGCGCGGCGTGGCTCCTTTTTTTGCGAGTCTGGGTTGGGAGCCTTTCTACCCTATGCTGAGATACGGTGTCTTCGCAAGCCGCTGGCCGCTGGCCGACCAGACACTCTGGACCATCGTGAACCGCAATGAATACAACGTCGAAGGAAATCAAATGACGACGCCGTACAAGCCGGGCATGCGTTACTTCGATCTCTATCATGGCGTGGAGATCAAACCTGAAATAGAGGGTAACCAGGCCGTGCTTTCATTTCCCACCGAAGCGCACGGATACGCGGCAATCCTCGCCTCTTCCGACGAGCTGGACCCAAAACTAACCGACCTCATGGAGAAGATGAAAGGGATGACGGTTCAACCTTTGTCGGCTTACTCGCATGAGTGGCATGCCCTGCCGCAGCAAATGGTCGAGATTCAACCGTCGGCACGCGCCGCGTCCGCCCCTGGAGGGATGATCCGTATCGAAGGCGGCGATTACCAGTTCCGTGTGGAAGGAGTGGAGCGTGAGGGGACCGACGATATCGGCGTTGACGTTCAGTATCCCTGGGAAGACAGCCCGCGCCGATATCATGTTCACCGTATGCAGATCAAGCCGTTTTTCATCGATGAGTACCCTGTGACCAACGCCGAGTTCAAGAAGTTCCTCGATGCCACACACTATAACCCCAAAGACAGCCTCAACTTCCTCAAGGACTGGAAAGACGGTTCCTTTCCCGACGGATGGGCAAACAAGCCGGTCACCTGGGTGTCGATCGAGGACGCCCGTGAGTATGCAAAATGGGCCGGGAAGCGGCTTCCTCACGAGTGGGAGTGGCAGTATGCCGCTCAGGGCAACGATGGGCGTGCCTATCCTTGGGGAAACTGCGATTGGCTTGCCCCATCAAGGAGTGTCGGCCCACTCCCCTGCCCGAGGGACAACGACCTTACGAGCGCGCTGGCGCCGACGCCGGATGTGGGTCGTACTCTGCCTCCACCCAGCGACGTGAATGCGCATCCTCAGGGAGCCAGTCCATTCGGGGTAATGGACATGGCAGGAAATGTATGGCAATGGACTGATGAGTACGTCGACGAACACACTCGTGCCGCCGTTGTTCGCGGAGGCAGTCACTATCAGCCGCAAGGCTCAACCTGGTACTTTCCCGAAGCCTTCAGAAACGATCAACATGGAAAACTGCTACTGATGGCTCCCAGTTTCGACCGTTCGGGAACCCTTGGATTCCGCTGTCTCAAAGACGCACAATAGTCGACTTGATGCCCCTAAGACGAGAGTGATGGCAGCAGATAGGCCGGCTAGAAACGGAGCCGCGAGAGCAGCGACCGAACTGAGTGATCGCAAGCACACTCATCCCCCGGGATCATTCAAGCCACTTGCCACGCTGTCCGTTTCACGGGATTTGGTTAACGTGGTCTGCGCCATCCGGGGGTTTACTTGTTCGGCCCTTTCGGCAACTCTTCTGAATACCCAAATAGGCTTTTAATTTCACCCGGGCCCTCGAATGCTTCAGCCATGACGGCACGATAGTGTCAGATCGCGGGTCGCGCTTCCGCAGCTTACCCAGGATGAAGCGGCCGCAGTCGATCTTGTGGATCGATCCCGGCTGGGCAGGCTCCAGCGGCTCGGCGACCTTGCCGACGCGGGGCTTCATCAGACTCCAATTCGTAACGGACAGGATTAGGATCGCGAACGGTCTGCGACGAAGTTGACCTTCCGCCTCCATGCGCTTGTCATTGGTAATGAACGCTTCAGACTGTCGCGCCTCGACCTGTGCCAGCAGTTTTCCGCTCTTCACCCCTTTCAGGCTGAGTTCTCGCACACTCAGAACATCATGGCCGGGACGCCAGTCTTTGATTTTTTGTCCGGGCGTCCAGTCCGGATCAAACAACTCGTATTCGTTCGCCATCGTACACCCGACATTCGGGAATGCCGAGAGACGCACTGCTCAACCGACTGCAATAAAATTCTTGTTGCCCAGGATTATGTCGCGCACTGCGGCTCTCCTCGCAGACATCTTCCGCATCTGACTTAAGCAAAATTCTCCTTTTCGGCCAATGCGTCGAGAAGCGTTTTCCGGAGAAGGACTTGAAGCAAGCCGGCAGCATGCAGGATCCGCTTTGGTATAAGGACGCGATCATCTATGAGTTGCACGTCCGGGCGTTTATGGACGGCAACAACGATGGCATCGGCGACTTTCCTGGGCTTATGCAAAAGCTCGACTATCTGCAAGACCTGGGCGTGACCTGCCTCTGGTTGTTGCCGTTCTTCCCCTCGCCGCTACGGGACGATGGATACGATATTTCCGACTACATGACCGTTAATCTCAGTTATGGAACGGTCGAAGACTTCAAGGCATTCCTCGACGCCGCTCATGACCGTAGCATGCAGGTCATGATCGAACTGGTGGTAAACCACACGTCCGACCAGCATCCCTGGTTCCAGCGGGCTCGGATCGCCCCGGCTGGATCGCCGGAGCGCGACTTTTATGTCTGGAGCGATACGGATAAGAAGTATCAAGATGCTCGAATCATCTTTACCGATACGGAAAAGTCCAACTGGACATGGGACCCGGTCGCTAAGCAGTATTTCTGGCACCGTTTCTTTTCGCATCAGCCTGACTTGAATTACGACAACCCCGAAGTCCTCAAAGAAGTGCTACATGTCATGCGCCACTGGCTGGATATGGGGGTGGATGGTCTCCGCGTGGACGCAATTCCGTACCTGGTCGAGCGGGAAGGAACAAGTTGCGAGAACCTGCCAGAAACTCACGCCGTGATGAAGGCCGTCCGCGCCGCGATTGATGAATCTTATGGAAGCCGGCTGATTCTGGCTGAAGCCAATCAATGGCCAACCGACGTTCGCGCCTATTTTGGCGACGGCGACGAATGCCACATGGCCTTTCATTTTCCGTTGATGCCTCGTATCTACATGGCGCTTCGCCAGGAAGACCGATTGCCGATCACCGACATTCTCGCGCAGACTCCGGCAATTCCGGATAACTGCCAGTGGGGACTCTTTCTGCGGAACCATGACGAGCTCACGCTCGAAATGGTGACTGATGAAGAGCGCGATTACATGTATCTGGCTTATAGCGCCGATCCTCGGATGCGCATCAATATCGGCATTCGGCGTCGCCTTGCGCCGTTAGTTAACAACAACCGCCGGCGAATCGAGTTATTGAACAGCCTGCTCTTTTCGTTTCCCGGGACTCCGATTCTCTACTATGGAGACGAGATCGGGATGGGCGACAACATCTATCTGGGCGACCGAAATGGTGTTCGCACGCCGATGCAATGGAGCGGAGACCGCAACGCGGGATTTTCGAGGGCGAATCCGGCCAAGCTCTACAGCCCCGTAGTGCTGGATCCGGTTTGGGGCTATGAGGCGGTCAATGTGGAGGCGCAGCAAAGCGATCAGTCTTCGCTCCTCAACTGGATGCGCAACATGATTGCGCTGCGCAAGCTGTTTCGTGTCTTTGGGCGGGGAACGCTCAAATTTCTAGAACCGGCGAATCGGAAAATACTGGCATATTTGCGGCAATTCGGCGGTGAATCGGTTTTGTGTGTTGCCAATTTGTCGCGCTTTGCCCAGCCCGTGCAGCTCGATCTGTCCGATCTGGAAGGTATGGTTCCGGTTGAGATGCTTGGTTATGTGGAGTTTCCCCCGATCGAGAAGAGTCCTTACGCAATCACCTTGGGGCCATATGGGTTTCTTTGGCTGGAGCTCCAAGGCGGGGCGCAGAAGAGTGAGCCGGCGACTGCGGAGAAAGAGACAGAAAGCCCTGAGGCGGAGCTACTTGTGCGAGATGGAAATGTTTGGGACACTCTTTTTTCGGGCGCGATGTTACAGCGGCTCGAAGAAAAGCTGCTTCCGGACTTTCTTGCGCGGCAAAGATGGTTTGGCGGCAAGGCCCGGCGCATCCTTTCGGCTTCGGTTCTCGAGTGGGGGTGCTTCGATGAGGGAAGATCGGTGCTAGCGCTTTTGAGATTGAATTATGACGAGGGCGATCCCGACATGTATCTCGTTCCACTTGCTTTGACTTTTGGCTCCGAAGCCTTGGAAATGCAAGAGAAGTCTGCCGGCGCGATTGCCGCCCCGTTGACTACCCCGAATGGCGCAGGAGTTCTGCGAGATGGTCTCTTCAGCGATGATGCGCCCTCGGCACTGCTGTCGCTAATTGCGGAGTCCGGATCCGTCGCGATGCGGCATGGCGAAGTCCGCGGGTCGCCGAGCAGCATGCTTGCTGCGCTTCGTGCCGAAGGAGTCGACCTACGTCCGCGAAGGAGCGCGGCGGAGCAAAGCAATTCGTCGATCTTCTTCGGTGACAGGCTGATTATGAAGCTCTTCCGAAGACAGCAGCCGGGAGTGAATCCCGATACCGAGATCGGACGGTACCTCACCGAGAATACGACCTTCCGCAATATCGCTCCTTTCGGTGGATCGATCGATTATGTAACCGGCACGGATACTTATACCTTTGCGATGTTGCAAGGGCTTGTTGCCAATGAGGGAGACGGCTGGCAATGGACGCTCGAAGAGCTCGATCGGTATTACGAGAGTTCCGTGGGAGAGATCTTTCCCGAGGCTGAGTCCTCGGATTTGCCGACCGACGTTTTCTTGCTTTCCGAGACGGCATTGCCTGAACAAGTACGGGACTGCGTTGGTCTCTCCCTGGATGCAGCGGCGACGCTGGGACGGCGAACGGGTGAGTTGCATCTCGCACTGGGGCAGGCGACAGAGAATGAGAGTTTCGCTCCGGAACCCCTGGGGAGTGAGGAGTCAACTGCGCTTCGCGAACAGTTGACCACGAATGCGGCGCGCGCCTTTGACGCATTGAAGGAGAACCTGGCACGGCTGCCGGATGAGGTTGTGGAGCCGGCTGGGTTAGTGCTGAGTCGGCGGAGGGCCCTGTTTGAGCGCCTGAATGGGTTAACCGCGAGGGCGCTGGGCGGGATGCGAACGCGAATCCACGGCGATTATCATCTCGGGCAGGTCTTGCGCACCAGATCGGATTTCGTAATCCTTGATTTTGAGGGCGAGCCGGCGAGGTCACTCGAAGAGCGGCGAGCGAAGCAATCTCCTTTGAAGGATGTGGCGGGCATGTTGCGATCGTTCAGTTACGCAGCGTTTGCGTCGCTGAATCGATACACCACCCGCAGACCCCAAGACGCGGAGAAAATGGGGCCGTGGGCGCGTCTGTGGGAGCAATCGGTGACTTGTGAATTCTTAAAAGCCTATCGAGAGGCGGTCGGACAATCGGCCATCGTTCCATCTCAGCCGACAGCCTTTGGGTCGCTTCTCGAAGCGTACATTCTCGACAAGGCCTTTTATGAGCTCGTCTACGAATTGAATAATCGTCCTGGCTGGGTGCGAATTCCGCTCCACGGGATATTGTCACTGACACTGTGACGTGAAGGTAAGCAGTCCGGTGCGAAAGAAAGAGCCATGGCAACTTCAGGGCAAGGCGGGAGCGCGGCGATTACCACGGAGCCGGTCGGCGCGGTAGATCTGCTGATCGGCGTCTCCGGTTCGGTGAACGATGACGAGTTGCGTTCCCGAGCTGCGGAAGTCCTGCCAGCCCTGTTCGCTTCAGGCGCCCTGCGAGTTGCGGTTGCTTCTCCGATTGCAAGCCCGGCGGAAGCTGCGAGTTCTTCTGCGGATTCGGGCTCCGGTTTGCAATTGCTCAACTACTCGCTCTCCGCCTCGGCCACACCTTCGCTGCCGTGGCTCGCCGCTCCGGCGGCGTATCGCGAGATTGCGCGTCTTGCGGAGAGGACCGGGGCGGGGGCCTGCGTGATTCTTGGCCAGGACCTCTGCGCGCTCGACGGGGCGACTGTCGAGACGCTCGCGAGACCGATCCTTGAGGGGCGCGCGCTGCTGTCAATGCCTTTCTATCCGACCGGTAAGCATGAAGGTCTACTCAATAGTGGAATCCTTTATCCGTTTATCCGATCGCTGTATGGGCGACAAATCCGTCACCCCTTCGCGATGGACTTTGGGATTGCCGGCAGTATGGTTTCGCAGCTTGCGACGGATACCCTCCGCGGCCAGAGCAGCGCGATCCTTTGCCCGGCGATCGACGGCGCTCTGGCCGATGTCCAGATTGTTCAAACTCATGCCGGCATAAGACATCTGCACCACGACGAGGTGGATCTGAGCACTGTCCTGACGGTGCTTGCTGGCGTGATGTTTGAAGATGCGGAAAAGAACGCGGCTTTCTGGCAGAGAATACGCGGATCGCAACCAACACCTGTCTTCGGCTCGCCGGCGACCGTCGTGAATGAAGGGGATGAAGTCGATGTCCGGCCGCTGATCGAATCGTTCAACCTCGGATGGCGCAACCTGCAGGAGGTGTGGGGACTGGTCTTGCCACCGGTGACTTTGCTTGAACTGAAGCGGCTGTCCCGACTGCCGGTGGAGCAATTTCGCATGCCTGATCCGGTGTGGGCAAAGATCGTATACGACTTTGCCCTGGCGCACCGGCTGCGGTCGATCGGCCGCAACCACCTGCTTGGGGCGTTGACTCCGCTCTATCTCGCCTGGGTTGCATCCTATGTTGGAGAGGTTCAAGCGGGAGACGCGATGGCGGCGGAGCAGCGCATCGAGCGGCTGGCCGCAGCCTACGAAGAGGTGAAGCCGTATTTCGTCTCGCGATGGAGATGGCCGGACCGCTTCAATCCCTAACATCGGCATTTGATGTAAAAGCGTTGTATCGCAGAGAAGTTGGTTTCTAGGAGTACACCATGTGGGACCAGGCTACACAATCTCTCCGGGACTCGATGGTACGGGCGGTCACCAAGGTTGCGACGCTGCTTCCTGGCCTGCTCGCATTTGTGCTGGCAGTCATCCTCTTCACTGGAATTGCATGGCTGCTGGCTTTTCTGGTGAAGCATCTACTGGC
This sequence comes from uncultured Acidobacteriaceae bacterium, assembly GCA_963804735.1. Lineage (GTDB taxonomy): Bacteria > Acidobacteriota > Terriglobia > Terriglobales > Acidobacteriaceae > Acidisarcina. The sequence goes on from CAWDRO010000008.1 coordinate 83,864, forward strand.
GGGAATCAAGTTCGATGAGCGGATGGGGAAGGGCTCGACCAGCATCACGGAGTGGGCTCCAGCGAGTACTCCTAGTTCGCTGGTAGTGAGGACCGTCTTCTGGGGATGTTTTGTGGTTGGCGTATTGGTTGGCCTAACCGCGTTCGATGCGTCATCGACTTCACTACTGGCGGCCTATTTGATCGGCTACTTGCCTCGAGTAATTGGAGCTCTGGTGCTGCTCTTTGCCGGGACCATCATGGCTCGCTTTCTGTCGCGAACCGTGCTCATCGGAGCGGTCAACCTCAACCTCCAGTACGCGCGTCTGTTGAGCACCGGAGTGAAGTGGATGGTACTGGTGCTGACTGGAGCCATGGTACTGGACCATCTGGCGGTGGGCGGAGCCATTGTGGAGCTTGCTTTTGGAATCCTCTTTGGCGGAATCGTGCTGGCGTTGGCCCTGGCCGTCGGGCTGGGATCAAGAGACCTGGTGACGCGGTCACTGGAACGCGAGGCGACACGCGCGACGGAGCCAGAGGCGAGCGAGCGCCTTCATCATTTCTAGACAATTCCCATAATGGCACCCCTTGTTTCAGTCCCGTGGCGCGTCTCTAACTCGGGAACGATCAAGGTTGGGCTAGATCAAATACTTCGCCAGGTGTTGAGCGGATCCCGATCGGCCTCGCGTTGTCGTACTCCATGTTCGAAGCAGTCAATGGCAGGACTTCGCATCCAACGTAGACGGAATAAAACGGCGTGAAAGTCTGACTTTTAATGGGGGCGAATTGGGCGAAACCACTGAACTCGAGAATCCTGCACCACCACGGCGGGAGATTCCCTCGTCCACCTACCGGCTTCAACTGCACAAACACTTTAACTTCGATCATGCCTCGCAAATCGCGGACTACCTCCGAGATCTCGGCATTTCCCATATCTATAGCTCACCTTATTTGCAGGCCGAGCCGGGCAGCATGCACGGCTATGATGTCGTCGAGCCGGCGAATGTCAACGAAGAACTCGGCGGTGAAGATGGTCACCGCCGATTCTGTAAGAGGCTCGGAGAACTGGGTCTCGGCCAGGTGTTAGACATCGTTCCAAACCACATGGCGATCAGTCCCCGCAATCCCTACTGGTGGGACGTCCTCGAGAATGGCCAGTCTAGCCGGTATGCAACGTGGTTTGACATCGACTGGCAGCCAGCCGAGGTGAAGCTAAGAAATAAGATTCTAGTCCCGGCCTTGGGAGATCAATACGGCCGCATATTAAGTGCGGGCGAGATCAAAGTCGACCGCCTTGGCGAGCAATTCTGCGTTCGTTACGCCGAACACCAATTTCCTCTGGCTCCCGAATCGCTGTCGCTTCTGCTGTCAAAGGCGGCGAATCGCGTCCACAACAACACGCTCAATTTTATCGCCGACAGTTTCTCCCGTTTGCCAGTCGCATCCGATCCCGGTACTTCCATAGCGAGGCATCGAGACAAGACCGTGATTTATGGACTGTTGAAGGCCCTATGCGAAGAGCACAGCGAGGTCTGTGCGGCGATTGACTCAGAGATCTACGCTTGTAACCATCACATCGACGCGCTGGACGAACTTCTGAATCAGCAAAAGTACCGGCTCGCCTATTGGCGCACCGCCGATCAGGAGCTTGGGTATCGCCGTTTCTTCGACGTCAATACCCTCATTGGTGTACGCGTAGGGCAACAGCATGTTTTCGATGCCACTCACGCCAGAATCCTGGAATGGCTGCGGACTAATCTATTGGACGGAGTGCGCGTGGACCATGTCGATGGCTTGCGCGATCCGCTGCGTTATTTCGAACGACTGCGAGAGCGCGCGCCGGAGGCCTGGATTATTGGCGAGAAGATCCTGGAGCCAGGCGAGTTTTTGCGCAAAGAGTGGCCCATCGACGGTACCAGCGGATATGACTTCATGAACGTGTGCAACACCCTCTTGGTCCGCGCCGAGGGCTTGCAAGAGCTAACCGCCATTTACGGAACTTTCACCGGTGAGCCGGTCGAGTTTGCGGAAGTGGCTCACGAGAAGAAGTTGAACGTGCTCCACGAGGGACTGGGCAGCGACGTCAACCGGCTTGCGAGCTTATTCGTCGAGATATGCGAAAACAACCGCGACCGCCGCGACTACACCCGGGCCGAGATTCGACGGGCACTTCGCGAAGTTGCAGCTTGTTTCCCCGTTTACAGAACGTATGTGGTCGCCGAGGGAAAGCAGATCACCAATGAGGACCGCGACCAGATCTGCCGAGCCGTGACTTGCGCCAAGGAGGGCCGTCCTGACCTCGATGCCGGTCTCTTCGATTTTATTGCCGACGTGTTGGCACTCCAGGTTTCCGGCGAGTTCGAGAGCGAATTCCTCATGCGCTTTCAGCAGTTCACTTCGCCCGTTATGGCAAAGGGAGTCGAAGATACCGCCTTCTACTGCTTCAACCGAATGATCGGCTTGAACGAAGTGGGCGATGATCCGGGTTGCGCCGGCTTGACGATATCGGAATTTCACGAGTACTGCGCGAAGATGCAGGTCACGCATCCTCTAACGATGACCACTCTGTCGACGCACGACACCAAGCGCTCCGATGATGTGCGGGCGAGACTGGCGGCTATCACCGAAATTCCGGGGCAATGGAAATCTGCGCTACTGCGATGGTCGCGGAGAAACGCGACCTTTCGGTCCGGCGCTTTTCCCGACCGCAGCACGGAATATTTTCTTTATCAGACGATGATCGGTGCGTGGCCCATCGGAAAGGACAGGCTTATTGCCTATATGGAAAAGGCGGTACGCGAGGCGAAGAGCCACACCAGCTGGACGCAACCGAACAAGGAGTACGAAGACGCGCTCAAAACCTTCATCGAGGGCATCCTGCACTCGCAGGCATTCATCGCCGATCTGCAAAGCTTCGTTGACCGCGTGCTTCACGCCGGTCGCATCAACAGCTTGACGCAATCGCTGCTGAAGTTCACCGCGCCGGGTATTCCCGACACCTATCAGGGAGGCGAATTGTGGGACCTCAGTCTGGTCGATCCGGACAATCGCAGGCCGGTCGATTACGACCTCCGGCGCCGGTCGCTGCAAGAATTGCACCAAGGGATTGAGGTAGAGGAGATTGTACGTAGGATGGACGATGGGCTGCCAAAGCTATGGGTCGTGCATAATGCACTTTGTCTGCGCAAAGAACGGCCTGGGTGGTTTGGCGCGACGTCGGGATATACACCGATGATCGCGGAGGGGTCGAAAAGTGAACACCTGATCGCATTTCTCCGAGCGGATCGGGTGGCCACCATCGTGCCCCGGTGGCCTCTCAAGCTAGGATCCAACTGGTCGGGGACGACGCTCCAGCTGCCGCAGGGCCTTTGGAGGAACAGACTCACCGGCGATCAAGTGCAGGGCGGCCGGCTACGGGTTCAGCCGCTGCTGGACCGCTTCCCGGTCGCGCTGCTGACGAAAGAGGCGGAATAGCGATGCATCGATTTGAAGTATGGGCCCCCCATCCCCGGAAAGTGGCGGTCGAAGCCAACGGGAAGGCTCTGCCCATGCCGGGGCCGGATGAGCGGGGCTGGTGGAGGCTGGATGTCGAGGATGCCGGACCAGGAACGGATTATGGCTATTTGCTGGACAACGACCCAAAAGTATATCCAGATCCGCGCTCGCAATGGCAGCCCCAGGGCGTCCACAATCGATCACGAATTTACGACCAAACTGCATTTGTTTGGAGCGATGATGAGTTTCAGCCGAAGCCTCTCGCGAGCGGCATAGTTTATGAACTTCACATTGGCACCTTCACCGAAGAAGGTACTCTCGACGCTGCCATAGGCAAGCTCGACCATCTCGCAGATCTGGGCGTGACCCATATCGAGTTGATGCCATTGGCAGCCTTCGCCGGTGAGCGAGGATGGGGCTATGACGGCGTGGCGCTATTCGCCGTACATCAAATCCATGGAGGGCCTGACGCCCTGAAGCGGTTGGTCAACGCCGCTCATCAAAAGAAGCTGACAGTCCTGCTTGATGTTGTGTACAACCACTTTGGTCCGGTTGGGAACTACACCAGCAAGTATGGTCCGTATATTGTCGATTCCAACCATACGGCATGGGGCGGGGCGGTCAATCTCGACGGCCCCCGATCAGACCAGGTCAGGCGTTTCTTCTGCGACAACGCCATAATGTGGATGCGCGATTTTCACCTCGACGGTCTGCGCATCGATGCAATTCATGCGTTTGTCAACCACTCCGCAATCCATTTCCTCGAGCAACTAGCGGTTGAAGTCGAGACTCTCAGTGCAACGCTTGGAAAGCAGCTCGTGCTGATTGCCGAAAGCGATCTGAACGATCCAAGAGTCGTCACGCCGCGCGATGCAGGCGGTCTCGGCATGGACGCCCAATGGAGCGACGACTTTCACCACGCATTGTTCTCCGTCCTCAACCCCGGACTGGCCAAGGGATATTACGCGGACTTCGGTCAGCTAAGACAGCTGGCCAAGGCGCTTGAGAGCAACTTCGTCTATGACGGAATCTATTCTCAATTCCGAAAACGAGTGCACGGTCGTAAGACAGGAAGTCTTTCGCAGCACAGGTTTGTCGGATTTATCCAAAACCACGACCAGGTAGGCAATCGGGCGATTGGAGACAGGCTATCCGAAATCGTCGGCCTGGATCGAGCGAAGATAGCGGCTGCGCTGGTACTGTTGGGCCCATTCATACCGATGCTATTTCAAGGAGAGGAATGGGCGGCATCTTCTCCATTTCAATACTTTGCCGACCATGAAGAACCGGAGATGGCGAGACTGGTCTCCCAAGGACGGCGAAGGGAGTTCGCGGCATTCGGCTGGGATCCGGACGCCATCCCAGACCCTGAAAATCGGCTCACTTTCCAACGATCCAAGCTGAATTGGAGCGAAGTGCACACGGAAGAACACGCGGTGATGCTCGCCTGGTATCGGGAGTTGATCCGTTTGCGAAGATCAACGCCCGAACTCAACAACGGCGAACAACGAAATACGCGTGTGCTCTTCAATGAGGAACAATCGTGGCTCCGGCTGTCTCGCGGCAACATCACCATAACCTGCAATCTGGCTCAAACTGAGCACCGCCTGCTAACTCCGGTGGGGTCGAGGATGCTCCTCACTTCCAATCCAGAAGGTAGAGTGGAAAAAGATCAGCTGGTTCTACCTCCGACTAGCGTCGCAGTTCTTCAAGAGTCCACCCATCAGTGCCAGTGAGGCTTTGCCTCGCACTATGGCGCAACTCTCCGCTCAGGGCGATTTGCAAGCGAACCTGCTCAGCTTTGCCAACTCGTTCTGCATACTCGGCTTCTCGAAATGCTTCTGATTCCCTCCCCTTAATCATGAGGCTACCCATTCCAGAAGAGGCGATAGCCTCACCGGCGGCATACCAGCAAATGAGTTCATACGCGAAAACGCTCATTTCTATAACTCGTCGAATGCGTTTGTTCTCGCCTAGCTTTCCCTGAGGCTGCCTCGTTATTCCTGAACATCGAACAAAGAACGTTCCCGGCGAGTCAACCAATACTGTTGCGGCTGGTAGGACTTCTCGCTGCCGATCATTTCCCCACGACAGCGGGCGCAGCCAGGGACTTAGGAATTGCCTTTACGGCAGCGCAACGCGCTATCGCGCGTCTGGAGCGCACTGGAATTGTAAAGCGAGTAACTGATGGCAAGCGCGACCGCGTTTACGGGGCACGAGCGCTTCTGCCATTGCAGAGATTTTAGTCGATACGGGTCGTCTGGTTCAGAGCATCCTGCGAGATGTTATCTTAGAGATTCCCAAAGGATAAGAGGCCCGCAATGTCTCGAATTGTGCGATGTTCTTTGATCCAGGCGAAGAATGAGGCCCCCGCCGAGAGCAGCCTCGCGGTGATCAAGCAGGCGATGCTCGACAAGCATCTTGCGATGATTCGCAAGGCGGCTGCGGGTGGCGCGCAGATCGTTTGTCTGCAGGAGATTTTCTACGGCCCCTACTTTTGCGCCGAGCAGTCAACTCGCTGGTACGACTTCACCGAACCGGTACCGAATGGTCCCACGATTCAACTCATGCAGTCGCTGGCGAAGGAGCTTGGGATTGCGCTCATTGTGCCCGTCTATGAGGTCGAGAGCGAGGGTATTTACTACAACACTGCGGCAGTCATCGATAACCAGGGAAATTATCTCGGCAAGTATCGCAAGACCCATATTCCACACGTCGCGCCGGGTTTCTGGGAGAAGTTCTATTTCCGGCCGGGCAATCTGGGCTATCCGGTCTTTGACCTTGGCTTCGTGAAGATCGGCGTTTACATCTGCTACGACCGCCATTTTCCGGAGGGCGCCAGGGCGCTCGGCCTCAACGGCGCGGAGATCGTCTTCAACCCCTCGGCCACCGTCGCCGGCCTCAGCGAACATCTCTGGAAGCTCGAGCAGCCGGCCCACGCCGCCGCCAATGGCTACTTCATCGCCGCGATCAATCGCGTCGGCGTGGAGGCGCCGTGGAACATCGGTGAATTTTATGGGCAGAGTTATTTTTGTGACCCTCGAGGCCACATTTTTGCCCAGGCGGCTCGCGATCAGGATGAGGTGCTGACTGCGGACGTCAATCTCGATCTGATTGCAGAAGTTCGCAAGACCTGGCAGTTCTACCGCGACCGGCGGCCGGATATGTACGGCCCACTGGTCGCGCCTTAGGAGACGCGCGGATGCACGGAGAGTTGGTTGCCAATCCCGAGATCGCCGAGCGTTTTGCGGACCTGCATCCTCCGTTTGCCGCGCAGGCTGCCGTGATTGAGGCGAACCGCTGCCTGAACTGCTTCGACGCGCCGTGTATAGCAGCCTGTCCGACCCACATTGACGTTCCTCGATTCATCAAGAAAATCGCTTCGGGGAATTTGGGCGGCTCTGCAGCGACGATCCTCGATGCGAACATTCTTGGGGCGAGTTGCTCGCGTGTCTGTCCCGTGGCGGTGCTGTGCGAGGGCGCTTGCGTGATGCATCGCTATAACGAGCAACCGATCCAGATTGGCCGGCTGCAGCGCCACGCGATGGAGCACTTTTATAAGAGTGGGGCGGCGCTCTCGCGGAAGACTGCGCAAGAGCGCGTGGAAAAGATCGCCTGCATCGGCGCGGGCCCAGCTTCGGTTGCCTGTGCGGCTGAACTTCGGCTGCGGGGATTTCAAGTAAAGGTATTCGATAGGATGCCGCTCGCCGGCGGCCTTAATACCTACGGAGTCGCAGAGTACAAACTGCGCAGCATCGACAGCCTGCGCGAGTTAGAGCTCATTCGTTCACTTGGGGTCGCATTTGAAGTAAGGGACATCGCCAACGAGGATGACCTTGCTTTGCTGGAGCAGGAGTTCGACATTATCTTTCTGGGCGTTGGTCTGGGTGCGATGCACAAACTGGGGATTCCCGGCGAAGATCGCCCCTGGGTGATCGATGCTTTGAAGTTCATTGCCAGCTACAAGACCGGCGAACCGATCCCGGTCGGTCGCAGGGTGGTTGTTGTAGGAGCGGGAAACACGGCGATCGATGCCGCCAATGCGGCCAAGCGCCTGGGCGCCGATGAAGTACACATTCTTTATCGTCGCGAAGAGCAGGACATCTCAGCGTTCAGCCATGAATATGAACATGCCAAGCAGGAAGGCATCCAATTTCACTGGAAGACAATGCCAGTCGCAGTGCATCACGGCGATGGCGGCGTGGCGACGGTCGAATGCGCTCGCGTACGCTATGGCGACGACGGCGTATTCCGCGAGATTCCGGGTTCCAGCTTTCATCTGGAATGTGAACTGCTCATTCCCGCCATCGGGCAGTCGGCCTTAATTGAGTTCCTGACCAAATGCCGCGATCTCCACTTGATGCAAGGCCGCGTGGTTATCAATCGCGCGACTGGTCAGACGACCAATCCGAAATACTTTGCCGGAGGCGATTGCGTCAATGGCGGCCGCGAAGTTGTTGACGCGGTTGCCGACGGCAAGCGCGCCGCGCTTGGGATTGCTCAAGCCTTGACTCAGCGAGAGGCCGTTGATGCCTGATTCCGAAACGAGCCCAAAGACTCCGAGCCTGACCGCGAACACGGCGGGCATCAAGTCGCCCAATCCGTTCTGGCTGGCTTCCGCGCCGCCAACGAACTGCGGCGAACAGATTATGCGCGCCTTCGATGCGGGGTGGGGCGGCGCGGTCTGGAAGACCATCGGCGAGCCGGTCGTCAACGTCTCGTCGCGCTATTCTTCGATCGATTGGAACGGGCAGCGCATGATGGGCTTCAATAATATCGAGCTCATCTCCGATCGCCCTGTCGATATGAACTTGCGCGAGATCGCGGAGGTCAAGAAGCTCTATCCGAACAACGCGGTCATCGCCTCGCTGATGGTCGAGTCGACCCAGGAAGCGTGGCACACAATCGTCAAGCAGAGTGAAGACGCAGGCGCCGACGGTCTGGAACTGAACTTTGGTTGCCCTCATGGGATGAGCGAACGGGGCATGGGCTCGGCGGTTGGCCAAGTGCCTGAATATGCCGAGATGATCACAGCCTGGGTGAAGGAGGTCGCGCGCACTCCAGTGCTGGTGAAGCTCACGCCCAACATCACCGACATCCGCGCAGTTGCGCGGGCTGCGAAGCGAGGCCGGGCCGACGGTCTCTCCGCAATCAACACGATCAATTCGATCACCGGAATCGATCTCGATACTTTTATCCCGCGGCCGAATGTCGATGGAGCCAGTTCGCACGGGGGCTACTGCGGCCCTGCCGTCAAGCCCATCGCTCTGAACATGGTGCAGGAGGTGATGAGCGATGCGGCATCCACGCTACCGCTCTCCGGAATCGGTGGGATCGCCAACTGGAAGGACGCAGCCGAATTTATTCTGCTTGGATGCTCTTCGGTTCAGCTCTGTACGGCGGTGATGCACTACGGCTATCGCATCGTCGAAGACATGATCGATGGACTACAAAACTGGATGCGTGAAAAAGGATTCGCTTCACTCGAAGACTTTCGCGGCTTAAGCCTGCCCCGCGTCACCGAATGGAAAGACCTGAACCTCAACTACAAGATTGTGGCGCGAATTCACGAAGAGAAATGTATCGGGTGCGACCTCTGCTACACCGCCTGCTGGGACGGCGCTCATCAGTGCATCCATCTCGATCGCGTGAGCGGGCCGGTCGATGGCCATGTCGAGCTTCATGCCAAACCGGCTGAGATCGAGACCGCTAGTTATGCAACGATAACCATGACGCCGATCGCAAAACTCGATCGCGGGAAAGAATCACATCACGGCCCTTATGCGACGCCGCTGGCGAGGATTCCGCGCGTTGACGAATCTGAGTGCGTCGGTTGCAACCTGTGCTCGCTGGTCTGCCCGGTCGAGGACTGCATCACGATGGAGCAAATAGATCTTGGGCTGCCGAGAGAAAGTTGGGAAGAGCGTACCGCTCATGCCACCATGACGGTTACAAATAACGGAGGACACCGCTAGCGATGGGAACGCTTATCCAGAATGGAACGGTCGTTACCGCGGACCAGAGCTTTCTCGCCGATGTTCTGATCGAAGGAAGCGCGATTAGCGAAGTTCGTGCGGAAGTACCCGCTACGCCCGCGCACACGGTTGTCGATGCTGCCGGAATGCTAATCATGCCCGGAGGGATTGACGTTCACACCCACCTGGATATGCCCTTTGGCGGCACAACATCGAGTGATGACTTCCTCACTGGAACCCGCGCGGCGGCGATTGGCGGCACCACCACCATAGTCGATTTCGCGATTCAGGCCCGCGGGACAAAGATGCGCGACGCGCTGGACATCTGGTTGCAGAAGGCCGCCGGCAAAGCCTGTATTGACTATGGCCTGCACATGATCGTCACCGACCTGGGCGGTGCTGGCCTTGAAGACATGGATGAGCTCGTCCGCGAAGGCGTGGCCAGTTTCAAGCTCTTCATGGCTTATCCAGGCGTGTTGATGGTCGATGACGGCACGATCTTCAAGGCGCTGCAGCAAACGGCTAAAAACGGCGCGCTAATCTGCATGCACGCGGAGAATGGAAGCGCCATCGATGTGATCGTCCAGCAGGCGCTCGCTGCGGGCAAGACTGCGCCGATCTATCACGCGCTGACTCGACCCACGAAAGCAGAGGCCGAGGCAGTCAATCGCGCCATAGCGCTGGCCGAGATTGCCGGTGCGCCGGTCTACATCGTGCATCTCTCCTCGGAAGATGCTCTGAACAAGGTCCGTGAAGCCCGCGATCGCGGAGTGCCAGCCTTTGCTGAGACTTGTCCGCAGTATCTATTGCTCTCGCTCGAAGACAACATGAAAGGCGAGTCGTTCGAGGACGCGAAGTATGTCTTTACGCCACCACTCCGCGAAAAGAAGAATCACCCGAAATTGTGGGACGGCCTGAAACACGACCATCTGCAAGTTATCTCAACCGATCATTGCCCCTTCTGTTTTGAAGACCAGAAGATCCTCGGCAAAGATGATTTCACCAAGATTCCAAATGGTGGTCCGGGAATTGAGAACCGACTCCAACTCATTCATCATTACGGAGTCGGCCAGGGCAAACTCTCTCTCAACCGCTTCGTCGAAATCACCGCAACTGCTCCAGCGCAAATTTTCGGTATGTACCCGAAGAAGGGAACTATCGCGGCTGGCAGCGATGCCGACATCGTCATCTGGGATCCTAACGCCGAGCACCTGATCAGCGCAGCAACGCATAATATGCGCTGTGATTTCTCCATGTTTGAGGGTTACAAGGTGAAGGGGAATGCCAGGCAGGTCTTCTCTCGCGGAGAGTTGATTGTCGAGGGCGGAAAGTTTCTCGGCAAACCTGGGCGTGGTCAGTATCTCAAGCGCGATGCTCGCGGAGGCGCCTGGCAATGAGCGAAGTCGAGGTCGCCGCCCCAGCGGGCTACGATACCAGTCTGTACAACGCCGATTTGGCTCCAGTGCCACCGGAGAAGCGCACCTGGACGACCTATAACTACGCCTCGCTCTGGGTGGCGATGAGCGTTTGCATCCCGACTTACATGCTGGCCTCGGGACTCATCGCCGGTGGCATGAGCTGGAAACAGGCGATTGGGACGATTCTTCTGGGGAATCTAATTGTGCTTATCCCGATGGTGCTCAACGCCCTTGCGGGAACGAAGTATGGCATTCCATTTCCGGTCTACGTTCGCGCTTCATTCGGCGTGCGCGGCGCTAATGTTCCCGCCATACTGCGCGCTCTCGTAGCCTGCGGCTGGTTTGGGATTCAAAGCTGGATTGGCGGGCACGCCATCTATTCCATGCTGGTCGTGCTTTGGCCCGGCGTCGCCAATTATTCACCTGCCATCTGGATTTGTTTCTTCAGCTTTTGGCTGCTGAATATGCTGGTGATCTGGATGGGCATTGAGAGCATTCGTTACCTGCAAGGAATCAGCGCTCCATTCATGCTCACAGTGGGCCTTCTGTTGCTGTGGTGGATTACGGGCAAAGCGGGCGGCCTGGGACCGGTCTTATCTGCGCCGAGCAAGTTCCAGACTACCGGCAGCTTCCTTCGTTTCTTTATTCCTTCGCTCACGGGAATGGTCGGTTTCTGGGCGACGGTTGCTCTGAACATTCCCGACTTCACACGGTACGCCAAGTCGCAGAAGGCGCAGATGCTCGGCCAGGCGCTCGGCCTGCCGGCGGCGATGACCATTTATTCGTTCATTGGCGTCGCGGTCACTTCGGCGTCGGTGGTGATCTTCGGCGCGCCTATTTGGGACCCCGTCGCACTGCTCGGCCGCTTCAATCAACCGCTCATTGCTTCGATCGCATTGATCGCGCTGTTGATCGCGACGCTCAATACAAACGTAGCAGCCAATGTAGTCTCGCCATCTAACGATTTCTCTAACCTAAATCCGCGGCTGATCTCGTTCCGCACTGGGGGACTCATCACCGGCGTTATTGGTGTGATGATGATGCCGTGGAAGCTATTAAGTGATTTCAACAGCTACATCTTCGGATGGCTGGTGGGTTATTCGGGACTGCTGGGTCCGATCGCAGGAGTGATGATTGCCGACTACTTTGTCATTCGCAAGAGCAGGCTAACAGTGGGCGATCTCTATCGCAGACAAGGCGAATACGAGTACAGCGGAGGATTCAACTACCGTGCGCTCGCCGCTCTGGCTGCGGGCGTGGTGGTGGCGCTGGTGGGACTCGTAGTCCCGAGCTTGCATTGGCTCTACGATTACGCTTGGTTTGTGGGCTTCTTCGTGGCTGGGGGAGTCTATTGTTTGCTCATGCGCCGCCCCGGCAGCTTAGTCAGCTCTTAGTTGTTTTTAAGGCTGTGGATTCGCTTTCGGGCGCCAGGGGGCAGCTTGATCTCCTGGAGAAACAAAACCTGATATCGGAGATGTAACGTTCAAATAACGATTCCCCGCGTTCTGCGAGTCGGAAACCTTCGTTGGTAGACTGTGGGAAAGAGGGACGTTCGCCGGTGGGTTTAGGAAATGGCGACACCAAGTACTTCGCCTGCATACGGGAAGCTATCGCTGCTGCTCATCGATGACGACGCAGAGCTATGCGGCATGATGCAGGAGTTTTTCGCGGAGCATGGCCATCGGATGACGGCCGTTTACAACGGCCGCGAGGGGCTGACGCGTGCTATGGAGGGCCAATACGATTTGGTCGTCCTTGACGTCATGTTGCCCCAAATCAATGGCTTTACCGTGCTGCACCAGATCCGTCGCCATAGCGCCGTGCCCGTTATCATGTTGACGGCTCGGACCCATCGCAGCGATCGAATCGAGGGACTAGACAAAGGCGCGGACGATTACCTGGTAAAGCCTTTCGATCCCGATGAACTCCTCGCACGCATTCGTGCTGTCCTTCGGCGGATCGCCACCTCCCACCATCTGAATGATGCGGTGACGAGGTTTGGAAAAATCCGTATTGATGTGAACAGGCGTGAGGTATGGAAGGGCAATCGTTTGGTAGATTTGACCGCAATGGAGTTTGACATTTTCGACCTGCTGGCCCGCTCCGCCGGCCGTGTCGTATCTCGCGACGAGATCACCGAGGCGTTGTTCGAGCGCGAAGCAACCGCCTCTGATCGTTCGCTCGACGTACACGTCAGCCGTTTGCGCAAGAAGCTTGAATCCGGTCATACCTTGATTCGTACAATTCGGGGCGTTGGTTATGTTTTTACGAGCGCAGAACGCTAAAAGGTTTTCGAAGAGCGCCCCAAGCCACAAGCCAAGGCGCATGAACTCAGTGGTCCTCTCGAACAGAGGCCACCTATGAGATCTCTCTACGTGGGAATCCTGCTCGCGATGGCGGGAACTTTGTCGTTGTCTCTAGTGGTCTTTCTTGCCATTTCGAGGCAGATCGAGCGCGCGACCGTTTACCGGACATTCGAACGGACCGACGAACTTCAATTGGAAGAGGCCCGTAAGGCGTTGGATCATGGCGGTCCAACTGCGGTCTCTGCTTATATGCAGCGGGCGAACCGAATCTTTGGCGGGTCTCACTATCTGCTCAACTCTGCGGGAGTGGATGTCGTTTCCGGCCAGGACCTGGCGAATCTGATCCCTGGCGGCGGAGCGGTCGAAGGACGCCAACGCCGGCCAGGAGAAGTGGTCATAAGCCGCAGAGCAGCGGACGGCGCGTACTGGTTCATCGCCGTGTCACCTGTTCGGTCTCGCCCCTGGGCCTACTTCCCGTACTACCTGCTGGTAATAGGAGCCACGGGAGTTCTTTGCTGGGGCGCCGCGGTCTGGCTGGTATCGCCTATTCGCAATCTGACGGCAGCGGTGGAGCGGTTTGGTCGCGGCGACCTCTCCGCCCGTTGGCACACCCGGCGCCGCGACGAGATTGGCTACCTGGCGCGCGCCTTCAACGACACTGCCGAACGCTTGCAGCGACTGCTCACGAGCGAGCGGCGGCTGTTGGCAGATATTTCGCATGAACTACGGTCCCCACTCGCCCGATTGAAATTTGCCGTGCGGCTGGCAAGGACCAGCCCGGACAAGGCCCTTGCTCTGGATCGTATTGAGCGTGACGTGGACCGAATCACCTCAATGGTCTCTGAACTCGTCGAAATCACCCGAGCCGAAGGCGATCCGGAGGCCCACAAGTTTGAAATCGTGAATGTCGAGCATGTGGTAAGCGACATCGTCAGCGAGGAGCGGCTTGACGCGGAGGTCCGCGAATGCAGGCTTCAGGTAAGCGGGCGATTGGAGCGAGCGCTTTTGGGCGATCCGGAGCTACTGCGCCGCGCAATCGCCAACGTGCTGCAAAACGCAATCCGCTATTCACCAGCTCGCTCGACGGTCGAAGTGACGTTGGCGGAAGATGCCGATAGCACCACCATCGAGATCCGCGACCACGGGCCCGGCGTCCCCGAAGCGCTGCTCTCTCAGATTTTTAAGCCGTTCTTCCGCGTAGACGACGCTCGAGATGCCAATAGCGGCGGGGTTGGGCTTGGGCTCTCGATCGCAATGCGTGCCGTTCAGTTGCATCAAGGCACGATCAGGGGTGAAAACGCAGATCCGGGTCTTAGAGTAAAGATCACGCTGCCGTGTCTACCCTCTGCGGAGAAGACCGCAGATCAGACCCTCGATAAACCCATTTCTATCTAAGCGATTAGCTTCTGGGCTGAGGCGGAGCTGCGCCTTGAACCTGAGGGGTTCGCTTTCCATGAGAGAAGTTCGTGCGATTCGGTGGATTAACGAGAGTGTAGCGAGCTTAACAATTATTAAGATTCAATGCGCGCCGGCGCGTTTTTAATCTAAAGAATGCTTCTCGAAAGAGGTCGAAGAGCGGAAGCAGACAAAGGAGATAGAACATGACGAAACGAGTCCTGGCCTTTACCTTCATCCTCACTGCCCTTCCATTCGCTGCGAACGCCGCCTCGAAGAACACTGCCCGCGTCGTACTTGACGACACGGTAACCGTAGGAACCACCGAAGTGCCCAAGGGGACCTACAAGCTCGTATGGACCGGAACAGATCCAAATGTGCAGGTAACCTTCACCGACGGCAAGTGGAGCAAGACCTTTCCAGCGCACATTGTCGAGCAGCGTAACGACCCGGAAGCTCAGACGACAACCATCAAGGACAACAAAACCTTCTTGACCGGACTGGAGCTTCGCGATGCCACGCTTGTATTCGGAGATGGCACTCACTCCGGCGAGTGAAGACGCTCACACGGAAGCGCAGCGCACGCTGGTAGTCCATGGAGCGCCAATCGATCGGGGAAGAGCTGAGCTCCTGCTCAACCTTCTCCGATGCTGTCAGTTGTGCCCATTCGTGGGGCTAAAAAGCCCTGCGCTTCCACCGAGCAAAAACGCGACCGCAGCCCCCGATCATGTCGGGAACTTTCGAGACAGTATACTAGTGAGCGATTGCTTGCGATTGCCTTCTCCCTACTGCTTATCTTGATTTACTGGTTCGTCAACAGCAGGATCTGATCGGCTTTCACGTCGCGCAGATCCTGGCGGATCACACCAGGCCAGGTTTTTAAGGCTGCGGATTCGCTTTCCGGCGCCAGGGGATCTCGGAAGTAATTGTCAATCCCAAATCTGCCGATAGATCTCCTCGATCTCCTTCTTCGTTGGAATGCGAGGATTATTCTGTGGCGAACCTGAGGCGAGAGCCTGTTCCGCCATCGTCGGAATCAGTGAGAAGTATCGCTCCTCAGGTATGTCAAATTTTTTCGGTGAGGGAACCTCAAGCTCTTGATTCCGCGCGAACAGTGCATCGACGAGTTTCCTTCCCGCTTGCGCATCAGAATCCAACTGAGAAGCTCCCCCGATGGTTCGGGCGCATTCCGCGTAGCGGCCTTCGGCAGCCTCTACTGAAAACGCAGTAACGGCGGGCAAGAGCATTGCGTTTGAAAGTCCATGTGGCACATGGAAATGCGCTCCGATCGGCCGGCTCATACCATGAACCAATGCCACGCTTGCATTCGAGAAGGCCATACCGGCCTGAGTCGCAGCCAACATCATCGACTCGCGTGCTCGACGATTGCCGGGCTCGTGAAACACAGTCGGCAACTCCGCCCAAATGGTTTTCATAGCCGCCATTGCAAAAACATCGGCGAATGCGTTTGCTTTTCGGCTCACGTGGGCCTCGATTGCGTGAGTCAATGAATCGGTGCCGGTGTCCGCGGTTAGCCTCGCCGGCATGCTCATCGTCAATTCAAAGTCAACAATCGCCGCATTCGGTACCAGTGACGCACCTGTGATGAGCATCTTTTCGTCGGTTTCTGAATCGGTGATGACGGTGAAGCGTGACACTTCGGACCCTGTTCCGGCAGTGGTGGGAATTGCAAGGTGCAGGGGGCTCCTGTTCGGGATCTCGTTCGGCACTTTGTAATCGCTTGCTCGACCGCCATTGCTAGCCAGGATGCCGATCGCCTTTGCAGAGTCGATGGGGCTTCCGCCTCCCAGGCTCACCAGTCCATCATGGTTCCCTCGAATAAAAGCTTGTAAGCCTGCCGCCACTGCGTCAGTCGTCGGGTCCGGTACGGTTTCCGAAAAAACGCCACAAGCGATGCCTGCTTTCTCGAATTGCTCGCGCAAAGACTCGGCAAGCCCCATACGTACAAGAACTGGGTCGGTGACGATCAGAGGGTGCTTGACTCCCAGGTGCTTCAGGATGCTCGACGCTTCGGCAATTGCCCCACCGCCAACTTTGATAATCGATGGAACAAGGACTTCTATCGCCATTTCTTTGTCTCTCGTTCCTTTCTTCTATGACGAGCCTAATAACAAGTTTCCGCAGCACTTGCGCGGCCTCCTGATCAGTCTGGGGTGAAGTCGGTGGAAGTCTTCAAGGTGACGCCGTTGACACGCACGGTTATGGGCCCGGTGGTTGCTCCAGCCGGGACCTTGACCTGAATGCTGGTGCTGGACTGGCTGAGGATTGCTGCCGGAACGCCGTTGAACGTGATGATGCCGTCGCCCCCGCCATCCAGAAGGCTCGTGCCGGTGATGGTCACAACGGTTCCAGCCACACCACTGGCTGGCGAGACGCTGGTGACGGCTGGGTAGGGGTAGAAGGTGAAGGCTTCGCCGTTGCTGGCTTCTCCCGCCGCCGTCACCACGATATTGCCGCTCTTAGCCCTGCTTGGTACGAGGATGGCTATTTTGGTGCTAGACCATGAGACCACATCGGACAGGGCGCCTCCGACAGTAACGACGCCGTCACCCTGAGTCGTGCCGAAGTTGTTCCCGGTGATCTCAATCAACGCCGACGGAGCGCCGTAGCTTTGGCTGATGGAGCTGATCTGCGGACCGATTACGGTGAAGTTGCTGGAACTCTTGACGGTGTCCCCGTTGACGCGGATGCTGACTGGTCCTGTACTTGCGCCGGCGGGGACTTCCACTTGAACGCTATCGAGGCCCACGCTCAGGATAGTTGCGGGAGTGCCATTGAAGGTTACAGCGGCATGGCCCTCACCATCCAGAAGGCCGGCGCCTGTGATGATCACGGGTGTTCCCACCGGACCGCTTAGGGGCGAGATACCGCTGATCGCCGGATAGGGATAAAAAGTGAACGCAACACCGTTGCTGGCTTCACCGCCCGCCGTGACAACGACATCGCCGGTGCTGGCCCTACTCGGTACTTGGATTGCAATCGCAGCATTCGACCACGAAACTACACGAGACGGAGCGCCGCCTACGGTCACGCTGCCGTTACTCTGGGTTGCGCCAAAGTCAGTTCCCGCAATCTCAATCAACGCCGCCGGAGCACCGTAGTTAGGGCTGATCCCGCTGATCGTCGGAGAAGGCACAACGCTAAAACTGGAGGAGCTCTTCACCGTGTCGCCGTTAGCGCGGACGCTGATCGGTCCCGTAGTCGCCCCGTAGGGAACGCTCACCTGAATACTGGTGCCCGACTGGCTGAGAATGGTCGCCGGTGTGCCATTAAAGGTCACCGTGCCGTTGCCCTCGCCATCCATAAGGCCGGTACCGGTGACGGTTACCGGCGTTCTGGCTGTGCCGCTTGCGGGCGAGATTTCCGTGATGGCAGGGTAGGGATAGAAAGTGAACGCAACACCGTTGCTGGCTTCACCGCCCGCCGTGACAACGACATCGCCGGTGGTGGCCCTGCTCGGCACTTGGATTCCAATCGCAATATTCGACCACGAAACTACACGGGACGGAGCGCCGCCGACCGTGACGCCGCCGTCACCCTGAGTAGCGCCAAAGTTGGCTCCGGCGATGACGATCAACGCCGCCGGAGCGCCGTAGTTGGGGCTGACAGAGGTGATTTGCGGCGGGCCAGCCAAGGTCACCTTCCGTACTCTGTAGTTGTCCTGATCGGCGATATAGATATTTCCGGAGGCATCGAGAGCAATTCCCGTTGCATATTCGAGTTCCGCAACTGTAGCCGAGCCTCCGTCCCCGGAGTAGCCCCAGTATCCATTACCGGCGATCTTGGTAATAATGCCTGTCGCCGCAGAGACTTCTCTAATCAAATCGGGCGAGTCGGCGATATACAGATTCCCTGCCTGGTCAACGGCCAGATCCCGCGGATTGATCTCTGCCTTGGTGGCGAGGCCGCCGTCGCCACTGCTGCCGGCGTTGCCGTTCCCGACTATCGTCGTGATGATGCCGGTGCTCGCGGACACCTTACGGACCCGGCCTGAGTTGGGTGTCGAGATATACAGGTTGCCGAAGGTGTCGATGGCCACAGCGTTCGGGTAATCCAGCTCGGCGCTGGTTGCCTGCCCGCCGTCGCCGCTGTAGACATAAGTGCCGTTTCCGGCGACGGTCGAAATGATGCCGGTGCTTGCCGAGACCATTCGCACTCGATCGTCATAAGTATCCGCGATGTACAGGTTGCCGGATTTGTCGAGCACCAGGCCTGCCGGGGTGCCAAGGTATGCGGCAGTTGCGGGCCCGCCATCGCCAACATCGTCTGGATTGCCAAACCCGCCCTGGCCGGCCACGGTCGTAATCATCCCGGTGCTCGCGGTTATTTTGCGAATGCGATTGTTGTAGGTATCGGCGATATACAAGTTATTCTCGCTGTCCAACACGATGCCTGTGGGATTAAAGAATTGAGCGTTCGTGGCGGGGCCGCCATCTCCGCTGTAGCCTTGCGTCCCCGTGCCACCGATGATCGAGATGACTCCTGTCGTAGCTGATACTTCCCAGATCACATTGTTTTCGCGGTCGGTGAAGTAGAGGTTTCCAGTCTTGTCAACGGCAACTCCCGTGGGGTAGCCCAATTCAGCGCTCGTCGCTGCTCCTCCTGCACCGGAGAAGCCAAAAACGCCGTTGCCGGCCACCGTCGTAATCACAGACAGCGGCGGAGAGGTGATCGTGTACGCGGCCGTTATGGGGGTGCTTGTGAGATAGCCAGGCGCTACAGCAATCGCCTTGATCGTGACGCTGCCCGATACATTGATCGTTCCGTTGTATCCCGCTCCGGCCGTACTGGGCGTGGACCCATCCAGAGTCACATAGATGGCAGCTCCCGGCGTGGAGTCTGTGATCGTGACAGTTTGAGGGATGGCATAGGTACCTGCCTCGACCGTGAAGGTCGGAGCGGCTGTTTGTGTGGCTGGAGGAGCGCTGGAAACGGTCGCTATTTGGATTCGGCTGAAAGAACGGTCTGCGATGTACAGATTGCCGGAGCTGTCGACGGAGACGCCAGTCGGGTTGCAGAGCGCCGCGTTCGTTGCCGGGCCGCCGTCACCTCCAACCGAGCTGCACGTTGCGTTTCCATTTCCAACTACAGTCGTGATAATGCCATTGCTTGCGGTTACCTTGCGAATGACCTGATTTTGGGTATCGGCAATGTAGATGTTCCCGGCACTGTCCACTGTCACCGCTTCGGGATGGTAGAGTTCTGCGTTGGTTGCCGGACCTCCGTCTCCGCTATAGCCGCCATCGTTCGGATAGTAACTCGGAGGGGCTCCGTACCCGTTGCCGGCAACGGTCGAGATTACTCCTGTACCGGCATTCACCTTTCGTATTACGTTGTTGGACAAATCGGCAATATAGAGGTTGCCAGTGCTGTCAGTGGCAACTCCGAAGGGGTCACAGAGTTCCGCACTGGTCGCCAGTCCGCCGTCGCCGGTGTAACCCAACGTGCCGTTTCCAGCGACCGTCGTGATGACGCCAGTCGCCGCCGTAACCTTTCGAATGCGTTCGTTTGCGCTGTCGGCGATGTACAGATTGCCGGACTTGTCGACCGCGGTGCCGGCCGGAGAAGACAGCTCTGCACTCACCGCGGCCCCGCCGTCGCCACTGAAACCCGCTGTACCATTTCCAGCAACAGTGGTGATCACTCCTGTAGTCGCACTCACCATTCGCACAACTTGATTGTGCTCATCGGCAAAATAAACATTTCCTGTGCCATCGACGGACAAACCGCCTGGATAGCTCAGTTCCGCTCCGGTTGCGGCTCCGTTGTCTCCGCTGTAGCCTGCGATGCCACTGCCTGCAAATGTCGTGATGACTCCGGTGTCCGCTGCAACCTTGCGGATGACGTTGTTATCGCTGTCGGCAATATAAAGATTGCCGGACTTGTCACGGACGCTCCCGCCGGGACCGTTGAGGGTGGCCACAGTGGCCAGCCCACCATCCCCGCTATACCCGGAGTTCCCGTTTCCCGCGACAGTATAGAGAAATGATGTCGGGGACGAGCCAATAAAATACTGGGCACTGGCCGCGGCGCTCATTGAATATCCTGAGCCGATCGCGGTTGCTACCAGCGTCTCCGACGAGGACACTGTGATCGGGCCGCTATATTGGGCGGAGCTTGTCGTGGGCAATGAGCCGTTGGTTGTGTAATAGATCATGGCGCCCTGCGCAGCATCGGAAATTGTCACTGTCTGCGGGCCAGGATAACTCCCCGGGGCAGGCGAAAACACCGGCGTAGGAGCTGCAGGCAGATTCAATGTGTAGGTCGTAGTTACGTAGTTGCTCTGCTGGTACCCTGTTTCCGTGGCATATGCCTGGATCGTTTCCTCTCCCCCTTCCGTGAGCTGAATTGGAGCCGTGTACGCCACGAAACCATTGGTATTAACGCTTCCGTACGCGTAGTAGTAGATCGTTGCTCCGGGTACCGATTCCGTTAGTTTGACGGTTTGTACCGACGTATATGTTCCCTGGGCGGGTGAAAATGCAACTGGCTCGAGGCCCGCAGTGAGTGCGACGGTACCGGAGACGCTGACGCTATAGTTCGCATCTCCCGCGTAGCTCGCTTCCACATTGTGCGTTCCAGCGCCCAGTGGTGCTATGCCGTTCACCGTTGCGGTTGCTGTCTGGGTGGGTTCGGCCAACAGGATCGACGCCGTGGCGACGTTGTTAGTCAACATCGCCAAATCGGGGACGCCGTCCTCATTGAAATCCGCCGCCACGAGGGAGAAAGATCCGGGAAAATTCTGGCTGGCAGCAGGAGTCGTGGATTCAACGGTGAATGTCCCGTCTCCGGCCCCGATCAACAAATCAATTACACCGTCATAGTTTTCGACGCCAGCGAGGTCGAGCTTGCCATCGTGGTTGAAGTCCCCCGCGACAAGGCTATAGAGTTCGCTGGGAACCGCAATCGGGCTCGCTGAAGTCTCTTTGAAGGTCCCGTCTCCATTGCCCAGAGCGATCTCAACACCATTCAAGTCCGAGAAGGCCAGATCGAGAATGCCATCCCCGTTGAAGTCGCCGACGACGATGGAAGTGGGGAAGTAGTCCAGGGTGAGGGACGCTACGGCTGCGGTAAACGTCCCATCCCCCTTGCCCAGAAAAATCGTCGGCCCGCCGCCGAAATCGAAGTAATTTGTGGCGACCAGGTCTGGAATGCCATCCCCGTTGAAGTCTCCGGTTGCGATCAAACCAAAATCCGCGTTCAGGTCAAGATTCGGCCCCGCCGCCGTAAACGTCCCGTCCCCATTGCCGAGGACAATGGTTACTCCTCCGGAATTGATATAGTCGCCGACGACGGCCAAATCCAGCTTGCCATCCCCATTGAAATCGGCGGCAACCATGGATCCCTGAACGCCATCGCCACCCACCGGACCCTGGTTAAAGACCGTGCTCGGCGCCGATATGGTAAAGGTTCCATCTCCCTTGCCTAGAAAGGTCGTAACACTGTCCGTGAAGTTGGCAGAAATTGAGTAGCTCAGTAACGCCAGATCGGCCTTCCCGTCCCCGTTAAAATCGCCGCCGATCATGAAGAATTGCAAATCGCTTGTTAGAGCCGATTGAGTCGTTGGCCCCGCGGTAAATGTTCCATTGCCTTTTCCGAACAAGATCGTGACCGCGGCTGTACTGCTGGGGTTGCTACTGTTGGGGGCGAGCCAAAGCACGGCCAGATCCGGTATGCCATCCCCGTTGAAGTCCCCTGTCACCTCAGAAGTCAGGCTATTGCTTGCGGCTGGCGTCTGCGAGATGAGCCAGCCAATGCCGGCCGTACTCGTTCCAAGTGGAGCGGTTGCCAACACTTTGTTCGCAAAACTCGTATCGAGGAAAGAAACGTTCCCGGTGGGCGATGCCGATCCACCAAATCCCACCACAGTTGCGGTCAACGAGTAGCCTCCAGGGTCTCCGCCGTCGGTGATTGCTGTTGTGTCCGAATACACCACGGGTGGGGCTGGCGCCACGGTAAGCGTTTCGACTGTGGAGGAACTGCCCATGCCATAGCCATCCTCCACAAACATAGCCTTGTAGCTGTGCACACCCGGCCCCGGTACGAACTTGAACGTCGCCGTCCCGCTACTTGTCAGCGCGACTGTTCCCAGCAGGTGAATATCCGAGCAGGAGGTCGCCGACGCATCGCAGAAGTTCACTTGGCCGGCGGTCACCGGACTCGCTCCCGCCTTCACAGTCGCGGTGAGCGTAACCACGGTGCTGAGGGGCTATCTTGCTGATTTGTATGCCTTGCTTTATCCGCTCTTGGAGTGTTAGTGTCATTTCTCACCGCGTCTTGAACGACTCTCGTAATCTCGGCAGATTGGCCGGACTCTGCTTTGCGCTCTCCGCGATGCTTAGCGGGGCGTGGGCCAGCGCTTTCGCACAAAAGGCCACGACCATCACCACGCTTGCTGTGACTTCGGCGGGGCGGGTGGTGACCACTGTCGCCTCTGGCGGCGTGATCGCCCTGACCGCGTCCGTGCGCGCAGGAAGTACGCAGGTTTCTCGAGGACAAATAAGCTTCTGCGATGCCTCGGCGACCTATTGCATTGACATCCATTTGCTGGGAACGGCGCAGTTGACCAGTGCCGGAACAGCGGTGTTGAAGTTCCGTCCGGGGAGAGGCAGCCACAGCTACAAGGCTGTTTTTGTTGGAACCAACGCTTACGCCGGCAGCTTATCCGCTGCGTCGGCGTTGTCGGTGACTGGCACGATCGGCCCGCTTGCGACCATGACGACAATCGCGGAGAGTGGAAGCTGGGGTGCGTACACGCTGTCGGCGACGGTGACGGAAGCTGGCGGTACAGTACCGCCGGTTGGGGCCGTCTCCTTTTTAGATAGCTCGAACGGGAATTCGGTTCTGAACACGGCATCGCTGGGACTAGCCGTTGCGGGGATCGGTTGGCCAAATCCGATGTCACTGAGTACAAGTGGTGGCACCCGTTTCGTAATAGTGGCGGACTTCAATGGAGACGGCATTCCCGATTTGGCGCTTAATGACAACCCATTGGTGATCTACCTGGGTAATGCGGATGGGACGTATACCGAGGCTCCCGTGCCTTCGGCTCCGGAGCCCACGGCGGGCCCGATGGTCGTCGCCGACTTCAATGGCGACGGCATCCCGGACTTGGCCCTGGCCATGTATGGCTCAGCCGATATATCGATCCTGTTGGGGAAAGGGGATGGAACCTTTGCAGCGGCGATGGAAGCCTCCGTCCCAGGCCCACATAGCTGACCGTCAGCAATGTGCTCGGGGTGAGCTGCCGCTCAATCGAGAACATGTAGTTGTTGATGTAAGGCACGCGATTGCGGTAGTAGAAGAATGGGTCGGCCGACAACGGCGCGAAGTTGGCCCAGTTGACCGAGGTGTCCGGATGGGATGCGGAGACTGTGTGCGTCGGGAAGGGAAAGGGGAAGCGCTGCCCGTTGTTGATGCCGGTTGCAGCGGTAATGAACGGCGTTGCCATCAGCGGCGGTGCCGGACTGAGGTAGTTGTACCCGAACGGCGGAACTGAGTACATAATGCCGGCCAGCAAGCCGGGAAACTCCGTGTAGAAGATGCCATAGCTGGCGCGAATGCTACTCTTGCCACCGCTTCCGAAGATCGTCTTCAAGAATCCATGATCGAAGCTGGGTGTATAGGCGAGCCCAGTCCTTGGCGCGAGACTTCCGTATCTGGTGTGCGCGAGAGTCTTCGGGATTCCCGGATCGCCGGCGACCAGCAGTCCAGGAAGCGCTCCGGGGTAGAGTGTGGACTCCGCGCCGGCAACCCAGGTCTGCAGCTGGTTGTACTTCTCCCAGAAAGGCCTGATCAAGTCCCAGCGCAGGCCGGCGTTGATAGTGAGGTCGCTTCGCGCTCGCCAGCTGTCCTGTCCGTAAGCACCGAAATAACTGTTCCGGAGATAAAACGGCTGACCCGACGACTGCGTGAAGTTGCTCGGGACTCCGATCAGGAAATCCGCATAAGGGTCACCGGTTTCTGTTCCGTCGATATTGAAGGTCCCATTGAAGGTGGCGTTAGGATGCTCATTGACCTGGTCGATATGGAACTGCCCGCCGAACTTCAGCGTGTGCGCGCTAATGACTTTGGATAAGCCGTCGCTCAGATAGTAGGTGTTGTTAATCTGCGTTCCGTTGGTGATCGGAACGCCCATGACGAAGGTGGGAAAGGTGATGTTCTCGACGCCCTCAAACTGCGGCGCCTGCACATAGATTCCAGGAGTTCCTGCACCGGTCACAAAGCCCTGCGAGGCCAGACTCACGCCCAGCCCGCCCTTCGGCTGCCCAATGATATTGGCATTGCGCAAATAGCCGAAGTGAAATTCGTTGACGGTATTCGATCCGATCAGCTTGTTATCGCTCAGCGACACCAGCTGTGCCCGCCCAATAAAGAGCGCATCGAAGCCGGGTATGCTGGCGCCGGCCACGGTGCCCGGATAAGGATTGTCGAGGTTATAGTCGTCGATGAAGTAATAGCCCGAAATCTGACCCAATCGGCTGTTCCAATCGATGCGGACTGAACCCTTATTGTCTAGAACAGTCTGGGCAAACGCCGAGGTCGAATACTGGCTCGCGCTCACGTTGGGAGATGGAATGTACGGCAACAGATTCTTGCCCGGCGCCGACCACGCGCTCTGCGGAATGACGCCGCCGGGAAAGACGCTGGTGTACGCCTCTCCCGAGGTAATGGTGTAGCCCAGACTCTGGGTGAGCAGCGACGCGAGGTATGGGCCGCTGACTGAACCGGTGAGGTCATTGAAGTCGCCACTGCGCTCGCGGACAGTGGGCACAGAGATATTGCCGGTGGAAACGCCCTGGTTCGTATGAGTTCCCTGGTAGTCGGCGAAGAAGAAGATCTTGTCGCTCCGTATCGGCCCGGTGATCGTGCCGCCAAATTGGTTCTGTTTGTATGCAGACCGGGTGGGATCGAAGTATCCACGGGCATCGAGCGCGGTGTTGCGGAAGAACTCGAAGGCCGAACCGTGAAACGCATCGCCTCCAGACTTGCTGACGACGGTGACCATGCCACCGTTGTAGTTGCCATACTCCGGGTCGAAATTATTGGTGAGGACCCGAAACTGCTCGATCGAATCGAGGTTGGGAATGATGGAAGTACCGCCGTTCATGTGTTCCTGGACGTCAATGCCGTTTACCATGAAGCCGTTGGCGGACTCGCGCTGGCCGTTGATAGACAGGTTGCCGGGGTTCAGGTCGCCCGACGGATCGAGGCTACCGGTCACGCCTGCCATGATGACCGAGCTTGGCAACAGCGTCGAAATGGGCGCGACGCCTGGCTGAATCGCCAGCAGGTCCGTGTAGCTTCTTCCGTTCAACGGCAACGCGGTCATTTCCGAACTGGATATGACCTCGCCGAGATGAGTCGCAATCGTATCTACCTGCACACCGGTCGTGGTCGTCACTGTCACCGTTTCCGATTGATCTCCAATCACGAGTGTGATATCTACGCGAATCTCCGAGTCGGCGTCCACGGTGAGATTGCTCGTTCGCTGCGTTGCGAATCCGGGCGCGGAGATCGTGAGATCGTAGTGGCCAACCGGGAGATCGGGGAAAGAATAGAGACCCTGTCGATTGGACAGGGCCCGATAGGTAGTTTGTTGGGCCGTGTTGACCAACTTGAGGGTCGCGCCCGGGATCACCGCTCCACTTGGGTCAGCAACAACTCCGGAGACGCCGCCGCCAGTAGCGGCCCGGATTGGAGGTTCTGCGAGGACGAGGAACGCAATAACCATGCCAGCAACGCTTGTTCTGAGGGAGGCGACAGGAGACCGTAACTTCTGAGTAGGCATACGTTCCCTCACAGTGCATGGCGCAGCGTGCCCTAGACCTCTCCCCCGTCATTAAAGGGTCCGGCTTGCTCCGATGAGATCGTTCATCGGCGGCAATATTACATATTGCTAAATCGTGCTACCCACATGCGACAAAACCCACCCATGGGAAAGCATGGCGGCTTGGCTCCATGCGTTAAGGAGAGTAACACATATTTAAAAGCTGTGCTACGACGCACCTGTGCCTTGGGAACGATGGCCTCGGTATGCGTGGGAGAGCATCGAAAGTAAAGGGGGACTCAACTCCGCGTGACGGCAAGCAACTGTTGCCACCCAGCCTTGCTCATCTTCAGTCGCTGACCATTTGCTAGACTCACCGATCCTTCGCTGCGCCCCTCGCGAAAGATCTCTTGCACCTTCTCCACATTCACGATGACGGAGCGGTGAATGCGGACGAATTTCTCCGGATCAAGGGTCTCCGCCAGCTGTTTGATCGTCTCCCGCAGCATAAAATTCTTCGCCCCGACGTGCAGGCAGCAGTAGTAATCCGCAGCCTCGATCCACTCGATCTCGTTGACGTTGACGAAGGAGTCCTTTCTGCCGCCAGGCACGAGCAGCCGCTTCGGATATTCCTTCTTCGCGACGCCGTTCCCCAGGCTTTCCAATACCGACTTCAACTGCTCCTGGTTCGAAAGCGCGGCGCTTGACGCAACCCGTTCCTTCACCCGCTCCAGCGCCGCCTGCAGCCGCTCCGGCTCGACTGGTTTAGTCAGGTAGTCCAGCGCGTGCACTTCGAAGGCCTTCACCGCGTAATGATTGTGCGCCGTGACAAACACCGTAACCGGCATGTGCGCCGGGCCGACCTGTTCAAGGACCTCGAATCCTCCTCTTCCCGGCATCTGAATGTCGAGAAAAAGCACGTCGATTCGTCTCTCCTTGAGCGCCGCAACGGTCTCTCGTCCATTGCGGCATTCGCCAACGACGCAAATCTCGTCGTCGCTGGATAAGAGAAACCTCAGCCGTTCACGCGCCAGCGGTTCATCGTCGGCAATGATCGTCTTCAGCTTCATCTTCAGCAGCGCTCGTAGGGGATGGCGATCGCAACTTCAAAGCCGCCAGACTCCACCGGCTGTGCCTTCATCGAGTAGCCGTCGCGGTAGAAATGCGCGAGTCGTTCGCGGGTGTTCCTGAGTCCTATGCCGTGGCCGTTTTGCGGAGTGGCCGCAGTCGCGCCGATTCCCGAGTCACGCACTCGCAAGTGCAGCGTGGAGCCTTCCCGCTTCGCTGAAGCCTCAATCAGACCTTCAATCTCGCAATTCGCGATGCCATGTCGAATGGCATTCTCAACAATGGGCTGAAGCAGGAAACACGGCACCAGGCAATCCAGGGCGCCCGGTTCTACTTTGATCTCGATGCGCAGCCGATCGGCGAAGCGGACCTGCTCGATGGCAAGATAATTTTCCATTATTTCCAACTCCTGCGAGAGGGGTACCTTCTCCGGGGCCGTTCTCTGCAAGGTGCTCCGCAGAATCGCGTTGAGATGAGAGAGCATCGACGCCGCTTCTTCCCGCCGTCCAAACTCAACCAGCGTGGTGATCGCATTGAGCGTGTTGAACAGAAAGTGCGGTTGCAGCTGCATCTGCAAGGCGTGTAAATGAGCTGCGGAGAGTTGCTTTTGCAGCTCCATGGACTTCAAGGCATCGCGTTGCGCGCGAATCTGAAACTGGATAGTTCCAATGATGCCGAAGAGGAATCCGTATAGCAAGACTTCCATGCCAAAGCGATTGAGGTTCAGCATGCTCGTCCATATCGCCAGCGGGGAATGCTGCCACCCCGGATCGGTGAATCCAAGACTCCCCATCAATAGCAGATGGACAACGCCAAGCGCCGACCCCACCAGCAGATGAATCGAAATTGCCTTCGCCGAGAAAGTCGATGCAAATGGCAGGCGCTGGCTCAGCTTCCACATCGCGCTTGCGATGCAGCCCCACCACAGCCAAAGCACCGCTCCGTATATGAGCGAAGGACGATGGGTCACCGACTGGCATTCAGCGGCAGTGGCCAGAGCTAGGGCGGTGGCGATGGAAAAGATGACGGCGTGGCCATTCAGTCGCAGACCTGCATGCCAGCTGGATTGGTCCTTCACACGAGTGCTGTCGCCCTCGAGGGGCGATGCGCTCGATTGCTTGCTGGACGACGCTTGTATTGAGTCTGGTGCGGCCGTAAGTGCATTCATCTGTCTTTTCCTTCCTTCTACCACTAATGCCAAGCAGGAATTACCCTCCTTCCAGAATCGTACTCCGGGAGCGCCATCGCCAGCTGTTTGCAGCGAACACCGTCGTTTCTGCAGGGAGAGACTCTAAATGCCTGTTGCCCACCCCCACTATTGAGCGGTTCTGCCCAACCGCGAATTCCCGAGCTTTCCCTGCATATATCGCAACCCCGGCTGCATATCGATGGTCGCGGGCGATGCGAACGCGGATGCTCATCTCTGAGGTATCGCGAGCGTGAAGCGTCCCCGCATCTTGTCCTTCTTGAACTTTGCGTTGCTGGGAGCACTACTGTGTCTTTCGCTGACGTCCTGCACCCGCGTAGCGGCCAAGGCGAATCCCACGGCAACTGAGGCGATTCCGGTTCGCGCAGTCCGCGCGGTACTAGAAGATGTTCCTCTGGAGATCGCGGCAGTCGGCAATGTCGAGGCGATGGACCGCGTCGAGGTTAAGTCACGCGTCGCCGGGCAGATCAACCGTGTTGCCTTCGCCGAAGGACAAAACGTAACCAAGGGTCAGCTACTCTTCAGCATCGATCGTGAGACGCTGGAGCGACAGGTGCTGGAAGAGCAGGCCAACCTCGAACGCGACGCCGCGATGGAGCAGCAGGCCCGCGCGGTTGTCGCGCGCGACGCAGCCGCAGAGAAGCAGAGCCAGTCGGAGGCCGACGTCGCCCGGCAACTCGGCACACTCGGCGTCATCTCAGGACAGCGCGTCAATCAGTTGGTCACCACCAGCGACACCTCCCAGGCAGCACTCCATGCCGACCAGGCCGCGGTCGAGGCCGCGGCCGGTACAACCAGGGCAGATCGCGCGCGCCTCGCCGAGACCCAACTGCAAATGCGCTTCACCGATGTCGTCTCGCCAATCAGCGGGCGAGCGGGCGCAGTGACGGTGAAAGCGGGCAACATGGTGCGAGACAACGACACAACGCTGGTAACGGTGCTGCAATTGGCTCCCATCTACGTCACCTTCGGAATTCCCGAACAAAACCTGTCCGAAGTGCGGCGGCTCAATGCGGCCAGCCAACTCATCGTGAACGCCGGTATCGACGGAACCAACGGCAGCGCACCCGCGATAGAAGGACATCTCGCATTCATCGACAACACCGTCGATACAACCACCGGCACGATCAGGCTCAAGGCCGTCTTCCCAAATGCCGACAACGCCCTCTGGCCGGGAGAGTTCGTCAATGTTCGCCTGCGCCTCGGAATGGAGCCAGGCAGAAATGTTGTCCCTGAATCTTCGATTCAGGACGGACTCGACGGCAAATACATCTGGGTCATCAAGTCCGGCATCGCTTCGATTGCGCCGGTAACCGTGCAGCGTACCTATCGGCCTCCAACCGGTCCCGAACAGGCAATCGTCGGCAGCGGCATTAAGCCTGGCGACATGGTCGTTACTGAAGGGCAGCTCCGGCTCACACCCGGCGCAACCATCGCGATGTTGAATGCCTCGCGCACCGAACCGTCTGCTTCAAAACCAACACCGTGATCACGCACGCCCAATGCCGCGCAAGGTGACCGATTATGCGCTTTACCGACTTCTTTATTCGCCGCGCAACCACGACCACGCTGCTGATCGCGGCCATCGCCGGTTTCGGTCTCCTGAGCTATTTTTCTCTGCCGGTCAGCAACCTGCCTGAGGTCGAATATCCGACCATCCGCGTGCAGGCCGCGCTGCCCGGTGCGAATCCCGACGCAATGGCGTCCACCGTCGCCACCCCGCTCGAGAGCGAATTCTCGACCATCCCCGGCATCGAGCACATGACCTCCACCAGTCGGGTCGGCGAAACCAACATCACCCTTCAGTTCGATCTGAACCGCGGAATCGACGCGGCCGCGCAGGACGTCCAGGCCGCGATCTCCCGCGCAGCCGGCGCGCTGCCTGCGAGTATGCCTTCCCCGCCGTCCTATTCAAAGGTCAATCCCGCGCAAAGCCCGATCCTTTGGCTCGAAATGTCTTCAACGACGATGGCGCTCGACGACTTCGCAAAGTATGCCAACCAGGTCTTCGCCAAACGCGTCTCTATGGTCAGCGGAGTCTCGCAGGTAGAGGTCTATGGGCCGGAAGCGCCCGCGATTCGCGTAGAGGCCGACCCGGCCAGACTGGCCGCTTACGGGCTCGATCTCGAGCAGATCCGCACCGCGCTCACCAGCAACAGCGCCAACCTGCCATCGGGCACGCTCTACGGCGACAACAAAGACTTCTCGCTGCAGGCCAATAGCCAGCTTTCCTCGGCCGGGGAGTTTTCTCAAATGGTCGTGGCCTACCGCGACGGCTCTCCCATCCGCCTCAATCAGGTCGCCAACGTCTTCAACAGTTCCAGAAACGACCGAAGCCGATTCTGGATCAACGGCCGCCGGAGCGTCATCCTTGCGGTGCGCAAGCAGCCCGGCGCCAACACTGTCGAAGTCGCCGACAAAGTGAAGGCCGTCATACAGTCACTGCATGACTCGATGCCGCCTGGAGTGTCCTTCGGCAAAGTCGCCGACGATGCAGATCTGGTCCGTGAATCGATCGCCGAGGTCAACCGCACTCTCGTCATCACGATCTGTCTCGTAATGCTGGTCATCTTCTTATTTCTCGGCACGGCATCTTCGACAATCGTTGCCAGCGCCACGATCCCGGTTTCGATCCTCGGATCATTCATCGTCATGCAGCTGCTCGGCTATTCGGTAGACATGTTTTCGATGATGGCGATAACCCTCTCGGTCGGCTTCATCGTCGACGACGCCATCGTCATGATCGAGAACATCGTGCGTCACCGCGAGATGGGCAAGACTCGAATGCGAGCCGCGCTCGACGGCGCCAACGAGGTAGGTTTCACCATCATCTCGATGACGATTTCCCTGGTCGCCGTGTTTCTGCCTATTGTCTTTCTTAACGGCATACTCGGTCGCCTGCTCCGCGAGTTCGCGGTGACGATCTCCGTATCGATATTGCTCTCCGGGGTCACCGCGCTCACGCTCACTCCGATGCTATGCAGCCGCTTCCTCGGCTCGCGTGAAATAGCAGGCAACTGGTTCCAGCGGCGCTCAGAGAGCTTCTACGCCACAATGCAGGAGGCCTACCGCCGTTCGCTGGACGTGGTCTTGCGCCATCGGCGTACGACCATCTTCGTTAGCATCGCGATGACCGCGGGCACCATTTACCTCTTCATCGTCGTGCCCAAGAGCTTCCTGCCGGCGGTGGACGTGCCATATTTTTCCGGCACCCTCGAAGCCTCCCAGGACAACTCCTTCGAGCACATGGTCGCGTACGGCGAACAGGTCAACAAAATCCTCGCGACCATTCCCTGGATGCAAAGCAACCTTTCCGGCGTCGATTCGCAGAATAATGGCTGGTTCTGGGTCAATCTCGTTACCGACAGGCATCGGCCCAACGTAAAAATCATTATGGCCGACCTGCAGAAGCGCCTGAATAATATTCCCGGCCTCAACGTCTATCTCCGCCAGGGCGACTTTGTCGACCTCGGCCAAAGTGAAGGCCGCTCGCAATACTCGGCCGCGCTTGAAAGTCCCGATGCCGAAGAGTTGTACCGATGGGCGCCCCGCCTAAAAGCGAAGCTCCAGTCCCTGCCCGAGCTGGCGAATGTCTCGATCGACCTGCAGATGAGCGCACCGCGGGTCAACGTGAACATCCGCCGCGATCTCGCCATGTCGCTCGATGTCGATCCCGAGAAGATCGCGAACACCCTCTACGACGCCTACGGAAACCGCGAACACCATCATGGTGGCTTCCGAACGCTACGACGTCATCCTGGAGGTCGCGAAAGAGTATCAGTGGGACCCGGCTGCGCTGGCAGACCTATATATTCGCTCGAATACCGGACGCCTCGTTCCTCTGTCGGCAGTTACCACGATGACGCAGACAGTGGCGCCGTTGACCGCCAACCACATCGGCCAATTTCCCGCGGTCACTTTCCAATTCGATCTCAAGCCCGGAGTCTCGCTCAGCGCCGCGACCGAGATCGTGCGCCGGGCAGCCGAGGAGATTGGCATGCCGGCAACCATCAGCTTCGCATTTCAAGGGACCGCCGCCCAGTTCCAAAGCTCGCTCAAAGGCCTCGGGCTCCTGCTCGTCATCGCAGTGATGGTGATCTATCTTGTTCTCGGAGTGCTCTACGAGAGCTTCATCCATCCCATCACAATCCTCTCCGGGCTGCCATCGGCTGCCATCGGCGCTCTGTTGACCCTATTCGCATGCGGAGAAGACCTCAATCTCTACTCATTCCTCGGCATAATTCTCTTGATAGGCATCGTGAAAAAGAACGCGATCATGATCGTCGATTTCGCGCTCGCTGCCGAACGCGACTCCGGCCTAAGCCCCGAGGCCGCGGTCTACCAGGGCTGCCTGCAACGCTTTCGTCCAATCATGATGACTACGATGGCCGCGTTGCTCGGGGCGTTCCCGGTCGCCTTCGGCAGCGGAGTCGGCGGCGAGGCACGCCGCCCCCTCGGTATCGCGGTCGTTGGAGGCCTCCTGCTTTCCCAATCGCTGACCCTCTACATCACGCCGGTCATTTATCTCTACCTTCATCGTTTTCAACCTGGCCGAGCCCGTGTCGTTGCTGATGAGATCTCCTTATTGAGACAAGTCACTTTCCCGGAATGAGCAGCAACGCACCGCAGCCCGATCTATCCGAGAGCGAACGGCTCAAAAGTGTGGCTTCATCTACCCTCCAATAGGGTTTGTGGGGCAGCTTCGCGTCCCGTATTGTTGCGTCAAGTTGGCGCCCTCGACATGCTGCTGGATTCGCCGCGATCCAGGAGCATCGCGAGTGCATGTCCCAGCGGTAAGAGAGCCGGAGTAACCCAGGAAACCCGCCATGCATAGCCAGGAAATAAGTGTTGTAGCCCCGAGAAGCCTCGCTCATTTCCGCGACCCAGAATCGACGCACTGTCCGGATTGCGAGATCCGGTTTCCTCTGCAGCTATTGATAGCGGACTTGCTCCGCAAAAACCAGATGCTTCGGGCTGAGCTGCAGGAAGCCCGCGGTCGGATCTCCGCAATTGACCAGCAATGATCGCGTCATAGCGCTGCTCACTCCGATTGCGGCGAACTGTGTTTCTTAGCCGTCTAGAAACCCGCGCTTCAGCGCGATAGTAACCGCGTGAGTGCGATCATTAGCTTCGAGTTTTGAGAGGATATTCCGCATGTGCCCTTTGACCGTCTCCTCGGAAATTCCAAGGCTGTCTCCAATCCGCTTGTTCGAACTGCCAGCGGCAACATTGCGCAGCACCTCGATCTCGCGCGCGGTCAGGCTATCGGAATTCACATGCTCGGCGATTCCGGCAGCGACCTCATAGGGAATGCGACGCTGACCGGCATGTACCCGCCGAATGGTGTCGGCGAGTTCCTTGCGCATCGTTCCCTTGAGCAGGTAACCCGCCGCCCCGGCCTTTAATGCGCGCGCCGCCTGCACGTCGCCGGAGTAAGTGGTGATGACGATAATCCGCGCCGAGGGAAACTCTTCTTTGATGACCAGCATGGCGTCGATGCCATTCATGCCCGGCATCTGCAGGTCCATCAGGGTGACGTCAGGACGGTGCAGCCGAAAAAGCTCGATCGCTTCCTGTCCGGTCGCAGCCTGGGCCACGACCTGCATGTCAGGCTCCGACTGAATTGAGAAGCTTATGCCGTCCCGGACCAGCGCATGATCATCGACAGCGAGCACGCGGATGATTCCGGAGCGCGCAGCACTTGCCGCCATCTGTCCCTCCACCGGTTGTCATCCACCGGGTGTTTCTGGAAGACGACCATCGCTTCCTCAGCAGAAGTATACTCGCGCCTTCTCTACCCCTCGAAAGTGGTACATATTCCCCCTCCAACGGGGCTTGGGAGTCTCGGCAAAATCGATTAGCTTGCTTCGAGTGCAACGACTTTTCGCCACTTTTCCGGATGGACAGCCGGGCGCGGCCCTACTGCTTTTGAGGCTTTCTTTGGCTGGGGTGCTGACGTTCCACGGCACAGCCTATTGGCAAGGCCCGCCTGCCTTTTGGGTGACCTTGATCTGCGGTGGCGTTGGATTGTTCCTGGCGATCGGTTTGTATACGCCGTTTGCGGCGATTTTCGGGGCCGTCGTTGGTACAGTGGCGCTGTTCCTTTGTAAGAGTGACGACCCTGTGACGGCGGGCCTTGTTCTACTGGTGATGGTTGCTCTGGGAATGTTAGGGGCAGGCGCATATTCGCTGGACGCCCGCATGTATGGGCGCCGCGAGGTCGTGGTTCCCGCCAGACACGACCAATAGCCGCCCCGCAGTCGGACTCTATGGCCGGACCCTTTGGCCGGAATAGATAGAATGGCTGAATATTTCGCCACCGGAGACAATCAACAACTCAAATAATGTTTGGGGAAGCCCCAATACGATCCATGGCACGATCCATGGCGTGCCGCCTGGCCAATTGCTTCCTCATCGGTGCAGTGTTGTGCGCCTCGGCAGTTGCCCTTGACCCCAGCAAACAACTCACTCAATACGCCCATACTGCCTGGCACACTCAGGATGGAAGCTTCAGTGGAGTGCCTCAGGCAGCGGCGCAAACCTCTGACGGCTATCTGTGGATCGGCACTACTTTAGGATTAGTCCGCTTTGACGGCGTCCGCTTCGTCGCCTGGAATCCGCCCACCGGTCAGCATTTGCTCGATCCTCGAATATTCTCCTTGCTTGCCGCGCGCGACGGCAGCCTCTGGATCGGCACCGGATACAGCGTCTCTCATTGGGCAAATGGCCAACTGACGAATTACCCCCAGATAAGCGGACGCATCGAGGCGCTCGTCGAGGGTGCGAAGGGCGCGGTTTGGCTGGCCAGAACGCAGATCGCCGACGACATGGGCCCAATCTGCCGCATCGATGACTCCGGGGTCAAATGCTATGGAGAGCACGACGGTCTCCCCGGATTCTTCCCGCTTTTTCTTGCCAGAAGCGACACGGAGGATTTGTGGATAGGCGGCTATTGGGCCGACGGCAATTCCGAACTCTGTCGCTGGCGGCCCGGCTCTAACCCGCTCGACGTTCGACGCGGAGACAAGCATCCTGAAGGCGTCTCCTCGCTCAAAGCTGTCAGCGACGGACAAGCCGGATCGCTGTGGGTTGCCATCGAGGACCCTCACCTTCCCTTGCATCTCGACCATCTGCAAGGGGGCGTCTGGACGATCCACACTTTCCCGGATATCCCCATCAACAACTCGGATGTAACGGCGCTATTCGTCAACCGGGACCAATCGCTCTGGATCGGGACCGCGTTTCACGGATTATTTCGCGTCCGGGATGGCATCACTGAACATTTCGGCAACTCCGATGGTCTCTCCAGCGATGCGGTGGGGCAGTTCTTTCAAGATGCCGAAGGAAGCATCTGGGCAATAACGGCGGCGGGACTCGATAACTTCCACGACCTGCGCGTCACCAGCTATTCGTTGCGCGAAGGCTTGTCCGCAGCCGGAGCGGGAGCCCTGGTGGCTTCTCATAACGGAGATATATGGATCGCCAATTTTCAGGCCGTGGATCGCCTGCATGACGGCCGGCTTTCGGCGATTCGTGCCGGCCAGGGATTGCCCGGACAGAACGTCACCACGCTCTTTGAAGACCACGCAGGGCGTCTCTGGTTGGGAATCGACGATGGGTTGTGGGTCTATGACGGTTCGGCCTTCCACCCCGTGCGCCATCGCGACGGCACTCCGCTCGGCGCGGTCTTTGCGATCACGGAAGATACCCACAACAGCATCTGGGTTCGCGCGGCAAAGAACCTCGATCGAATCGACAATCTGCAACTCCGGGAGGAGATCACCTCGCCGCAGATTGTCACCGACTTTACGCTTGCCGCGAATCCGGAGGGCGGTATAGTTCTTGGACTGGTCAACGGCGATCTCCTCTTCTATCAGGACGGCGCGACACAGAACTTCCCTTCGCATGAATCCGGCAACACAGCTCAGATCAGAGACCTTCTAGTGGAGAACGACGGCTCGGTGTGGGCAACGAACGTTGACGAGCTGGTTCGACTCAAGAATGGTAAGCGGCAGAATCTCTCGGTCCGTAATGGACTCCCTTGCGACGGCATCTTCGCGCTGGTAAAGGACGCTTCCGATGCGATCTGGCTCTACACAAAATGCGGCATCGTCGAGATCGACAAATCCGAATTGGATCGCTGGTGGGCAAAACCCGAAAGCCAGGTCAAATTCAAGTTGATTGATGAGTTCGATGGTGTCCAACCCGGCCTGACTTCGCTCAAACCCCAGGCCGCCAGAACGCCTGATGGCCGGCTTTGGTTCGTCAATGGTCGCATCCTGCAGATGCTGGACCCGATCCACCCGCACACGAACTCAGTTCCACCTCCAGTGCACATCGAGGAGATCATTGCGGATCGGCAGACCTACCCGCCAAACTCTAACCTGGCCCTCCCCGCGCTTACCCGCGACATTCAAATCAATTACGCGGGACTAAGTTTTGTCGCACCCCAGAAGGTGCGCTTCCGCTACAAGCTCGAAGGGCACGATACCGACTGGCAGGAGCCCGGAACTCGAAGACAGGCTTTTTACAGCGATCTACCGCCGGGGCGGTACCGCTTCCACGTCATCGCCTGCAACAACAATGGATTATGGAACGAGACCGGAGCGACCCTTGACTTTGTCATCTCACCGGCGCTCTATCAAATGGTCTGGTTCAAACTCGTATTGCTTTTCTCCGTCCTCGCTGTGGTGTGGCTTCTGTTACGCCTGCGTATTCGCCAGCTGACCTCGCAAATCCAGTCGCGGCTCGCCGAAAGACTGGGGGAGCGCGAACGAATTGCGCGCGAACTGCACGACACCTTGCTGCAGGGCTTTCACGGCCTCATGCTCCGCTTCCAGGTCGTAAACCAGTCGATCCCGAAGAACGAGAAGGCGCACGAGATCATGGAAGATGCAATGAACCGCGCCGACCTGCTGATGAGCGAGAGCCGCGAACGGATTCGCAACCTGCGCCACGAAACCGGAGCTATCGCCGCCCTCCCCGAAGCATTGTCCGCCGTCGGTGAAGAACGCCGCGCGGAAGAATCGATCGGCTTCCGGTTGGTGGTCGAGGGCGCGCCGCGGGAGTTGAACCCCGTGATTCGCGACGAGATGTATCTCATTGGCCGCGAAGCCATCGTCAATTCCCTGACTCACTCCCAGGGATCGACGGTCGAGGTCGAAATCAACTTCGACCAGGCGGGAGTTCGCCTGCGCGTGCGCGACGATGGCAAGGGCATCCCACCGGAGATCCTCCATTCCGGCGGCGTCGCCGGGCACTGGGGGCTATCGGGAATGCAGGAACGCGCACACAAGATAGGTGGGCAGTTCAAGATATGGAATCGTTCCGGAGCCGGCACCGAGGTAGAGCTGAAGGTCCCCGGAGGCATCGCTTACCCGCGTGAAGACAGGGCTTCTCTGTGGACCAGGATTCGCGCCATCTTTGGCCGAAGCAACTCCAATTCTTCGCTGGGCGAGTGATCGCGCGAGGCACGTTGCCTCTACCGCCCCGTCGGGCTCGCACAAACACAACTCCAAAGTGTTGTGGAAACGGCCTTCCTACGGGGCTTTTGCCGATGCCCACCGGTCGCTATCGTACGACCTGCAGAGAGGGCGCTCACCACTTACCACACCTGCTTTGCCGGTCTTAACGAGTGTCACAGAGCTCCGGCACAAAAAGGAAAACCACGGCGCCGGAGGGCCGCCATCATGAAAGTAGCCAAAGAGCACCAGTATGACCTCGTGATCCTGGGTTCCGGCGAAGGCGGCAAATACCTCGCCTGGACGCTCGCCAAGCAAGGCAAGCGCGTAGCCGTCGTGGAGAGAAAATATATCGGCGGCTCATGCCCCAACATCGCATGCCTCCCCAGCAAGAACATCATTCACAGCGCCAAGGTCGCCTCTTACTTTTTCAGAAGCCCCGAGTTTGGCATCGGCAAAGACAATGTGCAAATCGATATGACCGCCGTGCGCGATCGCAAGCGCAAGATGGTGGACGGCCTGATCCAGATACACCTCGACACCTACAAGGCGAGCGGGGCCGAACTGATTCTCGGTTCTGGGCGCTTCGTCGGCCCAAAGACTCTGGAAGTGACCCTCAACAATGGAGAGGTCCGCGTGGTCAGCGGCAAAAAGATCGTCATCGGCACCGGCACCCACGCAACCATTCCAGAGGTTTCCGGCCTCGCAGAGGCAAAACCGCTGACCCACATCGAGGCCCTCGAGCTCGATCACATTCCTGAGCACCTCCTCGTGATAGGAGGCGGCTACGTCGGTTTGGAACTCGCGCAAGCGATGCGGCGCTTCGGCAGTCGCGTGACCGTCATCGATCGCAATCCGCGCTTGGCCCACAACGAAGATGAGGACGTCTCACAAGCCCTCCATGATCTCTTTCGCGACGAAGGTATCGACATCGTGACAAGCGGACATGTCGGCGGCGTCGAGGGGCAATCCGGCCAGTCGGTGAAGCTTCGCATACTTCAGGACGGAGCGGAACGAGTTCTCGAAGGCACCCATCTCTTGGTCGCGACTGGACGCACCCCTACCACCGCCGGCATCGGTCTGGACTTGGCCGGAGTAGAGCTGACCGACCGGGGCTATATCAAAGTCAACGAACAACTCCGGACGACAGCCCCCGACGTCTGGGCAATCGGAGACTGCGCCGGTAGTCCGCACTTTACCCACATCTCCTTCGACGATTTTCGTGTAATTCGAGACGATCTTGCCGGAGGACATCGCGTGACCACAGGCAGGCAGGTGCCCTCCTGCACGTTCACCGATCCCGAGTTGGCCCAAATCGGCCTGACCGAATCCGAGGCCAGGGAAAAAGGAATCGCATACAGGCTCGCCAAAATCCCAATGGCAGCCGTCCTGCGCGCGCGCACGCTCTCGGAAACGCGTGGCTTCATGAAAGCACTGATCGATGCCGAAAGCGACCGAATCCTCGGTTTTACCGCCTTCGGCGTCGGAGCCGGAGAGATCATGGCATCGGTGCAGATCGCAATGATCGCGCAGCTTCCCTACACAGCTTTGCGCGATGCCGTATTGACTCACCCGACCTTGCTGGAGGGACTGATCCCGCTCTTCTCAGCCGTGCCTCCAATCACTAAATCGCCCAAGTCACAAGCCTTGTCAGCATAGAAAAAAATCACTATCAGAGGCACAGGACTGGCAAAAGGCTACAACCGATGAAACTGATCGCGGAAGATATTCACGGATACGCATACGGCTCGGCCGAGGTTGCCGCGTCACCGGTTTCGCTGCGCGAGCTGGAAGACTTGAAAGTCAGCGTAGGTTTCACTGACGAAGACCAACGCTATTTGCATCTTGCGGGCGAGGTGCTCGCCGACCAGACCAGCCAGATCGTGACCCATTGGCGCAGCGGCATCATCGCCGGCATCCCGAACCTTGCCCGGCACTCGCGAACTCCTGAAGGTGAAGCGATTCCGGAGTATCTGGAAAAGAGCAACCTCCGCTTCCAGCAATGGATTCTCGACACCTGCTTCCGACCCTACGACCAGAACTGGCTCAACTATCAACACGAAATCGCCCTGCGGCACACCAGTGTGAAGAAGAACAAAGTCGACGGAGTCCGATCGACGCCATTCGTGCCGCTGCGCGACATCCTCGCATTCATCGCGGTCATAAACGAGACCATCAAGCCGTATCTCGCCGCGAAGGGCCATCCCGTCGAAGACGTTGAAAAGATGCATCGTGCATGGTGTAAGTCCTTGCAGATGCAAGCCGCCCTTTGGACCAAACCATATACAGACAATGCTCAGCGTTCGAACGAGTGGTAACGCTTTGTCTTAGAGGAGGATTTCGTGGGGTACAAAGCGTGGTTCGTTGACCCCCCCGGTGGCGACTTTCAAGCGGCTGAGCTTCCTCGCCCAACCCTCGAGGCCAATCAGGTTCTCGTCAGGATCACCGCGAGCGGCGTGAATCCGCTCGACACAAAAATCCGCGCAGGCCAGGCAGCACATGCCCGGCAGTCGCTGCCTGCCGTGTTGGGCCTCGACATGGCAGGCACCGTGGAAGAGGTTGGACGCAGTGTTACCGCCTTCAGCCCCGGCGACAAAGTCTACGGCATGGTCGGTGGAGTCGGCGGCTTGCAAGGCACGCTCGCCGAGCTGATCGCCGTTGACCCGAATCTGCTTACACCCAAACCGAAGAACCTTTCAATGCGTGAAGCCGCGGCCCTCCCGCTGAGCGTAATCACCGCGTGGGAGGGTCTCATCGACCGCGCCGACGTGCATGCCGATCAAAAGGTGCTGATCCATGCAGGAGCCGGCGGCGTTGGCCACGTCGCGATCCAGATCGCGCGGGCTTTTGGGGCGAAAGTCTTCGCAACTGTCTCCCCAGAAAAGAAAAAGATTGTCGAAGACTTTGGCGCCATTCCTATCGACTACCGCTCGACTTCGGTCGAGAAATATGTTGCCGATCACACTGCGGGTCAAGGCTTCGACATCGTCTATGACACCGTCGGAGGCGCAACCCTGGACGCCTCATTCACGGCAGCCAAACGGTACACCGGCCGCGTCCTGAGCTGCCTGGGATGGGGTTCGCATTCGCTGGCTCCGCTCTCCTTCCGTGGAGCTACATATTCTGGCGTCTTCACTCTGCATCCGCTGCTCACCGGCGAGGGCCGAGCACACCACGGCGCGATACTCGCGAAGGCTACCCGACTGGCCGAAGCAGGCAAGCTGAGGCCGCTGCTCAATGAGCAACACTTTTCAACTTCGGAGATCGCCGCGGCCCACGCGCTGGTTGAATCGGGCGCACTGGGTAAGGTCGTCGTTGAAATAGGGAGCTAAATTATGGCAGATAGTCGCAACGCTCGATCGAGGAAATGGCTGTGGTGGATCGGCGCGGCCCTGGTTCTCTTTCTCGGTCTACAGTTTGTTCGACCGGGCCTGACAAATCCTCCGGTAACAGCCGAGCTGAACGCTCCACCCGAGGTCAAGGCGATCCTGAAGAACTCATGCTACAACTGTCACTCCAACGAAACGAAGCTGCCATGGTTCGACCAGGTCGTCCTTGCCTATTGGCTCGTCGCCAGTGATGTGAGGGAAGCCAGAAAACATATTAATTTCTCCGAGATCGCCGCGGAGCCGGCCGGCGCGCAAAAGGCAACACTGTACGAGGCGGTCAATTTCATTGCACTCGGAGCCATGCCGTTGCCGCAATACAAAATGGTTCATCCATCCTCGGTTGTAACACCAGAACAACTCGCCGTGCTACGCGCCTGGCTGAATCCGCCCAAACCAGAGACGGCAGCCAGCCCCGGCGACGTTGCCGCCGCCGAAGCACAGCGCAACAGCGCTCTGCAAAACCAAGGTGCGCCAATACAGGTACAAGACGAGCCAAATGGCGTTCCCTTTTCGCTAGACTACAAACACTGGAGGGCAATCAGCAGCACCGACCGCTTCGACAACGGAACCATGCGCGTCATCCTCGCCAACGACATAGCTGTGAAAGCCATCGAGGACCACCGCATCAACCCATGGCCCGATGGCACAATCTTTGCGAAGGTCACCTGGTATGAGCAGCCGGACGGGACCGGCTTCGTGCAGACCGGCGCATTCAAGCAGGTGGAGTTAATGATTCGCGACAGCAACAAATACAGTGCCACCAAAGGCTGGGGTTGGGGCCGCTGGCTCGGGACAGACCTCAAGCCTCACGCCAAAACAGCCGCCTTCGCCCAGGAATGTGTCGCCTGTCATGAGCCTTTGCGCACGAACGATTACGTCTACACCATTCCGATCCCGAGACAACGCTGAGGAACCTGGAGGAACAATCGCCATGAAGACTGCTTCGTTTGCTTTGATTGCCTCAATCTTCTGTCTCGCTGGCTGTTCAAAGCCGGTGCCGGCGGTGCTCACCAGATTCAATGACAGCGCCGCGCTGAACGGAAATCTCCCCACCAATCCTCTGCATTGGCAAATCATTACTTCGGCGATCGACCACAAGAATGCGACCATGTATACCGTCTTCGGCAACGACGACGCAGTCACCTATGCCCGGTCGCACGACGACCAGAATTACCCGCCTGGTTCGATCCTCTCGCTCGTAACCTGGAGCCAGACCGAAGATCCCCGCTGGTTTGGAGGCAAGATTCCAGGCAACACTCAGTCTGTGGAGTTCGTCGAGATCAAGCCCGATGCCGATCACGGCCGCTTGTTTTCGTATGAGCGATATACGGGAGCTCCTCTCGCCAAAGTCTTCTCCGTAACAACAGCTGAACCAAACGAGCGCGCCGCCTACCTTTTGTCGCAGCGCGCCGCAGTCATGCCCTGAGCCATCCATTCGTGGATGCGACGGCCAGAACGCGCGTCTCTACCTCCGGCTCTGGCGTACTATGTCGATGCAACCTCTGCATCTAAGTGCGTCTAGCGTGTCTCGCCATTTTAAGGAGCTCTTCATGACTTGGATCGCCTGGTCCTTGCTGTCCGCGTTGTTTGCCGCTGCAACAGCTCTACTAGCGAAAAAAGGAGTAGCCGGAGTCGACCCGAACCTGGCGACCGCCATCCGAACCACGGTGGTTGTCTTATTCACCTGGGCGATAGCCATCGGCTTCGGAGTTCATAATGAGGTGAACCAGATTGGTCGCAAGAGCTGGATATATCTGGCGCTTTCAGGCTTTGCGACCGGGCTCTCCTGGATTTGTTATTTTCGAGCTCTTTCCCTGGGGCCTGCGTCCAAAGTAGCTCCAATTGATAAGCTCAGCGTTGTCTTCGTCATCTTGCTCGCGTGGCCACTTCTTGGAGAATCCATGACCCTTGGAAAGGCAATCGGCGGATCGCTGATTGCCATCGGCGCGGTCGTCCTGACCGTTTCCTGAACAGCTTTTCTAAGAGTCGGTATTACTACTCGAGTCCAAGTCACGATTCATATCTCGGTGAGCCTACTGCAACCCTTCGTGAATTTTGGTCGTCTAGCCTACTACTAAATTCTCGTTTAGGTGAGGACCTATGAAAACCCTCTCGCGTGGCGCCATGCGAGGCCTCCTGGCGCTCGCGCTGGTCTATCTTCCGGGCGTCATTCTCGCGCAAACCAGCACTGCGCAGATCGTGAGCGCAGCAGACAACTTTCTCGCTACGCTCACTCCCGAGCAGCGGCAGAAGGTTCTGTACTCGTTCGACGACGCGCAACAGAGAGCGCGGTGGTCGAATCTCCCTACTGGGTTTGTCCCTCGCGGCGGAATGAGCCTCAAGCAGATGACCACCGCGCAGCAGGACGCAGCGATGAAGCTACTCGCCACCGTCCTCAGCCCGATGGGCCTCGAAAAGGTGAACGAGATCCGCGAGGCCGACGACGACTTCAAAACCAACGGATCAAAGCGCGGTCCTCGCGGCGGTCGTCCTCCAGGACCACCTCCAGGAGGACAGAATGGGCCGCCACCTGGCGCAAACGGTGGACCAGGAGGCCCTCCGCCACAGCCCGGCGGAAATGGTGGACCTCCCCCATTTTCTAGCGACAACATGTTCGGAAGCAGTCTGTACTACATATCGTTTCTGGGTAAGCCTTCGACGACCCAGCCGTGGATGCTTCAATTCGGCGGACATCATCTCGCGCTGAACATCACCATCGTCGGAAGCAAGGGCATAATGACACCTTCGCTCACCGGCGCGCAGCCGGCCACTTTCAAATTGACTGGGAAGACCATCCGTCCTGTGGGAAGGGAAAGCGACAAAGCGTTGGCCTTGCTGCGGACCCTCGACGAACAGCAGCGCAAGCAGGCAGTTCTAACCTATAGAGTTCCCGATCTTGTGCTGGGCCCCGGGCAGGACGATAAGAAGATCGTGCCTGAAGGCTTGA
Organism: uncultured Acidobacteriaceae bacterium; assembly: GCA_963804735.1. GTDB lineage: Bacteria > Acidobacteriota > Terriglobia > Terriglobales > Acidobacteriaceae > Acidisarcina. The sequence goes on from CAWDRO010000008.1 coordinate 128,294, forward strand.
AAGCCTCCGCAATGAATGCGAACCAGCAAGCCATGCTCCTCGATCTAATCGGCGAGTGGGCCAGCATCATGAACGAAAGCTCTGCCGCCGTTCGTATGGCCGAGATGAAGGCGGATATGAATGAGACCTGGTTCGCCTGGAGCGGCCCGACCACCGCTCCAGCCGGAAGCAACATCACGGCTTACTATCGCATTCAGGGACCACGTCTTGTTATCGAATATGCGCCGCAAAGTGACGAGCCCAACAATCACGTACACACCATCTATCGCGATCCTACGAACGACTACGGACGCGCGCTGGCAAAGCAATGAGAGCCGCTGGCATGAGAATCAAGACCGCCGCGATCATCGCGTCTTGCACTCTGTTGTTCGCACCGGTGGCCTTTGCCCACCGCATTGATGAGTATCTGCAGGCAACCGTCTTCTCGCTGCAGGCCAATCGCGTCCAGGCATCAATGCGACTCATCCCCGGGATTGTCGTTGCTCCATCTGTAATTGCCGAGATCGATGGCAATGGCGATGGAGTCTTCTCGGAGGACGAAGAGCGAGCCTACGCGCAGCGCGTGCTGGGCGACCTCTCGATCACGTGCGATAGAAACAGCGTTACGCCAAATCTTCTCGCCTGGAGCTTCCCACAACCCGCGCAACTGCACGATGGACTCGGCGAAATCCACATTGAGTACAGCGTAGATCTGCCGTCCGGCGGGACGGCACGAACCTTCATTCTCGCAAATCATCACCTGAGCCAGAGCTCCGTCTACCTGATGAATGTCGTGGTCCCGCAAAAACCCGACATTCGCATCGAGACGCAGAAACGCAACGAGCAGCAGTCCGTCTACGAGATCGATTACGAGGAGACGAGCGCGCTTGCCGCGGCTCCGAAATCGCGATGGGAACGCTCGCTGGTTTGGCTGAACGGACTCCAGTATTCAGCCATGTTCCGCCTCGGTATGCGTCATATCGCCGAGGGAACGGATCACGTTCTCTTTCTGCTCGTATTGCTGCTTCCCGCGCCGCTTCTTGTTTCGGGATCGCGCTGGGGCCCACTGGCTGATCTGCGTCAGAGCCTGCGTCGTATCCTCGCCATAGTGACGGCATTCACGGTTGGACACTCCCTCACACTGGGCCTCGTGCGCGTGCCAGAGCGCCCGGTTGAGGTGCTGATCGCGGTCTCCATTCTGGTTTCGGCCGTCCACGCCCTCCGCCCTATCTTCCCCGGCAAAGAGGCTTGGATCGCTGCGTTTTTCGGCCTGATTCATGGGCTGGCATTCGCTGCCACGCTCAACAGGCTGGGTTTGGGGCGCTGGGAACGAGTCGCCGGGATTCTCACGTTCAACCTCGGCATCGAAACCATGCAGATGATCGTAGTCGCCGTCACGCTCCCGTCGCTGATGCTCATGAGCAGAACACGGGGGTACTCAACCGTGCGGATCGGCGGCGCAGTGTTTGCCGGGATCGCATCCGTGGGGTGGATTATTGAGCGCGTTGCCGACCGAGAGACTCCCGTCGATGCCATCGTCAATGCGTTCGCCCGATACGCGCAGTGGATCGCTGTCACTCTCTTCCTGGTGAGCCTTGCCTGCAGGCTTCTGATCGGCTTTCGTCCGCCGCAGCCGCGTCAAGCGGCTGTAACAAGCGGCGATTAGCGACGTTGAAAGATTTCGCGGAAGTCTTCGTGCCGTATCCATCAAAACCACCGCCCAACATGCGGACAGATCATTTGCTAACTCATCCGGACAGATCATCTGCTAACAGCATCCGGAGAAAAATAGCGAAGATAACTCGGCCAATTCAATGTACTATGGCCATAGCCTTCAAAAAAAGAACCAGTTGAAATGAGCTTTCCGCTCGACTGTTCGCTGCACGGGCTCATCATCATCGTTATCTCCCTCGTCGATTGACGAGAGAAGCCGATGGCCCCATAAGGACCCTGAAAAATCTGCCTTTGTTGATTATTTGGATTATGGAAAAGGAGAAATCCTCGCCGGAGTCGGTCTGCGGTTACTTTGGTGATTAGAAAAATGATGCCAATGACTGAGATCGTCTTCCCATTAGCCGAAATACACAACAGTTATATTGAACAAAGGTGGAATCGGATGTCATCTTCAATCGTTAAGAAATAACTCCTCGATAAGTAACGTCAACGGCCTGCTCAGCGTGCGTAATCCGCGTTGCTGCTTTCGATGGGACGATCGATAGGTTCGCCTGTACTTCGAGCGGTGTCTTGTTTGCTGCCTGGCATAAGACGATTTCTAAGCTAGGGAAACTCGCTTCCCAATCCCTGGGGAGCGGTCTGTCTAGAAGGCTGGAGATAGGCACGAGTCGTTGTGCAAGTAACTTAAGGGCACTGATACCAATATGAGAGGCAATCGATGAGCTTAAATCGCCGCAGTTTCATTCGCTATGCATCGCTGGCCGCCGCTGGCAACGCCGCCGGTCTGCGCCCTTTCGGGGCGCTCAACGGACTGGCCGAGGCGCCGTCTGATTACAAGGCACTGGTCTGTATTTTTATGTACGGCGGCAACGACTCCAACAACACGCTGGTGCCCCTCAATACCAGCGCCAACGGCGCAAATGACTATACGGCGTACTCCAAAATTCGTGGCCCGTTGGCGATTCCCGCCGGCAGTCTGCTGACTCTGGGAGCGCAGGCCGACGGCAATTATGGCCTGCATCCTAGCCTGCCCGGCATCCAGACGCTGTTCAACAATGGCAACCTGGCCTTTGTCGCCAATGTTGGAACGCTGGTGCAGCCGCTTACCGTGGCGCAGTATAAGATTGGAAACCTGCCGACACCCACCAATCTCTTCTCCCACCCAGACCAGCAGCTGGAGTGGCAGAACGCCGCGCAGAGCGGGGCCACCAGCACCGGCTGGGCGGGACGCATTGCCGACTCAATGGCTGCGACCTACAACCCCGGCGCTCAGATTCCCCTCATCACCTCGGTTTACGGAGACACACTCTTCTGCAATGGTGCGTCGAGCTCACCGGTGGCCGTCAATCCTGGCAATCTGCACGGCGGTGCTTGTAGCGGCAGTGCGTCAGTCTGTGCCAACCGGCTCGAGACGGCTCAGCGGCTGATTACCTTCAATAGTGGCCTCTCGCTGGTGCAGGCCGACGACGGTATCACCACCAACTCCTATCAATATATGAGCGCCTTGGCCAATGCGGTGCAGTCGGTTACGCCTCTGACCACGCTGTTTCCTGCCAACAACAGCCTGGCTGCGCAACTGCAGCAGATCGCGCAGATCATCCAGGTCCGCGCTGCGCTAGGCGTAACTCGACAGATTTACTTCGCTGGATTGGGAAATTTCGATACCCATTCCGGCCAACTGGCCCTGCAAAGCAGCCTTCTGTCGCAAGTGAGCGGGGCGATGGCGGCCTTCTACCAGTCCACCCAGGAACTTGGTCTGGCCGACCAGATCACCGCCTTCACCATGTCGGACTTCAGCCGGGCTCTGCAGCCTAATTCGAACACCGGCAGCGACCACGCGTGGGGAGGGCATCACATGGTGATGGGCGGTGCGGTCAAGGGTGGTCAGATCTACGGCGCGTACCCGACGCTGACCCTGGGGGGCCCGAACGATTCCGGGCTCAACGGACGCTGGTTGCCAACCATTGCTTCGTCGCAATACGCCGCCACTCTTGCCTCCTGGTTCGGCGTACCGGCCGCCAGCCTGAATACGATCTTCCCCACCCTCTCCAACTTCACTACCACCAACCTGGGCTTCGTTTAGGGTCTGGAGCAAAAGCAGAGTAAGTGGGTAGTGTGGAACCACATATTGGGGAGGCTTTTTCCCCCAGGAATAAGCCTGCATAACGAATTTCCGATACCTTACAGCAACTCTGCTTTTGCGTTAAGTACTGAGGCGCTGCGCCCAGAGCGCGATGCTATGGGCGCTCGGGTCGCCATCCAATGCAGCAAGTTGAGTTGCAAAGTTGCCGATGGTGGAGCTTTCAGTCGATCCGCGGTAAACCTTCATGCCGGTCGCTTGAGCGGTGAGCTCATTCAACAACTCGTTTTGACTGCCGCCTCCGACAATGAAGATGCGGCTTAGAGGTTTGCCACTGAGAGAGGCGATCTTAGCCAGCACCTCCGCATAGCGGGATGCGAGGCTTTGAAAGATGAGCCTGGCGATCTGCGGCGCGTGGTCGGGAGCGGTCGAGAGCGGACCAAGCCCGCGACGCGCCCTCTGCTCGTTAATGCGCTGAGGCATGCGCCCCGGCAGAAGCAGCTCCGGATCGTCCACAACGATCAGTTCTTCCCGCGCGAACTCGGGGACCTTGAGCGCGGCGGCGACGAGATCGGTAATCTGCCAGATGTGGCCCCAAGTGTGGCATTCGACCGCCCAGGTCTCAATGCATTGCCGGATCAGCCACATACCGTTCAGGTTCTTGTGAAAACAAACGCGCCCTCCCGCGGCGGCGAGATTCGTAAAGCCTTCCACTTCGCTCTCATCGACGTTGCAGGGCTTATCAAGTAGCGTGCCTATCAAGGACCATGTACCCGAGCTGATGTACGCCCAGTCATTTCCCTCAGCGGGAATCCCGGCGATGGCTGATGCAGTGTCATGGCAGCACGGAGCAAGCAAACGAGTGTCGCGCAGCGCGGGCAATCGAGAGAGCGGCCCACTAAGCTTGCCGAGGTCGGTGCCGGGGTCAACCAGCATTGGCATTCGTTCCAGGGGGAGCCGCGCAGCACGCAGTATCTCTTCCGACCATTGGCCGGATCGAATATCCACCATCTGCGAGTGGGTCGCGTTGGTTCGTTCCGCTACCGCCTTTCCTCCCCAGCGGCTTAACAGATATTCAGGAAGATTGAGCCACATCACCCCGGGCTCTTCACCGCCCAACACGTCGGCATACTGCTGGTACAAGGTATTGATCTTTTGTAATTGAACGCCCGTGAGTTCGCGGAGCCGTTGCGGCGATATCACCTCGTGCAGGGCCCGTGCGGCCTCGGTGGTCCGGCTATCGCGATAGCAATATGGGTCGGCCAGAGGATTGCCATGACGGTCGAGCCGAACGTAGTCTATCGCCCAGCCATCGACAGCGATCGAGCGTATGCCCGCTGTGCTGCTCTCTGCGACGATATGCGCGCATTTCCGAATGCCCTCTTCGACACCGAGTCTTATCCGTTCAATGTCCCATCGAAGGCCGTCTGGGCGCTCTATCGCATTATTTGGAAAACGATGAACCAGCTCGATCCTGGGAACATCTCTTTGCCAGCTCAGCAGCGAGACGCGACAGCTCTCCGCGCCCAGATCGACGGCAATCAGGGCGCGCTTGTCACTGGGCGCGGCAAACTCCCCCGCAGTCGCGCTCATCGCAGACGGGCCTCCATTAGACCGCAATCATTCGACATCCAGAGACCTCGTCGATCCGCATGCTCACCCAAAGCGAAAGCTCATTGCAAAATGAACTCCATGCAGCAGGGAGCCCTTGGCGTCCGCGGCTAAAAGCAAAATTCAATACATACACTTTTTCCAATTTAACATGAGTAGACAAAACGGCTGGAGCCCCACAGCTCTCGCTCAGTCATTTCATCCTTTGTCTCAGTCATTTCATGCCTTAAGGATGCGGAACTCACTCTAAGCTTTGTCCCAGGATCCCCCTCAGGCCAGCCTCATCCAGCACCGTCACCCCTAGCGATTGCGCCTTTTCCAGTTTCGAACCCGCCTCCGCTCCAGCAACCACGTAATCCGTCTTTTTGCTCACCGACCCCGTGACCTTGCCGCCGGCAGCCTCGATCTTGGCCTTGGCGTCTTCGCGCGTCATATCCTCCAACGTCCCGGTCAACACAAAAGTTAAACCTTCCAGTTGCGAACTCTTCTTCCTCTTCTCCGCCGTGAACGTAAGCCCCGCCGCGCGCAGTCTCTCGATCAATTCCACATTCCGCGCCTCGTCAAAGAACTCCCACACCGCCGCAGCCACACGCGGCCCAACCTCATTCACCCGCTCCAGCTCTTCGGTGGAGGCAGCCATCAAAGCATCCATCGAACCAAACTCCTCCGCCAGCAACTGCGCCGTCCGCTCCCCGACAAACCGTATTCCCAACCCAAACAGCACCCGGCTCAACGAAGCCTTGTTCGAGGCGGCAATCTCCGCCAGCAGCGAATCCGCTGTCTTTTTGCCGATCCTCTCGAGCGACATCAGGGCCGCCTCGTCAAGCAGATATAAATCCGCGATGCTTGAAACCGGACGGCCGCCGGCGGCATCGCCGCCCGACATGCCTTTGATCACCGGCTGGTCCAACAACTGCGCCGCAAGCGCCTCACCTAGCCCATCGATATTCATCACTTTCCGCCCCGAAAAATGCAGCAGGCTTTCCAGCAGCCGCGCCGGACAATCAATGTTCACGCACCGGTAATCAGCCTCACCCTCCGTCCGTTTCACCGCACTCCCACAAACCGGGCAGTTTTCCGGAAACGCAAACTCCTTTCGCTCGACCCCATCATCCTTCGCCGCCGGAATAACCTCTACAACCTTGGGAATCACATCCCCGCCGCGCTCGACGAGCACCTCATCGCCAATGCGCAACCCCAAGCGAGCAATCTCGTCGGCGTTATGCAGCGTCGCCCGGCTCACCGTCGTCCCGCCAATTGACACCGGAATCAAAACCGCCACCGGAGTCAGCTTCCCAGTCCGTCCCACCTGCACCCGAATGTCCTCAACCCGAGTAATCCCCGACCGCGCGGTGAACTTGTAAGCCACCGCCCATCGCGGAGCCCGCCCCGTATATCCCAGCCGCTGTTGCAGCGCTACCGAATCGACCTTGATCACTACGCCGTCGATCTCATAGCCAAGGTCGGCCCGCTGTGCTTCAGCTTTCGCAATGAACCGCAACAGCCCCTCGACATCCTTCACCGCCTCGCGATGCGGATTCACCCGGAATCCCGCCGCCGTCAGCGCATCCAAAGCCTCGCTTTGTTCCGGAAATAAATTCTCGCCAGTCACCGTCAGCGCAAAATACCCATAAAAATCCAGCCGCCGCGCCGCCACCGCGCTCGGCTCCTTCGTCCGGATCGTCCCCGCCGCCCCATTCCGGGGGTTCGCCGCCGGAGCCAGCCCCGCCGCCTCGCGCTCCTCATTCCACTTCACGAAAGCCGCGAGCGGCATCACCACCTCACCGCGAACCTCAAACTCCGCCGGCAACTTCGCCGCCTTCAGCTTCGCAGCCGAGATCGACAAAGGCACCGACCGGATCGTCCGCACATTCGAGGTCACATCCTCGCCCGTAGTCCCATCCCCCCGAGTCAAAGCCCGAAGCAGATAGGCCGCACCGTCATCAACCCGCTGTCCGCCTTTTAGCTGACCGCCGTTTAGCTCCTCTGCTGACTCGCTGACTCGCCGACTCGCTGACTCGCCCCCATCTGTCGCTCCATAGACCAAAGCCATCGACATCCCATCCAGCTTGTACTCGCAGACATAACTCAGCGCCGGAGCATTGGGGATCTTCGCCGCCAACTCCTCCACCCACCGCACCCATTCGCGCAGCTCCTCTTCGCTGTTCACGTTGTCGATCGAGAGCATCGGCCGCGAATGCGCCACTTTGGCGAAGCTGCCCTCGGGCTTGCCGCCCACCCGCTGCGTCGGAGAGTCCGCCGTCACCAGCTCCGGATGCTCCGCCTCCAGCGCCTTCAACTCCCGCATCAGCGCATCAAAGGCCGCATCCGAAATCTCCGGAGCATCCATCACGTAATAGCAATACTCATGGTGACGAATCCGCTCCCGCAGATCCTCCAGCCTCGCCGCAACGTCCTCTGCAACACCCTTCGAACTCATGTTGTGGATTATAGAAAGGAATCGAAAGTCACCCAGCTACACTGATAGCCAATGGAACCACTCACCCACTTCCTCACCGGAGCCTGCCTTTCCCGCGCCGGCTTCAACCGCCGCACTGCCTACGCGACTCTCGCGATGACGCTAGCCGCAGAAGCGCCCGACCTCGACGTCCTCTGGGGAATCCGCGGCCCGGTCGCCGCCCTCGAACATCACCGCGGCATTACCCACACCTTTCTCGGAGCACCCTTCGTCGCCCTCGCCGTCACCGGAACCGTCTATCTCTGGCACCGCCTCCGCAACCGAAACAATCCGGGTGGTGCTCCTTCCACCACGGAGGATGCCCCATCCTTCGCGTTCTCTGCGAAGGGTGGGAAGAACCAATCTCAACCCCACAATCGATCACACACAACCCTCCAGCCAAGCTGGTTCCTCATCTGGCTCTTCTCCCTCATCGCTGTCCTCAGCCATCTCCTCCTCGATTTCACCAACAGCTACGGACTCCGCCCCTTCTTCCCCTTCAATCCCCGTTGGTATGCATGGAGCATCGTCTCCATCTACGAACCCCTCATGTGGGCCGCGCTCATCGCAGCGCTGGTCATGCCTGCCATCTTCGGCCTCGCCGACAGTGAGATCGGCGCCCGCCGCACGCCCTTTCGCGGACGAGGCTGGGCCATCGCCGCTCTCGTCTCCATCGTCATCCTCTACGGAGTGAGAAACGCCGAGCACCTGCGCGCCCTCAACCTCTTGCGAGCCACTGGCCTCACCGAACCGGTCATGCGCTCCGCCGCTGACCCTTACCCCCTCAACCCGTTCCGCTGGCAGGGACTCGCCGAAACCGTCGACTACTACCAAACCTCCACCATCGACACCCGCACAGACAACGTGGACACCGACACTGGCGAAGTCTTCTACAAGCGTCCCGTCACCACCGCCGTCCTCGCCGCCAAACGCTCCTACCTCGGCCGCATTTATTTGGATTGGTCCGGCTGGCCGCTAGTCACCGACATCGGCGCCGAACCCGCGACCGGTTCCGAGGCGATCCCCGATCTGCCCACCCCGCTCCCCAGCTGGCACACGGTCGAATTCCGCGACCTCCGCTTCTTCCCCCCTGCGGGATTGCCGGGCGGCATCGCCAAGGCGCCGCCGCTCTCTGGAGCGGTCTACATCGGCCCCGGCAACGAGGTCGAAGCCATGGTCCTCAGCGGCCGCGAACAAAAATGAACGCTGGCGAATCAGGAAGTCCAATCAAAATCAATTTTCACCAAATGAACGAATTTCATTGACCCTCCAGCGCAGAAAACCGCAGAATCAAAGAGTCCCATCACTAGGATTTGAGGTAGAAATGTTTGCTTATTTATTGACCCTGTTCGGGGTCCTCGGGCACGCCATCCCCCATCCGGGTCTGCCCTTCACCGCAGTTGGCGGTTCCCTGCTCTACTTCGGAGCGCGTCGTCCGCTCTGGCAGGCGATCTTCCCCGTCGCCGCCCTCGCCGCCTCCGACTATTACCTGACTACCCACGTCTACAGCTTCCCCTTTGTCGTTCAGGGATATCTATTGACCTGGGCCTGGTACGCCGCCGTCATCGTCCTCGGCGCAATTCTGCTCCGTAAGAGCACCACAGTTGCCCGCGTCACATCCGGCATTTTGCTGACCTCAACCTCGTTCTTCATCGCCAGCAACTACGCCGTCTGGGTCGGCCAGGTGAACATGTACCCCCACACCGTCGCCGGACTCATGACCTGCTACGTGGCGGGACTTCCCTTCTACGGCTATGACCTGGTTTCAACCGCAATCGTCGCCGGCCTTGCCTTTGGCATTCCGCAACTAGTCAAGCAGCACGAAACCAACAAGCAGACGCAGACGCTTTAGCCTCGGCAGACTCCCTCAGATCGTTGGCTCTACGGAAAGTCCGTGTCCAGCGCATAAATCTCTTCCACGCTGATGTCGCGCACACCGAGAATCGAGTCGTCCGGCCCCAGACCGCTCCACCAGCCAAAGCGCCCCAGCGCCAGCTTGCCGGTTTCGGCCAGATCGACAATATGCTCCAGCTTTCGGTCATTCAGGCACATCCGGTAGACGGGCAGCTTTGGGTCCTGCGCCCGGTTGAAGTAGATGCATTTCCCGTCCCGCGACCAGTTAGGATAATCAGCCTCCGGCTTGAACAATTCCTCCCATTTTTGCGAGGTGAAATCGTAAAGCATCAGGCTCCCGGTGCCGCCGACATCGGCCTGCAGATAGCGCCCGTCCGGCGACCAATGGGGGGAAAATAGCCCAACCGAGCCGGGCACCGCAGTGACTTTCCGGGTCTTCAGATCGAGAATATGGATCGCATTTTCCTTCGATGTCACAGCCTGAAACCCATACCCTCCAAACGCAAGCGAGTTTCCGTCGGGCGACCACGAAGGGTCGATATCGTCGGAATCGCCGGTAGTGAGCTGCTCCGGACTTCCCCCTTGAGCTGCCACCACGAAGATCCTCCACCTCTTGCCCGGCTCACGGCTCGCAAAGGCAATCTGTTTGCCATCCGGAGACCAGCGAGGCAGAGCTACTTCCGTCGGCAGAAAACTCAGTTCATGACGATCGCTGCCGTCCGCCTTGCTTTGCCACAACACACCGTCGGGATACGAAACGTACGCGATCCTCTCTCTGTCCCTCGTAAAGTCCACGCCTTCGGCAGACAATCCCGAAAGATAAGGAGCAAACTGTCTGGTCTTTTGGTCGTATCTGACTAATTCTCCGCGCCGGCTGGAACCGATGAAGAAGACCTTCGTCCCTTCCTTATTCGGAAGTGGAGACTGGGAGCTCATCTGTCCCACCGTCAGTTGCACCGGGTCCGAGCTGACCTTTCGCCACAGCTCCGCGCCTTCGGCCATCGCCCACAAATTCGACACGCCCTCGTGAGTGGACTGGAAGACGTAATACCGCCCATCACTGGTCCAGTTTCCGCAGCACTCGTTAGTCGGTGTGCCCCACCCCGGTAGCAGCTCGCGCAGATGGCTGCCGTCCGCCCGCACCTCCCACAGGGAAGTTGTGCGGCTCTTGTCATCGAATACGCTAAACCGGAGCCGCCGCCCGTCGGGCGAATAACGAAGCCAGAACGGCGACCCCGTCGTTATGAAAAGCTTGCGCGGTTGGCTTCCATCCCCCTTAACGACGAAAACGTCTGGGCCCAGGCTGTAAGCAATGCTCGCGCCGTCCGGGTACCACGTTGCATCGTGCGCAAGAAAATCCCCGATCCGGTGCGGTTGGCCGCCCGGAACCGGCAGCTCCCAGAGTGCCGCGCCATCCCGTGACGCCGGTGCGGCGGTGACCAGCAGGTCCGGCCGCTTAGGCGAAATATCGCTGGTGCCGAGAATCTTGAAAGGCGTTACCACCGGAACCGATTCGCCACCTTCGGTTGACACCTGCAGCAGGTTTAGGTTGATGTTGTCCGTTCGACTCGGAAAAATAGATTCTTGATCCGTCTGAGAGAAGCGGTGGAGGGGGCTCTCCCACCATGAAAAGCTTCGGAAGGCCGTCCTGCGTCAGCCGCGTGGTTCCAGTGGCCCGCGGAGGAGGGACCGTCGGTCGCAGGAGATACGCGAGACCAAGCACCATGAACAAGATCAGCGGCAATGCAATCGCGATTGCCTTCCGCGAAGCTCTCGCCGCTACGGGTCCAGTGGGCGCCGCAACCGCAGAGGGCGCTGAATACGCTCCTGACGGTCCTGAATACGACATCGCCGCAACCGCGCCCGAGCGGCCGGACTCTGTGTCGCGCTTCAGCCGCTTGAGATCCGACCGCATCTCCGAAGCATGCTGATAACGCAGTTCGCAGTCCTTCTCCAGCGCCTTGTTAATGATCGACTCGAGACTGGGTGGCAGGTCGGGGTTCAGTCGCACCGGCGGGATCGGCGCCCGGTTCAGGATCGAATCGAAGATCAGCCCCGTGCTTTCCCCGCGAAATGGCAGCTTCCCGGTCACCATCTCGTAAAGCACAATCCCAAACGAGAACAGATCGGTGCGCGAATCCACTTCCTTGGCCATGACTTGCTCGGGCGACATATAAGCAACCGTGCCGATCGCCCCGCCTGGACTTGTCAGGGCTTCCTCCCCGATCGTCGCTTCGGTCGGGCTTGCCACGGAGTCCGCGCTGCGGCGGCTCTTGGAAACGACCTTGGCTATCCCAAAGTCCAGGATTTTGGCGTGCTCGCGCCGGGTGATAAAAATGTTCGCCGGCTTGATATCGCGATGCACAATGCCGGCGGTGTGGGCGGCGTCGAGTGCGTCTGCCATCTCGATGGCCACCGACAGCGCAGCTCCAAGATCCAGCGTCTTTCCCGCGATCCGCGCCCGCAGCGTCGTCCCGTCAAGAAATTCCATGGCGATGAAGGCGTGGCCGTCCTGCTCGCCGATTTCATAAATCGTGCAGATATTCGGGTGATTCAGAGCCGATGCCGATTTGGCCTCACGCCGGAAACGGCTTAATGCCTGAGGGTCTTTTGCCACCTCGGCGGGCAGGAACTTGAGCGCCACGACTCGCTCGAGACGAGTGTCCTGGGCCTTAAAGACCACCCCCATCCCACCCGAGCCGATGTGGGACAGAAGTTCATACGGCCCGAGCTTCATACCAGGAGTGAGGGTCATGGGTGGTCACGATTATAGCCCGGACAGCCAGCATTCCTGCGGCCCTTCGACATGCCCCATGCAAGCCTTCTTCGGCTGAGTGGGACAGCGACCAGGCTTCACGCCTCAACCACCGGCTTCTTCCGTATCTTCCGCACCCCAACCACGATCAGCACCACAATCACCACGCCCAGCCCCATCATCAGCACCGCCAGATGCCGCCGCGCCACATCCGAGAGCACATGCACCATCTCCGGCCCGTAACGAATCGTCAGAAACGACAGCACCGAAAACCGAATCACCCGCCCCACAAAAACCGCCAGCATGAAGTCCCGCGTCTTCATCTCAAAGACTCCGGCCCCAAACACAAACAGCTTCCACGGAGTCGGCGGCGGCATCATCGATGGAATCACCATCGCCAGGAACTCCTGCCGCTCGAAGCGGTCCCGCAAATGCTCATAGCGCACCCGGTCGATCCGCTTCAGCAGAAAGAGTTCGCCGCCGGCCCGCCCCAGGAAAAATGGCAGCAATCCCCCGATCATCGAACCGATCGCGGCCATCAGCACATAGAGCACCACTCGCCGCCGGTCGCTCCACGCATAGCCAGCCACAATCAGGTCCATCGGCACCGGAATGATCGAGGAATCGATCAGCGCGATCCCGCCCAGGCCCCAGTAACTTAGCGGCTTCAAGGCAGTCAGAAGAATGAGCTGGTATTTCAAAAAAAGCGCAGTTAGTTGCTTCAATTGGCTCCCATCGAAGAGCGAATCGTCATCGCAAAGTAACTACGCGGCAACTCAAATCGCTTTCTCGTTCGTCTCTCATTGTAAGTTGCTCTTTTTGGAACCACCATGCCATGAAATTCCAGGAAAATGAGAGAATAGATAGACCAGAGAATCACTCCGGCAACGACAGCAGCCAGCTGTGGACTGAGCACTAAGAAAAGAACTCTGATTCGCATTGCCGATGCCGATTACCGAAATTCCGCCCAGCCCGCCCAGTTCCTCCAGCCCGCCGCCCGAGCCGCCCTTTCTCAGAAAGCGCGCGCGCTACGAAGACCTCGCGCCCGAGGAGCTTTTCCACGTCATCGACGACCTGGAGGGAGCTAAGTCCCGCGGCCGCATTCGCGAATTCATCTGGATCTCCATCATCCTCCACATGATGTTCTTCTGGTACCTGGCCTACGGCCCGCGCTACTTCCAGCATGTCCGCGTGGTCAACCCCTCCGACATTCTCCGCGACCGCGAAAAGCAGATCACCTCGGTCGATCTCACCGACGCGCTCAAGAAGCTGAAGTCGAAGTCCCTCCAGAAGGTCGAGACCCGCAAGCCCACCATTGACCAGAAGACCCTCGAGGCCCTGCGCAAGGCCGAGCCGCCGCGGCCCCAGCCGCCGGCTCCCCAACCCGAACAGCCTCCCGCGCCGCAAGTGGCCCAGCAGCAGCCGCAACCGCCGCCGCCCACCCAGCCGCTGCAAAATAATCAACTCAGCGACCTCGAAGCGCCCAAGCCCAGGCCCGCGCCGACCGTGCCCAACTTCAACACCGGCAACACCACCCCGGGAGACGCCATCCGCCAGGCCGCGCGCGCCGCCGCCCAGGCCCCGCCTACCTTCGGCGGTGAGCTCGGCGGAGGCGCCAAGAACGGCCCCGGCTCAGCCGGCGGAGCCGAGATCCTCTCCGACACCATGGGTGTCAACTTCAACCCATACCTACAACGCATCGTCTACGATACCGAGCGCGCCTGGTGGCCCATCATCCCAGAGGTCGCCCGCCCACCGCTCAACAAGCAGGGCCGCGTCCTCATCCGCTTCAAGATCATGAAAGACGGCAGCGTCAAAGAGATGAAGCTCGAAGGGCCGTCCGGAGACGTCTCCCTCGACCGCGCTGCTTGGGGAGGCATCCTCGGAGCCTCGCCCTTCCCCCAGCTCCCCAAAGAGTTCAAAGGCCCCTACCTCGAACTCCGCTTCTACTTCCTCTACAACATCAAGCCCGGCGACGAATAGAGCGGGCACCATAGACTAGTTGAGAAGTATCTGCTTTTCGAAGGGGCACGGATTCAGCCGTGCCCTGAGCGCATTCGAGACAAGAGGCTTTAGCCCCGGAGGCAAGTGGCAAAACAAACCACCATCAGCGAACACCTCCGCAAACGCCAGATCACCGGACTCCTCATCCTCCTCGCCATCATCGTCGCCGCCAGCATCTACCACGCCGGCCTCGCCCAGGTCTTCCCCAGGGGATGGTGGCACATCTGGTAGCGTCGCCTCACTCGCTGTCACAAAGGTTGAGAAAGAGCGACCCATCCGCAATCGGCGATTCAGCGCTAAGCGGCGTCGATCGCCGTGACTTTGCCGTCCCTCAGAGCTCTGATATCGCGCATCGGTGGCTGGCCGAAGAAACGGCCATACTCTCTGTTGAACTGGCTGACGCTTTCGTAGCCTACTTCGTAGGCAGCACCCGTAGCATCCATCCCGTCCATGAGCATGCGCTGTCGCGCCATTTGCAGCCTGAGCTGCTTCTGGTATTGCAGCGGACTCATTGCGGTCAATGCGCGGAACTGATGGTGCAGCGTTGACACTCCCATCCGCGCGACCGTTGCGAGGTGGTCCATGTGCAGCGGCTTGGCGTAGTTGGCCCTGAGCCAGGCGATCGCTCGTGCGGTTCTGTTGCTCAGATCGCCCGCGGTTGCGATGGCGCGGAGGCGTTCTCCCTGAGGTGTGCGGAGTATACGGTAGACGATTTCACGCTGAATCAAGGGGCTGAGAAATGGGATGTCTTCGGGAGTCTTGAGGAGCTCGATGAGCCGTGAAGACGCGTCGAGCAGACCTGCCGTCGTCTCGCCGACTGCCAGCCCACGAGGTCGAACGGATGTTTCGACTTCCGGTAATTCTTCCCGGCTGACGACCTCTCGAACAATCTGCATATCCAGCTTGAGGAAGATCGAGAGCAAAGGCACTTGCTCCGAGGCTTCGATGATTTGGCTTTCGGCGGGGACATCGATCGAGGACAGTAGAAACGACGATCCGTCACAGAAGTAGACCGCGCCTCCGAGGTTGACGCGCTTTCGCCCCTGAACGAAAACAGACAGGCTGGGCTCGTAAGTCGCGAGAACACATGGCGTGGGCGCCGATCGACGATAGAGCGACAGGCCGGGGACAGGAGTTGGAGTTTCTCCCTCCGATGGCGCAAGAGCCGCAACCTTCGAGGCTAGCTCCTTTCGCATCTGGACTACGCCCGCATTCGATTCCTTTAACTTCGCGGTTTGTCTCGCCACAGTATTCTCCCTGCTCTTCAGCCTAACGCTGGAGGACCGGCTTTGTGCACAAAATTCAATCTGCAGGCAGGATTAGGCAAAGAATTGGCAGGATTGGGAAAGCGCTGCCAGGGCTTCGCTCCGTAGCATTCAAATTGGACGGGGTGCTGCGCAAGATTCATCCGCGCATTCTCTGGATTGAGATATTTACTTTGCTTGCAAACTTTGACACAGCTCGCATATACCTTCAGCCGGGAGATTAAGTAAACAATGTACAACGCAAAAGCTTATTCCGTTACCAGTGCTACATCGCCGTTTGCTTCCGCCACGATCGCGCGGCGCGATCCCACCGAACACGACGTCCAGATCGAGATACTCTTCTGCGGCATCTGCCACTCCGACCTGCATCAGGCCCGCAATGAGTGGAAAGATGTCATGCCCACCGTCTACCCCTGTGTTCCCGGTCACGAAATCGTCGGCCGAGTGACAAAGGTAGGCTCCGCCGTCACCAGGTTCAAACCCGGCGACCTCGCTGCGGTCGGCTGTATGGTCGACTCCGACGGCACATGCCCGGAGTGCAAGGCCGGCTTCGAGCAGTTCTGTCCGAACTTCACCCTCACCTACAACTTCCCCGACAAGCACACCGGCGGCGTGACCTACGGCGGCTACTCCGACAGCATTGTCGTCACTGAACGCTTCGTGCTTCACGTCCCATCTAACCTCGATCTTGCCGGAGCCGCGCCCTTGCTATGCGCTGGGATCACCACCTACTCTCCAATGCGTCACTGGGGAGTGACCAAGGGGCAAAAAGTCGGCGTCGTCGGCCTCGGCGGATTGGGCCACATGGGCGTCAAGTTCGCGCACGCGCTCGGAGCGCAGACGGTGGTCTTCACTACTTCGCCAGGGAAGAAAGACGACGCCCTTCGTCTCGGCGCTGACGAAGTCGTCATCTCCCGCAACGCCAACGAAATGCAGAAGCACGCAGGCAGTTTCGACTTCATCCTCGACGCCGTCTCCGCCGATCATGACATTAACTCCTACCTTCAACTCCTGGGTCGCGACGGCCACCTCGTCATGGTCGGCGCGCCGGATAAGCCCTTGCCCGTCTCCGTTTTTAACCTCATCTTCGGGCGTCGAAGCCTCTCCGGTTCTCCAATCGGCGGCATCGCCGAAACTCAGGAGATGCTCGACTTCTGCGGGAAGAACAACATCACCTCCGACGTCGAAGTCATCCCCATCCAGAAGGTCAACGAGGCATACGAGCGTCTGCTCAAGTCGGATGTGAAATACCGCTTCTCCATCGATATGGCTTCGCTCAAGTCTGAGTAGCCATTGAAAGATACCGCCCCTCGCTTCGCGCCGGGGCCGGGTCGTTCCAGAACAGTTCCAGAGGAATCGCAGGAGATCTAAATGCAAAAACGCAAATTGGGAAAAAGCAATCTCGAAGTATCCGCCCTCGGCCTCGGTTGCATGGGATTAAGCTTTTCCTACAAGCCATTCCCTGAGAAGCACGAGGTAATCGCTCTTATCCGTGCCGCCGTCGAACGCGGCGTCACCTTCTTCGACACCGCGGAGGTCTACGGCCCCTTCACCAATGAAGAGCTCGTCGGCGAGGCCCTCGCGCCCTTCCGCGAACAAGTAGTCATCGCTACCAAGTTTGGCTTCGACATCAATCCCGACGGAACCCGTGGCCCAAAGGGAACCAACAGCTCTCCCGAAAAAATCAAGCAGGCCGTAGAAGGCTCGCTCAAGCGCCTAATGACGGATGTCATCGACCTCTACTACCAGCATCGCGTCGATCCCAACGTACCCATCGAAGACACCGCCGGAGCCGTCAAAGAACTGATCGCCGCAGGCAAGGTGAAGCACTTTGGAATGTCTGAAGCCGGCGCCCAGACGGTCCGCCGCGCTCACGCCGTGCAGCCCGTGACGGCGTTGCAAAACGAGTATTCACTGTGGTGGCGGCGCCCTGAAGCGGAGATCATTCCCATGCTCGAAGAGCTCGGAATCGGCCTTGTACCCTACAGCCCGCTCGGCAAGGGCTTCCTCACCGGCAAGATCGACGAGAACACCAAGTTCGACAGCACCGACATCCGCAGCTCGATCCCGCGCTTCAGTCCGGATGCCATGAAGGCAAACCAGGCGCTCGTCGATCTGCTGGGAAAGATCGCCGCGGAGAAGGGTGCGACCCCAGCGCAGATCGCTCTTGCCTGGCTGCTCGCCCTGAAGCCCTGGATCGTCCCCATCCCCGGCACCACCAAGCTACACCGCCTCGACGAGAATCTCGGCGCCGTCTCCCTCGCGCTCTCCGCCGACGACCTGCGCGAAATCGACGATGCCGCCGCCAATATCCAGGTAGTGGGAGAACGCTACCCCGAACACATCGAGAAAATGACCGGCCTCTAGTGTCCTGTCTCGAAACTTCCTGACATAATCGGGGCTGCGGTCGCCGCTTTGCCCGGTGGAAGCGTGGGGCTTTAGCCCCACGAAATGGGAGTTTATGAAATGGCCTTTAGGCCTGGGCTCTTCAGATTGAGATGCCGCTCCACCCGAAGTCCATGAACAGCTGGTGGGCCTGTAAGCGACAATCAGCGGGAGTAATCGAAGATGATAGCTCTGCGATATTGCGCATTAGGGATGGTTGTTGCCATCGTCGGTCTCGCTCAGGCTCAAAGTGCGAAAGAGCATGCCAGAGACAAAGAGAAGCTCATCGGCGCATGGCATCTGGCCCACATCGATGCACCGGGACCAGATGGCAAGCCAATGCCCCTCCCTCAACCGACAGGCATGTTGATCTACACACGCGACGGCCACATGTCCGTGCAGCTCATGTACCCGAAGTCAGCAAATGCTCAATCCAATGAGTACGCGCAGGATGGCTACGAGGCTTCCTTCGGTAGCTATGACCTGGATGAAGCGACACATACCTTGACCCATCACGTCCAGGGATCGGTCACGCGCGACCTCCTCGTCGGCAAGAACCTTCCTCGCATCTACCAATTAACGGCGGACGACCACCTGATCATTCGCTCGGCTCGCGCAGATGAACACTGGTCCGTCACTTGGCAGCACTACTGAGCTCTGCGAGCCTGGCCGCAAAGAGAGATACACATGGGAGATTCGAGCAGAATCCACATCACCCGGCGCAAGTTTCTGGTTGTCGGGATTGCTGGGGCTGCTTCAGGTGTCCCAGTTATCGGAAGGAGCAAAATGGCTTTCGGCCGGGCCGACACTGCACAAAAACAAGGAAGCAAGCAGAGGATTACGGATATGGAAATCAAACGAGTTGGCTCGCAGCCTTCCGCGAAGGGGCCGGCGGATTATTTCACCGGAACGGCCCGCATCGATTCGTTGTTTCAGGCGCCCGATCCGGCAATGGTTTCGAGTGCGAGCGTTACGTTCGAGCCGGGCGCGCGCACCGCGTGGCATACTCATCCGTTAGGCCAGACCCTCATCATCACTGCAGGAACGGGATGGGTTCAATGTGACGGCGGTCCGATCGAAGAAGTGCATCCAGGAGATGTGGTCTGGTTTCCACCGCATCAGAAACACTGGCACGGCGCAACTCCCACAACAGGGATGACCCACACCGCCATCCAGGAGCGGCTGAATGGGAAGTATGTCGATTGGTTGGAAAAGGTTAGCGGCGAGCAATACCGGAAGGGATGAGATCGGAGCGATGAACATATCTTTCGAAGACAAAGTCGCACTCGTTACCGGCGCTGCTTCGGGACTGGGACTTGCAGCAGCGAAGGCGTTTGCCGAGGCAGGTGCTTCTGTCGTGTTGGCGGACTGGGATGAGCGGCAAGTACAGGCTGCGGCTATAGGACTAGCCGCCAAAGGTCACAAGACACTGGCAATCCGCTGTGACGTTTCCGATGACGCGCAGGTAGAGGCAATGGTGAACCAGACCGTCGCCATCTTCGGAAGGCTTGATGCTGCCTATAACAATGCCGGCATCCAGAATGTTCTCGCAGAGACTGCCGATTCTCCACGCGACGATTACGACCGGGTCATGGGAGTGAACCTGCGCGGGGTCTGGAGCTGCATGAAGTTCGAACTGCAGAAGATGCGCGAGCAAAGCAGCGGAGCCATCGTCAACTGCTCTTCGCTTGGAGGTCTCGTGGGCGGCAACCAGCGCGGGACTTATCACGCTGCAAAGCATGGAGTCATTGGATTCACCAAGAGCGCCGCTCTTGAATATGCGACTCGTGGCATTCGCATCAACGCCGTATGCCCAGGGATGATCCACACGCCCATGTTCGACAAGATGATTGCTGAAGGCCAGGGAGACGAGTTGAACGCGATGTTGAAGACCTATGTCCCGATGGGACGGATGGGGCGGCCCGAGGAGATCGCCGATGCTGTGCTTTGGCTCTGTAGTTCAGCCGCCAGCTACATTACCGGCCAGTCAATCTCCGTCGATGGCGGCTACGTCATGCGCTGACGAAACGCGGTGGGCCCAGGCGCGCCGCTGAAGGGAGAATCCAGAATGACCACATGGTCAAAAGAAGAACTGAGCAAGATCGCCGAGACCGATGACTTGCACATCGCGCCTTTCCGTGAAGATGGAAAAACCTACGGAACCCCAACCTGGATTTGGTCCGTTGCGGTCGACGACGCGCTCTACGTCCGCGGCTACAACGGACAAAATTCTCGCTGGTACCAGGCTGCGGTGAAACAGAATTCGGGACGGATCACCGCCGCAGGCATGACAAAGGAGGTCGCCTTCGAGCCGCTGGACGGACCGAGCCATGAGCGCCTACAGGATCGCATCGACGAAGCCTACCGGGCGAAATATCATAGCAGCCCCTACCTCAAGCCGATGATCGGCACGCGAGCTCGCTCTGCGACGGTCAGGATCATGCCGCGCATCTCGTGATCGATTCATGGCACGAAGAACCTAACCGAATGCCAGAATCCCCGTCTATCCTGCCGAAGTTCGTAATCATAGCGCTGTTCGATTCCGGACAGTGATTGCCGATTACGGACGGCATAAATATACCCAGAATCATATAAGTCCTTTGTTGTGATGCGACTTGCCGCCCGGGAACTGGAGGACGACATGCTCTCGTATTGCAGATTGGGCTCTCAGAGAGTCACCAACCGGTTTGCAAGGAGAAAAAATGCTGGCAGATTTGCGCGACGCGCTACGGCAATTGCGAAGGGCTCCAGGATTTACCGCGACGGCGGTGATCACGCTGGCTCTGGGAATAGGCGCGACCACCGCGATCTTCACCCTGGTGCAGCAGGTAATGCTGAAGTCGCTGCCGGTGGCGAAGCCCGAGGAGCTGTGGCGCATCGGAGATAAAATTCGCTGCTGCAACTGGGGCGGGTACACCCAGGGCGACCCTGGAGATTTTTCCCTCTTCTCGTGGGAGGCTTACAAGAACTTTCGCGCCCACACGCCGGAGTTCACCGACCTGGCGGCGCTGCAGGCCGGCAATGCGCCGCTGGGCGTACGCAAAGAGGGGTCGCAGGCGCTGGCGGACACCCGCAATGGGGAGTACGTCTCGGGAAATTTCTTCAGGACCCTCGGCGTGCAGCCATGGATCGGCCGGTTCATGACAGATTCAGACGACGTGGAGGGCGCGCCGCCGGTGACGGTGATGAGCTACCGCATCTGGCGGGAGAAGTATGGCTCCGATCCGTCGGTGGTCGGCGCGAGCTATCAAATCAATGGACATCCTTTCACCGTGATTGGCGTGGCGCCGCCGGGCTTCTACGGGGCGAAGCTGGCGAGTTGGGCCATGCCGGATTTCTGGCTGCCGCTCACCACCGAGCCGCTGATCGACGGAGCGACAGCGCGGCTGAAGCGGCCAAATGAGAACTTCCTCGACCTGATCGGGAGAGTGAAACCGGGAGTAAATCCGAAGACGCTCGAAGCCAAGCTGAGACTGGAACTGCATGACTGGCTGGCCAGCCATGTGCCGGACATGGAGCCCAGCGAGAAGCAGCTCTGGCAACAGCAGACGCTGCACATCATTCCCGGCGGCGCGGGAGTGGCGGCTTTGCGGGACCAGTATCAGGCTGGGCTGAAGCTGCTGCTTGCCGTAGCCGGATGCGTGCTGCTGGTGGCCTGCGGGAATCTGGCCAACCTGATGCTCGCGCGCGGCTTGAAAGATCGTTTGCAAACCTCGGTGCGCGCGGCGCTCGGGGCCTCGCGGCAGCGCCTGGTGCGCAAGGCGCTGGTCGAGTGCGTAACCCTCGCGGTGATCGGCGGAGCGCTGGGCATCGCTGTGGCGTACGCCGGGACACGGCTGATTCTGTATCTTGCCTTCGAGATCGGTGGGCCGAATAACTATGTGCCGATCAATGCAACTCCCTCCTGGCCAGTGCTGCTCTTCGCGCTGTGCGTCTCGGTGTTCACTGGAATAATCTTCGGCATCGCCCCGGCGTGGGTGACTTCTCATGCCGAACCCGTGGAGGCTCTCCGCGGGGCGCACCGTTCCGTGGGCGGCCGGCGCTCGTGGACCCAGAAGTCGCTGGTCATCGGGCAGGCGGCAATGTCCCTGGTGCTGATCTCGACCGCGACGCTGTTGGCGCAGAGCCTGCGAAATCTGGAGCACCAGGATTTCGGCTTCGAGACCCAGGGTCGCTACATCGCGTGGATCAATCCCATGCTCGGCAACTACAAGCCGGAACAATTGGAGCCGATGTTCCGGCAGATCGACGACCGTCTCCGCCAGATTCCCGGCGTGCGGATGGTCGCCCCGGCGCTCTATGCGCCCATGACCGGCGATAGCTGGAACAATGGAGTTCGCGTAGAAGGCAGACCCGAGCCCGGGGCCAAGGAAGACACGGGTTCGGGTTGGGCGCGAGTGATGCCCGGGTTCTTCGAGACCATCGGCGCGAAGATCGTGCTGGGCCGCCCCATCACCGAAGAAGACACGGCGGCGACGCGGCAAGTCGCCGTAGTCAACGAGGCATTTGCCAAGAGGTTTTTCAAGGGTCAGAACCCGGTCGGGCAGCATTTCGGGCCGGACAAGATCAAGTATTCGTCGACTTACGAGATCGTCGGAGTCGCGCGAGACATGAGGTATATGGCCTATGACTACAAAGACCCAATCCGGCCGATGTACTGGCTGTCTGAGGCGCAAACCACGCAGTGGGACGATCCGGCGTACACCAGCGGTGAAATCTGGTCGCACTATCTGTACAACATCGCGATCTGGGCCCCCGGCAACCCGCCGGGCATGGAAGACAAGGTGCGCAAAGTGCTCGCCAGCGTCGACCCAAACCTGGTGCTCTATGGGGTTGACCCATACAGCCAAGTCGTAAGCGGGCAATTCCAGCAGGAAAACATGATTGCGACGCTGACCACCCTGCTCGGCGTGTTAGGGCTCGTGCTGGCCGCAGTCGGGCTCTACGGAGTGCTGGCATATTCGGTGGAACAGCGGACCAGCGAGATAGGACTCAGGATGGCCTTGGGCGCAGACCGCAGAAGCGTTGTCGAGATGGTGCTGCGCGGCGCATTCTCCCAAGTGGTCATTGGATTGGCAATCGGCATTCCGGCGGCGATCATAGCCGGCAAGCTGATAACCGATCAGCTCTTCCAGGTGAAGCCATGGGACCCGATCATGTTGACCATCGCGATCCTGCTGCTCGGCCTGGCTGCGTTGCTGGCTTCGGTGATTCCAGCCCGGCGCGCGGCCGGAGTAGAGCCGATGGTGGCTCTGCGGAACGAGTGACCATCGCCCGAATCTTCGGCATCGGTTGCCTTCTGCACGTCACATCTTGATCGGCTCTACAGGGGCTCTCGTTCATTCTCGAAAGCCTCAATCGGTTCGCCACCTACATCACTCTTTCCGACTGACACTCTCTCTCTGCGGTCCACGCTCGCGAAATCGTTCTCTTCCCCTTGACATTCGACCTGAGAAGCGAGTAGCTTCAGGTCGAATGACGACTAGAGAGTTTGAAAGCCAACTCGAGCTTCTGCAAGGCACGCTTGATCTGTTAATTCTCCAGACCCTTGCGTTCGGCCGCGCACACGGTCACGCCATAGCCCGGTCCATCGAACGCAGATCGGAAGAGGTGCTGCAGGTTGGGCACGGCTCGCTTTATCCCGCGTTGCAGAGACTGCTGAAAGGCGGACTCATCGTGGCCGAGGACGGGACCTCTGAAAACAACCGCAAGGCAAGGTTCTACCGGCTCACGGCAAAAGGCAGGAAGAAGCTCTATACGGAGACCTCCAAATGGCAAACGTTCTCGAGCGCGATTGCCCGCATCCTCGCTCCACTGGCTGAGGAAAGCAAATAGCAGAAGGACCGACCTATGACTTTGTGGAAGAGTCGCCGTAATCAGCTGGAAGACGAAATCCGAACACACATCAGCCTCGAGACCCAGGAGAACGTCGATGCCGGCATGTCGCCTGAGGAAGCGCGGCGCGCCGCCATAAAGAAGTTTGGCAACGTACCTCTCGCCCAGGACAAATCCCGCGAAGTATGGGGTTGGCTGTGGCTCGAGCAGCTATGGCAGGACCTGCGTTACGCGTTGCGTGGCTTTCGAAAGAACCCCGGCTTCACATCGGTCGCTCTGTTGTCGTTGATGTTAGGAATTGGCGCGAGCATTGCACTCTTCAGCGTGGTGTACGGAGTTCTCATCGCGCCCTATCCCTATGCCAAGCCGAACGAGATCTGGGCGCCAGCGGTGGTTGGGCCGAATGATCCGGTGCGTCTATGGCACCCATATCCGCTGCGCGAGATGCTCGAGATCCAAAAGCTCTCCGCTTTCTCGGACGTAATGGCGACCAGCCCAAGACAAGTTATGTTGACCGGTGCCACCAATCCGGAGAGTCTCTATGGAATTTTTCTGACCGGCAATGCCTTCAACTTCATCGGGGTCAAGCCGCTGATTGGCCGAACGATTCAGCCCTTCGATATCGAGCCTGGAGGCGAACCGCATCCCGTGGTGGTGCTCACCTATCTCTTCTGGCAGCGGGTCTTTAACGGCGATCCGTCAGCGATCGGCAAAAAAATCGTAATCGACGATGTTCCGCACACCGTCATCGGCGTGATGCCGCCGAGATTTGGATGGTGGACGAACGAGGCATTCTGGCTACCAATGCCAATGAATCTTGCTGACGATGCGCCGGTGAATGTGATCATGCGGCTTCAACCCGGAGTCACGGAACAGGTCGCCGAGCAGCAGTTGAACGAGCTGAATGTACACCTGGCCGCCCAAAGCCCGAAAGACTTCCCCAAAGGCCATTTACGCACCGTGCTGTTGAATTACATGGACATCACCGAAGCCAGCGGCGCGATGAGCGCAAGCCTGCATTTTCTGCTCGCCGCGGTCGGGCTGTTATTGCTCATCGCCTGCGTGAACGTTGCCAACCTGCAGCTGGCGAGGACGACCTCGAGGTCGCGCGAGATCGCAATGCGCCTGGCAATCGGCGCCGGCCGCGGCAGGCTGGTGCGTCAATTGCTGACCGAGAGCGTCCTGCTGTCGGTTTTAGGCGGTGCGCTTGGCGTCCTCTTCGCAATTGCAGCCACCCGTATCATCGTTCTCTTGATTCCGCCTAACTATGTTCCCAACGAAGCGCGGATCGCCATCAACGGATACGTTCTTCTGTTTTCGCTCGCCATCTCGATGCTGACCGGCATCCTCTTCGGCATGGCGCCCGCATTCCGCTCTTCGCGGCCCAATCTTGTCGAAACGTTGAAGGAAGGCGGTAGCGGCGCCACGGGGGGCGTTCACGGACAGGCCATGCGCAATTGGCTGGTCGTGGCGGAGATATCTTTGTCGGTGTTCTTGCTGGCTGGCGCCAGCCTTGCTATCCGCAGCTTTGCCCAGTTGCTGAGCACCGATCCTGGATTCCAGCCGGAACGAACGCTGCGGATGGAAATTACGCTTTCGCCCAAGCAATACGCGACCCTGGATCAGCGCAATCTCTTCGACCGCAATCTGCTGGAAAACATCATGGCACTGCCGGGTGTCCAGGCGGCGGCTCTCGGAAACGGGGGAATGCCGTATAGCGGATGGCGGTCCTCATACTCGCTCGAGGGGCAGCCGCCGCCTGCCGACGATAAGAAGGTCGTCATCGCCCTCATCAGCGCCAGGTATCCGCAGACTCTTGGGATTCCCCTGAAACGAGGACGCGAATTCACCCCGGCCGAGGTCGAGAACGGAATGCACGTGGCGCTCATCAACGAGAGCGCGGCCAAACTCTGGCCAGCCGGCGAAGATCCAACCGGCAGGCACATGCAGCTTGACGCTCTGCTAAAGCCCATGAAGCCGCCCGTGCTTTTGGCCCCGGGAAACAACTCTGACGTGATGATTGTCGGCGTGATTGGCGACACAAAAAACGATGGGCTGGGTGACGCAACGCTTCCCGCCGTCTATCTACCCTACACGATACTCTCGCCTCCCGATCGCCAGCTGGCAGTGCGGACTGCCGGGGAGCCGATGGCCATCCTGAACGCAGTGCGCCAGAAAGTTCGGGAGCTGGACAAGGACATGGCCCTCGGGCGCCCAGTGACTCTCGACAAAGTGCTGGGCGATGAAAGGCAGCAGCCGCGTTTCAACATGGCGCTCTTCAGCGGATTTGCAGCCCTGGGTCTCACCCTCGCGGCGATCGGAATCTATAGCGTCATTTCGTACAACGTAACCCAAAGGGTGCATGAAATCGGCGTGCGAATGGCGTTAGGCGCAAAGCGGGGCGATATCTTGAGATTGGTTTTGCTGATGGTCGCAAGAGTCGTACTTCTCGGACTCGTGATCGGCTTGTGTGGAAGCATCGCGCTTGAGCGAATTGTGCGGTTCCAGGTGTTTGCGAAAACTTCCTTCGACGCGGCTTCGCTGGCGATGGTGGTCATCGCTCTCTCCAGTGTTGCCCTGCTCGCCGCCTGGTTGCCGGCATCCAGAGCCGGAAATCTGGATCCCGTGACCGCACTTCGGCACGACGCTTAACCCTCAAAATAACGCGTTCACCAGGCGGGAAAGCCGATCTGCTTAGCCCTGTTCAGCAGTGTGTGTCGGAAAGACGCGTCGGCCATCACGATACAAAACGAAACCGCGCAAATCGCGGAATCACTCAGCGAGCGCCCAGGATTCATTTTGGCCAGTTCTTTGGGTTTAGCGAAAGCCGCTGCTGGGTGGAGAGCCATCTCCACCCTTAGGTCCATGACATAACCAGTCCTATGGAAATAGTGTAAGCGGGGCTTGCGACCTGAAGTCGGGCCGCGGATGTAGAGGTCTTCCCGCAAGTTCCGCAGCCGCGAGCCACCACACTGATTTCACAATAAGCGGAGCTAAAGATGCGCAAGTCTCTTGTTTTACCTCTATGGATGGCTGCGAGCACATTGGCGTTTAGTCAGTTGCCAAGCGGCACAATCAACGGTAGAGTCATCGATCCCCAGGGAAATATCGTTGTAGGCGCGCATGTCACCGTCACGAGTAACGGAAAGAGTCTTTCACGCGAATCGATGACGAATAGCGATGGACTGTACGCCATCTCGTCGCTGCCGGCGGGGGTCTATGATCTGCGCGTGGAGAGCCCCGGCTTCGCCGTCAGTGAAGCTCACAACCTGACGCTGGATGTTGGAACGATTACGACGGCCAACATAAGCCTTCAGATAGCCACCGCCAAAGATGTGGTCATGGTCGGCGGGCTGAATCAGACGGTCGACTTGACCCAGTCCATGATTCAGGGTCAAATCGGCTCCAACACAATAGAAAGCATTCCTCTCAACGGCAGGAATTTTCTGGAGCTCGCTTACCTGGTGCCCGGAAACAGGCCTGCCCCGACCTTCGATCCGACCAAGACCAACACTCTCGAGGTGAGCTCGGCGGGCAGCTTTGGCCGTGGCGGCAACATCACCGTCGATGGGGGCGACAACAACGATGAGGTGGTCGGAGGGACGCTCTCGAATCTGCCTGAAGATTCGGTGCAGGAGTTCCAGATCGCGACGGCAAGATTCACCTCAGAGCTCGGCCGATCCGGCAACAGCATCGTCAATATCGTCACAAAAAGCGGCACCAACGACTATCATGGCTCCTTATTCTTTTTCGAGCGCAACCGCGATCTGCAGGCGCTTCCAGCCACCTTCGACCGTGATCTCCCCACACCGCCGTTTGATCGGGAACAGCTTGGAGGGTCGGTTGGTGGCCCGCTGAAAAAGGATAAATCCTGGTTCTTCACGTCGCTCGAATATCGAACTCAGAACGCTGCGTTAGAGACCGGCGCGCGAGATTTTGCGACCGATGAAATTCTCAATACGTCGGCGGCCGCGCCTCTGCGCGAGTATCTCTGGTCAACGCGGTTCGACCAACAGTTGGGATCGAAAAACAGCCTGATGGTCAGATATTCATTCGATCACGCGACCGATACGGCGGAAGCCACGCCGTCACAAACTACGCCAGCCTTTACCGCGGCCGAAAGGCAAAACTCGCTCAACCGCTTCAACTCCGTTGAGGCTGCACTCACAACGCTGTTGTCTTCGACTCGGGTCAACACGTTCTCTTTCCATTTTGATCAGTTCTTCAATAACATTCCGCCCTTCGCGGAGGACGCGCCGACTACCGATCCGAATCTGAGCCTGACGAATGAGCTAATATTTCCTGGTCTTGCCGACGGAGCGAACTTCAATCTGCCCCAGGCCACTTTCCTGAATCGATATCAGTTTCGCGACGCCTATTCCTGGACAATCGGCAAACACACTCTGCGGCTAGGAGGAGAGTTCCAGCACTACACGGCCCATGGCCTGATCAACGTTTTTGGCACAGGCACGGTAATCCTCACAACCAACTTTGGCTTCGCCGACTTGAACGGCGATGGAGTCATTAACGATCTGGACATTCCCATTGCCGTGGCAATCCACAGTAGCGCGCCGGTGGTTCCGGTTCCCATTCCTACAGTCTTTAACAACTATGTCGGCGTATATGCGCAGGACGACTGGCGCATCACTCCTCGTTTGACCCTCAATCTCGGCCTGCGTTGGGAGTATGACTCCAACCTCACCGGCAATTCCAGCGCCCACGATCCATGCCCGAACCTGACTTCGGTACCCACCCAGCCTTGCACCTGGATGGCGAATGTCATCGACCTGAAGAAAAATCCGGACACGAAGGATTTCGGGCCACGCGTTGGGTTTGCGTGGGACCCGTTCGGGCAAGGCAGGACCGTTCTGCGAGGTGGTTACGGCATCTACTATGACCGCATCATTCTCGAAGCAGGGGCAGAGGAACTGGTCCAAAACGATCGTGCTCTGACGGTCACGCAGTATGCGGGTTCGTCGTGCACATCTCCTTTTGTACCGGGACCGCCGAGCCTCAATGCCTGCTTTGCGCCTGGAGCTGCGTTCGCGCCAGGAACTCCGACACTGGCATCGGCCTTCAGCGGCCCACAGCAGGTCGGCGGAGTGGGCATGATTGCGATGGGGCCGGATGCGCATCATCCTCTCATGCAGCAGTCTTCTCTTGGACTCCAGCAGCAGTTCGGCCGCAACTGGGTGCTCTCCGCAGATGGCTTGTATGTCTTTGCCGACCGGCAACTCAACGGGCACTTGCTTCGCACGACGAATTCAACATCGCCCGATGTCTTCTGCCCGGGCAACAACGTCCCATGCACCTTGACCGACCCTCTCAACGGAATTTCCGACAACATCACCCTGATCGAGTCGAGGGCCGAGTCCTGGTATAGCGGCCTGATCTTCTCGCTCGCGCATCGCCAGAGCAAACTTGGCCCGGTAAGCTACCAATACAACCTCGCCTACACCCTCTCGAAGACGCTGGACTACTCCGATGACGATCAACTCACCAACAACAATGCCAATGAACAGGTGAACCTCGTCGAGGGCATCGATGAACCTCAACTGGAGAAGGGCTACGCCGTGACAGACGAGCGCAGCCGAATCACGCTGTATGGGGCCTTGCAGTTTCCGTGGCAAATCTCCCTCGCGCCGCTCTTTACCTTTGGCTCCGGCGTGCCTGCCGACACATTCCTGCCGGGAACAGCCATCAACGGAGCAAGCGGTTCGAGGATACCGATCACTACACGCAACCAGCTCGCCCGCACAATCAAGAACAGCAATCAGCTCAACGCAATCATCGACCGCTGGAACAGCCTGCCTCCCTGCCCGGCTGCCTTCCCATGTCTGGCTGGCGGAACCCTTCAAAACGTGCCCGCCAACATCAATTTCTTCAGCCCCTTCCGCTCGTTCGATTTGCGTTTGCAGAAACAGATTTTGCTTAGCGACGGAGTTTCGTTCAGCCTGATTGCGGAAGGCTTCAACATGTTCAACACGACCAACATTCGCGGCGCCAGCAATGACAACTATGCCGGACGCAACTTCTCGATCGGCCCTTACCAGGCCGCGCAGAACGGCCAACCGGCACAGACGGTGCAGGAAAACTTCTACTCCGCGGTCACCACCGCCGGCGGTTTCTTTGGATCGGGTGGCCCGCGAGCATTCCAGTTTGCTTTACGATTTGCGTTCTAGATATCTGATCGATGGAGGTTCAGCAGAATGCGCACCTCAGGATATGCAGTTACCTCGGGACTGAAGCAGCCAGGAAAGGTCAGAGTCCCGACTACGTTGCCGGTTGTCGAGGAAGCCGATGCCGCCGGTGAAGTTGCCGAAGCGTACCAGTATTTTCGAGAACACTTCGGGCGTCCCACGGTCCCCGGGATTCTAAAGTGTTTCAGTTCCTCTCCGGAGATGTTGAAGATCATCATTCAGCTTGGGTCAACACTCGTCTTTTCTGAGGGGGTCCTCGGCCGCCGAATAAAAGAGATGATCGCAACGTATGTTTCGTCGTTGAATGAGTGTCCCTACTGCCTGGACAGCCATGCGGCTTCTCTTCGCGCTCAAGGAGGCGATGAAGCGTTATTGAATGCCATCCTGACCGGCGATTTGAGCGACGTCTCAATCAGCACCCCAGAGGGTCATCTCCTGGAGTTCGTTCGCAAAGTCACCGTCGAATCGCACACAGTGGACGACATAGACATCCTGAACCTCCGGGCATCAGGTTGGGACGAGAAGCAGATCGCCGAGAGCATTCATGTGGCTGCAATGTTCGCCTGCTTCAACCGTGTCGCCAATGCTTTCGGATTGCCGTCACAAGACCTGCTTAAGCACCTTTACGAGACCCGCCTCTCTGAGCACAAGGAAGAGATACGCCCATAAATGAAAAAACGTTTTGAGGTCTTTTTTGCAGTCATCCTCCTTTGTGGGGCAAGCTTTGTTGCCGCATCACAGGAAGTAAAGCAACCGGTCGAGCATCTTTTCTTCCATGTCACGCTGGGGCCGCAGTTCCAGCAGCCAGTTTCAGGCCGGCTGCTGCTTTTCGTCCGCCCAGGCCATGGCGACAACCATGTGGATATGGACATGATGTCGCCTAACGCGACCTACATCGCGGCGAAAGAAGTGCCCTTTCTTGCTCCCGGCCAAACAATTGATATAGACGCCGACGACATCGTCTTTCCCCATCCTCTGTCCAGCGCGTCCGTTGGAGACTACGAGGCCCAAGCGGTTCTCGATGTAAACCATACCTACAATTATTCCGGGCGCTCGCCTGGTGACCTGGAGAGTGAAGTAGCCGCGCTCCGGGCATGGAACCCCCGGGAAGCGCCGGCCCCCGCGATGACGCTCATCAGGGCCGTACCTCAGCCACCCGATCCTCTCGCGGATTCGCCCGAGGTGATCTCTGCCCTTCAACCGATCGACTTTCGCAGCTCCGTGTTAAGCCGATTCTGGGGGCGGGATGTCCGCATGAAGGCGTTGGTGCTCTTGCCGCCCGGATATGCCTCTCATCCGAGTGAACACTACCCGACGGTCTACTTCACCCACGGCTTTGGAGGAACTCTGGCAGGGATGCGCGCACGCTATGCTCCGGTCTTCTACCAGCGCATGAAGACCGGCAAGATGCCGGAGATGATCTGGGTGTTCCTCGATGAGAGCAGTCCAACCGGCACGCACGAATTTGCAGACGGCGTAAATAACGGTCCGCGGGGCACCGCCCTTATCTCCGAACTCATGCCTTTTCTTGAGAGCCAATATCGGATGGATGCTCGTGTTTCCGGCCGCTTTCTCCAAGGTCATTCGTCGGGCGGCTGGGCGACGCTCTGGCTGCAGACAACGTATCCGAAGATCTTTGGAGGCACATGGTCAACCTCTCCGGATCCAAGCGATTTTCACGCATTCAGTACGATCGACCTATACGCTACAGACGCGAACATGTATCGCCGCGTCGACGGGTCGGCGCAACCGATCATGCGCATGCATGGCAGTGTCCTCGCCACGATGGAGGAACTGTCACATATGGAGTCCGTGCTCGGAGACTACGGCGGGCAACTAAGTTCATTTGAGTGGGTATTTTCGCCCCGCGGGCCTGACGGTCGTCCGCTCCAGATGTTCAACCGCACCACGGGAGCCGTCGATCCGAAGGTGATTGCATACTGGAAAGAGCACTACGATATCGCTCACCGCCTAGAGGTAAATTGGTCAACGCTGGCGCCCGATCTAACTGGAAAAATCCACCTGTTCGTGGGCACTGAAGATACCTTCTACCTTGACGGTGCGGCGCATCGGCTCGACTCCTTATTGGAGCGCCTTCATGCGCAAGCAAAGTTCACGTTTGTTCCCGGCAAAACCCACTTCGACCTCTATCAAAAAGGCGATGACAGATATGCGCTGATGGATCAGATCACCGCTGAGATGTATGCGGTCGCACGGCCTCAGGACGCGTCAGAAAACAAGCGGAAGTAGCCGAGTTAAGAACCTTCGCCTTGAATCTGTTCGAGGCTGCTCACTTCACGACGCAGCAGAGACCGCCGAAGCCGTATGACCTTTCGTTGCAGGGTAGGGCAAGAACGACGAGATAGTGTTCAAAAGCGCGACTTTGTCACCCTCACCGGGAAGGAAAGTCAAAATTTGACATTAAGACCGCTAAGAATGCTTGACAGAGGCTCCCCGTTGCCATACAAACATTCCGATCGAATCTGCGCACATATTCGCAGCACGAGTTCTTTACCCCAAAATAACGAACTCACGAACGGAGCATGCAATGCACTCTAGCCCAAGCTCACCAGATACACTCTTTCGCTGCCTATTTCGCGGTTTTGTGGGCGGTGTTTTCGCTCTTCTGCTGACCATCGCTGTAGCGGGCCCTGCCTTTGCCCAACAGGCGGCTGTAAATCCGGCTCGGATTACCCAGGTCGTCGACGATTCCGTCCTGACGACATTGAAGGGCAATATCCATCCGCTCGCCAGGGCGCAATACGATAAGGGCCCCGCCAACGCGTCCCTGCCCGCGAACCGGATGCAACTGGTGTTGCAACGGAGTCCCAGCCAGGAGACTGCCCTGCGGCAATTCCTCGGCTCCCTGCAGGATACGAATTCCTCACAGTACCGCAAGTGGATCACCCCGGAGCAGTTTGGCGCCCAGTATGGCGTGTCCGATTCCGACATTCTGACCATAAGCACCTGGCTTGCATCGCAGGGGTTCAAAGTCAACCAGGTCAACAAGGCGCACACCATCATCGAGTTTTCCGGGTCCATCGGCCAGCTTCAGACAGCTTTCCACACCCAGATTCATAGCTTTCTTGTGAATGGCGAGCAGCACCTGGCCAATATTTCCGACCCTCAGATCCCGGCGGCGCTCGCGCCCGTGGTTGCGGGTCTTTCCAGCATGAACAATTTCTTTCCCAAGCCGCAGCATATCGAGCGGCAATTGGGCAAGGGCGATAAAACCACCGGCAAACTTACTCCACTGTTGACCATTGGATCGGGGACCGCGACCGACCCCTATGTTCTCTTCGTCGTTCCTGGAGACGCAGCCACTATCTATGATTCTCCCAACGCCTGGAATACGAAATTCAGCGGCACAACTTCCTACACGGGCACTGGCATAAGCATTGGCATTGCGGGCGATTCGAATATCGCCACGTCGGACGTCGATGACTACCGTAGCCTCTTTGGGCTCCCAGCGGCGACGCCAACCGTGGTCGTCAACGGCAACGACCCCGGCGTGAACGGCGACGTGGTGGAAGCGCTGCTCGACCTTCAGGTTTCCGGCGGCCTCGCACCTGGCTCCACCGAGACCTTATACACCGCGGCGAACACCAATCTGGATGCCGGTCTCTTCCTCGCCATCAACAGGGCGCT
The DNA here is from genome assembly GCA_963804735.1 of uncultured Acidobacteriaceae bacterium. Taxonomy (GTDB): domain Bacteria; phylum Acidobacteriota; class Terriglobia; order Terriglobales; family Acidobacteriaceae; genus Acidisarcina. Next base: position 162,042 of record CAWDRO010000008.1, read on the forward strand.
CGACGATAACGCCGTGAGCATTCTGAATGTGAGCTTCCTGGGGTGCGAAGCTTTCCAGGGTACGGCCGGAAATCAGTTCATCAACAGTCTTTGGGAACAGGCCGCTTCGCAGGGCATTACCGTCACAGTCGCCGCTGGCGACAACGGCCCCGCCGGCTGCGACAATTTCAATACCGCGCAACAGGCGCAGTATGGTCTCCAGGTAAACGGACTTGCGTCCACGCCATTCGATATCGCGGTCGGCGGAACCGACTTCGATGTCCTGACAACCGACTTCACCACTTACGTCTCGGCAACCAACACCAAGAACTTTACCTCCGCGCTCGGTTACATACCGGAAGTACCTGGGAACAACTCCACGTCCGTCAATGGGCTATTGAGCGCCAATGTCCCGTTTGTGGACTCCAACGGCGACACCAACATATTCGCAGCGAGCGGCGGCGCCAGCAGTTGCATCCTTCCGCAATACGATTCCAGCGGAAACCTGACCGGATGCCTTCCAGTCACGGGCGCGATAACCGGTTATCCGAAGCCGTCATGGCAGACCGGCGGCAGCCTGAATATCCCCGACGACAACGTGCGTGATCTGCCCGATCTCTCACTGTTTGCGGCCTTCTCTGACACCAACCCGGCGGCATGGCTGGTGTGCTACACGTTCACTGACTCCGGCGAAACAATCACTTGCGCACCGGATGCCAGCGGCAATTTTGAATTTATTGGAGTAGGAGGCACCTCGGCCGCCGCTCCTGCATTTGCCGGGATGCTGGCTCTCATCAGCCAGAGCCAGGGCGGAGCGCGTTTAGGGCAGGCCAACTACGTCCTCTATAACCTCGCCAACCAGGCCAGCTTGTACAGCACCGCATTCCACGACATAACAACGGGAAATATTTCTGTCTATTGCGTCGCAGGCTCGCCGGATTGCGGGAGCAACCTATTCGAGACCGGCTACAACGCTGGGGCGGCCTACGACCAGGCCTCTGGTCTGGGCAGCGTAGACGTGACTCAACTCGTCAACGATTGGAGCAAGGCAACCTTCACCTCGACGACCACTGCCTTCACCATCAACGGCGGCACCGCTGCCGTCAGCATCACCCACGGTCAAGCTGTCACACTGAGCGCCACCGTCGCGGGCGCCGGAGGAACGCCTACCGGGGACGTAGCGATCGTGAGCAATGCCAACCAGCAGGCCGATACGTATAACTCCAACTGGTTTACCACCATCACACTTGCCGGTGGAACCACCGGACCGCAGAGTTTTACGAACCTGCCCGGCGGCACCTACACCGTTTGGGCGAACTACGGCGGTGACATCACCTTCGCTCAGAGCCAATCCACTCCGGGCATTCAGGTCACGGTCGCCAAAGAGAACAGCGTTCTGAATCTCTTTGGAGAAAACGGCTCCGGCAGCCCGCTGACCATCTCCGGCTCCTATCCGTATGGGACCGCCTTCAGTCTGGACGCTCAACCCATCGGCCTATCGCAGGTCAGCTCCCCGAACCCCGCTTTCGCGACCGGTACGGTGACCTTTGCCGACACGGCGGGACCGCTGCCCGGCAGCAGCTCGGGAGCCGCGGCCGGAGTCGTCGCAATCAACAGCTTTGGCTATGCCGAACTGCCTGTCTATTACTGGTCTACGGCCGCCCACTCCGTCAGCGCAAGCTATAGCGGAGATAACAGCCTCAACGCCAGCACCGCCGCCACGCCGGTCGCCTTCACCATCACCAAGGCGGCCACGTCCACCACGGTCACCTCCGTCCCGGCTTCGCTTGGCTCGGGTACGTTCACCGTCACCACGCTGATTACCCCGACTCCTTTGAGTAATGCGACCGCGCCTACCGGCACCGTAACCCTGACCACCAACGGCAACACGATTGGTACGGGCATGGTCTCGGCGGTGCAGGACCCTAACACGGGTGCAACCCTCGCGTCCGTTGCCATTACCGCCATGGCAAGCTCGCTCGCGGCCGGCGCCAACACCGTCACCGCTACATATAGCGGTGACGCCAACTATACCGGTTCTACCGGAACGGTTGTGGTGAACGTGGTCGCGGGTCTCACCATAGCCGGTACGAACATCGCCTCGATCACAGCGGGTGCGTCTGGGACCAGCACGGTTACGGTTACCCCCAGCTCCGGCTTCACCGGTGCGGTCACCCTCGCCTGCTCCGTAGCGGGACCTATGGGTGCCGTCTCGATACCCACATGCTCATATAATCCACCCTCCGTGACGATTGCCGGTACGACCGCTGCCACTTCCACGCTGACCGTTGCAACCACCACCGCGACGATCGGCGGTAGCTACACGGTGACAATCAGCGCCGCCGATACCGCCACTGGCAAGATCACGGCCAACAGCACGGTGACTGCGATGGTGAGTTTCCTCAACCTGACTTCTACCGCTGCCACCGTTTCCAGCCCAGGCCAAACGGGGACGTCGACCATCACGATCACGCCAAACAACTACACCGGCACCGTTAGTCTGGGATGCGTTCTCGCGTCGTCGCCGAGCGGCGCGAACGGTGTCAACAACCCAACATGCGCCGTCTCCCCCAATCCAACGAGTATCACCAGTGCCGCCCCGGTGACGGCGACCGCAACCGTCACTACGGTAGCCCCCGCCGGGACCGGCGCGCTGGCTTATCCACAAACCAACCGCTGGTCTATGGCCGCCGGCGGGGCGGCTCTGGCTTGCATCCTTTTCTTCGGGATACCGGCAAGGCGGCGCAGCTGGAGATCGATCCTCGGTCTGCTTATCGTCCTCAGTGCTATGGCTGGCATCGGGTGCGGCGGAGGAGTTCACATACCTCCCAATAACCCGAGCGTTCCCGGCACAAGCCCTGGCGTTTACACCTTTAGCGTCACCGCTACTGATACGACGACGGCGACATCAACCGGGAGCACTACCTTTACCGTGACCGTGCAGTAATACGATTCGAAGAGCATAAGGGCCGCACTCGCCTTAGAAGGCGACCCTCATGTTCAAACAATTGCGGGCTCTTCTGTTCGTCTTTTCCCGGGCGATGCCCAGTTCTTGCGTTGTTTATTTAGGGCCTGTAAACACTAAGATTTCCCGTGTTCCTACCGAGTGAACTCAACAGGTCGGGGCGCGCCGCGGATTGCGGCCCCGAACCTTCAATAGTTTCCATTGAGTACTTGGTAAACACGTGATACGCTTTCGCGACGAAAATCACTACCCTTTGTCTGCGCTGAAGCGGGAGGTAATTGTGTTTCGCCCTAAGCAAGTACTTGGAATTGGGTCCGCGGCAGCGGCAACATTCGTTGTAGCGCTGGCTGGCTGCGGTACCTCGTTGAATTCGACATCCCCTTCATCCCAAGGGACGTTGCAAGCCCAGTCTCAGCCCGCGGTGGGGCCAGTTCTCGGTTATGTCTGGGACTCAGCCGGCCAGACCTTGCGACCTGTCCAGGGACTACCAGGCGCCTCGATCGTCGGTACGCCGGCAGTGTCCGCGCCCCAGGGAGCAACCTTCATCGCCTCCGCCTCCTCGGGCGTGTCGAACACCGCGTTGTTTCTGGACGCGCATGGCGGCGTCTTCCAGTCTTCACTCGCTGGTGGGAAACTGACTCAGGTTGCCAGTCTTCCCGGAGCAAATGGCTTGGTGCTGAGCAATTCTGGGGCTTACGCGCTGATAACGGGAAAGAGTGCCTCGGGCACAAACATTGCCTCGGTCATCGCTGGGCTTCCGCAAGCGCCTTCGGTCCGTTCCCTGGATGTTTCGGCGGCGACTTCAATATTTGGTGGCGCGGCCAGCGATACCGGGACCGTCGCTCTTGCTGTTGGGTCCGGCCAAAGTGGTGCAGCGGTTGTTGCTTTTGTCGGGCAAGCCGCTGGCACACAGGTGGCTACTCCTCAGGCCTTCGGCGGGATCCAGTTTGTTCCCAAGAGCGACGAGCTTGTGGTTGCCGATGCCGGAAGCGGCGCTCTGACCGCCATCTCTCACGTCAACACGACACCAGCGTCAACGATATTGTCGGCTGCCGACGGCATCGCATCACCGCTGGCGCTGGATATCAGTCCAAATGGTCGCTGGGTGGTCGTGGCAAACCATGCTGGCGACGTACTGCGCGCCGATCTGACTGGCGCGGCTCCCACGACCAAATTGCATTGTTCCTGCGCGCCGACCCAGGTATTGGCCCTCAATGGTTCGACAGCCGGCACCACTCTACGGTTGGTCACCGCCGGCGGTGGTCCGCTCTGGATCGTGGATGCGGGAAGGACCGCTCCACAGATTCTCTTTATTCCCGCTATCACGGCCGCAAATGTTTCTACGACCACCACCAGGAGTGCGCTTTGAGTTTCGCCAGAATACAGTCTCCGCAAGTTCTTAAATCGGTCTTCGCTCACTACTCACCCGATTGTCCGCTGTTCACGGTTCTAGCCCTTTGAAGGGGAGCACCATGTCTTTCGTATCACCGTGCCCCGTCCCGCTCTCCAGGACCCACAGTCTCCTGCGTAAGAACGAACCCGTCGAATCCCGGCGTGCGCCAGCGACCGGACGCTCGAAGCTGCTGATCGGAATTCCCCTGATTCTAGGTAGCTTCTTCGCGAGCCAGGCGCAAGTGCAGACCAGCGACCGTCAGCCCGGCAACTCCAACGGGCTCTCGCCCTCTGCTGCCGGAGCCTCCGGGAAGGCTGTTTCTCCAGCCAAAGAGCCGCCAGCAGCGACTTATCTGCGCACGCCGCTCAGTTTCGAGCCCAACCAAGGGCAAGCCGATCCAAAAGTCCGCTTTCTTTCACGCGGCAGCGGGTACTCATTGGCTTTGACCGATTCTGCGGCCGTCTTAACGCTGCATAGAACAGGAATCAGCCCGAACAGAAATGGGCTGTCCCGGATCTTTGACGGGGGACGCAGGCCGACGGCATCCAAATCGGTCGAAACCGATGTCGTGAGCATGGAGATCGCAGGCGCCAACCCGGTCCATGATATTAGCGGAAGCAACCCGCTGGGTGGCACCACGAATTACTTTATCGGCAAAGATCCCAGCAAATGGCGGACCAGGGTGCCGACCTATGCCGGCGTTCGCTATGGAGCCGTCTATCCCGGAGTTGACCTTGTCTACTATGGCAATCAACGCCGGCTCGAATACGACTTCATCGTTGCGCCTCATGCTGATCCGAAGCAGATCAAGCTGCACTTCTCTGGAGCACAGGGGCTCAGACTCGGTGGAGACGGCAACCTTAAGGTGATCGCAGACAATGGCGAGGTCGTCTTTCAAAAGCCCGCTGTCTACCAAGAGAAGAACGGTCATCGCGTATCGGTGGATGGCCGATTTACCCTGCTGGCGGATCATACCGTGGGGTTCAAGGTAGGTGGCTATGATCGTGGCAACGCTCTGGTCATCGACCCGACCTTAAGCTACTCAACCTATCTTGGCGGAAGCACGGAAGATGCGGGAACCGCGATCGCGGTAGATGCCGTCGGCAACATCTACGTCATCGGGTTCACCGTAGACGCGGACTTCCCCGTCACCGCGGGCTCGTTCCAAACGACGAATACCATGGACAACACGGTTGCCTACATAGCCAAGCTCAATGCAGCCGGGTCCGCGCTTGTCTACGCCACCTACCTCGGTGGGGCCGCTAGCAGCACGCATGCCGAAGGTAGCGATGCTTATGGAATCGCTGTGGATACAGCGGGCAGCGTGTATATATGCGGCGAAACCTATACCAACGATTTTCCTGTGACGACGGGCGCATTTCAAACCGCGAACAATGGTTTTGCCAACAGTGTCCAAAACGCATTCATCTCGAAGCTCGGCCCTGACGGCACGGCGCTGGTGTATTCCACCTATCTGGGCGGCAGCGGTCTAGCCATTAGCACCGACTTTTTCGATGGCGATTCCCCGCTGCGAATGACCGTGGATGCCGCAGGCAGCGCCTACGTTGTTGGGACCGCTCATTCGACCGACTTTCCTACTACCACCGGCGCTTATCAACTCAGCAACAAAGCCGCCGCAAACCTGGCCTCGAACGCTTTCGTGGCGAAACTTAGTCCAACTGGGAACTCGCTTGTCTATTCCACTTATCTTGGCGGGAGCGGCGTCAGCCCCAGCGAGGATGACGAGGAAGGTGGGGGCGAGGCAGGTTATGGCATTGCAGTCGTCGCCACTGGTGACGCCATTGGCGAAGCTTATGTAACTGGATACACCTTTTCAGCCGATTTTCCTGTTACCACCGGTGGCTATCAGCAAGTCAACCATGGCGCCGCAAATGTTGCCGCGAATGCGTTCGTGAGTACGCTTAACGCCACCGGTACCGCCCTGCTCGATTCCACTTACCTGGGCGGCACAGGTATAGCAATCAGCGGCGGAAACTCGAACCTGGACGCGTCGGATAATGGCGATGACGGCATTGGAGTGGTCCTGGATACTTCGGGCGATGCCTATGTAGTCGGAGTTACCACATCGACGGATTTTCCAACCACTGCGGGCGCATTCCAGACGACGAACAAGGCCGCCGCCAATCTTGCAGCCAATGCTTTCGTCAGCAAGCTGGACCCGACTCTTTCGACGTTGATGTATTCCACCTACATTGGCGGCAGCGGGGTCGCGAGCCCAACCAGCGGCGATAGGGGCGAGGGGGATTTTGGGACTGGGATCGCAGTCGATACCGCGGGCGACGCTTACATCACTGGCGCTACCGAATCGCGCGATTTTCCAGTGACCACCGGTGCCTTTCAGACCGGGCCGCGAAGCGCCCAGGTTGTCGATTCAGGGTTTTTCACCGAGCTCAACCCGACAGGAACCGCGCTGCAATACTCCACCTACCTGGGTGGAAGCGGAGCAGGTTCCTATGGAGGAACCGAGTTCTCCTTTTTTGAGGGGGACTTCTTCTACGACATCGCCCTGGACACGGCAGACAACGTTTATTTGACTGGATATGCCTACTCCTATGACTTTCCGGTCACGAAAGATGCGCTCCAGAGGGTGAACAACGCTGGCGGCAGACCTGGCGGCAATTCCATTATCGCGAAATTCAGCCCGACTGCCGGAGTCACCTTCCTTCCCACCACGACGACGCTATCTTCGACAACAGCGGGAGCCAATATTACCTTTACGGCCGTCGTGAAGCCAGTTACCGGGACTGCAGTCCCGACCGGGACAGTTAGCTTTTATGTTAATTCCGTAAAGGCGACGGCGGTCACGCTCAGCCCGACCGGCACCGCGACCTACACCACCGACGAGCTCACGGACAGCCTTAACAATGTGATTGCGGCTTACTCCGGGGACGCAACCTACGGCGCAAGTGGGTCCAGTCTCGGACAGACCCCCACGACGCCCGTTGGCACAGCCACTCAATTGGTCTTCACCACCCCGCCGGCGGCCGCAATTGGGCCCGGTGGTAACGGCGGTACGGCGGATGTCACCGTCGAGGATGCTTTCGGCAACATTGTGACCACTCCTCCTGTCGCGGTAACCGTCACCATTACGGGGCCTGCTGGCTATACTCCGCAGACCTACCCCAGTACTAGTGAGGGCGGAACCGCCATCTTCGGTTTTGGCAACTATCCGCTGACGATTCCCGGGACTTACACTTATACGGCGAGCAGCCCCGGCTTGGTCTCCGCCGTCTCTACTGAGAGCGTCGCTCCGGTAATCTCTAGTATCTCGCCCACTTCGGTAACCGCGGGTGGCCCGGACTTCACGCTGAATCTGACCGGAAACTTCACCGGACTCGTCGGCTCCGATACCGACTTCGTCTGCGTCAGCAGTCCGGCCGCCGGTCCGGTTTCTTCCTCAATTGTCGGCTCGAACACGGTAATCAGCACGATTGTCCCTGCTCGACTCATCGCCGCTGCCGGGACCCTGCAGGTCTATATCGGCAACGGCGACTGTACGCCGTTAAGCAACTCCGTGCCTCTTACCGTTGTCAACGTTCTCGTCGAGACCACCGCCACGCTCGCCATCGCGCCCTCGCCGGTAGCCTTTGGCAAACCGGTAACGCTGACGGCCACTGTAAGTACGACCGATGGAATTGTCACCCCCGGCCAGGTAGTCTTCTGCAATGTTGGCGCAGCAATCTGCAACAGCCAGTTCAATCTCGGTTCGGCGCAGTTGAACGCTGCTGGAGTGGCAGCTCTGTCGCAGTATCCGGGGGCCGTCGGCGTGCATACCTATGTGGCCTTCTTCCTCGGAACGTCCACGGCTGCCGCTGTCGCGTCTCCACCACAGTCGGTGACGGTTACCGGCACATATCCCACCACCACGACTCTCTCCGCCACCGGCGACCCCGGCAGCTACACGCTGACTAGCACTGTTGTCGGTCAAGGTGTGTTAACCCTTACCCCTGGCGGATCCGTCTCCTTCGTCGATCAGACCAACGACGACGCGGTCCTCGGAACTGTTCCGGTCACCCCCGGAACTGCGGCGCAGACCCTTGTAGCCACCGCCACATCTCCGCTCACAACTGGGACTGAACCGTATGCTGTCGCAACCGGCGATTTCAACGGAGACGGGTTTACCGATTTTGCCGTTGTAAATTACAGCGGCGCCACGGTGAGCGTATTTCTTGGCAACGGCGACGGCACCTTCAAACCGCAGGTCACCTATGTGGTAGGAACCGACCCGGAAGGCATCGCCGCAGCCGATGTGAATGGCGATGGGAAGCTCGACCTGCTGGTCACGAATACTGGCGACGGCACAGTCGGCGTTCTGCTCGGGAATGGCGACGGTACCTTCCAGGCGCAGGTCACCTATACGACCGTCTTCGGATCCGCCGGCATCGTCGTGGCCGACTTCAATCATGACGGCAAGCCCGATATTGCCACCTCCAATTTCTACAACGCCAACATCAGCATCCTGCTCGGCAACGGTGATGGCACCTTCCAGGCACAAGTCAACTATGCGGTCGGTAATCAGCCCCGCACCCTGTCCTCTGGAGACTTCAACGGCGACGGCAACATCGACCTGGTTGTCGCGAACGAGGAAGACGGTACCGCCAGCATTCTTATCGGTAACGGGGATGGCACCTTCCAGGCCCAGGTGACCTACGCCACAGGGGGTGCGCCTCAGGGTGTGGCCGTTTCGGATTTCAACTCCGACAACAAGGAGGATCTTGCCATTGGCAACAGTGCCGACGGCACGGTTGGAATTCTGCTCGGCAACGGGGACGGCACCTTCCAGGCAATGACCACCTATGCCGCCGGAACTGCTCCAGTGGGTGTTGTCATCGCCGACTTCAACCGGGACGGCAAAGCCGACATCGCCGTGGAGAACAATGGTGACAATACCGAGGGCGTCTTGCTGGGCAACGGTGACGGCACCTTCCAGGCACAGACAACGTTTCCGACCGGCACGAATCCATATGCGGCGGCCGTCGGCGACGTTAATGGGGATGGCAACCCCGACCTGATAATTTCCAACTTCGGCAGTAACAACGAAACCATCCTTCTCGACCAACTCACCTCGACTGCGACCGCCGTCTTGACGCCCGTCGCGGTTACAGGAGCCGCGGGAAATCACAGCGTTGTAGCCAGCTATCCCGGCGACGCCAACTTTACAACCAGCACGTCTCCCGCAGTCACTCTTGTCCCCCTGCCGGCTGTGTCGGCCCCGACTATCACGAGTCTCTCGCCCAACGCCGCATACGTCGGCAGTGGCGCTACGACGGTGACGATCAACGGAACGCAGTTCCTCAGCGGGGCCGCTGTAACTGTGAATGGAACGAGTCAGGCGGCGACGTTTGTCTCGGCGACGCAGCTAACCACGACGCTCACGGCGGCGGAGTTATCGGCGGTGGGAACGCTAACGCTGGCGGTTGTCAACCCCGATGGGGGGACTTCGATTCCTGCCGCCTTCACCGTGGCTCCGCAGCCGGTGCAGGTGACGCCTGCGACCCTCGCCTTCGCCAATCAGACGGTCGGGACGACAAGCGCTCCTCAGGTGGTAACGGTCACCAATACCACGGCGACCGATTACAACATCCTCGCGATTAACTTGTACTACGGATTGGATCCCTCGGACTTTGCGCAGACCAACAACTGCCCGGCGACGCTGGCTGCCGAAACAAGCTGCCAAATCACTGTCACGTTCAAGCCTGCGGGAGTTGGCCCAAAGTCGGCGCAGCTCGCTGTCTTCGATAGTTCACCCGTGGGGTCGCAGGCTGTAAGCATGACAGGCACGGGAACGGGCGGCATTCTGCAGGTAAACCCGGGCAACCTGAAAACCATCGCGGGCAATGGGACAGCGGGTTACGCCGGTGACGGCGGCCCGGCGACGGCGGCGGAGCTGCAGGAGCCGGACGGCATCGGCTTCGACACCGCCGGCAACCTGTATATCGCCGACGAACTGAACAACGTCATCCGCAAAGTCGATACGGCTGGGAACATCACGACCGTCGCCGGCAATGGCACGGCGGGCTTCAGCGGCGATGGCGGCCCGGCCACCAGCGCGGAGCTCCATGGCCCCTTCAGCGTAACGGTTGACGCGACGGGCAATCTCTACATCCAGGACACCCTCAACGCCCGCATCCGAAAGGTCGATACCACGGGTACGATCACCACCATCGCCGGGAACGGGACATTTGGGTACACCGGCGACGGCGGTCCGGCCACCGCCGCGGAGTTGAATGAGAATCAGGGCGCACGATTTGATGCGGCAGGCAATCTCTATGTGCCTGATTGCGGGAACGCGGCCCTCCGCAAGATCGATACAGCCGGAATCATCACGACCGTCGCGGGCAACGGAACCGACGGCTTCAGCGGAGACGGCGGACCAGCAACCAGCGCGCAGTTGAACTGTCCGTCCGGAGTAGGCATCGACGCCGCAGGCGACCTTTTCATTGCCGACTACCTGAACAACCGCATCCGGAAGGTGGATGCCGCCACCGGCATCATCAACACCATCGCCGGAAACGGCACTCCGGGCTTCAGTGGAGACGGCGGCCCCGCGGCATCCGCGGAAGTAAACATCCCCAACGATGTGGATTTGGATACCGCTGGCAACATTTACATCGCCGACGCGGGAAACAACCGGCTGCGCAAGATCGATACCACAGGCGTTATCACTACTGCGGCCGGCGGCCTGGACAACGCGGGAAGCGCTGGAGTTAATTCGCCGGAGGCAGTCACGCTGGATGCGGCCGGCAATCTGTACTTCTCCGACTCGGGCAACAATGCCATACGGGAAGTCTTTCCTGCGGGTGCGCTGGTCTTCCCGGCGACTGAAATAGGAACCCCGGCCGCAAACGTGACCGTCACTCTCAGCAACATCGGCAACCTTCCTGTCACCATCGCGTCAGCAGCGAGCTTCGGTCTGAGCGGCAACACGACCGACTTCTCGCTGGTTGGTGGAAGCTGCCTGGCCGGCGCGACTCTGGCGCCCAACGGAGGGTCGTGTGCCCTTGAAATCGGATTCACACCGACGGCGACCGGCACCCGAACCTTGACCGTCTCGATCACCGACGACGCCGTCTACTCCCCGCAGTCGTTCCAGATCAGTGGGACGGGCGTGAACGCTGCCGCGGTAGTGCTCAACACGATCTCCCCGACCGGGGCAATCGCCGGCGCGGCCAACACGACGATTACAGCGGCTGGATCAAACTTCACCCCAACATCGGTCGTGAACTTCAATACCACTCCACTGGTTACAACATATGTCAGCGCGACCCAGTTGACTGCAGTGGTCCCGGCGGCACTGATTACCACCGTCGGAACGGCCAATATCACCGTGACCGATCCCGCTTCCGACTCCACATCCCTACCAGTTGTCTTTAGCATCGTCCCGACCGGACTCGGGGTGACCTTCAGCGCTCCGGCAGCCGGTCCAGGCGAGCAACCAACGCTGAACTTCCAGTTGACGACCGCTTACCCCGTTCCCCTCACTGGAACCATGACCCTCACCTTCACACCCACTAGCGGCAATCCCGACAATCCTCAGGTCCAACTCGCCTCCACGTCCACCGACGTGACCGTGGCACCGGGCGGTCGCAGCCTTACCTTTCCCCTTGCGGCGAATTCAACTGCGACTCCAGTAATAATGGTCCAGGTTGGCAACGTCGCCGGAACCATCAGCGTCACGCTGCAACTCACCGCCGCCGGGGTCAACGTCACACCCGCTAGTGTCGTGCCGATTACGATCGTGATCGCACCCGCCGCTCCTACGATCACTGCTTTGTCGTTCAGCGCCTCCGGAAATACGCTCACGGTGCTGGTGACCGGATTCTCCACAACTCGGGAGATTCAATCCGCAACTTTCTCTTTCACTCCCGCCAGCGGAGCATCGCTGAACCAGAAAACCATCACCGTCCCGGCTAACACTCTGTTCCAGACCTGGTACACCACTACAGGTTCGGCGCAGTACGGCAGCGCCTTTACCTATACCCAACTTTTCACACTTTCAGGAAATGCCTCCGCAGTGGGGGGCGTCGGCGCGACTCTGACCAATACCGTTGGGACTTCGACCGAGGTGACTGCACCATGATGACCACGCCACGCTTTCGAACGGCTTTGACTTCGCGAATATCGGCGTTCGCCCTCGTCGCATCTTTGTTGCTTCCGTCGCTCGCGGTGGCGATACCTTCATGCGAAGCGGAGGAGCTTCCAGCCGCGCCGACTCCCCGGTTGCGAGTGGAGGGCACTCTTGCCTCATTGAACGTTGCGCCGTCAAAGCATGATTCTGGCCCCACGCAGGAGGCAGCCCCTCCGGTGCCTGCCCTGCGGATCGTGATTCTTGAGGGCGAAGACGTCTCCAACAACATCAAAGAGCGCACCGCGCGCGAACCCATCGTGCAGGTCGAGGATGAAAACCATAAGCCGGTAGCCGGGGCCGCCGTGCTCTTCACCGTGACTACTCAAACTGGCCACGCCGGTGCCACCTTTCTCAACGGCGCAAAGACGTTCTCCGGCCAAACCGATGCAAATGGGCAAATTCACGCCCAGGGCTTTCACCCGAACGGTCATGCCGGCCAGTTTCACATCAATGTAACCGCCAGCAAGGGGCAGTTGACAGCTCATTCGCAAATCGCTCAGACGAACATCGCGGTCGCCGGGACTGCGGCTACGACCGCGACGATTCCTGGGTTCGTTGCAACCCATGTCGTTCTGGTCTCTCTCGTCGCCGCCGGAGCCGTGGTCGGCGGCGTCGTAGCCGGGGCCGTCGTCAACCAGAGCAGCCCCAGCACCGGGATCGTCGCCGGGACAGGTACCGTCGGCGCCCCGCAGCTAGTCGGGGGGACTCACTTCGCCATTCACAAGTAGGTGACGGAGCAGCTGAATTACTTCATAGAGCCCCGGCTGGGTCAAGATAGAAGAAAATCTGGTAGTGTCTCAGTTTGAAATTGAAAGAGCTCGTAGGCCTAATGGGGGCGTGAGAGTGTGGCGGGATGAGCGTCAATTGCTGCGACCGTATGGACTATGACCTCAATCAGGTTTGCGCCGTCCATCCCAATCGCCATGATTGCCCCGACGCGTTAATGATACGGACAAACAATGGCTATGGCTTGATCATTCACGATGGCGGTCACTCTTCTATCGAAGTGACCTTTTGCCCGTGGTGTGGCACGCGGCTCCGAGATGTTGAACTGATTTCAAACTGAGACACTACCGAAAATTTAGCTGGCCAAGGCGTCCAGTATCCGAATCCCGCCCACCGAGCCAATCACCACCTTGCTCGTTAGCCCAAGAAACAGCCCATGCTCGACCACCCCGACAATGCCTTTCAGCTTCTCAGCGGCCTCTTCCGGAGTAAATCTCGACTTCGGCAGATCGCAATGCAGAATGTAGTGCTGCCCATCGGTGACATAAGGCTTCCCATCGTCGTTCACCCGCAGCTCGAACTCAAAACCGGCGTCGCGCACCCGCTTCTCCGTCGTCTCCAGGCCAAACGGTACGACCTCGACCGGCAGCGTGAACACCGAGCCCAGCACCTTCACCAGCTTGCGCGGATCGACCGCAATGAGCAGCCGACTGCTCGCCATCGCCACAATCTTTTCGCGAAGCAGCGCGCCGCCATGCCCCTTGATCAGGAAAAGCGTTCCTTCCTGAACTTCATCGGCTCCATCGATAGTCAGGTCGAGTCGCGGCTGGTGGGCAAAATCGGTAATCGGAATCCCTAACCCCAGCGCCTGCTTATGTGAAGCCTCGGAAGTCGCAATGGCCTTGATCTTTAAGCCGGCCGCAACTCTCTTGCCAACTTCTTCAATCACTAAAGCCGAGGTCGAGCCCGAACCAAGCCCGACCGCCATGCCATCTTCCACCTGCGAAGCCGCCCAAATCGCCGCCTCGCGCTTAGCCGCTTCCGCCGGATCGTGCTGCACGCTCTCAGTCATAGCTGTTTTGATATCACGCCGCACCGGTCCGCGGCAAAAGATCCCCACCCAACTTCACCGCTGCCTTGCCAGTACCAGCGTAATATCGTCCGGCTGCTCCTGCGTCCCAATCCAGCTCCGTAGCGCCTGCATCACCAGGTCGGAGATCGCCGCCAGCGGCAAATGCCGGTTGCGCCCCACAAGCTCCAGCAGACGCTCCTCGCCGAAGTCGCCAAACTCATTCTCCGGCTCGGTCACGCCATCGCTGTAGGCGATCACGATATCGCCGCTACGCAGGTGGACGGTGCCTTCGTCGTAGCTCATCCCATCCATCAGCCCGACTACGGTTCCGCCCTTGTCCAGCCGGGTAATCCCGTGATCGGCGCGCAGCACCAGCGGCGGCAACTGTCCGCCATTGGAATACGTCATCCGGCTCTGCGTACCCTCATAATGCGCCAGGAAAAGCGTCGCATATTTCTCCGGAGGCGTACTCCGATACAGATGGCGATTCAGCAGCGCCAGCAGCTTGCCCGGAGACTCGAAGAACTCACCGCAGTTGATCTCCTGGATGCCGTTCTTCACCATCTGAAACGAGGGCGACATCAGCGCCTCGGTGCCCACGGTGATGAGCTCCTCGCCGGCAAACTGGTATGCCCGCACCGCCGAATGCAGCGTGGCCATCAGCAACGCTGCCGAAATTCCCTTGCCGCTGATGTCGCCGAGCGCCAGCCCCAGCGTCGATGGCCCAAAGACCAGAAAATCATAGTAGTCCCCGCTCACGCTCCGCGCCGGACGGCACACCCCGTGAAGATCCAGCATCGACAGCGTCACGTCCTGCCGCGGAAAGAGGTTGTTCTGTACCTCGTGAGCAATTTCCAGTTCGTTCTGCAGCCGCTCCTTTTCGCGCTGCTCTTCCAGCAGCTCCTCGAGCGAAGCGGTCATCTCGTTGAACGAGGTCGATAAGGCGGCCAGTTGGTCCTGCCGCTTCACCGCGATCCGGTGGCTCAAGTTTCCTTTGTCGATCTCCTGGGTCGCCACGTACAGATCGCTGACCGAGTTCGTAATCGTCTGGTTCAGCCGCACCGCCATGATGAAGGCGATCAGCTCCAGCACCCCAAAGAATACCGCGACGCCAATCAGCATGTCCTGAATGATTGCTGCGACCTGAAGCGAGGTAATGAACAGACGCTGATAGAGCAGCGACGGCCGCGAATTCACATGGATGAAAGCCTCATGCGTCTCTCCCGTGCGCCAGAACACCCCCTGCAGCGGAGCGACGAACGATACCGTAACGTCGAAAAAATGCGCCTTCGGCGGCAGTTGACCGCCTGAAACCGCCTCAGGATGACCGGGCAAATCGGCCACACTCCTGCCGTTAAATTCGATGTGGACAGGACCTTGACCGGGCGTTGGATTGACACGCCCTACTCGAAACCTCGCCGGCGGCGGACGTGGTGGCCCACCCTTCTCGTGAGACTGGCTGCCAAGCTGCTTGACGATCCCCTTGTCTAACTGGCTCGCGTCAACCTCGTCTTCTTCAGGCTCTAGACCCGGCACCAGTGTCACCGTGCCCAGCCCGCTGGCGATCTCGTCGAGGTTCTCTTTTTCCAGCGGCAATGAGGTCACAAGGATGAGCTTGTGCCCGTCGACGATCTGCGTATCGGCGGCTCTCAGGAAGCAAGTGCCATGCCCCATCACCACCCCGCGAAAGCTATCTTTCAACCAGGGCGGGATTCCCGCCATCCCTGGACGCATGGGCGGCTTCGTCTCAAGCGCCAGGGACTGCCCATCGAGAAAAGCGGCGACCTCCATTTTGGAATGTCGGGCGCTGGCCGAGTCGTCGTCGAACTCAGGCACCGTGATCGTCTTCGGCCTGGGACTCTCTTTGATCTCCTTCGCGATATGCACTGAGAATGCCCGATTTTCTGCCCCGATCTCGGCCAGCTCGCGCTCGATCTCCGAGTGCGCCGCGAACGTGGCGAACTGCCCAGAAAAGACATACGCCGCCACCAACGCCAGGGTCACGAACAGCACCACCGGCGTCAATCCGACCAGCAGGTAAGTCACCACCAGCCGGTTGCTCACCCTCCACATTAGCCGACGTACGATCCACCGCCAGAAAAGCGGAACGCAGCACACGATCAGCCCGCAAAGCGCAAAGAAGCTGAGCGCCGCGATCGTCTGGCCCCCCCCATTCGGCAGCAGCCGGCCCACTCCCAACAGCAGATAGACAATCAAGAGCCAGAAGGCCGTTCGATGCAACTTCCCTTGCGGCGGCGTCCGCCCCAATCGCCCGTACACCAGGGCCTCGACCTTTTTCAGCGGCTGGAACATGTAGACCTGAGTTTAGCCGATTTCTCCGCGTCCGATTTCCAGCTTGACGCAGGCAAGCGGCGAGACTCGCAATCTCTGGCAAACCTCAGATTTCGGAGGCCCTGTCCTTCTCTAGGTCCGCCTGATGCGCCAGCCTAAGGGTGTAGCTCGTCGCCGAATAGTGTGCGCCGGCCAGCAGCAGAAGGCCGGTTAGGAACGCCCACATCATGAGCCCGACCGAGGTGGCGAATGGTCCATACACCGCCCTAAAGTCGAGCCACGGCAGCGCCGCGATGTAAAGCAGTTTAGCCAGCTCCCAGAGCAGCCCGGTTATCAGGGCGCTCGGCAGCACCGCCCGAACCGGCAGGCGCCGGTTGGGTAGTATCCAATAGATGGAGAAGAACAGGGTCACGCTCAGAAACGCGGCCGAGACTTGCAGCAGCCACTGCGCAACGAAGCGAAAAACGACGTTGTCCACGTGACCAAAGAAGATCAGCGTCAGCAGCGCATGCTGAAATGTCGTTACCGCGACCGACGACAGTGCCAGTGCGGCAACAATCAGCGCCAGCCCAGTTGAGAGTAGCCAGTTTTTCAAATAGGACCGGTTCTCCGTCACACCCCAAACGTTATTCAGGGCAACCTCGAGCGGTAGAAATATCCCACTGGACGAGATCAGCAGCATGATCACCGCCGCCACCCGAACCCCGCTATGGGCGTTCGCCACCAGGCTCATGTTCTTGACCACAAAATCCTGCCCGGTGGGCAGAAAATACCGCACCATCTGCCCTACCACGTCTTCCATCGATCGCGAATGGAAGACCTGCCGCGCCACGGTATACATCATCACGATGAACGGGAACAGCGACAGAATCGCGTTGGCCGCGACGCTGAATGCATAAGTATGCACTTCCGTTCTGGTGAGGTATTTCGCGAGAGAAATCAGCAGAGAACCCGTATCGCGAATCGGCTGCCGCCGACCGTGATGGCGGCGATCTTCCCTCTTGCCCTGCATCTCTTGTTTGCTTGGCTCCGTGTGACGATGCTATCAGAGGGCAACATCTCTGTTCCCTAATCGATGCTCCCCAGTCCCTGGTCCTTAGTCCCTGGTCCCGATCCCAGGATTGCCACCGCCGCTGTGACGAATTCCTCCCAGAGACAATCCCCGCGAACCAGCTCGCTGGCCGCCGCTAAATTTTTCTTGCCATCGTCCTTCTTTCCTGTCATAAAAAGTAGGTAACGCCGTCAGGCGATACTGAAGTAAGTTTCGGAAGGCCGTTTCTTTGGATGTTTTTTTGTTCCACCGATCGCGAAGCGTCACTGGTTTCTCGGAGCTGCCGTAGCGCAAAGCTCGCGCGCGTATGGCGGCTCGTGGTGTTTTCAGGGGCAATTCCGGTTAACTAAGCAGTCATAAGGAGTCGCAATGAGGGAGCACGGTGTAGTGAAGTGGTTCAACGGGGCCAAGGGGTACGGGTTTATTCAACGTTCTACCGGAGAGGATGTCTTCGTCCATTTCTCCGCGATCCAGGAAGACGGCTATAAGAGCCTCAACGAAGGTGAAGCCGTCGAGTTCGAGTGCCAGCAGGGGCCGAAAGGACTGAACGCCGCGAACGTGCAGCGGAATCACTCCTAAATCCAGCGGCACACACATCGCTTCGCTTACCAACTAGCCTTGTGCGCCCTCAATCTGCGCGATGGCCCATGCAGCAGCGTCGGCTAACGTCTCGTCGTTGCCCGCACGCCATTCGCGCAGCTTGGGCAGGAACTCGGCCAGCCCCGAATTTCCCATCGCAACCGCAACATTGCGCCGCAATCCGGAGAACTTCGCCCGCTTCACCGGCGAACCGAAGAAAGTTCGCGCAAAGCCCGCTTCATCGAGATCCGCCAACCATTCCAACGCCGGATTCACCAGCTCTCCCCGAGTCTGCAACTGAGCATCATCGCTCACCGGAGCCTTCCGGTTCCAGGGGCAGACATCCTGGCAAATATCGCAGCCGAAAACCTGCCGCCCCATCTTCGAACGCAACTCAACCGGAATCTCACCCCGCTTTTCGATCGTGAGATACGAGATGCAAAGCCCGGCATCCATCTGATAAGGAGCCGTCAGTGCTCCCGTCGGACAAGCATCGATGCACCGGCGGCAGCTCCCGCACCTGTCCACCGGAACCTCGGCGACCGGCGCTGGCACGTCAAGGGAAGTCGCAATAACTCCCAGAAACAACCACGACCCCAGCTTTTGATTCAGGATGCACGTGTTCTTCCCCGTCCAGCCAATGCCCGCATATTTCGCATAGATTCGCTCGACCACCGGCCCGGTATCCACATAACATCGCGACTCAAACTCGCCAAGCGAATCCTTAAGCTTCGCTTCAACGGCTTTCAATCGTTTCAACAGGACCTTGTGATAGTCCGACGGCCGCACGCCATCGTCGTGAGATCGCTCCCCACTCCACGCATATCTCGCAATCCAACCCTGCTCAGGCGATGCAGCATCGATCGACTTCGGAGCAGAAGAGTTATAGTTCGCCGCGCAAACGATCACCGAACGCGCCCATGGCAGAGCAATCCGCAGCGAAGATCGAAGCAGCCGCCCAGCCTCATCGCGCCGTTTGAGATACTCCATCTCTCCGGCACGCCCGTCCTCAACCCACGGCTCGACCAGCCGCAACTCGGCAAAGTCATCGGCAGAACCAGGCTCCGGCACCGCCGCAATCCCCGCCGCCGAAAAGCCAGCGCCCTTCGCAAGCTCGGAAACCAAGTCGGAAAGAGTGGGCCGGGTCATTGAGGATGCACCGTCCCTAAACTAGCACCGTTCGAGTCGGGCTTTCGTAGCGGCGCACGGCTAGGGATCCGGCATTGGTGGAAGCAGCGGGCTTTAGCCCGCTGATATAGGCGTCACTCAGGAGGGCTTTAGCCCTGGGCTCTTCAATCTAATGGCGCGCGTCGGCAACCGCCACGCCAACCAAAGAATCTGCGCATCCGTAATAAAGAAACCACTTCTTCTCAAACAAGACCAACCCCTCGGCAAAAGTCGTCCCAGCCGCATACTGTCCGGTCTTCTCATAACTCATCTCAGGATAGAAGAACGGTTTGTCATCACGCGCAATCAGCTTCGCCGGATCGTCCGCCGCAAACAGCGCCTGCCCCGCCGCATAAGCATTCGGCCCCAGCGCGGGATCGCCTCCATCCGGAGCATTCTTGCCGTTATAGATCAGCACAATCCCCTTCTCCGTCAGCACCGGCGGAGGCCCAGTCTCAGGGAAGCTGCTATCAAAGTGTCCCGGCCTCGCGGAAAGCAATTCAATCGGCTGCCCCGCGGAGTCTTCCACCGGAGTCCAGTGAATCAGGTCCGGCGACGTCGCCAGATGAATATGGATCTCGCCCCAATACATCCAGTACATGCCACGAATCTTCGCCGCAATCAATCGACCATGCTCAGGGTGAGTCAAAATGCCGGCCGACTTGTACATCAGGTCCGCATACTTCCCCTTGCTGCCAAAAGCCGGCCCATGCTTCGTCCACGTCACCAGGTCTTTCGAAGTCGCGATGCCGACCGAATACGTCTTCCGGTTCCACTGGGTATAAGTCAGTACATACGTGCCATGCGGGGCCTCAACGATCCGAGGGTCTTCCACCCCACCCGGCCACTCGCGGCTCTTCTGGTCATCGTCCGCCGGAAAGAACACCGGCCTGCGCAGCCGCAGGAAGTGAAGCCCATCCTCACTCACCGCCAGACCAAGCCGCGAGGTATGCATGCCAATCTGCATCGTTCCGCTATCGTCCTCGGCGCGATAAAGCACATAGACCTTACCATCGCGAACGATCGCCGCAGGATTGAAGGTATGCAGCGCCTCCCAGGCAACCGGAGTCTGCAAGATAGGATCGTCAAAGAGCGCCGTCTTATCCGGAGCAATCACCGGATTCCCGCTCGCCGGACGAACAAACGGCCCAAACTCCCAACTTTGCGCCTGTCCAGACGCGGCAGACAAAATCGCCACACACAGGCCCACAACTGAAATTGTTCCAAAGACGGAAGATCGTTGACGGCGAAAGTACTTCATCGCGCAATCCTACTCGAAAGGGTCATGCGCCCGAAGTTCCGCCACAATTTCCCCCGCCGCCTCACGCGCCCGCTCCAGCTGGTCCGGAGGAAACGAGATCGCTCCCACCCGCGCATGTCCGCCGCCGCCATAACGTTCGCAGATACTCGCCAGGTTCAGCAGCTTTGCCGGATCGGCCTTCGTCCACGGATTCGACCCCACCGAAACCTTCGTCCGAAAGCTCGACTTCGACAGCCCAATCGAGTAAGTCGCGTCGGGATGGAGATAGTAAGGAATGAATTTGTTGAACCCCTCCAGCTGCCGGTCGGTAATGTCGAAGAAGATCGTCCCCGCTGTCTCCACCGAGCGTTCGCGGATCAACGCAATCGCCTCCTGGTGCCGCTCCAATAGCGGAGGAAGCTGGCAGGCCACAAACGGCTCGCGCAGCACTTCCTCCAGAGACTTCGCGGTCAGCAGTGGAATCAGCCGCGGAATGAACTCCGCGCCGTGGCTCGACTCGATAATCAGCGTCAGCTTCATCGCTGGTGCGGCCATCTCGACCGCCGCCTCCGCGCTCTCATACTGCGCGCCATCCACAATGTCCGCCCATCGGATCAACTCGGCAACCGGCGTCGGATCAAACCCGAAGCGCGTTTGCGCAATATGCGCTATGAAACTCGTGCACGAGGTATAGCTCGGGTCAAAAAAACGCCGGTTAGTAAAGCTGCCGTCCTCAAGGCCGCGCAGATATTGCGCATGGTCTTCCGGGCTCAGAAACGCGCTCAGATGATGGTCAAACCACCAGGTAATCCTCGGCGAAGCTGAATACTTGAAATCCACAATCGCGTTCTCATCGCCGCTAAAGTCCTCTTCGTGGAATAACGCGCCCGCACGATGAACCAGGCCACGGTACTCGTACTCGCTGGCCGTGGCGATGCATTCGCGATGAAAGCGCGTAAACAGCGAGGCCGAGCAGGCTCCGTCGAAACAGCGGTCGTGATACAAAACCCGGACCTTCAATGCCTCAAACTCCTCCACCGGGGCGTCAACACACCACCTCCAGCATTCATGTAGCGAATTCACTAGGATTGCCGGGAAGCAGCGGCATGTCAAGTCGCAGCGCTACAAAGAGGAGAGAATGTCAGTCGAAATCGGGATGAGGTGGAGGATTTGAAGGAAATTCAGGATAAATGATCCGGTGGAAGCCGGGAGCTTTCAATCCCGCGGAATACAAGAATGAGAGAAATTGGCCTTTAGGACTGGACTCTCCTAAGATTCGCTAAGAAAAAGAGCCTGCCTTCGAGAACAACCTGTAGTAACAATGGATGCAACCTCAGCATCCAACCTGACTGAAACAATGAACCCAGCAAACCACGCCATCACCCGACGAACCTTCCTCGCCCAAGCCTCCCTGGCCGCGCTCGCCCTGCCGACCCGCCGCCTCCTCGCCCTCCCCGGCTCCGACTCAATCGTCGTCCGCACCCCCAGCGGAACCTTGCGCGGTCAGTCCGTCGACAAGGTGAACATGTTCCGCGGCGTGCCTTTCGCCGAGCCGCCGGTCGGCCCGCTCCGCTTTCGCCCGACCGTACCCAGCAAACCCTGGACCGGTGAACGCGACGCGACCCGCTTCTCGGCCTCCGCGATGCAATGGCGCGAGGCCACTGCCTTTGGCGAGTTGCCCTTCGTCCATAGCGAAGATTGCCTCTACCTCAACATCTGGGCCCCCAAAGGTAAAGGGCCGTTCCCGGTCTTCGTCTGGATCCACGGCGGCGGCTACATCAGCGGCCACGCCTTCGGCCCCATTCATAACGGATCGGAGTTCGCTCGCCAGGGAATCATCACCGTCACCCTCCCCTATCGCCTCGGAGTCTTTGGCTTTCTCGACCTCGGCCCCCTTCTGGACTCGAAGTCCGGCTCCGAATACGACGGCTCCGCCAACAACGCCCTCCGTGACCTCATGACCGCGCTCGAATGGATCCAAAAGAACATCTCCGCCTTTAACGGCGATCCAGGCCGGGTCACCATAGGAGGCGAATCCGCCGGCGCCAAGCTCGCCGACATCCTCATGGGCGTTCCCTCCGCTCGGCCGCTCTTCCACCAGATGATCTCCGAGAGCGGCGGAGCCGAACGCGTCTGGTCTAAAGCCGGTTCCGCCGCCGTCTCCCAAGGCTACGGCGAACTGTGGCGCAAGCAGAACGGGCAAGACCTCGCCAGTCTCAAGACCGCACCGCCCGAGGCTCTCATCGCGACCCAGCACGACTTTCTCGCGCAGTGGCCACAACACTTCCCCCTCCGCCCCGAGCTCGACGATCAACTTCTGCCGCGGATGCCGGTCAAGGCCATCGCCGCCGGCTCAAGCAAAGGCAAGCGCCTGCTCATCGGCACCAATCGCGACGAAAGCGCGCTCTTTATCGGACCGCATCCCGACACCAATCCCGCCCCAAAGGACCTGGGAAATATTCCAATAGCCAAATTCAATCCTGTCTTCGAGCGCTACAAACGCACCTATCCGGATATGCAGGAGTTCCAGACCCGCATTCGCGCCGTCACCGCCGAGGAATACTGGATCCCCTCCGTCCGCGTCGCCGACGCCCATGTCCAGGGTGGAGGCACGGCCTTCATGTATCGCCTCGACTTCACCGAGAGCAGCGGACGCCTCTCCGGATTCGCCTACCACTCGCTCGACGTTCCCCTCGTCTGGGACCGCCCCCATCCTAACGCCGCCAACCTCAACCAGGAATTTGCGCTCGCCAAGCAGGTCCATCTCGCCTGGGCGGCCTTCATCAGAGGCGAGACTCCTGCCGCGCCCGGCCTCCCCACTTGGCCGGAATACTCCATCGCCAATCGCCGCACCATGATCCTCGACACCGCCAGCCGCGTGGAGGAGAAGCCCAACGAGGCCGAACTGCGGCTATGGGATGGAGTGCTGTAAGCAGATATTGAAAGACCGCTACTTATCGATATCTTCAAAGGCGAACCTGCCCAGCGCAAACGGATGCGAGACCTGCGGTTTTGTATCCATCGCATTGGTGGGATAAGTGTCAGTGCTGTTGGTCGGAAACCCCCACACCTTCCCATTCCGCATATCGATCATCACCCGTCCATAGACCTGCTTGCTGCCATCCGGCGCACGCAGCATCTGCGTTCCCGGCTCAATATAGAGCGGATAGGGCAGACCCGATTGGGCCTGCGCAGCTTGCGGCCTTACATACGGCCTGATCGCAATCGCTGCCAGCGCGACTGCGATCAGCAGAAGTAGAAAGTTAGTCAACCAGTGTCTATTCATCTCGCTCCCGGGGTTATGCACCGATAGACTACTTCCCGCCCGGAAACACTTCAAGGCAACACGGGGTGGTGGGGCAGTTTCCGGATTGCCCGTGACTTGCCCGCTATCGAGCAAGGTTCTTCGGGAGAGATGCGGCTGCGAGGATCTTCCACAAAATGTCTTGAGAGCGCCGCTGTCCGTAATTTGTGTTGTATGCGCTTGATGTAATCGCGACAACCATATGGAGCGATGGAACGATATAAATCTTATTGCCACCGTTCCCCGAAGCGAAGTGCACCTCTATGTCGTGGCCGCCGATGGGTTCGGCTTTCGTGTACCACATGTATCCATAGGAGTCTGCGTAGGGATCGCTATCTGAGATTGCAACCTGGCTTGCCAGACTCCTTGTGGTCCAGGCATGATCCACCAGTCGCCGGCCATTTACAACGCCGTCATTCAGCATCAACTCGCCGATTGCCGCGAGGTCGCGGGTAGTGATCGAAAGATTGCCCTGCCCGGTTACCCGATTGATAGGAACGTGCCGCCAACGATAGTCCTGAATTCCCAAGGGACCAAACAGATTGACTCTCGCGAACTCATCCAACGGCATGTGGCTTGCATTTTCGATGATCGCGCCAGTCAGAAAGGCGTTGATCGAACAATAGTTATATTTCGATCCGGGAACCCCGTTCATGGGTACTGTGTAGATCGTGCGAATCCAGTCTGACGACTTGTCGAGATTATCCTCATTGCCTGGAGTGGAAGGGTCTTCGTCGTTGGCGTCGAGTCCCGAGCGCATGTTCAGAAGATCTTTGATCGTTATCCTCTCTTTACCATCTTTGGGCAAGCCCGGCAGATAAAGCGCAATCGAGTCGTTGACACTGTGGACCAATCCCTTCTGGATGGCAATGCCCATCAGCAGGGAGGTAATGCTTTTAGTGGCGGAGCGGATGTCGTGAAGGGTATCGACGGAATCACCGTTGAAGTATTGTTCGCCCGCTACGCGGCCGTTGCGCACAATGACGATGCCCTTGAGATCGTGATGTGGCTCCCGAGCCACCTCGGCATACAGAGACTCTAACGCAGCGCCGTTGATGCCGGATTCGGCTGTTTTCTCCTGCGACCACTCAATTCCACCTAAAGGCTTCGTCTGATACGGCCTTTTCACCGTCGCTTGGATGGACAGGGCCAGGTGACCAGAAACAATCATCGCAAAAGCTGCCAGAAACAAGCGAGTTTGCACGTCACCACTATACGGCGAAGGAGCGGACTCGACTCCTTGCGAGCCAGGGTACGAATTATTTGAATGCCAAGCCGGCAAACCGGAAACTGCGCTGCTGCATGGCAAAAGGGGTCTTCCAAACGCAAATCTCCAGGGCCACCCTCCACCAATGAGACAATGGGCTTTCGCTCCAGACAACCAGAGCTCAGCAGCGGTTCTCTCGACTGGAGAAGGAGCAAGCCATTGCCTGCGAATAGGAACATCTTCAATCCCCCAAGGTTATTCCTCCTGGCAATCACCCTCGCGCTGCCCTCAAGCTGCCTGCGCGCCGAACCGCAGTCGAACGCCGTCCCCGATATAACTCGCCTCCAGCGCGAAGCCGCCAACATCACTATCGTTCGCGACGACTGGGGCATCGCTCATGTCACCGGCAAGACCGACGCCGACGCCGTCTTCGGCATGATCTACGCCCAGGCCGAGGACGACTTCAACCGCGTCGAAACCAACTACCTCAACTCCCTGGGCCGACTCGCCGAAACCGAAGGCGAAAGCAAAATCTATCAGGACCTCCGCCAGAAGCTCTTCATCGACCCTGCCAACCTGAATACCCTCTATGCAAAGAGCCCGTCATGGTTGCAAGAGCTGATGAACGCTTGGGCCGACGGCCTCAACTACTACCTGGCCACTCACCCCGAAGTAAAACCGCGAGTCATCCACCACTTCGAGCCCTGGATGGCGCTCTCCTTCACCGAGGGCAGCATCGGCGGCGACATCGAGCGCGTCGACCTGCAGAAACTCGAAAACTTCTACGGTAAGGGCGACCACATCGGGACGGCAATCGATCCCATCGACTTTTCAGACGACGCCAAGACCCGCATGGCCTCTGGAGTCCTTCAGGACGATCCCGACCGCGAGCCAACTGGATCAAATGGCATCGCCATCGCGCCCTCCAACACCATCGATCATCACACGCTACTGCTCATCAATCCCCATACCTCGTTCTTCTTCCGCTCCGAACTGCAGATGACCAGCAGCCACCGCCTCGACGCCTACGGCGCCGTCACCTGGGGCCAGTTCTTCATTTATCAGGGATTCAACGACCGCGCCGGATGGATGCACACCTCCAGCGGAGTCGACGCTGTCGACCAATACCTCGAAACCATCAGCCGGCACGACGGAAAATGGTTCTACAAATTCGGTGCGGAAGAGTGCCCGCTGATCCAAAAGCGGATCACTGTCCCTTACAGCACTCCAACCGGAATGGCCAGCAAGACCTTCACCGTCTACTACTCAACCCACGGCCCCATCATCCGCGCAGAGAAGTCCAAATGGGTAGCCATCAAGCTCATGCAGAAACCCATCGAGGCCCTCGAACAGTCCTACCTCCGCACCAAGGCAAAAAATTACGCAGAATACTCCAAAACGATGGAATTCCAGGCCAACTCCTCCAACAATACAGTCTTTGCCGACGCCGACGGAGACATCGCTTACTGGCAAGGCAACTTCATCCCCCGCCGCGACCCAAAGTTCGACTTCACCAAGCCCGTCGATGGCAGCGATCCCCAAACCGACTGGCACGGACTCCTCACCGTCGAAGAAACGCCGCATCTGCTCAACCCCGCCAGCGGCTGGCTCTACAACTCGAACAACTGGCCCTGGTCAGGCGCAGGCAAGAGCAGCCTGAAACGCGAAGACTACCCATCCTACGTCGAGACCGGAGGTGAATCGGCCCGCGGACTCCACGCCATCCGGCTACTCGACGGCAGGAAAGACTTCACCCTCGACTCGCTCGTCACCGCCGCCTACGACAGCTATCTCCCCTGGTTCGACAAGCCGCTCCCGGCGCTCCTCCGCGCCTACGACGAGCTACCGCCAGACGCACCCCAAAAGGCCAGCCTCGCCGATCAAATTGCGGTTCTCCGTAGATGGGACCAGCGCTGGGGCGCAGACTCCGTCGCCACCTCGCTCGGCGTCTTCTGGGGTGAAGAACTCCGAACCCGCCTCCAAAGCGAAGCCAGAAAAGGCGGCCTCGCGCTCCAGGAGTACGCCGGAAGCCAGGCCCCGCCCACCTTGCTGCTCGACTCCCTCACTGCCACCTCTGACAAGCTCACCGCCGACTTCGGCACCTGGAAGACCCCTTGGGGAGACATCAATCGCTTTCAGCGTCTCACCGGAGACATCGTCCAGCCCTTCAGCGACGCGGCTCCCAGCATCCCAGTGCCCTTCACCTATTCGTTCTGGGGATCACTCGCCTCCTTCAGCGCCAAAGCCTATCCCGGAACCAGGAAGCGTTACGGAACCAGTGGCAACACCTTCGTCGCCGTCGTCGAGTTCGGCGCCAAGGTTCGCGCCCGCGCCATCACCGCCGGAGGCGAAAGTGGCCATCCCGATTCGCCCCACTTTAATGACGAAGCTACACGCTACGCCGCCGGAAACCTCCGCCCCGTCTACTTCTACCCTGAAGACCTGAAAGGCCACACCGAGCGAACCTACCATCCTGGCAATCGCTGAGGCGGGGTCAACACCCTCGCTCACAGTGAGACAATGAACCTTGACTCCGGCAAGACCCAGGAGAAGGTTTCATTGTCCCGCTCCCTTAGAAAGCACCCCTGGCTCACTCTTTTCGCATGGCTATTCGTCGTTCTCATTCTGCTCGCCGCTGCGGCAATCGGTGGCGGCGCACTCTGGCTCAAGCACGCCATCCGCGCTTCCCTGCCCCAGATTGACGGCTCGATTCAGCTACCCGGACTTTCCGCCGAGGTCACCGTCCGCCGCGATGAGCACGGTGTTCCCCACATCCAGGCCGCCAACCTCGACGACCTATTCGCCGCCCAGGGCTACGTCACCGCCCAGGACCGCCTCTGGCAGATGGACATGACCCGCCGCTACGTTGCCGGAGAAGTCGCCGAAGTCCTCGGCAAGGGTCTCGTCCCCCACGATCGCGTCCAGCGCCTGCTCGATATGCGCCCCAAAGCCGAATACATCGTCGCCGGCCTCAGCGACCGCGACCGCCGCTTCTTCGAGGACTATGCCCGAGGAGTGAACGCCTTCATCGCCGCCCATCAGGACACCCTCCCCGCCGAATTCGGCCTGCTCATGTACAAGCCCAAACCCTGGCGGCCGGTAGACGCGGTGCTTATCCTGCTCGGGATGGTCCAAATGGAAGACGAACGCTGGGACACCAAGCTCGAGCACGAACAAATTGTCGCCAAACTCGGCCCCACCCTCGCCGCCAGCCTCTACCCGGTCGGTTCCTGGCGTGACCATCCACCCACCGCCGCAGTCCCTGATCTCACACAGCCTCAGGAAAACATCCCCGACGTCCCCCTCGACGAATCCCAAACCAAACTCAATCGAACGCCAGTTGTCCCTCCCAAACGACCGGCGCAACTCTTTGCCGCAAACCTCGCGAAGCGGGCGGAAGCGTGGGGCTTTAGCCCCACGAATAAAGCTGCGCCGGAAGAGGCCTTTAGGCCTGGGCTCTTGGCCCTACAAAGCTTACTCAACCACAACCGCTGCGACGGCTGTGCCATCGGCTCTAACGAATGGGCCATCTCCGGCGCCCACACCGCCTCCGGAAAGCCCCTCATGTCCAACGACATGCACATCACCCACCAGATTCCCAACATCTGGTACGAAGTCGATCTCAAAGCCCCCGGACCGAACGGCTCCGACTTCCACGTCGCCGGAGTCTCCAACCCCGGCGCGCCCTTCGTCACCTCCGGCCACAACGACCACATCTCCTGGGGATTCACCTCGCTCTACGGCGATACTCAGGACATTTACATCGAGAAGGTCAACGACCACGACGAATACCAATCCCCGAACGGCTGGAAACCCATCGAGCACGTGCGCGAAACCATCCGCGTGCGCGGCGGCGACGATATCGTCGTCGATGTTGGCCGCACCGACCACGGCCCCATCATCACCCCGGCCATCGAGCATGAGCATCGAGTCCTGAGCCTCAGATGGTCGGCCTACGATCCCAGCGCCAAAGACATCCCGCTCTTCGACATCAACTCCGCATCCAACTGGCCCGAGTTTCGCAACCTCCTCAGCCGCTGGTGGGGCCCATCCCTGAACGTCATCTACGCCGACGATCAGGGCCACATCGGCTATCAGGCGGTCGGCTTCATCCCGATTCGCGACGGAGGCCTCTCCACCGTCCCCATCGCCGCCGACACTCACGAGTGGCAGGGCTTCGTGCCTTTCGACCAGATGCCCAGCGCCGAAGACCCGGTCAACGGCATCCTCGCCACCGCCAACGCGCGCATCACCCCCGACGGCTACCCCTATCAACTCACCCTCGAGTGGGCCGCGCCTTATCGCAACGAACGCATCTGGAAATGGCTCGCCGGCAAGAACAAGCTCACACCCGCCGACATGCTCAGGCTCCAGGGCGATATCTATTCCAGCCTCGATCAGGAACTCGGCCGCCGCTACGCCTACGCCATCGACCACAGCACCAAGGCCGACAATCAACTCCGCGAGGCCGCCGACCTGCTCCGCTCCTGGGACGGAGTCATCAACGCCAACTCCGCCGCCGCAGCCACGATTGCCGCTGCCCGCCAGGCCTTCTGGCCCATGGTTCTCAAACCAAAGCTCGGCGACGATTGGCGTCTCTACTCGTGGGGTGAAAAAGCCTTTGCCGAAGAGGAGATCGTCACCCACTCCCCCGCACAATGGCTCCCCTCCGGCTACGCCAACTGGGACGAGTTCCTCACCGCGATCATGAAGCAGGGCCTCATTGCCGAACACGCCCCCGCCAACCTCAAGAACTGGCAATACGGCCAGATTCGCAAGATCGATCTCGAACACCCGCTCTACGGCATGTTGCCTTGGTTCAAGTCGTGGACCGGAACCGGCCCTCTGCCCCGCTATGGCGATGTAACCACCGTCGACCAGATGGGCGCGACCCTCGGCCCCTCCCAGCGGCTCACCGTCGATTGGAGCAACCTCGACAACTCCACTGAAAATATCGTTTACGGCCAGTCCGGAAACCCACTAAGCCCCTGGTACAGCGACCAGTGGCCCTACTGGTACGGACGAACCACCTTCACCCTGCCATTCACCGAGCAAGCCATCGCCGCGGGCGCAAAACACACCCTGCGCCTAACGCCGTGACCGTTACGAAACCCGCCAACGCCGCCGCATCCACAACCGAGTGGCAGCGCCGAGCCATAATCTTCCTCTGCGCCCTCGCCGTCGCCCTATCGCTCGCCTGGCGCGGAAACTCCTGCGGCCACGACTTCGACTTCCATATCCAGTCATGGCTCGCCGTCGCCCAGCAGTGGCGTCACGACACGTTCTATCCGAATTGGATTGAAGCCGCCAACTACGGCGCCGGAGAACCCCGCTTTGTCTTCTACCCGCCGCTCACCTGGATGCTCGGAGCACTTCTCGGCACGGTTCTCGGCTGGTCCGCCGCGCCTATCGCCTTCACCCTCATCATTCTGATCGCCTCCGGCGTCAGCATGAACAAGCTCGCCCGCGAATGGCTACCCCCCAACCCCGCCACCATCGCCGCCTGCTTCTACATCCTCAATCCCTACGCCCTCTTCGTCGCCTATGAACGAACTGCATACGGAGAACTAGCCGCCGGAATCTGGCTCCCCCTCATCATCCTCTACGCTCTCCGCAATCCGCCCGGGACCGCTAACCCGTCAACAAATGTTCGTCATCCTGAGCGGAGCGTGAAGCGCGGAGAGAAGGACCTGCGGTTTGCACCGGCCTCAACCGAAGCGGGTGCCCCAGGTCCGGATTTTAGGACCTGGGTTCTTCTCAATAAATCAACCATCCCCCTCGCACTAACCATCGCCGCAATCTGGCTAACCAACGCCCCCGCCGCCGTCATGGCCTGCTACGCACTCGCAGCAATAACAATCTGGATATCCATCTCCCAAAAGCAATGGCAACCCATCCTCAACTCCGCCATCAGCCTCATCCTCGGACTCGGGCTCGCATCCTTCTACATCGTCCCCGCCGCATACGAACGCCGCTGGGTCAACATCACTCGCGCCATCGGCCCCGGCATGCGCATCAAAGACAGCTTCCTCTTCGCTCACACCGGAGAATCCTTCCACGACCAGGTCCTCCATGCCGCGTCGCTGATATTCGTAACGATGATTGTGGCAATTTATGTTTTTGTGTGGACAATCTGGAAAAGAAAGACCGCGCAAAAACTTCTCCTGCCTCTATCTGTAGCAGCCGCTGTTCTATTCGCCCTTCAACTCCCGTGGAGCAGATTCATCTGGCGCATCGCCCCCGAACTCAGATTTCTCCAATTCCCCTGGCGCTGGACTCTGCTACTCAGCATCGCCTTCGCGCTGTCTATCGGCGCGGCCGTGATCACGCGCTCAACCCAGCCCGAAGAGCCAAAGTTTCGCTTCCACGCAGCATCGATTCTTATCGTCGCCGTCACAGCCGTTTCCCTCGGATGCTGGCTTTTCTGGCAACCCTGCGACGAAGAAGATGTCGTCTCCGCGCAGGTCTCGGTCTTCCAGGCCGGCACCGGATATGAAGGCACCGACGAATACACCCCCATCGGCGCGGACAACTCCCTCATCCAGCAAGGCCTTCCGCAAATCCGCCTGCTCAATGCCGCCAACGCCGAAACCACTGCCAGCCCGGCCACGGAAGACGAGAACAATCCAACCTACGCGCCGACGCCTCAAGATCAAATCCCCGCCGACATCAAAGTCACTCAATGGCTCACCGAACACAAGACCTTCACCATCACCTCCCAGACTTCAGGCTTCGCCGTCCTCCGCCTCATGGACTACCCGGCCTGGCAAATCCTCGCCAATGGAACTCCAGTCCTCAATCGCCCCCACAGAGACGATGGACTCATGACCATCCCAGTCCCCGCCGGCGCCAACCACATCGAAATCAAATACGGCACTACACCCGACGTCTGGTGGGGACGAGCCCTAAGCGCTGCCTCGCTCCTCACCCTGCTGGCGCTCGCTCTCGCCACGCAATTACATCGCCATGTCGTTTAATATGATTGAAATGCTTGTAGATGTGAAAGAAACCCTGCGCTGCGGAGCCGAGCGCACCGAGAGCGCCCTCGAACGCCTCATCCCCGCAGAAAATCAGACTCCCGCATCCATCCACAAGGCCATGCGCCACAGCGTCTTCGCTGGCGGCAAGCGCCTCCGCCCGGTGCTCTGCATCGAGGCCGCCCGCATGATCGCACGCACTCCGCAACCACCCGAAGGCGTCGAAGAACTCGCCGCCGCGCTGGAGATGCTCCACACCTACTCGTTAATCCACGACGATCTGCCCGCGCTCGACAACGACGACCTCCGCCGGGGCAAGCCCACCTGCCACGTCGCCTTCGGAGAAGCCACCGCCATCCTCGCCGGCGACGCGCTCCAGACTCAAGCCTACGAGGTCCTCGCGAAGCTCAACATTCCCGCCGCGTCAGTTGTCGAGATCGTCCGCCTCATCGCTCAGGCCACTGGCACCGTCGAAGGCATGATCGGCGGCCAGGTCCTCGACCTCGAGGCCGAACACCACAAACC
Source organism: uncultured Acidobacteriaceae bacterium (assembly GCA_963804735.1). GTDB lineage: Bacteria > Acidobacteriota > Terriglobia > Terriglobales > Acidobacteriaceae > Acidisarcina. The sequence goes on from CAWDRO010000008.1 coordinate 194,668, forward strand.
CACCGCCGAAATGGTCAACGCCATCCACCGCGCCAAGACCGGGGCGCTCATCCGCGTCAGCCTCGTCACCGGCGCGATTTACGGAGGAGGAACATCCGACGACGTCCATCGCCTCACCGAATTCGGCCGCAAAGCCGGACTCGCCTTCCAGATCATCGACGACGTCCTAGACATGACGGAAGATTCCGCCCACCTCGGCAAAACCGCCGGCAAAGACCTCGCCAGCGACAAAGCCACCTGGCCGGCAGTCTTCGGCATCGAACGCTCCATCGCTGACGCCAATAAGCTCATCGCCGAAGCCTTCGAATATCTCGATCCCTACGGCGAACACGCTGATACCCTAAAAGCCGTCGCAAAATACCTCCTAGAAAGAAAAAACTGATCCCTGATCCCTAAATCCTGAACCCTGTCTTTTCAAAAAGGAACCTCGCGCACTTCGAAGGCAGCCAGTGCAAAGAGAACAAAGATGCTGACCGAAACCGAAATCCGCAACGCGCTCAAAGACGTCTACGACCCCGAGCTCCCGGTCAACATTGTCGATTTAGGATTGGTCTATCGCGTCGCACTCGAGCCGGATCCCGACGCCCCCGGTATGCTCCCGAAGCAGAAGGTCAGCATCGACCTGACGCTCACCAGCCCCGGTTGCCCATCGCACACACAGATCACCGAGCAAATCCGCAACCGGCTCGCAGGGTTCCAGGAACTCAGCGAATCACAAGTAAATCTCGTATGGGAACCAAAGTGGAGCCCAGCCCGAATAACCCCCGAAGCCCAAAAGAAACTAGGCATCGCCTGAGTGTCGCCAACTTTCAGTGGGTGTCATTCTGACGACCATCGGGAGGAAGAATCCCGGAGATCTTTCTAACTGAACCGCTTCGTCCAGCTTCCGAAGAATTGTCATCCTGAGCGTAGCCGCAAAGCGGCGGAGTCGAAGGACCTGCATTTGTTTCGCGGCCTCAACCACTGCGGTGCCCCAGGTTCGCGAAGCTAACCTGGGTTATCTGCTAGGCAGAGAAACTAAAGCCGCCTCAAAACATCCTTAAACTGGCTACCCTGCTCCGCAACCTGCTCAATCAACCCTTCAAGCCGGCCCAGCATCTTCTGCCCGGCTTGCACATAGCTCGGAATATCATTCCAGAACCGCCGCACAGTCTCCGGATCCTCAATCAGTGCGACCGCACCGCCGGCTGCTGCTACCGCAATCGCCGACTTGCGCCTGCCCAAAAGCAACAAAACAGCGCTGGCAAGCAAAGTCCCGGCGGCCAGGGAACGCGTCCACGGTACGGAACTCACGTTAGAGGGCAGCTTCGCTTCGATTTGTTTCGGAAAGGTCGACAGGCTCATTGTTCTTCTTTCTAATCGCAGAATTTTCCATACCGTGATGGGATGCACCACACATCCCCAACTTTGCTTGCCCTCAAAATCTAATCCAGATCAAACTCCCGAAACGGCTTCCCCGTTTCCGGAGTCTCCTTCGCCTTCCGCAACGCCTCTGCAAACCGCTTCTCCAGCAGATCGGTCTTGTTCTTCTCCGCGTCAACCGACTGGCGGAAGATGCTCTCTTTGCGCTCGTCCTGCTCCCGCATGCCGCGCGCCGCCGCCTCCAGGTCTTCAAACATCCGCTTCCGCGGCGCCGGAGTATGCGCAATCACCGCACGAGTCGTGGCATCGATCTTCAGCATCCCGCCACAATCCGGGCAAACCACATCAAAGACCTGGTTCTCGCTCTTGCTCTTGGCCGACGAAGACATACAAACCTTCCCGAAAGCCGATTCTAAAGCAAAAGACAGTCGAAGTAATCCGAAACCATAAGCCGGCTGTGGGTTAGTTTGAATGCACAGGAGTCATACAACTTCCGCACAGCTTAGCATTAGGTGTTCGCAAGGGCTTTTTACAGCGCTTGCAGGGTGGCCCGTAAAGAGATAGCTGGTGATGAAGAATCGCATTCTCATGGCAATCCTTCATTCCCGTTAGGCGCTCGTAGTGGGTCCGCACAGGTTGAAACCGCTGCTCGACGGAAGCATTTTTCAACGGAATGTTCCAACGCTGACGGAACTCTTTTGCCGACCTCATTGCGTCGCCGTAAAGACTCCAAATCTCGGCGTATTCGTCCTCATTGAGCATCGGCACGACGGCCCGACAACGCCAGCACCAGAGATATTGCATATTGAATAACCTACGACAGAATCGAAACTGTCCCCGTCGGCGTCTTCGTAAAGGCATGCAGCAATCGCCCATCCCGATCCAGATGCCGCAGCGTCAACAGCTTCGGAGTCGCCGAAAGATAGCTGAATCCGTAAACCTTCTGCGCATAAGGCCCGCGCTGGACCTCGTCGATCTTGAGATTGTAGAGGTCCGCCCCACCCCCGCCCGACAAAAAGAAGCTCGTCGGATGCCCGGCAAACTCCAGGTGCTGCAAGTCATGATCGTGCCCCGCCAGGTATGCCGACACGTTGTACTTGCGAAACAGCGGGTCCCAATCCCTTATCAACACCGGATGGTCCCCATGCGGCCCATCCGAATACACCGGGTGATGTCCCATCACCACCAGAAATGGAGTCTTGCGCGGACGCTTCAACGCTACTTCGAGCCAAGCAAGCTGCGCGGAGGCATCCTGCTCAGACAACGTAAAGTCCACGTCGTTCTTCTTCACCTTCGGCATATTACTGTCCAGCGCGATAAAGGTGATCAGCGGATCCTTCGTCGGAAACTCAAAGCTGTACCACCGCGAAGGCATCGTAAACCGGGTCGGCTTACCACCCGGCCGCGCGGCCCGAGTATATTCGAGCTCGGCATCCAGCTTGTTCACCGACATAATCTGGTAGTCGTGGTTGCCCAGGATCGCATAAGCGGGGCAATCAAACACACTCGCCGGATACATCTCTTCAAACTGCGTCTGCCAGCGCACCGACTGCGCCCCGCCCGCCAGCGGCCCATACCAGTTGTCACCCAGCAGCATTAACGCCTGCCAGCGAGCTGCTTGCGCCTTGGTATAGTTGCCCATCGCCGCCGCCACCTGCGACTGCGCCTTAGGGTCCTCGGCGCCCCAGTCGCCAACCATCAGCAGTTCCGCGCCCGCTGGGTCTTTGCCTGTTCCATCAGAGAGAAAAGACGCGGCAATCCCAGGCGCCGAACCCATCGCCGCCAGCGCGCTGAATGCAAAACTCTGGCGCAGGAACCTACGGCGGCTGCCGGAATAAGACAGAGGCAAATCTTGAGGGTCGCTCATGGCTACAAGACTAAATCCATCGGCAGCACTCGCCAAACCTCGGCGCTAGGTGATGGTGATTGTCATTGCGAAGCAAATCGTATCGACTGCGGAATCCCATTCAAATGCCGATTCAGCGCGCGCTTTTCACTCTCGGTGAGATCGCGCTGCCCCGGATACGCGCCCGAGCACGAAGTCAGCATATCGCCCTCAAAGAGGTAGCAACTCCCGCCCGTCTGACCGTCCGATTGACGATAGGTCCAGTAAACATGCTGGTCCGCCCCATGGCACATTCCCGCATCACCTGTGTCGAAATGCCGAAAGGTGACGCCATTGATGGCAACGGTCTCGGCCTGCGCGGGAACCGAGCCTATAGCCGCCGCGTTGCAAGCCGCCTGCGTCGGCGTCTCTGTCTTCAGATACGCAAAAACCAGCGCGGTCAGCGTCGTCTTCGCATAGTAGTTGCCCGCAGGCGAGAAGACCACCTGAGCTCGCGGCAAGACTCCGCCAGCCAGAATATGCGGCGGCAGATAAAACTTCGCCGTATTATCCAGCTTCCACACTACCGGATATTCAAAGGAAACATCGCCCGCCGCGTCGGCGTATGTCACCATCGGCACCGCAGTCGGCTTGGCGGAGTTGCTCTGGCCAAATCCCCGCAACACACCAACCGTGCCGATGGCCAACATCGTCCATGCAGCCAAACGGGGCATCCTCATCAGGCCTCCACGAGAAAACTCACACACGTCACCCGCTCGAATGACGAGCAACTCGAAGCGGCAGAAGGCCACGCTCATCCAAAGCTGACCTCTTCGGAGTAAGAATAGCGTAGCTCTCTCTCCGTCAAGCGCCTAGAATGAGGAGTTCGCGCATAACGGCGGAAAGGCAAGACAAATGCGGCACGACCCCTCTGGCTCTCTATTTTCTGCTTCGGCAAACAACCTCTATCTTGGACTCCTCGCAATCACCACGACGCTAACGGCTGGCCTCATTGGCTGCACCTCGAAACCATCGGCGCCGCCAGCCCCCACTGAGACCGCTCAACCCGCGGCTCCAGCGCCAAAGGAATCGTCGTCCCTCGTGCCCAGCGAAGGCGCACCGGCAGCGGCCCCGAGCAACACAGGCGGCCTCTCGCTCCCGGTAAGCTTCGCGAAACACACCGGCGATCTCGACGAGATGATGAAACGGCGGACAATCCGCGCCTTGGTGCTCATCAATCCCATCGGCTTCTTCTATCAAAACGGCCTTCCCAGAGGAGCAAATTACGAGGCCCTAGAAGAATTCGAAAAGTTCGTCAATCAGAAGTTCAAGACCGGCACCCTCAAGACAAAAGTCGTCTTCATCCCCATGCGCCCCGACCAACTCGAACCGGCCCTGACCGAAGGCATCGGAGACATCATCGCCTCGGCCGTCGTCATCACTCCCGAACGCGAACGGAAGGCCCTGTTCAGCAGTCCCATCATGAAAAACGTGACCCAGGTCGTGGTCACCGGCCCAGCGCTGCAGAATGTTTCCAGCTTCGACGACCTGGCTGGGAAAGACATCTTCGTCAACCCCCTCTATATCTCCTATGACGGCCTGAACAAGATCAACGCCGATCGCCAAAAAACGGGCAAACAGCCGATCAACGTAAAGGCCGCGGACAAGAACCTCTCCGACGACGATCTGATCGAGATGGTCAACGCCGGCCTCATCCCCGCAACCGTCACTACCAAGACGCGCGCCGATCTCTGGTCTCAAGTGATGCCCGACATCAAGGGCCATCCCGATATGATCGTAGCCGGCGAAGGCCAGGCCGGTTGGGTCATGCGCAAGAACAATCCTCAGCTCAAAGCAGTGCTCGACGAGTTTATCCAGACCCACGGCGCCGGCACCTCTTTCGGCAACACTCTAATCCGGCGTTACCTGCGAAACACCAAGTGGATCAAGAACTCCACCAACACCGATGAAATCAAGAAGTTCAACGCCAATCTGGCCTTCTTCAAGCAATACGCGACCGAATACAACTTCGACTACCTCATGCTCGCCGCCCAGGGCTACCAGGAGTCACTGCTCGACCAGAGTAAGAAGAACCCGTCCGGCGCGGTCGGCATTATGCAGGTGATTCCCAAGTACGCGGCAGCGAAGCCTATCGGAGTAACCAATGTGAATCTCGCCGAAGGAAACATTCACGCCGGCGCCAAGATGCTCCGCAACATGGCCGACACCTACTTCAACGATCCCGGTATCGATCAGTTAAATAAGACGCTCATGACCTTCGCCAGCTACAACGCAGGCCCTAATCGCATCACCCGCCTGCGCAAAAAAGCCACCGCCGACGGTCTCGATCCCAATGTTTGGTTCGGAAATGTAGAGTTGGAAGTGGCCAAAGACATCGGTCAGGAAACGGTCACTTATGTTAGTAACATCTACAAGTACTACATCGCCTATAAGCTGACCGTGGAGCAGAACCAGGAAAAACGAGCTGCGAAGGCCGCGGCGGCCGGACATTGAGACCCGAGTCAATCAACCGAAACAGCTATTCGCCGCAACCTCGATATCGCAACCAACACCACGGCTAGAGATACCGCAAAGAGGGCACAGGCAATCAGGAAATGCCCGTCCAAACCAGTCTCGTAAATCGGCCGCTCCGTAAAGTTGCCGGCAATCCCTGTCCACCAGTATGCGAACAGGCCGACATCCATCACGAAGTGCCCGATCATGCCAGGAACGAGCGATTTCGACGACCACGCAAGAAGACCAAGCAACACACCCGCGCCAAACACGATGGGAACCATCCCCACCAACGCCCACGCCTTGGTCAGGTGCAACACCATAAAGAAGAACGAAGATATGAGGATCGCAATCCCCGCCCCGTGGCGAACTTCGATCGGGCGCTGCATGTATCCCCGAAATCCAGTCTCTTCGCAAATTCCCGCCGATGCCGCCGACACCACCACCGCGATCCATCGCAAAGGCAGCGTCGGGACGAACGAAAGATCATAGCCCTGACGAAACGCTGCTGCTGGAAAAGCCACAAGACGAAACAGCACGACAATCGAAGCATGTACCGTCGCCGCGAACGCCAGCGCGCCAAGAACGCCCCACAGCCATTGTTTCGGCGAAAGCCGGCCCCGGCGAAATGCGCGTGCTCGGGCCGCTTGCGTTATGCGAGGAGGTCCCGAGCCTCCAGCCCACCATACATAAAGCCCCAGAAATATCGCTTCCACAATCGCAGCGGCCGGCACGCCCAGCTTGAGCAATAACACCGGCCACACATTGATTGGAAGCAGAACAATCAGGAAGCCGGAAACAATAGCTCTCAGCGAAACCGGCAATCGCGACCAAAGACCGGGCACGTTTTTCTGCGAACCCATGGCACACTCCCGCGATCTTGCGAAAGATGGTACTCCTGCGCTTACGCAAGCTACACCCTTTCATTGGGTGGTGCCCCGAGCGGCGAATCCAAGCGCCCTCCGCCGTCCTCGATGCTATACTCCGGCTGATTCCGCATTTCACGGAGCCCCATCGGTGACCACAAAGATCCGCCTGGCGTCATTGGTTCTTTCAGTCGTTAGCCTCTCGATCGCCGCGTCAGCTCAGAACCCGCCTCTTTTCCACTTCACCGAGCCGCCCGGCCCCCATCGAGTAGGGCTCAAAGTGGTCGAACAATACGACTACTCCCGCACCTACCGGCATACCACCGACGATCTCGGCAAGCCGTACCAGGGCGAGCGCGCCCGGCCGTTGCAAACGCTGATCTGGTACCCGGCCGAAAAAACAACCGCCAAGCCGATGACCGTCGGCGATTACGGCAATCTCGCCGCCACTGAGACCAGCTTCGGCAAGCCCAACCTATCGGTCGATCATAAGCAGTGGCTCGACGCAATCAAGCCCACGCTCGCCACGCCCATGTGGGCAGTCCGCGACGCGCCCCCGCTCTCCGGACGCTTCCCCGTCGTCATCTACGCTCCCAGCTTCTCCGCCATGTCATGGGAAAATGCCGATCTCTGCGAATACCTCGCCAGCCACGGTTACGTCATCATCGCTAGCCCCGATATGGGAGCATCCACCCGCGATATGACGAATGACCTCGCTGGCGTTAACGCCCAGGCCCGTGACATCTCTTTCCTCATCGGCTATGCGCAGACCCTGCCCAACACTGATATGTCCGAACTCGCCGTCGCCGGATTCAGCTGGGGCGGCATCTCCAACCTCTTCGCCGCCGCGCGAGACAATCGCATCGACGCGCTCGTCGCCCTCGACGGCAGCATGCGCTATTATCCTGGCCTGGTAAAGGCGGCAGGCGACGTGCACCCCGACCAGATGGCGATTCCTCTTTTATTTTTCGCCCAGGGAGACATGACTCTCGAAGATCAGGCCCGCTACCTCACCGGCCCGGATAACCAGGGTCCAAGCGTCCTCAACACGTGGACCCACGGCGACTTCGTCCTCGTGCGCATGCTGGGGTTTGTCCACGTCGAGCACAGTTCGATGTATCAGCGCAACGAAGATATATGGAAGAAATTTCCCGAAGAACAGATAGCCGACTACGGTCGCGAAGACGGCATCGTCGGCTACGCCTGGATCGCTCGTTACACCCTGCATTTTCTCGACGCCTATCTCAAACACGATGCGGAATCGATGGCGTGGTTGAAGAAAACCGCCGCTGAAAACGGAGCACCCCCACATTTTCTCTGGGCAACCTACCGCCCAGCAAAGGGCCTTCCCCCAACTCTCGACGCCTTCCGCGCCGAACTCGGACGCCAGGGCTTCGATCACGCCGAAGACATCTACGCAGCCATGCAGAAGGAATCGCCGGACTTCAAGCTCGACGAATCTACCGTCAACTCCTGGGGCTACGACCTAATGGCCGACAATCACTTCCCCGAGGCCATCGACATCTTCAAGCTCAACGTAAAGAACTATCCCGATTCAGGCAACGTCTACGACAGCCTCGGAGAGGCTTACATGAAATCCGGCCAGAAACAGCTGGCCATCGATAATTACAAAAAGTCGTTGGAGAAAAACCCATCCAACGATAACGCAAAGCAGAAGCTAAAGGAACTTGGAGAAACTCCGCCGGCAACCAAGTAGCGGAGAGAGATACATCGGCCCAAAGGCTAGCCTCTCGCCGACCCAGTCAGTGACCGTAGCAACGCCTAGATCGGCTTCGGACTCGTATTCCGCGCTTCAGTCACATTATCCGGCTCGCCGGTAAACGACTTCCCAGGACCATAAGCAAACTTCTCATACTTGTCGCCCACTCTGCGGATCGCGTCATGCCAGCCATCGTCCCAGGACACCTGCGCCTCGCCATTCACATAGACCCAGGTGCCATGGGCCTCGCCGATCGACTTCTTGGCAACGCCATTCTCCTCCAGCGTGATGTAGAACGTATCGCTCGTGTCGTTGCCTTGCCCAACCAACCACTTCCCTGCAAAAACACCTTTGCCTGGCGCCACCAGTGCCGGAATCGCAATCGGAGTCACCACACCCGCGGCTGATTTGAACTCCATCGCCGTGATCGTCGAGGCCGGAATACTCTGCCGATGTCCATCCTTGAAGACAATGACGACCGCCCCATCTTGATCTGCCGAAACCGGCGCGGCACTTGCGTAAAGACCGCCCGCCGCGACCAACAACATGACGAACATCGCACTAGAAAGCTTCTTCCGCATCGTTAGCTCCTTCCGATACCAACCCTGACGGCCAATAGCCATCTCCAAAATTTCAAAACACTCCAAAGCTCGGACTCACTTAACCGTACGCGCATGAATAACGGAATGTTCCTGCGCCGCGTCTGTATAGTTCTTGCGGTCATCGCAGCCGCACACGGAAGGCAGACCCAATGGCGATCCCTCGAGCGAGCACGTTTGAATACGTCGCAGTCCTTCCCGCAAGTCCACAAGAGAGTCTCTCGCCCTGGCCGCTTCAACTTTGCGAGCCGGTTGAGCACACCGGCGATTCCCTCACCGACAATCGCCTGCTTGGGCGTTCCTCAGCCCTGCAAGATCACGGATGGCGGACTTGCGTCCGGTGAGCAATTACTCCCGCCGATTACTTTAGTACTTTGTCGCGCGATTATAGGGATTTCGCACACCAAAACCCGGGCTACCATCTTCCCATGAGACTCGCAACCCTGAAGAAAAAAATTGCCTTGGTCTTTGTCCCGAAACGGAACCGCCTCCCTTTTGACGACGGCTATGTCGCGCTCGTTCAACTTGGCTGGCCACCAGAGATCATCACCCATAAAATGTGTGCCAAAGCGAAAGAGGGTGTGATGAAGCCGTATCATGGCATCCAAAGCTGGATCAACTATAAGAGCGAATGGGAGTGGGCAGACGGTAGTAGATAGCCCATCCGTCTTCAGCCTGTTTCGCTGACGGCAAGTGCAGCGTTACATTCTGACTATGGATACTCCCCAGGAATTCGAGGACGATTCGGCCGGGATAACCGTTCGGGGGTTCTTACACCAGCCCGCGACCGGTGGCCCCAATCGCCCTCCCAATCGCCCTTTTGATCGCCCAATCGACTGCCTCATATTGACCCACGGCGCAGGAGCCAACTGCAATGCTCCGCTCCTCGTCGCTCTCGCCGAAGCCTTCAGCGTATGCGGACTCGCCGTCCTCCGCTGCGATCTCCCCTTCCGCCAGTTACGACCGCACGGGCCACCGCCACGCGGAAGCGCAGAACGAGACCAGCAGGGACTTCGAGCCGCCGTCGAGTCGATGCGCCGCCATTTTCCCGGCCGCGTGTTTCTTGGCGGCCATTCCTACGGAGGAAGGCAAGCGTCCATGCTCGCCGCCGCCGAACCCGGTCTGGTCGAACGGCTTCTGCTGCTCTCCTACCCACTCCACCCGCCACAACGACCAACCGAGTTACGAACCGCACACTTCCCAAATCTCCAAATCCCCGCTCTCTTCGTTCTCGGAGCAAGAGACGGCTTCGCCTCAATTCAGGAAATGACCGAGGCCCTGAAACTCATTCCAGCACGAACTGAATTGATTACGGTAGAAGGCGGCGGGCACGAGCTCATGACCAAGCGAAATCGCGACGAGGTGCAAACGCAACTGGTGCAGGCGTTCCAGTCTTTTTGACGAGTGGCCCACCGTGCGCTCACCTTTGAGTGGCAGACTGCAGAAAGCATGGTGATTTTTTCCAAGAGCCACTTCAAGGCGGATCGAACCTATCGGAAACCTCGTTTTCTGGAAACAGAATTCCCGTAGAATCAAGAAATTGAGGCTCAACAGGCATATCACACGAGACCCAACCCGCTGAGGCTACCGGCTATCTCGGGTGGGATAGTGTCCGCATAGCCGTTGATGTAGTCACCTCAAATCAGCTCGAACACTTCGATCCAAGGACAATAGCCAATGTCCGCGATGTGCTCTCGATTTGCGAAAGGCAGACCATACTCCCGTTCGGCGTGAAGAAGGGCTATTGGACCACTGTTGTCCTGTGGTGGGACAAATTTGAGCTTGAAGTCTTTGAAGACAGAGTAGAGGTGTATCGATTCCATGACCAAGGCACAGAAATTTGGTATGAGGAGCATACGCCTGGAGAACCATTCACGTCGCGATTCTTGGCTGAATTGGGAAATCTCGCTCCTTAGTAAAGCGCTCCGCCTGCAAAGTCACCTATCGGAAACTTCTCCCTCTGGCGCGAATCGAGCCACCCACTCATCCCCTAAACAAAAATCGCCTTATGCCCCGGACACTCCTGTGCGGCATGTTCCACCAGTACCGAAGCCAACCCCTCGCCATACCGCGAAAGAAACCACGCCGCCCCAATCAACCGCTCCTGCAAATGCCCATCAGGAAACAACGCCAAAGCCAAAGCATCCGCATGGCGGCGAAGACTCGCCTCGCGCTGCAACTGGTAATTTGCGCTCAGCCGCCTCAGTCGGTTCATCTGGTAGCGCATCTTCGACGCGGCCACCTCCGCCGAGCGTCCAAGCCCTTCATCGAGCGACTTCATATATTCGGTAAGCTCGGCCAACTCCGCGTCCAGCGAATTCCCCGCTGCCGCCAGCCTCCGCTTGTTCTCAACCGGCATCGCGCGCGCGCCCAGCCGCACCGCCAACTCTTCAGGACGAAGCGAAATTACATCGGTCAGCGAAAGCTCATGCTGCGCCAGCACCTCGGCAATCGCCGGCTCGATCAGCGTCGCGCTCAGCCTCGGTACCACTGGAGTCGTCCTCCCCAAAATCCGCTCATACAGCACCTGCGACTGCGCAAAGTAAGCAATCTCCGCCGGTCCGCCCACATACGCCGTCGTCGGCAAGATCGCATCCTGAAAAACCGGACGCAGCAGCGCATTCGGACTCAGCCGCTCCGGCTCATTCTCAAGGATCTCAAGCAGCGCCGCCTCCGAATAAGCCTTCTTCCCCACCAACCAGCCGTCCCCGGTTGGTCCACCCGATGCCCGTTTCAGTGGCAGCCGCGCACCATTTTCCGCATCGATCAGAAACAGAAGCCCCGACGTCGGAGTGACCAACACCTGCGAATGATATCCACGCGACGCCAGCAGCTTGTCCCGCTCGGTAAGCGCGGCCTGTAACTCGTCCGCCGAAGTGATCGCCTTCCGCAGCACCTCGGCGCCCAGCGCATGACACTCGCGGCTCGAAGCATCCAGCACGATCAATCCATGCTCCGCAAACACCCGCGAAATAAACCGTGCAAAGGCCCGCGCAAAAGTCACACCAGGCTTATAGAACTCCTCGAGCGCCTCAACCGTCGCGCCCGGCTCGAGCAGCCCCGCCGCCTCATCCAGCACCTGCTGAATGTCATCGCCCAGCGTTAGTGCGCCAACCGGCGAAGCGGCGCGCTCCGCCATCTTCAGCTTCAACTTGCGCAGTTCATGCCGCGAAGGAAAAGTCACATGATCGGCTTCATCCAGGTCATGGTCCTCGGTAGCCAGCCAGAAAATCGGCACATGCGGATGCCCGGCCGCCCGCGCATCATGCGCCTTCCGAATCGTCGTCGCCGCTTTCAGCAAGGTATAAAGCGGCCCACCCAGCAGCGTAACCTGCTGCCCGGTAACAACAGCATTGGCGCCACGCCTTAGCGCGGCAATATTCGCGAAGACTTTCTCACCGGCGCCAAACTCGCGATTCTGCCGCTCCAGAATCCCAGCCATCGCTTCACGCGCACCCTCCGAAATCGGCGACCGGTGCAGCATCCATCCCGTCGAGTAAGGGCTCGAATGAAAAAACGGCAGCAGCGGCTCCCGCTGCTCCGCAAAGTCCAGAAAAAGCTTGCTGGAGTGCGGAAGTATCGAGATCGGATAACACTCAATCTGCTGCGCCATAGCTCCTTCGACTTCCTATCACCTTGCTCTTCGGTGGAAGCAGGGGGCTTTAGCCCCCTGAAACAAGCCTCTATTAGAAGGGCCTTTAGGCCTGGGCTCTTGTTCCTCTGCAAATCGCAAAACAAACCACCGCTAGTCTCTCACGCGCCGCTTCCCATCCGCCGAATCCAAAACCCGCTCCAGCTCCAAACCATTCCTCACCGGAAGCGACTCAACCGCATTCCGCGCCAAAGCCAAATAAGTGCGATGCAACTTCGGATGCTCCAGCAGTGCCCGAAGATGCAGTTCTACGGTCTTCGCATCGCCCCGGGCAAAGGCCCCGCTAAAACTCCGAGCTTCTCCCTGCGCGAAAAAGTTCCGCAACGTAGTCTCCGCCAACACGCTCACCACAGCCTCAGCATCCTGCCGAGTCAATCCCGCCAGCCCAGCCGTCGCCACCGCCGCCTGGAGTGCACTCACCAGTAAAGGCGAAGCCATCGTCGCCGCCGCATGGTACAGAACCTTGCTCTCTGAAGATATCCGCAACGGCTTGCCGCCCAGCCTCCGCACTATCCCCGCCAGCCTCCGAGCCTGCCCCGGCCCCGATTCCACCGCAAACAGCACACCGCGCAAAGCCACCGGATCACGCGTCGGAAAACTGAACACCGGAGCAATACCACCCACACCCGCACCCGCTAGCCTCGCCGCTTCCAGCGCCTCCACCGTCAAAGCCCCACTCGAATGCACCACCACCTGTCCCCGCAAATCGTCGCGCCTCGCGGCAATCTGCTCAGCCACGGCCGCGATCTCCCCATCCGGCACGCAAATCCAAAGAACCTCCGCATCGTAACTAGCCCGGTCAGTAGCAACCACGACTCCACCAAATTCACGCCGCCGGCCGCGCAGATTCCGCACCACCACCTCCACCAGAGGAATTCCCGCAGCCACTACCCCCGCAGCCAACGAACTCCCCCAGTTTCCCGCCCCAATCACCGCAATGCCCTTACGAATCCGCGCCATCGCGCCCAACTCCCTCACCGCCATAACCGGATGCTACCGTTAAAGGTGACCCCTCAGAGGTAATCAAAGGAGCAAGCGCTACATGCCCAAAAAGAAGAGTGCCAGCAAGAAATCCACCACCAAAGCACCCAGGCCCAGCAAAAAGCCCACCCCGCCCGAAACCGCCGAAGTCCTCTCCAGCACCCTTCAGTATGAAGGCCCGCTCTTCAAGATCTTCAGCGACCACATCATCGAGCCCAATGGCGTCGAGTCCACCCGCGACATCATCCGCCACAACGGCTCGGTCGTCATCCTCGCCGTCGACGATTCCAAGAGCAAGCGCGACCCGCTCATCGTCATGGAGCGCCAGTATCGCCATGCCGCCGGACAATATATGTGGGAACTGCCCGCTGGCAAGATCGAGGGCGACGAAGGCCGCCTCGCCGGCGCCAAACGCGAGCTCATCGAAGAAACCGGCTACCGCGCCAAAAAGTGGACCCCCCTTGTCCGCTATTACGCCAGCCCCGGCTTCCTCGGCGAGTGGATGCAAATCTTTCTCGCCGAAGGCCTTACCCTCGGCGACTCCCGGCCCGAAGACGACGAACGCATCGACCTCTACCTCATCTCCCTCTCCGAAATCCTGCGCCTCATCGACGACGGAGCCATCCTCGACGGCAAGACCCTGGTCGGCGTCCAGTTTTACGCCCGCACCCGCAAACGGAAGAAGAGGTAACCTTCGCATTCGACCATCTCCTCAAAGAAGATGAAATTTGTTGCGCCTTGCAGCAAACCAATCTGCTCACTTCTGCGTCTCCCTCTTCAGAGATGGAATTCCGGCTAGCCCCGGGATCCATCAGAGAAATGAAAGGGCAAGGCAAGTGGCTACTTACAAAGGCAAGGTCAAATGGTTTAACAACGCAAAAGGCTATGGATTCATTGGGCGGGAAGACGGCCCCGATGTCTTCGTCCACTACTCGGCAATCCAACTCGACGGATACAAAAGCCTCAAAGAAGGCGACGACGTCGAATTCGACATCGTTCAAGGACAAAAAGGCCCTCAGGCTGATTCGGTCGCTCGGCTCGATCAGGTAGCGTAGCCACTTCTACTGCCTAAAGACGTCAAGGCGGAAGGCCGCCCCCTTCCGCCAGCGTCCTTATGCGGCTGGCCCACGCTGGCTAATCCCTAGGCCCTAACTCCTAAGTCCTGCTCTTAAAGTCCGACCCGCCTCCGAACTGAGCCCTGCGCCCTGATCCTTGTGTCCTGCTGTAATCTTCTCTCCATGGATAACCTCTCCATAGCCAACCTCCTCGTCGAAACCGCCGACCTCCTCGAAATCTCCGCCGGCGACCCCTTCCGCATCCGCTCCTATCGCCGCGCCGCCGAAGCCGTCGAGTCCACCACCGCTCCACTCTCCAAACTCGCTGCCGAAGATCCCAAAAAACTCCTCGAAATTGCCGGCATCGGCAAAGGCATGGCCGCCAACATTCAAGAGATCGAAAAAACCGGCACCCTTCCCCTACGCGAAGAGCTCCTCCTCAAATACAAAGCCTCTATGCTCGAACTCCTCAAGCTCCCCGGCATGGGTCCCAAATCCGTCGCGCTCTTCTGGGAAGTCCTCCAGGTCGCCGACATCGACCAGCTCGAAGCCGCCATCGCCGCTGGCAAGCTCGCCGAACTCCCCCGCTTCGGCGAAAAAGCCGCCGAAAAACTAAAAAAAGGCATCGCCGAATACCGCAAAAACTCCGGCCGCTTCCACCTCGACGACGCCGAGCAGGCCGCGGAAAAAATCACAACCTATCTTCTCGAATTTCCCGGAATCACGACCGTCACTCCCGCCGGCTCACTCCGCCGAGGCCGCGACACAGTGGGCGACCTCGATCTCCTCGCCACCGGCCCCGTCTGCGACGAAGACAAAGTCGCTCCCGCCGTCGAATACATGGCCGCCTATCCGCCCATCAACTCCCTCATCGCCAAAGGCGCGAACAAGGTCAGCTTCCGCCTCCGCTCCGGCCTCCAGGTCAACGTCCGCCTCCTACCCCAGGCCAGCTACGGAGCAGCCCTGCAATACTTCACCGGCTCCAAGATGCACAACGTCTCCACCCGCCAGCGCGCCCTTAAACGCGGCTATACCCTCAGCGAATACGCCCTCGCCAAGGTCGAAGACGGGACCTTCGTTGCCGGAGCCACCGAAGAAGAGATCTACGCCGCCCTCGGGATGGACTGGATCCCCCCCGAGCTCCGCGAAAACTCCGGCGAACTCGAAGCCGCCCTCGGCCACAGCCTTCCCACGCTCATCACCCAGGCCGACATCCGCGGCGACGTCCACATGCACACCACCGCCACCGACGGCCGCAACACCATCCGCGAAATGGCCGAAGCCGCTATGGCCCGGGGCTATGAATACATCGCCATCACCGACCACTCCAAGAACCTCGCCATGACCAACGGCCTCGACGACCAGCGAGCCCTCGCCCACCTCGCCGCCATCCGCCAAGTCGAAAAAGAAATGGCCGAAGAATTTTTTGAACTACAACGTAAAGGGGTGCCCCATGTCCCGATTCTGGGACATGGGAAGAACGGATCTGACGAATTGAAGCAGGAATCCAGAAAGGGCACGGCTTCAGCCGTGCCATCAGATCGCTTGGATGAAAGTGGCTTCAGCCGCGGAGGCCCAATCAGAATCTTCACCGGAATCGAAGTCGACATCCTCCACGACGGCCAACTCGACCTCGCCGACGAAACCCTCGCCCAGATGGACGTCGTCATCGCCAGCGTCCACACCCTCTTCAACCAGCCCCTCGAACAGATGACCGACCGCGTCCTCCGCGCCCTCGAGAACCGCCACCTCAAAATTCTCGGTCACCCCACCGGACGAAAACTCCTCCAGCGCGACGCATACCAGATCGACATCGGCCGTATCCTCAAAGCCGCCGCCGCAGCCAAAGTAGCCGTCGAACACAACGCCAACCCCAACCGCCTCGACCTATGCGACCGCGACCTGCGAATGGCCAAAGAAGCCGGCTGCAAGATAGTCATCAACACCGACGCCCACCACACTACCGAAATGGAAAACATGAAGTACGGAATAAGACAACTCCGCCGCGCCTGGCTAACTAAGGAAGACGTCCTCAACACCCTCCCCGCCAAAGAATTCCTAAAGGCTCTCCGCCAGAGGTGAGCCCTTCTTCGCTAGAAAATATTTGTCATCCTGTGCGCGGGTGGAAGCGTGGGGCTTCAGCCCCACGAAAAAGAGCACGATCCAGAGGCCTTTAGGCCTGGGCTCTTCTTCTTAATTCACAACCACGAGCTTGATACCCCGCGCCGCATGCCGATCCTCACGGACCCATTCTGGTCGTCGAGGGCATTAGTAATCATCCAACTAGCCCCATAGTGTCATTTACATCCACCCATCCCCGGAGTACACTCCCGCCAGTTTCTAAATCAAATAACAAAAGCAGCAAGTTATCACGAAATGAAAGGTGCAAGATGAAACCAGCTCTCCGCATGGCAGTAACAGCGTTGTTTATCTCCATCGTCTCTCTCTCCACGGCCCACGCCCAGGTCCCCTACACCCAGGGCCTCGTCGAACGCGTCACCCTCCTCAACATCGTCCCTGGCCACTCCGACGCCTTCTTCGCCGACTTCAAGGCCAATGTCATTCCCATTTGGGAGCAGGAGAAGGCCGCGGGACTCATCACCGGCTACCAGATATTCCTCAACCAGACCAGCTCCAACCCCGATTGGGACTTCGGCTTCGCGATCACCTATAAGGACATGGCTGCCCTCGACGGCCTCCCCGACAAAATTTATGACCTGCGCATGAAGCATTTCGGAGACAAAACCGCCGAGCAGAAAGTCATCGACAAACGCGTCGAGAACTACAAGTTCGTCAGCAGCATGCTCCTCCGCGACATCACCGTGCGCTAGCGGAATCCCAGATGCCAACCGGTTTGGCACGTTGGAGACTTCTGCCAAAAGAACAAATCCGGGTGCCCCATGTCCCGCCCTTGGGACATGGGACAGGGCGGAGGTTAGTCCGCCCGCCCTCCGTTGGCTTGAGTGGGATCAGCAGTTCACCCATCACAAACAAATGTCATCCTGAGCGAGACGCGAAGCGCGAGTCGAAGGACCTGCGGTTTCAGCGATCTCGACTTCAAAACAAAATGCGGGTGCCGTATCCCACATCCCGAGTCTGGGATGTGGGATACAGCGGACAGCAGTCCGCCCGGTGGAAGCGTGGGGTTTTAACCCCACGCAAAGAAAGAAACACGAAAGAGGCCTTTAGGCCTGGGCTCTTCGATCACCGCAAATCACAACTCCTAATACGAGATCTGTCATCTCGACCGAAGCGCAGCGCAGTGGAGAGACCTACAGTCCCAGCGATCTCGAAATCCAAACAAGTCCGGGTGCCCCACGTCCCGCGTTTAGGACATGGGAAAGGGCGGACCGCAGTCCGCCCCGGTGGAAGCATGGGGCTTTAGCCCCATGAAAAACAGCGCAAACCAGAGGCCTTTAGGCCTGGGCTCTTCGACCCGCGCAAATCATCCCTCCCAAGACAAGATTTGTCATCTCGACCGAAGCGCAGCGCAATGGAGAGACCTGCAGTCCCCGCGCTCTTTGCAGATAGATAGAAGATCAAATCTCCCAACCTAACCCGTGCCAACAGCCGGGTGCCCCATGTCCCGCGTTTGGGACGTGGGAAAGGGCGGACGGTCGTCCGCCCCGGTGGAAGCATGGGGCTTTAGCCCCATGAAAAACAGCGCAAACCAGAGGCCTTTAGGCCCGGGCTCTTCGGCCCACCGCAAATCGCCGCTCCCAAAACGAGATTTGTCATCTCGACCGAAGCCCAGCTTAGTGTGGAGAGACCAGCAGTCCCAGCGATCTCAAAATCCAAACAAATCCGGGTGCCCCATGTCCCGCGTTTGGGACGTGGGAAAGGGCGGACGGTCGTCCGCCTCGGTGGAAGCATGGGGCTTTAGCCCCATGAAATACAGCGCAGACCAGAGGCCTTTAGGCCCGGGCTTTTCAACCCGCCGCAAATCGCCGCTCCCAAAACGAGATTTGTCATCTCGACCGAAGCGCAGCGCAGTGGAGAGACCTGCAGTTCGAGCGATCCTTGACACCATCACAAGCGAGGGTGCCCCATCCTTCCGCGCTCTTTGCGGAAGGGTGGGAAGATCAAATCCCTCGTCCTCGGTTCTCGACGCCGCACTTAATCATCGAGGGCATTAGTAACCTTCCACCTAACCCAAGAGTGTCATTTACATCCACTCATCCCCCAGAGTAGACTCCCGCCAGTTTCTAGATCACATAACAAAAAGTAGCAAGTATCACGAAATGAAAGGTGCAAGATGAAACCAGCTGTCCGCATTGCGGTAGTAGCGCTATTTGCCTCCATCGTCTCTCTCTCCACGGCCCACGCCCAGGTCCCCTACACCCAGGGCCTCGTCGAACGCGTCACCCTCCTCAACATCGTCCCTGGCCACTCCGACGCCTTCTTCGCCGACTTCAAGGCCAATGTCATCCCCATCTGGGAGCAGGAGAAGGCCGCCGGACTCATCACCGGCTACCAGATATTCCTCAACCAGACCAGCTCCAACCCCGATTGGGACTTCGGCTTCTCGATCACCTATAAGGACATGGCCGCCCTCGACGGCCTCCCCGACAAAATCTACGACCTGCGCATGAAGCATTTCGGAGACAAAACCGCCGAGCAAAAAGTCATCGACAAACGCGTCGAGAACTACAAGTTCGTCAGCAGCATGCTCCTCCGCGACATCACCGTGCGCTAGCGGAATCCCAGATGCCAACCGGTTTGGCACGTTGGAGACTTCTGCCAAAAGAACAAATCCGGGTGCCCCATGTCCCGCCCTTGGGACATGGGACAGGGCGGAGGTTAGTCCGCCCGCCCTCCGTTGGCTTGAGTGGGATCAGCAGTTCACCCATCACAAACAAATGTCATCCTGAGCGAGACGCGAAGCGCGAGTCGAAGGACCTGCGGTTTCAGCGATCTCGACTTCAAAACAAAATGCGGGTGCCGTATCCCACATCCCGAGTCTGGGATGTGGGATACAGCGGACAGCAGTCCGCCCGGTGGAAGCGTGGGGTTTTAACCCCACGAAAGAAAGAAACACGAAAGAGGCCTTTAGGCCTGGGCTCTTCGACCCGCCGCAAATCATCCCTCCCAAGACAAGATTTGTCATCTCGACCGAAGCGCAGCGCAGTGGAGAGACCTGCAGTCCCAGCGATCTCGAAATCCAAACAAGTCCGGGTGCCCCACGTCCCGCGTTTAGGACATGGGAAAGGGCGGACCGCAGTCCGCCCCGGTGGAAGCATGGGGCTTTAGCCCCATGAAAAACAGCGCAAACCAGAGGCCTTTAGGCCTGGGCTCTTCGACCCGCGCAAATCATCCCTCCCAAGACAAGATTTGCCATCTCGACCGAAGCGCAGCGCAGCGGGGAGACCTACAGTCCCAGCGATCTCAAAATCCAAACAAATCCGGGTGCCCCATGTCCCGCGTTTGGGACGTGGGAAAGGGCGGACGGTCGTCCGCGCGGTGGAAGCATGGGGCTTTTAGCCCCATGAAAAAACAGCGCAAACTAGAGGCCTTTAGGCCTGGGCTCTTCTTGATCTACCGGAAGAGATTTGTCATTCTGAGCGGAGCCGCAAAGCGGCGCAGTCGAAGGATCTGCGTTCCGCCGATCGAACCAGGTCAGAGTTTGCCACAAGGGTATTTGTCCTTGATGTTGGAATTGAAGTACTGTCCCTTTGAACCGGAATTCATCAAGCCTTCGTATTCCCATTCGGGAACCCCGGCGTATTGGTAGACGCCGTCGTGATTGAACTCGATTTCAAGGATTTGGCTCTCGGCATCATAGCCGACGCTGGAGAAGGTAGTTGAGCTAACCGGAGTATGTTCCATTGCACGAAGCCTCCATCCAATCGGCACCTTGCGAGGTTCGATCCCGCTCGTTATCAAACCGCCTTGGGATCTTGCTTGCGCCACGCCCTGACAAGCGGCTCGAAGCTCTCGCTTGCCAGCGGCTCGGTCCAACCGCCGCTATTGATTCTTTTGCCGTCTGGGCCTTTCGACACCACAACTTTCGGGTCATCACTGCCGGGACGTCTTCCCTCAGGTGGGCGATCAATGATAGCGCGAACGGGCATATTCACTGCCTCGCCGACGATCAACGCTTCACCAGTGCGAAGAACTGGAAGCATAGAGAATAAACCTTTGAGGTTGTCCGAGGCACACGAGGTCACTTGGGCACGATCCGTGTCGTTGGTTAAGCGAAGGGCAATCATGGTGCCGCATTGCGAGAGAATCGTTGGATCGACCTCCGAAGGGCGCTGGCTGACGAGCATCAACCCGACACCGTACTTTCTTCCTTCTTTTGCAATGCGCCGTGCCGCAATTGCTGCACGGCTCTTTAATCCCGATCCTAGATAGACATGCGCTTCTTCCAGGACAACAAGCAGCGGTCTCTCCCGACCGCCCTCTGGCTTCAACCTACCCCAGAATAAAGCGTCGTAGAGAATGCGCAACACCGCGCCCACCAAGTCATCAACAACTGCGACGGGGATTCCTGATAAATCAAAGACCGTAATCGGAACGTCCTTCCCAACCCAAGACGCAAGAAGTGAATCAAGATCGGCCTTCGTTGTGCCATCGGTAGCAACAGACCAGTCACCCGGACTGAAAAGAAACTCCATACGAGGGTCCCGGAGTTTGTCTTCCAAGATGTCGAGAGGCTTCCTCGGAAGATTATTGAATGCGCCGAGATATATTTTGATCGGGCTGGTTTTGTCCTCCGGAAGGAACTGCGGGGCTTCGAGCCTGTCCGCGTCGCCAACCTTCTGCTTCGGAGGCGTCCCTTCGGTGATATATGCTCGCGTCGCGTCGGATTGATTCTGATGTGAACTGGCGGTGTGAGTCGCGTATTGCAGAGTGTGTAGGTCATGCCAGAGACGAAAAAACAGAAAACGGCAACGGTGTATCTACGGTGATGTCGCCATTCCGAAGCCCATGAGCGATTCCACCTGGCTTCGACTCTTGTTTCCTCGACAACAGCTTCTCGCGGACCAACGGAAGTGACATCTCAGGCACACCCCCCATGGCAAGGGAAAGAAATTCCTCTGCCGTGAGCGCCCAGAACGGCACATGAAGCTCTCGCTCGCCAGCCGTGGCATCAGCATCAACCTTAAAAACTCTTGCAAGAGTACCGAACGCCTTTGCATACTCTCCGTGAAGGTCAAACAAGACGACTCTGGTTGACCCGAACAGGGTTCGATCCGATATGAGATCAAGCAGACTCGCTACCGCTGTCGATTTCCCTGCTCCTGTACTTCCGACCACTGCACAATGACGGCTAACGAGGCGATTCAGATCGAGATAAGCCCGAATCGCTTCGGCGCTTGCCACCCTTCCAATCGGAACATACCCCTCCTCGCTTCCTGGCGCATACACGGCCTTAAGGTCCGACTCGGTCGCCACATGAACAGAGTCCCCGATTGAGGGGTGTTGTGAGATCCCCCGCTCGAACTTCGTACCTTTTCGGCCTTCACCCACAAGCTCCACACGAAGCCAACGGCTACCTAACTGTGGAGCGGCTTCCGGTGGCCCTGGGGCCGCCCCTGCGCCAACCTGTGAAATCACACCGTACAAATCGACGTACCCCGAAGGGATGCGGACAAACCCACCTACCTGTCCGACGCGGTATGCCTCGCCATCCACAAATAGAAGGCCGCCCGGCGTAATATCGGACAGCTTTACGCTGACGGTCGAACCATGCACGTCTTCTACACTTCCGAGCAGCGAAGGGTCGGAGTTAGGGGATAGCGTGTGCATCGTTGCCCCTCGCCCCGCAAAGCTGTTCCAGAAAGAGGCCGAAGTAGTGGAAATCTCCAAGACGACAACGCACTTGATTCACTGGTGCGCCGGAAGTCGTTAAGACTTCTTCATATAGCCAAGGCTCGTGATCTTTGATGCTCGGCGTACCGGGACGATACAACCCAACCCGGGTTCCGACAACAGCCCCGTTCTTCGCAAGAACTGTAAGGTTGGCCTGTTTCTCGGCATACTTTACAACTCTCGGATGATCTTCCACATTGGAATGCATCAGTGCAAAGCACTGAGCGTTACGGTTGCCCCGCAATCCATCAAGCAGAACCTCATTGAGGTGATCATCCAGAAACGAATAACCGCAAACAACCAACCGGGGAGCGTCCTCCTCGTATCTGCCAGACACGCCATGGCTCTTCATAAGACTTCCGCGAAAGAACGCCTTCAGTCGGTCAAGCATAGCCAAGTAAGGCATTCGCCGACTCTGGTCATACTTCAGATGGGAAGGAAAGATCATAACCTTGCCTTCTTTTGCCTCCCCAGTTACTCTGACCACGCGTGTAACTTGGACGGTGCCAACGGTCTCTTCGCGCCTCTCCCAATTTATCGAACCGTGAAGCTTCCAGAGACGGGTCCACCGGGCGGGAAGAGCGTCATGCTCAATTGAGGACAAATCGAACCATGGTTCGCGAGAGCCAACGAATCCGTCGAAGTGTGGGAGTGGTTGCTTTTCGAATGCCTGCTCGAAGAGCAAATCGTAATTTGGGGTGAATATTTCGACAGGAGATACGCGGTAGATTCCTCCTACCCAAGAGGCAAAATGGTTATAGGAACAGCGATATACAGGAAGAGCCCGCCTCATGCGGCCAGCGATCGACGAACAGATCTTCTCATCAAGATCGCTTAATGCTTTTTTCGACATCCCTAAGAACTCAGCGGTTCCTCTTCGGTTGGCGATGGCCCGCAGTTCAGTCAGGACATCCTCGACTGTGGGCTCCTTCCCGCCATCTGTCTGGCACTCTTTGCACCACGAATCCCATTGACCCCTGAACTCTGACTTGCCCGAGGATGCGTTATCGGCCGAAAGCAAATCCTCTGCGACCTTTTTCGTAAGTTCCACCACGGCCGGAATTAGCGCGATGCTCTTTTTTCCCGCGGCATCATAGATTCCGAGGGGACAGCCTGCACCAAGAAAACAGCCGATACGTTGTTTGTCATCTTGCAGGACAACACGCAGATTCCGAGCCTGTTGCGCTGCATCATGGAGAAGCTCCAGCGTGGAAGTCGTAGCTGCTACAGAAGAACCGGCAGTCGTAGCAGTACCGGCGATGGGGCTAGTAGACACGGCTATGGACCTTCCTGAGTTACATTGATTTTGGAGATCGATTCCACCTTACTCCAAAAACCCTGTCAAGCCCCCAATTCCTCCCAAAACCACCCAAAATATTCATTCCAGCCGCGATAAAAAATCCCAAAAGTTGGCGTAGTGAAAGGGGTCAACTTGATAAAATAGAGTTAGTAGGTAAAGAAAGAAAACAATGTAATGCGAAATAGATAGGCAACTCAAGGCGGCGAAAGCCGCCTTTCTCATTTCTAGCTCACTTACGGAGGGAACAATGATTCCAGAGTGCCACCACATCAAGACCCCAGGGGGAAAATGCGGCTCCTCCACGCTCACCCACCATTGGTCGGCCAGCCCTGCTGCGACGTCGAGGCGCACCTCTCGACTCATGGCATCAGGAACGCGCCAAATGAAGCTGAACCCCTGAAACCACAGGGTCTTGCCCGTAACCCATTTGTTTGCAATTCTTTGCGCACAAATCTTGCAACTCGCACAAAACAGGACGCTTAGGCAGGGGGTGGGTGCCGGGGGTACCCAGCCGAATGATCAACCCATCTTGATGCCGCTCTCCCCAATCACCGAGAAGACACCCAACAGATTCGTCAATGACAACACCTTCTGAATGCCATGGCTCAGATTCATCAGCTCCAGCGAACACCCAGCCGATCGGGCAGAGACAAACAACCCGACTAGAGTGCCGAGGCCAGAACTGTCCATGTGGGAAAGGTCCGACAGGTCAAGCACGATGCGTTTGTGCTCCGGGATCAGTTTCTTCACCCGGGTATGCAGCAGGTTGCTGACGCCCATTGTCAGCTTGCCGTGCAATCGCATCAGCACAACGTCGCCGGTAACTTCAATATCAAAGGTGAGCGGACTCGCGGTTGCGCCATCGAGCATAGGAATCGCCTCGCTGAAGTCGAATAGAGACCGGAAACCGGTTCGCGGTGATTCTCGCACATCACAACTGCGAAGGATACGGCGAAGTTTCGCCGACCCGCGGAAACGCTCAGCCTGCGCGGAAGCTCGTCAGGGCTTCGCGGGCGTCGACTGCGGCGAAGGTTCAGAGGCCACTTGGAGTCTACGATCGATCTCTGGCCAGTACTGGCGCAGCAGGTGTCCGGCAAATCTCCAGCCCACATCGGTGGAGTAGCGAATCATCGTGCTCCCGAACCCGCGGCTGCCCGGAGGATAGTAGACATTGGCCAACCCTTCCCCCGCCAGCGGCCCCAGCAATCCAGAATAGTTGACCACCTCTGCTCCCGAGTCGCTGCGCGTAATGATCAGCCGCTTCGCCGCGTACTCCACCGACTGGCCGAAGTTGAGACCCTTCCTAACGTAAAAGCGCGGGTCCTCATGGGTCACCGAGGCAATCACAAAGGTGCCAAAAAAGTTGTACGAGGCCACCCGGGCCATGTCCGCCCCAAAGCGTTGTCCGTAGGCGTCCCATCCTTGCCCATAGCCGGCCGGGTGGTTGACCGCCTGGCCATAAGCCGAACCGATCACCGCCGCCCCAACCGACGATAGCGACACAGTGTTATTCGCGGCCAGCTTGAGCTTGTCCCAGGGACTAAGCGGGCCACCGGTGGTGGCCAGATCCGGAAATACCAGCGACTTCTTCTGCAGTGTGAGGAACACGTCAACGCCTGTATGCACGCCGCTCTGCACTGGATTTGGCGCCTGCGGTTGCGCCTGTTGCCTCGGAGTCGGAGCATCCGGAATCGCGGCAGCGAGCTCGCTTTGTTGCCCTAACCCCGGCAAGCAGACTACTCCGCCCAACGCTACTGCTAACATCACTCGGCGCGCGCCATGAACGCGTCCAAAGACGCAACCGGCCAGTTGACGGGCAGAGAAGCGCCTGCCTTGAAGATCGTTTCTGATGATCGGTTCTCCTGAGTTAAGCGGGATCAGACTCGAAACTGGATTGTCCGCGAATCGGACTGATACTAAGAAATTCTAGCTTAGAAACACCTCGCCTCAGCCGGGGATTTTAACGCCGTCGACGGCGTCACCGCTTGTACTGTTCATCGCTGACGTGCTCCATCCAATCCACGACCTTGCCATCCAGGCGCTCCTGGATAGCGATGTGAGTCATGCCCGCGGTCGGCGTTGCCCCGTGCCAATGCTTCTCCCCCGGCGCAAACGAGACTACATCTCCGGGATGAATCTCCTCGATCGCACCGCCATCGCACTGGACCCATCCGCACCCTGCGGTGACAATCAACGTCTGTCCGAGTGGATGCGTATGCCAGGCGGTACGCGCCCCCGGCTCAAAAGTAACGCTGGCGCCGGCGACTAGTGCCGGGTCGGGTGCTTGAAAAAGAGGGTCGATGCGTACACTGCCGGTAAACCACTCTGCCGGACCTTTGCCTGAGGGCTGCGAACCGATGCGTTTGATCTCCATCACCACATTCTAGGCTCCACAAAGGAGGGAAACCTCTAAACTGTAGTCGATCGCGGAAGTGGTGAAAGGGCAGACCACCGTCTGCCCTTTCTGTTTATAGACCCAATTGCTAATCCATTAAGAGCCGATGGGTTTTCCCTGGGCCCGGCAGCCAGCGGTAAAAGCATCGCAATGCAACGGGCATCCAGACAATGCCAGAAATTGCGGGGTGTTGAACGCATGCCGATCGCCCTGCAGCCGCCAGATTTATATCGACAGACTCCTCAAGGTTAGCTTTTCAGAGGTGGACCTGCGCAGGGATCGAGCCCAAGCCCGAACATGCGAAACAGCCTGCCAGCAGCTGCCCCTCGGCTATGGGTGTGTCCCCTGCATTCATCGATGTGACCCCGTCTTGAGAGAGCAGAGGGCGAAGCTCTCCAGACTCCCGGGATAATCGCAGCCAAACCGGCCGTGCGATACGTCCCCATGCCACCAGTGGAGCATCAAGCGGCTGAATTTGCATGTACCCCTAAACCTCAAATAATAGAGTTGCGTCTCATCATCCCTCGGGCAGCCCCAGCCTTGTCGAAGATCAGGGCTATCGAGTCTCCGGTTCGATTGCTTACTATACGGCCCCGTGGACCCCTGCGTATATTGCGGTTTTCCCAACACACTGATCGCATTTTCCGAACTGGATTCGGATCATCATCGTTTCGTAGTCGGGCTGCCGATCTCAGCGCGAAGTGTTTGCACGAAGCTCGCCGCGGCGGGAGAGAGGCTTCGGTCTACTCTCTGAAGCAGGCAGATTTGGCGACTCATCGCTGGCTTCCTGATCGGCACGCGGACAACATCATCTTCATTGCCGTCCAATGCCGACTCCGGCAGAATCGCTACCCCCAGGCCCCTCCGAGCCAAGGCAAGTGCCGTAGGCATGTAGTTCGTCTCATGTCGAACCGCCGCGGTAACACGCGCGCGCGCAAACGCGCCTTCGACTATCCTGCGCACGCTGCTCTCGCGGTTGGGCAGGATCAAATAACAATCTTCCAATTCCCGAAGTGTGACTTCATCTCTCTTTGCCAGGGTGTGCCCAGGCGGCAGGAATGCCGCGAGATGGTCGTGATAGAGCGGATGCGCCTGTAGCTCCCGGTCTTGCCGATTGGCGGCGCCCAAGCCAAAATCCACCGCCGCGTTCGTGACAAGTTCCCGAACGCGGTCGGCAACCACATCCTGCACCGTGATCCTGACCTCCGGGTTCGTTCGCAGGAATTCACGCATCGCGCGCGGCAGCAGATCGGCCGCGATCGTCGGCAGCGCCGCTATGGCGACATTGCCGGTGCGCACGGCGGATATGTCTCGCGCGTAGCCCACGATAGCTTCGGAGTCGAGGACCAGGCGCTGCAGAGGACAGAGCAGGTCCCGCCCGGCCGCAGTAATCGCGACGCCACGCTTGTTACGGTCGAAGAGCAGGACGCCCAGTTCTTCCTCGAGCTGTTTCACCTGCACTGTAAGCGCCGATTGCGAAACGTGCAGCTCCGCAGCCGCGCGTGTGAAGCTGTGGAGCTCGGCGATCTTCAAGAATGCGCGGACGTG
This sequence comes from uncultured Acidobacteriaceae bacterium, assembly GCA_963804735.1. GTDB lineage: Bacteria > Acidobacteriota > Terriglobia > Terriglobales > Acidobacteriaceae > Acidisarcina. The sequence continues at coordinate 222,300 of CAWDRO010000008.1, forward strand.
TCGCAGTTCGTGTCTCATCGAAGAACGCGATTATAACGACGCGAAATATTCAATGTACAGATAAGCCTGCGGTCTCTATACTCAGCACGGTTTGGACTCGGCAACAGTGAAAGGACGTGTAGCTCGTGGCACTTTGGGGAGCGCTGACGATTGCGTGCGTGCTTGCGGCTATTCTGTTCCGCAAACTTTCTCCGCTCGCGGCATTGGTGCTGATTCCTGTCTTAACTTCTCTGGCCAGCGGCTTCGGGTTGCGCACTTCGAGCTTTATTGTCAGCGGCATTCAGAGCATGGCTTCCGTCATTTCCATGTTCGTATTCGCAATCCTCTTTTTTGGAGTGCTGACCGACGCAGGAATGCTGAATCCTCTGATCCATTGGATTCTTCACATCGTCGGTAAAAGTCCCGTCCGCATCGTTCCGGGAACGTTCTTGCTTGCGCTACTTATTCACCTTGACGGATCGGGCGCCGTGGTCTTCCTCATTACGATGCCGGCGCTCCTCCCCCCTTTACGACGAGGTCGGCATCGATCGGCGCATTCTCGCCTGTGCCGCATCGCTTGCCGCAGGCGTCAACTTCCTTCCCTGGACGGGACCTACAATACGGGCCGCCGCATCGCTGCACGTCTCCACCATCGCGCTATTCCGCCCGCTCTTACCCGTCCAGATCGTCGGCTTGCTCTTTGCCCTTGGTATCTGCACTTGGCTGGGCTTCCGAGAAGAACGCCGTCTAGGGCGTCTCGAACCTGGCACAGGGACTCCATCGCCAGCGTCCGCGCCGCATCGAGGCGGCGTGCGCTTCGGCATCAATATTGCGCTCACGCTTGTGGTTCTCGCCACAGCGGTCACCGGAAAAGTGGAACCCGCGGTCTGCTTCATGGTGGGGACCGTGCTTGCCCTCATCGTCAATGTTCCCAACGCCGAGCGGCAGCGCATTCAAATCGAGGCGCATGCGAAAGCGGCTATCACCATGACCGCAATCCTCTGCGCGGCCGGCTGCTTCACTGGCATCCTCAAAGGCACCGGCATGCTCCCGGCCATGGCAGCTGCTTGCGCGCATGTGATTCCCCCACGGCTCGGCACTCATATCCCTTTCCTGCTGGCGCTCGTGGCCATGCCGCTCAGCCTCGTCTTCGACCCCGACTCGTTTTACTTCGGCGTACTTCCCGTAATTGCAACCACGGCAGGAGTCTATGGGGTGGCTCCCACGACGGTTGCGCAGTCCGCGCTCCTCGGAATGCACACCACTGGCTTTCCGGTCAGCCCGCTCACACCGGCCACATTCCTCGTGACCGGCCTCACCGAAGTCGACCTCGGCGAGCATCAGCGCTTCGCCGGACCATTTCTCTTCCTGGCATCGGTGGTGATGGCCTTGGCTGCCGTGGCGTTCGGTATCTTCCCGTTCTAGAGCGAGGATTCATGAAGACGATTCGTATCGGGGCAGGAGCGGGATTCGCGGGCGACCGCATCGATTCGGCAATCGACCTGGCTCGCGAAGGCCGTCTCGATTACCTCGTCTTCGAGTGCCTTGCCGAGAGGACCATAGCGCTCGCACAACTGGCCAAGCGCCAGAATCGCAGCCCCGGCTTCGATCCCTTGTTACGTATACGCATGCAGGCTGTCCTCTCATACTGTGCCGCCAGTAGCACCCGCATCATCACCAACATGGGTGCGGCGAATCCAGAGGCCGCCGCTCGAGAAACCGTCTCGATTGCTCGTGAACTCGGCCTAACCGGCGTTCGCGTCGCGTGGGTCTCGGGAGACGACGTACTACATCTCCTCGGAGGATATTCTTCCAATGACCCCCGTGAACTTCTTGTATCGGCGAATGCTTATCTCGGCATCGAACCGATTCTGGACTGCCTGCGCGATAGCGCTGATGTCGTCATTACCGGGCGCGTTGCCGACCCTTCGCTCTTCCTCGCGCCGATGGTGCATGAGTTCGGCTGGGCGCTCGACGACTGGACTGGCCTCGGCCAGGGTACTGCCATCGGCCACTTGCTGGAGTGCGCGGGGCAGCTCACGGGTGGCTACTTCGCCGACCCGGGCTACAAAGATGTGCCTGACCTCGACCGCCTCGGCTTTCCAATCGCTGAAGTCACCGAAACCGGAGAAGCGCTCCTCACCAAACTCGACGGCTCCGGATCCCTCGACGCGCACGGCAAGGCACTCAGTTTCGTTCTGTTGCAGATGGAGATCTGACATGCTCTCAATTTCGCGTCTCAAGTTTCGGCAATTGACCTTTGCGATAGTAATAGCCGGATGCAACCTCCTCACTCAATCGGATTCGCCGAGGCATCGAGACAAGCGTGTGAGAACCTGCAAATGCCTCATCTCGAACGAACTGACCTGCTATCGGCATCATGGGCGCGGGAGACGGCCCGTTCATCGGATTCTGCCGCACCCCGTTATTATCGTTACCATCGAAGGTTCGGACGGTCGCCCCTCCACTCAATGCGCCAACCGAACAAAGGAGCATCGGAGCCTGTGAAACGGTACGTCTCAGCAGTTCTCATCGCGAGTTGCGCAGCCCTTTTAACCGCAGCACAAGATCAACATGTACCGCAGAAGCTCACGGTTGAGCCTGACGGAACCGTGCAGGTATCGGCGCAATCGGTCCCGTTGTCCTCGTTTCTGAGCCCGGAAGCGAAAGCCTACGTCGCCCAGCACCTTCAGCAGATGCAGGATCCAGAGATGACCAAGCAGGACAACGGGGTACCACGCTTCATGAAACCAATGATCGAACGGGATCAACAGCTTTACGCCTTGGACAGGAAGGACGAGCACATCGGAGGCGTGCACGTGTATTTGTATACCCCCAAAGTAGGCGTAGCGACGAAGAATGACAAGAGAGTCTTAATCAACCTCCATGGCGGAGGGTTTTCCGGATGCTGGCCGGGATGCGCAGAACTCGAATCCATGCCCGTTTCTGCCTTGATGGAAATCAAAGTGGTCACACTGGATTACCGCGAAGGACCGGAGTACAAGTTCCCGGCCGCCAGCGAAGACGTAGCGAGCGTCTACCGGGAGCTCCTGAAGACCTATAAACCCGGAAACATTGGGATCTACGGCTGTTCCGCCGGCGGCATGCTGACCGCAATGTCCTTGGCGTGGTTTCAGACACATGGCTTACCGGCGCCGGGCGCTGCCGGCATCTTTTGCGCATCTGCGGGGAGCTTTGGCGGAGACGCCACGTATATTGCCTTTCCGCTAGGGGAAGCGCGCATGCCACCGGCAAATCCGCCCGGCGCTTCACGGCTTGGCTATTTCAGCCCTGCCGACCCAAAGGATCCTATGGTTACGCCCATTGAGTCGCCGCAGATCCTAGCGAAGTTTCCACCCACGCTGCTCATCACCGGCACGCGTGATTTCGCGATGAGCGGGGCCCTGTTCACCGACGAGCAATTGGTTAAACACGGTGTCGCTGTCGAGCTGCATGTTTGGGAGGGCCTGTTTCATGGATTCTTCTACAACGCGGATGTGCCGGAATCTCAAGACGCATTTAACGTGATAGTCAATTTCTTCGACCACAATTTAGGCCGGAAGTAGTTGAGGTTCGTTGTTACCGAAATGAAAAATATGACCTGTCTGCGATTTGCTTCCAGAGGTGAACGGCTGCCTTGGTGCGAGCCTTCTTCTTCTCTCGCTCGCTAATGGTGAACAAGGCATCGGCCCGGCGCGCGGACCAGAGCAGCAAGGAACGGTGAAGTTTCATCAAGCAAGCTACGAAAAATTACTGGATTGTGGACCGTGGGCTGACCTGAAACTCGATCAGATCGATGAACCCAGAATCGAAGCGTTCAAGGCGTGGGCTTTGAAACATGCGGGAAGGAGACGAAGCGGAAAGCGAACTCCCGTAACCAAAACCACTGTAAATCGCTACCTCGCAAGCTTACGGAAAGCCCTGAGGTATGCGAATCGCAAGCTTAAGCTCATTGAGAATGTGCCGGTTATCGAACAATTCGGCCGAGATGAAGGGGCCGAACGCGAGACGGACTACATATTCGACGGAGAGCAATATAGTGCCTGGATTGCAAATGCCCCGGAACCGTTGCGCTCAGCTTCTATCCTTGCCCGTCATTCCGGTATTTGTCGGGGTGAAATGCTTCATCTGATGAACGACTGCATTCACCTTTCCCAGAGGCCGACGGACGGAAGAATCTATGGGTTGTTGCTAATAAAGCGCGGGCTCAAGCGTCGTGCCAGGAAAGGGAACTCGCAATTAACGACGAGATGAAAGACGTTCTGGAGGCTCTCCTTTCGCGCTCACAGTGTGATTTTGTTTTCACCCATCCAAACGACCCTACAAAGCCACTCTCTCCGTGGGTGCTCGAGAGCCAGATTGGGCAGTTAAAGAAGAAGATCAACGCTCACGTCGACGCCGGACTTCATGCGATGCGCCACACGTTTCTCACAGAAGCCGGTGAGTATACAGACCCCTTTACGTTGCAGTACGTAGCTGGGCACGATAATATAAAGACGACCATGCGCTATGTTCATCCGCAGGTCAACGCCGTTCACAAGCTGTTCGTGCATTTGTCAGAGCTAGACCGGGAGAAGATGCCGGTGCGGGGATTCCGAGTGCGTGCGGCCGGTGCAAAATCCGGTGCAGCTGGATTGAAGCGCACGCGGAATTCCAGTAGGTCATTGAAACAATAAGACTTATTAAATTGCGGAAGTGGTGAAATGGCAGACACACCGTCTTGAGGGGGCGGCGCCGCAAGGCATAGGGGTTCAAGTCCCCTCTTCCGCACCAAGCGCCCAGGCACTTCAAAGCAAGAAATCAGGCCTCCTCAAGCCTGTCCCAATTTCGGTTAAGATCGATTAAGTTTGATTTAAGAAAAGACTCGCATGATCATCTTTCTCACCATCATCCACGTCATTGTTTGCCTCTTCCTGATTGGCGTGATCCTTCTGCAGCAGGGCAAGAGCGCCGACCTCGCCGGAGCATTCGGCGGCCAGGGCTCGCAGACCGCCTTCGGGCCGCGCGGAGCCGCCAACCTCCTCACCAAGCTCACCACCTGGTCGGCAATCATCTTCATGTGCACCTCGATCGGACTCTTCGTCCTCATCGCCCGCCAAAGCGGCCCGAAATCGGTACTCTCAGGCATCAAGCCGGCGCCCGCGTCAACCGCGCCCGCAACTCCCGGAAAGCCGGCCAAGTAGCCGGCCATTTAACTGGGAGGTCTCGATACCAGCGGCATGATTCTTGAAACCTTCCCGGTCGGGATACTCCGCTGCAATTGCACCATCCTCGGCGACGAAACCACCCGTGAGGCAATCGTCGTCGACCCCGGCGAAAATGTCCCCGAAATCCTCACCCGCCTCGCCGCCCACAAACTGACCCTCAAGCAGATCATCATCACCCACGCCCACATCGACCACGTAGGCGGAGCGGCGCGGCTCAAGCGCGTAACCGGCGCTCCCATTTTTCTGAATCAGCACGACCTCCCACAACTCGCCATGATGGAAGTGCAGGCCGGATGGCTCGGCGTTCAAACCCCGGAAGTCGCCCCACCAGACGCCAGCGCCGAAGACGGCACAAGGGTCGGCCTCGCGAATCTGTCCGCCGAAGTCCTCCACACTCCCGGCCACACCGAGGGCAGCATCTGCCTCTACTTCGCGCCCCACCAGCTCCTGATCTCCGGAGACACTCTCTTCGCCGGATCGATCGGCCGAACCGACCTCCCCGGCGGCGATGGGCGAAAGATCATCCGCTCCATTCGCGAACGTCTACTGACCCTACCCGACCAGACAAAGGTCATCCCCGGTCACGGCGACGAAACCACCATTGCCGAAGAAAAGGCACATAATCCATTTCTTCAGAGCTAGATTACTGACCAACTATATTATTTTGTTTGCCTTATAAGCATTTAATAAACCAGAACATAACGGGAATCAACTTAATAACAAATCCAGCCATCCCCTAATATGTTGCTTTAAGGTAGTTCACGATCTTACTGATTCCATTGGATAAATGATGGATCTCAGGCAAAAGGCTCGCCACCAGCCATCCCGAATCGCGAAATCCGAAGAAATCGCCGCTGTGAATGGCTACCCCATACCCTTGCAACAGTCCAAGGGCGGTCTCTTCACCCCTCACCGTCGCCGGAATCCGTAGAACCGCATACCACCCCGCCTCAACAGTTAGGCGCGCAACCTGATTACCCTCCGCCAAAGTCTCATCCAGAACCTGAAGATTCCGTTGTATCCTCATGCAAATCTGTCGCTGGATCGACTCCCGCCCCGCCAGCCAACCAGGCATAGCACATTGAACCGGCGCGTTCATCGACAGGAATGTATCGGCAATAACCTCCAGCCTCACCAGAGCGTCATCGAGGGCGGGCCGAGGCCCAGAGCCGGTGATCCAAGCCGCCTTCATCTGCGGAAGCCCCGCAACCTTGCTCAGTCCGCTCAGAACAAAGGTCAACACTGGATGGTCCCCAGCGCAGAAACTTCTCTCCGCGACACCTCCGAGCGGATAATCCAGAAAAACCTCATCCACGATCAGCGCTAGCCCATACTCGTCGCAGATATCCTCCAAAACCGCCCGCTCTGCCGCCTTGGTGTAGTGCCCGGTCGGATTATTGGGGTGAACCAGTGCAATCGCGCGAGTCCGCGGAGTAATTCGCTCCCGCAGCGCTGCCGGATCAAGATGCCAGCCATAGTCATAGAAAAGTGGGTAAGAGATCAGCTCAACATCGTCCAGATCGGCCAGAAAATCAAAGAGCGGATAACTCGGCTGCGCAATCAGCACTTCGTCTCCAGGATCGCAAAGCAGCCGAAAAAGATAGCTGTAAGCCTCGCTGGTGCTGGTAGTCAGAAAGATATGTTCCGGATCGACCACAGCTCCATGCCCGGCGTAGTAGCCGGCCACCGCTTCCCGCGCCCGCAGCAGCCCCTTCGGGCTGGGATCATAGTCAAGAGCCGCCGAAGATTGCAGCGCACCCAGAATCGCCTCGGCATCGTACTCGAATCCGCACCGAGTCGGGTTCGAAGCAGTCAGGTCCAGAACCGGCAACCCAGCAGCCCGCCCCTCCCGCAGCAGCCTCGCCCACGCCGTATCACCAGTATCCCAGCCCGTCCGCCGCGAAAATCTCTGCTCCGCCACGCCTCTGATTTTCGCAGATGCACCAGCAGCGCGGCCCAGGGCATTTCTCCTGAAGGCGTAGATTCCGCAAGTCACCTGGAAATGATGGGCGGGGACAAGGGTGCTCGAAGCCGCGCACTCTTCGTTTTCCGGAATTCAATTCCCCGAATGCCGCGTTTTTCGCTTTCAGCCCGGGCAGCCAGCGGCGGAGCCAATCAGCTGCAAGAAAGCCAAAACCGTCCCATACACCCCCAAGGTAAGTACTGCGCCGACGAAGCAGCCTGGGTCGCCAGCTATCCCCAACGCGATCCCCACCCCAGTCTGCGCAAGTATGATCCCCGAAATGATGTTCTTGAGTTGAGTGAGCTCGGAACAAAAGTGATTCCCGGGCAACTTCGAGCACACGAAATACCATAGCGCCAGTAACACCAACCCCGCTGCGAGAGACGCGACGGCTGATAAAAACAGTGCGGAACTAGCAAGGGCCGTCAGTATCGCTCCCACGGGCCCGGTCGCAACCGCCGCCGGAAGGATGCAGCCGGCAATCAGAGCAAGAACTGCTGCGGCAAGTAATGCGACCACCGCAGCGGCGCGAAGGGCCGCGCACAAGCTCCATCCTTTGCAAAATGGGTTCCACCAAGGACACCCATTGCCGCCACCATTGCCGCCCGCAATCCCGCAGTTACTTACCTGAATCTGCGTTTTCGCGGAGCACACTCCTCCTCCAACGGGACCGATAGGGCCCTGGAGGGTCAACGTAACAAAGTAGGAGCCGCTCTGCCCGTAGGCATGGCTCGCGTCGGCAGTGGATGTCACCTGTTGGTTTCCGTCGCCGAAGTTCCACAGATAGTTCTGGATACAGTCAAGATATGGCTCGCCCACCTTTGCCGTGAAACTCCATGTGCAAGGATTTCCCGCGGCGGCATTGCTCGAGATCGCGCTGATGTGGGGGCAACCACAAGTGGGCAACTCCAAAAGCAGAGTGTCGCTGGAGGCATAATTTGACTCGCAGTTGCTCAGAATCGTCAGGCTGACCGAATAATTTCCAGCGCAAGCGTAGAGGTGCTGTATCGTGGCCACGCCGCCCAGCGGCAGCGTTCCTAGAGTGGGATTCGTGCCGTCGCCGAAATCCCACAAACACGTGGTAATGCCACTCCCATTGATATACGCGTCGAAAGTGACATTCCAGCCGCCGGCCGCGCTGGAACAGGGCGGCACATCCGCCACGATTTGGCTGATCGTCGGGCAAGCCGACGCGCACGGAATCTCTTTCAACGGAAGGGTCACCGGCGTGCAGAGGCTGCCTGGATCCGCGCAACTTGCCTGGACCGTGATCGGATAGCTGAAGTTGCCGCACTCGACGCAATTGGTGCTCTTGAGATCGTCCCCCGTGAAGAACGCCTGCCAGGCGCCTGCAATCACCGATACCTGGTGCGAGATCGGATTCCCTCTGCAGTTGATGGTCGCTTTTACTTGAGCGCAACCGCTCGCCGTCCCCGTAACTGTGATCGACTCTAGGAATGTGCCGTTGAGAGGCTGTCCCACGACCTGCTGAATTACGATTTGGCACGCCATTAGCGACTCCTAACACAAGCGACGCCGCACGGCGAGAGCGGAGATGCTTCGAACCAATCTCCGAAACAGGGTTAGTTATACGTCGCGCTACGTATTCATCGAATACCGAACGGGTCGCCCCCTGGAATTACGGCGCATTCATTCTATGCGCATCCCCTGACAAGTCAACAAAGGTCCTACGCGGTAGTCAGAGGTTGAGGTGTATCCTTCACTGCTGAAATCTTCACAGGATTTATGCCCGCCCGCTTCGAAGAAGGTCTTTTCGATCTTTCGCGACAAGCGTTCTAACGCCCCAATTCCTTCGAAAAGAAATCCGCCATATACCCATAAGCCTCTCGCGATTCAGGCAAACTCACATCATTCCAGAAGGCATGAGGCAAAGCCTCAAACTCCACCAGCCGCGCATCCACGCCCGCCCTCAGAAAGGCGCGATGCATCGTCGTCGTCCCACTCAGCAACAGATCGCGGCCACTCGTAATAAACAGTGTCGGCGGAAGGCCATGCAGATCGGCATACATCGGCGACAACACCGGGTCCTTGGGATCGGTGCTGCTCACATACTCCGTGTCCCGCGGAGGCCCGGGAATATCCAGATGCCCCGAAAGACCATTCAGCGCATACATCGCAAACGAATCGCCCAGAAGCGAAAAATCTCCCATCCCCGAAAAAATCCCTAAGGCGCCCGGAAAGGGCAATCCCAGTTGCTTGAACTTCACCGCAACCTCGCCGGTAAGAATCGCCCCCGCCGAGGTGCCATAAATCCCGATATTCGCCGGCTTGTAAGTCTTCAGCACCTCGCGATAGACCGCAACCACATCGTCCACCGCCGCCGGAAACGGATGTTCCGGAGCCAGCCGATAGAGCACCGCAATCACCCGCGTATGCGTCAGGTTGGCAATCGGAATCGACTCCGTAAACGACCCCGAGTCCGAATTAAACCCGCCGCCATGTAGGTTGATCAGCACTCTATCCGGGTGCATTGGAGTCGCATCGACCGGATCGACCACCCGCACCGGAACCCCGGCAATCGTCTGGCTCTCAATCTTCACCGGATAAATCGCTCGCGACTTCTCCCCCGCGCCAACCTGCCATTTGTCCGTCCCCGTCCGCCGCTGCTCCAGCGTCTGAGGCACATTCGCATCGGAGGCCGGCCGCGCCAGCCGCGCCTGAGCCTCCGGACTAATCGTCTTCGGCACCGGAACCACCCGCGTAACATGCGCTGTTCCCTGCGCATCGATGTAACTGCTGTCAGTCTGCGGAGGCGTAGTCTGCTGCGCCATGCCATTCAGAGACAACAAAGCTATGGCAGAAACGAAGCAAAGACAACGGACGATTGGCAATTGAGAAAGGGATGTCATATCGCAGCAACTATAGTCGATCGACAGACCCGACTCCAGCGCTACGGATTCTCGCACTTGATTTAGATCAAGGACAGATCTCCGAACACCGGCATAGCTTCCAGCCACAATCGAGCGCACTCGCGCTCTCGCTCGGTTGGGAGGTGCCCTTTGCTCCCAGATAACCGACTGTATACTCTCAAGATTCTTGTGTTCGCCCTCGCGCGTTTTGCAGCGGACGCGTTCAGCGCTCTATTGAATCCGCGGTCGCACCATCGACCAATGCGCTAAAGAGTCATGCCAAGACAGTCATAATCGCTAGTCCCTAGTCCCTGGCCCCTAACCACGTGACTTCCCCGCCATTTCATGGGATTGTGAATCATGGACCCCGACGGCCCAGTTCAGCGTACCCAAACCCATCGCAAGTTCTATGCACGGCTGGTCACCGCGAACGCCGGCCTTGCCCCCGGCAGCGAACTCGAAGCCGCGCTTGCGTCTATTCCAAGAGAGAACTTCGTCGGCCCGCCGCCGTGGAAGGTCTTCACCCGCGCCGGCTACATCGACACCAACGATCGCGACCCTGCCATTCTCTATCAAGACGTCGTCGTCTCCCTCGGCGTCAACGGCGCTCTGAACAATGGCCAGCCCACCCTGCACGCTTTCTGTATCTCGGCTCTCGCTGTTAAGAAGGGTGAACACATCGTCCACATCGGCGTCGGAAGCGGCTACTACACCACAATCCTCGCCCATTTGATCGGAGTTTCCGGCAAGATCGACGCCTACGAAATCCACTCCGAACTCGCTGCCCGCGCCCAGCACAACCTCGCCGAACATCCCCACGTCACCATCCACGCCCGCTCTGGTGCCGAACCACCCCTGCCCACCTGCGACATCCTTTACATCAACGCCGGCGCAAGCGAGCCCCTCGCCGTCTGGCTCGACGCGCTCAACCCCAACGGCCGACTCCTCTTCCCGCTGGCGCCAGGCTCTAACGTCGGAGGAATGTTGCTCATCACCCGCCAGCAAAACGACGCCTTTGCCGCCCGCTTCCTCTGCCAGGCGCAATTCGTTCCCTGTATTGGCGCGCAAAACGAATCCGACTCCGCCAAACTAGCCGAAGCCTTTCGCAACGGTCGATGGCCCCAGGTCAAGTCACTCCACCGCAACGACACACCAGACGAAAGCTGCTGGTACGCCGGCCGCGGCTGGTGGCTCTCCACAGATTCGCCCGCAACCGAAGACCCTTATCGTAACGATGATCTAGAATCATCCAATTCCTCCTCTCGGAGCGAAACATGAGCCGGGTCCTGGTGATTGGAAGTCACTGTGAGTTGAGCCGCAATATTGCGGACGCCCTCGCCGCAACCGGCTTGCCCACGGAGCAGGCCATGGGCCACGCCGACGCTCTGCATCGGTTGCGCATGCGCGCCTTCGGCGTCATCATCACCAGTCCCGACAGCGCCGTCGATGAAGACCTGGCTCTGCTCGAGGAAATGCGTGACATTCGCCCCGGAGTTAAATGTATCGTCCTCGCCCGCGACAGCACTCCGAGCGAAGTCATCGCCGCTCTGCGCGCCCAGGTCTTCGCCTGCTTCACCCCTCCCTTCAATGGCAGAGATATCGCGGAGCTCGCCAGTCGCGCGGCTACCGACAATCAGTGGCGAGACGATATCCAGGTGCAATCGGCCCGGCCCGGCTGGGTCTCGGTCCGCGTCAATTGTCGCCTCATCACCGCTGAGCGCCTCATGACCTTTGCCCGCGAGCTCACCTCCCAGCTGCCTGAAGATGCACAAGAGGAAATGTTGAATGGGCTGCGAGAAATCCTGCTCAACGCCATGGAGCACGGCGCGGCATTCAACGCCGAGCAGATGGTGGAGGTCACCGGCATCCAGACCGCGAGATCGATAGTCTTCTACGTCCGCGACCCGGGAGCCGGCTTCCGCCGCGAATCGCTCAGCCACGCCGCTGTAGCCAACCCCGCCAACGACCCCGTTGCCCATATCCTCAAACGCGAAGAAGAAGGCATGCGCCCCGGGGGCTATGGCCTGCTCCTCGCCAGCGGCGCCGTTGACGAACTCCTCTACAACGAAGTCGGCAACCAGGTGCTGCTCATCAAATATCTGGATCCAGCCGCGGCCCCCACGCTACTTGGCCGTAATCCCTAACGCGTCTTGTCATCTGGAATGACCATATTGCGGAAGATCTTCCAGCTGCCATCGGCTTCCCTGTGCCACACCGTCAAGTACCGCTCTACGAGGTTGTTCCCGTTTGCAAATGAGGCCTCGGCCTGTCCCCACTCGTAGACGAAATCGCCCTGCTGCACCGATCCCACACTCGAGACCTGCGCCCCCTGTGCGCGTCCCCGCGTGGCAAATAGGTCCTTGATGTGTTGCTCAATCGCCGCGCGACCGCGAACGCACTCGCCGGTAGGCCCGCAGTCAAGCGCATTGTCGGCATAAGTTGCGGCGATGGGCGCAGCCTCTCCGCGCTTCACCCCGTCGATCCACGCCTGGTTCCCGGCATCGATACCCTTCCGCGCCGCGGGTTCAACTGTTTGTGCCCACCCAAAGCAAGCCGTTGAGAACAGCAAGACAAGCATCGCAATTCCCTTCAACGCTCTACTGCGACGATCACTCATGAAAGAGACCTCCATCCGGCAGAAGAACGCTATCACGACACGCACGACTGCTGATATCCTTGGCCTTCTGTGCGGGAGCACCTGGCAAATCCGCCCAGGTGCAGTTTAGACTTCGCACAATACTAAGGAGTCACAAATGAAACGCTCAATCCTTTTCGCCGCAATTCTCATCGCCTCGTTCCAGGCGGCAAATGCGGCAGATGTCTCCGGAAGCTGGCACGTCACCGGTTCGGTCTCGGACAATCCCATCGATACCACCTGTACGCTCACCCAGAAAGACAACGCGTTGACCGGCGCCTGCGTTCGTAAAGCAGACGGGAAGAGCGTCAATGCCACAGGCTCCGTTAAAGACCAGACTATCGAGTGGCACTACAACTCCGAATACAACGGCGACCCAATCACCGTCACCTACAGCGGAAAGCTCGCCAAAGACGGCACGATCTCAGGCTCGATCGTCGTCGATCCCTACAACGCACAAGGCGATTTCACCGCTACAAAGAAGTAGCGCCAGCCTACCACAATGTATTTTGTCAGCATCGCTTTGCTACTGCTCGTTCTTCCAGCAGCGTCCGTTGCCATTGAGGCAGCTCTCTATCCGCGCGCATTCGGACTGATATTCCTCATCGGCAAATGGCTAGTCTTCTGGGCCGTCGGAATTCGACTCCTCATGGCTGGCGCCCGCCAAGTAGTCCAGCCTCAGTTCACCGAGAACATCTTCAACATCCACGACCCGTCATCCCTCCAATCGTGCGAGAAGTAGGATTTGGAAATCTCTCCATGGGCGCTCTCGGAATATGCAGCATCTTCCGCCCCGGTTGGGTCGTACCCGCCGCCATCGTTGGCGGCCTCTACTACGGTCTCGCCGGAATCGGCCACGCCATGCAAAAGACCAGGAACGCAAAGCGGAACATGGCCATGCTCTCAGACGGGTTTGTATTTTTCGTGCTCATGATGTTTGTGCTGAAGAGTCTGACATGAGCTAAACCGGCAGTCACCGAACTATGAAGTCTTTCGCCGGCTCCGACCCTTCCGCGACTGCGGCTCAACCCCAAATCTCGGATCTCTCCCGTGCGCCAGCTCCGCAAGCCCCGTCGCCAATGTCTCAAACTCCGGATGCGACCGCGACAGATACAGCCACTTTCCTAACACCGGGTGCGAAACAAGCTGCGGATATTCGCTCAAAATCGCCGCATGGTGCTCGTGCGACGAACAAACCATCAGCCCATTCCACGGTTCTTTGCCATCCGCCACCGCCAGATAAAGCTTTCCATCAAGATAAGCGGCGTGCATATTGAAGAACCGAGTCAAAAGATATCGCGGATCGTCTTCCAAAGCCTCAAATATCCAAAGCAGCGAATTCTTCGGCTTCAGCTTTCCCTCAGATTTAAGAATGCGTCTCTCCACCCGAACTCCAGATCACCACGGATCGAAGCAGTCATAATTTCGTTGGCCGACAATCTTCCCATCCCGAAAATCAAGGAAGACAGCGAAGTGAGCACGCATCTCACCACCTACGGGGATCGAGTCGTATGCCACGGCAAGCACTCCGGTCCACAAAACCTCCAGCGAAACGCGATCACCTTCGCTCACGGAGTGGATAACCTCATAGCTCTGCCGCGACATCACCTTCTTGCCCCGGCGCGAAGCCTCAAGCAGATCGGCAAGACTTCGACGAGCGCCGTTCGGTATGAGGCGGTTCGGAAACTCCTCCTGAACAACATCCGGGTGAAAGATATCCGCGAGCATCTCCGGCGTCGCTCCCTGCTCGATCGTCGCAAGATACCGCTTTGCGATCTCCAGATTAGTCTCTGCGGTTGGTGTCGAATCCATTCGTCAGCTCCCATCGGCGTGTCAATGATATATCCGCCAATGGGTCGCGGCTGTTAACGGCAAGACGAATGCAGCCACTCGCACCGTCTGCGAGTCGCCTACTCCGTTCGAAGTGCTTCAAGCGGTTCTATGGAGGCTGCACGCCGGGCCGGAATCGCGGAGGCAGCAAGCGCCAGCAGAAGAATCGAGACTGCAGCAAGCCCCAACACCACCGGATCCAGCATATCAACCTCGAAGAGAAGCGAGCGCAGCAGACGGGTCGCAAAGACCGCGGCGACCGCGCCGATACCACAACCCGCCAGACCCAGCTTCGCGCCGGAAACCAGCACCATCCGCATGACCCCGGAGCGCTGCGAGCCAAGCGCCAGCCGAATCGCCATCTCCTGGGTGCGCATCGCAGTCGAAAATGCAATGACACTGTAAATACCCAGCACCGCCAGCAACACAGCCGCACCCGCAAACACCGAGATCAACGTGGTATTAAACCGGCGTGAAGCCTGGCCTTCCCCCACCACGCGATCCATCGACTCAACCTGCGTCAACGGGAGCTGCGGATCGAGCGAGTGAACCACCGACCGCAGCGACTCAGCCATCTGCTCGGGAGGCAACTGACCACGGACCACGATGACGCCCTGATTACCGGTAATAAAGCTGGGCGGGGCGAAAGATCCAGCACCCGCCTTGACCTGACTCGATGGAATGTAAAGCTGCATCCCGGTCGGGACATCGGCCGCAAGTTGCTTCACGTCGCCGATCTCTCCCACCACCGTCAGCCACGGCAGATGCGCCTCCGCCGGTCCGCGATGCAGCCGTTTGCCGATCGGGTCTTGGCCCGGCCAATAATGTTCCGCCAGAGTGCGGTTGACGATCACAACCAGCGCTGCATTAGCATCGTCGGCCACAGTGAAGGCGCGCCCACGAATAATCGGAATCCCCTGCGCCTGAAAGTAATTGCCCATCACCTGCGGAAGCCACGCCAGATTCAGCCCGGCTCCCTTCACCGGAACGTATCCGTCCGGAGTGAAGGTCGCCCAGGAGTCCACGTCATTCGCCGGCAACATGGTGGTGAAGCCGACCGCCTGTACACCTGGCAGCTGCTCCAGCTTGGAACGCAGCGCCAGCGTGAATCCATCGATCTGGTTCTGCGTCGAGTATTGCTGCCGCGGCAGACTATACGCAGCAGTCAGCGTGTGATCGGCGCGGAAGCCGAGATCGACCGAGCGCATCTTCTCAAAGCTGCGCAACAGCAGCCCGGATGCGGTAAGCAGTACCAGGGCGACCGCGAGCTCCGCAATCACCAGTGCCGAGCGCAACCGCGCATGGCCACCGCCGGTCGTGCCCGTCCGCCCACCTTCCTTCAACGCTTCGTTGACCTCCGTGCGTGCGGCGGCAAAGGCGGGAACGACCCCGCAGACCAGGCCGGTGATCACGGCCAATCCAAGTGCAAAGGCCACAACTTGCCAATCCAGGGCAATCGAACTCACCCGTGGAAGAGTCTCAGGCAGGAAGCTGATGCCCACTCGCAAAGCCCCCCATGCCAGCGCCAGGCCAAGCAATCCGCCGGAGACGCTCAGCAGCAGCGCCTCGACAAGAGACTGACGCAAAATGGCCTCACCGCTCGCGCCCAGCGCCAGCCGCACGGAGATCTCGCGCCGACGCCGCAGCACTCTCACCAGCAATAGCCCGGCAAGGTTGGCGCAGGCAATGAAGAGCACCACGATCACCGCAAAAAAGAGCGTGCGTACCAGCGGCCGGCTCTCCGCTACCGTCACCTCATCGAGGGGTTTTACCGACGGATGAATGCGCCGGCTGGAAAGCGCCGGCGGAAAGTTCCGCATGATCTCCTGCGCCGCGCCCACCGCATCCTGCTGCGCCTGCGCCGGAGTTACTCCCGGCTTGAGCCGACCGACCAGGGAATAGCTCCACGAGCCCACACCCTGAACCAGCTCCGTCTGGGTGAAGCTCATCGGCACCCAAAGCTCGCTCCGATTCAACTGACCGGGCACCAGCGGAAACTCAAATTCGCGCGGCATCACGCCAGTCACCTCGTACGGCTTGCGATCGAGCAGAATCTTCTGGCCAAGGATATTGGCATCGCCATGAAAACGTCCGCGCCAGGTTTGATAGCTCAGCACCGCCACCTGCGCGCTGCCTTCGTCCTCCTGCTGAGTAAAGCCGCGTCCCATGAGAGGCGAAACACCTAGCACAGGAAACATGCTGGCAGTAAGCCGCGCTGCATTGATCTGAACCGGCTCGCCCTGACCGGAGAGTTCATAAGAAGAAGGCTCATAACCGCCCAGGCTGGAAAAAACGCTGGTGGCCCGCATGTAGATGCGAACTCCCGGAGCGGTCGCTGGCGCCGCGCCGGTGCCAGAAGCGACGCCCTCCAGATTGTCGCCAAGCGTCACCAGCCTGCCCGGATCGGGAAACGGCAACGGCCGCAGCAGCACGCCCTCGACGATCGAGAAGATGGCGCTCGTGGCGCCAATCCCCAGAGCCAGTGTCAACAAGGCAGTCAGTGCGAATCCAGGCGATTTGCGCAACTGGCGCAGCGAAAAACGTATTTCTCGGAGCAACGATCTCACAGAAGCCTCCTGGCACACGCCAGCGTGCTTTTAGCATCGCACGCCACTTGCCAATCGTCTTCAGCAGGAGCACCCCTATTTCCACCGAGATACGCTCATCGCCGCGCCGCGCAGCCCCAGCGTCTGTACGAAATCGACAATCGCTGTCCAAAACCGAACAGCTGGCGACGGCTACCCTTCCTGTGGCTCCCACGGATCATACCCGCCAAAGTGCCAGAGATGCCCTTCAGGGTCCTTGCAGCTGAACGCCTTCCCGCCATAGTCCATCTCTCTGAGTTCGGCCACAATCGTCGCGCCCGCCGCCTTGGCCCGCTCATAGAGGCCATCGCAGTCGGCCACCACTAAGTAAGGAGCCTGGGTGACCCTGCCCCCGATATCCTCCGGCTGCGTGATCAGCTTCGCACTCGGAGATTGGTTGTTGTCGGCGGAGCCGAGCATGATCATGCCATTGCCAAAGGTCAGCTCGGCATGATTGACGGCCCCGTTGGGCCCGCTATAAACCGCCTTCTTCTCAAAGCCGAAGGCGTCGCATAACCAATCGATCATGGCGGTTGCGTTCTTATAGCGGAGCCCGGGAATTACAGTCGATGTGCAGTTCTTCGCAAAGTTTGTCATGCCCAGAATCTTGCCATCGGAGGCTGCTCGCAAGCTTGGAAAAATCGGAAGTAGTTCACAGAGCAGTCCAACCATGTTGACCGGAGCTCCCAGCTCTGTCCCTACCCTACGGTCCCACCGCACCCAAGCGTTTCGTAAGACGAACTTCGATCTCCTGGAATAACTTCTGGAGGTCGGCAAAGGTCACAGCCGGATCGTTGTTGTAATCCATGAGGTGGGTCTTGTATTTCAACTCCTTCGGATCCATTTCGCTGATTGCCGCGCGCGCTTCTTGCATCACAGCACCAGAGTTGCCGGGTACTTCGTTTGACGCCGTCTTAATCGCGCAATAGAGGCTGACGGTATTCGTCTGCGCCACGCAATTCCGGTCGTCATGGCGATTCCATTTCGCCGGTGAATCGAGGGTGTCTCGCGCACGTTGCAGCACCTCCATATCGGCCTTCGTTACTGGCCTCGGCTTCGCGGTCGCCGACGCAGGTGTTGTCGTTTCTATGGGCTGTCCGGCGAGACGCTTGGCGATATGGTCCTCCAAAACGTCGAAAAACCTCTGGACGTCGGCAAATGTTGTTGTTGGATCGTTGTTGTAATCCCTCAGCCAGTGCTCGTAGTAGTTCACGTTCGGAGCGATCTCCTCGATCACGAATCGTGCTTCCTGCATGGCTGCGCCTCGATGGACAAAACTCCCGGCCTTCTCCGTGGTCGCCTTTTCCAAAGCGCAGTAGAGACTGAATGTTTTCGCTGTTTCCGGACAAACGCGGTTATCGGCTCGATTCCACTTTGAGGGTGAGTCCAGAATCTCCCTGGCGCGCCTCACAATCTCTAGATCGACTTTGGCCACTGGAGGCCTGGCATCCGAATCGTCGGACGCGACTTGAGTCGTGATTGTGCCTCCGATGAGGAGCGTACCCGGCAGGATAAATGTTACGAGCAATGTAGTGGATAGAGCTGCGGGAGATATTCGCACGGCAAGCGCTCCTGTCCGATATGACGCCGTTTACGCCTAGGTACCTCGGCCTCAGCAAAACTCGGATCGGATGATTTTCATATCTCGAAAATAAGCCTAAGCGATCGGCACATGGTTCCGCCATCGACCCCGCAGCGCCGAATACGTCGTAGGATCAATCCCCGAGAAGGCCCGAAAATCATTAGCAAAGTGCGATTGGTCATAGTAGCCGCACCGCAACGCCAGCTCAGCCCACGGCATATCCGCTCCCGCATGCAGCGCCCTCGTCGCCCTCTGAAAGCGATGAATGCGACACCATATCTTTGGAGAAATCCCAACCTCTTCCCGGAAGACCTGAGACAATCTCCGCTCGCTAAGCCCCACCGAACGCGCACACCCGGATACACTCAGTTGTCGCCGAAATAGGTACATCGCCTGATCGACAAGCTGCGATCTACAAGCATCAGTGCGAAGAAGCCCAATCAGGAGCTCTTCCAGTCTTTGAAGCTTCTCTGCCGGAGTCGAAGCCTCACAAAGACCATCGACAAGCCGCGTTTCCCGCCAAATATTGTCGAGAGAGATCGATTGTTCAAAGAATAGGTCGGCACGCTCGCGAAAGAGCTTGGCAAATCCTCCCGGCCGGATCACGATTCCCGCCAGCTCGGCCAGGTCGGAGGTATCGATCACTTCGTAGCGTGCGCGTGCCCCGACAACGATCGCCCGAGGCAGCTTGCCGTGTGCCGCCCCGTCATCTCCGCAGTCAGTTAACGAGTCGCCAGACAGATTCAGGACGATCTGAAGGCATCCATTCGGCAAAACCCGCTCGCGGCCATGCGCCACGTCCGCTGCTCGGCAATACCAAAGCATCCGCACCCATGGAGAAAGTACCGTGCTCGGAGTTCTTTCGAGATAGAGCATACGTCTCAGGAACCGTGACGCAAGTTTCCCGCCCTCAAATCATAAGATGCCGGACTTCACCGCCGCACTTCGCTCATCAACCCCAGCACATTCCCGCTCGGGTCTTTCACAAACGCCATCCACAGATCGTGGTCGGGCATCTTCGCGATCAAGTGAGCGTCCTGCATCAGCTCCACACCCTGCGCCTTCAACGCAGAACAGACAGCGTCAATCTCCTCCACGCGGAAGTAGAGGATCGTCCCCGACCCACTGTTCTGCTCCGGCGTCACCGGCTTTTCAGCCTGCCCAATCAGCAGCCGAACGCTTCCGCACTGAAAGAAAGCCATAGTCCCAGCATCGAAGAGGAACTTCATCCCCAGGGTCTCCCCATAAAACCGCTTCGCCTCAGCCAGATCCCGGACTGTCAGCGCGATCTGGCCAATGCTATCCAAGTGAACAGCCGCGGTCGTCACAACCTCCGACTCAGTTGCCATTGCTCCTCCTCAATACTCGAAATACTTAGCCAAGCTAACGATATACCATAAGAATGACCGCGCATGCCAAAGAAAATTCACACCGACCCCACCGACCCCACCGACCCAGCCGAACTCGCCGATAAACTCCACTCCGCCGCCATCCATCTTCTGCGCAAACTCCGCCGCGAAGACGAAAGCAGCGGTCTTAACGCCCCAAGGCTTTCGGCGCTCTCGGTCATTGTCTTCGGCGGACCACTTAGCCTCGGCGACCTCGCCGCCGCCGAACAGGTGCGGCCGCCAACCATGACCCGCATCGTCAACGCCCTCGAAGCTCAGCGCCTGATCACCAGACAGCGCCACGAAACCGACGGCCGCAGCATTCGGCTCGCGGCCACCCCCGAAGGCAAAGTGCTACTGATGGAAGGAAGAAAACGCCGCGTCGATGCACTGGCACGACAGATTGCGCAGCTTGGCCCCGCCCAGCGAAAGAAGCTTCAGGCCGCAACCCAAATCCTTGCCGAACTCATCCGGGCAATTTAATTCTAGATCCGAACCTCCGGCCTTCCCGCTCGTTCAGCGCTTCGTGCGCCCGCGAAAGGAACCGGCCAAAAGCTACGATCGTACTCGTCTATCGAGGAACGCGACAGAGGGACAACATGATTCGTGCACTTCTACCCACCATCGCAGTCCTGACAATCGGACTGTCCGCATCGTCGGTCCAGCAACCGATAGCCGCACGGCTCGACGGCGGCACGATTGCGCCCGCCCAGATTGACGCCACAGTGAACGGTTTAATCGAAGCGGCCCACGTGACCGGCGCAGGCATCGCGATCTTCCACGACCTCAGGGTTGTTTACCTCAAAGCCTACGGCTTCCGCGACACGGAGAAGAAGCTCCCACTCACGCCAGACTCAGTCATGACCTCGGCATCGCTGAGCAAAGCGGCCTTCGCGACTGTCGTCATGAAATTGGTGCAACAGGGCACGCTCGACCTCGATAAGCCGATCTATCAGTACCTGCCGAAACCCCTCCCCGAGTATCCACGCTACGCTGACCTTCAGGGGGACGACCGGTATAAGAAGCTCACTTTGCGAATTCTCCTGAGCCACACTACCGGCTTTCCCAACTGGCGCGCCTTCGAAGACGACGGCAAGCTCAAAATCCACTTCGAACCGGGCACGCGCTACGCCTACTCGGGCGAAGGTATCGATCTCGCGCAATTTGTGGTCGAAACGGTGACCGGCAGGTCCCTCACCCCGCTCATGCAAGACAACCTTTACGGTCCATTGCAAATGACCCGCACCAGCATGGTATGGGAGCTCAGCTTCGAGAGCGACTTCGCCAATGGCTATGACGAGTATGGCCTTTCCCTCGGCCCCGAGAAGCGTTCCAAACCAGACGCCGCCGGCTCCATGCAGACCACGCTGCACGACTATGCGACATTTTTGAGCGCACTCATGCGCGGTCAAGTCCTCAGCTCAGCCACCTTAGCTGAAATGTTCCATCCCCAAATTGGAATCCATTCGGCGCATCAGTTCCCGTCATTAGCAACCGAGACCACAACTGCGAACGATCAAATTCAACTGAGCTACGGCCTGGGTTGGGGACTTTATACTTCACCCTACGGACAGGCCTTCTTCAAAGAAGGCCACGACGAGGGCTGGCGGCATCTGGCGCTGTGTTTCAAGAACGGCAGCGGCATTCTCATCATGACCAACAGTTCGAATGGCGAGGGAATCTTCGAGCCGCTCATCGACTCGATCCTCGGCAAGACGTCGTTCCCCTTCGATTGGGAAGGCTACACGCCCTACAACCTCCTACCTCCGCTGCCCAAACTCAAAGAGCACAAGCGGGTCTCTCTCACGCCAGCCCAGCTCAACCGAGTGACGGGAAAGTACGCGCTCTCCCCGGCCGTCATACTTACCGTAACCGTCGAAGATGGCCGCCTCTATGTGCAGGAAAATGACGAACCAAAGCAGGAGTACTTCCCCGAAAGTCCCCACGACTTCTATTCCGCAACTTCTTCCGACGCCTGCACATTCAAACCCGCAGAAGGACCGGCGCAAGTCATGGTCCTGCATCTGGATGACAAAGACGTCGAGTTGAAGCGCCTCAACTGAAAGCGAAGTCTGACTGGATAGATCGTTTTGACGGAGCAGCGTTTCAGCCGAGACGATGAACCACCCCACAAAGCAAAAGGGCGAAATCCCTTGCGAGACTCCGCCCTCAGCTATCCGAATTCTCGAAGACCCGGTTTCGGCCCCAGATCGCAACCGTGCTGTCCCGCAGTCTCCCGGAAGCCGCGAGCAAGCCCGCTACCTCCTGGTCTTTCGGTTCCCACCTGTTGCAAGAGCTTCCGTCGCCACCGCCTGTCTTCTATCACCCAAGCCCGGTTACCCGATCTTGGTTGCTCGAAGTGGACCTTGTTGCCAAGGCCCCAGCTGGTTTGATTTCCGCTCTCTTCTTGGAAGATTTCTCCTCCGTTGGTTTTGATATTAGCCCTAATTCATTGCTGCGCAAGGGCCTAAAACAGATTTCCTGTGTGGAAATACGGTCCGATTTGTGGATCGTGACCTAGCCTGTGCAAAAGCCCATCCGTAACCACCCAATCCCTGCCTTTTGACACCGAATTAGTTACGAATTGCCCGAGAAGATGCGGGCCTGGAGAGAAGTCTTGCGGTCAACTCATCTACGAAAACGCAATCGGATTCCGATTCACCTCAGCAGCTTCCACCAGCTTGTTCATCCGGAAAAGAAACTCGCGCACATCGGCCGAAAACTTCGGCGCCCGCTCCAAAAACTTCAACTCGCGCTTCAGCTTTGGAACGTCAACATATTTCACCACATCGCCCGGCTCCACCTCGCCCGACAAAACGTGCTCCAGCAGGATCGGCATCGCCAGCCCACGACCCTTCGCGACTTTTTCAATCTCTTCGCGGCAGTGCAGGATGTACTTGTCATTGCCCAATCGATAGCTGACCGCTTCCTTGGCCTTGGCCGGAATATGGTAAGTCTCCGAAACGACGTCGCCGGTCGTCTCATCGACCGAGACCGTGTCGTCCAGCCACTCAATCGAAATATGAGACTTCTTGATATAGACCGTAGCCGCCAGACTCAATTCAGACCCTCCGACCGGGAGCCACAGCATCGCCCGGAATCGGAATCTGCTCCACAATCTCCAGCCCAAATCCTTCCAAAGCCGGAACATGCGTCGGAGTATTCGACAGCAGCCGAATCTTGCTGATCTTCAGATCGGAGAGAATCTGTCCGCCAAGCCCAACCTCGCGCAAAGTCCGCCGCGCTCTTTCGGCATGCAAATCGACGCCATGTTCGTGCTCGTCGGCGGAATGCGCTCCACGCGCGGTCTTGTGCCCTTCTGACTTATGAAAAACCAACCGCCCCGGCTCCGTCCGCCGGTCAATCTCAAATCCCTTGCTTGTGTTGTGCAGGTAAACCAACGCCCCGCATCCTGCCTCGGCAATCGCCTGCAACGAACGCCGCATCACCGAGTGGCAGTCGCACAGCGTCGCCCCAAAGACATCGCCAGTCAGGCAATGCGAATGCACCCGCACCAGCACCGGGACATCTCCCGTGCAAACATCGCCCTTCACCAGCGCCAGGTGACTCTCGCCGCCATCCACCTCGCTCTCGTAGGCAATCATGCGGAACTCGCCATACGGCGTGGGTAGCATGCTCTCGGCAACCCGGTAGATGTAGCGCTCATTGCGCAGCCGATAGCGGATCAGCTCCGCTACAGTGAGTATCTTCAACCCATGCTCTTTGCAGAACTCGATAAGGTCCGGCACCCGCGCCATGGTGCCGTCGTCCTTCATGATCTCGCAGATCACCCCAGCCGGAACCAGCCCCGAAAGCCGCGCCAGGTCGACCGAAGCCTCCGTCTGCCCCGCCCGCACCAACACGCCACCCTTCCGCGCTCGCAGCGGAAAGACATGCCCCGGCCGCGCCAGGTCTTGCACCGTCGTGCGCGGGTCGATCGCGACTTTGATCGTATGCGCCCGGTCATAGGCCGAGATCCCCGTCGTCACGCCCTCGCGCGCCTCGATCGATTCGGTAAAGGCGGTGCCAAAACGCGAAGAATTCTCCTGCGTCATCGGCCCCAGCCGCAGATAATCGGCCCGTTCCTCGGTCAGCGTCAGGCAGATCAGCCCCCGGCCAAACTTGGCCATAAAGTTGATCGCCTCGGGCGTAACGAATTCCGCCGCCAGCGTAAGATCGCCCTCGTTCTCGCGGTCTTCGTCATCGACCACAATCAGCATGCGGCCAGCCTTGAACTCTTCCAGCGCCGCCGGAACATCCACAAACGGCAACTGGGGATTACATCCCTTACCTGAACTCATAGCAACACCGCTTTTGCTTCCGACATCAGGGTCTCATACCCGGCTCACCCAGGGAAAGCGACCCACGGAGATCGAGATTCGCAAGCCGAAGGGTCTTAGCTTGCGTCCAATCGGAAGGTAGAATCCGGACACCGAGTCGAATCGGTCTCGTGCGCTGAACAACGAAGCGGGAGGTCTGCTCATGTACCCTGCGCGGTTAGCTGCATTCACCTTCCTTATAGTCCCTGCCCTCATAGTCCCTGCCCTCCTGGCTCAAACTACCGATGCCCAATCACCGGACGGCCTGACCATTCTGCGGCAAATGAGCGAGCACTACGCCAGCGCCGGCTCCTGGTATATCGAGGCGATCGAGGAACGAACTAGCCAGACGGAATACAGCCGCCAATGGACAAAGACGGTAACGATCGGCGCCGTGTCCGACAATCGATACCATTTTGAGGGGCACTCGGAAACGGGGTCGGCGCTGCACATCTCAGACGGGAAGACGGCGTGGGACCTGCATCCGGAAGAACATGCATATATGCAGGGGCCCGCTCCCGACAAGGGCTATCAGCAGCCCAAGATCTGGGAAATGAACGAGTGGAGCGCGCAGAGCGCCGTGCAACTGCGAAAACAATTCGCCGATCTCTCTAAGCACTACGAATCGGCAACCCGCCTGCCTGACGAAGTGCTCTTTGCGGGTGGAATCGAGATTCCCTGTTATGTAATCAAGATCGAGGCCGCGCAGCGAAAGGGTCCGAAGACGGAAGGCCTGTCAACCAAGGAAACCCTCTGGATTGATAAAGCAGCCTGGACGGTAAGAAAGACGGTCACGCACGACGACACGTTCATTTCTGTCGGGCCCGCCCGCGTTCCTATGACCGAAGATACGGCGACAACTTACGAAATAGCCGTGTTGAACTCCTCCATTCCCGACGCGCTCTTTCACTTCGAACCGCCCGCGGATGCGAAACTGGTATCAAAGTTCAGCGACAAAACCTTCGGAGCGGATCTAACCGGTGAAATCGCCCCCGACGTGCAGCTCGTCGGCGCAAATGGCAATCATGTGCCCCTATCGTCCTACCGCGGCAAACCCGTCCTTCTGGGCTTCTGGGCGACATGGTGCGCTCCCTGCGTGGAAGGCCTGCCAAAGCTCGCGGAGTTAAACCGCGAGGCTGCTCCAAAGGGTCTCGTCATGCTGTCGGTGGATGAGGACGAGGATCCAAAGACCGCCACCGATTTCCTCGCCAAGAACCAATACAGTTGGCCCAACACTCAGGACGACGGAAAGATCGGCGACGCCTTCAAGAAGATGGGGATACCGCTGATAGTGCTCATCGATGCACAGGGAAAGATCGCCTTCTACAAGGCCGGAGAAGACGACACAGGCTTGCGCAAGGCCCTCGCCGGGCTGGGGCCGGAATATGCTTCGCTAGCCACGGCGCAGAAGCCGCAGCCATGCGAGACAGCTTCCAAATAGCTACTTCCGCCGTTCAGCAACTCTCTGGCATAATTCTTTCCAACAACGCGAAAACGCCGTCCCAAATTCAGGACGGCGTCTCAACTTCCTACAGGTTTGCCGCTTACAGTGTCGACTCAATCTCAAAACCCCAGGCTTCCAGCAAGGCTTCCGGAATGTACTTGGAATTCTTGTTCCGGCGTGCCCATTCCCGCAGACGGGTGGAGCGAATGTATTGGTCCGGGGTCAACTTAAACTCTTTCACAACCTGTTCGAAGGAAGTAACGGTAGGGACCACCGGGCCAATCGGCTCCGGCTTTCCCCAATTCGGATTACCACGACGTTTCGCCATCGTTTTCTTTCTCCTTGGCTTATGGACTGATGAGAGACGAACCTGTCTC
The DNA here is from genome assembly GCA_963804735.1 of uncultured Acidobacteriaceae bacterium. Classification (GTDB taxonomy): domain Bacteria; phylum Acidobacteriota; class Terriglobia; order Terriglobales; family Acidobacteriaceae; genus Acidisarcina. The sequence continues at coordinate 248,479 of CAWDRO010000008.1, forward strand.
CCGCCTGTGAGGTTGTACTTCACCGGAAAGTCACAAGCTATAGAAGTATAAGACACTTACGCGAGGAAATCAAGATAACCCGCCTACTGGTAGTGTCTCAGTCCGTCGAAGACGATGACGGCACCGGATGGAATGTGGCACGATGGGTATGCGCAAGCGCCCGCGCGAGGAGAGGCGTGAGCCAACCAGACCGAAGTCAAGTAATTCATTTTGCCGACGCTCAAGCGGCCATCCCCGGTTTGGCTGGCGAGCGCTCAGTCCGCGTTTGGCAGCGTGGTACCCTTGATGTCGCGTTCTCTCTCCCTGTGAGCCCTAGCGAACAGTCGCCACACGCACAGGACGAGATTTACATCATCGTCGGTGGGCGAGGAGTGCTTTTTCACGATGGCAAGCGGGACTCGTTTGAGTCAGGCGACCTGTTATTCGTGGCTGCAGGGACTGAGCATCATTTTGAGGATTTCACGGGGGACATCGCCCTGTGGCGCATTTTCTACGGGCCCTCTGGTGGCGATACCGAGGTCCCGGCATAGACTGTCGTGCAGTCGAGACTTTGGCTTGCGACCGAGAACTTGTTTTCTTCAAACTGAGACACCATTCGCGTACCATGCCCCCTCGGACGACGAAACACAGAAGTGTGGATCGGGTTCAGGTTCGTTCTTTGACCCTTGCTCCTCTTCGCCCTGCTAGAAACCCGGCGACAGTTCCATGTTCGTCGCCTCAATGATCGTCGCCACCTTAAGAATTGCTTTTCACTCGTGCCGCAGCGCGTCCATCGGCTGTACGGACGCCGCGCGGCGCGCCGGGATCCAGCTTGCAGCCAGAGCGACGGCCAACAGAATGAGAATGCCGGCTGCCATCGCAGCGGGATCGTAAGGCTGAATTCCATACAGCATCGACTTCACCAGCCTGCAGAGCAAAAGCGCCACAATTGCACCGGCGAGAATGCCCGCCCCCGCCAACCGAGTGCTCTCGCGCAGGATCATTCCGCGTACTTGCCCCGGTCGCGCACCGAGCGCCAACCGAATCCCAATTTCATTGGTACGGTTGGCCACCGAATAGGCCAGGATGCCGTAAATCCCAACCGAGGCGAGGGCCAGGGCAAGCAGGCCAAAGCCGGAGGTAAGCGTGACAAACACCCGCTCTTGCTGCATGGCCGCTTCGATCTGCTGGTCCTGGGTTCTCACGTTTCCGAAAGGCAGATTGGGATCGATCTGCTGAGCAGCGTGCCGCAGTCCAGGCAGCACGGCCTCGGGTTTCAGAGCGGTGCGAATCTCATACACCATGGCGCCAACTTCACTCTGTTGCAAATAGAGAAGAAAGAACTGCGGCGGCGGTTCCACGCGAAGGCTTGAGTAGCGCGTATCTGCGCAGACACCCACAATCTGAATCCACTCCTTGCCGGAGTGGCCATCTTTGTCCGTCGCGCTGATCGAGAATCGCTGTCCGATGGGATTCTGATTCGGAAAGCGGCTACGCGCGAGACTTTGATTCACGATGCCGACCTTCAACGAGGTAGCCGTGTCCTGCGAACCGAAGCCTCGCCCGGCGACGATGGGGATGCCCAGTGTTGCGAAGAAGTTGTTGCCGACGACATTGTAGAACTCGGCCTCATTTTGGTTGTGCTCTTTTTGCTGGCTCTCAGGCGTAAAATCCCTCCGCATCCGGTCATCGGCGACGTAGACCATTTGCGACGGGGTGACAGCCTGCACGCCCGGTATCGCTGCAAAGGCCGCGTTCAGCCTCTGGTGTAAAACCACGTCTTTTCCCGGCGGATACTTCGTCCGCTCGGGATTGATTTCAATGAGCAAGAGGTGATCTGTCCGGAATCCCACGTTCACCGCGCTCAGCCCGGCCAGCGTCCGCAAAAAGAGTCCCGCCCCAATCACCAGGAGTGTAGAGAGCGCAATCTGAAATCCGACGAGCGCTTTGCCACCTAATCCCTTTCGCCGCCGGGACGAGTTCTGCGTCGTTTCTTTCAGTCCGCGATTCACGTCGTAACGCGCCGCAGCCAGGGCAGGGGCCAGCCCGAACAGAACTCCGGTGAGCAGCGTGACTCCGGCTGTGAATCCAAATACTCGCCAGTCGAAATGAACATGAAAATCGGTCCGCTCCCATGAGTTTTCGACCATGATCGGAATCACATTGCGGCCTAGGTATGCGGCCACGATCCCCACGGCTCCGCCCAAAGCAGCCAGCATAAGGCTCTCCACCAGCATCTGGCACAAGATGCGCGCGCGTCCCGCGCCTAGCGCCAGGCGCACGCCTATCTCCCGCTGTCGCCGCGTTCCGCGGGCGAGCATTAGATTTGCGATATTGGCGCAGGCTAGCAGAAGCACGAATCCCACCAGCGTCATCAACACGGCCATCGGCTTGGCAAACATTTGGCGTTGCTCAAAGAGTCCGCGGCTGCCATCGCGCAGATCGATCCGCGGCAGGTCCTCGTTCTTCTCGACTGGCATGGTGCCGCGGACGACGGCTGCCAGCTGGGTGTCTAGCGCAGCTTGAGCGGTCTGATCACTTACTCCACGCTTTGTCCGACCCATGATGGTGACCCACCAGAGGTTCGGATCGGAGAGCGGCGGAGTCTTTCCGGGCATTGGCGAAACCAAGGGCTGCATGCTTAGCGGAATGAACACGTCGGCTGGGGTCTGAACATCCTTTGCTGAGGTGAACTCCTTCGGATTCACCCCGACGATGGTTAACGGCGTGTCATTGACCCGGATCACCTGGCCGAGTACCGCGGACGACCCTCCAAACTGCCGTTCCCACAGGCCATAACCGATCACGGCCACCGCTCCCTGTCCCGGCTCAGCATCGTCGGCCGGCGTGATGCCACGCCCCAGCACTGGCTGTACGCCGAGGGCGGAGTAATAATTCCCCGAAACCATCTCTCCTCTGACACGCTGTGCGGTCCCGCGAATGGTTGCATTCATGCTTTCTCTCTTGAACGCGAAGAGGTCCTCCAGCACGCTATTCTTGGCGCGCAGCTGTTGGAACGCCTGGTAGGAGAATGCCGTGCTCGTGACTCGCCCGCCGGGAAGAGGATCGTAGTCGCCCGAGATGTTGTGGACGGCGACATGCTCCTCGCTTCCGGTCCACGACAGCAGCCGGAGATCGGCTGCGCGGGGCACGGCCAGCCGGTCGTAGAGCAATTGTTTGGCGACGGAGAAGATGGTGGTATTGGCTCCAATGGCCAGAGCCAGCGAGATGGTCGCCACGGCGGTGAAGCCGGGGCTCTTGCGCAGGATGCGCAAGCCATAGCAAATGTCACGCCACAGCGTAAAGAGGGAAAGAAAGGTGCGCGCCTCCAGCTGCCGTTCGCGCAATACGGTCGTGTTGCCAAACTGACGGCGCGCCGCAAGGGCGGCATCCTTTGCAGACATCCCCTGCTGCAGAAATCGATCGGTCAGCATTCGCAGGTGTTCCTGCATTTCATCATCGAACTCCCGATCGGCTTTCTTCAGCGCCAACAGCCCCCGGATCTTTGCAAGAAAGGCATGAAGCGTTCGCATCATCGTCAACCTTGCCTTTCCAGCCGCAACACGCGCCCGATCACTCCCGAAATGCGCTCCCAGTTCTCTGTCTCCAGAGCTAGCTGTTTCAGGCCGGATCGGGTGATGGAGTAGAACCGCGCTTTGCGATTGTTCTCCGACGTGCCCCACCTGGAGACGATCATGCCCTGTTGTTGCAGCCGAAGTAGCGACGTATAAACTGTGCCCTCGTTGAGTTGCAGGACATCCTCGCTCAACTGCTCGATGCGGCGGGCGATCCCGAAGCCGTGCAACGGCCCCAAAGCATGAAGAGTCTTCAGCACCATCAAATCCAGCGTACCTTGCAATACCTCGGATTTCTTATCGCCCACATCGAATCCCTTTGGACATCCCAAAGAAGATACCAGCTATTCCATTGCAATGTCCATAGGGCAGCACAAGCGTACCCGAAAGAATCGCCACTGTGCAGTCATTGTTGCGCTTTGGCTGGCGCGTAAAAATCGACCAGGTTTCCATCCGGATCGCGGAAATAAATCGAACGCGTTCCCCATGGCTGCGTTGTAGGCGGCTTGACCCAGACTCTTACCAGGCTCTGGAGTCTCCGGTACTCCCGATCCACGTCGCCAACCTTGAATTCCAGGATCATGCTCTTGTTCTGAGCCGCCTGGGCTGATTCCGGGATGTACTTCTCCTGGGCCTCCGCCGAAAAGATCGCTAGCACTCCAACGCCCGTCTGAAACTCAGCGTAGTATTCGCCCGACCATTTCGCTTTCAGCCCAAGCACCGGCTCGTAAAACGCCACAAGCCGCCTCACATCGCTCGTAATCAAACATGTGTGCGCGAGCATCGGCAGTGAGGCCGCATCCGTCGGTCGCCTCTCGATTTCTTGAGCTCTCGCCTCCCATCCGGCCCCGACCACCAGCACCACCAAGGCCAAACAACAGTTGTGACGCGCCGTCATAACGATTCCTTCCAGCTTGCCGAGCAGCCGCCGACTCAGATCGGAAATCACTGGCTGATCCTCAGATAACAAGTGAATTGCCGCGTCGCCCTCGGAAGGTCTGGGAGAAAAGCCAGAACAGCTCGAAAAGGATCGGCCACACGATCACCATAGATACCAGCCAGCCCGATCTGGACCACGTGTCCCCAGTCGCTTCGCTGTAAACGACCAGACACAGAGCCGCGTTGGCCAGATAAGCCGTATCAAGGCCGAGTAGACACGCTCGAAGTGGAGAAATAAAGCGGCGGCGGCGAACCAGAAGGACGGCGCTGGCGATCATGATGCCGAAGCCCAGGCTCAGGATCGATAGGCGTTGCCATTCGCTGGTTCCTGCAAGATGCAGCAGAAATGGCGCCTCCACCAATATCGTTCCCACAATCGACAAGCCGACCAAACCCCATATCAGGCGACGTACGATCTCCGTGAGAGGCCGCGTTGAAAAAAGCGAGCGCAGCCGGAGCCAAATCATCGGAAAAGCCAAAAAGAAGGGAGCCCCGGCAAGAAAGTGCCACCAATTGCCCTGATTGCCCGGAACCCGGAACGTCACAGCGTCCCAGGCCGATGTGTTAAACGCAAAAGGAAGGAACACGACAACCCCCGCCACCAGCCAGACAAATAGCATGATCGTATTACTTAACGTTGAGCCCGGTTCTTCCTTCGGCCAAGCCGCTCCGAGGCTAGATACAGATCCGGAATAATCGCCCATGATGACCTCTGACTCGTTCTACGTCGAGGCATCGGCAATGGTTCCTCAATCATGCAACGAGCATTCCTGCTCGTATGCCGACTACTCTCTCTGATGGCGGACGAAGTACCGTCTAGCCAGGGTTGAACAACTTCCCTTCAGACGAGAGTCACACGCAGGCCCGAGGCGTGAGGAACAGTCACGCTGTATTTGCCATCCTTGAGACTGCCACGGTTGCTTGACCGCGTGATATGAGCTTCCCTGCTGTCGAGGGCCGGAGCATGCAGAGTCTCAATCTCGACCTTCCCACTCGCGCCGCTCCCAAAGTCCACGCTCAACTCGAGGTCCTTGTCCGCATCCTTATTCAGAATGATGACCGACGTATGCCCGCTTGCAAGCTTCGCGGCATATCCGGTCGCGTCCACGCCCGACGCCTGAATCTTTGAGGTGAGATCAGTCTGCAGGAATGACCCTCCACTGAGCGCCCCGCCAAACTTCAGCCCATAAGCAACCGGCTCCATGACGTATTTCGAGCCAAAGGTAGCAATCGGCGTGTAGAAGGGGTGAGGATAAGTCGCAATCTCTTCCGGCGTCTTACCCTGATCTTTAAGCATGACGTCACCCGGCAAAAAACCTCCAACCGAATTCGCAACTGATTTTCCAGTGCCGCCGTGCAGATTGATTCCCGAATAGTTGTTGCTCGCCAGCAATAGCGAATAGTCTGCCGCCCACAGCGCCGCCGCAAAAACGTCCGACACGCCAGGCTTGCCTCCCCGGTAGCAAGTGTTGCCTTCCGTCATCCGCACCCTGACGCCCATCTCCTTGGCTGCGGCCGTAGCGATATCCGCCGTCTTCTGCACCTTCGCCATCGTCGCCGGCTTCAGTAGGTTGGGGATGTTCACCTCCGGGTTCGTCGCCGGCCCACCGAAGTAGTAATGATGCGTCAGCGTCGTGACATGCGGCGGATTCTGAATCGAATGCCACAAATCTGCGATTTGCGGCAGCCATGTGATATCGGCGGCAACATCCGGCATCCCAAACTTCGCCTCCGGAACCCGCGCTGCAATCGCCCGCGCCAAGGTAAGCCACTCATCCAGATAAGTCTTCGCCGACCACGTCTTCGGATCGCGCAAATGGCGGTTGAACAAATCAACCTCATTGCCGATCTGGAAGTACTGCAACCCCGGGCCAAGCGTCCTCGCCACGAACTCGCCCTCCGCGGCAGCCCGCTCCGGCGTGTTCGTCCCCATCCCAATGCCATAGAGGCACGTCCAACCCGTCGCTTTGAGGAAGTCCGCAAGGTTGCGCACCGCCTCCGCAGTCACGGCATAATACTGCGCCTTGGGCTCGCCTTCGACCTCGCGAGTCTGCGGGTGTTCAGGCTCGGCGGAGCTAGCCGTTGGTTTCCACCATTCAAATTCGCTGGTATTGCCACCCAGCCGCAATACGCCCCCGGAAGCCAGAGCCTTAAACGCGCCAATCAGTCCGGCATTGCTTCCGGAGAAGAATTCCGGACTCGTCAGCTGCTGTACCTCATACGACAGGCCCACAAAGTCAGCAGGCATATGGGCGCCGTTTGCCTCACTCGGAACAGCAAGTGAAACCTCGACTCCGGCTCGGCTCCGTCCGCGAAGGCGAGTGGCGGCAATAGAAAAAGCTGCGGAGGCAACAAAACTGCGTCGGCTGATCGGCGGCATCGAGAGACCTGGAGCGAAGAGAAATGGTTCAGCTTTCCCTCGTAGTATATGTTGCAATTCTGCAGCTACGGCTCTACGCCTCTCATGGCGTGGTCAACGTCCAATCGAGAACCTCCTGAACGGCAGTGTTCGTACCTGTCGAGCCCGTAAAGCCGACAAAGCCGATAACACTGCCGACGGTGTGAGGAATGTTAATCGTGAATGAGTGCGACCACGTCGCCAGGGTGACGGAATCCCTGAGGGTGAGTGTCAGCTTCGATGCGTCGAAATCCGACGTGTTCCAATCGTAAACAATGTGCGCTTTGAAAGGATGTCCGCTATGCAGATCGATGCCTGTTCCCGTTAGGTCGATCGAGGGTATGGTTGGTGTCGCGCCGTTCACGTAGAGTCCCGTTGAGTTAGGCCCTTCCCCTGCGTTGCTATGGAGATCGAACTTGATCGCCATATCGAAATTCTCGCTCCCGTCCGCCGGAATGCCCGCAAAGCCAAGAGCGCCGCCGTGGTCGCCCAGCGCATTGACGCCCTCAGGAAGAATGTTCGGCTCGGCGGACAGAATCGTAAATGTGAAGCCGTCCGCAATGCCGGATGGTGGTACGGAAGGATTCGGCGCGGAAAGTCGGAACGTGAAATCGGTAGTGAAAGATTGATCGACAGTCACCGGAGTCGCATAGAAAGCGCTTCCGGCTTGATTCTGGCCGCCGCCAGTCAGCCGCAGTGAGTGGCCCGAGAGCAACGCGCTCCCATTCGTCGCGAGGCCAACCGTATTGAAGCCGGCAGGATAGTCCGGAAGTGGCGGGGCAGCCGGGGAAGGTGCGGCCGGACCAGTCGACCCTGAAACGTAGGTCCAGGAGAGTATCTCCTGGTTCGCCGTGGTAGAGCCGGTGCCGCCCGTGAAACCCACAAAGGCAATCACACTTCCTATCGTTGGTGGAATGTCGATGGCAAAGGCGTGCTGCCAACTCGCAAATGTAACCGTATCGAAGAGGGTGAGGGAGAGGTTCGTGCCATCGTAGGCGATCTGAGTGAAGATCGGGTGTCCGCTATGAAGGTCGATACCGCTGCCACTAAGGTCAATGGCAGGGGTCGTTGGCAGCGCGCCGTTCACATACAGTCCGGTCGAGTTAGGCCCTTCGCCCGAGTTGTTGTGGAGATCGAACTTGATCGCCATATCGAAGTCGTCATATCCGGCTCCCGAATTATTAACGATGCCGGTAAAGCCGAGTGCGCTACCGCGGTCGCCCAGGGCGGTGGCGCCGTCAGGGACGATATACGGCTCAGCGGACAGAATCGTAGATGTGATGCCGTCCGAGATCTTGGATAGCGGCACCGAGGGGCTTGGACTGGATAACTGAAACGTGAAATTGGTAGTAAAGGGCTGGTCGATCGTCACCGGAGTCGCGTAGAAGGCGCTACCAGCCTGAAACTCGCCACCGTTCGTCAATTGCAGTCGCGTGATGTCGAGGTCTGTGCTGCCGTTGAACTGTACCGGCCCCTTGGAATGTGCAAAACCTTTGCTGTAGTCGATGACATCCGTAGGCGTCGTCAAGGCAATCGTATAGATTGCCGCCGCTATCGCCGACGGCGTGGCCCCTTCTATCGCGACAGCCTCGATAGTTTCCGTCGCGGTCACCATGATTGGCCCCGTGTAGTGCTTCGACCCGGCCGTCGGCGCGGTGCCGTCGGTCGTGTAGTAAATCGCTGCTCCCGGCGTCGCTGTAACGATGGACACGCTTTGCGCCGTCGCATATGCGCCGGATGGCACGCTAAACACTGGGGGAGCCACGATCGCAGAGGCTCGCACCACAGGAAAAATACACAGCAATACGCCGCTTAGTAGCCGGAGTTTGAAATTAAGAAAACGCGATCGCGAACGGGCTGGGGAAGCGCACAACAGGGCTGAGTTCTTCATTTCTATAATCTCCCAATGTTTCGTGCGCGGGAATCATGTCGATATGGCTATCAACATGTCAAGTAACCCAGCTTACAATCCGCGAAATTTCGCCCCGATCAAAACGAGTGCTTTCAACAATTCTCCGCTGTTCACCCGTGGACACCCATGCTCGATTCCGAACAAAACCACATTCGCCGCCACCCTTCAGTGCCTAACAAAAGCTCTGATTAATTCCCCTTCTTGAAGGAGTACGGCTTCACAGACTGCGGAAAAAATGTCAGTCTTTTGAAGAAGCATGGCTTTGGCTGTGCCATAAACTCCATAAAATCAATGCGGCTTCAACTGCGGAGAGAGCTTATGTCGAGTTTTTCCAGGATTGATTAAGCTCTCCCCTTCGCGCTCGCATCCGCCCCCGTCATCTGGCCGAAAACGTGCACCACCCACATAGACTATTTGTCCGGAGAGACTCCATGCCAATCCTCCTTCGCGACCTGCAATTCGCGCTGCGCCAGCTACGCAAGGCGCCCGGCTTCACCGCAACCGCGGTCCTCACCCTGGCCATCGGCATCGGCGGAGTCACCGCCGTCTTCTCCGTCGTCGAAGCCGTCCTGCTCCGCCCGCTACCCTTCCGCGAACCCGCGCAATTGATGAGCCTCCACGAGCGCGCCGAGCAGGACAAGCACGAACTCCGCATGTCCGCCCCCGACGTCCTTTTCTTCCAGCGCGAGAGCAAAGCCTTCTCCGCAATCGGCGGCTTCATCGGCTCGAGCTATGAGCTGACCGGAGCAGGCGCTCCATTCCGTGCCCAGGCCGAACGGGTCTCATCGACGCTCTTCCCCCTGCTCGGAATCGAGCCTATGCTCGGCCGCACCTTTACCCAGCAGGAAGACGACAACGCCGCACCCGTCACGGTAATCAGCTATGCAATGTGGAAGGAGCGCTTTAATTCCGACCCCAACGTGCTCGGCCAGAAGATCGACCTCGACCGCCGCCCCTACACCATCATCGGAGTCATGCCCCGCGACTTCGAATTCCCCCTCGACGCCGGCCGCCTCAGTCATCGCGACCTCTGGGTGCCGATGAGCTTCACCCCGGTCGAGAAAATCAGTGAAGGTGACAACTTCGACTACAGCGCCATCGGCCGCCTCAAGCCCGGAGTCACCGCGCCCCAGGCGCAGCAGGACGTCAACCGCGTCATCGTCGCCATTCAGGCCAAATATCCCAGCAGCGGCGTGAAGCTCCACGCCTATTTCATTCCACTCCGCGATGAAGTCGTCGGCAGCGCCCGCCCACTTCTGCGCGTCCTCTTCGGCGTCGTCGCGCTCATCCTGCTCATCGCCTGCGTCAATCTCGCCAATCTCCTCTTAGTCCGCGCCGCCAGCCGCCGCCGAGAATTCGGAGTCCGTCTCGCCCTCGGCGCAGCCCGCAAAACGATGGTCCGCCAGCTCCTCACCGAAAGCCTCCTGCTCAGCTCCCTCGGAGGCCTCGCCGGCATAGCGCTGGCCATTGCTCTCGTGCAAGCGGCCGCAGCCAAACTCCCCGATTCCCTGCCGAGACTCTTGGAGATCGGCGTCAGCTGGCCAATGCTCATCGCGGCCATCGTCCTCACCAGCGCAACCGGCTTCCTCTGCGGACTCGCTCCCGCTCTCGAAAGCATTCGCCCGCATCTGATCGAATCCGTCCGCGACGGCGGACACGGCGCCAGCTACGGACGAGGCCAATCCCGTCTACGCAGCGGCATGGTCGTTCTCGAGGTCGGCATGGCAATGGTGCTGCTCGTCTCCGCCGGTCTGCTCCTGCGTAGTTTTGCCAAAATGCTCGAGGTCGATCCGGGCTTCGAACCCGCGCATCTGCTCACGGCATCACTCTCGCTGCCGGTCCACGACTATTCCACCCAGCAAAAGGTCGATGACTTCCTCACCAACCTGCAACAGCGCCTCGAAGCCAACCCTCGGGTGAAGTCGGTCGGCTTCTCCTCCAACATCCCCATCGTTGGCCAAAGATCGGGGCGTCTCATCGCGCCCCAGGGCTACACCAAATCGCCCGGCGAAGGCTGGATCATCGCCTCCAACTACCTCACCCACGGAAACTACTTTGAAGCCACGCGAATCCCGCTCCTCCGCGGCCGCTACTTCACCGCAGCCGACGACGATCCTAAAGCATCGCTGGTCACCGTGATCAGCCAGTCGCTCGCCAATCGCTATTTTGCCGGCAAAGATCCGATCGGCATGGGCATCAAGGTCGGTCCCAGCTTCACCACGACGATGCCCACCATGACCGTCGTCGGAGTCGTCGGCGACATCAAGCAAGGTGCGCGCGACCAGGCCACCGTGCCGCAAATGTATGAACCCCTCGCTCAGGCGGTAGCCGATCTCGGCCCCTACGGAGCCATGATTGGCATCGACGGCGACATGAACATCGTCGTCCGCGGCGAAGGCGACCCGGCCACGCTTGAGAACACCGTCACCAGGACCGTTCACCAACTCGATCCCATGCTCGCCGTCGCCCAGATGAGCACCATGGACGAGATCGTCGCTGCTACCGAATCCTCGCGCCGCTTTAACACCACCATGCTCACCAGCTTCGCGGCGGTCGCGCTCTTGCTATCGCTGCTCGGCGTCTACGGAGTGCTCGCCTATTCCGTCACCGAACGCACCCGCGAAATCGCCATCCGCATGGCGCTCGGCGCAACCCGCGAAAACGTCCTGCTGCGCACCCTGCGCTACGCACTCTCGCTGACCGCAATCGGCGCGGTCGTAGGATTGGCAGCCTCCGTCGGGCTAACCCGCCTGCTCACCAGCCTGCTCTACGACGTGAAACCGTTCGATGTCCCAGTGATGCTCGCAGCAATCGCCCTGCTCTTCCTGTGCACATCCATAGCCGGATGGCTCCCCGCCCGCCGCGCCGCCTCCGTCGAACCCATGCAGGCCTTGAGGGCAGATTAGTCAATATCAAGAGACAGTCTGCGGCGTCTTCATTTGATCCGTCGGCTGTCTCGTCGCAATAAGGAGAATTCTGTGGAAACAAAAGAGAAATTGAGCTCAATTGGCCAGCTGGTGCCGGAGTTGCCGGTCGCCGATGTCGAACGCGCGCAACAGCATTACAGAGATGCGCTCGGCTTTGAGATCGGATGGCTTTACCCGGGCAAAGAAATTGGGGCTGTGTCACGCGGTAAGGTGGCGATTTTCTTTCGCAAGAGAAAGCCGCCGTTCGAACCTGCCGTTCACTGGGTGCATGCCGAAGATATCGATGCGTCGTACGAGCAACTGAAGTCGCTAGGAGCGAACATCGCGGAGCCTCTGGAAAGAAAGCCTTGGGGATTACGACAATTCACCGTAAAAGATCTGGACGGAAACCTCTTCTATTTCCACCATGACTAACCACCAGGCAAGTGTATTTGTATAATTTGAAGGCGAGTACCCCGGGGAGGTCCCCAGTGCTTTCGCGCCCCCGCGTTCACCTCATCTCTCTTCTTCTTCCCTGTTTGTTAGCGATCATCCTGCCCGCTCCATCGCGGGCCAAACTACTCCGCCCGATGCGAACGAACGGCCCGTCTTCAAGGCGAATGCGCGGACTGTTGTTCTCGACGTGGTAGTGACCGGCAAGGACGGAAAACCCGTTCAGGGCTTGCATAAGGAAGACTTTCTAGCCGCCGAAGACGGACGCCCGCAGAACATTGCGTTTTTCGAGGAGCACGCAGGCACGCAGCCGGTCCGGGCGGCGAGTCTCCCCACCCTGCCGCCGAACGTCTTCATCAACATCCCTCGCATGACGCCGACTGACGCGGTGACGGTGCTACTGCTCGACTCGCTCAATACTGAGCTTCAGAACCAAAACTTCGTCCGCGCTCAGATGCTCAAGTATCTGAAAGTCCTTCAGCCCGGCGGGCGAATGGCGATCTTCGCCCTCGGCACGCGGTTGCACCTCATTCAGGGTCTTACCGACGACCCGGCTATTCTGACGGCGGTCCTGAGCAATCTGAAGAGTGGAGCGGGGCCGCAGACCTCGCCTCTGCTGGAGCCAAAGGCGGAGAAAGAGGTCGATAGGCAAATCATCGGACTAATGGCGGTGAACGACCCGCCCGCGGCTACCGCGCTGAGGCAATTCTTTGCGGAACAGTCCGCGTCTAAGAACGATCTGCGCGTGACTATGACGCTTGAAGCGTTTCAGGAGATTGCGCACTATCTCGCCGGAATCCCAGGGCGCAAAAATTTGGTCTGGTTCTCGAGCGCATTTTCGCTGGTGCTCTTTCCTGATCCCGAACTCGGTGATTCTTTCGCTGTAACCCGCGAGTATGGAGAAAAAGTCAAAAAGACGGATGCTCTGCTCGCTGAGGCGCAAGTGGCCGTCTATCCAATGGCCGCCGAAGGGTTGGCTACAGACTCTATTTATGATCCAGCAATTCAACTCACCGGAGTCACCAGCGCCGCGCAGGCACAGGCACAGTTGGCCGAGATCCACAAGGGCGATGTTGCGCAGCGCATCGCCAACCACACAACCATGGACGAAATCGCCAGAGATACCGGCGGCGAGGCCATCTACAACACCAATGGCTTGAACGACGCGCTGGCGCGAGTGGAGGACAACGGATCGTACTACTATACCCTTAGTTATACCGCCACCAATCCCGCGACGGACGGACGATTCCGGAAGATACGGGTCAAGCTGGCTTCGGGCAACTACAAACTCGCTTATCGGCGGGGCTACTACGCGGCCGACGCGAAAACTCTGAAGGCAGAGGCGACCAAGCCAGCCGCCGACCCACTCCGTCCCTACATGGGGTCGGGCCATGCCCAACTCGACACAGATTCCCCTGGCCTTGCGAGTACAGCGCGGAGCGACTCAGGCCGATAGCGCGGCCCATGCAGGAGATAACGACAAGCTGAAAGGCCCGCTCACACGCTACTTCGTGGACTTTGTAATCGCCGCGCGCGGGGCCTGCAATTTGACGCCGCTCCCAACGGCAGCCGCCATGGCAAAATGGAAGCCGCGATGGTGATCTATGACCAAGAGGGTAAGCCGCTAAATTGGTTGATCAAACAAGTGAATCTCGATATGGACGCCGCTCGCTATGCCGAGGTGCAGGCCAACGGCGTCAACTTCCGTCTGGAGATTGATGCCCCCAAAGATGGCATCTCATTGCGCAGCGGGGTCTACGACCGAGAGTCAAGTTTGGCTGGAACCTTGGAGGTTCCGTTGAGCCAAGTAGCCAATCTAAGCCAAACGGCGACCGCCAGCCCAAGATAGCATCCCGCCTTCTTACGATCACTTAGCTGAATACTTCGCCGCTCTCTTCTTCAGCGCTGACTTCTTCGCAACACCCTTCGCCCCAGCAGAAGGCGAACGCTTCGGCCCCACGATGAAGCGCTCCCGATAGTCTGGCCGCGCCGAGCACGTTCGTTACACCCTTGCAGATAGTACGGCGACTCGGCGGGTAATATCGTGAACAGCATTCCACGCTTAACCTACTCGCTGCGCCATCTCTTTCACTCTTTTTCCGAACTCGTCAGCGTCCAGTTGTTGACCTTTCTCCGAAGTCTGGTGCATGAAAAAGTCCGGCGCGGGGGGTAGATCGCCGCTCCACTGCGCCTTTGGACCGTAGACCATATAAACATCCCAGGCGTTGCCCCGCCACCCAAGCACTTGCTTGTACTCCATGCCCAGAAGATCATTGCCATCCCAGAACTCGTGCGCCGCGCTGTCTGCCACGACGCGCGTCGCGGCGGGCACATCTTTTTCGCGCCCACCCTGCCGCGGCACCCAAAGCACATAGAGCGGGACAGTTTTTCCCTGGTCGATCCCTGCTACCTGTTCGGAGACTTCAGAAGCACCGCGCAGACAAGCGCCGCAGGTCGGTGAAACCAGCATCAGCACTCTCACTTTGCCGGCATCGGCATTGAACGCCGCCCTCACCGCAACCGCTGAATCTCCCACGACGGCATACGATCTCTCCGTTCCGAGCCGGTTGCAGGCGGTTACGCCGAAGAGAAGCAGCACAGTAAGAATTGATAGAAATCCTTTCATGGCTAGCCCCCTACGAACTTGGGAAGTAAGATAGCCGCTCCAGTGATTAGAGCCGCGATCCACAAAAGGGCGCGTGATCTTCGCGCTCGTCGTAGTGCATATTGTTCCAATGCACCCGCCTTTGGGACCATAGGCCAGCCAAAAGCCAAAACCTAGCAGCAAGACTGACCCAAATATGAAGTACGGTCGATAAGGCGCGAGCCTTGCGGCAGCAAGGACGCCAGTCGTCCCGAGAACTGCGATAACTGCCGGGCCAACACAACAGAAAGTGGTCGCTGTTGCAACTAAGCCCGAGGCTATCGCACCGAGCGACGAACCGATCACAACGGGAACCTGTTTCATTGCTCTTGACCTCCGTGGCTCGATGCGGACTGGACTGCGGCGCGGATGAGTTCGTGGGATGGAACTCCGCCGGCATATCTTCTGCACATCAACCCAAAATCCTTTCTGTCTTTGGCCGCCGGTTCGATGTCGATGCCATTCACCCGCACGCTTGGCGAGCCGAGGAAATTCACACGCTGCGCAGTCGAAATATCCGGCACCAGAACTTCTCGTACGGCGGCAAGACAGCCGTCTTCGCGCAGCACTGTGTTGATTCTCTCCACGGTCGGTAAATGATTGGGGCAGTCCTCGAAATAGAGGACTTCGATCTGTATAGGCGAAGTTTTGGAGGGAGTAGTCATGGGTCGATCCTTCTCAAACTCCCTTTTCTGTATTTGCCGAAGGGGTTGGAGCCGGACATCTGGTTAAGGACAGGACACGGTTTCAGATTTTGCTTAGGCGTCTGCCGCTCCAATGACTGATTGCATTTGCTAAGAGCAGAACTGAGATGAGCGTCCAGCTTTTCGAGCTCCGCCATTTTGGCGCGAACGATCGCCAACTTGTTCTGCAGAAGATCCCTGACCTCCACGCAGGCGTCCGCATGCCCATCCTGGATCACGAGAAGCTCGCGAATTTCGCCCAGCGAGAATCCCAAGGTCTTGGCTCGTTTGACAAATGCCAAGCGATCGACCGCCGATTCCGCAAATTTTCTGTAGCCCGATGCGGTCCTTGATGGCGGAGTAAGCAAGCCCTCCTGTTCGTAATAGCGCACAGTTTCAAGGTTGATCTGTGCACGCTGTGCAAGCTGGCCTCGGGTCAATCCTTCCATGAAATCAGCCTAAACCCTGTAGGCTCCTACAGGGTCAAGCATTTTCGCGAGTTCCGGCGCCGATAATGGGGAATGCCGAACTAAGACGAACGCTTCGACGCACGCTTCGCCGAGGATTTTGCCGCCGCTTTCTCCGCACTCGACCTCACTCCAGCCGACGGCGAACGCTTCGGCCCAGCCTTCTCATTCTTCTCCTTCCGCAGCTTCCAAGCGGCACGCAACGCTCCGGCAAGCAAATCCTCGTTGGCCTTGGCAAGCACAATGTGCGTCGCGCCATTCCTGCCCCATCCACATGGAATCGCAAGAAACACCTCCGGCTCCGACTCCACAAACTCCGCCTGCATCTCCGGCGTAATCATGAGGTTCCCGTACCCTTGCGCCTGCGCGGCCAGCGTCGCAAAGATCCTGCCGCCAACCCGGAAATCCGCCGAGCCCATATGCGAACCCTCTTCCGCGCCCTCCAGGCTCAACGCCAGCCGCCGAAAATCCGCGATCTCCACCGCTGCACCCCCTCACGACATCGAGTATCCCACTTAAAAATGCCGCCCCGCCGCCAATTCCCAACCGATTCCACCCGGACTACAATATACGTATGCCGAAGTTGTTCTCCGTTAATATGCCGAACTTGTTCTTCCCAGCGTCACCGACGTCGCGCCTCCGCAGTATGATCACGCTCTCCGCGGCCGTTTTGCTGGCCATCTCGTCGCTTTCCGCGCACGCACAGGACACCGACAATCGCGGCCGCAAATACCACCCACCGCCGCCGACCGCTCATGTCTCGGTGGCCGTCGTGAAAGACGCCAACGGCAAGCCCATCGAGAACGCGGCCGTCGTCTTCCACCTCAGCGGCGAAGAAGGCAAAGGCAACATGGAGATGAAGACCAACGAGGAAGGCAAGGCCATCATCGACGTCATTCCCATCGGCGACACCATGCGCCTGCAGATAATCGCAGACGGCTTCCAGACCTTTGGCCAGGACTACAAGATCGACACCGACACTAAAGACATCACCGTCCGCCTCAAACGGCCGCAGCAGCAATACTCGACCTACACCCATGCCGCTTCGGGAAGCGCCTCCGGCAGCCAGTCGAGTGGCTCGCAACAAAGTACGACGCAAACGCCCCCAAAGCAGTAATATTCCCTAATCGGAGTAAGCGGGATGACCGCATCGCGCAAAACAGGACTGGTGTTTCTGGCAGCATTCATCGCGCTGTCACATAACTCTGCCCGCGCGCAATCGCCCGCCCCCGACTCAACCCCAACTCCAACCCCAGCTGCCAGCCCGGCCGACACCGTCAACTTCAGCGATGCGGATTCCATCCTCAGCGTCGCCGTCCCCCGCACCCTGAAGAATCGCCGCGAGTCGATGGCCTACACCTACGACGTCGACTACCGCAACCGCAATACCACCCCGCACGGCAAGCTGCTCACCGACTACGCGGCCCGCTACGAAGTCATCTTCGTCGGTGGCCTTCCCTATCGCCGCCTCGTCGAAGAAAATCATCGCCCGCTCTCCCCCGACGCCGCCACCGAAGAAGCCCGCCACTACGACCAGACCTTCGCCGAACGCAGCCACATGTCCCTCGACCAGAAGCGCGACTACCTGCGCCGCCCCTGGAACGTCGATGTCCCGCTGCCCCAGCTCCTCGGCCTCTTCAACAGCACCATCGTCGGCGAAGACATCGTCCAGGGCCGTCCCGCCGTCATCATCGAAAGCACGCCCCGCCCCGACGCCCATCCCATCGACGAAGAAGAGCGCCGCGCCCTTCACAAGCGAGTCAAACTCTGGATCGACCGCGAAGACCTCATCGCCAGCCGCATCGAAGCCACCCTCGTCGCCGACGACGCCCTCATGAAATCCGGCACCGTCGCCCGCATCGACTTCGAACGCAAAGCCGGAGTCTGGCTCCCCACCCAGAGCGACGTGCAATTCGAAGCCATAGCCGGAAACGAGCTCGTCCGCGGCGAAACCCTCGAAGAAAACACCGACTTCCGCCGCTTCCACGTCGACGTCCGCCTCCTCGACCCATCCCAAACCGCCGCCGAAACCACCGAAGCCCAATAGCCGCAACGACAAATCTCAGTCCCGAATTGTTAACACCCCTCCCGCGAAATTTGTCATCCTGAGCGAAGCGCGAAGCGCTGAGTCGAAGGACCTGCATTTTCAGCGAACTTCACAACAACCGCCTCGCTCCAGCTCCGACACAAAGACCTGGTTCCTACGCCGGAAAGTCCCAAGTCCCTAAGACGATAGACTGAAGAGATGGGACCACTACAGCACCAGGTCGCCCTCGTCACCGGCGCGGCCAAACGAATCGGCAAAGCCCTCGCGCTCGCCCTCGCCGCCGCCGGAGCCGACGTCGCCATCACCTACCGCGACTCCGAAGCCGAAGCCGAACGCGCCGTCGCCGAACTCCGCGCCCACGGCGTCCGCGCCGGAGGCTATCCATGCGACCTCCGCTCCCCCGAGAGCATCCGCCACACCGTCAACGCCGTCGCCAGCGACTTCGGCCGCCTCGACCTCCTCGTCAACAACGCCGGAATCTTCGAAACCGCCGCCCTCGACGCCATCACCGTTCCCCAGTGGGACGCCATGTTCGAGACCAATACCCGCGCGCCCTTCCTCACCTCCCAGGCCGCCCTCCCATATCTCAAAGCCGCCCGCGGCCGCATCATCAACATCGGCTCCCTCGGCGGAGTCCACCCCTGGCCAACCCACGCCCACTACTGCACCTCCAAAGCCGCCCTCCACATGCTCACCGCCACTATGTCCAAGGCCTTCGCCCCGGAGATCAGCGTCAACTGCGTCGCCCCCGGCATGATCGCCGCCAACGGAAACACCAGCACCACCGGCAGCGGACAGGAAACCGCCGCCGAATACGAACAATTCGCCCAACGCACCCCCATGCGCCGCAACGGAACCCCTCAGGACGTCGCCGAAGCCGTCCTCTTCTTCGCCACCGGCCCCCACTTCATCACCGGACAAATACTAGGGGTTGACGGCGGCCTCGGCCTTTAATCACTTCGCGCTACCCAACCCTCCTACCCATCCGATACACTACCCGCGACTCGCAATTCCCCAAGAGGATCTCTTCCATGAACATGAAGAAGAGGCTAATACTCCTGTCCGCAGCCTTGTCGATCGCCTTGAGCGCGCTCCCAACGCTCGCAGCTAACGTAACCGGCAAGTGGACCTGCCAGGACAAGGATGGTGATGGCAACCCGATGGCCATCACTTACGTTTTCAAGCAGGACGGAACCCAGCTCACCGGCACCGTTGCGATACCGGACGAGACTGCCAATATCAGCAGCGGCAAGATGGACGGGGATAAAATCTCTTTCTCTGTCGTCTTCAGCGACAATACTTACTCCGGATCAGGCACCGTAAACGCGAACGGAGACGAAATCACGTTGACGGTGAAGTCTGACGACCCAGACTTCCCCATTCACGACGTAACCCTCAAACGATCCAAGGAGTGAGGAAACCCGCATGCTGTTCATGATCACCTATAAAACATCGCTATCCACGCGGCGTGCCGCCCAGGACCTCTTCGCAAAAACTGGCGGCGCGCCCCCGTCCGCGGGCGTTCAGAAGATAGCCAGCTATCATTACGCCGACGGCTCCGGCGGATTCACAATCGCCGAAAGTAACGATGCCATCGCCCTGGGCAAGCGGGCCAATCAATGGGCAGACGTCATCGTGTTGGACGTTCGTCCAGTCCTCACCGACGAGCAAATGGGCCAGGTGATCTCGCAGTCAACCTAAACCCACTCCACTTTGTCATCTCGGCAGGAACCCTGAACGAAGTCGAATGGGACTGGAGATATCTGCAGTTATAACCCTCGCACCATCACAACCGTATGCGCCCCATCCTGGTCGATAGCTCCATCATCGACCAGGGTGGGAGGGTCAAATCCCCAGGTCCGCAGCCACTCCCTCAAAACAAAAGTTGTCATCCTGAGCGGAGCGCATTACGGCTGTCGGACTCCATGTCCCCTCACCAGCTGGGGCAGAGTGTCGGGACGCCAGCAAAATGGCGTCCCAATTTGTTATTTGGTCGCTCAAATGCAACAGCAATCAGGTCGTACTGGTTGCGTGTCACACTGACGTTACGGCGGATCAGCGTATAGCCCCCCGGCTTCGCTGTGCTCGTTGTAACACGCGGAGACGTCTCTCGGGGCGTCTCCCGTCGTTCCATCCATTACGATCGGCACTTTTTACACATTCATCGAAATCTTTTCCATAGCCCGTTTCCATAGCCCGGATCAAGATTCGGCGGGAGCGTCCCTAAACGACGCAGACATCTCATCCCCTGGTCTCACACCTGCAAGCTCGTCTTTTCCTGGGTGCTCTCGATAAACCGTTTGAAGACTTCAATAGTGACCCTCCAATAAAACTCCCAGTGTTTGAATATCGATTCACTCGGAAAATTGGAAGTCCTGATCGTCAACGACGTTGAGCCTTCTCCCGTCCGCGCCAGCCGAAACTCGATCACGGTGTAGTTCTCGGCCTTGTCCGGCAGTCTCGACACAGAACTCAGATGGCTGGAGCAGAAGTACAGTTACTGTAATGCGAAGCACCCCGTTCGGCAGGCGTTTTCCCCCAGGAAAAACGCCTACAGAACCAATCTCAGGCACATGACACCAACTGTACTTCTGCTCTATACCGAAGAATCGAATTCCGCTCGAACTCCAGAACCGTGCCTCTGTTCTCGAAGTCAACATTGTTGTGACGCCCCTTGACGACGATTGGGCCTCCGACCTTCCAGTCAGTGAAGATCTCGACCCGCATCACCGGCTCCGCCATCCACTGCTTCAGCAAATCGGGATCGGTCAGCGCCCGCCACACCTCAGAAGGCGCTGCACGAATCGTGGCGGAGTTCTCAATCACGCGAATCATCGGCTCTCAGTTTACAGCGCGGCAAGGCGCGAATCCTGAAGCAGAACGAATCGCTTTCCGTCTGTTGCGCAGAGGCTCTTTTGTGAAAGTTGTCATCCTGAGCGGAGCGCGAAATCCGGGGTCCCCAGCGAGCCTCCTTTGCTCGTTGGGGTGGAGCAGCGCGGAGTCGAAGGATCTGCGGTTGACGAAGGTCGCACCACCACAATCGTGGGTGCCCAGGTTCGCGAACCGGGATCCCCATCGACGGGTCTTTGTCGCTGGGGTGGAGAAGCTTACCTTCGTCTTTTCCCACCGGGCTGAACCAATCTCGCCCACAATTCGAAGTGTGAAACCAATGCGGGTGCCTTTGAAGACACCTGGGAGTGGAGCACCGACGCCCAGCGCTCCCTCCAACTCATCATCGAGCGCGGAGGCGGCGTCGCCGACGCCATGCGCGCCTTCCACACCTTCCTCGGCGGCAGCGACATGATGGCCTATCTCGCCATGATGGCCCCACGCCTCGTCGAACTACGCCGCGTCCTCAAAGAGACCGGCTCCATCTATCTCCGAGGCCCACGAAGCTAGTTTCGAACGGAAAGACGCGCTTCCCACAGCCGCGTTAGTCGATGCAAGTACCCTCCCAACCTCATCCGCTCCCCATGAGATGACCTTAAGTTGAGCCCATTTTGGGTTGTTATGATTGCTCTTGCATCGAGGCCCGCATTGAGACACGACTTCACGCAATCCGTTTGTAGATTGTTGGCTCAACGCGTTGGCCTACATTGCTCCAACCCCGAGTGTCGTGCCTCTACCAGCGGGCCACAAACAGAGCCGGAAAAGGCAGTGAATGTCGGCGTCGCCGCGCATATAACGGCCGCGTCATTCGGAGGACCGAGATTTGACGGCGCATTGACTGAAAGAGAGCGCCGGGCCACTGCGAACGGAATATGGCTTTGCCAAACCTGCGCAAAGCTCATCGACAGCGACATTCTCCTTTACACGACAACCGTCCTGAATAAGTGGAAAGCCGACGCTGAACGAGACGCGCGGAGCAGAATCGGAAAGACGAACCAGCCATTTAGAATGCGTTCCGTAAAGAAAGCGGAACAAGAATTAAAGCGCAATCACCGGGTGCGCGACGAATTAATGCGTGCATTTCTAAAAAGCCCGCAGCAACAGATGGCGCTGCCTCAGGGCAGTCCGCAATACCGCAAGTTCGCCGAAAGCGAGTTTATCGTTCATAGGGTAGACGATACTGCCTATCCGGGACATGACGACAGCCCTGGAATCAGCGGGTGGTTCAAGCTTGAGGTTTTCGACATCTACTTCAATGGTATTGAAGGAATTCTCGACATCGAACATGTGCTTGTCTCCGAGCTCACAAAAAGCTGGTGCCCCTTGCCGCACGATCGAGTCAACGAATCCTTTCCGGTCGGTTTTTGGCCGATAAAGGTATTTAAGACAGGGAAAATCCCCTGGCGGAACATTCGGCACTTTGACCGGGCTGGGGACGAGTATTACCCGTTCCCCCACCTATATTGCCTTTTTGCGGACAACGGCATGCCTTACGAAGACTTCGGGTATTACGAAATGTCCAAAAACGAGTCATACCACTTCCCTCTCCAGTTGGAGGCCCGTGTCGGGCTCGAGAAACTTCTGCGATTGGGCCCCCAATCCCAGAATCCTTGGGAACGCCTACCGTAGAAGCAAACGGTTTACTCAGTAAAGGATCTCGTGATCCTGCTACTACTGGCGGTGACATGCCCGCTCGCTGCATCCTACCCGCCCAAATTCTGGTAAGTTCAGAGCACACGGATGGAAGGAAAGCCACCATGCATTCCGTTGCCCTGACCTCACCCGCCTTGAGCGCATATATCGCGCTACTCGTCGCCTTCGTTGCTGGCGCATTCTCGCTGCTAAATCTGACGGTCTCCAAAGAGAACACGGTGTCTGAATTCAGGCAAACATGGATGGATGCGTTACGGGAGGACATCTCGGCATTCGTCGCACAGGCACAATGGATCCATACGGAAACAATCGAATACCTCAGTGGGCGTGTGAAAGATTACACAGGTCACCTAGATCGAATTAGAGAACCATTGGTCTCCATGAATCAAGCAGCCACCAGAGTCAAGCTGAGGCTGCATGAGGAAGAGCGAGCGTCTTCCGCACTTATGGAATCAATGGGTGCGCTCACTGAATTGCTGCGTGCACTTTCAGAGGAGTCGATAGATAACAGGCAATACTTCGATCGATTTGGACCGCTTAGCATACGCGTCGAAAAGGATGCTGCCGTCATACTCCGCTCAGAATGGAGCCGAGTCAAAAGAGGCGAGCACGGCTACCGCGTCGCAAAGGGCTTCGCGTATATCGCTCTCGTTATATCTTTCGCAATTATCGTTCTGATTGCGGCGGGCGCAGCTCACGCTCAGTGATTCGCACATCAAAGCTTGCCGCCGAAGCCGGCTTCTACAAATTCATCCGACGGCATAAGCTATCCGCGCCTGCAAATCCTCACCATCCAGCAACCCCTAAACGGACAGCAGCCCCAATACCCGCTCCACCGCCGCGACGCCACCTTCAAGAAAGCCCCCCGAAGCCGCCCCGAAGCCCCAACCAACTACACCCTCCCGCTACTCCCGTCGGACCAATAACAGAGCTGCGAGGTGACACACTAAACCGGGTATCCCAGGTTCGCGAAGATAACCTGGGTCTTTTCTCCCGCGCCAAGAAATGATGTCAAGCCCCCTCGAACCCCAATTTCACCACTAACTCCTACCAAATCATGCGAATAAAAAATCCCAAAACCTGGCGCAGTGAAACTATCCAGTTTGGTAGAATAGAAATAGAGAGCAAGAAAGGGCGGCCACAAGCCGCCCTTTCTCATTTGCACAGAAGGTTTAGCTCCAAGACTCGGCAACCACGCCCCAAGCCATTAAAAACAGGGAATTTGAAAAACGCCATCAATGGAATCAATATTTTGGGAGGTATGCACTTTACGCAAGGCCGAAAATAGTGGCGCAGTGAAAGGGGTCAGCTTGATATCCTAAGAATAGGAGTTGGCAATAAGAGCTGCATACCCGCACCCTGCAGCCGTCAACCGTCGACCCAGTTTCAGCCGTCGCTTATAAGCCAATTAGAATGACGACTTCGCGCATAAGCGATTCGCTTGCAGGACTTTACGGCGGGTGCCCCGATAAGTCGAATCACATGAATACTTTAGGTCTAAAGTGGGGGGGGGGCCCCCCCCGCTTCCACTCCTGGTGGTTCTGCTCGGCCCCACTGCCAGCGGCAAGACCGCGCTCTCCCTCGACCTCGCCGAACGCTTCTCCGGAGAGATCGTCAGCTGCGACTCCGTCGCCGTCTATCGCGAGATGGAGATCGGCACCGCCAAACCCTCCCCAGCCGAACGCCGCCAGGTCCCGCATCACCTGATCGACGTCGCCGACCCCTCCGAAGCCTTCACCGCCGGAGACTACAGCCGCCACGCCCGCATCGCCCTCGCCGAAATCACCGCCCGAAAAAAACTTCCCATAGTCACCGGAGGAACCGGCCTCTATCTCCGCGCCCTCATCGACGGACTCTTCCCTGCGCCTCAACGCTCCGAAGAAATCAGAGAACGCCTCCGCAGCGCCGAAGCAACCAAAGGCGCAAACTGGCTGCACCGAATCCTCACTCGCCTCGACCCCGAAGCAGCCCAACAAATCCACCCCAACGATCTGCCCAAAATCATCCGAGCCATCGAAGTCTGCCTCACCGCCAGAAAGCCGATCACCCAAGCCTGGCAAGCCGGACGCAACGCGCTTCAGGGTTATCAAGTTCTCCGCATCGGCCTCAACCCCGACCGCAAAGCCCTCTACGCCCGCATCAACCAACGCGCAGCAGCAATGTTCGAGAATGGACTCGTCGAAGAGACTCGCCAGCTAGCCGAGAAGTACGGAGACGATGCCCGGCCACTAACCTCACTCGGCTACCGCCAAGCCCTCGCAAACCTGAAAGGCGAAATGTCGTTAGAGCATGCAGTCACCAGCGCCACGCAAGGCCACCGCAACTACGCCAAGCGCCAATTGACCTGGTTCCGCCGCGAACCCGAAGTCCACTGGCTCAACGGCTTCGGCGATGAAGTCCAAGTTCGAGAAGAAGCTGAGCAGATAATTGCAGCAACGCTCGACCAGACTACTCGCGCACGCTGATTCCTAGACTCTTCATCTTTCGGTAAAGATGGCTCCGCTCCAGGCCAAGCGCCTCAGCCGCGCGGCTCACATTTCCATGGCAATCGTCGATTTTCTTGAGGATGTAATCCCGCTCATACGCCTCACGCGCCTGATGCAAGGTCGAGAACTCGTCGCCCTTTTTGCCGCCGCGATAGACCAGCATCGGAAGATGACGCCGCTCGATACGCAGCGCTTGAGGATTGAGAATCAGAACTCGTTCAATCACATTCTTTAGCTCGCGCACATTTCCCGGCCAGTGATATTGCTTGAGCACGGCGATCGCCTCTTCGCCGATCTCAATCCGCGGGCGTCCATACTCACGGCCAAACTCGCGCAGGAATTCGCGGGCCAGTGACGGAATATCTTCCTTTCGCTCTCGCAGCGGCGGAACAAAGAACGGAATCACGTTCAGACGATAAAAGAAGTCCTCGCGGAAGTTGCCATGCGCGATTTCCTCTTCCAGGTCCTTGTTGGTCGCGGCAATCACACGCACATCGACCTGAACGGGACTGGTCGCTCCAACCGGAGTGAATCGGCCCTCATCCAGCGCGCGCAAGACTTTCGCCTGCATCTTCAAACTCATGTCTCCGACTTCGTCGAGAAACAACGTGCCGCCATCGGCGCGCTCAAACGTGCCACGCTTCTCCGGCGCTTCGCCTGGAATCGCTCCGTGCCGATAGCCAAACAGCTCACTCTCGATGAAGTCTTCCGGAATCGCCGCACAGTTGAGTTCGATGAAGACCCGGTCTCTCCGAGGACTGCTGGCATGAATGGCACGCGCGATCAGCTCTTTACCGCAGCCCGATTCGCCAAAGATCAATACTCGGCCGTTCGTCGGAGCCATAAGCCTGATCTGCTGGCGCAACGCCTTGATCGGCACGCTCTCGCCGGTAATCGAGGTGTTGGCGTTGAGCTGGCGGTGGAACTCCTGGTTCTCATGGCGCAGTCGGCACGCATCGATCGCATTCTTGACCAGAATGAGCGTGCGGTCGAGCGACAGCGGTTTCTCCAGAAAGTCGAACGCACCCAGCTTGGTGGCGCGAACGGCGGTCTCGATCGTGCCATGCCCGGAGATGATGATCACCTCCGGCTTGGCTTCCAGCGCATTGATTTCTTTGAGCACTTCCAGGCCGTCCCGGTCGGGCAACCAGATGTCCAGCAAGACCACGTCGTAAGCCGCGTCGCGTACCAGCGTCAGCCCTTCGTCGCCCGTGGCCGCTGTCGTCACCGCGTACGACTCCTCGCGAAGAATCTCTTCCAGCGAATCGCGTATCTCGGATTCGTCGTCGATGATCAGGACATGGTTCATGCGGAGCGATCGTCGCCGATTAGCGCTGTGCGTGGAGTTTGTTTCTCGCTCGCGACCCCGTTCCCATTCGCGGGCGAACGGCCGTTGGCGGCGAACTGGCCATTGCCGGCATATCCATTGGCTCTGCCATTGCCGTTCCCGGTGGCGCCCGCGACGACACCACCTGACGCGTTCAACGCCGGGCTCTCGGCCAGCGGTAATTCGAGCACAAACCTCGCGCCTTGAGGCGTGTTCTGTTCGGCGCGGATCGCTCCCTGGTGTTCCTGAATTATCTTCGCCGCAATCGAGAGACCGAGACCGGTGCCCCGCTGTTTAGTCGAAAAATATGGCAAAAAGAGCCGCTCGCGCGTCTCCGGAGTAAGCCCGTGCCCGGTATCCGCGACCACAATTTCGGCCATGTGGTCTTCGCTGAGGCAAGTCTCAACCGTTAACTGCCGCAGCAGGCTTCCCTGCATCGCTTCGGCTGCGTTGTCGATCAGATTGGCCAGCGCGCGCTTCAGCGCTTCGGCATCGGCCATCACCGGAGGAATGTCCGGCGCCAAGCGACGGCGGATTGTGATGCCACCCAGCCGCCCAGCAAAGAGCATCAGCGCATTTTCGACGATGTTATTCAAGTCGTTCGGCTTGGGCTGCGCCGTGGGAAACTGCGCCAGGGCCGCGAACTGGTCGACCAGCTTCCGCATGGTTTCGACCGAGCCCAGAATCACTTCACTGCATTTGCGGACTACACTCGCCGACTCGGGCATCGGATGGTCGACATGCTTGCGAATTCTCTCCGCTGACAGGCTGATCGGGGTGAGCGGATTCTTGATCTCGTGGGCCACGCGCTGCGCAACTTCTTTCCACGCCACTTGGCGTTGGGCGCGCAGGAATTCAGTCACGTCTTCGACGACCAGGATGCAGCCCCGCTGGTTCCCCCGCAGCTCGAGCGCGGCCATGGTCGTCGAAAGGTTCAGCATGCCACGCGGGCTGCGGAATTCAAACTCCATGGCCGCAATGCCCATGCGCTGGCTGCGGCGCAAAAGACGGGTCAGATCCTCGGCCAGATCGGGCGGGAACAAGGCCTGGATCGGGCCGCCGACGGCCGCGTCCTGCTGGGCCGGTTCAAGCAAGTCGAGAAATGCGCGATTGGCCTGCAACACTCGCATCGAGGAATCCAGGGTCACCACTCCGCTGGGAATCGTCTCCAGCACCGTCTCCAGCTCGCGGCGCCGCTCTTCAAGCGTGATGTTGGCGGTGGAAAGTTGCGAGGTCGAGCTCTCGGCGATCGTCCGGCTCTCTTCCAGGTCGGCCGCCATGTGGTTGAACGAACGGATCAGCTCGCCTAGTTCCTGGGTCGCTTCGACGGAAAGCCGATGCTTATAGTGCCCGGCGGCAATCTCGTCCATCGCATCGGCCAGCGCCTCAACCGGACGAGTGATTTGCTTAGACAGAAACAGCGCCAGCCAGCTGCTGGTAAAGAAAATGAGCGCGGTCAGCAACAGCAGGATCGAAAACCCGAGACGCCGGACGCCATTGCGAGCCCGATAAGTCGCCCAGTACATCTCCGCGCCCTGCTGAATCCGGGCGATGGTGGAACTAAGTCCCGCAGGCATCGGCAGCCCGACCACGACGACGTTGTTCTCCGACTCCGGCGACGGAACCGAGGCTCTGCCGAGGGCATATTCGAGAGGTGGTGTCTGCCCATCGCCAATTCGCCCATCGCCGATCTGAATGACAGGTTCGTCGCTACGCTGAGCCGCTTTCAATATAGTTGTGGCCGCCGGCTCCGCCGAGGCGGAAGATGATTCGCTATCGTCGTGCCGGGGGAGCACAACGATGCGCCCATTCAGTTGCGGCATCTGGAATTGTGCTACCGGCTGCCCCTCGTGATAGACGATGACGAAGCCGCCCTGCAACGTGATACGCCGCCCACGAATTGCATTCAGCAGCGGTGCGTTGAAGTCTGTCGGCGCAATCACTCCGGGATCGTCGTCGTCGTTGTTATCCAGGGCGCGCACAAGTGCCGGCGCGTTGGCGAGCGCTTCGGCCTCAGCCCGCGCGTTGCTGGTCACGTAATGGGACAGTTCGAGCGCTACCCGGGTTGAGTCCTCGCGCAATTGGCCAACCGGTTGCGAAAACCACCGGTCGATCGACCGATTCATCAAGTAATAGCTGAAGAAAAACATGAACAGCGCCGGCGCCAGCGATAGCAGCAACGCGCCGATCAGCATGCGCGACCGAAGCCGCGAACCCAGGACCCGGCTGCGCTGATCGGCGTAGAGCTTCAGAATGTTGCGGGAGAGCAGTACCAGCAGGACAACAAAGATGAGAAACGCAACGATCGACAGCAACGTAAACAGCAGCACCAGACCCGCGCTATGTGGTTGCAGGAAGGGAAGGTTCCAGGCCTGGAGCGAACTCAACAACACCAGCAGCAGGAAGGCTCCCGCCCCGAGCATCGCGATTTTGCGGTGTTTCCGTTCTGGCGCCATGCGGCTCCTGGCTCAACACTTCAGTATAGTCACCGCCGCAGGTCCGGCGAGGCTACCCGAGAATCTCCCGCACCGGCTTCCACTCCCGTTGCTGTGACTTCGCCACGCCCTCGTAGGTCAGAGCGCCCAGCCAGGTATTTACGCCTTCGGCGATGCCATCATCCACCTCGACGGCCGCCTTAGGGCCTTGTTGCGCCAGTTTCATCACGTAGGGAAAAGTGGCGTTAGTCAGCGCCAGGGTCAACGTGTTCGGGACGGCTGCAGGCATATTTGTGACGCAGTAGTGAACTACCCCATTGACCAGGTACGAGGGATCGCTGTGTGTGGTTGGCCGGGCCGTCTCGATGCATCCGCCCTGGTCGATGGCCACGTCCACGATCACCGCGCCTTTCTTCATCTTGGCCACCATCTCTTTGGTCACCAGCTTGGGTGCCGCCGCTCCAGGAATCAGCACCCCTCCGATCACCAGATCGGCCTGTCGCACCGCGCGGTCGATGTTGTAGGAGTTCGAAGCCAGCGTGTAGAGACGCCCATTGAAAATGTCGTCGAGGTCGCGGAGACGATTCAGATTCAGATCGACGATGGTCACCTTCGCGCCCATCCCCAGGGCGATCTTCGCGGCGTTGGTGCCAACGATGCCGCCGCCGATGATGCATACATCCGCGGGAGGAACTCCCGGAACTCCGCCCAGCAACGCGCCGCGCCCACCGTATTCTTTCTGCAGGAAAGTTGCACCTACCTGCACCGACATGCGGCCCGCAACTTCAGACATTGGAGTCAACAATGGCAGCGTGCCCGCCCTGTCCCGAATCGTCTCGTAGGCGATGCCGATCACTTTCTTGTCGAGCAATTGCTGCGTGAGCTCGGGCAGCGGAGCCAGATGAAGATAGGTGAAGAGCAGCAGCCCCTCGCGGAAGAAGGCGTACTCCTTCTCGACCGGCTCCTTGACCTTGACGACCATGTCCGCCAGTCCCCACACATTGTGCGCTGAACCGGCGATCTCCGCCCCCGCCGACTGGTAGTCATCGTCCGGAAAGGCCGACAGTTCGCCGGCGTGGGTCTCCACTAGCACGGTATGCCCGGCATCCACCAGCGACCTCACTCCGGCCGGGGTAATACCTACGCGCGACTCGTGGTCTTTCACTTCCTTCGGTACGCCAATGATCATTTTGGGATTTTCCTCGTAGAGGAATGCTAGCAAACGCAGGCTGCGGTGGGTTTCATCCGCTATGCCGGATATGCATCACATCGCCATCCTGCACGCGATAGTCTTTGCCTTCGAGACGCAGCGTTCCCTGGCTCCGCGCCACCGCCTCCGACCCTGCTGCCAGCAGGGTGTCCCAGTGGATCGTCTCGGCGCGGATGAAGTGCTTTTCCAGGTCGGAATGGATCGCGCCAGCTGCTTCCTGGGCGCGGCTGTTGACCGAGACTGTCCAGGCGCGACACTCGTCTTCGCCAACGGTAAAGAAGCTGATCAACCCCAGTAGTTCATACGATTTGCGAATCAGCCGCCGCAACCCGCTTTCTGTAAGTCCATAGGAGCCGAGAAACTCAGCCGCCTCTTCGTCCTCCATCTCGGCCAGTTCAGCCTCCACCTTGCCGCAGATCGCAGTCGCGCCGGCATTTGGTCGAGCGGCGACCTCCTCAAGCTTGTACTTCGCAACCGCCGCTTCAAGATCGACTCCCAGAGTCGTACTCTCCGAAATGTTTAAGACATACAAAATCGGCTTCTGCGAAAGAAAAGTAAACCCTCGAATCAGCTTCTTCTCGTCCGCCGTCATTTCCAGTTCGCGCAGCGGTTTCTCCGACTCCAGAAATTCCTTGGCCCTGATCAGTAGCGCATGTTCTTTTTCGGTCTCCGGAGTGCGTTTGCTCTTGAGGTCCTTCTCAAGCCGCTCCAGCCGTTTCTCCACTTGTGACAGGTCGGAGATAATCAGGTCGAAATCGACATTCTTGATGTCGCGTAGAGGGTCGATCGGCCCAACATGGGGGATGGAATCTTCCTCAAAAGCCCGCAGCACATGAATCAACGCATCGACGTTGCGCAGGCTGCTCAGGAACGCCGATTCCTTCAGCGCCTCCTGGCCAATAGCGGCAACGTCCGCATATTCAACCGAGGCGTATATGGTTCGCTTGGGATCGTAGAGCGCGGCGAGCTGGTCAAGCCGCTCGTCGGGCACCTTGGCGACGCCTAAATGCGCCTCCCGCGAATTGGAATAGGCGCGCTCGTCCAGCTTCGCCTTCGTAAGTATCTTGAACAAGGATGTTTTGCCGACCTGGGGCAGGCCGATGATGCCGGTTTTCATGAGGTTCCTGAGGATGCGACGGAGCTTGAGCAGAAGTACAGTTACTGTAATGCAAAGCGCCCCACTCGGCAGGCTTTTTCCCCCAGGAAAAAGCCTACTGGGACACTCTCATGCACATGACACTAACTGTACTTCTGCTCTAATGTCTCGATTCTACCAGCGCATCACCTACTCATTTCTCCTCAAAGCCACTCACGGCGAAACGAAGACTGTCCCTCGAAACTCGGCGTCAGCCAGCCGTAGCATAAGGAATCACGGCACGAGCATTCCGCAAAGCGACCGCCCACCAATACAGTTGCGCCAGCAAAGTGGCCATCGATCTCTGCGCCCGCGCCGGCTCCCGCAAGATACCTTCACCGTCGAACTGCTCCCATGCTGCGGCAAAGCTGACCGAATTCTGCATCGTGACTGTGTGCAATTCAGCGAAAACCAGCCGCAATTGCTCTACTGCTCGCAGTCCACCGGATATACCGCCATAGGAGACAAAAGCAACAGGCTTCCCGCGCCATTCGGCCCCGACCGAATCAATCAGTGCCTTAAGTGGCGCCGGATACCCATGGTTATATTCCGGAGTGACCACCACGAAGGCATCGGCCTCCGCGATTCGATCCTGCAAAGATGGCAGCTCATCGACGTCCCCTGACTGCGGCTGTGTCAGCGGGTCGATAATGTCCACGGAAAATTCTCCACGCCCTGCAATCTCCTGAGCCGCCCATGCTGCGACTTTGTCGCAAAAGCGTCCGTTGCGAGTACTGCCATAAATTAACGCCACTCGAACCCTGTCGTTCATCTTCCTGCTCCCTCCACTCGTAAGCTCATACATCCAAGCGTAGAACCTCAAGTAAACTTGAGGTCAAGGGAATTAGTGATGAACAAATCCGATCCACCCCGAATCACCACAGAGTTGACCGTGGGAGATGTCGCAGCACGCAGCGGAGTGGCTGTCTCGACTCTCCACTTTTACGAATCCAAGGGCCTCATCAAGAGTTGGAGAAATCAAGGCAACCAGCGCCGATATCCGCGAGAGGTGCTGCGCCGCGTGGCCATTATTAAAGTGGCGCAACGTACCGGAATTCCGCTGGCCTCTATTCGCAAAACACTCGCAGGGCTGCCCGACCGCCGCACACCCACAGCCGAAGACTGGAAGAAGCTATCTGTAGAATGGCGGGCGGATCTGAATGACCGAATCGACCGGTTGATTCGGCTCCGCGATCAATTGGACGGATGTATCGGATGTGGCTGCCTGTCCCTGGGAATCTGTCCGCTGCGGAATCCGTGGGACAAGTTGGCCGAAGAAGGTCCCGGACCCAGACTTCTGGACCCGGACTAATGACAGCACATGAAGACACGATGGGACCCAGTCACAACCATCCTTGCGCCCGCGCAATTCTCGCCGCTTCGATCCGGTTGGAGGCGCCAAGCTTGCTGATCGCCTCGGAAAGATAATTCCTTACGGTGCCTTCGGAGAGATTCAGCTTCGCGGCAATATCGCCGCTGGTCGCGCCCTCGGCCGCCAGCCGCAGCGTCTGCCGTTCGCGATCGGTCAGGGGATCGGCGGTGCCCCACGACTCCGCCGCTAGCTCGGGTCGATGACCCTCAGGCCGCGATGTACCCGTCTCACCGCTTCGGCGAGCTGCTCCGCCGGTTTGTCCTTGAGCAGATATCCGGTTGCACCTGCATCGAGCGCCCGCCGCAGATAGCCGCTCCGCGCGAAGGTCGTCACAATAATGACTTTGGTCCGAATCTTGCGCCGCTGCAACTCTGCCGCAACATCCAGCCCGCTCATCTCCGGCATCTCGATGTCGGTGATGAAGACGTCGGGCTTAAGCTCCAGTACTCGCGCCAACGCATCGGCGCCATTCTGCGCTCTCCAACGACGGAGATTCCGCCGGAAATCTCCAGCAATGCCGCCAGTGCTCCCAGCACCATCGCCTGGTCCTCGGCCAGCACGACGCGAATGCCCACGGACCGACCACTCTCGACAGGCATCACGCTTTGCTCGCCTCTTGCAGCGGCCCCGTCAGCGGCAGCGTAATGTGCAGCCGCGTTCCACCCTGCGTTTCGCGCTTGAGTGTTCCGCCTAGCGCTTCCACCCTCTGCCGCATTCCGGCCAGGCCGTTCCCTTCAGGCTGAAAACCGCCTAAGCCGTCATCCTGGATCGACAGCCGGCAGACGCCATCGTTCGTCTTCAACTCCAACGGCAGCGCGCCGCGTGGGCATGGCGCACCACGTTGGTGACCGCCTCCCGCACGGCCAGCGATAACACGCTCTCCTGGGTCGCCGGAAGTTGGATCGGAACCTGGTCGCACTCGACCGTAATTCCCGCCGTCTCCAGCGTCGCCCGGGCTTGCGCCAGCTCCGCGACCAAACCATTCGAACGGTATCCTCCGATTGCCTGCCGTACTTCAGCCAGTGCAGTCCGCGCCGTCTGCTCTACGTCCGCCATCTCCGACTTGGCCCGCGCCGGGTCTTGCTCCACCAGCTTCGACGCCAGCTCCGACTTCAGCACGATCACCGACAAAGTGTGTCCAAGCACGTCATGCAGGTCGCGGGCAATCCTTTCCCGCTCGGCGATCTTGGCCAGATGCTCGATCTCCTCCTGGGCGCGCAAAAGCTTCTTCTGGGCGCGGCCATGTTGTGAGAAGTACACATTCAGTGTGGAAATGATCACCAGCAGCCCGACATCGACGAACCAAGCGATATGCGGACTATGCAGCAGGTATAGCTCAAGCGTCAACACCGCCGCTACCGCGGTGATGTAGTTGAAAGAGGTGCTCGCCTTCTCCTCAAAGGCAAGAAAAGACGCGGCGTAGATAAAGAAGCAACTCGCCCCGCTATTGAAGGGGAGATATGCCACACCCAGCAGCATTAGACCGAGAGCGAGCGCGACCGACTTCCACCCGCAGACCCAGTAGAGACTGAAATACATGGTCAGGAAGAGCAGCAATCCCAGCGCGGTCCACGCCCAAGTGACCGCGCCGGCATGGTTCATAATCGGGTCGATCAGGAAGAAGCCCAGGTAGCCAAGCAGCGCGTAGGCTGCCCACCCCATTCCGTTGTTCCTGGGAATCAATCTCATCGTCCGGAACTCCTCAATCCATCTTAAGAATAAGCCAAAGTCGATTTGTCATTGCTTCCGAGGAGAGCAGAAGGACCCGCGGCTTCTCCGCTCTCCGCGAGCCGCGACGTCACCCGTACAGCTTCCCTTCGTCCCGCCGAAAGCCCAGTATTGCCACGCCCAGGCAAATCAGCGTGAAGCCGATCAGCACGTTCACGTGGGTCTGAAGGTCGCCACGGCCACCGACCCCCACCATAGACAGCGCCAACTGGCCGAGATGATAGGGCGGCAGCACAACAGCCAACTTTTTCAGGAAGTTAGGCAGCATCCAAATAGGCATCCAAAGACCCGACAGAAACGAGAGCGGAAAATACAACATGTTGACGACCGCTGGGCCGAGTTAGGCTTGGCGAAATAGCCAATCACCAGTCCGAAAGCGCAGAACGGAATCGAGCCGAAGACCAGTGTGGCGATCAATCCGATCACCTGGCCGGGAGCAAGCCGCACGCCGCCAAAGGCAACGCCGAGGGTAAACAGTGTCAGAAAAACAATGAAGCTGAAGAGCATGCACATCGCTACCCACCCGCAAAGTAAGCCGGGACCGGCATCGGACTCGCCCGCTTCACCTCCAGCCATCCCTGGCCGCGTTCTGTCGCCACGCCGACGCCAAAGCCGAAGAGCGCCACGCCGATGATGCCGTAGAAACCCATCGTTGCCAACAGGTAGGTAGCCGCCTCTTTATGCCCGCCGGATAAGTCCTTGTTGAGGATCAGCCCGAACAAGGTATAAAACATCGCCGGAAACAGGACGACCGAGAGCGAGTAGACCGGCATCCGCCAGCGCTTGAGAAATTCATACTTCGACTCTTTCCAGTAAATCTCAACCGTCTTCAGAAACGGACGGCTCCACTTACCCGACGCAACCGCAACTGTGCTCGCCATAGCATCTCCTTCTCAATTTGCAACTTGAATGTCTTCAACCATCACTTATTCGGCTGCCCCATCCTTGTCGACGCTCCTCTCGACAAGGGTGGGAGGATCAACTCTTTAGACCTCATTTCGTCAAAGCGAGAAAGGCCTCTTCAATCCCCGCATTCGCGACTTCAATCCCAGACAGTTCAACATCGGCAACAAGCAGTTCCCGCAAAGTTGCCTCCGCCGAGGAGCTCTGGATCTCCACTGCCTCGCGGTCATACCGCACACTCACGACGCCGGTCATGCGCTCGATCTGCCCCAGGCTCAGCTGCGTAATGCAGCGGATCTTCTTGCCCGCCGTATTGGCCTTAATATCTCCGGAGTGCCCTCCGCTACGATCGACCCCTTGTTGATCACCACCACCCGGTCGGCCAGCGCATCGGCCTCTTCCAGATAGTGAGTGGTCAGCGAACGGTCTTGCCCCGCGCAACCAGCCTGCGAATCTGCTCCCAGAACCCGCGCCGAGCCTCCACATCGAGACCCACCGTTGGCTCATCCAGAAAGAGAAGATCGGGATCGCCGCAGATCGCCAGCGCGAACAACACTCGCTGCTTCTGCCCGCCGGAAAGCTCGCCGAACTGGCGTCTCTCGATGCCTTGCAATCCCGCCATCTCCACCACTTCAGCCATCGGCAATGGCTTTGGATAGTAGCTGGAGAAGAGATCGATGTGCTCGCGGACCTTCATCGTGCTCGGCACGCCGCCAACCTGCAGCATTGCGCCGACCTGCTCCCTGGTTCCTGGATCTTTCGGGTCGCCACCGAAAACCGAAACTCTGCCGCTCGTCGGGGAAGCCAGCCCCAATAACAGGCGCACCAAGGTCGACTTCCCTGCCCCGTTCGGCCCCAGCAAGGCAACGACCTCGCCGGCGTTAATGGTGAAGTCCACCTCGTGAAGCGCCTGCACCGGGCCATAATTTTTGCTGACCTGAACCACCCGGGCAATCGCCGCGCCGCCAGCGGCTCGCTGATGAGCATCTGGAACAACATCCCTGAACATGATTTCCGCCGTCGCCATAGAAACCCTCTGACTATAGCTACAAGAGTGAATCCACCAGCCAGCCGCTGCCAGTGCCGAAGATCATGTTCGAAACATGACAAATGTCATCCATCCGGAGGAGTGACCGGATATTCTGTCGAGTGCTTCTAAAAGGTGAAGGATGGATCGTCCGATGGCGTCACGCGCCGAGCAGCCCCCACTCGCGAAGTAGTGCGCGCGACTCGCAGATCTCCTGATGTTTCTGCTGCTTCCGAATATCCTGATCGCCCAGTCGGGCTTTTCATACCCAGGGCGGTCAGCTCGTCAACGGACAGGATCACGTCCTCATGCTGCGCGGCACCAACCTCGGCAATTGGCTCGTCCGCGAAGGCTACATGTTTCATTTCGACGACGGCCCGCAATCGACCCGCGAGATCGAGGCGTTGACGAACGAGCTCCTCGGCCCCGATGCAGCCCGCAAGTTCTGGCATGATTACATGGATCGGTATGTCACTCGCGACGACATCCAATTCATCAAGCAGGCCGGCTTCAACTCCATCCGCATTCCGCTGCACTACAAATACTTTCTTCCCGGCGATGACGAAGGCTTCGCACTGCTCGATCGTGTCATCGGCTGGTCCCACGAAGCCGGCTTCTACGTCATCCTCGACATGCACTGCGCGCCCGGCGGACAAACCGGAACCAACATCGACGACAGTTGGGGATATCCGTGGATATATGACGACCCCCAGGCCCAGCAGCTGACAGTAGATATATGGAAGCGCATCGCCGCGCATTACCGCGACTCGACAACGGTCCTCGGCTACGACTTGCTCAACGAGCCGATCCCGCACTACCCGCAACTGCAGGTCTACAACAAGCAACTAGAGCCGCTGTATCGCAAGATCGTCGCGGGAGTCCGCGAAGTTGATCCCAACCACGTCGTCATCCTCGGCGGGGCACAGTGGGACACCAACTTCGCCGTCTTCGGGCCGCCCTTCGACAAGAACGTGATGTACAACCTGCATAAGTACTGGATGCCGCCAGGGAAAGACGCCGTGCAACCTTATATCGATTTCCGCGAGCGCTATCACGTCCCCCTCTGGATGAGCGAGTCCGGAGAAAACACAGATACGTGGGTCGCCCAGTTCGTCCAGGTACTCGAACAAAACCAGATCGGCTGGGCATTCTGGCCGTACAAGAAGATGGACGCTACCTCCTCGCCAGTCTCGTTCAACCGGCCGATCTACTGGGACGAGATCTGGCATTCGCCAAACTCTCCGGCGGCACTGGAGAAGCAGAAAAGCGCATCGCCCAGCGGCCTCCGCAGGCGCATATCACGATGGCCTTCGCCGATCTGCTCGACAAGATCGACCTGAAGAATTGCCGAACCAAAGACGGATACTTGAAAGCCCTCGGCATGAGTCCGCCACACTAGGTTTGGTTTGAAAAAT
This sequence comes from uncultured Acidobacteriaceae bacterium, assembly GCA_963804735.1. Lineage (GTDB taxonomy): Bacteria > Acidobacteriota > Terriglobia > Terriglobales > Acidobacteriaceae > Acidisarcina. The sequence continues at coordinate 286,062 of CAWDRO010000008.1, forward strand.
TTGGAAGCGACCTTGGATTCGCCTCTATCGCCGCGCTTCTAGCTACTTCGCGCTTTCAAGGTTAGGCACATCCGCTGCCTGGAGCTGCTCCGCCTTTTGAGTTTCCCGGGTTGCATCGTCGCCACGCCCAAGCGCTCGGAGGGCTCGGACGAAGCAGACTATGCGCCATGTAGTTGTTAGCGTCCATTTTCACCGCTCGCTCGAGTATACCCTCGCCATCAAAGCATTTTTTTGTTTCAGCAGAGTTTTGCCCAGTAGGATGAGACGGCCCGCTGGTCGCGGGTTCCAGCAATACTGCCTTGTTGAGAGCAATTGACGCCTGCTCGAAATCGCCGGTGCGAAGGTACGCGTCGCCTAAGCGCTCATACGCAAGGCCTTCGGTGGGATTCATTTCAATTTCTTTGCCGAACTCGGCAATGGCCTCGTCATAGCGGGCGGCGGCAAGCGCAACCTCGCCAATCAAAAGGTGAGCCAGGGGCAGGTTGGGATTCAGCGCGACCGCCTTGCGGGCCGACTCTTCGGCGATCGGCAGGTAGTCTCGGCGCAGGAACAAGCGCGCCGCGAGAAGTATATGTCTTGGCGGAATCGGGCGAGAAACCATATTGCGCCGAAAATGTCTTGCGCGCGTCGTCGTAACGGTGCGTGTCCATGTAGCACAGAGCCAGCACGTATTCGGGGTCGACTCGAGGATCCGGGCACCAGCGCATGGGCCTGCTGCAGAAGCGGAATCGCCAGCGCAGGCTTTCCCTGGCGGAAGAAGCTCACGCCTTCCATCTGCATCGACTCGAGATCCTTCGGATTCTGAGCAACCGCCTTTGCGAAAGCATCTGCCGCCTCGGACATCTTTCCCTGCTGGTAAAAGATCATCCCGCGAAGATTTTGCAGGCCCGCGGGTTTGCGGTTGCGAAGCAGCCAGCGCATCGAGCCGCTGCAACGCGGCACCCGACTTGACCGCTGTCTGCCAGCCTTTGCGCCTCATCCAGCGGCGACGGCTGTGCCGCTGAAACCGTGCTCGACGATTGACCGAACCCGGCTAAAGTCGTCAGTGTTAGCGCGAGGAAAACTGCAGACAGGCGCATCTTAAATAGGCGCATTTTGAGGAAGCAGTGGGCAACACTCGCGAGCGCTGGCGCTCTCACCAGTGGCTGTCGCATAATAGCATTTTGAGGGCAGGACCAAGAA
>CAWDRO010000009.1:0-60447 GCA_963804735.1 uncultured Acidobacteriaceae bacterium
GATTCACTTTGGCGGCGCGGGCTGCGGGGACGGCTGAGGCGACGATCGCCGCGGCCAGGATCACGAAGGCCGAGAGGACAAAGAGGAGTACGCTCGGTAGTTGCACTTCGCCGACGTACTTACCGAGGACGCGGGCGAAAATGAGGCCGACTAACATGCCGGTGCCGACTCCGATGCTGGCGATGACCAGGCCCTCGGAGAGGACTCCGGTGAGAATGCTGCGGGGCTGTGCGCCGAGGGCGATGCGGATGCCGAATTCGCGGGTGCGTCCGCTGACGGAAAAGGCGAGGACGCCGGCCACGCCGACGACGGAGATTGAGAGCGCCACGGCGGCGAATCCGCCGAAGACGATGGCGTTGAGGCGGTCAGGGGTGAGAACCTCGGCGCGAATGTCTTCGAGGGTGCTGGCGCGCTCGACAGGCTGCTCGGCCGACATGTCGTGGATGGTGCGGGTGATCATCGGAACGAGCGCGTAGGGATCGCCCTTGGTGCGAACGAAGAGGCGGCTCTCCCAGCCTTCCTGATCGGTGGGCTGGTAGATGGTGATTCCCGGCTCGGGGATGATGTTTTCATCGTCGACGTCGGGCACGACGCCGACGACGCGACGCGGCGCGTCGCTGATGCCGATGAACTTTATGACGGGGTCTGTCCAGCGCATCTCGCGATTGAGCGGATCCTGGCCGGGGAAGAGCTTGTTTGCGACGCTTTGGCTGATGATCACGACGCGTTCGGAGCCGTCTTTGTCAGTGTCTCTGAAATCGCGGCCTTCGAGGAGAGGAACTCCCAAAGTACTGAAAAAGCCGGGGGAGATGGCGCGGAACTTGCCGCGCAGATCGTCCTTGGCGTTCTGGCGGGCGGCGCCATCCATGGCGAAGGCGAGGCTAATGTCGAGGCCCTGGGAGTCGCGCCAGGGAACGCTGAAGCCGGTGGAGACGTGTTCGACGCCGGGGATGGTTGCGACGCGTTCTTTCACGTCGCGATAGAAGTCGCGCACCTGCTCGGGAGTGCGGCCATAGTTCATCACCGGCAGATTGATGGCGAGAACGTGGGAGGTGTCGAAGGGCGGGCGGGTCTGCTCGAGCACCATGAGGGTGCGCAAGAGCGCGCCGGCTCCGGCGAGGAGCAGGAAGGACGCGGTGATCTGGGTGATGGCGAAGATGCGGAGGCGGCGGCTGCTGGATCCGGTGACGCGAACTCCAGCGCCGGTGAGACTGATGCCTTTCGAGGGATCGGCGGAAGGCAGGCGGGGCACGAAGGCGAGGAAGATGGCGGCGATGAGCGCGAGGGCGATGCCGATCCAGACGAGGGTGAAATCAAGCGCGAGGCCGTCGGCGCGGACGGAAAAACGCGCGGCGTAACGGCCGAGTACGGAGACCATCGGAATGGCGAGGATGAAGGCGGCCATCGCTCCGCTGCCGCAGAGCACGATGCTCTCGGCGAGCAGGGAACGGCGCAGGGCGACTGTGCTTGCGCCTAAGGCGGAGCGGACGGCGAGCTCGGATTCGCGGCGGACGGTGCGGGCGAGGACGAGATTGGCGACGTTAGAACAGGCGATGACGAAGAGCAGGCCGGAGGCGGCGAAGAGTACCCACAAGATGGTGTTTGCGCGCGAATTGATCTGGTCGTGCATTCGCTTAACCGTGATTTGGAAGTGATCGGCGGGCTTGTAGGTCTCGGGGTGCGCGGCGACCATGGCCGCGTATACGGTTTGGAGCTCGGCGCGGGCGGCTTCGAGGGTCGCGCTGGGAGCGAGCCGGGCGAAGACTTCGGTCATGCGATGTTCGCGGCCGGTCACCATGGTCGCGGAGAGATGATGCGGGCTGGTGACGACGTTGGCGATGATCTCGGTGTCAACGGGATAGGGAACCGACGGCTCGAGGACACCGATGATGGTTGCGGAACGCGCGCCGCAGCAGCTCTCAAGCCGCACGGTCTTGCCAAGTACATTGGGATCGGACTTCATCGAGTTGCGCCAGAACCGATAGGTGAGCACGATTGCGCCGGGGGTATTGGGGCCATCGTCGGCGGGGGTGAGCAGGCGACCCAGCACCGGGCGCAGACCCATCACCTCGAAGTAGTTGCCGTCGACGACGCCGCCGTGGATCTCGCGCGGCGTGCCGAGGCCGACGACGGTGAAATCGATCTCAGAGAAAGTGCCGATCTTCCTGATCGTTTTGAGGTTGTGGCCAATGTCCTGAATCTCAGGTATGGAGAAGGCGGTGTTGGCTTCGCCGATGCCCGGAGCGCTTTGGCGGATGTAGAGCAGCCGACTTTCGTCGCGATTGGCGAGCGGGGCCAGCAGCACGGCACGGACGATGCTGAAGATGGCCGCGTTGGCGCCGATGCCGAGAGCGAGGGTGAGGGCCACAGTAATCCAGAGCGCACGAGCCCGTGCGAGAGAACGCACCGCAATTTTCAGATCATGAAGGAATGACATGCCGGGTCCTCAATTCTCGCGCGTTTTTCCGCCGCGGACGGCTTGATAATTTATGTTGATACCAACATAACTGATTGATGTCAATAGACCAGTGGCGCCACAGGAGAGCACAGCCGTCCCGCTTCGTACACGTTATTTGAAGGCCACTGTCTCTCCCTCTCCGAACTGTGAATCCGCAGCTGCCCTTTCATACCCTTTGGGGTCACGACCATCATGAAGCGCATCAATATCTCCTTCATCATCGATTCCAGCCAACATTGGGCTGTTCTATTTAATACGTCGAATATGTTGCGCCGATTTCTACCACTAACGATAAAAACTTTCGATCCCGGGAGTAGCTGCGCCCATTGGGCCCTGGTGCAAATCCAAGTAATTGTGGAGCAGGTCCAGGATCAACGGCCAACCGTTATTCCGAGCCCGCAAGCTTTCGCTAGTGAGGCCCAAGTGGGTGAGACGGACCGTCGTCGCGCCGTCAAGTTCGTCAAGGTCCCAGCGAACGAGAGTTTCGACTCTATCTTCTTCTTCCCTGACCCAGGTGAACGTAAGCAGGCGTGGCCGGTCGATCTCGCGATACTCGCCGGATACTCTCGAGGACTTGCCGGTTTTGCAGTCACCGGTGGCGACCATCAACCAGCGGCCGCCAGGGCGCAGGTCGCACTGGACCTCAGTGGCTTGGAACCTTCCCTCAGATCCCCACCATTTCAGAAGTTCGTTGGGGTTGGTGAGCGCCTCGAAGATTCTCTCCGCCGGGGCGTTGATGGTGACTTCCTGAACGATAGTGCCATTGGGGATAACTACCGCATTCATTTTGTTTCCTCCACGTATTTCTTGAGCCTCAGCAGAGAGTCTTTCCAGAACGATTCGTAGTCCTGGAGCCAATCGTTGACGGCGCGCAGAGGCTTCGCGTTCAACCCGCAGACGGTTGTCGTGCCTTGCTTGTGGGTCGTGACCAGTCCCGCCGAACGCAGCGACCGAAGGTGCTTCGAGACCGCGGGCCGGCTCATGCGAAAATTTGCCGCGATTGTGCCGACGGTTTGCCGGCCGCCGGAGAGGATGCCGAGGATTTCGCGGCGCGTGGGATCGGCGATGGCCCGGAACACAGCGTCTTGTTGCTTGCGGGGAATGGCAACCATACGGTTCCCATCAATGTAACCACACGGTTTCCATCTGTCAAGAGCTTTTTGGTTGGAGGTTATTCGCTAGCCATGCTGTTGGGGTCCTCAAGGTTGCGAATTGTCATCGGATCCGGCAGGGGTGACTGGGACCAGCGGGCCCGCGACATACCCCGGGGAGAGCTTGTCCCCATCGACCTTAATTGGTCGGACCGACACACGCACATTTTCTGCTGCGGTTATAGGCGCGGTCGCGAGCATTATTACGTACGTAATAAGAATCCACCATAAATGTCACTTTCATATGTTAGTTATGGGGACTGCGGTATATAAGATCAACTTAGAAGCAGGTAGTACCCATTGCATTAGATTAGATTTTTTGCTTGTGCTCTTCGCTAGAGGCATCATTTACAGCATCATACAGGTCGATGCAGATGACGTAACGCGCAGCGCACCTTACCTTAGAAGTCTGTCCGACGGGAACTGCCCCCTCTGCGCCTAAATCGCTCGATATCTCGCGTTCGTTTCATCTCTGTTGTGCTGATAAACAATTCGGAGCCGGGGGGCTTGTATGGTTCGTACGTTTTGTTCACAGTGTATTTCTGCCTTTGGGAGAAGCTGTTCGGCGCGGCTTCTGGTTTTCTTGATTGCCTTAAGTGGTATGGTGATTTGTCCGGCGCGGGCGCAAACGTCGGTCGCGAGCTTGACAATGACCGCGACCAACCCGGACGGCACCCCTAATAACGGCACAGCGCAACTCGGGGTTCAGGTGAACTTCATCACGAGCGTGGTGAATGGGGGCGTCAGTCCAAGAACCTGGACATTGCAGGGCGCAGGGACTCTCACACCCAATAATACGAACAACTCCGGTGCGGCCTACATGTCGCCCTCGGCAATGCCGGCAAACCCAAGCGTCACCATCACCGCGACCACCACTGCGAGTCCCATTGTCTCCGCCTCGTATACCCTGACGTTGGTCAATGCCATACCGACCCTGGTTTCAGCGAGTCCGACTCACGCGAGCGCCGGTGGGACGGTTTCGGTTGTCTTGACCGGGACAGGCTTTGTACCCGGAACGGTCTTGACGGCCAGCTCCGGCACGATCACGACGACTTATAACTCTCCCACCAGCATCACCGCGCAAATTACTCTTCCCGCGACCGCCTCGGGCAATGTCTCGCTGGTCGGTCAGAACCCCACACCGGGAGGAGGCGCGGGAACTGCTTTTGCTCTGCCCATTGCTGCGTTGGCAATGACCGCGACCAACCCAGGTGGCGCCACCAATAACGGCACAGCGCAACTTGGGGCTCAGGTGAACCTCCTCACCAGCGTGGTGAATGGGGGCGTCAGTCCGAGAACCTGGACACTGCAGGGCGCCGGGACTCTTACCCCCAATAATACGAACAACTCCGGGGCAGCCTACGTGGCGCCCTCGGCAACGCCGGCAAGCCCAAGTGTCACCATCACCGCGACCACCACTGCGAGTCCCATTGTCTCCGCCTCGTATACGCTGACATTGCTCAATCCCGTGCCGGTGATTAGCAGCGCCTCTCCGAACCAGGCATTGGAAGGTGGGACGACTTCGGTTGTCTTGACCGGGACAGGCTTTGTATCCGGAACGGTCTTAACGGCCAGTTCCGGCACCGTCACGACCACTTATAACTCGCCCACCAGCATCACCGCACAAATTACCGTTCCCCCAACCGCCTCGGGCAATCTCTCGCTGACCCCTCAAAACCCCACGCCGGGAGGAGGCACGGGAACTGCGCTTGTTCTGACACTGCTCAATCCCCTGCCGGTGATTAGCAGCGCCTCTCCGAACCAGGCATTGGAAGGTGGGACGACTTCGGTTGTCTTGACCGGGACAGGCTTTGTACCCGGAACGGTCTTGACGGCCAGTTCCGGCACCGTCACGACCACTTATAACTCGCCCACCACCATCACCGCACAAATTACCCTTCCCGCGACCGCCTCGGGCAATGTCTCGCTGGTCCCGCAGAACCCCACACCGGGAGGAGGCGCGGGAACTGCTTTTGCTCTGCCCATTGCTGCGTTGGCAATGACCGCGACCAACCCGGATGGCGCCACCAATAACGGCACAGCGCAACTTGGAGCTCAGGTGAACTTTCTCACCAGCGTGGTGAATGGGGGCGTCAGTCCGACAGACTGGACATTGCAGGGCGCCGGGACTCTTACGCCTAATAACACGAACAACTCCGGGGCAGCCTACGTAGCGCCCTCGGCAATGCCGGCAAACCCAACCGTCACCATCACCGCGACCACCACTGCGAGTCCCATCGTCTCGACCTCGTATACGCTAACATTGGTCAATGGCATACCGACCCTGGTTTCAGCGAATCCGACTCACGCGAGCGCCGGTGGGACGGTTTCGGTTGTCTTGACCGGTACAAGCTTTGTACCCGGAACGGTCTTAACGGCCAGTTCCGGCACCGTCACGACCACTTATAACTCGCCCACCACCATCACTGCACAAATTACCCTTCCCCCAACCGCCTCGGGCAATCTCTCGCTGACCCCTCAGAACCCCACGCCGGGAGGAGGCACGGGAGCTGCTTTTGCTCTGCCTATTGCTGCACTCGCAATGACCGCGACCAACCCCGGCGGCACCATCAATAACGGCACAGCGCAACTCGGGGTTCAGGTGAACTTCATCACCAGCGTGGTGAATGGGGGCGTCAGTCCAAGAACCTGGACACTGCAGGGCGCCGGGACTCTCACGCCCAATAATACGAACAACTCCGGGGCAGCCTACATGCCGCCCTCGACAATGCCGGCGAACCCAACCGTCACCATCACCGCAACCACCACCGCGAGTCCCATTGTCTCTACCTCGTACACGCTGACATTGGACAATCCCGTGCCGGTGATGAGCAGTAGCTCCCCGAGCCAGGCGTTGGCGGGAGCAACGGTCCCGATCACGATCAATGGCACCGGATTCGTGCCAGGCGTGGTCATCCTGGTTAACGGAGTTGCGGCTCCCACTACCTACCAGTCGGCAACGGTAGTCGTCGCCCAGGTTACCGCCGGGGCCGCCGCGACCGGCTTCTTGTCTGTTCAGCCGCAAAACCCCGCTCCCGGGGGAGGGACAGGCACGGTTTTCCAGCTTTCGATCGCGACCCTGCCGATAACCGCCTCCGATCCGGACGGGACGAATACGGGCACCGCACGGCTGGGGGTCCCGGTGAACTTGACGACGGTCAACACAGACACGGCCCATACGGGGATAAGCTGGTCGGTGCAAGGCGCTGGAACGCTCACCACCAGCGGGTATAACACCGCGACCTGCTGCAATAACAATGCGACCTACACGCCGCCGCAAGCGATGCCCGCGAACCCTACGGTGACGGTCTCGGCCTGGCTGGCGAACTTGCCGGCGCTGACGACCACTTATACGCTTACCCTGATCAATCCGGTGCCGGTGGTGAGTTCGGCGGCGCCGGCGCAGTTGCTGACCGGCGGCAGCCAGACGGTGACGCTGACCGGCTCGGGCTTCGTGCCGGGGACGACGGTGGCCTACAACGGGCAAACGCTGCCCACCACTTACGTGAGTTATAACCAGGCGACGGTGCAGGTGCCGGTGGCGAATACTGCTTCAGGCATGCTGAGCCTGCAGGTGCAGAATCCGGCACCGGGAGGTGGGGCAGGAACGACCTTCACCGAGAGCGTAGAGACTCCCTCGATCGTCTTGACCGCAACCGGGGTGGATGGCGTCAACACCGGCTTCGCCGACATCGATTTTAGCGTTGCCATGTCGGCGGCGGTGACTGGATCGATACAGACGGCGGTGAACTGGAGCATAGTCTCCGGTCCGGGTTCGATTTCGAGCGCCGGAGTCTATACTCCGCCGGCAGTGATGCCGGCCAACCCAGCCGTAACGATCCAGGCGGCGCTGGCCTCGAATCCGGCAATTACTGCCTCGTATCAGGTGGACATCGTCAATCCGGTTCCCACCATCACCGCCGCTGGTCCGGCCATCATACCCGCCGGGGCGACAACGGCGGTCGCCTTTACCGGAACCGGCTTTGTGCCGTCCACGGTCATCGAGTCCAATGGCTCAGCGATGCCGACCACCTACGTGTCGCCGACTTCAATCACCGCCGAGATCAGTGTCATCGCGGCCGCGACCGGCGATCTTCAGATGCAGGCCTATACCGCCAGCCATACTGGCGGTATAAGCGATTTCTTCTCGGTAGCCATCTCGGCGCCGGTCAGCCTGACGACGGCGGGCCGGCTGCTGGACCAGACCACCTTTGGGCCGACCACCAGCCTGATCCAGCACGTGCAGAATGAGGGGGTGACCGCGTGGCTGCAGGAGCAGTTCAACACTCCGCAAACCGTGCTGCCGACCATCCCGAACCCACTTCCATCGTACTGTGTCGGGGATGGAGCTTGCTTTGAATCGGAGTGGTGGCAGACGGTGATCACCGGCAACGATCAGTTGCGGCAGCGGGTGGCCTTCGCGCTGAGCGAGATGTTCGTCATCTCCAGCCGCGAAGTGACCGACTGGGACTTGCAAAACTATGCGAACATCCTCGCCGCCGACGCGTTCACGAACTGGTCCACGATCATGAGGGATGTGACCCTGTCTCCGGGCATGGGCTACTACCTGAACATGCTCAACAGCCTCAAGCCGACCGGCACGCTGAGCGCCAACGAGAACTTCGCCCGGGAGAACATGCAGCTGTTCAATATGGGGCTCAATCTGCTCAACCAGGACGGAAGCCTGCAGAGCGGCAATCCGATCCCGGCCTACACCCAGGCGCAGGTGCAGGCCTTCGCCCGGGTCTTCACCGGCTGGACCTATGCCAATGCCGACGGCTCCACGCCCAGCGTGATCAACTGGGTCCCGAACTACTATCACCCCATGGTCGCGGTGGAGGCCCAGCACGACGAAAATCCCAAGACGCTGTTGAACGGGACGACGCTCGCGGCGGGCCAGACCGCGGAAGAGGACCTGGCCGGGGCGCTGACCAATGTCTTCCAGCATCCCAACGTGCCGCCGTTCGTCTGCAAGCAGCTGATCCAGCACCTGGTCAAGAGCGATCCCAGCCCGGCTTACATCTCGCGGGTGGCGGCGAAGTTCATCGACGACGGCAACGGGGTGCGCGGAGACATGCAGGCGGTGTTGACCGCGATCTTCACCGATCCGGAGGCACGGGCCGGCGACACCGCCGAGCAGCCCAGCGACGGCCACCTGCGCGAGCCGATCTTGTGGATCACCGCAGTGTGGCGTGGGCTGGGCTTTGTCAACGTCGATCCAAACAACTACTGGGAAAGCCTCTCGGATCTTTCCGCAGGCTCCCTCAGCGAACGGCCCTATCAGTCTCCGGCGGTATTTAACTTCTTCCCGCCCAGCTACGTGATACCGGGCACGAGCTTGAATGCGCCGGAGTTTGGGATAGAAAACACCGCCACCGTCATAGGCCGGCTGACTCTGGCCAACGACCTCTTGTTCAACACGATAACCGCCTTCAACGTCGACCTGAGCGCGACCAGCCCACTGGGGCAGGTCCTGGTCACGCAGGGGCCAGGGGCGCTCGTACAGGCGTTGAACAACCTCTTCCTCTACGGGACGATGGACTCCGCCACTGCGACAGCGATTACCAGCGAAATCACCAACGCGCCGGAGGTTACACCCGCAGAACAGATAAGGCTCGCCGTCTACCTGGTGATTACTTCAACCGAGTACAAGATACTGCACTAAACCGGATCGACAGACCAGGAAAAGAAGGATTTTTATGAGCTTGAATCGACGCAGTTTTATCCGCCACGCATCGCTGGCCGCGGCGGCAACGCCGCCAACCTTCCGGATCACCTCCGCCACCCTCACGCTATGAAAACATGACCGCTCGATTCGAGGTTATTACAAGCGAATGCGAATCCTGTCGAGGATACGCCTTGCTGCTCATACCGCTCTGCACATGAGGGTGGAAGAATTAGGTTGGTCAAACTCCGATTCTTAGTTGAGCTTCCGTCACACTGGCATCTGTAATGTGTGCTTGTGGCAGATGATCCTTTTGCAAATCTGCTCCACGCTGTAGAATGGCGACGTTTCCCCGTACGGCTTCTTGGGGAAGCCAACCCCGCGGCATGTCAACAATTTGACAGTCAGGATACGAGCATGTCTAAGCCCAGCACGTCCAAGCCCAGCATGTCTAAACTGAATGTGCCTAAACTCGGCACCTCCAAACCAAGCTTGTCTAAAAGGAAAGTTATGAGCAACGGCGAGCAAAAGGATACGATTCACTCGGTGGTAGAGATCGCGGGTCCCGATTCCGGCGCCAGCGTCGACAAGATCCGGGACATTCTCTTCGGATCGCAGATCAAGAACTATGAAGCGCGCTTTGCCCGGCTGGAAGAAAACCTGGTGCGCGAGACAGTAGAGCTAAAGGAGACCATGCGTCGCCGCTTCGAGTCGCTGGAGGGGTTCTTCAAGAGCGAGACCGAGACCCTGGCTACGCGGCTAAAGGCCGAGCGCGAGGAACGGACAAATGCCTTCCAATCCCTTGATCGCGATCTCAAGGCGACCAGCGATGCCCTTGCCCGGAAGATCCACGAACTCGATGCGTCGACGGCCGAGTCGGACAGTGTTTTGCGCAAAGAACTGATGGCGGAGTCGCGTAAGCTGCTCGAAGAGATTGGCCAGCGTCACGACAGCCTGCGTTCTCTGCTCGAGCGGCGGGTGGGCGAGCTACGCCAACAGAAGACCGACCGCGCGCTGCTGTCGGCGCTGTTGGCCGAGATTGCGGCTCAGATTGGCGACGACGGCCAGCCCGCCGAACCGGCCGAGCCGAAATAAGGCCGCGGCTGCGGGCGCCAGAGGATCGCTGGAACAATGAGCAGCACACCCACACAAGCGGGAGTCGCCGATACTCCGGAGCAGAATGCCAACGGCGTCGACGATCGTCTGCGCCAGTTGCGCGGCCTGCTGATCGGGCCCGAGCTGGAGCAGATCGAGCAACTCCGGCAGCGGATGGACGATCCGCAGGCACGTTCCGAAGAGCTGAGCAAGAGCATTGCCGAGGCCATCGCCCTGCGGTCGAAACAAGACCGCAAGCTGCAAACCACTCTGCAGCCGTTGATCGAAGAGGCGCTCCGCATCTCCGTTGCCCGTGACCCGGGAATGCTGGCGGTCGCACTGTTCCCTATCATTGGCGAAGCAGTGCGCAAGGCGGTCGCCCATGCGCTGCAGGGCCTCTTCGATTCGCTGAACCAGATGCTCGACCGCGGCTTATCGCTCGAAAGCTGGAAGTGGCGCTTTGAAGCATGGCGTTCGGGCAAGTCCTTTGGCGAGGTCGCGCTGGCGCGCAGCCTCAACTACCGCGTCGAGCAGGTCTTCCTGATTCATCGCGAGACCGGACTGCTGCTTGGCCACGTCGCCTCCGGCGATGGTGTGGTGCAGGATGCCGATCTGGTCTCGGGAATGCTGACGGCAATCCAAGACTTCGTGCGCGACTCCTTTGGGCCGAGAAAGTCGGATGAGCTCGAAGTGATGCAGGTTGGCGAATTCAGGCTATGGTTGCAGCACGGCCCGCTCGCGCTGCTGGCAGCGGTCGTCAGCGGCCAACCGCCGCCCGAGCTGCGTCAGGTCTTCGTTCGCGAACTCGAGGCAATTCACCGTGAGTTTGGGCCGGCGCTGCAATCGTTTGCGGGAGACGCGGCATCGATTGCCGGTGCGGAACCGCATCTGCGCCAATGCCTGCGAGGTGCACAGAAGGCGACCGCGAAGACATCCTACACCGCCGTATGGGTCGTTGCCATCCTGCTTCTGCTGGCGATCGGGACGATCGTGGGCCTGCGCATCCGCGATAACCGGCAATGGACAAGGTATGTCGCGCGGTTGCAGAGCGAGCCGGGGATCGTCGTGATCGGGGCGCAACGTCGATGGTTTGGATATTCGGTGCGTGGCCTGCGCGATCCGCTGGCCGTCGATCCGCAAGCACTGCTCTCCGGGTTCGATGTGCCGGCGCGAAAAGTCTCCGAAGAGTGGGAGCCGTATCTTTCTCTCGATCCACATTTCGAGGGGACGCGACGGCTGGAGGCCAACAAGACGCTTCTGGAGCGGCAGGTGATTCGCTTCGACCTGAACTCGCCGGAGCTTCGCGTCGATCAGGCCGCTCTCCTGGACACAATCGAGGAACAGGTAAACCTCCTACGGCACACCGCCGATGAAAACCATCGGCAGCTCCAGATCGAGATAGACGGTCACACCGATCGCACAGGGACAGAAAGGCGCAACATCGAGTTGAGCCGCGCCCGCGCCGAGACTGTCGCGCGAGCGCTCGCGGAGCGAGGCATCCCTCGCGCCATGCTGGCGGCCGCCGGTGTAGGCGACACTATGCCTGGGCACGCGGGGATGGAGACCTATCCACAGGAGCTTGATCGTCGTGTCACCTTTCAGGTGACTTTGAACCCGCCGATCTCGGCGCCGTTGGGGCCAACGCCTTGATCCAGAAAAAGATTTGTATGGTGGGTGCTTTCGGAGTAGGCAAGACGAGCCTGGTGTCTCGCTTTGTGAGGAGCATCTTTTCCGATAAATACCTCACCACGCTCGGGGTGAAGATCGATAAAAAAACCGTGACTATCGATGGTCAAGAGATGACGCTGATGCTCTGGGACCTGGCCGGGGAGGATGCGCTCACCCAGATAAAGTCTGCACAATTGCGCGGGTCCTCTGGGTACATCCTGGTGGCGGATGGATGCCGCGCAAGCACGTTGGAGGCGGCCATCGATCTGCAGTCGCGGCTGGAAGTAGAGCTTGGCAATATTCCATTTACCTGCGTTGTGAACAAGGCCGACCTGCGCGAGAGCTGGGAGGTGGATGCGGCCGCGCTGGAACGTCTTTCCGCTCTCGGCTGGCCTATGCTCCTGACCAGTGCCAAGAGCGGTGAAGGGGTCGAAGAGCTTTTCCAGGAGCTGGCGTCACGGCTTCTGCAAGAGAAGGAAAGGTCATGACAGACCTGGTCACGCGAGAGTTGCATCCCGATCGCGATCAACACGCGGATGCCGCGGCCATCCTGCTTTCGGCGATGCGGTTCGCCGTATTTGAGCGCGACCCTCAAGGGCGGTTCGTGGTCGTCAACGAATATCCGGAATGGTTCCTGCGCCTGATGCCGATCGACACTCGCGCGGATTTGGCGCCGAACCTCACCGACCATTTTCCTGCGCTTGAGAGCTTTCTCCCGGTGGCAGAACAGTTTTGGGCGACCGGCTCGCGGGAGCGTCTGCAATCCGATTTCTGGACGGAAACAGATACCAGCGGTAACGAGTATCACCTGCTGGCGCTGGCAGTCACGACAGGAACGCGGCAATTCCTGGTGATTGAGCGGGCGGATGCAACTTACGTCGAACATCAGCAGCTCCAGCTCTATGCCCATGAGATGGTGATGCACAATGAGACCATCACTCGCCTGAACCAGGAGATAGAGCGGGCAACGCGGGCGAAAAGCGAGTTTCTCGCGACGATGAGCCACGAGATACGGACTCCTCTCAACGCCATCCTGGGGATGGCAGACCTGCTGGCAGAGACCGATCTGGGTCATGAACAGAAACGGTATGTTGAGGTCTTTCAACGAGCCGGCGGCAGCCTTCTGGCGCTGATCAACGACATCCTCGATCTCTCCAAAGTGGAGTCCGGACACCTGGAGTTGGAGCAAGCGGAATTTGATCTCTCGGAGTTGATCGGGAGAGTCCTCGAGCTGACCCGGGTACGGGCCTCCGACAAGGGTCTGCAGACCGGCTCGCTGCTCGCAGAAGGCCTGCCGCGCGTGTTGGTAGGCGATCCATTGCGGCTGCGCCAGGTTCTGTTGAACCTGCTCGGCAACGCGATGAAGTTCACCGCAACCGGAAGAATCGATATCGAGGTTGGACAGGACCGGGAGAATGCAGATCCGGGATCTCTGCTCTTCTGCGTGAAGGATACCGGCATCGGAATTCCTCAGGAAAAACTCGCAAGCATCTTCGAGAATTTCACCCAGGCGGATTCATCAACGACCCGAAAGTACGGCGGTACCGGCCTCGGGCTGGCGATTTCGAAGCGGATAGTGGAGTTAATGGGTGGAAGGATCTGGGTCGAGAGCACCATCGGACTGGGAAGCAGATTCCTCTTCACCGCAAAATTCGCAGTCTCCGAACGCCCTGGCCTGGCCGCCGTCAGACCAGCCGCGGATGCCCTGATTCCCTCACCTCCGAGCGCCAATGAGATGCCCGCGATACACATCCTGCTAGCGGACGATTCGGAGGACAACCGATTTCTGATCGCGGAATACTTGAAACGATCATCCTGTATTCTCGACAATGCCGAGAATGGAGAGATCGCGCTGAGCATGATGAAAAGCCGCCACTATGATCTGGTGTTGATGGACGCTCACATGCCGGTCATGGACGGCCTCGACGCGACCAGAGCCATGCGCGACTGGGAGCGCGTCCAGAACGCTGCCCCGCTGCCTATACTCGCCCTCACGGCGGATGCGTTCAAGGAGTCGGCGGGACAAAGTGCGGCTGCCGGGTTCACCGCACATCTTACCAAGCCAATCGCCAAGGCCACACTGATGGATGCAATTCGCCGGTATGCGTCGGCTTGCGACCGGCCTGCGCCTATCCCCCAGTTAACTGGGGGAGGTCCAGCGACCTCAATCTTAGAAACATCGGCCTTGGAGCCATCCATTACACGGCTTGCGCCGCGCTTCCTCAAGAACGTGGAAAAGGACCTGAAGACGCTCAGTGACGCCGAGGCCGCGGAGGATTACGCTACGGTGCAGAGGATCGGCCACAATCTGAATGGAACTGGGGGCGCCTTCGGCTTTCCACAGATCACAGAACTCGGTGCCCTGATGGAGCAGGGGGCCAAGGATCAGGCGATGGACAAGATTCGGCCGGCAATTCACGAGTTGGCAAGCTATCTGAAACAGGTGCAAAGTAATTCGTAGTACTGGAAGCCTGTAAGCGGCTGGCGAAAGGGAGCAAGACCATGCGTGTCCGTTTCTGGGGAACTCGGGGGTCGATCGCCACTCCCGGTCCCTCCACTGTGCGATTTGGCGGCAACACTCTCTGCGTTGAGCTCATCACTAACCAGGGCGAGCGCCTGATCTTCGATTGCGGCACCGGCGCGCGGCCGCTCGGTATCGACCTCAACCACAGCGTTCCCCGGCCGCTTCGAGCGACCATTTTGCTGAGCCATACGCACTGGGACCACATTCAGGGGTTCCCATTCTTCGCGCCAGCGTTTGTTCCGGGAAACGAATTCACGATCTGTGCGCCGGACGGCGTGGGCTCCTCGCTGGCAAACGTCCTCGCAGGGCAAATGGAGTTCACCTATTTCCCAGTAAAACTCGATCAGTTGCCAGCCAAAATCGCCTTTCGAGACTTGAGCGAAGGGCAGCACAACATCAATGGCATCGGAGTAAAGGCCCAATATCTAAACCATCCAGCAACCTGCCTCGGGTATCGCATAGAAACCGACGGCGTTGCGGTTGTATACCTGACCGATCACGAGCCGTTCTCGGAAACACTTTGGCGCTCCGACGCGCCTCCCGGCATGCTGGAGTCGATCCTGCACGCCGGTGATCGGCGACATGCTGAGTTCATGCGTGGCGCGGATCTGGTCATCCACGACAGTCAGTACACCCCTCGGGAATACGAGGCGAAGAAGAACTGGGGTCACAGCACTCATAAGTACGCAGTGGAGCTCGCTGCAGCCGCCGGCGTGAGGCATCTCGCGCTCATTCATCATGACCCTCTGCACGAC
The DNA here is from genome assembly GCA_963804735.1 of uncultured Acidobacteriaceae bacterium. Taxonomy (GTDB): domain Bacteria; phylum Acidobacteriota; class Terriglobia; order Terriglobales; family Acidobacteriaceae; genus Acidisarcina. Next base: position 15,317 of record CAWDRO010000009.1, read on the forward strand.
GACGCCAAAGTGCTGGAGATGGAGCAACAGGCGATCGCTCTCGCCGAGAAAACTCCGACTCGGCCGCATGTCTTTTGCGCCTATGAGGGCTGCGACATCATGGTCCACCCGCTCCGGCGGCCCACCAGCCCGGAAGCGGTCCAGCAGGCCGTGCCGGCGAGGCCGCAAAGGCGGTTGTCTGTATTGATCGTCAACGACGATCCGAACATCCATCTCCTGGTCGAGGCGGCGCTGGCCAAAGACTACGAGGTGCTGACCGCCGAAGACGGAGAGGAGGGTCTGCAAAAGCTGGAGAGCAGCCATCCCGACATGGTCGTCCTCGACCTGAACATGCCGAATCTCGGGGGCATGGCGGTATTGGAGAAGCTGAGGGCCGACCCAAACCTGTCCAACCTTCCGGTGTTGGTGTTAACAGTCTCCGGCAACGAAACCAGCACCCGAGCAGCCTTCGAAGCCGGGGCGACAGATTTCCTGACCAAGCCTTTCACCATCCCGCAGCTGAACACGCGAGTCGGCACATGTTTTGCGCGTGTGTTCTCGTCTTGATCGCCTGTCGACATCTCGCTTCTGCCGCTCAAGGAATCTCTCAACGCGATTGCGTTGTTGTGCTCCCTATTATGTGAGCTGTATATCGGAGTTACAGTTTGCCGCGTGCGGTCTTTTTAATCAAACGCCATGCCTCCGGATTCGCAACCGGACAATCAAACCCTGTGCAGAGCTTTCATAATCACTCCGTGCTCTAATAGCTTTGTTACGACGATACTTCCATCCCTTAGGTGGTTTGGTGCTGCGACAAATATCTGGCATCCGCCGCGATCGCCGACCGAGGGCAACCGCCGGCACGCACTTAGCAATTGATTTGCTGAAGAATCTCGGCCTTGCTGCACTCCTGATCGTATCGACAGCCAGCCTCGCCGCAACCGACACTCCCCACAAGTCCACCGCCAAGCCAAAAACCAAACCGCCTCAGAAGGAACTGAAACGCGCCGACATCGACGCCAGCATGGTCGGCTATATCGACGACTCCAGCGTCCACTCTCAGGTGCGCCTCCGCTTCGACGCTGGCTTCAACGATCCCCGCCCCGACCGCGCCGAATATTTCTACGCGGGGGCGTGTTGCCCGGCTCCTCTCAATCAGGCCGTCCAGCGCACCCTCAACTTCCAGCAGCTCTACATGAGCGGCGAATACGCGCCAATCAAACGCTTCTCCGTCTTCACAACCATTCCCTACCGATGGATCCAGCCCTTCTACATTCTCGCGCCAAACACCGTTCAGCCAATTCCCAGCGGCGGCGGCATCAGCGATGTGCAGGCGGGACTGAAATTCGGGCTCATCGCCAACGATTCTCATCAACTCACCTTCCAATTCCGCTCTTACTTTCCCAGCGGAGACGGTGCCAAGGGCTTCGGCACCAACCATTACAGCGTCGAGCCAATGCTCCTCTACTATCAACATCTCTCGGATCGTGTCGCGATCGAGTCCGAGTTCGGAGACACCCACCCCATCGGCGGAACCACCTATTACCCAGGCACTACGCCCCCAACCTCGCAGAATTTTGCCGGCGACGTCTTAATGTACGGGGTCGGCCCCAGCTATCGGCTCATCGACCGCGACACCTACCAGGTAACACCCGTGCTCGAACTTGTCGCCTGGCATGTCTTCGGGGGGCTGCAGACCGGCAACGACAACGTGGTGCAATCCGCAGCCGGCATCAACGTCTTCAACATCAAGATCGGCGCGCGCCTCAACTTCGGTAACGGTAATTCCATCTACGCCGGCTACGGACACGGCGTCACCTCCGACATCTGGTATAGCAATCTCCTGCGTGTTGAGTATCGGCACGCCTTCTGAGATCGCCCCTCAGAGAGACGGATGACTCGCCCATCGCGAAACTTGTCTTTTGCTCCGACGGGCGCTACAAATGGAGAGCAATGATTCCTAACAACCTGCTGCGCTGGCGCAGAATGTCCGTCCTCTCCGCTTCTCTCTTGCTCTCCACCCATTTTCCGTTGCTCGCCCAGGCGCCTTTGCCAATCATGCCGCTGCCTGCACACGCGGTGCAGGGCTCAGGAAGCCTCTCCATCGATGGCGGACTTCTAGTGCGACTTGAAGGCTACACCGAGCCGCGCCTCGAACGCGCCCGCGATCGCTTCCTCGCTAACCTCGCCGCCGAAACCGGAATCCTCCCCGTACCCGCTCAACCCGGCGATCACCCGACTCTACTTATCAAGACAGCCGGGCCGAGCGCGCCGATCCAGCAGCTTGACGAAGATGAGTCGTATCACCTCGAAATCTCTCCCACCGGAGCAGTCCTAAGTGCCCCCAATCCCCTCGGCGTCCTTCACGGTCTAGAGACATTTCTGCAATTGGTGCACACCACTCCTCATGGCTTCGCCGTCAACGCGGTCGCCATCGACGACCAGCCCCGCTTTCCCTGGCGCGGACTCATGCTCGACGTCGGCCGCCACTTCATGCCGCTTGATACCGTCCGCCAGACCCTCGACGGCATGGAAGCAGTAAAGCTCAACGTCTTCCATTGGCACCTTTCCGAGAACCAGGGCTTCCGGGTCGAAAGCAAGACCTACCCCCTGCTCCAGGAAAAAGGCTCCGACGGACTCTATTACTCCCAGGACGAGATCCGCGGAATCATCGCCTATGCGCGCGATCGCGGCATCCGCGTTGTTCCTGAGTTCGATATGCCCGGCCATGCGACCGCATGGTTCGTCGGCTATCCCGATCTCGCCAGCGGCAAAGGCCCCTACCAGATCGAGCGCGCGTGGGGCGTCTTCGATCCGGCCATGGATCCCACCCGCGAAAGCACTTATGAATTTCTCGACCGCTTCTTTGCCGAGATGACGGCGCTCTTTCCCGACGCCTACTTCCATATCGGCGGCGACGAGTGCAACGGCAAGGAGTGGGATGCCAACCCGCGCATCCAGCAATACATGCGCGAACACAACATCAAGAACAACGCCGCCCTCCAGGCTTACTTCACCGCGCGTGTGCAGAAGCTGGTCACCAAACGCGGCAAGATCACCGTTGGCTGGGACGAAGTCCTCCAGCCCAATACGCCGAAAGATGTCGTGATCCAGTCATGGCGCGGACAGGAATCGCTCGCCCAGGCGGCCCGCGGCGGCAATCGCGGAATCCTCTCCACCGGCTACTACATCGACCTGAACGAGCCCGCCTCGCAGCACTATGCCGTCGATCCAATGGAAGGCGCGACCGCCAAGCTCACTCCCGAGCAACAGAAACTCATTGTCGGTGGCGAGGCGGCCATGTGGTCGGAGTTCGTCACGCCGGAAAACGTAGGCAGCCGCATCTGGCCGCGCACCGCCGCCATCGCCGAACGCCTATGGTCGCCACAGGATGTGAAGAACGTTCAACTCGATGTATGCCCGGCTTGCGATCGTCTCCGAGAAACTCACCTACTTCGGCCAGACCTACAACGCCGAGAGCGAACAGATGCTGAATCGGCTAAGCGACGACCAGGCGTCACCCGAGCTGAAGGCACTCGCCAACGTCGTCGAGCCTCCCAAAGAATACACGCGCGAAAACCTCGGCATGAAGTACTACAGCTACACCCCCCTCAATCGTTTGGTTGATACTGTCCCTCCGGAGAGCGACCGCGCCCGCAAATTCCGCAACCTCGCCCATAGCATCGTCGCCGGAAACGCCACCCCTGCCGATGTGCAGCAGGCCCGCCAATGGCTGACTCTATGGCGCGACAACGATGCAGTTCTCCAGCCCCAACTGCCTCAATCCGAGTTGACCGCTGAACTCGCGCCGCTCTCCCGCAATCTCAGCGAAGCAGCAGCAATCGGCCTCACGGCATTAGATGCCCTCGAAAAACACCAGCCAGTTAACCCCGCGCAGCAACAGCAGCAACAAGCCACCCTCAAGAAACTGGAGGCGCCACAAGCAACGCTCCTCAACATGATCGTCCCCGGCGTAGAAGAGCTGGTCGCGGCTCCAAATCCCAAGTGAGAGCCCGACCGCCTGTACTCGAGGTCAACGCTTGCCCCAACCGCCGCCACCCGGGGTTTCGATACCGAGTATGTCGCCCGCTGCAAGCACACGGCTGAATTTTCCCGGCAACTCGATCTTCTCCGCGCCTCCCGATTGGATAGACCATGCGCGGCCAGAGAGACCCTCTTCACCGCCCTGCAATCCGTAGGGACGGAATTTTCTTCGTTCCGCCAGGAGTGTCACTTGCGCGGGCGCAAGCAGTTCGATTTCGCGAATGAGCCCGTCGCCGCCGCGAAATCGCCCCTCACCTCCCGACCCATGTCGGTAGCCATACCGGCGGACTCGGAATGGGTAGGCATATTCGAGCGCCTCGATGGGAGTGTTGAGCGAATTCGTCATGTGGGTCTGCACACCTGGGATGCCATCCAATCCAGGGCGCGCACCCATGCCGCCGGGGGTCGTTTCATAATAAGTGAAGGGAGCGCCGGTTCGAAGATCATGGCCACCAATGGTCAGATTGCTCATGGTCCCAGCGCTGGCTGCGGGCACTCGTTCTGGCGCGGCCTTGGCGAGCGCGAGAAGCAGAACGTCTACAATTCTCTGTGAGGTTTCGACGTTACCTCCGGCGACCGGAGCGGGCGGCGACGCATCGACGATGCTACCCTTCGGTGTATTGACTGTCAGCGGCCTCAGAATGCCCGCCGTTGCCGGCGCATCCTCGCCAAGCAGGCAGCGCAGCATATAAAAGCACGCGGAAAGAGTTATCGCACGCACCGCATTCACGCTGCCCGCAACCTGGGCGGACGAGCCCGCAAAATCTACGTGAACTGAACCTTGCAAAGGATCGAATTGGAGTTCGACCGCAATCTTTAGTGGGACATCGGTGACTCCATCATCGTCAAGCCAGTCCTCCGCCGCGAACTTGCCGCTCCGCATCGTGCGTAATTCCGCGCGCACGATGCGCTCAGAGTATTCCAGCAACTCCTCGATCAAGCCGAGCAGCTTCACCTCGCCATATTTCTCCCAAAGTTGCAGCATGCGCCGCTCCCCAACCCGGCATGCGCCGATCTGCGATTCCAAATCACCTTCACGTTCCTTTGGCGTGCGAACATTCAGCAGAATGAGGTCAAGCATCTCGCGGTCGATTCTTCCGGCGCGCACGATCCTTACCGGAGGGATGCGCAGGCCCTCCTGAAAAATCTCGTTTCCCGGCCCCATCGATCCTGGAAAAGTGCCGCCTACATCGGCGTGATGAGCGCGATTCGCAACATAGAAAACAGGCCTTGAGTGATCGGGTGGAAAGACCGGCAACACCATGGTGATGTCGGGCAGATGGGTGCCGCCGGCATACGGATCGTTAAGGATGGCCATGTCACCAGGACCGAAGTCAATCGCCGCGACGGCTGCCTCAACCGACATCGGCATAGAGCCGAGATGCACCGGCATGTGATCACCCATTGCGATGACTCTGGCTTGGCCGTCGAAGACCGCACAGGAGTAATCCCGCCGTTCGCGGATATTAGGAGAAAGCGCCGTCCGGCGCAGCGCCGCGCCCATTTCCTCTGGGATAGAATGCACCGCGCTCTGAAAGATTGCCAGCTCAACCGGATCGACCGCTAAAGTCATGCCTGCCGCTCCAGGTTAATTGAAATAACGAGATTGCCGAATGCATCGACCCTTGCGATGCATTCCGGTTGCAGCAGCGTGGCCGCAGTGTATTCCGTTATCATCGCTGGCCCCACGACCACGTCTCCGGGCACAAGAGCATCGCGCCGGTAAAGTGGTGATCGCACAAATCCCTTGTCGAGGAATATCTCCCGCTCCGCGTAGCGAGCGGCAGCTCCGTCCCCGGGAACACAATCATGGCGCAGGGGCATCCATGGCTCCCCGGCAGCAACCATCCGCAAGCGCAGGTTCACAATCTCGACCGCGCGTTGCGGATCGGAGATACCATAGTACTGCGCGTGCAGCCGGTGAAAGGTCTCGATACTCTCTAGTGGAAATTCATGGCGGAACGGAACATTCAGTTCATGTCCTTGCCCGCGATAACGAAGGTCGAGAGTTCGCTGCGCGACCCCCTGCAAACCTTCATCCGCTAACTCAGCAACACCGCGATCTTCCAGCTCGGCAAAGGCTGCACTTACGCTTCCGATCGCGTCACCCGCAAACATCACCGTCCGCGAATAATCGCGGACCGCATCCGCCAACAAGATACCAACTGCCGACAGCGCGCCGGGCATCGCGGCAACTAGAACCGTGGGAATCCGCAAAGCCCGCGCCAGAGAACACGCATGCAGCGGACCACCGCCGCCAAAGGCCACTAACGCAAAGTCGCGGGGATCGTGGCCTCGCTCCACCGAGACTATGCGAATCGCCTTTTCCATATTTGTCTCGACCACGCGGAGAATGCCGGCTGCAAATTTCTCGACGCTGTCGATCGACCCCTTGTGTTCGCACATGACACGCTCGGTCCGTTGCAGGTCGAGTTTCACTCCTCCCCCCAGGAAGCTCTCCGGATCAAGCCTCCGAAGCACCAGGTTGGCGTCAGTAACAGTCGGCAAGTCCCCGCGACCAAAACAGATCGGTCCCGGATCCGCGCCTGCCGACTCAGGCCCCACGCGCAACATGCCGCCGACATCGAAGCGGGCAATGGATCCGCCGCCTGCACCAGCAGTATGAATGTCGAGCATCGGCACACTTACCGGCACGCCTGCCACGACCGATTCACGCGTCAGGCGCACACCGCCGACCGTCGAGTCCGCGAGAAAGACGTCTGTTGAGGTGCCGCCCATGTCGAAGCCAATAATCCGCTCGAAACCGGCCCAGCGCGCCACCTGGCATGCGCCGATCACCCCGCCCGCAGGTCCTGACAACACTGTGCGGACAGGTTCGCGGGCGGCAAGTCGCGCGGGGATGATCCCGCCCGAGGACTGCATCACGTCCACGCGCCCGCCGGGATGCTTCGCGGTGACACGCTTCTCCAGGTGCGTGATGTAACTCTGCATTCGGGGTGCAAGATAGGCGTTAACGACCGTCGTTGAGGCCCGCTCATACTCGCGAAACTCGGGCAGAATGTGATGCGAGCTGGAAACCGGCAAGCCGAGACACATCGCCGACTCCACACGCATCTCCGTCTCCGGCCGCGCAAAGGAGAAGAGCAGAGAGATCGCGACTGCTTCCGCGCTGCTCGCGCGCACTTGCTCCACCAGCGCGTTCAATTCTTCGTCCGTCGGTAGCCGAAGAATTTCTCCCTCGGCGCTCACCCGCTCCGGCACACCGAAGCGCAGTTGCCGGGGGACTAGGCATTCAGGCACCGGCGCGAACCAGTCGTAGAGACGGCTTCGTGTCTGCCGCCCAATGGCGATGGTGTCTTCAAAACCCTCTGTCGTGACGAAGGCGACGCGCGCGCCTTTGCGCTCAAGCATTGTATTAGTGCCGACCGTGGTCCCGTGCCGCACGTCGATTGCCTGGCCGGCTCCAATTTGCGCCAGAGCGTCGAGCACCGCCAGCGAAGGATCGCCTGGCGTTGAAAATACCTTGAGCACCCGAAGCTGTCCACCTTCAAAGTAGACGCAATCGGTGAAGGTGCCGCCGGTATCGATCGCTACGCGCAAATTGCTCCGTTTTTGTGCCGTGGTATTCTGCCGACTCTAGAACCCCGGCATTCCTACATTTGAACTCTAAAACAAGAGGAACTTATTTGAACGCTCTCTACGGTTGGCTGGCCGAGGCATCCCCGGGCCAAAGGCGCGCACTGCTTGCCGCTTCACTCGGCTGGATGCTCGACAGCATGGACGTGATGCTGTATGCGCTCGTGTTGGGGCAGGTGCAGCGAGAGTTGCATCTCTCGGCGGCCATGAGCGGCGCGATGATGTCGGCCACGCTCATCTCCGCCGCCATCGGAGGCCTCGGGTTTGGCTGGTTTTCCGACCGATTCGGCCGCGTCCGCACGCTTACTGTCAGCATGCTGGTCTATTCCATCGCGACGGCGATGTGCGGCCTCACCCACAACGCCGCACAACTCATGATCTGTCGCGTGCTGCTCGGCTTCGGCATGGGCGGCGAATGGGCCGCCGGCGCAGCGCTGGTCGCCGAGACCTGGCCGACACAACATCGCGGCAAGGCTCTGGCTGTCGTGCAGAGCGCCTGGGCAGTGGGCTATACGCTGGGCGCCGCGGTCGTGGCTCTGATCATGCCGCATTTCGGATGGCGCGCCGTCTTCTTTGTCGGCATCGTTCCGGCACTCATCACACTCTGGCTGCGCCGACGTGTGAGCGAGCCGGAGGCGTGGCAACGAGAGCGAACCAAGCGAGTCCTGACCGGCCGACTCTTCGGCGGGACACTCGGCTACAGCGTCCTTATCTGTTCCACCATGAACGCCGCCGCGCTCTTCGCCTGGTGGGGGCTCTTCACCTGGGTGCCTCGCTTTCTCTCCATGCCGGTCATCGAAGGCGGCCGCGGCCTCAGTATCGTCCAGACATCCGGATGGACCATCGTTATGCAGGTCGGCACATTTCTCGGCTATGTGAGCTTCGGCTATATCGCCGACCGCTTCACCGCCAAATACACCTACATCGGATATTTAATGGTGGCGACTCTGCTGGTCCCACTCTTTGCCTTCGTCCGCGATCCAACCGCGCTGCTGTTAATCGGCCCGCTCGTCGGATTCTTTGGGACGGGATATTTCAGCGGCTTCAGCGTCATCGCCAGCGAACTCTTCCCCACCGCGCTGCGCGGCTCGGCGATGGGCTTTGTTTACAACATCGGCCGCGTCTTCAGTGCGGCAGCACCCTACCTCATCGGCAGCCTCTCGGAACACGCGGGGCTAAACTACGCGCTCTGCATCACATCCGGAGCCTTCTTGGCGGCGGCCCTGATCGCAACGGCGCTACGTCTCCCCGTCGTGCATTCCACGGCGTAGCCTTCAAATAATTTGGGGCATCGTTTGCTTGCAGCGGCAAAGTCGTCATGGAAAGCGGCTTCTCGGATATCATACTCATGTTCGCAAAATCGCTTTACCAATCGGACTGGTGAGTTTGATTCCAACCCTCACGAAGGTGTCCGCCAATAATTTGATCATCGAATTTAGCCAACGAGGCCGACGACGGGAATTTGTTTTCCAGAAGAGGTGTGCAAATGAAGCTCTCGCAACTCGCTGCTCTTGCCGCAATCGCAGCCACGACCGCCCTCTCGACCTATGCTCAGGAGGCGGCGTCGCGACCGCGAATCACAGGCGTCTCCCACCTGAGCATCTACACTTCGGACGGCGCCAAGACAGAGCACTTCTACGTCCACGATCTGGACGCTGCAAAACGATCCGACCCTGAAAATGCCGCGGGGGCACGCTACTACTTTAGCCCCGTCCAATTCGTAGAAGTTCTGCCATTACCTGCGACCCAGCCCGATCCCAAAAATCGCATGGACCACGTCGCCTTTAATACGACCGATGCCAGGTTGCTCCGGCAATATCTCGCCGCGCACGATGTGCGCGTCCCGGCGCAAGTTGAGAAAGCCGGCGATGGAAGCTTCTGGTTTCAACTCGAAGACCCCGAAGGCAACAAGATCCAATTCATTCAACCGCCTCCTCATCCCGAGCCTGTTCCCGACAACCCGCTCAGCAACCACATCATCCATGTCGGCTTCATCGTTCACGACCCGGACGCCGAGAATGCCTTCTTCCGCAAGGTGCTTGGCTTTCGCCCCTACTGGTACGGGGGACGCAATGGCAAGACAGAGTGGATCTCGCAGCAGGTCCCGGACGGCACCGATTGGCTCGAATACATGGTCGTTGGCGGCCCCGAGACCAAAGGAATTCCCCCTACCATGTCCCAGGAGACCGCTGGCGTGCTCAACCACTTTTCGCTCGGCGTCTTCAACATGGAGAAAGCCTACGATCTGCTTTATGGCGAAGACCGCCTAACCGCCAAACACAGCCCGCCTCAGATTGGTGCCGACGGCAAATGGCAGCTCAATCTCTATGACCCCGACGGCACTCGCGCCGAGATCATGGAATTTCAGCCGGTGGTAAAGCCTTGCTGCTCGGAGTTCACTGCATCCAGCCCGACCAAATAGAGGCCATATCCAATGACCACTTCCGTCCGCCTCAAAACACGCTCTGCCATCCGAACTACATTTGTGGCAGTCATATTGTGCGTCGCTCATCGTGGGCTTTACGCTCAAGCGCCGACATCGCCGCCAGCCGTGCCCTCATGGGCCCAACCGGGCTCCGCAACCCACACTCAGGTAGCGCCTCCCGCGGACTTTCACCGTCCCAGCACAACGTTCAATCTCCCTATCGGCATCTTCGATGGCCAATCGGACGTCGGAAGCGCGGCGGTGCCAGGTAGCGCAACCTACGACACGGCCACGGGAAAATACACCATCAACTCCGCCGGCTACAACATCTGGTACAACCGCGATGAGTTTCGTTTTCTCTGGAAAAAGCTCTCCGGCGACGTCTCGCTCGCGGCCGACGTTACCTTCCCCGACCCGAACGGCTATGGTGATCGCAAAGCCGTGCTTGTTATCCGGCAAGACCTCGATGACGATTCAAAGGAGGCGCTCGTCGGGATGCATGGCGTGGGCATGATTCAACTCGCGCAGCGTCCCGAGAAGAACGTCCGCATCAAAGACATGGAATATCGCATGGCCGGACGAGGTCGTCCCGGCGGCGAAAGCCCTGACAGCCTGGTCACCATCTTCGCCAGGCGCATCGGTATCGAGAAACGCGGAGATTCGATTGCGCTCTTCGTCAGCCTCGAAGGCGAACCGATGCATCAGTTCGGGCCGCCCATTACTCTGCACTTCGACGGCCCTTTCTACGTCGGAATCGGCTTCTGCTCCCACCTGCCGGAGAAGGTCAACACCGCCGTGCTCTCCAACGTCCTGCTGGAAAACGCCGCCGGCAAGGTTCAGTAGAACAAGGCACGTCAACACAAAAACGAGGAGGCTTCGGCGCTGGCTAAGACTGCGTGAGGTAATCACACAGGGTGTCCAGAAGTGACGCTTGCTCTTTCCTGATCCGTCAACGCGCCTTCTTTATCGAAAGCCATCGACCTCGATCCACCTCAGGGATTTCAAGATGACGTCCCGACCGTGGAGGCCATTCCACCTCACACGTGTTGCTGACCAGCAAAGCAGGATCGCAGTCGCCTTCAAAGGCCCACGCAATCACGATCTTCCCGCTCACCTGTCGAATCGAGCCCAGTTCCAAGAACGGACCAGCCGCCACAAAGCCCGTTTCTTCGTGAAACTCACGTTGAGCGGCTGCAAGGGGGTCTTCGTCGCGCTCGTATTCTCCTTTTGGGATAGTCCAGGCGCCGTGGTCCTTGGTTGCCCAGAACGGCCCACCGGGATGAACCAGGAATACTTCCGGTTCATCGCCTGTCCTTCGGTACATGAGCAGACCAGCGCTCCGTTTGGGCATCTCGTATCATTCTAGGGGCCGTTAACGGACCCTGGCTGCCGGACATCCGAATGGAGTTCTTACCCGATGACCACTTGGTTAACGCCCGCAAAAGCGGCGTACCGCAACAAATTGTTTGCCACTTAACACTTGGCCCTTTAGGATTTGTGCGAAGCGCGACCTTAAATCCAGGGAAGTGGAGACAGGATGCATCTATCGATAGTGGCTCGGCGGGGCAGCTGGGCAAGGCTCGGCAAACTTGGTTTGGCCGTGCTTGGATTGGTCATAATGGCCGGACTGCCCTCTGAGGGGCGAGCCCAAACCTCGGTGACCCTGACCCCCAGCGTGGCCAGTCCGCAGATGCTGGGCGCCCCAGTGACCTGGACGGCGACGGTCGAGAGCCCTCCCGCCGGGCACACTTACGGCTATCAATTCACCGTGACCTTCAACGGCCAGGCGCAGATCGTGCGCGACTTCAGCCCCACCAATACCTTCCCCTGGGTGCCGCACACCGTCGAGGGCGAGTACCAGGTGAGTGTGATTGTGCGCGATACCACCACCGCGCCGTACGTGGTCTTCGCGCCGGTAAGCGCGGACTTCACTTTGCTGCCCTGGGTCACCGCTCCGCTGGCCGCGGGAGTCGTCAATCCCACCTCCCATCCCCTGGTCGCCTTGTTCAGCGGGCCGCCGTGCACGGCGGGCGATCAGCTGCTGGTCCGCTTTCACCCGGTAAGCCCAACGGGTTCGCAGAACCCTAATCCAATGACCACCAATCTGGTGTCGTGCTCGCCCGAAAGCGCCAACTTCCTGGTCGCGGGCATGTATCCGTCAACTGCATATCTGATGCACTGGGAGGAATACAACGGGACCAGCCTGGTGAACACCGGCGCCGATCTGCCCTTCACCACCGGAGCGCTGCCGTCCAGCTTCATGGCCCCCACATTTACGGTCAACGTCCCGCCCACCGCGCACGACACCGCCTATCCACTGGTCTTGTGGCAGTTCCTGACCTCCGGGGGGACGGCGACCGACCTGGCCGGGAATGTGGTCTGGTATTCCCCCAGCCCCCCGTTCATGGCCCGGATGGAGCCCGGCGGCAATTTTTATTCCTACGGCGGCGGGGTGCTCTATGGGTCGTCGCTGGCGCAATACGATCTGCTTGGCAACGCGGTGGTCGAAACCAACCTCGAGATACTGAACGAGCAGCTGGCCGCCAAAGGCTATCCGACGATCAATGGACTCAATACCCATGAAGCCAGGCACCTGCCCGACGGCAACCTTCTCCTGCTTGGCGCCAGGGACGTTGTCTCCACCAGCGCGCAGGGAGGCACTCCCGCCAACCCGGTCGATATCATCGGCGACCTGGTGCTGGTGCTGGACCACAATCTGCAGCTGGTCTGGGCCTGGGACTCCTTCGCCCATGAGGACATCAATCGCGCCGCGACCCTGAACGATCAGGCGACCCCCTTCAATCCCGACTTCACTACCGCCAACGACTGGTTGCACACCAACTTCGCCCAGGGAACGGCGGACGGCAACATCATCCTCTCCCAGCGCAGCCAGGACTGGGTCATCAAGATCAATTACGCCAACGCCGCCGGCGACGGCAGCGTGATCTGGCATATGGGCGCGGGAGACGACTTCACCCTCCTCAATCCACCCACTGGGGCGAGCTGCGGCACCCCCAACGTCTTCCCCTGGTTCACCCATCAGCACGACACCGCCTTCCAATTCGAGGAGAACTCGAGCGACGGCGGGGGCACGATCATGACCGTCTACGACGACGGAAACACCCGCTTCGCAGATTGCCCCGCGCCTCAACACAGCCGCGGCATGGTGCTGTTCGTCGATGAGGCGGCACGGCAGATCTACATGGAGACAGCAGGCGACCTGGGCGTGTTCTCCGAGGCGCTTGGCAGCGGACAGTTGCTGGCCCTGGAAGACGGCAATCTCTACGCCAGCTACGACAACGGCATTGGGAACGCGCAGTCGACCGAGATCAACCTCGCCGGCCAGATCGTCTACCAGTTGCAGGCCAATAGCGCCAATTCTTACCGGGCCTATCGCATGCCGAACCTGTATGCGTCCACCTTTTCTTTCACCGCTACCGGGGTGTACGTCCAAACCGCGACGCCGCTCCAGTTTGCGACCATCCCCACCGGCGCAACCGAAGTGCAGCCCCTGACCATCACCAACTTCGGACTGCCCGGCACGGTCACCGTAGCAACCAGCGTCAACGGCAGCAGCTACACCGTCCTCACCACCGCACAAAACACCTGCCTGGCGGGAATCACCGCCGGCCAAAGCTGCACCCTGCCGGTGCAGTTCAATCCCACCGCGGACGGCGCCCAGAACGACACCCTCACCATCACCCCAAGCGCCGGCCCACCACCCGCTACCGTCGCCCTCAACGGAACCGCCGTCCCGCTGCAGATCAGCGCCATCAGCCCCAATTACGGAGCTCCGGCAGCACTGATCAGCATTATCGGAACCAACTTCGGCGCTACCCAGAGCAATGGCTACGTAACCGTCGGTGGCGCTTTCTCCCGTATCGTTTCCTGGTCGAACACATTGATCTCCATCACCGTGCCTAGCAACGCCGCCACCGGAAACATAGTCGTCACCGCCGACGGTGCATCCAGCAACGGAGTCGCGTTCACGTTCTATCCCTTCCCCGTCCTCACTGGCGTCTCGCCCACCAGCGGCCCGAGCGGCACTCCGGTGACCATCACCGGCTCTGGCCTGCTCGATGCGCAGGGCAATGCCACCGTCGCCTTCAACGGCATTTCAGCAATCCTCTCCAGCGACACCAGCGGCAGCATCCTGGCCACCGTGCCAGCAGACGCCACCACCGGACCGGTCACCATCCGCATCAACGGCGTCACCTTGAAAACGTCCAGCAGCTTCACTGTGACCAACCCACTCATCACCGCCATCAACCCCAGCTACGGAGCTCCCGCGGCTCTGATCAGCATCGCTGGAGCCAACTTCGGCGCCACCCAGGGCAATGGCTACGTGACCGTCGGCGGCCCGTTCGCCCGTGTCGTTTCCTGGTCCAACACGTTGATCTCCATCACCGTGCCCGGCAACGCCACCACTGGCAATATCGTCGTCACCGCGGGCGACGCGTCCAGTAACGGCGCGCCCTTTACTTTCTACCCATACCCCGCCATCACTGCCATCTCACCCGAAATCGGGGGCATCGGCACTCGGGTAACCATCACCGGCATCGGCCTCCTGGATGGCAAGAATAACGCGGCGGTCACCTTCAACGGCACTCCGGCCACCATTTTCAGCCAGTCCAGTACCAGCATTCAGGTCGATGTCCCGGCCGGCGCCACCACCGGACCGATCAGTGTCTTGGTCAACGGCAACACCATCAAGAGTTCCAGCCCCTTTACCGTGGTGCCTCCGCCACAGATCAGCGGCATCAGCCCCAACTACGGAGCTCCTGCCGCGGTTATTAACATCGCCGGCTCCAACTTCGGCGCCACCCAGGGCACCAGCTACGTCATCGTCGGCGATGCCTTCTCCGAAGTGACCGCATGGTCGAACACCGCGATAACCATCCGTGTGCCCTCTCGGGCGAGCACCGGCAACCTGGTGGTCAACGTCGGCGGAGCAACCAGCAACGGCACGGCCTTCACCTTCTACCCCTACCCTGCCATCGCCACCGTCTCACCCGGCAGCGGTGCGGTCGGAACTCTGGTGACCATCACCGGATCCGGCCTCCTCGACGGCGGCAACCACGCATCCGTCACCTTCAATGAAATCCCGGCGCCAATCTCCAGCGACACCAGCGTCAGCATACAGGTCGCCGTGCCAACCGGCGCCACCAGCGGAAGGGTGCTCGTCACAGTCAACGGCGTGACCTTGATCGCTGCGAGCGACTTCACTGTTACACCGTAGGGCCTGTCAACACTATTGGGACGGTGGCGGTACCGGATTCTTCGGCACGCACTCCGGAGCAATCGGCGTTATTCCGCCAAAAGCCCCATAGATATGATTCGGTTTTCCACAGATCGCTCGCGAAGCCATCTTCGCCGAGATGACCGCCGCTTCGATACAGCCAATGTTCAGGTCGGTGAACGTCCAGTCGCCGGCGAGATACAGGTTGTCGAAATCCGAATCGTGCGAGAGCAGCCGCTTCTGCGCCGAACCCGGTAGGCTCAGCACGTACAGCTCCGTAGGATCGATGTTGACGCGGAAGAACTGCGTCTGGAAGCTCGTCTGCGCCGGATCCCCCTGTTTCGTATCCTGGAGACAGTTCACCAGGAATTCGTCGTTGAACGTGCCCGGATTGGCCGGGTCTCCTGCGTTGCTGAATATCTTCAGCGCTGGCCCGTCAAGAAACCCGCGCGCATACCGCATTACCTTCTCCCGCTCTTTTTCCGGATAAGTGGGATCGCTGAACTTCGCCTGCTCATCGTCGGGGTAGGCGTTGCAGAAGTAGGCGATCTGGTGCACGTTTTGCGCGGGACTCCACATCTCCCTTGCGATCAGGTCTGACATGTCCGACCAGGTGTCAAACGGCTCGACAAAGCCGGACAAAATTCCACGAGGATGGTTCCAGCCCGACTGCCCCATCGACCTGTTCATCCAAAGCTGCAATCCCTGGGTGCGGACCACACCGACGTTATGGACCGAATCCTTCCACTTGGAAGAGCTGTCGATCAGCTCCTCGCAGATGTACTGATGCGCGCCGAGCGAGATTCCGAGTAGAACCAGGTCGAAGTCCTTGCCGCGCTGCAAGGAAGACGGCGTGCCATGCCAGTCCGTCCACCACGATTCGAGGTCAGGATTGACGCACTTCTGGATCTTCTCGGCCTCAACCACCTGGTCCCACAACGGCTCGGTAGGCCACACCGGAATCCCATCGATCCCTTGAAAGAGCGGGTTGTATTCACCATAGGCCGCCTCGCTCTTAACGGTGGCCTGAATCTCGAGATCGACCGAATCGATCGCCTTCTTGTCCGCCGACAGATGCAGCGCAGTGACTTTGTGAAAGAACTTGAATTTCACCCCGCGGTTCTTGAGCACTAGGTAGAGCGGCGACATAATGGTTTCGCCCATCCCGGCGTTCATCCACCACATCAGCGCGCCCCTGTAAGTAAACATAAGACGCAAGGCGCCATACAGTGTGCTGCCCGCAGCCATGCGCGGCTTCTTAGGATCGCCGTTCTCATAGCCGAAACAGGCGTCGTACATACCCAGCGTGATCGCGGAATCCGGTTTGACGCAGCCATGTTTTCCTAGCCACTCGATCATGTCGTACCCTTCGATCGCCATGAAGCCGTCTTGAAGCACGTTGTCCTCGATCATGCCGACCAACGTCGCCAGGGCCGTGTCGAGGATGATGAACAAGCGGCGCAGGCTGTCATCCCGCTCAATCAGGCCGTAGACCAGCTTGGCGAAATTCTCGCTAAACCATTTGATCGACTTCACGAGTTCCAGATGGACGTCGCGTTTGTGCTGGGCGACGTCCTCGGGAAGCAACTTCGCAAAGGCCTCGATGCGATGCAGCAGGGTGTGATCGCCCTCCGGCTCCGCGTGAGATGGAAGCTCGGGCACAAAGCCCACCGCCTCGCTAAGATGCGAAGCCAAGTCCTTGTAGAGCGTCGTCAGGATGGGGTGCTCGCCTTTGTGGCCGTCGAGAAAATCGATCGATTCCTCCAGGATAATGTTGAGAAAGCCAAGCGGAGTCGGCGGCTGTTCGCACTTGTCAAATCTCTCGGGTTCGCCGGGAAACTCATTGCTCGGCGGCCAGTTCAGCGGCCACAGCTTCCACTCTTTGCCGACCTGCTCCATCATTGGCGTGTAGTTCATCGGCGTGAAGGCCTTCCGCGCGTCCGTGAAAGGCGAGGTCGGCATAAGAATTTTCGTGTGGGCCTCAGCATAGATCTGCCGGATCATATGAAACGCGTTCTCGTAGAAGCCCATCCACAGGTGGATTCCGTGCTCCTGAATGCGGTTGTGGATCTTCTGGTTTCGTCCACTTGCGCCCTTGCCGCCCAACCGCCAGCCCATCTGATAAATTGTGATTTCATAGTTGTCTTGCCATTTGGGATCGTTGGTAAGCTCGGCAGCGGTGGCGAGAGAACCAATGCCGCCACCCAGGATCGCAATCTTCTGCATTTGGTCCGCTCCTCGTTCTGAAAAAGCTATCGATAGCTACACTTCGGCACTGTATGCTTGTGGCTGAAACAGGGGGAAGCGATTGGCACCGATAATACCCCCGAGAGTACGGGCGGCGCAAAATTGATTTCAGCCTTGGAACAACCACAACATGGCCTGCTCATTCCCATGTTTTTCGGGACTAATTCGTCACGTCCGGCATACCGCTTCCCGGCACCTTCTCTTCCAACGCCGCCAGAGACATTAAGGCCCACTCTCCTCCCTGGCATTCAAACGATATTGGTTTTGATCCTGCTGGCAACCGTCTGCCACGCCAGTTCAACGGGATCGATCATCGGCACCATCGCCGACCAGACCGGCGTACCCATCGCGGGAGCTCTCGTCGAGATTCGCAACACAGACACCAGCGTGGTCCGCAGCGCGGTAGTTGACCATGTTGGAGGTTACAGCTTCGTCCTGCTGCCGCCGGGGACCTACGATCTCACTGTCCACATCACGGGATTTCGAGATGCTGCAGTGAACGGTATCCAGATTGATGTTGACCAGGTGCGCAGAGCCGATCTGACTCTGGAGGCGGCGCCCGTGACACTCAAGGTTTCGGTTTCGGGAGAATTGCCGCTTATCGATACCGAAACCTCCAACATCGGCAAAGTCGTTCCGCAAAATCTGATCGCCAATCTGCCACTGAACGAGCGCAACTACCTCACCTTCACCCTGCTTGTGCCCGGTGCCCACACACCGGTCGCCGGCTCGCAGGCGTTGACAATGGGGCCGGGATCGTTCAGCGTGAACGGCGCCCGGGAACAAGCGAACGGCTACCTGCTCGATGGCATCGATAACAATGCCCTCTATATCAACCGCACCAGCGTACTGCCCTCGATCGATGCGATCGATGAGTTCAAAGTGCAGGCGTTCAACTTACTCCGCGGAATACGGGCGTTACGGCGGCGCGCAAGTCAATCTGGTGCTCAAGAGCGGCACCAATGCCTTCCACGGCAACGCCTTTGAATACTTCCGCAACCGCGAGCTCGATGCTAAGAACTACTTCGATCTGCCCTACTGCACGCCAACCTCAGCGCCAGGAAGTTGCGGCCCCATTCCCGGATATCAGCGCAGCCAGTTTGGCGGCACGGTTGGTGGCCCGATTCAGCAGAAACGCACTTTCTTCTTCGCCTCCTACGAGGGTCTCGACCTACGCCAGGCGATCACCCAGGAAGCGACCGTGCCGTCGCAGAACACCCTCGCGGCACTCTACGCCGCCATTCCTCCGCCGTATCAGAATCCTGCCGGCGCGGCGACTCTCGACCTCTATCCGGCCGCCAATGTCGGTTCCGACCTGTCCAACTCGACGCTTTATGTTTCTTCTCCGGCAATCCACGGAACCGCCAACACAGGCACAATCAAGCTCGACACTCAGTTGACCGCGAACGATTTGCTCTCCGGCCATTACGCAATCTATGACGCCAACTCCTTCCTACCTTTCGATTTTGGTTTCACCGTCAGTGCTTTGCCCGGGTACGGAGACTTTCACAACAACCGTGGTCAGAACGTTGGCATCGACTGGACGCACACCTTCACTCCAAGGACCGTCAACGATTTTCGCCTTGGGTATGACCGCGACCGCCTTCAGATACTTCAGCAAAACTACGGCATCAATCGAAGCGCCGAGCTTGGTTATCCATCTCCACCGAACCCGCAGGACTGGGGCTATCCCGACGCACAGATCAATGGATACGAGACCCTCGGCGAGCCCTTTAACGCCCCACAGAACGTTATCGACAACGCCTACCAGGTCACCGACAGCTTAGCCTGGTCGCCGGGCTTCGATCGCGGTCGTCATCACTTCAAATTTGGCGGCGACTTTCACCGCATACAGCAAAACGGCTACGTGGATTTCTACTCGCGCGGTCTCTGGCTCTTCATCGGAATCACAGGAAGCTCGCTCGAAGACACTCTGCTAGGTCTCCCAGCGGTCTCGCTCTTCGCCACCGGCGACACCGAAACTCACTTCCGCAGCTTCTCCGAGTCTTACTACGCGATAGACGACTATCACGTGGCGCCGAACCTCACGCTAAACCTCGGCCTGCGCTCCGAGTACAACAGCACGCCGATCGAACTCAACAACCACATCAGCGTGGCCAACCTTGCACCCGAATCCGCAACCTGCACGCCGAAACCAGACTGCCAGTACATCGTTGCGGGAACGTCTGGCTATCCTCGCGGCCTCTACACCACCGGCAAATTGAATCTTGCCCCGAGAATCGGATTGGCCTGGAACGTGCTCCCAAGTGGAAAGCTGGTCGTGCGCTCTGGCTACGGCATCTTCTACGACATTGGAATCCTGAACATCAACGTGCTGCTCGGCGAAAATCCGCCGTTCTATAACTTTCTCTATAGCGAGAACGACGGTACCAATAACATTCAGACCATCATCGACAGCCCACTTAGCTCAACCATCTCTTTCCGCACCACTCCCAACTACAAGAACGCCTACCTTCAGCAATGGAGCTTCGGCGTCCAGTCGCAGCTCACCTCGAAGCTCATGGCTGAGATCGGTTACGTCGGTTCCGAAGGGACGCACCTGACCGGCTTCAGCGACAATAACCAGGCCATGCCGGTGGGTTCGCTGCCCTATCCACCGCCGTATCCACAGTTCGGAAGCGTGGCTACGATCGATACTTCCCGTTGCAGCACCTATCATTCCCTGCAAGCGACATTGCAGCAACGCATGGCCCACGGCACGTCATTTCTGGCCGCATATACCTGGTCGAAGTCGATCGATAACGGCTCAGAGTTCACAGTCAGCAATACCGAGGGCCAATACGCGCAGAACACCTATAATCTGGCCGGCGAACGCGGCCTCTCCGCCTTCGACGCCCGCGAACGGCTAGTCCTGAGTTATGTTGCGAAGTTACCCTTTGGGCCGGGGGCAGCGTATCTCAACCGTACTGACTTCGTCGGGCAGTTAGTACGCGACTGGCAGATATCCGGCATCGTCAGTCTGCAAACCGGGCAACCCTTCACGGTAAACCGCTCCACCTACCAGAGCTACACCACGCTCATCGTCGGCTCCGACCGCCCCGACCAGATCGCCGACCCATTCAAAGCCGGGCCAGTGTCATCGAATCCCAACCCCGCATGCAGCGCGACCATCTCGCACGGTGGAGCGGCCGCCGACCATGTGCGCACCGTGCAGACATGGGTTAATCCCTGCGCCTACTCCAACCCAAACCTGCTCGGGGAATTTCGCTTCGGCACAGCGCCACGCAATGAAGTGACCGGCCCCGGCCTCGTCGATCTCGATGCCAGCGTCAGCCGGTCATTCCCGATCGTGAAGGAACGTCTCAACCTCGACACGCGGGCAGACTTCTTCAATTTCATCAACCACCCGAACTTCGACCCGCCGGTGCGCACCTTCGACTCCGAGAACTTTGGCAGCATACCCTCCGCGAACACCTTCGGCAATCGCCCGCCGAGGCAAATCCAGGTGGCACTGAATCTTAGGTTCTAGACCATCTCTCGTGCGACTCTTAACCTTTAGCTCTGCTCGATCTGCTTCACAGCTACGTCGATGGCCTCGACAATCTTGCGGACCTGTTCCTCGTTCAGAGAACCCTGCGAGGTTTTTAGCCGCAGCGCCATCCGGAAGTTCTCGACCGCGCGCATGATCTGCGGAGCACGCCCTCTACCAAAAGCCGCGCTAGTCTGCTCCATCCGCTCGAAGAGCGCATCGACCGCCGGCTTATTGGCCTCCAGCGCCGCTTTGCCTTCGGGCGTGATCGTGTGCAGCTTCTTGGTTCCGTCGCCAACGCTCACGGTGACATAGCCGAGTTCTTCGAGCAGGGTGAGAGTTGGGTAGACCACGCCGGGACTCGGCGCATAAGACCCGCCCAACCGATCCTCGATCTCCTTGATGATCTCGTAGCCATAACTCGGCTTTTCCGCGATCAGCCGCAAAATGACGAAGCGCAGATCGCCAGTGTCGAAGACCCGGCCGCGAAAACGCCCGCCCCACGGTCCACCAAAGTGCCTTCCGCCAAACTCACGGTCTCCCTCGCCGTGGCGACTGCGAAAGTGCTTGTCGCCGCAATCGCGCCCGTGATCATGGCCGTGCCTATGCCGACCTTCTTCCATCTCTCTTGTAAACATTCTTTGAAACATAATGTTCTCCTATCGTTTCGATATGTCTTACGATATATCGTAATACAATCTAACGTCAAGCCTCAAATTCATCATTTTTTGTCCCATTCTGGCTCCATTGACAATCCCAAAAATAAGGGCCGTGCCAGCCACAGCCAAAGGGTCACGCAATCGCGTAGAGCCGCGCATCCTAAACAAGTTAAAGTAGAAGAGATGCAGTGGTTGAACCCGCAATCCGCTCTCACCTCCGATGAGCGCTCCCAGAAGCGCAAGCTGGTGGTAAGAGACACCGTGGCCCTGTTGACCCTGCTGATCATCACGCTGGCTCTCTGCACCGCGACCGTCTTTCTCTTCCGCGCGTTCTCCGATTTGCGCGGTAGCCTGGCACAGCGTTGGCTGACGCGTGGCGAAGCCGCGATGCGCACTGGCAATCCTGCGCAAGCGGTCGAAGACCTGCGCTCCGCGCTGGCCTACACGCCCGGGCAACAAAACATCGAAATTGAGCTCGCCGAGGCGCTCGCCCAAGCCGGTCGCACTCAGGAGGCGACCTCTTACTTCACCACTCTTTGGGAGGCTGAGCCCGGTAGTGGAATCATCAATTTGCAGCTCGCCCGGCTGGCGGCCAGGCAGGGAAACCAAAGCGAAGCCCTGGAGCGCTATCGTGCCGCCATCTACGGCAATTGGGAGGGTGACGGAACCGTCCGCCGCCGTACGGTCCGCCTTGAGTTGATCAATTACCTCATCGATATCCACCACTACGTCCAGGCGCGCGGCGAATTGATTATTGCCTCCGGCAACGCCCCCGACGATCCCGCCGTCAAGATTCCGATTGCCGCGCTTATGGAGAAGGCCGGCGACTCCGCCAACGCCAGCCAGATTTACAGGACAATCCTGCAGCACGCACCGCACAACCTGCCGGCGCTCGAGGGCGTGGCGCGGACCGCGTTTGCCTTGGGAAACTACGCCCAGGCGCGCGACTACGTGGACAAGGCCCTGGCAAATCCCGCCGAGGCCAGTGAATCCGCGCAGGCCCGCCAGGACCTTCACGACCTGCGAGACAATGCCGTCGAAATTCTGCTCTTGTATCCCTCACCAGCGCTCAGCGCCATCGCGCAGGCGCAGAGGGTCTTGCATGACCGCAACCTGGCCTTCGACCGCTTGCGTGGCTGCGGTGTGCCAATACCCGCCAATCAGGCAGACCAAACAGTCGCTCTCCAAGCGGTGCCGCCTGAGTTTGCCGATTTGATGGCGAAATGGCAGGCGCTTCCGAATTCCTCCAAGATCACCATTTCCAACCTGGCAAAAGGCGAAGACCTGCGCCAATCGGTCATGAAGCTGGTCTACGCCAGCGAGCTGGCGGCAGACCTATATTGCGGCCCGGCCTCCGGCGAAAACGCCATGTTGTCCAGGATCGCTTCGAATCCCGACGCGGTGGAGACCGAGTGATGGCGGAAGCAAGGCAAATCGAGGCGACCGAGCCGATTACCTCGGCCATCGCGGCGGAGCTTGCCCCGCCCGCTGCCGAAGCTTCGCCGGGCGTCCCGCTCAACCTTGGCAAGATAGCGCCCAACCGCGAGGAGCGTCTTTTCCTGGTGCTGTCGATCTTCATCGGCGTCATCTCCGGCCTGCTGGTGGTCTGCTTCCGGGTGGTCATCGAATGGATCAAGATCGCCAGCCTCGGCTCCGCACCGCACGCCGGCCAATACCGGCTACTGTACGTTCCTGCGATTGCCGGACTCGTCGTCGGCGCAATGGTGCAATGGATCTTTCCCCAGGCGCGCGGCAGCGGCGTGAACCAAACCAAGGCTGCGCTCTATATCTACAACGGCTTCATTTCGTTCAGGACGATGATTGGGAAGTTCCTCACCTCCGCCATCGCCATCGGCGGAGGCCACTCGCTCGGCCCGGAAGACCCATCGCTGCAGATCGGCGCGGGCGTGGCCTCGATCGTCAGCCGCTATCTGAATCTTTCCCGCGAACGGCTGCGCCTCTTCGCGCCCATCGGCGCCGCTGCCGGCTTGGCGGCCGCCTTTAACGCGCCCATCTCAGCAATCCTCTTCGTCATCGAAGAAGTCATCGGCAAATGGAGCGCAGCGGTTCTCGGCTCGATCGTACTCGCCGCCATCTCCAGCGTGGTAGTCATGCGCGAATTCTGGGGTTCGGAGCCGCTCTTCCGCATCCCCTCAGTCACTCTGCGCGATCCCCGCGAATTTACCGCTTATGCAGTCTTAGGCGTCTTCGGCGGCGTTGCCTCGCTTATCTTCTCGAAGTCGCTCGGCTACCTGCGCCCGCACCTGCGCAAGCTCAATCCGCGCGCAGGATTTATCCAGCCCGCCGTCGCTGGATTCCTGGTCGGCATCATCGGCTTCGTTGGCTTCCCCCAGGTCATGGGGCCGGGGTACGACGTGATCGACCAGGCCGCGCACGGCCAGTTCACCTGGAAGTTTCTGCTGGTGCTGGCGCTGCTGAAGATTCTCGCCACGACGCTCTCATTTTCCAGCGGAACGCCGGGCGGCATGTTTGCGCCAACACTCTTCATCGGGGCGATGCTGGGCGCTTCGGTCGGGACCTTCGAAAAGATCTTCTTCCCTCATTTCACCGGGAGCATCGGCTCGTATGCGCTGGTCGGCATAGGAGTGCTCTTCGCCGGCTTCATTCGCGCGCCGCTTACTTCGGTCTTTATGGTCCTCGAGGTGAGCGGCAACTACTCAATCATCCTGCCCGTCATCTTGGCGAACACCATCGCCTACCTGCTATCACGCGTGCTGACCCCGGTCCCGATCTTCGAGATATTCACTCATCAGGACGGTCTCGACCTGCCCTCTATGGAGGTGCAGCGCGAGGAGAATCCGCACCGTATCGAAGACGCGATTCGTCCCGTAGACGTGCCGATCCTCGACGAAGCCAACACCCTCGCTCACGCAGCCAGCGTGTTGCAGGCCGCCCAGAAGAACGCACCCAGCCTGTCTCGAAGCGTCGATGCCATGCTGGTCCGCTTTTCCGACGGATCATGGTATGTGTTGACAGCCGACGAGCTGAACTCAGCGCTCGGAAAGTTCCCCGCCGAAACCCCGCTGAAGAAGGCGTTCAATGAGCGTGCACCGATCCTCTTCCCAGACATGCCGCTCGACAGCGCCCTGGCCCACTTCGCCCGCTGGCCACTGCTCCCCATACGCAACCGCGCCGCCAAAGGCCTGCTCGAGGGAATCGTCACCTCGGAAGACGTGATGCAGACCTACCAGCGTGGATAGAGCGTTTTCACTTCCGGTGTTTACAAAGCAACATCTTTGGGCGTGGCTTATTCCCCAGAAAAAGCCACACTTCGACAGTATTGGCAGTACAGACTAGAAGTGAGAATGCTCTAGCGGAAGAGATCAAATTACTGCTACCCCAAAAACGTAGCCAAGCTCTCCGGCAATCCGCTGCCAGCCAGTTGACCCAGCTCGCGAGAGCCACAGATTTCCGCCGCCATCGACCACCGCCGCGCGACCGGCGCCGGCGGCGATGTGCGCCGTATCGACCCGGCCGTCGAGCCATTCGGGAAGGCCGTCGAGAACCAGCTCGACCCGCTCGGCGTCGTTGCGCCAGCGCCAGATCTGCGACCGGCTGGCAAACGGCCCATCCTGGATGCTGAAGAGGACTTCATCCGCGAGCACCGCAACTGCCAGCAAGGTGGGCACGTCAAGACCTTCAGAGTGAAGTTTCCAGGTAGCTCCACCATCATGGCTGAGGCACAAACCCACCGCACACGCGGCTGCGACGAAACCAGGCAAAGACGGATGAGCGCACACTTCGTGCACATCGAAGTTCACCGGAATCGTTGGAGTCCAGCTCGCACCACCGTCAACCGATCGCGGAATGCCGCCCACATGTACCGCCGCCAGAATCGCCGCGCCGTCCGCTGTCAATGTCAGCGAACGGACGCCAAGCGGAGGACCACCAGCAAACCACTCCTCGCGCCCCGGCGTCGCGTCGAACCCCTGGAGACGCTCGGCATTTCCGCCATCGCTGATGCGCAGCATCGCCGCTTCGTTCCAGCCGCCGGCGAAGACAACGCCGTCAACAGAGGTCAGCGATTGCAATGGAAGTTCAGCTTTGCCAACCTGCGACCAGGAGCCGTGCGCATTGCGCCGCCATATCTCTTGCTCATTCACGATCGCCAGGCAGCTGCCACCGGGCTCTTTGGTAAGGAAGCTTACCGGACGGCCAGCCAGTTCCGTCGCCATTTCGCTGGTTTCGCTGAAGACGCGGCACCCTCCGCCGGTCGCTATCAAAATTGCCGCCATGCCAATAAGCCTCCGCTTCACAGTCTAAGCTCATGCTGAACTCACGACTATTTGTTAGCTTGAAGATGACCAATGAATGATGGATAAAGAGGACCACACGACGCCACGGCGAACATCCGGCCTCAGAGAATGCGATCGATGAGGCGCAGCTCTGCCATTCCATTCCTGCGGCTCGCGCTGCTCACCGCGGCTGGGGTCGCCGTCCACGGCTATCACTTCGGCACCGACGACGGAGCCGTCTACCTGCCCGCCGTCGTGCAGTCGATCCATCCCGGCCTCTATCCCTACGGAACGGAGTTTTTCGAGTCGCACGCAAGTCTTTCCACATTCACCGCCTTAGTCGGAGCAAGCGCACGCGTCCTCCATCTCAACGTCGAGTGGACGATCTTCCTCTGGCACCTATTGACCATCTTCGTTTTCCTGCTCGCCGCGTCGAGACTGGCCTGCGTCTGCTTCGACTCCGCCCGCGCCCGCTGGTCGGCGGTCTTGCTCAGCTCCATGACGATGACCGTGCCCGCCGCCGGAACTGCGCTGGTGCTGATGGATCCCTACCTCACCGCCCGCTCCGCGTCCACACCACTGAGCATGATAGCGGTCGCGGCATTTCTCGCCGGCAACCGCCGCGAAGCTATCTTCTGGCTCGCGCTTACCGCGCTCGTGCATCCGCAAATGGCGCTCTTCGCCGCCGCATGCCTGACCATCCTCGCCCTTCCCGCCAAATGGACCTCCCCGTTTTTCGAACCGCGCCCAATGGTAACCGCGACAAGCGCCACCGCCGCTGCATTTCCACTCGGCTTCAGCTTCACTCCCGCGACCCCTGAGTATCACCAGGCGCTCGAGATGCGCAGCTTCCTCTCTGTCCTCCATTGGACATGGTACGAATGGCTCGGCATCGCCGCCCCGCTGGCGTTCCTTATCTGCTTCAGCCGCCTCCAGCCACGCGGAGCCACGCCCGCATTCAACCGCATCAGCCGCGCACTGACTCTCTTCGGAATTGCCGCGACGGCCGTCGCCATCGTCTTCGCCTCCAGCCCAAGGCTCGAAACCTTCCTGCGCGTGCAGCCGATGCGCGCCTTCCAACTCATCTACATCGTCTTCTTCGTGCTGCTCGGCGGACTGCTCGGCGAATATGTTTTGGAGTCCCGCTATTGGCTCTGGGCAAGCCTCTTCGCCGCTATCGGCGCAGGCATCTTTCTCGTCCAGCGCAACGCCTACGCCAGCAGCCGCCACATCGAGTGGCCCGGCTCCGCACCAGTCAACCCCTGGGTCTCCGCCTTCCTCTGGGTGCGCGACAACACGCCGCAAGACGCCGTCTTCGCCCTCGACCCGTACTACATCGAACTCCCAGGAGAAGACCAGCACGGCTTCCGCGGAATCGCCCAACGCAGTGTCCTAACCGACCACTTCAAAGACAGCGGGGTCGTCTCGCTTTTCCCCCAGCTCGCTCCTGAATGGGCGCGCGAGCAACAAGCGCAGCAGAACTGGAATCATTTCTGCCTCGCCGACTTCCAGCAACTCGCCCAGCGGTATCCCGTGTCATGGGTGGTGCTACGAGGTGCGCGACCGGACGGCCTCAACTGCCCCTACCAAAACGAAACCGTTTCAGTCTGCCAAATCCCCGGAGCAGCGGGCCTTCAAATGATTCGTTAACTTTGCGGTTCGTAATATCGACCGCACCACACCTACGATTTGTCATCTCGACCAGGCAAAGGGCAATCCACAATCTCCACCTTCCGATGGATGCCCAACCCAACCCCCGCCAACTACCATCATCCCCGATGTCGCCAGAACAACACCGCCGCATGGGCCTCGCCGCCACCATCGCCCTGGTCGTCGGCGAATCCATCGCGCTGGGAATCTTCCTCACCCCCGCGGCCATGGCAAAGTCGCTCGGCTCACCCCTGCTACTCGCCGCCGTCTGGTGCGGCATGGGAGCCGTAGCCCTCTGCGGCGCGCTCTGCTACTCCGAACTTGCCGTCCGCTATCCCCAGGCCGGTGGCGAATACATCTACCTCCGCAACGGCTACGGTAATCGCATCGCGTTTCTCTACGGATGGATGTCCGCCGCCGTCATGGATCCCGGTCTCGCCGCCGCCCTCGCCGTCGGCGCAGCGCCCTATGTGCAATCGCTGCTTCCAGTCTCAGCCGCACTGGTAGCGTGGATTCCGGCAATCATCCTGGTCACTCTCGCAATCATCAACTACACTGGAACCCGCCTCGGCGGAAGAATCATGGCCGGCGCAAACCTGCTCAAGATCGGGGTTCTCTTCGCCCTCGTCGCCTGGGCCTTTGTCTCCGGCCACGCCACGACTGCTAACTTGTTACCCCTCGCACATCGCCGCGTCGGCTCTGAAGCCATCTTCCCCGCGATCGCCGGCGCGACCATGAACGCGTTTTTCAGCTTCGGCGGCTGGTGGGAGGCGGGCAAGATCGCAGGCGAGGTCCGCAACCCGCGCCGCAATCTGCCGCTCGCTTTCACCGGCGGAGTCCTGCTTGTGACCGCCGTCTATCTGCTCGTTTCGTTCGCGTTTCTCTCCGTCGTGCCCGTCGAACGCATGGTCTCCAACACCGCTTTCGTCGCCCAGTTTGGCGAGGCGCTCTTCGGCGCAGCCGGCGGCAAAGTTCTCTCCGCCTGCGTGCTGCTCTCCGTCTTAGGCGGACTCGCGGCCCTCACCATGGCCGTGCCTCGCGTCTACTACGCGATGGCCCGCGACGGCCAGTTCTTCTCCGTCTTCGGCAAGCTGCACGCCCGCTTCGATACCCCCGCCAACGCGGTGCTGCTGCACACAGTGCTCGCGCTCATCGTCCTCAGCTTCGGGGCCTTCGATCGCATCCTCGCCTACATCATCTTTTCGGCGATCTGTTTCCTCGCGTTGTCTGTCGCCACCCTCTTCCGCAACCCTAGGCCATCCGGTCAGTGGTGGTTTCCCGCCGCGCCCATCTTCTTCATCTTCGGATGCACCGTCATCGACCTCATGATCCTCATGCACGACCCAGTGCCCGCGCTCCTTGGCCTCGCCGTTGTCCTCTGCGGAGATCCTGTCCGCCGCATCTTCTTCCTATCGAAACCAATTACCGGAACGCCGGCGGTCGCCGTCAGCGAAACCACTCTTTCCTGAAAGGAACACACACATGCCACACATCGCACTCCCCGAAGGACTCACCGGAATCCGCGCCGCCATGGCCTTCCGCCCCGAGACCGCCAAGCCGCTCAACGAACTCGTCGAGATCCTCCTCCACCAGCCCAACAGTCTCACCGCCGGCGAACGAGAGCTCATCGCCACTTACGTTTCGTCGCAAAACGATTGCTACTACTGTCAGACCATCCACGGAGCCATCGCCTCTGCTAATCTCGACAATGAAGAAGCGCTCGGAGAGAAAGCCAGCGAAGACCTGGTTGTGAAAGTCAAAAGAGACTTCCAACACGCCGACATCTCCGAAAAACTGAAGGCCCTCCTCGTCATCGCCGGACAAGTCCAGAATGGCGGCAAGAACGTCACGGCCGAAGCCGTCGAGACCGCCCGCAGCCTCGGAGCGACGGACTTAGAAATCCACGACACCGTACTCATCGCCGCCGCCTTCTGCATGTACAACCGCTACGTCAACGGCCTCGCCACCTGGCAACCCGCAGACGAAGCGATGTACCGCGAACGCGGAAAACGCGTAGCCCGCGAAGGATACGTCACCGTAAGCAAGGAATATCTACCCGAAGTAGCGGCCGTCTAAGGCAAGACCTCAGTCTTCGCTACAAAGAATTGTCATCCTGAACGAAGCACTGCGAAGTGAAGGATCTGCGGTTCCAGCAACGCTTCATGTAGAACAAATGCGGGTGCCCCATGTCCCGATCTTGGGACATGGGTTCTCAAGACCGGGAAGAATTCAGCCATTGAAAGTGAACCAGCCCAAGGAGCAAAGACTAATGCCACACATAGCACTCCCCGAAAACCTCCCCGGAATCACCGCCGGATTCGCCTTCCGCCCCGAAACCGCTAAGCCCATGCGCGCGCTCGCCGAAGTCCTCCTCCGCGGCCCCAGCACCCTCACGTCCGGCGAGCGCGAACTCGTTGCCACCTACGTCTCCAGCCGCAACGACTGCTACTTCTGCCAGACCAGCCACGGAGCTGCCGCCGCCGCGCATCTCGGCGATCGCGCCCACCTCGTCGACGAAGTCAAGCGCGACTTCCTTAACGCCGGAGTCTCCGCCAAACTCAAAGCGCTGTTGCAGATCGCCGGCCAGGTGCAGCAAGGCGGCAAGAACGTCACCGTCGAAGCCGTCGAATACGCCCGCGATCTCGGCGCAACCGACCTCGAAATCCACGACACCGTCCTCATCGCCGCCGCCTTCTGCATGTACAACCGCTACGTCAACGGACTCGCCACCTGGCAACCCCAAAACCCCGAAATGTACGCCAGCATGGGAGAACACCTCGCCCGCCGCGGCTATCTGGAGTCGTCGATAGAGGCGCCGGCTCGCGAGGCAATGGCTCGTTAAACCATCTTGTATCCTTGCAAGGGCCTAAATTGGCAATCAAATGCGAAACACCTAGACTCCGCGCCATGCGGCTGGCCGTCCTCACTCTCGTAGCATCCGCGCTCTTTCCATCCCTCACGCAAGCGCAAGCTCCGGTCTTCGAAATTTCGCCAATCCACAGCTCGATCAAGTTCGATGTGAAGTCCTCGATCAAGATCGTCGGCAAATTCGGCAAGTGGGATGCCAATCTGACCTTTACTTCCCCCGACGAAGCGACTGGCGTTCTAACCATCAACATTCAGGCGGACAGCGTCAACACCGGAAGCAGCATGAAGAACAACAAGCTCAAGAGCAAAGACTTCTTCTATGTCGAACAGAATCCGACAATCACCTTCAAATCAACCAAGGTCGCGAAGACCGGCCCCGATGCCTACGAGGTCAACGGCGACTTCACGATACGCGGAGCCTCCAACCCCGAGAAGCTCAAGCTCACCATATCTCACAAGGGAACAGGCGCGGGCGAGATCAAGACCAAGATGATCTTCAACCGGAAAAACTACGGCATAGACAAGGGCATCCCCTTCGTCAAGATCGGCGATCATGTCGAGGTCGATGTGCACCTCGATGGCAAGCAAGTCAGCGGGCCTCCGTTAATCTTTAAGCCATAGTTAGGGGCCACCAGAAAGCCAGCCGAGACAGACGAGCGACTCAGTTCGAGAAGTAAATCGTGATCGTTCCATTGTCGGCATTTGCCGTGATCATGTCGGCCTTCCCATCGGCATCAAGATCGGCGACGGCGACCGATCCCCAGCCACCGGGCGTAGTGTGCGTTGACCGGGTGAATCCCTTCCCTGGGTTGCTAACGAAGATCGCCAGATTCCTGCTCTCCGCGCACAAAACAACAATGTCAGGATGGCCGTCTCCGTTGATGTCTCCGGTGGCGATGCTGGAGGGTCCGTGGCAGCCCTCCAGCGAAAGAAGCGTTCCCGGCATCGCCGTGAAGCCTCCCTTACTGTCGCCAAGCAGGACGGTCACAGCCGCGCGCTGGCCAGCCGGTAAATCCCGCTCATAAGGAATGATTGCCAGATCCGGGTTTCCATCCTTATTGAAATCGTCGATCGCGATCTGCCAGGGTTTGCCTCCGGCCGCGTCGGGCGAGCCAGGAGCTTCGCGAAATCCACCCTTCCCGTCGCCCAGCAGGACGGTCACCGTGTCGTCGTCAAGATTCGTCGTGACTACATCCGGAAGACCGTCCTTGTTGAAGTCGGCGGAGCGCAGCCGTTCGTAGGGACGGCGTCCGACGCGAAAGAAACGGCCCGGCAACATCAGACCGCCTCTCCCATCGCCGCGGAGGAGCTCAATCTGATTATTTCCCCAACTATCGGTCACGACATCCAAATTGCTCTTGCCGCTAAATGCACCAACCGCCACCCCATGCGGATGAGGATCGGAATGAACGTCAAAGGGCGAGCCCGGTGCCGGTTGGAAGCCACCCTTGCCATCGCCTAGCAGAATCGTGATGTAGGGCGACTGGTGATTGGCGATCACCAGATCGGGATTCCCGTCGTGATTCATATCCGCAACGGTGATGTCATTAGGCAAATGGCCGGCAGGAACGGGCGAGCCCTTCGCCTGCTGAAAGTGTCCCCTCCCATCGCCCAGCAGCACTGTGAGGCTCTCGCTATCGGCGTTGGCCACCACCAGATCGACCTTGCCATCGTGGTTCAAGTCGGCGGCGGCAACGAATCTCGGGCCCTTGCCAACAGGAATGGAAACCTCGCGGAACGAAAGCGGGCGAGATGAAGGCATCTGAGCGCCAGAGATCAGAACAAGCGTAGTCAATGCTACGAAGACAGGAGGAAGTCGCATGCATTTCTTCCTAGGCCCTTCATTATGGGCGACCGATTCCGCGTCGTCTAGCCTATGCGCTTACGGAGAGTCCGTCGCTGCTGCGACCTTACACGACAGCCTAGTTCAAGCTCTGCGAGGTATCGATTCGTTAGTGCCGGATCGGCTCCCCATTTCAGGTTAAGATAAAGGCGCTCAAACTCGGAGGCTGGCTATGTATGAGGCGCTCGGCTTTACTCGTTCGGCGTCGGGGCAACAAAGCATCAAGCTCTTCATTCCCGACAACACCGTCGATCCCAGCCAGTACACCCGAGGCGGCGTAAGCAGCATCGCGGCCGTGAGCATCATCGGCGACTTCCAGCACCTGGTCGCTTCCGGCGCGACCGACTGGGACCAGCCCAGCGCGCTACCCATGACGCTGACCTCTCATCCGAACGGATACCTCTTTTTTTACCAGTTCAATCCGGCGCTTCCCGATGGCTGGTATCAGTATCAATATGTGGTCCGCTTTAACGATGGGACGGTGCGGGTGGTCGGTGACCCCTGCACCAAATACGGCGGCGATTCGCTCGACCGCTCGGCATTTGTCATTGGCGGATTACCGGCCGAGGCCGAGCCGATAGCAGCGCGCCTGCCCTCCGACGACTTGATCATCTACGAGCTGATGATCGACGACTTCACCAAGGAATATCGCGGCATGCGCGCGCCCATCGATGCAATCGCCAACAAGCTTGACCTGGTCCAGTCGCTGAACATTAACGCGATCGAATTCATGCCCTGGATTGCGTGGCCCGACGATGTCGGCTTCAGTTGGGGATACAACCCCGCCTACTACTTCTCCGTAGAGTCGGCCTACGTGAACGACCCCGGCGACCCGCTGAACAGGCTCTCTCGGCTCGCCGCTCTGATTACTGAATGCCACAAGCGCGACATCCACGTCCTGCTCGACATCGTCCTCCAGCATGTCTATCAGGGCTCTGGGACCAACGGCTTTCCCTACTACTGGCTCTGGCAAACCCCCACTGATTCGCCTTTCGCTGGTCAATTCGTCCCCGCCGGCGACTACGGTATGTTGCCGATCGACTACACCAACGCCTGCACCCAGCAGTTCGTCACCGACGTATGCACGTATTGGATTTCGCGCTTCAAGCTGGACGGCTTTCGCTTCGACCAGGTCACGGGCTACCACAATCCGCAATACCCCACAAAAGGCGCGCCGCAGCTGATCGCCGACCTTAAGAGCTACGCAGCCAACCAGAAGCTCGATAACATCTCGCTCATCCTCGAAGACTCCTGGGGCCTCGATGTCGTCGACGACTCGAACTCGATGGAATCCACCGGCGCGTGGTTCGATGTCTTCCGCTCCTATCCTTTCGATGTCTTCAACGGCTTCGCGGTCAAAGGGGCGATCAATACAAGTTACATGCGCGTGCTTAACTCGGCGCTTGGTTTCAACGCACCAATCTGCCCCACCATCTATCTCGAAAATCACGATCACGCGACCATCACCTACGAGCTCGGCTCGCGCGACCGCTGGTTCAAAGCGCAGCCCTACATGATCGCGCTCGCAACCTGTTCTGGAACCGTGCTGCTGCATAACGGTCAGGAATGGGGACAGCTTGAGGACCTATGGGAAGACGACACCAACGCGCCTCCTCAATTTCAGCGCGTGCAGTCGCGGCCACTCACCTGGGAGCAGCGCGATGACGCTGTAGGTCAGAAGCTGACGGCCCTATACAGCTTCTTGATGCAGCTGCGCGCGGCGCATCCAGCTCTGCGTTCGCCAAACTTCTACCCGGATTATTACGATACGGCGTGGACGCAGTTCTCGCCGGATGGCTACGGCATCAACGAGGGCCTGCAGGTCGCGATCTATCACCGATGGAACGGCGCCGACCTCTACATGATCGTCTTGAACTTTTCCGACTCAGTGCAGACCGTGAATGTGCCGCTTCCGCAGAATGGCGCGTGGGACGATCTGCTGAATGAGAACGCAGCGTATGACGTGGCGAACTGCCAGCTCGCCAACTTTGCCGTGCAATCGAACTGGGGCTCGATTCTTCACTTGGGGTCATGAAGGGGTCGGTATGCTTACCTTCACCAGGACAATCGCTCGTCTCAAGCAACATTATGGCGAACTAGAGGCTCCGCCAGCCCAAGGGCCATTTGAACTCGTGCTATGGGAAAATGCCTGCTATCTGCTTCCCGACGAGCGCCGGCTTGAGGTTTTCGAAGCTCTGCGTCATACCGTCGGACTCAATGCGGATGAAATCCAGCGCGCCTCCGATGAGGTCCTGCTGCCTCTTGCCAAAAGAGGAGGAATGCGCCCCGAGACGCGAGTGTCTCGCTGGCGCGAGATAGCGCGGATTACCCTAAGCCAGTTTTCCGGCGATCTGAACTCCATCTTGCGCAGGCCTTATGCCGAGGCTAAACGAGCGCTGAAGCAGTTTCCAACCATCGGCGATCCAGGCGCGGAGAAGATACTCCTCTTTTGCGGATTGCCTTCCGGCTTGCCACTCGAGTCGAACGGTCTGCGCGTCTTGGTGCGTCTCGGTTGGGGACGGCTGCAGAAGAGCTATTCAGCGACCTACCGTTCTGTGAAGGATGATCTTCGTCCCGACCTGCCTTCGGATCCAGGCCGACTCAAGGAGGCCTTTCTCTTGCTGCGCGAGCACGGAAAGACGCTGTGCAAGGACAAGGCGCCTCTTTGCCACGAGTGTCCGCTCGCGAGAGAGTGCGATTACGCGACTAAGCAGGCAGCCTCCTGAGACGACAGCGAAGCCCCAAGGACGGCGATTCGGGGCGCTCGGGCGACTGGAACGACACTGCTCGCTCGACTGGAAAGCTCGGTGCCGTAACACTCCATTTACAGTAGATACATGTCGAATTCCCCCCAGGTGGACCTGGTCGGCGTCGGATTGAACGCCACGGACACCTTGATCACCCTTCCCAGCTTCCCCGTCCCCGGCTCCAAGGTCGAGTACCGCAATCCCAAAATCCTTCCCGGCGGCCAGGTCGCCACTACCGTCATCGCCTGCCAACATTGGGGACTGACCACCCGCTACGTCGGCAAGCTTGGCGATGATGACGCCGCCCGGCTGCATCGCGCGGCGTTCGCCGCCGCCGGAGTCGAGACCCAGCTCATCGCCGTCCCCGGAGCAGCCAGCCCGCAATCGCTGATCCTCGTCGACGGCGAAGGCGAACGCACCGTTCTAGGCCGGCTCGACGAGCGCCTCTTCCTGCAGCCCGGCGATCTCGATCGCGAGTGGATCGTCAACGCGCGCGCGCTCCATGTCGACGGCCACGACACGGCGGCGGCCACGCTGGCGGCGAGCTGGGCACACGAGGCTGGCATCCCCGTAATCGCCGACATCGACGAACTCTACCCCGGCGTCGAGGACTTGCTCTCACTGGTCGACTATGCCGTCGTGAGCCGCGACTTCCCTACTCGGCTCATGGCCGAACCTGACCTCGAAGCCGCCCTCCGCAAGATGCATCGCCGCTACAGCGCTCGGCTGACCGCCGCAACCTTGGGCGAGGAAGGCGTCTTGGCCTGGGATGGTCGGTGCTTTCATCACGCCTGCGCCTATCGCGTAGCGGTTGCGGACACCACCGGCGCCGGAGACATCTTCCACGCTGGATTCATTTACGGTCTAACGCAGGAGTGGGCGCTCCAGCGGCAGCTCGACTTCGCCTGCGCCGCCGCCGCATTGAACTGTATGGGTATTGGAGCTAGAGGTGGCATTCAATCGGTCGAAGCGATTGAAACCCTGATCGCGGCGGGATCGCGGTACCCAGAGCCTCGCGTCAGGGTTGCGGGTCTTTCACGCGCCATCCCCGAAAATGTAGTGACACATCGATGACATACTCCGGCGCTTGTCTCTCGCGGATGCCGGTCGCGCTCCCGTGCGCGTTCGGGCGATCTGGGCTATCCCCCATCCCCCGACTCTGTAAGGAACCCGTGTGTTTTCTTCGGCTTAAGTTGTATAGTCAACCCCCAAAGTTGTCATTCCATTCGAGTTGTCTGCAGGGTCATGCAAACAAAGGACTTAATGCAAAAAACTGAGTTACTCGGAGTCTTGTCAGCTAAGAAGCGGTCAGCGGATCGCCTCCTAAGTCGGAACGATTTAGGCATGAGAAAAGGCGGCTTTCGCCGCCCTGGTTTGTTTCACTTGTCTCTATCTCTATTTTATCAAGTTGGGTATGTTCACTGCGCCAGGTTTTGAAAATTATTATCTTTAATTTACCGAACAACTTAGGGGCAAAAGACCACTCGCAGGGGGTTGACATCTATTTATTGGGAATTGTGTTTGATTCCCTCGTCCCAACAGGCGGCCAGCTCGCTTCGAGGGAGCGTAGAACTTCGGAAAGGCCTTTTTGCTGACGCTGCCAGCAGAAGTGGAACAGTTCAGCCTTCTTCAAGACGGACTCCTCCAAATCGGAAGCAACTGTTGCATCGCAGCGTTGACAAACGGACTCGAATCGCCCGTCATCTTTCAGGTGGTGAGTAAAGTCCGATAGGCGCTTGATCTCTGCCGAGGGCATGAGTCCACCTATGGTTAGGAAATATGCTCTATATCGGAAGGGCCTGTCTGTGGTGTAGCCGACATTATGTTTAAGAATTCCACTCAGGGTGGTTAGCTAGCGTGGACCTGTGGTGACGATGATCAAAGCGAAGTAGGCCATGGCCAGTAGACCTCCGGCCAAGAACTGCGCCCATTGCTTCTTGTCGGGCCGGAGCTGAAGGAACCCGGCGATACAGGCAATGATGAGCAGAAAGTGGGCGAGGCCGCCGAGCAGAACCGCCAGCTGTTCCGGCTGGCTCACGTGGCCGGTGCGCAAGAGAAGCCAAAGCTGCCCGGCTCCGGCCTGGATGAGATGGGTGATGAAGAGGCCGAGGCAGTTCCAGGCTGTGGGGACGACGACTCCGGCGCCAAAACCCCACGGACTATTTCTTCGCGTGAGGACGATGACTGCTACATAGATCAGCGCCTGCAAGAGATGGAGGAGGCGAAGCTGCGGAATAAGAGCGGCGGAGAGCGCCAGTGCAAGGATGAAGAGTCCGGCGCCGATGGGAATTGAGACGCGTATCCAAAGAGACTCGAATACCGGGTCTTGATTCATGGCGGTCTTTACAGAGAATTTGGGTGGGGAGTTCCAGGAGTCTTCCAAGAACCATTTGATTCGGCCTGTTGGGTGGCCGACTCTCAGGTGGTTATTGGCCCAAAGGATATCCGCCCCGCTGGAAGAGGAATCGGTGACATCTCGGGAGATTTGAAACGAAAAAGCCGTGGGAGCTTTCGCCCCCGCGGCTCTTAAGGGTGTCTCAGGTAAGCTTCGCCCACTTGGGACACCCGGTTCTTGTGGTTATCTCACCAAGCATAGAGCTGGGCGCTTTCGATCCATTCATTCACGGCAGCTCCGGAAGAGTTGGTATCCAGCTGTACCTGGACGCTGACATTCCCGTTGGGCCACCCGGTCTCTGCGGCAGGCTGGCTCTGGTCGAGCACGTAGTCCACGTTGTCGATTCGTATCACGTGATACTCATAGGTGTTGTTGGAAGTATCCACCGTCGAATAAAACGTGATGTGGTGCCAGGTATCTGCGGTCAATAGATCGTTACAGGGTATGCTGTAGTTGCGAATCCATTGCGAATCAGCATTATTCCAGGTATTCCACGAATTTGCTGGCCGGTAACAGGCGCTTCCCATCATGAATGCGTGGCCATTCGCCGTTGCCAGAAGATCAAGTTCTGTGGCATTGTAATTTGTAGACTTCACATATAGGTAAAGATCCCATATAAAATGACTTACATTGGCATTGGTGAGTAAATCCTTCGTCCAGACTACCGACGCCAGTGCCGGGCTATTGTAAACCTGGAACAGACCTGAAAGATTGTAGCTGCCAGCTAGTGGCGCTGGGTCGGCTACTTGCTCGACCGTGGGGTTGTAATTTGCAATCGGCGCATTACAGGCAGAGGGGCAGCTTGCAACGGCGCCAGTTCCTGAACTCCAGTTGGGGAAATTCTCGATGCTTTCCACGTAGTATGCGAATGAGGGCGGATTAGGAATATTTGGTGAATCATCGAATCCACTGCCGCTCGTGTCCGCTGGATCAATAAGTATCTCTTTCGACGAATAAGCGGTGTCTCCGACCCAACATTTTACTTCAACCTCATGGCTTGCTTCCGGCGACGCGCTTGCGAGATAGTTGATTGCGGTAACATCTGCTGTATAAACAGGAGACCCATCCAGATACACCTGCATGGCGTCGGCGTCGGCGAGATTGCAATTGGCAGTTACATTAAAATCCTGCGCCACCCTCGTACCGGTAAGAGGCGAAGATACGACCACCTGACTCGTTCCCCCTTCCGGGCCCACCGCAAATTGATATACGCCTGAAGAATACGGAGTGTCTCCTTTCCAACACTTTATTTCAAGCTGATGGTTCCCGATACTGGCGTTTAAGTTGGCGTGCATTGACGTAACAGCCCATTGTCCTTCATATACCAGGGTGGAATCCATATATACCTGCATGGCGTCGGCGCCAGCGACATTGCAGCTCGCTATGGCGCTAAAGGTAGTTCCAACCGTCGCGTTCGGAAGGGGTGACGATACGACTACCGGATTCTTGCCAGTTTGCGGGGCCACTGTGATGCCATACACTCCCGAAGAGTAGGGAGTCCCTCCCGCCCAACACTTTACTTCAAGTTGATGATTCCCGGCACTCGCGCTTAGGTTGTGATTTATCGAAGTGGCATTCGCTGAGTAAACAAGGGAGGAATCCAGATAGATCTGTATAGCGTCCGCTCCGCTAACGTTGCAGCCTGCTATAACGCTAAACGGAGTTCCTACTGTCGCATTTACAAAAGGGGACGCGACCGGCACTTCTTTGGTTCCCGCTTCTTGAGCTGCGATGAAACTAATGATTCCCGAAGAATAGGAAGTTGCACCCACCCAACACTTCACTTCGATCTGGTGGTTCCCCGGACTAGCGCCGATGTAGGCGTTCATTGAGGCGCCATTTCTTGAGTAGACAAGCGAGTAATCCAGATACACCTGCATGGCGTCAGCGCCAGCAACATTGCAGCCCGCTGTGACGCTGAATGGATCTGCTACGGTTGACCCTGCGATGGGTGACGACACATTTACATCCGACGCAAAAGCGCAAACGCACAGCAAGAATGCCGCGCTAGACACGATAAGCTTTAACATTTTCCCCCAGCCCTTTCAAAAAAACTGAAATCGTAATTCGGTTGTATAACACGATGACCTGTGTATTTACATGGACTATGCTGCGGTGGTGTCGAACTTCTTAATAATTGACATGAGAAACCATTGCCAACCCTTGCGGGCTGAACTGTTCCCGAGAAGTTGTCCCAGTCGAAACTGGATTTTTCTCATCACTTGAACCAGGGGGCACTACGAAGAAAACATATGAAGCCGAGTCGTGAAGGAACACGACTCCTACTACTTAGCTAGTTCACTATTGAGCGAATAGAGTCGCTACAGCCATCTTCCATAGATTGCGGCCAGTAGTCAACTACATTTTTTGCAAGCAAATGGTTCCACATGTTACCCGCGGGCGGTGGTTCCGGGTATGAAATAGAAGGCAAAAACTACGTTCTCTGCGTAGTTATTACCAATTGATGGGACGGCTCAACATTATTTGAGAGGAAGCTATAAGAACAAAAAGGCCGTGGAGCGAGAGCTCCACGGCCTTCTTGAGAAATCCAGGTAAGCTTCGCGTACCTGGGCACCCAGTTGTGTGGTTACTCCGCCGCCATTTCCTCGGCTTCGCCTTCTTGACGCATGAGCTCCAGTTCGCGCTCGGCTTCTTCGAAGGCGGCGGTGACTTCTTGCTGGACCTTGGCCGCTGCCTCTTCGAGTTCGGGGGAGAGCTGGATGTTGCGGTAGTATTCCATGCCGGTTCCGGCCGGGATGAGACGGCCGACGATGACGTTTTCCTTGAGGCCGCGCAGATTGTCGATGGCTCCGTTGATGGAGGCTTCGGTAAGCACGCGGGTGGTCTCCTGGAAGCTGGCGGCCGAGATGAAGCTGTCGGTCGAGAGCGACGCCTTGGTGATGCCGAGCAGGAGCGGACGACCGACGCAAGGACGGCCTCCGTCAGCGATGACACGATCGTTTTCCTCGCGGAAGCGGAACTTGTCGACCTGCTGCTCGAGCAGGAAGCTGGTGTCGCCAACCTCTTCGATCTTGACCCAGCGAAGCATCTGACGAACGATGGTTTCGATGTGCTTGTCGGAGATGGTGACGCCCTGGAGACGGTAGACTTCCTGGATTTCGTTGACGAGATATCCCTGAAGCTCCTTTTCACCGAGCACGGCGAGGATGTCATGCGGATTCAGCGGACCGTCCATTAGAGGCTCGCCGGCGCGCATGCGCTCGCCTTCCTGCACGTTGATGTGGACGCCGCGCGGCACGGAGTATTCTTTCTCTTCTCCGTTGTCGGCGGTGACGTAGATCTTGCGCTGACCCTTGGCGACTTCGCCGAACTTGACCGTGCCATCGATCTCGCTGATGATCGCGGTTTCGCGGGGCTTGCGGGCCTCGAAGAGCTCGACGACGCGGGGCAGACCGCCGGTGATGTCCTTGGTGCGCGTGGTTTCGCGCGGGATCTTGGCAAGGATATCGCCGGGCGAGACCTCGTCGCCATCCTGGATCATGAGGTGCGAGCGGGAGGGCATGAGGTAACGCTTATTCCCCTTGGCACCCTTGATGACGATGGCCGGCTGGCGCTTCTCGTCCGCCGAGTCTGAAACAACCAGACGGGAGAGGCCAGTGACTTCATCGACTTCTTCGTTAAGGGTGATGCCTTCCTGCAGGTCCTTGAACTGGATGGTTCCGCCGATCTCGGTGAGGATCGCGAAGGTGTACGGGTCCCACTCGGCCATGGCCTGGCCGAGC
This sequence comes from uncultured Acidobacteriaceae bacterium, assembly GCA_963804735.1. Taxonomy (GTDB): domain Bacteria; phylum Acidobacteriota; class Terriglobia; order Terriglobales; family Acidobacteriaceae; genus Acidisarcina. The sequence continues at coordinate 56,499 of CAWDRO010000009.1, forward strand.
TTGACGGGCGCGCCGTCCTCGACCTTGAGCTTGGCTCCGTAGACGACCTGGTAGCGCTCCTTTTCGCGGCCACGATCGTCGACTACGGCGATCGAGCCCGACCGGTTCATGGCAACCAGATCGCCGCCCTTGGCGCGGACGGTGACCATGTTGATGAAGCGGACGAAGCCGTTGTTCTTGGCGTCGAGGCGCGACTGCTCGTTGACTCGCGATGCAGTACCACCGATGTGGAAGGTACGCATGGTGAGCTGAGTGCCAGGCTCGCCGATCGACTGCGCAGCGATGACGCCGACTGCTTCGCCGAGTTCCACGAGACGACCCGAGGCGAGGTTACGTCCGTAGCAGAGGACGCAGACGCCGCGGCGGGATTCGCAGGTGAGCACCGAACGGATACGCACCTTTTCAATGCCGGCAGCCTGAATGGCCGAGGCGATGTCTTCGGTGATCTCCTGGTTGACCTCGACGATGACCTGACCCTCGAAGTCCTTGAGACGCTCGAGCGAGACGCGGCCGACGATGCGGTCGCGCAACGGCTCGATGATCTCGCCGGACTCGACGATCGGGGTAACGTAGATGCCTTCGACGGTTCCGCAATCGGGCTCGGTGACGATGACGTCCTGCGCCACGTCGACGAGACGGCGAGTGAGGTAGCCGGAGTCAGCGGTCTTCAACGCGGTGTCGGCGAGGCCCTTACGAGCGCCGTGGGTCGAGATGAAGTACTGCAGCACGGTGAGGCCTTCGCGGAAGTTCGCCGTGATGGGCTGCTCGATGATTTCGCCGGAAGGCTTGGCCATTAGGCCGCGCATGCCGGAGAGCTGACGAATCTGCTGTTTGGATCCGCGAGCGCCGGAATCGGCCATGATGTAGATCGGGTTCATGGCTCCCTCTTTGTCGGCGTTCTTCATGTTGTTGAACATCTCGTCGGCAACGCGCTCGGTGACCGCAGACCAAATCTGGATGACCTTGTTGTTGCGTTCGCCGTTGGTGATCGCGCCGTCGAGATACTGCTGCTGGATAGCGATGACCGTCTTTTCCGCTTCGCGGACCACGGTGTACTTCGACTCCGGAATGACCATGTCATCGAGACCGACCGACAGGCCGCTGCGGGTGGCGTAGGTGAAGCCGAGTTCCTTGATGCGGTCGAGCATCTTGACCGTGACTTCAAGGCCGAGGTTCAGATAGCAGTAGTTGACGAGCTGGCCGATTCCCTTCTTCTTGAGCAGGCCATTGACGTAAGGCATGCCCTCGGGGAGCGCGTCGTTGAAGATCGCGCGACCGACGGTCGTCGTAATGTACTGCTTCTCGTAATGGACCGGCTCGGTGTGAGTTAGGTCCTGGTCGTCGTAGGCGGTGGTCATATCGAGGACTTCGCCGGTGTAGCGCAGACGAATCGGCGTGAGGGTCTCGACTTCCTTGGCTTCGAGGGCCATCAGCACTTCTTCGGTGTTGGCGAAGACGCGGCCTTCCCCCTTGCCGCCCTTCTTGACCTTGGTCAGGTAGTAGAGACCGAGGACGAGATCCTGGGTGGGAACGGTGATAGGCTGACCGGATGCCGGCGAGAGGATGTTGTGCGAGGCGAGCATGAGCACGCTGGCCTCGACCTGGGCCTCAGGCGACAACGGAATGTGCACGGCCATTTGATCGCCGTCGAAGTCCGCGTTGAAGGCGGTACAAACGAGCGGGTGGATCTTGATGGCCTTGCCCTCGACGAGCACCGGCTCAAAAGCCTGGATGCCGAGGCGGTGAAGCGTCGGGGCGCGGTTGAGCAACACCGGGTGGTCCTTGATGACTTCTTCAAGGATGTCCCAAACGATCGGGTCCTGCATCTCGACCAATTCCTTGGCCTGCTTGATGGTGGTGCAGTGGCCGGTTTGCTCAAGGCGGTGATAAATGAAGGGCTTGAATAGCTCAAGCGCCATCTTCTTCGGGAGTCCGCACTGGTGCAGCTTCAGCTCCGGGCCGACCACGATGACCGAACGGCCGGAGTAGTCGACGCGCTTGCCGAGCAGGTTCTGGCGGAACCGGCCCTGCTTGCCCTTGAGGGTGTCAGAGAGCGACTTCAGCGGACGGTTGTTGGCGCCGCGCAGCACACGGCCGCGGCGGCCGTTGTCGAAGAGCGCGTCGACGGCTTCCTGCAGCATGCGCTTTTCATTGCGGACGATCACCTCAGGCGCATGGAGATCCATGAGCTTTTTGAGGCGGTTGTTGCGGTTGATCACGCGACGATAGAGGTCATTGAGATCGGAGGTCGCGAAGCGTCCGCCATCGAGCGGCACGAGCGGGCGAAGCTCCGGCGGAATGACCGGGATCACGTCGAGGATCATCCAGTGTGGCTTGTTGGTCGACTTGCGGAATGCCTCGGTGACCTTGAGGCGCTTGGCGTACTTCAGGCGCTTCTGCAGCGAGGTCTCGATCTTCATGCGCTCGCGCAGCTCGATCGACAGTTCGTCAACATTGACGCGCTTGAGCAATTCTTTGATCGCTTCGGCGCCCATCATCCCCTTGAAACCGCTGGGGCGATACTGCTGGTCGAGCTCACGGAAGCGGACTTCGTCCTTGATGATCTCGCGCTCTTTGACCGGCGCGTCGCCGGCATCGATCACGACGTAGCTCTCAAAGTAGAGAACGCTCTCGAGATCGCGCAGAGAGATATCAAGCAGGTGGCCGATACGCGACGGCAGTCCCTTGAAGAACCACACGTGTGAGCAGGGCGAGGCGAGCTCGATGTGGCCAAGGCGCTCGCGGCGGACCTTGGACAAGGTGACTTCGACGCCGCACTTGTCGCAGATCACTCCGCGATGCTTCATGCGCTTGTACTTACCGCAGAGGCACTCCCAGTCGGTGACCGGGCCAAAGATGCGGGCGCAGAAGAGTCCGTCGCGCTCCGGCTTGAAGGTGCGGTAGTTGATGGTCTCGGGCTTGGTGACCTCGCCATGCGACCAACTGCGGATCTTTTCGGGCGAAGCAAGGCTGATCTTGATAGCGTCGAAATCAGTGATCGGGCTGGTGAGTTCAAATGGGCTGGAACGGTACAAGGTGACCCTCCTGGCGGCTAGCTTTTAGCTTGTGCTATTAGCTCTTAGCTGCGGTTACTTCTGTTCTTTACTGGCCGGGCCTCAAGGGCTCGGTCTTCATCTGCGGTGGAAGCGTGGGGCCAGAAGCCCCACGCCGCCATCGGGTGCTCTTAGCCGGCTGCCTTAATCGGCTGCCGCGACTGCGGTTGGCACCGGGACGAGTATCTTCTTTCCGTCGATCTGCTTGATCAGCTCCACGTCGAGGCAGAGTGACTGCAGTTCGCGGATAAGCACGTTGAAGGACTCAGGCACACCCGGTTCGATCGCTGCCTCGCCCTTGACGATGGCCTCGTAAATCTTTGTGCGGCCATAGACGTCGTCGGACTTGGCGGTGAGCAGCTCCTGCAGGATGTACGCCGCGCCGTAGGCTTCGAGCGCCCAGACTTCCATCTCGCCGAAGCGCTGGCCACCGAACTGCGCCTTGCCGCCCAGCGGCTGCTGGGTGATAAGCGAGTACGGTCCGATCGAGCGAGCGTGGATCTTGTCGTTGACCAGGTGCGAGAGCTTCAACATATAGATGTAGCCCACCGTGACCGGCTGTTCGAACTGCTCGCCGGTCATGCCGTCGAAGAGCATCGACTTGCCGGAGCTCGGCAGACCAGCCGAGGCCAACAGGGCCTTGATCTCTTCTTCGCGGGCTCCGTCAAACACCGCAGTGCCGAACCAGATGCCGCGCTTCATGCCCTTGGTAACGCGAATGAGCATGTCGTCGTCGAGGTCAAGCAGCAGCTTCAATGTTGCCGTACCGGCGAAGCCTTCCTTGATCGCTTTGCGAATCTCGTTGGCCTCCTGGTTCTTTTCCACGATCTCGGCAATCTTGACGCCGAGGTTGTGGGCGGCCCAGCCGAGGTGCGTCTCGAGAATCTGACCGACGT
>CAWDRO010000010.1:0-247883 GCA_963804735.1 uncultured Acidobacteriaceae bacterium
CCTTTTGTCGTGGCGTCGTCGAGATCCCCGGTCCGGGCAATTTCCCCGATCGAGAATGGCCTGAGCGGCTTTGACGGTCTTGCAATTGAGGAGGCGCGATGAACGGCGGCGATGTTTCCTGCACGAGAATCCGGGCGCAGTTCTCCAGCTATCTCGATGGGGCGGTCACGGGCGTCGCCATGCAGCGGATCGCCTCGCATCTTCGCGACTGCGGCGAATGTGCGGAGGAGTTCGGTGGCCTGCGGTCGACTCAGGCGGTGCTGGCTTCGCTGGGGCCGGTGAAAGCGCCCCCCGACCTTGCCTTGCGGCTGCGTGTCGCCATATCCAACGAGCGCACCCGGACGCCTCGCAACCTTTGGCATGAGTTGAAAGTGCGTTGGGAGAATACGATTGCGCCGCTGCTATTGCAGGCTTCTGCGGGCTTTGCCAGTACCGTGCTGTTGGTGGGCTCGGTAGCGCTACTCATTGGGATGTTTGCCCGGCCTGAACCGCTGGCCGCGCGGGATGTTCCGCTGGGCATGGCGTCGAATCCGCACTTTCTTTACTCTGCGGTCGAACCGGAGGCTGTTCCGATCGGCGGCCGGGACAATCCTGTGATCGTCGAGGCTTATATCGATGGCGTAGGGAAGGTCTACGACTACCACATCGTTTCCGGTCCGAATGATGCCAGCACGCGTTCGGCGCTTGAGAATCTGCTGCTCTTCAGCGTCTTTGAGCCGGCGACTTTTTTTGGGCAGCCGGTGCGTGGGCTGGCGGTGCTTTCGTTTACCGGCGTTTCGGTGCACGCCTGATTGCGTCGAGACCCGGGTGTGTTTCCAGCCATGTCACGCTGATTTAACGCAGCCGCAGCGTAGCGTTCCGCATCCAATCCGGAATGGCTTCCCCCGCAATAAACACTCTTGAAAACACCGGCGCTCTTGAAAACACTGCCTCGCGGAGCGGCACACTCACTCTTGGAGGCGACCTCACCGTTAATCGCCTGGGATTTGGCGCCATGCGCGTGACCGGCGAAGGCATCTGGGGCGAGCCGAAGGATCATGATGAGTCGATTCGCGTTCTGCGTCGTGCCGTTGATCTGGGGATCAATTTTATTGACACAGCTGACGCCTACGGCCCTGAAGTCAGCGAGCGTTTGATCGCCGAGGCGCTGCATCCTTATCCCAAGGGTCTTGTGATTGCCACCAAGGGTGGTCTGACCCGGCAGGGGCCGAATAAGTGGCAGCCAGTTGGACGTCCGGAATACTTGGTCCAATGCGTCGAGATGTCCCTGCGCCGCCTCAAGGTGGAGCGCATCGATTTATGGCAGCTGCATCGGATCGATCCCAAGGTGCCGGTCGAGGAGTCGCTTGGGGCGATCACAGAGCTTCAGAAGCAGGGCAAGATTCGGCATGTTGGCTTGTCGGAGGTGAAGCCAAAGGAGATCGAACGGGCGCGCAAGACCCTAGATATTGTTAGCGTGCAGAACCAGTTCAATATTGGCGACCGCAAGCATAACGATACGCTTGAGTACTGTACGAAGCACAAAGTGGGCTTCATTCCGTGGTTTCCGGTTGCGGCCGGCAAACTGGCCAACCCCGGCGGGCAGTTGGACACGGCGGCGAAGCAGCACGGCGCGACGGTTTCGCAGTTGGCGCTGGCCTGGCTGCTCCATCATTCTCCGGTGATGCTGCCGATTCCGGGGACGTCGTCGGTGAAGCATCTCGAAGAAAATACCGCGGCGGTGGGAGTGCATCTAAGCGAGCAGGAGTGGGCTGCGCTTGAGGCCGAGGCTTCGAAAGCCCGGTAGCTACTGACGGTGCCGGATCAGCGAGCGGAATGGGCGGCGGTGTGTTCGCCTGCTTTGGCCGAGCGATGCGCCGATGAGTGGATGTAACGGTGCTGCTTCGGAGGGCGAAGGACCGCCATCACGCGCGCTTCGGCGGCCCGCGGGTTGGTCGTGTAGTTGGGATCGAACATGGCGATCACGGCGGCGGCGCGAACGGTATAACGCCTCGCCCATCGGCTGTCAACGAGCGTGCTTTGCACATATCTCCAGTGGTCGGCGTCGGTCACGATACCGCCATCCGGCAGGGAGAGGTCGTGGTGCCAGGTATCGCCGTTGAGTTCGCTGAGGAACTCGACGAAATCCTCCAGATTGACGCCCATTTGAAAGACCAGCTGGCTGAGGGCCATCTGCGCCTGCCCGCTTAGCCGGTCAAAGTCGCGGCAATAGGCCTTGGCGTTGATGACCGCTTGTATGGCGGAGATGCGGAGCAGCCGGATAGTCTCTTCCTCGGTCAGTTGCGGGCGCAGGGTGCGGGCTCTGATCCTGCGGCGATAGCCCTTGGTTCCCCATGCCTCCATGTTGCGGTCGAACTCTTCGATGATCTGTTGCAACAGTTCCGCGTTGAGCCCCGCCGCCTGCCACAGCTGGGCTGACGAGGGCTCCAGGAATTGGTTGGGGTTGAGCGGGTCATATTGCGGGTGGTCGGTTGCGGCGACGTCGAGGCTGAACCCCGCGCCGATCAGCGGGCGGCCAGTGTTGGGGTCGGGATAGGCGGCGAGCACCCAGTCTTCATGGTTGCGGTCGCGAAGGACACTCATCAGGCTCAGCAAATTGAACCGGATGTTGGTGTCACGGAAATCCAGGAGCGGCTGTAGCGATGTCAACGGCTGTACCGGGCCCGGCGTCATCGACGGCACCTCCTGCCCCGCCGCGATATGCGCGAAGAGCGAAGTGGCGGCGACCAATGCCGCCAGGAAAAAGCGCTGTTGCGGGCCATTCATGATTCAATACCGCCGGTTCGGCCGCAGCCGAGTACACGCCTAACCTGAAAACGGACAGCAAAGAACAGAGTAGCGAATCCGGCGACAGGCATGGTTCGAAACTCCCGGATCGGCCCGGGACTTTGCGCGATGCTCGTTCGTTACTTGTTCCCTGCTGACACCGGTTACATTCCCCGTTGACATCGGTTACATTCGGCAATTACGCACTCCCAGGCGGAAGTAGTCTCTCAGAGTGTCATTAAGCATTAGCGTTAACTTGGTTCCCGGATTGCAACTTAGTCCAACCTAAGTACATTTTCCCCAAAAAAATAGATTGACACCCATTGTGGAGTCTGGTTAGTATTCGTGACCGTAGCCAGTAAATTGCTTTACTAAGGGTGAAAAGCTGGTTGTAGGCGCGCCAGGATTTTCACGAACGGGTCACGCACTTGTGTGTTCTCCGTTGTTGTACGAATAAATCGCGCCTAAAGACTCGAAACTATCTGTGCCGTTGCAAGACCTAAAGGGAGGTAAGAACGCAATGATATTGAGAAACCGTCTCAATTGCAGGTGGTTATTGCTGCCGCTATTGCTGGTGATAGCGACGGTCGCGGCCCACGCGCAACAAAACTCGGAAATCGTTGGAACGGTGACCGATAAACAGGGCGCTGTCGTCTCTGGCGCGAAGGTAAGTATCACCCAAGAGGCCACCGGCCAGAGTAAAGAGACGGTGAGCAATGATTCCGGTCTCTTCAGCTTTCCAGGGCTGAACATCGGTACCTATGATCTGAAGATCACAGCGACAGGCTTTGAGACCTATCTCCAACAGGGGCTTCAGCTGAACGTTTCGCAGACGCTAAGTGCCGACGCCCAGTTGACTGTCGGCTCGGTGAGTCAAACGATCACCGTAGCGGCGAATGCGATCCAGGTGCAAGCCGACTCGAACGTGGTAAGCACCTTGATTAATTCCGACCAGATCGCCGATCTGGCCACCGAGAACCGGAACTTTGCGGCTCTCGCCGCGCTCGGCCTGGGTGTCAGTTCGGCTTTGCCCTCCAACAATACGCCGACCTCGGTTGCATCGAACTTTACCATCAGCGTCAACGGTCTTCGCCAGAGCCACAACATCTGGCTGATCGACGGCGGCGAGGCGGACGACCGCGGCGGCGCCGGCGGCATGAACATCATGCCCTCACAGGACGCCATCGCCCAGTTCGAGACGCTGGCCAGCAACTACCCGCCGGACTACGGCATCTCCTCGGGCGCGACCATCACCCTCGGCATCAAGAGCGGAACCCAAAACTTCCACGGTGGATTGTGGGAGTTCAACCGCAATACCGCCTACGACGCCAACAACTACTTCAACAAGCAGGCCGTTCCGGTCCAGCCTCGCACCAAGCTGAACTACAACATCTTCGGTGGCAATATCGGCGGCCCAGTTTTCATCCCAGGCCACTATAACGTTGACAAACAGCGGACCTTCTTTTTCTTCAATATAGAGGAGCGCAGGTTAATTCAAGGCAGCTCGCCGAACTCTGTGCAAACGCTGGCAGCGGCTGATTATCCAGTTGCCGGGACGAATCTGACCTACGTCGCGCCTGCATTCGCGCCGACGACGACGATCAAGGTGCCGACGGTGAGCAGTGACCCAACAAATCCCTACAATGTCAAGCTCGCGAGTCTGGGTCTCACGCCCGGCGACCCGTTTCCCGGCAACGTGATTCCTTCCGCTCTTTTTGACCCCAACGCGATACTTTACCTCAATACCGGAGTCGTTCCCAAGCCAAATCTGGCCAACGGCCAAAACATATCCTCTGCAAACCAGCCGATTTATGTGACCGACTATGTGCTCCGCGTGGACCACAAGATCAACGACAAGTACCAACTCCTCGGGCACTATCTGCACGATGCCGTCTCCCAGGCTTATGCGGCGCCGATGCTGGGCTGGTCGGGGAACAGCTATCCGACAATCACCAGCGTCCTTAACAACCCGTCGTACGGCGCGGTCGTCAAGTTGACGGCGACTCTCCAGCCCAACCTGCTCGCAGAGGCGACCTTCAACTACGACGGCAACATTATTAACATCACCAACAGCGCGAACTCGGAGAATCCCGCGGGCTGGAGCGTTAGCCCCTTCTTCACTAACGGTTCCAAGAACCTGCCGGGTATGCAATGGAGTGCCCCGTATGGGACCCAGGAAAACCCCGGCTCCGCGCCGTGGAAGAATGCCGCACAAGACTACTCACCCATCTTCAGCGTCTCCTATACGCAAGGCAAACACAGCATGAAGTTCGGCTTCGGCTATAACCGGTACACGAAGAACCAGCAGCTCTTTGGGGACCCCGGTGGAAACTTCAAGTGGGGCACACTCACCGGCGACTCGTTCATGGACATGGTCCTTGGACTCTCTTCGCAGTATGATCAGGCGCAGGCGCTTCCTGTACGCCACTACGTAAACAATACGACCTCTGTTTACGCCATGGATAACTGGAAGGTCACTCCTCGATTGAGCCTGCAGCTGGGCATTCGCTATGATGCTCTGCCTCACGCGTGGGAACGCAACAACCAGATTGCGAACTTCAATCCCACCCTCTTTGTACCTAGTCAGGCGGCGACCTTTAATTATACGAGTGGCCAAATTGCGGCAAACAGTCCCGGATTAGTTTCGGTTGCCGGTTCGCCGGTGCCGTTTTACCTGAACGGAATCTATATTGCCGGGCAGAATGGCTACCCCAAAGGGCTGGTCACCAACTACTACAACACCTGGCAGCCCCGAGTAGGCTTCTCGGACGATCTCTTCGGAGACGGAAAGACAGTGCTTCGCGGCGGCCTCGGGTCCTTCTACGAGAGGCTGCAGGGGAACGATATCTACAACGCCGCCACCAACGAGCCATTCTTTAATGACCCACAAGCTACGAACGTAACCTTTAGCAGCCCGCAGACCACATGGACGACGGGCACGACTGCAGCAAACCCGTTGTTACCTCAGGGACTCACTAGTCTCAACCCTTACTATCCCGCGCCTGGCGTAGTGCAGTATAGCCTGGGCGTGCAACGTGAGATTCAGCCCTCGCTGATATGGGTGGTGCAGTATGTAGGCAATCTCGCCTGGCATCAGAACATCGAACGCCAGATCAACACCGCGTCGCTTGCTACGCCGCTCCTGATCAACCCCGACCCGGCTCTGGCTAACTATACTCGGGCCAACTTAGGCGACTCGAGCAATAACTCGGGTACCAACACGAAGAGCGCCGCTTGCCCGGCATGCGGCACACCAATCACCGCGCCAAACTCGCTCCGCAACTATCCCGGCTTTGCCAACATCAACAATCAAGAGAACACCACCAACGGCAGCTATAACGGGTTTCAAACCGGTCTGCGGGCGCAGAACAAGCATGGCCTGAGCGGCGAGATCGACTACACCTGGTCACACGAGATCGACATCACCACCTACGATCTCGCCACCGTCAGCAACCCTTACAACCTGAAATACGACAAGGGTTCCGGGGCGCTCGATCGGCGCAACATCCTCAGCATTAATTACATCTACGCTTTCCCGAAATATCCTGGAGACAATAGATTAGTCCGGGAGGTTGCGAACGGATGGCAGATTTCCGGGACCGCGATCTTCGAGGCCGGCGATCTCATTCAGAACCAGGGCCCAAGCCTGAATATCAATTACGACCCCGTCGGACTGATTGGGGGTTACACCAACCGTCCCGATGTGACTGGCAAGATATCGTATCCAAAGAAGCAGAAAGAGTGGTTTAACCCAGCCGCTTTCTCCGCCCCAGTACCGGTGTGGGCCGGCGGCCTCAACCAGGGCTTCGGCAATACCCGCAAGGATGCGGTTCTCCAACCGGGCCAGACTAACTTCACCACTTCCTTCTACAAGACGTTCCAGATCAAGGAAGCCGCCAGCTTTAAACTCCGTATAGAGTCGTTCAATACGTTCAACCACACGGAGTTTCAGAATGTCGGCAACCAGTTAGGAAGCGGCAACTTCGGGCAGGTCACCAACACTTATGACCCGCGGGTATTGGAGTTGGGAGGCGAGCTGAACTTCTAACCTATCTCGCAATATATCAAGGGCGCGGCGGATGGCTTCCGCCGCGCCCCTTGTTTTGCTTTACCCTGCAATTTGCCAGCAGCGACTCAAGCGCTTAGCCTGACTTCAGTTTTCTTGTGAGGAATTACGACGTGTTTTGCGGAGCATGGCGGCGGGTCGTTGTATTGTTGCTTCTTTCGCTGACGACTTCTTTAACATTTGCACAAGGCGATCCTCGCGCCCAGGCCCTTGCGCTTGAGCAACAGGGCCGCAATGCTGAAGCCGAGCAGGCATGGAAGAGCATCGCCGAGGCCAACCCCCAAAACGCTGAACCCTATGCCCACCTTGGATTGCTGGAGGCGCGGCAGGAAAATTACGCTGCGGCCATTGAAAACTACCGTAAGGCGCTGAAGCTGGCGCCTGCGATGCAGGGCCTGGAGATAAATCTTGGCCTGGCTTACTTCAAGGCCGAACAATTTCCCGATGCGATCAAGGTGTTTTCTGCGGAGATCCGGAGACAGCCCGCCGACAGTCCGGCGGCCCAGCGACTCACCATCCTGCTGGGGATGGCGCACTATGGCATGGGCGACTATTTTGTTGCCATCCCTTATCTGCAGCGAGCGGCGAAGGACGATCCTCAGAGCTTGCCGATGCTCTTAACGCTTGCCCATAGTTGCCTGTGGAGCAAGCAATACGACTGCGTGATGGCGGTATACAAGGAGATTCTCGCGCTGAATGCGGACTCAGCTGAAGCGGATATGCTGGCGGGCGAAGCACTCGATGAAAAGGGCGACGATGCCGGCGCGATCGAGCAGTTCAGGGCTGCAACCAAGGCCAATCCGAAAGAACCGAACGCACACTTCGGGCTTGGCTATCTGCTCTGGAAGGAGCAGCATTTTGACGAGGCGGCCAGGGAGTTTCAAGCCGAGCTGGACAATGACCCCGCCGATCAGCGGTCGCGCGCCTATCTGGGCGACTCGCTGGTTGAACTGAACGAATATGGTCAGGCCCAACCGGAACTGGAGACGGTCGCCAAGGATGCGTCCGCCACGACGATGGCGATGGTCCATCGCGACCTGGGAGTCGTCTATGCCGAGGCCGGACGCAAAGAGGATGCGGCGAACGAACTGCTCCAGGCGATTGTGCTCGATCCCAAAGATGTGTCACCGCACTGGCGGTTAGGCAAGCTGTACCAGTCGATGGGCATGAAAGACGAGGCGAAGCAGGAGTTCGCGATCGCCAGCGCGATGAATAAAGAGAACAGCAGACCGCTAACTCAGGAGATTGGTGGAAACCACCCGAAGACGCAGCCCTGAGCCCGAGCCCCGACTTAGTGGGTCTTACTTAGCTCGTCCTTGAGGGTCTTTGCCAACTTCTCGACCTCTTCGGCCTTCTTGATGACCGTCAGCGACAGCGTGTCTTTGTTGCTCTTGGCGACTTCGGCTTTGAGTTCCTGGCTTAACTTCAGCAGCTTTTGCGTGTCGGCGATGATCTGCGCCTGGTGGGGATCGGTGACTACCGGAATCGATGGGGCCGCTGCTGTTTCAAGCGCCTTCTTCGCATTGGCCTGGGTTGATGCCGCTGCCGGGGGAGGTGTGGTAGTGGACTGGCTTGGTGGGGACTGTTGCGCGAGCGTGAGCCCACTCGCGGCCGCGAAGAAGAGGCTCGTCGTCGCCAGCGAAAAGAACCGACGGGAGCTGCATGCTCTGGAGGGGGAGGCGACGCTGGGGCGGGAAACCATAGGAGGCTCAGTCCGAATCCGGTTACTGCGCTTTCAACGCGGCCGTCAGGTTCTTGGCCAGTTGTTCAATTTTTTCAGCGTTGGCAGCGGCGTCTGCTGTGTTGAGGCTGGTCTTGGGCTGGGTGACGTCGGCCTGCAAGTGCTCGGAGAGAGTGACCAACTGGTCGGCGGCCCATACCGTCAATTCGCGCCGTTTCTGGTTGCGGTGCTCCAATGCTTCCTGAGTGGTGGTTCCCGCCTGGGGGTTGTCGCCCAGAAGCAAATGTGGATCGATTGGACGAGGAGTTGGGTCGGGAAGATAGATCTGTTGCGATTTGGAGTTGTTGGACTGGGCATGCGCTACAGGAGTGAAGACTATCGCGGCTACAACAAGCGCCACCTGCGCCGAGCAAAGATATCTCGTCAAAGAGACCATTCGCATTGTCTTGGCCACCTCGCGATTCCAGTCAGTCAGATTGAATGGTCCAGATGCTCAAGAAATGCGCCGCCAGCGCATCTGGAGGAGGGTACAAGAGCAATATACGCCGGGATCAGCGTGTTTGTACTTCGGGCTTTTGAGATGCTGGATAGACTTTGATCCAGTGGTTGCGCATTTTGGCGCGGACGACTGCGCCCGCGGTTTCCGAGACGATGACGTTGGTCGCCTCGACAGGCATGTGACAGTCTATGCAGTTCTTGACTATCGCATGCCCGAGCCGCTTCGAATCGCCGCAACTGGTCCATTGATGGCACTTCAGACACGCGGTGGAATACGAGGCCGAGGTTTTTTCGGGTGCGTGGGTGTCGTGGCAGGTTGAACATGACATCTCCGGCGAAGACTGGTAGCAGCGGCTGCGCTCGAGAAGGCCGACCTGGTTGCCGTGGACGTCAGGATGGTCGGCTGCCTCCGTCTGCAAAGGCTTGAAGAAGTCTGTAAGCGGCTTGCCGGGCACAAACGAAAACGCGGGTGTGAGCGTCTGGCGCTGAATTCCGTTGTGGCAGTAGGCGCAGGCGTCGACCTGGCGGTCGCGGGAGAACTTCGCGGGGTTGAGGATCGCGGTGTCGGTTGGATGCGCCGCGCCACCAGAGTATCTGGCGACATGCTCGGCGCCGGGGCCATGGCAAGTTTCGCAGGAGATTCCGGTGACCAGTGTCTGCTTGTCGTAGCTGTTCGTCAGCGTGTCGGTGGAGAGTGGGCGGATGTACGTCGCGTGACATTCGAGACAGCCGGGATTGATCGGGCGGGAGAAGTCGGCGGTGCCGTCGATGTAGCCGGGGCTGTTGACCCAGCGGTGGCCATCGGTCCAGTAGCTGACCGGGAGTTCAAAGAGCCGATCGCCCTGCCAATAGAGATAGGTTTGCCCTCGCACTCCGGAGCCGGTCACGAGGTCGAGCAGCTCAGTGCGGGTGAGCAATTGATCGTCCCAGCCTGTCACCGCGCTCTGCACGATCGTGTCCCCCTTCATTTCCGTCTTGAAGAAGAGCGCTGGCTGCGCGGGGTTCTTCTTGGGGTCGGAGATGGTCAGGACATTCCCTGGCGGGTGAAGGTTGCCGAGCACCGTTTTGTCATTGGCGGGTTGGGAAGTTAGATGGTGGGCCGTGTGGGTGTAGGAGAGACTTTGATCGCGATGACAAGTTACGCAGGCCGCATCGCCGACGTAGTCCGGGCGTTCGGCGGTTGGGGTGGCCTTTGCAGCCGCCGGGTCTTCCTTCGCTTGCGGAGATCCTTCGCGGTCGACCGCAAACATGATTGCGAAGATCAGAAGTATCGACGCGTGCTTCGAAGTCATCCTTGCTCGCCGCTATGCGGAGTCAACTCGGTGCTCACAGGCGCGTTCCCTCAGCGGCTGAAGCCGCGGTGATGAAGCGGCAAATTCCGGCACGGCTGAAGCCGCGCCCCTTCAGACCATTACGCAGTCGCCGGGTCGCGCTTTTCGGTATCAACTCCTAATTCGGCGAAGGCGTGCTGCGCTTTGGCGGTGTCAAACTTGCCGTCGCGAGCAAGCTTTGAGAGGGTTGCGGCGACGATCGATTCGGCGTTGATCTCGAAGTGACGGCGTAGATGTTCGCGATTGTCGCTGCGTCCGAAGCCGTCGGTTCCAAGCGTTACCAGGCGATTCGAAAGCCAGGGCGCGAGCTGATCGGGGAGCGACTTCATGTAGTCGCTGGAGGCGATGATCGGGCCTTTGCTGCCCCGGAGAGCGGTCACGATGTATGGGACCTTCTCCGGTTCGGCTGGATGCAGGCGATTCCAGCGTTCGATGGAGAGGGCGTCGCGGCGAAGTTCGTTGTAGCTGGTTACACTCCAGACGTCGGCTTGAAGGCCGTATTTCTCGGCAAGGATTTCCTGGGCGCGGAGTGTCTCGTTGAGGATCGGCCCGCTACCGAAGAGCTGCGCTCCGGCTTTGCCTTTTTTCGCAGGCTTGAACTTATAGATTCCGCGCAGAATTCCTTCGCGGGTCGCCCCCGCTTCATTCTCGGGCATCGGTGGCATCGCGTAGTCTTCGTTGTACATGGTGATGTAGTAGAAGACGCTTTCGCCCTCCTGGTACATGCGGCGGATGCCGTCCTGCAGGATGACCGCCAGCTCATAGACATAAGCCGGGTCGTAGCTGAGGCAGCTGGGCACGGTGCTTGAGAGGATGTGGCTGTGGCCGTCCTGATGCTGTAAGCCTTCGCCGAGCATGGTGGTGCGGCCGGCGGTGCCGCCCATCAGGAAGCCGCGGCCGCGCGAGTCGGCAAAGGCCCAGATCATGTCGGCGACACGCTGGAAGCCGAACATCGAGTAGTACATGTAGAAGGGAATCATGGGCACGCGGTAGTTGGAATACGCGGTGCCTGCGGCGGTGAAGGAGGCCATGGAGCCGGCTTCGGTTATGCCCTCTTCGAGGATCTGGCCGTCTTTCTCTTCGCGATAGAAAAGCAGCATGTCTACGTCGTGGGGCTTGTACTTTTGTCCTTCGGGGGCGTAGATGCCGACCTGGCGAATCGCGGATTCGAGGCCGAAGGTACGGCCTTCGTCGGGGACGATGGGAACGATCAGCTTGCCGATCTCGTTGTCTTTCATGAGATGGCGCAGCATGCTGACGAAGCCCATAGTCGTCGAGACTGCGCGGCCTTTCGAGCCGGCTGTCCATTCGGAGAAGAAATCAAGCTCCGGGGCCTTGAAACTGGATTGCGGCTTGGCGTCGCGGGTCGGGATGTAGCCGCCCAATTTCCGCCGGTGTTCTTGAAGGTAGACGATTTCGGGGCTGTCGGGAGAGGGCCGATAGAACTTGCCCGTCTTGGCGTCTTCGAAGGGAATGGGAATATCGAAGCGGTTGACGAAGGCTTCGAGGGCGTCGTCGCTCAGCTTCTTTTCCTGATGAGAAGCGTTTCGGGCCTGGGTACTGGCGAGGCCGTAGCCTTTTACGGTCTTGGCGAGGATGACGGTTGGCCGTCCGGTGTGCTCGACCGCCTGCTTATAGGCGTTATAGACCTTCACTGGGTCGTGGCCGCCGCGCATCATGTGGAAGATTTCGTCGTCGGTCATGTCACTGACCATATCGAGCAGCTCGGGATATTTGCCGAAGAACTCGCTGCGAATATAAGCGCCGCCTTTGGCCTTGAAGGCCTGATAGTCGCCGTCAACGCACTCTTCCATGCGCTTGAGAAGCAGGCCCTTGTGGTCGCGCTCGAAGAGCTTGTCCCAGCCTCCGCCCCAGATGACCTTGATGACGTTCCAGCCGAAGCCGAGGAAGACCTCTTCGAGTTCGTCGATGATGCGTTTGTTGCCGCGGACCGGGCCATCGAGGCGCTGCAGGTTGCAGTTGACGACGAAGATCAGGTTATCGAGCTTTTCGCGGGAGGCGACTCCGAGCGCTCCGAGGGTGTCGACTTCGTCCGTTTCGCCGTCGCCGACGAATGCCCATATTTTGCGCGGGGTCTTCTCGATCAAGTTCCGGTTTTCGAGGTAGCGCATGAAGCGAGCCTGATAGATGGCGTTGAGTGGGCCGATGCCCATCGAGACGGTTGGGAAGCGCCAGTAATCCGGCATAAGCCAAGGGTGGGGATAGGACGACAATCCTGGGGTGTCGCGAAGTTCGTGGCGGAAATGCTCCAGGCGGGTTTCGTCGAAGCGGCCTTCAAGGAAGGAGCGGGCATAGACGCCGGGAGAGGCGTGGCCCTGGAAGTAGATGAAATCCCCGGGCTGGTCGCCGCCCTGCTCACCTGGATACGTCGCGTGGAAGAAATGGTTGAAACCGACCTCAAGCAGGGTGGCCAGCGAGGAATAGGTCGAGATGTGGCCGCCGATGCCGGCGTCGTCCTTGTTCTGGCTGTGCACCATAGCCATGGCGTTCCAGCGGATGAGGCTCCTGATGCGCCGCTCGAGGTGGAGGTCGCCGGGGTAGGGATGTTCTTCGTGCTTCGGAATAGTGTTCAGGTACGGTGTCGTGAGCTCGCCGCGGGTGGAGATGCCGGCGCTGCGGGCGCGATGACGGAGCGCGGCGAGAAGCTCGGCGCCCTGCTCGGGGCCTTCGGCGACGACGACTTCGTCAAAAGCTTCCAGCCATTCCGCGATCTCGGCGGTCAAATCCGCCGGGTTGGCGGCATCAATCTGCATTTTCATGGACATCCTTCAGCCTTTGTCGTCTGTGATGTGGAATTCGGTGTATTGCAATTCAGCCGGCTGCCGATTCGCCGGCGGTCGAGTTCGCTCGTACACGCAGAATCGGCAAGAATCTTCTGTTTCACACTAAAGAGAATTGTAAATCCCGCCATGCGCACAGTGACGCAGGCATCGGTCGAACCGCTCCGAGGGAGAGTTCTGGGCTCAGGGATTCGTCGGACAACATTGAGAGGCCAGCGTGCAACGAACAGGAGAGCAGGTAAAAGCCTGTCTTCGCGGTATGATCCTAAGGTAGGTCTGTCCGCTTCAACTGCAACTCATTCTGTTTCATCACTTTCACCAAATTTCTGAGGAGTAACGACCGGTCCGATGATCACACCAAATTCCTATCTGAGCTTGATCGGCCGGTGCCTGCTGCCAGCCGCTGTTCTGTTTCTACTTTTACCGTTGGCTACTTTGCGCGGATTGGCCGCAGATGCCCCTGCAAGTCCCGACGTTCTGGTCTTCACTAATGGCGATCAACTGACTGGCAAGCTGGTGACCTCGGCCGACGGCAAGGTCACTTTCCATAGCGATATGGCGGGAGACGTGACCGTCGATTGGGACAAGATCAAGGAGATTCGCACGGCGCAGAAGTTTGCCGTGATTGAAAATGGGGTCAAGCCCAACCGCAAGAATCCAGAAGGAGTTCCGCAGGGCACGGTCACGATCGCGGACCAGAGTGTTCAAGTGCATCCGGAATCGGGCGCGGCGCCGGCTCCGATCCCGGTCAAGAATATTCACTTTATGATCGACGACCCGACCTTCCAAAGCAAAATCAAGACGGAGCCGGGCTTCTTCCATGCATGGCATGGCAATGCGACCGGTGGCGCCACCATCGTCCAGGCGACCCAAAATACATACACCTTTAACGGGGCGGTGACTCTGGCACGCGTCATTCCCGACGTGACCTGGCTTGAGCCGAAGAACCGGACCACGACCGATTTCAGCGCGTCCTACGGGAAGATCACCGATCCGTCGTATATACAACCCGCATCTGCCGGACCGCCGCCAACTCCGGCGACGTTCGTCCCAGAAACCACGGTGAAGACTTCGATCTATCACTACGACTTTGAACGCGACGAGTACTTTACCGACCGGCTCTACTACCTGGGTGCAATGGCTCTCGATCACAACTTCTCGCAGAGCCTTCAACTGCAACAGATTTACGGTGGCGGTATTGGTTACACGATCATCAAGCAGTCGAAGCAGACGCTCGATCTGAAGGCATTGATCCAATACGAACGGCAGAACTTTATTGATCCTCTTCCGGGCGAGAACCAAGACCTGATTGGGTCGACGTTCTCGGCGAACTATCTGCTCCATCTGCCGAAGGGAATGCTCTTCAATCAGCAGGTCGCCTATATACCCGCGTGGAACAATCTGCACGCTTATTCGGTGAACGAACTCAACACGTTTTCGATTCCCGCATACAAGAACTTAAGCCTCACCCTGGGCACACTGGATTCGTACCTGAACAACCCGGCGACGGCGCTTCCGCCGGTCAAGCGGAACTCCTTCCAGTTCACCGCTGGGGTCACTTACAACTTCAAGTAAGGATGAACTTGGGGGCGCGAAGTCATTTCGCGCCCCCAAGTTATTTTGTGCTCGCGCCCGTCGGCGCCGGCGCAGGCGGTGGAGCCGCGGTCGGCGCGTTCGTGGGGATGACCGGCTCAGCATAGAGCGGCTGTTGCAGCAGCGAGATCACTGCCGGTGGAAGCGGCTTGTCGGCGTTTGCCAAGAGAAGGGCAACTTGCCATTCCTGGGTGGCAATGAGGACCTTGCGGAAGGATGGCATGCCGCTTAAGCGGATTCCGTTGTCGATTTTCCAGAAGGTTTCGCCGGGAGGGTCGTCACTGACGCCGACGACTCCGTTGCCCTCCGGTTTCCATAACTGCGGGGCCTGTGGGTACATGTCGTCGGCAAAGGACGAAGGCGTGGGATACAACCCATGACAGGCGGCGCACTGCTGTCGATAGATTACTGCGCCCGCCTGGAGGTTGACGGCGCTCGGTTCGATCGGGGGAGTTTTGGGGGCTTCCGCATCAATCCTGGCGTGAAGAGTAGAACCCGCAATCTGCCCTTCTAGGGGGAAGGGCTTATCCGCCACGGCCACCGGAGGATGGCCAAGATGGAAGTACAGCATCGCGGCCGCGGGCACCAGTATTACTCCGAGTATTAGCCCCAACAGGAATCTCTTCATTTGCGTTTGCCCTCGCCCTTCCGGAACCGGTTCATCTGGTCATGTGTTGAAGTTGTTCCCCATCATAGACGAGGTATTTCAGCCCGAGTTTCGCCGCATCGACCGCGAAATAACGCCAAAAGCGGACGCTGCGGCGGCCCAAGTGTTTTAATACTAGTTGGTCGCGGGAAAAATCGGGGCCTTCAGTTCTTGGTGTGCGAGGTAATCGAGTAGTGGAAGCTTTCAAGTTGATGGGCCGCGGCAAGCGGCCGGTATGCCAGGCAAGTGTCCTGTTTTTCTCCCTTTTTCTGATTTCTCAATGTCTGCCGCTCGCCCCGTTGGCCTACGCACAGGCGCAATCGGGTTCGACGACTGCGCCAGCGCAGGCAGCTCCGGCCACTCCAGCGCAGGCAGCTCCGGCCACTCCAGCGCAATCGGCTCCGGTCGCTCCGGTCCAGACGCCCGCGGAACGCGCCCGGATCCTGCGCGAGGCCCAGGACCGGATCAATGCCCGACGCCAGGCTCGTATTCAGCAGGTCATTCGCGAGACCTATGGGCATAAGTACGAAGCCTACTTTGGCGGAGGCTACCTGCGCTTTCATCCAGGCGAAATGAAGCAGCGCATCAACGAAGCCGACTGGAACATCGGCATTACCGACTACATCCGTCCGAAGCTCGGCATTACGGCGGACGTCCGCGGCTATTACGGTAACGCGTATGTCGGCAACAACCCTTACGGTATCTTCCTACCGAGCATCAGCCAGTACTCGTTCCTGTTCGGCCCGCAATACCGCGTCTACATGAAGCCGAAGTGGGCGGTGAGCCTTCAGGCGCTTGCGGGTTTTGGCCACGGCAACTTCGACACCGGGACAGGCGGCCTTCCGGCGTCGTATCTCGGCCTGTATAACAATTCAACCGTCTTTAACCTGAGCCTGGGGGCGCCGCTCGACTACAATCTCAGTCCCGGATTGGCGGTTCGTGTCACTCCCCTCTATATGCTGACCACTTATGGCGGCAATGCGCAGAACAACCTGGGCTTCAATGCCGGGGTGGTTTACCGGTGGGGCAAGCGCTAGGGGTTCTTGACGCTATCCCCGACTTTCGGCGTGCCAGCGCCGCTGAATGTGCCTACGGCTGAGGACGCATCTACGCTGGTGATCGTCAGTTCTCCCACTGGATCTTCGATGGAACGCAGCGGCTTGCCGGTGGTCGGATCTTTCACTACCCGAACGACCCGCGCTATGGCCAGCTTCTCGCCGACCTTGACTCCAGCCTGACTGCCGACATTGATGATGATGTCCTTCGTTCGACGCATCGGCCACGAGGCCGGAGATCGGCGCGGCTGCGGCAACAGGTTTTGCGGTTGGGGGTGGCAGGCTTGCCGCCTTGTCATCCAAATTGGTCGCAAGTTCGGTGACCGCAGCCTTTGAAGCCTGCCCGATAATCGTCTGCTGGAAGTTCGAACTGCCGAAGTCGACTTTGCCGCCGCCGCCGTTCCACCAGCCGGAGGAACCGCCGCCGGCCATGGTAGCGCCTTTCCTCTGGGCTTCGCCGTGTCCGCTTGTCGAAGCGAGAATCTCCGCCGTATTTACGTCAACAACGCGAGCGGTGATCTCGACGACGGCCTTGTGCGTGTCCATGCCTAAACCCCCGAAGCCGCCTTTACCCCACCAGGTGCCGCCACCACCGCCTGCGCCGACGTGTTTGTCATCGTTGCCGAAGGTCGTGATGTCGCCGATGATGATGGCGTCGACACCAAGCACGCCGCCAATCTTGGCCGCAGTCGCCGGGTCGGCACGATCGCTATTGGAAAGATTTTGTTCTGCGAGGATCTTATCCAGTTGGGTGCGCTCGATCACCCGGTAGTCTCCGCCGTTGACCAACTGCATCACCAGTACATCGGCGATGCCTTTGCCGATATCCTGGTCGGTGCCGAAGATGGCAGCTACTTCCTTCTTGACGGTCGCGTAGCCGAAATCCATGACCGCGACTTTGCGCTTTTGAGGCGCGGGCGCCGCCGATTGTGCCGCCAGCGTTGAGACCATGAGGGCAAAGGACAGAACAGTGAAACCAAGTTTGCGCATTGCAGACCTTCTCCTATCGACCTAGAAATGCTTCCAGTGTTGCCAACTCTTTTTCGGCGCGCTCCATGTTGGCGTTCGCGCCGTCTACATCTCCGCCGTTGAGAGGGCGGTTCGCCTCGCTAATGTAGGCATTCATCCGGTTCAAAGAACCTGCTATGTCACCCCGCAAGCCCAGCCCTTGTGCCTGCTGCTGGCTGCGAAGTTGCTCAATGCTCGATCTCGCGGCTTCGGCCTTCGAGTCGAGCTGGATCATCCGCTCACGGGCCTGTGCGATCTCCTGCTTCGTCGGGCCGGGCGGCGTGGGATCGGCCACGACCGGAGCCAGTTTGACCGCATCCGGCGAATATGCCGGGCGGGCTGGCGGCGCGGGCGGTTGTGGTGATTGGTTCTGGTGGCTTGGCGCTGCCTCCGCTTTTGCTGTGGCTGACTCTTTTGGAGGAGGAGCAGGAGCAGGGCTCTCGGCCGGGGGGTTCGAGGTTGCACCTGCTGTTCCGCCTCCAGAAGATGGTGACGGAGCGGGCGCTTCCGTTACAGATGCGGGCGATTTTTGACCGGCCTGGGTCGCAAAGAAGTGGGGCAGTAGAGTTGCCGCCGCGATTATGGCGACGATTGCGGCGGCCGCGCCAAGGCCTAACCAGAGGCCGCGGTGACTCTTCTGGGGCGCCGCAGCCGGAAGCGGAGGAGGCATTGGCACAGGCAGCGGCTGCACGAGCGGCGGTACAGCGGCTACCGCTGGAATCGACATCGACGCGGTGGATTCCGCGCCCTGCTGCGCCTTGAGCAGAGCCTGACGGAACTCTTCTGCCGACTGGAATCGGGCTTCCGGTGCTTTAGCCATGGCCCGCAACACAACCTCGTTGAGTCCGGTTGGAAGAGTGGGGTTCAGCTGCGCCGGCGGCACCGGCGCTTCATTCAACTGGGCGGTGAGCACGCTATAGGCGCTTTCTCCCTGAAAGGGCCGTCGGCCAGTGAGCATCTGGTAGAGCGTCACGCCGAATGAATAAATGTCCGAACGCGTATCGACGGTGTCTCCGCGCACCTGCTCCGGTGACATGTAGTACAGAGAGCCCACAGTGGTGCCCGGACGCGTGAGCTGCTGGTCATTGTTGAACTTGGCGATACCAAAGTCCATGAGCTTGACCAGCCCATGCGAGGTGATCATGATGTTGGCCGGCTTGATGTCGCGGTGGGTGACTCCCTTGCTATGCGCGTAAGTCAGGGCGGCCAGCACCTGGGTCGAGTAATTGATGGCGTCGCTTACCAGCATCGGGCGCGCCCCGGGGAGTTTCTCGAGGGTCGTGCCCTCGACGAACTCCATGACCATGACCAGCTGGTTCTCGTATTCGAAAGCGGTGCGAAGTTGCGCGATATTGGGATGGTCGAGGGTGGCCAGAGTGCGGATCTCGACGGTAAAGCGCGTGGCTACCTCGGCTTCGGCGTTGAAATCCGGGAGCAGAACCTTTATCGCCTCAACGCGACCCGAGATGATGTTGCGGGCGCTGTAGACCTGGCCCATTCCGCCTGCGCCAAGCAGAGCGAGAATCTCGTATTCGCCAACGCGTTGACCGATCTCTAAACCCATTGAGGTGGTCCTCAATTAGAAATGCTTTGAGTTGTTTCCGGGGACAAGTGGGCAGCGTGCATGCCGACGCGGATGAGTTTACCGCATTTTGGGTGCGTCGAGCCCCAAAAATTAGGGTGTGTCGCCCCGACACACAACCGTTTTGACCGTCGTGAGATAGGTAAATACCTATGCGTGCCGGATTATGGAGTGGAATCGCTTAGGCTCAGGGCTAGCCGCCTCAGGTCAGAATCGGGATTCCGGCGATTCGAGATTGCCACTCTTTTGGGCCAGTGATGTGCACTGAGGTTCCTTTGGAGTCGACGGCGACGGTCACTGGCATGTCTTTGACCTCGAACTCGAAGATCGCTTCCATCCCCAGGTCTTCAAAGGCCATCAGGCGCGAACCCTTGATCGCCTTGGAGACGAGGTAGGCCGCTCCGCCGATCGCTATGAGGTAGACGGCGCGGTTATCGCGGATGGCTTCGATCGCGGCGGGGCCGCGTTCGGCTTTGCCAACCATGCCGAGTAGGCCGGTCTCTTCGAGCATCTGGCGGGTGAACTTGTCCATGCGCGTAGCAGTGGTAGGGCCGGCGGGGCCGACGACTTCCTCACGCACCGGGTCGACCGGGCCGACGTAATAGATGAAGCGATTGGTGAAGTCGACGGGAAGCTTTTCACCGCGAGTGAGCATGTCGGTCATGCGCTTGTGGGCGGCGTCGCGTCCGGTGAGCAGCTTGCCGTTGAGGAGCAGCACCTCTCCGGGTTTCCATGTGGCTACATCTTCGCGGGTGACGGTGTCGAGGTTGACGCGCCGGGCCTTTGAGACGTCGTAGACGAGCTTGGGCCAATCCGAGAGCGATGGCGGATCGAGAGCTACTGGGCCCGATCCATCGAGGACGAAGTGGGCGTGCCGGGTCGCGGCGCAGTTGGGAATCATGGCTACCGGCAGGTTGGCGGCGTGAGTCGGGAACTGACGGATTTTCACGTCGAGTACGGTTGTCAGACCGCCCAGGCCTTGCGCGCCGATGCCGAGCGCGTTGATCCGGTGAAAGAGTTCGATCCGCATCTCCTCATAGAGATCTGATGGTCCGCGGGCGATAAGCTCGGCCATGTCGATGGGGTCCATCAGGACTTCTTTGGCCATGAGCATCGCTTTTTCCGAAGTGCCTCCGATGCCGATGCCCAGCATTCCCGGCGGACACCATCCTGCGCCCATGGTCGGCACCGTCTTGAGCACCCATTCGACGACCGAGTCTGACGGGTTGAGCATGACGAACTTCGATTTGGCCTCAGAGCCGCCGCCTTTGGCTGCGACATCGACTGCCACCTCGCCGCCCTGGACTAGGGAGATGCATACTACGGCCGGAGTATTGTCCCCGGTGTTCTTTCGTTTGCCGGCAGGGTCGGCGAGAATCGAGGCGCGCAGCCGGTTGTCGGGATCGAGATAGGCGCGGCGGACTCCGGCGTTGACCATATCTTCGACGGTCATGGTTGCGTCTTCCCAGCGGACGTCCATGCCGATTTTGAGAAAGACGTTGACGATGCCGGTGTCCTGGCAGACGGGGCGGTGACCCTCGGCGCACATGCGCGAGTTGATCAGGATTTGCGCGATCGCGTCCTTGGCCGCATGCGACTGCTCGCGCTCGTAGGCCTTGGCCAGATTGGTGATGTAGTCGACCGGGTGGTAGTAGGAGATGTATTGCAGCGCGTCGGCCACACTCTGGATGAAGTCTTCCTGTCGGATCGCGGTCATGACTACCTTCAGTATATCGGGGTGGGGCGCGGTGCGAGCGATTCCAGCGCCAGTCTTCATCTATGCTTACAGCATGAGCGATCTGGAAGAGTTGACCAGCTCCGACCTGCCTGATCCAACTATATTCGACGTGCTGGTCGTCGGCGCGGGGCCGACTGGTTTGGCCTGCGCTATCGAAGCCAAGCGCGCAGGCTTTCGCACCGTTTCGGTCGACAAAGGGTGTCTCTGCAACTCACTTTTCCACTATCCCTCAAACATGACCTTCTTCACCACGCCGGAGTTGCTTGAGATTGGCGACATTCCTTTTTCCACGACCAACCAGAAGCCGAACCGCAATGAGGCGCTGGAGTATTACCGCAAGGTCGCCGAGCACTATGAGCTGGATGTTCGGCAATATCAGCGGGTCGAGGGCGTGAGGGGCGAGGACGGCGATTTTCACGTTAGCTTGAAGGATCAATTTGGGAGGCGTAGTTCGCTTCGCGCGCGGAAGCTGATCGTCTCCACTGGATACTACGATCTGGCGAATCCGCTGAATGCTCCTGGAGAAGACCTGCCCAAGGTCAACCACTACTACACCGACCCGCACCCTTATTACGATCTCGACGTTCTGGTGATCGGGGGAAAGAATTCTGCCGCGATCGCCGCGCTGGATTTGTGGCGGCATGGCGCCCGGGTGACGCTGGTGCATCGCGGGCCTTCGATACATCGTCATGTGAAGTATTGGATATTGCCGGATATTCAGAACCGGATCAAGAATGGCGAAGTCGCAGCCTATTTCAACTCCACTGTGAGCAAGATCGACCTGGACACGGTGACACTGGCCACGCCGCAGGGCGAAGTGACGATTCCGAATCGCTACGTTTTTGCGATGACCGGGTATCATCCGGATTTCGATTTCCTCGCCTCGCTTGGAGTGCGCGTTGAGGGTAGCGACCGCCAGCCGGTTTTTGATCAGCAAAGCCTGGAGAGCAATGTTCTCGGCATCTATCTGGCAGGCGTGATTGTGGCCGGCGACCGCACCCACGAGATTTTCATCGAGAACGGACGCTTCCACGGCCACCAAATTGCCGAAGACCTGAAGGCCAGGCAACTTCGATTGGCGCGGGTTTAGACTGGTCTCAGGGTTACGCTCGTACATTGATGGCATCTTGCATACTGCCTCACGGCGCAGAAGACTCTAGAGTGGTGAGTCGGAAGTTCGTTACAGAATTGAAGGCATGTGGTTGTCCGGGAAATCGCTGAAAACGCAGGTCCTTCGACTCCCCCTTCACTCCGTTCAGGGTCGCTCAGGATGACTGATGTTGTGTGATGAATTAAAGACTCACCCTAGCATGCAGTGTTGAAACCACGCACAATTCGCGGGCAATTGATCGCGGCGTTGATCGTCTTCGAGATACTCCTGGTCTCGGTATTCGCGTTCTTCGTCATCCAGGAACACGCCGCTGAGATCAAAGCCCGCGAGCATCGTCGGCTCGAATACCAGTCGAACATGGTCGCACTGATGGTGCAGGTTGCGATTGCCGAGAACCGGCCCGACATCGTGCAGCGGACGCTCGCGCTGATGCTGCAAGCGCCAAGCATTAAGGCGGTCCAGATCACCGACATGCAGGGACTCACAATACTCGACAGCAATCCGGAATTGAACGGTACTGACCGCCTATCTTTGGCCGAGCGTCCGTATCTGCGTCTGGCCAAGGGTGTCACCGTGTTTCATGTTCAAGGCGACGGCTTCGAGGTCGTCGCGCCAGTGGTCGTGGAGGGAAGTCCGAGGGCGCTGGTATGGATTTACCCCAATGACCATCCCGGCCAGGAGGAGGTGGACACTCAGGTGCGTTTGACCCTGGTCTTCGCGGTGGTCGGGGCGGTTTGCTGCATCCTTCTCGCCGAGTTCCTGGCCAGGTCTACGACCCGCCCCTTGTCCCGGCTGCTGCAGGCCACCCGCAGGATCATTCGCGACCCCGCCGACACCTCGAAGCTGCCTTCCGATCCGGCGGCATCGAGCGAAGTCGCCGATCTGACACTGGCCTTCAATCTGATGGTGGCCTCGATCGAGGAGCAGCGCGCTGGGCTGAACGACACGCTCGGGCTGCTCGACTCCATGCTGGCCCACGCTCCGATCGGCATCGCCTTCTTCGACACCCATGCACGGTTTATTCGTATGAACGAGTTTCTCGCCGCAATGAACGGAGTGTCGATCGGCCACCACATCGGGCGTAGTGTGGTCGAGATATTCCCCGGTCCTACGGGACGGCTCATTGAAGAAGGCATCCAGACCGTCTTTGCGACCTCGGAGCCGGTACGAGATCTCGAGGTGATCGTTGGCGAACCCGAGGAGGATGGGCGAGTTTCGACCTGGCTGGTCAACATCTATCCGGTGCGCAGCGCCACGCATGGAGTCCGCTGGGTCGGCGCGGTGGTCGTCGATACCACCGGCATTAAGCGTTCAGAGGACGCGCTGCGCCGCACCGAAAAACTCGCCGCCGTAGGCCGTCTCTCTTCTTCAATTGCCCATGAGATCAACAACCCGCTCGAGGCGATTACCAATCTGCTGTATCTGCTTCGCCAGATCGATGAGTTGGATGAACAGGCGACCGCCTATATCGAACTTGCCAGCCATGAAGTCACGCGCATGTCGGAGATTGTGCAGCAGACCTTACGCTTTCATCGCCAGTCAACCCGGCCGGCGGTCACGAACATCAACGAAATCCTGGATTCGGTGCTCTCGCTGCATGGCGGCAAAGTCCGCGGCCAGCAGGTGGATGTTGAACGCCGTTACCGTGGTGATGTCGAGTTGTTCTGTTTTTCCGGCGAGATGCGCCAGCTCTTCGCCAACCTTATCGGTAACGCACTCGACGCCATGCCGAGCCAGAGTGGACGCCTTATCGTCGATGTGCGTTACTCGCGATACTGGAAAGATCCCTCGGTCGAAGGCATCCGGGTAGTTGTCGCGGACACTGGCTATGGCATGAGCGCCTCAACGCAGCGGCGTATCTTCGAGCCTTTCTTCACGACCAAGGAGGCGACGGGCACAGGCCTCGGCCTGTGGGTGAGCGCGGAGATCATTCAGAAACACCAGGGTCGAGTTCGTGTGCGCAGCCGCAGCGCCCAGGAGAGCAACAAGCCCGGGACGGTCTTTATGGTCTTTCTTCCCAGCTTGGCTGCGCTGGTCGCCAACCGGATGGGGGTAGAAGCTGGAGCCAAGTTCGTCGTCTAGAGCAAAAGTACAGTTGGTGTCATGTGCCGGAGATCGCTTCTGCAGGCTTTCTTCTGGGGGGGACCTGCTGAGTGGGGAAATTCGCATTACAGCGACTGTACTTCTGCTCTAGCCGGGCCGATCAAGCATCAGGGCAGAGGAAGCAGAGCAGGTTTCCGGGGATCGAAGGTTGGCGTCCCGGTTGCCGCGGCCAGCGAGCGTAGCGAGCAGCTGGAAGGATGCGGCGCTCCGGCGTGTTTCGACCGGGTGACGTGAAAACGGTTCAGATATAGATAGCGCGTGCGGAGTCCGCCAATGACTGCAGGGGTCGAGCGCGGCGTGCGGGAAATATCCACCAGCACCAGCAGCGCCGCCTGGGAAGGATTGTCGCGGCTCTGGGTCACGCCTACGCCGAAGATGGCAGGGTCCGCCAAGAGGCGGGCGGCGTAACTGTGCTGGACCTCCTGGGCAGACTCAAGGATCTCCGCGGGCAAGTGAATTCCGCTGCCCGGCTGGATCGATTTCGGAGCGGTTCCAGCGTTGAGGCTGGATTGGTCGGTCGGAACCACCTCTGTCCGGATACCGCCGAGAGTCTGCGGTACTGTGACGTTTTCTTTGGCTTTGTCCACGTAGACGATGACCGCCGGGTCGCCCGGCGAATCGCTGCTTGCCCCGGCGGCGACATCGAGAATCCCAAGCGCCGGATCGATCAGGGTCGGGGCGTTTCTGCGGATGGCGGCCTCGGCTTTTCTTCTGAGCGCGTTGGGAACCGGCGGAGGAGCTGGAGCTTTCCCGTCGTAGTCGAGGCAGGAGACTGCGTGCTCCGCAGCGCCGACGATGCTGAACTGGTGGTCAGCCTCGGTGTCGAGTTCGCCGAGCACTTCCTGAATCGGCGTGGCGACGCTGAAACCGTCGCCACGGTCGTCGGTACCGCCCGCAAAGTAGAGGCCCAGAGGCTCGGCGTTTGCGGCGTCGACGACCAGCGCTCCGGAATCGCCGCTGTCGGAGAATCCGTCACCAGAGATGCCGAGCTGGTTGGCAAAGGTCTTGCGGTAGTAGGGCTGGGTTTCAGCACAGTCCTTGTAGTAGTCGACCTCGACGCTAAGGTCGATGGCGTCGATGGTGGAGCAGGTCAGCCCGGTAGTCCGGCCACTCTTCGCTACGAGTAGCGGAGAGGAGCCCGGGGCGAAGAGCTCCGGCGTGAGCGGCTCACCCAGCCCGGCTGCCGGAGCGGCCGCGCCGATTGTGCCATTAGGGCCGGCTCCGGGCGAGCCGAACTCCAGGATCGCGCCGGACGGATCCACCGTTCCGGTGTCGACCTCGGCGAGTGCGGCGTCAACATTGGTTTCGGTGGTCGCGAGCGGGACGACGTAGCGCAGCGACGCTACCGGCCGCCCGGCGTTCTGGTCGCAGTTGCGGTCGATCAGGGCCGGCTGCACGATCGTGTCGCCAATCTTCGCCTGGTCCGACTCGGCCAGCACGTGGTTGTTGCTGAGGATGTACTGACCACCGTCCTCGTCGCGTAGAAGCGCGCCTAGAGTGCCGCCGCAGCAGTCGTTGATGAACTCGCCGGCAGTGGTGCCGGACGAGTCCGCATCATTATTATTCCCGCCGGAGGAGCCGAGTTGTACCAGCGAAGTCTGGACCGACTGATTGGTCAGCGGAGTACTCGACATTCCCGGCCCGGTGAATAAAATATGCAGCGGAAGCCGGCTGCCGGCCGCTGAAGGGACACCATCATCGCCACTCACAGTAGCGATGATGTAGACCTCTTTACTGGAGGCGGGGAGGGTGACCGGCGCGGTGTAGACCGCGGTGCAGACGGTATAGTCTCGCGGACTGTGCTGGCAGTTTTCCTGGCTGAAGGCGCCGTATGCGCTGCCAAGCCGTCTGGCACCGGACGCGGTAGAAGAGAGCTGCCAAGTCACCGAGCCTCCACCGACCTCGGAGAGTTGCGCCGTTACCTCGACACTGCTTCCCGCGGCAAGGGTTGAGTTCTCCGGAGTGAGCAGTTGCAGGAAGCCTGGTCTTACCTCGATGACCTCGGTTGCGGTCCTGGTCGGGTCGCTGCGCAGCTGGGCCTGAATTTCCACCTGAATCGAGTCATGAGTGAGCGCTGATGGAGGGGTGTAGTTGCCGTTCGCATCAATGGCGCCCTGACCGAGAGCAGGATCGTTTTCGCCGCCAATCACGCTCCATTTGACGGCCGTCGGCGCACCAGAGGGGGTCAGCGCTTTCATCTGGATCTGGCTGTTGGTGTTGATTGTCCGGCTGGACGGGGTAACGGAGAAGATCGCGTTGACCGGGCTGGGGACGTATTTGGAGGCGACTCCGCCGCAGCCGACGACGATCAGCAGCAGGGGAGCTGCGAGGGCGGCAATACGATTCAGCGCGAGTTGGCTTCTGGAACGAGGCATTGCAAAGAATCAACAGGGGCCAGGCTCTATTTAGAGCAGTACCCGGAGCCAAAATGGGGCAGCCTTTCCTTGGACTAACTTAGGCGGTTAAGGGTCATGTCTGCAACCGGTAATGCATAAATAAAGTCGAAGACACGGTACTATTTTCCCGCATCGGCTTTCTGAGCAGAACGCAATGAAACGCTCATGAGATCACTCGGCGCAGAAATCCCTTAAGGCCAAGCCACCAGAGCAGCGCCAGAGAGACTGTCAGCGCGACCACAATCAGTGGGGCTGACATGTGCGGGACGGAGGGCGTCAGCGCCGCCCGCAGCCCCTCGCTCATATAGACGATCGGATTCACCAGCACCAGGATCTGCAGCCATCGCACGTGGTCCAGGAACGCCCAGGGATAGTAGACGCAACCCAGGAAGGTGATGGGAATGACGACGATCGAGAAGACAAGCCCGATCTGCTGCGGCTTCACATTGGAGCCGATGGTGAGGCCGAGCGCCCCGGCGGTCAGGCTGGCGAGCAGCAGCACGACGATCAGCAGCGGCCAGTTCGAGACATGGACGTGAACCGGGGTCGAGGGAACAAGGTAGGCCAGCGGAATGATGAGCAGCGCCGCCAGGATGCTCTGCAAAGCGCTGAAACAGACCTTCTCGACGGCCACCGCGGCCACCGGCAGCGGGCACATGACGCGGTCGTCGATCTCGCGGGTGACGCCAAACTCCGAGGCCAGCGGGAGGGCCACGCCGGCGATGCCGCTGAACATGATGGCGACCGCCATCAGTCCGGGCAAAAGGATGGTGGCGAAGTTTGGCCCGGCGCCGGTCGCCATGGGATTGCTGGTGCTCATGTGCGGAAAGACGTAAGTGAAGACGAAGAGAAACAACAGCGGCTGCATCACGACGCGAAGGACGAAGGGCGCGAGTTCGCGGCTTAGTACTCGCAGGTCGCGCAAGAATAGTCCTGCGAAGGCCTCGATAAATATCCCACTGCCGCTCTTCCGCAGCGCTGCGGTTTGGGTCGCACTACTCACGGAGGTCCCTCCCGGTCAGCTCGATGAAGACGTTCTCGAGGCTCGGTTCGCTGATGGAAATGTCGCGCACGCCAAAGGCCTGCGCCCGTTGCATGACCTCGGCGAGGACGCCGTCGGTGGTCCTGGCGAAGACGCGGATGCCGTCCGGCGTCGTCTCGGCGCTTTGCACGTTCGGCAACTGTTTGAAGTGGGCGACCAGTTGCGCCAGGCCTTCGTGGCTGCGCAGCTTCAGTTCAAAGCGGGTGTTTGCTCCGAGGGTTGCTTTCAGCGTTTCGGGAGTATCCATCGCGAGAATCTTGCCATGGTCGACGATGGCGACGCGATCGCAGAGCTCGTCCGCCTCTTCCATATAGTGGGTGGTCAGCACTACGGTGATTCCCTGGCCGCGCAGGCCCTCGACCGCCTCCCACATGGCGATGCGGCTTTGCGGATCGAGTCCTGCGCTGGGTTCGTCGAGAAAGAGCACCGCTGGCCGATGGGCGATCGCACGGGCGATCTGGACGCGTTGCTGTAAGCCTCCGGAGAGCTGATTCGGCATGGCTTTGCCGCGTTCCGAGAGCATGAATTGCTTGAGCAACTCGTCGGCCCGGGTCTTGGCGTCGGCGGCGCTGAATCCGAAATAGCGGCAGTGAAAGAAGAGATTCTCAAAGACGCTAAGCGAGCGGTCGAGGGTGTTGTATTGCGGCACCACGCCGATGTCGCGCCGCGCCAGTGCTGGATGAGCGACCACATCGATGCCGACGATGCGCACCTTGCCAGCGGTCGGGAGGGCTCGGGTCGTACAGATGCTGATGGTGGTCGTCTTGCCCGCGCCGTTGGGGCCGAGCAGGCCGAAGATCTCTCCCTGGCTGACAGAGAGGTCGATGCCGTCGACGGCGACGACGCGCTGTTTTCCCTCGTAAATTTTGGTCAGGCCGGAGACTTCGACAATCACTTTGGGGGAAGACCTTTCAGGCTGGACGGAAGAATTGTCGCTAAGCGGATTATAGCTACGCAACTGACCGGGCGAGCCTTACGAGATCCTCACTGTTTCGAGCAGGCCGCAATAATCTCAAGAAGCCGCACCGTTCATTCCCGGACAATGCTTTACCGAATCCGGGCGTCGTTGCATTGCGCCCTGGCGCCTTGTCAAAGAAGATCAATGAGTTGCACTCCACTGATATGGCAGCCGGTTTGCTCTCAAGAGAGCGGGGAAGACTATGCATTCGATTCTGCAGGATGTTCGCTATGCTTTCCGTCAGGTACGCCACGCGCCTGGCTTTGCCGTCAGTGTCGTCATCGTGCTGGCTCTGGGTATCGGCGCCAACGCGGCGATGTTCACCGTGCTTGAGGGCACGCTCTTCCGGCCGCTGGCTTACAGCCGTCCGGGCGAGTTGGTGCGGGTCAACGCAACGAACAAGCAGGGGACGGCGTCGTGGCCGTTTGTGGCTGATATTCTGGTGTGGCGAGAACGAGCGCGCACCCTGAGCCAGATCGCGTACTACTACAGCGCCAAGGCGTATCTTCGCTCCGAAACCTCCGAGCAAAATGTTGATTCGGTGCACGGCAGCGCGAACTTGTTCGCCACGCTGGGAACCGGGCCGGCGTTAGGGCGCTCGTTCACGGCAGACGAGCAGCAGCCCGGCAATGGGCACGTCGCAGTGCTGAGCGACACGGTCTGGCGGGCGCAGTTCCACGCCGATCCGAAGATCCTGGGCCAAACGGTGCGGATCGACGACAAGCCGACGACGATCATTGGTGTGATGCCGCGCAGCTTCGCGTTCCCGGCGGACGAGTCTGGTGCGCAGATCTGGGTTCCGGCGGCGATAACGGCGAATGACCTGACGCGGAAATGGCCGGCAGCCATGTATGAGGTCGTCGCTCGGCGAAGGCCCAGCAGTTCGCTGGAGGCGGTCGCGGCCGAACTGAATTCGATCGAGAAGCAGCTGCTGCCGCTCTACAGCGATCCGATCACCAAACTGGTTGCTCCGGAGCGTGTCGAACCGATCGACTATCGGCGCAGCCTGAATGCCAAAGATCAGCGAACGGCGCTGCTTGCGCTTCTGAGCGCGGTGGCTGTGCTGTGGCTGATCGCCTGCGCCAATGTGGCTTGCCTGATGCTGGCGCGGACGGCGGCACGGCGGCGGGAGATGGCGGTGCGTTCGGCGCTGGGCGCGAGCCGCTGGCGGCTGGTCCGCCAGACGCTCGCCGAGAGCTTGCTGCTCAGCCTGGCTGGAGGAGCGACCGGCCTGGCGCTTTCGCAATTTACGTTGCGGCTCTTTCGCCATAGCCTGGTCATGGAGCTAACCCCGGGTTTATCGCTGCATCCCGATGCTCGCGTGTTGGTAGCTTTATTCGCGCTAAGCGTGCTGAGCGCGGTGCTTTTTGGCGTTGCGCCTTCGTTGCTTGGGTCGAAGGTGACGGTCGAACAGGCATTGCGGCAGGACGGCGCGCAGGCCGGAACCGGCCGCCATCAACATCGATTGCAACGTGTACTAGTCGTCGGGGAGCTTTCCCTCACCCTTGCCATGCTGGTTTCCTGCGGTCTTCTTTTGCGGACTGTCTTCGCCCTTCGCCAAGTGCCGCTCGGCTTTCGCACCGACCATGTCTTCGTCATTGAGCCGAATTTGCCCGGCTACAAGTACGCGACGATGGACACCAACGCCGCCGTCTATAAGCCGCTGCTGGATCGCCTCAAGAGCATTCCCGGCGTTCAGTCGGCGGCGTTCACCACCATTGTTCCCCTCGAGAAAGGCTTCGGAGTAAATATTCAGCTAGGCCTCACCAAGACGAACGGGGCGAAGGCATCGAGTCAGGTGTTGGCGGCAACCATGCGCGCGGCCGGGCCGGAGTTGCAGCAGGTGCTTGGCTTCAACATGGCGCGCGGCCGCTACTTCAACGCGCGGGACACGCCCGATTCGCAGTTGGTCGCCGTCGTCAACCAGGCCTTCGCCAAGGCCTACGAACCGGCCAATGGAGACGTGGGCAAGTTCAACTTTGGCATGTCGGGCAAGAATGGGGAGAATCGGCGTCAGTTCAAAATCGTTGGTGTAATGGACGACCTGCACCAGGTCGGCATCGCCGAGCCAGCGATGCCCGAGATCGATCTTAATGCGGCACAGATGCGGCCGACGGACGGCTTCTACCAGCCGACGATGCAGGCGCACGTCGAGCTGGTGCTGCGCTCCAGCCGTAGTGCGCCCAGCCTGATTCCTGACCTGAACCGGGCGATGCGCGAGTTCAGCCCCGATCTTGCGGGTAGCGACATCCGCACCATGGATCAGATCGTGGACGATGCGATGGGAAGCCAATTGCTGGCCGCCCGCCTGCTCGAGGCGCTCGGCACGCTGGCTCTACTGGTCGCGCTCGCGGGCCTCTACAGCCTGCTGACCTACCTCACCACGCTTCGCACTCGGGAATTGGGTCTGCGTCTGGCGCTTGGCGCGCAGCGCGAGGACATCCTCACCCTGGTGCTGCGGGGAGCCGGTACGCTGCTGGTGACGGGCACTGTAATTGGCGTCGGCATCAGCCTGGTCGCCGCACGCCTGCTGCACAGTTTCCTCTTTGGGGTCACGCAGTACGATCCGCTGACGCTGATCGCTGCGCCATTGCTGCTGTTGGTGGTCGGGGCGTTGGCGGCATGGCTCCCGGCACGGCGTGCCGCTGCGCTCGAACCGTTGGAGGCGCTTAGGACTGAATGACCATCCTGCCCGGACACGAAGGGATCTAGTCCGCCCTAGCTCTTTCTGAAGGCTGACCGACGATCTTGATCTCGAAGACCGTCGGCCACTGCTTTCCAGTTACGAATAGACGGTCGTGCTTTTCGTCATAAGCGATGCCGTTGAGCACCGATTCGTCGTTGATCTTCTGACTGTCAGGGAGCAGGCCGGTGAGGTCAATCCATGCGATCACGTGGCCGTTGCGGGGCGAGATTCGCGCGATGCGGTCGGAGTGCCAGATGTTCGCGTAGATTTCGCCCTTGATGTATTCGAGTTCGTTGAGTTGCTTGATGGGTTGGCCACCGTCGGTCACGACAAGATGATGGGTCTCCTTGAAGGTGGTGGGATCGCGGAAGCGGAGGGTCGCGGTGCCGTCGCTGGTGATAATCTCGCGGGCGGTGCGAGTCATTCCCCAGCCCTCGCCTGGGTAGCTAAACTGCTTGATCATCCTGAGGCTGAAACGGTCGTAGACGAAACAGATGTGGGATTGCCACGTCCACTCGTAAACATTTGAGCCCCAGTCGACGATTCCCTCGCCAAAGTACTCTTCCGGTAGATCGACCCTTTGGAGGATCTGGCCGGTTTCCGGCTGGATGACCAGGAGGGCAGAGTGGCCCTTGAGCCCGGTGCCCTCATAAAAGAGGCCGTCGCGATAGAAGAAGCCTTCGGTGTAGCTTTCAGTCGGGTGCGGAAGCCTGGCGACGATTTTGTAGCTGGAGACGGGAGCGGTGGCGGCAAAACCGATTCGGAGAAGAGTGGAGGCGAGAGCCAGACCGCTGGCGAGACGCCAGAGAACGACTTTGAAGGAAGCCATCGTTTCTTACGATACCAACCCCCCTAATCTGTCATTCGGATCACGATCTTGCCGAAGTGCGAGGCGGCTTCCATCTTTTGAAAGGCGGCGTGGGCGTCGGCGAAGGGAAAGATCGAGTCGATGACCGGCTTCAGTCTGTTGTGTAAGATGGCGCGATTCATGGCGAGGAAGTCAGCGCGCGAGCCGACGAAGATTCCCTGAATCCGTACTTGTTTGCGCAGCACCGGGGCGATCTGCAACGGCTCGGCCGATTGCGATAGCACTCCGATCTGGGCGATTGTGCCTCCGACGCGCACGGCTTTGAGCGATTGGGCGAAGGTCCCGGCGCCTCCGACTTCGACGATGAGATCCGCTCCCTCGCCGTCAGTCTCGGCGAGAACCCAATCGGCCCAGTCTCGGTTCTCCTTGTAGTTAAGGCCGGCATCGAGGCCGAGGGCTTTCGCGCGAACGAGCTTTTCGTTGCTGCCAGAGGTGCCGAGTACTCGCGCTCCGAGCATTTTGGCGAACTGGAGCGCGAAGATCGAAACGCCGCCTGTGCCCTGAATGACGACCGTATCGCCCGGCCTGGTGTGGGCCGCGGTGACGACCGCGTTCCAGGCCGTGACTCCGGCGCAGGGTAGCGTGGCTCCTTCTTCGTACGATAGGTGATCGGGAAGAGTGACCACTCCAGTTGCGTCGAGCGTGACGTACTCGGCGAGCGTGCCGTCGACATCGCCGCCGAGGGCAGCTTTCTGTTTGGCGGCTGAGGGAGGGCCATCGATCCAACGCTGCATGAAGATGCCGGCGACGCGGTCTCCGATTTTGAAATCGCTGATTCCTTCGCCGATTTCGACGATTTCGCCTGCGCCGTCGGAGCAGGGAATCCGGGGCAGGGCCATCTTCGGGTTGTAGAAGCCCTTGACCATCATCAGGTCGCGGTAGTTCAGCGATGTGGCGTGGACCTTGATGATGACCTGACCGGGCATCGGCTTGGGAATGGGCGATTCGAATGCCTCCAGATTGTCAATGCCAAAGGATAAAATTCGCCAGCCCTTCATTTTTTTCTCCATTTTTCGCTTTGAAGCAAACTCGCAAGCATACCGCAGCCGGAGGATGGCTGTCCAAGCGAGGGACATCAAGAATCGCCGAAGTTAACGTTTTAGCAGTACGATAGAGGTATGGCTAGAGGTTGGGAAAGTAAATCCGTGGAGGAACAGATGTCGATTCACGAAGAGCACCCTGATTCGCAGAGCACAAAACACCAGGCAAGCAGCGAATTGGCGAGAAAGCGCGACCTACAGGCATTGGAGCTGCAACGGGAACGGATCCTCTCCGAGCGGACATCCAGCCCCCATCGGCGGGCGGCGCTGCAGGCGGCGTTGAGCGACATCGAAGCGAAGCTGACATCGTTTAACTAGAGTGGGTTGTCAGTTATCGGTGCTCCGGTTTGTCAGCGCGCCAGAAGACGCACCGACAACTGGGGACTAGCTCCTCCGGTTGAAGAGCAGCGAGTTGGCCTGGTCGATCGTAGTGAGCCCGATTCGCGCTATATTGACATGTGCGGGTCGCGTCACTGCCCAGAGAATCGCGTCGGCAACATCCTCTGGAGTCAGAGGCGTGACTCCCTCATACACCTTTGCCGCACGCACGGCGTCGCCGTGAAAGCGGACTTCACTAAAAGCTGTCTCAACCATACCGGGGTCGACGCTGGTCACTCGAATCGGCGTTCCAAGGACGTCTTGCCGTAGGCCATCATTGATGGCGCGCTCGGCGGCTTTCGAGGCGCAATAGACGGCGCCCTTAGGATAGGTGATCTCGCTGGCGGTCGAGCCGAGGTTCACGACATGTCCGGAACCGCGCGCGATCATTCCGGGAACGACGGCGCGTGTAACGTAGAGCAGCCCCTTCACATTGGTGTCGATCATCTCGTCCCAGTCTTCGGGATCGCCTTCCTGAAGCTTATCCAGGCCGCGGCTCAGCCCGGCGTTGTTGACCAGAATATCGATGGCCTGCCAGTCGGCCGGAAGTCTGGCGACTGCGCTCTCGACCGCTTCCCGGTCGCGAACATCGAGTTGGATCGAATGTACTCGAGCCGCTCCGGCCTGCAGCAGTTCCGGTTCGAGAGCGTCGAGCCGTTCCTTGCGCCGTGCCGCCAGCAATAGCCGCGCACCCTCAGCGGCGAACGCCAGCGCCGTGGCCTCGCCAATCCCGGAGCTAGCTCCAGTGATGAATGCTGTCTTGCCGTTCAACTTTCCCATGGACTCATTTTCCCATGCGTCTTATAAAACGGAAAACGAACTCCGGGTTGTTGGCGTTGCGATACAAAGGCCGCGTTTCACGCGGCCTTTGTATGTTGATCTGAGCTGGTTCTATTGAGTGGGAGGATTTGAGATACCGGTGTTTTGCGCGGTTCCAGTTGGCCGGGGAGCGGACGGTACACTCTGCTGGGATTGAGTCGTGCCCGGGGCGCGCTCCTGGACGCCGATCGAATTCCCTGAAACTACCATCTGGACGCGGCGGTTCTCGGCGCGGCCTTGGCTGGTGGAGTTGTCGGCGATCGGATCGCTCATGCCGTATCCAGCGGCGCTGATATTGGTCATGGATACCCCTTGCGAAGTCAGGTAGTCCCGAACCGCATCGGCGCGTTTTTCAGAGAGTGTCTGGTTGAACTCGTCCGATCCCACGTTGTCGGTGTATCCCTCCACCTGAAGCTGCAGGTCGGGATATGCAAGCAGGATGCCGGAGACCTTGGCCAGCTTCTCGCGAGCGCCGGGCTTGAGCGTGTATTGACCGGTGTCGAACAGCACATCTGACATGTTCACAATCAACCCTCGGGCGGTTTCGCGGGTAGCCAGAACCTGGTTGAGTTGCTGTTTCAGTTTTTCACGCATCTGCTCGGTCTGCTGGGTCGCCTGCTGCGCTGTCTGCTCAGCCTGTTGCTGTGCGGCCTGGGCCTGTGTCGCTTGCGCCTCGGCTTGGGCACGTTCCTGGGCCTGCTGGTTGGCCGCCTGCTGTGCAGCCATCGCGGCTTGCTGAGCATCGTTTTGTGCCTGCTGGACCTGCTCCTTGTCCTCCTCCTGTTTCTTGCGGATGGTGATGATGCGCGAGTCCTCCGCAGCCTGCACGGCCTCACGGGCGTAGGTGATCTGTTGCTTGCGCTCGCCCTTCCTGTCCATACCCTGGGCGTCGATCAAATCCTGCCGGGCGTGCTGAAAGGTATCGGACGCATATTTGTCCGCCCCATTCGCCTGGGCGATCTGGACGGCATTGATCGCCTCATAGAGTTCGAGCGGATCTCTGTCATTGCGGGTGATCGGATTCAACACCGCGTGTTCCCCAGCGGTTTGGACGTAAGCGCCGCGGGGCAGCAGCGTAGCGTGGGCTGTAATCTGCTCGATGATTCCCTGGGTCTTGTCCGGCAACACGTAGTTTTGCATGACGACCAGATCGCTCGGCATGGTCACCGCGAAGTAGGGCTCGGCGGTGATGATCAGACCGTAGGCCTGGAGGTCGGTGGTTACAGTGATCGATGTTTTAGTGCCTTGCGGGAGAACTTCGCCGAGGTTTACCGGACGTCCGTCGGGGGTGATCGCCCAGAGCACGTAGGTGAGATATTCCTGACCAAAGCTGTTGGCCGGAACCAGGCCCTCGAGTTTTGCGTCGATGGTCATTCGGCCGCGTTCACTCTGGACCTTCGCCTCGCCTTTGCCTTGCGGAAGCAGGCTGGTGCCCTGGAAGCCAATTCTGGTTGCGCCGCTGCGGTGAAAGTAATTGATAGCGGGGATGTCGCGGCCGACCACTTCAATCCGATAGACGGGAACTCCCTCGTGCATCTGCGCCTGCGGCGGTTGAGGCGGTTGTTGGGCGGTGGGGTTCATCTCTTGCGCGAAGGCGGCGGCAAGAAAAGTAAATGCGCAAAGAATTGTGCCGGTATAGCTGATCTTCATCTTGTTGCCCTCCTGGTTTCTTGTCGGACCGCAATGGCGAAAAGCCCGGCAAACGACTTGCGTTCTTCATCTAATTAAGATGCCTGGGTCGTTTCTCGGGCAGGATATGAGGGTCAAGAAATGCAGGACGAGCCGAAGGAGGTAGTCGGCTCAACGACCTCATGAAATCCAGTAACTTGACTGTTTGCTATGGGTTAACGAGGTGATTGGCGAGAGCGAAGAGAGCCAGCTCCAGGCGAGTGGAAACGCCAACTTTGTCGAAGATGTTCGACAGGTGGCGCTTCACCGTTTCTTCGCTCAGGCCGAACTGACTGGCGATATCGCGGTTGCTGCATCCGTCCATTATGCGACTGAGGACTTCCACCTCGCGTCGGGTCAACCCGTAGCTCTTTTGCTCGGGCGAGGCTTGTTCACGCACAAGGTGGTGCAGAGCGCTCACCAGGCCCTCGACTTTTTCTTCGCCGAGCCAGTAGCCGCCAGCGGAGACGCAGGCGATGGCTGGCACGAGGTCGGTCGTCAGCCGCTCGTGCAGTACGATGCCTCGCGCCCCGATCTGCAAGGCCTCAATGATGTGCTGGGCCCGGATCTGGCGGTTGAGCAGCAGAATTTTGATCTGGGGCCAGCCGCTCATGATCGCGCGCATCGCCTCCAGACCCGGCAGCCGGGGCAGAGTGAGGTCGAGCAATACGATGTCCGGCAACAAGTCGAGGGTCTCGGTGATGGTTTCGTCGCCGTCTTCGACTTCGCCGACGACGCGCATCTTCGGGTTTGCCTGCAACACATCACGAACCCCCACCCGGACCAGCGGGTGGCTGTCGGCAATCAACACTTTTATAGAGTCAGGCACAGATAAAACCCTCTACTTACTAAAGGCGACAAAACTGCGGGGAAAGTATCATCCATAGCTAAAATAACAGCCGCCGACCGATGGATTGTGAAAGCAAGGGCGATTGCCCCGCCTACATCGCCCCGCTTTTCCCAGGGCGCACCAGCCTGTACATTTTCTGCAATGGATAACAGCGTCAACCGCGCGTCGAGCGAGGAGTTGTGGCGCGAACTTGCCGAGCTGAGGGACCGGGTTGAGGCGATTGAAGCAGCCTTGCGCACGGCGGGCGCGGCTCCGGACGCAAAGCATGAACCGGACACAAGCCCTGCTACGCCCCTACATGCGACTCATCCGCGGGTGAATCTGGCTCCTGTAGCCGATGCTGGCCGCTCAGGGCAGCCCTCGGCGCTGGAGTCGCGGATCGGCGCCCAGCTTTTCAATCGAATTGGCATCTTCGCCGTGTTGGCTGCCGCGGCGTGGTTTCTCAAGCTGGCCATCGACCGGGCATGGATTGGTCCAGGATTGCGCGTAATTGTTGGACTTTTGATCGCAGTCGCTCTGGTGCTCTGGTCGGAGCGATTTCGCCGTAGCGGTTCGGTCGCCTTTTCTTACACGTTGAAGGGGCTCGCCTCGGGCATTGCCTACCTCTCACTCTGGGCCTGCTTCAATCTCTATCACCTGTTGCCGTCGTGGTTGGTCTTCGTGGGGATGGCCGGGGTGACAGTGACCAATGCGGTGCTGGCGTGGCGGCAGGATTCGGAGCCGCTTGCCGCTCTAGCACTGGCTGGAGGGCTGGCGACTCCAGCGCTGCTTTCGACTGGGGACGATCAGGAGTTGTTTCTATTTTCCTATCTGCTTCTGCTGGATATTGGTGCGCTGGTGCTAGTCGAATTCCGCCCCTGGCCACGAATGGCCATCGGAGCGTTTGCGGGAACGACAATGTATTTCGCGTTCTGGTCGTTCCGCTACTATACTTCGGCGGACGAGTCGGCGACTGGATGGTTCATTACCCTGATATGGAGTGACCGTGTCAACCTGCGCAATCTGTGGGTCTGTCGGTGTCGTTTTGTTGGCGGTTTTCGAGGACAAAGCCAGCAGCAGTCGGGGCAGTTTAAGCGACGATTGATCAGTCTGATATTCGCGGGTCGAAACCGCATAATCTTGATCCGTCGGGAGCTGCCTCTGACTGTTATCGCGAGTCCGGCTGAGCCTGTCGCATAGGGCAAAACGAGGATTCTCCTTCGTGCTTGCTCCGGCTGCTGCTGGCTCTGTGCTCGAGTTGTGGGTTGCTGTCATCGGTTAGGTTGCTTTTGTTTTTTCATTCTTGGGAGGGTTTTGCTTTTTGTCAGGCGGCCACTCGCTGCGCAGCGTTTGCTTCCGCCCTGGTTCCTATGGCCCAGATGAAGCCCAACAGTTCTCGGCCTACGGCAGTGACGATTTTTCTCTTGTCCTTTCCTTTTGCGGCCAACTTCGCGTATCGCTTGTGCAGCCGGTGTTGCGCTTTCCACGCGATCTCTTTTGCCTCTTCCGATGCACTCTGTTGCCGTTTGCGCAGCCCGGCCCAAATGGCGGGAGGACGATCATAACTCCATGCCGCCTCGACCACGATTCGCCTCAAATGCGCGTTGCCTGACTTGGTAATACTCCCGCGGCGGGTCCGCTTGCCGCTGGAGTTCTCGCTGGGCACGGCGCCGCAATAGCCCATTAGTTCCCGCGCACCTGGAAAGCGGGATACCTGGCCTAACTCGGCTGCAATCGTTACTGCGGAAATGTGCGCGACGCCGCGCAATGCCTGCAGATCCGCGATAACTTCTTGCAATGCGGGCGAGGCCAGCTTGACCGCCTCAACGATGGCCTGCTCCAGCCGTACCACCCGCTCTCGCATGTGCTCGACTTCGTGCAGGTAATCCAGCCGCGTCGCCTCCTGAGCCATCTGTGTAAAACGTATTTGCGAGACCCAGATCAGATGCAGATGTGTCCAAGCTCTAACACCAGCCGGCGGACGCTGACCCGAGCGCAGCAGGAATTTGTTAAGCCGGTGACGAGCCCGCAGCTGATCCTGCTTCGCTGCTTCACGCGCACGCACCAAATCGCGCAACGCCTCGGAGCCCTCGTCGGGAACCCAGACCGCCGTCAGATCGCCGGATCGGTAACTGCGCGCCAGCTTCTCGGCATCGCGCCTGTCGGTCTTCACACGGTCGCCAGCCTTGACCGGGACCAGGGACGGCGCGATCACCTCGCACTGCACGCCTAGTTCCGCCAACTGCCAATACAGGACATAGCCAGTCGGCCCGGCTTCATAACAGGCCCGCAACTTCTCGACCGCGCCAAGCTTCTTCAAGAGCTTGCGAACCGATTCCAATCGGTTCGGAATCGTTCCCAGGCTTCGCACCTCGCCATCCGGTTCGGCTATCGCTGCAGCAATCGTTTCGGCATGGACATCTAAGCCCAGAAATCGTAACTTCTCCTTCATGACCGGCTCCTTCCGCTTGTGGCTCTGAACTGCGGTTCCTTACGAACTCACAGCCTAACCCACGATCAGCGCAGCGGCGCCGGTCACTCCATAATGACTGTTTTTCGCGCTGTTTACGGTTGCGCCGTATCTCTCCCTTGGGAAGACAACATCGGGTCGCCGTTTGCCCGGTAGCGAAATTCTGGCGGCGCTACCTATCGTCGTAGGTGTCTGTGCTTTTCTTGAGGCCGACCACCTCGTTTCGATAACCGCCGCGCCGGCAGATATTTCCTGGATCACTTCCGGTCTTGCGGCGGCACTCGGAGCGATCTACTTATTGCTCACCATAGCTGCGGAAATCTGGAAGGACGCCGCCTATTTTTCTCGAATTCTTCGGGTGGTCCATCTGGCGCTGGCGGGTGGCTTCGTGGCGCTTGCCGCTCTGCTCAGATTTCATGGATTCGGGATTCCGCTTTGTTGGATTGCAGAGCTTGGCACTCTCGCAGTCGCTGCCTTTTACCTTCACGATCATCCT
The DNA here is from genome assembly GCA_963804735.1 of uncultured Acidobacteriaceae bacterium. Taxonomy (GTDB): domain Bacteria; phylum Acidobacteriota; class Terriglobia; order Terriglobales; family Acidobacteriaceae; genus Acidisarcina. The sequence goes on from CAWDRO010000010.1 coordinate 39,630, forward strand.
TTGGCCCGGCCGCTGAGAGGGAACGGTGCAGCGATGCTGATAGTGTCGTTCTGCGCGCTGCTTCTGCTTGGCTCATATGACCGTCGGCCAATCGGCACGGCGGCATTTCTTAATGCACACTTTGCGACGTATCTTTGTGGCCTGGCTGTTTTTGCGGGTGTGGTGATGCTCGCCCGCAGGGCGGTTGCTCATGTAGATCCGCATAAATTCTCGCTGGAATCTTTCCGCATCGACAGTTGGGAATTTCTCGCGGGCTTCGCCGTTATCGCGTTCAATTTGATTGCGTTGATCGCGATCAGTCTTCAGATAGGTCTCTACTGGCGGCAGCAACTCCCGCCGATGCCACGGGCATTCTTCAGCTTCCACCATCCCGCCTATGTCAACCTTACCTACAGTGCGTGGTTTATGATCTACGGCGCGGCGCTGATGACCGCTGGATTCCTACGCCGCAGCGCCTTCCTGCGCTGGCAGGCGCTCATTCTGCTGACGCTGAGCATCGGCAAGGTCTTCCTCTTCGACACCAGCCATCTCACCGCGGGCTATCGCGTGGCGAGCTTTCTTGGGCTGGGAGTGTTGTTGCTCGCGGTCAGCTTCGTGTATCAACGGGACTTGCTGGGCCTGCGCGGTACGGACAGCGGCGCGCAGGCCCCTTAGTTGATGCCCTAAGCCGGATGTCCGGGCTGGCTTGCGGAGGGCCCGTGTCCTGCGTGCGTTCCCGCAGACGGTTTCTTTCGTTTCAACCCGTTTGCGACGGCGAGTCCGATTCCGAGAACAAAAATTACTGAAAGCGCGGTTACGCCAATTATCGTCGCCATAATTCACCTCTGTAAGTAGGACTCAGAGGAGGTTGTCGGTGGTTGTCTTGCAGCGGAGGGTTGTTTTGATCAGGCTTCGTCGGACTCCCGCAATTTCGCGATGACGCTGAAGTCTTCAAGCGTGGTGGTGTCGCCTTTGATCTCTCCGTGGGTGGCGAGTTCGCGAAGGAGGCGGCGCATGATCTTTCCTGAGCGAGTCTTGGGCAGTTGCTCGGTGAAGCGCAGGTCGTCGGGGCGGGCGAGGGAGCCGATCTCTTTCGCAACCCATGCGCGGAGTTCTTCTTTGAGTTCGGGTGAGGCCTCGTGGCCGGCTTCGAGGGTGACGAAGGCCGAGATTGCCTGGCCTTTCAGATCGTGGGGACGGCCGACGACCGCGGCCTCCGCGACTTTCTTGTGGGCGACGAGCGCCGACTCGATCTCCATCGTGCCGAGACGATGGCCGCTGACGTTGATGACGTCGTCGACGCGGCCCATGAGCCAGTAGTAACCATCGGAGTCCATGCGCGCGCCGTCGCCGGTGAAGTAGCTGCCTGGGATGTCGGACCAGTATTGATGCTTGTAGCGCTCGGGGTCGTTGTAGATGGTGCGGGCCATCGAGGGCCAGGGTTTGCGGATGACCAGCAAACCGCCGCTGCCGGCGGGAACCGGCTCGCCCTCTTTTGTAACAACCTCAGGCACAATTCCAAAAAAGGGACGGGTAGCAGAGCCGGGTTTGGTTGGGACAGCTCCGGGAACGGGTGCAATCATGATCGCGCCGGTCTCAGTCTGCCACCAGGTATCGACGATCGGGCAGCGGCCTTTGCCGATCATCTGCTGGTACCATATCCAGACTTCGGGGTTTATGGGCTCTCCCACGGTTCCGAGCAGGCGCAACGACTCGAGCGAGTGTTTTTCGACGTGTTCGTCACCCCACTTGATGAAGGCGCGGATCGCGGTCGGCGCGGTGTAGAAGACGGTGACCTTTTGTTCGTCGATGATCTTCCAGAAGCGGTCGGGCTGGGGGTGGTTGGGCGCGCCCTCGTACATGACGGTGGTCGCGCCGTTCTGCAGGATTCCGTAAACGACGTAGGAGTGACCGGTGACCCAGCCAATGTCCGCCGTGCACCAGTAAACGTCGTCATCGCGCAGATCGAAGATCACCTTGCTGGTAAGGTAGGTCTGCACTGAATATCCGCCGGTTGTGTGGACGAGTCCCTTCGGTTTGCCGGTGGTGCCGGAGGTGTAGAGGATGTAGAGCGGGTCTTCGGAATCGAGCGGCTCGGCGGGACATTCTGCTTGGGCCTTCGCCATTAGCTCATGCCACCATTGGTCGCGGCCGTCTTTCATGTGGATCGAGGAACCGGTGCGCTTGTAGACGACAACATTCTTAATCGACGGGCAATTCGCAAGCGCTTCATCGACGATCGGCTTGAGCTTCACCTCGCTGCCGCGGCGATAAGACCCGTCCTGGGTGATGATAGCGGTGCACTGCGCGTCGTTGATCCGGTCGACGAGGGCGTTGGCCGCGAAGCCGCCGAAGATGACTGAATGCACCGCGCCGATGCGTGCGCAGGCGAGCAGGGCGATGGCAAGTTCGGGAGTCATACCCATGTAGATGGCGACGCGGTCACCCTTTTTCACGCCGAGGCCTTTGAGGACGTTGGCGAATTTCTGAACCTCGATCAGTAGCTCGGCGAAGGTGACCTTGCGGACTTCGCCCGGTTCGCCCTCCCAAAGGATCGCGACTTTGTCCGCTTTATCGCCGAGCGCGTGGCGGTCAACGCAGTTGTAGCAGAGGTTGATCTTGCCGCCGACGAACCACTTCGCCGAGGGAAGATCCCATTCGAGGACCCTGGTCCAGGGTGCGAACCAGTGCAGTTCCTTCGCGACGCCGCCCCAGAAGGTTTCGGGGTCATCGACTGACTGCTTATAGAGCGCCTCGTATTCTTTCAGAGTCTTGACCCGGGCCTTCGCAGCAAACTCCGGCGGCGGCGGAAATACGCGATTCTCACGGAGGATGGATTCGAGGTTCGGGTTCAGCGGTGTGGTAGTCGATGCCATATTGTTTTCAATTTCCTCTGGAGGTCGCGATGTGCGTTGTGCCGTAAACGACTGTAGGGCCTCTTCGCGCGAGAATTTCTCTTCTCGAAAAACACTAATGGGTGAGGGAAGGGATGGCAAGGTCGGCACACGTGATCGGGAATGAGTACACTTTAACTCTCACCCCTTGATGAACATCAAGAGCAGGTTGCGCCGCATCCCGGTTGTTCTATGCCTCCTGGCGATCGGCGTTCCATTCTCCGGCGTCACGTCTTTGGCGCAACAAGCTGAGACTTCAACGTCTCCATTACCGGCCGCACCGACGCCGAAGAACTTCTTCGCTCGGTGGGCGGACTACTACCGGCGGGACTGGTCGGGAACGTTGTCCCCCTCGCCGTCGCCTCCGCGCCGGGGACTGCCGTCGCCGCTGGACTCGCCACCGTTTCCCAGCGCTGATTGGTCGTATGGCGGTTCGCCGGTGATTGGCGAGCCGGACACCAACAGCTACCCCCTGATGACCGCCATCTGGGAAGGAAAAAGTGGGGGAGCAACAAGTCGGTCAAAGATCTATGGGTGGGTTGACCCAACGTTGAATTTCAGCACCTCGATAACCAGCAACGCGCCGGAGGCGAACGATGTCTACTCCAACCGCTTTGAGATGAATCAGCTGGTTGTTTATGCGGAACGGCTGCCGGACTCGGTGCAGCGAGACCATATCGACTGGGGCTATCACCTCACCGCTCTGTATGGCACCGACTATCGCTATACCTTTGCCAAGGGGTATTTCAGCAATCAATGGCTAAACGATCATCACCAATACGGCTTCGATCCGACGATGGAGTACGTCGATCTTTATCTGCCGCACGTGGCGCAGGGAATGAATCTACGTCTTGGCCGATTCATCTCGGTGCCGGGCATTGAGGCGCAGTTGGCGCCGAACAATTACATCTTCAGCCATTCGCTGCTGTATGCGATCGATCCTTTTACAGATACCGGTCTGATCGCGACGGTGAAGCTGAACGACCAATGGCTGGTGCAACTGGGCATGACCGGAAGCCACGATGTCGCCTTGTGGACGCCCGACGCAAAGCCATCCGGAACCGCGTGCCTGAACTATACGACGAAGTCGGTGAACGACAACATTTATGCCTGCGCCAACGGCATCAACGACGGCAAGTACGCGTATAACAATTTGCAGCAGTACGACGCAACCTGGTACCACAAGTTCTCGAAGAGCTGGCATATGGCGACGGAATCCTGGTACATGTATGAGCGGGACGTTCCGTCGATCTTCGGGACGGTCACGCCGGAGAAGGGCGCCAATGGCGCATACTGTCTAATTGGCGAGCAGCGTTGCACCGCACCCGAATATGCGGTCGTCAATTTCCTGCAGAAAGAACTCTCGCTGCACAATTACATCTCGTTTCGCAGCGACTTTCTGGACGACAAGAAAGGCCAACGGACTGGCTATGCGACGAAATACTCCGAAAACGCGATTGCGTGGTGCCATTGGATCGGTACGACCGTCCAGATACGTCCCGAGTTGCGCTTTGAGCGCGCCTGGGACAGCAAAGCTTACGACAACGGGCGTAAGCAGGATCAGTTCACGGCGGCGAGCGATTTGATCTTTCATTTTTGAGTGGGCATTTTTGAGCGCACGTTTCTGAGCGTGGCCGGCTGATCACAGTGCGCTCGTCCTGATGGAGGGTTCAGCTGTGCTTCGTGTTAGACTTTCGGCTTTCCGGTGGTTGCGTTTCCAGGCCACGAGAGAGGATCGTTTCAGTCGATGTTGTTAGCGGACATTCCGGCGATCGCGAAGGCCACATTTCTGGTGTTGGCGGCGCTGTTTCCTATCGTCAACCCACTCGGCAGCGCGGCGATTTTTCTGAACCTGGTTGGCAACCTCGACCCCAAAGTCAGCCAGCTGCTGGCGCGAAAGATCGCGGTCTACAGCTTCTCCATCCTGATTGTGTCTCTGATCTGCGGGGTTGAGATACTTTCCTTCTTTGGAATCTCAATCTATGCCGTGCAGATCGGCGGCGGGTTGATCGTGACGGCGACAGGTTGGACGCTGCTGAACCGTCCTAGCGGCAGCCAGACGCCGACCAGCAAGGTCGCGCCGCGGGATGTATTGGGCAACGCCTTTTATCCCTATACCCTTCCGATTACGGTAGGCCCGGGCTCGATCTCCGTCGCGATTACGCTGGGCGCGCATTTGACTGATTCCCTGGGGGTTCACTCTATTCTGTCGCCGTTGGTGCTCATTTCGGCGCTGGCGGGGATCGTTATGATTTGCATCATCATTTACATCTGCTACCGGTACGCCGGCGTGGCCGAAAAGGCGCTCGGGGACACCGGGACCGAGGTGTTTATGAGGCTGTCCTCGTTCATTTTGGTGTGCATCGGCATCCAGATCATCTGTTCGGGGGTGCACGTGTATCTGGCTACGGTGCACTTTTAATATCGGGTTCGAGCGAGTCAGGTGCCGCCGGCAGGGATCCGATAAGCTCGCCGAGGTCGCGTTTTAGAAACGAAATTCGTGCGCGGACATCTTCGAGCATGGCCGCTCGGTCCTCGAAATCATCGATGCTGAGCTGAAGCATCTGGCTGGGTTCACTGGTGACGCGATCGATCTTGGCTTTGCTCGCGAGCGAATCGATGCGTTTGACTTCCACCCAGTTCTGCAACAGCTGCTCCTTGCGGGTTTCTCCAGGCGGTCCATTCGGGGCGCTCTGGTTGAGAAACGTCCAAACCGTTGGCGGATAATGGCTATCGGGAAGCGTTGGCCGATCGAAGAACTCTGCAAGCATATTCGAGGCGAATTCGAATTGGCTCGACCTTCCCTGCTGGGCATGAATGCCGGCTACGGCAAGGCCAGCCGAGACGGTGCCGGAGGCGATGTCAATGGCGTTCCCTGCTCTTTCGAGGCCTGACACGAGCTGCATGCTTGAACCGGTGGCGCCCAGGCCGCCGCCGACAATCACGCTCAGCAAGTTGTAACGGTTCACGGAGCGGTCGCGGCGGTCAGACAGGTAGCCGTGGACCTCGTTGGCGCGGGATATCTCGTTGTCGATTTGGGCGATGGTGGCGTCCACTTGAAGGGACGCGGCCATGACCCGTTCGGAGATGCGCTGATGGAGCCAGAGCAGCTGCCAGCGGTCCACTGGCCCATTGCTGCTGGAGAGCTCGCGCAATTGCCTTACTTCGGGAAGAATGCCGACGAGATCGGCTGTTTTCTCCGACGCCGTAAGCGCCGGAGAGGGTGTCTCGGACTTCTGTGCACAGGCGGTCAAGGACAACGCCGCCAGAGAGAACACCGACATCCAGCGCAGGAATCTCATGCCGATAATCATGCCACGGCATTGTTGCACAATCTCCACCGGGAGGCGGCGAGACAGGCAAAATCTCCTAGGCTGTAGTCTGGCCGGTGTTTGCTGCGGGCAGCCGGGTCTTCAGCTCGCTGAGTTCTTTGACGAGCTCGTCGAACCGAGCCAGCAGCACAGAGTGGCGTTCGTCTTCCTGCGAAGGTTGACGGCCTCGGACGTAAAACTGTCCGTTCGGGCCGATGCTGCACTCCTCGACCTCGTCAAAATCGTCGAAGCCCTGACGATGGATGACGGCGAGCAACTCGTCCTGGCTGAGCATTTCCTTCCGCATGGCTGCGTGGTCGATGTGCCCGTTCAGAATCAGTGTCTCGTCGGTGCCTTCGACAATGCGTTCAAGCCTGGGTGAGTTGTACAGCAACCGGACCACCAGCCAGTTGATGGCCAATAGGGTGAAGGCTCCGACGATGCCGCCGGAGATGGAGTTGTCCTCCCCGATCAGAGCGTTCTGGACGGTGTTGGAGAGCGACAGCAGGACCACCAGGTCGAAGGGGTTAAGCTGGGCCAGTTCCCGCTTGCCAAAGACCCGCAGCAGCAGAATAAGGGCCAGATAGACAATGATGGGGCGAAGGATCTTTTCCAGCAGAGGAATCGGCAGGTGGAACATTTGGTCGAACATGCGCGGGTCTCCCTTTGCGGGCCGGCTACTTCGCAAACCGCTGCTGGTGCCAGGCCCAGGCACTAGCGATGATGTCGTCGAGCTTCGGGTAATCCGGCTTCCAGCCGAGCTCGGCGGAGATCTTCTCCGAACTCGCGACCAGCACGGCGGGATCGCCGGGGCGTCGGGGAAACTCCTCGACCTCAATTGGTTTCCCGGTGACGCGGCGCGCCGCGTCGATGACCTCACGCACCGTGAAACCGTGCCCGCTTCCGAGGTTGTAGATGAGCTTACTGCGGCTAGCGAGCGCCTCGAAGGCGAGCAGATGGGCTTTGGCAAGATCGCCGACGTGGATGTAATCGCGGACGCAGGTGCCGTCGGCGGTGGGGTAGTCCTGGCCGAAGATCTTGATGCTCTTGCGCAGGCCGAGCGCGACATCCAGGATCAGCGGAATCAGGTGCGACTCGGGCTCGTGGGCCTCGCCACGCGCTCCGGTTGCATCGACGACTGCCCCGGCCACGTTGAAGTAGCGCAGGCTAGCGTAATGCAGGCCATGAATCTGGTTGATCCAGTGAAGCATGTGTTCGACAAGCAGCTTTGATTCGCCATAGGTGTTGGTCGGCTGCAGCCTGGCGTCTTCGCGGATCGGGACGCTTTCCGGGTCGCCGTAGAGCGCGGCGGTGGAAGAGAAGACGAGACGATTCACCTTCTTCGCGATCATCGCCTCGAGCAGGCTGAGGGTCGCGGCGGTGTTGCTACGGAAATAGACCTCGGGGACCTTCATGCTCTCGCCGGCCTCGATCAGCGCGGCGAAGTGCATGACGCCGTCGAAGTGGCGGGCCTCGAAGAGCTGTTCCAGTCTGGCGCGGTCGGCGATGTCGCCTTCGACAAATTCGGCGCGGGCGGGAATCAGGTCGCGGCGGGCGTGGCAGAGATTGTCGTAGATGACGACTTCATGGCCTTCGTTGAGCAGCGCATTCGCAACCGTCCCTCCGATGTAACCAGCACCCCCGGTAACCAGAACTCTCAAGTCGTTCTCCTTCTTCATGATGGCAGTCGAAAATGGTTGCTTTGGAGGCGGCGAACCGTGGGGTCACCACAAGCTGGCCTCTGCCTGAGTCTGTCTCACGCACATCTAAGACTACATGGGCTTTTCCGGAGTGACGACAAAAGAGCACTGCGCCGCGAACCGTCCGCCGCCGGGGGAGATGAGAATCGAGTCATGCTTCCCGTGCGCATTGAGGCGGCGGAGCGAGTTGCGCGGGGCCGGCGTCTTTTCGGTATGCCCGGCCTCGGTTGAGTGTCAAACCGGGAGCAACCATCGGGTATTTTTCCTGGCGGGGGGAACACTTTCGGCCGAGCCGGGTAGACTAGAGAACGGGGCGGCTGCTGCGGGTTACAGGGCGTCGCCACACCGTTGTAGCTGAAAAGGAAACACAGGCAACATGGCAATGCAAGCGACCCGTCCGCCAATCAGCGATCGTTTCGGACTGCTTCCTGAACCGCGCGGGCGTCTAAGTTCCTTTACGGTGAGCGCGACGGTGAACGTAGTGGTGGGCGCTCTCTTCATATGGGCGGCAATCGCTCAGCTACATAAAGGACCACCGATGCCCCGGTATGAGAGCACGGAGCTGATTTTTCCGACTCCGCCGCCTCCACCGGAGCCGCTCCCGCCGGTGCCCCATGTCAAGTTGCCTCCTCCACCCACGCCGATAGTTGAGTCGCCGCGGAAGATCGAGCTACCCAAGCCATTACCCGAGCCGCCGAAGCCGGAAACGGTCCGCATGAATACACCGGCGATGCCGGTTCTTCCGGCGGCGGCGCCGAAGGCGGTCGTTGCTCCGCCGCAGCCAAAGGTCGGCCTCTTCGCCAGCCCCAAGACGACAACGGTGGCGAACAATATGGCCGCCCCTACGGTGCAAACCGGCGGTTTTGGCAATCCTGCCGGAGCCGCGGTGAATCCAAATGCGTCGCGCCCGTCGGCAACGCCGGCGATGGGCAGCTTTAACTCCGCGCCGGGAGCGAACCAGGGGGCGGGAGCGGCGCACCGGGGCGTCGTTCAGGGGGTTGGCTTTAGCACTGGTGTTGCGAATGGTGTACCCAGTGGAACGAGCCACGGAGCGGTCGCCGCGGCCGGATTCAACAACGGAGTGATTGGCGGGACGCCGGGCGGTAGCGCCAAGTCCCGGGGCGTGGCCACGGCGGGCTTTGGCTCTCCGGTCGGCGGCAGCGCGGCGCCGGCAGCGAAGGCGCAAGCGGTGAATTTTGTCGCTCCTGAGGTGCTCTCCGAGCCGAAGCCGCAGTATACCGACGAAGCGCGGCAATTGAAGATTCAGGGTGAGGTCACGCTCCAGGTCAAGTTCGGCGCCGACGGCAAAGTGGAGGTGCTCCGGGTGATCAGCCGGCTCGGACATGGCCTCGATGAGCAGGCCGAGCGCGTGGCCCAACAGATTCGCTTCAAGCCGGCGGCAAGAAACGGTCAGCCCGTCGATCAAATCACTTTGATTCACATTCTCTTTCAGCTCGCTTAAGGTAGTTCTTGACTTCTAACTGCAACATTACAGAAACGAACGGGTTCGATCGAACAATGAAAATGACATTTCCCGGGATGCGGGCGACAATCAAGCTAGTCTGCGCCTTGCTCTTCTGCCTGACCGTGCTGGGGCCTGGCAACTTCCGCGCCGAAGCAAAGAAGAAGCCCTCTACGCCTTTGACCCCGTTGACTGCCGAACAGGCAGCCTTGATCGACAAGGCCGCCGCTCGCGAGCGGTTGATGGTTGCCGAGCTACGTAAGCGGATTCCCATCGTTCAGACCTACATCCAGAACGTCAAATCCGACCCGAAGCTTGCCTCGGTGCCCGCGTCGGACACCTACCTGCTGAGCCGTGTCGACTTTGGCAAGACCTTTGAGGCCGAGGGGTACCAGGAGAAGACGGTCAAGAAAGGCTTCTTCAAGGACTCCATCGGCGCTTTGGGGAATATCGGGAAAGCTCTCCACCTCGATGAAGGCGAATACTCGTCGACCGGCTTCATGGACATGATGTTTCTGGATGCGACGAGTTTCGATCGCCAGCATTACGACTTCCAGTTTGTGCGCAGAGATTTTCTCGGTTCGGTCCACACTCAGGTCTTCGATGTCTTTCCGAGAACGAAGCAAAAGGGAATGCTGAACGGCAGATTTATCGGGCGCATCTGGGTTGAAGACCAGGATGGCACGGTGGTCCGGTTCAATGGCTCTTTCGACGAAGATCCAAATCGCGATCTCGACCACAACCAATATCTGCACTTTGACAGTTGGCGGGCCAACTCGCAGGAGAACCTCTGGCTGCCGGCGGCCATTTACGTCGAAGAGACTCACCGCACCAAGGAAGACGGAGATACCGGAATTCGCGCCCAGACTTACTTCTGGGGCTACTCACTGAAGCTTCCGGCCCGCCAGTCGGAGAATGAAACCATCCAGATCGACAACGTGACCGACAAGAGCGATGCGGCGCAGGATGTTAGTCCGCTTCAGGCGAGCCGGGCGTGGGTCTCGCAGGCGGAAAACAACGTTCTCGATCGGCTGGTGCAGGCCGGGCTGCTCGCTCCTCCCAGCGATTTCGACAAGGTGCTGGAGCAGGTCACCAACAATATTGTCATCGGCAACAAGCTCGACCTGCCGGACACAATCCATTGCCGGGTGCTGTTGACGACCCCGCTGGAATCGCTCGCCATAGGCAACACCATCCTGCTCAGCAAAGGGCTGATCGACGTGCTGCCGTACGAAGAGGACCTGGCGGCGGTAATTGCGTTCCAGTTGGCGCATATTACGTTGGGCCACCACATCGACACGCGCTACGCGTTCAGTGACCGGCTGCTGTTTCCCGACGAGGCGACTTTCCAGCACATCAGCATGAACCACAGCGCGGGCGACGACGACCTGGCCGCCAAGAAGGCAATCGAGTTTCTGAACAACTCCATTTATCACGACAAGCTGCCTTCCGCGGGTCTGTTCTTTGTGCAGCTGCAGGCCCGGTCAAAGCCTCTGAAGGCGCTGATGACCCCACTGATTGGAGATTCGCTGCTGAGTGCCGATGGAACTCCGTGGCTGGTCGGTCTCACCAAGAGCGCGCCCAAGCTGGATATGGATAACCTGAGCCAGATCGCAGCCTTGCCCCTGGGCAGCCGGCTCAAAATCAATCCCTGGGACGACAAGGTGCTGCCGCTCAATGTGAAATCGGTGCCGTTTCTGAATGCCCGTGACAAGATGCCATTTGAGGTGACGCCGATCTTCTACCGATTGGCCCGTTACGCCGAACCGGAGCCTCCGGCGACGACCCCGGACACAGGGACGGCACCTGCGCCGGCAACCGGGCAGGCTAACCCAGATGCCACGCAACCACCGCAAAATCCGCAATGAGATCCCGGCTGGGTCTGTGGCCGCGAGGCCACCAGGCAGCTGTCTGCAAGGAGAGTTTTCGATGAAGAGACTAATCTCAATTGCGGTCCTGGCGTTGTTCCCGGTCAGCTTACTGGGCCAGGCCGCTCCCGCCATTCGCACTGGACTTCCCCCGCTCACTGCTGGGGGCTACTATTCGAATTTTTATTCGGACTTCAACCCTGTCCATCTTGGCGGCGCCGGAGTTTACGTCGACTGGAACCTGTTTGGAAGGCTCGGCGTGGAGGGTGAGGCGCGGTGGCTTCGCTTCAACCAGCTGGGGGGCAGCTATGAGGACAACTACCTGGTCGGGCCGCGCTACTCCCGACGTTTCAAGAATTTCGTTCCTTACGCGAAGTTTCTTATGGGCGCGGGCGAATTGGAGTTCAACTCGAACGAAGGGCATGGCGGGTATTTCGCAATGGTACCCGGCGGCGGGGTGGATTACCGGCTGAACCACCGTGTGACCATCCGGCTCATCGATTACGAATATCAGATTTGGCCGACCGCTCTAGGGGGGGGATTACCCAGTAACGGCCTCACCCCGCACGGCTTCAGCTTTGGCGCAGGGTACCGCATCTTCTGAGAACAACCGCGCCATCGGAGTTGGCGGTGATTGAGTAGCAGTGAAAGAGCCCCGGGATAGCCGGGGCTTTTCATTAAACAACCGCGCCGCTTCTAAAAGTGGTAAGCGACCCCGATCACCGGGTTAGAGAGAGTGGGGAACCAGCGATTGGTGTTGAGAATGTTGCCGGGAAGGTTGAAGTTCGGCGCCTTAACGACGATACCGCGATACTCAGCTCGGATGTCGAAGCTGGGGCTGATCTCATAGGCGATACCGCCGCCGTACAGCGCGCCGACCTTAGTCTGTCTCTTGGCATCCAGGGTTGTGGTGCCGCCCTGGATTGGCGAGAAAATATACCCGCCCACGCCGCCCTCGAGAAACGGGTTGAACTTTTTGAAGTTGAAATTGAAGACGTATGCGGCAGAGACTTCCTGCATCCGCGTATGGACGCGCACGTTGGGAAGAAAGCTTAGCGTGTAGCTATAGGCGTTTTGCCCGTACTGGTAGTTGCCCTCGACCGCGCTGCGCGGCGTGAGCATGTAACGGTAGCTCGCCAACCCGCCCATGCCGTAACGGGGATGCTGTTCAACGGCGTTGCCGTAAACGTAGGGAGGGAAAATACCGGTAACACCCAGACTTACATCCTGACGACTCTCTTGAGCGAAACCTGCAACTGCCAACAGCGGCAGCAGAACAAACAACAGTGCGGCCTTTTTCATTCTTTCCTAAACCCCTGACTGCTCAACGACACGCAGGAACTTGCCTCCTCGTTCGCCGATTCGTAAGCTTTTGGGCCGCTTCGGCCCATTTTCCAATTGTACCTGTCGCGGGCTTCGCTGGTTGGTCGTCGCCGGATGTTCTTTAGACGGGAGCGGTCTTGTATCGCAACCGGCGTTCGCGAAAAAACCTCTCCGAGCGCCGGGATGGCTTCACAATGCCATCCCTTCTGCGCGTCGCTGCGGTGATCGCGGGTTCGACTTAAGCGGTGACCGGTTCGGTTTGCGTGGCGGACGTCTTGACGGGATGGCCGTCCTTGACTGTGACTGGATCAAGAAACGGCATGGCGGCACGCAGCTCCGAACCCACCTCTTCAAGCAACAGGCCTGACTCATTCTTGCGGTAAGCGGTGAAGTCTTTGCGGCCGGTCTCGTTTTCCTCGATCCATCTCTTCGCAAAAGTTCCGTCCTGAATGTCGGCGAGGATTTTCTTCATCGTTGCGCGGGTTTCGTCGGTGACGATCTTCGGCCCGGTGATGTAGTCGCCCCATTCGGCTGTGTCTGAAATGGAGTAGCGCATGTAGGCGAGTCCGCCGCGATACATCAGGTTGACGATCAGCTTCAGCTCATGCAGACACTCGAAGTAGGCGATCTCGGGCTGATATCCGGCGTCGACCAGCGTTTGAAATGCAGCCTTCACGAGGGCCGATGTGCCGCCGCAGAGAACAGTCTGTTCGCCGAAGAGGTCGGTCTCGGTCTCTTCGGTGAAGGTGGTTTCGATGACTCCAGCGCGGGTGCAGCCGATTCCCTTGGCATAAGAGAGGCCGAGCGCGTAGGCGTGTCCGGTAGCGTCCTGATGAATTGCCAGCAGGCCGGGTGTGCCGCCGCCCTCGGTGAAGACCTCGCGCACGCGATGGCCGGGAGCTTTGGGGGCGACGAGCGAGACATCGACATCGGTCGGCGGAACGATCGCGCCATAGCGGATGTTGAATCCGTGGGCGAACATCAGGGTCTTGCCGGCGGTGAGGTGTTCCTTGATGTCCTGGGCATAGGTCTTTGCTTGTGAGTGGTCGGGCGTGAGGATCATAATGACATCCGCCCACTTCGCTGCGTCGGCGACGGTGAGGACTTCGAGGCCGGCCTTCTTGGCTTTATCGATCGACTTGCTACTGGCGGGCAGGCCGACCCGGACATCGACTCCCGAGTCCTTGAGATTGAGCGCATGGGCGTGGCCCTGCGAGCCGTAGCCAATGATGGCAACCTTCTTTTGCTGGATAAGAGATAGATCGGCGTCGTGATCGTGATACGTCTTGGGCATTTTTTCCTCGTTCGTTAAGTGTCGTTCCTATGGTAGTGCAGGGAACGGATTTGGTGGTGAGCTAGGCGGGATGATTCGGGTCCCTCGCGAGCAATTCAAGATCGATGTCGCCGCCGGAGTCTTCCCCATGGACCACTTCCGTCAATGGGAGCGCCGGTTCGTCTTCGTGCTCGACGATGCGCATGGCGTCGAGCACCCGGCTGGTGTGTTCGCCACGGCGCATGACCATCCGTCCGGTGCGGGAGATTTCAAGGATTTTGTTTTCGCCTTCGTTGAGCACCTGAATCAGCCCCTCGACCTTGCTCGAGACTCCGGTGATCTCGATCATCAGCGACTCGGGCGCGAGATCGACGATGCGGGCGCGAAAGACCTCGGCTAGCTCGAAGATCGTCGATCGGGTCTTGGTCGTCGCCGCGACCTTGATCAGCGCCAGCTCGCGGACTACGCAGGATAACTGGCCGACGTCATCGACCTCGAGCACGTTGTCGAGCTTGTAAAGGCTGGCGCGAACGCGATGCGCGGCCCCGGTTGGCGCGTCGGCGACGATCGTCATGCGCGAGACTTCCGGCCGCTCGGAATGGCCGACGGTGAGTGAGGTGATGTTGATGTTCAATCGGCGGAAGAGGGACGCGACGCGGGTCAGGACGCCGGGCCTGTCTTCAACCAGAGCTACGAATGTGTGGAGCATTTCTTCCTTTCGCTCAATCGCTCGCCGTCTCAATCAGCGGATCGGGCCGACGGATCATTTCATGCAATGCTGCTCCCGGCGCGATCATAGGATAGACTCCGTCTTCCTTTTCAACCTGGAACTCGATGAGGAATGGACCACCTGAATTGCGCGCGCGAGTTACAGTTGGAAGCACTTCCGACCTATTTGTAACCGTCGCCCCTGCAATTCCAAAAGCGTCGGCGAGTTTGACGAAATCTGGGCTCAGGATTGGTGAGCAGGAGTAATTCCGATCGTAGATCAGCTCCTGCCACTGGCGGACCATGCCGAGATATCCGTTGTTGATGACGGCGATGTTGATGGCGAGTCGTTCCTGGGCGATGGTGGCGAGCTCGGGCGAGGTCATCTGGAAGCCGCCGTCTCCGGCGATCACCCAGACTTCCTTCTCTGGGCAGGCGACCTTGGCGCCGATCGCCGCGGGCAGCGCAAAACCCATCGTCCCTAGTCCGCCAGAGGTAATCAGTGAGCGCGGCTCGTCGTGCTTGTAGTACTGCGCCTCCCACATCTGGTGCTGGCCGACATCGGTGACGATGACTGCTTTGCCGCCGGTCGCGCGCCAGATGTCGTTGATGACGTGCGCGGCATAGAGATGGCCATTGTCGGGCAGATTCTGAATATCGCGGACCGAAGCATCGCCCTTGAGCGCATGGATCGATCGCAGCCACTCCGAGCCGCCCTTCTTGTGTTGTCGCGGCGGAAGACGAGGAAGCATCTGCTCCAGCACCTCGCGCAGGTCGCCAATGAGCGCGACATCGACAGCGACGTTCTTGTTAATCTCTGCGGGATCGATCTCGATGTGGATCTTCTTTGCCTTGGGCGCGTAGGTTGCGAGCGAACCGGTGACGCGGTCGTCGAAGCGCATACCACAGGCGATGAGCAGATCGGCGTGTTGAATGGATTCATTGACCCACGACTCGCCGTGCATACCCATCATGCCAAGGTTCAATTCATGGGAGGCGGGGAAGCCGCCCAGGCCGAGGAGCGTGGTGGTGACGGGAATTTGCAGGCGTTCAGCCAGCGTTCTTATCTGGTCGGTTGCGCGGGACTCGAGCACGCCGTGCCCCGCGAGGATCATCGGCCGCTTCGCGTTGAGGATCAGTTCGACCGCGTTGGTGATGGCGTCGGATTCGACGCGAAGCATCGGGTGGGTGCGTTGTTCGCCCGGCACTGCTGCTTCGAAATCAAAGTCGGCGGTCGCCTGTTGCGCGTCTTTGGTGATATCAACCAGAACTGGACCCGGGCGGCCAGAACGGGCGATCAGAAATGCCTCGCGGATTGCAGGCGCAATCTCTTCAGCGCGCGTGACAAGGTAGTTGTGCTTGGTGATGGGCAGGGTGATGCCCGTAATGTCTACCTCTTGAAAGGCATCGGTGCCGAGGAACTTGCTCGAAACCTGGCCGGTGATACAGACGATCGGGATAGAATCGAGCATCGCGGTTGCCAGTCCGGTGACGAGATTGGTCGCACCCGGGCCCGACGTCGCCATCATCACCCCGACCTTGCCAGAGGCGCGCGCGTAGCCGTCGGCCATATGCGTTCCGCCCTGCTCGTGGCGCACAAGGATATGGCGAATGGGGAACTTGCGCAACGCATCGTAGACCGGCAGGATCGCGCCGCCCGGGTAGCCGAAGACTTCGCGGACTCCTTCGCCTTCGAGTGTTGCCCAGACGATCTCCGCGCCGGTGAGGCGGGCTGGGTTAGCGGATTGCTTCTTCTTGTTCGCTTCGCTCATATCAATTCTCAAATCTCGACATGCAGTGTGTGCCTGGACCTGTTACAAATGCCTAATTCGTCACCGCGCCCTGCGCCGCGGAAGAAACACTGTCTGCATATTTGCGGAAGATTCCGCGCGCAAAGCGCGGCGCCGGCGCGGTCCACGCACGCAGTCGCGATTCGATCTCGCCCTGCGAGACTTCCAGGGTCAGCTTGCGGTTGGGAATATCGATATGAATCATGTCACCCTCTTCGACGGCAGCGATCGGACCGCCAACGGCCGCTTCCGGTGAGACATGGCCGGCCATGAGTCCGCGAGTTGCGCCGGAGAAACGGCCATCGGTAAGCAGTGCCACGGTTTCAGAAAGCTCCGCGATACCCGCGATGGCGGCGGTGACGAGTAGCATCTCGCGCATACCCGGCCCGCCTTTTGGGCCTTCATAGCGAATGACGACAACGTCGTTCGGTTTGATCTGGCCGGCCTCGACTGCCGCCATTGCGTCCTCTTCGGTGTCGAAGACGCGCGCGGGGCCACGATGCTCGAGACGCTTGTGTCCGGCGACCTTAACGACCGAGCCATCGGGAGCGAGATTGCCTTTTAGGATCACCAGGCCTCCTGTGGGCTTGATGGGATCGCTCATGGGGTAGATCACTTTCTGACCAGGAGTCTCGACGGCCAGTGCGGCCTCCTCGGCAAGGGTGCGCCCCGTAATGTTGGGCGCGGAGCCGTCGATCAGGCCCGCTTCGAGCAGACGCTTCGCGAGCAGTCTGCTGCCTCCGGCATTTTGATAGTCGGTCGCAACGTAGTTGCCGCCGGGCTTGAGATCGCAGATCAGCGGAGTGCGTTCGCTAATGCGGTCGAAGTCGTCCATCGACAACTCGATGCCCATCTCGTGCGCGATGGCGAGGAAATGAAGCACTGCATTGGTCGATCCGCCGGAAGCGGCGACGCTGGCGATGGCATTTTCAATTCCGGTGCGAGTGATGAGCTTTGACGGGCGCAGGTCGTTGCGGGCGGCCGCCATGACGAGTTCGCCGGCTGTGCGCGAGGCGGCATGCTTGTCCGGCGACGTCGCCGGAACGCCGGAGAGATAGATGGGCGAGATTCCCAGAAATTCGCAGGCCATGGCCATGGTGTTGGCAGTGAATTGTCCCCCGCAAGCGCCCGCGCCGGGACAGGCGGAGGCTTCGAGTACTTCGAGCGCGGCATCGTCGATCTGGCCCCGCGCGTGTGCGCCGATGCCCTCGAAAACGTTCTGGATGGTGATGTCGATCGACTTTCCATCGGGACCTTTGACATGGCCGGGTGCGATGGAGCCGCCATAGAGCATGAGCGATGGAATGTCGAGACGGCAGAGGGCCATCACGGTGCCCGGCATGTTCTTGTCGCAGCCGGCGATTGCCACCAGGCCGTCAAAAAGGTTGCCGCGGGCGACGAGTTCGACGGAGTCGGCGATGACTTCGCGGCTGATCAGTGAAGCCTTCATGCCCTGCGTCCCCATGGTGATGCCATCATGGATGGTGATGGTGTTGAACTCCATCGGCGTGCCGCCGGCGGCGCGAATGCCTTCCTTGACTGCTGCGGCAACGTCACGCAAGTGGAAGTTGCACGGGCCGATCTCGGTCCAGGTGTTGGCGATTCCTATGATGGGCTTGTGCAGGTCTTCCTTTGAGAAGCCGATGCCGCGAAAGTAGGAGCGTGCGGCGGCACGGTTCGGACCCTCCGTCAAAGGGATGCTGTTGTGCTTGGGGTTGCGTGTTCCATTGGTCCCGTTACTGCTCATTGTTTATCTGTATCTCCGATTGTTACAAACTGTTTGCAATGGCCTCTGGCTTCGGCATCAGCCAGAACTCCTGATCGTGGCGGCGCTCAAAATCGTCGAGGGGATTTGCGTGGCGGAGCGTCAGGCCAATGTCGTCTAATCCTTCGAGCAGGCAATAGCGGCGGAACGGATCGATCGCGAAGCTGGTTGTCCAGCCTTCGCTGTCGATGATCGTGTCGTCTTCGAGCGAGACGCTCAATTTGTAACCGTCGTTGTGCTTTGCCTTGTGCAGGAGGTGGTGGACCTGCTCCTCGGGGAGTGTAATCAGCAGAATTCCGTTCTTACCCGCATTGGAGTGGAAGATGTCAGCGAAGCTGGGCGCGATCACACAGCGAAATCCATAGTTATGGAGCGCCCAGGCCGCGTGTTCGCGGGAAGAGCCGCAGCCGAAGTTCTTGCCTGCGACGAGGATCTGAGCGCCTTTGTGGCGGGGATGGTTTAACTCGAATTCCGGATCCTTTCTCCAGTCGAAGAAAAGGTAGTCTTCGTAGCCACTGCGTTCGATCCGCTTGAGGAACTGCTTGGGAATGATCTGGTCGGTGTCGATGTTGGCGCGGTCGAGAGGCTGCACGGTAGAAGTCAGTTTACGAAATGGCTGCATAGGACTCGCCTTTCACCTGGTTAAACTCGCCAAGGTTCTTGTAGTCCCACTCGCGCACGTCGACGAAGTGGCCGGCGACCGCAGCCGCGGCGGCCATCTGCGGGCTTACGAGATGGGTGTGGGATCCGGCTCCCTGACGGCCTTCGAAGTTGCGGTTGCTGGTGGAGGCGCAGCGCTCGCCGGGCGAAAGAATGTCAGGATTCATACCCAGGCACATCGAGCAACCCGGCTCTCGCCATTCAAATCCGGCTTCGATGAAGATGCGGTCGAGGCCCTCGTGTTCGGCCTGGGATTTGACCGCCTGCGAACCCGGCACGACCATCGCGTTCACATGTGAATGCACGTGATGGCCAGCGACGACCTTCGCGGCCGCGCGGAGATCTTCAATGCGGGAGTTCGTGCAGGAGCCAATAAAGACGCGGTCGATGGCGATGTCGGTGATCGGCACTCCCGGCTTCAATGCCATGTAGCTGAGGGCGCGTTCAAAGGCGCGGTGTCCGGCCTCCGAGTGATCTGCCGGGCCGTTGGGCACATGGCTCGTGACCGGAACGACCATGCCGGGACTGGTTCCCCAGCTGACCTGGGGCGCAATGTCTTCCGCGCGAATGTCGAGTTCACGATCGAAGACTGCGCCTTCGTCGGTAGCCAGGCTGCGCCAATGGGTGACGGCTTCGTCCCAGGCTGTGCCATGTGGGGAGAAGCGGCGGCCTTTCAGGTAAGCAAAGGTGGTTTCGTCGGGAGCGATCATTCCTGCGCGCGCGCCGGCCTCGATACTCATATTGCAGATGGTCATCCGGCCTTCCATCGAAAGCGCGCGAATTGCCGAGCCCGCGTACTCGATCACGCAGCTGGTTGCGCCATCTGTACCGATGTGGCCGATGATTGCGAGGATGATGTCTTTCGCAGTGACTGCAGCGGAGAGCTCACCGTTGACGCTGATGCGGAAGGTCTTAGGGCGAGATTGCGGCAAGGTTTGGGTAGCGAGCACATGCTCGACCTCGGAGGTTCCGATGCCAAAGGCCAGCGCTCCGAATGCTCCGTGGGTCGAGGTGTGCGAGTCTCCGCAGACGATAGTCATGCCCGGTTTGGTGATGCCGAGTTCCGGGCCGATGACGTGCACGATGCCTTGTTCCGGCGAATGGACATCGTATAACTCGATGCCGAAATGCTTGCAATTCTCCCGCAGGGTATGGATTTGTTTGGCAGCGATCTGGTCGGCGATGACCAGGCGATGATCTTTGATCGTCGGGACGTTGTGATCGACGGTGGCAACGCAGCGGTCGGGCCGGCGCACGGTCCGGCCGAAGATCCGCAATCCCTCAAAGGCCTGCGGCGAGGTGACCTCGTGGATCAGGTGCAGATCGATATACAGGATCGTCGGTTCGCCTTCGGGCGCGACGACGACGTGAGAGTCCCAGACCTTTTCGAAGAGTGTTTTCGGTTTGGTAGACATATAGAATTCCTAAGATCAGTGGTAAGTTATCCATCCACGGTCTTCAGTGACCGTCACTGTTACAAAGTGACCGTCACTGTTACAAACTCTAGACTGCGTGCAGGGCCTGGCTGCGGTCGATGATGTGGTTGAGCGCCTCGTTGACTTGCTTGCCCATTTCCTGCGTCGAGACGACTTGAACTCCCGGAGTATTTCCGCGCGCCAGATCTGCCGTCCGATAGCCTTGTTCGAGCACATGGCGTACCGCTGCTTCGATAGCTTGGGCGTCGGCCTCGAGGCCTCCTGAGTAGCGGAGTAACATTGCTGAGGTCAGAATCGCCCCGAGCGGGTTAGCGAGGCCTTTGCCGGCGATGTCGGGCGCGGAGCCGTGCACGGGTTCATACAAATTGACGGCGCCGCCAATGGTCCCAGAGGGCAACATGCCGAGCGAGCCGGTGATGACCGCGGCTTCGTCGGAGAGGATGTCGCCGAAGAGATTTTCAGTGACGATAACATCGAAGTTCCGGGGCGTGTTCATCAAGTGCATCGCGCAGGCGTCAACGTATTGGTGCTCAAGGGTTATGCCGGGATAATCCTGAGCGACCTCGGTGACGGTGGCGCGCCAGAGTTGTGAGACTTCGAGTACGTTGGCCTTGTCGACGGACGTGACTTTCTTGCGGCGTTTTGCGGCCAGTTCAAAGGCGACGCGCGCGACGCGGACGACCTCGTCTCGCGTATACCGGAGGGTGTTCCATGCGGCCTTCTTTTCGTGGTCCCACTGGCGTGGCTCGCCGAAGTAGAGGCCTCCGAGAAGCTCGCGGACAAAGAGGATATCGGCGCCTTCGACGACCTCAGGCTTCAGCGGCGAATTCGTGGCCAGCTCAGGCCATGCAAACGCGGGGCGCAGGTTGGCGAAACCGCCAAGCGCCTGGCGGAGTCCGAGCAGGCCGGCTTCAGGGCGACGGTCGGGAGGAAGCTGATTGAATTCGTTGCCGCCGACGGCGCCGAGCAACACCGCATCGCTTTCGAGCGCAGCGTCCAGGGTCGCTGTGGACAGCGGCGAGCCCTGTTGCTTGATCGCAACGCCGCCTATGAGCATCTCGCTGAATTGAAAGTCATAGCCGCCGAAGTCGGCGACCGAGCGGAGCACATGGATCGCTTGCTGGGTGACTTCAGAGCCGATGCCGTCGCCGGCCAGGACCAATATCTTCAATTGTTTGTTTCCGCTCATCGTTGTAGGTTCCGGTGTTTCCAATGGGTCCGTAAATTCCAAACGCGGTTTGAGGCTAGGAAGTCTTTGCCAGCGGCTCGGTCTCCATCTCGCTCACCAGATCGTTATGTCGGCGATGATGTGAGACGAGGTTGATCAGGTCCTGGTCATAGACTGCCTTTTTGCGAT
The DNA here is from genome assembly GCA_963804735.1 of uncultured Acidobacteriaceae bacterium. Lineage (GTDB taxonomy): Bacteria > Acidobacteriota > Terriglobia > Terriglobales > Acidobacteriaceae > Acidisarcina. The sequence goes on from CAWDRO010000010.1 coordinate 61,156, forward strand.
CGGCGAGCTCGGTGAAGGCGATGTAGGCGATGTCGAGGTCGGCGGGGCCGAGATCGAAGCCAAGGGCCTTGAGGCGATGGGCCATGGCGCGGCGTCCGGAGTGTTTGCCGAGCACCATCCGATTGCCGGGAACGCCCACCGATTCCGGGGTCATGATTTCGTAGGTCAACGGGTTCGAGAGTACGCCGTGCTGATGAATTCCTGCTTCATGCGCGAAGGCATTGTCGCCGACCACGGCCTTGTTCGGCGAGGGGCGGAAGCTTATCACCGAGGCGAGCATCTGGCTCACTGGATAGAGACGGTCGAGAACAATGTTGGTCTCGACCGGATACCGGTCGGCGCGGACATGAAGGACTGCGGCGATCTCTTCGAGGGCCGCGTTGCCGGCGCGCTCGCCGATGCCATTGATGGTGCATTCCACCTGGCGGACTCCCGCCTCGATCGCTGCGAGGCTGTTCGCCACCGCGAGGCCAAGATCGTTGTGGCAGTGCGACGAGAAGATGACGTTTTCGGCGCCGGGCACTCGTTCACGCAACACGCGGAAGAGATTGCTGTATTCATCGGGCGTGGTGTAGCCGACGGTGTCAGGGACGTTGATCGTGGTGGCTCCAGCCTCGACGGCAACGGTAACCATCTGGCAGAGAAAATGGCGATCGCTGCGGGTTGCGTCTTCGGGAGAGAACTCTACGTCGTCAACATACTTGCGCGCCAGCCGGACCGATTCTCCCGCCTGAGCCAATGCTTCTTCGCGGCTGATCTTGAGTTTGTATTGGAGGTGAAGGTCGGAGGTGGCGAGAAAGACGTGGATGCGCGATTTCGCAGCCGGTTCCACGGCGCGAGCGGCGAGCTCAATGTCCTGCTTGCGGGCGCGGGCGAGAGATGTGATGCGCGGGCCGCGCACCGCCCGGGCGATATCGGCGATAGAGTTGAAGTCGCCTTCGGAGGAGACGGCGAAGCCGGCTTCAAGGATGTTAACACCAAGGTCGGCCAAGCCGTGCGCGAGAGAGAGCTTTTCATCCCGGGTCATCGAACAGCCCGGAGATTGTTCCCCGTCACGGAGCGTAGTGTCGAAGAAGTAAAGATGATCGCGCTGGCGATCTTCGATGATCTGGTTCATGGCGCAACACCCAGCAAAGAACTCACTTCAAGAGTTTCGCAGTCGAAGGACTATAATTCAAGTTTATAATTCTTTGACTTAGCATAACTGTAGCTTATGCTGCTCGCGAACACCTCTCGTGATGAGACGTTCGAATTTCAGAGATGCGGCGTTGGCCGCATCCGCTATCTGTATTGTATGGATTTATTTCAGATCGAGACATTTCTGGCCGTGGCTGAGGAGCGCAGCTTCTCCCGCGCGGCCGCGCGCCTGCACCGGACCCAGCCGGCGGTGAGCCAGGTCGTCCGCAAGCTGGAGAACGATCTGGGCGAAGTGCTCTTTGAGCGGGCTTCGCGCGACGGCACCTTGACCCAAGCGGGCGAAGTGCTTCGCGACTATGCGCAGAAGCTGTTGGCCCTCCGCCATGAGGCGACCAATGCGCTGGATGAGCTGCGTTCGCTCGACCGCGGGCGCCTGCTGCTCACGGCCAACGAATACACCTGCCTGTACCTTCTGCCGGTGCTGGACGAGTTTCGTAAGCGTTGCCCTCATATTGGGGTTACGGTGCAGCGCTCGCTGGCGACAAAGATTCCTGACGAACTGCGGCAACGGAATGTCGAGATAGGGATCATGTCTTATCGTCCGGATGAACAGTTCCACTCCATTCGGGTCTATACCGACGAGCTGGCATTCGTCGTGAACCCGGGTCATCGCCTGGCGCGCAAGCGTTCGCTGTCGATCCGCGATCTGGGGCAGGAGACGTTTGTGGCCCATAACGTCCCATCCCCTCTGCGCCGCAGGGTCATCGAGGCTTTTGCTGAACACAAAACGACGCTGAATATGGATGTGGAACTGCCCAGTCTGGAGGCGATCAAGCGCTTTGTCGCCGGAGGCAACGGCGTCGCGCTGGTCCCAAGGCTGACCGTCCAGCCGGAGCTGGAATCCGGTGCGCTGGTCAAGGTTCCGGTTAAGGAGTTGCAGATTGAGCGAACGCTAAGGCTGGTCCATCGCAAGCACGCGAACCTGTCCCATGCGGCGATGAGTTTTCTTGAGGCGGTGCGCTCTCTGGCTTTGGATCGGGGCGCTCCGTTTCAGTTTGAGCCTGAGGGTGCGCCGGGCTCGGGACAGAGAGTGCGGGCCGGCTAACACGAGACCGTTACGAAACTCTATGCTCGGACTCAACTCATTGCTGGTGCAACTTCCGAGTAGCCGACTATCCAGGAGTTGAGTGCTGCCGAGATGTCTTCATGCGGTATCTCCGAGAAGCCGTGACAATCAAGAATCCCGGTCATTCCATTTGTGGCTTGTTTGACTCACGTCACCTGGTGGACACTGCACGGCAACAAAGATTCTCGTTCCCTGGCCGGGCTTTGACTCGACGGAAAACCTGCCATGGACCAGATCTACCCGTTCCTGCATACTCACAAGGCCTAATCCTCGATTCTTCTTCGCTTCGTCCACGTCAAAGCCGGCGCCGGCATCGCTCACAACAAGCTGGACCGCATCCTCGACGCCGCTCAACTCCACGTCGAACTCGCTCACCCCGCTGTACTTGACTGCGTTATGCAGCGCCTCCTGCGCGACCCGGAAAAGGCACAGCGAGACATCGTTAGGCAAATGTCTCGGCACGTCTTTGTCCGTGAACTTCGAGCTGACTCCATGCTGTTTTGAAAACTCATCGCAGAGGCCGCGGATGGCCACCGTAATCCCGAGATGATCCAGTATCGACGAATGCAGCTGATGCGACAGCGACTGAACGTCGGCCGCAATCTCCGAACAATGCTGCTGGATTTCTTCCAGGCTGCTCTTCGTGGCGGCGGGTAACTCGTCTGTATCGCTATTCGTCTGCTCGATCTCCATCGACAACAGCGCTAGCCGCTGACAAATATCATCGTGAAGATCCCTCGCGATGCGTCTGCGCTCCTTCTCCTGCGCCTCAATCAGCTGACCGCTCATCTGCTTGAGAGCCTGCTGGGCAAGCTTCTGGTCCGTCACGTCATTCGCCGAGCCGATGAATCCGCCGAATGATCTGTCGCCATTCACCCGGGGAGACGCCACATCAAACATCCAGCGATAAACTCCATCGCTCCGCCGCAGCCGGTACTCCCGCGAGAATGGCTGGCGATCCTTCAGCCCTTGTGACATGCCATCCTTCACATTTCTCAGATCGTCCGGATGGACATACGCAGCCCAGCTATCGCTATACCCCGCATTCGGATTTGGACCCGTAAATGCGATTCGCCGCTCATTCAGATAGGTGACCTTGCCCTTCGGATCGCACATCCACACCAGCGAAGGGGTCGTGTCCGCCATCACCCGGAAACGCTTCTCGCTTTCGCGAAGCAGAGCTTCAGTCCTCCGCTTTCTCGCTCGCTCCCACAGCAATCCGATGATCAACAGCAGCAGGAAAGCAATCACAACGATGGCGGCGATAACGTATCTTCGGTAGCTTTCCCAGAACGAGGGCGGCCGGTACAGAATCACGCTGCCAGGCGGCAGCGCCGACTCCGGAATATGCCAGCGCTGAAGGGCGCGCCAGTCCACGCGGACCTGCATATCGGAGTCGTGCACTATGGGAATGTTTTCCGGCCGCTCCCCTGACAGTACCCGCGCGGCGATTACCGCCGTCGATAAATGTTCTTTCGCGAGGTCAGCGTATGCCCCACCAATACAGCCATAATTCAAACAAAGCCCCGGCCATGCAGAATAGGTCGGCCGGTGTTGTGCGGCCATGGCGAGCACATCAAAGGCTCGAATCGCCGGCTCAGTCGAGCTTTCTGGCGCAAGCTGAAACAGGATCACCGTATGGGGAGGGAGTACAGCAACGCTCTCAAGCATCTCGGTGCTTGGAGGTCCGAGGATGTCGATCTCTCTTACCTTCCTCCGATCGCGAACAAGCTCGGAGTGTGCAATTGTCCACCAGAAATTGCGGCTGGCATCGATAACAGCAACTGCATTTGTATCCGGATGAAGGCGAAGCGCGAGATCGATCGTTTCCCGCAGTCCAACCGAACTTTCCACACCGGTGACTCCAGGTGCCATCTTCTTTCCTTCCAGTTCGCTGGCAGCGACCGCTGTGAAGACGATGGGCACGCCGGGAAATATCCGGTCGCGGTATTGCATCATGAATTCAAGGGCCTCAATGGAACCTGCAATCACAACATTCGGCTTCACCTCCCTGTACTCACGGCGAAATGTCTCCGCCAGGCTCTCCCGGTAAGATTCATCTTCGAATCGCTGGTAATCGAGAAAAGCCGTATAGAAGTTGACCGGGCCCGGAACGCGCGCCCGCATCGCGGGTTCAAACAAATCCAGAAACTTGGATTCGCGCTCAAGAGCACTGAACACGACGAGTACGTTCTTCGCATTCGGCTTTGCCGCGGCAGCCGGCAGGACCAGGACGCACAAAAGAACGCCAAGAACTACCCACCACACATATGCAGAAAGTCTGTTGGGGCAATCACATGACGACGAAGCGCGCAGGTGCTGCTTCAGACTACTTCCGGACGCATGAATATGCGTCTGTGAGGAGTTGCCATTGAACGACTGTCCCGAAGCTTGTCCAGTCAACATTTCGGTCACGCGCTGTTCACGTCGGGTGGAGGGTGCAGGGGCTCCGTAGATTACCGCAACGCAGGGGCCCAAAAGGTTGTGCCGGAATTGTAGCTCTTCGGCGGCCCTTAACCCAAGGTCCGGCAGCCATGGACATCAACTTTCGAATCTCAAATGCAGCCGACAAAAAAAGTTTGTAGATTGCCGGCATGAGGGATTAGTGCTCCCTAACTGTTAAAAGAGGCAGATTCTGCGGACTTAGCTCCCGAATGACCGGCAACTCGGAAGTTGCCCCGATCGCCGGCAAGGACGGGGGGCGAGAAATTCCGGACGAAAAAGCCAGTTTTCTTGGTCCGGTTTGGACGACCTTGTCGACGCGATGCCGATAGGATGGCAGGAGAGCGGTGCCCGGGCCGCCAAGCCGCAATAGAATTGCGGAGCATTTCGGACTGTAAAACTCCATTCGAACCCTAAGCCTGCCACGTGGACGGCCCAAGGCAACTATTTCACAACTTCTGGACGCCGACTTCGTACCATTTGGTTAACATCGAGAGATCGAGGCTTTCCTATGAATCCTGTTCTGACCGATCCTCCGCCCGTCGCCGACACCGCGCCCATTGCTGAAGTCATTTGCGCGCTCCAGCGGGTTGCGCCGCTCAACGGTCTGACCGAGCAGGAGTACGGGTGGCTGGCCAGGAATGGCAGCCAACGAAGCGAGCCCGCCGGCGCGATCCTTTTCCACGATGGAGATCCGGCGACCAGGATGTCGATTCTGCTCAAGGGCGAAATTCATGTCCGCCGTCAGCGCGGTCCGATGGATTCGCTCTTTATCGGTCGTTCTGGCCAGATTACCGGAGTACTGCCTTATTCCCGCATGAAGACATACGGAGGCACCGGGTACACCAGCGCCGATACCTGGGTGTTGGAGTACGATCGCTCGACGTTTCCTGAAATGTTAGAAGCTATCCCGAGCATGGGGCAGCGATGTGTCGGAATCCTGCTGGACCGAGTACGGGAGATTACGCGCATGGAGCAGCAGACGGAGAAGCTCGCCGCTTTGGGAAAGCTGGCAGCGAATCTCGCCCACGAGCTGAATAATCCGGCTTCGGCTGCGCAGCGGGCGGCGGGCGGCCTGCTGCAGGAACTGCGTGTTTATGGGCATGAGAAGTACAAGCTCGGCGCGCTGTGCATCGATGAGGAAAAACTGACGAAGATCTGGGCATGGCAGAGATCGGCCGGTGAGGTGGCTCGTCAACGCGAGGCAGCTGGAGGAATCGACATCTCCCGCGAGGAAGACGGCATCTCCACCTGGCTCGCCGCCCATGGGGTGCAGAACTCATGGAAGATCGCTCCCGAGCTGGCGGAAGCTGGCCTGTGCGCCAATTATCTTGAGCCACTCGCAAATCTGCTCGATCCCGATGCGACGACCGTCCTGCTCTCCCAGTTCGCTTCGTCTCTGCGTGCGGAGCGGATGACTGAGGCGATGATCGATTCGACCGCGCGCATTTTCGACCTGATCAAGGCGATCAAGGATTACTCCTACATGGACCAGGCGCCCATTCAGGAGATTGACATCCCGAAAGGCCTCGAAAGCACGCTCACGATGCTGCAATCCAGATTGGGGTCGGTGGAAGTTGTCAGAGAATATGAGCCCGGCCTGCCTTGCATCAGCGCCTATGCCAGCGAATTGAACCAGGTCTGGACTGCGTTGATCGAGAATGCTCTTGATGCTATCGAGGACCAGGGCCGAATTGTGTTGAAGGCCAAGGTCTCAGGCGATTTGTTGCTGGTCGAGGTCTGGGACAACGGGCCTGGAATTCCCAAAGAGGTACAGGACCGCATCTTCGAACCATTTTTCACTACCAAGCCGCCAGGCCGCGGTCTGGGTCTGGGCCTGGACGTGGTGATGCGGATCGTTGGAAAGCATCGAGGATTTGTTCAGCTGCAATCTGCTCCAGGCGCTACCTGTTTCCAGGTACGGCTGCCTCTGCAGCAGTTGCAGGCCTACTGACGTTCGCTGTGTTTTGGGGAGTAGACTGTGCGCGAGGGAGGAAAGCTCCTCATGAAGTATCAGAGACAAGTCGCCTCTCTCACCTTGCTCTACTGTTCACTCTTCGCGCTTGCGAAAGACAAGAAGAAGGCCCCCTTACCGGAGGATGTGCTGAGAGCGCACACCGTCCTGGTGATCGTTGACCCCAGTGCGGGCGTCGATCTTCAGGATCCCAACGCTAACCGCCTCGCCCGCACTGACGTCGAGCAAGCTCTTATGAAATGGGGGCGGCTGATGCCTGTGCAGGAGGGATTCACCGCCGACCTCATCTTATGGTCCGCAAGGGCAACGGCAGAATAGTACAACCCACGATCGGCGGCACGCCGGTGAACGGAACTCCTCCAGTCAGCATAGGCTCAACAAGCACCCCGGACGACTCCACCACTCACGCTGCAGGCCGATGGGGACACGCGGGCATTGCTGGCGACCCCTCGAATGCCGGGACTCAACCCGCCACGCCCCAACCGCAAGTCGAAGCCGGTCAGACTCAGGATACGTTTGTGGTATATCGCGATGACCTCAAAGACGCCCCAATTGCGGATTGGTCGCCGCTCGATGCGCCTGCAGTTTGGCGCTATACCGCGAAGAATGCGCTTGGGGGATTATCGGCTTGACAAAGAATAGAATTTCCCCTATTCTGTTTATGTGAGGCTGACATGAAGACCCAACCTTCCTTGATTGAGACAGTTAAGAAGTTCGCAACCGAAGAGATTTGCATCGCTCACTTTGAGCAAATCCGCTGGCCTGAAGGTCTGCGCTGCATTCGCTGCGGCGGTGCGCGAATCTCCAAGTTTCAGGCCGAAGGCAAGACAAAGAAGATGCGTCACCTTTACGAGTGCATGGATTGCAGCTACCAGTACAGCGTGACCACTGGCACCATCTTCCACAACTCCCATCAGCCGCTCACCAACTGGTTTCTGGCTATCTATCTGATTTGCTCCGCCAAGAAAGGCGTTAGCGCCGCGCAGTTGAAACGGGAGTTGAATGTCGGCTATGAAACCGCTTGGTACATGGCTCATCGCATCCGCGTAGCTATGCAGGAAGACAAGGATTTTTGCCAGAAGTTCGCCGGGGTCTGCGAAGTTGACGAGACTTATGTAGGTGGCAAACAAAAAGGTCTGCGCGGCAGAGCAGTCTCCACCAACAACGTTCCAGTAGTCGCGATAAAAGAGCGGACTTCCGGGAAGATTCGGATGCAGGTTCTTGAGGATGTGTCTGCAACATCTTTGGCCTCTTTCATTCGCGCCAATGCCATTCGGGGAAGCCGGATTAGCACTGACGAGTTTAAGTCCTACTTGTGGTTGGACTCTTCTGAATACGCGCATGGCACCGTGAATCATAGCCAGACCTACGTGAACGGTGACGATCACACCAACGGCTGCGAGAACGTCTGGAGCCTCTTCAAGCGCGGGATTGTGGGAGTCTTTCATAAGGTCTCTGCTAAATATCTACCGCTCTACTTGAACGAATTCGAGTTCCGCTTTAATAACCGTGACGAATACAACATGCTTGACCGGGTGTTAACGACGTGCTTCTAAGATGCCACCTTATCGCTTAAAACAGGGTCGGAAGCAATCTCGATTGTTAAAGTAAACCTGTCGGCATTTTTTGCGATGGAAGCCTTGAGTAAGCCCAAAGCCTCTTTGAATTCCAGAAATCTTGATACAGACCCCGTGGCGGGAGTCATCCAAATCTCGTCGCAGGAAGGGCATTTAGCAGGTCTCTCAGTTTTCAAGTTAGCTGATGCTGGAATCGACAAAGAAACCCCGCATTCTTTACATGTGAAGTTAAAAGCCGCTAAGTCTGTAAATTCAATCGTCCTTTTTTGCTGAGATGTCATTAGTAAATTCCCATGTTCAAATTATTGTGAGTAACAGACCATAGTTTCACGGTGATGATTAGTTGAACGTAATTTTGATTCACGGGTGCTAGAAGATGATCTGTAGTGACTGAAACGTTATTGATAAGCCTGTCATCTTGAAGCAAGCAATAAAAAGGTTCATCTGTAGCAGGTTCCGAGACTTCGCCGACCTGAGGCATTCGTAACGCATCGAATAAAGTTTTCAGTCGATTGTCAATATCCCCTCCCTTAATCAACGTCTGACCCGGCATTTCGGGCCTGAGCATGAGTATGTCTAAGGTACATGCAACTCCGAGTTCATCCCATGACAAAGGGACATAACCTACCCCGTTGAATTGAAAATGTTCGGCGAGTCGTTCTCTCATCAAACGATTTTTAGGCCGTTCCCAAGAATCCCAATTCCGTAAATTAGACGACCTTTCCCAGAGAGTTTTTAATTGAACGTTGAAGGCTTGCCGAAGTACATGCTTATGCTCCGAGCGAGGATTATTCTTAGCCGCGCCCAATAACAAGCCGTTATAGACCAAACGAAATTCCAAAGCGTCCTCCGGCGCTATGTTGTAAGGGTCGCTCAATAAAACGACGTAACTCACAACGCACCCCCATAATCCGCCCGTCCGCAGTCTTTGTCAAGCCGATAATCCCCTGCGCTTGAATCGCCATCCGTTCCCGCCGTAGACGCGTTTCGCAAAGCGATTGCGGATTCGGAGAAACAGCTCGCCGCCAATCCCTAGAGCCAACCGGGGAGTTCACCGGGAAGCTGTCAATAGCCTCGTCGAAAAATATTTCGTAACTCCATCATTCTATTGATGATAAAGTTGGCCAAGGTTGGCGTAGTGAAACCATTCAACCTGCTATCATTAAATTACGGATCAAAGGAGGGCGGCTGAGGCCGCCCTTCTTGTTTTGAGGAAAGGTCTAAGCGCTTGATTCTAAGTAATTTTGGACCTAAGCCTCTTGTTTTCAATATTCTTGGCCAAATCGCCAGGCATAACCACCTTCGAATCAATATTTTAGGATCGAAGCACAGGGGGAAGGGGGGTGCCGCCTAATTCCTAATCCTTCATACTTTGCAGGGCTCGCTGGAAGGCGAGGTTGCTGACATGGACGGAGCCCTCAAAAGGCCGATCGATGTCGGCTACGGCAACCAGAACCAGTGCGACCAGCAGCGAAAAAGCGAATACCTGAAGCGCGTGCAGCACGGTATTTGCCGATCCGAACATGGAAGCCGAGGCGATCGTGACCACCCCTCCAATAATCAGGACGCACCAAAGCACCGCGGGCAGGCGGAAGCTGCTCTGCAGCATTCGGATGCGCCGATGTTCCGACAGCGCGCTCAACTCCGAGATCGCATGGTCTTCGGCGAGGAGTTCGGTGGAGGACTCGCTCTTGGCCGACATGAGCGTCTTCCACATATCCTGGTCGATCTTCGCGCTGGCCTCGGGCGTCAGATCGACGGCCATATCTGGCCAATCTTTATTGATGACCGTGTTGGCGTAATAACGGGCCTGCATTTGCAATTGCCCCCGTTTTTCTTCGGGCAGCCCTTGAGCGACGCGGTAAACATTGGTCAGCGCATTAGCCTCGTTGTCGACATTCAGCTCCGCGGCGCCAAAATCTGTCCAAACTGTGTAAATCATGAAGCCGAGCATGACCGCGTAAGTCGTACCCAAGATGCTAAGTTGCCAGCCGATCAGATCGTTATGGGCATGCCGCTTGTCCCAGGGCCAGACTTTGTTCAGCCCCCACATAAACACAAGCGAGCCGGCCACGGTGAAGGCGACGATGATGAGACTTTGAGGGGTATTCAACATGAGTTACTTCGCCTCTCGCCTGATTTGCGCGACTGTCTAAGCGTTGAAAGGCGTATGCGGGTAAGTTACTTCAAGTTGCCAACGCGGTCTACTCTCTTTCTTTGCTTCGACTTGACGCAGCTGATTCCTGATGACGACCGGAATTGACGTGGGTGCGGCGGCATCCAGGCTGGCAACAAAGTTAGAATCAAAAGATGGATTTGCCTGTCACCCATCTGCAAGACCAGCTTGACGAGATCACGGCCAACACTCGCACTCTCGTGCCACCGGAGCGGCTGTCGATTAGCGACCGGGCGGTCGAGGAACTGCTGCTCTCTGGAGCCGAATCCAGGGTCTTGAAGGTAGGCGCCAAGGCGCCGTTTTTTGAACTACTCGACTTCACCGGAAAGCTCGTCAAATCTGCCGATCTGCTCTCGTTGGGGCCTCTGATTTTGAGCTTCTTCCGCGGCCGCTGGTGTCCCTATTGCGCTACTGAATTAGAAGCGTGGCGCGACCTGCTGGGCGAGGTTCGCGAGAGAGGAGCGCTGTTTGTGGCAATCTCGCCGCAGACTTTGCGCCACAATGATTTCACCGCCGACCGGCATTCGCTGACCTTCTCATTGCTCTCGGACCCCGGATGTGAGGTCGCCGACAGCTTCGGCTTGGCATACGCGCTCCCGCGCTATATGCAGAAGCATTACCGCAGCATTCTGGTCAACATACCTTTCGTGAATGGCGATGATTCATGGCGCCTGCCGCTCCCCGGGACCTTTGTTGTCGCGCAGGACGGAACGATCCTGTATGCCGAAGCCCATGAGGATTTTCGGGTCCGCCCGGAGCCGCGAAGCGTGCTGGATGCGCTGCCTTCCAGCAGGTAGAAAACTCTAGGATTGGCCGGCCGTCGGAGCGGCTTTGCGAGTTTGACCCACCCTTCAACGATTGTTAATATAAGAGTGCGGGGTGGAGCAGCCCGGTAGCTCGTTGGGCTCATAACCCAAAGGTCGCTGGTTCAAATCCAGCCCCCGCAACTAATCAAATCAATGACTTACGATAGGCTGGTCGCTCCCGGCAAGTCCCCTTGTCCCCATTAGGAAAGACCTCTATTTTAACTGGATGGTCGCAAGGGCGATTTCTGGCGCTGATTCCCGCGAGTTTGGAGCTGGAGAGCGCCTGAGAAAAAACAGTTCGCGGGTACGCTCCGCTTGCTTCTGCGAAGGAATCTCAACAGAGCTATCGCCTTCACCGAGCTCGGAGTGTCGATCCTGGGCCTATGCCGTTCGCGTAACTCCGTCAGGTTTTGGGCTGAGTTTCCTCCAGAGGAGCGATGCGGCCTGCGGCGCGGAGATAGCGGAAGAGGTGGTCCAGGGGCGACTTGGGAAGGAAATCGTCAAGGGTCAGGAGATCGCGGCCAGGAGATTCCTTTAAGAGACCTTCCGGCAGGGCACCGAGCGCGGCCACTAACGATTCCTTGCGCATGGGAGCGACAAAGATCGTCACATCGGTGGAGAGCAATCGACCGAAACTCTCCAACACGGCGCCGGGCGAGGACAAATACACCCTCTCTTCCATGGTCTGAAGAAACATAGAGAGCCAGAGAATCACACGGATTGGCGCGGTGGTATAGCGGCGAAGGTAATTGAGGGCCTCGTGACCTTCTTTGTAATCGGTGACGACTACAGTGCCTAAAGAGGCAAGCTGCTTAATCTGAGCCAACAGTTCCGCGTTGTCAGAGGCCGCCGGGCCTTGAAGGTTTTGAGTGGAGACCTCGACGACAGCTAAGGCTTCGCGGTCGGAGGAGGCCCCTTCGGCTATGAACTTCTGTCGCGCGGCCTGAATGATTTCGGCAGCAGATGGGCCGGGATGGCCTCCTAAGGTACGCTGCACCAGGAGTGGACGCTTGCGGAGGGAAGACGCCGGTTCCACCACCTGGGCCTCGGAATCGAAGACCAACCCATGGGACATGCCTGCGCGGAGCAAGTCGAGGCAGCAGAGACGGGAATCCATACCCGCGAAAGCGGGGCCGGTTAGTTCGAGAACGTCGATCTCAAGCCGTTCAATGGATAGATCGTCGAACAGGCCGGCCAAAAAAGTCGCCGGGGAGGAGCGCTGGTGATCGGCGGCATAGATCAGATTTACGCCGAGCGTGCCTATGGCCTGTTGCTGGAGCTGCGCGGTGGAATCACAGAGATTGATGTGGAGAAGAATCTGATTGGGCTGGCCATTGGGTTCAGCCTGGAAGCGAAAACCGAGCCAGCCGTGTTGCTCATTGGTTCCCTGGTAATTCCGGGTAGCGACGGTGTCCGCAAAAACGAAAAATCGGGTATGGGCGCCACGATCTTTGGCCAGCCGGGCGAGGAGGAGTTGATATTCGTGATCGAGCATGGCCAGGAGGCGCTCTTTGGAGACGTAGCGCGTGCCGGCACCGTAGGTGTCGTCGCTGACGGTCTTGTCGTAGGCGGAGATGGCCTGCGCAACCGTTCCCGAAGCCGCGCCAACGCTTAGAAACCAACGGGCCACTTCCTGACCGGCTCCAATCTCGGCAAAGGTCCCGTAGATGGAAGCCTCCAGATTGATGGCCAGGGCCTTGGCATGAATGTCGGTGAATTGCTGGGGCGCGGGGATGGACATGAGCGGCTCCGTTTGTGGAATTCAGGATGGGCGGGAGTATAGCGCAGGATATCCCGTTTTCGCTCCCGTTGAGTTGGCGAGGCGGTTGACGAAGAGGGGCAGGTTGCTGCGCAGAATAATGTGCGGGGCGAAGCGGTGAACTTTGACGGGTTTGTGCTTATCGGCCAGGTGAGCGACGAGCGTGTTGAATGCGGTTTTGCCCTGCGCTTCCGGGCGCTGATAGAGCGTCGCCATGATTTCACCGGATTTAACAAGCGTTACAAGCTCGGGGAAAAGATCCGTCGCAATCACTTGCACGCGACCGAGAAGCTTCAGCTCCCGAAGAGCCCGTAACACGGGAAGGCTGTTTGCCGTGCTGATGTAAATCGCATCCGGTCGGTTCTTCGTTTTCAAAAGTGCAATGGACTGCCGGTAGGCTTCTTCCGGACTGTCGTGTGACTCGACGACAGGGAGAAGCGTGAGATGGGGAGCGAGGATGGCAAGAGTGGCGGCAAATCCGCGAAGCTTCTCCGCATGGTCAAAGGTAGCCAAATCACCAGTAACGGTTGCGACTCGAGAAGGGCTTTGCAGCTTGTGCGACAGGAGCTCCGCTGCGAGCGCGCCACTGATGTAGGCATCGACACTGACCGACGATATGCGTCCGGTGTCCGGAGCATCGCTGGCCACGCAGAGCATGGGGATTCCTTGTCCAACGATACGGCGAATGATTCCAGCCAATTCGCGCGGGCGGCCGGGGGTGAATAGGATTCCGTCATACTTCTTCGACGCCGCTCTCTCCAGGGCCGCAACATCACCCGAACCAAGGCGTGGATAGTCGATGAAATCGAGGGTGAGTTGAATGCCGACAGTTTCGTCTGCGGCGGCTTGGATGCCGGCACGCAAAGGATCGAAGAAAGCCGCAATCTCGCGGGGAAATACAGCGGCGATGCGGAGATTGCGGTTGAGCTTCAGCGATCTAGCGGCGATGTTGGGTTTGTAACCGAGCTGTTCGGCCATACGCAGCACCTTGGCCTTGGTGCGGACGCTTACCCCGCTGCGATCGTGGAGAGCGCGATCCACGGTGCCGATCGATGTTCCCAGCGCTTCCGCGATATCCCGAATGCCGGCCGCTTTGCCGTGCCTGTCTGTTGATCCCATGTCTAGCGTCGCTCACAGTCTCGCATAGCAGCGCGAATCATCGGCGGTCCTTTCGCTCTTTAGGTGTGGGTTGTCCAGGTATGAGTAGTCTGGGCTTCAAGTTCTTCCAGCGTTCTCCCTTTTGTTTCTGGGACCAGGAAGAAAACGAAGACCGCGCCGGCAAGACAAATGGCTCCATACGTGAAGAAGCTGCCTGCGCTGCCCAGTGATCGATTGATAAAGGGAAAAGAGTAGGTGAGGGCGAAGGAGGAAATCCAGAGAGCGCAAACCGCGGCAGAAACACCGAGCGACCTCAGCCGATTCGGGAATATCTCCGCAATCAGCACCCACGTTAGCGGAGCGAGCGTCATCGCATAACAAGCAATGGCACAGAGCGTGAGGACGAGTACAGGGGCGCCTTTCTGTCCGGTGTGATAGGCGAGGCCGGCCAGCAGGTGTGATACACCAATCCCGATACATCCGAACAGCATCAATGGACGCCGGCCAATCCGGTCGACTACGGCCATCGCGACCAGAGTAAAGATCAGGTTGATTGCGCCGGTCACGACGATGTCGAGTAGAATCTGGTTGGCGCCGAGCCCCGCCGCCCGAAATACTTCTTCGGCATAGTTGAAGAGAATATTGATGCCACTCCATTGCTGTAACACAGCTAGCAAAATACCTACAAGAAGTACCGTGCGAGCGCCCGGCTGCAGCAATCCGAGCCAGCTCCCGATTCGTGTCTCCTCGTCTTGCAGGGCAACGGAGATCGTCTTAATCTCGGCCGTTGCATATTCCGCGTGCCCACCTATCTTTCGCAAGACTTTAAATGCCTGCTCGGCTCGCCCATGGATGAGCAACCAGCGCGGGCTCTCTGGGATTGCGAATGAGGCTGCGAGAAAAATGACCGCGGGGACGGCAACTGCTGTGAACATCCAGCGCCAGCCGAGCTGAACGTTCCAGGATCCCAGGAGTATTGCGGCTGAGGCGTGCTCGGGCACGGGCATAGCAATCCTCCAGTTCGCGATCTGAGCCAGGAGAATGCCGATCACCACCGCAAACTGGTTAAGGCTTACCAGCCGCCCGCGATGGGACGCCGGACTCACTTCTGCGATGTATGTGGGAGAAATATTAGAAGTCAGGCCTATAGCCACGCCTCCGACGATCCGCCAAACAATGAACGTCGAAAAGGAAAACGCCCACCCCGTGAGAACGGAGGAAACCGCAAAGAGTAGCGCCGAGACAAGCAGAACTGGTTTGCGTCCGTAACGGTTTCCAAGTACACCCGCAATAAGGGAACCCGCAAAGCACCCAACGAGGGCGCAGCTATTGGCCCATCCCACGGCGGCGGCACTATCGAGATGAAAATATATTTCAAAGAACTGGCGTGCGCCGCCAATTACAACCCAGTCATAGCCGAACAACAGGCCGCCGAGGGCCGCGACCAAAGCGATGCCCCAGACATATCCTGTTGCGCGCATCGCTTCGGTCGGGTTGAGGTTTTGAGATGAAACTGTGGGACCATGCACAGCTATCCTTTCACTCGTTGCGTCAAATTGCCCGCAAGCAGGTCGTGAGCATCTGCGTGTGCGCGATCCAGTCTCTGTACTTCGGTAAGGGCTGCGTGGGCATCAGAATCTCTACCAAGCCCGAGCAGCGCCTGCCCACGCAAGAAAGTTGCCGAAATGTGCTGTCGTTTCTGAAGATCTTCGTCAAAGAGCAGCATTGTGGGCAGCGATGTCGCGAAGTAGTCGATCTTGGGTACGGATTTTTCCAGCGCCTCAGCGTAGTTGAGAATGTCCGTAAACAAAGATACCGCGTCCTCTTCACGCCCCAGACGACGCATTGCCATGGCGCTCCAATATGTCATCTCAGAGATCGAGCGCACCTGCATCTGTTGAAAGTCCCCACGCTGCCGTACTGCTCTCTCCCAATGCTGTTTTGCTCGCTCCGGGTCACCCGTCGAGGCCCACGCTTCTCCGAGCCAGAACTCGATGTTGCTGCTGTTCGCCAAGAGATGCCTCGCTTCGCTGAGACTTTGGGGTGGCCGATCCGCGGCTTCGAAACATTCGATGGCGTGGCTTGGGTTGCCTTTCGCAAGGGCTGCGCGGCCCAGCAGCAATTGTGCACGCACATATTCACCTAGCACTAACCCTTCTCCGCCCTCCCACGGCTGGAACTGACGCGAGAGCAGGAGAGCCAGGGCCTCTGCCGGCCTGCCGACCTGGTTGTAGATTGCAGCGAGCTCAACCGACAGATCGTCCCTGCGCGCCACAAGCTCCCGATGAGCCTCAAGCACCGCCAGCCGGTCGCGAGGATCATCCCCAAGACGCTTTCGGAGTTGGTCCTCCTCATAGAGGATTCGAGCGTCATCAGGATCCGCCTTTCGTGCCAGGTCAGAAGCTCGGCGTGCTTTTGCCGCGTCGTGTTCCACATTGAAGAACGCGATACCTAGGTTTCGCCAAACGGTTGAGAAGTCCGGGTCACGTTCAGCGGCTCTTTCCCATTGTGCGATGGCATCGCGATGACGTCTGCGGTCGTAGAGCAGATTCCCCAGGTAGTAGGGGGCTCGGGCATCCAGCGGGTTTGTCTCGATCGCGGCTTGCAATACCTTCATCTCCTCCAAACAATTGGGAAAGACATAGGTAGCACTCGCTTTCGCAGCCTGCGTGAAACAAGCTCGACTGGATTCAACTTTACCGCAGAGGCTTAGGAGGAGGGCTCGCGTATAAAGCTCCATGGCCTGAGTTCCTGATTGCAGGACAGTATCGGCGTCTTCGAACAACCCAGCGCGGATACAGTCGAAAGCGAGATCCAGGCGCCTTCCTGAGTCGGTCGGGGCGACTCCAGTTTTCTGGTATCGACTCCAGATGTCCAGCGGGTCAAGCCTCAGCGCCGCGTCGAGTTCAAGGTCAGCCTCCGCACGCCGACCAAGACGTCGAAGAATGGCGATCCTAAGATTCCTCGCATTAAGGTTTTCCGCCTCTGCGCGCAGAGAACGCGATACATGCTCGAGGGCGGCGACAAAGCGGCCGCTACGTGCATCGATCTCAGCCAGGCGATGATAGGCGGGACCACGCCATGCCGCGGACCATGTGGCTTTGTAAAACGAATCGTAGGCCTCCTCAACCCGCTCCTGAAAGAGCAGAGTCATTCCGAGGTTGTAGTAGGGCTCGCTGTCGTAGGGATTCGGGTTGCGCACAGTCAGCCGGGAAATCGCTGTCCGAAAGCAGTCTTCCGCCTCGCCAAGTTCACCGCGACGAAGATGAAATCTGCCTAAGGCGTTATTGATTCTGCTGTCCAGCGGATCCCGCCGAAGGCCCTCCCGCCAATAGGGTTCGGGGGAGCGTGTAGCGTGGCGATACTGTTCGAGGTGCACGCCGGTGAGATAGAGCTCATCGTTGGTGGCGATGTCTTCAGGTGCTGGAGGCTCCTTTGCCTCAACGGGCGGGGCAGCCGGCTGAATCTCCGACGGAGCATAGCGGAGAAGAATCTCGCCGTCCGATTCGAGCTCGAGGACCCAGCTCTCTACTCCGTCCGCACGCGGCAGATCAATCACTTCAGAGGTGTCGGGCCGCAATGTGCCACTCCACACTGCGGGCTTGTTGCCTCGAGAGCTTAGTCGCAGTCTCGCTTCCCCGATCTCATGGGTTGCCAGGAGATGAACCTGGAGTTCGCTTTCGTGTTGGACGACGCGCAGGGCCGCGTGCAGATTTGCGGCGCCCGGGACTCCGATTTCGCGGATTGGGTACCAGAACTGGCTGAAGGTCTTGGTCTCCCCCGGCGCAAGGTACGAGAAGTCTGGCTGATTGTCGGTGTAGGCGCCAGCCATCAACTCGATGTAGGGACCGTCGTTGTCGCTAAGACTGCGGTCCCACGCATAACCGAACTCGTGGTTTCCCCAGGTCCATTGTTTCTTGCCTGGTGCGACGTGATGGTTCGCCACATGCACAACTCCAGCGCGGGCCGCATGATCGTAGCCACCGAAGAAATCCCCTCGCGAGTTGACGATCATGTAGCTGGTGGGAACAGGGATGTTGGCGTACCAGCTCAGATCGTTCGCAGGATAGGATCCGTCAGGAACAAAGTTCTGTGACGACTCCTCGACGGGGACCCCGTGAAGCGCCCTCTCACGATAATCAATGCCGTAGTACGTGCCGAGGCTACACGGGAACTCCGTGACGGCACGCTTCGCATGATCGGCGACGTAGCGGACATCGCGCGGGAAGAAGGACTCGTAGTGTTCGTGAACCCGGGTCGCGGCGTTGGCCCACCATAGAAACGTCTGCGTGTCCCAAGTACGGTTATACAAACGGACTTTGAGTTCAAGGTACGCACATCCAGGCCGCAGGCAGACACCGTGCATACCTTTCATCCGTGAGATTGGGTCATGGTCGCTGCACCAGGCGGTAACCGATCCATCGTCATGGCGCTCGATTGCGACCTCAACGGGGAGAAACGTCGCCGGACGATGGTGCTGAGGCCAGTTGAACTCAACTCCACCGGAAATCCAGGGACCAGCGAGCCCAACGAGCGCGGGCTTGATCACGTTCTGCCGATAGAAAAAGTCGTAGCCGTTCAGCTTGTCGTATCCCACGTGAATTCGTCCGCCGATCTCTGGCAGGATCATCAAGCGCAGATACTCGTTTTCAAGATGTACCGCCTGCCATGCGTGGTCGCATGCCTTGGTTGCAACTCGATCGATGACGGGCAGTGGGTAAAGCTTCCCATTGCTGCCCTGGTAAACACGCTTTTCGAGAAAAAGAGGATTAGGGTCCGGCTGGGCCGGAAGGTAGGTGGTCATTACAACCGGTTCCTCCCATGCCGTCACTGCAGCGTTCTCGCTGGCAGGTGCGTCTGGGAGTACCAGCAACGGGGATTCCATTGCACGCAATTTCATGGTCTCTTCGAGTCGGCGACGGTGTATTTCAAAAAATAAGCCTCGTTAACGTTACCGCAAGAGCTGCACGACTTGCGATATATTCTTGGGAAAATCGGTCGACCTGCGAGACTTCATTGCTTGTGGGCACTGCGAGCGATTGTGAACGAACCTTGCTCTAATGACAGGTGATTTGTGAGGTTTTGTCACCGGGCCAGCCCTTTGAAGCAGTCGTACGTTCCTCGATTCCCTGCCCTCCTTTTGCCGAGGGACGTTAACGTTACCGTTATCTGATGCCTCCGGGGACTCCGGCGGCTGCGGAGCCGGAACGGAAACGGGATATCCACTCGCGTCTGAAGCGGAAATAGGCGGTGCAGGAGTGCCGGCCACGCCTGTCGCGGCCTCTTATACACTGGAGCAAAGTTAGAAAACGATGCGGCGGAAGACTCTGGGAAAGTCTGACCGAAACGTACGATGCCTATCACCGGCCGCTTATTTGCAGAACCTAGGAAGTCAACCCCTTGGATTGAGGACGCTGCGATTGGATACGTGGAAGGTTGAGTTAACAAATGCCGCGCGAACATCGAAAGTCAGATTCGAGTCGGTAGAACTGGTAAGCAACGAAGCCCATGCGAGAGCTCTAATCGCCCTATTGCAGGCGTTTGCAGATGATCCCGCAGGACTTATCTTCGCCGAGCCGCGAACCCCAAGCCGCTTGCCCGGGGAGAACGCCCGGCCCACCGATGCTCTGATCATTCATCCAGACTTGGGGGCGTTCTTAGTTGAAGTCAAAGGCTGGATTGTCGACGAAATCTCTCAAATAGAGGCTGGCACGATATTCCGTCGCGCCGGCGGTTACGAAGAGGCCAGAAACCCGTGGAAACAGGTGCAAGATGCCTCCGCTCAGCTGCAAAAGGCGACGCGAAAGGTAATTCAACATCGCGGGCTAACTACCAAGCAAATCCCGCATTTCGATTGGGTGGTCGCGTTTCCGAACATCTCCAAAGCTTCTTGGCTGGAAAAGGGGTACGACAAGTCTTTGCATGAAAGCGAGGCTCTTTTCGCGGAAGACCTTGCCGACCCTCAAGCGCTCCTCCTCCGGCTCAAGCTGTATGTCAAGTCGAAGGCCAGCTGGCGGCTGCCTTTTTCCCGTGAACAGTTGGATCATGTTCGGGAAGCTTTGGGAAGCTCAGAGGTGATCAGCCAGAGAAGGCAAAGAGAGCCCGGGCCCACCAATGAAAAGTTGGGCGATAAAATTGCTGCCATAGAACTCAAGGACAAGCGCCTTTCGGCGGAGCAGCTACGACTCATCGAAGCAAGGTTTGACGGACGCCCGCAGTTGGTTCGCGGAGTCGCGGGCAGCGGCAAATCCATTGTTCTGGTTAGGAATCTCGCTAGGCTTGCCAACAGGGAGCTGAACCGCGAGCAGCTTTCCCTATTAGGTGGCACCGAAGAGAAACGCTTTCTTATAGTTTGTTTTAATCGCTCGCTGGTCCCATTTCTTCGTGGACTCTTTGAAGAGTCATTTCGTGCACTGACCTATGGAGACCCTCCCCCTGGAGTAGTAGACATTTTCTACATGAATGGACTGCTGTACGAGCTATCTACGGATCGCGGCGGCCCACTGACATACCAAAATATCAGAGACTACAAGAAACATGGAGACGAGAAGATGCGGCATATTGCCGCGCACAATTCGAATCAGATCGATCTTCTGGCAAAGACAAATCAGAACCTATTGCGTCGGCTGCAGTACGATGCAATTTATGTGGACGAGGGACAAGACCTCTTTGACGAGGAATATCTCCTTCTCATGCGGCTGCTTCGGGAAGACAGGGAGACCGGTCTAAAAAACATAGTCATTTTCTACGATGATGCACAGAATCTATATGGCCTCCCACGTCCGACCTGGAGCAACTTAGGCATCCAAATCACAGGGGGTCGAACCAGTGTGATGAAAACCTGCTTTCGAAACACCCGGCCCACTATAGAGTTTGCCTTTAATCTTCTGCTCGGTGTGACCGCAGAGACAAGAGTTACTACCAAGCAGTTTGCCGATGTAGCCCATTTAAAGGAAAATGGCCTCGTTGTAGAACTACCGGACAGGTGGCAGATCAGATTCGCCGACAGATCGGAGGGCCCCGCTCCTGACGTTCAGTTGTTTGACACGAGAGAGCAGGAGGTACTCTGGATTGCAGCTAAGGTGAATCACTTGATTCTTGATGAGAAGGTTCGGTCAGAAGACATCTTGGTGCTATTCCACGGTCCTAGCGAGAACCTCATCTTCCCTGATCTAGAGGCCGCTATTAGGAGCGCCTGCACCTCGATCGGCAGACTAAGAAAGCCGTTTGGTAAGGCGGGAAACCCCGAAAAAGACAAGTATATCTTCGAGGACAGCGCATTGACTACTACTACCGTTCAGTCCGCCAAGGGGTATGACTGTCCGATAGTGATACTGGCGGGGGCGGACTTGTTTTCGACCGACACGGAGGGACGGACGTCCTTTTATGTTGGCGCAACTCGCGCGAAGATACTCTTGCTGGTCACTGGTCTTCGCGAACGTAATAGTCTCGCCGATGAAGCGAAAGTGGTGGCCGAATTACTGACCACTCCGGCAACGGCGAACATCAGAGCAAGTCCAGCTCAGCCTCCGAAAGAAGAAGACGATAAGCCGTCCGACATCTCGACGATGAAGCTCCTACGAAAGGGGGACATCGTAAGACATCCGGCGTACGGAGTGGGTGAAGTATTGGAAGATGGAGTGCCAAAATTTCTTCGCTCGCAAGGGCTGCACGACCAATCTGTTAGAGTCCAATTTGAAGACTTCGTGAAGGATATCGGGGCGGCCGGAATTGCGGGGCTAGTTGTCGTACAGGGCTCAGCGGATTGATAAATATGGTAGGCACGAGCGGATTCGAACCGCTGACCTCTACCGTGTCAAGGTAGCGCTCTAACCAACTGAGCTACGCGCCTACGTAGAAGGGCTTCGACTTACCGATAATATCAAAATTTGGAAGGCCGCTGAGCCTTCGGGCGCCTGGCGTGGCCGCCGATGGAGATGCCTTGCCCGGCCGAACAGCTTCCGCCGGAGGATACTTTCCCGCTGTGAACCCTGAAATGCTTTAGAATCAGGGCTCGACCTGTCCTACCTTCAGTCAGAACGGAACCTCCGCTCCCGATGTCTTTGCCGGCATGAACGATTTCCGAGCAGCACCCAATCAACTCACCTTTTTGCGCCTGTGCATGGTGCCGTTCCTGGTGCTTGCCATCCTCGACGGACGCTATGGCACCGCTGCGATCCTCTTTTTCGTCGCAGGAATCACCGACGGTCTGGACGGTCTGTTGGCGAGGCTGCTGCATCAGCGCACCGTCCTTGGGCAATACCTCGATCCGGTCGCGGATAAGTTGCTGCTGAGCACCGTCTTTCTGGTACTGCACCATCAGGGATTGATTAGCCGCCGCGTGACCGTGCTGGTCTTCGGCCGGGACCTGGGAATTCTGGTCGTCTCCGCAATCCTGTATGTCAGCATTGGCATGCGTGATTTCCGCCCCAGCATCTACGGAAAGGCCAATACCCTGGCCCAGATCGTCGCGCTGGCGACGGTGCTCGTCAGCCAGTTTTATGCGCCGGGCTATATTTTGGCCATTCGGAAAGGCTCCCTCGAGGCCACCATGGCGCTGACGATCCTCTCCGGCTTCAACTATGCATGGCGGGTAGGACGAAAGCTGAGCGTCGCCGAGAATCCTGACACACCGAACTCCTGACGACCAGCCCGGGGCGCAAGGCGTCATTCTTCGTCGCTGTGGTCTTGCTTGCTTTCGATCTCCATGTCACGGAACTCGCCGGACTCGAAGATCTCGCGGCAATCCTCGCATTCGACGTATTCGGCATCCTCGTCGCGCGAGACGGTGCGTACTCTGGGGTGGGAGCAGGGCGCGTTCATGAATTATAGTCACCGGAACGGAGGAATTCCGGTCAGATTGTACCCCCACCGCCGACCAAAGCTGGAACATTTTTTTGTGCTGCGATATGAGAAGCCCTGCTTTCTCGCTCTGCCTCGGCTCTATAAGAATTCTCTTAGGTGGTTGTAAATCGGACACTTTCGGTCGTATACTCGGTAAAGGAATACACTTTCGTTAGGTGTATAGACGCGCCGATGCTGAGGCTAACAAAAAAGGCGGATTACGGACTGCTCGCGGTGAAGTTTCTCGCCGAGAACCCCGATTCCGCGTCGTTGAGCGCCAAAGACATCTCCGAGGCATACCACATTCCGCTGCAGTTGCTGGCCAAGATTCTCCAGCGCCTGACAAAGGTCGGTTTGCTGCGCTCGCATGCGGGCATGAATGGGGGCTACGAACTCTCCAAAGACCCGAAAGAGATCACCGCTTTTGAGGTGATTCACGCGATCGACGGCCCGCTTTTTATTACTTCGTGCATCACGATCAGTGGTTCGTGCGACCTGAACGATATTTGCACCATCAAAGAACCGTTGCGACGCGTAAATGACAGCATCGCGGACCTGTTGAAGCGCCTCCGCATCTCAGACCTTGTCGAGGCAGACGGCGCCCGGCGACAACATCAAGAGCGACCGCAACTGGTCACCATCCAGTGAGCCGATTCAGGATTAGCAAGCGCGAGCAAGACGCGGGAGAGAACAGGAAATGAGTCACACAGAAAACGGACACGTAGCGGTGCCGGCCGGAGTGCAGCTGCCGATTTACATGGACAACCACGCTACCAGCCAGCTCGATCCGCGAGTGCTGGATTCGATGCTACCTTACTTCACGTCGAAATTTGGCAACGCTGCCAGCCGTAACCATTCCTTTGGCTGGGAAGCCGAGCAGGGCGTGGAAACCGCCCGCGAACAGATAGCCAAGCTGATTGGTGCGACGGCCAAGGAGATCATCTTCACTTCCGGCGCGACCGAGAGCAACAATCTTGCCATCAAGGGCATCGCCGAGATGTATCGGGAGCGCGGCAACCACATCATCACTCAGGTCACCGAACACAAGGCCGTTCTCGATACCTGCAAGCGCCTCGAGAAATACGGCTATCGCGTCACCTACCTTCCGGTGAAGGCAGACGGTCTCATCGACCTCGACGATCTGAAGCGGGCGATGGACGACAAGACCATCCTGGTCTCGATCATGTTCGCCAATAACGAGATCGGCGTCGTTCAGCCGATCGCCGAAATCGGCAAGCTCTGTCACGAGCGCAACGTGATCTTCCACACTGATGCGGTGCAGGCTGTCGGCAAGATTCCGGTTGACGTGAACCTGATGAACATCGATGTGCTCTCGCTTACCGCGCACAAGATCTATGGGCCAAAGGGCGCGGGCGCGCTGTATGTTCGCCGCCGCAACCCGCGCGTCCAGATCTCCGCCCAGCTTGACGGAGGCGGCCACGAACGTGGCATGCGGTCCGGAACCTTGAACGTGCCCGGCATTGTCGGTCTCGGCGCGGCCTGCGAGATCGCCCGCGAAGAGATGGCCGGCGAAGCCGCACGGCTTGCCCACTTGCGCGATAAGCTCAAGGCGAAGTTGGAAGACGCGCTGGATTACGTCCACGTCAACGGCTCGATGGAGCATCGCCTTCCCGGCAACCTAAATATGAGCTTCGTCTACGTCGAGGGCGAGTCTTTGCTGATGGGCATCAACGAAATTGCGGTTTCGAGCGGTTCGGCATGCACCTCTGCGACGCTTGAGCCATCTTATGTATTGAAGGCCCTCGGCCTGGGCGACGACGTTGCGCACAGCTCGATTCGATTTGGTTTGGGTCGTTTCAACAATGAGGCTGAGGTGGACTATGTTGCTGACAAGCTGATCGACATTGTGCAAAAACTTCGGGAACTGTCTCCGCTCTATGAGATGGTGAAGGAAGGCATCGACATCTCCAAGATCGAGTGGCAGGCGCACTAAGTTTAGAGCTTCAAATAAGTTCAACGGCTTACGGATATCAGGAATACAGGGAGAAACAAAATGGCGTACAGCGATAAGGTCATCGACCACTACAACAATCCACGTAACGTCGGCCAGATGGACAAGAGCAGCAACGAGGTCGGCACCGGCCTGGTCGGCGCTCCGGAATGCGGCGACGTGATGCGGCTCCAGATCAAGGTGAACCCGGCGACCCAGGTCATCGAGGAAGCCAAGTTCAAGACCTTCGGCTGTGGCTCGGCGATCGCTTCGTCCTCGCTCGCGACCGAGTGGGTCAAGGGCAAGACCGTCGACGAGGCGATGCAGATCAAGAACACCGATATCGTCAAGGAACTGTCTCTTCCCCCGGTGAAGATCCACTGCTCGGTGCTGGCGGAAGACGCGATCCGCGCAGCCATTGGCGATTGGAAGAAGAAGAACGGTGTCACTGAAGGCGCGGTCCTCGAAGCCGTAGCCGCTCACTAAGCCGCAAAGGACAGAAACCGACCGCTCATTGCCTTGAGACTGCGGCAGCTGTCCGGCTGCCGCCTTTTCTCGACAGATTTCCGACGGATTAGGAAGAGGAATGATCCCAGCCGACACAATTCGTAACGCCGAGAACCTCGCCCCCGCACAGAAGGGCGTTCAGGTCACCGAACGCGCGCTGAAGCGCATTCGCGTCGCGATGGCGAAAGAGGGTGTTTCGCCGGTCGAGGGCGGTCTGCGCCTGGGCATTACCGGCGGTGGATGCTCAGGGCTCTCGTACAACATCCGTTTCGATTCTCAGCCCAGGGAGCGCGACCGCATCTATCAGTTCGACGACATCCGTATCTTTGTCGATCCGAAGTCGTTCATCTATCTGCACGGCATGATTCTCGACTACGAAGAGACCCTGATGCGGCAGGGCTTCAACTTCGTGAATCCCAACTCGACCAAGTCCTGCGGCTGTGGCTCTTCGTTTTCCGCATGACCTATTCCGCCGAGACCGTTCCAACCCCCAAAGCCGGCCAAGAGCATTCTGCCGAAACGCAATGCTGGTCGTGTTCGAGTCCCCTGCGATCAGCTGAATTGTTCTGTGGCGCTTGCGGTCGCATCCAGCCGCTTTCTGCCGGAGTAAACTACTTTGAAGCCTTCGCCCTGCCGCGCAAGTTGAGACTCGATGTAGCAGCATTGGAGCACGAGTTCTACCGCCTTAGCCGCCGTCTCCATCCCGATGTCTACGCGCGCGCCAGCCAGCAGGAGCAAGAGTGGAGTCTGGCCAACAGTTCGCTCTTGAACGATGCATATCGGACGCTGAAAGACCCGGTCAGACGCACCGAATACCTGCTCAGACTCGAAGGAATTGTCAGCGCCGATCAAGGCGGGACGAAAAAGGAAGATCGCATTCCTGCCGACTTGCTGGAAGAAGTTTTCGAGCTGAACATGCAGCTGGATGAGATGCGAATGACCCGACAGATGGGCGAGGACGATCCGCAGTTGCAAAGGGACCTGCTGGCCGCCAAAGCGAATTTCGACGTTCAGTTCAAGAGCACCGATGCCTCCCTCGAAAAGCTCTGGGACAAATGGGACGGCGGCATCGACGCGGGCGATGAAGTGCAGAAGCTATCGGCGAAGGAAGAAATGGCGGCGCTGCTCGACCGGCGGAGATATATTCGCAACCTGGTAAACAGCGTCAACGAGGCCCTCGGGCTTTAACTGCCTAGGCTTGAAATATACACAAGGATTGCAATGGCAGAGGATCGCGTTATCGGAATTGATTTAGGCACGACCAACTCGCTCGTAGCATTCATGCAGGGCGAGCAGCCGGTGGTCATTCCCGGCGAAGACGGCTCGGCACTCGTGCCGTCGGTGGTGGCGATCCCGCCAGAGGGTGATGCGGCGGCCGGCAGCCAGAAAATCATTGTGGGTAATGGAGCAGCCAGGTACCTCGCGACCTCGCCCGACCGCGTCGTCTACTCCGCGAAGCGGCTCATGGGGCGCGGCCTTGAAGATGTGCAGGAAGAGCTTAAGCTCTTCCCCTTCCATCTCGCTGAAAATATCCAGCCAGGCGAGGTTCTGCGCCTTCAGGTTGGCGAGGGCGAATACACGCCATCAGAAATTTCCGCCTTCGTCCTTCGCCAGCTGAAGCGCAACGCAGAACGCTACTTCGGTGCGCCGGT
Source organism: uncultured Acidobacteriaceae bacterium (assembly GCA_963804735.1). Classification (GTDB taxonomy): domain Bacteria; phylum Acidobacteriota; class Terriglobia; order Terriglobales; family Acidobacteriaceae; genus Acidisarcina. The sequence continues at coordinate 88,206 of CAWDRO010000010.1, forward strand.
CAGCAAAGCGGTGATCACAGTCCCCGCCTACTTCAACGATGCGCAGCGCCAGGCCACCAAGGATGCGGGTCGCATCGCCGGCCTCGAGGTCCTGCGCCTGGTCAATGAGCCCACTGCTGCTGCGCTCGCTTACGGCCTTGACCGCCAGCATGACGGAATCGTTGCGGTCTACGACCTTGGCGGCGGCACTTTCGATATCTCCATCCTCAAGCTGCATGAGGGGATCTTCGAGGTCATGGCCACCAACGGCGACACACACCTCGGCGGCGACGACATCGACAACCTGCTCATCGCGATTGCCCTCGACGATATTCAAGGCGACCAGGGCATCAACCTTCGCGGAAATGACGAAGCTGTGCAGGCCATTCGCAAGGCGGTCATCGAGGCGAAGATTGCGTTATCGGCGCAAGATTCCGCTTTGCTGAACGTCAACCTCCCAGGCGGCGCAAAATATCAGCGCAAGATTGAACGCTCGCAGTTTGAGGCACTCATCCAGCCGGTGCTTGATCGGACCTCCGCTCCCTGCAAGCAAGCAATGAAAGACGCCGGAATCACAAGCGACCAGATCGACGAGGTCGTCCTCGTCGGCGGCTCGACCCGCATTCCTGCGGTCCGCGCGCTGGCTGATGAGCTCTTCTCGCTCAGCGCCCGCGGCAAGAAGCCCCACACCGAACTTAATCCAGACGAAGTCGTCGCCCTCGGCGCGGCGGTGCAGGCAAACATACTCTCCAGCGGCTCATTGACCACCGAAAACATGCTTCTGCTCGACGTCACGCCGCTCTCGCTTGGCATCGAGGCGTTGGGTGGAGTGGTCGCCAAGATCATTCAGAGAAACTCCACCATCCCCGCGTCGGCGACCGAGCATTTCACCACCGGGGTCGAGGGCCAGACCAACGTGGCGATCCATGTCCTCCAGGGCGAGCGCGAACTCGCCAAAGACTGTCGCTCACTGGCGCGCTTCGACCTCAAAGGCATTCCGCCCATGAGCGCAGGGCTACCGCGCATCGAGGTCAAATTCCTCATCGACGCAAACGGAATCCTGCAGGTCTCGGCCCGCGAACAGCGCAGTGGGAAACAGGCGGAGATCGAAGTGAAACCTACCTACGGCCTTACTGACGAGCAAGTCGAATCGATGATTCTCGAATCATTCGACTACGCTGAAGCCGATATCGAGCAGCGTCAATTGATCGAAGCAAAGAACGAAGCAAACACAATCCTCGCCGCCGTCGACAAGGCGCCGTCGCATCCGGCTTGGGAGCAACTCGCCGCCGACGAACGCACCCAGATCATTCTTCTCCGCGATGAGCTCGCGGTCCTGAAAGATGGCGACGACCTCAAGCTTCTTCGTGCGGCAACCGAGGCGCTCGATAAATCGACCCAGCGATTTGCCGAGTTGATGATGGATTCCACCCTCGCCGTGGCGCTGCAAGGCCAAACGGTGGAGTCCGCCGGCACCGGCATCGGTGAGGGACCAACCGCCCCGCATCCATTCGGCCAGGCGGAATTTATCAAGTGACCGATAGAGTAATTTACTAACATAGCGAGCAAGCATTGAAAGCGAAACGATGACAGCCTCAACCGACAGCACTATCGATCTAACTCAGTCGCCGGCCCCAGACATGGTTCGAGTAACTTTTGAACCTGAGGGCCGCACGGTTGAGTTCAAGTTTGGAACGCTTCCTTACGACCATCATGGCAAACCGATGTCGTTCCTCGACGTCGCCGAAAACTTCGGTATCTTCCTTGACCATGCCTGTGGAGGCTCCTGTGCCTGTACCACCTGTCATATCTGGGTGGAAGCGGGCGACGAGGGCATCAGCGAAGCCGAGGATGACGAACTCGACCGGCTCGATATGGCCGCCGATCCACAGTTGAACTCCCGTCTCGGCTGCCAGGCGGTTATCACTAAACCCGGTAACTACGTCGTCCAGATTCCTAAGTGGAACCGCAACTACGTCTCAGAAGGCAAGCCGCTCACGCTCGCCGAAAGCAAGTAGCGACTAATCTTCGGAGGAGGAGTTATGGCACAGGAAATAGGCTGGGAAGATTCTGAGGACATTGGTATCCTGCTCCAGGAGAAATTCCCCGGGATCAATCCGCTCACCGTGCGCTTCACTGACCTGCATAAGTACGTAATGGAACTCGATGGATTTACGGGCGATCCGGCCAAATCGAATGAATCGAAGCTGGAGGCCATCCAGATGGCCTGGTACGAGGAATACAAGGACGCTCAGTAGGCAGGCGCCTCCGACCAGCCGAATGCGCCCTTGAATAGGGTGAAGTCGGCCGCCTTGCCGATCTCAAAATAAATGGCCAGCACATCGAACCTCATCGCCGCCGGGGCATGCAGTTGAAGCATATAGTGGCGTGCCATCTTGCGCAGCGTCGTACGCTTTCGCTCGTCAACGGCCGACTCTGCGCTGGCAACGTCGCGGGTAGTTCGCGTCTTCACCTCGATAAAACACAGGCAGTCGCCGTCCCAGGCAATCAGATCGATGTCCCCGGCATAGCGATGCGAACGCCAGGATCGAGCGGTAATGACGTATCCCTGGCGTCTGAGATAAAAAAATGCAGCTTCCTCTCCGCGAACGCCGAGCGCGAGGTGCGAAGCGGTGCTGGGCGTGCGGCCCAGCCTATTCGCGGCCAGATCCAGTGTCGTCAGCAGCCGCTCAAGCGGCGCCGGACCGGCCGAATCCAAATATTTCATGGGGTTGCCTGTAGAGATTGTCGCCCCGCAGGCGGCGATTGGCAACCCGACCTCATTCAGACCATGCGGACGAGGGAATCGACCTTTCGACCGCATAGTCTGAATCACGCTCTGGTGCCTACTCTCAAGCGTGGGCGACCGACTTCTCGTGTGCTTCCGCGGAGTGCTTGTGGGCGCTTCGGTCGCGTGCTCGTGCGCCTTTGTGGCGTGCTCGTGTGCCTTCTCGTGGTTGCCCGCCTCGTGGTGCGCGGCGGCCTTGTGATGGTGTTCAGCTGCTTTCTGGTGATGCTCGGCTGCTTTGTGGTGCGCTTCGACTGCCATGTTGAATCCTCGACTTGGGGAGTACCCCGACAAGCATCCAAACACACCGTGAATACAACCGTCGACCGGCTGCGACGAAGATTCACAGTCTTTACACCGGGCGTTAATTTGAAGATTTTTCGGCCTCTTTCTTGGTCGGAAAAGCGGGCGGAATTTGACATCCATCCGGTCTCGATATACGTTTTCTATACATGCAGGTCCACGTACATCATCGTCATTTGCACCACCATCATGTGACGAACATGTCGGCGGACTCCTCCGGCCACCAATAAGGCCAGAACCGAGAGATCAGCAAGAGCCCGCCGGCGCGAAAGCGAAGGCGGGCTTTTTCATTCTAAGAAGGCGGATGGATGATGACAGCAGAGAACAGCGGGATCGATTTTGCGAAGATGGATGGCCTGGTCCCGGCCGTCGTGCAGGACGCGAAAACACGGGAGGTGCTGATGGTCGGCTTCCTCAATGAGGCAAGCTACGCGAAGACGCTCGATACGGGCTTTGTGACCTTCTGGAGCAGGACCCGGCAGAAGCTTTGGATGAAGGGCGAGACCAGCGGTAACCGACTGCGCGTGATCGACGCCGTAACCGACTGCGACCAGGACACCGTGCTCTTTCGCGTCGAGGTCGAGGGCGATGGCCTGGTCTGCCACGAAGGCGCCGTAAGCTGCTTCACTCGCCCAATCCTGATCGACGCGGCCAAACAAGTCCAACAGGTGACGGCATGAGTGGCAAACTTCGTCTCGGCATTCCCAAGGGCAGCCTGCAGGACGCGACGATCGCGCTCTTCGGCCGCGCCGGCTGGAACATCTACGCCAACGGCCGCTCCTACTTCCCATCGATCGACGATGACGAGATCGAATGCATGTTGATCCGCGCTCAGGAGATGTCCCGCTATGTCGAACACGGAGTTCTCGATGCCGGACTCACCGGAATCGACTGGGTCGTCGAGAGCGGCCTCGATGTCGTCAGCGCGGCCAGCCTCACCTACGCGAAGCAAAGCAACCGCAAGGTCCGCTGGGTGCTCGCCGTGCCCGAAGAGTCGACTTATCAACGCGCTGAAGACCTCGCCGGGCTCACCATCGCTACAGAACTCGTCGAGGTCACCAAGCGCTATTTCGCCAGCAAGAGCGTGCCAGTCAAGGTCGAGTTCAGCTGGGGCGCGACCGAAGTCAAGCCGCCTACCCTGGCCGACGCAATCGTCGAGGTCACCGAAACCGGCAGTTCGCTCAAGGCGAATCGGCTACGCATCATTGACACGGTGATGGAAAGTGAGACCCATCTCATCGCCAACAAAATTGCGTATCAGGATGCGTGGAAGCGGGACAAGATCGACACGCTTGCGCTCATGTTGAATGCGGCTATCAACGCCCAGAGTCACGTGGGGCTCATGCTTAACGTTGAGCAAGCCAATCTCGCTGCGGTGATCGCCGTACTGCCGGCGTTAAACTCGCCCACTGTCTCCAGTCTCTCCGACGCCGGATGGCATGCCGTCAACACCATCCTTCCCGAGGAACTGGTTCGCAGCGTCATACCCAAACTCAAGTCGGCAGGCGCGACCGGAATCGTCGAATATCCCTTGAATAAGGTCGTTCTCTGATGCAATTGCTCAAGACAACGGGACGGGGCGCAGCCGAGGCGCGGCGTGTGCTTGAGCAACTGGAACATCGCCGCGAGTCCAGCGTCGAAAGCGTCGCGCCCGTCGTCTTGCGCATCGTGAATGCGGTGCGAAAAGGCGGTGACACGGCGTTACGGAAGCATGCCGCGAAGTTAGACGCCCTCTTGCCACAGGCACCGTTACAAATCTCGACAGAGGAGATGCATGATGCCTGGAGGCGAACTGCAGTGTCGATCCAGAAGGCTCTCAAGGTCGCTGCGCGCAACATTCAAGCGTTTGCGAAGCGGCAGCTTCCAAGGGGCTGGAGCTATTCACCCGTGTCTGGGCTCACCACCGCGCAAATGGTTCGTCCTATTTGTGCCGTCGGCTGTTACGTTCCCAGCGGGCGCCATCCGCTCCCATCCTCGTTGCTCATGACGGCGATTCCAGCTCAGGTCGCCGGTGTGCCTCGGATAGTCATCACATCGCCGAACCCTGCGGTGGAGACTTTAGCAGCAGCCCACCTGCTGGACATCAAAGAGTTTTACCGCGTTGGCGGCGCACAGGCTATTGCAGCTCTGGCCTATGGAACAGAGTCTATCGTCCGCGTCGATAAGATTGTTGGCCCGGGAAATCTCTACGTCACCGCCGCCAAGAAATTGGTCTCATTCGACTGCGCTATCGACATGCTCGCCGGGCCGACAGAGATTGTCGTTACCAGCGATAAAGGCAATCCAGCCTATATTGCCGCGGAGCTTGTCGCGCAAGCCGAACATGATCCCGAAGCCCTGGCCATTCTGGTGACCACCCGGCCTGATCTCGCCTCGCAAGTAATTGCGGAGGTGAAGTCGCATGCGAAATCAAACGCCACGGCCAAACAGTCCCTTGTAAAACATGGCTACGTCTTCGTGGCCGCATCGACCGACGAGGCGCGAGGAATCACCAACCGTCTCGCACCCGAACATCTCACCGTTGACGAAGCATCAGACCCGGAATGGGTTCAAAACGCAGGTTCGGTCTTCGTTGGTCCGTTCTCCGCTCAGCCGATGGGCGACTATGTCTCGGGTCCGAATCACACTTTGCCCACCGGGGGCTTCGCTCATGTGAGAGGTGGCTTGAGCGTCCTGGACTTCGTGAAGCTCATTACCGTGCAGCAATACAATATGGATTCTTTGAAAAAACTCGGGCCATTGGCAATTACGCTGGCAGAGGCGGAGGGGCTCGTTGGCCACGCAGATGCAATCCGCGCACGAGGAATCGAAACGTCAGATGCAGGAAAGTTGCCGAAAGGGAAGCCAAATGACTGATTTTCCTAACGCGACATCACCTAAGCCTCGCGCGGCCATACTACGGATGAAGGAGTATCATCCGCCACTTGGCGACCGCGACGGGTTACGCCTCGACTTTAACGAGAACACCTTTGAGTGTTCGCCAGGGGTCCTGCAAGCCCTGCACGCACTACGACCTGCCCACCTGACTAGGTATCCCGAGCGCGAGCCCCTCGAGGCGCGGGTCGCACAGCATCTTGGCCTCGACGCCGCACAGGTGCTGCTCACCAATGGAGTAGACGAGGCCATTCACGTCATATGCCAGACCTACCTCGATGCCGGTGACGAAGTCCTGCTGCCGGTGCCGACCTACTCGATGTATGAGGTGTATGCTTCGGCGACCGAGGCCTGCATTGTGACCGTGGAGGCCGACGCGGACTTTCGGTTCCCGTTTGAGCGATTGCTGGATGCAATCACTCCCAGGACGAAGGTGATCGCTATCGCAAACCCGAATAGTCCGACCGGCAGCGTTGTTAGCCGCGATCAGATATTAAGGATTGTTGAGCGTGCCCCGCACGCCATAGTCATAGTCGATGAGGCGTACTTTCATTTTTACGGTCGGACGATCGCAGACCTGATCGGACACTATCCAAATCTCTTGCTCGCTCGCACCTTTTCTAAAGCATACGGGTTGGCCGGACTACGAGTAGGCCTCCTGGCTGGGCATGCAGATGCCGTCCACTGGCCGCGGCGAGTGATCTCGCCTTATAGCGTTAACTCGCTCGCGCTCGCGTGTCTTCCGGCAGCTCTGAAAGACGAGACTTACCTTGAGTGGTATGTAGCCGAGGTACTTGCGGCGCGGCGCGAATTAGTCTCCGCTCTCGATGCACTCAAGATTCGCTCCTGGCCGAGCGAGGCAAATTTTGTCCTCGTTGATATCGGCCCAAAACATCGTGCCTTCACCGCCGCGATGAAACACCGCGGAGTGCTGGTCCGCGATCGCTCCAGCGACCCAGGTTGCGCAGGCTGCGTCCGGATTACTGTCGGGACGCGCCAGCAAATGGCCGACGGCATAAATGCGCTTGCCGGAGCCCTCAAAGACATCGATTGGAAGGGAGGCGAAGAGAGAGCATGACTCCTAAGAAAGCAACAGGCAATAGGAAAGCAAAAGGCAATAGCATCGCGACCGTAAAGCGTGAAGCCATAATTCGTCGCGACACGAACGAAACGAAGATCACGCTTGCGCTCATCATCGAGGGTCAGGGTCGTTACGAGATCCAGACCGGCATTCGCTTCTTCGACCACATGCTTGAATTGTTTGCGCGCCACGGGGCTTTTGACTTGAAACTTGAATGCAAAGGCGATCTCGACGTCAACCAGCATCACACAGTGGAGGATGTCGGCATCGCTCTCGGCAAGGCGTTCGATCAGGCGCTGGGCGATAAGAAAGGGATTCTGCGCGCCGGCTATTTCCTAATGCCCATGGATGAAACCCTCGGCATCGCCGCGGTCGATCTAAGTGGAAGGATTGCGGCAGTCGTGAATACTAAAGTCAAAACGCGGCTGGTCGGCGACCTCCAAAGCGAGTTGGTCAACGACTTTTTTGAAGGATTTGCGCAAGGCGCGCGGGCCAACGTTCACGTCAAAGTCATGTATGGACGATCAAGTCATCACAAGATCGAAGCGTTATTCAAAGCGTTCGCGCGTGCGCTTCGAGTTGCCTGTTCCCGCGACAAGCAGCTTGGAGACATGCTTCCAAGCACCAAGGGCCTTCTATGAGTACCGCAGCCACTTGCAACATCGCGGTCGTCGATTATCGCGCAGGCAATCTGACCTCAGTCGTCAAGGCGCTGCGTGCGGCGGGCGCTAACATCGAGGTCACGTCCGATCCCGACGTTGTGTATCGCGCGAACAAAGTGGTGCTTCCAGGAGTCGGCCACTTTGCCGCAACCCAGTTTCTCGAAGAACGGGGTCTTACTGCCGCCATCTGTTCGCGGGCTGCACAAGGCATACCGTTTCTCGGCATTTGCGTCGGCCTGCAGTGGCTCTTTGAGGGGAGCACTGAAGCTCTCGATGTTCCCGGCGCGGGATTGCTCGCCGGTCGCTGTGAGCGCTTCACGACTACAGAGAAAGTCCCGCATGTTGGCTGGAATTCCTTGTCCGTTCATCCGCGCTCTCGTCTTATGGCCGGTGTGGAGCAAGGTAGTTACGTCTATTACACCCACTCCTACCGCGCCTCTCCACAAAAAGACACCGTGGCAGTTACAGAGTACGGCGGCGCTTTTACCGCCGCGGTCGAATCGGAAAACGTAATGGGAGTGCAGTTCCATCCGGAGAAGTCCGGCCCGGTGGGGTTGACCATTCTCAAGAACTTTGTGGAACTCTAAGCGGATGCTGACCAAACGAATCATTGCGTGTCTTGATGTGAAAGACGGCCGCGTTGTCAAAGGAATCCAGTTCGTCAACCTGATCGACGCCGGCGATCCCGCGGCGCTCGCTGTCGCCCATGCCGAGGCTGGTGCAGATGAGATAGTCCTGCTCGACATCACCGCAACCCACGAAGGACGAGACATTCTGATCGACACGGTGCAGCGCGCATCTCGCGGCCTGTTTGTTCCCTTCACAGTCGGTGGTGGCATTCGTACTCTCGATGACGCTTCGGCAGTCTTTGATGCCGGCGCAGACAAGATCAGCATCAACTCCGCGGCAGTCGCGCGTCCTGAGCTCATCGACGAAATCGGTAGGTGTTTTGGCGCTCAGGCAGTGATCGTGGCCATCGACGGCCGCCGAAGAAAAATGAGCGTCGAGCCAGTTGTCGATGCTGAAGTCTTCACCGGAGGAGGACGCAACCCGACCGGGATGCGTGTGATCGACTGGGCCCGCGAAGCGCAGGAGCGGGGCGCGGGAGAAATCCTGCTCACCTCGATGGATGCTGACGGCACCCGCAAAGGTTTCGATTGCGAGCTAACCGGAGCGGTGAGCCAGGCGGTCAATATTCCCGTGATTGCCTCGGGCGGTGCGGGTAATGCGGGGCACTTCGCCGAGGTCTTTGGCCGAGGCCCGGGCCAGGGCAAAGCAGATGCAGCGCTTGCCGCGAGCATCTTTCACTTCGGTATCTTGAGTGCGCGCGAGCTCAAGATGGAATTGGCGCGGCTCGGCGTTCCCGTGAGGCTGCCATGCTGATCCCGTCATGTTAATCCCATCGATTGATCTGATGGGCGGTCGCATTGTGCAGCTCGTCCGCGGAGAGAAACTCGAGCTGGCCTTCGACGACTTCGAGTATTGGATTCGCCGTTTCTCGACCTATCCTTTGGTGCAGCTTATCGATCTCGACGCCGCGATGCGGCAGGGCGACAATCGAGCGTTGATCGAGCGGATATCAAAGCAACTGCCGTGCCAGGTGGGCGGCGGTATTGCAACCGTCGAAAAGGCCGAGCAGGTTTTGGGCGCTGGCGCCAAACGCGTGATTGTTGGATCGGCGTTATTTCGTTCCAATGCATCTCCCAATAGCCTGAGCAGTGCAGTCGACACTGATTTTGCAACCGCGCTCAGCAAGTCCATTGGGGTCAATCAAATCGTTTGTGGTGTCGACACAAAGCGGGGACGAATCGCGCTCAAAGGCTGGAAGGAACAAATCCAATTCACCGCGGACCAGGCGATCGCGCAGCTGGAACCATTCTGCGCCGCATTCCTCTATACGCATATCGACAAGGAAGGCACGATGCAGGGGTTTCCGCTGGAGATCGCCGAGCGGCTCCGGCCGCTTACCAGACGCCAGTTGATCGTCGCCGGGGGCATCCGCGAAATAGCGGAGGTCGATGTGCTCGACCGCATCGGCGTGGATGCGGTCGCGGGTATGGCCGTGTACACCGGGACGATGCCGGCCTGAAGCGCGATCAATATTTTCGACCGGGGCGTTTCGCCGCGAAATACAGCCCCGCAGCCAGGAAGCAAGCCGCCACAATGATCGCGGTCAGCGCCTGCCGCAGATCATGGCGGTGAAATCCAAGGCCCGCATCGATCATCCAAAGAACCGCGAGGCAGAGCCAGATTGTTGCGGCGCGCATCTGAAAGAGAATAGCACCATGAAATCGAGAACTGCGTTGGCTTTGCGTCCACTGCTCGCGGCAACGTAGACTTCCGCTTGCGGTTGCAGTCGCAAGTTTGCTGGAAGAGATGACGAGAGAGTCGGTCTGAGGAAAGGGAATGGCAGGTCATAAAAGTCGGTTGCGGATAGCCAAACGGCTCGATGAGGTGGAGTTCTCCGAAATAGTTCAGGTGCGGAACCGTGTCATCGAGTTGTGCGCGGCGGGTGAGGTCGTGCACGGGTTTCACGGTGGTGAGCCCTTTTTTGAAACCCCCGACCCGGTGAAACATGCGATGACCCGGGCCTTGGTTGAGAACAAAACCAGGTATGCACCGTCTTCTGGAATCGAGCTGCTGCGCGCTGCCCTGGCGAACAAGCTCACTCATAAGAACCATATTCCGACAGACATCGACCACGTGTTGGTGACCGCAGGCGGCGCTCATGCAATTTATGTTGCGTTTCAAGCGGTGCTCGATCCCGGCGACGACGTGCTGCTCTTTTCTCCCTTCTGGACGCCGATTCGGGAGATGATTAACGGAGCCCAGGCACGGCCACTTCTAGTTCCCACAACCAGCACCCGCCGCCATGGTCTGACCGCCACGCTCGAGAAAATGACAACGTCCCAGACGCGCGCGATCTACTACAACACTCCGCAAAACCCCGCCGGCACCGTCTTTACCAGGCAAGAGGCTGAAGAGGTTGCGGCCTTCGCCAGGAAACACGACCTCATCGTCATCTCCGACGAGGCCTATGAAGACTTGGTCTATGAGGGCGAGCACTTCTCCATCGGCTCGCTGCCCGGTATGGCGGAACGGACAATCTCGACATTCACTTTTTCAAAGAGCTACGGTATGACTGGATGGCGCGTCGGGTATCTGACCGCCAAGGAACCTTTTATGACCGGACTTCGCAAGCTCGTGCTGTATTCGGTAAATGGCGTCTCGACTCCGTCGCAATGGGCGGCGCTCGAAGCCTTGTCGTTACCGGAAGAGATCTTCGCCGAACGGCGTCGCCAATACCGCGAGCGTCGCGACCTGCTCGTCGCCGGGCTCAACGAGCTTGGCCTCGAATGTGAAATACCACACGGAGCGTTCTATGCCTTTCCTCGGGTGCGGGCAATCCACAAGGAGAGCCGCAAGGCCGCAGAGATACTATTGGAGAAAGCCCATGTCGCGACCATCCCCGGCTCCGTTTTTGGAGCCCAGGGCGAAGGCCATCTTCGATTTGGGTACGCAACCACGCTCGAAGCGATTCACAGCGGCCTGGAGGCTTTGCGACGCTTTCTCCAAGGGTAAAATGCGGTATCACCAGATGATTCGCAAGAGTTTAGAGAACTACTGCACCTTCAAGCCGCTTCATGGAGTCTAAGGTTGTATGGACCACAGGACCGTGCGTCGCCCCATCTCTGTTGCCCTTTTCGTCGCCGTCTCAATTCTCCTTTTTTCACTTCCCAGCTACGCACAATCCACAAGTGAGACGACGGGGAATGCTCAGGATTCAGCAGCGTTTGATTTGACCATATCGGACTCCGCCGGATCCAACGCCGCCGCGCCGGATCCGGACGGTATTCCCGATGCGCCCGAGCCGGTGCAAACCACCACTCCGGCGTCAGCAACTTCGCCGGCCTCTTCAGACCCAAGCCTCAACAGCGGTCAGCAAACGAAGCGGATTCTCTTCATCATTCCAAACTTTCGAGCCGAATCTGTAGATGCCAAGCTGCCTCCGATGACCGCGAAGGAAGAGATCAAGCTCGTTCTCCAGGACAGCTTCGATTACTCATCGTTCATTTACGTGGGGATTGTGGCAGGCATCGGCCAAGGAGAGAATTCTTATCCTGAGTTCGGTCAGGGCGCGGCCGGATATGGACGCTACTACTGGCACAGTATGGCCGACGCGGTTGACGAAAACGCCTTCACCGAGTTTATCGTTCCGTACGTCACTCGCGAGGACCCGAGATATTACACACTAGGCCGAGGGGGCTTTGCCAAGCGCATGGTCTATTCGGTCAGCCGGCTTGCTATCACCCGCGACAATAATGCCAACAACACGATCAATCTTTCCGAGATCGTCGGGGCAGGAGCGTCCGCGGGTATTTCCACCCTTTACTACCCAAGTGCATACGCCACCTGGACCAAGACCGGCCAGAAGTGGCTATTGCAGGTCGCGGTCAACGGTCTCGGAAATATAGCAAAGGAGTTCTGGCCAGACATTAACGCCAGCCTCTTCAAGAATAAGTTCTGAGCAAGACCTACCACCAGGCGTCAACTCAGCGTTGAGGGCAGATCGCTTCGGCGAAATGGACAGCGCGGCGAGTCGAGTTCTGCGCGATCTGCTCCCGGCAGCTAAAGCCATCTGTGACAATCACGGTTGTTGAATCCGACCGCCGCACCGCTGGCAGCAACACGCGTTCGCCGACGGCTTGAGAGACCTCGAACTTCTCTCTTTCAAAACCGAACGGGCCCGCCATGCCGCAGCATCCCGAGTCGAGATATTCGACCTCCGAACCTGTCGCGCGCAGCAAAGAGAGTTCATTGTCCATCTTCATCAGCGACATATGATGGCAGTGGCCATGCACCATCAGTTTCCTTCCCGGGCTCTGCACCGGGGTGTAGCCCGGAGCACGGCGGACGAGGAACTCGCTGAGCAGAAAGACCTGATCGCGAAGCCGCTCCGCTCGCTTGTCGTCAGGGAACAGGTTTCTCAGCTCATCCCGGAAGACGCTGGCGCAGCTTGGCTCGAGAATGACGATGGGCAGCCCAGAATCGATCTGCGGCGCAAGTGTCGTCATCACCTTCTCCAGATATTGCCGAGCCTGAGGCAGGAAACCGAAATCATATAAAGGGCGTCCGCAACAGATGTGGCTGCTCGGGACCTGAACCTGAAATCCCGCCGAGTCAAGCACTTTTTCCGCGGCCGTCAAAGCCGACGGATAAAAGTAGTTGTTCCAGGTATCGGGCCACAATAGCACCTTTGGCATCGAATTAGCGGCTTCAGCACGGACCGAACCCTGAAAGCTTCGCTCCGCGAACTTCGGCAAGTGGCGCTGCTTGGCAATGCCTGAAACTTGCTTGATCAAACTCCCGATTAATGGTGCCTGCATGGTCAGATTCGCCAACCCCGGTGTGACGCCGGGGACGATTGACGTAAGATGCGCCCATCGGTCCAAGAAACCAAAGAGATAATCGCGTAGCGGATGAAGGCGTCCTTCGTAGTAATGCGACAGGAACTCAGCCTTATAGCTCGCGATGTCGACGTTGACCGGGCACTCCGTCTTGCAGGCTTTACAGGCCAGACAAAGATCGAGCGCCTCGTGGACTGCTTCATTTTTCCAGCCGTCTTTCAGCACATTGCCTTCGAGCATTTCCCACAACAGGTGTGCGCGTCCGCGGGTCGAGTGGCGTTCCTCGCGGGTCGCCATATAGCTCGGACACATAGTGCCCGCGTCGGTTTTGCGGCACGCTCCGACGCCGACGCAACGCAGCGTGGCATCGGAGATCGACCCATGATCATCCGGAAAGCTGAAATGCGTCGAGTGATCGTGTTCCCTGTAGCCCGCGCCTAGCCGCAGGTTGTCTTGCGGCTCATAGACGGCGACTGGATCGGCCAGCTTGCCCGGATTCATCTTGTTCTCCGGGTCCCAGATCGTTTTGAACTCGCGAAAGGCCTGCATCAGCTCGGGTCCGAACATCTTGGGCAGCAGTGCCGCGCGCGCTTGACCATCACCGTGCTCGCCAGAGAGCGAGCCGCCGTGTGCAACCACGATGTCGGTGGCACGATCGAGGAATTCGCGAAAGTGCCGAATCCCCGCTTCGCTTTCAAGGTCGAAGTTGATGCGCAAATGCACGCACCCCTGACCAAAGTGGCCATACATCGGACTGCGGTAGCCGTACTCTTTCATCAACCCGAAGGTCTGCCGCAGGAACGAACCCAGTTGCTCGGGCGCAACCGCGGAGTCTTCCCAGCCTTCCCAGCCATGCGGCTCGCCGGGCACATAGACTGTCGCGCCAAGCGCCGATTCGCGCACCCGCCAGACGCGCTTCGCCTCCTCCAGTGAGTAAGCCCGGGCGATGGGGACGACGTCCATCTGACCAACCGCGCTCATCAGCGAATCGACTTGCGCATCGACCTCTTCGGTCGACCACGCGCCGAGTTCCACCAGCAGGTGGCCATTCCCCGGCGGCAGCAGCACTACGTCGTCCACCGCCAGCTTCTTCCTCAGCATGAAATCGACTAGCATCCCATCGAAGCCTTCAAGACCGATCGGTTTGAACTTGAGCACGGCCGGAACATGATCGGCCGCGATAAAAGGATCGGGGAATCCCAAGGCTACAAGTCGCCGATGCGGAGGGCTATCCGTCAACTGAAGATTCGCGCCCAGCACTGTGACGCAGGTTCCTTCAGTACCGACGAGCGCTCGCGCGACGTGAAAGCCATTCTCCGGCAACAGCTCATCGAGGTTGTAGCCGGAAACGCGTCTCGGTATGCGCGGAAAACGACGGCGCACCTCTTCGGCATAGCGGTCGCGCAACTTCGCAAGACTGGAGTAAATCTGCCCACGCCTGCCGCCCGCGGCGATGATCGACCGCAGCTCATCGTCGCTGGTCGCACCCACGGTGAGCTTTGCGCCGTCATAGAGCAGTATCTCGAGCGACTCGATGTTGTCCACCGTCTTGCCGCCCAACAGCGCGTGCACTCCGCACGAGTTATTGCCGATCATGCCACCGATTGTGCAACGGCTATGGGTAGCCGGGTCCGGAGCAAAGGTCAGCTGATGTAACTCGGCGGCGTCACGGACGCGATCCAGCACGATTCCCGGTTGAACTCGTGCGCGTTTCGAGCCGGGGTCAAGAGTGACGATCTGATTGAGATATTTCGAGAAGTCGAGAATCACCGCCACGTTACAGCACTGGCCGGAAAGGCTCGTGCCTCCGCCGCGCGCCAGAATCGGAGCGCCTACTGCGCGGCATGCCGCAACCGCGGCTTCGACGTCGTCTGCATCGCGCGGAATGACCAGCCCGATCGGCACCTGGCGATAGTTCGAAGCATCGGTCGCGTAAAGGGCCCGCGATCCATCGTCGAAGCGGACCTCACCACGCACGGTCTGCTTGAGCAGACTCTCCAGTCGTTGGGAGTCGCTGAAGCTCTCATGCGGATGAGGCCTTTGCTTCAGAATGTTGAAATCCGCGGCGGTTGTCGTCACGGGAAGATGGTATCAGCCAAATCGGTCTCAGACAGCAGGCTCAGCAACGTCCGCTTTTGAAATCATCGATTTCTCCCGTTGCATCCGAACCCACCGTATGCCCCGCCGCGCGAAAAGCGATGGTCAGCAACGCGGAAACCAAAAGATTCGCCGCCAGCGCGGGGATAGCGGCATACATCGCATAGGTATGTCCGCCGATATGAAACGGAAAGATCGAGCTCTTTAGATCGCGCGAGATGGCCATTGCTGTCCCGGTCGCCATCCCGGCGGCCCACCCCCAAAACAGCGCCTTGCCGTAAAACCAGCGAGTGAAGACGCCAAAGACGACCGAGGGAAAGAGCTGTCCAATCCAGATGCCGCCGAGCAACTGGAGCTCGATTGCGTACTGCGCCTTTACGAACAGCACGAAAGCCAGCGCTCCAAGCTTGATGAAGATCGAAACCAGCTTGGCACTGGCCGCCTCTTCCGGGTTGGTCATTTTGCGATGCAACACTTCGCCAAGCAGGTTACGGGTAAACAGATTCGCCGAGGCAATTGACATAATCGCCGCTGGCACCAGCGCCCCAATTCCGATTGCCGCAAGGCAAAAGCCCGCAAACCAATCCGGGAACATCTTTACGAAAAGCAAGGGCACCACGCTCGACGTGTTCGCGGTGTGAATGCCAGCGGCCAGCGCCATAAATCCCAACAACGCAATCAACGCCAGCAACAGATTGTAGGCCGGAAGCAACGCGGCATTTCGCCGGATTACTCGCCCGCTGGCCGAACTCAACACCCCGGTGATCGTATGCGGATAGAGCACCACCGCCAGCGCCGAGCCAAACGCCAGAGTCGAGTAGCTTAAATATTGCGAAGGCGGCAAAATCAGCGAACCCGGAGGAGTGTGCTGCTTGAGCGCGGCTCCCGCCGTGCTGAAGATATGCCCGTAACCGCCCAGCTTGGCGGGAATCACGATGATCGCAGCCAGCACCATGATGTAGAGCATGATGTCTTTCACAATCGCAATCGCCGCCGGCGCCCGCAGTCCGCTGGTATAGGTGTACGCCGCCAAGATCAGAAACGCCGCGACTAGCGGCCACTCGCCGCGGATGCCCAGCGCGGCGATCACCTCTCGCATGCCGACTAGTTGCAGCGCGATGTAGGGCATAGTCGCAAGGATTCCGGTGAGCGCGATCGCAATCGAGAGCGGTCGGCTGCCGTAGCGCCCGAGCACGAAGTCGGCCAATGTAACGTAACCGTTGCGGTGACAGATTGCCCAAAGCTTGGGCAGCACCAGCATCATGTATGGGTACAGGAGGATGCAGTAGGGGATCGCGAAGAATCCATAGGCGCCTATCCCATAGAGCGCAGCCGGCACAGCGATAATGGTGTACGCGGTATAGAAATCCCCGCCGATCAGGAACCAGGTGATCAGGGTCCCGAACTTCCGTCCCGCCAGCCCCCATTCTTCCAGGCTATTGAGGTCAGCCGCGCGCCATCGGGCTGCCAGAAATCCCGCCACCGTGACCAACGCGAAACACGCACAGAAGACAACAATCGCGATGGGGTCGATAGCAGAGGCCATGAAGAAGTAAATCTATCCTAACTAATCGAATGCAAGCAGCTACAGCTCACCCAGGCACACCTGAAAACCCGGGACTAGCGCAACAGACTGCCGTTCGGCCCCGTCCACTCATCGACGACGATGCCAAGATCGTTCAACACTTGAATGGTGGCCTCAACGTTGCGCCGTACGGCGGGCCGGTCGGCTTTGGTCTCCACCGGAGTCTCCTCAACGGCAATCACCCGCCCATACGGCCACGCACCTTGCGGGACCGCAGCCAGCGCCGTCGGCAGATCGGCGAGTCGAATATCCAGCTCCTGCTTGCGGGCATCGGCAGGGCGCAGCATAGTTCCCGTCCCGTAGGCGCTCGGGTTCACGTCGGGCAAGATCACCCGCATATGGATCGTCTCGCGGCTGATCGTCAGAAAAGGGTTCATCCAGCTCTCTTGAGTGTGGACGGCCAAATAGTGGCTCTTCGCCGGAGGCGGAATCTGGTCGATCTGCTGCCGCGCGGTATCCCTCGCCTGTTGCGCCGCCTGCGCCTGCTGGCGCGCCTCGGCGGCGGTATCGGATGCCTCAGGAGTGGGCTTCGAGCATCCAGCCAGCGCTCCTGCCAGCAGGCAGCCGATGGTCAACTTGTACAGAGGAGCAGGCACAGTGCCAAGCATATCAAGGAAGTAACGGACAACGGCCTGTCCAGGGCTGGATTTGGCGGACGATCCTAATGTAGAAACACCCTCGTTTCAGCGTCCCTTCCAAACCGGCTGGCGCTTTTCCAGAAAGGCGCGGGTACCCTCCGCCTTGTCCTCGGTCGCGCAGCAGACGCCAAAGAGGGCGGCCTCCAGGTCTAGCGCCTGACGTAGCGGCAAGTCGTAACCGGCATGAACCGCGGCAAGCGTCTGTCGAAGGGCAAGAGGCGCGTTGGCGGCCATGACCAGCCCGAGTTGTTCGCCTCGCGTCAGCAACTCACCCGCTGGAACCACCTCGTCGACCAGCCCGAGCCGAAGGGCCTCGGTGGCGGAGATGATCTCGCCGGTAAGCAATAGCTTCAGCGCCGCGCCCTTGCCGATCAGCCTCGGCAGGCGCTGCGAACCTCCGTAGCCAGGCAGGAGTCCAAGTTTGACTTCGGGCTGTCCGAGCTTCGCTGTCTCGCTGGCCAGTCTTACTGTGCAGGCCATCGCCAACTCGCAGCCTCCGCCGAGGGCAAAACCGTTAATGCAGGCGATGACCGGCTTGCCGCAATTCTCGATCAGCTCGAAGATACGCTGGCCGCGAGCTGCCAGCTGCTGTCCCTCCGTTGCCGAAATCGCAGCCAGCTCCTGAATGTCGGCGCCGGCGGCAAAGGCCTTCTCTCCCGCGCCCGTTAGCAGAATGGCGCGGATACTCTCGCTGGCCGCCAGCTCGGTGAAAGCAGCCTCGAGTTCGGTAAAAGTCGCCTGATTGAGCGCATTCAGCACCTTCGGCCGATTCAGCGTCAGGATTGCCAGCGGCTCGCGTATTTCAAAGAGGATGGTCTCGAAGCTCATAATTGCACCGGACTGGAGATTCTCTGGGAGCCAGCCTAACTCACCTTCGCCCGCGACTTGGCAATGGCATCAAGCACTCCATTTAGAAAGTTAATCGACTCGGGCGCGGAGAAGCGACGCGCCACCTCCAGCGACTCGTTGATGATGATCGGCGTTGGAGTGGCAGGGAAGCCAAGCATCTCCGCTACCGCCGCCCGCAGCACATTGCGATCGACCGCCGGCATCCGTGTCAGCCGCCAGTTCGCGGAATGCTGCTCGATCAATGCGTCGATCTCCGCTTCGCGAACGCTGGCTACTCGGTAGATATCTTCGGCAAATCCCCGAGTATCGGGATCAAGGTCGGCTTCGGAGCGTGCGTCCCAAAAGGATTTCCGCACCTGCTCCGGCGTCTGCTTGCCGATGTCGCCCTGGAAGAGCATCTGCATCGCCAGTTCGCGGGACTTCCGCCGCTTCCCGGTCGCGCTCATTTGGCCGCCCCGCTCGACTTCAGTTTGCGGTGGATGGAAGCCATCTCGATCGCTGCAACCGCAGCCTCGAATCCTTTGTTGCCCGCCTTGATGCCGGCCCGATTTAGCGCCTGCTCAAGGTTCTCGCAGGTGAGCACCCCAAAGGCATGAGGAACTCCAGTGTCCTGCTGCGACTGGCCGATACCTCGGGAAACCTCGTTATAAATGGCCTCATAGTGGGCAGTTTCCCCGCGAATCAGGCAGCCAAGCGTAATGATCGCGTCGTATTTCTTCGATTCCGCCAGCGCACGGGCCGCTGAAGGAACCTCCCAGGCTCCCGGCACGCGGACAATTTCGATGTCCGTCTTGGCTGCGCCGCTGCGATAAAGTGCGTCCAGCGAACCCTCGAGCAGCCGATCGGTAATGACGGCATTCCAGCGCGCGACGACAATGGCAAAACTCATTCCCGCCGCAGAAAGATCGCCCTCGACGGCGATCGGCTTGCCTTTCAACGGCTCTATCCATTCCCAAAACGCAAAAGTATGCCCAGCCACAGGTTCGACCGTAAACACGCGCGATTTCCAGGCGGTCTCGGCGATATCCGATGCCACCGGCGCCGCAGCATTGGCAGTCAGCCAGCCCTTGGCGATCTCGTGAATGGAATCAAGACCGACCACCTGGATTAGGACTTCTGCCGCCGCGGGCATCGGGCCCTCAACCACCTCCAGATTGCCGATAGGCGCCAGGAATGGCGCGCCCCGGCTGCCCTCAAGCTGCCATCTGAGGCCAGGTTCAAAGCCGAGCGCCGTAAAGAAGCTGGATAACCGGTCGTAGGCCTCAGGTGAAGCAGCGCGGCGTATGAGGGTAATGCCTTTAATCATCTATCTACTACAGTAACAGCGCGACTTTAGAGGGTGGGAGGATTGCGGCGGATGTTGTCGCGATAGGCGTCCTGAACTGGGTGGCGACCGGACCCAGAAACCGCGTGTACTGCGTGACTTCAGACCTACTTTGGGGATTCCTTCCGAATTGCCCGTCGATGGCCCGGGATCTGGGAAGAGGAGCCCCTGGGCCCAGTATCCAATGTCCGAATTGGAACCTCGGGTTATCTCGGATCAGAATCGATAGCCGGGCTTCAGCTCGCATCGGTAGACCGCGATCTTTTCGTTCTCCGCACCGGTTCGGACAGTGCAAGCCGCCCAACTCATGTCGAGATCGGGGCTCAAAGGGAACACCATCGGCGAGCCGTCTATCTCGGCCTCGAGGGTCACCCCTTCCGCCGTGGGGGGTAGCGTAAAGTTGACCCCCCGTCCAAAGATGACGGGATACGATTCGCGGACGTTCGAACTTATTTCCGTACGAAAGACCTCTGCCTCCACCAGGAAGGTGGCCGTCTCGGACCAGTCGACGGCTGAGACTCGGACGTTGCGCTGGCCGTCAACAGCCTCCTCCGAGTCGATGCGGGTGAACGGGCACGGTCCCGCAATGCAGGACGCTCTGAGGTTATGGAATACGTTGTCTGCCCCGGCATCGAGCGACGCCGACGCAGAGGACGCCTTCCATTTCCCATCCGGAGAGCACGGATCTTGACCATTGCAGGGCACGTTTGCCTTGTTGACGACCTGAAAAGTCTTGGCTGCGCTGGCTATATTCGTTTCTCTTCGCGAATTGATCGTATATCTCACCCGAATATTGGAGACCACCGATTCTGGATGACGAGGACCGGCGACGACCTCGGGAGGCACTGGAACCATTCTCGCGACAGTGAGTACGTTCCGTATCTGCAGCCTTCCCGTTTGGACATCCATGTCAAGAGGCAGGTAGTTCGGATGCCGGAGACTGAGCATAATGGGCTTCCCCGACAACGGCGTCTTTCGAAGCACAAGCTTGAAATACCCAGAAGCCTCGGACTTGATCGTGGCAGTCTGTATGCCGTCCGATGCGGTGATCACCACGTCGGCGATAGGAAGCTCCTTCCTGGTGTCCGCATTGCCCTCGATCACGGCGCCTTGAATCGTTATGGATTGCCGCAGGCGGTGGGCGTGTAGTAACCAGGCCACGGCGGCTCCCGTCGCAACCGCCCCGACGATGATGATCGTCCAAACAGTCTCTCTTTTCGTCATTCCGACACCGACAACAGGTTAGACGAGCGGCCAAAATGCGCGTTGCCCTGCAAACATGACATTCGCCCATCTATTATTCAATAGGAGTCTTGCTGGAAACCATTTCTCGCGCAATTGCGGACTGCCTGAATGAACATGAATGGACCTGCCAACAGATGGGATGAATGGGACGAAGCACAAGCCCGCAAGATAGCTGCCCTCGCCCGAAGTCGCAGTTCCCGGCGCCAACTGCTGCGCCGGATGGCCGGCGTCTCCCTCGGTTTGCCCCTCGCTCAATGGAGCTCTCTTCCCATTTGGGCGCAGCAAGCCGGGCGGCCGCAATCCGATGAGCCAAAGAGAGCAGGCACGCCCCCTGCCTTTTCTCAAGAGGACGAACAGTTTCTTGACGAACTGGAGCGCGCAATTTTTCTCTACTTCTGGGAACAGGCGAACCCCGAAACGGGGTTAATCAAGGACCGTTGCAATGTGCGAACAAAAGACACCACCGTGGTAGGAAGTATCGCGTCAACCGGCTTCGGCCTGACCGCGATTTGTATCGCGGAAAAGCGCGGCTTCGTCTCCTATCAGGAAGCACGCCTGCGCGTATTAGCGACGCTCGTATATCTTTGGAGGAAGCTGCCAACACATCGCGGATTCTTCTATCACTTCGCCAATATCACTACGGGCGAAAGAATATGGGACTCTGAGGTTTCCTCGGTCGATACCGCGATCCTGCTCTGCGGCGTCCTTATCTGCAAACAGCACTTCCACGATAAAGACATCGTCGAACTCGCGCATGCGATCTTTGACCGCGTGGACTGGACCTGGATATCGGAAGATACCTCGCTGTTGTCCATGGGGTGGACCCCTGAATCCGGCTTCCTGCCTTACCGGTGGGACTCCTACAGCGAATTGATGATGATTTACCTGCTCGGAATGGGCTCTTCCTTGCGTCCTCTGCGGCCCGAGGCGTGGACCTCGTGGAAGCGGATCAACTTCGAGTACGAGGGGCTGCGTTACATCGGCTCTTTCGCTCCGCTGTTTGTGAACCAGTATTCCCAGGCATGGTTCGACTTTCGACACAAGCGCGACCAGTACGCGAACTACTTCCAGAATTCGGCAATTGCGACTGAGGCCCACCGAAAGTTCTGTTTGTCGCTGGCCAAGCAGTATCCCGACTACAGCAGCGATCTTTGGGGTATCACCGCCTCCGATTCCGACAAAGGCTACGTCGTCTGGGGTGGCCCGCCGGCCACCGGCCCCATCGATGGAACGGTAGTGCCCGCTGCCGCCGGGGGCTCGCTGCCGTTCTTGCCCGAGGCCACAATGCGTGTGCTAAAAAACATCAGGAGCCGTTATCCAAAGGCCTGGAGCCGGTACGGCTTTGTCGATGCTTTCAATCCGTTGAAGGACTGGTATGACACCGACATTGTGGGAATCGACTCCGGCATCATCATGCTGATGGTGGAGAATGCACGCACCGGCTTCGTCTGGGAGACCTTCATGAAGAACCCCGAAGCGCAGCGGGGAATGGCCATTGCAGGCTTCAAGAGCGATGACTCTACGCTTCCTTCCGTCAACCAAGCGGCGCTGGCCAGCCGATAACCTGGCATCCTCACTCACGCCCTAGGGTGCCATGGCATTCGTTGGGGCGATTTGGCATGCCAGATGGGGAGTCGAGCGCGTGCTCAGATGTTTACTCTGGACAATGCGTTGACCCGGAGAATAACTAAAGGTGTTAAATATTCAGCGCCTATCCAACACCATGACACCATGTCGCATCGAAATAGCGATACATCCACTTGATGAATAAGGAATACTCAGGCCCAGGCCTTCGAACTCGATGAATAAGGAATACTCAGGCCCAGGCCTTCGAACTAACTTTAGCTATGGACGCAACTTTGACGGGCGATCAAACCGGCACATCCTTCGAGCCGGAGCACGAGAAGCCGGAAGAGATTCCTGGAAGCGCCTGGGGGGATCGCCTCCGCGCGCTTAGGAATGTGCCGCCGGTACTGAAGATTCTCTGGGAATCTGGCCCCTCCGTGGTCACCTGGAGCATCATCCTGCGCCTGGTCGTTGCCGGACTTCCCGCGTTGCTTGGCTATGTCTCGTCCTGGATTCTCGGTCACGTGAAGCTCGCGATCGACCACCAGCCTCTGCCGCCTCGATTCTGGTGGATGGTGGGCGCCGAAGTCCTCCTCGCCGTCTTCGCCAATGCGATCAACCGCTGCATCGACTATCTGGACAGCCTTCTGTCGGACCGTTACACGTTTTTTGTCAGCGTCCGCGTGATGCGGAAGGCCGCAGACCTGGATCTGACGACCTATGAAGACCCGGTCTTTTATGACCGTCTTGAACGCGCCCGCGTCCAGGCGACCGACCGGTTGGCGATGATCCAGCAGATGGGGCGGCTTTTGCAGCAGGTCGTGACGACTGCCATCTTTACCGGCATCCTGATGTATCACTCTCCGTGGCTGGTGTTGCTGTTGACCCTGGGGGTGTTGCCGTCGTTTCTGGGCGAGACCCATTACGCCTTTCTCGGTTACGCCAAGAATTTTCGCCAAACTCCAGCCAAGCGGCAGATGGATTATCTTCGCCAGGCAGCCGGGAGTCGCGAGGGCGCTAAGGAGCTGAAGCTTTACAATCTGGCCGAGTATTTCAGCGGCCGGTTCACGAGGCTTTCCAAACAAATCTACGAGGAGAACGTCGACCTGTCCCGCCGCAAGCTGTTTTGGGGCGGCCTGCTGACCATGATCGGAACGCTGGGCTACTACGGCTCCTATGTGTTTGTGATCTGGCGAGCTGTGCGGGGTGAGATCGATATGACTACCCTGCTGTTCTTGACCACTTCGATCATTCAGGCCCAGTCGAACCTGCAGCAGGTGTTCTCGTCCGCTTCGGGGATTGCCGACCAGGCCCTCTTTCTCACCGACTTGATTGCCTTCTTCGATATGCAGCCGACCCTGCTCTCAAAGCCTGATGGCAAGCTCATACCTCGGCCCATTGTCCACGGCTTTGAGTTCCGCAACGTCTCTTTCGCCTATCCGGGCACGACTCGCCGAGTGCTCCGGAATTTCAACTTCACGCTCTCGCCCGGCGAGCGAGTCGCCCTCATTGGCGAAAACGGCCAGGGCAAGACCACGGTCGTCAAGCTGATTACGAGGCTTTACGATCCGACCGAGGGGCAGATTCTGCTAGATGGGGTCGACCTGCGCGAGTACAAGCTCGAAGACCTGCACCACGAGATCGGGGTCATCTTTCAGGATTTCATGCGCTACGAGATGACGGCCCGCGAAAACATCGCCGTGGGGCGCGTAGAACGTGACCATAGCGAAGAAGAGATAAGGCGAGCCGCCGAAAAAAGCCTCGCAGCGAGCGTTGTGGCTAAGCTGGAACGTGGATACGACCAGATGCTCGGCCGCCGGTTCGAGACAGGCGTCGAACTCTCTGGCGGCGAGTGGCAGCGTGTTGCTCTTGCTCGCGCATATTTGCGTGATGCACAGCTACTTATTCTGGACGAGCCGACCGCCGCGTTGGACGCCAAGAGCGAACTCGAGGTCTTTGAACGTTTCGCCGAACTGACCACCGACAAAATGGCGTTGCTGATCTCGCACCGCTTCTCCACGGTGCGAATGGCCGACCGTATCGTCGTGCTGGCCGGCGGCCAACTCGTGGAACAGGGAAATCATAAGCAGCTGATCGCGCTTGGCGGGCGCTACGCCGAGATGTTCGAAATGCAGGCGGCCAGTTATCGTTGAGGCCAACCGCTTAACCCAAAACGACAATCAAAGCTACACACATCTCAGAAGCCGTTCTGAAGAGTGACACATCTTGAAGCCATGGAAATGATCGAGTATATCGAGACGGCGAGCGAGCAGAACCCGGACGGTGCGTCGATTTCGGTGAGCCACCTCCGCGAACACGCGCGCGCGGCTGCGCGGTCCTGGGGCGTGACTCGGCAGGCGCGCAAGGCAGGCGGGTTCATGGCCCGCGTGAAGACCGCGCAGGTTTCACTGGACAGGCTCTACGCCGAACTGGACCGTTTACCTCCACCAGACTATTCCAGGATCTCCGGCCCTGACCCAATTCTCACCTTGCGCGAGAACCCACGATTGCTACGCGCAGCCTTGCTGGAGACCGCTTCAGTCCGGCGCGAGATACCTCGATTGCCGCGAATCGTCGCCCGTAAGGCAGAAACCACGTCAAATCAGCGCGAGGCGCAGCGTGAGGTGCCGCGCGCCAGCGCTGTCGCCGCCGCATTCTTTGAGGCGACCCATTTCATCTGGCATCCCGATGCATTCAAGGCCTACCTCGATCAACTCCAGATCGATGACCCGCTCGACCTCGAAGAGTTATGGGCTTTGCCGACCTTCTTAAAGCTTTATTTGCTTGAGGCAATTCTGACTCAGGCCAGGGCCATGCTCAGTGACCCGTCCGAGGCCGATTCGCAAACGAAGGCCGTGCTTTCTCTCAGTATCAAGACTTTTCGCGAAACTGCTTTTGCCGACTGGCCCTCGTTGCTGGAACCGCTCATCGTCTTCGACGCGCTGCTGCGCCAGGATCCGGTGAAAGCCTACTCAGCGATGGATTTTGAGACGCGCGAGTTATTCCGCAAGCGAGTTGCCAGGTACGCGCGATACTCCGAGTTCAGCGAAATCCAAGTGGCGGCCGCGACGCTTGAGCTGGCCCGCGAAGCGGAGAGGGTGCAGAGCACCAACCCTCGCGTCTATCAGCGCCGCTGCCACGTTGGTTATTATCTCATCGACAAGGGATTTCCTCAGCTTGCCGCTCGGATCGGCTACCGTCCGGCGTTCATCGACTGGTTGCGTACGCTGCTTCGTAACAACGCCGACGACTTTTATATCGTAGGCATCGAGATCGTCACGATCCTCTTAATGGCTGCGGTCATCGCGCCGCTGGTCATCTGGTATCCAGTCATAGGAGGCCTGACGGGCGCGTTCTCCCTCTTGCTATTGCCGGCGGCCCAGGGCACCGTCGATCTCTTCAACAACATCGTCACCGCGCTTTTCAAGGCGGAGCCGCTGCCAAGAATGGACTTCGGCAACGGTATTCCGAGCGAGTTCGCTACTCTGGTGGCGGTGCCGACGCTGCTGATGAACGAACAACAGCTGCGCGAATTGGTCGAAAGACTGGAAGTCCACTTCCTCGCGAACCCCGATCCCAACCTGCATTTTGCCTTGCTGACCGATTTGCCGGACTCAGTCACCCGGCCGCGGGAAAACGACTCGGATCCGCTCGTCGATCTCGCCGTGCGCCTCATTGATGAGATGAACCTCCGGTATAAAGTTCATCCTCATGGTTCGTTCTTTCTGCTTCACCGCCATCGCATCTTCAATGCTCGGCAGGGTGTGTGGATGGGCTGGGAACGCAAACGCGGCAAACTGCTCGACCTGAACAAATATCTGCACGGCGATTTCGATGCGTTTCCCGTGAAGGTCGGCAATCTCGAACTGTTGCGTCAAGTGAAGTACATCATCACTCTGGATTCCGATACCCAACTGCCGCGTGGAACAGCCTCGAAATTGGTAGGCTCAATGGTCCACCCGCTGAACCGCGCCGTCATCGATCCCGAACGGCGCATCGTCACCGAAGGCTTTGGGCTAATGCAACCGCGCGTTGGGGTCAGCGTCAGCTCGGCGTCGAGGTCGCGCCTCGCCGCGATCTACTCCGGACAAACCGGCTTCGATATTTATGCGCGTGCCGTTTCCGACGTGTACCAGGACCTGTATGGCGAAGGCATCTTCACCGGAAAAGGCATTTACGAGGTCGCCACGTTCTATGCTGTGCTCAATCGGCGGTTTCCACGCAACGCGCTGCTTAGCCATGATCTGATCGAAGGTTCCTACGTCCGCGTCGGCCTGGCGACCGATATAGAACTCATCGACGACTACCCTTCCCACTACAGCGCCTACACGCGGCGCAAGCATCGCTGGGTGCGAGGTGACTGGCAGATCGCGCAGTGGATGTTCTCGAAGGTTCCCGACGAGTCCGGTCGCAGGGTGCCGAACCCGATTACGAACATCTCGCGCTGGCGCATTCTCGATAACCTGCGCCGTTCCCTGGTCGAATCTTTTACCTTCTTCCTCTTCCTCGGCGCATGGCTTGGCCTGCCTGGGGGGCCGCTCTATTGGACGGTCGCGACACTGCTGATCTTATTTCTGCCGAATATGGTGCAGTTGATTTTCGCTCTGGGCCACGCCACGGTCTCGGATCAGGAGGGGGCATTCGGCGAAGCGTTCCTTGGATTTTCGCAAGCCGTCGTCGTCACCTTGCTGACTCTGGCCTTTCTTCCCCACCAGACCCTGCTCTCGCTGGACGCGATCGTGCGTTCGCTGGTTCGCCGGTTCATCACCGGCCAACGTCTCCTCGAGTGGGAGACAGCGGCTGAAGTGGAAGCCAGCATCAAGTCAAAGAAACGTACTCCGCTCGACACTTATCTTGCCGCAATGCCCGTGATCGCGATCGGACTGGCGGCTGTCATCTGGTTCCTGAATTGGGGGGCCCTTCATATCGCGGTACCGATACTGTCGCTCTGGGGGTTTTCCGGCTCAATCACCGCGTGGCTCAATGCGCGGCCGCGCGAACAACACGCCCGGATCAAGCCCAGCGACGAGACATTTCTTCGCCATCAGGCGCTGCGGATCTGGCGCTTCTACGCCGAGTTTAGCAGCGAAAAGCATAACTACCTCATCCCCGACAATGTCGAGGAGGAGGGACTCGTCGAGGCGGCGCGGGTCTCTACGACCAACATCGGCATGCTGCTGAACGCCCGCCAGGCGGCGGCTGACTTCGGATTCATCACCACTCCCGAATTTGTCACCCTTACCGGCCGCACCCTCTCCAGCATTCACAAGCTCGAGAAGCTTCACGGACATCCCTACAACTGGTACGACACCCAGACACTCGCCCCGCTTCGGCCCGTCACGATATCCAGCGTGGACAACGGCAACCTCGCCGCCTCCTTATATACCATGCACGCCGGAGCTCTAGCCATGCTCAAGCTGCCGCTGTTGCGCGCCGAGCTATTCAGCGGTCTACGCACGCATTGGCAACTGATGCTCTTAGAGGAAGGGATCCCTAAGCAAATCGCAACTCAACCGCTGCCAAAACGAGAGGCCGGCTCAGAGGCCTGCAACGACGAATGGGTCGCCTGGTGCTTGGGCACCGAGATGTTGGACGCGTTCGCGGCACATTCGGAGCTGACCGGAGAGGCCGCCTGGTGGCTCAAGGAAACTCACCAGCGCATCAAAGCCATCAATCAGCTCGTCCGCGACTACCGCCCGTGGATGCTGCCCGAATTCTCCCCTCTGCGCGCCATTGCACAGATTGGCCTGACTCTCGAATCGCCGATCGCGCTGGCTGCCGCGCCTGAGTTTGCCATTCAGCTTGAGGCACGCCTCGCCAGGATGTGGGCCACTTCCAGCGATCCGGAGAGCTCGGTACTCGGCGAAAGGCTGCGCTCTCTGCTGCCCGACACGATCGCGCGCCTGAGGGCGCTGAACGCCTCGCTCGAAGCGATTGCCAGAGACGCCTTCAAGCTTGCCGATCAGATGGATTTCGGCTTCCTGCTCGACAAAGGCCGCCTGCTCCTCTCCATCGGATACGACGTCGCAAGGAGGAAGTTGCACACCGCGACCTACGACATGCTCGCCTCCGAGGCCCGCATCGCGACCTTCCTAGCAATCGCCAAGGGAGACATCCCCCAGCAGAGTTGGTTCAAGCTGGCCCGCACTCACACCATCGCCTTTGACCGCTCCGTGCTCCTTTCCTGGACGGGCACCATGTTTGAATACCTGATGCCGTCGCTCTGGATGCGCAGCTATCCCGACACGCTGGTCGCGGGCACCCTCGACGCCGCCGTCGAGATCCAGCAGGAGTTTGGCCGAAAGAATCGGCTGCCGTGGGGCATTTCCGAGGCAGGTCACGCCCAGCAGGACCCCGCCGGGCACTATCAATATCAGGCATTTGGAATTCCCTCGATGGCGCTCAAGTGGGACGCCACCGCCGGCCCGGTCGTCTCTCCCTATTCCAGTTTTCTGGCGCTCGGTACAGACGCGCCTCAGGCCATGAGA
Source organism: uncultured Acidobacteriaceae bacterium (assembly GCA_963804735.1). Taxonomy (GTDB): domain Bacteria; phylum Acidobacteriota; class Terriglobia; order Terriglobales; family Acidobacteriaceae; genus Acidisarcina. Next base: position 117,093 of record CAWDRO010000010.1, read on the forward strand.
AACCTCCGCCGCATGGCGAAGGCGGGATGGGCAGGTGCATACGGCTTCTACGAGTCAGCCGACTTTTCACAAACACAGGGCCAATCGACACTTGTCCGCGAGTGGATGGCCCACCACCAGGGCATGTCGCTGCTGGCCATCCTGAATCTCCTCCACGAGAACATCGTGCAGACCTGGTTCCACGCCAACCCCCAGATTCAGGCGACGGAACTACTACTCCATGAAAGATCGGTACGCGACGCCGTGGTACGGGCAGAATATAAGCAGCTCGCACCTAAGTCGCGGAGGACTACATAAGAAAAACGACGAAAGCTGCTCTATCGCGGAGGCTCGATACATTGACTCCAGTGCGGTTGGCGAACCTTCCGGCGTAATCGCCTATGTGCTCATCTGGAGCGAGGGATGACCTCTTTGACGACATTCTCAAATGCCGATTCTGCGCGAAGTGGATCAAATCTTGGTTCGACTCCGATCCAAACCAACTCAGGTTCTCGCGCTCTTAGAGCAGTGCCCAGGAGGGAGAGAGCTCTTTCCTTACTGCCAAGGGCGAGAGCAAGAAGAGCTTGCCGATACCTGCTCAGCGCAGAATCGGGTGCAAAGAGGTTTAAATCGTTCGCGATCTTTTCTGCGTTTTCGGTTTCTCCGCTTAGCGCAAGAACCTCGGCGATCCCCGCCATCATCGCGAGTTGCGCGCCTGCGTCTGGCCTCATGTTCTCCACAAGTTGTTTCGCATTTGCCGTGTCGACCATCCCGACGAACATCAACGCCAGGAAAAAGCGCGTCTCAAGCGGAAGAGGCCCGTAGATTAGCTGGCCAGACCAGAGGCGTATGGCTTCCGAACAGCGGCGGGTAAGATGGAAGAATTTCGCGCGGGCGACTTTCTGGCGATAGGAGAACGGATCGATACGTTGAGCCGTCCCCAAATATTCAGAGGCCTCATCAAAGCGATTGAGAGCGGTGAGAAACAGCGCGTAATCCCGCAGGGCGGAGACGTGGGTTCCGAGGCTAAGTGCATGCAGGAAGCTCTTCTCAGCGCCCTCCCAGTCCCACTGCAGCGCCAGCGCGCTTCCAAGGGTTGCGTGAGGGTCGACCATGTCGGGATCGAGATCAATCGCACGAACGGAAGCGTCCATAGCCTGCGACACGAACGCCGGGGTCGAGCGAAGCCCGCGGACAGCCAGCTCGAGGTGGCAGCGGGCGATCCCGGAATACGCCCGGGCGTATTGGGGGGCGCGATCGGCCGCTTCGTTGAACTTCAATAGCGCCGCCTGCAGATCCAAAGCCGAGCCCTCATCGAGCAGCTTCTCGGCGTGCATAACCACGGGGTATACAGACATAATTAACGCTCCTGCGCTTGCTCTGCGCCGGCGTATGATCGACACCTCCGGCCGAATCCGGCTGATGAATGCGGTCGCAATCTCCGTCTGCACCTGGAAAAGCGTTTCTTCGCTGGCCTCAGTCTCAAAGCGGTGCGAACTGAGCTGAAAGCCATCGGAGCCCAGAACGTTGACAGTGATTCGCAGTCGATTGCCCTCCTCGCGGATCGTTCCTTCGATGATGTTGTCAACGCCGAGCCGCTGGGCCAATGATGGTATGTCGGGAGCGTCCTCATTGAGTTGAGCAATCGAGGCCGAGGCAATAACACGGATTCCGTCGGTTGCCGCGAGGACATGGACGATCTCATCGGTCAGACCCTGCGCGCACAGTCTGGACAGTCGCCCGCCGGACAAGTCGAGGAAGGGAAGGACCGCTACCGGGACTCCGGTCCCTTTCGCGAGAAAGTCCTCAGCCGAAGACGGCTCCATTGGCCATGGAGAATCAGCCGGAGTTTCGTTCTTCCGAAAAACAGAGACATAGGTACCGGGCCTGAAATAGATGAAGACTGGATCGGTCCGTCCTTCGGTCTCGTAGTATTCCTTGAGCTTGGATCGAAGACGGCGCGCCTCGGTACGCACAATCGAGTCCTGGCTTGGATGGTAGGGTGGTTTGCGGTCATAGACCTCAACGCCTATCAGATATTCCTTGAGAGAATCGCCGCGGCCGGCGATCGCGGCCTCAACGGTAAAGCGGAGGAATCGGGCAAGCCTGTCTGAATGTATAAACGGTGAGCTTTGCACGATACGAGCCAGTTCTGCACGAATCTCCTGGTCGGAACAGATTTCAGACGTAGCTTTTTTCCCCAAGGTTCAATGATCCTCAGACCCGAGTTGGTAATCCACTGACGAGAGTCTATCTGAAGTGCTTCATCGACGGGCTGCATACATGTGCCCGACCCGCAACGTCCGCCCTCGATACTCGGCCCTCGGACCGACATCACGGTCATCTAACAGCTATTCACTTTTAATCGGAGATGCAAGCTGTCATCCTCATGGCGAGGTTGCGAAACATTCATTGTGAAAAGCCATGGCTGCGATATGCGCGTCTTGGCAGCGGTCCCGGAGGAAATGCAACCGGAGCTCATCAGGCAGCTGGCTCCGTTGAAGATTTCGGTCGTTTGCGCCGGCCGCGCTCTGGAAGTCGCGCGCCTCATCAGCCAGGGAACGGTCTTTCAAGTTGCTATCTTGCCGGCGGCGTCCTCCGACCCTGAGTGGTGGGCTTTGTGGGGCGACGTCTGCCTGATTGATCCGCGACCCGAGATTCTCGTCTACGCGCGTTCCACTACCTTTCAGCTGTGGACCGGGGTTCTGGACATGGGAGGGTTCGATGTCATTGTCTATCCATTTTCCGACCCGGAGATTCAGAGCAGCGTCCTTCGAGCGGTCCGGTCTTTCAAGGAAAGGGCGATGAGAAGCTGGCTCACGGAGCAAAAGACGAAGGGAAACATGTCCTCACAGTGAGGTAGCTGCTCCACACTCTGCCTTTGGTACGAAAGCCTGACATGCTCTTGGTTATATGAAAGCAAAGCCGAAGCGACGCTGTAGTTGGCGAACGCCTGAGCAGATACGAGAGGGTGAAAGATTTGCAACCCTAAAGAGGTGTTCTCCAGCAGCGATTAAAGGGGTTCACGCCGGAAACGTTCTGCCATACCTTACAAGCGTAGCAACAAACAATCCGATGATCCGGGTTACGGTCACTGAGGTCTGCATCTCTTCTGCGTTTTGGAAAGGTAAGACTTCTGTGGACTGTGAAGCAGAAGTTCGACACCCGAAAAGGTCAGTACAACCTTTCATCTCCAGCACCACATCCACGGAATTCATAATGAGCAGGTTCAACACGATAAACAGCGATCCAGCTTTTGAGTGCGGCCCGAGTGACTTGAGCGATGAGTTGCTGGTTTCGGCGGCGCAGGCCGGAGACGCCTCGGCTTTCGTTGAACTCAAGGATCGTCACGCCAACAAGCTTCTGTCGCGCATTTATCGCATCACCAGGAATTGGCAGGATGCGGAGGACGTTTTGCAGGAGTCGCTTCTGAAAGCGTTCGTCCATCTTCCTACATTCGAGCGACGATCGAGTTTTTCGTCGTGGATTACCCGCATCGCGATCAATTCTGCGCTGATGCTGCTGCGCAAGCGGCGAGCGGTCGAAATCTCGATCGACGCTCCCGGAATCGATGGTGAGGCCTGGTCTGAGTGGGAGCTCGCAGATAACCGGAGAAGTCCCGAGGAGGCGTATGCGCAGTGGGAGGCGGAGCAGCATCTTCGCACGGCGATTCGCCGCCTCCGGCCGCCTCTTCGGAAGGTCGCACATTTACGGCGAACAAAGGACTATTCCACGAGCGAGATTGCGGCGGCGTTGGGAATTTCGGTCGCCGCCGCGAAGTCGAGGTTGTTGCGCGCCAAGATGGCGCTCCGCGCATCGATGCTTTGAGGCTGGAAAAGAGCGACGATGTTTAAGAAGATCGTAGTTGCCTACAGAGAATCGCCCGAGGCCGAACGCGCGCTCTAGTCGCAGTCGATATAGGGCATGCGGGAACCACTCAATTACATGGTATAGCCCGCACAGCAGCCCTGACGGGAGAGCTCAAGCAATGTCGAAACGAACGATCATTATTCCAGTGGCGATTCTGGTTGTTGCCGCCTTCCTGTTTTTCGCGATCAATGGGCACTGGACCTCGTGGGAGGGCGGAAGGAGTGAGCAAAAGACCGACGACGCCTATGTGCGGGCGGACCTGGTTCCGCTCAGCACGCGCATCTCCGGAACGGTGCGCAAGATGGACGTCCAGGACTTTCAACCGGTGAAGGCCGGCCAGCCGCTGGTTGAGCTCGACGATGACGACTACCGGGCCACCGTGGACCAGGCCAAGGCAGGACTTGCCGCAGCCCAGGCGGCGCTCGAAGACAACCAGGCGGCAAAGCGGATTCAGGAAGCCAAAATTCAGAACGCCGAGACTGGTGTCGCCCAAGCGGAGGCATCGGTCAGTGCTGCTCAGGCCGGCATCGCCTCTGTGCAGCCAGAAGTGGAGCGGGCGGCCCTTGAGCGCAAACGCCAGGAAGCGCTGATTGCTTCCAAGGCGACCACTCATCAGACGCTCGAAGGCGCGGTTGCGGATTCCGACCAGTTGTCCGGAATGCTGGCCAGCCGCGAAGCCGACCTGAAGCGGGCGCAGGCGTCGCTCAACAGCAGCCGCGCGCTGCTCGAGGCGGAGAAGCTGCAACTCGCCGCACTCGACATCCGCGATGCTGGGTATCGGGCGGATATTCAGGCCAAGCAAGCTGCCATCGTCGTTGCCGAGGTAAATCTGGGCTACACACGGATCAACGCTCCGAACGATGGCGCGGTCAGCGAGCGCCACGTACAGGAAGGGCAGTTGGTCGCGCCTGGTATGCAGGTGATCGATCTGGTCAAGGGAGATGTCTGGATTCAGGCTAACTACAAAGAGACGCAACTTACTAACATCCGAAGCGGAGATGCCGCCGATATCCGGATCGACACTTTCCCGGGCGTCTTGCTCCACGGGAAGGTCGAAGAAATTTCCCCAGCCAGCGGCTCGCAGTTCGCGTTGTTGCCTCCTGACAATGCCACGGGCAATTTTACAAAAGTCGTTCAGCGCATCCCGGTCAAGATTGTGCTCGATGCCGACCACCCGCTGCAAGGCAAGTTGCGCCCGGGATTCTCGGCAGAGGTGGCCATTCACGCTTCGGGTAAGAACGTGAAGACGGAGGGTTCACAACCTTGAGCGTGCCGCCACCTAGACCAGCATCTCCGCCGCTCACCCCTGCTCCGTCAGTGATCACGACCCATCCGATCCTTGGAGTTTTCGGGGTCCTGCTCGGCGCGATGATCGCGACCTGCACCGGGCGCTTAATCAGCGTGGGCCTGGCGGACCTGGGTGGCGCTCTGCATCTCGGAGTCGATGAGGCTTCCTGGATCGGCACGTCGTTCAACGCCGCGTTGATGTTCATTGGTCCGTTCTCCGTCTATCTCGGCGGCCTGCTTGGCGCGCGCCGGGTCTTGCTGGCCTGCGCGGCCCTTTTTACCATCATCAGCGTGCTACTTCCGTTTGCTTCGAGTCTGCCACTGATGCTCTTCCTTCTGGTGCTCGCTGGTCTTACGGCGGGAACGTTCTACCCGCTCACTCTCTCGTTCGTCCTGCGAAATCTGCCCATGAAATATGTGCTCCTAGGGATTGCGATGTATGCGATGGACATCGTGTTCACGACCAACATGGCGAACTCGCTCGAAGCCTGGTACATGGACCACTTGTCGTGGCAGTGGATCTTCTGGAACAGCGCGGTGCTCACGCCGCTGATGATGGTCCTCATCTACTTCGGCATTCCATGGCAACCGCTGCCCAAGCCGAAAGAGGGGCAGCCGAAGCCGAGCTGGCGCGGATTCCTCTACGCGAGTCTTGGGTTCGCTCTGCTGTACGTCGCTCTTGACCAAGGCCAGCGGCTCTATTGGATGGAACTCCAGCACAATCGTCGCGCTCACCGTCACCGGCGTTCTGCTGTTGCTGGCCACCATCATTCGCCGCCTGACCATGCCGAATCCGCTGGTGAACTTCAAGTTCCTGATCCGGCGAAACACCTTGCTACTCGGCGTAGTCCTGATTTTCTTCCGCTTTGTGATGCTCGCAACCGTCGTTGTCATCCCAAGCTATCTCGGATCCATCAAGGGATATCTCCCGCTTCAAACCGGGCCAGTTTTGTTATGGGTCGGGTCTGCCACAGTGCATCTTTGGGTTGCTCGGCATGTATCTGCTGAAATACATCGATGCCCGATTGATTCTAACCGCGGGCTTCACCCTCGTTGCCATCGCTTGCCTGATGAACGCACAGCTCTCCTCCGCATGGTCGGGAGCCAACTTCTGGCTGTCGCAGGCGGTCATGGCGGTGGGGTTAGCGCTGGCCTTCAATTCCATGGTCGGCGCCATCGTGCTCGAGGTAATCAATACCGGCGCTCTGAGTCGCCCCATCGACATCCTCACCTTCGCTGGCTACTTCCAGACAGTGCGACTCTTCGGCGGCGAAGCAGGCAGCTCGCTTCATACAGCATTTTCTATCGGTGCGCGAACAATTTCACTCCAACATTCTGGGCCTCGGCGTTCATCTTGGGGAACCTGCTACGAGCCAGCGCTTGCTTGGTCTGAGCGCAGCCATGGCGGCCAAGTCATCCGGACCCGACGCTGCAATAGGACGGGCCGCGGAGATTCTCGGTTTGCAAGTGCGGCAACAGGCCTTCACTCTCGCCATCACCGACTGTTTCACGCTGATCGCTTGGTCGGTGGTCTGCTGCCTGATTGTCGTGGCCTGCATGGCGCGCGTACCGACCCAATATAAGCAGGTAGTGACCGCCGCGGCCAAGGCAGCCTGAAACGAACTGAAGCACTTTGAGGAACTCCGATATGCGGTTGAACACTCATTCACTATCTTCGCGCAAGGTCCTCCGGCTGATACTCCTGGCTACACTGTCGCAACTCATTCTTGCCGGTAGCAGCCATGCGCAGGGCAGCGCGCCGATGGAATTGACGCTTCCTCAGGCCATCGATCTTGCCCTCAAGCAGAACCGGCAGATTCAATTGGCGCAACTAGCGGTCGTCGATAGCCAACACAAGAAGGAAATAGCCCGTTCTGCGTATTTTCCGCAGATTAAGAACGAGTCGACAGTCTTGCACATAACCGAGCTCGAAGGGGTCAGTTTTCCGACCGGCGCCTTCGGGTCTCCACCCTCAACCGGTCCCATCCCGGCCCATAGCGTGGTCGTCGATCAGGGTGGGCTCACTGCTTACACTAGTGGTACAGGTCTGGCGCAGCCCTTCACGCAGATGTTCAAGATTCACGAGTCGAACCGCGCTGCAACTGCCGATGTTAACTCCGCGAAGATCCAGGTGAACCAAGCGGAGAACGAAATCGCATTGAAGGTGCGACAACTGTATTACGGAGTCCTCATCGCTCAGCAAAAAGAGCAAGCGGCGAAGGAAGAAGTGGATGCATCGCAAGTGAAATTGCAGGAGAGCACAGACGCCGTCGCTCAAGGCAAAGCGCTGGAAGAAGTGGAACTGGACAGCCGGGCGGTGCTTCTCGATGCGAAGCAAACGGTCCTGACCCAACGTCTGCAAGCCCAGGACCTGACCTACTCGTTGGATGATCTTCTCGGCCTGCCGTTGACGACGCAACTACGTTTAAGCGAGGAAGTATCGGCATCCGCCCCTTCGATTCCTGCTCGTGAGGAGTGTGTCCGCGTCGCGCGTGAGCAGAGCCCCGACATTCGCGCCGCGCAACAGGCGGTTGAAAAGGCGAAGGCAGGTCTGGCGGCGGCGAAGGACGCCTATATTCCGGATATCACCGGGATCGCCAGGTACAGCTATCAGAGTGGAGTGCCGCTGCTCGTGCATAACTTCGGCACCTTCGGAGCTACGTTTACCTACGACCTGTTCGATCGCGGCCACCGTAAAGAGGAGGTAGAAGACTCGCGCACCCTGCTTGCGCAGGCCCAGCTGAATCTCACCAAAGTAGAAGAGGAGGTTGCGGTGCAAGTGGAGACCGCGTACGACAACGTGACACAGCTCGAAAGCTTAGTCGAGGTAGCGGAAGAAGTATTGAAGGCCAGAACGGAGGCCGCTCGAGTCACGGACCGACAATTCGAACAGACTGAGGCGCTTGCCTCGGCCCGGGCTGAAGCGGCAGCAAAGGTAAGTTCGGCCAAAGCTTCATTGCTTGAAGCGAATTTTGGGTTGTCGCTGGCGCACGGCGAACTTGAGCGCGCGATGGGACAGATTCCTCGCTAAGCGATCGACGCTCGTCGCAGCGTCGAGGGGTGCTCGACAACGGCAATAGTGAGATCAGACGCGGGCGAGACCCTCTAGTTCGACGACTTTGCCTCGTAGGAGGACTGCGGTCGGACTTGTGCGGACGCGGAAGAGTACCCGAATCTCAGTTGCTGTGATTTCTCGAATTCGCGAGAAGCGTCCTGAGCGCGCCCGGTTGCGTGGTATGCCTGCCCGAGCAGGTAGTGGGTAATATAATTCCCCGGATCCATACGCAAGGCTCGCTGGAGGTATCCGGTGGCTAGTAATGGGTTTTGCTGCCTCATCAGTACTTTCCCAAGCAGGATGTAAGGCCCGGTCGAGTTCGGATCGAGAAGGAGGGCGCGGTTGAGCGACTTCCTCGCCTGCTCATCGTCCCCCGCGCGGAAGTAGGCGTCGCCTAGCTGTTCGTAGACTGTCGCATGGAGGGGATCGAGAGCACGCTCGCTTTGAAACTCCTTGATCGCCTGGGCGATATCGCTCTTCGCCAGATCGATCTCGCCCAGCAGCTCGTGCGCCAGCGGCAAGCGAGGGTTGAGTTGAAGCGCCTTTCGCGCCGCCGACTCTGCCGGGACCATATATTCGCGCCGCACCAGGATCCGAGCTGTCAGCAGATAGGCGGACGGGGAGTTCGGCGGGAAACGGTATTCGGCGGCAACGTTCCGGCGCGCATCGTCGTAGCGCTGAACATCGATGTAGCAAAGGCTGAGGAGATAGCTGGGATCGACATTCGTTACGCCGAGGGAAGAGCGTTCCGCCTCCAGAACGGGGATTGCGTCGGCCGACCTTCCCTCGCGATACAGCGTGATCCCAAGCATCTGCCTGGACGCTCGATCTTGCGGGTCCTGAGAAAGGGCTTTCTTGAAAGCGGTCTCCGCCCTGCTGAGGTCAGACTGCTGGTAATACGCGAAACCTCTCAGATATTCGACACCGGGAAGTGCTGGAGGTCCAACAGCCAGCGCATCCAGTTCTGTCAGAGCCTCTTTGAGGTTTCCCTCATTGATCAGTTGCGCGGCATGTTTGGTGATCACCGTGCTCTGCGAGGAGTCGGCTCCAGCCGCGGCAGGGGCCGTGCCAGACTGCGCCTGACTGAACGGATGCGAGACAGAGCCGACGAGAATAAAACAAGCGCAAATAGGCAGCCAACGCATGCGTACGAAGTCTATAATACATGCGGGCCGCATTACCCACCGCTTTTAGATTCGGATTAGTTGCCCCGAGAGTGGCGGACCCTACGATGGGGATGTTCCGTACCGGAGTGGCGATTTTGTCCTGGGGTCGAAGACAACGAATCGGGGCCGTCCGTATAATTGGCGCCGTGGCCAATCTCTCGTTTGCGCGCCTGGCAGTCACGTCCTTGCGTCGGTTTCAGATGTTCCGATGGAGCTGCGTCGTCGCTTATCCATTCGCGATATTGTTCTTCGGCACCGCGTCTGCGGCGAGAGGACAGCAGCCCTCCACACCCCCGCTCTATGGTGGAAACGTCGCAACACAGCAACAGGGTGGTTCCGCGACGGCGGGTACCTTCGCTCCCGTTCTGGATTCGGAAAAGCGGCCCATTACGGCGGGCGGTTTCGTCAAGGAGGGGCCGATCGTCTTTCAGGACGTCTCGGAGAAAGCTGGGCTGACCGGCTGGCATCATAAGATGGGCACTCCAAAGAAGACATTCATTCTGGAAACGGACGGTTCGGGAGTGGCCCTCCTGGATTATGACAATGACGGGTGGCTGGATATCTATCTCGTGAATGGCTCGACCTACGAGGCATTGGATGGAAAGGTGGAGCCTCCGCGCGCTGCGCTCTTTCACAACAACCACGATGGCACCTTCACCGATGTCGCGGCCCAGGCCGGTGTGACCAACGACCGATGGGGCTTTGGAGTCGCTGTGGGCGACTACGACAATGACGGTTGGCCCGACCTATACGTCACGAACTTTGGGAAGAACAGGCTCTATCACAACAACCATGACGGCACCTTCACCGACGTTGCGGAACAGGCCGGAGTCACTCTCGGCAACTGGTCGACCGGCGCAAGCTTCGGCGACTATGACGGCGATGGCAGGCTCGACCTATTTGTTCCGGGTTATATCCACTACGACGTCAAGAATCCGCCAGTGCCCGGCTCGGCGGCGGTTAGCTTTGCGTTTTGCCAGTATCGCGGTACCCGCGTCATGTGCGGTCCGCGCGGGCTTCCGGGCGAACCAGACCATCTCTTTCACAACAACGGGGACGGGACTTTTACGGACGTTAGCGAAAAAGCCGGCGTAAGCGATAAGCACCACTATTATGGATTCTCTTCCACCTTCGTCGATGTGAATAACGACGGCAAGGTCGATTTGATCGTCGCCGACGACTCGACACCAAACTACCTCTACATCAACAAGGGTGACGGTACTTTCGAGGACGCGAGCTTCTATTCCGGCTTTGCTCTCAATCAGGCGGCCCGCGAAACAGCGTCGATGGGGTTGGCGGTCGGGGATTATCTGAACAACGGTAACGTCGATCTCTACACTACAACTTTTTCCGACGACTATAAAACCCTCTTCCGCAACGAGGGCGATGGCAATTTTTCTGAGATCACACCGCAGATGGGAATTGCCGAAGTCACTTATCCGTTCCTCAGCTGGGGCACAGAGTTCATCGATTATGACAACGACGGATGGAAGGACATTATGTCGGTCAGCGGCCATATTTATCCGGAGGTGGACAAATACGACTGGGGCACCACTTTCGCTGAACGTCCCCAGCTGTTTCACAACGTGAAGAAAGGGAAGGCCTTTGAGATTGTTCCCGCGGTCGAGGGGACTGGGCTGGCGGATGTCATTCCAAGTCGTGGAGCGGCATTTGGAGACATTTTTAACGACGGCAAGATCGATGTCGTCATCAACTGCATCGATCACACTCCCGTGCTTCTTCGTAATGTCAACGCCGACACGAACCACTGGGTAGGCATCAAGCTGGTTGGTGGTCCGAAGAGTCCTCGCGACGCGATCGGAGCGACGGTCTATCTCACAGCTGGTGGGATGCGGCAACGCGGAGACGTGATGAGCGGCGGCAGTTTTGAGTCGTCCAATGACCAGCGCCTTCATTTCGGCCTGGGGCAAGCGAGCACAGTGGATGGCGTCGAGGTCCGCTGGACAAGCGGTTTGGTTGAACATGTCAGCCTTCCGAGCGTAGATCGCTATTTCGTCATTGAAGAAGGCAAAGGTCTGGTGCCCAGCGTCTATGATGCCATCGCGAAGAGTGCTTCTTCTTCGGCTAAGCCGCACTCTGCTGGGAATTAGCACGCGGGCATAGATAGAAGCTTTTCAACCTGCATCGAGGTCCGCGCCCCATCGATACAAGTTGAGGCAGCATTGTAACACTGTAGATGGCCATGAAATACATTAGAAAACATTGGATCCTGGCTACGGCTACGGCTGGTGTCGGCGGCGGTCTGCTTGCCGTAGCGATCTTCGCCGGATCTGCGTTCGGCCAGGATCAAGTTAAAGATCAAGCTACCGAGTATCAAGCCGCTAAAGATCGGTTCGATCAAGAACGCAAACAGTACGCTGACAAGGTACGCGAGACCTATAACTTCCGCTTCGGCAAGGACAATCTTTTTATTCCCGGAACGATGCTGGTACAGGGAGACGACTTCGTTCAGCCGGGCGCTTTTCCAAATGCCGCCTACTGCGCCCATTGCCACCAGGAGGCCTACAGCCAATGGCGTCAGGCTCTCCATTCAAATGCCTTCCGCACTCCCTTCTACCGGGCGAGCGTGAACATTCTGATCAATACCAAGGGCATTGAGTTTGCGCGCCATTGTGACAGTTGCCACAATCCCGTCGCGGTGTTGACGGGCGGCCTGACCGAAGACTCTAAAGTCGACCGTGAGATGGATCAGGACGGCCTCACCTGCACCACCTGCCACTCCATCCAGAAGTTACAGTCGATCAAGGGGAACGGCGGTTTCGTCATGAGCATTCCGTCGGTGATGGTGGACGAAAAAGGAAACCGCATTCCGGGGGAAGTTCCGTACGACGAGATATTGAAGAACACCGACCGCCATTCGCAGGCGGTGATGCAGAGTTTCTACCGCACTCCGGAGTTTTGCGGCGCCTGCCATAAAGCCAATCTGCCCGACGCTCTGAATGACTACAAGTTCATTCGCGCCTTCACGACATATGACGAATGGCAGAACTCGAAATTCTCCCGGCGGAACCCGTTGACGTTTTATTCCGCCGATTTCACCACCTGTCAGGACTGCCACATGAAGCGCGCTGCCAACCTCCTGCCTGACTATGGGGCGAAGAACGGCACGTTCGCGTCGCATCGCTGGCTCGCCGGGAACACCGCTGTACCGTTCTATTACGGCTTCGACGAGCAGCTGGAGAAAACGATCACGTTTCTACGGGCTGGGAACTTCTTGAATGTCGATATCGTGGGCTTGAAGAAGGCCGGCGACGAAAAGCTAATTGCACCGCTCGGGTCGGTGCCCTTCAGCCTAGAGCCAAACAACCTCGTCGAGGCGCTCGTCGTCATCCAAAACAAGAACATCGGCCATTCGTTGATCCCCGAGATCCGAGACGTATATGAAGCCTGGCTGGAGTTCGACGTCCAAGACGGCGCTGGAAAAGATATCTATCACAGTGGCTTTTTGAAACCGGACGGGTCGCTGGACACACGAGCACACAGCTTTACCAACCGTCCGGTGAATCTGCAAGGCGAGTTTGTCGATAACCACGAGGTGTGGACCATCCACTCGGTGGCCTACGACAACTCCATTCAGGCAGGACGGTCGACGTTAGTCCGCTATCAATTCCGCATTCCAGCCGATATCAAAGGCCCCATCAAGGTTACGGCCCGAGTGAACTATCGCCACTTCCGGCAGAGCTATTTGAACAATGTCTTTGGTCCCGACCATCCAGCGTATCCGGTAGTGGAGATTGCCTCGCGTACGCGAACATTGAATATCGGAAGGAATGATCAGGTCCGGCCCGAAGTCGGCGACAACCCCGATTGGATGCGCTGGAACAATCTGGGCATCGGCTACCTCGACCAGCTGCAATATGCGGACGCAATCAATGCGTTCAACGAGGTAGTGAAGTTGAGGCCCGACTATGCCGACGGCTACACGAATATCGGCCTGACTGAGATCGAGTGGGAGAAGTACGGGTCGGCCCTCGCCAGCATACAAAAAGCCTTGACCCTTAGCCCAAATAACGCGCGGGCTCTTTATTATGATGCGTTGATCGAGAGGCGGACCGGCCATCAGGATATCGAAGTGGCCGATCTTCTCGAGGTGGTCCGGCAATATCCAGACTCGCGCGATGCGCGCCGGGAGCTGGGCATCTCCTACTACCAGCAGCATAAGAACAACGAGGCGATGGAGCAATTCATCCAGCTGCAGAGGATCGATCCCGACGACCTTGCCGCACACTACAACCTATCCATCCTTTATCGCAGAGCGGGGATGAAAGACAAGGCGGCCGAACAGCAGGCCCAGTTCGTGACTAAGAAGTTCGATCCGAGCGCGCCAACTTACTCGCTCGATTTTCTGCGCAAACATCCGGAGATATCGACGGAGAGCGTTCCCTGGCACATACATTCAGACGAAGTCCATGACATGAGCAAACCCGTCGCGGGGGCACAGTAATGCGGAGGCTATTCGAGGCGAAAAATGGATGGCTGCGATGGCTGGTATTGGCTGGGCTGGTATCTGTCTCCGCAATCGGCCAAGCACAGGAGGGCCACTGCGCTTGGTTGAACGACGCCACCGCATCGGGTGTTCTCAACGGACCGGTCACTTTGGATCTTGAGACTGCTCCGGGCGATCAGACTATTTGTGTGTTCACTAATCTGAAGACGGCTAAAGACTATTCTGCTCTCCGAATCATGGTTCAGCCGCTGACTGATGTGACGAAGGCGATCGTGTCTCGCGAATCTATATGCACATCGCCCGCTGCGGCGCTAAAGGCCATCGGCAATGAAGCAGTGTCTTGCTCCGCCGATGTGGGGTACTCGCGCGGGGAGCAGGTGATAGGCCGCGTGCGCGACCGGCTCTTTATCGTGACGGTAAGCTCCACGATGGCCCAGGACCCGTCCATGACGCGGCCGTTGCTCAAGGAGAAGGCTAGGATGATTGCCGAGCAGCTGGCCGGCGCTTTGTTCTAAAACGGGCCTCCGGGGCGTGTGGCGACGTGCTCGTGGTTCGGCGTGGGATTGTCCTTTGAGGTCTTGGGCATGACCGCGGATGAGCATCAAGCCATTGCGTGTGCCACTGTTGTCACTGTGGAAGACGATGATGGTGTTGTCGCGCATTCCCTTTTGCTGGAGTGCCACGACGACCCGGCCGATCTGGTCGTCCATTGCGGTAATGCTGGCGTCCAAGGCCGGCGGCTGGATCGGTGATGTTTTTGCATTTGTCGAGATACCCGCCGGCGCCCGGTAGGGCGCGCGAGGCGCATCGTCGGGAACCCAAGCCATTCAAAACATGAACCGCGGCTTGCTCCTGCGCAGCGCCCCTCATTGAACAGCTGAAACTGAGATCTGCAACCCTCCCTCCTCCATGGTGGGACCAGGAGAAGCTTCGCGCCGCCAAAGTGCTGGTGATCGGAGCGGGAGCCCTCGGCAACGAGATTCTGAAAAACCTGGCGCTGCTCGGCTTTCAAAGCATCATCGTCGTCGATCTCGATCACATTGAAATCTCGAATCTGTCGCGGGCGATTTTGTTTCGTTCGAGTGATATTGGCCATTCAAAAGCTGAAACGGTTGCGAGCGCCTACCAGGCGTTGCTGCCGGAGGCTACAGTGCAGTCGCTGACCGCGAATGTTATGCAGGACTGCGGACTCGGTCTCTTTGGTTGGGCGGACATTATCCTCGCCGGGCTCGACAATCGTGAGGCGCGGCTGTGGATCAACCGTTGTGCATGGAAGATGAATCGTCCCTGGATCGACGGCGCGATCGAGGGCATCAACGGAGTCGCACGTGCCTTTCTGCCCGGTCACGCCCTTGCTACGAATGCACACTTGGCGAAACCGATTGGGCGATTCTGGATCGGCGTATGTCCTGCAATCTGCTTCTGCACACGGCCACAAGCGAAGGGCGTGTGCCAACGACTCCCACCATCTCTTCGATCATTGGGGGAATTCAGGTCCAGGAGGCGGTCAAGCTGTTGCATGGGATGCCCACTCTGGCCAGCAAGGGCTACATCTTCGAGGGACTGCGCCACACCTCCTACGTGGTCGATTACACGGAGAATCCCGAGTGTATCAGCCATTACATTCTGGAAAATGTCGTGCATATTCCGGAATCCTCGAGTGCGCTCACGCTAGAGCAGCTGTCGAAGCGGGCAAGCAACGATCTAGGGAGCGATCAGGTCGTTCTCGAATTCAGCCGAGACATAATTCACAAGCTCGTCTGCCCGAAATGCGGTGAAGAAGAAGAGTGTTTCGTGCCAGTCGGCGCCATTGGCTATGGTGGCGCGGTCGTTGTCGGCGCGACGGCCAAATGCGCGTGGTGCAAACGCTTTCGGGGTATCGCGGCGAACCGGAGCTTGCCAACCGCCGGCTGGATCAATTGGGGCTTCCCCTTTATGACATATTTAACGCGCGTGCGCTCGGCGCCGAGATGTCATACTGCATCGCGGGCGACGCAATAGCAGTTCTGGGCCCACTCTTCGATTCCGTCGTGAGCGAGGCGCGACTATGAGCAAGCTCTCGGCAAAACACACTCGGCCGCTGTTTCAGATCGACAACGAAGTGACGCGGTGCATACGACAACATGCGCGCTCGCATATGAAGACAGAAGTCTGCGGGGTGCTGATCGGTGAGAAGCGAAACGGAGTAGTCGAAGTCCGCGCCTCGATCGAGGCGTTGAATGCCGCGGAGGCCGGAACCCATGTCACGTTTACGCAGGATGCGTGGGAGACGATTTACAAAGTCAAAGACGAGTCCTCCAGGCGAGCGGATCGTTGGGTGGTATCACTCTCACCCCGGATTCGGCGTCTTCTTGTCGGAGCACGACACCTTCATCCATCGCAATTTCTTCTCGTCTCCCGACCACGTTGCCTGGGTCTACGATCCGCATACCGACGAGGAAGGCTGCTTCGGTTGGGTCGATAGCGACATTCACCGGATATCTCATTTCTCTATCGCTGACAACAATGGCGACGGCGTCGAACGCACACCGAAACAGATGGAGCCGGTGCCGGAATCCGAAGAAGAGAGGCCCGTGATCGACCGCCGTCAAAGGCGGCGTGGTGAACGATCGGCGTGGCTTCGCTTAGGCGTTACCGCGTTGGCTTATTTGTCTGCAATCGTGCTTGGTTTTGCGATCGCATTTTTCCTCTTCCCTCGACCCATCCTGGTTGAGATCGATCCCGCCACAGGAGATCTGGTCCAAGTACCATCCGAGCTGATTCGCCGCATTGAACAACACCCGGGCGTTGACTCTGGCGGCAACGCACCCAGCCGGCCTGCGTCGCCACCTCAACAGACAAAGCCCCCCCTGATCCGAACTCTGGAAAGAACCCATGAACGAGAATCGGCAACCGCTGAGAGTTAGCCTGGAAGAATTGTCCAAGGTCGCCACCGCGGAGTCGGCTGCATCAGTCCCCGCAGCCGATCAGGCGGCCGTCGCGAAAAGCTATGGCAATGTCAACACCACGCCGGATGTTCCCGCGTTGACCCAGCAAAAAGGCAGCGTCCTACTTCAGGCTTGGTTTTATCTGGGATTGGCCGGATTGCTCGGTACGCTGGCAGGCTGGGGAATGACGGAACCAGGCTTTGTCGATGGCCCGGGCAACGGACGTCACTGGGGCGACATCTTGATGGTGCCGATTCTGGTGACCTTAATGTGCGTGGGCTTCGCGGTCGCCGAGAGCATTGTCGAACGTTCCACCAAGAAGGCCGTGATTCGCGGCGGACTCGCTTTGCCGCTGGGTATGATTCTCGGCTTCTTCATCAGCAATCTGGCGAACGTGTTTTATACGATTGGGCTCGCCATCTGCCGCGGGGCGGGAGTGCAGTCGGTTCACAATCCCGCAGTGTGGATCGTGCGCGGCCTTGCGTGGATGGTGCTAGGGGCCGCCGGCGGCGTCATCTACGGCATCATCGGCCAATCGATGAAGAAGACTGGCTACGGCGCATCGGGCGGTGCGATCGGCGCGGTGGTCGGCGGCACGATCTTCGATCCGATCGCGTTCGCCACCCATGGAGGCGCGACCAGCCGGGCGGTCGGGTTCAGTCTACTTGGCATGGCCACAGGCATCGCGATCGGTTTGGTCGAAAGCGCTCTCAAAGACCGCTGGCTCTACGTGACCGCCGGACCACTTGCAGGCAAGCAATTCATTCTCTATCGACCACGGACTGTGGTCGGTAGTTCGCAGAACTGCGACATCTATCTCTTCAAGGATCCGGATATCCTGCCCCTGCACGCAACTCTGGAGATGAAAGGATCGAAGATACATCTCGTCCCGAACGGTGTGGTCTATGTCTCCGGACGGCCGATCCGTGGCACCCGGGTGCTCGAAAGCGGCACCATCATCCAGCTCGGCCGGTATGCCTTCCGATACCAGGAAAGACAACGCGGATGAGCGCGACCTGTCCCTACTGCCGCACCCCGTTTGACGAAAATGACGAGATTGTCGCCTGTGTGGGTGTGCCACGCAGCATCATGCGGAGTGTCTGCAAGAGAACGGAGGGTGTACCGTCTTCGGCTGCTCCCAGGCGCCGCTGGGAAAGCCGAAAATCAATGTCTCCGACCAGGACTTCGCACCCCTTGGACGTCAACAACCTGCGCCGCAAAATGTGCCTTCTTTCCTAAACCTCTCTGGGTCGATGGCGCCCCTACAGCTCGGGGAAACGCCCGAAGTTGTGCCTCCGCCTTCATCGCCGGTTTCGCCGCCGGTGATACCAACTCCTCCGCCACCCCGGGTGCCGGGTGCTCCTCCACCCCCGTCTGCAGGTGTCATGCACAGTAACCATGTCCCGGTCGCAACTTATCCGACCTTTGGGGGATACGCCGCGCCTCCTCCTGAAATCCATAGTTATACGCCGCGTAAGAGCAGAGTGGTTTTTGTGCTGCTCGCCGTTTTCCTGGGCGCTTTTGGTGGGCATAACTTCTACGCTGGCTATGTCAAGAAAGGTGTGATACAGCTTTGTGTTACTCTTTTTTCTTGCTTTTTCGGCTCACTGATTAGCTGGATTTGGGCGATCGTGGAGGCCTGTATGGTCGACTGCGACAATGACGGCATAGCTTTCATTTGAACTCCTGTACGACTGACCTTGGAGAGCACGCATGAATTACTTCATCACTCCCGATGGCCAGCAATACGGCCCATACACACTCGCCGATCTACAACGTTATGTGTCGTCGGGAGAAATCCTGCTCACCGACCTCGCTCTCAGCGAAGGCATGAGCGAGCCCCTCCCGGTCTCTCAGATCATGGGCACTATCACGGTCCCGCAGGCGCGGTTGTCGAGCAGTCACATCTCGCTCGCTTCGCAATACCCCGACCCACCCAACCTGCATTGGGCGCTCGTGCTGCTCTTCGGAGTGATCAGCTGTGGCTTGTTCACGACGGCGTGGGACATCGTACAGGCTGTTTGGATGAGGCAAGTAGCGCCTCAAAGTAAGGCCCTCTATTACTATCTGGCGTACGTTGCAAATCTAGTTCTTGTTGCCATTCTCACCGTTGTTGCGGCACAACAGCATGTCCGCAATCCGTTGGTTAGTATTTTGAATCTGGTTGGTCTCGTCGTGCTCCTGATAGGGAGATTTAGTCTAAAGAACTCACTCGAAGAGCACTTTAATTCGCAGGAGCCAATGGGTCTTCTGCTGAGTGGCGTGATGACATTCTTCTTTGGCGCTATTTACTTTCAATACCATTTGAATGACATCGTTCGACGCAAGAACCTGGATCGCCTGGATTTCCAGACCGTATGAACCACGCGTGCCGGAGGTGGACAGCAAATCTCGCCGCCGCCGCTGCGGCGAATGCCTGCTATCTGCTGCTGCACTTTCCCCCGGCGACATCGACCTTCTATCCGCGGTGTCCAGTGTATACCTGGCTGCACGTTTACTGCCCGGGTTGCGGCGGGACACGTGCCTTGGCGGCTTTACTTCACGGCAGACTGGGCGACGCCATGCATTGGAACGCACTTGTGGTTCTGCTTCTTCCTTTCGCAGGCTTCTTTTTTGCCAATAGTTATCGGCGCGCCATCCAAAAGAGGGAATTCCACTGGCCGGCAGTTTCGGACGCTTCGCTAAAGGTATTGCTTGTTGGTGTAGGCATTTTCACGTTGGTGAGAAATCTTCGGGCAGATAGAAGGAGGTAGGCAAGATGGCGTCGCCGCGCACCCGCCGACTCAAGACCGATTACGAATTATTGACTAGGCGTTTCGCCAGTTGGCCCATAATCCAGATCACTGCCACGGCTGGTTTGCCTCCAGCGGTTTATCGCTTCGCCTACGCCTTAAAAGGTCTCTATGTGAACGCGAACGGCGAGACTCTCGAGCGTGACTCGCACGTTTTAGAGGTCAACCTTTCTCTCGATTATCCGAGACACGCTCCGCAGTGCCGGATGCTGACACCGGTCTTCCACCCCAATTTCGATGATGCCACCGTATGTATCGGTGACTTCTGGGCGGCATCCGAGGGTCTCGACGACCTCATAGTTCGTATCGCTAGGATGATCGCCTATCAGGAATACAACACCAAGAGCCCGCTGAACGGCCTCGCCGCAAAGTGGGCCGCAGAACATCTGGCCCAATTACCCATCGACGACCGCATTGTGGCTCCTCTGTCGATGGCTTACGAAGCTGAGCTGGCAAGTTCTTCTTAGCCAGACCTCCAAAAACAACATGAATAGGAAACGAAAAGCGACCCAAGATGAGGCGCGTTTCGGAGCACACCTAATTTGCGGAATTTTGAGGGTTTTCTGCCGTCGGTCATTGAAATTTATTGGCGGCCTTTAAAACGGGCGGGAGATCTTGCAGCGTTCGGCCGTATCCGATACTCGGTAGCCAGACTCAAAGAACAGCATTCGCGCGCCCATGACACAAATGCTGGAGCATCAGCTTCGCGAAGGTGACTTTATCGGCACTGATGCCGCCGTCGATGACGCCTATGAGCTCAGACTAGTGAGGGCAGCAGATCGGCAATCAGGGCACGCTTCAACCGATGGGATTCAGCCAATCTTCTGCGGCTCGCGTGCAGTTTCCTAGTCGACCCGTGAAGGGAGTTTACTGCGACCAATGGCCGGAAAACGTTGTAACGAACACTCTTAACGATCCCAACCAGCTTATAATTCCGCATGCCCCGATGAGTTGCGCGGGTCGTAATTTTCTCCGCAGCTTGCCCGTCGGCTGAAAAGGCGCACGTTATCGCGCGCCTACTTCAACGATGCAGCGATCGTGTTCGGGAGGACAGAACCGTGTGGTGGATTAGCTATCGGGGTGAATCAGGGCATGGCGTCAACAACATCGGCGTCTTCGAGGACGACGGCACCCCGCGCAAGGTGCATCCGCTGCTCCTCGATCCATCGCCGGCCGCGCACCCGCTACACATCGCGCGCGGCTTCGCATTGGTGGGCGATGATCTCTACATCGCGAACGCGTGGCGCAAGGATAGCCACATTGCACTCTACCGGCGGCACGGTGACACCTTCCGCTTCAAGGAGGTGCTCGCGAAGACCGAGCAGGTTGCGGCGATGGCGCACCCCTTCGACGTGGAGCTGGGGGACGATGGCCGCATCTACGTCTCCTGCCAGGACACCAACACCGTGGTGTCGCTGGTGCCGAAGACCCGCAAACCCGCATCGGTGGCTGCGCACCTCCGCAGGCAGTATCCCAACGGCAAGTTTCTTCCCGGCACGCTCGTCGCGTCCAGCCAGGGAGCCTTCCCGAGTATGGTGACCGCACGCCGCTTGATGTGCCATCGCCTCTCGGCCTCAAGGTGGTGCTCGACAAGCGCGGCAAGCCGCGGCACTCGGTGCGCGGCATCATCGTGCACCGCAAGCATCTGTACGTGGCGGACGAAGCCGGTTACGCGGTGAAGGTCTTCAATGTGCGGTCTGGGGAGTTGATGGCGCACATCGCCGGGCGGGCGCTCGAAGCGCCCTTGCACCTGGTCCTGCACGGCGAGACGCTCTACATCGGCGCCTCGGGCACCGGCAGCATCCTCGCGCTGGACCTGACGTCCACGAGGCCAAGCGGCAAGCTCAAGGCGCACGTGGTTATCGACGGAAAGCTCGACGCCCCCTCTGGCTTCGCCGTCGGCCCAGACGGCGATTTCTACGTGGCCGAGCGGAAGAAGCAGCGAGTGCGCCGCTTTTCCTCCAATGGGAAGAAAAAGGGCACGTTCATTGATGATCTTCCGGATATGCCGGAGTTCGTCGTCTATGTTCCCTCAGAGATCCTCTGCTAACAACTCCCCCATTATGCCGTCGGAACTCCGGCGGTTTACTCGTCGGACTTAAGCGTGGATCTGGCTGCTAAACATTACTTCGAGGGGCACAAGCCGCGCAATCAAAACAGTAAGATACAGCTGACCCGTCACTGCTTCCCCAATTGCGAGACTACCGGAGACCGGCTTGATCGGCACTATGGCGCCGTATCCCAGAGTGATCAGAGTGGCAAAGCTGTAGTAGTCCCACTCAGCTACGGTGAAGAAATTGCGGACGGAGCTTTGGAACGAGCCAGGCGTCAAGCGATCGGCGATGTGATAACAGTGCGCCCAGCAGCAGGTAAACCGCGACCGCTCCCTGCACGCGCGCCGAAGTGACGATTCCGCTGCGGAATATCTGGGAAAGCATCGCCACCTGCTTCTTCCACGTCCTGAATATTCCTTCTACTTCGTTGACTTAAGTAGTTGGCGTGAGCATCACTACGTTCGGTCCGTCGGCGGTCTGTAGTGTCATGGTGGCGCCACTGCGTCCATTGATGACCCCCTCCCCATCCTGAAGCAGGCCAAGGCCCGAGTACTCGAAGCTGAACTAAGGCAAGCGCATTTGTTCCGACAGAATGTCGGTGGAGCGATAACAGGGCGGCCCGTTTCCAGAATTGCAGAGGCTGGAGAGGCGCATTGGGGATTTGGCTAGAACTAACGAATCTGACTGACCACAGGCTGAATCAAGTGTTCGAGATGCGAGTTATTCGGCCAAGCGTCTCCTGGAGGAAAATACCTCATTCGTTGTGTGTTGGACTCGAATGACAAGAATCGGTCTATTCTCTATATGACTCGGCAATGAATCGGCTAGATATCCCCGGCCACCCGCAATCCGCTCATTCCATCGGTAGAATTCGTTATGGCCTCGCGACGCAATGCCGTGGAGTCCGGCTCAGCTCCGGTCCCGCATATTACTCTGCCCACCATTTGCGTGGTCACTGAGGACATCGAGTTTCTCGATGAGTTGATCCCCGAAGTTGTGCCCTGGTTTCAGGTGGTCATTCGCCCGGACTACGTGGACCTGGCCCGCTGGACCCGTGAGGCACGGGTGGTCGCTGTCTTGTTGGACATCGACACCGACGGGCCCGAAGAGTTTGGAGGGCTGCCGGTACTCAATGAGCTTCGCCGGCTCAACGAAAATCTCGTGCTCATCTCGTTGAGCCGCTCGCGTCAACGCTCAGTCGAGAAGCAAGCGCTCGATGCCGGCGCGGATACGCATTTCCGCCGTCCTGTCGACATCGCGGAGCTGCGACTGGCGCTGGCCGATACCTTCCGCCGCCGCACCGAAGATGCCACGCGGGAAGAAATGCGGAGGCAGGCACATGAGAGTAGCCGTTTCCAGGACTTTGTGGGCGCGAGCGAGCCGATGCGCCTGGTCTACGACGCAATCCAGCAAGTGGCCGGCAGCAGCGTCAATGTGCTGATTCGGGGCGAGAGCGGCACCGGCAAGGAACTTGTCGCCCGAGCGATTGTCGCTCTCGGCACACGGGCGCACAGACCGTACATTCGCCTGAACTGCGCCGCATTGCCGGAGAACTTGATCGAGTCGGAACTCTTTGGCAGCGAGCGTGGCGCTTTCACTGGCGCCACTGAAGCGCGACCCGGGCAGATCGAGTTGGCCGATGGCGGCACGCTCTTTCTCGACGAGATCGCGACCCTGACCCTGCCACTGCAAACCAAGCTGCTGCGGGTGTTAGAGGACCATCAGGTGCAACGGCTCGGCGGCCGGGCTCCTCGCAAAGTCGATTTCAGGCTTATCTGCGCGACCAATGAGGCGCTGGAGGAGATGGTCCGCACCGGGCGGTTTCGGGAGGACCTCTTCTACCGGATTCACGTAGTTCCGATCTATTTGCCGCGGCTGCGAGAACGCACCGGCGATATCCCGCTGCTCTGCGATTACTTCCTTCAAATTCACTGCGTGGCGAACGGGATGCCGGTGAAGCGGCTGGCCGCCGATGCTCTGTCAGCTCTTGAGGAGCACAACTGGCCAGGCAATGTGCGGGAGCTGGAAAATCTCATCCAGCGGCTAGTGATCACCGTGCGAGGCGAAGAGATTCGCGCGAGTAATCTGCCGCCGCGATTGCTCGCGCATAGCGCCACAGTCCAGGAGGCTGCGCTGTTGCCCGAGGGAGGCGCCGACTTCGACGCTGAGATCGAGCGGCTGGAGATCGCGCTGCTCACGGCGGCGCTTCGACGTGTGCAAGGCAGCAAAGCGGCGGCTGCCCGTCTGTTACGACTGGACGGGCAGCGCATGAAGTATCTCTGCCGGAAGTATTCGCTTTGAGGGAGTGGGGTTATTTATTCACCGACCATTGGGTTAATTTTTAACCAAAATGACTTATTTGGGCTTATGGGACCACGGATAACCACCTTTTAGATGCAATGCGTTACGGCAAATCAGACGCCTTTCGAAGTTTGGCCCTCAGGGTGCCATAAGTAAATCGCAGGACGAAGTTCAAACTCAAAGATTCGAGGAACAGTCCCAATGCCCGTCATCAAGAAATCGCTTGTCAATAGCACCGCTTCCGGCAAGTCCTCCAAGACCAAGTCCGATAAGGCGCATGCGAGCGCTCCAGTGGCTGCGAATATGAAGCCGACTTCTGCTCACATCAAGCCCACCTCGGCTCATATCAAGCCCACTTCCGCGCACATTAAACCAACCTCGGTCCATATCAAGCCCACTTCCGCGCACATCAAGCCGACGATGCGCTACATCGGTTAAGAGCTGCTGCGGGCTACGCGCCTGCAACGAAGAAATGCGGCGGTCGCTACGGCGGCCGCCCTTTTTCGCCCCCGGAAAGGCAGACGAGCTTGCTCCCGAGAGATTGACCCCAAGGGTCAATTAATTCATCCGTGATGGTTTTATTTTGACCGAGATTGCGAGTCGCCCCGATCTTCGTTCCAGCATTAGAAAAACCCATTGTAATGAGCAGGTTGAGGGGCGTTGTCGCGTGAACTAAAGTTTGGCACGCCGCATGCCGTAATGGAGTGCGCAGGACGAAGTTCAAAATCCAAATTCGAGGAACAAACCAATGGCCGCCATCAAGAAACCGCTTGTGAACAACGCCGCTTCCAGCAAGCCCACCAAGACCAAGTCCGATAAGACGACCGCGAACGCGCCAGTGGCCGCGAATATGAAGCCGACGGTGATGAGGCTCCCCAACTAGCGTCTCCGGGCTTCGCTCTCGCAAGGGAGAAAAGGGGCGGTCGCTACGGCGGCCGCCTTTTCGTTTACCAGACGTGAGCGCGGACAAGATTCATGATGACCGTGACTAAACGTGCCGCGACGCTTCGCCGCTCGCCGAAGATCCTGGCGTGGCCGGAGAGTCCGAGCGGCAAATATTCAGCCGAGGCCGGCAGGGTCATCCGCGCAAAATAAAAGGTAGGGAGGACGACGCCTTTGTAGGCCTGTTTGGTGATCAGGCCGGGAGGCAAATCCACTGCCTCTCCCTGCATCGGCGGAAGCTTCATGCGGATCACGGAAAAGCTTCCTGGCGGAGCAAGGGCCAGTTCGGCATCAGGCGGAATGCGGTCGAGCGCGGAAGCAGGGACGAATATCCGGGCGGAGCGCGGCCCATCGTCGGCCAGAGTGATTAGTGTCTGGCCGGAGCCTACATCCTGGTGGAGCAGCGCTGCAGGGTCGCGAGTTAGCACAATTCCATCGGTCGGGGCGACAACGACGAGAGAAGCCTGCGCTTCGCGAGCGAGTCCGGCCGAACGCAGTGCCGCGCCTTCCTCGGCGGCCGCTGCGCCAACGCTCTGGCCGCGCATTTCGGCATCGAAGGCGTCGAAGTGGGCGCTGCCGGTCTCCGCTTCCGCGCCCGACCGCATCGACGTCGCATCGAGGCTCGTCATGCGGACCAAAGGCTGGCCGGCGCGCACTGCTTCGCCTTCCTGGACGAAGACCTTATCCACTGTGCCGTCGATCGAAGCATGGAGTGTAGCCGAACTGCTAGGCTGGATGACAAACCAGGCGTCCTCCCGGTCACGCCAAAACGGAACAAACAGCAGGACCAACATCGCGGCAGCAGCTATCACTGGTATCGGACGCCAGCGATAGCCTTTGCTCAAAGCGGTGCTCCAGGTCCGGCTCATCACCTCGCGAAGCGAGCGGAGGCGGGAGCGAAACATGACAAAGGCAAGTATGCCGGCGGGGATGAGCGCGAACTCCGCCAGCCAATGCGAAGCGACGTTGTAGGTGAAGCGGATGAAGGTGAAGAGCAGCAGATAGCTGTAAGCGCCCGAGGCGAGCGCATAGAGAACGAAAAGCGGCGTCCGCCGCCGGGGTATCGAGATTACTTCTACAGGCAGACGGAGGATGTGCTTTTGGAACCATCCGGAGACAAATGCGGTCGAGCGCTCCTTCAGATCAGGTATCCCGATCGCCTCGGTGAGGAAATAGTAACCGTCGATCTTGAGCAGAGGATTGATGTTCATCACGACCACGGCGACGCCCGTGAGCAGAATGACTTTGTAGGTCAGCTCGTGAAGCCATTGTCCCGGCGGCGTATTGAGCCAGATCAGGACGGCGAAACCGCAGACTACCAACTCGATCCAGATACCGGCGATGATGGTCGCCAGCCGTTGGATCTTGGTTGCCGAAACCCAGCTCTCCGTTACGTCGACAAAGAAACAAGGCACGAGATAAAGGAACAACAGGCCCATGCTGTGCACCTCGCCGCCGAAGTGTTTACAAGTGAGGCCGTGGGCGCTCTCATGGATAAATCCCAGGACAAAGAGGAGCACCCAAAACTGGACGATGTCGGCAAAGGTCTTGTGAGTGAAGTTATAGAACTCCGGAATGTCGGGACCAATCATGCTCCATTTGGCGACAAAAAACAGCCCTTCGAAGCAAAAGAGCAGGACGACGGCGAGCACACACCAGTTGCTATAGACAAAACGGCCGACCCGACCGTCTAGCCAGGTGAGGTAACGGTCGGGGTCCCAGGCGGAAAAGCTGATGTGGGCGATGTTGAACTTCGATGTCCGCTGGGCCCGGCGGCTGCGTTGGGCCATCAGCTTTTCGCTGAGCGCAAGGTTCCTTTCCTGCGGCGTTTTGTACCAGAGGCCGACTTCATCGAGGTTTTCAACGAAGATTCGAATGTCTTCGGTCGAGAACTCCGCGCCGGTCTCCTGGTTGTAGAGGGCAGCGATTTCTTGATACGACCGGACGCCGTCGAACAACTCGGCAAGCCGCCATTGTCCCGGCGGGAAGCGAAAGTAGTTGGACCCTTCGCGCTGCAGAACGCCGATAATTGGCTCGCCGTCGAGCGTGTCTTCGCGAACGATGAGTTCCGGATCGAGGCGGGGCGGCCGTTCGCGCGCGTAGCGGGTTTTGGGGATCTCGGGCAGGGCCGCATCCAGCGCCTCGCTCAGGTTCATGGCGCGAGCCGGACCTGCATCGACATACCCGGCTTGAGCAAGGGAGAGGGATTGACGACCGTAGCAATGACCTGCACGCTGCCGCTGGCGGGATCGACCACCGGGCTGACGCGAAGAATGCGCGCCTGCTGACGAAGGTTGGGGTAATCGGCGGTCGTCAACTCCAGGGGGGCTCCAGACGGGAAGGCCGCCATCGCCGTCTCCGGCACGGTGAAAAGGACGCGCAGTGGGGCTTCGGCGGTGATCCAGAAGAGGACGTCGCCTTTCTTGACCTCTTGCGCGAGCCGAATGGAACTGCGACCAACCACTCCGTCAAAGGGAGCGACGATGCGAGACTGCTCCAACTGCAGGTTGGCCGAGCGAAGGTCGGCTTCGGCGGCGGCTTCGTCTGCGTGGTAGCGGGCCACCTCCTGCATGGTCTCGTCGAGCTTGTATTTAACATGTTCCCAGTCTTCCTGGCTGCGGATTTTCTCATTGAGCATGATCTGCATCCGGCGAAGGTCGGCTTCCTCGGTTTTCTGTTCCGACTCCCACTCTGCCACCTGGGCCTGGAGCGAGGCCACTTTGGCTTTCTGCGAATCGACAGCGGCGCGGAGCGCGCGGTCATCGAGTTGTGCGAGCAACTGACCCCGCCGCACGCGGTCGCCGATCTGCACCCCGACTTGCGCCACGCATCCGTCGCGCTCGACGGCGATATCGGCCTGCTGTTCGGCGACCAGCGGGCCGGTGGTGGTAAAGGTCTTTGGTTCCAAGGTTGGGCTTGACGAAGTGGAAGGCGGGGCCACCGGAGTGGTGGGAACAGAAGAGTCGGCTGCAGGCGCGGCGCTGGCCTGGACCGCCGGATGTTCGTCACAACCCGCGAACGACAACAGCGCCATTGCGGTCGCCAGACTCCCGATCGTCCGAATCATCGTTCGCGAGGTTCGAGAAGTCATTGGCATCACCAGCCTATCCAGTTCCACAAAGTTTGCCACAGCCATAGCGCCGGGGCGCGGAGCAAAACATATCCCGCCGGTCGATAGCCGATGAAGACCTTGGCGCGACCACTCATGCCACTGCGCAGGACCGCGTCTTCGTTGGGCAGCGGGACTCGCGCGGCGAAGGTGCGATCTCCATCGACGGACTGCGCCTGGGGGCTGACAATCGCGACCGAACCGTGCCAGGAGCGTTGCGGATAGCTGTCCAGCTTTATCGCCGCGGATTGACCTGGAAGCACCAAGGCAGCGTCGCGCTGCGGGACAGCGATATCGACGACTGCGCTCGATAGATCCAACACCTGAGCAAAGGCGGCGCCGGCGTCGAGGTGTTCGCCGGCTGCGTTTTGCAGCGCGGGAGTAACGACGATGCCGGTGATCGGCGAACGCAACTGCGCGCTTTCGAGTTTGGCGCGGTTACGGTCTACTTCGGAACGGAGATACTCCATCTGAGCACGATCTGCTCCTGCCGTGGCCGCGCCCCGCGCGAGATCGTTTTCCATGCTTAGTTCGCCGGCGTGGTATTTAGCTTCCGCCGACGCAACGTCCATGCGCCACTGCCAATCATTCATTGTCCCGAGCACGTCCCCGGCGGAGACTCGTTGTCCTTCATGGGCGAAGACCGCCGCAACATTGCCATCAACGGGTGCGGCGATCGTTACCAGGTGTTGCGGCGCTACTGTGGCCTCTCCGGAGACCCGCATTGGCAATGGGCAAAATACCAGGAACACTGTCGCCGCAGCGAGGCCGGCGGCGAAGCCGAGGCGCCGTTTTCGGGTGGTGCCCAACAAAGCACGCTTTTGCTGCGCCAGAGGCTCAAGCAGGCTGATAAGCGGGACTTCGCGATAAAGCAGGGCGTTACGGATCGCCACCGTGGCCTGTCCGGCGAGGATCTTGATCATCTCCGTGTGCGGCAGGTCGAGGAAATCGGGATCGGTCGCCTCATAGAGCAGCACGCCGACGCGGCCCTGGTCGTCGGCCAGGCTCAGGGAATATAACGCTCCGTAGCCGGTAGCCTCGAAATGCCGCGCGACAGCTTCGGGGAGTTCGGCTTGCAGAGGGCCCGGATCGCGGCGAAGATGCAACGCGCCATCCTGAGTCGAAAGCCAACGCAGGAGTTCGTTGAGCCGATCGACCTGAACGTCGCCCAGCGGAAGGGCGGTCATCCCTGAAACCGCCTTCAACTGAAGCCGCCCGCGATGGTCGAGCGCGATCGCGCAGCGCTCGAACGGCAATACATTTTGCGGGCTGTTGACGATGATCTGCAGCAACCGATCGAGGCGAAGAGTCGAGGTGATTTCCGAGCTGATGCGAACCAGAGTTTCAAGAATCTCGAGCTTGCGCTCGGCGAACATGAGGCTTGCGTTCTTGAGCGCGCTGGAAACGGTCTCGGCGATAGCGGTAAGAAAAAACTGGTCGTCGTCGTCGAAGGGAGTGTCTCCGGCTTTGTTCACCGCCTCAAGTACGCCAATCTCCGCGCCCTCCTGCATGAGCGGGACAAGAAGCGCATTGCTTATCGGCGGAGTGCCCGCGTTCTCGTCGAGAGCGGCGTTTCGGAGAAGTAACCGCTCGTCGTCGGCGGCAATGAGTAGCGGCTCGCCCACATCAGCCATATCGGCGACATACCCCTCGCCGGGCTCCTGAATCATGCGAAGCTGGACGGTGTCGTCCTGCCCGCTGCTCGACATCAGACGCAATTGTGCGCCGTCGAAGAGCCAAAGATGGATGGCCTGGCACTCCAGCATGGCGGCGGCCTTTTCCGATGCCAGTTTGGTGACTTCGTCCAGTTCCAGGGTCGCGTTGAGCGATTTCTCCAGGTCATACAGTTGGGTCATGCGGTGGAGCGAATCCAGAAGGTCCTGCCGCGCGCGGTTAAAGTTCTCAGCGGCCAATAATGCCGGCGGAGCCAACCGTGTAATGGGCGCAAGCCTGGCCAGATCTCGCGAGCCTAGGACTTTGGCAAAGGCAATGACTTCGATAGTGCCGATCAAACTCTCTTGTTCCAACAAGGGCAGATAGGCGAGCGAGGCAATCGAACGATTGATGTGAAGATGAGCGTAATCCTCCCGCCGAATCTGGCTGCCCGGATAGATCGGCGCGATCGGCTCCTCGGCGAGCAAGGGAGTTAGCAACCCGCCGTCGGCGGCCATTGAGACCTGTTCCAGGGAGACGTCTCCGGCGAGCCCGACCGCCGTCCAGGCGGCTTCGCCGTCATCGGCGAGAAATCTGTGCAGAACGCAGGCGCAGTCGGGAAGCGCCTCGACCACCGCAGCGGCAATCAGCGCGGATCGCGCCGCCGAGTCGTTCGCGGCCAGAAGTGAGCCGGCTAGTTCCAGACTGGCATCGGTTGACGGCATCATCGGTTGTCAGGATCTAGTCCGCCAGGCGCTTGACGGCGGAGACTAGCGGGATGGATGCTGGAGTAGCTGGAGCGTAACAAGGGGCAACCCCGATGTAAAGCAAATTATCGCCCGGCTGGAGAACGCGTGGACCTCGACGTAAGGCAAAGCGGGAATATCTGCACTCTGAAAGTAAAAGGACCACTCAAGTCCGGCCCCCCGGTCGATGAATTCAGCCAGGCTGTCCAGGCCGCACTCGACAGCGGACACATCTGCATCGTGCTCAACCTGGAGGCAATGCCGGTTCTGGACTCTTCAGGGATCGGCGCCATTGTGAACGCCCTCCGCCTGGCGAAAAAGATGGGCGGAGATGTGAAGCTCGTTAATCCCTCATCCTTCGCGGAGAAGACGTTCAAGATGGTCGGCATCCTCAACCTCTTCACCGTCTACGCCACCGAAGGCAGCGCGGTCACGGCCTTTGGTTGAGAATCCGCCAGTCCGACCGTCGCTACCGTTCCGCCCAGAATGTGTAGGTTGCAGTCGGACTGAAGGCGAAGTGAAAGATGGTGAGCTTGCCGGCAGCTGCAGCCGTGGAGCGGATCGCGGGCCAGCCACCGGGAACGGCATGGCCCGGCATGACAACGATTACGATCGTGCCGGCAATATAAAGCCCCATCTGTACGACGTCCGTCCAGATGACGGCGGCCATCCACCCCCAAGAGTGTAGACCAGAGTGAGCGCGCAAATGATTGCAATTGACAAGACATCGTTGGTGTCGGTTTCGATGCCGATGACGATTGAGACGGTGAAGACCCGCACTCTTTCCGCTGCCGCGCGCAGGAAGAGAAACGAGAATGCCGTGAGCTTGTGTAGTTGCGGGCCGAAGCGCTGTCCGATGACCTCATATGCGGTGAGCAGCTCGCCGCGGAAGTAGCGCCGCAAGAAAAGGAGACACCACAATGCGGCCGAGAAGGTAGCCCAAAACGATCTGGAGGTAATCCCAGTCGCCAGCGACGGCAAGCCCGGGAACGCTGACGAGGGTGAGTGTGCTGCTTTCCGCGGCGACGATGGATGGTCCTCGGAATCAGTGCCGGTGGCCATGGATAAGCCGCTCGCGAGACTTACCGCATCACCTCCAGTGTATTCTCACGGCCTCCGCAAGAGTCGGACCGGCGTCCGCGGCAATCGTGGCCTGCGGAATGCCGAACGGAGCGCCGAGGAAAAGAAGTAGTGCGAACCGCATGGAGCCAATACTGGATGCCATTGGTTTTCGCTTGACTTTGACTTACATGGACGTCGGCAACGTCGCGAAGTTGTGTAAGTGAAAGCGCGAGCGATTTGCACTCACTCAACTCAAGGCAAATCAAACTCCCAAATTGCCGCGAGGATATGTTTCCTCTTTGAGAGGTAAATCTCCAGGAAGGTAGTTCAGAGACGATGCCGTGCATTCCAAAGTGCACCCGCGCATGGATCGGCAGAAGTTTGAAGAACTACCAGGCCTGGGTAGCGCTGTTGCAACGAGGTTGCCATAGCTTTTCGGACCGATGGAACGTGTTCCAGAATACTTCCCGCGATAGCGACGTCGGGCAGCTCGAATTCCCCTGGCGACGGAGGTTGCATCCGTCCGGCAACGCCTGCTTCCTTGCTTCGCATGTTCTCGATGACTAAGCCGCAGAGGTACGCCAGATCTACTCCCGCTGCTTCGAGCACCTCCCGCGCTACGGAGTCGCCCTGCTCGGCCAGGCGCACGACAAGGGGCGCCAGCTTCGAGAAGTCAGGTGCGGGATTAGCATTCGCGAACTCGATCAGTTCTTCGAGAGAAGCCAAATCCCAATGGGTACGTACGTTATCCAGAAGAGTGCTAACCCGCCGCTGATCGATGGCGAGAAAGCCGCGGCGGAGCCCTTCAAGCCCGATAAAGTGCCCCGAGCCTTGATCGGCCATGGCCGGGCCCCAACCGCCAGCCGTCACGATTTTGCCATCGGCTGTCCGTCCTGCAACATTGGAGCCGGTGCCGGCTAGCACCAACACCCCGCGCTTGCCGAAGAATGAAGCATCAAGTGCAATTTCGACGTCGCCAAGCAGGATCAACTCCCCACTGACCTGTCGTCCAAATGCTTGGCGCAGCCAATCGACAACAAGCGGAACGCTTTCGCCGGCAGTCCCAATACAGCAGCGAGAGATCGATTGCATCGAGACGCCAGTGGCGGCGGTCAGTTGACTCAGGCCGCTCGCCAGGTTCGACTCGGTAGTCTCCTCGCCGGCCTTCATTCGCTTAATCGTGCCGGTTCGTACCCTCGCCAGTTCGGCAGCTTCGTCGCCCAGGATGAATTCGGTCTTTGTGCCGCCGGCGTCAACGCCAAGATAATATCGCATGAGGCCTTTCTGGTTTAGCCTGCCGCGAGCCGCCTATCACGAGCAGCGCCAAGCCTAAGATTATTGACATCCGAAGAGAGCGCTCTCATCGGAGTGAGCGGGCATCTAGACCACAAGCAACTGAACGGCTCTCCCAGCAAAGGCTTCGCGAGCTTCATCCGATATTCCGTCGTCGGTGATGATCATATCGATCTCGCTGACGGGGCAGACGACCGCTGGACTGATCTGCCCCATCTTGCTTGAGTCCGCGACGACCACAATCTGCCGTGCCCGGCGCGCCATGGCGCGGAAGACGGCCGCCTCCTCGGCTTCGATCATGGTCGCCCCGTGCACCGCGTCCACACCCGTCACCCCGAGGAAGAGCCGGTCCATCACCACCACGGAAAGCGATTCGATCGCGGCGGGACCGACCAGCGAAAATGCGCCCACCCAGCGCATGCTGCCTCCTGTCAACGTGGTCCGCAGGCTTTTGCTGGAACTCA
Organism: uncultured Acidobacteriaceae bacterium; assembly: GCA_963804735.1. Taxonomy (GTDB): domain Bacteria; phylum Acidobacteriota; class Terriglobia; order Terriglobales; family Acidobacteriaceae; genus Acidisarcina. The sequence goes on from CAWDRO010000010.1 coordinate 150,261, forward strand.
GCTCCATGCCGATGTTCACCGCGTTGGTGATGATGTGCAGCCCCTTGCGATGGACCAACTGACGCGCGACCAGAGTGGTTGTGGTGCCGGCCGCGATACCGATGGTTTCGTTCTCATGCACAAGTGCCCCAGCGGCGCGGGCGATGCGCTGCTTCTCCGCGGCGAATCGGTCTTCACGCACATGAAACGATGCATCGAAACGAAACGGTTCATAGACCGCCTGGCCGGTGTTGGCGAGCATCGCTCCGCCGTGAGTCCGGTGCACCAACCCTTGCTCTTCAAGCCGCGTCAAATCGCGCCGGATACTTGCCGGAGAAGCGCGCAGTGCGGCGGTAAGATCGTCGATCGAAGTCTTACCATCCCGCAGCAGCAGCTGCACGATCTCTTTGCCGCGTTTCTCGGTTTTGGAAGACATGGCCCTCACAAATCTACAACACGGGTGGCATGAGCAGAGGGTTCAGTCTTGCAGGCGTCTCATGGTAAAGAACTATTTCAACTCCGCTTCAGTGCGGATCTCCCCTAACGTCAACTTGAAGCGCCGCACGTCTTTTTCGACTACCAGAAAGCGCGAGAACTCATCTTCATGGGACCCGATCTTCACATGCCGTCCCTTGTGCCGCTCTGCGCTGACGTTTACAGCGCTGCCGTTCCTGGCCCGCAGCGAAGTGTGGATTTCTCGAACGCCCGTCTGGCGGACGAAGTGGCGCACGTTAGCCTCGCGAATGCCGGCTCCCGCCATAATCCGAATGCGGTTTCCGGCAGCTTCGCGCAGCCTTGCAATGCGTTCTATTCCGCGCGTTGCGTTCGGTTCTCCGCCGGAGGTCAACAAGCGGTCCGCGCCGCAGGCAATCACGTCTTCCAGAGCGCGGTCGAGGTCGATCGAAACGTCGAAGGCGCGGTGGAAAGTGACCTCGAGCGGACGGGCGAGCTCGATCAAGCTGCGCGTTCGCCTTATGTCCACGTGGCCGTCGGTGGTCAGCAAGCCGAGCACGATGCCTTGCGCACCGCGCGTCTTGGCGGCGCGGATGTCTTTGCGCATCACTTTGAACTCGTGATCGGTATAGACGAAGTCGCCGCCGCGAGGACGAATGAGCACAAATACGTCAATCGAGACGGCGCTGCGCACCGCCGAAATCAGCCCTGCGCTGGGAGTGATTCCGCCTTCGCGCAGCGCGCTGCACAACTCCACCCGGTCGGCGCCTCCAAGGTCGGAGCCAATTGCCGATTCCACCGAGTCCACGCAGATTTCCAGAATCATGATTGCTCGTTCTCACCATACAAACTGGTCGCTCAATGGCCAGAGGTGCACGGCGCCCTCCGGTCAGCTTCACATCAGGAAAATCCTCACTGCATATGCACATCTTGCCAGCGGGAGGTGAAAGTAGCGTAAAGGATGAACTTTGCCTGCCAAAATCAGAAGCTGTACTTCGCAGAGAATTGCAGCCGCCGCTCCTGCGACCGGATCGAGTTCTGGCTCCCGATCTGTCCAAAGGTGGTATCGGTGACTGTGGTGTCCGGATTCCCGTAACTGACGATGTTGAAGGCGTTGAAAGCATCGAAGCGGAATTCGAAGGCCTGCTCTTTGTAAGTAGTGAAGCTCTTGAAGGCGGACATGTCCATATTGAAGTATCCAGGACCGCGCACCGCGCCATTGCTCGACGTCCCGAAGGCGTTGACCGCCGGCACGCCGAAGGCGCAGACACCGTTGTCCACTCCGGGGGCGGTACAGGGTGTCGCCGAAGGGCCGGTTCCGAACCAGGCATTGATGCCCCGATTCACCACCTTCAGCTTCCTGTACTGGTTAACCCGATTCTCGCCGTAACTGTTTGAATTGTTCGACCCTCCCGTTAAAGTCTCCGGAAAGCCCGAATACGCAACGGCAGCCACAGCTATCTTCCAGCCGCCAATCGCCTCATCGACGAAGCGGTTGGCGCCCGAGAGGTATTGTTGACCGCGGCCTATGGGCAGTGCATACACGCCATTGGCAGAGAGGTTATGGCGCACATCGTATCCCGCCGGGCCGTAATCGGCGGCGCTGTTGTAGTAGTTCTGAAAAGCGCCGCTATAACCGTTGACGTTCAGCGCATAGTTGCCAAGGCTGTTGGTCATCGCCCGGCCATAGGTGTAGTTGACCGTGAACTCGGCGCCATGACTGAGATGCTGGCGCAACACCGCCTGCAGCGCATTGAAGTTCATCATGGCCCGCGATTCGGTGATCAGCAGGCTATTGGACCCGATGCCAAGTGCCGAATCAATTCCGTTTGCGCCGATGTAAGGATTGTTGTAATACGGAGCGGAACTGGGATCTCCATTCACGGTGTATTGGTTGAGGTTTCCATAATCCTCGATGTGCTGGCCTTGCTCGCCTAGATACCCGACCTGGAGCGAAGTCGATCGAGTCAACGCATATTGGGTGGTAAAGTTCCACATTTGCACATAAGCAGGCTGAATATTCTGCGGGTAGACATTAAAAGTACCTCCGTTGGCAACCGTGCCGCCGCCGAAACCTTGCTCTGCGGTACGAGGAACCGTCACCGCGCCTGGCGCGGGAGAAGTGACGCTCACATTCACTGCCTGGATGAACGGCGTGATCGACGTCAGACGCTGATTGGCGGAGTTGCCTTCAAAGAAGCTGGTCGCTCCGTAGCCACCGCGGACGACGAAACGGTCATTCACCTGATAAGCGAAGCCGAAGTGAGGCATGAACTGGCGGTAATTCCATTGGTAGCAACCGCGGTTGCTGCAGATCCCCGATCCCGCCGGAGCGCCGGCCGGAACATGGTTGGCATAGAGGACCTGGCCGGTAGCGATGTCGATGTTCCCTGTCTTGTTATTTTCTTCGATCCAGGGTTCGTCCAATTCGTAACGGAAACCTAAGTTCAATGTCAGGTTCGACATAATCCGGTAGTCGTCGTTGAAATATTCAGCCACTCGCCATTGCCGCTGACCAACATTGACGCTGGCGAGCGTGGCAGCGGCCGACTGCACTCGATTCAGCACGAAGTCTGCGCCTCCATAACCCGTCGCATTAGCTACGGCAGGATTGGCGGTGAAGTTCCCCGTGTAGTTCAGTGTACCCAGATAACCATTGTTGTTGGCTGTAGGATAGTTGTTCTGATAACGAAGTGCTTGTACTCCAAAGCTCAACGAGTGACGGCCGCGCTGCCAGGTCACGGTGTCGATGTAACTATAAGTGTTGTCGATCAACCCACCCAAATCCGCCGTCGTACCCACGTCGCTGATGCCGCCGCTGATGCCCTGGTTGGTGAATCCGTCATAGGTCTGGTTGGGAAAGGTAATGCCCACCTTGGCATTACCCGATGTTCCGAAGTTCCCGGTGGGATCGAGAGGAATTCCACTGACCCATTTGGTCCGGGTAAAGCCGATGCGGCCGGAATTGACCAGGGTGGGGGAAAACGTATGCACCCAGTTGGTGCCGAAAAGCCAGGTCGGATAGTAAGCGACGCCTGGAAAGCTGACGGGCAGCACCGTGGTCTGACCGTTTGAGGCTGTGGACATCGCATAGAATCCGGTGATCTTGTCCGCCGGGCTTGGATTGTACTCGATCTTGATGTCCCCCTGGTTGTTGACCTTGTAGCTATTGGTCGGTCCCTGCAAGTTGCTTGCGGCGATCCCATCCGTGGGTGTTGCGTTGGGAAGCGGATAATACTTGGGGTTGGCAAAAAGGTATGTTGCGACCGGGTTGAGAATGGGAAGGTTTTGATTGTTCACATAAGGCGCGAAATTGTTCTCCGGGTCGTAGAGTTGAATGGGATTAGCAGCGGTGAGCAGGGCGGAAAAATCGCCATTCCGCATCGCCTGCGTAAAGACGCTGACCGATGATGATCCACCGGTGTGATAGCGCGCTCCAAGGTAATCGACAAAGAAGAACAACTTGTCGCGCTTAATCGGCCCGCCAAATGTCCCGCCGAACTGCGACTGGGTAAATGGGTTCTTCTTGATGCCCTGGTTATTGTTCTGCCAGGAGTTGGCGTTGAACTGGTAATCCTGCACATAGCCGTAGGCCGACCCGTGAAAGTTGTTGGTTCCGCTCTTGAGCACGCTGAAAACGCCGGCTCCATTCACATTGCCATTGGCGACAGGTGTGTTCGCCGTGACTACCTGGACTTCCTGCAGCGCCTCCGGCGCCGGACTGTAGGAGATGAGGTTGTTGAAGGTCTCGTTCATGTCGATGCCGTCGAGCGTGTAGTTGTTCGCCTGCGCCCGGTTGCCATTGATGTTGGGGGTGTCGGTGTAATAGGTGCTGCGCTCGATACTTTGCATCCCTGAGGTGCCCTGGGTGTTCACCGAGCCGGGGACATAAAGCGTCAGCGCGGAGAAATCGAGGCCGCTCAGCGGAAAGTTCTGAATGGTGTTGGCGGTAAAAGTGCTGTCCACCACTGCGTCGGTAGTGTTGAGGATGGGCGTGGCGGCCGAAACATCGACCGTGGTCGTCGAGCTTCCCACCCGCAACTTGACGTTGAAATTGGCCGTCTGCAGGGCCTCCAACGAAAAGGGCGGCAATGTGTCTGTCTGGAACCCGTTCGCCTGGACGGTCACCTGATAGTGACCGATGGGGAGAAAATCGATACGATACAGGCCAACTGCGTTGGTTGTGGCCTGCGAATCGATGCCTGTATCCAGATTGTGCGCCACAATCTGCGCTCCGGAAACCACTGCTCCCGAAGGGTCGGTAATTTGACCTGTGATCGAACCCGTCACCGTTTGCGCTGTTGCTACGGAAATGCACAGGGCAAGACTCAACATGCCCCCAGCCAACTTGTTGCGGAAATTCATTCTCATTGCGTCCTCGCGTCACTTACGATCTATGTCTTCTCGCATGGCTCGCCCTTGTTGAAACCATTGCTGGTCGAGTTCAAAGGGCGGTCTTACCCGGGCCTCTACTGAGGGCCGAGCGGTGCGGAGAGAAAACCTTCATAACGCACTCGGCCTTCATCATCTAGAGAAAATAGCACCTTAATGACGTATTTGTCCAAAATAGTGACTAAAACGATCATTATATTGATCTGCGTGACAGTCCTACTCGTGCTGGTTCCCTCCGAGATTCATCTCAATCAGCCCGTTGGCCGCCGCTGAAGTGGCCAATTCTTTCCCCACGGCTGGCGAGATTTATCTGGGGAACTTCAGGGCACAAAGGCAAGGGGCTGCGTAGACCGCAACCCCTTCTTTGTTTGATCGTTGGGCTTCCTGGTACGGAGAGATTACGGAATGTTGTACTGCGGGCAATCCTTTTGGTTCTCCACCTTGGTCAGTTTGAGATCGGCGGCGGTTAAGGTGCGACTGTAGCAGGCGCCGTCGGAATCCTTGTAGATGTAGGTTTGTGCGCTGCTCTGGCCGCTGCTGGGGCCGAGAGAGTAGCCGCCGTCGGAGTAAACGAACTCGGTTGAGTCCTGAGTGTTGACTTCGTTGCTGACACTGGATTGGAAGATTGGCAACCCCTCCAAGGTGTCCGTTTGATGCACGAGATACTTCTGATCGATAGAGGTTATCTGAGGAACATCGCCGCTTGGGAGGAAGGTATCCGAAAGCTTGATGGCGAAGGGATAAGAGACATTGGTCTCTTTGCTGGAGAGGAGGAAGCCATCCTGCGTGGTGGTCTTGGCGTCGACGGTTGAGGTTTGCACTTCGTCTTGGATTTCGGCTGGAGTGGTGGTAAGGGCGACGTTGGTCACGTTTTTGAAGTTGACTTCTTCCTCGACAGTAGTGGCGACGCGGCCATGCGAGGTGTTGACATAGCCCGAGATGGTGAAGTTGTGTGAGTTGGATGTGGTAATTGTGCCAGAGCCGACGCCGCTGGAGTTAATGGAGACGGCGTTGACTACATTGGGATTGGGCGCGGTGAGCGTGTTCTGGGTCAGCTCGCCGGTGACCTGCTTGCTGCCGTGGTCCTGATAGAGCAGCAGGACGGCGTCCGTGCTGAAGTAGCTATACGCGTTGTAGACGCTGATGCCGACGGTGTGCTGCTCGCCGTTACTTAGTTCGGAGGCGAAGGGCGTGAGGTCCACGCGATAGGGCTTAAAGTTAAGGGTTTGCACGCCGGGAATGGGAATCCAGAGATAGGGGTCGATGCCGCCGGTGTAAATCCACGGGTAGACAGGAGCTACGCCAGCAGGTGTGCCATCGAGGGCGACCTCGACCTCGCGGAAGTCGGTGTCCTGGCAGTCTCCCAGCGTGGCGGCGAGGCTGGTGGGAACGCAGAGAAACCACTGCTCTTCCGCGTTTTGGCTTTGCGCGAAGACATCGAGATAAGCGCCCTCGATGTTGGTAGGCAGGGTGAAGGTCTGGGTGAGTTCCGGAGCGCCCGTGCCGATGGCGAAGGTTCCGTTGGAGTTGTTGGGGATTGGCAGGACCGCGTCGAAGGCGCGCGGCGCCGGGTTGCCGAAGTCGGCGGGGTAGAACTCGAGGGCAAAGGTGCCGAAGATAATGGAGTTTAGGCCAGGTTCGATGAGGTTGCCGAGGCTGGCGAAACCGGACTGCGAGGTCTTGAATAAAGCTCCGTAGTCGGTCAGGTCGCGCTCGACATGCCAAGTGTCAGTTTCGCTCTGGAGCGGCTCAGCGGTGGTGCCGAAGTAGATGTTGACATCGCCGAGGAAGACTTCCGCCGTGCGGTCGTACTGGACTCCGGCCTGGATGGAGAAGTCGCCGGTAAAGACCACCTTGGACCATGGTCCGGGACAGTCAGCCGGCGGGGTGTAGGTGAAAGGCTTGCTGCTGAAATCGGCAAAGGCCTCATCCGAGAGTAGTGTAACTACGCAGGGCTTGGTGTTGGGTCTGGGCACGGCGGGGTCCGCTGTGGCCTCGAGCGACGTGCCGATCTGGTATTCGGGGCTAGGGGCCGAAGGGGATTGCGCACTCGCGGGAAGCGCGAGCGCCATTGTGAGTGAAGCGAGCCATACGCTCTTCACCGCGCGAGTTTGTGAAACTCCTATCAACATAAAGGTTTCTCCTGTGTGAGGGATTTCGTCGATATCGTTCGGTCGTTCCTGTCGAACGTTAGAGTCTAATACCTGCGCCGGTGTTTTCCGGAGCATCTGCAATTATCAGATCCGTCGATCCGATGATTTCGGCTATGGGCGACAGCCTTTTCGACCGAGGATGACGGCTGCTCAGACACGTTTTCCACGGCTCTCACCGGGGATACCGGGCAAGTGGAAGGCGGTGACGATGATCCCTGGACAGCCGACGGCCCGATTGGAGGGAACGGCCCAAGCTCCCATTCCGCCTGATCCTCCTGGGTGCTAAGAGCGGACGCTGAAATCAAGGTAGTGCACTCGAAGTTGCCTCTGGTAAGCAAGCAAAGGGCGTTGCCTGTGCGAGACGATTGGGAAGATAACAAGTGCGCGGGAAAGCCGGATACATGTTCCTCAACACACCGGACGTATAGTCGCCTACTCGGAGAGACGGCCTAGGGCCCTCCGCGACAATCCGCTGCGATCACAGTAATTGATCGAGGGCGATCAGTAGAATGTCAGTTCGATTAACTCGCGTGCTGAGAGCGACTTACGCGATGATTGGTGCCGGGAAGGGGTGCGTGTACCGGAACCTCCGTTACACTTTGGACCAAGGACCTGCGTTACAACTCCCTTGCGCTGTAAAGTCCTTCAATTTCCGTCTGAAACTCTTTTTTGCTGTTGATCTTGGAAATACGCCAGCAGTCGAGGCCATGGGAATGTGGTAATCCCGAAGGGATTTCCAAAGAGTGTGGGAAGAGTGGGAAGCCGGCTTCTTGGCTTTCCATGCTTTCCATACTCTGTCAATTCCATGGCCTGCTTTGGAAAGGTGCATTCAAGAATCGAAGTTACTGCGAAACCCATTTTCCAGAGAACAGAGATCGCTTCCAAGGGTCTCCGAGTTTCAGTTCCAGCGGCAAACCTTCCCCGGAACCGGTCCAGGCACCATCACCGGACTCACCGCCGGAACCGGCCTCACCGGCGGCGCGACAGCCGGCAATGCGACACTGGCCGTCAACCAATCCATGGTCGCATTCCAGAGCGACTTGACCGCCGCCGAAAACAACCTCAATGCCAGCATAGTGACGGCTCAGAACGCGGCCGTCTCGACCTCGGAATACTATGCCGGCAACCACTTTCTAGGTTTGGGCGGCGGCGGTATCAGCGGAATACTACAGATTCAGGGCGTCCCGAATACGGTAGGTAACAACGTGCCGGTCAATGTGTTAAGCGTGTTCGGCGGTAACGGTGCGACTTCTTCGGGTTTCCCCGGGGATGGAATCTTCCTTGCGGCGGGCGGCGGATCCGCCTATTTCTTAGAACCGGCGCCCAGGTTGGCTACCGGGGGCTCGATCAGTATCAACCCCGGCACGGGAATATTGGGCTACGGTTCGGATGGCGGGGATGGCGGGCAGATTGTCCTTCAGCCCGGAACCGGGGGAGGAGGAAGCGTACTCTATAGCGTGCCGCCTGGCAACCCCGGCAATGTCGTGATCGTCGGCGACGATAATGGGGCAGTTCGTAACACTCCCCACCAGCTTCAGATTCAGGGCGCATCCAATACCAACAAGCAACTTCTCATCGGATACCTGGCCGATGCCGGGGGTGACAACGGCTACGGAGCGATCCAGGCCACCCTCGACGGCACGGTGAACACTCCCTTGCTGCTCAATCCCAACGGTGGCGGGGTCGGCATTCAGACCACCACCGTGACCAATTCGCTGACCATTGGCCAGGGACAGGGTGGCGCGCTCGCCGATGGCTGGGGCACCTACAGCTCCCGCCGCTTCAAGACCGACATCCAGACGCTGCCCGACGCGTTGTCCACGGTAGAGAGGCTCCGTGGAGTCTCCTACACCCTCAAGGCCACCGGCAAACACGAAATCGGCGTCATCGCCGAAGAAGTGGGCAAAGTCGTCCCCGAGGTTGTCACCTACGAGAAGAACGGCGTGGACGCCCGGTCGGTCGACTACACCCGCCTCACCGCCCTGCTCATCGAAGCCACCAAGCAGCAACAGGCCGAGATCGCCAGCCAACGGGCCGAACTCATCAATGCCATTCATCTGATCAAGACCGAACAGGCGCAGATTCATCGGCAAGCCGCCACCATTTCCTCGCTCAAGACCCAGATCCATGACGGGGCCAAATCCCTCCATCAGGTACAGCAGCAGTTGGCCGCTCGGCAGTCCGACCAACCAACGCTGGTCGCTTCTCGATAACTGCAACGCAAGCCCGAATGCGGTCCATCTTCCAGCAGATGGACCGCATTTCCATTTCGATCTCTTGCGAACAACAGCTCGCATACGGAGTGGTTCTTCTTCAAGTTCAGAGTCAATGCTCAAAAATATCCGTGCCCGGTGAGGGAGTAGGCCAGCTGACGTCGCTAAAGAAAGTGAAGCCCTTTAGGAGGAGCCATGATCTCTCGTAGATTCTCTCTAGCCCTGGTTGCGACCGCCGCCCTCGTCTCATCCGCGTTCCGGCCATGCGTCGGGCAGACGGCGCAAACCTTCAATCCGCAGTCCGTGCCCCTCGCGGCGTCCGCGGCAACAGCGGTGCCGGCGTTGGTTCCATTCTCGGGGACCCTGACCGAACGCGACGGCAAGCCCGTCTCCGGCGAGACCGCCATTACTTTCCTCATCTTCAAAGACCAGACCGGCGGCGAGCCGCTCTTCGTCGAGACTCAGGCCGTCGCGCCCGATACAAGCGGTCATTACAAAGTCCAGCTCGGCGGCACTCTCGCCAGTGGCCTGCCGGCAGACCTTTTCGTCAGCGGCGAAGCGCGCTGGCTTGAGGTGCAGGCCGCCGGACAAGCGCCCCAGCCACGCGTGCTGATGGCCAGCGTCCCCTACGCCCTCAAGGCTGCCGACTCAGCGACCCTCGGTGCACTGCCTGCTTCCGCCTTTGTGCTGGCCGGCAGCAAAGCCGCCGCCGACTTCGCCGCAGCTGCAGTCTCCGCCACAACAACGACTGCCTCCAACGTCACCACTACCGGCGGCGTCTAAGGGTATCTGCCCGAATTCTCCAGCGCCAGCACCGTCGTCGATTCGCCGCTCTTCGTCAACGGGGCCAACGTCGGCATTGGCACAGCCACGCCCACCGCGACGTTGGATGTGAACGGTACCGCTCTGGTCTCCGGCGCCTTGACCGCCAATGGCGGCGCCACCCTCGACGGCACGCTGGAGCTGGCCCCTACAGGCACGGCGACGGCAACAACCAGCTTCGACTCCCAAATTATCAAGTTGTACAGCTCGGCGTTCAACTCGGCGACCAAAGCGGCCGTGAATCCACGCTTCGGGTGGCAGGCGAGACCGACCGGCAACGACACCGCCACGCCTTCGGGCACGCTGAACCTGCTGTCGTCCAACACCAGCGCCGCGCCCGCTCCGACTGGCTTTTCTTTCAACCTGAATGGCACTATCAATTTCCCACCCGGCCAGACCTTCCCCGGAACTGGCACTGGCAACAGAACCATCACCGCAGTCACCGCCGGCACCGGCCTCACCGGCGGAGGTACGACTGGTAATGTCACGCTCAACCTCGATACGACCAAAGTGGTCACCGGACTCATCGCAGGTACAGGCCTGACCGGCGGAGGCACGGGCGGCAATGTCACACTGAATCTCGATACCACCCAGGTTCCCCAATTCACTGCCCCGGTCAATGACTTTTATGGGAATATGATCGTAGGCGGCAGGGTCAGTTCATCGAGTCTTTCGATCACCCAACCGCCGGGCATGATTGTCACGCCGGTCGTCACCATCCAGGCCGACGACAACGGAGTCGCCCGTAACGCCGCCCAGCAACTCGTAATTCAGGGGGCCACGGATCCGACCCAACAGTTGCTGATCGGATACGAGCCCCAGAATGCGTTCGGGGGGGGCTACGCTACCATCCAGTCCACGTGGGCAAACGTGCAGAACACCGGCCTGCTGCTACAACCCAATGGCGGCTGCGTCTGCATCCGCACTGGAAACCAGCAATTCGCGAACCCTCTGGTCATCGGACAGGGACAGGGAGGCGCAGTTGCCGATGACTGGTCCACCTACAGCTCTCGCCGCTTCAAGACGAACATTCAGACTCTGCCCGACGCGCTGGATAAGGTTGAAAGGCTGCGCGGCGTCTCTTATACGCTCAAGGCCAACGGCAAGCGCGAGATCGGCGTGATCGCTGAAGAAGTGGGCGCGGTTGTCCCCGAGGTCGTCACCTGGGAAGCCAACGGCAAAGACGCCCGGTCGGTCGACTACACGCGTCTCACCGCCCTGCTCATCGAAGCCACCAAGGAACAGCAGACGCTCATCCACCAACAGCAAAGGCAGATTAAAGCGCAGCGGGTGCAGATCCGGGCTCAGCAGACGGCTGCCAGACTTCAGCAGACCGAGATTGCTCGACTGGCTTCGCAGATGAGGACGGTCCAGGCGGCGCCTAAAGACAGCGACCGCGCTAGCTCGCAGGCCAACACGGTTGCTCAGCTGACAATGGCGCACTAGGGCAGATGTACAGTCGGTGTCATGTGACGGAGCTCGCCTCTGTAGGGTTTTTCTGGTGGAAAAAGCCTGCGGAGTGGGTGATTCGCATTACATCAGAAAAACGTGATGCTGAGATGATCTCCACTGACGCCTAGCTCGGGAAAAACTTCCACGAATCAAGGCCCGGATGTTTGTCCAAACATCCGGGTCTAGCTGCTTCGGCATCAAATCTCAGTCCAGGAATGGCCTCGTGATTGGGTATTGGAATGACAGACTCGCAGCCGCACCAGACTTTCTCGCCCTGCGCGCTTGCCGGGTAGCAAGCTGAAATCGCCGCTGTTGAGGAGCTGCGACAGGGCGCGCGCCCAAGCCCGCCGATCATAGATGAAGTAAGCAACCTGGCCGGATGAACCCGATGTGTGAATGATGATATGGCGATTGCGAAATCGATCCTGCGGCCTTCGCGACTCGCCCAGAAAGTGTTGAATATCTTCAAGGCGAACATTGGGCAGCGTCACAATGTCGTCAAAATTCCTTAATAGGTCGCTCTTGGTCAGGACAGGAAAATCTGCCGGGACGCACCGCGCGATGTCGATCTTCCCCTCCAGGATTATCCGGTGGTAGTAGGGAGAACGCTCGTAGACGTAAGAGACAAAGCGGCAGAAACGCCGCGTGTGCCGACGTTCGAACTGCTCTCGACTCAATCGCTGGTTATTAAAAGCGAGGAGACGCGCATTTAACAGTGAGAGCAGATCCACTCCAGCGCCTCAATTTGAAATCGTTCGTCGCATTTAGTGGTTTTGCGCCATTAGTCAAAGCGAGAGTAGCTCAACTCGGGCCAACTGCCGACGCCCGCCTAGAGGCCTCCTATGGCATGAATGGATCACGGCTTGGCCGCCCCGGGCGGTGACGGCGTTCTCTTGATCCGGCTCTTAAGGTAGCTCCTCATCGCCGGCTCAGGGTAGGCTTCCAGCGCGCCGGCGTTGGCAGGGACGATTCCTGAGAGATCGCTTTCTCGACCGTCCCGGCGCAGCGCCAGCCCGTCGACGACTCGCAGTTCCGTCATCTGCCAGGCGGGCAGAGGAAACGGAGCGGCGGCGGCGGCGGCCATCGCGACTTGCATCAAATCTACCGCGTCCTGCGGGCGGTCTTCATCCAGGAGCGCCTCCGCAAGCCGCACCTGCGTGACGAGGAATTCGCGGTGTGTCGGCGGGAACATGCGTTTACGGATTTCGAGCGCGCTTCGAAACTCGGCCTCTGCGCCGGCCGCATCGCCTGCGAGCAGGTTCGACAACCCGAGGCAAAGTTCCCCGCTAGCAAGTTGAGGGTTGTCCGGACCGCCAAGTTTCCTTTGCAGTTGCACCGCCTGAGTGGCAAGCCGGACTGCGTCCTTACTCTGGTTCCGGTCAAGATCTAGCAGTGCTTGGTAGGTGAGGAGTTTCCCGGAGGTCCAGGTGTCTCCTTTTCCAGCAGAAGCGAGCGTGTCTTGCGCCTGCTCCAACATTTTCGTCGCGCCGGAGAGATCGCCCTTCTGCTCCAGCAAACGACCCCAGTTGGCGAGTGCGCTTGCGTATCGGACTCCGGGAACAATCTCGGCTTTTCGGGTGACCTCAACGTTCTCGCGCAGCAAAGGCTCGGCCTCCCGCCATCGGCCGAGCTCGATATATATCCAACCGAGATTGTTGAGCGAATAAGCGGTATCGGGGTGGTCCAGACCCCAGATACGCTGCCGCGTCGCGAGCACCTCACGCTCCGATTTCGCGGCTCCTTCGAGGTCGCCCATGTCGATCTGGGCCCCCGCCATGTTATGCAGGCTGATCAGGTAATTCTGGCTCTGTGTGCCATCCCTGCGCCCGGTGATCTCGACTCCTTCGCGAAGCAAGCTCGCCGCTTCGGGATAGTCCCCCTTCCGTTCAAGCAGGAGAGCCAGATAGTCTCGCGTCCCGTCAAGAGAGCTCTGGGGCTGGGAGCGGTCGATCGCGAGTGCGCGGCGCAGGATCGGTTCGGCTTCCGCATCTTTATCTTCCAGGGAAAGACATTCGCCAAGGCTGCCAAGGGTCTGAGCAACCGTAAGGCTATTTGCGCCGTGCGAGGCCTCGTTGAGAGCAACGGCGCGACGGAACAGCGGCTCAGCCGCTTCGTATTTTCCGATCAGCCGATAGTCAGAAGCCAGATTGGAGAGATCATTGGCATAGTCCTCGCTCGATTGGCCCTCGCTCGTATCCGCAAGGTGGAGAGCGCGCTCCAGCAACGGCTGTGCCTGATCATAGAGCCCGAGCGCGACGTAGGCCTCGCCGATGTCTTCAGCCATCGCCGCCTGCAACTGAGGGTCGGAGCCGAGCTCGGTGTCGACCCGCTTCGCGCTCTGGTCCAGCAGTTGCCTTGCGGTGACGCTCTCGCCCTTGGACCCCTCCGGAGTGGCGGCATTGAAAATACTCGCCATGAACTGCTCTTCGCGGCGGGCTCTGGCCTCTCCACGCGTAGCACGGCGGGCAAGTACTGCCATCCCAACCGCAAATACCAATATCAGCAAGCCGACGAGTCCGGTGAGGGCCACGCCCGTGCGGTGGCGGCGAGCAAATTTCGCCATGCGATACGCAACGGTTTGATTGACGGCGTCAACCGGGTAGCCGTCGAGATAGCGGTCCAGGTCCTCGAGCAATTGCGAGGCGCTGGCGTAGCGCTCTCCGGGCTCCTTCCGGAGAGCTTTAAGGATGATACAGTCAACATCGCCGCGCAGCTCTCGGGCATCCCTGAGGGGGAGGTTGCGGGTCCTCAGACAAGCTGCGCTCGGTCTCTCTGGCTCATCCTCACAGATCGCGCGAGCCCGCGCCGTTGGGGCTAGACCGGCAAATGGCGCCTCGCCGGCAACGAGCTCAAACATCAAAACGCCGAGTGCGTAAACGTCGGTCGCGGTCGAGATGGGCTTGCCAAGCAGCTGCTCGGGACTCGCATAGTCAGGGGTCAGCAATTGTTCGCTGCCCCGTCCCTCGAGCTCGCCGCTCTCCTTGATTGGATCGATCAGTTTGGCGATGCCGAAATCGAGCAGTTTCGGGGATCCCTCCGCCGTGACCAGAACGTTCAAGGGCTTAATGTCCCTGTGGATAATCAGATGGCGATGGGCGTAATCGACCGCCGTGCAAAGCGTCCTGAACAGACCCATGCGGGCGTCAAGCCCCAGTCCGCGTTCGCGGCAAAAAACATCGGGAGGCGTGCCATCGATGTATTCCATCACCAGGTATGGCGAGCCATTTGGGGTGATCCCCCCGTCCAGCATGCGGGCAATGTTGGGATGGTCCAGATCGGCCAGGATTTGGCGTTCGCTGCGGAAGAGCAGTTGCAGCGCCGGACTGCGAGTGAGGCCGGCGCGCAACACCTTGATGGCAACCACGCGATGATACTGGTCGTCGTCACGCTCGCCCAGGTAGACGGTGCCCATGCCGCCTTCCCCGAGCGTGCGGATTAACCGGTACGCGCCAATCCTCGCCAGATCGGGGTTCTCCCAATCGAGCACATCGCCAGCCGCCGCAGCCACCGAGTGCTGCAAATCGCTAAGCGTCTGGTCTGAAGACGCGAGCAGAGATTCGAGCTCCGCACGCAATTCCAGGTCGCCCTGGCAAACCTCATCGAGAAAGGCGGCGCGATTATCGGGAGTAATCGCGGCGGTCTGATGGAATAATGTTTCAACCTGCCTCCATCGGGTTGTCGCCGCCTGCGAAGTCATACCGTCCCGCGCGAATTCAGTCCGCGAGAGTCAACTCCGGGCAGAGGCGAACTGAGCTCACGGTAAAGCCACGCTTTGGCGAGTTTTAGCTCGCGATGAAGAGTGGCTGCAGAGATTCCGAGGGTCGCCGCCGCCTCCTCGTAGGTGAGGCCGCCGAAAACGAGCAGTTCGATGATCGTGCCTTTTCGGGGATCTCTTGCGGAAAGCCGCTCCAGCGCCTGGTTCACCTCGATCAGATTCGAACTCGAAGGAGCGCCCAGATCTAATGCAGAATCGAGCGGGACCTTCTCGTATTCGCCCCCACGCTTTTCGCGATTGCGGCCCTTGGCGTAGTCCACCAGGATGCGGCGCATGACTTGGGAGGCGATCGCATAAAAATGAGCGCGATCATTCCATGCGATGTCCGAGTCAACCAGTCGCAGGTAAGCTTCGTGAACGATTTCCGTAGTGCGTAAGGTGTGCCCTCGCCGCTCAGACGCAAGCCGCCGCCCGGCTAACCGGTAAAGCTGCTCGTACACAACCGGCATCAGTTCGTCGAAGGCGGCCTTGTTCCCTTGCTGCGACTGGTGCAGCAGACGCGTGATCGCGGCTGGGGCGGGTTCCATGAGGGCATTCTCCCATTTTCCTACGCAAAATGCGCCGGGGTTTCGCAAAGGGTGCCGTCGGCACATGGAACAAGAGAGTATCGGCACACGACTGCAAGGGACGGAAGCAGCCTTACGACGCTCATTCTACTTCCCTCTGTTCCCCCGGACAATAGCGTTTTCCTTATTGCCGCTCTTGATGAACTGAATAACCAGGAAAATTGACTCTTCCAGGAGCAGGGATGGGCACGACAATGCTCATCAGGCAATATTGGGTAAGGCGCCACGGCAGCGGGGAAATCTAGGAAGGCGTGGCAATGTGATTCTCCAACTCCAGAAACAAGGGGGGCTGGAGAGGCTACTGGATCGGCCGCGAAGCCCTGATTGATGCGTTCGCGCGTGCGAGTGTCCCACTGATCGAAGTGGAACTGATTTACAGGAATCGCGAATTCATACGTCAGATTTCAGATAACGGCTGTGCTATCGATTCCTGGATTTTGCGCGACTGTGGACGCCCGGGAGACTGGGGTTTGATCTGGCTGCGCGAACGAGCAACTAACATTGGGGCGCGTCTTGACATCCGAAGTCGTTCGAAGATTGACGCTCAGGTCAAGCTATGAATTTCTGCAAGATTAGGTTATCGAAACAGAAGGGATGGCTCGTTTCCCTCTAAAAAGTCGAACTAGAGTTCCGGACACATCCAGGCAGTGCTAATGGTGAGCCAAGACGAGTGTTTCAGCCGGAGACACCCGATAATCCGCTGCGCACTCCGTAATCGACCGTAATTAAGGCAAATTAGGAGTAAGCAAACAAGGTCGCGAAGGACGGCATTTTCTTAAGCTATAGAAAATAAATGTGATGCGCACTGTACCCACTATTGTGCCCGAAATTCGATTTCGAGAACCGCGATGGTTGCCATGCGATATGAAGATCAAAGCTCATAAACCATTCGGGATCAAAGGCTTAGCGAAGGCCTTGTGTGGTGCCGGGAGGGGGAATCGAACCCCCATGAAGTTGCCTTCGCCGGATTTTGAGTCCGCTGCGTCTGCCAGTTCCGCCATCCCGGCTTGGTCAATGCAAGCCGCCGAGGAGACCCTCGACGATGATCATTCTACCTGCAAGCGGAGAAGAACTCTTCGGCCCTTCGCATCTCGCCTGTTGAAGTATCTCATAAGCCTTCAACGCCCCTGCAAACAATCTGCAGGCTCGATTGAGATCGGAGCGTCTTTGACGCGCCAACGTCAGCGTAAACTGTAAAGACGACTATGTCAGTTCTTGTGGATGCTCCAAGCCCGATCGCGGAAATCAAACAAAAGCTGGAGGACCGAACCGCCTGCATAGGCATTATCGGCCTCGGCTATGTCGGTTTGCCGCTGGCGCTGCTCTTTAGCGAAGAGCGTTTTCCGGTTACTGGTTTCGATATCGATCCCTCCAAGGTCGAGACCCTGAACGGTGGCGGATCTTATATTGTTCGTATCACGCCAGACGAAATCGGCCGCGCCTGCCGCCTGGGTTTTCGCGCTACAGCCGATTACTCCCAGATCGCCGCGATGGATGCGGTCTTGATCTGCGTCCCGACTCCGCTCAACGACTACCATGAGCCCGATCTGAGCTATGTGACGCAGACAGCGAAGTCGATCGCTCCCGACCTGCGCGAAGGGCAACTCATCGTCCTCGAGAGCACTACGTATCCCGGCACCACCGAGGAGGTGTTGGTGCCATTGCTGGAATCGGGAAATGTGAATTCGCTACACGTGGCTCGGGAACCGGGCGATCGTGGATTCTATGTTGCGTTTTCCCCAGAGCGCGAAGACCCCGGCAACGATACAATTTCACGCCATGACATCCCCAAGGTAATCGGCGGCGTAGGGCCCGTGGCGCTGGAACTCGCGTGCGCACTTTATGGGTCGATCTTCCGACGCACTGTCCCGGTCTCGTCACCGGCAGTAGCGGAGATGACCAAGCTGCTCGAGAATATCTACCGGTGCGTCAACATAGCGTTGGTCAACGAGCTCAAACAACTTTGCCAACGCATGAATATCGACCTCTTCGAGGTGATCGATGCCGCCAAGACGAAGCCCTTCGGCTTTCAGGCTTTTTATCCTGGCCCTGGGCTTGGCGGTCACTGTATTCCGATCGATCCCTTTTATCTGTCTTGGAAGGCGAAGCAGTTTGACTTTCGCACCCGCTTCATCGAGCTTGCCGGCGAAGTGAATATCGCGATGCCGTATTACGTGATCGATCAGACCATCGCAGCCCTCAATGACCGGCGCAAGGCGCTCAACGGATCGAAGGTACTGGTGCTTGGCGTTGCCTACAAGCGCGACATCGACGATCTTCGCGAATCGCCGTCGCTGACAATCATTGAATTGCTGCGGGACCGCGGCGCCGTCGTGGCGTATCACGATCCGTACTTTCCCAAGGTAGGCCGCGGCCGCCACTATGACCTGAATATGGAGTGCGCCACTCTGAACGGTTTGGATCAATACGATGCCGTAATGGTGGTTACGGATCACACCAGCTATGATTACCCTAAGATCGTCCGCGAATCTCAGTTAGTCATCGATACGCGCAATGCTACCAAGGGGATCGTGGCGGGAAATATCTTGCGCTGCTAAGCCGGCGGGCGGCACTCCTCTGCTCTGCCGCTGCGCTGAGGACTGGATTCGATCAAACGGCGAGATCCGCACCTCTTCTCGCGGCTGGAACGATCACTGTGAAAACTGCGCCCGGAAGGGCGTGGTTCGTTCCAGTGGAGGCCTCAATCATGCCGCCATGGCGTTCAACGATTTCTTTCGCGACCCAAAGACCAAGTCCGGTTCCGACGTCTTCTTTGGTTGTGAAGAATGGCTCGAAGATTCGGTCGAGATTCTCGGTCGCGATTCCTGGGCCATCGTCTTCTACTTTGAACATGACTCCTGCTGTCGCGGAAGACGAACCGGGTGACACCTCCAACCTCACATTGCCACCGGCGCCGACGGCGTCGGCGGCGTTGGAGATCAGGTTGGCGATTACCTGTTTCAACTCGCCCGGCGAGCCGAGAACGCTGGGGCAGCTGCCATACTCCTTCTCGACCGCAATGTGCTTCGTGCCCAGCTTGTTCGAGTAGAGCTTCAGAGCAGACTCCACGAGCTGGGCCATATCGACCGGTTCCCACTTCTTCGATTCGCGGTAAAGGCAAGCGTTTGCTTGGTGATGTGCGAAACGCGCTCAAGCTGTTCTTCTGCGAATGCGAGATATTCGATCGCCGCGTCCGGCATATTGGGCACTGCTTTGGCAAGATACACTAGCTTGCCCACTGCCTCCAAGGGATTGTCTCATGGGCGACCGTGGCCGCCAGCTGTGATGTCGCCGCAAGCTTTTCAGCTTTCCGAATAATCTCCTGGGCCTCTCTGCCCGAGGTGGCGTCGCGAAATACGAGGACTACTCCGATGAGCCTCTCGCGGTCGTCGCGAATGGGCGCGGCGCTGTCTTCGATCGGAGTGAGCCTTCCATCTTTGTGGCGCAATACTGTGTGATTGGCGAGGCCGACTACCTTGCCTCGCGCCATAACTTTTTCGACGGGGTTCTCGACTGGCTCGTGGGTGTGCTCGTTGAAGATGGGGAAGATTTCAGTGATCGGCTTTCCTTTCGCCGTCGACACATTAAAGCCGGTCAGTTGCTCGGCGGCCGGGTTGAGAAAGGTCACAACGCCCCGCGGGTCAGCCTCGATTACCGCATCTCCGATACTGGTGAGCGTCACCCGGTACCACTCCTCGCCTGCTCGCATCTGGGCGGCGTGACGTTCGCGCAAGTCCATCTCGCGCAGGATGTAGTAGGTCAACAAAACCGAACCCAAAACTGCGAGAGCTGTGGTCAGGAAGATGCTTGTCCTGGTCCACCACACGCCGTTCAAGTAGGCTGCGGCTCTTCGGGTTTCGAGCGCGCTCTCTTCCTGCTCCATATTCGCGATTGCCTGCCGGATTTCATCCATCAAGGCCTTGCCTCGATCCGACAAAACGAGGTCTTCAGCTTCGTGCGTTTTGCCTTCGTTGTAGAGCGAAATCGTTTCGCGAAGCTCGTCCAGCTTGGCATACGCCAGCGGGGTAAGTTGGGCCAGAGTCTGCTGCTGTTTGGGATTGTCGGCAGTTAATTGAGCGAGCGTCCGCAGATGCCGGTCGATCTGCTTTGTCGCCAGGTTGTAAGGAGCGAGATAAGCCTGTTTTCCGATATAAAGAAATCCCCTCTGGCCCGTTTCGTCGTCGTCGAGCAACGACCCGGTCTCGGTCAGCTCCAGGATGACCTGCTTCGTGCGGGACAGGCGCTCATGGTCGGCTACCTGGGAGTCAAGCCGGCCTTTGATGTACCAGGAGTTGACGACCAGAACGAGAATCAATACCACAAAGCCGACGAAGACACTTGCTCGCTTGTAAACGGCCTGCATAAGGGGAACTATAAATCGATTCGGTAGCGAATTGTCAGCTAGACAAGGGCCACGTCGCGGAGCTTCAGGTTTCCTTTGGTCTTTGTGACGCATTTTTTAGGCCGCTGGGCAAGTTTTGCGGACTCGCTCCCGCCCCGCCCGAGAAATGTGTGGTGATGTCGGCAATGTGGACCAGATCGCGCTCCATCAAATAAGGGTGCATAGGAAGGCTCACGACCCGTTTGGCCGCTGCTTCTGCTATGGGAAAATCGCCTTCGCGGTGGCCAAGGTGAGCAAACGCCAGCTGTAAATGAAGTCCCTCGGGATAGTGAACAGTAGTTGGGACTCCATGCCGCTTCATCTCCTCCTGGAACGCATCCCGATTCTCGACCTCAATGGTGTACTGTGCGTAGACGCTGGTGTTTCCTGCACGGATTACTGGCGTCCTGACCACTCCCCCCAAGAGCTCAGAGTAACGCGTCCCCACCTCGGCGCGGCGCTGGACTTCCTGGTCAAAGACCTCGAGTTTCGCAAGCAGCACGGCTGCCTGAATCGTGTCCATGCGCCCGTTCACGCCGATTACTGGATGATGATAACGGCGGTCCTGGCCGTGGTTGCGGACCATGCGCATCTTCTCGGCAAGATGGTCGTCGCTGGTAAATACCGCGCCGCCATCGCCATAACAGCCGAGCGGCTTGGACGGAAAGAAACTCGCGCACCCGATCAGCGACAGGTTGCACGACTGGCGGCCCTTGCAAGTGGCGCCGAAGCTCTGCGCCGCGTCTTCGATCACCGGAATCTCGCCGGCGACTTCAGCGATGGCATCCATGTCCGCGCATTGGCCATACAGTGAGACCGGCAGGATAGCCTTGGTGCGCGAAGTGATCGCAGCCCGCAGCAAGGAAGGATCCAGGTTGTACGTCACTGGATCGATATCAACGAACACCGGCTTCGCGCCGAGTAGCGCAATGATCTCAGCGGTGGCAAAGAAGCTGAATGGGCTGGTCACGATCTCGTCGCCCGGACCGATGCCCAGCGCCATCATTGCCAGCAATAGCGCGTCGGTTCCGCTGGAGCAGGCGATGCAATGCTTTGCGCCCGTCCGCGCGGCGAGCTCTTCTTCGAGCAGGTGGATCTCGGGTCCCATAATGTACTGCCCGTGATCGAGGACCGCTTGAATGCGGCGATCGACGGATGCTTTGACTTCCCGGTACTGGCTTTTGAGGTCGATGAACTCCATTGCCCTCCATTATTTCAGAGCGGCAGTGAGGATGTCGCGGTGATGAAAGCTCGGATCGGGTGAAGGCGCCGAGCGACGATCACCCCCGTACCAGCACGCCCGCTGAACGGTAAATTGAGCCATTCAGCTCCGTCTCGACCAGTGGCAAATCGGGAGTGTCAGTAAGGGACTCGATCTTGCCATCACGCAAGACCACGGTATCTTCTACCTTGCCCCCGCGAATGCTGGGGTTCCATGCGAAGGCCTGATTGTTGACGACAGCTTCTTTGCCGGAAGGAGTAGCAAGCCACTCACGTTCGCCGTACCCCGTCGGGCCGCCCTGATGATGGAACTCCTCCTCGCCGGGGAAACCTTCGGTGGCGTAGGCGCTCTGCGCGGCCCGGAATAACTCCGCAGAAGTTGTTCCCACCCGACTGGCGTCCATCAACGCGGCATTCACTCGCGCCGAAGATGCGAAGTGGGCGGCGAGGTCGACGGGCAGTTCGCCAAAGTGGACGAAGCGGGTGATCGAGATTGCCAGTCCCCATTTACGCGAGCAGAGGTTTAGCATCCCGTAGCGCTTCAACGCCTGCCCGCGGGCGACTGCGTGTTTGTAGGTGAATATGCGGTCGTCGACCGCCATCAGCAGGACAGAAGGAAGAATCCCGTCGCAAAGCAGGCCGTCGGCGACTAGGGCCTCCATTTCATACTCGGTTACGCCCGGTTCGAGTTCCTGCAAAACCGCCGAGGTGAGCGCGGCGGTCTTGCCACCCAGCCAGCGGTAGCGGTCCAATTCCGCCGGGGTCAGGCTGGCGCGAAGCGGCCCCATCCTGATGGGAACCATGCCGGCATCGGGAATATCTGAGCCGATCTCCGACGATCCCGCAACCTTGCGGGCTGCGGTCACACAATCGTTCTCATACCACGGATAGAGCACCGGCTCGTAGCCAAGTCCCACGAACTCTTCTGCGGCCAGTCTGGGCGCCTCGTTTTTCGGGGCGAAATAGTACTTACGCCCATCTCGGGCCAGCAAGACGGAGGTCACCCAGGTTTCTGAAGGGATCAGTACGCGGGCATCCACCTGACCACATGTCGCCCAGGCGATGTTCTCGCTTCGGCGAAGCAGCACCGCCGAAATGTCATGATCGTCGAAGAGGTGGTCCAGCCGCGCCCGCTTTTCTTCCGCCTCGGCTCCCAGTGCTTCCACAGAGGCGATTCCTTGCTTCACCATGCTTGACATGCGATCAGTCCTCTAGCTTCGGATGATAGTGGCTCTCGAAGCCGAGATAACGCACGGCCGCTTCGTGAATGGCGGGAGCGACGTGGGAGAAGTTCGCGGCCACGTGATGCTCAAAGCCTTCGCGGCAGATGTACTTCAGCAGCGATTGCAGCTTGGGGATCTCGACCACGCCCGCGCCGCCGAAGGTCTCTAGCGGATCGTCGGTGAAGTGGCCATGGCCGGTGTATCCGCGAACGACGCCACGGCGGTCATCGGTGGAGTAACGGGCATAACTCATCGCTCCGGACTTCACCCGGCCGACGCAGGTGCCAAAGGTGTTCTCGATACCGACCGTGCCGGCGATGATTGCCTGGTAGTCCATCGTGACGTCTTTGAAGAAATGCTTGGGCAGGTTGCTGCAATGGAAGCAGACCGCCTTATCGGGGTCGTCTCCGTAGTTGTTGTTCCAGTCGAGCAGTGCGCTCGGGGTTCCCGAAGCCTGGGCCAGCATGTGCATGCTCAGTGTGCCGGGAACGTCCACTTCGCAGGCGCTGGGAATGAGGTCTTCGCTCATCATGCTCATGATGGTGCAGGGCACGACGCCGAAGTACTCTTCGAGCGAAGTCCAGCATTGGATTGCGCTGATCGTGATGTGGTTCTGCTTCATCCAGGTATCGATGACCGCGCCCAGCTTGGACATCTTGAGCAGCGCGGCCTCGGGCACGCTGCCGGTACTTACATACTTTTTGATGGCCGCGAGTTTCGCCTGGGCAGCGTCGTCGTTATCGCTCATCCGGTTGATGCGCCCGAGGATTTCCGACAGATCGATCGGATCGACGGTGATGCCGTGCGACTCGTAGATGCGTTCGCTGTAGCGGACGGTGTTGAAAGCCGCCGGCCGAGCGCCGATTGCGCCGATGCGAAGGTTCTTCAATCCCTTGACAATGCGGGCGACGGCCGCGAACCAGGCCAGGTCGGCCTGGAATCTCTCCGAGGCGGGATCGACGGTATGCAGCGTCGTCAGCGAATACGGAATTTTGTACTGCATCAGGTTGTTCGACAGCGACATCTTGCCGCAAAAACTGTCGCGGCGAAAGGCAATCGTCATGTTGGCGGTGCGGTCGGGAGTCGCCTGGATCAACACCGGAACATCCAGCCCCGCCAACCGCAGCGTATCGGCGATGCCACGCTCTTCGCCAAAGTTGGGCAGCGTCACAATGATTCCATCGATCTCTTCACGATGCCGCTTGAAGAGTTCGGCGCAGCGCAGCGCTTCGTCGTAAGTCTCGACCGCGCCGTGTGTGCTCTCTTCCGCGCCAAGTACCACGGCTTTGTGGCCGGCCTTTTCGATCGCCGCGATCATCTCTTCCCGTCCAGTCTTGGCCAAGTGAGAAGGGAAGAAACCGCGATTGCCAACGATTACTCCAAAGGTCACTGATTTCGGGGCTGCCATTCTGTCTCCTCTA
Organism: uncultured Acidobacteriaceae bacterium; assembly: GCA_963804735.1. Taxonomy (GTDB): domain Bacteria; phylum Acidobacteriota; class Terriglobia; order Terriglobales; family Acidobacteriaceae; genus Acidisarcina. Next base: position 174,312 of record CAWDRO010000010.1, read on the forward strand.
AGTCTTGCCAGCTATCCCTCGCTGGGCCTGAACCGCAAACAGTAAAAAGCGCCGAGCGCCAGCATCACTCCGCCCCACCAAACCGGCGCGTGCAGTTGCCAGAGCGCAACCTGGGCGTGGGTACCGCTGACGACCTCATAGATGCCGTAACCGCAGATCAAGAAGCCATAGACCGCGAGCAGCACACCTATGAAAAACCAGATCGAGATTCCCGAACCATGCATGGAGCACCTCTGAAAGTCGTGACACTAAAAGAAGATCAGGTTAAGAACAAAGAAGACGACGATCGCAATCGCAGCCCAGAACCAATGGTTTTTGATAAGGGGAACCGGCCCCTCGTTGGGAATCACGGTCGCGCCATAAACCAGCCCCTTGAGTTCATTTTCCGGCCGGGCTTTGCCGAAATAACTCACCAAGACGGTAATGACCACACAGACTATCCATGACCACAGCGCTCGATAGAGGTTTTCCGCCATGTCCTTCGCATCCGGCGAAAAGGCCACAATCGAAAGCGCCGCGTGATCCAGTTTGACCCAGACGAAGAGCGATATTGAGGTCACGGTGCCCGCCAGGAGTCCCCAGAACGCGCCCGCGCCCGTGGCCCGCTTCCAGAACATGCCCAGCAGAATCGTCCCGAGCAATGGCGCTATAAAAAAAGTGAACAGGGCCTGCACATAGTCCATGATGCCCTGCGCATGCATCACCAGATAGGCGGTTCCGATGCTCACTACGATGCCCAGAATCGTCGCCCAACGCCCGATCGCGACATAATGCTTGTCGCTTGCTGTCTTATTGATAAGCGGCTGATAGATGTCATAGGTCCACACCGCGGAGAAGGCGCTGACGTTGCCCGCCATTCCCGACATGAATCCAGCGATTAGCGCGGTAATGCCCAGTCCAAGCAGACCAGGCCCGCAGTAACGCACCAGCATCAGTGGCAGCACTTCGTTATAACTGTGCGGATTCGCCGCGCTCACCGCATTCTCGCCGACCAGATGCATCAGCGAGCCATCGGGATTACGCAGGACAACCAGTGCCAGCAAACCCGGCAGAATCACGATAAACGGAACCGCCATTTTGAAGAACGAGCCGATGATCGGCGCCATCTGCGCCGAGCGCAGGCTGTCAGCGGCGAGTACCCGCTGAACCACCAGGAAGTCGGTCGTCCAGTAGCCGAATGAAATCACGAAGCCCAGGCCGAAGACGATCCCCGTCCAGTGGACGCCCATCGGGTTCGAGGAGAAATGTCCAAGTCCGCGCCACATATGGGTGTAATCGATGCCTTGATAATTGGTCAGGATTTGCGCTTTAAGGTTGGTCCAGCCGCCGGCTTCGATCAGACCCAAAATCGGCACCAGCAGTGCACCGCCCCAGATCAGCATGAACTGCAGCACTTCGTTGAAAATAGCCGAGCGCAGGCCGCCCAGCGTCACGTAAACTGCGACCGCGAGCGACGACATCAAGATGCTGAAGGTAAGGTTCCACCCCAGCACCACCTTCATCACGACCGCCATGGCGAACATGTTTACGCCGCTCATCAGAATGGTCATGAAGCCGAACGAGATGGCGGCCAGTATCCGGCTCGACTCGCCGAATCTAAGCTTCAAATAGCCAGGCACCGAATGCGTCTTCGAAACGTAGTAGAACGGCATCATTACCAGGCCGAGAAAGAGCATCGCCGGGATCGCGCCGATCCAGTACCAGTGGGCGGCGAGGATACCATATTGATACGCTGACCCCGCCCAGCCCATCAGTTCGAGCGACCCGAGATTGGCGGAGACGAAGCTCAGGCCTGCGATCCAGGCCGTCATTTCGCGCCCGGCCATGAAAAACTCTTCGCTGGTGTTGGCCTTTTGCTTCAGGTAGAAGCCGATCCAGATGACCATCGCGAAGTAGATCGCAATGACAATGACGTCGAGCAACGACAGCTTGGCCAGTTGATGCCGGCCTTGCAGGAAGACCGCCAGAGATGAAGCCATGGCGCTCCCGGTTGAGGGTCCGAACAATCCCACGCTCATTCGCTACACCGTCCGTCCTTGCCGGCTGACTTCTTTTCCATCGTCATCGCTCCTGGCGCTACGTCTCATTCTTCGACTGCATCGCTGCGGCGAAGTTACTCGTCTCGCTTCTGGCCATAAGTCGCCTTTGGGCCATGCTTCCGTTCGTAATGCTTACGCAGCAGTCTGGACGAAACTGTAGCAGCTTCGCCTTCAATCAGGACAGTCCGAAATGCCAGCTTCGCCACGTACTCCAGAACCACCGCGTTATAGGCTGCCGCGGCCGCTGTCTTTCCCCAGGCGAATGGCGCATGGTTCGCGACCAGAACTCCGGGTACCGCCAGCGGATCAAGCTCCTTGAATCGGGTGGCGATCACGACGCCAGTATTGAACTCGTAGTCAGCCTCGATCTCTTCGTCGGTCAGCGGCCGCGTGACTGGGACCTCGCCATGAAAATAGTCCGCATGGGTCGTGCCATAGCAGGGAATCGCCTTGCCCGCCTGCGCCCAGCTCGTCGCGAACTCAGAATGGGTATGCACGACGCCACCGATGGCTGGGAATTCGCGATAGAGCAGCAGGTGCGTCTTCACGTCCGACGATGGATTCAGCGTGCCCTCCACAACCCTTCCATTCAGGTCGACGACCACCAGGTCTCCTGCGGTGAGGCGTTCATAGTCCACTCCGCTGGGCTTGATCACCACCAGCTTCCGCTCGCGGTCGATGCCGCTGGCGTTGCCAAAGGTGTACAAGACCAGTCCCTTCCTAACCAGTTCCAGATTGGCGTCAAGGACTTGCTCTCTCAATTCACGCAGCTGCATCGATCCCCTCTAAGCTGGCTCGGTAAACGTTATCCCGGACAAATCGAGTCTACATGCGTCCCGGGTGCCCAGCCGTGCAAACGGCCAGCGCGTCACGCAGCGGGAATGCAGATGCGGTAAGAGCAATTGCCCCATCGTTCAAAGTAAATGCATTTAGTACAAGGTTGTCAACTACATACGCAACGTCGTCCCCTAGCTCTTGTCTATGCAGCCTTGCGGGTCGCAATCACATTGGTGCCCAAATTACTTGAGGCCAGTTGTCCTCAGGTCGGACAACTCTTCTCATCGGCTCGGATCGAGCGCATGAGCGAAGCGCCCGTTACCCTTTCAGCGCGTCTGCCTCAGCGCTATTCAGACACAAGGCGATGTACGGAGGTGCGACGAGAATGGCCAGCGAGCGCAAGATAGGGGGCTCTTGGGCACCACAAGTATTGGCCCCCATTCCCTCTCGACGGCAGATCGCGGATGTTCCGCACCGCTGTGCGGAACACAGGAGCATGTCAAATGGGCCCTCGCTCCGGCCAACTATCTATTCTGCGAGAGAGTGAACTTAATATTTGCCGCATCCTTGATTTTGAAATCTCCAACACCTACGTTGTCGATTGGCTTGCCCCCAATCGTCAGGTCTTCAAAGAAAATGTTGGAAACCGAATCTGCCGAATCGAAGCCGCTGATGACCGAAGGGTGAGGGCCGAAATTGCCTAACGCGACACGTTTGAAATAGACATTGCTGATGGAACCGGGGCCTTCGCTATTGATGTGAATGGGGTCCCTTGACATGCCGCCGGTACCCTCGATTTTTTCGACACGAATGTCCGTAAAGTAGACATTCTGAATTGAGCTGGCGTTATGGACATCGCCCTTTCTCCCGTTGTGGCCTTCGCTCTTTCTCTCTACGACCAATCCACGGCCGGTATGAACAATGTCGATGTCTTCGAAGTGAATATCAGATTGCGGAGACTCGCTCTGCATGCCAACCTTGACGCCTGCCGAATTTCCGTAGCCAACGGAATCCTTAAAAGTAACATCGTAAGCGGGGTAGTCGGGCTTGAGCGCTTTCGCGCAAAAATTATCATCGCCCGTATAAACAAACGCCTTCTCCACGAGGACGTGCCGCCCAAAAACGTCGATGCCATCATTTCTCGGCCAAATCGGCCCAATAAGTTTGGGCCTGATCATCGATACGTTTTCAACTCTGTCCATGACGACGGTCCAGGTCGTGGAATCCCTGATCGTGACGCCTTCCAGAGTAAAACCCTTGCCGTTGGTGACACGAATCGCACCCCGGCGTAGGGAAGCGCCTGGAGTGACTGCCTGGGGCGCGCCATCTTCCCCATAGATCGTGCCTCCCGCGCAATCGAGGACGCCCCGCCCTTTTACCGCAATATTCTTGAACTCCTGCGCTTGGATAAGGTAGGGAAAGTTCTGTTTTGACGTATAGGTCGGGTCGTCACGAAAGTCCGCGGTGTAAGCGGAACCCTGAATTACCGACCCTTCACTCAGATAAAGGGTTACGTTGTCCTTGAGCACCAGGCTTTGGATGCGATAGAGCCCAGGTGGGACGAAGACAATCCCGCCGCCGTTTTTTGTAGCCCTGTCGATGGCGGACTGTATTGCTGCTGTCGATAGGTCCCTTCCCGATGGATCGGCGGAGTAGGGTGCGGCCCGCACATCGATGACACCAGGAGTTGTGGGTGTCGGCGCATTTTTCTCTAGTGGATCAATGAGAACGATAAGATTGTCCATGTCGTTGATTTTGAAAATCAGGTAAGTCGGTTCAGGCTCAAACTGGGTGGCCGATACCGATACGGTCAGCGTATTTCCCTGCACGTTACCCCTGAGACGAAAATGATCGGGGTGAATCGAATAGGACGTAATCGGTGCGCTTGTGGTGATTTTGAGGGTCACGGTATCGTCTGTCGAAAGGCGGGCCACGTTTGAGTCTCTGAAATGTTCCACAGGTACGCTCTCGTTATTGGCGCTTACGCTGACGTCTGGACTTTTTTGCGCAAAAGTTGGAATCGGAGATGAGACGACACGGCGTGTGCCTTGGGCGAAGAAGGCTTGGCACGGAAGAGCGAGGAGAAGAAAGGGAATTATCCTGAATTGGTAACGCATGGATGAACGGCTCATACTTGCCTCCAACTTGATACAGCGCCTGCAAAGAATAGCTCCCTCGTTATCAGGAGCGCAACGAGACCGACGGTCACGCGGGCCTTCCCTTAAGGTGGAAACGCCTTGCAAGAGAAGGCCACAGAATTGCAACACGGGACGGTAGTAGAAGTTTCGCAGTAAACTTCCACCGAACGGTTCTCGGAGAGTGATCGGTACTGCGCCACGGAGGGCTTGTACGACCAAGATCAACGTTCTAAATCCGAACCGGAAGAACACCCAATTCGATATCGGATACTACCTAGAAAAACATGTGCCGCTGTCGATTAAGCTGCTCAGCGTGCATCCTGGCTACCGGGGATACTCAGTTGAGCGCGGGATCAACGGTCTTGTTCCCGGCGAAGATACAGCCTATGCAGTCATTTGCCGCTTCCTGTTTGACTCGATCGAGAGCTTCAATGCTGCTCTCGCGCCGCACGCGGCCGTGCTTCAGGGCGACGTACCAAACTTCTCCCACATCCAGCCGATCTTTCTAGTAAGCGAGGTTCTGATCTCCCGCTAATGCTATATTCCTATTGGGAAGTAGGTTCTCGTTTGGCGATTGAACCCCGCGTCCCCTCCAAGTACACTCAAGGAATTCCGGGAGGTTATCATCGTGCGGGTGTCGCTGTTCATTACCTGCTACAACGACACACTTTTTCCCGAGACCGGCAAAGCCGTTGTCCGCGTGCTAGAGCGCCTCGGCCACACGATTGACTTTCCACCCGACCAAACCTGCTGCGGCCAGATGCACTGGAACACCGGCTACCATCGCGAGGCCATCCCTATCATTCGCCACTTAGTGGAGGTCTTTCGCGAAGCCGAGGCGGTTTGTATTCCATCGTCCTCGTGCGTGGCAATGATTCGCGATCATTACCACAATGCGGCACTGGCTTCCGGTGATCAGGCCTTTATCGCCGACGTCGAGGCCCTGCTACCTCGCGTCTATGAATTTTCCGAGCTCCTCGTCAACAAGCTCGGAGTGACCGATGTCGGCGCCTCTTATCCCCATCGAGTCACCTATCACGCCAGTTGCCATTCCTTGCGCAGTCTCCATCTCGGTGATATTCCACTTCGCCTACTGGCCCAGGTGCGAGGCATTCAGCTGGTCGATCTTCCCGAGATTGACCAGTGCTGCGGCTTTGGCGGGACTTTCGCAATCAAGAACGCGGATGTCTCCTCGGCCATGCTTGCGGACAAGGCCCGCCAGGTGCTCAATACCGGCGCCGAGGTCTGCACTGCTGTGGACAACTCCTGCCTGATGCATATCTACGGCTCACTCCATCGCCAGCGGACCTATGTTCGTACTGCTCATATCGCGGAGATACTCGCCTCCGATTCCGGGAGCGCCGGAGTCGGGCGATGACCCCAACCCAAGCTGAATTGGTCACGATCGCAAGCCCCGCAGTTGAGTGGCCGGATGGCAACTTCCCCTCTGCCGCGCACGAGATGCTCCAGGACTCGCAGCTTCGCAAGAATGTTCGCCATGCCACCAATGTGGTGAGCGCAAAGCGGGCCAAGGTCGTCGCCGAGATGCCCGATTGGCAGCAACTTCGTGACACCGGCAGCGCGATCCGTCAGCACACGCTCGATCATCTCGACGAGTATCTGCTTCAGTTCGAAGCTGCCTGCACCGCCGCCGGAGGTCACGTTCACTGGGCGGCCGATGCCGCCGACGCCAACCGCATCGCGATTGAGATCGTGCAGCGGCATGATGTCAAAGAACTCATCAAGATCAAGTCGATGACCACCGAGGAGATAGAGCTTAACCACGCACTTGAGGCCGCCGGCATCCATCCCGTCGAGACCGACCTCGCGGAACTCATCATCCAGCTTGGCCACGACAAGCCTTCGCACATCATCGCGCCCGCTTTGCATAAGAACAGGCAGCAGGTCAGGGAAATCTTCCTCCGTGAAATGAAGCTCAAAGAACTCGGTGACACGCCGGAAGATCTCACCGCCGCCGCGCGTCGCTATCTGCGCGAGAAGTTCCTGCGGGTCAAAGTCGCCGTCAGCGGCGCCAATTTCCTCCTCGCCGATACCGGAAGCGTGTGCATTGTCGAGTCTGAGGGCAACGGCCGCATGTGCCTCACACTGCCCGAAGTCCTGATCTCCGTTGCAGGAATCGAGAAGGTGATTCCACGTTTCCAGGACCTCGAGGTGTTCTTTCAAACGCTGCCGCGCTCGGCAACCGCCGAGCGAATGAACCCATACAACTCGATCTGGACCGGCGTCCATGCCGGCGATGGGCCGCAGGAGTTTCACGTAATCCTCCTCGACAATGGACGCAGCGCCATCCTGCACGACGCCGAAGCGAAGCAGACGCTCAAATGCATTCGTTGCGCCGCGTGCCTGAATACCTGCCCGGTCTACCGCCAGACCGGCGGCCACGCCTACGCCTCGGTCTATTCCGGACCGATTGGGGCGATTCTCACTCCTCAGTTGCACCAGTCGAAAGATGGCAGCCTCGGGGACGGCGACTCGCTTCCCTATGCCTCATCGCTGTGCGGAGCTTGCTATGAGGTCTGTCCGGTTAAGATCAATATTCCCGAAGTCCTAATTCATTTGCGTAGCAAAGTAGTCGAGCGCGACCAGGCGACCGTCGCCGGAAAATTCGATCTCTGGAACATTGGCATGCGGGCCGCTTCTGCTGCCTTCGTAAATGGCAATCGGCTGGAATTGGCGCAGCGTCTCGGTCGCCTCGGACAGCTTCCGTTCGTCGCTAAGAGCGGCTATATCGAGTATCTTCCGTTGATGTTTAGCGGGTGGACCCAGACCCGCGATCTGGCGCCGTTACCTAAGCAGTCGTTCCGAGAGTGGTGGCACGAGCGAGAAAAATCAAGACCGGATAGCGGTGGGAGCGCAGTATGATCGACACCTCCACGTCACGCCAGACGATCTTGTCTCGAATTCGCGACCCTCATGTCAGAACCAATCCGAGACTGGCGGCCGAGGAGTATGGGGAGATCAGCCGTGCCTACGTGCGCTCCGGCTCCCTGAACGGGGAACGACGGCTGGATTTGTTTACAGAGCGACTCGCCGAGTACGACGCTCGTGTGCATCGCGTCTCCGAGTCGACTTTGGTTGAGGCTGTTGCCACGGCAATCGGCAAGCGTGGCGCCAAGCGAATCGCTGTCCCGGCTGGGGCTCCCGCGGACTGGTTTGCTTCCTCGATTTCAGTGACCGAAGCCGACTCGCTTTCCAATGTCGAGCTAGATCAATTCGACGGCTTGGTTTCCGGATGCACAGTGGCCATCGCGCTGACCGGCACCATCGTCCTCCAAAACGCCCCGGCGCAAGGGCCACGCAAGCTATCGTTGATCCCCGATTATCATCTCTGCGTAGTCTTCTCAGAGCAGATTGTCGAGACCGTTTCCGAGGCCTTCGACCGTCTCGCCGCAACCGCGACCTTGCCAACCACGTTCATCTCTGGACCATCGGCTACCGCCGATATCGAGATGACCCGCATTAAGGGGGTGCATGGGCCCCGTTTTCTGGATGTCCTGATCGTCTCTTGATTCCTCCTAAGTAGACAAAGGCGCGGCCCGACGGTCGCGCCCGTTGGAGAGGCCCGGTGACTAGAGCAGACGTACAGTTGGTGTCCATCTGCCGGAGATCGTCCCAGTAGGCTTTTTCCTGGGGGAAAAAGCCTGCTGAGTGGGGTGATTCGCATTACAGTAACCGTACTTCTGCTCTATCGCCGTCCGGGATGGTCGTTTGGATGCGGCTCAGGATGAGATTCTGGGTGTTCCTGAGGGTGTGGAGCAGGACGCGGCTCCGGAGTGGGGCGCGGCTCTGGAGCCGGTCTTGTCTCCGGTCGCGGTTCGGGGCGCGGTTCCGGCGCTGGCCGCTGCTCAGGTGCCGGTCTGGGTTGTGGTCTTGGCTCTTGCGGCCGGGGCTGCTCTTCCGGTCGCGATGGCGCAGGCTTGGTTTCGGGCCTTAGCTGCATGGTGTTTTCAGGTCTGTGTTCCGGAGTGTTCGGCCGGGGTTCCATCGCATTGCTGGGCCTCGGCTCCATCGTGTTCGCAGGCCTTGCTTCCATGGTGTTAGCCGGGCGCGGGCGGTAATTGATCACCGGGCGCATGACTGGGGCGGGGGCGATTCCATGGTCTGCCGCCACTGGTCTTGGAGCCGCGAAGGTCTCCGGTCTGTCGTGATTGACCGAGGCGAATTGTGCGCGGTTCGCCGCCGCTTCCCGCTGCAGCTGCAGCTGCCCGCTCATCGGCGGCGCGTGAGGTGCGCGATACGCCGCTACCTCAGCGGGGATCGGGCGAAGCTGAACTCCGTTCGGTCCACCGTTATAGCTCGCGCGGTTGTAGTTGTTGACCGTGATGTTGTTAACGATCGTCCGGTTGTAGACGTTGGTGATGTGAACGTTGCTGATGTTGCTGACCGTGCGGTTGTAGTAGAAATCGTTGCCGTGCCAGTAGCCGCCCTGGTAGCCCCTGCCGTTGTAGCCGTAGCCATAGTTCACGCCACCGTAGAAGCCGATGTAGCGGCCCCAGTAGCCGTGGTAGAAGCCGTATCTGCCGCCAAAGAATCCCCAATACGGGGGCGTCCACAAGGCCCCATAGTAAGGCGGCGCTACCCAAACTCCCGGCACCCAGTAGTATCCCGGAGGTCCCCAGCACCAATACCCGGGCGTCCAGATGTAGCCTGGTCCTGGAATGGCGGGTTGCTCATATTCGGGCAGCGGAGGAGGCGGTTGCGGAGCATACTGTTCCGGCTCAGGATTGTATGAGGCCTCACTATAGTCGTCATCGGCGGACTGGTCGCTGTTCGTGGCGGAGGAAGGCTGGGAGGGTGACGCCTGGGTCTGGGCTGACGCGGGCTGTTGCTGCGCGCTGGGTTCGCTGCCGGAGCTTCCCTGCGGGGCTCCCGTGGAGTCGCCGCCCGCATCACTCACCGGAGCCAGGTTGGCATTTGCGGGATCGCCCTGGTCTTGACCACCCTGGTCTTGCGATGCGTTCTGATCTGGGGTCTTGTTGCAGCCAGCGACGCCTAAAGCAAGGGCGAGCGCAAAAACCGGCAAAACTGCATTTCGTTGTATCCACTTCATAACGTTCTTCTCCAGGTCCTATTGCCTTCGAGCACGCCAAAAATACCTGACTGATATCGACTGCGGGGTCCGATCTCGATCGTTTGGGCACTTGCAGGATGCAGAAGCATTCCGCGTTGAGAAGTGCCTTGAGATGGATGCTCCATCGAAGCTACCGGATGTATGCCGTAGCGGCGGCCGCTATGTGGTAACAACACCGCTGCGAGTGGCAAGTTGTCTGCCGAGTCGCCTCCAGAAGGGTTGCAGAACTGAGGAATTTTCCGCGTGTAACGAATCCGCCCGTCCGCTCACTATCGTTACGGAAAGCAAATAAACTGTGAGGAAAGTCACGGGAAGATGTCTGGCTATGCACACGCTGGCGGAGAATTTATTGCAGGTGGGGATGCTGGGGTTCGGAGTGTCTCTGCTGATCGTCTGGATCAACTATCTGAAAGCGGAGCGCGACCGAACATCTTCAGAAGAGCCGGAGGACCGTTCCGCGGAAGTGCTAGCAGCGTCTGCAACTCGGAACCGCACCGGGCCGTAAAGAGGCGGGAGTAGCTTGGCTTCCCGGCATCAGCCTTCTGATCACTCCAATTAGCTGGTCAATTCAGTCGCTCAATCACCATACCTGCAACCTGAGATATGCTGCCGGCTCCGAGCGTCAGGACGGCGTCGCCATCCTGGGCGCGGTCGGCAGCGCGTGTGGCTGCTTGCTCGAACGAGTCCGCATATTCAACCCCGTTGCGACCGATCGCAGCTACCATAGCCTTCGCGCCGACTCCTTCGATGGGCTCCTCGCTGGCAGCGTAGATATCCAGCACCTGCACAGAGTCCGCCTCATCGAAGGCGGTTGCAAACTCCGCCAGCAAATCTCTTGTCCGCGTGTACCGATGCGGTTGAAAGATGACATGCAGCTTCGAATGGCCGCAATCCCGCGCGGCCTTTAGAGTCGCAACGATCTCCGTCGGGTGATGTCCATAGTCGTCGATTACGGCGACGCCGCGGACGCAACCTTTTAGTTGGAAGCGACGGTCGACGCCACGGAAGTCCCGCAATCCCTGTGCAATCTGCTCTGGAGCGACTTCTAACTGCGTTGCGATGGCCACGGCCGCGGTGGCGTTGAGCACGTTGTGCCTTCCGGGCACCAGCAACTCGAATGGTCCCAGAACCTGCGAGCCGAAGGCTACCTCGAAGCGCGAGCGGACCGGCGCGCCGCCATCTCTCTCCGCGTTGGCGGTGGGCAGAATCCGCAGGACGAAATCGGCTTGCGAGTCTGCGCCGTAGGTGAAGATGCGGCGTCGGACCCGCGGCAGCACTTCCGCCAGCAGTGGGTTATCCAGGCAAGCGGTGGTCGCACCGTAGAACGGAACCTTGTCCATGAACTCGACGAAGGCTTGCTCGACGTCGGCCATGTCACGGTAGCAATCCATGTGTTCGCGGTCGAGGTTGGTGACCACCGCAAGGATTGGAGACAGCTTAAGAAACGAGCGGTCGCTCTCGTCGGCCTCGGCGACCAGATATTGCGACTTGCCGAGCCGCGCATTGGAGCCGAGCGCATCGACGCGGCCGCCGACGACTACGGTTGGGTCGAGTCCACCTGCAGCTAAGACTGTTGCAATCATTGAGGTTGTGGTGGTTTTTCCGTGCATCCCCGCGACTGCGATGCCGTACTTCAGGCGCATCAGCTCGGCGAGCATCTCCGCGCGTTGGATGACGGGGACCTTCCGCGTCCGAGCCTCGATGATCTCGGGATTTCGCTCGTTGACCGCCGAGCTGGCCACGACAACGCCCGAGCCGACGACGTTTCCGGCTGCGTGGCCCTCGAAGATGGTTGCGCCTAGTCCGCAGAGGCGATCCGTCGTTGCGGTGCGACGCAGATCCGAGCCGGAGACGGCGTAGCCTAGATTGAGCAGAATCTCCGCGATTCCGCTCATTCCGATGCCGCCAATTCCTATAAAATGAACTCGTTGCGACTTTACAAACATGGCTGCCGATTCACTCCAGCTACTTTAGCAGTCGGAAGCGGAGAGATGCGATTGCAGCGTTGTACAGCGGGTTGATGCTGGAATTGCGGCGCGCAACTTTCTGTCGCATCTTATGTTTATAAAGGTAGACTTCGTATGAGTGCTGAACCACTCCGAAGTCGCGTCACTCTCGGAAGCATTGCCAAAGAGCCGGCAACTGAGGAAGTGGCGAGGAGGTAACCCAATGCGTGTTCTTCGTTCACTTTTACTGCTCAGTCTTCTCGCGTTCATCCCGGCGGCGTTTGCGCACTCCCAGGTTGCGGTCGGCATCGGCGTTGGTCCGGTGGTGGCCGGCTATGAGGGCTACGCCTACGGGCCGCCAGTGTGTTCCTGGGGATACTATCCGTATTACCCCTACGCCTGCGCGCCTTATGGCTATTATGGCCCGAGCTGGTTCTATGGTGGCCTGTTCATCGGCGCCGGCCCCTGGTATCACGGCTGGTATGGCCGCGGTCCCTGGTATGGATATGGCCACGGCGGGTGGTATGGGCGCGGCGGCTACGGCTATGGCTACAACGGCGGACGTGGGGTAGCGACTCCTTATCGGGGCGGGTATAACGGCTACAACGGCGCTCACACGGCCTACGCCAACTCCTATCGTGGCAACAGCTACGCCGGAGGCTACCACGGCAATGCCTACGCGGGTGGTTATCACGGCAATGCCTACGCTGGCGGGGGATACCATGCTCCGTCAGGAGCCACGGCCCACGCTTTTAGCTCCGGCGGCGGAGGCTTCCATGGTGGTGGCGGCTTCGGCGGCGGTGGATTCCATGGCGGTGGTGGTGGTGGATTCCACGGCGGTGGCGGTGGTCACCGGTAATTGAACCCAGCGAGACTGGAAAAGGCCTGCTCTTCGGAGCGGGCCTTTTTGTTTTGGGAAGGTACCCTGCCACCCCATCCGCTTTAAGTCGCTTGTTTTCAGCCGATTGCAGAAACTGTGCGCAAAGTTATCATTCCATTCGATTTATCTGGAAACTGCTCATTCGAGACGGACTAGCTTGAGCTCTTGGCTCCTCGCCTGCTCCTCTCAGACGTTTGGGCGTGAGAAAGGGCGGCTTGCGCCGCCCCTTTTCGCTGTCCTGCCTCTATTTCTATTTTATCAAGTGGGATGGTTTCACTACGCCAGGTTTTGGGAGTTTTTATTTCTCTAAAAATAAACGACTTAAGATGGAAAACCCGCTACATAGGGTATTGACATCCTTTTAGGGGGTAGGGACTAGGGACTAGGACTAGGGACCAGGCAGCAGGAGGACTTGGCCTCGAGTGCGTGTCAGACGCGTTGGAAATGTTTGATCACGATTGGTCCCTGGCGAGCATCGCTGCCCATGTCCCAAACGCGGGACATGGGGCACTCGGATATTGTCCGTAGATCCGGGCTAGGTTCCCCGCCATCGTCGTCGGTTCGGTCTTTGCATATACTTCGATGCAACCATCGTGAGCTGTCCGGCGGCGGCCGGTGCTTTCACCTGGCGTAGTGTCTTGCGGGTTGCACGGACCTCGGCGGCCACGCTCGCATTGCCACGCTTTGTGCGCGGAGCAAGCTTCTGTTGCTGTTCTTTGATCGCGTTGACCATCGACCAGATGATGGGGTCGCTATTTACCTGTAGATCGGCTTTGCGGTTAGTTTCGAGTGGGCGGCGTCGCGGGATCGAGGTTGCTTTTGTTGGGGAGCGGAGTTTCCGACGTTGCGAAGCGCTGGTTGACGGCGCTGGCTGGCTGGTTGTGGCTGATTATCGGGGTTTGGTGCCGTTGTGCGTGGAGACGCTGTTGTTCCTGCATCTGCTTTATGCGCTGCATTTGTTGTGGACGGCGGGCCCATTCGGTCTGCTTCTCGGCGGGTTGGCCGTAGAGCTCGGGGTTCTGGTAGAAGCCGCGTTCGCGTTCGGGTTTTTGCTGCTCGACGACGAGCGGATGGGCCTTAGCGTAGGCGTCCTGGCGCACGGCGGTTATCTGCCAGGAAACCTCCACATGCGAGGAGTTAGTCATAATGCGGAACTGGCCATTGGCGATCTTGTCTTTGACGATCGCCTGCGCGAATCGTCCGATCACCGTGAGTTGATAGCGGAAGTCGGTGTTTTCGGCTTCGAACCAGTCGGGCAGCTTGATGGTGGCGAGACCTAGTTCGTCGGTCACGACGTTGCCGGAATAAATGTTCATCATCTCCGAGGATTCGACGGAGGCGTGGACGAGATATTTGTTGGCCGGATCGAGGGGGTGGTCGATCTTGAAGTTCTTCGTCGCGGCGGAGAGCCCGCCGGTTACATAAACATCACCATTGAATTGCCCGGCGGCCTCCTCGTCGCCAGGAGATCCTGTCCCGGCCGTCGCATAGATTCCTGTGCCCCCGGCGATCCCCCCAATCCCACCTGTGAAATCGCCCCCATCCCCTCCAACGTAGTTTCCACTTCCACCCACAGCGGTAATTCCCTCACCGCCTGCACCGTCGCTGCCACCGCCTGAGTTCGTGTAGTCTCCCTCTCCCCCTACAAAATTGCCTCCACTTCCGGGCGTGCCCGAATCGGGCGACATATCAAACGAAGCTCCGATCCCACTAATTGCAGTGGTTCCCGACTCTGCAGGCCCTGCCACTTCTAACTGCGCTAAAGGAAGAGATCCACCGATGCTGACCTTACCACTGGAGAAAATGACCATATTGGTTTGCAGCCCATTGGTGTCGCTACCGGGAGTCTTGGACTGAAAATAGAGAGCGTTTCCGTAGTTGTTATCGTCGACCGCCTCGATACGGGAGGTTGGGTTGTGATATGGAACGGCGGGATGGTAGTAGGTGTTGAAATCGATGGAAGCGGACGCATTCAGACCTCCGGCGGTGTTGGTGAGTGTCAGGGCAGGGCCAAGCGCGCCCGATGCGCTCACGGACGCCTCAAGAATCGATCTTGGAGTCGCGGTGCCGATGCCGACGTTGACGTGGTTTACACCTGGGTTACCGGGTGCAGTCTCTCCCAGCACCAGCGAGTTGCTCTGGCTTACGGTGGCGTTGGCGCCCAGGGCGGTGGAGTTGGTTAGAGCGGGCGAACCGGAATCGGGACCGGCTAGGTATCCTAGTGCGGTGTTGCCAAGTCCGGTGGTGTTGTAGACAAGCGCATTGCTGCCGGTTGCGGTGTTACCGCCTCCGGTGGTGTTGCCGTAAAGCGCATAGTTGCCGATTGCGGTGTTAGCGTCTCCCCTGGTGCTGTAGAAAAGCGCATAGTTGCCGATGGCTGTGTTGTCGCTCCCGGTGGTGTTGGAAGATAGCGCCTTATAGCCGACGCCAGTATCGTAGTTTCCAGAGCTGCCCGGGTTGCCGGCGAAGCCCAGATACGCGGTCGCGCCGGAGGTCGAGCCGGTGGCGAAGGACGATCCGCCAAGATCGTAGCTGGTGGCGTTGACCACTCCGGTGAGGGCGCTCCCGGGGAAGGTCTGGCCGGTGGCGAAGTGGATGGTTCCGTTGGGGTTGAAATAGAAGCCAGTCGGAGTGGCCACGGCGCCGGTCGTGGACGAGAGCAAGTCCAGGGTGGCCGAGGGCGCGGCGGTATTGTTTCCGGTTACGGTCGTCTGCCACACGAAACGTGGATTCACTATCGCTTTGCTCGCTGAATTGTATGCCGAGCTGACCAACTTGAGGAGTTGGGAGTTGTAGCCGGTTGCAGGGGTTGCGTTAAAGGACAGAGGGGCCAATTCCACCGCGCCGCCGAGAGTTGTGACGCCGTTTACGATTAGCTCGGAAGACATTGCCGTGCCTCTTACATCGAGTGTCTCAAGGGGTGCGGCGGTGCCGATGCCGACCTTGGCGCCGCTGGCGAAGAGCGGCGAATCGACGATGCTGCTGGCGCCGGAGAATTCGGGAACGTAGCCGGCAAGTCCGCCGGTGGTAGTGACGTTGCTGACCGTGTCGGGGGTAATTGCCGGTGAGAGCGCGCCTGCGGCCTCAGAGGCTGGGTGGGCCAGAGCGAAGGCGGAGGGCGGCAGGCCTCCGAGGGTAGCGGAGTCGGCGGCCTTGAGCGCGTAGGGTACGCTCACCAGCAGTACACGGGGTTGTGGGGCTTCGCCCGCTACCTGGACCTCGAGCCAACGCGCTTCACCGGTTGCGAAGAGATCCATTGGAATGCCATTGGCCAGCGTTGCGCCGAGCTGCGCCTTGTAGTGTCCGGTGGCATCGACGGCGACGGATTGGGTTTCGGTGAAGAGCGGCTCTCCGCCTTGTTCGTCTTTGAAGATCAGGAAGGTGATGCTTGCGGCAGCGGCGGGCTGCGCGCCAGGAACGGTGCTGACGACGCCGGAATATGGGATCAGCGGCGGCACGGCTGTGGATGCAGAGGCGGCGATGTTCGAGTGGGCCTGCTGCGGGGCGGCGGGCAGTGCGAGAAGCAACGTGAGGGAAAACAGCGGTAACTTGCGAAGCTTCATGGGCATTTCTCCTTGATCTTCTCTGAAGTCCACCTTCAAGGCCTGCATTGCAGCTGAGGGTCGCGGCGCTGCCGTGGCGGATCGCGGGGCTTTGGAATGGGTTGGGCGCGGAATTTACTACATGCCCATCCGGCGTCCTTCCTGGATGTGCTGTCAATAGTGGTGTAAATGATGAATGGATATCAAGGGAAATCAACTCCAAGCCAAGGAATCGATTGCACTGCCTCTCAAAGGCCCCGCGCAAATGGTCTCGACAATCCCCGTTTGGTTCAATAGGAAAACATTTTCCGTTGACATTGACATTGCGCTGAAATATTGTCCAAAGCGACTCAAACAATTGATTTTGTCTGTTGGCGGAGGGCGTTGGCCTTGATCTTTCTTTCTCGCATTGGATTTCGGATAGGCCTGGCCAGTCTTGCTTTGACGAACGCGGCGACCCTTTTGGCGGCGGCGACGACTGCTCAGTCTCTCAAACCAGCCGCTCTTACGTGCGACGCGATGATCGAGCCGCTGGGGCTGGATGACGCGACGCCTCGGCTTTCGTGGCAGCTGCGGGACACGGGATTTGGCGCGCGGCAGACGGCGTATCAGATAGAGATCGCGAGCAAGCCGGCGCTTCTGGTTGCGGGCAAGGCGGATGTCTGGGATAGCGGCAAGGTCGCGTCGGACCGTTCGGTGGGGGTGGTCTATGCGGGCCCGGCGCTGGCGGCGGCGGCGCGCTACTACTGGCGGGTGAAGGTTTGGGACAAGGATGGCAAGCCGTATCCGGTGAGCGAGGCGAGCTGGTGGGAGACAGGGTTGATGGCCTCGGCTCGGAACGGTGAGGGCGGCTGGCAGGGGAAGTGGATCGGCTACGAGACAGAAGAGGAGCGGCGAATTCGGGAATCTGGTGCGGAGTGGATTACGAATGCGCCGGTGGAGGATTCCAAGGCGAGCAGTCCGACGCGGCATGATTTTAGGCTTGGGTTTGATTTGGCGCAGCCGGTGAAACGGGCGGTGCTTTATGTGACGGGGAGAGATACAGCGGCGGCCTGGGTGAATGGCAAGCAGGTAGTGACGGCGATGCCGATGCCGCCGTGGAAACAGTTCCCGTGGCAGACGTATACGGCGGCCGAGGTGACGGGCGATCTGCGATCAGGAAGGAACCTGGTGGCGGTAGAGGTGCTGTTGTACTCGGCGAATCCCAGCGGACTGGCGGCGGCAAGCCACGACGGTACGCCGATGAACGCGTGCCTTTACTTGGAAATGGCCGACGGCTCCATCGCGATAGTCAAGAGCGGGGTGGAGGCGGGCTGGAAGGCGACGATGAATGCCGTCGATGGATGGCAACAGGTGAGTTTCGACGACGGAAAATGGGCGGATGCTGTGCCCTACAAACCGCAGGCGGCCTCGATGACCGACACTACGCCGGGAAGTCCGTGGCCGACGGGGCCGGTGAAGTTGCTACGGCGGAAGTTCGACGTGAGCAGTCCGGTGGTTTCTGCACGGCTGTATGTCACGGCGCTGGGCGCGTACGAAGTTCATATAAATGGGCAGCGAGTGGGCGACCAGGTGCTTGCTCCGGGTTGGATGGATTTCAGGGAGCATGTTGCTTATCAGGCTTATGACGTAACCAAGCTGGTCAGGCCGGGGGCGAATGCCATTGGCGCTTATCTGGCGCCGGGTTGGTATACGACTCCGCTGATGTGGTATCGGCAGGGGTTTAACTATGGGGACACTCCGCCGGCGCTGAAGGCACAGCTGCGGATTGAGCATGCTGACGGTTCGGTGCAATGGGTTGTAACCGACGACGCGTGGAAGGCGGATGTTTCGCCGATACTAAAGGCCGAGATCTACGACGGCGAGAACTACGATGCGCGGCGCGAGCAGCCGGGATGGGATGCGGCGGGCTTTGCGGACTCCAGCTGGAAGCCGATCGAGATGGTTTCACCGGAGGAGCCGACCATCGTACCGCAGTTCTTTCCTCCGGTGCGGGTTGAGAAGGTGCTGAGCGCTAAGGCGGTCACCAGTCCCAAGCCTGGCACTTATATCTACGACTTCGGGCAGAACCTGGCCGGGGTCGCGAGCGTGCGCGCGCAAGGCCCGGCGGGGACGGATGTCCAGCTGCGCTTTGCCGAGGTGTTGAATCCCGATGGCACGCTCTATACCGAGAACCTGCGGACAGCGAAGGCCACCGATCACTTCATTCTTGCAGGGACGGGGAGCCGGGAGTATGAGCCTAAGTTCACCTTCCATGGGTTTCGCTATGTCGAGGTGACTGGGCTGGCGGCGAATCCCGGTCTGGATGTGGTGAAGGCTGTGGTCTTTCATACCGACGCGTCGTTTACGGCGGAGCTGAAGACTGGCAGCGCGATGATCAACCAGCTGTGGCAGAACATTTTGTGGGGGCAGCGGTCGAACTTTATCAGCGTGCCAACGGATTGCCCGCAGCGCGACGAGCGGCTGGGCTGGACGGCGGACGCGCAGGTCTTTTGGCGCACGGCTTCCTACAACATGGACCTGACGCAGTTCTCGAAGAAGTATGCGGCGGACATTCGGGGGACGCAGGTTGGGACGGAGATGTATGGCATCTTTGCCCCGGGAACGAGCCGGCCAAATCCCGGTTATGGCGCGGGATGGAGCGATGCCGGGGTGATTGTTCCGTGGACGGCGTGGCTGCAGTCGGGCGACACGACGGTCATTGAAGAGAGCTGGAATGCGATGGAGAAGTATCTTGAATCCATTGAGGCTGATAATCCGGACTATCTATGGAAGAAAAACTCTGGGATACCTTTTGGCGATTGGCTGTCGCCTGAGGGACCTACTCTAGAGTCCCTGGTTGCTACGGCTTACTGGGCGTATGACGTGACCCTGATGAAAGAGATGGCGCATGCGGTCGGGAAGACGGAGGATGAGGCGAGATATTCGAGGCTTTATAACAAGATCAAGGATGCTTTCGCGAAAGAGTTTGTGAAGGAGGATGGATTTATCGGCGGCGCGGACAAAGGGCCTTCGCCGTTTGGGCAGATAAACAATCCGAATGCAAAAGCCAGCGGCGGCGACACGCAGACGAGTTATGTGCTTGGGCTGGAGATGGGGTTGGTTCCGGATTCGCTGCGGCGGGCAGCGGCGGACAAGTTAGTTGCGAAGATCAAGGCCAATGGCTGGAGGCTGGGGACGGGATTTCTGGGTACGCCTTACCTGCTTGCCGTGCTAGTCGATACTGGCCATAGCGATGTAGCTTACCGATTGCTGCTGAATACCGAGTATCCATCATGGGGCTATCTGGTTGGGCATGGGGCAACGACCATGTGGGAGCGATGGAATGGCGATCAGATGCGGGGCGACCCGAGTATGAACTCCTATAACCACTATGCCTATGGCGCGGTGGCGGACTGGATCTATCGCTATGCTGCTGGCGTTGACGCGATGCCTTCTGACGCTGGCTTTCATACTATCTATCTTCATCCGAATTTTGATTCGCGGTTAGGGAGTCTGGAGTTCACCTATGCATCTGCTTATGGGCCGATCAAGTCGTCCTGGTCGATGAATAACTCGCGGACTACTTGGAAGGTTACGATTCCGGCGAATGCGACTGGGCGGCTGCCACTGTCGGCGATCCAGGGAGAATCCTTTACGCTTGCGGGGGTTAGTCTGGAGCAGAGCAAGAGGCTCAAGCTCTTAAGTGACAGCGATGGGGCGCAGTCCTATGAGTTACCGGCTGGATCTTATGTCTTTGAAGTAACCAAGAAGTAGGATCATCATTCGACGGGTGATTTGCGCTTTAGCTCGTTGACTTTAAGAACGATAAAGTATTCATAGATAGCCTGTAGTGTCGCGTAGGTCATTCCCGCCCATCCATCGAGGAAACTTCGCCGGACGACGACCATGTACAGCCACTTGAGCAGCGGGCGCGCAGGGAGCTTATAGAACAGGGCCTTCTGGTGCAGGCGGCGGGTGTGAAAGTCCGGATCGCGAAGCGCCGAGCGCCACGATGGTTGCAACAGGCCTTGGCCTTGCACGATCAGCTCCGCCTCCATCGTTGAATAAGTATTGTGTTTGGCGATCCAATGCGCCATTCCTTTTGAAAACGGAAAATGGTCGAGCGGTTCTTTAAGCTTGCCGATTAGGCCATCCACCTCGATTACTTCGTTGACGGGGCGGGTGTAGCGGGAGCGCTCGGGCCGGACGAGGCGAATGTAATACGGGGATATCTGCGCGTGTTTTAGCCACTTTCCAAATAGGAAATCACGTCGCCGCAGGCGAAAGCCATTGACTTCGGCGGGAGCTTGCGTGGCAGCTGCCTGCATTTCGGAACAGAGGCCTGGAGTTGGACGCTCATCTGCGTCGAGGATCAGCACCCAGGGATGGTCGAACGGTAGCTGCAGCGCGGCGTTGCGATGGGTTGCGTAATCGTCGAAGACGCGCTGATGGAGGTGCGCACCGGCTGCGCGGGCTATTTCCGGAGTTGCATCGGTTGAGTAGGAGTCGAAGACATGCACGTCGTCAGACCACGCGACGGAGGCGAGGCAGCCCGGCAGGTCGAGCTGCTCATTCCGGGTGAGGATAAGGACGGAGATCATGCTCTCGCTATCGTATCGCGCAGCTTCTCCGTCCGGCTCATATGCCGTCTATTCGGGCTTGACGGCGATCACTTCGATCTCGACCAACGATGTTGGCGCGGCGAGTGCGGCCACCTGCATCGCGCTGCGCGCGGGCTTGTTGGGCTGGTCTTTGGTCCCGAAGAACTGGGTGTAACCGGCCATGAAGCCTTTGAAATCCATCTTGCCGCCATTGGCGGGGTCGCCGGCGAGGTAGACGTGCATCATCACTACATCGCCGAGGGTGAGCTTTTGCGCCTTGAGCGCGGCCTCGATGGTCTTGATCGCCCCGACCGCCTGTGCTTCAGTGTCGCCGGGAGTCGGAGTGCTGATCGATGGCGACATCATTCCGCTCAGGTAGAGCGTCTTGCCGACCCAAACGCCCTGCGAGATGGGGAAGGGAGAGTTGTTGGGCAAGGGGATTCGGACGGTCTGTGCGAGGGCCGGAGCTGTGGCCAGTGCGGTGGAGAGCGCGGCGACGGCCAGAACAGGCCTAAGGACCAATCTGGCGAGGCGCGAGACGGCGGTTTCATGCTGCATGAGTGCTCCTCTTTTCAACTTCGGTTCCAATCTGGTTCATGGTGCGATAGGCGGAAAGGGCGGCGCCCTCCTGCCAGCCAACGAGATGGCTGGTATGGTCACCGGCGAAGTAAATGCGGCCGTCGGGTTCGATAAGGCGTTCGACAGAATCGCCGCGGCGCCCGAAGCCGCTGATCCATGACCCGAGGTTGTACGGAATTTTGCCCCAGTTCACATAGATCGGCTTGGTCAGTTCCTTTCCGTGGCCGGGATGGAGCAGCTCGATTGCCTGGCGCGAGGCGTCGAGTTTGGCTTCCACACCGTGCAGTTCGCCAAAGGCCATGCCGTTCTCGATCGCGTAGCCGCTTACAACGATGCCGGTCGGCGAGAACAGCTTGGCGCTGGGGTACCAGACGACGGGGACTGTCTGGTGCAGGTAGGAGAGGCCACCGTAGATGTTATAGTCCTGCTCCCAGAAGCGGCGCGATTCCCAGGCGATCTTGTAGCCGGAATCGTACTTGGCTTTCTCGATGATTTCGGCGACGTCGGGCGAGAAATCCGCCTTGACGGTTTTGAGCATTGTCAGCGGCATGGCGCAGATGCAGTAATCGGCCTCGACCGTCTCGCTCTTTCCGCTCTTACGATCGAGGTAGACGATGCTGACGCCGTTTGCCGTCTTGTGAATTTCGCGCACGTCGGCTCCATAGCGCACCACGCTACCGAGTCTCTTGCCGAAGGCCAAAGGGATCTGGTCCATGCCGCCGATGGGCTGGAACATGGTCGCTTGCCAATCGATCATCTCCTCGGCCATCATGCCCTGCCAGAGGTCGGCGTCGAGCAGAGCGTGCATGGGTAACGGATCGATGGGGGTTGGTCCTTCCTTGCCGGCGCCGGGAGGGATGGTGAAGCCGGAGCGCTCCGTTCCTTTGAAGAGATACTCAGGAGTGAGGTCACCGTATTGGCGGAGGAACTCGAGCATCTTCTCCTTGTCTTCCTTGGTGATGTCCTGGTCGAGCGCCCCCTGGTTGACGGCTTTCGCCAGCAGAGCGGAGACGTGGCCGCGGGTATCGTTGACGGCCTGACGTTCCTGGACTGCCTTGCCGTCGTTCAAGTGATCGGCCTGCATGAGCGCGCAACGGGAGGTGTTGATTTCAACCTCCAACGGCACGCCGAGCTCTTTGCAATAACCGAGCATGGTGGTGTGGATGGAAGGAAGGCGGGCGGGACCGACGTTCTGGTAGTTGCCTTCCTCGAAAGTGCAGGTCTGGGTGAAGCCGTCGGTGAATTCGACCTTGGTGCCGTTGCGGACGGTCCAGTTACGTCCGCCGACGCGAGTCTCGCGGGCCTCGAGCAGAGTACATCGATAGCCAAGTTTGCCCAACTCGTAGGCGGAGACGAGACCGGCGATGCCGCCGCCGAGAATGACGATGGTGGTGCCGTTGCCGGGGACCTTGCGCAGCGTTGCGGTCTCATGGGTGATGCCCATCGCGGGAAGCAGACCGAGGGTTTGCATTAAGGTGAAGGAGGCGCCATAGCCGCCTACTTGTCCTACGCGCATCAAAAAGTCGCGCCTTGATATTGCCATTGAAAGTTCATCTCCTATTGGGAAGAACGGAGCGTGCCGCTTCATCTTAAAACACTATTACGATGGCGGCGTCTCCGGTGTGAGAAAGGCCCCGCAGCCACATCGTCAAACGACACGGCACTTACTCGATCGAGTAAGTGCCGAAGTCCAGAGGCTGAAGGATGAAGGAACTAGAAGATTATCTTCAGGCCAAGTTGAGTGTTAAAGGGTTCGCCGGCGCCGATACCTGGCGCGCCGTTCCAGTTGCCGATTGTCGTGGTCAGCGCCAGGGAAGTCGCGCCGGTGGTGTTGGGATTCAGGCCGCCAGGTGAACCGTAGTTGTAGCGGTTGAAGACATTGAACATTTCCACCCGGAACTGAGTGCTCACCCTTTCGGTGATCGGAGTGTTTTTGAAGACCGAAAAGTCGACATCCGAGTAGCCTGGCCCATAGAAGCCGTTGCGGCGGGAGTTACCGAAGGTGCCGGGAGTTGGGCTGGTGAAGGCGTCGGGATTTAGCCAGTTCGCGCCTGCCTTTTCTTTACGAGCCCCGGAATATGGATTGATTCCGGTGAGCTCGGCACGTTGTGTACCCTCGCCGGTCCCTGAAGTATCGGAAGGGCTCAGCACGGTGATCGGGATGCCACCGTGGAAGGTAGCCAGCGTGTTGAGCTGCCATCCGTTGGTGAGCGGCTTCCACTTCTCCCCGCCGGGGATGTTGTAGGTGGCGGCGCCAGTGAATATGTTGCGCTGGTCAAAGTCGCTTGCACCGTAATCACCCTTAAAGTTGGCACTGTCCTGAGGGAGCGCGCCGCGGTAGGCGGTGACGTCATCGTTGCTATGCGACCAGGTATACGCGGCCTGGGCGCTGAGGTTATGCCAGTTGGAGACACGGGCGGTCGCCTGCAGCGAGCTGTAGTTGGAATCTCCGATGCTTCGGATTTCGTTGATGTAAGTGTAGTTCGGATAGAGCGAATAGTAGGGACGGGTCGACTGGATTGGAGCGCTGGGATCGGCAGAGGGCGCTGCCTGATTGATGTCAAGGATGGAGAGGAGATGGCGTCCTTCGCTGCCGACATAGCCTATCTGGAAGACGATCGCATCACTGACCGACTGCTCCAGCTGAACGTTGAAATTCATGTTATGAGAGTCAACAAAGTTGTTGTCGATGCCAAAGATACTGCTCGATGCGGCAGGGTTCGGAAAGACGTTTACATTGGGCACGATGACACCCGCGTTTGCGGTGGCGGTGACCACCGGATCGGGGCCGCCGGGGTTGCCTTCAACGCCGTTGGGGGCGCCATTGCCGGGGCGGTTGTCGAGGAAGGGGTTGAGGTTAGGGGTGTCAAAGTAGAGGCCGACGCCGGCGCGAAGGACGGTGTGCGGCATCACCTGGTAGGAGAAACCGACGCGCGGGCTGAAATTGGTATAGGTCTGCTTGTAAAGGCTGCCGATTTCGTTGCCCTGGTAGCCAACGCCCGGGGTTGCGGCGTCGGTCAGATCAGGCCGAAAGACGGAGAGATTCTTCCACTGGTTGTGCAGCGGTCCTTCGTAGTCCCAGCGAAGCCCGTAGTTGATGTTCAGCTTTGGGCTGACCTGGTAGGCATCCTGTCCGAAAAAGCTGAACGTGTTTACGAAGACCTGCCGGTCGGGATCTCCGAGCGCAACATAACCGGTATAGAAGCGGCCGGCCAGGAAGTCGGCCAGCGAGTTGGTATATGCATTGCCGGTGTCTCCAGTGTCCCAAGTGTCGTTAGTGTTTGCCTGGTCCGGACCTTGGGAGCCGTTGAAGGTGAAGCTGCCGAGAGCATGGCGATGATAAAACTCGTCCAGTTGGGCATTCCGGTATTCGCCGCCGAATTTGATCTGATGCTTGCCGATCACCCAGGAGAAATCGTCAGTCAGGTGGCCGGTGATGTCATTGCGGCCCTCAGGAGGGGTCTCGCCGGTTGGGTCAAAGCTGCCAATGTTGATGTTAGCGGCGCCGGGAAGAGTAGAGCCAGTGACAAGCCCCAACGAGGCCATGTCGAAGCCGGTGTTGTAGTCGTTGAAGACCTGGTTGAAGTAGTTCACACCGAGCAGCAATTGATTCGTCATGGTCGGAGTGAATACGTGGTTGTAGACGATCGCATAGTTCTGCACATGAATCGGTGCAACTTCGTAGTAGTACAGAAGCTCTGATCCGACCGGCGCTACCTGATTTCCCTGACCGACAAACCAGTGGGCCGACAGGCTGTTCTTTTCGTCGATAGTCCAGTCAATCTTGGCCAGCCCGTTGTAACTATAGCCGTACTCTGGATCAGAATTGAGGTAGTTATTAACAGTCGGAACGCCACCCACATCTCCGGGAAGCGAACCGGTGACGCTTGACGGATACAAGGTGTTCAGTATGTTCGTGGAAACCGGGTTGACGGGGACGTCGAACTTGGCGAGGGCGGCCTGGGCGGCGGACTGCCAGGCAGCCGATGGTTCGGTGGCGGTTGCTGGAACACCGATCTTGAAGCGCTGATGCTCGTAGGTAATGAAGCCGAAGAGCTTGTCCTTCAGGGCAGGGCCGCCGAGAGAGAAACCGTAGTTATAGTTACGCACTACCTGCTTCGGTTCGTCCGCCGCTATGCTAAAGGGGTTGGCGGCGCCGAGGGCCTCATTGCGATTGAAATAATAGGCGGTACCGTGCCACTGATTCGTTCCCGCTTTGAGGGAGAGGTTGACACTGCCACCCGGGTTGCGGCCGGACTCCGGGCCCGCCTGGGTCTGCACCGAGAACTGTTCTATGGCATCGATTGGAAGGATGATGCCGGCGATTCCAGAGACGCCGCCCTGGTTGACGGCAGGGATATTGTGCCAAAGATCGTTGTTATCAATGCCGTCGATCTGCCAGTTAATCTGGTTTGCACGCGTACCGTTCAGCGCGCCATAGCCACCGGCACCCGAGTTAGCAAAGCCGGGGGTCACAATGATGAGTTGGGTGAAGTCGCGGCCGTTGAGCGGCGTATCCTGCAGTTCCTTGCCTTCGACTCCGGCTATCTGAGTGGTCGACGTGGTGTCGAGGGTAAGGGCGGCTGCATTTACTTCAACCGTTTCAGCGGCCTTGGCGACGCTTAGC
This sequence comes from uncultured Acidobacteriaceae bacterium, assembly GCA_963804735.1. GTDB lineage: Bacteria > Acidobacteriota > Terriglobia > Terriglobales > Acidobacteriaceae > Acidisarcina. Next base: position 200,515 of record CAWDRO010000010.1, read on the forward strand.
TTAATCGGCAGCGAGTAGATGTGGCCTGCGGTGACGGGAACCTTATCGATCCTTTCTGCTTGAAACCCCGACGCTGCGGCGGTCACGGTGTAGGCGCCGATGGGGATCTCCTGAAACGCAAATTCACCAGCGCTCGACGAGACTGTCTCGTGCTTGGTGTCGGTGCCCGCCTCCGTCGCCACGACAGCGGCATTGGGGATCGCCGCACCTGACGGATCGGTTACTACTCCGCTGATCCCACCGCGGAAAGTTTGTCCGTGTGCTGACGTCAGAGAGAGGGAAAGAACGAGAAGGAGCGAATAGAGAATAGGTGTACGTCTACCCTGAGAATGCATAACAAGACCTCCGGAGTTTGCAAAGAGAAACGGATCGTCCTAAGCGTCCGTGAGTCGCGATTGGAAACACGGATACCGACGAAGATTTTAAGAACCTTGTGGAGGCTGGCGCCAGACTCTTCACTAAAGGTCTGACACCGGCTCGCCTAAGTCCTGCTTAGGGCCTAAGTGCAGACCAACAACACCGATTGCTGAGGGACATATCTCAAACTAATGGTGCAATCGATAAAATTGCAAGAAATAAATATTGCTTTGGTGATATTTTTCGCAGCGCAGAGTACGTGGCTTAGTTATCAGAAAATCTACTTATTCTTCGCATCAGAATTTTCTATGAGAAGCTGATGGAGACTGTTACACGGTTGAAACTTCTACGCTTCCGACTATCATCCTGCCCGATATGCGGCGGCCAGCTAAGGCCTATGCCGGTGAATAGATTCTTGGATTGGGCAGGCAACGTAGTTGTTAGAAAAATCTACTTATTCGTTGCATTAAAAATTTCTATTCAGAAACGATGGAGGGCATTTCGCGAGGCTCAGTGGGACGCAAGAGCTATCGAGCGGGAACCTTCATTGCGAGCGATCGAGAAGAGGGGGAGCGCGATCACCAGCCGGGCACCGCCTTCCATTCGGTTCGAAGCCTCGATGGAGCCGCCATGGGCGCGAACAACCGCACTGACAAATGCAAGGCCGAGTCCGTGGCCATTAGATCGCAGCCCCTTTACGCGGCTCTCAAAGATATGCTCCAGAACCTGCTCGGCAAAGCCGGGGCCGTCGTCTTCCAATGTAAGGTGGGCTGTGTCCTCAGCTGGGAGCAAAGAGATGGTGATGGTGGAGGAGGGAGGCAAATGTTTCAACTCATTATCAAAGAGGTTGGCGACCATCCGGTGGAGGAGCCCTGCGTCTGCAGACACTTCAACTGGGCCTGTACTGCGTAATTGGACTCGCAGTCCTCTTTCAGACATCGACGGTTCGTAGAGATCGACCATCGCTCTGATCAATTTGTCCAGATCGATCGCGACGCGATCGAGTCTCAGGGCGTCCGCTCTGGCTTCGGCAACGTCAAGAGCCTTGTTCAGGGAATCGCTAATGCGGTCCAGTTCTTCTATGGCCGAAACGATCTCCTCAGCATCCTCGCCTTTCGCACCAGCAGTCAACGCCATTTCGAGCTTCGCCCGTAGCGCGGTCAGGGGGCTGCGAAGATCGTGCGCCAGCGAGTCGGTGATCGTATGCAGCTGATGCATCGAGCTCTCGATACGGCCGAGCATGTTGTTGAGCGTGGTTGCCAGTTGCGAGATCTCGTCATTGCGTTTGGTCACCGGCACGCGGCCGCTCAAGTCGGATTCACCGATTCTCGACGCAGCCTCAGTGATCTCCCGCACATGGGCAAGCATCCGATAGGTGGTATAAAAAACGATAGCCGAGCCGATAAAGACGATCGACAGCCACAAAAGAGTGAAACGAAATCGCAGATTCTTTAGGACTCGCAGCTCATCTCGTTCAGAAAGTCCAAGGTAGATTCGGCTGCCATCTACGATGCGAGCCGACGCTACACGAAACGGAATCGCAAAGCCGTTCACATGCAGGTCCGATGGGGCATCGGTCACATTCTTCGAATGGCGAATCGCATCGAGATAATTGTTGCCGTTGCCCGCCCCAACCCAAAGGGCGAGAGCACCACCCGGGTCTGTTTGCAAGAAGAAGACTGAGTCATTCTCTCCCTTGGCCGAAGGCAGTTTATTAGGGACTTCACGGCTCGCGAGCTCAGCAACCTCCCTTACGACCCTTCCGTAGAGCCTGTCCTTGGGTGTGCGACTAGCGACATCGCTGAGCACGGCCACCTCCCCCGACAGCCACGCGTCACTTCTCTGTTGAATATCATGCGAAACAAATCGGTGAATGAAGACAAAAATCACCATGGTTCCGCAGGCAAATGCCAGCGTTGCCCAAAGAGAAATGCGCCACGCGGCGCTTCGCAGCATTGTTTTACCGGTCCCTGAGAACATAGCCGACACCTCGCAAAGTTCTGATGAGAGGCCGATGCCCCTCCTTATCTACCTTGCCGCGCAGGCGGTAGATGTGGACGTCCACAACGTTCGTCTCTGGCTGGATTCGCATGCCCCATACCTGGTCGAGGATCATGGATCGGGTGACGACGCGGCCCGCGTTTCGGCACAGATACTCCAGAAGCACGAACTCCTGTGGAGTCAGACTCAATGTCTCTCCGCCACGCGAAGCCTCCCGTCTTAGCAGGTCGAGCTCAAGATCGAGCACGCGCAGGCGAGTGGCCTCAGAATTCGGGGAAACCTTTCGCTTTAATAGATTACGGAGTCTGGCGAGCAACTCGGCAAGGGCGAAAGGTTTGGTGAGATAGTCGTCTCCTCCCTGTTCCAATCCTCGCACGCGATCATCCACTGAGCGGCGCGCCGAAAGAATGAGGACCGGAGCGGTGAGCCCCAGCTGCCGAAGCCGAAGAATCAAGCTGATGCCGTCCTGGTCCGGCAAGCCAAGATCGACGATCAGGACATCATGCTGACCCTCGGAAGCGAGCCTCTCCGCACTCTTAGCGTCTCCGGCCACTTGTACCTGATATCCAGCCTCGGTCAAAGAGCGCTTCAAGAAGCCTTGAATCTCGAGCTCGTCCTCTACGAGCAGCAGGCGCATGTGATGATGGTACCGACCGCATCCTTCGTACGGTCAAAGATGAACGTATCGTCATTCTGCGTTCTTCTGCGAGTCACTTCTGGCTGCTATAAAATCGGAACAGGGGCAGGATGCGAGTGGCAAGAACCGCCACACGCGGACAGGATCTCAACCTGTGATCGGTGAACTGAGTTCTATTGAACAACTGCTGCAGTCTGTTGTGCCTGCGAGTCGAGCCTCATACAGTCTCCCTCGAGCATTTTGACCTCTTTCGCGCCAACTATTTGCAATATCTCTTCGCTTTAGCGCAGAACACCCTCGTCAAACTCTAATCGCAGAAAGCCATTTGCGGATAGGTGTCAGGAAAGCGTTACACAATGGTGACTGGAGCGTGACAAACGCTCATCGGAGAGCCTCTTAATCTTCAGGTTTAGCGAGAAGGACATTATGGCTAGCCAAGATGTCAGAGACAATGAGTCGTCGTGCTGTGATTTTCTTTCAGCCACAATTCCAAGCATGTTCGCCTCACAAGCTGGGCAGCATCCTGAGGCACCAGCGGTTGCCTGGGTGGGTGGGGCGATCTCCTATGCTGAACTCGACGCTCGGTCGCGCGCCGTTGCGCAAGCTCTGCGCGGCGCTGGGCTGGCTTCTAACCAGCCTGTGGCCCTATACATGGAGAGCTCAGTCGAGCAGGTGATCGCGGCTCTGGGTGTGTGGAGGGCCGGTGGCGCGTATCTGCCCATCGATCCTGCGTATCCAACCGAACGGGCTATATATATTCTGTCGGACTCCGGCGCGCCGGTGATGATCTGCCGCCGCGAGCACGCAACCGCGCTGGGCGTGGGATCCTGGCAGACGATTTGCATCGAGGACGTTCTGCTGCTTGAGGAGCCGGAAGGCGGCTCGTTCGCGGAGGTGACGGCTGACGATCTCGCCTACATCATCTACACTTCGGGGTCAACGGGAGTGCCCAAGGGCGTCGAGATCACTCACGGAAACCTGAGCAACCTGGTGGCTTGGCACAACCAGGAATTCTCGGTGACAGCGGCCGATCGCGCCACTCAGATCGCCGGGCCGGGGTTCGATGCCGCAGTATGGGAGCTCTGGCCCTACCTGTCGGCAGGGGCCGCAATCCATCTTCCCTCTCGTGAAGACCGGTACTCCGCAGCGCGGCTGCGCGATTGGCTGGTTTCCGAAAAGATAACGATCAGTTTCCTCCCGACAGTGCTGGCGGAAGAGATCCTTCGCCTTCCCTGGCCGATCGAAACCACACTAAGACTTCTGCTCACCGGGGGAGACGCTCTTCATATTTTCCCGCCAGCCGACCTTCCTTTTGAGCTGATCAACAACTACGGCCCAACCGAGTGCACGGTCGTCGCGACTTCGGCTGCGGTCAAGGCTCCGCTGACAGACCAGCCAGCGCCAGCGATCGGACGGCCCATCCTGAATACGAGGATTTATCTGCTTGACGAGTCTGGCCGCCAGGCAGCGGTTGGGGAGGTCGGCGAGATATACATCGGCGGTCCTGGTGTGGGGCGGGGCTACCGGAACCATCCGGATCTGACCGCCGAGAGCTTCGTAACGATCAGCGTTTCGGGCGTGCCGGAGCGTGCCTTCAGAACCGGAGACCTGGCACGACGTCTTCCCGATGGCCAACTGGCGTTTGCGGGACGGGCGGATGACCAGATTAAGATTCGTGGCTTCCGCATCGAGCCTGATGAGATCGCCTCCGTCATCAATCGCCATCCGGCGATCGTTTCAAGCGCGGTGATCGCGCGCGATGATTGCGGGGAGAGGCGGCTGGTTGCCTATGTTGTGGCTGCGGCGGGCGCGGAGATCTGGGACCGCGATCTACGCGACCTTTTGGCCCAAACACTGCCTGACTACATGATGCCCGCCAGCATCGTCTTGCTGGATCGGATCCCGGTAACGGCCAACGGTAAGTTGGACAAAGCGGCGTTGCCGAAGCCGACCGAGCAAAATCAGCTTCGACGCAATAGCTACGTGGCCCCGAGGACTGAGCTGGAGGGGATGGTCGAGGGAATCGTGGGGCCGATCCTCGGATTGCCGCGGGTCAGCATCCACGACAATTTCTTTTTGCTCGGTGGCCACTCCCTGATGGGTGCGCAGGTGATCGCGAGGGTGCGGGACATCTTTGGAGCTGAGCTTAGCTTGCGCAGCGTCTTCGAATGCCCGACGGTGGCCAAACTTGCGGGCAGGATCGAGAGCGCGCTGGTGGCGAGGCTGGAGGCGATGAGCGAAGAAGAGGTCAATCAAGCGTTGCTTGGCCAGCCAACTGCCGGTTCGGCCTTTGGCGCTCTTGCCAATAAGGGGGATTGATGGCTGCCTTCGATCCCGAGCTGAGCCTGACGCAGCTATTGGATCCCAGGGTTCTTGCGAATCCATATCCTTTATATGCTCGTCTGCGGGAAGAGGCCCCGGTCTACTTCGACCCTTTCCTGCATACCTGGGTCGTCACCAGGTATGCCGATGTCCTGAAGGTTCTGTTGACGTTCTCCGCCGACCGTACGCCGTCCCCGGAACAGTTGAGTGCCATGGGAATGTCGGCGATCGGGCCGATCGCACAGGTGATGGTCAAGCAGATGCTGTTTCTTGACCCGCCCGCGCACACCCGGCTTCGCAGTCTCGCGGCAACCGTCTTCAGCCCTCGCCGGGTCAAGGTCCTCGAAGAGCACATCCGCTCCATCGCCAACGATTTGATCGACAAGGTCCTAGCCGAGGGACGCATGGATGTCATGTCCGATATCGCGGAACCGCTGCCGGCCATCGTCACTGCAGAACTGCTCGGTGTTCCGGTCGAAGATCATGACCAGCTCAAAGATTGGTCGAAAGACTTTGCCGAAATGCTTGGGAACTACCAGCACAATCCCAACCGGATCCCCAAGGTGCTGAAGAGCACCGAAGAGATGACGAAGTACTTTTGCGCCCAGATCGCGGAGCAGAAGGACAATCCCCGGGAAGGGCTGATCCAGTCCCTGCTGAGCGCGGAGATCAACGGGGACTGTCTGACCGAGGAGGAAGTAGTCGCCAACACGATCGTGACCATGGTCGGAGGCCAGGAAACAACGACGAACCTCATCGGCAATGGCGTCCTCACGCTATTGCGGAACCCGAAAGAGAAAGACCGGCTCACGTCCGACTATAGTCTTATTCCCTCCGCGGTAGAGGAGTTGTTGCGCTACGAAAGCCCGAGCCAGCAGACAGGGAGAATTGCGCCGGAGGATGTGGTTATTGGCGGGCAGCAGATCAAGAAGGGACAGGCGGTCATCGCGGTAATGGCTTCGGGGAACCGGGACGCCGAGCGCTTTCCGGATCCGGACAAGCTCGACATTGCCCGGACCGACAACCGCCATTTGGCGTTCGGGTGGGCGGCGCATTTCTGCTTCGGAGCGCCGCTGGCCCGTCTCGAAGGCCAAATCATGCTTGAAACCATGTTGCGCAGATTGCCGCAGCTTGAACTAGAGAGCGGCGACCTGGTTTGGAGAGAGAATCTTGGACTTCGCGGGTTGAATTCCCTCCAAGTGAGGTTCCTCTCTCCAGAGTTGACGTACCAATCGGCCCAGGATCTGTTAACAGGCCCTGGTTGAGATCGTCATCAGATATTGGTACCTGGTAACTTCGGTAACCCGGCCCTTTTGCAGGGGAGGGACAGTGACGAAGGAAGTGACAACAATGCCGGTCGCGCTATCAGAGTCGAGGAAGGAGTTGCTTGGAAAGCTATTGCGCGGAACCGCGACCGCCGACAACAAGCCCCAAGGCATTGTACGGCGGGCGGACCTCTCCGAAGCACCCGTATCTTACGGTCAACAGCAGGTCTGGCTTCACTCTCAGTTTTCCCCGAAAGTGCAGATTTATAACGAACCGGTCACGATCCATCGTCTAGGACCATTCGACCGCTATGCGCTCGAGAGAGCCTTTACTGAAATCGTCCGGCGCCACGAGGCGTGGCGGACCACTTTCGGTTGGAAGGGCACCGAAATGGTGCAGCGCATTCAACTGCCCCCCGAGCATATCGAAATTCCTTATGTCGATTTATCCGAGGCGCCGCCAGAGGCGCGTGAGGCGGATGCACTCGAGTTAGCCAAGGCCGATGCGCTGGCTCCCTACGACCTCGCGGTGGGTCCAATGTACCGTCCACGCCTGATTCGATTTTCTGAGGAGGAACATCGGCTCTACTTGAGCCTGCACCACATCATCTTCGACGGCGTCTCTCTCTATCGAGTCTTCCTGCCCGAGTTGCAGGCGCTCTACGACGCGTTTTCCCAAGGAAAACCCTCCCCTCTCGATGGCGACCTACCACTGCAATACGCGGACTACGCGGTGTGGCACCGGCAGTGGGTCGAAACCATTGCCCCGAAGCAGTCAGCTTACTGGCGGGAAAAGCTCAAAGATGTGGTTCGCCGGGATATTCTGCCCACGGACCATCCGCGCGGCGCTGCCCAGAGCTTCCGCGGAGCGATGGAGAAACTGGCGCTGGATGCGGAGGTGAGCGCCGCGTTGAAAGCTCTGGGCCAGCGCTACGGGCTCACTTTGTTCATGACCCTTTTGGCGACCTTTAACTTGTTGATGTGGGCATATACGCGAGAAGACGAGCTGGTAATCGGGACCACGTCGGCTGGAAGAAGCCGCTCCGAGACCGACAACATGCTCGGCTTTTTCCTGAATACAATTGTGCTGCGGACAGATGTGTCGGGCGACCCGACCTTTCTGGAGTTGATGCAGCGAGGCAGGGAAGAATTACTAAATTCTTTGGCGAACGATGGTATCCCTTTCGAGCGGCTCGTCGGTGAGCTATCTCCGCAACGGGACGGCGGTAAGAATCCGTTTTTTCAGGTATTGTTCTCCTTCGAACCTCCGCTGGCGCCACTTCAACCCAACTGGAAATTTACCCAGATGGACATTGAAACCGGGGCGGCGAAGTTCGACCTGCATCTAGAATTGGACGAGCGGCACGATGGTATCGTTGGACGGTTTATCTATAACACCGATCTCTTCGACCGAAGCACAATCGAGAGGTTGTTTGAAGACTGGCGCTATATTGTTTCAGAAGTGATCGCCGATCCATCGCGCACGATATCGAAACTTGTTCCACCCGCTGAAGAAGGGCGGAGCTCCGCCGCGGAAAAAAAGTCAGTTGCATCCGTCGCTGTGACATCTCCGCGGCCCGTTGGACTGTTGCAGTCGGTTCGACGGCTTTTCTCTACACGATAGACGACCCAGACGCCAAAGTGCGATCGGGCAAAACGCAGAGACGGGCGGAAGTCATGGCGTCAGTAAGACACGCCGTTCGTGTTTTTTTCTCCTTTAGCGTTGGAGAAACGTCCTGCTTTGGAGGCCAGGAATTATGGATCAGCAAGGGAGTGCCAAGGGGAAAGTGAAGGGGTCGAAAGATTTTCCGGCCGCCCCCTGTCGAAGAAGCACAGACCGCCCTTTCCTGATAGAGCCGTCGAATCCGACCGGGCCGCGTCAGAAGCATGCCCGGCCTCTTCATGAGCTCTTTGAGGAGGTTGCGCTCGCAAGTCCGCTGGCGGTCGCGCTTACCTACCAGGGCGCAGACCTGAGCTACGGGGAGCTGAACCGCCGAGCGAACTGTGGCGCCCGCCGGCTTCGCGCGCTCGGGGTGGGACCGGAGTCTCTGGTCGGTCTCGGGACTGGACGCTCGTTCGAGTCGATCATTGGTCTGCTGGCAATCGTTAAAGCCGGAGGCGCCTATGTACCTCTGGATCTGACCTACCCGCGCGAGCGGCTCAACTTCATGCTGCGGGATACCCATCCCGACGTGGTGGTAACAGGGTTGGACGAAATCGGCGCCGATGCGCCGTGGGCGCGGATGGTTCGAGTGACCAAGGACGTGGCGGAGTTTGACGGGGAGAGCGATGAAAACCTCGGGGTCGAGGTAGACCCGCGTAACGCCGCCGCCTATGTGATGTACACCTCGGGGTCTACCGGGCGCCCAAAAGGGGTGGTGATTGAGCAGCGGTCGATCGTCCGTCTGGTTTGCGGCTCCGACTTCATGACGATCTCTCCACTGGATACCTTCCTGCAGCTGGCGCCGATCTCCTTTGACGCCTCCACGCTGGAGATATGGGGCGCTCTGCTGAACGGCGCCCGCCTGGTCATCATGCCTCCGGGACCTCCCAGTCTGAAAGACATCGGCAGAATGATCGAGCAAGAGCGGGTAACTACCCTGTGGCTGACGTCGGGACTGTTCAACGCGATGGTCGATGAGCAGCTTCCGTCGCTGGCGACGGTGCGAAACATGCTGGCGGGAGGCGATGTTCTTTCGCCGACGCACGTAGAGAAGTTTCTGGATGCTCATCGGTCATCTATCTTGATCAACGGCTACGGGCCGACCGAGGGTACCACCTTCACCTGCTGCCATTCGATGCGATACGGGGACCCAATTGGTAAAACCGTCCCAATCGGACGCCCGATCTCGAAGACCCGCGTGCTGATTCTCGATGAATCCTTGAACCAAGTGTCCCTTGGAGAGGCCGGCGAGCTATACATTGGTGGGGAGGGCGTGGCGCGCGGATATTTGAATCAACCGGAGTTGACCGCCGAGCGTTTTGTGAGAAACATCTACTCGACCGATCCGTCCGATGTCATGTATCGAAGCGGGGATCTGGTGAGGGTACGGCCGGACGGGGCGCTCGAGTTCCTGGGGCGCAAGGACAGCCAGGTCAAAATCCGCGGCTTCCGGGTTGAGTTGGGAGAAGTCGAGGCCAGCCTCCAGCAACACCCCGCTGTCCGTCACGCGATTGCAATTGTGGTAGAGAACGGTATCGCCGATAAGACTATCCACGCATTTTGGACAGCCAAGGCGGGCGGCATCGCCGAAAGCAACGAAGTTCTTCAGGCCGCCGGGGAGCGTCTGCCCTCCTACATGTTGCCCGCATCCTTGACCCGCCTAGATTCACTTCCGTTCACGCAAAATGGCAAGGTTGACCGAAAACAATTGCTGGAAGTTGCCCAGCGCAATGTCTCCCGGGAAGCGACATATGTACCGCCCACCGATCGGCTCGAAGTAGAACTGATCGAGATATGGGAAGAGGTCCTAGGTGTTTCCCGGATCGGCGTGCAGGACGATTTCTTTCTGCTTGGCGGCCACTCCTTGCTGGCGGCGCGGATGTTCGCGCGCATCGCAGTAAAGCTGCACAAAAATTTGCCCTTCGCCATTCTGTTTCAGGGCGCCACTATAGAGAAGCTGGCGCAAGTCATCCGCGCCGAAGGTTGGACCCCGCATTGGTTGACGCTGGTTCCGATCCGCGAGCATGGAAACAAGCCGCCGCTCTTTCTGGTGCATGGCTTGCGTGGCAATGTGCTGACTTTCTATGGACTTCGCCAACACATGCCGGCGGACCAGCCCCTGTATGGAGTCCAGGCGAACGGCCTAGACTCCGGCCGCGCCGCGTTTGTCAGCATCCCCGAGATGGCGGAACACTACATCAAAGAGATTCGATCGCTGCAACCGGCGGGGCCCTATTTCCTGGGCGGGTTCTCGGCTGGCGGCCTGGTGGCCTACGAAATGGCGCGGCAGTTGCACGCCGCGGGAGAGCGCGTCCAGTTCCTGGCCCTGTTTGATTCTTATGTGGAGATGGCGGGGGGATATTGGTTCAAAAGCTTTTATTCCCGGAGCGCTTTACGGATGGCACTGCTCACGCTGCGTTCAAGCTGGCATTACCTCAAATTGGAAGGTCTAGTGGCCATGTTCGTCGGGAAACTGCTTAACCTGAGCATCAATACCCGCATTCTGGTGTGGCGGTTGCTCGACAATATCTATAAAATAACGAAAGACAGCGAGGCCGCTCACCCGCGCTTTCTCAACCCGCATGAGGCCTTCATTCACGCGATCCGCGTCTACTCTCCGCAACCATACCCCGGGCCGGCTGTCTCATTCCGCAGCATCAGTCTGGATTATGAAACCCCCGACCCCTCCGAAGCGTGGGCGCGCTACATTACCGGGAAGATCGAGTATCAGGAGATATCCGGCGGTCATGCGGACATCTTCCGCGAACCATATATTGCCGGTCTCGCCGACAAACTCATGCAAGCACTCGACGCGTCTTACCTTTGAATTCCCTGCCGGCAGAGTTCCTTTCTACGGAATTGACGGGCAATCGGCCTAGTTGAGACTGTTGGCAGACATTGGTATTCAGTAACCTCGGTAATGCGTCTCCCTGCAGGGGAGAGACAGTGATGAAGGAAGAGACAACGATGCCGGTCGCTCTATCAGAGTCGAGGAAGGAGTTGCTTGGAAAGCTATTGCGCGGAACCGCGACCGGCGATAACAAGCCCCAAGGCATTATACGGCGTGATCGCTCTGAAGCACCCGTATCTTACGGTCAACAACAGATTTGGCTGCATTCCCAAGTTTCCTTCCCGATGCCGATTTACAACGAAATGATCACGATCCGGTATCTTGGGACGCTTGATCGTGTCGCGTTGGAGGAGACGTTTACCGAGGTAATCAGGCGGCATGAAGCCTGGAGAACGACCTTTGGATGGAAGGACGCCGAGCTGGTGCAGTACATCCATCCGGCTCCCCGGCATGTCGAAATTCCGTACCTTGATGTTTCCGCATTGCCGGCCGATGCTCGCGAACAAGCTGCCTTGCAGGCGGTGAAGAAGGCCGCTTTGGAACCCTACGACCTTGCTATCGGTCCGATGTATCGTCCGCGTCTGGTTCGCTACTCAGCGGAAGATCATCGACTCTTTCTTGGCCTGCATCACATTATTTTTGACGGGGTCTCCCTCTACGGCGTGCTGCTTCCCGAATTACAGGTTCTCTACGAGACGTTCTCCAATGGCTGCCCGTCGCCCTTAAAGGAGCCTTCACTTCACTACCCCGACTACGCGGTTTGGCATCGTGAATGGGTGAAATCCATCGCTCCTGAACAACTGGAATATTGGAGATCCAAGCTCCAGGGCATACCTGATCGGGAGGTTCTGCCGATCGACCATGCTCGACATCAAATGCAGAGCTACCGCGGCGCCACGGAGTTGCTGGCGCTGGACGCCGAGCGGAGCATCGCCCTGAAAGACCTGAGCCAGCGCCGAGGCATGACTTTGTTCATGACATTGCTTGCGAGTCTTTATACCCTGCTTTGGGTATACACCGGTGAGGACGATCTGATGGTGGGCTGCACCTCTTCAGGAAGAAGCCGCTCCGAGACAGAGAACATGCTCGGATTCTTTCTGAACACAATAGCCTTGCGAATCGATTTATCTGGCGATCCTAGCTTTCTTGAGGTAATGGAAAGAGCCAGAGAAGAGTTGTTGAGCTCACTGGATCACGATGCAATTCCCTTCGAGTTCCTTGTGGAGAAGTTCGGCAAGCAAAGGGGGGGCGGTAAGCATCCGTTCTTTCAAGTGTTGTTTGCCTTTCAACCGCCTCTCGCGCCTCTGCATCCGAAATGGAAGTTTTCCCAAATGGATATGGATCTTGGGTTGACAAAATTTGACCTGCATCTCGAATTAGACGATCGGCCGGAGGGGATCATCGGCCGGTTCATGTACAACATCGATTTGTTTGATCGAAGGACTATTCAGGATATGGTGAACACATGGCAGGAAATCGTGGCAAAGGCGGTTACCGACGCATCCGTACGACTGTCCGAGCTCGCTCCGGATTTAGAGAAACGAAAGGGAGCTCGGCCTGAGCTGGTTCCAGACCCGCCAATGGTTGAACAGTTGGACTTCGCCAAAAAGCCTGCAAACTGGGCTCAATCGATTCGGAAGCTATTGAAATTGGATAGATCTGCGGGCGGTGCGGCCTGATTCGAGGGACTGGATGACGACATAGGATATTGGACGAACGAAATTGCAGACACGCAAAAACGGGGCAGGGCATACTCTTTGGTAACAATGTCTGCCTGGTTATTCTATGATCAGATGGAGTAAGAGATTGGCTTCGTCTTTGTTGTGCCGATGAAGCAATCTATAGCCCGCGCTTTTACGTGATGAGGAGTCATGGACCCAGAATCAGGTCTGCCATCCCTCCAGGATGTCACCCCAAAGTCCAATGACACAGGTCCACCAGTGATCAAGCGTATGTCCATGATCGAGCTCCCCAATCCCGTAAGTGGCCGAGTTGCAGACTCAAAGTCTCTTCCTGCAGCCCAGGAAAGGCTTGGCATTGCCAAATCGGGAACATCCAATGGGATGACGCTCAGCGATTCCGAACGCCAGCAGATCTTGTGCGAGTGGAACCGCACCGACGTGGAATTTCCGCGCGACAAGTGTATCCACCAGATGTTTGAGGAGCAGGTAGCGCGAAGCCCGGACGCGATTGCCCTGGTCGTTGAAAATGACTGCATTTCCTATGCGGAGCTGAATTGGCGTTCCAACCAGCTTGCGCACCATCTGGAGTCGCTGGGCGTCCGAGCCGACGCCCGCGTCGCGATATGCGCGGAGCGGAGCCTGGAGATGGTGGTTGCCTTGCTGGCGGTGATCAAGGCTGGAGGCGCTTATGTCCCGCTTGATCCCTCCTATCCGTCTGAACGGCTCGGCTACATGTTGGAGGACAGCGCACCGGCTGCGTTGTTGATCCAGGGCCATCTCGCCGGGATGTTCGCGAACGAGAATTATGCCGGACAGATAGTGGATTTGACCGATGCGATGCCACCTTGGCGCGCCCAGCCAGAGACGAATCCGAATGCCGCCGACAGCGGCGTGCATCCCGGCAGCCTGGCCTATGTGATCTACACCTCCGGGTCCACCGGCAAGCCTAAAGGGGTGATGATTGAACACCGCAGCCTGGTGAACCGGCTGGTTTGGATGCAGAAGGCGTACGGGCTCACGGGCGGCGATTCGGTTTTGCAAAAGACCCCCTTCAGCTTCGATGTGTCGGTCTGGGAGTTCTTTTGGCCGCTGATTAACGGAGCCCGACTGGTAATGGCGCGGCCGGAGGGCCACAAAGACCCCAATTACCTAACCGATGCGATCAGCCAATGCAACATTACGACGCTGCATTTCGTTCCCTCCATGCTTCAGGTCTTCGTCGATCAGGTTGATGCGGCGCGCTGCACGAGTCTGGTGCGGGTGATTGCAAGCGGTGAGGCGTTGCCGGCGGCGCTGGTCCGCAAATTCCGGCAGCGTCTTCCGCAGGTGGCATTGCACAATCTATACGGGCCGACTGAGACGACCGTGGACGTTACCGCCTGGACCTGCAGCGTCGATCCAGCGCTGACCAACATTCCCATCGGACGGCCGATCGACAACACCCAGGTCTATATCTTGGATGAACTTGGGGAGCCGGTGCCGGTAGGCGTCGCGGGCGAGTTGTATATCGGCGGCGTGGGCGTAGCACGAGGATATTTGAACCTGCCCGAGCTGACCGCAGAGCGATTCTTGCCCGATATGTTCGCAGCCCGGGAAGACGCAAGGATGTATCGCACGGGAGACCTGTGCCGGTGGCGCCCGGATGGCGCAATCGAGTATCTGGGACGGAACGATTTCCAGGTGAAAATACGCGGCTTTCGCATCGAGCTGGGTGAGATCGAAGCCCGATTGGCCGAGCAGCCGAACGTCCGCGAGGCGGTGGTCATCGCGCGCGAGGACACCCCGGGAGACAAACGCCTGGTTGCCTACATAGTCCCAGCGAAAGGAATCCAGATACAAGACCGCGACCTTCGCGATACTCTGGCGCGCGTCTTGCCGGATTATATGGTGCCCTCCAGCTTCGTCCTACTGGAGAAGATGCCCACCACGGCGAATGGGAAGCTGGATCGGGACGGGTTGCCGGCACCAGGAAGCAGTCAGATACACCGCGAGGCAGCGCCGACAACGATCGCCAAATTAATCAAGACCAAGATGTCCCGAAATGGGGTCACCCCCCCGGGAAGAGATCCCGCTCGCGAGAGCGCTTACGTACCCCCGACGGACACCCTCGAAGTGGAACTGATCGAGATTTGGGAGCAGATTCTGGGTGTTACTCACATCGGGATCCAAGACGATTTTTTCCAGCTTGGCGGCCATTCGCTATTGGCTGCAAGGATGTTCGCGCGCGTAGAGGAGAAGCTGCAAAAGAAACTACCCTTTGCGACGTTGTTCCGCGGCGCCACGATCGAAAAGCTGGCTGAGGTGATCCGTGCCGAAGGCTGGATCTCGCACTGGTCGGTATTGGTCCCGATCCACGAGCAGGGAACCAAGCCTCCTCTCTACCTGGTGCATGGGTTGCGCGGCAATGTACTCACTTTCTATGGATTGCGGCATCATATCCCGGCCGACCAGCCCCTGTACGGCATTCAGGCGGACGGCCTGGGTACGGGTCGCGCCTCATTGGTCAGCATCCCCGAGATGGCCAAACACTACATCAGGGAGATGCGCACGGTGCAGCCGCACGGGCCCTATTTCCTTGGGGGCTTTTCGGCTGGCGGTCTTGTGGCTTACGAGATGGCACGGCAGCTGCACGAAGCTGGAGAGCGGGTGCCATTCCTAGCTTTGTTCGATTCCTATGTTGAGGCAGCCGGAGGATATTGGCTAAAGAGCTTTTATTCAAAGCGCGCTTTACGGATGTCGCTGCTCGCACTGCGGGCCAGCTGGCTTAGCATCAAGTCAGAGGGTTTGATTTCTGTCCTGGGCAAGAAATTCCAGAGCATGGGCGTGAACATCCGCATTATGGTGTGGCTGCTGTTGGGAAAGATCTCCGGCAGAAGCAAGAGCGGCGAGGCGATCCATCCCCGTTTTCTCAATCCGCACGAGGCCTTCACGCGGGCGATCCGGGTCTATTCTCCGCAACGGTATCCAGGCCCTGCTATCTCTTTCCATAGCACCAGTCTTGACCCGGACATCCCTGACTTCACCGAAGGCTGGGCGCGCTTCATCACCGGAAAGCTGGAGCACCAGCACGTCTACGGGGGACACGAAGACATCTTCCGCGAGCCGCACATCGCCCGCCTTGCCGACCAACTCATGCAGGCCCTCGAATCCGCCTATGAGGAAGATCGGGAATATCAGGCGCAGTAAATTTGTTTTGCTTCTGTCGGCTGGCGCTGAGCCGATTCGCTACTAAGGCAAACACGAACCGTCGCTAGTCCATCAACTTCCGGCTGAGGTAGGTGAAGTGGATTGCGGCTGTTCGCGCCTGCTCTTTCAGATCGGCGCCGGCTCCGTGACCACCCTCGACGATCTCATCGAAAAAGAACGGTTTCCCATACTCTTCCATCCTCGCCGCGAACTTTCGTGCGTGCACCGGCCCGACGCGGTCGTCTTTAGTGGTGGTGAAGATCAGCGGTTCGGGGTAGTTCACATCGGGTTTGAGCTGGTTGTAGGGTGAGATCGAAGCGAGGAACGCTTGCTGCTCGGGGATTGAGACAGTTCCGTATTCGGCGACCCAGGAGGCGCCGGCGGCGATGTGCTCGAAGCGGAGCATGTCGAGCAACGGAACGTCGATCATTACGGCGTGCCACATGTCTGGATGCTGAGTCATTTCGACACCCACTAATAGGCCGCCGTTCGATCCTCCCCATATGCCAAGTCTGCGTGGCGAGGTGATCTTGCGGGTGACGAGGTCTTGGGCGACGGCCGCAAAATCATCGTAGATTCGCTGCCGGCTGGTTTTCAACCCCGCCTCGTGCCAGGCGGGGCCGAATTCGCCGCCGCCTCGAATATTCGCCAGAACGTAGACGCCGCCGCGCTCGAGCCAGAGCTTTCCGATGGTCGGTGAATAATTCGGAGTCAACGAAACCTGGAAGCCCCCGTACGCATAGAGAAGAGTCGGATTCGTACCGTCGTACTTCATGTCCTTCGGATGCACCACAAAATATGGGACCTTGGTGCCGTCCCTGGAAATTGCCTCGAACTGCTCGACAACATCGCGTGAGGCGTCGAACTGGGGAGGCAGCGCCTTGGCCGGTTTCAGCGACGTGCCCGAGGCGTCACCAAGCAGCAAGGACGAAGGGGTCAGGAACCCGGCCAGCGAGACAAAAAAGTGGTCGTCAGAGGTGTCGCCGGTGACGATACCAACGGACTCATTGTCGGGCATATCGAGCTTCTGGTGCGTCCATTTACCCTTCCCGACGTGGCTGTAGATGTAGGCGCGGCCCTGTACGTTTTCCAGCGTCGTAAGCAGCAGGTGGTTCCTGGTTGTGTTCACCGATTGCGCGAACTCGGTTGCGGTGGGAGCGAAGACGATTGCTGGTCTCAGCTGGCTGGGATCTTTTCGCAACGCATCGAGATCGAGCGAGACGACGGAGCCTTGAGCGAATTTCGTCGTCTGCCCCGACGGCGTCCAGTCCTGGTTGAGGGTGACGATGACCTGGCCATCGAGCATGCCATTCAGCTCAACCTTGCCCGGCAAGGCCACTCGCTTCGGGCCGTCGGGCGTACGAAGCGACACTTCACGCTCGAAGAAAGTCGGGTTGCGAGTGAGAAAGACCGCGCGATGGCCCTGCGCATCGTCGAATGTATCTGCTCTGGAGGCGAGTTGGTCGGTCTCGGCGCCGCGGAAGATCTCTTTGGCCTCTTCCAGAGGCTCGCCTCGTTTCCAGAGCTTCACGACGAAGGGATATCCCGATTTGGTCATAGTGCCGACGCCCCAATCGCGCGCCACGAGCAGGGTGTCTTCATCGACCCAGGCCACCCACTGCTTGGACTTGGGAAGGACGAAGCCGCCGTCAACGAACTTGCTGGTCTTGAGATCGAATTCGCGCAGCGTGGTTGCATCTTCACCGCCCGCCGAGAGCGCGACGAGGCAGAGCCCGTTGCCGGGATAGAGACAGTGGAGTCCTTTTTGGACCCATTTCTCATTGTCTTGCTTGGCGAGAGCGTCATAGTCGATCACGGTCTGCCAGTGGGGCTGGGCGGTGAGGTAATCGCTGAGCGAAGTACGCCGCACGATGCCTCGGAGGTGTTCGGCGTCTTGCCATGTGTTGTAGACTTCGCCCTCGCGAAAGACGGGGATGGGCAGCCGGTCAGGGGATTCCAGTACTTTGAGCGCGTCGGCCTGCAATTCGGCAAAGCGGGGGTCGCTCTCCAGTACCTTGGCGGTGCGCTCGTTCTCAGCGCGCACCCAGGCCATGGAGCGCTCGCCATTCACGTCCTCCAGCCATTGGTACTTATCGGTTTGTTCAGGCGGCGTTTGTGCGGCGAAACGAGTTGTCGTCGAAAAGATAGCCGTCATGGAGGCAATCAGCACCAGTCCCAGTCTCGCATGACGCTTAGAGTGCCTTTGCATTCCGTGCTCCATGGTGCAGCAGAGTCCGACGATCTGCCGAAAACAGCTGTATACGCGCTGGAGCCGGGTCGCCCTTGTCGATGCCTGCCAGTGTAGCGCACCGTTTGCGAGGCCGTCGCAGCGGCATTGACGGGGCAGGGACTTTCCTGCTTTGCTAGAGCCGGAAGGCCCTTTTCGGGCCGCAAGAGGCCGACTTCGCCATGCGCACGTTCAGCTTCATCGCCGGACTCGTTTGCATACTCAGCGCGCTGCTGGATGCGTTCCAGACGATCATTCTGCCGCGACGCGCGACGGGCCGCTTCCGGCTGACCCGGCTCTTCTATGTCTCTACCTGGACTCCCTGGTCTGCGATCGCCTCGCGCATCAAGCATCCACGGAAGCGCGAGACTGCGCTCAGCTTCTACGGGCCGCTTTCGCTGGTTTTCCTGATTGTCGCCTGGGCGGCTGCTCTGGTCTTTGGTTTCTCTCTAATGTATTACGGTCTGGGGTCGCACTTCACCGATTCGCTGGACGTGACGGCCAACCTGCGCACCGACTTATATGTCAGTGGAACAACACTCTTTACTCTCGGCCTTGGGGACGTGGTTCCGCGGAATCCCTGGACGAGGGAACTGATCATTCTTGAGTCCGGGATGGGCTTGGGATTCGTGGCTGTCGTTATTGGCTATTTTCCGGTGTTGTATGGGGCTTTTTCCAAGCGCGAAGTGAGTATCTCGCTCCTGGATGCGCGTGCCGGGTCGCCGCCCACCGCGGTTGAGCTGTTGCGCCGACACTCCTTTGAAGGCGGCGACGCCGCGCTTACGCTGCTGCTGGAGGAGTGGGAGCGCTGGGCGGCCGAGCTAATGGAGAGCCACATCTCCTATCCGCTGCTGTGCTACTTTCGCTCCCAGCACACCAACCAGAGCTGGCTGAGCGCGCTGACCGCGATTCTGGATGCGTGTTCGCTGCTGATCGCTGGAGTGCAGGGACACCCCGCACGGCAGGCGCAGTTGACCTTCGCGATGGCGCGCCATGCCTTGGTCGATCTGTCGCAGGTGTTTTCCCAGGTCCCGGTGAAGGAGATGAAGGACCGTCTGCCAACCGAGACTTATGATGCGATGTACAAGCTGCTGTGCCAGAGCGGAGTGAGCGTCTGCCGCTATGACGGCTCGAGGGAGCGTCTTGCGGAGATGCGCGGTCTGTACGAGGGCTATGCTGAGGTGATGAGCCGGTTCCTTTGCATGCCCCTGCCACCGTGGGTCTCAGACCGCCCGCATAAGGACAACTGGCAGACCGTTGCCCGGGTGCGAGCGCAGGCCGAGGACCGTCCCACCGACGGTGCTGTCGCAAGTGCGCCGCCGCCGAGGGATTCCAACGTGTTGGTTGGCTTTGACGACCGTCACGAATTTTGACGGGGTCTTTGCTCGCGGATCTGGGGGACTATTTCTTTAACGCCGCAAGAATCAATTCCTGATTCTTGAGAATCGCATCGAGCGACGACTGGTTGCTCTTGATCGCGTCCTGGTTCTGCAGGATCGCTTTCTGGTTTGCGATGATGGTTGCCTGGTTCTCAAGAATGGTCTTTTGGTTGGAGACGATTTCGTTGTCGGACATTTCTTCTCTCCTTGTTAGATTCGATTTGCGATTCTGAGCTTTGATTTTGTTTTGGAAATGGGCCGGACGATAGATGCGCTAAGGCGCCTCTCTACGCGGCTTTCAATTAGGGTTTCGGCTGCCCGCTATTCCAGTGGAAAACGAGCTCGAGATAACCCATCTGGCCGCGGCGGTTGTCGGGATAGATCGCGCCAATCACGGTCTTTCCCACTGCGTGCGCGTAGTAGGCGTTGAGGTCAAGGTAAGGCGTGGCGTGCCAGTCGGAGCTGACATCCTCCAGAGTGACAAAGGAAGAATGTCCGTTGCTCGGGCGGCCAGTGAATCCGAAGACTTTGTTGTCGAAGGCCCCGCCCCCTTGATACCAGAGATCCTTGGGCGAGGTGAGTTGCAGCCAGTGGAGATCGGTGCGCAGCTCCCATTTTGGATTGGGGCGGTCGATGAGCTGCACGAAGCCGTCTTCGAGGTTCATGAGGTTAAAGATCGGGAACCGCGCGTAGCCGCGAGGGGTGGGCAGAAGCTCGACAAAGGTGCCGTGTTTGTTGTCGTTTGGGTTATTGTCGCCGGTGCTGCGAAACCAGCCACCGCGCAGCCAGGGAGTCGAGGCAACGTGAGTAAGCTGGTAGCCGCCTTCGACCGTATACGCCCCAGAATGCTGGTTGAGATATCCCCACTGCCCGTTTTGCAGAACGCCCCACCCCAGGAGATCGAGTTGCCCTGGACCGGCGGGGATGGCGGTAATAAAGTCGCCGCCGTAGGTTCCGATACGGATGTTCTGGTGGTCTTGCTGTCGCACGGCCAGCGGGCGATTGTCGGTCTTGGTGATGCCGGTGCGTCCATCGTGATATCCGATGGCGAAGACGCGCCACAGGAAACGGTCTTGCCAGTCGGACTTGGTATAGGCGAGGTATTGGATATCAACGTTCAATTCGGGGTTGCCGTTCATGTTGAAGACGCCCTGATCGGCGCGTCCTGCCATGGCGGTGATGTCCCACGAGCCTTGTCCGTAGTGGCCGTCAACGCCATCGAAGCTGCGCTGGGCGACGGTGAAGCCGAAGTTGCCGACCAGCCGCTGCGCCACGCGATTCGGCTGAAGGTACGCAATCGTCGGGTTTTTCGGCTTTGTCTCCAGACCTTCGAAGAATTCGAAGCGTCCGATGCGGACATTTTTGTCGCTCTGATTGAAGTCATAGCGAGCATAAGCCTGCTTCAGAAATAAGGCGGCGGGGAAGTCGTTATTGCCATTGCTGGCATAATAGGTGCCGCCAAAACCGAGTTGGCCTTGCGCGGTAACCGGACTGACGGCATCGGTGGGCGCGTCGATTATCGTTGCCTGGGTCGCTTCGAGCTTCCAGTCCCAATGGGTAAGCTTTTGCGAGGCGCCGAAGCGCAGCAGAGATTCGCCAAAACGATATGACGCGTTGTATGGGGGGGCGGCAAACCACTGCCAGGCGGCCATCCGCGCCCGTTCATAGATGAAGTAATTTACCGGGTGGCTAGCGGCTGGGGGTTTCTGCGCTGTGGCGGAGACGTTGGATGGCGGTTGCTGGGCCTGGGCCGAGAGGCTTGCCAGACCCGCTAAGAAAACAACAAAACAGGTGAAACGACGCAAACTTCTCCTCCGAAAGGGCCAATCTCGTCCCCAGCTGGACCTCGGCTTCTCATCGCATGCCTTCTCAATGCAAGCTCAGGCGCAGGCGAGGCGACCGCAGGACCGCTGGTTTTCAATCATTCGTGATGCCGAAGATTCACAGAATGAGCGGCTCGGGTCAACCATCCGAGGATGGAGATTTCCCTGCAACTTATGGATGGCACTGAAACGCGCCGCGAGCTGTGGGTCTGTTGGAGAGTGTGGGCGATGGTTGATGCTCGATGACTGGCCGATCTCCATCGAAAGTTGTAGAGAATCATCAATCGATACGTTGACGACGAAGTTGATTCGCACTACTAAGGTTGTGGACGGTGACGCAAAGGCCGATTATTCAACGGGAAGGTCGTAGCCGCGGGAGAGCGCCGTTTCTTGGTCTGCGCGAATAATATGTCAGATAATGGCAGCTGAATGCTTTGGCGAATGCGGGTGAATGGAATCGGAGGGTCTCGACTTGTTGGACCACTCGCCGTCGTGGTGTTCGGACTCCTGGCTTCATCGAGCATCGGATGTCGCAGCGGCTTGCCGAAGCCGTCTTCGCAGACCTACCGCGATTATGTTTCGAGTTTTTACGTAGGATTGGCCGCGCTGCAGGTGGGCGACGATGTTCGCGCCGAACGAGAGCTTGCGCGGTCGGCTGAGTTAGTTCCAGCTGAGCCGGCGGGCTGGGCGAACTGGGGTATCCTGCGACTCCGTCAGCGGGATTTCGATGCGGCGTCCCAAAGACTTCAGAAAGCGCGGAAGCTGGCCCCGCAAAATGGCCATATCTATTATTTGCTGGGTCTGGTGGAAACCGGCAAAGGCAGTTCTGCCGAGGCCATTGCCGATTTTCGAAAAGCGATCGAGCTCGAGCCGAAAAATCTGATTGCGACGTATCAATTGGCGGAGGAGATCGAGCGCCAGGGAGACAGCGACAGCGACGCTGAATTTCAGAAGCTTATGCAGCAGATCGTCGATGCTCAACCGAATAATGTGGCCGCTCTATTGGAATTGGGCCGGGTCGCGGCAAAGCGTGGAGACACCGCTACCCTAAAGCAAGTCGTCGGAAGCATTAAGGGGAAATCTCAGTCCTGGACGCCGGAAGTCGAGCAGCAGTTCGAGGCTTTGCAGTCGGCCGCCAACGGGCCTGAGCCGAGGACAGCGGCGCTGCGCACCACCTATCTGCGCAACGTGCTGATGCGGTTGCCGGATTTTAGAAAAGATCTTGCCGCGATCAAGCCGCAGCCCGGGGATGAAGCGCAGCCGTTCACCCACTTCCTGCGGATGGAAACACCGAAGTTCACGCCCGCGCCGCCGGACACCACGATGCGCTTCGATTCTCAGCCGCTGGCAAATCCGGACAAAATGCAATGGAGCTGGATCGGTGCGGTTTCGCTCGGCGATGCTGGCGCGCCTATTGTCGTTGAGGCAAATGGGAGTGAAGTGCAGTTGGCGAGTGGAGCGCGGTTTCCATTTCCTGGCGGTGCGAGTCATAGCTCCCCGACGCCTGAGGGGATAGTTCCCATCGATTTCAACTACGACTTCAAGACCGACCTCGTGTTGGCGGGATTTGGTGGGGTACGTTTTTTCCGCCAGGACTCGCCCTCAAAATTTATCGATGTCACCGCTCTGACCAAGCTACCGGGCTCAGTCGTCAATGGTCGTTATACGGCAGCCTGGGCGGTGGACATCGAAGCTGACGGCGATTTGGATCTTGTGCTCGGCTCCTCTACGGGCGAACCAATAGTGCTACGCAACAATGGGGATGGGACTTTTACGGTGATCACTCCGTTCGGCGGAGTCTCGGGAGTCCGCGGGTTTGTGTGGGCCGACTTGAACGGCGATGGCAACCCTGACGCAACATTTATCGACGGCGATGGGCATCTTCGGGTCTTTGCCAACCAGCGTTCGGGACACTTCAGCGAGATTCCTCTGCCGGCGAACGGTGCGACCTACAAAGCTGTCACCGTAGCGGATGCAAGTCACCGTGGCGTGCTGGACCTGCTGGTTGTCCGGTCCGATGGCGCTATTCTTCGCCTGGCAGAAAAGCTCGATGCCAGTGGCTGGGATTCCGCGGAGGTTGCGCGAGTTCCCGATGCATCCAGCTTCCTCGCAGGCGAGGTCCGCCTGCATGCCGCCGACCTGGATAACAACGGCGCCATCGACCTTCTGCTAGGTCGTGTTACCGGCGGGGAGGGCGCCGCCGCTCCGGGTGCGATTGTGTGGCTCGGGGACGAGCAGGAGAAGTTTCTTTCTGCGACTAAGCTCCCTGCTCTGGCGAGAGTCTTCGATGCCGCAGACGTTAGCTCGGAAGGACGGCTCGACTTACTCGGATTGACGGGTGATGGTCAGCCAATCCAAGCATTAAACCGGGGCACTCGCAACTATCACTGGCAGATCATTCGACCGAGGGCCCTACTCGCCAAGGGCGATCAGCGGATTAACTCCTTTGGAGTCGGGGGTGAGATCGAGATTCGTTCCGGACTGCTTACTCAGCTGCAACCCATCACCGGCCCGCAAGTCCATTTTGGCCTTGGAGAGCAAGACCTGACCGATGTTGCGCGAATCCTCTGGCCGAACGGTACCCTTCGCGCCGAGTTCGCGCTTAAGGCAAATCAGCAGGTCGTGGCCGAGCAGCGGCTCAAGGGTTCATGCCCATTTCTCTTTGCTTACAACGGCTCGAGCATGGAGTTTGTGAAAGACGCGGTGCCATGGGGTTCGGCGATTGGCCTCCGTATTGATAATCAGGGGACCGCCAAGATTGCGGCGACCGAGGAGTGGTACAAAATTAGGGGCGACCAACTTGTGCCGCACGATGGCTACTATGACTTGAGAATTACAGGGGAGTTATGGGAGACCTATTACTACGACTATCTCGGTCTGATGGTAGTTGACCATCCGGCTGGAACTGAGATATTCACGGACGAGCGGTTCGTGGTTCCGGCGGTGAAGCCAAGGATCATTGTCATCGACGAACCTCGCAAGATAGTGAGGGCCCTTGACGACGATGGCCACGACGTAACGAAGATCGTCCATGCCCTTGATGGAAGCTATCTTGACAATTTTGGCCGCGGTCAATACCAGGGAGTCACGCGAGATCATTATGTGGAAGTCGATCTTGGCCGGAATCTTCCGGCTAAAGGGCCGGTCTATCTTATCGCCAAGGGCTGGCTCCATCCGTCGGATTCGTCCGTCAATGTTGCGATTGGCCAGGGCAGCCACGAACGGGCACGGGCACTTAACCTTGAGGTTCCAGATGGGCGAGGCGGCTGGATAGTCGCACGCGCTAACCTAGGTTTCCCGGCGGGCAGGAAAAAGACATGTGTGATCGATATCACGAACGTCTTTCTCCCAGGCACGTCTCACGTTCTGCGGCTTAGGACCAATCTCGAAATCTATTGGGACTCCATCGAGTGGGCGCAAGGGCGCCCCGATGTACCAGTGCGGATCACACGGCTGGCGCCAGCTTTCGCCGATCTCCACTATCGAGGTTATTCGGTCATCGAGCAGGCAAATCCGTCGTCGCCCGAAATCCCGGACTACAACCAGCTAAGCGGGGCCCGGCAACCCTGGCGCGACCTCGAGGGGTATTACACAAGGTATGGCGACGTGCGCGAGCTGCTGGACGGCATCGATGACCGCTACGTGATTATGAATGCCGGCGACGAGATGTCTCTCCGGTTCCAGGCACAGTCCGCTCCAGAATCGGGATGGCTTCGCGATTATGTCATCGCTGGCGACGGGTGGATCAAGGACGGCGACTATAACTCCACTTATTCCAAAACAGTGCTTCCACTTCCATATCACGCCCGGACGGTCTACGATACCCCCCCAGGCAAGCTCGAGGACGAGTGGGTCTATCGTCATCATCCCGAGGATTGGGAGACCTATCATACTCGCTACGTATCACCGCAACGGATTCTGACTCTTCTCAGTCCGAGGGGGTCTGAATGAAACATCCGCTGATCACGCGGCTCGTGCTGACTGTTTTCTTCATCGGACTGTTAGCGACGCCGGCTATCATTCGACATGTCTCCGCCGGGCAGAGTGCCCACCTGGATAAGAGCGCTGCATTGGCACGTCATGGCTTCTATCTCGAAGAGGTGTCGAAGCAGGCGGGAGTGAACTTCGTCCATCAAGCGCCGGTTCTCGATTCAAAGCTTGAGGGCATCATGCCCCAGGTTGCATCCATGGGCGCATCTGTTTCCATTGTCGATTACGATCGCGATGGCTGGCCTGACATTTACGTTACTAACAGCCGGATAGGCAGCAAGAACTGCCTCTATCACAACCAGCACGACGGGACATTCAAGGATGTCGCTGGCGAGCTAGGCATCGCGGACGTAAACCAGCCTGGTACCGGAGTATCGATGGGTGCTGTCTGGGGCGACTATGACAACGACGGTTATGAAGACCTGCTTCTCTACAAATGGGGTCAACCCGAGCTGTACCACAACGACGGGGGCCATGGCTTCACTCGAGTCACAGAAGAGGCCGGACTACCAAGGTGGATCAACGCCAACACCGCCGTCTGGTTCGACTATGACGGTGATGGCTTACTAGACCTGTTTATAGGAGGCTATTACTCGGAAGATATCGATCTATGGCATTTGAACTCGACAAAGATCATGCCCGATAGCTTTGAGTATGCGAAAAATGGTGGCCGAAAGTACCTGTTCCATAACCTCGGTAACGGTAAGTTCGAGGAGGTGAGCGAGAAGCTGGGCATTGACAGTCGCAGGTGGGCCTTGGCTGCTTCCGCCTCGGATCTGTATGGTACCGGGCATCCGGACCTCTTTATTGCCAACGATTACGGGGTATCGGAACTCTACCTTAATGACGGCAAGCGGTTTCATGAGGCCGGGGAGCAGGCGGGTGTGGGGTTTGCTCCCAAGAGCGGTATGAACGTCGCCTTTGGCGACATCTTTAACCAGGGCCGCTATTCGGTCTACGTCTCGAATATCTCTGAGGAGGGTGTTCTTATTCAGGGGAACAACTTATGGGTTCCAAAAGAGACAACTCAGGGAAGCGAGACAACGTATGAAAATCTGGCGCGCGACTTGGGTGTAGAGGTCGGCGGCTGGAGCTTTGGCGCACAGTTCGGCGATCTAAACAACGATGGCACGCTCGATCTTTACCTTACCAACGGATACGTTTCGCTGGATCGAAATCGCAGCTATTGGTATGACTTTTCGCACGTTGCTGGCGGCAACAGCACTATCATTGGGGATGCCAGGAACTGGCCTGCGATGAATGGCCGCAGCCTATCCGGCTATCAACAGAAGCATGTGTGGCTTAATGACGGTGCGGGAAAATTTGTGGATGTGGCACAGGCGGTTGGGGTGAATGACACCTACGATGGGCGCGCCGTGGCTTTGGCGGACCTCTGGAATACGGGCGCGCTTGACGTGGTTGTCGCAAACCAGCGAGGGCCGCTATTGATTTACAAGAATACGGTGTCCCCAGAGAACAGGTGGATCGAGTTTTCACTCGAAGGTACAAAGAGCAACAGAAGCGCGATCGGCGCGAGGGTGACTCTATATTGGAATGGTCAAGAGCAGGCGCAGGAAGTGTCGGGGGGGAGCGGGTTCGCGGCGCAAAATGATCGCCGGCTTCATTTCGGGCTCGGCAAGAACCCGGCAATTGAAAAGGCGATCGTCAGATGGCCGTCGGGAAGCACTCAAACTCTCGACAGCCTTATGCCAGGGCAGTTATACAGGGTGACCGAACCACAATGACTCAGCCAGCACTAGCTACTGAAAGCGCGGCGGCGGCCAATAAACAACCACGATGGAAACGACTCCTAAGCGTGGAGAATCGTTATATGCCGCCGATCTTCATTACTATGATCCTTCTGGTCGGCCAACTTTCCTTTGGAATGCTGGAGAGCTACAAGAAGACTCTGTTGGCTATAGGTACCGCCATTTGCGCTGAGCTGATTCTGAGCCGCATCGTCTTTGGCAAGTGGCCCCATCTGGCGAGCGCCTACATTACCGGCATTAGCGTTGGTATTTTGGTGCGCTCGCCCGCATTTTGGCCTTATGCGCTCTGTGCGCTGCTTTCGATAACTTCAAAGTATGTTCTGCGTTATCGAGGGCGTCATCTTTGGAACCCTTCCAACTTCGGAATCTCCGCACTGCTGTTTTTGGCCGGAGACGCGGCGGCGAGCCTGAGCATCCAGTGGGGAAACTATGTGCTGCCGATGGTGGCCATCTGGGCGCTTGGCGCTATCATCGTCTGGCGGGTGCGCCGGTTTCATATCACGGCGACCTACGTCGTGTCTTTCCTCGTTTTTGCATTCATTCGTTCCTGGATAAATGGGAATCCGTGGCAGGCTGAGGTTGCACCGCTCACCGGTTCCGAATATCAACTCTTTATTTTCTTCATGATTACGGACCCAAGGACGACGGTCAGAAGTGTCAAAGGGCAATGCCTGGTTGCCTTTTCGGTTGCATTGGTAGAAATGGCGTTGAGATTGAACCAGGTGGTTTATGCACCTTTCTATGCCCTCTTTCTAGTTGGGCCGACCGCACTCTTAATCGAGATGTGGCGACTATCGCGGAGCCAAAAGGTATTGGCGGCCGCGTAATCACTCATGCAATCAGCGGACCGCGGTATCCGCAATCGAATGGAAGGAAGTTGACGATCGACGTGCATCGAACAAGACTATGCGCTGGCTTGCTGTTTCTGAGTGTTCTTGCCGGATGCAGACCGAAAGAAATACAGCCGACGCGAACCTCGGCTGAATCACAACCTGGAACCTCGAAGGCGCCGGCGTCACCCCAGCCAACCCTTTCTGCCGAATTATTGGCCAAGCGGCCTTCAGGCCCAATCCAGTTTGTGGATGTAACGGCGCAAGCTGGAATCTCTTTCAAGCATAATAGTGGGGCCTTCGGGAAGAAGTACCTTCCAGAGACAATGGGTAGCGGCGCATGCTTCATTGACTATGACAACGACGGTTGGCAAGATATCCTGCTGGTCAATTCCATGGACTGGCCCGACCATCAGACGCATAAGTCGTATCCAGCGCTCTATCACAACAATAAGGATGGCACCTTTACTGACGTTACACGTGAAGCAGGGTTGGCAATCGAGATGTATGGGATGGGCTGCGCTGTTGGGGATTTCGATAACGATGGCTTTGACGATATCTATATCACCGCTGTGGGCGGCAATCACCTGTTTCACAACACCGGGAAGGGCAAGTTTACCGATGTCACCCAGAGAGCCGGAGTGAGCGATCCTGGATTTTCGACGAGCGCTATCTGGTTCGACTATGACAACGACGGTAAGCTCGATCTCTTTGTCCTGCACTACGTCACCTGGTCTCGTGATAAGGACCTCTACTGTACCCTCGATGGGAAAACTAAATCCTATTGCACCCCGGATGCCTACAAGGGCGAGAGCGCCACGCTTTATCACAACAAGGGCAACGGTGTGTTCGAGGATGTGACCAAGCGTGCCGGACTGTATGACCCAACCAGCAAGTCGTTGGGCGTCGCAATGCTCGACTATGACAACGATGGCTGGATGGACCTGTTCGTGTCGAATGACACTCAGCGCA
Source organism: uncultured Acidobacteriaceae bacterium (assembly GCA_963804735.1). Classification (GTDB taxonomy): domain Bacteria; phylum Acidobacteriota; class Terriglobia; order Terriglobales; family Acidobacteriaceae; genus Acidisarcina. The sequence continues at coordinate 229,469 of CAWDRO010000010.1, forward strand.
ACAAGCTCTACCATAACAATCACGACGGGACGTTCACCGAGACGGGGGAGCTTGTCGGGGTGGCTTATGGAGAGTCGGGCGGGACGCGTGCTGGAATGGGCACCGATGCAGGCGACTTCGATCATTCGGGCAGGCAGAGCCTAGTGGTGGGAAACTTCACCAATGAGGGAATGACTCTCTACCGAGACGACGGAACCGGCTTGTTCAGCGACCAATCGCTGGCGTCGGGAGTTAGCCAGCCTTCGTTGAATGTCTTGACTTTCGGCAGCTTCTTTTTTGACTACAACCTTGATGGCCTGCTGGACATCTTTGCCCTCGATGGCCATGTGGCGGATGATATCAGCGCTTTACGCCCGACGCTTAAATATGCAGAACCGCCGCTGCTGTTTCGGAATGAGGGCAAGGGCAAATTTGAGGACGTGACCAGCCGGATGGGCCCAGCACTGCAAAAGGCGGTTGTTGGTCGAGGCGCGGCCTATGCGGACTTCGACAATGACGGCGATCTCGACCTGTTGCTTACTACCAACAACGGGCCCGCGCGGCTGCTACGGAACGAGAATGGTAATCAGAACGATATGCTGCGGGTGAAGGTGGTGGGCACCCGATCGAACCGGGATGGCATTGGAACTAAGATCACCCTGACCAGCACTAAAGGTCCCCGCCAGTTCGCCATCGTGAAGAGCGGCTCGAGTTATCTATCGCAGAGTGAGTTGCCCATTACATTCGGACTAGGGAAACCAGACGAAGAGAGAACCGTCAACCTTGAGTTAGTATGGCCGAGTGGGAAGAAGGAGTCGATAGCCGACATCAAGCCTAACCAATTCGTGACTATTGAGGAGGGCAAGGGAATCATTTCGCGGCAGCCCATTGTTTTCGCCACGGCGGAGCTACAGCCCAAGCCTAACGCCCGACGATAGATGTCGGGCACTGTTCCGGGGTCTGGGTGTTGCCTTCGGACGGTAGCTCTATGCTGCACTGTTTCAGCATGCGCGCAACTTCTTCATAGCTGGCCTCGACCTTCGATGCGGAGCGAAGTAAGTCCTCCGAGTCGAACGGATACCAGTTATTCCGGTGAGGGTCGCCGAAGCCGGCGATATTGAACGGCTCAATCGCATGGTGAATATCCTCAATCAGTTCCACGCTTTCACGGACGGAACGAGGCCGTCGCGCTCGTTCGAGCAAAGCACTTATGACGACTCCAAAGATAGGATGGTCGCGCATAAGAAAAGCCCCTGCAAGTTGGGGCTTGCCGAGACGGCGTGCGGTTTCCGCGTAGCTTACTGCTGTGAAATAGAGCAGTGACACGGCTGAGAAGACTGGGAAGTCGTGCATATTTGCGTAGAGCGCGGCGATCAGTCGAGCCGCCGCCAAGAGATCATCTTCGGTCGCATTTGTGTATTCTTCGAGTTGAGCGGAGAACTCAGCTGAATCCCAGCACTTCTCGATGATGGATGCGAGGCGTCCGATCCCCTGGAGCGTCAGAGGAAATCCCGTCGAAAGAAGTGGGTTGACGAAACCACCCGCGGACGGAAGCATCGCCCAGTTTAGGCCGCTGAAGGCGGCACTACGGAATGAGAGACGGGGAATGTGAGTGAAGGGTTGCGTTGGCCGGGCGTTTTGGAATTGCTCTTGCGGTGGAAGTTTATTCAGCAGGCGTCGCCATGCGTCCTCGCCTTCGGCGAGTTTTAGTTCTGATGCGAGCTTGTCGGTTGCGGCGACGCCGGCGCTTGTTACTCCATTGTTGAAGCGCAAGACCCATACCCAGCCGCCATCGAAGATGTGATGTACAGCCGCGTCATCAATTGGATATGGCGGCTCTTCATCGCTCGCGCCGAAGGGCAATTGGTCCAGTCGTTCGACTCCAGTGAAGTGGTTGTAGAGAGCTTGCGTTGCGGGAAAGTTGGGTAGGTCGATCTCCTCAAGCCCGAGCGCCCGATGAAGAAAACCTCGTGGCCCGGATGCATCGATCAGGAACTTTGCCGAGATGTTAAGTTCGCGTGCATCGCGCCAGCCCTGCAGCGTAAAGCCGTCGGAGCCTTGCTCCAAGCAAGTCAGATTGGTTTCATCGAAGTAATCGACGCCCGTCTCCTGGGCCTCGCGAACCAGAAAATGATCGACATCGGCTCGGTACCAATGGGTGTCGGAGATGACGTCATTAGGGCTCGCGGCGACAAGCATTTGTTGGCTTCTATCCGGCGGGGATATTGCTGGTCGGTTGAGATTGTGATGATAGAAGGTAAAGCCGCGCTTAAGTCCGCATGCTATCTCGGGATGGGTTCGTTGCCAGCTTCCCCACTTTGTCAGCGGTCTGATCGACGGCAGATCATAGCGGTGAGTCAGTTCCTCCAACAAGAGGTTGGTCATCGGAGTGGAGGATTCTCCAATCGCAAATCGGGGGTGCTTTCCCTTGTCGATCAGCACGACGGAGCGGCCCAGCCTTTGGCAGATCATGGCCATGAGCGAGCCGGCGAAGCCGGAGCCCACTATCGCGATGTCGTAGCTAGTCGGCACCAATTTCACCGCATGCGTCACACAGAATTGATTCGTTGACTCTCTGCTGGAGATTCATTCTGCGCAGCCGCTCGATCCTATCTTGAAAGCAGTGGGGGCACCCGTTCATTTGACTGGAGTCCCATAGATCGGCGAAGACCCTAGCTCTCCCCAAGGATAGCCCGTAGTTAAGCGCAGCTTCGAGGGTGGATAGCTTAGGTTGGGAGAAATATCCATCCTGCGCCAGTTGGTCGATGGCTCCGTTTCCAGCTCGCGTCGGAATCAGGGTTGCTGCGGTTGCGCCGCAATCAAAGGCAAAGTCCAGGGACTTGCAGGCCCATTCTAGAGCATCGTCCTCCTGCATGAATGGAGGCTTGAGCAAAATGAAAACCCGTAGGGCTATATCGTGACTGCGAAGACGCTCTGAGGCTGTGGCGAACTGCTCCAATGTCATGCGCTTGTTGAGCTTCTCGAGGACTTGTGGATGTGCCGTTTCCAAACCCATGGCAACTTCCAGGGATCCCTCGACTAGGTTGTTGAACTGGAAGCAGTCTTCACCGACTAAGGCGGGATGGCATTCAACGATGATGCGTTCGAAATTCCTCACTCGCTGTGCGACCTGTGGATGGTCTTCTAACGGGATTGCACGACGATCGAAGAAACTGCCGCTGTTGTAGAGCTTGACTTGACTGGTCGGGGGCAGTTGCTGAAGCGCGAACTCTATCTGAGCTGGGATCGCTCCCACGGGCACTGTTTCAGATAACGTGTTCTTCCAGAGATCACACATTAGGCAGCGCCAGGGGCACTCCCGGTTGGTCAGAAGGATTGTGGCGACGGAAACAATTTCGCCTGAGGCCGAGTATTCCTCCTCAACGAAGTATGCATAAGGCCGCGTGGGATCGAGCTGGTTGCGTTGGGGACGGCGATCCAGTATCCAGCGGTCGCGCTCGCTGTCTTTCTGGGGATAGATCGCCGGTAAGGTTGCGCTCATTGGTAGAGTGAGAGGAACCGCCTCCGGTACTCGGCTTCCTGATAGGGCAGGCGATGATGGAGCGTGTCGGCTGGGATGGCTCCGTGCTGGAAGCGCCGTTTTGGGAAGACCGGCATCTGCAGGCCAGTCACGGCGGCGATGCCTCGGGCGACGATTTCTCCTTTTAGCTCATAAAGGCGCTCGACGTTGTAGTCGGTGAGGTTGATGAAGGGAATTCCTTCCGCGACGGCGATGACCTTCGGTCGAGTATATGGGCTGAAGCCGCTAAAGCTATATTCGTGCGCCGGCGCATAAGTGCGCGTGTAAGAGCGGCTAAGTCCTCCGCTATATGTCAGAGAGTGTTTGATCTTGCCGACGCCCCAGCCTTCCTGGTAGAGCATTTGATTGTTGATGACGCTGCGTATGGTGAGCTCTGGATTCTCCTCGATGGGATAATCCTTGAGGTTCTCATCTCCGCCATCGCCGTCGATCAGATGCCGCCATTCGGGATAGCGAGCGCGAATGCCTCTGCAGAGAGCAATCGCCATGGTCGCCGACTCGATGTCGAGGGGTTTGTAGTCCTCGATGAGCCGGATGGTCTCGCCGACGTCGAGCGCTGATGGGTCGGCTTCGATGGGTTCGAGAAAGAGAGAAAGTCCGAGTTGCTCGAGAAAGATTTGTGCCTGCTGAAGGTCGGGGCCGTTGCCGAGATCGAGTACAAAGGCTTTTAGTCTGGACGGGCTCATCCCTAGCTTGCGCATAACATGGTAGGTGGTGAGAAGGACGCTTCCGCTGTCGATGCCGCCGGAAAAACAGACGCCGATAGGTTCCTGTTCGGGAATGGCTTGCAGCCACTGAGATATCTCCTGGGCGAGGGCGGAGACATAGGTCTTCCCAATTACGTCGAGGTCGGCGGGTAGAGTCGCCGAGGGTGGAGTGAAGAAGCGCGTATAGACGGGATCGGGATCGGGGCAGCCGATTAGCTGGATTTCGACTACATAGTGGGCCGGAACCATGCGGGTGTAGCTGGGATGGAACTGTCCTTCAACTCCTTCCGACTTGAGCCAATCGAAGATTGTATCGATGCGGTGGGCAACCACGAGAGCGGGTCCCTCTTGCCGCTTGGCGAGGAAGTAGCGCATCGGCCGGTCGAGGCTTCGGGCCATTTTGACCGTCTTGCCGGCGCGAGCCAATAGCGCGAAGGACCCCTGGATATTGCGGACCGCCTCGGCGGGTTCTTCGAGAAGCAGGCTCCGGGCTTCGTCAACGGTGAAGTTGTAAATGCGATTTGCGCCGGGGTCGGTGAGATCGACGACCCGCTCTATATAGGAATGGTCCACAGCTAGCCTCAATCGAGAGCGGCTCTCCCGCTTCCACTAGTTTACGCGCCGCCTGACGGAGTAGCGTTGATTGCCGCGCGGGCCGACATGTGCTCCGCAACTGAGTTTGTGATCAGACTTCAATCGCCGCGGATACTCCAGTGCGGGCGGTTTAGCCAGAATTTCTTTAGACTGATTGCAGCGACGCCCTTAGGGAGCTTTCAGAATGTACACGCCGCCCGCTTTTCGCGAAGATGATCTGCCGACCATCCACGCAGAGATGCGGAAGATCCAGTTGGCGACGCTAGTGACGGTCACTGCCAACGGACTTGTCGCGACGCATCTCCCTTTAATGCTTGATTCCACGGCTGGTGAGCATGGGACGCTTTATGGGCATGTCGCGCGAGGGAACACACAGTGGCGCGAAAGCCTTCCCGAGATCGAGGCGCTGGCGATGTTCACCGCCTCCGATGCTTATGTGACTCCCAACTGGTATCCGAGCAAGCAGGAGACCGGCAGGGTGGTTCCGACCTGGATGTATGCCGCCATCCATGCTTATGGCAAGGTCAAGTTTATCGACGACGCCGAGTGGTTGCGGGACTTCGTCACTCGGCTCACGGATAAGCATGAAGCAGGATCTTCGCAGCCGTGGAAGGTGACCGATGCTCCGCCTGCCTATGTCGACTCGCAGTTGGCGAGAATTGTGGGCGTGGAACTTCCGATCACCCGGCTGGAGGGGAAGTGGAAGTTCGACCAGCGATCTTCGGAGCCGGACCGGCTTGGGGTTATGGCTGGGCTGGAAGCCAGTGGCACACCTGCCAATTTAGAGGCGGCTGGAGTCATGCGGGGGATTGAAGAGAAACGAAAAGTCTGAAGTTAGAGCGAATGGTCGTCTTCAAAGGAAGAAAGCAGAAGGCTCAGCGCTCGACAGGCTGCGCCGCTGAATTTTCTATGGCGGCAGTGTTTCCTTGCGAGGGTTGAGATTTCGCGGCGGCGATGGGCAGGGTGAAAAGAAAGGTTGCGCCGGCCCCAAGCTCACTCTCGGCGCGAATCAAGCCGCCGTGGGCGAGCACGATGTGCTTGGCGATGGCCAGGCCAAGGCCGGTTCCGCCGGATTCTCGTGAACGGGCTTTGTCGATCCGGTAGAAGCGTTCGAAGATACGGCCCAAATGTTCGTAGGCAATACCGGGGCCGAAGTCGCGAACAAAGAACTCAACCTCGCCCTCAAGCCGACGCGCCCCAACGTTGACACGCTTGCCGCTCTTGCCGTATTTCATGGCATTCTCAATCAGATTGCCAAAGACCTGATTGAGTGAATCGGGATCGGCGAGCACGAATTCGTCGGTGGTTTCCGCCGCCTCCAGGCTGACGGGGGAATCTAGAACCATGCCAGCCAGGGACTCAATCGCATCATGCACCAGCTCCGAAGCGCGGACTGGATGAGTGCGGAGCTTGTAATCACCCGACTCGACGCTGGCCAGGGCCAGCAGGTCTTCGGTGAGGCGGTTCACGCGGGTCGCATTTTTAAGAATAATCGAAAGGAAGTCGCGAGTATCTTTCTCGGAGTGGTCGCCGTCCATGAGGGTCTCGACGTAGCCGGAGATCGAGGTCAACGGGGTGCGGAGCTCGTGGGAGACATTGGCGACGAAATCGCGGCGGGTCTTCTCGGCCCTCTCGACTTCGGTGACATCATGAAGTACCGCAACCGCGCCTCCGCCGGGGGTGGGAGCGGCGCTGACTTCATAGACGCGACCGGGCGTCACCGAAGTGGCGCGTGCGCGATGAACCTCCCGGTTGGCAAGCGCCCCTTCCACGCAGGCGAGCACCTCCGGGTCGCGAATGGTATGCACGAGCGAGCGTCCTTCTCGCACAGGGTTGGGCGAGACGCGTTGCATCACGGAGTTGGACCAGCTGACCTGCCCCTGGGCATTCACCGCAACGACCGCCTCCTGCATGCTGTCGAGCAGCGCTTCGAGTTCGCGGCGATTGGTCTCGAGCGCGTGAAAACTCTGCTCAAGGCGGCTGGCGGTGGCGTCGAGGGCATGGGCCACTTCGGAGATTTCATCCAGGTTGCCTTCCTCAACGCGGGCGGAGAGTTCGCCGGCCGCAATCCGGCTGGCGAAGATGACGATGCGGTGCAGCCTCAGAGAAAAACGCCGGGCGAGCAGGGCGGCAATGATCGTCGCCAGGACCAGCGAGATGAGGCTCGCGATAAGCACGTCGCGGCGCAGCAAGTGCATGGTCTCGGCAATGTTGGCGAGGGGTATATTCGCCTGCCGCAGGGAATGCTCGAGGATCCGGCGAAGGGAGAAGTCGAGGATGGCGGTCCCGACAAAGAGAACCAGGACGAAGGAGAAAAAGAGTTTGGAGAAGACCCGGCCGGTCATGGGCAACCCCGAGAGGGCCCAGCCGCTGCGAGCCGCGCTCGATGATACGTCGAGAGCATCGCTGAAACCGCAGATCTTTCCACTCCGCTGCGCTCCGGTCGAGGTGACAATTCCCAGGTTCTTGCCGCCGTGGAGATTCAGCGCCCGTTTCGGACGACAAACCTTTTGTCAGGCGGCGGGCCGAGGAACCTCGAAGCGATAGCCTGCGCCACGAACGGTTTTCAGGTAGCGCGGGTTCTCGGCGTCGCCTTCGATTTTCTCACGAATGCGGCGAACGTAGACGTCAACCGAGCGGGGCGTGACGAAGCGAGCGTCGCCCCAAACGGCGTCGAGCAGGTGATCGCGGCTAAAGACGCGTCCGGGATGGCGGGCGAGGTAATCGAGAAGGCGGAACTCGGTGGCGGTGGTGGTGGTGAGTTCACCGCGGACCTTGAGCTGCATGGCGCTGGCGTCGATCACAATCTCCTCGAAACTGATGACCGAGGGGGTGGTCGGGCGCTCAAAGCGGCGTAACACCGCCTTGACGCGGGCGACGAGCTCGCGGGTGGCGAAGGGCTTGGTGATGTAGTCGTCGGCGCCTAATTCGAGGCCGAGAACGCGGTCGTTTTCCCCCGCTCGCGCGGTCAGGAAGATGATCGGAATCGTGCTCAGGCTGGAGTGGTTACGCAGACGGCGGCAAACGTCGAGGCCGTCTCCGCCGGGGACCATGATGTCCAGCAGGAAAAGCGCCGGGGGCTGACGTTCCGCGTCGGCAACGATGTTGGTGGGAGTGCCGTAAACCCTGACGGTGAAGCCAGCGGCTTCCAAATGGTGCTGGACCAGCCGCGAAATATCCGAGTCGTCCTCAAGAACAAAAACAATTTGGCTCAACCGATTCTTCCTCTGCCGGCGGATGGTTGAAAAATGAAGAAACCACCGCATCGGACAGCATCAGCGTATCCCATGACGGCAAAGGAAATGCAAAAGGATTGTGAATTTGTCACGGGACGAACCGGCCTTCGCAGGGTATCGAAAATCGTGGGAGGATTACCGGAAAATCGTCCATTACGCAGTTGTTTCCTGTGCGGAAGAAGCCGCAACTTGCTCGAAAGACCTTTCATCTAACCAAAATATGAGCATGAAACAAGTAAAGCTGGGTTCGCAGGGCGCGACTGTCTCCCGCATGGGGTTGGGTTGCATGGGAATGAGTGATTTCTACGGCGAGCGGAACGACGAGGAATCGGCGGCGACAATCCTGAGGTCGCTCGACCTGGGCATGAACTTTCTAGATACCGCCGATGTCTACGGAATTGGCGACAATGAGGAGCTAATTGGTAAGACCATCCACGGGCGCCGGGACGAAGTGTTTCTGGCAACCAAGTTTGCCAATATCCGGACCAAAGCGGAGCCGATGAAGTGGTCGATCAGCGGCAAGCCGGAATATGTGAAATCGGCCTGCGACGCCTCGCTGAAGCGGCTCGGAATCGAGCACATCGACCTGTATTACCAGCATCGCGTCGATCCTGAGACACCGATCGAGGAGACCGTGGGTGCGATGGCCGAACTGGTGAAGGCAGGCAAGGTGAAGTATCTTGGGCTCTCCGAGGCATCGCCGGCGACGATCCGCCGCGCCCACAAAGTGCATCCGATTACCGCTCTGCAAACCGAGTATTCGCTCTTTGAGCGTCATGTGGAGGAGGAGATTCTTCCCACGCTGCGTGAGTTAGGCGTTGGTTTTGTTCCCTACAGTCCGCTCGGCCGCGGCCTGCTGACCGGGGCGATCAATCCCGCCGACTTGCCCAGCACCGATTCTCGTGTGATCCGGATGCCCCGCTTCGCCGGAGACGCGTTCGATAAAAACATGGTGCTGGTCGGGCGGATTCGAGAGATCGCGGCCAGGAAAGGCGCAACGCCGGGGCAACTGGCATTGGCGTGGGTCCTGGCAAAAGGCGAGGACCTGGTGCCGATCCCGGGGACGAAACGCCTGAAGTATCTCGAAGAAAATGCCGCCGCTGCCGATATTGTGCTGACGCCTGACGAGGTGGCAGATCTCGAGACTGCGGTCCCGGTCGAAGCGATCGCGGGCGACCGGTATGCACCGGCGCAGATGAAGGCGATCGATCGGTAGAGATTCGCTCCGACAGTCCTAGGGGGACACGGAGGGGCGGACACGAAGGCTCGCTTTATTCCGAGCGCAATGCGGTCATTGGTTCTACACGAGCCGCCCATCTTGCCGGGATGAATGCTGCGAGGGCCGCTACCGCACAGAGGAACCCTGCCGAGCCGAGATAGATCAGTGGGTCGGTCGCGCTGTCGGTGAGCAGCTTTGCGCTTGCTCCCATCGCAGATCCTGTAAATGAGACGCTGGAGAGGACGCGCGAGAGCGCCAGGGCCAGGCAGGCTCCTATAAGCAGGCCGATCGAGGCCAGGGCGAGACCCTGCCGCACGACCAGAGCCAGAACATCCGCCGGTTTTGCGCCGAGAGCGATGCGGATGCCTATTTCACGCGTTCGCTGCACCACCGAATAGGCCATCACGCTGTACATGCCGACTGCGGCGAAAAGGACGGCCAGCGACCCCATGGCGGCGAGTAGAGTGGCCGCGACCTTTTGCGGATATAGCGACGCTCCGATGATTTCCTTGAGCGGCGCGGCGTCGAAGACGGTCACGTTCGGATCGATCTCGTGGACTCTCTGGCGCAGCGTTGCCAAGACGGCCTCCGGATTTGTCTGCGTTCGCACGTAAAAGGCCAGCTGCATGTCGGTGCGGTAAACCTGGCGGAAGGGGAAATAGGTGTAGGGCAGCGGCGACTCGCCGAGGTAGTGATACTTGCTGTCCCGGGCGACGCCGACGACGGTGAACCATTCTCCCCAGCCGTGGATTTTTCTGCCAATCGGGATTCGACCCGCGAAGAAGCGGCGGACGAACTCCTGGTTCACAATCATGACGTTAGGCGAATTGGGGTCTTCGTTGTCGTGCTCGGTGAAGTTTCGTCCTTCAACAATGGGGATCCGCATCACGTCGAGATATCGGGGAGAGATGACGTTGCGGAAGATCTTCATGTTCTCGCCCGGCGTTGGGGTGTAGCCCTCGACTCTCAGGTCTTCCCACCAGCTGGGCTCGAATCCCAACGGGATGCCGTCGGAATAGGCCGCGCCGAGCACTCCAGGAGTAGCTTCCATTTTTTCCTGCAGGCGCCGGCAGAAGGCCTCACGCTGTTCGAGACTGTAGCCACTGGTGGCGAGGTAGAACTGCGAGACCAGAACGTGGTCGGGATCGAAGCCGGGCTTGATCTGACTGGTGGCGCGGAAACCCTTGGCGAAGAGCCCAGCTCCAATGAGCGCAATGAGCGCGAGCGAGACCTCTGAGACAACCAGCAACGAGCGCAGGCGGTTGGAATGTGCGCCGCCGCTGCCGCCGCGTCCGCCCTCATTGAGGCGCTGGTTGAGACTAAGGTGACGCAGATGAAGAACGGGCGCGGCGCCCGCCAGGAGCGCGGTGAGCGCGCAGAGCGCCAGGACGAAGAGCAGGACCTGGCCATTCCAACGGAGATCGAGGGCCAGAGTGAGATGGCCGGGAGGGAGCAGATATTTCAGCGAGCGGTTCATCCAGGTGGTCAAGGCAATGCCAGCCAAGCCACCGGCCAGGGCGAGCATCAGGCTCTCGGTCAGCACCTGGCGGGTGATGCGGCCGCGCGCCGCGCCGAGTGCGAGACGGGTGGCGAACTCCTTCTCTCGCGAAGCGGCCTTGGCCAGGAGAAGGTTAGCGACGTTCGCGCAGACGATGAGGAGCACCAGCGCCGAGATGCCCATCAGGACTTTGAGAGGGGCAGCGAGCATGGCCTGCGGGCCATAAGGCGATTTGGATAAAGGCATGATCGCCGCGCTCATCCCCTGGCTGACGTCGGCGTTGGCCACCGACATGCGATCGGCCAGAGCAGCAAGTTCGTGCTGGGCCTGATCTACAGTGACGCCCGGCGCGAGGCGAGCGATGCCGAGCATGTTACGGTTTTGGCGGTTCAGTAACGCCATGCGTTCGGAGACGCCGTTCAGGGTGGATTGCTCGACATACGGCACCCATAGGTCGAAGGCAGTGGCCGGCATAGAGCCCTGGAAAGCCGGCGGCGCGACGCCGACAATGGTCAGTTCATGCTGGTTGACGCGAATGGTTTTTCCGGCGATTTCAGGATCGGCGTGAAAATGGGAACGCCAGTAGCGGTCGCTGATGACCGCGATGGGAAAGGCCCCGGGCTTGTCGCCATATTCCGATGGGAGAAAAACGCGTCCCTGCTGGGGAGCGACGCCGAGGACCGCGAAGAAGTTCCCTGATACAAGTTCACCCCATACGCGCTCGGCGTGGTCCTCTTGGCCGACGCTGAAGGCCGCGGGCCGAGTCACGGCGATGCCGTCGAAGAGTTTGAGATGGTCGCGGAAATCGCGGTAATCGGGGTAGGAGTTGGGCACGATCTCGCCGTCGGCAGTGAGCGACTCGAGCGCGACCAGGCGGCCCGGGTCGGCGACGCCGGGGAGCGGGCGCACGAGGACGGCGTCGATCCAACTGAAAACCGTCGCGGTGGCGCCGATGCCGATAGCGAGCGTGATTACTGCGACGGCCGTGAATGCGGGATTTCGCGCCATCATGCGCAGGCCATAGCGAAGGTCCTGCATGAGGCATTCGAGCCAGGGCAGGGTAGCACGTTCGCGATAGGCCTGCTTGGTCTGCTCGACGCCGCCGAGCTTGAGGATCGCCTCCCGGCGGGCTTGTGGCGGAGCCATGCCGGAGCGGAGATTGTCCTCGATGTGCATCTGGAGATGGCTTTCGAGTTCCGCTTGCAGATCGGTTTCGCGATGCGGGTCGCCGAAGAGGCCGCGTAGTCGAATCCAGAAAGCGCGCAGGTTTTGCATGGTGTCTCCTATTCCGAGCGCAGGGCTTGCATGGGGTTGATGGCGGCGGCCCTGCGCGCCGGGAGATAACAAGCCGCAAGCGCGACCAGCAGCATGACCATGGCCACGCCGGAAAAAGTGACAGGGTCGGCCGCGCTGACGCCGTAAAGCATCTGGCTCATGAGCCGCGTCAGCGCCAGTCCCGCCGCGATTCCGATCACGACGCCGATCAACGCCAACTGCATCCCCTCCCACAACATCAGGCGCAACACATCGAGGCGGTGCGCGCCGAGCGCCATGCGGATGCCAATCTCCTGGGTGCGTTGCCCCGCTACATAAGCGATTACGCCGTAGATTCCCACGCTGGCCAGCAGCAGCGCCAGGACGGCGAAGGCGGTGAGCAGCACCATTGCAAAACGGCGTTCCGCAAGCGAGTCCGAAATCGCGCTCTCCATGGTGCCGGGGTTGTAAATGATCTGCTGGTTGCTCATCTGCGTGATCGTGCGGCGAATTGCATCCGTGACGGTCGCCAGGTCGCCCTTGTATCGCACCACCTCGTCTATGCCCGACGGGGCAAGGCGCGTGAAGTCGTCCGGCGTCTGCATCCATGCCGTATACAACTGCACCCGCAGCGGCTGGGTGTCGTCCGCGTCGAGCCCCCATTGCTTCACATGCCCGACGACACCGACGATCTCGAGCTTTCGGTCGTTGCCGTCGAGCAGAATGCGCTTTCCGATCGGGTCCTGACCGGGGAAATACTTGTTGGCGAAGACGTCGTCGATCACGCCCACATAAGGGGCTTTCTCATCATCGTGCGCGGTGAAGAACCTTCCGCGCCGAAGCGAGATCCCCATGACCCTCAGGTAGTCCGGGCCCACGTTGTAGATGATGGTCCCGTTCATCCCGTTGGTATTGGCGGGCTTTGGATGCCCATCGAGCCAGAACAAGGTATCGTCCTCACCCTCCATCGGCAGCCCGGCCCAGGACTGAGAGACCGCTTCCACTCCGGGCGTCGCCGCCAGGCGGTCATCGAAGTTACGATAGGCGGCCCGAATGGCGTCGGGATTCCCATTGATCATCGATGGCGGAAGGGTATATCCGAAGGTCAGGACGTTTTGCGGATCGAAGCCGGGGTCTACGCTCCAGAGCCGCGCCAAACTACGCACCATGAGCCCCGCGCCGATGAGCAGGACCAGGGCCATCGCCATTTCCGTAACGACAAAGACGCCTTGGGCGCGATGGCGTGTTCCGCTTGCGCCGCGTCCTCCTTCTTTGAGCGCGGTCTGTGGGTCGGTCCGCGAAGTCTTGAACGCAGGCGCCAGCCCAAAGAGCGTCCCCGACAACAGGGAGATTGCCGTGGTAAAGAGCAGCACGCGATAATCGAGCCCGATCTCGTCCGCGCGGGGCAACGCCTCGGGCAGCAGCTTCAGCCCCACATGTGTTCCCCATACCGCGAGCAGCAATCCAAGCACACCGGCCGCCGTCGCCAGCATCAAGCTCTCGGTGAGCATCTGCTGGACGATCCGTCTTCGGCTCGCGCCCAGCGCCGTGCGGACGGCGAACTCCCTCATCCGGCCTGTAGACCGCGCCAACATCAGGCTGGCGACATTGACGCAGGCGATCAGCAGCACAAAGCCGACGGCGGCCATCAGCACCAGCAGGAAGGGGCGCACGTCACCTACCATTTGTTCCTTAAGCGGGACCAGCTTCGCGGTGGTGCCTTTGTCCACATCTGGAAAGGCCGCGGCCAGGTTGCGGCTTACGCGCGCCATATCGGCGTTGGCCTGCTCCATGGTCACTCCCGGCTTGAGCCGCGCGATTCCGCGCATTCCCAATCCCGCGGCGCGCACGGTGAGCCCGGGATTTCTCCACTGGCCGATGGGGACGTAGACCTCCGCGCTGCGCAAGCTCCATACGGCAAGATGAAAGCTCGCCGGGATCACGCCAATGACCGAGTAGCTTCTGCCCTCGAGAGAAATGCCCTTGCCCAGCACATCCGGCGCGGCTCCGAACTTCCTGCGCCATACTCCCTCGCCGATCAGAACAACCGGCCCCGCGCCGGGGCCTTCCTCCGCCTGAGTAAACGTGCGGCCGAGCAGCGGTTTCACGCCCAGAGTCGCAAAGAAGTCGGAGCTCACGAATTCGCCGTTCAGCTGTTCCGCTACGCCTGTGCCAGTAACGCTGAAGAAATAGCCGCGCGAAACTGCCATCGAAGAGAAGGTTTTGTTGTCCCTCTGCCAATCCTGGAAGTTGGGGTACGAGACCGAGCCGAACTCAAAATTCGGCTTGCTCGCGTGCAGGACTACCAGCTGTTCCGGATGTGGAAATGGCAGCGGGTTTAGGAGCACTCCATTGACGATCGAGAAGATGGCGGTGTTGGCGCCGATGCCGAGCGCCAGGGTCAGGATCGCGATCGCGGTAAACGCGGGACTCTTGTGCAACATGCGCAGGCCGAAGCGGATATCCTGGCCGAGCGTTTCGAGCCAGGGCAGAGTCTGCCGTTCGCGATAGATCTGCGTGGTCTGTTCGATTCCGCCCAGCTTAATCGCCGCCTGACGACGGGCCTCCTTCGGGGTCATGCCGGAGCGGAGATTGTCCTCGATGTGCATCTGGAGATGACTTTCGAGTTCGGCGGCAAATTCCCGATCGGAGGGTCTGGCGCCGAAGACTCCGCGTAGACGAATCCAAAGTGCACGCAGTTTGCGCATCAGGCCTCCTCGGCGGGCGCCAGGAAGCGAGCCAGGATCGTGGTAGCTTGCTGCCAGTCCTGCGCCTCTTTCTCCAATTGTTTCCGCCCGACGCGGGTGAGCTTGTAGAACTTAGCCTTGCGGTTGTTCTCAGACGTGCCCCATTCGGAGGCGATCGCGCCCTCCTGTTCCAGCTTGAGCAGGGCCGGATAAAGCGTCCCGTAGTTGAGTGAGATCAGCTCTCCGCTGGTCTGTTCGATGCGCCGCGCGATGCCATAACCGTGCTGCGGACCCATGGATTCGAGGGTCTTCAGCACCATCAGCGCCAATGTGCCTTGCCAAACGTCCGCTTTATCGACCATGCCCATCCCCTATTGGTAGCCCATAGGAATGGTCGCACATCTCCTATGGGATTGCAATAGGAGGATCGCCGCCCATGAAACACTCCGCGCCTGGTCCTCGAGGTGGGGGCGAAGTCTGCGGCCTTATTTGTCTGCCCTACTTCTCTACGGCTGCTTCGCCGATCTGCATCACGACCGACCGCGCCGCCGTGCCGGTTTTATCCGAGACTTGAACGAGAACGATGCGGATGAGGTCGTTCTTCGGGTCGATCCAGCCTTCGGTGCCGAAGGCGCCGCCGTGGCCGTAGGTGCCCGGGGAGTGGAGCAGCAGCGTTCCCTCGGGCTCATCAACGATTTCGAAGGTGAGGCCATATCCGGTGCCGCCCAGCCAGCCAGTGGGCTTCACGTCATCAGGCGTGAAGACGCGAGTCATCGTCTCGATTGACTGCTTCGAGAGGAAGCGGACTCCGTTGTAGGTGCCGCCGTTGAGCAGCATCTGGTAGAAGCGATCAAGATCGGCGGCGGTCGAATAAAGGCCAAATTCCGGAGCGGGATACTTCATATTCGGGCGGAATTTGGTCGAATCGCCAGCGAAGATGCCGGGCCCGGAGAGCACCAGCTTGCCGTCAACGTGCTTGTAGACATAGGCAAGGCGGTCGCGCTCGCCTTCAGGGATGGTGAAATACGTGTCGGCCATGCCGAGCGGCTCAAGAATGTGGCTGGCAACGAATTGCGCATAGTCCTCGCCGGAGACGACCTCAACGATGCGTCCCAGTACGGCGATGCCGACGTTCGAGTAGACCCACTTCGTGCCGGGTTCGTAGCGTAAGGGTTGGTGGGCGTAAGCAGTCACTGCCTCTTCGAGGGTGAGGCGCAGGGTTTGTTCATTGTCGGCGATGCTGCCTACGGGGTCTGATTCGAGGCCCGAGGTGTGGTCCATCAGTTCCCAGACAGTGGGCGGATTCTTTGGCGGGTGGGTGGCGAGTGAACCATTGGGTAGCCTCTCTTCAACGGCGATGTTTTCGAATTCGGGCAGGTAGTCGCTGATGGGGCGCCGCAGGTCCAGCTTGCCCTGCTCGACGAGCATCATGGCCGCAACGCCGGTGAAATTCTTGGTCATGGACATGATCTGAAAGAGCGTGTCTTTGCGCATCGGCTTGTTGTTCTCGACATCGGCGAGTCCAACGGCATCGTAGGCAACGACCTTGCCGTGGCGGGCGACAAGGTACACCGCTCCTGGGATCACTCCCTGATCGACGAGCTCTTGCAATCGCGGTTTGATCAGCGCCAACTTCGCCTTATCGAGGCCGGCCTCGACGCCGGATTGTGGAGCGGGCTTCCCCTGCGCCCGCAAACAAACGGGAACCAAGCAGAATAAGAGCAGGGAGGGCCAAGCGAGCCTTGTGGTGATCTGCGATAGCGGATTGCGATACATCGCCACCTCGGAAAAGAGTCTGCGAACACTTTACTTAAGTTGAGAAGGCGTTTCCACATGAGAAGACTGCCGCACGGGCGGCGAAGAGGCCTTAAAGCGGACGAAAGCTATACTGCCTTTTGGAACCAATATCTGCATTCGGAGTCTTAGAGGATAGATGAGACTTGTTCGATTTGGACCTAAGGGCAATGAAAAGCCGGGCATCTTGACCGGCCAGAATACGCGGCTTGACCTGTCGGGACACTTCGCGGATTGGAACTCTGGATTTTTTGCGGAGAATGGCCTGCAAAAACTTGCCGAAGTCGCCGCTTCCCAGGTGAGCTCGCTGGCTGTGGTACCGGAGTCGGAGCGCTGGGGTGCTCCGGTCGCCCGGCCGGGAAAGGTGATCTGCATTGGGTTGAACTACTCCGACCATGCGAAGGAGTCGGGAATGCCGGTGCCTGCGGAGCCGATCGTCTTTCTAAAGGCCTCGAACACCGTCGTTGGCCCCTATGACGAAGTGTTGATTCCGCGCTTGAGCGAGAAGACCGATTGGGAGGTCGAACTTGGGGTTGTCGTCGGCAGCGAGGCCCGCTATGTCGAGTCGGTCGAGGCTGCCGCGGCGCATATTGGCGGATACTGCATCTCGCACGACGTCTCGGAGCGCGCCTTCCAGCTTGAGCGTGGCGGCCAGTGGACCAAGGGCAAGAGCTGTGACACTTTCAATCCGCTGGGGCCGTGGCTGGCGACGCCGAACGAGATTGCCGATCCAGCCAATCTGTCGATAAGCCTCAAGGTGAACGGCGAGTCGAAGCAGCGCGGGAACACGTTGACGATGATCTTCAATCCCGCTTACCTGATTCACTACCTTTCGCAATTCATGACTTTAGAGCCGGGAGATCTGATTTCGACCGGCACGCCGCCGGGGGTGGGTCTGGGGTTCAAACCTCCGCAGTATCTGAAGGCTGGCGATGTGGTGGATTTGGAGATCGAAGGGTTGGGCGGTCAGCGGCAAGTCTTTGTCAACGCCTGACCTGTCGCATCAAACCAACGTGGCGGCGCATAAGCGTTACTATGAGAGTGTTGGCCAGAGGTTGCGATGACGCCAGAAATCTCGGGATCGACCGCGCTTCGAACAAATGATTTGCCGTCAGCCGAGCTTGTCGAGAAGCGGCGGGCGCTCGATGAGCGCCTGCGCGACATTGGCCGACTGATGGTGGCTTATTCCGGCGGCGTCGATTCAGCATTTCTTGCGTTTGCCGCCCATCAGGTTCTGGGTGATGAGATGCTTGCGGTGATTGCCGATTCTCCGAGCCTCTCACGAGCGCATCTGCGCGATGCGGTGGAATTTGCCGAGCAGCACGGGATTCCGCTCCAAGTTGTTGACACCAACGAGCTTGAAAATCCGGACTACACAAAGAACGACGGCACGCGCTGCTTTCACTGCAAAGATGAACTCTTCAAGGTAATGGAGAGTGTCGGCGGCCCGCTGCATTTCAATAACGTTGCCTATGGCATGAATGTGGATGATCTGGGAGACTTTCGCCCGGGCCAAAAAGCGGCCGCAAATCACAGTGTGCTGGCGCCTCTGGCTGAGGCCGGGCTGACCAAGGAAGACATCCGCACTCTGGCTCGTCAGGCGGGGCTTCGCGTTTGGGACAAGCCTGCCTCGGCCTGCCTTTCTTCGCGCATTGCCTACGGGCTTCAGTCACGCGCGAGACGCTCGAATCGATTGAGAAGGGCGAAGAGATATTGTTCGCAATGGGTTTTCGCCAGTTCCGGGTGCGGCATCATGGCGAACTGGTAAGGATCGAGATCGCGCGCGAGGAGCTGCCTCGGATGCTTTCGCTTTCCATGTTCGCTGAGGCCAGCGCCGCGCTCAAGCGACTGGGCTATAAGTATGTGACGCTCGACCTGGAGGGGTACCGTTCGGGCTCGATGAACG
>CAWDRO010000011.1:0-231553 GCA_963804735.1 uncultured Acidobacteriaceae bacterium
TCGTCTCGAAGGTCCTGCCCTGCGGGCATTACACAACCGGCGAGACGCCGTACAAATTCATCGACGGCTGGTATCTCGGCTCGTTTGTCTATTCGGCGTTCAAACAGATCGGGGATGAGCCTATTGCTGCCCGGACTGAGCAAGCGGGAGTTCCACAACTCGTGGCCGATTGACCGACTGCACATCTCGGATTGTTGAAACACACGAAGCCCCTCACCCCCTCTCGAATGAGAGGGTTTCGTATTGCATCCCGCTATTGCGCGAAGCTCCCTAAATACCCAGCTCCATCGCTGGTGAGGTAAGCAATCTTGGTTGGCGACACAATATAGAAGATCCGCGTGTCGCCGTCCGGAGTCGTGACCACAACTCGTCCGGTATCATCCACGGCATAAGTCCCGGCGACGTTCTGATACTGCACCAGCCCCACAGGGCTGCTGCGGTTCATGGTCAAGAGGATGTTGCCGTCGCCATCCGCAGCGACGATTCCAGCCTCGTTGAGCACTGAAGTGTTGACCAGAGACAAGCTCCCGCCCAGGTAGTTCCCGGTGAAGGAAGCATTGGTGAAGGGCGAGCCGTCTGCGCCTCAATCATGCCGGAGCTGGCCGATCTGTCCACGCCGAGGAAAAACGCCTCGATGTCGTTAATGATGTAAAGAATCGGTTGCGGCGTGGCTCCAGTGGTAACTGACCTCCCAGTCACAGGATCGACAGAGTAGGTCACGGACAAAGTGCCGCCGGTCGTGACGCGCCGGCATACTCGTCAAAACTGTAGCTGACGTTCCCGCTCCCGTCGGAAGCAGCCAACCCGAGAGTGATGTCCGGGACCGTACCGCTGCCAGTGGGCTTGACGCCGCTGATTTCCAGCACCGATTCTGTCGGAAGCGAAGCGGTACTGAACGGAGCATTCGCCTGCTGCAGAACCGAGCCGCTGACCAGAGGCGAATTCAGCGTCGCTGGATCGAGCGAGATCACCAGCCACTCCGCCGGCGAAACCTCATAAAAGCTATAGCTGAAATACCCAGGGTTGCCGCCAAGACTGAGTTTAAGCAACCCGCGCCCATTAGCGTCGATGGCGTAGTCACCGCCGACCGTGCTCCAGCTGGCGAGTTCTCCGCCGAACTGATTGGCGTCCGCGTTTCCGCCGCTGACCTGGTAGCTGCTGTCGGGATTTTCGACCCCGTTCGTTTGCAACGAACCAGCCAGCACCTGCTCATTCTGCTCGTAATCGGTGCCCCTCAAAAGAAAAGCGAAGTTGCCGGAGATTGCAGCAGCGGTCAGATTCGGCAGGGCCGCCTTCAGCACGCCGGATCCGCGTGTGCCTGTGCCGTCCGAATCGTCGAACTCGATGATCCGAATGGCGGTGTCTTTGCCCTGCGTAGCCGAGGGCGGAATGGCAAGCGCAAAAGTCATACTGCCCGCTCCGGACTGGAGCACAAGGGTGCCGAGGCCGTTGACATAAGCCGTGAAGGACCCGCCGGAGATCGGCTGCTCAATGAGCGCTGGGCCAGTATTCGTGTTGGCATCGAAAAAGCCCGAGAGCACCGCGCCGCTCTTCACCGTGAAGGTTCCGTTGATGGCGATCGCATTGGTGACAGTTGGCGTGCCCTGTGGCGAAGTACCACCAAAGACAAAGGAATAGGAACCATCTGGGATCGACCCCAGCGCAGGCTGCACGAGCAGGCCAAAGTCCTGTGAGACTGCATTGCCAGCCGAGTTGACGACGGTGAAGATGGGGGTCGTGTCGCTGATGCCGGTCGGAGTCCCGGCCAAAAGCCCAGCCGGGCTGAACGCCAGGCCGCTAGCGATCGGGACCGCCGCGTTGATCGTCCAACTGTAGGGAGGAACTCCGCCCGCGGCCGCCAGTTGCGAACTATAGGCCACGCCCTCCGTCCCCGAAGGCAGGGATGTAGTGGTAATGGCCAAGGTCCCTCCGCTGATCTGCAGCACCAGTGGCGCGGTCGCGCCTTGCGGCGTAGACGCTGAATCAGTCACCTGCACGATGAACGAGTTCGTTCCATAAGCGGTCGGCGTTCCGGAGACTACCCCAGCCGCGCTCAGCGTGACGCCTGCGGGAAGGCTTCCGCTGGCCACGCTCCAGGTATAGGGAAGAGTTCCGCCTGCAGCCGTCAGGGTTGATTTGAAGGCAACATTGAGCATTCCCTGCGCCAGCGGCGATGCCGTGGTAATGGCGACGGAGCCGTCGCTAATCACGATTGCGGCCGTGAGCGCTCCCTTGCCGGCAATCGAACCCGTATCCGTCACTTGAATGGTCACCGTGCTCGATCCGGCGGACGTCGGCGTTCCCGACACGACGCCGTCGCTGCTTAAGCTGAGCCCCTTCGGCAAAGTGCCGCTCGTAACGCTCCAGCTGTACGGCGCCGTTCCGCCAGTCGCGGCCAACATAGCGTTGTAGGGGGCGTTGACCGTCCCAAACGGAAGCGAGGAGCTGATGGTCAGCACTACCGCGACGCTCGAGGATGTGCTGCTGCCACAACCGCCGGCTGCCAACCCCAGAATTACTCCAAAGATCAAGCCCAATGTCCGCAGACGCATAAATCCTCCAAACTTCGTTAAACGGCGCGCAGCCTTGGGGTATCTGTCCATTTCACGAATCTGTTTTGTCGAAGTTAGTTCGCGAAAGAACGATCCGAAATCCGGCCTACGCAGAAAAAGTTTCGCAGTCGGCGAACACGTATGTCTGGGTGGATCGAAGGAATCTTGCTAGTCGAATACCGATTCGGTTCCGCAGTCCCGAAACGGCAATGAAGTCACAAATCCGGTCACGAATACCTCTCGCGCGCTCTGGCAGCCGGATTTCCCTTACAGCGGCGGAAAAACGACTGGAAACCGACTAAACTATTGCTAACCGACTAAACTATTGCTCATGACCCATCGCCTCTCTCTGCGGCTCGCCGAATCCGACCCCGCCATCGCCACCGCCATCGAGCAGGAGGTCCGCCGCCAGCATGAGGGGCTGGAAATGATTGCCTCGGAAAATTTCGTCAGCCAGGCGGTGCTTGAGGCGGCCGGTTCGGTATTCACCAACAAATATGCCGAAGGCTACCCAGGCAAGCGCTACTATGGCGGCTGCGAATATTCCGACGTCGTCGAGAACCTCGCTCGCGACCGCGCCAAGGAACTCTTCGGCGCCGACCATGTGAATGTCCAACCGCATTCCGGCTCTCAGGCCAATGCCGCCGCCTACATGTCCGTGCTCAACCCCGGCGACACCATCCTTGGCCTCGACCTCGCCCACGGCGGTCACCTCACCCACGGTCATAAGCTGAACTTTTCCGGCAAGCTCTACCGCGTCGCGTCCTATCAGGTGCAGCGAGAGAGTGAAGTGATCGACTACGACGAGCTGGAGCGGACCGCCGAACGTGAGCGCCCCAAGCTGATCATTGGCGGAGGCAGCGCCTACCCGCGCACCTTCGACTTCGCCCGCATGCGCCAGATTGCTGACAATGTTGGCGCGCTACTGCTGATCGACATGGCCCACTTCGCCGGACTGGTCGCTGGCGGTGCGCATCCTTCGCCGATGCCGCACGCGCACATCGTGACGAGCACTACCCACAAAACGCTGCGTGGTCCGCGCGCCGGCATGATTTTGTCGCAGCAGCAGTTTGCCGCCGCCATCGATAAATGCGTCTTTCCAGGACAACAGGGTGGCCCGCTGGTGCACATCATCGCGGCAAAAGCGGTCGCTTTCCGCGAGGCGCTGCAGCCGGAGTTCCGCGAATACGCCCGCCAGGTCGTCGCCAATGCGAAGACTCTCGCGGCCACGCTGGCGGATGAGGGCTTCCGCGTCATCAGCGGCGGCACCGACACTCACGTCATGTTGATCGATGTCTTTGCCAAAGGGATGCTCGGCAGCGAGGCGGAAACCGCGCTCCACGAAGCCGGAATCACGGTCAACAAGAACGCTATCCCCTTCGACGCCAACCCGCCGCTGAAGCCGAGCGGCATTCGCATCGGGACCCCGGCGCTCACCACTCGCGGCATGAAAGAGGCCGAAATGAAGATCGTCGGCAAGTGGATCGGCGAAGCGCTCAACAACCGAGAAGATGCACAGGCGCTTCGCCGTATTCGCGGCCAGGTGCTGGAACTGGCCGAGCAATTCCCACTCTACGGGTGGCTTCGCGAACCGCAGGCTGTTGGCGCGCATTAACGAGAGCCACGCCTGCACCGATCCCTCGCTTGATGGAAGGTGTCATTCTGAGCGCAGCGAAGAATCCCGGCGGATCGTCGACGGCTACCCGCCTCGCAGGTTTTAGCAGCGGCCTTCGCCGCTTCGCCAACCTGACCAACACCTCCAAAAGATATGTAACAGTGACAGCGACAACATGGGTAGCGGGTGCGCTATTCATGGCCGCAGTCGCCCCGTCAGTGCTCTTCACCCACGGCCAACTCCTAAAAGAGATTGCCGTTCAGGCCTTCTTCAGCAAGCTATGCCATCAACGTCCTGACCGCGTGCTCTATCTCTTCGGAGCACCAACAGCGGTATGCGCTCGCTGCCTCGGGATTTATGCTGGCGCTGCGGTCGGCAGCTTATTGCGACTCAAGCATCGACTTGCTTTTCGCTGTCTCGGAGCAGCGCTCGCGCTCAACCTTCTCGACGTTGCCGCCGAGTCAATCGGCCTTCACGGCAATATGCCACTACTGCGGTTACTAATAGGCGCGACCCTTGGAATCGCGGTGGGCGCGATACTGTCGGGGGATTGCCCTTCAACTAGTTCGCTGGCTCAGCCCGATAAGCAACTCGGCCTTCACTGATCGTCCAGCGAACCTCGCCCAGCATCGTCCAGCCATCAAACGGCGTATTCTTCGACTTGGATATCGAGTTTGCAGCGCGGAAGGTCCATTCCTTCTTGGCATCGAAGATCACGACATCGGCGAATGATCCGACCGCCAATGTCCCGCGTCCTTTCAGGCCCAGAACAGCAGCCGGTTGGGTGCTGAGCAGATTAATAACGCGACCGATCGGCAGCCGATGCGCTTTATGAAACAGTGACAGTGACAAACCCAGCGCCGTCTCGAGTCCGGTGATTCCGTTGGGCGCACGCTCGAATTCCTGCTCCTTTTCGTGCGCCGCGTGGGGAGCATGATCGGTGGCGATACAATCCACAACACCATCGAGAATGCCCTGCAGCATCGCGTCGCGATCAGCCTGGGCACGCAATGGCGGGTTCATCTTTGCATTGGTGTCGTAAAGGCCGACCGCTTCCTCGGTCAGCAGAAAATGATGCGGCGCAACCTCGCAGGTTACATGCAATCCATTGCGCCGAGCCTTGCGCACCGCCTCCAGCGCTGCCCTCGTAGAGAGATGCGCGACATGCAGATGGGCGCGAGCCCCATTCACGCTGCCCAGCAAACGCAGATCCCGCTCGACCAATCCCGATTCCGCCTCCACCGGCATCCCGCGCAGACCCATGCGAAAGGCCATCGCTCCGGCATTCATCGAGCACCCACCCGTCAGCCGCGTGTCTTCCGCATGCTGGATCACCGGCAAACCCGCGCGGGCAGCGGCGATCAGCGCCTCGTGCATAATGGCATCGCCAAGGATCGGCTTGCCATCGTCGCTCACTCCGACCGCCCCAGCTGCCTTGAGCGAACCATATTCGGTGAGCTTTTCGCCCATGCTGCCACGCGTGGCAGCGGCGATCGGGAAGACCCGGATCGACGCGCCGCGCTCTGGGCTCAGCATCCACCGCGTCGTCTCCGGTGAGTCGTTGACCGGGACGGTATTGGGCATCGCGCAAACACTGGTAAAGCCGCCTGCAGCGGCGGCAGCGGTCCCGGTTGCAATGGTCTCTTTATACCCCTGACCCGGCTCGCGCAGGTGCACGTGAATATCGACAAGCCCCGGCGCCACGATCAATCCCGTCGCGTCGATCGTCTCGGCGCCTTCTTGCTTGGCTAGCGATTTCAACTTGCCTGGCGCATCGACCGCGGCGACGCGGCCATCGCGCAGCAGCAGGTCACGCTCGGCATCGATGCCGGAAGCGGGATCGACAAGGCGCCCGCCACGAATCAGAGTAGCGCTCATGCCCGCCTCGCTTTCTTCACTGGCTTCGCGCCCGACGCCGGCTTCGCACTTGTCGCCGGCTTCGCTGGGCCGACGCCGTTGCCATCCAGCGCCCTCGCCAGTAGCGCCATGCGGATGGCGACGCCATGGCTCACCTGCTCCGCGATGACCGATTGCGGCCCATCAGCTACGTCGCTCGTCAACTCCAGCCCGCGAATGATCGGCCCCGGATGCATCAACATCGCCTTCGGCGCATACGCGGCCATGCGCGGCGCATTTGCCTGGTAGCGGCTCTTATAGTCTTCGAGATCGAGATGCAGTCCAGCGAGACGTTCGGCCTGAATGCGCAGCATCATGACGACATGAGATGCCGCCAGCGCCTTTTCGAAGTCGCGTTCGATCGTGAGCCCCGGCCCTATTTCGGCCGCAATCTCCGGTAGCAGCGCCGGCGGGCCGCACAGGATGACGCGCGCGCCCAGCCTCGGCAGCAGCAGCGCGTTCGATCGCGCCACGCGGCTGTGCAGGATGTCGCCGACAATCGAAATGGTCACGCCTTCCAGAGTTTTCTCGCTCACATCTGTCTCGCCGCGCCTCAGATGGGCCAGCATCGTTCGAAGATCAAGCAGCGCCTGAGAGGGATGTTCATGGGTGCCATCGCCCCCATTCAGCACCGGCAACCCCGTCGATTGCTCCAGCAGATATGGCGCGCCGGAGGAGAGATGCCGCAAGATAATGCACTCCGCGCCCAGCGCCTTCAGGGTAATGCCTGTGTCTTTCAGCGACTCGCCCTTTTCGATACTCGATGACTGCGAGCTGATCAGCGCCGTGTCCGCGCCGAGTGCCTTTGCCGCCAGTTCGAACGAAGTTCGCGTGCGGGTGCTCGACTCGTAGAAGAGCAGTGCGACCTTGCGCTTGAGCAGCCGCTTCATGCGAACGAGAGGGTCTTCGTTTTCGAGCAAGGTGGCCAGCCCCAGGATCTCGCCGATCTCTCCGATGGAAAGGTCCTGCACCGAAATCACCGAGCCATGGGGTCGAGGAGTCTTGAATGGCAAAACCTCGGCCGGCTTGGCGGGAGGCAACGTGGTCGCGGCGGCTTTTCTGGTGGGCATTCGCACTCACACTTCGGCAGAACGGCGGTAACATCCCCGCGACGGTGCACTCTTCAACTAGGCGTCGTGGCCTTTAGACAGAAGCGCCGTTCTCTGAAGACCGCCGCTTAGTTTGATACAGCGCGAAGACAATGTCAATCGGTGCGGACAATTTGGGGTGCTCAGTCGGTGCGTTCGACAAGCAGCACTTGTTCGTCGTTATCGACTTCCTGCAACTTCACTTCAACAATCTCGCGCTGAGTAGTCGGAACCGTCCGCCCGACAAAAGTTGCTTCGATCGGCAGCTCGCGATGCCCGCGATCGACCAGCACCAGTAGTTGCACCCGCCGCGGGCGTCCGTGATCGAAAAGCGCATCGAGCGCGGCGCGGATCGTCCGCCCGGTGTAAAGCACGTCGTCGATCAGAATGATGTCGCGCCCGTTCACATCGAAGCCGATGTCGCTCTTATTCACCACCGGCCGAACATCATGTGTCGAGAGGTCGTCGCGGTAGAAACTGATGTCAAGAGTGCCGCTGTCGGTGGGATGCTTTTCGATAGCGCTAATGATCTTCGCCAGCCGCTGAGCCAGAGGCACGCCGCGGCGCTTGATGCCGACCAGCCCGACATTCTGGCTGCCGTTGTTCTTCTCAATGATCTCGTGGGCGAGCCGGACCAACGTCCGCTCGATCTCCGACGCCGACATCAACCTGCACTTTTCGCGCAGAAGGGGCTTTTTCGCTGGGGTTGTCTCTGACATAACTCTCTCGCCGGATGATACGAGGCTTCCCGCCCCGGAGCAAGTCAAGAGCAAGTCAACGAACAGAGTCAGGAAGCAAGTCGAGCCGCTGCCGCAACCTCAACCCTTTGGAAATCAGGGTCAGGGGAACTTCTCTGCCAACCCGGTCGTATTCCTCTTCGATTCGCGAAACTGCACCAAATGCCCTAAAACGCTGGCGGAAACCCGCCCAAATGACAGGCAATACGTGTAAGCTGGTTGCACTTTCGACCATCAATCGCGTTGACCATATCCAGAAACACACGTCCCATACGAGAAGGGAAATCCGCTTGGCGCTGACAATCACAGGACTTTCGAAGACCTATCCAAATGGGGTGAAGGCCCTCAAAAATCTCTCCCTCACGATCGGCAACAATATGTTCGGCCTGCTCGGGCCAAACGGCGCGGGCAAGTCGACACTAATGCGCACCGTCGCCACGCTGCAGGACCCCGATAGCGGAACCATCTTCCTCGACGGCATCGACGTACTCAAGGAAAAGAACACCATCCGCAAGCTGCTCGGCTACTTGCCGCAGGAGTTCGGCGTCTACCCCAAGCTCTCGGCGCTCGATATGCTGACTCACCTCGCCGTGTTGAAAGGCGTGACCAACCGCACCGAGCGCAAAGATATCGTCGATGCGCTGCTCAAGCAGACCAACCTCTGGGACGCCCGCAAGAAGGCGTTGAGCACTTATTCCGGCGGCATGAAGCAGCGCTTCGGCATCGCCCAGGCCCTCCTCGCCAACCCCAAACTGATCATCGTCGACGAGCCGACCGCCGGCCTCGACCCCGCCGAGCGCAACCGCTTCCTGAATCTGCTTAGCTCCATCGCCAGCAACGTCACAGTGATTCTTTCAACGCACATCGTCGACGACGTCCGCGAACTCTGCTCGCGCATGGCCATTATCAGCAATGGCGAAGTCCTGCTGGAAGGGTCGCCCGCCGAGGCCCTCGATGCGCTCGAAGGGCACATCTGGAGCAAAGTCGTCGCCACCGACGCCGAGTTGCTGGAACTCGAGAAGTCACTGCAGGTGATCTCCACCCACCTCGTCGGCGGGCAGCATGAGGTCCGCGTCTACGCCGACTCCAGCCCGGGCGACGGCTTCAAAGCTACCGACTCCGAGCTGGACGATGTTTACTTCCTCAACCTGGCCCGCCAGACGAAAAACTAATTCTCGAAGGGTGATTTATGGGACAGTTTTGGGAGTTTTTCTCGTTCGAGCTCAAGTTTCGCGCCAAGAGCATCTCGACCTATGTGTACTTTCTGCTTTGGTTTACGTTTGAGTTTCTATGCATCGCCAGCGAGAGCTTCGGCCCTATAGGCAATGCCAACGGCAAAATCCTTCTGAACGGGCCTTGGGCTAACACCTACAACTACATCGGCGCCAGCTTCTTCGGGGTGATAGTTATCGCCGCGATCTTCGGTACCTCGATTCTTCGCGACTTCCAGCGCGATACTGTGCAGGTATTATTTACCAAGCCGATCGATAAGTTCGCCTACCTGGGCGGACGCTGGGCTGGTTCCTTCGTCGCAACCGTTTTCGCGTTTTCCGGGATGGTCTTCGGCGGTTACTTCGGCACCTTCGCCCCGTGGGCTGACCACGCCCGCATCGCCCCCAACCACTTTCTCTGGTACGTGCAGCCGTTCTTCTCGGTCGCTGTCATCCAAATCTTTTTTCTCGGCTCGCTGTTCTTTCTCGTCGCCGCGCTTTCCCGCAAGATATTCATTGTTTATCTGCAAGGCGCAGCGCTCTTCATGCTTTACATCATCGGCGTGAACGCCTTCTCGGCGACGAGGTCGCTCGAACACTTCTGGTCGGGCATCCTCGACCCCATCGGATTTCTTTACGACGACGCCATTACCCGCTACTGGACGGTTGTCGAGAAGAATACGCTGCTTTACCCATGGTCGGGGGTCTTTCTCTACAACCGCCTGCTCTGGAGCTCCATCGGAATCCTCAGCCTGATCGCTGTCTGGAAGTTCTTTCCCATGTCGGTGGAGGCGCTCACCGCCAAATCGAGCGGCCGACGCGCCAAGATTCAGCGCGAACAGGACCTGGCCGAGGCCAAGCCGCGCCGCAGCCTGGTCGCCGTTCCACTTCCCCGCATCCACCAGGCCTTCGGCTGGGCCACGAATTTCGCGCAATTTGCGATCGCTTACACGCGTCCGGATCTCGAATATCGTGCGCGAGATTCCCTTCTGGGGAATCTTGGTTCTGATGGCCGGGATCAGCCTCAACAACGGCCATTTCGCAGGCCGCCGCCTCGGCGGCGTCTCCTGGCCCGTCACCTACCTGATGCTCAACGCCGTCGAGGGCGGCGCGGTGCTGTTCTTGCTGATTGTCGCCACCCTTTACGCCGGCGAACTTGTCTGGCGAGAGCGCGACACGCATTTCGACGGCATCCACGATGCGCTGCCCCTTCGCGAAACTACCGACTGGCTCTCCAAGTTCTTTGCGCTCTGCTTTGTGGAACTGGCCTTGCTCACCGTGGCTGGCCTCTGCGGCGTCATCATGCAAACGGTGGTGGGCTATTACAACTACGAATTTCTGCAATATGGGAAAGAGCTCTATCTCGTGGTCTTTCCCCAGGTCGTCATCTACGTTCTCATCGCCCTCTTCGTTCAGACTGTGGTTTCGAACAAGTTCATCGGCCATGGCATTGTCATCGCCATCTTCGTCATCGTTCCTATCCTTCAGGGCTTCGGCTGGGAGAACACCCTATACCTTATCGGCAACCCCACGAGCGCCACTTATTCCGACATGAACGGCTACGGACACTTCGTTCCCGCCCTGTTCTGGTCGACCGCGTATTGGCTTTCCTTTGCCTGTGTGCTCGGCGTGATCTCGATCGCCCTCGCTCGCCGCGGCGTCGAGGACAGCTGGGCCGCGCGGCTCAAGCTCGCTCGCCTGCGCGCACCTGGCTTGTTGCCGGCCGGCGTCATTTTTCTGCTATTTATGATTGGCAGCGGCGGCTGGTTCTATTACAACGCCCACATCCTGAACCATTACGTTGACAGCAAATCCGGGCGCAAAATCCAGGCCCAGTACGAGCGTGACTATAAGAAGTATGAACACCTTCCGCAGCCCAAGGTCGTCGCCGTCGACTCCAACATCGACATCTTTCCCGAGCGCCGGTCGTTCTCTGGAACAGGACACTTCGTTCTCCAGAACAAGACTTCGACGCCTATCTCCCAAATTCATATTTCGGATGTGCACGCCGGGGTCGGCAGTACCGACCTCCAGCCGTCGGTAAGCAATGTCAAGTTCGACCGGCCATTTCATGTGGCCGCCAGGAGCTCCTGGGGACTCTACACTATCTATCAGCTGGAAACGCCCCTGGCGCCTGGCGACAAGCTCGACATGACCTTCAACGTAAGCCATGAGAGCCGTGGCTTCACAGACGGCCACGAACGGCCCGAGTTCGCCTACTCCGGCACCTTCTTCGATAGCAGCTACTTTCCGAACATCGGCTACGACCGCAGCGTCGAGCTTGACGATCCCCGGCGGCGTCGCGAAGAGCATCTTCCCGAGCTCGAGCTGCTTCCCCATCGCGGCGACCCGTTGGGCTCGGTGACGAATCTCTTCACACCCAACTCCGACTGGATCAGCTTCCGAACGACGGTGAGCACTTCCGACTCCGATTCCGAGGGCAAACCTCAGATCGCCATCGCTCCCGGCTATCTCCAGAAGGACTGGCACCAGAACGGCCGCCATTATTTCACTTACGACATGGGACAGGTCCACATAGCGGACTTTTTCAACTTCGTCTCCGCGCGCTACGACGTAAAACGCGAGGTTTATCAGGGTGTGGACGGCCCCATCAACATCGAGGTCTACCATATCCCTGCCCACAACTACAATGTGGACGACATGATCGCGGCCTCCAAGGCAGGCCTCGCCTACTACGAAAAGAATTACAGCCCCTACCAGTTCAAGCAGTACCGCATCCTGGAGTTCCCCCGATACCGCACTTTCGCGCAGTCTTTCCCAAATACCGTTCCGTTTTCAGAGGCCATCGGCTTCATCGGGCGCACCGAGAAACCGGACGACATCGACTACGCTTATTTCGTCACCGCGCACGAGCTGGCCCATCAGTGGTGGGGTCACCAGTTGATTGGCGCCCAGGTGGAAGGCTCCAACATGATGGCGGAATCGCTCGCCGAGTACTCCGCGCTCCGGGTCATGGAGAAGAAGTACGGCGAGGCGAATATGCACAAGTTCCTCAGCCACGAGCTGGACGGTTACCTGCGCGGCCGCGCCGGTGAGACCCGCCACGAAAATCCCCTCGTCCTGGTTCAGAACGAGCAGTACGTCTGGTATCAGAAGGGCTCGCTGGTGCTTTATGCGCTCTCCGATTACATTGGCGAAGACAAAGTGAATCTGGCGCTGCATAACTTCCTGATGCAATACCGCTACGCCAACGCCACCGACTCGCAGAGCGGCCCATATCCCGACACCCGCCAATTCGTCCAGGCGCTGCGCGACCAGACTCCACCGGAGCTGCAGTACTACATCACCGATGCCTTCGAATCGATCGTGCTCTATGACAACAAGGCGGTGACCGCTACGGTAACGCCTACTGCCGACAAGAAGTACAAGGTCGTCCTTACCGTGGATTCGAGAAAATTCAAGGCCGACGGCAACGGCAACGAAACCCCAATGCCGCTGAACGACTACATCGACATTGGCGTCTTCACCGGCAAGAAAGACCACGAACAACCGCTCTCCCTGAAGAAAGAAATAATCACCCAGGAGAAGCAGACCTTTGAGATCGTCGTCGACCAGATGCCGACCCGGGCCGGAATCGATCCGTATAACAAGCTCATCGATCGCATCCCCGACGACAACATGATCGATGTGAGCAAGCAGTAGCGCGACGAGCAGAAACGGCGCAGCGGGAGATGACCCCGCTGCGATAGCGCCGCCCACCTCGAATCCGGAAGGGACTTCTCCACTTTCTGCTACTATGCAGCGCAGAGTATATCCGCGATGCGAATGGCCCGCCTTCAACTCGTATTGCTCGCGCTGGCCGCGGTCGCGGCGCTAACCTACTATGCGGCCTCGGTCTCGAGCACGCTGCTCGAGATCTATGGTGACCGCGTGCCGCGCAATCCCACTTATCACGGGATCCGGCTTCGCGCCGCCACCGGCGTGCGAGAGGAGGCCAGGGAAGCCGGCGTTCACTGGGGCGACCCAGTGGTGGCCATCAATGGCCGTCCGTTCACCGGCTACAACGTGCTTCTTGAAGAGCTGCGCAAGTCCCACGCCGGCGACTCGATGGAGATGACCCTTCAGCCTAAGGGAGACGCGGCGCACACGGTTTCCGTTCGCCTGGCGCCGCTCTACGCCGCACGCCCGGGCGCTCTGGAGCTGATCGGCCGGATATTCTTTCTTGATGTACTTCTCCCTCTGGCTTGCCTGCTGCTTGGGATTTGGGTGGTAGCGGCCAGGCCAAAGGATAAGAACGCCTGGTTTCTGTTCGGAATTCTGCAGTATTTTGTCCTCATCTTCGCGGGAAACCAGTTCTGGCCCGGGCCTCTGTTTGCGTTCATGAGCTTCTGGAGCGTCATCGGCTTGTTCACCGGGCCTTTGAGCATTATGTTTTTTGGAATTTACTTCCCCGAACGCTCGCTCTATGACGTTAAGTTTCCTTGGGTTAAATGGATTCTGACCGGCATTCTCGCCGCGCTGCTCCCCTTCAGCCTCCTCTACAGCTACGGCTTCGCGTTTTCATTTCAGACGATCGTCTGGTTGGCGCCGTGGATGGGCGCGATTACGCGCACGATCACCATCGTGGCGATGATTGCGATTTTTATCTACTTCCTCTGCATCGGGCAGAAAGCGTCTACCGCGAGTTCGCCGGACCTGAGACGCAGGCTAAAGATTCTGCAGGCCGGTTCGACGATTGCCAACACGCCGTTGTTCATAATTGTGCTGATTTCTGTGACTTCCGGCAGAGACCTCGGCGATGGAATCCCGCCCTGGATTTTTCTCGGCGCTATCTTCATCTTTACCCTGTTTCCGATTTCGCTGGCCTACGTGGTCGTCGTGCATCGGGCGATGGACCTGCGCATCATCGTGCGCCAGGGCACCAAGTACGCTTTGGCCCGCTCCTCGCTATGGTTTCTGCGTGCGTTGACCGCGGTGTTGCTGGCGTTGGCGATTGGGCAAGCGCTCCGGCACAATCCCGTAAGGCTAGGCGACATCGTGCAAGTGGCGGTACTCGCCGCGCTGCTGCTGGTAGTCCGCTTTCGCACCTCCAAAGTGCTCTCGTCGTGGATCGACCGCAAGTTCTTCCGCGAAGCCTACTCGGCCGAGCAAGTGCTCAGCGAACTCGCCACCCAGGTCCAGGGATTCACCGATACTCCGGCTCTGATTCGCACCGTGTCGGAGTGCATATCCAAGGCCCTGCACGTCGACCGCATCGCCGTCCTGCTGCGCACCGGCGACACCTTCCAGTTGCAATATGCTGCTGGTGTGGAGATCGGAGCCGAAGTTCAGCTTCCGGGGAACTCGAAGACGATCGCCAACCTCGATGCAGTGAAGAAACCAGCCAATGTTTATCTGGATAACCCCGACGCCTGGCTGCTGGCGGCGACCGATGCCGAACGCGCCGCGCTGCGCGAGCTTGGCGCCGAGATGCTGATTCCGCTGCGTGGAAGCAACCGCCTGCTCGGCGTGATGGCGCTCGGCCCAAAGCGCAGCGAAGAGCCCTACTCGCGAACCGATCGCGGACTGCTGCAGTCGGTCGCCTTGCATACCGGCCTGTCGATCGAAAACAGCGAACTGGTCCGCATGCTGGTCGTCGAGGCCGGTAAGCGGGAACGCATCAACCGCGAGATCGAGGTAGCGCGCGAAGTCCAGGAACGCTTCCTGCCCCAGTCTTATCCGGTCATTGCGGGAGTGGAACTCGCCGGCGCCTATCGCCCGGCCCAGACCGTAGGCGGCGACTACTACGACTTCATTGAAATGAAATCATCCGGGAGCAATCTTGTTTCGCTGGGCATTGCGATCGGCGACGTCTCCGGCAAAGGGATCTCGGCGGCGCTGCTGATGGCCAGCCTGAGAGCGTCTCTGCGCGGGCTCACCCGCAAGAGCGACGGCGACCTCGCGGCCATGATGCGCGAGGTCAACGAACTCGTCTACGAGGCCTCGGCCAGCAATCGCTACGCAACCTTTTTCTTCGCCCAGCTGGACCCGGCACGCCGGAAATTGACCTACGTCAACGCCGGTCACAATGCGCCCGCGCTCATTCGCCATCGCCCTGGAAGAAACGGCGAACCTGATATCATTCGCCTCGAAGCGGGCGGCCCGGTAATTGGCCTACTGTCGGCTTCGCACTACGAGCAGTCAACGCTCCCGCTGCAACCTGGCGACATCCTGCTCGCCTTCACCGATGGCATCAGCGAAGCCATGACCATCGATGGCGACGAGTGGAGCGAAGCCCGGCTGATCGAGCGTCTGCTTCAATGTCCGGATATGCCCGCCGCAGCACTGGTGAAGTGCCTCTTCGACGCCGCCGATGATTTCGCCGACGGTGCGCCGCAGCACGATGACATGACGCTCGTGGTGCTCAAGATGCTGCCCGCCCCAACATCTCTGCCCGCGTCCACCTGAATCACTCGCCAGGTCAGTCCGCTACATCTATCGCTCATGCGGGAACAACCTCGAAGGGCCGCATCATTTCGTTGTCTTCATGCTCCAGCAGATGGCAGTGCCAGACATAGCGCCCCGTATACCCCTCGAAGCGCGCGATAATGCGAGTGATCACCCCCGAGTCCGCCCGTACCGTGTCCTTCCAGCCCGCTTCCGACGGAGACGGCGGCATCGCGGGAGCGAGATATCGCAGTGTTCCCTTCGACCGGAATTCAAAGACGTCGAATTTCCTCCGATCCAATACCTGGAACTTCACCAGATGCAGGTGAATCGGGTGCGTGTCTTCGGTAAGGTTGAC
Source organism: uncultured Acidobacteriaceae bacterium (assembly GCA_963804735.1). GTDB lineage: Bacteria > Acidobacteriota > Terriglobia > Terriglobales > Acidobacteriaceae > Acidisarcina. The sequence goes on from CAWDRO010000011.1 coordinate 15,845, forward strand.
CAGCTCCCAAATCTCGGTCGTGTTCAGCACTGGTTTCTCGGTGACCGGCATGTGCCATGGCGTATTATTCAGCAGCATGCCCATCGATTGCTGCACCATGTCCATGTTTTCGTCGAGCGTCAGCCGACGCGTCTTGATCGCCTGCGATTCAGGGATGCGAGGCAGCGTGCGCAGCACTGGCGGCAGGGCGCTCCCATCATCTGCCGCAGCCGACGAGACCCGGAACTGCACCAAATTGAAAGCATCGCTCTTGAGCAGGATCTCTTGCCCAGCATGGGCGCTGAAGTCGAAGACTACATCGCCCCGCTCGGCCGGAGCCAGCAGCAGCCGCCTGACCGGAAGCGGCGCAGCCAACAATCCCTGGTCCGACCCAATCTGGTGAAACTCTAACAAGTCGCCAAAAGAAAACCGGAAGAACCTGCCATTCGCCCCGTTCATAATGCGAAAACGATACTTGCGCGGCTCGACCTCAAGATAAGGCGTCAGCTTGCCGTTCACCAACATAGCGTCGCCGAAAACCTCCGGCACCCACGGTGACTTGGGATCGCCGGAAGTAGGATATTCGAGCGATCCGTCGGTGCGCAGCATTCGGTCATAGATCAGCAGCGGCACTTCATACTTCCCCTTCGGCAGGTTCAGCGAGTCTTCGTGATCGTCGCGGATCAGGAACAGACCTTGCAGTCCGGCATAGATATTCAACCGGTTAATGCCCATCGCGTGGTCGTGATAGAAGAGCATCGTCGCATCCTGCTGATTCGGATAAAAGCAGGTCGCGGATTTTCCCGGCACAAACCACGCCTCGGGATAGCCATCGCTCTCCGGCGGAGTCCTGCCGCCATGCAAATGGACGACCGCGCGCACCTCGGGCTTGTCGGTTTCGGCTCCATGCAGGGTGTGGTCGATGGGCAGAAAATGTTTGGTCGGCAGCTCGTTAGCCCACTCCACCACCAGACCCTCTCCGCTGCGAGTGTCAAAAACGGGGCCAGGAAACGAATCGCCATACGTCCAGACAACCGTCGGCGGCAGATCTCGATGCAGTTTGACCCGCACCTCGCGCATGGCGATGCGGTAGTAGGGGATTTTTACTTTGGCGTTCTCGGGACTGGGACGCATGCTGCTGCTCTTGGCCAGAGGAATGATCGGAAGCTCGTTGACCCAGGGCTTCAGGGTGTTGGCGTTGAGCGAGGGGGCCTCGACTTCGGCTGCACCGCACTGTCCGTGAACGGCCGCGCCGGCCATCAGCAAACCCGTCTGGCCCAGGAACCTGCGGCGAGTGATCAATTGAGAAGGAACCTCGACTTGATAGTAAACAAGAAATCAGGGGCATGGGCTTCAGCAAGCCCGCGCCCCTGAAGGGGATTCGATTCAGCTACCGGTCAGCCGATCAGTCTTTCGACTGACCGGCCAGCCGGACAGAAGTTAGGGAACAGGCAACGGAACCGGCGGCGGGGTGGTCGTCGGCTCTCCGGTGCTCGGATCGAGGTAGAGTATGGGATTCGGCGCCTTGAGGTCAAAGTCGAACATGTCATAGAAGTTGTTCGCGTATGCGTCGAAGGAACCCTGGATATGCTCATTTCCAAGCCAGTTGTATTCGATGAAGTGTGGAACCGAGCTCTGGTCTGTCACCGTATGGTCAACGAAGTTGGTCCGGGCCCAGGGGGAGATCACGAGCAGCGGAAGGCGCGGCCCATAACCACAGCGACCTTGAGCGTGGACAGTACCGGGATTGACGCCGGCCAGCGCGTTTTCTCCCGAGCCGCAGAGGCCAGTTCCGGTAAGGAAGTCCTGTGCGGTGGCCGAACCGTTCACGATCGGACCCATCTGGTGGTCGTACCAGCCGTCGGAATCGTCATAGGTGATGATGACCGCCGTGCTGCTCCAGTCGGGCTGCTTTTCGAGGAAGTTGATGGTGTTCACGATGAACGCCTGCTCATCGAGAGGGTCGGAGTAGCCGGCGTGGCCATCCTGATATCCAGGGGCCTTCAGGTAGCTGACCGCCGGGAAGTTGCCCGCGCTGACTGCATCGAAGAAGTCATGGATATCGTACTGGTGGTTGGCCGCGTCGCCGGGCTGGCCGATCATGGCCACCGAGGTCGGGCGAGTATGCGCCAGGTTCTGGGTGCTGGCGTAGTACTGAAACGGCTGGTGGTGGGGGATGTAGTCGGCCTTCTTGGTTGCCGTGACGACCGAGGTCGTGCTGCGGCTGCAACCGGTGGTGCCATTGGAATTGGTGATGGTCAGGTCGAAGCCGCCGGAGAAGAAGCCCCAGGAAATGCCCTTGGCATTCAGCAGATCGCCGATGTTCTTGCCGCTCATCGCCAGGTTGGCGGATGTACTCGAGCAAACGTCGCCGGCGGGGTCAGCGTCGCTGGTCAGTGTCAGCCCGCCGTTGCCGTCGTCTACCGTCGAGGATTCAGCCCCTGTAACATCGATGACCCCGTTGGTCTGGCCGGAGATCACGTTGATGGCGCCATCGGTTGAGGGGCCGAAGTTCGTGCCGTAGAAATTGTCGCTCATCGCGAAGTGATTGGCGTAATTCCACAACGCCGTCACTGTGTTGCCGTCGTAGTAGCCCATCACCAGGCCTGTGGTGGTCAGGCCTGCCGGAGGCGGTCCGCCGGTACCCGTGTAGGCCGGAAAGGCGTCCATCAGTCCGTTGTCGAACGCCTGCTGTTCGGGCGTGTAATCGTGGTCCTGGTCGGCGGTGGCCGCCTGGGTGCGATCCAACCGGAACGGGTTCGAGGCACCGGGCCCGTTGATGCTGGAGAGGTTCGGGTTGTTCTTAAGCAGAAAGGTGGAGAGGCCGTTGACCGTCGGAGTGTTGTGTGCCGCGACGAAGACCGGTTCTCCGGAAGGGTTCATCGCCGTTGGATAGGTGCCAAAATAGTGATCGAACGAAACGTTTTCCTGGAAGATCACGACCAGGTGCTTGATTGGCGTGTGGGCTTCGGGACCCGTCGCATACGCGGAAACTGGAATGAACATCTGCCCGGCGACGAGCGCCGAGGCCAAAGAACAAGCAACTAATTTTTGCATCACTGCTCCTTCGGCTGAAATTTTCAGCCGCCGCTAACGTTTATAGGTGCGCGATTGTAAAAGGAGCGTGACGAGGCTATGAATTGGTTAGCGATTCATCAGTTATTCATCGAACGTTTTTGGCCACACGAACGTCGCTGCGATGCCGAGGATTGGCAAAAAGATTTCTGAGTCTCTTTTGCTATTGACAACCCCCTGGATAACACTCCGGCGGGCTCAGGCGCAGCGCGATAATCCGCCCTGGCTATCCAGCCCGGCGGTGAGAGTGAACTCAATCGGCGTCCATTGCACGATTACCGTCTGGCTTCCAGGAACGGAGAGAAACGGATCGGTCGTCGCCGGGACATTGGCTTGCTTGCTCAGTTGAAACCTGCTGCCATAGATGCTCTTGAGCGCCTCAAGCGTATCGCCGAGCTTCAATCCTCGCCCAGTCGATTCCCTGGCCGCAGTCGTCGATGCAGTACCAGCAGCATCGCCAAGGCGGACCACCGTGACGCTACCCAGGTAGTTCTCATCTTTGCTTCGCGTGACCTCAACCTCGAGCCGAAGGCTCGCCGTATCCCAAAGATACCCCGTCCATTGGGGATTGTTCGGGACAGTGATCTTCTTCGTCGGAGGCCCCAGCTTCTGCAGCACGTCGGCTGGGTTGTCGTGCTCCAGGTTGATCCCCGCCAGAGTATTCTCAGGCTTCTCCCGCGCCAGAAGCTTCGCGGGCAAATGGTCGGCCACCGCGAGGACGCCGGAAAGAAACAATAAGCACAGAGCCAACGTCTTTCTCATCGCAACGTCCCTTCGCACAAACCTGGCTCAGGCTCGAACGCAGTGGGCCGATCAACCAATTTGCGCCATCCGCCCGATTACTCGTCAGAGCTTCCATCGATGTCATCGTCGGAAGGCCCGTTGCCGATGACGCTCATGACCGCAGTCCAGGGCTTCATCTGGTACTCATACGGCGGGATATCGCCGGCCAGATAGCGCACAAAATAATCCCAGCGGCGGCGAGTCATATATTGCGAACCCGCCCCGTAGCCGTGCGCCGCATTGGGGAAAAGGATCAGGTCAAAATCCTTATTAGCTTTGATCAGGGCATCGACCAGGATGAGCGTATTGTTGGGCGGCACATTATCATCCATCGTCCCGTGGGCAAGCAGCAGATGACCTTTCAGGTTCTTCGCGAAATTCTGATTGGCCTGCGAATCGTAGTTGCTCGTACCGTCGGGATTCTTCACCACCAGCCCGGCCCATTTCTCGGCCCAGTCGTCCTCATAGTCTCGTTGATCGTGATTGCCGCTCTCGGCGATTCCAACCTTGAAGAAGTCGGGATAATGCAACATCGCCGCTGCGGTGGCGTTACCTCCGCCCGAGTGGCCGTACATGCCGACACGATCGAGATCGATGAACGGGTACTTGGCAGCAAGCTGCTTCATTCCGGTGATTTGGTCGGGGAGTGTATTGTCACCCAAGTTGCCGTAATAGGCCTCGTGAAAGCTCTTGGAGCGAAGATTCGTCCCCATGCCATCGATGCAGACCACAATGAAACCAAGCTCGGCAAGCGCCTGAGTGTCACGCCGCGCAGCCTCGAAGCTGCGCGAGCCGCACGAGCCGATCTGCGGGCCGGGATAGACCAGATTGACAATCGGATACTTCTTTGCCGGGTCCAGATGCGTGGGCGTGAACATCATGCCGTAGAGATCGGTCTTGCCGTCCCGCGCCTTGACCGTGATCGGCGTCAAAGGCTTCCAGCCATAGGCAATCAGCTTCGAGATGTCCTGCTTGGCAACGTCCATCACCAGCTTGCCGTCGTTGTCACGAACGACTGTTGTCGCGGGCTCGGTAGGCGTTGAGTAGGAGTCGACAAAGTAGCGCCCATCGCTGGAAAGCTTCACGTCGTGGTCGGCGTTTTCCGGCGTGAGCAGCTTTTGTCCTGTGCCGTCAAAATGAATGCTGTAAAACTGCTGAAAATAAGGATCGCGACCCGTCTCCTTGCCGACGCCGATGAAATAGATCGTGCGCGTGTCCTCATCCACGCGCAGGACCTGGGTAACGTTGCCATCGCCGTGCGTGATCTGGTTCTTGAGCTGACCCGTGGTGAGGTCATAGAGATAAAGATTCCCCCAATTATCACGCTCGCTAAACCATAGAATCTCGTTCGACTTTGGCAGGTAGTGCCAGTTCACCATGTTGTCGCCGCTCTCATAGAACTTGGCGACGGTCTCGCCCATCACATCGCGGACCTCGCCGATAGAAGCGTCGGCAACGCGGAACCATTCCCGCTTGTGATCGCGAGATGTCGAAACGAACGCAAGATGGCTGCCGTCAGCGGACCACTCCACATCGTCCCAGACAGAGCCGGTGCCGCGGCAGGTCACGTCATCACAGATCGTCGAGCGGTGCTGGTCGGGAGGCATCTTCAATCGAACCACCTTGCGTGAGTCAACGTCGATAATCACGCGCTCGATCATGGTGATGTTTTCGTCGCCGACCAGCGGATACTTCCATGCCTTCAGCGTCGGGTGGCCATTCGTCACCGGAACCAGATACATCTCGCCGTCCTTGCGCTGGTCCTGCTGAAAGGTGGCAATTTTCTTCGAGTCCGGCGACCACAGAAGCACCGCCGCGTCGGACTGTTTCCATCCGGCGTTATCCGTTGCGTAACCGTAATCTTTCACCCCATCGGTAGTGAGCTGAGTCTCCGCGCCTGTAGCCATATCGCGCACCCAGAGGTTCCAGTCACGAATGAAAGCGCCCAGCTTCTTGTCCGGCGAAAGCGCCAGCGGCGGCTGCTTTTCCGGCTGTCCACTGGAGCCCGTCTTATCCTCCGGCGTGAGTCGCTTACATGAATCGCTGGTGGAAGAAAGTGCGCAACTATAGATGACGCCCGAATAGGTCAGGCCCAGCGCGCTGCCGTCTTCGCTAAGCGAGTCGATGTGGAGCTTGAGATGACGTGCGCCGTCCTTAATCTCGCCATTCGATGCAGCGGTCAGGGCCGCAGCCAGCTTTGTCTGATCGAACGCCGGAGTACGTTTTCCCTTTGCCGGATCGACAACCATAAAGGTCACACCATCGTCATCGACAGCGCGATACCAGAAGCGATCTTCGTCCAGCCACTGCGCCCGCACCACTCCCTTGTAAGCAAGCGGATTCACGTTGTAGCTCATGAACTTCTCGGCGGCGGCGTAATCCTGGGTCGTGTACTGTCGCGACTGCTGAGCGAAGCTTGCGATACAACCGAGGCCGCCTGCGGCGATCGCGATGGCTGCCGTTACAAGGCGTGAATTCTTCTTTGGAAACATTGCTTAACTCCAGGGAGGGGTTCGAGCTCTTGCGCGGACGAAGAGTACGGTGCGGATTTTGCAGGCGTTTCAATCGTGGCGATGCCGAGTGTAACAATTCTATACAGATCACCGCCGGGCTGCGGAGGCCCAGAGCTATATGGCTGTTCAAACCATCGACGACGTAATCTCTTCGCTCGACGAAATCGTTCAACAGTCCTATGACGAAGCCAGCCGTCTGGGTTACTTCGCGGCGCTATACCGGCGAGTAACGTCCGCGGTGAGAGACGGGATCGCCCAGGGCAGCTTTGACAACGGCCCGCTGATGGAGCAGCTCGACGTAGTCTTCGCCTCGCGATATCTCGATGCTCTGGAGACTTTTCAGACCGGAGGCGCCCCAAGCCGAAGCTGGATGGTCGCCTTCCAGGGATGCGACGACTCCGATCTTCTTATCCTGCAACAGTTGTTGTCAGGCATGAATGCGCACATCAACCTCGATCTGGGTGTCGCCGCCGCCCAGGTGAGCCCGGGCGCGCAGCTCCCTCAACTCAAGCCGGACTTCGACGAAATAAATTCCGTCTTAGCCAGCCTGGTTGGCATAGTAGCCTCGGAGATCGCAGCCGTCTCTCCACTCATTGGCGATCTGGAAAAGATCGGCTTAAGCAGCGAGACGAAGCTGGTGAACTTCGACATGACCGCTGCGCGCGACGCAGCCTGGCTGACCGCCGAACATCTCGCCGGCGAACCGTCGTCCCTGCACGATGCGACCGTTAGCGCCCTCGATCTCGGGGTGTCCATCCAGGGCCGCGCAATTCTATATCCGCCATTCAGCGGCGACGGGCTGAAGTTTATTCAGCAGGCTGAAACCAAGGACGTGCGCCAGGTGATCGAGATCCTGTCGCAGGCTGCCGCCGAGGACACGCCTTCATAATCGAGGGCGCGCCTCCATAATTCTGAGCCCGCACTGGAAGGCTTAAATCCTCTCATCCCAATGACGGCGTTACAATCGAACCAGGCTTCTATGAGACTTCGGGATCGCCAACCCGTCCGCCGTGACCCTCCCAATGTGGCATCGTCGTGCATGGTCTACCTCCGGCGCTTCCGCCGTGGCCGTCCGGACCGCGGCCGTCCGGACCGCGGCCGTCTGGATTATGGACGAATTCTGTCCAACTAACTAAGCTTGCATCGTTGCCGAGTCTCTGTCGCGGCCGGCCCGCATCCTAAAGGAGCAGCCGGGCTACGCATCCGCGCGAGTCCTCGAGCGAGACCATCCTCGAAGTGAACCGCAAAGGAAGGGATGAAATGAACAGCTTTGGCAGTCAATCGCAACTGAAATCCGGCGACAACGCCTACGAGATTTTCCGGCTCGATGCTCTCGCAAAGAAGGGTATCAAGCTCGGCAGGCTCCCCTACAGCCTCCGCATTCTGCTCGAAAATCTCCTCCGCTACGAGGACGGCAAGTCCGTCACCGCCGACGACATTGAATTCCTCGCCAACTGGGACCCCAAGGCCACGCCCTCCCGCGAAATCGCCTACATGCCCGCCCGCGTTCTCATGCAGGACTTCACCGGAGTCCCCGCAATCGTCAACCTCGCCGCAATGCGTGATGCGATGAAGCACCTCGGCGGCGACCCCGAGAAGATCAATCCGCTCCAGCCGGCCGAACTCGTCATCGATCACTCCGTGCAGGTCAACGAATACGGAACGAAACGCTCCTACGACATCAACGCCGCCCTCGAATTTTCACGTAACCGTGAGCGTTACGCATTCCTCAAGTGGGGACAGTCCGCCTTCCGCAACTTCTCCGCCGTGCCTCCCGGCATGGGCATCTGTCACCAGGTCAACCTCGAATATCTCGCCCGCGTCGTCTTCACCGCCGAAGTAAACGGCAAGCAGCGCGCCTATCCCGACACGCTCGTCGGCACCGACTCCCACACCACCATGATCAACGGCCTCGGCGTTCTCGGCTGGGGAGTCGGCGGCATCGAGGCCGAGGCCGCAATGCTCGGCCAGCCCGTATCCATGCTGCTCCCGCAGGTCGTCGGATTCAAGCTCAGCGGCAAGCTCAAGGAAGGCGCGACGGCGACCGACCTCGTCCTCACCGTCACCGAGATGCTGCGTAAGCTCGGCGTCGTCGGCAAGTTCGTCGAGTTCTACGGCGCAGGCATCGGCGAGCTTTCACTTGCCGACCGCGCCACCATCGGCAACATGGCGCCCGAATACGGCGCCACCTGCGGCATCTTCCCCGTCGACACCGAGACCCTCCGCTACCTGCGCCTCACCGGACGCAGCGAAGAGCAGATCAAGCTCGTCGAGGACTACTACAAGGAGCAGGGCCTCTTCTACACCCCCGACGCCGAACAGGCCGAATACTCGCAGACCATCGCCCTCGATCTCTCCACCGTGCAGCCCAGCGTTGCAGGACCGCGTCGTCCACAAGACCGCGTGCTGTTGAAAGACGCAGGAGCGAACTTCAAACACCAACTTCCATCTCTCATGGGCCCAACCGCCAACAAGAACACCGAACGGCAGGTAGTTCGCTGGGAGAGCGAGGGCGGTCATCCATCGCTTCATGGCGACATAGATAGCCCCGAAGGCGAGCCGGAAACGGGTCCAATCACGACCATCAAAGAACGCTTCAACGTCGAAGTGGATCAATATCTCGACCACGGCTCGATCGTCATCGCCGCGATCACCAGCTGCACCAATACTTCAAACCCATCCGTGATGGTCGCCGCTGGAATCCTCGCCAAGAAGGCCGTCGAGAAAGGGCTCTCCGTCCCTCCGTGGGTCAAGACATCGCTCGCGCCCGGATCTCGCGTCGTCACCGACTACTATGAGAACGCCGGCCTGCTCCCTTACCTCAACCAGCTCCGTTTCAACGTCGTCGGCTACGGATGCACCACCTGCATCGGCAACTCCGGCCCGCTGCCCACCGACGTCACCCAATCGATCGACGACCACGGACTCGTCGCCGTCTCGGTGCTCAGCGGCAATCGCAACTTCGAGGGCCGCATCAGCTCCGACGTCCGCGCCAACTACCTCATGTCCCCGCCGCTGGTTGTCGCCTATGCCCTCGCCGGGCGAATCGACCACAATTTCGACCACGACCCGCTCGGCAAGGGAGCTAGCGGCGAGCCCGTCTATCTCAAAGACATCTGGCCAACCCAGCAGGAAGTCTCCGACGTCATCGCCAGCGTGATGAAGCCGGAACTCTACATCAAGGAATATTCGACCGTCACCGACGGCGACTCCAACTGGCAGGCGCTCAAGTTTCCCGCCGGCCAGGTCTACGAATGGGAGCCCGACTCGACCTACATCCGCCAGGCCCCCTACTTCGACGGCATGGCCGCTACACCCGCGCCCGTCGAGGACATCCACGCCGCCCGCGTCCTCGCCGTGCTCGGCGACAGCGTCACCACCGACCACATCTCCCCGGCAGGCTCGATCAAGTTAAACGGCCCGGCGGGAAAATACCTCACCGAACACGGCGTCAAGCCCGCCGACTTCAACTCCTACGGCTCCCGCCGCGGCAATCACGAAGTCATGGTGCGCGGCACCTTCGCCAACGTCCGCCTCAAAAACAAGCTCGCCCCCGGCACCGAGGGCGGAGTCACCCGCCTGCTCCCCGAGGGCGAAGTCATGAGCATCTTCGACGCCAGCGTGAAGTACGCCGAGCGCGGAGTGCCGCTCGTCATCCTCGCCGGCAAAGAGTACGGCTCCGGATCATCCCGCGACTGGGCAGCCAAAGGGCCCAAGCTCTTAGGAGTCCGCGCCGTCATCGCCGAAAGCTACGAACGCATCCACCGCTCGAACCTCGTCGGCATGGGAATCCTTCCTCTGCAGTATGTCGATGGCGAATCCACCGCAACCCTCGGCCTGACCGGAGAAGAAATCTACGACTTCCCCGGCCTCCGCAATCTGCTCAACGCCAAGTTCGCCAACGGCCGAACTCTCACGGTAGAGGCAACCGCGCCGGACGGCAGCGAGAAGAAATTCCAAACAACCGTCCGCATCGATACTCCGCAGGAGATCCTCTATTACGAGAATGGCGGGATTTTGCAGTACGTACTGCGGCTGTTAGCGGCTAAGAATTAGCCGCGACACAATAACCGAGACGGGGTTATCATGCCGAGATTGCCGATAACTCCGTTTTTCTTCCAATGGGGGAATTAAAGTGGCTCCGCCAGCATGTACCAGATCAACTCTGTAACAATTCCGATATGAATTACCGTTATGCAGCCAGCGCCATTGTTGGAGCGGTCTTATTCCTGTTTTACTTCCAGCCCTTTCTGCCGTACTCACAGCGTAGCCAGTTCTCCTCCCATTGGTGGCCATTTCCAGTAACCGCGCTGATCTGTGGTTTTCTGCTGAGTCTCGGCCTGACGCGTCGCCGTTTCTGGGTTCCAAGCTGTTTACTGCTGACGCTGTTCGCTGCGAATGCCGTTCTGATCGTGGTCGATTCGATCACCGGCGCTGTCGATCACAATCTGTTTCCCATTGAGTTCCTGTTCATTGCTCTACTGACCTCGCCTGCCTATTTCGGAGCGTTACTCGGTGCCGCCGTTGACTGGTTCAGAGCTCGCGGGTTGAAAACTTAATGGTGATAGTGTCGATCAGTGGCCGTTGGCTGTCCTTGAAAGGCGTTTCGCTGCCTAACGCCTGCGAAGTCGGGTTATCGGCAAGATCACAGTCGGGGGCCAGTCTATCGAATAAGCCGAATGTCCACATCCATCCGCAGTTTGCCCCACGACCGATCCGCGGTGTAGACGGGTAGCTGAAGAGTCCTGCCAAGGGCAAGGCAGGCGCGATCTCCCAATGACAAGCCCAGAGAACGAGTTGGAGGCGCAAAGCTCCCTGTTATCTCAGCCTGGTCCGCGTCGAAAGCCACAATCGTTTGGACGGAACCGGCGACCGCGTCCCATGCGTCGTCACGCCCAGTGCGTTCCTAGGCTCAGTCAACGCGGCTGAAATCCACGGAAAACTGATGACTGAAGGGTTTGAGCGCCAGTTGCCAGACTAAGTGTTCGGCCGGCTCATGATGCAGCAGAGCAAGCACCCGACGAGCTGAGAACAGCGCTACTCATCCTTAGCCGCTTTGCGGCGTTCGGCGATCAATTCATCCGACAGGGAGCGTTCCGGTTCTACAAGGCTTGCAAGTAGGAGCTGAGCCTCTTGTATCCGCTGCCGTTGTGTTGCGATTCTCAACTCTTCGTTTCCCATTCGAAGCACGATCTGATCTTCGGTATTAATCGAGTCTCTCCCGCATCACCAAAGCCGCTGAACACCATACCCATCGAACAGCTTCTCGTTGCTGACCAGGAATAGGTTCTCCGACATGGCCTGAGCAATGAGCAAGCGATCAAATGGGTCTTTATGGATGGCAGTCAACATACCTGCCCGGTAAGCGTGACCGACCGAGACCGGGAGTTCCCGAAATCCCATCTTGCTCAGGCTCTCAGGGAGTTTGTGGATGTAGGATTCGACCTCCGGCAGTTTGCCAGTTCGGTATTTTGTGACGATCTCCCAAACTGTCGCTGCCGATACCGAAATCTCGTTGTTGAAGTCCGTCAAGGCCGCTCTCGCGGCTTTGCTCAGCTTCGGCATGTCGAGAGCCCACCAGATCAAAACGTGGGTGTCGAGCAAAATCCTCACTCGCCCTCACCGTTCCAGAGGCGAAGCTCCTCCTCAGGTAGCGGATCGAAGAATTGGTCGCCGAGGTCCGGAGCGCCCTTGAACATCCCGGGAACCCGCCCCTTGACCGGTGGCTCTTCAATGGGAACAAGGCGCACAAGTCGTTTGCGCTCGCGCCCCGAGGTGATGATCACCTCTTCGCCGCGAAGGGCGCTCTCGACCAACTTAGAGAGATTCGTTTTGGCTTCGAACATCGAGACTTCTTGCATGACGCCACCTGCTAATCAAATCTTAGCTAAGAAGGAGATGCAGAGTCAAAATGAAGAACTTCCGAGAAACGACAGAGGTCTAAATCCCCATCCCAAATTCACCCACCGCCGCAGCTTTATCGCCAGCATGGGCGAACCGGTCATAAGGCGTGCGCCGCTTGAACTTGTAGCGCGACCGGAACTCGCGTCCGATAAACAGCCCCAGCGCCGCCGCGCCGACGGCGATCGAGGCCAGCCCGATGACCTTGAACGAGCAGGACTTCTCTTTCTTCACAACAGGGGCAGGGTCGGGAATCAACAGAACGGCCTTCTTTCCCAGCCAGAGCAAGCGGCGAAGTCCAGGGCGCTTCATATGGTCATGATAGCGCAGCTTTACAGTGGCTTGTCGAATCGGGGCGGCCAAGGGCGTTCCCAAAGTTTCATGAACGGAACATCGCCGCGCGCCAAATCCCCATCAGGGAATCGCATCGAGCCGATGCAGGTACTTCACCTTCTCCTCCGCCGGAAGGAAACTCGCCTCGAAGGAGTTCGCCGCCAGCTCGCGCAAATGCTCGGCGCTAAAGCCGAATTCGCGCTGCGTCAGCAGATATTCGGCCTCCAGATCGCTCTCGAACATGGCCGGATCGTCCGAGTTCAGCGTGATCATCAACCCGGCGTCAAAGTAGCTCCGCACTGGATGCAGCGCCGCCGGAACACAGCACCCCGTCCGCAGGTTCGACGAGATACAAATTTCAATCGGAATCTGACGCTCCGCAAGAATCTCCATCAGGTCGGGATCTTCGATCGCGGTCAGCCCGTGGCCGATCCGCTCGGCGCCAATATTCAGCGCCGCCCAGATGCTCTCCGGGCCAACCGTCTCTCCGGCATGCGCAGTCAGTCGCAGGCCGGAGTCGCGGGCTTCGGCATAGAGTTCTCGAAAAGGTTCGGCGCCCGTTCGGCGCTCATCACCGCCAATACCAATCCCGATAATCGAAGGAAACTCCAAGCGCAACTCAGCTGCCTTGCGAAAGACCGGCGCCGCCTCTTCCACTCCAAAATGTCGCACCGCGTCGAATATCCAATAAAGGCTGACCCCAAAGTCGCGCTCGCCGCGGATCCGCCCGGCCTCCATGCCTCGAAAGATTCGATCAAAAACTAGAGGGTCAGCCTCCAGCTCCGCCTTGCGCCAGTAATAGACCACCCCCACCGAGACATAAACCTCGGCATGGACCACCCCCTGCGCCGCCAACTGTGCCATCATCCGGTAAGTGACCAGTTCGTAGTCTTCCGGAGTTCGCAGCCGCGCGGTTACTGCCTTGAAGGCCAGCATGAAGCCGCTGAAATCCTTGTATTGATATAGGGCCTCGGCTTCATCGATAGTCAGCGGATACCCCGCCGCCCCCCGTTCCTCTAGCCCCTGACCAACGACGGCGCTTCTCCGGCTCAACTCGACCAGCGTTTCCGGACTAACGGTGCCTTCAAGGTGAAGATGCAGTTCAGCTTTGGGAAGACGACGCAGCCAGGCCCGCGAAACAGGTACCACTCCGCCTGCGGTGCTGGTCGTCATTTCATCCCCTGTTCGCAATGTTCTTGGCACAAAACTCACTGCGATGCCGGCTGTAACTGAAGTAGATCGCCAGCCCAATCACCAGCCAGATCACGAACCGCCACCAGGTCATGATGGACAGACCGCCCATCAAGATGACACAGAACACGATGCTGAGCACCGGAATCACCGGACCGCCGGGCACGCGGAAGGCACGCCTGCGGCCAGGATCGCGCACGCGAAGAATCAACACGCCGATCGAAACCAGCACAAAGGCGAAGAGCGTCCCAATATTCGACAAGTTGGCCAGCGTCCCGATATCGAAAAGGCCGGCCGGAATGCCGACCACAAAACCCGCCACCCAGGTCGATATCGCTGGGGTGCGGAAGACAGGATGGACCTTGGCGAAGAAGTCCGGCAGGAGCCGGTCCCTTGACATTGAGAACCAGACCCTCGACTGCCCCACCTGGAAAACGAGTATCGATGAGATCATCCCCAGCATGGCGCCGAAGAGCACCACCAGTCGCACCCAGTGCAGACTGTGGCCGCCAGGTTCGAGCGACAACTTCTTGAGCGCATTAACCACCGGAGCGGCATCGTCCACCATCGACTGCCACGGCACCAGGCCCGTCAGTACCACCGCGACCGCGACGTAGAGCACGGAACAGACGATCAGCGTGGCGATAATGCCTATCGGCAGGTCGCGCTGCGGAAGTTTGCACTCTTCGGCCGCTGTCGACACCGAATCGAAGCCGATATAAGTGAAGAAGATGATGCTGCCACCGGTCAGCACCCCCGACCATCCATTTGGATAATAGGGATGATAGAGGCCAGGTTTGATGAAGCTCGCACCGGCGATAACGAACGCCAGTATTGCGACGATCTTCAACAGCACCATGATGTTGTTGGCTTCGGCCGACTCGCGAATCCCGCGCACCAGCACCACCGTGATCAGCATGACGATCAGAAACGCGGGGATGTTGAAGCCGAAATGCCATCCCGGGTTATAGATCACATTGTTCTGCAGATCCTGGAGACCGGTGGGCAGATAGGCCGGCGAAATCCATGTGGCCGCAGGATGCAGGCCGAACCAGTCCAGCAGGTTAACCAGGTGCGCGGCAAAACCCACGCTCACCGTCATATTGCTGCCCGCGTATTCGAGGATGAGGTCCCAACCAATGATCCAAGCCACCAGCTCGCCTAGGGTCGCATAGGTATACGTGTAGGCGCTCCCGGCGATTGGGATCATCGAGGCCAGCTCCGCATAGCACAGCCCGGTTAGGGCGCAGACCAGCGCCACCATCACTATGGAGACAGCAATCGCCGGCCCCGCCCCCGGCCGCCCAATCAGCGCCTGGTGATGGATCAGGTAATCCAGCAGCGGTGTGTTGATGATCGAGGAGGTATCGAACTTCTCCCCCGCAATCGCGGTACCGATCACCGTAAAAATCCCCGAACCGATCACCGCGCCCACGCCCAGCGCGGTCAACGACAACGGCCCCAGCGTTTTCTTGAGACAGTGTTCGGGCAACTCCGAATCGCTGATCAGCTTATCGATCGACTTGGTCGCGAAGAGTTGTGTCGCCAGGTGCGTGGCTCCTGCAATCGAAATTCGAGGCGTTTAACGGATTCGGGTGCCCCAGGTTCGCGCAGCTAACCTGGGCTTTCCTCAGTAACATCAACCATTCTGGGTGCCCCATCCTTCGCACAGTTTCATCGTGCGATGGGTGGGACTCACTTACCGCTTGCTCGCGCCCTTGCTCGCCTTCTTCAGCTTCTGCTTATTCTCCCCGCGCGGACCCGTCCTCGGACCCTTCGGCGCAGCCTTCTTCCGCGCCGCGCGCTTCAATGCTTTCCGTTCTGCCTTGTCTTCAATCTTCGTGGTATTCGCCATATTTCCTCTGGCGGGGCGTGCCCGCGCTGTTTCTTTGCAAAGTTTCCTTAAGACTAAATCAAAGCATCGACATTCCCGCTTGAAATCGAAACCAACGCCTTCCTCGGGCGAAGTACAATCTCCTTGTCAGAACGGCGGCGGTAAACTACGCTCATTCTCAAAGTCCGGCAATCGACCGGCGAGGTTGTTTCCGCCACGTTTCCCCGGCCCACGAAGGAAGTTGCGTTCGCGGTATCGCCGATCGATGCCTCTCTCTCCGAACTCTCGCCTCGGCCCCTACGAGATCAAGTCCGCCCTAGGCGTCGGCGGTATGGGCGAGGTCTACCGCGCCCACGACTCCCGCCTCGCCCGTGACGTCGCCATCAAAATCCTGCGCGAAGATGCCGCCGAAGACCCCGAGCGCCGCGCTCGCTTCGAGCGCGAGGCCCATGCCATCGCCGCGCTGAATCACCCCAATGTCGTTGCTGTCTACGACTTCGGAGTCGCAGACGGCCAGCAATATATCGTCAGCGAACTCGTCGAAGGCGACTCGCTTCGCTCGCTGCTCACCGGCAAGCGCCTCCCCGTCCGAAAGCTCGTCGATGTCGGAACCCAGGTCGCCAACGGCCTGGCCGCCGCGCACGCCGCCGGCTTCGTCCATCGAGACTTGAAGCCGGAAAACATCATGCTCACCGCCGAAGGCCGAGTCAAAATCGTTGACTTTGGACTGGCGCAGCGTCAGAAACCCCACATCGACATCAACGACACGATCACCGGCGCCGAATCGACTATGAGCTTCGTGCCGCCGAGCAGCGACGCCACCAACCTCACCCAGGCCGGAGCGATCCTGGGCACCGCCAGCTATATGAGTCCCGAGCAGGCCCTCGGCAAGGAGGTCGATTTCCACTCCGACCAGTTTTCCTTTGGCCTCATCCTCTATGAAATGGCCTCAGGAAACCACCCTCTCGTAAAAGCCAGCGCGGTCGAAACCATGGCCGCCATCGTCCGCGAAGAACCAGCGCCGCTCGACGAGAGCGTGCCCACTCCCCTCCGCTGGATCATCGACCGCTGTCTCGCCAAGGAGCCTTCGCATCGATACGGTTCGACCCACGATCTTTACCAGGACCTCCGCAATCTTCGCGACCACCCCACCCAGTCGTACTCAAGCGCAGTCCTACAGGCCGCCGCTCCGGTCAGACTGCGCCGCTGGATATTTCCCTTGATCGCCGCCACTTGCGCCTTGCTCGCGGCAGTGATCGTATACATGCTCAGGCCCATCGAGGAAAACATCGGCAACTACCGTTACACACCCTTGGCCACCGATGGTTACGGCCCGGTGTGGTCGCCCGACGGAAAGGCCGTCGCCTACTCCGCGCAGGTCGACGGCGTCTGGCAGCTCTTCGAGCGCTATCTCACCCAGGCCGCTCCGGTTCAACTCACCCACGGAACCCAGGACGTCGGCCCCATGGGCTGGTCCAGCGACCGCGCCCACTTGATTCTGTGGGAGGGCGCCAGCACCGACGAATCCCGCACCTACAGCTTCGCTTCGATCCCCACCATAGGCGGCGACCTCGAGCCAGTGATGAACTTCGACTGCATCGCCTGCGATCTCTCGCGCGACGGCAAAGCGTTGGCGACCTTCTCCAAAGCCGCGGACGGCGCCTACGGCGTTTCGGTTTCCGACCCCTTCGGTTCGCCCCTGCGCGCTTATACCCCGGCCCCATTTGCCAGCAAGGACCTCTTCAATACGCCACAGCTAGGCTTCTCGCCAAACGGGAAATCTATCCTGCTCTCGCGTTCTGGCGAAGGCGACAAAGACGAGATATGGCTGCTCCCTTACCCTGCAGGAAGCGGATCTCCGCGCCGCGTCCTCGAGCGGCTCACCACCCTGCAAGGAACGCCGAGCTTTTCCTGGATGCCCGACAACCGGCACATCGTCGTCTCGCTCGCCACCGACGTGCATTCTCCTCCACATCTCTGGATGGCCGACATCGACTCCGACCAGCTCACGCCCCTGACCACCGGCAACGCGGGCGAACGCTTACCGGTCGTCTCGCCCGACGGCAAGAGCCTCATCTACAGCCAGAGCAGGACCAATCTGGATGTCGTCTCCGTCTCGCTCGCCGATGGCGAAGCGAAGACGCTGATCAGCACTGGCCGGCAGGAGAGCATGGCCGCCTGGGCCGCAAACCAGGAGAAGCTGGTGTGGGTCACCGACCGGAATGGCCCCATGGCTATCTGGATCCGCCAACCCGATGGCAGCGAACGCCCCCTGCTCACCGCATCGGACTTCCCGCCCGGGACCCATAAGTGGTTCATGGATCCATCGCTTTCGCCCAACGCGCACCAGATCGTCTACGTCAGAGTCAGCAACGACGGGGTTACCCGCCTCTGGATCTCGTCGCTCTCCGGTGGGGTCCAGGTCCGCCTCACCAACGCCGAGCCCAGCGCAGAGTATGGAGGCTCCTGGTCGCCGGACGGCAAGAGGTTGGCGTACCTGCAGGTGCAGAGCGGCAAGAACTCGTTGATGGTAGCCAACAACAGCGGACGCGCCACGCCGGTCACGCTCGTCGACGAAGTGCTGCAATATCTGCCCGAATGGTCCCCCGACGGCAACTGGATCACCTATCGCGACGACAAAGGCTGGAACCTGATCTCTCCGGATGGCAAGCAGACACGGTCTCTGGGCAAAATCGAAACCCCCTACCTCGCGTTTTCCAGGGACAACAGACAGCTCTACGGAATCAAGACCGGCGAAAGAGCGGCCGATCAAAACTACGTCACGCTCTTTTCGATCGATCCCGCAACCCTTCGCCAACGAAGCATCAAGAATCTCGGAAAAGACCTCCTGCCCGCATCCAACCTCCAACCCGGCATCCGCTTCAGCATCTCGCCCGACGGCAAGAGCCTCGTCTACTGCACCGCCAAGAACGGCGACGACCTCTGGATGCTCCAAGGCTACCGCCAGCCCGGATTGTGGAACCAGACCAAAGACGCCTTCTCCTTCGGCAAACCCAACTGAGATCGGAAACGGCAGCGTTGCGGTTTCCGGATTGCCTGCCACTCGGGGAGTAAAGGTCTGTGTAACCAGTTGCCCGACAAGCCGACTGCACGTCCAAGTGGAAATGTGCGCCGTCAATGAGTGACTTGGCGATTTAGCGCCAATGCAGAATCACCAATTTTCGTCCTGAGAACTGACGTACTTTTAAATCTGCTGAGTGGGCTAGGCTGCTGGTTGCGCTATACAAAACGAAGTAGACAATCTACTTCCATTGGGGGTAGAGTATCTACATCTATGAGCGAAAAGGACCAATATAAGAATCGGATTGAGCTGCTGCAGGGAACACTCGACATGCTTATTCTTCAGACCCTGCAATGGGGACCGCAGCACGGATATGGCATTGTCCAGGCGTTACGTTTGCGATCCGAAGACGTGCTTCAGGTGGAGACCGGATCACTGTATCCGGCTCTCCATCGATTGGAGCGTCAGAGCTGGGTGCAGTCTGAATGGAAGCAGTCAGAGAGCAAGCAAAAAGCCCGATGCTACCGAATTACGGCCAAGGGGAAAAAGCAGTTGGCCTCTGATCTGGGCCGATGGGAGCGGATTGTCGAAGCGATTGGGTCGGTGATGTACGTCAAGCCGGAGGAGAGTGAGTCATGAAGTGGTTCCCGAGCTTCAGTTTTCAGCGGCGCAAGCGCGAATTGCAGGAAGAGATCGATGCTCACCTGCGGATGGCGATTGCCGATCGAGTGGCGCGAGGCGAGACGACAGAGACGGCGCGACAAGCGGCGGCGCGGGAATTCGGAAATATTCCTCTGGTGCAAGATGTGACGCGCGACATGTGGGGCCAAGCGTGGCTTGAACAACTAGGCCGGGATGTCCGTTACGCTTTACGGCAACTGCGCAAGAGCCCGGGCTTTTCGATCACCGCGACGGCGATGCTGGCAGTAGCTATCTGCGCCAACAGCACCGTATTCAGTTGGATCGACGGCACAATGTTGCGTCCGATTCCTGGGGCGCGGGACACGGGCGATCTTGTTAGCTTGCAGAGGGGGGAACGGAACTTCTCCCCGACTCCGCCCTTCTCGTATCTCGACTATCGCGATCTGCGCGAGCAGAACCACACCTTCACGGGAATACTTGCCTATCATAACGATTGGATCGCGCTGACTGGCGGCGCACAGCCGGATCGTGTCTATATAGCGAATGTGTCGCCTAATTATTTCGATGTGCTCGGCATCAAGCCGACGCTGGGGCGATTCTTTCTGCCGGACGAGGAGGCCCATGCGGTACCCAACGTGGTCCTGGGTCACGCGCTCTGGGAGACGCGTTATGGCAAAGACCCGGCAATTGTGGGCAAGTCGATCGAGGTCGCCCGGCATCCGGTGACGGTGATCGGTGTGGCGCCGGAGGGGTTTGTCGGAGCAGCTCCCGGGCTGCGTGACGATCTGTGGGTAACGCTCGATCCCCTCGGGGCGGATGTGTGGCGAATGACCCATCGCGACTCGGACTGGCTGATCTTAATAGGAAGATTGCGGCCCGGCGTGAGCCGTGGCCAAGCAGCCCAGGATCTCGACACCTCGATGCACGATATTGTAGTGGCGTATCCGGACCAGCATCTCGGTGATAACCGGATCACGCTCGATCCCATGTGGCGTTCGCCATTCGGCGCCAACGGATACATGGCGGCGACGCTGCCCATTCTGCTGGCCTTCGCCGGCGTGGTGTTGTTGTTGACCAGTGCGAACGTGGCCACGCTCACGCTGGTGCGATTTGTATCCCGACGGCGCGAGCTTGCCATCCGGCAGTCGCTCGGGGCGAATCGCATGCAACTGGTGCGGCAGATGATGCTGGAGGGCGCGGTGCTTTCCATCGTCGCAGGAGTCGTGGCCCTTGGATTGACATCGTGGACATCGAAAACGTTCGCATGGTTCTTTCCAGCGAATGCAATTCCCCTCGTACTGAACGGGAACATGGACCATAAGGTGGTGATTGGGATTGCAGTGTTTTCTCTATTGGCCGGTATGTTATGCGGCGCGCTCCCCGCCTGGCGTTCGTCTCACGCGCCGGCCATTGAGGTACTCAAGGCAGAGTCTGCAAGTATCTCCGGCGGCTCACGCAACCGGAAATTGCTCAGCGGGCTGGTGGTGGCGCAAATCGCGCTTACCCTTCCGTTGCTGTTGTGCTCTGGGCTATTCCTGCGAACGCTGCGGAATCTCGCCGCGGCGAACCCCGGCTTTGAGCAAGACCACGTTCTCACTGCGTCCGTTGGGCTGAATATTGCCGGCTACAGCAACGATGAGGCAAAATTGATCCGTCGCAAGATACTTGATCGTGTGTCGGCACTGCCCGGCGTGGAGGTTGCGTCTCTTACCGACTGGATTCCGATGACCCTGATTCAAAAGAGAAACGATGCGTATCCGGAAGGGTATGTGCCGCATCCTCATGAATCTTTGCTGGTGCAGAATGCCGAGGTGGGACCGCGGTATTTCGAATCCCTTCATATACCCATCTTGGAAGGACGCGAGTTTACGCCGGAAGACGATGAAAGGGCCCCGAAGGTACTCATCGTGGATCAGACGGCGGCGAGGCGCTACTGGCCAGGGCAGGATCCGCTGGGAAAGAGGCTCAGGATTTGGGGCAGCCTTTTCACGGTTGTCGGCGTGGCGAGGAATTCAACCCATACTTTCGTGAATGAGTCACCCGAGCCTATGGTCTATATGAGTTATTTCCAGCACCCGGGGTACGAGACGATGGTGCAGGTGAAAACCGAGGGGAATCCCGTTCAACCTGGAGCCAATGGTGGAAAACGCCATCCATGGGATCGATTCGCGACTGCCGGTTTTCGATGTGCGTTCCATGCGGGAGAGCACCCAGATGGCGAGCATTTTCGCCGTCATCGAGAGCACCCTGGCGGGGATGTTCGCGCTGATGGGGCTGGTTCTTGCCATAACCGGAATCTACGGCGTCGTGGCATATCGAACCCAGTTGCGAACCCACGAGATCGGGATACGAATGGCTCTAGGTGCTTCACGGGTGGACGTGCTGAGACTCGTGCTGGTGCAGGGATTGTGGCTCACAGGCATTGGGCTGGCACTGGGACTGGCGTCCGCGTTGGGACTGACACGCATTATCGTCCGGCTGTTGTACGGAATCGGCGCCAACGATCCGGTCACCGTCGTTTCCGTCGTCATGCTCCTGGGAGCAATGTCATTGCTAGCATGCTACCTTCCCGCACATCGCGCGATGCGCCGGAACCCCGTGACCGCAATTCGCGAATTGTAAGCTGCAGTTCAGATTCGACGCGAATT
The DNA here is from genome assembly GCA_963804735.1 of uncultured Acidobacteriaceae bacterium. Lineage (GTDB taxonomy): Bacteria > Acidobacteriota > Terriglobia > Terriglobales > Acidobacteriaceae > Acidisarcina. Next base: position 37,766 of record CAWDRO010000011.1, read on the forward strand.
GGACGGATTCGGGGTGCGCGTGGCGCTCCACATGGTTGGCAAGAAGGGTAACCGGATTCCACCGGTCACAAACCAAGCTCCGCAAGGTGGATCTTCGTTGTGCGTTGACGAGAACAGTCATTATGGAGTGACCGGCGCCGCTGCGCTGATCGTGGGTTAGGCTGTGAGTTCGTAAGGAACCGCAGTTCAGAGCCACAAGCGGAGCCGGTCATGAGCCGTTCGGATCGGCTCATGCCCTCTGGCAAGTGTCCGTAAAACCAGCTATCCGGAGATGTGATACGGCAACCCTCGCCGATGCTCTCGGCTGGTCGGCAAACCGGATACTGCACCACGACCCACCTCCGGATGCTCCAGGGCTATCGCCAGCCCCGGCCTCTGGAACCAGATCAAGGATGCCTTCCACGTCGGCCAGCCCAACTGAGGTCTGCCCGCCGCAGCTCGGAAATCGTCCTGACATCAGGCCGCTTCCAAAAGCTGTCAAGTGCCTTTCTCGCCAACAGCACCGCTAACCCGAACACGTTCAACCAGTTACAGGCCACAATCGGTTGGCGTAGTGAAACCCCTCCACTTGGTAGAATAGAAATAGAGTCTAAGAAGCAATAAAAGAAACTTTCTCAAGCCCCATACACAGTAAGTCCCTTTATAGGGGGACTTTACCCGTAAGCGTATTGTTTGCTTAACTTTGCGCACTAAATCTGCAAAGCATTGATTGGAAAGTCTTTACTCCAGACGGGGGTGGCAGGGTGTCACCCGATGAGGTAGCTCGCATCGCGATTTGATCGTCTTAAACCTTTTCCAGGTTGGCAAACTTCTCCACCAGCTTCTTCACCCCGAACTTGGCAAACTGCACCGTGATCTTCGCGGAGTCACCATCGCCCTCAGTGCGGAAAACGATCCCGTCCCCATACTTCGGATGCCGTACCCGCTCACCGTTCTTGAATCCAGTCGCTCCCGAAGCAACTGGAATCTCCAACTTCGGACGAGGCGCATAACCGCCTTTGCCCTTCGCAGTAAAGAACTGAGCAATGTTGTCCAGCGATCCTGAAGAAGCAGCTCTCGAAGCAGCGCCCGTCCTCGCCGGACTGCCAAATCGCGCAGCCGGAGAACTCCGCGCGCTCTGGTCTTCGTCCTCATAGCTGTAGTGACGACCCGACTCCATGTCGTCATCGCCATAAGGCGAACGACCTCTACCATTCCAATCGCGCCCGCCGCCGCTCCAACTCTGCGTGCGCGAACGCACTGGACTCAGGTCTTCCATCAAATCCGGAGGAATCTCTTCGAGGAACCGCGAAGGCAGGCTCATCTCGGGCATGTCGTTCCCATAGCGGCGGCGGTAGCGAGCACGCGTCACCATCAGCGTATCCATCGCCCGAGTCATACCGACGTAGCAAAGCCGCCGCTCCTCTTCCATATCGTTCGGACTGTTCAGAGTCCGCGAATGCGGAAACAACCCCTCCTCCATTCCGGCCAGCAGCACCAGAGGAAATTCGAGTCCCTTGGCCGCGTGAAGGGTCATCAGCGTAACACGCGATGACGGATCGTACTTGTCAACATCGCTCACCAGAGCAGCGTGGTCAAGGAACTCGTGCAACGTCTCGCCCCGCGCCTGCGCGTCCTGCGCAGCGTTGGCAAGTTCCTTTAGGTTCTCAATCCGGGAAAGCGACTCGGGAGTCGCCTCTTCCTCCAGCGCACGAATATACCCAGTGCGATCGATAAGGAAGCGAATCATCTCCGGCAGCGTCGCCGGATCGCCGGGCTTGCGGAAAACGCGATCTTCCGAGCTGGCAAGCTGCGCCAATGTTTGCGCCGCCGCTCGAGCAAGGGAAGCGCGCTCAAGCGGAGTCGGACCTTTTGCTGCTTCTGGAACCATTTCGAGAAATGGATTGAATTCAGTCGCATCGACACGCAGCTCCTCGCCAGCAACCTCGGGCGATAGTAGCCCCAGCCCAAGCAACCCCTGACCGTCATCGTCAAACTCAGCGAAGTCGAAGCTGGTATCAGCCTCTTCCGAAACCGTCTCAAACTCCGCCGCAGCTTCGACCTCGATTCCATCTTCAGCGGCATCGGAAACCTCTCCATCGGAGACGGAAGCCGCATCCACAGCCAGCTTTTCGTCAAAGCCCGGCTCCAGCATCGCTTGCGCGTCCCGAATAATACGGCGAAAGTTCCCCAGAGCGAGACACGCTCGCTGAGAGACGAGCCCATCCTTCACCGCACGACCGGCAGCGACCCACAGGCTCGACCCAGTTTCCAGAGCGAGCCGCTCGATCGTCTCCATCGTGGTCTTGCCAATGCCCCGCGGCGGAGTATTCACCACCCTCTGCAGCGCAATCGAGTCGTCAACGTTCTGTACCAGCTTGAGATAGCTCAGCAGGTCCTTGATCTCGGAGCGATCGTAGAACGAGAAGCCACCTACCATGGTGTAACCAATGCCATAACGCCGCAGAGCTTCTTCCACCAATCGCGACTGCGAATTAGTGCGGTAGAGAACGGCGGCCCGTGGCAGTTCGCCAGATGTGCTTTCTTCGCCTGCCTTACGAAGATACTTGTTGATCTGATCGGCAATGAAGAGCGCCTCGTTCTCGCCGTCCGGAGCCTCGTAGTAACCGATCTTCGAACCACCCTGCCGCGCCGTCCAAAGATGCTTGCCTTTCCGCTGGGCGTTGTGCGCGACCACCGCGCCGGCCGCCTCCAGAATCATCTGCGTCGAGCGATAATTCTGCTCCAATCTGACCGTCTTGACGCTGGGAAAGTCCTTCTCAAATTCCAGAATGTTCTTGATGTCCGCGCCGCGCCACGAATAGATGCTCTGGTCTTCGTCCCCAACGACACAAACGTTCTGCGCAGGCCCTGCAAGCAGCTTCATCAGCTCATATTGCGGACGGTTCGTGTCCTGATATTCGTCGATCAGCAGGTAGCGATAGCGCCGGTTGTAGCGCTCGCGCACCTCGCCGGAAGACTTCAGCACTCGCACAGCTTCCAGCAGCAGGTCGTCGAAGTCGAGCGCGTTGGCCTTGCGCAGCTCCTGCCGATAGGCCTCGAAGATGTGCGCGACCTTCTCACTGGTTGGATCGGCCGAGCCGAGGTAATACTCCTGCGGATCGAGCATATGGTTCTTCGCCCACGAGATGCGCCCCAGCACCACACGCGGCGTGAGCTGCTTGTCGTCCAGGCCCATTCGCCGCATCACTTGCTTGACCAGCGATTGCTGGTCGGATTCGTCATAGATAGCAAAGGTACGCGTCAAGCCCTCATTGCCGATCCGCAGCGCCTCGATGTCACGCCGGAGGAGCCGCACGCAGAAGGAGTGAAAGGTCGAGAGCAGCGGCTTCGCCAGCGATCCGTGAGCGAGAAGCTTGTCGACCCGTTCGGCCATCTCGGCGGCGGCCTTATTGGTAAAGGTCACGGCCAGGATCGAATCCGGAGCGACGCCGCGCTCCTCAATCAGATAGGCGATGCGATGAGTAATGACGCGGGTCTTGCCCGACCCGGCGCCGGCCAGGATGAGCACTGGCCCATCGACGGCCTCAACCGCCTCCCGCTGCTGCGGGTTCAATTTGTCGAGTAAATGCTGCAAAGACTGGTCCGGCTTCTTGAGAGGTGTCGCGTCGGCGAGAAACGAAGACGCTTCTCCTAGTGTAATGGCTCATTCGCTTCGATGATGCAGGCACGGATTCCCCTCAAAGAGTGTGACCACCATCACAGGACCGCCGGTGCGGGCTGTCCTACACTAGCCGCAAAAGTTCTTTACTGCCCGTGGTGCCCGCTGTAAGCTTTGGTGCGAGAAACAATGGTGAGCGCTGATTTGGAGCCCGCATGAGACGACTGCTCGCAAGGATGGCCCTTTGCGGATTGTTGGTAGGGCTCGGCAATGCCGCGCTTGCCCAACCGGCGGCTGATAAGCCGCCGGCGCTCGTGGCACCAAAGCCAACGGCCGCTGATTTCGTCGGTTCGGAGACCTGCGCGGCCTGCCATGAGGATATCTCCAAAAAGTTCAGCTCCAATCCCCACTGGAAACTGGCCCTCACCCACGGAGGCAATGGAGTAACTTGCGAGGCCTGCCATGGTCCAGGCAAGGAGCACGTCGATGGGGGCGGCGACGTAACTAAGATTTTTCAGTTCACCAAAGCCTCCGCAAAACAGATTGACTCTACCTGTCTCGGCTGCCACGCTGCGGCCCACCCCAACTTTGAGCGCACCGCCCACGGTGAGGCCCAGGTCAGTTGCACGAGTTGCCACGACGTGCACCACGCCACGACCGAAACAGGCATGCTTAAGGTTGCCCAGCCAAAGCTATGCTACGGCTGCCACACCGATGTCAAAGGAGCCTTTGAAGAGCCCTTCCATCACAAGGTCAACGAAGGACTTATGCAGTGCTCCGATTGTCACAATCCGCATGGCACCTTCAAAACCACGCTGCTGAAGAGCAGTGCGGACCAGAACGCAGTCTGCGTAAAATGCCATGCCGAAACCGCAGGGCCCTTTGTCTATGAGCATCCGCCCGTGAAGATCGACGGCTGCGTCTCCTGCCATACTCCGCACGGGTCGATCAACGCGCGCTTGCTTACCCGTAATAACGTCAATTCGCTGTGCATGCAGTGCCACACGGCGTCGATGAACTTCACCGCGCCGGGTACGCCCTCATTCCATAACCAGGCCAATCAATATCAGGCCTGCACGGTTTGCCATGTTCAGATACATGGCTCCAACGCCGATAGCGTTTTCTTCAAGTAGAGGGGGACTGGGATGATCAGCGCATTCACGTTGCCGCCACTCCTGCTCAGACCGCCCCGCACGGCTCTTTGTGGTTGCGCAATCGCCATCGCCCTCTGGTTGGGCGCTCCTGTCGCGAGTGCTCAGGCAACTACGCCTCCACCCGCACCGGCACCGACCGCCAACGATACGCCGGCCACACCCGACGACAATATTCGATGGGGATATACCATCCATCAGTCGATCGATTTAGGCGGCCGCATTGTCGAACAATACGGGAATGAATCCGTCTACGACTCCATGGTCAACCTGCAATCCGGACCGCGCATTCTGGATCAGTCTTTGGACATGCGGGCAGTCAACCCCTCGAAAGCGCTGCTCTTCGACCACCTGTTCACGAGCAGCTTCGGTTACGGCGGCGATCCGATCAACGTCACGATCTTGAATTTCTCCAAGGGGAAGATCTATGATTTCCGGGGAAATTTCCGCCGCTACCGGCAGTATTTCGATTACGATCTTCTGGCCAACCCTCTGATACCTCCAGCGTCGAACCCGTACGTACCTATCTTGCAGTCGCCCCACCTCCATAACACGGTCCGGCGAATGACTGACCTTGCGCTAACCATCGCTCCGCTATCGCCGATCACCGTCCGCTTTTCCTACAACCACAGCATCAACGAAGGCCCCACGTACAGCTCGGTCCACGAGGGTGCTGACGCTTTGCTCACTCAAAATTGGCAGAACCTCACAAATAACTATGACGCAGGCATCGACTGGAAACTGAACCCGAAGACAGTTCTCAGCTACGACGAATTCGTCACCCAATACAAGGGAGACACCTATTGGCAGCTCACCGGCTTGAACTACCAGCTCGCGAACGGCACACCCGTGAGCCTGGGCGTCGATCTGTCTTCGGTATGGAGTGCTCCCTGCGCCGCCCCGTTTCTTGCTGACGGAACCGTGAATCCGACCTGCAACTCCTTTCTTTCCTATGATCGTTACGCGCCAACGCGGACGCTCTTCCCCACCGAACGGCTGCTGTTCCAGAGCACCTCGCTGCCTCACTTCACGATGAATGGAAGGCTGCTCTATACGGGAGCCAACAGCACCCTCAACAACTATTACGAGCTGTTCAACGGTCTCATATCTCGATCGGGACTCCGCCAGTCGGTGGTCACCGGCTCGGCCAAGATCCAACGCATCAACGTGAATGGCGACTTCGCTGTTACCTGGCAGATCACCCCAAAGATCTCGGCTACGAATCTATTCAGCTACTGGGACTTCACCATGCCGGGGCACAACACATTTACTGAGACCGATTACGCAGGAACCACTCTACTTGCTCCTCCCGGCGCTACCACCACGACGACAAAGTCCGACGCGCAGTTCCTCAACCAGAAAACAAAAGCCAATACCTTCGTGGTCGCCTGGGACGCAGCCGCCCGCGCCAGCCTTTCGGTTGGCTTCCGCTATCGCTCCCGCCTGATCACAGACTCGGGCGGCGACATCATTCCGATTCATGAAGATTGGGGACTCTTCGGGGCCGCGCTTCGCCCTACTCCGCAGTGGCGAGTCAACTTCAATGTCGAGGCGATGTACGCTGACAACGCGTTTTACCGCATCAGTCCGCGCCAGCTTCAGCATTACGTCGTCCGGTTGACATATAAACCGCGCAACTGGCTTACCTTCTCGGGCGCAATCAATATTCTGGAACAGCGCGACAACGTCGAAACAGTCAATTACCTGGCCCACAATCGAAATTATTCGTTTGGGAGCACAATCGCTCCAGGCGAGCGCTGGTCGCTCGACTTGAATTATGGCTATGACGACGCGTATTCGAGCGTGATTGAGTGCTATGCCGCAACTCCGGCGCTGCCCACGGCGGGTGTTGCGCCGCCGGTCTGCGTGGACGCGGGAACGCCCTACCTCAGCACCGGCTACTACAATGCCCCTGTCCAGTATGGCTCGGTCGGCTTCATGTTTACGCCGGTCAAGCGGGTGCATCTGAATGGCGGCTATCGCACGACAACTGTGAACGGAAGCACCCAGGTGATCAACATTCGCCAGGTTCCTGGTTCGCTCCAATCGCAGTACCAGTCTCCGTATGCGAAGGTCGTGGTCGAACATTGCGCCGAACTGGCAGTGGCGGGCGGAGTACAACTACTACGGCTACGGCGAGGGAACGCCCGTTGGGCCTACCCTCCCGCGAAACTTCAATAGCAACATATGGACGCTTGCAGTCAATTACCAGTTTTAGCGGTAGAGTTATCTGGCAGGTCCCAAATCGTAATTAAGGAGAGACAACCGTGAGGCATTTACTCGGAATTGCACTCGTCGGCGCCATAGCAGTATCGACCACCGCCGTCAGCCAGGCACAGGATTCAGGAGCCGCAACCTACAAGGCCAAATGCGCCTCCTGCCACGGGGCAGACGGCTCGGGCAGTACACCGGCCGGAAAATCCATGAAAGCCTTACCCTTCAAATCGCCGGAGATAGTCAGCGCGTCCGATGACGACCTGATCGCGGACACCAAGAATGGCAAGGGCAAGATGCCGGCCTACTCCGGCAAGCTCACTGACGCGCAGATTAAGGATGTCGTCGCTTACATTCGTACGTTGCAGAAATAGCAGAGGCTGGGGATGGCGGAACCGGGAGAACTAAGCCAGGGCCGGCTGCGGCCGCTTCTCTTTTACGGCAATAATCCCGTCAGCCTGATCGGCGGAGCGCTCACCAGCGCCTCCGCCTTCACCATTGTCGGCTTTTGGGTCGTCGAATTCTTCGGCCACGGCGGTTCCGCGAATCCCTATCTTGGCATTCTTTTTGATCTGATTCTTCCCGGCCTGTTCATTTTGGGCCTGATTCTGATTCCGATCGGGATGTTCTTCCGGCGGCGGTCGCTCAAGGCCGCCGGCAAAGTGCCTTCGACATTTCCCGAGATCAGCCTCCGCGATCCGGTCTTCCGGCGCGGGATCGTGTTTGTGCTGATCGCGACCTTCATCAACTTTGTGATCGTGGGCACGGCCAGCTATCGCGGCGTCGCCTATATGGATACTCCCTCGTTTTGCGGCACGTCATGCCATGTGATGGCGCCGGAGTGGAATGCTTACCACGTCTCCTCGCACTACGGCGTGGCCTGCACCGATTGCCACATCGTCTCTGGAGTACAGGGTTTTGTGAATGCCAAGGTCAACGGCACCAAGCAGCTGCTGATGGTGGTGATGAACAAGTATCCCCGGCCCATCCTGGCGGGCGACAAGGTCCCGGAGGCCAGCGCGACCTGCCTCAAGTGCCATAATCCGGGCCGATACATTGGTGACAAGCTCGTCGTGTCGGCGGCTTATGGCGACGACGAAAAGAACGCCGTCACTCATTTTATTACCTTAGTTCACGTTGGCGGGCGCGATTCCTTTTCTCGCCTGAGCGGCATCCATGGCGCGCACATGGCGCACATCGAGTACATCGCCACCGACTCGACCCACCAGACGATTCCCTGGGTGAGCAAGACCAATGACGACGGCTCGACGACCGAATTTGTCTCGACTGATCAGAAGGAGCCGGTGACCGGCCAGAAACGCGTCATGGACTGCATCGATTGCCATAACCGCTCCGCGCACTCTTTCACCACTCCGGAAGAAGCGCTCAATCAATCGATGGCGCAAGGCAGCCCAAGCGCGTCGCTGCCGTTTGTGCATAAAGAGGGATTGACACTTCTAAAAGCGACCTATGGTTCACAGGAACAAGCGCGGGAGAAGATCGTTTCGGGACTCGACTCCTACTACCAGTCCCAATACCCCGCCGTGTGGAGCGGCCAACGCGAACAGATCGACCAGGCCGCGAAGAGACTCGCGACCATCTACGACAACAATGTCTTCCCATTCATGAAGGTGACCTGGGGCACTCACCCGAACAACCTCGGCCACAACGATTATCCGGGCTGCTTCCGCTGCCACGACGGCAGCCACAATAGCAACGCGGGGGTGAGCATCAGCAACGATTGCTCGCTCTGCCATAACCTGCTGATCAGCGGCGAGGCCAGCCCCAAACTGCTTGCCGATCTGGGCATGCAGTAACCAACCGTGTGAATTCGCAAGAGGGCGCAGCGCTCCACCCGCCGCGCAACACCCGCTAAAATGAAGATATGCTCCAACTTTCAGGCGCCGGAAAGCGTTTCGGAACCAAACTGCTCTTCGAGAACGTCAACTGGCTGATCACGCCAGATGAGCGGACCGCCCTGGTCGGCGCCAACGGCACTGGCAAATCGACGCTGATGAAGATCCTCGCCGGCAACGACACCCACGAGGGCGGCCTCGACTACGGCACGATGCAGCGCACCAAGGGCATGTCAATCGGCTATCTGCCGCAGGATGGCCTGTCGCTCTCCGGCCGCTCGGTTTTCGATGAATGCCTGACGGTCTTCGACGAACTGCGCGCCATGGAGACGGAGCTTGAAGGGCTCTATGCTGCTCTCGCCGAGCTCGACCCCGCGAGCCCCGAGTATCAGACCGCAGCAGACCGCTTCTCTGAGATCGACTCCCGCTTCAGCGCCAACGATGGCTATGCCCTCGATGTAAAAGTGGGCACGGTGCTGAGCGGTCTCGGCTTCAGCAAAGAAGACTGGCAGCGGCGGACGGAAGAGTTCTCCGGCGGCTGGCAGATGCGCATCGCGTTGGCCAAGCTGCTTCTTCAGAAGCCCGATCTGCTGCTGCTCGACGAGCCGACCAACCATCTCGACCTCGAAACCCGCAACTGGCTGGAAGAATATCTGCGTACTTATCCCAAGGGCTACATTCTCATCTCGCACGACCGCTATTTTCTCGACGTGACGGTCAACAAGATCATTGAGATCTGGAACAAGAACGTCCACGTTTATCACGGCAACTATGAGAAATACCTGACGCAGAAGGCCGAGCGCCGCGCGCAGCTTGAGAACGCCTACAAGAACCAGCGCGACCAGATCGAGCACCTTGAGGCCTTCATCAGCCGCTTCCGTTATCAGGCGACCAAGGCGAAGCAGGTGCAGAGCCGCATCAAGGAACTAGAGAAAATAGAGCGCATCGAGATTCCCGAAGAAGAGCCGGCCATTCATTTCACCTTCCCGCAGCCGCCTCCGTCGGGGCGCACCGTGGTCGAGGTTAATCATCTCTGCAAGGATTACGGCCCCAAGAAAGTGTTGCAGGACGTGAGCTTTACCATCGACCGCGGAGACCGCATCGCCTTGGTTGGCGCGAATGGCGCGGGTAAATCGACGCTCATTCGCATGCTCTCCGCGCAGGAAGGCCCCACCAGCGGATCGATCAAGCTGGGGCACAATGTGCTGGCCGAGTATTTCGCGCAGGACCAATACAAGGTCCTCAATCCCGACGCCCGGATGTTAGACGATATCAGCGGCACTGCGCCCAAGATCGCGCAGACCGAATTGCGCAGCCTGCTGGGATGTTTTCTATTCTCCGGCGATGACGCCTTCAAGAAACTGGGTGTGCTCTCGGGTGGCGAACGCAATCGCTACGCTCTGGCGCGAATTCTTGTAAGCCCTGCGAACTTCCTGCTGCTTGATGAACCGACGAACCATCTCGACCTGCGCGCCAAAGACGTCCTGCTCGAAGCGGTCAGCTCGTTTACCGGGACGGTGATCTTCGTCTCTCACGACCGTTATTTCATCGACCGCGTCGCCACCCGCGTCTTTGAGGTCGAGGGCGGCCATGTTCACGTCTACCCTGGCAACTACGAGGACTACCTCTATCGTAAGGAGAACGGCCAGGCGTTGACCGGCGCGCTGCCTTCCTCGAACGGGTTCAAACCGGTGGTTGAGGTTGCACGGGAACCGGCTTCCGAACCAGAGAAGGAAGTCAAAGACGTCAAGCGCTTGAACCCCATCAAGTTGAAGCAGATGCAGGACCGCTTCTGGTTCCTCGAAGAAGAGATCCCAAGGCTGGAGACAACCATCGCAGCTGCGGAAGCAGCCCTGGGCAACTACACCAGCGCCGCCGAGACGCAAAGGTTGAGCCGCGAACTTGACGAGCTGCGCGAGAAACAGATGGCCCTCACTAGCGAATGGGGAGAACTGATGGAGCAGCTCGAAGAACAATCGGCGCTGACTTAGTTGTTCCTGGCAGCACAGACCCTCAATCTGTCATCCAAGCCTTATTCGTAACTGTAGAACTGTTTTTTTTCGCAATCGCGCTTCTGAGTACCTTGGTTGATTTCCCGGAGGCACGATGGCACGAACTTGTACGTCACGCATCTCTGCATTGGCAATCGTTACAGTCAGCTCGATCTCATTCGTCACCGGCTGCTCTAACTTCAAAGAACCCAACGAGAAGAACTTCAAGATGGCTCTTAACGCGTACTACTCCGCGCACGATGACTGCCTCTTCACCAACACTCTGCGCTTTCCCTACGAAACCTCGCGGAGCGATGAATCGGGCGCCGGCTCGAAGGGTATGGACGCGCTCACCGATTCAAACCTGATGAAACGGCAGGAGGCCAAGCTGATTGGCGTGAATCGCTACATCCTCACTCCGGCCGGCGAACGCGCCGGCGGCCGCTTCTGTTACGGCCATCGCGAAGTTACTGCCGTGCCCAGCTTCACTCCGGCGGCGATGGTCAACGGACAACCGACCACAACTGTGAGCTATCGCTACGTGATGCGTGATCTGCCGCTCTGGGCCAACACGGATGCGATGAGAGCTGCCTTTCCTGTGCTGGCAAAATCGACTTCCTCCGATCCTCAAGACACTGCAAAACTTGTCTTGACTATCAATGGATGGGAGGTGGCCGACAAACAGTAGCTCCCACATACTCGAGTCACTAAAGAGTTCGCTCAGGCATAATCGAACTTATGCCGCCCCTATGGAAACCGGAGGATTGGCCTTCTCGTCTGGCCGAGCTGGAGGCTCGCACCGGAGAATTGAAGGAAGCTCCGCTGCGGCGCGACGTTCGCTCCCTCGGCACCCTGCTCGGCGAGGTCCTGCGCGAACAGGCTGGCGATGACCTTTATACCAAAGTCGAAGAGCTGCGGCAGAGCGCGATCCGCCGTCGAGAGGCGCAAGCCAATTGCAACGTCGACGAAGCCGAGACTCTAATGCAAAAGGCGGTCTTCGACATCAGCGGTGTCTCCATCCAACAGGCCTACCAGCTGAGCCGTGCCTTCGGTTTCTACTTCGAACTCATCAACCTCGCCGAAACCAACCACCGCAAACGGCGCAGACTTTCGAGCCAGGTCACCGGGGATACGCATTCGCAGCGCGGCACTCTGCGCGGCACCTTGAGCGCGATGAAGGCCGCCAGCATTACTGCCGAAGAGGCGCTCGAATGGCTGGGGCGCATCTTCATCGTCCCCGTCTTTACCGCCCATCCCACTGAGGTCGCGCGGCGCTCGGTGATGTTCAAACGTCGGCGCATCGGCAATCTTCTCGAGCAGCTCGACCAGATTCCAATCTCCGACGAAGAGCTCGAACATCTGCAACAGCAACTCACAGCTGAGATTACCGCGCTCTGGCAAACTGACGAGGTTCGCAGCCGCAAGCCCACCGTCTACGACGAGATCCAGATGGGTCTGGACTTCTACGACTCCTCGCTCTTCGCAACTCTGCCGCCGCTTTACCAAGAGATCGCCGACGCGCTGCATAGCGAATACGGTCTCGAAATAGAGATCGCCAATCTGCCGCTGCTGCTCGGTTTCGGTTCGTGGATCGGAGGCGACCGCGACGGCAATCCCTTCGTCACTCCGCAGATCACCCGCGACGCGATCCAACTCGCGCGCACTCACCTCTTAGGTGAATACCGCCGGCAGATTCAGCAGGTCATCGATCTGCTCACTCCTTCTTCGCAGCAGGCTCCGGTCAACGATGCAGTGCGTCAGCGATTGGCCGAATACGTCGCCGCGCTTCATCTGCCTGAGGAATCGATCTTCGGCGCGCAGTTTGAATATGAGTATTACCGGCGGCTGCTGGCCTGCGTGTTGGCGAGGCTTGAAAAGACGCTTTCAGCGGAAAAGGTTGTGAGCGAAGACTCCACCATTCTGGAAAAGCTGCCGCCCTACCAATCGGCGGGTGAATTCCTCGACGACCTGAATCTCGTTCGCACCAGCCTGGTCCAGAATCGCGGCCTGCGCCTGGCGCGGACGCTGCTCGACCCGTTGCTGCTGCTCGCCCGCACCTTCGGCTTTCACCTGCATACGCTCGACATTCGCCAGCATGCCAAGCTGCAGTCAGCGGCGCTCAAGGAGGCGGCCGCATGGAGCGCGAAGGCCGCCGGCAATGGTGCCCTGCCCGCTCCGCTGAGCGGCCCATCGGCAGATGTCATCGAGACCTTTCGCACGGTGGCCGAGTTCAAGGCGCAAGGCACACCGGAGACCATCCGTTGCTGTGTCATCAGCGGCGCAACCAGCGTGGAAGACGTAGTGAATGTCGTCTGGCTGGCGCGGCTGGCGGGGGTTCGCGTCGAAGGTGATGGCGATGGACGGCAAAATACTGGCCTCTCTACTGATCCTGGCCTGATGCCAGTGCCACTCTTTGAATCGATAGAGGACCTGCAGAATGCGGCCACAGTCTGTCGCGAGCTATGGAGCGGCGCGGAGTACAAGCACTTGCTCGCCTCCTGGGGCGGCCGGCAAGAAGTGATGTTGGGCTACTCCGACTCGAACAAAGACGGCGGAATGCTGACCAGCACCTGGGAGATATTCCGCGCCCATCGAGCGTTGCACGAGGCGGCGCGCGAATGTGGCGTGCATCTGCGGCTCTTTCATGGCCGCGGAGGGACAGTCGGCCGCGGCGGCGGTCCCACTCATCGCGCGATCTTCGCCCAACCCTTTGGCGCCTTCGAGGGCGAGATTCGAATCACCGAGCAAGGCGAGGTGCTGAACTGGAAATACTCCGACGTCGTGCTCGCCGAGCGCAATCTCGAGCTGATGATCGCTGCTTGTCTCGACGCGCTGGCACGTCCTAACGCACTCGATCCGAGCGGCCATTACACCGGCGTCCTGCTTCCTGAATGGGAAATGGCTCTTAACGAGCTTTCCGCCAGCGCCTTTGCCTTTTATCGCGAAAATATCATCGACGATCCCGAAGTTCTGCAATACTTCGAGGCGGCCACGCCCGTAGGCGAATTGGAAAACGCCAAGATCGGCTCGCGTCCCGCGCGGCGCAAAGGCGCCCTCGACTTCAGCAACCTGCGCGCGATTCCCTGGGTCTTTGGATGGACCCAAAGCCGCCTGCTGGTGCCGGGCTGGTTTGGTGTCGGTTATGCCATCCAGCTTTGTGCAAAACAAGCCGAGGGTCTCGCCTTGCTGCGGACGATGATGCGCGAGTTCCCGCTCTTCATCGACCTCATCCGCAACGTGGAAACGGCGCTTGCCAAAGCCGATCTCGGCATCGCCCGCCTGTATTCCGCGCTCGCGCCCGATGCCGGGATGCGCAAACGCGTCTTCTCGAAGATCGAAGCTGAATTCCACCGCACGCTCGACGCGGTGCTCTTGGTCACCGGGCAAAGCGAGCTCCTGCAGACCAATCAGGTGCTGGCGCGCTCGATCCGTCTACGCAACCCGTACGTCGATCCCATGAGCCTGATTCAGGTTGACCTGCTCCGACGCAAGCGGAACGGGGAAGACACACCCGAGGTCAACCGCGCCATCGCGGGGACCATCAACGGCATCGCGGCCGGATTGCGCAATACCGGCTAAGATCGCTAATTCGGGATTGCCGGTTCCGATATGAAACGCAGCGTCTAATGCCCAACCGATTCCTGTGAAGACAGTTTCAGACGTCGGTATTCTTTGACCATGAATGGAATGCCGAGCGGACCGGGCAATTCCGGCTTGGAACCGAACGCCGAAGATATCGAAGGTGTCCTTGGCCGCTTTCAGGCCTGGGAGAAGACCCAGCGCGACCAGCCGAACTCGAAAAATGGCTCGACCACAGGCATTGGTCGAGGCCCGGCGTCAAGAAAGACGAATCTGGGCGGCGGAGTCCGCGAGCTTACTTACGAACAGGCCCTTCGCGCCAGCAGCTATCGCCGCCGTGCGTTTACGGAAGCGGCTGAGACATCCCCGCAGGCACTAAAGCCGCCGGCGATCGCAAGCCCTCAGGCTAAATTGCCTGAAGTTGATTCCACGACAAGTCTGCATCGTGCAACTGCGGGAAACGCCAAATCTGCCGTCTCCGTTGTCCCTCCATTACCCGAGGTCACTCGACGTCAGACTTCGGCGCCGGCCGTGGAGCCAAAAGACATCCAGCCTGCCTTTCGCGAGGTGCTCAGGGGAACCGCGGGGCTGGCAGCCACGGCCAGCGCCGTCCCGGAGATCAAATCATTTGCGCTGGCGCTGCGCGTCTCCAATGCCGAGCAGATCCGAATCCGCGACTGTGCCGCGCGGGCGAACCTCTCGGTGTCGGCATATCTCCGCCAATGCGCGCTCGGGGTGGACGACTTGCGCGATCAGGTCGAACTCGCGCTGACCAAGCTTCGCCAGCAGGATGCCCACACCGCAGTGCCGCCAGGGATCTCGGCAATCCCAGGTATTCTGGGTCGTTTCGCCAGACACTCGTTTCAGCGGCTGTGCGGGCACCACGATTACACTGCAATTTCGCTTCGCTAGGCACGCATCAGGCGATCGGCAGCTCGACCGACTCATCTTCTGGCTGGGAGTCGGCCGCCATCAGCGACTCGGCGGTCAGCGTATCGGCGCGTCGCAACGACGGGAAGAAGATACTCCAAAGCCCGGTCACCACCAGCGACCCAATGCCTCCGATCACGACCGCGCGGACCGCACCCCACCATTGCGCAGTGAGTCCGCTCTCGAACTCGCCTAGCTCATTCGATGCGCCCAGGAAGAGAGAGTTGACGGCGCTCACTCTGCCGCGCATCTCGGGCGGAGTGGCCAGCTGCAACAACGAAGAACGAATCACCACACTGACCATGTCTGCTCCGCCCACCAGCATCAGCGCCAGCACCGACAATGGGATGCTGCGCGATAAGCCAAAGGCGATCGTGCCGATCCCAAACAGCGCGACGCAGAGAAACATCTTTTTCCCCGCCCGGCGTCCGATAGGGCGGAAGGCCATGAAAATCGAAGTGCTGAGCGCGCCTACCGCCGGCGCGGCGCGCAGAATTCCAAGGCCGCGCGGCCCAGCATGCAGGATGTCCTGGGCAAAGATCGGCAGCAGCGCCACCGAGCCGCCCAGCAGCACAGCGAATAGGTCGAGCGAGATCGAGCCGAGCAGGATCTTTCGCTGCCACACATAATGGAAGCCGGCCAACACCACATCGATCGACGTGGCCCGCTTTTCCATCCTGCCCGGCCTCACTGAAAGCATCGAGATCAGCATGAGATAGCCTGCCAGGGTGATGAGCGTGAAGAGAAAGACAGCGCTCGCCCCGCTGATCTTCCCACGCAGCGGCAGCGTAAACAGGATGCCGCCGATCGCAGGCCCAACGATGTTGGCAATCTGGAAGATCGTTGAGCCCCAGGTCACGGCGTTGACGAAGTGCTCCTTGGCCACCAGGTGCGGCACCAGCGCCGAACTCGCCGGCCCGCTGAACGAGCGCCCCGTCCCGATCAAGGCAAGTACCGCATAGATCGGCCATACGCTATGCATCCCGTGCCAGGAGAACCACAACAGCGTCGAAGTGCACAGCATCTGCAGCGAATAGCACACCAGCACCACCGCCCGCCGGTCGTAACGGTCAGCGACGTGCCCCGAAGGCAAAATGAGCAGCACTCCTGGCAGGAAGAGTGCCAGGCCGGTATAGCCCAGCGCGAGCGCGCTATGCGTGATTTGATAGACCTGCCAAGCGACGGCCAGCGCCTGCGCCTCGGCGCCGATGATGACCATGACCCGCGCCATCTGGTAGAGCCGGAAATCTCGGGACAGGAAGGCGGCAGTGCCGCGAGTCGATAATTGTTCGGCCATGCTATGTGTGCGAGAGGGTTAGACAGCGGCCGCAAGGATTTCGCCTCGCAACCCGGCCGAAATGACCCGTCTCTTTATCTTAAGGGACGCCGCCGAAGTGGAGTGAGTCTCGGCCCCATACCACCCTTGTCAGAAATTCACACGATTGAAGTCGTTTAGGCCGTCGATAGGCAAGGATATGATGCTTGGCAGATGGCAACCGACAAACTGCTTGTTCTCAATGAAGATCAGGTGAAAGAGGCGCTCACCTATGACGAACTGATTCCCGCCCTGCGGCAGGCATTCATGGCTTTCTCCGCCGGACTGGTACAACAGCCAATTCGGACGGTCATGCGCGTCGCCGCCGATATCGGTTGGTTTGCTCTGATGCCCGCCGTCTACGGAAATGTGATGGGTGCAAAGCTGGTCACCTTCTACCCCGGCAACGCAGCCCTCGCGAAGCACACCCATCACGCGATGATTCAACTCTTTCGCGCCGAGACCGGCGAGCCGTTGGCGGTGATGGATGGCCGGCTCATCACCGAGATGCGCACCGCAGCCACCTCCGCCGTTGCGGTCGATCTGCTCGCTTCTCCTCAAGCGCAGGTACTCGCCGTCCTGGGCAGCGGAGTCCAGGCCCGCTCGCATCTCCGCGCCCTCGCCGGCATTCGCGATTTCAACCAGGTGCGCGTCTGGAGTCGTACTCCCGAGAATGCCAGCAGGTTCGCCGACGAAGCAGGAGCGCTCGCTATGGCCACCGTGGAAGAAGCGGTTTCCGAAGCCGATGTTGTGCTGACGCTGACCAGCTCTATCGAGCCTGTTCTCCGTGGAAAATGGCTAAAGCGAGACGCCCTGGTCTGCGCAGCCGGTGCAGTCACTCCTGATCGCCGCGAGCTTGACGACGAAGCAATGGGCGGTTGTGTGATCGTCGAGTCACGCGAAGCTGGACAAAAGGAGCCTGGAGACATTTTCCATTCCGGAGCGAAGATCACCGCCGAGATCGGCGAGCTGCTGAACGGCGCGACATTCGATCGAGGCGATCGTCCGGTCGTCTTCAAATCCGTCGGTATTGCAATCGAAGACCTCGCCGCCGCGAAACTTGTTTACGAGAAGTTTGCCTGACTCAACTGCGACCCTTACATCGACTTCAGCAAGGTAACGAGCCGCGTGAATCCCTCTTCGCGAGCGGTCTTATTGCCGGGAACGGTATTCGAGGGATCTTCCCCGGCGCGCATGAACCCGTGCCCGGCGCCCTCATACGTCACCGGCTCATACTTCTTGCCCGCCGCCTTCATCGCTGCCGTGGTTGCAGGAATCGTCGCGCCGATGCGAGCGTCGTTTCCGCCGTAGAATCCGTAAACCGGAGCCGTAATGGTGGTCACATCCGCTGGGCCTGGACCATAAAAGACGAACGCCGCCGACAGGCCCTTGCGATGCGCGGCGAAGGCGAACGACCTGCCGCCGCCCCAGCAAAAGCCAACCACCGCGATCTTGCCGTTGCCAGCAGGAATTTTCTTGGCATAATCGGCCGCAGCGTCGAGATCGGCGTTAATTCCATCGGGATCAAGCCCGGAGACGGCCTTAATGGTCGCGTCCTGGTTGGGGAACTCGCTCGACCCGCCGCCGTTGGGCCCGAAGCCGCTCAGCAGATCGGGCGCAATCACGATGAAACCCTGCGCAGCGAGTTCGTCGGCCATCTCTTTGGCCCAGTCGCTCAGGCCGAATATCTCGTGAATCAAAATCACGACCGGGGCCTTCGCTTTCACTTCTGGATAGACCACGAAGGCCTGTAGCTTTCGGCTGCCATGCGTGAGGGTCACGTATTCATGGTGCCGCGGCGATGCATCCAGCCGGGCTTTGGCCCATTCCTGCGCCTGGGCGGAAAGAGTTGCAAGGGACACCAACATTGCAGCAAGGAGAATCCTGGGAGCGCGAAGCATCGGATGCGTCATGGCCAGAAGTTTAGCTGTTCCAGGGAGAGGCCCACAAGCGGGGACAGGCAAGCGATGTCAGACCGTCAGGAGCCCGCCCTGCAGGTCATCAACAAATTGGGCAAGAGGGAAGAGATATGGCGGAGAGGGGGAGATTCGAACTCCCGATACCCGTAAAGGTATGGCTGATTTCGAGTCAGCTGCATTCAACCGGGCTCTGCCACCTCTCCGCTCGGCCCGCTGCTCTATCCAGTCTACTGGCGATACCCGGGCTAAGCAACACGCGACAGCCGTTCAATCCGCCTATCGCCTTCGTCAACACCCGCTTGCACGTTGACAGCTGCATAGAGTTCGCGCGCCTCCCGCCAGAGCGTCAGCGCTTCGGTCGTCTCGCCAATCTCCTCTTGAAGCAGCGCGTAGCCCCGGATCGCATTCGCCAGATCGAGGGGAGGGGTCTCGGGGCGGGCACGATAAATCTCCAGCGCCTCGCGATAGCACGGCCCGGCCAGCTCCAATTGCCCGTCCCCGCGAAGAATATCCCCAACATGCCGAACTGTGTGGGCAAGCCTTAGCGGCTCGTCGAGTCTCCGGTAGACGG
This sequence comes from uncultured Acidobacteriaceae bacterium, assembly GCA_963804735.1. Lineage (GTDB taxonomy): Bacteria > Acidobacteriota > Terriglobia > Terriglobales > Acidobacteriaceae > Acidisarcina. The sequence continues at coordinate 56,893 of CAWDRO010000011.1, forward strand.
CCGCTGCGTCTTCGTAGTGTCGCAGCGCGGCGTCGATTTCGCGCAGCTCTCGCTCGACTCGCCCCAGCTCGGTGTACGCTTGCGCCAGCCAAGGTTTATCTTTCCACAGACGCGCTGCCTCGATAGCCTCGGCAAAAATCCGCTTGGCCTCGTCCATGCGCCGCTCGCGCCGCGCCTGGTGGCCCTGCATCAGAAGCGTCTCCGCCTTGGTGGACATGACGCCGTCAAGATATCACACGAGCCCGGTGATGCGCCTTGCAAAGAGCCGAGGAACTGAGCGATGATCTTGCATCGGTGATTGAGAGGTCTCTGATGGGCAGAACCATGTTAGATCGAGCGCATCTGTGGGTTCTGCTTGCATCGTGCATTCCGCCTTTGAGCGTCGCCTCAGCACAGGACCAGCAACAGAAAGAGTATGTGTTCTCCGGAATCGTAACCGATGCTGATTGTCGTGAGTTGCCAGCATCATCGTTCACCATCGGACCGTCAGGCGATAGAGGGGAGTCGAAGGATCATCTAACGGTGCGGTGCATAACAAGGGAAGAAGGTCATTCTGGCATGTTGAGTCTTACATTTACGCTCGATATGCAAGAAACGCTAAGCGTATACAGTTTGTCGAAAATATATAGTTTTCGGTGGGGAGAGGCGAAAGGCCCTCAAGCCAAAACGTTCCATGGACAGTTCACGTACGACTCAAAATTATGCGACGCGCTGGCCGATCTCTTCAATTCGAAGGTTACAAAAAGGAACAACCCTTCTTCAGAACCCACAAATCGCTCCTCGGAGTGGTCTGCCGGATGTTACGGTGACGACGCGCGGGGAACTTCGATGGAAATAGTCCTCACCACGAGGAGTCCGGAGGGACTCTAGGGGCGCTCTCATGCCTGGTCTCAGTCGTTACTCGCCGAAATACTTCTCAATCCCAGCCACAATCTCCGTGCGCTTATTCAAATCGTAGGCCGCCAGAGCCGTCTCCAGCTTCACAACATTCGCCTCGGCCGTCTTTCGGTCTTTGCTTCCTGGCTTCTGCCCCGGCTTCAGTGTGTCATGCGCCAGAAAGTAATGTCCCGGAGGCGCCCCAGCCTTCCACTCGTAATCCGCCTCGAAGCCATAGACCATCCAGTTGGGCGAAGCCGGCACCGCCTCCTTCGCCAGATACGCAGGCTCCTTCTTCAACCGCAGATCTTCGAGATACTCGGCCTCGAAATGATCGACCCATCCGGCGATGAACGCCTGCAGATCGAGCAGGTCGGCGATCTTCTCAATCGGGCCTGCAGTCCGCTGCTCGGCGAACTTGCGCAGCGCATACTCTTTCACAAGATAGCGTGGCAGCGCATAGACCTCGGGCAAGAACGATCCACCCGAATCCGGCATCACGGAATGGGGCGACAGCATCCCGCCCACGACTCCCGGGTAGGTTGGAAACGCCGCCGCATGGCCTTCGATCAGAATTCCGAGCGCGGTGTCCTGGACAGCGTCTTCCGCAGTCTTCCAAAGCTTCTTCTTCGCCGCCTTATCGGCACCCAGGGCCATCACGGCTTCCATTTTCGGAATCGTCTGGCTCTGTTCCGTGATCGCCTCAACGCCTAGCGCAGACGCAGCCCACTGCTCAAAACTCTTCTCCGCAATGCCAAGCAGAACCTTGCTATTGATTGCCATTCATCCTCCGAACTGCCCGTGCCTACGCTGCCCGCCGACGCCGTCCGCTGATCAAATAGATCGCCGCGCGAAGTTCCAGCAGCGGATCGTCGGATGGGCCAATCCCCTCGACCCTCGGGATTGGATCGAAGATGATGTGCTTCTGCTCGGTGTCGTTGTCGGCGACGGTAGTGGTCAGAGCCAGCGTGCCCAATTCCACCACCTTCCGATCTTCCGGCCAGTGGATCGTCGCGTCATCGACCACATCGCCGTCGTTCGCAACCTGCACTACTATCTTGTATTTCACCGGGCTAGCCGCGATCCGCTCCTTGATCTCATCGAAGAGGTAATCCGGGCCTTTGGCCGCTGTTGCCACATCGTCAAGGTGCGCAAGCCCGGCCTCGGGAATAATCCGGTAGCGCCCGAATTTGCTCGCGCCGTCGGCGTTAGTGAATTGGAAGGCGGTCACGCCAAAATAGGCTTCAGTCGCGAAGCTCACCGGAGCGGGCTTGGGAGCCTGCACAAAAGCGAGCGCCGCGGGATGTGAGCCCAGAAACGCACCAAACGGAGACGCCGGGATGTTCGACAGATCGCTCGAAGCCAGCGCCTTCAGAAACTCCAAGAACTCCTGCCCCGTGTGCGTTGGGAAGCTATCCGTCGAGTGGCTCACGATGTCGGTATGGACGTGCTCTCCCAGGCTGAACCGAATCGCCATCCCGCGCGGATTGGCATTCGGATCATTGTCCGGAATCACCGGAATTCCGGTTGAATTGGAAAAGCGCACCGTGACCGGAGTCGATGAGCGCGTGATATGGGGTGCTTTGGACAACGAAGTCGCACCCGAAGCTGGGATAAACGTCCCGGTAAACATTGCGCCCTTGGCATGGGCTGGACGAAATCCCGGATGCACCCCAAAGATGGTGTCAAACACTTGAATCAGATCGTTGCTTAGCGCTAACAGCTTTTCGTCGGTGGGCAGTGGCATATGAATCACTCCTCGCAAAATGACCTGGCATCAGTCATTCTTGCACTGGTGTCCGTTGAAGGCGACCCTCTTTAGAGTTAAGCCGACCACCCCCGAAGTAGGCTCAGCCTTGGCGCATAAATTCCGGCGAGACTGGGCTTTCGTACAGAGAATAATCGCGTGCCACTACTGTCAATCCCGATGGAGTCACAAAATAATTCCGCCGGTCCTCGTTCGGTTCGTAGCCAATCACAGTTCCCTCGGGTATCTTCACGTCGCGGTCGATGATCGCGCGCTTGATCCGGCAGTGCCTTCCGATGTCTACGTGGGAAAAGATAATGCTCGAGTCCACTTCCGAGTAGGAATTGACACGAACGTCCTGCGAAAGCACGCTATTGCGAACCACCGCGCCGGAAACGATACAGCCCGCCGAGATGGTTGAGTTGATCGCCATGCCGGTTCGGCCCGGCTCGCCGATGACAAACTTCGCCGGCGGATACTGCCGCACCCGCGTCCGCATTGGCCAGCTCGCGTCATACAGATTGAACATCGGCGAGACCGCTGAAACGTCCATATTAGCGTCATAGTAGGCGTCGAGCGTTCCAACGTCCCGCCAGTAAAGTGTTTCTTTCTTGTTCTCATCGACGAAGTTGTAGGCATAAAGCTTGTATTGCCCCAGGATCGCCGGCAGGATGTTGTGCCCGAAGTCGTGCTTCGATTCTGGGTCTTCCGAGTCTTTGATCAGTGCCGGCAACAGCACGTCGGTATTGAAGATGTAAATGCCCATCGACGCATCGACCATCTCCGGATTGAAGGGCGACCGTAGTTCGGTGCTCGCCGGCTTCTCAAGGAATCCAATAACCTCACCGTTCTTGCCCACCTCGACAACACCGAAGCGTTTCACTTCGTCGGGCTGGATCGGCAGGGTCGCCAGGGTCACGTCCGCGCCGGTCTCTTTGTGGTGCTCCAGCATCTTGCTGTAGTTCATCTTGTAGATGTGGTCGCCGGAAAGAATCAGCACATGCTTGGGCTGCTCTGCGCCGATCGAGTAGATGTTCTGGTACACCGCATCCGCGGTGCCCATGTACCAGTTCGCGCTTACCCGCTGCATCGGCGGCAGTATCTCGATGAACTCGCCCAACTCCTGGGCGACAATGCCGGTCCAGCCTTCGCGGATGTGCCGGTTGAGCGACAGCGCCTTGTACTGGGTGAGGATGTAAACCCGTCGCAGCCCTGAGTTGATGCAGTTGGAGAGGGTGATGTCGATGATGCGATAGTGGCCGCCAAACGGAACCGCAGGCTTGGCACGATCACGCGTCAGCGGAAAAAGTCGTTCCCCGGCTCCGCCCGCCAGTAGCACTCCAAGCGTATCCCTCATGCTCACGCCACGCCCCTGGGAATTTGATCAGCCTTCGCTGGGTCCGCTCACGCGTTCCCGTCGAAGTATAGCTCTCGACGATCGAACGAGCGAGTGTAGCACACGGGACACGACTGCATAATGTATGGCGAGATGGGATGGAGAGCGTGCACAACTCGACCGCCCGGCAGGTGGCCCCGCTCGGGTGCCATTCGCGGCATTTCCAGAAGAGTACTAGTCGCCGCTGGAATCGGCCGCCGAACTGCCTGCCTCGCACTCGACCGCGATCCGCAGCGAGCGCAGGAAGTTGACATCCTGGGTCGTAAAGCCGGTCGCCGAGTCCACTTTCCCCGCCTCGGCCTCGCCGGATGTGGCGTTCATGGTCAACTGCTTGGGCTGCTGTTCGACTTCATTGAGCCCGATCGTGGCTTCCAGCATCAGAAGCACGTCAAAACCCTGTTTGCGGATGTCCTGCACCACGCTGGCGATGTCTTCCGACTCGGAGACGGTTTCATGGATCGCCTCCCCCAGTTTCTGGATCAAGCTCCGCAGCCGCTTATTCAATGGCCCGCCCCGTTTCTGCCTGCCGAACAGCGCTGCCCGGCCAGCATCTATTTCCATTACCTTACTTGTGATGCCCGCGCACCGCAATCCGAATCATCCCGAAAGCGGTACTTTTCGGTGCCACTGCTAAGATTTTCGTATGGGAGCGGAGACTGCGGGACGAAAACTGGGTATTGGACTTCGCTTGGCTGCAAAGGCCGCCCGGGAGCGTGTCGGCCAAGCCGCAGCCGTTCCTGCTCCGTCGCCCATCAAAGCCCAGGCGATCCCGGCTGCCGCTGCGCAAGCCACGTCGAAGGCCAAAGCCATCGCCAAGGGCACGAAACGCTTCGGCGAGGCTGTCTGGGGCCCCATGGCCCACACCGGCTCAGTCCTCTGGCTCGAAATCACCGGCCTCTTCTTCGCCCTCTTTGCCGCGTTCTTCGGTCAGAATGTCTACAAATTTCGCGAAAACTGGAGAGGTGGCTCAGACCACATCCACTTCATCATTTATTCGGCGCTGACAGTCCTTTTCGCGGGATTCACTCTAAGCCAGTTTTACCGGGCCCGGCAGAAAGAGAAGAAAAACCGCGCCCGCCGCGCCCCCCGCTGACCCAGGCGAATTGCGTTTCGCTCCGCCTGATCACACGACCTTGGGTCCTGCTCTGGTTCCCCGGCATTCAATAAATCTGCTATCGTTCGCCAAGAATCCAAGCGAGGCAGCAAGGCGTCTTGTGCCCTAAGCCCTGCGCCCTGTCCCTATGAATGACAAAACATTCTTCACCCAGCAAGACTTAACCGACGCAGGCTTTGATCCTGACAAAGCGCTAGGCGAACCCGGACAGTTCCCCTACACCCGCGGCATCCAGCCGACGATGTACCGCGGCCGGCTTTGGACAATGCGCCAGTACGCCGGCATGGGCGACGCCGAGGCCTCGAACTCACGCTACAAGTTTCTGCTCGCCAACGGGACCGCCGGGCTCTCCGTGGCATTCGATCTCCCCACCCAGATCGGGTACGACTCCGACGATCCGATGTCGCTCGGCGAAGTCGGCAAAGTCGGGGTCGCCATCGACTCCATTGAAGACATGGAGCGCCTTTTCGCCGGCATTCCCCTCGACAAAATCTCCACCTCGATGACCATCAACTCCACGGCCAGCATCCTGCTTGCTCTGTACGTTGCGGTTGCGAAACGCCAAAACTTCCCCCTCGACAAACTCTCCGGCACTGTCCAAAATGACGTGCTGAAGGAATACATCGCTCGCGGCACCTACATCTATCCGGTCAACCACGCGCTGCGGATTGTGACTGATATGTTCGCCTGGGCCACCGAGCACGTTCCCGACTGGAACCCGATCTCCATCTCCGGCTACCACATGCGCGAAGCCGGCTCGACCGCAGTGCAGGAGGTCGCCTTCACCCTCGCCAACGGAATGGCCTATGTCCAGGCCGCTCTCAATGCGGGCCTCGAAGTCAACAACTTCGGCCCACGGCTCTCTTTCTTCTTTAATGCTCATAACAATTTCCTTGAGGAGGTAGCCAAGTTTCGCGCCGCCCGCCGCCTCTGGGCGCACATCATGCGCGACAAGTTCGGTGCGAAGAGTCCCCGCTCTTGGATGCTCCGCTTCCACACCCAGACAGCCGGATCGACACTCACCGCCCAACAGCCGGAGAACAATATCGTCCGCACTACGCTCCAGGCGCTGGCTGCCGTGCTCGGAGGCACACAGTCCCTCCACACCAACGGATACGACGAGGCCCTCGCTCTACCGACTGAAGCTGCCGCGCGTATCGCTCTTCGAACACAACAAATCCTCGCCCACGAATCTGGCATCGCGCAGGCCATCGACCCCGTCGCCGGTTCCTACTACCTTGAGATGCTGACCAACGACATCGAGCAACAGGTCAACGCCTACTTCGCCCGGATCGAGGCAATGGGAGGGATGCTGCGCGCAATCGAGCGCGGATGGATTCAGCAGGAGATCCAAAACGCCGCCTACGAAGCGCAGCAACAGGTTGATTCCGGAGAAGCGGTGGTCGTCGGGGTCAATCGGTTTACCCAGGAAACGGAAGTCGAGATCCCCACCCAAAGAATCGACGAGTCGTTGGAGCGCAGGCAGGTGGAACGGGTGAAGGCGCTAAGACTTAGGCGAGATCAGCAGAGATGGCTGTCTGCAATCGACTCTGTGACAGGTACCGCGCGCAACGGAGGCAACCTGATGCCGGCGATCCTGAATGCTGTCGAAAGTAGCTGCACCGTGGGTGAAATTGCTGGCGCTTTGAGGAAAGTCTTTGGGGAATATCAGGAAACCGTCCGAATCTAGTGAGTCTACCCCCGCTGACAATCCCTTCTGAACCGGACGCGATAAGATCATTCCCACTAAGCGATTCGAGTCGAAAGGAGGAAACGTGTATCGCGAGGTTAAGATATTAGAGCTACCGGACACTGGCAAATGCCCGCTTTGCGACATCGCCGCATTTGAGGAGCACGACCTACGTTTGGGGGCGTCCATGACGATCTGTCGTAGCTGCGGAAGGTTTCGGTATGCAGATCACGGACGATCGCTCTCGATCTGGCTCCGGCAAGAGGCGGGTAAGGATCGTTACAAGATCTCACATCAGGTGCGATCCATTTCTGAGAGCGCATTTGGGAAACGGGACAACTCACTCTTTCCGATCTATTCCATGGACGACTTCAGACAAATGCTGGACAGACAAGATCCGCCGGTTCAAGAGAAGCTACACTGCTGTTGAGACACCTGGGGAATGTTAGCGAATTTCCCGGGCACTTGGCAGAAATTGACAGCCGCAACGACTATACGATCATCGGAGCCAAGAACTATGGCGAGTTCCTTTTCTACATGGACACGCTGAGCCAACAGGGCTTCTTATCTCTCCAAGAGTACACTCAGCATTTGGATACGCGCCAATACAACACAATCGACTACTCAGACGCGATTGAACTGGAGAAGCGGCTTCTATTCAGGATAGAAGCGAATCTCGGAAAAGGCCCGAATTCGCAGCCCAACCAGCCCCAATACGGCTCCTGACGCTCGGTCAGCGGGTGAAAATCGAAATCGAGAAAGCCTTACCCCCGATCAAGCACGACCCCGGGTGGGTCACCTAATCCGGAAAATCTTGATTGCATAACGACGTCGGCTCCAGTTCTCGGAGCGGGGTAAGCTCGTGGTTGGGTAAAGCCAGGGCTCCCGCATGGAGGAAGGAGCCAACGTCATGATTATGATAGGTTGCGATTTTCATCCTGGGTTACAAGAACTTTGCCTGCTGGACACGGAGACGGGCCGGCGGCGGGAGCAGTGGTTGAGCCACGAGCTGGGCCCGGCGGCGGTGCGGGAGTTCTATGCCGGTCTTCCGCGTCCGGTGCGAGTGGGGCTGGAAGCCAGCGGCTACAGCCAGTGGTACGAGGAGATGCTGGAGGAGCTGGGCATCGAGCTGTGGGTAGGCGACCCGGCGCGGATCCGCAAGGCCGCGCCGCGCAAGCAGAAGACCGACCGCAACGATGCCCGGCTGCTGCTGCAGCTGCTGGAAGAGAACCGTTTCCCCCGCATCTGGGTGCCGGACAAGGCCACCCGCGACCTGCGCCAGCTGCTCATGCACCGCCACAAGCTGGTCACCATGCGCAGTTCCATCTCGCACCAGTTGCAGGCCATCGCCATCAACCGCGGGATGCGGAAGAAGAAAGCGCTGTGGAACCATGAGGGCCGCGAGCAGTTAAAGTCGCTCGAACTTCCGCCCTGGGCCAAACGCAGGCGCGACGAGCTGCTGGCGCTGCGCGAGCAGTGGGACAAGGAGATCGCCGAGCTGAATCAGGTAGTGCAGCGGGAGGCGGAGCTCAACCCCGAGGCCCGCTACCTGATGCAGCATCAGTCAGGCGTGGGTCCGATCACCGCGCTGGCGGTGGTGCTCACCCTGGGCCCGGTGGAGCGTTTTGCTTCGGCGCGCAAGGTGGCCAGCTACGCGGGCCTGGTCCCGGCCGAATACTCCAGCGGCGGCAAGCAACGGCTGGGGCACATCAGCAAGGAAGGCAATGTCTTCCTGCGCTGGGTGCTGGTGGAGGCGGCCAATGTGGCCGTCCGCTACGACCACGAGTTGAAACGGGTGTACTGGAGGCTGGTGGAGCGGCGCGGCAAGTCCATCGCCAAAGTGGCGATGGCGCGCAAGCTGCTCACCCGCCTGTACTGGATGTTGCGCCGGCGAAGCCAAAGCCGATCGGCTCGCCAGCGTGGCCGCGTCGCAGGGCAGCTCGAGGCTTGACATGGCCGCGGTACCGGGCCGCTACCTTGAATGAGCACCCTGCCTCTCGCGCAAGCGGGAGTTCGACTCCGTAAATCCTGGCCGCAGTCGGTGGCCGTAGACAGATGGATGGGGACGCGAGTCCCCGGTGACTTTTTACGACGACGCAGTAGAAAAACCAAATCATGCAGCCCTGGCCCAGACCGAACCACGCCGCTAAGGAACGAAGCTCAGAAAGAACATCTGAGCTTCGTTCCCGGCACCAGCTTCGGGGCATGGGGAGCGGCGTCAAGGGTCCCGATGAACGCCAAAAAACGGCGCCCTTGACCCCGCTCCCCACGCCAACACCCCACTTCGCCCTTGACACCGCCAACGTCGTTAGAGATGTCAAGCCCCCTCGCCCTCGATTTGCTTCCTAACTGACTCATTCCGTTCGGAATAAAAGATCTCAAAAGTTGGCGTAGTTGTGGAGAGTCAAGAGGTTGTTCCGGTTCAAGCCGGAGCGGGAAGCTGGGGTGTTGAGGTTGAGGCTAGCATGGGGGCGGTGGAAGTTGTAGTCGTGGAGCCAGAGTTCGAGGTTGAGCTGGCGCTCCAGAGAGTTGGAGTAAGTGCGGGCATAGGCCCATTCGCGGAGAGCGGTTTGGATGAAGCGTTCGGCCTTTCCGTTGGTGCGCGGAGTGTAGGGCCTGGTGAAGCGATGCTGGACATGTTGCTGGAGAAGGATGTTCTTGAAGCGCGCTTCGCGGTAGCAGGAACCGTTGTCGGTGAGCACGCGGCGTATGGAGATGGCAAAGCGGGCGTAATAGGCCCTGGCCATGAGGAAAAAGAGAATCGCCGAGCGGTGGGTCTGGTCCGGCATCATGGCGGCGAAGCTGATCCGGGAGTGGTCGTCGATGGCGATGTGCAAATACTCCCATCCGGCGCCGCGCGACTCCCGTCCACGCGCGCCATGGATGCGATGGCCGGGGCCCAGGATATGGGCCAGTCGTTTGACGTCGAAGTGGATCATGTCGCCGGGCCGGGGGTGCTCATAGCGAATGACCGCAGGCGGTGGATCGAGCGAGCCGAGGCGGTTCAGTCCGGCACGGCGCAGGATGCGGCTGACCGTAGTCCGGCTGAGGCCTACTTCGCGGGCGATCCGCCAGCCGTTGTAGCGCAACCGGCGAAGAGCCAAAACCTTTTCCAATAAAGGCAAGGAAGTGGTTCGCGGACAACAGCGTGGGCGTGAGGAACGGTCCCGCAACCCGGCCACACCCTCGGCCCGATAGCGGCGCACCCACTTGGCGGCAGTCTTGGCGCTCACCTTGAAACTGACCGCGGCCAGCTTCAAGGTGGACTTCTCCTCAACCACACTTCTCGCCAATCGCTCTCGTAGATACACCGTAAGTCTGGCATTCTGGTGATAGTCCATTCGATCTCTCCGAAAAACTGTTTGCTCGTCACAACCAGCTTCTCGCGCTCAGATCGAATGGACAACCTGTTGAAACTTCACACGTAGTGAACTATCTCAATTTAGTAAACTAAATATAGGAAGAGTGTGAGTATGCTCCGGCTCGGAGCGTCTTCGCTCGACGCCGTCTGAACCCTCGACGGTACATGCAGCTTAAGCCATTTACTATCAGGTATTTACCTATGGAACCGAAGGGGAGGGTGGTGCCGGGCCGCACTTAATTTCCCAGGCGTCCCTCAATGTGCTCCAGCCTCCACCGGAGCCTTCACCCGCGCCGGCGGTTTCCTCATAATGAAGGGCAGTGGCACCAGGCAGGCGATGATCACACTGAGCAGCCAGAAGGCGTTCATGTAGCTGAGCATGGAGGCCTGACGCAGCATCTCCTCATAAGCGTGTCCGACGGCCAGTTGGCCGGCCTGGTCGGCTCCCTGGCCGAGCGCCATCAGCGCCGCCTTGGTCTGGTCGATGTAGGAGTGATAGGCCATCGTGCCCCCGGTGTTCTGGGCGAGCGTGTTCTGGTGGGTCTGTGCGGTGCGGGTGAGGAAGGTGGTCAGCATGGCCGTGCCCATGCTGCCGCCGAGGTTACGCGCGAAGTTGGAGAAACTCGAAATCTGGTTGTTCTTGTTCATCGGCACACCCACATAGTTCAACGTGCTGATGGGGATGAAGATGAACGGCAGCCCCATCACCTGCAGGGCCCGCCACAACGTGATTTGTCCGAAGCTGACGTTCAGGTCAAGGTTCGTTAGGTTAAAAAGCATGATCGCCGTGATCGCATAGCCGATCGAGACGAGCAATCGCGGGTCCATCCGCGCGACAAGAATGCCCGCGACCGGCATCAGCACCATCATCAGAAATCCGGCCGGCGAGAGCACCATGCCCGATCTCTCCGCCGTATAGCCGAGCAGCACCTGCAGAAACTGTGGAATGAGCACGGTGGTCGAGAAGAGCACAATGCCCAGAATGAACTGCAGAAAGACCGCAGTGCCAAAGTTGCGGTTCTTCAGCAGCCTCAGATCGACGATCGGGTCGGGGTGGCGCCACTCCCAAAAAACAAAGAAGACCAGCAAGCATATGGCGACGATGAAGAAGGTCGTGATCATCGAGTCGCCAAACCAGTCTTTCTCCTGGCCCTTGTCGAGGACGAATTCGAGGCAGCCCACGCCCACGGCGACCAGCCCGAGCCCGGTGAAATCGACCTTGGGCTTGTCGCGCATGATGACCGCGCGCTGCTCTTTAAGGTACGGCGGGTCCTCGACCATGCGGTTGCTCAGGAAGAGAGAGAGCAGGCCGATCGGGATGTTGATGAAGAAGATCCAGTGCCAGTTGAAATTGTCGGTGATCCAGCCGCCAAGCGTCGGTCCGATAGCCGGCGCCACCACCACCGCCATGCCGTAGACGGCGAAAGCCTGGCCGCGCCGGGCAACGGGAAAGCTGTCGGCGAGAATGGCTTGCTCGCTCGGCGCGAGGCCACCCCCGCCAAGTCCCTGCAAGACGCGCGCCAGAATCAGGATGGGCAGCGTCTGCGCGATGCCGCAGAGGAATGAGCAGATAGTGAAGATCACGACGCAGGTCATGTAGAAGCGTTTGCGGCCAAACCGTGTCGCCAGCCAGCCCGAGATTGGCAGGACGATGGCGCTGGCGACGAGGTAACTTGTGAGCACCCAGGTCGCCTCTTCCTGGCTCGCGCCGAGCGAACCCGCCATATGCGGCAACGCCACGTTGGCGATCGAGGTGTCGAGCACCTCCATAAACGTCGCCAGAGTTACGGTCAGCGCCACCGCCCAGGGATTATGGCTCGGTTTCCAGTCGTGTATGTCCGGCACTCGAGCCTCGTCCCGCCTCAGGACTAGGGAAGTCCGAAAGGCGCATTTCCAATTCCTTGGGGTATCAGTCTGCTGATATAGTATCAGCAGACTGATATGTCCGTCCGCCGCGCAGAAGAAAGTTCGGTCAACTATCCTGTTGCGTCGCTGGTCAAGCGGCTGCTCCACTTATTTCGCGAACGTCTCGACGAAAAGCTGCGCCCCTGCGGAGTCACGGCCGCGCAGCTGCACGTGCTGGCAAAGCTCGATTACGAGCCCGGAATCTCCGGCGCAAGGCTGGCCCGGGCTTGCATGGTCACGCCGCAAACCACCCAGGTCCTGCTTCGCGGAGTCGAGAAGAACGGGTGGATCGTGCGCACCAGGCATCCCGAAAACGAGCGCATCCTGCTGGCCACTTTAACGCCCTCCGGCAAGCGCATCCTCGCCAGGTCCCGCGCCGCAATAGGCCATATTTACAGGCAAATGCTGGACGGTCTGGCGGCCAAAGAAGTTCGCGCTCTTGAGTCTCTGTTGTCGCAGTGCGCGGCCAACCTTGAGTCTGTCCGGACGGGCGCTTCTCAGGCGCGTTAAGATACGGGTTGCTGGCCCTCCAGCCTGAGATCGCATGCAAATACACTGCCGGCGTTGGACATGCGGGTTCGTCCTGCTGCTGCTCCTCTCATCTCAAAGCGCCCGGACGCAGTCGCCCTCCGCCCAGCAACCCGACCGGCAGGAGCAGCTTCATCAGGCTGACGCCGCCTTTCACGCTGGCTACGCCGCGGTGGAAAGCGGCGACCTTACCGTCGCACGCGATGATTTCCAGAAAGTCGTGCAACTAGCGCCAGAGATTCCCGAGGGGCACAGCGCTCTGGGCTCGGTGCTGCTGCAGCTGGGTCAGCCAGCGCTAGCCGTCCCCGAGCTCGAACGCGCTCTCGCGATGAAAGCTGACGACCGCATCGCACAGACGAATCTGGCCGTCGCCTACGAAGAGACCGAGGCCTACGACAAGTCGCTGGCGCTCTTTCGAGCGCTCGATCAGGATCCGTCGGACCCTCTGCCGGCGACGGCAGTGATCAGCTATGTGCGGGCGCTTACCGCAACCAACAACGCCGAACTGGCCATGGCTCGAATGCAGAAAGCGGTCGCCGATGCTGCCCCAGGCTCGGCCGATGCCGCGACCCTTCATGACGCCCTCGGCTCCCTTGAAGCGCAAAGACAAAACTGGCAGTCCGCCGAGGCCCAATTCGAGCAGGCGCTCGCCATCGACCCCAGGTCGGCGGCTGCGCATCTGCATCTCGGCATCACGTTGGCTGCCGAGGGCCGCGCGACGGATGCGATCCGCGAGCTGACCACCGCCAGCCAGCTTGCTCCCAACAACGCCTCCACCCAGCTAGAGTTGGGCCGTTCGCTGATCACTGCCGGGCAGGATGACCGGGCGATTCCCATCCTGCAGCACGCCGTCGAGCTCGCGCCTGATTTTCTCGATGCAAAATATCAACTCGCGCTCGCGCTTCAGGGCACTGGGCAGGAACAGCAGTCCATTCCTCTCTTTCAGCAGGTCGTCACTGCACAGCCGCACAATGCACATGCTCTGACCAACCTCGCTCTGGCGCTCGTCCAGACCGGCAAATCGAAAGACGCGATTCCACTCTATCAGCGCGCGCTTGCCGAGTCGCCGAACGACCCACTCATTCATCAGGACCTCGGTGTCGCCTACCTGCAGCAGAGCGACCTCGATGACGCAATCCGCGAGTTCCGCGCCGGGCTCGCGCTCAGCCCCGACGCTTATGAACTCCACTACAACCTCGGCCTCGCCCTCAAGCTCAAGGACGATGTCGCCGACGCGGCGGTTGAGCTTGAGCAAGCCGCGCGGCTCAATCCGCAGTCGCCCGATCCACCCTTCACGCTGGGAATATTGAAGATGCAGACTGGCCACTTTACCGAGGCGGTCGACCAACTCAAGCTCACGCTCAAGCTGCGCCCTGACAACGGCGACGCATGGGCGATCCTTGGCAGCGTCTACAAGCAGCAGAACGATCTCCCCAATGCAGCAGATGCGCTGCGCCAGGCGATCAAGCTGATGCCGAATCAACCAGGGACGCACATCACGCTGGCCGGAGTGCTTGCCGAACAAGGTCACAAGGACGAAGCCTCCGCCGAACGCAAGATTGCCGCCGAGCTCACCCGCGCCGCCACCAATCGCCAGCGCGCCACCTTCGCTATCAACTCAGGCAACCTTCTAATGCAGCAGGGGAAAATATCCGACGCGATCGCCCGCTATCAAGATGCTGTAGCCAGCGATCCGACTTACATCGATGGGCACCGCGGCCTCGCCGACGCGCTGGCACGAGCCGGGCGAACCGCCGAAGCCGAGGCCGAGCGGCAAAAGATTGTCCAGCTCGAAAAGCCTCAGTCGTGAAAGTTGGACCCTCGTGAAGTCCGAATTGGGCTCAGCGGCGTCTCGTGCTTGTACCGCCGAGCAGCGAACCCATCAGCCCCCGCACAAGCTCGCGCCCCACGGTAGTGCCCATGGTTCGTACGACCGATTTTGTAGCCGTCTCAAGAATGCTGTCGCCCCGGCCGGTCTTGCCGGTTCCCTCGGTGAGCACGCTGTACCAGGGTTGCGACTGCGGCTGTGGAGGAGATTGCGCCTGACCTTGCTGCGCTCCCGCCGATGCGGGAGGCGGCTGACCAGCCCTCGCCTGCAGCAACTCATACGCAGATTCCCGATCGACAGCCTGCTCGTAGACTCCCGCTACCAGAGAACTGGCGCTGATCTGCTTCCGCTGTTCGGGGGTGATCGCGCCGATCTGGCTGCGCGGCGGACAAATCAGCGCGCGCTCGACGATGTCAGGGGTGCCCTTCTCATCCAGAAACGAGACCAGCGCCTCCCCGACGCCCAGCTCGGTGATGGTCGTTTCAATATTGATCTTTGGGTTGGCGCGAAATGTTGTCGCCGCCGCCCGCACCGCCTTCTGATCGCGAGGTGTGAACGCCCGCAGCGCATGCTGCACCCGGTTGCCGAGCTGGCCGAGGACTTCATCCGGAACGTCGATCGGATTCTGCGTCACGAAGTAAATGCCAACGCCCTTCGAACGAATCAGCCGGACTACCTGCTGCACCTTGTCCTGAATCACCTTGGGCAAATCGGTGAAGAGCAGATGCGCCTCGTCGAAGAAGAAAACCAGCTTCGGTTTGTCTGGGTCGCCTGTCTCGGGCAGCTTTTCGAAAAGCTCGGTCAACATCCACAGCAGAAAGGTCGCGTAGAGCTTCGGTGAATTGATCAGCTTGTCCGCCGCCAGTATATTGACCACGCCGTGGCCGTTGGCGTCGGTCTGCATTAGATCGTCGAGATTGAGCGCCGGCTCGCCAAGAAATTTTTCGCCGCCCTGCTGTTCGAGTGCGACCAAACCCCGCTGGACTGCCCCTATACTCGCAGCCGAGATATTCCCATACTGCGTCTGAAACTCCTTCGCGTTGTCGCCGACATGCCGAAGCATCGCCTGCAGGTCTTTAAGGTCGAGCAGAAGCAATTGGTTGTCGTCCGCGATTTTGAAGACCAGCGACAGCACGCCCTGCTGGGTATCGTTCAGGCCCAACAGCCGGCTGAAGAGCAGCGGTCCCATCTCAGAAACCGTAGCGCGAATCGGATGACCCTGTTCGCCGAAGATATCCCAAAAAGTGACCGGGCAGCCGCCGAACGAGAAGTCGGTCAGCTTCATCTCTTTCACGCGTGCCGCGATCTTGGGATTGTCTGTGCCCGGCTGGCTGATGCCGCTGAGGTCGCCTTTGATGTCGGCGGCAAAGACCGGAACCCCGATTCGGCTGAAGCTCTCGGCCATCACCTGCAACGTCACCGTCTTCCCGGTTCCGGTGGCGCCGGCGACGAGGCCATGACGGTTGGCCATGTTGGACAGCAAATACAACGGCGTCTGACTTTGCGCGATTTGCAGTGATTCCGGCATGACGGCTCCCGCTCTTGTGGACTCGAACAATCGTAATTTACAGCATTTCGAGCGCTCGATGACGACCGCCTACTGCTGTTGTTGAGCCTGATGCAATTGCAGCAAGGGCGCTGCTGGGGCAGGCGGAGGCGCTTGCGCCTTCTCGACCAGCATCGACCAGTCTTCCGGAATCGGCAGGTCCTGGTCCAGCGCCGGCGGCTCTTCCGAAGCGGTCACGCGCACGGCGACATAGAGGTCGCTGCTCGTTCGTCCACGATAGGTGCCTTTGGTGGGTGGCACATCCGCATAATCGCGCCCGATCGCGGTGCGAATATGCCGGTCGGTAGCAACCAGGCAGTTGGTCGGATCGAAACCTACCCACCCTAAATGGGGAAGCAGCGCCTCGACCCACGCATGGGTAGCATTCGGGGTCGAGCGTTCCTCCATCTCCTCGCTGTGATGCAGGTAGCCGCTTACATAGCGGCAGGGAATGCCGAGCTGTCGCGCCAAAGCGATCATAATGTGGGCGAAGTCCTGGCAGACGCCCTGCTTCGATTCGATCGCCACGTCGATCGGAGAATCGACTTTGGTGGCTTTGGGCACGTAGTCGAAGTGATCGTAGAGCCTCTTATTTAGCTCATGCAGCATGGTCAGCGGATCATCCCGGCGCACCACGTCCAAGTCATCGGCAAGCGTCTTTAGACCATCCGTGGGCCTGGCGAACTCACTCGGCAGCAGCATCTCCCAGTAATCGCCGCTGGCGACGATGGCGTCGAGCTCCTTCCAGGCGGCGGGATTGAGGCTCGTCGGAATATCCGAGAGCGGCTGTTGCTCTACAAGCGACTCGGCCACGATCACCAGCTGCTCGTGTTCGCCAGGGATATCGAAGTGATGGATGTTGTTGCCCAAGTGGTCGCGATACGAAAACACACGGCACCGGGGGCTGACCGAGAGCGAAAAGCTCAGGCAGCGCTGGTTGCTGTCGCTGCGGGGATGCATGCGCATCTCCATCACGCTCTCGCTGACCGGTTTGCCGTATTGGAACTTCGTCAAGTGCCGTATCGAGTAGAACAGCATTGTTCCTCCTACATCGCCAGCGCGGTCTGCACCGAATAGCGGATGTATACCTCGTAGATCAGTTCATGGATCTGCAGGCAACGATCGAGAATGGTACGCAGATAAATGCCCGCGTCGCGCTCCAGTATCTCGGAGACCTGTCCATACCGCAGCGACGCCTGTAATCGTCCCGATAGGCGCATCAGTTCCTCAGCGTGGTGGCCGCGGCTGTCCTGTTGGACGGCGCGCAGCGAGTTGACCAGGCTGTCGATGCAGAAGCGAATAGAGTGGGGAAAATCGGCGTCGAGGACTAGGAACTCCAGAATTCGGTCGTAGGTGAGATCGGCGGTATACACCTTGCAGTAGGCTTCAAAGGCGGTACAGGTGCGCAGCAGCCCGATCCACTCCAGGTAATCGAAGGCATCATGGGCTTCGTCGGGCGCCTTGAAGCTGTCGCGGTGATAGACCTCGAGCAGTCGCGCCGTGGAGGAAGCGCGCTCGATGTAGCGGCCGATCTGAATGAACTGCCAGCCCTCGCCGTGGCTCAGCGTCGTATCGGTCACGCCCTGGAAGAGATGGATCCCGTTAACCACGGACGGAAGAAATTCAGAGAGGCGAAGCTCAGAGCGGTCCGAATCTGTCTGCCGAGTGACCTCATGGAAAAGGCGGTTCAGTCGCTGCCATTGTTCTGAGCTAATTTCCTCGCGCACCTGTCGCGCATTCTCGCGTGCCTGCACAATGCACGAGACCACCGAAGCCGTCTTCTCCTCGTCGAAGCAAAGTGAATCGACAAACTCGAAGACATCGCCCTTCCACTCGCAGCCCTCGGGCTTGCCGATGGTCGCCAGGACGCGCTGCCAACGCCGTTCCGAGCTGGTGCTGGACTTGTCCAGCATCAGGTCCATATTGATGTTAAGCAGGCGAACGGTATTCTCCGCCCGCTCGAGGTAGCGGCTCATCCAGTACAAACTGTCGGCTACGCGTGAAAGCATTGTGTCCTAGAAGAACGACCCACCTAATAACTCAACACCCAGGTATCCTTACTTCCTCCGCCCTGTGACGAATTCACTACTAGCGAACCCTTGCGCAGCGCGACCCGAGTCAATCCGCCCGGGACGATGGTCACCTTGTCGCCAAACAGAATGTAAGGCCTCAAATCCACATGCCTGGGTTGGATGCTGCCGTCCTCCTGGAGGCATGGAGCGCGGGAGAAATCCAGCGTAGGCTGGGCGATATAGTTGCGCGGGCTCGCCTCGATCTGGCGCTTGAACTCCTCCTGCTGCGCCTTCGAGCTGTGCGGCCCGATCAACATTCCATAGCCGCCGGATTCTCCCACCGCCTTGACCACCAGCTTGTCGATATTGTCGAGCACATGGCGGCGCTGCGCCGGGTCGGTCATCAGGTAGGTTTCGACGTTGTTCAGGATCGGCGTCTCGCCGAGGTAATACTTGATGATCTGCGGCACATACGCGTAGAGCGCCTTGTCGTCGGCGACTCCGGTGCCGAAGGCGTTGGCGAGGGTCACATTGCCGGCCCGGTAGGCGTTGAAGAGGCCAGCGACGCCCAGGATCGAATCAGCGCGAAAGGCCAGCGGATCGATGAAGTCATCGTCAACGCGACGGTAGATCACGTCGACGCGCTTCAGACCCGCGGTAGTTCGCATGTAAACGATGTTGTCGTGGATGACCAGGTCGCGGCCCTCGACGAGTTCAATGCCCATTTGCCGGGCGAGATACGTGTGCTCGAAATAAGCCGAGTTGTAGACTCCCGGCGTCAGCAACACGATCGACGGCTCGGGACGCCCCTCGGGCGCGATCGATTTGAGCGTGCTAAGCAACGCCTGGGTATAGTGCTCGATCGGCCGCACGGCGTAGGCGCGGAAGAGCAGTGGGAATGTCCGCTTCATAATGCGCCGGTTGGTCAGCATGTACGACACGCCGCTCGGCACGCGCAGATTGTCTTCCAGCACAACGAACTCGCCGCTCTGCAGGCGCAGCAGATCGGTCCCGGCAACCGCGATGTAGACGTTGCGCGGGACCTGTAAACCGCGCATCTGGCGGCGGAAATGCTGGCAACTGTAGACGATTTCCCGAGGGACAAAGCCCTCGTTCAAAATCTTGCCTTCGTTGTAAATGTCATGCAGGAAGAGGTTCAGCGCCGTGATCCGCTGAGTCAGTCCCTTCTCGATGTGGGCCCATTCCTGGCTTGTAACTACGCGCGGCAACAGGTCGTAGGGAAAGATGCGCTCGGTGCCTTCTTCGCGGCCGTATACGGTAAAGGTGATTCCCTGAGTGAGAAACGAGACATCGGCGGAGCGCTTGCGGCGCTGCAGCTCGTCGCGCGGAATCGAGGTCAGGGCCTCCAGCAGCTCCTGGTACTGCGGGCGAATTTCACCGTGCCCGGCGAACATCTCGTCATAGGCGTGATCGAGAAAGTATTCCGCCAGAGCGGGATTTTCAAGGTGCCCGGAAGGCCTTGTTGTGCTCATCGAGTTGTGCTCATCGATCCTTCTGGGGCATTGTTCCCATCCACGCCGTGACTGCTTTGCACGGCCCTCGACAAAGGCGGTCGGGCTTCGTTTGCATCGCTTCGCCAGCCTGCCACATCTACCATGTACGAATCATACTTTGCCGTTTTCTTGGTGGGTCTTTTTCGGCGGAGCGTCCGTCAAGCCGGCAGGCGTGAGTAAGTTCCGCGCTATACCTCGACCTCCACTCTTATACTGGTATCGAGGACACTAAATTTCCAGGCACTTGGTATGAGGCGTACTTCGTTGTAGCACGTAGCGCCCCCGCCAGCAAGAAAAACGCAGGATCATCCAGGTCCGTTCCCGATGCAGCTTTGGGGTTGCCAACCGGCCTTCAACGCGGCCAGGAGTGGGGTCCAAAGGTCACCCGGCGAAAACGGACCGGAACACAGGGCAATGCCGTCCGCAAGAACGGCATTGCTGCAAGAAATTGGCTCTTTTGAGGATTACAGGAGAAACTCTAACAAATGTGGATTGTCCGCCTCGCTCTCCGACGGCCTTACACCTTCGTCGTTTTCGCAATTCTTCTTCTGATTCTCGGGCCGCTCTCCGTCCTCAATACGCCCACCGACATCTTCCCCAACATCAACATCCCAGTGGTGAGCGTCGTTTGGAACTACGACGGCCTCTCGCCGTCTGACGTGGCCAACCGCATCGTCACGCCGAGCGAACGCGGCATGACCACGACGGTCAACGACATCGAGCACATCGAGTCGCAGTCGGTCAACGGCCGGGCGGTCATCAAGGTCTTCTTCCACCCTCACGTGCAAATCGCCAACGCCGTCGCCCAGGTCACGGCCATAATGCAGACTGAGATCCATCAGCTGCCGCCGGGCTCGACGCCGCCGCTGATCATCCAGTACAACGCCTCCAGCGTGCCGATCCTGCAACTCGGCCTCTCCGGCCAGGGGCTCTCTGAGCAGCAGCTCAACGACATCGGCCTGAACTTTGTCCGCACTCAGCTGGCCACCGTCGAGGGTGCTTCCCTGCCTTTTCCCTATGGAGGCAAGACGCGCCAGGTACAGGTGGACATCAACCTGCAGGCGCTCCAGGCCAAAGGTCTTTCTCCAAATGATGTCGTCAACGCCATTGCCGCCCAGAACCTGATCCTGCCGTCGGGCACCACCAAGATCGACCGCTTCGAATACCAGGTCGAGACCAACAGCGCGCCGACCACCATTGCAGGCCTGAACGATCTGCCGATCCGTGCCGTAAACGGCGCGATGGTCTATATTCACGACGTCGCCCACGTCCGCGACGGATTTCCCCCACAGACCAACATCGTGCGCGTCAACGGCCAGCGCGCCTCGCTTCTCACCGTCCAGAAAACCGGAAGCGCCTCGACCCTCGACATTATCAAGAGCATCTACGAAAAACTTCCAGTCATCGCCTCACAGCTTCCGACGCAACTCAAAATCACGCCACTCTCCGATCAATCGATCTTCGTCCGGGGAGCGATCGGCGGCGTAGCCCGCGAGGCGATTATCGCCGCCTGCCTGACCGCGGTGATGATCCTCGTCTTTCTCGGCAGCTGGCGCAGCACGGTGATAATCGCCGTCTCCATTCCGTTGTCGATCATCTGCTCGCTGATTTTGCTGGGCGCACTCGGGGAAACCATCAACATCATGACCCTCGGCGGCCTGGCGCTCGCGGTTGGCATCCTGGTCGACGACGCGACTGTCGAGATCGAGAACATCAACCGCAATCTCGAAGAAGGCAAGGAGATCGAGCAGGCCATCCTCGACGGCGCGGCGCAGATCGCCATCCCCGCCTTTGTCTCGACGTTATCAATTTGTATCGTCTTCGTACCAATGTTTTTCCTATCCGGCGTAGCGAAATATCTCTTCGTCCCGCTCGCCGAGGCGGTTGTGTTTGCCATGCTCGCCTCTTACCTGCTCTCACGCACCATCGTCCCGACGATGGCCAAGTACCTGCTCAAAGAGCACGACAAAGAGGCCGAGGCGCTAAAGAAACACAGTCGCAATCCGCTGGTCCGCGGCCAGATACTCTTCGAACATTACTTTGAGAAGCTGCGGGTGGGCTATCAGAGCGTCCTGGAGCTTTGCATCGAGCACTCGGCAATCTTTATCGTCCTGTTCTTTGCTTTCTGTATCGGGTCCTTCGCGCTGCTGTATCCGTGGCTTGGGCGGGATTTCTTCCCTTCCAGTGACACCGGGCAGTTCAAGCTGCACGTTCGCGCGCGCACCGGGACTCGCATCGAGGAGACCGCCAGCCTGTGCGACCAGATCGACAGTGCCATCCGTCGGGAGATCCCGAAATCCGAACTAATCACGATCATCGACAACATAGGGCTGCCCTACAGCGGTCTGAATACCTCCTACAGCAACTCCGCGCCGATCGGCCCGGCCGACGCTGACATTTTGGTGTCGTTGTCGCGACATCACCGTCCGACGGACGAATATGTGGAGGCGCTCCGGGAGAGCCTGCCGAAGGAGTTCCCCGGAGTGTCGTTCTATACGCTGCCGGTCGACATGGTCACCCAGATTCTCAATTTCGGACTTCCCGCGCCGCTGGACATCCAGGTCATTGGTCCCAACCTGGAGGCCAACCGTGAACTGGCGGAGCGCATGATGAACGAGATTAAATACGTTCCTGGCGCAGCCGACCTGCGCATCCAGCAGCCCTTCGACAATCCCAGGCTCACCGTCGATGTCGACCGCACCAAGGCTCAACTGATCGGCCTGCAGCAAAAGGACGTCGCCCAAAGCCTGCTGGTCGCCACCAGCGGCAGCTTCCAGACCACGCCTGAATATTGGCTCGACCCGCGCAACGGAGTGAGTTACAACATCGCCGTGCAGTCGCCGCAATACAACCTCGACTCGCTGCAGGACCTGAACAACATTCCGTTGACCAGCGCTGCGACGAGCACCCCCAATGGGGATGCCGGCGGCTACAGTACATCCTCTCCCTATCAACGCGGCGGCGCGCCGGTGCAGATCCTGGGTAATGTCTCGACTGTCACTCGGGGCGAGGAGCAGGGTACCATCAGCCACTACAACGTCGCCCCGGTCATCGATGTCTATGGCAACGTGGTCGACACCGATCTGGGCAGCGTTGACAACAAGATTGAGAAAATCGTCAACCGTTATCGCAAGCAGCTGCCTCGCGGCTCGCTGCTTGTCATCCGTGGCCAGGTCCTGACGATGAAGTCTTCGTATATCGGCTTGCTCGGCGGTCTGGCATTCTCGATCCTGCTCGTCTATCTGCTGATCGTGATCAACTTCCAGTCGTGGCTCGACCCGTTCATCATCATCTCCGCGCTACCCTCGGCGCTCGCCGGCATCGTCTGGATGCTCTTCATCACCCATACTCACATCAGCGTGCCCGCGCTGACCGGCTCGATCATGTGCATGGGCGTGGCGACCGCGAACTCGATCCTGGTGGTCAGCTTTGCCCGGGAACGGCTGGAAGTGAACGTCGGCGATGCCTGGCAGTCCGCGCTCGATGCCGGCTTTACGCGCTTCCGCCCGGTCATCATGACCGCCCTGGCTATGATCATCGGCATGGTGCCGATGGCCTTGGGCCTGGGCGATGGCGGCGAGCAGAACGCACCTCTCGGACGAGCAGTGATCGGCGGTCTGCTCTTCGCGACCGTCTCCACCTTGCTCTTCGTTCCAACCTTCTTCAGCGTCCTACACGGACGTCTGGAGAGAAAGCGCCTCCAGCAGGTCATCCTGCGTCATTCGGAAGATGATGATGAATAAACAAAGTCACGGGTTCGGGGTACTCATGAATCGAGATGGCAGCTCCATTGTTTTGGCGCGGGACTTCGGACCGCGAAGAATAGCTCCTGGAAAGTGGCCTTTGATTACGGGGTGCTCTCGAGCCCCAGGCGGAGGAAACCAACGATGAGCGAACATCAGCCTTACGCATCGGTAGACACGATGGCCAAGGCGCAGGGTGCTAGGGCGCTTTCCACCGGTCGCGCAATCGTGCTGCTGCTCATAGTTCTCGCGGTCGGGGCCTTCCTGGCCGCAACGGGGATCATCGAACGCATCCACGCACGGATCGCGGTCGCCGCGCAAACCGACGCCCTGGCCGCTCCGACGGTGATCGTGAATCCTCCGGTCGTCGGCCAGCCTCGGCAGGAGGTCGTCCTGCCCGGCAATCTCGAGGCCTATACCGATTCACCTATCTATGCGCGGACCAACGGTTATCTGAAGAAGTGGTACTTCGATATCGGAGCCCATGTACGCAAAGGCCAGTTGTTGGCCGACATTGAGTCCCCCGAAGTGGACCAGCAACTCACCCAAGCCCAGGCCGACCTGGCCACTGCCGAGGCCAGCGCTGCCAACGCGCGCGTTCAGTCAACCCGCTATCAGGAACTGGTGAAAACCGACTCCGTCTCGCAACTGGACACGGATAATTTCAAGACCCAGGCCGCCACCGGCGACACCGCGGTGAAGTCGGCGCGTGCCAACGTCCAGCGCCTGTCGGAACTGGTCGGTTTCGAGAAAGTCTATGCTCCGTTTGACGGAGTCATCACTGCCAGAAACATAGACATCGGCCAATTGATCGATGCGGGCGCCGGCAATGGCACCGGCGCGACCGAACTCTTTCATATGGCTGCGGCGCAAACCCTTCGCGACTATGTCAACGTGCCTCAGATCTATACCCAGAGTTTGAAACCGGGGATGACCGCCGACCTGACCTTCAGAGAGTTCCCCGGCAAGACCTTCACCGGCAGGCTGGTACGCACCTCGCGCCAGATCGATCCGACCTCGCGGACTTTGCTGGTCGAGTTTGATGTGGACAACCGGAGCGGCGAGCTTTTCCCTGGCGCCTACACCGAAGTCCACTTCAAGAGCGGCTTAACCGCGCCGTCGTTCATCGTGCCCGTCTCCGCGCTGATGTTCCGCTCCGAAGGATTGCGCATCGCCGTGGTCGACGAAAATAGCAAAGCAAAGCTCATGCCAGTGATTCTCGGGCATGACGACGGCGCCACGGTGCAGGTCATCAACGGCCTCGCTGCGAATGACCGGGTGATTCAGAACCCTCCCGACTCACTCATCGAGGGTGAGACCGTGCAGGTCGTGAAGCCGACTTCTCCGGCCGAGGGCGCACAGAAATGACCCTCGTTCACAAGACGAAGGCCTCCGTCAGCACCGGCATAAACAAGGGTCTGCTGGCTGCGTCCGTGTGTCTGCTCCTTGCTGGTTGCACGGTCGGGCCGAACTACAAGCGTCCCGACGCACCCGTGCCGCCCGCCTATAAGGAGAACAACGGGACGCAAGCAACGGTCCCGCCACCCAACCCACCCGGCGGCACGTGGAAGGCCGCGCAACCCGCCGACGATGTACTGCGGGGCAAGTGGTGGGAGCTGTACGGCGATCCGCAATTGAACGCCCTTGAAGACAAAGTCGCGGTCTCGAACCAAACGCTCAAGGCCGCAGTCGAACAATATCTGGCCGCACGCGATCAGGTGAAGGTGAGCCGCGCGGCGTACTACCCGACTCTCTCCGTCGGGCCTACGGGGACCCGCGAACGCCAGTCGCAAAATCGTCCGCTCTACGCTGCCGGCACGCCGCCGACCTACAGCGACCTCGTCGCGGCCGGACAGGCATCGTGGGAGCCTGACCTCTGGGGAAGCGTTCGCCGCAGCGTCGAGGCCGCGCGCTCCAACGCGCAGGCCAGCGCCGCCGACCTTGCCAATGTCGAGCTCAGCATCCGCGCCGAGCTGGCCACCGACTACTTCGAAATGCGCGGCCTCGACACCGATCAGAAGCTGCTCGACGACACGGTAGTGAGCTACCGTCACAGCTATGAGTTGACGATGAGCCGCCTGAAAGGCGGAATTGCGACCGAGTCCGACGTCTCGCTCGCCGAGACTCAGTTGCAGTCGACGATCTCCCAGAGCATCGACGTGGGCGTGGCCCGCGCGCACTACGAGCACGCGATTGCCACACTGATCGGAGTTCCGGCCTCGAGCTTCGGCCTGGCGGCGCAGCCACTGAACCTCGCGCTGCCACCGTTGCCCACAGGAGTTCCCTCGGCCCTGCTCGAGCGCCGCCCCGACATCTCTATCGCCGAACGCCAGGCGCAGGCCGCCAACGCGCAGGTTGGCATCGCCATCGCCGCTTTCTATCCCAATATCACCCTGACCGGAGGCGGCGGCTTCGAGAGCCAGAGCATTACCACCTGGTTTCAGGGGCCGAGCAGCTTGTGGGCCATTGGAGGCTCCGCCGCCGAGCTCATCTTCGACGGAGGCCGTCGCCACGCGCTCACCGATCAGGCCCGGCACAACTACGAACAATCCGCAGATAACTATCGCGAGAGCGTGCTCAACGCCTTTCAGGAGGTCGAAGATAACCTCGCCGCGCTAAGAATCTACCAGCAGGAAGCAGCCAGCCAGCAGGCGGCTGTGATCTCGGCCAGGCGATCGACCGAGATCTCAACGAATCGCTACAAAGGTGGCGTGACCACATATCTCGAAGTCCTGACCGCACAGGCCGCCCAACTCGCCAACGAGAGGGCCCAAGCCGACCTGACTACCAAACAGTTTTCCTCCAGCGTCCTGCTGGTGCGCGCACTGGGCGGCGGTTGGGACACCTCGCAATTGCCTAAGTTCTGATACAAGGGCGAGCTTTCCTCTGGTAGTATTCGCAGACGATGCTATCGATGCGAACAGTAAGAGAGGTGTTAGCGGGACTGGGACTCCTTTTGCTGTGTGCTTCTCTGGCCACGCATTGGCACGATCTGCCATCTCGAGTGCCGGTTCATTTTGGTCTGACCGGCCACCCGGATGGGTTTGGATCAAAGAACGTTCTTTTGCTCTTGCCTGCGACGGCCATCCTTCTTTATCTTGCACTCATCGTCGTGGCACGGTATCCCGCATATTTCAATTTTCCCGTTCCTGTCACAGACCTCAACCGGCAAACTCTGCAAACTCTCGCCATCGAGATGCTTGGGTGGCTCAAGGCGGAAGTTATGTGCATCTTTGCCTGGCTTACTCCTGCGGCGATTTCGACGGCTACGGGCCGTGGCGCGGGGCTTGGGACAGCCTTCGTTGCGGTTTCTATCGGAGTGGTCGCCGCCACCATCGCACTGTTCTGGTACCGCATGTCTCAGACCCGGACGAGGCGGTAGCCGCACACCGTCCACAGCCAAACTTCCTCACCGCTTCGCGGGATGATTGTGTATTTGGGTATAACTGTAGGAGCCGACCTTCCGTGACTCCTCCTCTCCATCACGCGCCTGCAGCCGAATCGCTCGGCAAGATCGGCCTTCCCGACCCGATCGTTGAGTTGGCGTCGCGGCGGTGGGACGCAATCATTGTTGGAGCCGGTCACAACGGCCTTGCCTGCGCCACCTATCTCGCCCGAGTCGGCAAACGCGTGCTCGTGCTCGAAAGCCGCGAGCGCATAGGCGGCGCCTGCACTATCGAGGAACCATTTCCCGGGGTCCGCATGTCGCCTTGCGCCTACCTCGCCGGGCTTTTGCATCCGCTGATCATCGAAGAACTCGGCCTCGTCCAGCGCGGATTCACCTGGACGCCCGCCGTCAACGGCCTCTTCGTCCCCTTCCTCGACGGCAGCAGCATTCAGCTCTGGGATGACGACGACCAATGCGAAGCGGAGGTCCGCAGCTTTTCTCCTCGAGACGTCGAAGGCTGGAAGGCGATGAACGCGGTTTTGCGGCGTCTTCGCGACAAGCTCCGCCCCGCTGGCAATCGCGACCTCTGGATAGGCGAAGCGCCCACCCGCGAGCAAATCGACGACCGGCTTGGCAACGACGACGAAGCCCGCGCATTGCTCTTCGACTGGTCGATGGCCGAGTTCGTGGAACGCTACCTCAGCGACGAGCGCCTGCAGACTGCTTACTTCGGACAAGGTGTCATCGGCACCAATGCCAGCCCATTCGATGCCGGAACCGCATCGATCCGCTTCCACCACGCCTCGGGACGCCTCGGCGGCATGCCCGGCATGTGGGGCTATGTCAAAGGCGGCATGGGCATGGTGTCGTTTTACCTCTGCGACGCCGCCCGCGAGGCTGGAGCCACCGTCGCCGCCGGAGTTCGCGTGGCCAGAATTCTGCCCGGCGAGGGCGTTGAACTCGAGGGCGGTGAACTCGAGGGCAGTGAACGGATCGCAGCGCCGATCGTCATCTCGAATACCGATCCGTATATGACCGGGTGTCTGCTCGGAGACGCCGCGGACCCAGTCTGGCAGGCACAGGTGAAGTCAGTCCCGATACGAGGCTGCACAGTGAAGCTCAACGTCTTGCTGAGCGAGTTGCCCAATTTCACCGCCCGTCCGGGAACGACCCAACCCCATCATTACGGCCAGATCAACGCGCCGCTCACCAAGGCGGAGTGGAAGATAGGTTTCGCCGCGGCCCGCCAGGGCGAGGTTGCCGATCACCTCTGGTGCGAACTCTACTTCCAAAGCGCCCACGACCCGACCGTAGTCCCGCCCGGGCAGCACACTATGAGTGTCTTCGCGCAATACGTCCCCTACGAATTCAAACAAGGGACGTGGGATGACCACCGCGAAACGGTGAAGAAGCGTGTCTTCGCGTCGTTGGCGCGCTTCGCGAGCAACATCCCCGGCGCGGTCATCGATGCCCAGGTACTCGGCCCTCCGGATATCGAAAGGAAAGTCGGTCTCACCGGAGGTCACATCTTCCAGGGCGAATGTCTGCCGCAATTCATGTGGTCGAACCGTCTCTCGCCCCGCACGCCGATGCCCGGCGTATATCTTTGCGGAGCCTGCACCCACCCGGGCGGCTCGGTGATCGGCATCAACGGGCGCAACGCGGCGATGGCCGTGCTGAAAGACCTCGCCGCGAAATAAGTTTTTTCAAACCCGCAGGAAGATCCGCCGATGATAGAGCGGCCACATGGTCGCGATGTTGAGCAGAACGATCATGATCGCATAGCCCAGCGAAGCATGAACGGGGACCATCCAGGAAGCAAACCAATGCTGATAGAGCCATTTGTGAAGCGTGAGCGGCGCGCCGGTTGCGTCCGGTACGTGGATACGATCCGAAAGAGTCGTGATGACGGTTGACAGTACGAACGCCAGGATGGCATTCGTGCCCAGTACCAACGCCGGCGGAGTCCATGTTCGCCAGCGCTTGACATCGACAATCCAGTAGAACAGCGCGAAGGTGAACAAGCTTACTCCACTGCTCTCCAACGTAAACGTGCTCGTCCAGATTTTCTTATTGATCGGCAGCAGTGGATGCAACAGCCAGCTTGCGAACAACAAGACAGCCCCGCATCCGAGCAGACCAACGATCTTGCGTCTAGTGGTACACTCCGACCGCATCCACTCTCCGGCCAGCACGCCGATGAGTAGCGAAGCCATCGCGCCCAGTGTCGAGAGAATCCCTTCAGGATCGAAGGTCACCCCATAGCCCGGCGTAGTTCCATAGGCCCACATGTGATGGGTCCCAAAGGCCGCGCGGTCGATGTAAGCGGCCAGATTCCCGCGTGAATCCAGATTGCCCACCCCAAACCCCGGAACCGGAACCAGCTTCAACAGCGCCCAATAAATTCCGAGCAGCACAGCGATGACCGCGGCGATGATTCGGTTGCCGACTCGGCGTCTAGCCGCATCGGACTGGATCTCTGGCCGGTCACACACCAGGTACAACAGGCCTCCAAAGAGATAGCAAACCGCGATGCGTTGCAGAATTCCGGGCAACCGCATATTGGGCCAGTCGTAGTCAGGAAATCCATTGATCGCCAGTCCAAGCACGAAGATGATCGCGCTGCGACGCAGCAGATGCAGTGCCAGTTTGCCGCGATCGAATCCACGCTCAATTCGTGAGGCAAAGGAAAGAGTAAGCGCCATTCCGACGATGAAGAGAAACGACGGAAAGATCATGTCGGTCGGCGTCGGATTACCCCATTGCGCATGCAAGAACGGCCAATAGACCGCGCTGTAAGTGCCGGGGTCCGTGACTAAAATCATGCCGGCGACGGTAAGCCCGCGGTAGACATCCAGCGAGACCAGTCTTGCCCCCGGCACCGGCACGGCACTGCCGCTAGCTGGCAAACCGGCGGTCTTCAATGCGGTTGCATTCATAAGAAGCCCTAGTTTGCGCCAACCCTCTCCAGTTTGAACGCCGCCGCCTGGAAGTCCCCGACTAACTCAGGATCGAATCCATGCTGCATCCAGTAAGCTCCACTCGCAGTCTGAGGAGTATCTTCCGCCGCCTTCCCCGCGATCGGAGACATCGTGTATTGAGCACCCGCGTCCAAGCCCCGCAAGAACACGCGCGGATAAGGATATCCAAAGCCGCTCGAATGCAGAAAAGTGAAGACCACCGCCTCGTGCCCATCAATTGCAACCGACTCGGTTACAGATTGTTCGCTCCCGTTGCGGGGCGAGACCAAGCGGTACAGCGATCCGTGCTGGATCGTCTCCCGCACCTGCTTGTACTGCGCGATCAGAGTTTTGGCGGTATCCAGTTCCTCCGGCGTCCACTTGTTCAGGTCGCCCCCGAGGCCAAGCGCCCCCTGCATTCCCGAAAGCATCCGGTACTGCATTGACGTCGTCCGGTGATTCATCGAGCTCGGGCTGTCCGGCACCCGCTGCATCATCACGCCTGGACTGTACGCATACGTAAATCCGTCCTGAATCGTTAGCCGGTCGAATGGATCGCTATTGTCCGAAGTCCACACCTGGTCGGTGTAACGAAGAATGCCCAGGTCAACGCGTCCACCCCCGCTCGAGCAGTCTTCGATCTCGAGCTTGGGATGCTTGGCCCGAAGCTCGGCCAGGATCGAATAAAGGTTCTCGATGTACTTCACATAGACTTGCTTCTGTTCGTCGGGCGAGACTGCCGGCCATCCCGGCTCCGACCAGACGCGGTTGTAGTCCCACTTGAAGAAGGTAATATTGTTCTCGTTCAACAGCTTATCGAGGGAATTGAAGACGTAGTCGCGAACGTCCTGCCGCGCAAGGTTGAGCACAAGCTGATTGCGGCCTTCGCTGCGTGGCCGTCCGGTGAAATTCAGCACCCAATCGGGATGGGCGCGATAAAGGTCGCTGTTGGGATTCACCATCTCCGGCTCGACCCAGATACCAAAATCCATTCCGAGCGAGTGAACCTTGTCGATCAGCGGCTTCAGTCCGTTGGGAAATTTCTTTGGATTGACCGTCCAGTCGCCTAGTCCGGCGTGGTCGTCGTTGCGCGCGCCAAACCAGCCGTCGTCCATTGTGAGGCGCTCTACGCCCAGCGCTGCCGCCTTTTCCGCCAACGCAATCTGCCCGGCCTCGTTCACATTAAAGAATGTCGCTTCCCACGAGTCGTAATCCACCGGCCGCGGGCGTGGATTCGGCCCCTCCGGCAGGATCTTCGTAATCTCATAGCGATGCAACAGCCGCGAGGCCCCGCCGACTCCCTCATGGGAATAGCCGCCATAAAAGATCGGTGTTTGTAGAGACTCGCCAGTCGCGAGTTTGTATCCGAAGTCGAACGGATTAAATCCCCCAGTCACCCGCACGTGCTGGTCAACGTCCTGCTCGACAGTGATCCGCCATGACCCGCTCCAGCCAAGCGCGCCAAACCATACGTTGCCGGAATTCTGCTCGTCCGAGGGGCCGCGCTCGATCGCGAACCAGGGGTTGGTCTGTGCGCCGCTTGACCCGCGACGGCTCTCCAGTACACGTGCTGTCGGGGTCAGGGTCTCATGCTGCAATGCGTCCTCAGAGGCCCAGCGTCCGGTCAGATAGTAGAGCGAATAATCCGTGCCGCGGGGCAGATTCCACGTAGCTGCTGCCGCCTGCTCAATGACCAGCGGCTCTTTGGTCTTGTTCTCGATGTGCGCTGACCGGGCCAGAACCCCTGTGGCCGGGTCGATTTCATAGCGAAGCTCGACGAAGACATCGCGAGAGATGTCCTTCACAGTCACCGTCAACACGGTGCCATCGATGTGGTGGGAGAGATAGTGCAGCACCAGGTCTCGGTTCCCATCCGGGAAGGTGATCTTCAAGCTGGGTTCAAGGACGAGGCCCCCGCCCCAGCCGGTGAATTCCTCCGGCGTAATGTTGATCGAGGTATCCTGGCCAGACCATGGGGGAACCGAGTGCGCCATGGGTATCGCGTCGCTGGGCCCAAGCCGGCGTCCCCAATAGAGCGCCTGCAATTCATCGCGTTCGTTCAGGCCGAAGATGTAGGAGACATCCGCAGCATCGATGCGGAAGACTTTCGTCTGCTCGTTATAGGTGATGGAAGCGGTTGCATTTTCGGCGACAGATCTTCCCGGCATCAGCATGGCAATCACAAACACGCCGCATCCCAAAACTCTCAGACTACGTTCCGCTACTCTCATCCCACACTCCTTTGCGAACCCTGTTTCCCAAATGCGAATCTTACATCTCTTGTAGCGATGGCTCCGGAACCGGCTCAATATCGCCCAGTAGGAAAATATAACTCGCCACCCCGATCGCCAGATAGATCGCCGCCACGCCAAAAGCCCACGCGAAGGAATGCGTGCGGGCCACGATATATCCAGTCACGATCGGAGCGGAGATGGCGGAAATCTGCGTGACGAAGTTCATGATGCCGCCCACGCTACCGACGCTTTCGCGGGGCGCAATGAGCGCTGGGATCGACCAGCCGACCGCCGCCGCCGCCGATAACCCGCCGATCGACACGCTGATCCAGAAAAGCGCCACGCCGGTCGTAGTTGAGAAAGCCGCTCCCAGAATTCCCAGCCCCAGGGAAGTCCCGCTTATCAGCACCGCCTGCCTCACCCGTATCGAGTTTCGGCCGCCCTGTACCAGCGCATCCACCAGCCAGCCCCCTACCAGAAGCTCGACGACGGTCGCAAACAGCCACGGTACCCCGGTATAAAACGCTGAGTGCAGCATATCGATGTGCATTGCCGAGGACAGATAGCTGGGCAGCCAGGTCAACAAAAGGTAGAAGGTGTAGTTGTAGGAGGCAAAACCAATGGAAACGCCGATGACCTTCTTTTGCCGGACAAGATAAAGCAGCGATGCGCCCTTTGCGGCCCGCACCCCCCCTCCGGCCGGGCCCCGCCATCGGCAATAAAAGCGCGCTCTCTTTGCGAAAGATGTTTGTCTTCGCTCGGATTGCGGTAGAAACGATAAAAAAACCCGAAAAAGCAGAGGCTGAGAAAGCCAGTGGCGGCAAAGCTGATCCGCCAGCCGAAGTGGAACAACATGATCCCCACGAGCGGCACGCCGATCGCCGAAGCTAATTTCGCCGACGAGTCGAAGATCGCGGTCGCCAGGCCTCGCTCTTTTACCGGAAACCAGTAGCCGGTCGCCTTCGCATTTGCGGGAAACGTCGATGCCTCGCCAACGCCTAGCAGCAAGCGGGCCCCAAAGAAACTCGCCAGCCCCGGCGAAACCGCCGCTGCAAACGACGCGAGGCTCCAGAGAAAGATGCTGACGCGCCCCACGACGCGAACGCCGAAGCGATCCAGCAGCACTCCACTCGGCAGCTGCAGCGCCGCGTAGGTCCAGCTGTAGGCGCTTAGCAGCCAGCCAAAAGTGGACGCGGAAATGCCGAAGGTCTCATGTAGCGCGTTCTGAGAAACGGAGAGGTTGACGCGGTCAATATAGCTGATCAGCACGCCCACGCCGAGCAGCACCGCAATCCCCCACCGCCGGCGAGGGATATGCGCGTCCAGGGAACCACCATGCGCGTCGATGTTCAAAGCAGTCGGAAGTCCCCGGGCATAGGCTTCCGCCAATTGTAGTGGGTATTCCGATGCCCGTCACCGCTTCGGGCCTATTGCGTCGGCGCAGCCGGGGTGGGATTGTCAGCTACCCGGGTGATGAGGCATTTCGCCGATTTCCCCTGGGCCGTCTTCACCTCGCCATTTCTTCCATTCGCGATGAAAGTGACGGAAGAACCGACCACAAATTGCGTGGCATCCAGCTTCTTGTTCTCCGGCGTCCGGCACCCGTAGCTGTGGCTTGCGGTGTTGATCGAAAAATCGTATTGCTGATGCTGCTTCTTGGCCACCGCATAATTGGTTGGCTGCAGGTCCTGGATGGTGCCAGGCTCGGTGCGTTTTTCCGCGAACGCGGATGTTCCCAGCAGCGCGATCAGCGCAATAAATCCGAATCTCTTCATAATGTTTGCTCACTTTCCCGTCCGCCCTTCGCTTGGGCGAGGTCCTTCCTCTAGGATGCGACGCACAGCGAATATTAACCCAACTGAGTGAAATTCCACGCTCGAGGAATCAAGGTTCGGCAACAATAGAGATGCTCTTATGATGAATGCCGATCTTGAAGTTCCCGTGCACGGAGTTGATCTCGACCCAAACACCCGTTGCGCCCATTACCACAGCGCGGCAGACGTGATCGCTATCAAGATGAGATGCTGCGAAACCTACTATGCGTGCATCGAATGCCATACCACGCTCGCCGGGCATCAGGCCGAGGTCTGGCCGCGAAACAAATGGGATTCCAAAGCGGTGCTGTGCGGGGCTTGCGGCCGCGAGATGACCGTGCTCGAATACATGGATTCAGGCAATCGCTGCCCGAGGTGCGCGGCGGCATTCAACCCCGGTTGCCGGAACCACTACCACCTCTATTTCGAGGATGTTTCGAGGTAGTGGCCAATCAGCTCGGCACAGCGCTCGACAAAGATAAGATCTTCGCCGCCAAAAGCCGCCGCCGTATGGCTATCGATGTCGATTTCGCCCACGATGACCCCGTGGACGCGAATCGGCGCCACAATCTCCGATTTGGTCTCGATCGAACACGACAGATAGCGCGGGTCGGAGTTCACATCGTCAACCACCACGGTCTCGCCCTGCGCGACCGCCGCGCCACAAATCCCCTCGGTCACTGGGATACGCGTATGCGGAGTAGCCGCGCCCGCAAACGGTCCCAGCACCAGCATTGAGGAGTCGGTGGGATCGAGCATGTAAAAGCCAACCCAGTTGTAGGCGGGCAACTGCGAGTGGATAGTATCAGCGGTCTGCTGCAAGAGTTCCGAGCTCGACGTTGAGGTCGCGATCGCCGCCTCAAGCCACGCAAGGATCGATGTTTGTTCCAATTTTTCCGTCGTGATCTGCAACTCGGTCTACCCTAGGCATATTCTAAGGCACCACTTCTGTGGCCGTCGCAAAGCTCAGCTGATGGATCGCCATCCATGTTTGCGCGTACGCATTCAGGGCATTCAGCGTCGTGGTGCGGTCGTCCTGAATCGCATTGAGGTAATCGAGCAGCGCCAGGCCGCCGTGCTCGTAGGCAAACTGCGCGATCGACAGAACGTCCTTCGCCTCGTCGAGATAATGACCGTTATAGCGTTCGGCGAGCACCCTGGAGGTCGTATAGCCAACCCAGGCCTGGTCAACATCCGAATAAACCTGATTGCGCGCGGCGATTTCGGCAAAGCGGCTCGACTGCGCCAGGTATTTGCTGGTCTCTTTGTTGCCTTGGTTGCGGTCGAAAATGCGAAGCGGGATGCTGATGGTGAAGCCCGCTGAGTTATAAGTTCCCGAACGGTCGTATTCGCCTTCGAGTGTCGGGTCGGTGGTGCCGTTCGCGTAAGCCAGCTTTACGTTGGCGTCCGCCACTCGAATCCCATCCTGGGCCGCCTTGTAATCGGGGCGCGCCGTCAACGCCCTCTGCTCCAGATCGACCAGAGATGAGTTGACCGGCGGAGGAACAAGGTCCCCGGCAATGTCGAAGTTGTTGTTCGGATGATCGACACCAATTAACGTTTGCAACTGATAACTGGCCTGGCTCAGATTCGCCTCGGCGCTCGACTCGTCGGTTTCGAACTGCGCCAACTGCAGGTCGAGCCGCTCATAGTCGAGCTTGCCGATGTCGCCGGCGTCGTAACGCGTCTTGTTGATGTCTAACTCATGCCGAAAGTCCTTCAAGTTGTCCTGAGCCAATCTTAGAGCGAACTTTACCAGCAGCATTGTGGTGAAAGCCTGCTTCACCGTCAATATAGT
Organism: uncultured Acidobacteriaceae bacterium; assembly: GCA_963804735.1. Classification (GTDB taxonomy): domain Bacteria; phylum Acidobacteriota; class Terriglobia; order Terriglobales; family Acidobacteriaceae; genus Acidisarcina. Next base: position 92,347 of record CAWDRO010000011.1, read on the forward strand.
CTGCTGCTCTTGCAGCGTGTATTGGTCTCGAGTCTGATCGGTGGTCGAGGTCGCCGAGTCGAGCCGCCAGCGCCGCTTCTGGCCACGCTCAAAGAGCCGTGAAAGCTGGGCGCTGTAGAAGTATGGGCCAGCCGGATTTGTCGTGGACAGGGTGACGTCCGATCCCTCCAGCGCGAGCTCTGGATTCTGCCGTAATCCCGCCTGAATCTCCTGCGCTTTTACCGAGAGCAGGTTCTGTTGCGCAGCAAGCAAGGTAGGATTTTTTGCCTTCGCCTGCTCGACCACCTGCTGCAAGGTCAATGCATTGGGAGCTGCGGGTACCGGCGGCATGCCGCCTTGCGCCAACGCGTTCGTTGCGGTCGCGAACGACAGCGCTAGCAATGATATGAATCCCACTCGGCGCACAAGGGCCGCGCATGGGATTCGACTGCCAGTCGTGCGGTCCGGTCGAAGATTGAAACGAAACTTGAACATTAGTTTTCAAACTCCGTTTCCGGCGTCGGCAGCACGTCGCCCTCGCCCGCGATCCAGACATACAACGTCGGCAGCAGGAAGACGTTAATGCTCAGCGCCGCCAGCAGTCCGCCGACGATCACGATCGCGAAGGGCCGCTGTGAGTCGGAGCCAATGCCATGCGAGGTCGCCGCCGGCAATAGTCCAAGCGTGGCGACCAGCATCGTCATCATGATCGGGCGAAGCCTCAGCACCGCGCCCTCGACCGCCGACTCTTCGATCGAACGGCCACGGACGCGGAGCTGGTTGATGTATTCGAGCATGATGACGCCGGTCTGCACCGACACCCCAAAGAGCGCGAGAAAACCAACCCCCGAGGAGACGCTGAAGTTGGTGCCCGTCAGCCAGAGCGCGAGCATGCCACCCAGCGGCGCCATCGCCACGTTGCCAAGAATCAGCAGCGCCCACTTGCCGGAACTGAACATGGTGTAAAGGATCACGAAGATGATGATGATCGTGATCGGCAGGACCAGCATCAGTCTCGCCGAAGAACGCTTCTGGCTCTCATACTCGCCCGCCCAGTCGAATTTGTAACCCGGAGGAAGTTTGACCTCCGCGTTCACCTTTTGAATAGCCTCTTCTACCGTGCTGCCCAGGTCGCGGCCGCGTACGCTGTACTTGATCGCAACGTAGCGCTGTCCCGCCTCGCGATAGATTTCCTCGGCGCCATCCACTGTTTGGACCTTAGTGAGTTGCGCCAGCGAAACCCGCTCGCCCGAGGGCGAAAGCAAGCGAATATCGTTGATGGCTTCGGGAGTGTCGCGGTAAGGCTTCTGATAGCGGACCACCAGGTCGTAGCGCGCTTCGCCCTTCAGCACCTGGCTGACCGCGCCGCCGCCGACCGCCGTCTGGATGGCGTCCTGAACGTCGGAGACGTTGATGCCATAGCGTGCCGCCGCCTCCCGGTCTACGGTGTAGGTCAGGTTCGGCTGACCGATCACGCGAAAGAGTCCGAGGTCGGCCACGCCTCGCACTCCGGCCATCACGCTCACGACCTTATCGGCAGTCGCTTCCAGGAGCCTCAGATCGTCGCCGTAGAGCTTGACTGCCAGTTCGCCTTTGACACCGCTGACCGCTTCCTCGACATTGTCCGAGATGGGCTGGGAGAAGTTCCAGATCACACCCGGCATCTTCTCCAATTCGCGGTCCATGGCCCCGATCAACTCTTCCTTGTTTTGCCCGAAAACTGGACGCCACTCCGCTTTGGGCTTCAGGTCCACGAAGTATTCGGTATTGAAAAAGCCGGTCGTATCGGTGCCGTCATCGGGCCGGCCAACCTGGCTGACTACCTTCGTGACTTCGGGAAAGGCCGCCAGAATGATGCGCGCCTTGTTCATTACGTCGATGCCCTCGGTCGGCCCGGTGCTGGGCGCGAGCGTGCCGCGCACCCAGATCGCGCCCTCATCGAGATGCGGCAGGAATTCCGACCCAATCACTCCGCTGAACGCCATAAAGGCGGTAAGGCAAAGCGCGAAGACGGCGCCACCGACGGTGACATAGCGATGTTCGATCGCCCAGGTCACGGCATGCCGGTAGCGGACAGTGAGCCACGCCATGAACGGGTTGTGCCACTCCTTCGCGCCCTTGGAGAAGAGGAAGCTCGACAACACCGGCGCGAGCAGCAGGGAAAAGATCAGCGCGCCCAGCAAGGCGAACGCGACCGTCCAGGCCATCGGCCGGAACAAGCGACCCTCGACCGCTTGCAGCGTGAAAATCGGCAGGTACGCAGTGATAATAATGCCGATCGCATAAAACACCGGGCGCTGCACTTCATGAACAGCATCGCGTATCTGCTCCAGGACCGTCTCATGCTTGTCGTTGCTCCGATTCAAATGGCGGACGACATTCTCCACGATGACCACCGCGCCATCGACGACCATACCGAAATCCAGCGCCCCAAGCGAAAGAAGGTTCGCAGGGATGTGGCGAAGGCCAAGGCATATCGAAGCGAACAACAACGCAAATGGAATGGTGATCGAAACGATGAACGCGGCGCGGATATTTCCCAGGAAGAAAAACAGGATGATGACAACGAGGACGATCCCCTCGGTGAGGTTGTGCATCACTGTATGTGTCGTGAAGTGCAATAGATCGCTGCGATCCAGGAACGGAACGATCTTCACCCCAGGCGGGAGGAAGTGGTTGTTCAGCTCATCGACTTTCTTGTGAATGCCTTCAAGCACCTTGTCCGAATCGTCGCCCTTCTGCAGCAAGACGATTCCTTCGATGGTGTCGTCCAAGTCGACGATCTTGCCGTCGACCTTATGAATGGCCTTGCCGATCTGCCCGAGCCGGATCTTCGGCCCTTGAACGACCGTCGCGATATCGCGCAAATGCAGCGCAGTGCCTGACTGCGACTTCAACAGGGTGTTTTCAATGTCCTGGACGTTCCGGACCAGGCCGGCCTCCTGAACGTTGATCTGCTGCATACCCTGCTCGATGAACTCGCCACCGGCATTCACGTTGTTGTTGGCTAACTGCTGCTCCACCTGACCGATACTGATCCCATACGAGATCAGCTTGTCGGGATCGACCCGCACTTGGTATTCGCGGGTCTGGCCGCCGAAGCTGGCCACATCGACGACGCCGGGGACCGACTTGAACTGTTTCTCCAGCTGCCAATCCTCGATCGACTTCAGCTCCATGTTGTCGTACTGCGGATTAGTGCTGGTCAGCGTATACCAATAGATTTGGCCAACCGGGCTCCAATCGGTCCCCATCTGCGGCTGCAGGCCGGCTGGCAGGCTCACCTGCGACAAACGCTCCAGCGCCTTCTCGCGGTTCCAGTCGTTAATCGAGTCGTCGTCGAAGATCAGCTTGATGTCGGAAAGGCCAGCCAGCGAAAACGACCGCAGATGCTGCATGTGTGGGATCCCGGCCATCTGGATCTCGATCGGGATCGTGACCTGTTGCTCGATGTCCTCAGCCGAACGCCCTGGCCACTGCGTGATGATCTCGACGTAGTTATTGGCAACGTCGGGGTACGCCTCGACCGGGAGGTTGTGAAACGAGACGATGCCCCACGCGAAAAGCAGGATCGCGAAGCCGAGCACCAGCCAGCGGTTGTTCAGCGCAAAATCGACCAGGCCCCGTATCACCGATTCCGCCTCACCTATTGGTCCGCCGAATTTTCCAGCTCAAGCGCGTTGGAAACCACTTGCTGGCCTGGATTGAGTCCGGAATTGATCTCCTGCATATTCCCAGGCAACATGGGTCCGCCCTCTACGGCCACCCGTCGGAACTTGCCGTCGCCCGCGGGAACGAAGACCGAGTCGCGGTCGTGCAGATGCAGAACTGCCGCTGCGGGAACGGCCGTATGCATCTCCGGCGTCTTGCCGTGGAAGGTGGCCGTGGCGAACATGCCGATGCGCATCAGCTCGCCGGGGTTCTCCACCTGGATGCGCACCTTGCCGGTGCGGATGTTGGGGTCCAGCACCGCGCCGATGTCCGAGATCGTTCCCTTCAGCACTTTGTCGGGATAGGCATTGAGACGAATGTCCGCTTCCTGTCCGAGATGCACCGTCGCCAGATCGTTTTCATACACATCGCAGATGATCCAGACATGGGAGAGATCGGCGATGGTGAATGCGTTCGCCGAACCGGAGTAAGTCACGCCAGCAGTCGCGGCCTCGGTCACGTTCTGCTGAATGATGAAGCCCGAGGCCGGCGAGTACACTTTCACCGTCGCGCCCGGATGGTTCTTATCGATGCCCAGCACCTGCAATTGTTGTTCGGCCGCAGCCAGATCGGCCTTGGCGTCGTCCTCGCCGTCCTGTGCAATATCGAGCTGGCTTTTGGCGATCGCGCCCTTATCGAACAGAATCTTTGCGCGCTCCAGCTGGGTATTGGCTAAGTGCTCGTCGGCGACCGCCTTGAGATATTGATCGAAGGCGCCGGAGATATCAGTGCTCTGCACCTCCATAATCAACTGCCCTTTGTGAACGTAATCGCCCAACCGGACATGAATGGCGACAACTCGGCCTGAGGCAATGGAGACCACCGGAATCTCCCGCGAAACATCGGGATTCACCGAACCCGTCACATTCAGCGTCGAGGTCGCTTCGTGCGCGGTCGCTTCCACCAGGGGAAACCGTTCCGGCTTGTCAACTGTCACGAGGTTCAGATCGTTCTGGTGCTCGACGGTCGCCGGTGGTGGAGCTTCCGCCGCGGGATCGCTCTTCGCTTTTTCGCAGCCACCGGTAATCATGGCGGCAAGCGAGGCAATGAGCAGGGCCGCAGCCAGCCGCGCAGCCTTTGCCTTCCCAATCTCGTGCTTCATCAATAAGCCTCGCAACTCATGGAAACAGTTCAGGTTATCCTAGGGAGTCCGTCTCCCACTTTAGGGTAGAACCCGGTGCGTAAGGAAGGAATAAAGACATTCGTGGTCAAATTTTCATAAAGCTTTTCTCGTGCCGCGGCGCAACACTCCCTGCGCTGTTGTCGAATGATCGCGGCGGATGGCTCCGACTTAAGTCTATTCGCGCCGCAAATCGGAACTAACTATCTTTTGGTCAGTCCAGAGCTATCTTTCGGCTATCGCGCTGCCGTCCCTGATTAGTGGGCGCTGGGTTCGGAGTTAAGATGCTTCATGCGCTTGAAAACCCGCCGCTCTAGCCTCAGCGATGAACCCAGACCATGAACACTAAGATCAGGCTGATGTTGGTTGACGATCACACTCTGTTCCGTGAGGGCCTGGCGCGATTGCTTGAAGCGGAGAGCGGGCTGCAGCTGGTTGGCCACTTCTCGTCCGCTGCCGAAGCGCTCGCAGCAATCGACCTGAGTTCGGTAGATGTGGTTCTACTGGACTTCGATCTCGGCGAGACGCAGGGGTTGCACTTCATTCGCGAAGCCCGGGAGATAGGATTCGCGGGAAAGATCCTCATGGTCACCGCCGGTATGTCGGACGCGGACGCCTTGCAGATATTGCAAAGCGGAGCCTCCGGGATATTCCTGAAACACAATGCGCCCACCAGCTTGATCACCGCGATCCGCCGGGTGGCGGCGGGCGAGCCATGGCTCGACTTGACCAGCCTCGATTCGCTGGTTGGCGCGGCCTCGAGCAAAAGCAAGCCACAAGCAAGCTCGGCGCTAAGTAAGCGAGAACACGAGGTCCTCAAAGGCGTCTTCGAGGGCCTGACCAACAAGGAGATCGCCGCCAACCTTGACATCTCCGAGAGTTATGTCAAAGCCGTGTTGCAGCAACTCTTCGGCAAGACCGGCGTCCGCACCCGAAGTCAGCTAGTGCGGGTCGCCCTCGAGAAGCACATCGAGTAGATACCAAGCGCGCCCAGTCAAGGGCGATCCTCTTGGCGGCGAAAGTCGCTCGTACCGTCAGACATTTACCCGAATATCGAGGACTCCCCGACGAGCTTCCGACTCCGCCACGCGCAGGGCCTCTCTGGCCTTGATCTGGCTGGCCACGCTCAGCGAGGAGCCAAGACACTTCAAATACGCTTTCAGCGACTTCACCCGCGTCAGCGCGGGATCGTTCGGAGCCATCAGGAAGTCCACATCCGACTCCACCATGTGACGAATGGCCAACAGCGGAATGGGGCTGCGCAGCGGATAAAAATACCTGTTCCGAAGCCCCGGCGTGGCGCAGTGGGGATGAAACTCGCCAAGCATCAACCCTTTCTGCACGAAGATTGGTTTGAGTTCGCGCTGTGATCGGTCGATCAACATCGGCGCCTCCTCGCTGGCGACATCCGGAAAGATGATGACCATCGCACCGAAGGTATCGATCTCGCCGCCCATCTGTTCTCCGGCGAGAAAGTGGTCGCGGCAGGCAACGATCATCTCCTCGATCTCGACCACTGCCTCGGTGCCATCCTTCCTGAGTGCCACAGTGGCAAACTTAAGCGCGGCACGCATCATCGCCTCGGGGACGAACGGGCAGACATTCCCGCTCCGTCCTACCAGGCCGCTCGGTTTCCCGAGGAAGCTCTCGCACCAGTCGACAATGCGCACCAGCTCGTGGCTTTCATCCAGCCCTAACGCTCGGACTTCCTCGGCACTGAACAGATCGGCCCGTAAACCCGACCTCGTGACCACGACCTCCCCCGATCGAAGGGCCGTTTCCGTCTCTCCGCGCATGGCTCAGCCTCGGTGGAATCCGAGTTCAGGATGGATCATCGGCAGCCGGGTCTCGTTTCTCCACTTCGGTGCCACCTGGTTCTGAGGCGGCTGGGACCACTCCAGACGCTTCGCCAATTCACCGGTCAGGACTGAAACATTCGGTGAGCTGAAGATTGTCCGGTGGGAGCCGGGAATCTTCTGCACGGTCAGGTGTCCTTGCAGTAATCGCGACCAGCCCAGGCCTGCGGACTCTGGCCCGGCCTCGTCCTCGGCCACAAACAGGATTCCGTCCGCATTGATCGGCTGCGGGTTATACCGCTCAGCCAGAAGCGCAATATAGGGATCCATTCCGAAGAGTTGAGGACGGAAGCTTCCTTCCGTATACGTCCGACGCAGCAGCCAAATCTTGAAGATCAGCTGGTTGTAAAGGATCTTCCTCCACGTCGCATTCAAGAAGCCACTGTCGAAGAGCCGGGAGAATTTCTTGCGCCATCGCAACCAGATGCCTCGAAAGGAGACAGGATCGTCCGGCACGGCGTTTTTCTCACGATGGGCTTCCTGAAGCGCACAATCCATCAGCGCCAGCAAACCAATCTCTTTTCCCTGTCGGCGCAATTGCGAGGCGATCTCGAAGACCAGCAAACCCCCAAGTGAGTGCCCGGCGAGATGATAGGGCCCCACGGGTTGGATCGCGCAAATCTCATCCACATTGCGAGCGGCGATGGCCTCAAGACTGAGATCTTCCAGTCTCGCGCCGGCCGGAGCGGCCAGTTGAATCCCATAGACCGGCTGATCGCTGTCGAGGCCCTCGGCCAGCTCCCGGAAGAGCAGCAGGTGGCTGCCCAGTCCGTGGGCAATGAACAAGGGCGGCATGCTGCCATGCTCGCGAATCGGCACCAGGCCGGGCCATTCCGTTTCGGTGCGGTTACGCAGATAAGACGAGAGCTCCGCCACGGTCGGGTTCTGAATCAGCACCGACAATGGGACCTTGCGGCCCGTCATCCTCTCAATCTCGGCGAACATCCTGCTGGCCAGCAGTGAGTGGCCGCCTATTTCGAAGAAATCGTCGTTCGGGCCGACCCTGCGGACCTTCAACAACTTTTGCCAGATGGCCCGCAGCTTCGCCTCCAGGTCGTCCGATGGCGGCAATGTGCTTTCCTGCAACGATCCGGTCTCATAGGCGATGCGAATTCTGTCGAGCGCCTCGCGATCAACTTTGCCATTGACCGTCATCGGCAGTGACTCAAGCGGGATCAACTCCGAGGGCAGCATGTAATAGGGCAGCCGTTGGCGCAATGCCCCCCTTAAGTCGGCTGCGGCAACGTGCTTGTCGGCGAAGAAATAGGCCACCAGATGCTGGTCGTCCGCGCCATAGTCTACGACCTGAACAAGCCCAGCGTGAACACCATCAAAATTACGGATTGCCGCCTCAATTTCTTCGAGTTCGATGCGGAAACCCCGCAATTTGACCTGGTTGTCGACCCTCCCCTGAAAGTCCAGGCGCCCGTCCGGCAGCAGCCGTCCCAGGTCGCCAGTCTTGTACATCCGCGCACCCGGAGTTTCAGAGAACGGGTCGTCCACAAAAACTCGCTCAGTCAATTCCGGACAGTTCCGGTATCCGCGCCCGACCCCGGCCCCGCCGATATAGATCTCACCGAGCTCACCGGCCGCTACCGGATACAGTTCTTTGTCCAGTACATAAATGCCGATATTTTCGATTGGCTTCCCCAGGGTCACTTGTTGGGTGTCTGCGGGGATGCGTTCCCGAGTCGCGCAGATCGCCGTCTCGGTTGGCCCATAGTGGTTCCACACCGCCCGCGTCATTCCCGCAAGGGTCTTGGCCAACGACAGCGGAAGCACCTCTCCGCCAACGATGATTTGCAGATTTCTGTTCCCCTGCCATCCGGCCTCGAGCAACAGCCGCCAGGAAGTCGGTGTACCGAGGACCAGGCTCGGTTTGCTCCGCCGCATGACCTCGATCAGCTTGCCTCCGTCGCTGGCGAACTCTTGCTCCAGCAAACGCACCGAAGCGCCCGCGACCAGCGGCAGGAAGATCTCTTCATTCGAGATGTCGAAGGCGATGGTCGCGCTCGCCAGCACCACATCCGCCGGCTTCAGCGCCACGTCTCTTCCCATCGACTGGATGACGTTATGGAGTGAGCCGTGGGTGATCTCCACTCCCTTTGGCCGTCCCGTCGATCCGGAGGTGTAGATCACGTAAGCCAGCCGCTCCGGGGACGCCGGAACTGGTGCAATGGAGGATCCATCGTCCCGTCCGCTCGACCCTGACACCGGAGGGAGTTTCTCTATGCACAACTGTCTGGCGGCGGTGTCTGGCAGCGAGTCGATTAGGTTCCTTTCAGTGAGGACAAAGTCGACTCTGGAGTCTTCAAGGATCGAAGCGACCCGCTGCCGGGGATTGGCGAGATCGATCGGGAGATATGCCCCGCCAGCCTTCCAGATACCCAGCAGGCTGGCGATCAGGTCGGGAGACCGCTCGAGGTAGACCGCGACCAGAGACTCGGTCTGCGCGCCCGCATTCCGGAGCAACGCGGCAATCCGGTTCGCCTTCTCATTCAGTCGGCCATACGTCACTCGTCTCCCCGCGAAGGAGACGGCGATGGCGTCCGGGCGTTCCCGGGTCCGCTCTTCAAATAGTGTGAGTACCGATGTCAAAATGAGCCCTCGCCGCGAAACGGCGTTAGCATGGACATCGGCAGAGTGGGATGGGAAGTTCTAATCCCGGCTCACACGAAAGTACTCAGGCAGACCAACCTCATCGGATCCATTGGCCGATGCGATGGACCATGCCAGGCCGGGAGATGCGCTATTCCGTCAGCGCGTGCTCCAGCAGCGGAGCTGCGTGGCTCACCGGCTTCTGCGGGAAATATGCGTTCAGCACGTATTGCCCCAGCATGCGCTGGGTATTGAAGAACGATCCATTGAGGGCGATCGTAGAGCGCATGACTTCCTGCCATGACTTGGGCTGCTGGTAATACATGGGCAGAATCGTGTTCTCGAGATGCTCGTAAATCGAAGCACTCTCCTGGGCTTCTTCCTCGAGGTCGGGAATCGCCCACCCCGTCATACCTTCGATGCAGCCCTCAATCCACCAGCCATCGAGCACGCTGAGGCTTGGCACTCCGTTCAGCGCCGCCTTCATGCCGCTTGTACCAGAAGCTTCATAGGGGCGCTTGGGATTGTTCAACCAGAGATCGACGCCCCCGGTCAGCAGGCCGCCGAGAATCCAGTCATAATTCTCCAGGTAGATAATGTGAAGCTTTGGCGAATCCAGAGTCTTTGCGACCTCAACTACCCGGCGGATCAGGGCCTTGCCTGGATCGTCAGCCGGATGGGCCTTGCCCGCATAAAGGATTTGCAGGCCGCCGAATTTCTCCGCCAGCGCCACAATTCTTTCCGGCTGCGAGAACAGCAAATCGGCACGCTTGTAGGTGGCCACCCGGCGGGCGAAGCCAATCGTAAACACCTCGGGATCGAGCGCCATGCCCGTTCGCATCGCGACTTCATCGAACAGGGCCCGCTTCGAGACCGCGTGCGCGGCGGCAATCTCCTCTTCCGGGATGTCGATCGCGTAACGCAGCGCCAGGTTGTCGGTCCTCCACCGCGGTAGCGTCTGGTCGAAGAGCTTCTGAAACGACGGGGCCGTCCAGGTTACCGCGTGGACGCCATTCGTTATCGCGTCGATCGCGTACTCCGGGAACATCATCCTCGACACGATGCCGTGTTGCATCGCCACGCCGTTCACGAAGCGCGAAAAGCGGAGCGCGATATAGGTCATGTTCAATAGGCCTTCGTGACAACAACCAAGCCGCTCGAGCGTCGCGGCGCAGTCGTCTCCCAGAACGTGTCTGGCTTGCTCCATCGAAAAGCGGTCATGTCCTGCAGGCACAGGAGTGTGGGTCGTGAAGACGCAATGCTCGCGTATCGCGGCCACATCCTCATCGGTAATGTTGGCAAGCGGCGCGCCAGCCATCTGAATATCCATCAGCGCCACGGTGAGAAGCGCCGCGTGCCCCTCGTTCATGTGATAGACCGTTGGGCGGTAGCCCAGCGTTTCTAAAATGAGCGCGCCGCCAATTCCCAACACGGCTTCCTGGCGCAGGCGGTAATCGTTGTCCCCCCCGTAAAGGCGGTCGGTCAGCGTGCGGTCCAGTTCATGGTTCTGTGGCAGGTCGGTATCCAGCATGTAGATCGGAATTACCTTACCGGTAACCCCTTCCATGTCATAGCGCCACGCCTGGATGGCCACCGGACGACCCTCGATGTTGATCGTCGCCACGGCATTCTCCCGTGGCAGTGTGGTTTCCGGCGACCAGGGCTGCTCCGCCGCGGTCTGATTGCCGTCCGCGCCCAGGATCTGGCGAAAATAGCCTTTGCGATGGACCAGCGTCACCGCCGCCAGGTTCAGCCCCTGGTCCGCGGCCGCACGCAACGTGTCGCCGGCAAGCACGCCAAGACCGCCGCTATACGTCGGCATCGAGGGCAGAATCGCAATCTCCATCGAAAAATAGGCGACCATGCCGCCCTCGTCCCCGATTTCAAGGGACGCCACTTCCTCCGAATGAATAGGAAAACGCATCTATGTCTTTCTCCGAACCGCAGGCTTGCAAAAAAATATGATGCTGGCCAAGGCGAACGAATCTCGATGCCTCAGATCAATAAATCGACAGCTTTCCTCAAAAGATTTCAGGGATCACCCAAAAATCTTTAGCGAACGGCTGTATGTGCTCCCAGCAATGCAATGAAATTTTAACAATTTACCTCCTCCGAAAGTACGAGAAAGTCTGAGGAGGCATCTCGAACGGTTACCAAGGGTTACCAAAGCAAGAAAAATTCCTTCCAAGTTGGTTTCTGCGAATCAAACAGCCGCGTCGGGTTTCTTGATGCTGAACCCGTGTTTCACGGGCATTTAACTACTCGTTTTTCAACACTCGGTCAGCCCACACAAGAGCGGAATCGCTGAAGCAGTCGTGCGGCGTCTACTGCACGGTCAAGTTCAGGTTCACGGATTGCGTAAGATTGCCTCCACCGTTGAGCGTCACTTGTACGGTCGATGATCCTGCCGGTGTGCCGCTGGAACTTCCCCCGGTGGAACCTCCTCCGCAGCTGCTCACAGCGGCTAAGCCACCCAGAAGACAAATCCACATCAGCAAGTCGCCGGTGCGCCCACGCTTCTTCCGAATGCGATAGCCCAGCGCGCCTGTCAACCAGCCGGGCAGCCACAGAGCGATCGCCATCAAAAGGTAGCTTCCCGAACCTCCTGGCACCGCTGGCTGTAGCGTTGCCGTAGTGCTGTTTCCAGTCTGGATCGTGACGCTCAGCGTTGCGACGCCGCCAGTTCCGGAGAGCGCCACCGAGGACGGCTGGAAACTGCAGCTCGCATTCATCGGAAGGCCGCTGCATGACGCCTGAAGTGTCGCGACCAAGCCATCGACCGGCGTAATGGTCAGGACGTCGGAAACCGTGCCAGTTTGGGCCACCGTCAGGCTGCCGGAAGCCGCCGCAAAACCGATCACAGCGACTCCGGGTGATGCAGATTGGGTGAAGTTCGCATCCCCACTGTACTGTGCGCTGATTGTGCTGTTTCCCGCCAGAACGGACGAGACTGTCAGCGTCGCCGACCCATTCACCAGCGGAGCATTTCCGATCGGGGTTTCTCCCGAGAGAAAATTCACACTGCCTGTTGGTGTGCCGCTGGTGAGCGAAGACACGGTGCCCGTCAGGGTTAGGTTGTCGTTTGACAGCGCGAACTTCGTGGATGTTCCCGCCTGCGAAATCGTCAATGCCCCATTGACAAGGCTCACTGTGTAGTTGGCGAGCGCCGGTCCGCTGACCGCGGGTGTGATCGGATAAGTGCCTACGATACTGCTCGTTGTGGCCGTCGTGCTGAAAGTTTCGGTGAAGCTGTCACCTTTCACCGCGCCAGCGATGGTTCCGGTGAACTCGGGGTTGGCTGCCCCGAATACGCGTGCCGCATTGTTGGCGGAAACTGTCAGTGGTGCCGGAGTCACCATTAGCTGCACCGAGCTCGTCGCAGTTGTGTATTGTGTTGTATCGGCCGGAGTGAACGTGACCGAGAGAGTATTGGTTCCCACCGGCAGCACCGTACCGGCTGCGGGACTGTAGGCAAACGTTCCCTCTGCAGTTGAGGTGGCGTTCAGCTGCGCCGCTCCCAAAGCAGTGCCGTAGACGACCGGAGCAGGCGCGCTCCAGGTCAGCGGTGCCGGTCCGATCGGGGACAGGCTGGTCCCCGTTGACACGCTCGGGCTATAGACGCCATCGCCGTCATAGCTCGCCTGAATAATCTGCGCACCCGTCCCGGAAATCGTAACGCCGGTCGCAGTCGCGCTGGCGGAGACACCACTACTCAATAGCGAAACAACCGAGTCTTGTGTCGCGCCGTAGAACGTTTGCACAGCGACAATATCCGGATGGCCATCTCCGTTCAAGTCTCCAGCAGCCACGCTGTTCGCTTCTGAGTACGGCTGGGTGGCAAGGTCGAAGAACTGCGGTGCATTGAAAGTCCCGTCACCCTTCCCAAACAGGATTGCTACCTGATTGCTTAGGGTGGCCGTTTCCTCGTTGATAGTCGCTACCGAGAGATCCTGGTTCCCGTCGCCATCGAAATCTGCAACCTGAATCGATTGCAAGCCGATGCCGCCGGGCAGATCATAAAAGACCTGCTGCTGAAACGTTCCGTCTCCGTTGCCCAGCATCACGCTGACGGAGCTCTCGCAACATCCGCTAATATTCGTGATCGCTAGATCGACTTTGCCGTCCCCGTTGAAATCACCCATGCCGATCGAGTTCGAAGGAGCGTCCATGGAGGAATAATAACTTGGAGCTTGGAGGGTACCGTCCCCGTTCCCGAGCATCACCGCTACGTTATTGGTACCGCTGTATCCCCCCTCTGTGGAGGCGGCTACGTCCAGCTTTCCATCTCCATTGAAATCGCCGGCGATCACCCCGCTCGGGGAAACGGGATTAGATAGTACGTCGGTGATCTGGTAAGAATGGAAGGCTTGAAAGGTGCCGTCTCCATTTCCGAGCATCACAGAAAGAGCTCCAACCTGCACTCCTAATACAAGATCGAGGTTTCCATCCCCGTTCAGATCTCCAAGACTAACCGCCACAGGTTGCTTATCGGTCGTAAAGGTTTGCTGCTTTTGAAACGTACCGTCTCCGTTGCCGAGCAACACAGAAACGGTATTGTCCGAGTTGTTCGTCACGACGAGGTCAAGTTTCCCGTCATTGTTCACGTCCCCAACCGCCACAAACGTAGGGTCATTGCCCAGCGCGTAACTAACCGGCGTTGCGAACGTCCCGTCTCCATTGCCCAGGAAAACTGCAACCGTACTGTCAGTGCTATTGGAGACAGCCAGATCTGGCTTACCGTCGCGGTTAAAGTCGCCCTCCGCCGTGTTGGTCGTCAGGAGCTGTGTGGTTCCCGACCAGACATTCGCCACGTCAAATACTCTTGTCGTGGATCCCGTGGCGAGCGAAACCGATGCCAGCAGCTTGTTCGCCTGGCTGGCGTTCTGAAAACTGATCGTGCCGGTAGGAAACGCCGCAGAAGCCGGTCCGAGTCCAAACACCGTCGCGGTCATATCGTAGGAGCCTGCTGAGCTTCCGGCAGCGGCGCTAAACGAAGTAGCGGAAGGATAAAGCCCTGTCACCGTCAACCCATGTGCTTCTGATTGACTCTCTGAATATCCATTAGTGCCTACAAAGACCGCCTCCAGCGAGTGCGTCCCGACTCCCAAACGCAGTCCAAGACGGGCCGTTCCATCGGAGGTGAGTTGTGCGGTGCCTAGCATGGAGACTTCGCTGCACGTCTCGCTCGCCGTCAGATCGCAGAAGCGCACAGTGCCGGGATGGACCGCCGCTCCATTTGAGACCACGGTCGCGGTCAGGGTTATCGTCGCGCCAACCGCAACCGATGTCGCGTCAATTCCGCCGCTTGCCACGGAGAGGGTAGTAGAGGTCGTGTTGGCAGCGCGCGATACGACGCTTGCGCAAAGCAAAGCCACCAGCGTCGAGCCTACTGTCGCTCGCCTGAATGTGGACTTCGGGCGGTGGAACCGAGGCAATCGACTGAGAACGTTTTTGTTGAGGGGTTGAGATGAGAAGAGAGAATTCCTGGCACAAGTACCAAAGTAGTCCATAACTGCGCGCATATTGACCTATTTAGCCCGAATAGGATTTTGATTATCGAGCAGAATGCTAATCACCGGTTGCGCCTGTGTCAAAGCTGCGGAATGGTCACAATCGCCACCCTCGTATTATCACGTCTGCCCATTGGTGTTAAGAGGCCTTAGATCTGGTGCGCGCCCGCCGCAGCGTGGCAGTGATACAGCTCTGCCGCGATGCCGGTGGCGGCGAGATATCCCTTCAGAAGCCTCATGCCGAAGCCCTCAGCCTCGCTGGCTTGGACGAGGTTCACCGTGCAGCCCCCAAAACCCCCGCCGGTCAGCCTCGCACCGACACAAGCCGGCTCGTGCGAGGCCAGATCCACCAGGATGTCAGCCTCCTTGCAGCTGGCCTCGAAATCGTCCCGGTAGCTGGCGTGCGATTCCGCCATCAGTCGGCCCAGGGTTTTCAAGTCGCCCCGTTCCAGGGCGTCGGCCGCCGCCACGGTACGCACGTTTTCGGTGACAACATGGCGGCAGCGTTTCAGCACATTAGGGAGCATCTCGTCGCCCCAGCGGTCCAGATCGGCGACCGTCACATCACGCAGAAAACAGACTTCGGGGCGGTGCATGCGAATGATCTGCGTACCCGCCTCGATCTCGGCGCGGCGAGTGTTGTATTCCCCGCCGGCATGCGAATGTTTCACCATGGAGTTGCAAATCACCAGGCTCAGGCTCGGCGGAATCGGCGCCAGACGGTACGAAAGATTCCGGCAGTCCAGCAGCAACGCATGACCCTCCGCGCCGCAGCAGGAGACAAACTGGTCCATGATGCCGCTCTGGGTGCCAACAAACTGATTTTCCGCGCGCTGGCAAAGCCGGGCCACTTCAGGAGGCGAGAATCGTGGTTCCTGCCCGTTGACCCCCAAAATGGCAAGAGCGGTCGCAACTTCGACTGACGCCGAGGAACTCAGCCCCGAGCCCAGCGGAACATCCCCGTTCAGCGACAGATTGAAGCCGGCCGCTTTCACCCCCGCCTGCCGCAAAATAGTCAACACTCCAATCGGATAGTCGCTCCAGTGGTGGCGGGGATGATGGGGGAGATAATCGAGATCGAAGACCGATTCCTCGCCAAAATTCTCTGAAAAGATAGCGATTTGCTGGTCATCGCGCGAGCTGATTGCTGCCAGAGTGGCAAAATCGATCGCCGCCGGCATCACAAACCCTTCGGAGTAATCGGTATGCTCCCCGATCAGGTTCACCCGGCCCGGCGCGGCATACACCAGCGGCGGGGCCCCGAAACGCTGGGTATGGTTCTCCTTGGTAGCGGTTACATCGAGCATGCAACTCTTATACAAACTAAAAGCGCTTCAGTCTATGCGGAAACGATTTGGACCTCAATCTTCCAGTTCCAACTCGACTCGGGAGCCAGAGTTTGGGCCCGTCCCCGTTCCACGGCAGTCGCGAGCGAGTCGGCAGGGGCGGTACACGGCTCGAGGGCGACGCAGTGCTGTCGCTTGGCCTGCCCGTCCGGCCAGCCGCCATAAGCCAGCCACAGTCCCACATATGGATTTTGCTTGGGATCGAAATGTATCTCAATCCGGCGGTGCAGACGGCGGCGGTAGATTGCCACCCAACCCTCCGGCGGCGCGGGGGCGAAAAGTTTATCGCCGACTCCATCCTCCGGGCCGCCGACGAGGCTCAAGTCGATCGTTTCGCCGTGCTCGTCTCTCGTCTGTGGCCAGGAATGCGCCCTGCCCGGAACGCCAAGACGCAACCCGGCGCTGTACCAGACGGTGACTTCAGGGATGGTCTCCGGCAGCACAATTCTGTCGCCGGCCTCGACCGCAAACCCAGGGTGCGCCGACCAGAGAAACTGGACCGGGACATGCCCGGTATTGCGCAGAACATAGGCCATGGCCAGCCGGTTTCCGCGCAGCGACAGCCGCTTCTCAAAATGCAGCGGTAGGCTGAAACCATTGGCATCCAGGACCAACTCTTCGCCGTCACGACGGTGGCGAAATGGTACGCGCCAAAAATCCCCGTGGTCGGGAAAGATCGTTGCCCCAATCTCACAGCCGGATACGGTGGGGATACACTCGTCGATCCCGCTCGCATCGCCTTCGTCAAACGTCATAGTGCGGGTGCGGACTTCGTAAGGCTTGAGCGGCGCTTGCAGCAACTCTTCCTCCGCGCCGCGCAGCCATAGGGAAGAGAGCTTGGCGCCCAGTTCGGGAATCACCTCTACACGAAGCGAGTCGCTGAGTAGAGTAAGCCTTTCAAAGTCCATGCCCAACGTCTCCGCCTTCGTCGGTGTCGCGACAGACTAAACCCTAACCCTAAGCCCTACATCGTGCTCTTTTCCGGAACGCCCTCAAGTCTTTGTTGTTGACTGTCCACCGCCACCCCAAGAATCTCCCAAATCCGGTCAACCCAATCCAGATGTTCGGGCTTCATTAGCACCGAGCGCAAACAGGTCACCGTCAACGCCGATGCCACGTCCGGCCACGCATCATCGGGGAAAAGCCCGACCGGGAGCTGCACCAGCGCCAAATGGAGGTCCCGTTTTGCCGCATCTTCGAAGATCGCCTGAGCCAGACGCGACGCTTCGCCGACCGACTCTGCCTTCACGCCCCACACGAGAATATCCAACTCAGGTTGAAATGCCGTGACAAACCGTCCATCCCGCTCGATGCGCGCGTACATTCGCAGCGCGGCCTCGCGGCACCGTCCCAGGCCGCGCGCAAACTCCCCGTCGGGAACCAGTGGCAGCAGCCGTTGTGTCGCCCACAGCGCCACTGCGGCCGCGCCGGCCCGGGAACACTCCAGCGTGATTTCGCCCAGATGCAGGTCCGCCGACGAAAAATACGTGTAGGGAGAGTCGTGCTTGTAGAAACTGCCAACCGCCGGATCGTGAAAGATCACGCAGCCGCACCCATAAGGCTGCAAACCATGCTTGTGCGGATCGATGACGATCGAATCCGCCTCTCCGATCGCGCCAAATGCCCTCACAGCATCGGCGGATATACCCGGAACCAGCTTGAAATATCCCCCATACGCGGCGTCAACATGCAGGCGAAATCCATACTTCTCGCGCAAAGCCACAATCCGCTCCAGCGGATCGACCGAGCCGATCGCGGTTGTGCCCAGCGTCGCCACGACCGTCCCCACATCCCCCCGGCGCAATTCGTCTTCCAACCGCTCCAGGTTCATCCGTCCACGCCGGTTGACAGCAATCGAGGAAAACCGCAGCCCCAACACCCCGCTGATCCGGCTATGCGTATAGTGCGCCTGCGTCGAGGCCACGATTCTCTTTCCCGGATGCAACTGACCGGCGACCCACAGCGCCTCGAGATTGGCCACCGTGCCGCCGCCGGTCAGGTGGCCCAGATGGCGTTCCCACCCGAACATAGCGGCGATCTCGGCGACCGCCTCAACCTCAAATCGTGAACTCGCGCGCCCGCCGTCCAGCGAATGATTGTTTGGGTTGATCCCCATCGCCATTGCATATGCCGCGCGCGCGATCGGGTGCGGAGGCTTCATCATCTGCCCCGCATAGAGCGGATGAAAATACGGATAGTTGTTGGCCATCCGCGAAGCGACTTCGGCCAGCACTCCGGACATTGCCGCAGGATCGTCCGGCCAGCCACCGCTGCTCGAGACTGGTGGCAGAGAGTCAAATTCGCGCTGCATCAGCGGCAGCGCTTCGCCTATCAGGGAGGAAAACGGGTCGTCGAGCATAAATCTTCGATCACCAGAATACTCGCAACCGGAAACGCAACAAAGGCGAGGTGGTCAGGCGCGAATGATTTGCCTTCGTTCACTTCCGGGTGAAGACCGCAAAAGACCGCTTCGCTGAGGTGAAAAGATACACGCTCAGCATCACCAATAACGGCTCTAGCGGATGTCGAAAACGCGCCCCAACGGTCACAAAATAATATGTAATCGGGACCAGCACAAATGCAGCCGCGAAGAGCCACCCACCCGGTATTCCCCGCCGAATCGCCAGAATCAGCCCCAGCCAGCCGCTCACGCTCAGGAATCCAAAGGTCGCTTCGCGCACCGCCTCGGTAAATAGGTGGTCTTCCAGCGGATGGGGCAGATTCATCCAGAACCAATCAACCCGCTCCAGTGTGAGTCGGAGAAATCGCCCGGGATCGCTGCGGATGTACTCCTTGGCCCACTCGCCGCGCTCGCGCACATAAGCGACCTCGCCCATGCTGGCATAGCTCCGGAGTTCGGGCTGGGAGAAAACCACAATACCGCGGGGAAATCCGTTGTCCTCCGGCCCATTGTGCACCCACAACTCCGCGCCAAAATTGCTACGGATGGGAACGAAGGCATGGAATACCCGCCAGTTGCGCAACATCCAGGGAGCGAGGCAAGCCACGAAGACCAACCCCGCCAGCACCGCGCCTCCCAGCGATCTCCGGCGCTCGCACACTCCGGCAATCACCCAGACGACGCAGACCGGGAGCAACAGCAGCGGAGTCGCATTGGAAAGGCCGATCAGTCCCCAAAGTAGGCCGAAGCAAATCCACAACCTCGACCCGCCACCCGCTGTCCGGCGCTCAATCTCCGCGGTCCCGCGCAACCGCAACGTCACCACCAGTACCCACGCGACCAGAAACGTGGTCAGCGAAGTCTCCCATATCCAGCGGACCGAATACTGCATCGTCGCCGGATAAAGCGCCCATATCCACGCCGACCAAAGCGCGATTAGGCGCCCTCGCTGGGAATTTTCCTGACCCGTCCCAAAACAGCGCTCCGCGATCTCATAGATCGCCGGGACGATCGCCGCGCTAAACAGGCTGTTGATCGCCAGCAGCACCCATCCCGAGAGCGGCGTATAAATCCCAAAGACGCGAAAGACCGCGCCAATAATCATCGGATACAACGGAGGCAGCCACGCCGTCGGCCCCGTCCCCGAAGGCACAAAAGGATCGGCAAAGCCGCGACCCAAGGCGAGTGACCGGCCCACACGGCCCGCCTCCCAGCCAAACTCAAAATGATCCATGAGTGGATGAAACCGGTAGCTATGCGCGATGGTGATGTAAACCAGACGCACCACCAGCGCCGTCAGGAAGATCACCCTCGGCGAAGCTAGTCGTGATGAAAAGGAGTTTGGCGCGGATTTGGAAATTATCGGCAAGCTTGCTCTTCGCGCACGCCATCCCGCGGCACACACTTTCGCTACCAATTATCATGCAGATGATCGGGAGACGGGTGATTTGTTGCTCTCGACGCTCTCGTCGAAAAGTCCCCTCGACCCGACTACATGCTCGTCCCTGGATGGCGTTGCTTTGCTAAAGACGGACTTTGCTAAAGACGGATCTCTTGTCAGGGCGACACAGAGGCTGTACAACCAGACAAGCCGCACTTTTTGAAGGAAATCAGCATGTCCCGCTCCGTAATCGTCCTGCCCGATGACACTGGAAAGCCAATAGTCAACGCCATCAACGCCGCTACCAAGTCGCTGCGGATCAAGATGTTCCTGTTTTCCGATCCCAGCCTCATCCAGGCGGTCGTCGACGCTCATCGCCGCAAGATCCAGGTGCGGATCATGCTCAATCCTGCTAGGCGCAGTGGCGAACAGGAGAACGAGGAGACCAGAAAAATCCTGACCGAGGCTGGAGTCGAGGTTCTCGACAGCAATCCGAAATTCGATCTCACCCACGAGAAATCGATGGTGATCGACGATACGACAGCCTTCGTCAAATCGTTGAACTGGGAGACCAAGAACCTCACAGTCACCCGAGACTATGCCGTCGTCACCGCCCACAGACACGAAGTTGACGAGATCATCGAGTGTTTTGAAGCCGATTGGCACCGGACCGACTTCACGCCCGGAGATCACTCGCACCTGATCTGGTGCATCGGCAACGGCCGCCAGCGCCTCGGTCAGCTCATCGACGAGGCCAAACATTCCCTGTTTCTGCAGAATGAGCGCTACCAGGATCCGGTCATGATCGAACACCTGGTCCGCGCCGCCCACCGCGGAGTGCAGGTCCACGTCATGGCCCGCCCGCCGCATAAATTGAAGAAAGCCAAGCTGAGCGAGGGCGTCAGCGGACTCCGCATACTCCAGGACGTTGGCGTCAAGGTCAACAAGCTCAAGCATGTCAAGCTGCATGCCAAGCTTCTGCTCGCCGACGGAAACCGTACCATCGTCGGCTCCATCAATCTTGCTCCCGGCAGCTTCGATACCCGCCGCGAGCTGGCCATCGAGGTCAAGGACGAACACGTCACCAGCCGCATAGATGAGGTCATCCGCCACGACTGGGAGAACTCCAAACCCCTCGACCTCTCCGACGAGGCCCTGTTAAAGGAACTCGAGGACGTCAACGAAGACGCGGCCGAAGACCTGGCCCTCCAAAGTCACAAGCATCACAACCACGGAAAGAAGTCCTAGCGCCAGCAACAAGACCCTGGAGTAGCGCCATTTCAACCGAAGCACCCGCTATACCTCTGCCTCTGACCCCTCGTCAGATGCTCGCCGTCGCCGTTAATGAGGCGCGCATCGGCCTCGCCGAAGGCGGCATCCCCATCGGCGCCGCCTTGTTTCACGCCGATGGACGCCTGCTCGGCGCCGGTCACAATCGCCGCGTCCAGCAAGGCGACCCCTCCGCGCACGGCGAGACCGATGCCTTCCGCAAGGCCGGTCGCCAGCGCTCTTATCGCGAGACGATCATGGTGACCACGCTTGCTCCCTGCTGGTACTGCAGCGGACTTGTCCGCCAGTTCAACATCGGCACCCTGATCGTCGGCGAAAGCCGGAACTTCGCTGGAGGCCTCGACTGGCTGCGCGCCGCCGGCCTCTATGTCATCGACCTTGATGACCAGGAATGCGCTGTCATGATGGCAGGTTACATCCGCGAAAACCCAGCCGTCTGGCATGAAGACATTGGCGAGGAGTAGCGCTACCGCGAGAGTCTCGCCGCCTCGATCCGCCGCGAAGCCGCAAACCAAACCAGTCCAGCGATCAGATAGGCAAGATACAAGTAGGGCAGCCAGCTATAAGGCGCGGCCGGTACCGGATACAGCGTCCCCACCAGCACCAGCACCATAGCCAGAGTCGCCGCGATCGAAAGCAGCAGCAAAGGCGCGGTGAGGCGCTGCTTCACCTTCAGATAGAATGGCAACGCAAACGTCACCTGCCCGTAAACCGTGATGAATCCATAGGTCGCGAGCGAACCCATCCAGCCATAAATATCCGAACCGCTCACCCCGCGCATGGTCAGCACGGCGGTTGGCAGCAACATCAGAAGACCGACCACCAGCACCGCTCCGCCTGGCGTCGCGTTCCGTTTATGCGTATGGGCCAACCACTTGTGGGCGAGTCCGTGATGGGCCATCAGCATCAGCACTCGCGCCGCCGCGGTGATGCAGGCAAGCACACAGGCAAACATGCTCACCACCGCCCCAACATCGATCAGCGGGCCTAGAAACCTCACCCCAACTTGCGCGGCCAGATAGCGCAGGGGAGCGGGACTGTCGCCAAAGCTCACTGGCGAACCGTGAAAGCCCATCACTTCCGCGTAGGTGCAGACCAGAAGAAATCCTCCGGTCAAGATCGCGCTCTGAATCACCGCGCGGGGGATCGTCCGCAGCGGCTCGCGCGCCTCCGAGCCCAGGCTGGTCGCGCTCTCAAAGCCCACGAAGCTGAAGAGCGCCAGCACCATTCCAAGACGCACACTCGCTGGCGTCACACCCTTCAACGTCAACTGGTCCGGATCCAGATGCAGGCCATGGTGCCATAAGATCAGCCCGACGACGATGACAATCATCGACACCGAGATCGCCTCGATCCATAACATCGACTGGGCCGAGATCTTCACATCACGATAGGCGATGGCCGTCGCGCCCACGATTGCGATGGCGGCCAGCAGCGTTGGCGAAGCGTGATGGCCGGTATTGGCCAGCAACAGCACATTCGAATAGTTGATGAAGCCGCCCACCACTGATCCGCCGGTCACGATATACGCCAACAGCAACGCCCAGGCTGAGACCAGTCCCCACCACGTCGAACGCGGCTCCCCCTTCTTGCTCCGAAAAGCCGCGGCCGCGTAGGAATACAACGAACCCGGCGACGAGGAATCACGCGCGAACCGTGCAATGCACAGCGCGACCAAGAGCACCCCGCCGATCGCGAATATATAGGAGAGCCACGTCCCGTTCCCCGCCAGAGCGAAGGCCAGCGGAATCGTCATCGTCGGCGAGGTCGTCGGCGCCATCGTCGAAACCGACTGCGCCAATGTCTCCAGCGGCGAAAGGCTATGCTGCCTCAGCCCATACGAGGGCGAGTCTTCGGTGTGCGGCGGCGCGACATCGACAGGTCCCTTTTCTACGGATATAGATTGGCCCATCAGAGTCTTCGTCTCTCCTCTTGGCACGGCTTTCGCACTATGTCACTGGGTAACGTGGTCGGCTTAGCTAATACTTTACTTGAAGCTGGCTCGCGACCCAGGCGTCGAAGTGCTCGCGCGCGGTCGGCAGCCGTAACTGAATCATCTTGAGCGTGCGCTCTTCCGGCGCCAGTGGAATCTCGTCATAGATAAACGCGTCGTCGAATCCAGCCTCGGCGGCATGCGCCCGGGTGTTCGCATAATAGACCGCCGCCGGCCGCGCCCAGTAGATCGCTCCCAGGCACATCGGGCAAGGCTCGCAGCTGGTGTAGATCTCGCACCCGTCGAGTTGGAAGCTGCCCAGAACCGCGCAAGCCTTGCGGATGGCTACCACCTCGGCGTGCGCCGTCGGATCGTTGGTCGTCGTCACACAGTTGGCAGCCGCCGCGATAACTGCGCCATCCTTGACGACAACCGCGCCAAACGGGCCGCCCCCGCCGGTCTGGACGTTCTTCATCGCCAGGTCGATCGCCATTTCCATGAACGAGTGGTCTGCCGCCATCCGATAGATTGCCTTTCCTTGCGACTCAATTAGGCATAGAACAAATAGGAGAGTCTCGGTTTTCTTAGACCCGCTGCCGTCTGTCTTCAGAGTAAGGAATTGCGCATGGTTCGCCAAGCATTTCTTTCAACCCGAGTCGTTCTTCCCGAAGGCATCGGTCCCGCTACGGTACTGGTAGATGATGGGCGTATAACATCCGTCAGCCACGGCCGAAGCATTCCACATGGCTATTGGGTGAGCGACTGCGGAGACGATTGCATCCTGCCCGGCCTCGTCAACACCCACGTCCACATCAACGAACCGGGACGCGCAGATTGGGAAGGCTTCGAGACCGCAACGCGTGCCGCCGCCGCCGGCGGCTATACCACTCTCGTTGACATGCCGCTCAACTGCCTGCCTGAGACCACTACCGTCGCCGCACTCGAACAAAAGCGCGCCGCGGCCCAAGGCAAATGCCACGTCGACTGGGCTGCGTGGGGAGGTGTCGTCGCCGATAATCAGGAACACATCTCGGCGCTGGCCGCCGCCGGGGTCTGCGGATTCAAATGCTTCCTTGTCCATCCCGGCATCGAAGGCTTCACCATGGTCAACGAAGCCCAACTCCGCGCCGCACTCCCCCATATTGCGCACAGCGGACTTCCACTGCTTGTCCACGCGGAGTTAGCCGCACCGCTCGAAGTGGCTGCGGCCTCGCTCATAGAGGCAGACTGGACGAAGTATTCAACCTACCTCGCCTCCCGCCCCGACGAAGCCGAGCTGGCCGCGGTTAGATTGATGATCGACCTCTGCCGCGAATTCAAATGTCGTGTCCACATCGTTCATCTCTCGTCTGCCGACGCGTTGGCGCTGCTTGGCAACGCCCGCGCCGAGGGGTTGCCCATCACCGTCGAGACCTCTCCTCACTACCTGCATCTCGCCGCCGAACAGATTCCCGACGGAGCTACGCTCTTCAAGTGTGCCCCGCCCATTCGCGGCAAAATCAACCAGCACTGCCTCTGGGAAGGCCTGCTGACCGGTGTCATCGATCTGGTCGCCAGCGACCACTCTCCCTGCCCACCCGAAATGAAGCGGCTCGACACCGGTAACTTCCAGCAGGCCTGGGGAGGCATCGCCAACCTATCAGTCAGCCTGCCCGTGATGTGGACCAGCCTCCGCGAACGCCACCTGCCATTGACATGGATCGCCCGCTGGATGGCCGAGCAACCGGCCAAACTTGGCGGGCTGAACAGTCGCAAGGGAAGCATCGCCGCCGGTCACGACGCCGACCTCGTCATCTTCGACCCCGAAGCGAGCTTCACTCTGACCGCCGACCGCCTGCATTATCGACATCCAGTCTCGCCCTACCTCGGCGAACATCTATGGGGCGTGGTGAAGAAAACCTTCCTGCGCGGAAGTGAGATCTTTTCCGACGGCGTCTTCCTCGGCAAGCCTCTCGGTATGGAGCTGCGCCCTTGAGTCTTACCACCACCTCCCAAACGCAGTCCCAAACAGTCGCCCGCAAGGTAATCGACGCCTGCGGCGCAATCGCCCAGTTTACCGAGACGCCCGGCAACCTCACGCGCACCTATCTTTCTCCGCCATTTCACGATGTGCATACATTCCTCCGCATCTGGATGCACCGCCTGGGCATGCCCTCGCACGTCGATGCAGCCGGAAATCTGCGCGGACTCCATTCCTGCCGGCGACCGCACGCGCCACGTCTGCTCATCGGCTCCCACATCGATACCGTGCCCAATGCCGGAGCCTACGACGGAGTCCTCGGCGTCGTCATCGCGCTCGCCCTGATTGAGAATCTGGCCGAGAACATGACCGAGACCTTGCCCTTTGACATCGAGGTCGTAGCCTTCTCAGAAGAAGAGGGCGTTCGCTTCGCCGTGCCATTCATTGGAAGCCGCGCGCTCATCGGCGACATCGGCGACGATCTCCTTCAGCAAACCGACAAACACGGAGCCACGCTGACCGCGGCGATCGAAGCCTTCGGCCTCAACCCCGAGCAGATGCCGAACGCGGTTCTTCATCCGAACACCTTCGCGTTCGTCGAGTTCCACATCGAGCAGGGTCCGGTGCTCGAAGACTTGAATCTCAGCCTCGGAGTCGTTGAGGCCATCGCCGGGCAAAGCCGCTACGAACTCACCTTTCACGGCAAAGCCAACCACGCCGGAACCAGCCCAATGCACCTGCGCCGCGATGCGCTCGCCGGAGCCGCCGAATGGATCGCCGCCGTCGAGCGCCACGCGCAAACCACTCCCGGACTGGTCGCCACCGTAGGTCGCATCGAGGCACTTCCCGGCGCGACGAACGTCATACCCGGCGATGTCCGCGTAAGCCTTGATATCCGCCACCCATCCGACCCAACCAGGCATGCGGCTCTCAATAAATTGTTGGAAGAGGCCGTCCAAATCGCGGCATCGCGGAATCTTACTGTCGACACCCTTCAGCAATTCAACGCAGCGGCGATCCCTATGGATTCCAACCTCGCCAGCGCGCTTGAAGCAGCCGCTATGGCCACTGGCTGTCATCCGCATCGAATGGCAAGCGGCGCCGGACACGATGCCATGGTCCTCGCGAAAAAGGTCCCAGCGGCGATGCTCTTCCTGCGCAGTCCCGGAGGCCTCAGCCACCACCCCGACGAGGCTGTCCTGCTCGAAGATGTCCAGGCGGCGCTCGACGCTGCCTTATACTTTCTCAAACACCTGGACCCCGCGACTCTACTCTCTCGCAAACCTTCAGCCGCGCTCTAATCGCAAGAAAGGCTATCCGTGCAACAACTCGGGGCTACTCGCAGCGTATCGACATCCACCCACCTCCTGCAGACACCTGACACCTTCGTCCGCATCGGCCTGCCCGGCATGGACCGCGCTATGGCAGTCGTCCACACGTCGCCCGCGATCGGCGCGCGCTTCACCCAATACATGGCAGAGATAGAAAGCGGCGGAAAACTCGGCCCAACTTCAGCCCAGAGATTCATCTACGTCCTAAATGGAACAGTAACTGTGACAACCTCTGGGAGCGAGCACACGTTCGGCGCCGATGGCTTCGCCTACCTGCCGCAAGGCAGCGATCACAGCGTTCAGGCCACCAGTGAGTCGAGGCTCGAAGTCATCGAGAAGCACTTGATCGCCGTCGAAAATCAACCCCCGCCAACCGCGGTCTTCGGCAATGAGAAAGAGGTTCCGTCGCGACCTCTGATGGGCGATCCTGACTTGCAGGTGCGCTCCCTGCTACCCGACTCCATGGACTACGACTTCGCCGTCAACACGATGGAATATCAGCCCGGAGCCGCGCTTGCCATGGTCGAGATGCACGTCATGGAACACGGCCTGCTCGTGTTGAGTGGCGGTGGCATCTACCGACTCGCCGACAGCTGGTATCCGGTGACGGCAGGAGATTTCATCTGGATGGCGCCCTACTGCCCGCAATGGTTCGGGGCGCTCGGCAAGCACCCCGCAAAGTACTTGATCTACAAAGATTGGAACCGCAACCCACTGGACTAACCCCCGGTTGAACATGAATTTGCAAATAGATCAACAGCTGTTACAAAACGAAATCGATGCCCTCGCCGGTTACTCCTCCGAGCCGGCGCCGGTGGTGACACGGGTTGTCTTTTCGCCCGCCGACCGGCAGGCGCGCGCCTATGTGAACGGGCTATTCGAACAAGCCGGACTACAGGTGCGATCCGACGCAGTCGGCAACACCTTCGCACGCTGGATTGGCGCCGACCCTAAATTGGCCGCCGTGGGCACCGGCTCCCACATCGACGCAATCCCCAACGCAGGTAAATACGACGGAGTTGTAGGCGTGCTGGGAGCGCTGGAAGCAGTCCGCTCTCTCCAACGCGCCGGTTTCCAACCAAAGCGCTCGATAGAAATACTCCTCTTCACCGCCGAGGAGCCAACCCGCTTCGGCATCGGCTGCCTCGGAAGCCGAATGCTTTCCGAAACCCTCAGCGCCGCAGCCGCCAACAAGCTTCGCGATGCTGACAATCGATCTCTCGATGAGTTACGCACCGAAGCAGGCTTTTCCGGCTCGCTCGAAGATGTGACCTTGCCCCACGGCTACTACGCCCACTTCGTCGAACTTCACATCGAGCAGGGCCCGGTCCTCGAGCGTGAAAGTCTGTCGATCGGCATCGTTCAAAGCATCGCCGCGCCTGCCGCGCTAAATGTCTCCATCGAAGGCGAAGGCGGCCACGCTGGAACCGTGCTCATGCCCGACCGAAAAGACGCCTTCACGGCGGCCGCCGAACTGGCGCTTGCCGTCGAATCCCTCACCTGCAAGACCGGCGGCATCAATACCGTCGCCACCATCGGCAAATGCGACGTCTTTCCCGGAGCGGTCAACAGTATTCCCAGCCGCGTGAAGTTGACGCTCGATCTCCGCGACACCGATGGCCCTCGCCGCGACGCCGTGCTCGACGCCATCTTGCAGGCTTGCGCGGAAATCGCCGCTTGCCGCGGCGTGAGGATCGAAACCGAACAAGTCAACGCCGATGCTCCCGCACAATCCAACCCAAAGATCGTTGATACCGTGAGCGAAGTCTGCCGCGCCCATGGCATCTCATTCCGCATGATGGTCAGCCGTGCTTATCACGACTCGCTCTTCATCTCCCGCATCGCGCCTATAGCGATGATCTTCATCCCCTGCCGCAACGGCTACAGCCATAGGCCCGACGAATACTCCTCGCCCGAAGAAATCGCTACCGGAGCGCTGGTTCTCGCAGAAACGCTCGCCCGTCTCGCCAACGACGAGGAAACACCGTGAGCACACTCGCCGACTGGAATCAGCTACCCGAGGCCGAAGCCCTCGCGCCGGTTCTCTCCTGCTGCGGTTCCAATGCCTTTGCCACCGCCGTCACTCATGAACGACCTTACTCTGACATGAATTCGTTGTTGGCAAAGGCTGACGATATCTGGTGGTCGCTCGCGGAGGGCGACTGGCTCGAAGCCTTCGCCTGTCACCCGTGCATTGGCGAATCGGCAGCCAACGCCTCTCACCAGTTTTCCGCCTGGTCAACGGAAGAGCAGTCCAAAGCCCGCAGCGCCGCCGAGTCCGTGCTTGACGCCATCTCCAGAAAGAACCGCAAATACGAAGCCCGTCACGGATTCATTTTCATCGTTTGCGCCAGCGGCCGGTCGGCGGAAGAATTGCTTGCCATTCTCGATCGCCGCCTTAACAACACCACTGAAGTGGAACTCCAGGAAGCGGCCGAACAGCAACGACAGATCACGCACCTCAGAATAAGAAAGTGGCTGGCACCATGAGCGGAATCTCCACCCACGTCCTAGATTTGGCGCAAGGCAAACCCGCCTTTAACGTTCCTGTCCGGCTCGAGCGCTTTGAATTCGGGGCATGGGTCGAGATAGCCTCGCGCTACACAACCCTCGATGGGAGATGCGACGAGATTCTTCCGCCCAACGATGTCAGCCCGGGAAACTACCGCCTGACCTTCAATACCGCCGCATACCAAGATTCCAGCTTGTACCCTGAGATTGTCATCTGCTTCTCGGTAATTTCTGGAAGTGCGAACTACCACTGGCCTTTGCTCCTGAGCCCGCACGGCTACACCACCTATCGAGGATCGTGAACCAATGGCGCTGCTTGTTGAGAACAGATACGGGAAATCCAGGGTCCGCGTCGTCAAGGTAACTCGCCAGGACGGTGCGCACACCGTCCGCGAGTGGAACGTCAACGTCTTCATTCAGGGCGACTTTGGCGACGCCTTCCGCACCGGCAGCAACAGCGACATCCTGCCGACGGACACAATGAAGAACACGGTCTACTCAATCGCTCGCCGCTCCAGCGCGGCGTGCATTGAAGACTTCGCGAAAGATCTGATAACTCACTTTCTGACGACCTATGCCCACGCGGAGACGGTCGCCGTCGACATCCAGGAGAAGCTGTGGGAGCACCTCGAAGTTAACGGCAAATCTCATGCCACCGGCTTTCAGCAACGCAGTGTCGAGTTGCAAACCACATCGATGACCGGATCGCGAAATGGGGGAGTTAGTGTGGCTTCGGGACTCAGCGGCCTCATCATTCTGAAAACCGCCGACTCTGGCTTCGAAGGCTACATCAAAGACCCATTAACCACCCTGCGTGAGACTAGCGACCGGCTCTTGGGCACCGATGTCACCGCGAGCTGGACTTACAACACCGCCAATCTCCCCTTCGCCCGGCTACGCAGCGAGATTCGCGCATCGCTCCTTGCCACTTTTGCCAACCATAAAAGCCTTTCTGTCCAGCACACTCTCTTCGCCATGGCGGAGGCCGCGTTGGCACAGGTTCCAGCTATATCCGACATCACGCTGACCATGCCGAACAAGCATTGCCTGCTCATCGATCTCGCGCCTTTCGGCCAGAACAATCCCAACGAAATCTTTGTGCCGATCGACGAACCCCACGGCTATATCGCGGCCAGAGTGACCCGCTAGTCGCGCTAGACTAAAAGCGTGAGCCGCGTCGCCAACGAGATCGAACTGAAGCAGTTGGATCTCTCCGCCTGCGCGGTGCACGGACGTGACCGTGAAGACCCGCTAACCGCTCGCACTTATCCGGAAAACGTTCACGCCTATCGCAGTCCTTTTGAGCGCGATCGCGGACGCGTGACCCACGCCCGCTCGTTCCGGCGTATGGCGGGCAAAACACAGGTCTTCTCCAATCGCTCGTCCGACCACTTCCGCAGCCGCCTCACCCACACCCTCGAGGTCGCGCAAATCGCCCGCACCGTCGCGAAGGCGCTTCACCTCAATGAAAATCTCAGCGAGACCCTCGCGCTCGTCCACGACATCGGCCATCCGCCGTTCGGCCACGCCGGCGAGCGGGCGCTCGACGCAGCCATGCGCGAACACGGCCTGCGCTTCGACCACAACCTGCACGCCCTCCGCATCGTCGAGCACTTCGAGCAACGCTACGCTGCGCATCCCGGGCTCAACCTCACCCTCGGCGTGAGAGAGGGCATCGTCAAACATTCGCGCGACTACCGGCCCGCGGAGCACCCGGAGCTAAGCGAATACTTCCTCGATCAACGCCCTCCGCTCGAAGCGCAGCTCATCGATCTCGCCGACGAGATCTCCTACCTGACCGCCGACATCGATGACGGACTTGAAGCAGGCATTCTCGATCTGCAGGATCTGCGCGAAAAAGTCGCCATCTTTGGCCGCTCCTATACCCGCATGGAACAGGGACATCCCCATGCCGCTCCGAAGCTGTTGCTCGCCGGGGCGCTCACGAGAATGTTGAATCGCCTCACCGGCGACCTGATTCGCGAGACGGCCAGACGCTCTGCTGTAGCCGGCATTAAGAGTCTGGAAGACGTGCGGCAACATCCGGAACGGCTCGCCGCGCTGTCGCCCGAGAAGGAAGCGGAACGCCAACAGGCCAAGAACTATCTGCATGACCATCTCTATATCTCGGAAGAGATTCGAAAGAATCACCGTCAGGCGGAAGAAGTAGTCGGCGGTCTTTTTCGCGACTGGGTGCGCAACCCCGAGCTGTTGCCGAATACTCATCTGTCTATGGTCGATCGCGACGGAGCGCCGCGCGTCGTCGCCGATTACATCGCAGGCATGACCGACAGCTTCATCCTCGATCACTGGCGCGAGCGATAGGTCTCTGCTAACGGCATAAGTCTTGGATCACAGCGGTTAGTATCTCAACGCAGCGGGATAACTCGCCATGCGGCACAAACTCCCGCGGACTATGCGCCGACAGCATCGACCCCGGTCCAAAGACCACCGCCTCAGCTCCCAGCTTGTTCATCCAGGGCGCTTCGGTGCCAAAGGCAACCGAGTCCGCCTCCTTCCCGCTTGCCCGCATGACCGAATGCAGTAATTCGCTGCTTTCATCAAGCGCGAATCCCTCCTGCAGGCGCACCACCTTCATCTCGCAGCAAAAAGAAGGGTCCGCAGCGATGAGCCGCGCAACCGCTCCTTGAACGAGATCGGCTACCAGGTGCGGATCTTGCCCCGCAACCGGACGCCACTCCAGCAGAAAACGGCACGATGGCGCAACGATGTTCTTCGCGAGGCCGCCATGGACTTCTCCGATATTGATCGTCGTCCACGGCGGCGTAAAGCTATTCATCGGGATTTCCTTCAGTTGCTCGGCGATCCTCTCGATCTCGACGATCAGCCGCGCGGCATCGAAGATCGCCGACCGTCCGTTCTCGGGAAAAGCGCTGTGCGCCTCGCGGCCACTTACGGTGACCTCGGCAAGGCAATATCCTTTGCCTGCGCGGACCGGCCGAAGCGAGGTAGGTTCGCCCACAATTGCATACTTGGCACTTACTATCCTTTTATCGACCAGATAGCGTGCACCTACGCAACCTATCTCCTCATCTGCGGTGAGGATGATACCCAACGGCTTGCTCAACTTGGCCGAATCCACTTGGGTAGCCGCAGCCAGGATGCAAGCGAGATACCCCTTCACATCGCAAGCGCCGCACCCCTTGAGACTGTCTCCATCCACGATCAAAGTCGTAGCATCGGCCCAATCGCCGCTGTAGGGAACAGTGTCGGTATGGCAGACAAGCACGAGATGGAAAGCTCCACCATTTGGGGGCGCTTCGCCAGGGCACGCCACTAGATTGATCTTCTCAATGCCTGCCGGATCGCGATAGCCATGCTCTTGAAAACTCCACCCCGCTTCCGTCAACACCCCTTGCGCAAAGTCGATGACGCCGCGATTCGACTCCCGCGAAACCGACGAGATCGAGACCAGGCTTCGTAGCAACTCGACCACATCACTCATACGCTCGCTTCCGTTCTCTGCATGAGGGCGCTATAGTCTCTGACAATCGCTTCCTGCATCGGATGCTTACCGGCCTCGACTACCAGTCTTCCGTTCACCCCTACTTCGCGGATCGCGGTCTTCGATAGACCGAAGACAATGCTCGCCAGCAACTCGTCGCGATTAGTCCCCGCAATCGACAGGTCATCCAAATCAACTGTGAAGAAATCCGCCACGCTCCCTGTCTCGATGCTGCCGCCAGGTGCACCGACGGACGCAGCGCCATGCCGAGTTGCACAATCGAAAAGCCGCTGCGGCAGGCCCGAATCGTCAATCGTATCCAGCACCGCGCGTTCGAGTTTTTTGAGGCGCAGGTTGTATTCGAGCTCGCGCGCATTTTCGAGCGGATCGATCTGCGTCAGACTGTCGGAGCCAAATGCAATGCGAATACCAGCGCGCATCAGCGAATCTGCGGGCAAAATTCCATCGCCAAGATTTCGCTCAGTCGTCGGGCAAGCTCCGATAATTGCATTCGTCCGCCCCACCGCCGCGATCTCCTCGCTGCTGAGATGAATTCCGTGGATCGCCGTGAAGTGCTCGTCGAGAATCTTTTCGCGATCCAGGAAAGCAAACGGCGTGCAGCCGTATTCCTCGATGCAGGCAGAGTTCTCCGCCGGCTGCTCGGCGACATGCATGTGTACTGGTAGCTTCTCGGCCCGCGCCCATAAGGTGATCTCGCGCAGATACTCCAGAGGCACCGCGCGAATGCTGTGCGGCGCAACACCCACCCAGGCCTGCCCATCGCTACTCGCAAGCTCCGAACGCAGCGCGTCTGTGTTCTTGAGAAATTCTCCCGAATCAGGCTCAATAAACCGTCGCTGCCCTGGGTCGGGTGGTTTGCTGTATCCAGCGCGAACGTACGCCACACGCAACAGCGCGATCCGAATACCAACGTCCTTGGCCGCGCTCACGATCTGCAATCCAATCTCGTTCGGATTGGCGTACGCCGAGCCGTCCCGATCGCGATGAACGTAATGAAATTCACCCACAGTAGTGATGCCCGCCAGCGCCATTTCAAGAAACGCCATGCGCGCAATCGTGACCAGCTCTTCGGGATCGAACCGTCCTGCGGCGCGGTACATCGCATCGCGCCACGACCAGAAATCCGGCCCCGCCTTCTTGCGCGACTCCACCGAGCCACGGATCGTCCGTTGAAAGCTGTGCGAATGCACATCGACCATCCCCGGCAGCATCGCGCGGTGCGGCAGCTTAATGAGCTTCGCGCCATCCGGCGCCGCGACGGCGCGGTCCTCGATACTCAGGATCAGGCCATCTTCGGAGACAAAGACGGCCTTATTCGCTTCAAAACGATGGCCGGTGTAGACAAGCTCGGGCTGATAGACCGTTTTCACAAATCCTCTGTTCGAGCGGAGCGACTGTGACAAGCGGCTTTTCCTGACGGAAAAGTCGCGCCGAGTCTATCTCGACCGGATACACCAATTGTGAAAACGGTCTAAACAATCGTCACAGCCCCATCTTCTCATCTCGACGCTGCGAGCGACCTCTACTGCAGCGTCTGCACCGCGCAGTTTTCTCGGTGGATCACCCCTCCGGGTTTCGTCATCTGGAACATGAAATTGCACTGCAGCGCCGAGTTCCCGGCCATCGCTCCGCGGTAGACATAGACCGTCTTGGTCGACGGCTGGTAGACCAGCAGCGAACTGCTCTCATTCACCCCTTGCAGCTCAAACTGCACATCGTCGCTCGACGCATGCACAGCCCTCGCTCCGGCCAGCCAATACCCCAACCCAAACACGCCCGCCAGAGCCAGCAGATTTCGCAACAACTCCTTCGCTTTTGCCATCGTTTCCGCCTCCAGAGAGACCTATTTCTGGATGAATCGACGCCATAGCGCGCCAAATTGTTTGAAAATTCCGGCGAAATCGCCGTGGCGCGACGATCCGCGAGCAACATCAAGCAGCCCAGGTGCATCCGCCGCATCTCCAAAACCATCTAGACTAGTACGAATGGCAGATCAGCTCTACCTCAGTCTTTGGTTTCCCAACTTCCGCCTCGTCGGCCTGGCCTCGGCGCTCGTTTCGGTCATCCGCCAGTTCGGCGTGGTTGGCGGCTCGTCGCGGATTGCTGCCGCCACCGCTTATCCCATCTCCCGCACCGAGTCGCCAGCCTATCAGCGCATTTACTCTGAGAATGAACTCGAAGAGTCCATCCCCGAGCTTGCCGTTGCGGCAGCCACCGAACTCCTGCACGACGACTTCGCCTACGAATTCGACCTCATCTGGGAACTCTGGTCTCCCGAGGTTGGCGGCGGCCTCGATCCGGTCTGGAAAAAGGTCCCCAGCCGGGTCACCGTCATCGGCTTCGGCCCCGAATTTGACGACGGGGCCTATGAACAAAACGGCCACATTCGCGTCGATTTCGGCATCGACACCCCGTTTCTGTACGAAGAGGTCGATCTTGACCAAGAGGCCGTCTCACGCGTCAAAGAGAATGTCCAGATGCTGGTCGCTTTTACCAACGCCGTGCAGCAACACTGCGGCATCTCCAGCCGTCTACTCTGGTCGGAGTCGGGCGAGAGCCTCGCCCAGAAACTGGTTGAACGCCTGCAAAGGGTGAATTAAATCCCGCGGGGACGACCTTAAAGAAATGGCGACCAGCAGGATGAGCGGTATCGACAGGCGGTGGCAATGCGCATAACCATTGCCAGTCTGCGCCTCTGGATCATCGTCCTCGCCGTCCTGCTCGTGGCCTCGTTGACGGGTTTCTTCGTTTATGCCCGCTACCGGGCCCGTCATTTCGTCGCCGATCTGCCGGACAAACTGGGTGCGAAGATCGTCCGTTCCTCCAATGGATTCACTTACTCGCAATCCGTGAAGGGACGCACCGCGTTCACCATTCACGCCGCCACCGCTGTGCAGTACACGGGTGGCGCCAGCGCGACTTTGCATGATGTGGTCATCACCTTGTACGGCGCGCAGGGCGACCGCAGCGACCGCATCTCGGGCAGTGAATTCAACTACGACCAGAAGGCGGGAATCGTCACCGCCAAGGGCGAGGTCATGATTGACCTCCAGGGCGCCGACTTGGCTGGCTCGCCGGTGCCGGTGGAAAAGAACGCTGTGGCCGCTGCGGCTGCCGCCGGAATCCCCGCCAATCCGGCCCAACAGGTTATCCATATCAAGACCAGCGGTTTGGTCTTCGATCAGAACAAGCAAATAGCCACCACATCGCAACACGTGGAATTCAGCACCCCCCGGGGCGCAGGGCAGTCGATAGGCGCCACTTACGACGAGCGCAAAGGACTGCTAATTCTCCAATCCGCAGTCGAGCTCACGTCCGACCATAACGGCGTACCGGTCGTGGTCCATGCCTCCCATGCCGAATTCCTGCGCACCAGCATGCAGGCCTTTCTCTTGGATCCAGTCGCCAACTACAAATCCGATCAAACCACCGCCGACCAGGCGATCGTCTACTTCCGCAAAGACGGGTCGGCCGACCATATCGACGCCCAGGGCCGTATTCATTTGAAAACTGACAACGGACAGGAGCTGACCTGCAGCTTGGCCAAGATCCTGCTCGATCTGAAAAGCCAGCCGCAACGCGCCGACGTCAGCGGAGGGGTAAACTTCGTCTCCCTCGGCGGACAGCCCGGAGCCAAGAAACAGGCGGCCGGAAAGCAGATAGACAACAAGCCGGGCGGCATCCAGCAGATGCACGGCAACGCCGTCGAAGGCACCGTCACCTTCGCGCCCGGCGGAATACTCAACCATGCCCAGGCGCGCAATGCAGTCAGCTTCGTCGATCAGCAACGGGGCCTGGCCGACGACCCGGGTGGCTCGGCGACCCGCGAGTTGCGGGCAGCCAAAGTTGACGTCGACTTCATCCAGGACGCTGATGGTCACACACAAGCCGACAAGGTGCTCGCCGCCGGTGGCGCAACCGCCGTTTTGCACACCATCCGGACTAAAGCCGCCTCGCAAAACACCACCATCAAGGGCGACCAGTTGCTGGCGACTCTTCTCGATGGGCATTCAATTACCAGCCTCCATGGCGTCGGCCACACTAGCGTCCTCGATGTTTCTGCGAATGGAGCCACCAACCTCAGCTCTGGCGACACTTTGCAAGTGAACTTCAATCCACCCGGCGGCAACTCGAACCCGCAAGCAAAGGCGCAATCCGGCAAGGGTGGAAGCAGCCTCGACACCACTCAGATTCAATCGGTTGTGCAGGAAGGCAACGTCGTCATGGTGCAGACTCCAGCGCCCGGGAGTGAAAAGACAGCCTCTGCAGTCAAGGCGCCCGCATCCGATAAGGCAGCGCATTCAACCGCTCCGACCAAAGCCTATGCGCGGCGCGCCAACTACGACGCCGCAACGCAAGTGCTGCGGCTGACCGGGTCACCGCGCATCGACGACGGAAGTACAGACCTTGCGGCAGATACCATCGACTACCACCGCGACACCCAAGCCGCGAACGCCACAGGCAACGTCAAAGCCACCTATGGTCAAACCTCGACCGCTTCCTCACCGGCTCAGAACGTGTCGTCCGGGACCGCACCAGGCCTCGGCGGCAACGGACCCACCCATGTCATCTCCACCAACGCCTTCCTCGATCAGGCGCACGGCCAAGCGGTCTTTCGCGGACAGGCGCGGCTCTGGCAGGGTGCCAACTCGGTTTCGGCTCCAATTATTGAGCTCTCCCGCAATCCTGAGTCCCTGAAAGCCTATGCTGAGCCGGCTGCAACCAACGCCGTAGCCACTGTTATCGCTTCGATCTCCGGCCCGCAACGCCAGGCGACCGTCTTTCGAGTCCACAGCCGTCAGCTGGTTTATACCGACGCCGACCGCAAGGCGGTATTTAGCGGGGCCGTCACCGCCGACGATGCCTCAGGCGTCGTCCACGCCGATCAAGTGGATGCCTTCTTAGTTGCCGCCACTCCGGTAGATCACGCGCCCGCTGCGCAGACGCAGGGCCCGAGCCGCATCGATCGCATTGTCGCGACTGGGCATGTCGTCCTGCAGCAGCCGGGAAGGCGGGGGACTGGCGAGAAACTCCTGTACACCGCTCAGGACGGAAAGTTCGTGCTCACCGGAACCTTTTCCACCCCCCCGCATCTTTACGATCAAGCACACGGCGACGTTTCTGGAGAGGCTTTGATTTTCAATAGTCAGGATGATAGCGTCAGTGTGACCGGAGACCAGTCCCGAGCGGTCACCAACACCAGAACGGCGAAGTAAGGCGTCAATGCAAAGACTGTCCACCGACGAAATCGGCAAGTCCTATAAAGGACGCCAGGTGGTGCGCGGCGTAAGTCTCGACGTTTGCCAGGGCGAGGTCGTTGGCTTGCTCGGCCCGAACGGCGCGGGCAAGACCACCAGCTTCTACATGATCGTCGGCCTGGTGCGGCCCGATGCCGGCCGCATCCTCGCCGATGGCGAAGACATCACCAAGATTCCGATGTACATGCGCGCCCGCCAGTATGGCATCAGCTATCTGCCTCAGGAGGCTTCCGTCTTTCGCAAGCTGACCGTGGAAGAAAACATGCTCGCCGTCCTCGAGGCCCAGTCGATCTCCGCCGCGACCCGGCGTGCCCGCACCGAGAAGCTGATCGACCAACTCAACCTCGGTCATATCCGCAAGACCCGCGGTTATCAGCTCTCTGGCGGCGAACGGCGGCGCGTCGAGATCGCCCGCTGTCTTTGCATCCAGCCCTCCTTCATCCTGCTCGACGAGCCCTTTTCGGGAATCGACCCCATCGCAGTCACCGATTTGCAGGAAATTATCTTCGACCTGAAGGCTAGCGGCATAGGAGTATTGATTACCGACCACAATGTTCGCGAAACTCTATCGGTCACGGATCGAGCGTACATTATCAACGAGGGTCGGATATTCCGGACGGGGACCCCGGACCAATTGGGTCGCGATCCCGAAGTGCGGCGTGTGTATCTCGGCGGCGGATTTTCTTTCGATTAACTTTCTCTCTTCCCGTGTCTGCCCAAGCCCGGTTCCCCCGTCCAAGTCGGGAAAGGTACACTGAAAGGAACTCCGGGATTCACCGGCAATCGCTATGGCATTGCTTCAACCAAGACTGAGCTTAAAGGTATCTCAACGGCAGATACTCACACCTGGCCTCATGCAGATGGTCAGCGTGCTTGCCTTGAACAAGCTCGAGTTGAAGGAGATGATCAACACCGAAATCGTCGAAAACCCCGTGCTTGAGGAACTGGAAGAGAACGTTCCCCTGCTCGATGACGTGGCCAGCCAGGAGGCCGAGCGCGAACGGCCCGCCGAAGAGATCGTCGCCGACGCCCAGCGGGACAAGGCCGACCCCTTTGAAGAAGTGGACTTTGGCTCCTATTTTCAGGAGTATCTCGATCCCGGCTTCCGTTCCCCGAACAACTACGAGCTGAACGAAAAGCCCTCCTTCGAGAATTTCCTCTCCCAGCCCAGTACTCTCACCGACCATCTTTTCTGGCAGCTCGGCTCGCTGACCCTCAAGCCGGAAGTCCGCGAGGCCGCCGAATACATCATTGGCAACATCGACGAAAGCGGCTACCTGACCGCCTCCGACGATGAGCTGCTGAAAGGCTATTTGCACGAGCAGAAATCGCCGCTGCTGGCCATGCCGAACGTTCCCAGCGCCGCAACAGCCTTCCCCGCACCGGATGGACCGAAGAACGGCGCCGATTTACACGCCGCAGGCGGCAACTCCTTCGGCAACGAGTTTTCTGCGACTGCCTTGGGCTCGCCCACGGACTTCGAGAACATCAGCCATCATCGCAAGGTGCTCGCGCTCGCGTTGCAGACGGTTCGCCAGCTAGACCCGGTCGGAGTCGCGAGCCGCGATCTTCGCGAGTGCCTGCTCACCCAGATTCATGCCCATTGCCACGAGCTCCACGTCGCTGCTGAGCGCATGGCCTCGATGCGCAAACCGGCTATTGATGAAGACGACGATCAAGAATCGGAGCCACTGGTTCTAGTTGTGGCCGAGTCGCACACCCACGGGAACGGCCTCCTCGGCTCTCGCGATGCAACCGTCGAAGCTGAACAAGCCGCGCCGCCGGATCCGCACTTCGAGATCGCGGAGATCGCGACAGTCATTATCGACAAGCACCTCCACCTGTTGCAGAAGCGCGATCTCCGCGAGCTTGCCAAGGCGCTCGGCAAGTCTGTAGACGAAACCCAGCAGGCCTTCGATCTGATCCGCACCCTCGACCCTCGTCCCGGACAGCGCTACAACCGCTCGGAGGCCCGCCTGATCGAACCCGATGTGGCCTTCGTCAAACGTGATAGCGAGTACGTCGTCGTCATGAACGAGGACGATCTGCCCACCCTTCGCCTCAACCAAGGCTATCGCCGGATGCTCAACCAGAACGGCACCGAAAAAGACGTCAAGGAATACGTCAAAGAGCGCTACCGCTCCGCCCTGCAGCTGATCCGCAACATCGAGCAACGCAAGAACACCATCCTGCGCACCTGCGAGTCAATCGTGCGACGCCAGGGTGAATTCCTCGAGCGCGGCGTCGAATATATCAAGCCGATGATGATCAAGGAGGTCGCCGAAGAGATCGGCGTGCATCCCTCAACTGTGAGCCGTGCCGTGTCGAATAAATATGTTCACACCGCCCAGGGAGTCTTCGAGCTGCGCTTCTTCTTCTCCGAAGGCGTCAACGGCCCGGAGGGATCGAGCACCCCGCTCATGCTGCTCAAGCGCAAGGTCAAGAAGCTGATCGAAGAAGAAGACGCCCGCAAACCGCTCACCGACGACCAGCTCGCCCACATCCTTCAAACCCAGGGAATCGATGTGACCCGTCGCACCGTCGCCAAGTACCGCGAAGACCTCCGCATCCCCAGCACCCACCAGCGCCGCAAGCGCGACTAAACGAAAGTTGCCCCTCCCCGTCAAGGCGTACTCTGATGTAAGATCGGGTTTTCCCGAGAAGGGCCACCTCTCCACTTGAGGTAGAGCAATGCAGATCGAATACACCGGAAGACAATTCACCATAACCAAGCCACTCCACGCCATCGGCGACGAAGGCGTCGAACGAATCAGCAAAATCCTGGGAAGAATCACCACTGCGAAAGTCATCCTCTCCGCCGAGAAATACCGCCAGAGCGCGGAAATCACCATCAACACCAGGCTGCAAAGCATCGTCGGCCTGAGCGAGTCGACCAGCATGGAGATCGCGCTCCGCGAGGCCATCGCCAAGGCCGAGACCCAGGCAATTCGATATAAAGACAGGTTGCGCGCAAAAAAACGCAAGCCGAAGGAAGAAAAGGCCCACGAGGATTCTCACCTCGCCCGCACCCGCCGTACCGGTCGCCCCATCGCCATCGCCGCCAGCGCGGCTAAGCCGGAAACCAAGGCCCAGGCCAACGCCGCCAACGGCAACGGACGCGGCAAACCGCCAGCGCCGGTCACGGTGCACTCCTTCCCGGCAAAGACTCCCATCGCCGAGCCCCACGTCGTGCGCTCCATCGATTCGGTCGCCATGCGTCCCATGTCGCTAGAAGAGGCAGTCAAAGAAGCGGAATTCCGCGACCGCGAAGTCTTCGTCTTCCGCGACAATCAAGGCGGACTCAAAGTCCTCCACCGCAAGCGCGATGGCAAGATGGAGTTGATCGAAGTGCCGTAGCACGCTCTTTTGCCACTGGGCCCTTCCGGTTCTCATAGGGAATTGTCATCCTGCGCGGAGCGTCTCGCGCTTTTTGCGAGACGCGCAGTCGAAGGACCTGCGGTTCGGCCGCGACGCTACTGATCTCTCCTGAACATGAAGCAGGCGGCTTCAGCCCTGGATTCTCCGGCGTTCATGCGATTAGTCGTGGCCCAGTGCTAGCATGAGCCATGGCCCGCAAGACCAACACCGACAAGGCGAAGCCAAAGACCTCCAGGCAAACAAAATCCAAACCAGCCACTAAACCGGAATCCAAGCCCACTCCACCCCGCGCCAGCGAGCTCGTCATCCTCACCGGCCTCTCCGGCTCCGGCAAAGCCTCGGCACTGAAGGCCTTTGAAGACCTCGGCTACTACTCCGTCGATAATCTGCCGCTCGAACTGCTGCCCCGCTTCGCCGACCTCGTCCGCCAGTCGGCCGAAATCGATCGCGCCGCTCTGGTCGTCGATGTCCGCGAAGGTCAGACCCTCGAACGCTTCCCCGCCATCCTGCAGCAAATCAGAAAATCGCTGGCGACCACCGTCGTCTTTCTCGAGGCCAGCGAAGCCGCTCTACTCCGCCGCTACTCCGAGACCCGGCGTCCCCATCCCCTGGGAAAATCGGGAATGGTGCGCAGCGCTCTCGAGTCCGAACGCGCTCTGCTCAATCCTATTCGCAACGTCGCCGATATCACCCTCGACACGTCGAACTTCAACGTCCACGAGCTGCGCGCCTACCTGCAGGCCAAGTTCGAAAGCGAAAGCGCCGGCCGCAACCTCCTCATTTCATCCATCAGCTTCGGATACAAAAATGGTGTCCCGCTCGAAGCCGACCTCGTCTTCGATGTGCGCTTCTTGCCCAATCCCCACTTCATCCCCGAGTTCCGCAAGCTCACCGGCAGGCACTCCAAAGTCGCCGCTTACGT
The DNA here is from genome assembly GCA_963804735.1 of uncultured Acidobacteriaceae bacterium. Taxonomy (GTDB): domain Bacteria; phylum Acidobacteriota; class Terriglobia; order Terriglobales; family Acidobacteriaceae; genus Acidisarcina. The sequence continues at coordinate 134,319 of CAWDRO010000011.1, forward strand.
CCGCAACTTCCCCCAGACGCAGGAATTCCTCGATCGCGTCACCGAGATGCTCCTATTTCTATTGCCTCATTACATCCAAGAAGGGAAGAGCTACCTCACCGTCGCCTTTGGCTGCACCGGAGGCCAACACCGCTCCGTCGCCATCGCCGAAGAAGTCGCCAAACGCCTCGGCAAGCAAGGCTATCGAGTCAAAGCAGCACACCGCGACATGCCGCGACCGAGCCGTAGCTGACCGGACCGGACTCTCCGCTTCGGTGAGTACAATAGCGAAATGGCAGTAATATCAGCGTCGGCCGCGAATCTCGGCTGGCGCGCAGCGACCAGAAGCGGACCTCACGGATGACAAAATATCTCCGTCTCCTCCGCTATCTTCGGCCTTATTCGCTGCAGGCGCTGCTCTCTGTCATTCTGATGGCCGCCGTCGGACTGCTCGAAGCCTTCCGACTCCTGCTCATCAAGCCTATCTTCGACCACGTTCTTGATCCGCGTGCCGCCAACGGCGGCATCTCACTCTTCCAGATTCCAGGAACTCATTACCAGCTCGATCTGCGGCAGTTTGTCCCTGCATACTTTCACAACGACTGGACTGCCGTCGCCTTTGCCCTCGTCGTCTCCACGATCATCAAGGGACTCTGCGACTACGGCGGTACCTATCTGGTGAATTACGCGGGCTTCGGCATGATCACCGATCTCCGCGACGACCTCTACGAAGCCATCCTGCGCCGTTCAGTTTCGTTCTTCCAGAAACACGCAACCGGCACCATCCTCTCCACGCTCATCAACGACATCGAACGCATCCAGTTCGCTATGTCGTCGGTGCTGTCGGAGTTCCTCCAGCAGCTATTCACTCTCATCTTCACCATCGTCGTGGTCATCGGCTATGGCGGCAAGCTCGCCTGGATTCTGCTCATCTTCCTGCCCGTCGTCATCGGTTCGGCGCGCAAGATCGGCCGCCAGGTACGCACGACCACGCGGCGCGGCCAGGACAAGCTCGCCGAAATCCAGAACATCCTCCACGAGACCGTTACCGGCAACCGCATCGTAAAAGCCTTCAACATGGAGCTGTGGGAGACGCTGCGCTTCAAAACAGCCGCGCGCCGGCTCTTCCGCGCCAACCTGCGCTCGGTCCGCGCTCAGGCTATCAGCTCGCCACTCATGGACTCGATCGGCGCCATCGCCATCGCGCTGTTGCTGCTGGTTGGCCGCAATCAGATCAAGAATGGGATGATGACCGAGGGCGCGTTCTTCGCCTTCATCGTCGCTGTCTTCAAGCTTTACGACCCGGTGCGCAAATTCGCCCTCTTCTACAACAACTTCCAGTCCGCGCTCGGTGCATCTTCCGAGATCTTCAACTTCATGGACGCCCAGGACGATGTTCGCGAGAAACCGCGCGCCCGCGCTCTCAAGGGATTTCACGAGGGGATTCGGTTTGAGAATGTCAGCTTTGCATATAGCGATGAAGAAGGCGAAAAAGAAGTCCTGCATGAGATTAACCTGGAGATCCGCTGCGGCGAGGTCGTCGCGCTAGTCGGCCCCAGCGGCGCAGGCAAATCGACGATGGTCAATCTCGTTCCGCGCTTCTTCGACGTGACTGGCGGACGTATCCTCATCGACGGCCATGACCTGCGCGACATCAGCCTCCGCTCGCTCCGCGAACAAATCGGCAAGGTCACCCAGGAGACAATCCTCTTCAACGACACTGTTCGCAACAACATCGCCTATGGCCAGCCGGACGTCTCGCTGCCGCGTGTGATCGAGGCCGCCAAAGCGGCGCTCGCCCACGACTTCATCCTGAATCTCCCCGAAGGCTACGACACCGTCATCGGCGAAAAAGGCTTTCGCCTCTCCGGCGGCGAACGTCAGCGGCTCGCCATCGCCCGCGCCCTTCTCAAGAACGCGCCGGTCCTGATCCTCGACGAAGCCACCTCTGCGCTCGACTCCGAAAGCGAGGCGCTGGTGCAGGCCGCGCTCGCCAACCTCATGGCCAAACGCACCTCGATCGTGATCGCGCATCGTCTTTCCACTGTGCGCCGCGCCGATCGCATCGCTGTCATCGAGAGCGGCCGCATCACGGCGATCGGGCCACATGAGAAGCTGCTTCTCATCTCACCAACCTATCGGCGGCTCAATGAACTCCAATTCTCCGCTGCCCTGACCTCCACCGGTGAGCGCGAATACGTTACCCTTGTCGCGGCGAAGACAAAGCCATGATGACAAAAGCCTCCTCGTCTACCTCCAGCCTAACCACTCCCAACCCTATCTACTCCATGACCGGCTTCGCCCGAATCTCGGGCCGCGTCTCCGACGGCCTGAGTTTCACCCTCAGCCTGAAAAGCGTGAACCATCGCTTTCTCGACCCTCAGCTTCGCATGCCCTCCGGCATGGAGTCGCTCGAGATGCGCCTCCGCCGCCTGCTCAAAGAGAAGCTGGTGCGCGGCCACGTCGAATTCACGCTCTCGCTCGAACGCAATACCGAAAAGGCCTCGCAGTACAACAGCACTCTCGTCGCCTCCTATATCGCCGCATTCCGCGCCGCCGCCGCCGAACATGGCCTCAAGCAACAAGCCGATCTGAACGCAATCCTTCGCCTGCCCGGTGTGCTCTCGGCCGAGACCTTCTCTATCAAAGACGACCTCGAAGCACTCGAAAACGCCGTGCTCTCCCAGTTCGATCCGCTGATCGCCGCGCTCAACGTAATGCGCGCTCAGGAGGGAGCATCGCTCGCCACAGAGCTCAGCGCCTGCCTCGACCGCCTCAGTGCCATGATCGATCAGGTCGCATCCATGCGTGAACAGGTGCAGAGCGCCTATTTCGAACGCATCAGCCAACGTGTCGCCGCCCTGCTCAGCGGCGAATTCGAGCGCGAACGCATCCTTCAGGAAGTCGCACTAATGGTCGAACGCAGCGATGTCGATGAAGAGATTGCGCGCCTGCGCATCCACATCGAACACTTTCATTCGCTCTTGCGCGCTGGAGGCGAGATCGGCAAGAAAATAGACTTCCTTTTGCAGGAGATGAATCGCGAGGCCAACACTCTACTTTCAAAGACCAGCGGCATCGCAGGAAACGCCGCCGGCATCACCGAACTCGGGCTGGGCATGAAGGCAGAAATCGAAAAGGCCCGCGAACAAGTCCAGAACCTCGAATAAAACAACTCCAAGTCTCGGACTAGAGAGAGTCAGAATTTCGCATAGACTTGAGTGAACCTGGTTAGGAAAGATCGCTTGGCAGGAATTCTTTTTATTATTTCGGCTCCATCCGGCTCCGGCAAATCGACGCTCGTCAACCAATTGCGCTCGTTGGTCGACAACCTTGAATTCTCCATCTCCTACACCACCCGCAATCCGCGCGGCTCCGAGCAGCAGGGCCGCGAATATCACTTCACCGATCGCACCACCTTCGAGCACATGGTCGCCAAAGATGAATTCCTCGAGCACGCCGAGGTCTTTGGCAACTACTACGGCACCGCCCTGCAATCGCTGCGCGACGCCGAGTCCCGAGGCAAAGACCTGCTGCTCGACATCGATGTGCAGGGCGCGGCGCAGGTGCGCGAGAAGAAGCCAGACGCGGTCAGCATCTTCGTCATGCCTCCGACCAAGGAAGTGCTCGCGGCAAGGCTTCGCAATCGTAGCCGCGCCGAAGGTGAAGTGACCGCTGAAACCGAGCGCACCATCGAGCGCCGCCTTGCTCAGGCTGCTAGCGAGATTGTGAATTATCGCCAATATGGTTATATTTTGGTCAACGACGTCCTCGACCTCGCAGTAGAAAAACTGGCGGCCATCGTTTCGTCCGAGCGTATTCGGCGAAGTGGCCGGGAGACGACTCCAGAGGAACGGCGGTGGATCGAGCTGGCCGACAGTTGCCGTCAAGTAAATGCGATGGCGCGTCTGCGGCCAGTGCTTAGCTCTTTCAGTCTCGTGGACTGAAAGACGGTGTCAACCTAATGACTACTCAAGCCTATAGAAATAGGCCGTAATTAAACTTTCGGAGGAGTACCCAATGAACGTCGAAAACGGAGTCGGTAGCCACTTTGGTTACGTCATGGTCGCAGCCCGCCGCGCGCGGCAACTGCAAAATGGTTCCCAACCCCTGATCGCCACCAACTCCCGCAAGGCCTGCCGCGTCGCCCAGGACGAGATCGCCGCCGGCATGGTCGGCTATGTCAAGCCCAGCGTGCCGCTGCACAAACCAGAAATCGAGGCCCCCATCATCCCCAAATTCGTCAGCTAACTGCGGCGAAGCGTACTCCAAAGCTCTTCCGGTGAAACAGGGAGATCGCGGCTCCCCGAATAGATACTCGCGTTCAAGAACACTAAGCCCGTAAGGTTCACAACCGCCAAAGAAATCCACCGCGCCGACCCACTTTTGCGCAGGCGCTCTTCCAGTGCCCGCAGGTCGGACGAGCGTACAATTTTGACATGAAGGTCACCGTAGGCGTCTCCGGCGGAATCGCGGCTTACAAAGCCACCGAACTTGTTCGCGCACTGCAACGACAAGCTCTCGACGTCCACGTCGTTATGACCGATGCGGCAAAGCAATTCATCCAGCCGCTCACCTTCGCCTCGCTCACCGGGCACGAAGTAATCACCGGCATGTGGGCGCCTCTTCACTCGATGGCGGGAACCGCCGAAGAAACGTCAGCCTCATCGATCCAGCACATCGACGCCGCGCAAACCACCGACCTGCTCATCGTCGCCCCCGCCACGGCTAACGTCCTCGCCAAATTCGCGCACGGCATTGCCGACGATTTTCTCACCACCCTCTATCTCGCCACCAAGGCGCCGGTGATCGTCGCCCCGGCAATGAACGTCAACATGTGGGAGCACCACGCAACCCAGGCGAATCTACAAACCCTCGAACAGCGCGGGGTGTGCGTCGTCTCCCCGGGCAGTGGTTATCTCGCATGCGGCATGATCGGCAGCGGCCGCCTCGCCGAAAATGACGAGATCGTTTGCGCCGCCCTCGAAATTCTCAACCACACCAACGACCTCGCCGGCGAAGTCGTCCTCGTCACCGCCGGAGGCACCCGCGAAGCCGTCGATCCGGTCCGCTTCCTGGGCAACCGCTCCAGCGGCAAGATGGGATATGCCATCGCGGAAGCAGCTCAGCGTCGCGGCGCGCGCGTGATTCTGGTTACCGCACCGACTGCATTGCATCCGCCCTACAACTCCGAGGTCGTCAACGTCGTCACCACCGGCGAAATGCGCAATGCGGTCCTCAGTCGTCTTCCCGAAGCGACCATGGTAATCAAGGCCGCCGCGGTTGCCGATTATCGCCCGCTCTCAATGGCCGATCAAAAACTCAAGCGCTCCGGCCCGCTCACGTTGAACCTCGAGCCGACCGAAGACATCCTCGCCGAAGTCGTTCGGCAGAGAAAGACCGGCACGCTAGTCATCGGCTTTGCCGCCGAAACCGAGAACCATATCGCTCACGGGCGCGACAAGTTGCTGCGCAAAGGCGCCGACGCAATCGTTCTCAATGACGTCTCCCGCGAGGGAATTGGCTTCGACTCCGACCGCAACGCCGCCACCTTCCTCACTCAGCAAACCTCCATCGAACTCCCCGAGATGAGCAAGCGCGACCTCGCCGACCGCATCCTCGACGAAGCCCTCACCCTGCGCCGCCCGCAATCGGTCATCGACGAAACGGCGCCCAGCCAGTTCGCTTCTCCATCATCTGGAAGGCGCTAGGCAGTGGCGCTCGACCCGCAGCTTCAGGGGACCCTCGCAGCCCGCATTAAATACTTCCGCGACCTCGGCGTCTTCGACTTCTACCGTCGCGGGGAACCATTCCCGGCAGAGGAAATGTCAGTGGTTTTGCAAACTGTAACCGCGACTATTACAGAATCCTCGCCTCTCCAATTCTCCGAGAAACCTCCCGAAATGCCTAAAGCTGTTCCCCCGGACCCGCCACTTATTTCTGCCACCATTCCGCTGATTTCTCCCATCGCTCCACAACTCCGCACCGCTGCGCTGCAGACGATCCGCGAAGAGATCGGTGATTGCCGGCGTTGCCCGCTCGCGCCCACCCGCAACAAGCTTGTCTTCGGCGACGGCGATCCCAACGCGCGACTGATGTTCGTCGGCGAAGGCCCCGGCGCGGATGAAGACGCGCAAGGCCTCCCGTTCGTCGGCCGTGGCGGCCAGCTCCTCAACAACATGATCGCCGCCATGGGCCTCAAGCGCGAAGAGGTCTACATCGCGAATATCGTGAAGTGCCGCCCACCCAAAAACCGCGTACCGGAGCCGATCGAGGCCAACACCTGCAAGCCATTTCTCTTTCAGCAGATTGAGGTCATCCAACCCGAAGTCATCGTCGCCCTCGGCGCCACCGCAGCAACCTATCTCCTCGGAGCCAAGACTTCGCTCAGCAGCCTCCGTGGCCGCATACACCATGCTTTCAACACCAGGCTGATCGTCACCTATCACCCTGCGTTTCTGCTCCGTGATCCAACGCAGAAGAAAGAAGCATGGAAAGACCTGCAACTTGCAATGGCCGAGCTAGGCCTGCAGCCCAAACGCACATCAGCCTGAACATAGTTGGGTTCAAGACCAGTCTGCCTATTCGCTAGACGCTAACCCTGATCCCTGGCTTCACTCAGGAACCTCCTGTCGTTGACGTTGGCCAAATCGGCAGCCGTCGTATCCTTATCCAAGCGTTCAGCATTTCCCGCCATGCCTCACTTCTGCGACGTAGCCCTGCCAGTCCCGCTCGATCGCGTCTTCACCTACAGCGTGAACGATCAGGCAGAACCTCCCACAATCGGCTGTCGCGTCATCGTCCCCTTCCGCAACGAGAAGCTCACCGGCATCGTCACTCGCGTTCACGAAGAGCCTCCTCCGGTCGAAGCCAAGCCGATCATCGCAGTCCTCGACACCGAACCCTTGCTAGCACCCGACCTGATGGAACTCGCGGCCTGGATCAGCAACTACTACATCGCACCGTTCGGCGAAGTCTTCCGCTCCATGCTGCCCCTCATGGCGGAAGTAAAGCATCAGACCCTCTACCGCATCGCCGACAAAGGCCGCGAAGCCCTCTACGCCAGCGCCAATCAGGGGTCCTCGCGTCGCAGCAGGAAATCGGCCGAAGAGCAGGACATCGAATACAACGTCCTCAATTATCTTGAAGCCGGCGAAGCCGCGCGCGCTGCAAAGTTGCGCTCGACAACAGGAGCGACCTCCGAACTGCTGCAAGGAATGCTCCGCAAGAAGTGGATCGCCCGCGAAACCTCCGCCGTCCAGCGCGACGCCCGCCGCACCATTCGCTACGCCGTGCTTATTCCCGAAGTCCGCATCCCCAAACTCAATGCGAACCAGCAAACGCTCCTCGCCGAACTCGCCGGATCGGGCGGCGAACTCGCAATCGCCGAACTCCGCCGCTTCGATCTCCCCGATTCCACCCTCGGCACCCTCGTTCGCCGGGGACTCGTCGCCATCGAAGAGCGTCCCGCCGACTTTCATCTCTCGTCACTAAATACCTTCGGCCATACCATCGATCACAGCCTCAACCCCCCACAACAAGCGGCCCTCCAGGGGATAACCGCCTCGATCGCGACGGGCGTATTCAAGCCCACGCTCTTGCACGGAGTCACCGGTTCCGGCAAGACCGCCGTCTATCTCGCCGCCATGCAGACAGCGCTCGATGCGGGACACTCCGCCATCCTGCTCGTCCCCGAAATCGGCCTCACGCCCGCAATGGCAGCGCAGCTGTACACCGCATTCGGCAGCCACGTTGCGCTGCTCCACTCCGCGCTCACCCCCGAAGAGCGCGCCGAACAATGGCGCCGCATCCGCGCCGGAGACGCCCGCATCGTGGTCGGCACGCGCTCCGCTGTCTTCGCGCCCGTCGCAAGCCTCGGCCTAATCATCGTCGACGAGGAACACGATGCCTCCTACAAGCAGGAAGAGAATCCGCGCTATCACGCCCGCGACGTCGCCGTGATGCGCGCCAAACTCAACTCCGCGACCGTAGTGCTCGGCTCGGCAACCCCATCGCTCGAGTCCTGGCGCAACGCAACAACTGGCAAATACTCACTCATCGAATTAGCGCGGCGAGTCGCCGACCGTCCGCTCCCCGTCGTCGAACTCGTCGACATGCGCAAAGAGTTTCAGGAAACCGGCAAGGAGCACCTTTTCGCGCGCCAACTCATAGAAGAAACACAAGCCACGCTCGATCGCGGCGAACAAGCCATCATCCTGCTCAACCGCCGCGGTTATTCCTTCGTCGTCATGTGCCGCGCCTGCGGAGAAAAGTTGCAATGTAAAAACTGCGCCATCTCGCTCACCTATCACCGCCCGATTACCGACGACCAGGATCCGTCACCCACTGGCCAGCGGCTGCAATGTCACTACTGCGGTTACAAAAGGACCGTCCCCAAAGTCTGCCCCGAATGCGAGAGCGAACATCTGCATTTTCTCGGCGCCGGATCGCAGCAAGGCGAACAGCGTCTCCAGGAGATATTCCCCCACGCTCGCATTGGCCGCATGGACCGCGACACCGTCCGCGGCCGCCACGATATGGAGCGCCTGCTGCACCGCCTGCATTCCGGCGAAATCAATCTGCTCGTCGGCACTCAGATGATCGCGAAAGGCCATGACATTCACGGTGTCACGCTTGTTGGCGTGGTCGGCGCGGACTTCGCCCTCGGCCTGCCCAACTTCCGTGCCGCAGAACGTGTCTTCCAGTTGCTTACCCAGGTCTCGGGCCGCGCCGGTCGCGGCGAGCTGCCAGGCCGAGTGCTGGTGCAGACCTACAACTCCGACCACTACGCCATCCGCTTCGCCGCCGCGCACGATTTCCACGGCTTCGCCGAAAAAGAGCTGCAATTCCGTCGCTGGATGCACTACCCGCCCTTTGCCGTGCTCGCCAACTTCATCATCCAAAGCCCGCGTCTCGAAGAAGCCGCGGCATGGTCGACCGAGCTCGGCAAATGGTTCCAGAACACACAGTTCGATGGCGTCAGGATCCTAGGTCCTGCCACTGCGCCGATTAGTCGCCTCAAGCGCATCTATCGTTTTCATTTCGTGATCAAGGCGGAGAAGCGGACCGCCCTCGCGCGCACCCTCCGTGCTGCTCTCGCGCAGGCGGAGATGCTCAAGATTCCGCAACGAAATCTAGTGGTAGATGTAGACGCCGTGAATCTCATGTAGAGTGTCTTCCAGGTCGGCTATACCCAGGTCCGCAAGGATATCGACTCTACAGTCCGCCGCCGCCCGAGTCAGAAGACTTGCCCGTCGCTGCCGTCAACTGGTCCATCGTCATGCGCAGATATTTGTGGGGATTGACCGGGACATTCTGGATGCGCACTTCATAGTGGACATGCGGCCCGGTGCTGCGGCCCGACATCCCGATGTAGCCGATCACCTGTCCGCGGCGGACTTCGTCACCAACCGTGATGGCAAAGCCTGACATGTGGCCGTAAACCGTCTTCACGCCGTGGCCATGGTCGATAATCACCTCGCGCCCGTAACCGCTGGTTCGGTCGGCAAACTCCACCACGCCATCGGCGGTCGCGTGGATCGGCTCCCCAAATCCGGCTGAAATATCGACGCCGGCATGGAAGGTGCCTTCTCCGTTAAACGGGTCGTCGCGCTCGCCAAAGGAGCTCGTCACTTTGCCTTCCACCGGCCAGATCGACGGAGCGTCCGTGGTCGCTAGCCAGCCGCCCGCGCCCAGCCAGCTGCTGTCGGAGGAAAAAGCCCGGCTGGGAAACGGCGTGGAAAGCCGTCCCGAGAGCGCCGTGGCGCGTAACGAGACAAACTCATCTAGCGACTGGTGATAGCTCTGGTCGCTCAGCGTATCGGGGTCAGTGGTCGTCCCCGCAGCCCCAACCGGCGCGGCTCCCCGTTTCGCCCCGCTCAGTCGGCTTTGGGTAAGGCCATAAAGCGCACTGACCTCGCTGGCCAGAGAACCGAGCGACGCCGCCTGCACGTCCTTCTGGTGCGCCACCTGCTCCATCGCCAGGTAATCTTTGCGGATCGCCTCGCGCTGCGACCGAACCTCGTTGAAATGAGAGGTCTTAAGCAGCATCCGCGTATAAGACCCGGCCATTCCGGTTAGCGTGAATGCACCAACCACGGCTGCAGCTACGAAAACGTAGGCGTAATGAAGCGGAATTGGAATCTTGCGGACTCGACCGTCCTGCTCGCGCGCGACAAAGATGATGTAATAGCGATTGCGCAATCGGTTTCTCGACTTCCGGAGTGATGAGCGTCAAGAACTGCTCAATGCAGCCAAAACGATTTTCCTGTGGACGGACAATTGAGGCTATGCTGCCTCTTCCACTCGAAATGGCGCTTTCAAGACGCTAACAGAGTGACGGTTGGGGGTCAATGAAAGTCGAGCGACAAAGGATGCAGGAAAAAATTAAGATTCCCTAAATTTTCAAATAAAAGCGGGAGAATGCCTTCACAAGACATGGGCTCGGTTTCCAAAGCGCTGAAACAAAAGACCATCCGGAGCGGAGATCGATCGGTCGCCCCAACCGGAGAATTGGCCATGATCGCCGCGCTCCGAGCAAAAAGCCACAAGATCGGCAACGCCCTGCGCCTGGGGATCGGCGACGACTGCGCCATCGTGCGCCCCGAATCCGGCGAAGAAATCGCGATAACCACTGACTTCACGCTCGAAAACGTCCACTTCCGCCGCGATTGGCATCCACCCGAGTCGGTCGGCCACCGCTGCCTGGCGCGTGGACTAAGCGATCTGGCCGCCATGGGAGCGCGACCAATAGCCGCATTTCTCTCGCTCGCCTTATCCCGCGAACTGACCGTTGGTCTTCGCAGCCGACCGAGCTGGGTCGACCGCTTCTTCAACGGATTGCTCGCGCTCGCCGACCACGCCCAAGTCCCGCTCGCCGGAGGAGACACTGCAGAGTCGCCCTCCATTGGCAAGGCCAGTCTGGTGGTGGCCGACATTGTGCTCATCGGCGGAGTGAAACGCGGACACGCCCTGCTCCGTTCCGCCGCCAAGGCGGGCGACCTGATCTACGTCACCGGGCGAGGCCTCGGCGGCGCAGCAGCGGAGTTGCTGGCACTCGAACGAAATTCCCGAAAATTCGCCGCATTGAAATCCGCCGCGCCCGGACATCCCCACCTCTATCCCGAGCCGCGTATCGAGGTCGGCCTTAAGCTCGCAAAGCGGCGGCTCGCATCCGCCTGCATCGATATCAGCGACGGACTCTCCACCGACCTGCGCCACCTCTGCGAAGAATCCTGCCTCGCCGCCGAGATCGACTCCGCTGTGCTTCCAATACATCCCATGGCCCATCTAGCCGAGGCCGTCGGCTGGACAACCTCTGCGCTCGACCTCGCGCTCCACGGCGGAGAGGATTACGAACTGCTCTTCACCGCTTCGCCGAAAACGAAAATCCCCAGCAGCATCGGAGGCGTCGCCATTCACGCAATCGGCAGGATGAGCAAAAGGCAAATAAACTCGCCGATCGTGACTCTCTCAAGTCAAAGCCAGCCCGATAGCGAGCTGCTAGCAAAAGGCTGGGAGCACTTCAGCTAAGCTCCCTCGGGTATCATGATGGCTATGGAACTAATCGTCGAGGTGCGCGACGCGGAGGAAGGCGGCTACTTCGCCAGAGGACTAGGCCACGCTATCTTTACCGAGGCCGAAACCTGGGACGAGCTTCGCACCAACGTGCTTGAAGCCGTCAGCCTACACTTCGAGGACGCTGATACCCGACCGCGACTAGTTCAGCTGCACTATGTCAAAGATGAGCTGATCCCCGTCGAAGCGGCATGAAACTGCCGCGTACCGTCTCCGGCGAGCGCCTGATTGTCGTTCTCACACAGCTCGGATACAAGAGAGCTCGACAAAAGGGTAGTCACGTCCGAGTCAGACACGAAGGCCCTCCAACACACTCGATTACCGTTCCACTCCACGACGCACTGAAGACTGGAACACTCCATGGCATTCTCTCAGAAGTCGCCTTGATGCGATCCCTCACCGTCGAGGAGCTTGTGAAGCTGCTCTAAGCCGCTGGAATGGTCGGGAAGGTCACCCGCATTTTGCGAGTCAAAGGCTTGGTACGATCAAGATAGTCATGTCCACCCCCAAAACGCGCGTCCGTTTCGCGCCCTCGCCCACCGGGCTGCTCCACGTAGGCAACGCCCGCACCGCCCTCTACAACTGGCTCTTCGCGCGTCACACTGGCGGAGACTTCATCCTCCGCATCGAAGACACCGATCTCGAGCGCAGCCAGGAACAACACGAAACCCAACTAATGGAAGACCTCCGCTGGATGGGCCTCCAGTGGAGTGAAGGTCCTGAATTTGAAGGATGGGGCGGAGGTCCGCACGGCCCCTATCGCCAGTCTGAGCGTCTCGACATCTACCGCACACACACCGAACGCCTGCTCGCCGACGGCAAGGCATACCGCTGCTTCTGCACTCCCGAGGAACTAGAGGCCGAGCGCAAGCAGGCCGCCGCCGAACATCGTCAGCAGATTTATTCGCGCAAATGCCTCGCTATCCCCGCCGCCGAGAGCGCCGCCCGCGCCGCAGCCGGAGAACACTTCGCCGTTCGCCTCCAAATTCCAGATCGCCCACTGCGATTCCACGACATCGTCCGTGGCGGTGTGGAGTTCGCTGCCGACTCGGTCAGCGATCCGGTGCTCGTCCGCTCCGCCAGCGGAGTCTCCGCCGGCGTCCCCGTCTACAACTACGTCGTCACCGTCAACGACGCTCTGATGGAGATCTCCCACGTCATCCGCGGCGACGACCACATCTCCAACACCCCCAAACAGGTCGCGATCTACGAAGCCTTCGGCTGGAAGGTCCCCGAGTTCGCCCACCTATCGACCATCCTCGGCGCCGATCGCGAACGCCTCTCCAAACGCCACGGCGCAACATCGATCGCCAGCTTTCGCGAGATGGGCATCCTGCCGGAAGCGCTCGTGAACTACCTCGCGCTCCTCGGCTGGGGAGCCGAGGGCGGTCTGCGCGAAACCTTTACGCCCGACGAACTGATCAAGGAGTTCAAGATCGAACGCGTCACCGCTTCACCGGCGGTCTTCGATTTCGATAAATTGACCTGGCTCAACCGCCATTACATGAAGCTCGCCGAACCAGCGCGCCTCACTGAGCTGGCGATGCCCCATTTCGTCGCCGCGAACCTGCTGCCCGCCGACTCGACCAACGAAGTCAAAACCTGGTTTACAAAGCTGCTCACACTTTTTGTCCCCGCCGTTGATCACCTCGATCAACTACCCGAGAAAACCCGCTTCGTGTTTCGACATGACGTTGCAGCCGCGAAGGCCGATCCCGAGAACGCCACTTTAATAGCGACCGAAAACTCGCAAAAAGTCCTCACCGCGCTCGCTGAGCGTGTAAGAGCAAATTCAGCGCCAGTCACTGCCGAACAATTCAAAGCATGGATGAACGAGATCAAAACCGAAACCGGAGTGAAAGGCAAGGAGCTATTTCATCCAGTAAGAATCGCCCTAACCGGCTCGCATTCCGGCCCCGAATTCGACAAGCTCATCCCGCTCATCGAAGAGGGAAGTTCACTCGCGCCGCCAGAGCATATTCCCAGCGTGCGCGAGCGAGTGCTCCGTTTTGCCAAATCCTGAACCGAGTGACTTGTCATAATGAACCAATGCTCGTCTTAGCCTCAGCCTCGCCTCGTCGCAAAGAACTTCTCATCCAGGCCGGCTTCGACTTCAAAGTCATCCCCGCAAACATCCCCGAGGAACGCCACCCCAACGAAGACCCGACCGCCTTCGTCACCCGCCTCGCTCAGGAGAAAGCCCAATCTGTTTTCGACCAGTTGAGTTCTGCCTCACCCGAAGGCAATTTCTTCGTCCTCGGAGCCGACACCATCGTCGTCACTCCCGAGGAAATCGTCGGCAAGCCCCAGAACCCGGCAGACGCAGCCCGCATGTTGCGCCTGCTCTCCGGCCGCACGCACCAAGTCATCACTGGCGTGTGCCTCATTGCAAAGCAACACACGCAAGTCGCCACCGAAACCACTACGGTCACCATGCGAGAAATCACCGAGCCGGAAATTGCCGCCTACATCGCCTCCGGAGAGCCGATGGACAAGGCCGGCGCCTACGCTATCCAGGGCTACGCAGCCCGCTGGATTCCTCGTATCGACGGCTGCTATTTCAATGTCGTGGGATTGCCAATCGCTCGGGTGGCGGAGATGCTGGAACGCGTTCGCCTCTGAGACTAACGCAATCTTCTCAGCGCCGCACTAAACGTTGGTCGGCTTCGCAGACTTAGCCTTCGAATCGATCTCCAGCTCACCGTCTTCGCGGCTCCGCGAGTATGCGCCGGGGCCAACGATGATCAATCCCAGGATCACCAGCAGCGAGACCGCCAGAAGCCCGAATTCGACCGCTTTCAACATCGGTACCTCACAACTTCGCGATCATCGCCGCGAGTAGCGCGGTCCTGGGAGCCAGATGCTCGATCAGGATCGATTCGTTGCTTGCATGGGCCCCTTCACCAACCGCTCCCATGCCATCCAGCGTCGGCACGCCGATCGCGGAGGTGAAATTACCATCGGATCCCCCGCCAGTCGTCGCTTCTTGCAACTCAAAACCCAGCTCACTAGCCAATGTTGCGGCTTGTGCAAACAGCTTCGCCGTACCCTTGGTCCGTTCCATCGGCGGTCGATTCACCCCGCCGACGACCTCGATCTTGCATTTCTTATTGATTGGACGCAATCCGCGAAACATCCGTTCTATCTTTTTTGCCTGCGAGGCTTTGGCGAACCTGAAATCTACATGCGCCCAAGCCTCCGCAGCCACGACATTAGGCAGAGTTCCACCGCCAATCACGCCAGGATTTACCGTAAGGCCCTCTTCGCGATCCGTGAAGCTACCAATCTTTCCGATCTGCCGTGCCAGTTCCAGCACCGCACTATGTCCACTCCTGAAATCCACTCCGGCATGCGCCGCCACGCCGCTTACCCGGACTATGTAGTCGCCCGTGCCTTTGCGTGACGTTTTATAAGCTCCATCCGCACCCTGGCCTGGCTCCAGCACAAAGACCACCTCGCATTCTCTCGCTATTGCCTCGGTAATCGGACGCGACACCGGGCTCCCGATCTCTTCTTCACTGTTCAGAAGCAGAATCACCGGACGGCTCAACGCGCGATGCTCCTTGAGAATCGACAACGCAGTGAGCGCCATCGCCACGCCCGCCTTCATGTCAAACACTCCCGGTCCGAAGGCCCTGCCACCCTTAATTTGGAACGGCATCTTCGCCAACGTGCCCAAAGGCCACACCGTGTCCAGATGGCCCAATATCAGCAGCGGCCTCTTCGGCGATGTCGTTGCCCTTTCGACGACCGGGAAACGCGCCTCCAGCAAGTCGCCATATCCCTTCTGCCGATGCCAGCGAACCTTGCTCCCAGCATCACCGCAGGAAGTGGCGGCAACCTGCATACATCGATCCACCGCCTCGTTGTCGCCGCTGGGAGATTCAACTTCCACCAACTGCCGCAGCAATGCCAATGTTTGCTCCTGCCGCAGGCGCACAGTTTTCCCCAATTCAACGATCGACGGTTCAGAAACCACGCCTGCTTTCTTGATCTTCATGGAATCCTTATATCTTTTTGCTGAATTTGGCTCCAACGATCATATTGTGTCTATTTAGACACACCTAAACTTTAATCTCTCTTGAGTAGTCTATGACGGTAAGCCCAAATTCATGGGCCAGGAACATTTGTTTGAGCGAAGCAGCGCACCTGGAACATACACTCGCCTCGGCAATTGAGTTCTCCGGAATCGGTCTTCATAGCGGCGCCCCGGTCGGCATGCGCCTGCTCCCGGCAACTGCTGGCTCCGGGGTCATCTTTCGCCGCACCGACCTCGACAACTTTGAAATCGAAGCCACCGGTCGCAATGTCGCCAAGGTCAGCTACGCCACCAGCCTTATGCGCAAAGGCGTCCTGATTTCTACCACGGAACACCTCCTCTCTGCGCTCATCGGCATGGGAATCGACAACGTGATCGTCGAGATCGACAATCTCGAGCTGCCCATCCTCGATGGCAGCGCTCTCCCATATGTGCAGGCTTTCCGCGAGGTGGGCATCAAGACGCAACGCCGCCGCCGCGAGTATATCCGCATTCTCAAGCCCGTCGAGGTCCGTGAAAACGACAAGTTCATCGCCGTCTATCCCGGCGGCGGCTACAGCATCTCGTACAACATCGACTTCCGCCGGCCCATCGGCAAGTCCGGCTTCGAACTCGATCTATCTCAGGGCACATATGGCACCCAGATCGCGCCTGCCCGCACCTTCGGCTTTCGTGAGGACGAGCAGAAGCTCCGCGATATGGGCCTGATTCGCGGCGTCTGCGAAGAAAATGCGATCGTGCTCACCAGCCAGGGTGTCCAGAACGGTCCCCTCCGCTTCAGGGACGAATTCGTCCGCCACAAGGTGCTCGACCTGATAGGCGACCTTGCCCTAGCCGGGCATCACATCCTCGGCCGGGTGGTTGCCGAGCGCGCCGGCCACGCCATGCACACCAGCCTCGTCTCTCGACTCATGAGAGATCGCGGCGCCTGGGAGATCGTCACCATTGGCGCTCAAAAGCGGCCGGTCTACGCGGCGGCAACTGCCTCCCTGGCCACCGTTTAGAGAAGGCTTTCTGGCTCCGTCAAGATCGCTCGATCCAGGAGAATTGCACCCGATTACACTGGGCCCGATTACACTTGGATGGTCTCGTGTGAAGGGAACTCTACGGATGGATTGTCTGTTTTGCAAGATCGTAGGCGGCGCAATTCCTGCGAAGAAGGTCTTCGAGGATGAAGAGGCGATCGCCTTTCGGGACATCAATCCCCAAGCGCCAGTCCACATACTCGTAGTTCCAAAGAAGCATGTCGGTTCGCTCGCCGAGATGGGCGAGACGCAAGATGACAAGCTTCTTCTCGGTCACCTGCTCCATCTCGCAGCTCAGATCGCGCGCACCGAGAACCTGAGCCAAGGCTATCGAACGGTGGTGAACACCGGGCCGGACGGTGGACAGACAGTCGACCATCTGCACCTGCATCTGCTCGGGGGACGAGCAATGCACTGGCCTCCAGGCTAGGTTAGTGAGAGAGGTGAGCGGAATCCAGAGGTCCCGCTCACCCCTGCCGCTTTACGCTTCGATGGCTTCCAATTCCTCGTCCACGCCATGACGGCGCAGCAGGTTGGGCAGGTTCTGCGAGAACGCGGACCGCGGCATCACCATGTCGCACCCGGCCTCGGTAGCCTTGACCTTCAAGTCGCCTTGCAGGTGGGAGAGGAATCCAATCACCGATGTGCCGCGCTTCAGCTTCGCCTTGATCTTCGGGATCAGGGTCAACGGCTTGGCGGCAGCATTATTCAGGTCGAAGACGATTAGCGAAGGCTTTTCGTCGTCGGGAACGCTGGTCAGTCGGGCGACGATGTCCTTGTCCGCCTTCAGAAAGCCCACTTTGACGCCCAATTTCTTGGCCGTTTCCTGGATCTTCGCCAGAAAGAACAGGTCTTCGATAAAAAAGAAGATGCGCGTGGGTGCGTCCTCGCGGATCGGCATCGGCAACGGCTCGGGAAGAATCGGCTCTGAATGATATCCGTTGCCGTTTCGGTTGCCGTTGACGTTGCGGAACTCGATCGTCGAGGGAGGTCCGTCGGCCATGTTGCCGTTGGCAATTCGATAGCTGTGGTCCATCGGACCGACAAATACCTGTTGCCGGCGCTGTTTGCCCTTGCGCCTTGATCCGCCCCCGTTTTGGTTATTTCCGGGATTATTCTTTGGCGCAAAGCGGCCCTGATTTGAGGACTTTTGCTTGTGGTTGGGAGCGGCCTGGGCGTTGACTTGAATGCCTGGTTGACCGTTTCCCTGGGCAGGGGACTGTCCCTTGGCCGCGTTGCTGCCGGATTGACCTTTGCGTCTGCGTCTCCGGCGGCGATGTCCTTGGGAGGGCCCCGATGCCGCTTGATCCTGCTGCGGTGGCGGCGCTGCCGCCTGGGGCTGCTCTTGTTCTGTTGTCATGCGTGCACTTCCTGGTGCGTTGCGATTGTGGCAGCGTTCATCCGGCGTGAGTGCTGCTCGTCCTCATTGAAACAGCCGGAAAATTCTTAGTGGAGTTGGGATTCATCCCAAGCAAAACTGCTACACCGGACACCGGCAATCCTTCCCGGTTCGTACGGCTTCATCTGCGGCGAACGTACGCTAATCTCGCCCGCACGACAGGCGCGCTTGGCCACATCCCAGCCTCTTGGAAAGGAAGCGAACTCGACATGCTTCAGGCAGCGCCTTCCAACAATGATTCAACTCGAAGGATTCTATTGGCCTAACCACAAGCGACCATCTGCGACTGCCAGATGATAAGAGCTAAGGATGACGTGGTCGTTGAAGAGCTCTCTTCTTTGGTAGCGGCAGCGAGCAATCGAACTCAGGAGGATTCGGCCTCGGGATACCGCTGGCTACAGCCGCTCGACGAGCAAATTCAATACTACCCGCATCTGGTCAAGGATGCAAGTCCGTCTTTCTCTGATCGCACCCGGGAACCAAGAAGGGAATCAAGACTCACAAGGGTCAACCCAAAATGACAAAAGCCCCCGACTGGCCGGAGGCTTTTGAATTTCGCTACATCTAATGGCCAGTCACTGGCCTCCCGTAAAACCTTCAACTTTTCCCAATAGCCTGCCGATGAGAACTGAATCTCTGGCTTACGGGATATTCTTGCTCCGGTTGGCGGCTCGTTCTCAATGGAAACCGCTCTTCCAACCAGAGCTTATTCATAGGGCAGTCTCTGACCCGACCGCACTGTGCATCGCTGGCACTTTGACTATTCGCAATTGGCGGGCCGAAAGCAATATCTTATTAGAATGAATAACTTACTAAATCAGGGGCGAATGCAAGTCTTCCGATTCTGGAACCTACGCCACCCCGCTCTTCGTAAAACCATAGTCTTGAAGCTCAAAGACTGGCGAACGCCTCGGGTCATCGCTGGCAATTCGGGCAGTAATGCGTACTCCGCCCACCCAGCACAATCCTGCGAATCGGCGTGCCACAGACCAGGCAAGCCTGCCCGGTTCGCATATACACCTTGTGTTCCAACTGAAAGAACCCACGCTCGCCATCGGCATCAACATAGTCCGATACCGAGGAACCACCCAACGCGATCGCCTCGCGCAATACCGACTGAACGCTTTCATGCAACCGTTCCAATTCGGCGCGCCGCAGGCGTCCAGCCATCCGTTTCGGCCGAATTCCGGCCCTAAAGAGACTCTCATCGGCATAGATATTGCCCACACCCTGCAACAAGCTCTGGTTCAGAAGAGCCGATTTAATCGCCAGCCGTCGCCCACGAAAAAGCTTCGTGAATTCCTCGACTGAGATCGAGAGAGGTTCTCGACCCGGACCCTGAAACTCACCTTCCGCCTCGCTCGATCGATGGATCGCCAGCCGTCCAAAACGGCGCGGATCGACAAATCGCAGCTCCTTCCCTGAACTCAACCCCAAAACCGCATGAGTGTGGGGTTGAAGCCGAACGTCCGGAGCGCAGACCAGAAGACTTCCAGTCATGCCAAGATGAACAATCCATTGCAGCTTAACTGCAGTACCTGGTTTTACCCGTCGCCGATCCTGAAGATTGAAGACGATGTGCTTCCCAACCCGCCGTACTCGCTCGATCCACCGCCCCTGCAGCAGATCCATCATTTCCGGCGCAGGAGTCTTGAAGGTCTGTGGCTTGGAACTCAGCCAGACCGACTCGATCCGCTGGCCTCGAACCCGCTCGTTCACTCCATTGGCGACGGTTTCGACTTCGGGAAGCTCGGGCATTCTCCTACTATCTTCTCAAAGCCAGGTATGCAGTCGAGTAAGTCTTAATAAAGTAGCGAAAGGTCATCCGAGAGCCGCCTTTCTCCCACCCGTGAATGCGTTATATGATCAGGCGGGCAGGAGTCGTATTTCTTCGGGATTTCATGCGAGCTAAGACAGCGGTGGTAGTCGGCGCCCAATGGGGCGACGAAGGCAAAGGTAAAATCGTGGACGTTCTCTCAGAACGCTTCACCGTCGTCGCCCGCTACGCGGGTGGACATAACGCAGGGCATACCGTCATCATCGGCGGCCAGAAATTTATTCTTCAGCTCGTTCCATGCGGAGTGCTGCGCCCTAATTGTCGCGGAGTTATCGGCAACGGCGTCGTCCTCGACCCCATGGCCTTTCTGAAGGAAATCGGCAAGCTCCGCGAGCTTGGCATCGATGTCGACCGCCAGTTATTCATCTCCAATCGCGCCCAGGTGATTCTGCCCTACCACCGCATGATCGAGCTCGCCGCCGAAAGCGCGCCCGGGCGGCAGAAGATCGGCACCACCAGCCGCGGAATCGGTCCCGCTTACGAGGACAAGATGGCCCGCAGCGGCCTGCGCGTTGTCGATATGCTCAACCCCTCGCTGCTCCGCACTCACATCCAAAACGCCTGCCACGAGAAGAACGCTATAGCCCACGCGCTCTTCGGCACCGACCCTCTCGATCCGGACAAGATGTATGAGGAATACGCCCGCGTAGCGACCCAGATCGCGCCATTTGTCACCGACACCGAAGTGCTTCTCAATCAGGCCATCGAGGAAGGGCACAGCGTCATGTTCGAGGGCGCCCAGGGCACTCTACTCGACATCGACCACGGCACTTATCCGTTCGTAACCTCATCGTCGGCGACCGCCGGCGGAGCGGTCACCGGAACGGGCGTCGGCCCCACCAGGATTGGCACCGTTATCGGAGTCACCAAGGCCTACGTCACTCGTGTCGGCGAAGGCCCGTTCCCAACCGAAATCCACGATGAGGTTGGAGAATCCCTGCGCGCGAGGGGCCAGGAATACGGCGCAGTCACCGGCCGTCCCCGTCGGTGCGGCTGGCTCGATCTTCCGCTCCTGCGCTATTCCAACCAGGTCAACGGCACGGAATGGCTGGTGGTCACCAAGCTCGACGTGCTCGATGAGCTGGCGGAGATCCCTGTCTGCACCGGTTACAAGATCGCCGGCAAAGCAATAGACTTCGTCCCCGCCGACGTCCGCGGCCTGGAATCGATTCAGACCGTCTACCGGACGTTTCCCGGTTGGCGCGAATCGACCGAAGGCGTCTGCGATTTCGATCGTCTGCCTGCGGCCGCTCAAAATTATCTGCGCTTTCTTGAAAGCGAGTCCGGCGCCAAGATTGGCATGGTCTCCACCGGGCCGGACCGCGACCAGACCCTTTTCTTGCCCGAATTCTCCACCGCTCTCGAAGTCCTGCACACGGTGGTCGCCCTCTAAACTCTTCGTCCGGGAAGGCAACAAGCCACCCGAATCACCCTTGCACTAAGAATATTCGATGAAAAGCGCGAAGGAGCGAGAAATCTCATGGTGAGCTTCACTGTCCGTATGCAATTCGCTAAAGACGATCGCGACCGAATCACCGAAATCCTGCGCAACCTCGCGCTCGCCTCCCGCAAGGAACCGGGATGCGTAACCTACGTTCCCCATCACGTCGACGGCGACCCCGAGACGGTCCTTATATACGAGCAATATCGCGACCAGGAGGCGGTCGATGCTCATCGCGCCACCCCCCACTTCGAGCAATACGCGGTGGGAGGCCTATACCAGCTGATGAAAGAGCGCGCGACCGAAACCCTGGAGGCGATCGTCTGACCAGTTCGCCTCGCTATGACTTCGGAGCGGGAACATCTCCTCCAATGATGGCCGAATAGGCGTGGTGTCCCTTACACTGATCGTGGAAGACCCTTTGCCGATGTGTCTCCGACGTGACGATCGGTCCACTCCCTCCCGCCTGCGTTTGCCTCTCGCAGCAGGCCGCGCCATCCTGCTGACTTGTTTCGTGTTTTCGGTCGCCGCATACGCGCTGCCCCCTCCCGGCTTCCTTCCCAAACGCGAAACTCGCGCGGTCCATAAACAAATAGAGAGCCTCGAAATGGAGTGGCGTCAGGCGCAGATCGATAACAACATCGAGGCCATCTCAAATCTGCTCGCCGACGACTATGTCGGCATCACTGCCAACGGCACCGTCGAAACTAAGTCGCAGACGATTGCTCAGCGCAAAGCAGGGACGATCCGCATCACCGTCCTCGACCTCGACGACCTCAAGGTCCGTCTCTACGGTGATACTGCCGTCGTGACATCCACCGCCGACCTTCAGGGAGTCAACGGGCAAAGCGATATCAGTGGCAAGTACCGCTATACCCGCGTCTATAACCGCCGTCTCGGCCAATGGAAGATCGTCAGCTTCGAAGCCAGCCGCATCCACGACGTCGATGCCCGCCCCGGAAAACACTGACATCGTTCGTGCTTAGAGCAAGGAAGCCGCCTCGCGGATATTCTCCACGTCCAAGATGTCCTGCTTGCGCCCCACCGCGAGCTTGTTGCGGACGAGATGTTCTCGTGAAATGACATGCGTCGGAATGCCGTCGAGGAACCCTTCTACCCGGCCCTCCCAGGCCTCATCGAAGTCAACGCCAGTGATCCGTTGCAGAATGTCGATGCGCAGAGGCGGAGCTCCGATCTGGAAAACTGTGCCAGGCCGGTTGTTGAAGTCATCCGATGTCAGCCCGTCCAAGGGAGCGCCATATTCCGCCAGAGCGCGAAACACCTTCGGGCTGTTTTCCGCGTCTGACCTGACAAAGATGTCCAGGTCTTTGGTGGTGCGCGGTTCGGTGTAGACGCCGACTGCGTACCCTCCGACTACCAGGTACTTCACGTCATGGGCGTTCAAGGCGGACAATATCTCTCGGAGGTCTTCGTCCATCAAAGCGCATTCCTCGCATACTGTAAGCGATTTTGCTGAGCTCCATGATCGCGTTAAGGCGCTCGCCGACAGGCACGCTTTGCCAATAGCGATAGGTTTCCGCCTGCTGCTCCTTGAAGTCCGTGACGACTCGAACTGTCTTATCCATGGCTCAAACCGTTGTCTGTTTCAATCTCAATTTTACCAGCCGGATGCGTGGCCATCTCCGTCTCTTACTTGAACCGGTGCGACATATCGGAGCCCTGCTATATGTCGTTGAGATCGGCAAGGGATGCCAGCACCCCATCGGCAATCGCCGCCGCTTCAACCGCCGGTCGAACCTCATGCACCCGGACAATGTCCGCCCCGGCCAGGATCGAAGCCGTCACCGCCGCGATCGTCGCGTTGCCGCGCTGCTCCGCCGGAGCATCGACGCCTCCGCGAAGCGGCGCCAGCGTCCGTCCCAGAAACGACTTACGCGATACCCCCGAGAGCAGCGGCCTTCCTAAATCCTGCAATTCTTCCAGCCGCGCCACCAGTGCGTAGTTACTCTCATAGGCCTTCCCAAACCCAATCCCAGGATCGAGCACAATCCGCTCCTCGTGAACTCCGGCAGTCAGCCCAGCCTTAAGCCGCTCCCGCAAATCCGACTTAACGACCCTGATAGCGTCCTCGGCACTCAATTGCGGCAGCGTGCTCCACTCGTTAGGACGTCCCCGAGTGTGCATCAATACCACCCCGCAAGCCAACTCCGCGCACGTCGTAGCCATTGTCTCGTCCCAAAGAAAACCGCTCACATCGTTGACGATCTCCGCCCCCGCACGTATTGTTTCTTTCGCCGTTTCGGCTTTGTACGTGTCGGCTGAGATCGTCGCATCAGGCCGATATTTGAGGATTCCCGAAATCACGGGCAGGACGCGGCCGATCTCCTCCTCTGCCGGCAATTCTTCGCGTCTGCCTGGACGAGTTGAACTCTCCGCCGACATCCAGAATGCTCGCACCCGCCTCCAGCATCGCCAATCCTCGCTCGATAGCCAGATTCTGATCGGCCACCAAGCCATCGCCAGAAAACGAATCCGGCGTGATATTCAACACGCCCATCACCACGGTGCGCTCACCAAGCGCCAGGCTCCGGCTCCGTAGTTGCCACAGATTTGGACTTCGCCGAGCGAAACTCATAGGTTGAATTCTAACGACAGCTCTGGGCGCCCGATCCTTGCGCAGCTTCATCACAAAGGTGAGGCGGAATGAATCTGTTGTCTCCGCCCCCACAATGCTAAACTCCGGCAACGATGAAGCTCCGCGCGCAGGTCCCCTCACTCGTCTTGCTCTTTGCTGTATGCGGTGTGGTGCCTGCCCAGCCGACATCTTCAAAACCCACCGCCAACGCGTCATTAAACAAGACCATCGCAAGCATCCTTGCCGATCCCGCACTCTCCCATGTGCACTGGGGAGTCTCCGTCATCACGCCGGACGGGACCCCAATTTACAAACTCAACGACGGGCAGTCCTTCGAACCGGCCTCCAACGCCAAACTCTTCACCACTGCCACAGCTTTCGCCGTCTTCTCCCCTGAATCTCGCTTCAAAACCAACGTCGTCGCCCGCGGCACGCTTGATCCTGACGGCACCCTCCACGGAGACATCGTTATCGAGGGCAGCGGCGATCCATCCATCTCGGGCCGTTCGTGGCCTTACGCCGGAAAGACCGAACGCCCCAATCCTCCACTGCAGGCACTCCAAGACCTCGCCGACCAGATCGCAAAGCGCGGCCTGGTCCGCAAGGTGACCGGCAGAGTCGTAGGCGATGACTCGTTCTTCCCCTTCGAGCGCTACGGCTCTGGCTGGGCATGGGACGACCTGCAGTGGGAATACGGCGCGCCCGTCTCCGCACTCAGCGTGAACGACAACAGCGTCTATCTCGATCTCGCGCCCGGTACAAAACCCGAAGACCCCATCGCGGCCGCTTGGAACCCACCCATCCCTTACTATGCGCTCGAGAATTCAGCAGTGACCGGCCCAACCAGCCCGAAACCTCAAATCGGAGTCGACCGCCAGCCCGGCTCGAAGATCGTCCGCCTCTACGGAGTACTCCCGGTCAACAGCAAAGGCATGCACCTCGCTCTGGCCATCGAAGATCCCGCCGAATTCGCCGCCGCAGCCTTTCGCCAGATGCTTCTCGATCGGGGGATCATGGTCACTGGCCCTGCAGCCGCACAACACACCTTTCCCACAACTACGGACGAATTCCTCGAAGTTTCGCGAATCCCATTGCCCTCCCCACTCCCCAACCAAAAGAGCCTACCCGAAGTCCCGACCGCATTCACTGAGAACTTGCTCGCCACCTACACTTCGCCGCCCCTCGGCCAGGATCTGACCGTCATCAACAAGGTCAGCCAGAACCTGCATGTTGAGCTGGTTCTACGCGATCTAGGCAAGGCAGTCCTCAATGACGGATCAATCGCCGCTGGAGCCCGCGTCGTCCGTCAATTTCTCATCGGCGCCGGAATCGACCCCGAAGACTTCGTCTTCTTCGATGGCTCCGGACTCTCGCCGCAAGACATGATCACCCCCAGAGCGGCGACCACGCTGCTCGCCTACGCCGCGCGCCAGCCCTGGGGCGAAGCCTTTCGCCAAACCCTCCCCATCGCCGGAGTCGACGGCTCGCTCTCCAGCCGGTTCACTCAATCGCCCGTGAAGGGAAAGTTCTCCGCCAAGACCGGCACCCTGTCCGAAGTCAACGCGCTCAGCGGATACCTAACCGCCCGCAGCGGCAAGACGGTGATCCTGTCCATTCTCTGCAACGACCACGACCCCTCCAGCGACGCTACCCGCAAGGCAGCTGACAGGATCGTCGAAGCCATCTACACCGCCGAGTAGTGTGGGTCACCTAACCCGAGCCGCCTCGCCAACTAGTCCCTACTCCCTATCCCCTCGTCCCTGGCCTTCATTCCGGAACCCCTCACGAACAACGATCGGAAAGCCCGGCTGATAAACTCCACAAGGGAATGGAATCCCAAATCTGCAATTACGAATGACGATACGACTCTTCAATACCCTCTCTTCGGCCATCGAAGACCTGATCCCTGCCGGAACCACCACCTTTGGCATGTATGCCTGCGGTCCCACCGTCTACGACTACGGCCACATCGGAAATTTCCGCACCTTCCTCCAGGTCGATGTCCTTCGCCGTTTTCTCCGACAGCAGGGAATCGCCGTTCGCCACATCATGAACGTCACCGACGTCAACGACAAGATCATCGCCAACGCCGCCAAGGCCGGCCTGCCGATCGAAGAGTACACGCCCCGCTTCGAAGGTGCCTTTTTCGAGGACCTCGACTCGCTCAACGTCGAGCACCCCGAGATCATCGCGCGCGCCACCGAAAATATCGAGGAGATGGTCGTCCTCATCGAACGCCTGGCCGCACAAAATCTCGCCTACCAGACAGAAGACGGCTCCTGGTACTTCCGCATCGCCGGTTTTCCCGAATACGGCAAGCTCTCCAAGAAGGACTTCGAAGGCATCGCCGACGGCGCTCGCGTCAACGTCAACGAATACGACAAAGACTCCGCCCGCGACTTCGCGTTATGGAAGGCCGCCAAGCCTCGCGAGCATCTCTGGGAAACGCGCATCGGCTCCGGCCGGCCCGGCTGGCACATCGAGTGCTCAGCCATGGCGATGAAGTTCCTCGGCGAAACCTTCGACCTCCACGCCGGCGGCGAAGACCTCATGTTCCCCCACCACGAGAATGAGATCGCCCAATCCGAATCCGCCACCCACAAGCCCTTCGCCCGGCACTGGTTCCACGTCCGCTTCCTGCTCGTCGAGGGCAAGAAGATGTCCAAGTCCGAGGGCAACTTCTACACCCTCCGCGACCTGCTGCTCAAGGGCTACAAGGCATCGGCGATCCGCTTCCTGCTCATCTCCGTGCCCTACGGCCAGCAATTGAATTTCACCTTCGATGGCCTCGCCGCCGAAACCGGAGCCGTCGATCGCCTCCGCACCTTCCACAAGCGCCTACAGACTGCATCTACCGCGCCCGGCAGCAACGAAACCCTCGCCGCCGAAGCCGAACGCGCTGCGCAGAATTTTGTAGCCGCACTCTCCAACGACCTCAATACCGCCGAAGCCCGCGCCGCCATCTTCGAGCTCGTTCGGGCCGGCAACGCCACCATCGACGCCGGAACCCTCGGCGCAGAAAATGTCCCGCAAATCCTCGAAGTCCTCAACCGCTTCGACGAGGTCTTCGCCGTGCTCGAAGACCGCGACGAAGAGGTCACCCGCGCCGCGTTAGAGTGGGCAGAGCGCGAAGGCCGCCTCGACCAAGCCGCCCCCGAACTCCTCGCCCAAATGTCGTTAACCGACGCCCAGATCGACGCGCTCGTCGAAGAACGCACCCAGGCCAAGAAGACCCGCAACTTCGCAAGGGCGGACGCCATTCGAAAAGAACTAGCCGAAAAGGGGATTATCCTCGAAGACTCCAAAGATGGGGTGCGGTGGAAGCGTAAATAGGAGCCCAAACCCTCTGCGATCCGTCTTCGACTACACTTGTCATATGGCCGCCTCGCAAAATTCGACAACGCTCACCATCAGCCTGCCGGAAAACATCGCTAACCAGCTCCAGAAAATGGCCGTCGAAGAAGGCCGTGATCCAAGCGAGCTGCTGGTGGAAGGATTCAAGCGGGTCATCCTGGATCGAGTCAACCGCAGTCTCGAAATTACGCGCGCGGAAGCGCGGGCGCGGGGCGGAGAGCAGTACACCGAGGATGACGTCGAGCGGCTCGTACACGAGGTCCGTGCCGAAATGGCGTCGGAACAAGAGGCCCGGGCGAAGCTCACAGCGTGATCGTCGTCCTAGACTCCAGCATATGGATATCCGCGCTCAATTTCGGCGGAACTCCTAAGCTCGCTGTGGATTTCTGCTTCATCGAGGCAAACATCGCCATATGCGATGAAATTGCGGCAGAGGTGCGGCGCACTCTTGCCGAGAAATTTTCATGGACGCCTACCGAAGTCGAAGATGATTTTGATCGCCTGATCTTCGAAGCTCTTAGAGTTCCCATCAGAGGAACTGTCAGGGCGTCTGCCGCGATCCGCACGGTGACATGGTCCTGGAATGCGCCGTCAACTCCAAGGCCGACCTGATCGTCACCGGCGACCGCGATCTCCTGGCGCTACAGACTTACCGAGGAGTCCGAATCATTACCGGCCGCCAGTATCTCGAGGAATACTCGACGGCCCGTAATGATAAACCGACGGCTCGATAGCTCCTCGATAGCTCTAGGATAAGAACCGCCCCACCGACAACCCGTCAACCATCTCCGGAAAATCCAGCCTCGCGGTCACCGGCGAATCCATCACTTCCTTAAACGTCACCTGAAACGCCGCCATATCCGACTTGCTGCCGACCGTGACTCTCACCCAGGTAGGCATGATCGGCCACACTCGCCCGATGTAGACGTTCTTCGCGGCCATCGCGTCCTGGACGCTCTTGCCAGGGCGCTTAGTGTTCACCATGAAGCAGTTGCTCACCGACGGAATGAATTCATAGTTGTTCGCGCTCAGCCACGCAAACGTCTCCGTGCGAATATCTCCAATCGTCTTCTTCCGCTCTGGAATAAGATTCGGATCCATCAGGCTCGCCTTCGCCGCCGCCACCGCCGTTACCGGCATTGAGTTCCAACCGCCGAAGCTCTGCACCTTCGCCAGCAGATCGGGGCGCGCGATGGCAAATCCGCAGCGCAGGCCAGCCATGCCGTAGATCTTCGAGAATGTCCTCAGAACAATCACATCCTTGTCCGCCGCGACCATGTCCACGCAAGGCTTCGCGTCGGACAAGTGGATATACGCTTCGTCGATCAGCAGAATCGATCCCTTCGGCTTGTTGGCGAGCAGATACTCAATGTCCTCGCGCGAAGTTGTCGTACCGGTCGGATTGTTCGGGTTGCAAACATAGAACACACCCGCATCCGGAGCCTGGGCAATCATCGCCTTGACGTCGTGTGAATAGTCAGCCTTCAACGGCACCTTGACCACCTTCGCGCCACTGATCTTTGCCGCCATCATTCCAGCTTCGTAGCCGGGGTCGGCGGTCACAAAGCTCTTATCCGGCCCGGTGAACCCAAGCACCGTGTAATGCAACGGTTCGCTCGATCCCGCATAGGGAAAGAGGTAAGTCGGCTTCAGACCCTGCTGGGCAGCAAAATAGTTCACGAAATCCATCTGCAAGTCCATCTGATAGCGGCCGCCCATCTTGGCCATGTCTTCACAGGCGATGCACGCATTGGACGATGGCCCCATCGGATTTTCGTTCGCATCGATGTAAACGCCGCCCGCCACGTGCACCTTTGGAATCCTGCGTGATTGAGCCGCCAGATGGGATTCGGTCATGATCGAAACGCCGGGAATAGCGGCAACCGCCGAGGCAGCGGTCGCAAAGCGCAGGAACGAGCGCCGCGAAAGAGCGGAATTCAAAACCGGGGTTTCTACATCGCTGGCACAACACCGGGAGGGAGTATCGGGCGAAAGAGTCATCACAGGTACACCTCGATCTGGAATTCGGCAAAACCGCGCCGGGACAAACGCGACAACATGGAGTCTGAATGCAATGTACGAGGCCGACGCGCAGGTCTTTGCGCGTCTTTCTTATCCAGTAGAGAACACTGAGAACAAGCAGGGAGACTGGCCGAACAGCCAATCATGGCTCACTCTAACGCCGAATCGCCGTGGAAACAAGCAAAAAGGCGATCCAGCACGACTGACAAGCGCGCTTCTTCTAACTTAGGGAATTGGCCTGCCAAGCTCGCTATCACCCCCGCCCTGTGAACGGCGCAGGAGCGTCACTGAGGCATACGCACCTAACCACGATCCGATCGCGGCGAAGCAGACATACACCCAATGCCGCGTGTAGCTGATCACCGCAAACGCAGAAAGCAGATACCACATGCTGCTCCAGGTCGCTGCCTGCACCCGCCGCCGCGCGCCGACCGCCGCCGTGAACATCACGTACACCGCATCAGTCGCCGCTGTCGAAGCGACCACGCCAAGCGCCAACCAGGGCTTAATCGAGCCAATCAGTCCGATCATCTCCACCTCATGGGCCACATACTACGCCGCAGTCAAGACAACTCCACCTTTGTCGAGTCCAATCAAATACAATTTCTTTTCGGAATTCAGTTCAGGAGAGTGCCTTGCTCAGAAGTTCAAACCGCAGGACGTTGTCGATGTTCATTCTCGCCGTAAGCTTCGTCGCAAACGCTCAGCAGGCCGGGCAACCTGGAGCCGCCTGGAGCTACTACGGCAGAAAAGGCCCATCCAGCTGGGGCAAACTGGATCCCGCCTATTCGGCGTGCTCCAAAGGAAAGGAGCAATCCCCCATCGACATTCGCGGAGCGAAGCGAAACCCCGCGCTCAAGCCCATCGAGTTTCACTACATCAGCGGACCGGTCACCCTCGTCAACACCGGCATCACCGTGCGCGTCGATGTCGCTCCGGGCGGCTACATTGTCTTCAACGGCGTGCGCTACGATCTCGTCGAGTTTCACTTCCACCACCCCGCCGAAGACCTGGTCAACGGCAAGCTCAGCGACATACAGATCGACCTCGTCCACAAGAACGCTGCTGGCCAAAGGGCAATCATCGGTGTGCGGCTCAACGAGGGTCTTGTGAACGGGTCGCTCGCGGCGCTGTGGCCGAGCCTTCCCGCCGCACCTGGCGCCAAGGCTACGATTCAGGATTTCTTCGATCCCCTCGGGCTTCTCCCCGTAGACCGCAGCTATTGGAGCTATCTCGGCTCGATCACCGTGCCTCCATGCACCGAAGGAGTCCAATGGATCGCGATGCAGAATCCAACCGAGCTCGCCCAGGACCAGCTTGAGACCTTCGCCAGGCTCTACCCCGACAACGCCCGGCCCATACAACCGACCCACGGAAGAAAGATAGAAGCCAGCCAATAACAACGGCTGAACGACGATCTGAAGTCTCTCCGCAGACGCCGGATCCGGAGAACACCGTGTTCTGCAGTGGTACGATAAGCCTCAAATCTCTTCGAGGCATCGCTTGCTCAAAATCCAACGTCTCATCCTCCTCGCCATCTGCGTCCTCCTGCTGAACATCAGCGCCCAAGCGCAGCCCGCGCCGAAACAAATCGCCGTCCACGCCGGCCATCTCATCGATGTCCGCACCGGGCAGGTCACCAACGACGCCTACATCCTCATCTCCGGCGAACGCATCGTCTCCGTCGGAACGACCGCGCCTTCGGGCGTGAGTATCGTCGACATGAGCAAGTTCACCATCGTTCCCGGTCTCGTCGACGCCCACGGACACACTCTCGACGACCCCACCACCCAATCCGCCGCCGCATTCCTCATGACATCGGCTCCTGAAGCCACCGTCCGCGGCGTCGCCAATCTTCAGGTCTGGCTCGATCACGGATTCACCGCCGTCCGCGACGCCTGCGAGGCGTATCCGTCGTATCCGCAGTTCGCTCTCCGTGATGGAGTGGCCAAGGGGCTCATCACCGGCCCGCGCATCGTCGCCGCTGGCAGCTGCATCTCGCTCACCGGAGGTCACGGCGACTCCGACTATCTCTCGCCCGACAAGGCGCCGCTCTATTCGCCCAATCTCGCCGATACACCCGACGACATCAACCGCGTCGTCCGCCGCGACATCAAGTACGGCGCCGACTGGATCAAGCTCATGGCCACCGGCGGCGTCATGGACCCGATCAGCGACTACCGTGTCCAGGAGCTAAGCGAAGAGCAGATGGCCCGCGCCGTCGAAGTCGCCCACCGCGCCGGCAAAAAAGTCATGGCCCACGCGGAAGGAACAGAAGGCATCAAAGCCGCAGTCCGCGCCGGAGTCGACTCCATCGAACACGGCACCATGCTGGACGAAGAAGGCGCGATCCTGATGGAGCAGAAGGGAACCTGGCTCGTCCCCACGCTCTACTGCTTCCGGCACGATCTCAAGACCGGCACCTCACGCGGACGCGACCCACGCAGTATGGCCAAGGGCATCGCCATCGTCGCCGCCCAGGGACCCGCCTTCACCCTCGCTCTTAAGCATCATCTCAAGATCGCCTACGGCGTCGACGACTCCGAACCCGAAGTCCTCTCCGGTGAATTCGGCGCTCTGGTTCGCGGAGGCATGACCCCGCTCCAGGCCCTCCAGGCCGCCACCATCAACGGAGCGACCTTGCTCTCGCTCGACAAAGACATGGGAACCATCGAGCCCGGAAAATACGCCGACCTCGTAGCCGTCCCCGGCGATCCGCTCGCCGACATCACCGTCATGGAGCACGTCGCCTGGGTCATGAAAGCCGGGACCGTCGTCAAACCGCTCGCGCAATAGAGGCTAGCGGCCACCCGTCAGGTGACGCTTCAATCGTCCCACCAAATTTGTCATCCTGAGCGGAGCATGAAGTGCGGAGTCGAAGGATCTGCGTTTTCAGCGATGTCCCCTTCGGCACGTCTTCCAATATGACGCGAATCTCTGACTCCCGCCCCTAACGAACAAAAATCAGATAGCCCGCCATAAGCAGCCCCATCAAGGCGAGTATCAACGCCAGCGAGATCGCGTCTTTGGATATCCGACCCGGCACCCAGGACCCCGCAGCGAGTTCGCGGATCAACTGAAAATGCCTCACCGTCGCGCTTAACGTAACCAGCACGCCGAGCGCGACGAGCGCCACCCCTGACCATTCAGAGAGTCCAGTGGATTGCACCGGAACCTGTGTCGCGCTGGAACGGAACTCGCGCAGGAAAAGGCCAAATCGCGCGACGGCGAAGCCCACGCCCATAAGTCCCAGCCCGGTGCGGATCCAAGCCAGAAACGTCCGCTCTGCGGCAAAATAAACGCGCGGATCCTGCTCGACTGATTTTTCCATAGGCTAACTCTTCCCGGGTTGCCCCATCCTCAACGACGTTCTTTGTCGTTTAGGGTGGGAGGAACAAATTCCCCCGACTCCAGACAATCAAGAATCCCCGCTCCGCTTCCGAAAAACCACCTTCCGCCGCTCCCGCCAGTGCTCGTCCAGGGCAATCAGAGTCCACTCCACCTCCGGCGACAGATACCGAAGCACCGTCTCATTGGCCGGATGAATTCGCAACGCCGGCGCAACAAAATGCAACCGTGGAGGCGCATCCGCCAGCTCAATCCCTGGAAAATATCCATGCCGGCACAGCGTATACCGTCCGCCCGTCTGCGCGCTGTCTCCCTGCAGCTTGCGCACGCGCAGCCAATAATCCAGTCCTTGCAGCGGCAGATGGAGGTCTTCGTCGGCCTTCAGCTCGATCACCAGCAACCGCCCGCCTCGATCGACAGTCAGCAGATCGAGCATCCCGCGATCGCCTGCCGCAAACGCGGGCACCTGCGAGTAGACGCACTGAGGAACAATCCCCGGCTCAATCTCCAGCAGCTCCTGGCGCAACACCGACTCCAGCCAGCGCTCCGGTTGTAGCCGATAGAGCGGGTCTTTCATGCTGCCCTGCGGATGTCGTGCTTCCAGCAATCGTCCGACCAGCTCTGTGAAAAGTTCTTCCGTTTCTTCGGTGAGCGCCGTCTCATTCGCGCCCGCGCCAAAAGTGATCTCGTCGCGCCGGGCAAACGAGTTCGCGGCCAGTCCCTGACGCACCCGAGCGAATTCCAATCCATGCAGCAAAAACGCGACCTCCGCCGCGCTCCGCGGACATACTTCAACCCTCCCGCTGGCAGAACCAGGCAACAGGCTGAATACCCGCTCGATTCCGCCGCGTGCCCGCTCCAGCGCCGCCTCGCGATGGAACGCATGCGCCAGCCGAACATCCACATTGCCTTGATCGGCCGGATCGAGCCGCAACAGTTCGTCGGTGCGCTCATCCAGCTCATAAAGCTCCCACTTCGCCAGCGCGGAATTCATCCACGCCATCCGCGCGCGCGTCACCTCGCTGGTTCCATGCGGGATGACGACCTTCAGCCCTTCAAATAACCGACGCCCGCCCGCATGTTCGCGGCAGTAAGCGAGCCACAGAATGCCCAAAGTCAGCACGCCGTCGATCGTGGATTGCGTCTCATCGCCGCCCACTCCAATTACCGCCCACGCCGATCCGCCGCGCACCAGGCTCCCGCGCGCATAAGCCGGCCCGAAACTGTGTTCCAGGTCCATCGCATTGCGTACACCCTCAACGTCGAAGTCAGGAAAGCTCCGCCCCAGCACCCGTTCCAGCATGCGCAGATATTTCGTCCTCGAGGCCGTCCGCGTCGTCGGAGTCCTCTGGTCTCGGTCCGGAACCAGCTGCAGCAGCTGCGGCTTGGTCTGCCCAAACCGCTTCACCTGCAATCGCAGCACTTCATGCTTCGGATCGATACCCACGACCGTCCGCACCAGATTCCGCTCCTCCGACCAGAGGTGCAGCACGCATCGCCCATACTCGGCGGAAAGCGCATACTTCGCCGACCCCATATCGAACAACACCCGCCCATCCTCGATCACCGCGGCCCGCGGATGCTCGGCCAGAAAGACCTCCAGCGCGCGCGTCAACTCTACAGCGGAGGTGTCATTGGTGAGGGAAGGCATGCGGCAATCATCATCACGCGGCGGTCACCGCGCAAGCAGATTCGCAACGGAGCGCTGATAATTTTGGAGTACCGTCCCCCGGAGTATTCGCGGCAAACCAACCGCCAGGGTACCCCATCCTAAACGACGCTCTTGTCGTTTAGGGTGGGAGGGATCGGACGGTCGTGCCACGCTAACCATAAGTCCGAAGACCCGCGGGCAAAGCTATCTCAGGTTTCTCTTTGGGGCTGTCTCACCAACCCATCCGCTTCCGCAACTCAGTCACATGCGCCACATGGTGCCGGCCATGCCAGCCATAGATCGCCGCCACGGTCACCAGCGACTCCCGCCCACTCTCCGGATGCACATACCCTCGCTCCCAATCGGCTTCCGTCAGCGATTCCAGCAACACCACCCACCTGCGATGCAGCGCCTCCAGCAGCGCCAGCGAAACCTCGACCGGAAGCGTCCGCGCATCGCTCAGCTTCGCCCACTCCGCCTCTTCATACGGTTTGATCGTCGGCCAATTCTCAGTCAGCGCCAACCGCATACGCACATAAGCGTTGATATGGCTGTCGGCCACATGATGGACCAGCTGCCGCACCGTCCACCCACCCTCGCGATAAGGCGTATCCAGCTGCTCGTCGGACAAGCCTGCAACCGCCTCACGCAAAGCCGAAGGCAGCCCGGCGATCGCCGCGATGTTCTCCGCCCGGTCCAGCCGAGAGCGGTCAAATTTGCCAATGGGATAGCGAAGGGAAAAAGAGGGATCCAGCGCAGGAGAAAGGCTCATGCGCTGGAAGGTATCACACCCGGATTAACCGGGAAAATATGTGAATTCCTACGCGTGATGGTGGTGATGGTGGTGGCGCCCGTGATGTCGCCCATGGTGGTGCGTCGTCTGCGCTTGCGAGGCCACAGGGGCCAGCAAGAGCAGCAGCAGCGAAGCGAAAAGAAGCTTTTTCATATTTTGAGAGTAACCTCCGGCAATGACCTATGCGATAAGCCTCCGAAGTCGAAATCTCGGGGCGGTCACAATCAGTAAACCCCGCCAACCGGTCAGGTTTCGCCGCTACGAATGCATCTCCTCAAACCCCACGCAAATCACCGATTTACCTCACCACCTCAAACGCCTACAATCGAAGTGTCGCCCCGCTCATCTAATTCCTCAAGAGGAACTGAATGTCCACAGCCGTCGCATCTCCCGCCGGACTCCCGGAGTCCCAAAAGCGGTACTTCTTTGAAAAGTTCGGCCTCACCGAGCGCCTCCTCGAGCGCTGCCTCGGCGAAGCCCTCTCCGCCGGAGGCGACTACGCCGACCTCTATTTCGAATCCATCGCCTCGACCTCCATCGGCGTCGACGAGTCCCTCGTCAAGTCCGCCAGCCAGGGAGTCAGCGCCGGCTGCGGCATCCGCGTCGTCTCCGGCGAGCGCACCGGCTACGCCTACACCGACGACCTCTCCTCCGAACGCCTGCTGCGCGCCGCCCGCACCGCCTCGCTCATCGCCAACGGCCCGACCAAGGAACTCGTCACCCCCTTCAACGCCAACGGCAATGGCAACGGACATCACAAGCCCAGCCTCTACCCCATCCCCGCCGCCGACTCCGACGCCGACCTCGCCGCCAAGCTCGCCTTAGTCATGCGCGCCGACAAAGCCGCCCGCGCCTTCGATCCCGCGCATCGTCCAGGTCCGCGCCAGCTACTCCGACGAACTCCGCCGCATCCTCATCGCCGCCTCCGACGGCACCTTCGCCTCCGACACCCAGCCCCTCGCCCGCCTCAACGTCTTCGTCATCGCCAAAGACGGCGAGAACGACCTCCAAAGGCACCTCCGGCGGAGGCGGCCGCGTCGAGCTCGACTTCTTCGAGGGCGCCAAGTCCCCCGAGCACCACGCCCACGAAGCCGCCCGCCAGGCCATCCTCCAGCTCAACGCCGTCGCCGCGCCCGCCGGCGACATGGAAGTCGTCCTCGGCCCCGGCTGGCCCGGAGTCCTCCTTCACGAAGCCGTCGGCCACGGCCTCGAAGCCGACTTCAACCGCAAAAAGACCTCCGCCTTCGCCGGCCTCATCGGCCAAAGCGTCGCCAGCTCCAAAGTCACCGTCGTCGATAACGGAACCATGCCCAACCGCCGCGGCTCGCTCAACGTCGACGACGAAGGCTCGCCCACCCAGGAAAACGTCCTCATCGAAAACGGAATCCTCAAGGGCTACCTCAGCGACAAGCTCTCCGCCCGCCTCATGGGCGGAGCCTCCACCGGCAGCGGCCGCCGCGAAAGCTACCAGTCCATCCCCATGCCCCGCATGACCAACACCTACATGCTCAACGGCGAAGACCTGCCCGAAGACATCATCAAGCAGCGTCAAGCGCGGCCTCTACGCCGTCAACTTCGGCGGAGGCCAGGTCGACATCACCAGCGGAAAATTCGTCTTCTCCGCCTCCGAAGCCTACCTCATCGAAGACGGCAAAATCACCGCCCCGGTCCGCGACGCCACATTGATAGGCAACGGCCCCGAAGCCCTCAAGTACGTCTCCATGGTCGGCAACGATCTCGCGCTCGACGAAGGAATCGGAACCTGCGGCAAAGACGGCCAAAGCGTCCCCGTCGGAGTAGGCATGCCAACCATCAAGCTGGATCGCATGACGGTTGGTGGGACCGGGAACTAGCGGTCTCCGGCTGACAAGCGAGTTGTCGCGATTGAGGCGGCAACGCACAATTGTCGATAACCCCGTTTTTCGCCAGCTGCATGAGCTGCTCGCCCGATTTGCTGACCTCATCCAGGTGATTCGTTCTCAATTGCCGATGAGTGAATTGGCGATGAAGCAGTCATCGACAACCGGCAAGAGATCGTCGAGGTGCGTTTGAGGAGACCAATTCTGAAATCGTGATTACTGCTCGCCAACGCGGAGCTTGGGCGAGACACCCAGATTAGGCTTGGCCGGGTGATCCGCCCTTAGAATCTCGATGATCCGATTCTCCTCAAAAACGAACCAAAAGATCTTCTCAAAATCGAATGAAAATCGCCATTC
The DNA here is from genome assembly GCA_963804735.1 of uncultured Acidobacteriaceae bacterium. Lineage (GTDB taxonomy): Bacteria > Acidobacteriota > Terriglobia > Terriglobales > Acidobacteriaceae > Acidisarcina. The sequence goes on from CAWDRO010000011.1 coordinate 171,596, forward strand.
CTGTATCTGGCGTGGAATGGGCACATAGCGTGTAACGCCGCTCCTGGTATAGAGCAGCAGCCAGATTTGAGTGCATGGGGACAGACATTCTCGATATTTTGGGATTTTTTTGTTCTTTTCTGCGATTCTCTCAGCAAATTGTTGCCGGATATCGTCCACTGTGTAAGTCACACACTCGTCATGCCACCAGTCGCCGGCTCCCGAAATAATGACTATCGTGCTGAAGCCTGACGGTATTTCAGTACGATCCGACTTAGCTCGGTTGAGATTGATCTTGACATAATCACAAAGTGATCGAGCAAGCTCCTTCCGCTGCTTAGTTGAGCACGCACCTATGAAGTTAGCAAAGACAACATGTGCGCGAGCGGGTTGAGTTCCTTCGATCCCATAATATTGCTTTTCGGCGATCTCGATGATTTCCTTGTGGATAGCCTCTTTTTTAATAGGTAAGGAAACTTGTCCCTTAACGCTACCGCCACCGCCCGGACATAATAGCTCAGTTAACTCGATACCTAGGCCTCCGTCATCGGTGTCAAACAGGAAGTCAGGCGCGGGCTCCTTCCCGTCTCTTTCTCCTGTGGGAATCGGGGCACCCGCGTTACGTGCAGCTTCTAAAACTATTCTCTCGATCCTCTTCTTATCTTCGCTTCTGTTCGGCAGGGCAATTGGAGCAGGCGGCACCTCGGGGAAAAGCGATTCTTGGCCGAGTGGTGGCTTTCGGGAACCAAGTGGTGAGTCCTTGAGATAGCCGTGGTCCCATGCATATTTCCTCCCGCGGCCATGCGCGTCGCCCCGACACCCCTTGCATTGACAGGCTCCCGCAGTCCCATGCTTGTCCTCCGCATAGCATTGACGCGCGCAATAGGCTGGACGCGGAATAGGACCAGCAGGTCCGGTCGCAGACGGAATCAGAGTCTTTCCCTCCAACGTGTTCTCTACCATCGGTAGTGAGATATATCACCACCCGGGTGCCCATGTCTCGCTTTTCAGACATGGGAAGAATGGCCGCATTACCGCTACAGTCCAGTCTAGCCAACGCCCTGTCCCCGGTCGGAAGCAATGTGCGATAACCTAAGCACACCGGAGAAATCCCATGGAGCAACTCGACCGAATCACCCAACAGCCCGAAGTCATGGGCGGACGCGCCTGCATCCGCGGCATGAGAGTCACGGTCGGCATGATCGTCGGCATGATCGGCAGCGGCCATACGATCGAGGAACTGCTCGCCGACTACCCCTACCTCGAACGCGAAGACATCCTACAAGCGTTGCGCTACGCCGCATGGCGCTCCGAGGATCGCGAAATCATCCTGGCAAGCGCGTGAAACTGCTCGTGGATATGAACCTGTCACCGCGATGGGTTCAAACACTTCGAGCTGCACAAATTGAAGCCATTCACTGGTCGGATGTCGGAAAAGCCAACGCTCCCGACACTGAGATCATGGCCTACGCCTCAAACCAGGGCTACGTGGTTCTGACTCAGGACTTGGATTTCAGCACTATTCTCGCTTCAACCGCCGATCAGAAACCGAGCGTAGTGCAAATCCGTTCAGCGGAAGTAAGCCCTGCATGGATCGGGGCGCAAGTCGTAGCGGCCCTGCTCCAGGTTGCCGATGAACTTGAATCGGGCGCATTGCTCACCATTGATCCAAACAGAACTCGTGTGCGCTTACTTCCTTTCCGCACAAGGGACTAATGCTGATTCATCATCAGAAGACGCAGAAGACCCCGCCGCACGAGATCGACGTAGCCCTCAAGCGAATGACAAGCAGCGAATAGAAGGACAGGAATTATGAAAAAAGAAAACATCGGAAGCAGCCTCGACGACTGGCTCCGCGAAGAAGGAACTTACGAAGAGGTCACCGCCGTGGTCGTCAAGCGCGTCCTTGCCCGTCAGATCGCCCAGGAGATGACCAACCAGAACCTCTCCAAATCGGAGATGGCCAAGCGCATGCACACCAGCCGCGCAGCCCTGGATCGGCTCCTCGACCCAGCCAGCGACGCCGTGACCCTCAATACCTTGTTCAAAGCGGCAACCGCGGTCGGCCGCCAGATCAATATGGAACTGGTCTAGGCGGTGCAAACCTCATGCCCGGACGAGAACTGGGTGCCCATGTCTCGCGTTTGAGACATGCGCGGAGCACCTCTCAACAACGACGCAGCGCTTAGGCAGCGCATTCTTCCGGCTTCCCGCGCAATATGCCATCACTTTCGTGGCATAATGTAACAGAGGCTCCAAATGAGCGCAGCCCACAACCAAATTGGCTCATGGCTCGGCATCAAGCCACCAGCCACCGAAGCCGAAGTCCTCCAGCTAGTCGAGCGCCGCCTCCCAATCTCGGCGATCAACCGCCTCCTCGCACTCGGCCTCACGCGCCCCGAGATCAATGCGACCGTCATCGCTCTCCGAACCCTCCAGCATCGCCGTTCCCGCCGTGAGAAGCTCACTGTCGAAGAGTCCGACCGCGTTCTACGAGTCCTCCGCGTTCTCTCGTTGACCGAGACCGTCTATGAATCCCGCGAACGCGCCCTGCAATGGCTGCGAAGAGAGAATCCACGGCTCGAAGGGCGCGCACCGCTAAGCTTGCTCACCAGCGATACCGGAAGCCGCCTGGTCGAGCAACTTCTCGGGCAAATCGACGAAGGCTACTTCATTTAGGTGATTCTCTGGAGAATTAGTCGCCATCTCGATCTGAGCGGAACCGGCGGGCTGCGGCTACCAGGACGATGGCACCACATCGGCAATCCAATCGTTTACCTTGCCACGACCCCCGCATCGGCCCTTCTCGAGGTCTGTGTCCATACCAGCGCCAATGACATCCCACCTGGCTATACCCTACTCAAAGTCTTAGCGCCGGACGATCTAGTCGTACTTCGAATCGAGAACAGCCGCCTTGCGCAAAACTGGCAAGAAAGCCCAGATGTCACTCGCGACCTCGGTACTCAGTGGCTGAAGAGCAACGCCTCCCCTCTTCTTGCGGTTCCCAGTGCCATCGTCCCTGAAACCACTAATATCCTGCTCAACCCTCTCCACCCAGAAGCGGTCCGGTGCATGATCGTAACCAGTCGATCCTATCCTTTTGATTCCCGCATCAAGGCGTAAGAACACGGCGCTCGGCGGTGGCTGGCCCAGGTCTGAGATGACCACCAATGCCTAGGTGGATTTTGAAACGAGGGACTTCACGGCGGTAAGGAGATCTGTGGTGCCTTTGACATGCTCGGTGCCAGCCACACCGAAGTTGATCCAGCCCGAGTTGAAGCTGTCGAGCATTTCGATATAAGCGCCGGAGAGATCGGCAGGCATACCGTGCTGGGCCATGGTTTCTACCCAGGTCTCACGGGGAACAGCAACGGCGGTGATAGGCCGATCCAGGGCTTCTCCGAGGGCGACAGCAACGTCGTTTGAGGAGTAGTAAGTTGGGCCGGAGATTTCGATGAAGCGGTTGCCTTGCCAGGTTTGCAGCAGGGTCTCGGCTCCGATGCGGCCTATATCTTCCGTAGCGACGAGGGGATAGGGGTGTTCCAGGGGCTGGTAGAAGGCAAAGTATTGACCGGTCGCGCGCGCCGCAGGGATGCTGTAAAGGATATTTTCCATGAACGACCCCGCGCGCAGGAAGGCACTGGGGACACCAGTGCTACCGAGTTGCTGCTCGAGGATGTGGGTAGTGGTGATGAGGCCAAGGCCGGAATCCTTTTCACTGCCGATAGAGGACAAGAAAACGGCTCGGGGCGGTTTGGCGGCAATGACAGCTTTCTTGATGGCGGCGATGCGGGCGGTGCTGTCGGGAAAACCCGGCTCCGGCGTCAGATTAGGCGGGATCATGGCAAAGATACCCTCGACACCGGTGAAGGCGGCGACCAGGCTGTCGTCGTAGTTCGGCGACAACGAGTTCGACCCCTCTATCTTTCCACGCTTGTGCTTTGGCTTCGTCTCGGACGATGCCGCGGACCTGCTTACCATGCTTAAGAAGAGTGTTTGCGATTGCACCGCCGACGTTGCCGGTGATTCCCATGACTGCGAACATAGGGGTACTCCTTGGAGACTGACGCTCTTTGGATGAGTGCAGGCATCAGAATGACGCAGCTTTTTGCAGAGGCGATCAGAAGACAACATTGCGTTGTCGAGTAGCAGCCGCCCCACCACCTGGTCACCGGAGACACACGCACCGGCCTGTTGCAACGAAAAACGCAGCGGTGCCACCAGAATCGTCACTGCCGCCATTTGCCGTAGTAATGTGCTTGAAATCTCTTGACAGGGCGGGCAGCTGGATCAAAGGAAGTATGCAAACGCACACTACTCTTTCGCCAGACGAAGAACCATTGACTGCGCCGGAGACAGGGAAACATCAAGCGTCTTTCGCACTTCGCGAGTCGCGCCCGTCCACAGGTCTGTTGCCCGATAGGCCTGAGAGCCATCAAGGCCGAGGCGAGCAAGATCAGCCTTGATCTCGGCAGCATGAGCTTCTGTCGTAGTTGAAGATCGGCAACCAACATGCTGCCGTCCGGCTCGCTTCGCGTGAAGAGTTTTGAAGCGTGCGTGCCGCCGTCGCCCTCCACCGGCTGAAAGCTGCGTCCGGCACGCGCAACGTCGAGAATCGCGGCGTTGGTAAGCAGTTCTTCTGCCCGTTGCTGTGCGCGTGGCATCCATCAGATCGTCGCTGTCCAGCAGAACGGTGCCGGTGATGATCGAGGCATCGACACGGCTGCGCGCCTCTTCAAGGGTCTGAACGCTGCCCGCCGGAGACTGAACCGTGGTACGGGATCCGTGTCTCGCGAAATGACCGTATGGTCGGGGTCATTGAATCGGTAGAGGGTTCCGTTAGTCCACCATCCGAAAGGTCACCGCGTTCAACAGATACTCGGTGTCCTCGATTCGACCGAAGGCGTCGCAGGAGACGCGACGGCTGTGCCCATGGGCGGGAAACAGCGGAGCGATCGACAGACTGATGAAGAAAGGCCGGCCGATCTTCTTCGGCGACAGGTCATCTTCGACACGCTGCATTCCGTAGGCATAAGCCGCAACCCCGGTGGTGATGGCCGGATCGTAGTGATGACCTTCGAGCGAACCGCAATTCAGGAAGTCGAGCTTCACATAGTCATAACCCCAGGCGACAAAACGACCGAGCTCATAGTCGATCCGCGCGATCGTGCCGGGATGAGTCGGGTCAAGCGGACGCGCGCCATCGATCTTCGGCAGCGGGTTGCCTTTCGAGTCGCGCAACAGGATGTCAGCATACGTGTACTTACCGTTGGTGCCTTCCACCGGTTTGGTGAAATCGTCAGACCAGTAAGAAAAAGGCGTGAAGTAGATTCCCGCCTTCTGCCCCTGATCGTGAATGTGTTTCGCCGACTCGATCACATCGGCTTCCTTGATCTTGGTCCATCCGCCATCGAGATTCACATAAGTCGTGCCGTCGTTCTTGAAGCCGCGCGGCTCAAGCTGCGAGTGAATGAAAGTCCGCCACCGCCAGGTATTTCTGCTTATCGATCTTCTCCAGATAGGCCGACCAGCTATTCCAGCCGAAAGGCACGCCACCGCTCCAGGCCAGCGGTGGATGGATCTGAGCGTTGATCTGCCCGTAAACCTCCATGCCCTGGCGCCAATCGGGGAAGTAACCCACCATGACCAGCGGCGAATGAATCGTTGTGCCCGTCACCACGCCGTGGGGCTCGACATCGTGGGTCCAGTGACCGGTCGCCCCGCCGTAGACCTCGACCTTGCCCGAGCTGCCGCTTCCCAGATCGCGAGCGATCACGCCCGTCCGCCAAAGATCATGAGTCACCGAGCCAAGCACCATCCCCTTGCGGCTGGCGTTGTCAAAGATAGCGGTTACCTCATAGCTGTCCGGATCCTTCGCCGGATCTACCGGCTCGTTGTAGTGCACCCACATATCATTGTCGTTCGGCACAAAGAGCACAGTGGGACGGTTCTTGACCGCGAAACGCGCGCTTCCATTGGCCGTTAGAACAATCGGCGAAATCTTCCTCGAACTGAGCGGTTGAGTAAAAGCGACCTCAAGATCGACCAGCACATACGGCCGCGAAGCTTCGAAATAGATATGCTGCCTGAGTTCAGGCCGCCCACTCTTGCCGTAGTAGCGAACGATGTATTCGCGCATGCCCGAAGCGACAACTCCGGCTGGCGCGGCATCGGCCTGCTCCATCTTGCGCTGAGGAAAATCGGTAGTCGATAAGCGGGCTCCATCGACCAGCTCGACAGAGGAGGCCACCGGGCCCAGAGTCGTACCGTCGGCCCAATGCAACGTAAATGTGCCGCGCTCGCCGACAAAGCTGATCTTCACTGATCCACCGTCAGCGGCGCTCGGCTGCTTCGCTGGGCAACACGTCGAAGCAGCAACGAACGAAAGTCCCAGAAGAAATGAGCAGAAAGATTTGCGGGAGATCATGGCACTTAACTTATCTCTTGTGATCGCAATGAGTCCACTTCGTCAACCGAAAGAACCACGCTCCAATGCGAAGGGAAAGGCGATAGGGCTATTCAAGCAAACTAGAATTCCACCTCTCCGCAAAGGTGTACTTCGATCCCCATTTCGTGAAACATTGCGGACTTCACCGCCAGCGCCTTGGCCGCAGTCGAAGCGTCTGGCGCATAGGCAATGCTGACATGGTTAGCCCGGTGCCGCGCCATCATTGCATCGCGGGAGATGCCATGAAAAATGGTGCTTACCAGCGGCCATTGTGAGGTTGTGCTCTTCCAGCGACGCTCCGTCTCCGCGGCGGGCAACTCGAGGCCGCCGCACAGGCGATGTCGAGGTGCAACTGTCCACCTTCAACGTAAACGCGACTCCAAACTACTTCGCCGGGCTTGGAGATGCCCTTAAGGGTTCCGCCGCCTAGGCGGAAGTACATGGCGGGCTGCCGCTCGCTTACGTGCACCGCGATAGCCGTTCGACGAAGGCGGCAGGAACGGCGCCGAGATCTGGAAAAGCCAGACAAACTCTCCATGTCATCTCCGGCGAGGATATTGCTCGCCCCATCGAACATCGTGCAGCGTGGTGGCCGGATCGAGTCCCATGGCCGTCCATACCCGATTGGTAATAAGCGCGTCCACGCCCGCGCACTCGTCCACCTCGTTGAAGTGGGGTAGCGGCTGGCCTGAATAAAGTTCGTGGCCATTTTGTTCCTTACTGAAAGCCGGTGGGCCGCTCACACGTTGTTCAGCAATCCTTCCACCAGATCGGAGGCCGGAACCAGGTCTTTCAGCCCCTGCTGATACTGGATGCCGACGGCATTGACTCCGAACTGATCTCGCGATGCGCAGCACGGCAATATACATTTTGCACTGGGCAAGAATCTGGCGCATCGGTCAGGTCGGTCGCCTCATTGGTTCCGGTCTTAAAGGTGAGCCGGCGCGCATCCAACCAGTCGCGGACTTTCTGGGCTTCGCTTCGGTGACCTCAAGGATGGCAGCATAAAGGGCCGACTGGCTGAGGCGCTCTTTATAAATGCCGGGGGGATTCAATAGATGGATCTTCAATGATGGCGTTGAACATGCCCATGCAGCCCTCATCGAAGACGCCCATGAGGGCTTTGCGGCGCTTCAGCTGGCTGGCGAGAGGACAGCCAGTTCCCCCGCGGCTCCGGCATCGTGAGGATCCAGAGTCGCGCACGTGGCAATGTCATGGGTCGACCATTCTCCTTCATCCACTGGCGGATACCATTCCTTAAGAATTCATCGTTAAAATCCTTGCTCCAGAGAGAACTGAAATGCACGCCGGCTTTACGCAGGCTGCCGTTCAGATTCAACATTCCCACGCGGCCGGGCCACTGGCCAGTCCAGTTCGCGACGGTCAAGATCGGGCCCCGATGCCTTTCAGGCCCGGCCAGCAGATTGTGGTGTATTGCCAAACGGCTTCGGCAAACCACAACGGTCGCGGCCGGATGAATCCTCATAAAAACGTCCATGCCCATCCGCTGGCTGGAGATGAAGCCGTGGCCTGGGGGCGCATCCACCTCAAACGCCCGCCTAACGCGAACGCCCTCGCGCGCGAAGCTCTCCGTCAACTGCCGTTCCATCTCTCGCTGCGCCGGCCAGCAAGCCACGTTCGCCGACTGCCGAAGATCACCGCTGGTAACGAGGACAACTTCTTCGATAGGTCCGGACTGTCTTCGTGGCCATAATGTGAATTTCTCCTTAGGCATCCCGGCATTGCCTCAAATTGATATCGCCTTTTGTGAAAGGCCCGACTTGAACTCCAGTGGAGCGCAGTCTGCTTTCAGCTCGCATTCGGGAGTCTAATCAATCCAGACTTGTTGAACAACAAACCGTCATGGATGATCTAATGCCAATGAATAATATGACGCGACTTCCTGCACATGGAAATCTCAGCAAAGTGCGAACTGCTTTGGCAGTCTCCCTGACCCTACTGGCTTGCACATTGCCGCTTAAGGCAGCGCCCACCGACTGGCGCAAATTGCTGGAGCAGGAGCTCCCGCTGCTTGGGCACCGCAATTGGATCGTCATTGTCGATTCGGCCTATCCCTTGCAAAGCTCACCAGGTGTGGAGACGATCGAGACCGGCGCCAGCCAGGACGAGGTTGTGCGCACCGTGCTCGCAGACCTCTCAAAATCAAAACATGTGGCTCCGGATGTTTACATGGATGCTGAGTTGCCCTTTGTCCCCGAGCAAGGAGCGCCCGGAGTTACCGTTTATCGCGCTCAACTGCCATCGATGCTCGGCTCTCTTACCGGTGCAGTCTTTGCCGCACGAACAGCTCATCAAGATGCTTGCCGACGCGGGGGCGACATTCCACATCCTGGTCCTCAAGACAACCCTGACTATTCCATACACCTCTGTCTTCTTGCGGCTCGATTGCAAATACTGGGATGCTGCATCGGAAGCGGCCCTGCGCAAGGCCATGGCCGAACACATGACACCGCCCAAATAAGAGAACCGACTGATCTCACCCTCGTCCGCTTGGGAACGCAATTCTTCAGGAACGAACGTCCTGGTCCCAACGTATTCGAGTTATGTGCCAGTGGAATACTGCCACTTAGCTGTTCAGATGGCGCACCGATTGCTCGCGGCAGGGTGGCAGCCCGGATTCGTCTTTTCGGTTCCGGCAAAGGTCTCCCGGTCTGGTCCCGATTCCGGCTGCCTCTGCGATTTGGATGTCCGCAGGAGTGGCAACATGGATCAGATCAAGTAAATCGAACGCTCGATCGTTCTTTCGGGTCCTGCTTCAGGATGTCGGCTTCGGCCTCAGGCAGCTGCGCAAGTCTCCCGGCTTTGCCGCCGTGGTCATCGGATCGCTGGCGCTCGGCATCGGCGCGAGCGTCGCCGTCTTTAGCGTCGTCCGCGCCGTCCTTCTCGACCCATATCCATATAAAGACGCTGACCGCATGATCCATGTGGAGTTGAGGCAGAAGAACTCCGATCGGAACGAACTGCTCAACGTCACCTTCACCGAATTCCATGATTTGCAGCGACTGCCGGCCGTAGACGAGGTATTCCTGATGGACAACCGGATGCAGGCGCTCACCGGCGATGCGTTGCCGGTTTCGGTGACCGCCGGCTACTACTCCTCCAATCTCTTCACCTATATGGGAGTGCCGCCGCTCTTAGGGCGCGAGTTCACTCCCAGCCGACGCTCCCGGCGGCAACGCCAGCCCGGTCGCCGTGCTCAGTTACCTCTTCTGGAAGAAGCAATACGGCGGCAGGCTCGACATCATCGGCAAGACCATCGAACTCGACCATATGCCCTACACGGTGATCGGCGTCGCCTCGCCGCGCTTTACGTGGGGCGATTCCGACGTCTACATGCCAGGCAACTTCAAGGCCGATCCCCATTACTACATGACGCCTTCCTCAAGCTGAAGCCCGGCGTCATCATTCGCGCAAATCGCCGCCGAGTTGCAGCCGCTGGTAGACAACTATGCAAAGCAGGACCCACCAACTTCCCGCAAAACGCCAAGGTGGAGATCAAGACCCTGAACGAAGAAGTGATGCGCGGTTTCGAGGCGCCGCTGCTCATGCTCTTCGCGGCGGTCCTGCTGCTCCTGCTGATCGGCTGCGCTAATGTCTCGATTCTCATGCTCGCACGGGAACGGCGCGCCAGCATGAGTTCGCAGTGCGCTCGTCGATTGGCGCGAGCCGGTCGCGCATCGTGCGGCAACTGCTCACCGAGACCTGTATGCTCTCGTTGCTCGGCGCGGCCGTCGGCGTTTTGCTCGCGTACAAGGGAGTTGATCTGCTGGCCGCGACCTGCCCCAGTATTCCTTTCCGCACGAGGCGTCGATCCACGTGAACGAACCGTGCTCCTCTTTGCCGTTGCCATCGCCCTGCTAACCGGAATATCTTCGGCAGTTCGCCCGCATGGCACTCTCGCGCCCCGAGGTTGGCGCGCTGATGCAGGGTTCAGCGCCAAACTGGCTGGGACCGTCCGCGGACGTCACACCCACAGGTTGCTGATCGCCGGGCAGGTCGCGCTGACCATGCTGCTGCTCGCCAGCGCGGGAGCGGCGTTGCGCGCCTTCGCGACCCTCTATCACACGCCCCTGGGCTTCATCCTGACCACGTCTTTTATGTCGCTGTGTCGCTCCCAAAGGTGGAGCACACCTGGGAAGCGCTCGCCGCCGCGCAGGAATCCTATCGCCAGGCTGCCGAGGCCGCGCCGGGAGTAGCAAGCGCGAGCGTCTCCACCACCTGGACGCCAGCGTTCAACGGTTATAAGGCGAAGATCATGGTTTCCAGCAATCCCAACCTCACCGATGCCCAGGCCGTATTGTGCCTGGTCAGTTCCAACATCTTCTCGACCCTGAGAATACCTTTGCTAAAGGGCCGTCTATTCACACCTCAGGAGGATGCAGAAGCCGCCCACGTTGCGCTCGTAAACCGGGCATTTGTGAAGCAGTACATTCCGGATGGCGACCCACTGGCAAGTCCGTCCGCAGTCCGGGACTAAAACTCGATAACCCGCATCTGGTCTCAACACAAAATCCCGACGGCTGGCTCAAGATTATCGGCGTGGTTAACGACGCCCGCAATGACGGCCTCGATCGTCCCGTGCAACCCGCGGTCTTTCTTCCCGCCTCGTTCATCGTTGCTCCCAACGCCTTTCTGCTCGTGCGCGCCAAAGGTGATCCGGAGCCACAATGCGCGCGGTCGGAGCAAGCTTTCACCGGCTCAATCCTGACCTCGTTATCCAGGAAGAGCACGAGCTAAGCTGGCTTCTCGAAACCCAGGCCTGGGGCCGCGAGCGCTTCCTCGCCTCGCTCTTCTCTCTCTTTGCGGCGCTTGCCCTCGCCCTTTCAGCCGCTGGAATCTACAGCGTCGTCTCCTATACCGTCTCGCAGCGCACTCGCGAGTTCGGCGTGCGGATGGCGCTCGGTGCGCGCCGTATCGGCGTCGTGCGGCTGGTCTTGCAATCGTCGCTGCTCACCGTGTCCATCGGAGCACTCTCGGCCTCGCGCTGAGCCTGGCTCTTGGCAAAGTTCTCGCCACCTCCACCCATGCCAGCGTCCGCGACCCGGTGATGTTGTTATCGGTCTCAGCAGTCTTGCTGGCAATCACCGCGCTCGCATGTCTCTATCCCGCATGGCGCGCCGCGTCCATCGATCCGATGAAGGCGATCCGGACCGAGTAAGTTCGGATCGTCGAGATTCAACCGTCGAAGGCCACTGCCCTGAGGTACGCGCTTCCGAGTCACCGTCTTACCGAGCGCTCCACTATAATTCGAGCGAATCGGCGCAGCGCCCGAATATGGCAATGCGCATTTCCAGGCCCACGGCCGACGATTGGAGCTCTTCGTGACTTTTCGCGCTATCCGCTTTCAGACTCAAAATCTCGCATCCAGATTGACCGTCCTCGCCTTTGTCGCAGTTGTCGCTCTTGCGCTGCAACCATGCCAGGCGCAATCCGCCGAAGAGGTCACCACGCTCACCAAGGCATTGCCCTCCGCCTCGAGGACAACCATCGACCGCCTCGCCGAACTGAATACCCTTCCGGTCGACGGCTGGCGCTTTCACGCGGGTGACATCGCCCATGGCGAGGCCGTCAGCCTCGACGACAGCGGCTGGCCGATTCTCCCGGTCAAAGGCAACGCCTCAAAAGACGCCGTCTGGTTTCGCCGCGAAATCGAAGTCCCCAAGGCCCTCCACGGATACGACCTCACCGGCACCCGCATTTGGTTTCAATTCCATGCCAATGCCAACGGGCCGATGCCGGAGATCATCTATTTCAACGGCCGGCGCGTGGCGATGGGTGACGATCTCGAACCCATCGTGCTCTTCGACAACGCTCAGCCCGGCGACAAGATTCTCGTCGCGGTCAAGATTCTGCAAACGGTCGACGACAAACGCTTCAATGGCGTGACGACAAAGATCGACTTCGCCGAAAATCGCCCTAGCCCCGACGATCTGCGCAAGGAGTTCCTCTCTGACGCCGTACTCGTGCCCTCGCTCGCGCCCGGATCGTCCGCCGACATCGATACCCTCGCAAAGCCATCGCTGCCGTCGACCTGACCGCGCTCTCCAACGGCGACCAGGCCGCCTTCGACACTTCGCTCAAGGCCTCACAGACCCAACTGGAAACCCTCAAACCCCTGATCAAGCAGGGCGACGTTTCATCTCACCGGCAACTCCCACATCGACGCCGCGTGGCTCTGGCCATGGACCGAGACCGTCGACGTCGTGAAGCGCACCTTCGGCACCGCCGCGCAGCTGATGTACGAATATCCGAACTACACCTACACCCAGTCCGCCGCGCAATACAACCAGTGGATGGCCGACAAATATCCCGCGCTGAACGCCCAGATCAAAGAGCGCATCGCCCAGGGCCGCTGGGAGATCGTCGGCGGCATGTGGGTCGAGCCCGACCTCAACATGCCCGACGGCGAATCGCTCGTCCGCCAGCTGCTCATCGGCCAGCCACCTTCAAGAATCTCTACGGCGTAACCACCCGCATCGGCTGGAACCCCGACTCCTTCGGCTACAACTGGCAGCTGCCGCAGATATACAAGCGCTCCGGCATCGACTATTTCGTCACCCAGAAGATGACCTGGAACGACACCAACCAGCTCCCCTTCAAGCTCTTCTGGTGGGAGTCGCCCGACGGCAGCAAGGTGCTCGCCTATTTCCCTCATGACTACGCCAACAACAATCTCGACCCCGTTCGCCTCTCCGCCGACCTCGCCGCCGCCCGCGAACGCTCACCCGGCATGACCGAGATGATGGACCTCTACGGCATCGGCGACCACGGCGGAGGCCCCACCCGCTCCGTCCTCGACGAGGGCGACCACTGGAGCGACCCCAACAAAGTCGTTCCCAAATATCAGTTCGGCATCGCGCAGACAATTCTTCACCAGCGTCGAAAAGCAGATCGACCCCGACTCGCCCACCTGGAACTACGTCGTGATGGCCAAAGGCGAAAACAAGCTGCCCACCCCACCCGCCGGCCAAATGTCCATCCCCACCTGGAAAGACGAGCTCTATTTCGAATATCACCGCGGCGTCATACCACCCAGGCCGACCACAAGCGCAACATGCGCGAGAGCGAAGAGTGGCTCCTCAATGCGGAGAAATATTCATCCCTCGCCTGGCTGCAAGGCCGCGACTATCCCGCCGCCAAGCTCACCGACGCCTGGAAGCAGGTCCTCTTCAACCAGTTCCACGACCTCGCCGCCGGCTCCGGCATCGGCATCATCTATAAGGAAGCCCAGCGCGACTACGACCGCGTTCGCTGGACCAGCAACGAAGCCTCCCACAACGCGCTGGAGACGATCCAGTCCAGAATCGACACCCGCACCAAAGACGGCGTGCCCGTCCTCGTCTTCAACCCGCTCGCCTGGCAACGCTCCGGCGATGTCCCAGTCACCGCCGAACTCCAGCAAAGCGCCGAATCCGTCTCCGTCCTCGACGCCAAGGGCAACGTGTTGCCGTCAAAGCTGCTCTCCCGCGAGCCGCACTCCAACATCTATCACCTGCTCGTCAACGCCGGCCCGTCCCGTCGATGGGCTACAAGCTCATCCACGTTGTTCCCGGCAACAAGACCTTCACCAGCGATCTCAAGGTCAGCGGCACGACCATCGAAAACGCCAACCTCCGCGTCACCGTCGATCCCACCACCGGATGCATCACCTGCCTCTTCAACAAGAAGGCCAACTTCGAAACCCTCGCGCCCAACTCCTGCGGCAACGAGCTGCAGGCCTTCAAAGACACGCCCAAGGAATACGACGCCTGGAACATCGATCCCGGCACCCTCGACCAGCCGCCAACGCTGCTCCACCAGGTCGACTCGGTCAAGGTCGTCGAAAGCGGCCCCATGCGCGCCGGCATTCGAGTCAGCCCGCACCTGGCAGAGCTCCAAATTCGTCCAGGAAATCTCCCTCGACGCCGGACGCCGATCGAAGTCCTCGTCACCAACGACATCGACTGGCACGAAACCCACGTCCTGCTCAAGGCCGCCTTCCCGCTCGCCGCCACCAGCGACAACGCCACCTACGAGATCCCCTACGGCACCATCCAGCGCCCAACCACCCGCAACAACAGCTGGGAGAAGGCCAAGTTCGAGGTCCCCGCCATGCGCTGGGCCGATCTCGGCGACGCCAAGCAGGGCATGAGCCTCATCAACGAGTCGAAGTACGGCTACGACGCGGCCGGCAACGTGCTTCGCCTCACCTTGCTGCGCTCGCCCGTCTGGCCCGACCCCGACGCCGACCGCGGACATCATCACTTCGTCTTCGCGCTCTACCCCCACGCCGGCGACTGGAAGCAGGCGATGAGCATGCGGCACGGCTATGAGCTCAACTACGGGCTCAAGGCAATGCAAGTCGATCAGCACACCGGAGACTGGCCCGCCGAACACTCCTTCGTCGGCATCGACGGCGACAACGTCGTGCTCACCGCCATCAAGAAAGCCGAAAACGCAGACGGATTGGTCTTCCGCTTCTTCGAGTGGGAAGGCAAAGTCCGCCAACATAACCCTCCACGTCCCCGAGGGAGCGACCTCCGCAACCATCACCAACCTGATGGAAACCCCCGAAGGCTCGCCGCTCTCCGTCACCAGCAATCAAGTGACTGTTCCAGTCACGCCGTATCCAGATCCAGACGGTGCGGGTGGACTACAACTCAACGGTTGCCCAGCGTTAAGAAATCGAGGCCATTGATCACAAGACAGCTGTTAGCATTGACGAACTTTCTGAAAGTCATCTACACCTCTTACATAAGAGGTGAGTGATGCGAAACTTCGTCCAGGTAACAGCCTATATTTGTGATCATCGCTAGCAGCTTCGCCGTGCTGCTTAACGTAAGTAGTCTTGAGTTCAACACCGGCGGCGATAGGGTCCAGGCGCTCATCGTGATCGCCTGTGCGATGTTTGGCTATTTAGCCGCCGGCATTTCCTGGGTGCTCATGGACGTCGCTGGAGATCTATTGCAGAGGCTTACGCCGCAGAATCAGTACTCCGCCTCTCGGCTGAGGAGGTCCACCGGGCACGCGCGTCCTTCTGCTCTAAAATTGATCCAAGGGAAGTACTCAACCGGGGCACGCCGACGCTGGCCCCCACTGCTTTCTGGATATGCACGCCGTTAGGCGTGCGCGTTGTTCTCGCCAATCTTTAGCTAGAGCAGAAGTACAGTTACTGTAATGCAAAGCTCCCCCCTCGGCCGGCTTTTTCCCCCAAGAAAAAGCCCTACTTGGACACTCTCCGGCACATGACACCAACTGTACTTCTGCTCTAAAGGTGAGACTGAGAGAGTCTACTCCGCATCCTTCACACACCGAAAACCCACCCCACCCGACCGGTCATAGCTCGGAGCCATCAGCAACAGGTTCCCATGCTGGTCATTCCGATAAGCTGCGGAAATACCAGATCGATCCTGCGGCCTTCCAGCTATTTCGTCTCTTGAATTGCACGCCCGTTCGTCGGTTGAATCGGCCGCGCATTATGCGGATAGAGCTTCCCGAACTGCTCAAGTTGCTCCTTCGAAATCGTCGCATGGGCCTTTAGCACATACCATGTGACGCCCTCGGTGCAGGGAGGCGTGGTCAGCGAGCCCATGTAGGTGAAGTATCCACGCTCGGCGGGCAGCAGGTCGGCGGCATTGATCGACATCGAAGAAATGTCCACCTCTTTTTCTTTCTCGGCGGGAATGTCCTTCCACAGCGTGTCGAGCAACGAGTTAGCGGCGCCGAGATCGAAAAGAACGGCGACAACCGCCGTATGCCCATCGGCATCGGAATGCACCAGGTGGGCGACCAGCGGATAGACCTTGCCATCGACGTGCTCTTCGCTTGGATGATGGAAGTGGAACTGCTTCAGCGTATAGGTATGGTCGCCAACCGTGAGCGTGCTGCCCGCGGCATACATGACCTCGACCGTGTGGCCGTTGTCGACAATGGCCAGCGGAACTGCTTTGTAGTCCACAGCGAGCGCAGGCAAATTTGCCGGCGTCGGGTGCTCAATATCGATGGGCGACTCGGTCTTGCCTTCCGCACATTCGGCGTAGGCGCGGCCCAGCTTGGCCCATTCTTTCGGGCCTTCTTTTCCGGAGTAGGACCACTCTGGCGGTTTAGCGTTCTGGCTCCGGGTGAGAGCAGGTACGTAAAGCAACAGAGAAGAGACACGGAAAAAACGGTCTTGAAGAAAGTTTTTCCTCGCATGGGCTTCCTCCTGCTTCTTGCCCTGCATCGAAAAACGGGTCAGCGCGCAGCGCTGGCCATAGTTATACGCTCCCACTCCTGCTGGCCTGGCGATCTGGACGGCGAAGCACCCAGCAATGCGAAGTACCCACAGTTCAGCCAGCCTCGCGGTCGGAGCTCGTGTATTCATTCAGAGACCAATGTCCGCACACACATCGCGCACAGCCCTAGCGTAATAATGACAAAGATCAACGGACGAAAATCGAAAAAGTTCCCAATCAGAAAACCGAAGCGCAGCGAGGACACGATATGACAAAGGCCGCCAGCCAGGCACAGCCAAGCGAGGGCGACGTCTCTGTCCCGCCCTGCCCGAACCAGGTTAAGCGCGCCTAGCAGAAAGATGAACAGACTGGCCGACAACGACCAGAGCAGAGTCATCTGATCGTTCTTGTACGCCTGAAAAGACCCTAGCGTATGACCCACGCCTCCGAGAATGAGCAGAACGCTAAGGACCCGATCCAGTACTTTCAAGACGACCTCCGGACGCGAGAATGAGGTGCAGTCTTTTTATCACGGAAGGAAAGAAGAGTTGATTCTCGCCTCAGCACCCCGGCTTACACGACTCAGGGAAGTAGAGATAAGCTTCGACGCATCGGCTCGCCGCGACTTTGACACAGCCGCAATCAGAGTAAAATCTGAGAACGGTGACCACTCAGCCCCAGCCCGAAACCTCGGCAGATTCCGCACAGGTAACCCCGATTCGACCGCTCTCTCTCGCCACCGCTCAAGGTGGTGGCTCCGGCCATCCTGTGCTTAGAGTCTTAGCCGCTGCCGTGGTCGTCTTGCTGGTTATCGCCGCCTATGTGTATTTCAACGAGAAACCTCCGGTAGTGGCGGAGATATCCTTCACCTCACCGCCTATCCGATTCATCGTGAGTCGAAGGCGTCGATGTTCGCCACTCAAAGCGTCGGCCCGGCGGAAAACACGTTCGACGAGATCATCATCATCGCCGACGTTCGCCTGCACAATCAGAGTGAGGGTCCGGTTTTCCTGGCAGACATGGCGGCCATGTTGAAGCTGCCCACCGAAGATGATCGCAGCCTGGCCGCCAGCACCTCCGACTTTAACCGCGTCTTTGTCGCCTACCCGGCACTCGCGCCGATGAAGCAGCAGCCGCTGCTACGCGACATCACCATCCCCGCCGGCGCCACCGTCGAGGGGCAGCTCGTCTTCAACTACCCCATCACCAAAGAGCAGTGGGACCAGCGCCAATCGCTCAACCTGATCCTGTCCTTCACTCACCAGAAGGACCTGGTGCTGCTGGCGCCGCAGTAAGCGCCCCGGTCTACGAGATTTCGCGATCGGGTCTGAGCGCGGTGCTGGCGGCGTCGAGGACATGCTTGAGTTGAGGCAAAAGCGCGATATGACGAAAAACAGGCTTGCGTACTGACCGGGAATTTTATGTATTGTGTGCAGGCTCCACTTTTATTGCCTCGAGGCGATACTTCCTAAGGCGTGACCGGCTGCGGTGCATTCTTCGGCGTCGAAATATACCCGATCACCTGGTTCTTGTTCACCTGATTCACGACCAGCTCGAAGAGCATGTTGTCCTTGCCGGAGTAGAACTGCACCGGCTCGTTCAGGCCCTTGTTCTTTTTCTCGATCTGCTTGTCGTCGGAAACTACCACCAGCGTGTACTGGCTCTTCTTCGGATTTGAGTTCTTCAGAATCAGGCTCACCGTCGAAACCGGCTGCGGGTTCTTCTGCTTGTTCAGCGTGAACTCGTAGTAGTTCCGGTCGCCCTTATGCTTCAGAATCTCCAGCTCGCTATGGTTGGTCGCAATCAGCCCGCTCTGCAGGCCGAGATCGCCCTTCATGCTCTGCATCTGCGCTTCGGCCTCTTCAACTCGGTCTTGGTCGCCGCAACATCGGTCTTCACCCCGCCCACGTCGGTCTGTACGCTCGATACCTGGCTCGAAACCGCCCCAATCTGCTGCGTCGCCGCCGCGCTTGCGGCCTTCTGTTCGGTTTCCAGCCTTCTCGCTGTGGCCTGTTGCTGGCGTACTAAGTCGGCTGCGCGAGTCTCCAGCTGCTTCTGCGTCATCCCGAGCGACTTGCCCAGCTCCTGCGTCTCGACCTTCAACTCGGCGTTGGTCTGGTCGAGCGCCGCGCTCAGTTTTTCATTCTGCGCTTGCGCCGCGGTCAGCGCCGCCTCCGACTTCGTAAGCCGCGTCGAAAGCGTGTAACTCCAGATCAGCCCGCCGATCGCACGCCAGCAGCGCCACCGCCACCATCGCCAGAAAGGCCCCAGAATAATTACGTTCTACTACCGGTTCGTCCGGCAAATCGCTCATGTCGTTCCCCTCGTCCTCAAAGAATTAAAACTACAAGACCCCAATCGATTCCTCCAAGGCGGGAATCGCGAGCCAAACTCCAGCCTTCAAAATAGTCTCCAGCTCTCTCTACACCACCCTACAATAGACGAGTGGAAACAGCCGAAGTTGTCATCGCCGGCGCGGGAATCGTCGGGCTTTCGCTCGCCCTCGACCTTGCCACCCACGGACTCAGCGTCACCGTCCTCGAGCGCGGCCGCGCTATGGCCGAGTCTTCCTGGGCCGCCGCCGGCATGCTCGCCGCCAACGATCCCGAAAATCCACCCCAGCTCACCGAACTCGCCACCCTCAGCCACGCCCTCTACCCAGACTATCTCGCCTCGATAGAACAGCTCTCCGGCAAGAAAGTTCCGCTCCGCACCAAAGCCACGATCCTCGGCCATCTCCAATGACACGCTCCCGACGCACCCACGACTACCAAAGGCCGCAAACTCACCCGCGCCCAAGCCCAAGCGATCGAACCCGCACTTCAATCTCCACTACAAAAACTTCCTGCTCCTCGACGAAGCCAGCCTCGACCCTAGAGATCTCTGCTCCGCGCTTGCCCGCCGCCGCCATCGCCGCTGGAATCACATTCATAGAAGACTCGCCCGTCATCTCCATAGATGCCGAAAGCGCCCGCGTCGTCGTCCAGACCCCCACCACCGCGATCGCTGCCACGCACTTCGTCAACTGCGCCGGAGCATGGGCCGAGTCCCCCGCACTCGGCCGTCTCCCCCCAGCCATCCGCGCATTGCGCCCGGCGAAAGGCCAGATGACCACCGTTCGCCTGCGCGGGCGCGAATCTCTCACCCATGTCCTCCGCACCCCCGAAATCTACCTCGTACCCCGAGGTGACGGCCGCATCACCATCGGCGCCACCGTCGAACATGCCGGATTCGACAAGACCGTCGAGCCCCACGCCATCGCCGCCCTCCTCAAAGCCGCCGCCGAGCTCTGGCCGCCCATCGCCGACGCCGAAATCCTCGAAAGCTGGGCCGGCCTCCGTCCCGCATCCACCGACGAACTCCCGCTCATCGGCCCAACCAATCTCCCGGTCACCGACGTGGGTGCCCCATCCTGCGGCTCTTCCGCAGGGTGGGAGGCGCAGCCCCCCGGCCATTCAAACACCTGGATCGCCACCGGCCACTTCCGCAACGGAATCCTCCTCGCTCCCGGAACCGCCCGCGCGCTTTCCCAACTCATCCGCGGAGAAACCCCAGCCATCGATCTCGCGCCCTTCACGCCCAATCGTGTTCTGCCAGCAATTGGCCGTCCACTCGACCGTCTCGTCCCACCGGCAAGTGACAATCGCTCAACCGCTGCGCTATAAATCAAACATTGGCCTATTGTTCGCAACAGTACGCCCCACGCGAGTCTTTCGCGACGCAAGTGAAGTCTTTATAAGAGGTTGCCGATTTTTCGCTGACGGCCGCCGATCCTCGACGGGAAAATTTACACCATCTAAGGGAGAAACGAAGCATGGCAACGGCGGCGCCAGTCAAGGGACTCGAAGGAATTGTCGCGGCAAACTCCGGCATCTGCTGGATCGACGGCGAAGCCGGCGTGCTCGCCTACCGCGGCATCGACATCCACGAGCTCGCGCCCAACTCCACCTTTGAGGAGACCGCCTACCTGCTCTGGTTCGGCGCCCTGCCCACCAAGTCCGAACTCGCCGACTTCACCAAAAAGCTCGCCGAAGCCCGCACCCTCCACCCCGACATCATCGCCCTCATGCGCAACGCCCCCAAGTCGGCCACGCCGATGGAGGTCCTCCGCACCGCCGTCTCCGCGCTCAGCTTCTACGACCCCGACGAAAAAGCCGTCGACCGCGCGTCCAATATCCGCAAGTCCTTCGCCCTGACCGCCCAGATCGCCATGATCGTCGCCTACTACGATCGCATCCGCAAAGGCCTCGATCTCCCCAAGCCCGACCCATCGCTCTCCCACGCCGGCAACTTCGTCTGGATGCTCACCGGCGAGAAGCCCACCGAGACCGCAGCCCGCACCCTCGACGTAGCCCTCATTCTCCACGCCGACCACGAGCTCAACGCCTCCACCTTCGCCGCCCGCGTCATCGCCGCCACTCTCTCCGACGTCCACTCCGCCATCACCGGAGCCATCGGCGCCCTCAAAGGCCCCCTCCATGGCGGAGCCAACGAGAACGTCATGCGCCTCCTCTTCGCCGCCGACAAAGAAGCCGCCGCCAAGGGCAAAGACCCCGTCGAATACGCCCTCGAACTCGTCGCCTCCATGCTCGCCCGCAAAGAGAAGGTGCCCGGCTGCGGCCACCGCGTCTACAAGACCGAAGACCCCCGCGCCACCCACCTCCGCAAGATGTCCGAAGACCTCGGTAACTCCAAGGGCGACGCCAAGTGGTACAACATGTCCCGCGCCATTGAGCTCTACGTGAAGAAGGAAAAGAAGCTCAACGCCAACGTCGACTTCTACTCCGCATCAACTTACACGACGCTAGGGATCGACATCGACCTCTTCACCCCAATCTTCGCCGTAAGCCGAATCGCCGGATGGGCCGCCCACGTCATCGAACAACTCGACGACAACCGCCTAATAAGGCCCCGAGCCGAATACATCGGCCCCGAATACCCAGCCCCCTACATCCCAATAGCCGACCGTTAGTTCCGGCGTCCTCCACAGAGACGGGTGCCCCATGTCCGGATTCTCGGACATGGGATGACACAAATCTCCCAATTCGGGAATTCCAAGCCCGACGAATACGAACTCCCGACACCAAACCCTTCGACCGGAAGATATTCTGTCTCCGTGACCCAGGGCCTCACCCGTTACCAACAAGCCGGCGACCTCCACTTCGTCACCTTCAGCTGTTATCAACAACGTCCATACCTCGAAACACCAGCGGCCCGTTCACTCTTCGAAGACGCCCTCGAACGAATCCGAAAGCAACACAGCTTTTCTGTCTTCGGATATGTAGTCATGCCTGAGCACGTTCACCTTCTACTCAGCGAGCCGCCCTGCCACTCACTCGCCTCGTCCCTGAAGTCCCTCAAGCTGTCAGTCACCCTTCGGACGAAGCAGCGACCCTTCTGGCAGCCACGCTATTACGATTTCAACGTCTTCAGCGACAAGAAGCGTATTGAAAAGCTCAGGTATATCCATCGCAATCCAGTGGCACGAGGTCTCGTGTCGCAGCCCGAGGACTGGGCGTGGTCCAGCTTTCTCCATTATTCAAGCGGTGCCAGAGGAGCAGTTGAAGATTCAATCGCAAATAGCAACTCCTAAGAAACCAATAGGCGGGTGCCCCATGTCCGGATTCTCGGACATGGGATGACGTTAGTCGGGATCAAAACGGAAGAGGGTAATCGAGACAACCGGTGCCCCAGTCCGGATTCTCGGACATGGGATGACGTTAGAGCTCGTCGCGAAAGTCAAAACGGAAGATTCGGGTCAATCAGAGACTCCAAGACCCACTCCTAAGCGAAGCTTCTCAATCGTGGTTCTGATAGAAACTCGCGCGCGTGAAGGCTTCCTCGGGCAGTTGGGGAAGCTTTTCCGAGTCCGCAGCCATCGCCCGGAAAAAGGCGTCCATGTCCCTCGCTGGGCCGCCGCGCCGCGGCGCAACCGGAGTGGCCCGCACCGCTTCCTCAAGCAGACTCTGAGCGTAGCGCTCCGCTTCAACCCCTTGGGCGCGCGCGCCTGGGCCTGCAAACGGGCTTCAACTTCGGGACTGAGTTCTACCGGAATCATGACACTAACGGAAGTTAAGGGTACACGCAGCAGAACCGCGGTGCCCCATTCAAGGATTCCTTTGGACTTGAGTGGGATAGCAAACGCACCGCTCCCACAAATGTCATCCTTCTATGAAGAGAGGACGGAGTTGTCCAGCTGGTATTTGCGAATAGATTGACGTACAGACTTCTATTCGTGCTCGGGGCACACAAGGGGGAATCGAATCCCGGCCGCTCCATCTGAGAATGACCTCCCGGAGACTTGCCCCATGTCCGGATCGGACATAGGATGAACGAGCTGGCCGGGATCTACCTTGCAACCGTCGCAAATGCCTTCTGCCCGTAGCTCGTAATCGTGGCGGTGGGAAAGTGGGAAGCGGTTTTGGCTTTCCACTGTTTCCATGGCCGGCGTTTAGCTGCGGATGAATAACTGTTCATCGAAACACAGGCCGTGGTGGAGCAGGGCGTAGACGGCGATGAGCAGCTTGCGGGCCAGGGCGATGAGGGCGACCTGGGCGGGCTTGCGCTGTTTCAGCATCGCACAGCCAGGCGCGGGCGGCGGGCGAATGGCGGGCCGCGACCTGGGCGACCTGCAGCATGATCCAGCGCAGGGTGCCGGAACCGTGGTGGCCGAATCGAGCCGCGCTTGCGCTTGCCGGCGGACTCGCGCACCGAGGGGGTCAGGCCGGCGTAGCTGGCCAGGGAGCGCTTGTTCTCAAAGCGCTGGATGTCGCCGATCTCGGCCAGGATGACCATGGCCGAATAGGCGGCGATGCCGGGCACGGTGGTCAGGCAGCGGGCGCGCGCATCGGCGGCGCGCCAGGCGTTCCAGAGACAGCGCTGCTGCTCGGCGATCTCGCGGTCGCGATGGTCAATGTCACGCAGCCACACATCCACCACGGTGCGCGCCGCCGGGCTCAAGGGCAGCGTCGCCAGCCAGGCGCGTCCCCGCTTGCCGAAGACATCGCTTACCGGCTTCAAAAAACCTTCCTGATGCAGCACCGCCTGCAACTGGTTCTTGGCCTTGGCGCGCATCTGGCTCAGGGTGATGCGCAACCGCGTCAGCATGCGCAACTGCTGGGTGCGCTCGTTGGCCATCCACGCCTCGGGCAGCAGATCGGCAGCGCGACAAGATGCGCCAGGGTCTCGGAATCCACCTTGTCGTTCTTCAGCCGGCGCTGAGCAATCGCCTTCACCCGTTGCGGATGCACCATCACCAGCCGTGTCGGCTTCCGGCCGCACCGCGCGCGCAAACGCCGGCCAGAAGCCGCTGGCCTCCACCACTACTTGCCGCGGCGCGGGAACCTGCCGCAGCCAAGCTCGCAGCGCCGCCTCCTGGTTGACGACCTGTGTCCTGCCGCAACTTCCTGCCGCTTGCATCTACCGCCGTTAAGTAGGATAAAGCGTGATGAAGATCTAATCGAACGTCGGACGTCTTCATGGCGTACCTTCCTCCGATGGAATATCGTGCTTCGAGACATGGATCGGAAGGTACGCCTCCTCTCATCGGATCTGAGTGCGGCAGAAACAACAATGTTGGTAGGTCGATCACCAGCCGCAGCGGAAGCATCAGTGCTTCTTCTTGCCTGCCCGGTATTCCTGAACGAGCGCATCGATCTGGCGCGAACTCAACTTGTTCGTGCCCTTCCTCTTCGATTCCTCGCCAATAATTCTCAAGACCTCCGGCTCCGGAGCAGCCAGCCTCACATAATCCCGCAAGCTGAGCAGAACCGCCCTCGGTCTCCCACCCTCTTCAATCACCAGCGAACGCCGTTCCGCCTCCACCCGATCCAGAAGCTTCCCAAAACTCACTCGCCCGCGCGGCGCCGAAATAACGGCGCTCTCGTTTTTGATGGTTTTAGGCAAAGCCATAAACTCTCCGAACCGGAATTAGACATCTAGAAACGCCGTTGATACTCATTACTGATGCGAATGAGGGCTGCACCATAACCCATCGCCGTGTCTTTCTGATTCACCCACTCGAATGAATAAGGCGGCTCGTTTCGTGCGCGATACTTCAAAATTAGGAACTCGTCGTACTTATCGGCGACCGCCGCCAAACGATGGCGTGCCTGTTCGGCTTCCTGAATCGGGTGTTTATACTTCCCACCGTCGGTTCGATAGCTTCGATCTGCCTCATAGCTCGTAGTCACGTCGGCGTAATTGATCCCGACGACGCCAACACAGATAGGCTGGCTTGAGCCCGCTCGGTGCCTGAACTGCTGGGCCTGATGAGCGAGGTCACTCTGCACTCGATCAATCTGCTTGATCATGGCCTTCGCCAGAATCTTCACTTCGACGCCGATCTCGACAGTTGCGACCGGGCCTCTACCAACCTTGTATCCAGGGTCGACAACCGGCTCTTTACCCACGATGAGCTCGCCAAATGTTCCGTCGCCCCGACGCGCTTCAATACCCTTCCGTTTATTTTGAGCGTTCAGAACACTTGACATGTTTGATACTGAGATTCGATATTTCTCCGACTTCTTCACTGTCATCAAGTCTTCGTAAAGATGCATCGCGACGAAGTCGCCAAGGTTAGAACGCCGATGCTCGTACTTGACGCCCTCGAAAAGACGCCGAAACTCTGTAAGCAATCGGTAATCAGCCAACGATAACCTCGGCTCGAATCGCTCCTGCCATGCGACCCACTCGTGCTACAGCTTCCACCTTCTGCCGCGCCCCTTCCAAATAGGTGGGTTCTATCTCCACACCGATGGAATTTCTCCCGGCCCTTATCGCTGCGGCGGTCGTCGACGCTGTGCCAACGAACGGATCGAGAATGGTGTCCCCAGCAAACGAAAACAGCCTGATGAGCCGCTCGGCTACTTCGACTGGATAGGGAGCCGGATGCTTATTTTTTGTGGTTGAGGCGCCCGGGAGGTCCGTCCAGCAAGACCGGAGCCAGCCCTGCATCTCTTCTTTCGTGAGCATGGAAAGCGCCTTCTGCAACGGCCGAACAGAACGATAGCCGCCCCCTTTCCGCAGCATCAGAATGTACTCCGTGTCATTCTTTACGATTGAACCTGGCTGGTAGGGTTTCCCGTAAAATCCAGCCCCGTTGCCCTCCGCCTCCGTCGCGCCGTTGGCGATCTTTTGCCACAGGATCGGCGTCAAGCAATCGAGTCCCAGTTCTCTGGACCGTACCTGTATATCGGCGTGCAGGGGCATGACGTAGTGGCGGCCGGCCCTTTTCCGTGGCACGCATACGTCGCCGACAACGCAGCATATCCTGCCGCCCGGAACCAACACACGCGCACACTGCTTCCACACCTTGTCCAACTCTGTGAGAAACAGCTTGTAGTCTGCTATGTCTCCAAGCTGGGAGACATTATCGCGCGCATATTCCTTAAGGTTCCAATAAGGAGGGGAAGTAACTACTAAATGGACGGACTGATCAGGAATCCAGGAAAGCTTCCGGGCGTCTCCGACCCGAAGCTGATGGGTCGTCCTGTCAAAAGGCGATGGCCAGGGAACAGTTCGAAAATGATTGTTCGCCTCGCGATATGCTTCCAGCGCCTCCGGGGTGTTGTCATTGAGCGGCAGCCGGAATGACACTCTCGCGTTGCTGCGGACTTCTAGATAGGGCTTCGAGGCCGAATCCGCACGATCATACAGCTCTCCGTTCGCCGTCGCGCTTCTTCTCATTAGATCCCTACCTTGATTCCAACTTCATTTGGCTCTGGAGTCGCGTTCGTTCAGTTCATCCTAATCCAGAAAGGGGTCAAGACCTGGCGAAAGAATATCGAAACCTACTTGTGGAAGACCGGTGATAAACCTGGGCTTCTTTGTTTCCTTTTGGGAATCGATCGCCTAGCATTATCATTCCCCATGCTCAACCTCTTGTCCTCCCTCACCCACCACCAATCCTGGGCCGACGCCACCCTCCTCGCCGCCGTCCAGGCCCACCCGAACTCCCTCCAAGACGAGCAAATTCTCAAGACCCTCCACCACATCGTCATGGTGCAGCGCCTCTACCCCGCCCGCATCCTCAACCGGCCATTCGACAAGGAAAAGGAATCCCAGCGACGCGAAAGCTTCGACCAGTTAGTCGAGCTCTACCGCGCCACCCATGAAGAGCTGCTCGCCTTCGTCACCAACCTCACCGAAAGCGATCTCGAGCGAAGATTCGAGATGGCCGTCCTGAAATCCCAGCCCACCATCGCCGAAGGACTCACCCAGGTCGTCATGCACAGCCAAAACCATCGCGGACAGTGCCTCACTCGCCTCCGCGAAAACGGAGCCAAGCCGCCCACCCTCGACTACATCCTCTGGGCCAAAGACCGCCCTGCACCATCCTGGCCGGCTCCACAACCCGTCGGATGAGAGGCCGAAACGACCCCGCCCAGAATCCGGTGTCAAGCCCCTCAAACCCGCGATTCTTCTGTAACCCACTGATTCCACTCGCCAAAAGAAAGGTAATAAACGGTTTGACGCACATGTCAGCGGAGAGGTACCCTCGCGTCAAGGGAGTATCCTTTTCAGATTCAATAATATGCAAATCTACAACCCACCCCCGAAGCTCAAGTGGTACGAGACGAACCAGTTTTGGGGCAGTATCGCAGTATCCCTTTTCTTCGTCGGATTGGGGTTCGCCATGATCTCCAGAGCGTTGTTAGCCCATCTGTTTTTTGGGCTGGCGTGGCCTTTCGGGTCACTCTCGCTCTGGGTCTTCTGGAATGACGTGTGGCACCACCACCACAGAAGGAAATTGGCATGGATACTCAGTTCGCTGGCACTGGCAATTCTCTTGGCAGGAGTAGATTTTCTTGCGCAGCGTTAGCTTGGCTAGTTCTGGTAATGGCTTTATGGTTGATCAACTCTTTTTCTCGGAAAGCCGATATAGTTCTTGATTCTCGCTGTCATTCTTCCCTCGTCGCAAGAGACGGCACTTTGTTGATGAATTTGGAGATCAAGAAAGTTGATATAGCAAAAAGCTGCAACGCGTTTTGGAGTAGTCGAAAATCCGTCGTTGTAAGAGAAGTTTCCAGATACAACTATCCCTACTTTGCCTTGAGAGTAATCCGCTTCGACAAACTCGGGGAGCGGAGTCCATATGATGGGCGGGCTGACATATGTGGCGTTGGTAAAGTTGGCTTGGCTCCAATGCCCATTGATTGGCTCTCCTACAGGAAACAACGTAGTGTTCTTGGATTGTTCTCCCCGTTTGACCGTCATTTCAAAGACGGTCATTGTTCCGTCAGCCGCCAGATGTCCGTTATTCAAGACATTGACAAAAGCGGCCTTGCGGATGGTGTCAATGTGGACTCCCATCGTAGTCAGAGAAGCACCTTCCGAAACGATGAGGGCATTGCTGGTGGCACTAGAACCCATCTCATAAACCTTTTTGGTGCAGTTTTCTGTGAGACTTGAGTAGCTCAAGGCATCTCTGCGGACTTGGATGGCAGGCCGTTGGGAACTGACAGAGGAACAATGGGAATTGTTGGAGCCGGTGTTGCGTCCGGCGCGGCGGGCGGACAAGCGAGGACGCCCGTGGCATGACACGCGGGCCGTGCTGAACGGCGTGCTTTGGGTTCTGGGCACGGGCGCGCAGTGGGCCGAAATGCCAGAGAAGTATCCTCCCCACCAGACCTGCCACCGCCGGTTTCAGTCGTGGATCCATGACGGCAGGTTGGAGCGGGCGCTGCGTTTGCTGGCCACGCATCTGCACGAACGAGGCAAGCTCAATCTGGACGAAGCGTTTGTGGATGCAACCTTCGCAAGCGCCAAAAAGGGGGCTTCGCAGTCGGTCCTACGCGGCGCGGCAAGGGCACCAAGATCGTCGCTATCGCCGCTGGCGACGGTCTTCCCCTCGCCGTATCTGTCGAAGGCGCTTCGCATGCCGAGTGCCAGCTTGTGGAAGCTGTTCTTGCCGGATGCTTCCTCGACCAGCTGCCCATGCGGCTGATCGGCGACAAGGCCTATGACTCGGCCGCCCTGGACGAGCAGATGGCCGACGAGTACGGCATCGAAATGATCGCGCCCAACCGCCGCAATCGCAAACGAAAGACCCAGGACGGAAGGCAATTGCGCCGCTACCGCAGACGATGGAAGGTGGAGCGGCTCTTCGCCTGGATGCACAACTTCCGCCGACTCGTCACTCGATGGGAATACAAGATCGAAAACTTCCTCGGCTTCGCACAACTCGCTTGCCTCCTCATCCTGCTCAGACATTTATGAGATGGCTTCTAGCGAGGTTTCCTGTATTCGTTGCTTGGTTGGTCATCTGCTGAAGTTGTTGCTGATAGAGAGTGATCAACTGCCCGGTCTGCGTGGAAGCTCCCTGCATCGCGTCGAGTTGCCCTTGCATAGTTTTGAGTTGGCTACGGTATATGAAGGCAGCAACCACGGCGAGAAAGACCAGGAGAATAGTAGCAACGGCGGTCGCAGCGGCAGCAAGATACTGCCGCTCTTGAACGTCTTGTTTTTGCAGCCATTTCCAGAATTCGCTCGCCAACTGAGCTATGTCTTCGTCGGGTTGGCCCTGCTGGTAGTGGCCGGGTTCTCGATGCTCGTCTTGCCCTTCGCCATTCATACCAACCGCCCCAAACTTGCTCTCCAAAGCCTTGGCACTGCCCTACTATGCCTTGCGGGGTTTACAGTTTGTATATTCAGTGCTCTATCGCAATGAGACAACCATGAAACATGACTATATCGAAACGCATCTCGCCAAGCACGAATACATTGAAGGCCCACAGGCTACCAAGAATTTTGAGCGTTTGGCTAGGGCTGTTTTTCAGGCCAAAAAGATAACTGCTTTGCCTTTGGCGCAGCCGAAAAAGAAGGCGCGGAAACGCGCACCCGGCAAGGGGAAGGCTTAGCGTTGTTTCGCTTGCCCCGGCCCTGTCTACGCTTGCTGGGGAAGTTGGCCCGTCTTGCCAGTGAGTTGCGCGTAGGTAAGGCGTTTGCCAGCGACCTGAGACATGACCAGCGCGAAGCGGTCGGCATCGTTTAGCGGGTTGTCTTTGGTGGCGCGATTGTTGAAACGGAATACCTGCTCTGCGACGTAGGCCTGAAGGTGAAAGGGTTCGACGGAGATATAAGTTCCATGCAAACCGCGCTTCAACAACGACCAGAAATTCTCGATTCCATTGGTGTGGATATGCTCCCTAACATAGCCTTCCATGTGGTTGATGACTTCGTGAAAATACTCCTTGTGCATGTCCATATAGACCTGCGCTTCGTCCGTAATGACGTGAGAGTTTTCTTCCACGTTGGCGGACACGACAGGGGCAATGTGCTTCTTGATGCGCCGCTAGATTACCTGCGCTCTTACCTGCCCACCACGCTGCAACATTCCCATCACGACCGCCTTGCCGTTACCGCCCTGAGTGCTCATGCCGTGGAAGTTTTTCCTGATCTTAGACCTGTGCATGTTCCTGACTTTTCCGCCGACAAAAGTCTCATCCATTTCAACCGGACCGCCTTCGCCACCGATCTTGTAATTAGACTTGTCGCCCATTGCCTCACGGACACGGTGAATCATGAACCAAGCCGACTCCTGATGGATGCCAAGCATCCTTCCAAGTTCGTGGCTGGAGATGCCGTTCTTGCAGTTCGCCACCGCCCAAAATGCCGCCATCCATTTATCAAGCGTGATCGGAGAATCCTCCATGACCGTCCCGACTTTAAGCGTGAACTGTTTTTTGCAGTCGTAGCAAAACCAGATGCGGCGGGTCTTGATGAAGGAATGCTTCTCACCGTTGCAGCGCGGGCAGGTGACCTTGCCGCCAATCCAGCGCAGTTGAACCGCGTAGGCAAAGCAACGGTCTTTATCGGAGAAGTAAACGATGGCCTCTTGGAGTGTTACAGGGTCTTTCATGTCTCTAATTGTAGGAGAAAACCACATGTGTGTCAAGCCGTTTATTACCTAGTGAAACCACCCCGCTTGATAAAATAGAGATAGAGAGAAAATAAGCAGAACTAGGGCGGCGCAAGCCGCCTTTTCTCATGCCCCGAACGTCGAAGGGGCAGACGAGAAGTCAAAACCTAAAGCTAGCCCGTCCCAAATGAGTAGCTTCCGTATAAGTCGAATGGAATGAATCCTTTGCGCAAATATCCAGCAACCGGTTGAAAACAAACCGCTTAAGAGGGGAGGGGGTGGCAGGGTACCCCGCCAAAACAGAACAAGACAATTCGGCTGCTATATTTTCCCTCATGCTTACTTTCGCTTCATTGGTGCTCGGGTTGTTTGCCGCAATCCTGATCTGCCTCGAGATTGGCTGGAGAGTTCGGAGCTCCGGGCTGGCCAAGGAGACGTCGAATTCCGATGCCGGACTCAACGCCCTCGACGGAGCCGTCTTCGCCCTGATGGGCTTGCTCATCGCCTTCACCTTCTCCGGCGCTGCCTCGCGCTTCGAGGCACGAAGGTCCCTGATCGTGCAGGAAACCAACGACATCGGTACGGCCTATCTCCGCCTCGACATGTTACCCGCAGACGCGCATCCCGCGCTTCGGCAAGACTTCCGCGACTATGTCGATGCGCGGCTAGAATTCTATGCCATCCTGTCGAACGATCTGGATGCCGCCCGCTCGGTTTACCGCAAAGGAACCGCCCTGCAGCAAAAGATCTGGTCGGAGGCAGTCGCAGCGACGGCGCGACAGAGCTCTGCAGCGGTCACTTCGCTGGTACTCGGTTCGTTGAATTCCATGATCGACGACACGACCACTCGACTGGTGGCGCTCGAGACGCATCCTCCCGTCGAGATCTATATGGCGCTCGCCGCTGTGGTCCTTGCAAGTTCGCTGCTCGCTGGCTTTGCCATGGCCAAGTCAGGGCGGCGGAATTGGACTCACATGCTGATCTTTGCCGCGACGCTCGCTTTTGCGGTCTATCTGATTCTGGATTTGGACTATCCAAGACTTGGCCTGGTCCGGATCGATTCCGCCGACCATATCCTCGTCGATTTGCGGAACAGCATGAAATAGCTCGTCCGTGCCTAAACGGGTCGGCCCCCTAGTCTGGCGGAACCTGAGTTTTTTCAAACTGATGTAAACTCCGGCGGCGAGGCGCCGTCTATAAGAGCGAATGGCTTATGCCGCTGCAAACGAGATGGCAGTGAATGGCGATACGGCCGTCGCGACCCAGGCGGTGCTTGGTCTTGACGACATTGAGGGTGTGATGCGCCTGTATCGGGCCCGCATCCTACGGTATGCCATGTTTGCCGTTCGCGATCGGGATGCCGCGGAGACGATCACCCAGGAGTGTTTCCTGAAGGCCTATCGGGCGCGGGAGAACTTCCGTGGCGAATGCAGTCTGAGCACTTGGCTCATGCAGATAGCGGTCAACCTTGTCCGGGACTACGCCCGCAGCAAGCAATTCCAGTTCTGGAAGCGGGCGCAAACCTCGGCAGTCGACGTCTCCGAGGTGACCGAATTCCTGCGGCATCCGGGAAGCTCAGCGGAAGCCGGAGTGCTTGCCCGGGAACAGTTGAAGGCAGTATGGACGGCGGTCGAAAAGCTGTCAAAGATGCAGCGCGAGGTCTTTCTTCTGCGGTTTGTCGAAGAGATGGAGCTGCGGGAGATTGCCGAGCTGATGGAAATGAAAGAGAGCACCGTGAAATCGCATCTCTATCGGGCCTTGAATTCGGTGCGGACGCGAGTACTTGTGGAAACGGATGGAGCGCAATGAATCAGAACATGGGTGGCCAAAGTAGGGGGCATCTCACCGCGAAGGAGATTTCGCGGTGGCTGGTGGAAGGTTCGGAGCAGTCGGCGAACCAGCATGTACAAAACTGCTGGGCGTGCGAGGCAAAGCTGGCCGAGGCTAAGGCGCCGTTGGCGGCATTCCGCGCCGCAGTGGTTGGCTGGAGCGAGGCCCCGGATGTCGTTCGTCCTCGGACAGCCGTGGCAAAGAAAAACCATCGGCACGGGGGCCTTCAGGTCTGGCTGCCGGCGACTCTGGCTCTGGCGGCGCTTCTGCTGGTTGGGTTTCTGACTGGCCCCAGTTTGTTCCACGGACATGGCACTGTGCATCAGGCGGTCGCCGGTTCATCGACTTCGCCCGATTCAGACGCGGCATTGATGAATCAGGTCGATATCGAGGTCTCCGAGGCGGTTCCCGACGCGATGGCTCCGTTGACCGACCTGGTGGCGTGGGATTCCAACGAAGGCGTGGCGGGGACAACAGCAGCGACCGAAAAGAATGCGACACACAAGAAGTCGAGCTCGGGGACGAGCGTCAAGGCACAAGTTCACGTGGCAAACTAAGGCAAAAGGACTCGGGGCAAGAGATGGCACGACATAACGACTTCATCGGAGTAAGCATGAGGCTGATCGGCAAGAGGCTGTCCGCACTCCTGTTCTTGGGGACGCTTTGCGCCATCAGTCCGGCGATGGGGCTTACGCAGGACGGCGCCGGCATTCCGCCGCCCCCGATGCAGCCAAATCGGCCTCCGATGGAGCGCGCCTTCGAGGGCCGCGGTGGGATGGGACACGAGGGCACGGGCCGCTGGTGGGACAATCCCCAAGTCGCGAAAGACCTCAACCTCGCCCCCGACCAGAAACAGAAGATGGACGACATTTTTCAACAGAGCCGCCTCAAGCTGATCGATCTTCACGCCGCCCTGCAGAAGGAAGAGGTGACCCTCGATCCGTTAATCAACGCCGATTCTCCCGACGAGACCAAAATTCTCACGCAGATCGATAAGGTGGCCCAGGCCAGGGCGGAGTTGGAGAAGTCGAATGCCCGAATGCTGCTCTCCGTCCGCCAGGTGCTGACCGCCGACCAGTGGACCAAGCTCAAGGCCGCTCGCGCCCAGAGGATGGCTGCGCGCGGTCCGCGCGGCGACCCGGATGGCGGCCGCGGCATGGCGCCCCCGCCTCCGAATTAAGTCAGGTTTGCAGTAGCGAGCGAAGCGCCTTTGGCCAAGTCGGCAAAGGCGCTCTTTTTTGCCCTGAAAGGTGATCGGCCATATGGCTGGCGGGGAAAAGTTACAATAGAAGCTGGGAATTCCCTGCAAGGAATGGCATGTACGAAGTAACCGTAGAGGCGGGCTTCTCCTCCGGACACTACCTGCGCAACTACAAAGGTAAGTGCGAGAACCCGCATGGACACAATTACAAGGTGGAAGTTACCCTCCGCGGCGAGACCCTGGACAAAGCCGGACTCCTGCTCGACTTTAAAGACCTGAAGCAGGTGATGCGCCCTGTGATCGAGCGCCTCGACCACCAGATGCTCAATGATCTCGCGCCTTTCACCGAGATCAATCCTTCAGCGGAGAACCTCGCGCGGTTTTTCTTCGACGAGACCAACCGGCAGCTCGACGAGATGACCGGCGGTCGCGTACGAGTTAAGGACTGCACCATTTACGAGACCGACACCACGTCCGCGAAATACTACGAGTAGGCCCGAGTTGTATCTGATCGAAATCTACAAGTCCGTTCAGGGCGAATCGAGCTTCGCTGGCCGCCCATGCATCTTCGTGCGCCTCGCCGGTTGCAATCTGCGCTGCGCCTGGTGCGACTCCGAGTACACCTTCAAAGGAGGCTACAAGCTCAGCGAAGACGAGGTTGTAGCCGAGATCCAGAAGCTCGCCCCGGTGCGCCTGGTTGAGTTCACCGGCGGCGAGCCGATGCTGCAGGAGCGCGAACTTGTCCCGCTGATGTCGCGGCTGCTGGGTTCGGGATATGAGCTGATGATAGAGACCAGCGGCGAGCGTCCGCTCGCGAACGTTCCAGCCGAGGTTCACAAGATCGTTGATGTAAAGTGCCCAGGCTCCGGCGAAGGCGGAAGCTTCCGCATGGAGAACCTCTTGGCGGTAACCAGGCGCGATGAAGTGAAGTTCGTCATCAGCGACCGCGCCGACTACGACTTCGCCCGCCAGTTTGTGCGGGAACATAGCCTCGAGCAGAAGGTCGCTTCGGTGCTCCTTTCGCCCGCCTTCACCAAGACCCCTTCGCCCATCCGGACAGCCGAGAACTGCTTGCTCGATCCTCGACTGCTCGTCGAGTGGATGCTCACCGACGGCCTCGAAGCCCGGTTAAGCCTGCAAATCCATAAGTTCGTCTGGGAACCGGCGATGAAAGGTGTTTGAGGGAACCGTCAGCGCGCCTTTCTTGCGAAAATCTGCGAGCGGTAGAACCAAACGAATGCCACTAACAAGCTCGCACCGCTCCAGAACAGGCTTCGGAAGCTCATGCCGACCGAGCTGAGGATCACGGTCACGGTAACGGTCGAGACCAAGACGGCTCGAATCCCCAGGCGGCGCCAAGTGCTACGAGAGATAGCGTAGAGCCAAGCGAGTACCCACAAAGCCGCAGCGCCGACGAGCCACATTCTCGCGGCAAGTTCTCTATCGTTGGTCGCGCCCTTGCCTGATACGTCCTTACCTTCATCTTTAGAGCCAGACGATACACGTCATCTCCGCGCTCGTCGATTCTCTTTTATTTCGTCTGCGCCGTCAGATACTTGTCGAAAGGAATCTCAAAGTAAAACAACTCTTTTCCATCCGAGGCCTGCAATCGCCGCAGGTACAGCTTCGAGCCTTTCAGCGGGTCGCTCAGTCCCTCGATATCGTAGAAAAGGAAGCCCGCGCGGGTGGTATGGGCCTCGACGACGAGCGCCTGGTATTCAAACTCCTGGAAGTCCGCGTCGATCTTTGGGTCTTCGGACTTGACCTTGCCTCCAATCCCCGGGATGGGCAGCTTCACCCCGCCGGTGGGGTTCTTGGGGTTGGTGGCCCGGCGTTCAACATCTTCCGCTTCGGCGGCCGGAATCTTGTCGCCGTTGGCGAGAATGAGATGAATTCGGGCTTGTTCGAGGTTGATGGGCTTATCGCCGTCGTTGGTGACGATTACACGGATCGGCAGAAAACCCAGCTTCAGGTAATCGATGCGGAAGCAGCTGGCCTTTTCCTTGGTGTTGTACGGATCGGCGGCAATGGTGACGTGTTCGTCAGCGTGGGCGTCGAATGCGGGATAGCTCGAGGCCACTCCGGCTGGCGACGGAGGATGTTCGGCCGCCACCACACGCGTGCAAAGCAACAGTAGTCCGCAAGCCAGAGGCGCGATGAAAGAGCGGCGGGTCACTGGCACGATTATCATCATCCATTAAGACTTGCGCAAAGCCTGATTCGAGAGCGGAGCAGCATCCGCTTCGATGCGCGCAGGCGAGATCGAGGTTTAGCTCCTGCTGATGTTCCTCTACAGCTTCGCGTGGGTAGTCGCTCTGACCCTGAGCGCGCCGTGGTGGCTGTGGAAGATGGCGACTACCGGCAAATATCGCGAAGGCCTGGCAGAGCGGCTAGGAAGGGTTCCCCGGCGTTTATTCTCGGCAGGCGATTTGCGCCCGGCGATCTGGATCCACGCCGTCTCGGTTGGCGAAGTCATCGCCATCAGCGGACTCGTCCGAGAGCTTCGCGTCCAGGCCTTAGCCCACCGCGTGGTAGTCTCGACCACGACCCGCACCGGGCAGCAGGTAGCCGGCGAACGCTTTGGAGCGGAGAACGTCTTCTACTATCCGCTGGATTTTGCTTCGGCTGTGCGGCCCTACCTCCGCGAGCTGCGGCCAGGATTGTTCGTGCTGGCAGAGACCGAGTTCTGGCCGCGCATGCTTCACGAATGTCGTAGCGCTGTCATCCCAGTTGCTATCGTCAATGCGCGGATATCAGACCGCTCCTATCCTCGCTATTTGCGTTTGCGAGCACTTTGGAAGAGCATTCTCGGCGGATTGGCCGTCGCGCTGGCCCAGACCGAGGAAGATGCTGCGCGGCTGCGTGCGATCGGAGTTTCCGCCGAGCGAGTGACGCTAGGCGGAAATCTCAAATACGACGTCCGCGCCAACTCGGCCTCAGAAATCGTAGCCTCGATCCACGCCTCGCTCCCGGAAAAGGCAAAGCTGTTGGTCTGCGGCAGTACGCTGGAGGGAGAAGAGCAACTTCTCCTCGATGCGTGGCCTCGGCTCGTGGCGGGGCACCCGGAATTACGTATGGTGCTCGCGCCCCGGCATCCCGAGCGCTTCGCCGCCGTCGCAGGTCTGCTCGAACGGAGCGGGATTCGATGGTTCCGGCGCTCAGAATGGGAAGCCTCTCGACGGCTTGAATTCGAACCCGGCTCGATCCTGCTTTTGGATTCGATCGGCGAGCTCGCTGCAATATATTCGCTCGCGGCAGTTGCCTTCGTTGGCGGGAGCCTGGTCAGCGCTGGCGGCCACAACCCGCTGGAACCCGCCCAATTCGGCGTCCCCATCGTCATGGGCCCGCACTTCGACAACTTTCGCGAAATCGTGGAGAAACTAAAAGCCCGGCAGGCAATACGAATTGTGGAACCGGCGGAGCTGAGCGTCGTATTACCGACCATGCTGGGCGAAGAGAGCACACCGCAGACCATGGGGGATCGCGCCCGCGAGGTCTTCCACGCCGAGGCAGGCGCAACAGCGCGAGCGGTGGACGCGCTCCTTACCCTGTTGCGGGAGACGGCCGCTTGAACCGCGCTGCATTGCTGCCCCTGGCCGCGATCTATGGCGCCGCTGTCATCGCGAAAAACCTCGCTTACGAAAATCGATGGCTCACGGCAAAGCTCCGCTGGCCAGTCATCAGCATCGGCAATCTCTCCGTCGGAGGCTCCGGAAAAACGCCGCTCACAATTCGACTGGCCGAGTTACTCACCGCCGAAGGGATGGCCGTCGATGTCCTCTCCCGAGGCTATGGGCGTACTTCACAGCTGACCGAACAGGTTGATGCCGCAGGAAATGCCGAGCGCTTTGGCGACGAACCGCTGCTCATCTCCCGCCGCGCCGGAGTGCCTGTCTTCGTCGGGGCAAGCCGTTACCAGGCCGGGCTGCTTGCCGAAGACGTATCCGGCCAAAATCCCACAGTCTATCTGCCTGCTGTTCATCTTTTGGACGACGGCTTCCAGCATCGCCAGCTCGCGCGTGATGTGGATATCGTCGTCGTCCATCGCAGCGACTTCGTAGAAAGACTCTTACCCGCGGGGCGGCTTCGCGAGCCGCTGAAGGCAATGTGCCGCGCGGATTTCCTCGCCCTCCGCGAAGAGGACGCTGATCTGGAACCGCGCTTGTATCGGCTAAGAGTCACGGCTCCCATTTTGTGGATGCGGCGTTCATTGACCATTCCCAACGAATTGGCCGGAACCGCCGGCAAGGTGATAGCGTTCTGCGGCATTGCCCGGCCCGATGAATTTTTCTCCGCCTTGATCGCCAGGAATATCAACGTCGAACTCGCGGTGACCTTCCCCGACCATCACCGCTATTCGTCCGCCGACGTGAATCGCCTAAAGACCGCCGCGGCGGAGGCGCACGCTGACGCTTTCGTGACCACCGAGAAGGATGCGGTAAGGCTGGACCCTTCGCTGCTCCAAATTCTCGAATCCGTCGCGCCCCTGCGCGTTGCCCGCCTGGACGTATCGCTGCGCGACGAGACTTTGGTTCTACAGCAGCTCCGGGCGAAGCTTCCGGCTCCCTAGCGCCCCCGCAGCCGGTTGATCTCGCGCCGTTCACGCTTCGACGGCCTCCCAGCGGGAATCGCCTCGAACTGCGCCATCGCCTTCCCCTCCGCGGCAACCCGTGCTCGCAATTCGCGGCTCGCATCGGTTTCTCGATAAAGCGTCCGCGCCACCGCCGCCGGCCCGCGAACTTCGCTCAACTGCAGCACCTCGACCTGAAACTCGCCACCTTCGTTCCGGATGTGCAGCATCTCTCCGCTCTTCACTTCGCGCGCGGGCTTCGCTGGCTGGCCGTTGGACGAAATCCTGCCCAACTCGCAAGCCCGACCGGCGAGCGACCGTGTTTTGAAGAAGCGCGCCGCCCAGAGCCACTTGTCCAGCCTCATGCCGCCCTCGCCCTTCGATCATGATCCATCCTTCTATTTTGAACGCAGCACTTCCTAACCGGCCAGGTTCGATTTACCTTCAATCAATGGCCTCTGCATCGCCCAGCATCGTTCGTTACGGACGCTTCCTCGTTTTCGTCGCCGGACTCGGCGGCCTGCTCTACGGAATCGATGTCGGTATCATCGCCGCCGCCCTGCTCTATCTGAACAAGACCATCAACCTCACCGTCGAGCAGACCTCGATCATCGTTGCCGCCGTCCTCGGCGGAGGCATGTTCTCCTCGCTCGTCGCCGGAGTCCTCGCCGACCGGCTCGGCCGCAAGAAGATGATGATCATTAGCGGCCTTCTCTTTGTCCTGAGCGTTGGCCTCATCGTCGTCTCCCAGGGATTCGTTCCGCTCTTCCTCGGCCGTCTGTTGCAAGGCATCAGCGGGGGCGTGATCGCCGTCGTCGTCCCGCTCTACCTCGCCGAATGTCTCGGCGCCAACAATCGAGGCCGCGGCACCGCGGTTTTCCAGTTCATGCTCACCTTCGGCATTGTGATCGCCGCGACCGTCGGGTGGTTCTACACCCGGCAGGCTGAGGCTAAGATCGCCGCTGCCGCGGGGAACCAGGACCTCATTCTGGCTGCCGCCAACCATGCATGGCGAGGCATGTTCCTGGCCATCGTCTATCCCGGATTGGCTTTCTTTCTTGGTTCGTTCTTCTTGAGCGAAACCCCGCGCTGGCTCTTTCGTCACGGCAAAGAAGAACCGGCACTTGCAGCCTTGCGCCGCTCCTCGCCCGAAGACGAAGCTCAACTGCAGATGCGCGAAATGAAGGCGCTCGCCGCCGAGGGCCAGAGCAAGACCGATTCGCACAGCACCGGTTCGCTCGTTCAGCGGAAGTACGTCGTCCCCTTCGTCCTCGCCTTGATCGTGCTCGCCTGCAATCAGACTACCGGCATCAACTCCATCCTGGGCTTCCTGGTGATCATCCTCAAGCAAGCGGGCATGACCGCCAGCCACGCGACGGAAGGTGATGTTGCGGTCAAGGTTCTCCAGTGCGTGATGACCGTCGTTGGCGTGGTTCTCGTCGATCGCAAAGGGCGCAAGTTCCTGCTCAAGCTGGGAACCGGCGGCATCGTCGTCGCGCTGCTCGCCGGCGCCTTTGTCTTCTACACATTCGAATCGCAGCGTATCGATGTGAAAGACAAGGTACAGGCAGGCGTTCAGGCGAATGCACTCGATCTCCCGCTCGCCGAAACCATACTTGCTCCAGTCGCAACAGGCGGTCCAACAACTCTCACCGTGCTCTACTCCTACGGAGACGGCGACCGCCTCGCCACCGTGCTCAGTGGCGACCACGATCCGGTGCTGCGCATCCATCCCGACCTGGCCGAGGCAAATGCCCCGCTCCAGATCAAGCGCGCCCTCTACGGCCCCGTCCCTACCGAAAAGACTGGCTGGATGGTCACCGCTTGCCTCTGCCTCTTCATCGCCTGCTATGCCCTCGGCCCGGGAGTCGTAGTCTGGCTCATGCTCTCCGAACTCATGCCCACCCGCATCCGCTCCACCGGAATGGGCATCGCCCTCCTCCTCAACCAGGGAGTCTCCACCCTCATCGCCGCCGTCTTCCTGCCGGTAGTCGGCAGGTTCGGCTACTACGCCATGTTCACCTTTTGGGGATTATGCACAGTGATCTACTTTGTGACCGCAGCATTCTTCCTACCCGAGACCAAGGGCAAGACGTTGGAGGAAATTGAGCAGCACTTTGAGGGGAAGA
Source organism: uncultured Acidobacteriaceae bacterium (assembly GCA_963804735.1). Lineage (GTDB taxonomy): Bacteria > Acidobacteriota > Terriglobia > Terriglobales > Acidobacteriaceae > Acidisarcina. The sequence goes on from CAWDRO010000011.1 coordinate 211,828, forward strand.
GTGCCGAGATGGCGAGTGCGCAAAGCTAGCCGATCCATCCGCAGTCGATTGCTTTAGGGAGCTTTGCGTTTGGGTTGGAAGGTGGAGACGTTTCGCTAAGAGCGAATTATGGACGAAGTCTTACTCGCATTGCTCTCTGGTATTGCCGAACTGCTGCTCGAGGTTCTCTTCGAAGTTGCACTCGAGTCGATCGTCGCGCTCATCGTGCGATCGGTCCGAAATGCGGTTAAGGAATCGAATGCCATTGGCCCGATCCTGGCCGGCGCAGGTTACTTGCTGTTGGGTGTTGTTCTCGGAGCCGCTAGCTTGGCTGTCCATCCGCACCCACTATTTCACCCATCCAAATTCCACGGAGTGAGCCTTCTGGTCAGTCCAATCATCACCGGCTTGGTAATGTCGCAAGTTGGTTTAGTGCTTCGCCGTCATGGAAAGCAATCAGTTCGTATTGAGAGCTTCGGCTACGGATTCATGTTTGCCCTGGGCTGGGCCATTATTCGATTCGTCTTCGCAAGTTAGATATTTCATCCACTAAGACGAAATGTGTATCAATCTCATCGATTTGTCCTCGGCACCGCCTCCAACGTAAGCACTTGAAACGGCGCCAGATGGAAAGTGTGCCCCTCAACCGCCCGCAGCTCAATCGCAGCCTGCGAAACATCCGCCGCCCAGGGACTCCGCGCACTATAGCTTTGTGACGCACCCGGCGGAAGTTCAAACGTCGAAGCAATATCCACCGTAAAATCCTGCGCACTAGACCTCGGATTCCGCAGAGTCAGAATCGCCTTCGCCGGAGACCAAGCCGCCCATCCATAAACCTCAAGCCACCGCGGATCACCGCCCACCCAGTGCGTATCCACCAGCACCGAAGCATTCGCCCGCGACCACTTCGCCGCCTCGGCCAGCGTCTCCCAATCGGCTACCGTCAGCAGTGACGGAGTAATGTAAAGCTCCTGCAACTGCGTCCCCGATCCAAAATAAGAATGCACCTCGTTCGCAAAATCCCCGCCAGGATCAGTCGCCAGATGCGGAGCCTGTTTCGCATAGACAATGCCATGCAGCATCAGCGAGTTCAGCGGATAAAGCCTGCCCGCCTTCACTACTTCGTCGTAGGTGTCGCCATCGCGATAGGTGATCCAGCGCTCGCGGTCGGTGCCCACACCGGCGAAGTCAGTGTCATCCCCGCCGCGCCAGATCGAGTCCGCATACATCAGCCAAAACGGCGAGGGATAAGTCCCCGTAGTCAGGTTGATAAACAGGTCCGGCTTCAGTTTGCGAAGGTCTCCGATCAGATGAATCGCCGCATCAAAGTCGCTCGAGAACTCGCTCCCCTTCACCACCCGGTCAGCATTCCCGGTACCGTCAAACTTGAACTGATTCACCCCATACTTCGTGACCATCTCGGTAACCGCTTCGTGAAAGCGCTGATAGTACTTCGGTCCCGACAGGGCCAGCCCGCCATCGACAATCTCGTAGCCGTCCTTCGTCGCAGCCGCGACCCGCTCCTTCTTCGCCGGCCCATAACCGCCCCACGGCGAAAGCCACACTCCCGGAGCCGTCCCATATTCGGCGGCGGCCTCTTTCAGCGGTTCGAAGCCGTCTTTGAAATCCGCGCGAATCTTCCACAGATCGTTGTGGTCGTCCCAGCCATCGTCGAAAAGAAACGAGTCGAGCGTGACGCCGCGCTTCTTGTTCAGCTCGTCGCCAATCTCATGAATCCGCTCCATCGCATCCTGCTGCGTGTAAGGCGTGAAGAACCCAATATCGAACCAGCTGTTGTAATGCAGAAATGTCCGATACGGATGCGCGCTCTCGCGCTCAATGTAAGCGAGAAAGGCGCGTCGCATCTGCCCCGGCTGCGCAACACCGACGACCGACGAATACTCCACCGACTGCCCCGCGCCGATCAGCACCCCACTCTGCAAGTCGCAGGTCGCGCGCACCGCAACCACGCTGCACTGCGAAAGCGGATGCTCAAAGCCAAGAAAGAAATCTGCCGTCGATCAGCGGCGAGCCTTTGACAACTCCCGCCAGCGCAACGCCCGGAGACCTGAAATCGACCAGCAGAATATCGCTCACATCAGCCGGCTGCGCACCGGCATGAATGGTCAGCGACTGCCGAATGTATTGCGATCTCTGGCGGAGGATGACAGCCCAGTCCGCTGTAAACCGCCCCTCCGGATCAATCAACGCATAATGAACAGCAATCCCTGGCAGCCGTTCCGAATATTGTGCCGCTGTCGGGTCGGGAGTGAAATGCTCCACCCGCGGCTCGCCACTCATAACCAGATCTCTCGCCTGCAATACGCTGCCATCGCGCAGCGCAATTGCGAATGGGCCATCGAGACTCAGCAATGCGCCGCCGCTCTTCTCGCGAACCACGACACCGCTCAGGTGTCCATCATGAAGAGTCCATCTCGCCACAATCCGATCGTTGCCGAGCGCCCCGCCTTTGAGTGGATCGACAGAGACCGTCTGCGCGAGAAGCATGCCTGTGCTTGCGGCTACGGCGACGATCGCGACAAGAAGCGCCAGTACCCGGCGCAAAACCTTGAATGCCATAAGAGTCAAATTCCATTCCCCTCGTTATAAGCGGATTCCCGGAAACACCCGCAGAGCGTTCTCACGATAAACCTTGCGCAGCACATCATCGGGAAGAAAAATCCCATAGACCATCCACCGCCCCTGCCGCGAAGCATGAGAAGGGTAGTCGAAGTATTCATCCGCCGTCTCAAGGAAGCGGTAGTGTAGCCGATACATCGCGACATCGGGCAACAGATCTGTGCCAAACAGAATCCGGTTTGGAAACTTCAGGAAGAACTCCCTGGCAGAGTAGGGCTTTCGGCCAAGCTCCGCGACCCGCGAACTCATATCCACCGTCACGTTGGGAAAGCGCTCCAGCATCGCCGTCACAAAGCCAAGATCTTCCGGAGACTCGCCCACATGCGCGCCAATAAAGTGCGTCTCCGGATGCCGTGCAAAGACACAATTCCGCTGCTCCAACAATTCTCGCTTCGTAAATTCAGCGCCATAAAAACTCCAATCCGGATGAGCAGCCAGTTCTTCATAGCGTTCGTTGAAGCGGTCCAGCGGCTCAAAGAACGCTGCCGGATCGGCAGTATGAAACATCACCGGAATATCAGTTCTCCGGCCTTGTCGTACAACGGGTCAAGCCACTCATCGTCCACTCGCACCAATTCTCCGCGTGCATCGCGCAGCGTCAGGCCAAGGTCTTTCCATATCTTGAATCCGACCGCACCCTTCTCGGCTAGCCGCTCCAGGTAGTCGACTGTCTTCTGAATGAAGCCCGGCTCATCGAGCCCCGTCCAATCCATCCAGCCAATCGTGCTGAAGCGCCCCGGCGACGCCTCCGCGAACCTGCGCATGACTCGAAAGGCCTCGTCGCCGACCTTCATCGTGATGTTGACGATGTGCTCGATCCCGCACTCGTCCATGATTGCCAGTACCGCGCCGGGGTCGAGCGAGTCCAGGTGGTTGTGGCAATCAATGGCAGGGAAGCGGGGCCTCCGCAGGTCGTGCACCACGGTCTTCAGCATCGGGCGCGGCGCGAAGTCGCCAAGCGCCAGTTCCGCTCGCGTCGTGGCGGTGACCATGGCAACGAACTTATCGTCCGACTGATTGTCCCCCGGCTTGTCGGTAGATTCCTGATTCAAGATGCTCCCTTCAGCGGTGATTTCTTCGAGGGCGACAACTCCGGTGCGGCCCTCAATTCTCTTCAAGGGCCAGCGCGTAAATATCGTCGGTGTCGAGGTCGCGCAGCAGCATCGGCGTGTCGTTGGGGTCGAGGTCCATCCAGGAATCATAGATACCCGTCAGACGGTAGCCTTTCGAGATCGGCGAGGCGCTCAACCTTGCCGCTGCTTGCCTCGACTCGATACACGCCCGCAGCCTGATTCTCGCGCAAAAAGTAAATGAAACGCCCATCCCGCGACCACGCTGGAAACTCCGCGCCCTCCACTGGAAATATCATCCATTTCTCGGTGGTCCGGTTAAAGACGCGCAATCCGTCCGCGCCCGCGGCGAGGGCTGCGATCATGCGGCCGTTGGGGGACCAGCGGGGAAACGACGTTCCCTGCGAGGCAGGTATCTGGGTGACCTGACCGGTAGTCATGTCAAAGATGCGAATATCCTGCGAGTCGCCCTCTTTGTCGCTGAAGGCAATCTGGTGGCCGTCGGGAGACCAGTCGGGCGTCGCTTGCGACCCTGTGGCCCCCGGAAGCAACTGGCGAGGTTTACCGCCGTCGGCCGGGACGATATAGCTGATCCACGGCCCTCGATCCGACGAGATTGAGCAATAGACGATCTGTGAGCCATCCGGCGACCATCGTGGGGCGTCCACTTGCGCACCTGGCGTGCTGAGTTGGATCGGGTTGCTCCCGTCCGCGGCGGCCTTCCACAATATCGTCTCGGGATAGGAAATGTAGGCCATCGACTTTCCGTCTCGTGAAAAGGTCACATTGTCCGCTGACATTCCCGATAAAAATGGTTGAAAGGTGCCGGAGTGGGCATCCCAACGTACCAGTTCCCCTCGATTTGTATAACCGCGCGCGTAAATAGTCTTGCCGTTGCGGGAGATGATCGGCGCACCCCAGAAGATTGGACCGGAGGTCAATTGGATCGGCTCCCGGGAAGGCCTCCGCAACAGGTTGCGGCGCTCATCCAGCGCCCAAATCTGGCTCTTCGCTGTGGTTTTGGTGAGGAAAAGAAAGTATTTCCCGTCGGAGGTCCAGCGTCCGCAGCACTGCACATCGTTGCCATGCCAGCCGGGAAGGAGCTGATGAAGGTCCATACCCTGGGAGGAAATCTCCCAAATGTGGTTGTCCTGCGAGGAGCGAAAGCGAATTCTGGAACCGTCGGGCGACCAGCTGAGCCAGTCGGGCGCTCCTCCTACCGTGGCCAGCTTGCGGGGATCGGTCCCGGTGCTGCTGACCGTCCAGATCTCGCCCGTCGATGTTGAGTAGACGACGGCCTTGCCGTCCGGGGCCCACGTTCCATGCACCGCTGCGTCGGCCAAGCGGTGCGGCGTGCCACCCAATATAGGAATGGTCCACAGCGGTGCGGGTGCCCCCGACTCTCCCAGAACTGTCTGCAAAAGAAACGTCGATCCGTCGGGTGAGACATCCAAAACATACGGATTCGGCAAGGCTACAGGGACGGGCGCGATCTCTCCGCCGGAGATCGACGTCTGCGCGATCGAGTAGGGGTCGAATCGGTCGAAATAAAGCCTTACCCCATCGGTCGCCCGCAGCGTTTTGGTGATGCCGTCATGAGTGAGCTGCACATATCCCGTAACTCTTGGCTCGGGGAGTGGACGCAACATTCCCCACGCTATAGCGGCCAGCGCGCCGACGGCCACCACGCAGCCGGCGGCGACCAGCCAGCGGCGGCGTTTCGGGCTGGTGGCTCCGGCATAGTCGGCGGGAACGGTGTGGTAAGACGATGAGCTGTCGCGATTGATTCGCTTCAGGTCGGCGCGCATCTCGGCGGCCGATTGATAGCGCAGGTCACGGTCTTTCTCCAGCGCCTTGTTGATCACTTCTTCGAGTCGCAGCGGCAGATCGGGATTAAGCCGCACCGGCGCCACCGGCAGGCGGTTCATGATGCCGTCGAAGATCACCGCCGAGGTATCGCCACGAAAGGGTAGCTTGCCGGTGGACATCTGGTAGAGCACGATGCCGAAAGAAAAGAGATCGGTACGCGCATCCAACGGCTGTGCCCTCACCTGCTCGGGAGACATATAGGCGATCGTGCCCAGCGCGCCCCCCGGCGTCGTCAGGTGGGTGCGATCCACCTCGGCAACGGTGATCTCTTCGGCGCTGGATGACTTGGAGCTGTTGGAGGTGGAGACTTTGGCCAGTCCAAAGTCGAGGATTTTAGCTACGCCTCTTTCGGTAACGAAAATGTTGCCTGGCTTGATGTCGCGATGAACGATACCCCGGCTGTGCGCGGCGGAGAGTGCGTCGGCCACATCAGCCCCGATGGCAAGTAAGCGCTCCAGCTCGAGCGGACCCTCCCCGATCAGCCCCTTGAGCGTCTGCCCATCCAGGAATTCCATCGCGATGAAGGCGCGGCCGCCTTCTTCGCCGATGTCGTAGATGGTGCAGATATTGGGATGATTGAGCGCCGAGGCGGCGCGGGCCTCGCGCCGAAACCGTTCCAACGCGAGCAGATCGTGGGCCACATCTTCGGTCAGGAACTTCAGCGCGACAAACCGGCCGAGACGCGTGTCCTCGGCCTTGTACACGACGCCCATGCCGCCGCCGCCGAGTTTTTCCACGATGCGGTAGTGAGAGATGGTCGTGCCGATCATCTGGATTTTCAGGGGATAAGTAACTCGCCCGTCAAGGGTAGCGTAGGAGCACGTGCGGGGTAAGTCAATTGGATTAGGCAGGGTCCAGAGCCTGTAGGCACGCACATGGCAGAAGAAAAAGCCATCCGGCATGACAGGGAGCGGACAAATTTATCGCCGGCCCATCCGGGCAGTGGTATGATTTGCGTCGAGTCGAACTAAGTCATCCCAGCCCATGTTCGCGGCAGGCCCGGTCGACGCGAGGAGCACAAGCTATGGCATTCAAGGTCAAAGATCTGATGATTAACATCGCTCCCTCCGAGTCGGGCGGGGACACCGGAAACTGTGTCGGCGGAAAGAAATCGGATGTCGGCTGCGTGGCTGGCAAGAAGTCAGACGTTGGCTGTGTCGGCGGAAAGAAGTCGGATGTTGGCGATTTCCCCGAGAAAGAAGGCGAGGGCCTCTTTTGCCCCGGGAGGCGTACGGACATCGTTTGCATCGGGGGAAAGACAGTCGTCGGCTGCCCCGGAAAGCATACCGACATGGGCGGATGCCCGGGGAGACATACCGATATTGTCATGTGTGTAGGGAGATACACCGATATCGCGGTTTGCGTGGGAAGACACACTGATATTGCACCTTGTGTCCGATGCACCGCGAAGTCCCCAAAGCAGGGACTCTCCCCAGCATGCGATCCGGGCGAAATGCTCGAGGAGCTAAACATTATCAAGGCACAGTTGCAGGCCGAGCTGGCCGGGGTCGACGAAGAGATCAGGGAGATCGAAGACACTCTCCAGCCAAAGACCATTGGAGAGGTCGAAGAACTTCAGACCAAGTTGCAAGAGGCGCTGGACGAGTTGGGCAAGATGAAAGCTGAATTGGAAAAGAACTAGGTCCGCTTCTGATTCGTAACGGTCGCCCGGTGGAGTGACGCCGGGCGGTTCTTCTTTCTGTGATTTTATTCGCGCTGACCCAATCAGCTACACTCAGACTCACTCGCGGACTTACTCGAATGACTGCTACAGCACCTTCGCCTGCGCTCCCGGCGGTCGCACTGGATCTGAAAATCGGCTCGACTTCGCGCAAGCCCGCGCTATGAGTTGGTTCTCTTCGACCGCCTCTCGGAGTCCGAACGCCGTGCACTGCGCGGTCTCGCCGAAGACCCCGATTGCTACGGCGTGCTCCGCCCTCGAAACGACTCCAGCCTCAGCCTGAAAGCGGTCGCCCGTGACACCGCGCTGCTGCTGTTTTCTCTGCAACAGGCGGGGCCTTTACCGCGCTTCGCGGCTAAAACGCTTGGAGACGACTTAGCCGCAGCGATCGGCAGGATGGTTCTCGACGGCATCCTGGAGATTGAGGCGAATGGCGAGATGATCTCCGGACCGGAGGCCTGTGCCCTGATTTGCGGACGCCTCAGCGCTCCTGAAAGTGAGGGTCGCTTGGCTGCCATCTCGCGCCGCGCCGTCGAGTATGCGGCGGCACTGGATCTTGAAGATCCGCTGGAGCTCTCCGCCCGGCTCTATTCCTACAACTGCATCCCCATGTCGCATCGCTGGCGGAAGGTCATGCCACGACGACAATGGCACGGCGAAATACCTGGGGCTTATGGATGGCCCGGCCGCTCGCGTGCTCTCAAGCAACTGGCGGCCAATTCCCGAATCGCAGACATGGATCTCCTGGCGCGCCCGAAGCGCCGATTTGACCGCCGATTTGGAAGACGAGCGCCGCGCTGTACCGGCGATCACCTACAAGCTGTATGTCAGCCCGGCCTGCGACCAGCTTCGCGAAGCCGTCCAGGCGATTGCGGAGTCGGTGGCGCGATCGAATGCCATCCAATGGAAAGTGGGCAAGGGCGTTCATGGCTTGCTGCGGCCGGACAAAATGGTGGTCTACTTCAACCAGTTCGCCGACCTCCAGGAAGTGGCGTTGAAGATCATGAGCCATCTCGAAGGCTGCCCGGCACACGGCGTTCCTTTTACGGCTGAACTGACGAACCGGGGATTGCTCTCCTGGGGGATCGATCCGCCACGCGAAGCCCACACCCTCTCCTGGCTGGGAGGTGAAAGCTGGCGGGGCAAGCTCTGCAACCGGCTGGCGATGGCAATCGTCCAGGCCGGCAGTCGAGGCGCTGATAAGCTGACCCGCGATGTGACCTGGCCAGTGAACGCCGCCTCCTTCGCGATTCAGCGCTTGCGGCTCGAGGGCATCGATACCGACACCTGGACGCCGGCCTGCGGTTTTGCATGGGTCAGCTAACCGATGCGTCTCTCCGGCAGCTTTGTATTACCGCAGGACGCTGAGCTCCGGCCCGTGATCGAGTTCAGCGAAATGTTGCGCCGCAACGCCGGCGCTCAGGACGGCGATTTTGCCCTCAGCCGCAAGAACTCCCGCTCCCATTCAAAGATAGTGGATGCCAGTGTCGCCAAGCTGATCCGCCAATTTGAAAAGCCGAGTACGATTGCCGCCGCCGTTGCCCGCTTCAGCCGCGATCAGCCCAATGGTCCCGAGCGCCTCCCCGCCGAACGAATTCTTGAAGACGCACTGCCTCTATTGCGCTCGCTGATCAACCAGGGGCTACTCGTCGAGGCCGGATCGGCTCAGGCCTTTCCAACCACGGAATCGCTGGCGACGGGCGACAAGATCGATGAGTGGGTCGTCGCGCGATGCATTCAATCGCTGGAAGATACCGAGCTGTATCTCGTGTCGAAGGACGGCCAATGGGGCGCGCTGAAAATCGCCCGTCCCGGAGACGCTCGCGCGCAGCGGATGCTGGAGCGAGAAGCGGAACTCCTCCACGGAAATGCCGTGAAAAGCCTGCCGCATTTATTGGCGGCGAGCATCTGGCTCGATCGGCCTTATCTGGTCACCGAATGGTTTTCAGGAGTCAACGCTGAGTCTGCCTCTGCGGAGATTCGCCGCGAGCCAGACCCCGATTCGCGCAGGCAACTGCACGCCTTGGGCGCAGCGATTCTCGATGCCTACACCGACCTCCACAAACACGGCCTGCTTCACGGAGACATCCATCCCCACAATCTGCTCGTCGATCGGCACGGGCTGGTCAAGATCCTCGATTTTGGCCTGGCGGCGAGGTTGGAGGAATCCTCGAGCATGCGTCGCGGGGGCATCGGCTTCTATTTCGAGCCTGAATTCGCCCGCGCGACCCTGAAAGACTTGCCGCCACCCCCCGCCAGTTTCGCCGGAGAGCAATACTCGCTGGCGGCGATGCTGTATCTATTGTTGACCGGCTCGCACACTCAGGACTTCAAGCTCGAACGAATCGAGATGCTCGGCCAGATCGCGAATGGCGCGATGGTTCCCTTCGCTCAACGCGGCATCGAAGCATGGCCGGCAGTCGAGCAGGTGCTGGCAAAGGCCCTAAGCAGGGATTCAGCGGATCGCTACTCATCGACGCGCGAGTTCGCTCAGGCATGGCGCACCGCCGAGTTCCAGACTCTGACGCAAACGTCTCATCCGGAGCCTAATTCCAAGTTGCGCGAGATTCGCCGCGAAGTCCTACGCAAATCGGCCATCAGCGGCGAATGGATGCGCGAAGGCTTCAAGACGCTTGCCACAGCCCCGATCAACAACGGTTCCGCAGGGTTGGCCTACGCTCTGTTTCGGATCGCCTGCGCGACCGACGATGGAGAATTGCTTGCGACAGCCGACGCTTGGTCTATCCGCGCCATTGCTGCGATCGAATCGCCCGAGGCCTTTGACATCAAGCCTCCAAATCCCTCCGCACTGAAGGTCGGTCTTGCTTCGCTTCATCATCATCGGCCGGGAGTACACGCCACCCAAGCCCTCATTGCCGCTGCGCGAGGCGACGCTTTGATCCAGCGCCGCGCCATCGATCAGTTTGTCGCGTGGGGAAAGCAAGCGCTCCAGGAACCCGAACCAACGATCGACTTGACTCTGGGCTTTGCCGGCAGCCTGCTCGGCGCGGCCCTCCTGCTGGATTCCCTCGCAGAGTCAAGTGGTCCGCAAGAGAAGTCAGAGAGCAAGGCTGAATTGCTTGCCTTCGGAAGCGACTTGTCGACGCAGTTGTGGACGATCCTCGACAGTTACGCACCCATTGGCGAATTGCCCGGGCTGGGAGATACCGGCGTCGCCCACGGTTGGGCAGGAATTCTCTATGCATCACTCGTGTGGAACGCCGCCGCAGCAACCCCAATGACAGAATCGCTGCACCGACGGCTCGACCAACTCGCCGCCCGCGCCGAGCCGATTGCACGAGGCCTGCATTGGCCCTGGGGCACGCGTTCGTCATTCCCCAGCTGGTGCAACGGCAGCGCCGGCCAGGTCTTCCTCTGGACCGAGGCCCACAAAGCTACCGGCGACAACCGATATCTTGCCCTCGCCGAGGGTGCTGCATGGAACACCTGGGAAGCACCCAGCCGCTTCGCAAGTCTCTGTTGCGGTATTAGTGGTCAGGCGTATGCGCTGCTCAATTTCTACCGGCACACCGGGGAAGAGGTTTGGCTCCGGCGCGCCGGGAAAATGGCAGGCTGGGCGGCGGAGCTTGCGAGCGCTCCGGGCACACAAACCGGCGATGCGCCGCCCGAGACCCGTCCCGGCAGCCTCTACAATAGCCTCGCCGGCCTGGCCGTGCTCGACGCTGATTTGGATCGCCCTCTCGATGCTCGAATGCCGTTTTTTGAGAGAGATTGAAGGTTTTCTCCCTGTAAAGTGCTCTTTTAACGCCGTATTTGCCTGTTTTTGAGCTATATTTATCTCCTTAGACCGTTTCCACAAATACGGTGTCCGAGCGGAGCGAATGTAACGAGCGGCTTTTCTTGACGGAAAAGCCGCGCCGAGTCTATCTCGACCGGAAACACCAATTGTGAAAACGGTTCAGCCGGATGCAACCGGCAGCTGCCGTCTGGCGTCAGGTCGACTTCTGCGAAGTCGCGGGCATCGGCCGCAGCCGCTTTTGCCTCCAATGAATCTCGGCTGTAGGTGTAGACCAAGCCCCCGGGTGGCATAGTTTCACGCAGCATCAGCCGCCCATAGCCTCACTCGGCAAGGCCACACTGACAAGAGCATGCATTCGAATTATTGGAGAAGATCGTATGGCAGCGCGTCCCTATTGGTCTGGCCACATTCAAATCTCACTGGTTTCCTTTGGCGTGAAGCTGTTCACGGCCACTGAATCGAAGAGCGAGATCCGTTTCCATCAGCTAAGCCGCAAGACCGGCGAACGGATCAAGTACCAGAAGACCTCCGCAGGCGAGGAGGGCGCGGTCGACAACTCCGACATCGTCAAGGGCTACGAATACAGCAAAGGCCAATACGTCACGATTGAACCCGAAGAGATTGCCAACCTGCGCATCGCCTCCAAACACACCATGGAGGTCAAGCAGTTCGTCGACGAGGCAGAGATCGATCCGGCCTACTTTGAGAAGCCCTACTTCGTCGTCCCCGACGGAGATGCGCAGGCCGAGGCCTTCGCTGTGGTTCGCGAGGCCCTGCGCAAGACCGCGAAGATTGCTCTCGGCAAGATTGCCTTCAGCGGACGCGAGCACCTCGTCGCTATCTCCGCGCCAACCGATGAAAAGCTCCTTGGCATGATGGCCTATGTCATGCGCTACGCCGAGGAGTTGCGTAACCCGGCGGGCTACTTCGCCGAGATCAGGCCGGTCGCCGTCGAGGAAGACCAGCTCGCCCTCGCCGAAGAGCTCATCAAGCGGAAGTCCGGCAAGTTCGACCCCGAGAAGTTCAAAGACGAATATGAAGTGGCCCTGCGTGCGATGGTCGAGGCTAAGGTGCAGAATGCTCCAGTGCCCTACGACGAGCCCGCGCCAACCTCTGCCAAGGTCATCAATCTTATGGATGCCTTGCGTAAGAGCGTCGAGCGCGACACCGCCGCTCCGCCGAAGAAGGCCCCCGCCCGGGCCGATGCCGCCAAGCCTGCAGCGGCTGCAAAGAAAGAGAAAGGGATCGCGCTCGTCAAACCCAAGGCCCGCAAGTCGGCATAGCCGCGCATGGCGACGAAACGAGAATCGGCAACCACATCACCTGCCGACGCGATCGACCTGCAGCTGGAGCGCTACCGCTCCATGCGCGACTTCAGTATCACCGTCGAACCAAGCGGGAAATCAGCGGGCTCGAAGGCACCCGCGAAATCCAAGGGAAAAGAGACCGGACTCCCCTTCGTCATTCAGAAACACGCAGCGACCAACCTCCACTACGACTTTCGCCTCGGCTGGAACGGAGTACTCAAGAGCTGGGCCTGCGCCAAGGGGCCAAGCTATGTCACCGCCGATAAGCGCCTCGCCGTTCAGGTCGAAGACCACCCCATGGAATACGGCGGCTTCGAGGGCATCATCCCCAAGGGCCAGTATGGCGGCGGCACTGTCATGCTGTGGGACGAGGGTACGTGGGAGCCGCAGGCGGCCTACCCCGACGTCGACGAAGGCCTCCGCGCAGGCTCGTTGAAGTTCATCCTGCACGGTAAGAAGCTGCAAGGGAAGTGGGCGCTCATCCGCATGGGCGGCAAGGCCGCAAACGAGCGCAAGCCCAATTGGCTGCTCATCAAAGAACACGACGATTTCGAAGGAAAGAGCGACGATCCGCCCATCACCGAGGAAGCTCCCAACAGCGTCGTGACCGGCCGCAGCATCGAGGAGATCGCTGCAAGCGGCGACCATGTCTGGAATTCAAAGGAAACGGCTAGCGGAAATGCTTGGTACCGCAACGACAACGGCGTGTCGAAGTCCGCGTCGGGCTCAACGAAAGCTGCTCAGCTCGCCGCAGAGCTCGCCAAAGCGATAAAGGGAACCCCCAAAGAAAAGCTGCCCGAATTTATGCCTCCGCAACTAGCCTCGCAGGCTACCAGTCCTCCTAACGGCAAGGGCTGGCTTCATGAACTCAAGCTGGATGGCTACCGAATCCAGGCACACAAGGATGGAAGCAAAGTCCAACTCCTCACCCGTACCGGCCTCGACTGGACCCACCGCATGAAAACCCTCGCGACGGAGGTGGCAAAACTCCCCGCCGAAAGCTTCATCGCCGACGGCGAGGTTGTGGTCCTCGCCGATGACGGCACCACCAGCTTCGCCGACCTCCAGGCCGCCTTTCAGGAAGGTGTCAAGAAACCGCTGAGTTACTTTCTCTTCGACTTGCTTCATCTAAACGGCCACAATCTGCGTAACCTTCCGCTCCGCGAGCGCAAGGCCTTGCTGGCCACGCTCCTCAAGAGCAGCGGCGCACGGGTGCGGCTCAGCGAGCATCTTGAGACCAGCGGAGACGCGATGTTTCGCGGCGCCTGCGAAGTCCATGCCGAGGGCATCGTCTCCAAACGCGCGGACGGCAAGTACACAAGCGGACGCAGCGCCGGTTGGCTCAAGCTGAAATGCATTCGCCAGCAGGAGCTCGTCATCGGCGGATTCACGCTCCCCTCCAACGGAATTCACGGAGTCGGCGCGTTGCTGCTCGGCTACTACCAGGGAAAAAAGCTCATCTACGCCGGCCGCACCGGCACCGGATTCACGCAGAAGACCCACGGACTCCTCCGCGACCAGATGGATAAGCTCCGCCAGAAATCGACTTCATTTGAGGAAGTCCCGACGGAGGCACGACGCGGCGCAATCTGGGTCAAGCCGGACCTGGTGGCAGAGATAAACTTCGCTGCTTGGACTGCGGACAATCTGGTACGCCAGGCATCATTCCAAGGCCTGCGCGAAGACAAGCCCGCGACCGACGTGGTTCGTGAAGAGGTCACCATCTCTCCAAATCCAGGTGGAGCAAGGCGAGCATCTCACGCGCCTGCCGCCCCTATCGCAGCCAAGGCAGTCGCAGCGAAACCATCCAGCGAAGCTGCAGTCGCAGAGACAGAACATCCGGCCATCCGCCTCACCCATCCGGACAAGATCCTCGACCCCGAGTCGCAGCTCACCAAGCAGCAACTCGCAGATTACTACTGGGCCATCGCTCCTCATATGCTCCCGCACATCGCAGAAAGGCCGCTCTCGCTGGTGCGCTGCCCCGACGGAGCTGCGAAGCCATGCTTCTTTCAAAAGCATGCGACCGGGACTCTGCCGAAGGGCATTGAGGCGGTGACCGTTCCCGACAAGAAGACCGGCAAGCCGGAGCCGTACATCACGCTCTCCACCCCAATCGCACTGGCCGAGCTCGCCCAGATGGGCGTGATGGAGGTGCATCCCTGGGGATCGCGCAACGACGATCTGGAGCGTCCCGACCGCATCACCATCGACCTCGATCCTGACGCGGCCATCTCATGGGAGACGCTCGCAGCCAGCGCCGCCGAAGTTCGCAAGCATCTTAAGACCCTCGGACTCGAAAGCTTCGTCAAGACTACCGGCGGCAAAGGCCTGCACGTCGTCGTTCCCATACAACCCGAGTACGAATGGCCGGAGATCAAGCAGTTCGCCCACGCATTCGCCCTGGCGATGGAAAAACGTGAGCCTTCCCTCTATCTGACCAAGATGAGCAAAGCCGCGCGCGCCGGACGGATATTCATCGACTATCTGCGCAATGAGCGCGGCGCGACTGCGGTTGCGGCATATTCACCGCGCGCGCGCCCGGGCGCAGCCGTCTCACTCCCGCTTCCCTGGAGCGATCTCAAACTCACAGAGCGGCCAATTTTTCAGGTTGCCAATTATCCGCAGTGGAAGGCCCGTCTAAAGCGCGATCCCTGGAAAGACCTGCCTTCGTCCAACCAGTCTCTAACTCCCGACGTCCTCAAGCAGCTCGGCATTCGTCCATGAACGATTCATGAGGCGGGCAACAGGCTACCCATACCTAGCCACAAAAAGAAAAGACCTCGCCGGTTCTAACCGGCGAGGCTGGGAGTGCTAATTGCTAATTCCGACTACGAAGTTAGCGGTGCCAGACTGGGAAGTCTTGGCCCCAATGATCGGTTTTCATCTCCAACCTTGGATGTAGACCAGGCACCGATGCAAACTCAAAGACCACGCAGCGCCTGCATCGGTTCTACCCTGGATGCCGCCCTCGCCGGAACAAGCGCCGCGCACATCGCCGCAAGCAGCAGGACTGCGATAGCCGCACCCAGGCTCAACGGGTCGGCGGGGCTCACGCCCGCCAGCATGCTGGCAATAAATCGTCCCGCGAGCAGGCTCAGCGCCAGACCGGTCACGATTCCAATTGTTGCCAGCACGAGCACCTGGCGAAGAATCATCTTGAGAACGCTCTGCCGTTCCGCGCCAAAGGTCATCCGCACGCCAATCTCAAAAGTCCTCTGCGCCACCGAATAAGAGACCGTCCCATAGACGCCGAGGATCGCCAGCAGCAAGCCCACGCCCGCAAAGCTGCCGACCAGAACGCCACGAAAGCGCTGCATCTCCACTGAATCGCCGACCATCGCGTCCATGGTTGTGAAACGCGTCGCGATCCCGGGATCGGCCTGATGGATTTTCGCCTGAACCGTATCAATCAGCGATGCCGGAACGACTTTGGTTCGGATAGCAATATTGATCTGCGTCGCCATATACGGATGCTGCATTAGCGGCATATAGAGCGCCGGTCCAGGCGACTCAGCCGGAGAATCCTGGCGCAAGTCTCGCACCACGCCGATGATCGTCATTCCTTTGCCGGGAGCGTCGAGCCCGCACTCAATCTGATGCCCGATCGGGTCCTGGCCAGGAAAACTCTGCCGGGCCAAAGACTCGCTGATGATCGCCACGAACGGCGCGTCGTAACTGTCCGCCGCGGTGAAATCCCGCCCTTGAAGCATGGGAATTTCCATGGTCTTGAAGTAATCCGGGCTGGACAGACTGAAGATTGCCTGCCCTCCGTGAAGATCCACCGCCGCTCCGTTGACGCTGTAGTAGCCATTGGAGCCGTACTTCCCGGTCGGAAGACCCATCACCCCAGCCACGCTCTCCACTCCCGGCGACGTCCTCAAGTCGGCAAAGATTCCGTTGAACTTCCGCGTTGCCGCAAGCGAGTCGTCAAGGTTCACGGCCGGAGCATCCGCATCGACAATTAGTAGTCCGGTCTTGCTATAACCAAGGTCGGTCGACTGCAGGGTCAGCATAGTGCGCGCCAGGAGCGAGGCCCCAACCGCCAGTATAAAGGCCGCCGCCACCTCGGCGATAACAAGTCCGTTGCGCAGCAAAAACGAGTGCCGCGAAGACATGCCGCGCGAGCTGTCCTGTTGCAGTGCCATGATGGGATCAACGCGAGCCGCCTGCCGTGCCGGCACCAGCGAAGCCGCCACCGTGGCAATCAGCGCGATTCCAGCCGTAAAAGCGAAGACCCAGAAATTCAAGTTGACTTCGCCGGCCCTCGGCAACCCCGCAGGCGCAATGCTCACCAGCAGTCTCACCATCGGGACCGCGATCAGCATCCCCAGTGCAGCGCCGACGGCCGAAAGCAGCAAGCTCTCCAAAATCACCATGCGCCCCAGTCGCAGACGCGACGAACCAAGCGCGGTGCGAACCGCGAGCTCGCGTTGCCGCACCACAGCCCGAGCCAGATAGAGGTGGGTGACATTGACGCACGCAATCAACAGCACCAGCCCAACCGAGAACATCAACAGCAACAGCATCGGCCGCACTGGCCCCACCAGCTGCTCCTGCAGCGGAACGAACTTGAAACTCTTGTCCTCGTTGTCTTTGGGATAGGCCGCTTGCAATCGCTTTCCAATTCCCGCCAGCTCCGCCTGCGCCGCCTGGAGTGGAACCCCACCCCCAAGGCGCGCCACTGCGCGATAGTTAAACGCGGTCCGCGAGGTTGACTCCGGCGCTGCTGGATAATCCATCCATACTTGGGTGTGATTGGGAAAGTCGAAGCTGCTCGGAACCACCCCGACGATCTCCAGCGGTTGCCCCTCGACCTTGACGATCTGGCCAACTGCGGCCTCCGCGCCGCCAAAGTTGTTTCGCGCAAAAGTGGCGTTGACCACCGCTGCGTGCTTGGCTTCGGCGTCGGTAAACCAGCGGCCGGCCTCCGGCTGAATCTGAAACACGTGTGCGAAGCCGGCGTTGACGCCGCTCACTCCGACAAACGTTGCGTGATCGCGCAATTGCACACCGAGTTCGCCGCCCTCGTAGAAGCCAATCGCCTGAACCGACTTTGCCTGGTCCCGAATGTCCACCAGGTCGGGGCCGGTCATGCGCGGAATGATATGGGCCTTCTGCTCCCAGCGGGTATTGAGGGCGACGATCCGGTCGGCCTCCGGATATTCCAGCGGTTTCAGCAGCAGCGACTGCACGACGGTGAAGATCGCGGTATTTGCACCGATCCCGAGCGCCAACGTCAGAACCGCAGTGAAGGCGAAGGCGGGGCTCTTCCTCAGTTGCCGCACCGCGTACCTCAGTTCATCGACAACGTTACGCATGAGCAGACTCCAGAAAATCTTAGTAAATCTGAAGAAACATGCACGTCTCCAGCCAGAGCCGGATACGGGTAGCACGCTGATAAACAAGGGATACTGCGGTACGCAAAGCTTCTTGCCGCGTGCTCTCGTGGCCGTTAATAGGAATCAGGTGTCCATTTGCGAACGCTGGCGGAGGGCGTTCCCTATGGTCTTAAGAGAGAAAACATGAACTTCGGCTGCTAACTCCCTTCGCATAAATGTACAAAAAATACAGCTCCCGAAAATACTTAAGCATTTACTTGACAAATGAGCACAACTGATCAATACCTAAGCATGTACTTAACTAACGAGCTCCGAGAGGGGAAGAATATGAAAGGACAATCCGTTATGGACAGCACCATGGAAGAACAATCCGTCATTCACAGCACATTCGTTGTCGAGCACAGCTACACCACGACCCCGGAGCGCGTCTTCGCCGCCTTCGCAGACCCGGCTAAGAAACGCGAGTGGTATGCGGAGCCCGGCGCATTCGATGTCGAGGACTTTCAAATGGATTTTCGCGTCGGTGGCGTCGAGCTCGGCCGCTATCGCTTCAAACCAGGTACCCCTGTTCAGCGGGCACCCCGATCATATATGACACAGTCTATCAGGACATCGTCCCGAACCGCCGCATCGTCCTTTTATACACGGTGACGGTCGGCGAGAATCGGATCTCGTCCTCTCTGGCGACCTTCGAGCTGCTGCCCACCGAGAAGGGGACCGACCTCATCTTCACCGAACAGGGGGCCTTCTTCGACGGCGCCGACGGGCCCCAAATTCGCGAAGCAGGCCATAAGCATCTCTTCAAATTCCTCGAAAACTACCTGTCACGCGGCTAATGCATGTCTGACAATAAACCGAACGTCCACCGCATCTTTCACGCCCTCGGCGATCCGACCCGGCGCACGATCATGGAGAAGCTGAGCGAGGGCCCGATCTCGGTCTCACAGTTGGCCGAGCCGCTCGAAGTCACGCTGGCGGCTGTCGTTCAACACTTGCAGGTCCTCGAAGAAAGCGGCCTGGTGCGCACCGAGAAAGTCGGAAGAGTACGCACCTGCCGCCTCGACCCCAAGGGACTTGATGCCGTGGAGAAATGGATCGACGAGCGCCGGTCCGTATGGGAGAAACGGTTGAATCGCTTGGGTGATCTGCTCGCTGAGACAGAGAAATGATCGCAAGACGAAACCCGCGCAACACCAAGAAGCGGAGGCCTTGGCCTCCGCTTCTTGACGAAACTCGTGATTCCTACCGGGTGGAGAAATTAAGCTACGACGTCGATGCCCATCGACCGCGCCGTGCCTTTGATGCTCTTGATCGCGGCTTCGACCGACGCGGCGTTCAGATCGGGCATCTTCTGGGTGGCGATCTCCCGAACCTGCTTCTCGGTCACCGTGCCAACCTTGGTCTTGTTCGGCACACCAGAACCCTTGGCTAGGTTGGCCGCCTTCTTCAGCAGCACCGGCGCCGGCGGCGTCTTGGTGATGAAGGTGAAGCTGCGGTCCACGTAGACGGTAATGACGACCGGGATGGTGAGGCCAGCCATCTCCTTGGTCTGGGTGCGGGCGTTGAACTGCTTGCAGAACTCCATGATGTTGACCTGAGCCTGGCCGAGCGCCGGGCCGACCGGAGGAGCTGGAGTGGCCTTCCCGGCCTCAATCTGCAGCTTGACGAGTGTTTGGATCTTCTTCGGTGCCATTTCAAATACCTTTCTAGCTATTAGCCTGTGGGCGCTTAGGCACCCTCAACAAATCTTTGTCATCCTGAGCGCGAGTCGAAGGATCTGCATTTTCAGCGATCCACGAATCGGTAATCTACGTTGCCCTTAAGCTACTTTTTCGACCTTGCTGAACTCGAGTTCCACCGGAGTCGAGCGCCCGAAGATCGTGACCATCACCTTGACGGTTTCGCGGTCTTCGTTGACTTCGTTGACCACGCCGTTGAAGTTCGCGAACGGCCCATCGGTGATGCGGACCGACTCGTTCTTCTCGAACTTGATCTTGAGCCGCGGCTTTTCCTTCGAGGTCTCGGCGCGGAAGGAATTGATCCGACTTCTTCCTCGCTCAGCGCGACCGGCTTATCGC
>CAWDRO010000012.1:0-19515 GCA_963804735.1 uncultured Acidobacteriaceae bacterium
ATGAAAGGGGCCTTTCTTGAAGGACTGGAGCCGCCCAGTCCGCGAGCGCGTGCCCTCCACGAAGGTCATCACATGCAGCCCCGATTTTAGGACGCGCACGCCGACGCGCACACTTTCTTTGGCGCTCTCGAGCCTGCCATCGCGGTCGACGGGAATAAAGTCGCCAAGCTTCATGCCGTAGCCGAGCACAGGGATATTCATCAACGAACGCTTCAGGTAGACCGACGTCCGGCCTGGGATCAACGGCAGAAGGATCGGTGGGTCGAGGTTCGACACATGATTTGCCATGAAGATGCAGGCGGTGCTGCGGGGCACGACCTCGCCACCCGAAAATTCAATGCGAATCCCGGCCAGATGCAATCCGGTGCGCAGAATCCACATCGCCCATCGATACAAGAAGCGAATGTCACCGCTAATCAGCGTCCACGGAATTCCGATCAGCGCCGCGGGAATTGCCAACACGACATACGCGAATAAGAGAGTGAGCGAAGCGATCATCGCGCGACTCCCGACGAACGCGCCGTTAAGCGCTCGGGCAACTTCTCATAGATTCCGTCGAAGCCGCCATTAGACAGAATTGCAACAACGTCGCCGCTCTTAAGCCTCGGCGCTATCGTTTCCACGATCTCATCGGCACCGGGATGCAGCTCGGCGCGATGCCCGGCAACTTTCAGTCCGCTCAGAATCGCCTCCGGATGAAGCCGTTCTGCCTCAGGGATACTCTCCTGCTTGAAAACTCCGGCAAGAACGATCTCGTCCGCAAGGCCCAGCGCTTCGACCAGTTCGCGCTCAAAGATATTGCGCCGCAGCGTGTTCGATCGCGGCTCAAGGACCGCCCACAACCGCGCACCAGGATACGAGGAGCGCAAAGCCCGCAGCGTCTCGCGGATGGCAGTTGGATGGTGGGCGAAATCGTCGACGATCGTGATTCCATCGACGACCGCCTTCACTTCAAGCCGGCGCTTGACGCTCGCAAAAGTGCCAAGCGCCTCTCGGATCACGTCCAGCTCGACGCCCTGGCCCGCGGCCAGCGCCGCCGCCGCCGTCGCGTTCAGGGCGTTGTGTTCCCCGGCCATCGGCAGCATGAGCTCACAGCATTCGACACCGTCGCGAAGTACCCGCCAGTTGCTATGCCCCTGTTCCTGGGTCAAGCCCGAAAGCCGCCAGAAAGACTCCGCATGAAAGCCATAGCGCTCGACCGAGCAAAATGCTTTTGTCACACACTCTGTTACATTTTCAGAGCCATCGAAAGCAACAACTCTTCCCCGCCCCGGCACCAGGTTTACGAGCCGCTTGAATGCGGTCTTTACAGAATCCAGGTCGCGGTAAATATCGGCGTGGTCAAACTCGACATGGGTCAGGATCAGTGAGTCGGGAAAGTAGTGCATGAACTTCGGACCCTTGTCGAAGAATGCGGTATCGTATTCATCGCCTTCGATAATGAAAGGTCGGCCATCGCGCAACTGAAAACTCGATCCGAAGTTCTCCGCGATGCCCCCGATCAGAAATGACGGGGCAAGCAGCGGATCACGGCGCGCGGCGACTTCATAGATCCACGCCAACATACTCGTCGTTGTGGTCTTGCCGTGCGTTCCGGCGACGACCAGAGACTCATGGCCGGCGACGAACTCATCGTGAATGACTCGCGCTAATGACGTAAACGGAATGCGCCGATCCAGAATGTATTCAACTTCAGGATTTCCTCGTGATAAAGCATTACCCACGATGACCAAATCTGGCGCAGGTTCGAGGTTCTTCGCCGAAAATGGTTCGGCTATCGCGATGCCGAGTCGGCGGAGGAAGTCTGACATTGGCGGATAAGCCGCCATGTCGGAGCCAGTCACGCGATGCCCCTTGAGTTGTAGCATCCCGGCCAGCGATGCCATCGCCGTGCCGCATATGCCGATCAGATGAATGTGCTTCGTCGCCCGCATTTCGATCAATTCCGGACCGCCGGTTCGAGATACCGAAGGTTCGACACTCCCTCGTTACCACTTGCTTTCAGGTCCAATTCCACCTCAACTCCGAGCGGAAGCGTAACGTTGGAGCGCGAGACATGGCCGGAGCGCAGGCCAAAACCTATCGGCCCTTCAAAGCGCTCAAGCACGCGCAGAATGACCGCCTCCAACTGCCCCGGCTCACTCGCGCAATCCTGCATTTCGCCAAAGACGACGCCTTTCACTCCATCCAGTTTGCCCGCCAGAATCATCTGCCTGAGCATACGGTCGATCTGATAAGGTTTCACGTTCACATCTTCAAGAAAGAGAAGCTTCCCTTCGGTCTCGGCGGCAAACGGAGTGCCCAGCGATGAGACGATCATGCTGAGGCATCCACCGTACAAGGTACCCGTGGTGGTTCCCGGACGAAGCGTGCGCAACCCTTCCGCTGCAGCGAGGGATGCCATCCCGCCAGTGATGGCTGCGTTGAAGCTCGGATGATGTACACCTCCTTCGCGACAGAAATCTGCGGCGACCATAGGGCCGTGAAAAGAAACAAGCCCGATCTTGTCAAGCAGCCAGGTCTGCAGTACGCTCAGGTCGCTGTAGCCAAACAAGGGTTTTGGGTTGTGCCGAACCAAGTCGAGATCGATATCTTCCAGCAGATAATTCGATCCGTAACCGCCGCGGCTACAAAAGATCGCCGCGATCTCAGGGTCAGCAAAGGCATTGTAGAAATCCTGCAGCCGCTCCTCCAGTGTCCCCGAGAAATAGTGCGAGGCGTGCCCGCGGAGGTACTTGCCCTCGATCAGGTTGTAGCCAAATTCCTTCAATGCCGAAATACCCGCATCGACCCGCTCGAATCTCGCCGAGCTGGCCGGAGCAATGAGCGCGACCTTGGCTCCCACTTCCACGGCGGGCGGCTTGAGAACGGGTACGGTCATAAGAAAGCCTCTCCAGTCGCGATCAATTCCGCCGACCCGGTGAGCGTCATTTCTGACTGAGCATCAGGCCAGCTCACCAACTGAGAACCGCCCGGAGCGGTGACGAGCAGATCTGCCTCCAGCCCGCGCAAGGCGATTGACGCAGCCGCCGATGAACAGGTCCCCGTTCCTGACGAGGTCGTCGGCCCCACGCCGCGCTCGAAAATGCGAATTTCAATCTCTCGCGAACCTATCGCTCGCACAAATTCCACATTCGTGTGGTTGGGAAAATCTGCGTGAAAACAAATCTCTCGTCCGATCGATTCCCAGCTCAAATCCGCGACGGAGAAGTTCGTGGCCTCAGTGAAAATCACGAAGTGCGGGTTCCCCATCGAGACAAACGCCCCCTGAATTACCGCTTTATTCGTAAGCGTCACAGCGCATTTAGAAACCTTTGGCACGCCCATACCCACAGCAATCCTAAAGAGAGCTCTATCGACATCAACGAGGCGACATTCGCGCATCCCGGCATCGGTCTCGATCGCGAACACATCTCCAGCCATTGCAGCTCTCTCGCTGGCCATCCAGGCAGCCACGCATCGAGTTCCGTTGCCGGAGATTTCAGCAATCGAGCCGTCGGCATTGAAGAGCCTAATCCTTGTTGACCGCTCGCCGGTCCACTCCAGGTACTCGACACCGTCCGCGCCCACGCCCGTGTTGCGCGCACACAAACGGACCGCTACCTCGCGCCGGTCGCCTTCGGGGACGGACTTCGCTTCGACAATCACGAAATCGTTGCCACAGGCGTGGGCCTTCACAAACCGAATCAATCGTCCTCCGAACTGTGGAAGCTCAGCACTTCATTGACGCACTCGCATTCCCGCAACATCTTCTTAAGCCGGGCGCGGTCGAGCCCGATCAGCCCTCCGAAGAGAGCGGCTATCAGCAGCCTCGCCACGACTCCGCTGGCCGGAGCCACCTGTTCCAAATTGCTGAAGCTGAGCACATGTCCAGGCTGTTGCAGAACGATCACTATGGCCCTCCTCTTCGCGAAATCGTAACACTCACTATCTGTCTTTGTTCGCCTGCCAAGCATGCGAGGTGTAAATCCTGGCGCACTGCTGATCGGTGGAGCAGATCACGGTCTTGAGATCGAGGCCTTGAGGATGTTCCGCAACAGCCTTGGCCACGGCATCGCCGTCGATAGCGACAACCAGCGAAGCCGATGCCGCTGGATCGCGCAAGGCCGACGACCATTGGTAGTAGTCGCCCTCGTTGATCGTGCGCTTCAACCGAATCCCCGCTCGCTGCAGGGCGCCGATGTGCTCCGACGTATACATCAGGATCGGCCCCGAAGTGCGCACCGAGAGCGGAAACAGCGTGCGCGCGAGCGCTTGTTCAAACGGGATTCGGGAGCGAGAGTTCGCAAATGCTTCCTGCAGAACCAGCGGAGTGGCGCGGGCTACCGCCCAGCTGTCGATTACGATGAGCAACGCTGCGGCCGAAAGTATCAATGGTGCGACTTTGGGCATCAACCTTCGTGTCAAATTGAGTAGCGAGTCCGTAAAGAACGCTATTGAGACGGCGAAGATCGGCAACATCTCCATCCCGTAGCGGGTGTTGTACCAGGAATGAGGCCACCAAAGCGGGATGAAGATCGGCACCGAGCCATAGGCAATCGAATACGCATAGAAAGGCAGCGGCGCCCAGAGCAACAGCATCGCTGCGAGGCTTGCACTCCACCATCTTGCGACAGCGGTGAGCGTGCCTAGAATTGTGAGCGCCAGCAGCGTGTTTGCGAAACGCAGCGGGACCGCACCAAGCTCGGCAGCCTTGAGAAAATAGAGCGCCGCGACCCTTATGCTGTGCCATCCTGGATGATGCCAGGCGCCGGGCGGTGTTGTTCGCTCCTCTATCGCTTTCGCCGAATACGGTCCGCGCAGAAAATCCAGCGGATCGCCGAATTGTCTGGCGTTGTAGGCCATCCAAAGCAACGGGCAGACCGCCAACATCACCGTGAAAAGCACGAAGGCGCCACCAGCCCGGCTGCTCCAGCGCTTGCTTCGCCACATGGCTGATGCCGCAACCAGCCACGCAAACGATGCGAATATCCATCCGTCATAGCGGGTGAAGACGGCGGCTACCAGCACTAGACCGGCGCCAAAGAGTAGGCGTGAGGCGCGCTGTTCTTCGGCCTGGTCGGAGTTCTGCTCTGCCGCGCTCTTCAGAGCCCGGCAAAATTCGGCAATGAGCAGCGCTGCCCAGATCATCTCCGCGAGGAAGAGCGGCTCGGTCATCGCCGTGGTCTGCATGTAGAGCAGGCCGGGATTGAGCCCATAGCACAGGGCCGCGACCGCCGCCGGCCCGGCCCCGGCGCTCAACCATAGGCGCGCCAGCTTGTAGATGCCAATGCAGCCCACGACGTAGCAGCCGATCGAAGGAATCGCACCGGCCAATCCGCTTTGCCACCAATCCATGCGCATCACGAAAGGAATCATGAGCAAATGGGGGAAAGGAAGCCAAACCGAGCCTAGCTGCCGGAAACCGGGATTGAGAGAATCGAAAACTCGGCGCGCGATGTGCAGGTGTGCAACCGCGTCGCCATAGAGCAGCAGCAGGTCATGACGAGAGCAGTAGGCGAAGGCCAGTACGCCCAGAAACGCGGCAACCAGCCCGACAAACTGTGCCTCACGCGCTATTTGTCGGCGTTCAACCAGATACGGCGCCGGCGACTCCGGTGCCGTCTCAAGATCAGTCAAGGTGCGACATCTCGCGAATGCGAGAGAACCGCTGATCGATCTCTTCGCGGCTTAGTTGTTGCAGGCGCTCGGTTCCAAACTTCTCGCAGGCGAAAGAACCCATTACGCCGCCGTAGAACATGGCCCGCTTGAAAGCGGAAAGGGTTATCTCCGGCTGCGATGCCAGGTAACCAAAAAATCCCCCGGCAAACGAGTCCCCTGCTCCGGTCGGATCGACGACCGAATCCAGCGGCATCGCCGGCGCGCGAAAGGGAATCGCCAGGGAAGGAGTCTTGCCGCTTCCATTCCTCTGCGCACCGTGGTCGCCAGAAAACGACCGTTTGCTAAAGAATGCCGTCGCCCCATATTCGCCGTGCTTGATCACCAGCGACTTTGGCCCGGTCAATAGAATCTTCTCCGCTGCACGCTGCAGATTACTCTCGCCGGCGAGCATCTTTGCCTCTCCATCGTTGATCAACAACGCATCGAGTCCCACCAGGACTTTGTCGAGGTTCTCGCGATGGTCGTGAATCCAGTAGTTCATGGTGTCGCCGCAGACCATCTTCACGTTCGGCATCTGCCGCCGCACATTTGCCTGAAGGACGGGATCGATATTCGCCAGAAAGAGAAAATCGCTGTCTTCATATGCGGCCGGAATCTTGGGCGCAAATGTATCAAAGACGTTTAGTTCTGTCTTCAGGGTCTGGGCTTCGTTGAGGTTCTTGAGATATGAGCCGGTCCAGTGAAAGCTCTTGCCCTCGACATGCTCCAGGCCGCGCGTATCGATGCCGCGGCGAGTCAACACCGCTTCGTTCTCGGGTGAAAAATCCTCGCCAACCACCCCAATCACCCGCACATCTGTGAAATAGCTCGCCGCCAACCCAAAGAAAGTCGCGGCGCCGCCAAGTACGTGATCGACTCGCCCATGAGGCGTTTCGATGCTGTCGAAAGCCACACTTCCTACAACAAGAATTGACAAGAATTAGGCCTCGCTTTTCACGGAAAAGTATTTGCCCAACAGCAAATCGAGCCTCTCATACGCAGCCGGTGAAATGGCTGAGGGACTCGTCAAGACGGCATACTCAAGCGCGCTCGCACAGGAGCACGTCCGCTCAGCGGGGATCTCTGCGATTGCCGCTGCCACCACCTTAGCCGCGTTGGCCGCGTTCTGGTTGAGCACCGCGATGACCTGTTCGACCGTGACCGCGTCATGGTCTTCATGCCAGCAGTCATAGTCGGTGACCATGGCCATCGTCGCATAGCAAATCTCGGCTTCACGAGCCAGCTTGGCCTCTTGCAGGTTGGTCATGCCGATAATATCGGCGCCCCAGCTCCGATACAGGTTCGACTCCGCGCGCGTGGAAAACTGCGGACCTTCCATACACACATACGTTCCGCCGCTCTTCCCCACCACACCGACCTGCTCGCACGCTCTCACAATGGCGTCAGCCACCACACCGCAGACCGGGTCGCCAAAGGCGATGTGTCCGACAATGCCATTGCCGAAGAATGTTGACTCGCGATGAAACGTCCGGTCGATAAACTGGTCGGGCACAACGAAGTCGGTGGGCTTATGTTCCGCCTTCAGCGAGCCGACGGCGGAGACTGACAGGATTCGCTCCACACCCAACATCTTCATCGCGTAGATGTTGGCGCGGAAGTTGAGTTCCGAGGGGAGCAACAGGTGTCCGCGGCCGTGTCGTGATAAAAATACGACTCGACGACCCGCTAAATTGCCGAGTACAAAGGCGTCGGAGGGATCGCCGAAGGGGGTGGTAATTCCTTGTTCGCTGATGTTGGTAAGGCCGGGCATAGAATAGAGCCCGCTGCCTCCGATGATGCCGATTTCCGCTGCTTGCAAACCGCACTCCGCCGCGCTTCCGAGAGAAGGCGGATCTTCCTGTGATTTAGGTCCTCATTGAGTATAAATGGGGACTGTAAATGGCGCGGAATCAATGTGTAAGTCCAGCCCTCATGAGGCCGCAACTGGCGATGAGGTTGACAACACCTACGGATAGTTCCGGGGGAGCGGGATGCATTCGAGCGGTTTGCTGGTTCCCGCTCGTTTGCGCGCCCACCATCAATAGCTCCAACTTGTGGGCCAGCGTCAGGTCGAAGCTCTCGCTGGTAAAGACCTGGTTTCCAATGATCGCGATGAGCACTGGGCCTTCATTGGTCTTGTAAATCTGCTCGCCATTCGACTCCGCCGCCGGATCCCGTTTTACGCCGGAGTATTTTCTGCTTAGCTCCTCAGCGTAAATGGCGGCAAAGGTCTTCGCCGCTTCGGGGTCTTTCCAGGCCGATAGGTATAGCAGCGCGACCGAGCTGGTTTGCACTTTCTCTTCCGCAGTTTTTGCAGCTTTGCTCTGCGCCGCGTAATAGATTCCACCGGCCCACTCCGGGGTGAGCGCGTCCGCCGCTTCCTGGCCGGCGAACAACTCGGTCAGTATCCGAACGTCGAGTGAGCCCATTACTCCTATGTCATAAGGTTCATATTGAGTATCCAGCAAGCCGTGGATGTCCGGCATCTGCAGCAGCGGCACCTTGACTTTGCGCTCGTAGCTCTTCGGATTCATGATCTCAAAGCTGGTCGATGGCGGCCGGTCTAACACCCCGGCAAATGCGCCTTCAATGCCTTCGTCCTTCATCAGCGTCTGCTCGAAGTTCAACCCCTCGCGATATGGGAACAACAGCGATTCCTGCAGCAGCAACGGGGCCCGGGCCATGATGGGTGAATCCGAATTGTCGCTCAGGTTGTCCTGGAGCGTGGCTCCGATGTCGGGTGATGTCAGCAATCTCTTGCCTGACGGCCTGAGCGAGTAATCCACAAATACCGCCATCGCCTGGCCTTCGAGCACAGCCTCTCGCGCGGTATCGACCTCGTCCACGGCGATGTGCTTGGTGTCGTCGGCATAATCTTTCGAGATGTCCGCAAGCGACTGGTTCTCCCACTTATCCAGGTTGACGTATTGATCTTGTAAGGCGTGGGTCAACTCATGCGCCAACACCGGCTTTTGGGAATCGGGCGCGATCCAGTCGAGCAGGTTCACTGTCTTGGTCTTGCTGTCGTAGTAGCCGGCGATCTGCTCGGTCAGCAGGCTGACCAGAAACGGCTTGAGCTGGAAGTCCCGATCAAGCAGGCCAAACTTCTTTAGCACGATCTCCGACCGCTGCATCCGCTTGGCGTCTTCATCGTCGTTGAACTTTTCGATGACATACTTCTCGACTGAAGCCCGAGTCTGAAGTTTCCGCTTTACTTCGTGTTTCACCGGCAGTTTGGAATCCTCCGAGGCGAAGTGCAGGATGTCGTCGACTGAGCGGAACAACTCCTTGGCCTGCGCTCGCGTGAGTCGGGTTTCGGCCGGCTTCTCTGCGTCCCCACCTGCGGTTGGCTGTTGGGCGCCGGGAGCCGTGGGAGTCGCCACCGTCTGTGCCCATAATGAAACCGATAACGTGCCGCCAAGGCACATCAGCCCCAGGCACTTCAAACTTTTCCGATCTAAGAACATCCAAATCCCTTCAAAGTCACAGTCGATCGCAGGCCAAACCTCGCCGTCGTCGCGCAGCTATAATCTACACATAGAACTGGCCGCCATGAGCGAAGCAGCAACCCTCACTACCGAAATCACCCTGACGCCTACCCCGCTGGCCGCCCAACTGCAGACCCAAACTCCGGGCCTGAATCTCTCGACGTACGCCGGCGCGTTGACGCCGCGGTCTTTCTCTCCAACTCAGTTCGAGATTTCCGCTGCCCTTTCCGGCGCAGCTTGTTTCGACCTCGGCTATCGCACTCGCATCCGCATCACCGGCGAAGACCGTCTTCGCTGGCTCAACGGCATGGTATCCAACGCCATCCAGGCCCTTCCAGAGGGCCACGGTAACTACAACTTCATCCTGAATGCCCAGGGGCGCATCCAGGGTGACGCTTACATCTACCGCCGGGCCGGAGATCTTCTTCTCGACACCGACCGCTCCCAGTCCGCGCGCCTGCTTGCCCATCTCGACCACTTCATCATTATGGATGATGTGGAGCTTCATTCGTTAGACGAGGCATCAAGCGGAATTGGCTTAACCGGGGCTCAGGCTGGGGCAATACTCGATGCGCTAGGCCTGAACCACTCCGATCTGGAGCCTCTACATTTCATCGACACCGAACTGGCGGGGTCTGCAATCACCCTCGTTCACGCCTTTGGCGAGCTTCGACCGCGATTTGAACTGTGGTTCGCGCCCGAACACACCCTCGCGATCTGGGACGCCTTGACCGTTGCAGGGGCAGCACCAATTGGGATCGATGCCGTCGAAGCCCTCCGCGTCCTCGAGGGAACACCACGCTTCGGCATCGACATAACCGATCGCCATCTAGCCCAGGAAACGGCGCAGACTCGAGCACTCAATTTCACCAAAGGCTGCTATCTCGGCCAGGAAATCGTCGAGCGAATCCGCTCACGGGCAACCGTGCATCGTACCCTCCGACAGTTCCTGGTTGACGGAGCGGTTCCGTCGGTTCCGGTTGATTTGCGCACCGAGGACAATCCATCTGCAACGATCGGGCAGCTGACCAGCGTTGCTGAATTCAATGTGCCGGAGTTTCAAGGCACGGTCGCCATCGGGTCCATTCGCGTAGAGGTTTTGGAAAATAAGTCGACCATCGCTTATGAGGGTGGTACGGTGACGGCTCTCGATCACTCCCCGGTGCCACTAATGCTATGAGCCTGACTCAGATCAATTTTGGCTTCACAAGCTCTTAACACCAAATCGACACATATACAGAAAATTGGAAAACACCATGGCAGAGAAACAAAGTACATTCACAGTCACCGACCGCCGCAAGTTTACCCTCGACGGAGAGCTCCGCGATCCAGCCAGCGCAGAAGAAATTCACGAAACCGATTCCGCAGCTAAGCCGGAAGCTCCCGCCAGCGTTCCGGTAGAGGCCTCTGTCGGCGCCGACGCCGCCCCGCATGACGCCGCTCTGGCCGAAGCCGATCTGTCCGCCGACTCTATCGACGACTCTATCGAAGAGCAGCTGGGCCCCGTTCCTACAAGCCAGGAGTCAGCCGAGCAACACGCCGCCTACCGGAAGTCCTCCGGACAGTTGGACGACATGATCCGCCACTCCAATCCGGGCGCGACCGCGACCCCAGAAGCTGACTTTGAGCAGGTCGTTCAGTCCTTCTATCTCTCCGCGGTGATAGCCATGGGAGCAGCGACCGAGCCGGGTCAAAAGCCTCGCGTCAACATCATCGGCGCGCGTCAATCGATCGATATGCTGGCCGTGCTGGTCGAAAAGACCAAGGGAAACCTCACCGATCGCGAGCAGAAGCTACTGCAGACCGCTCTCTTCAACCTGCGAATGATGTTCCTGGAGATCACCAATTCGATTGCCGCCCAGGCCGCAAAAGCTCCGGCGCCGGGCAATCCTCGTCAGCGCTGAGTGTCGCGAAGTGGGGAAAATCGTCTCCGCAAGACGCTGAGTCTATTCTGATTTCATTAGGTCCTTCACATTTCGTGCCAGCTTCTCGATCTCTTCCGCCTTCTTGGCCAAAGCGGGAGAAGCGGCTCCTTTTCCGTCGGGATCGCCTGCCGTGCTGAGTTCCTGGGCTAGCTGCACTATCCTGTCGGAGTCCGCCGTCAGCTTGTTCTGGCGGTCGATGTTGCGCCTCTTTGCCGCCTCTTCCTGAGCATGTCGCAGCATGGGGTCCTGGGTCATATCCGGTTCCTGGCCTATGGGCGGACGGCCGCCGTTCTGCCCAGGGGTCTGCGGAAATGGAGAGGGCGTCTGGCTCTGGCCCAGGGCATTGTCGCCTCGATGGGCTGCCGTCAGCGCGACGATTGCGGCAAGAAGCGCAATGGTGAAGTACGAGTTACGGCGCGACTTGCCCAAAAGGCTTCGCATCGGTTGATTATAGGAAAGTAGGCGGCCCTGCGCCCACATCGGAACGACACTGCACATATGCTCATTGATTTCGCTCACTCACCTGAATCCGCGCGGCAGTTCTTCACCGGCGTTGCGCAGAATTGGCTCTCCAGTCTGCAGGAGTTTGTACAGCACGATCTGCCCCGCCTGATCGTCCTCCTGATCTTCGCCTGGGTGCTGGTCGCGATGCTCAACGTGCTCACCCGGCGCCTGACAGCCATCGCCGAGGCGCGCGCGACCAAAGGAGTGGTTCGCGCTTCGCAAATCAAGACCCTGGCCTCGGTCATGCGGGCGACCACTATCGGCGTCATCGGATTTATCGCTTCCCTGCAAATCCTTCGCGACGTCTTCAATTTCAACCTTGCGCCTCTGCTGACCAGCGCCGGCGTCGCCGGAGTGGCCATCGGCCTGGCCGCGCAAACGATTGTGAAGGACTGCCTTAACGGCATGCTGATCCTGATCGAGGACCAGTACAACGTTGGCGATGCGGTGCGGCTCGCAGGACTGAGCGGCACAGTCGAATCGATGTCGCTGCGCACCACGAAGCTCCGTGACGGCGATGGAACGCTCTACACCATTCCCAATTCGCAGATCACCACCGTCGCCAATCTGACCCGCGACTACTCGGTGACGACGATCAATGTCTCGGTGGATTTCTCGGCCAACCCGGACAAAGTAATGCCAGTGCTCTTAAATGCGGCGATGAGCGTGCGCAACGATCCCGCCTATAGGAGTATCTTTTTGGCCGATCCGACGCTACTCGGCGTCGACTCTATCAAGGGCTCGCAAGTCATCTACCCGATCCAGCTCAGAACGCTGGCAAACCAGCAGGCGCCCGTGGTGCGCGAGACGCAAAGAAGAATACGCCTTGCCCTCGAAGAAAACGGAATACTTCCCGGCGATCCGTTGCGGGCAGTCACGGCAGGTGCAGCCAGCGCAGTAGCATCTGGAGCAGTCGCGCCTGGCAACCTGCCGCCCAGTGCAGATCCGACCGCCGCAAAACCGCGCGAGACCAATCCATTTACTGGCGAAAACAACTAGGCCCGTTAGAGTGACGCGCCATTGCTCTGAATGATCTCCTTATATCGATAGGCGGAGTCCTTCACGATGCGCTGCTGCGTGGTGTGGTCGACGTAGATCAGGCCAAAACGTTGGCTGTAACCTTCGCTGAACTCCCAGTTGTCGATGAGCGACCAATGGAGATAGCCGGCCAACGGCACGCCGTCGCGGTGGGCACGCTTGTAGGCTCCCAGATAGCTGTTCAGGAAGGAAACACGCTCGGGATCGTGGACCTTGCCGTCGACGGAGGGTGTGTCGGCGAGGGAAACGCCGTTTTCGGTAATCAGGATCGGCTTCTTGTAGCGGTCGGCGAGGAATTTCGGCGCCCAGTAGAGCAGCTCCGGAGTAATTGCCCATCCATAATGAGATCGGGGCGCAGTCGGCGAGTCCGGGACTAGCTCCGGTCTTCCGTCCGCCCCCGCCTTGACCGTAGGGGCAAAGTAAAGATTGATCGCGCAGTAGTCCACGGGTTGATGGATGATGCGCATATCAGCGGGTGTCGCGAGCTTCTCAGCGGTGGGAAACAGTTTGTAGCCCTCGGTGGGATAGTGACCGAGATAAATCGGGTCGAGCCACCACGAATTGTTCATCATCGTCATCGCCGGCTGCATGGGAATGATTGTCCGCTTCACTACCGAAAACGATGCCGAGCGAGCAGCGGCGACATCCTCCGGTGAGGCGCTCGCCGGAATAGAGAACATTCCCGCATATGGCAGTCCCACCTTGACTGGCTTCTTCGCCGCGGCGCGAACTGCCTCGACCGAGCGTCCATGGCCAAGCAAAATGTTGTGAACGCCTCGCGCCAAGCCCGCGCTATCGAGTTTCAGGGCGGGTGGCATGACCCCAGCTTCTGCGCCAAATCCCCAGAGAATGTCGGGTTCATTGATCGTCAACCAATTGGTCACTCGGTCGGAGAAGCGGCTGGACACGAGGTGGGCATAGTCGGCCAGCCACTTCGAGCTGTCCGGATTCAACCATCCGCCTTGCTCTTGCAGCGCTTCGGGGTAATCGAAGTGGTAGAGCGTGACGAACGGAGTGATCTTCGCCGCGAGCAGATCGTCGATCACTTTGTCGTAGTATGCGAGGCCGGCTTCGTTGGGCTTCCCTTTTCCCTCCGGCAGCACCCGGGGCCAACCGATCGAGAATCGATAGGAATTCATCCCCAGGTCGCTCATGTGGGCGATGTCCTCGGCATAGCGATGGTACTCGTCGTCGGCCACCCAATTGGTACTGCCGTCCTTGATGTTTCCCGGCTTGGCTTCAAAGGCGCCCCAGATCGAGCGGCCGCCTCCGTCGGCATACGGTGAGCCTTCGACCTGCATCGCCGACGTTGACGCGCCCCAGTGGAAGCCTTCCGGGAAGGTTGAGCTGCGCGGGGTCGCGGCCGAAGCCAGCGCGGCAGTCGACCATGGAAGAGTTGTCAGTGCCGCGGCTCGTGCGGAGTGACCCAAAAAAGTGCGGCGGTTCCAGTTCGACATTGCTGCTGTTGTCCTCGGCTGATAGACGATGAGTGGACGAACAAGGAATATAGCGCCTACAGGCCTGCTTCCGCAATTCAGCGCGACGTTATCACCGAGCGCCCATCGCGACAAGAAATGCCCGGCGGTTTTGCCGGGCATTTCATTATTGCGGAGCCTGCTGAGGCGGCGTTGTCGGTTGCGGCGGCATCGGCGGAGTCGGGCTCGGTGGCGCCTGTTCCTGCTGTTGCAACCTCTGTTGTTGATCCGGGACCTGTACCTCAGGCTGCGGCGTCGCAGGCTCCAAACCTGGAACGATAGGCATCTCCTTTACGTTGCCCGTGACCGCGTCTTCCAGGCTGATGCCGTAGCGGTCCAGCGTGGTACCGAGAATCTCCGTCATGGCGGCCCGGTCCTTCGCATAGGTGGCGCGGGCGGTGATGAGATTGTTCTCGGCATTCGAGAGATTACGCTGCTGCAAAAGCACGTTGGCGGTAGTCAACGCCCCGAGGTGGTATTTCTTTTGCTCAGCGTCAAGGCTTTGCCGGTTGTAATCGGCGGCGGCCTGAGCGGATTCTACCTGGGCGCGGTCGTTGGTCAACGCGTATTGCCCGTTGATTACTTGCATCCTCACCTGGAGATAAATCTGCTGCACTTGCAGTTGCGCCTGGCGGTATTCGATCATCGAGCGCAGTTGTGCCGACTGCGCCTGTCGGTTGCGGATGGGAATATTGAGAGTAAGGCCGACTCCTTTATTCGGACCAGAATTATTGAACAGGTTCTGGAAGGTGTGCGAGTAGTCGATAGTCGGCGTGGTTTCCTCGGTGCAAGGCACGCTTTGGAATTCGGCATTGAAGATCGTGCAATTTGGTCCGCGTGCACCGCCTACACCGTACCCTCCGTAGAAGGCATACAGATCGACCTGAGGCAGCAGCCCGTTCTTCAGCGCCCGCACGGTGATTTCATCGTTCTTCAAACCTATGAGAACCTGCTGCACGTCGGGCCGGTTGGCATTGGCCTCTTTCACCAGATCGTCAACCGACATCCGCTCTTCCGGGGTCTCCAAAATGGAGATCCGGTCGGTCGGAATGACGGGCGCAGCCGCCAGCGCGGGGTCGTTCAGGTTGCGCGCTATGGCCTGCTTCATGACCAGCTGCTGGTAATCGAGCGCACTTTGCGATGCCACCAGGGCCTGTTGGTCGGTGGCCACATTGCTGTCGGACTGCACTACTTCCAGGGGCGCGAGGGTGCCGATTGCCAACTGCTTGCGGTTGTCGGAGGCGAGCTGCTTGGACTGCTCCAGCGCGCGCTGCTTCGACTGCACGTCTTCATAAGCGCTGACCAGGCCCACGTAGATATTTTCTATTTGATTGACGGTGTAAAGGATCTGCAGGCGAAAGCCGGCATCGCTGATCTTCCGGTCGTTCTTGGCCTGGATGATGAAGCGTTTGTTGATCCCTGGTCCGAAGCCGTAGGCCAGATGTTGAGTGACCGTCGCCAGAAAATTGGCATTGAGCGAGGGGCTGTACGTAGTAAACGGCTGGTTGGTCGCGATTCGGCTATTGTCGAATGCGACTTGCAATTGCGTGCCAGTGACCCAGCCCTGGGTATAGGTGAAGTTGTACTCATCCGTATTTGTGTCAACGTATGACCCTGAAAAGGAACTGGTTGTTGGGTACGTCTGCCGCTGGAGCTGAATGGTGCCACTCAGCAGCGGATCCAGGACCTCAGGGCTCGGTCCGAGACCGCTGGTGGTCAGGCTCTGTCCCGCCGTGCCGGAGCCAACGCCACCCGTGCCTGCCGAAGACCCGCCCGGGCCGCCGCCGCTGGCTTGTAACAGCGAATTAGCGCCGCCGAGGGTCTTCTCGAGGAGGCCGCTGGGTGCGCCCAACAACGTCGCAGCGCCGGACTTGGCACGAAGAATATCGGTATCGGCAATGTCCAGGTTGTAGCGCTGGATGGCGATGTCGTAGTTGTTCTCAAGCGCAAGCACGATGGCGTTGCTCAGGCTCAGATAGATCTTTCCGCCCTTGGCCAGGTCCTCAAGCCGGGTGGAGTTGACTGTGATAGGAGACTCGACCGTGGCCGGAATGTAAGGCCCAAAGGGATTCCTCCAATAGCCGCGAGGAACACTAAAATCCCGCGAGGTCGGATGAAGGTCAACCAAGCTATTCGGCGCATTGCTGGGGGTGGGAACACCGGTTGGCGCCGGGGCCGCTCCGGTTTGCTGGGCCGCGGCGGACAGCGGCACGGTGCTCAGCAATAGACACGCGATCGCCGCGACCGCCTGCAATCGGCGAAAGCTCTGAAATTCCCCGGCTTGGGCCGGTTCGGCTGGTGCTGCCGAGGATGGCACACTATGCCGCTTGCCTCTACGTTCGAACAAAAGATGCATTCGCCCTTCTCCACTGTTTCAATATGCGTTCTACTCAGACGCGGCAGAGCATCCGATGGACTCTGAAATAACCGCCGCACTTAGAATTACAGCTTGACGCTCTCCCAGGCATAAACCGATCGCAATCGCCGGCCCAGCCCCGGTATTATCAACTGGATACGATATTTGCCCTCGCTTGGTTCCTTGCGCAGAGGCAATCCCCAGGATTCGGGGACCGCGATCCGATGGCTGAACGGAGGCTGTCTTTATCTTACCGCTCCGGAAAACGATTTAGCCCGGCCTGCGGCCTATAGTAACTGGACTAGGCACTCCCCGATGAGTAAATGGACCATTCGGATCGCCCGATGCCACCGATCTGGACCATCCAAGAACTGGAAGCTCGTTCTGGCCTATGACGGCTCCGATTTCTGCGGCTGGCAAGTGCAGCTCGATCAGCCGACCATCCAGGGGGTGTTGTCGGACGCCATTGAGCGAGTCACGGGGGAGCGAGTCTTGCCCCAGGGTTCTGGGCGAACCGACTCCGGAGTGCACGCCCTCGGTCAGGTGGCATCTTTTCGCATCAACGCGCCAATACCCCCTCCAAACCTGATGCGGGCGCTCAATCGCATCCTGCCCGAATCGATCCGGGTGCTGGAGGCAGAGATCGCGCCGCCCACCTTCCATGCCCGGCACAGCGCGGCTGAAAAAACCTATGAATACCGAATCTTTCGCGGCGAAATATGCCCACCAACGCTTGCCCGGTACGTCTATGCTCTGAACTGGCCGCTGGATGTGGACGCGATCAGTGTGGCCGCCGGATACGTCCGCGGCGAACACGATTTCACGTCTTTCGCAGCCAGCGATCCCCATTTGAACAGCCGCGAAGCTGAGCAACTCGAACAAAACTGTCTTCGAACCGTTCACGAGTCTGTTTGGACAATCGAAGCAGATCATTCGACCTATCGCGTCACCGGGAACGGGTTTCTGCACCACATGGTTCGCAACCTAGTCGGGACGTTCCTGGAGGTGGGTCGAGGCAGCCTCCCGGCGGCTCGATTCCCGGCATCCTCGCTGCGCGTTCCCGCAACGCTGCTGGACCGACTGCTCCAGCCCAAGGACTGTTTCTGGTCTCGGTGAAGTATCCTCAGGACTTCTGACGTCTGGGGCAAACGCATCAGGATTCAAGAATGGTCGCGATGCTAAGCTTAGGAATTCTCATGAATGACCTGGAACGAGTGTCGGCCTTCTCGCGTGTAGTCCACCTCGCTAGCCAGCGCTTCGTCCATGAAGCCTTTCAATGGCTTCATTTGCAGGAGCCTCGCATCATGGATTGGCAGGCCGAGATGGTCGAGATAGCTGCTCCTCCTTTCTCATGAGCGCGACCGTGCCGCGTGGCTTTGCGAACGCTTCCGCGACCTGCGATTGGAAGAAGTGGAAATCGATGCCGGTGTCAAGGCGGTGGGTAGGTTGCCGGCGATGCCGTCGAGCTGCCCCATGCCTTTTGCTCTCCGCGCACGTCGACGCGATTTTCCGTGCCGGCCGGCAATCCGCGTCGTGCGGGAGGGTACCGCTCACAGCCCCCGGCGCCTTAGATAACGGGGCTGGGTCGGAGGATTGCTGGCGATCGCGGCCGTGCTGAGAGCGATGCAGGACAAGGTCTGCCTTTGCCCCTGCACCGAGGAATCTGTTCGCCGGGAATGTCGGGGAAGAAGGCGAGGGCGATCTCCGCGGCATCCGTTATCTCTACCAGCAATCGGCATGGCGGAAGCGCATCTCTGCCAATATCGTCCTCGATGGCGCTGGGCACGAAGTCGCCGTGACTGGCGCTTTCGGCAGTCGAAGATTTCTCGTCGCCATTTCCGCACCGGGTGGCCATTCCTGGACGGATGCGGGACTGCCCAACCCGATTGTGTTGATGAGCGCGGTGATCGCCCGGCTGGCGGCCCTCAAGCTCAGCGAGTACTCAGCGAACAACCGTCGGATGTCGGCACCATCGAAGGCGGGACCGCGGTGAACGCTATCCCGGAGAGCGCTTCGGCGCGCTTCGACTTCCGCTCGACCGATCCCGAGCAGTTGGTCCGCCTCGAAGTGGAGCTTCACCGCGCTGTTGAAGACGTGGTGCTCGCCGCTAACCGCGAGGCGGCAAAGTCGGAGGCAAAAGGTGCACGTCCGACAAAGCCACGCCCGGCTCCGCTGGTCCACTTTGAGGTACGCAAGATCGGGGACCGGCCCGCCGCGGCCCTACCTCAAGATGCGAGAAATTCTCGATCTGCTTCGCGCCGTAGATCGCCATCTTGGCATCCGCACTGAGATTCGACTTGCCTCAACGAACACAACATTCCACTCTCTCTCAGCGTCGAAGCGTTGAGTATCGGCGCCGGCGGCAATGGCGGCAGCATCCATACATACTCCGAATGGTACGACGCTCGTAATCGCGAGCTCGGGTTGCGAAGAGTCTTGTTGCCTCATGCTGGCTCTGGCGGATACAAACGCGGGCCGCTGACCCCATAAAAAGACGATGCGGCATTGAACCTTCTGGATGCCGGAGGATTGATCGCAATATGTCAGAAAAACTCCGGGCACACCTGCTGCTGCTCGGCGTGGTCGCAGTGTGGGGCTCGACCTTTGTGCTGGTCAAGGATGCGCTAAACGACATCTCGCCGCTGCTCTTCAATCTCATCCGCATGGCGTTGGCGACGCTGTGCCTCGCGGTGGTCTATCGCAAACATCTGCGCCGGTTAACGCGCGAAGTGCTTGTGGGCGGCGCGATTGCCGGTTTCTTGCCTGGCAGTCGGATATCAGTTCCAAACCGCTGGTCTGGCCTTGACGACTCCCTCAAAGTCCGCGTTTCTCACCGGATTGACGGTCATTATTGTCCCTTTGCTCTCGGTAGTTCCCGCGCTGCGGGTTCCCGGCTCGCTGCGTCCCGGTTGGAACGCCTACGTCGGCGCGCTGGTCGCCCTTGTGGGAATCACTCTGATGACCGCACCCGGACTGTTTTCTCGCAATATGCCCGTGAGTCGCGACCGCAATGAATCTGGGAGACGTGCTCACGCTCGGCTGCGCTCTGGCGTTTGCCTTCCCACCTGATCTCGCTGGCCCACCTGGCT
>CAWDRO010000013.1:0-609983 GCA_963804735.1 uncultured Acidobacteriaceae bacterium
CGTGCGCGTCCTGTTAGGCTCGTGCGCGCACCGACTGGATCGCGGCGACAATGTTGGGGTAAGCGCCGCAACGGCAGATGTTTCCATACATCGCGTGCTGGACATCTTCGTCGGTCGGACCGACTGGCTCTTTGAGCACTGCGACCGCCGACATGATCTGGCCCGAAGTGCAATAGCCGCATTGATAGCCGTCATGTTCAATGAACGCCGCCTGCATCGGATGCAGATGTCCAGGCTGGCCAAGGCCCTCGATCGTGGTGATCTCATCGTCCGCGTGCATCACCGCGAACGAGAGACAGGAGTTGACCCGCCTGCCGTTCACGTGGACCGTGCAGGCGCCACACTGCCCGTGATCGCAACCCTTCTTGGTGCCGGGAAGATCGAGGTTCTCGCGAAGCGCGTCGAGAAGGGTGGTTCGAGGATCAATCGTCAACTCCCGAACTTGCCCATTGACGCGTAACTTTAACAGGACGCTGCCGTCAACCGGTGCGGCAGTCGGCTCCGCCTCTTGCGCCGGCGCCGCTGGAGTGGCGGCAAGCGCAGCAGGCGCGGCAGCGGCAATGCCGGCCGCACCAAGCCCCGACAAGAAAGACCTTCTCGTAAGCCGCCCATGCAACAACGACGAATCCGCCAGCTCTTTTTCGGGCTGCCCGCTTGCCGCACGCTCGACTTCAGGAATTTGTTCGCTCTTCGGCATATATAGGTACCTTCGCTATTTGGATGGTAATCGCAACCGGAGAGTTGTGTATAAGGAGCCGCTCATCCATAGACGAATCAGACTACAAGAGAGCTCCAGAGGCTCCCGAAACCCCCCTGTTTTGGATGCACCGCGCGGGAACCTCAAGTCCACGCCTTAATCAGGCCCACGGCCACGGACCAATGGGAGAACTAACTCGTCTAATCGAACTCGCTCAATTTTTCCTCACCGCAAAAAGCGCTTGCATAGCGGTGACGACTATGACATCTTGTTCTTAAATAGATGTTGGCTAGGGCATAACGTTACTCGCGCCAACTCAACTTAGCCGGATAGACTGAATCTTTTCGTGACTTCTGTTATTTTTCTGCATTACTTAGGTCGTCACCATTTTGTCATCTTTCATGCAATGTGACCTGATGAAGGGGCATGAACAGGTCGTTCGAGTTCTTAGTGGACTTTAGTGTGCCGTACGCGTTGCCCCTGCGCGTGTTCCTTGTTTTCTAGGTTGCAACCCCGAACTCTCTTAGCTGGTCCGTGCAGCGGAATGCACCTCCGCATCATTGTGCATTCGGAGGGTGACTTCTCGCCTGCATTTTTCGAATTGACGCTGGATAACTGTGACGCCCAGATATCGAGGGCAGAGGATTCTTTATGGCACGCTACAATCGAATTGCGCCGTCAACCCCGTACGGCGAGAATCAGGCTTCGCACTGCTCGGTTCTTCGGCCATCCTTCAAGCTTGCGTCACTTGCCCTCGTTCTGATCTTTGGGCTCAGTGTTGTGTGGTGCTCGGCGCAAGTCAACGTGGTCACCCAGCACAATGACATCTCCCGGACTGGTCAAAATACCAACGAGTCCCTTCTAACCCCGGGAAATGTTAATGACTCCCAGTTCGGCCTACTGTTCTCGCTTCCCGTGGACGGTCAGGTTTATGCCCAACCGCTGTATCTGCCTGGACTGCAAATAGGTGCTGGAAAGCACAACGTTCTCTTCGTCGCGACCGAGAACGATAGCGTCTATGCCTTTGACGCGGACTCGAATGGAGGCAGCAATGCCAGCCCGTTGTGGAAGGCAAGTCTTCTGAGCACTGCTTACGGCGCCGCACCCGGCGCAACTGTGGTCCCCAGCGCGGAGATCTGCGAGGACATCGTGCCCCAGTACGGGATTACCGGCACGCCGGTGATCGATCCTGTCGCCGGCATCCTGTATGTCGTCAGCTTCACTCAGGAGGGTACAGCTTTCGTCCTTCGTCTCCACGCTCTAAGCGTCACCACGGGAGCGGAAATGCTGGGCGGTCCCGTCACCATCCAGGCACAGGTTTCGGGGACCGGGAACGGCAGCAGTGGAGGGATATTAAAGTTCGATCCCAAATGGGAGAACCAGCGTTCCGGGTTGTTGCTGCTGAATGGCGTTTTATATGTAGACTTCGCCTCCCACGCCGATAACGGCGACTGGCACGGATGGCTCCTTTCATACAACCCCTCGACCTTGGCCCAAATCGCGGTGTACACAACTTCGCCCAATGGGACAGGCTCGGGCATATGGATGGGCGGCGATGGCATGGCGGCCGATGTCGTCGATCCCGTCGGCCATCCGTTCGGCAGAATGTTTGTGGCCACCGGGAACGGAGACTATAACGCGACAACGCCCTACACCTCTGCCATGGACTATGGCGACAGCATCCTGAACTTTGATCTGACCAACGGCACCCCGACGATCCAGGACGAATTCACCCCTTCCACCCAGGCCACCCTGGACGCCAGTGACGGCGATCTTGGCGCGGGCGGCCTGGTGATCTTGCCCAACCAAACCGGACCTTATCCGCATCTGCTCTTCCAGGAGGGCAAGGCCGGATCCGTCTATCTGGTTAATCGCGATGCTATGGGCGGCTACAACACCACGGACAAGGTGGTGCAGGAGATCGCCAGCGCCACCTCGGGAAACGGTGTGTGGGGAGGTCCTGCGTACTGGAACGGGAATGTTTACTCCAGCGAAACTCGCAACCATCTCAAGGCCTATTCTCTGACCAATGGTGTCTTGTCATCGGGTCCGACCAGCACCAGTCCAGAGACTTTCGGTTTTCCTGGGCCCGGGACCTCTATATCGTCGCTCGGGACGGCTAACGGAATCCTGTGGGCAGTCGAAACCGACAGCTATGACACCGGTGGAATCGCTATCCTCAAGGCCTACGACGCGACCAACCTCGCGAACGAGTTCTATTCGAGCGACCAGGTCCCCAACCGCGACAGTGCGGGGTCGGCCGTCAAGTTTGCGGTTCCGACTATCAGCAACGGGAAGGTCTATGTCGGCGCTGGCGGACAGGTAGACGTGTATGGCTTGTTTAGCTCTGAGCCCCTGATCAGCGCCCCGGTCATCAGCCCCGCTTCGACGACCTTCACCACCCCAATCCAGGTATCGATCACCGATTCGACCCCGGGAGCCGTCATTTATTACACCTCCGACGGCAGTGCCCCAAGCACCTCGTCCACAGTTTACGGCGGCCCGTTTATGGTCAACTACACCCAGACCATCAACGCAATTGCGGTGGCGCCCGGTTATGTTTGGGTCACCCCGGTTTCGGCGACGTACACCTCGCTGAACAATACCGCGAACCCTATCTTCTCGCCTCCGGGTGGCACATTTTCCACTTCGCCTACCGTGACGATCACCGACGCGAGCCCGAACGCCTCCATCTACTACACAACCAACGGATCTGCGCCCACCAATCAATCGACACTCTACAGCAGTCCAATCCCGGTCACCGGTTCAGGGACAATCAGCGCCATCGCCTTTGCTCCAGGCTTGAATGGCAGCGCAATCGTCAGCCAGACCTATACCACTCAGTCGGGCGTCGATCTCAGCGAGGGATTCGCCCAAGCGCAGAACATCATGACTTTCAATGGCAGCACCGGCCTCGATGACAGCCGGCTGCAGTTGACCAATGGCTACTCCTGGGACACCGGTTCCGCATTCGTGACCACCCCGCTCAACATCCAGGCATTTACCGCTAGCTTCCTCTTCCAGCTCTCCAACCCCGCGGCTGATGGAATCGCATTTGTGATCCAAAACACCGGCCCCACTGCGCTCGGAGGCAACAGCGCGTCACTCGGATACGCTCCAATTGCCAAGAGTCTTGCCATCAAGTTCGACTTCTACAACGATGCCGGTGAAGGACCTGACTCCACTGGTGTCTACATCAACGGCGTGGCCCCTACCATACCTGCCATCAACCTCAGCAATACGGGGATCAACCTGGCTAGCGGCGACAGCATGCTGGTGAACCTGACCTATGACGGCGTCAATCTGGCGATGACCATCACCGACGAGGTGACCGCGGCGACCTGGTCCGCTGTGTGGCAGGAAAATATCCCCCAGATCGTCGGCGGCAATACCGCCTATGTCGGTTTTACCGGCTCAACACAGATAAAAACTGCCAGTCAGAAGATCGCCACCTGGACCTATACCGCGACCACACCCGGCCAACCATCAGGCACCGCGACACCGGTAATAAGCCTTAAGAGCGGCATTTACGCGACGACACAGACGGTTTCTCTCACCGACGCAACCTCGGGCGCCGTCATCTACTACACCACCGACGGCACGGCTCCGACCACGTCGTCCAAGGTCTATTCCGTCCCCTTCCCGATATCGGCCGCAGAGAAACTCCAGGTGATGGCCATGGTGCCGGGGGGCGCGGTAAGCGCTGAAGCATCGGCGACTTATGCGATTACCTCCGGGATCACGAGCGCGGTTCCGACTTACACCCCGGCCGCTGGATTCTCCTATGGCTCAATGATTCTGAATGGCCCCACCTTAGTGGCCGGTACATTGCCCTCGAATGGAGCCGTGACCAAGGTCCTTCAGTTGACTGACGGTAGTCTGAATGAGACCCGGAGCGCCTATTTCGCAAATCCCGTGGGCGTGCTGGGATTCACCTCGGACTTCGACTTCCAGTTGACCAGCGCCAAGTCCGAAGGATTTACCTTCGTGATCCAGAATATGGGTTTGAATGCGGTGGGGACGGCGTTCGGCTACGGCTTTGGTTCAGGCGGCGTCGGAACCGCAGTCTCCAGCAGCGTCGCGGTGGCCTTTGACATCAACGGAACCGCGGGAAACGGTGCAAATTCCGTAATCCTCTATGTCAACGGAACCCCCTCCACGACCTCTCCTGCCACCGGCCTGACCCCGGCCGGCATTTCGTTGACCAGTGGACATGTCATGCACGCGCACTTCGCGTATAACGGCACGAACCTCACCCTCACACTCACCGATAGCACGACGAATGTGGCCGCCACAATGGTCTACCCAATCAATATTCCAGCCATTGTGGGCGCCAGCATCGCCTATGCCGGGTTCACCGGAGGCACCAGTACGACTTCGGCTGCCCAGCATATCTTCGATTGGACTTACGTGGCGTTCCTCCCGTCAACTGCGGTGCCGGTAATCACCCCCGGCACTGGAACCTCTTCCTCGCCGGCCATGGTCACGATTACCGATGCAACCCCGAACGCAGTCATCTACTACACCACCAATGGCACGACCCCGACGGCGGCATCCACGGTATATACCGGACCCATTCCGGTCGATACCACCGGAACAATTCAAGCCGTCGCACAGGCCCCTCTCTATGGATTAAGCGGAACGGCCGCTGCCTCTTTTACAATTCAATCGCCAACCGCTTCCTATCCAACGGGATTTGACGCTTTGGGGATGGTGCTGAACGGAGGGGCTTCGATCTCGAACGGCGCGCTCGAGTTGACTGACGGCGCCAAATACGAGGCACGCAGCGCCTACTTCTCCGTTCCTCTGAACATCCAGCAATTCACCACCGACTTCTACTTTCAGCAATTGAACGCGGTCGCCGATGGGATCACATTTGTCATCCAGAACCAGGGCCTGAGCGCGCTCGGAAGCGACG
Source organism: uncultured Acidobacteriaceae bacterium (assembly GCA_963804735.1). Classification (GTDB taxonomy): domain Bacteria; phylum Acidobacteriota; class Terriglobia; order Terriglobales; family Acidobacteriaceae; genus Acidisarcina. The sequence goes on from CAWDRO010000013.1 coordinate 5,616, forward strand.
GCGGTGGCCTCGGCTATGGCGTTTCCCCACTCAACGGATCGGGTGCGTCAATCACTAAAAGCGTCGCAGTCAAGTTCGATCTCTACAACCTCGTTGGCGAGGGAACTGACTCAACCGGTATCTACACCAACGGAGCAGCCCCAGGAGTGCCCGCGACCAACCTGACTCCATCCGGGGTCATTTTGAGAAGCGGGGATGTGATGCACGCCCACTTCATCTATGACGGAACCAACCTCACCCTAACTCTCACCGACACCAGTACGAATGCGATCGCGACCGTCGTATTCCCGGTCAACATTCCGGCTGTGGTCGGCGGCAACACCGCTTACGTCGGTTTCACCGCCGGAACCGGCGGCTCTACTTCGACCCAGAACATCCTCAGCTGGACCTATGCAGCCGGCTTACCCCCGACCGCAGTCCCGGTGATTACCCCCAACGGCGGGACCTTTTCGGCATCGACGCCGGTGAGTATTACGGACGCCACGCCGAATGCGGTCATCTACTACACGACCAACGGCACCAAGCCCACCACCTCATCGGCCGTGTATCCGGGTAAGCCGATCACCGTGAGCGCGACCGAGACGATCGAGGCCATCGCCCTGGCTCCGGAATACAGCTTGAGCGGAGCTACCAGCGCGCCCTTTACTTTCCCGTCAACGGTCATCTCGTATCCATCCGGCTTTACCGCAGGGCAGCTTACACTCAACAAAGCCAAAATCAGCGGCACGCTGCTGCAATTGACTGACGGCGGAAACTACGAGGCCAAGAGTGCTTACTTCAATACTCCCGTGAATGTGCAGCAGTTCACCACCGATTTCGACTTCCAGCAGCTGAATGCAGTTGCCGACGGGTTCACGTTTGTGATCCAGAACCAGGGACTAAGTGCTGTCGGCAGCGACGGCGGAGCCCTGGGTTACGGTGTGTCAACGGTTACCGGAACCGGCGCCTCAATCTCCAAGAGCGTCGCCGTCAAATTCGATATCTGCAACAACAGCGGCGAGGGTACAGACTCTACCGGCATCTATCTTGATGGAGCCGTGCCGACCGTGCCTGCGACCAACCTGACCGGTACCGGAATCGTCCTAAGGAGCGGCGATGAAATGCACGCACACATCGTCTACGATGGGACCAACCTCACGTTGACGATTACCGATGCAACCGTCAGTGCGTCTGCGACTGTCGTATACGCGGTCAATATTCCGTCGGTTGTCGGCGCCAATACCGCCTATGTCGGCTTCACCGCCGGCACCGGCAGTACTTCCTCTACTCAGAATATTCTCGACTGGACCTACACCAACCCGTAAAAACACTCCCCGTGATAGGAATCGGTGGGTCGAACCCCGAGTTGCCACGCGCTGAAACAGTTCGGCAGGCTGTAGAGGAGGAGACCGAAATGGCCGAAAAAAAAACAGCATCCTGCTCGTCCACGGCGTCTGGAGCGACGGATCTGTCTGGCGCGAAGTCATCACCGTTCTCGCCCATCACGGTCTCTCCGTGAAAGCGGCACAGATTCCGCTCACCTCTTTTGAAGAAGACGTCGCCGCCGTGAATCGCACGCTCGGTCAACTCGAGGGCCCGGTCGTCCTGGTCGGCCATTCCTACGGCGGCGGAGTCATCTCGGAGGCCGGAAATGACCCCAAGGTCGCCAAGCTGGTCTACATCGCCGCCCTCGCGCCGCAGCCGGGGGAAGTTCTGGGGGCGATCCTCGGCAGGAACCCGCCTGCGGCGAAGATAGAGATGCAGCCCGACGCCCACGGCTTCATCTGGGCAACTGCAGATCAGTATCAGGAGGCAATGGCCCACGACATTCATCGCGGTCTCGTCCACCTGGCCGTTGCCGTGCAAAAGCCCTACGCCGCGCAAATCTTCGGAGCGTCCGTGGCATCACCCGCCTGGAAGGCCAAGCCAAGCTGGTATCTGATCGCTACCGAAGACCGCATCCTCAGTCCGAAGACCCAGCAAGAGATCGCCGCAGCAATCAACGCCCGGACGCGGGAAACCCCCACCAGCCACATGCCACAGATCTCCAATCCCGAAGCCGTAGCCGCAATCATCGCCGAAGCTGCGAATTGGCCATGAATTTGGTCAGCCAGCGGGCGCCAGAGAAATCTCCGCAAGCCCGCTGGGCTCAAGGGGCTATTTCGCGTCCCGGTGGCCGATGACCCGAGCGAGCTTCCCAAGTTGGCTCTCCATGCCCATCACCGCCCGCTGTGTCCACTCGTCGCTGTGCATGGGATCGAGAGTCACGATCATGCGCACGTTATCGCCATCTGCAAAGAACTCCACCTTGTTGCCGACGTCGTATGGCTCAACGCCGGGGATGAAATCGGCCCGGTGAGTGTAGGCGATGCTCTTCCCCGGAACGATCGCGGTGTAAGTCAGCTTCGCCTCGGTTGTCAAAGGCATGCCTGCCCGCTTCATGAATTGAACCTGGGCCGCGGCGACAGCGGTCATGGCATACCGCATCTCCCCACCAGGGCGCAGATCGAGCTCGTGGACCTTTACCGAGAATCCGTCGGGGCCCCACCACGACTCGATTCCTTCCTCGGTCGTCCATAGTTCCCACACGTCCTCGATCGATGCCGCGTACGTGCGCTCGATGACCGCCTTGGCATCAGGCCGCTTATTCGCCTTTTCGTTCATGATGTTCCCTCCTCGATGATTTGCTTTTTTGTGGAGCGATTGTTTTTGCCTTACGTTTGCGCGCAAGGGCTTCGCCAAACTTGTCAAGACGACCCTCCCAAAGTTGCCGATACTGGCTCAGCCAGGAATCGAGGTCCCTAAAAGGTTCAGGGCAAAGCGAGTAAAACCGCTTCTGTCCTTCAGGCCGAACTCGCACAAATCCGGCCTCCTGCAGGATGCGGAGATGCCGCGATACGCCGGACTGGTCGATGTCAACGCTTTCAACGAGGTCGTTGACCGAATGCTCGCCGCCCCGGAGCAATTCAATTATGTGGAGTCGGGTCGGATCGGCCAGGGTCTGGAGCACTGAACTATGCATCACCATGTATATGTACAGATGTGCATAAATGTTGTCAAGACCGAATCCACAATTCGCGAGGAAAGGGGCGCGGGAAGACTATCCTCAAGCTTGGATCGTCCCGTCGCGTGCCTGTTAATCCACCATAAGTGCTGACGTTTCAGCCCGAACCGACGGCATCAGCCATCGGAAGAGCGCTGTCGCCACGAAGGCTCCTGCCAGCTGAGCGGCGATAAATCCGGCTGCATCAGCAGGCCTGATACCGGCAAATGTGTTGCTCAAGGATCGAGCGAGAGTGACAGCCGGGTTGGCGAACGAGGTGAACGCGGTGAACCAATAGGCGGCGGTGATATACGCGCCTACTGCGAAGGGGACTGCGGTGGGCCGGTGCCTAGCGCATCCCCAGATGACGGAGAGCAGGCCGAAGGTAGCAACGAACTCGCTGAATATCTGCGCAGGGCCGCTGCGAACGTGCGTCGATGCAGTGAACAAGGTGAACCCGAACATCAGATGAGCCGTTGCGACTCCGGCAAATGCTCCGGCCAACTGAGCCGCGACATATGCTGGGGTCTCGCGCCAGGTGATACCACCTTGCCAGGCATCGGCAAGCGTCACTGCCGGATTCAAATGCGCCCCAGAAATAGGCCCAAACGCAAGGATGAGTGCGACCAGGACCGCACCTGTAGCAATCGTATTCGCTAGTAGAGCCAGTGCGACGTTGCCCGCCGCTAACTTCTCCGCCATGATTCCGGATCCGACCACCGCGGCGAGAAGAAGCAACGTCCCCACGAATTCGGCGACCGTGCGGCGCAACAGACTCGACTTCATGAGCGACCGATGCTTTCAATCTCTCGTTGGATGGCGAGCTGCTGCAGCGTCGCAAGCGGAAGCGAAAGAAAGAGACCAATTCTCCGATCCATTACAACGAACGCATCATGGAAGGCGCGTTCGATCTCCTCTGGCGATCCTTTCACTGCTGCGGGATCGGGGATTCCCCAGTGGGCAGTCATCGGTTGCCCGGGCCAGAAGGGGCATACCTCATTGGCTGCGTTATCGCAGACCGTGAAGACAAAGTCCATGTGCGGCGCGTCGGGAGCTGCGAACTCGTCCCATGATTTGCTGCGTAATCCGTCGGTCGGGATTCCGGCCGATTCAAGCTGTTTCAATGCCTCAGGACGTGGCGCCCCCGAGGGATGGCTTCCTGCGCTGTACGCTGTAAAGCCCCCTCTGGTTTTACGGTTCAGAATGGCTTCCGCCAAAATGGAGCGCGCCGAGTTGCCGGTGCATAAAAATAAGACGTTATAGTGGGTCGGCATCGCGTTAGCCTCTCTGAACTGGAGAACAGCAACCCGGTCCGCAGTGCGCTGCAATAGGCTTAGCAGCACGAATGAACGCGCTCTGAAATCTGTCTTTAATCAGAGGCGCAATCTCATCCACTGCAATGCCGGCGTCGGTCAGGAAGACACGCGCATCCTCAATGTCGTAGCTGCGGGTTGTCTCGAAGCTGACATCGGCAAAGCCGGCGGCGAAGAGCTTTGCGCGATAGTCTTCTCTTTCGAGCGCGCCGGCGATGCAACCCACCCACAGCAACATGCTTCGCCGTATCTCTTCCGGAACCGCGCCGTTGACGACCACATCCGACACTGCGAGGCGGCCACCGGGCCGGAGAACGCGAAATGCCTCCCGCAAAACACGGCTCTTATCCCGGGAGAGATTGATGACGCAGTTGGATATGATCACATCGACGGACTCATCCGGCAGCGGGATGTTCTCGATCTCGCCCTTCAAAAACTCGACATTGAGCGCACCCGCTTGGCGCTGATTCTCTCGTGCAAGCGCAAGCATGTCATCCGTCATGTCTAGGCCGTAAGCCTTACCGTTCGGTCCCACCCTCTTTGCGGAGAGCAACACGTCGATACCACCGCCAGAGCCCAGGTCCAAGACCGTCTCGCCCTCCCTTAACTGGATCAGCGCGGTAGGGTTTCCGCATCCCAAAGACGCAAGGACCGCACTCTCAGGAAGCGTGCTCATCTCCATCTCGCTGTATAGATCCTTGGTGACCGGGTCGCAGCAACGCATAGCGGGATCACAACAAGCAGTCACACCGGAACCGGCGACACTCCTAGCAATCGACCCGTACTTCTCACGAACGGCGGTTTGATTATCCATAGCTGGGCGCGCCTCACATACGCCAAAACGAATATATGTCTCGCATACATATCTGTCAAGGCGTATATTTATGACATGGGTCGAACTGTAAAGCCATTCGATCTCGTGAACCTTTTCACCGCACTCGCCGACCCGACGCGTCTGCGACTTCTGAATCTCATGAACGGGCGCGAGGTCTGCGTCTGCTACTTCGTGGAGATTCTGAAGCTGGGACAGCCAAAGATCTCGCGACACCTCGCATACCTCCGCCGTGCCGGCATCGTCGAAGCGCGTCGTGACGGCAAGTGGATGCATTACCGCATCGAACGACCGAAGGACACCAGAGCGGCCTCGATCCTCGACGCAACCCTCAAATCATTCGAGACAAGCCGGAACATGCAAGCCGACCTAGCGCGGTTGGGGCAAGCCTGTTGCGAACCACAAAGGTTCGTGACATTGCAAGGTGCGCCGACGCCAATGGCCCTCTAAACTTGTCACACGTGCCCAGATCGGCACTTCTCAGTTGGCGACAACAGGCGGCTCAACCCGAAAGGTCGCCGTGGAGTGCCCCCCAAAAGTGAGACAGTTGAAGAAGTCCCCATTTTCATGGAATGGAGGCTTTTATGCGGCGACAGTATCGACGATGGACGTTGGCGGAGAAGCGATCTGGGGTGGAGCAGATGGCAGTCTGCGGTCATGGGAAGTTAGCGAAAGAATTGGGCATTTCCAAGCGTCAGCTGTACACGTGGCGTGCCTATGTGGTTCGGCTGGAGCGTGCCGCGAAGGCCGACACGCGTAAGGAGCGGGAGTTGGAGCGGGAGAACCTCCGCTTGAAGGCGGCGCTGGCGACCAAGGTGCTGGAAGCGGATTTTTTCAACGGTGTGTTGCGCAGAATCGAGGCTCAACCCCAGCCCGTCAGCGGGTGTGGCGAGACTGCGTCTACGAGGAGATCCGAGTGACGCGGCCGCAAACACACCTCAGCGTCGAGTCCATGTGCCGGCTGGGCCAGGTCAGCCGGGCGGGGTTCTATCGCCACTGGCAACAGCGGCAACCGCGCGGGGAAGAGACCGAGTTGCGCGCCGAGGTGCAGCGGATCGCGCTGACCCACCGGCGCAACTATGGCTATCGTCGGGTCACCGAGCAGCTGCGCGGGGAAGGCTGGGCGGTCAACCGTAGCCGGGGTCCCCACGGACAGGTCTTCGTCCGTGGGGTGGAAGCGCATCGCGCGGCTGATGTCCGAGGACAACCTGCTCTGCCTGCGCCAGCGCAGCTTCGTTCCCACCACCGACTCCGGCCACGATCTGCGCGTCCACCTGAACCTGGCCGCGCGTATGGAGTTGACTGGCATCGACCAGCTCTGGGTGGCCGACATCACCTATATCCGGCTGGCCGAGCAGTTCCTCTATCTGGCGGTGGTGCTGGACGCCTACTCCCGCCGGGTAGTGGGCTGGGCGCTTGACGAGCGGCTCGACGCGACGCTCGCCATTTGCGCGCCGCGCCAGGCGATCGACGCCCGGCAGCCCGCTCCCGGCCTGGTCCATCACTCCGATCGCGGCGTGCAATATGCCTCCCACACCTATGCCGGGTTGCTCGCCGAGCATGGCATCGTGCCCAGCATGAGCCGGCCCGCCAACCCTTACGACAACGCACAATGCGAAAGCTTCATGAAGACTCTCAAACAGGAGGAAATCTACACTCGCCGATATCGCGACCGGGCCCATCTGGAGGTCCACATCGGCCAGTTCCTGGAGCGGTATTACAATCGCAGCCGGCTGCACTCGGCGCTTGACTACCGCTCCCCGGAGGACTTCGAGCAAAGTCTATTGGCCAACCCGGCAGCAGCGCCGGTCGCAAGCATGAGTTTTTTCAGGCATGGGGGAATCTATCGTCCCGATGTTCACCGACAAGCCGGGGAGGGGCCGCGATGACTCCTACCCAGCCCATCGGTCTTACTACCCATCGGTGCGATGAGTTCCAGCCGGGCATTCCTTGGCGAGTTGCTCTCCAGCAGAGCCCGCCTCCGCTTCCCCGATCAACCTCATCCTGCAACATCAACTCCCGCTCGTCGAGTTAATCTCAGCCAACGGCACACAGGGACTTCTTGCTCTGTCTCACTCCAGGGGTCATCCCAGCGTCTCGATCGCTGTCAACCCCTCCAACTTCAGCAATCTCCCCTAACCGGCTCATTCCAATCACGATATAAATTTCCAAAACCTGGCGTAGTTGTGGAGAATCAAGAGGTTGTTCCGGTTCAAGCCGGAGCGGGAAGCTGGGGTGTTGAGGTTGAGGCTAGCATGGGGGCGGTGGAAGTTGTAGTCGTGGAGCCAGAGTTCGAGGTTGAGCTGGCGCTCCAGAGAGTTGGAGTAAGTGCGGGCATAGGCCCATTCGCGGAGAGCGGTTTGGATGAAGCGTTCGGCCTTTCCGTTGGTGCGCGGAGTGTAGGGCCTGGTGAAGCGATGCTGGACATGTTGCTGGAGAAGGATGTTCTTGAAGCGCGCTTCGCGGTAGCAGGAACCGTTGTCGGTGAGCACGCGGCGTATGGAGATGGCAAAGCGGGCGTAATAGGCCCTGGCCATGAGGAAAAAGAGAATCGCCGAGCGGTGGGTCTGGTCCGGCATCATGGCGGCGAAGCTGATCCGGGAGTGGTCGTCGATGGCGATGTGCAAATACTCCCATCCGGCGCCGCGCGACTCCCGTCCACGCGCGCCATGGATGCGATGGCCGGGGCCCAGGATATGGGCCAGTCGTTTGACGTCGAAGTGGATCATGTCGCCGGGCCGGGGGTGCTCATAGCGAATGACCGCGGGCGGTGGATCGAGCGAGCCGAGGCGGTTCAGTCCGGCACGGCGCAGGATGCGGCTGACCGTAGTCCGGCTGAGGCCTACTTCGCGGGCGATCCGCCAGCCGTTGTAGCGCAACCGGCGAAGAGCCAAAACCTTTTCCAATAAAGGCAAGGAAGTGGTTCGCGGACAACAGCGTGGGCGTGAGGAACGGTCCCGCAACCCGGCCACACCCTCGGCCCGATAGCGGCGCACCCACTTGGCGGCAGTCTTGGCGCTCACCTTGAAACTGACCGCGGCCAGCTTCAAGGTGGACTTCTCCTCAACCACACTTCTCGCCAATCGCTCTCGTAGATACACCGTAAGTCTGGCATTCTGGTGATAGTCCATTCGATCTCTCCGAAAAACTGTTTGCTCGTCACAACCAGCTTCTCGCGCTCAGATCGAATGGACAACCTGTTGAAACTTCACACGTAGTGAACATACCCAACCTGTTATTCTTAATATAGAGATCAAAGAAAAAAGGCGGCCAAAGCCGCATTTCTCATTTGCCAAGAAAATCCAGCCTCCAAAGCGCAGCCACAACCCCGATCCCGCACAAACCAAAGAATCTGCCAGGCCGTTCTACATAGAATCAATATTTTAGCCCGGATTCGGCGACGCAAGCCGCTGAAAACAAGGAATTAAGCAGGAAATACGGAGGGGAGGGGGGTACCCCCGCGTTTGACTTCCACCCAAAAGGAAAAGGGGCGACCAAGCCGGCCGCCCCTTGCATTCCCTGCTCAGAAAAACTACTGCAGCAGCGTCCCATCCTCCAGCTCAGCCTTCGCCTCTTCCGGAGGAATCACCACCGCCGCCGCAACCTTATCGTCCTCTTCCAGGTTCAGCAGCTTCACTCCCTGCGTCGAACGCCCAGCCGAGCGCACCGTCTTGGTATCGATGCGGATGATCTTGCCGTACTGGCTAATCACCATCAGCTCCGAGGTGTCGTCAACCAGGTTGATCGACTGCACCTTGCCGTTCTTCGCCGTAGTCTTGACGTTGATCACGCCCTTGCCGCCGCGAGTCTGCAACCGATACTGATCGACATCGGTCCGCTTGCCAAAGCCATTGCTGGTCACCGACAGGATCAAACTCGAAGTGTTCCCGCCTTTGCCGTTCGCCACCCGCTCCTTCGGAGTCACCGCAAGCCCGACAACATAATCGTTCTTCCCTAGCTCAATCCCTCGCACGCCATAAGCCGGACGACCCATCGACCGCACATCGTTCTCATCGAACCGGATCGCCATGCCCTCATGGGTCGCCAGGAAGACAAGCTGGCTGCCGTCCGTGATGCGCACGCCAACAAGCTCATCATCAGTGTCGATGCCGATAGCGATGATGCCCCTCGCCATCACGTTGCAGAAGTCCTTCAGCGGAGTCTTCTTCACCGTCCCCTTCTGGGTTGCGAAGAAGACATACTTCCCTTCCTCCTCCAGGTTGCGAACCGGCAGAATGTTCCGCACCGTCTCACCCGGAAGCAGGTTCAGCAGGCTCGCAATCGCCTTCCCCTTCCCCGCCGCTCCCACGTCCGGCACCTCATAGACCTTCAACCAGAAAACTCGCCCGGTATTGGTAAAGCAAAGCAGGTAAGCATGGGTCGAGTCGATGATCAGCTGCGAGACGAAATCTTCCTCGCGCGTCTTCATCCCCAACCGCCCGGTTCCACCGCGCCGTTGCTGGCGATAAGTCGAGATCGGAGTTCGCTTCAGATATCCCGAATGCGAAACCGTTACAGCAACCTGCTCGTCAGCAATCAGATCTTCGAGTTGCAGCTCTGCACTCTCATCGACAAGCTGCGTACGCCGCGCATCGCCGTATAGCTTCTTGACCTCTTCCAGCTCCTTCACGATCACGCCGCGCAACTTCTTCTCCGAAGCGAGAATCGATTCATACTCGGCAATGTTCTCGCGAACAAGTCCCAGCTCCTTCAGCAGCTCATCGATCGAAAGCTGCGTCAGCCTGTAAAGCTGCAGTTCGAGCACAGCATCGATCTGCCGATAGCTCATCCCCGGAGCAACGTTCAGATTCGTCGTGTCCTTATCGAGGTTGATGACGATCTCTTTGCCCAGCGACCAGGTACGCAGGTTCTCGCGCGCCTCTGCCCTGCTGCCCGATCCACGAATGATTTTTATAACCCGATCGAGGTTGTCGAGAGCAATCTTGTAGCCCTCGAGAATATGCTCCCGCTCGCGCGCCTTGCGCAGCAGATAAGCCGTCCGCCGCCGCACCACATCGACGCGATGATCGATGAAATGCTGGATCGCCACATGCAGAGGAAGCTCTTTCGGCTGGCCATTGACCACCGCCAGAAAGATCATCGAGAAGCTTTCCTGCATCTGCGTGTGCTTGTAGAGCTGGTTGAGCACGATCTGCGCTTCCGAGCCGCGCCGCAGCTCGATCACGATCCGCATGCCATCGCGGTCGCTCTCATCGCGGACCTCGGTGATGTCATCGATTACTTTCTCGTGATAAAGCTCCGCGATCCGCTCGATCAACTTCATCTTGTTGACCTGGTACGGAATCTCGCTAACGATGATCGCCTGCTTTTCCTTGGTGATGTTCTCGATCGCGACCTTGGCTCGCATCAGGAAGCGCCCACGTCCCGTCGAATAAGCCTGCGCGATGCCGCTGCGTCCATAGATAAAGCCGCCCGTCGGGAAATCCGGCCCCTGCACATGCTTCAGCACTTCGAGCAACCGGGCATGCGGATTGTTGATCATCTCGATCGTCGCGTTCACGACCTCGGTCAGGTTGTGCGGAGGAATATTCGTCGCCATGCCCACCGCGATCCCATTCGAACCATTCACAATCAGGTTCGGAATCCGCGTTGGCAGCACCGTCGGCTCAAAGGTCGACTCGTCATAGTTCGGCGTGAAATCCACCGTCTCCATATCGATGTCGGCCAGCATCTCGCTGGCAATGCGCATCATCCGGGCTTCGGTGTACCGCATCGCCGCCGGCGGATCGCCATCCACCGAGCCAAAGTTCCCCTGCCCATCGATCATCGGATAGCGCAAGCTGAACGGCTGCGCCAGCCGCACCATCGTGTCATAGATCGCCGAGTCGCCATGTGGATGAAAGACACCCATCGCCTGCCCCACCACCTTGGCGCACTTGGTGTATTTCTTGTTGTGCTGCAATCCCATGTCGTGCATCGTGTACAGAATCCGCCGATGCACCGGCTTCAACCCATCGCGAACATCGGGCAGCGCGCGCCCAATAATGACCGACATCGAATAATCGAGATACGAACGCCGCATCTCGTCTTCAATATTGATCGGGATAATGCTCGACGCGCCCGTCGGCCCGCCAGTTCCATCGCTCCCGCCATCATTCCCATTAGGCGAGCCCAGGGGAAGAAGGGGATTTTCGTCATTTGCCATAGTTGGGTTCCATCAAAAACTTGAACTTCCGCAAGAATGAGTCAGCCCGGATCAGGGCCTTTCAGGTGAGTGAACTGCCGCCTCGCGGAAAGGTCTATCTCTATGATACTGAATTACTTAGCTGCTGGCAAGGCGGGAACCGGAGAAGTAACCCCAATGCTGCGATAGACTTGCCCGTTTATTGTGTAAGCCCTGGCAGCGATGCCACACAACGCACCGCCTGCATCAGCAGAATTCCCCCCGTCGCCACCAAAAAAATCCGCCGCTGCTTGGTCTCCAAAGCATCCGCAAAGACGCCCCCAATAAACGTCAGCAGGAACGGCAAGGCCCAGAGCCACGGCTCCGCTTGAACCCCGGTCGTAATCACCAAAAGCAGCGGCGCCGCCACCAGAAGCGCGGCAAAATTGCCGAAGTATCGCGACCGTTTCACCGCCAGAAACAACAGCAGCGCAATCCCCGCCGCTAAAGTGATTCCAGCATTCGGCAGCGACGAAAAGAAGACCTTCGCCGGCGCCAGCGAGAACCACATCCGCGCCGCCGCGCTGCGAAAAACATAACTAAACGCATCCGGCCGGAAGGCATATGAAGCAAACAGCAGCAACAGCGTGCCAATCCCCGAATACATAAAAATAGGAATCAGATAGGCCCGCCGCTGCTCAGCCAGGTAGATCATGAACCCCAGCGCAAACAGGAAAGCCAGCAGCACCGCCGAAACATGCGCCGCCGCGGTAAATCCAAACGCCGCCGTCAGCAAAACAATTCGCGGACGCCATTTCTTCCGCGGCCCCTGCATCGCGTGCGCGACGCCAATCGCGGTATAGATAGCCGCAAAGCCTCCAAACGCCGCCAGTATCTCGGCATTCGGATAAGTACACGCCCGCACAATCTCCGGAGAAAAACAATAGAGCGCCAGCGCAACAAACCCGCCTTCATTCCCAAACAGCCGCCGCGTCACCCACCAAAGCGCCGCCCCCAGGCAAAGCCCGCAAAGGATGAACGGCAGCCGCATCAGCAGTAGCACGTAGCTCAGCTGATGGCGGAGCTCCCAGGGAGAATTTTCCGAAGAAATGCCGGAAAGAATCCGTTCGATCGTCAGCGGCAGCCCCGCCGCGCGATACGCCAGCGTCCCATCGTGAATATTGCCGCAACTGGTGAAATACCCCGCCAGCGGAGAAGGCCTCTCCCACATCTCCCGCCCGCAGCGCGCATATTGATAGTCCCGCTCCGTCAGGGTCTGATGGCGCGCCACCCAATAACACTGCAGGAAAAGTAGAAGCAATAAAGCGGCCGCAATCCGTTGCGGACGATCGAACCGGAATTTGCGAAGTCGCTGGGCAAAAGACATCGTTCAAGTGTGAGTGTACTAGAGCGACCTTACTTGAATGCCGACCAAACCAGTCCCCCGATAACTACGCCAAATGCAACACAATTCAGTGGTTTACGTTAAATTTCTTCTTGCGCAATCCAGCTTGTGCTCATCATGCTTTGCAGCGAGCGAACTGATCGCAGGAGGGGTTGATATGTCAGCAATTCAAAATGGACAGTGCGGGCTTTGTTCACACTTCGGCGAAACCCACAAGCAGAATGCGAGGCTAGTCGCCATCCTCTCGTCGCATCAAGCTCCCGACAATCTGATCGACGAATGTGGTCACCCCAAACACGCGCCTCTCCATCTCAAAGTTACGCCGGTCAGCGGTTGTGACGGCTTCACGCCAGCCGCTGCTGCCTAGTATCGTCAAGGAACAAGAGCGGCCCCGCTCCAATCTCTCGGCGCCGCAGTTTCTCCCCTATTGCTCCCAGCGGTGAAGAACCGCGACCGGGAATGTGCGAAACCCTGGGCGCTCCGGGATCGCAAAGCTTATTAAGTTCATCCCCCAATCACGCCGGGATCACACCGCCGACGTACCTGGAAACACTCACACTCGGCTCCAATCGACAAATCAAAAATCTTTGGCACGAATTGTTGCCCGTCTACGCATTAGTCAGTTAGGGGACGAAATAGCATCGACGTTTACGCCTTAGTATCTGGCTAAAAGAATATTGTTAGCGCCCCTTTGATTTTCTTGGCCCAGGAAAGCGAAAACCGAGCTATAATCCCGCAACGCAGGAGCCGAACGTATGGCTACTCTCGCACCGGAGCTGGCTGGCTCCGACAACTCGATCACCGCGCTGCTGATGCAGCTCAGCGCGGGAAATCGTGAGGTCGAGGCCCTTTTAATTCCCCAGGTCTACGGAGAATTGCGCAGACTCGCCGCCCACTACATGGGTGCCGAGCGCGGCAACCATACCCTGCAGCCCACCGCGCTGGTCAACGAAGCCTATGCCTTCCTCGTCCAGGGGCCCCACGTCCCCTGGCAAAGCCGGGCGCACTTCTTCGCCACTGCCTCCCACGTGATGCGCCACATCCTCGTCGATTACGCCCGCAAGCGGCGGGCCGCCAAGCGCGGAGGAATCCAGCGTCAGGTCACTTTAGACGACGCAATTCTCAAGTCCCAGAACCACACCATCGACGTCCTCATCCTGCACGAGGCCCTCGAACACCTCGCCCAACTGGACGCTCGCCAGGCCCGCATCGTCGAGCACCACTTCTTCGGCGGACTCACCTTTGAAGAAATCGCCCTGGTCCTCGAATGCTCCGAACGCACCGTCAAACGCGACTGGAGCATGGCCCGCGCCTGGCTAAAGGGGGAACTATCAAAGCAACCATGACCCCCGAACTCTGGCAACGTCTCAAGCCCCTCTACGACGCCGCCCTCGACATACCAAAGGAGAACCGCGCCCAATTTGCTGCTCAACAATGCGGCGATGACGATGAACTGCGACGCGAGTTGGAAGCCCTGCTCGCGGCAAATGACGAAGGAACAGACTCCCTCGAAGCGCCGCTTATCAACTTTAGAAATGCCAATGGCGCGAAAGAAGATATTCTCCGCGAGGGAACGCTGCTTCTCAGCCGCTTCAAGATCGTCCGCCGGGTGGGCTCCGGTGGCATGGGTGATGTCTATGAAGCAATCGACCTCGAACTTGGACGGATCGCCCTCAAGACGATCCGGCCCGCAATCGCTCAAAACTCCTCAATTCTCTCTCGCTTCAAAGAGGAAGTGCTCCTCGCCCGTCCGATAAGTGGGCCGAACGTTTGCCACATCTATGAGCTATACGTGCCGCCCAAAGGGTCCGGCTGCCCCTGTGCCGCCTTCCTCACCATGGAGTTCCTCGACGGCGTTACCCTAGCCGACAGAATCGCCAATAGCGGCCCGGTCCCGCCAAAGGAGGCATTGAAGGTTGCGGCTCAGCTGTGCGCCGCGCTTCAATCGATCCATGAAGCCGGTGTGGTCCATCGCGACTTGAAGCCCCGCAATGTCATGCTCATACCCCGAAACGGGTCAGAGCAAGTCGTGGTCATGGACTTCGGCCTGGCGCACGCGCTGTCAACCAAACCGTTGACAGACGCCACCGGACTCACCATGCCCGGGGTCATCATGGGGACCCCCGCGTACATGGCGCCCGAACAGTTCGAGGGCCGAGAAGTCAGCCCCGCCACTGATATCTATGCCTTGGGCATCGTACTTTACGAATCGATCACTGGCCGACAGCCCTTCGCCGCACCCACCCCCTTCGGAGCGGCGATACGTCGAGGCAGGCGTCCCGACTCCGCATCGTCAATCCGCAAAGGCGTCCCGCCCATCTGGGATGATGTGATCGCCCGATGTATCGAGTACGAACCCGCGCGCCGCTACCAGTCCGCGGGTGAGGTCATCGAGGCCCTCCATCAGCACAACCTCGTCATCTGGAGGTTTAGCCAGGGCCAACGCATCGCCCTCACTCCACGTGCAATCGCCGTGGCCAGCGCCGTTCTCGCTGTCCTCCTTACCATCTCAGGATGGTCCGTCTACCGCGCCGTCGCCACCTATCGGCCATCGGAGACCGCGAAACGCTGGTATGAGGACGGCGTTGCTGCCCTCCGTGACGGAACGTATCTGAAGGCCACCAATGCCCTGGCCGAGGCGGTCAAGTCGGATCCGAAGTATGCCCTCGCCTACGCCCGCCTTGCCGATGCCTGGGCTGAGCTCGACTCCACCGGCCAGGCGCAGCAGGAGATGCTGCTCGCCACTGCCGCCGAGCAACAGATCTCTATGCACGACGAAGACAAGAGATATGTCGATGCCGTGCACCACACGCTTGTCCGCGAATACTCCGCCGCCGCACAGGATTACGAGCAGATCCTTCAGGCCTTACCGGAGGATCGGGAGGCCGACGGATTCCTGGACCTGGGACGCGCCTACGAAAAAGCGGGCAAGACAAAGCAGACGCTGTACAGCTACGTGGAAGCAGCCAGGGAAAACCCTGACGATCCGGCACCCTTCGTCCACCTTGGTATTTGGAAGAGCCGCGAGCGCGACCCCGCCGGCGCAGAGAAGGCCTTTAAGCAAGCCGAGAAGCTATATACGGCCAAGAGCAACCAAGAGGGCCTCGCCGAAGTCGCCTACCAGCGCGGCTACGCAGCCAACGAAGCAGCCGACTCCGCGCACGCGCACGAATATCTGGACAAGTCGCGATCGATAGCTCGCCAAATTAATAGTCCTCAACTTGAAGCCCGAAGCCTCACTCAATTGAGCAGCGTGGAATATTACGATGGCAAAGACGATAAGGCGATCGAGGACGCCAACCAGGCCATCAAGATCGCCGACGATAACGGTCTCGAATATTGGAAGGCCGATGCCCTGATGCGCCGCGGCAATGCCTACCTCCATAAGGAGCAATACGACACCGCCGAATATGATTCGCAGCAAGCCCTGGATCTCGCCAAGCGCCACGAGCACCCCAGAATCGAAGCCGATGCTTACTTTACTTTGGCCAGCATCCGCGACCGGCTGGGCGGCAAACCCGATGAGCAGATCGCCTACGCTCGAGAAGCCTTGAGCTACTATCGGGACTTCGGCTTCATGAATTCGGCGACTTCATCTTCTATCCTGATCATTCGCGCCGAGAAAGCCAAGGGGGACTATGCTCAGGCCCGCAAGGACGCCGGCGAATTGCTCGACTTGGCCAAAAAGACCAATGCTCGCGCCTCCATGGAAATTGCCGAGGAAGCCATAGGGATAGCGAATCTTAGTCTTCAGGATTATCCAGCGGCTCTCACCCACTTCCAACAAGCGCTGCAGATCGGCCGTGATCTTCACTCTGCCGAGGAATATCAGGAAATGCACTGCGCCGACACACTTTGGAAGCTCGGTCGCTATCAGGATGCGGAGGAGATGCTGTCCCTCGTTTCCCAGGAAGACCGACTCCGCAATGACATCGGGGCAGGCGTCGCCGACATCCAGGCTGCGATGGCGCTCAGCCAGCAAAAGCACATGGTGGCACTCGCGATCTCGCGCAAGGCTCTTCATGATTTCCCTCAGCTAGATGCCTCCACTCGCACTGACTTTCAAGAAGCCGAAGCCCTGGCCGAGGCCCGGCTCAGCCAGCTAAAGCTGGCGCAAGAGGACGCCGATCTCGCACTAGCCTCGGCCCGCACTGCAAAAGACGAGGAGATGATAGCCCAGGCAGAGATAGTTGAGGCGGAGGTGTTATTGCGCTCACACTCCCCAACCAAGGCGCAGGTCTTCGCCCAATCGGCCAACACTTACTTCTCCGCGAAAGACGAGAAGGAATCGCAGTGGCAGAGCCTGCTCTTTCAGGCCGAGGCTATGAAAGATTCGGGAGACGTTGCGGCTAGTGTCATAGCAGCGAAGAAAGGCCTTGAAGTATTGGCCATTATGGAACGCAACTGGAATATTGATAGTTACAAGCAATACAGTGCCCGGCCCGATCGCCAAGCGGAAATACACCAGTTATCTCTTATTAGAGATCAGGGCTCATGAGCGATTCAAAACGCCCATTAACCACCTCTACCGGCCCATAACGGCTTCAACATACACTCGCTTCAACATTAGTCGAGGAGACACAAAGTGAAAAACGTCAGCGCGATTGGAAAGTATCTTGTCCTCGTTCATCCACTGCTCTTGTCAGCGGTCATTCAGACAACTGGCCATGCACAAACGACACACCCGGATGAAAGCGCCCAAAAGCCTCGTGATCAAAGGCAGAACTTAACGCAACCCGAAAGAGACGCTATCTTGGTGGATATACCGAAAATCCTGGACTTGACTAAGGCAATCTACAACGCTGTGCCTTTGACTAGCAGTGGTAGCCCTAGCTCACCCCTGATGGTGCGCGGCGGGGCCATGACTTTCCGCACCACGGACGTCAACGGCTGGCAGCCAACCGGGTCTATCACGCTACCTTTATGCGTCAACGTTGATACGCGCTTCATTAATTTTAATCAGGTAGTTCCGGTTGCCCCGACCAGCGCCCCTTTCACGCCGACCGGACTCTCGTACATAACGTCGGCATGGACGATGGCAATCTATGGAAGAGTTCCCGGCGGCGGGAAAGATAGTGTCAATGGGATTCTTTTTACCGCTCAGCCGAATACGATTTGCTCTACAGATAGCAGCGGCACAGCAAGGAGCTCGGTGAAGATGAGCGCCCTAAGCGGCAATAGCGGCTTGTATCCAATCGACAGC
This sequence comes from uncultured Acidobacteriaceae bacterium, assembly GCA_963804735.1. Classification (GTDB taxonomy): domain Bacteria; phylum Acidobacteriota; class Terriglobia; order Terriglobales; family Acidobacteriaceae; genus Acidisarcina. The sequence goes on from CAWDRO010000013.1 coordinate 23,515, forward strand.
CTTTCGGATGACAAGACGGATAATAGAAGGTTTTACGACAATACTCCCGCAACCGGCGGTTCCCCGGGTTGCATTGGAGCAAATGCGGACGAAGATTCATGCGAACGCATTTTTAGAATTGTCTTGACCGTTCCCACGGCCACTCCGACTGTGTACAACTATAAGTGTTTTAACGGAGACTGCTCAATCGGGATAGGGCAAAAATAGAGGAACCTTGTAGCGATTCTAAAGGGTTCGTTGATACAAAGAAGCAGACCCGGAGACTTCGTCTCTGGGCCCCTTCTTTGTTGGAGGATTGTCCTAACTACCGAGAAGCAATCAAAACCACCTCCGGCTCCCCGCCATACTTCGTCTCTTGGATCTGCACCCGCTTCTCCGCATTCGACTTGGGGATGTTCACATTCATAGTCGTCGGCGATGGGGCACACTTCCTGGAGCAGGAATTCAGTTACTGGAATGCAAAGCGCCCCACTCGGCAGGCTTTTCCCAGGAAAAAGCCTGCTGGGACACTCCCCAGCACATGACGCCAACTGTACTTCTGCTCTAATCGGCAAAAGACGAATAACCAGCTTGTGGGACAAGCGACTGCTGCCGAACCGCTCGTTATGGATTTCTCAATCGGGTGATAGATTCTCCGAGTCGTTCGTCGACGATCCGATTACTGAAATTAAGGCTTGCGGAAACCGACGGTCCGCCCTGCGCCTGCCGGCCCATAGAGCGGCGGCGGGTGGAGTGACCCCCAAAAGTGAGACAGTTGCAGAAGTCCCCATTTTCATGGAATGGAGGCTTTTATGCGGCGACAGTATCGTCGATGGACGTTGTCGGAGAAGCGATCTGCGGTGGAGCAGATGGCAGTGTGCGGTCATGGGAAGTTAGCGAAAGAATTGGGGCATTTCCAAGCGTCAGCTGTACACGTGGCGTGCCCATGTGGTTCGGCTGGAGCGTGCCGCGAAGGCCGACACGCGTAAGGAGCGGGAGTTGGAGCGGAGAACCTTCGATTGAAGGCGGCGCTGGCGACCAAGGTGCTGGAAGCGGATTTCTTCAAAGGTGTGTTGCGCAGAATCGAGGCTCAACGCCAGCCCGTCAGCGGGTGTGGCGAGACTGCGTCTACGAGGAGATCCGAGTGATGCGGCCGCAAACACACCTCAGCGTCGAGTCCATGTGCCGGCTGGGCCAGGTCAGCCGGGCGGGGTTCTATCGCCACTGGCAACAGCGGCAACCGCGCGGGGAAGAGACCGAGTTGCGCGCCGAGGTGCAACGGATCGCGCTGACCCACCGGCGCAACTATGGCTATCGTCGGGTCACCGAGCAGCTGCGCGGCGAAGGCTGGGCGGTCAACCGTAAGCGCGTCGCGCGGCTGATGGCTGAGGACAACCTGCTCTGCCTGCGCCAGCGCAGCTTCGTTCACACCACCGACTCCGGCCACGATCTGCGCGTCCACCTGAACCTGGCCGCGCGACTGGAACTGACCGGCATCGACCAACTCTGGGTGGCCGACATCACCTATATCCGGCTGGCCGAGCAGTTCGTCTATCTGGCGGTGGTGCTGGACGCCTACTCCCGCCGGGTAGTGGGCTGGGCGCTTGACGAGCGGCTCGACGCGACGCTCGCCATTTGCGCGCCGCGCCAGGCGATCGACGCCCGGCAGCCCGCTCCCGGCCTGGTCCATCACTCCGATCGCGGCGTGCAATATGCCTCCCACACCTATGCCGGGTTGCTCGCCGAGCATGGCATCGTGCCCAGCATGAGCCGGCCCGCCAACCCTTACGACAACGCACAATGCGAAAGCTTCATGAAGACTCTCAAACAGGAGGAAATCTACACTCGCCGATATCGCGACCGGCCCGATCTGGAGGTCCACATCGGCCAGTTCCTGGAGCGGTATTACAATCGCAGCCGGCTGCACTCGGCGCTTGACTACCGCTCCCCGGAGGACTTCGAGCAAAGTCTATTGGCCAACCCGGCAGCAGCGCCGGTCGCAAGCATGAGTTTTTTCAGGCATGGGGGAATCTATCGTCCCGATGTTCACCGACAAGCCGGGGAGGGGCCGCGATGACTCCTACCCAGCCCATCGGTCTTACTACCCATCGGTGCGATGAGTTCCAGCCGGGCATTCCTTGGCGAGTTGCTCTCCAGCAGAGCCCGCCTCCGCTTCCCCGATCAACCTCATCCTGCAACATCAACTCCCGCTCGTCGAGTTAATCTCAGCCAACGGCACACAGGGACTTCTTGCTCTGTCTCACTCCAGGGGGTCACCCCAGCGCAAAAAAAGCTGTCAACGCCTCAAAATTGGTAAATCCCGGCTAACTCGCTGATAAAGCGCACGATAAAAAATCCCAAAAGCTGGCGCAGTGAAAGCATCCAACTTGATAGAATAGAAATAGAGATCAAAAGACCAATGTCGGGCGGCGAAAGCCGCCCTTTGTCATGCCCAAGAATCGTTCCGGCCTAAAAGGAGATCCGCCCACCGCTTTGTTAGCTGACCGCTTCATAGCTGGCAGCTTCTTGGCCGGTCGGACTCTAACTAACTTAAACCGAAGAAAACACACGGGTTGTCTACAGAGTGGGGGGGTACCCGGGCGTTCAGGCCGTCCCGAAATAAGCGGCTTCAGCTGCGGAGGGTCGTCAAAACGAGGTGCCCAAGCCATCCGTTGGCTTGAACGGGGATGAACGCTTTGTCTACCAGTTTCCTAATCGTTTACTGTAGCGGTACGGATGAAGCCGCTGCGCATCGCAATTCGTTCCTTCGCAGATTTCCAATCGGCACTCGCCGCCCAGATCGCCGCCTATCGAAAACTCCATCCCGACGTCGAGATCGAGGTCGTCGCTTTCGACTTGGCCAGCCTCGAGGATGCAGTCCTCGGCACCCACGGCCTTCGCGCCGGCGCCTGGGACCTCGCCATCTTCCCGACCGACTGGATCGGCTCAGCAATCAACACCGCGGCGATCGAAAACCTCACTCCCTGGATGCAGTCAAACCCGCTCCCCGACTGGCCGGAGGGATGGCCAGCCAGCTTGCTCGATCCACTCTGCTACGGAGACGACTTCTACTGCATCCCATGGCACGACGGCCCCGAGTGCCTCATCTACCGCAAAGACCTCTTCGAAAATCCCCAAGAACAGAAGGCCTTTGCCATCCAATTCGGACGCGAACTCAAGCCTCCAATCACATGGGAAGAGTTCCACGAAACCGCGCGCTTCTTCACTCGTACCTCGCAATCGCTCCACGGAACCCTCTTCGCCGCCTATCCCGACGGACACAACACCCTCTACGATCTAGTCCTGCAAGTCTGGAGCCGAGACGGCGAACTCTACACCGCCGATGGCTTGCCTACGTTGAACCATCCGATCGTGGTCGAAGCACTCGACTACTATCGAGGCATCATCAACGATACGCAGGCTTCCTATCCAGGAAGCAACCAGATCGACTCCATCTCCTCCGGAGACGTCTTCCTCTCCGGTCAGATTGCGATGATGGTCAACTGGTTCGGCTTTGCCGCCCGCTGCAGCAGCATCGACTCTCCGCTGAAGGGCACGATCGGATTGGCGCCTATTCCAGGAGGCCAACCTAGCCAAACCGCTACACTCAGCAACTACTGGGTGATCGCAATCGGCACAGGTAGCCATGCGAAGGAGGCCAGCTACGAACTCCTGCGTCACATTGCCAGTTCCGCGAGCGACAAGCTGACTACGCTTCACGGAGCCGTCGGAGTCCGTCTCTCCACCTGGAACGACGCTGACGTCATCAAGCGTGTGCCGATTTACGCACAACTCGAACAGCTCAGCGCTGAGGCACGAACACTCCCCTTCTGCGAAGACCTGCCTAAACTGGCGGAGATCGTCAATCAGGTCACCGTCGAGGCCTTGACCACGAATGAACCGAGCGAAGCGATCCTGAAGCGAGCACAGAACCTCGCGATCAGTCGCGGCCTTCGCCTCGTTCAGAAATCAAGCGCCCAACTATCGAGCGTCGGCAAGCTCGCTTCCGGAAGGGAATGCCGAAGATTATGATTCAGGTCGGATAGAAGAGATCTCGTCGCACGGAGTTTCCATTACAGGGGCAACAGCGCTGATGGCACAGATCTACGTTTCACCCAACGCGGCGGCAACCAACGGATATAAGGTAGCGCACGATGACGGCGCGAAGCCAGCGATGCTTCCGCCTGGAAACCTTTTGCCCTTCTTCCTGGTGACCGCGCTCTTTTACCTCTGGGCGATCCCGAACAACATGAACGACGTGCTCATTCCGCAGTTCATGAAATCGTTCGAGCTCTCGCGCTTCCAGGCAGTGCTGGTGCAGTCGGCGTTTTACATGGGCTACTTCCTGCTCGCGATGCCGGCGGCGTTCATGATGAAGCGGGCTGGCTACAAGGCCGGCATCGTCGTCGGACTGTTGCTCTTCAGCACCGGGACGCTGCTCTTCTGGCCGGCGGCGCTGGCGCAGAGCTATCCGTTCTTTCTTGGCGCGCTCTTTGTGATCGCCAGTGGACTGGCGTTCCTTGAGACCGCTTCGAATCCGTTCATCGCTCAGCTCGGCGATCCGCGCTCCTCGGAGCGGCGGCTGAACTTCTCTCAGGCCTTCAATCCGCTGGGATCGATCACCGCTGCGCTGGTTGGGACCAAGTTCATCTTTTCCGGCATCAGCCTGACTCCGGCGCAGGTGTCGGCGATGCAAGCAGCCAATACCTACAAGGCCTATCTGCAGCAGGAGACGCTGCGGGTCAAAGGGCCTTACATCGCGCTCAGTGTGATCACCTTCATCTGGGCGATCCTGATACTCCGCACCAGGTTCCCTGACATTAAGAGCGAGCACGAACATGCTGGTCATCCGGAAGATAGCAGCTTTCGGCATTTGCTTCAGCAGAGGCACTTCGTCTTCGGCGTCATCGCGCAATTTCTTTATGTCGGCGCGCAGGTTGGGACCTGGAGTTACTTCATCACCTACGTTCAGGACTACACTCACGAGCCGGAGCGCCTGGCGGGCTACTTGCTGACCGGCACTCTGGCCGCCTTCGGCATCGGGCGGTTCAGCTCGGCGGCGCTGATGAAGTACGTTCGGCCCAACGTGTTGATGGGCGTCTACGCGGTGATCAATGTCTGCCTTATGTCGGTGACGGTCTTTCATCCTGGCTGGATGGGGCTCTGGGCCGCCTTCGCTACCAGCTTCTTCATGTCGCTGATGTTCCCGACGATCTTCGCGCTGGGCATCAAGAACCTTGGGCCGAATACGAAGATCGGCGGCTCCGTAATCATCATGTCCATCATCGGCGGAGCGGCACTACCGATGCTCATGGGACTGATCACCGTTCACTTCCACAGCATGGCGCTGGCCTACATTGTGCCGTTGGTGGCGTATGTGGCGATCGCGATCTATTCGTTCTACGGATCGCACGTTCGAGAGACGGTTAGCGGCTAGGTACCCCCCCTCCCCCGTACTTTTCCGGTATTATCTTCAATCCAATCGAGTTAGGTTGGGGGATACAAGCTAAGGTATTGATTCTTAATAACCACTCCTCCCAAAATCTCTATAATGTTGCGGTTACAGCGTCAACGCACTAGCGTCACAACGAGCTTGCCGGACACGGCTTTGAAATCTAGTAATTTTGTTTGGTTGGAGTAGGTTTTAGTTTATTCCTGTGTCAAGGATTCGCAGCAGAAATCGTCTCGCAGAATTCTTTGCTTCCCAAATTGGGAAAGCCGAAAGCGCAACTGCGTGAGTGTTTCCGAAGCTGGGGCCCCGGCCGCAAGCCAATGCCGGTAAAGGTCTGAATCAAGTAGTTAACAGATCAGTTATTCGGAAATGTTGTCAGGTGGGCCGCAATCACCGCCTGAAGCATGACACGCATTTGTTGCCGGAGCTGATCGCAGCCGTTGGCGCCAGGCTGACGAGTACATAACTGAGCGAACTGTTCCGTTGCGAGCCGGTACACCCGATCCATAGCAACAGTTCCGACGAACCAATTTCCTTTGACGGCCAGGGTTTCATAGACTGCGCCCTGGTCCCAGGTGAATTGGCCACTAAAGCTGTTCCAGGCGACATGAAGGAGCACTTTTCGGTCAACCGCCAACCCGTCTGCCCGATGCCGCGCCTGAACATAGGTAAAGCTCGGATCGGGCTGCCATTGTGGCATTGGCGCGAACGTTCGCTCGAAGGTGAGCGACACCGGGTACATATCCGTGGGCGTGCTCAACGGCACCATCTGTATGAACATGGCGAGATTCGGCAGCACGTCCACCCTGCAGCCTACGGAGCCAGCCTGTAATGTCCTTCCTTCCGGAATAGCAATCGCCGCCCCGGAGGTTCCATCCTGGTAAATGTCATAGCTCAGATCCGACGGATCGATACCCAGAAAGGCAAAGAAAGTTAATACCTTCGCCAGCCCAGCGGCATCATCGGTCGAGCGCAGGATTTCACTGTATTGCATCGTCCTCATCTTGACGAAGGATCCCGCTCCGCAGCTAATGGCAGGTCCTGTCGGGTCCACCTCCGTCTCCGCCGCAAAAAGATTTGGATCTCCGGCTTTGGGGCTAGGTTTCTCGCCTGAGTCTTTAAGCGCGGCAAGATTTGCGGCCGGAACACCCCAGGCCATGCCCACCGTGCCGCTGTTCACACCACCGTCTCCGATTGAGACCACCCTGCCCTCTTTGTCCATGATCGGAGCGCCGCTCATACCCGGAGCAAGAAAGCCCTCTACGGATGTGATCTCCAGCGTGGTGCTTGGCGATTCTCGAATCTTCAAGTCCTTGAGCACCTCCGGCGGGGTTATTTCCCCTAATTGCGTGCCGCCGAACCTCACTTTCAGCTCAGTGCTTTCCATTTTGTTGATCGTCAATGGATACCCTAATAACGTCAGCTCGTCATGTGCCACCAGCTTCTGCGTGCCGACCGTCAACGGCTGCGCGTTTGCGATCGGATCCGCCAGTTGTAACATCGCCAAGTCCGCCCCATTGAGGCAATGGACCAGCGTAGCCGGGAAGTTTTTCCCCAAGGTTTCCGAGTAGACGCTCACCTTTCCGCATCCCGCGACTGCGTGCAAGGCCGTCACCACGGTTCTGCCGTCGCTCCACAGAAAGCCGGTCGCGCTGCGACCCTTTCCGATACATTCGCCCGCATCGATGCGGAACGTCGCCCGCTGCGCTTTTTCCAGCATCGCCTCCGGAGTCTGCGCGACAGCATAACAAGCCCATCCCGAGAGCAGCACGAGAATCAGGGTCCGCATATCACGCCCCCGGCCGCGTTGATCACGTCATCGCGTTGCGCCCCGCTAATCGGTTCCAGCGATGTTGCGAATTTCTCCAACGCCCCGCCCTGCTGCTTCATCGCATCCAGCATGTCGTCCGTAGTCTTATAGTTATTACGGTCGAAGAAGCGACATACCGAATCGCTCGCGGCGGCTGCCAGGAAGGTCGACTGCGCTCCCGCCAACGACGGCCGATTGGCCACCAACTCGCCTTCCTTACCCTTGCTGAGACCGGCCCTTAGATAAACGACGATCTCGCGCGCCTGCTGTTCCGGATATCCGGCATCCTTCCAGGTCTGCACCGACTTGGTTATCGAGGGAGACAGCATGTCATGAGCACGCGCCAGCACACCCAGAAGCAGTCCTAGAGTGCAGACGATTCCAAACGCGGCAATCCGCGCCACGGAGGGGTCGCGCGCATGCTCGTCCCCGGCCGATTCGGTCGCGGGATCGCCCTTCTTCAACCCGAGCAGAATTAGAAGTCCGGCGCTGATCGCTCCCACAACAACCGCGATTACGGGAGCGCTGGAAAGGCCGGCGGCAATGCCCACCAAGAGGCCAATGGCGCCTCCCGCAACCGCGCTTCCCACCGCTGATTCTCCTGACCGCTTTGTCACGACTCTGCGACCACCCTCTACGCTTCAGAAATCAACGCCGATAATCATCGCTGAGCTATTCGCGTTCGTCAACGATCAAGTGAGCGAGCCGGAGCGTGTAGTTCGACGCGGCGTCACGGCCGTGGAGCGGTATTCGGGTTGGTTCTCGGCGCTATTGGAAGGAGTCGTTCAGGGCCAAAGACCCAGGTTAGCTATGCTCACCCCAGCGAGCACAGACCGCTCGCGGGGGCCCCGACGCGAACGTGGGGCATCCGGTTTTGTTGAGGTCGCCGAACCGTTGCTCTACATCCAGTTCTCAAGCATCAACGGAGCTTTGATTCGCTGGTAGTGGCGGAGGTTGTTGGTCACGAGCACCGCGTCCTGGGAGATGGCGTGGGCGGCGATCATCATGTCCAGTTCGCCGATTAGCTTTCCTGTGGTGGTGAGCTCGTGGCGGATATCGGCGTACCAGTTGGAGGCTTCCACGTCCCAGGGCAGCGTTTGGACAATCTTGAGGAATTCGCGGACGGCGAATTGCGTGCGGTGGTTGGGCGGGAGTTGTTTGAGGCCGTAGATCAGCTCGGCGCGTGTGACTACGGAGACGCAGAGCGCCGATGGCAGAAGTGCCTGCATCCGGGCCTTGGCCTTGTGGGGCTTTTCCTTGACGATGTAGCTGACAATATCGGTATCGAGCATGTAGAGAAGCATCAGGCCCTTTTCCTCTTAGGCTTGGCTTCTTCGATCAGATCGTCAAAAACTCCGGGGCGGGATGGGATTTGGTTCATTGGCCTCTCGGCCATGAAGTCCTTCGGGACATCGATGGTCTGGAGCAGGGCGAAGAAATCCTCCCAGATCTTCTTGCCCGGGTTCTTCGAGAGCACAACATCGCCGGTGATCTCGTCGCGGGTGGCGTAGACTTCATCACCCTCGAAGCGGAATTCGGCGGGGAGGCGGACTGCCTGACTGCTTCCGTTCTTGAATAATTTGACTGAGCGGGTTTCGGGCATTGGTTGGCCTCCTGCGGTGTCTATACGTGAGTATAGACTCTTCTTCGCAATCTTGTCCGAAGGCGGAGATTCGGGACACTGCAGATCCTTCGACTCCCCTTCACTCCGTTCAGGGTCGCTCAGGATGACAAGCATTGTGTGATGAACTAAAGACTCACCACACTAGTTGTCCGCCGGAGCAAATCCATCCCCGGCGAATTTGGGAATGCCGAAGTGTCCGCGAAGGTGGAGCAGGTCGAGCGGGCTGAGGTCGCCGGTCAGCGCTACGACGTTCAGATTGCGCGGGCTGGCTTGCATTACGACCATTCCGGTTACGTCGGTGCCCTGGAATTTGATGAAGAGGTCAGTATGTCCCTCGGCGCCGACGGCATAGGGGCCGGGTGCGGTGGGCGGTGGGGTATGACTCTGGGTGCTCACCAGGTGCTTCCATCCCGCAGCTTTGTACTGTTGGCGGATGGCGTCCAACTGCCTCACGTCGTACATCCCGGGCTGGGCATAGCGGTAGAGATGGACGGTTACGCCGTTGAGCTTAGCGATCGCGTTGCGTGTGTCGGCATCTCCGCCATCGATGAGGCCGCTGGCCATCTGCAGCATCGTCCGGTCAAAGGTGAAGTCGGTATGGAAGGCGGCAGTGCGGCCGAGCTGCTCGACGCCAGCCGGAATCCAATCGGAGGGCGTCGCGGGTGGTGCATCGGAGGCAACGGCAAAGGAAGGCAACAGCAACGCAAGCGCGATGAAGCTGCGGCGCAGTTTTGTAGACGTGAAAGTCATAAAATCGACCTCGGAACAAAATATTAGACCCAATCTGCAAGAAAAAGACGCGACTATGCCCATCGCTGCTCTTACGATCGAACTCCAGATTGAACATGCACAATCGCTGAAAGACCGGCGGCAGGTGGTGCGCAGCCTGAAAGAAAAGCTGGGCCACGGCTTCAACATCTCCATCGCCGAGCTGGACGAAGCGGTCACCTGGCGGAGCGCCACAATTGGGGTGGTTGCGATCTCCGGCTCGCGGGATTATCTTACCGGCCTGATGCGCCAGATCGAGGACGCCGCCACTCGCATCGCCAATGACCTGGGTGCGACGATTGCCGACTGCTGGTGGGATTTTCTCGACGGGCAGGACGAGGCTGGTGAAGGCGCAGCTCGCGGCTGATCTCGTTGCTGATATACAGTTTTAGCCCTTTGGGAGAGTTAGCTCGACATCCACGGCTTGGGAGCGGGCCGGCTACTCTGCGGGCGCGATCGCGTAGTAGCCCTTGCGCGACTGCACCTTCAGTCCGTCGCCTTTGCACTCGATGTCGAGCTTCCGGTAGCTGCCGTCGAGCTTGGTGTTGGTCGGCGTATAGCTGGCCACGTACTGGGTGCGGAGTTCGTCCTCAATCTGCGTGAACGCGGCTTCCATCTTCGGCCCGTTGTTGCCGACGTCGATCATGCGGCCGCCGGTCTGCTCGGCGAGGCGTTTCATCTCCATAGGGCCGTTGTAGCCAAAGCTCATACCGCCGTAGAAGCCGCGGTCGGCGATGAGCAAAACGTAGATGATCGAATTTGCCTTCTGCGCCGCGGCGATCGCATCTTGCAGCTTATAGTGGCTGCCCTGGTCGCCGCCGTCGGTGAGCAGGATCATTGCCTTGCGCTCGTTCTCGGTGCTCATTTTGTCTTTGGAGGCGAGGACGACGGCGTCGTAAAGCAACGTGCCTTTGGGCGTGCCGCTGACCGGCACCGGGCCCTGGCCGATACCTGGAACACCGCCAGCGCCGTTGCCGCCGGCGGTGTTGATCTCGGCTTTGTTCATGGCCCGCGAAAGCTGGCTGGCGCTATTGGTGAAGTCCTGGAGCAAATCCACGTCAACATCGAATGAAACCAGGAAAGCCTCGTCTTTCGAGCGCAGCACGCGCTTCAGAAATGCTCCGCCTGTCTCCTGCTCGAGGGGGAGAACGTTTTGCTGGCTGCCGCTAGTGTCAAGCAGAATACCCAGGGTCAGGGGCTGATCGGTTTCGGCGCCCCAGTTCTTGATGGTTTGGGGTACCTTGTCTTCGAGGATGGTGCAGTCTTGTTTGGTGAGGGTCGAAACGAGGCCGTTGTGCTTGTCGCGCACCGAAAAATAGTTGCTGACCAGGTTGACATTGACTTTGAGGGTTGTCGTGGGAAGCTGCTCGTCCTGCTGGGTGGTGTCGGGGGCGGTGCTGACCGGAGGGGCGTCGGGCGAAGGTGCGGCTTGCGCCAGTGCCTGGCCGGCGTCCAGCGCGAAGATTCCGGCGCAGGTAAAAAGCACGGCTAGAGTGGTAGCGCGTAATCGCATATTCGGTTAGACGAGAAACACTATCAGAACGACACCATCAGTGTACGGCAGTTAAGCCTGAGCGGGCGGAGACCGCCGCAATCGACCTTCATCTGGTAGTCTGACAGATAGTTCTTACCGACTTTCTTGCGAATCGCATCTATCTTCACGACGCCTTTTTCGAGAAAAGGGAGTCTAGTAAGAGCAGGCTGGTAATGGTCGAGAAAGAGTCGCGCTCCCCGGTTTTGGTTTTGCCGGAACGGTTGGCCGATTTGGGGGTTTTCCGTAATGCAAGGTGCTATGGCGCTCGTTCTCGCGTTTGCGATGTCGGGTCAACAACAAACGCAACAACCCGTGCCCGACGCTCCGGTGCCGCAGGCCTCTCAGGGGCTAACGGACCTGAAAGACGAAGTCACGCCTGGCAAGGCGACCGCGCCCGACGCCACTCCCGATCAGCCGCAAGCGGCGACTCCGCCGAGCACCACGCCGCCGCCATCGGTACCGAACGACGATCAACCCCAGCAGGAAGCGCCGGAGATTGGGACTAAGGGTTCCAGTCCGTACATATTGCCGCCCGCTGGCGTCAACATTGTTCAAGTTCCAGTGACGGTTAGGGATTCCAAGGGCAAGCTCATTCCTGGGCTGACTTATCGCGACTTTCGAGTCTACGAGAACAAGGAACGGCAGAGAATCACCTACTTCAGCACCGACTCGGTACCGTTGTCGGTCGCATTCATCATCGACCAGAGCGTCTCGGCCGGCACGATGCAGAAGGTCAACCAGTCGTTGACCGCGGTCACGGGAGCGTTCACGCCCTACGACGAAGTGGCCGTTTACACCTACAACAATGGTCCCAAGAAGATCACCGACTTTACCGCCGCGCAGGGCAACCGTCTTTCCGCCGCACTCGAGGCGGCGAAGCGTCCCGGCCGCGAGATGGGTGTTCCGGTCCTCGGTGGCCCAATGGCGACTGGTCCAACCATCAACGGAAAGGATGTCGATCCGAACCTGGATCGAGGCGCCGCTGCGGGAATCGACGGCTTCATCACCCCGCCAAAAGAGGTCCACACGTTGAATGACGCGATCCTGTACGCGGCCAAAGACCTCGCCCAACGCCCCAGAGGCCGGCGGCGGATCATTTACGTCATCAGCGACGGCAAGGAGTCGGGCAGCAAGGCGACGGTGAAACAAGTGGTCCAATTTCTCCAGACCAACAACATCAGCGTCTACGCAACGCTGGTCGGCGATTCAGCCACCTGGGGTTATGGTTACCTCGACCGGATCAAGTTGCCGCTGCTGCCGGCCAACAATGTCTTGCCCAGATACACGGTGGCAACAGGCGGATCGCTCGACGCGGAATTCCATACCGACGGGATGGAGCTGAGCTTCTCCAAGATCGCCAACGAGGTTCGAACCCAATACACCCTCGAATACCACGTCAGCCAGGCAAAGGCGCTGGACAGCAGGTTCCGCAGCATCGAAGTCACTATGCCCGGACGCCCCGGTTATGACATCACCGCGAAGGCGGGCTACTACCCGGCCGCGACGAATGAGGGCACTCACTGAGACTCCGCTAGACGATGTTGAGGTGGTCTTTCCTCACTGAGAGGCCACTTCCAGATATGGTTGAAATGACTGCGCCGGGTTCACTGATCACAACGGGCCGGGCGGTTGTCAGTAAAGAGCAATCCCACTACAATCGCATTTGGCGCTCTAGAGCATAAGTACAGTTGGTGTCTTGTGCCGGAGAGCGTCCCAGTAGGCTTCTCCCCGGGGAAGAAGCCTGCGGAGTGGGGCGTTTTGCATTACAGTAACGGTAATTCTGCTCTAGACGCGAGCGGGAGTAGTTCAGTGGCAGAACGTCAGCTTCCCAAGCTGAATGTCGCCGGTTCGATCCCGGTCTCCCGCTCCAGAAGAATCATGGTTTGCATAAACCGGCATTGATCCGTCCTCCGTTTGTGCGCCATTCACATCGCAAAAGACTTCTACGTTCCATCGTCGACTGTGCCCCACGGCTGTCAAGATCTCTAGGTCAAACCACGTCTAGTTTGATCAGCAGCATCTCGAACGATTTTTTCAGCTACGGTACCCGGCAAGAAACTACGAATCAGCATCTTTTTGCTTGACACTCTGCAAATTCGATTTAGTCTTAACTGCAGATACTAAAAAGACTGACCCCTGCTTTACTTTACCCTGATGTCTGCAGTTTCGTTGAATTCTGTGTCTAGTGGACTGAAGCACGTAATTATAAAATGGCGGTAGTTATCTTTCCGCCCGGTCCCAAGACGCTTCCAGCCGACCCTTCCTCTTGACGCCAATCCGGCGTCTAGCCTTGCTTACCGAAATATCTAATAGGCGCTGGGAGATTACCGTGTTTGCTCGGTCTTCTCTTAGTAGTTACTGGAGTCAGCCTCGCCGGTAACGTTACCAATAATAACGCTGCGCGGCGAGTTAATTATGGGGGAGTCGCTTGTGAAACGTTTTCTACAGGCAGTTTTAGCTGTCATCGTGGGAAGCACCTGCAACAACCTGGCTGCTGCGGCACAAATTGCTGCCGTGCAGACGCAATCGGTGCGAGCCAGTTCGGCGGACGCATTCGTCGATACGATCGGCGTTAATGTTCATATGGGCGATATTGGCTCAGTCTATAGCGATTACCCAAAGGTAAATAGCGCGCTAATCACTCTGGGCGTTCGTCACCTTCGCGAGGGCCTGGTTAATTCCACATCAGCGGCCTTCTATGTCAATCACAATGCCCTCGGCGCACTGGGCATCAAGACCATTTTCACGGCCTACCTCGGTCAGTCTCCGGAACTTTGGCAGTCCTATCCTTTGCTCATGAATCAGTGCTTCGAGGGCTATGAGAACCCCAGTGAGGTGGATGACCAAAACAACCCGACCTGGTTGAGCGGGCTACTGGGCGAGATGCCTGCGCTATCCAGCGCCGTGCGCGGCAAGTCGAACAGCTTTCCGGTATATGGTCCAGCCCTGGTGTTTGCGCAATCGTTTTCTGAGCTGGGCGATGTAAGTGAGTACTTCGATTACGGCAACTTGCATAACTACCCAGGCGGGCACAATCCTGAAACGCCAGGGTGGGGCGGCCGCGATGCCGAGGGCAATCTTTATGGCAGCATGCCTTGGCAGTTGGACTTGCTGGCGATTGATTCCCCTGGCCTACCCTGGGTGACCACGGAGACCGGATATACCAACGAGAAGTCCCTCAATTCCTATGTCCCGCATTGGGTGGCGGCCACCTATCTTCCCCGTTTGGTTCTGCATAACTGGCAGTGGGGCGCGCAGCGGACCTTTATCTACGAACTCGTTTCCGACCTGGGAACAGATTACGGACTTATTGACGCCAACTGGAAACCCAAGTCGGACTTCTACGCGCTTGCCAATCTGCTGAACCTGCTCTCCGATCCGGGACCTACCTTCCATACCGGATACCTAAAGTACGGCATCGGGGGCGGCGACAGTAATCTTGAGCAAATTCTGTTTCAGAAGCGTAACGGGACGTTTTATCTGGCCTTGTGGCTCGGAGAGAGCTGTTATGACGGCAAGACCGGTCAAAGCGTCTACGTCAAGCCCGAGGTCCTTGATGTGGAACTACCAACAGGTATGCAGGTGACCCGATATCAATGGGATGAAGGCGGTAATGTGACCACAACCGCACTAACATCTAATAACCTGGCCAATCTATCGATTAACGGCAAGTTGACGATTCTCGAGATTTCGCCGTCAAACTGAATTCCCTGGAAGTATAACTTGCCACTCATTCCGAGAGAATATGCGGCCGATAACGAAAGTCATCCACATCACGAGTAGGTGGTGTGTCCTATTTTGAAGAAAATCAGGACGTCTCCCACGAGCGTAGCGTGGAGAGAGGAGCGAGCTGGTTACGAAGCCAACGCCACTCCGGGAGTATTTCTGGCGATCAGTTGGGAGTTTGAGAGGATAATTGGCCGGCTGCAAGCTGAGACACTGCCGGTTCTTTTAGCCGCGTTACGAAAGTGTCGGAAAAACCAAAAATCAGCATCTTTTTGCTTGACTCTTTGCACATTCAATTTAGTCTTAATTACAGACATCAAAAAAGACTGACTGCTGCTTTATCTACCCAGAGGTCTGCAGTTTTGTTCAAATATCTGCGCCTAGTGGACTGAAGCACAGTAACTAGAAGATGGCGGTAGTGTATTTCCCGTCCGGTCCCACGACGCTTCCAGCCGATCCCTCCCTTTGACCCCAAGCAATACTTCGCCTTGTTTATAAAAACAGCCAAGAAGCGCTAAGAGAGTAGCCGTGTTTGTTCAGTCTTCTCTTGGTAATTGGGGAGCCAACCTCGCCGGTATCGTTATCGGATAGCAGTGCGCGGCGAGTAAGTTATAGGGAGTCATTCGTGAAACGTTATCTACAGGCAGCTTTAGCTATCATCGTGGGATGTACCTGCAACAACGTGGCTGCTACGGCCCAAACCTCTGCGGAGCAGACCCAAACCTCTGCCGTGCAGACGACGACCCACAAGGCCAGCCGGGCGGACGGGTTCGTCAATTCCATCGGCGTAAATGTTCATATGAGCGATATCGGCTCAGTCTATAGCAATTATCCGAAAGTGAAGAGTGCGCTAATGACTCTCGGCGTCCGGCACCTTCGCGAGGGCCTGAACGATTCAAAATCGGCTGCCTTTTTTGCCAATCACAATGCTCTGGGCGAACTGGGCATCAAGAGCATCTTCACAGCTTCCATCGGTCAGTCTCCGGAGCTGTGGCAGTCCTTTCCTACTCTCATGAATCAGTGCTTCGAGGGCTATGAGAACGCGAACGAGATGGATGACCAAGGCGACTCGAACTGGTTAAGCCAGTTACTCGGCGAGATGTCTGCGCTTTCCAGCGCCGTTCGCGGCAAGCCGAACAGCTTCCCGGTGTATGGGCCAGCTCTGGTGTATCAGCAATCGTTTTCTGAGTTGGGCAATGTAAGTGAGTATTTCGATTACGGCAACCTACATAACTACCCCGGCGGACAGAATCCTGAAACCCCAGGGTGGGGCGCACGCGATGCGGAGGACAATCTCTACGGCAGCATGCCCTGGCAGTTGGACTTGCTGAATATTGATTCACCCGGTCTACCCTGGGTGACCACCGAGACCGGCTACACCAACGAGCAGTCTTTGGCTTACTATGTCCCCAAGTGGGTAGCGGCTACCTATCTTCCCCGTTTGGTTTTGTATAACTGGGCGCACGGTGCGCAGCGGACCTACCTCTACGAGCTCGTTTCCGACCTTGGAGGAGACTATGGACTTATTGACGCCAACTGGAATCCAAAGCCGGACTACTACGCGCTCGCCAACCTGCTAAACCTGCTCTCCGATCCAGGACCGATTTTCAATGAGGGGTCGCTGACCTACGGTATCGGGGGTGGCGACAGTAATCTTCACCATATACTGTTTCAAAAGCGTAACGGAACCTTCTACCTGGCCTTGTGGCTCGGCGAGCCTTGCTATGACCCCGCCACGGGGCAAAGCCTGTATGTTAACCCCGAAATCCTCGATGTCCAACTGCCAACAGGCATGAACGTGACCCGATATCAATGGGATGACGGCGGTAATATGACGACGACTGCACTAACATCCAGTAACCTGGCTAATCTCTCGATTAACGGCACATTGACAATCATCGAGATTGCGCCTGGAAGCTGACCCTGCATAGAACAGCTACCTCAAATTATTTAGAAAGTTGGCTAACTAAGAGACCTTATTCATTGATCTATACTTGAGAGTGACCGTCCTAAGGACGGTCACTCTTATTCTCGGCGGTGTAAGTCCTCCGAGATTGCCTGGTACGATCCCGGTCTCCGGTTCTAAAGGGCGCGATAGTGCGCCTAGGCAGCGCAGGTTCCCGCAATCGGACCAGCGCCCCGAGAAGATCGTCGATCTCGTTCTGGCTGCGAAGATAGTAGCTAGCATGCGACCGCAGCTTACGGCCGACGCGAACTGAAACGACGTTCCCCTTCAGAGCGAAGGCATTCTCATCAGTCTCATCGTCGCCGACATACAAGACCCACGCGCACGCCAGACGATCCCGTTCGGCCGTCAGGGCGTCTCCTTTGTTCGGGGCGCTCCGCGGGACCAGGTTCACGACCAGTTTCCCTCCGAAAACATGAACACCCTCCAGCTTTCGAGCTGCCGCAAGAATCTTGCGCCGAGCCACCGCTTTTTGGGCGGAGTGGCGATAGTGGACGGCCACAGAATACCCCTTGCTTTCAACCCACAATCCCGGCACCAGGCTAAGCTCAAGCTCCAGGGCGGCCAGCCATCGATCGACCAGGCCTTGCGATTTTCGTGTCGTCTCGGTCTCCGCTCCATGGTTGCCGATCACTCGTGCCACTCTTATCCCGTTCAGCTTGCCCAGAACATCGCTTCGCGCCCGTCCAGAGACGACAATGCACGGATATAGCTCCGCCAGACGCCGCAGCAGTCCGCGCGTTCGAAGGCGCATGCCCGCACTTTCAGGATCGTCGACAATGGGCGACAGCGTTCCGTCAAAATCGAACCCGCACAGGGTCCGCTCCTCAGCGAGCCGCGTCAATATCGGAAGAGAATTCTGGGACAGTAGATACTTCATGCCTATACGGTCTGAACTGCGCTGCTGTGTTCGGCAATCCTGCCGGCCACTCTTTCCCGGCTGCGCAAGCGCGCCGCATCGATGAGCATCTGACCCGCCCAGCGGTAGACATTGAACTGGACGAGTATAGACCGCATCGACCTCATTCGGTCCCGTTGCTCGTCCTCCGGCATATAAAGCGCCGCGGCGAGTGCGTCGCTGCTGGCCTGCAGGTCGTAGGGATTCACAATCAGCGCTTCCGTGAGCTCTCGCGCGGCACCCGTAAACTCGCTCAGCACCAGGACGCCCTTCAAGTCCGAGCGGGCAGCCACAAATTCCTTGGCCACCAAGTTCATGCCATCGTGCAGGCTGCTCACATAGCAGACATCCGCGGCCCGGTAGAATCGGAATACCTCCGGAGGCTCATGATGCGACCGAAGCATGATAATGGGCCGGTAGTCCTTTTTTCCGAATCGTTGATTGATGCGTTGGGCTAGTTCTTCCACAGTGTCGTTGAGTTCCTGGTAGCGTTTGATTTTTGTCCGGCTCGGCGCCGCCAGTTGGGCGAAGCTGAACCGGCCGCGATACTCCGGATACCGTTCCAGCAGCTGCTCCACGGCCAGAAGGCGCTCCTCGATGCCCTTGGTGTAATCCAGGCGATCGACTCCGATACCCAGCAGCGCATCCGGCTTCAGTCCGAACTCTCGCCACACCTGCGCGCGGCACTCTTCGATACTTGGCGCGCTTTGCACCCAGCGGACCGGCCACTCGAGTGAAATCGGATAAGGACGAACCAGTGTTCGATGCCCCTGCATCACCACCGCGTTATTCTCCCGGTCTCTGCGCGTTTCCAGATACCGGTCCACCGAATTCAGGAAATTGTTGCAGTGGAGCTGGGTATGAAAGCCAACAATGCTGCTCCCTAACAGACCCTTCAACAACTCGTCGCGCCATGGACAGATTCCCATCCGCTCGTCGTTCGGCCAAGGAATGTGCCAGAAGGCAATCACCGTTGCGGCGGGCAGGCGTTTCCGGATCATCGCCGGCGCGAGGGCGAAGTGATAATCCTGCACCAGGATGATCGGATCTTTTGAATCCACTTCGCTGCATACCGCGTCGGCGAATTTCTGGTTCACAATCTGGTACTGACGCCAGTCGTCTGCGCGGAAGATCGGGCGCGCATGCGCCACATGGCATAGCGGCCAGAGACCCTCATTGGAGAAACCATAGTAGTAGCCCTGCAGCTCTTCCTCTGAGAGCCAGACGCGGCGGATGTGATACGACTCTTCGTCGGGAGGCACGTGGACGTGGTCGTTGTGGTCCACCGTATCGCGATCGGCGCTGCCACTTCCATGGGCAACCCAGACGCCCGAGCAGGCGCGCATGATTGGTTCAACGGCGGTCACGAGGCCGCTGGCTGGATGTTGCACTTCGATTCCGCCGTCGGCCGTTCGCTCGTGAACATATGGTTCGCGGTTGGCCAGAATTACGATCTTCTCGCCATGCAGATTCCGGTTCAGGATTTGCTTGAGGCTTTCCGCTGTCCACGGCCCGAGACCGTCTCCGCGCTCGTTGGACATTCGCCCGATCAGGTCGCGCATGTCGCTCAGAATCGGCTGGAATTCCCGGCGCCGCGTTCCTCTTCCACGCAGCAGTCCGCGCAACTCGAGGCTCCAGTCATCGCGTGCACGTCGGACCACAAGCAAAGTTACCCCTAAAGCAAGGACTGCCAGAATGAAAAAGATCACGATGAAGAAGGTTTCTGTAGCGTTCTCCCGTCGCTCGATGTAGCTCAAGTCATGGACCAGAATCGCGAACCCCAGCACCTGTCCCTGAAAGGAGACGGGCATTGCGCTGACCAGAACGGGTCCGGTGGGAAGACTGGCCACGGTGCTCCAGGAACGAAACTCCTGATCTCCCTCGCCCTTGGATGAAGCGGCGCGGACTCGCGAGCCCACCGCCGGACAACTGAATTCCACCGGAAAGCCAGGGGTGCTGGAGCGCGCTTTCAAGTCCGTGTCGCAGGCAGCCGCGCCCATCACCAGTTCATCCCGTGACAGCTCTGCCAACTGCCCTTGCAGACTTTTCGGATTGTCCCAGGCGTCTGCCAGCGCGGGCGTCGCGCCGGTCAGCACCAATCGGGCGCGCAAGTCAATATCCCGTTGAAACCACGCTCGCGCCGTCGCCTCGACCAGATCCGACGCGACCCACGTCAAAAGAGCCAGGCCAATGATCGAGATGAGAATAAATTGCGCAACGCGTGTCATGCTTCGACTTGCACTTCGTTCGAGGGATTTAGGCGCTGAGTCTGCGATGCGGTTTAGAGGTTTGGGGTTGATCGGAAACTGCCAGTTTTCCGCCCTCGTCCACAAAAGTGGGGAAATTGGCTGATGTTGTCTGCCTCGTTTCGATTCGGAGCCGCTTTTCTCGACCCTCCTGAACACCTAAAATGGGCCGGCACCACTCTCGGCGGCCCGGCCTAGAAGACGTGAAGCAGCAAGAGAATAACGACAATCGCCAGTATCAGCCCGATGCCTCCGCTCGGGTAATAACCCCAACCGCGACTGTAGGGCCATGAAGGGAACGCGCCGATCAGCATCAGCACCAAAATCAAAATGACAACATCAACAAGCATCGTGCACGCTCCGCGGCGAGTAACCTGCCGAATCTGCCTGTTTACAGGTGGATGTGTTTTAAGACTGCAGAGATGTCTCGTCCACTTACGATAACTGTAACTACGTCTCTACAGCGATCTCGACGCAAGCGTTCGCGCTCGCTGAAATATCTTCAGAAACATCGCAGCGGTCAGCTTGCCCGTATTGGTGTTTTGCAGTGACGGATGATAAGTCGCGAGCAGATGGCGGCCCTGCGACACTTCAAATTCCGCTCCGTGCGCAAACTGCAGATTGCCGCGACGGGCGATCGCTCTGGTGCGAATAAGGTGCGCGACATATCCGTCAAACGCGATCTTGCCCAGGCAAACCACTACGCGAAGACGGGGCAGCGCAGCAATCTCTTCATCGAGGTACGACGCGCAGTTGATGATCTCCTCCGGCAAGGGCTTATTGCCCGGTGGCGCACAACGAACTACGGCTGTGATCTGCGCGTCATGCAGCGTCATGCCGTCGTCGCGCGAGGTCGAGTTCGGCTGCGATGCGAAGCCGGCGTCATAGAGAATCGGGTAGAGAAAATTTCCCGAACCATCGCCAGTGAACGGCCTGCCGGTTCGGTTTGACCCATGAGCGCCTGGCGCAAGACCAAGAATTAAAACTCGCGCCATTGGATCGCCAAACGACGGTACAGGCCGCCCCCAATACTGCTGATCGAGATAGGCGCGCCGCTTTACTCGCGCAATCTCGGCGCAATACGCCCGCAGGCGTGGGCAGCGTTCACAGTTGACGATGCGCGCGTTCAATTCCGCCAGGGCCTGCGCGCTTGATTTCAATGTACGGGCCATGGCCCGATTCTAGCCTTGCGCCGGACGAACTCAAGAATCCAGATATTCAAAAGACGGCATCCAAGACGATGCACTCCCTCACAGAATCCGCGCTAGGCGTAGAATCGTGTGGTTTCGCAACCGGGGTGCTCGAACCGCGTGCAACCGGCGGGGAGACTTAATCTCGCTGCCGAATTCAACCTCTCGAAAAGGAACTGATCCATGCCGATTCGTTTTTCCTCATCCCTTTTGGTCCAGACCATTGCCGGAGCCTCACTTGCCATGACCCTGCTTACTACTGGTTGTAAATCTACCAGCCCTTCCGAGACGCCGGCCCCAGCGGCTCAACCCGCCGCCCCCGAGAAGATCGGCGGTTCCGATGTCGTCAAGCTTCAACGCAAGGCAACCGGCGACGGGACCAAGCCGGAGTTCCTCAGCGCCACGATCCTGCCTGGCCGCGGCATGAATCTCTTTCAGATCACTGCGAATATTCCCGGCAAGGGCGAGATTCCGCTCTTCTTCGACCTGCCCGATCAGTTCTCCTCTGGCGACGACAGCGATGGAAACCTCAGCTTCGCCGGCGGCGGTGCCTTCCTGGTTCCCTATCCCAACCGCATTCGCGGCAAGCTCTCTCCGGATGGCAAGACGCTCACCGCCGAATGGCATGGCAAGACGCTCACTCTGCCCGCGAACTTCAAAGGACATAAAGACGGCGCCGAAGTGCATTCCATTCACGGCCTCATCCTCAAGAGCCAGGCAGAATCGCTGAACACCGAAACCACCGCCGACGGCCAGACCGAGACTGGCATCATCCACGCTGGAGATTTCGGCGGCCACTGGCTCTCAAAGACGGACATCAGCTTCAGCACCGCGCTGACCGGCGGCGCCATCGACACCACGATCACCGCCAAGAACGTCGGCGATGAACCGGAACCAATGGCCATCGGCTGGCATCCTTACTTCGCCATCCCCAGCGGCGACCGCAAGCAGGCGCGAATTCACATCCCCGCCGAGAAGCTCGCGCTGGTCAACAACTACGACGACGTCTTTCCCACGGGCAAGCTCGTGCCGGTCAAGACGTATGAGAACGGCAAGTACGACTACAACGCGCCTGACGGCAAGGCGCTCGATGACGACTTTCTGGACGACAACTTCTCCACGCTCAAGCGCACGGATGGCAATGTGGACGTGAAATTGACCGACCCGGCGGCCGGCTACGGTATCAGCATCGTCGGCGTCTCGCCTGAGATCAAGACGGTGCAGGTCTACGCACCGCCAACCAAGCAGTTCGTTGCCGTCGAGGAGCAGTTCAACTTCGGCGATCCCTTCGGCAAGGAATGGCATGGCATGGACACCGGCATGGTGACCTTGAAGCCGGGCGATTCCGTAACCTGGCATGTCCGGCTGGAGCTCTTTACGCCAGCGAAGTAGTAGAGAACCATTACCGAATCGGGGCCGCCAGACGGCCCCGATTGCGTTAAACCCTGAACGCTAAATCCTAACCCCTGCTTTTCACCTGAAACGCGCACGCGTACCGGTTGACTAGTCGTTGAGCAAGCCGCGACTCGTTTGACCCCCCTCCCAAAGCCCCTTAACATAAGCAATAGGCCGTCCAACGCCGCGCTTATTTCGCGTCGGGTTCAAATCACTATCGGATCCATGCAAGTTGGGCGGACGCGTCTGGAAGGCACAAGTTGAGCTCAACCGAAACTCTCGAAACCAATCCAAATACCGATATCACCACCGTGGGCGATGCCGAACACGCGTCGCATGACGATCACGATCACGCCGGGCATGACCACTCTGCTCACGATCACCATCACCATGCGCCCGCGCTGAACCCCGACTGCACCCGCGAAGTCACCATCGACGTTCCGGCGGATGAGGTTTCGAAGCAGTTCCGCAAAGTCGCCAAGCGCTATCAGAAGATGGCCCGCATTCCCGGCTTCCGCGCCGGCAAGGTGCCCGACTCGCTGATCCGGTCCCGCTTCGCTGAGCAGATTCGCCAGGATGTTGTGGAAGAGATTCTGCCCACCCACTTTCGCGCGGCGATCGACAAGCAGGACCTGAAGCCGGTCTCGCAGCCGCAGGTGACAGACATTAAACTCGCCGACGGGCAGCCGCTCCATTTCAAAGCGATCTTCGAGATACTCCCCGACTTCTCTATTGATGGCTACCAGAACGTAACCGTCCCCAAGCCGGAGACGGCCCTTACCGATGCTGAATTCGATGCGGAATTATCGCGCGTGCTCGATTCCCGCTCCACGATGGAGCCAGTCCTCGAAGATCGCGCCATCGGCGACGGCGATTTTGCCGAGATCGACTTTCACGGCGAAGCGACCGAGGCCGACGCTGAAGCTTCAGAGACCTCGGAAGCGACACCCGCGGCCGATCCAATCAAAGGCGATGGAGTCCTGGTCGAAGTGGGTGGTCCGAACACGCTGCCCGCTTTCAACGAGGCGCTGCGCGGAGCCAAGCCCGGCCAGGAACTCAAGTTCGAAATCAGCTATCCTGCTGACTTCAACGAAAAGCGGCTCGCTGGTAAGACCATCGCCTACCAGATTGAAGTCAAAGCCATCAAGCGCAAGGTCCTGCCCGAACTCAACGACGAATTCGCGAAAGAGCTCGGAGACTTCGAGACTATCGATGCCTTCAAATCAACGTTGCGCGAACAAGCCAGCGCGGAGAAGCGCCGCCAGCTTGAAAACTCCGCTAAAGACGCATTGGTCGATGCGCTCGTCCAGCGTTTCCAGTTCGTCGTTCCCGAATCTCTCGTTCAACAGCAAGTCGACGCCCGCCTCGATCGCGGGCTTCGCGCGCTTGCCTCACAAGGCATGAGCCCGGACGACATGCGTAAGCTCGACTTCGACCGTCTGCGTGTCGCGCAGCGCGAGTCGGCATTGGCCGAGGTAAAGGGCAGCATCCTGCTTGACCGCATCGCAGAAGCCGAGCACACCGAAGTAACCGATCAGGAAGTCGAAGATCAGCTTCGCTTTATCTCCGTGCAAAGCCGTGAACCGCTGGAGACGCTGCGCACTCGTTTGACTGAGGATGGCAGCCTCGCTAGAATCCGTGAACAATTACGAAGAGAAAAAACACGGGCCACCCTGTACGACCGGATTGGCTCTTAAACACTTTCATTTGTCGCAAGAAGTCGGCTAATTTTTCTTGCCGCCCACGATAACCGGTTGATACAGCGGAGCCGTTCGATTCGCATTCCGCAGAAACAAAGGAAGCAATGGCACTTGTACCTATGGTGGTTGAGCAGACGAGCCGGGGCGAACGCGCCTACGACATTTACTCCCGTCTGCTGCGCGACAACATTATCTTTCTTGGTACCCCGATCGACGACCAGATAGCGAACCTGATCATCGCGCAAATGCTCTTCCTCTCCGGCGAAGATCCGGAAAAAGACATCCAGCTCTACATCAATTCGCCAGGCGGTTCGATCACCGCAGGCCTCGCAATCTACGACACGATGCAGTTCATCCGCAACGGAGTCGTCACCTATTGCATCGGCCAGGCGGCCAGCATGGGTGCATTTCTATTGCTCGCCGGCTCACCGGGCAAGCGCTTCGCGTTGCCCAACTCAAGGATTCTCATTCATCAGCCATCGATGGGCGGATTATCCGGCCAGGCCACCGACATCGATATTCATGCGAGAGAGATTCTCCGCATTCGCGAAATTACCAACAAGCTCATCTCCAAGCACACCGGGCAAGCGCTCGAACGCATCGAGCGAGATGTGGAACGCGATTTCATTATGAATGCTCCCCAGGCCAAAGAGTATGGGATCATTGATGAGATCATTGACCGGCCCCGGACCTAAGCACCAGGCTCGGTGGTCGCACCTGTTCGAGGAATAAAGAGGTCAGCAGCATGAAACCGCGCACGGGTTCCGATGAAACGCTTCGCTGCTCGTTCTGTCATAAGTCGCAGGACGCGGTTGCCAAGCTGATCTCTTCGCCAAGCGATTATCCGCGCGCATACATCTGCGACGAATGCGTCGCCGTCTGCAACTCGATCCTCGAAGATGATCGCAGCGACGTCCAGCCCGGCGCGGCACCCGCACACCTTCCAAAACCCCAGGAAGTAAAGGCTTTCCTGGATGAATACGTCATCGGCCAGGACCAGACCAAAAAGAAGCTCGCCGTCGCCGTCTACAACCACTACAAGCGCATCCAGATGAATCGGACTAAGGGGAACGAAGTCGAGCTCTCCAAGTCCAACATACTTCTTGTCGGCCCGACCGGCAGCGGAAAGACACTGCTCGCGCACACTCTGGCGAAGATGCTCGATGTTCCCTTTGCGATTGTTGATGCGACCACGCTCACCGAGGCCGGCTACGTTGGCGAGGACGTCGAGAACATCATCCTCAAGCTGCTGCAGGCCGCCGACGGCGATGTCGCCCGTGCCCAGACCGGCATCATTTACATCGACGAGATCGACAAGATCGGCCGCAAGGACGAGAACCCATCGATCACCCGCGACGTCTCCGGCGAAGGCGTACAGCAAGCGCTGCTGAAAATCCTCGAAGGCACCGTCGCCAACGTTCCGCCGCAAGGCGGGCGTAAACATCCGCACCAGGAATTCACTCCTGTCGATACCACCAACATCCTCTTCATCTGCGGCGGCGCGTTCGTCGGGCTGGAAAGAGTAATCGGTCGCCGTGTCGGCAAGAAGGCCCTCGGCTTCAAGGCGATCACCGATAAGGAAAAAGAGTCAGCCGATGGCGCAATCCCGATGCGCGCGCAACGCGACGCCGAGCTGCTTCGCCAGGCCGAGCCTCAGGACCTGATCAAGTTTGGCCTCATCCCTGAATTCGTCGGGCGCCTCCCAGTGATGGGCGTTCTCGACGAGCTCGATGAAGCCGCGCTGATTGAGATTCTCAGCAAGCCCCGCAACGCGATCTTGAAGCAGTACCAGCGCCTCTTCGATTACGAAAGTGTTCATCTCCACTTCAGCGAAGGCGCGATTCGCGCCATCGCTGTCGAAGCCTTAAACCGCAAAGTCGGAGCGCGCGGACTGCGCATGATCCTCGAAGAGCTAATGCTCGACCTGATGTACCATCTGCCCGGCAACAAGCGCATCAAGGACTTCGAAGTCACCGCCGAGATGGTGCAGAAGCGCGATCTTTCCATGCCCCTGCTCGAAAAGGCAGGCTAGCTTTCTGGGGCAGGGTTCGCCCTGGTCTGTGCATTAGACGTTTCGACCCGAAGAAAGTAGTTCGGCCTACATCGTGCCGAGCCGGCCATCTCCGCCTGTATACTTGCCTTTAACAATTCATGTTTCTGCGGCTGGTTGTTATTCGCTGAGCACCGCCAGTCTCCGCAATTCTCGACTAAAAGCCTTGCGTGGTGTGATCGAATCGCTGCGTTGGAACCGGACCATGAGTCGGTCGCGTGCCTGGCTCATCCAATGTAAAGAACGAAAGGAAGTACCGTGACCACCCCAAAAGAGACCCGCGACAGAAACGAACTCCGGAAGCTGCCCATGATGCCCATCCGGGACATGGTGATCTTTCCGTACATGATGACCCCCTTTGTGGTGGGTCGCGAGTCCAGCGTCCGGGCGCTCGAAGAAGCCCTCACCGCCGATCGCAAGATATTCCTCGCCACCCAGCATGACGCCAGCATCGACGAGCCCAAAGCTGGAGACATCTACACCGTCGGCACCATCGGCAACATCGTGCAGAGCGTGAAGATGCCCGACGGCAACATCAAGGTGCTGGTCGAGGGCCTCGAGCGCGCCAAGGCTGTCGAGATGAACGACGCCGACGGATTCTTCGTCGCCACTGTGAAGACCGGCAAGGGCCTGCTCGAAATGACCCCGCAGATCGAGCAGCTCATGCAGCGGGTCACCTCGCTCTTCGAGCAGTACGTCAAGCTCCAACAGTCACTCAACTACGAAACCATGATTGCTGCCGTCCGCATGGACGAGCCGGCTAAGCTCTCTGACACCATCGCCGCCAACCTCCAGCTCGAAATCGCCGAAAAGCAAGAACTCCTCGACATCTTCGATCCCGCCGAACGCCTCGCACGCGTCGCCGACGTCCTCGACGTCGAGATCGAAAAGCTCAACATGGACCGCACCATCCAGTCGCGCGTCAAGCGCCAGATGGAGCGCGCCCAGAAAGAGTACTACCTCAACGAGAAAATCAAGGCCATCCAGAAAGAGCTCGGCCGCGGCGAAAAGAGCGAGTTCGACGAGCTGAAGAAGAAGATCGAGACCTCCGGCATGCCCAAGGACGTCTTCGAAAAGGCAATCCAGGAGCTCAAGAAGCTCGAAGCAATGCCGCCCATGTCCGCCGAGTCGACCGTTTCGCGCAATTATCTCGACTGGCTGCTCGCCGTGCCGTGGAAGAAGAAGTCCAAAGAAAACCGCAGCATCGATAACGCCGAAAAAGTCCTCAACGAAGACCACTACGGCCTCGAAAAAATCAAAGAGCGCATCCTCGAGTTCCTCGCCGTCCGCCAGCTCGTCAAAAACCCTAAAGGTTCCATCCTCTGCTTCGTCGGACCTCCCGGAGTCGGTAAGACCTCGCTCGGCATGTCCATCTCTAAGGCGACCGGGCGCAAGTTCGTCCGCATGTCGCTCGGCGGAGTCCGCGACGAAGCCGAAATCCGCGGCCATCGCCGCACTTATATCGGCGCCTTACCCGGTCAGATCATCCAGTCAATGAAAAAGGCCGGCACCAAGAATCCCGTATTCATGCTCGACGAAGTCAACAAGATGGCCTCCGACTTCCGCGGCGACCCAGCCTCGGCCCTTCTCGAAGTCCTCGACCCCGAGCAAAACACCAGCTTCCAGGACCACTACCTCGACGTCGAATACGACCTCTCGCACGTGCTCTTCGTAACCACCGCCAACGTCCTGCACACCATCCCCGGCCCCTTGCAAGACCGCATGGAAATCCTCCGCCTGCACGGCTACACCGAGATCGAAAAACTCGAGATCGCCAAGCAATACCTCGTCAAAAAGCAGCGCGAAGCCACCGGCCTTAGCGAGAAAAATATCACCTTCACCGACGAAGGTCTCGCGGCTATCATCCGCAGCTACACCCGCGAAGCCGGTGTCCGCAATCTAGAGCGCGAGATCGGCAACGTCTGCCGCAAGGTCGTCCGCCGCGTCGTCAAGAACGGCCTCAAGCACAAGGAAGAGATCACCGCCGAAAACCTCAAAGACTTTCTCGGAGTGGTAAAGTTCCGCGACTCCGCCGTCCACGAGAAAAATGAAGTCGGTCTCGTCACCGGCCTCGCCTGGACCGAAGTCGGCGGCAGCATCCTCTCGACCGAAGTTCAGGTGCTCGACGGCAAAGGCAAGCTCACGCTGACCGGCCAGCTCGGTGAGGTCATGCAGGAGTCGGCCCAGGCCGCGCTCTCCTACATCCGCAGCCGCGCCCAGCACCTCGGCCTGCCGCGCGACTTCTATCGCAATATCGACATCCACATCCACGTCCCCGAGGGCGCGATCCCCAAAGACGGCCCCTCCGCCGGAATCACCCTCGCCACCGCCCTCGCCAGCGCGCTAACCAAGGTCCCCGTCCGCCGCGACATCGCGATGACCGGCGAAGTCACCCTCCGCGGCAAGGTCCTCCCCATCGGCGGACTCAAAGAGAAACTCCTCGCCGCCCACCGCGCCGGAATATTCGAGGCCATCATGCCCGCCGAAAACGAAAAGGACATGGCCGACTTCCCCGACATCCTCAAAAACTCGATGAAGCTGCACTGGGTCGAAGAAATGGACGACGTGCTCAAGATCGCCCTCGAAGGCCCGATCCCCGAGCTAAAAGAAGAAACCCCAGCCGCCCTCGTAACAGTCCCACCACCCCACATCCCCGAGCAGCGCCCACACCAGTAAACTTGTCATCCCGAGCGGAGCAGGCATGCGAAAGCGTGCCTGCCTAGCTGAGGCTCCTGAATTTCCCCGCGCACCCCCTCATTTTTGTCATCCCGACCGGAGCGCGCAGCGCGTAGTGGAGGAACCTGCATTTATACTTCTCCCCACCACTCCCATGAAATACGACCACCACTACTACGTTTATCTCGTAGCGAGCAGAACCCGCGTACTCTACTGCGGCGTAACTAACAACATCGGCTGACGAACAGCAGAACACCGCGAACGAAGCATCCCCGGCTTTAGCGCCAAGCATCTATGCGAACGCCTCGTGTGGTACGAGCAATATCAATACATCAACAACGCGATCGACAGGGAAAAACAAATCAAGCGCTGGAACCGCGCCAAGAAACTCTGGCTCATCGAACAGACGAATCCTACCTGGATCGACCTAAGCGAAAGCTGGGAGGCCGCCAGATACAGCTCCCTGAAACTGCCATCCTGAGCACTCCCCCACTATTGTCATCCCGACCGGAGCGCGCCGCGCGTAGTGGAGGGACCTGCATTTATACCTCTCCTTCCTGAAACTGCACTCCCCCCCGCACCCCCTCATTTTTGTCATCCCGACCGGAGCGCGCAGCGCGTAGCGGAGGGACCTGCATTTATACTTCTCCTTCCTGAAACTGCCACCCCCGCGCACTCCCTCATTTTTGTCATCCCGACCGGTGCGCGCAGCGCGTAGTGGAGGGACCTGCAGTTCCAGCGCTGCGCGCCGGTGGGTCACTGTCGTCTTTCCTACCCCAAGGACAATCGAGGATGCCCCATCCTTCCGCGCTCTTTGCGGAAGAGTGTGAGGGATCAAATCTCCCGTCCTCGGCTCTTCATCCCCGAAATCCGATCATGAAGGGGCACGGCTTCAGCCGTGCCATTCGGCCTTCCACACTCTTGTCATCCTGAGCGGAGCGCTTTAGCGCGCAGCCGAAGGACCTGCGGTTGACGAAGGCGAATCGACGACAATGCCGGAATCAAGCCTCCGAAGCTGTACCAACCGGCCTATTCGGTTACACTAACGACGCCGCGACAACTGAGGAATCCCTGATGAGCAAGCCAATGGTTAATCCAGAGCCATCGAAGAATTCAGAACCCGCCCTTCTTCAGCCAGACAATCACAACAAGAAATACGAGTCACTGTTCAATGAAATCGATACAGGCCAGATTAAGCTACCGATGTTCCAGCGTGAATTCGTCTGGGACAAGGAGCAATCTGCAAAGCTTATCGATTCCATCCTGAAGGGCTACCCAATTGGCACCTTCATCTTCTGGAGGACCAAAGACGAGTTGCGCAGCTACAAGGAGCTCGGCAATCACAAACTTCCCGCTACGCCGCCGGGGGATTATGTTCAGTACGTCCTGGACGGTCAACAGCGTATCACCTCCTTGTACGCCATCCGCAAGGGAATACGACTGTCGAAAGAGGGACAGGAGATTGATTACAGAGACATCTTCATCAACCTTGACTATGACGCCTCAGCTGACGATCAGATCATAGTGACAGATCGAGTTGACGGAAGGCGTTATGAGTCCGTCCACGGGCTTCTGAGTCGCCCGTTGGGTGAGTTCTTTAGAACCCTTCCGCATGTGGATGCAGAGAAGCTCGAACACTACAAGACCAAGCTTACGAGCTATGATTTTTCGTCAATCACAATTAAGGATTACCCGATAGAGATTGCGTGTGAGGTATTCACGAGAATAAATACCGGCGGGAAGTCGTTAACGCTGTTTGAAATACTTGTGGCCAAGACCTACGACGAAGCACAATCCTTTGACCTCGCGGAAAAATACAAACTCTTGGTATCTGGGAGCGACGAGGACGAGGAATGTCTTTCCGCGGCCAAGTTCGACACCATTTCGGAAGCGGTCATAACGCAGTGCTTGGCCGCCATCATATTGAAGGCAGTCCGCAGCAGAGATATTCTCAAGATTCCGCGTGCAACTTTCATCGCAAACTGGGAACCAATGAAGAAGGCCCTGTTTATGGCCGTTGATTTTGTTCGCACTGAGTTGCGTGTGCCCGTGTCCCAGCTCCTGCCATACCCGGCAATCCTCGTCCCATTGGCCTATTTCTTTCACAAGAATGGTAATAAGAAACCGGACCTTGAACGCGTTTCCCTCCTCGAACAATTCTTCTATTGGGCCGGAGTCGCCTACAGATACAGCTCGGCGACAGAGTCTAAGCTTGCCGAAGACCTCATACGCATGGACGCGATCGTTGAGGGAACACACCCAAGCTATCCCTCGGCCGAACTTGAAGTCAGCGCCGAAACAATCAGCGAGACGGATTTCAGGGCTGGCAACGCCTTCTGCAAAACGATCCTGTGTCTGCTTGCTTATCACTCGCCAAAGTCGTTCGACACGAACGGAATCGTGATCCTGGACAACAGTAACCTAAAGATCGCGTCAAGCAGGAACTACCACCATTTTTTCCCAAAAAAATACCTGGAAGAACGTATGCCAGAGAGCAGCCCCAATCTGATTGCAAACATAACGCTTATCGACGGCTATTCCAACAAGCACAAGATTGGCAAGAAACCTCCAAAGTCTTATATCGGAGCCTTTGCAAAAGGCAACAAGAAGATCGCTCAGACATTGAAGAGTCATTTGATTGATGACCAGGAGGGGTTTGGAGTCAGCACCAACAACTACGAAGTTTTTATTGAAAAAAGGTCTGCGGCCATCGCCTCTGCGCTCAACGTAAAACTATCTCGCGGGGGCCCAGACGCTTCGACCGAAGGCGAATGATTCCGCCAGCGGGACAGCGAGTTGGCGGGCGATCTACGTAATTTTCCTCCGACAGCTACAGAAAGTGGCGCGCCCGTATCTACGGCTCTTGCGCCAGATGCCGGACGGCTCGAATCTCCCGACCATGTGAGCTGCTCCTTGACCGTACTCTCGTCTCATGCAACAGACTGGGCCGCCATCGAAGCCCTCACCGACGACCAAATCGCAGCCGCCGTCACGGACGACCCCGACGCCGCGCCGACACTTGTCTACGCGACACCCGGCCTCACGCCCATAGTGAATGTGAAGAAGCTCCGCGAGCACCTCGCCCTGACCCAGGAAGCCTTCGCAGCGGCATACCGCATCCCCATCGGAACGCTGCGCGATTGGGAACAGAGCCGCAAACTTCCCGACGCGCCTATCTCACCGTCATCGCCCGCAACCCGCGAGCCGTAGCCGAACTTCTGGGAGAAGCTGCATAGCGAAAACCGGCGGTTTCCCAACAGCTCTTCTGGATTTGTCGTCGAAAGAACGGTCAAAATTTCCTGTTGCTTTCCTAAAGGAAGCATGCCATTATTCCTGTTGGAAACCTGAAGGTGGAACTCCTCATGAAGGAAAAGCCGGACGTCTTGCAAGGAACGCTTGCCCTGATGGTCCTCAAGACATTGGACCTCCTTGGGCCGCAGCATGGCTGGGGTATCGCCCGGCGCATCGAGCAGATTAGTGGAGACCTGCTGGATGTGAATCAGGGCACGCTCTATCCCTTGCTGCTGAAGCTGGAGCATGAAGGCTCGATCGCTTCGCAATGGGGCGCGTCGGAGAACAACCGCCGAGCACGCTTCTACCGGCTCACAGCGGCTGGCCGCAGGCAACTGCAGGCAGAGACCCGCGATTGGGAGCAGACCGCGGCGATCATTGCGGGCTTTTTCAAAGTCAAGGCGGAGGATCTCGTATGAGATTCCTGCGACGCTTCCTGATGCGACTGACGAATTTTGCAACAAGGCGGAGTGCCGACGAACGCCTGCGGGAAGAGATTGCCGAACATCTTGCATTCCAGACAGAGGAAAACCTGCGCGCCGGTATGTCATCCGCCGAGGCGCGGCGCCAGGCCGCACTCAAGCTTGGGCCGGCCGAAGCCATACGGGAACACCATCACGCCGAGCAAAGCTTGCCCCTCATCGAGAATCTGCTCTTCGACCTGCGGTACGCGGTGCGGATGCTGCTGAGGTCGCCTGGATTCTCTTTCATTGCGATCGCCACAATGGCGCTGGGCGTTGGAGCCACGACCGCAATCTATAGCGTCATCAACGCCACGCTGCTGCACCCTTTGCCATATCCAAACCCTGACCAGCTGGTGCGCATTGAGGACGACCTTCCCGGCGTGGGCGCACAGGGCGTCGGCATCTCCGTCCCTGAGTGGAGAGATCTCGAGAGTTCCGGGATATTCCAGTCTGCGTCGATTACCGGCACCGGCGCAAACGTGAACCTCACCGGCAGTGCACAGCCCCTGCGTCTCAGCTTCAAGCAAGTTACGCCGAATTACTTCGCGGTCCTCGGTGCAGACGCACAGTTAGGTCGCACATTCGATCCGCACGACGCCACTCCGGGCTATAACCTGGAGGTCGTGATCAGCGATGGGCTCTGGAGGAGGGAATTCGGAGCCGACCCGCAGATTCTCGGCAAAACTCTGCGCCTGGACAACGACGATTATCACGTCGTGGGCGTGATGCCGCGAGGTTTTCGGGATCAGGGCTCAACCAGCGAGGAGCAGAATGTGGAACTGTGGTTGGGGGCCGGCTTTGCCGGTGTGCCGTTTCCGCCCCCGCTGCGCGGTTCACGTCTGCGGAGTCGAGTGGTCATCGCGCGCCTCAAGCCCGGTCTCTCGATTGAGGCCGCGCAGGGGCGCCTGGATGCGCTGGTCGAATCGCTGAAAAAGCAATATCCGGCGGAGTATCCGGCACAGACCGAATGGACCGTGCGCCTGATTCCGCTCAGCGAAACCGTGGTCGGCAGCGTTCGCCAATCTCTCATTCTGTTGTTCGGCGCGGTGGGATTGGTCCTGCTGATCAGTTGTGTCAACGTCGCGAATCTCCTGCTTGCCCGTGCCAACGCGCGAGGGCGCGAGATCGCGGTTCGCCAGGCGATGGGAGCGACAAGGGCGCGTCTCATCCGCCAACTGCTGACCGAGAGTCTGCTGCTCTTTGTGCTCGGCGGAATCGCCGGTTTTGCGGTTCTCTTCTTCGCCAAGAAGTTCCTGCTGCAGCTTGTTCCCGAGAGCCTGCCGCACCTCAATGACATATCGATCAGCTGGGGCGTGCTGATGTTTGCCATCGCTGTCTCTGTCGCAGCTGGAACCATCTTCGGGCTTGCTCCGGCGTGGCTCATGAGCCGTCTTGATTTGACCAGTACGCTCAGGCAGGAAGGACGTGGCTCCAGTGGTTCAGTCGGCCGCTCGCGCGCCCGCCAGACTCTGGTCATCAGTGAACTGGCGCTTTCCCTGGTGCTCATGGTCGCCGCGGGCCTTCTGCTGCGCAGTTTTTGGGACTTGTTCAAGGTGCAGCCCGGTTTCAATCCTGACCGCGTTATGGCCATTCAAACCTGGTTGCCTGGGCCCAACGATCCCACTGCGGATATCTATCAAACCGCCACGCAGGAATCGGTCCTGCTACGCGAGATTCTTCGCCGCAGCCGAACTCTGCCGGGCGTGGAAGAAGCGGCCATCGGCGACGAGGCCTCTCTTCCCCTGGGCCACAGCGATCCCGGCCGGCTGCCACTGGTCCGCGAAGGCATCGAGACGATGGACAATCAGGCTCCTGTGATCGATAGTCCCATCGTTTCGCCCGAATACTTCCACCTGTTGGGCATGCCGCTGTTGCGCGGACGCCTTTTCAACGACCACGACCTTGAGGATACGCCCCAGGTTGCGGTCATCAATCAGGCCGCGGCCCGCATGTACTGGCCGGGCAAAGATGGGAAGGGCGAGGATCCGCTGGGCAAGCGCGTCCGTTTGCACCTGGATACCCGCGGGCTGTTGAGCTCTGCCAAGCCAGCCTGGACTACGATCGTCGGCGTGATTGCCGATGCCCGCACGGAATCGTTGGCGGACGCGGCAATTCCGCAGATCTACCGCAGCGTCTACCAGCGCAGCGCCAAAGACCTGGCCGTCTTTCTTCGTGGACAGCTCGATCCCAGCGCCATCTCCGCGCAAGTGCGCGAGCAGGTGCAGTCCATCGATCCGCAACTTCCCGTCTTCCATGCGGAGACCTTGGATGACGTGCTCGCCGATTCGCTTTCAGTGCGGCGATTCGCGATGGAAATGGTTGCGTTGTTTGCGGCCACCGCCTTGCTGCTCGCCGGACTTGGAATCTACGGGACGATCTCCTACGTCGTGCATGAACAAACCCGCGAGATCGCCATTCGCCTCGCACTGGGCGCACAAAAAGGCAATATCCTGAATATGATTCTCCGCCGAGGACTCGCTCTGGCCGGCGCCGGCGCCGGTGTCGGTCTGGTTGCTGCGCTCATCGTCTCTCATCTTATGGCCGGACTGCTCTTCGGCGTGTCCCCTACCGATCTGCCCACCTTCGCTGGCGTCACCCTTGTACTTACCACAGTCGCGCTCGCCGCCAGCTATATCCCGGCGCTGCGCGCCATGCGCCTCGATCCAATCACTACACTCCACTCCGAATGACTTCTTGGCACTGCTCGAGACTTGTCTTCGCAAGTTGTGAAGCAAAGGCCGCACCAGTAAAACAAGCTTGCTGGGTGCACCATTCAAGCCATCTGTTGGCTTGAGTGGGACTTGGCCGTGGGCCGTTGCCAGGTGTGACAAGCCGGCAACCCGGTGCTAAAAATTCGAGACAAGATCGGTTCTTTCCGAGTTGTTATTCAAGTAGTAACTGACGAATAGCGCGTCACTCGTCTGGGATTATCAAGCGGGGACCCTCGCAATCACATCTAGTCATTTTTGGAACGATAACTGCGTGCTCCTATGATCGTTTGCCGGAAATGAAGCGGCTGCGATACTCCGTCGGAGCAACGCCGTACTGCTGCACAAATGCGCGCCGGAAACTGTCTGGATTGCGAAAGCCGACGGTGTCGGCGATGTTTTCAACGGTGTAGTCGGCAGCCGCGGCAAGCCTCTTTCGCGCCTCATCGAGCCGTAGCCGTTGAACGAACGCCGCCGGGGTGATTTTGAATTCCGTCGTGAAGCGGCGCGTAAACTGACGAGGGCAGAGATTGGTTCTCTCTGCCAGCGCTTCGACCGAAAGATCCGTATCGAGGTGTCCCACCATCCATGCCGAGAGCTCGGCGAAACGGCTGCTGGACTCGACCTGAAATTTCAGGGGTTCGGAATACTGCTCTTGCCCTCCTGGGCGTTTCACATACATCACCAGTTCGCGTGCTACCGAGAGGGCAACTTGCGCGCCGAAATCCTCTTCGATGAGCGCCAGAGAGAGATCGATTCCCGCCGTGACCCCCGCCGAGGTGTAGAACTTCCCGTCGCGAATGTAAAGGGGCTTGTCATCGACTTTCAATTCGGGATAGCGCTTAGCCAGGTCGGCAGCGTATTTCCAGTGTGTCGTGACCTTGCGCCCGTTCAGCAGTCCGGTGGGCGCCACCCCATAAACGCCAGTGCAGACCGACGCAATACGGCGTATGCGACGCTCATGCCGGCTGATCCAGTTCGCCAGGTTCTCGCCGGCGGCCGAGTTCCGCATGCCGCTGCCTCCGGGGATGATCAGCGTGTCCAGGTAACGCAACGTGTCCAGGTGGCACGCCGCCGTCATGCGCAATCCCGACACGGAACAGAATGTCTTTGCACCCAGAGCGGCGATCGTTACCTTGTAGCAAGCTCGACGATTTCCCTTCGAATCTTCAATGCACGCGCTGCTGAACGCCTCCAAGGGGCCAGACAGGTCGAGCGATGTGAGGTTGTCGTACCCGACGATGGCGATGTGCTTCGGTGTCATAGCCTGTGACGGTCCGGGATTAGCGGTGACGTGATTGTCGGATTATGACATCCACCCGGCAGATTATCCCTGATGACAATCCAGAATGTCTCAGATTGCCGGATCAATGTCCTTTGAGACATTCCATTTTGCACGTACTCTGCTCCTATGAGCAAGTCGAAGTTGAAAACGGGGACCGCCATGACAAGCACAAAGAAGCTTTTCTGGATTGCTGTAGCCGCGACCACGGCGCTGGGTTACGCTGTCTGTCTGAGCCGGGCCGCCAAGGCGCCGGAAGCTGCTTCCTCAACCACACAGACCACGGCTCTGAAGCCGCCAGCGAACGGGCCGATCAATGTCGCCTTTGTTATCTCGGAGGGCGCCGATGTCATGGACATCGGGGGTCCTTGGGAAGTGTTCAGCGACACCATGCTCACCGCCAGGGGGAAGCCATGGCATGAAACAGATCGGATGGACGACATGATGATGCCGTTCAAAACCTACACTGTTTCAGATTCGCTGAGGCCTGTGAATGCCGCCAACGGGCTCATGATCGTTCCCAACTATAGCTTTGAGACTGCGCCCAAGCCGCAGATCATTGTCATCCCAGCCCAAAACGGCCGAAGCGATGCGCAGAAAGCATGGTTGCTGTCGAATTCGGCGACGGCCGACGTCACGATGTCGGTCTGCACCGGCGCCTCGATGCTCGCCAAGTATGGCCTGCTCGACGGCTCGACTGCGACCACGCACCACTTGTTCGCGGCGGGCATGCAAGAACAATACCCAGCTGTGCATTTCGTGAGCGGAACCCGATTCGTTGACCACGGAAAGGTTGCCACTGCCGGCGGCCTGACCTCGGGCATTGACCTCGCCTTGCACATCGTGGAACGGTATTACGGGCAAGATGTCGCGCAGGTCACAGCCAATATCCTGGAGTATCGCGGCGAACTTTGGAAGAATCCGAATTTCGATGAAGTCAAGCCGGTTGTCGCCGCCAAGTAGAGCCGCGTGCCGTATGTGCGTGGCGGGCGCGATAGACTTGGCCTATCCCAGAACTCAAGGAAGAAACGCCTGCCGCACTGGTGGCCGTTCCCCCGTCTCACATCCCGAAGCAACGGCCGCATCAGTAACCATGCACTTGTCATCTTTAGCGGAGCCGACGCGCGAAAGCGCGTCGGCGAATTCGAAGGACCTCCTCCACACTTCCCAGCGCCCTGATATCTAGCTCTTAGGCGCGGCCTCCAGGGCCGAATCGGTCCGGATCGTCCCTTCATTGCGCTCGAGAATCTCTTCCGCCTTCTTAGAATGGCCTCCGCTCTTCACCAGCACGAGCACCCCTGCGCCGATCTCGCGCTCGAGCAGCGAAATTCGATCGGGCGCGACCCCCATCTGAGACAGCGCCGTTCGCAGATCGACTTCGGTATAGGGAGAAATTTCGCTTGCATCGCCGGTGCTGGTCTCGCCCGCGACCTGAGAAGTAACGGAATGATGCAGGTCTCGCTCGAAGCTATCCCTCAGCTTCCAAATGAAGCTGTGCTCAGCGCTTGAAACATCGAGATGCCCCTTAGCGGCTGAAGCATACGCAACATTGATCTGGGAGGCGCTGAAACCCGCGCGCGACAGATCGCTAATCGCATCTTTGGCGTTCTTCAAATCCGTAAACAAACCCACAACGATTTCCGAAACCTTAGGAATGATTCTGGTCGAATCCATACTCATCGTGGTTCACCTCTCAATACTTCGATGCATCGCGACGCGGCTTGGGAATTGCCGACTTCGCCACCATTCGCCAATGCCGAAACCTTTCGAAAAAAAAAACGAACCCCACCAAATGATGGGGCTCGCCCGCACTCTGACGCCACCGCATGAGTGGCGGTTCTTGTGAGTAGCTCTATCCGCGCTTCCAGTTCATCAGATCGCCAAGAGTCGTTGTCGAGCTGGAGACCGGGGCCTTGTAAGACTCCACTTCAGCCCGGCTGGCTTCCTCGCCGACGGCGCGGAGGCTCAGGCCGACCTTCTTCTCTTCCTGGTTCATTTTGATGATCTTGAAATCGTGCTCCTGACCAGCCTCGAGCTTCACCGGCGCGCCATGGGCGTCTGCTGCCTCGGAGACATGGCAGAGACCCTCCACGCCTTCCGCGATCTCGACGAATGCGCCAAACTGCGCCGTCCGCAGTACCTTGCCCTTGACCACGTCGCCCACGCGATGCTGCGCAAAGAAGGTCTCCCAGACATCGGGAAGTAGCTGCTTGATACCCAGCGACAGACGGCGGTTCTCCGGCTCGACTCCGAGCACGACGGCGCGAAGCTTTTCGCCTTTCTTCAGCACTTCCGACGGATGCTTGACCCGCTTGGTCCAACTCAGGTTGCTGACGTGGACCAGGCCGTCGATGCCGTCTTCGATCTCGATGAAGGCGCCAAAGTCGGTGAGGTTGCGCACCCGGCCTTCGACGATCGTGCCGGCAGGATAGCGGCCCGACAGGTTCTCCCACGGATTTTCCTGTAACTGCTTCATGCCCAGAGAAATCCGGCGATCGTTGGGGTTGACGCTGATGACAACCGTGTCGACCTCGTCACCCGGCTTGACCAGCTTCGATGGATGCTTCATCCGCTTCGACCAAGTCATTTCCGAGACGTGAACCAGCCCTTCGATGCCCTGCTCCAGTTCGATGAACGAGCCGTAGTCGGTCACACTCAGGACACGGCCGCGAACCCGCGCACCAACCGGATAACGCTCGACTGCGTCGAGCCAGGGGTCAGGGGTCAACTGCTTGAAGCCCAGCGAAACCCGCTGCTTATCTTTATCGAACTTAAGCACCTTGACCTGAATTTCGTCGCCGACGTTTACGAGGTCGCGAGGATGGGTGAGCCGTCCCCAGGACATATCGGTGATGTGCAGCAAGCCATCGATCCCGCCCAGATCGACGAATGCGCCGTAATCGGTAAGGTTCTTGACTGTCCCGGTGAGGACCGTTCCCTCTTCAAGATGTTCCAGCGTCTGGTTGCGCTTGGCCGACTGCTGCTCTTCCAGGATTTCCTTGCGCGAGACCACCACATTGCCGCGCTTCTTGTTGAGCTTGATCACCCGGACTTCGATCGGCTGCCCGATGTAGGCGTCGAGGTTGCGCACCGGGCGCACCTCCAGCTGCGAACCCGGCAGGAAGGCCTTGATGCCGATATCGACGGTGACTCCGCCCTTGACCCGGCCCAGAACGATCCCCGTAATCGGGGTCTTGTCGTTGGCCGCCTTCTCGATCACGTCCCAGACCCGGTGCCGCTGCGCCTTTTCGTAGCTCAGCAGGTATCCGCCTTCGGCTTCCTCCCGCTCGACCACCACTTCGACTGTGTCGCCCGCCTTCAGCTTCGGCTGCCCCGTGTGGTCCAGCACCTGCTCCAGCGGAATCAGACCCTCGGACTTGAGTCCGACATCGACGACCACATGCTTATCGGTGAGCTTGATCACCGTTCCGGTCACGATGTTGTCATCAAACGCCAGCGCGGCCGCCTCGGCCGCCTGCTCGCGATCGAAGGATTCCAGCGCCGCGGCGAAGTCTTCCATGCTGGCGAAATCGCTGCTCGACGGGTCACCCTCTTCGGCGGTCGCCGCAGCCGTGTGTGCGCTTTCGGCCGCGACCGTCTTGATCTCGGCGGTCTTTGTCTCGGCAACTTCAGGCTCAGAGACCTTGGGCTCGGCGACAGGCGCTTCCGCCACAACGGCGGCGACCGGGCTCGCGGCGACGGCACTTTCTGTCGCCTCCACTGCGCGGCTATCGGCTACGGCGTGGAGCGAATCCAGCGCGGCAATCTCTTGCGACTCGGCTTCGGGGTTGTGGGCGAATTCGGCGGACGGCTCGGCTTGCTCCGTCGCTGCATCAAGGGTTAGGGTATCCATTTCGGTGCTCAGGGTTATGCTCTCGGTCTGTTCAGGATTTAGGACGTTTGCCATGTGTGCAAGCTCCGGGATTGCTCGGTTGACGGTCCCGTATCCGTCTCGCATCGGCTAACGGTCATGCTCATCTCTAAGCATGGCCTAGTTCGCAATGATTTTTCTCGCCTCTTGCGATGAATTTTTCGCAATAATCGCGACGCGCCGGGAGCCTTGCCGTTCCTGTTCTCTGTCGTCGGTGAACCAGGAAGGAGGGAGTGAGTGGCCAGGGTTAAGTGGACCGGCTCTACTTCGTCTCCAAACTGGAGCATTCGGCAGGCAGGGAATAGATTAGCGGCGTTCGCAGGTCACGGAAGAATTCCCAGACGCAGACCTCTTTCGAGGATAGCAACCGCTGCGAATGAGTGTCAATGACAACAGTGGCTATCCAGGCTACTGGCCTCCCTTCTGGCCTCCTGGCAGGGCAGACGCAGGGAAAACACAGCCGCGGTGAACGAAAACAGCCTGCACGAAGACCTGTACCACCCAGAGTTCACGGGCTTATAATCTGCGCCAAGAGGAGGCTTTTATGCGCATTCCCTGCCTTCTGCTGCTGTCGATTTTGGCCTCAGCGAGCATCGCGCCTGTTGCGGCCCAATCGAGCGCGACATCGAGTGCAACTCCGACCATGCAGCAATTTCAGGAAATTCCCGATTTCTCGCACCGCGCTCCGGAATTTCAGCTCCAGGTTCCCCGAGCGGATCAAAACGAACAGGCCGACCCGCGAATCTATCGGTTTCAGCTCCCCGCGTCTCTCCCGGTCGCGACCCTCGCCCAGCAGACCTCAACCTGCTACTTCATCGAGGCCTATCACTTCGCTCGCGTGACGCCGGAGTCGGACGCAGTCAGGCTCGATGACGTTTCGACCTGCCAGCCAGCCGCGCAGTTTCGCATGAGGGATGTGGTCACTCCCCGGTAGCGCCCCAACGCGGCGGCAAGCATTCGGACGGAGCACCTTCCGTTTCCCAAATCGGACCCGTCCCTAACTCATCCGGTGCCTTGGTGCGTGCCGGGCGCTCCTCGACAATCGAGCCACTATACTGGGGCCTATGGACCACCTCTGGACGCCGTGGCGTTACACCTACGTCAGCGCCGCCGACGGCGCCGAGCGGCAGGGCGTTCCCCGCGAACTCGCCGCGTGGCCCGGCGACCATCACTGCGTTTTCTGCAACCTGATCGCCGCCGTCCAGTATGCCGAGGAGCATGGAACCTCGGCGGAAGAAGCCGAACGCGCAGCCGGCATCATCTTCCGCGCCAAACATAACTTCCTCTGCCTCAATGCGTATCCCTATGCCAGCGGCCACGTGATGATCGTTCCTTACCGGCATGCCGGCACTCTGTCGGCGCTGGAGACGTCGGCAACGGACGAGATGATGGACATCGCCCGGCACACGGAATCTCTCTTTAACGAGCTTTATGCTCCGCAGGGCATGAATTTTGGGCTCAACCTAGGCAAGGCAGCCGGAGCTGGCATCGCCGGACACCTCCATCTCCACGCCCTGCCGCGCTGGACCGGAGATACCAACTTTATGACCACCATCGGCGAGACTCGGGTCCTGCCGGAGTCGCTCGACGTCACCTGGTATCGGATGCGCCAATCCGCAGTGTGGCAGGCCTGGCACAGTAGCACAAAAGTTCGTTGAAAGCTGAACGCTTCACGCGCAATGACGCATCCAAGGGTTTAGTAGTCGGGTACGATTTCTTAGCTGAGAAATGTGCGGGGGCATCCATGCCGGGACAATCAGCGACAATCTCGAAATCAGGTGTCGGCAAGATCGGTCAACAGTCCGATTCAACATCGAAAAGTCATAGCGTTCCCGCCTCGAAGCGCCCTCCTTCAGAAGCAGCGGTCCAAGAAAAAGCGGCAAGGACCCAGGCGCCCACCTCCGTCCAGCCGGTCGAGCCCGAAGACGCCTATCTCACCGGCGTCAGCCGTTCCCTGCAGCGCCGTTTGCTGGGACTCAATGTAAATCAGGCCAAACCAATCCCCGGAGCTTCTGTGGCGGGAATTCATTCCACCGGCTCTTATACCGAAACCCAGGGTGTCAAGCCGGACGAGTCGCCAAAGGCCGTCACTCACGCGAAGAAGAGATAGATGGAGAAGCTTGTTCTGCGGCGTCGATCAAGCGTCGTTTGGCTCAGTCCTCGTTTTCCGGGGATTCGGGCAGTAGACCGGGTATCCAATCATCAGCCTTCAGATCCCGGGTAGCTAACTCTATCGGCGGCAACTCCGATATCTCAATCTGGCCAACCCCCATTGCTCCCATGTTCCTTGCTAGCGAAAAGACGCTTCCGCGCCCTTCAACGGAGCCAACAAGGTTGTTGTAATGCCTCACCGAGTTGGTGATCGCCTTTCCCATGTTCAGAAAGTGTTCATGAGCCACGGCCAGCTTGTTATACAAGTCTTGCCCAGCCGTGCGAATATCGATCGCGTTGCGGGTAACGTCCATTTGTTGCCAGCCGTACGCAACCGCCTTCAGAAGCGCGATC
This sequence comes from uncultured Acidobacteriaceae bacterium, assembly GCA_963804735.1. GTDB lineage: Bacteria > Acidobacteriota > Terriglobia > Terriglobales > Acidobacteriaceae > Acidisarcina. The sequence continues at coordinate 66,650 of CAWDRO010000013.1, forward strand.
AGGGTGGTTGGAGTGGCGAGGATCACCCTCGAATTGGCACCGTGCTCGATCAGACTCGGGTCCTGCTCCAGCGCGGCGCTGAACAAGACCTCGGCGGAGAGAAAGCAGACTACGAAGTCTGGTGAATCACGGAACTGGCGCCAGTAGGCCTTGCTCGAAAGGTCGTTCAAATGCTGACGGACCCGCTCTCCGTGGGCCGCCATTTTCAGTGCGCGGACGGTTTCGTCGGGAGCAGCCATCGCGTCGAGAAATGCGTCAAAGGGCGTTTTGGCATCGACCACGATGGTGCGCTGATTGGGGAGATGGATCACACAGTCCGGACGCAACCGCTCTTCTCCCACCACGACGGAGACCTGGACGTCGAAGGAAGCATGTTCAACCATCCCGGCAAATTCAATGCACCGCTTTAGTTGCAATTCACCCCAGCTACCGCGCACTCTAGGTGTGCGGAGGGCCTGCACCAACTGGGTCGTCTCCAATCGAAGCCGCTCATGTGTCTCTTTCACGTTCTGAATTTCGGTCAGGACCTGGCTGTATGCGCCTTCGCGCTTGTTTTCCAATTCTTGCGTCTTTGCCGTGATCTCTTGTAGCCCTGCCTTAAGCGGGGCGAGCATCGATCCTATGTTCACCTCGTTTTGCTCAGTAAAAGTCTTGGACTGGTCCTTGAGAATCCGGCCGGCTAGGACTTCAAATTGATTTGTTAAGGTTGCCGTATCGTCTTTTAGCCTCGCAGCCTGCTTTCGTTCCTCTTCCAGTTGAGTTTGGGTTTGTGCAGCGAGTATTTCCGCCGCGTCCTTCTTAGCAGTCAATTCCCTGCGTTCGTCCTCCAACCGCTCGGCGCGTTCACGTTCAATGACGGCGATTGCCTCGGCCGCCTTCGCATCAGCTGCGGCTCGACTTGCCTCGGCCTGCAAGCGCCGATTCTCGGCCGACAAGGCAGATAGGTCGTCCCGCTGCACCGCTATCTGGGCACGGCGGCTCCACCGGCCGAACAGACCTCCGGCAATCAGTGAAATCAGGGCTGCTACAAGTAAAACTGACGTCGAGACAGGCATGGGCTATATCTTTCCACAGTCCATCGTCTTACGGGATGCGCCTTTGTTCCTCGCGCATCCGCACCTCCCGCATCCTGACCATCTGGTAGCCTTGGATGGGATATCCGGAACCGCAATTCCCTTTTCCTCGCGGCGTTCCTTTACACTGGGTTTGGTGCTCAGTAGACTTGGAATTTCGGGATAAGCTGCCCGATCGGGCCCGGACGTTCGTGCCTGGCGCCATCCAGCTTTAGCTTTCGCAAGCGGGTCGCCCGCTACGCAGAGATTGCACTTATTTGACAGGAGAAGACATGGCAGCAGTGGAAGAGAAGGTTAAGCAGATCATCGTCGAGCAGCTTCAGGTGGATGAGGCCGAGGTGACCCCCAGCGCATCGTTTCAGGAAGACCTCGGCGCGGACTCGCTCGATGTCGTCGAGCTGGTTATGCAGTTCGAGGAAGCTTTCGACCTCGAAATTCCCGACGAAGAAGCCGAAAAGATCAAGACCGTAAAAGACGCCACCGAATACATAGAGAAGCACGCGAAGGCAGGCAAGTAACTTTGTCAAGGCGTGTTGTAGTCACCGGCATCGGGCTGATCTGCGGAGTCGGCAACACCACCCCCGAAGTCTGGAACAATTTGCTGGCCGGCAAGAGCGGGATGGCCCCCATCTCCGCATTTGACACCACGGATTTCCCGGTCACCTTCGCAGCCGAAGTCAAGAACTTCGATCCCCTCCTGTTTATCGATAAGAAGGAATCGCGGAAGATGGCGCGATTCATCCACTTTGCCCTGGCCGCTACGGCAGAGGCGATGGCGGAATCGGGACTTGAGATAACGCCGGAGAATGAAGAGCGGGTCGGCGTCCACATCGGCTCCGGAATCGGTGGTTTCGACGTCATCGAGCGCGAACACAGCAACATGCTCAAGGGCGGCCCACGCAAGATTTCGCCTTTCTTCATTCCCGCCGCTATCGTCAACCTCGCCGCCGGCAACGTGAGTATCCAGTACGGCGCCAAAGGCCCGAATGAGGCGACGGCGACTGCCTGCACTACTAGTGCCCACTCCATTGGCGACGCCTACCGGCTCATCCAACGCGGCGATGCCGAGGCCATGATCGCTGGCGGCGCCGAAGCCGCGATTACTCCGATGGGTGTAGGCGGATTTGCCGCTATGCGCGCGCTCTCCACCCGCAACGATGATCCCGAACACGCGTGCCGCCCGTTTGACAAGGACCGCGACGGGTTTGTCGTTGGCGAGGGTGCCGGAATCCTCATTCTGGAAGAGCTGGAATTTGCCCAGGCGCGAGGGGCGAAAATCCTCGCCGAAGTCATCGGCTACGGCATGAGCGCGGACGCCTTTCACATCACCGGAATGCCGCCCGAAGGCGAGGGCTGCTACCGGGCGATGCGCAATGCAGTGAAGAGCTCCGGAATCGAGCCTGCGGATATACAGTACGTGAACGCCCACGCGACCTCGACACCGCTCGGCGACGCTCTTGAAACCGCCGCGCTGCGCAAGCTCTTCGGCGAACACGCCACCAGCCACAAGCTGCTGGTCAGCTCCACCAAATCCATGACCGGACATCTGCTCGGGGGCGCAGGCGGACTCGAAGCCGGCATCGTGATCCAGGCGCTGCTCACCCAGACCGTCCCGCCAACCTCAAACCTGGTCGATCCCGACCCGGAATGCGACCTGAACTACGTCCCCAATAAGCCTCAGAAGGCGGAGATGGAGATCGCGCTATCCAATTCCTTTGGATTTGGCGGTACCAACGGTTCGCTGGTCTTTAAACGCTGGAGCGAATAAAATTCCCCGAGACCCGGCGGCCTTAGCCTGTGACCGCCGCGTAGACGGTTTTCACGACCAGAATCAAAACCCACCAGCCGAAAACAGCGGTTAGACCCGCAGCCCTCTTCACCTTCGCAACAATCGCTAGCCCGATTCCAGCCAGGATCATCGACCACACCCAGAAAATATCGATCGAGGTTCCGAGCTTGATCATCCATTGCGGCGACTCGGCCGGCAGATAAAAGCCGATGTTGGTCCCCACTGGGTTGTTGATATTGAATGCTTCTTTGTCCACCCCCGCAAACAGAGTGACAATCGCCAGAATGTACAAAAGCTGCAGCGGCAGGGAACCGTACAACCACACAGCGAAGACGCGACCGAAGGTGGCGCGGCCGCCGAAAAGAAAATTGATCGTTCCCCACAAAACCAGCGCGATCACCGCCGCGCTGATCAAAATAATGATCGGCGAAGCATACAGGCCGTATTGAAGGCTCGCCGTCGTGATCTTTTGCACCTGGGCTTGCTGCGCGGCCGGAGCATTCGCCATCCGCTCGACCGCTTTGGGGTCTTGCTTGATGGCATTAGCCGCAATAGTGTCCCAGCCGACCCGGCTCTGAAGCGCAAATACATACCCATAACTGACGATTGCGCTGATCAGGAACGGCAACCACCAGCTCTGACTCCGCAGTATGTCGGTGAATGTCTTGGAAGGGGCAATGAACGTGTCGATGACGCGTTCCCCCTGACTTAGGGTAGGCGCGACCACTGCGTCTCCGGAAGCTGGAATACCGGTCTCAGTCATAACTCTCCTGTCGATCAGGTTTAGCAGCTCTATGCTTCGTGCGAGCAGCTTCAATGGCGCGATTTTACTCTGGTGTCGCCAGATCGCGCCTGGAAAATTCGAGATTTATCGAACTTGAGTCGCCAGCAGCGCCGCGCTGCCTGCGTGGTGCGCGTTCCCGCTGGCTTTGGCCTCCACGACGCGGGCTTGCGGCCAATAAGAGCGGTAAACCATGATGTGGAAGCACGCCTGGTAGAATTCCTCCTCGACGTCGATCTTTCCGGCCGCCTGGAGCGGCGCCAGATACGCCCGCATCCACCCGACCTCCTCCATCGAGAGTCCCTTCTTCGCGATGTCGATGGTCGCGCCGGTCAGGTGTGGCGAGGCGTCCTCGCCCTCGGCGGGAGCGGCGTTGCCATTCACCAATTCGAGATGGCGCTGATACTCGACCGTCCGCACCGCCGAGTTGACCTGGAGCGAGCGGTGAAATCTTCCGTAGTGAACGCGAGAGAGGTCTGAAAGAAACTGCGCCGTCCACGCGCGGCAGTATCGCCGGTTTGTCGGAAGGCGTTCATCGACCGCCAGGGCAGTACTCGTCGGCAGCGCGACCAGCTCTCCAGCGCGGCGCATGGAGATGAGGTCGGCGTCGTCCTGGATCCGGGTCAAGCCCTCTTCATCGGAGCGAACATTTTGCCGCACCAGAGAATCGTGCGAGCCTTTGAGCGGCGGCGGCACAGGAAAATGTCCCCGAGGCACCGGATCGATCAGAGCGGTCATCACCGGCTGCGTCGCCTGCAGGTGAGCCGACCCGTTCGCCGACCCGTTCTTTGTCCGGCGCCGCGCAGCCTCGCCACTGGCGTGGGCCGACTCCTGGGCAGAGTCGCCCACAGAGTCGCCTGTGTGATGCCTGCTTGCATCCACCTTCACACGGTGAGGCTTCGACGCCCTAGCATGGTGTTTCGCACCGGAAACACGCGTTTTTTTCGCATAAGAGTGCGTGTGCGCGGCCAGGAGCGCCAATGGCAACAGCAGACCCTGCAACACGGCGATGCTTAACCAGCGTCGGCGCATAGTCGGAGGGCGGAAGAATCGAGAGCTCTATCAGGGTATCTCCCAGGGCCCATCACGGAAAGTGTCGAAGCTGGTTCTGCGTGCAGGGATGTACGCGACGCCTGCGTCCCGGAACGGGACCATCTCAACAGGTAACCGCGCAGATAGACTCAAGATCACTGAAGTACGCTCCGCGAAAGCCGAAACTAGGATTGAGGTTCTATGAACACTCCTCGACTCTGGGGAGAAAGGAACAAGACGATGCAGATTGAAAACATCGCTTCGATTGCCGCCAGCAACGCGCTCATTGGGACGCTTGCCGCTACTACGCAGATCACCGCGAATGGAAAAGCGCAGGCGGCGGTTGTGGAACGCACCTCCAACGGATACGAGGCCTATCTCCCGGACCAGCCCGGTCCGGTGGCCAGCGGATCGAGCATCGCCATCGCCGAGTCGCGCCTCAGCTCCACCGTGCAGTTCCAGGCCTAAGCTCAATTTCAAGCCCGGGCTGTCTCAGCGTATCTGGGGAAAAACGCCTTCCAGATTGAGGGTAACGCGATACACGCTTGTACTCGCTGTAATGTAAAGCGTCTTATGGTCGGCGCCGCCCCAGGTCAGGTTTGAACCCTTCTCGGGAAGAAGGATCGTACCCAGATGCTTGCCCTCGGGAGAAAATATCAAGATGCCGCCCGGCCCCGTGCTATAGACATTTCCCTGCTGGTCGACTTTCATTCCGTCGGGAGCACCCGGACGGGAATCTGAAGTCGCATCGAAGAAGACCTTTCTGTCTGTCAACGTGCCGTCGGCCTGCACACGATATCGCATCCACAGCTTCTGAGGCTCCGAATTATCGACATAGAGATATTTCTCGTCGGGAGAGAAGGCAAGCCCGTTCGGCCTGGTCAGGCCCTTTGCGACGAGTTGGAGCCGGTCACGCACGGGCGTTTCGCCCGGCTTTTGATCCAGCGCTTTCGCCAGCCGATACACCCCGTTGACCTGCAACTGCTTGTCTGGATCGTTGTCTTTCTGGGTGCGCAATCCATAGGGCGGGTCGGTGAAGTAGAGCGAGCCATCCGACATATAGACAAGATCATTTGGGCTGTTCAGCCGCTTGCCTTCATATGAGTCAGCCAGAATCGTAATCTGCCCATGCGGATCGAGCGATTCAAGCCGCCAGACATCGCGTCGTGCATGACCAGCCACCGTCAGCCGTCCCCGCGGATCAAGCGTCATACCGTTCGAGCCAGGCTCGGGTCCTCCATAAGGAGCCGTCCCCTGATATCCACTCGGCTGCATGAAGATGCTGACTCCGCCACCCGGAGTCCACTTGCGGATACTGTTGCTTGGGATATCCGCAAACAAGAGATAGCCGTCGTGGATCCAGACCGGCCCCTCGGTCCAGGTGAATCCGGTGGCCAGCCGCTCCAGCACGGAACCCTTCGGGACGATCGCGTCGATGGCCGCGTCAAGCCGTTCCACTTGTAGAGGCGTCTCGCTGTCGCCCGGTACAATGTCGCTGCTTGTCATGGTGGACTTAACACTAATCGGAACCACGGCGAATACGCCAGGAATCACTGCGAACGAGGTAAACAATCGAAGGAGCTTGTTGAAAGCCACTTGTTTCGATCCTCTGAGCGAATCGCGACCATTTTACTCGAAGGCTTTCGCGCTTCGCGGAAAACACGCTTCTCTTCCGAGAGGATCAGAGCCGACCACTATCCTAGGCCCGTTAACGCCTTCAAAGTCTTCTGATTTATCCTCAGATAGACCATGTCGCAAGACCAGATTCCACACCCGGCCATCCCAATCCTGGCCGGCTTCGGCCCAGCCGACCTCGACGCTGCATTCGCTAAGCTAGCCGCCGAAGTTGAAGATTCCGCGAAGGGCCTTTCCAGCTCCGAAGCACCTGCTGAATCGGTAGAGCAATTCCGCCTGCACTGGCTGGGACGCAAGCAGGGCCGGCTCAAGGCGATCAGCGATGCCTGGCTCAAAACCGCTCCTCCCGAGGCCAAAAAGCTCATCGGCCAGCGCTTCAACAAGCTCAAGGAAGAGATCGAACTACGGCTGGAGTCCGCCAGCGCCGGCGACCTCAGCCTCACCGAACTCGCCGCGTCGTTGAGCAAAGACAGCATCGACGTCACCCTCCCCGGAACTCGCCGACCGTTAGGCGCCGAGCATCCCCTCATCCGCACCATGAACGAGATCGTCTCTGTTTTTCAGGCGATGGGCTACTCCGTCGGAGTCGGCCCCGAGGTCGAGACCGACTATTACAACTTCGAGTCGCTCAACTTTCCGCCCAACCACCCCGCCCGCGACACTCAGGACACGCTGGTCATCGCCAACCAGGAGCGCAAGACGCTCCGCGACCGCCTGCTCCTGCGCACACACACCTCGCCGGTACAGATTCGCACCATGGAGCGGCAGCCGCCACCGCTGCGCATAGTCATTCCCGGCAAGGTCCATCGCAACGAGGCAGCCGACGCGACCCATTCGCCCATTTTTCATCAAGTCGAAGGCCTCTGCGTCAACACAAACATCACCTTCTCCGATCTCAAGGGCACACTCGATCACGCAATGAAAGCCTTTTTCGGCTCGTCAGTGAAGACGCGCTTCTTCCCGTCGTTCTTCCCCTTCACCGAACCCAGCGCCGACGTGCAGATCAGCTGCATCTTCTGCGGAGGCACCGGCTGCCGAAAATGCAAACAATCCGGCTGGATCGAGCTGCTCGGCTGCGGAATGGTCAACCCCGCCGTCTTCGGATTCGTCCAAGGCAAACAACCCGGCTACGACCCGAAAAAGATCAGCGGCTTCGCCTTCGGCATGGGAGTCGACCGCATCGCCATGATGAAATACGGCGTCAGCGATATTGGCCAGTTGTATTCGGGAGACGTGCGTTTTCTGGAGCAGTTCGCATGAACGAACAAGCTAAGGGCCGGGCGGCTAAAGAGCGGGCAGCAGGACAGCATCTTGCGGAAAATCGGTAGCCCAACATGAAAACACGACGTTTTCGGGACTTACAGGTCTGGCAAAGATCGATGCAGCTTGCGCGAGATGTGTACTCTGCGACCGTTGATTTCCCGAAACATGAAGTGTTTGGGCTAACCAGTCAAATGAGACGAGCTGCGGTGTCCGTTCCGAGCAATATCCCCGAGGGCCACGGTAGGATTTCCGACAAATCGTTCCGTATTTTTCTCACTCAGGCCCGCGGTTCGCTGTTTGAGCTAGAGACTCAACTTCAGTTGGCAGCCGACATTGGTTATTCGAACCAGACTGAGACTGCGAAGCTAATGCAAGAATGTCAGGAAATCGCGCGGATGTTGAACGCACTCTTGAATACTCTGAAAGAACAGGAGAAATTGGCATCAGGCACGAAATCCCGCTAACCGCTCTTTAGTTGACCGCCTTATCGCCAGCCGCTTTTCAGCTTCTCTATGAAAATCCTCTCCAAATGGCTCCGTTCCTACCTGCCTGACCTACAGGTCGACGATAAACATCTCGCCGAAGATCTGACGCTTCGCGGCATCGCCGTCGAGAGCATCTTCGATCTCGGCAGTCGCGGCTCTCTGTACGAAATGGACATCACCACGAATCGTGTAGATGCCATGAACCACTACGGAATAGCGCGAGAAATCGCCGCTATCTACAATTTGCAACTGAAACCATTACAAATAGACCTGCAGCCTGCGGCCACATCGCAAAGTCCCTATTCCGTCGCCATCGAAATCCCCGAACTCTGTGGACGCTTCACCGCTCGCGTCCTCCGCAACGTCAAGATCGTCCCATCGCACGGCATCGTCGTCGAACGCTTTCGCCTGCTCGAACAAAAGCTCATCTCCAACGCCGTCAACGCGACCAACTACGTCACGCTCGCCATCGGCCAGCCTACCCACACCTTCGACCTCGACAAGATCGAAGGCGGCATCATCGTCCGCCGCGCCCGTAAAGGAGAAAAGCTCCGCACCCTCGACGGGATCGAGCGCAACCTCGATTCCGAAGATCTCATCGTGGCCGATCACGCCAAGCCGCTCGCCATCGCCGGCGTGATGGGCGGTTGGGACTCGATGATCACCCCCGAAACAAAGAACATCCTAGTCGAAGCCGCATGGTTCGACCCCAGCACCGTCCGTCGCAGCTCGCGCCGCCACGGCCTGCACACCGACGCCTCGCACCGCTTCGAGCGCGGAGCCGACTTCAACGCGGCTCCCGTTGCCAACGCGCTCGTCAGCCAGCTCGTTCTCGAAGCCGGCGGCGAAATCGAAGGCGATCTCGTTGATGTCATCATTCCCGAGGCCCAGGCGCGAACCGCGAATCGCCCGGCGATCAGACTCGATGTCAGCGAAGTCCAGCGTATCCTCGGCAAGACCGAAGCTTCCGAAGGCATCACCTCCGAGACGACCAAGTCGATCCTTGCCTCGCTCGGTTGCAAGCTGGACAAATCCGGCGAGGGCTCTTACGCAGTCACCCTCCCCAGCTGGCGGCTCGATCTCGAACGCGAGATCGACCTCATCGAAGAGGTCGCCCGCGTCTACGGCTACAACCGCTTCGCCAACACGCTCCCGCCTTTCGCCGGCTCCGTTGTCGCCCTGCCTTTCGCAGAGAAGGAGACGACCCTGCGCAGAACGCTCCTCGCGCTCGGCTGGAACGAAGCGGTCTACAGCACCTTCTGTTCTGTAACCGACGCAGTTACGTTTGCGCCGCAACCCGATTCCGCCGTTAAGGTTGGCAACCCTTTGAGCGAAGAAGTAGGCATGCTGCGCCCCTCACTTCTCCCGGGAATGTTGGCCATGCTGGCCGAGAATCTCAATCGCGACGCCGACGATGTTGCCCTCTTCGAGCTTGGCACAGTCTTTTCCGGCTCTACCGAAAGAGTGGACGAGCGTCCATCCCTCGCCTTCGGCGCGTCCGGCCACGCTGGAGCGAAGAGCGCTTTTCAGCAGCCGCAGCCCGTCGACTTCTATTTACTCAAAGGAGCCGTTGAAGAGCTGCTGTCCAAATTCTCAGCCCGCTCAAAATACTTCGACACCTTCGCCGTCGATTCCGGACTCTTGCCGCGATGGCTGCATCCCGGACGCGCTGCTCGCGCGGTGATCGGCGGCCTCACCGTCGGCTACTTCGGCCAACTGCACCCGTCGGAAGCACAAGACCGCAAGCTGAAACAGCCGGTTTTTATTGGCGAACTTTATCTCGATCGCCTCTACCGCCAATCGCTACGTCAACCGGCGGCACGCGAATTGTCGCGCTACCAGGCAGTCCAGCGCGATTTCTCTTTCATCTTTCCTGACTTGGTCCAGTGGGTTGATATCGCCGCGGCGCTCGATGCGCTCGCCATCACAGAGCTGGTCTCCTACGAGGCCAAAGAAGTACTGCGCGACCTGAAAGGCGAACGCATTGCAAAGGGCCACTACTCGCTGCTGCTTGGCACGGTCTTTCAATCTGAGACCCGCACTCTGCGCGAAGAAGACCTGCAAAGCTATTCCAGGGCAATCGTGCAGGCTCTTGAAGCGAGAGGCGGTCGTCTGCGATCCTAGGAAAACATGCGCGCCGCGCACCATTTCCAGCAATAGAGCAAAGGCAGGGTGGATGCTATGTGGAACACTGCTACTGGCATGCTCTTTCCACCAGGAAAAAGCATACTTAACGATCTAAGGACTCCTTACAGTAACCCTGCTTTTGCTCTACTCCCCGGTTTTCCTCATCCAGACTCACGCTATACTTTGAGCATTGAGAGGGGTGATTTGATGTCCACCTTTGCATTTCAGGCAACGGAAGCACCGGTCGGCGCCGATGATTTTGCGGCGCTCGAGCAACGCATTCTGCGCGCCGTCGACCTTCTCAAAGCAGAACGAAGCGCACGCATCGCAGCCGAGGACCAGGTGGCCGAGCTGCAGCAAAGGCTCGACGCCCAATCCGCGGAAGCACAGGAAGTCGCATCGGAGGTCGAAGCCTACAAGAGCGAACGCGATCTGGTGCGCACCCGCATCGAACGTCTTCTGCGCCAGCTCGACGAGCTCGCGGTCTGATTTATTCAATGAGCGAAAATACCGACACAACCCGACCTGCTTCCTCGACCGTTACGGTTGAGATCTTCGACCAGAATTACCGCCTGCGCGGCCAGGACTCGGAATACATTCACCGACTCGCCGCCGTCGTCGACGCCAAGATGCGCCTCGTCGCGTCGCAAGGCAAGACCGTCGATTCCCTGCGCGTCGCCGTGCTCGCGGCTCTCAACATCGCCGACGAGCTCGCCCGCGCCGAAGAAAAACTCAACGAGCTCAGCGGCAACCTCACTGAAACCCGCAGCAGCATTCATAACCGCGCCAGCTCGCTCAACGGACTCCTCGATTCCCTGCTCACTGAAGACCGTCGCATCAGTTGAACCATCCAGCTCGCGGCCAAACTCGCAATCCATATCGGCCCAGCGAACCTAAGTTTGGTTAAATGAGGAAGTTTCCTACCTTCTTCGCTTGCAATGCGGCGCGGCTCCCGTTAGCATCCAACTCAGAAACCGGCCTGCAAAGCAGGTAGGTGGTCAACTCTGGTTGAACCTTTAATCATCGAACAGGGGCTCGACTCGATAATCGGTTCTGTGTGCCGCGTCCGCCAGTCCGGAATGCCTAATGAACCGCGGAGAGCCCCACCGTCTTAGGACGGGTTCACCAGAGTACTTACCTACGGCCCAGTGGGTCGGTTTTTCTCTTCTCTTGCCGCTGGTGCAGACACAACAAGAAATCCTCCCGCAGAGGTCGCCCGCAGACCGTGAGGATTTCTTGAAAATCGCACGAAGCTATCTGCCTTCTGCGTTGGCTGCCTCGGCCGCGAGTTTTAGTTCCTGGTCCGCTTTAATCAAGTAATCCTTGGCTTTCTGGGCATGCCCTGCTAACTGGTCCTTATTGTCATGCTGTGCCGTATCGATCTTCAGGTAAGCGTCCGCGATATCCTGTTGCGCCGTGCGCAGATTGGGGTGTTTGCTGCCGATATCCACGACCGGTGCTTGTGCGTAGACTGTTGCGGCGCAGGTTAACGTTGCGGCCAGCGCTGCCCTGATAATCAAATCGCGGTTCATCATAATTCTCTCCTTGGCGCGAAACTCGCGGAAATATTTGACTCGACGCACCCTAACACACTTGCATGGTCACTGGAAACCCTGCCCGCAAACATTTGTTCTCCTCTACCTCAGGTTATCTCGACCCACCCGACTGGCCGTCTCCCATGGGCACGATAAGGCTCAGGAAGGTCCGGTTTCAGCAATCTCGGCTCATCGCAAGTGACACCCGCACAGGCTTCCAATAGACTTACACTCGCATCGTGCATCCTCGCCTCTTCCAGGTTGGCTCCATCACAATCCCCACGGCTGGAGTCATCACCGCCATTGCCATCGTGATCGCACTTTTCACCGCGAGAGTCACCGCGCGACGCCTCGAGGTCAATGCCGAGAAGGTCTGGGATCTCGGCATCGTCGGCGTGCTCACCGCTCTCTTCGCCCCGCGCCTGATCCTGATCTTCAGCAACTGGAAAGAGTTCATCGCACACCCGCTCTGGCTGATCGGAGTCGTCCGCGTGCGTTCGGAGGGGGCGATCCTCGGCGGCACGGCGGCGGCAATCGTCGTCATGTGCGCGTTTGCCTTCTTCACCCGAATGCCCTTTCGCCGCACCTTTGACGCCCTCGCGCCGTCGTTGGCATTAGGCTTGGCTATCGCCAGCCTCGGAGCTTTCTCCGGCGGATCAAACTTCGGCACGCCAACCAACCTGCCGTGGGCCGTCGCCTACACCAGCCGCTTTGCTTCTCTGTGGAATGGAACTCCGCTGGGCACACCTCTGCATCCGGTGCAGATATACGCTGCGCTTGCCGAATTTTGTATCTTCGCGCTGCTGCTGGCGATGATCGCGAGGCGAGATCAGTGGAAAATCCGCAGCGGCGAGATCATGGGCGCGTGGCTTTTCCTTCACGGTGTGTGCACTTTCTCTCTGAATTTCCTACGAGGCGATATCACCGCAGCTAATTTCATACTTCCCCAAAGTCTCGCCGCGACCATGGTCCTCGCGGGTGGACTGCTCTGGCTCCTTTAGAATAGGAGTTAGCACATGGCATACACGGAACAATACGAAGTAGTCGTGGTCGGGGCAGGACACGCCGGCTGCGAAGCCGCCATCGCCGCGGCGCGCATGGGCCTCCGCACGGCGCTCTTCACGTTGAACCTCGATCTCATCGCGCAGATGTCCTGCAACCCGGCCATCGGCGGCATCGCCAAGGGTCATCTCGTTCGCGAGGTCGACGCGCTCGGCGGAGTCATGGGCGAGGTCGCCGACGCTGTCGGCATCCAGTTTCGCCTGCTCAACACCTCGCGCGGCCCCGCTGTCTGGTCACCCCGCGCACAGTGCGACAAGCAGCAGTATCGCGTGAAGATGCGCCAGGTGCTCGAGACGCAACCGGGCCTCTTCATCAAGCAGGCCGAAGTCATCGACGTTCTGCTTTCGGAAGAGAATGACGGCCAACGCCAGCGGGTCATAGGCCTCAACCTTCGCGATGGACGCAGAGTCTTCGCTGGAGCGGTCGTCATCACCACCGGAACCTTTCTCAACGGGCTCATCCACTGCGGCGAGCAGCAATACTCCGCCGGACGCAGCGGCGAGCCGCCCAGCATCCTGCTCGGCGAAGCGTTGAAGCGCCTCGGCCTGCGCGGCTGCCGGCTCAAGACCGGAACGCCGCCGCGCCTTGATGGCCGCACCATCGACTGGAGCCGCTTTGAAGAGCAGCCTGGCGACGCCGAGCCGACGCCCTTCAGCTTCCGGACGCGTGAGCTGCCTCAACGCCAGGTCAGCTGCCACATCGCCCACACCACGCCGGAAACGCTGCGCATTATCCGCGAAAACGTCTCGCGCTCGCCGATGTACTCGGGGCAGATCCACGCCATCGGCCCGCGCTATTGCCCGTCGATTGAAGACAAGGTCGTTCGCTTCCCCGACAAGGAGCAGCACCAGTTCTTCCTCGAGCCAGAGGGCCTCGACACACATGAGGTCTATGTGAACGGCATGTCAACGTCGCTGCCGATGGAAGTGCAGTCGGAGATCGTGCACTCCATCCCCGGCCTCGAAAACGCCGAGATGCTGCGCCCTGGCTACGCCATCGAGTACGACGCCATCGATCCAACGGAACTCGACCGATCGCTCGCTGTAAAGAGTTTCGAGAATCTCTATCTCGCCGGCCAGATCAACGGCACTTCAGGGTATGAGGAAGCGGCCTGCCAGGGCCTGATGGCCGGCATCAACGCTGCGCTCAAGGTTAAGGGCGAAGCACCATTTACCCTCGACCGCACCGAGGGCTACACCGGGATCCTCATCGACGACCTCATCAGCAAGGGTACCAACGAGCCTTACCGGATGTTCACTTCGCGCGCCGAGTTCCGCCTGCATCTGCGCATCGACAACGCCGACCGCCGACTCACGCCATACGGTCGCCGCCTCGGGCTGATCAACGACCAGGCCTGGGCGGATTACGAAACCAAGCAGGCCCGCGCCGTCGCGGTCGAGAAGCTGCTCGGGACTCGCAAGGCGGATTTCGCACGACTGGGCGAGCTACTGCCTGAGACCGCAGCAGCTCTCAGCAACGCCGCCGGGCAGACCTACGCGCAACTCCTCAAGCGCCCGGAAATCACCTTCGAATTGCTGTTGCCGGTCTTGCGCGAAGAATTCGCCGAGGCCGAAGAAGCGACGACCTTGTTCGCTCCGCTCCTCGAAGCAAACCAGACCAATCTGCTCTCGGCGAAAGTCCGCAACGAACTCAAGGCCATTGAGACCGAGATCAAGTATGCGGGATACCTTGATCAGCAGCGCAAGTCGATCGACAAGCTCAAGAAGGCCGAGGGCCGCACCATCCCCGAGTGGTTCGACTACACCGCGGTCAGCGGTCTCTCCCGCGAGATGCAGGAGAAGCTCACCCGCGTCCGTCCGCAAACGCTTGGCCAAGCCAGCCGTATCCCCGGAGTCACGCCAGCAGCACTCTCGCTGGTCAATATTTACATCGAAATCCAGAGCAAGCGCCTGATGCAATCTGTTTAAGGGAAATCGAGCGCTCCAAGCTCTGACCTTGAGACCTGGTCGCGCATCGTCACTTCTTGACATTTAGATCAGGGCCATCAAGGAACCACCGCTGCCAGCTCCTCGGGAACATGCCGGCTTGCCCCCACCTCTGGCCAGCATCTTTCGGCTTTAGAAGAAGGTAGAGAGACCCGCCCACTAGATATATAGCAAACAGGAACCATCCTGTTCGCTGCAACCAGCGCGGTAGATTCGCCCCCGAGGCGCCGTAAGCGATCGCGAAAACCCACGCGGCGCTCACGAGCAGCTGGAGGAGCATTTTTTTCATCTCTGCCCACCTACTGCGGTGCGGGAGTCGTCTGCTGGGTCGCGGTCTCCGAGGTAGTCTGCGGCTGCTGCTGCGCCGGCGGAGCAGGCTCTGCTCCTTTATGGAAAAGCGGAATATGGAACGGCAACTCCGCGTTGCTCGTCTTGGCGGTAGTAGTCTTGGTTTTGCCTACCGCTTCCTCCACCACAATCGTCCGCTGCGCATTGATGCATTGCCAGTTCGACCGATTGCGCTGGTAGACGTGGCTAAAGACGCCCTTCTCCTCCACCGGATGCCCGTTCACCCGCCGCTGCAACACATAAGTCCCATTCACCAGCGCGACATCGCCCAGCGTGCGCACGCTGATCACTGACTGCTCCAGTGAAATCATGTCGGGGAACTTGTTGAGGACGTAGGCGATCTCCTGGTTGCGCGACCGCACGGTGCCATCGGCGGAGATATTCACGAACTGCGGCGACAGCACCAGTTCGAGACCGTACTGGTCCCGCTTGGCGAGCGCAGCGCTCCAGGAATCTTCTAGCTTCTGCATCACCTGCAGCTGGGTTGGTGGCTTGGCAGTCTCATCGGTAGCTGCCTCTTGTGCGTGGGAAATCAATGCCGCGGGAGCCAACCCCGCCAGCAGAAACAACAGACTTCTCAGGTGCATTTTCATGGGGACACAACGTACCAATCTATTGTAGAGGAAATCCGCGGCGCGGAGGCTCCGTTTACAGTTCCTTCCATGGGTTGAGGGGCCTTAATTCGAGGTCTTGCATGTCCTTTGTATTGCGAGTCACTAAGGTCATATTATGCGCTATCGCGGTCGCTGCCAGGAGCGTGTCGACGACCGGACGCGAACGGCCTGCCGAAAGCTCACCCCAAATTCGTGCCGTTGATCCGTCGATTGAGAGGGTGCGATTTGCGAAGCTGAACTCAACAGCATCGATCCACGCTGCCAATTCTGCCGCGCCGCCCGGGTCTGTTCTCGCCTTTATCGCAGCTCCCTTTCGCAGTTCGCCAAACGTCAACACGCTAACGTGAAGCGCCAGAGTGTCAGTACTTTGGAGGAAGGCGATGACCTGTTGATCGGGCCGCTTCTTACGAGTCTCGGAGAGAACGTTCGTATCGATCAGGTAGCGCACAGGTACCTTCAGAGGTTGACCTCCCGGCCTGTATCCTTATCTCGCTCCACCTCAAAGTTGTCGAACTTTGGCCCCCCAAGCAATAGCTCCCTCAAGTCCGGCTTTTGCGTGAGAGCGCGATAGTCGGTTATAGACAAAACGACAGCTCTCTCGGCGCCGTGCCGCGTGATGATCTGCGGGCCCTTGCTGTTTGCGTCTTCAATCACTTCGCTGAGTCGTGTTTTTGCTTCCTGCACCTGCCAGACGGCCATACTGTTGCCCTTCCACTTCCCGCTCCTATTATAGTCGTTCTGGTCAGAATGGCTAGTTTTCCGAGGTTCCAACAGTGACAACACCCTGTTGGAAAGCAGTCAGGAGAGAATAAGAGCCTAGAACCCATGGCCACCACCCCAGACATCGCCTTTGAACGCGGCCTGCCTGCCAGCATCGACGCCGAACGCTCCATCCTCGGCGCGATCCTGCTCGAAAACACGGCCTACAATGAAGCCGCCGAACGCATCAAGCCCGAAGACTTCGCGCTCGATTCTCACCAGCGCATCTTCGCGCGGATGGGTGAGCTCATCAACTCCGGCCACCCCGTTGACATTGTCACCCTGACCGACGAGCTCGGCCGCCGCAAAGAAGTCGATGCAGTCGGCGGCGTCGCGTATCTCTTCTCTCTGACCGAGGGTTTGCCCCGCCGCCTCAGCATCGAGGAGTACGTCCGCATCGTCAAAGACCGCTCGCTATTGCGCCAGCTGATCAAGCACTCCGCCCTTTCGATCAGCGAGGCTCACGATCAGAGCGAAGATGCGCTCACCATCCTCAACCGCATCGTGAGCTCGCTCCTCGAGGTCACTGAGCAGGGAGTCACCAACGGCTTCGCCAGCATCCCCGAGATCGTCCGCGACTCTTTCGGCACCATCGACAACCTGTACAAGCAGGGCAAGCAGATCACCGGGCTCCAGACCTACTTCGACGAATTCGACCGGAAGACGAGCGGCCTGCAGCATTCGGAGCTAACCATCATCGCCGCGCGCCCTTCTATGGGAAAATCCGCCTTGGCAATCAACATCGCGCAGAACGCGACCGTTCGCGGCGGCAAGATCGTCGCCGTCTTCTCGCTCGAAATGTCGAAAGAATCGCTGCTTCGCCGCATGTTGGCCTCGGAGGCGCTGGTCGATTCGCAGAAGATTCAGCAAGGCTTCCTGCTTCGTGAAGACCACGACAAACTTACCAACGCACTTGACCGGCTGACCTCGGCGCAGATGTTCATCGACGACACACCCGGCATCTCGCTCGCCGAAATGCGCGCCAAAGCGCGCCGCCTCCGCCAGACGCAGGGCGGACTAGACCTCATCGTGATCGACTATCTCCAGCTGATGTCAGCCACTCAAGGCACCGGCAAGGCAGCAAGAGGATACGAGAACCGGACACAGGAAGTGTCGGCGATCTCGCGCGGCCTCAAGGCACTCGCTAAGGAGTTGAAAGTGCCCGTCGTCGCGCTCTCGCAGCTAAGTCGTGCCTCCGAACAACGCGCCGGCAAGGACAAGCGGCCAATGCTCTCCGACCTGCGGGAGTCCGGCTCGATCGAGCAGGACGCCGACGTCGTCGCCTTCATCCATCGCGAAAGCTACTACAACCGCGACGAAAATGGCCAACCCGACCCGGAAACCGAAGGCAAAGCCGAGATCATCATCGCCAAGCAACGCAACGGTCCAACCGGCACCGTGCATCTCGCCTACATGTCGAAGTGCACTCGTTTCGAAAACCTCGCCCACGGCGGCGAAGAGGAATACTAGGCCGGGACCAGCTTCCGCGGCAGCGCCCTTGCCATCAACGACAGGCCGAAACAAATCAGCACGCAGCGAATCAGCAATTGTGAGTCGTAGTTCCACGCGAAGACCAGGAAACAGAGGGCCGTACCCAGCGGGAAGGTCTCACCCACAACCGCCGTAAGCCAAGCCGGCCGCTCGCTTGAGGCAGGCAGACGTGGCGACAGGCTGGGGAGCCATCGACCAACCCGCCGGCAGTACTCGACATAGGCCTCGCCGATCTGAGCCTTCAGAAACGCCTCTTCGCCCAGAGCCAGCCGCATCACAAATGCGGAGAGGGCGATAACAAAAAATAATGCTCCGCTAGCCGGCATCAGAATGCTCACCGCTAGTGCCGTCAGCATCGACCCCAAATACAGCGGGTTCCGAACGTACCGATAAGGCCCGGCGGCAACAACCTCGCACGCCTGCATCGTCTTGTCAAAAACGACTGTACGGCCAAGATAGGCCGTGCCCCATACGCGAAAACCCGCACCAAGCGCGGCAAAAATCACGGCGAGAACGGTGATCGATAAATAAGCGATCTGCACGGGGAGAATTCCGAGGCGCGCCATCTCAATCGCCAGCCACGACCAAAGCCGCGTCGGAGCCGCTTCAGCCGAAGGTCCGAAGCGCAGCCATGGCGCCCAGAACCCGATCACATAGATCGCCGTGCCAATGGCCAGTCGGAAGCGAAATTCAAATGGCGTGGCTCTCATTCTTGCATGGCTTTCACTGACGAGATTTTCGCAAGTGTAGCAGAGGCCCGACGAACTCCGCTGTCACGATTCGCCAAGCGCCTTGCGAAGGTTGCCGCCAGCGGAAGTGAGCCGCGCTTCGGCAGCCTCACGAGAAAGCCCAAGCTTCGCCATCGCCACCGCGGTCTTCACCGAGCCAGCTTCGTCAAGCAGCCGGCCGGCGGATTCCCGATCAATCCCCGTGATCGCGGAGACAATTCTTCCCGCACGATCAACCAGCTTTGCATTTGTCGTTTGCATGTTGACCATCAGGTTGCCGTAAACATACCCGGTCCGCACCATCACCTCGGTGCTCAGCATATTCAGCACCAGTTTGGTTGCTGTCCCCGCCTTTAACCGCGTCGAGCCGGTCAGCACCTCGGCTCCGGTAACTGGCGAAATCGCAATCTCAGCCGCCGCGCCTACCGCCGAATGCGGCACACAACTCAATCCAATTGTCAGCGCGCCAAGGGTCTTGGCATGCTCAATTGCTCCCAGAACATAAGGAGTGCGCCCACTCGCGGCAATCCCCACCAGTGAATCTTTCGCAGTGAATCCGGCAGCCTTCAGGTCCGAAGCGCCGCGCGAAGCATCATCCTCCGCACCCTCGACCGACGTGCGCAGCGCGGTGTCGCCGCCGGCCATGATTCCCTGCACCAGGTCAGGAGAGACGCCAAATGTCGGAGGACACTCCGAAGCGTCGAGCACACCCAGACGTCCCGACGTTCCAGCCCCGATGTAGAAGAGCCTTCCGCCACTTGCGATTCGCCCGGCGATAGCATCTACCGCGGCAGAAATATTGGGAATTTCCGCACCAACCGCGTCGATCACCTCGCGATCGGCGGCATGCATAACCACCAGCATCTCGGTCGTCGAAAGCTCGTCCAGCCGCTCGCTTGCCGGGTTGCGTTCTTCCGTCGCCAGCGCCCCCAACGAGGCCGCGTCGAACTCTTTCATCAGGCAAGCGTCCTTGGCGCCGGTCTTACAAGCGAGGCGCAACGTAGAGCGAAACATTTACGGATGTGGCGCGGCAGACGGAGGAGCGGTCGCCGGTGGAGCAGAGCTCGACGGCTGGCTGCCTGCGCCCGGCTTTGCGCCGTTCCCGCCGATGTCCTGGCCGTCATACGTAATCTTGACCGTCGATTTGAACTGCTTATAGTCGGTGTATTTCACAAACTCGCGGATGTGCACATCCTGGCTGATATAGCCATTGCCGCCGGAAAAATGCAGAATGCCATCGCCTTTGGTATACACCGGAAACCAGTACTTGCCGTCGATCTGCTCGCGGTAGGTCACAAACGGCGGCGACAGATCCTCGTGGCCCTTGCGCGTGTCGTCAGGAACGTTCTTTCCGTTCGTCACCACGATGAGCAGGTCCCGGTTGTCGACCCAGATCCGCCCCTGAAAATACCGATGCTTCTTCTCGATCACCTTGGGAGCAACATCAAAGACATAGGTATCCAGCTCGTCGACCTTTTGCTTGCCGACATACGTAATGTTGTACTGCGCGGCGTCCTCGGTGGTCAGCACAAACGGAAGCCGCTGCTGAATGTCCTGAAAGTCGGCCGGACTCATCATGATGCGTTCGAGCGTACTTGCCGGCGCCAGCACCACGTGCTCGGTACGGCGTCCGGTCGAATCGAAAGAGACGTCGGTGACCTCGTAATACTCGCCATCGACCTTGCCGTCGTCATCCACGGTTTGCACCTTCACGCTGCGGCGGTAGGTGTAGTTGTTCAGCGCCTCGCGGAAGGCGCTCTCTTTGGCGGTAAATTTGATGATGATCTGCTCCGGCGGGACGGGCGGCTGCGATTTATCCAGCGGCCCAAAACCTGAGTCGAGCGGCATCGGCGTATACGAAATCTGCCCCAGCGCCACGGCGCTCGCCGCCGCAAGCAGGACTATGCCCAGCACCCCCCGCCGCACTCGTTCGGTCTTAACCGAAATCCTCATACCCATAAGTCTATCCCCGCCCGTGCCCGTCGCCGCCCGTACCCTCTATGAATAGACGGATGAAGTGGTGCAAAGGATTAGAAGCAGTGTCATTCTGACGACCTCAGGGAGGAAGAATCCCGGTGATCTTCAACCCAGAAGACACGTCAGATTTCCAACCACGAGCCACATCCTCGCTTCATCAACCCCAATAAACCCAGTACACTAGGCACCAAATGAAATCCACGCACAGACTCGCGGCCGCCATCTTCGTCCTCGCCCTAGCGGTCACGCCCTCCCACGGCCAAAGCCGCCGCCCCATGACCTTTGAAGACATGATGAAGATGCGCCGCCTAGGCGACATCGACCTCTCGCGCGATGGCAAATGGGTGCTCTTCTCCGCCACCGACGTCGACCTGGAGAAAGATACACGCACTTCGCATCTCTGGATCGTCCCCACCGCCGGCGGAAAAGAGGTCGCGCTGACCGCCTCTCAGTCCGGCGAAACCCGTGGCCGCTTCTCGCCCGACGGCAAGCAGATCCTCTTCCTTAGCGCTCGCGACGGAGGCCAGCAGATTTATCTTGCCGGCTTCGACGGCGCAACCGGAACCATCGGCGAAGCCCATAAGCTCACCAGCATCTCGACCGAGGCCGACGGCGCAACCTGGTCTCCCGGCGGGCAGAACATCCTCTTCACCTCTCGCGTCTATCCTGACTGCGCCTTTTCCCCTGAACTGGCCGACGCCTGCAACAAGCAGCGCGATGACGAACGCGCCCTTTCAAACGTCAAAGCCCGCATCTTCACCACGCTCCTCTACCGGCACTGGAACGTATACGTCGGCGACAAGCGCAGCCATCTCTTTCTCGTCCCAGCCAGTGGAGGAACTCCCCGCGACCTCAACCCCGGCGACACTCACGAGGTTCCGCCATTCTCGCTCGGAGGCCCCGACGCCTACGCCTTCGCCCCCGACGGCAAAGAGATCGCCTTCGAAGAAAACCTCGACCCGGTACCTGCGATCAGCACCCACGTCAACATCTTCACGCTGCGCCTCGACGACCCCGCCGCCAAGCCGGTCAAGATCACCACCAGCCTGGGAGGCAACTTCAGCCCCGCCTATTCGCCTGACGGCAAGTACATTGCGTTCCGCTCCCAGGCGCGTGCTGGATATGAGAGCGACAAGTTTCGTCTGGTGACGTACGACCGAACATCAAAGCAGATAACGGATTTGCTCCCGAAGTTCGATCGCTGGGTGGATGAGTTTGTATGGGCTCCTGACTCATCTCACCTATACTTCACCGCTGGAGAAGACGGCGAGGAGGAAGTCTTCTCAATAGAGTCCATGTCGGGAAAAAGCGATTTGCTTGGACTCACGAGCTTCGATGGTGAATACGGCGACATCCATTTGACGCCGGGTGGCGACATGCTGATCGCGAGCAAGGTGACAGTTCGCTCGCCAGCCGAAATTGTGTCCCTCGACCTCGGGCACCTCAGGTGGCTCGTAGACGCAACCCCGATTCGACAGCATCCAGTTGTCAGCCCCACGGCCGTGCTAGGACCCTCAGGAGAACCCGCAGGCCAGAAATTTGCTCCGGTGACTGAGATCACTCATCTGAACCGAGCGTTGCTGTCCCAACTCGACCTCCCCAAGATGGACTCCTTCTGGTTTCCCTCCATCGGCCAAGTCCGCGTCCAAGGCTTCCTCATAAAGCCTCCAAACTTCGACCCCAACAAGAAATACCCCGTCAAATTCCTCATCCACGGAGGCCCCCAAGGCGCATGGGGCGACTCCTGGAGCTACCGATGGAACGCCGAACTCCTCGCCGCCAACGGCTACGTCGTCATCATGATCAATCCGCGGGGCTCGACCGGCTACGGCCAGGCCTTCGTCAACGGAGTCAACGGCGACTGGGGCGGCAAGCCCTACATCGACTTGATGCGCGGCCTCGACTACGCCGAGCGCAGCTTCCCCTACATCGACAAGACCCGCGAGTGCGCCCTCGGCGCGAGCTACGGCGGCTACATGACCAACTGGATCCTCGGCCACACCGACCGCTTCAAATGCATCGTCACCCACGACGGCATGTTCAACCCGATCTCTGCCTACGGCACGACCGAAGAGCTGTGGTTCAATGAGTGGGAGTTCAAAGGCAAGCCCTGGGACTACTATGGCAAGCCTGCAACTCTCGATGCTTACCGCCGATGGTCGCCCGCGCTCGCGGCAAAGAATTTCAAGACCCCGACTCTTGTCGTGCACGGTCAGCTCGATTACCGCCTCGACGTCTCCGAAGGATTTCAGCTCTTCACCACACTCCAGCGGCAGAACGTCCCGTCCAAAATGCTCTACTTCCCCGACGAAGGCCACTGGGTGCTCAAGCCGCAAAACTCCCAGCTCTGGTACAAGACCGTTAACGACTGGGTCAACCAGTACACGAAGCCAAAGCCATGAGCTTCAGCAGGCAACGCAAGAAACCCGAGCCGCTCGATGAAGCTGCACTCTACGAATACGCCATCGCCGCGCTTGCTCGCCGCATGCGCACTGTCGCCGAACTTAAGCGCCTCATGCGCAACCGCGTCGAAGAGGGCGAAACCGGCAACGCGAAAATCCTCGTCGTCGTTCATCGCCTCGAAGAGCACCACTATCTGGACGACCCCGCCTACGCCGCCAGCTTCGCGCGCATGCGCCAGGAGAATGAGAGGTTCGGAAAGCGCCGCGTCCAGCAGGAACTCTCGCGCAAGGGAGTCAACTCCGCACTCATCTCCACGACGCTCGAAACCGCCTATGAAAACGTCAGCGAAGAAGCCCTCGCCCGCAAACATCTGGAGCGTAAACGCATCACGCAGCCCAGCAATGAAAAGGAATCGGCGCGGATCGTGCGCCTGTTAGTCCGCGGAGGGTTCTCCACCGGAACCATCTTCAAAATCCTCAAGAGCTGGAATGTTGCAGACGAGACCCTCGCCGCGCTCGAAACCATCGACTTAAACGAAAACGCCGGCCCTGAGTAGGCCGGCGCTTTCATTCGCAACTCAAGCAATCAGAAGTGCCAGATAAGGTCCGCCGCCAAAGTCGCGGCATACGTTTTACCCGTCTGATAGTTGCCGTTCTGCAGGTTCGCGACCGCCGATCCCGGAGCAATATCCAGCGCCTTAAGTCCCCACGGCCCGTAATACTTAGTGAAGCTGACCTCGGGCCGGAATGTCACCGTAGAACCAACCCAGAAATTGAAACCGACCATGTGTTCCTCATACCGGCCGGGAGTGCCGATGCGCTGGCCCTTGATGTCGTCCACGAACTCGTTGCGGATGTTGAGCGACGCCTGGTTCTTCCAGAAGTTGTGCTCGAGATAGTTGGTGATTGCCCATTCCGGGGCATAGCATCGCGCCGGCTGTTGCGATGCCGGCAGCCGCGGGTCAACGCAGACCGCGCCAAAATTCAGAGTCGACGCTCCGCCCCCGGGCCTGTAGTTCTGCGCTTCCGGCCAGGGCGTTTGCGGCGTGTTCGCGTATTGGATTCCGGTACTCGGATCGGTCCCGTTGTACCAGTACATATTTGGCGTTTTCCGCATGTACTGGTACCATCCTTCGGTCGCGGTGTGCCAGTGATCGTTGAAACGGTGATACCAGGTCTCGTAATAGGCGGTCAGGTTGTTATACGCATACTTGCCGTCGTTGATAGTGTTGTCGCAGGTATAAAGATCGTCTCCGCCATTGCTCCATGTGTACTGCACGCAGACATTTCCCGTCACTTGGGCGTCGGTCGTCCACGGCATTACGTCGCAGCCGGGAGAAATTCCGCCCTGCACCGTCCAGTGGTCGTTGATCTTGACGGTCGCGTTGATGCCCAGCTGCGTATAGCAATCGTAGGTGTAGAGAATAGAGTGCGAATAGCTATAGTTGTTCGGGGCAAGCTGCGCTTCAATATCCGGCAGCGAAATATAGCGTCCAATCCGGATATTCATCCCGTCGGCCACCTTGGGAAAATAAAAGTCCAGGTAGAACATCACCGGGTCCCAGCCGTACTGGGCATTCTTCACCAGCAGTTGTTGGCTGAGCATGCCTTTGGACGTGGTATAGCGGTAATCCTGCCCGTAGAGACTGGTGACCCGCCATCCCCAGTCGAAGTGGTCCTTCTGCGCCTCGTCCGGAATCCGCTCGTAGTAGACGGCGAACTGGTCGAGCACGATCGTGTTCGGGTATTCATCGTACCCCGAGGGGACGTTGGCCGGCACACCTGGCGCGTGGCCCTTGTTGTTGGTGGAACCATTGGCGCCCACGTCAACCCACCCGTACCATTTTGTGCGGCTCTTGTTTTCGTTCACCGCCTGCATAAACGGATAAGTCTGCGTATCCGGCGCGCCGATCAGCACAGTGCCGCCGATCGGCCAATCGGTGGAGGGGAACGGTGGCGAAAAGATCGGCGGCGGCGTTCCGCGGCGTTTTGAAACCAGCGAAGGATCGGTTCCTGGAGAATTGCCGTGCCAATCGGCCACGTAAGCCTGACCCCAGCGAGTAAAGAATCCCGGCCTCCAGGCCAACGGAGGCACCGTGCCTGCCGGTGCTGGGGCCTGCGTTTGCGGGTCAGCGACCGGGTCGGTGTCAGCTCGAGCGGTTGGTTGATCGGGCGCTGCCGGCAGCGCAGCGGCTGTATTGGAAGATTTCGCAGCATTGCCCGCCGACTTATGGTCAGAGGCCGCCGCCTGCGCCACGCTAAATCTCGGCGCTGAAATTGAGATTGCGCACAACAGCATAAGAAAGCGGAATCGTTTCAGAAAAACCAGCATGCGATCGTCCTGTCCGGCATTTTGGGCGCAGCGATAGTCTCTCCGCGCGCAAATGCTCACAGATTCAAGGCTAGGAACAAACCGCTAAAGCGCGACTAAAGGAGACGTAAGGGATTCATAAGCAGCCGGCCTCCTTCCCAAACTTTGTCATCCTGAGCGGAGGCCGCGCAGCGGCCGCAGTCGAAGGATCTGCGGTTCACTTGAAAGCCGCGCCGCAGGCGCATCCCAACCGCCGCTAACGTAAACTGAAAGTCCGTATGCGATACATGTCCGGCTCTGAAATCCGTGAGACCTTTCTGAAGTTCTTTGAGACCAAGGGACACCGCCGTGTCCACTCCTCCTCGCTCGTTCCCCACAACGACCCCACGCTGCTCTTCACCAACGCCGGCATGAACCAGTTCAAAGACGTCTTCCTCGGCCTCGAGCACCGCGACTACAACCGCGCCGCCACCTCGCAGAAATGCGTCCGCGCCGGAGGCAAGCACAACGACCTCGAAAACGTCGGCTTCACCCGCCGCCATCTCACCTTCTTCGAGATGCTCGGCAACTTCTCCTTCGGCGACTACTTCAAGCGCGAAGCCATCGCCTACGCCTGGGAGCTGGTCACCAAGGTTTTCGAGATTCCTGAAGACAAGCTTTACGTCACCATCTTCGAGGGCGCCGAAGGCGTACCCCGCGATGACGAAGCCGAACAATACTGGATCGAAGTCGGCGTACCCAAAGAGCGCATCTTCGCCATGGGCATGAAGGACAATTTCTGGTCGATGGGCGACACCGGCCCCTGCGGCCCCTGTAGCGAAATCTTCTACGACACGGGCCAGGGCGCCTCGGAGACGCCCGACAAAGACCTGCCCTTCCCGGACGATGAAGCACGCTACGTCGAAATCTGGAACCTGGTCTTCATGCAGTTCGAGCGCGATTCCACCGGAACGCTTGGCCTCTTGCCGAAACCGTCTATCGATACGGGCATGGGACTTGACCGGACCGCGGCTGCACTGCAAGGCAAGCTTTCTATTTTCGAATCGGATATCTTCACACCGCTGATTCAAGCTGCTAGCGAATTTACCGGCGTAGGACTGGAAGAGGGCGACTCGCTTGACGACGCATCATTGCGAATTATTGCGGATCATGCGCGAGCTGCCACCTTTCTCATCTCCGATGGAGTATTGCCCGCCAACGAAGGTCGTGGGTACGTTCTGCGCAAAATCCTGCGAAGAGCCATCCGTCACGGACGCCGTTTGCTCACTGTTTCGGGATACAACGAGCCTAGAAAGCACCAACCGGAGATGGCTTTTCTTTACAAGATGGTCTACGCCGTCCGCGATGAAATGCAGGATGCTTACCCAGAGCTAATCGAGAATGCCGAGCGAGCCGCAAAGGTCATAGAGGCGGAGGAGCGTCAGTTCCAACGAGCAGTACGGGCGGGTCTTGCGAAGCTCGAAGAGCTTTTTCAATATGGCGGCTTAGGCGATGGTGCGGGTTCCGGGGATGGATCGGGATTCGGCGGTGGCTCCGGCAGCGGTGCCGGACTTGGGGATGGAACCGGATGCGGGGGGGGACTTCCGGGCGACAAAGCCTTCCACCTTTACGAAACCTTCGGCCTCCCGCTCGACTTCATGATGGATGCCGCCCGCGACGCAAGCATTCACTTCGACCTCGAAGGCTTCGAGCAAGCCCGCGCCGCCGAACAAGCCCGCGCCCGCGCCTCATGGAAAGGCGGATCACAAAAGTCCGCCAGCCCCGTCTTCCGCGAACTCCCCAAGACCGACTTCGAAGGCTACCGCCAGCTCACGGTGCAAGGCGCAGAAGTCCTCGCCATCATTAAAGGTGGCGTCGGAGTCCAGGAAGCCAACCCCGGCGACGAAGTGGAAGTAGTCCTCGACCAAACCTCCTTCTACGCCGACTCCGGTGGACAGGTCGGCGATATCGGCTGGCTCTACTCCGACGACCACAACTCCATCGTCGCCGAGGTCAGCGGCGCGACCAAGCCTGTTCAGGGAGTCTTCGCCCACAAGGTGCTCGTCCGCCAGCTAATCCGCATCGGAGACAGGGTCGATACCGTCGTCAACGCCGACTACCGCAACGCCACCCGCCGCAACCACACCGGAACCCACCTGCTGCACGCCGGCCTGCGCGAAGTCCTCGGCAAGCACGTCAAGCAGGCCGGATCGCTGGTCAACGATCACCGCCTGCGCTTCGACTTCTCCCACTTCACCGCTATCGCCGACGAAGAGCTGCAGGACATCGAAGACCTTATCAATAAAGAAGTGCTCGCCAACACCAGCGTCGTCACCCTCGAAGACGTGCCTATCGACGTCGCCATCAACGAATACCACGCCATGGCGCTCTTCGGCGAAAAGTACGGCGAGAAGGTGAGGGTAGTCAAGATCGGTGACTTCTCAACCGAGCTCTGCGGAGGCACCCACACCGCCGCCACCGGCGAGATCGGCACCATCAAGCTGCTTGGCGAGGGCAGCGTGTCATCCGGAGTCCGCCGCGTCGAAGCCGTCACCGGACTCGGCGCGCTCAAGGAATTTCGTCGCGACTTTGCTGTCGCGCAGCTTGCGAATCAACTCGCACCAAGCATCGAGCTTTCACCAGCTGACTCGCTCCGGAATAAACTCGCTGCCAACGAAGAAGAACTCAAGAAATTGCGCCGCGAACTCGACGAAGCCCGCATGAAATCCGCCGCCTCATCGGTAAGCTCCGCCGCCGATCAGGCTGTCGAGGTCAAAGGTGTGAAGGTCCTCGCCCAAAAAGTCGGCGCGCTCGATCGCGGCCAACTCCGCACCCTCGTCGACAACCTCCGCAACAAACTCGGCTCTGGAGTCGTCGTTCTCGGCTCAGTCCAGGAAGACGGCAAAGTCGCCATCATCGTCGGAGTCACCAAAGACCTCACCGCCAAACTCCAGGCAGGAAAAATCATCGCACCGGTGGCCAAACACGTTGGAGGTTCCGGCGGCGGACGACCCGACATGGCCGAAGCCGGAGGCAAAGACGCCGACCAACTCGACGCGGCGCTAGCCAGCGTACCAGAGGTGGTCGCTGGACTCATGGGATGATCAGATGATCAATTGATAGATTTGTCTTCCCGACCGGAGCGCAGCGAAGTGGAGGTATCTGCGGTTCAGCGGTCTAAGTTCTCCACCTGTCTCTAAATTGTGAACCTCACTATCAGGTCATCGCAGCAAGATAGGTTTTGCGTTCAGGTTCCTCTCCGCAACTGATCGCCTCTTTCCGGGTTTTTACCCCTCATCGGGAACCTATAATGACAGTGTCTCTGGCGGGGAGTCTCTCCAGCATTTATGGCGCGTTCCGTTCGCAGTCGAGCAAGCACCCGCCACCTCCACCGTGAGGCTGCAACAGCGCGCTCGCCGAGCCTTCTCCGCAGGGCCCAACGGCCGCTGCTGGTAGCGCTACTGGGTGTATTGAGCGCGGCAGGCCTTGCTTCCACCGTATCTCCTCACAAGCCAGCCGAATCGCCATATTCCCAGGCCGAGCGGGCTCGCCAGGCCCTCGAATCCCGCCCCGAAGTTCAGCGCACCCGGCGCGACTATGAGCGCGTACTCGATCTCTATCGCGCCATCTATCACGACGATCCTGCCTCGCCCAAGGCCGACGCCAGTATCTTCGCCGTCGGCCAACTGCTCGCCGAGCAGGGCCGTGTCCTCAAGGACGAGAAATCTCTCCACGACGCCATCGGCCAGTATGAATTTCTCCGCCGCGAATATCCCGGCAGCCGCTATCGCCCCGACGCCCTGTTAGCCGAGGGAGGCATCTATTTTCGCGACCTGAACGATAACGCAGCGGCCAGATCGACCTACCAAGCCTTCCTCAAGCAATATCCGCACAACCAGGGCGCCACTGAGGCGCGCGCCGGCCTCAAAGAACTCCATGCCGATGAAGTTGCGACGAGGCATCCATTCAATCAACCAGCTCCCGTCCCGACCGCATCGCACAGCGCGACCTCACCCGCAACCGCAACGGCGCCGGCTGCACATCAGAAACATTCGAACACCGTGCTGACGGCGGCCATACAATCGCAAACGGAGCAGCCGCCATCGCCAACCCCGCAGCCCGCAAGCCCCGCAACCCATACGCCAGCCACATCGCCGCCGCCGATTTACTCCACCGCCAGGCCGGCCGCCGTGGGCCCGACGGCAACGCGACAAGCGGCCGCACCCGAATCAGCGCCAACCCAGGTCGCCGTTGCACCGAGTTACCAGGAGCCGCCGCGTCGCAAAGGCAAATTGGTACAGGTCACCGGAGTACGCCATTGGTCAACCTCAATCTACACCCGCGTCGCCATAGACCTCGGCGATGAAGTGCAATATGAAGCCGCCCGGGTTCCCGACCCCGACCGCATCTTCTTCGATCTCCACGGCACCCGGCTTTCCCCTGAGCTGATCGGCAAGTCAGTGAGTGTCATCGACGACGGATTTCTCAAACGCATCCGCATCGCACAGTTCTCGAATGACGTCACCCGCGTCGTTCTCGATGTCAGCGACGTGAGCGACTACTCGGCGTTTCTGCTGCCGAATCCCTATCGCCTGATTATCGATATTCACGGGCGCAAACCGGGAGCCGCAACTACTCAACAAGTCGCCCAGGCATCGGCCACCAGCAATCCCGTTGCGTCTGCTTTGAAGTCTCCGTCCGGCAACGCTGCAGCTTCTTCGACACCGGCACCTGCAAGGCCGCAGCCTGCACCGTTGCAGGCGACGAAGCCATCTGCCACAGTTGCAGTTACAAATCAGACTCCCGCGCCCAGCGACGCCAGCGCCACTCAGGATATCGCGGCGTTAAGCCACCAACCTGACCGCGTGAGAGCAACCAACCACCCCACAAGCGCGCCGATCGCCGCGTCCGTGGCCGGCACAACTCCGGCATCGCAGCCGGATCTCACACCGGCCAAGGCCACGCCGACCCCAAAGTCAAAACGAAGCAAGACCGCGGAAGCCACTGACACCACCGACAGTGCTTCCTCGACGATCCACGAGGCGGAGCCGACCGCGGACGGCGGCCGTTCCATGGTGCGCGCGCTCGGGCTGAAGATCGGCCGCATCGTGATCGACCCCGGCCATGGCGGACATGATTCCGGCACGCTTGGCCCTGACGGCATCGAAGAAAAAGATGTGGTTCTCGACGTCTCGCTTCGCCTTGGCAAGCTGCTCAAACAGCGCCTCGGCGCAGACGTAATCTTCACCCGCAGTGACGACACCTTCATTCCGCTGGAGACTCGCACCGCAATCGCCAACAAGGCGCAGGCAGACCTCTTCGTCTCTGTCCACGCAAACTCCAGCCCAGACCCCAGCGCCCGCGGCGTCGAGACCTATTATCTGAACTTTACCTCTTCACCCGAATCACTCGAACTGGCGGCGCGCGAAAACGCGGTCTCTCAGCAATCCATTCATCAACTCTCCGACCTGGTCAAGAAGATCGCTTTGCACGACAAGATCGACGAGTCGCGCGAGTTCGCCTCCGACGTCGAGAAGTACTTATATGACGGTCTCGATCAGGGAAATCCAGGATTGAAGGACCGCGGCGTAAAGCAAGCGCCGTTCGTGGTGCTGATCGGCGCCAATATGCCGTCGATTCTCGCCGAGATTTCTTTCCTCACCAATCCCGACGACGAGCGCCAGCTCCGCGATCCCAACTACCGGCAACGCATCGCTGAGTCCCTCTATCGTGGCATTGCCCGCTATGTGAGCGGACTGAGCGGAGTCCGAATTGCCGAGAACTCCACTCGCCTTCCCGGAAACTGAGCCGTCACCACAACAAATCGAATCGGAAGGAGCACTGTGCGCAAGGGCGCACTCTCCATTACAATTGCGCGAGTAAACGTTTCCGCCAATTCGAGGCCCTTGACCCATGCTTCTCTCTCGCTCTCCATTCGCAACTCGATTGCTTCCTCTCGCTCTATCATGTGCAGCGACCACGCTCCTGGCACAGCAGGCCCCCACCGCGTCGCTTCAGATCCAAACGGACAAACCGATCGCCAAAGTAAGCCCGACTCTTTATGGCCTGATGACCGAGGAGATCAACTACTCCTACGACGGCGGACTTTATGGCGAACTCGTCAACAGCCGCGCGATCGGCAGTCATTGGGGCGCGCTTGAGCATTGGGTCGCGGTGACACAAGGGGATGCGCAAGCCTCGATCGAAGTCGATCAAAAAGATGGTCCCAGCGCTGCTCTGCCGCGCAGCCTCAAGCTCACCGTTAAGCAGGCCGGCAACGGAGAAGAAGCCGGAGTCCAGAACGATGGCTATTGGGGCATCCCGGTTCGCCCCGATACGACCTACCAGGCGTCGTTCTACGGCAAGGCCGATTCACCCGCAATTGGCCCGGTAAAGATCAGCATTGTGAAAGACTCGACCGGCGAGACGCTTGCCAGCGCCACCGTCCCCGCGATTGGCAGCGATTGGAAGCAATACAGCGCCACTCTGAAGACGAGCCACGCGACGGTTTCCGCAGCCAATCATCTCGTTCTGTCGGTCGAAAAGCCCGGCACGCTCTGGCTCGATCTTGTCTCCCTCTTTCCGCCTACATATAAGGGTAGGGAGCACGGCTTTCGCATCGATCTGATGGAGAAGCTCGCCGCGATGAACCCGGCATTTCTCCGCTTACCCGGCGGCAATTATCTCGAGGGCAACCACATCGCC
Source organism: uncultured Acidobacteriaceae bacterium (assembly GCA_963804735.1). Taxonomy (GTDB): domain Bacteria; phylum Acidobacteriota; class Terriglobia; order Terriglobales; family Acidobacteriaceae; genus Acidisarcina. Next base: position 98,692 of record CAWDRO010000013.1, read on the forward strand.
GATCGCTTCGAGTGGAAGAAGACCATCGGCCCATGGGTCGATCGGCCCACGCATCCCAGCCCCTGGGGCTATCAATCTTCAGACGGCATGGGCCTGCTCGAATTTCTAGAGTGGTGCGAAGACCTTCACATGCGGCCGGTGCTGGCCGTCTACGCTGGCTACTCGCTGGCGCAGGACCATATCGAACCCGGCCCGGCACTCGAACCCTATGTTCAGGATGCGCTCGATGAACTGGAATACGTCACCGGCAGCACGGACACAAAATGGGGCGCCGAGCGCGCCAAAGACGGCCATCCAGCGCCGTTCTCCCTGACCTACGTCGAGATCGGCAACGAAGACGAGTTCGACCGCTCGGGAAGCTACGACGGCCGCTACGCGCAGTTCTACAAAGCGATTAAAGAGAAATATCCGCAGCTGCAACTGATCGCTACCACCCCGGTCAAGAGCATCAAGCCGGACGTCATCGACGACCACTACTACAAGCAAGCGGAGCAGTTCTTTGCCGACGTACACCACTATGACAAGACCGACCGCAATGGACCAAAGATCTTCGTCGGCGAATGGGCGACCCGCGAGGGCGGCCCCACGCCCAACTTTGGCGCCGCGCTTGGCGACGCCGCGTGGATGACCGGCATGGAACGCAACAGCGATCTGATCGTAATGGCCAGCTACGCACCTCTGCTCGTCAACGTCAACCCAGGCGGCATGCAATGGCGCAGCGACTTGATTGGCTATGACGCGCTGAGCAGCTACGGATCACCGAGCTACTATGCGCAGGTAATGTTCAGCAATCACATCGGCAAAGAGATCGTGGATTCCACTGTCAGAGGCGGCGGTCCGAGGTTCTTCTACTCTGCCACTGAAGACGCCGACAAAGGTGTCCTCTATCTCAAGCTGGTGAACGCCTCGTCGATCCTGCAACCGGTCAACATCCACCTTGGAGGGGCGAAGTCTGTCGCCGCCAGCGCCCGCGTGATCAGCCTCAGCTCGAAGACCACCCAGGACACCAACTCCTTGAGCGACCCGAAGCACATCGTCCCCGAAGAGAAGACCATCTCGGGGGTGAAAGACAGCTTCAAGTACACGGTACCGAAATACGCGATTCAGGTGCTGGAGATCAATCTGAAGTAGTCGTGTCGCACTCGCGTGCGGTGACGCCAACACTCTTTGCCGACCGGAGCAGGCTAACTACCCCGCTCCGGTGGTAGTCTCATGAGCAAATGAGTATGTTTCACCGCACTCGCTTTCGGATCTTCGCGCTCGCCCTCGCAGCGCCGTTTTGCTTCAGTTTTGCGCTCGCCAAGACTGCAGAGAAAGCTCCTCCGCTACCGACGCTGCTGCCCAGCGATTTCGCCGGATGGCAACTCGCCGTCCCGGCGAAGACAAGCACGGCTCCCGAAGCGGCTGACGACGCCAACGCCGATCTGCTCAAAGAAGATGGATTCGCCCAGTTCGCCTCGGCCACCTATACGCGCAACGGAGACAAGCTCAGCGTCCGCGCCATCCGTTTCGCCGACGCCTCGGGCGCCTACGCTGCTTACACTTTCTATCGTCGCCCTGGCCTGCCCAAGCAAGAGGTGGGCTTCGGCGGAGTCTTCGACGGCACGCGGGTGCTCTTCTGGCAGAGCGCGACCCTGGTCGACGCGACCTTCGATCACCTCACCGGGATGTCCGCCGCCGAACTCCGTGAGTTGGCCGGCTACCTGCCCAAAGCCGATGGCGGCGCTGGAGTTCCTCCGCCATTGCCCGGATATCTGCCCCAGGCCGGCCTCGATCCGCAATCGACCCGCTACGCGCTCGGCCCGATTGGTTATGTTCGCGGAGGCGGCCTGCTGCCACCTGCACTCATCGATTTCAACCGCAGTGCTGAAGTCATCACCGCTCAATATTCCAGCCGCGAGGGCGGCGAGGGCGCCCTGACCCTGATCGACTACCCCACTCCCCAGCTCGCCGCCGATCGCGCACGTGCCGTAGCTGGCTTTCTGGCCGCAGGCAACACCGCCGGAGCCCAATGGACCACCCAGCTGGCCGCGAGCAGCGCAGTGGCCTTGCTGAGCCGCCGCAGCGGGCCATTGTTGGCGGTCAGCAGCGGGACTTTGTCCCCAGAGGCGGCGCACAAGCTCATCTCCGGCGTGAACTACAGCGCCGACGTCACCTGGAACCATCCCGAGGGCTACGTCAGTGAGGTCACCAAGACTGCCAAGCTGCTCATCGGAATCATCAGCCTGACTGCGATTCTGGGCGGGACCGCATTGCTGCTGGGGATCTTTTTCGGCGGCGGACGAGTCCTCTATCGGCGTTTGCGCGGCAAGCCCGCTTCAAGCCTCGCCGACGCCGAATTCATCAGCCTGCATCTGCGGGAATGATCCAGTTTTGAACGGAAAACGGTGCAGGAGGCGGACTAAATCGCTCATTTCTTTTGCCTTACCAAAGGCAGGTAACGGCTCAAATAAGAAGATAGGGCGAAAGTCGATTTCTCAGGCTGCCAAAATTCCCCGCCGGAACCCGCCCCAAATCAGCGGTTTGCAGAGCACCGGATTTTGCCTTGACACCCGGTTTTCCCAACCATACTATTTCGCCAGAAAGTTCTGATGGCTTTGCCTCCGTTGGAACTGTTCTCCCAAAGAGAAAAAGCCGCCCTGTTGCCGGGCGGCTTTTTCGTCGCTGGATGACGCCGTTCTACTCGTCGATCGGGCCCGTCCATGATGCCGCCAGCGCCTTTACTCCCCCAGCGCCTGGACGATACACTAGCTAAAGTCAGGCCGACGTAGCTCAGTTGGTAGAGCAGCCGATTCGTAATCGGCAGGTCAGCGGTTCAAGTCCGCTCGTCGGCTCCAGACGCCTGTCCGGGTGCCCTGCGCAAAAATTAACGCCGGTATCCTCCCTGGTACCGCTTTATCCACTAGATTTTGATTGCGCGCCCTTGAATGCCGGTGCGCCGCTCCGCATAATCGATTCAGATTTAGATCGACGGTTACCGCGAGTGCACCCTGTGACCCGAATTCACCGTCAAGACGTTCTCCGCTACCTGAAAATCCGCCCAGCCCTTTTACGGGCCTGGGAGCAGAAGAATCTGATTCCCCGCCGCGACTCGTACAGCCTTGAAGAAGTTGGCCGGCTACGCACCTTGCGCGATCTCTCTACCAGGTTTTCCGTATCCAGCATTAGCGCCTCCCTCGGCGCGATGAAGATTGTCTCCGGCGTGGAGAATCCCTTGCTCGACGCACGCGCCGTTGTCGGTGGTTCCCGGCTGCATTTCTGGCATCGGGGATTAGTGACCGAGCCCATCGCCCGCCAATTCGTCTTCGACTTCGATTGCGATAACGGCGCTTCCGACGGCGGAGCCGGTGGTCCGGCGGGCCCGGTTGAAATCCACCAGGCCGGCTGTGAGGGTCAGGTCGCCGACATGTTCCTGGTTGCCGTCCGCCACGAGGACGCGGGAGAGATTGACCAGGCGGTTCGCGTCTACGAGCGCATTCTCGAGAGAAATCCCGAACACGCCGCCACCTGCATCAACCTTGGCACGATCTGTTATAACAAGCGCCAGTTCGTCCGCGCCGAGCAGCTCTATAAACGCGCCACACTGGCCGATCCGGGATACGCGCTGGCCTTCTTCGACCTGGGCAACGTGCTCGACGAACTCAAGCGCCTGCCCGAAGCCGTAGCCGCCTACCGGAACGCGATCCGCCTGGTTCCGGCCTACGCCGATGCCCATTACAACCTCGCGCTCGCCTTCGAGCACACCGGCGAACGCCGGAAGGCTCTCCGCCACTGGACCGCCTATCTGAAGCTCGATCCCTCCAGCCGCTGGGCGGCGCACGCTCGCAAGCAGGTAAGGTCCATCCTCGACCGGGAAAGCCTCTCGATTGTGCATCGATCCCCCCGCGCCCTCCAGCCGCGCAATCTGCGCCGAACCGCACGCCTTGAAAGCAAGAACAACTCCGTCCCGACCGCCGGTTGATCTGTTGCCGATTTACTGTCCCAACGTTGTATGCCGTATCGTCAATTCTCCAGCTGACTTCCGAGTGCTGTAGTCCTTCAACAGCAGAGGAGGATGATCGGAAGGAGCAACCAAACGAGTAGACCCGATAGAAAACCCTTCATTGGTCAGGCTCAAAACGCGCAAAGTGGCTATGGCCCACCGCACGTCGCCGAAAGATACTAAAATGGCGGGTACTCGGTGGCAAAACAACGCACCATGACATCAAATCTCGGGCTTTACGTCTACGGCGGGGCCGCCATCTTTCTCGGCCTTCTGGGTCTGGTCTCCGGCGACTTCGCCACCACCTGGCAGAACGTCGGCCCCCACATCCCTCTGCGTGTACCGCTCGCCTATCTCACCGCGGTCATTGAGCTCGCCGGAGGGATCGCGCTCCTTGTGCCCCGCACCGCGCGTGTCGGCGCTGTGACCCTAACGATTGTCTACTCTGTTTTCACGCTCATCTGGGTGCCACAGGCCTTTGTGAATCTCGGCAATTACGATCCAATAGGCAATGTCTTTGAGGAGTTCTCCCTGGTCGCCGCTGGCCTCGTCCTCTGCGCGACCTTCTCGCCTGCCGGTTCATCGATTGCGCGCCGCCGGTCCTTCTTCGTGCTCCTCTTCGGTATTTGCCCAATTTCCTTCGGGATCGTCCACATCATGGACATGCCCGGCCTGTTGGGTGCGATCCCTGGTTGGCTCCCGCCAGCCAGGATGTTCTGGGCCTACGCTACGACCATGGGCTTTTTCGGGGCCGCTGTCGCCATCCTCACCGGCATCATGGCGCCGCTTGCGGCGCGACTGCTCACCGCCGAGATCTTGATCTTCGAGTTCCTCTTCTGGATTCCGCGTATCTCTCGAGGGCCTAACAATCATTTCAATTGGGCCGGCAATGCCATCAGCATCGCTTTGGCCGGCGCTGCCTGGGTCGTCTCCGACTCGATCAACGCTGCGGCCAAAAACAAACCAATCCCAGCAGAATTCCCTGCAGAAGTAAGCATGCGCGCCTGAACCTGTCTCCGTCCCTAATCCCAGTTCAATAGAGGCAGGTCCCTCTCGTTACCTCCTTGTCGGCTGGTGCTCCGGAAAACTACCTTCCTTCAATGAGGACGCATCATACGGTACCCGGCGTTTGATGGCAGTCTCGCTTAGATTCTCTCCACGTGGGTTGGAGATTTGACTGCCAATCACCGCATGGGTGGACGACGACTAACTCTTGGTCCGCGACGTCGCCTCGCCACGAAAGCGGCCAGTTTCCAGACCTGCTAGACTCCCCTGTTTGAGTGTTTGTTTGGCTTCTTTCCAGGCTGATAACGCAAATCCCGGCTCATGCCGGGTCGAGGTCCCAATGTCCGAAGTTCTTGACCAGTCTTCCGCGCCAACACCGCTCACTTGCCTAAGTGACGATGAAGAGCTCTTCCGCTCCACCGTCCGAGATTTCGCCACCGAAAATATCGCTCCGCTGGTGCGGCAGATGGACGAGGAGCAACACTTCGCCCCCGAACTCATCCCGCAACTCTTCAACCTCGGGCTCATGGGGATCGAGGTCCCCATCGAGTACAGCGGCTCTGGCGGAACCTTCTTTGAGGCCATCCTCGCCGTCGAGGCCGTCTCCGCCGTCGACCCCTCGATCGGCGTGCTGGTTAACGTGCAGAACACGCTCTGCGTGAACGCGCTGCTGCGCTGGGGCACCGAGGCGCAGAAGCGGCGGTTTCTCCCGCGCCTGGCCAACGACCTCGTTGGCGCATACGCGCTCAGCGAGGCCGCTTCCGGCTCCGACGCCTTCGCCTTGCAGACCCGGGCAGAAAAGCGCGCCGACGGCTACATCCTCAACGGCCAGAAGCTCTGGATCACCAACGCCCGCGAAGCCGGCATGTTTATCGTCTTCGCAACCCTCGATCCCGCCGCCGGATACAAAGGGATCACTGCCTTCCTCGTCGAAAAGAACGCAGTGGGATTCTCTATAGGGAAGAAGGAAGACAAGCTCGGCATCCGTGCCTCGTCGACTTGCGAGATCATCCTCGAGGATTGCCATGTGCCGGTCGAAAATGCCCTAGGTGAACCCGGCAAAGGCTACAAGATCGCCATCGAGACCCTAAACGAAGGCCGCATCGGCATCGGCGCGCAGATGCTCGGCCTCGCTCAGGGCGCATGGTCGCACGCCGCCGCCTACGCCAAGGAGCGCAAGCAATTTGGCAAGGCGATTGCGGACTTTCAGGCTGTCCAGTTCTCGCTCGCCGAGATGGCCACCGAGATCGAAGCCACCCGCCTGCTCGTCTACAACGCCGCCCGGCTCAAAGACGCCAAGATGCCCTATGTCAAAGAAGCTGCAATGGCCAAATATTTCTCTTCACAAGTCGCTGAGCGCGTCGCCAGCCAGGCGGTCGAGATCTACGGCGGCTACGGCTTCGTTAAAGATTATCCAGTCGAAAAGTTCTACCGCGACGCCAAGATCGGAAAGATCTACGAAGGCACCTCGAACATGCAGCTGGCGACGATAGGTAAGCTGGTGCTGGCCGGCTAGCTATGAGGGGTCTGGCACAATCCATCAAGGGGAACTCTGTGTCCGCCATGAGATTTCGTTGGACTGTCCTGCTGGGCGCAGTTGTTCTCTGCAGCGCAGCATACGCAGAACAGCAAGCTCCTGCGCCGACCCACGAGCAGGCGCCTCTTCAAGTCCCCAACCCTCACTATGTAGCAATCATCGAGTCCGTAGTCGTCAATGCACCCGTTGACAAGGTTTGGGCGCGGGTCGGCGGGTTCTGCGACATCACCGAGTGGATGAATTCCCCCGAATGGGAAGATTGCAAATACCTGCAGGGTGACGGAGGGCCGGGCAGCGTGCGATCAATTGTGAATGAGGTGCTGGTCGGCCCTACGCAATACAGCTACACCTATGCTCAAGCGCCTCGCAAGAATACGTTATACAACCTCGCCCACGGCACACTTGCCGCCGAACCGCTGACCGCGACCACTACTCGCCTGACGTACACAATGCTCCGAGATGATTCTGTTCTTCCCGACGACGCCGCCCGCCAGCGGGATGCAGACGGCCGACGCGCGCGCGTCGCAGCGTGGCTCCAAAACATGAAAGTGCTCGCCGAGGGCAGTAAGCTCCCACCGAAGTCGGCGGGGAGCCTTCGTCCGCCGGTAACGACGCCGTTCCTTAATCCCAATCCGCACTATGTCAGTCTGCCGATGTCGATCGTCGCGAATGCACCTCTAGAGAAGGTCTGGGCGCGCGTCGGCAAGTACTGTGACATCGGGGAATGGGGTTTCCAAAGCTGCGAACTGATCTCCGGCAAAGAGGGCGAGATAGGCGCGGTTCGCACTATCGGTCACTCGGTCATCGTCGGGCAGACGCGTTATAGCTACACCTACACGCAACCGCTGCGAACCGGCGGCCTTTACCCGATGTATCACGGGACGTTGGAGGCTCGTGCACACGGATCAGGGAGCACGACTCTTTACTACACGCTAGTCTGGGACGACTCCACGCAGCCTGACGATGCCGCGCGGCAAAGGCAAGTCGAAACCTATCGAGCGCTCTTTGAGAAGATGCTCCGCAATATGAAGATGCTCGCCGAGGGCGGCGCCCTAACGCCCGAAGACAAGCGAGCACCCGTAGGCTTCTAGATTTTCCACGCTGCTGTTGGCCGGGTCAGCCTAAGCGCGCCTCACCCACGGTTCTGGTTGTGTAAACTGATCTCGCCTCTGAAAGACGCTGAGGTTTCGTTCTGGCGGATACAATCATGGTTCAGCGATCCCGCTCGATTCTGCCGCGTCTGCTTGTTCTAACCTTTATCTCTATCCTCCTTTGTGGACCGCTACGCAGCCAAACGGCCGTCCCCGACAAAAATGGACGTCTCGTCTTCAAGGCCAACGCCCGCACCGTTGTCCTCGACGTCGTCATCACCGGACGCGACGGTAAGCCGCTGGAAGGCCTGCACAAGGAAGATTTCACCGTCACCGAAGATGGGCATCCCCAAACCCTCACCTTTTTCGAAGAGCAGACCGGCGCGCATCCTCTCCAGGCAAATCTGCCCGCGCTGCCGCCAAACATCTTCACCAATATCCCGCGCGTCCCGCCCAGCGACGCAGTGACCGTCCTGCTGCTCGACGGCCTCAATACCCAGCTTTCAGACCAAAGTAACGTCCGCGCCAAGATGTTGCAGTACGTCAAAGACATGCAGCCCGGCCAACGGATGGCCATTTTCACCCTAAGTACGCGGCTGCGCTACGTTCAGGGCTTTACCGACGATCCGGCCCTGCTCGCGTCGGTCCTGAAAACTCAGAAAAATGGTGCGGGGCAAGAGTCCTCAGCAGTGCTCCAGTCAAGAGCTGAAATTGCCGTTGACCAGCAAACTATAGCCAATATGGTAAACGGGCATGCGCTCGCGGCAGCTACAGCCCTGAAACAGTTCCAAGCCGAGCAGTCCACCTCGCAAACCGCACTACGCGCGCAGATGACGCTCGAGGCGCTACAGGAGCTTGCGCAGTATCTCGCTGGCATTCCCGGACGCAAGAACCTCGTCTGGTTCTCGAGCGCGTTTCCGCTGGTTCTTTTCCCCAATCAGGATTTGACCGATGCCTTTGCCACGAACCGTGACTTTGGAGAGAAAGTTCGGAAGACCGACGCTCTTCTAGCTGAGGCGCAAGTAGCTGTCTATCCGGTCGGCGCCGAGAGCCTCACAACTGGCTCGCTTTATGATTCCGATCAGAGAGCTGGGGCAGTCGTCAGCGGGCAGATGGCCGCCGAACCGTCGCCAGGGCAGATAGCCGCCAATCCTTCGCCAGCTGCGCAAGCCACTATTGAAGAGAATAACAGCGTGAAATTCGACGCTGTGCAGCGCAATGCTAACCACACCACGATGGACGAAATTGCGAGAGAGACCGGCGGCAAGGCTTTCTACAATACCAATGGACTGAACGACGCGCTTGCGCGGATCGCTGATTCCGGCTCCTACTTCTACACCATGACCTACACTCCAACCAACACCGCGGCCTACGGAAAATTCCGCAAGATTCAGGTCAAGCTCTCCCGCGAGGACTCGGGCAGCGGCGCGAAACTCGCTTACCGCCGCGGATATTACGCCGCCGACGCAAAAGAGATCAAGGCGGAGGCCGCTAAGCCGCCCGGCGACCCGCTGCATCCTTTCATGGGCCCGGGAATGCCCGCCTCCACCCAGATTCCCCTGGCCCTGCGACTACAGAGGATTGCGGCGCAACCCGGGGCGGGAGTTCCCGGCGATGCCCCACCGCTGCAAGCCCGCAACCAGGTGCCACCCGCAAAGCCGGCTGGCGACAACCCCGATCTCAAAGCGCCGCTAACCCGCTATCGGGTGGACTTCGTCATCGCCGCCAGCGGATTGCAGCTCGACCCTGCCCCAGACAGCTCGCGCCACGGCAAGATTGAAGCCACCATCGTCATTTACAACCGCGAAGGCGTCGCCGTGAACTGGACGGTGAGGAACGTCAACCTCGATATGGACGCCGCCCGCCACGCACAGGTGAAGGCCAACGGCGTCAACTTCAGCCTGGATATCGATGTTCCCAAAGACGGCGTCACCCTTCGCGGCGGAGTCTTCGATCTCAACGCCGACCTAGCCGGAACGCTCGAAATTCCTCTCAGCAGCGTCGTCGGTCCTGCGCAGAACAGCCATCTTTAATTCATCGATTGTCCCTTGGCGAAATTCATCAATCGCCTGCCAGCGAACCAGTTCGGGTTTGGCTGTTAAAGGGACTCGTGATCCTGCTCATCGCCCGGTCGTCGTCACCCACGCTTTACCCGGCTATATTTGTTGATCCAGTTCACCTCCCAGGTCTTTCCGCCGTCTTCGGAAAACGCCTGTTCCGATTCTGCGGTCTCCGGGCCCGTCTTCCACATGGAGAACCTCACCAGCACCGATCTTCCATTGATCGGCTCATAGTCGTAGAAGTCGACCCGCCCATTCTTGAATTGGCCGACGCCGGGAACGCCCAGCGTCCCCACCCTTGGTGTTGCGAAGTCGATGTTCCACTCATGCGTCGTGGGATTAAACCAGCGCAGCGCCATTAGCTCAACGTGACCCGCGGTGCCATCCGCGCTGTATTCCGCCAGATTGGCCCTGCCATCCCAGACTTTCTTGACTATGCTGAGCCCGTCCATATCGACCCACGTCTTCGATCCGGTCAGCGGATGAAGCAGTCGCGTCGAGTGCGTCTTCCAAGTGCCAAGATCGAAATCGAAATCATGCTGCCCATCCGAGGCGTCGCTTGAAGCATCCGCCTCTGCCAGACCCGGATCGGACCCGCTGTCCGTCGGCGCGATCTGCTTTTCGCGCGTCAGGTTCGCGATGAATGCCGGGTGCCAACTTTGCCCGCCATCCGCGGAGTAAGACTCTTCGTACTGATGAGAGTCCGGCATAATGTCAGACCAGACTCCGCGAACCAGGATCGACTTGCCATTAAAAGTGTCCTGTGAATAGAGCTCGCCGCGGCCATCTTTGAAGGAACCAATGGTTGGGCTGTTCAGTGCGGCCATCTTGCTGTCAATAAAGCTCTGGCTCCACTGATGCGCTTGCGGGTTGTAGAGGAAAACCGTCAGGCCCTCCCAATGACCCTTCGGGCCATCGGCCTCGATCTCCTCTAGTTGAGCGAGGCCGCCCCAGACTTTTCTGACGGTGACGGTGCCGTTGAGCTCCATCGACTCGTTTGAGCCTGACAGCGGGTCAAGGACCCGCCTGATATGCGTGTGCCAGACTCCGATATTGAAATCGAAGTTATGCGAGCCATCGCGTGGCACACCAGCCGCCGGTGGTCCCGAGTTTGAAGTGGTCTGGGTGCAGGCGCGAGCCGGCCGCGCGCCAAGCGCGAACGTCAGAAAAACGATACCGAGTAGTCCGGTCTTTGCTTGAGTGAGTTGAGTCATGGGTGTTCTGTTGTTCCTCATGCGAGCAGTGTAGGCTGGTTTTCAGGCGTCGCATCCCACTTATGGCCCACGGATTTTCAAAGAAAAATCAAAGCGCGGTCGACATTGCATACCGGTTTGGAGACTTCGAGCTTCACCCCCAGGATCGCCTCTTGAAGAGAGCTGGCGTTCCAGTGCCGCTCCAGCCGAAGGCCTTTGACGCGCTCCTCTGCCTGGTCCAAAGGGCGAAACACCTGGTGAGCAAAGAGGAATTGATTCAGACGCTCTGGCCCTCCGTCCACGTAAGCGAAGCAAACCTCACCAACACCATCGGGAGCCTGAGAAAGATCTTTGGCCGCAATGCGATCGCCACAGCGTCGAAACATGGCTATCGTTTCGAGCTGCCGGTCGAGGGCGAACCCGGCGTGGCGCGGGCAACCTACGAGAGATTTGTCCGCGCAAAAGAGCTGACCGCGCAACGATCTCTGGAAACAATGCGTCTGGCGCGGGATCTATATTGGACCTGTATTGCCGAAGACCCCGGCTTCGCGCCTGCCTGGGCATGGCTGGGCAGGTGCTGCTGGTTCCTGGATAAGTTCAGTGGCCGCTCTTCGGCAAATCTGGAACTCGCGCAAGCCGCATTCCAGTGCGCGTTTTCACTCGATCCGGACCTGGCCAGCGCCCACCAGTTTTATACCTTTGTTCAGGTCGATACCGGCCATGCGGACGAAGCGATGTGCCGCTTACTCGCGCGCCTTCAACGCCATCCCGGCGAGCCTGAATCCTTCACCAGCCTCGTGCAGGTGTTTCGCTTCCGCGGACTGCTTCAGGAATCCATCGAGGCTCACCGTCATGCCGCCAAGCTGGATCCAGCCATTGTCACCAGCATCGCTCATACCCTCTTTCTCTCCGGAGAATATGCGTCGGCCATCGAAGCCTATAGCGGACGCGCTGCCTATTACCTGGACGCTGCGGCCTGGGCGGCCCTCGGCAATCGCAAGCGGGCAATTTCCTTACTGTGCGAGCGTTTGGGCAGAATGTCTTTGTTGACCTTGATGAACGCCCTGATGAGTTCCTTGCTTGCCATTCTCGAAGCCAGACATGAGGAGGCAGTGCACTTGATGGAAGCAGCGAATGCGAATCGCGAGCCGGAAGTCTTAGTCTATTTTGCGCGGCACTACTCGCGGATGAAGCTGGCCGGCCGCGCGGTAAGCGCTCTCAAGACGGCGGCGGAGTCAGGCTTCGTCTGCGCGCCGGACACTCTGAATTCGGACCCATGGCTGAACGCGGTGCGAAAGCATCCGGAATTCGGTTCCATATTGAGCACCGCCGAAGGGTTGGTTCAGGATGCCCGATCGAGCATCGAGAGCCGCTCGGGAGTTCTATAGATGACGCAGAACATCGGCAATCGGCCTACCGGCCCTGGCGAACAGCCACCATACGGAATGTATCCACCTGCGAACCCGAGTTTCTCTGAGCGCGCGAACCAATTCTGGCTGCGCGTCACCGAAGGCATGCAGCTCAGCCAGCTCTGGAACCAGTTTCGCACCGATGCCAAGTCCGGCTACCGCCTGTATTCCAAAGAGGTCGATTCCACGCGAATGGTAGGCGTGCGCCCCGGCCAGCACTTCGTCAGTGTGGCCAGCCAATTCTTCTGGGCGATTATCTTGAAGCTCACCCCCGCCCGCCGCGTGTTGTTGCTCATCGCTTTGGTGCTGGTCTTTCTTCCGGGCGGCGAGTGGACCTACCAAACAAAATCGGAAACGGTAAAAGTATTCGCTCTCGACTTTCACTTCTACGGCGGCCTGCTGATGTTCGCCCTATTGATCCTGGAGGTCGCTGATCGAGTTGTGATGAAGCGCGATCTCCAGATCGCAAAAGAGATCCAGACCTGGCTCCTGCCCGCAAATCCTCCGCAGATTCCCGGACTCGAGGTCGCATTCACCACACGCCCGGCCAACACCGTCGCCGGAGACTACTATGACGTCTTCGCGCGTCCGAACGTGGAGTCGGGAAACGAGACTTTTCTGATTGCGATTGCCGACGTCGCCGGCAAGAGCATCCCCGCTGCCATGCTGATGGCGACCTTTCAAGCGAGCCTGAAGACCCTCAGCAGCACCCACAGCTCGTTGACCGTCCTCGTGAGTCGGATGAATCGCTACGCTTGCGGCAACAGCCAGAACGGCCGCCGTTTCACGACCGCTTTTATCGCGGAGTATGACCCCGCGTCGCGCCAGTTAACCTACGTCAACGCCGGACACAACGATCCAATCCTGCGCCGCCAGACGGGCACCATCGAACGCCTCGGGACCGGCGGCTTACCGCTCGGGATTCTGGAAGACGCCCCGTATCAGTCGGCAGAAGTGACGATCCAGCCCGGCGATTGGCTGGCGATTTTTACCGACGGCGTCATCGAGGCGGAGAACGGCTATCAACAGGAATATACAGAAGAGCGGTTTATCACCATGCTGCACGCGGGCGTGATGCTGACTCCGGCCATGTTACTGAATACCGTCATGGTGGATCTCGATCGGTTCGTCGGAGACGCTCCACAACATGATGACATCACCTGCATGCTGCTGCGCGCGACCTAGCGAAATCACTCCGTTCGCAAGGCCTTCACAGGATCGATCGAAGCGGCCCGCCGCGCAGGAATAATCCCCGCTATGCAGGCGGCGATCGCCAGCGTGGCAATCGCTACAAGCATTACCTGAGAATCTGCGCTCGTGATTTCGTACAACTGCGACTTCACAAACCGGACCGATAGCAACGCGATCGGAATCCCTATCGCCAACCCCAGCAACGTCTGAATCACTGCTCCGCGCATGATCATCCCAATCACGCTTCGCCGTTCGGCGCCAAGCGCCATGCGGATGCCGATCTCGGGTGTGCGTCGAACGACGCCGTAGGCGGTCACTCCATAGAGTCCGATCGTAGCCAGCAAAAGCGCCAGTCCGCCAAACAGCTCCGTCAGTCTCGCCACCATTCGCTCTTCTGTAAATCGTTCCGAGATCTGCTCGTCAAAAGTTTGAAACTTCACTACAGTCAAGTTCGGGTTGATCTCGCCCAGCGTCTTCCGCGTGATCGATTCCAGATCGCTCATCGGCCGCGCTGTCTCGAGCACGATGGTGCCAGCGTAAAGCGACGTATCATCCGTGATCGGTCCTTTATCGCTCGGTTGCCGCTGCATGATTGGCACGAAATACATGCTGTGGTTCTTCCATCGCACATCCGTGTAAACCGTATCTTCCACAACACCCACAATCTCAAAGTCGCCCGGAGAGTCCGGCGAGCCAATCCGTTGGCCGATCGGATTCTGGTTCTTCAAGAATTGATTGACAAATGTCTGATTCACTACCGCTACCGGAGGAGCCGCCGACGTGTCCTGTACACCGATCCCGCGTCCCATCAACACACGAGTGCCCACCGAGTCAAAATAGTCCCCGTTCGCCTTGATGAATGACGCCGATCGATGAGGGTCTTGCTTCCCCTGCACGCCAATGCTGTTGCTCCAGTTGTTGTCCTCCATCGGCGTGTAGTTCGATATGCCCACCTTAATCACGCCTGGTACTGCATGAAACCGATCCTCCATCGTCCGGTAGAGCGCTTCCAGCTGCCTCTGCGAATATCCCGCGGCCTGCGGATTGATATGCGCGATATACCGGTTCGTCGCATTCAGCCTCAGGTCCATGCTCTGCAGCTTGTTCAGGTTTTGCGAAAACAATCCCGCGCCCACCAGCAATACCAGCGAAAGTGCCGCCTGCATCACCACCAGCACTCGCTGTAGAAGCGAAGCTCCCGAAGCCGTCGTCCTCGTCCCGCTGCGCAAAGCATCTGCGGGATCGGCTTGCGCTGCGATCCAGGCCGGCGCCACACCGAACAAAATGCCCGTCAGCATTGAAATGGCAAATGCAAATCCGACCACTTCCGGCGAGGGACTCGCATCGATGGGCACACTCGGCGCCCCCGGAAACGCCAGCATCAGCAGCATCCGGGTGCCCGCGTAAGCCACCGCGAGCCCCACAAGCCCGCCCATACCCGCCAGCAGAATGCTCTCTGTCAGCAACTGCCGAATGATCCGCGACCGCATTGCTCCCAGCGCCGATCGCACCGACATCTCCGTCTTTCGCCCCATGCCCCGCACCAGCAGCAGATTCGCGATATTCGCACAGGCAATCAAAAGCACAAGCCCAGAGATCCACATCAGCAGATGAAGATGAGAAGCATAGTCTTCCTGCAGGGTCTGAATACCGGCACCACCCGGCGTCAGCACTGTATGCACTTTCGGCAATGCCTTCTTGCCTTGTTCCGTTGTAAACAGCTTTTGCGTCGCAAACGCCTGCCGCAACACCGCGTTGACCTTCTCCTGCAACGCACCAGGCGCCACACCCGGCTTGACTCTTCCAACGATGTACAGCCAATTCGTTTCAGGATCGTGAACGTAGGGCACATTCGCCAGCGCTGGCATCGTCTCGATTGGCAGGTAGAAATCCGGCGGCGTACTGGTCAACCGGTCGCCGTAGAATCCTCGCGGCGCAATGCCCACGACCGTTACCGGCTTGGTGTTCACCCAGAACGTTGAGCCGATGACCGCTGCATCCCCGGCGAACTGGTTCTGCCATGTCTCATAACTCATCACCGCCGTCGGCGCAGCGCCCTTCACATCATCCGAATCGGTCAGCAGTCGTCCCGCCTGCGGACGAAGCCCAAATGTCCGAAAGTAATTCCCTGACACAAACTCGCCCATCACCGATCTTGCTTCTGTCTGCGTCCCGTCACGACGCGCGATGATCGGCCGATAGGTGAAACCAGCCTGCATCGCAGCCAGTTCCTCAAACTCCGGCACATTCTTCTTCAACTGCTGGTAGGTATCCGTCGAAAAGTTCGAGTAGTCGCCGCTGTCCCTGGTACCGTTAAAGCCAACGCAGCAATCGTGGCCGTTATCCCCCAGGCGCACCAGCATTTTGGGGTCGCCAACAGGCAAGTTCTGCAGCAGCACCGAATTCACTAATGTGAAGATCGCGGCATTCGCTCCGATGCCAAGCGCCAGAGTCAGCAGCACGGTGATCGTGAATCCCGGCGTCTGGCGCAACTGCCGCAGCGCATAGCGCACATCCTGCCCAAACGTCGTCATCGTCGCAAATCCTCCGAAAGGCAGCGCTCTGCGCACGCCTCGGATCGATAGAGCACGTGAGCATCCACATCGTGAAGCGCAATCTTCTTTTGTACCTGGCACTTACGAGGACGGCAAAGAGCAGAAGGTGTCCGCAAGTGACTCCCACTGTCCGAATTGGGACACTAAGCGAGTGGCGGATTCCCGGCAGCGGCGGAGGCTTAAAGCTCAGCAAGAGCCAGTCGGATAGGCGAGACGTCAGTAATACAAATACTTCCGCCACTTCTGGTCGGAGTGGCCAATCATCCGCATGATATGCCGGCTGGTGTGCAGCGAGAACGGACGCGGCTCCCGCATCAGAGTCATCGTCTCCAGCTCATGCAGCAACTGGTTGCCCTTGCGTCGATTGCAGCTATGACAGCACGCAACCAGGTTCTCCCACGTCGAAAGTCCGCCACGCGAACGCGGAGTCACATGATCCAGCGTCAGCTCGCCCGCAGTCAGCACCACTCCGCAATACTGGCAAGTGTTGCGGTCGCGCAGCAGGATGTTCTTCCGTGACAACGCCCTTGTCTGGTGCGGAATGCGGCGATACTCCAGCAGCCGGATCACCGACGGCATCGGCACCCACATTCGCGCCGCATGCAGCACCGCGCCATGCTCCTCTTCGGTCTTGGCGACGCCCTTGAGCACCAACACCAGAGCTCGCCGCGCTCCACAGATATTGATCGGCTCGTAGCTCGCGTTCAACACCAGCACCGGCTTCTGCATGACGCTGGGCGGCTGCAGGCGCAGATCTTCACTCGTTCCCGGACCCGGCATGGCATGGCACTTCACCAGGGATTTCTGCTTCCGCGCGTGGATGGTCGATTTGGCCGTAGATTTTCCCAAGGACATTTATCCCCCAAACCCTCTGTGCTGTTGAGTTGAAGGTTGCTGGTTTGCCGCTGTTGCCAGCAGCGGCGCGGCTGTTTGCTGCGGTGCGTCCCAAAAAGCGACGTCCTGCCCCATGGGAAGTTCTTCGTTCTCAAACTGTACCGAGGCGCCGTTCTCGCGTTGCGGCCGGGCGACCGTCGCAACCCGCACCGAAGCCGCACCGGCCCGGCGCAACACCTGGCTGCACGCGCGGGCCGTCGCTCCGGTGGTGTAGATGTCGTCGATCAGCAGAATGTCTCGCCCGGCAACCAGCTCCAGCTGCGGCACAAAAAAAACACCGCGCAGGTTGGCGCGGCGTTGGCGCGGACTAAGGCCCGCCTGACTGAGGGTCGCTTTTCGCCGCTCGAGCGCGCCTCCCGTCATGGTGAGCTTCCACTCGGGTCGCCGCGCCCCCAGCACCCGCACCGCTGCTTTCGCCAGCAACTCCGCATGATTGAATCCACGCTGTTTCCGCTTCATCGCATGGAGCGGAACCGCAACCACCAGCAAATCGCGTACTTTCGAACTTGAGTCGCCTTCCAGTTTGAGAATCACGTCAGCCAGCAAGACGCCCAGCCGCTCGGCGACCGGCAGGATGCCGTCATACTTCAGCGCATGAATCAGCGACCGAAGGGTCCCGGTGTAGCCCCCATAGGCAACCGCGCGCTCAAAAGGCGGAGGCGCCAGTCGGCAGGGCTGGCAAAGTTGGTCCGCAGGACCCGAGTCCGAACCACCAACATGGGTAAACGCCGAAACCCGCAGATCTTCGCTGCATCGCGCACAGACCAATCCCGTCTGCGGGCCAACGCGGTTCCAGCAATCGTCACAAATGGGAGCGCGGCTGAGCCGCAAAAGAGGGTTGCCGCAAACACGGCAGGGGGAAGGAAACAACACGGAGCTTACATCGTGGAGCGGACTTCGAAGCGCGTCCGGAAAAGCGGGCGGCCAACTTCGCAGGTGGCGTACCACGGCGCGCCATGCCGAGGTCTCGGATGACGGAACTTCGAGCGTCAGTGAATCACTCTGACTGCAGAAGGCGCACCTCACAGATCGCCGGCGAGTCTACCTAAGCACGCCGCCAATACCCCGAGTATACGGAGAATGGGACTTCGGCGCTAGTTCCCTCTTGAGAATCCTGACAAACGCGAACTCGCAACAACACTGAAGGCAGCGAAGGTGCCGCACTCAGGCAATCCCTTTGCAGCGAAAGTCTGCTCACTGATTGTTGTCTGGTTCCGCCGGCGCCCAGCTATCGTCAGGGTTGTAAGCAGTCATCGCTTTCGCGACATCCGCCGTATTATCGCCCAGGTCCTTCTGCAGGATGTTGCCTTCCTGGTTGACCAGGAACGTCATGACACCGCCGACGCCGTAGTTGGCAGGATAAGCGAGCAGCGCGAATCCACCCGACAGTTGCCCATCGACCAGGTAGCTCTTGGCGCCACCTTCGGCGGCGGGGCCCTGTTCTTTAAGCAGTCTGTAGTAGTAGCCGTGATACGGCTCCCGCACCCCGGGAGTATATCCCTCGGCTGAGGCGTCCGCGACCGCCGGCCCCATCGGGCTCATGGGTTTGCCCGGAACCTGCGGCCAGTAAAGGCCGTTATGTTTGCCTTCGTCGCTGACCAGCCTCTGCGCATAGAGTCCGGCAGGCAAGCCGTCATGGCCCCGCGAAGCATACTCCTTCTGCGCGGCGACATACCCCTCGCAGACCGCGATCGCGCCCAGTTCGTTCTCGCCGATCCGGCGGTTGATGATTTCATCGTGCCCGCGCGCCGAGTCGAAATACCAGGTCATTCCGTCGCGGACAATCGGAATGGGCGTCGGCCAGTCTTTAGGACCGACTACCAAGGTCACAAAGCCCTGCCCTTCCGCCTGAAAAGAGTGTTTGGTCGTGTAGGACTTGACGAACCCCTGCTGCGATTTTTTGTCCGCTACAGGGTCGCCGGAGGCGATCAGGTCTTTCCCCGACGGCCCCAGAATCTTAAGAAGTTGGTCCTCATCACCAGTCCGGCACGCCGCGACCAAAGCCGCCGCCGCAGCAGAGGGGGTGGCGAAAGTCAACTGGCCAGGGGCGGCCTGGGCCGAGGCGATTGGCACCGCCGCTGACCCCATCAAAACCGTCATCGCCAGGATGCCTCTGGAAAACACTTTCTCGTTCCTCATTTCTTCCTCCCGGCATTGCTGGCAGCGCCGCGTTGACTCGCCGCCTGGGCGGATTTGCCGGAGCCTCCGGCCGCAAATGCAGGCGCCTGGCGATTCTGCGCTGGCTGCGCCGGCTTTGACTGCGGAGCGGGTTTGGACTGCGGCGCCGGTCGCGCTTGCGCTTGATTGCCGCCCGGACGCGCCTGGTTTCCCCCCGTCGCCGGGCGCTGGGGTTGACTACCACCAGCAGCCGGTTTGGCATATCCCCGGTCGGGCGCCGGACGGGTTGTGACTCCGCCTGTCGGCGGCCGCGAATTCCCATTGGCGGGACGATTGTTGCCTGCGTTTCCGCCATTGGCGGGCTTGTTATAGCCCGGCGTACCGCCATTGTTCCCACCCGGGCGGTTGTTGTTATTGCCGTTCCCGGCGTTGTTGTTCCCGCCGGGGCGATTGTTGTTGCCATTCCCGGGCTTGTTATACCCGCCGTTGTTGCCGTTGTTCGGACGATTGTTGTTATTGTTGTTGCCGTTGTTCGGTTTGTTATATCCGTTGTTCCCGCCGGACCGGTTGACGTTTACGTTGTTTGTGTTGTTGACGTTGACCGTATTGTTCCCGCCGCGGTAGCCGTTCCAATAGTTGTTGTTGTAATGGACAGGCCGGTGATAGGGATAATTGGCTGGTGGGCGATAGTAAGCGGGTGGCCTCCAACCCGGGCCATAAACCGGCCGATAGACATACCCGTGTGGAGACCAGGGGCGTCCGCCATAGTAAACGCCGCCATACCCCCAGCGCGGATAGTAGTAATTGTTGTTCGAGAACATCGCACCGACCGCAATGCCCAGGCCGAAGGAGATGATCGAGGCGGCCACCACATCTCCAGTGCTCGGCCCCGACTGGACATAGACGGTCTGCGGATTGTATTGCGGCACATACACAACCTGCGGATTCGCGGGCTGAATGACAATCACCTGCTTGCCGTTGTCGGTCTGCGTCACCACCTGCTGCTGTTCTGAGCTCTTCAGGTTCCCGTATTGCACTGCCTGGGCGCGAAGCCTCTGCACCGACGCCAGGACCCCTGCCTGGTCCGCGGTAAACGCCAAACCAACGTCCTTGGTCCAATCCAGCTGGGTGCACATCATATCGACGACTTCGGGGAAGTGAAGCAGCGCGATCGTCGCCGCGCCAAAGCCTAATTTCTTGGCCGCGTCGTCGATCTGCGTTCCCTGCAGCGATTTGTTGTCCAGCAGCCAGTTGCCCGCGTCGAGCACCTCCTGGCTGTTCACCGACGCGGCCAGCACCTGCATCAGCAGCGCGTCCGGATAGAGCGCGATCGGCGCAAGCAAGTGGTCCAGGTTCCCGGGCGACGTGTCAACCTGAGGCGTAGCGGCGTCTTGCGCCGCCAGCGCTTCGGCTGGATATCCATATATGCCGAGTGCCAGCACCAGGATCAGGACGACCGAACGCTGAAAAAGCAGCAGTAGACGGACCGAACGGATTGAAATTGCCTTGGCCAAAGGGGCCTCCTTGCAACTTTCGCCGGACAAAACACTCCCCATGCCCAACGGCTTCCGATTATACCCAAAGACTTTCGCGGCAGAGATCATCCCGACGTTACGGAATTCGCTGAGCATCCAACGATCAAGAAAGATAGCACTGCGGCAGCTTCGCGCCGCGACGCGCAGCTGCAGCATCTATATGCTGTATCTCAGACCGCGTTCGAACCATGAGAGCTGCCGTTCTTAGAACCCCGCGCCCGGCTTCGGCCGACTTCCTTCAGATCGAGAAGCTTCCCCGTCCCCAACTAGAAGCTGGCCACGTTCTCCTCCGCGTCCTCGCCTGCGGAGTCTGCCGCACCGATCTGCACATCGTCGAGGGCGATCTGCCCCCGCTCCAGCCTCGACTCATTCCCGGCCATCAGATCGTCGGCGAAATCATCGAAGGCGCAACCGCAGAGCTTCCCCGGGGAACGCGCGTCGGCGTCTCCTGGATGGGCGGCGTCGACGGCGATTGTTGGCACTGCCGTCACAGCATGGAAAATCTCTGCGACAACCCTGTCTTTACCGGCTATACAGTCAACGGAGGCTATGCGGAATACGCTCTGGCGCGTGCCGATTTCGTCTATCCGCTGCCGCCAGGTCTCGATGACGTTCACGTCGCCCCGCTGCTGTGCGCCGGCATCATCGGCTTTCGCAGCCTGCGCGTCGCCGGTGCGGAACCTGGCGAACGTGTCGGCCTCTTCGGCTTCGGGAGCTCCGCCGGCCTCGCGATCGCCGTTCTCCAATCCTGGAAGTGCGAAGTCTACGTCGTGACCAGGGGCGAATCGAATCGGGCCCGCGCCGCCGCCCTCGGCGCAACCTGGGTCGGCAAAGAAGATGACCGGCCGCCAGTCGAGCTCGACCGCGCTATCACCTTCGCTCCCAGTGGAAAGGTTGTGGTCGCCGCTCTTTCCAGCCTGCGTAAAGGAGGCGTCGTTGCCATCAACGCCATCCATCTCGACCAGATGCCGGCCTTCGACTACGACAAGCTGCTCTGGGGCGAGCGCCAGATGCGCAGTGTCGCCAACATGACCCGGCAGGACGCACGCGACTTTCTCCAGGTCGCGAGCGACCTAAAAATTCGCCCCGAGGTTACAGTCTTTTCGCTCGCCGAAGCCAATCAGGCGCTCTCGGCCGTGAAAGAAGAAACCAGAAAAGGCTCCGCCGTCATCGTCCCCTGACGGCGATCAGAGTCGGCGTGTAGCGCTCGCGTCCTGGCGGCTCTTGCTCTCTTCCGGTGACTCTCGGCAAGACGCGTCCTGTATCCTTGACTCGATCGAATAAAGACTTGCCCCGCCCGGTCTTTGCGGGCAAAGTTTAGCTATGGTATCTCCCCTGAAGGTCGCACTGCAGTCCATCGGCTCGATTGCGCCCCCGGAGAAAGTGCACTATCCGCCGCAGTCGGGATCCGAGACGTAAGAACGGGACCATGTCAACCAGCATGCCACAACTCGAAGGAGCGGACCGCTTCGATCTGATTGGCAAGATCGGCGAGGGCGGCATGGGAGTAGTTTACGAGGCCTTCGACCGGGACCGCGGGATTCCCGTCGCGCTCAAGACCCTGCGCCGCGTCAGCCCCACCGCGCTCTATCTCTTCAAGCAGGAATTCCGCAGCATCGCCGGCATCTCCCACCCCAACCTGGTCGCGTTATACGAGCTCTTTGCCGGCAGTCCCGAAAATTGGTTTTTCACCATGCAACTTCTCCGCGGTCCGGTGCTGCTCGACTACCTCCGCGCGGACTGTTTTGCCCCGGTCTTCGAGATGAACGGCTCATCGCAGGGCGATTCGGATTCACCAACCAGCGGCCCGACCAGCGCTCCAACCAGTGATCCGACCAGCGCGATCATCAACCCGTTCGCTCAACCTACTTCGGGCCATGGCACGTTGAGCAACTCTCCGTCGATCCACGATGCACGAGTGCTTCTCCGCAAGGGTACCGCTCCCGAACCGGCCCCGGTTCGCGAAGTCATGCGCCAGATTGTCGAGGGAATCTCGGCGCTCCACGCCGCCGGCAAGCTGCATCGCGACATTAAGCCGACCAACGTCATCATCAACACCGGCGGCGAAGCAAAGGTCCTCGACTTCGGCCTCGCCGTCGACGAATTCGCGCTGAAAGAAGCGGGTAGATTCGATGTTGTCGGAACCTCAGCCTATATGGCGCCCGAGCAGGCCACGGGGCGCCCCATATCTCCCGCATCCGACTGGTTCGCGGTCGGCGTAATGCTTTACCAGGCGCTTTGCGGCGAATCCCCCTTTCATGGTTCCTTCCGCGAGACCACCACCGCCAAGCTGAACCGCGTCTTCCGTCGCCCCAGCGAGATCGCCGACGACGTCGATCCCGGCCTGGAAGAACTCACCCTCGCGCTGCTCGAGGTGGATCCCGTCAGCCGTCCCGACAGCACCCGCATCCTCTCCATGCTCTCCACCGGGACACCGATCGTTCGTTCGCCGCGGCGTGATGCGCAGATCGCCGCATCATTCTATGGACGCTCCGACGAGCAAGCCCACATGGACGAGGCCATGGCCGCCAGTCTTTCCGGCACCGTTGCCTTTGCCCTCGTCCACGGCGCATCCGGTGTCGGTAAGTCAACGCTCGTCCAGCACTATGTCCAAGGCCGCTACGGTGGAGAGCTTGTCCTGCGCGGACGCTGTTATGAACAGGAGTCGGTGCCCTATAAAGCGGTTGATAGCGCCGTCAACGCGCTCTGCGAACGTCTCCTCAACCTTCCACGGAAAGAGCTTACCGAAATGCTGCCCAGCGATATGTCCCTGCTGGCGCAGTTGTTTCCAGTTCTCAATCGCCTCAACGAGCGGGTTCTATTTCCCGCCCCCAGCACGGGGTCCACCGATGCCCGCCGAATCCGCCGCAGAAGCGTGCTGGCGATGCGCGAGCTTCTCGGCCGCCTGCGCCGGAAACAACCGGTTATTCTCACCATTGACGATCTGCAATGGGGCGACATCGACAGCGTGGCCCTTTTGGGGGAGATCTTCGCCGCGCCAGACCCTCCACCGGTGCTGGTGCTCTGCACATACCGTCGCGAATACCGCGAAACCAGCCCCTGTCTGGCGTCTCTCTTCGAATTGCAAAAGACAAACCCGGCCATCCGCTGGTTTGACATCGCGGTCGAGCCATTCTCCGCCGAGGAAACTCACGACTTCGCCCAGTCTCTGCTTGGCGATCCATCGATCTCCGGGGTGGTCGCCTCGCGCATCGCCAAGGAATCCGGTGGCAATCCCTATTTTGCTGTGGAGCTGGCCCGCTACGCGAGCCGCTTCTCCGTCGAGGAAGCTAGCGGCTTTGGCGCCGACAGCCTACGCATTGACAACCTTCTGCGCGATCGCATCGCCGACCTGGAAAACGACAGCCGCGAATTGCTGGAAGTCGTCGCCGTACACAGCCAGCCGCTCGCCCAGGCCGACGCCTATCAAGCCGCCGGATTCTTGAGCCGCGATCCCGCCCCGCTCAACGCCCTGCGTCTCGCCAACCTGGTGCGCAGCACGGGCTTCAATCAGACCGATCAGGTCGAGTCATTCCACGATCGCGTCCGCGACGCGGTGCTGCAGTCGATTCCCGCCGACCGGATGAGGTCCTTGCACGGTGCACTGGCCGCGACCCTCGAAGCCTCCGAACGCGGCGACCCCGAATCTCTCGCGCTCCACAACGAACGCGCCGGCAATCGCGCGAGGGCTGGCCACTATCACGAACTCGCAGGCGACCGGGCTGCTGCTGCACTGGCCTTCGATCGTGCCGCCAGCCACTATCGCACTTGTCTCGAGCTCCTAGAACCGAACTCTCAACAGGAGTCAGCGCTGCGCGCCAAGCTCGGCGATGCGCTGGTCAACTCCGGACGCGGCGTCAACGCTGCGAGGGAATTTGAGGCGGCAGCTCACCACGCCCCCGGCAAGACCAAGATCGAACTCGAGCGCCGCGCCGCCTTTCACTACGCCGGCAGCGGATACATCCTCGAGGGCAACGCCATCTTTGAGCGCGTGCTGGAGAGAGTGGGCCTTCGTTTCCCAACCTCGAAGCCAGCCATCCTCTTCTCGATTCTGTCTTCGAGCTTCCGTCTTCGGCTGCTGGGAAGCCGGTTTCGTGAGCGAGACGCAACAAGAGTCTCCCCAGCGACGCTCGCGCGCTTCGAGGCTGCCTCGTCTGTTGCCATGCCCATGTCGATGACCAACACCGCACTGGGCATGAACTTCGGCTTGCTGGCCCTCTTGATGGCCATGCGGTCCGGCGATCCGGTCCGCTTCGTCTACGGGTTGGAATTTGCCTACGTTCTCGCTCTGCAAGGCAGCGAGCCCCGCCGCCGCGCCGAAGCCCTCATCGAGATCGCCCGTGAGATCGTCGCCCGGCACGACGACCCCAATCTAAAGGGCGCCTTCCTGTTGACGCAGGCTGGCGTCGCCTACGTGCAGGCAAAGTGGAAGCAGACCATTCGGCTCCTCGACGAGGCGGAGGACATCTACGCCAATCGCACCCGCGGAACTTACTTCTACGTCGCCCACACCCGGTCACTGCAGCTGTATACCCTCTGGTCGCTTGGAGAATTCGCCGAATTGTCGAGCCGCTGCGTTCCCTTCATTGAGGAAGCAGAACAGGTCGGCGACCTCTTGTTGTCGGCCAACATCCGAACGTTCAGCCAGCCGCTGGCCTACCTCGCCGCTGACCGCCCCGGCGCGGCGAGCGACAGCGTGCTCGCCGGGCTCAGAGCGTGGCCCGCGCCCGGCTACCAGCTACAAAACGCGATGGCTGCACTCATCCTAGCCTGGATTGCATTCTACGAAGGCAAAGCCGGACGGAACTTCGACTTCGTCGAGGAACAATGGAAGCTGATGCGCGCCAATCATATCGATAGCTTCGACAACATGCGGGCCACTACCCTCGACTTCCGCTGCCGCACCGCACTGGCCGCCGCCCACCGGTACAGCGCGTCATCGACGGGTCGAGCCAAGGCCTTGCGCGTTGCACGCAAGTGTTCACGAATTCTCGATCGCCAGACCAACCCCTGGGGCCGCGCCAGCGCCAAAGTCGCGCAGGCCGCCTTGAAAGAGTTCGAGGGAAACACCGCGGCCGCGGCGCAAACACTCATCTCCGCGGCAAGGATATTTGAAGATACCGATATGATGGGGTACGCTTGGTCGGCACGCCGCCGCGCCGGGCAAATGATCGGTGGCGACGAAGGCGGCGCAATGGTCGAAGCCGCTGACCGCTGGTTTCAATCGCAGTCCATTTTGCGGCCGGAACGCTTTGCCGCGATGCATGTTGGGGGATTTGCCGTCCGCGAACTCGACTAGCCAAAACCAGGAAAGGGATTGAAGATGCCACCACCAGGCGAACCATCCAGAAATCCGATCGTCCAGTTCCTGGTATGGCTCTACGACCGGACGTGGTTTCACTGGCTCATTTCCTTCCTCGCCCAACCCGTCTACAGCGTGATGGGCGCGTTCTACCGCTTGCAAAACCTGATCTGGCCGATCGATTTCTGGAAAGACTGGCAGAATCGCCCCGAACCAAAGTATCCGATCCCGCTGACCAAGAACGACCTGCCTGTGAAAACACGGCTCTGCGATGGCTGCGGCAGCTACATCGGCACAATGATTGGGACTTATGTCAACAAAACACAAGTGGAGGCCATACTGCCACCGGGGACCTCCCTCAATCCTATTCATATTCACAAGGGCCAGCACGCCATGATCATGCTCTTCGGCTATACCGAAGACCTTCACTTCGGATGGTGGCCATTTCGCAGCATGAACTATCTCGAGTGTGGCGTCGCCGTGCCCCACATCCGTATCGACGACAACGTCCAATACGTCAACAGCTTCTTCTATATTCCCATCCTCCACCTGAATCGCCTCTACCCGGTGATTCTCGGCTGGATCGTCGGCTATCGCAAGAAGTGGAGCCGTGTCACGACCACCTTCAACACTTACACCATCAAGTCACTCTTCACAGGCAGAAATATCCTCCACGCCGAGTTCACCCCATGCCCGACAGAGGCCAAGGAAAAGACCTCGCACTGGAGAGAGCTCTGCGAGGAACCTCACCTCAACCCTTTCGGCGGAGACAAGCTCTTCCTTCACTTTCACTGGGACTGGCGCGACGCGCAGTTCCAGCCTGTCAACGCCACCGTCACGCTGTACGAGGACTTTCCCGGAATCGCCGCCGGCACCTATCACTTCAAAGGCATGGACATGGGCGAGTGGAGCGATGGTCGAGCGCCGATCGGCTCGGTTAGACTTCAGGCGCCCTTTGAGCTGCTGCTGCCGTTTTCACTGAAAAAACTTCGCGCTCACACCGCGAAACAAAAGGCGAGTTCACCACCTGCGGCGTCCAAAGATCCAAGTTCCGCACAGGAAGCTGCCCCATCGACATCGACCTCGCCGGCCCAAGTGATGGGAGAATCTGCGTCTACGACTCCGCCGCGTCAACCTTCCACGGACAATGCCGGCAGCCCGACCCGCAGCAATAACCCCGTTTCAGGTGATACTTCTCGGTGAACACCATGTACGGCCCGTCCCAGTAATAATCTTCGCCCTCGACCGCAGGCTCACCGGTCAATGCCCATTCGGGTACATCAGACACCTGCACTCTCCAGCCTCGATTGTCTCAATATCTCAGGAGCGACAGGAAACAGCTTCGCCACAACGCCTTCATCTGACGCAACCATCGGCCCTGCCACCTCTGGCGGAAGAGCTTGTCCCGCCACAACTCCATTCACGAACGCGACCGTCTTTCCCGGCACCGCAGGCACTCGTTCGCCTGGCACCACGATACCTACCAGATTCAGCGGATCGGCCGCTGCGACTACTACCTCATCACCCGAATCCGCACGCCGCCGCGTCTCCCGCAGCGATTCGACCGCCTCCGGTAACGCGAACTGTTCCCCGCCAAACCCGGAAAGAAACCGTCCACCGCGCACTTCGCCGCGCGCCTCCATGCGGCGGAAGATTCCCAATAACTCACGCCATCGCGGCATCGTCCCCTCAAGCGCCAACAGATCGCGAAAGACCACGCCGTAGCGCCGCAACAGCACCGTGCACGCAGACTCCAATTGCGCCTCGCGCTGCGCGTGACTCGTCGCCAGGGCATCGCCACTAAGCAGGCTCCATCGGCCCGCTGCGTGACCCACCTTGCCGCGCGCCTTCGCGGAAGAAGGCGCACTGAACCCCAGCTTCCGTTTTGGATCGATCAACATCCGCAGGCTATCGAAGCCGTCGGCCGTCACCAGCCCCGCTGCAACCAGCTCCCAAAGAGCGCGCTGCAACTCGGCCACAGGAACCGCAAAACTCCGCGCTAGATCGCCTGAAAACATCGCGCCGCGTTCGCCGAGGAATGAGCGCAGCCTCCCCGCAAGCTCGCTGAGACAGGCATCCAGCGTCATTGCGGGAATTTGCCGCTGTTGCAGGCACAAATCCATCCATAGCGCCTCTTCGCGAACGAAAAACGTCACTGGCGCCATACTCGTCGGCACGATCCGACGCGCTGCCGACTTGCTTCCGCCCGTCTCCACGCTGTCAAAGGCGGGATGCGGCGAGATGCGCCCCCAGCCAACCGCGCCCATCATGCACAGTGAATCCAGCCAGCGCGGATCATAGCCTGCAACCCGCTGCGGCAAAAGCGACCGCTCCCATTCAATCGCCGGAGCCTCGAATCCTTCAAGTCCGCGGATTGCCTCCAGAACGCCCTGCTCCCCGGCAAGCAGCGCCTGCGGCGCAACATGCTGCCATTGCAGCAGCCAACGCATAAACACCGCCGGAGCCACCGGCTCGATCTGCTTCCGCAGCGCGCCCAGCGTCCGCTTGTGAATTCGCTGCAGCAAGCGCCGCTCGCACCACTCCACATCCTGATCTGTAACCGTCGCTGTGGCATTTCCCTCGAAGACTCCGCGCAGGATCGACCCGCTCGCCTCCAGCATAAGAAGCGCCTTCCAAACCTCAGTCGCTGGAAGGCCAATGCGCTCGCCAAGGGACCGCGCCGTCGCCGGACCGAGAATTCCCAGCCAACCCAGCACAATCTTTCGCAGAACCTCTTCGCGGACCAGTTCTTTCTTTCCCGCAGGCGTTGTCAACTCATGCAACAGTGTCAAATTCGGCCAGAAAAGACGAGCATGTTCGATACGTTCGGCAGCAACGGCATATTCAACTCCAGAGGCGTCGCCCGCAGTCGCCCGGCCATGCTGCCCCAACCGCTCAAAAAACAAACTCCAGTCCCGAGTTCTCGAATCAGCCAGCATCGCCGCCGGTATAACCACCAGCGAACACAGCAAATCATGAAACTCATGTTCGTCGCGAATGTCCGGCCAAATTTCCTCGCGCACCGCCGCGATCGCCGAGGGATCAAGCCTGCCCGCCTCGCCCAGCACCGAATCCGGAACGGTGCCCCGCATAGCGACCGCTCGCGCACGCCGTTCCTCAATCGGAGCATCATCGAGAAATGCATAAGGATTTGCGTTCAGCAACTCATGCGCGAACTGGGACGGAGTCGTCGTATCGACGGCCACGCAACGCACCGCGCCAGTCTGCATACCCACCAGCAAGTGCTTGAGCCCTTCAAGGTCCATCGCCTCGCCGAGCACGTCCTTCATCACCTCGCGAATTAAAGGGTGATTCGGAATCTCCCGATCGCCCTGAATATTCTCCTGACAGGCCGCAACCTGCGGGAAAACGCTTGCCAGCAGATCGTCCGAGCGAGTGCGCTGTATCTGCGGTGGTATCCTCTTGCCCTTTTGGAACCGCAACAGTTGCAAACTCCGCCCCGCGTCCCACTTCCAGCGCGCCTTGAAGATCGGCGAGTCCAGGGAAGCCTGTTCCAGCAGCTCGGTCACCGTATGGTCATTGATGAACTGAAAAACATCGCTCAAAGGAAAGCTATGCTGCTCAGCAAGCGAAATATTCAAGCCATTGTCGGTCGCCGCAGCTTGAAGCTCAAAATTAAATCCTCGACAGAAGCGCTTGCGCAGAGCCAGTCCCCAGGCCTTGTTAATGCGTCCGCCAAACGGCGCATGAAGAATGAGCTGCATTCCGCCGCCTTCGTCGAAGAAGCGTTCGGCAACAATCGTTGTCAACGTCGGCACCGCGCCCAACACGGCGCGCCCCGCGACGATGTAACCGATCATCTGCTCTGCACCGGAATCATCGACGCCGCATTGCTCCTTCAACCATGTAACTGTGGCTGATACAGAAGCATTCGTCTGGCTGATATACCCGGGCAGCAAATCTCTCGTACGCTCATCGATCTCTGACCGCAGATCGGAAACGAACGTCGACAGCTCCATCGTCCGCTGCGGCGCCTCGCCGCGCCAGAACGGAACATTTGGCGGCTGCCCATGCGCGTCCTCGACCAGCACCCGCCCAGCGCTCTCCACCCGCTGCACCCGCCAGCTTGTATTTCCCAGCAGGATCACGTCCCCTGCCGAAGAGTCGATCGCGAAATCCTCATCCAGTGTCGCAATCTTAACCCCCTCCGGCTGCACGATCACCGCATATAGAGCCGTATCCGGAATCGTTCCTCCATTCGAAACCGCAATCGTCCGCGCCCCTCGCCGCGCCTGAATCCGTCGCTGGACTCGATCGCGCAGCAAATACGCGCCATATCTGCCTCGACTCGCTTCGATACCCTCGCTCAACAGACAAAGCAGTTCTTCGAACTCTTCTCGCGTCAGCGACCGAAAAGGATGCGCACGTCGCATCACCTCGAAGAGGGCGTCTTCTTCCCAAGGCTCTGCCGCGCAAGCCGCGACGATCTGCTGCATTAAGACGTCCAGCGGCTTCTCGGGAATCTCCAGCCGGTCCAACTCGCCACTGCGCATCGCCCGCACCAGCGCCGCTGACTCCATCAGATCGTCGCGCGTCGTCGCAAACAGCCGTCCCTTTGGAATAGCGCCTCGCCAGTGACCTGCGCGCCCCACGCGCTGCATCGCCGCCGCAATCGCGCGTGGCGAGTTCACCTGGCACACCAGATCAATGCTGCCGATATCGATTCCCAGCTCTAACGAAGCAGTCGCCACCAGCAGCCGAATCTCACCGGCCTTCAGCTTTCGCTCAGCCTCGTGACGCAGCTTGCGCGAAAGGCTGCCATGATGCGCCCCAACGTTCTCTTCACCGATCCTGGAACCAAGCGCGAAAGCAAGCCGCTCTGTCATCTTCCGCGTATTCACAAAGACCAGAGTCGAACGATGCTCGATCGCCAGCGTGGCCAGCCGATCGAAGATCGAGTCCCAGATCGCATTCGTCGCTACCGAACTCAGCTCGTCATCCGGGACCTCGACCCCCAGGTCCATCTGCCGCCGCTGCCCTACCTGAACGATCGCGACCTCGCGCTCGCGCTCCCCGCCAAGAAACTCCGCCACGAGCCCAATCGGATTCTGGGTCGCCGAAAGCCCAATCCGCAGCGGAGCCTCCCGTCGGCCCGTAATCCACTCGCCCGGCATCAGCCGGTTTTCGCCGCGAACTAGCGCGTCCAGCCGCTCCAGAGAAAGCGCCAGATGCGAACCACGTTTATCATCGGCGACCGCGTGGATCTCATCCACGATCACCGTCTCGACCCGCCGCAGATTTTCACGGCTCTTCTCGGCGGTGAGCAGAATATACAGCGATTCCGGAGTGGTGACCAGAATATGCGGCGGCCGCTTGAGCATCCTGCGCCGCTCGGTCTGCAGCGTGTCGCCGGTGCGCACCGCAGTTCGAATCTCGGGACAAAGATACCCGCGCTCCAAAGCGAGACTCTGAATCTCCCGGAGTGGCCCATCGAGATTTTTCTGAATATCGTTCGAAAGCGCCTTCAGCGGCGAGACATAAACCACTTCGGTCTCGCACTCGAGCGTCCCGGCAATCGCCTTGCGTAACAGCCGGTCGATGCAGATCAGAAACGCCGCCAGCGTCTTCCCCGAGCCCGTCGGCGCGGAGATCAATGTCGGTTGACGCTCCAATATGCTCGGCCAGCCCTGCTCCTGCGGCTCCGTCGGCGTGCCAAACCGCCCGACAAACCACTCCTGCACCACAGGATGCGCCCACCGCAGGCCCTCCGGGATAAAAAGCGGCGCGAACTGGTCCTGTTGCGGATTGGCGGCTGTCTGCATACGACATTCTAGCGCGATCTTCGTCACTTGTTCGCCTTTTGTGTTGCCCCGCCGCAACCAGGCCCTTTACAACTCCCTTACAGCTTCTGAATCCACCATTTATGCACCGCGCGCTCTACTGAAAAAGCCGGAGATTTCCGGCGGAGACATATGTTCTTATGAGCACATTTCGTACTTGCAGACCGTTACTCGTGAACGCCGAGCAGTGCCAACATCCCCGCACCATCGCCACCGATACCGGCTTTCGCCACGTCAATCGGGGCGAATGGATCGTCAATGGCGAAGACGGTGAATGTTACGTAGTTGATGACGCATTCTTCCAACGCACTTTTGCACCTATCCAGAGCTATCCCTGGGAGACCAATGGCGAAGAAGGGCGCAGCTACGGCTGCTAGCGGCCGCTCTTGATCCGACCCATGAGGTGACAAAGCCGCAAGCCCACCCGATACAATCTAGGCATGGCACCTCGTGCGACGAACAGCCGCGTGCGCGCTGGCAAGACTCTATCCATGAGGATTGAGCTCAATGCCCGCTGAAATGCGCAAACTTGTGAAGCTCTGGAGCGGCGCCCGCTCCAGAGGCGAAGAGTGTGCGCTCGCTACCGTCGTCCGCGTCACTGGCTCCTCCTACCGCAAGCCCGGCGCTCGCATGATCCTCACCAGCGGTGGCCAGCGCGCCGGCACTGTGAGCGGAGGTTGCCTCGAGGGCGAAATCAGCCGTAAGATTTGGTGGCTTACTGAGCAGGGATCCACGGTGCGGAGCTACAGTACCTCGTACGATGATGACTCGCAGCAGTCTTACGGCCTCGGGTGCGACGGTGTGGTCACACTTCTGCTGGAGCGAGCTTCCCAGGCCGATCAGATATTCGAGGCTCTTCACAAAGCTGTTCAGGACCGAGTAGCGTCTGCAATTGTGACCGTCATCGGCACAGATGAAGGGGGCGCTCTAGGCAAGAGACTCGCACTCGCCGAGGGTGCAACTTTAGGTGGATCAAATGGCCATTTCGAAGATTTAGATCATCTACTGTTACGAATCGCCAGCGACACTCTCCGCACCAGGCAGACGCGATCGATGTCCGCACGTTTTCACGGAGCCGAGATCGAACTTTTTGCCGAATATATTGCCCCCCCACCCGCGCTCTTCGTCTTCGGAGCCGGCGATGATGCCCAGCCGGTGGTCCACCTCGCCCACGCGATGGGCTGGGAGGTCACAGTTGCGGATGGCCGCTCGAACCTGGCCACCGGCGCGCGCTTTCCGCTCGCTCATCACGTTGCCGTACTTGCTCAGGACGACGACGTGCGAAACATCTCCATCCGATCCGGCGATGCAGCCGTGGTGCTCACCCACAGCTATGTGCAAGACGTATCGATCCTGAGCGCGCTTCTGCCACTGCGCCTCAGCTATCTCGGAATTCTCGGCCCCAGGCGCAGGACCGAACGCATCATCGACGAAATCGCGCCCCCGCTCGGCATCGATCTTGCTACCGCTCTTCAATCTCTCAGATCGCCGGTGGGCCTCGATCTCGGCGTGGGTTCGCCCGACGTCATCGCGCTCTCGATCGTCGCTGAAATCCAGGCGGCATTCACCAGTCGCACCGCCGCGCCCCTCAATCTGTCGTCCGCCATCGCGCCGGCAATCCATGGCTGAACTGGACAACTGCGCGGCGATAATTCTCGCGGCAGGAGCATCGACCCGCCTGGGCCAGCCCAAGCAACTCGTCGCGGTCGATGGCGAAACTCTGCTGCACCGAACCGCACGGCTCGCCATCCAAGTCGGCTGTTTGCCAGTCGTCGTGGTTCTCGGTCGCGATGCAGCGACGCTCGCCGGCGAAGTCGAAGGACTCGGCGCGTCTATCGTCATCAACGATGAATGGCAGACAGGCATGGCGTCCTCGCTGAGCCGTGGTCTTCAGGCCGTGCTCGCTGCCAAGCCGCATCAGCTGAGAGTGATGATCCTGGTCTGCGATCAGCCGAAGCTCGATGCATCGGTCCTGCGAGAGCTATTGACGACCCACACAGCGAAGGAGGCTCTGATCGCAGCATCACGCTACCAGGGCACGAACGGAGTCCCCGCGATCTTTTCTCGAGAACTTTATCCTGAGTTGTTGGAGCTCACCGGCGACCAGGGGGCGCGGCGAATCATCCAACTCCATCTCGCAGAAGTCGTATCCGTAGACTTCCCGGGCGGAGGCTTTGATCTGAATACCCCGGAGGATCTTGCGCGATTGCATGTGTAATTGTGTCAGTGACCATTCGCGCCGGTCGCAAGTGTCACCGCATGGACTAGCAACATGCCCGCCGCATCCAGGCTCTCGCGAACACCCTTCGGGCTCCCGGGAAGATTCACGATCAGGCAGGCGCATCGCAAGCCCGCAACACCCCGCGACAGCCACGAACGGGGCTCAAATTCGCTGCCTGCAATTCGTACCTTCTCCGGAATACCCGGCACCAGCCGCTCAATCACTCGCATGGTTGCCTCGGGAGTCACATCCCGTGGCGCGCAACCCGTCCCGCCAGTCGTCACGATTAAATCCACCTTCGACGACCACTCCAACAAGGCGGTCGAAATCCGTTCCTCCTCATCCGGAACTACAGCGACTCCGCCGATCACGAAGCCGAGCGCTGTCAGACCGGCAACAGCCGCAGGCCCAGACTTGTCTTCATATACGCCGGCATCCACCCGGTCGCTGACCGTGATCACCGCGGCGCGAAACGTCAGCCCGCTCATGCCTCTTCACCGGCGGGCCTCTTTGCTGACGGGGCAGCATTTCGAGCATAGGTCCCGCTGCGCCCACCGCTCTTCTTAAGCAGGCAGATATTTTCAATCGAAATGCCATGCCCGGCGGCCTTGCACATGTCGTAAACGGTAAGCGCGGCAACGCTTACGGCGGTCAACGCCTCCATCTCAACGCCAGTTCCGGCGGTGGTCCGCACCTTCGCGCGAATTCGCACCACCGGTCCGCGCAAGACAATATCGATGTCGATTCCAGTCAATGGCAAGCTGTGGCAAAGAGGAATCAGCTCCGCCGTGCGCTTCGCCGCCGAAATGCCCGCGATTCGCGCCACCTCCAGCACGTTGCCCTTGGGATTGTCCCGCAGTGCCCGTAAGGCGCCGCGCTGCAACCGTACTTCGGCCTGTGCCTGGGCCTCGCGCAGGGTCGCCCCCTTGGCCGACACATCCACCATCTGCACCGATCCATCGACGCGAACGTGGCTCAGAGCAGCTTTGTTGTGCACAAGTCTTGCCATCCCCCTAGAATGTCACAAATTGTCATACTGGTCGGGTCTTCAACGAAGTGAGCTGGAGTGGGCGCACGTGCAATTCCGGCGATTCGCGAGCGCGCCTCGCGAGAAGCCAAGAGCGAATTCAGGCGGAAAGGAACCTCAGCCTCGGAGAAACAGGCTCGCCAAGACGACCTCATTGCCTAGCCGTTCAGCTCACCCTATTGGTAATTCCCCTCCACCCCAACTATCCTCAGAATCAACGCATTATGGACTTTGACCAGCTACGAACATTTCTCGAAGTGGCCCGCCACAAGAGCTTCTCCCGCGCCGGCGAAAAACTGTCGCTGACCCAGCCCGCCATCTCTGCGCAAATTCGTTCGCTCGAGACCGAGGTCGGCGCGCAGCTCTTCGACCGATCAGGTGGCAAGGTTACCTTCACCGCCGCCGGCCGCCTCTTCGAGCCTTTTGCCGAACACTGCCTCGACTGCCATCAGCACATCGTCATGGCGGTGGGCGAAATGCAGCGCACTCCGCGCGGTGAGGTTTCGATCAGCGCCAACGAATCCACTTGCCTCTACGTGCTGCCCCGGGTCTTCACCCAGTTCAAGCAGCTCTACTCGCGCGTGGGGCTCAACATCATCCGCGCCGACCGCTCGCGCACCCTCGAAGCGCTGCTCAACCGCGAAGTCGACTTCGGCGTCGTCGCCCTCCCCGTGCAAGATTCCCGGCTGACCGCCGAATGGATCCACAAGGACGAGCTCGTCCTCGTCGCCGCCCCCAGCCATGCGCTCGCCCGCGCCGGGAAACTCCGCATCGAGGACGTAGCGCGCCATCCGCTGCTGCTGCCCAAGCAAGGACGCCAGCGCGAGCAGATCGACTTGCTCTTCAGTATTCGCGAACTGAAGCCGAACATCGGCATGGAACTGGACTCGAGCGAATTGCTCAAGCGCTTCGTCGCCGCTGGCATGGGCATCGGCTTCGCGCCAAAATCCACCGTCGCCGCCGACGAAGAGGCAGGCACCTTGAGCGTCCTTCCTATCGAAGGCGTCCGTCTGGTGCGTGAACTCGCGCTCGTCTTCCGCAAAGACAAATCGCTCAGCCGCGCCGCGCAATCGTTTATCGAGATCGCCACCGGACGTCCCCGGCTCACGCGCAATTCGACAACGCCTGTCAAAGCGCCGGCCTCGGTAGTCGCGAAAGCTACTGCGAAAACTAAGTGAAATTCGCAATTGTCGGCTGGGCTGGGGCTGAATCGTAACCGCTGCTCGCGTATCTTCTATTGAGGAGTTTTTTGTGCCATGCCATCCAGTTTGAATTACCGCATCGGCCTGATTCAGATGTCCTGCGGCGCCGATCCCGATGCCAACCTCGATAAAGCCGCCGACCGCGTTCGCGAAGCCGCCCGCGAAGGCGCGAACGTCATCTGCCTGCCCGAGCTCTTCCGCGCGCAGTATTTCTGCCAGCGCGAAGACACTGCGCTCTTCGATCTCGCCGAACCCATCCCCGGCCCCAGCACCGAGCGCCTTGGCGCAGTCGCCCGCGAAGAAAAGGTCGTCATCGTCGCCTCGCTCTTCGAACGCCGCGCCGCCGGACTCTATCACAACACCGCCGCCATTCTGCATAAGGACGGCACGCTCGCCGGGCTCTATCGCAAGATGCACATCCCCGACGACCCGCTTTACTACGAGAAGTTCTACTTCACCCCCGGCGATCTCGGCTTCAAGGCTTTCGACACCGCCGTCGGCAAGATCGGCACCCTCGTCTGCTGGGACCAGTGGTACCCCGAGGGCGCGCGCATCACCGCCATGCAGGGCGCGAACGTGCTCTTTTACCCCACCGCCATCGGCTGGCACCCCGCCGAGAAGGAAGAGTTTGGCACCGCGCAATACGAGGCCTGGCAGACTATCCAGCGCGCCCACGCCATCGCCAACGGCGTCTACGTCGGCTCAGTCAACCGCGTCGGCGAGGAGCACGGCGATGTGCGCGGCAATCGCGTCGACGGTCCTGGATTGCAGTTCTGGGGCGGATCGTTTATCGCCGACCCCTTCGGCCGCATCGTCGCTAAGGCCGCGCACGACGAGGAAGAGATACTGGTCGCCGAAGTCGACCTGCGGCTGCTCGAAGACACGCGCCGAAACTGGCCGTTTCTTCGTGACCGCCGTATCGACGCCTACCAACCGATCGTTCACCGCTTCCTCGACGCCAGCACCACAGGAAACGACAAGTGACGACGTCTCCAGTCTTGACACCGCACCAACTCGGCTATGCAATGCCCGCCGAGTGGGAGCGCCACGACGCCACCTGGATTGCCTGGCCGCATAACGCCACCGACTGGCCGGGGAAATTCCATGCCATACCCTGGGTCTACGCCGA
Source organism: uncultured Acidobacteriaceae bacterium (assembly GCA_963804735.1). Classification (GTDB taxonomy): domain Bacteria; phylum Acidobacteriota; class Terriglobia; order Terriglobales; family Acidobacteriaceae; genus Acidisarcina. The sequence continues at coordinate 135,944 of CAWDRO010000013.1, forward strand.
CATCGTGCGCCGGCTCTCCGCAGTCGAGACGGTCCACATCCTTGTCGAGGACCACACCGCCGAGAACCGTGCCCAGAGCGCGCTCGCCCGAGCCGGGGCGGACCCGCGCCATATTCACTTTCATCGCTGGGCAACCGACCGCGCCTGGACGCGCGACTCCGGCCCGATTTTCTTAACTAAGCCCGACCCAATAAAGGATGAAGCCACCGTCGTAGTTACAAATTGGAGATTCAACGCCTGGGCGAAGTATGACAACTGGAAACAAGACAATGAAGTCCCGGCCCATGTCGCCGATTTTCTGAACCTGCCCGAGTGGCAACCAGCGATCCACCTCGACGACGGAACAAAACACCGCGTAGTCCTCGAAGGCGGAAGCATCGACGTCAACGGCGCGGGCACGCTCATCACCACTGAGGAATGCCTGCTCAGCACCGTCCAGCAACGCAACCCCGGCATCAGCCGCGAGCAACTGGAGCAGGTCTTTTACGACTACCTCGGCATCGACCAGGTCTTATGGATGAACCGCGGCTGCGCCGGTGACGACACCCACGGCCACATCGACGACATCACCCGCTTCGTCGCCGAAAACACAATTGCCACGGCCACTGAGACAAATAAAGCCGACGAAAATCACGAACCGCTCGCCGAGAACCTCGACCGTCTCAAATCGGCGAAGAACTTGCACGGCAAGCCGTTCAAGATCGTCGAACTGCCCATGCCCTCGCCCGTCGTCTTCGACGGCCAGCGCCTCCCCGCCAGCTACGCGAACTTTTATATCGCCAACGGTATCGTTTTGGTCCCGACGTTCAATGACCCCAACGATCGCAAGGCGCTCGGCATTCTCGCCGAGATCTTCCCAAAGCACACTGTCAGCGGCATCCACTGCGGCGATTTCATCTGGGGCCTCGGCGCGCTCCACTGCATGACCCAGCAACAGCCCGCAGCGGAGTAATCTCCAGATCCATGACTCAAGACGAAAGCTATCTCCAAATCGCCCTCGACCAGGCCCGGCTCGCCGCCGAGGCCGGCGAAGTACCGGTCGGCGCGATCGTCGTTTATGAGGGCGAAGTGATCGGCACCGGACAGAACCTTGTCCTGCGCAGCCTCGACCCAACCGCTCACGCCGAGATCGTCGCCCTCCGCGCAGCCGCGCAGCGTCTCAATAACTACCGCCTGACGGGCTGCGAGCTCTTCACCACTCTCGAGCCCTGCTCAATGTGCGCCGGCGCCATCATCCATGCGCGCATCTCGCGGCTTGTCTACGCCGCCGCCGACCCCAAGGCAGGCGCGGCGGGTTCGGTGCTTGCGGTGGTGAACCATCCCCAACTCAATCATCAAATGGTAGTCACAACAGGGGTGCTCGCCGACGAATGCGGAGCCCTGCTCCGCAATTTCTTCCGCGAACGCCGCCAGGGCTGACCTGGCTGCAATTTGCTCCTGCCCTTTGCACATGCCATACTCGCCCCATGCGTCTCCGCGTGCTGCTTTTCGGACCATTGGCGGAAATCTACGGCACCCGCGAGGAGTGGCTCGAACTCGGCTCCGCACCCACCGCCGCCGACATCTACCAGCACTATCGCCAACGCGACCCTCGCATCGGCGAACTCGAAAAATCGCTGCACATCGCCGTCAACCAGACCGTCGTCAACGCCGACCACCCGCTCGCGCCCAACGACGAAGTCGCGCTGCTTCCACCTGTTTGCGGAGGCTCCAGTCTTGAGCGCGATCCCGCCGATCCTGACCTCGTCAACTTAATCGAAACCCCGCTCGAAAACTACCCCTGGCGCAAGCACCTAACCGAAGCCGCTGGAACCTTCGGCGCCGTCGCCTCCTTCGAGGGTCTCGTCCGCCAAGAGAATGCCTCAGACCCGGTCACTGCGCTCGCCTTCGATGCTTACCGCCCCATGGCCATCGCCGCTCTGCGCTCGCTCGCTGTCGAGGCCCGCCAACGCTGGCCCATACAAAGCATCGTCATGCTCCATCGCCTCGGCACCGTCCCCGCCGGAGAAGTCTGCGTTGTCGTCGCCGTCGCCACCGGCCATCGCCAGGAAGCCTTCCCTGCCTGCAAATATCTCATCGACACCCTCAAGGCAACCGTCCCCATCTGGAAGAAAGAGATCACCGCATCAACCTCCCACTGGGTCGAGGGAGTCCTGCTGACAGCCGCAAAGAATCCATAAGCATCTAACGACTAGATACGTTAGTCTATGAATGAAAATATGCGGGTCATGCTGCGCGCAGAGACAAAGCACTTTTAGCGTTCAGCACTTTCGGCATCACAAAACAGAACTGTCATCCTGAGCGGAGCGCGCAGCGCGGAGTCGAAGGATCTGCGCTGTCAGCGATGCTAGCTATAGCGCACCCGCTCCATTGCAGTCAGAAAATCACGATGCAAAAAATGAGACCACTCCTCGCCACCGTCTTTACTGCCGCGGTCGCGCTCGTAGCCACAGCCCACACGCAATCCCCACAAGTCGTCATCGTCGACCGCGCAGCCACGCTTACTCTCCCCTTCGACGCCCTCGCCAAGAGCCTGCCAAATCTCGAATGCCGCCAGCGCAGCGCCGGCTCCCGCTTCCTGTTGCAAAGCGACGTCGATCTGAAGCAGCCCGTCGACGTGCTCGCCCTCGCCGACGTCTCGCTCTTTGAGAAACCCGTCAGTCCCGCGCAGACTACTCGCTTCCCCTGGTGGTCGATCTTCGCCGGCAACGAGATCGGCATCGCCTACACCGACAACTCCAAGTCCGCAGACAAGATCGCCGCCGCCAACTGGCCCCAGATCCTCCAACAGCCCGGAGTCCAGACCGCCTACTCCGACCCCGAATCCGACCCCGAGGGCTACAACACCGTCATCGCCTGGACCCTCGCCGAGAGCTACTACCATCTGCCCGGACTCGCCGCCAAACTCCGCGCCGCCATCCCCGAAAAGAACATTCGCGGCGACTCCACCCAGCTGCTCGCCCTGCTCTCGGCCGGCGAGGTCGACTACGCCTGGGAATACCGCTCCGTCGCCGAGCAGCACCACCTCAAGTTCCTGCGCCTGCCCAAAGAGATCAACCTCAGCGACCCCGCGCTCGCCGCCACCTACAAGACCGCCTGCATCGACCTCCATCGCACCGGCCCGAATGGCGAAAGAATAGTCCTGCCAAAGTGCGGACAGCCTATCCTCTACGCCATCGCCATCGCCGCCGACGCCCCCCACCCCGAAGCCGCCGCGCAGTTTGTGAAGGCGCTTTATGGCGACGCGGGACGGAGTGCGCTGGAGTCCGCATTCCAGCAGCCAATACCTGCGAAGATTGGTGGTAACGTGAGTGCAGCGCCGGATTGGCTCCGAACGGCAGCAAAATAGCAGAGCACCTGCTGACGGAAATCCTTCAGCGCTCCCCAATCGCTCCCCCAACGGAGAGACTTCTATTGCTGGAGCCCTGAGCCGTCAAACACTGTTACATTTCTCTTAGCCTCGATTCCTCGGTTATGAAGTGAGCTTATGGGCATGCAACGACCGACAAATTCCAAGAGTTGCGCGCGACTACTCTTAAAACATTTATATGAAGTGGTTGGGGAGACTGGTCGTCAAATTACTCCGCTCCAATACAGTCAGCTCGCCTCTCAGATTGGTCTTGGTTCCTCAGAGATGGCAAGCGCTCTAAAAGACCTAAGACAGGATCTGCTCATCGCCTACCCCAATCAAGGCATGGAAATCATTACGCTGACCAAGGCCGGAATCGAAAGAGCGGACTATCTGAGATTTCGACAGGAGTTTCCATTGGTAGGTGATCCTCTTCCTGACTCGCTCGATGGTATTCAGGCAGAGATTCGGTTCTGGGTACAAGAGAGGCCAAAACATTCTCCTAGATCCGATGAGTGGCGGCTGATCGCCGCAAGAATTGAAGATCTTAAACATTTGGAAAACACCATGCCACGAACGCCTTCAAGCTCGAGCGGCTTCATCCCACCCGCGACGAGTGCTCTCGCAGCCGCGCCAGGCGAAGACGGGTTTCTCAATCTGCTCCACCCAGCCATCCTGAACAGTAGCTATGCATTGTTTCGGAATGGTCACTTACGCGACGCTGTCCTAAATTCCGTACTAGCAGTTTTTGATTTGATCCGCCAGCGAACTGGACTCGATCTAGATGGGACCGCCCTTGTCGGGAAGGCATTTTCCCTAGACCACCCATGTTTGATCTTCAGCGAGTTGGATACAGAATCGGGTCAGAATGACCAGAAGGGTTTCATCCAGCTGCTCAATGGTAGCTATCAGGCGATTCGAAACACAAAAGCGCATTCCCTAAACCACGATTTGGACGAGATTAAGGCAGCCCAATATCTCGTCCACGCCAGTCTTCTTGCGAGAAGGGTATCTGAGGCACACGTGCCGAATATAGAGGCAGAGTCTTCCTGCTAAATCAGCCACAAATACACTAGACACATCGCAAATGCCCAACGACCTAGTCCAGCCAATAACCCTCAAAGGCCAACACGTCGAGCTCATCCCACTCTCGCTCGACCACACCGCAGCCCAAATCGCCGCCGTCCAGGACGGCGAACTCTGGAAGCTCTGGTACACCTCCGCCCCGCATCCCGAAAAGATGCGCGCGGAGATCGAGCGCCGCCTCGCGCTGCAAACCGCCGGCTCCATGCTGCCTTTCACCGTCATCAACCCCACGACCGGCCAGGCCGCTGGCATGACGACCTTCATGAATGTCGATGCAACCAACCGCAGAGTCGAGATCGGCTCAACCTGGTACGCGAAGAGCGTCCAGCGTAGCGGACTCAACACCGAGGCCAAACTGCTCCTGCTCACTCACGCCTTCGACACCCTCGACTGCATCGCCGTCGAGTTCCGCACCCATTTCATGAATCATCAGAGCCGCCGCGCCATCGAGCGCCTTGGCGCCAAGCTCGACGGCATCCTGCGCAGCCATCAGATCGCCGCCAACGGTACCCTCCGCGATACCTGCGTCTACAGCATCATCGCGCCGGAGTGGCCCACCGTCCGCGCCCACCTCGAGTGGCTGCTCGAAAAGCCACGCTGACACCGCCTAAGCTAAGGGGCACCGGGAAAGAGCGGCGCAACCAGATCAATCCGCCAAATTGGCCCACCCTCATAAAACTGCCCTTCACCCCGAACGAACGCCGGAGCCTCGCCCCCCAATATCCAGGCGTGAATATCGTCGGGTTGCTTGCCGATGATCGGGGCGACAACTCCGGCAATGCCGCCCAGCTCGATCCGGAGACGGAAGTTCGTCGCCTTCTGACGAACGCCTCCGATCGACAGCGGGTCTTCGCTCTCCGCCGAAAATACCAGATGAACGAGGTGAGGTTTCGGCGTGCCTACCACAAACGGCAGCCGAATCGGCCCGCCAATTGGGTTCATGTTCATCAACAGAGGAATGAATAGTCCATTACAGTCGTCTGGGCCGGGATCGAGATGCTCGACGCCCATTTTGCCGTCCTTGTCGCGATACGTAACTTGGCCCGTCGCAACGCTGATGAACATATCCAGAGGCTGAGGGAACGAAGGCCCGCGCTGGATGTGATGGTCGCTGATCAGCCGAAAGACTTTCCGTTGCGAGTAGACCGTGGTTTCATCGTCAATCGAGCCGTCTCGAAAGCGAAAGACCATGCGCGCCGTTACCCTGTTCCCATGGCCAATCTGGATAAGATCACCGGTCGCGATGGTCTTGCCGTCCATGGTCTTCAAAACCAGGAAGCCATGAAACGTTCCTTGGCTGCGAAGAACGGGAACCGGGTCGGCGGCCAGAGGTCTTGTTGCAAGCAATGTCAGCGCAGCGACTAGAAGCGCCACACGCGAACAGTAAGGCCTTGAGATGGAAATAAGAAAACCTCCAGAGTCTCGGATCTCTGGCCTTAGGACGGCTGAAACACCGGAGAGGATGTGTCAGAAATCATGGCGATTACAAAACAGTCCTCATCATTCGGTAGCATGAACAAGTGAAGCGAAGCCCCGCCGACCGCCGTCTTCTCGCCCTCGCGGCCACACTTGGAGCGGTGCTGTTCGCCTTTCTCATCATTCCCCTCATCCAGCTCAGCTGGGTCTCGCCGCTCGCCATCCTGAGACTCTTCACGGTGCCCGAAGTTCGCCAGGCCCTCATCCTCACCTTCGCCTGCGCAGCGGCCGCCGCGGCGCTCGGCCTGCTGCTCTCCGCAGGGCTTGGCTACTGGCTCGCGCAGCGTCCTGTCTGGATATCCCGCGCACTCCTGCCGCTCGTCGACATCCCGCTGCTCATCCCACACCCGGTCGCCGGAATCGCGCTCCTGCTCATCCTCGCGCGCCCCGGCCTGCTCAACCACCTGCTCCAATCACTGCACCTTAGCCCTGCGTCAGGCTCGCTGCTCGGCACTCCCGCCGCCATTATCGCCGCCATGCTCTTCGTCTCCGCACCCTACCAGGTGCAGATCTGCCGGCAGGCATTCGCCGGACTCGACCCCGCCTATGCCCTCCGCGCCCGCACGCTCGGAGCCGGTCCCTGGCGCACCCTGCTACAGATCGAACTCCCGCTCGTCCGCCGAAGCTTGCTCGGCGGCGCGGCCATGGCCCTCGCCCGCTCCGCCTCAGAGTTCGGAGCCATCCTCGTCGTCGCCTACTTCCCCCGCACCCTCCCGGTGCTCATCTATGAGAAATTCTCAAACGAGGGCCTGGACGCCGTCCGCCCGCTCGCCGCGCTCATGATCGTCGCTGGACTGCTCCTCCAGGCCATCATTCACTACCTCCAGCCCAGCGAGGCCCTCGAACATGCCTGAGACCTCGCGGCCTATCTCTAACATGCACGGCCCATCGTTAGAAGTGACAGACCTGTCGCTCTCGCGAAACGCGACGGCGCTCGGCGCACTCAGCTTCACTCTGCCACACGCCGGATGCTGGTGGCTCGCCGGAGTCAGTGGCGCCGGAAAATCCCTGCTCATGGAATCGCTCGCCGGCTTCCACGCAGAGGCTCAGGGAAGCGTCCGCGTCAGTGGAAAAGAAGTCAGCCACTGTGCTCCCGAGCGCCGCTCCATTGCGTTAATGCCACAGCGCTGGAGACTCTTCCCGCACTGGACCGTCGCTCGCAACCTCCGGTTCGCCGCACAGCTTGGCGGCGCGCGCAAAGGCCGCATCGAAGCCCTCGTCCAACGCCTGCAGGTTGCCCAACTCCTCGCCCGCCCCACACGCGCGCTCAGCGGAGGCGAAACCCAACGCATCGCCCTGATCCAGACCCTGCTCTCACCGGGAACAGTCCTGCTCCTCGACGAACCCCTCTCGGCCGTCGACGCGAGCCTTCAATCCGTGGTGCTGGACTTGCTCCAGGCAGAAGCTGCGTCCCAGCAACGCATCTTCGTCATCGCCGCCCACCGCGCAACCCCGGAGTGTCCGATGCAGGGCACACTCCTGCTGGAAAGAGGGCAACTAGTCTCCAGTGCCAAATCGGTCTAGTCGATCGAAGTATTCCGCGGGAAAGGACGCTCGCCGTGCGGTGGTATAAACTAATAACAGTTTCAGCCGGGGGCTGCGAACCCGGCTGAAATGCTGACCTACTTCGAATAGAAGGCGATCAGCGCGGCGATCCAGGCCCTTACCGGCACATGAACCGCGAAGCGAAACTGCAACATGATGAACATGCAGCATCACCACCTTCCGTACCAGAGTGACAGCAAAGGCCCCGCCAGTAACGGGGCCTTTGTTGCTTTGGCAAGCAACACCTGTCCACGCCATCCAACGGCTTGCCTCTTAGCTCACTTCGCACGATGCGGAAACGTGCGGCGATCTTAAATTGCCGCGCATCGATTGATCCAAGGCTTTTGCGACTTTTTCACCGTTGCGCGACGCTGGCGCATCCAAGATGGAACTCGATGCCCCTGATCGACAAATTCGGACGCACCATCACCGACCTCCGGGTCTCGATCACCGATCGTTGCAACTACCGCTGCGTCTACTGCCGCTCCGGGGAAGACGGCATTCCCTTCTCCGAGCTTCCGATGAGCGACTACATCCGCATCATCCGTGTCTTCGTCTCGCTCGGCATCGAGAAGGTGCGTATCACTGGCGGCGAACCGTTCCTGCGCAAAGAGCTCTTGACCATGGTCGGCGAACTCGACGCCATGCCCACCACCTCCGGCAAGCCGCTCGACGTCGCCATCACCACCAACGGGCATCTGCTCGCCAAGCTCGCCCAGCCGCTCAAGGACGCCGGACTCTCCCGCATCACCATCAGCATGGACGCGGTCGACCGCGACAAATTCGCCCGCATCACCCGCGTCTCCAACGGCTACGACGCGGTCCTCGCCGGAATCCGCGCCGCCAAACGCGCCGGGCTTGTGCCGGTCAAGGTCAACGCCGTCATCCTGCGCGGCTTCAACGAGGATCAGATCGTCGCCTTCGCCCAATTCTCCCGCGACGAAGGTGTGATCGTCCGCTTCATCGAATTCATGCCGCTAGAGGAAGACCGCATTTGGTCGCCGGACGTGGTCGTCGGCTACAACGAGATGCTCGACATCCTCAACAGCTTTCGCCCGCTCGTCCCGCTGCCCGCGACTACCCCCGGCGAAACCGCCATGCGCTACACCTTTGATGACGGGCTTGGCGAAGTCGGCATCATCGCCCCCGTCTCCAGGGCTTTCTGCGGAGCCTGCAGCCGCGTCCGCCTCACCTCCGACGGCAAGATCCGCACCTGCCTCTTCTCGCAATCGGACCACGACCTCTACGCCGTTCTCCGCCACGGAGGCGCCAACTCCGACCTAGCCGCGTTCATCGAAAAGACCCTCGAAAAGAAAGAAGCCCGCCACCACATCGGCGAGCCCGGCTTTCTCAAACCATCAAGAAGCATGGTTCACATCGGCGGGTAAGTGTGACAAGGATTGCGTCTCCGGGTAGAGAACCTCTACTCGCCCATCTTGCAAAAGTACTGCTCGCCGATCCCGTTAGTCTGCCAGCATAAGTGACCATGTCGCCGAACAAGATGGAACTCATCCGCGACGCCCTCGCCAGCGGCAGACTTGAAATCGAACTCTATGGTTTGTATACCGTAGGAATCCTTATTCGAATGCCAAACCCCGTCCTGTTCTTTTTGCCCGTTTACATATTTGGCGAAGGTTCCATTCGAACGAACCTCAAATGTGTCGGAAGTGGAGGCGTCTTCTGAGAAATACGTGCCTGAGATATTGGCGGCCTTTATGGAACAGCCGCTTATCAGCAACAGAAGTGCCAACATTGGAAGGACTCGATCCACTCAAGAACCCCGTTAGATCGATTCTATGCCGGGGATTGCCCCCTCTTCCTTCTCGGCCAAAGGCTACCGGTCATTTGATCCTCAGCCACACTTCCAGAGACTAACCACTCCATGAGGGACTATCATTCCACCTCATGGCATTCACCATCGAACAAATCGACCACGTCGTTCTCACCGTGGCCAACATCGACGCAACTATCGACTTCTACACAGAGGTCCTATGCATGGACGCGGTCACCTTCAACAGCCGCAAAGCGCTTAAGTTCGGGGACCAAAAGATCAACCTCCACCAGCGCGGCCACGAATTCAACCCTAAAGCGGCCCACCCCACACCCGGCTCCGCCGACCTCTGTTTCATCACCCTCGATCCGCTCGAAGAAGTCATCGAATACCTGACCACCCTGCGCGTCCACATCGAAGAAGGCCCCGTCGAACGCGTTGGCGCAGTTGGCAAACTCAGCTCCGTCTACATCCGCGACCCCGACCACAACCTCATCGAAATATCGAACTACCTCTAGCTCCGGATTTCCCATTCCTTGCGATTCCACGCGAAAAACATGGAACCGGGCCGCCCTGCCTGCGTACCCATACATGAGCACGACACACCATCGCTCATCGACCAGGGTTGAATTCGGTGTACCGGAGGGACACATGGAATCCGCAACTGGTATCAACTGCTCACCAGCGATCGAATGTACAGTTCTCTCGCCCAGTGCTTCTCTCACATCGGCCGCCGCGATCTGGCAGGACGTCCTCTCGCAGGCGATGACCGGCGAACTCATCGCGTCCATGAACTACACCTCCTTATCCGAGATATGCGACGACCCCGAGGAAGTCGTCGATGCTTTGGAGCATGCGGCCGGGGAACGGGGACATGCCGCCGCCTTCGCCGCCGAGGGCCGCAAGATCGGGGTCGATGTTCTCAACAACGTCAACGCAAAGCACTGGAAGCGCCTCCGCGAAGCGTTCCTTCGCTGCATCGCCGAGCGTGACTTCATCGGCTGCCTGATTGTCCAGGAGATCATGCTGGAGTCCTTCGCCGTCGCCAGCTACGCGCGCGTCGGCAGAGTGGCGCCGGGCAGCCTTGGCAAGACCTTCGCTGCCATCGCGGCCGAGGAAGAAGATCACATCGATCACGCGATGGCGATTCTCAAGGCGGAACGCGCCCTCGACGAACGGCTCTTCGACGCCAAAGTCCACCGCCTGCATCTCGACGTGATGACCACCCTCGCCGAAATGCTCGCCCGGGAATGCACCCATGGCCATTGCGAAGTCTGCCACGGCAGCTGCGTGAAGCCCTCTCTGCCCACAGTCAGCTTGAGTGCGGCTGAGCTTCGCGGAGCGTCCCTGCAACAGTACCTCAAGACGCTCGACAAGCTGGGACTGCCCGGCGAGACAACACTGGCGTGGATTGCTCGGCTGCCGGTCTAGCCGGGCCCTCCGGCGCCGGAATAGACTTCGCTCTAGTCGGGCACCAGGAGAGTTGGAGAGCGGCGGCGGACGTACTCGCCGTCCTGCGCGGCCCTGAGCATACGCCTCTGCCCGACGACGAGATCAAAGATATCCTCCCCTGGATTCCGCCGCGAGCGGTCTGCCACGTTGAGGTCGGCTCGATTGCCGGCGCGCCGGCGCGTGGCCTCTACATCGACTCTTTCATTCCTCCCGACCGCCTCGAATCCGCCCACATGCACGACAATCTCGCTCGCGTTCGAGACGCCGCCGCCTACGCGGTCAAGGCTGGAGCCAGGGTGGTGAGTCTCGGCGGATTCAGCTCCATTCTCATCGAGGGTAACTTTGATCAGCTCCCCGAGAGGCGCGACACCGTCTTCACCACCGGCAACTCCTTGACCGTTGCTTTCATCGTGCAGGGGATCCGGAAGATGTGCGCACTTGATGGCCGGGACCTTCGTCGGTTGACTCTGCTAATTGTCGGAGCGACCGGAGACGTAGGCTCCGGCTGCGCCCGCTGCCTCGCGCCTCTGGTTCGCCGCCTGCTGCTCAACGCACGCAATGTCGAACGGCTGCGCGGGCTCGCCGCCGAGCTGAAAGCCAATGGCCATCAGGTGGAGATAGCGACCGATCTCGAGCAATTCTCGGCTGTCGCCGATCTCGTGATCTGCGCCGCAAGTCTGGCCTCACCATCTCTTCTGCTCGGCCAGATCGCTCCCGACGCCATCGTTTGCGATGCGGGCTACCCCAAGAACCTCTCGCGCAACGCGCAGCTCCCTGGCGTCAGGGTCTTCTTTGGAGGGCTGGGACAGATCACCGGCGGATTGAGCTTCGCACCCGACTTTCACGGCATCCTCAATCGGCACCCCTTCCCCGACGTGGTCCACGGATGTCTGCTCGAAGGCATGGCGCTCGCTCTGGAGCACCGCTTTGAACCTTTCTCCCAGGGAAGAGGCTCGATCACTCCCCAGCGGGCCGAACAGATTGAAACCATCGCCGCACGACACGGCATCTATCTCGCCCCACTCTACAACGCCGACGGTCCAGTGAGTGCGGAATTGCATGCCAGACAGAATCGTCCAGCGGGTGAGGGTATACATCCATATCACGGATAACGTACCTTTGCGTCGGCTTGAGCCAGGTGGCCCCTTTATCGCGCAAAAAGGCCGCTCCCAGGGAGCGGCCTGATCAGTCATGAGTTGTAGCGTTCCGGGAACTTACTGCTCGTTCGGCGGAGGCGGCTCTTCACGATCGCCCATCGCCTCAGGCCCCCGGTGCTGCGCCAACTGCGCTTTCTGCACATCGGTCAATAGGGCACCGATCTGCGTGTGGGTCTGCTGATGCAGAGCCTTAGTCTGCGCCAGCCACTGCTGATGGGTGATGGTCTCATTGGTGTTGAGCGCCTTCATCTGCGCCTGTTCATTGGTCAGGATGTTCTGCACCTGGGTCTGCTGCTCTGACGTCAGGCTAAGGCGCTTCGCCATATGTGCCGCCTGCGCCGCCGGATCCATGGGCCCATGTCCCCAATGGCCATATGGCGGGGGTGGAGGCGTCGAATCGGCGGTCTGCGCCGTCGCCAGATTGACTGCGAGCGCCAGGAAAGCGCCCATCACGATACCGCAAAGAAGTTTCCGCATACAGTATTCCTCCAGAGGTCAAGAGCGGCGGCCGTCCGTGCCGCAAACCGCTCTACTAACATTTGAGACGAGAGATTTTCCCGAACGCCGCAGCTCCGGAGAAATCTTTGACCGCCGGAAGGTCGTCGCATCTAAGTCGACGCACATTCGGCCTATCGCCACGCCCGTGGGCGCCAAAATTTGCGAATGCTCCAGGTTCCGAAGCGGAAGGTCAGGAACAGTAGCGCCGCGCCAAGAACCAAGCCAATGGGAACCAGCCACCAGCCGAGAATCTCGTGCCCAGGAGGCGGCTGTGATATGTATCCTGAGCCGAACCCGCCGCTTGCCGACTTGGGACTGCCGTCTGGGTAAAACTCCATCCAGAATCCCGTCGCGCGAGGCCAGAGTAGCTTCAGCACGGCGACGATGACCAGGCCGCCACCAAGGCTATAGCCGATTACCGAAACAAGGAAGACGACCAGACCGGCAAAACTGAGAGTGGCCCAGCGGAAGAGGCTGCGCAGGCTCACGAACGGGGAGCGTGTGACTTGCGCTCGCTGCAACAAGTCATCTGTACGGTATCGGCTCGCGAGTTCCTCGGGGCTGCCGAGCGAGGCAAGTGTCGCCGCAACCGTATCTGTCGGGCCAGAACCGGAGGTCTTGTCAAGGATGTGGGCGCGGATTTCCTCGACAATGTCTTCGATGTCTTCATTCACAGGGCCGCGAAGCTGCTTACGCAGAGCCGTCAGATAAGCCTCGATTGTCTTTTGTGATTCGACCGTGATGGTCATGGTTCCCCCTTCCTCACTTCCTGTGTTATTTCCTCTTGCGCTTCCTTATTTCCTTCGGTACTTGCTTGCCGGTCGAGAGGCCTAAGCACGTTTGTCATGCTGGTCGAAAATCGGCCCCAGATGCGGGCCATTTCTAAGGCCCGTTGGCAGCCGTTGGTGGTGAGCCGATAGTACTTGCGAGGATGCCCAAACTCGGACTCGACCCATTCGGATTCGACCAGTCCAAGTGCCCGCAGGCGGTTGAGTAGCGGGTAAAGGGTGCCTTCGACAACGATCAGGTCAGAATTGCTCTCGAGATAACGTAGGATTTCAAGCCCATAGAGACGGCCGTCCCACAGCGCGGCAAGGATCGCCAGCTCGAGCGAACCCTTGCGGAGCTGGATTTCCCATTTCTCTGCGGTTTCCGTCGTCGGCGATGCTGCTTCTTTCACAGCAATATACTATGCATTACATAGTATGTTGTCAAACACTCAATCTAAGATGAGCCGATAATTCTTGTGCTTTGACGGTGGCCGCTTCGAGATTCATCGCGCGGGCACGCGAAAAGCTTGGCCTTCTGCCAGCAGAAGAGCGGCCTATTGAGTCGGCTGAAGTGCGGCAAACCGAGCCGTGAAATGCCGCAACGCCGCCGGCTCCCAAACAATCCTGTAGCCCGGAAGCTTTTCCTTCTCGGCCGCAATTTCCCCAAATGTTTCGACCACATAATCGGCATGCGACTGCGTATAGACCCGCCGTGGCATCGCCAGCCTCACCAGATCCATCGCCGCCGGAGTCTCCGTCCCATCCGGCGATCGCCCGAACATCACCGTGCCAATCTCGCACGCCCGCACCCCGCCAAAGTCATACAAAGCGCAAGCCAGCGTCTGCCCCGGATACTCGAGTGGCGGAATATGCCCCAGCCAGGCCCGCGCATCGACAAACACCGCATGGCCGCCAGTCGGCCGCACCACCGGAATCCCCATCGCCATCAACCGCTCGCCGATATATTCATTCGTCCGAATCCGGTAGGCCAGATAAGCCTCATCGACAATCTCGGTCAGCCCTTGAGCAATGGCATCCAAATCCCGCCCGGCCAGGCCGCCATAAGTCGGAAACCCCTCCGTCTGGATCAGCCGCGTTCGCGCCCGTTCAGCCAGCGCATCGTCATTCAGCGCCAGCCACCCGCCGATATTGGCGAACGCGTCCTTCTTCGCGCTCATCGTCATGCCGTCGGCGTCGGCGAACATCTCGCGAACAATCTCAGTCACCGTCCGCGCAGAATGGCCCGGCTCGCGAGTCTTGATAAACCAGGCATTCTCCGCGAACCGGCAGCCGTCAATGATAAAAGGCTTGCCGTACTTGTGCGCCAGTGCGGCCACCTGGTGAATATTCTCCAGACTCACCGGCTGTCCGCCGCCAGCGTTATTCGTCACCGTCAGCATCACGCACGGCACATCGTCGCCATGCTCGGCAAGAAACTCCGCCAGCCGTGCCACGTCCATATTTCCCTTGAACGGATGCAGCGCCTGCGGGTCGCGCCCCTCGGGAATCACCAGGTCGAAAGCCTCGGCTCCCGTCGCCTCAATATTGCCCCGCGTCGTGTCGAAGTGCGTATTCGAAGGCACCTTGCGTTCCGGCCCGCCCAGCAGGTGAAACAGGATCGCCTCAGCCGCGCGTCCTTGATGAGTCGGGATGATATGCCGGAACGGCATCAGGTTCCGCACCGCCGCTTCGAAGCGCAGGAACGATGGCGAGCCGGCATAGCTCTCATCGCCATACATCACCGCCGCCCACTGCCGCGCACTCATCGCCGAGGTGCCGGAGTCAGTCAGCAGATCGATCAAGACATCTTCGGATTTCAACCCAAACAGATTGTAGTGCGCCGCGGCCAGCAATTCGCGCCGTTCGTCGCGGGTGGTCATTCGGATAGGCTCAATGGATTTAATGCGGAAGGGTTCGATAATCGTCTTCATAGGGGCTTCCTTCTGCCCCGATCATGCTGTGACGAACCGGGGCGATGCGCCGCGGTTGCCGGCCCCCGTGGCCTGCCGCGCTCAGCGCCCTGACAGCGTTGATGATAGGGGATAATCTCCTCGCCAACAAGGCGCCGAACCACGGGTGGTGGCGCAGTCTCCGGATGGCCAGTGATTCGGAAGGAGGGCTCTGCGCAGCTACCCCTCCCGCGAGCCGACTTTAAGGCATCGGAAACGCAGTTTCGTTCCACCCGGAGGCCAGCATCTCCTGCGCTGGACACATTTAGCTAATTGCAGGACGAAAGCGTGCCGATAAGCAGTTCTCTCTGCTGAAGATCGATCCGCAACATCCATTTTTTCATTTCAAGAAGCTAGGAGAGCGCTATGGTCAGGAGCTGTGGTCGGCCCGCATCTCCATGAACTACCGCGCTCTGGCGATCGCCCGGTCAGACGGATACCGGTGGTTCTGGATCGGAGACCACAAGACCTACGATTCTTTGCTCTCCTGAGACCCGGGAACCACAAGCCACTCGTTAAGCGTAGTATCCTCAATCTCGTCACAATTCCAAGAGGACCACGCTTTGAAAAACCCGCTCTACCGCGCATCCGCCGCCGCCCTGCTCCTCGTCTTCACCGCCGCCACCCTCCGCGCCGACGAAGGCATGTGGACCTTCGACAATCCGCCGACCAAGCTGATCCAGCAGAAATATGGATTCACTCTCACCAAGCAGTGGCTCGACCATGTCCGCCTCTCCTGCGTGCGTTTGAATGACGGCGGCTCGGCATCGTTTGTCAGCCCCGACGGCCTCTTGCTCACCAACCACCACGTTGCCCGCGGACAGTTGCAGAAGAGCTCGACCGCCGAGCACGACTACGTCCACAACGGCTTCTACGCCGTCACCCGCGACCAGGAGATCAAGTCGCCGGACCTCGAGGTCAACGTCCTCCAATCGACCGAGGACGTCACCGCCCGCGTCGAGGCCGCGGTCAAGCCCGGCATGAGCGATGACGATGCCTTCAAGGCGCGCAACGCGGTCATCGCCGCGATCGAAGCCGAGAGCACCAAGGCCACCGGCCTCCGCTCCGACGTAATCACCCTCTACCAGGGCGGCGAATACTGGCTCTACCGTTATAAGAAATACACCGACGTCCGCATCGTCTTCGCGCCCGAGGACCAGACCGCCTTCTTTGGCGGCGACCCCGACAACTTCACCTACCCGCGCTACGACCTCGACATGGCGCTCTTCCGCGTCTACGAGAACGGCAAGCCGATCCACACCGACAACTATCTCTCCTGGAGCGCCAACGGAGCAGCCAAGGACGAACTGGTCTTCGTCGCGGGCAATCCCGGATCGACCCAGCGGCAGGACACCGTCGCCCAACTCACCTTTGAGCGCGACACCGTCGAGCCCACCGTGATCGCCTTCCTTGAGGACCGGACCAATGTCCTCCAACAGTACTCGGCCCTCGGCCCGGAACCGGCCCGCCAGGCAGCAAGCCAGATCTTCGGCCTGCAAAACGCGCTCAAAGCATACCGGGGACGCCTCGACGGACTCGACGACAAGAAGGTGTTCGACAAGAAAGTCCGTGAGGAAACCGATTTCCGGGACAAGGTAATGGCCAATCCCACCTGGGCCAAAGACTACGGTGATGCCTGGAAAGAGACCGCAGACGCCATCCAGCAGCAAGCCGCAATCTTTCCGGTGCAGTTTTATCACCGCTCCGGCTCCAACACTCTTGCCACGGCACTGGAACTCGTGCAGTATGTCGCCGAAATCGCGAAACCCGATGGCGTCCGATTGCCCGGATATCACGACTCCGAGCTGGATTCGCTGAAGTTCCAGCTGCTTTCGCCTGCGCCCTCCTACCCCAACCTTGAAATAGCCCAGATGACCGGCGCGCTGGAGGCCGACCGCAAACACCTTCCCGCCAACGACGAGTTCCTGGCCGTTGTCCTCAATGGCCGCGAGCCTGCGGTCGCTGCCAAAGAACTCGTAACCGGCACCAAGCTCCCCGATCTGGCCGTAAGAAAGTCGCTGCTGGAGGGTGGTGCGCCGGCCATCGCCGCCTCGACCGATCCCATGATCGTGCTCGCCCGCAAGCTCGATCCCATCGTCCGCGCTCAGATTAAGAAGAACGATGCGATCGAAAGCGTATTGGACCGCGCCGGCGAGAAGCTCGGCAAGGCGCGTTTCGCGGTTTATGGCAAGAACACCTATCCGGATGCCACTTTCACCCTCCGCCTCAGCTACGGCGCGGCCTCCGGCTATCCCATGAACGGCACCATCGCGCCCTACAAGACCACCTACTACGGCCTCTACGACCGTTCGGCAAGCTTCAACAACGCCCCGCCCTTCAATCTGCCAAGCCGCTACGTGGAACGCCTTGGCAAATTCGACCTCAACACCCCGCTCGATTTCGTGACCACCAACGACATCATCGGAGGCAACTCCGGTTCGCCGGTGATCAACCAAAAAGGCGAGCTGGTCGGGTTGGTCTTCGACGGTAATATTCAATCGCTGGTCGGAGATTTCGTCTACGACGACTATCAGAACCGGACCGTCGCGGTGCACAGCACGGCCATGCTCATGGCCCTCCGCCAGATCTACGACGCCGGCAAGCTCGCTGACGAGATCCAAGGAAAAGCTCACTAAAGAGAAATGCCGGAGGGGCACGATCCCTCCGGCATTCTTATTCTGCCTAATAGATTGAACTCTTTACTTCTTGATCGCGCCCCACTTGTAGACGATCCCCGCCGAACCCGCAAACTCCTTCTGGAACGCCAGCCCATACCGCGTAGGCTGAAAATCCGTAATGATGCGGACAGACCAGCGCGGCGTGATGTTGCGATCAAACGAGCCGCCGACCGCCATCGCGAAGGCCAGCTGGTTATTGTAGAGGCGAAGCGCATTCGGCGGAACGCCACTCGGGAGGGAGTTGTCGAAGATCCCATACGTGCCGCCCAGCAGCCAGTGGACATCCACCGTCCACTTGGGGTCACGCAGCAGCCGAAACTCCGGCCCGAACAGAAACATGTGCTCTGAGATGTTGGCGGCGCTAAGGTTATATTCGTTGGGCGGCAGCGATACGGTGCCATAGTAGTTGCCCGTGCCCGCCGTGAGCCCCACAATTGGGTTCAGCCAGCCCGTCACCTGCCCCTTCCAGCCATACATGTTGGTCTTGAGGTTCACCCCGAGCGTCGTCTGAAATCGGGCATACCCGAAGCCGACGTAGCCGTCCCAGCGGTTGTTATAGTTGGCCAGCTCGTTGCTCAACGGCGGAGCCGTGGCCGTGACCTGTGCGGGCATTTGGGAAGCGGTGAGAACAAGAAAAGCGGAACACAGCGAAAGGCGCAGAAAGCGTTCGACAGAAGACACCCGAATCAACCACCTCGTACAGAATTTAGTGCAGCGGGCGAACGCGCGCCCGATACTCGCAGACTTCAGATTTAACGATACACGGTCACACGAAACGATGTCAGAGACGGCAGGCTCAGGAACCGGTGAACATTCTCTAGTTCATCCATTTGCGGTCGTTCGGGTTCTTTCCCTCATCCGGATCGACATACCGCCCCTCGCTATCGAAACGAACGTCCCGGTTGTGCTTTCGCATGTAGACCTCAAACTTGCGCGCTGCCCGCCGCCGCTTCCAGCGGTAGTAATCGTTGCGAACGCCATAAAAGCGTTCGCTCGCCGCAAAGCTCAGCCCGCGTCCCCGCGCCTGCCGGGCATAGATAAGCCCGACCAGCCCGCCGCTCAGATAAACCACAATCGGAAAAATACTGCTCCCGCCAAAGAGGCTGGCAATCGCGATCAGCAGGTAAATCAGAACAAGATACTTGGCCTTGATGCCGATCGGCAGTGGGAAGAGAAAGAATTGCTGCTCGCCAAAGAGCACTGCGAAAGCCGCCAGCAGGCCAAAGATACCGGCCTGCGCCCCGGAGGCATAATCCAGCGGAGACATTCGCGGAATCGGCGTGAAGCTCAAAGCGGTAGCAATCAGCGCGCCGCCAACGACCGCCAGGAAATAAATCTCGATCAACCAGCGGCTACCCTTCACCTCCTCGATATAGGAGGCGATGAACCAAATCGACAGCAGGTTGAACAGCGCTTCCAGAATGCCGCGATGTACAAAACCATAGGTGACCAGTTGCCACACGTAGCCGTGAACGACTGCCTTGGGGGTCAGGGCGAGCAATCCAAAGATCAAATCGCTCAACGAACGATTGACCGCGCTCAGCACCAGCAGAATGAAGAAGACCACCAGGTTGATAAGCACCAGACGCCTGGTGAAACCCCGGAATGGCGGAAACATAAGCGAACTCGAACCGATGCGGGCCATAAGCGTTGCGCTTATTGTCTCAGAATCGAAGTTGGTCGGTTTTTGAAGCTGCACGGACTAATACCGTTTCCCTCAAAGTTCCCGCTCCGTGCGAACTCACGGTGGAAGCCCGGGGCTTTGGCCCCTGGAAAACCAAGCTTGCCACAGAGGCCTTTAGGCCTGGGCTTTCGCTTTTCTCAAGGCCCCTTACCGCTCCGGAATCGGCGTCACTGCCACGCTCCTATGCCCAGCCGCATCGACAGCGCGGACACCAAAGATGACATTGTCTTTCGAGACCGGCAAAGTCGCACTGTACGAATCTCCGTCGGCTTGCGCCCTCGCCTGAAGGCTTCGCTGCCAGTCCGGAGCCTGCGTCTCCCGCCACACGATCTCATAGGTAGTGCCGGCAGGCGCACCGGTTCCCGCTGTCCAATGCAGCGTGGTGCCATTGTCGAGGCCCTTGGTGACGATGCGGACCTTCTCTGGCGGCGGAGGCGCGGCCGCCAGCGTGGCCATCGCGGCGCCGTTCAACCGGGCGACCTTTGCCACATAGTCGAAGTCAACAAACCGCAGCAAGTCGCCGTATTGCACGCCATTCTCAACCCGAACATCCTGGTGCTGATGATTGAAATCCTCGCGCCACTCGGTGAAACGCACCGCCGCGAAACCTTCCTGGTTAAAAGAGCTATGGTCGCCACCTCGGAGGTAGCGGTCGCGGCGAAAAATCAGCACCGGATGGAACGGAGTCGCAAGCTGGTAGCTTCGGCTCACGTCCGCAATCGCCCGCGCTAGTTCCCGCGAAGGTGAATCGCTCTCCAGGCCAAGCGCCGTGATGCGTTTGATCTCGTCAGGAGTCGCGGTCGCCGGAATCCCCTCAGAAAACACCCGCACCAGCGACTTGTCCTGCAAAGTATCGCCGGGCGTGGTGTTGCCGCCGACGATATCGTTATTGAGCACCCCCTCCAGTTGCCAGCCCTCGCGCTTCGCCAACTCCGCCAGATGCTGGCTGCCGTTCAAGCCTTGCTCCTCACCCGCAACCGCGACAAAAACCAGCGTCGCCGGCAGCTTGAGCCGCGACAGGACTCGCGCACACTCCAGGCTCACTGCGACGCCGCTGGCGTCGTCATTGGCCCCGGGCGCCGCGTCCTTGGTATTCATGGTGTCGGAGTTGCGCGAATCGTAGTGTCCCGTCACCAGGATCATCCGCGCGGCCTGCTTCGGATCGCTACCGTGCAGCACAGCGTAGACATTCGTAATGGTGGTCGCATTCGGAATGCGCCCCTGCGGTGGAGGATCGGCCTCCTGGGTAAAGGTGTCCCGTTTCACCTCCATACAGCCGCCGCAGTCGGCGGAGTAAATGACAAACTGCTGGGCGATCCAGTCGGCTGCCGCAGTCACACCCTGCCCTGGCGGCAGGTCGGTGTTCATGCTGGAAAGCGTGCTTCGGTTATGAAAACTCACCAGCTTTTCAATACTCCGACGGATCTGGCGGGTTGAGATCTGGGCCAGAGCGTTTTGGATTGCTGGGTCCACCGGGGCGGGTTGAATTGGCGCGCCCGCAGCATCCAAATCGCCATGATTGTCATCGCAGACACCAGGTGTTGAGGTGGCGAGAACCGTCAAAAGAGCGGTCAGCAGCCACAGACCGCCGGGCCTGCGCAGAGAAGGGCTGGGATTAGCTTTGACGACAGGGCTGGTCAGGAATCCGGCGAGATTCATGCCCAATTCTAGCGCGGTAATTCTCTTCCGCTAGGCCGTTGGGATTGCTTGACGGGCTGGGGCTTCCCTTGAACACTGGTAGTGAGGGTGACGGAAGATTTCGCGTCTTTCCGAATGTGTCATCATCAGTCTAATACTCCGGAGTTTGGAGAGGGTTATGGCAATTTGCTCTGAATGTGAAAGCGTACTCGATTTCGACGTCGATGAAGTGGACGAAGGCGACGTCGTGACCTGCGATGAGTGCGGTACAGAATATGAGATCGTGGCCACCGAGCCCCTCGAGCTAACCAAGATCGATAGCGAAGGCTACGAACTCGAAGATGTCCCAGTCCGTGATGAGGAAGAAGAATGAGCTTTAGCGCAGTCCGCCGTCAACAAAGCAAGCAGCTTTTCCACTCCTTGATTGTTCTCTTTCTAGCCCTGTCGTTTCTCGCTTTAGCGCCATACTCCACAGCCCAGGCGGGACAGAAGGTCGTCGCAGGCAAAGTCGTCGGCTCCAGCAATCGGCCGCAGTCCGGAGCCATCGTCTACCTCAAGGACACCAAGACCGACGAGATCAAGAGCTTCATCTCGACTGCCGATGGAAGTTACCGTTTCGGCCAACTTTCTCCCGACGTCGATTACGAAATTTGGGCAGAGTATCAAGGCCGGAAGAGCTCCACGAAAACGATTAGCTCCTACGACTCGAAAAAATCGCTGGACTACCAGCTCAAGGTCAACACGGGCAAGTGAGCGTTGCCCCCTTTCGTCCTTTGTTTCATGACCCGGCAGTCTCCAACAAATAAGCCCAAACGAGAAACCCGGTGCGACTGTGGGTCGCACCGGGCACGAACATCGATTACTTCGCTATAAAGCGCCAAATCACCCATTGCCGGAGGTGTAGGTCCAGCTGAGGATATCCTGCGTAGCGGTTAATCCACCATCGGCCGCCGTAAACCCAACGTATGCCGCCGGACCGCCGACAAGCGAGGGGATATTGACGCTATAAGTCTCCGTCGCGGTGGCGTTGGTGACAGTGTCGGTAATCACGACGGTCAGCGTGGTCCCGTTGTAAGTCAGTTGCGCGTTGAAGATGTCTCCGCTATGGAGATTGATCCCGGTGGAGGTGAGGTTGATCGCAGGGATTGTGGGAACCGCGCCGTCGGTGTACAGGCCCGTCGAGTCGGGTCCTTCGCTCAGGTTGCTGTACAAATCGAATTTGACCGCCATACTCGTGGGAATCCCGGTGTAGCCCAGATCTCCCCCGCCGGAGACCCCTCCCAAGACCGCCGGACTGACATTCTGGATCGTGAAAGTGAAGCCGTCGGCGTTCGCGTTTGTCAGCTGGAAGTTGAAGCTGGTGCTGAACTGCTGGACATTGACGGGAATCGTGAAGAAAGCGCTCCGTGACTCAAAGCCGTGACCGTCGGTCAGGCGAAGTCTGCTTCCGTTGAACGCGGCCCCGTTATTCAGGGTTAGCTCAGACTGCGCCACCGAAAACCCGGTAGCATACAGCGGCCCGGTTACGGCTACCGGACTATAGCTCCAGTTCAGGATATTCTGCACCGCGGACGAGCCCCCGGTTCCGGCCGTAAACCCGACATAGGCCGTCGGACCGCCGACAATCGACGGGATATTCACGGTATAGTTTTGCGCGGCGGAGGCGTTTGTCACCGTATCGGTGATCACCACCGTCAAAGTCGTGCCGTTGTAGGTGATCAGCGCGTTGAAGATGTCTCCGCTATGCAGATTGATCCCCGTCGTGGACAGGTTAATGGCCGGCACAGTTGGAGTTGCCCCGTTAAGGTAAAGGCCGGTGGAGTCTGGTCCCTCGCCCGCGTTGTTGTACAAATCGAATTTAACCGCCACGCTCGTGGGTATCCCGCCGTAACCAAGGCTTCCTCCGTGAGCTCCCAGGGCCGTCGATCCGGCACCCTGGATCGTGAAGGTAAAGCCGTCGGCGGTTGCGTTTGTCTGTTGGAAATTGAAGCTAGTGGTGAACTGCTGGATGTTGACCGGAGTGCTGAAGAAAGCGCTGCGCGCCTCCATCCCGCCGCCGTCGCTCAGGGTAAGGCTGCCCCCGCTCACCGTGGCCCCGCCATTGAGCGTCAACTGAGACTGGCCCGTAGAAAACCCGGTTGGAAATGCCGGTCCGGGTACCGGCGCGGGTACCGGCGTATAAATCCAGTCGAGAATATCCATCACCGCAGAGAGTCCACCAGTGCCGGCCGTAAACCCAACATACGCTGTCGGGCCACCGACGATGGAAGGAATATTGACGCTATAGGTCTGGGTCGCCGTCGCGCCCGTGACGTCATCGGTAAGAAGCACAGTCAGAGTTGTGCCGTTATAGGCGAATTGCGCGTTTATGGTGTCTCCGCTATGCAGATTGATCCCTGATGGAGTGAGGTCGATGGCAGGAACCGATGGCATTACGCCGTTAGTGTAAAGACCGGTGGAGTTCGGTCCCTCGCCGCTGTCGTTATACAAATCGAATTTGACCGCAACACTAGTAGGAATGCCGCTGTAGCCGAGGTTTCCGCCGTTTGTCCCGACTGCGTTTGGCCCAACCCCCTGGATCGTGAAGGTAAAACCGTCGGCGGCCGGGTTAGTGATTTGGAAGTCAAAGCTGGTGTTGAACTGCTGCACATTGACCGCATTGGGGAAGAACGCGCTGGCGGCCGCCAGGAAATTTCCATTGGTCAACCGAAGCCTGGTTCCGTTCAACGCGGCCCTGCCATTCAGAGTGAGGTTGGCGCTGTCGAAGCCGGCCGGGTAATCGGGAAGTGGCGGCCCGACGAGATATGTCCAGGCGGTCAGCTTCTGGCTTGAGCTCAACCCGCCGGTGCCACCGGTGAAGCCCACGTAAGCGGTCTTGCTTCCTACGATGGCTGGAATATTGATCGCGAAAGTCTGCGACCAGGTCGCCAACGTGAGATCGTCGGTAATGTTCACGTTAAGGTTGTTCCCGTCATACGTGATGCTGACGTTCATGTAGTCGCCGCTATGTAGATCGATCCCCGAGCCGGTCAGATTGATCGCGGGTACAGTAGGCGTTGCACCATTGAAATACATCCCCGTCGAGTCTGGTCCTTCGCCGGCATTGTTGTAGATATCGAACTTGATCGCGACGCTATTGGGAATCGTGGCGTAACCAAGCCCTCCGCCGGAGTTTCCTAATGCCGACGGACCCACATTCTGTATGGTGAAGGTCATGCCGTCGGCGCCAGGGTTGGAGAGCTGGAGCTGGAAGGTCGTGCTGAAAGACTGGATATTCACTGGCGTGGCATAGAAAGCGCTGCCGGCCTCGAACGAGCCGCCGTTGGTCAACTGGAGCCGGAAGTCGTCCAGATCGGTACTGCCATTGAACTGCATGGGGCCATTGGCAGCCGCAAAGCCCTGGCTGAAATCGATCGTATAGACCGGCTGGATGGTGTAGTTCGCGCTCACGACCGCGCTGGAGAATAGACCCGGCGCGATAGCAATAGCCTGCACCGTCTCCGATACAGGAATTGATAGCGGAACAGCGTAGACGGGGGAAGCCGTCGTCGGGGTTGTTCCGTCTACGGTGTAATAGATGATCGCTCCCGGCGTAGTGTCGCTAAGTGTCAGCGCCTGCGCCCCGGAATAAGTCCCGCTCGGCAGAGAAAACACTGGATTGGCTGGAGTCGTCGCGGATTGATAAGTTACCGACGCGGGCGGACTCTGAATGTAGCCGCTTGGGCTGGCAATCGCCGTAATCGTCTCGTTCGCGGAGACTGGGATCGCCGCGGAGTAGACCGCCGAGCTGCTGTTCGGCGTCGTGCCGTTGGTCGTGTAGTAAATAGTTGCACCAGCGATCGCATCCGTAATCGTAAC
This sequence comes from uncultured Acidobacteriaceae bacterium, assembly GCA_963804735.1. Lineage (GTDB taxonomy): Bacteria > Acidobacteriota > Terriglobia > Terriglobales > Acidobacteriaceae > Acidisarcina. The sequence goes on from CAWDRO010000013.1 coordinate 160,855, forward strand.
CATCTGCGTACCGCTGAATATCTGCGGGTTGGAGCCGGAAGGGCTGATGACCGGTGGCGGTGCGGTCGGAGTGTTCGCCAGCAAACCGTATACGCTGAATTCGTTGCTCGACCCAACATAAACTTTGCCGTTGGTGACCGTGGGCACATTGAACGACAACGCGCCGCCCGGATTATCTCGTGCCAGGTCGGTATCGCTCGAATAAAGCATATTGGCCAGGTTGGTTGCGTCGTAGGCGCGCAGGGTCTCAAAACCGAGTGAATCAAGCGTGTCGGTCTTTAATAGCCACACAATTCCGTTCGTTGTGCCGTTGGCGCTAACTACTGGTGTCGGACCAGGAAAGGAGTATTGCTCCACGCTCTGGCTGATGGGGGTGCTCGAGAGCACGCCATTCACAAAAGAGTAAGCGGTGAGGCTGTTGCCGGATCCGAAGTAGTGAGAGTCGGAGCCTGGGTTTGTCCCGCCGTAATAAAGGTTGCCGTTCCAATAGGTCCCCGTGCCCCACACCCCGGCGCCCCAATCCGATCCTGCTCTTGTCGGTGTTTGCACGAACTGTTCCACCTGATCGCCGCCCGCATTAAACCCGCCCAGGCCAGCGGGGCTGTATTCCGTTGCGGAATTGTTGCTGCCATCTGAGTTGTTGTCGCGATCCAGGATGTAGATCACGCCGGATTTTCCGACTTCCGCCAGGGGGTTCAAGATCTGTCCCGAAGCCAGCGTCTGGGTGGGCAGGATAATCGGTCCGCCGGAGCCTTGATCGGCGTCCTCGCTGTCGAGTAGCGATTCGTTGTAGGGGGTGAACTCGTCCTCAACCGTCATTTGCCCGCCGGTCAGGTCGAGATCCAGCACGCTCATCCCGTAGCTCATCGTATTGGTATAGGGATAGCTGCCTGAATAGCTACCGTTTCCAGTTGCGAAGAACATTCTGCCGTAAGGTTTAGACGAGCTGTAGACTTCCCCGGCCAGCCCCGATCCGCCCATCCACATACCGCCGCCCTGGCCATTGGGCGAGGTGCAATACACCGAAATTTGCTGGAGCGTCGCGGCGCTGTATGAAAATATCCAGCCATGCCACGGACCCTCGTCGTTGCTGGAACCAAATGCTATGTACACAACCCCATTCAGCAGCAGCAATCCTGGGCGTTGAAAAAGAATCTGCGGATTAAACGTCAAGACACCGTTCACGCTTGCCGCCCCAGTGCCGGGAACCGAACCCTGAATCAGGTAGGGTCCCCCGAACTTTTCGGCGCCGGTCGAGATATCGAGCGCGTGCAATCTGAAAATGATGGTAGAGTTTTGGTCCTCGCGACTGACCAGGTATATTGCGTTCAAGGGTGGATCGATTACCGGCGTCCCCAGGACCCCATCCGCGATCATAAGCGTCCCTGCAGGAGTGCTATTGGTCAAGAGTGAGACCTGCCAGAGAGGATTCGCGTTCGTACCTCCATTGGTGTCCGCATCGAAGGCGTAAACCATGTCGGCTTGCGTTGCGACGTATACGACGTTATGGACACCGTTACCCGGAATCGTGACCTGGGAGACGTACAGCGGTTGGGCGGCTACCGCGCTATTCACGGACTGCGAAAACAATTTTCCGAACTGGGCGGAGTTTACATTCGAGGGCGTCAGGATGGTTTCTTTCAGATTGTGGCCGGTTCGCGCGGTGTCGTTGTGCGCAGTGAGGACATTGACTTGAGCCTTCGCTGCCCTTCCCATCAACACAAGCGCAAACAGCCACACCGCAACTCGGAGCAGCTCGTTCAAACCGGCGTTCCGCAGGCCGAACGGGAGCCCTCCCCGGGTATTCTTGGTCATCGCCCTCGGATTAATTCGCATTGGGGCGCGCGGAACCCTCCTCGAAACGCTTCTGCGGGCGATCCCGATTTCCGAGTGCGCGTCGACTTCCCCTTCGATAAGCTTCACGAGAATCTCCTCACCATCACAATTTTCGATACATTTCTACGGCGGGATCGAAGGCGTCCAAAGCTGATCCGGTTGACTGAGACCAGGATTCACCCCGTCCATTCAGGCATTGGAGAACGGAGCTCTCCCCACAGGCTGATTTTGCACAGACTTCGTTACTTATATGTAACCTGAGACTTCCAAAGGCACAAGCCTAAAATGCGTTCGGCAGAGCAGGAGACGGCTCAAAGGTAACCAAAGCAGTTAGTTGAGGAATTCCCAACTGCCCGGTACCATTAAGTAAATAGTCGGCTATCGATTGTCAGCCTGCGGGATAGTCGCAGTCCCGCCGGCCATCGACCAGCACCACGAAATTCCACGTAGCGGATCGAGCGAGCCCAGGCAAATCGGCAACATCATCGAATAGCGGTCGGCCTCTCGGAAGCCAACCGAAGCTCGAAGCATAGCCCTCGAGGAGACGGACTAGCCCCTAGAAATTAGACCGGCCTGAGCCAAATAGCCCTAAGCTAATCGTATCGTGTGAACGGAATTACGACTATAACTCCGAATAATCGCGAGATCACGGAAGTATGTTCCCTCGTCGCGACCATATCTTCATAACATCCTCCAGTAAGTATAAAGCAAATCTCCCCTAAAACGGAAGACGGCCCCCTTTGTGGCGAAATTGTCGGCCTCGGAGCCAACCTACAAAACTAAACCGGCTCTTCGACTCCGAGCTGCGGATTCGCGGAAGCCAAGCGAACCGATTCGAGAAAGTCACGATCCCTTGTAACTCAGGCAGGCTTGCTGGAAACGGCGTCAGAGCGTTACGTCGCGGTAAATGGACGGCTCGGCGAATCTTTAGAGCACGGTGAAGCGGAGTCATCATCTCGAGGTCCACAGGAAGCAATTGGCAGTCCCAGAGGATCCTTACATATCGAATTGCCCCGGTGGTATTTCTCGAGGAGGCTGGGAAAACGCGAGTGCGGTGTGGAAAAGTCCGGGCTCTCGCTTGCTAGTGAGTTGACCCCTGGAAAACACTCGCCGGGCTGCTCCTCTTGTCCAAATTGAACGAGACCGCGAATCACGCATAAAAGCCGTCCATTTCCCGTACCACCCGACACTGAAATCGGCAGACTCAGTTCATCAACATTCGACAAGGAATATTGATCTACCGACAAATTTACATGGTAACAGGTAAGAAGTTACCTCCTTCATAAGAGAAGTTAAACAATCTCCGCAGATTGCCGAAGTATTGAAACAGAATGTCTTGACAATGCCAGACGGACAGATACCCTTTAGTCAAGAAACCAACTATTTCCATAATTTTGCCGCAGGCTGCCTACTCTTCCTGTCGTGAAGAATGCTTGCATGACCGAGGTAACCCGATCCAGACGAAAGAATTACCTTAGTAACTTGTAGAGCGACGATTCTTGCCTGACCTTGATAAGTAACTCCTGCAAATCTAGGGGATCAGCCTTACCAGGGCAAGTCTGCGGGCAGAGGCCATCTTTACTTTATTTGTTCCTCTGCCCTGTGTCGAAAACGAAAAGAGCCGGGGGGCTTTATATGGTTGCCAATCGTTATTTACAGTTTATTCCCAACATCGGAAGGGGGCGTTGGGCGCGGCTTCTTTTCTCATTGGTTGTCATCACCGGTTCGGCGGCGTGCCCGACGAATGGGCAGACCACAAATCCTGCGCCAAAGATTTTAGGCCACCTTCCAAGCCAGGCGGTGGAAGGCGGTACGGTGCCCATCACTCTAAGTGGCACCGGATTCATTTCAGGCACCGTCGTTCTTGTCAATGGGGTCGCAGTTTCGACGACGTACCAGTCTGCGACGTCGGTCGTCGCCCAGATTAGCGGTTCGGCCGGTTCCAGCGCCAATCTATCTGTCCAGGCGCAGAACCCGTCGCCCGGTGGAGGAATCAGTGCAGCGATCCAGATACCCGTAGCGACCCTGACGTTGACCGCAAAGAACCCAGGCGGGACAAACACGGGCAGCGCGGGCCTGGGTGTGCCGGTGAACTTCTCGGCGGTCAACACAGACCTTGCCCACTCAGGCGGGGCATGGACTCTTCAAGGCGCCGGGACGCTGACTGGAAGCGGGTTCTCCAACGGTTCGAACAACCTGAACGCTGTCTACACTCCGCCAACACAGATGCCAGCGAACCGGTCGGTGACCGTCACGTGCTACTTGCAGAGCCTGCCGGCCTTGTCAACCTCATATACCTTCCTGCTAAAAAATCCGGTGCCGAAGGTGACTTCGACAACACCGACTCAGCTTGAGACTGGCGGATCGCAGACGATCACGCTTACCGGTTCAGGCTTTGTCCCCGGAACCACCGTGCTGCTAAACGGTACCGCCCTTCCTATTAACTACATTAGCTACACCCAGGCGACCGTTCAGGTACCGGTAGCGGCCAATGCGACTGGCACTTTGAGCCTTCAGGCTCAGAATCCTGCGCCAGGGGGTGGAGCGGCAACGACCTTCACCGAAAGCCTCGAGCCTACCTCAATGACTCTCACCGCGACGGGTGAGGATGGCATCAACACCGGTTATGCGGATGTGGATTTCACTGTCGCCATGTCGGCCGCGGTAACCGGATCGCTGCAGACCGCAGTCAATTGGAGCGTGAGCGGCCCGGGTACTATCACCAGTGCGGGCGTCTACACTCCTCCGACCGATCTTTCCACACACTTTGCCACCATCTATGCAACCCTGGCCTCCAACTCGGCGATCAGCGCCAAGTATCCGATTAAACTCGTCTTTCCTGTCCCCACCCTAGACGCTTCCAGTCCAGATATCGTGCCCGCTGGGGCGACGACATCAGTCACCCTGACCGGGACTGGCTTTGTACCCTCCACCGTTATCGAGGTCAACGGCACAGCTGTACCAACCACTTACGTTTCCCCCACCTCCATGGTCGCAACTGTAACCACCGGCGCCACCGCGACAGGCAGTCTTTCTTTGCAGGCGTTCACTGCCATGCACATGGGAGGTCTAAGCAATAATTTTGAAGTAGCGATCTCCGCACCAATCAGTGAGACGGCTGCCGCCCGGCTGCTCGACCAGACCACGTTCGGACCTACGACCAGCCTGATCCAGCAAGTTCGGTCGGAGGGCGTCACTGCATGGCTGATCCGGCAGTACAACACCCCGCAGACCGTGCTGCCCGTCATCCCGACGGTTCTTCCTGCGTATACCGGAAGTTCGGGGAGCATGGCCGAGTCGGAGTGGTGGCAGGCGGTGATCACAGGGAATGACCAGTTGCGTCAGCGCGTGGCCTTCTCCTTGAGCGAGCTCTTCGTCATCTCCACTGATACCATCACTGGCTGGGATGTGCAGTATTACATGAACACGCTCGCCCAGGATGCCTTTTCGAATTGGTACACGATCATGAATGACGTGACCCTCTCTCCAGGTATGGGCAATTACCTCAACATGCTCAACAGTGCCAAGCCCACCCCCACGCTGATCGCCGACGAGAACTACGCCCGGGAGAACATGCAGCTGTTCAACCTCGGCCTCGACCTGCTTAACCAGGACGGAAGCCTGCAGCTGGACGCGAACGGCAACCCTATCCCAACATACACCGAGGCGCAGGTGCAGGCCTTTGCCCGCGCCTACACCGGTTGGACCTACGCCAACGCGAACGGCTCCACGCCCGCCGCATTTAACTACACGCCCAACTACTATTCTCCTATGGTCGCTGTGGAATCGGAGCACGACGAGAATCCGAAGACCCTGTTGAATGGGACCGTCCTGCCCGCGGGCCAGACCGCCGAACAGGACCTGGCCGGAGCGCTCAACAATATCTTCCAGCATCCCAACCTGCCTCCGTTTGTCAGCCAGCAATTGATCCAGCACCTGGTGAAGAGCGATCCCAGCCCCGGCTATATTTCGCGGGTAGCGGCGGTCTTCATCAACGACGGCAGCAACGTGCGTGGCGACATGCAGGCTGTCCTCACCGCCATCTTCACCGACCCGGAGGCCCGGGCAGGCGATACCGCCCAGCAGGTGAGCGACGGCCACCTCCGCGAGCCAATTCTCTGGACGACCGATGTGATGCGCGCGCTCGGCTTCGTCAATGTCGATCCAAACAACTATTGGCAAAATCTGTCCGTCAAGACCGTTGCACTCGGCGAGCGGCCGTTTGAGTCTCCCGCCGTCTTCAACTTCTTCCCACCCAACTACATCATTCCAGGAACGTCTTTGAACGCTCCCGAATTCGGGCTGGAAAACACTGCCAACGTTATCACCCGGCTCACCCTCGCCAACTACTTCGTGGCTAACCAGATTGGAAGCTTCAATGTCAACTTGAGCGCGACGAGTCCTCTGGGCCAGATCGCGGTGTCTCAGGGACCAGCGGCGCTGGTGAATGCACTGAGCAACCTCTTTCTGTACGGAACGATGGACTCGAGCACCTCTGCGGCCATTACGAATGAGATCAGTACCGTGACTGACCCGGCAGAGCAGGTGAGGCTGGCTGTCTATCTGGTCATTACCTCCCCGGAATATCTAATACTTCACTAACCAAAGAACACTGAAACCGGCCGTAGAAACAGAAATAACTTGTGATTCCGTGGGATGAGACCCGGCAACGAACCGGGTCTCATTCCTTCCTCCCATCCTGACCGGCGTCTATCCGATCGCTGACTGAACCGCTTCCAGTTCACCCGCGTATCGAATGCCGCGTCCTCCCAGGTTTGGTCAGATTACACAGGTGTTACACGTCGTCCAGATGCCCGCCGGTTTTCTCCGCGCGCCCGAATTCAACCGAAGCTCACAGTGACCTTGGTGATGATGGTTTTAATTGCATTTCCCGATGAGTTGCTTTATCTTTAAGTAACGGGTCTGAGTGCATCCAGATCCCGATCTGAAGGGCTGGGCAATTTCTCTTAACTTAGGGCCGTTGTCCCCTCACCTCCACATGTTTTGCGAGGTTCAGATTCAGTAACCGTGGACGCGACAACTTATCCTCTCCCGGAACGGAATGTCAGCGATTTGGTAGAGTTCTTCCGCCAGAGAATCTTCATAGTCCGTTGTGACGCGTGCGGCTTCGTAAAAATTTATCCTCTGCCCGTCTATCAGCACCAGTTGATGACATGAACCACGAATTAGTGCCGGAGAACCCGGAGTGTAGGGCACTAACGGCATAAGCCAATTCTTAGGATTTCAGGAGCGAACATTGACGAATTCTGGGTATCTTCACACGCCGAATAACGACGAAACTGGACACCTTACAGAACCGTTGGCTCGCCTCCTCCCTTCAGGCTTTGAAAAGATCACGGCTGTCCAGAGCGTGATGGCCGCAGCGGCTTGTCTGATTCTTCTGATACTGACGACGAGCGGCGCGCGGGCCCAGGTCAACGTTGTCACTTCGCACAACGACATCGCCCGGACCGGTCAAAACCTCAGCGAGACGATCCTCACTCCAGCGAACGTAAATTCAAGTCAATTCGGAAAGCTGTTCTCCCAGCCCGTGACTGGAGCGATTTACGCTCAACCTTTGTACATGTCCCAGGTCGCCATTCCCAATAACGGCACGCATAACGTCGTCTATGTGGGGACGCAAGCCGATCTAGTCTACGCCTTCGATGCCGACACGAACGGTGGAACCAGCGCAAACCCCCTGTGGAAGACATCACTGCTTACGAACTCCACTCCCGCCGGTACTTATACAACAAATTGGGGCGTGCTTGGAACGCCAGTCATCGATCCCTCCTCGAACACGATGTACCTCGTCAGCTCCGAAGTTCAGGGAGGAAGCGATATATTCCGCCTGCACGCTCTCGATATCACGACGGGCGCTGAGAAACTGGGCGGTCCCTACCTGATACAGGCATCCGTTTCGGGTACTGGGTCCGGAAGCTCGGCGGGGGTCGTGACCTTCAATGCGAATCTCCAGGTGCAGCGGCCCGCGCTCCTTCTCCTGAATGGCGTGCTGTACGTGGGATTTGCCTCGAACAATGATGAAGGTGCGTGGCACGGCTGGATATTTTCCTACAACAAAGCGACACTCGCGGAGATCAACGTCTTTTGCATCTCTCCCAATGGCAGCGGGGCAGGCGTCTGGATGGGAGGCGCTGGTCTGGCGGCCGAGGTCAACAACGCGGCGAAGCCTTATGGAAGGATGTTTATCGCCACCGGCAACGGGACCTACTCAGCCAATTCCCCCTATTCGAACACAATGAACTATGGCATGAGCGTCTTAGACCTGGACCTCTCCGGGGGAGTCATGACGGTGGAGGACGAGTTCACTCCATACAACGAGGCCAACCTCGATACCCAGGATGGCGACCTCGGAGCTGGAGGACCGGTATTGCTGCCGACCCAGACGCTGGCCTCGGGAAGCACTGTGAGCCCACTGATCGAGATAGGAAAGTCCGGCGCCATTTACCTTCTGAATCGGAACAACCTGGGCGGATTCAATGCTGCGGGAGACCAGGTTTATCAGGAAGTGCAAACGCCTGAAATCACAGGAGCCGGCAACGGCTGGGGCAATGGCGTTTGGGGCACGGAGGCATATTGGAACAACACCATTTACACCGGCGGGACCAACTATGCGGAGGAAGGTAGCCCTGTCAGCGGATACTCCCTCATAAACGGCGTCCTCTCGACCACACCGACCCTTCAAACCGCGGACAAGTTTATCTGGCCCGGCCCAACGCCCTCGATCTCTGCAAATGGCACGAGCAACGCCATCTTGTGGGCGGTGATGACCTATGCGCAATCAGTCGGAGGCAACGAAATACTGCTCGCTTACGATGCCACCAAACTCGGCGCCGCGCTGTATTCGACGAGTACCTCTGCTAACCCGACCAGGGATAACCCTGGACTCGCGGTGAAGTTTGTGGTGCCCACGATCGCTAATGGAAAGGTGTATGTCGGGGCGGGCAACCAAGTGAACATCTACGGATTGCTGGCAACTGCGAACACTACCCCAGTGCCGGTCATCAGCCCCTCTGGCTCCTCCCCGGTAAGCTTCACCGGCTCGCAGACGGTTACCATCTCCGACGCGATCGCGGGGGCGACGATTTACTACACTACTAACGGCACAACACCGACGAGCGCTTCCGCGGTCTACAGCAAGCCGCTGGTCATCACGTCAAATCAGACCATTACCGCAATTGCGAGCGCGACCGGTTATTTGCAGAGTCCATCGGCATCGCAAACCTTCGTGTTGACAAGCACCGCCGCCAATCCCGTATTTTCGCTGACCGGCGGCACCTATGCCGGGGCGCAGACCCTGACCATTACCGACAGCTCAGCCGGATCGAAGATCTATTACACCCTCGACGGGTTGACCCCGACGACCAGTTCCGCCGTCTACACTGGCCCCTTGACGATCCAGGTCTCGCAAACAGTCAGCGCATTTGCCACGGCGCCAACGCTATTCTCCAGTTCCGTCGTGAGCGAGGCTTACACGATTCAGCCGGTCTACGCCATTAACTTCAGCCAGGGCTTTTCGCTGGCCCAGGGCCCGATGACTTTCAACGGCAGCACCGACCTCGATGACTTCCGGCTGCAGCTAACCGACGGCGAACCATTTGAGTCCGGTAGCGCTTTTTTCGCTACTCCGGTGAACATCCAGTCCTTCACCACCAATTTCACCTTCCAACTCTCTAATCCGGTGGCCGACGGCATAACCTTCACCATTCAGAACCTGGCGCCGACTGCCCTCGGCGGCGGCGGCGGCGATGGTCTCGGCTATGCCGGCATTCCCAGGAGTGTGGCTATCAAGTTCGATCTATACAACAATTCCGGAGAAGGACCGGACTCGACCGGAATCTACATCAATGGAGCCTATCCGACGATACCCGCGATCAACCTGAGCACAACCGGCATTAACCTGCACAGCGGGGACTATATGAACGTAACCTTGACCTATGATGGGCAGGACTTGAACCTGACCATCACTGACGCGGTCACCCTCGCAACCTGGTCGCAGAGTTTCCCGGTGAATATCCCCGCGATTGCGGGGGGCAATACCGCCTACGTCGGATTTACTGGCGGCGACGGCCTATACACCGCAAGCCAGAAGATCACCTCCTGGACTTATATTGCCGGGCCCCCTGTCAATCCCAACTACCCGGCCGGCTTCGACACTGCCAACCTGACTCTCAATGGTGGCGCCAACCTGACTGGAGGCAACCTCACTCTCACCGACGGTGGAGCCTTTGAGGCACGGAGCGCTTTCTTCAACATTCCAGTGAATGTTCAGCAGTTCACCACCAGCTTCAATTTCCAACTGACCAGCCCAGCTGCGGATGGATTCACATTTACCATCCAGGGAAACACTCCTAGTAAGGTAGGCAGCTTCGGCGGAAATCTCGGTTACGGCGGCATCCCGAACAGTGTTGCGATCAAATTCGATCTATTCAGCAACGAGGGCGAGGGGGCGAACTCCACTGGCATTTACACCGACGGTGCGGCTCCCACAATCCCTGCTGTCAGCCTCGCCGGCACTGGGATAAATCTGCATAGCGGAGACATCTTCAACGTGCAGATGGCCTATAACGGGACCGTGCTCACAGTCGTCATCACGGATACCAAGACCAATGCGTCGGCGACGCAGTCTTACACCATCAACATTCCTTCGACCGTTGGCGGCCCGACTGCGTACATGGGCTTCACTGGCGGCGACGGCGGAGCAACCGCGATTCAGAACATCTTGACCTGGACATATTCACCGATCTATACGGCGCCGCCTGTCGTGCCCAATTTCCCCACTGGGTTTAGCAGCACCACCGGCCTTACCTTGAACGGCGGTGCGGCCCTGAACGGAACCAGGCTTCGCTTGATCGACGGTGGCACCTTCGAAGATCGCAGCGCATTCTTCAGCACTCCGGTCAATATCCAGCAGTTCACCACCAACTTCAGCTTCCAGTTGACCAATCCGAACGCCGACGGCTTTATGTTCGTCGTCCAGAATGCCGGTCTAACAACACTTTATGGACAGGCGGGAGGCGGGGACCTCGGTTTCGCAGGCATGCCGACAAGCGTGGGCGTCAAATTCGACTTGTTCAACAATGCGGGTGAAGGACCAGACTCCACCGGCCTCTACACGGATGGCGCGATTCCAATGGTTCCGGCCGTCAACCTCACGCCTACCGGGATCAATTTACACAGCGGGGACACCTTCAACGCGGCCTTTACCTACAACGGAACCACGCTGACCGTCGTGATTACTGACACCGTTACCAACGTGAGCGCGACGCAGACCTATACAGTCAACATCCCGTCGATTGTCGGGGGGTCAACTGCATATGTCGGATTCACCGCCGGCAGCGGCGGATTGACCGCAACTCAGGACATCCTGAATTGGACCTACAGCAGCGGGAGTTGAACGATTGGCTCCTGACGACTTCATGGCGTCGACAGTTCCTGGACATCAACGAACTGTCAACGTTCTGCCATCAGACCCGTCTGCACGAGACTGTTTTGGCCACGTACAGTATCCTGCCCTAGTTAGAGCAATCCACTCACAAATGTCATACGCGCGCGAATCAAGCACGTCTACGGGAAATGAAGTCGAGCGGACTTCCGCGGTCTTTATCCTGCCGGGAGTTGATGACGACCTTAGAATCTGGGAGCCGCTGCGCGAAGCTTTCGGCAGCAGAATCATTGGTTATCTTGACTGGACAGAATTATTAACTGCGAGCCTCGCAGACCTGGCCGCACACGTGTTGGCACAAATTGAGAACCTTTCGGCGGCCGGAGAAATCCGGCTTGTCGGGTACTCCCTCGGCGGATCACTTGGCTACGCAGTGGCGAAGGCTCTGCAAACTGCAGGCAGGCCAGTATCCTGCCTGGTACTTCTCGACTCCGCTGCGGATGTCGACCCCACGCCCAAATCGGTCGCCCGCCGGTTGCGGGAACGGTTCAGGCAACTTCTCACCCTCGCTTCGCGTGGTGGAATAGCATCGCTCGCCGCCAAAGTTTTGACGCTGCAACCTGCTCTGCCGCTTCTACACTATGTCGCTCGCTGGCGAGATACCAGGCTGCCTTTCAACTTCGATGCCTATCTCCATCGCAAAATTACGATTCAAGTCATGCGGCGGTTGTATTGGCCCTGGTGGCGCTCAATCGTTGAATCCGGATTCTCGCTGACGACTCCGACTTTCCTATTCAGAGCTGATGAGCATGAACCCTTTGAATCCGATGACCTCGGATGGAAATGCCTCTGCAAACATCTGACCGTGATTCGCGTCGCGGCTTCTCATGACTCAATACTCGACCCCGACAATGCCGGCTCCATCCGCGCGCAACTGCAGTCGATATTTGAAACAGAATAGTGTGATTACTAGTGGCATCTCGCAGAGACAACGTTTCTGCGGATGCGGCGGGTCGGATCGGAATATTTCCACTGGATCGGCTTAGCGTTCGCTGAGTAGGCGTTGATATAGCGGCGAAGCAACTAGTAGGGCACTAATTCGAAGTCAAGTTGTTCATGAGACGAGTTCTGCTGTCACAATGGATGCTAACGCCATTCCAACTCTGCGGACCTCCGCTCTTCGAATCCAGCGTGACTGATTCTCAAACCGCCGCGAGGCGGCGTTCGCAAGAGCCTCGAGAGGAAGAGATGATGGACCGGTCACAGCGTCACGCCGCCCTAATCTTCGCAATCACTTTCCCGCTGACCATTGCGCTGATGACGGTTGCTTTCACCCGGTTTCTGGCCCCTATTCTAGTTTGGAACCAGGACGCGGAGACGGCTCGCAACCTCATCGCGCACGCGCGTACTTATCGCATGTTCATTGCCGCGTCCTGCCTGAACGGCATTGCGGGTGTCGTGCTGCTGACGGCGCTGTATGTGGTCCTCAGGCCTGTCAATCTGGTCATTGCATTGTTCGCGGCGTTCTCCAGATTAGTTTACGTCGCGATGTGGTTCGTTCAGGTGCTCGGCTCGTTCAGCGCCCTCGCATCATGGACGGAGAGGGGCCGCCGCAGGCGTTCGACTCCAAACAGTTGCAGGAGCTGGCGGGATTGCAGCTTGCCTCTGGCTGGGACGCTTACTACATCGGCTTGGCATTCTACGCGCTAAGCACCTTGCTGTTTAGCTGGCTGTTCTTCCAATCACGCTACATCCCGAGAATCCTCGCGGCGTGGGGCGTGCTGGCCTCGCTCTTCGAAGGGGTGTGCGCGTTCGCGTATCTGAACGACCGCAGATTCGGAGCGGTGGTTTCGGTGAACTGGTACGAGATGCCGACGGCACTCTTTGAGCTGGCGCTCTGTATATGGATTCTGTGGACGAGGTGGAGGGCGGCAAAAATCGGAAAGACGATCCCCGTCGGCGTTTGAGGATCTCGGCGCCGTGAACGGGACGGCGAGACGACGGATGAACTGCGGGCAAAGGCTAAGTCCCTCTTGCACTTTGCCACGGGCTGCTAATCAACAGGTGAACCTAACCCTGATTGCATCAAGTTGCTCTTCGTCTGTTTATGAGAAGGGTTCTAGCTGCCGGCGATGGCTTCCCGAATATCCAGGTCTACTTGACGGCTGTCAGCTCGCCAGATTTGACTCGGCTCTCCGACCGTCCGATGACCCCGTGGCTCACCTCAAAATAAATCTCCTCCAGCCGATCGATCACCTTGTCCCAGGCGAATTGCTCCATAGCAACCCGACGATTCTTATGACCCATAGAGTGCTGAAGCGCGGGCGAGCCCAGAATTTCGATCAGGGCGTCGGCCAAAGCGTTTACCTCTCCGGAGGGCACTAAACGGCCTCCGTCTGTCGGCACAATGTAGGGCGTTCCGCCGGATGAGGTGGAAACGATAGGAAGTCCCGATGCCATAGCTTCGAGCAGCGTCGTTGCCCACGGTTCCCCGTATGAAGGCAGGCAATAGAGAGCATGTCTCCTGTAGATAGCTGCCGCTTCTTCACGAGTGACGCGGCCGACGAAGCTGATTCGGTCGCGACAGGCCATGCTGAGCACGCGCTCCTTCACGCGCTCGATGTCGTCGCCAGGACCGACGATCGAGAGCTTAGCATCCGGCAAGGCATTCAGAACGAGAGGAAATGCCTCTAATAGATCGAAGATTCCCTTACGCTCCGTGACACTTGCGAGGAAAAGAATGCCCCTGGCGTCCTTCTCCGGTTCAGTGCCTCCACCGGACTCGGGAGAAAAGGTTTCGACATCGATCCCGTGAGGCACCACAAATATCTTCGGCGAATCAAGTCCGATGCTGGGCAGACGGTTGCCTGCCGCGGGGCTGGTGAGCAAGAGAGCGTCTGCATGAGCCTGTTGCACAGAGGCCACGAGGTTGCGCAGTTTCGCAGTCACACCGGTTTCGGAACGGCGTTTATAGCCATCCTGAAAGCCTGCGGATTCGAATCCCCAACGTGGAACATAGGTTCCAAGGATTAGAGGCGTCCCCGTGCCGAGTAGCGCCAGGCTGATACCTGGGTAGACCGGATTCATCTGGAGAGCGACGGCGAAATGATGCTCCCGCCGCAGCCGTTCGAAGAGCAACCTCATCCGAACCGAATACTCCAACAAATGAAGAGCCTGATTGCGCGACTTAACGTTAAGAGGATAGAGCTTCACATTGTCAGGCAGCGGGTTGCGCAAAGACACCTGATCAATTGCAAGGTGCAGTTCATAGCCACGGGCGGCCAAGCGCGAGATGAATCCATACGCGACAAGGCCATCTCCGTTAGGCACATGATCTGTCAGCAATCCAGAGGGATGAGCGATAAAGATCGAGGGCTTGCCCTCGATACTCGATTCAGACGTTGATATCAAGAAATTTGCGCCCCTTATGAGATTGTCTCAAGGCATGACGGGTAGTTCCACTGTCAAAAGCAGCGTGCCCCGACCGACGATAGGCGCGCTTCGGGGAATGGCAAGTGTCGAGAGTCCTCGAAGGTCTCCTTCAACTCTCGTCGGCTCGAACGGAAAGATCGGCGCGCGGACGACCTCCTCCGGCGAATTCAACGCTGGCGGTCACCGTGTTAAACGCGGGGATGGTCACCTTCCTGCCTGCATCATTAAGCGCCGACGAGTATGACGCGATCAAAGATTCCCGCATGCGCTCGTTGTTGAAGCTCTTGACCATAATCTTGCGACCGAGGACCGCGACTTCGTGGGCGTTGTCTGGATCATCGAGCAGGCGGACAATCAACTCGGACGCATGCTCATGGTCTCCAGGCTTGTAGAGCCACTCATGCAACTCGTCGCGCATGACGTCCCGCGTTCCCGTGACATTCGAAGCCACTACGGGAAGGTGCATCGCCAGGGCCTCCGCAGTCACGTAACCGAAGCTCTCGAATGTCGATGTGCTCAGAAAAACATCCGCGGCGGCAATGTAATCACGAACGTCGTGCTGCCAGGCCACGACCGAGATCACGCCTTTCAGACCTGCCGCGTTGACCAAATCCAGGAACCTCTTCCCGGCGTCGCCCGACCCAACCCATATGCCTCTTGCATCAGGCCGTTTCGCATGCAGCCGCTTCATGATCGCAATGAAGGATCCCGGATCTTTCTGCGGTGTCACCCTGCCTATGGCAAGAACAATGGGATGGGAGCCAAGCCCGAGATTCTGCCGGGCCTCAGTCTTCGAGGCCGGCTTGAAGTGTTCGAAGTCGATGGACGGGTAAATGATATCGACGAATTCAGGTTTGCAGAGCGAAAAGTCGATGATCTCCTGGCGCTCGCTCCTGGACACGGCGATAAACCGCTCCGTGTAGCGTGAGAGAAGCTTCTCGATTCTGAGATACTTGCTTCCCAGTGGCGCCGCCAGAGCGTGAGGGCTGTAAAGGCGAAGCGGCCGAACCGACTGCATAGCTCCCGCAACTCTTCCGAGCGCCCCCGCCTTCGAACTGTGGCAGTGCAGAATGTCCGGAGAAAACGCTTTGATAACTTTCCGCAGTTGACGCAATGCCAGGAAATCGCTGGAAAGGTTGATCTCGCGTCGCATGTTCAACGGGAAACATCTGCCATCCGCTCTTCTTGATTCGATCCAGAAATGGCGCCAGCTTCGAATCCGCACGGGAGACCCCGTACGCGAAACCGAACACCATATTGATTCCAGTGGTTGCCTCGGCAATATTTTCCATATACCGCATCGTGCCGCCTCCAGTCGCCTCCAACACGTGAAGGACATGGATCGGCTTTACGGGAGCGTAGATTGCATCGCGCATATGTCTTCTGCCTCGTCTTTCGGTATGGATCGATTGAGATGTTCTTTGACCTTGCTTCTCTGTAGCACCTTTTCGTAAATCCCGTGCAGAGAAGCAATATGGGTATTGAGAGAAGAGAACGGACCGGCCCAGAAGCGATCATAGGCCGCGCGTCCAAGAGCTGCGGCAACTTCAGGATCGTGAAGTTGCCGCATTTTGGAGCGCAGATCGCTCTCGTTTCCACCTTGAAAATGGAACCCCGTGACGCCGTCTTCGACGAACTCTCGCGCGGCGGAGGAGTCCGGCACAATGCTTGGAATCCCATGTGCGGCGGCCTCCAGTACTACCAAGCCCAGAGTCTCGTACCAGAGAGAGGGAAATACCAGCGCACGAGACTTCCGTAAATAGTTGACGCAGCCCTCCCGGTCAACCCAACCGGTGATGAGCGCCGCCGGATTTGCTTCATGGATGTCAGCTGCGAGGGGGCCCGAACCCACAAATGTAACCGGCAATTGCTCTGCCGCTGCGCTTCGGGCAAGCATGATGACACCTTTTTCCCCTACTAACCGCCCTACATAGGTAAATGTCTCGTTCTCTGCCGGACTCGCCGGCGCCGCTCTTGTGCCGTCGATGTAGATTGGCAGCTCATGAATCGTGGCTCTATCCGGGAGGTACGGTTTCATAACGTCCAACGCAAGCTGCGAATGAACGATGTAGTCGGTCAAGTGCGATGGCAAGTGACCAAACCGTTGTTGGACGACGTGACGACCTAGGCGCCATAACTTGTGCTGATAATTACGTGTATCGCAATTGGCGCAAACGCAGGCTCGACTCATAGGCGTAAACGTGCAGATCTTCTTTTCCCGATGAAGAAAGAAAGTACCCGTCGGGCATGCCAGTACGAAGTCATGCAACGTACAGACGGTAGGAATTCCTGCGTCCAACACCGCTCTCCCAATACTTGGAGAGAGCGCTCTGGACCAGATGTGAAGATGGGCTACCGTATCACTCGGATCTAATGGAGCAATGAGGTCCTTGGCGGCCCGAAATGCTTTCTGGTTCCACCAGCCCTGTAAGAATGCCCGCAGACGGCTGGGATCGGCAAGTAGATCGAACTGATTCGTGCAAACTACGGTAATGTTTGGATGGCTTTCGAGCTCCGGAGCGACCGGCAAGACCGCCGCCAGGAAAAAGACCTGATGTCCACGATCAGCCAGACCACAGGCCTCTGTAATCGCCAGCTTGGCCGCGCCGCCGTTGACATGAGCGGTGTCGTTGATGATCACTATGTTCAAGCACACCAACCATTGCGCAGAGGAGTCTAATTATGAGAGGCTGCCCAGAATATATCAATTGAATGTGAAGATATCGAGAGTTGGCAGAAGCTTTTGGTAATGTTTACTTCAAGATAAACTTTCCGCTATCTGTTGACTCTTAAGCCAACCTCGATCACATTTGCTTCAGAAATGAAAATACATTCTGAATGGCGATCTCGATATGGTTCCAAGTGTCGCCCAAGTTCAACCGGCTATATCAAGCAAACAAACCCGTGAGCACAGGAGTCGAGTTCCGAGAGGATTACCTCAGACAATGCTGCTTGGAATGCCGTGAAGAAATACTGAATACGCGAAATACTTGATTAATGGTACCACAAGAATAAAATCTCGCCCTCTATTATTTGTCAAGCTATTCTCGATGACATTTGCTTCCGAAATGAAATATATTTCGTATAGCGATCTCGACATCGTTTCAGGTGTGTACTCCAAGTCTAACCGACTCGAACTATAGAAAGACGGCCCGCACTCTAAGAGAAACGAACCAAGATCGAGCGCCTCTTCCGGATGTTGTAAGGTTTTCCGCGGCTTCCTCTCCGCTTCGAGAAATTCGACCGCGGCTTTCTCGCAGCTGTGCACCTTTCCATTATTTTCTAAGGCGCTTACAGAGTGTTAACAACTCCCAATCAAGCGATCGACCAGCGACAAGACCGCGACCTGCGCAATGTTAACGATGCGTGGTCTTCCCCCGCGGTCGCTCCTTTGTCGCTGCATATAGGGATCGAGTACGGGATGGGTGGAGAGGGGCGCATTGTATCCGAACTAATGCGTTGCCTGCCCCAGGCTGGATTTGATTTCAAGGGACTTGTAGCAGGGCCGCGAAACGTCGCCGAATTGACGGATGGGCGTGTCCACGGCTTCGCCGACGACGAAAAGCTTATGTCGCGGATGGTTGGAGCAAGAAGATCGATTCGTGAGGCATTGACTACGCTGAAGCCTGCGGTCGTGGCATCCCACTTTGCGCTGTACACCGCGCCCGCGCTCGATTTACTCCGGCACTCGCGAAATGTAACCCATTTTCATGGGCCATGGTCCGCGGAATCACTCCAGGAAGGAGAAAGCCATCTCACCGCGTCGGTGAAGGCTTGGATTGAAGGCACCGTATATCGGCGCGCAGACAGAGTTATTGTGCTCTCCATGGCCTTCAGCGACCTGGCTCAGCGGACCTTCGGAGTTGCTCCGGACCGTATCCGCTTGGTCCCCGGCTGTGTCGACATCGAGCGCTTCGCGGTAGAAGCGACCCGGGAACAGTCTCGAACGCTTCTTGGCCTGCCGCAGGATCGGCTGATTCTCGTCTCCGTTCGCCGACTTGTGCGGCGTATGGGGCTGCATACCCTCATTGAAGCTCTGAGCGATGTGGTTACGAAAGTACCGGAAGTGTTGCTTTGCATCGGAGGACGCGGTCCGATGATGGCTGAGTTGTCTGCAAGCGTTGAGCAACGCGGTTTGTCCGAACACGTGCGCTTCTTCGGTTTCGTCGAGGAAGACTTGCTTCCGCACTTCTACCGTGCCGCCAACCTCAACGTCGTTCCAACTGAAGCCCTGGAAGGATTTGGCCTGGTTGCGGCGGAATCGATGGCGGCAGGCACTCCTTCCATGGTTACTCCAATTGGTGGCCTTCCGGAAGTGGTCTCCGGTCTCTCGCCGAATCTGGTCTTCGCGTCATCGGCCGCACAGGACATTGCCCAGGGTCTTACTCAGGCCCTGCTCAACAAACTCTCGATGCCGGATGGAGATACCTGCCGCTCCTACGTCCGCGACAATTTCTCTCCCCAGCGAATGGCCGAACGAACGGCCGCCGTGTATCAGGAATTGCTGTAACGACGGCGGTGAGATCGCCTATAAGCGGCTAGGCTGCGAACCGCGCCACGCATCAGCTTTTATAATTGACCTCACAATCCAACCGTTAAATACATATATCGCGATAAGCCGCCCCAATCGTACTGAGGTGAAGCGTTGAAGCAGATCAAACTGCCAGGAATAGACTCTCCCGTGTCCCGTCTTGGATTCGGCACATCCATGCTCATGTCACGGCTGAATCAGAAGCAGTCCGCGATACTGTTGCAGGCTGCGCTCGAAGCTGGCATCACCCATTTCGACACCGCGCGGCTCTATGGGTATGGCGAGGCGGAATCGGCTTTGGGGCGAGCCATCGCCTCTCGCCGTGACAAGGTCACCGTGACCACGAAAGTTGGCATTCTTCCGCCGAAGCGCACCCCGGTGCTCTCCTTTGCGAAGTTTGTCGCTCGCAAGGCGGCTGCGCTCAATCCACAATTACGGGCCAAACTCCGCAAGCGTGCCGATGCCATGGTTCAACCCGGCTGTTTCGATATTCCGACCATTACCATGAGTTTCGAGACAAGCTTGCGGCAACTGGGTACCGACTACGTTGACTTCCTGCTCTTGCACGAGTGCGTACTCGCCGACGTAGAGAAGCCGGAGTTATTGGATTTTCTGCAAACCGCGCAGCGCCAAGGCAAAGTGCGCTATTACGGATTAGCGGCAACCGCCCCGGAAACCGAGCTTATCCTCACCCACCATGCCGAATATGCGCCCGTCGTCCAGGTCCCGAACAGCGTATTCGAGCCGAATATTGAGCGCTCCATTTTGCGCGGCGGAGCGGCCATTTTCACTCACTCGTCGCTCTCCGTCGCGTTTGGCAAGCTATGCGCCGAGCTCGAAGCAGATGCTGCCTGGTCCGCACGTTGGAGCGAACGCCTCGACGTCGATTGCCGGAACCGGAAGTCGCTCGGACGCCTTGCTCTCCAAAGCGCATTGCATATGAATCCGGAGGGAGTCGTTTTGTTCGCTTCCGCGAATGAGGCCAATATCCGGGCCAATGCTCTCGCGGCAGAATCCATCACACAGACCGGCCAAATCGAAGCCTTTCGCGAATTAGTCAAGGACTTTCAAGCCCGCCCGGCAGGTGCCGGCGCATGATCTCTGACCTGAATGATCTCTCCCCCAATTCAGTTCTGGAGTCTGACGTCGTCATCATCGGCTCTGGCCCGGCCGGGATTGCCCTCGCCAACGAGCTGAGTTCCTCAAAGATGCAGGTCATCCTCGTCGAGAGCGGAGGTCTGAAAATGGAGCCGCCTCCTCAGGAACTGAATGAGGCTGACACCATCGGACTCCTGCATCGTGAGCGGAAAGAGGGTCGCGCCCGTGCCCTCGGCGGAACGGCAAAGCTCTGGTATGGCCAGTGTTTGCCCTTGGATGAGATCGATTTTCAACCCAGGCCATGGGTTCCCTTCTCCGGATGGCCGTTCAGCCTGAGTGAGCTGCAACCGTTTTATGCGCGCGCCGAGACCTTCTTCCGCGTCGACGGTGAAGTCTACGATGAGCGGGTTTATGAGCCGTTCAAGATGGACCCGCCTGCGTGGCAGCCTTCAAAGCTGCTCTCCATGGCGACCGCCTACACGCCGGACGTCGATACCGGTGAGGCCTGGAAGACGCGGATCGAGGCTGCATCCAATGTTCGCGTGCTGTTGCACGCGACCGTCACGAACATCGTCGCCAATTCTGCAGTCAAATCGTTCTCCCATCTAGAAATACAAACGCTCGACGGTCGAAAAGGCACTGTGAAGGCAAAGGCAGCCGTGCTCTGCGCCGGCGGCCTTGAAAACGCCCGGCTACTGTTGCTCTCGCGCAGTCAACAGACACAAGGCCTGGGAAACGCGAACGGAGTCGTGGGACGATTTTTTCAAGAACACCCCAACGGCTTCACCGCCGATGTAGTGGCGGACCCCGAGACCGCAACCACACTGCAGCAAAAATTCAGACTGCTTTATGGCAAGAACGGAATTCGCCACTTCCCCAAATTCCGTTTAGGTGAGGAGATCCAGAAGAACGCGGAAGTACTGAACTGCAATGCGTCTTTGTTTTTCGAATACCCGGAGGGATCAGGCATCGCCGGGCTACAGGAGATATATCGCGCCCTAAGGAAGGGGCAACTCCCTGACAAGTTCCTTTCCCGACTCATGTCTTTAGTTCGCGACAGCCCGCAAGTGGCTCGCGCGGTGTTGCTGCGCGCCATGTCAGGACGATCTCCAGAGGGAAAGCCGTCGCTAATTCGACTGCAATGCTACCTCGAGCAAGCGCCGACGCCAGAGAGCCGAGTGATTCTTTCAGAGCGGACCGACCGTTTCGGCCTTCCCTTGTTGGCTGTGGACTGGCATATGACCGATCTGGAGATCAAAACCCTTCAGGTGCTCACCGAGACGGTACGCTCGGAGTTTGCCCGACTCGGGCTCGGAGAGGTGCGGCCCGCCGAATGGCTCTCTGCAAGTTCCTGGCAGGAGCATCTCGCCGATTGCGCGCATCACTGCGGCACCACCCGAATCGCCGCCGATCCGCGCCATGGCGTCGTGGATTCGAAATGCATGGTCTTCGACGTAGACGGGCTCTATTGCGGAGGCAGCTCGGTGTTTCCGACCTCTGGATACGCCAATCCGACGCTGACAATCGTCGCAATGTCAATCCGCCTGGCCGACCATCTCAAGGTTGCGCTTGGTCACGCTTCGTAGAAGCAACTTTAAAAAAAGACCTGTCCGTCCCGAAAAAAGTTGCCTTCGATCCTGCTTCGATATAAAATTAAGGCATTCCAGTCAACTTCCCGAGCGAGACAGTGTCTGACCTTGAGACAAGTGTTGATTGCTCCCTCGGCTCCCCATGATTCGCCGGCTGCGGCGGCCGATAAGCTACACATGAGTTGACGAAAGATTAAAGAACACAGGTTTACCTTGACGCCCTTCTTCAGGATTGCACTTCTCAGTGTAGCTGGACTCAGTGGTCTGCTCGCCCTCGCTATGCCGGGCGCCGCTGAAGCCGCGCCTGCATTTGGGGCTTCGGGCTCGGCCTTGACCGAAACGGCGAGTTCCGCCGATGCCCTTGTGGATTCCGTAGGCGTCAACGTGCACCTGAACTTCAACGGCACGCCGTATTACACCAACTACCCTGGTGTTAAGAAAGCCCTCCTGGAACTGGGGGTGCGGCACCTTCGCGACAGCCTGGTGGATACGAAGTATCAGCCATATTACGACGAGCACAATGAGTTGGGCGCGCTCGGGATCAAGAGCATTTTCATCATCAGTGTTGAGCAAAAGCCCGAGTTGTTTCGGGATTACCCGGCCCGCATGAACCAATGCTTTGAGGGGTACGAGAACGCCAACGAGCATGACAACACGAAAGATGACCCGAACTGGGCAAGCCAGCTCAAGGCATCGATGATTCTGCTCTCGAATACCGTGCGGCCGGGAAAATATCCTGTCATTGGGCCGTCACTGGTGCATTCGGAATCCTATGCCATGCTTGGGGACGTTCACCAATACTTCGATTATGCCAACCTGCATAATTATTTTGGCGGGCACAACCCCGGCACTTCCGGTTGGGGCGCTGGAGATGCCCAGGGTAACCGTTATGGAAGCATGGCCTGGCAACTCGATCTGCTGAAGATTAACTCGCCGAGCCTGCCTTTCTTCAGCACCGAGACTGGCTACACCAATGACTTGTCGTGGAAGCACAGGGCTGTGCCGGAGTCGGTATCGGCAGTCTACATGCCGCGCCTGATTCTCAATCAGTGGAACAGCGGCGCAAAGCGGACCTACATTTACGAGCTGGTTTCCAGCATGAATGAAGACTTCGGTCTGGTGCGGTCGGACTTCACTCCGAAACCTGCCTTCTACGCAGTTTCGAATCTGCTCAAGCTGTTCTCTGATCCGGGCCCTACTTTCCAGCCAGGATCGCTCAGTTATGGAATCAAGGGCGGTGACTCGGCCCTTCGTCATGCTCTCTTTCAGAAGCGAGATGGATCCTTTTATCTCGCCATTTGGGTCGAGAAGAGTTCGTACGATGTTGATAGTCAAGCGGCTACACCAGTGAGCCCTGAATCGGTCGATCTCGAGCTTCCTGCCGGCAATCAAGTCACTCAGTATCAATGGGATAGCGCCGGCACAATGACTCCGACACTGCTTCGTTCCGGAGCTGCTTTCCCATTGTCGGTAAGCGACAACTTGAAGGTCCTCAAAATATCGAGGTAAAGAGGACTTCGCCCAGGTTTCGAAACCGTTCTACTTCGTCCTAAGCCTGATCCAGCAGGACTTAGGGTGGTTGAAAACATATTCATACTGGTTTCAAGAATTTCTACCCCAGTGGTGTTTTCAAGCGTACGCGCAAGTGGTTTAGATGCCGAGTCCCGGTGTGGTACACTTGAGCGAAGTTAGGCTGCGACTAACTCGCCCTCAGTGTGCTTGCGAGACTCTCTCTAAAATCTTGCGGATGATTTCTAGCCCAGGAGCACTGAAAGCATATGGAACAAGAAGGTAAGAGCCTCCTTGATATAGTCGAAGCCGTCTATCGCAATCGAGGACTCGTAGTTTTAACAGCAGGCATTGTCCTTGTGGCATGCCTCGCCTACGCTGTCCTTGCCAAGCCGCAGTACGGCTCAACGATGCGGATTCTGGTGCAGAATAACCGCTCTAACACTCTCGTTGGGGCAGAATCCGGGGCGTCGGTTCCGGGCGCCATGAACTCCGACATGATGGAAGCGAAGATCAACTCCGAGGTTGAGCTGCTGCAATCCAACGACCTGCTGGAGAGCTTGGTTCGCTATCGGGACACCCAGCTTCTTGGCATTCGACCGCCTGCTGAGGGAAGCGTCGAGATGGCGCTGCAAGTACAGGCGCTTCAGCGCAACCTCGAAATAACTCCGTTGCGCAAGACCAATGTGATTCAGGTCAGTTTTATTGACTCGAATCCCGCTAACGCCCAGAAGAGCCTGCAGTGGCTTTCCTCGGAGTTTCTTAATAAACATGTTGCGCTGCAGCGTCCGGGCGCGACGACTGAGTTTTTTGATACTCAGGTGCAACAGGCCCAGGCCCAGCTGCATGACGCCCAGACCAAGCTGCTTGCCTACGATCAGACGACAGGCGTTACCGCGCCGGAACAGGAACGGCAGCTGACCCAGCAAAGACTGAGCGAAAACGCCAGCGAAGCACAGCAGGTTAGGGCTTCTCTGGAGGCGGATCAAGCCCGCCTGGTCCAGCTTCGCGAGCAGAAAGCCTCCACGCCGCCACGTCTCGAGACCATGGTGAGGAGCGGAGCGAATGCCGGAAGCACGCAGCAGCTCGATACCATACTGGCCGAGCTGCAAAACAAGAGGATCGAATTACTCACCCGTTTCAAGCCAGATGACCGGCTGGTCAAAGAGGTGGACGCACAAATCGCTTCGACAAAGGCATCTTTGGCAGGTATCACTTCCAAGCAGGCCGCGGAGACGACCGAGGACGTCAACCCGGTGATGACGATGATCAATGAAGACATTGAGAAAACGTCCGCGGACCTCCTTGCTCAACGGGCCCGTCTGGCCGCGCTCACCCAGACCTCCGCGACCTACGAAGGGAGACTTCAGCAATTGCAGGGGATCGGCGTTCAGCGTGACGTGCTTGACCGCCGGGTACAGGAGCTGACCGACAATCTGAAGAAGTACACGGTAAAGCGCGACGACTTTCAAGTCGATGCCGAATTGGACAAGATCAAGATCATCGATGTGGCCGTTGCTCAGGCGCCGACCATCTCCAGCATGCCGGTCCGTCCCCATCGAAAGTTGATTATTGCCCTCGGCGCGGTGATGGCCTGCTTCCTCTCTGTGGGGATTCTCTTTGCCAAGGAAGCTCTACGCGAAACCATGTACACGCAGCATGAATTGGAAGCGGTAGCATCTGCGCCAGTCCTGGCAACGCTTCCCGAGGTTCTGCTCGCAAGTCCTGGACTGCCTGCTCTCGAAGCGCGAACCGGGGCAAGTTCATTCGACGAAGCCCGGCAATCCACAGCCAGAATGCGGAGACTGAGATGAATACTTCCGAACAAGATATAGATCTCCGGCGGGTGACCTTTTCGATCTTTCAGGATCCTGCCGATTCCGAAAAAAAACCCGACCTTGGGAAGAATTCCTCCGGCAAGGTGATCGTCGTGACCTCGCCGATAGCGGGCGAGGGCGTGACCTACGTCGCAATGCAGATGTGCAAGGAGCTGTCGCGAGACCCGAAGCGGCGGACACTGTATTGCACCATCGACGCCCTCTCCCACATCCCCCCTCACGCGGAGGATGAGATTGAGAGGCGATGCCTCCTCACCGTCGCCGGATTTTGGACACTCTCCAGCCGCTCTGACGATGTGACGGATTGGGACTTCGATCCATGGGCGCGCCGGGCCGTACTCGACCCTTTGCGGCGTAACTTTGACTATGTGATTGTGGATTGTCCCGCCGTCTGTGCGTCAGCGGATGTGGCTGGCGTCGCGGGCTTGGTGAACTCGTGCTTGATCGTTGTGGGCGCTGGCATGAGCACGCGAAAACAGCTCTTGTACACCGAGCAACTCATTACGTCGTCCGGTGGCACCCTCGGTGGGTGCATCTTAAACCGCAGGCAAAGCCCGATTCCCAAGCTGGTTTACCGTCTGCTGCGAAGGAACCTATCATGATGAAAAGAAAATCTAATCTCTTTGCGTTCGCTGTCTTGGCTGTTTCCCTGCTTGCCTCCGGAATCTGGAGCGGCACGGTCGCGCACGCTCAGGTGCTCGAAAAGCGATATCGCTACACCTTGCTTCCTGGAGACAAGCTGGACGTTAAGTTCCGCCTGACTCCAGAGTTCAATCAAACCGTCACCGTGCAGCCGGACGGGTTTGTCCAATTGGACATCGCGGGTGAGGTTAAGGTGGCGTCGCTTACCGTGGAAGATGCCGAGAAGGCCATCGCGCAAGGCGCTTCCAAGCGGCTCAACGATCCTGAGGTTTCAATCTCTCTTCTCGTTTTCCAGAAGCCCTATTTCGTAGTTGCGGGCGAAGTCGCCAAGCCCGGGCGCTTCGACATGAACGAAGACACGACCGCACTGCAGGCTCTAATGCTCGCCGGCGGCCCAACGGCGGACGGAAAGGTTTCCGAGGTTATCGTCTTTCGCAGGATCAACGGCAACAACGCACAGGTAAAAATCCTCGACCTGAGAAACGTAAAGACGAAGGCGGACCTGGAACGCGATTGCGAGTTGCAGCCCGGAGACATGCTCTACGTCACCCGGAACTGGATCGCCAAGGTCACGCAGGTGACGCGCATCGCGAACAGCTTTGGCCTCTACCTCAACCCGTTGCAGGCGATCTACTAAGAAACCGTTGGCGCCCCATCTCTTATTCCATAAGCCCATCGCAGGTGCTGGGCAAAACTATGTCCCACTGCAAACCGGCCAGGGCGCTGTCCGGTAACTAGGGAGATCTCATGAGTTCTGTTCAGACCGCGAACGAAGAACCGGCGGCGGTGCCCACGCGGACCGGTCAAAGCGGTCTCGCCTCTACTCTCAAGGTATTGATTGGTCGCAGCGGCACGATCGCATTGACCATCTGCACCGGCATCCTGACGGCCAGAGCGCTGAAGCCGCAAGGCCGTGGCGAACTTGCCGCCATGATCTTGTGGCCCATTTTTCTCTCCCAGGCGTTTACGCTTGGACTTCCCAGTTCGCTGCTCTACTCGTTGTGCCTCAAGAGATTCAAGGACCGCAGCCTTATCGGAACGGCGATGCTGCTTGGACTCCTGCTCAGTGGGATCACTACCATCTTGGGGGTTGTGCTGCTGCCCTTATGGCTGGTCCACTACCCAGCTGAAGACGTGCGCATGGCGCAGTGGTTCATGATCTCTACGCCGGCTACGATACTTCTTCTCATCGGGCGCTCTGCGCTTGAGGCCCGTGGGCGATTCGGAACCTCCTCGTTCCTCTACATCAGTGCGCCGATATTCAATGTAATCGGACTGCTCGGTCTGCTCTTCTCACATTCGTTCACCCCCATCGCAGCGGCCTGGGTTTATGTGCTCAGCGGCATTCCCCCGCTCGCGATTATTCTGGCTAACCTTTGGTTTGATCTGGTTCCGGTCTGGCAAGACGTTCCAAAAGCCGTGGGTGGACTACTCTCCTACGGGCTAAGGTCTTACGGCATCGACCTGTGCGGCTCGCTCTCGCAATACGTCGATCAGGCCCTGGTCCTGAAGCTGCTGATGCCGGCTGAAATGGGTTCCTACGTAGTCGCCCTGAGCCTCTCCCGGATCATCAACGTTGTCTTCACCTCGGTCACCGCCGTTCTCTTTCCAAGAGCGGTCAACCAGGACCTGCTATCCAACCTGCGACTCTCTGTTCGGTCTCTGATTGCCAGCCTGATGGTGGCGATCCCAGCATCCACGTGCTTGGTGCTTTTTGCGGGATTTGCCCTGCGTCTGCTCTACGGCAAGGAATATGCCGTGGCGACCGGCCTGCTCAAGATTCTGATCCTTGAGGCAATCATTTCCGGATCCGTCACCGTGATGTCGCAGCTCTTCATGGCCATCGGCAGGCCCGGTACCGTCACCCTTCTGCAGGTTGCTGGATTGGTCACCGCGATTCCCCTGATGACTGTACTCGTGCCTCGCTGGGGCGCGGAAGGAGCTGGAGTCGCTTTGGTTATTTCCGCGGTTCTACGCTCCTTCCTTCTCTGGTTATCCTATCGGCGGATTCTTCCCACTTTGGAAGGCCCCGTCCATCACCTTGTTTGGACCGAAACTCGACATATTGTAAGAACGCAAGGCGCTTCCCTGCTCCGCTGGTCAAAGGCTTTGCGGCAACCTGCGGTTTAGAACGTTTTTGCCGGTTCAGTACTTTGTTCATTTGCACCGAACGCGAAAGGTGAACACCGCGCACTAAGATCGCGACAGTGAGTTCTGCGATAGTCGATTTTTGATGAGCAAGGCGAACCTTCAGTTCGCAGTACGATTAAGTGAGGAGCACCATGGCCGTAGCTTTGACCCAGACAAAAAACGCCCGCTTATCTCGCGAAGATCTGCGCGAGAAGCGCATCGCGTTGGACGCATCCGGCTTCAAGGTCGAGCTTGGCTTCGCGGTTCTTACCATCCTGGGTACCTTCGCCGGCGCTGCTCGTCCCCTGCAACTGCTCTTTACGCCTCTATCGGCGATTGTAGCGTTCTATCTTCTTGGCAAGTCTCGGGCGCGGTATGTTCGCTTTACGATTCTGCTCTGGTTCTTCGCCCCGGTCATTCGCCGCCTCGCTGATTATCACGCCGGCTTCCAGGACCCGAGTCCCATGCTTCTAGCGCCCATGCTGGCTTCTTGCCTTGCTGTCTTTTATCTCCCCAGCCTTTCTATATTTCTGACCCGCCAGTGCATACCATTTTCTCTGGTCTTCTTAAGCCTTATCTATTCCTGGATCGTCGGCGCAGTGCAATGCGGATTTCGAGCTGCAACTGTTGACTTTGTGCGCTGGCTGCCGCCCATTATCTTCGCGCTCTATTGTGCTCGCACAGACGACGAACATGAGGACATCGCAGCCACCGTGAAACGCTGCTTCATCTTCGGGCTGATCGTCATGGGCCTCTACGCTTTGCTCCAGAACTCCTCCGTGCCCCCGTGGGACTTCTACTGGCTTGAGAATGTGGGCGCGAATGGTTTTGGTTCGGTCGGCAAGGAGACCGTCCGGGTGTGGGGGACGATGAACAGCCCCGGGCCGTTCGGAGCCACACTCGCCGCGGGTATCTTGCTGTTGATGGGCGCTAAACAGAAGTTCGCCTTCATCGCACAACTCCTTGCTGCCGTGGCCCTGGTGCTCACCGAGGTACGGTCCGCCTGGCTGGGGCTCATTGTCGGACTCGTCGTTATTTTGTTTTCCGCGAGCAAATCCACTCGCCTGCGCATGGCGCTCCTCGCCGGCATTGCTGCCGTTTCGGTTGCAGGCATGTTGGCATACAGCTCGGTCAATACAGACCTATCGAAGAGGTTCAGCACGTTGTTCAGTGTGAAGCAGGATGAAAGCTTCAACGAGCGCCTCGCGGGAGCGGAGCGCGCAATTCCCCATGCCCTCCAGAACCCATTCGGCGGTGGTATGGGCTACCTCGATACTCGATTCGAATCCAATCTGGACGCCGGCGGCACTGATTTCGGAGCTCATGACAACGGCATCTACGAGTTTCTCGTCACTCTCGGCGTAGTTGGTACGCTGGTCTATCTCGGGAGCACAGCGACGGTCTTGTTCCGTGCCCAATCGAAGCATCTCGACGTTGATCGCGATTGGCGGGCGGGCTGTCTTGCAGTGTGCGCTTCCTATCTGGTGCAGTTGCCTACGGGCAACACAATGACCAATGTTAACGGAATTATATTCTGGCTGGCGGCTGGTTTTCTCATGAGGCAATCCCGAGCTCCCGAGCAAACTGAGACTACCGCACTGCCTGCGACCGCTTAAGTAGTCCGCCCCAAGTAGTCCGCCTCGGCTCAATAAACTTGGCGGTAATCGATAATCAACCGAATCTGAAAGCGCAGCTTTAACTATGTTGTGTGACCAGGGTTATCGGCCAAACTGGTCACGCTGATAAATCAGATAGTCAGTAGTGTTAAATAGAGATGAAGGCGGGAGAATGCCGCCTCGATTCGCTGCCTTTTTTTGTTGCAGTATTTGAGCCAACAGGCGAAGATGTCGGTATTGTCGCTTGCCTCAACTCCCTTATAGTTGTCATCGAGCTAGATCGCATTCGAACTACGACATCTGCGGAATCCGTCCCGCGAGGAACCTGGCTTTCAACCTTGGCGCGTGCCTCAACCGTTCGGAGACATTCCATGGATGGGCCTGGGCCCGCTTCACGACTCTAAATTATAGACAGACTGCAAGTTGCCGTTGAAACACCTTCCTCCTGGATAGCCGTTGAAGCAGTTTGAAGTTCTTATTTGGTGGGGTTCTTATGAATGTAATAAGTCTTTCCGATGTTATCAATATCGCTATTATCGACAATGCACAGAAGAGAAACACCAGAAACCGGCGGAAGAACTGCTTTCTTAACCTGTTTCGGGTTGCGATGGTGCTCGTCGCTCTGGCGCTGCTGGCTGGCGAAGCGAAGGCGCAAGTCAACGTCCTTACCGCACACAACGACATCGCCCGCACCGGTCAGAACCTGAGTGAAACCATCTTGACGCCGGCGAATGTGAACCCCACCCAGTTCGGCAAATTGTTCTCGCAATCGGTGAACGGAGCCGTCAACGCTCAACCCCTTGTAGTCTCCGGGGTAGCCATTCCAGGCAAAGGCACTTACAACGTCGTCTATGTGGCGACCGCAGGCGACTCGGTCTACGCCTTCGATGCCAGCAGCAACGGCGGAACCAGCGCGACTCCGCTATGGCAGGTATCGCTGCTGACCAACACCACCCCGGCAGGCACGCTGACAAATCAGTATGGAGTCATGAGCACCCCGGTCATCGATCAGAAGTCCTTAACCATGTACCTGGTGAGCTCCGAAGTTCAGAATGGGAACAATATTTTTCGGCTGCACGCCCTCGATATTACGACCGGAGCAGAGAGATACGGTGGGCCGGTAACGTTTCAGGCGACGGTGCCAGGGACTGGCGCCGGAAGCGTCAACGGCACTCTCACCTTCGATCCGGCCGTACTGCTCCAGCGCCCAGGGCTCCTCTTCCTGAATGGCGTTGTGTATGTGGCCTTTGGCTCCTTGGGCGACAACGGCCCCTGGCACGGATGGATATTTTCCTACAATGCCGCCACTCTTCGGCAGATTGACGTATTTTGCAGCAGTCCCAACACTGTCGGCGCCGGCTTCTGGTTGAGCGGAGCGGGACTGGCGGCCGAGGTCAATAACCCGGCAAAACCCTACGGCCGTATGTTCATCGCCACTGGAAATGGTTCCTATGTCGCGAGCTCCCCTTATACCAACACCATGAGCTACGGAATGAGTGTTCTGAACCTCGACTTGTCCGGCGGGCAAATGACCGTCGAGGATGAGTTCACTCCGCACAACGAAGCCGTCCTCGAAGGCCAGGATGGCGATGTGGGTTCCGGTGGACCGGTGATCCTGCCGACCCAGACGCTGCCTTCAGGAAAGACTCTGAATCCATTGTTGCAGATCGGCAAATCGGGAACGATTTATATCCTCGATCGCGACAACAATACCGACGGCAGCAACAATCCAGCCACCGAATACAGCCCGGCCGGACTCGGCGGCTTCAACGCGGGCGGCGATCAGGTGGAACAGGAGGTGCAAACACCGATATCGCCCAAGTACAACTGGGGCGCTGGCGTTTGGGGCACAGAAGCCTACTGGAACAACAATATCTACTCCGGAGGGACCAACCCCGGAACCGGGGCCTATAGCTATGACGGCTCTGGCAATAGTCTCACCGCCTACTCGTTTATCAATGGCGTCCTCTCGACAACGCCCACCAGCCAAAGTGTGGAGCAGTTCACCTTCCCGGGACCGACCCCGGTGGTCTCCGCCAACGGCGCCACCAACGGCATTGTGTGGCTGCTGAAGACGGACACTCTTAACGCGGGAGGCTTAGGAATCGAAACTCTGTTCGCCTTCGACGCAACCAACCTCGCCAATCAGCTCTATTCCAGCAACGCCAACCTGACCAGGGACAACGCGGGCAGCACCGAGTCTTTCACCGTCCCTACCGTAGCCAACGGTAAGGTCTACGTAGGAGCCGGCAGCCTGGTCAGTATTTATGGGTTGCTGGCAGATGCACAGACGGCTCCGGCTCCAGTGATCAGCCCTTCAAGCACCTCCACTGTCACCTACAGCGGTACAGAAACCGTCACCGTCACCGACGCGGTCTCCGGTGCAACCATTTTCTACACGACGAACGGAAGCAGGCCGACCGCTGCTTCGGCGAAATATACAAAGCCGCTGGTGTTCTCGACCAACGAAACGATTACCGCAATCGCCAGCGCCAACGGCTATCTGCTAAGCCCGCCGGCTTCAGTCACCTATCAGTCGACCAGCACCACGCTCAATCCGGTTTTCTCTCTGGCCGCCGGAACCTACTCGGGAGCCCAGACCCTGACCATCACCGATGGTTCCCCGAACCCTACCATTTACTACACTCTCGACGGGTCAACACCTACAACCGCTTCCCCGGTTTACAGCGCCCCCCTGACAATTCCGGTGACGGAGACAGTCCAGGCCATTGCTGTCTCTGCAGGCCTCTTTGCAAGTCCGGCAGTCAGCGCGGCTTACACCATCCAGCCTGATTACGTCATTGACTACACCAACGGATTTGAGCTTGCCCAGGGCCCCATGCAGTTTAATGGCAGCACCGATCTCGACGACTTCCGCTTGCAGTTGACCAACGGCGGATTTACCGAGGCCGGCAGCGCTTTCTATACAACCCCGGTCAACATCCAGGCCTTTACCTCGGATATCAGCTTCCAGATGTCTAACCCGGGTGGCGACGGCATGACCTTCACCATCCAGAATGCAGGGCCGACCGCGCTCGGCGCTCACGGCGGAGGCCTGGGATATGCTGGCATTCCAAAGAGCGTGGCGATCAAGTTCGATCTGTTCAACAATGCGGGCGAGGGGCCGAACTCGACTGGACTCTACATCAACGGTGCCATGCCAACCGTACCCGCTATCAACCTCACCGGCACCGGCATCAATCTCCATGATGGAGACTTTTTCGATGCGCATATCACCTACGACGGCGTCAACCTGAACCTCACGCTATCCGATGACTTGACGCTGGCCACCTGGTCGCAAAGCTTCCCCATCAATATTCCCGCGATCGTCGGCGG
Organism: uncultured Acidobacteriaceae bacterium; assembly: GCA_963804735.1. Lineage (GTDB taxonomy): Bacteria > Acidobacteriota > Terriglobia > Terriglobales > Acidobacteriaceae > Acidisarcina. The sequence goes on from CAWDRO010000013.1 coordinate 193,818, forward strand.
CAACACTGCCTATGTCGGCTTCACCGGCGGTACGGGCGGCAATACCTCCAGTTTGAAGGTCAACTCCTGGACCTATGAGGTTGGCGCGCTGGCTCCCAACTACCCTACCGGCTTCGACGATGTGGGACTAAGTCTGAACAACGGATCCACCTTGGTTGGCACCAGGCTCCGCTTGGCCGACGGAGGGCAGCAGGAGGCGCGGAGCGCCTTCTTCACCACGCCGGTAAATGTCCAGCAGTTCTACACCAACTTCGATATCCAGCTCACCAATCCGAGCGCCGACGGCATGACCTTCACTATTCAGGGCGTCGGCCCAAGGGCCCTGGGCGGGCCAGGAGCAAATCTCGGCTACGGCCCGGATCCTCTATCCACATGGACGCCCCAGATGAACGCAGAAAGTGTTGCGATCAAATTCGATCTGTTTAGCAATGGGGGCGAAGGACCGGACTCCACTGGACTCTACATCAATGGCGCCACTCCTACGGTTCCGGCCATCGACCTCTCAGCCACCGGGATAAATCTCCACAGTGGACATATCTTCAACGTCCAGCTGGCTTACAACGGGACCACCTTGACTGAGGTCATTATCGACACCGTGACCCTGGCCTCGGTGACCGAAACCTACACCGTCAATATCCCAGCGGTCGTCGGAGGCGCAGCGGCCTACGTCGGGTTTACCGGGGGTACCGGCGGCGCAACCTCGATTCAGGATGTCCTGAACTGGAGCTACAGCGGAACCTACAGCGCGCCGGTGCTTGCCGTGGAGCCCACTTCGCCTGACTTCTCCACCGGTTTCAGTAATGGCGCCGGGCTCATCCTCAACGGCGGGGCCGCGTTGAACGGAAACTCGCTCACCCTCACCGATGGCAACGAGTTCGAAGCGCGCAGCGCCTTCTTCGCCACTCCACTCAATGTCGCGCAGTTCAACACCAGCTTCAACTTCCAGATCACCAGTCCGAGCGCCGACGGCTTCACCTTTACCATCGAGGGAGGCAGTTCCGCAGCACTCGGATCGGATGGAGGAGGCCTCGGCTACGCCGGTATTCCCACCAGCGTTGCCGTCAAGTTCGACTTGTATAGCAACGCAGGCGAGGGACCGGACTCCACCGGCCTGTATACCAATGGCGCCATACCGACGATTCCCGCCACCGATCTTTCCTCGACCGGGATCAATTTGCATAGCGGCGATATCTTCAACGCTCAGCTGACCTACAACGGCACGACACTGACGGTGGTCATCACCGATACGGTGACCAAAGCCACAGCGACCCAGACCTATACCGTCAACATCCCCGCCATCGTCGGCGGCTCGACAGCCTATTTCGGCTTTACTGGCGGCGACGGCGGAATCACCTCAGTACAGAACATCCTCAGCTGGAGCTATTCCCCGGTGAGCTGAGGTATCAGCCGCTTATTCGGTGGACACATCAACGAAACTATAAAAGTACGGAAGGTAGGCAGTTCTGGCCGATGGCGATAACGCCGTTGACCCCTCCCGAACCGTCGCTGGATACTTTGAAGCTTGAGATTACGGAGGTACTTGTGAACGCTGTCAATCTGCTGACGTCCGACGACACTGAAGCGGGAATGCGCCGAAAGGACCAGCCGGCGTTTCGTGCAGTGGTGCTCCTTGCTCTGGCGCTGCTGGCCAATGGAGCGAAGGCGCAAGTCAGCGTCCTCACCGCGCACAACGACATCGCGCGCACTGGCCAGAACCTGAATGAAACCATCCTGACCCCGGCGAACGTAAATGCCACTCAGTTCGGAAGATTGTTTTCGCAACCGATCAGTGGAGCGATTAACGCCCAACCCCTTTACGTCTCCGGGTTGGCCATTCCGGGCAAAGGCACGTACAACGTCGTCTACGTGGCAACCACCAGCGATGTGGTCTACGCCTTCGACGCAGACAGTAATGGAGGAACCAGCGCAACTCCGCTCTGGCAGGTATCGCTGCTGACCAACACAACCCCGGCGGGAACGCTTACGAATGAGTATGGAGTCGTGGGTACGCCGGTCATCGATCGGACGTCTTTGACCATGTACCTGGTGAGTTCCGAGTTGCAGAACTCGAACTACATTTTTCGCTTGCACGCGCTCGACATTATAACCGGAGCGGAAAAATTCGGTGGACCGATCCTGACTCAAGCCACAGTTCCGGGGACTGGGGTCGCCAGCGTGAATGGCGAATTGACCTTTGACGGAAGCATTCTTTATCAACGGCCCGGCCTGCTGCTTCTGAATGGCGTGCTGTATACCTCATTCGGTTCTTATGGAGACAACGGCCCATGGCACGGCTGGATATTCTCTTACAACGCCGCCACGCTGCACATGATCGACGCCTACTGCACCACGCCAAATGGCATGGGAGCCGGTATCTGGATGGGCGGAGCCGGTCTGGCCGCCGAGGTCAACAACCCGTCAAAGCCCTACGGCCGAATGTTCGTCGCCACCGGAAACGGGACCTTCTCGTCGAGTACTCCGTACACCAATGCAATGAGCTACGGGATGAGCGTTCTCGATCTCGACTTGACCGGTGGACAAATGACCGTCGAAGACGAGTTCACTCCCTATAATGAACATCCCCTCAATGGTCAGGATGCCGACCTCGGAGCCGGAGGTCCGGTGCTGTTGCCGACCGAGACCCTGCCTTCGGGAAAGATTTTGAACGCCCTGGTGCAGATCGGCAAATCGGGCACGTTTTACATTCTCGATCGCGACAACAATGCCGATGGCAGCAACAATCCCGCCACGGAATTCAGCCCGGCCGGACTCGGGGGCTTCAACGCGGCCAGCGATAAGATTGCGCAGGAAGTACAACCGCCACTCAGCGGAGGCCATTTGGATTGGGGCCCAGGTGTTTGGGGCACGGAAGCCTACTGGAACAATAACGTCTACTCCGGCGGAACCACCCCTTCAGGCAGCAGTTACGATGGCACGGGCGACGGTCTTACCGCATACTCCTATATCAATGGCATCCTCTCGGAGACACCGACCAGCAAAACCGTAGAACAATTCACCTTTCCCGGGCCGACCCCGTCAGTATCTGCCAACGGCGCCACCAATGGTATCGTCTGGGTGATCAAGACGGATCCTTTTGAGTCACCAGCTGTAGGCTACGAAGCTCTGTTGGCCTATGACGCTACCAACCTCGCCAATGCGCTCTATTCGAGCAACTCCAACCTGACCCGGGACAATCCTGGACTCGCGGAGAGATTTATCGTCCCAACGATAGCGAATGGCAAGGTATATGTGGGAGCCGGCGGCCAGCTCAGCATTTATGGATTGTTCACAAGTATCCAAACCGCTCCAGCTCCAGTGATCAGCCCCACGGGCTCCCCGGTGACCTTCACCGGCACGCAAACCGTGACCATCGCCGATGCGGTCTCCGGCGCAGCCATCTACTACACGACCGATGGATCCATGCCGACCGCCTACTCGGCGAAATATACGAAGCCGCTGGTGATCTCCACTAACGAAACGATTACCGCAATCGCCAGCGCCAACGGCTACCTCCAGAGTCCGCCATCGTCGGTCAACTATCAGTCGACCAGCACCACCATCAATCCCGTCTTTTCTCTCGCCGCCGGAACCTACTCCGGAGCCCAGACCCTGACTATCACTGATGCCTCCCCGAAACCAACCATTTACTACACCCTCGACGGGTCGACCCCCACAACCGCTTCCGCCGTTTATTCTGGCCCGCTGTCAATCCCTGTGACCGAGACTGTCCACGCCATCGCCGTCTCCGCCGGCCTGTTTGCCAGTCCCGTGGTCAGCGCGACCTACGTTATCCAGCCAAACTACGTCATCAATTACACCAACGGGTTTGCCGGAGTGCCGATGCAGTTCAACGGCAGCACCGACCTCGACGACTTCCGCCTGCAACTCACCAATGGCGGTATGGATGAGGCCGGCAGCGCGTATTTCCCGACCCCGGTCAACATCCAATCCTTCACCACGAGCTTTCAGTTCCAGCTCTCCAATCCGGCTGGCGACGGCATCACCTTTGTCATCCAGAATTCCGGAGCGACGGCCGTCGGCTCTCATGGCGAAGGGTTGGGCTACGCCACAATCCCCAAGAGCGTGGCGATCAAGTTCGACCTCTTCAGCAATGCGGGCGAGGGACCAAATTCTACCGGCCTCTACATCAATGGCGCTATGCCAACCGTGCCCGCAATCAACCTCACGGGCACTGGCATCAACCTGCATGACGGCGACTACTTCAATACCACCATCACCTACGATGGAACCAACCTGGTTCTAACCATCACCGACTACGTCACGCTGGCCACCTGGTCACAGAGCTTCCCGATCAATATTCCTGCCATTGTGGGAGGCAACACGGCGTATGTCGGCTTCACCGGTGGAACCGGCGGCGATACATCCAGCCAGAAGATCCTCTCCTGGACTTACCTGGTTGGAGCCTTGTCGCCCAACTATCCCACCGGCTTCGATAACGTGGGGATGAGTCTGAACAACGGATCGACGCTGGTAGGAAACAGGGTTCGCCTGACCGACGGAAAGTCGCAGGAGGCGCGTAGCGCTTTCTTCACCACGCCGGTTAGTGTGCAGCAGTTCTACACTAACTTCGACATCCAGCTCACCAATCCCATCGCCGACGGCATGACCTTCACCATCCAGGGGAACAGCCCGCAGGCTGTCGGATCGCCGGGTGAGGGACTCGGTTACACTCCGGATCCCGCATTCCCGGCCGCCTCGCAAATCGGCACTGACAGTCTCGCGATCAAGTTCGATCTGTACAACAACGAGGGCGAGGGGACGGATTCGACCGGGCTCTACCTTAATGGCGCGGTTCCAACGATTCCCGCCATTGACCTCTCCACGACGGGGATCAATCTGCACAGCGGCGACATCTTCAACGTGCAGCTGGCGTACGACGGCGCCACCTTGACTGAAGTCATTATCGACACCGTGACCTTGGCCTCGGTGACCGAAACCTACACCGTCAATATCCCTTCGGTTATCGGCGCCAACTCCGCTTACGTAGGATTCACTGCCGGCAGCGGTGGTCAAGGAGCAGTCCAGGATGTCTTGAACTGGACCTATTCCGGCGCCTACAGCGCGCCGGTGATGGCCGTCGAGCCCACCATACCCAACTTCTCCACCGGTTTCAGCAACGGCGCCGGGCTCATCCTTAACGGTGGGGCCGCGTTGAACGGAAACTCGCTCACCCTCACTGATGGCGGCGCGTTCGAGGCGCGCAGCGCATTCTTCGCCACCCCTCTCAGCGTCGCGCAGTTCAGCACTAGCTTCAACTTCCAGCTCACCGACGCCAGCGCCGACGGTTTCACCTTCACCATCCAGGGGGCCGGTTCAAACGCCTTGGGAGCTGAGGGAGGAAGTCTCGGTTATGGCGGTATTCCCACCAGCGTTGCAGTCAAGTTTGACTTGTACAGTAACGCCGGCGAGGGACCGGACTCCACCGGTTTGTATACCGACGGCGCGGTTCCAACGATTCCCGCCACCAACCTTTCCTCGACCGGGATCAATTTGCATAGCGGTGATATCTTCAGCGCTCAGCTGACCTACAACGGCACGACACTGACGGTGGTCATCACCGATACGGTGACCAAAGCCACAGCGACCCAGACCTATACCGTCAACATCCCCACCATCGTCGGCGGCTCGACAGCCTATTTCGGCTTTACTGGCGGCGACGGTGGAAGCACCTCGGTACAGAACATCCTCAACTGGAGCTATTCTCCGACAAGCTGAATTATCAGCTTGTCGTTCAGTGAACCCATCGACGCAACGTAAAACTGGCGTGAGTGACAACTTCCAGGTTGGAACTTGTCACTCACGTTAGTCTGTGTGCTGTCGCCGCAATCAAGTCTCTATACAAAGCAAGTTGGCAACGGGTCAGCGCATCACGGCGAGCCTCTCGGTAAGTATTTGTTTACTCGTGGTTTAGGCGTCATGGACATGCCTGATTGCGACCACGTATGATACCTCCGGAGACGCTTCAGCGACAGGGTCTGGCGCTCTCGCTGGGGCTGAAAAGCATTTCTGCGAAGGCATCGGAGATGCCGTGCCCAATTCGTTCGAAATTGGCGTTGGGGTTCAAAGTGATCTCTCAACAACCCGCTGGCGAGACACTCAATAAGGGTCTTCCACCTGAACCGGCGGCGATCCGGGCACAGTTGCGCCAACTGCTGGCGCATCCGCTGTTCACCAACAGCAAACGCTATCCGGTATTCCTCGCCTACACAGTCGAGCAAACCCTCCTCGGCAATTCCTCCGACCTCAAAGAGCGCACTATCGGAGTCGAGGCATTCGGGCGAAAACCGGATTACGACGCAAACGCCGACCCCGTAGTCCGCACCACCGCCGCCGAGGTGAGGAAACGGCTGATCCAGTATTATTACGATCCGTCCCATGCCGGCGAGGTCATCATTGAGCTGTCCGCGGGCTCCTACGTGCCGGCATTTCGTCAATCGAACGCACAGCGGATGGATGAATCCGGGAACGATTCCGCTGCGTTGAAGCGAGATGTAGCTGACGCAGAAATCGAACCCACACAGGCAAATTCGCCAAGTCTCGTTCTCTTTCCTGCTCCTCCCAGGACGGAACATCCTTTTACCCCTGCGTCTCCCCGAAGCAGCCGATGGATCGCAGCCGCTGTCTCTCTACTTTTGGCGGGGGCACTTGGCTTTGGAATTGGCCGTTACCACCCCTTCCAAACCCCATCGAACATGGACCTGTTTTGGGAGCCGATCACCTCCAGTTCGAATCCAACCACCTACTGTCTTGGCGAACCGGATTATCACGCTCCCGAACCTGTCTCGTCTGCCGTAGGGACCGCCAGCACCGAAGACCAGATTCAAACCAGGCTCCGCCTCTCCGGTCGCTTGAATATGTCCGATGTGGTCACCCTCACCCACACCATCGCCCCACTGGCCGCTCGGCATGGCGCTTATCGCGTGCTCCCAGCCTCAGAGACCAGTTTCGCGCAATTGCGAGAGGGCCCGATCGTGCTTATCGGCGCGTTCGACAATCCATGGACGCTGCGCATCACCCAAGGCCTGCGCTATGGGTTTGAGGGCGAGGATGGCTGGTGGGGGATCGTCGACCATCGCAACAAGCAACAAAGTCCCTGGAAAATCCAGATGAGCCTGCCCATCCAGAACCTCGCCACGGATTACGCAATTGTCGCGCGCATCCACGACGAAACTACCGGCCAGCCGGTCATCATCGTTGCAGGTATCTCCGACCAGGGCACCGAGGCCGCCAGCGAAGTCGTCTACAACCCTGTTTACCTGCAATCCCTGCTCGATAAAGCCCCCAGGGATTGGAACCGTCGAAATCTTGAGGCGGTGATCGAGACCCACGTGATCGAGGACCATCCCGGCCCTCCCGAGATCCTCGCTGTGGACACCTGGTAGGGCATGAGAGGTCTCGCAAGCCGGCCGATCCGTATCATACGTCCCGATACACTTCCTGTTAATTTGCTAAAAATAAATAGCTTACGTTATACATGCTACTTTGATACCCGTTGGGCCTTACGCTCTCGGGAATCGCAAGTGTAATGTTCTCGCGTTCAGATAGTTGCTCTAAGATCGATCACAAAAGTTTGGAAAATGCTTGAGCACGGCAGGAGAGATATGCAGGTTCGGAAGCTGAAACGGTTCCAGTACTGGGCAATCGGTGTGCTGGCGGGAACGATGAGTTTTTCGGCAAGCGCAGGTTTTGTTATGGCGCAGGACGCAAAGCAACCCTGGATGAACTCCAGCCTCCCTCCCGAAGAGCGGGCCGAGATGGTCCTGAAGCAGATGACCCTGGACGAGAAGATCTCGCTCCTCCACGGCAACGGCATGGCTCACGCTCCACAATGGCAGATGCCCCTCACCCATCTCTCGAACGGAGGCGCGGGCTACGTTGAAGGAATCGAGCGGTTGGGCATTCCCCCCATCTTCAATTCCGATGCGGCCTATGGAGTTCGCGACAGCGGGGCCAATGGCCGCTACTCGACGGCGCTTCCTTCCAGCTTAGGAGCCACTTCGAGTTGGGATCCGCAGGGCGCCTGCGAGTACGGCGCGCTCATCGGTCGCGAGCTGCGAGCGCAAGGCTACAACATGACGTTGGGCGGGGGCGCGAATCTCACCCGCGAACCCCGCAACGGGCGCACCTTCGAGTACGCCGGAGAAGATCCGCTGCTCGCCGGAACGATGGTCGGCAATCTGATGAAGTGCGAGCAGGCGCAGCACGTCATTGGCGACATCAAGCATTACGCGATCAACGACCAGGAGACCGGCCGAAACATCGTGAATGCAATTATCTCCAAACGCGCCATGCAAGAGAGCGATCTTCTCGCTTTCCATATCGGTATTGGAATTGCGAATCCAGGCGCGGTGATGTGCTCCTACAACCGCATCAACGGCGACTATGCCTGTGAGAATACTTACCTCCTACACGATGTTCTCAAGCAGGATTGGGGGTTCAAGGGTTTCGTCGTCTCCGACTGGGGCGGTACCCACAGCACCGTGAAGGCATCGGCCGCGGGCCTGGACCAGGAACAGCCCATGGCCGATTTCTACGGGCCGGCGCTGAAGAAAGCAGTCGAAGACGGCAAAGTGCCGATGGCCGAGATCGATGATCATGCCCGACGCGTTCTGTACGGCGAGTTCCTCTCCGGCACTGTGGACAATCCCATCGAGAAAAGCGTCGTTGACGTAGAAGGCGGGCTTGCCATTGCCCAGCACCTGGAAGAGAAGAGCATTGTGCTGCTCAAGAACGAGAATGCAATTCTGCCTCTGAATCCCAAGGTCCGCAGCATCGCCTTAATCGGCGGCCATGCGGACGTGGGCATGATCTCCGGAGGCGGCTCCGCGCAGGTAGACCCGCCCGGCGGCAACGCGATTATGCCGCCCGGAAAGGGCGCCACTCACTGGCAGGACCACATATGGTTCCCCACATCGCCGCTCAAGGCTCTCCAGGCAAAGTTCCCGAACGCGAAGGTCGAGTTCAACTCCGGCGAAGACCTGGCTGCCGCCGCCGCTCTGGCCAAGAGCTCCGACGTCGCTATCGTCTTTGCGTACCAATGGCTGGCCGAAGGCATGGATTTGCCAACGCTCTCGCTTTCCGACAACCAGGACGCGTTGATCGAGCAAATAGCGGCAGCGAATCCGCGCACCATCGTTGTTCTTGAGACCGGCACGGCGGTGACCATGCCCTGGCTTGGAAAAGTGAGTGGCATAGTGGAAGCATGGTATGCCGGCAGCGCCGGTCAAAAGGCACTCGCGAACGTGTTGACCGGAGAGGTCAACCCTACCGCCAAGCTCGCAATGACTTTCCCGAAGAGCGATGCTGATTTACCGCATCCGGTTATTCCGCCACTCTCCTCTGAAGATCAGGGCGCGGGAAGCGGGTCAGTCGATGATCGCGCCCACGTCGAATCCAAATACACGGTGAACTACGACGAGGGCCTCAAGGTCGGCTACAAGTGGTACGAGGCCGAGCACAAAGAGCCGTTGTTTCCCTTCGGCTTCGGTCTGTCGTACACGACTTATGCCTACTCCAACCTGAAGGTCGACAACACGCAGCGGACGGCAACCTTCACCGTGAAAAACACCGGCAAGCGCGCCGGGACAGAAATAGCCCAGGTATACGCGACACTCCCGGATGCGGCAGGCGAACCATTCAAGCGGCTTGTTGGATGGCAGCGTGTTGAACTTGCCCCCGGCGAATCCAAAACCGTGACCGTCGCCATCGATCCCCGAGTGATCTCCGTTTTCGATGAACAGAAAAATGGCTGGAACCTTTTGCCAGGTGCCTACAAGATCGTCGCCGGGCCATCGTCGAGCCAGACTCCGTTGAACGCGACGCTCCAAATACAGTAGTTGCCTTTATGCTCCGTTCACCCAAATCGCACCGGTAAACGGAGCCGTATTCAATCCAGAATCTAGTTCGAAAAATGCAGGGAAAACATTTTCTCAAAGCGCACCTCGCGTCCACGATTCACGCTCAACATAGTCGATCAACAGAATTTCTACTAAGGATGCTAATGAACAAGTTGCGAGTTTCTCTTTCGTCCGCCTCACTTATCACCTCAGCTTGGCTTCTGTTGGGCATGTCGCTCCCGCTGGCCGCGCAGACCGCGCCCATCACCCACGAGGAAGCGCGTCGCCGCGCCGAGGCCCTGCTCAAGCAGATGACCGTGGAAGAGAAGGTAGGCCAGATGAACCAGGCATCGGGCATCGTGATACCGGGGCTCGCAACCGAAAAGCCGGACGACATCATCGTCAAGGGCGAAGTAGGCTCGGTGCTCTGGCAGTTCAATGTGAAAGAACTGAACCGCATGCAGCATCTCGCGGTTGAAAAGTCCCGCCTCCACATTCCCCTGCTCATCGGCTTCGATGTGATCCACGGCTACAGAACGGCCTTTCCCGTCCCGCTCGCGATGGCCTCATCATGGGATCCAAGTGTCGAAGAAGCCGCCCAGCATCAGGCTGCTAAGGATGCTCGCGCCGCCGGCGTCCAGTGGACATTCACACCCATGGTCGACATAGCCCGCGATGCTCGCTGGGGCCGAATTGTGGAAGGCGCAGGCGAGGACCCGTATCTCGGTGCAGCAATGGCAGTGGCCCAGGTGCACGGTTTTCAGGGTGACACCATCGGCCCCGACAGCGTCCTGGCATGCGTCAAGCACTTCGCCGGCTACGGCGCGGCCGACGGAGGCCGCGACTACGACTCGTCCTATATTCCTGAGGTCCTCCTCCGCAATGTCTACCTGGTTCCTTTCCACGCGGCGGAAAAGGCCGGCGCAGCTACCTTCATGAGCGCCTATATGGATTTGAATGATGTGCCGGCCACCGGCAATCGCTGGCTCCTGCACGACGTTTTGCGCGACGAGTGGGGCTTCAAAGGCTTCGTGGTCTCTGACGCTTTCGCGGTCGGCAATCTGACCACCCACGGTTACGCTCGCGATCCCGAAGACGCCGCCTATAAGGCGTTCACTGCCGGCGTCAACATGGACATGGCCAGCCTGACCTACATCCACAACCTGCCCAAGTTGGTCGCCTCCGGAAAAGTGTCCGAAGCGCAATTGGACGCAGCAGTCCTCCCAATTCTCGAAGCCAAATATCAGTTGGGATTGTTCGACAATCCTTACGTAGACGAGTCAAAGGTCGACGCCCAACTCAGCAGTCCCGAAGGCCTCGCCCTCGAGCGCAAGCTGGCCGCCCGTTCGATGGTTCTGCTAAAGAACGACAACCACACCCTGCCGTTGTCAACGAACTTGAAGAAAGTAACCGTCATCGGAAGCCTCGCCGACTCTGCCAAGGACATTGAAGGCGGATGGACAGTCGAAGGCCTCTTCGGCGGCGCCACCAAGAGTCATCCGGTCACAATCCTGGCCGGACTGAAGAACAAACTCGGGCCCAACGTGCAGATCACCTATGTGCCCGGTGCAGCCCCCACGCGACTGTACCCCTCGATGATCGACGCCTTCACCGGCGTAAAAACTCCGCCTCCACCCACACCGGCTGAGGTCGCCGATTGGCTCGCGAAAGCCAAAGCCGCAGCGGCTGATTCAGATCTCGTGGTTGCGGTGCTCGGTGAAGCGTCCAACATGAGCAGCGAAGCAGCCTCGCGCGCCACGCTCGATTTGCCCGGTATGCAGGAGCAGATGCTCGAAACCGTGGCCTCGACCGGCAAGCCCGTTGTACTCGTGCTGGAGAACGGACGCCCACTCGACATTCGCTGGGCGGCCGCGAATGTCCCTGCGATCCTCGAAGCATGGTACCCCGGCACAGAGGGCGGCGACGCCGTGGCCGATGTGCTCTTTGGCGATGTCGACCCGGGCGGCAAGCTGCCCATAAGCTGGCCCCGTGCGGTCGGACAGGAGCCGCTCTATTACAACCACAACCTTACCCATGAGCCCGAGGACCGCCCCACCTTTACCTCGCGCTACTGGGACCTTTCCAGCAAGCCCCTCTATCCCTTCGGCTATGGACTCAGCTACTCGACCTTCAAGTTCGCCAACCTGCGTCTGACCAAAAGCAGCATCAACGCGGAGCAGACCACTGAGGTACAGGTGGACGTGACCAATACCGGAGCCGTCGCAGGCGACGCCGTGGCGCAGATCTACATCCACCAGCGAGCCGGATCTGCCTCGCGCCCGGTGCGTCAGCTCAAGGGCTTTCGCCGGATCGCCCTGAAACCCGGCGAGACCCAGACGCTCACCTTCCCACTGGGTAAGGATGAGTTGAGCTTCTGGAGCCCGCAAACCAAGGCCTGGGGTGTCGAACCGGGGACTTTCGATGTATGGGTAGGCGAAGACTCGACCGCGACCTTGCACAGCGAGTTAGTAGTCACGAACTAGAGCACAGCGCTCACCGAAGACTGGCCAACCCGCACGCGCACGGTGGAAGAGTTCTACTCCGCACCCCGTCATCCGGGCGCGCGTTGCGGGCTTCGCTCGACGAAACCGATTGGGCCAGCATCGCTTCGGCTTCTTCCAGCGTGAGGTTGCGCGGGACCTGCTGAAAATCCGATCTCCGCTCGGTTTGGTCTTCGCCGATCGATTTGAGCAGAACGACGTGGCCGCTAATGTGGACGTCCAGCACTTGGGTCTTCCAGTTTCCCGGAACCACCTCGACGCGCTCCATATTGAATGTGCCGCCCTTATCCAGGCGGCCCAGCAACCCATAACCGAAATCGACATTAGAGACTAGCTGCCCCTCGATCCGTCTCAGACGCTTCTCCCGCGCATCGATCCAGACCGTTCCCGCCATGCCGTGAAAGACCCGCGCCTCATAGGTCGGCGGCTTGAAATCCGGGTTCGGCTCGTACTTCAGCCGGATATCGTCGCCCTCGACGCCGTCGTATTGATACACAAATCCATCCGGCAGCAGCCCGACGATCCTCGCGATCCGGTCTTCGTCGCCCTGGTAATCGCGCAATAGCTTTTGCTGTTGGCTGGAGTCATGCAGCAGTGCTTCGAGCCGCTTCGATTCCTCCGCCTGCTGCTCGGCGCTAAGGGGTTTTCCATCCTCGGCAAGCACGCGGTGAATTCTGCCCGTGCCGGTCTCGACCTCCGCCTTCACGATCGTCTCCTGGCCGATCCGTTTGATGTCGAGATACTCAAAATAGCCATGGTGTTGGTGGTCGGCCAGCTCATTAAAAACCACATCTTTGATCAGCTGGTGGGGAGACTCTGTCTGCCCATCCGCACGAGCGGAGGAGATGGCGAAGGTCAAGGCGACTACCGTAATCATCGTGGTTCCACGCGAAGTCATCGTCTTTTCCACCTTCCAGAATATGATCGACCTGAGAGGAGAGTGCCACGAATCCGTGCAAAGACGGCGAGCGGCACATGAAAATGCGTGGAAAAATCCCGAGCCGTTCCAGAATCGAAAACGACATGAGACTCCGACTCCTAATGGAACCAATCCCGCTTCCCTTTTAGACGTTGACCAAAAAGCGTTGTCCGCCCGCTTGCTACACTGAAGTCATGTTGGATGAGTTGACCTTCCGCCGCTACGCCGATGCCGCACTCGAATCCCTGAAGAAAAGCCTCATTACCGCCGAGGAGGGAGGAGAGTTTGAGGTGGAAGAAAACAGCGGCGCCTTGAACGTCCTCTTCGAGGAGCCGCCAGGCAAGTTCGTGATCACCCCCAACACTCCAGTGCGCCAGATATGGATCTCGGCGCTCTCGACCAGCTACAAACTCGACTGGTCCGACGAGCTCTCGGACTTTGTCCTCCAAAAAGACAACATCGCTTTTCGCCCGCTCATCGCGCGGCTGATCAACCAGCATTTAGGTTCAGATTCAGTCGTACTCGCCTGAGTTTCTTCTCTCCAAACAGAAAAACGCGCGACTGGCAGCCAGTCGCGCGTTTTGGTTTTGCGCCGAATCGCTTCGGCGGCACAGTCTACAAGTGCCCCGTCTACAAATGCAAAGACGAGCTCAGGGTAAAGGTCAGCACCGACTCGGCAGGAATCTCGATCTGCTTGTTCCCGCTAAAGGTGCTCCCGAGAAAACCTGCCGCGGCGCCTACGCCGAGGCCAATCCCCGCGCCCTTGCCTCCGCCGGCGAGCGCTCCAATCAGCGCTCCAGCGCCAGCTCCACCGCCAGTCGCCACCGCAGTCCGCTTGCCCTTGCCTTTCAGCGACTGGTCCAGCGTCGCAGTGTTGATCGGATAAGAATGCCCATGCACATTGATGGCAGTCAGCCGGATCGACAGATCGCCCTCACCCTTGATCTTGCCCCGCGTCTTGGCGTCAACCACCACGCCACTAACCGCCGAGCCGGCTGGAATGACTGTTTCGCCCTTCACTCGGATTGAGCTCGTGGTCGTTCCCTGGAAACTATCGCCGGGCTGGCTGAGCTTCGATCCAAGTGCGCTCGCCGTCCGTATGCTGATGGCGGTTCCAGCAGGCACCACCGGCGGCGGTGGTGGAGGAGGCGGTGGCGGCGGAGGTGTAGCTTCCGCAGCCGGCGCCGGGGCTGGAGCAGCAGCTGGAGCCGCAGCGGGTTGGGTAGTGCCGGTTTGCGCCGGAGCAGGAGCGGCAGCCGGCTGGGTGGTTCCGGTTTGGTCCGGAGCAGGAGCCGGAGCGGCAGCTGGCGCAGGTGCCGGCGCGCTATTGTCCGCCGCCGGCTTCGATTTGCAGCCGGCCACAGCCAGGCTCAGAAATAATGCGCTCAGTACGACTTTCGATCTCATGTGAATCCTCTTGTGTCGATTCCGCAGGCTCCGTTACATTGCCCACTTCAATGAAACTTTACATCGGCTCGCCCATTTCTCCAAATCCCTTCCGGTGGTGATTTTGAACCGCAGGACACAAGGCGCTGAATTATCATACGATCTGATTTTTTAGGGGGTCGCATGCGGGATGATCCAAGACGCGACGAGCTGCTCGACGATTTGGACAGCGATGGAAACAGCTACTTTTCTGGCGGATTCTGGAACAACATCATCGATCTATCACTCACCGTTGGCACCGTTCTGGCCAGTCTGGTCGCATCCGGGCTTGCCGTCGCGCATTCTGATAGAGTTCTCCCCTGGCAGATCGCAGTCATCGCAGGCATTCCCGCCGCCGCCGCTTCCATTCAAAAAATAGTGGGTGTTCGAGAGCGATCGAATTGGTATTTCATGTATGCGGCTCACGTAAGGTCGCTGGCAACGCGATTGAGATTCGCCGACGCGCCAAATGTCGAAGAAATTGCCAACGAACGAGCCAATTTGGAGATCAGGATGGAAGCCGACTGGACCAAACTTGGCGCCGCTGCCAGCATGCGCCGAATTGCCAGAGGAGCGGGGAGTTAGCGGTTCCTTCCCAAAGGCTACCTCAGGCCGGTTTCGGTCTCCACGCGAGCCAAACCAGCGTTGCGGCCAGCAGGGTCATCACCAGCGGGAAAATCGGATTGTAGAGCGCCTTGGTAAAGCACAAAATGGTCCCAAGGCCCACAGTGCAAGTAATAATGAAAGCGCCGTAGGAGGTCCAGCGCGGCACAAAGATGAGCAATGCACCCGCCGTATCCAGGGTCCCGGAAGCGTAGCGGAACCATTGTCCCCAGCCGATCGCATCGAAGAATGGAATCGTCCCCATGGTTCCTGTAAGCTTTTCAATTCCGATTCCCAGGAAGGTTAAGCCCAGAAGCACTCGGAGAAACCAGGTCATAAGAGGCGCACTTTGCCAGTCTTCGCTGATGTCATAATTTTCTTCCTGGAAGGAGAAGGGTCGAACGCTCGATGTGAAGTGCTCAAGGATCGTGTTCAGATTAACACCCTTGGACTTCACACTCTTGGACCTGTCACTTGGACCTGTCAAGAGAGAAACTTCGAACGGTTTACAGTGATCCCGGCATCCATCCAGTCCAAAAGCCAAATGCGACGGCAATCGCCGTCGCATTCGGTGTGAGAAGCAATCTTCTTGGACCGCCGACCCTGAGGGTCAACTCCTATTCCTGAACGGAATCGAGGCGGTTTTCATCATTGAAGCCGTCTATGGGATATGGACTGGAAGCGGAGATCGCGGCCAGCGCGGACGCATCGCTATTCCTGTCCATCAACACAAACGCCAGAAAACGAAGTACAAAAATCGCTCCGCTTACTACCCAGAACCACAACAGGATTCCGACTGCAGTCCGCGCCCAGGCATACAGGGTCGCAGACCAACTTGCATACATCTCAACGATTTGGTGCATTGCTCCTCCGCCACTGCCACCAGGATGACTGGACGTAAAAAAAGCCGATCCGTCCACCCAAACCTGAAACAGTCCCACTTTTCGACCACTTGCAGAGGCTTCACAACCTGGAGCCGAATGGATCCTTCCGCGCCTAAACAACAGTAGGTCAACAGCCATCAAGTATCGCACCGAGAGGTAACGACTGGAAAGAGTTACTTTGATTCCACGAATAATAAATTGATTTAGCAAACGCGAAATCAAAACACTGCATCCGCCTGGTCAGAAACCACTGCCCAAACGCCGGGTGGGTTCCTCGCGGCAGCCGGAGAAGACCGGGAAGGCCAGCCTCTCTGAGGGTAGTGCTTAGGCGCCCGTGCCCCTCACCACTGCGCTGGCAGTCATGAGGATAATCTTCAGATCGAGCCAGAAGCTCCAGTTTTCGACATAGGCGGTGTCGAGAGCGATGTAGCGCTCGAAAGAAGGATCCTGGCGGGCCCGCACCTGCCACAACCCGGTAAGGCCAGGCAACACCTCGAGGCGGCGGAAATGGTCGATCTCGTACTTCGCCACTTCGCTCGCAATCGGCGGCCGGGGACCGACGATGCTCATGTCTCCCTGCAGCACATTGAACAACTGCGGCAACTCATCCAGACTATATTTCCGCAGAAACTTACCCACTTTTGTGATCCGCGGATCGTCCTTCATCTTGAACAGGATGCCGGTGCGCTCGTTCTGCGCCGCGAGCTGCGCCTTGATCTTTTCCGCGTTCATCACCATCGAACGGAATTTGTAGCAGGCAAAGACCGCGCCCTTCTTGCCGACCCGCTCAGAGACATAGAAAATCGGTCCGCCGTCTTCCATCCGGATTGCAATCGCGATCGCGACCATCACCGGGCCAGCGGCGATCAGGGCCGCCAGTGAAAGCGCAATGTCAAAGACCCGCTTCAGGGCCATGGCAAACACCGGAACATGGCCACGGTGCAACGCCACCACTGGAAAGTCGCCGAGATATTCGATAGGGGCGTCTGCCGTCACCGACTCGTAGTAACCGGGCAGCACCCGTACGTCCAGATCGATCTCCCGGGCTTCTTCCAGGATGGAGATGACCTGATCGACCGAGCAGGGTTCGGCGATCACCAGTTCGTCGATGAAGTACTGCTTTGCGATCTGGCGAATCTGATCGATTCCACCCAGCACCTCGTCCTCCGCTACACTAGAGCGCCTGTCGCCGGGCAAGCTTACAAAACCACGAAAGGTATACCCGAGATGGGAGCGGTGAGAGATGTGCTGCTTGAGCGCCGTGCTGATGTTGTTCGATCCCAGAATCACCAAGTTGCGGGTGTTCATCCCACGCTCGTAATCGCGGTAGGTAATGGTCCGGCCAATCACCCGCCGCACACACAGAATCACGGCCGTAAAGCAAACCAGGAAGAGCACTAACGGACGGGAGACGTGGTAGCCCTCGGTAAGGTATAGTCCGCCAGAGAGCAGAAGCCCGGCGGTGAGACAGGCTTGCGCGGTCATCCGCTGCTCATGAAGCATGCTCTGCAACTGGAGGGGGCCATATAACCCGTAGTGCCAGCTCACAACCAGCAACATCACGATGAACCATGCCAGGTAAGCCAGGCCGCCCGATGTGGATATGCCCACATTCCCTATCAGGTGACGAATACCCGAACTGTGAGTGTGCGCAACCAGATACAGTGACGCTACCAAGGCAACCAAAACTGCAACTACATCATGAATCATCATCAGCGCGGAGGAGACTAAGACCCGGCCTTCCCTGTGAGGACCACCCTCCGCAATCGTCATTCTGCCCGCTCCAGCTTTCCGGTTAGTACCCGTAAGCTCGCGAATTAGATTCGAGCTAGCCATGACTACTCCTTTTTTCTTTCATCACCCAAAGTCCGGGACAGATGACGGGCCAGATGAAATCACCCTGCCGTCATCCCGCAATTGGCCTGATTTGATACTGATTGGAGTCGCCAGTCGTTAAAGGTTCTGGCACGTCTGCGCGTTACGCATTCCGGAGAATATCGACGAATTCTTTGCCACGGTGATTGTGGCTTAAGTACTGTCACTAACGAAAGTGTACCATTTCGATGAGGACCGGGATATGCATTTTCTGTAAAAGCACTGGCTCCTTCCTCCAATCATTTGAGACGCCAAACTCGAAATACCTTTCGCTACAACACTGGATTCCGGAATTCCTCTCGCTACCAGAGACCACGAGGTGCTATTACGATGGGGATTTTCTAGAATATCTAGGAAAAGGCCGCAAGGTTGTCAGGAACACATACTAGCAAGTGTATCGACAGCTTGACCTCATTCGATGCTGTGAAAAGTGGCTAAAGTTGCTTAGGCGATCGAGGCAGACGACTCGGCGGCGTTGGCATTCTGTACCCGCTGCATCGGAGGTAGCTCGGTCCGGTAGCGGTATAGGAGCCATGCCAGCTTGCGCGCCGCCCAGTACCTCGGCACATAACTCTTCGGGCGCCATACGCACCTTAGTAACCAACCCATGGCCAGCCGGTCGGCGATTCGCGGAATATACACCTGGTCGCCACTGCGGAAGGCAATCGCGGCGCCAATGCAATGGATCGCCGGAGCATAGTCCAGGGAGCGCTTGATATAGAGCCCCAGCCGCTCCTGAATCCCGCCGCCCACGGTGATTACGACGTGCCGGGGGCGCAATCCGGAAATGCACTGCAGCAAATCGGGATCGGCCACATCCTCACCGTACATCGGAGCGATGTAGACCTGCTCCCGATCGATGGGAATGCCTTGACTCACCAGCCAGGTCACGTTTCTACGGGCGCTTTCCACGCTGGGCATGACATAGAGAGTCGCGCCGCGTTGGCGAAATTCGGAATCGTTGACCAGGTGGGAGAAGTATTCCAGTCCGGAGAGGCGCGCCAGATTGTCCCCTTCCAAAACGTTCCACAAAACTGCCATTAGGGCGCTATCGACAATCGCCAGGTCCGCTTCGAGAAGAGCTTCACGATAGGCCTCGTTTACCGGCAGGCTGGTCAGCGCGGGAGCCGCCGGGGCAACCAGCAAGCCGCCCGACCGCATTCGCTCGATTGCTTCGGACGCACCCCCGGAAAAAAACTGAATCCCCAGTATCTGCCTGGGCCCGGCCGGTCTGTACCGATGCGCGGTAACGCTTAGCGGCGCACTCCCGACATCATTTGACACTCGATCCATTCGTAGGTCCTAGCCATCCCATCGTACAAAGAAATTGAGGGTTCCCAGCCAAGGTAGCTTCTTAATTTCGTATTGTCGCTGTTGCGACCATTGACCCCTTTAGGCGCGTCCAGTCTATAAGATCGGTGGAGCTTCACTCCGGCGATCTCCTCCACCACGTCCACCAATTGGTTGATAGTCACAAGCTCACCGCTGCCCAGGTTGATTGGCTCCTGAATATCGCTTTCCATGATCGCCTGTGTCCCCCACAGGCAGTCGTCGATGTACATAAAACTGCGAGTCTGAGTACCGTCGCCCCAGATCTCGATTTGATTGCTTCCCGATGCCTTGGCTTCTATCACCTTGCGGCAGATGGCCGCGGGGGCCTTCTCCCTGCCTCCGTCGTACGTCCCGTAAGGTCCATAGACGTTATGAAACCTGGCAATCCTCGAATCCAGGCCAAAATCCTCCCGGAAATGCCTGCACATTCGCTCGCTGAAGAGCTTCTCCCACCCGTAGCCGTCTTCCGGCATCGCCGGATAGGCGTCCTCTTCCTTCAGCGCAACGACGTTCGCATCCTTTTGTTTCTCCGCGCTGTAGACACATGCAGACGAGGAATAGAAGAAACGCTCGACCCCGTTGTCTCGCGCCGCCATCAACATGTGGGTGTTCACCAGAACGCTTAACATGCACAGCGCCCGGTTGTTTTGAATGAACCCCATCCCGCCCATGTCGGCGGCCAGCTGGAAAACCACATCGAAGCCGCGGGTTACGCGCTGGCAAGCATCCAGCTCACTGAGAGAGCAAACCAGATTCTCGACTGCCGGCGAAGACTGATGCCACTCATCGAGCGGCTTGATGTCAACCGCGCGCAGCTCTCTTACGCCTTCCGCCAACAGGTACTTGACCAGATGGCCGCCGATAAAGCCACCCGCCCCGCAGATCAGCACTCGTTGGTTCTTGAGTTTCATCCGCGGCATCTCCATTTGCAGATAAGGCAATACTCAGTTGACATTGCCATAAGGGGAATTCCAAGCAACTAAATATAAATCAGCGAACGAAGATGCTTCAGTGCCGTTTGAAAAATGGCAGACACACTTGGATTTCCTAATACTCTCAGCTCAATTTTCTTGTATTTCGGCAGGTTTCAGATGCGCATCGGGCTTATTGCAGCGTTTACTCACGAATAATCTTCATCTTAACGTATTCAAATGAAGTTGGGTCAGTCAAGGGAATTCACCCGCGAACTCGGCGACTCCATTGTGCTGAACCGTGCCTTCGTCTGCTCCAGAATACTCTAGCGGCACGAGAAGATTATCCATCTGGTTACCGCTCGCCGCCGGCACGCGACGAGCGCTCCTTGCGTGCGGTTCAGTTGGCATTGGCGGTCGCCTCGCGTTGCACCTGGGAACGGAAATATTCCAAGGAAAGTTCCAGCCCCGTGCGGAGATCGATCACCGGCTTCCAACCGAGCAGGGCCGTCGCCCGGGAAATATCCGGGCGTCGCCGCGAGGGATCGTCCTGGGGCAGAGCCTCGTAGCGGATCTCACTCCGGCATCCGGTCACCTCCAGCACCTGCCGCGCGCACTCCAACACCGTCATCTCAGTGGGGTTGCCGATGTTGACTGGCAGGTGTTCGCCCGTTTGGGAGAGCCTGAGGATTCCATCAATCAGATCGGAGATATAGCAAAAGCTCCGCGTCTGCAAGCCGTCGCCATAAACGGTTATGTCTTCGCCACGCAATGCCTGGGTAAGAAAGTTCGAGATCACCCGCCCATCCCCCGCCCGCAGCCTCGGCCCGTACGTGTTAAAGATGCGAACGATTCGGGTATTCACTCCGTGATAGCGATGGAAGGCCATGGTCAACGCCTCGGCATAGCGTTTTGCCTCGTCATAGACCGAACGCGGCCCGATGGGGTTCACATTGCCCCAGTAGTCCTCCCGTTGCGGGTGTTCCAAAGGATCGCCATAGCACTCCGAGGTCGAAGCCTGAAGAAATCCCGCGTTGTACTTGCGTGCCAGCTCCAGGGCGTGCAGAGTTCCCTGGGACCCGGCCAGCATCGTCTCGATGCCCAGGCGCAGATAATCGCCGGGGCTGGCCGGCGAGGCGAAATTGAAGACGTAGTCGACCGGGCCGACGTCAAAGGGCAGAGAAACGTCCTGTTCCACAAACTCGAAACGCTCATAATCGACCAATCCAGCGATGTTTTCGCGACTGCCCGTCGAGCAGTTGTCGATACCGGCCACCGCATGTCCCTCGGCCAGCAATGCCTCACTCAAATGCGACCCGAGAAAACCCGCAGCTCCCGTCACGATGCAACGCATATACTCAAAACACTCCGCACAATCGATTTATTGCTTGGCTCTGGACGATCTGAACGTGTTACAAATCGCCTATGGGGAAACGGCAAACAGACTCGGAGCCCGGCGGCGAGCGCGTCAATCTGAAGACGTTAGCCTCCCTGCTCGAACTTTCTCAGACTACCATCTCGCTGGTGCTCAATGACTCGCCCGCGGCGAGGTCGATTCCCGCCCAGACCCGCGAGCGGGTCTTCGAGGCCGCCCGGAAATTTAATTACCGGCCAAACTACTTTGCCCGCTCCCTGCGCCAGAGCCGCAGCATGTCCATCGCCGTGCTCGCTCCCGACCTCAGCGAAGGCTATTTCACCGTGGTCATGAACGGCGTCCAGGCGGCGCTGATCGAAGCTCATTATTTCTATTTCACCGCCAGCCACTATTGGGACCCCGAGCTGATCCGCGAATATCCCCGCCGGATGATCGAGCGCGCGGTTGACGGATTCCTGCTCCTGAATACCCAGGCCGACTTCATGAGCCCCTTGCCGGTCGTGGCCATCTCCGGCCATGCCCGGACCGCGGGAGTCAGCAACCTGGTCCTCGACCACACCCTGGCCGCCGAACTCGCTCTCTCCCATCTGCGCGAACTTGGCCATACCCGCATCGCCATGATGAAAGGCCCCGAGATCATCCCCGACTCTGAATATCGCTGGTCTGCCATCCTCGAAGTGTCCCGGCGATATGGCATCGAAGCCGGCCCCGAGCTGCTCATGGACCTTCCTGCCTATAGCGGCTCGCCCGAGTCCGGCTACCAGCCCGTCAAGGAACTGCTCGCCCGCACCAGGGACTTCACCGCCGTCTTCTGCTTCAACGACATTGCCGCAATCGGCGCCATGCGCGCCTTAAAGGACGCCGGACTCTCCGTTCCTGAAGATGTCTCGGTGATCGGCTTCGACGACATCCTCGGCGCGACGTACCACACCCCTAGCATCACCACCGTGCGCCAGCCGCTCGAAGAGATGGGCCGCGCCGGTGCGCGCATCCTTCTCGAGCGCATAGCGCGCCCTGCCGAGGATTTCGATCCCGAGATTGTCTTTGAACCACAATTGATCGTCAGAGAATCGACCGCCCAGGCGCGGCGAAATGACAGGTCGCGTCGATAAAGGACGCTTGCTAACTCCGCGTTTGATCCAGGTGCTCTCAAAAGAATCTCTTGCTGCATTCAGTTGCGAAGTGCAAGATTGGTGAGTGCAAGAACTGTCTTCCGGTAGTCTCCTTGGTCATTACAAAATCGTCCGCCGCCTTGGTCAGGGCGGCATGGGCGTCGTCTATGAGGCGGTCGACCAGAAGCTTGGCCGGCACGTCGCCATCAAGTTGCTTACCGAAGCCAGCCGCGACAGCAGCGCCGCTCTGGAACGGTTCTGGCGCGAGGCGCGTGCCGCTTCTTCGCTCAACCATCCCGGCATCTGCACGATCCATGAGCTGAACGAGGCGGCGGAGACGCCGTTCATCGTAATGGAGCTGCTGGAGGGCAACAGTCTCGAGAAGCTCTATCGCGGCTATGCCATGCCGTATCCAAAATTGCTGGAGATGGGCGTGCAATTGGCCGATGCTCTCGACGCCGCGCACCGTAAAGGCATTCTGCATCGCGATATCAAGCCGGCGAATATCTTCGTGACTAACTCGGGGCAGGCGAAGCTGGTGGATTTCGGCCTGGCGAAGCTGGAGGGCGCCACAAGTGATTCCAGTGGGGGCGTAGATCCCGACACTCCGACCGCAGCGAACCCGCTCACCAGCTCCGGGTCGTCGGTCGGCACGGTCGCCTATATGTCGCCGGAGCAGGCGCGCGCGGAGCTGCTGGATGCGCGCAGCGATCTCTTTTCGCTGGGCGTGGTGCTCTACGAGATGGCCACCGGACGGCACCCGTTTACTGGCGCCAGCACTGCGGTGGTCTTCGATCGCATTTTGAACCATCCGCCGGTCGCTCCGGTTTCTCTGAACGCGCAACTGCCGGTCGAGTTTGAAGACATGCTCAACAAGACTCTGGAGAAGGACCGCGAGCTTCGCTGCCAGGCCGCTGCCGAGCTTCGCGGAGACCTGAAGCGGCTGCAGCGCAAGAGCAGCTCGGGCAGTGCTTCCTTCCCGCAGCCGTCTACGTCTGTGCCGGGGCCCTCGCCGGCTCCGTTCTCAACTCCCTCGTCCGGAACCTCCTCCTCCCCGCACCCTTCGCCAATCCCGAGCTCGGGGACGGGCCGACCGGTCACGCCTTTGCCGGGCGGAAGTTCTTCGGGAACGTCATCGGCAAGCCAGGCGTCGGGATTCGCGAGCGCGGCTGGCGTGGCTGCCGCGCAACCGCGTGGGAAATCGCGTTGGCCGATTTTTGCCGTAGCGGCGCTGGTGGTTTTGGCTGCGGCTGGATTCGCCGCGTGGCGCTTCTGGCTACGGCCTCGGCCCTTCGCCGACGTTTCCATCAGCCAGGTCACCAATGCCGGAACGATCGAACGCATTGCGCTCTCCGGCGATGGGCGCTTTCTGGCCGAGGTGAAGAACGACGGCGGGCAGCGAACACTCTGGGTGAGGAACACCGCGACCAATACGGATACCCAGATTCAGGGCGCTTTCGGGAACGATTACCTCGGGCTTGCCTTCTCGCCGGATGGCAATTATCTCTACTTCACGCGGGGAACGCCGGAAAACGACTCGTTGCGCGCGCTGTACGCTATGCCGGTCTTTGGCGGTACGCCCAAACAGTTGATCGTAGACATCGACAGCGTCATCAGTTTTTCGCCGGACGGCAACCGCTTCGCCTATACCAAATGGACCCCGGAACGCAAAGACCAGTTCTCCGAAATTCATATCGCCGATAAGGACGGAAGCAACAACCAGCTGGTTTACGCGACCCAGCAAGAGGCCGGTCCGCCAGTATGGTCGCCCGACGGTGGCCGGCTCGCCTGGATCGGTACCGTCGGGGCGGCGGCGAAGTATGCGCTCCAGATCTTCGACCTCTCCACGAAGAAGGTGACCACGATCGCCGCGCCGGCAGATAACCGTTTTCTGAATTCGGGTTCCGGGGAGACGAATGTGGTGTGGACGCCCGACGGCGCCCACCTGCTGTTTTTTTACCTGAAGCCGCACACCGACCACGCGCAGATTGGGATGATCACCGTGCCTTCCGGCGAATTCCATCCGGTGACCAACGACGTCAACTCCTACAGCCAGTTGGCGCTCTCCGCCGACGGCCACACGCTGGCTACTGTGCTCACCGAGACCGCTTCGAGCATCGCTTACTACAAGCCCGAGGGGGGAACACCGCTTTCTATCACGCCGTTGCGGATCACCCCGGCCCACATCGTCTGGGCGAACGAAGACCGCCTGCTCTTCAGCGTGCCCCGCATCGCGATCGGGTCAATGGATCGAACAACCGGCAACACGCAAAACTTCGACGCTGGAGATATCGACCTCGCGGGCAACATCTCCAGATGCCCGGACGGCCACATCCTGTTTACCGGTTTCCCCAAGGGAGCGGCGGAGGCGCGCGTCTTCCGCATGGACGCGGACGGAGGAAATATCGTTCAGCTGACCAGCAGCGGAATCGCACGGGGGCCGCAATGCTCCGCCGACAGCGGACAGGTTTACTACAGCGTTGCAGGCAGTGGAGTGTACGCAGCCTCACTATGGGTGGTCCCACTGGCAGGGGGAACGCCGCGACAGGTGCTCCCACCGGAGGTAACTGGCTCTTTCCGCGTTTCCGAGGACGGGAGGCTGGCCAACTGCAGCATCTCTGTTTTGACGGGAGCTCACTGGAAGATATTTGACCTGGCCACTGGCCGGACTCTTTCCGACGTCCCTCAGGATGTCAGCGACATCAACACCCCTGATCGCTTTTCGCCCGACAGCCGGGCGATTGTCCAGGGCGTTCTCCGTAGCGGAGGCCGGACGCTGCTTTATCATCCACTGGACGGATCGGCCCCGCACCCGATGATCGACCCGGTGCAAGAAAGCATCCGCGACTTTGGCTGGTCGCCTTCCGGCAAACAGCTGGCGGTGCTGCGGCTCAAGTCCAGCTCGGATGTGGTGCTGATCACCGATGCAAACGAAAAGGGGAAATGAAAGGTAACAGGAACGATAAGCTGAAGGGAAAACGATAGCCTATCCCCCACTCGTCTCCGGCTCTAGAATCTGCAACTCCACCGGAGGCTCGATCAAACAATCCATCTTGCCAATCTCTTCCAGCGCCCTTTTAAGCGCCGAGGTCGCGCAGGGCTCGACCGTCACCACAAACGGCAGCCGGTCTTCAGGAAAGCCGGGCCGCTGCAACAGCGCGCCAATGTTGATTCTCTGCCGCGCTAAGCCTCCGGCAATCTCCGCCACAATACCCGGCCGGTCTTTAACGATAAAGCGAATGTAATGCCGCAGCAGCAGATCGCCGCTCACCGTCGCCTTACGGCTCGCGATACTCGGCGCCTTCGACCCATGGGCGATGGCCAGCAGATCGGAAACCACCGCAACCGCCGTAGGATGCCCTCCGGCTCCATGCCCGGAAAACACCGTGTCTCCGCCATATTTGCCGCTCACCAGCACCATGTTCTCCGTTCCCCGAGACCAGGCAAAGGGCGAGGCCTGCGGAACCAGCATCGGTCCCACTACCGCCTGAACCTGCAAATCACCCGAAGAGTCAGGAACCAGTTGCGCCCGCGAAATCTGCCGGATCGTGCACTTCAACTCATGCGCATAAGCAAAGTCAATCGCCGCTATAGGCACAATCGACCCGGCGGAAATATCCTCAGGATCGATCTGCGCCCCCAGCGCGATGCGGCTCAGAATCGTCAGCTTCGCCCGCGCGTCGTACCCGGCCACATCCTCGGTCGGATCGGCCTCCGCATAACCCAGCATCTGCGCCTCGCGAAGCGCCTCGGCAAACTCCGCCCCCGCCTCCATCTTGCTCAGAATAAAATTGCAGGTCCCGTTCAGAATTCCTTCAATGCGATGACAGTGGTCGCCCGCCAAACCCTGCTGCAAACCCGGAATCACCGGAACGCCGCCCGCCACAGCCGCCCCATACAGCAATTGGCAACCGCGGCTCCTCGCCAGCGCTTCCAACTCGACGCCGTGAGCGGCGATCAGCTTCTTGTTCGCGGTGACGACGGACTTCCCTGCTTCGAGCGCCGCGCGAACCCATTTCCCCGCAGGATCGAGCCCACCCGCCAGCTCCACAATAATGTCGGCATCGGAAGCCAGCACTCGATCGGCGTCCTCAGACCACTCAACCGGGCAAGAGATCCAGTCCACGCGTTTCCGCGCGACGCTTCGGTTGAAGATATGAGTTAGCTGAAGCGCGCCCGGCTGCAAGTCGCAAAGAATCCGCGCCACCGAACTACCCACCGTACCGAAGCCGAGGATGGCAACCTTGTGCGGTTGGGTAGACGAGGAAGATTCAACCAGACCGGCAGAAGGTGAAATGGTCTCTGTCATAGGCGCTTGATCGTTTCTTGAACTGTAGATTCGTTAAGCCGTCTCGCGCGCTCCGCGGTTTCCAGAGCCTTCGCGATCACGTGAGGGTCGTCCCCCTCTCGCGATAGGAGCAGGTATTCAGTGATGCTCTCTTCATCCGTCAAATATTCCGCCGGATCATATGGAGCAGTCTCAACTCGCATCGGATCACCCATCAGTAATCCTAGCCGAACTTTACCCACCCGCTCACAGCAGACTCCACCGCGCCTTCAGCAAAGCCCACGACGACACCGTCGCCGAGTCCAGGATCACCCCATCGCGACACATATCTTCAAACTCCCGCACGCTCACCCGATGCAGCACCAGGTCCTGCTCAGTGGCCTCCGGAGTTGCCTCTCCCTGCACCAGCTCGGTCGCGCAATAAAGATGAAAGCCCTGGTTGCTCATCCCATAAGCAAAGTAGAGGAACCCAACATAGTCCATCCGTCCCGGAACCAGCCCAGTCTCTTCCTGCAACTCGCCTCGCGCTACATCGGCTGGATTGGCATCGGGTCGATCTTCCCACGCGCCGCCAGGAAACTCCAGAAACCGCCGCCCGATCGGATATCGAAGCTGCTCGATGAGATAGAGATGGCCATCTTCGGGAGTGCCATCTAACGGAATAATGATCGCCGCCGTCGGCTTCTCGATAAAGGAATAAATCCCCCGCGAGCCGTCCAGCCGCTCGATCTCGTCTTCCCGGACCGTCATCCAGCGGTTCTGATAGACCACACGACTGGCAATTGTTTTCATGGGATTCTTCATCATGCGCGGAGAGCAAAAGCAGAGTAAGTGTAATGTGGAACCACAGCTTCCGCAGGCTTTTTCCCCCAGGAAAAAGCCTACATAACGAATTTCGGATACCTTACAGTAACTCTGCTTTTGCGCTAGAGAAATGCAGAAAGGATTAAGGCTCGATCAAAAAGCGCCCCTCGCGCATGATCTGCTCTTCCCCATTCGGGCCGCCGACCCAGATGTTGAAGCGCAGTCCGACCACATCGATATGCGTTGACGAAGTCCAAGGCGCGCCGGTGTGTTCTCCATATGGATTGCCAAAAGCAATGTGGATGCCCGGAAATTTCTCGTCCTGCAGAATGTTGCCGATCACCCGCGCGATGCCAAGGTTGGTCCCGATCGCAAACTCACCCACCCGGTCCGAATTCTCGTCGGTATGCGTATACGCCCAGAACTCATCCCGCAGCGCGCTGTTCTCCGAGTGGCAATCGGTGATCCGGTTTTCCTTGATATGAATCGTCACCGGATTCTTATCCAGCAGCCCATAATGCGCGCATAAATAATCGCCAACCACGCCATCGACAACATAAGTTCCATTCACTTCGCCGGGAGTAGTAAATATCTCGCCGCCCGGAAGATTGCCCCACTTGTCGCGAGAGATAATTCCCGAAGTCTTGATCCACTTGTAATCGTGGTTCAACTCCGCGCGGATGTCGGTCCCCGCCGCCGTCGTCGCCCGCACGTAATTCGCGGGGCGCACGATCTCCATCAGCTTCTGGCTCAGCCGATCAACCTGGTAAAAGTCCGCACGCATCCCCTCGCACATAATCTGCGGAGTAATGTTCACCATGTGCGCATGCCGCATCCGCCGCCGGTTGACCACGCTCGTCATCTGCATCCGCGAATGCAGCTCATTACGCTGCACCGTCACCGCAAAGATGCTGATGTCCGAGGTCTCCATGTCCTGCAGCACCGCATCAGGCATATCCACCAGCGGACGCGGCGCCAGATCTTCGAGGATAAACCCATCCCATCGGCAACCCTTGGCGGTCAACTCCGCGGCCAGCGATCCGGCGATCTGCGCCGTCGCCTGGTCGGTGATCAGCGTAACTTTCTCCTCCGGCTGAATGCGCAGACAAGTCTCCACTGCGCTATGCGCGCCCGCGGCAAACTCGGCAGGAAAGGGGGTGTCCAGGATCGCCTGGGCCCCATGGGATAAATGATGCGAAAAATGCGAAAGGTTAGTGCTCATTTCCGAGGCGAGGTACTCCTTGAGAAACCACAGCGCTGCGCTATTCATGTTAGGTTATCGTGAATTTCCCGCGTTTCCATAATATTCGCGCCGCTTTAATCGGCTCGAAATCTTCAGCAGCGTGGAAAACCGGTATTAAGATTCCCTGCCGAGAGGCATCCGAGACTGTTACGAAACTCTATGCTCGGACTCAGCTCGTCGCTGGTGCAACTCCCGAGTTGCCGACGAGAACGAAGCCGCAGGCGCCGCGGCCGCTGCAGCAGTGACTGCCGAGCAGGTTTGCGGTGGGGATAGGGTGTGAGTCACAGGAGGTATCCCACTGTGACTCGTCTTCGCAAAATGACGCTGGAGGAGCTCCAGCGTCGCAACTATTCAGAAGGCACGACGCGGCGCTATCTGCGTTTCGTCGAGCGGTTCGCACAGCATTTCGGCAAGGCACCCGACAAGCTCGGGCCCGGTCATCTTCGCAGCTATCAGGCGTACTTGCTCAGGGTACGGAAGCTGGACCCGGCCTCGGTCGAGAACCACGTGACCGCGCTGCGCTTCTTCTTTGTGCGCACGCTGCATCGGCATGAGTTCCGCGAGTTCCTGCCCTTTCCCCGGGTGCGCAGAAAGCTGCCCAACATTCTCAGCCAGGAAGAAGTCACACGTCTGATCAATGCCAGCAGTACCCTGTTCGAACGTACGCTGCTGATGATTCTCTATGGCACCGGCATGCGCCGCGCTGAGGTTGCGCGGCTGAAGCTTGCCGACATCGACAGCCAGCGCATGGTCATTCACGTGGTCAACGGCAAGGGCGGCAAGGATCGTGATCTGCCGCTCAGCCCGGCGCTGCTGGAGACCCTGCGTGCTCACTGGCGCTGGCTCAAGCCGCGCACTTATCTGTTCCCCTCACGCTGTCATCGCGACTGCGAACGGCCGATCAGCGACAAGATTGTGTGGCGAAGCTGCACCGAAGCCGCAAAACGGGCAGGTATCCGCAAGAGGGTCACGCCCCATTTGATTCGCCACAGCTGGGCGACCCATCTGCTCGAAGCGGGCACGGACCTGCGCGCCATCCAGCTTCTGCTCGGTCATGAAGATCTGGAGGTGACAGCGAGGTACCTGCATCTGTCGCGGCAACACCTGCAGCAGATCGCGAACCCGATCGAAGATCTGAAGCTCGCCAGTGTCGACGAGACCCGCCGCTTCTATCATCGTCCGCTCCAGCCATGACGAGGCCGGCCATCGAGGTGGCCGACATCGTCCGTCGCAGGGGAAGGCAGTTTCTGGAACGCTATCAGTCCAGTCTCAGCTATCAGCAGCTGAAGGCTTATCGGGCTGTGCTGCGTTGCCGTACCGCAGCTCTCGGCGGACATAAGGATAAGTGTGTTCACTGCCAGTACGAGGCGCCTGTCTCCTATAACTCATGCCGCTCGCGATGCTGCCCGAAGTGCCAGGCCCAGGTCCGCAGGCGATGGCTCGAAGCGCAGCAGCGCGACCTGCTCAACACCAACTACTTCCATGTCGTTTTTACCCTGCCTCACGAACTCAACCCGCTGGCGCTCACTTCTCCCAGGCCATTCCTTGACCTGCTGTTCGAGGCCAGCTCCAGGACCCTACTCGATGTGGCCGCCGCTCCCCAACGGCTCGGCGCCCACATCGGCTTTCTCTCCATCCTGCACACGTGGAGCTCCAACCTGCTCGGTCATTACCACATCCACTGCGTCGTTCCCGCCGGCGGTCTGTCAGCCGACCATCGGCGCTGGATCCCGACCAGCCATCCGCTGTTCCTGCTGCCCGTTCCCGTCCTGAGCACCGTCTTCCGCGAGAAATTCCTCGCTGGCCTGCGCCAGCTCTATCGCAAAGGCCTGCTCGATTGCCGAGGTCCGGCCCACGACTTCAGCGACCCGGTATGGTTCGAGGAACTGATGGAGAAGCTGGGCGACAAGAACTGGTACGTTGATGCCCGCCCTCCCTTCGGCGGCCCTACTCATGTCCTGCGTTATCTCGGCCGCTATACCCATCGCATGGCCATCTCCAACCACCGCCTCACCGCCTTCGACGGTGAGCGCGTCAGCTTCCTCTGGCGGGATTACGCCCACGGCAACAAGCAGCGCATCATGACCCTCGATGCCCAGGAGTTCCTGCGCCGCTTCTTCCTCCATGTTCTGCCCAGAGGCTTCGTGCGCATCCGTCACTACGGCCTGCTCTCCAACCGCTTCCGCAAACAACTGCTGCCTCTGGCCCGCGCCCTGCTCGCCGACCAGGGCCACGAAGATCTGCCTCGACCCCCGCTGCCGGACTCAGACCTCTGGCACTGTCCCCGCTGCGGCCAGGCCATGCGCGTTGTTCAACGCTTCACCGCTGCCCAGCTCTATCTGGCTGCCTTCGATTCCTCATGAACGCTGCCGCCAGTCCGCTCCGCAGGCTTGCTCCTCGCACGTCTTCGCACCCGTCTGTCCGCTGCACCACACAAGGCTCAAAAAACTCCATCAACGGTATCTCCCAACCGCTCGATCGCAGACCACGCATCCGCCAACTCATCACTTGCCAACGCCATCGGCGACGATCACACTTCCCGGACGCATTCACTCAACCAGAAAACGACATTCAATACCCATAATCCCCGCTCCGATCACCGCGACCGCGGCAAACGCCTGCGGCTTCCTTCTTGTCCCCAAATCGAAAACGTCTCGCAACTGCTCCGAGGCTCTGCACACCTCTGTCGTCGAGGCGTTTCCGATCTTGGATAGCGACCATCCGGAAGTTGAACCGGCCCTCGCTCTCACCGGCTAACTACGATCAGGAATAGACTTGTCTTCTGGTCGAGAAGGAGTTTCCGGATGAACTCGGGCAGACCGCGGAGCGTGGCCATTGCTTTGATCTGTTGCGTAGCTTCCGGCCTCCTCGCATACACGCAACAATCGCCGGTCCCTCCGGCAGCGCCGCCCACGATCACCGTCAACGTCAATCGGGTGATGGTTCCGGTCGTCGTCCGCGATAAGCAGGGTCGCGCAGTCGGCAATCTCAAGAGAGAAGACTTTCAGATCTTCGACAACGGCAAGCCCGAACCAATCACGGGGTTCATGATCGAAAACCGGCAACCGCAGCCAGCTAAAGCCGCTGGCGGCAATGGGTTGACAGCGCCCCAGTCCGAGACCCCCGCGCAACCAACCCGGCCGCGTTTTGTCGTCTTTCTCTTCGACGACATGCACCTCGAAACGGAAGACCTGGTACACGTCCAGAAAGCCGGGGAGAAGGCAGTCGCCGAGTCTCTCGGCGAGTCGGACTACGCTGCCGTCGTCTCGATCTCCGGCAAAACTAATACCGGCATCACCCAAGATCGTCGCCAAGCTGCAAGAAGCGATCAAGGGCCTGAAACTGAACGGCCTTTACCACACCGTCAGCTCCGATTGCCCTTACATCCAGTACTATCAGGCTGACCTCATCGAGGATAAGCACGACAGCGGAGCGCTCGCCGAGGCCGTGCGGCAAGTCTTCAATTGCAACCCGGGGATGGACAAGCAGCGCGACATCGATACCGCTGAGAGGCTAGCGGACTCGGCCGCGAGGCAGGTGGTGATGGTCGGCCATCAGGATGTGCAGGCGACCTATGCCGTGATCCGTACTCTGGTTCGCGCCATGGCCGGTCTGCCGGGACAAGCCACGTTGGTCCTGGTTTCGCCCGGCTTCCTATCGGTCGAATCCGACACTCTCTCCTTCGAATCGCAGATCATCGATATCGCCGCAAGCGCCAACGTCATCATCAGCACCCTCGATGCCCGAGGTTTATATACGACGTCGATGACCGCCAGTGAAGACGACAGCAGAGACCCGCTGTATCAAACGGAAATCCGCCGCCGCACCCTCGAAGCCGACGAGAACCCCTTATCGGAGCTCGCCGACGGCACCGGAGGCACCTTCTTCCATAACAGCAACGACCTTGATACCGGCCTACGAGAACTGACGGCCCCGCCGGAGCACTTGTACCTGATCGATATCTCACCCGACAACCTCAAGCCCGACGGCTCCTACCATCGCCTGAAGGTGAAAGTGAATCAACCTGGCCTCGAAATACAGGCCCGTCATGGATACTCGATTCCCAAACCAAAGAAGACTAAGAAATAGGCGGCTATCAAGCGGCAAAGCAATGGATCATGCCAGGGAGCGCCGCGATGGCTATCGCGCTTTCAGCCCCGGCGCTTGCCCCACCAGCACACTGGTGAGCGGCACTTCCAGCGTTCCCGTCAAGCTCGACCCGAGATCGTAGATGCCGCTTCGCAACGTTATCGCGTCTTTTGGTACATCGATCTCGAGGCGGAAGTTCACGCCATTTTGCTGGACTCTTGCATACTGCGCCGCATCCATGCTCAGGTCGATCTGGCGCACCAGCCAGTTGACCGGCCTTCCTTCGCGGTCATAGGCGACCAGGGTGGACTCAATCGACCCACGCCGGGTGCCATTGGCGCCTGGGACGAGTTGCAGGCCGTTCGCGGCGATTACGAAATCCACGCTGTAGCGGCTCAGCTTCCCCTTCAGCTTGGGGTTATCGCCGGCATGAGCGAGCGTGCTGTTTTGATAGCCCGGAACCACATCGGTATGGGTCGCCATCTGGACTTTACCCGACGCGGAGAAGGTCGGGGCCGAATGCTGCTCCAACTCTGGCGTCGGATCCAGGATCGTTGGCACCGGCCCGGCTTTCACCCGCAGGGCGAAAAGAATTTGTGTAGACACCGGCATTCCCGGCCCCATGAAGGGATGCAGCGGATCGTCGCCAGCCTTGATCTCTGCGGCTTCAACCGTCTTTGCATCGGCAGCAAAATAGCCGCGCCGGTAATCAAGCTTGTATCCTCCATCGGAGTTGGGCGGTGTCACTTTCACCGCGATCTTCCGGTAGAGTCCGTCATTGGAGGGATTGGTCGGCGTATAGGTGACGGTGTAGAAACGAGATCCATGATCGATCACCTTGGATACCGCGCCCTCCAGTCCATTGTTGTTATAGAACGCCTCGCCGCCGGTGTCGTGGGCGATGACGTCCATCGTGGTATGGTCTGCATTGCGTTGCACCGAGTCCTTTTGCAGGCTGTCAGTCTCACCGTTTAACGCCTGCTCGGCTTGCGACTGTGATTGGGGCTGGCTGGGGTGCGTAATCACTGCCTCCTCCGCCTCCTGCATGTTGACCTTGCCATAGAAGGCTTGTTCGGAGTTATATAGCGAATCAGGCGAGTTGCCGCCGGAGTCAACTGGATAGATCGCCACTTGCGCGGAGCTCAGCAGCGCATCCATCCTTTGCACCTGCCTTTCATATTTGCGCCCGGTGACAAAAGAGTCTTGCAGGTCGGTATTAGGAAATAGATTCAGCGGAAACCCTCCCGAGAACCAGACCACATTCTTGCGCCCCGGAATGCCGGCCAGATACCGGGAAAGCTCCTCCAGCGCCTCGAGCGTCAGGTGCACTCGCTCGTCAACCTTGAACGTCGCCTGCTCGGCCTGAAATTGTTGCACTGACTGCAGCGAGAGCAGGTTCACCGCAGATGGATTTGCCGCGAAGTTGTTATAAAGCACTCCCACCGACTGTTGGTTCGCGTCGTTCTCGCTGCTCGACAAGAGCAGCGGTGAAGTCCGAGGGCTCGACCCGTTTTGCGAATTGTCCAGCGCAGCAGCCAGAACTGCCGGGTCGTCAGTGAACCCCTCGACGAAGCGCAGACGCGTTCCCAGCGTGAAGATCGCGATCCGCCTGCCGGGCTGCACGGTCTTCAGGAACTTCATCATCTGCTGCCGGACGAAGCTTTGGTCCGCAATCGGAGTGTTCAACGAGTCGAACAACAGCACCGTCACCGAATCGACCGGCTTCAGCCGCGGAATGTTCGTGAAGATATTAGGAGGCAGATCGGGCAACGCCGCTGGCATTGTCTGCCCGGCGCTATGCTCCTCAAAAGACGTAATCTGCTGCGGCCTCCCGTCTTCCGCGATCGAGAAGTCTTCCTTATGCAGCCCCTGTACAGGCTTGCCGTCGCGTCCCGTAACCACCACGTCGAGCACTACGATCCGTGCGTTCGCTTTGAAAACCAGGCGGCCATTCGCATCGGGAACCGCAGTTTGAGCTATGGCGTGTGGAGCAGCGGTCGCGAAGCAACCGAGAAGAGTCACTGAAAGCAATGAAGAGAAGCTGCGCTGACGCACGGAAACCTCCCTGAGACCGCGAAGTTACGAACCCGCAGAGACGATGTAAGGGTACATCAGTTTGGGCTCTCCGGCCCACACTCGTGTTGAGATTGCTTCAAATGTTGAGACTGCTTGAAATCCATTTTGGACAGTCACGAAAGCCGCGACATTCGCATTGACTAGGGCCTGTTTTCGGGAACTCAATGAGTCGGTTCCACAACCTTCAGCACCTGGTCGGCGGCGACTTCCTGCAAGGTCTGCACCTTGCCCGACGGCCAGTGAATCTCGACCGACTCTGCCCGCGTATCCGCGCCGAGCCCAAAATGGACCGGGCCATCGCTCGACGACGCGTAACAAACGCTGGTAGTCATATGGTTGTACTGGGCGCCGCTCTTGGTCACCACCTTGATGCGCGCCCCGATGCCGTCACGGTTGCTCTTGGTACCGCGCAGCGCTATGTCCAGCCAGTGCCCGGAATTCGGGCTGCGGTTCATCCAGATCTCCGCGTCGGCGCTGAGCGCGGTGGCCACCACATCGACCCGCCCGTCGCCATCCAGATCGCCAAAGGCGCAGCCACGATGGCGTGCCGCAGGCACAGCGTCCAGCCCGGCTGCCTCCGTCAGCGCAACCCACTTTCCGCTACTCCTTAAATTACGAAAAACAGTGTTGAACTCATCGATCTCCGCGCCCGGAAGCGGCATCGATTCCACATGGCCGCGGGTCACGAAGATGTCCTTCCATCCATCGTTATCGAAGTCGTAGAACGCCGCGCCGTATCCGGCCATGCGGAGCGATTCCTCGCGCATCCCGCTCGGCGTCGTCACCTCGCGAAAGTCTCCCTTGCCGGTATTTTGCAGCAGCGGGAACGTCTGGTTGTTCAGCGCCACATAGACGATGTCCGGATAGCCGTCATTGTTATAGTCGCGGAAATCCAGCCCCATCCCGGAGATGAAGTTGCCATCCTCCGGCAGCGCGACGCCCGTCTCAAACGCGACCTCTTCGAACTTGTTTCCCATATTGTGAAAGAGCGAATTATACGAGGCGTCGTTGGTCACGAAGAGATCGGGACGGCCGTCAAGATCGTAATCCGCCATGCCCACCCCCATGCCCTTTCCCGGATGCTGGCGAATCCCCCACTCCGTCGACACATCGCGAAACGTGCCGTCGCCATTATTGAGAAAGAGCTGGTTAGGCTGCGGTTTGTAGAACTTCGGATGACAGTAGTCGGCCACGCCGCGGTAGGAGCACAACGGTTGGTCCGAATATTTCCACTGCATGTAGTTCACGATGAACAGATCGAGCAGCCCATCGTTATTCACGTCAACCCAGGCGGCAGTGATCGACCACAGCGGGCCGAACTCTGGATCGTTCGACCGGTCCAGACCCGCCTTGGCAGTGACGTCGGTAAAGGTCCCATCGCCATTGTTGTGATAGAGCGTGTTCTTGTAGACACCGGCTACGAACAGATCCGGGTGGCCGTCGTTGTCATAGTCTCCCACCGCGACACCGATGTCGTAACCCGTGCCGGCAAGACCTGCTGCGTCCGTCACATCGGTGTAGACGCCCTTGCCATCGTTGCGAAAGAGCCGATTGCGGTACTTGGGCGAATCCTTCTTGAGCGTCGCGATGTTGGCGCCGTTGGTGAAGAAGATGTCCGGACGCCCGTCGTCGTTATAGTCGAAGACGGCGACACCGCCTCCCATCGCCTCAGGCGCGTTCTTCCCTGGGGTTTCGTCATTTTCGAGACGGAACGGTATCTTCTGAAGTTCGAAACGAATGGGCGATTCTTTTGCCGCCGGGAGTGCCGTTTGCTGAGCGCCGGCGCCGGCGGCCAGCAGAAGCAGGATGCCGACTGGCTTGAGGACTCGTTGTAAGAAATGCATAGTCACAAAACAAAGGGGCGGCGCGAACGCCGCCCCTTGGGCTAATACTACTGTAGTCTCGGACGCTAGAAATAGTACTTCAGCGCGAGAGTTACAAAACGGGACCCGGTTTTGAACGCCGGAGCGCCGGTGGTCGAGCTGTTCTGGTTCGACGCCGCACTCGAGGTCACGTTGAGTCCGGCGCAGCTGGTGCACGTGGCGGGAGTGCTCTGTTGGAAGTTGAGGGAAATATCGCTGTTGTTGGCCAGGCCAAACTGTCCCAGCGGATGGTTGAGCCAGTTGGTCGCCGAGGCCCGGAACTGAAGGTACTGGCTTTCGGTGATATGGAAATTCTTATAAATTCCCAGATCGCTGTCCCAGTAGTTAGGTTGTCTCATGTAGGGCAGCACCTCCGGTCCCTGCGTGCCGACGGCCGGGACGGTGAAGCAGGCCGGGTTGAAACGCATCCCCTGACTTCCGGCTTCGGTTTTGACCTGACGAAGCCCTTTCAACGGATTGCAAACGAGCGCTGGCACCGGAGGCTGGGTGTAGGCGCTGCTCCCGAAGTAGCTCGATCCGTTGATCGAGGTAGCCACGAGTCCATTTGGAAGCTTGATGCTGTTATCCGGCAGGTCGGGGTGCGCGACCGTCGGAACCGTCAGGCCGCTGGCATAAGTCACATTGAAGGCGCCGTTTTCAGTCGGTTGAAGCGGCGCTCCGCTCTGGAAAGCCGTATAGCCGGAGATTATCCAGCCGTTCACCGCGCCGCCGAGGACCTTCATTCCCGCATTGTCTTCTGAATGAATAAAGTTAGGCATCCTCCAGTTGTAGGTGAAGTTCAGGATGTTGGTATGGTCGTAAGCCAGAGGACCATAGTTATTCCGAATTACGAACGGGTCGACCCCGGTACCGTTGCCGTTGCCGTTGTTGGAGCCGCCGTCGCGGATGCCCAGCACCTTGCCAAAGGTGTAGTTCGCGATGAAAGTGACGGGACCCGACTGCTTCTGATATGACGCCTGGAACCCGTTGTAGTTCGAATACGGCGTGTGGGTGAGCAGGTAGACATTCTGGTAAGCGACCAGAGGCCGGAAGTCGTTGGCGTTGTAACTGGGTGTGTAAGCTCCGGGGTTTGCCTGGCAGTAAAGACTCTGATTGGCAGGGTTCGTTGTTGAGCATGGCGGGGCCGAAGAGGAGACGTACTGATGGGTCACCGGATCGGGCTGGAACAAGCCGCCGACAGGAACATTGTTAATGTTGTAGATGTTGCTGTTAGTCCCATCCTCCCATTCATTTGCGCTCCTGTTGCCAATGTACGAAAGCTCCAAGACCGAGCGCCATGGGAGCGCCTGGGAGACGGTGGCGTTCCAGTTGTAGGTGAAGGGCACGCGCTTATCTCCAATCTGCATCCCATAGACGCTTCCACCGTTCTGCGCGACGCTGGAAGGAGGAGTGAAGCTCGAGATTGAGGCATAACCTTCCGACGCGGTCGGCGTACCGTATTCAAAGGAACCCAGCGGGCCGCTCGCGGCGTTGGAGACTTCAGTACTCGCCTGGTAGTAGTAGGCCCCCCAACCCCCGCGAAAGACCGTCTTGCCATTGCCGAAGATATCGTAGGCAAGCCCTACCCGCGGTGCGGGGTGGAAGGTCTGGGATGGCATGCCGGAGTCCGGGATGCTCGCATTGTTGGCATGCCACGCCAGTCCGGTGTTGTTGGGCGCGCTGGTGCTATTGACGTAAGTTGCCGGGTCCCACACCTGGAAGTCGGTGCCGTACCAGTTGCCGATATGGTCCAGTCTCAGGCCAATGTTAATGGTCAGCGACTTCGCCGCCTTCCACGAGTCCTGTCCGTAGATTGACCACTGGTGCCACCTTATGCCCACGATCGGAGCATAGTTTTGCTGCTGATATTGCGAGATGCGGCCTAGCTCGACGTCGGCGACAAGGTTCGTGGTCGAGTATTGGCTGTATTGGGCGTAGTTGTAAATGCCCATATCCGGGTAGGTATTGTTCTGCGTATTTTGGCTGCTGTCCCAGTAAAATCCGGCCTTCACAGTGTGCTCACCGACGATTTTGGTGAAGTTGTCATAGTATGCGGGAACCTGTTTCTTGCCCCCGAAAGACCCGCTGGAGAAGCTATAGCTGGAACCCAGGTTCGCCAGAACACCCCCCCAGGGTCCTTCAAATGCCGGAATCTGGGCGGTGGTGTGGCCGAAGAGCCCGTTGACATTGAAAGCATTGGTCGAACGGGAGACCGCGGCCGGATCGGACAGCACATATGGGTTCACAAAGTGCGACCAGGTAAAGACAAATTCATTGGTCGTGGTCGGGTTGAAGACGTGCGTATAGTTCGTCAGGATCACGTAAGCGTTGGTCTTCGAAGCGGCTGGCGAGGGATAGGGCAGCGTCCATGGCGCCGACCACCAGATGGAGATCGGTGCGATGTCGTTTTCTCTTTGATAGGTGTAAGAGCCGGTCACCTTGTCGTTGTCGCTGATCGCGTAGTCGACTTTGCCGGTGGCCTCCCAGCGGTTCTGAGGTTCCGCGGGAACGTAATTAAAGTTGTCATAGCCGTTGGACGCCGCGGGCGTCTCATTCGGTTTTGGATAGAGCTTCAGAACTCCCAGGATATTCGGGTCGTAGGAAGACGTGGGAAGAGACGTGGCCGTCCCGCCAGCGGGCACGTTTTGAGTCAGCTGGCTGTAGAAGTTGCTCCACGTGCTGATCGCATCGGGAACGACAGAGCAAGTCGTGTTGCTGAAATCGCCTCCAATCTGGCAGGTGTTGGGAGTGTTGAAGTTGATCGGGGTTCCCGCCGGCTGCTGCTTCATGTACTCATAACCGGCCCAGAAGAACAATTTCTTCCGGTCGCGATTGAACTTGGTGAACGGCAGGATGATCGGGCCGCCAACGTTGCCGCCCATGTAGTAGTAGCTCGCGCTCTGGGTGGCCAGCTTGATCGCGGTCGGACCTTGGCTGTTCGTGAAGGCATCGACGGAATTGAGCGCCTCGTTGTGGGTGTAGAAGTAGCCCTCGCCGTGGAACTGGCTTCCGCCACTTCGGCTGAATGCCTGGAAAATGACTGGACCCTTGGCATACTCCGCGCCGTAGTTCGAGATCAGGACCTTGATGTTGGACACCATGTCCGGATTGATGTTGGCGATCTGGGTGCCGTCGTTGCCTGGATCGACCAGATTGGCGCCGTCGAGCATGTAGGCCAGCGTGCCATAAGGTTGAGTGCCGTTAGAGGAATACGCGCCCGCCGGGCCGTTGTTCGTGCCTACGACCTTATCGTTGAATCCGGACCCCTGGCTGCTGCCATTGTTGAGCGCCATGCCCGGCATGATCTTGAGCAACTCGCCGGCGTCGCGGCCCTGGAGCGGAAAGTCGTTGATCATCTGCGTGTTGATCGAAGTGCTGATCTCGGCCGTATCAGTCGGCACGATCGCGTCGGCCCCGGCGATCACGTTGACCTGGGTGGAATTCCCGCCGACGTTCAGCTTGATATTCGGAACGTCACGGCTATCGCCAGTGGCCATCGTGATGCCGTTTTCCTGCCAGCTCGAGAAGCCCTGCGCGGAAATGGTGATCGTGTAGGTGCCCGGCTGTACGGCGGTGATCGCGAAATGGCCGTCATTTCCCGTTACTGAGGTTCGCACGTCGCCGCTGGCCTCGTTCTTGAGCACCACATTGGCTTTGGGAACAACTGCCCCGGACTGGTCGTAGGCGGTTCCGCTGATCGTGCCGGTAAGTTGTTGTGCGCTGGAACTGGCAGTGGAGAGCGCGAGAACGGCTCCAAGCAGCGCGGCAACCACGTATGCAAACGTGAACCTGCAGCGGCTTCTGCTGAATTGCTTCATAAATTGCCTCCCAAAAAATTAACTGCGCCTTGCGGATTAAAATTGCCGCTAGGCTCTGACAAAAAACCGTTTTGCACTCCGGCGGGTTATGTCGGCCGGAAATCGGTTCAGGTCTCGTCTCGCCGGACAGGCATTTCCGCCGCTTCCCCGCGATGAACGATTTCTTTAAGTCTTTCTCTGCCTTAGAGTTACCTGGGTTACCTGGGGTGAACGCCACTTTCGCCCGTAAACAATCAACCGTTATAGATCGATTTAGTAGCGGTTGATATCGTTATCAGGTGTACCGCATCGTTGATACGCTGACGGGAATACGGCTGTCAACATTTTTTTTAGAGCTCGTCAAAATCGGATTCGATGAAGTCACTCGAAAGCTCAACGTTCTGGGACTGGAATGGCCTGCTTATTCGGTATGTCTCTCGGCGTTTATCAGCTAACGAAAGCCTCCCCGCAAGGATTGGGACATCTGCCCGCAGCCTTTGTTATTGTCGAGATGGCCGCTGGGGTTTTCTCGCCCGAGCGGAGAAACCCTTTGGTAAATAGTTAACGCAATGAAACACCTTGAATTCCCGGCGACCGGACCAGCCTCCGACAGACTTTGGCGGACTGTGACTGCTCCACGTTGGACAAATATTCACGGGTCGCGGCACCCCGGTCAACGCCTTCTCCAGTCGGTCGTGCTGGCGGCAATGCTAGGCGTGACGGCCCCAGGAGCGGCTCAGCAGGCAGCTGGAAACTTCGATGCGATCGTCGCCAGCGCTACGGCTGCGCGCGACCAGGGCGATACCGCCTCCGCGGTGCGGCTTTACGCCCAGGCAGTCGAGATCAATCCGCAATGGCCCGACGGCTGGTGGTTTCTTGGCGTCCTGCAGTATGGAGCCAACCAGTTCGCCCCCGCCCGCGATGCCCTCACCCATTTCATCGAACTCAAGCCGAACGCCGGCGCGGCGCTGGCGCTGCGCGGTCTCTGCGAGTTCGAAACCGGCCAGTTTCAGGAGTCGCTCGGCGACATTCAGCACGGAATCACGCTCGGCGCCGCGGCGCAACAACGCAACGCCGAGATACTCCTCTATCACGAAGCGCTCATATTAACCAGGCTCGGCAGCTTCGAAGAGGCGATCGTAAAATATACCAACTTCGTCAAGCAGGGCAAGACCAACCCGGAACTGACCACCGCCATCGGCCTCGCCGGCCTGCGGATCCCGGTCTTTCCCCAGGACGCCGACCCCGCCCAGGCGGAACTGATCGCAATGACCGGTACCGCCGCCACCAAAGTCATGAGCGGTGATATGAACGGCGGACGCCAGGCCTTTCAGGAACTCTTCGCACGCTACCCGACCGTCCCCAACGTCCACTACTTATACGGTTACCTGCTCTTCGCCACCCAGCCCGATGCGGCCATAGCCCAGTTTCAGCAGGAGCTCACGCTCTCGCCCAACAGCGCTGTCGCCAATGCCATGCTGGCGTGGGCCTACGGAATTCAGGGTAACTACGGCGATTCCTTGCCGGTCGCACAAAAGGCCGTCGCCGAAGACCCGACCCTTCCCATGGGCCAACTGGTGCTGGGCAGGGCATTGGTCGAAGCCGGAGACACCACCGAAGCGCTTCCCCACCTCGAAAAGGTCTTACAGTTGGAACCAGGTAACCTTGAAGCACATTTGACCTTGGCAAAGGCCTACTCCAGGCTGGGGCGCAAGGACGACGCTCGCCGCGAACGTCAACTATGCCTGGAACTCTCCGGCGGAGGGGCCACGCCAAGTGCCACGCCGTAATCCTCCTCCCAGATGGTTGCTTTCTGTTTGCTCCCTCGCGATCTTCGGCTGTATGGCCGCGGTCGGGCAGGCGAAACCCGCGGCCGTTACCTGCGCCACCTGCCATAGCAACCAGGCATCAACCCAGCCTGACACCCAGATGGGTCGCGCGTCCGAATTGCCGGGCAACAACCCAACCTTGCTGGACCACCCGAAGATGACCTTCAAGAGCGCGGGATACACCTACACTGTTGAAACCCGCGACGGCCAGAGCCGATACATAGTCAGCGATGCCACGAACAGCATCACCATTCCCATCCTCTGGGCCCTTGGCTCGCAGGCGCAGACCTGGGTGCTCGAGCGCAACGGCAAGCTCTTTGAAAGCCAGGTAAGCTTCTATCCGTCGATCAACGGCCTGGACATCACCACCGGCGACG
Organism: uncultured Acidobacteriaceae bacterium; assembly: GCA_963804735.1. Classification (GTDB taxonomy): domain Bacteria; phylum Acidobacteriota; class Terriglobia; order Terriglobales; family Acidobacteriaceae; genus Acidisarcina. The sequence goes on from CAWDRO010000013.1 coordinate 236,977, forward strand.
ACATCTGGCACCCCAAAAACCTGGAAGAGGCGGTCGGCCGCCCCATCGGTGAGGAAGAGGCAAAAGTCTGCTTTGGCTGCCACACAACCGGGGCCGTCGTCGACCACGAGGTCAACCTCGCCGTCGCGAAGCCGGGTGTCACCTGCGAACATTGCCATGTTGGCGCCAGCACCCATTTTTCCGGCGTGCTCAAAGGCGATATGAGTACAGTGCCACCGAAGTTGGGAAACCTCACCTCCGAGGATCTATCGAACTTCTGCGGAAAGTGTCATCGCAGTTGGGAGACGGCAGTGCGCAGCCACTGGCGCGGCCAGGCCGACGTTCGCTTCCAGCCCTATCGGCTCGCCAACAGCAAATGCTTCGACGGCGCCGATCCCAGGATCAGCTGCGTCGCGTGCCACGATCCGCATAAGAAGCTAGTGCGCGATTCCCCGGCCTACTATGATCCAAAATGCCTCGCCTGCCACGCGCCTCTTTTGCCCACCAGCGCTCCCGGCGAAACCCATGGCAAAGTCTGCCCGGTCGCCAAGTCAAACTGCGTCAGCTGCCACATGCCAAAGGTTTCACTGCCCAATGGGCTCATGCAGTTCAGCGACCACCAGATCCGGATCGTCAAGGCCGGAGAACCCTTCCCAAACTAAGCTTTGGATCGCCGCTGCAGCTACTGCTTCCGCGGCATCTGTGTCTGCTGCTCTGCGGTCAACTTATCGACGATCGCCCGCTCCTTTGCACCATCTTGCGGACGATGCAACCGATAGTAGACCGTTGCCAGCTCCACATGCGGTTCGAGCCAGTTGGGGTCCTCCTTCTCGACCTCTTCGAGGGCTTTGGCCGCGGCCTCATATTGCCCCGAGTTACTCTCCCACATTCCCTCTTCATAACGCGCCATCGTCGACGAAGGATTCAGCGCCACCGCCTTGTCGAGATAAGGTTTGGCCTCATCCACAGCGCGACGCTTCAGCAGGATTGCACCGAGATACAGGTTCGCGTCGAAATCATTGGGATCGATAGCCAGCGCCGCGCGAAATGCCGGCTCCGCCGCTACTGAGTCTCCGGTCCTGTCCCGCGCCATCCCCACCATCGTGTTGATGCGGGGCAATTTGGGATTCAGGCTCAGCGCGGCTTCAAGGTCTTTCCGAGCGTGTTCGAACTCATTCAGGTCCATATAGGTGGAACCGGCCAGAAAATATGCGTCCGCGCTGTTGGTCGTTTGTGCTACCTTCTGCAGCCGCGCCACACCATCGCGGCGATTGCCTGCGGCAACCAACGCCGTGCCCATGACATATTCGAAATCGGGATTCCCCTCATTTTCTGCTTCCAGCGGGCTGAGCATCGCCACAGCATCCGCGCCCTTGCCCGACCGCACTTCGCTGTCACCAAGCAGGATCGCAAGTTGCGGATCGAGTGGCCGCGACTTCTGGACGATCTTGAATTCGCGGATTGCATCCGCAAGGTCGCCCTTTTTGTAGTAAGCAAGCCCGATATTCATCCGCACTTCGTCCTTGTTCGGGACATCGGGAAGCGCCAGCTCATACTGTGCGATAGCCTCATCGAACTGTCCGGTGTGGGCCAGCGCGGCGCCGAGATTAACCCGCGCCTCGACCATCTTCGGACGAAGCTTCAGCAGCTTTTGGTAGTCCTCAATCGCGGTAGGGTAGTCGCCGCGCTGTTGCGCCTCAATCGCGCTGCCGAAAAGTCGGTCGGGATCAAGCTGCTGCGCTGAGGCAAGAGCGGTAGAAAGAAATACAAGCAGGACAACAATGCGCATCGATTCAAGAATAGCGCAGCCCGAAGGGGCACGGCTTCAGCCGTGCCATAGTCGCGGCTCTGTCAGCGCGGCTTCGGCTGCGGAGGGTCCACCGCCTGTCGCGAAAGCCAGCTAGGGTTGCGCGACCGGTAGTTCCCTTTTCATCTGCAAGGCCTCTGCATTATGCGGATCAAGTCTCAGCGCGTGAGCAAGCGCCTCCTGCGCATCGGAGAAGCGCGACTTCGAAGCCAGCGTCGCAGCCAGGCTGATCCACGCCTGGGTTAAGTCGGGGTTCGCATGGATCGCCTGACGGAAATGCTCCTCGGCGGTATCGTACTGCCCGTTTTTGTAGAAGAGATAGCCAAGCTGGTTCTGTGCCACCGCCAGATTGGGATCGATCTGCACCGCCTGCTCCAGCGCCGCTCGCTCGCCCGTTTCGTCACCGGCGCGATCGAGCGCAATCGCAAGCTTGTATTTCAGCGTGGCATCCTGCGGTAAGGCCTCGATCGCCTCGCGATACAGCGAAACCGCCTTTTGCGAATCTCCTTTATCCAGCGCCTGGTCGGCATCGGAGCTCTTGCTCGCCGCCATCTCACGGTTCGTTTTGCTCTGGATGGCCTGCTGATAAAGCTTCAGTTGCTCATCCGCAGCCGCCGTCTCACCCAAAGTTCGCAATGCCTTGGAAAGCTCCAGATGTGCCTCAGGCTCGGTGGCTCCAAGCTCGATCGCCTTCTGCAACTGCACCTTGGCCCCGGCCGCATCCTGCAACCTCGCCAATACCACACCCAAGTCGAACCGGGCCTCGGCATAGTCAGGGGCCAACCCAACGGCCTGCTCAAAATGCTCTTTCGCCTTGGCATAATCGCCGGCCTTCTGCTCCAGCACCGCATTCAGATACAGCAACTCGCCGTCATGCGGATAGGCGGCCAACAGTTTCCGCGCCAGCGGTTGCGCCTGCAGTGTCTGGTTCGTCGCCACCAGAACCCGCAGATACAGCTTCTCCGCCTCTAGATCATGCGGATGCGCTTGGTAGAAATGTTCAGCAAGTCGATAAGCATCGTCGAGATGGTTATTGCTCGCAAGCAGAACTACCAGAGCGTTGGTGAGCTTCGCCGAAGAAGGGTTGGTCTTCACCGCACGGACCAAAGTCTCAGATGCCTTGTCGGCCATTCCCGCCTTGCCATACGCGGTGGCCAAGTCCAGCGTCAGCTCTTCATCGCGCGGCGCGGAATGCAGCAGATTGATCGCCGCGGAATAATCCCCACTAGCGATGAGCAATTTCGCCGTCCGGTCGATCGCCGGACGAAAATGCGGATCGATCTTCAGCGCAGCGCGATACGATTCCACCGCACAAGGGGACTGTCCCTTTTGCTCAAACCAACCGCCAAGTTCGGTATAAGTCTGCGCGTCAGGATGAGCAGCCAGCAGCGTCTCCAGCGCCTCCGGCCCGGTACACGAGGCAGCCGACGCGGTAAACCCGGCGGCGAGAAAAGCGGCCGTTGTCAGAGCGGCCCTAACCAGCTTCGGACGCAGGAACATGACCTCGATTCGCCTCCACGCACTGGCAAATACGAGTGTGCACGAGCATAGCGTGGCCACGCAACTACCGTCGTGAAGGGGTAGCGGTCAAGTTTGAAATTCTTGCGCTACTCCTCGCTCTAATGAATTTCGTTATGTTGAACCCAGTCGGCCATTGCTCCCGAAAGCAAAGTGTAATGGCAGAAATCAGTCCAATATCGATTCCCCGCAGTATCCCTGTACCATATCCTTCCCGCAGCGATAACGCCCCCATCATGGCTTTTAATGAAATCAATGGCTTTGTGGGAGGGGCCTGATTCCCAGAATCGATCGTCGCGTATTTGAAACTAGGGGATTTGGGATCATCTTCGCCGCTTCTTGGGATCAGAAAGAAAGAATTTTTGCTTTTTGGATTTTTGGGCAAGTGTGCGAAGTATTTATCGACCATCTCGGGCATATTTTCCCCGTACCATATGTGCCCATCCAGAGCTACGTCTTTAGCGAGGGATTGTCCCCAATTGATCAATTCGAGGTTCGTTTGAATGACCTTCTCGGGAGACACTTCGACTGTCCCCAAGAGTTTACCTATGACATAGGGCCGACGGTCGGCATCGTGCTGCATAAGAGATTCTTGGGCAGCTTTTGCAGCGAGTTGAGTGGCTTTCGCGGATTCGGCTTGGGAGGCAGTTTGATAAATGAGCTGAGTAACGGTGCGCTCAAATTGTCCCTCGCTTTGTTCAAGCGAATCACTAGCAAAACCTGTGGCCTTAGTGCTTGCTTCGGTAGCGATTCGCATTTGACTGAGCTGGCCATAGTAGATATATGCGATCACAATGTTAACCAAGAGAGTGGCGGCTCCGATTCGGATCAACCACCATTCCCCAGCCTTGACTTCACTCCAAAGGCTGTTGGGCTTCTCCTTCTCTCGATTGGTGCGGCTCTCGGCCTCCAGGGCGGCAAGGCGTTCTTCTATAGTGGGTAAACTTGGGGGTGGAGGCGGCGCATTCTGGTTGGCATTCTCGGATGGTGTTGGGCCGCCGTTCTCATCTGGCATGGGGCTGCTCTCCTACTAGGCGAATGAAGGCCAAAGCTGCCTAACCAGCCTAGCAGCCCCACAATCTTGACCACTACCCGTGAAGGTCATGAAGCCCGTCTAAGGACTCAATTGCGCTTCGGTATAAGCTGATCTCAAGCGATCAACGATGCCCAACTGGATACTGCAATTGCGCGCTGTCCGAAGAATGGTCAGGTCGTTCGCAATCTCAAGCCGCCGTCAGCAAGGAACCGTCTCCGCTGGAGTCCGTCTCGTCATCCTAACGCCTACCTTGACGCTGCTGTCATTCTGCCAGACACACCGCACCGCACCGCCCAGCACCGACAAGCAGCCACCCTCGCGAGACACATACGTCGGCGACGAAGCATGCCGCTCCTGTCACGAAGAAGAATTCAAAACCTACCAGGCCACTGCGCATCATCTAACCTCGCGCGTCGCCGATGCACACTCGATCGCCGGAAGCTTCGCCGCCGGCGCCGACCTCTTCAAGACCGCCAATCCCTCTCTCTATTTCAAAATGACCGCCGATGCAGACGGATTTCATCAGACAGCGGTCAACGAAGTCTCACCGGGAAAGAACGTCGAGCTCACCGAACGTTTCGATATCGTTGTCGGCGTGCGGAAATCGCAAACTTATCTCTATTGGAAGGACGATGAGTTGTTTGAGCTGCCGGTCTCCTGGTGGAGCGGGAGCGGCCAATGGATCAACAGTCCCGGTTACGAAGACGGCGCCGTGCGTTTCGACCGGCCCATCTATCCGCGCTGCCTCGAGTGCCACGGCAGCTACTTCCAATCGCTCGCCCCACCACCAAACAGGTACAACCGCGCCAGCCTCGTCCTCGGCATCGAATGCGAACGCTGCCACGGCCCCGGTCGCGAACATGTCGCGCTCTACAGCTCGTCAAGTACGCTCAAATCCGGCCCGCCCAAACCAGGCCCGCCGCAGGCCATCGTCAACCCCGCCTCGCTGCCCCGCAACCGCCAGATCGACACCTGCGCCCTCTGCCACGCGGGCCTCGGAAATTCGCTCCAGGCCGCCCTGTCTTTTCGGCCCGGAGACGCTCTCGACAAATATCTGCAGCTCCCCGACACGGACACTGACAGCGCCGTCAACGTCCACGGCAACCAAGTTGAGTTGCTTAAGAGAAGCCGCTGCTTTCGCTCCAGCAACTTGACTTGCATCACCTGTCACAACGTCCATCAGGTCGAGCATGACGCGGCCTCGTTCTCCAAGAACTGTCTCAACTGTCACAAAGCCCAACAATGCGGCAAGTTCGCGAGTCTAGGCCCGAAGATCGCCGACAACTGCGTGGACTGCCACATGCCGCTTAGAAAGTCCCAGGCGCTCTTCTCCAACTCCAACAACCAGACGATCCAACTCCCCGTCCGCGACCACGACATCGCCATCTATGCCGATTCGAACAGTCCGCGCCACCCACAGTAACGGCTAGTCCGCTTTCTTCGTGAACTGAAAACTCCGAATCCGGCCGGACTCCTTTTTCCCGATATTGCCGGCAACCACAAATACCGCCGCCGTGATCGCCCATGAGATAAAGAGCGCCGTCCACGGCAACCGCGTCTTCGGCGCGGTTAGAACCGCAGGCACCTCGAAGTAGAGGTGCCTGGTTAGTTCGCCATGCCCGTCACCGAAAAGGCCGGCCTTTCACAATGCCCTGACCTTCTCGAATCGTCACCAGCTGATTGGCCGCCACTCCCGGAAATCTCTCGCTCTTTCCATCCGGCCATCGCACCTCCACATCCGCCTTCGCGTTCGCACCCAGACCAAAATGCAGCCGGGGATCGTTCGACGAAAGGTAACTCGACTGGCTCATCACTTCCTGTGCCTGCGCTTTGCCTCCATAGCGCGCCACGACGCGCGAACCGATCGCGCTGCGGTTGCTATGGGTGCCCTCCAGACGCACTTTAAGCCAATGATTTCCGGGCGGCGCGTCATTTCGTAACAGTGACGGTGCCTCATTCATATTCATGATCACCACGTCCAGATCGCCGTCGTTATCGAAGTCGCCAAAGGCGCATCCACGGCTCACATAACGCGATGAGATCGCCGCGCCCATCTCATCGCCCACCTGAGTGAAGGTGCCGTTGCCGTTGTTGCGAAAAACAATCCGCGGACAACGCCGTGGATATTTCGTGTACTTTGCCTCCAGCTCCGGATAGACATTCCCGGCGACCAGCAGAATGTCGGGATTGCCGTCGTTGTCCAGATCGGCCAGACCCACTCCCCAGCTGATGAAGCGCGTCTCGAGGCCCAGACCAGCCTTCAATGTCACGTCCTCGAAGTCGCCTTTGCCATCGTTGCGGTAGAGCCCGGTCGCCTGGTTCTGAAAGTGGGTCTTCACAAAATCGATGTGACCGTCGAGGTTGTAGTCTCCGGGGCCGATGCCCATGCCCGCGACCAACTGCCCATCCTGGCTGACCGCAAGGCCGCGAATGAGCCCTTCCTCGCGAAACGTGCCGTCGCGATTGTTCATAAATAGAAAGCTCGGCGTCGTGTCGCAGGCGACGAAGATGTCCGCCCAGCCGTCCTCGTCGACATCGCAGGCCACCGTTGTCATTCCATAAGAGCCCCGCGCCGCGGTGATCCCCGACTCCTTCGACACATCGGTGAAGGTGCCGTCCCCGTTGTTGCGATAGAGGAATTGCCGCGGGGCGGGCAGCCCCTTCGGCCCGCATTGGACAGCCACTCCCTCGGTATTGCAGTTCGGCGTTTGCAGCGAGGGCAGCGGAGCGGTCTTGATGTCGAACTCAACATAGTTCGCGACAAAAAGGTCGAGCAGCCCATCGCGGTTGTAATCGAGAAAGGTGCAGCCGGTGCTAAACCGCGTATCAGGATGCAGCAGCCCAGCCTTCGCCGTCACATCGGTGAAGGTGCCATCGCCGTTGTTGCGGTAAAGCTTGTTCTGCCCGTAATAGGTGACGAAAAGGTCTTCAAAACCATCGTTGTTGAAGTCGCCAACGCAGACACCGGTGCCCCAGCCCGCATCGATCAGCCCCGCCTTCGCCGTCACATCCTTGAACGTGCCATCACGGTTATTGTGGTAAAGCCGGTTGCTCGCGCCAGCAGGAATCCCGTCCAGCTTGCGCCCGCACACGATGAAGATGTCCATCCAACCATCGTTGTCGTAGTCGAAGAAAGCGCAGCCGCCGCCCATCGACTCGATGATGTACTTCACATTTGTGGTACCACCGTAAGGCATCGGCTCTGTAAGACCCGCAGCCTTCGCCACATCCGTAAATTTTGAGAATGGCGCAGCCGCCGGCGCGCCGCCAAGTTCAGCAGTGAGCCCCCGTGGAAGCAGGCCGGGCGCCATCAGGGCGGGCACGCTGCGCAGCAGCCGGCGTCGCGTCCAATCCCCTGATTTTCGCTGGTTCATTTCCGAAGTATGCCTGTCGGACACTAAGGCAGTCCAACCAGATTCAGGCGCCGCTCTAATCCCTGATCCCTAAACCCTAATCCCTGTTTTTTTACTTAACGCCCAACTCGACTCAATGATGCATTGCCGCAGTCAGCTGCTGGCTAAGTTGCAGGGCATCATTATTCTTCGGATCAAGCCGCAGCGCCGTCGCGACCGCCTCCTGCGCCTCGGGATAATGCGACTCCGCGCCCAGCGTCGCGGCCAGGTTGATCCACGCGACGGTGAACTCCGGAGCCGCCTTCACCGCCAGCCGAAAATGCTGTTCCGCCGCGGCGTTCGCCGCAGTGCTGCCGTCGCGCGAGAGCAGATAGCCCAACTGGTTCTGCGCCAGCGCAAACCCCGGATCGATCTTCACCGCCGCCTCCAGCGCGCCGCGTTCGCCCGCGAAATCGCCGCCTTTATCCAGCGCCATCGCCAACTGGTAATTCAGTAGCGAGTTGTCCGGAGTCGCCGCGACCGCCTCGCGATACAGCGAGATCGCCTGCTGCGTATCGCCGGCCGCCAGCTTCTGCGCCGCCAGCTGCGATTTCGTGTTCGCCTCCGAACGCGCCTCACTGGCGCGGTTCAGCTGTTGATAGACCTTCAACTGCTCCTGCGCTCCCTGGGTATCGTCAAGCGTCCGGAGCACTGAGGCCAGCTGGAAATGCGCCTCAGCCTGCGACGGATCCAACGCAATCGCCTTCTCCAACTGCTCCTTCGCTCCTGCGGCATCGTTGAGGTGCGCCAGCGAAGCACCTAGGTTGTATCGGCAGTCATAGCTTTGCGGTTGCAACGTGACCGCCTCGCGCAGGTGGTCGCGCGCGGCCGCGTAATCCCCGGCTTGTCTCTCCAGCATTCCATTCTGCAACAGCACATCGAAGTTGTGCGGCATCGCCGCCAGCAGCTTCTTCGCCAGAGGACGCGCCTCATCGGCATTGCTGTTCAGCACCAGCGCCCGCAGATAGAAGACCTGAGCGTCCAGGTCGTCTGGATGCTGCTGCACAAAATCATGCAGCACCGCCGCCGCATCCTGATACCGATGCTGGTTCACATACACGGTTGCCAGCGCATTAGTAAGCCGCAGCGACGACGGATCGGCCGCCAGCGCATCCTTCACCGTGGCCGCCGCCTCATCGAGCATCCCCGCCTGCCCATACGCGCGAGCAAGGTCGATGTCGAGGTCTTCGTCGCGCTTCGCCGGCTTCAGCAATTCAACCGCCGCCATCGGAGCGCCCCCATCAGTCAGCAGCGTCGCCAGCCCATCCAGCGCATCGGTCGAGGTCGGATCGATCTGCAGCGCGGCCTTCCACTGCACCTCGGCATCGTCCTTGCGCCCTAGCCCGGTGAATATGGTAGCCAGCAAAATCCGAGGCTGCATCGCCTTTGCATCCGACTGAATCGAATGCTGCAGCGGCGCAATCGCGGCCTCCGCCTGATGCGAAGAATAAAGGCTCAGTCCAAGAAAGTAATTCAGCTTCGCCGAGGCGGGGTCAAGCTTTAGCGCCTCACGAAACGCCTGGTTCGCGCACTCAAACTGCTGCTGCCGAGCAAACCAGGTGCCCAGATCGGCATAGGCGCCGGCATCGGGATTGTCATGTACTCGGGCCTCAAGCGCTGGAGTCGCCCTGCACTCCGCCCGCGCTAAAGATCCTGCGGCGAGAGATACCCCAAAGAACACGCCCAAAGCCGCAATGGCGACGCCAAACCGAACCGGCCTATTTCCGCACCTGTGCTGAACAGCGATACACATCTTCCAGCTAAGTGTTTCATATTCTGGTTGGAACCCTTCGGCAACTCACCCGACCCATACCGGGCTGCCCCGATCAAAGACAGAGCGACCGACAGCACTGCCGCAGCATCTATAAATAGCCCAACTCAGAAATCCCGACGTAGAAATCAAAGATCGAAGGACACACAACAAAATGACCACCGAAGAACTCATGTCCACCACTGCGGTCAACACCTGGAAGCTCGTCATTGGCCGCTTCGACAAAGGCATCGCGCCGCTCACCGACGAACAGCTCCAGCAGCAAGTCGCTCCCGAACGCAATCGCTTGATGTATCTCCTCGGCCACCTGACCGCCGTCCACGACCGCATGTTCTCTCTGCTCGATATCGGCGAACGCCTGCACCCCGAGCTCGACGACGTCTACATCACCAACCCCGACAAAACCCATCCCGACCCACTCTCTGCTACAGACCTCAAGCAGGCCTGGACCGACGTCAACGCCAAGCTCACCACCGCCTTCGAAAAGCTCACCCCACAGGAATGGCTGCAGAAACACACCGCCGTCTCCGACGAAGACTTCGCCAAAGATCCCACCCGCAACCGCCTCGCCATCTTGCTCAGCCGCACCGGCCACGCTGCTTTTCACACCGGTCAGGCTGTCCTCGTTAGGCCTTAAACCGAGAAGCCGCTTTATCCCACATCAAGTCCGACTACTTGTATTTGATTAGAGGCAGAAGTAGACTCCATCGCAACCGGACCAGCAAGTTCAGGTTGCGAGGAGAGTCTTATGCGAGCTGAGCCAGTTTTATTTGGAGTTTGTGCTGTTCTGCTCTGCGGCTGTGCAGCGAAACCATCGACCGCACGATCGCAAACCGCGAACGCGACTCCAGTAACTCCGCTGATCCTCGAGAGGAACGAAGGCGAACGGCGAGTCATACGTGGTTGGCCAGGGCATCCCGATCCAAAGGAGAATTTCATCATCAAGGTCGACCCCCAAAATGGCGGATCTTCGCATATGGTCTTCATGACCGCGGACATCGCTCCCGGAGGAGCCATTCATCCCCATCGACACCCTCACGCCGACGAGATTCTCTTTCTGCAGAGCGGAACCGCCCGAGTGCATCTGGGAGACTCGGTCAGAGACGTGCACGCCGGCGCCACCGTCTTCATTCCGGCCAATACCTGGATCGCGGTCGACAACACTGGAAGCGACGCAATCAGCATGGTGGCCATCTTCTCCGCGCCAGGCTTCGAGGACTTCATGCGCGCAGGATCCGTTCGCGAGGGAGAGAAAAATGTCCCGCTAACCGAAGCCGAGAACGATCAAATCGAGAAGGCGCATTTAGGCGACGTGGTTTACAAGGAACCTTAAGGCGTCCTCTTTCACTCAAGAAGCCCACTCATCCCGGTAAACAGAAAACAGCCTTGGAGCTGCGGAGGCGGCTCAGTCGCCACACAAAACACTACCGTTGCTCCAGCTCCCCCAGCTCCTCCTCGTTAAGGCAGAACCTCGTTTCAGTGCCTCTGCGCTCATCGGACAGTATCACCATTGAGCGTCTTTCCGAGCCCAGATCCATTGCACATAGGTGCCGGTTTCATAGGTTGCCGAACTCCACGGCACTGTCAAGATAAACGAGGAGAACTCCGAACAACCGGTAAAGTTGATCGTGAATGCAGCGCTCGCGGAGCCGCCCACCGCAAGGTCGCCCAGCAGGATCGGATAACTGCCCGGCGCTGTAACTACCGGTGCGCAGTGCGGTCCAGTTACCTGCAGGAGCTCAAAGCCATTGATCTGAGTGGCGTAGGCTGGACCCACGTCGCCGTTGGTTGCCGTCAGTGTCAATGCGAGCTGACTCGGCCCCGTCCACGTATTAGTGCTCGAAAATTTTAGCCCATAGCCGGGAAGCTGCGTCGGATCGACAATACCCCAATAAGCGGGTTTCGCCTGCAATTGCATGTTGAAGGGCAGCGGATAGTCGGTGCGAGCGACGGGGAAGCTGTCCAGCCATGTATCGTCATCCGCCATGCCCCAGAAGGTCACGGCGCTGATCTTGCCTTTCAGATGCCGGAATGCGTCGAAGTACTTCTTGTAGAGCCAGCCCTGCTCTGCCAGGACCGACGGCGGAATGTTGTTGCCGTAGTTCGAGGTGTCGTCGCCAGCGTTGTAGACGCTCATGTCCAGCTCGGTGACCTGCTGATCGAGCTCCGGGAACTCATCATGCACAGTGTCGATCGCCTGCACCATCGACTCGGGTGTCGGATAGTTGATGGCGTTGTGCATCTCATGCCCAACGGCGTCGACCGGAACTCCTCGTTCGCGAAGTTCATGCAACACGCTCACCAGGCATGCCAGACGAGCGGGGTTGGTGGTGCTGTAGTCGTTGAGAAACAGCTTCGTGCCGGCGGGCGCATACTCTTTAGCTGCCTTGAACGCGATATCGATATAGCTCGGGCCCAGCACCTGATAGAACGGACCGTGCTCGAGGCAATCCGATTGTGTCGGATCAAGCGGCTCGTTCACCACGTCCCACGCGTACACCTTGGCGCCAAAATGTTGCACCTCGCTCTGGATGTGTTCCTGAATGTTGGAGGTCACGAGCGCCTGATTGGCGGCCGAATTGGTTCCGTCGCCGAAGGCGTATGCGGGAGTCTGCTCGCCGGTCGACCACACTAGGTTCTGTCCACGCACTTTCATGTCAGCACAGACGGCCTCGCCAACCTCCGCGTCGCCGTTAGTGTAGTCATAAGTGCCCAGGGCGGTCTCGACCGAGCTCCATTTCAAGTCGTTCCCCGGAGTCATGCTGTTGAAGTGCTTGGTCAGCAACTGCGCATGCGGCCCGGAGAAGTCGGTCGTATCGACGGCTGCGCCAATGGGGAAGAACTCGGCGAGGGTCTTGTAGATCGAAGGTATATTCGTCTGGATGGTGGGCGGCGGAACATAAGTGAGCTGGAAGTCGTCGATGTAGAACGACACCAGATCGCTGCCCGACGGCGGAACAGTCTGCAGGTACAGAAAGGCCGTACCAGGATCGTAGCTGCTCGACATGTTATAGCCGGTAACGCTTATCTGATGCCAGTTTCCGTCAGCCGGCACCGTAACGCCCGGGTAGGCCGTTATGCTCGGATAACTTGTGTTGCCATCGAGCGTGGTCTGCAGGCTCATATTGATAACGTGACTTGAGCCGTCGGTGGGCTGCAACAACACCCACACACTGATGTTGTACTCGGAACCGTTGTACATCTTGTTGCTGACGTTGATCTGCGGCCCATCATAGTTGGCCACTCGCCCGGTGGTCAGCAGGCTGCGCGTGTCGCCATTCGGATCGAGGACCGGCGGTGCGGTGTTGGTCAGAGTGGAGCTGCCGGTGCGCGAGCTCCAGCCATCCAGGCCGCCATCCGCAAAAGTGGTAGTGATACCCGAGTTGTCCTGCTGGCTCGGACCGATCGGCGCCGGCGAGAGTTCACCGATGACGACGTCGCTGATGTAGAAGGAATCAGTCGGGCTGCTGGACTGGATATAAAGAACCAGGCTCGTAGGTGGGCCGGGGAGATCGCTGAAGCTGAAGGTACCCGTTACCTTAGTCCAGGCCGTACTGGAAAGCGCTGCGGAGGTCGCAATATTGCCGTAGGCCCCGGAGGTGGCACAGTCCGCGGTCTTAGTCGAGAGCGTCACCGTCGGGTTACTGCTGTCGGGGGCGGCAAGCAAGACATAAGCAGAGACCTGGTACGTTGCGCCCGCCACCACGTTGTTCACGCTCAGAAGATTGAGACTCGGACCCATATAACCGGCCGTGCGGTTGGTGGTTAGAAGGCTATTAGTGTCGCCATTCGGATCGAGGACTGGCGGCGCGACGTTAGTCAGGGTTGCTGATCCGAAAGGCGCCCATCCATCCAGGCCGCCATCCGCGAAAGTGTAGGCCGCAATCGGCATGCCGCCGGGAGGCGGCGCAGTCTCAGTAATGACCACGTCGTCCAGATAGAAGGAGTCCGCGCTGGTGGCTCCGACCAACTGGGCATACAGGGTTAAGCCGGTTTCCGTGGTGCTGACGGTATAAGTTCCGCCGATCTGCGCCCATCCGGAGTCCGAGACTGCCACCTCGTAGCTGCCAATCGTGTCGTAGCAGGTCCCGCCCGAGCAGCTGGGATCGCTGCGTTTTATGGTGAAGTTCGCGTCGGTGGCGCTCTCCCCACTAGTGAGTTCGACATAGCCGGTGATCGTATACTGCGCCCCGGGCAACAAGACGCTGTTCAACGAAATGGAGGGCCCACCCGCGCCACTGGAGTTCGTCGTGGTCAGCAGACTGTAAGACCCGGCATATGCGGCGGCGGTCGTGGCGACGGGGGTGCTTGCGCCGTTAAATAAGGTCCAGCCATCGGCTGTTCCGTCTTCAAAGCTGTAGGTCGCAACCGTTTGGGCGCTCAGTTGAGCGACGCAGAGTAACGCGAAAACGGCAACAACGCATGAAACAAGAGCTGTCCGATTCCGGGATTGGACGTGCGTGCGGCTTTCGAAGGAATGAAGCATCGCGGTTCTCCTTTGCATTCAGCCGATTGCCCAACGTCGCCGCGGGCGTCTGCCAGGATTCCGCGCCTGCGGTCGATAATTCGATTTACTCGGCGGCGGCCACTATAAACGATTCGCAGGATGAGATGTCAAGCTGTTTTGTTTCGGTCTCCAATATGAATTTCGCTACCTGCATGTGCCGAGTGCAGACACATTTGAGGAAGGTACTAAGAAGTTGAGGCGGCCACCGAACTGGAATACGGGTGGGAGCGCCCAGGCAAGAAGTGCCGAGGCTGGATGCCTCAAAAGTGCCGGCAGCAACGGAAAGCCCCCCGGGGTTTCCTGAGGGGCTTTCTCGAGGTCTCTGATAAGCAGGTCTTGCCTTAGATTTTCGAGTTAAATCTGTGCCGTGCCACCGTCCACAAACAACTCCACGCCATTCACAAAGCTCGAATCGCTCGACGCCAGGAACAATGCCACCGTCGCAATCTCCTCCGGCCGGCCGATCTCGCCGCGAGGAATCAGCGTCTTGAAATATTCCTTCGCCTCAGGCCCAAGCGGATCCAGAATCGGAGTATCGATCGTCCCCGGACTTAGGATATTCACCCGGATCTTTCGCTCCTTCAGGTCAACCAGCCATGTCCGCGCAAACGACCGCACTGCGGCTTTGCTGGCGCTATAAACGCTGAACGCCGGAAAGCCCTTGATGCTGGCAATCGATCCATTCAGGAAAATCGACCCGCCATCGCTGAACAGCGGCAGAGCCTTCTGCACCGTAAACAGTGTGCCGCGTACGTTCAAATCGAAGGTCGCGTCAAACTGCTCCTCGGTGATTTCGCCGATCTTCACCATGTCGCCTCGTCCGGCGCTCGCGAAGAGCACATCGATCCGGCCCTTTTCCCTCTTCACCGTCTCATATGACCGGTCCAGGTCGGCAAGGTTCGCCGCGTCGCCCTGAACGCCGGTCACGTTCCGTCCAATCGCCTTCACCGCCTCATCCAGCTTGTCCTGCCGCCGGCCGGTGATGAAGACATACGCGCCCTCTTCCACAAACAGCTTCGCCGTCGCCAGCGCCATCCCCGACGTCGCCGCCGTGATTACCGCGACTTTTCCATCCAGTTTTCCCATTGGAACTCACCCCTTCACATTCCCAAGTTGATTGTGCAGGCCTACGCCTGCATTGCTCACTTAGATGGAAGTAAAACTATCTCGGATTCAAGACCTCGGGATTCGTAGATGTCGTCGGCGTCCTCTCGGTATAGTTCAAACAGACATCTTTCATCTTCCATTCCCAAAGAACCATCCATAAGAGAGGTCCCTTTGCTACCTGTTCGCCCTTCGCGCCGACGCACTCGTGTTCCCCATCTTGGCTTTTTGCTGCTGGCGATAGCGCTGCTTCGCTCGTCAGGCGCATACACGCAGACCGCCCCCGCGACGGAGCCGCCCGCAAAAGAGTCGACCGCCAAAGAGTCTCTCTATGACCCACGGCTGACCTTCGCTCCACTCACCCTTCCCTATCCCGTGAACGTCTACCGCTCCAGCAATGGCGCGCCCGGGCCAAGCTATTGGCAAAATGAAGCCGACTACGAACTCCACGCGACCCTCGACACCACCGCGAAGCAACTCCACACCGACGAGACCATCACCTACACCAACAACAGTCCCGACACGTTGACCAGCCTGTGGGTGATGCTCGAGCAGAACATCTACCAGAAAGACTCCCGCAGCCATTACGCCTTCAACTTCGGCAGGCGGCGCCGACCGAACGCCGACCCCGCCGCAGCCACCCCCGCGCCGACATTCACCGAAGGCGATCTCCTCGATTCCGTCGAGATCGTATCCGGCAAGAACACCACCAAAGCCGACTACATTGTCAGCGACACCCGGATGCAGGTCCGTCTCGCCGACCCGTTGAAAGGCCACGGCGGTCAACTCAAAATCCACATCAAGTACCACTACCAGATCCCCGGCGAATGGGGCGGCCGCACATCCTGGGGCATGACGAAGCAGGGCGAGATCTACGACATGGCGCAGTGGTACCCGCGTATGTGCGTCTACGACGACCTGCGCGGATGGGACACGCTTCCCTACATCGGCAGCGAGTTCTACCTCGAGTACGGCCACTTCGATTATTACGTGACCGTGCCTTCGAATATGATCGTCGCCGGTTCGGGCGAGCTGGTGAATCCGAAAGACGTCCTCACCAAGACCCAGATCGAGCGTCTCGATCAGGCCCGTAACAGCGATGCGACCGTCTACATTCGCACCGCCGCCGAGGTAAACGATCCCGCCAGCCGTCCCAAGCAGGACGGCACGCTGACCTGGCACTTTCACATGGACCATACCCGCGATGTGGTCTGGAGCGCTTCGCCTGCCTTCATCTGGGACGCTGCGCGCATCAACCTGCCCGACGGCAAAAAGTCGCTCGCCATGAGCGTCTATCCACCTGAGAGCGCGGGACCGGATGCCTGGGACAAGTCAACCGATTACACCAAGGACACCATCGAACGCTTCTCCAAACACTGGTATCCCTACCCATGGCCGGCGGCCGTCAGCATCGCCGGCTTCTCCAGCGGCATGGAGTACCCGGGAGTCGTCTTCGACGGAGTCACCGACAAAGGCCCGTTCTTCTTTTGGCTCACCGCGCACGAATTCGGCCACACCTGGTTCCCCATGATCGTAGGCTCCAACGAGCGCCGCCACGCCTTTATGGATGAAGGCTTCAACACCTTCATCGACATCGAAGAGTCTGCGGAATACGCCGGAGGCAAGTACGGCCCCAAGCGCGACTCCGAATATTCAGCCGGAGGCGAGCCGCCCGACACGATCCTGAAGGTGCTGGACAATCCCGACGCGCCGACCGTCATGGCGCTGGCAGACTCCTATCCATTGCAGCTCGGGCATCCGGTCAGCTATTTCAAAGGAGCCTACGGAATGGTGCTGCTGCGTGAACAGATCCTCGGGCCGGAGCGCTTCGACTGGGCCTTCCGCAAGTACATCCGCGACTGGGCCTTCAAACATCCGTCACCCTCCGACTTCTTCCGCGAAATGCAGAGCGAGGGCGGCGAAGACCTGAGCTTCTTCTGGCGCGCCTGGTATCTCAATAACTGGAAGTACGACGTCTCCGTCAACAAGATCGATGGAGAGCAAGTGACCATCACCAATCGCGGTCAACTCGTGCTGCCGACCACTGTCGAAGCAGTCTTCACCGACGGAACCAAGACCCGCATCAAGCTACCGATAGAAACCTGGCTCTCCAAAAAGAGCTACACCTGGACGCTCGAAAGCAAAACCCCAATCGCCACAGTAACCGCCGACCCCGACCACGTCCTACCCGACGACGACCGAAGCAACAACACGAAGAAGCCAGAATGAGGAACGTTAGCGGCATACCGGCGGAACCCTGGTAGCTCGTCTGAGGAAGCGACCTCCGGCCTAACGCCACCGGAGATCCTGCCAACGACCTACATCCCAAAAAATTCGACCGGACGGATTTTAGGCGGCCATGGCTTTCGGGTACGGAAGACCAAATTCATGGCGAAAATAATCATCAAGATCAAATCCGTAGTAGATGATGTCCGTCTGATGAATGGATAAAACGGGATTCCCAGCCTCGTGCGGGCGATTTGGCATCATGCGGTGTCCGTAAATGGGGATAAGTCGCGGAGCTTCGTTAACTTGCAACTCGACCACTCTTCGTGCGTCCTCGACCGCAGCTGGTTTGGATCCCCACTCAGGAAGCCAAAATTCATTATGCTCAACGTCGAAGATCAGACCGTCCAGAGGTATCCGCATGGTGTCCCGGATCAGTGCCTCATCTCCTGATCTCCAATCTGGGAATACCGGAACACCTTTCGGGAGCGCGGTGTAGGAAATCTCGCAAGTCACGCGGAAAACGAAAGTTATACTTCACCTCGGCCGCAATAACCTCATCGTCAGTAAGCTCCTTGTCAAAAGGCACATTGGCGCCATCCAAGAGGTCAATCAGCGTCAACCAGTCATTAGCCATGAACCAAGGGTAATATGCTCGACCGAGGGAGAGTCTAGGTGAACCCGGCGTCTTGCAACTAAGCTGCGTTCGGCGGCATATTGAGTCGTTTTTCAACCTCAAGAACTCGTGACTCAAGCGTAGCCATGCGCCGCTTGATGGCCGCCTCGCTATCATCACCTTCCTTGAAACGATCCTGGATCGTCTGGGAGAAGCCATAAAAAGCCTTGAGGACTTCGGTCTGGCTGTCGCGGATAGCCTCGATCACTTCGTCCTTTTGACTGGCAAGTTGATTGGCGATTTCATTCTTGAGTTCAGTCCTCAAATCGGTGAGGTCGCCTTTTGTTGCCGGGCTGTTGCGGTCATCTGCCATTCGATTTCCCTTTCCCTGATCGTACAACCGCCAGCTCTCAAATTCACTAAATTCTGCTGGGACCCCATTCCGCCGACGGCACGAGTTTTCCCAAAACGAAAAAAGCCCCTCAAGTTTCCTTTGAGGGGCTTTTCAATATTATTCCGGCGATCACCTAATCTCCCACGCACCTGCGCGCGCAGTACCATCGGCCCAGCGAGGCTTAACTTCCGTGTTCGGGATGGGAACGGGTGGGACCCTCGCAGTATGGTCACCGGAAACTTGAGGCGTTTGAAAGCGTGAGGCGTCTTGCGCCGGGAGCTTTCAGCCGAAATCCTGAGGCTGTATGCCGAAGGATCTGG
This sequence comes from uncultured Acidobacteriaceae bacterium, assembly GCA_963804735.1. Lineage (GTDB taxonomy): Bacteria > Acidobacteriota > Terriglobia > Terriglobales > Acidobacteriaceae > Acidisarcina. The sequence goes on from CAWDRO010000013.1 coordinate 255,647, forward strand.
ATCCGCCTTTGTAACTTGAGACGGCGCTTGGCGGGAAGTTCCCCGCAGCCATCTTCCCATTCTGGCTTCCGCTCTTCGGGTGGTTTCTCCCGGGCGAATACCGAACGATAAAGAGGCAAACTGGCGCCATTCAACCTGATTTTTCACAACGAAACCGATTGGGTTGGATCGTGACCGCTTACTCTCACGATCCCAAAGTCAATTACTTGGCTGTCAGTTGAATGACTCTAAGCGGCGGTGATTTGCTGCGCAGAGTTAATTCTATGGACAAGCCGAACGGGCGATTAGTACTGGTAAGCTACATGCATTGCTGCACTTGAACCTCCAGCCTATCAACCAGGTGGTCTTCCTGGACCCTTCTTGACCCTTTTGGGTTGGGAGATCTCATCTTGGGGCGTGCTTCCCGCTTATATGCATTCAGCGGTTATCACAACCGAACTTCGCTACCCAGCCGTGCCTTTGGCAAGACAACTGGAACACAAGAGGTTCGTCCATCCCGGTCCTCTCGTACTAAGGACAGCCCCCCTCAAATCTCCTACGCCCACAGCAGATAGGGACCGAACTGTCTCGCGACGTTCTGAACCCAGCTCACGTACCGCTTTAATAGGCGAACAGCCTAACCCTTGGAACCTTCTACAGCTCCAGGATGCGATGAGCCGACATCGAGGTGCCAAACCATTGCGTCGATATGAACTCTTGGCAATGATCAGCCTGTTATCCCCGGCGTACCTTTTATCCGTTGAGCGATGGCCCTTCCATACAGAACCACCGGATCACTAAGGCCTGCTTTCGCATCTGCTCGACTTGTAGGTCTCACAGTTAACCACACTTATGCCTTTGCACTCGACGGCTGATTTCCAAACAGCCTGAGTGTAGCTTCGCGCGCCTCCGTTACAATTTAGGAGGCGACCGCCCCAGTCAAACTACCCGCCTTACTATGTCCCTCTCCCGGATCACGGGAGGAGGTTAGATTCACAACACTCACAGGGTGGTATCTCACCGGTGGCTCCACCAAGCCCAAGAGCCTGGTATCAAAGCCTCCCACCTATCCTGCGCAGTAAGAGTCATAAATCATAGTAAAGGTGTAGTAAAGGTGCACGGGGTCTTTCCGTCTAGCTGCGGGTAACCGGCATCTTCACCGGTACTACAAGTTCGCCGAGCAACTCGTTAAGACAGTCGTACGATCGTTACACCATTCGTGCAGGTCGGAACTTACCCGACAAGGAATTTCGCTACCTTAGGACCGTTATAGTTACGGCCGCCGTTCACCGGGGCTTCAATTCAAAGCTTCGCCTTGCAGCTAACCTCTCCTTTTAACCTTCCGGCACCGGGCAGGTGTCAGCCCCTATACGTCGTTTTCGACTTAGCAGAGACCTGTGTTTTTGTTAAACAGTCGCCGTACGCGTTTCACTGCGGCCCACTTGCGTGGGCGCTCCTTCTCCCGAAGTTACGGAGCTAATTTGCCGAGTTCCTTAACAAGCTTTCACTCGAGCGCCTTTGGATATTCTCCTCGTCTACCTGTGTCGGTTTGTGGTACGGTTCCCATCTCTTCTCCTTAGAGGTTTTTCTCGGCAGCGTGGAATCAGCAGCTTTCAGCCATACGGCTTACTGCTTTGCGCCTCAGTGTTATGCTCCGACGGATTTGCCTATCGGAACCACCTTACGCGCATCGAACCCCATAGCCATAGGAGGTCCTGCTTATCCTTCTGCGTCACCCCATCGTCAAACGAAAATATGGGAGGTCCGGAATATTAACCGGATGTCCATCGGCTACGCCTTTCGGCCTCACCTTAGGGACCGCCTAACCCTGAGCGGATTAACCTTCCTCAGGAAACCTTAGACTTTCGGCGTGAAGGGTTCTCACCTTCATTATCGCTACTTATGCCGGCAGGGTCTCTTCTCAACGCTCCACCAGTCCTCTCGGTCTGGCTTCATTGCGGTTGAGAATGCTCTCCTACCACGCACACTCAAAGAGTGTGCATCCGCTGCTTCGGTATACAGTTTTAGCCCCGTTATATTGTCGGCACCGGACCGCTTGACCAGTGAGCTATTACGCTTTCTTTAAAGGATGGCTGCTTCTAAGCCAACCTCCTGGCTGTCTGGGCGTTCCGACTTCCTTTCCCACTTAACTGTAATTTCGGGACCTTAGCAGGCGGTCTGGGCTGTTTCCCTCTCGACTGTGAAGCTTAGCCCCCACAGTCTGACTGCCGTACTGGTTGTCACTGGCATTCGCAGTTTGGTTGGATTCAGTAAGCCGGAAAGCCCCCTAGTCCATCCATTTCTCTACCACCAGTGCAAATCATACGACGCTAGCCCTAAAGCTATTTCGGAGAGAACGAGCTATCACGGAATTTGATTAGCCTTTCACCCCTACCCTCAGCTCATCCGAGCTTTTTTCAACAAACACCGGTTCGGTCCTCCAGTGGATGTTACTCCACCTTCAACCTGGCCAAGGGTAGATCATCCCGCTTCGCGTCTATTCCTGCCAACTTATCGCCCTATTAAGACTCGCTTTCGCTTCGGCTCGCTTACGCTTAACCTTGCTGACAAGAATAACTAGCCGGCTCATTATGCAATAGGCACGCGGTCAGACATTCCCTTGCGGGCATAGTCCTCCCACTGCTTGTAGGCACACGGTTTCAGGTACTTTGTACTCCCCTAACAGGGGTGCTTTTCACCTTTCCCTCACGGTACTGGTTCACTATCGGTCAGAAACGAGTATTTAGCCTTACGGGATGGTCCCCGTGGATTCAAGCAGGGTTTCACGTGCCCCGCCTTACTCAGGTATCCGCTTCGAGTCTGGATTATTTTCGCCTACGCGCCTGTCACGCTCTATGGATCCCCTTTCCAGAGGATTTGGCTAACAACCAGATTGGTAACTCTACTGTTGCGGACCCTACAACCCCGGACACACCGAAATGTGACCGGTTTGGGCTATTCCGAGTTCGCTCGCCACTACTATCGGAATCGAGGTTTCTTTCTTTTCCTTCAGGTACTGAGATGGTTCACTTCCCTGAGTTCGCTCGTACCCGCCTATGTATTCAGCGGGCCGTACGGCGGTTTTGCCGCCGTGGGTTTCCCCATTCGGAAATCTTCGGATATAACGCCTGTGTGCGGCTCCCCGAAGCTTATCGCAGCTTGCCACGTCCTTCTTCGCCTGTTTCTGCCAAGGCATCCACCGTGCGCCCTTAGTAGCTTGACCATAGAATTAACTCCAGCGCAGGAACTCATCCCAACCCTAAACTTTATGAGGAGTGAAACGCGGTTCTTGTCGTTTGAGCTCTATGCCATTAAATCGCCGCCATGTGTCGATCACACTCGCCCGAAGGCTCGCATGTCGCACATATCCTAAAGACACTCAACTAAACAACCTCATGTACTCCGACTGAAAAATAGACAAAGTCTAGATCTCGGTACAGGTACAAGGTGTTGCTCAGCCTTGTAATTTATTTACCCAATCGATTTCGTTGTCAAACATCCAAGTCGCCGGCTTTCACCGGCGCCCACCCTGAGGTGGATGAACCAGTCAACAGCAATCTCGCGATCACCATCAACCTGCTCAAAGATCGGCACCCAACAGGGCGACCAGCTTCGAGCAGACTCTTTTCAAAGATCGGAATTTGGTGGAGCTGAGGAGGATCGAACTCCTGACCCCCTGCTTGCAAAGCAGGTGCTCTCCCAGCTGAGCTACAGCCCCATAGTTAAGGAGTGGTGGGCCTGGGTAGATTCGAACTACCGACCTCACCCTTATCAGGGGTGCGCTCTAACCAACTGAGCTACAGGCCCGTCATCACTGTCGAGCTGCTTCAGTATATCAACCCTGAAATAGCCCGCCAAAATGCCGTCCGTCTTTCCGATTCTTTCGACCGTGAACCTACAGATATAAATTCGTACATACATCAATAGGCCCAGGCCGATAGAGTTTCGAGGACCAGGTTGAACATGCAGAGCAGCTACGCCGCTCTTGACCGTCGTGGATATTGCAAAGAAGCAGAGATGGCTTGATTCAGGCTCTCTCGAGTCGCCCTTGCGGACAATCCCGAGAGGTAGTGGACGCCTCGAATGCGCTATAAAACATTCGACATAAATGTCGGACATTTGATAGTCCGCAATCGCGGAGGCATTCAAGCGCCACATGTTCTCTCTTAGAAAGGAGGTGATCCAGCCGCAGGTTCTCCTACGGCTACCTTGTTACGACTTCACCCCAATCATGAATCACACCTTGGACGGCTGCCCCCTTGCGGTTGGCTCACCGGCTTCTAGTGCAACCCACTTTCGTGATGTGACGGGCGGTGTGTACAAGGCCCGGGAACGTATTCACCGCGGCATTCTGATCCGCGATTACTAGCGATTCCAGCTTCATGAAGTCGAGTTGCAGACTTCAATCCGAACTGAGCCCGGCTTTTTCCGATTAGCTCCCCCTCACGGGTTTGCGACGGTTTGTACCGGGCATTGTAGCACGTGTGTAGCCCTGGACATAAAGGCCATGAGGACTTGACGTCATCCCCGCCTTCCTCCCCGTTATCCGAGGCGGTCTCACCAGAGTGCCCAACTAAATGATGGCAACTGGTAACAAGGGTTGCGCTCGTTGCGGGACTTAACCCAACATCTCACGACACGAGCTGACGACAGCCATGCAGCACCTATATAGCAGCCCATTGCTGGGAAGGGATATTTCTACCCCGGTCCACTACATTTCGAGCCCAGGTAAGGTTCTTCGCGTTGCGTCGAATTAAACCACATGCTCCACCGCTTGTGCGGGCCCCCGTCAATTCCTTTGAGTTTCAGCCTTGCGACCGTACTCCCCAGGCGGATCGCTTAACGCGTTAGCTGCGGCACGGCGGGATTGGGTACCCGTCACACCAAGCGATCATCGTTTAGGGCTAGGACTACCAGGGTATCTAATCCTGTTTGCTCCCCTAGCTTTCGTGCATCAGCGTCAGTTATGGTCCAGTGAGCCGCTTTCGCCACAGGTGTTCCTTCCGATATCTACGCATTTCACCGCTACACCGGAAATTCCACTCACCTCTCCCACACTCAAGCCCGGCAGTTTCTCGTGCAGACTTCGAGTTGAGCCCGAAGATTTCACACAAGACTTACCAAACCGCCTACGCACCCTTTACGCCCAATAATTCCGAACAACGCTTGCCCCCCTCGTATTACCGCGGCTGCTGGCACGAAGTTAGCCGGGGCTTCTTCTATTGGTACCGTCATTATCTTCCCAATCGAAAGGAGTTTACGTCCCAAGAGACTTCATCCTCCACGCGGCGTTGCTGCGTCAGGGTTTCCCCCATTGCGCAAAATTCCCCACTGCTGCCTCCCGTAGGAGTCTGGACCGTGTTTCAGTTCCAGTGTGTCCGTGCGCCCTCTCAGGCCGGATACAGATCACTGCCTTGGTGGGCCATTACCCCGCCAACTAGCTAATCTGCCGCGACCCCCTCCTAAAGCGAATTGCTCCTTTGACCCGTAGGTGTTATGCGGTATTAGCTAAGGTTTCCCTCAGTTATCCCCCACTCCAGGGTAGGTTAGTCACGTGTTACTCACCCGTGCGCCACTTTACTCATGGATTGCTCCACTTTCTCGTTCGACTTGCATGTGTTAGGCACGCCGCCAGCGTTGATTCTGAGCCAGGATCAAACTCTCGTTTGAAACTGTTTTGCTGGAATTCACCAGGACGGAGGTCCGGGAATCCCAGCGCATCGCGACCTCGAAAGTCCGCGATGCTCAATACTAGTGAGAATGATCAAACCAGACTTCTTTGGTCATCTCACGACTGGCATGTTCAACCTGATTGTCAAAGATCCACGCCGGACACCGCCAAGGCGGGCCGCTTTGGATCAAGGCTTGACACCGCTAGAAGCGGTGCGTCCTCGAACTTGTTGCGCTGTGTTACGGCGAGTGTGCATCGTACATCCTGCATCGCTCAAGCCGCGTTAGGCGAACTTTCTGAGAGTACCGAAGATTCATACCCATGTCAACATAAATTGTTGATCCCCTGTGGATTCCCCCCACTCTGTCATCCTGACCCACTTTGCCATCCTGACCCACTCGGTCATCCTGAGCGAAGCGAAGGATCTGCGGTTTAATCTCCCGAACTCAACCGAAGCGGGTGCGGGTGCCCCACATCTCGCTTTTGAGATGTGGGTTCCATTTGAAGGGGCGCGGCTTCAGCCGTGCCATCCGACTCCCCAGGAACTAAGGGGCTTCAGACTCCGAGGGAAACCTCAGAAATCTCCACACAGCACGAAATCTCAAACATCATTCAACCGGCAAAGCCAATCGCGGGCCAAAGCCCTTCACGCGGATTCTCTCCGCCCAATCTTCCCTATGGATTGTTCGCGCTGGAAGGCCTTGCCTTCTGGGAGACGCCGTCTCCGTCGAACACCACCGCTTCGCCTTACTTCTTAGTTTCTGCGAACCGCCATAACAACCAGGCGCCTCACCGGCGAAACGCTCAAACTTTCAGCCGCAGCCAACCTCACTGCAACTCTTTGATAATAGCATCGTTCGAAGCATCCCGCAAACCGAACACGCAACTAACAATCCGCCGCAAATCAACATCATTACGGTCTCGTTAAGAGTAGCAACCTCAACCACCAAACACAATGTTGAAAACCCGACGAAGCTGTTGAAAAGCAGTAATCATCGAGAAAGACACGCCCTCGTTCTGCGTGCTCCGTGAACCTGATAACCGTGGACTCCCGTACCATGTTATCGAATGGCAAACACAGACAGAATGGCAGAAGCGGAAGTCAGCCTGCGGCTGGCATTCTGGCTGTTTGATCAAAACAGAGTCAACACCCCGATTAAGGTAGCCATTGACGGGGCGCAAGTGAAGACCGGAGAAATTGTGCATTTCGACCTGCCCAACTTCCTCCGCTCATGCGGCTGGCAAAAACTTGGCGATGCAGATCCTTGGCAAAGTGAATATGTTCAACCCGGATCCTTGCGCCGAATCATTATTCACTCCAATCCGGGCTGCGGTGACGTAGTAGCGCGTCTACGGTCTGGCCACCTGCTCCGCGTTGAGTGCAAAAAAGGGCCTTTGATTCAAACACAAAGCTCTTCAGAGTACCCACTAATGCGAGAGGCGCTTGGACAGCTTTTGACCGTCAAAGAAGTCGGCGACCAGGACATCTTAGCGGCGGCGGTCCCGCACTCGCCAAAATTCGAGAAGCTTGCCATTCGCTGGAGAGAAGCGCCTCTGGTCAAACGATTCGGCATCCGCATACTCACTGTTAATCAGAGTGGCAGCGTCTTTGGGTTTGAGCCTGAATCTACGGCTGCGCCACCCAACGAAGCGGAAATGCTTCACGAGGTGATCGAAACTTTCCGTATTTTTTGTAGCGTTGTGCTTTTGTCATTCGGGCAACATGGGCAGGACCTCCGAGAAACGATTGCCCGAAACTTTATCGCTCGGGGGATGAGCTGCACCCTAAATATCTTTGCTGTTTGGCAGTCGGGAAGCGAACAAGACGCATGGATATTGCATCGGTCGCTACTCGATCGTCTCTTCCACCTGCATCATCTGATCGAGACGGACGGCTTCTCTGATTTCGACGAATACTCGTTTATTTCGGAATATAAGGCCAGACAAAGCCTCATGTCCGACCCGGACATGAGCAGCAAGATATCATCCACACTGAAGGAATTACAAGGAAGCGAACAAAGCGCGCCACGACTCACTCGTTGCCAGGCAGTCGCACCGATGGCGCAGGCCTAAAGCTGAAGACGTGGCTAAGAAGATGGACTTCCCGTTTCTCTATAAACACGGCTACAACTATGCCTCAACACATGTTCACCCAATGTCTACAGACGGTGCGTTTGACTTTGCCAAACTGACCGCTCCTTCATATTCCTTCACCGCCCTCGACGCGACTGTCGTGAGGAACTCGATCCTCGTACAGAGCATGCTCGTTCAAGAGGCACTAAACGGCAGCACGATGCGCTGGCGCGCTATCGTGTACGACTTCCTGGATCAGATTCTCGAGTCTCTTCGTAGCGGGGATCAACAATTCCAGACGACCATGTCCAAGATCATCGGAGCTTGGCCTGATTTTCAGCTCTGCGATCCTGCACCACGAAATATGTGTTAACGTGCGGTTGAGGCAGTCCATGCCCGAAAAACAAATACCAGACGAACAAATACTCGAAGCCCTGAACGCGCACTGGCAAGCCTCAGCAGCCGGCGACGCAGAAGCAGAACACGATATCTACGACGACGATGCCATCTGTGATTATCCCCAGTCAGGGGAACGAATCCTCGGGCGAAGGAATTTGCAGGCCTTGCGAAGTCATCATCCAGGCAAGCCGTCGGGTTTCACCGTCAAGCGAATTCTCGGAAAAGGCGATCTCTGGATCACGGAATACACAATCACCTACCAGGGGCGACCAGCATACACAGTGAGCATCATGGAATTCCGCAACGGCAAGGTCGTGCACGAGACCCAGTATTTCGCCGACCCCTTCGACGCGCCGGCCTGGCGGAGCCACTTGGTTCAGCTGATCGCTTGACGAAAAGGCCCAACCACCAAACGCGGGGTGCCCCATTTCAAGCCTTCATTTGGCTTTGAGTGGGATAGCAATGGCTGGCAGACCCGCCCGGTCGAAAAATGCCGGCAAACCGCAGCGATCTTTCGCGAAATGATCGCTAGACTAGCCGTCGTGACTGATCACAGCAACACCAATCAAAACGGCACAAGCCGGAGCAAGCGCAACCCTCCCCAGCCAAGAAGCCGCCAATCCCGAGAGCACCGCTCCAGCCAGAAACCCCGCCCAAATATATGCCTCCAGCAGCGCACGACGCAGATGCGTATCCCCCGCGCCCTCAGCGTCCGTCGGACGCTCGCGCCGCGCCGCCAGCGCGAGGTGACCGCCAATCTTGTTCAGAGTGCCGGTCACGAAGGTCAGACTCAGCGACTCCCTCCCAATTCGTGAGACCGCGGGATTCAAAAGTCCCATCGCGAGGCTAAGCGTTACAAGCCCCAGGTTCGCGTTGAGAGAACCATGGAAATTCAAAACGATGACCAGCGCCAGCAACCCTGCCGAGGCCGGGAACAGCACCCGCCTGGCATACCGATATTCGGAGTGCGAGAGCAAGCTCCCGGCAAAACTGCCCGCAAGAAAACCAGCGATCGCCAGGCTCGGAGGCAGAGCCGCCACCAGCTTCCCTCGTCCTGCTTCTAAACCTGCAAATGTCGTGTTCCCGCTCATGAACGACACATAGTTGTTCAGAACACGGAGGCCATAACCGTCAACATACCCAGCCACCAGCGCCAGGCATATCGCCATCCATTGTCGGTTGCTTCGGTTGGAAGCGGCCCGCTCCATACAGCAAAAGTACACTGTCGCCTCAACACCTCGCCGGGTGCCCCATTCAAGCCTTCTGTTGGCTTGAGTGGGATAGCAATGATCGGCGGACAATCCCCATACAGCATTGCCTGCTTTGATTCCTCGGCTTTTAGGGGGCAATTTAAAGCCTTGCCGAAGTCACGGCGGCGGCTTGAGGATAGGCCAATGAACGCGAGCACTTTTTCCCCGAAAATCTCCCGCCAGACCAAAAAATCCATTATTAGTTACTGGAAAGGGCTGTATACAGCGAAGGTCATCACCTTTTCCCCAAAAATCTCTCCCCAGACCGAAAAGTCCGCTAAGAATTATTGGAAAGCCGGATTGTATATAGCGAACTTTGTGTTTGCGTTGCTCCTGATCCGATATGGAAAGTTCTTCTCGGATGCGATCACTATTCCGTCCTCGATCTTCGTCATCGGCCTGTTCGTGTTCGCGGCCTTTACGCGATTAAGGCGTCTTAGCGATGGGACTCGTATTAAGGCCTATATCAAAGACCACGAAGCGTTGGCGCTAATCTTGCTCACTATTTGTATGGTTGCAGGCACAGTGCTCTACGTAGCCTACCAATCACGTCGTGACGCCGGAACCGTCGAGAACCCCAAGACAGCGCATTCTTGAAAGTCAGTTCGGAACCCAGGGACGCCCGTTCGCCCAGCAAATCGCAGCGAGTGGCATACGGGGACTTCTCACTCTGCCTCACTCCAGGGGAGTCACCTCACCGCCGCAAACCGTGTCAAGTACCTTCCTCCGTAGTGAACATACCCAACCTGATAAACCGGATATGGAGATCAAGGAAAAGAAGAAGCCAGACCCAATTCCAGCCAAACCACCGGCACGGAAGCTCCACCCGTCCGTAACTCTCCGGGCAAAGGAAGACTCCAGCCCGGCCGCAAAACCGCAAGACGCCCCCGGGTCTCGAAATCGAGACCTGGGGCATGACAAGCCCGCGCGTTTACTGCTTCCCGCCTACTGCTTATAGACCACCGCAGGCCCGCTGGTCTTCTGCACCTTGAGGTCGACATCCACCTGAACGCGGTTGGCGATCGTGACGAAGGGAATGCTGCCATTCATCCCGTAGTCCTTGCGGTCAAAATACATGCTTCCCTTGATCTCGCCATGGCCGGAGCCCTTGGTGCCATTCAGTGTCAGCTGCAACGTCTGCGGTTTCGTGACTCCGCGGATCGTAAACGTCCCCGGGACGTCGAAGGTATTCGGCCCCGTCTGCACGCAGTGATCGGACTTGAACATGATCAACGGATTTTGGTCAACATCGAAGAAGTCCTTGCTCTTCAGCTTGCCGTTCTTCATGCCGCTGCCGGTATCCACGCTGGCTGCCTGAACCTGGATGTCCAAAGCGGCCGTCGTGACATCCGGGCTTTTCATCGTAAGAGTGGCGTGCCACTTGTCAAACTTGCCGACGATGGAGACCGAAGACTTCACGTCGAACGTGACTGTGCTTGAAACTGGCGTGACTTCGAAAACAGGAGCTTGCGCCCAGCCTAACGGCGTGAGCAAGGCAGTGGCAACGAGACAGAGGATCGTTTTGCGCATGAGGAAGTCTCGCCATTAGCGGCTGCAGTGTCAACTGGTAAAAATGCCAATCCCGCCCACATTCCTACCCGGCCGCTTGCCTGGCAATCACGCCCAGGTCAGTCAGCCCGTTCACAAAGAACTGCACCGCCAGCGCCATCAGCAGCAGCCCCATGATCCTCACCAGGATGCGAATCCCCGTCTCGCCCAGCAGCTTCCTTACCTGGTCGGCCCCATTCAGCACGAAGTAGCTCGCCGTCGCGCTCAGTGCAATCGAGCCCAGAATCGCCGCCATCTCCCACGCCCGCTGCGCCTGCCCCACCAGCACCATCACGCTCGAAATCGCGCCCGGCCCGGCTAGCATCGGAATCCCCAGCGGCACAATGCCCGCATCTTCCTTCGCTGCGCCCTCTTCCGCCTCGTCTGAAGATTCCTGCGTCGGCGAGCGCTTCGCCTCCAGCATGTCGATGCCGATCAGCAGCAGAATCAACCCACCCGCGATCTCAAACGCCGGCAGCTTGATGCCAAACATCTTGAAGATCGTCTGCCCGGCGATCGCAAACGAAGTCAGCATGATGAAGCAGGTCAGCGACCCGCGCAGCGCCATCCGCCGCCGCCGCCGCGCGTCGGCGCCTGCGGTGATCGCAATAAATGTCGGGATCGCCGCGAACGGATCGACCAGAAAGAAGATCGAACTCAGCGCCAACAGCGAGAAGCGCACATAGTTCGAGTGCGGCAGGTCGAGGATTGCACTCGCGGGGATCGCGTTCGCCGGGTTGAGCATCGCCGCTAGCATCTATCCCACTATATCCGCCCGTTTTCTTGCGAATGCCGACGAAACGATCAATCACCCAATAACACCATAGAGTTAACGGCGGAGCGGCGATAATTCGCCCGCGTGGAATAGTAACTACTCTGTAACACTTTCGTGGGACTGTGTTTTCCACGTATCGGCGCTATGATGGCCTTGCGGGTGTTGTATGACCTTCGCTCAATCCCAGTTCGGCGGCAAGCTTTCTCCCCATCGCGTCTATCGATTCGGGAGATTCGAGCTGGACACGCGCTCCAGCGAGCTGCGTAGGAACGGCCACCGTATCCGCATGCAGGAACAGCCGCGCCGCATCCTCACCCTGTTGCTAGAGCATGCCGGAGATCTCGTCACCCGGGAAGAGCTGCACCAAACGCTCTGGCCAGCCGACACCTTTGTCAACTTCGACATCGGCCTCAACGCCGCCATCCGCAAGCTGCGCATGGCCCTCGGCGACCGAGTCAAGCATCCACATTTCATTGAGACCGTCTCACGCCGCGGCTATCGCTTCGCGGCCCCGGTCGCCATGTTCGAAGTCAACGCCACACAACCACCCTCGCAATTATTCCCCGCCGGACTTTGGCTCTCCGCCATCGAGACCATCAGGAATAATACGCCAACCCTAGTCCCTGGACTCTAACTCCTAAATCCTGTTTTTGATATCCGACCGTCACCCGATCGCTCGCGCACGACACTCAGCAGTAAGTTGTTTGCAAACAAGCCGCGGGCCCTCTTCCGCCAATAAACTCAGTCATTGGCAGAAAAGGGCCCGCAGGGTTAACGTGGACAGCGACCAAGAGGAGGGCTGTTCACGCTCAACGTGTTCCAAGCGCAGCCACCTCGACAGTTTGATCGGGGATGGAGGCCTCGAGCTGTCTGTGGGTACGCTTGCTGACCACTGTCTTCAGCTCAGTGTTGCTCCCGGCAGTCTTGATCTGGGCCAGAGCATATTCGCCGTCGTTGACGTTGAAGATCAGGCTCGAATAGTTGGACGGCTTCGACATGTATTCGTTGTTGGTCAAAACGTTCGCCGTCTTGCCGCTCTGCGAGGTCAGCATGACTACCGGGCCAGACTGCCGAACCGTATATTTTCCAGCTTCGAGGTTGGTGTGGCGGACCGTGAAGTCGAACGGAATATTCACTGTCCAGGATTGAGGGTTCTGCGGATAAGCAGCAACGCCTACCGCCATAACTGCAACTGCGAGAATGCTACGCATGATCTTCATTGGGGATCTCCTTTGGTCGCGTCTAAAACTGCCGCGAACACCCCCATAGTCGCTCCAAACGCACCCAGCTACAATGAACCGCGCGCGATCTAAAAGTGGTCCATTTCTGACCTGGTAAGTCTTATCGATTCATTAGGTTAAGGGCTAGGAAACGGTCAGCCTCCCCTCTCTCATCATGAGCGGGCGCGCAAGCCTCGGCACCATCCTGATCCCAGTAGTCGTGGTGGGTGTCGCTCCGCGAACGATGATGCTCGTATTGTTGAGCTGAGTGACGCCAAGAACGATCGGATAGCTAAAGCTGTGTTGATAGGCTGCCTGCGCGATGAAAGCCTGCAGGTAGGTAATCAAGGTGCCGTTGGTAGTATTTCCCACGTATTCGGGATTGAAAGTTCCCTGCAAGCGCGCAGCGCTAGCCACTACCTGCGCGTAGTCCTGGGAGCTGAGCATGTTGGCTACATCCGGAAGAACATACTGCAGCACCTCTGTCCAAGCGAAGCTCCATAGACCGGGCATTTGTGTGAAATCGATATTGGGCGGGTTGACGGCTGGAGGCGCGTAGATCGAAAAGAGGGGGGAGGAGGTCGTACTGGCCGAAAGATTGGAGGATATCCAGGCCATCGGAGCAACGTCGAAGCTGCAACGGACAGCATCGCAGGTTGTGCCTAATGTCGGATCCCAATTCGGTGGGTTTGGCGCTCCCTTGAACATCGAGTCAGAGTAAGTGGCGAAGGCGGCATTGCCGGCGGTGGGTCCGGCGAAAGTGATGCAACTCACATTCGACTTACCCGAGGCATCCCACACCGAGGGGTTGTCCTTCAAGTACAACGCAAGCGTACCCGCAAGACATCCGCCCAGGCTATGCCCTGTAACGCAGAGGTTGATCGCGCTCGATGTCTGGGTGAGCAGGAAGCTCATCAAGGACGTCGCAGGCCCAGGAGCGCCATTCATGGCAAACAGAATCTGCAAACCGATACTCGTAGATTCGGACATCATGGCTCCCGTCGGAGTTGAGACCGTCGACCCAGGAGGCCAGGTCATCATCTGGCGCACGTCGAAGTCGTCCATCAACCAGTCGAGATCGGCGACGAAATTGGTGCCACGGATGGCGACCACGAACTGTGTCGGGTCCGATTGATTCTGCGCAACGAACATCAGGTTGTCTTGGTACAGGGCCCCCGGTGTCGTGTACACCGCCGGCCCCCAAACGACTTTCCACGTTGGGTTGGGGCTGGCGATCGGCGGGATTTGCGGCATCGCGGCGTTAATCAGGTTCAGGATCTGCGCCTGCGGATTCGGAGTGACGATTTCTTCTCCGCAATAGGCAAGGTAGGAGAAGCTCAGCATGATCTGACGCTGGCTAAGGTTCTGGATGGTGGCCATGATGATTTCCTTTCACTTAGGATTCGCGATCATGGGAAACGAGCAGGATCGGCGCTCACATTGGTCCGTGAGCAAGCCGGAATTTCATTCAGCACCACAGATCGATCAGTATATGCCCGCCCCATGAAACGGGAGCGCGACAGATGACAACGCACTTTAATTATTTGAGGGGATTGGCTCAGAACCTGCCATTCTCGCTGCGGATCACCCAAGGGCCGCAGCACCCAAAAGGTCGTCTACCAAACCGGAAGCCCTCTGGCATCAATGAACCTTGTCATTGAAGTCAGAGGGCTCGCGGAATTGCATTGGACAGTGATGAAAGGGTAGATGGCATTTCGTCAACGTGTTCCAAGAGCTGCCACCTCCACGGTTTGAGAAGCGGTGGAAGCCTCAAGCCGCCTTGATGCGTGCTTGCTAACCACTGCGTCGAGTTCGGTGTTGCTGCCCTGGTTCCTGATCTGCGCCAGTGCATACTCGCCGTCCTTGACGTTGAAGGTCAGGCTCGAGTAATCAGCCGCCTTCGAGATGTAGTTCGGGTTAGTCATCACGCACGCTGCCTTTCCGTTCCGGGACGTCAGAAAGATGGTCTGGCCAGATTGCTGAACGGTATAGCGCCCGGCTTCGAGGTTGGTGTTGCGGACTGTGAAGTCGAACGGAATATTCACTGTCCAGGATTGAGGGTTCTGCGGATAGGCAGCGACGCCTACCGCCATAACTGCAACTGCGAGAATGCTACGCATGATCTTCATGGTGGATCTCCTTTGGTCGCGTTTGAAACTCCCGCGAACACCCCCATACTCGCTCCATACGCCAGCCGGCACAATGAACCGAACGTGATTTGAAAGTGGCCCATTTCTGACCCGATAACTCTCATCAATCCAGCCGCATAAGGTTCCCAGGCCAGAGAGGGCTTAGCCCCGCGAATAAGCCCAATCGCTTCCATTTCGGCCACAGCAACGTATGCACCGGCCTCTCGCTTCTCATCGCCGGATTTCATTCCGTAAGCGTGACGATATAATCGATCATTAAGCGTCAGCCAGGAGCCAACGTTCATGCCCATTCAGACCACTGCCAACATCTGGCACAACGGCACACTCATCCCCTGGGAGAAGGCCCAGATCCACGTCCTGAGCCACGTCGTCCACTACGGCTCGTCGGTCTTCGAGGGAATTCGCTGCTACGCCCAGCCCCAGGCATCGGCCATCTTCCGCCTGCCCGAACACATGCAGCGCCTGCTTGACTCCGCCAAGGTCTATCGCATGGGCCTGCCCTACTCGCTCGACCAGCTCTGCACCGCGGTCGTCGACCTCGTCGAGGCCAACGACGTCGCCCCCTGCTACATCCGCCCCATCGCCCTGCGCGGCTACGGCGAAATCGGCGTCAACCCCAAGGGCTCGCCTATCGATGTCTACATCGCCAACTTTCCCTGGGGCAAGTACGTTCCCGGAGACGAAGGCGCCGACGTCTGCATCTCCAGCTGGAACCGCGCCGCGCCCAACACCCTGCCCTCGCTCGCGAAGGCCGGCGGCGGCTACCTCAACTCCCAGCTCATCCGCATGGAGGCCGAGGCCAACGGCTACGTCGAAGGCATCGCCCTCGACGTCTACGGCTATCTCTCCGAAGGCTCCGGGGAAAACCTCTTCGTCGTCCGCAACGGAGTCCTCTACACCACCCCGCTGACCAACTCCGTGCTCTCCGGAATCACCCGCGACTCGGTGCTCACCCTCGCCCGCAACCTCGGCATCCCGGTCGTCGAGCAGGCCATGCCCCGCGAGCTGCTCTACATCGCCGACGAAGCCTTCTTCACCGGCACCGCCGCCGAAGTCACGCCCATCCGCTCCGTCGATCGGATTCTGGTGGCCGATGGAGAAACCGGCCCCATCACCAAACAGCTCGCCGACGAATTCTTCGGAATCGCCAACGGCCTAAAGCCCGACCGCTTCGGCTGGCTGACCCCAGTAAAAGTCAACGCCGAACAACCAGTCAGCGTGTAGGACCTTCAACCACCGTGGGTGCCCCATCCTTCGCGTTCTATGCGAAGGGTGGGAGGGCACAGATCCACTGGGTGAGATGCAGGGAGGTCGACGGCCTCTTCCTCCGCCAAGACGATTCCCAACTCAGCGCGGGCCAATTCCTCTACCCTTTTGATCGCATGTCTGACAGGAGCAATAGCCGCTGCAAACTCGTCTTTATCGAGCTTGGATTTTGATACCGATGCCGCACTTGATCGAAAGAGCTGACTCGCTTCAGCCAACGCTTTACGCACTGCTATTTCGCATATCAAAACCGTACTGCTTCGTGTTTCGTCATATCGGGACATTTCCGCTGGCCATTTCTCATCAGATACCCTCTTTCGTTCTCTGCATTCGGGATCGCCACCCTCGAGCACCTGAGATGCCCATAATTCAATGAAGGCGGCTTTGGTGCGATGGAGCGCTTGAACGGAAGCGAAAAGCGCATCCCGCTTCATTTCCCAATGCCGCTGTTTACTCCATGCGGAACTTTCGATTCGTTCTTCAATTTCTTTGGTCGCCGTCGTGACCGCGCGCACTTCATCGACGAGCTTATCAATGTCCTCGTGAGTGGCGAGGTTCTCGCCTTTTTTCTTAAGATAGCCGGCCAGGTAGGAACCGACGAACGCACTGACGAGAGTTGTGAGACCCAATGCAAGCAGGTTTTCCATGATGCGACCGTTCATGCGGCTACCTCACTCACTTTGCCTCCTTTGGCACGATAAAGACCTGGCGAACTTCTTCATTGAGGTACTTGGCGATTCTCTCCGCCTCTTCAAGGTCCTTGGTGTAGAGCGTGAATCCCATCGCTTTGATCCCGCCTGGCAATGCGCCATCCCTTGACTGTGGCTCTGCGTCTATCCATACGCTGTAGGGGTCGTGCAAGCCTTCTTTTACCCTGAATCGAACATCTCCATGTTCTGTGTACATCATTCCTCCTCGCCGCCCCCTCTGGATTGGCGCTATAAAGAGTATCAGATGGTCTAATTCGAGCTGCGCGGGCACGATCTGGCATTGCTGGCGCGGGATTTAGGTGGCAGAATCGTAGCCATGAATCCCCGAAAGACTGGCTCCAGCCTCGCCGCTCTGCTGCTGCTCTCCTGTTGCTTGACGAGAACGGCTCCTGCGCAGGTCGCCAAGAAGAACCAGCCGAAAACCAACCTCACGACCGGCGAGATCGCCACGCGTGTGAAGCGATCACTAGTCGTTATCACGACGCGGGACAGCAAGGGGAATGCCGTAGCTCAAGGGAGCGGCTTTTTCATCACGCCCCATGTCGTCGTAACCAACCTTCACGTGATGAAGCGAGCGTCCGAGGCGTCCGTCAAATCGCTTTCAGACGGCGTCGCCTACAAGGTCGATTGGGTTCTGGCGTTCTCATTAAATCACGACCTCTGTGCGTTGAATGTATCGGATGCGAACGGCGTTCCGCTCGCATCAAGTGCAGGCGTTGCATCGGTTGGAGACGAAATCATAGTGGCTGGCAATCCAGAAGGGCTTGAGGCCTCATTTTCAAAAGGGATTATAAGCGCGATCCGCAAGGAGCAGGGACTCCTTCAAATCGACGCACCGATCTCTCCAGGCTCCAGCGGAGGCCCCGTGGTAAATCAGCGCGGGGAAGTAATCGGGGTGGCGGTGTCAAGCCTGGTAGAAGGGCAAAATCTGAACTTCGCTGTACCTATAGGTTTTCTTCGCGATGGGATGTTGTCTGGGCATCCTCAAACGGTGTGGGCTATGGGACGGTTGTGGGTGACCGATTTGGAGAATGATGGGTTTCATGGCCCGGTTAAGAGCGTCGAAGAAAGACACTCTGAGTACTCCTACAACGCCGCAAATGATGCCAACACTGAGGGTCCATCCGAGCTATCCTCTCGAATCAGTTTCAATCGCGAAGGCCGTCTGGAAGAGAAAGAAAGTTACTTGAAAGGCGTGGAAACATGGGGTCTTAAGAGGGAATACTCGGACGACGGCTTGATAAAGCGGGTGACCACCATTGACCGAGATGGGAAATCGGACGGGGGCAAGGACTATCCAATCGATACGGCGATCATGACGTATGCGATGGACAACCCACTCGACGAAACCAGAGAATATGGCGACAAGGAAAGCCCTAATTATCAAGAGCACAAGTATGACCTAATGGGGAATGAGGTCGAACTGGCCTTTCCGAACCAAGGAACTCGCGACGAGAGCAGATTCGGCGCGCAGGGAAGGGAGGCCGAGCAACTTGGATACAAGAACGGCAAGCTGGTTTCGGCGGAGCGCTTCACCTACGTGACTAATGCGCATGGCGATTGGATTAAGAAGCATGTGACTCTATGGGTGGCCGATGCCCCGAGCTTGGGGTATCAGTCTTCCGAAAACTATTATCGCGTGATCACTTACTACAGCGAATAGGAAGCAAAGCCGCCCATGACGCTGTTCACCATGGCCGGGTGTCCCATTCAAGCCCGCAGTTGGCTTTAGTGGGATTTAGCCTCCCCTACAACATCACCCCAAGCCCCTTACGCCGAATCACATTCAGCAAAGCAAGCGCCCGACCCTTCGGCTGCTTCACCCCGCGCTCCAACTGCGAGACATACCCCACAGTAAGATTCAGATACCGGACGAACGCCGCCTGGCTCAACCGCTCCCGCTCCCGCAACGCGCGAATCTCCTCGCCGCTGATCGGCCCGGCCACGGCTGCCTCCGGCCCCTACAAATGCGAGTGGCCCACATCCCATCATGTGGGCCATCCGCCTCCAAGGTTCCTTGGAATCCAGCTATCGGATCAGCGCGCCTGCAGAATCTCCGGAAGCAGAGCCGTTGTCGCGCGATCTCGCGGAGGCCTCTATCGTTCTCGAAGGCGATACGCGGATACTATAAACGTTATGCGCTGTCTCAATCGCGCTGAGAAAGTGCTGTTCGCCAACCCGCTCAAAACTTAGCCGGGGCATGTTGACACCAACGCTCTTGGCTTCAAAAGGAAGCACAACCGCACTAACTCCCTTGTCACGGCCGGTAAGTCGAAGCGTTGAGTTACTTGTACTAGTCGGTAAGCTCGTAACCTTATAGTTGCCTGCGGGCAGCGTCTTATGGCCGACCACAAAGTCGAAGGGTACCGTAACAACAACATCGTCGCGAAGCTCCGCGTTAGCAGCCACGCTCATCCCACAAAACAGGGCAATTGCGGACAGAATCCCTAAACACTTCTTGATGTTCATAAGTTCTCCTATTAGCGCGCGAGCAGCTATCGTCGGCCTCTTCGACGGAGTACGTAAACTAGTCCGGCTCTACCCACACACTCATTTGATTCCCCACTTTGGAAAAGGTTTCTGCGACTGGCCGTCGATACCTGACGCATAAAGTAGAGATCAACGACAGGTAAACTGTCGCGCGAAGTGAATGGAAGCGTGGAACTTTAGGCCCGCGAGCTATAAGCGGACGCAACGCTGCTGAGGGAGGATGGACTTTCCTTAAGCCGCGGCCTCCTGCTCCAGCTCGCGCGCCCGCCGTAAGCCATTGCGGCCGCTCTGAAAAGAAAAGCCCGCATCGGGGATGAAGATCAATCCCCCATGCGGGCGTGAAGGGTGGTACAGCTTGCTAGTCGACCTTCTGAGAGAGGGCCGTCGAAGTGCTCGTCGCATCAGTGGAGCTTCCACCGTATGCCGCGGTGATCGAGTGGGTGCCAACGGCCAGCGAGCTGGTGCTGATCATGGCATTTCCCGAGCTGTCAACCGTGCCCGTTCCCAAGGTTGTGGAACCGTCCTTGAAGGTGACGCTTCCTGTCGGCGTTAGCCCTCCGGACGGATGCACATGAGCGGTGAAGGTGACCGAGCTTCCGTGGGTTGACGGATTACTCGAGGAGACAATCGTGGTTGTGGTCACCGCTTTGTTGACGACCTGGGCGATAGCGCTGGAGGTGCTGGTGAGATAGTTGGTACTGCCCCCATAAGTCGCCGTGATGTGAGAGGTGCCGACGGTGAGACTGTCGATGGTCAGCGTGGCGACATTGCCCACGATGGTTCCATTACCCAGAAAGGTGCCTAAGTGATTGAAGGTCACCGTGCCGCTTGTGTTTCCTCCGAAGGTGGGAGCCACGGTAGCTGTCAAGGTGACTGGCTCGCCATAGGTCGATGGGTTGGGCGAAGAGGTGAGCGTGGTGGTGGTTGAAGCGGCTTTGGTGACTTCAGCAATGCCGGCGGAGGTGCCGCCAGTGAAGTTGGTGTCTCCAGCATAGACCGCTGTTATGGTGTGGGTATTCACCAGTAACGTTGACGTTGTGAAGGTGGCCTTGCCTCCGGCCAAAGTTCCGGTTCCCATACTGGCTCCGTCCTTCTCGAAAGTCACCGTTCCAGTTGGCGTGCCACCGAATTCCGGTGTAATGGTAGCCGTGAATGTCACGGGCTGGTGAAGCATTGAGGGGTTGACCGAGGTGGCGAGAGCCGCCGTTGTAGTCGCCTTGTTTATCACCTCACTGAGCCCAGCGGAAGTGCTGGTTATGTCGCTTGAGTTGCCGAGATACACCGCCTTCACCGTGTGCGTACCAGCCGCGATGTCCGTATGGGTGAGAGTCGCCATCCCGCTGGCCAGCGTTTTCGTCGCCGAAACCGAACCATCTATCACAAACTCGACCGAGCCCGCCGGGGTTCCGGAGAGTGCAGCCGTAGCGATCGCTGTGAAGGTGATGGACTCGCCGTATATGGAAGGATTTCGATTGCTAGTGAGGGTGGTCGTCGTGAGTGATGAGATGGTGAAGCTGACCGCCTTCGTGGACTCGACATTCCCAGCCACATCCTTGCTGTAGAAATCGACGGTGTGGGGGCCAAGAGCAGTGACGGTGAAGGCGCCGCCGTACGTGGCATAGCCACCTCCGTCGATCGAGTAGTAGGTGTGGGCGACTCCGCTGGTAGCGTCGGTAGCGCTCAGAGTGACCTTCACGACCGTGTCATAGACACTCCCGTGGAGGGTTCCTGAGAGTGACGCTGTGGTTACCGGCGGCACGTTGTCGTAGCACAGGTAGTAGTAGTATTGGTCGCCCGGGGTGTAGCCAGCGTTGTCCCAGGCGTTTACGGTCGCGAAGTGGCAACCCTGACCGGCCGAGGCCAGATCGAGCGACCCAGTTGTAGCATTGGGGAACTCGGGACCGCTGTAGAAGGGGTTTCCGGATCCGGGAGTGGCTTCCGAAGAGGCATCGAAGAAGTATTGGTCCCATCCTGAGGAGTAGCCGGCCACGCCAGTCGGAGTGAGGCCAGACTCGGCGTTGCTCTTGATAGTCCAGCTTACCGTCTGGTCGGTGTTGTACCAGTTATCGGCGCCTTGGGTGTGGCTGGGGCCGCTGAAGGTGATCGTTGGCGCTTCGAAGGCCCCGAGCCAGTACGCATTGATCGCCCAGGAGAGTTGCAGCGCGTTGAAAGACCCCCAGCCGGTGGTCACGTCGTAGCCTGCATGGGCACAGTAGGAGCCGAGCCCGTACAGGTTGGTGACGTCGTTGCTGTTGCATCCTTTGAGCACATCGTAGTACGGATAGTGCGGCGGGTAGCTTGGATTGTATCCCAGGTAATAAAGGTCATAGTCAACCTCGCCGAGTGGGACGCCGTCAAGACCGATAGCGAGCAGATAGGCATCGGCCTGGGCGATGAAGCCGGACATCTCGGGAGAGGCAATGCTGGTCCCTGCAACACCAGAGAGAGAGCCTTCAAAGTAGTAGTTCTGCCCGGAGTGAGCACTGGCGTTGAGCGCGATGTCGGGAACGCTGCGGCTGCCCGATCCGCAGGCAGGATTGGATTGATAGCCGGGCGCGGCGAAGAGGTTGCTGCATCCGCCACCGGTTCCGCCATCGTTTTTCGAGCAGGCACCGGAGTAGGTGTCGCCCGTCCAGGTGACTTCGGAGTTGAAACTCCCGTCGCTGTTAAGCGCCAGTTGTGTGCCGCCGACGGAGACGACGTCGGGGTCGGATTCGGGGTAAAGAACGGCGATAGCATCGCCGCATCCGGCGGTGGCGCCATTGTCTCCGGCCGCCGCCATGATCGTCCACCCCTGCATGAGCATGGTGTTGAACTTCCCGTGCCAGGCGCTGACAAGACCAAGGCCGTTGAGGTAGTCCTCGTTCAGACCGTAGCTGATATTGACGACGTTGACGAGGTTGTCGGTCAACATCTGCTGATAGATGTCGCCGAATGATAAGAAGCCATTGGCGGTTTCATAGACGTGAATCGACGAGGTGTCATATTCGGAACCCCGGCTGTTAGAGGTTGCCGTGGACCACTCGGTGTCAAGGGTGGTCTCGTCGTCGCAGCAGGACGGCGTCCCATCCACCCAATGAATGAACCAGTGGCTGGCGAGATAGGGGTACTGACCTACGAAGCCGTACATGTCGGAGTTGAGGAAAGCGCCGTCGGTCGCCAGACCGATCGACGTCTGTATGGGAGAGCCCCCTCCATATCCGGAGGTGTGAAAGGGATTGCAGCAGTGGCCCTGGGCCATGAGGGCATCGTAGTCGTACATATTCGAGCCCCAGATGTCGGACGGGTCGTAAAAGCCGTTGGTGACCTGCGATCCAACTTGGCCGCTGGACTTCGAAGCATTGAGGGCTTCGACGGCGGCCTTGTCGGCGTCCCGGCCGCCGCTGCCGCCTTCCTGACGAACCGGACCTGGTGAATAGTCGGGGCCACGCATGCCTTTCATAGTGCTATTCGCCGGACGCATACGGAGGATGCTGTTCAGGCCCTCGATGTACTGGATGATGCCCACGAGATTTCCCGGGATCACCGGATCGCGGTCGTTGGAAAACTCGATCTCGCCGTTGACCTCATACCGGTTGATGTTGATATTGAAGGCCTTTTGGATCGCACCTACTGTACCTTCCGCGTCGACCATCAGCCGGTTGGGATAGCGCGCGGTGACGGTGAGTCCCTGACTCGTAAGCCAGTCGAACGACCGCCTGTTCATCTTCCGGCGCCGGCGAGAAGCGCGCGTTCACTTGCTCGGGAGTAAGCCACTTATGGAAGTTAGGCGAATTCCTATCCTGAAGCTCTTTTAGGAGCTCCTCTTCCTCCGCCATCTTCGGTGGAGTAATGTTGATCGCCAGTCGCAATTTGGAGGCGGGATCATAGGGCTCGACGAGTTTGACGGTACCAGACATCACCTGCGTCGGCGTGTTGACGGCGCGTGGGGCGGGCAGGGCTGCCGAAATATGGGGTTGTTGGCTCCATGCCGAGTGTGTAGCGCATAAAGCGGTGATTGCTATCAAGCCTGCCAACGAACGGATGGCTTTTAGCGATGGGCGGTAGCGAAACGATGTGGTCTGCATATGCTTCTCCGAGGATCGAAGTTAAAGATCGCGGCGCAGGACGGCAGGGTGTCGCCGCTCACCGCGCGCGCGTCGCACTCTCGAAGGCATAAATGCCGTTCGAGAGGATAGTGGGAGCAGACTCCCTTTCGTTTCACTTTGTAAAGGAAAATGTAGTAGGGGTTCGGAATCGAACCATATGTGCCGCTTACGCATTACTACCGGTATAGAAATAAGCTGGACTTACCGATAAGCGGACTCTACTGGGTTTTCGGTAACTTCAAGTAACTTCAATCTCTTGAAACCTGAGAGTGTAATCCGCGGAAATGATCAGCACCAGCCCAGACACAGGGAACGAAGGGATAGGACAACCATACCAGCCCCGGCAAAAGGCTCACGCCTTGTCTTCCACCCGTGATGGCATAGGGCGACCCTCTTCAGTGACTCGCCCAGTTCTTTTGAACGAACTGGGCCAGCGTCTGCGGAGTTATCACTCCGACTACATGCTGAGAATTGCTTCTGCTCACCACCGGCAGCAGCCCTGGACTCTTCCCCAGCCGATCGATCACCGCCTCCAGCGAATGATCCGGATGCACATATCCATATTCCGAAATCACGAAATCATGCACTGGAGCGTCCGCCTTGATCGCCTTCTCTTGTTCTATCCGGTCGCGTGTGATCAAGCCCGCAATCGTCCCATCGTCGCCAACCAGGAAGCATTTCGCGGTCGTCGTCGATACGGCATCCGCCGCGCTCGCCACCGAGGTGTTCGGAGAGATCATCGTGAAGTCGGACGTCATCACCTCACGCGCTCTCCGCGAAGGGGTCGCCGCCCTCGCCGCCGCGCCCGGCAAGTGCACGTGGTCCTGTTCAAGCAAAGCACGATACAACGGCGTCGGCTGAAACTGCCGCGATATCGCGAAGCTGATCATATTTGCTACCATTAGCGGCACAAATACTTGATAGTCCTGCGTCAACTCGAAGATCATAAAGACCGACGTCATCGGTGCGCGAATGATCCCCGCAAATACCGCGCCCATGCCCACCAGCGCATACGCGCCCGGATCGCCGGCGGGGAAGAGGGCCAGCCGGTGGACGATCATGCCGACTGCTCCGCCGGTCATCGCTCCTAAGTAAAGGGTCGGTGAGAAGATGCCGCCCGCGTTGCCCGACGAATATGACACGATCGTTGCCACCAGCTTCACCACACAGAGCGCCAGCATTGTCTTGAGCAGCAGACCGCCGTTCAATGCCTGGTTGACTATCTCGTAGCCGACGCCCATCACCTGCGGAAAGAAGATCAGGATCACACCGATGATCAGGCCTCCCGCTGCCGGCTGAAGGAGGTCCGTGCGCCTGGGCATTTTTAGAAAAAGTTTTCGTGCGCGCAGCAATCCTTTGCAGAAGGCCAGGGACACCACTCCACCGGCCACGCCAAGTAACAGGTACGCGATCAACTCTTCCGGACTCACCAGCTTGTATTGCGGAACGTGAAACACCGGACTGTTGCCCAGCACTGACCGTTCCACAATCACCGCGGATACAGACGCCAGAACCGCCGATCCGATCAGCGGTGCATTCATGTCTCCGATAATCTCTTCGAGCGCAAACAGGACCGCCGCCACCGGAGTATTGAAGGCTCCCGCCAGCGCCGCCGCTGTCGCAACAGGCACCAGGCTCCGCGCTCTTGCGGGAGATAAGCGAAACCACCTTCCGATAGTCAACGCCATGCCCGCGGCGATCTGCACCGATGGGCCTTCGCGTCCCATCGAGTGGCCGCAGCCGATGCACATCACGCCCGTTAGGAATTTCCCGAACGCCACCCGCCCCGGCACGTAGCCGTCCTGCAGATGATATGCAGCTTCAACTTGCGGAACGCCGCTGCCGCGCGCCTCCGGGAAATACCGCTTCAACAGAACTCCCGCCACGAAACTCACCAGTGTCGGCACCAGGATGTAGCGCACTGCCGAAGGCGAAATTCCGAAGAGTAGATACGTCGTGCCCTTGATTGCCAGCGTGAACAGCACCGCGGCAAGCCCTGATAGGATGCCGATCAGGATCGCCAGGATGAGAAAGATCTGGTTCTCGCGGAGACGGAGGCGCTGTCGGAACGCCAGATCAGGCGCCCTCATTTTGCGTCACCGTTCTGCAGCAGTGAGAGGTCCTGAAGCGTCTGCGGAGATTGGTCGCCCCGCGCCGTCGCCTCCTCTAGGTAGTGACGCGCCTTCAAATCATCCCCTAGCCGGAACGCCGCGTCGCCGGCTCCCGCCAGCGCCTCCGTGTCGTGTGGATCAAGCCGCGCTGCCTCGGAGAAATCGTTCAGCGCATGCCGCGCATCGTCGGCCTGCAAAAACATCTTTGCGGCCTGCACGCGCGCCTCTGAACTGTCGGGAAGCTCGCTGTCCAGAACCAGCAGTTCCGAGAGCGCCCTGTTCTCATCGTGGCGGCCAATCAGAAAATGAATCAGCTCGATGCGAACATTTCGCCGCTGTTCCGCGACATCGGGCCCCGT
The DNA here is from genome assembly GCA_963804735.1 of uncultured Acidobacteriaceae bacterium. Taxonomy (GTDB): domain Bacteria; phylum Acidobacteriota; class Terriglobia; order Terriglobales; family Acidobacteriaceae; genus Acidisarcina. Next base: position 281,736 of record CAWDRO010000013.1, read on the forward strand.
CCACATGCCGTCGAGCGAGCTGTGGTAATAGAGCACGGCCTTCTGCACGTTGCCGCTCTTGGCCGCCAGCCTGCCCAGGTGGAGATTGATTTCCGCATTGGTTGGATCCAGCTCGCGCAGGCGAAGCAACGCCTGCTCCGCCTCTACGTTGTGGTTGCCGGCAGCCAGGGCATCCGCGAGCGCCAGTACATACTTGTGGTTGTCGCGGTCGATTGCCGCGGCTTTTCTGAAGGATTCGATCGAACTCTCAGTCGCGCCGGCGGTGAACTTGCGCAGACCATCCTGGTACCAGACGGCTGCCACGTGGCTCTCAATCGCTCCCTCGCGTGCGGCCACGGCCCTCGTAAGTAGAAACAGCCCCACTGCACATGCTGCGAGAACGAAAAGCAGCAGCATATCCCTGCGCAGGATGCGAACTGTCTCCTCTTCACTCACCTACGCTTCCAGAAAATCTCCGGTCGATAACCGGGGTCGTCACTTTAACCGCCCGGAATGTTTTCGAAGACCGGTGAAGCATAAATCGCGCCCATCCGTCATAATAGATGACCACAGCTTTGCGTGCGGATACCGGTCGTTCTACAGGCGCCCGTGTTCGTCGCAGGCGAACAGCCACAGTAAGCCCAACCTCAGACCGATCCAGTCGAGGCTTGTTCCTTGATTGGCAATCTGTCTTGTCAAGGCGAGCTATGAATACCGTCGATCAGCCCCTGCAATCTGCCGTCCAGCTTAAGAACGTCCTGCTGGCCATAGATTCTTCGCCCGGCGCACTGATCGCCTTTCCCTTCGCCGCAAGCATTGCAAGACACTATGCCGGCAGCCTTTTCCTCGAGCATGTCGGGCCTGCCGAAGACGCCGCAACCCACCGCGGCCGGTCTCCATCGGACCTCAACGAAATGCAATCCGCGATCGAAGCCGCGCTGAACAGGACCGGCGAGCGCCTCGACGACATCCCGCATGAAATGCTCTTCGATCATGGCGATACTTGTTCCAGATTGCTCGCCACCGTGAAAGAGCGCGGCATGGACCTCATCGTCGTCGGCACCTACGGCCTGCGCGGAGTCAAGAAGTTGCTGAAAGGTTCCACCGCCGAGCAGATCGTCTTCCTCGCCAGCTGCCCGGTTCTCACCGCAGGGCCCAACGTAGATCGCCGCGCGCATTTCAAGCGCATTCTCTGTGCCACGGACTTTTCACGGGCCGCCAGCAACGCCATCCCCTATGCCGTGTCTCTGGCAGATATATACAACGCGTCCCTGGTCTTCCTGCACGTGAACGACTGGGGCAGCAACGAACCGCCTGTGGACGCCGGGCCCAGGACGTCCAAATTCGTTCATGAAGAACTGTGCCGAACCTCCCAGGGCGCGGCCATGGAACCGCGATGCCAGGTGATCGTAGACTTCGGCCCCAGCTCCGGCCTTATCCTTGAGGCTGCAACCGACCGTGAGGCCGACCTGATCGTCATGGGCCGCCCCGCCGTCAATCGTCTCAGGGCCCGTGTCGCTTCACATCTGCCCGGCTCGACCGCTTATGACGTCATCGCCCAGGCGCCTTGCCCCGTGCTGTCCGTGCCCCTGCCCCGCGCCTCCTGAGACCCGATGCAGGTATTCCCCTCTACTACTTACGCAGCGCAGACGCCGCTTCCAGCTGGCAAGCCGTCGGATTCGTCAACAACTGAGTCGGCACCGTTCCTGGTGTGCAAGGTACACCATTCCCAGGCGAGTAGCTGTTGGTCAATGTCTGGGCGCTGGTATTAGCGTTCTGCCGGGTCACTCGCGTGTCGATCAAATTGCCCTGAAGCTGCAGGGTTGCATCCACCGTGTCGGTGTCGGTGCGAAGAATCACCAGGTTATCGCTGTCCGCCGACGTGACATAGACCTTGCCGGTCGGATAGTTATAGGTCGAAACGATCGTCCGCGGGTGCGGAGTCGTGCCGTCCGAATTCAGCGGAAGTGTAATCGTCCCCTCAACGGTGTAACTGCTTAGGTTGACGATCGAAACCGTCCCGTCCTTCGAGTTAGCCACGTAAGCGCGGCTGCCGTCCTGCAGCACTGTCACGGACGAGGGCCCGCCGCCCACAGTCACGTTGTGGATGTTCCCGAAGGTGGGCGCATCGTTGTCGAAGGCGTCCGTGGTCACATCGATCACGCTTATGGTGTTGGAGTCGTAGTTCGCGGTCACCAGCTGGCTGGTCGCGTCGTAGAGTTCGGCATAGACTGGACCGGCCGGTAAGGTGAGCGTGCTGTTCGGCAGTCCCGTATTTGGATTGATCTGATTATCCAGCGTGTTCTTCTGCGCATCGATGACCGTGACCGTCCCGCTCCCGCGATTGAGGATGAAGGCACGCAGGCCATCCGCCGACTGCAGCCCGTAGACCGGGCAGATTCCTACCGGAAGCGTCGCCGAGATGGTGTTGGTCGAGGCCTCAAGCGCTGAAGCCACGCCAGTCGTCGTCACCAGGCTGGGGTTCGCGCAGACCGTTGGTCCCACGTCTTGACTGATGGCGTAGAAGCGGGTCGACGCACTGCGACCGGCGAGATTGATCAGCCCCAGCGGAAACTGGATCGCCTGCTTCAGTCCCGGCGGTGTTCCGGACAGCACATCAAGCTGGTCGCTGGCCTGATCGACAACGTATAAAACTCCGCTCCCCGTAATCGTATTGATTGGGATGGCGGTCAACGTCAGCGTGCTCGTCGAGACGTTTTTCGTCTGCAGACTGGTCGAGATCGGAATATCGCTCAGGCTGCCGTCGCGATCGATCGTGTAGGCGGTCGCGCCGGGCGCGTCCAGTGTAAAGTCTAGCGGCAAATTACCGATCGTCGCCTGCGCCAGCACCGTATCGCCGGAGAAATCCAGCACCGTCGCGATGCCCGCCTGCGTCCCAGTCGGTTGGGTGATGGAGACCACGTAAGCGGTCGGCGCTGGGCTCGGGCCGGTCGGACGCACTGGATTAACCACTGGCCGGTACTGGTTGCCGCATCCGGCGACCGCGGCCAGCAGCAGCGCCGCTCCCGCGCCGCCCCATGGACTCAGAAAACGATTCGGCTTCCGACCACCGGAAATTTCCTTGTTAACGCCACTCTTGCCGATTCCAGAAAACTCAGCCGTCCCGGCTGCGGTATCGTTGCTCTCACCCGCGATATGCCCGGGCACTGCCATGCTTTGCACTCGTAAATACCTCACTACGAAATCGATCCTGGTCTTCCAAATCAACGATCAATGCTTGATTGTAAATCACCCGCAGCATCTCCCTCGGCGGGTGCCCCATTCAAGCCCCATGTTGGCTTGAGTGGAACGCGCAACTCTCACGCGAGCGCCTCGCCGATAGACAATGAATGCATGAGCGAAGGCGCACTCGAAACCAACACCGACCTCCAGCGCAAGATCGACCGCGAAAGCCGCCTCGGGTGGCAATCTCGCATAATGCTCACTGCGGTCCTGGTCCTGTCGGCAATTGGGTTGATGTCGCGCTTGCTACCCGCTTTGACTCCAGCAAGCGCGGAAGGTCTCGCCATCTGCGCCGCTTTTGGCCTGCTGGTATGGCTGCTGCACGCCGCGACACCACTCGCCGCGCTCACCGGATTCCTGCTGACCTCCTGCCTCTACCTCACCACTGTCGATCAGCCGAATGGAGGCTGGTTCCACACCGCGTTGTTGCCCGGGCTGGCCCTGTTCGTCCTCGCCTTCGCCGCCACGCGCTTCCGGCGCGGTCAGAAGGAGCAAATCGGGCTGGCAGAGTCGCGCCGCGGCCGAAGCGCCTCTCAAGTCGCCGCGAATATGGGCGTTGCAGCACTGGTTGCGATAACACTGCCGCCCTGGGCGCTTCAAGGCACGGGTCTCTCTTATGTTTATGCCGGATTCCACATTGGGCGCCTCGTCATAATCTCTTCCACCCTGAAAACGGCATTCATCGCGGCGCTAGCCGAGGCCGCGGCCGATACCGTCTCCTCCGAAATCGGCCAGGCCATCGGCGGCTCGCCAATCCTGATTACGAATGGACGCCGCGTCTCACCTGGCACTGACGGAGCAATCACCTTTGCTGGAACAGCTGCCGGATGCGCCGCAGCAGCTATCGTTGTTCTCGCCGCGATGCCCACTCTTCGGCTCAGCGCAGGACGAGCTGCTATCGCCTTCGTCGCCGCCATCGTCGGACTCTTCGCCGACAGCCTCATCGGCGCAACCCTCGAACGTCGCGGATGGCTCAACAACGACTCGGTGAACTTCCTCTCCACCGCCATCGCCGCCCTGATCGCCCTAACCTTGTCATCCCGTCCGTAGCGCAACCCTCCTTTTTGTCATCTCGACTGCGCTAGGTTTGTCATTTCGACTGGAGCGCGAAGCGCGGAGTGGAGAAATCTGCGGCTCCCGCGATATCGCGGCGACTCAGCTCCGAGTGAGTAACTCAATCAAAGCAGCCGAATCGGGATAATCCCGCACCAACTCCGCGCGCCGCCCCGTCTCATAATCCGCATAATCAAAGCCGGGACTCACCGAGCATCCAAGCAAAGCGACCTGTCCGCCAGGCGCCAATCGCGAACCCTGCCAAACGCCCTTAGGAACCACTATCTGCGGCAACATCCCGCTCGCTAAATCGCTGCCCAGCCGAACTACCCGCGAGCTACCATCCGGCCAAAGCTGCAGCATCTCCACCGGATCGCCGAAATAGAAATGAAAGACCTCGTCCGAAATAAGCCGATGCATCTCGGAGAAGGTCGATGGTTCCAGCAGATAGTAAATCGCCGTCCCCGCAGCCCGCGCGGCGTTATAACGCGATGGCAACGCCGCGAGCGGAATCTCCTCTTCGCTCTTCCAAGTCTGCCGAAAATACCCGCCCTCGCGCGGATGCGCCTCCAGATTCAAGAGCTGCTTGATCTCCTCCGCTGTCATCGTCCTCCCCCGCATAACTCGAAAACGATGATATCGGGAACCAAGCCCGGAAGACCGGGGTCTAAGCAAGCAGGTGACTCGCCGCCCTCTTCATCGTTTGACTTCAAGTTCGTGGGAGGCGCCATGTTTGAAGACAGCCTGGTCGAGTCGCAGGACCGTATCCGCACCAGCAGCCGGTGGTTCGCCATCGGCTCATTCTTCGCGCAAGCAGCAATGCTTACGCTGCTCATCCTCTATCCGCTCTTTCATCCGCTAGCGCTGCCAAGGCAGTCGATCGAGCGGCTGCTCATCGCACCGCCTCCGCCACGCGCACCAGCCCCAATAGAGGTCCACCACGCGACCGCTCCTGCTTCGGCACACTCGCTACCAAGTTTGCGGGCGCAACTGCAAGCGCCGACGACCATCCCCACTCACATTGTCAGTGATCTCAGTGACGCTCCGCCGCCAGCTTCTTTCGTCGGGATCCCCGGCGGCGATCCCACCGGAGTGCGTGGAGGAATTCCTCTCGGCCCAGCCGCGCCAGTGGTGCTAATGGCTAAACCGCCAGCACCGAAGCATCCAGTGACAATCTCTTCAGGAGTCGCCAGCGGACAACTCATCAGCCGGATCCGGCCAATCTATCCGGCATTCGCGAGAGCAGCGCACATCCAGGGCACAGTGATCATCGAGGCCACCATCTCCCGCCAGGGGACCATCGAGAACCTGCAAGTGACCGAGGGCCCTCCAATGCTACGGCAGGCAGCCATCGACGCAGTCGCGGCGGCCCGCTACCGTCCTTTCTTACTGAATGGCGAGCCGGTCGAAGTGCAAACCAGTATCCACGTCATCTTTTCGCTTGGAGGGTAGGTAGATAGGCAGAGCGGCGGGCCGTGGCCTATTCCGCGCCCGCCGGAAGCTCGAAGTCGAGGCCAGCGTCGCGATTAGTCTTCTCTGTCTGCGCCACGTCGATCTCGTCAATCGGAATCTCGCGCCGTCTCGCGCCGTCTAGGACATACAGCGTAGTTTGGGTCACGGCGTAGTTCTGCACCTGCTCCGGAGGACGGCCATCCTTGAAGAACAGCGTGATCTGCGGCTGGTCCGGCACAGCAGCTTGCGGCTGGTACGGAGGCCGCGCGGGCACTTCCGAATAGGCCTGCTGATAAGCCTCGTCAGGAGGCGGAGCCTGCGCATTCACATCGGCTGCAGGCGCAGCCTGCTCGTCCGTGTACGAAGAATCGTCCGGATACCCGTAACCATAACCGTAGTTCAAGAAGCCGGGAACCAGATAAACGCCGCTGGAGTAGTAATAGGGCCGATACCCTGTCCTCGGATAGGGATTCGGATAAGGATAGCGTTTGCCCGGAACAGGCTGCGTTCCGCCAAACGGCGGCGGCCCGATCGGGCTTGTGTACATCCTGCGCGACGAAGCAGCCAGATTCGGGCGATAAGCCGGAACGCCGCCATAAGTGCGAATCGCCCCGGGCGACGACATCGAAAAACTGCGACCCGATGAGAAGCTGGCGCTGGCGTGAGCCGCTCCAGCATGGCCTGCTCCAGCGCCGCGCTGGCCCCAGGCAGAGAAGGCAACCAGGAAAATCAACGGCAGCGTCGCAACCAGCTTCATATTCGCCTTTCCCGTACCATTCCTTCGCCTAGTTGTTGGATGATACTCCCCGGCTCAACGATCCGCCGTTTTGTGTTTTCGGCGCTGAACTAAAATGCCCTTATGCCCTCAACACCAGCGAGCTTTCCCCCAGTCAACGTCACTCCTGTCGTCCTCGAAGGGAAAAGAGTGCGTCTTGAACCAATGACGCAGGAGCACCTTCCAGAGCTCGCCCAGATCGCCTTCGAACCCAGCATTTGGCGTTGGACGCACCGCCGCATCGACACACCGGAAGAGCTGCGCACCTTCTTCAAGATCGCCCTGGGCGAGATCAACACTGGCGCCGCGGTTGTCTGGGTCAGTCGCTCCAAATCCAGCGGCAAGGTCGCCGGCTCGACGCGTCTCTACGAAATCTCCCAGGAGCACCGCACCATGGAACTCGGCGGAACCTGGCTGCATCCCGATTTTCAGCGCACCGGTATCAACGTCGAAGCCAAATACCTGCAACTCGCTCACGCCTTCGAACGGATGAACGCTCTCCGGGTGGCGCTGAAGACCCATCAAGAAAACCTCAAGTCCCAAACCGCCATCGCGGCTTTGGGCGCAAAGTTCGAGGGCATCTCCCGCAACCACATGATCATGCCCGACGGCAGCATCCGCCACAGCCACTGGTACAGCATCGTCCGCGACGAATGGCCCGAGGTGAAAGCAAATCTCGAAGCGCGCCTCGCCCGCTTCCCTTCCCCCTGAGCTTCCCTTCCCCCTGATTTGTCATCCCGACCGACCCTGAGCGTGGTCGAAGGGGGAAGTTGGGGGGATCTGCGGTTTCAGCGATCTACCCGGCCCGAAACCTTACTCCACCTCTTGCTTCGCCTTATACCCGTCTCGCGCGATGATGTCGTATTTGAGCGGCTTGTGTTTCTCGTCCTGCATCTTGAGCGGCTGGCCTTCGTCATCCACAAGTTCCACGCGCAGCTTGCGGTAGGTGCCGTCCTGCTTCGCGTTGCTGGGCTTGTAGGTGAGCTCGTATTGGTTCCGGATGGTGTCGTTGATCTCATGGAAAATGTCCGGCATCTCCCCCGCAAATCGCGGGAAGAACGACATGCCACCAGTCATCCGGGCAAAAGTGGACATCTGGTTGTCAGCCTGCAGGTAATCGATCTCCCGCGCCCCACCCATGTTCGACATGAGTCGCGCGGCCTGCCCCGTGCCCACCGTAAAGATGGTGACATTTGGCGTCGCCTTGATCTTCTGCAGGATTTTATCCAGCGTGATCTTGCTGAAAGTGTCGCGTCCTGAGGCGATTAGGATGATGTACTTTCTCCCTTCGATCCTGCTCACACGGTCGAGCGCCTCATACAACGCGTCAAAGACGTTGGTCTCGCTAAAGCCGGGAATCATCAACGAATTCAACGACTGATAGATCACCCGCTTGTCCTGGGTAAAGTCCGTCAGGATCTGGGTCCGCATGTCAAAGGTCATCACTGCCACATAATCGTCCGGCTTCAACTGCTGGGCAAAGGTGTAGGCGGCGTTTCTCATGTCGTAGATGAACGCGTAGCTCTTCGCCGCAAACTCCAGCAGCAGCACAGCCGTGATCGGCGCCTGAATACGCTGAAAGCCCGTAATCTGCTGTGGCACCCCATCCTCGAAGACGCGGAACTGGGGCTGGGTCAGGTTGGGAACGAACTGATGCGTCTTCTGCAGGATCACACCCACATCCACAGTGACCACGGGCACATCGACACGCAGCGAGAAATTGCCCATCCCTGGAGGGTTCTTTACCTCAGGCTTCGGCGGAGGAGGCGGCTCCGGCGCTTCTTCCTTCTTCTTTGGCAGCGCGATAACACCATTGTCTCCACCCGGCCCACCTGCGTCGGGCGAACTCTGGTCAGGCTGCTGCGCAGGTGGCGTTTGCTGGGGCTGCTGCGCGGGCGTCGACTGCGCCACGGCCGCGGCGCCACCAAAGAATGAAAGCGCGATCGCGAAGGCTACTACGCCGCGAGCTGCACAACTGAGCGCCGGGCGCCCGGCACTCCAACAACGAGGGGCGTCGCCCCGATTCCATTTCATAGCAATCATTATCGTCCAAACGGCCATCGCTTTGCGGCAACCACGATTAACCAGCTACTCTGTAGACGTGGAAACCTGCGCGAAAGCAACACTTCGGACGAGAATCTTGCTCGCCACCAGCTTGATGGCATGCAATACCCTCCCTGCGTTCGCCCAGACCTCTTCCCAATCGGGCGTCGCCGCGACAAGCGCCGCAGGAAATCCAATTGCGCTGCCCTCAACGCCGCCGCCGTCGGTCGCCGCCGGAGTCTTCCCCCTCGATCAGGTGCATCGCGGCCTGCGCGGTGTGGCCTACACCGTCTTTGAAGGCACGCAGCCGGAAGCGATGGAGGTCGAAATCCTCGGCATTCTGCACAACGCCATTGGTCCCGGGCAGGACATGATTCTCGCCCGGCTCGTCGGCGCCAAGCCCGAGTACACCGGTGTCGTCGCTGGCATGAGCGGCAGCCCCGTCTACATCGACGGCAAGCTGCTCGGCGCGCTCTCCTACCGCATCGGCCAGTTCAGCAAGGAACCGATCGCCGGCATCACGCCAATCGCGCAAATGTTCCAGGTACGCGACCAGCCCGCCGCGCCGGCAATAGGAACGTCCCTTGCGTCTGCAGACTATCCTGAAAATCCGGCCCCGAGTGCGGCCTCCGGCGCGACTCCAGTCGCCGATTCGGCGACCGTCCAGCCCATCGAGACGCCGCTGGTATTTACCGGCTTCAGCCCAGAGGCCATAAAACTCTGGCAGGATAACCTGCCCTCGGCCAGCCTGACAGCCATGTCCGGAATTGGCGGCGGCAGCTCCACCCAGGCGCAACCCGAACCCATTGTTCCCGGCTCGGCAATCAGCGCGGTGCTCGTCCGCGGCGATCTGGATATTTCGGCCACCTGCACCGTCACTTATATCGATGCCAAGCAATTGCTCGCATGCGGCCACCCCATCACCCAGTTCGGGCCAGTAGCGATGCCGATGACCAAGGCCGAGGTCCTCGCGACGCTCGCCTCGCCGCTCAACGCTTTCAAGATCATTAACACCACCGAGACCGTCGGCTCCTTCACCCAGGACCGTCAGTCGGCAATCGGCGGCCTGCTCGGCGCAACCGCGCGCATGATCCCCGTCAGCGTCTCCATCACCCACGCAAGTCCGGAGGCGTCCGACGCCAAGTCGGGCGCAAAAATCGACGACCATCCTGCTGCCCGGAAACTGCATTTTGAGGTCGTCGATAACCCTCAAATCACCCCGGTGGCGATCATGGTCTCGATCTATCAGGCGCTGCTGGCGAACAACAGCTACGCCGAAGAGGCCAGCTACCGCATGAACGCCTCAATCGATCTCGACGGCTATCCTCCGGTGCACCTCGATTCCCTGCTCGCGCCGACTGACCAGGCTCCCGCCTCGCTGCAGGCCGCGATGACCGTCGGCCGCAACTTCGCCCAGCTCTATGACAACGCCGCCCGGCTCACCAATGTGCGCTCGGTCAATGTCGAATTCGAGGCCATCCCCGGCCGCCAATCGCTCCAGCTCGAAAGCGTCACCAGCTCGGCGGCTCGCGTCCACCCCGGCGATTCGATCACCATCGACGCCACTGTGCGCCCCTACCACGGCGAGCCGCGCAATGTGCGAATTCCCATCACCCTTCCCGCGTCGCTCCCCCAGGGCCCGCTGCGGGTCGTGATCAGCGATGGCGCCACCCTCGACCGCATCACCCAGAGTTCCCACGGCAACCCACGTCCGCTGGACATAAGCGCCAGCATCGCCCAGATGAACAGTCTTCACGACAATGATCGGCTCTATGTCACCCTGCTCGAGCCCTCCGCCCAAGCGGTTCTCGACGGACGCACCCTGGCCGCACTGCCCATCTCCATGGCCAACGTCTTTGAGCCTCTCCGCGGCAATCAGGAGATGATGTTGAACGGAGAATCCGCCGTCCCCGCTGGATCGGTCGCCGCCGGCGGCATGCTCACCGGTCAGCAGGTCATCTCTCTCCAGGTGGAGTAGCCCAGAGCGTTTTTCGCCGTCCTCAATCACCGGGACGGTATGATGATTGAAACGCTCACCAAGGTACTACCCGGACGGCACTCACTAAATGGCACTCATACACGGATTTGCGACACATGCGGCTGGCGCCGAATTGCTTCCCTACAAATACGACCCGGGAGAGCTGCAACCCACCGACGTAGAAGTCAAAATCTCGCATTGCGGAATCTGTCACAGCGACATCCACTTGATTGACAACGACTGGGGCATGAGCCAGTATCCATTTATCCCCGGCCATGAAATCATCGGCGCCGTAGCCAAGGTCGGCCCCGGCGTCGCGGAGCTGGCGGTCGGCGAACGGGTAGGCGTGGGCTGGCAAGCCAACTCCTGCGGCCATTGCGAATGGTGCCGCAAGGGTCTCGAAAATCTCTGCGCGCAGAACCAGGGTGTCTGCGTCCACCGCAACGGAGGCTATGCCGACGCGGTCCGCGTCAACGCTCGTTTCGCAGTCCCGATTCCGTCGGCGCTGGAGAGCGAAAACGCCGCCCCGCTGCTCTGCGGAGGCATCACCGTCTACAACCCCATGCGGACCCACGGCGTGAATGCCTCCTCGCGCGTCGGAGTCATCGGCATCGGCGGGCTCGGCCACATGGCGCTGCAATTCGCCCGCGCCTTTGGCGCCGACGTCACCGCCTTTTCAACCTCCGCCGCTAAGGAAGCAGAAGCTGTCACCCTCGGCGCTCACCATTTCGTCAACACCCGCGATTCGAAGGGCCTCAAGAACCTCGCCGGACACTTCGACTTCATCCTCTCTACCATCAACGCCGAACAGGATTGGGCCGCCTACCTGCACGCCTTGCGACCCTCCGGCACGCTCGTCTTTGTCGGCGTGCCGCCGGCTCCGGTCTCGCTTCCCGTCTTTCCGCTCGTCGGGGGCCAGCGCCGCATCGCCGGAAGTCCGATCGGCAGCCCCTGGCAAATTCGCGAAATGCTCGACGTCGCCGCCCGCCACGGCATCAAGGCCCAGACCGAGAGGTTCGCCTTCGACAAAGTCAACGTGGCTGTCAGCAAGGTCCGCAAGAACCACGTCCGCTATCGCGCGGTACTGGCGCGCTAAGCGAGATCCTTGCGCATCCGCACCACCTGCACCGCCTCGCCATTGGGCAGTGGCACCGCAATGCGTTCGATCTCCCGATAGTTCTTCAGCGTATACAGCGGGACGCCGGTCAGCGTCGATCCCATCTCAAAACACCGAAAGCCCGTCACCATAGCCGCATCCTCGCAGTGTTTCAGGATCAGGCTGCCAATCCCCCGCCGCGCCCACTCCGGATGAACAAAGATCGCCCGAATCTTCGCTGCGTCGGCAGCCGGATCCAGCAGCGCCGCCTGACGCCCCGGCCCATGATCGCCGCCAAACAGCGTCTTCCGGTAGCTCCACCCGCCACCGCCAACCACAATCGTTTGACCCTGATCATCGCGGATTTCCGCGACGAAGTAAGTCTGGTCTTCAATTAGTTGCGTGTCCAAACCCAACACGCCACCCAGCGCTCCCTCGATCTGCGCCTGGGTATAGTCGCCAGCCTGAAGACCGCGCACCGACGCCTCGATGAGATCGTGAAGCGCCGGGATATCGGAGCCTAAGGCCACGCGTATCTGGATGGCAACCGTAGGCATTTTCAAACCCTTATCCTCTATCCGCGCATGTGAAGCGATGGTTCAAGTGTTCTCGAAAGGAGTGTCCGGAACAGGCGGCGCACCCTCGCTCGGAGTTGAAACCACTCCTGCAACCGGCAAAATCTGCACCAGCTGCGGCGCGGCAACCTCCGCCGGAGAGGCCATCGCATCCTCATGCTGCCGCTTCGCCGCGGCATCGATGTCAACCGGAATCCCACCCGGAATAATCACCGGCTGCGCATACTCCCAGGCATAATCGCGCGTCACCCACATCAAGACACCCAGCGACCCCAGCAGAACGACCGCGGCCACGGCGCTACCCTCCGGCCCATAACCATCGCCGGTCAGCCAAAGCGGCCCGTGAGGATTGGTCGAGATCACCGGCGAAAAAATCCGCAGTCCCGAAATCGGCAGCCCAAACAGAATCCCCATGCTCGCGTTCCACGCAAAATGCAGCCCCCACGGCAGCCACAGCGCCCGAGTGCGCAGATAGGCTATGGCGAAGAGCCACCCAGCCAGCACCGTCACCAGTGTGCTCGCCAGGCTCGAGTCCGGATTACCTAGATGGCGAACTGCGAAGAGCGCCGAGGCGACCAGGGTCGCCATCACCGGCCCAACGCCATCGATCAGCCGCTGAAAGGGATATCCGCGAAAGATGACCTCTTCCGCCAGCGCCGCCACCAGCAGCACGGCGAGATCGAGAAACAACAGTCCAAACTGCCGAGGACCAGTCCAGAAAGTGACGGTAAGACCGCCAATGACCGCCATTGGCAGCACGCAAACCACCATCGCGCCCCAACCAAATGCCGCCCCGGTGCCAAACTCCCTCGCCGCGGTCGCGCGCCGAATCAGCCCCATCGACTTCAACGGCGTTCGCTGCCGCTGAAAGGCATAGCCCATCGCCCAATAGCCAATCAGCAGCAGAACCAGCAGTGTCGAGCGATAGACCAGCTCAAACCACGGCCCGGAGCTAAAGCCGCTCGCCAAGCCGCCGGCAAGGCCCTCCGCTAGCCACGAGTACATGAACGCAATCACGCAAAAGAACACCGCCCACAACCGGAAGACGACCGTCTTTCTCGGGATCGTCCCGCCCGGCGTAGCGCCAAGCGTCACCGCCGCGCTCAAGAGCGGGCTCCGCGGTTCAGGTTCGGCGGCGAAGAAATCGACCATGCCATCCAGCGGAGTGGGGAGCTTTTATTCATAGAGTAGGAAGTCGGCATTCAGGAGGTATAAAACTGGCCGATATTGCGGAATTTCGCCTGGCGCGCAGCGAGTAGTTCGTCGATCGGCACCGACTTGATGGCGTCGAAGTGTTGTTTCAGCGCCGCATCGAGCAAATCGCACGCCCCGGCCAGGTCGGACTGCGCGCCATCTCCCGGCTCGGCGACCACATCGTCGATGCAACCCAGCGCCTTGATTTCGGCCGATGTGATCTTCAGCGCCGCCGCCGCTTCGGCCTTCTTGCCGGCGTCGCGCCACATGATCGACGCGCAGCCCTCCGGCGAGATCACCGAATAAATGGCATTCTCCAGCATCAGCACCCGGTCGGCGACGGCAATCGCCAGCGCTCCGCCCGAACCGCCCTCGCCAGTAATCGTTGCGATGGTCGGCACCCGCAGCCGCGACATCTCACGCAGGTTGCGAGCGATGGCCTCGGCCTGACCGCGTTCTTCGGCACCCATCCCATGCCACGCCCCCGGAATATCGATAAACGTAAACACCGGCCGGCCAAACTTCTCCGCGATCTTCATCGCCCGCAGCGCCTTGCGGTACCCCTCCGGATTGGGCATGCCAAAATTCCGCTGCACCTTCTCTTTGGTAGTCCTCCCCTTCAGGTTGGCGACGACCATGACTTCCGCGCCATGAAACCGCGCCATCCCGCACGAAATCACCGGATCGTCGCCAAAAGCGCGGTCGCCGTGGATTTCGCTGAAATCGGTAAAGATGCGTCCTACAAAATCCATGGGAAAGGGCCGTTGAGGATTCCGTGCCAACTCAGTTTTGACCCATGCCGCAGGGACCGAACCCGTCCGCCGCTGCTCCAAATTGCCTGAATGCTCTGCCATAAACGCTAAAAATCCCGCTCAATCCCTCGGCAACCCAGCCAAAGGTCAACTCTCCGATTGTATGGACACGGGCGGCGAGAGACAAACCGCGACTCTACCCCTTCATCCATTCCAACCGGCGAGGCTTAAATCCGAACGTCCGTTTTGCCTTCGCATTCGAGGCGCCAGTGAGTTTAGTGCCGTAGTAAACGGCATCCTCTCCGGCTACCGCCCGCGCCTGGTCTTCCGTCACCCGTGGCGGCGCCGGAGCTCCAACCCACCGGGCAAACTCCGGCAACCAACGACTTACCGGCGAGGGATCGTCGTCCACAATGTTATAAATCCCGGCCGGAATCGTCAGCGCCGCGACCGTGGCAAGCGCCGCATCCTCAATATGAATCCACGACCAGACGCCTTTTCCATTCCCGACAATCGGATTTTCCTGTCGCCGCACATGATCGGCAACCGCGCCATCGGGGTTGTACCAGGTCTTCGGCCCATAAAAGAATCCGTAGCGCAGCACGACCCCCTCCATCGCTCCCGAACTCAGCACCCGCGACTCAAGTTCGGCATACGTCCGCGCGCCCGTCGCAACGCCGGGGCTGGCATCGACCGCCAGCCCACCGCTCGCCTTCAGAAAAAATCCGCTCGCCTGCTGGATATAGCGGCGCACGCCGCTCGCCTTGGCCGCACGATAAAGATTGCCGCCGCCTTCCAGCCTCAGCTTCCGGTCGCCCGGCGCAGCAGACGCCATGTCGGCTGGGCTCTTAGGTAGCGAAGTAAGCTCGTCGATCACGACCTCGGCCTTCGTCTCGCGCAGGGCCCGCTCCACCTTGGCGGCATCAAAGGCGCTCACGAAGGTCACGCCCGCGCCAAGGTCGCGAATGTTCTGCGCTCCCGCCTCGGAATGGGTCATCCCAGTCACCCTGTGGCCTCTCCGCACCAGTTCCGCGATCAGTGGCTGACCGATCGCTCCACTCGCTCCGGCTACGAAAATATTCATAGTTCTTGTTCCTCCTGAATCCGGTTTTTTCTGTTGGATGAGCTGACCGGCGGTAGATCGCAAATCTTTTCAGCGGCGCCATACCAAAAACGAGAGCTCCCCACTCGCTGACCACAACCGACCCAAACGAGTAAGCTGTTGGAATGAGCACGACCTACAAGAACCTCATCGGCGGCCAATGGGTCGCCTCGCACAGCGGCAAGACCTTCCAGAACATCAATCCAGCCAACCACGACGACATCGTCGGCGAATTCCAGCAATCCAACGCCAACGACATCGACGACGCCGTCTCCGCCGCTTCAGAAGCCTGGAAGACATGGCGACTCACCCCGGCCCCAAAGCGCGCCGAAATCCTCTATCGCTGCGGCGAAATCCTCTTGAGCCGCAAAGAGCAATACGCCAACGACATGACCCGCGAAATGGGCAAAGTCCTCGCCGAAACCCGAGGCGACGTGCAGGAGGCCGTCGACACCGCCTTTTACATGGCCGGCGAAGGCCGCCGCCTCTTCGGCCAGACCACACCGTCGGAACTGCCCAACAGATTCGCCATGTCGCTGCGCATGCCGGTCGGCGTCTGCGGCATGATCGCGCCGTGGAACTTCCCCATGGCCATCCCCTCGTGGAAACTCTTCCCGGCGCTGGTCTGCGGCAACACCTGCGTCATCAAGCCCGCCGAAGACACCCCACTCTCCACCTACAATCTCGTCCAGACACTGATCGACGCCGGCTTGCCGCCCGGAGTCGTCAACATCGTCACCGGATTCGGCCCCGAAGCCGGAGCGCCGCTCGTCGCCCACCCCGGCGTCCGCGCCATCTCCTTCACCGGTTCCAGTGAAGTAGGCCGCGTCGTCGGCCAGACCGCCGCCGGACTCTTCAAGCCCTGTTCGCTCGAGATGGGCGGCAAGAACGCCATGATCGTCCTCGAAGACGCCAACCTCGATCTCGCCCTCGAAGGCGCGCTCTGGGGAGCTTTCGGCACCACTGGCCAAAGATGCACCGCAACCAGCCGCATCATCCTCCACAAAAAGATCGCCGCCGAATTCATCGAAAAGCTAGTCGCTCGCGCCCAGGCGCTCAAAGTCGGCAACGGCCTCGACGAATCCAACCAGGTAGGCCCGCAGATCAACCAGCAACAGATCGAAACCTCAGAGCGCTACGTCACCATCGCCAAAGCGGAAGGAGCAAGACTCGTCACCGGAGGCACAAGACTCACCGAAGGCGCTCACTCGAAGGGTTGGTTCTTCGCACCCACCGTCTTCAGCGAAGTAAAACCAAACATGCGCATCGCCCAGGAAGAAGTCTTCGGCCCGGTCGTCAGCCTCATCGAGTGCACCGACCTCGAAGACGCGCTCTCCATCGCCAACGGCATCCAGTACGGGCTTTCAACTTCCCTCTACTCCCGCGACGTGAACCGCGCCTTCCAGGCCATCCGCGACTTAGAAGCCGGGATAACCTACATCAACGCCCCAACCATCGGCGCCGAAGTCCATCTACCCTTCGGAGGAGTCAAGCAAACCGGGAACGGCCACAGAGAAGGCGGCACCGGCGCGCTGGATTTCTACACCACATGGAAGTCGGTCTACGTTGACTACTCCGATAAACTGCAACGGGCGCAGATCGACTAAGCAATCACCAGGGTGCGAAAGCCTTCATCAACTACTCGCCTCGCATTTAAGAGTGCAGCATCAATCGCGAGCTTTTCACTGGCGAATCTTCCCCTCAAGGAGAATGGCGTAGATGTGGTGCTGTCGCCATCATTCTTCTCGATAAGAACTTCAACGCTCCACCCTAGGCCGTGCGCAAGCTCAGCGGGAATCGGCACCAGAAAGTACTGTTTATATTTAATTCGCACAGGTCACCCCACGCTTATTATAGGGAATGCCCTAGATGGCACCAAAGCGCAACCGTTACGTCTGTCGCTACGACGTCACTAGCCACCCGGAGGCGGCATGATCAAGATTGGGGTGATCGGGAGTTTCACAATTATCTTTGGGAGCGTCTCCCTGCCCTGGTGTCAGACGACACTCGCCGTCCAAGTGCCACAGGAGACGATCGTCACCAATATCGGCGGTGGCACCGTCGGCACGGTCTATCTAGCTCAGATCATTCTGCCAGATGGGTCGCACGCCAAGGCGGGCTGCGTATCGATGGCGGACGGTTGCGGCGAGATCGAATCGTTCGCCCCGGAACACATGAAGCCCGACGACAAGAAGTGCGCGCTCAAGGCAGTTGGTGACGGCCTGTCTCAGTTTACCTGTGAGATTCATAATCTCGGCTCATATCAGGCCACGAGAGAAGCCAATGATCTCTTAATAAAGGTTCCGAAAGGGATCGTGCGGTACCACATTGACGGCTCTTGGTAGCAGTCTAGTGCGTCTGCACAAAGTGAAGAGGAGAAAACAATGACCCAAGCCGCCGAAGAAATCCTCCAGAAAGCCCTCCAGCTCCCAGAGGAAGACCGTGACCGCATAGCCGACTCGCTATGGAGAAGCGTCCATGGCGGCACCGCCGAGAGCATTGCAGAGGAATGGAACATCGAGATCGAGCGCCGCATCGCCGAGATCGATGAAGGCAAAGTCGAAATGCGACCTTGGGACGAAACCTTGGAAAGGCTTGAAAAAAGGCTCACTCGTTAGATGAACCAGCCTAAGAGGGTCGTCAGGCACCCGCTCGCCGACGCCGAGACCGAGGAGGCAGCGGAACATTACCGGGCAGACAGCGAAGAAGCAGCTCGACGATTCATCGTCGAGCTAAGGCGAACGACCGAACGAATTCGGCTTAACCCAAGCCTCTATCCAACTATCATGGCTGACGCCAGACGTGCTGTGCTTCGCGACTTCCCCTATTCAGTGATTTACCGGGAAACGCTCTACGAGATCCAAATCCTCGCCATCGCCCACGGCAAACGCCGCCCTGGCTACTGGCGAAACCGGATACTCTGATTCCCCCTACTTCTGCACCACATTCTTCGCCTTAGGCACGTCAAACACACCCTTGGGTAGCGACCTCGAGTTGTATTTGATATGTGTAAAGGTGCAAGTCCGCGTATCCCCCGAGGTGTAATAGAAAATTTGCTTCAGCGAAACAGCCCGCACCGGGTCAACCCAGACCGTAATGTGGACTATGTTCGCACTTTTGGCCTGATCGCTCGTCAAATCCAGCTTCTCGGTTGCGACTCCGTCGATCGTCTCTGCGCCGAGGTCGGAAATTTGCCACGCCGCCTTCAAGTCCTTGCCGCTGCCGCCAAAGCCAAGCGTCAGGAAGCTCTCATATTGCGCCTTGTTCTTGCCCGCGCTGAAGACATTCAGCTGGTCGAGCGATGGATCGTAGTAACTCAGCGTCGCATCCTTGTAGACGACAGTCTTCTTCGTCGGCTGCTGGACCAGCGCCGCCATCTGCGTCTGCCCTCCAACGCGCTCAAAGTAGATGGTTCCGGTCTGCAACTCGTGGTCGTCAACGACTTTGGTGTAGTTGTCCCACGTGAAATCCGCCTGCGCGTTCTGGAACTTCGCCGACGCCGCATCCATCTGCGCCAGCACCTTGTCTAAGTCTGCAGCATAACTCGTCGCAACAAAGCAGGCGGCTAACAGCACCAGAGAATAACCAAGCTTCATCTTTCTTCTCATCGATGCGCCCATACCTTGTAGGCAACGACCTTGCCACTAGAATCGCGCTCCGACTCATACCTATCCAACACCACATCGCCCGAGATTGCCTCAACATTGCGCAACAATGCAGCCTGCAGGTCTTCGCCGCTCTTAATCTGCGAGGCATTGATCTGGTATACGAAGTGGTCCGGCGACTCCGTCTTCACCACCACTTCAGTCGGAGCTGTGCCACGCGGCGTTGGCCTGTCTCCGTAGTTCCATAAATGGGGAGTTACAAAGATAAAGAGCAGAATCAGCGTCACCATAACATCGTAGTGAAAGCTTCCTCGTTCTTCCGTCCACCATAAATAAGCGCCAAGAGTCTTTTTCATTTCGCCTTCTTATCCTTCAAGCTCGCAACCGGTTCAATCACCGTAGCGCCGCCCATATATGGGACCAAAACATCCGGGATCCGCACCGTCCCATCCCCCTGCTGATAGTTCTCAAAGATCGCGACCCAGGTGCGTCCCACCGCCAGCCCGCTACCATTCAGGGTATGCACGAACTCCGCCTTGTTCTTCCCCTGCGGCCGATACTTAATATTCGCTCGCCGCGCCTGAAACGCCTCGCAGTTCGAGCACGAAGAGATCTCCTTATACGTCCCCTGCCCCGGCAACCACACCTCGATATCGTAAGTCTTCGCCGCCGAGAACCCCATGTCGCCCGCGCATAACAGCATCGTCCGGTACGGCAGTTTCAACTTCTGCAGAATAGTCTCGGCATTCGCGGTCAGCTTCTCCAACTCCGGGTAGCTCTCCTCCGGCCGAGTCACCTTCACCAATTCCACCTTCTGAAATTGATGCTGCCGGATGATTCCGCGTACATCTCGCCCATATGAACCCGCCTCTGAGCGAAAATTTGACGTGTGCGCTGTCATTAGACGGGGCAGGTCCGAGTCGTCCAGCACCTCGTCGCGATAGAGATTGGTCAGCGGCACCTCGGACGTTGGAATCAGCCAGTTGTCGTTGAAGAGCGCTCTTCGTTTCCGTTCCGGATCCTTGTCATCTGGAAACTGCTTCTCCCATTCCTCCGACTTATCCTGAGCCACGATATCGGGATCAGCGCAGCGGAAAAGATCGCCTGCAAACTTTGGAAGCTGTCCCGTGCCAAACAGAGATTGGCTGTTCACCATGAAAGGTGGGAGCACCTCGGTATAGCCATGTTCGCCGGTATGAACGTCGAGCATGAAATTCGCAAGCGCCCGTTCCAACCGCGCACCTTGGTCCCAGTAGACAACAAATCGCGCTCCCGAAACCTTCGCTGCCCGTTCAAAATCGAGGACGCCAAGCGACTCGCCCAACTCCCAATGCGGCTTCGGAGGGAAATCGAATACGCGCGGCTTGAGCTTCGATTCTCGAATGAGGACATTGTCCTTTTCGGACCTTCCTGCAGGCACCCCTTCGGCGGGAAGGTTAGGAATGCTGTCCAGACTCTCGCGCATAATTGCTTCCCACGGGAGCTGCTCCAGTCGTCCGATATCCTCCTTAAGAATCCGAATCCGCTCTACGACGGCGGAGGAGTCCTCGCCGGCTCGCCTCAGCTGGCCGACCTCGTCGCTAAGTTTGTTGCGCTCGGCCCTACGGGTCTCCAGCTCCGTGATAACTTGACGCCGGACGGCGTCAAGTTCTGCAAATTTCCCCAGCAGCGCCTCCGGATCGGCACCCCGCGCGCGCAACTTCTCTTTCACCAACTCCAGGTTGGCTCTCACAAAAGCAAGATCAAGCATGAGTCATTCTTTTCAATTGAATTTTATTGGATAGGAGGTTCAGCCCCTTACAGTCTCGTACTCGACCGAAGGCTCGGGGATGGCGAATCCCGCCGACTCCATCTCCTCCCCGTAAATCTGGATCGCTTCAAGGATCTTCTTTTCGGCGCTACTCCTGTCAGGTGCGGAGATGGCGATGGGATAGCTCGCCGTATAGGCGCTGATGGTGCCATCCGCCGCGCGCTCATAGACAGCGGCAAACTCGTTCATCGTTCCTCCCCCACATAGCTTGGATCGTGTATAAACCATTAGTTTACTTGAGCGGGCCGCTCTTTGCCTCCGACGATGCCCGTCCAAGTCGAGCCAAGACGCGAGTTAACATGATGAAGGAGCGAATCTTGCGATATTTCAATCCGCCGATGGCAATCCTCAGACGAATGTTCGCAGCTTTTCTCATTAGCCTTTTGATCGCGCCGTCCGCGTCGTTCGCTCAGGAACCAGCAGCGACCGCCAGGATTAAGTCAGCAGCAGCCCCGAACACTCTCCCACCCAGCGCCTACAACGCCCATCCCAAGCTCGTCATCATCCTCGTCATCGACCAGTTTCGCGAAGACTACCTGGAGCGCTACCGCGCCGACTTCAAAGGCCACGGATTCCGCCTCTTTCTCAACCAGGGAGCCTACTTCCCCGACTGCTACTACGACTACGCCAACACCAAGACCGCCCCCGGCCACTCCACCATCGGCACCGGAGCATACTCCGACGGCCACGGCATCGCCAACAACGACTGGTGGGACCTCAGCCGCAACACCAAGCGCGAGATCACGTCCGTCGAAGACGAGCGCTACGCCCTCGTAGGCGTGCCCGCTTCCGCGCAGGGCAAGACTCCGGATCCCGGAGCTTCGCCTCGCAATCTGCGCGCCTCGACCGTCGGCGATGAACTCCGCCTCGCCACCAACGGGCGGTCCAAAGTCTTCGGCCTCTCGCTGAAAGACCGCGCCGCCATCCTGCCCGCAGGCGCCGCAGCCAACGCGGCCTACTGGATCGACCCGGCATCCGGCGCCTTCATCACTTCGACCTTCTACCAGCAGCAATTGCCCAATTGGGCCGTGGCCTTCAATGCCAGCGGAGAAGCCGCCCAGGCCGTCCAGCAGGCCCAGGCCTTCTTCTCTAAGTTCCCCCTCGATTCCATGAAGCCGATGAACAATTTCTACGAATTCGTCGGCCGCAGTCCCGCAGCCAATGAATACGAACTCGACTTCGCCCGCGCCCTCATCACCGGCGAGAAACTCGGGACCCACGCAACCACCGACATGCTCACCCTCAGCCTCTCTGCCAACGACGTTCTCGGCCACGCCGTCGGCCCGGATGCAGCCGCCCAGCACCAGATGGTCGATTCGCTCGATACCGACCTCGACGGCTTCTTCTCTTGGCTCGACAAACACGTCGATGGCGGACTCGGCAACGTCTGGATCGCCCTCACCGCCGACCACGGTGTCGCGCCCGTTCTCGGCGAAGCCGCCAAACTCGGCATCAACGCCGCCAGCATCAGCACCAAAAAGATCGTTGCCCAGTTGAACCAGGCGATGAACGCGAAGTTCTCTCCCGGTCAAAACGTCGTCTACCTCTTCGACCAGCAGGAACTCCCCTACCTCGCGCTCAACCCGCCCAGCTTCGAGCACGCCGGGATCAATGAATCCCAGGCCGAAGATGCAGTGCTAACTGCGCTGCCGTCAACGGTCGATTCGCTCAGCAAGCCGCAGGAGACGGCGACGCCGTCCCAAACCCGCCTGCCCCCCATGCCGGTCTTGATCCACGCCTACACCCGCCTGCAACTCGCGGCGGGCCAATATCCCGCCAGCGAATTCGGCCAGATTCTCGCCCACAGCTACTCCTCCAACGGCGGATGGTACGTCATGACCGTCTTCGCCGACTACCAGATGGAAGGCCACTCCAGCGGCGGCACCACCCACTTCAGCCCCTGGTCTTACGACCGCCACGTCCCGCTAGGCTTCTACGGAGCGCCCTTCGCGCCCGGCATCTATCGCGGTCGCGTCGAACCCGTCGACCTCGCCGCCACCTTCGCCGCGCTGCTCAACATCAATCAACCCTCGGCCTCGATCGGACACATCCTCACTCAAGCGATCAAGCCAGCAGCAGCCGTCACCTATCCCAAGTCAGCATCGGCAACCAAACCGTGAAGCCAAATATGGCGGTCACCTTCGCCGGGGTCGAGCTCCGCAACCCGGTCATCGCCGCCAGCGGAACCTTCGCCTACGGCATCGAGTTTGAAGACATCGTCTCGCTCGACCGCATCGGCGGTCTGGTCGTCAAAGGCCTCTCCCGCGAACCGATGGCCGGCAACCCCGCGCCCCGCATCATCGAGACCGCCTCCGGCATGTTGAATGCCATCGGCCTGCAGAACATCGGCGTCGAAGCGTTCATACGCGACAAGCTGCCCCAGCTCGCCAAATATCCCGGCTGCGCGATCATCGCCAACGTCTTCGGCAACGAGGTGAAGGACTACGTCGCCGTCATCGAAGCCCTCAACCAGGCCGAAGGCATCGCCGCCTACGAGATCAACGCCTCCTGCCCCAACACCAAGCACGGAGGCCAGGTCTTCGGCACCGACATGATCGAGCTCGCCACACTGGTCTACGCAGCCAAACAGGCGGCCTTGCAGTGCGCCAAAGGCGAAGCGAAGGCGCGCCCAATAATCGTCAAGCTCTCACCCAACGTCACCAACATCGCTGAGATGGCCTCAGTCGCCGAACACGCAGGCGCCGATGCGCTCTCACTGGTCAACACCTTCCTCGCCATGGCCATCAACGCCAAGACCCGCCGCCCCCGCATCGCCAACATCACCGCAGGATTGTCCGGCCCCGCGATCAAGCCGATCGCGCTCCGCATGGTCTACGAAGCAGCAAAGGCAGTCAAGATCCCCATCCTCGGACTAGGCGGCATCGTTACCCCCGAAGACGCCGTCGAATTCCTCCTCGCCGGAGCCACCGCCATCCAGGTCGGCACCGCCAGCTACGCCGACCCCCGCGCCACCGAACGGCTGGCCAGAGGGCTCGATCAATGGTGCGCCAAACACGATGTCGAAAAGGTCGCTAGCCTCACCGGCGCACTCGACAGCGCGCCGCCCGCCTAACGACCGTTTGAGTACCACACCCAAACCACACTAAGAACAATTGTCATCCTGAACGGAGCGCCGCGAAGTGAAGATACATTTTCTACAATCGTTTCATTCAAGTCCTGCTGTCGGTCACGGCGGTATACTGCACTTCATGAGCCCCAAGGAGATTTCACACCGCCAAAGACAGTGCGGCGACTTCATCGTTGACGGATCACTATTTGAGGAGCCGGAAGGAGAGACGTTCTGGCGGGTTGTGGTGACCTCGCCAACATCAGGACGCCCTGGCGACGAAAGCGCCGACATCGCGTGCCTCATCCGAGGTGATGACTTCCGCTGCGCCGAAATTGGCGTGGCGCTTCCGGACTTTAACGTTGTGACCGGCAAGGCGGTACCGAATCTTGACACCTCAATGAGGGCAGCTATTACGGAAGCAATTCGATTTTGGGAAAACGAGCGTGCTGAAAGAGAGTGAGGCGACCCACATCCTCAAACGGGCCCTATTTTCACTTTTTGCAGTCGTCCTCACCGCCATGGCTGCCACAGCACAGCAGGCCTCCCCGGTCGGCTCCGCCCAGTCGGGAGCGCAGCCCAATGTCTACCGGAGCACCAAAGGTTACGGGCTGACCTACCCCTCTGGCTGGCTGATCGCAAATGCGAAAGACCGCGCCACAATGCGCGAAGCCGGTTCTCAGTTCCAACTTAACTTTGATCTTTCCGACGTGGATGTCCTCATCCACGCCCCCTCCACCGACCTGTTACGCAGCATCACCGTCAACGTCTCCCCCTATATCGTTCCGGCAACCCAGTACTACCTCGATAAATACAAGAAGCTTCTCCCTCAGGAGTTGTCTAAGTCCGGTGCGAACAGTCCCCCGCTAAATCTCGATGTCAGACTCACCAAGGTCGGCCGCTACGACGCGATCGTCGCAACCTGGAACCGCTACATGCCCGGAGCGGGCAGTATATGGCAGGAGCAGTTCATGATCGCGGGCAAGAGCCACACCTTTATCGTCACCTGCACATCGGAAGCCGATTCTTCCGCAGCTACCAAACTCATCTTCGACAAAATCCTCGCAAGTTTTCAGATCGACAAAGAGGCGCTGTCGGTGGGTTCGGGCCGCATTCACCAAATCCTAGAGGACGCGAAAGCGCGCCAACCGGAAGACAGCAGAATCCGAGCCGCGTTTCAGGAGGTG
The DNA here is from genome assembly GCA_963804735.1 of uncultured Acidobacteriaceae bacterium. Lineage (GTDB taxonomy): Bacteria > Acidobacteriota > Terriglobia > Terriglobales > Acidobacteriaceae > Acidisarcina. Next base: position 306,647 of record CAWDRO010000013.1, read on the forward strand.
TTGGCTCGGCAGCCCCGGTCCTTTTCGGAGTTCAGGAAGCAGTGCGCGGATCTGAAAACCGTCTTGGATGAAAGCGACGTGATGGAGAAAAAGAAGCGGCAAATGCTTGCAGACCTCCGGGCCGAGTTTGGCGACGACGTACATGTTAAAGCCATGTTCGATACGCTGAGCGCGATTGAGGACGCGTCCGACAAGATGGAGCCGATTTGGCGCGGTATGATCGCATGCTCTGACGTTCTCGAGTCCGCTCCCTCGAGCAAGCAGAATGAATACGATGAGATCTGTGTTCAACCTGCCCAACAACAGATCAATCTGATCGCCCCGGAGATCAGTAAGCTTGTACAGAGGCTGCAGAGCGAGGCTCAAAAATACGGAGCGTCGCTCCCGCCCGATGTCCTGCAAGCGATTGCCCAATAGAAGTGGCGGCCGTATGCCCCTTATCTCGATTTTGAGATGTGGGTTCTCCCCAGAGTTGCTGCTCAAACCGTCTTCGCCTCCAAACCATAAGCCTCCACCCAGGAGTCATAAGCCGCCTGTGTCACGGGCCACTGAAAGCACAACCCAAACCCATCCGGGTCCTGCACATAAAGCTGCTTCATCCCATAAGGAGCCACCTTAGGCTCTCTCGCGTTGGCTCCTTTGGCCCGCAATTCGGCGAAAAGCCCATCAAGGTCCTCCCAACCGAAGTAGATACAAGTGTTGCCATGCGCCGCCACCCGCGCCGGATCGGGCGTCACTGGCCGCTCCCCCTCATCATAGGCGGTGTTCAGCATCAACTCCGTACCCTTACGCTTAAGCAGGCACCAGCCAAACTCCTGGCTCGGGCCAGGAGCATCTCCCGAATGGCTCACCACCTCAAAACCCAACACGTCGCAATAAAACGCCAAGGCCGTCGGCATATCGAAGACCTGCAGCAACGGACAGCAACCACTCAGCTCAATTCCCATCGCTCCCTCCCCATCTCGCTCAAATGACAAACGCCGCGAAGGCCAAGGCCCGCACGGCGTTTCGACGGAATGCTTTCAAATTTGCTTACGCAAGCGCCTCGGCACCCACACCCACCTTACTGAACCACGAATGCGCCGATTTCAGCGCGTCGTTCACATTGCTGATGTTCTCGACGCCCTTCGTATTCAGCCAGTCCTCAAAGGCCTTCGCGCCCTGCTTGGCGTAGACCGCGATGCCGTCCTTCCACGTCGCCCGTCCGCACAGCACGCCGTTAAAGGTGGTGCCGCTCTCCCCCGCCAGCTCCAGCGTCTCGATGAAGACCGGATTCGAGACCCCCGCCGACAGATAGATGAACGGCTTGTGAGACATCTCCGCCGCATCGCGGAAGTGCTGCAGCGCTTCCTCGCGGGAGTACGCCGCCGTGCCCTTAAATGCCTTGGTTCCGGCAACGAACTCCATCTGGATCGGCACCTCGACCTTCAGCACGTCCACGTTGTACTGCTTCTTGCCGAACTCGGCCATCGACCCGGAGACGATGTCCGGCTTCTTCTTGGCGAACTCGATCGACTTCTCATCGCCGCCATGCGCGTCGTAGCCGACCATCTCGAGGAAGAACGGAATATCGTGGGCGACGCACTCGTCGCCTATCCGTTCGATCCAGGCCTGCTTGAGGTCGTTGACCGCGCTCTTTTCGTAAGGAGTGTAGTAGAGCAGAATCTTGATCGCGTCGGCGCCCGCGTCCTTGAGCCTGCGCACCGACCACACGTCGAGCAGGTCGGGCAGGCGTCCCGGAGTGGCCGCATCATAGCCGGTCTTCTCATAGGCCAGCAGCAGCCCCTTGCCGTTGCGCTTGTGCGACGCGGGAAGGCCGAACTCGGGATCGAGCAGGATCGCCGAGGCGTGCTTGGTCAACACCGCGGTCACCAATTCCTTGAACTCGACCAGCGCCGAATCCGGCATCTCGGCGACGCCCTTCTCTTTGGCCAGCGACTTCTTCAGCGAACCGCGCTGGTCCATCGCCGCGGCCGCGATCACTCCCCGCTCATCCGATAACGCTCGCAAACCGGCCAGTTTACCCGGTGTGATTGTGTTGCTGCTGCTCATATGATCTCTCCTCGTCCTTGGTTGATGGTCTTGTACATTTGGTCTCGATCGGGAGACGGTCGCGATCGACGCCACCGCTCGCTGGTCTATATAAGATGAGCGCCGCTTAGAAAAAGGCCTTGGCAAATCTCGCGCCGCCCCGGCGCGGACTTGTCTGCGCCCTTGATTCTAAACGAGACGAGGCCGGAATAATTCCCCATGCCCGCATTTCATCTCAAAGCAACTTCCGCTGCGCCGTAAAGAGCTGCTGGATACCGGCCTCGGCGCAGTCCAGCATCTCCAGAAGCTGGGCCCGCGAATACGAGCCGCGCTCGGCGGTCGACTGCACCTCCACCAGACCGCCGTCCTCGGTCATCACCACGTTGGTGTCCACTTCGGCCTGAGAGTCTTCCTCATAGGCCAGGTCGAGCAGCACCCGCCCCTCGACGATGCCCACGCTGGTTGCCGCGACCAGCCGCTTCAGCGGCGACTCCTTCAGAGTCCCGGCGGCCACCAGCCGATTCAGCGCCAAAGCCAGCGCCGCACATGCCCCGGTGATGGCTGCGGTCCGTGTGCCGCCGTCGGCCTGGATCACATCGCAATCGAGCACCACCGTCCGCTCGCCCAACGCCTTCATGTCAACGACGGATCGCAACGACCGTCCGATCAGCCGCTGGATCTCATGCGTACGGCCGGTTACCTTGCCGCGCTCGGACTCGCGCGGCGTCCGGGTCAGCGTAGCCCGCGGCAGCATCCCGTATTCGGCCGTCACCCAGCCCCGTCCCGAGTTGCGCAGCCACGCCGGAACCCCCTGCTCGATCGTTGCATTGCACAGCACCCGCGTCTGGCCGCACTCGATCAGCACCGAGCCCTCGGCGACGGCTACGTAGTCGGGAGTCAGGCGCAGTTCTCGGAGGGCATTCGCCGCGCGTCCGCCGGTGCGAAAGAAATCAGGCTGGGTCATGGTGGGGTCGCATTCTCATTGGTTCGGTCCGTCTCACTTCGTCTTCATTGTAGTGAGTCTGAGGGAGTCCCGATGTGGGAACGCTCAGGCTGTCTCCCGAAACGGGAAATTCCCCGCAGACCGCTGATTCAAAACAGGCTAACTCCACGCGTCCGAACCGGTGTTCCATTTCGGGAAAGCAATGGCTTCATAACGGCCTCGCGAGGGTCGAACAGCTCCTAACTCTAAAGCCTTTCCAAGGAACATCTTAGCTTCGCCTTAACTTCGCTTTCCCGCTTTGGCACTCGACGTGTACTACTCCCGCGCATAAGACCAAGTGGAAGGACGGAGGACTTATGCACAGACCGCAACCAGAGGCCGAGCAGTCCGGAATCGCGGCCCGGCAGCCAGGGGGAATTCTGCTCCTCGCCCCACCTCGGACCGCCAGCCGCAATCGGGATGGTGTTACACCTGAAGACGCCTCCGCAGGGCTGGCCGACGCGGGTCTAGCCGACACTGGACTGGCCCATGACGCCCGCAACCTGATCTCCGCGCTCGATCTCTACTGCGACCTGCTCGCCTCTCCCGGCGTGCTCGCGCCCGGCTTTGGCCACTATGCCGAAGACCTGCGCCGGGTCGCGGGCAGCGGTGCCCGGCTGATCGAGGCGCTCACCGGCTCCCGGAGTCGCGCCTCTTCCCACCATCCGCACGCGACCCATTCGCTGACCATCGACCATGCGCCACTGCGCCGCCGGTCCCGTCCCGGCATACAGGACCTCGCTGCGGAGTTGAGCTCCCTCGAAGCGCCGCTGCGAGCGCTGGCTGGATCCGAGGTGCGACTGGAGATCGAGTGCGCGCCCTGTGCCGGCCGATTGGCCCTGAACTCCCACGACCTGCTCCGGATTCTCTTCAACCTGGTGGCCAACGCCGTCGAGGCGATGGCCGTGACGCCCGCCGAGCTCCGCCGCAACCGCTTTCTGCGCATTACCGTCCAGCGCGGCGGCGCGGCCAGCTTTTTCGCTCGCCCGGACTGGCCAGACTCAGAAACCGTAGTGTTGTCGGTGCGCGACAACGGCCCGGGAATCCCTGCCAGCCACTTGCCGCACATCTTCGACGCCGGATTCTCCACCCGCCCGGAGAACCACGGCGAGGAAGCGCATGGCTTAGGCCTCTCGATCGTCTCTCAACTCGTCACGGCGGCCGGCGGCACGGTACGCGCCGTCAGCCCCTCCGGCCTCGGCGCGCGCTTCGACATCGAGCTCCCCATCCTGAGGCCGGAGGCGCGGGCAACCCGGTTCGCAGTCGCCGCCCTGCCGGAACAAATAAAGAGTGAAAAACGAAAGATTATGAGTTTCAAACAAATCTCTGCACAAATCGAGAAAGAGGCGTAGGATGCTTTCAACAACCGTTCCTTACAACTTTCTTATGCCGACTTTTCCTCGTCCGGATGAAAAGGCCGGCGGCATGTATGTCCTGATTGTGGATGAAGATGCCGCCGTCCGTAGCGCGTGTTGCGAGATCGTCGCCCGCCTCGGTTATCTACCCCATGGAGTCGACGGCCCGGCCGCCGCCCGCGGCCTTCTCCGCAGCAACAGCATCGACATCCTGTTGCTCGACCTGCCCGGGCCGGCCGGTGACGGGCTCGAGCTGCTTGAAGAGATCAAGGCGCTGCACCCGGAGACTGCGATGGTGGTGATGAGCGCCTTCGCCACCGTCCCCTCGGCGGTCGAGGCGATGCGCACCGGGGCCAACGACCTGCTCACTAAACCCTTCGCCACCGACGAACTCGCCACCGTGCTTGAGCGCGCCGCCGAGCGCCGCACCCTCGACCTGGCCAGCCGCCGGCTGCGCGAGCGTCTGCGCACCCAGCAGGGCATGGGCTCGATCATCGGCCGCTCCCAAGAGATGGAGAAGCTCTACCGTATACTCTCCAAGGTCGCGCAAAGCAGCCATCCGGCGCTGATCCTCGGCGAGAGTGGGACCGGCAAGGAACTGGTCGCCCGCTCCATCCACGCCAACGGACCAAACGCCGCCAAACCCTTCATCCCCGTCGATTGCGGCTCGCTGGTGCCAACCCTGATCGAGAGCGAACTCTTCGGCCACGTCAAAGGCGCTTTCACCGGGGCCAACCGCGCCAAGGACGGCCTGCTCGCCTCGGCCGGCAACGGCACGGTTTTTCTCGACGAGATCGGCGAACTCCCGCTCGATCTGCAGGCGCGCCTCTTGCGCGCCCTGCAGGAGAAGGAGGTCCGCCCGGTGGGCGCGACCCACAGCGTCCCCATCCACGCCCGGGTGCTGGCGGCGACCAATCGCGACCTGGCCGTGCTGGTCGAGCAGGGACGATTCCGCAAGGACCTTTTCTACCGTCTCAACGTCGTCAATCTGCGCATTCCGCCGCTGCGCGAGCGCCGCGCCGACATTCCGCTCCTGGCCGCGCACTTTCTCGACCGGCTGGCACGCGAGAGCGGCGTCGACTACACGCTCTCCGACGAGGCCCTGCGCATGATGGTCGAATATTCCTGGCCGGGCAACGTTCGCGAACTTGAGCACGCCATTCAGCGCGGCGCCACGGTCTCCTCCGGCCCGCTCTTGCAGCTTGGCGATCTCTCTACCCAGCTGGTCGACTTTGCCCTGCAGCAGCGGCGCACAATTCATCCCGCCGGCCGCGCCCCCAGCCACTACGGCTCGAACGGGTCGAACCCCGCGGGCAAGAGCGGATTCGACGGCGCCCGCCCGCTCGAGTTCCTGCCCCTCGCGGTGCAGGAGAAGCAGGCCATCCTCAGCACCCTCGACACTCTCAAGGGCGACAAGCTGATGGCCGCCAAGGTGCTCGGCATCGGCAAGACCACGCTCTATCGCAAGCTCAAGGAGTACGGCATCGGCGATCAGCCCGCCGCGACCGGAGACTGAGGCCGCGCAATCGCACGGCTACGCGTTGATATTAGGAAAGTCAGGAGGCCTTGAAAGCATGACCGGATGAGCATGGTTCCTCAATTGCCGCGTGAGTTCTGGCGCTCGACCTGCCTCACGCCTGTTCCATTTCTGCCTTCACCTGTATTGTCTCGGCCACTCTGTCCGTGGCCGAGGCCGAACCGGTCGATCTCTCAACCATCAGTGCGCACCAGCAGTCCGCCAAACAATTCCATTTGAGGACGCCACCATGCCAGCAACGATGCAATCCACGCCGCAAGCAATCACCCCATCAAGAACGCAACCGGCAACCGCCGCCGAGTCTCCAGCGATCGTCCACCCCGCGACCCAAATCCATTTGCAGGCCGAAAACCCATCTGCACATCCCAAATTTCCCTCCACTCATTCGCCGGTGCCCCAATCGGTCCTCATGATTACCGCCATTCCTGGTGCCGAGAGCTGCGCCGCTAACCTGGCGGCGGCGCTGGGGGTGCCGGTCGAGATCGCCTCCAGCCGCAAACTCGGCCTCAGCGCGCTGCGCCGCCACGACTACGCCACAGTGATCGTCGATGATTCGATCGTCGAGGCCGACCCGGCAGGCACCGACCTGATCTGGAAACACTCCGGCCTCGCCGTCCCGCTGCAGATCAACTTCGCCCTGGTCGGTTGCGCGCGCCTCGGCCGCGAGGTCAAGGCCGCCCTCGCGCGCCGCGAGCACGAACAGTCCCTAGCCATGCGCGCCGCGACTTCGAGCCTCGAAAACGATCTGAAATCGACCGTCACCGGGCTGCTGCTGCAATCCGAACTCGCGCTCTCCGAGCCCTCGGTGCCGCCTCAGTTGGCGAGCAAACTTCGACTCATGGTGGAGCTGGCTGGCACCCTGCGGCGACGCCTCGAGCAACCTCGGCTGTAAGCACAGAAATCGCCGCAATCGGGATTGGACGCCAACCCGATTGCGGCGCGGCGAAGCGCCACGCAGATCGTGTGGTTGTCGAGTAATTTTCGGGATTGTCAGCCAAAGCGGCTTGCTCTGGACTTCGGGAAAAACGCGTTCGGAAGCCTTAACGCCAGGATTCGCTCGGGGCCGCGCAGTCAATATGTACCGGGGAGCCTACTGCGCACACACGAGCCCGTTGCCGTTGCTTCCTTCCGGACCTGGCGGGGTTGGCGGGATTGCGTCGCGTAGGGCCCGGCACAACTTCAGAATATCATCGACCGCCATATCATCGACCGCCGATTGAATCGCCTCGCGCGCGAGAGCGGTGGCCGTTCATTCCCCCGGCTGGTCCGGCTCCTCTCATCTGCTGGCACGACGGCCAGACCCTCCTCCCTAACCCCTAAACGCTAACCCCTGCACTTACCACCCGAGCCCCGCCTGCGTGCAACCAGGCATCGGCCGTGTGTTCGAATTGACCGTCGACTTAAACGCGGGCAACAGGGCTCGCCAGCCGCGACCCCTGTAAACGCAAACACCCTGTAAAATAAAGGGTGTGAAAGAAAAACTGCTCCAGGAAGCGCAAACCGCACTTCATCACCTCACAACCGAATCCGCCCCCCCCGCAGACAAACCGCTGCGCATCGGATTCGTCAGCCTCGGCTGCCCCAAAAACCTCGTCGACAGCGAAGTCATGATGGGCCTGCTCGACCATGCCGGCGCGCGCATCACCAGCGACCCCGAAACCGCCGACGTGCTGGTCGTCAACACCTGCTCGTTCATCGACTCAGCTAAGCAGGAATCGGTCGACACCATCCTCGAAATGGCCCGGCATAAGACGCATGGCAACGCCCAGAAACTCATCGTCGCCGGATGCCTGGTCGAGCGCTATCGCGACGAGATCCAGAAAAACATCCCCGAGGTCGACGCCGTCGTCGGCACCGGCGAACTGGAGAACATCCTTGCCGCCGCCGGAGTGACTCCGCGTCCCCGAACCCAATCACCCTTCACCATCCTCACCACAGTAGTCGCCACCGGAATCCAACCGACGGCCGCCGCACCAGCAGTCATAACTTCCCGCTCCGAAGGCGACCTCCGCGAAGCCCAGGGGCGCTTCTCCCGCCACGAGTGGGACGGAGCCCAGCCCGCGCTCCCCCAATATCTCTACGACGAAAACACCCCGCGCCTCCGCGCCACGGCAAGTTCCTCGGCCTACATCAAGATCGCCGAGGGCTGCGATCATCCCTGTAGCTTCTGCGTCATCCCCAACCTCCGCGGCAAGTTTCGCTCCCGACGCTTTGAGTCGGTCATCGCCGAGGCCCACCAGCTCGTCGCCCAGGGCGTGCAAGAAATCACCCTCATCGGCCAGGACACCACCTGCTACGGCGAAGACCTCGGTCTCAAAGACGGACTCGCCGACCTGCTCGACGGCCTCGCCAAAGTTGACGGAGTCCGCTGGCTCCGCTTCCTCTACGCCTACCCCAACAAGATCACCGGCCGCCTGCTCGAGACCATCGCCCGCCACGACAACATCTGCAAATACCTCGACGTGCCGCTGCAGCACGCCGCCGGCAACGTCCTCAAGCGCATGAAGCGCGGAGCCAACGCCAACATCTTCCTCAAGACCATCGAAAAAGTCCGCGCCGCCGTCCCCGGCATCGCCCTGCGCACCTCGTTCATCGTCGGCTTCCCCGGCGAAACCGAACAGGACTTCGCCGAGCTGATGGACTTCGTCCGCGAAGCCAAATTCGACTGGATGGGTGCCTTCAGCTACTCCGACGAAGACGGCTCAAAGTCCTTCCACCTCGGCGAAAAAGTCCCACACAAGATCATCGAACAACGCAAGCGAACCCTCATGCGCCTGCAGAAATCCATCAGCAAGAAAGCCAAACAAAAATGGGTCGGCCGGCAATTCGATCTGTTAGTCGAAAACGAATCCGAAGAGACGCCGCTCCTATGGGAAGGCCGAACCCAATTCCACGCCCCCGAGATCGACGGCAAAGTCTACATCAACGACTTCGGGCCATTCGAGCAGCTGACGCCCGGCGGATTCTACAGATGCGAAGTCACCGAGGCGCATGAGTATGACGTGGTCGCTAGGATTCTGTTCTACTAGGGCAATGCGGAAGGCGAACATCCTAAGAGGAAACTCGTCCCTCATTCTGACGCTGTTGGCAATGCTTGCCCTCTATCCGTCCGCAACGCCGCAGACAGCACCAGCCGCGGACAATACCAAATCGGATCCAATTGCCTACCTGAACCGTGCCCTGGACGAGATGCAAGTGCACGCGCTGAGACGGGAGGCGGTCAACTGGCCTCTGATTCGCAAGGAAGCGCTGGCGCGAGCGGCCCACGCCGAGAGCACGGTGGACACTTACGACGCAATCCGGTTTGCGTTGGCAAGCCTTGGAGACCATCACAGCTCGCTTCATCTCACCCCGGCGCTGCAAGCCCGTGAGTCAGAGCGAAAAGCAGGGCGCGCGTCCGATCTGGAATCCAACACGAGCCCAGCCTCATTCAGTCCGTATGTGGGGCGATACGAACCCGAGGGACACATCGAGCAGTTCGACGGCAAGCCCTTTGCTCTACTTGTTGTGCCCAAATGTTCTCCGGCAAACGATGGCCAGTTTGTCGAGTTCGAGACGAAGATACAGCGGATCATCGCCGAGTTGGACAAGTCGCACCCGCTCGGTTGGATAGTGGATATTCGCGGCAATGTCGGTGGGAACATGTGGCCCATGCTCGCCGGAGTCGGTCCCCTGCTCGGCGAAAGCGACGATCTCGGCGAGTCCTTCGACAGCGACGGTCACTCTGTGGTGACATACCGGAATGGCGTAGCCGCGGAATCGGAAAATGGAAAGATCTATCCGTACCCGGCAGTGGCGGGCCCGCCGTACAAGCTGGCGAACGTTCCGAATGTTGCGGTGCTTATCGATCGGAGCACCGGCAGCTCCGGGGAGGCGTTAGCGATCGCGTTTCGCGGCCGTCCGCGAACTCGATTTTTCGGAGAGCATACCGAGGGAGTTTCTACCGTGAATGAGATGTTCGCCCTTTCCGACGGGGCGGTTATGTGGCTAACCATCGGCACACAGGCTGACCGCAGCGGAAAACAATATCCCGATGGCCTTGCGCCGGACGAATTCGTTGACGGGGGTGACAAGATGCTCGCGCCAGCTCAAGACCCCGTGGTGCAGGCTGCTCTGCGCTGGCTGAACAGCGCACCATTATCGTGAGACGTTCACTGGCAGCCGAAGCTATTATCCCAAAAGAGATCGGGACGCGGTCAGGCTTCAGCTTCGTCGGCTGTGCGCCGATACCCCTCCGGCAGATGCCGAACCAAATCTCGGCTCTCATCCAGAACGCGCCCAACCTCAATCAGTCCAGGAACCACACTGCGGTAAAGAATGAAATGCCGCGGAGACTTTACCTTGATGCCAGGCAGATGTTTGCGGCTGAAGGAAAGGTGGTATGTCCGCGCGCCTGGAGCCATAAGCCCCGGATGCTGCTTCGATCCGGGTCGCTCAGGATCGATCCGGAGATCACGAACGCCCTGCGCTATCAACGCCTCATAGCGCGACGCCGCAGCCAATCCGAACTCCTGGGCGCTTCGACCGAGAATGTCCAAAATGTCGCGCCGAGAGGCGACGGTGAATACAACCTGATATCGCAGCTTTTCAGGCAAGCTTGCGTTTCGCCGCAAGTTCAGAGACGACCTCTTCATGAATCTCCCTGAAGAACTGGTCAAGTTCTTCGTCGGAGTTCAGCACGATGCCCTCGCCACGATCCAGCGAGTCAAAAGCATCCTTCGCAGCCTTCCTCAGCCACTCCAGCTTCGCTCGGTCTTCCTGTTCCCGCTGCTCAAGCAAACGCAACCCCTCTCGCACGATCTCGCTGGCGTTGCTAAAGCGACCCGACTCGATCCCAGCCTCAATAAATTTGTCGAAGTGTTCCGTAAGATGGACGTTGCGCGTCGGCATGAACTGCCCTCCGTGACTCCAGAATAGCCGCGGATGGCAATAATTGCCAGTACCAGTAGATGATGGCTTCTACCTTATCTGGTTCCCGGCCGACCAGGGCTTTCCGAAATGTTGCTTCCTTCCGCGCCGGCGGCGGGTAACACCTGAATCGAGCCCATCATGCCTTTGTCTTCGTGATCGAGAATGTGGCAGTGATAGACAAAGGTGCCGACGATATCGGGATCGCGAAAATCAAGGCGCAATTTGACGCTGGAGATGGGGGTCCGGCCCACCTGGTGCGGCACACGGATCGTATCTCGAAGGATCGGGTCGTTGACCGGGACACCGTTGACCGCAATGAGCTGAAAGTGTATCTGATGAATATGAAAGATGTGGTCCTCGGGAGTCGGGTTCCGGATGTTCCAGTCTTCCACCGTTCCTTGACGGACAACAATGTTCGGCGGCGCGTTCATATCGAATGCTTTCACCGGCTGACCTATAACCGTGATGAAGAATTTAGTAGCCGCTCCGGCGCCGCCTTCCGTGCCGTTTCCGTTCTGAGAGAAATAAAGCGTCCGGGTACGGACGGGCTTAATGCTCAGCAGGTCTGGAGCCGGCGGCGGCTCTCTCGGCTTCAGCTTCGCCTCGACCGTTTCCTCCTGCATTGCTCTCTGCTTGCCCTTCAGAGATTTCACTACCACAAGATTCGCCAGCGGACGCGCGGGAGCGTTATCGCCTGTCGGCCCCGAATCAACCTTCTGAGTAACCAGGCGAGCTGACTCGCCCTCCCTGGGCGCCGTCATCGCAAACTCCACCCTGGCGCCAGGCGGAAGATAGATCGCCGTCTGAGTGATGGGTCCCTCGTTCACCGGGACTCCATCGATCGCGAATATCTCCAGCGGCTGGGGCACATCGTCGTAAAGAATCTGCAGACTGAAGATGGTATTGGCGGCCGCGTTGACGAAGCGCCAGAACTGCCGCTCGCCAGAGCTCACCTGAATCGTTGCCGGCAAATATTGCGGGTACAGCACGGGAACATAATTGATCGAAACGTCCCAAAATGGCTTGAGAGGGTCGAGGTTCGTGCTCTCCGCCAGGGGTAATAGCTGATCGCGCAGAATGAAGGTGCGGTGCGGCAACGAGGCGACCGCCGGAACCGCCGAGTCTATGCCGTTGACAATCAAAGCCCCCGACGCTCCGCCCTGCACCTGGGTCCCGCTGTAACCATGCACATGGGGGTGATACCAGTAGAGACCGGGAGTGTTATCAGCGGAGATCCGAGTCATGTAATCGAAGGTTTGACCAGGACCAATCAAGGTATGAATCGACTCGTCCTGATGACATACCGGGGGAATCGTCAGGCCATGAAAATGCAGGTTCGTTGCTTGCTCACTCATGGCTCCGGCGCACGCTGCATCTGCCCCCGACGCAGGCATTGTCATGGCCATCGAAGTCCCTGATTCCATCGAGGACGGCTCGGGCACGTCGTTGTGAAGATGGATCGAGAGCCGGTCTCCAGGCGAGACCCGGAGAGTTGGGGAGACTAAGCCTCTATCGGTGACGTAGCAATACCTGGGCTGACCATCTGAGTCCACGCCCTTCTGAAATTTCAAATTCACATCGAGAACGCCGTTCGCGCTGTCGATGAGCGGAGGTTCCTCGACGACAGCGCCCTCTGCGGGCCGTGGGCAGCCCTGGTGCACATCGTCCTTGGCCTGGTACGCAGCAGAAAGCAACACGGACGACGCGAGCGCAATCAGTCGCAGATGCAACCATCGTTTCTCTAGGCTCACGAAACAGGACCCCAATTAGACAAGACTTACTAGCGCACGCCAAATAACTCCGGTGTGCGAGTAATGAGCTAGAAGTAAGTGCACCCCTTTGGGGCCATCCGTTTTCGGACGGCCCCAAGGAATCCATTGCCTACTTCTTATGCGGAGCGATCATAGGCTGGTTGGGCAGCTCTTCTTGTGTCTTACGCTTCTCCGCTGCAATCGGCGCAGTTGGGTCCTTCCACACGAACTCCTGGAGTACCAGTCCGCCGGTGGGTGCAACAGCTGCGCCCGGATCCACACCCGGCTGGTGGGCCTGATAGCCAGTGGTGCCGGCGCGCGCCAGGGCAAGGAAATTGGTCAGATCGACCTGGACGATCCCATGGTCCGTTGAGCCGTCGAAGAGGTATCCATAGGGAATTCCAGTAGTTTGATTGACGACTACCCCTACCGAGTGAGGATCAGTCGCGTAGCCATAATCCGCGAGTTCGGGCGAATCGTTGAGAGTGAAATAGCTCCAGTCGCTGAGCCCGGTCCAGGCCGTCCCTGCGGGAACTTTGGACGGATCCTGTACCAAACCAACCGCCATATCATCAGAATAGCCCGCCATGAAGAGAGCGAGGTGGCTCTGCCTGTCTACGGCCGAGCCGGAGAGTATTGGACCGTAACCTAATCCTAGATTCAGATTCACGCTGACCAGACCCCCGGCTGCCGGAGTGAGAGTATTCAGCGTCCCGGCGGTCGTAGAATCGGTCTCCGTGACCGTTGCTAGATTCAGGAAGCTGGCATAGGGGGTGTCCTCATAGGTAAGGATCCCGACCCGCAAGTTGGAATCGATTGAGTTGCCATCGAAGTAATCCGTCTGGAGAAGATTGGGGAACGTCGATGCAAGGGTGGCGCTGGGCAGATAATAGGTCGCACCTTTGGTCAGGTCGGTCAGCTCGATCCCGTGATAGTTTGCGCCTAGCAGCTGATTGTTTTTGACATCCCCACCCATATTCTCCGCGATGATCTCGCTAGTATCTAGCACCGGGTAAAGGGGCGTCGGGGTCACCGATGTCGCTCCGGCGGTCAAGGAGCTCAAGGGCAGGAGTCCGTAGCCGTCCGCCGTATCCAGCCAGACACCTCCCCGGCCGTTAGCGGGAATGCCTCCGGCGATAAAGGCTTCGCCGCCGCTAAATTGAACGGGGGAAGTCGCCTTCAACGCCAGCGTGGTGGTCAGAACAACGGGATTGTCCGTCGGATTCGTAGCAATCATCGACGGATCCCCAGTTATCAAAGTAGCCAGATTGAGGATTGAGATGGTCGTGCTCTGATAAGCGAAGGCCACCACCTCCGGGTAGCCGGTCAGCCCGGTCACCGCAATTACCCCGCCTACATCGGCGCCGCCAAATGTGGTCGAGGAAATCGTGGGCCACGCATTGATCGGAGGCGTCTTGGTAGTGGGGTCGGTAATGTCGACGATTACCACTCCCTCCTGCCGGGCAGCGACAATGAGGTACTGATGTCCTTGCAGAGAATAGGTAGTTGTCGCTCCGGCACTGGAAGCCAGCAATCCGACGGATGGTGGGGTGCACGAGCAGTTTGAAACTCCGCCAAAGATCGCGTTCTCCAAAGAAAGAACGTCCGCGGGCGTGATACCGGCCTTCGTGATCGAGCTCCCGGTGGTGATGTAGGTGCCAACCGCGAGCAAAAGATCGGTTGTTCCGGCGGTTGGTGACAGTGGTGTAGGTGGAGGAGCGGCAGTCGCGGGCTTCGCCGTCGCACTTGTTTGCCTCATCCTGATACTCGGCGCGATGGGGTCGGGCAGCAGAACCGCGGTTCCAAACGCTTTTCCGTCGAAGATACCATCGCTGATGTCGGCCGAAAGCGCCGCGATTAGGTTATCTGGCGAAGTGGATACCTGGTTCCCCTCAGTGGCCAGGGCCCCAATCCACAGTCCGAGCGTGAACCCATCGGGATTGGCGGATATGTCTGGTATATCGAAGACCGGGACAAGCGTTTCAATAACTGCGGTCGCACTGAGCCCGATATAGCCGCCTATCAGCCCGCCGGCCTCCTTATGGGCCGTAGGCTCGTCAGTCACTGTTTTTGAGCTCAACAGGCCGGCTGTATAGGAGCTGACGAATTCAGACGCGGGAGTGATCGATATGCCGGAGAGAGTCTTGGTCGCCGTATCCAAAAGTGCCGACACACTGCTGGTTCCGGTGATGGTGGCCGCGCTGAATTCGCTTACGTAATTGCCTCCGGTCGCGGTCAGGCGCACAGCGCCTGTCGGCACGCCCGTCAAGGGCAGCGAGAAGGTGCCGTCCGAGGCTGTGGTCGCGGTCCCGATCGCGGTGCCGTCGCTGCCGTCTGCATTTACTTCATAGGCGGTGACCGTACTGCCTACCGAGGCGCCTTTATACACGGCGCCGCTGAGAATGGTGCCGGGGGTCACGAGAAAACTGACCGGTGATGAGGTGCCGCCGCCCGGAGCGGGATTCGAGACCACGACTTGAAAGCTTCCAGCGGCAGCCTGGGCCGCCGCGGTCAGCGGAAATGTCAACTGCGTAGAGCTGGTGATCGTGGGCGTCACTGCGGTTCCGTTAAAGGTAACCGTGGTCGCGGGCACGAAACCGGTCCCGGTGACGGTGACGGTTTGCGCAGCTGCGCCAGCCAGCGCCGAGGCGGGTGATATCGATGTCACCTTCGGAACGGGATTGTTCACCGTAAAGTTGACGGCTGACGATGAACCTCCGCCCGGATACGGATTCGCCACAACGACACCGTAGTTTCCACCGGTTGCCTGATCTGCCGCAGTCAAAATAATTGTCAGCTCAGTCGCACTTACATAGATCGCAGGATGCGCGACGCTGTTGAAGGTAACCGTCGACGAAGAAGGAAACCCGGTCCCGGCAGAAGAAATAAACCCAGTCCCGTTAATCGTCAGGGTTTGGGGCGCCGTGCCGGCGGTAGCGGAGGCAGGCGATAGGCTGGTGACCGTCGGTACCGGGTTCTTAGAGCCGCCGCCGTTGCCGCTGCAACCGCTCATCAGAAGGCAGAAGCACGAAATCGTCAGGCAGGTAATGCGAAGGTTATTTCGAAGCTGCACGAGCATGGGGTTCTCCTGGGGCATTGGTCTTGCATAAGTACTAGTAATCCGGAGCACCAGAGGAATGAAACAAGGAAGCGCAGGAAGCTCTTTTGGCTCTTGCGTTCTGCTGGATGGACGACCTGGATTGAGAGGCGCAGCGATGCCAATCGATGTCGGGAGACACTATATCCTCGGATGCTGTGAATTTGCAAGCCCTAAAAGCAACCTCCTAGGCTTCAGGGCAATTCCGTCGGCAATAATGATGCCAAAATGGGACTTAGAACTCCGCCGCGGTCAGCGAGATGGTGTCAAAGCCCGGCCCGGTAAGCAGGATCCGCGCATCAATTGGTGGAGATACTATGAAGAAAAGGATCACGCACTACCAAATGAGTCCCAAAGCAAAGCAAATCGTCCTCCGCTGCCCCACCTGCAAGACCATCGTCACTGCCGCCGACGAAGATTTCCCCTTCTGCAGCGATCGCTGCCGCAAGATCGACCTCGGCAAGTGGGCCAGCGGAGCCTACAAGATCTCCTCGCCCATCCTCGACCCCGAAGTCGTCGAAGACCTCGAATCCGGCAAGCGGCCGCAACACTCCCAACACTCCGATGACGAGTAGCGCGACAGCGCCCGCCGCTCAGGGCAAGAAAACCCTCTGGGCCTGGACCATCGCCACCTTCTTCGGCACCGGCTTCTGGAAACCCGGCCCCGGAACCGCCGGCTCCATCGCCGCCGCGCTGATCTGGTGGCTCGCCGGCCAGTTCGCCTTCCACACCAACAACACAGCCATCGGCCTCGAAATTTACCTGCCTTGGGTGACTGTTGCAGCCGCCCTGATCCTGTTCGCCATCGCCATCCCCGCCGCCACCATCGTCGCCCGCGAAAGCGGCCGCAAAGACCCCCAAATTGTCGTCGCCGACGAAGCCGTCGGCCAATGGATCACCCTCATCGCCGCCCCCGCCGGATGGGAATACGCGCTCATCGGACTCGTCCTCTTCCGCCTCTTCGACATCACAAAGCCCCCGCCCATCCGCAAGATCGAATTCCTCCCCGAAGGCTGGGGCATCATGCTCGACGACGTCGCCGCTGGAATCTACGCCCTGATCTGCCTCCAACTCATCCATCACTGGCTTCGATAAGTGGGTGGCACGCTGTAAGAATCACCACCACCGAGGGTGCCCCATCCTTCCGCGCTCTTCGCGGAAGGGTGGGAGGAGCAAATCCCTCGTCCTCAACAATTGTCATCCTGCGCGGAGCGAAGGATCTGCGGTTTCAGCGATGTACCCAAGCGCCACGAATGCGTTCTCGAAGGGGCACGGCTTCAGCCGCTGAGGGGAGGTCCGCTCCCAGTCACACTTTGAAGCCCATCAACCACTAGATGCCGCCCACGAAGCGAACGCGCTAAAGTAGAGGCAGGCGAAAATCCATGGTCAGACTCCTCAGATCAGACCCATCGACCAACCCCCGCATCGAAGCCGTGCTGCCCGACGCCGCGCTCCCCGGAGGCGAAATCGAAGTCCACGGCGCAAACCTCGGCCCTGCAGGTCTGCAGCGCCCGCTCTCTGCCATCGGCGGAGCCACCGCTCCCGTCTTGCTCACCCGCAGCAATCGCCTCATCGTCCGCGTCCCCGAAGCCACGCAGCAAACCACCCGCCTCGAAGTCTTCCGCAACGGCTCCCACAGCAACCAGGTCGACATCCACATCGCCCGCCTGCTCGCCGAGAACGTCCATGCCGTCGCCAACCCCGCCGTCAATACGGCCGGCGAAGTCTTCGTCACCTTCTCCGGAACCCGCGGCCAACAAACGCCCGTCTCGGTCTTCAAGATCGATCCCGACGGCGAGATGCACGTCCTGCTTTCCGGACTCATCAACGCCACCGGCCTCGCCCTCGACGCCCACGGCTATCTCTACGTATCTTCCCGCCACGAAGGCACCGTCCACCGCGTCTCCCCTGAGGGAGCCGCCGCCATCTACGCCGAGGGCATGGGAGTCGCCACCGGTCTCGCCTTCGACGCCGGACAAAACCTCTACGTAGGCGACCGCAGCGGCACCATCTTCAAGATCGCCCGCGACCGCCAGACCTTCGTCTTCGCCACCCTCGAACCCAGCGTCGCCGCCTATCACATGGCCTTCGGCCCCGACGGAGGCCTCTTCGTCACCGGCCCCACCACCTCCAGCTACGACAGCGTCCATCGCATCGACCCCGACGGCAGCACCGCCGTTTACTATCGCGGACTCGGCCGCCCCCAGGGCATCGCCGTTGACATCGCCGGAAACCTCTACGTCGCCGCCTCACTCAAAGGCCGCCGCGGCATCATCCGCATCACCCCTGACAAAGAAGCCTCCGTGGTCCTCGCCGGATCAGGCCTCATCGGCATCGCCTTCGCGCCCGGGGGCACCGTCATCCTCACCACCAGCAACGCCGTTTATCATTGTGATCTAGGCGTCGAAGGCTTCGAATTCGCCTAGGGCGATAGAAAAGGTGGTTGTCATACCGGGCAGAGACGTGAAGCGCCGCAGTTGAGGGGATCTGTAGTTCCAGCAAGGTGCGTGCCGTCAAACCCATCAAAGACCTGTAACCTAGTCCCTAGTCCCTATTTCCCTAGTCCCTAGATATGAACTGTGAAATCATCGCCATCGGCTCGGAACTCCTCACCCCCCACCGCTCCGACACCAATTCCCTCTTCCTCACCGAACGCCTCAACAAGCTCGGCGTCCAGGTCGCCTTCAAGACCATCGTCGGAGATCGCAAACAGGACCTCGTCGACCAGGTGCGTATCGCCCTCAGCCGCGCCGACATCGTCGTCACCATGGGCGGCCTCGGCCCCACCGTCGACGACCTCACCCGCGAAGCCGTCGCCGAGGCACTCGGCTTCAAGCTCAAACGCGACCAGGCCATCGTCGGAGCCCTCTACGCCCGCTTCGCGGCCCGCCGCATGACCATGACCGAGAACAACTCCCGCCAGGCGGATGTCATCGACGGCGCAACCATCCTCGAAAACCCCAACGGCACCGCGCCCGGCCAATATCTCGACATCGTCTATAACGAGCATCGCAAGCTGGTCATGCTCTTGCCCGGCCCGCCCAACGAGATCAAGCCGCTCTTCGACGCGCAATGTCTGCCGCGCCTCAGCGCAACTCTGCCCAAGCGCCACATCGCCACCCGAGTCCTCCGCGCGGCGATGATCGGCGAGTCGATCGTCGACTCGCGCGTAGCGCCTATCTATACCAAGTACACCGACGTCGAAACCACCATCCTCGCCCAAATGGGCGACATCCAACTCAACCTCATCTGCGAGAAACCCTCCCTCGAACAAGCCCAGGCCCGCGTCGACGAGCTCGCCGGCCGCATCGAAGACGAACTCGGCGAACTCATCTACTCCTCGCAGGGAGAGTCCCTCGAACAGATTGTTCTCTACCATCTCGAAATGCGCGGCGCCACCCTCGCCACCGCCGAAAGCTGCACCGGAGGCATGCTCGCCCAGCGCCTCACCGGCATCCCCGGAAGCTCGCGCTCCTATGTCGGCGGAGCCGTCGTCTACTCCAATGATTTGAAGATGGCGTTTGCCGGAGTTCCGCCCTACATGATCGCCGAACACGGCGCCGTCAGCCGCGAAGTCGCCGAGGCCCTCGCCGAAGGCATACGCACCCGCACCGGAGCCACCATCGGCGTCGCCATCACTGGCATCGCAGGCCCCACCGGAGGCACCGAAGAAAAACCCGTCGGCCTCGTCTACATCGCCATCGACGACGAAAAACACACCGAAGTCATCGAGAAACGCTTCGGAGGCGACCGCGACCGAATCCGTCAATGGTCCACCCAGCAAGCCCTGGACTCAGTCCGCCGCTGGCTGATGTAAACAATCACTCAGGATCGCAAGGCATACTCTATACGTGACCATCCTCGTTCCCGAAAAGGCGAGGCACGGAGGAATGAATGTCGATCGCCAATGAACGCTCCGCTTCGCTGCTGCAGGCCCAGTTTCGCGCCCTGACCGAGGGGATGGCGCGAAACGGCATGGCGCCGCACGGTCAATCCACCGGCCAGGTTCTGACGGTCCTCATGCGCCATGGCGGCGCATACACTCTGCTCGACCGCGACATGATGACGGCGCGGCTCTTGCCGCTGCTCTCCGGCCCCGGAACCCCTGATATGGCGCAGGAAGAGATCGCCAATTTCGTCAACAGCATTGGCGACCAGATGGCCACTTTCTTCTCTCACTTGGTTCCCACCACCGGCTACGTCCTCGATTCAAGCCTCATCTCGCACCTCACCTTTCCCGGCCGCGGATTGACCTTCACCTACGATCAGCCGGTGCAGCCCCCAGGCCTGGAGAGCCCCACAATCCCGGCGGCCTTTACGTTCGTGGGCCAGTTTATCGACCACGACCTCACCATGAATGCCGTCAACCTCTTCGATCCCCAGGCGGCCGTGCAAAACACGGCATCGCCGCTCATCGACCTCGACAGCGTCTATGGGCCGCGCACTTTTCTCTACAACCTGCCGCCCTCCGGATCGCTCTTCAACGACGATGGGACCTTTCGCCTCAAGAAAAAGTCCGACGGCAAAGGCGGCCACTATTACGATCTGCCCCGCGACAAAGATACTCACAAGGCCTACATCGCCGACGCGCGAAACGACGAAAATCAGATGGTCCTTCAGCTCCATCTGCTGATTATTCGCGTGCATAACAAGCTGATCCGGACGAAGTTCCACGGCATTCCCGATGTCGGTGAAAGGATCAAGGCCGCGTATCTCGAAACCCTCTACAACTGGCAGTCCGTGATATTGGACGACTACCTGCCCCGCATCCTGTTCAAGGGCAAGACCGACACCTTGGCCTATCTCCTCCGCGAACTCTGGAAGAAGAACTTCGGCGCCTTCAAATACAAGCCATGCCTCAACCTCGCGACCAATAAGTACGAAGTAAGTCTGCCCCACGAGTTCGCGATCGGCTTCCGCTTCGGACACAGTCAGCTCAAGCCAAGATATTTGCTGCGCCCGACGCAGAAGCCGCCGATACCTTTATTCAATAACGCGCTGACGGCTGACAAGAACGGCAACATCGCCGACTTGCGCGGCAGCCAGCCACTGATAGCCGACCATTTGATCGACTTTCCGTTCTTCGCCGGCGAATTCAAGAGCAACCTGATCGATGGTAAAGTCACCAGCGTCGTCTTCGATCTGCCCGAGTCCGCCATCCCCGACGACATCAAGTTCGTCGGCAATCTCCCGCAGCGAAATCTCATTCGCAGCAGCCAGGTCGGCCTTTGTGCCGGCGAGGATCTGGCAGCCTTCTACGAAATGCCACCACTCACCCCCAAACAAATCGACCCTGATGAAACCGCGTGGCCACTCTACGGGGGAGAAAAAAACTTTCGCACGCCGCTCTGGTACTACCTCTTGAAGGAAGCCGAAATCCAGGGCCAGCCGCGAGGATCGCTCGGTATGCTCGGCAGCCGGCTTGTAGGCGAGGTGATTCTCGGCGCCATAGACTGGGGCGAACACTCAGTCCTCCGCCAGAAAAACTGGAGATCAACCATCCCCCTCCAAACCAAAAATAAGGTCACGCTCCTGGACCTCGCAGCCTACGTGCAAGGCGATTAGAGAGCTCTGTCACCCTGTGCGAAGCGCGCTAGCGCGAAGTCGAAAGACCTGCGGTTGGTATAGCGCGGCGCAGCCTTCATCGAACTCGGGCTTGGCCCTGCTCACGGGCGGATTTGTCCTGTATAACATTGGACTATGGGCGACGGCGGCATCTCGATCGATCTGGGGTCGGCACTCCCCTACATTGTCGATTCCGTCCTCGGATTTTTTGGCAAGGACGCGGCATCTCGAGACTGGAAGAACAAACTCAATCAGTTGACGAAGCTCTCTTTTCAAGAGGCCTCTGCCGTCCAATGCGTTGGAATGCCGCAGCCGATTCCTATCCAAAACATCTATCAAAGAACCACCATCTGTGCGCCCCCGCGCGGCAACACGATCGAGCTCGACACCCTTCTGCAGAAGAACCAGGACGCAGTCATCATGGCTGGCCCCGGATGGGGAAAGACCACGCTCCTGCACTGGACCTACATGCGACTGGTCAGGAGTCATCAATTTCTGCCGCTGTTATTTACACTGCGATGGCACGATGCAATTGAAGATCTGGAGAACCTGGTTGCCGAACTCCAGCGCGGGAACCTGGCCGCCCGTAAGGATCAGCGTCTTGTGCTCCTCGTCACGGCTACGACGAGGTCGAAGAGCAGCACCGCAAGAGGGTCTCCCGCGCCTTGGTCCTCTTTTCGTCGCTGGCGACCGGGAACTTCTTTCTCACCTGCCGCTCGCACTACCCCATCTTCGACCTGAAATGCCGCCACTACGAACTGGGCCCTTTCAGCAGAGCCGACGCCTGCCAGTTCGTAAACGCTTATTCCCGGGCTTACGGCGACAAAGTGGATGGCGAGAAGCTGGTCGATGAACTCGAAAAACATCATCTAGGAGAGTTTTCGCGGCATCCCTTAATGCTGACCCTGGTCTGCATCCTGAAGAGCGGCCCGAATCAGGAAGTGCCGCGGCGCGCGATCGGCCTGCTGCGGCGGGCGATCGACACTCTGGCTTTCCGTTGGGACGAGGCCAAAGGAATCCATCGTAAGTTAACCATTCCACTCGACGGCGAAGAACGCATTCGAGTTCTCATGAGAATCGCCTTCGATATGAACAAGCCCCAGGTATCGTGGGAAAGTGTGCAGAAGAGCGCCGCCATCCACCTGCAGCTTCTGCAGGTCAAGAATGTCAGCGTAAGAGATTTACTCCACGAGATGGCCCGCTTCTACGGCGTTCTCGTCCCTGTTGGCGAAGAGTTCTGGCAATTTGCCCATCGCACCGTTCACGACTATCTTTCCGCAAGATACTGGGTTGAGAGCGGCAAATTCGATCCAACCAAGGTTCACGATTGGGACATGCACGCGGCCTACGCCGCCTCGCTGACCGCCGACGCGACCGACTCCATGATGCGCATGCTGCATCAATCGAAAAGTGTTACCGCCTTTACGGAATGCATGTACAACATGGCCCCTTTTGATACTGAGAGAGTGGCGCATGCCGTGATCGAGCGCGCGGGAGGCTTCACGCCTGCCTTCTCGGTGCGCGCCACCGGCAATATCTCTAGAAACGGCGACTCGTTGCGGGTAGAGCACGAAGATGACTTCTACTCAGTGTGCAGCGACGAATTCCTGCGTGCTCTAATTCGCCAGGCTGCGACCCTTGACGAACTGTCGGACACATACAAGCGTTCCGCTGCCGTAGCCGGAGGTGGCATAGCCGCCGTCTCGGCGATGGCGGAATTGCTGGCGCGCAGAGCGAAAGTCAGGCCGAAACACGCGGCTCTCTTCTGGACAGCTGTGGGAGATCCGAAGCCGGCCACATTTCGATGCATCCTGCCCAGCAAGACGACATCGTTCACCGCTGAGCAACTTCTCACGGCCACCACTGCAGAGGAGTCGCACCGGCTCGATACTGTGCGCGCCAAACCTCGATTTTGAGACTTGGTGTCATCACCGCTCTCCGGTCCTAAAAATCCGGCAACCCCAAAATCTCCTCAACCTGCAAGCAATGCCGCAAAGTATGCTGCCCCACCACCAACAGCCACTGATAACAATCCAAATCTCCAAAAGCGATATGCGGGAAAAAGTGCCCGCGAAGATCGCAGTCCGTCTCCGCTGCAAACTCAATCGTCCGCCCCCGCGCCTTACGGAACTCCGCCACCAGCTCGGTCCCATCCACCCATCGCCCCACCGGACGAGTAGCCTCCCGTGCCTTCAATTTCTTCCCCCGAGACTCGGCCAAACCCAGCACCAACGGCTCCTTCGCGCCCGCCAGTGCTGTCTTTTCAGGCTCCGCAGGCCCTTGCAGTGAATTTGTAACAGCGCCCGTTATAAATCCTTCAAACACCACTAAATGCTCCACAATCTCCGCAATCGACCACCGCTCCGCATCCTCTCGAAACCGCCACTGCGCCGGACTTAACCCCTCCACCAGCTCCAGCAACCGCGCCACACTCGAGGTCAGCTGCTCCATCACCAATTGCCGTTCCTGCGCTCGCATTATTCTCTTTAAGCCTGTCTCGCTGCCTTGCACGCCTCGCAAGACGATTCGTGCTGGGCCAGGTCGGCCGCGCCCTGGTGTACCTCTGCCTGCGCCTCTTCACGGGCCTTCATAAGTTTTTGCACGACCTCAGCCGGCTCCTCGAGACCCTTCGTCGTCCAGCGATGGACCTTCGTCGTCCAGCGATGGACCTTCGTGGTCCAGCGATGGACCTTCCCCAAACGATTCTCATTGTCAAAAAGCGTCTTCCTGATCCTCCGCCATTCCGCACAAGCGTGGCTCAACAGCCCGGACCGAAACAGGGTTCCATCGAATATCATCCGATTGAATCCATAAGCCGTCCGTGTGCGGGTCTCCGGGTTATACAGCCCGTAGACAATGATGTTCTTTCCCTGTTCGAGAATCGTTTCGAAACGATATCGCATACCGCCGATGGTGCCCTCTGCGCCAAGCACATCTTCGACGCCTGCCAGCGTCCGCCGCGCCACCCCGAGTTCTGGATCATCGATCCACGGCGCCTTTGGCGAATTTGGAAGCGGCGCGGAGAACTCCATCTTTGATCCCCACCGCATCACCTGATTGCCGGTGTCGAAGATCGCTATCTTCGGGTAACCCGGATAGACTGTGTCCCCGAGCGTCAGTTCGACAAAGACTGGAAGAAAATAGAAGTTTCCAGGCAGCACTTTCGGTTCAGGTTGACGCCCCGGCAATGGCGCCGGATCGCGAGGCTGAGCCTGAGGCAAGTTCAGCTGGGTCGGGTTGCCGCCTCCACCCCGCGGTGAACCCAACAGTCGCTTAAAAAAGTTCGGCGTCATAACGAAGGATAACCCCGAACTTCAAAGGAACTACATTCTGAACTGGCCCTGATTACGAAATCGGCCTCTCGGCGAGCGATCCTGGTTCGGTGCCCCTTGTCTCGATTTTTGAGATGTGGGTTTCTATTCGCCAGGTCATCTAGAATTTGCACATGGAAGACGACCTCACCGCGCACCTGATCGCCCTCGAACTCCGTCTGCAAGACTCGTCCACCCGAAAGAACCCAGCCGCAATGGGCGAACTCCTATCCAAAGACTTTCGCGAATTCGGCGCCTCTGGTCGTATATGGGACCGCGCCACAATCCTCGAGACACTCTCCGCCGAGCCTCCCTATCCGATAACCAGTGAAAACTTCGCGTGCCAACGCCTCTCCAGCCACTTGGCACTGCTCACCTACGTCGCCACCAACCCGGCCCGCAAAACCCTCCGCAGCTCCCTCTGGCGCCTCGAAGGAGATCGTTGGCGAGTCCTCTTCCACCAGGGAACCGTCATCCCTCCGGCCTGAGCAGCGTCAACACGGAGCTCCTCGATTACTCGGAATTGTCATCCCGACCGAACCCTGAGCGTAGTCGAAGGAGGCAGTGGAGGGACCTGCAGTTGAAGACGATCGCGTGACCACACACGCCTCGCGCCACCTATTACAATTCGTGCGACTCCGCTCCACCAGGAAAGACCACACCATGCCCCAAGACAACCCCGCCATCGTCCGCCGCTTCATCGAAGAAGTCATCAACCAAGGCCGATTCGACTCCGCCTCGCAGTTCGTCTGCGAAGATGTCGTCGAGCAGGTTCCGCTGCCTGGCCAGGGCCCAGGCCTCGAAGGCTTGAACGACATCCTTCGCGGCATGCGGTCCGCCTTCCCAGACCTGCACTTCTCCGTCGAAGAGCAAATCGCCGAGGGCGATAAAGTGCTCACCCGCTTCGAGTGGACGGGCACCCACCAGGGCGCGTTCATCGGCATACCCCCAACCGGGCGCCCCGTGAAAGTCTGGGGCATGGTCATCGACCGCCTCGAAAACGGCCGCATCAAAAATACCCGCATCCTCATGGACATGCTCGGCCTCATGATCCAGCTCGGAGTCTTCCCCCCGCCAAAAAACTGATCCAGCCCGAAATCGTTAACATGGGCGGCGAGGATCAGATCTCAGATCAGATCTTCCGTTCGAGTGATCCAGGATTGGTCATCTCGACCGAAGCGCGGAGCGCGTAGTGGAAAGATCTGCAAAGGGTCGCAACACCACAAATCCCGTGGGACGAACAAATTGCGATTTCCTCTGTAACTTTTGCCAATAGCTTCCTTCCTTTATCCCTCGCTACGATCAACGACACCACTAGGGGCGGGCCGTGTATCGAGCGCCTGTGTCTCGTCGCAGACTATGGGGCAGCTTCATTTCAACCTCGTCTTGGCAGCAAGGAGCCGGACCATGAAGTGTGAATCGCAAGGAACACCGTTTTTTAGAAAGGTAGCGGCGTTTCTTTGCGCCACCTCCCTCGGTTTCATGTCGGCAGCCGCCCAGCAGGTCACGGGCCAGCTGGGGTCGGCCGACGCCACCACGACCGTCAATGGGAAGCAACTCCCCGCGCCGGCCCCGCCGTTCGGCGGCGTAATCAAAGAGAGCGCCAAGGATTCGACGCCCTGGTGGCCGCCGCGCGTGGTGCCTCCCAAAGGCGCGCCCAACATTTTGCTTATCATGACCGATGACCAGGGCTACGGAGTAAGCGGCACCTTTGGCGGCGTTATCCCGACGCCAAATCTGGACCGGATTGCCAAGGCCGGGTTGCGCTACACCCAGTTCCACTCCACCTCGCTTTGCTCGCCAACGCGTGCGGCGCTGATCACTGGCCGCAATCATCACTCGGTCGGCTACGGCGTCATCGGCGAGCTCTCCACCGGCTATCCCGGCTACGACTCCGTCGTCGGTCCGGATAACGCTACTATCGCCGAAATACTCAAGGAGAACGGCTACGCCACGTCTTGGTTCGGGAAGGACCATAACGTACCGGGCTTTCAATACAGCAGCCAGGCCGGCCCTTTCGAGCAATGGCCTTCGGGTATGGGGTTTCAGTACTTCTATGGTTTCCTCGGCGGAGAAACCGATCAATGGCAGCCCTACTTGTTCCGTGATCACACCCAGGTCTACCCATGGGTCGGCCACCCCGGCTATAACCTCACCACCGACATGGCAGACGATGCCATCAAGTACATGCACAATTTGAACGCAGCGGCGCCCGACAAGCCGTTCTTTCTCTATTACGTCCCCGGCGGCTCGCACTCCCCGCATCAGCCGACCCAGGAGTGGATCGACAAGTTCAAGGGCAAGTTCGATATGGGTTGGAATGTCATGCGCGACCAGATCTTTGCCAACCAGAAGCGGCTCGGCGTTATTCCCGCCAATACCCAACTTACCCCCTGGCCGGACGACCTGCCGAAGTGGGACTCGCTCAGCGCACTGGAAAAGAAGATGTATGCCCGCGAAGCGGAGGTATTCGCCGCCTACACCGCCTACACCGACTATGAGATTGGCCGCGTGATTCAGGAGGTGCAGGACGAGGGCAAGCTCGACAACACGCTGATCATCTACATCGACGGCGACAACGGCACCAGCCCCGAAGGCAGCCTCTACGGCACCTTCAACCAGTTGACCGCCTACAACGGGATTCTTAGCGATCCAGCAGTCAAGACCGTCAAGGCGATGAATTTATTGCACTATAACGACTGGGGCTCGGCTAAAACTTATCCGCATATGGCGGTGCCATGGGCCTGGGCATTCGATACGCCATTCAAGTGG
The DNA here is from genome assembly GCA_963804735.1 of uncultured Acidobacteriaceae bacterium. Classification (GTDB taxonomy): domain Bacteria; phylum Acidobacteriota; class Terriglobia; order Terriglobales; family Acidobacteriaceae; genus Acidisarcina. The sequence continues at coordinate 333,959 of CAWDRO010000013.1, forward strand.
ACCAAGCAGGTGGCGTCGCATTTCGGTGGCACCCGGCAGGGCATGGCGATTTCGTGGCCCGGCCATATCAAGGATGTGGGTGGAATTCGAACCCAATTCCACCATGTCATCGATATTGTTCCGACCATCCTCGAAGCCACCGGCATTCAAGCGCCGGAGATGGTCAACGGTATCAAGCAGAAGCCGATCGAAGGCGTGAGCATGGCCTACACGTTTGACTCTGCCAATGCCAATGCGCCGTCGAAGCGCGACACGCAGTATTTTGAGATGGTCGGCAACCGCGCCATCTATAACAACGGTTGGATTGCCGCGACGACGCCGCCTTCCCCGCCGTGGGAGCTGGGAACGGGCGCGATGCCGCCTCTCGATCAATATAAGTGGGAGCTCTACAACATCTCGGAGGATTATTCGGAGTACAACGACCTCGCGGCCAGCAATCCCGAAAAACTGAAGGAGCTGCAGGCGCTGTTCGCGAAGGAAGCCGCAAAATACCAGGTCTTTCCGCTGGATAACTCGGGCTTCGTGCGCTTGCTCACGGCTCGACCGAGCGCGATCGCCGGCAAGACGGTCTTCACCTACACCGGTGAAAATCCCGGCATTCCCACCGGCAATGCTCCTAACATCCTGGACAAGGACTACACCATCACCGCGGAGGTGACGATCCCGAGCGGCGGCGCAGAGGGAATGATCGTGACCGAGGGCGGCCGCTTCGGAGGCTACGGACTCCTTCTGACTCACAGCTTCAACTGGTGGCTCAAGAGCCGTTTGTTCAAGAGGATAGGGCTTGTGTTGCTCGTCCTGGGACTCCTTCTAGTCTGGGTGGGGAGGAATGGAAGATGGAGAAAGCGGCTTGGCTATGCCTTTTTGCTGGTCGCAGCGCTTGGACTGGTTGCTGTGTTTGGCAGCGAGATATTTGGATTCGGAAGAAGCCGGCCGGTCTTCGTTTACAACATGCTCGACCTGGAGCGCTTCCATTGGCGTGGCCCCGCGCTTGGCGAAGGCAAGCACACCATCGTATTTGATTTCAAATACGACGGGCCCGGCCCCGGTAAGGGTGGCACCGGCGTGCTGACGGTCGATGGCAAGGAAGCAGATCGCAAGACGATCGAGCACACCATTCCGTTACTCATGGCCGTTGACGAGACCTTCGACGTCGGGCTCGATACCCGCACGCCGGTGGACTTCACCTACGACATACCGTTCCGCTTTACCGGGATGATCGACAAGCTGACTTATAACCTTGGACCTTCGCAGTTGGAGGCCCAGGACCAAAAGAAAGTGGCTGATGCTGTAGCCAAGGTCAACGACTAGGGGTCCGGACAAATGAGACGCCTTAAATCAAAACAAGCGGCTGTCAACGCCAAGCTGGCAGCGCTTCCCATCAACGAAAGGTGAAGAATATGAAGATGAAGTTTATGTTGTGCGCATTGCTGGTGGCCGCGTTTGTATCTGGCGCGTCCGCGATTGCCGTTGGACAGCAAGTGTCGGTGAACTACGATCACGGCCAGGACTTTTCCCAGTTTCACACTTATGCAGTAGACATTACTGATCCAAATAAGATCGCCAACTCCATCCTCGCTCAGTCCGCGATGAGCGACGTCAACAATGCGCTCCAGGGCAAAGGTCTGAGCAAGGTCGAGATGAGCGCCAACCCGGACTTGATCGTAACCGTGAGCGGCGGCATGCAACAGCAGACCTCCTATAGCGCCTGGGGTATGCGCGGAATCGGCGGAGGCATGGGCGGAATCACTCCCGAGCAAAGTGTCGAGGGGACACTGGTCGTCAGCCTCTACAGCGCGTCGCAGAAGGCACTCGTATGGCGCGGAATTGGCCAGGGCACATTGAGCAATAACGGCAACAAGAACCAGCAGGAGGTGCAAAAGGCGGTGACCAAGATGTTCCAGCAAAATCCTTGGCCCAAGAAGTAAGCTGCAAACCCAACGACGGAGATCAGGCCATGAGCCAGAATCACTTTACGATCAGCTTTCCGCTGAAGTCGCCAGCCGACGCAGCGGCGCTGGAATCGCAGCTACCACCGATGATGCCGGGAATGTTTCAGGCGAACGACCGCATCGGGACGATCCACTACTCGCGCTTTACTTTGCTGAGCGAAAAGACGCTATTGTTCCTGGGTGACTTCGATGATGAATTCACCCAGCTCATGACCGAGCTCGCAAACAACGCGGGGTCGGTTTTCGATGCGATCTTCGAGCATGTCGAGGCTCCGCCGCCGACACCGGTGGCGGAGCATGTGGACGAGTTCGTCGAATGGACCGCCGAGCATCTCCTCCACCCTTTGAACCTCTACACCGCCTACCCGGATGTGACGGTTAGAGAGATCAAGGCCATGGCTGCCGCAGCCGACGTGACCGGCGCCGGCGAACTGCATCCGTTCCTGGTGATCATCCCCAGCAAGTCATGGCTGGCCTATCAGGAGATTCAGATGCTGCTGCGCCTGCGTGCCGGCGGTATCACCAAAGACCTCGACAGCGTCGGCACGCCCCACTTCGCGCAGTTCGTACCGCTCGAAGACCGCCAGGTCGGCTTCTTTACCGTCTACGACGGCGATTTCGACACTTACATCGCCGATTTCACCAAGAACATCGGGGAGGTCTTCGATCTCCTATTCAAGTTCACCAAAGGCGCACCTCCCTCCCCGTGCAGGAAGCACCTGCAGGAATTCATCGACTTCGCAAAAGGAGCGAACCGGACACCGATCGGCTTTTACCAGGCTTATCCCGGGCTAAGTGTTCAGGATGTTCACGCGCTGATTGCCGATAGCAAGACCGCAGCGGCTGCGGTAGCTGGAGCGGGCAACACACATTGAGCAACGACACCATGGCAAATCCAGGACAGACGAAACCAGGCGGCCTCCTGCATGGTCTCTTTGCGCGGAGCGATGAGAAGAGCCATGCCGCCGCACCTCTCTCGAGACTAGACCTTGCGGATATTCAGGGGTTCATTCTTCGCGGGTATCGAATGCCGATGGTGCGACATTTCCTGCTGGAAGTTGGCGACCCCACCGCAGCGCGCAAACTCCTCGGCCGCTTGATCAGCGGCGATGAGGCCGACACGCCGCAGATTACCACGGCGCAGGACTGGCATGTGGGATTTGCGCCAGGGCCGCACGATGATCCGGCAGCCGCACCACGCCGCAAGCCGGACTATTGTCTTAACGTCGGCATTACCTGGCCAGGCCTAATTGCGTTGGGAGTCAAGGACCGCGTCCCATCGCTCTCCTTCAAATCGTTTGGCGCGTTCACCTCCGGCGCAGCAGATCGCGCCGCGCTAGTCGGCGACACCGGCCCCAGCGCTCCCGAGAACTGGATCGGCGGCTTCGGCAAGGGCAGCGATCACATCCTGGTAACGCTGCACACAATAAGTCCGGAAGCGATGGCCTCGTACAGCAATCGTTTGAGTGTTCTCTTCCCCGAAGGCGATGCCTTTCGAGAGATCTGGCGACAAGACGGCATGGCACTCATGGAGATGAAGGACGGCCAGCCGGTTCCCACCACCAAGGTGCATTTTGGTTATACCGACGGCATCAGCATGACGACGGTCCGCGGCGGTCCGGAACGGTATCCGGCGGACCATCAGCAGCCATGCGAACCCTGGCTCTTCGTGCTGCTCGACGAGGCGGAGAACTACTTCGTACCTGAGCCCAAACAACTCGGACTGAATGGCAGCTTCGCCGTCTTCAAGATGATCGAATGCGACGTGGTCGGGTTTGAAAACTTCCTCCAGTCGAACAAGGACAAGATCGATCCCGAGCTCCTCGCCGCCAAGGTGTGCGGGCGCTGGCGCAACGGCGTTCCGCTGGCGCTATCTCCCGAAACCGACAGCCCAGAGGGCGGATTGGCGCCCGAAGACTACAACAACTTCGATTATGTAAATGCCGATGGATCGGGAGATCCCAAGGGTCTCAGATGCCCGGTGGGCGCGCACATGCGCCGCATCAATCCACGAGGGCAGCCAGTTACCGGGCAGGGGAAGCCGGGCGGCAGTAATAACACCCACCGGCTCACCCGCCGCGGAATGCCCTACGGCCCTGTCTACGATCCCACCCAGCCCTACGACGGCATCGAGCGCGGGCTGCTCGGCTATTTCATCAACGCCAACATCGAGAACCAATACGAGTTCGTGCTGAGCGAATGGGTGAACAAAGCCGAATTCGCGGGGTCGGTTCGTCTGAACCCCAAGTCGAAGGACCCCATGATCTCAACCCAGGACCCGGAAGAGAGCATCTTCGTCATTCCGCAGGCGAATGGCGCTCCGCCAATCAAGGTCACAGGACTGACAACCTTTGTGAAGACCAGGGCAGCCGCATACTGCTTTCTACCCAGCATCACCGCCATCAAGTTCATCGCCGATTTGTGATGGCCTTTACGCCTACTAGGAGACTGAATGCTTTTCCTGACACGATGGTTCGGCGTAACCGGCAGCGAAGCCGAGCGGGACCTCGCCGGAGAGCCAGCTCGCATCGACGAGATCACCCGGAGTGTCCTCTTGCTGCAGGCCAAGTCAGCCGCTCAGCAAAACCGTCCGCTCGGCCGCGGCACTCATCCCAAGGGGGTCTGCGTCCGCGCCGAATTCGAGGTATTCGACGTTACCCCCGGATCTGACCCCGCACTGGCGGCACGGCTCGCAAAGGGCATCTTCGCCATACCCGGCAAATATCCGGCCGTGGTACGGTTTGGGAACGCCGATCCGAAGGTCAACTCCGATTTCAAGCCTGACGTCCGATCGCTTTCGTTTTCGGTCAACCTCACGGGTGCTCCCGTCGCAGGCGTTGACCGCCAGGATTTTTCATTGCAAAACGCACCGCCTCTGCCCATCAACGATTCCCGCGCATTTCTGGCGGTCATGAAGGTCCTCACCGCGTCGAACCCTGGAGTCGGTCTGTTGTCACTCCCGTTCCAAGATAAGTTGAAAGCCATCAGGGCGATCTTTTTGGCGCAGATGCAATCGCGCCAAACCATCAAGCCTTACCAGCAACTTCGCTATTGGAGCAATGTGCCGTTCATGCACGGCCCGGTTGACGTCGTGCAGTTTTCGGCTAGTCCATCCAGTGCGAACGCTGCGCAACCGCTGCAAAAGCAAAACCCAAAAGCGTTGCAAGACGAACTCGTTCGTCACGTGAACGAAGATAGCCACATCGGCAGCTTCGATTTCGGTGTCCAATTCCTGGATCCGCAAAAGATGACCTACTGGGGCAAACACTACGACGCTGATTTCTGGCTAGAGAACGCAAGCGTCGTGTGGAAGGAAGCAGAAGCGCCATTTCACACGGTCGCGCGACTGACACTCACGCCCAGGTCGCAACTCTCTAAGCCGGATAGTCATGCCACGTACTTCGACGTGACCGGACATTCCACCCCGGACAGCCGACCCGTCGGAAGCATCAATCGTGCGCGCTGGCGCGCCGAGGCCGCTAGTAAAGAGGCACGCCTCCTCTCATCTGCGCGTCAATGACCATGGCGCGTCAATGACCATGGATAAAAAGTCGCCAAATCCGGATGCGGCCGGTCGCTATCGAACTAACCCCCGCAGTCATGTACAATTCGCGAGGGATGTATTCAGTGAATTCCTGAGAGCTTGAAATAGAGAGGGTTAACGAATGAAGAGAAATTTGATTGCAGGTTTGCTATGCATCGCGACGGCGTTTCCGGCCATCGCCCAGAAGGCGGATCAGAGACTGGCTGAATCAACCGCTGTTCTAAAGACGATCGCGGACAAAAGCGAAATACCCGCGGGTGCGTGGAGCAAGACGAAGTGTGTCCTGGTCTATCCCAGCGTCAAGAAATTTGCGGTTGGCTTCGGCCAAACCTATGGCCGTGGAGTCCTGGTCTGCCGCACCGGCGCCGACATGACAGGAGCATGGGGAGCGCCCATCATGTACACCCTGGACACCAGTAGCCTGGGTGTGCAACTGGGCTCTTCTTCCACCGACTACGTCCTGCTGATTATCACAACCCGCGGAGCAAACAAGATCCTGTCTGGCAAGCTGAAGCTCGGCGCTGACGCCCAGGCAGTTGCTGGGCCTACGGGAGCGCAGGCTGCCAGCTTTAACGATCCGAATATCGACGTCTTGTCCTATTCGCAGTCGAAAGGGCTCTTTGCGGGCGCTGCGTTAGGCACCGCCTCTATGACCTCTGACGACAAGATCAACGCGCAGCTCTATAACAAGGACATCGATGCCACGCAGATTCTGCGGACTGAAAAAATACCCGCTGCTGCAGAGCCGTTGATCGCCGCAGTGAAGGCGGCAGCCGGAAAGTAAACCACTCCTCGCCAGCCTGATCGATGGTCTGCGATTTGGCTGGCGAGGCGAAATAGTATTCAGGTATGGCGGCTCGCAATGGCCGCCACGCCTGAATCTACCAGGTCGGCCCCTCTGAACTTACGCCCATCCGAAGCGCTCGAGGATAGCCCTTCCCCCGCCTTCCCCTCGGTTCCTTTTTAGAAATGACAGTTGTTTTCCCGCTAGAGTCTGGGGTGAACTATGATGAGTGGCAACCTATTTCATAGGTAACCTGATAATTGCCGCCCCACAAGGAGACCCTATACTATGATTTTGAATTCCAAACGGCTCAGCGCGGCCTTCGCCGCGCTCGTTGCCCTGACCTTGACCATCGGCCTTTCCAACGCACTCGCGCAGGATGTCGCCCACTGGGTAACCGGCGTTGTGAAGAGCGTGGATAAGGACACCAAGACGGTCGTCGTCAAGTCGGCCGACGGCACCGAGCACACCATCAAGTACACCGACGACACCGTCGTCAAGGGCAGCAAAGACGTCGCGAAAGGCACCGAAAAAGCCAGCGTCAACACGTACCTGGCTGCGAAGACCGGCACCCAGGTGTCGGTGAAGTACACCGAGAAAGCCGGCGAGAAAACCGCTGTCGGTATCAAGGACGCCAGCAAGTTGACCGCCAAGGCCGTTGCTCAGTAAGACCACTCGCTTCGTCCGTGCTCCAAACACAGGGCCGCCATTCCTCGGCCCTGCTCTTTTGCCCTCCCTGCGCTAACCCCTGTCACAAATGACAATTGTCTGCGGCCGAGATTCGGCGTGGACTGTTTACAAGCAGACCGCATCGAGTTGCCTTTCCGGCGCGAAGGACGACCAACACCTTACCTTCTCGTTCGAGAAATATTGATTGGCTTTCCCATCCGCGATTCGCTTACATTTGTGACCTGCAGACAATATCCAGAACTTCGCTGGCGCCTGACCATCCCGGTGAATTTTGGATTTGCGAGGAGGAAGTATATGGCCCGCGCTACACGGATCAAACAGAGCCTATCACTCGGACTGGCGGCCCTTCTGGTCTTCACCCTGGGGCCGGGAGCGGCCACTAGCACCGCTCAGGCCATCGGAAGCCCCCTGCCCGGTAGCACTCCACCGGCGCCCACCTATCCCGGACAGGGCGCACCGGAGACGGCCGAAGAATTACAGGCTCTGGTGGCGCCCATCGCGCTGTATCCGGATGCTCTGGTGGCGCAGATCCTGAGCGCGGCCACCTTCCCCGATCAGGTAGGCGCGGCCGATTACTGGCTGCAGCAGAACAAGGCGTTGACCGGCAGCGCCCTGATGACGGCCGTTGATCAGCAATCCTGGGATCCAAGTGTGAAGGCGCTCACTCAATTCCCATCCGTCCTCGACAATATGGGCCAGAACCTCGCTTGGACCTCCCAACTCGGCGAGGCGTATCACAACCAGTCAGCCGATGTGATGACCGCCGTTCAAACCCTGCGCGCGAAAGCGAAAGCCGCCGGAAATCTGAAGTCAGGCTCGCAGATCGCGGTCGTCCAGCAGTCGCCGCAGGTCATCGTCATCCAGCCTACCAACCCCCAGGTCGTGTACGTTCCGCAATACAACCCGGCCGTCATCTACGGATACCCCTACGTCGTCCCGTACTACGCTCCCCCCTCTACGGCGGCTGTCGTCACCGCGGGCCTGCTCTCATTCGGAGCGGGCCTCGCCATCGGGGCCATGATGAGCGGCGGCTGCTGCGGCTGGGGATACAGCAGTTGGAACTGCAACTGGTACGGTGGCGGCGCTTACTACCACGGCGGGGCCTACTACGGAAACAGCGCCTGGCACGGCGGCTACTATGGCGCCAGCGGGTCCTACTATGGGCCCAACGGCAGCGCGCACTACGGCTCGGGTTACAACCCCTCAACCGGAACTTACGCTCGCGGCGCTTCCACCACTACTGCCTACGGAAAGCAATCCGCAGGACAGGCTTATAACCCAAACACCGGCGCCTACGGCCAAACTCATCAGACTTCCACTTACGGCTCGCAATATGGAAGCTCGTCGGCCACAAAGAATGGCACCACAGTCAATTCGGCGCATTATTCTGACGCCAACGGAACGGTTGGCGCCGCCACCAGCTCCAATGGCAACAAGTACGCGACGGCCAACGGCAACGCCTACAAGAACACCGGCAGCGGATGGGAAAAGAACTCGGGTCAAGGTTGGAGCCAGGCACAAAAGCCCAGCGGATTAAGCTCAAGCGACGCGCACGGCTGGGGAGATAGCAGTAGCGCCCAATCCCACGCAAGCGGTGGAGGATGGGGTGGCGGCGGTTGGGGCTCCAAATCGGCAAGCTCTCAAGGCTGGGGAAGCCGCGGTGGCGGCGGCGGCTGGGGTGGCGGTGGCTTCCGCGGCGGTGGCGGCGGCGGTTTCCGGCGCTAACATAACTGGATTGCAACCATAAGCGAACTCTCCCAAGGCCGTTGGAGGAACTGAAATGTTGAAACTCGTTGGCAATCGCGCGAACGTCCACCTGCGCAACGTGGTTCTCGCATCCGCTGTCGCCATCCTGCTTCCAATTGTGGCGTGCAACAAACCTCCCGCGCCGGCCGGGCCCATGACGTTCGCTACGCCTGATGAAGCAGGAAAGGCGCTTGCGGCCGCAGCCAAGACGGAAGACAAAGATACGATCCTGGGGATATTCGGCCCGGGGTCGGAAGCGATTCTCTCCACCGGCGACCCTGCGCAGGACAAGGAGTTAATTGAGCGATTCTCCCTCGGCTACTCAGTGATGAACCGCTGGCGGAAGCTGGGGGACGGTACTGAACTCTTGCTAATCGGTCCTCAGAACGAAGCCTTTCCCATTCCGCTAATGAAAAACCCCGCCGGCCAGTGGTACTTTGACGCCGCGGCAGGCAAAGAAGAAATCCTGGCGCGACGCATTGGCCGCGACGAACTCGCCGCCATCGACATCGTCGCCGCCCTGGCCGATGCGCAGGGCCAATATCTCTCTCAAAAGCACGGCGGCATCAAGCAATATGCACAGAAATTCATCAGCGACCCCGGCCAGCAGAACGGGCTCTATTGGGAATCGCCGGCTGGCGCGCCTCGCAGCCCACTCGGCCCACTGGTCGCATTTGCTTCAGAAGAAGGATATACGGTCAAGCCCGACGCGGCCCACCCTTACCATGGTTACTACTTCCGCAGGCTGGATAGCCAGGGCGCCAACGCAAAAGGCGGCGCCAAGCCCTACGTTGTAAACGGAAAGATGACCGCAGGGTTCGCCTATCTTGCTTATCCGGCGAAATACGACGATACCGGCGTCAAGAGCTTCACCATCGACCAGCAAGGCCTGATCTACCAGAAAGACCTCGGCAAAGATACCCTCACCGTCGCCAAAGCCATGACCGACTTCAACCCCGATTCAAGTTGGACGCCTGTGCAATAGCGCTCAGCCGGAATTGTCGCGACATTACTTCGCGACGCTACTTCGATAGACGCGATTTGATGAAGACACAAGGCTAAGTCGACCCTCGCGCATAGCTCCTGCGTCTAGCGGACGCTAGAAGTGGAAGTACCAGCTACTGCAATGCAAACGCGGGTCCGGAGCTGATGAAATAATGGCGGCTACAGGGAGTCGATGAGCGAACTGGTTCACATACAACCGATCGGCCCGCAGCTCACCCAGCCTTGCCCCGTCTCTCCACCGGCAAGTCGCGAGGTCGTTTGGCTGCAAATTGTCACGCTGGCATGGATGCTCGTGGAGTGTCTCGGCTCAATCTATGCAGCCGCGCGAGCACACAGTGTCGCGCTTTTCGCTTTCGGTTCGGACAGCTTTGTCGAGTTGCTCTCCGCCGGCGTCGTCCTGATGCAATTCACTCCGGGTTGGAAACTTTCCAAAAGTGCTGCGGCCCGCGTCGCGGGATGGTTGCTTTTCATCCTGGCGGGAGTAGTCACTATTGTTGCCGTCACTTCTCTCCGTATCCGAGCCAAGCCGGACGCCAGTCCGCTAGGTATAGCGATTACCGTCGCGGCACTGCTTCTGATGCCATGCCTCGCTGCGCTCAAGCGGCGAAAGGCAATGGAGACAAACGACCGCTCCCTCGCCGCCGATGCGGCGCAGTCCGCCACTTGCGCGTATCTCGCGGCAATCACGCTCCTTGGCCTGAGCGTCACCGCGGTCTTTGGCGTTCGCGGAATCGACTCCGTCGCGGCGCTATGCGCTGTTCCGCTCCTCATCGTCGAAGGCATTCGCACGCTGCGCGGCCAAAGCTGCGGGTGCTGCGGCTAGGGCGAAACCGGAATTCACTCTGATTCCGCCCCTGCCTCGAAGGAAAAACACGAGCGAAACGCTGCTAGAAGTGGAACCCAACCTCCGCCGACAAAGCTCGCGGAGTCACATAGTGAGTCCCGCTGAAGGTAGAGAGGAAGTTATACAGCGCGTACTTATTCGTAATGTTGATCGCCGTCAGCCGAAGACTCCATGTATGCGTGTCGCCGTGGAACAGGTTGTCGTCCCCCAACGACATGTCGAAGAGGCTTCTCGGCTGAATACGGGGCGGGTTGTGGTCGTCATTCTCTGTGTTCGGGGCCGGAATCTTGACTAGCTTCGAGGAGTACTCCGAGGCCAGGCAAGGAGTCGGCAGCGCAACATAGGGAGTCGCCCTAATTCCGTCGCAGGTCAGGCCCGCCTGAAACTCCTGATCGGCCGTTAACCCGCTCAGATCAATCGCAGGCTGCCCGTTAAGTGTCGTCGAGGGTCCACCGTTGATCGGGTTGCACAGGCTGTTGGGATCGATCACGTTGTAGCACGGCACCGATCCAGCCACCAGACCGCTGTCATACCGCCAATTGAAGCCGAACCACGTGCTCTTCCCCAGCACGGTCTTGCCCCAGTGACTTCCAAGAAAGTCCGGAATCTGGTACTGGATGTGGGTCGTCTGGTTGTATACCTCGTCGTGGTCGATGCGGAACGGATATCCCCCGTTCCCCACCGTCGCCCCCGCTCCTGCTGACTGCGGTGGGAAAAAGCGCGCCGCCACCGAAGACATGACCACGTAGGCGCTGAAGCCGTGATTGGTCGGCACATCAACGCGAAGCGCATAGCCCGGGATCTTCGAGTTATGCCAGTCGATCGGGAACGTAATGGGTGTATTGCCAAGCACGCTGAAGTCGAAGGCGTTGTGCGTGTACTTCCAGATATAGTCCCCGCTGAACACCAGGTATCGTCCGAAAGCCTGCTGGAATCCGGCATGAAACTCGTTCCGGAAACCCGGCTGCAACGTCCCCGAAACTCCAGGCGAGCAGAGCAACAACGGATTGAGCACCGCGTTCGAGCAGCCCTGGCTCGACAGCACCAGGTTTTCGTTGAACGGGCTTTCCAGCGTACGCGCGTAGGAAACGCGCAATACCGTGTTCGTCTTTTGAATGTTGTAGGCCACACCTACACGCGGCTCAGCTTGCCTGGCCACGGTAAGGCCGTTGTACAGGTCGCCCCGAATGCCCAGGTTGAAGAGCCAGTTCCTCGCCTTGATCTGGTCCTCGACATACATCGCCAGTTCTTTCACGTCGGTGTGGCCGAAATAGTAATAGTCCAACCCACCGCGGGTAAGGTCATACGGAGCCAGGACTGAAAGGTAGTTCGGATTAGGCTGATCACCGGCGGCCAGGCACTGCGATGGATCGGAAAACCCGCTCAGCGCGTTGCCATTCGGATCCAGACATGGAGAGTTGAACGTCGAAGCAACCACCCCCAGAGTGTCATTCTCTCGCAGGAAAGTCTGCTCATACACCGCTCCAGCCTTAATCGTCTGGATGCCCTTCACGTAAGAGAGGGTCCCGAGCGCCCCGGCATTCGTGAGTGTCCGGTTCTGCGCGACCGTTTGGTTCTGAAGATTCGGAGGTCCAAGGTCGGCAAGCGGGTTGCCGCTTGGGTAGTAGTAGTAAGCGTCCTTCCGCACGTAAGCGCCAAGATTGAATACCGCATTGGCCCCGATCAAGTGCGTATAGGTTGGCGAGATGTCAAACGTCTGAATCCACGAGCGCTGGTCGGTATTCCCCACCGGGCCGAACACCGGACTCGCCGAAGTGCCGCCCGCAATTACATTCGAGATATTCAGGTTGTCATAGGCGTTCGGCGTCTGGAACCACGACCGGCTGTAGTTTAGATTGAGCCGCACCGAATCCTTCTCTGAAAACTTGTAGTCTATCCGGTCGAATACATTCTGCTCGTTACCCTTGTCATGGAAAACCGTGAACTCCGGCGGATCCAGAAAGCGCCCGGTATTCAGGCCGTCCAACTCGAAGAAATTCCCCCAGTTGTCTCCGCCGTAGGCCAGATCGAGAGCGCCCGATACAGACCCAAAGGTCCCGTAGGAAGCGCTGATGCTCCCTGTCGGCTTCTTCACGCCCTCACCCGAGCGCGTCGTCACCACGATGACCAGGCTGGTCTTGCCCCCATACTCAGCCGGCGGCGCGCCCGAAATTACCTCCATCGACTGGATCGAATTCGATGGCAGCTGGTTGGAAAACACCTTGCTCTGCTGGTCGGTGATCGGCTGGCCGTCAACGTTGAACGAGTTCGACGCATGATCGCCAAGCCCGTGAAACAGCCCGTTCGAGTCTGCGGCTACACCTGGCGACGACAGCGTCACCAGCGAACTCAGCGAGGAAGACTGGCTCTCCAGCGGCACTTTTTGAAAGAGGCTGCGGTCGATGTCGGTGTGAAATGTCGGATCGTTCTCCACCAGATCGCCGCCGCTCTCAACCGTTACAGTGGTTGAACGCTCCTCCCACCTTCAAAGCGCTGCTTACCTTAACCGGCACGCTCGACCGCACCTCCACATCCTGCACATAGGAAGCGAAGCCGGTTGCGGTCACCGTGAGGTGATACGGATTGAACGGAACATTAGGAAACTGATAATTCCCAGCGCTGTCGGACGTCGCGGTCCGGGTATACCCGCTAACCGGATTGGTGATTGTAACCATCGCTCCCGGCACCACGGCGCCGGTCGAGTCGGTCACCGTCCCGTCAATCGTGCCCGAGTTCCCCGTCTGCGCTGGCAATTGTTGAAGTGTGAGTGAAAAGAAAATCGCGGATAAAACAAAGACGCCACGTCGCAAAGATGCGCGCATGCAACAACCTCCTGAAAGTCCCTGTGTGATGAAATATGGCCCGTCGAACTAGGAAAAAACGGGCGCAACAGGAGGAGGGCGTATCGAAAGACGTATATCTAAGGCACGGCGGAGGAAGATCGGTTCCGGGTCGTCACACTTCGCCACCGGCCGCAGCACCACCACAACCAAAGTGGCCACAGTCGCTTGCACCGCCGAGTGCGCGGTAACGCAGAGCGAGCAATCCGTGTGAATCCGCCCCGAGTCATGCTGATGGAGAAGTTCGGCGCTGGCCGCAAAAATCACCAGCAGAATGCAGCAGAGGCCCAATAGCCGTCTCCAACCGCCGTTCTGTTGAGGATTAAGCAAGCTCCGCCCCATGTACCTGAGTGTAGCGCATTGGGGGAAGTCGATTGATCCGGACTGTCATCCGTTTGCAAATCTCATGAAAAAGAATTTTTTGCTTGGACAACCAAACCCGCTCTTTGCGCGTACTATCACCAGTGGGAATAGCGGCTCCCCCGGCTCGCAATCCCCAAGCGGAGTCGGCCCAGACCTTCCGTCCGGTCGGCTCCGCCTTTCCTCACTCCTCGTGCCCGCTACTCTCGCGAACCTAAATCGCCCTTCCCATCCCCCCTCGGCTTTTGCGATAATTGGAAGTGCACACCCCGCACGTCCAACCATTCCCAACAAAATCAGGTGACGCGAACATGTCTGCAAAGTACATCTTTGTGACCGGTGGAGTCGTCTCTTCGCTCGGCAAAGGCCTTGCTGCCGCTTCCATCGGCGCCCTTCTCGAATCCCGCGGCCTCCGCGTCAACCTGATGAAGTTCGACCCCTACCTCAACGTCAACCCCGGCACCATGTCCCCCTTCCAGCACGGCGAAGTCTTCGTCACCGACGACGGCGCCGAGACCGACCTCGACCTCGGCCATTACGAACGCTTCACCCACGCCCATCTCACCCGCGACAACAACCTCACCACCGGCCGCATCTACGAACAGATCATCACCAAGGAGCGCCGCGGCGACTACCTCGGCAAAACCGTCCAGGTCATCCCGCACGTCACCAACGAGATCAAGAACGCGATGCGAAAGGTCGCGGCCAACGCCGACGTCGCCATCGTCGAAATCGGCGGCACCGTCGGCGACATCGAATCGCTCCCCTTCCTCGAAGCCATCCGCCAGATGCGCCAGGAACTCGGCCGCGAAAACACCGTCTTCGTCCACGTCACCCTCGTCCCCTGGATCGCCGCCGCCCAGGAGCTCAAGACCAAGCCCACCCAGCACTCCGTCAAAGAGCTGCTCTCCATCGGCATCCAGGCCGACATCCTCCTCTGCCGCACCGACCGCTTCCTCTCCCGCGACGTCAAGTCCAAGATCGCCGCCTTCTGCAACGTCGAAGACCGCGCCGTCATCACCGCCAAAGACGTTGATTCCATCTACGAATGCCCGCTCGTCTTCCACCAGGAAGGCGTCAACGCCCTTGCCCTCAAGTACCTCCACATCGAGGCCAAGGAAGCTGATCTAAGCAAATGGCAGGACTTAGTCCATCGCGCCTACAACCCGCAGGACGAAGTCTCGATAGGCATCGTCGGCAAGTACGTCGAATACGAAGACAGTTATAAGTCGCTCAAAGAAGCTCTAACTCATGGAGCCTTGGCCAAAGGCCTCAAACTACGAGTTACTTGGATCGAAGCCGAAGGCCTTGAATCCAAACACGAAGGCGACGAGAGTTATAAGTCCCAGTTAGCCGGCTTCGACGGAATCTTAGTTCCTGGAGGCTTCGGCAAACGCGGCATCGAAGGCATGCTGAACGCCATCCGCTACGCCCGCGAAAACAACATCCCCTATTTCGGAATCTGTCTCGGCATGCAGACCGCCTGCATCGAATTCGCCCGCAACGTCTGCGGCCTCGCCCACGCCAACTCCAGCGAATTCGACCCCGCCGCCCAGCACCGCATCATCTACAAACTCCGCGAGCTCACCGGAGTCGAAGAGATGGGCGGAACCATGCGCCTCGGAGCCTGGACCTGCATCCTCCAACCAGACTCGCTGGCGGCCAAGGCTTACACAGAATCCCAAACCAACGCTTTGCCATCTACCACTGATTCGTCATCCCGCACAGAAAGCGAAGTTGAAAACAAATCTGTCATCCTGACCCTGAGCGAAGCGAAGGGGAAGGACCTGCGGTTGGACGATGTCCCCCAAAGCGCCAACGCCCAAGGCCAAAGCAGCCGCGACGACCATCACCACCAGGTATTAGAAATCAGCGAACGCCACCGCCACCGCTACGAATTCAACCGCGAATACGAAGCACTCCTCACCGGAGCCGGCCTAAGAATCACCGGAACCACCCCCGACGCCACCTACGTCGAAATAGTAGAAATCCCCAGCCACCCCTTCTTCCTCGGCTGCCAATTCCACCCCGAATTCAAATCCAAACCCCTCGAACCCCACCCATTATTCCGGGCGTTCGTTGAGGCGAGTTATGGAAATCGACGGAGGCTCCCAGCAACGAGAATCGCCGAGCAAGTGCCCGCCAGAGCGGAATAGGCCAAATACACCGTGAGATATAGACTCGACGATCTCGGCTGCTATCAATTTGAAGAGATCATCCAATCCCTGATGAAGACTGAGCTTGGGGTTGGTATCGAGTCTTGGGGCGGTCGAAGAGACTTTGGAAGAGATGCGTACTGCCCCGGATCGCTTCGGTTTCCATCACGTCATATAAGTGCAGACGGACCCTTCGTATTTCAGATGAAGTTCGTCGAACCGGCCGATGGGGATAGATTTATGAGACTGAAAGACTCCGTTCGCAAAGAACGAGACCACATCCTTAACAGATATGTAAGCGACCCCCTCGACCAAAAGCAAATTCGACATTACATCCTAATCACCAACATTTCGCTCGATGGCAGCCAAAGGGGCTTAATCGAGGGAGAGATTAGGAAAGCACTTCCCACAGCTACCTGCCACTCCCTCTCCGGACGGGACGTCTGCGACCTTCTAGATGTCCACCCCGAACTGCGCAAATCATTTCCACAGCTACTGAGTCTACGGGATCTCGAAACGTTGCTTGAGGAATCAGTGGGGAAGGAAATCAGGGAACGCAGCCGCGCCGCGATCGAGTTGGCAAAAGACATTCTCCCCGTATTTGTTCCTACGGAATCAACGAAAAAAGCCTGGATGGTTCTAAATAAGGAACACTTCTGTGTCCTAGAGGGGCCGCCCGAGATGGGCAAGACTGCCATTGCTTGGGTGATTGCGGTCACCCAAATGTTTAGAGGCTGGGAGGCGATCGTTTGCGATGACCCGGAAGATATCTTTAGAGCACACTCCAAAGATCGAAGACAAGTCTTCATCTCCGATGATGCATTTGGCCGAACGGAATACGATCCGGCCAGAGGGAAGAGGTGGGAGCAAAACATCGGTCGAGTCTTACGATTTATTGATAAGAATCACTGGCTAATCTGGACTAGCAGGAGATACATCTTAGAGTCTGCGCTGAGATCAATGGATCTCGATGGCAAAGCTGCTCACTTCCCGAAGCCCGGAGATATTTTGGTCGATGCCACCAAGCTTGAGGTAAAGGAGAAGGCCCTGATTCTTTACCGGCATGCACGGGCGAAAGGACTCGACTCTATCTGCAAGGAAATTACAAAATCGAGCGCAAGAAGCATCGTGAAAGACCCAAACTTCACGCCGGAGCGCATAAGGCGATTCGTGGAAGAGGTGCTTCCAGAGCTTTCTGGCGAATGGCCCGAGAATAGAGCAGCCGTCGAAGAGAAAGTCAGAGAGTCCATTAGAAATCCCACTGAAAGGATGAGAAAGACGTTCCGAGCGCTACCGCCCCCACACCAGTGGTTTCTCATATCCGTGCTCCAAGAAGGAAGCTTGCCACTCACAAAGAAGGTGGAGAAGGGCTATACACGGATATGCCCACAGGGAGTGGTCCGCCCGTTTCCCGAAGTCCACAAAGAGCTACGGGAATCGTTCGTGAAAGACTCATCATTTATGGGCCCAGTGATTAATTGGATTCATCCGAGCTATCGAGACCTGGTCATTGATGAGCTCGAATCGACCCCCCAGATGAGAAAGCATTTCCTGCGGAACTTATCCAGCGACAGCCTGATGCTTATTCTGACGGAACAGGGACGGTCTGGCCCAAGGACATTTATCGCCGACGACGACGATTGGAGGCTTGTGCGGGCTAGGACGTTGGAGTTGGCGACTGACCCTTCGACTTCAGCCACAGACCTGCTAGACGCCCTCAGCGAAACAGTCGATCGTTTCAAAGACCGCTCAGATTGCGGCCAAATGCTCACCGAGGTCGCCCGGACCGTGAAGACAAGGTGGGATAACGATCGGAAAAAGCTAGGCGAAGGGGATATTTCGTCCTTCAGTAGATTCTCTGAATTAATCAGCCCAATTCCACCACTCCCAAATTTGGCACCAACCCTAGAATCCGCGAAACGAAAACTCGAAGTAGCAATTGCCCAAGTCCAAGAGGAATCAATCGAGGTAGACGACATTGAGGAATCGGTAAAAATTCTTTGGTCGATAAGTAGGACTGAACCCAGAGCACTTAGACAGGCTGGGATTACTGTCGAATCCGCGCTCATCGACTCTCTAAATTCACGCAATCGAAGAAGACCACAAGTGGTCTCCAATCGTGCCGAGCGCAGATGAGGGACGCTATGAAGCTACGAGACTTGAGTCATTGGCCTCAAGCTTGGATGGATTGTCCGCCCTGTTTCCTCCAATGGTCGCGCGAACTAAAAAGATTTCCGAGCGACTCAGAGCACAGGCGATTAGATATGTCGAGCGAGCGGATCGAGAAGACCCGCCCGAAGAAGACCGCGACGACTATGATCCCGACAGACGCCAATCCCTCGCCGAATTCGACGTGGACGGCCTCTTCGCGGACTTGTGAAGAGCCTCAAATAGACCTTACCGCGGTCTCTGCGGGAGATATGGGACCCACCAATCTCCCGTTCCCTCGCCAGAATCAGTGGTAATCTAAGGCGGTAGGAATAATTCCTACCAAGGCTCGATCATGTCATCATCTATCGAAAAAATCAGCATCGCACTGCCACCCGAGATGGTCACCCTCATTCGCGAAGCCGTCGAGACCGGCGAATACGCTTCCAACAGCGAAGTCGTCCGCGACGCTCTCAGGGATTGGACCCACAAGCGCGCCCTCAGACAGGAAAGCGTCGCCGAGATTCGCCGGGCATGGCAAGAAGCCATCGAAAACCCCGCGCCGGGCCTACCGGTGGAAGAAGTCATGGATCGGCTGGAGCGGAAATACCACGCCATGGCCGACGCCGCAAAGCTCGCCAAATAAATGCACCTCGAACGCTCACCATTTGTGGAGGGCGATCTGGAGGCAATCGCCGATTACATCGCCGGCGACAATCCTGTGCGAGCAGTCAAGCTTCATCCGCGAGATTCGTGAAGAAATCCACCAGGTCGGTCGAAACCCCATGCGTTATCGCATCCGTCCCGAGTACGGCAAAGACGCACGCATGGCCGTCGTCGGACGATATGTCATCCTCTTCCGCATCCTCGGCGAAGCCGTCAGAATCGAGCGCATCGTCTACGGCGGTCGCGATCTCCCGGCTCTGTTTCTGCAATAGGCCTGCGCCAGGGACTCACGTCGGCTACTTAACCGCCACCTTCTCAAGGAAATAAGCGCAACTCTTCCCCGGAGCAAGCACCATCCAATGCGGCGTATTCGCCGCGATATGGACTACATCTCCTTTACCGACCGGCGTCAACACCCCGCCCTCCAGCCGCGACCCTCTCGTCTCCCCATCTGGAGTGGTCTTCGCATCCACAACCGTCCCGCCGGTCATCTCCGTCGCCTCGCAGTCGAGCACAAAGAAGACATCGTCATAGTTCGCATGGATCTCAACCTCGCCGGTCTTCGCCCGCACCACCATCATCGAATAATGCTTCGGATACTTCTCCAGCGTCACCACGCCGATCCCCGTCGCGCTCTTCTGGGCCGCCTCCGTCAGCGTCTTCACCTGCGCCGCCATCGCCTCCGCCGAAAGCCGGTTGATCCCCGGAGCCTCCTGCGCCATCGCCACCGTCCCCAACAATACCACCGCTATCACCAAGACCATCCCACGCCGCATAGTCACCCTCCGGCAATCCATCCTAATCGCTAGAGTCGAACGCCGGCGAACGCAACCGGCACAAATGCGAAGCCCCCTTATGAGCACTCACCAATCGCCCCCGCCCCCTACTCCACCGATTTGCATTCCAATCCCGCTAAGCCTACCCTCAGGGTGTCCAAGGCATCGGAGTTAATAGGGGAGCAAGCGCGATGATCGACCGTTGCTTCAATCCAGACTGCAGAAGAAAACTACACTACCTCCGCGACGGCCGCGTTGTCCGGGTAATCACCGGCAAGGGAAAACAGCAGTCCCTGGAGCATTTCTGGCTCTGCGGACCCTGTTACGAGGAATACAACTTCGCCTTCCCGCCAAGCGGCGACGTGATCCTTGAGCACAAATCAAGAATCAAGCAATCGGAAGAGTTCCATTTCGCAGAAGTAGTTATAGGCGGAGGAACTTAGCCCGAACTTCTAATTCGCCGGCGAGACATTCTTCTTCCGGCTCAGCACCGCGCTGGCGAACTTTCGCTGGTCGCGCGCCGTCGTGGAGGCCCGATCGATCCTCCGCCAGAAGGCCACAAAGTAATCGATCGCCGAGATGATCGACACCACCACCATGAAGTAGATCGCCGTGATCGCCGTCGGATAGACCCACAGCGTAAACCAGCCGAAGTGCCACTCATACCAGCGATGCGCCAAAATCGATGCCACCACCGCCACGATCTGAATGATCGTTTTCAGCTTGCCCAGATCGCTCGCCTCAATTGTGAACCCCTCCGAGCTCGCAATCGACCGCAGCCCGCTCACCAGGAACTCGCGCCCGATCACCAGCACCGCAATCCACGGCTTCATCACATGCGGGTTGTAGCTCACCAGGCAGATAAACGCCGCGCTGATCATCAGCTTGTCGGCCAGCGGATCGAGCAACATGCCAATCGTCGTGATCTGCCCGCGCCTCCGCGCCAGATACCCGTCGAGGCCGTCTGTGATCGAGGCGGCAATAAACACCAGCGAGGCAATGATCTCCTGCTGGCCATACGCTGCATCATGAAATGGAAATGACGGAGAAAGCAGCCAGATGAGCAACGGCACACTGACGATGCGGCTCATCGTAATGGAGTTGGGGAGATTCACTCGCTGCCCTTTGCAAAAATGGGGCGTTCGCCTTTATTAAAGCACTTTTTGCGAAGCCGAAGATAGGGATTCACGCAGCATCGATGCGAGCGCCTCAAAGAGAATTCAGCAATCCACACTGCGAATCAGTAGCTTATGACTCACCAGATGCGTCGCACATGGAACTCATCAAAGACCCGCTCATTGCTCACGATCGGCATGTTCTCAGCAATCGCTTGTGCCATCAGCATTCGATCAAATGGATCTTTGTGCGAGCCTGGCAGCAAACCAGCGCGCTGACCATGCTCCACCGAGACCGATAATTGCTGGAAGCCCAATATCTCCAACCGCGTCGGAAACTCCTGAGCGAATGCTTCGGCTCCGGGCAACTTCCCGATTCGAACCTTTGTGGCAATCTCCCAGGCGGAAGCGGCACTCACAAAAACTTCCGTCTCCAGGTTCTCCAGAAGCTCAAGCGTTGCCGACGGCAGCTTCCAGGGTTCAAGCCCAGCCCACAGCAGAGCGTGGGTATCCAAGAGCACCCTCACTACTGACCCCAGGCCTCAAGTTCGTCGTCGGGCAGCGGCTCAAAGAACTCCGGCCCAATCTCAAACTCACCCTTGTACAGGCCGAACGGGCGCTTATTCGGAGCAGGTTTCACCGGCACCAGCCGTACCACCGGGTCTTTGCCGCGGGCAATAATGATCTCTTCCCCGCGTTCGGCGCGCTCGATGAGCTTCGAGAGATTGGTCTTTGCCTCGTGAACGGTGCTGATATGCATGAAGACACTCCGCATTAGCTAATCGATTTTAGCTAATAACCAACGGAAAAGCCATCGCGAATACGAAATGACCTGCGCGTCGGATTCTTCACCCAAGCTTGGTAAAGAAATCCTTCATCCGCGCCACGCCCTCATCCACATCCTCATGAGTAACCGCATACGACAGCCGGATATGCTGCTGCGTCCCAAAAGCCTCGCCTGGAACCGTCACCACATGCGCCTCATGAAGCAGCCGCCCAGCCAGTTCCAGCGCCGTCTGCGAACCCGGCTTACCCAAATAAGCCGACACATTCGGATAAACATAGAAGGCGCCCTCCGGAACCGTGCAGGTTAGCCCCGGAATCGTCGCCAGCCCCGCCAGCACCTGATCGCGAAGCTTCAGATAATCGGCCCGCATCTCCAGCACCGAATCCTGCGGTCCAGTCAGCGCCGCAACCGCCGCCTTTTGAACAAAATGCGCCGTCGAGCTTGTCAACTGGCTCTGCAGCTTGCTCATCGCCGCAATGATCGGCTTCGGCCCCAGCGCAAACCCCGCCCTCCAGCCTGTCATCGCATAGGTCTTCGACAGCGACCCGGCAACGATCACATGCTCCTTCGCCTCGGTAAACGAACCGCCGCTCACCAGCGCGCCGTTGTATTGCAGGTAAACGTAGCACTCGTCGAGGATCAGATAAATCCCCCGCTCATGCGCCAGTCGCACGATCGCTTCCAGGTCCGCCGGCGCCGTCACCGACCCAGCCGGATTCGACGGCGAATTCAAAATAATCGCCTTCGTCCGCGGAGTAATCAGCCCCTCGACCGCCGCAGCAGTGATGCGGAAGTTCTCGGCCTCGTCCGTCTCCAGATAAACCGGAATACCGCCGCCATACTGAATGATGTCCTTGTAAGAAACCCAGTACGGCACCGGCAGGATCACCTCATCGCCATGCTCCACCAGCACTTGCAGCGCATTGAACAGCGCCAGCTTGCCGCCGGTGGTAAAGACCGCCTCTTCAGGCGCGTAGTCGGAGCCAAAATCGCAGGCATGGCGCTCGCCGATCGCCTTCCGCACCTCGGGAATTCCCGACACGATGGTATAGCGTGTGAAGTTCGCCTCAATCGCGGAGATGGCCGCATCCTTAATATGTCGCGGAGTCGCAAAATGCGGTTCGCCTGCGCCAAAATCCACCAGCTTCGCGCCCTGTGAGCGCAGCTTTGCGGCCTCGGCGGTCACCGCCATCGTCGCGGAAACTTCAATCCGGCCAATGCGGTCGGTCAATATCTTCTGAGCAATCGGTGTTGTAGCCATGCCTCTATTTTTTCAGATTTTTTCGCCGAACGCAGAAAAAGATGCGCGAGTTAATCTCCAATCGCGCATCTTAAGAAAACGGTGCCGCAACAAAAACATCAGGAAATATCACGGCGGCGCTTGGCTTCTCTCTTCCGCTCTGATACACCCTAAATCAGTCACTGCTGTTCTCCTGCCGTCGCTCTGCCGGGCTCAAGAAAATTCCGAGAAAGGTTTTTTCCCATGACCCTGTTGCTCCTGCAGATGTCCATCGTGCTGCTGGTCGCCGTCGTCTTCGGCCGCCTTGCTCGAATGCTGGGCCAGCCCCGCGTGATCGGTGAAATCATCGGCGGCATCCTGATCGGCCCGTCACTCTTCGGACGCTTCGCCCCGCATCTCTGGGCCGATTTGTTTCCCCAAACCTCGCTCGCGCAGCTCGAACTCCTCTCGACCGTCGGACTCGTCCTTTTCCTCTTCCTCATCGGCATGGAACTTGACTACGCGCAGCTCTACCACCAGCGCGGCACCACCATGGCCGCGAGCGCCGCAAGCATCTTCCTGCCCTTCGTTATGGCCGCTGTGCTCGCGCATTCCTTGCGGATTCGCTTCGCTCCGCACGGCATCGGTAGTATTCCCTTCGTCCTCTTCCTCGGCATCGCCATGAGCATCACCGCCTTCCCGGTGCTCGCCCGCATCTTGGAAGAGCGAAACCTGCAATCGACGCCGCTCGGCACGATTGCCATCCTCAGCGCGGCGGTCAACGACGTCATCGGATGGCTCCTGCTCGCGCTCGCCCTTGCGCTGGTCGGCGAAGCCGGAGGGCCGTCATCGCTCGCCATTCGCCTGCTCGGTCTCGCCGTCTACCTCTTCCTCATGCTGGGAGTCATCCGCCCGCTGGCCGCCAGGCTGGTCAACCGCCGCAACAACCCAGCGCTCTCGATCACGCTACTGGGTCTGGTCGTGGCTGGGGTCTTGCTCTCCGCCGCCGCGACCGACAAGATCGGTATCCACCCGCTCTTCGGAGCCTTCCTCGCCGGCGTCTGCTTCCCTCGAATCGAGCACTGGCAGATTGCCATCCGCGAACGCCTCGACATGCTCGTGTCGGTGCTGCTGCTTCCGCTCTTCTTTGCCCTCACCGGCATGCGCACCCGTTTCGACCTGCTCGACGACTCCGCCATGTGGATCTGGACCGGAATCGTCCTCGCCGGCGCTGTTTTCGGCAAGATGGGAGGCGCCGCCATCGCTGCCCACTGGACCGGCCAAAGTTGGCGCGACGCCATCGCCCTCGGCGCGCTACTCAACACCCGCGGCCTCGTCGAACTCATCGTCCTCAACATCGCCTACAACGTCGGAGCCTTCACCCCAACCCTCTTCACCATGATGGTCGTCATGGCCTTGGTCACCACGATGTGCACCGCGCCGGTGCTGAATCTGCTTGGGATTCGAGACGGAAAGAAAGGGCCGGTCGCCGTCGAGCAACCGCCGGAGCAGCGAGTCATCTCGGCGTAATTCGCCACTGCTGTTCTTCAACAGGTGGAACCCCGAATCTCTTGAGTCCGCAAGTGTCGCATCGAATGCCAAAGATGGGTTGGCCCGCGACACGTCTTTTCCAGGAACGCAGCTCGTACTCAGAGGACTTCTGAAAGATCTCGCCGCATCGCGGGCATCGCCATCGCTCGAAATGCAGACCCAAAGCTAGGACCGGTGCTAGCCAGCAAAAGAATGGAATCCAGAACCAATTGTGCGCCAGATACCCATAAGAATTCTGAGAAAGGACGTGAACGATGATCGCGCCTGGAATTCCACCCAAACACACGAGAAAGACGATTCTCTTCCGGTGTCGATAATTTTCCCACGCAGACCGATACCGTTCGGTCCGATCAATCCGTTCTGGCTCAGACATGGGATGAACTCACGGCATTTCTTGATTGGAAACCCGCTTCTTTAACCGCGCAATCACCAACTCCGGCACCAGCCCCTCAACCGACCCACCCAGTTGAAAGACCTCCTTCACCAACCGCGAGCTCACAAACGAATACTTCGCCGCCGGCATCAGAAACACTGTCTCCAGCTCCGGAGCCAGCCGCTGGTTCATCAGCGCCATCTGCAATTCGTATTCATAATCGCTGATCGCACGAATGCCCCGCATCACCGCCTGGGCACGATGCTCGCGCGCAAAGTTCACCAGTAATCCGTCGAAGGTCGCGACAGAAACATTCCCCAAACTCGCCACGCTTTCGGTCAGCATCTCCACCCGTTCCGGAACCGAAAACAGCGGACGCTTGGCTGAGTTGGACAAGACCGCAACCACCAGATGGTCGAAAATCCGCGACCCGCGCGCAATCAGGTCGAGGTGACCATGCGTCATCGGGTCGAAGCTGCCGGGATAGATCGCCTTAACTTTGTCCAATGCGAATATCGCTCAACGGCGATTGTACGGAGCCATTCTGGAACCCGCAATTTTAGGCCGCTCCATAATCACCGAATAATACGACGCAATACGATAGAATATGCGATATTAGCATCATGCCTAAAGTCACCGTGACATTCCGCGCTGAAAAGTCAAAGGTTGAACAGCTTGACGCGCTCGCCGAAGCTGGGAAACGCGACCGGACGCAACTCATCTCGGACGCACTCGATAACTACATTGAAGCTCAGGCATGGCAGCTGGAGGAAATTCACGCGGCACTGCGCGATTCCGAAACAGAGGACTATGCCACGGATGCTGAAGTCGAGGCTGTCTTTGAGTTGCAGCAGCCACGATGAAAGTCGTTTGGCTCCGGCGTGCTGTGTGGCACCTGCGCTCGATCAAGACCTACATTTCCGCGGACAATCCTAGAGCCGCATCGGCTCTTCTCCAACGAATTCACGAAGCCGCCACTCGGCTCGGAACATTTCCTGAAATGGGGCGCGTCGGCCGGGTCTCAGGAACCCGCGAACTTCCAATCGTGAACAGTCCGTACCTTATCGTGTACAAGGTCCGCGATGAGAAGGTAGAAATTCTTGCAGTCTTCCACGGCGCACGGCGCTGGCCAACTTACTTCCCGCGATAGACTTCGCTTACCGCCGAACGCCCGGCTTCACCGCATCCACCGCCGCAGCCGACCCATTCACCGGCACCGGTGGCACATCAGCCACCGGCACATTCACCAGCCCCAGCTTCTTGCGAAGCTCGTTATCAACGCTGGTAAAAGTATCGCGATGCTCCTTCAGAAAGGCGCGAACATTCTCCCGTCCCTGGCCAATCCGCTCGCCGGCATAGCTATACCACGCACCGGATTTCTCCACGATGTTCTGCGCAACGGCTAAGTCAAGCACATCCCCTTCGCGCGAAATCCCCTCGCCATAAAGAATGTCGAACTCCGCCTCACGGAACGGCGCGGCAACTTTATTCTTGACAATCTTCACCTTCGTCCGCGAACCTACCACCGCATCGCCTTCCTTCACCGCAGCAATGCGTCGAATATCGATGCGCACCGAGGAATAAAACTTTAGCGCCCGCCCGCCAGTCGTCGTCTCCGGATTGCCAAACATCACGCCAATCTTCTCGCGAATCTGGTTGATGAAGATCAAGCTCGTCCGCGACTTCGAAACCGTCCCAGTCAGCTTGCGCAGCGCCTGCGACATCAGCCGCGCCTGCAACCCCATGTGCGAATCGCCCATCTCGCCATCAAGCTCGGCCTTCGGAACCAGCGCCGCTACTGAATCCACCACCAGCACATCGATGGCCCCAGACCGCACCAACGCCTCGGTAATCTCCAGCGCCTGCTCGCCATAGTCCGGCTGCGAGATCAGCAGGTTGTCGATGTCCACGCCCAGCTTGCGCGCATACAGCGGGTCGAGCGCATGTTCGGCATCCACAAATGCCGCGAGGCCCCCGAGCTTCTGCGCCTCGGCAATGATCTGAAGCGTGATCGTCGTCTTGCCCGAAGACTCCGGCCCAAAGATCTCAATCACCCGGCCCCGCGGAACCCCGCCCACGCCCAGCGCCGCATCGAACGAGATCGACCCCGTCGAAATGACAGAAATCGGCACAATCGCCTCTTTGCTGCCCAGGCGCATGATCGAGCCTTTGCCAAACTGCTTTTCGATTTGCGAGAGCGCCAGTTCTACTGCGCGAGCACGATCATCAGCCACTTCGAGTTCTCCAATCTTCGTCTTTTGTTCGTCTTTCTACTGTAGCCTATCTCTACCCAAATTACGTCGCCAAGCCGCCGCCTTGGCGCGAATTTGTGCCCATCCAGTAAATAGCTGTGGAAACTTGGACAAAGAATAGCACTCAGGACGCAGGCTCCAGAAGAAACCGACAGCGAAAAGGAACGTCTGATTCCAAAATGGGAAATTTCGCCGCGACCAGTGGGTGCCTTCAAGGAAAGCGAGCATGATTCGCGATAGCCCACAGATCACCGCTAATACCAAGAACACACAATCCCAATTCGAAGAAAACGGCTCCGGCAGTCCATGGTCCGATTTTCCAGTCATTCGACACATCGCCTTTGGATCGTCTTCTCCAACGTCCAATGGCAAGCGCGACTACGAGGATTCCAGCGATAACCAGTTGGGCAACAATTTGCGATAGCGGTTCAACGTATACGACCAGGCAAAACACAAACCTGAGGACAATTCCGAGAGTCGCGACGACAAATAAGCACCAAAACCCAAATGGCTCGCCCCAATCGATAGTCTGTCTCCTCGTCATCGCTTCTCCGACCACCTACCCCATTTCACCGCCGCAGCAAATCCACCGGCTCATTCACATCCTGAACCCGAAAATACTTCGCCAGCGAAGGATGCGCCCGCGCCACCGCCAGATACATCTCCCACGCCACGCGCCGATAAGAAAAATGCCCCTGCGGAGTACTCCGCAGCTCCGAGATATAAAGTGCCTCGGCAAAATCCATCTTGAACAAAGCCCGCACCCGCGTCCCCAACGGCAAAACATACTGCGCCGCCGCCTCGTCCACGCCCGAGATCTTCAAGTCCTCATAAGTCCCATGCGCCGACTCCATCGTCGCGCGATACCCATCTCCGAACCCAGCGTCTTCCAAGAACTCAGGAAAGTCATACCCATGCAAATCCGTAAACGACTGCAATATTTGCGTACACTTCCGGTGCCGATGCATATCGCGAAACCCGCCAACATCCATCAATATGTCAAAGCGCAACCGCTGCCCCGCCGAGAATTCACGCAGCAACTCATCATGCCGTCCCCGATGCCGCAAGCCCAGGTCGACAATCTCATCCCGCCGGACTTCAGACAGAGAGGCGACGTGGTCTCGAATCTGTCGGTAAGAATAATGGCAAGCCCCATAAAGCAGCGTCGCCGCAATCTCCACTTCGAGCGACTCCCTACCCTCCACCAAATCAACCACCGGAGCAGCATCGATCGCCGTGACATTCATCAACTCTCGCGCCGCCTGCTCCAACTCCCGCCGCGTCGCCAGCGCATACTCATTCTCCGCCGCATACTTCACCAGCGTCGGAGCCACCTTCACCTCACGCGTCAGCAGTTCCTTCGCCCGCTCGCCCAGCGCAGGATCAACCGCCGCAATCTCAGCCTGTAGCGCGGCCAACTCCGCGCCGTGCACATTCCACGCTGCACCCGAAGCCGCATCCCGCAGCTTCTCCCCCAGACGCCGTACCTCGCCATGCGGATCCGAAAGCAGCCGCGAAACCTGCCCCTCCAGCGTCCGCGCATTCACAATCTGGCCCAGCGAAGTATTCGTCGCCAAGGGAAGCAGATACCGCGCCACATCAAACGCCCTCGCCTTCAGCGTCCGCTCATACGCCTCCGCCTTCATCTCCTCCGGCTTCGGCGTGATGCTCTTGAAATACTCCAGCATCGCCCCCGAGGCCGAGTGATACTCGGCAAACAAAGCCTCGATCGCTTCCGAATATCGAGCCCGGTCCCCCCGATTCGCAAACTCCGGCGTATACCAATTCTCTCCATGCGCCTTCCGGCCAAAATTTTGATACCGAGTCGAACGCTCTTGCCCATCCCACCGCTGCTCATCCACCAGCACAATCGCCGCCAGCAGCGAAAGTCGCTCAATCGCAAACGCCACATGCGCAAGATCGGCAATCGACCTGTGCCCATACTGGAAATAAAAAGTATTCAGGAATTGCTCGGCGCGCTGGCTGCTGATCTCCCGCAGCGACTCTTTCATCGACAGCGACGACCGCGAATACTTCGCCATCGCATATGCCAGCACTTCAGGCTCGGCGCCGTGCACGGCGAAGACCTCAGTCCCATTGTCGGCCGGCCTGGCCCCATTCTCGCCCGTGTCGGTAGGGTTGGCGGAGGTGTGCAGCGCGGATGCCTCGTTCGTCGTCACATTGATAGTCATCGGAGAATTCAGGATAGACCAAAGGCAGGGTGGGTGTAATTTGGAACCACCACTCCCGGCAGGGCTTTTTCCCCCAGGAAAAAGCCTACTTGGCGATGGTCGAATACTTTGCAATAATCCTTGCCTTTGGGATGGTGCATGGCGCTCCGTGAAAACCTCGGTCACGCCACACATTCTTTGTGCGCCAGGGTTTATTCTTCTCTATCAACGAAGTACAACGAACCGCAGAACCAGCATAGTAACGCCGGGTTAATAGAGATTCAGAACCGCCGAAGCCGCGAAATGACTCCAGGGGCCTTGTGAACGAGCCAGACGACAACCGGATTCTCTCCACCGTCGGACACCGCCCCTGGCCGCTGCCCCAGACCCGCTGGGCCATGACCCAGCGCTGGAACGATCTGCTCTTCGCGCACTGGCCGTTGCCCGCCGCGCAGATCGCCCGCCTGCTGCCGCATGGCCTCACCGCCGACACCTACGACGGCTCGGCCTGGGTCGGCATCGTCCCGTTTTGGATGGACCGCATCCAGATCCGCGGCCTGCCCATCATTCCCGGAGCCAACCGCTTTCCCGAGCTCAACCTCCGCACCTACGTCCGCGAGGCCAGCACCAACGTCGCCGGAGTCTACTTCTTCTCCCTCGACGCCGCCAACCCCGCGGCCGTGCTCCTCGCCCGTACCTTCTTCCGCCTGCCGTATTACTGGGCCCGCATGAGCATCCAGCACCGCGACGCCCGCGAATTCCACTACACCAGCGAACGCCAGTTCACCCGCAAGCCCGTCCGCCTCCGCGCCAGCTATCGCGGACTCGGCCGCATGAACACTCTCGACCAATCCCGCCCCGGCACCATCGAGCACTTCCTCACCGAACGCTACGCCCTCTACACCACCGGCCCCGGAGGCAAACTCCACCGCGGCAACATCCACCATCTACCCTGGCCCCTCGAACTAGCCGAAGCCGAATTCGAACTTAACGAACTCCCCACAGCCCACGGCATCCAACTCCCCGACACCAAGCCAGTCCTCCACTACGCTAGAGAATTAGTAGTCTACGTCTGGTCCCTCGAACTCGCCCCATCATTACTAAAACACCCCCAAGTAGCCGCCGTCCCTGAACCACTTTAGCGGCTCGTCCTCAAGGGGCAAACTGCCATCCCGACCGGCCCCGGATGCAGCCGAAGGCCGAGCGGAGGTCCTACGGACTTGACATTGCTCCATCGTCCGGGTGGCCCACTTTACGTCCGAATCTCGTTGACAGACAAGGGCAAGACGCAATATTGCGCTCGTTGCCGGGATGCTGCCTTGGTTCTCCCCCAGTCGTCCCGTGCAGTGAATCTATCCACCAGCGGTAGACACTGTCTGGGTTAAGACAATACCCCACTGGGAAATGCGGGGACTACTGTGGCAGACGAAGCGTTACCGGAACTTCTAGCGGATGAGCTGGATAGCCACTGCGGAGGCGCTCACGAATCTGAGCAAAGAGGGCAGCATAGCCGGCATCTTTCGAGAGCGTTCTTGCCCACGGGCATTGCTGCATCGAGATAAGCGAGATATGACGCCGATTGAGCGACGCCCTAAAATACGGCAACGCCTCTTTCTGACGCCCCAACAGCAGCAAGGTTTCGCCGAGCCAGAATCCAGGCTCTGTCCCGCGGTCAAAAGAAGCTTTCAAAACTCTTGCCCTGGCTTCCAACAGGCCTGTCCTGTTCGCCTGCGTCCATCCGCGAGCGACGGCGTCAGCGAGTGCGATATCGTCCGGGACGCGCGTGATCGAAGCATAGCGGCGAGCTTCCGCAATATAGCCTGGATAATCCCCTAGGGCGAAATCAATCTCTCTCAAAAAGGCAGCGGGAGTTGCCAGGGTCGGTTGGGTCTGCTCGATTTCCTTCATCTCTCTCACACCGGCATTGAAATCGCCAAAGATCGCGTGAAACAACGCTGCGTTGGTCGCAATCGCGGCCGAGGTGGGACTCAGGCGGAGCGCGTCGTCAATTTGCTTCAGGCATTCAGAGCCTTCAAGTCTGTTCGCCAAGGTGCTGGCATACCACTGATGCGTTTGCGCTGAGTTCGGATCCAAGGCCAGCGCTCTCCGAAATTCGGCATCGGAGCCGGAGATATCCCAGTCCCAATAGAACAGAGCAAAGGCCTTGGCTCGATGTGCGGCGGCAAGATTCGGATCCAATGAAATGGCACGGTCGGCGGCGTCCTTGGCCTTTGTCAGAGAGTCGCCCAGATCGGCGTTGCCAAACTGCGGGAGCAACTCATAGGTCTCGGCTAGGCCGGCGTAGGCGTCGGCATAGGACGGGTCCTTCACAATCGCCCGCGTATAGGCGTCAATCGCTTTGTTAAGACCGTCAGAGGTGCGTAGATTCCATAAATAGCGCCCCTGGAGGAAGAGTGCCTCTGCACCTGGAGCTGGAAGGGGCTGCAAAGCGGCCGATGAAGTAGAGATTCCGAAAACTGATGTGCGTACGGCATTTCGGCCTTTGAGCGTCCAAAGCGCTAGTACGGCAACGAGGAGGACAGCCGCGCAGGCCGTCACCCATTCGAGCGGCCGTCCTAGCTGCATTCGCCGGAATTCCCTGGTGTCCTGCTCACCAGTTGTCGCAGGAGATTCCAGCGTAAAACACAATGCTGAACCCTGCGAGGGCGTGGTCCCCTTCTCCACAGCTGCGATGTCCGCGTTTTCCTTAAGTTTCCGTGTGCGCAGCCAGCTGTCGAGCTCCGAGGTGTACGCGATGACGACGCTGCGCTTTCCACCGGGCGCTCGATGAACCGGCAGCTCCCTCTCCCGCTCCCAGCGTTTGGCTGTGCGCTCATCGCAGTTGAAGTACTCTGCGATAGATTTCCACGATGCGAGCTTCCGCTCCGTCACCTCAATATTGGCCTGAGCGATACGAGCAGTGGTCATACAAGACCCGATCCCTGCCTGCAAAATCGACAGTTAGAAAAGGAGCATTCAAAGGGGAGCACCAGTATAGCCCTGCGAGCCACCATTCGAAAAGAAGGAAGTTTATCCGATTTCACCCGACATGCCCCTTCATGTCCTTTCCTTTCTCTTGCCCTGAAGAGGAATAAAGAGAAACCTTTAGAGCCACAGGTCCGTCGGCACTCCCCAAAACGGGCTGACTTTCCCGCGGTTCGAATAGGTGGGTGTTGGCCATGGGAGCCAGTCATGACACATCGGAAGCCAGTTCGGATTCAATTCTTCTGGACCGCAGTTCGCGCTGCTATCAAGGGTTCAGATTGGGCGCGCCACGCCGCTCCCGTGATCCTGCTCATTGGAGCCCTTTTCGCCGGGGCAGCCGTGTGGCTGACGACCTCTACTCAGGCCAGTCACTGGGTTTGGAAGGGCTGGGAGAGGATGTTTGGCCCTTCCGCGACGGCCAATGCAATCCCAGGCGCTCTCGCACGGCCTGAAAGTTCGGGCACGAGCGGGAACTACACGATTACTGTGATTGACGAACCCAGCGCGGGCACGAGCGCGCTGGAGGGAACAATCGTCTTCGCCGTCAATGCTTCCGGAGGTATGACGGGCGGATACTCGGACGTGGTCGGTATCGTACACGGGTTTGTGTACGCCGATCAGACGTTCACATCATTCGATGCGCCCAACGCCGGGTCGAGCCCCCCGTCGGGATGGTTCCAAGGAACAACGGGCATCGGCATCGACACGGCAGGAGATGTGGTGGGCATCTCCGCCGACAGCAACAACGCATTCCATGGCGTCTTGCGCGTAGCCAAGACCGGCGCGATCACCGAATTCGACGATCCCAACGCGCCGACGGCGACTACGAGCCGCGGGACTTGGCCGATGGCCATCAATGATGCTGGCCAGATCGTGGGCTTCTATACCACCGGCAACAACGACACGCTCTCGCTCTACCACGGTTTTCTGTACTCCATCGCCAATGAAAGCTTCACGGAGATTGACGAACCGAATGCTGGAACCGGAAATACCTCTTCAGGCTATCAGAAGGAAGGCACAACCCCAATGGCCATTAATGCATCGGGTGTAGTGACCGGCCATTACGTCGATTCGGGTGGCAACCGCCACGGATTCATAGCGACGCCCCCCTATTCGTCGCCTGGAAACTACACCTCGTTCGACGGGCCCGGGGCAACGACGAACACTGGCCAAGGCGCCAGCTACAGTGGAACGATTCCAATGAGCATCGACGCCGCGGGGGATGTGGTTGGCTCGTACACCGATTCGAGCGGGGTCCGGCACGGCTTTATCCGTTCTGCGAGCGGCACGATCACAACCTTCGATGCGCCGGGCGCAAATACCACCAGCCAGAGCGGGCTAATCGGCGGAACATTCCCTACTCGCATCGATCCCACCGGCAGCTATATCGTCGGGGGCTACGCCGATTCCTCAGGACTTGAGCACGGTTTCGTTTACTATCTGCCCCTGACCGCAAGCAGTTCGTTTACCACTTTCACCCCTCCGAACATGACCACGTCTACGATCCTTCCCCAGGGCGGCGTTTTTGGCGTGAACGCATCGGGAACCGTGGTCGGTTTATACCTCGATAGCAACGAGGTTTCGCATGGCTTTGAGTACACGCCAACGGCGATCCCGACGATCAGCGGCATCAGCCCCAATTACGGTGCTCCAGCGGCACTGATCGAGATTTCAGGAACCGGCTTCGGCGCGACCGAGGGCAACGGCAGCGTAACGGTTGGCGGCGCTATATCCCGCATAGTTTCGTGGTCGAACACATTGATCTCCATCACCGTGCCGAGCCACGCCACCACCGGCTGTATCGTCGTCACCGTAGGCGGAATATCCAGCAACTGCTTCCCCTTCACCTTCTATCCCTTTCCAGCCATTACCGGCGTTTCGCCCGATAGCGGCGCCGTCGGCACTCCGGTGACCATCACCGGGGCCAACCTCCTGGATGGCGGGGGCAATGGAGCGGTCACCTTCAACGGCACTCCGGCCACCATTCTCGGCACGCCCACCGGCGACAGTATTCAGGCGAAGGTTCCACCCGGCGCAACCACTGGCCCGGTCAGCGTCCACGCCAACGGCGACACGGTGAAGAGTTCCAGCAACTTCACCCTAGCTGTTCCCGCCCAGACTTCGGTGACTGCCTACACGTACAAAGGCAATGACTACGGAACGGTAAGCGGTGTCAGTTGCGGTGGAACTTACTGCACCGGCGGACCATACGCTCTGGTGGTGACGTTTAATACAACATTGACAGGGAGTGCTTTAGACAATCTGCCGCTTACCGACATCACTTCCACCGTTACCTCATTCAAGCTTACGGATGGAAGCGGTCTTATCGACGACAACGGCACTAGCAGTTACAGCAGTTTCCAAATCGCCACAGACGCATCGGGAAACATCGTCTCATGGCTCATCGAAACTTGCGGTAGCAGCTGCAATATTCAAATGCAAACGAACTGGGATACCTACTACAGCTTCCATCCGGGCGCTGACTTCTCCGAAACCACAGCGAACTTTGCCGGAAGTTTTGGATTCGTTTTGGGCAATCCCGGAACATGGGCTCAAACGACCGTCCCGCACATTACCGCCATCAGCCCCAACTACGGAGCTCCGGCGGCGTTGATCGACATCACCGGAACCAACTTCAGCGCGACCCAGGGCGACGGTTACGTTACTGTCGGGAGCGCTTCGTCCCGGGTCCGGGTCGTTAAGTGGACGAATACGTTGATCTCCATCACCGTGCCGAGCAACGCCAAAACCGGCAATATCGTCGTCACGGCGGAAGGAGAAACCAGCAACGGTGTCGCTTTCACCTTCTACGGCGAACCGTCGATCACCAGCCTGTCGGTCAACAGCGGGCCCGTCGGGACAGCGGTAACCATCACTGGCGCCAACCTGCACGACGGCGAGGGCAATGGCGTCGTCACGTTCAATGGCACTCCCGCCACCATTCTCGGCACGTCCACCAGCACCAGCATTCAGGTCACCGTCCCACCGGGCGCAACCTCCGGACCCGTCAGCGTCCACGTCAACGGCGTCACCGTGAAGAGTCCCACCATCTTCAGCGTGACCCCTCCGCAAATCAGCGGTATCAGCCCTAAGTACGGAGCTCCGGCGGCGTTGATCG
Source organism: uncultured Acidobacteriaceae bacterium (assembly GCA_963804735.1). Lineage (GTDB taxonomy): Bacteria > Acidobacteriota > Terriglobia > Terriglobales > Acidobacteriaceae > Acidisarcina. Next base: position 369,041 of record CAWDRO010000013.1, read on the forward strand.
ACATCACCGGAACCAACTTCGGCGCGACCCAGGGCAACGGTTACGTGACCGTCGGCGTCGCTCAGGCCCGTGTCGTTTCATGGATGGACACCTTGATCTCCATCACCGTGCCGAGCGACGCCACCACCGGCAATATCGTCGTCACGGCGGAAGGAGAAACCAGCAACGGTGTTGCCTTCACCTTCTACAGCGAACCGTCGATCACCAGCATCTCGACCACCAGCGGCGCGGTCAGCACCCCCGTGACCATCACCGGCTCCAACCTCCTCGACGGTGGCGGCAAAGCGACGGTCACCTTCAACGGAACTTCGGCGGCCATCTCCAGCGACACCAGCGGCAGCATCGAGGTCACGGTGCCAACCGGCGCAACCAGCGGACGGGTGCTCGTCAGAGTCAACGGCGTCACTCTAATTGCCACAACCGACTTCACGGTGAAGGCGGGTGATTCGTAAGTTTGTTTTCAGACCGCTGCTCTACGGGGTGGGCGGGGTGCCCACTCCAAATTCCCAAATCGGGAAACCAACCCAATTTCCCTAAAGAATTCCCACCAGAAATCCACCCCAACACGATAATCTTGAAGCAGTACTCAAAAAGCAGCTCTAAGCCATTCCTAGCCACGTTGCGTCATCGGATTTCGCCAGCTCGCCCGGCATAAAACGCCGCAAGTTATTGATTCCAGCAACTCTGTGACCAAGTCGAATCGAATGACGACTTTAGAGCGGGTAATTATCCCTTGACAACAAGTAGAACAAATGGCATACTCATTACATCATGCCAGCCCGGAAGAACACAAAGCGCAGACCGACCAACACCATCCCCGGCCACCAGAAGTACACCTTCAAGGACTTTGACTCCGAGTTCCCGGACGATGCCGCTTGCCTGAATCACATCATGGAGGCGCGTTGGCCGGACGGTCGCGCCATGTGCGCCAAGTGCAAGGTGGAGCGCAAGCACTACCGCGTGACCAATCGCACAGCGTTCGCCTGTGACCACTGCGGCAATCACATCTACCCTCTGGCGGGTTCCATATTTGAGAAGTCCACTACGAGCCTCAAGACGTGGTTCTACGCCATCTACCTGATGGGTTCGACCCGTACCGGAGTGAGCGCCAAGCACATTCAAAGGGAGACAGGTGTGACTTACAAAACGGCTTGGCGCATGTTCAAGCAGATCAGAACCCTGATGTCGGAGGACATTAGACTGGAGGGTTCGTCAGTCGAAATGGATGAGATGTACTTCGGTGGCAAAGAGAAGAACAAGCACATGCGGAAGCGCACCACTCACGGTTACGGCGGCGAGGGCAAGACCACTGTGTTTGGCATGGTACAGCGCGGCGGTAGCGTTGTGGCGAGGGTCACGCCGAACGCGAAAGAGAAGACCCTGTATCCGATCATCAAAGAGTTCGTGCTTCCCAAGAGCGTCATCTACACCGATGATTTCGTGGTCTATGACAATGTGCGTTGGGCCGGGAAGAGCTACCAGCATCGGCGCATCAATCACTCGGAAAAGGTGTACGTGATGGGAGACATCCATACGAACACAATCGAGGGGTTCTGGAGCCTAGTGAAGAGGGGAATCGGAGGGACGTATCACAGCGTGAGCGCCAAGTACCTTCAGACCTACTTGGACGAATACAGCTTTAGGTACAATCGCCGGAACGGTCAGGAACCGATGTTCGTTCAGCTTTTGGGGCGGGTTTCTGAACTGGCGAATTGATCGCTTTTCGCAATAGGGAATGGAAGTCTGAGCGTGTGAACTCTTGAGGTGACGGCCCCGAGTTTTCACTGGCGCTCTTCGCGGTTGGTGACATAGAGTAATCGCAACCCTTCGTAGATTTTAACACGGAGGGTACGATGACGTGCGCTTGTCCTAGGGGTTGGAAGATGGCGAGGAAACAACAGACCCGCGTCAGCGGCGATCTGCGCGAGTATCCGCGCTACAGCATTGAAGAAGCTGCGCGCTATTTGGGCATCCCTGAATCGACTCTTAATTCTTGGGTTCGTGGATACAAGCGTAAGGGTCGCACCTATCCAGCGGTATTGACTCTTGCCGATCCGAAGCGAGGCTTGCTCTCTTTCTTCAACCTGGCGGAAGCGTATGTCCTGAGATTTGCTCGCCGAAGAGATGTGACGCTGAGTCGTGTTCGTCTCGCGATGGAATACATCCGAGAACACTTTAACCACGAACATCCGCTTTTGCGTAGGGACTTGGCGACTCGCGGAAACTCTGTGTTTATTCGCGAGTTGGGTCTTCCCATCAATGCCAGTAGTCATGGACAAATGGGAATAAAGGAAGTCCTCAAGCAGCATCTTCGCGGAATCAAACGCGGCCCAGATGGACTTCCAGAGGAGCTACATCCGCTCCTAAATAAGCACATCGCAATAAATCCAGCGTACTCGTCTGGTGAACCCGTAGTAACGGGAACAGGCATCATGGTGTCGATACTTGTTGCAAGGAGCGGCGCTGGAGACAAGGCCGAAGAGCTGGCCCGCGATTACGGCATAGAGCGGACGACTATTGAGCAAGCGATCAAAGCCTACCAAAGGCCAAAAGCGGCATAGAAAAGTCGTCTTTTATCTCGACCGCAACCTGTGTGCCGAGAGGATCATTTCGCCACTGCGAGAAGCTGGATATGATTTGCTTACCTACTCCGAAGAGTTTGGCCGCGTAATGAACCAAGCGGTTTCTGATCCCGAAATTATCGCGCTGTGCGGCAAGCGAAAGCACATCCTGATAACCGCAGACAAAAGGCTCGAATACACGTATGCCCCGGAAATCCGTCGCGCACGAATCGGAGTCGTGATTCTCTCGACTAACAATGATGGGGCGGAAAATTGGCAGAGGCGACTGATTACCGCACAAGAGAGCATTCGCGAGCAAATCTCAAAGCGGCGAAAGCCTTACGTGATTCGGGTGGCGAAAGACGGGCAGCTGACTCTTATCAAGCTGTACAGGAAGAACGCAGACAAGACCATCCATCTTTACTAAACGGTCGGCTTTTCGCCGAGATTGATAAGTTGTTGCTCTAGTAATCTCACGCGATTTTTCTCTTCTTTATATTCAGCCAAATGAGAGCGGAGCTTATCAATATCTAGCTTTTCTCTGGTTTCAGCCGTTAAGAAGAATGAACTGCGCTGCGCCGTTACAGCGTCAACTGGCGGGAAAACAATGCAGTTTGGATCATCCTCCTTTATTGCCCGTCCGAGGTTAAAAAACACGTCCCCTATACTTCCATTACGAACTTGGAGTGCAGCGAGCTTCTTCTTTGCTTCTCGATGATTACGATGGATAGTGATTATCTGGGATTCGATGTCTTCTTGCGTCATAAGAACACCCGGTTCCTCTTCTCCTTATATTCGCTCATAAACGCTGCCCTGTCACGGTAAAACTATTGTACTTGTCCTGAGGGGATAATTACCTTTAGAGCGCCAACCACCACCTAACCCGATGAAAAAAAGCGGGTTATTCACAGAGACAGGGTGGGGGTGTACCACCCACCAGCCAGCCCAGGCGATTCCCTGCAAGGAACAACTTAGAGTTTTTAGAAAAGACGTATGCGCACCGACTATAATGGCAATTCCGCTGCAGCTGTAAACGCGCGGCTCGATGTCGGCCTGCGTCACCTCCGAAGCTTCTGGAAAGTTATCGACAAAGCACTCGTGCGAAACGGGTTTACATGAGAAGGATTGTGTCTCTTCTGCCGGTGTTCGTACTCTGCATCAGTGCCTTTGGTCAGGGAACTACGCCGCAGATGATCAATTTGCTCCCCATCGCCGATCAGCGTTACGGAGTGGCGCCATTCCAGGTCATCGCGCTTGCGTCCTCCTATTTGCCGGTAACTATCACCACGACCGGTCCGGTAACGCTGAATGGACGCTGGCTCACTGTTACCGGCGTCGGCATGGTAACGGTGTCCGCTCACCAGGCCGGAAATACAGTGTATGCTCCCGCCGACGCGGAAGAGCACTTCACCATCCTCCCCAGCGAGCCGGTTGTGCAAGCGACGTCCGCGACGATCGTTTATGGCACCCCTTTCGACCCGTCGATCTTCAATGCATCTGCAATGGCAGTTCCGGCCGCGGACCCAGCTGCGGATGTCCCCACCATCACCTCGCAATTTGACACCTCGCAGATCACCGGCGGCGCCTCGGTCAGCGCCCCTTACAGCTCTCCATTGCTTCGTTATGAATCCAGCCCAATGGTTGAGAGTGTGACCGCCAGCGGAAGAGAGGGGACGATTCCCGATCCCACCATGGCGGTGGACCATTATTACAAGGTCGCCTTTACCTGCGATTGCCAGCGGTTCGAGTTCGCGATCCAGTCACAGACCGCGAACTACCGGCTGTGGGTCAACGGCTCGTGGACGAACCCAGATGTAGAGCCGCTCGCAGACGACTCTCCAAGAACGCTCTTCTACCAGGTCGCCTTCCCAGACAAGCGCCCTCGCCAGATCAAGGTCATGCTCGACCAAGGCACCCCCTTTTTCGGCGTGAACGCCGCCGCTTCCGACACCATTTCGGCAGCCCAGGTTCCATTGGGCAAGAGCGCCATCATCTTTGGCGATTCATTGACCACTCCGATCATCTCCGAGCCGACTCTGCCGCCTACCCAGCCCGGTGGCGCCGGTTCGGGCTACCCCCAGGTGCTTGGCGAATACTTCAACTGGGACTGGTGGGAGAGTGGAGTTAGCGGCAGCGGTTTTACCGTGGGCGGCGTGGACAATCTCACCTTTGTCCAAAGAGCGCTGACCGACATTTGCGGCCGCAACCCCGACCTGATTGTGCTCTTCGGCGGCCTTAATGATGCCGGTTCCACCGAACAGAGCACCCAGCAGGGGGCCACCGACTTTCTCTCCGAGGTCAACGCGTGCCTGCCCGGTACGCCAATCTATCTGCTGGGCCCCCAGGCGCCTTCCGCAAGTGTGGCAACCGCCATGGCGGCTGCTGCGGCCTTGTTTCCAGCAACCGTCGATTTCGCCGGCACGGCGCCGCAATATTGGGTATATGGCGATCGATCCGACCCGACGACCGGCAACGCTTATCTCTATCTTGGCGATCTTGACGATAATAGCGGGCATCCAACTCCGCTCGGACATGACTTTTTGGCAGAGGAGGTCGCCGCTTCGATCATGGGCTTTTCTCCCTCCTTAGCGCCGCAAGCGTTCAACTTGTTCGCACCCGCATCGGCTATCGGTTCCTTCAGTTACTCCGAGGCGGCAAATGCGGTCCTCGGTGCGGGAGACCACCATATATCAATCACCTTTACACCAGCGGACGCGGTCAACTATGCGGTCGTGACGCAGCCTGTCTTGCTTACCGTGAACCGGGCGTCCTCCAGTCTCGCACTTACCGCAAGCGCGACCAACATCCTGGCAGGAGGCAAATTGACACTGACCGCCACAGTGTCGCCACAGATCGCCGGAGTGCCGACGGGCACGGTGACCTTCACAGCCGACGGCGAGCCACTCGGCAACGCCCCCCTCGACGCCTCTGGCTCCGCGGCGTTCACAACAGCCAGTCTCGCTCTCGGCTCTCACTCCATATCCGCCTCGTATGCTGGGGATGGAAATTTCCTGTCCGCACCCCCGCCGCTTCCCGTGAAGGTCGTCGTCAATCCCACGGTGACGCCCCAGATCACCAGCCTCACTCCCAATTACGGAGCTCCCGCCGCACTCATCAAAATTGCCGGAAACAACTTCGGCCCGACGCAGAGCAGCGGCAGCGTGACCGTTGGAGGCGCACCCTCGCGTGTGGTTTCGTGGTCGAACACCCTGATCGACATCCAAGTGCCAAGCCGAGCCACCACCGGCAATATCGTCGTCACGGCAGACGGAGCACCCAGCAACGGCGCGGGCTTCAGCTTTTATCCCTATCCAGCCATCACCGACATCTCGCCCGCCAACGGTCCGGTGGGCACTCCAGTGACCATCACCGGCACTGGTCTTGTCGACGGTGGTGGTAACGGCGTTGTCACCTTCAACGGCACTCCCGCCACCATTCTCAGCCAATCGAGTACCAGTATTCAGGTGAACGTCCCGACCGGCGCAACCACCGGGCCAGTAAGCGTCCGCGTCAACGGCGATACCGTGAAGAGTCCCACCAGCTTCACCGTCGCCGTCGCGCAAATCAACATGCTCAACCCCAACTACGGAGCTCCCGCGGCACGCATCAAAATTACCGGAAACAACTTCGGCGCGAGCCAAGGCAACGGTTACGTCACTGTCGGGGGTACTTCGTCTCGGGTCGTTTCGTGGTCGAATACCTTGATCACCATCCAGGTGCCGAGCCGCGCCACTACTGGCAATATCCTCGTCACGGCAGACGGAACACCCAGCAACGGCGCGGCCTTCACCTTCTATCCCTATCCAGCCATCACCAATATCTCTCCAACCAGCGGTCCAGTTGGCACTCCAGTGACCATCACCGGCACTGGTCTCCTCGACGGAGAGGGCAAAGGAGCCGTCACTTTCAACGGCACGCCAGCCACCATCATCAGCCAATCCAGTACCAGTATTCAGGTCAATGTTCCGGCCGGCGCAACTACCGGATCCGTCAGCGTCCGCATCAACGGCGACACCGTGAAGAGTTCGAGCAACTTTACCGTTATCGTCCCGCATATCAGCACGATCAACCCCAGCTACGGAGCTCCCGCGGCACTGATCGGCATCACCGGAACCAACTTCGGCGCAACCCAGGGCAACAGTTATGTCACCATCAACGGCGCAGTCTGCGGAGTGACCGCCTGGTCAGATACCTTGTTCACCGTCCGCGTGCCCTCTAACGCTTCGACTGGCAACATTGTGGTCGTGGTGGGCCGAGAATCCAGCAACGGCGCAGCATTTACTTTCTTTCCTTACCCTGCCATCGCCACCGTCTCGCCCGAAAGCGGTGCGGTCGGCACTCCAGTCACCATCACCGGCGCCAACCTCCTCGACGGCGGAAACAACGCAACTGTCACTTTCAATGGAATTCCAGCGGCAATCGTCAGCGAGACCGCCAGCCAGATTCAAGTTAACGTATCAAGCGGAGCCACCAGTGGACGCGTGCTCATCAGAGTCAACGGCGTCACTCTAATTGCCACGACCGACTTCACGGTCACCCCGCCGACCCCGTAGAGTAGCGTCTGAAAAACAAACTTCCGAATCACCCCGTCCACCGCCCGCTCCAAATTCCCAAATCGGGAAACCAACCCAATTTCCCCAAAGAATTCCCACCAGAAATCCACCCAATACGATAACCTTGAAGCAGTACCCAAAAAGCAGCTTCAAGCCATTCCTAGTCAGGGTGCGTCATCGGATTTTGCCAGCTCGCCCGGCATCAGCGGCACGATCAAGTTCGCCAGGAAGGCGCCGCCGCGAATTGAGATCGACATGGCGAAGGCCCGGCTTGCTCGCTGTCCAGCGAGCCGAACTACAGCGAACAATATGTGGTAAAGACGGCAAGCTGCAGAATGTCTTCGTCTATGTGAAGGATGGTTTAGCCGCCGTCCCCGAACCACTCTAGTCATCGCGGTGGCTCGCCAAAGGCGGGAGGATGGTCCCGTCTTTCTCCGTATGGCGAAATTGCCTCCCGGCCTCAGAATCTCGCCGCCTTTCCAGAGAAATGACCCGGGCTGTCTTGCCCGGAAACTACGACACAGCTATTTACCAAAAAATATAGCGTCGAGTGATAGATCTCGAGCGATTTTGTCGCCTTAGTAGACGACGGCGTACTCGAAGCAGCAATTAGACGGGAAGATAGGAACGCGAACTCTGAATGTCCCTAAACCGTCGTCCCGGAAAAACGCTTCGATAAGCACGAGGTGAGATATGAAACTGCCACGACTGCCTTGGTTCTCTGCTGTAGCTACTCTCCTCGAGATTCCGCTGCCGCTGCTTATCGGTCTCCTCTGTTTGTTTTTCCTAAACGCTAACTTGCGCGCGGAGCGTAAGCTCTGCATGAACGGAGACGATCAGCTCGATTAAGGCCCGCAACCGAATTCGAACTCAACGAACTCCCCAACGCACACGGAATCCAACTCCCCGACACCAAACCAGTCCTCCACGACGCCAGAGAGTTGGTAGTCTACGTCTGGTCCCTCGGACTCGCCCCATCCCTCCTAAAACACGCCGCAGTAGCCGCCGTCCCCGAACCGGTCTAGGCCCACCCATCGCCATACAAAATGATTCGTGATCCTGCGCAGAGCGGACAGCGCGCAGTCGAAGGACATGCGTTTTCTCCCCACTTCCATCGATCCAGGAGGTTTGCATTCCGAGCGAAACCGAACAAATTTGCGATCTAACGGCTCCGTCCTAGGCCCCCTCACGTCACGAAATCGAGGCGGACGCTCTCTTCGCGTCAACCAAAAAACATTTGACAGTGGCCGGAATTGGGGGCAAAGTGAGTAAACTTTTGAGCTCGCCGATTTTGTCGAGGTCAACGTTGAATGCTTTCTGCGTGGCCGCAGTCTCGCCGCACTTCGCCTTCGCTCATCAGTCTGTCGGCAATCTCTCGAGCGCCGCAGCCTCGGCCTGCACCCTGAAAAATCTCTCCTCTTACTCGTAATTGGCTCGACACGCAACGCCTTTGGTAACAACGCACGTTTCGAAGGCTGAACGCCACCCATCGAGGTACTTATGAAGCGCAATCGCCTCTCCTGCCTGGCGCTGTCCGCCGCAAGTTCCTCTATCAGTCTGTTCGGCGTCCGCATACAACAGCGAATCTAGACGCGACTATTGCCATTCAATTTCGATTCTGTCAACCGGGTATAATGGTTTAACTAACTGGTTAGTTAATGCTCGTCAACCGCCCCAAGCCGAATGAAGAAAACCTTGCCGATCAGGCGCCGAAGCGCATCCTTCGCGCGGCGATTCGGGAGTTTAGCGCGCATGGACTCTCGGGAGCGCGGACGAATGCGATCGCCGAGCTGGCGGGAGCGAACAAGGCGCTGCTCTACTACTACTTCAAAAGCAAGCAGGGCCTGTATGAGGCGGCGCTCGAAGAGGTGTCGGGGACGGTGGCGGGCGACGCGTTGGCGGCGTTTGACCGGAAATACAGCGCGGGCGAGCGCTTGTTGCGGACGGCGCTGAATCATTTCGATCGCATTCTGAGCCAGCATGAGTTTCAAAGCCTGATGCAGCAGGAGATGGTGCGCTTCCGGCGCGATGAGAGCGGGGCGCTGCCGGTGATCTATCGGACGGCGTTCAAACCGTTGATGGAGAAGTTGCGCGAGGCCGTGGTCGAGGGCGTCAAGAGCGGCGAGCTATGCAAGATCGATTGGCTTCAAGCGATGTATTTGATCTTCGGCGTGAATGTCTTCTATTTCATGAGCGCGCCAATGATGCAGGCGTTAATTCCGCTTGAGCCATTGGATGTGGAGGCGCTTCGCTCGCGGCGCAAGGCAGTAGCCGAGTTCCTGGGCAAGGCGCTGTTCACCGACCGCGCCCACGGGGCAAAGCTGGCGCGACGTGTGCTGGCAGCGATGCCCATGCCTGAAGTGAAAAATCCGCTGGTTTGTAGAAAGGGCTTATGAAACCGCGCAACAGGATATTTCTGATCATTGGCGTGTTGTTCGTCATCTCGCTCGGCTGGTATTTCTTTTCGACCAACCGTTCGGGAGACTTGCAGCTGATCGGGACGGTGGACGCCAACGAAGTGGTGGTCAGCTCGCGCATCCCGGGGCGGATACAGACGCTGAGGGTGGACGAGGGCGATGACGTGCAGGCCGGGGAGTTGATCGCGACGATCCAAAGCGACGATCTGGCGGCGGTGCGCAACGCGGCGTTGGCAACGGCCGCGAGTCAGAAGTTCAATCTACAGCAAACGAGCGAGACCGAGCGGCAGATCGGGGGAAGCACGTCGAGCCAGGTGGCCTACGCGGAGGCGCAGTTGAGGATGGCTCAAGCGGCGCTGGTGCAGGCGCAGGCGCAGTACGAACATCAGGAGGCCGACACCTCGCGTACGGTGGCGCTGGCGAAACAGGGAATCATGAGCGAGCAGTCGCGAGACGAGCAGGTGACCGCGCTGAAGGCGGCGCAGGCTGCGGTCGATGCCGCTCAGCACAATGTCGCCGCGGCGGAGGCGTCGCTGAAGGTGGCGAAGGCGAACATGATCCAGGCGCAGGCGCAGGCGAGCACGGTGGCCGCAACCCGCAGCTCGGTGCAGAACGCCGAAGCCATGTTGACCCAGGCGCAGGTGGAACTGGGATATGCGACGATCGCCTCGCCGATCTCCGGCAAAGTGAACGTGAGAGCGGCGCGGCAGGGCGAGGTTGTAGCCGCAGGAACGCCGATCGTGACGATTACCGACCTGACCCAAACGTGGGTCTACGCGCCGTTGCCGGAGACCGAGGCGGATTCGGTGCAGCTGGGCGATAGCCTGCGGGTGGTGATGCCGAGCGGCGCGACAATCTACGGGAAGGTAATTGCGAAGTCGGCGGAGGCGGACTTTGCCACGCAACGCGATGTGAGCCGACGCAAGCGTGACATCAAGACGATCCGGCTGAAGCTCTTGATCGACAACCCGGGGATGAAATATGTGCCGGGGATGCTGGCTGAGGTATACATCCCGAAGAGCAAGCTGGTGTCGCGATGAATGACGGCAAGACAGGCGCGGCGATTGCGGTCGAAAAGATTGTGAAACGATATGGCGATTTCGAAGCCGTTGCGGGCGTGAGCTTCGAGGTCGCCGACGGCGAGATCTTCGGGCTGCTGGGGCCGAACGGCGCGGGCAAGAGCACGCTAATCCGCATGATGACGACGCTGATCCCCGTGACCGCGGGGAGAGCGATTGTCGCCGGTTACGATGTCTCGCGCGATCCCGATCGTGTGCGGCGGACGATTGGCGTGATTCCGCAGGCGCTGACCAGCGACATCGATCTGACGGTCGAAGAAAACATGTCGATCTATGCCAAGCTCTATGAAATTCCGAAGGCCGCGCGGCAAAAAAATGTTCACGAACTGTTAGAAGCCGTCAACCTGCTGAAATGGCGCAACGCGCAAACCAAGACGCTCTCGGGCGGAATGCGGCGTCGGCTCGAGATTGCGCGCGGGCTCGTGCATAGTCCGCGCATATTCTTTCTCGATGAACCCACAACCGGACTCGACCCCGTCTCACGCGTTGCCGTGTGGGAGATGCTGACTCGCTTGAAAGAGACGCGGCAGCTGACGATGTTGATTACCACCCACTACATGGACGAGGCCGACCGGCTGTGCGACCGGATCGCGATTGTCGATCACGGCAAGCTGGTGGCGCTCGATACACCCATCGCGCTAAAGGCGAGCATTCCCGAGGCCAATGTGGTGGAGGCGCAGTTCACCAACGAGCCGTCCGATTGGGCGGATCGTTTGAAAACACTGGGCGGGGTGACTTCGGTGGAGGCCCGTAGCGAGGGAGTTTACCGGCTGATCACCACCGATGGCTCGATCACTACGACGCAGCTGGTGGAGATGGTAGCCGCCAGCCGTGGGATGGCGATCAAGTCGCTGACAGTCGAGAACACGACGCTCGATGACGTTTTTGTTTACTACACGGGGCGACAGCTCCGCGATGAACAGGTAAAGGCGCTCGGCTTTGTCATGCCTGACCGCCCGGGGTTACGGCCATGACTCGAATGATGGCAATCGTCGAACGAGAGATGCGGAAGTTTTTTCGTTCGCCGGCGTTGATGATGGTCTCGATGACGCTTCCGCTGGTGCAGCTGCTGATCCTCGGCAACGCCTTTGGCGGCAAGATTCGCGGGGCAAAGATGGGCGTGGTCGACTATGATCGCGGCTCGCAGGCGCTGAAGATCCATGAGGCCTTCGACTCCATTGCGGTCAACATCCGCACCTTTACCACAGTTCCCTATGAGGATGAACAGACTGCGCGCGAAGAGGTGCGGAGGGGCAAGATCGATGGAGCGGTGATTATTCCGGCGCAGTATTCGCGGCGGGTGCTGGCGGGAGATTCGCCGGAGATCGGACTGGTGGTCGACAACAGCGACCAGACGATGAGCAATAGCCTCCAGGCGGAGATGCAGTCGGTGGTCGACTCGCTGAACGCTCCGGCGGTCCAGCCGCTGGTGGCGCCGACGATCTCGCTGGAGACGGTCGAGCTTTATCCGTATGTCGAGTATATGAAGTATCTGCTTGCCGGCTCGGTGGCACTGGCCATGTATGTGGCAGTGATGATCGGCGGGGGCATGTTGTATATCGACGACAAGGCGCGCGGCGTGCATGAGGGCTATCTGGTCACGCCGATCACCCGGCTGGAGCTGGTGCTGGGACTGAACCTGGCGGGGACGATCAAGGCGGTGTTATCGGGCGTGACGCTCACCTTGATTGGCTCGCTGATGGCGGGGCTGGGGGTGGTCTTTCGTCCGGGGTCGGCGCTGCTTCTGCTGCTGCTGATTATTTCGACATCGGTGGCGTTCAACGGGATGATGTTCCTGATGATGGTGCGGGTGGAAGACCCGCTGGTTCCGCGGGCGATGTTTGGGGTGCTGAATACGCTGTTGTTCTTCCCCAGCGGCGCGATCTCGCCGGTGACCGGCTTTCCGCCGTGGCTGCGCGCGATTGCGGTCGTCGATCCATTTACCTATGCGGTGCACGGCTTCAAGGAGGTCCTGCTGAAGGACGGCGGGTTGGTGGCGATCCGCATGGACCTGCTGTTTCTGTTTGGGTTTGGGATTGCGACGCTCCTGATTGCAACCCCGCTGTTTAAGCGGACCTTGTGACAGGAAGCGGGGTTCGCATCGACTCGATTGGCGAAAAATCGCGGAGTCACTCATCCGCGACAGAGGTCCGAAGCTGCTGGATTAAATTCCCAAATCGGGAAACCAACCCAAAATCCCCAAAGAATTCCCACCAGAAATCCACCCCAACACGATAACCTTGAGGCAGTACCAAGAAAACAGCTCCAGGCCATTCATCGCCACCTTGCGTCATTGGATTTCACGAGATCGCCCGGCAAGAACGCCGCAAGTCATTGAATCCAGCAACTCTGTAACCAAGTCCAATGAAACGATCAGCTTAGAGCGCCGACCACCACCTAACCCGATGAAAACAAGCTGGTTATTCACAGAGACCGGGGTGGGGGGGTACCAGCCATCAGCTAGGGCAGCCGGCTCCACGCAGCTTCAGGACATCGACCCAACTCATCCGCCCAGCGTGTGAAAATGAGAAGTATGGGTATGCGCAAGGCTCTTCCACGGCTCGCCTTTTGCACTGTAACAACAACGATCATCGCGCAGGTTGTGGCTCCTCTGGGCTGCAAGAAGTCGCCAAGTCCAGGCGAGACCTCGCCAGGAACAACTGAAACGACGCCTGCCGCCACATACGCCCAGATCGACTACAACTCAAGCGGAACCATCAGCGGCACGATCAAGTTCGCCAGGAAGGCGCCGCCGCGAATTGAGATCGACATGGCGCAGGATCCGGCGTGCTCGCTGTCGAGCGAGCCGAACTACAGCGAACAATATGTGGTAAAAGACGGCAAGCTGCAGAATGTCTTCATCTATGTGAAAGATGGTTTGGGCAACAAGATCTATCCGGCGCCTTCGACTCCGGTGGTGCTCGACCAGAAGGGCTGCCGCTATGTTCCGCACGTGATTGGGGTAATGGTTGGCCAGCCGGTGGAATTCACCAACAGCGATCCGACTATGCATAACATTCACACCACGGCGGACAATCCGGTGAACCCGGAGATCGATATTTCGCAACCTCCCAAAGGCGGGACGACCCGGCGGACGTTTCCCAAGCCGGAGCTGATGATTCCGGTGCGGTGCAATAACCATCCCTGGATGAACGCCTTTATCAACGTCTCGCCGAATCCGTTCTACGCGGTTTCCGACGAGAACGGACATTTCGAGATTCGCGGGCTGCCTCCGGGGACTTACACCGTGGTTGCCGACCATGAGGTGCTTGGGCAGCAGACCACGCAGGTGACGGTCGGGTCGAAACAAACGGCGACGGCTGATTTCACTTACGGTACTGGCAACGGTCAGATGCAGTAATTCCGGGTCGCCTGCCACGGCGAAGACGGTACACTAAATGACACAGCCAAGCGACTTCTACATCGGGTCGTTACAAGGCAAGTCTTTTCTGGGCGGCATTTAGCGAGAATGCAGCAACGGCGCAAGGTAGGCATACTGGGCGCGACCGGCATGGTCGGCCAGCGGTTTATTCAACTTCTTGAGAACCACCCGTGGTTTGAGGTCGCGTGGCTGGCGGCGAGCGACCGCTCGAGCGGCAAGCCTTACGGCGAGGCCGCGAAATGGAAGCTCGACACCCCGCTTCCCGAGCGCATCGCCAGGATGATTGTTTCACCGGCCGCGCCCGAGGGCGCTCCCAAAATCATCTTCGTCGCGCTCGACGCGGACATTGCCCGCGAGATGGAGCCGGCCTTTGCATCAGCCGGCTGCGCGGTGGTTTCGAATTCCAGCGCCTTCCGCATGCACGCCGACGTGCCCCTGGTAATTCCCGAAGTGAACGCCGATCATCTTCCTCTGATTGAAGAGCAGAGCTGGCGCAAGGCTTCAGGCGGCTATATCGTCACGAATCCCAACTGCTGCGCAATCGGCCTGGTGCTGGCACTGAAGCCGATTGAGGAACGCTTCGGCATCGAGGCAATGTTTGTCTCAACGATGCAGGCAGTGAGTGGCGCCGGATATCCGGGCGTAGCTTCGCTCGACATCCTCGGCAACGTCGTTCCCTACATCAAGAATGAAGAAGAGAAACTGCAGGAAGAGACCCTGAAGCTGCTCGGCCGCTGGAACGGGCACGCTGTTGATCCCCTCCCAGCGAAGCTCAGCGCGCACTGCAATCGCGTTCCTGTAGAAGACGGCCACATGGAGTGCGTGAGCGTGAAGCTCCGCGCTAAGGCTTCGCGCGAAGATGTGATCGAAGCATGGCAGGAGTTTACTCCGCTGCGCGGGCAGGGATTGCCGAGCGCGCCGGAGCAACCCGTGGAGTTTGTGGCCGCCGAGGATCGTCCGCAGCCGCGGCTGGACCGGATGCGTGGTAACGGGATGGCATCAACGGTGGGACGGCTGCGCCCCTGCAGTTTGTTCGACTGGAAGTTCACTGTGCTCTCGCACAACACGATTCGCGGCGCGGCGGGCGCGGCGATTCTGAATGCAGAAATTCTGGAGAAGCTAGGTAAGCTCGAGCCCGCCAACAGTGCCGCGAACGATCCTGTGGCGGCGCTTGCATGAAGTCCACTGGCCCCAGCTATGTGGTCATGAAGTTCGGGGGTACCTCCGTCGAGGATGCCGTGGCCATCGACCGCACGGCGCGGATTGTCGCCGGACGCCGAGCACAAGGCGTGTTGCCGATCGTCGTGGTCAGCGCGATGGCCAAGGTTACCGACCAACTGATCGCCGCCGCAAATGCCGCCGGCCGAGGCGACCGCGCCGGAGCGCTGGCGATCAGCGCACGGCTTCGCCACCGGCACCATGACACAGCGCGAAAGCTGCTCACCCAGGCGCCGATTTTTGCCGACACGCCAACCTTCTGCGAAATGTCGGAGTGGATCGATAAGAAGTTCGAGTCGCTCGATGAGATCTTTCGCGGACTGGCAGCCGTCGGCGAGCTGACCGCGCGCACCAGCGATCTTGTCGTCAGCTTCGGCGAACAGCTTTCCAGCCGGATGGTGACCGCCGGCTTCGCTGCGCGAGGCCTCGGCGCCGTTCATGTCGACGCGCGGAATTGCATCGTCACCGACGCGCAACATGGACGGGCCATCCCCAACGATGGCTTGATCGAGAAGCGGCTGGCTGAGTTCATATTGCCCTTGCTGCGCGAAGGGCAGCTTCCTGTAATGGGCGGCTTCATCGGCTCGACCGAAGAGGGTGTAACCACCACGCTGGGCCGAGGCGGATCGGACTTCACCGCGGCTCTGGTAGGTGGCGGGCTCAATGCATCGGTGATCGAGATATGGACGGATGTGAACGGCATCATGACCGCCGACCCGCGCATTTGCGCCGACGCTCTGCGCGTGAAGACGATCAGCTTTGAGGAGGCGGCCGAGCTGGCCTATTTCGGCGCCAAGGTGCTCCATCCGGCGACGATCCTTCCGGCGGTGCAGAAGAATATTCCGGTCGCGGTGCTGAATTCGCGCAATCCCGAGAACGAAGGCACTCGAATCACGGCGCTGGCCTCGCACTGCCGCAGCCCGTTCAAGTCGATTGCGGTCAAGAAACGTCTGACAATTATCGATGTCGTGGCCAGCCGGATGCTGATGTCGCACGGCTATCTCAAGTCGATCTTCGACGTCTTTGACAAGCACAAGTGCGCGGTGGATATGGTTTCGACCTCGGAGGTGAGTGTCTCACTGACGGTGGATTCGAACGAGAAACTGCCTGAGATTTCTGCCGATCTAGGTAAGGTCGCCGACGTAAAATACGAGGGGCGCAAGGCGCTGGTATGCATGGTCGGCGAAGACATCCGTGGGCAGAACGGCATTGCCGCGCAGGTTTTTCAGGCCATTCGCCACGTGAACGTCAGAATGATCTCGCAGGGCGCATCTGAGATCAACATGAGCTTTATGATCGAAGAAGACGATGTGGAGGAGGCGGTACGTTCGCTTCACGCCACATTTTTCCAGGACCCCGACCCTCAGGTTTTCGACGTGGAAGCGCGGGCCGCGGTGGTCGCGGAGACGGTACCTAAGTAGCAGAACCCCGAACAGGAAAGAGTGGGCCAGAGCGATGCTGTTCTTAGTGTTGGGACGCGGCAAAACGGGCAGTTTCGTGGCGGACGTAGCCAAGGAGCGCGGCCACGGAGTAAGGGTCGTTGGCGAAGAGGCGAACCGTGATGGTTCGGCGATCACGGCGACATTCCTGGGGCAGTTCGATGCCGTGATCGACTTCACCACGCCCGAAGCGGCAGTGCCGAATATGCGCGCCTGTCTGGCGAGCGGAGCCCATATGGTGGTCGGTACCACGGGATGGCACGGCCACTTCAAAGAGATCCAGGCTCTCGCCGACAAGCGCAATGCCGGCCTGGTTTACGGCAGTAATTTCTCGATAGGGGTGCAGGCCCTCTTCAAGGTCGCGCACGAACTCGCCCAGGCCGCTCCGGGCTATCGCTTCCGCATTATCGAAACTCATCATGCTGACAAGAAGGATTCACCTTCAGGGACCGCGCTCAATTTGAAGCTCGCTTTGGAGTCGGCTAATCCTCGTCTCAATGTGCCGATTGAGTCGAAACGCGAAGGCGACAGCCCGGGGATTCACGTGATCGAGGCGAAGACGGACAGCGATTTGATCGAGCTGCGGCATGAGTCTTTTTCGCGACGCGCCTTCGCCGAGGGCGCAGTGCGCGCTGCGGAATGGATTGCCACCCGGCAGGGCGTGTTCGAGTTCCGGGATGTTTACGAGCAATTTGATTAAGGAGCTGGTTTCGTCGGCTCCTCTCCCACAGCCGCATTCGCGGTAAACTCACTTGAGCTATGGAATTGACTGGTTGTGGCACGGCTCTGGTGACTCCGTTTGTTGCGAACGGAGCCGCAGAACCGCCGATCGACGAAGCCGCGTTGCGCTCACTGGTGGAGTGGCAGATCGCGAGCGGCATCGATTTTCTGGTAGCCTGCGGCACCACCGCCGAAACTCCAACCCTGAACGATGAGGAATGGCTCCACGTGATCCGCATCGTTGCGGAGACGGCCGGCAGCCGAGTTCCCGTCTGGGCGGGATGCACCCACAACGCGACGCGCGAGGCAGTCGCCAAGGCGCGGGCGGCGGCGCAAGTTCCTGGTGTGACCGCAATCCTCAGTGCGAATCCCTACTACAACCGTCCCACGCAGGAAGGGCAGTTCCAGCATTTCAAGGCAGTCGCCGACGCGATTGATCTTCCCGTGGTGCTCTACAACATTCCGAGCCGGACTGGAGCCAACCTTGAGCCAGCTACGGTGGTACGCCTCGTGGAGGCTGCGCCCAATATTGAAGCAGTCAAAGAGTCGAGCGGCCAGCTCGGGCAGATCACTGAGCTGATTCATCTGCTGCCGGACGACGTCAAGGTCTTCTCCGGCGACGATCCGATAGCGCTTCCGGTGATTGCCGTAGGCGGAGCAGGTTTGGTCTCAGTGGCTTCAAACGAGATTCCTGCCGAGATGGCGCGGATGACTAACGCCGCACTGGCTGGCGAGTGGGATACGGCAAGAGAGATCAACCGGCAATACTTCCGGTTGATGCAGGCAAATTTCTGGGAGACAAGCCCAGGACCGGTGAAGGCAGTGCTGGCCATGATGGGCCGGATCGCAGAGGAATACCGGCTTCCGATGACGCCGGTTGCTTCGATGACGCGAGAGAGGTTGCAGAAGCTGGCAGGAGAGTTTGGACTGTTAGCGAACGCTCCGCAAGACAAGAGCCATTTACGGATCGATTGAGTCCTGCGCGTACGAGGACTCGGCCCGCCGTCAAGGAGAGTCAACTGACGAACCGACTGAGATACGTGGGAAGCACCTTGACTCTTTGCTGTCTTATCTGGTTCATGCCAGTTGCCTCACCTCAGGACGGCTGGTCAATTCCTAGCTTGAACGAGCTTGGACCGCGAGACCGAGTAGTCTCGAAGCTCTCCGCTTCCGAGCGTGAGGCCGTTCGGCGTGCCGTAACAAACGACTTGAAGGCATGCTTGGCGGAGGAACCCGATCAGTCCTTCGATTCTGCCTTTAATTCTGTTCGTGTAAGGCGAGTTCAACTCGGCGTCGATGGAGGATTCGGTCTCGTTGTTCAGCCAACCGGTTCCTGTCTTTGCGGAGCCACAGGCAATTGTCCGCTCTTTCTCCTGAGCTTCGATCAATCCGGCGGTCGCCTTCTGCTTTCGACCTTGGGAATCCAAACCTTTCAGATGCTGACGACTTCGAGTGACGGCTACTTCGATCTCGTGACGGGGAGCCACGACTCGGCCAGTCGAACTTTCCTCATAATATGGCACTTCGACGGCTCCAGGTACCGCCGGAGGGGCTGCGCGGAGCTAGACTTCGGTGACCCAATTGGAAATAGGTACAAGAATCCGAGACTGACGCCTCAACCATGCCGTTAGCATTGTCGGCTGGCGGATAAAGAGAATAGCACCTGCTTTCAAAGTGCGAGCCTAAAGAACTCCACCGCCACAGCCGGATTCATTCCAAGGATCGGGTTGGTGTTATATCGTTCGACAGGCTGAAAACCCAACTTCTTGTAAATGCTATTGGCGGACTTCATCGCCGTTGGCACTGTGTCCAGATACATGGCGGTATAGCCCCGGCCCTGGGCATGTTGAATCAGTTCCTTGGCAAGGGTGAGTCCGACGGATTGTCCCCGAAACTCGGGTCGCACCCAGAGGCGCTTCATCTCGCAGGCTGCTTCGCCAGCTTCGATGGCGCGGTCTGCCTTGAGCGGCTTGAGAGCGACGCATCCCGTAAGCTGTTCATCCACGAACGCCATCAGGATGACCCCCTGCGGCTCGGCATAAACGCCCGGCAGGCCGGCCAGTTCCTTCTCGTAACTCTCCAGGCAGATATGTTCCTCGCCGAGCGATTGATTGAGGTACGCGGCGTATTCGCGGAGTAGGACTTTGGTCGTTTCGAGGTCTTGAGCGGTGGTCGCGGGCCGGATTGTGACGGTTGCGGGCATTCAGGTCAGTTTAGTGCATGGCGTCGCGTTATCTTTAGAACATGAGTAAGCACGATGTTTCACTGCAAACTGCAATTGAGCAACACTTTGCAGCGGGCCCCGCCGCTGTCGGCGATGTGGTTGCGATGGACGCCTTCATGGCGCTGCGCGAGGCGCTCGAAAAGGGCCTGGTGCGGGCGGCAGAGCCGGACGGCGGCGCTCCGTTGGGCTGGCGGGTGAATACCTGGGTGAAGCAAGGAATTCTGCTTGGGTTCCGGCTAGGCGCACAGGTCGGGACGGGCAACGACGTCCTTTCCTTTGTGGACAAGCAAACTTTTCCGCCGCGGCGTTTCGCCGCTGAGGATGGAGTGCGGCTGGTTCCAGGCGGGTCGTCGATTCGCGCAGGAGCTTATGTTTCGCCCGGAGTGGTCTGCATGCCGCCTATGTACATCAACACCGGAGCCTATGTTGACGAGGGAACGATGGTCGATTCCCACGCGCTGGTAGGCTCGTGCGCGCAGATCGGCAAGCGCGTGCATCTGAGCGCGGCAGCGCAGATCGGCGGCGTGCTCGAGCCGGTGAATGCCGCTCCAGTAGTGATCGAGGACGAAGTTCTTGTCGGCGGCAATTGTGGCGTCTACGAGGGAACACTGGTTCGGCGGCGCGCAGTATTGGGCGCGGGAACAATCCTCACCCGAGGCACTCCGGTCTATGACCTTGTTCGTGGCGAGGTTTTGCGGGCCGCGGATGATCGACCGCTGGTGATTCCCGAGGGCGCAGTAGTCGTGCCAGGCTCGCGGGCCGTCACTCATGGCCAAGGGCTGGATTGGGGCGTGAGCCTCTATACGCCTGTGATTGTGAAATATCGGGATGAAAAGACAGAGCTAAGCCTGGCGTTAGAGGACCTGTTGCGTTGACGCAAGCAAGGTACTCGAGTAAAACGAATTACGCCATGCAGAAGTCGCTTCTCTCCGTCTTTGCGCTGCTCTTCACGTCACTCTCCGCGACGGCCCAGCAACCTCCAGCGCATTGGCTCGGCTCCTGGGCTTCGTCACCCATGGGCCAAAAGGTCAATCCCGGCCAGCCGTCACCTGCTAACTCAACCTATCGCAACATCGTCAGGATCAGCGCCGGCGGACCTTCCATCCGTGTCCTGCTGACGAACGAGTTTGGCACGCGGCCTCTGATGGTCGGCGCAGCTCACGCTGCCATCAGTGCCGGGAAGGGAGCGATCCAGGCTGGGAGCGACCATGCCTTGACCTTCTCCGGCAAGCCGGCCGTGATTATCCCGCCGGGCGCCCTGGTCGTCAGCGATCCGGTCGCCTTCCAGGTAACGCCGCTTTCTAGCCTTGCTGTCAGCGTCTACCTGCCCGATCAGCAAATCAACGAAACCACCTGTCATGTAGATGGCTACTCCACTACGTTTATCGCCGCTGGGGACGCGACCACAGCGGCATCGCTCACCGACCCTCGCACCATCACCTCGTGGTGCTTTGTGAAAGGCATCGACGTCAGCACTGCAGACGCGCACGCGGCGGCAATCGTGACCCTGGGCGACTCGATCACCGACGGCGTGCTTTCAACTCGAGATACAAATCATCGCTGGCCTGACGTGCTCGCCGACCGGCTGCAGGCCGATTCCAAGACGGCTCATTTCTCTGTCCTGAATGAAGGCATCGGCGGCAATCGCCTTCTTCGTGACGGAGCGGGCCAGGCCGCTCTCGCCCGCTTCGACCGCGACGTGCTCGCGCAGAGCGGCGTCCGCTATCTCATCATTCTCGAAGGCATCAACGACGTCGGGGCCATCGCCAGACCGCGCGACGCGGACGACTCCCTGACGGCTCCGCAACTCACCTCCGCCCTTACGTTTGCTCTGACCCAGCTCGTCATCCGCGCTCATGCACACGGAATCAAGGTCTTCGGCGCGACCCTGACGCCTTATGTTGGCGCAGGCTATGCATCCCCCGCCGGCGAAGAGGCGCGCGAAGCAGTCAACGACTGGATTCGCACCAGCGGCGTCTTCGACGGCGTGATTGACTTCGATAAAGTCACTCGCGACCCCGCCAACCCGAATGTTTTCCTGCCCAGTGTCGATTCCGGAGACCACCTGCATCCGGGTGACTCGGGTTACCAGGTCATGGGAACCTCGATCGACCTCTCGCTTTTTCGCTGAAGGCTGGCGCTACGAAGCGGATTCCCTGACATGCGGACATGCCGTCGGTTCTTATTATTGGTACTGGTTCCGCAACTAGCGTAGTTGCCGGACTAGAGACGGCGGCGGCGAATCGCGCCACTGTGCTAGGCTTGAAGATTCGATGACAGAAAATAAGCTGAAGATAATTCCGCTCGGCGGCCTGGGCGAATTTGGCATGAACTGCCTCGCGATTCGCTGGCAGGACGACATTATTGTGATCGACGCGGGATTGATGTTCCCCGAGTCGGAACTACTGGGCGTGGACATCGTCGTCCCCGACATCACCTACTTGGTTGAGAACCGCCAGTGCGTTCGCGCGATCATTCTCACTCACGGCCACGAAGACCACATTGGCGGCCTTCCCTGGATCCTCTCCGAACTGAATGTGCCGGTGTATGGCACCGAGTTCACGCTCGCTTATGTCGAGGGCAAGTTGGACGAGCATAAGCTGCTCGACAATACCGAACTGATAGAGATTGCTCCGAAATCGAAGTTCACCATCGGGCCGTTTACCATCGAGCCCATTCGCGTGACTCACAGCCTGGTGGATTGCGTTGCGTTAGCGATCGAGACGCCTGTCGGCGTAATCGTGCACACCGGCGATTTTAAGATCGATCTCTCCCCGCCAGACGGCAAGGCATTCGACCTGCACACCTTCGCGGAGTACGGCAAGCGCGGCGTCTTAGCGCTCCTGCAGGACTCGACCAACGTCGACCGCCCGGGCTACACGCCAAGCGAATGGGCAGTAAAGCCGCGGCTCGATGAAGTGTTTTCGCGCACCAAAAAGAAGCTCTTCTTCAGCTGCTTTTCGTCTTCGATCTATCGCATTCGAATCGCAATCGACCTGGCACATACGCACCGCCGCAAGGTAGCTGTGATCGGTCGGTCGATTGTGGAGTCGTCCGAAATCGCGCAGGACCTCGGCTACCTGGATATTCCTTCTGGCCTGATGATCAACCCCGGCCAGATCAACGACTATGCCCCCGAAAATGTGCTGATCCTGATCAGCGGAACGCAGGGCGAGCCCATGAGTGCGCTCTCGCGGGCAGCCGTAGACAACCACAAGCACGCGCACATCGTTTCCGGCGATACCGTGGTGCTGAGCTCGCGAGTCATTCCAGGCAACGAAAAGAGCATCTACCGGGTGATCGACCACTTGTGCCGACGCGACGCGAATGTGATCTTCGATGACGGCGCCTCGGGGCTGATCCACGTCAGCGGCCATGCCAGCCAAGAGGAGCAGCGGCTGCTGATCAACCTGCTGCGCCCAAAGTATTTCATCCCGGTGCACGGCGACTACCGTCATTTGAAGAAACACGCGCAGGTAGCAACCGAGACCGGCGTCATCGGTCAGGCGATTCTGATCGAGGACGGCGACGTGCTGGAGCTGACCGCGAAAGACGCACGCAAGAACGGCAAGGTCACCGCCGGCCGGGTGTGTATCGATTCGGGATCAAACGTAGATGTCGTCGAAGACATCGTCATCCGCGACCGCCGGCACATCAGCGAAGACGGTATTGTCTTGCCGATCATTACCATCAACAAACTTAGCGGCAAGGTCGAGAGCCAGCCCGAGGTGGTCACGCGCGGATTCGCCGCTGCGGACGACGATCTCATCGAAAGCGCACGGCAGGTGGTCTCGAAGACCCTCGATGGATCGAGCGCCGAAGAAAAGGCCGACTATGGCGTGATCAAGGAAAAGGTCCGGGTCGACCTGAAGAGGTTTATTCAGAAAAACACAAGTCGGAGGCCTTTGATCATGCCGGTAATCCTGGAAGTCTGACGGACGGAACCGATGTCGAACGTGCTCAAAACTCTCTCAAATCGCGGGCGCTGGTTGGCATTGGCGGCATTGCTGGTCGCCGTGGTGCCGAATCCAGCCGCGAAGGCACAGGCTGCGCCAAGCTGCCTGACGACCACGACTCTCGATCAGCTCCCAAAAGCAATTGACGACGCAGTAAGTGGTCCCGGAAACAAAGACCGGACATGCCTGCGAGCGGTAGTAATGCCCGAGGTTCGGCTCATCCCGGTCAGCGTCGCCGCTGATGGGCAGGTGAAAACTACAATCTTCACCGTAGACGACTACATCGACCGGGCCGCGAAGCGAGGAGATAAGGCGTTCTACGAGCACCAGATCAAATACGCCACGGAAACCTATGGCAACATCGCCCACCTTTGGAGCACTTACACCGTGACCGAAACCCCCGACGGCAAACCTGTCGTAAGGGGAATCAACAGCATCGAGGCGGTCAATGACGGCACACACTGGAGGGTCCTCGAGATTAGCTGGCAGGCCGAGACGCCGGCCAATCCCATACCGGCGCAGTTCCTGCCGTAGACCCTTGCTTTAGGCCAATAGACCCGCGTGAATGCCCTGAGCGGCGACGAGGCTGACCGCATCCTTGTCAAAGGAAACGAAACTTTGACCACCTAGCATCTGCCCCTGATAGGCGATTACGCCGTCAGCAAAGTCCCCTCCAGCGTCGAGAACGGCAAGACCAGCGTCTACTGCAGGCCGATCTGTGACAACATTATGGCTATTCACGAGGGTGCGCAGGGCCACCGCGATGTGAGACTTTTTTAGGTTATATGCTCGTGACAGTGTCCAAACCATCTCGCAGAGAGCAACCACTGGCAAAGCGACGAGATCGGCATGCGCAAGCTGCCTCTGTGCGAGCGCAGCTTGAATCGGGTCGTCCGCAACAATGACTCTTACAAGCAGGTTGGTATCTGCGGTGATTCTCATCGCTCGCCCGCCCAGGAACCGGCAATCACCTCGTTAATCTCCTCGATGGTGAGATGAGGGCCGTTTTCCTGATGCAGCATCCCAAAGACTCGAGAAATGTCTCCCTTCTGCTCTTCTGCCCTTACGCTGATCCTGCCGGCCGGAAGCTTTTCGATAATGATTTTCGAGCCAGGCTGAATGCCAAGATGTTGAAGTACATCTTTCCGCAAGGTGACCTGTCCCTTAGCTGTCACAGTTAGGGTCGTCTGATTTTTGGCCTCGGTTGCTGTACCCATGGGCGCGCTCCCACTTACGTTTCAATTTATTGTAAGGCAGATTTCCATTACTTTCTCCACGGATGCCTCTGTGCTACGGTCGAGACGGATGGTCTTTTGGCACCGTCTTAAGAGCGTATGCGCAAAAAGAAGCTTAACTCCTTCGTTGCCCTGGTAGCCCTAACCCTCTGCGCCCGCCAGTCATTCGGCGACAAAAAGCCGCCTCCAGTTCCGGCGGGAACCCTGGCTACGGCCATCCGCGAGACGCTCCTTTTCGTCTCCGCCGACGATTCCTCCCAGCGCCTGGCAAACATCATCCCCGGGCGCGAGATGGTGATCGTGGAAAAAAATGGCGATTGGCTGCGCGTCTTTGCGAATACCGATGTCGAGGAGTCGCACGCGCAGGACGCTCCGATTTTTGGCGCGGAGTCAGCGCCGCCCCCGATCTCCGGTTGGACCAAGGCCAAAGGGGTGATCGCATCGGACACGCCGAATGGCGACGAAGTGCTCTTTGGAGTCGGCGCAAATATGGAAGAAGTGGCCAGTGAGCCGCATCCCCCCAAGATGGCGGCTCAGGAAGCGCGACTGCTCTACCGGCGCGTTGCTGAGTTGTTTCCGCAGTCGAAGTATGCCGGTCAGGCGGCATGGCGCGCAGCCGATATCGGCTGGCAAATCCATAAAGAGGACGTCTTTTCCCTGCCCTCGGCGCACGAGAAGGAAAACTACCTCCGCGAACAAATCGACGATACGGAGATGAAACAAATCCAGAAGAAATACCCTGGGACAAAGTGGGCCGACCTGGCCGCGTATGACATGCTCGACAATAAGATTTGCGGCGACTGGCAAGGCTCCGAGAAGTGCCCCGAGAAGGAATCGGAGCTGTACCTGAAATACGCCGATGATCACCCCGACAGCCCCAAGGCTGCCGAGGCGATTTACAAGGCGGCATGGCGACAGGCGTCAGCGGCTGATATGTACTCCGCCGACAACGAGGACAAGAAATCCGACGAAGCGCGTGGCCGTGCCAAAGACCTGGCGGCGCGATTACAGGCCAAGTATCCGCAGTCGGATTACGCGCCACGGGCGGCGGGTCTGGTATACAAATTGGAGCAGGGTATTCCTGTCTATGGCGTCGACCGCGAGTGAGTAACCGTAAGTTGTTGACGTAACGAACCATCCCGGAGGATTCTTGAACGATTACCCGATTTCAGTCCTGCTTGGCATTGTCGAAGGTCTCACAGAGTTTCTCCCCGTAAGTTCCACAGCACATCTTCGGATCGCCGAGGCATTGCTGCACCTCGACCTGACCGATCCGTACTGGAAGATGTATACGATCGTGATTCAGCTGGGCGCAATTCTGGCGCTGCTTTCCCTGTTCACGGGCAGAATCATCGAGTTTTTCCGCACCTTCCCGAAGGGCGAGACGGGTGACCGGACGGTCTGGAACCATCCGATTACGCTGACGGCGGTGGCTTTCTTCGTGACCTCAATTCCCTCGCTGCTGCTGATTAAGACGATTGGCAAGCACCTGGAAAGCATCACCGTAATGGCATGGGCTCTGCTCATTGGCGGTGTGGCGATGTGGGCGATCGATTTGTGGAGCGACCGGCGCGAATCGCCCACGAAAGATGTGGAGCAAATGTCGCTGTTGCAAGCGGTCTGGATTGGAGCTTGCCAGATTCTATCCGCAGTGTTTCCCGGGACATCGCGCTCGATGTCCACCATAAGCGGTGGCCAGCTTGCCGGCCTTACCCGCGGGGCTTCGCTGGAGTTCAGTTTTCTAGTCTCGATTCCAATCATGGTCGCAGCCACCGGATACGACCTGCTTAAATCCATTCATCCCAGACAACTTGCTGGAGAGCCGGCAATCGCGCCGTTGGTAATTACGGCTCATGGTTGGATCGTCCTGGCGATCGGCCTGATTGTTTCCTTCCTGGTTGCGCTGGGGGTAGTGGAGTGGTTCCTGATCTGGGTGCGCAAGCACGGGTTTGTCCCGTTTGCGATCTACCGGATTATCCTGGGGATCGTTCTACTAAGGTATGGCGCCCAGATTTTTGGCAGCTAGGGGCCTGCGTTCCTGCCAGGGGTGATGTTTCCAATCCGGTTCCCCAAGACGAAGATAGGTCGGCTTTCGTGCGTACCCCCAGGATTCTTCTGAAATAATTAGAGCTGCTCTGGGGGTTCGGGATGCGTGGGCCGGACCGGCTGTTTGCCGGTTTTAGGTGAGCGTGTCGTTGCGTCTCCCTCATGAAGACCCTTAGATTTGTAGTTGCCCCCACCCGCAACCGCCGCCTGAATGAGCTGCTCGGGCTCCTGATGCTGGTTGCCGCGGCCCTCCTGCTTCTCTCCATCGTTTCTTATCGACCCACCGATCCTTCTCTAAACACTGCGGCGGGTTTTACCGGCCATCGTCTGGTGCACAATTGGGCGGGCGTGGTCGGCTCGACGATCAGCGACCTCCTGCTGCAGGTTGAGGGCGTGACCGCGCTGTGGTTTCCCGTGCTGCTCGGCATGCTGGGTTTTTCGTGGATGCGGTCGCGCCCGGCCGGCTCTCCGGGGGCGAAGCTGGTCGGCGCAGCGCTGATTCTGCTCTTTGGCCCGGCGATCTTCGCGTTGATTCCAGGCCATCTGCACTGGATGCATGGTCTGCCCGCCGAGGGCCTTACTGGGCGCCTGGTCGCCGACCTCTTGGTGGAATACCTGAATTTCCCCGGCGCCTGCATCGTTGCCGGAACCATGGTCGCCGCGGCGCTCTATCTCTCGACGACATTCAGCTTCAATACCGCGAAGGAGTGGCTCACGGTGCGCTTCGCCTTTGTGCAGGCCTGGCGCGATCGCTGGGCGAACTGGAAAGCTGCTCAAGCGCGGAAGCGGGAGCTGCGCCAGGCGGCGAAGGAAGACGCAGCCCGCGCGAAAGAGCTGGCCAGAGCGCAGAAGGCCGCCGCGAAGGCCGGGAAGGTGTCGGCTCGGAAAGAAGTCAGAACTCTCGTCGCGCCCCCGCTCGAGGCAAGCGCGCCTGTCAAGGATCTGTCCGTCGAAGTGCCCGGAATCCGGCACGGAGGTTTTGCCGAGCTCTACGCCGAACCTACTCCAGTCACCCCGAGCCTATGGGACGAGATGCCCCGCGCACAGGTACCGGATTTCGAGCCAGAGCCCATGCCTGCGGTCGAAGACGACTTCGACTCGGAGCCTGAACCGCCAACAAAACCACAGCTAATCGTGCCTCGGCGAATGGAGCCGGTCGCTCCCCCGCCTCAAGCCAGGGTTGAGCCGAAGTTCGACGGCCGAAGCATCGCAGTCGGCGAACGCGCCGACGCCGATGTACGAACGGTGACGGTGACTCCAAAGTCGGTGAGCGGATTCAAGCTGCCGCCCAGCAACCTCCTCCACCGCAGTGAAGAGTCGCAGGTCGTCCGCGAAGACGAGCTGCGCACCGAGGCGCAGGTGCTGGTGGAAAAATGCGGCGAGTTCGACGTTCGCGGGCAGGTAGTGCAGATCAATCCCGGCCCTGTAGTGACCACGTTTGAGTTTCGCCCTGAAGCGGGCGTGAAGTACAGCCGCGTAACCGGACTTGCCGAGGACCTCTGTCTGGCTATGCGGGCGGAGAGCATCCTGATCGAGCGCATGGCGGGCAAGAGCACGGTCGGTATTCAGGTGCCCAACCACGACCGGGAGACCATCTGGCTTCGCGACGTGATCGAGTCCGAAATCTTCCTGCACACGAAATCCAAGCTCGCACTGGCGATGGGCAAGGACATCAACGGCCGCATCGTCGTCGCCGACCTCGCCACCATGCCGCACGTGCTGATCGCCGGCTCGACCGGCAGCGGCAAATCGGTGGCGATCAACGCGATGATCATGTCGATCCTTTATAAGGCCACGCCGGACCAGGTGCGTATGATCCTCGTCGATCCCAAGCGCGTCGAGCTCGGAATGTATGAGGGAATACCCCATCTCTTCACCCCGATCATCACCGAGCCCAAGCTCGCGGCGAACGCGCTCAAGAACGCCGTCCGCGAGATGGAGCGGCGGCTGAAGCTGCTGGCCTCGCGCAGCGTCCGCAACATCGACCAGTACAACCGGCTCTTTGAAACCGGCACGCCCAGCTTGTTTGAAGAGTCGGACGACGAGGGACCGCTGCCCTACATCCTGATCATCATCGACGAGCTCGCCGACCTGATGATGCTCGATAAGGCGAACGTCGAAGAAGCCATCACCCGTCTGGCGCAGATGGCGCGCGCGGTCGGCATTCACCTTATCCTGGCGACGCAGCGACCCTCGGTCGACGTAATCACCGGCCTCATCAAAGCCAACGTGCCGACGCGGATGTCATTCCGTCTCGCGACAAAAGTCGATTCACGAACCATCCTCGACTCGAACGGCGCAGAAGTGCTGTTAGGTCGCGGCGATATGCTCTTCTTGCCTCCTGGAACCTCGCGGGTGCAGCGTGTTCACGCTCCGTTCGTCACTGAGAAAGAGACCGCCGCGGTCGTCGACTTCTGGAAGAAACAAGGTCAGGCCGAATACGTCGAGAGCTTCCTCGAAGCTCCAAAAGACGACAAAGGCCGCGATCTAGAAGACGCAGGCGAAGACGCCGAAGGCAACGACGAGCTCTACGAGGACGGCGTCCGGCTGGTGCTGGAGTTCGGCAAGGCTTCAACATCGCTCCTACAGCGCCGTCTCCGCATCGGCTACGGCCGCGCCGCGCATCTTATCGACATGATGGAGCGCGACGGGATCGTAGGCCCGGCGGATGGCTCGAAGCCAAGAGAAATTCTCAAACCACCAGACTGGTTAAGTCAGGTGGAGGCTGCGATGCGATAGGGCGAGAGTTCATCGCTCATTCAAGGCAAGATAAGCACCTGCCCCGCTTCAATCGACGCCAGCCCAATCGAGATCACAGGCGCCAAGTGAATCAAGTCTCTTAGCCGGTTCGTTGGCACACGTAGAACCAGTACTCCAATTTGCCTCTTGCCAATATTCTGTTGACTAGGTATGCCCTGATCGACAGTGATGAGCACATCAAAGCCAGCGGCCTCCGCCGCCGAAAGGAGTCGTCCATTTGTCAGACCCGCGAACCTTGCATAGCGGGCGGTTTGGCAATCATGGTCGGCAAATTGATGCCTGAAGCGTTCATCGATGCATTCGTCGAGAAGAATCCGCATCAGGCGTTGGCGAGCAGGAGTTGCCGGGCTTCTTCAAGCGCCTCGATTGCAAGTGCTCGCGTGACCGTTGGAAAGCCCTCTAAAAAGTCTTCCAGACTCTCGCCGCCTTCAAGGTAGTCAAAAAGCGTCTTCACCGGGACCCGGGTTCCCCGGAAGACCGGCTGACCGTGCATGATTTCCGAATCGATGGTGATAGCTTTGCTCATGCCTGTATTATGACGCAGAAGTAGCGTCGAAGACCTACGTGACAGACGTAGTACTGAGATTAGGGCCTACGCCAGATGGAAGCGGCGATGCGATAAAACCTCATCGCATCGTCGAATCTCGCATTTCACTTCAATTCGCGCGAAGCATTCAAGCGCTGAGTTCCTCAGTTACATCCATATTCGACTCCTCCTCCACCGGGTCCTCGACGAAGAGGCCAAGCGCCTGCCGCTCAAAAAGCCGCTTGTAAACCCCCTCCGTTTTCCGCACCAGTGCGTCGTGTCTGCCTTCCTCAACGATGCGACCGTGCTCGAAGACCAGAATCCGGTCGAGCATGCGCACCGTTGACAGACGGTGCGCGATGACGACGGCCGTGCGACCCTCGATCAGCCGGTGCATCGCCTCTTGGATCAGCGCCTCGGATTCGGAATCGAGGCTCGATGTAGCCTCGTCCAGAATCAGCACCGGAGCATTCGCCAGAAAGGCGCGAGCCAGCGCCACTCTCTGCCGTTCACCGCCCGAGAGCTTGACGCCGCGTTCGCCGACCAGCGTTGCGTAGCCTTTCGGCTGGCGAATGATGAAGTGGTGCGCGTTGGCCAGTTCCGCGGCGTGTTCGATCTCCTCCATCGACGCGTCGGGGCGTGCATAGCCGATATTTTCCGCAAGCGTTCGATGGAAAAGCACCGGCTCCTGTGAAACCAGCGCGATCTGTGATCGCAGCGAGACCTGCGTGGCGTTCGCGATCGCTTGCCCATCGATCAGGATGCGGCCCGCATCCACATCGTAGAGCCGCTGCAGCAGCTTGACGAACGTGGTCTTCCCAGAACCGGAGTGGCCGACCAGACCGACACGTTCGCCCGCCCGGATACGCACCGAGAAATCCTCAAAGAGCGGCTCAACGTGCGCGCTGTAGCAGAATGTGATCCGTTCGAAGACGACCTCACCATTCCGGACGCGAATCGGCTGCGCTCCGGCCCGGTCGGCGATGCCCAATGGGAGAGATTGCATCTCGACCATGTCCTCCATGTCGTTGACACTGCGCTGCAGGTTTGCAACGTGGTTGCCAACGTCGCGGAGATATCCGTGAACGATGAAGTAGCTGGTGAGCACAAACGTGACCCCGCCCGGTGTGGCACGGCCTTGCCACCACAACCAGAGAGCATAGAGGGTCACCGCGGCCCGCAGCCCAAGCAAGACAATCATCTGCGTAGTCCCGCTCCAGGTGCCGCGAGCCCAGTGACGGCGCGTACGACGGGTCCATTTGCCCAGAACGTGGCCGAGACGGTCGTCTTCGCGAGCCTCGGCTCCGAAGGATTTGACCACCGCGTTGCAAGTAACAGCATCGGCGATCGCGCCGCCCATCAGGGTGTCTTGAGCGTTCGATAACCGGGCCGCGGGCGAGACGATCCGCAGCGAAAGTGTAATCGACAGTCCAACATAGAGCGTGGCGCCGCAGATGACGATGAACCCCATCTGCGGCCACCTCCACCCCAGCAGCAGCGAACTCCCTCCAAGCACCAGCAAAGCCGGAAGCAACGCCAGCAGCAGTGTGTCGTTCATCAGGTCGGTCGCCCACATTCCGCGCGTGACTCGGCGAACGATCGAACCGGCGAAGTTATTCGCGTGCCAATCGGTCGAGAGCCGCTGTACGCGCCAGAAAGCATCACTGGCGAAACGCGACATCAGTCGCAGCGTGAGGCGGATAATGCCCATCAACGCAAGATGGCGCCCCGCCACCAACACGCCGCCGAGCGCAAGCATAGCGGCCAAAGCCTTCACCGCTGTGTGCAGAGCCTGGCTACGCGTGCCATGGCTGACCGCGACCGCGTCCACAATTCGCCCGGCGAAGACTGGCATGAACAGGTCGGCAATCGTCGCAATCGTCATGGCAAGGGCAACGCCAGCGACGAGCCAACGCTCGCGCTTCCAATGACTGAAGAGGAAGGCAAGTACGACGCGCATGGCGTTTCGATTTTTTGTTTGAGTTCTCATAGATCTCACTCAGTACGACGGGTGATCCGGAAGACGCGACCGTCTCGCGAATAGGGCGTAATAGGTGACCGGCGGGGTCGCCTCATGCCTATTCATTTCCGTGCTGGAATGAGAAGGCCCTGAGGCTTGCGCCTCAGGGCCTTCACAAATCTTGAGGAGGAAGGGTCCTAGGGGCGCTTGCGGTCCTTCGCTGCGAAGGAACCAGAGACGGCGGCCGGCTGAACATCGCGATCGGTGCGATCGGTGTGGAACAGTCGTGGGCTGATTTTCATAGCGCTTCTCCTGGAACTTGGATTGAGTTTACCTCAATATTTGAGGAGCAGCCATTACTTTTTCTCGAAAAACTCGCGAAATGGCGCGAAGAATCTGCTTTGAAGGCAGTGGCTTTTCCGGATCGTAAAAGACAGCTTCCCCGATTCTCTTGGCCCCCGGCCGAAAATACCAGCGATTAAAGATGCTCAAGTGGTCGGCAACCGTCTGATTACTTACGCGGAGGTTCTGCTGATTGAGATTGGCCACGGCTTCGTTGAGCCTCTGCTCGAGTACATCTCGCGGAGCGTCCGATGAAGTCTGACCCAGCTTGGCAATGACGGCGGTTGGCGTCGTCGCTGACGGCGCCTGCTGATCCTGGAGCGGCACAGCCTCTAACGCATAGGGATGGGTATAGAGCGACGACGAGCCCGATTGTTCGTTGTGAAGACGCATTCCCAAGGTGTCGTAGTTCGCCGGGCCGATAAGAACTCCCGCATTGAGTTGAAAAAGAGCCACATGGCCGGCTTCCGATGACGGCTGGACGATGATGGCGTGGAGTTGGGCCAGCGGATGGACGGCTTCAGAAGCAAGCGCGGCAACGGCTTCTACTTTTTGTATCTTGGCATGGACGCTTGCAGCCTTTTCGAAATCCAATTCTTCCGATGCGAAGTCGCGCTCTTTGGCGAGCTCGTCAAGCAAACCTTGTCCCCTCGTCGCGAGAAAGGCCTCGACCCTAGCGGATTCTTCGGCGTAGCGTTCGTCAGTGCATCCTTTGAAGCAGGGTGCAAGGCACATTTTCATCTCGGAATAAACACATCCCGGAAAAGCAGGGTCAGGATCAAGATCCGGATAGCAGCGGCGAAGTAGAAACAGGTTCAGCGCCTCGTCACAAAAGCGTTCGGCGGCCGCGCGCGAAGGGAAGGGACCGTAAAGACTATCTGCAGCCGATTTTGTAATCGTATTAGTTACATATACCCGTGGATAACGGTTCTTCACCGTCATCCGCAGGAAATACGGCGCGTACAGATGAAGTCGCTTGCGGGCGCGGTCGCCAAATGCCTCGTTGGTTGCGTTATAAAGCGCAAGCGAAGACTCAAAGTCGGAGCCGGTGGCAGTGTATTCGATGCGAGCGACGCGTTCGGTGAGACGAAGGCGTTTGGTCTGGGTTGGCTTTGCGTCGAGGAAGCGTTTGAGGCGGCGGCGGATGTTGGTGGTTCTCGCTAAGTAGGGTTCGGCTTTGGGGTCGGCTCCGAAGAGGGCGAAGATGCCGGGTTTTTCCGGAAGCGCAGAGAGAGTGGGCGCTGGGTTGGTGGGGTCGAAGGGTAGGGTTTGGGCGAGCATGGTTCTACTTCACCGAGTTTACGGGTGTGCCACGGTGGTTTCGTCGAGATTCTCTACCCATGCAATAACTGCTCGCTGAAATTCTTCCGCCTCGGCAAACACTCTCCAGAGGCCGACCTTCCTGAGTTTCTCGGCAGTTCCTTCAACGAAATACTGTGACCTATCCTTGACGAGTCGAATTGTCTGACTCTGGCGACAAAAATCGATGTACCAGTTACCAAAGACTTGCTTGTCATAGCGATGACCGCAAATTTGCCATCCTCTCCGGTTTAAGCAGGAGATCGCTTCGCGTAGTTCATCGAGTTCGGCAGGCAGATCAATTGGATCAGGCACCGGCGATCGTCATTCCTTCGATTCTTAATGTGGGCGCGGTCACGGCTCCGCGAAACTCTAAGTCGTTGCCGATGGCGACGATGTTCTTAAACATCTCTTTCAGATTCCCCGCGATGGTGATCTCCTGGACGGCGTAGCTGAGCTCGCCGTTCTCAATCCACAAGCCCGACGCGCCTCGCGAATAGTCGCCCGTGACCATGTTCACGCCGAAACCCATGAGTTCGGTGACGTAGAGGCCTGACTTGATGTCGCCAATGATTTCCTCCGGCGAGAGCTCTCCTTTTTCGAGATAGACGTTGCCACCGCCAATGCCGGGGTTGCCAGCCAGCCCACGAGAGGCATTGCCAGTCGACTGCATGTTGAGCTTGCGGGCGGTGTAAGTATTGAGCAGATAGTTCCTGAGGACTCCGTTCTCGATGATCGCCTTACGCCGCGTGGGCAGACCTTCGCCGTCGAAGGGCGAAGTGCCAAAGCCTCCAACCATCGTCCCGTCGTCGATCACGGTTATGTCTTCTGCCGCGACCCGCTCGCCGAGCAGGTTGGTGAAAAACGAAGCATGCCGATAGATAGCGTCGCCATTGGCCGCCTCGAAGATGTTGCCGATCAGACCCCGCGCCATCTCCGGCGCGAAGACAACGGGAACCCGTTGAGTCGGAACGCGACGTGCGTCCAGTCTCCTCACCGTCCGGCGAGCGGCCTCGGCTCCAACCGACTCGGGTGACTCCAGTTTAGTCAGAGTGCGCGCCGAGGAGTACCAGTAGTCACGCTGCATCTGGCCGTCCTGAGACTGCGCAATCGGCACTGCAGAGATAGAGGCGTACGAGCGACGATAGTCGCCGGCAAATCCCCGCGAATTGGCAAGAATCTTGCGCCCGGTGGCGGCGTCGAAGCTGCCTCCGTCGCTGTTTTGAATGCGGGTGTCAGCGGCAAGCGCTGCGGCCTCGGCGCGGCGAGCGTAGTCGATGCGCTGGTCGCCGGGCAGCGAATAGACGTCTTCGTAATAGAGATCGAGCTCCTGGCTCAGCTGGCCAAAGCTCCCGGACTCAGGCAGCCCGGCAAACGGATCTTCCGAAGTAACACGGGCAAGAGCAATCGCTCCCGAGACAAGATGCTCGATGCCTTCCGCAGAAAAATCACTCGACGAAGTGCTGGCCGCGCGTTGGCCAAGAAAGACGCGCAGCCCAACTCCCCGCGAACCGGATTCCTTCAAGGTATCAACCTGGCCCAACCGTACCAGAGTTGAAAATTCGTCCCCCTCGCGAATGACAACTTCGGCATCGCTCGCCCCGGCGCGCATGGCCTTGGCGACAATGTCGGCGGCGAGTTGTTGGAGGTCCTGCGAGTGAACCGGAGTAGCTTCGGCAATACTAGAGCTCATAAGCCAACCCTAGGCATTTCGCCCGCGAATTGCAAGCCGAACCCAGCGCATTCGACGGCATCAGCGGAGCCGAAATAACCGGCGGACGAGCTCTTCTTTCGTCATGCGGTGGCGTATACAAAGCATCTCTAATTCGAGCCATCAGAGGGCTTCAGTGCGGGTGCCCGCAACGGCGAAGTCTCGATTTCGATCCTGGTGTCCAACGGAAAAATCACATCGCGACCGGGGGAGAGCCAGTTCTCGTAGATAGAAAGAGCGGCAGCGTAATAGCCGATGCCGGCAGCCAGCTCGCGCGACCCGGCCGCGGTCCCGATGATGCGACCGACCAGACCGAAACCGTTCGATGCGACCCCGGCCTGAAGAGTCTGATTGCCATCGTCGTTAAGAGCGCGCCCCGCCAGAAACGTGAGCGCGAGCGGCACGATGACACTTGATTTGTTCTTGGGAGTGACGGTCCCCTCGGCATCGATCAAAAGATCCTGGCGCTTGTCAGTCGTCGCCCCGGCGAGTGAGCTGTCAACCGATTCACCGGCTCCCTGGGGGAATCGGATCTGCTGGAAGGAGAAGCGGAGCTTGCCGTTTCGGCCGAGCGACTGAGCTGGCTTTGCCACGCTGACTCTGCCGAGCAGGGTCGACCCCTGAGGCACAACGAGATTGTGATTCCGATCGTAGACCGGTTCGACGACCAGCGCTGTCACCGGCTCACCGACCTTCGACGTGGCCGAGCTCACTGGATTCTTGAGCAAAGCATTGACCGACCATACTTCTGGCCCAGCGAGAGGATTGGGCGTCGAGTTCTGGCTGGATTGCGCCTCGAGCGTCCCCTTGGCGGTGTCTGGAAGAGTGAGGGGTTGGGCGAGCTCAAAGGTCCAGGCGGTGTGAGCGACGATTTGTTCCGGGTGATACGGCAGTTGGTGGTACAGCAGCTGCAGAGCCCGGTCGCCGAAGCCTGGTTCGGTGAAGAACTCGACCTGCTGCAGGGTGCGGCTCTTGGCTTCGTTCCAGCCTTTCGCGAAGATAGACCTGTGAGGTTGCACTCCGGGGGACGAGAGCTCCAGGACCGGCGCACCGTTGCTGACCACGGGGGCGTCGAACGGCAGACTCACTCCATTCGGCAATGTCACCTGGTCGAAGCGCACCTGCGGCTGGTGAAAGGGTGTGAAATCTCCGTGGAAACGTGCGTGCAGACGCACGCTGTGATCTGGAACTAGGGCGGCGACTTCGCCGCGAACCTGAGTCCCCTTGGGCAGAATTATCCTTCCGTCGAGGAACACGGGATAGAGGAGATCGGCCTGGAGCGGCGTACCCGCCTTCATGGGCGCGGAGCGAGGCAATTCAACCTGCAGGGTGGTGCCGGCATCCAGCACCGGGATCTTGGCTTGAGGCGCAACCTCCGGTGGCGCAACCTCGGTAACCGGAGCCGATGGCCTCGTTTGAAGAGTCTGAGCGACGCTGGCGAAGGCAACACAGGTGCACACAGCGACAGCTGACACTCGAATCACTTTGGTCATGGTTTAGCTCTCCCGTTGGAGAATGACCGGTCAGCTTAAGTGTAAGACCGCGAGATTAAGCGGAAGTCATCTTCGATCTCAGGCTGAAATTGCTGCTGAGCATATCCTGTAAGTGTGCCATCGCCGAGGACGATCCGCTGAATGACGAGTCTGCGACGCATCCTGAAAATGTTGCTGGCCTTTGT
Organism: uncultured Acidobacteriaceae bacterium; assembly: GCA_963804735.1. Classification (GTDB taxonomy): domain Bacteria; phylum Acidobacteriota; class Terriglobia; order Terriglobales; family Acidobacteriaceae; genus Acidisarcina. The sequence continues at coordinate 406,147 of CAWDRO010000013.1, forward strand.
GACCGGCCAGGGTGTGTCGATCTTCACCCAGCTGCTGATTCCTCCGCTCTTTCTGCTGCGTTTCGCGGATGGCAAGGTGGTCTACGGGGAGTGGATCGCGCTCACCGCGGCCGTATCCTATCTGGGCTCGCTGAATTATGGCGTGCAGACCTACGCCGTCAACCAGATGACGATCCATTACAACCGGAGCGAACTGGAACAATGCCGGGTGGTGCAGGCGAGCGCGCTGCGCCTCTTCGCGTGGATTATCCTGGCGATTCTCCCGTTGGCCGCGGTGATCGCCATTCTTCCCGTGGCCGATTGGCTACATCTGCGCCATGTGGGCAACGGCGAGGCGAGGCTGGTTCTCGAGCTCTTTCTATTGCAGCTGTTTTCGATGATGGTCTTCGCGCTGCTGGCGAACAGTTTTATGGCGGTCAACCGCGCCCATCGCGGCGTTAACTGGACCAATGCCTTGCGCCTGGTGTCAACCCTGGCGCTGGCGGCGCTGGTCTGGATGCGGTCTTCCTTCGCAGCGATGGCCGGGTCGCAGTTGGCCGCAACTATCTTGTGCGTGGCGCTCGTCGTTCTCGACCTCCGGTGGACAGCGCCGGAGATTGCGCCCAAGCTGGGCTCCGCACGCAGCGACGTAGCCCGCCGAATGATTGCTCCAAGCTGGCATTTCTCCGTGCTCTCGCTCTCCGGCTTCCTCACCTGGCAGGCTCCAGTGCTGCTAATGCAGCGAATCCTCGGCCCGGTAGCGGTGACTGTCTTCGCCCTCACGCGGACCGTCTTTACCATGTCCCGCCAGCTTCTCGCCGTCGCCAGCCAGTCGATCGGCCCGGAGATCACCAGCCTCGTAGGCCGCAAAGACTGGAAAGGTTTGCACCGGCTCTACGATCTTTCCGAACGAGTCGTCTTGCTCCTGGTGCCGACCGTAAGCGTGGCCACGCTGCTGGCAAGCCCGTGGCTCATGGCCCTCTGGCTGCGTCAGCGGAGCTTGTACGAGCCCGGGCTGTGTTTCCTCATGGCCCTCACTTCGGCGGCGATGGGCATCAAGGAACACAAGTACCAGTTCCAGGCATCGAGCAATCAACATGAGACGCTCTCGCGGGTAATGCTTGTCGCTTACACTTCGGTGCTGGTGATCTCGGCGGTGACCTTGCGCTACTTCGGCGTGAACGGATTCATGTACGCATGGCTGGCCGCCGAGGTGGCACAGACGGTCGCGATTCTGCGCATGAATCGCAAGCTCTTCCCATCCGGTGACGAAGTAACCGCCGGCCCGGTTTGGAAATTGTTGGCTGTAACGTCAGTGGTCTTCGCCGGAGCCGCGTATCCCGCCTTCCACGCAGCCCAGCAATCGCTCGCGGTAGACATGACTGTGGCAGTCGTTTACTCGATAGCAACGGCCCTGGTCTGCTACAAGCTCTTCGGAGTCGCAGAGGTAGCTCGGATCATTATCGCGCGCTGGAGAGCCAGGTCCGTCGCGGCTCCTGTCGCTCAATAGTCGGTTAAGACGGCTCCTGCACATATAGCGCCGCGCTCAGATTGGGGACCCATTTCCGTGGCGGACGGGGGATGAAAATTCGACGTGGGCTACCCGCCAATTACTTTCCCAAGTTCACGAGCTGAAAGCTTCCACTTTGGGCGGCCCCAACCGACTCCGCGACCTGGGCAGTGTGGTTTCTAAGTCGCGGCCAATAATTTGTTGTCAATACGACCAACGCGAGACGTCGGCCAGTTAGATTCTGCTGATAAGAGATGTTTTGATCGCAGGTCAACAGAAGGTCGAATCCGGCGTTTTCAGCTGCTTTTAAGAGGTCGCCGTTTTCAAGGGTGGCCCAGCCCAGATCCACGGCGATGGTCACTTCGTGCCCGACCAGAAATCGTCCGAGCGGTCGGGGCACATTGTGGTCAAAGAGAACCTTCAATGCCGTGTGGCGACCCGCGCAGCGGCATAGGCTAGCAGCTCCCGCACCACACTCTCGGGAATGCTGAAGTTGTAGGCGATCTCCTCGACTGACTCGCCGCCTTCGTAATTCTGCACGATGGAGTCGGCCTGAACGCGAGTTCCCTTGAGGATGGGCGCACCACTCACCTTGCGCGGATTGACTTCAACCAGCGAGCAACCGGACCAGTTGACTGTGATATTCTCCGCAGTATCCCGCATGTTGAAAGAATACCAGCCCTTAGCCGGCCGCGGGCAGCGGAGTGTCGTCGGCGACAAAGACCTTTAGCGATGAGCCTGCCTTGATATCGATGTCGTGGCCGTGTTTGATCAGTCCGATCGGCCCGAACAACACTGTAAGAACAACGGTGGACGTTGTGGCGTTTTGTCCTTCTTTGCCCTTCGAGCCGCGCAAGTGTACTTTGGTTGCGCCGACGCGGAGATAGTCGATCCGCACGCTGAGCTCGCCGGGTTTGCCCATCATTCCTGCCTTATGGGCCTGAGTGACCTCGCCTACTGCCTTGCTCCCGGACTTCGCGACAACCACATCGCCCACCTTGAGATCACCGTCCAGGACAAAGTTGACCGGGTCGCCCTCAGTTGCAGTTTTGGAGCTGAGGTCCTGGTCGAACTTCAAGGGAACATCGTCGCCGTCGTGAAGAATATACGTGGCGCCTGCCGCCGGTGCGCTTGTGGCAGGGGCCGGAGTCGGTGTTGAGGCGGGAGGATTTGCCGGCGCAACCGCATTGTTTGGCGGAGAGGTTGGGGCTTGAGCTAAGGACACACCCGAGCCGAGAAAACACAAGCAGAAAAGACGAACAATCTTCATGAAGCTTAGACCTCAAGACGTAAATTCAGGCCCGGGAACAGTGTCTGAGACAATAGCACGCCTGAGGCTGACGGGGAAGATAAGTTGTTGGGATTCTCTTGTCCCACTAGGCGCTTCGCGTGACTCGCTTGCATGAGCCGAAGTTCCACCCGCCACGGTGATTCTCGCCGGTTGACCAAAGGTGTCCATTGGAGTACTAATCAAGCATGCAGACCGTCGTGGAGACGCCCGGCTATCTCAAGGCTGCCGAGGCGATCTTTAGCGAAGCCGAGCGGGCCGGCATTGTTGCGATGGTAGCTGCGGACCCGGAGTGCGGCGAGGTCATGCAGGGGACGGGCGGCTTCCGCAAAGTCCGAGTTGGCCGCATTGAAAATCGGGAAGTCTGTTGGGTTCCCACCGATACCCTTTCTGCGTTTGTCGATTCGCACGACACATAGATATCGCTTTGTTCCGGCCCAATCCTTCTCAGGCGGTTGATGAAGAATCCATGCACGCTTATGACCATCTGGTCTGTCGGCCTGCTCCCACTCGATATAGGGCTGCCCCTTTGAATCTCGCTGAATTTTGAGCATCACACCTCTCTTACACCGCTAATGCGGCAATCTCTTCATACGACCATACGTGATCGAGATGCAAGCCGCCATTGCCGGAGTGATGCGGAGCGTTTTGTGGATTCTCGCAAAGTTGTAATGCAGGAAATGCGGCGTTACAGCAAGGGACGACAATTTCAAACTGAGACACTACCGAACGTTTCCAGCCGAAGCCTCCAGATACGCACGCGCCATCGCGGTCAGTTCGTTCTCCATAGTCGCCATGGTGCCACGCGTAACTCCCATCTCCAGCATCGCCCGGCTCACCCCGGCCATCGCGCTTAAAAGGGTAGCCGCCACGACCTCCGGCTCGGCAATTGTTTTCTCACGTGCAGTCTGAAGCAGGGCGGTCATCGCCTTGATGCCTCGCGCATGCATCGTTCGCGCTATGCGCTTGCCTTCGGCGTCGTCGCTTACGGAGTAGAGCGAAACGCTGGCGTCGATGTTGCGGAACTTGGCCTGCACAAAGGCGGATATGACCACTTCAGCCATCCGCGCAAGAGATGCTCCCTTTGCGGTCTCGCACGCTGTTTCCATCGCCAGAGCTACGCTGTCGAGATGCTCCTGCAAGAGCGCCCGCAGCAGGGAGCTCTTGTTGGGAAAGTATTGATAGAGAGTTCCAACCGAGACACCGGCGCGTTGAGCGATGCGCGTGGTGGTCAGCTTCGACTTGCCGTCTTTGAGCAAAACCTGAATAGTTGCCTGCATGATGGCCCGCACGCTGGCCGTCGAGCGCGCCTGCACCGGCGTCTTTCTTGGCTCGAAGCGAACAGCGGCGGCTTTGCTCAAATGCGAACTCCAAACCTGAAGCTTTCTTCATCTAACGTAGTGAAGTGTACAGGAGCGATAACCATGAACGCACAAAACAAGATCGGGAACGCACAGAACGGGCTCGGCGGCACATTCACGTTTCCGGGGACCTCGATCACCATGAATCGCATGGGCTATGGAGCGATGCAGCTTGCCGGCCCGCACGTTTTCGGTCCGCCCAAAGATATCGATGCCGCGGTCGCGGTCCTTCGCGAGGTAGTCGACAGCGGAGTCAATCACATTGACACCAGCGACTTCTACGGGCCGCACGTCACCAACCAGATCATCAAGCAGGCGTTGCATCCTTATAAAAAGGATTTGACCATCGTCACAAAAGTGGGTGCGCGGCGCGGCAACGATGGCTCGTGGATCAGGGACACCTCCCCCGAGTGGCTGCGGCAGTCGATCCACGACAACCTGCGCAATCTCGGCCTCGACGTGGTGCCGGCGGTCAATCTGCGGGTGGGCGGCATGAGTGCCCCCGACGATGCGTCGATTGCGGAGCCGCTCACCGTGCTGGCCGAATTGCAGCGGCAAGGATTGATCCAGCACATCGGCCTAAGCACTGTCTCACAGAAGCAGTTCGATGAGGCTCGCTCGATAACAAAGATCGTGTGCGTGCAGAATTACTACAACGTCGCGCACCGCGAAGACGACGCCTTCATCGATAGCCTCAACGCCGAGGGTGTGGCATATGTTCCCTATTTCCCACTCGGCGGCTTCTCACCGCTGCAGTCGTCGACCCTCGACGATGCCGCCGCAGCGCTGGAGACGACTCCAATGGCAGTTGCTCTGGCGTGGCTGCTACAGCGCTCGCCGAATATCCTGCTCATCCCCGGCACGTCTTCGGTCGCTCACCTGCGTGAAAACCTTTCGGCTGCGTCGCTTGAGCTGCCTGAGGATGTTCTGAGCCAGTTGAACGAATTGGCCGTGGCCGCGTAACATCCAGCCTTCGAATCGGGGATGGCCGTTTCGACCATCCCCGATCATCTAGCTCGCTTTCGCCTCTGCGGCGCGCTTTTCGAAGGCGGCGCCTGCGTTGGTCACCACATCGACCCAATTCTGGTTGGGAGTGGACTCAGCCGCATACGTATCATGCCAGTTCCACCACTTATATGGTTCAGACTGGGGATAGCCCGGCGGCGAGTCTTCCCAGTTCTCCTGGCGTCCCAGCGCAGTGATGTCGAGGTAGCTCCACGTGCTGCCCATGGCCTCGTCTCCGCGGCTGTTGATGAAGTAGGTGCGGAAGATGCGGTCGCCATCGCGGATGAATGCATTGTTGCCGTGCCATTGGTCGACCCCGAAGTCCACGTCGAAGCTATCGGTAATGGTGTACCAGGGCATCTTCCAATCCATGCGCGCCTTCAGGCGCTGGATGTCGGGCTGCGGCGCGCGCGAGGCGTAAGCGAGCGTGGTGTCGCGTGCGTTGAGATGAGAGAGGTGGCCGATCTGATCGGCTCCGAAAGAGCAGCCACGGCAGGCATGGTCGGGCCAACCGAAGACTCCTGGTTCGAAGAAGGCGCGGTAGACAATCAGTTGACGGCGGCCCTCGAAGAGATCGAGTAAACTCGCTTTGCCCTTCGGGCCTTCGAACTCATACTGCTTCTCGACAGCCATCCACGGCATCCGTCGACGTTTGGCGGCCAGGGCATCGCGCTCGCGCGTAAGCCGTTTCTCGTCGGCAAGCAGCTGTTCGCGAGCAGCCAGCCATTCCTCTTGCGAGACGATTTGGGGGGGCTGCATTTTTGCGTTCCCGGTTTTCGAATTCTCAATCATGCTCGTTGACATTTTCATTTCTCCTGTCTAAAGCGTTCGTCTCTGGGGCGTTCTTCATGCCGAATTTTCTGATTGCGATCGCCGCGAGTCCGCCCGTCGAAGTCACACTGACGGCAATCAGCGCTGCGGTAGTTAGGCAAAATGGGCACATGGAATTCTCACTCTCCCTGCTTGCGTTGTATGAACAACGGCGGTTCGTCTCCGCTCGGCCCCCAGCTTGCAGGCACCGGAACGTTCAGCAATCGCAGATACACGCTGAACTGACCTCGATGCTGATACCAGTGACTGAACATGACGTCGCGCAGGAACTTCGCTCGCGGCTCGGCCATGACCTCCTCGTCGCCGCGCACCAGGCGCCAGGTTTCGTTCATCGCCTCGTCGTCGAACTGGCCCAGCGTCTCCCGCACCACGGCCACACCCTCGTCAAACTTGGCCAACACCTCCTGACGGCTTGTTGGCTGTGGAAAGTCGAAGGAGGTGCGCGCTTGCACAGGGTTGTCTTGAACCAACCGAACCACCCCGGACGGCACAAATGCCAGATGGTAGGCCAGCTGCCCTGCAGACAGCGATCTGTCGTGCGGCTTCCAGGTCAACTTATCTTCCGGCAGCCGCTCCAGGAACCGGCGCGTGATCGGCGCCTGGGTTTCGAATTCCGCGAGCAACGTCTCGGCAATTGACGACGCGATGGACGATGTCATGATCGGCGTTGCGGTAGCCATGGTTCCCCTCCTGGTTGGATAAGCCTCGATTCCTAGCGAGTTGCCTTGGCTTGCGCCTCGGCTTGCTTGCGAACCCGTTCAGCCATATACGCCCAGCCCTGGTTCATGCCTGCCTTGTGTTCGTCGGGCATGAAGCCGAGCGCGGTGTGGCGAAAGGTGATCAGGGTTCCACCGTCATGTTCCTTCAACCGATATTGCACGTTACAAACGAACGGGAAAGAGGCCATCAACGGCCCGACGAACTCCAACAGTGTAGGCCTCTTGATGGCCTGCACGTGGGCCCAGAAATGACCGTTGCCGTCGCCCAGGTCGCGGTACCACCGGCCGCCGGGCCAGGGTTCTATCTTCATGCTAAGCGACTTGCCGTCGGGGGTTTCGTTGCCGGGCCCCAGTTGCTCGAGCAGCGCGGCAAAGGTTACATCCATAGGCGCCTGGACGTGGATTTCCTGGTTGATCGTAAGGGTCAGGTCTTCGAGGGTCTTTTCGGTGGCAATCATCATTTCTCCTTAGGTTTTGGGTCAAGATTTTGGCCAAGCTTCGAGCCGGCAGAATTCAAATTTCGCGAGCTCTCGCGGACCGTCGCTTCCGCGAGTTCCTTCACGCGATACAACTGGTGCTGCCAGTAGCGCTCAAAGGTCGCGGCCCACTCGTGCAGAGGGCGGATCGCCGCGGCGTTGGTTCGGTAGAGCTTTTGCCGGCCTTGGCAACGCATCCTCACCAGCCCCACGTTGCGCAGCACGCGGAGATGCTTTGAGACGGAAGGCTGCTCCAAACCGAGCGCCATCACAATCTCCCCGACCGGCCGCTCGGCTCCGGCAAGATAGCTCAAAATCTCCCGCCGGCGAGGCTCAGCAACCGCGTTGAAAGCATCCGAAGTGGTGCTCGCTCTTGCCATGGCAGAACAATACATTCCTATATAGGAATATGTCAAGCCGATATTGAAATCGTAGCGCCCACTTTCCAGGCGAGTTCAGCTAAGCGGCTGCCTCCCAACTCCACTGCGCAGCACTTTGGATTGTGCAGCAGGCGGCATTTCAGGCTGGTTCAGACACAGGCTCAGCCCGACGGCAGCGGCTTGAATATCTTTGGAACCAACAATGCGGTGAACGTAACGCAGGCATCGGTTTTCAGTAAGCTAGGGCGTGTTCACACTAATCTCAGTGCTTCGATAATGAGTGCGAAGTAGAGAAAAGCGACGAAGACGACGTCGAGTTTCTCAAATCGCGAGAAGATGCGGCGGAAGCCTTTGAGTCTGCGGAAGAGCCGCTCGATCTCGTTGCGTTTCTTGTATAGGGCGCGGTCGTACTCCCAGGGCTCGATTCGGTTGGACTTGGGCGGCACCACCGGAACCATGCCCAGGTCGAGCACCAGTTGGCGGGTTTCGTCGCCCTCGTAGGCGCGATCCATCAACAGGCAGAGCTTTTCCGGCATCGGCCCCAGCTCCGCAAGCAGCGCCCGTCCTTCCGGCGCGTCATGCGCGTTGCCCGGTGAGAGGGCGAAGGTTATGGCCGTTCGAGCATTCGCGGCAACCATATGAATCTTGGTGTTCCATCCGCCCCGGGACTTGCCGATCGCCTGCGGTCCGTTTTTTTTAACGCCCCGGTGCCATCCGGGTGGACCTTCACCGAGGTCGAGTCGAGCGCGAAAGCCTCGATCTTGATGCGCACGATCTGCTCCAGTTGCAGCTTCTCGAACACCCGGTCGAGGACGCCGTTCTTGGCCCAGCGGTTCATCCGCACATAGATGGTGTGCCCGTTGCCGAACCGGCCGGGTAGGCCACGCCATTTGCAGCCCTGCTCGGCCACATACAGGATTGCGTTGAGCACTTCCAAGTTGCTCAGACGCACATTCCCACGCTGCAAAGGCAAGCTGTCCTTGATCTTTTCGTACTGCTGTCGCGTCAGTTCCATCCATAAGTACTCTACCTGACGTACATGTGATTAGTGTGAACACGCCCTAGTTCTAGATAACAATTGAGCAAGTCTCTCCGGCGGGAAATTGCTCAGTCTTCCAGCGGCGCCATGAGGGCCAGTGAACTTCTCAATTCTTATTTTCGGCAAGAATAGCTCTTTCGCCAAAATAGCTAATCAGGTATAAGGACACCCCAAGCGCTATGACGTCCTTGAAAAGAAACAGGCCAAGAAAGCTCATGTATCTCATGTACCTGATCCCGTGAACGGCAATAACCGCGCCTGGGGTAGTTAGGATCATAGTGCTGGTTGTAAAGAACATAAGCGTAGTAATGAGTCCGCCGATGATACCGGCCTTGGGCTTCACATAACCCACGATGATCAATATTGCGGCAGTGATCTCGGTAAGTCCGATGATATCCGCGCCTATATAGGGACCGAACACCTTAAAGTGCCACGCGGTCAGCGGACTGTTAGAGACTAAGGGAATTATGCCTTCGGCTCCGGGAGCAGTCATCTTAAAAGACCCCGCCCATAGGAGCATAACAATCATTCCTATGCTGCAGACCAGGAAAGGGATGTTACGATCTCTTACCCAAGCCGCCAATTTAGTGAGATAGCTTTTGGCTTTGCTTGACAGTTCCCCCGCGGAAACCAAATCTTGTTTCGCTGCATTGATTCCTTGCTCTGATAAGCCCTGACTCATGGCTAATTTCCCTTCGAGTGGTTGACGTGATTGTGTTTCATGATCTGCCGACGGGCACCCTTTTAATGCATAGCGGTTGGATCTGCACGGGAAGAATGGGTATTGCGCGTCCGACGATGATTATGTGCTGACTGCCTGATCGTCGAATAACGTGAGGCATATCAACTTCGCGGCTGCAGCCGGAATACCACACTCGATGTGCCTCGTCTCCCATAGCAGGATTCTCGAGCCAAGTCCGTTCCCCTCCGCAGAATCGATTTGCGACGTCCAGACAAATCTCAATCACCAACTGACGAAGCTGCGGCGGATATCGGACAGTGACAAATATTAGCTACGAGGTTCGTCACGGTGAATGAATACGGCGATGCGCGCACTGAGCGAAAGGTTGCTTGCGTCTGGTTATCACCGGGCCGCCAGGAGACGTTCACGTTTCGCCTTCTGGCAAGTGAGGCATCTGGCGTGCTCGCGCCGGATGAGGAACTTCCGCGAGACATCCAGCAGTTTCTTCGCCGAGATGGAAATGCCTCTCGCAGACGAGCGCCCATCCCTTTCTCGGCTGTCAGCTCGTCCCAAACTGAGTCACCGGAGTGTTCTGAGCGCTCACAATCCACCACCGGTCGTTTCGCCTCGCGAGTACATATAGAGCCAGCTCCTGGACTATGGAGCCTTGCGAAGGGTTTAGTGGCATTTCGTGCTCGTCCAAGCCGGTTCGACGGACACTTGCGCAGGCCACATCACGGCTGAGGAAGCCGAGGGCTTCCAAAGTGAATCGCGAACTGTATCCGTATTGTCGAGAATCGGCGGCCAAACGCCTGTGGATCGGATTCAACTGATCCAGACCAATGACAATCTGGCCTTTGGGACTGCCCCAAATTACATCCTCGCTAAGAACACTATCAAAGAGGTCGCCGTTCGACGTATTCACGGCACGTTCCAAGATCGCAATCACAGCCAGGATTGCATCCCGATCTCCAGTTGTGTGAACGTCGAAGAACGTTGGCGCTCGCGGCAGGGAGCGGTTGGATTTGGTTTTCAGGCTCTCCGTCATGACTCTTGCGAGTGTAGAACCTCAAGTAAGCTTGAGGTCAATAGGAAAGATTAGAAAGATCGTGATCTTTCGACTCCCCTCCAAGAGGACTGTTCAGTTCCGAACGTATCGATTGCGCTATTGGACGCGGCCTGCGAGGCTAACCTGACTAACTTCCGCATTTTCAATGGTTGAGCTGCGCTCATCGTGGCGACCGAAATGCTTCGGATGGACTTGTATCTTCAAATCTGCGTGTGCCTCCGGGCGTGACAGGAGCCGAATATGCTGATGGATTTGAAATTGGCCTGGAGGCAGTTGGCCAAGTCACCGGGATTCGCCCTGACGGCGGTTCTCACCCTAGCGCTCGGCACCGGAGCCACGACCGCAATCTTCACGTTGGTACACGCCGTCCTGCTCAAGTCGCTACCGGTCACCAAGCCGGAAGAGCTGTATCGGATCGGCGACAAGGTGCATTGCTGCATGTGGGGCGGCTACACCCAATGGGAAGAGTATTCCCTCTTCAACTACGAGCTTTATAAGCATTTTCGGGACAACACGCCGGCGTTTACCGATCTCGCCGCCTTCGAAGCAGGCAATTCGGGCCTCTCCGTCCGGCGAATGGGCAGCGAGCAGGCGGCGCAGACCGGCAATGGCGAATATGTCTCCGGAAACTACTTTCGGACATTCGGAATCGGCCCCTGGGCGGGGCGGGTGCTCAACGAGAGCGATGATCGCGAAGGCAGTGCGCCAGTCGTGGTGATCAGCTACCGCACCTGGCAACAGAAGTTCGGCGGCGATCCGTCGGTGGTCGGCTCGACGTTTTTGATCAACGCAAAGCCTTTCACCGTGATTGGGATTGCGCCTCCGGGTTTCTTCGGCGGCGCGCTAAAGAGCTGGGGCATGCCTGAATACTGGATTCCGCTGGCCGACGAACCGGCGCTGGCGGAATCGAACTCGATGCTCAAGCAGGCCGACGCAAACTGGCTCGACGTGATTGGCCGGGTGCGGCCGGGCACCGACCCGAAGGCGCTCGAGGCGCAATTGCGCCTCGAGCTGCGTCAATGGCAAATGAGCCATCTGTCAGAAATGGGGCCGCAGGATAAAGAAGCCATGGCCAAGCAGGCGCTGCACCTGACTCCGGGGGGCGGCGGGGTGACACAGATGCGCGAGCAGTATCGCGATGGGCTGCGTTTGTTGCTGATCGCGGCGGGTTGTGTGCTGTTGATTGCCTGCTCCAATCTAGCGAACCTTCTACTGGCACGGGGCCTTGCCCATAAACAGCAGACCGCAGTCCGAATGGCGCTGGGCGCCTCGCGAGTGCGGATGGTGCGCAAGGCGCTGGTCGAAAGCCTGATGCTCGGGCTCCTGGGCGGGATTGCCGGTCTGGCCATTGCCTATGCAGGCACCAGTATGATTCTGCATCTCGCCTTCTCGGGCCCGAATAATTACGTGCCGATCGAGGCAGCGCCGTCTTTGCCGGTGCTACTCTTCGCGCTGGGAGTCTCGGTGATCACCGGAATCTGTTTCGGCGTGGCCCCGGCGTGGGTCTCTTCACACGCGGACCCGATCGAGGCCATGCGCGGCGCCAACCGCTCCACGGCGAAGAAGACTTCGTTCCCGCAGAAGGCGCTGGTCTCAGCCCAGGCGGGAATGTCGCTGGTGCTGCTGAGCGCAGCGGTGATGCTCTCGCAAAGCCTGCATAACCTCGAGCACCAGGGCTTCGGATTCGAAACCAGGGACCGCTACGTCGCCTGGATCGATCCCGCCCTTGCCGGCTATCAGCCCCAGCAACTGCCTGCGCTCTATCAGCGCATTCAAGAGCGTCTCGGGAGCATTCCCGGGGTGCGCGGCGTCGCTCTCTCGTCTTACGCGCCGATGAGCGGCGATGATTGGACGAACTCCGTCCGGGTCGAAGGCAAGCCGGAGCCGCGCTCGGACGACAACGTCAACTCCGCCTTTGCCCGGGTTACGCCTGGCTTCTTTGAACTCCTTCAGGTCCCGATGACAATGGGGCGGTCCATCACTCAGGAAGACACGGCCACCTCGCGTAACGTCGCGGTGATTAACGAGGCCTTCGCGAAGAAGTTCTTCAAGGGAGACAACCCTCTGGGCAAGCACTTCGGCGCAGGCGAGATCAAACACGCCGGCGATTTTGAGGTCGTCGGCGTGGTCAAAGACATCCGGTATATTACCTCGGACCGCGACATCATCCAGCCCATGTATTACCTGCCGGAGATGCAGTCGCTCCATTCAGATAAGCCGGATGAAGGCGGCAGCCATTACTTGTACAACATCGTCCTGTGGGCGCCTGGCAGCCCCGCCGGTCTCGGAACCCAGCTGCGCAAGGCCCTCACCGAGATTGATCCGAACCTGACCATCCAGGAGATGAAGTCTTATGACGACACCGTGGATTTCGATTTCAGGCAAGAAGGGTTGGTCGCTCGGCTAACGTCGCTCTTCGGCGCGCTGGCGCTGGTGCTGGCCGCGGTCGGCATCTACGGCGTGACCGCCTACGGCGTCGAGCAACGGATCAACGAGATCGGCATCCGCATGGCGCTGGGTGCGGATCGCCTCTCGGTGATCCGGATGGTGCTGCGCGGAGCGTTCCTGCAGGTCGGCGTCGGCCTGTTAATCGGCATTCCAGCAGCAATCGCCGCCGGACACGCAATGACCGCCCAGCTCTTCGCCGTACAGCCATCGAACCCCATAATTCTGGCCTCGGCGGCGCTCCTGCTCGGGCTGGCTGCGCTCGTCGCAGCGGTGATTCCGTCGCAACGCGCGGCGAGCGTGGATCCTGTATTAGCGCTGAGGAACGACTAGAGGCTTACCCGTCCGGGGACGCGGATATTCTGCTAAGGCACATTCTTTTTCTCCACAGACGGCGCCGCTCCGCAAACGCAATCGCTGTAACTCGCCGCAGTGAAATAGCTCTGCGCGCAGGAATAGAAAAGAAAATTCGAACCATGAATCGGCGTGCGCGTCGATACGGCATAGTTGTCCTCAAAAGTCGTGCGCGCGCTGCCATCGCCGCTCCGTATAGTGGCGATGGCGGTCGACAGCTGGCCCGAACTGAATGAGCTGATTCCATAAGCGCTCGAGAACTGATATTCCTTTGCCCACGACGGCATCGGCGACGAAAGCGCGAGAAAGAATGTCGTGATATCAGAAGCCGAAGCCGTCGTTAGACTGTAAGTAATCACCGAAAAGGCTGGATCGTTCTTGAAGATCGGGCTCACCGACGGCGTGATCCGTAGCGGCAGCGAAGCTGGGGCCACAACGCGAAAATCATCCATATGCACATGCCCGGCAAGGGCCAGCTGCACGACGTCGGAATAAGTGCTCATCAAGGTGCCAAACTCGGTAGAGTACTTACCCTGCCAAAAAAGCACCGGGGCCTTGCATTGACCGTGCGCCGAGCTATATGCGTCCATGCCTGGCGGTATGTGCATCACCAGCGTCACCCCGTGATGCAGCAGCCTCGCGGTATAGAGCTTCCAACCAAGCCACTCCATCTCGGCCTCACCGGGATCGCCGCTATCCGGCGTGCAGCTCTTGTACGAGGTCAACCAGAATATAGTGTTCAAGACGATGATCTCTTGATCGGCCACCGTCGGATGAGCGATCGAAAAAAATCCCCCTAATTGAAATGTTCTCTTCGCTTCCGCAGAGTCGGCAAGCACCGTCAAATGATCCGCCGTCGCGGCGAGAAACGGGCTGTCGGGAGCGATCTGGTAATCTCCGCACCCCGAGTCATTATTTCCAAGCGCCGCCACTACCGGAACCTTGAGCGTGTCTTGTAACTCCTGAATCACGAAGGCCTCTGTCTTGGCCGCAAACGCCGGGAATTGATCCGAAGTTCCCCCGGCCGCGACAAATGCCTGCGAGAAGTTATGCCGAAGCGCGTCCCCGCTGAATGCCACATAGTCGAAAGGCGCCTGCGCAGCAGCCGCAGCCAAAGTGGAAACAAACAGCGGATAGTTCGTGTCTGACCCATAAGCCGAAAACGACTTCTGCTGCGAACTCTCAAAGATCGCTTCCCACTGCGGAATCGGCGCTGCAATGAGTTGCTTGACGATCGCCGGATCGGCCAGCGGATCGAGATGAATATCTGAGATCAAAAGCGCGCGGCCTGTAGCCGGAGCCGTTTGGGCAACGGCTGCCGACCCCAAAACGGCCCACAATAGAAAATGGCCGATGAATGTCCGGAGTTTCATTTGTGCCTCCCCACAACAATAAGCGCATGCCCGTCCCCAAATCCCACGAACGATGAAAGATGCCAAGCCCCTCGCCTAGACTTTCTCTCCTAACCTCATCATTCACGGCGAGAGAAACCTCCCCAGGCTGGCATGGTGAAAGCGGTCTACTTAGTAGAAGTAAAGATAAGCATCAGGAAAACACCCCAGGCTGCACAAAAAAAGAATTTCTTGCCGCGTTCACCCTCCGGGCGCAAGATGTTGGAGTGAACGAACTGGCTGCCGGTACTGTCCTTGGGCACTATAAGATCGTCCGCCGGCTGGGTCAGGGCGGCATGGGTGTGGTCTATGAGGCCGCCGACCAGAAGCTGGGGCGGCATGTCGCGGTCAAGCTGCTTACTGAAGCAACCCGCGACAGCAGCGCCGCGCTGGAACGTTTCTGGGCGCGAGGCGCGCGCCGCTTCTTCGCTCAATCACCCCGGTATCTGCACAATTTATGAGCTGAACGAGACGGCGGAGTCGCCGTTTATTGTGATGGAGCTGCTCGAGGGCAGCAGTCTCGAAAAGCTCTATCGCGGCCATGCCATGCCTTATCCGAAGCTGCTGGAGATGGGCGTGCAACTGGCCGATGCGCTCGACGCCGCTCATCGCAAGGGCATCCTGCATCGCGATATCAAGCCGGCGAATATCTTCATCACCAAGTCCGGGCAGGCCAAGCTGCTCGATTTCGGATTGGCGAAACTCGAAGGCGCTGCGGCCAGCGATGAGAGCGGTGAGATTGACGCCGACGCGGCGACGCGGGCGAATCCGCTGACCAGCTCGGGTTCGTCGGTGGGCACCATCGCTTATATGTCGCCGGAGCAGGCGCGGGGCGAGCCGCTGGATGCGCGCAGCGACCTGTTTTCGTTCGGGGTCGTGCTTTATGAGATGGCGACCGGGCAGCATCCCTTTAGCGGCGCTACGACGGCAGTGGTCTTCGATAAGATACTCAACCATCCGCCGGTTGCTCCGATCTCGCTGAATGGGCAGCTTCCGGTGGAGTTTGAAAATATCCTGAACAAGACACTAGAGAAGGACCGCGACCTCCGCTGCCAGTTCGCCGGCGAGCTTCGCGCCGATTTGAAGCGGCTGCAGCGCAAGGGCAGCTCGGGGGGCGGGGTCGGTTCTTCCGCCGCTTCCGGCTCGTCACCTTCGCAACTTCCCGACTCGGGCGCGAGTCATCCGAGCCAGCCGATGGCCGGCGTGAGTTCGTCGGGAGCGCAAGCGCTTTCTTCAAGTGGAGTCGTTGCGCCGGTGAAGAAAGGCCGTGGGCTGGCGGTTGGCATTGCCGCGCTTTTGGTGCTGGCGGCGATTACGTTTGCCGCATGGCGTTTCTGGCCTCGTCCGCAGCCCTTCGCCTCGCTTAGCGTCAGCCAGATCACCAACGTGGGCACGATCGAGAAAGTCGCGCTCTCGGCGGATGGGAAATTCCTGGCTGAGGTGAAGAACGACAATGGGCAGCGCTCGCTCTGGCTGAAGAACACCGCGACCAACACCGATACCCAGATTTTGAGTGCGTATGGCGGCACGTATGTCGGGATGACCTTCTCGGCGGATGGCAATTACCTCTATTTCACCCGGGGAACTCCGGAGAATAACAACGTGCACGCGCTTTACGTCATGTCGGTCTTCGGGGGTACGCCAAGGCAGTTGATTTACGACATCGACAGCGCCCCCAGTTTTGCCCCGGATGGACGCCGATTCACTTATGTTCGATACACGCCCGATCGAAGCGATCAGATAACTGAGGTCCACATCGCCGACAAAGACGGAAGCCACGATCAAGTCTTTTACGGCAGCAAGGAAGAACTCGGGTGGCCGGTGTGGTCGCCGGACGGAGGCCGGATCGCCTGGCTTCAACACGTCTTCGGCGCAAGAAAGGTTGTGCTGGGCTGGATCGATCTCTCGTCAAAGAAGCTCAACACGGTTGCGGCGCCGGCCGACGTTACTCCGAGTCTAGCGGAAGCCGTTATGAACCTTGCATGGCTTCCCGACAGTCGCCATCTGTTGGTGCTCTACCTCAAGCCGCACACCGATCGCACTCAGATCGGGATCATGACCGTACCCTCAGGCGAGTTCTATCCACTGACCAACGACGTCAATTCCTACACTGAGCTCGCGCTCTCCGCGGACGGACGTACTTTGGCCACGGTCCTGACCAATGTCAACTCCTCAATTGCTTACTACAAGCCGGAGGGCGGGGCGCCAGTCTCGACAACGCCGTTGAGAATTACACCCTACACGATCGCCTGGGCCGATGAAGATCATCTCCTGTTCGTCGTCAACGAGATCAGTATAGGCTCGCTCGATCGAGCCACTGGAAACCTGCGCACCTTCGATGTGGGCGATGTCGATGTCGGACGCTATGTTGCCGCCTGCCCCGATGGCCACATCCTGTTCACCGGTTTTCCGAAAGGGGGTGGCGAGACGCGGATCTTTCGCATGAACGCGGAAGGGGGCGACCTCGCTCAAATTACAACCACCGGCATCGCTCGCAGTCCCGTTTGCTCCGCCGACAGCCAGGAGGTCAAGTTCACCCTTCGAGATGGATCCGTCACTTCTCTGTGGAGCATCCCCATCGCTGGAGGAACCCCTAAAGAGCTGCTCCCGCCGCAAACGGGGAGTGCGTTTCCGCTTTCCCGCGACGGAAAGCTGGCTGCGTTTATCTTCACATCGGGGTTGAAGCGTAGCCTGGAGGCCGTCAACCTGGCCTCCCGGCGGGTTATCTTCGAGGGCGGCATGGATGTGAGCGACTTTGTCGAAACCTTCTTACGCTTTTCGCCCGACAGCCGGGCGCTGGTGTACAGCGTTCGTCGAGACGGCGGCATTACCTTGCTGTATCAACCTATCGACGGCGCTTCCCCGCGTACGCTCATCGATCCCGGAGCGCCGATCAACGATTTTGAGTGGTCGCCTTCCGGCAAACAACTCGCGGTCGCGCGGGTCAAGTCGAGCTCCGATGTGGTGCTGATTACCGATCAGGCGGGTAAGCATTAGCCCCTTTGACGGGCCTTGAAACATTACGACCAACGAGGATGCCCCATCCTTCCGCGCCTTTCACTAAGAGCGGCGTGATCCAAACTCCCATTCGATTCAGGCCAAGTGATGGAGCGTGAGCACTCAGGCCCCGAAAGTCTCCAGGACGGGTGGCCCATTCAAGCCGTCTGTTGGCTTGAGTGGGGGGATCAAATGCTCGGCCCTCCTTCCAATTTCCAATCATCAAAGCGGGCAACGCCCGCCCGGTGGAAGCGTGGGGCTTTAGCCCCACGAAAAGGGTGCGCCCCGCGAGGGGCCTTTAGGCCCGGGCTCTTGTATAGCTGCCGCCCTCAAGCCCCACGCCGCACCTTCAGCCGAGCATACCGGACGGGACGGGTGGCCCATTCAAGCCGTCTGTTGGCTTGAGTGGGGGAATCAAATGCTCGGCCCTCCTTCCAATTTCCAATCATCAAAGCGGGCAACGCCCGCCCGGTGGAAGCGTGGGGCTTTAGCCCCACGAAAAGGGTGCGCCCCGCGAGAGGCCTTTAGGCCCGGGCTCTTGTATAGCTGCCGCCCTCAAGCCCCACGCCGGACCTTCAGCCGGGCATACCGGACGGGTGGCCCATTCAAGCCGTCTGTTGGCTTGAGTCGGGGGATCAACTGCTCGGCCCTCCTTCCAATTTCCAATCATCAAAGCGGGCAACGCCCGCCCGGTGGAAGCGTGGGGCTTTAGCCCCACGAAAAAGGTGCGCACCGCGAGGGGCCTTTAGGCCCGGGCTCTTGTATAGCCGCCGCTTCAAGCCCCACGCCGCACCTTCAGCCGAGCATACCGGACGGGACCGGCGGCCCATTCAAGCCGTCTGTTGGCTTGAGTGGGGGGATCAAATGCTCGGCCCTCCTTCCAATTTCCAATCATCAAAGCGGGCAACGCCCGCTCGGACGGGTGGCCCATTCAAGCCGTCTGTTGGCTTGAGTCGGGGGATCAACTGCTCGGCCCTCCTTCCAATTTCCAATCATCAAAGCGGGCAACGCCCGCCCGGTGGAAGCGTGGGGCTTTAGCCCCACGAAAAAGGCGCACCCCGCGAGAGGCCTTTAGGCCCGGGCTCTTGTATAGCCGCCGCTTCAAGCCCCACGCCGGACCTTCAGCCGAGCATACCGGTAGGAGATTCTCCCGCGGAAGATCTCCTGAGGAAGATACCGGCGTGACTCCAGGCAGAACGGACAGGACGGGTGGCCCATTCAAGCCGTCTGTTGGCTTGAGTCGGGGGATCAACTGCTCGGCCCTCCTTCCAATTTCCAATCATCGAAGCGGGCAATGCCCGCCCGGTGGAAGCGTGGGGCTTTAGCCCCACGAAAAAGGCGCACCCCGCGAGGGCCTTTAGGCCCGGGCTCTTGTATAGCTGCCGCTTCAGCCCCACGCCGGACCTTCAGCCGAGCATACCGGTAGGAGATTCTCCCGCGGAAGATCTCCTGAGGAAGATACCGGCGTGTCTCCAGGCAGAACGGACAGGTTTCAATGATCCAATCGTCGGGCATCGTCTGGATGCGAGCGGCAATGTTCTCGCGACAGCCCTTGCAGGCGACCACAAAGTCGTGAAAGACCGAATTTGGCCCTTGAAACATGCAACGAGTTTAGGCGAATAAAAAGCGAATATCTTGTGGATTTTGAACTACTGGAGCGGATGAGGAGCTCATCGAAGCACCGACGGCACCGAAGCTGTCAATACCCTATGTAGCGGATTTAATACCTTAAGTCGTTTATTTCCCGAGAGATAATAATCTTCAAAAGCTGGCGTAGTGAAAGGGGTCAACTTGGTAGAATAAAGATAAGGATCAAGAAAGCGGTGAAAGCCGCCCTGTGGCCTTGGATTCCTCCCGAACAAAATATTCAAAACAGGGAGTTTACGGCTAAGTTCCTTGTTTCCAATATCCGACTTTGGATTCAACTCCGTAACTCGTCTCGAATGTTGAATCTATCCAGAAACCCAGGGGGGAGGGGGTACCCCGCACCGCCGAGTTAAGAAGAAAGCACATGCAGTCCGCACTCAACAACACGATCGCTGTCGCCATGTCCGGCGGAGTCAACTCCTCGACCGTCGCCGCCATGCTCAAGTCCGAGGGCTACGAGCTCGTCGGCCTCACCATGCAGCTCTGGAACCAGCGCCGTCTCGCCGGCAAGGAAGGCATGCCCGAGCAGGTGCAGGGACGCTGCTGCTCGATCGACGACGTCTACGACGCCCGCCGCGTCGCCGAAGACCTCGATATCCCCTACTACGTCGTCAACCAGCAGGAGCGCTTCGAGCGCGACGTCGTCCGTCCCTTCGTCAAGGAGTATCTCGCCGGACGCACGCCCATCCCCTGCTCGCTCTGCAACGACCATCTGAAGTTCGATCAGCTGCTCATCACCGCACGCCAGATCGGCGCCGACCGCGTCGCCACCGGACACTACGCCCGCAACGAGTACGACCCCGAGCGCGGCCGCTGGATCCTCAAGCGCCCCGCCGACACGAGCAAGGACCAGACCTACTTCCTCTTCGGCCTCACCCAGGCGCAGCTCTCCCGTACCCTCTTCCCGCTCGGCGGCTACACCAAGCCCCGCGTCCGCGAGATGGCGCACGAGTTGGGAATTGCCACCGCCAACAAGCCCGACTCACAGGAGATCTGCTTCATCCCCGGCGGCGACTACAAGAAGTTCATCGACGCCTACCTCGACGAGCAGGGCGAGGAAGTGCCTGACTCCTCCGGCGAGCTCGTCTCGACAAGCGGTGAGGTCATCGGCCATCACAGTGGCGTCCACAACTTCACCGTCGGCCAGCGCAAGGGGCTCGGCGTCGAGTCACCCACCGCGCTCTATGTGATTCAGATTGGTGGAGACGGAAACAAGGTCAAGGTCGGCAGTGAATCAGACCTGATGCAGTCCACGCTCCGCGCTCGTAGGCTCAACTGGATATCAATCCCGGAGTTGTGCGGTGAGATGCGCGTCAAGATCAAGATCCGCCATCGCCACGAGCCGGCATGGGCCACGATTCGGATGGATTCCCATTCCAACGACGAGCTGCTAGCAATCTTCGACGAGCCTGCCCGCGCCGTCACTCCCGGCCAGGCAGCCGTCTTCTACGACAGCGACGAAGTAGTCGGCGGCGGCTGGATCGCCTGACCGAGCCATGCGAGCTTCAGTATCAAGAATTGTCATCCCGACCGAACCCTGAGCGAAGTCGAAGGGGGACTGGAGGGGCTGCAGGTCAGCATCTTGGCCTACACAACGCCTGCCGCCTTCCCCGCAATAACTTCTTCAATCACCGCAACCACAGGCTCTTCAACCTCATTCACAGGAGGAACCGGGCCAGCAGGCTTACTCTTCAACGTCTCGAACGCAGCCTTCAGGCCATTGAATATCCCATAAATGTGCCGCAAGGGAACTTCAACTCCTTGCTGGATCGTCGCGCTCGCCTGGGAGATTCCATCCAGCGTACCGCTCACCATCTCATCAACCCGCGCCGTCTGCGCACGCGTCTTTTCGAGCACTTCATCGACTGAACCCTTGATCGTCGCAGTCTCATGCTTGAGCATGTCGCTCACTTCCACCAAGTTCGCGCTGATAGCGGTCACCTTCGGCGCCAGGTCCTGCAGCATGACCTTCGAAGACTCGATTAGCGGCAACGCATGTTCGGTCACATGAGTCAGAATCTTCTCTAGTTTGCCCTGTAACTTCATAAACGCGATGAAAAAACCCAGCAGGATTCCGGCTTGAAGCAGCACGCCGACCGCGGTTGCGATGGCGAAAACGGCAAATATGTACTCCAGAGTGCCCCATTGCATATTGCCTAATTGCATAAGGTCGTTCTCCTAAATGGTTCCTGCCAGGCTTCGCTCGGAAACAACATGAAACGCATAGCAGCCTCCCCGGATATCGGGAAGGCCCACTGCGGCAACGCCATCAACGTGTCTAAGAACTCTGCAGTCGCTACGCGCCAGTGCCGTTCGACGGCGGTTCGACGGTGGTGGTCGTCTGGTAAGCCTGCTTGCCGGCATCAACCGCCGCAGCCACCTTGTCCGCCTGCTGTTGAACGAATCCGCGACCCTGAGTCACTACCTGCTCGACCTGGGCGCGCCCGCGCTCTATGTATTCCTTGCCCTGGCCGACATAGTCGTTCACCTGGGCCTTGCCCTTTTCGACCAGCACAGCAACCTGGTCGGCGGTCTCCCGCGAACGCTGCTTTAGATATTCGGCGCCCTCGCGAGCGCTGTTAGCCACATCTTCGCGGACTTCGCGCCCCGCCTTCGGTGCGTACAGCACGCCGAGAAGCGCGCCCAGTCCAAGTCCCGCCACAAACCAGCTGAATCCGCTGCCCTGCTTGTCTTCCGTCATGAGAACATCTCCTTCGTTTCCGTTACTTTCCGGAATCGGAACCAACCAAAACTTCCGGATCAAGACAATTACCAGTATAGATGCCTCGGAAGCCCCGGCCAGCCGCACCCAAATCGAAATGCCTTCCGATTCTTTCCCAATTCGAGCGAAAATGGCTTATCGGTTGGAGGCTGTGTTCCCTATGCGCCTGTGCAACGTCCCTTCCGCAAGCTTCGCGCCAATTCTCGCTTTGGTCCTGTGCGCCGCAGGCAACACCGGACGCGCCCAGTCTTCGTCGCCCCAGCCTTCGCCGTCCCAGCCTCCCACGACTGCGCCCATCGCGAAAGCCCCAGTCACCGCCACGCAGGCTCCCAAGACCGCGCCGCCCGCAGTCTTCAGAAGCACCGCAGCCCTGGTCCTAGTCGATGTCCTGGTAAGCAACGGGCAAGACGCCATCCACGGCATTCCACGCAACCAGTTCCGCCTCCTCGAAGACGGCAAGGAGCAAAAACTCATAGCCCTCGAAGAGCACAAGGCCGTCGATCCAGCGACTGTCCAGAAAGCTCCTGCGCTGCCGCCGAATATCTATTCCAATATCCCTGAAGGCCCCGTGTCGGGCACGGTCAACCTCCTCCTGCTTGACGCTCTGAACACGCCTATTGCCGACCAGGCGTACGCACGCCAGCAGATGGTCTCCTATCTGAAGAACATGCCGCCGGGCACCCGCATCGCCATCTTTACCCTCGCCTCAAAGCTCCGCATGGTGCAGGGTTTCTCCAGCGACTCTACTCCGCTGCTCGCCGCGCTGAACAGCAAAACGCCGTTAGGCAAGACGACCTTACCGAGTCAGTCCGTGCTCCTCGCCGATCCCAACGACACCACACTCTCCGACATGAACGACACTCTGACGCAGATGGGTGCGACCTCCGATGCAATGGCCAGCATCCAGCAGTTCGAGGCCGACGAAGCCGCTTTTCAAATGGATCTGCGCGTTCGCTTCACCCTCGACGCATTTCAGGAGCTGGCCCGCTATCTGCGCGGAGTCCCGGGCCGCAAGAACCTCATCTGGTTTTCAGGATCCTTTCCCATCAGCCTCGATCCCGACGTTACCTTGAACAGTCCATTCGAAGCCATGCGAAGCTACGCGCCCGACGTCGGCGAGACTACCGCGATGCTCGCCGCCAGCCGCGTCGCCGTCTACCCGGTCGACGCCCGCGGCCTCTTCAACGATCCCCAGTTCAGCGCCCAAGCTTCAGGTAGCGGGATGTCCAGCATCAGCAGTAGCGGAAGCGGAAACATGATGGGCAGCGGTTCAGGCGTTCGCCGCGGCTCCCGAGGGTCGGGCAGCCTCGGAGGTACCGCGAACCAGCCCCGCACGGCCCAGAACTCAACCAAATTCTTCCAGCAAACAGCAGCCGAACACGCCACCATGCAGCAGATCGCCGAAGAGACTGGCGGCCATGCCTACTACGACACCAACGCCATCAAAGAAGCAGTCGCGGCTGCAATCCAGAATGGCGCAAACTACTACACTCTCGCTTACATTCCCGAGAGCAAGATCGACGACGGACGCTTCCACAAAATCCAGGTCACCGTACCCGACGCGCCCTCGTACAAGCTAACTTACCGTCGCGGCTACGTGGCCGAGTCGCCCAAAAAGCAGGCCGCAAACACGCCCGTCAGCAGCGTCGCGGCTGCTCTGCTGCGCGGCGCGCCACCCTTCTCCGAGATTGTCTTCAAAATCCGCGTCCTTCCCTTTGACGATCCCGCGCTCAAGGGAGCGTCCGCGCAAACCGGAACTGCGGGCGATCTCTCGCCGAAGGTCAAAGGCCCCGTCGAACGCCATGAGATCGACTACGCCGCCGACATGCACAACGTCAGCATCACTGAAACGCCTGACGGCCTCAACCACGCCTCGCTTGAGTTCGTCGCCGTCGCCTACGACCGCGATGGAGCGCGGTTGAACTACATCGACAAGGCCTTCACCGTGAACATGAACGAGGACCAATACAAACAGGTCATGCAAAAAGGACTGCAAATGCACCAGCAGATCGATCTCCCCTCCGGCGAAGTCTACCTCCGCGCCGCCGTCCACGATCTCACATCCGACCGCATCGGCTCGGTCGAGATTCCACTGATAGTCAAGCCACTAGCAGCCAAGTAGGGGCCATCAAGCGTGGATCGAGTCAGCGCTATAATGCTCCTGACTCCCGCCGTCATCTTCTCGCTTCGCACGAGTCGAGCTCCCGTCATCACGGGAACCCTCACTAGTTCTTTGTACCCCTCGCCGGTGTCGGATAATACCCGGTGCGGTGCCGCAACAAATAATCGGAGCTTAACGGCACTCCTGTAAGCCCAACTGAAATCGTCCGGAAATCCGCCGAATCCGAATGCCGCGAAGGATAATAGCCCAGCAAATACTGCGTCCGAAGATCTTCGGAGACCTTTTGAAACGCCGACTCCAGGTCCGAGGACTCGGCGTAGTAATGCTTTCCACCAGTCTCCTGCGAGAGCGTAATCAGCGCATGCTCGCCGCCGGTGTCGCGGCCTGCGTCGGCGGCGATCGGCACATCGATGATGCTGTAGACCAGCACCTCGGAGCGTAGCGCCTGCTCCAGCGCGCGAGGGTAATCCACGCCTTTGACGGTGTCGTCGCCGTCCGTAATCAACACCAGCACTTTGCGCCCAGGCCGCGCCGCCAGGCTCTGCGAAGCCAGAAAGATCGTATCGTAGAGCGCCGTCGCCTCGCCGGGCCGCAGCCGGTCGAGTCCGTTGTCGATCTGGTGAAGGTTGTTCGTAAACGGCACCACTTCGCGCACATCCGACGCGAACTCCATCAGGTCAAGGTGGTCAACCGGCCGCAGCAACGCGTGCACGAACTCTCGCGCAGCATGCTCCTCGATGCTCATGTCCTTATGCACCGTGCCGCTGGTATCGATGGCCAGCACGATCTGAAGCGGCACCGCCGACTCGCGGTCAAAGACGGCGATCTTCTGCAGACGCCCATCCTCGGCAAGGGTGAAGTTGTCCTTCGTCAGGCCGCCCACCGGCGCGCCGTTCGCGTCGGTGACATTGACGAAGACATTCACCAGCTTCACTTCCACGCGGATCGGAGGAGCAATCGGAACTGGGGGGGATTCCTGCGCAGCAGGATTGCTGGTAACGGGCCCGATACCGATGCCCGCTCCAACCGAGCTCTGCGCTCCGGCGACCACCGGAAACGAGGCTACAGAAGCGAGCAGTATTTGAACTATCCAGATTCTCATTCGTTACTTACAGCTTAGACTCGGCATCCCGACAATCGTATTCCACCGCCGGCGCTGCTGGGTTCGTTCCCGAAGAGCTTCGTGCTAACATCGCTTTTCGATCATGAAAAACATCCCTGTCTATCTCTCGTCCGCCCTGCTCGTGGCCGCTCTGGCCTCCACCTCGCTCTACGCCCAGACGTCATCAACGCCGTCAGCCACACCTAAGCCAGCGGCACACAAGCCATCCGCAGGCACCACTGCGGCATCTACGGCCATGAAGCTTCCGCCAAACATCCCGGCGGTCAAAGGCATTCTCAAAACAGCATTTGCCCTGAAGTACATCGACATAAAACTAGGCACTGGCGACCTGGCCAAGCCGGGAATCAAATACACCGTCCACTACACCGGATGGCTGCACGACGGCACCAAATTCGACTCCTCGGTCGATCGCGGACAGCCCTTTGAATTCTTCCAGGGCAGGCATGGCGTCATCACCGGATGGGACGAGGGCTTCGACGGTATGCGCGTCGGCGGCAAGCGCCGTCTCTTCATCCCCTGGCAGCTCGCCTACGGAGCGGCGGGACGCGGCCCGATCCCGCCCAAAGCCGACCTGATCTTCGATATCGAGTTCATCGCTCAGGTCAACCCTAATGCCCCGCCGCCTCCACCACCGGCGGTGCCGCAAAGCACGACACCGCCGCAGTAACAGGCGGGATTGCCATTTAGGGACCTACGGGACCGCGATCAGCAGGCCTGCGCTCATCCCGATCGATTGCTCATGCCCGCGACCGAAATCGTAATCGTAGGCGGGTTCCAGATACCAGCCGAACTTGTGTCGTCCATTAGGCCAGAACATGAAATCTCCCGCGACCTCCGCGGCGACCGAGTTCGACGACGTGCCGTTCTCTCTCGCGTGGACCCACTCCGGCCCGGCGCCCAGCATAAACTCCGCCTTCCTGGAAATGGTCCAGGGCTTCTTGAAGAGGAGGTCGGTGTCCCATTCGGTCAAGCGTCTGTAGGTGAAAAGCGGCGTGGTGCCTGCTTCAAGCTCTAGCGAGTTCTCGATCGGGGTTACCTCGACCGCAAAGTCGGGTCCGAAACTTGCTGCGCCGCCTTTAACATTCCAGTCCGTGGCGCCGCCGAGCTCAACAATCGCAACAGGATCCCTTTCGACCGATTGCGCGAACGCGCTTCCGAGGCAGACAAACATCATCGGCCAAAAGAATGCGCTTGGAGGTCTCATGCTGAATTCTGAGTATAACGGAAACAAACTTGAGTGGATTCGAGTCTAGTCGCCCTTCGCCAAACCGACTACCATGGCCGCTATGTCAGCAGCCGCATCCGGCTTCGCCATCGTCTTGGCGCAAAGCCCCATGCGCTCCAACTCCGCGCCGTCGCGCAACAAATCCTTCAGCATCGTAAGTAATATCTCCTCGCTCATCTCCGCTTGCATCAGCATCCGAGCCGCCCCGCCGGCCACCATAACCTCGGCATTCTTCCGCTGATGATCGTCCGTCGCCTGAGGAAACGGCACCAGCAGCGCTGGCTTGCCCGCAGCCGCCAGTTCAGCCACCGTACTCGCTCCGCTCCGTGCCAGCATCAGATCGGCAGCCTCAATCCGTCGCGGCATATCGTCCAGAAACGCCGAGACCTCCCACCTCGAAGCATCGGCGCCTGAATCTCGATACGCCGCTTGAGTGGTCTCCGCATGGCGCGCGCCGGCCTGATGCAGAATCGTCAACCCCGGAACCGCCTCCAGCAAAGCCGCCGCGATCCGCGGCATCATCGTGTTGAAGATCAGAGCTCCCTGGCTCCCGCCAAAGACCAGCAGGTGCGGTGCGCTACCTGCCACGCGCGGTTTCAGCGCGAAGAACTCCTTCCGCACCGGAATCCCCGTCACCTTAGCATTCCGAAAATACTCGCAGGCCGGAGCAAAGCTCACCGCCGCCGCATCCACACGTTTCCCCACCAGCCGATTCGCCAGCCCAGGAGCGGCATTCGGCTCAAAGGCCAGCGTAGGAATCCGCTTCAATAATGCCGCAACCATCCCCGGTCCTGAGGCGTAACCGCCCACGCCAACAACCACATCCGGCTGGAACCTATTGAGGATTTCAAAACAACGGCGAATGCCTAAGGGAAGATCAAGCAGCGTCCGCAGGCGAGTCGTCAGGCTCACGGCCTTCAACTGGCCAACCTCGATCAGCTCAAGCTGATAGCCAGCAGCAGGAACCAGCCGCGTCTCGAAACCCCGCGCCGTACCAACGAAGCGCACCTCCGCCGAGTACCGACCACGAAGCTCGTCCGCAATTGCCAGCGCGGGAATCACATGTCCGCCCGTGCCGCCACCCGCAATCAGCACTCGCAAGGCTGTCAGTCGCACTCCCGCGTGATATTCAACAGCACGCCAATCGACAGTAGCGTAATGAACAACGAAGTCCCGCCATAAGAAATAAATGGCAGCGTAATCCCCTTCGTAGGCACCAGCGCCAGCACCACGCTGATATTGAAAAAAGCCTGGATCAGGATGGTCGTGGTAATCCCAAAGGCCAGGAAACGCGCAAATGGATCACGCGACAGTATCGCCGCCCGCAACCCGCGGTAACCGAGCACGACAAACAGCGCCACCACCGCCAGCGCGCCAACTAGCCCCAGCTCCTCGGCGATGTTCGCAAAAATGTAATCGGTATGCGACTCGGGAAGATAGAAGAGCTTTTGTACCCCCTCCATGTAGCCCCGGCCAAACAGCCCCCCAGTCCCCACCGCAATCAACGATTGGTTCATGTGATAACCAATCCCCAACGGGTCGGCGTTGGGGTTCAGGAAGGCCAATATTCGGTCACGGCGAAACTTAACCAGCAGCAACATACATGCCAGCGCCGGCGCCGCCGCCGCCCCGGCCATTACCAGGTATTTGACCTTCATCCCGGCCAGATACAGCATCAGCGCCGTCACCCCCGCGCACACCAGCGCCGTTCCCAGGTCGGGCTCCTTCACAATCAGCCCGACGAACAGCAGACTTGGCAGCGCGGCCGGAATCAGTGTGCTCCTGAAGTCGTTCACCATGTGCAGCTTGTTCTGCAGAAACCACGCCAGGAAGAGCACGATCACCGGCTTGGCTATCTCCGACGGCTGCAGCGACAACGGTCCTAGTTTGATCCAGCGGTGCGCTCCATGGGAGACGGGCATCGCAAAGACCACCAGCAACAGCAGCGCCGTAATCGCTACCAGAGGAAAGACCACACGCGGATGATTGAATTTCCGGTAGTCCACCTGCATCACCACCGTCATCGCCGCAAGCCCCAGCACGCCCCAGATCGCCTGCTTGATCAGAAAGCTGTATGGCGAGCCTGAGGTCGCCTGCGCGGTTATCGCCGAGGCGCTGAAGACCATCACCAGTCCGATCACCACCAGAATCAGCGTGGTGCAGAAGAGCACTTTGTCGACGCCTACGCGCTTTGCCATTCTGGCAACCTCTTCCGAGCCATTACAAGTTCCTTGAACACTCGGCCACGATGCTCGTAGTTCTCAAACTGGTCAAAGCTCGAACAAGCGGGAGCCAGCAGAACGATCTCGCCCGGCATCGCCGCATCAGCCGCATGATTGACTGCCTGGGTAAGCGTTCCCGCGCTCACAATCGGCACGTCGCCACGGATGTGGCTCTCAATTTTCTGCGCCGCCGCGCCAATCGTGTACACCGCCTTTACCCGCTCCTTCAGCAGCGCGCTCAACTGCGTGTAGTCCGAATTTTTGTCCTTGCCGCCCAGGATCAAATGAATGCCGCCGGCGAACGAGCCGATCGCTTTCGCCGCCGCGTCGACGTTGGTCGCCTTGGAGTCGTTGTAGTAGTCGACCGCGTTCAATGTGGCGACATATTCCAGCCGATGCTCGACCGCGTGGAAATTCTCCACCGCGGTGCGAATCGCTGCCGCTTCCACCCCCGCGAGGCGCGCCGCGCATACCGCCGCCAGCACATTCTCGACATTGTGGCTGCCCTTGAGTGGAATCTTCTCCACTGCAACGATGCGCTCCGCCGCAGCGTCCTTAGCGCTCTTGAAGACAACCTCGCCATCTACAACGTAAGCGCCTCGCTCGACCGGCTCCTTACGGCTAAACCAGAAGACCCGTGGCGGCGCGCGCTCCGCCACCGACCGCGTAACCGGGTCGTCCCAGTTCAGGACCAAAGCGTCTTCGGCCGTCTGCTTCGCGAAGATGCGCTCCTTTGCGGCCACATAATTCTCAAAAGTGATGTGCCGGTCAAGATGGTCCGGAGTCACATTCAAAATCACCGCTATCTCAGGGCGAAACCGCTCCGTCGTCTCCAACTGAAAGCTCGAAACCTCCAGAACCGACCAGCCATCTTCCTTACTGTCTTCAACCAGAGCGATGACCGGCAGGCCAATGTTGCCGCCAACCGCAACCGGCAATCCGCCAGCTTCCAGCATCTCCCCGCAAAGGCTCGTGGTCGTCGTCTTGCCGTTCGATCCGGTAATCGCCAACACCTTGCCCTTCAGATACCGCGCCGCCAGCTCCACCTCTCCAATCACTGGCAGTCCAAAGCTTTTCACCTGGACGATCTCCGGGGTGTTCAACGGCACGCCGGGACTCACCACAATCAGGTCCTGGCGGCGAAAGGTCAGCAACCCATGGCCGCCCGCCTCGACCGCAATCCCCTCTTCCAGCAGTGCGGGAATCTCCCTGGCCAGCGCCTCTGCGCTGCGCACATCAGAGACGGTCACCTGCGCGCCGCGCCGCCGCAAGAACACCGCCGCCGCCAGACCGGACTTCCCCAGCCCCACCACCAGAATCTTCTTGCCCTTCAACTCCATATCAACCAATCTTCAATGTTGAACCACTGCGGGTGCCCCATATCTGAGCGCGTCACAAACCCAGGAGTCATCGATCGACTTTTGTTCGCTCCAGATGTGGGATTCCGCTCACAACACACTGCAGACACCAACCCGAACCTATTCTCCCACGCCAACACCGTGTGGGACTTCCCACAATCTGCGCTCAGCGCAGTTTCAGCGTCGTAAGTGCAAAGAGTGCAAACACAAGGGCGGCGATCCAGAAACGGACAATCACCTTCGACTCCGACCAGCCGATCAGTTCAAAATGGTGATGCAGCGGCGCCATCTTGAAAATCCGCTTGCCGTTGCGGAGTTTGTAACTGCCCACCTGCAGAATCACCGACAGCGCCTCCAGCACGAAAACCCCGCCGATAAACGGCAGCAGCAGCTCCTGCTTAATCACCACCGCCACCGTGGCGATCGCCCCACCCAACGCCAGCGATCCGACGTCGCCCATGAAAATCTCCGCTGGATGTGCGTTGTACCAAAGGAAGCCGATACTCGCGCCCACCATCGCCCCGCAAAAGACGGTTACTTCCCCAGCCAGCGGCATCCGCTGAAAATCCAGGTAATCGGCGAAAACCACATTCGAGATCACGTAGGTAAGAAACGTCAGCGCGGCCGCCGCAATGATCGTGCAGCCGATCGCTAGTCCGTCCAGCCCGTCGGTCAGGTTCACCGCGTTGCTCGATGCCACCAGGAACAACACCACATAGATAATCAGCGGAAGAAAGGCGAGAAAGCCCAGGTGTGGAATCGCTCCCAGGGAGTGCCACACCAGATCGGGCCGCAGGCGCTTGATAAAGGGCAGCGTGAGACGGCTCGACCAGAGGCCTTGCGCGCGCAACCCAATCAATGCCACGGCGATGGCCACGCCAGCCAATATCTGAAAGAGAATCTTCGCCCGCGCCGTCAGCCCCAGGCTCCGGCGAGAGACGACCTTGATGTAATCGTCCGCAAACCCGATCGCCCCATAAGCCAACGTCGACGCCATCACCAGCCAGACAAACGGATTCGACAGGTCCGCCCACAGCAGCGTCGGCAACACGATCGCAATGCAGATCAGCACCCCGCCCATGGTTGGCGTTCCCGCCTTCTTCTGGTGCGCCTGTGGCCCGTCGTCGCGAACATACTGGCCGATCTGAAACTCGCGCAGCTTCTCGATCACATACGGACCGATGATCAGCGTAATCAGCAACGCTGTAATGGTCGCAAACGCAGTGCGAAACGTGAGATACCGAAAAATGCGGAATGGGCGGAAGTAAGGAAAGAGCTTCTGGTAGAGCAGCCAGTAGAGCAAACGGCCTCCGGCAGGATTGCGGATTTGCTCTATCTTACAAGGTCGCCCCGCGGAGAGGTCTCAACAAATCCGCGCGTCCCATCTTAGCCAACAGTCGATAGACGACGAGGGCGACAACATCCGACCACCGACCGCAGACTCGCGGTTTAGCTCTTTGCAGGGGCCTGACGTTTGATTCCTAGCACTGCCATGTGCGAGGCGCTGCGGTAAAGGTTCGGTGCGCTATCGGTGGTATTCAGCAAGTGCACTGTCTCGCACGCCGCTCTGATTTGCTTGTAATCGTTGAAGACCGAATAGGAATACACCAACCCATCGCCCTCGGACATGACGTATCCTTTGCCTTTGGTCTTGATCCGGTCAGCGAGCGGCCAAAGCCCCACGGCGTTGATCGTCTGCTTCAACATCCGGGACAGTCTGCCGCCCTGTCCGAAATTATTCACGTCGGAGATGAAGATCGCCTTCCGCGATACCCGCAGCATCTCGGCGACCGCCTTCGACGGCACGGGGATATGATGCAACGCGCCAAACTCGCAAACCAGGTCGAAGGTGTCGTCACCGAACGCCAGATTCATCGCATCGCCATCGATCAGCTGGCTCCGCGACAGGCCTTTGGAATATCCGATCTCTCGCAGCTCCGCCGATGGCTCGACGCCCACCGCGGTAACCCCAGGCATCACTCTGGCGAACTCCAGCAGGCCGCGCCCGGTGCCGCTGCCCACGTCCAATATCGAATGAATTCCCAAGTATTCAACCGCTGCAACCAGAAATCGCAGCGCAAGAGCATGCTCGCCTTCCTGGTGGACGTGGGTATCGTCGTAGCGATGCGCGGTCCCGGCGTAATAGGCCCGCTGAATCTCGATCTCGCGCTGCCTGGCGGCCTCTGAAGCGCCCATCAGTCCGCTAACTTCCTCTACATAGTTTTCGAAGCTCAGTCAGGCGCGCTCTGACCGGACGACATCGTTTTGGATGGCGATTGCGGCAAGTGGAATCTGAGCACGAAACAACCCTGCTAAACGTCACCCCTCTACACGTCACAAAGATCGACCGCCTGCCGAAGGCTGACCAACGGATCTCCAGTCGGCAAGAACTCATGCGCAACGTAGTCGGTGAAATTGGTCGCGACAATCCCGCGCATCACTCCGTCCCACTGCACTTCCTGCTTGTCGTTGAGTTCATGCCGCCCGGGAACCCCGCCCGTATGGTAATGCCCAATCCACTTCTGGTTGGCCTGGATGGTGTCGATCAGGTCGCCCTCCATGATCTGCATGTGGTAGATGTCGTAAAGCAACTTCACATTGGGCGAGTTGACCTGCTCCATCACCCCGACACCCCAGGCGGTGTGGTCGCACATATAGTCTTTGTGGTTCACCTTGCTGTTCAACAGCTCCATGACAATCGTCACATTGTTGTCTTCGGCGATCTTCTTCAGCTTATTCAGGCCGATCACACAGTTGGCCGCGCCTTCCTCGTCAGACATCCCCTTCCGGTTGCCCGAAAACGTAATCACGTTGGGCACACCCATCTTTGCCGCGATAGGAATGTTTTTTGCGAACGCGGCTTCGATCGCGGCATGGTTCTCGATGCGGTTCAAGGCGTCCGGAATCGTGCCGCCGCCCGCATAGCCCAGCGTGCAGATCAGCCCAACCTTGCGCGGAGCGTCCCACTCCTCTACCGCCAAAAGATCGACGCCCTTCAGGCCGATCTTCGCCGAATAGGCGCACAAATCGTCGAGCTTGATGTCCTTGTAACACCAGCGGCACACCGACTGCTTGATGCGCCCTTTGCGCACGACAACATCGCTGTCGGGGTTTGGCATGGCGGAAGCGGATGCACCGCCCGCCGCAACGGACATCGCCAAACCGGCCGATATCCCGGACTTCACAAAGCTTCGGCGCGTTACGCCAGATTTATCCATAAGAGGTCCAACGAATTCAGTGCCAGCTTACTACGGCTGCCATGCTTCTGCACAAGCCCAACTATCCGGCCCAGCATAGCGGCAAAGTCCCCGCACAAAAGAATGCCCCGACCGCTCATCGCGTCTCGGGGCATTGGGAGACTGTTTCGAGTTCAAGAGTAGCCGTCGTTGCCTGCTCCGTCTTCAGTCTCCGGCATGGTTTTTTCATCCACCCTTTGGCGGAAGCGCTACAAGCTCTACGGCAGCTTCGGATCATGATCGCCGGCAACGGCAAGGTACAAACCCGCGCCCAAAGCCCCACCAATAATCGGGGCCACCCAGAAAAGCCAAAGTTGCCCAAGGGCCCAGCTTCCACCCCCAAACATGGCCAGAATCAGGGCAGGGCCGGTGCTGCGCGCTGGGTTGACCGAGGTGTTCGTGACCGGAATGCTGATCAGGTGGATGAGCGTGAGCGCCCAGCCAATCGCGATCGGCGCAAAGCCAGCCGGGACGCCGCGCTTGTCGGTCGATCCCATAATAACGATTAGGAAGATCGCGGTCAGAACAATCTCCGCGACCAGGCAGGCCAGCAGAGAGTATCCGCCCGGTGAGTGGTCTGCGTAGCCATTAGAGGCAAAGCCGCCGGTGATACTGAAAGTGGACGCTCCGCTGGCGATCACATACAACACCAAAGAGGCGACGATCGCGCCGACCACCTGGGCAATGATGTAAGGCAGCACCTCAGCGGGCGGAAACCGTTTGCCGACCATAAGCCCGACCGTAATAGCTGGATTGAAATGCGCACCGGATATATGGCCGACGGCAAAGGCCATGGTTAAAACCGTAAGGCCGAAGGCCAGAGCTACACCCACGAAGGCGATCCCGAGCTTAGGAAAACCCGCTGCCAATACCGCACTGCCGCATCCGCCAAACACGAGTACAAAGGTACCGAGAAATTCCGCGCCTAACTTCTTCGAGAGGGGCATTGCAAAGCTCCTGAATTTTTGAGTTGAACAACCAAGCAGCTATGGGAAACAGCCGAAGTCTACTTGGTATTCCTTCAAACCGCCAGCAAAAACTCCGCTTTCGGCAGAAGCGTCTCGTCGCTACTCGCGTCTTTGCTGTATAACAACCTTGTCCGGCGGCAGCCAGTCACGCGCCGGAGGAGCAAGCCCATGAGCGAAAAACGTCCGCAGAGCCTCGCCAATCACGCTAAGTTAGATCCCCTGTTTCATTATTTCCTGGCCCCGGTCCTGCTGGGCTGCTTCATCGCCAGCATTGTCTTTCTTTTTCACAGAATTGACGCGCTGCATATCTGGCTCGCGGTCTTTTCTCTGGCTGCCTTTCTGCTTTCCTTCAAGACGCGCGTTTACTCCCTTAGAGTGCAGGACCGGGTCATCCGCCTCGAAGAGCGGCTGCGCCTCCTGGCGCTGCTGCCCGAACCTCTCAGAGCAAAGATTCACGACTTGAGTGAACAACAACTAATCGCCCTGCGCTTCGCGGCCGACGATGAAATTCCCTCTCTGGTGGACAAGATACTGCAAGAAAACCTCGACCCCAAGGCAATCAAGAAAACCATCAACAACTGGAGACCGGATTACTGGCGAGTCTGAAACTCTTCAGCCCATAGCCGGCGCGTCGGTTGTGAATTGGGTCATCTTAGTTGGTCCTATTAAGGACCGATGACCGACTACTGAAGACTCGTTCCCGGAACTTAGGCTCGCTTCGCCTCAAGTTCGGCCCAACGTGCATAGAGCGCATCCACC
The DNA here is from genome assembly GCA_963804735.1 of uncultured Acidobacteriaceae bacterium. Classification (GTDB taxonomy): domain Bacteria; phylum Acidobacteriota; class Terriglobia; order Terriglobales; family Acidobacteriaceae; genus Acidisarcina. Next base: position 441,055 of record CAWDRO010000013.1, read on the forward strand.
GCATCCTGGGCGTCATCGAGGGCGGCAAGCGCAACCTGTAACCGGACCGCATCGGTCGCCACGGCTGGATCTTCAATATCTTCGCGCCGCCGCTGGAGTATTTCCTCAGCAGCCTCAACCCGCTCCTCAATCGTCGAGAACTCCCGCGCCTCTAGATACGAAAGCTTCTTCTTCGACGCGCTGGAAGCTGCCTCACTCGAACCCGCAACCTGAGGGGCAGGAGTCGTAATCGACTTGCCACTTCCATTCCGAAGCTGCTCAGCCTGCCACTCCTCCCACTGGCTGTAATCCGCGAACCGCTCGACATTGCCCAGACCATCCAGTCCCAACACAATCGTCGAAACCCGGTCGAGCATGAAACGGTCGTGAGTCACCAGCATCAGCGCGCCGGGATACTCCAGCAGGCTCTCTTCAAGAATCTCCAGCGTCGGAATATCCAGGTCATTGGTCGGCTCATCCAGAAGCAGCAGATCAGAGGGTTGCAGCATCAGGTTGGCGATCAGCACCCGCGCCCGTTCGCCACCCGAAAGCCGCTCGACTGGCTGATTGAGTTGTTCGCCGGTAAACAGAAACCGCGAAGCCCACGAAGCTACATGGATCACCCGGTCCTGATAAACGACGGCATCGCTGTCCGGCGCCAGGGCGCGCCGCAGCGTCTGATTGCCATCGAGCACGCGGTTCTGATCGAAGTAAACCGTGCGCAACAAATTCGCCTTCTTGATCTCGCCCGACTCCGGCTCAATCTCGCCGCGCAGCAGCCGCAGCAGCGTCGTTTTTCCGCTCCCATTCGGCCCCACCAAGCCAACCCGCATGCCTGCGGTAATCGGAAAATTCAACCCACTGATCAGCATTCGCCCCTCAACGGAATAGTCCACGTCGATGAACTCAACCAGACGTTTCGTCTGCCGGTCGGTGGAGACGAAGTCGATGCCTGCCGTCGCTGTCTGGCTCCGCGTCCGCATCCCGCCCAGCTCGCCGATCAGCTCGTTCGCCTTGTCGATACGCGCCTTGGACTTCGTCGTCCGCGCCTTCGTTCCGCGCCGCAACCATTCCTTCTCGATACGGACACGATTCTCCAGTGCCTCTTGCCGTTTGCCTTGCGCGGCAAGGTAGGCTTCCTTCTTTTCCAGAAAATTGCTGTAGTTCCCGCTGAAGCGCAGTACCCCGTCGGGATACGCGCGATTCAACTCGCAAACCTCCGTCGCAATGCCTTCCAGAAAATAGCGGTCATGACTCACTACCACGCATGCGAACGAAGCTCCAGCAAGCAGCGACTCCAACCACTCAATGCCGGCTAAATCAAGATGGTTCGTCGGCTCATCGAGCAGCAGTACGTCGGGATTTTGCACCAAGGCCTCGGCAATCGCCAGCCGTTTGCGCCATCCCCCCGAAAACGTAACCGCCTCGGTATCAAATTCGTCAAAGCCGGCACGCCCCAGCGTATCCCGCAGCCGTCCCTCCCATTCAGCTTCGGAAACTCCGCTCCGCTTCAGCGCTTTGAGGATTAGCTCCCGCACCGAATCGCCCGGCTCAAACTGCGAATCCTGGGTGACATAGCTTAGCCGAGCCCGTTTACGCGAGGTGACCTCACCCGAATCGGCATCGATCTCGCCCGCAAGAATCCGCAACAGAGTTGACTTCCCCGATCCATTCGGCCCTATCAGGCCAATGCGATCGCCCTCGTTCACAGTGAATGAGATGTCACGAAACAGCGTGGTCGCGCCGAAGGACTTCGCGAGGCTTTGTGCATTCAAGATTGGAGTTGCGGCTGGCATTCCTAGCGAGCACTCGCCGACGTAGCCGCCACATACTCCTCGTAAGGCCCCTTGAAGTCTTCAATAACACCGTGATCAAAATGCCAGATCCGCGTCGCAACCTCATCGATCAGGTCATGATCATGAGTCACCAATAGCACGGTGCCCTCATACTTCTGGATCGCCACATTTAACGCATTGATCGACTCAAGATCAAGATGGTTGGTCGGCTCGTCGAAGATCAGGATGTTACGCTTCAGCAGCATCAGCTTGCAGAAGAGCAGCCGAGCCGCTTCACCGCCCGAGAGTGCATCGGTCTTCTTCAAACCTTCCTCGCCACGGAAAAGCATCTGCCCAAGAATGCCGCGAATATCTTCCTTCGTCGCCTTGGGATCAAACTGGTAGAGCCAGTCGGCAACTGTCATTCCGTTTTCAATTACATTCGAGACATCTTGCGGGAAGTAGCCAATCTGCGCCTCATGTCCCCACTTCACCGTGCCACTGTCGTTGCTGAACTCGGCGTCGTGCAACTCGCTGCGCATCTCCTTGTCGATCCCTTTGTCGCCCACCAGCAGAGACTTCAGCAAGGTGGTCTTTCCCAACCCGTTGCGCCCCATCAGCGCGATCTTCTCACCGCGCTGCACACTCGCGCTGAAATCCTTGATCACCTCAAGATCACCATAGCTCTTGTCGAGCTTTTCAATCTCCAGGATGTGTTTGCCCGAGGGCCGCAGCATATCGAAGCGAATATAAGGGCGCGCGATATTCGATCGTGCCAGCTCGGTCGTCTGCAGCCGCTCGACTTCCTTCTTGCGGCTCGTGACCTGGCTCGAACGCGTGCCGGCGGAGAAGCGCGCGATGAACTCGTTGAGTTGCGCGATTTTTTTCTCGCGCTGTTCGTTCTGCGACTCCAGCCGCGAACGAATCTGCGTCTTCGCCATCACCATATCGTCATAGCCGCCCGTGTAGGTGATGATCGTCTCGTAATCGATGTCGGCAATGTGGGTGCAGACGCTGTTGAGAAAATGCCGGTCGTGCGAGATCGTGATCAGCGTGCCTTCGAAGTTGACCAGAAAATCCTGCAGCCAGTGGATCGAGTCCAAGTCAAGATAGTTCGTAGGCTCGTCCAGCAGCAGAGCCTGCGGCTTGCCGAATAGCGCCTGCGCCAGCAGTACGCGAACCTTTTGCCCGCCCTGCAATTCGCCCATCTTGCGGTCGTGGATCTCGTCCGGAATATCCAGCCCCTGCAGCAGGATCGCCGCGTCGCTCTCCGCGGTGTAGCCATCTTCCTCGCCGACAATCCCTTCGAGTTCGCCCAGCCTCATGCCATTTTCGTCGGTCAGCTCGGACTTCTCATAAATCTTGTCCCGCTCTTCCAGAGCCGACCAAAGGCCTTTGTTGCCCATGATCACGGTATCGATCACCCGAAAGGCGTCAAAGGCAAACTGGTCCTGGCGTAGCACACCCATCTTTTTCGGGCGCACAACGTCGCCCTTCTGCGCGTCGAGTTCTCCGGTCAGGACCTTCATAAACGTCAACTTCCCAGAGCCGTTCGGTCCGGTCAAGCCATAACGGCGGCCGGAAATGAAATTGATCGAGACGTCGTCAAACAAGACCTTCGCCCCATACCGCATGCTCACATTGCTTACTGAAATCATGATTGTCTCTATTAAGTTTACTTGGTTATTTTCCGGGTTTGGGAACGCAAGGTGAAGAGTTCCGCTAAATTCCCCGAGGAATGCAGCGGCATTCGTCTATGATTGGGAAGTATGAACGGGCTTCCAGTCTGGCAATTGCTGACGGTCTTTTCGGTGCCCACTTTCACGGTGCTGCTGGGAATCTTGCTAGGTCAGCGTGGAACCGACCGGCTGGAACGTCGCATGGAGCGCATTGAGGATGAGCAACGCGCTCTGCGGAAGCAGATGAACGACGAATATTATGGCCTTCTAAATATGATAGGCGACCATGGCCAACGCATCGTTCGCCTCGAAGAACGCGGCTCGCGCTCGTCCTAGAAAAACCGCATAATCACCTGGTTCGCCGCCAGCGCCGCCACATATGCCAGCACCGTCATATACACAAACTGCACCGCCGGCCACTTCCAGCTATTCGTCTCCCGCTTCACCACCGCCAGCGTCGAAGTGCACTGCATCGCCAGCGCGAAATAAACCACCAGCGCAATCGCGCCGCCCAGGTGCAGATCGTGCCGGAGCGCAGCCTGCAGCGTCATGCTCTGCGTCGCCGGATCGCCCCCATATAGCGTCCCCAGCGTGCCTACTATCACTTCCCGTGCCAGCACCGAAGTCAGCAAGCCGATGCCAATCTTCCAGTTGAATCCGAGCGGCCGAATCACGGGCTCGATAAACTGCCCCAACTTGCCGATAAAACTGTCCGCCAGCTGCGGGAACGAACCGCCATGCGTCGGAATATGGCTCAGCAGCCAGAGCACCAGCGTCACCGCCAGGATCACCGTCCCCGCCTGCTTCACAAAGACCTTGGCGCGATCCAGCAAACGAAGCCCCAACGAACGCATCGTTGGCAGCCGGTATTGTGGCAGCTCCAAAATGAACGGTGCCGACGATGCCTTTAAAATCGAAGACTTAAGCAGCCGAGCCGTCACCAGCGCCGCCACGAAACCTAGCAGATACAAGCCCAGCATCACCGCCGCGCGCATCCCCAAAAATGCGCCCAGCAACGGGCGATTCGGAATAAACGCCGCGATGATCAGCAGATAGATCGGAATCCGCGCCGAGCAGGTCATGAACGGTGTCACCAGAATGGTTGCTATCCGGTCGCGCTTATTCTCGATCGTGCGTGTTAACATGATCGCCGGCACCGCGCAGGCGTAGGCCGACAACAGCGGGATGAAAGCTTTCCCATTCAACCCGATCGATCGCATCACCCGGTCGGCAATCAGCGCGGCGCGGGCCAGGTAGCCGGAATCCTCCAATACTCCGATAAACAGAAAAAGCAGAAGGATTTGCGGAAGGAAAACAAGAATCGCGGAAACACCTTTCCAAACGCCTTCGATCAACAGCGACTGTATCCAGCCCGAAGGAAGCAGAGCGCCTGCACGTATCCCCGCTCCATCCAGAATTGCCTGAAAGCCATCGCTCAGCGGCTGGCCAAGCGTAAACACCGCCTGGAACAGCGTCACCACCACGGCCAGAAACAGCAGCGGTCCCCAAATCCTGTGCAACAGCACCCGATCCAATTTGCGAGTCGTCTCTGAAGAGAGCGGCGCCTTATATTTGGTACGGGTGCTGACGCCGGTCGCCCATTGCCGGTACGAGGCGGCGTTGCCCATAATCGGCAGCTGCAACGGTCTCTGAATTTCGGCATTCTTCCGCGCCAGGAAGTTCCCCACCGCGTCGAGCCCGGTGCCGCGGGTAGCGCTGATCTTAGCCACTGGAGCACCCAGTTCCTGAGCAAGGGCAAGCGAATCGACCTCGCCGCTGCGCGCCTCCATCACATCGCTCATATTCAGCAGGATGAGCGTCGGCAGACCCAGTTCCAGCACCGGCCCGGCCAGCATCAGCTGGCGGCTCAAGTGCATAGAGTCGAGAACCAGCAGGACCGCATCCGGCGCCGGCGTGCCCGGCATCGCGCCATGTAGCACGTCGACTGCGACGCGCGCGTCTTCCGAGTAGGTAGCGAGGCTATAGATTCCAGGAAGATCGATCAGCACCAGGTCGCTGCGCCCGATTCCGCTCAGCTTGCCGATGCGCTGCTCGACAGTCACGCCCGGATAGTTGGCAACCTTTTGCCGCAGCCCGGTGAGCCGGTTAAAGAGTGTCGACTTTCCCGAGTTTGGCGGCCCAACCAGCGCCACTGTGCGAATCTTCCCCGGCGTGCGCGGCCCAGTTGGAAGCTCGACCGTGACTGGGGTGCAGCAACTCATCGCCTGCCCTCTTTCCCGGCCGCAGCCGCTACTTCGTCAGACCGGCGCACCCGAATCGCTCTTGCCGTGTCCCGGCGCAGCGCGATTTCCAGACCGTCGATCGCATAGACCGTAGGGTCGCCGGCAGGCGCACGGCGCAATACCGTGACTCTGGCCTCGGGAATAAAACCCATGTGCATTAAGTGATGCTGCACTTCCTCGGGCAGCTCGAGTCTGGACACCACTGCGTCCTGACCGATACCTAATTCGCTCAAGGCCATCAACTTACCCGCTCCGCTCGAATCCCGTTTCTCCGAATTTCGGGCCGCTATCATGAATATATCGTAAATCCGACCGAATTAATCGTACATCGCGGGAGAAGTCCATTTCCAAATCCAGATCAGACCGATTTACCCTCTGTCGCAACCCAAAAGGGGAGATGTGAGTTACGATTCCCAACCCGAGGAATATGATGATGGTGTGTTAGCCTCACGTTAGATCAGTTCGACAAAGTGAAGATGGCTTTGGAGCGGACCCCAGCCAGCGGTTTCGGCGTTTGGCGACAGCGCGGCCGAGGTCGCTTTCGGTGGTATTTCGCCAAGCCTGGAAAGCACAAGAACCGCCTAATGACGATTGTGAAGGAGCCTGCGGGATGCAAGCGCCAGAAGTAGCATCCGAACGGCAGCAGGACGCTCATCTACCCAGTCAGCCGGAACACTCCGAGCGTCAGGAATTCATTCTGTCGCCATCGGACTTCCGCAAGATACTGATCAAGCGCCGGTGGGTAATCCTGGCCTGTTTTGTACTCGCCGTCGTCGTGGCCGCGATCGTCACAGCCCTCACCGTGCCGGTCTATGAGTCGGTCGCCCGGGTGGATATCAATCCCAATCAATCGACCAATATCGGGATCTCCGACCTCATGGATAACAAGATGGGTGCGGACACGTCCAACCGGCTGCTCACTCAGGTCCGCATTCTGCAAAGCGACTCCGTCATTTACGCGGTCATCGAATCGCAAAATCTCTACACAAAAAAGCCGTTTTCCGAGGTCTTCAAGACTTCACCTTACGTCCCGGGGAAACCGCTGACCCCCGCCGAGCGTGTCACGCTCTTGAGCAAGCTCCGGTCAAACCTGCAGGTCATGTCGATTCCTAACACCGACCTGGTTGAAATTCACTACCGGGACCCCGACCCTGTGCAGGCCAGCGTGATCGCCCAGGCGATCGTGGACCAGTATCTGGAATTGGACCTGCGTTCCCGCTATGAGGGCACGCTGCGCATATCCAACTGGCTTTCCGGCGAGCTCAGCGAGTTAAAAGCGCATTCCGCTGAGGCGCAGCGCAAGGTCGCGCAATTTCAGCGGGACAACAATCTGATCGGTATCGACACCGAGGGCGGTAACCTGGTTACGGACAGCCTCCGGCTCGTCAACGAACAACTCCTGCAGGCTGAAGCCGACCGCATCGTCAAAGAGGCGCGTTACCACCTGGCCCAGACGCGAAACCCTGAGTTGCTCGTCTCGGTGGCGCCGACCACCACGCTCATGACTCTGCGGTCGCAGCAGGCCGAGCTGATGGTGCAGGCCGCCGACCTCAAGTCCAAGTACGGCTCCGACTATCCTCGGGTGCGCGAAGTGAACAAGCAGCTGGCTGGCGTCCAGAACGACATCGACGACGAAATCAACAACCTGCTCAAACGCTTCGAAGAGGAATACAACGCCGCCGTCAACACCCAGAAGCTTCTGCAGGAACGCCTCGAACAGGTCAAGCAGCAGGCTTTTCGCGTCAGCGACTCCTCCGCCGACTACGAAATTTTGAAGCACGAAGCCGAGTCGACCGAGGAGCTGTACGACGCCCTGCAGATGAAATTGAAAGAAGCCAGCGTCACCGCGGGGCTGAATTCCAACAATGTCAACATTGTCAACAAGGCTGAGGTCCCTGCCTTTCCAGTCGCCCCGCTGAAGAGAACCAACTACGGCTTCGGCGCGCTGATTGGCCTCTTCCTGGGTATCTCCGTCGCCATCTTCCTCGAGACCATGGACGACACCATCCGGACCTCGGAAGACGCGGAGTCGATCTCCGGTTTACCCGCGCTTGCAGTGGTTCCGCGATTCAGCGGAGCTGGTAAGTCGGCCAAGGCGAACTATGGGCATCAGGCGCCGGCCCCGGTCGTGGATCCGGATTCCAACTTCGCGCCCGATCTGGTCTCCTACCTGACCCCGCAATCGATCAGCGCCGAGGCCTTCAGGACGCTACGCTCCTCCATCCTGCTCTCGTCCGTCGATCACCAGGGCCGCGTAGTGTTGATCACCAGCAGCCTCGCCGCCGAGGGCAAGTCGACGATCGCCGCCAATCTCGCCGTCTCTTTCGCCCGCCGCGACGCCCGTGTCCTGTTGGTCAACACCGACCTTCGCCGCGGCACCCTGCACCTGAAATTCCGCATCCCCAATCGCGAAGGACTGTCCTCGGTGCTCGTCCGCGAATCTGGCGCAAGTGCCTATCAGCGGCCCCTGCCCGATCTGCCCAATCTCTTCGTGCTGCCGCGCGGCCCCATTGCCCCTAATCCCGGAGAGCTCCTGGCTTCTCACTACCTGGAATCCCTGATCGAGCAGTGGAAGCTTGAGTATGACCACGTCATTCTGGACTCCGCCCCGGTGTTGCCCGTCGCTGACTCGCTCAGCGTAGCGCCACTCGCCGATTCCACCGTCATCGTGGTGCGCTCCGCGACCACTCGCAGAAAAGCGCTGATGCGCATTCGCTCCCTGCTGCGCCGCGCCCAGGCCAGAGTCATCGGCATTGTCGTCAACGACGTCGATCTCCGGCTCGAGAACTACTACACCTATTCCAAAAACTATGACTACGACTACGCGGAGAACTACGGCGGCGGCTACGGGGTCCGCGAAAATGAGGAGTAGCCGCATGTCGTCGCGGCTTCCGCGCCCCGGTGGCTGCATGTCCGCCAGCACATTCTTACTAACGCTGATCTGCGGCATGCTCTCTATAGTTCTCCTGGCTCTGCCGTGCTTTGCCCAGGAAGCCCCCGGCACGACCTCCACGCCGGCCGAAGATCAATCTCAGACCCGTCGCACCCAGGGTTCCTCGATGGCCAACTCGCCGGCGATCGACATCGGCCCGGGTGATCTGCTCGACATCGAGGTCTTCGATACGCCCGAGCTTTCCACCCACGTCCGCGTGACCCAGGACGGTTTTGCCAATCTTCCGGTGATTGGACGGATCGAGCTCAGCGGCCTCAACGCCGATCAAGCGGCGCGCGCCATCGAGGACGAGCTTCGCCGCCGGAATCTCTTGCTCGAACCCCACGTAACCGTCTTCATCACCGAATACGCCTCGCAGGGCGCCACCGTCTCCGGTGAAGTGCGCCAGCCCGGCATCTATCCCACCCTCGGTAAGCGCCGCATGCTCGACATGTTGGCGATCGCTGGTGGTCTTTCCGCCACCGCCGGCAAGACCGTTTCGATCATCCATCGCGACGATCCCGATCATCCCCAGAACATTAGATTGCAAGCGACTCCCAACCACCTCGGCGCCCAGCAGAACCCGGAGATCTTTCCCGGCGATACCATCGTCGTCGCCAAGGCGGGAGTGGTTTACATCGTCGGCGACGTCGCCAAAGCTGGGGGCTTCCTCGTGGACAACAACGATCCCCTATCGACCGCCCAGGCTCTCTCTCTCGCCGGCGGACCCAACCGGACCGCCTCGCTCAGCAAGACCCGGCTGATTCGCAAAGTCAACGGCGGCCGCCAGGAATACGTAATGGATATCGCCAAATTGCTGAAGGGTGAGCAGGCCGATCTGCCGCTCAGGGACGGCGACATTATCTGGGTGCCATCCAGCCAGCTCAAGACCTTCGGATATCGTGGAATTGAAGCCGCGATCGCCATCACCACCGGTCTGGCCATCTACAACCGCTAGAGCCTCCCACCTGGATGTAGACCGAAGGGATGGTTCTGGCCAGTCCGTTGCGAGAGGAAAGAGTCGTCCAACGGGCCTCGGCCAAATCGACCGCCATGGAGTTCCCGTTTGAAAGTCCTCTACCTGGGTCGGAATTCGGGCACGTCGAAGCAGCGCAAAGATGCGTTGGTTCGCCTCGGCCACCAGGTCGCGCAGATTGATCCCTACGCGCTGTTGCCTTGGAACCGGGCCGTCAGCCTGTGGCAATGGCGGACTGGTTCCCTGGGACTGGCTGAGATTGTTCGACGCCGTGTATTGCAATCCCTCGGTCGGGCCGATACTGATCAGACATCCTTTGACTTGGTTTGGGTAGAGGACGGTAGTCTAATCAGCCCGGGATTAGTGCGAGATCTAAAAGCGCGTATTCCTCGAGTGCTCTGCTACACCATCGATGATCCCTTCGGCGGACGAGACAAGATGCGTTGGCGGCAATTGTTCAATGCGCTTCCCAGCTACGATCTGCTCGTCGTGGTCCGCGCCTGCAATGTTCAGGAGGCGTACGATCACGGCGCTCGCAAAGTTATGCGCGTCTTCATGTCCGCTGATGAAGTTGCCCACGCTCCGCGCCAACTTACGGATGACGAACGACGGCAGTGGGAGTCCGAGATCGTGTTTGTCGGCACTGCCTTCCCCGAACGCGGCCCGTTTCTCGCCGAGTTGGCCAGCCTCGGCGTGCCGATCGCCATTTACGGATACCGTTACCAGAGTCTGCCGCAATGGCCTCTGCTCCGACCCTACTGGCGCTCCGCCAACACCGATAGCGCCGAGGACTATGCCAGGGCGATCGGTTCGGCCAAGCTCTGTCTCGGGCTGCTCTCCAAGGGCAATCGCGACCAGCACACTACACGCAGCATGGAGATACCCTCGCTGGGCGGCCTCCTGTGTGCCGAGAGAACAACCGAACATCTCGCCTTGTACGAGGAAGACCGCGAAGCAGTCTTTTGGGATACTCCGGAGGAATGCGCCGCCAAATGCTTTGCTTTGCTCGCCGATGCTCCACGGCGTGATGCGATCGCCGCCGCCGGAAGGCAGCGGTTTCTCAAGAACCCATGGCGAAACATGGCGGTCATTGAGGCCATACTGAATGCCGCCCTGACACCTTCAGGCGAACCTTATCCCGTTATCGCATCGGACGAGGCGTCCGAAACCGGCGCATTGCACGTTAAACTAGCAGCTGAAGCACGAACCGGCCCGCCTGACGTCTATGTCAACTCTCCCAGCGCGCGTTAGGCCGCAGACCTATCATCCCTCTGCGCAGGAGCGCGGCCGCGCCTTCGGGTCGGACTACGCGCCCCAAAGCCAGACCTACCTGCTGCACCTTCCGTTCGTCCTTGGGATGTGCGGCGCAGCCGTTTGGGCCCTCCCCACCAATGCGATGTTTGTAGTAGGCGCGCTGGTCGGGTCGGTGGTCGGTCTGTATGTCCTGGTCGATATCGTGTTTCGCTTCGCTCCGCTCAGGTTGACCACCATATGCGGCATGAGCATCCTGCTGGGTTATAACCTGGGCTCGTTCAACAGTTGGCTCACCATGCAGCGGGGCGGCTTGACGCTGGCCGAAAGCTTTGCCCGCGACCCCACTGCGCTGGGGCATGCAATTGCCGCCTGTATGATCACGGCCGGCGTGCTCTTTGTCATCGGGCAACTCTACGAACGCCCCATTTTCGGCAGGGAGTTTTACCTTAGCTTCGGCTCCGGCACACTCCCCCTCGTAGTCTTCACCACTCTGCTCATCGTGGCCGCCTATGCATTGGGAAAAGTCGGATTTATGGGAATTGCGGTCGACGAGTTCGGACATATCGATCCTTTGACTGCGCTCATCCTGTGGTGGTATTTCCCTGCCTTTGCGTATTCGGTCTGCGCCGCCCTGAATACCGCCGGTCTCACCCGCTGGGCGGTCGCCAGCCTCGCTGTGATCCAAGCCATCGCCATGGTGCCCTTCGGGCGCAGGCCGTTTGCCTTTGCGATGATTCTCGCCATGATTGGCACTCGCTTGGGGAAGTACCGCCTTCGCTTGCCCATGTACAAGAAGTTGCTTATCGGCATAGTCGGCGCTGTCCTCATCATCACGGCGTCGGTGACCTTCCTGTACCTGCGCGTCGCCGGGTATGAGCTGAAAGGCAAGGGCAAGATTCCGATTAGCGCTCGCCTCGAGAGTGCGTATGAATTGGTCCACAAGGAGGGCCCCTTCGAGCTTCTCCAGATGCTGGGGACCGATGCTTCGAAGCGTACCTTTACGATCGGCTTCTTCTCCGACCTGCTCGATGCCAGCCAGCGTTCCACGCCCTTGCTGGGCAAGGACATGCTTTACAACCTTCAATTGACGGTCCCCTCGGTCATCTCGGGCAACAAATTCGGAATCACGCCTTACGGCGAGGAAATTCTGGCGAACATGCAATGGGGTTTCTCTTACAAAGACGAGGCCAACTCGCTACTCACCGCCGGCGCCGCCGACTTCGGTTTCATCGGCGTCCTCCTCTACCCCATCCTACTTTGTTTCATGCTGCGGATCTTTTTGGAATGGGTCCAGATTGCGGTGCCCACCAATTTGGCGGTCATTGTTGCGTTGGCCTATGTCCAACAGGCGCTGCTAACTGAAGTTTCGCCCGTCGGCTACTTTCTCCAGATCCGGAGCACAATCCTGTTGTTGATCATCCTGTATGTGTTGGTAAGGCTGCCGTCCTTTCGCCTGCGATCGCCCGATTAGAGCAGAAGTACAGTCGGTGTCACGTGCCGGATACTGTCCGGCAGGCTTTTCCCTGAGGGAGAAGGCCCGCCGAGCGGGGCGCTTTGCATTAAAGTAACTGTACTTCTGCTCTAGGGGAAATCACGGTGGAAGGTCGGCCAACGGGACGAGGATGGCCTCGGTTGCTCCACGCACCAAGCAATAGGTGAAAGACATTGTCTCAACCCCCTGCCAATTTGCTTCGCTGGACCCAAGTCCAGCGAGTCCTGATCTACCGCCTCGGAAGCCTCGGAGACACCGTGGTCGCGCTTCCCTGCCTCCACCACATTGCACGGACCTTCCCCACCGCGGAACGCCGCCTGCTCACCAACATTCCGGTCCACGCCAAAGCGCCGGCGGCGGCTGCGATCCTCGGCGATTCGGGACTGATTCATGACTACATCGACTATCCGGTGGGCATGCGCAAGCCGCGAGAAGTCCTCGCTGTTCGCGCGGCGATCCGAAACTTCCGGCCGCAGGCCCTGATCTATCTGTCCTCGCTTCGCGGCTACCGAACGGCACAGCGAGACAAACTATTCTTCAGGCTCTGCGGCATCCCCGAACTGATCGGTTTTCCCGAATCGAAGCAAGACTGTCTGCGCAGGCAATTGCCAGGGAGCGACGACCTTGAGCCGGAGGCGGCGCGGCTCGCCCAATCCATTCGTAGCCTGGGCTTGATCCAACTCGACGATCCCTCCAACTGGGACCTTCGTCTGACCCCGGCTGAACTCAGCCGCGCGGACAAACTCGTCGCGAGCCTCGGAACCGGCCCCTTGCTCGCGGTCGGGATAGGGACAAAGTTGCAGGCCAATGATTGGGAAGAAGAAAATTGGACTGCGCTGCTGGCCCGATTGGCGTCCCATTTACCTGATCACAAATTGTTGCTCATTGGAGCCTCGGAAGAGGCCGCGCTCAGCGATCGCGTGGCGATGGCGTGGCGAGGACGCAGCCTCAATCTTTGTGGATCGATCAGCCCCCGCGAGAGCGCGGCTGTCATGCGTTCCGCCGCGCTGTTCTTAGGACATGACAGCGGGCCGATGCACCTCGCCGCCGCTACGGGCGTCCCCTGTGTCGCGATCTTCGGTGCCCGCAATCTCCCTCGCGTCTGGTTCCCCTACGGCAGCCGCCATCGCGTGATCTATCATCAGACCGACTGCGCTGGATGCAGACTCGAGACCTGCATTGAACAAAAGAAGAAGTGCATTCTCTCCATCACCGTCGAAGAAGCACTGACCGCGGTACTCGCTCAACTCGACGCGGGCGCATTCCAAATACGGCCAGGAAGTTAGATGACTCAGTCGGCTACTGTGCGAAAATGGGGACGACTACAGCTACGATAACGACTGCGTCTTCGCTTCAACCTGGATCGCCTTACTCTCTTGCGTTAAGAGCACGCAGAATCCTCGTGACCACCTTTATGCCAATCACTGATCGCGTCGTCGATATCGCCACTCGGCCCGTTCCGCTGCGCACGATCATCCTTCGCCGCCTGCTCACGCGCTGGCCTATCGGCTCCTACCGCACCCGATTACACGCCGGAGCGGTGAACCGGCCCCACTATGGGTGGTGCCTGTACCACGCTGCAGTCGAGGCCCGCGCACTCGGCCACAAGGCCATGACGGTGGTGGAACTCGGAGTGGCTGGCGGCAACGGACTAGTCTGCATCCTCCAACACCGCAAAGAAATTGAACGCGACCTCGGGATTGAACTGGTGGTTGTGGGTTTCGACTCCGGAACCGGTCTGCCTGCAAGCGACGACCCGCGCGACCTTTTGTATTGCTGGCCTGCAGGCTCTTTTGAAATGGATCGTCCCGCGTTGGAGCGCCGCATAGCTGGCCAGGCGGAGCTGATTCTCGGTGACGTGCGCGCAACCATCGCTCAATGGGGGCCTCGACCCGATGCTCCCCTGGGAACGGTTCTCTTCGACCTCGACATGTATTCGTCCACTCTCAGTGCTTTCGCTCTTCTTGAAAAGACAAACACGCTCCCGCGTGTTTGGTGCTATTTCGACGACATCTGCGGTTATGGCGAGCAGGCCACTACTGGCAGACTCGGCGAGCGAGAGGCGATCCGGCAATTCAATCTCGATTCCCGCCGCGCCCTTCAGAACGACCATCTCTCCCCCGCCTACAGCTTCAAGGGCACGCCTCCCGAAGCCTGGCATCAACAGATTTATGCCTACCACCGCATGAACCACCCGGATTACAACCGCAGGCTGACGGAGTCCGACAAACACCAGTTACCGCTTGCCTGAGCCCGGATTCCTTGGCAGGCCGGGTAGTGGTCAAGTTTGAAAAGTTGATATGATTGCCAACGGTTTTCTATTATGGCGCTTATTGTGGCAGGAATCGACCCGGTAGCGACGCTGACGATTGTGTTGGCCGCGCTTTCTGCGCTCCTCACCGCATTGGCCATCGGTATAGGGGTCTTAGCTATATGGGGATATGCAGGACTCCGAGAATACGTCAGAGAGAGGGCTTCGAGTCGAGTTGAGGAAGCAATAACGGAAAGGCTCAAGGCATACCCTGCGGCCACCGAGGTCATTACACTTTTTCAATCCCTGAAAGCCCGCGCTGACGCTTTGGAACAGCTTCAATCTCAACTGGTAACGAGCGGTGATTCCGTTTCTGTTGAAAAAGCATCCAAATCAGGTGACAATGACACAACGGCGAACGCCCCTACTGTGGCTAGCGAACAACAACCGCTCGAATCGTATCCGGGAGAGGAGCCGATAAAATGACTCCAACAATGATGGAAAGAGAAATTCAGACTCCCTCAGGGAGTCTTACGCCTGGACAGATCATCGCCAAGAATCAGGCAAAGGCTCCTGTTAACGTAGTGGCCGTCGCCAGCGATTTGGGTATAAAGGTATGGGCAATGCACTCTCTGCCCCCGACAGTATCTGGAAAGCTCTTTATTGACCCGTTGAATGGTGGATGGAGTGGATTTAGCATTGGCGTGAATGCTGAAGAGCCAACCTTGCGAAAGCGGTTTACAGTTGCGCACGAGATTGCGCACTTTATTTTGCATAGAAATAAAATCGAGAACGGTGAGATTGTTGACGACACCCTATATCGCAGCGGATTGAGCAGCCGCGAAGAGACTGAGGCGAATAGGTTGGCAGCGGATATCTTGATGCCGTATAAACTAATTTCAGCGCTGATGCACTCGGGAAGGCGCGATCCCGAGAGTTTGGCCGATGCATTACAGGTTTCACTTCCTGCAATGAAGATCAGGCTTGGGATTCCCTTAACCTAGCAGGCCAACCAGCTCTTCGATAGACCAAACGTGATTGGAGAGTCCAGCTTCCATCGCTGGCGTCACGCGCAGCGTTTTGTGAATCCGGCAAACTTGACCACTACCGCAGGCCGCTCGCGGTTGAATCCACGGCCCGGGGATGATAGTGTTCTTGAAGAAAATCGATGCCTGGACTCCTAAGTTCCATTGCTCGCACCTACGTTCGCCGATTTCCGCTGGACAAGGGAAAATATCATCTGGTCCAGGCGATGCGACAGATCGACCCGCCTGCGAAGGTGGTTTCTCAAGTGGCCGGGCGCTTTCTGATGGAGCTCGATCTTGCCGAAAATCTCCAGAGCCAGCTCTATTACTACGGCTATTACGAGAGGGAACTGACCCGGTTCATTGAATCGATCATCCGCCCCGGCTCTGTCATGGTGGATGTCGGCGCGAACATCGGCACCTTCACGCTCCTCGCCGCCAGCCTCGGCGCTACCTGCTATTCCTTCGAGGCTTCGCCAGCCGTCTGTGCGGCGCTGCGGCGCAACATCGCGCTGAACGAATTCGGGAACATTACCGTGCGCGAATGCGCCGTCTCCGACCACGCGGGAGAGGCCTCCTTCTTCCTCTATGAGGACGTTGGGAAAAACAACTCCTGCGGACAGAGCGCCTTCTTCCGTCGCGGGCCAGGAAGGGAGATCAAAGTCCCGCTCGAGACCCTCGATACCGCCTTGAGCGATCTGACACGGGTTGACTTCATTAAGACCGACGTCGAAGGCGCAGACTTTTTGGTGCTTCGGGGCGCAAACGCGATTCTCGAAAGATTCCATCCGGCCTTGGCGATTGAGGCTACAGAGGAACTGGCGAGCAAACTCGGAGGGAGCGTGGCGGAAATTCTCGATCTACTCTTCGGACACGGCTACCAGGTGCACCGCCTCTCTCGGCATGGGATGGTGCCCGTGAGCAGATCGGCACCGCCCGCAACCCAGACAACATTCATCGCCCGCTGTCCCATCACCGCGGTCTAGCGGCCCGCCTCAACCAGAAGCAGACTCGCGGCCGCCAGCGACGAAACCACAGCCCTCGCCCCTAGCTCACGCGCAGTGATCGCCGCCCTGTCGTAATCTTCATCTCTCGCGATGAAGATCGTGGCCATCCCAACGGCGCGCCCGCATTCCATATCCGAGAGCGAGTCCCCAATCAAGACCGAGTTCTCCGGCCCAGCCCCCGAAAAATCCCGAAACGCCGCTTCAATCATTCCCGTGCGTGGCTTGCGGCACTCGCACTCGTCCCGGTGATGCGGACAATAGTAGATCGCGTCCAGCCTCGCCCCGTCCCGGGCAAGCTCGGCGCGCAAACGGTCGTGAATGCCCTGCAGTTCAGCCTCGGTCATCACGCCCAGCGCCACACCGCGTTGGTTGGACACAACGATCACTCTGCGTCCCAACCGGTTCCATCCGGCAATCGTTTCGGCGACCCCCGGCAGCAGCTCGAACTCCTCCCAGCGCGTGACGTAATGTCCCTCGGGAAGTTTGCGGTTGATCACTCCATCTCGATCGAGAAAGACGTATTCGATCCCGGCAGGCCACAGGCGCTGGTTTTCTTCGGACATCGCTCGATATGGTTCTTCGTCCGGCATCGCTCTATATAATCATGTTGACATTTCCGGAGCCGCATCTCAGTCCAATGACTCCAATCGCCACTGTTTCCACGGTCTTCAGCGCCACCCTTGAGGAGCACATTGAGGTGGTCCGCCAGCTTGCATCCAGCCTGCCGCTACTGGAACAGGTCGCCGGGCGAATGTACGCTTCGCTGAACGGCGGCGGAAAGGTCCTCTGGTTCGGCAACGGAGGCAGCGCCGCCGACTCGCAGCATCTCGCCGCCGAGTTGGTGGGGCGATACCGCCGGGAGCGCCGCGGCATGGCCTCGATCGCCCTCACCACCGATTCCTCCGCCCTCACCTCGATCGGCAACGACTACGGCTTCGAATCCATCTTCGCCCGTCAGGTTGAAGCCCTCTGCGCTCCGGGAGACGTCGCCGTCGGCATCTCAACCTCTGGCAACAGCCCCAACGTCTGCGCCGGTTTGCTCAAGGCCCGCGAACTGGGCGCCTACACCTTCGCGATGACGGGTGCCACCGGCGGCAAAGTCATCCATCTCGCCGACGCCTGTCTTCGCATAAGCTCCTGTGACGCAGCCCGCGTCCAGGAGGCGCACATTCTCGCCGGTCACATGCTCTGCGACGCCATTGAAGAAGCCCTCTGTAACGACGCCGCCGGCCGTTTGCGACAGGGGAATCGCAGGTGATGTCAGAACGAAACGGCTTCGACAAACCTCATCCCGAAGGGCGCAGCGATATCGTTCGCCTCCACGAAATCATTCGCCTGCTGGAGAGCGGCTGGGCCGGCAAACATATCCTGGTGGTCGGCGATGTCATGTTGGACAAATACATCCAGGGCAGCGTGGACCGTATCTCGCCCGAAGCGCCCGTACCCATCGTCCACGCCACCAGACGCAGCCAACAACCCGGCGGCGCGGCCAATGTCGCCATGAACGTCGCCGGATTAGGCGCCCGGGCGACCGTCGTCGGTTTTACCGGAGACGACGAAGACAGCTCCGCGCTCGCCACGATGCTTAAGACTGGTGGGGTTGACGCGCATCTCATCCCGGTTCATGACACGCCAACCACCTCGAAGCTCCGGATCCTCGGCGGCAGCCAGCAAATGGTGCGGCTGGACATCGAAACCACCACGCCGCGCCCGTCCAGCGCCTATGCTGCTCTGGTCGAGAAAGTAAACAGCCTCCTCCCCAACATCGACGCCATCATCCTCTCTGATTACGCCAAAGGCACTCTTACGGCGGAGAATTGCCAGACGATAATCAGTGCGGCTCGCCAGGCCGGACTCCCCATCCTCGTCGATCCGAAAGGCCGCGACTTCCAACGCTATCGAGGCGCGACGACCATCAGCCCCAACCTCAAAGAGCTCGCCCTCGCCACCGGCGAATCCAGCGCAAGTCTGGACGCAACCCTCGACTGCGGACAGTCCCTCATAGCAGAACTCGGTCTCGATTGCCTGACGGTTACCCTGGGAGAAAAAGGCATTGCCGTCTTGGACCGCGAAAGCCGATTTCACGCGCCTGCGGTAGCCCGGCAGGTCTTCGACGTTTCCGGAGCGGGAGACACCGTCATCGCAACCCTGGCCGTCGCCACCGCCAGCGGCATTGCCATCGAGGACGCCGCGCGACTCGCCAACATCGCCGCCGGAATCGTCGTCGGCAAGCTCGGCACCGTCCCGATCGCCCGCCACGAGCTGGTCGTCGCGCTGACCGAGCTTCCTGGCACTGAGACGCCGGAGAAGATTCTCGATCTCGATCGCCTCCTCGTGCGGGCCGCAGAATGGCGCGCTTCCGGACACACCATCGTTTTCACCAACGGCTGCTTCGACATCCTGCATGTCGGCCACATCGCCCTGCTCGAAGACTGCCGCCGATTCGGCGACAAGGTCGTCATCGGGATCAACAGCGATGCCTCAGTCTCTCGCCTCAAAGGACCCGGTCGTCCCATCGTCGGCGAGCGCGAGCGCGCCCGCATTCTCGCCGCCCTGGCGGCCACCGACGCGGTTGTGACCTTCGATGCACCCACTCCAATCGACCTTGTCGTCGCCCTCCGTCCCGATGTCCTGGTGAAAGGAGGAGATTATACCGAGGAAAATGTGGTGGGAGCGCCCGAAACTAGAAGCTGGGGCGGACGAGTAGTCATAGTCCCCACCGTCGAAGGCTTCAGCACCACCAACATCGTGCGCAGGCTGGCTCACTCCGCGAATCGCTGATCACAGCCAGTTGACGTTGGTTACAATTGAGAGAAGCGGTTGAATTCGGCCCAGTCATAATGACTTTGAGACTCAAGCTATGTTGCGTCCTTGTTCTGACCACGTTGACGACGGTCTGCGCTTACGCCCAGATTGACCCGGTCTCGCCGACTCTCGCTGCGCCGCTGACCACTGACCCGGAAACCGCCCCCATCACCACCCTGGCCATCGATCTGCTTGCCCCCCAGCGGCCCTATATCTTCGATCCAAGCGGCGCCAGTGTCATCGCCAACGCACTCAACCCGGCCATCTACTCGTCCTCCCTCAGCTCCGCGCCAGTGCAGACCGACACCCAAGTTCGTGATTCCTCCCAAACTGGGCACCTAAGTCCGTACGCGGCAGCGGCGAACCGGCTCGGCCTCAGCTTTTCGGATAGCGACGCCGCTGCCAACCAGGACACTACCCACATCTCCAATGGCTCCTTTCGGGGAGCCCTCCCTGGCGAAAATGGAGTCGGGGATTCCGACACGGATACGGACAACGCCTACCAGAGCAGCTGGGGAACCAGCTCATCGTTTGGCACAGAATCTACAGACAGCTCCTGGGGTACGAAGCGCCTACGTGTTGACCGTCTGGGACGAAAGCAACCGGAGTCACTCGCACGCGGCCCGAAGCTAAGCGGCGAAGTTGCCACAACCAGCAACTCGACCGGCTCTTCCAGCGGATACTCGGTCGGCAACTCCGATGTCTACCCGGCCAACAACCCCACAGGCTCCTTCGTTCGCACCTCGAATGGCGGGTTCAATGGCAACTCCGCGAACAACCTCACGCGCCGCTCCGGGGCCTCCAGTCTCGACTCCCTTGGATACGCCTTAATGAACTCTCGAACCGGGCGTTCTTACACGGAAAATACTCCAGGAGCGATTGTGCCGGTCGAAACCACCGACGACATGATGAGCGGCGGGGCAGGCGGGCCAGCCAACGGCACAGGAAAAGGCGAGAAAAACTCCGCTCCTAATGCTCTGGCATTCTTCCCGCAAGCCGACTACGCTCCATCTCCTCTCGGAGAGTCTCCGTTTTCCTCGCCCGGTGGCGTTGACGAGCTGCACTTTCTGAACCCGAACATCTTCGCGGCCACCTCTCAGGGACGCTCTTTGTCGCTAACGGAAACCGGAACCGCCGACCAAACCCAGGAAAGCTTGCGGCAGGCGTTTGTCCGCCGGCATACTCTGGCAACCAGCGCATCCCACTATGGACTTGCTACACATCCGGCAGGCAGCGGTTTGAAGACTGGCTTGGGCGACAAGCTTACAACCCGGGAACGCACCCACCTCAACACAGGCATCAGTGACTCTGACAGCCCTTAGTTCACCGGGACGCGCGCCATGAGCGGTGGAACCGAAAACTCGCTCTGTTCACCTGGCTTCATGACCACCGTGCAGGAGATCCGGTCATGAACCCAGCTCCGGCCGCCGAATCAGCCGATCCGACTCTGTTGCCTGCATTCAGCCTGCGCAACCGGCTGGGTCGCGCTCTCTGGAAGCTCTGCTGGGCGCTCTTCTATCGTCTCTCGCCACGCCCCTTCCACGCCTGGAGGGCGTTCTTGCTGCGCCTCTTTGGCGCCAGACTCGGACGCGCCTGTCACTTCTATCCTCGATCGAAGATCTGGGCGCCCTGGAACCTGGTCTGCGAAGATCGGGTCACACTCGGTGACGACGCAGAGTTGTACAACCCATCGCCCTTTTACCTGGAGTCCCATTGCATCGTCTCCCAGGGCGCATACCTTTGCGGCGCGACGCATGAATACAATAGCGCCGACTTCCGCCTGATCTCTTTCCCGATGAGGGTCGGGGCTTACGCCTGGATATGCGCCCGCGCAATCGTACATCCCCAGGTGAACATCGGCGTTGGGGCGGTGCTCGGTTTAGGATCGATCGCTACCCGCGATCTGGAGCCCTTCGGCGTCTACTCCGGAGTACCGGCTACCAAGGTCAAGGAACGCCTGCGGTCCGCGGTCCCCGAGCACTATTGCCGCTAGCGATCCCCGTTAGCGATCAAAGGGAATCGCAACTCCAACTCACTCCGAATGAATCAGCTTGGCCTTTCGTGCATTGCTTAACAACTCCGCCAACATCTTTGGTACATGTCTGACGTTGTAGCGCCGCTGAAAGCTCGGCTGGCTCTTGGCCGCCATCTCCATCCGTTCTGCGATTGAGAGGCCCCACCAGCGCTCCAGCAAGCGCGTGGTGCCCGCAAGATCGTCCTCCTCCACCAGACCCACTCCATCTTCGGCAATCTCGCGCCAGATATTCACTTTGTTCGAGATCAGTACCGGAGTGCCGCAAGCCAGCGCCTCGGCGACCGCAACTCCGAAATTCTCCTGATGGGAAGGAAGCGCAAAGACCTCCGCAGCGTAGAATGCGCCCCATTTCGCATCTCCCTGCAGCATCCCCGGAAAATGCACCCGTTCGCCTACGCCGGCTTCCGAGGCCAGCGAGAGAAGCCCGGGCCTTAGCCCTTCTTCATCAGGGCCGGCGATCACCAGATGGGTCTCGGGTTTCTCGACAGCCCCCCTGGCAAACGCTTGAATGAGCAGATCGCATCCCTTCTTCTTGTGCAGCCTCCCAATGAAAAGAATGAAGGGGCGTTCCCGCACCTCGGGACAAGCGGCATAAAACCGCTCGACCTGAAGACTGCGGTCCCCGGTGGGCTCGATCGTGCCATAGGGCACAATGCAGCTCGTCCACTCGCTGCGGCCATAGGTTTGCGGAGCCAGCTCGGCTTCCAGAGCAGAGGTGAAGATCACTGCGGTTGCGTCGCGCAGCAAGCGCCGCTCGATCGCGGTCCAATACAGCGCCTTCTTTCGATGCTTGCCGGGATATGCCTGCTTAAACCACGGATCGAGCATGCCATGGGCAAACACGATATACGGCTTTCTTCCGCGGCACGCCTTCCAGACTGCGTAGCCGTGATACTGCCACAGACCGTGGACACTCACACCGTCAAACCGGGCCAGGTTTTCCTGGAGCCAGAGGTCAAGCTGCCGAGTGTAGCCGTACTTCCCTCGGCCCGGACCAACCGCGTGGATCGGCATCTTTTCAGACCGTAGATACGGCGTGTCGGGAGCGTCCAGAGTGACGAATTCAGCCTGATAAACGTCATCCCTGTGCGCCGTCTGCGCCAGCCGGCGCACCGCCTCCGCGGGGCCGCCGCTTTCCGGTGACATCGAATGCATGGCGTGGAGGATGCGCATGAAGAAGGAATCTTGATCGCACGGAAAGCGTTGACGTTGTCGCGGCAGGGACCGCGTGAAATGCTGAACCTGCCCGTCCTCGAAGATAAACTAAGGTTCCGCGCGCGTCCGAAAAACTACACCGGAGTGGCTATTCGTCGTCCTCGACCTCATCGTCATCATCGTCATCTAGATCGTCGTCGTCCAGATCCTCATCCTCGTCGTCGAGGTCGTCGTCTTCGTAGCCTTCGTCGTCATCCTCATCGAGGTCGTCATCGTCCAGGTCGTCGTCCTCATCTTCTTCTTCCTCCTCGTCGTCAAAGGCGGCGACAAACCTCGTCTTGCCCGCGTCGGCTTGTTCCGAAGGTACCGCTGTCCCAGCCCAAAGGGTAACCATGGTCGGATTGCCCACCGAGGTACCTCCCACGAGAGCACTGGGAAATGTGTCCAAATTCGAGTTGACATCGCCACTGCCCGGGATGAGTATGGCGTCTGCGAGAAAATGCCCTGCATGGCGGGAGACGCGCCGCAACTCAGGAACAGCGACGGCCGCGCGACCCGCGACATGCCGCTCGTCGCGGAAAGATTTGACGGAGGGTTGCTGGTTTGCATTCGCCTTCTGTGTCATTACCTGACCTTTCGGTTGAGAGATTTATGCCTCAGGGGCAGCATTGATTCCTAATCATTGCATTAAGGGAAAAACCGGAAACGAAACCTTCCCCTTCTGCCAGTGTTCTTCCTCGTTGTCACTTCGGGTGTGTTTCATGATGACACAGCTCGATGTCGATCGTGTCAAGTCTTAAAGTGAGCTGTTCGCGGTGCCGATATTGCAATTGGAGGGAGCTCTTATGTCCGCCAGAACCGTCAACAGTGTTCAACCGATGGTCCTCCCGGCCAACATCTCCCAGGCCCGTACCTATTCCGTAGCGCCCAGTCCCGCATACATCCCGGACGAAAAATCATGTCCCTCCGCCGCCCAGCCCTCCGCCACCCAAATTGACTCGTTTCTCGAAGCTGAGAATCCGCTGGGCTGTATTCGCGGCGTTATGTGGGTGATGGCTTTCAACGTGGCTGTCTTCGTGTTCGGCCTGCTGATGTGGCGATGCGTCAAGTTCTTGATGTAGCCCCTTCACGCCCGTCCCTTTCTTTCTCGCTAAGTGGGTTTCGTTCTCAGAAAACTCGCGGGCTCTGCACCCAGGACTCTCCGCCTGTCGCCGGCCCGTACCATCCCAAACGCTTTTTCTATGACCGCAACCGTCGCCGGAGCCAGGCGGTAGATTCCGTGCGAGTTCAATTCCTCATGCTCCACCCATCGCGCTTCGTCTGCATCGTCGCCCGGCTTCAGCATCCCGCCCACCACGTGACACAGAAAATCGATCAGGACATAGTGATACCGCACCAGCCCGTCTTCGACAACAATCTTGTCCAGGATCTCCACTATCGCCTTGGTTTCGACCGCAAGACCGGTTTCCTCAACGACCTCCCGCCGCGCCGCAGCCTCGAGCGTCTCTCCCAGTTCCAGTGCACCTCCGGGAATCGACCATTCTCCCTTCATCGGCTCCTGCCCGCGACGCACCAGCAGCACCCGGTTCCCGTCCAGAATGACGGCGCCTACGCCAACGATGGGAGCTTCTGGATATTCCCTAGCCAAACGATTGAACCTCAAGCCAGGATAAACGGCTGCGCTCCGGGCCTGTTCTCCTGAGCGCTCTCAGAACTTGATCGGCTTGCCATACTCCTCGCCGAAGACGGTGCGCGCCATGCTGAACCGCCCTCCGGAAAACTTCTCCGGTCCCTGGGCATGACCGATCGCCAACAGCGCCACCACGGTATAACTCAGCGGGAGGCGCAGCACTTCGCAGACCCTTTCCTCCTCGAATCCCTCCATCGGAGCGGTGTCGTAGCCCAGCGCCTCGGCCATCAGCATCATGCTGGTGAAGGCGATCATCACATGCCGGTTCAGCCACATCGGCAAATTGGGATGGTTCGAGAGATATTCCGGAACTGTGATCTTGGCCTGCTCGGCATAATTCTCCGGCATACCGCCTTCGCGTCCCAACCGAAGCATCTCCTCAAGATCGCCTTTGCGCCAACCGTCGGCGTCCCCGCACGCGACGATCACCGCCGAGGCCTCTTCCACTTTGGCCTGGTTGTAGCTCGCCGCCCGCAGCCGTTTCCGCTGCTCCGGTGCGCGCACCACCACAAATCGCCATGGTTGCAGGTTGTACCCGCTCGGCGCCCGCAACCCCGCCTCGAGGATCTCTTTCAGATCGTCTCCGGGTATCGGGCTCCCATCAAAGCTGGAGGTCGCCCGGCGCGCCGCGATGGCCTCGCTCAGCGGCTTTTCCGTTCGATTTGTCATGCCGCGTTCTCGTCCCCGTCTCGTTCTCCAGCGGTCATTGGATCTGTCCCATCGCCAGCTCGTTGGCAAATGGCTGCTCATTCGGCGCGTTGGCAAACGCCCAAAGCCCGTGAAAACCGTCCCGCAGCTCCGGATGTTGGGCCAGCATCGCTTTCATCAACTCGACGTTGCGCGTACGGCTCTTCACTGGATCCGAGACATCCTGCGTCTTGTAGTTGATCACCAGGTCGAGCCCTCCAAGCGAGCTGTCCGTATGCAGGTCCTGAATCTCAAAACCCTGCCCTCCACTCGCCGCTATCAGCATCGGCTGGTTGCTCGTAGGCAACGCCGATGGCGCAATCGCCGCCTGTTCCTTCAACAGCTTGTCCAGGTTGGGACTCGACAGGAAGTAAACCGGCGTCAGCAGCGACGCCGCCGTCTGATAGTAAAAATAAGCGTTCCAGTGCTGCCCTTTCTTTGCGAACTCCCGCGCCTGCGTCCAAAACCAGACGCCATCATGTCCGGCCGAGGTCAACCCATGAATAAATGCCCCAGCCAGCTTCCACTGCGTCGCCGTGGCCGACTCCCGCGCCAGAATAAAGGTAATCGACTGCGGAGACTCGACCCCGGTCGCGTGCAGAATCGTAAGCGCATAGCTGCCCGGCGGAAGCTGCGGGATCGTCAGCACCACTTCGTGCGAATTGGCCCCGCCGCAAAAGAACTGGGTCTCATCTTCGGTAGCCTTTAAGTCTGTGGAATCCAATAGATAGAGCGTCTCTACGGTGAGCGTGCCGCGCTCGATCAGCGGGGAAGCCGCTTCCGCGGCGGCGGCAATGGCGTCGAAGCGCTCGGCCACCGAAGGAATGGTTTCAGCCTTGAGTGCTGCGGTGTTGCCCGCCTGCACCAGCGCCGCCAGCGACTTTGCCGATGCCGCCAGCGAGTTGCGCTGGGCCTCGGTCATCTGCGACTGGATCGTGCAGGAGACGGCCAGCGCCCGCAACGGCATCATGCAGGCCAACGCAGCCCAGGCGATCAACACCGGGGTCACCGTCGGCATCTTCGAGGAACTTCGCATGGAGGGCATCGGGTGATTTCGCCCCTGCATCTGTGAATGCCTGTCTTGTTGTGCGCGCTTTCCGGCACGGAACTGCTCCCACATTACGACCGATACAATCATGGCGAACGAAACCAAACCACTGCTAGTCTATACATAACAGAGAGCAGAGTTCGGAAAGGCGCGGTTCGTTTTCCAGCCCCCGGTTCGGCTCATTGGCGTTATGGCCCATTTGATGTGGCAAAAACGGACAGATTTTCTCGGGGCAAATCCACGGCCGCTCGCGACGCTACTCGCCTCCTTGTTCGCCTTTTTGTTCGCCGCTCTGCTCGGCGTCACCTCGGTTGCGGCCCAGCAACCTCAGTTCGGTCAGGGTTTTTCGCCACAGGGTCCGGCCGCCGCTCGCAACCCAGCCGAAAGCAGCGCCTATTCCGCCGCCATCAGTGAGTCTGACCCTGATGCCAGGGTCTCGGCCATCCAGCAATTCCTCATTCAATACCCGAACAGCTCCTTGCGTCAGCCCGCCATCGCCCAAATGATGCTCGCCAAGCGTGAGGCGCGCACTCCGGGTGCGCCCGCGCCAGCTCTCCCTCCGATGAACCGGCCGATGACCCCACCGGTCGCAACGACGAATCCTGCGCCCGCTGCCCCGGCCGCGGCACCCCTGGCTCCGTCGCAACCGGTTGGCGCTCCCCGCGACTCGCTCTTACAGCACCCCGCAAAACCCGCGCAGGTGACGGTTTCCACGGGCAGCCTGACCATCAAAGCCGACAACTCATCGCTCTCTCAGATCCTCCACGACATCTCCACCTCTTCAGGAATGAAAGTCGAGGGGCTAGGTCAGGATGAACGCATCTTCGGCAGCTATGGCCCCGGCGACCCGCGCGAGGTCTTGCTCTCACTGCTTGAAGGGTCGGGCTACAACGTCTTGATGGTCGGCGACGACAAGGGCGCGCCGCGCGAATTGTCGCTGAGCCAGCGCTCCGCGGCCAGCACTGTGGCTTCTGCGGCTATCACGCGCAATAGCCGCGAGGATGAAGACGACGAAGTCGAGCAAGAAGTGCAGCAGGCGCCCCCAGAGCCGCCACAACCGATCCCAGGCAACCCGGAGGGCCTGCAACCAAGGGGGCCCGCGGAGATCCAACAGGAAATGCTGCGTCTGCGCCAGCAACAGCAACAGCAACAACAGCAAGCGCCGCAGTAGAGCGGAAGTATAGTTGCTGTAATGCAAAGCGCCCCGCTCGGCAGGCTTTTCCCTCAGGAAAAAGCCTGCTGGGACACTCTCCGGCACCTGACACCAGCTGTACTTCTGCTCTAGCCGCCTCAATAGTCTGTATTCGAATTTTGCTGGAAGTCTGGAACGAGATCCCAATTTTCGAGAGGGGCTTACGCCTCGATCGTTTGCGTATTGGCCGGGACGGCCGAAGGCTCAACCCGGGGCGATTGCAACCGCAAGACCGCAAAACCCGCGCGACACACCGCGAATGCTAGCATCACGCCCAGAGCCAGCGAGGCCAGGGCCGCGCAAATCAACACCATCGTACTTATCAAGTCCTGCACACCGGCCTCAAAATCCAAGCTATTTCGCCCATGCAAACGCCAGCAATGGAACAGCTTTTGTTAATTCGATTAACTCTCTACGCGTTCCCCATCTTATCGCTTGGATGCACCTACGAGGACAGCATTGACCCCGCTTTCTGTTGCCGAATAAGATACTTTTAGGGCTTTGCGTCTCAATTCTAACTTAGGTCGTAGTCATCCCCTCGGCCCTGGCAGGTTCCGCGCGCACAATCCCGAAGTCTTCTCGCACTTCTACGATGGCAATCACCCACATTACCGTGCATGGCGCGCGCCAACACAATCTTCGTGACATCCACGTCTCGATTCCGCGCAACACGCTGACCGTTATCACTGGACTCTCCGGCTCCGGCAAGTCCTCGCTCGCCTTTGACACCATCTACGCCGAGGGCCAGCGCCGCTATGTAGAGACCTTATCGACCTACGCGCGGCAATTCTTAGATCAGATCGAGCGCCCCGATGTCGATTCCATTGAAGGCCTCAGCCCCGCCATCTCCATCGAGCAGAAGACCACCAGCCGCAGTCCCCGATCGACCGTCGGCACCATCACCGAGATCTACGACTACCTCCGGCTGCTCTTCGCCTCGGTCGGCGTACCCCACTGCCCGCAATGCGGCAATCCCATCTCCCGTCAGACGCCCGAACAGATCGTCGAACGCATCCTCGCCTTCGCTCCTGGCGAACGCGTCATCATCTATGCTCCCGTCGTGCGCGGCCGCAAAGGCGAATTCAAAGACCTGCTCGACGAGCTCGACCAGCAGGGCTTTCGCGCCCGCATCGACGGCGAGCTCCGCGATCTCTCCGACTCGATCCAGCTCGACAAACGCAAGAACCACACCATCGAAGCCATCGTCGATCGCGTCGTTCTGAAGTCCGGCGACGAAAAGCTCGCCAAGCGCCTCGAAGCCTCCGTCGCCAAATCCTTGCAGATGGCCAACGGACTCGTACTCATAGGTTTCGCCGGCACACCCAACGGTGTCAACCCGGTTCACGACCAGCTTTACTCTTCGTCGATGGCCTGTCCCGATTGCGGCCTCGACATTCCCAAGCTGGAACCGCGCAGTTTTTCGTTCAACAGCACCTACGGGGCGTGCCCAAATTGCCACGGTCTCGGCAGCATCTACGACTTTGATCCAGCCAAAGTAATCTCCGACTGGACCCGCCCCCTACTCGACGGCGGCCTCGGCCCCGGCTCCGCCTCACAATATTTGCTTAAGCTCATCGAGCTCGCCGCGCAGAAATACAAGATCGATCTGAGCAAACCTTTCGAACAACTGCCCGAGAAGCAACAGACGCTCCTGCTCTATGGTCCTCCGAAGAACGAAGCCCCGCGCACTGGATTTCACGGCATCCTCGCCTATCTGCGCAACTGGACCCGCGACCTCAAGTCCGACGAGGCCCGCGAGTACATGCTCAAGTTCATGACCGCCTCGGCCTGCCCGGCATGCCATGGCACCCGTCTGCGCCCGGAGTCGCTCGCCGTCAAGGTCGGCACCATGTCGATCGCCGACTTCACGGCTATGCCCCTGCGCCGCGCCCTTGTAGCTGCAAGAAAACTCGACTTCACCCAGCGTGAAGCCCTCATCGCCGAGCGTCTCCGCAAAGAGATCGTCGAGCGCCTCGAATTCCTCGACTCCGTCGGGCTCAGCTATCTCGCCCTCGATCGCAACGCCGCGACGCTTTCCGGCGGTGAAGGCCAGCGTATTCGCCTCGCAACACAAATCGGCTCTCGCCTGCGCGGCGTGCTCTATGTCCTCGACGAACCATCGATTGGCCTGCATCAGCGCGATAACCAGCGCCTCATCGCCGCGCTCGAATCCCTGCGCAACCTCGGCAACACGGTGCTCGTCGTCGAACACGATGAAGAGACCATTCGCCACGCCGACTACGTCGTCAACCTCGGCCCCGGAGCCGGCAAGCTCGGCGGCCACGTCGTCGCCCAGGGCACGCCCGCTGACATCGTACGCGCCGCCGCCTCGCTCACCGGAAAATATCTCTCCGGCGAAACCAGCATCCTGCATCGCATCGCGCCACGCCCGCTCACCGACAAAGAGATCGTCGTCGAAGGCGCGCGCAGCCACAATCTCAAGAACATCACCGTCCGCTTCCCGCTCGGAGTCATGACCGTCATCACCGGAGTCTCCGGCTCCGGAAAGAGCACCCTGGTCAACGACATCCTCTATCGCTCGCTCGCCCGCGAACTCTACGGTTCCCGTGAAGAGCCCGGCGAACACGACAAGATCAAAGGCTTCGACCAGATCGACAAAGCAATCCGCATCGATCAGTCGCCCATCGGTCGTACACCGCGCTCCAACCCCGCGACCTATACCGGAGTCTTCACCGCCATCCGCGATCTCTATGCCATGCTTCCCGAAGCCCGCGAACGCGGCTACAAGCCTGGCCGATTCTCCTTCAATGTCTCCGGTGGGCGCTGCGAAACGTGCCAGGGTGACGGCCAGCGCCGCATCGAGATGAACTTCATGCCCGACGTCTACGTCACCTGCGAGATTTGTAACGGTAAGCGTTACAATCAGGAAACCCTCGCCGTCAAGTTCAATGGCTACTCCATCGCCGACGTCCTCGACCTCGCCATCGAGGACGCGCTGCCCGTGCTCGCCGACATTCCCAACGTCCGCCAGAAGCTGCAAACCCTGGTCAACGTCGGCCTCGGCTACATCCATCTCGGACAGTCCGCAACCACGCTCTCCGGTGGAGAAGCCCAGCGCATGAAGCTCGCCCGCGAACTCTCCAAGCGCCAAACCGGACGCACCCTCTACCTCCTCGACGAGCCGACGACGGGCCTTCACTTTGACGACGTTCGCCGTCTGCTCGAGGTCCTGCATCGCCTCACCGACCTCGGCAACACCGTCATCATCATCGAACACAACCTCGATGTAGTCCGCAACGCCGACTGGATCATCGACCTGGGCCCCGAGGGCGGCGAAGACGGGGGCCGCATCGTCGCCGAAGGAACTCCTGAATACGTCTCCACCATCGCCCACTCGCACACCGGAGAATTTCTCCGCCGTTACTACGCACAATCCCCAAGCGCGGCACCTGTAACCACGACATTGCCGAAATTCGAGCTCTCATCGAACGGCAACCATCGCCCGCCGAAGGCCAAGGTCGCACGCAACTCGCGAATGCGGAAGGCGGAACTGGTCTCATGATGGATCACCTCAACGATTCACCGACCCGGCCAGAGCTACACGTAACTCCGGTCGCCGAGGCTCTCTCCGAGAATCCTGCGTTCGCTCCTGAACCAGTAATTCCCGTCAACCTCTATAGCCGTGCGATCACCCCGCAACCCGCTCCTCGAATCCAGTCTGAAATACCGACTCTCGCCAACGCCTTCCTCTTCTTCGCGCTCGCTGTTGCCGTCACACTGATTCTCGGAGTCGTGGCCGTCGGCCTGGCCCGGTTGTTCCCGGCGTTTCGTCATCAGGATTTCAAAACCCTGGCCCTCGATGCGCGCCTCACCATTCCATCGCAAGCGCTGGAGTATCTGGCTCTCCTCGGCACGACCGTGCTTCTCTTCCGAAGCATCTGGCAACGACCCTTCTGGCAGGCCATCCACTGGAACACCCCCGCCGTCGCGAAGCGCTGGATACCCCTCGTAGGGACCGGCCTGGTTCTCGGCCTGCTCAACGGAGCGGCCAGCAACTTACTGCCCATGCCCAAAGAGGCGCCAATCCTCAACGACCTGATGCGCAGCACTACCGGCGCCTGGCTCATGTTTCTCTTCGGCACCACCATGGCGCCGTTGATGGAGGAGATCGCTTTTCGCGGCTTCCTCTTGCCGTCGCTGATCAACTTTTTTCGCTGGCTAACCCGCCGAAAACAACTGCCCGAGGACATGGCTGCGCCTCAACCGCCAAACCAACCGTCCCCGTTCATCGTTCCCGCCTCGATCCTGCTCGCCAGTATTCCCTTTGCCCTGCTGCATTCCGAACAAGTCTCCGGAGCCTGGGCGCCCGTCCTGCTCATCGGTATCGTCAGTGTCGTGCTTTGCATCGTCAGGCTCTGGACCCGCTCGCTCGCCGCCAGCGCCTTCGTCCACGCGACGTACAACTTCACCCTCTTCGCCGGAATGATCGTCGCCAGCGACGGCTTCCGCCATTTAGACAAACTGAATAACTAGGCGCAGCTTGTGAAGACTCCATCGCTTCCGATATGCTTCTCCGCAAGAGACCCCTCACTTGCTGCGGAAAGACTTTCAGGACCTCGCTGAAGAGCGAATCAAAGACGCCGAGGCGCTGCTGGTGGCCGGACGATTCTCGGCCGCACGTTACTTCGCCGGTTTGGCGGTGGAATGCGCACTCAAGGCGCGGATCGCCAGCCAAACCAAGGAGCACGAGTTTCCAGACAAAGAGCGGGCTGCCAAAGTCTTCACGCACAGCCTCGACGCACTGTTGAAATTAGCTGACCTTGCGCCAGAGCTGGAGTCTCGGATAAACGGAAACCCTGCCTTCGAAACAAACTGGATTAGGATTAAGAAGTGGAAGATTGAGTGGAGATACGAATCTCCAGTCGGCCTCGCTGAGTCCACTGAATTTGTGCAAAGCGTCGCAGACGCGACAGACGGGATACTCCCATGGCTACGGACACGCTGGTAAGAGTGCCTACAGATGATGCGGCCGCCCTGATGGCTCTCGCACTCAGAAAGAAAGGCATCAACGTAACCGAACAGTTCTGGATGACACCATCCGAACCAGGCTGGCGCATCCTCGCGCTGGTTTCTCCAGACGCCGACGGCCCGGAAGGATACGACCTGCACAGGAAAATCCTCGCTGCCTTGGACGACCTGCCCTCCCCAATTCGTACTTTCGTAGGAACGAGAACAATGGTCTTTGGCGAAAGGGAGATCGAGAAAGAGCTGAGTTTAATCCGTTCTGGGTATACCAAACTGCCCGGAATCGGCCCGTATGAGGAATCGGAAGTATCTCCGATCCCTCCTGCCTCAGAAATTCACAAGCATGGGTTCTTACATTTGCGCCCTCTCAGCCTTTCGACCAACCGTGAATTTCTCGCGGAGGCGAGTTTTGCGCCTTTTGGTCCGGGGGGATTCATCCCGACACGAAGAATTAAAGACCAAGGGGAGTTGGAGAGCCTTTTCCAAACGCTCAATGTGCCGGCAGAGGATCGTGAACAAATCAACGCGGAACTGGCAAAAGGTCGGACTTCCTCAACGTTGCTGTCTAACATCGGCCTGGACGTTTTATTCAAGTGGGGCTTGGTATAGGGAGCATGACCACCAGCCACCGCCAATCCCTCCTCACCCTCCTCGCCAGAACCTCCTTCAAGCTCGGAGAATTCAAACTCTCTTCTGGTGCCCGCAGCGATTACTACATCGACTGCCGCACCACCACCCTCCACGCCGAAGGCGGACGCCTCACCGGCCTCGCTATCCTCGACCTCATCCATCATCACAAGCTCAAGCCGGCGGCCATCGGCGGACTTACCATGGGCGCCGACCCCATCGTCTCCAACGTCGCCTCGGCCAGCGCCTGGCACGCGCAAAAGGTCCACGGAGCGCCGCTCATCCACGGCTTCCTCGTCCGCAAAGCCGAGAAGACCCACGGCACCGGCCGCCGCATCGAAGGCTTCTTCGAGAAAGGCGCGCCTGTCGTCATCGTGGACGACGTCTGCACCACCGGAGCCTCCACCATCACCGCCATCGAAGCCGCGCAGGAAGCCGGCATGAACATCATCGCCGCCATCTGCCTCGTCGAACGCGAAGAAGCCAAAGGCCGCCCATCCGTCGAAGCCGCAGTTGCGTCGGCCAATCCCGAAGCCTCATTCCTAAGCCTCTTCACCGCCAACCACGTCCGCGCCGAATACGTAAGCCATCTGGCGCTGTAATTTCACCCGCGATTCCACTCGATTACTTGTCTCCTCGCCGCATTAGAATTTGTCATCCTCAGCGAGAAGCCCCCGCCACCACAAGATTTGTCATCCTGAGCGAGACGCGAAATCCGGGGCCCCCGGCGAGCCTCCTTTGCTCGCTGGGGTGGAGAAGCGTGAGTCGAAGGACCTGCAGTGTCAGCGATGCAGCTCTTCAGCCCTAACTTTCAAACGCCGCCCAAACCTCACAAACCCGATAAGCTAAGAGATGGCCTAGTCTCTAGTCCCTATTCCCTAGCTCCCATGGACCTCCAGGAAAAAATCCGGACCCTCCCCACCAAACCTGGGGTCTACCTCTACAAAAACGCCGACAGCGAAGTCATCTACGTCGGCAAAGCCAAAAACCTCCGCTCCCGCGTCCGCTCCTACCTGCTCGAAGCCTCGCAAGCCAACGCCAAGACGGGTTCGCTCATGCGCGAGGCCGTCGATCTCGACTACATCCTTGTCGATAACGAACGCGAAGCCCTCGCCCTCGAAAACAACCTCATCAAGCAGCGCAAGCCGCGCTTCAACATCCTGCTGCGCGACGACAAGACCTACCCTTACGTGAAGCTCACCCTGGGCGACCGCTATCCCAAGGTCTTCGTCACTCGCCGCCTGCGCAAAGACGGCAGCGCCTACTACGGGCCCTATTTCCCCGGCAACCTCGCCCACCGCATCGTCGAACTCATCCATCGCAGCTTCCTCTTGCCAAGCTGCAAGCTAGACCTCTCGCGGTACCACGCGCGCCCATGTCTGCAGTACTACATCAAACGCTGCCTCGGGCCCTGCGTCGAGAATCTCACCACTCCGGAAATCTACCGTGAAGCCGTCCGCGACGCGCAAATGTTTCTTGAGGGCCGCCAAGCCGAACTCGGCCGCTCCATCGAGCAGCGCATGAACGAGGCCGCCGCCGCCGAGCAATTCGAGATCGCCGCGAAGTATCGCGACCTGCTCATCACCGTCAATCAAATGCAGGACAAGCAACGCATCGCGACGACCGATAGCGATGAGTCCGACGTCTTCGGCTACCACTACGAAAACGGTATGGTCGCCGTCAACCTCTTCCACCTGCGCGGAGGAAAGATCGTCGATCGCCGCGAATTTTTCTGGGAAGACCTGCCCGAATTCCTCGAAGCCGATTCCGAAGGCAATATTGATACCGACGTTGTTACATATTCCGCCGAAGCCGCACAGCAAAGGCCTCCCGCAACGGACGGCACATCGCTAAACGATGCGCTCCCTTTCGAAGCCGGAGCATTCTTCTCCGCCCTCCTCAAGCAGCTCTACATCGACCAGCAATACGTGCCGCGCTGCATCTATCTCCCCGTCAACTTCGCCGACCGCGCGACATTGGCAACTCTGCTCTGCGAACGCACCGGGCACAAAATCGAAATAGCCGTCCCCCAGCGCGGAGAAAAACGTTCGCTCGTCGACCTCGCCGGACAGAACGCCAAGCAAAGCTACGACCAGCGCTTCCGCGTCCTCCAGCCAAGTCAGAAAGCGATCCAGGAGAGCCTGCAGGACATCCTAACCCTGCCCGAGCTCCCCCGCCGCATCGAGTGCTTCGACATCTCACACATCCAGGGCGCCGAAACGGTCGCCTCCATGGTCGTCTGGGAAGACGGCGCAATGAACAAGTCGGCATATCGCAAATTTCAAATCAAGACCGTCGAGGGAGTCGACGATTTCGCCTCGATGCACGAGGTCGTCACCCGCCGCTACAAACGCGTGGCCGAAGAAAATAAGCCGATGCCCAGCCTCATCCTGATCGACGGAGGACTCGGCCAGCTCCACGCCGCCGCTGCGGCGCTCGAAGCTCTCGGGATCACTACTCAGCCTCTCGCGTCAATTGCGAAACGCGAAGAGATCATCTACCTCTACGGACAGGAAGACGACCCCATCGTCCTCGACCGTCGCTCGCCCGTGCTGCATCTCGTGCAGCGCGTGCGCGACGAATCCCACCGATTCACAATCACCTATCACCGCAAGCGCCGCGAGATGCGCGATCGCGACTCCGAATTGCTCTCCATCCCCGGAGTCGGCGCGCTCACCCGAACCCGTCTCGTCGAGCACTTCGGCAGCGTCCGCAGCGTCAAAGAGGCCGACATCGCCGCGCTCACCGCCGTGGTTCCGCGCAAGACCGCCGACGCGATCTATGGCTTCTTTCACGCAGGCGAAGGCGACGCAATTAAGCCCTTCCCCATCCTGAAATGACGAAGGGTTCAACCCAAGGCTCGATGCAGTGCGATGAGGTTGAATCTAGCGATCAAGTCTTGAAAGGGCCCGCTCATAGTCGCGCAGCCCTCACCAATCGTTGAGAAAAGCAGCCGCTTCTGCTTTACGCTCCAGCTTGCGGCGCAACGGCGATTACCAGCTGGGTGCCCGTCTCCAGACGAATGTTCCCGTCTTTGCTCATCAGCGTTCCGGAATCCTCCGCCCGCACCGAGCTATGCATGCTCACGCCGGAAATCTCACCCGCTTCCTGGTTGAACGCGCCGTCCGACCCAACCTTCTGGGGAACCCCTGCGAGCTGTCCCGGAGGCGCCACTTCCAGCAACGTCGCCTTGATCGGCAGTTGCTTGCCGTCCTT
Organism: uncultured Acidobacteriaceae bacterium; assembly: GCA_963804735.1. GTDB lineage: Bacteria > Acidobacteriota > Terriglobia > Terriglobales > Acidobacteriaceae > Acidisarcina. The sequence continues at coordinate 477,109 of CAWDRO010000013.1, forward strand.
CAGCTGGGCTTTGTCAAATGTCAGCGCCAGCTTCGCCGGGCTCTTGTCGTGCGAAGCCTGCACCTCGGCCACGTGCCCGAGCAATTCGGTGCCATGTGGCAACTTCACTCCTTGAGGCGTTTCGATGGTTTCGGTCAGCTTTGCCGAGACGGCCTGACCTTGTGTGGCTGACTGCGAGTCGATCGAGTGGACCAGTTCAGCCGTGCCCGACATTAACTGCACCGGCTGCGATTGACCCATGGCCAATCCTCTGCCGGCAAGCGCGAAGAGGGCAGTGGCAATCGACAATGAGGAAGTAGCAAATCGTTTCATGGGGAAACTCCTTAAAATTTAGGATTGACGTACTACAGCGCATCAGGCGGGTTGGACCCCGAACAAGGAACAGATTTGTTCCACCGATATAGTCTTGACTCAGGTCAGGAAAGGTATTTCCTAACTAGTAATTAGACGTTGACTTTGAATAAATAGACGCCCGTGCGCGTAATCCACACATTTATCATGGGCTTGCCGTTACTCCCCGAACGTCCGTGGTCATTCAGCCCGTCGCTCGCCTGATCAGTAATCCGGAAGGGCAAGCCTGTCGGCGATCTCCCGTCCAACCGCGAAATCAGCAATCCAGGGAATGGCCATTAGATCGAAGATTCGATTGCGCAGAAACAAGGAGAGTTTCGACTTTGGCGCGAATGAACCGGCCAGGCGCAGGGCGGCCTTCTGCTTGGCGCGCGCAAACGGCCCGAACAGATCCTGATACCGCCCAAAGGCCTTCGTATAATCGCCCTGGGCGCGACGCAACTCGCCGGCAAGAATATACGCTGCCGCCATCGCCAGCGCCGAACCCTGCCCGGCCAGCAACGAGACGCAGAAAGCCGCATCGCCCAGCAGCGTGACCCGTCCCCGCGACCACAGTCCCCGTCGCGGATCCATCTGGATCTGGCTCACCCGATCGAAATAGATCTCATCGACGGCGTCCAGCCCGTCCAGAATCTGCGGACACTCCCAACCACTACCTCCAAAACGCATTCGCAACAGCGCCTTCTGGCCCTGAATATCGTTTGGCATACTGACTCCCGCATCCGCAAACGTAAATAAAAACATCGTGCGGTCGTCACGCATCGCGAACCGCACCACCTGCTGGCACACCTCCGTATACATCACGTAAACGAGTTCGTCTCGCGGACGATAACCCTCCATCTCGAAGGCCGCGGCTTTGTACCCGAGGTATTTCTCAAATCGACCTTCCGCGCCGAAGACCAATTCGCGCGTCCGCGAATGAAGACCATCCGCTCCGATGACGACGTCAAATTCACGCACGTCTCCGCTCGCGAAAGTGACGAGAACACTTTTCTCCGACTGCTCGATCCGCTCAACACTATCGCCGAAGATAGTTTCAACTTGGCCGTCGATCTGAGCAAAGATGGATGCGGAGAGATCTCCTCGGGAAAGGCTCACGAATCGGCCATTGGTCATCCGGGAAAACCCATCGGCAGAAAAGCCGGCCACTCGCTTTCCGCTCCGGTCCACAACTCTAATTTCGCTGACGATGTATCCCTTTTCTTGGAGCTTCGGCAAGAGGCCCATACGCTCAGCGACGTCGAACCCCGCGCCCCAGAAGTCGATGACATAGCCGCCGGTCCGCAGCCGGGAAGCAGCCTCGACGATGGTGGGCTCGAATCCGTAGCGCTTCAGCCAGTAAGCGAGAGTCGGCCCCGCGATTCCCGCGCCTGATATCAACACTCTCATCTCAACCACCAGACTACACATGCCCGGGCCAATGAGGGCATCGGAAGAACTTTGTCGCTAAAGGAAGTGATGCCCTTTTAGGAGATGCCCCATGATCGCTCGCAGACTTTCTCTCGCCCTGTTTGCAACCGCCGCGCTTGTCTCAACCGCGTTCCAGCCATGCGTCGCCCAAACCGCGCAAACCCTCAACCCGCAGTCCGTCCCGCTCGCTGCGACCGCGGCGACTGCGGTTCCGGCATTGGTCCCATTCTCGGGAATCCTGACCGGACCCGGCGGCAGGCCCGTCGCCGGCGAGACCACCATTACTTTCCTGATCTTTAAGGACCAGACCGGCGGCGAGCCGCTCTTCGTCGAGACTCAGGCCGTCAACCCCGATGCAAGCGGACATTACAAAGTCCAGCTCGGCGCCACCTTCGACAATGGCCTGCCCACGGACCTCTTCGCCAGCGGCGAGGCGCGCTGGCTTGAGGTCCAGGCCGCCGGACAAACGCCTCAGCCCCGCGTGTTGATCGTCAGCGTTCCCTACGCCCTTAAGGCCGCGGACTCGGCGACCCTCGGGGGGCTGCCCGCCTCGGCCTTCGTGCTGGCCGGCAGCAAAGCCGCCGTCGACCTCACAGCCGCAGTTTCCGCCGCAACCACGACCGCTTCTACTGTCACCACTACCGGAGGTACTACCGGCTATCTTCCCGAGTTCACCGGCGCGAGCACCATCGCCGACTCTCCTGTCTTCGTCAACGGCACCGACGTCGGCATAGGCACCGCCCCCACCGCGACGCTGGATGTGAATGGCACAGCACTGATCTCCGGCGCGTTGACCGCCAAGGGCGGCGCGACTGTCGCCGGCTCGCTGGAGCTGGCCCCTACCGCCACCGCGACAGCTGCAGCCGGCGACAACTCTCAAGCGCTCAAGTTCTACGCCTCGGCCTACAACTCGACCAGCGGTGCTGTGCTGAATCCACGTTTCGAGTGGCAGGCCGAAGTCACCGGCAATGACACTGCTTCGCCCTCCGCCACCCTCAACCTGCTTTCCTCGACCACCAGCGCCAGTGCAACCAACACCGGCTTCCACTTCAACGCCAACGGCACCGTTAACTTCGCACCGGGGCAAACCTTCCCCGGCACCGGGCCAGGCACCATCACCCGTGTCACCGCCGGTACAGGCCTAACCGGCGGTGGAACCGCAGGCAATGTCACCCTGGCGGCGAACGAGAGTGTCGTCGCCTTCCAAAGCGACCTGACCAACGCCGAGAACACCCTCAATGCCAACATCGCGACCGCGCAAACCAACGCGGTCGCCACATCTGAAGCCTATACAAACGGTAGTTTCCTGCCGCTTGGCGGCGGCACGGTCAACGGCAGCCTGGCGGTTCAGGGACCCACTGTCCAATCGTTTTCGCCTGGCAACTTCTTCACCGTTGCGGGCGGAAACGGCGCATCCAATATTGGCTTCCCCGGCGCTGGCGTGAGTATCTCTGCGGGATCCGGCAGCGGCGAATATAACTCCGGCGAAAACGGGGGCGCGGGAGCCTCGATCACTTTATCGGCCGGGTCTGGCGGGTATTCCGAGGCCGCCCTGGCCGGCAATGGCGGAAATATTATGCTCAACGTCGGCGCGGGGGGCGGTGCCCCGTCCGTCGGCAATCCCGGCCTCCCCGGCAACGTGATCGTCGTTGGTGACGACAACGGCGTGTACCGCGCCACTCCGCACCAGTTGGAGATTGAGGGCGCCTCGAATTCAAACAAGCAGCTTCTGATCGGCTATCTGGCCGACGGAGGAAGCGACTATGGCCATGGGGCGATCCAGGCAACCTTCGACGGTGTGGCGAACACGCCGCTGTCCCTGAATCCAAACGGTGGCGGAGTCGGCATTCAGACCACCAATGTCACCAACTCGTTGACTATCGGGCAGGGACAGGGAGCAGCCATCGCCGACGGATGGTCCACCTATAGCTCCCGCCGCTTCAAGACGAACATCCAGACTCTGCCCGACGCGCTCGCGAATGTGGAGAAGCTGCGCGGCGTCTCGTACACCCTCAAAGCCACCGGCAAACGCGAGATCGGCGTGATCGCTGAAGAAGTCGGCGCGGTCGTCCCAGAGGTCGTGACCTATGAGAAGAACGGCGTGGACGCCCGGTCGGTCGACTACACCCGCCTCACCGCCCTGCTCATCGAAGCCACCAAGCAGCAACAGGCCGAGATCGCAGGCGCTCTCAAGGCGATCAAGGCCCAGCAAGCGACCATACGCAGGCAGGCGGCCAGCATCGCCAGCCTCAAAGCGCAGGTGCACTCCGGTGCCGAATCCCTCCGTCAGGTGCGGCAACAGTTAGCTGCCCGCCAGTCGGACCAGCCAGTCCTGGTTGCCATGCGCTAACTCGCGTATACGGGATCAGCCTTTATCTAACGACAGGTCGGGACTCCGGGCGAACCGGAGCCCGACTTTTTTGCGCGCTTCTCCTGACCCAGATTGCCACGACCTTGAACCATCCACCGCGTGGGAACCGTCGCCTGCGCCTTGGCGTACCGAATGCTAGTCTGGACTCCTGGTCCCGGAGACGAACTATGGAGATCGCCCCACCGGCCGAGCCCGGCCTAAGACAGGCCCTGCAATTCGCCGCCATCTTCGCCCTGCTCAAGCTCGCCCTGCAGGTCGGCGCGACCATCTACACCACCCACATCGGCTACGGCTACTTCCGCGACGAGTTCTACTACATCATCTGCGGACGCTTCCTCGACTGGGGCTACGTCGACCAGTCGCCGATGGTCGCCCTGCAGGCCCGCCTCGCCATCCTGCTCTTCGGCAAATCGCTGGTCGGCATCCGCATGTTCTCCGCGCTCGCCGGCGCGGCCCGCGTCTTCCTCACCGGACTCATTGCCTGGTCGCTCGGCGGCCGCCGCGCCGCGCAGTTCCTTGCCATGCTCGCCGTCATCGTCGCGCCCTGCTACATCGGCGGCGACGGCTATCTCTCGATGAACTCCTTCGAGTCCATCTTCTGGATGGGCTGCATCCTCACCCTCATCTGGATCGCCCGCGGTGTCTCCCCGAAGTGGTGGCTTCTCGTCGGTGTTTTCGCCGGCCTCGGCCTCGAAAACAAGCCCTCGATGACCTTCTTCCTCATCGCCCTCGTCTTCGGTCTATTAGTCACGCCCCAACGCCGCCTGCTATGGAACCGCTGGTTCGTAGGAGCGATCGCATTGACGATTCTTCTCGCGCTGCCCAACCTGCTCTGGCAGGTAAGCCATCACTGGCCAACGCTGGAGTTCCTTCATAACGGCCGAGTCGAAAACAAGAACGTCAAAGTTGGCCCCGCCGTCTTCGTCCTCGAACAAGTCCTCACCCTCCATCCACTCAACGTCTTCGTATGGGGCACGGGCCTGGTCTGGCTCTTCGCCTCGCCGCGCGCCAAAGGCTTTCGCTGGATCGGCGCAACCTATCTCTTCTTCCTCGCCCTCATGATGGCGCTCCACGCCAAGGACTACTACCTCGTTCCCATCTACCCCATGCTCTTCGCCGCCGGAGGACTCGCCTGGGAAGGCACGGCCGTCAAATCAACCGCCCGCGTCTGGCGAATCTCTGCCATCGCCACCGTGCTCGTCATCACCGCCGCGATCATCTTTCCCATGGCCTCACCCGTCTTGCCGCCCGAGCAATGGTTGCGCTACACCCACGCTCTTCACCTGCGCAGCCGCCAGCAGGAGAAATACGCCACCGGCCCACTGCCCCAGTTCTACGCAGACCGCTTCGGCTGGCAGGAGATGGTCAACCAGACCACCCGCATCTACAATTCACTCTCGTCCGAAGACAAAGCCAAAGTCGGCATCTATTGCTCCAATTACGGCGAGGCCAGCGCCATTAACTTCCTCGGTAAGGGCCTGCCCTTCGCCATCAGCGGCCACAACAACTACTTTCTCTGGGGACCCCACGGCTACACCGGCGAGGTCATGATTATCATTAGCGGCGACTCGGTTGAAGATCTGCAAAAGTATTACTCCGACGTCCAAATCGTCGGCGAGATGGACCACCCCTACGCCATGAGCTTCGAGCACCGCCACATCTTCCTCGCCCGAGGCCGCAAGCAAGACCTAACAAACGTCTGGCCCCTGCTCAAGCACTATATCTAGCGCGCCGATTCGCAGGCAGACCCTCCATCCGGCTACCACCCTTGCGAAAGTCTTCGCTAATCCTTAACTTCAGAATCTATGGAAGGCCCAAGCCGAGTCCTCCGCTGGTTGTTCGACTCACGCAGCGGTCTCGCCACCCATCTCATCCCCAGATGGATATTCCTCCGCGCCCTCGCGCTTGTCTATTTTTCCGCCTTCTATTCGCTCCTCTTTCAAATCGACGGACTGATTGGCCCGCAGGGAATTCTCCCCGCAAAGGAATATCTGGCCGCAATCGCCGGATCGCTGCCAGGTCTCAACCGCTTCTGGTTCGCGCCATCGCTCTTCTGGTTCTCGGCCAGTTCACACATGCTCATGGCCATCACCTGGCTCGGCCTGCTCGCAGCCGTCTGCGCCCTTTTCAATCTCTGGCCGCGCTTCAGCCTCTTCGTCTGCTTCGTCTGCTTTCTCTCGTTTGTCTCCTCGTCGAGCGACTTCTCCAGCTACCAATCGGACGGCATGCTCCTCGAAGCTGGCTTCATCTCGCTCTTCCTCGCGCCGCCCGGACTTCTCCCAGGATTGGCCGCGAAGCACCCGCCCATCCGCGCCAGTTATTTCCTCTTGCTCTGGGAGTGGTTCCGTATCTACTTCGAATCCGGCCTGGTGAAATGGCTCAGCGGCGATCCCCAGTGGCGTCACCTCACCGCCCTCGACGACTACTACCAGAACGGCCCGCTGCCCAGCTGGATCGGCTGGTACGTCGCCCATCTTCCCCACTGGTTTCATGTCGCAACTGCGGGCGGCACGCTGTTAATCGAATTCTTCGTCGTGCTAATGCTCTTCTTTCCCCGCCGCATCCGAATCATTTGTTTCTTTATCGTGACGCCCTGGCAGATCGGCATCATCCTCACCGCCAACTACACTTTTCTCAACTACCTGGTGCTTGCATTGGGTTTTCTTCTGCTCGATGACAAGCTCCTCCGCCGCTTCGTTCCTGCGCGATTCAACCTCCCCACGCCTGTTGAACCAGCCGTCGAAGACGCAGAGCCAAATGCGGATGGTGAAGCGCAAACTGCGGAAGACGAATCATCGCCGGCGCGTTCAGGCATCCTCGAACACCTTCGCAGCCTGCGCCTCGCCATCGCAGCCGTCTTTCTCACCTGGATCGGCTACGCAACCACGGCCGAATTAGTCGGCATGGTCCTCCGACCAAACCCCCTGCCAATGGCCCCCGTCGAATTGTTAGAACCATCTCGCATCGCCAACGAATACGGGCTCTTCGCCGTCATGACCCGAGGCCGCTACGAGATCGAGTTCCAGGGCTCCAACGACAATCAGAACTGGACTCCGTATCCCTTCCGCTACAAGCCGCAGGCGCTCAACGAACGGCCAGGCCTCTACGCGCCCTATCAGCCCCGCTTCGACTGGAACCTTTGGTTCGCCTCGCTCGGCGACTGGCGCCAGAATCAGATCGTTCCCATCACCGAAGAAAATCTCCTCGCCAATGACGCCACCGTCCTTCATCTGTTCCGGGGCAATCCGTTTGCGAATTCGCCACCGCGCTACGTGCGCGCCGTTCTCTGGCAATACTGGTTCACGTCAATGGAAGAGAAGCGCCGCACCGGCAACTGGTGGCGTCGCACTCTGCTCGGCCAGTACGCGCCCACCCTGACCTACGGCCCCGGCGGCAAGTTCGCTGTAGTCGGAGAACCCGACGAACTTCCATCCCACGAATAACCCTCCGCCATAAAACAAATCTGTCATCCTGAGCGACTAAAGGGAGCGAAGGATCTGCTGTGTCCCCAATCCAAGCCTTTAGCCACCAAACCGCTTCTTCGCAATACCCGGCATGGTACTCTTGCACCACCCATGACCACAGCGGACCCGGCCCAAACCGCCGCACCCGTGCAGCCTGGCGACCTTCCACGCGTGCTTGGCGTCTCCCATGCCACCGCCATCGTCGTCGGCACCATCATCGGCAGCGGCATCTTCCTCGTCCCCCAGGAGATGATGCGCGCCGTCGGCTCCTCCAGCATGGTTTATCTCGCCTGGATCGTCGGCGGCCTGCTATCGCTCTTCGGCGCGATGACCTACGCCGAGCTGGGCGCCATGATGCCCGCCACCGGCGGCGAGTACGTCTACCTCCGCGGAGCCTACGGCGACCTGCCCGCCTTCCTCTATATGTGGACGTGGTTCTCCGTCGCTAAACCCGCCTCGATCGCTTCTGTCACCACCGGACTCGCCCGCGTTCTCGCCATCTTCCCCGCGCTCGCCTGGCTCGACGGGGTCGCCCTGCATGGACGCTGGGAGATCACCTGGTCGCAAGTCTTCGCCATCGCCGCCACCTGGGCAATCACCGGCCTCAACTACCTCGGCATCCGCAAAGCCGGGGACTTCCAACTTCTCTTCACCTGGCTCAAAGGCGCGCTCATCCTGGTCATCGCCGGCTTCTGCTTCGCGTCAGCGAGAGGCAGCGTGCTGAACTTCCACACCTTCTTCCCCGGCGCACACGGGGGCTTCGGCGGATTCATGATCGCCCTCATCGCCGCACTCTGGGCCTATGACGGCTGGAACGACCTCACCATGGTCGCCGGAGAAGTTCGCCGCCCGGAGCGCAGCCTGCCCATCGCGCTCATCTTCGGCCTCTTCATCGTCGGCGTCTTGTACATGGCCACCAACGCAGCGATTCAATACATCCTGCCCGCCACGCAGATTGCGGCTTCGCCTCGTCCCGCAGTCACTGCAATGGCGCTCGTGACCGGAGGTTGGGGCGCTGGGCTCGTCTCCGTCGCCATGGCAACCAGCATCCTGGTCACGCTTAACGGCACAATCATGTCCGGAGCCAGAATCCCCTTCGCCGCAGCCCGCGACAAACTCTTCTTCGCAAAGATGGCCACCATCCATCCCCGCTTTCAAAGCCCGTCTGTGTCGCTGATCGTGCAGGCACTGCTGTTGACCCTGTTGCTGCTCGCCGTCGGCCGCTTCCAGCAGCTCTTCGAATTAGCCATCTTTGCTGAGTGGCTTTTCTACATGGTCACGGCGACCACTGTCTTCGTCTACCGAAAGAAACTCCCCAACGCAGTTAGGCCCTACAATGTCTGGGGATACCCGGTCTTACCCGCGCTCTTCGTCGTCGCAGCAGGAATCCTGCTCTTCTACTCCTACGCCGAGAACCTAGAGAATTCGCTGATCGGGACGGGAATTATTCTGCTGGGGATACCATTGTTCGCTTGGATCAAGCGCGTTCCTGAAAGAGCGAATTGAACTGGTCCCCAAGATGCATCCCGAACATATGACCGGCCGGCGAATAAATATGTTTGCTTTGAGATCCGACCTATTGCTCGTGCTCGACGAACTCGAACGCAAGCAGTCAGTCGTGTACACGCCCACAGGAGCGATGCCGACTCCTGGGTTGACCCAATGGTCGCAGGGCCGAAAAATCGAGGGCTTAGGATTCGCGGAAGGAGAGCAGACGGTGCGCAGATCATTTCTGATTACTAAGTCGAACACGCCGGTGGTGCCTCGCCCCATCAATCAGTGGAATGGCGAGCCACGGTATGATGTTCAACCAAATGTACAATCCAGACTCCATTGTGCTGACCCCGGCGGGCGCGCGAGGAGATTCCATGATCATCGCCGGTCTGTTCGCGACTATTGGAAGCACGGACACCGCTCTAGCCTTGATAAGGATTGCCCGAGGCGCGGTCAAGAGGCATTTCACGAGGGTAAATGCATTCTGGGTCGGCCCCGAGGCCCTCGTGCGATTGCGGGGCGGTGCCAGGCTAACGATGGCAGAACAATCGCCTCCGCTCTACGACCTGCGGGAAACGACGTAGACAAGGCCGCGACATTCGCGCATATAGCCATCTCTCCCGAGCGACAATCAAATTTGTCTTCGCCTTCGTCTCACCAAATCCGCCGCACGTTGAATACCTCCAGCTTGGCATCAGCGCTAATCACCGGAATATCGTCAGCCAAAGCATGCGCGGCAATGACCCGGTCAAACGGGTCTTCATGCGAGCCGACAAGACGCCCAGCGCGCAACGCGATTTCAGGAGTGATGGAAAGAAGCCCATACCCAGCATCATCCAAAGCCGCCATAAAGCGCCCCTCTAACTTGACCGCCTCTGCAAACTTCCCGAGCCGGACCTTCGTGGCGATCTCCCACGCAGAGGCGGCGGAAACGAGAATCACAGAAGACTCGTCCGAAATCACCGCCGCGGCTCTCGCGCTAAGAAGCTTAGGCGAAGTAATCGCCCAGACTAAGGAATGGGTGTCGAGCAGGACTCGCATTCGCACTCACTTTCCCCATCCCATCCCTTCGGCAACGGTTCCCAGAAACCTTCGCCCATTACGAAATCAGGATTGTACATCGCGCCCAGGCGTTTCTTCTTCACCGGCTCGATCGCCACCAGCTTCGCCACCGGAGTCTTCTCGCGCCCGGAGGTAATGATCACCTCTTCGCCCCTCTGGGCCTTCTTCACCAGTTCCGAAAAGTTTGTCTTCGCTTCAAAGATAGTCGCGGTTGTAACCGTCGCGGTCGCCATGGAGATCGCCCCTTGCCTGCTAACTTAGCTTAACCAACGTAGAGCGCGGCGTCAATCAGCATGGAAAGTGCTTCAACTCCGCCGTCGCGCGACTTCCTCATAAAGCTTGATGTAATCTCCGGCCGGCTTCGTCCACGAATGATCTTCCGCCATCGCGTTCCGCACCAGCTTCTTCCAGCCCTCTTTATCGCCCTTAAACAGCGCAACCGCCCGGCGAATCGCCGCCAGAAAATCTCCCGGAGCATAACCGTGGAACTTGAAGCCGTTTCCTTCACGCGTCTCCGGATTCCACTCCGCAACGGCCTCATCCAGGCCGCCCGTCGCTCGCACGATTGGAATCGTCCCATAGCGATGCGCATACAGCTGCCCCAGTCCGCACGGCTCGTAATGCGAGGGCATCAGAAACGCATCCGCGCCCGCCTCGACCTTATGCGCCAGCGCCCGGTCATACGGCACACGCACCGAAATCTTCCCCGGATGCCGCTCTTGCAGCGAATGAAAGAGGTTTTCGTAGTAAGGCTCGCCATCGCCCAGCACCACTAGCACCATCTCCTCCGCAGCCAGGTCATCGGCGATCTGCGCAAGCAGATCAAATCCTTTCTGGGTTGCAAATCGCGAAACGATCCCCAGCACCGGCGTCTCTTCGCTCGCATGGCCCAGCCCGAAGGCATGCAGCAGGTCCCGTCTGCAGCTTGCCTTGCCTTCGAGGTTCTCTGCCGTGAAATGCGCCGCGATATTGCCATCCGTCGCCGGGTTCCACTTCACCGTGTCGATGCCGTTCAAAATCCCATGCAGCTCGTTCGCACGCTTCTGGAATATACCCTCAAGTCCACTGCCAAACTCCGCCGTCTGGATCTCTTCCGCATACTTGCGGCTCACCGTCGACACCATGTCCGAATACACCACCCCGCCCTTGAGCAAGTTCAGCGTGTTGTAGTGCTCGGCGCGATCAGGGGTATAGATGTCCCACGGCAGCAGCAGCCGCTCCACCGTCACCGGCGGAAACCATCCCTGGAAGCCGGCGTTATGTACCGTCAGCAGCGTGCCCGCGCTGCGCAACAGCGGATCGAAGTAATAACTCGTCCTTAGATACACCGGAATCAGCGCCGTCTCCCAGTCATGCGCATGAAAGACATCGGGAACGCCCAGCACCTTCGCGCTCTCCAGTACCGCCCGCGAAAATAGCCCAAACCGCTCCCAGTTGTCCTGATAGTCACCGCTCGGCGTCGCATAGATGTATTCGCGATCGAAGAGCTCGGAGCAATCGATGAAGTAGTACTGCACCCCATCCTGCACGCCGCCATCAAGCACCGTCGCAAACCGGTTGTAGTATTGAAACGGAATGGTCAGGCTCTTGATTGCGACCACGCGTTCCTTCATCTTGGCGCTGATTTGCCGGTAAAACGGCAGGTAGGTGGTCACATGGTGCCCCTGCCTGGCGACCTCCCGAGGCAGCGCGCCAATCACATCCGCCAGGCCGCCGGTGTTGACATAAGGAACGCATTCCGAAGCGGCGAAGACAATACGCATCGTTCGACTCCATTCTCGGCGGCGCATACTCCGTAACATGCGGAGAAGGAATCGCCTTGCGTAGTCTAAATCTCAGCGAACATAGCGGCAATTCAACCGGCATGAGAAGCCGAGGTGTCGGCGCATAAGCAATGACCACGAAACCAAAGCTCGGACAAAACTTCCTCATCGATTCCGCGGCCTCGCTCGCGATTGTCGAAGCCCTCGGCGACATCTCCACAAAGACGGTACTCGAAATCGGTCCCGGCAAAGGCGCAATCACCAAACTCCTCGCGAGCCGCGCCAATCGCCTCATCGCCGTCGAACTCGACCCCATCCTCGCCGAACAACTCCACCAGCAATACACGCAGATAGAAGTGCTTCAGCAGGACATCCTCACTACCGATCTGTCCGCCCTGGTCGCGCGCGAGAAGCTGGCCATTATCGGCAATCTTCCCTACTACATCACCTCGCAAATCCTGCTTCATCTCTTCGATCACCACCACGCCATCGACCGCGCCGTCATCATGGTGCAGCGCGAAGTAGCCGACCGCATCGCCGCCCAACCCGGAAACCGCGACTATGGCCTGCTCACCGCGACCACCCAGCTCTACGCTTGCATCGAGAAGCTATTCACGCTACCGCCCAGCGCCTTCGCGCCTCCGCCCGATGTCCACTCCACCGTGCTCCGGCTCACCTTTGACCCTCGCTATCATCAGTTGGGAGTCGACCCCATCGAATTCGTTTCGTTCCTCAAACAGTCCTTCGCCCAGAAACGCAAAACCCTCACCAACAACCTCCGCTTCGCCGGATTCCCTCCAGAAGCAATCTCCAGCGCCTTTGCTCAAGCGCAAATCCCCGCCGGAATCCGCGCCGAAGCGTTAACCCTCGAAGCCGCCGCCAAACTCTTCCTTGCTCTGAAAGCAGCCACGGCAGAGGCTCTAACCACTCACCCCTAAATCCTGTTCTTTCACCGGAACCCCACGCCCCGATCACCGCCTTCGCGACCAAAGAAAAGGCCGCGCCACCGAAGTGGAACGGCCTCGAACCTCATTGAAGAATGAATTCGCTACTTCACGTGCCCTCCACCGCCGGCACTGCCCCCTCCGCCGCTAGGAGCACTGGGAGCTGAGCTGCCATGAAACGAACCCGCCGACGGAGACGCAGCGGAAAAACTGGAGTGCGACGCCGACATCGATCCGCCACCATAGCGGCTATCAAATGAGGACGCAGCGGGATGACTCCCCGCCAGCGGCGCAGTCGGCCGGTAGACCGGAATATTGCCGAGCTGCTGCCCTCCACTCAAGCCGGACGGAGTGTGCCCATAAGCTGGTGCCCCATAAGTAGGCAAGCCGGGCCGGTTGTAAGCCAGCACCGCCGGATTCGCCGTCTTCGGCAGCAACCGCGCCGTTCCTTCATGGACATCGATGGTCTTCGGCGCCGCCCCCCCACGCGGCATCAGCGTAGTCGCTTCCGGTCCGCGGTCCACCGCAATCAGCGTCTGCGCCTTCATGGAATGTGCGCCGTTAACAGGCCCCACCGGATGGATCGGAGTCGGGCGCGGTAACCGGCGATATCGCGGCGGCACGTTCCCGAAGCCACCCACCGGATACCAGTTGTTCCCGCCATTCCAGCACGAGCCCCCCGGAATCCATCCCCATTGATTGAAGCTGTTGAAGTAGTTCCAGTTGCCGCAGTGATACGGCAGCCATCCCCACGGATAGCCCGATATCCAGACAAACCCGGCCGATCCGCCGTAGTTACCCCAGTAGCCCGAACCATAAGGGTCCCAACCGGCGCCCGCGCCATCCGGCACCCAGAACGAAGTCCCGTTCGAGGAATACCAGTTGCCGTAATAATCCAGGTCGCTCACCCCGGCCGCGCCGGCATTCCCGCTTCCAATCGCCTCGCGCGTCTCCTGCGCCGCCATCTGCCCCATGGCCTGATCGCGGTCCACGTTCCACTGGTCCCAGGAATCCGGATCGACTCCCTGCGCCAGGAAGTAGCGCGTGCTGTCGCCAGGATCGAACCGCACCGTTTCATTCGCGTGAACGTCGACAGCATACGCCGTCCCATTGCTCAAATGCGCGCTGCCATCGAGCACCGCGAACTCCACCGGATTCGCATCCAGGCTCACCCTAAACTTCACCGGAGCCGGCGAGATCACGTCATTGCCGTTAAAGTGGACTACAAACCGCTGATTGGCCGTGCCCTTCATCTCGACATACGACAAGCCCGTCAGCAGATCGACTTCAGTCTTCGAATTACCTTGGGAGTCCCGGCCCAGCACCGTCATCGCCGCCGAAGAATTCGGCGTCAGCCGGATCATGCTGCCATCCTCAAGCTGGATCTCCGCGCGGCCATCTTCGCCGGTCTTCAGCGTCGAGCCCTGCAATAGCGGCATATTCAGGTAGGCCTGTGAAAACTGCGTCTCCGTGCCCGCAAGTATCTGCACGCTGCCGACGACATTGCTCAACCGCACGGCGCGAATCTGGTCGTCGCCGCGCGCGTAAACGGCCGCCGACAGCAGCAGAACCAGCAATAAACTAAGAATGGTAAGGTCTATCCGGCTGAAGCCCGGACCTTGGGCAAATACGAAGTGGTTCTTTCGGCGAGCTGGATTCCTGAAAATCCTCTGGTGCCGCATCACAGCACCTCCATTTCGAGACGAATGCCGATTTTGCCGGATCGCCCCATCACATGCAGACGCGCTGCACACTAAGAAGTTTCGGCCCATTTCGCCACTTTGTACAGCAGTTTCAGAGAAAGTTTGGCATGGGACTGTTACCGGATGAAAGTGCCGCTCTGACGCTGCGAGACAGTCACCGCAACGACGCGGTCGTGCTCCCCGCGTCCAGCAGCTTTTTCGCCCGCTGCCTCGCCCGGTCCAAAACCGCTTCGTCCTCAGCGATCTCCTGCAACACCGGCTGGATGCTTTGCACCTCCAGGGCGCGGCCCTCCTTGACGGCTGTGAGTAACTCGCCCAACTCCTCATCCAGCGCCAGGCGATCGTGCTTGTGCTCGACAGCCAGCCTCCGGCCCTCCTCCAGCGTGAAGGCAATCGACTCAAATATGGTCGTAAGCTTCGCGATCGCCGCCGACTTCGACCAGTTATAAGTGCAGGAGCCGCTCCCGTCGGGGCCTTTGTAGCTCAGCTGTTTTGTCCCCTGATAAGCGACCTTGTCCTTGCCGTCTTCGCAGCGGATCGCGAAAAACTTCTCCGCCCGCGCGGTCGAAAATATCTGTTCCACAACCGGCTTGGAAAGTTGCACCGGGCGGTCCAAAGAGTCGGCCAGGGATTGATACGACATCGTGTCCACCGGAGGTGGCTTGCCCGGCTCAGAGTGAAAATGCCCCGACCCGCTCTCGTCGATCAGGAACGTGTATTGAGCGGGCTGCAGCTGCTTGTTTTCATAGTCGAATCTGACCTGTGCACCGTCCGTCTGCGGCCCCGCCGGACTCGCGCTCTGAGCGCCCAGGCAAGCCGCCCACAGGCAGACCGCGACCGCAATCGGCGAACGAACAAGAACTCGAAATCTCTGCTCAGCCAGGATCATCGTCCACCCGATTGGCCTGCCGGCGTCTGCCCAAGGAGGGTTTGAGCGGTATGCAAATGACAAATCGCGACCGCCAGCGCGTCGGCCGCGTCGGCCGGCTCGGGAACGCACTCCAGCCGCAACAAGCGAGTCACCATGAACTGCACCTGCTCCTTCTGCGCCAACCCATAGCCCACCACCGAAGACTTGATCTTCAGCGGAGCATATTCCGCCACCGGCAACCCGCAGTTCGCCGCCGCCAGCAGCGCCACACCGCGAATCTGCCCCAACTTCAGCGCCGACTTCACGTTCGCGGAATAAAACACTTCCTCGATCGCGACCACCTCGGGCTGGTGCGCCGCCAGCAGCAGCATCAGCTCCCGGTAAACGAACCCCAGCTTTTGCGGCATCGTATCGGCTTTCGGCAGCCGAATCCCCCCCGAAGCCAGCGCCACCAGGCAAGGCTCCCGGCCGCCCGCGTAGCCGAACTCGGCCCACTCCACCACGCCGTATCCGGTGCAGTCGGTACCGCAGTCGATGCCAAAGACTCGCATTCGACTTCGAGTTTATCCGAATCCCGGCCACCCTCCAACGGAATCCGGACCGCGCGTCATGCATCTCTGTCCATGCGGTGCGATGATTCAAGAAAGCTCCACGAGATTTTCCCCAAATCGCCCCTGGACTTGCAGGCATTGAGAGACGACCCGGATATCGACCACGATACGATGACCCATTCCTCTTCGCGAACACCGGCCCTTACGTTCGCGCTCTTTCTTGCAGTGCTCACCACTCGTGCCGTCGCCCAGGCGGGGCCGCCTTTTCGCACCGACGACCCCGAGACCCCGGGCAACAAGCATTGGGAGATCAACTTCGGTTGGATCGGCGACCGGAACCCCGCGGCTGGCAATTACCAGGTTCCCGATTTCGACATCAATTACGGACTCGGCGACCGCATCCAGTTGAAATATGAACTGCCCATCGCTATCGAGGAGACCCGGGTCTCGCCGGGAATGAACGGCGCTCCGCCAGTGCCGGACGAGACCGTGGTTGCAGGACTCGGCGAAAGCCTTTTAGGTATAAAGTGGCGTTTCTACCAGCATCATCCTGGAGACCCCTGGGTTGGCCGCTCTCCCTCGCTCGTCAACAAGACCTCCGCCACTGAAGGAGGCGCCGAGGAGCCGGTCGTCGACTTCAGCGTAGGCACTTATCCCCAGCTCTGGCTCAACAACCCCACGAGCAGCGTTCGCCGCGGGGTTGTCGCCTCTGGCCCGAACTTTCTCTTACCCCTCGAGGCCAATGCCCGGCTGGGGCCCATTCGCCTCGACGGTGAAGTGGGCTATAACTTTGGCAATCAATCGCTGCCGCAGAGCTGGATACGCGGCATGATTGTAGGCCATGAGTTCAGCGACCGCACCGAGGCCTATATCGAAATCTACGATCAGCAGGACGCGAACCGCCTCCCGCCTGGACGTGGAGTCGGCCAGTTCGCCACCGGCCAATCCAAGCAGCGGGAGACGACTTTGGGACTAGGCGGACGTCAGGCGCTGAACAAAGAAAAGAACCTGATTCTGCTGCTGATGGGAGGCACCAGCTTCCAAACCGTCTCGGTAAATAACAGCCAGCCCACCTGGATCGCCTATGTAGGGCTGCAGGTGCTGCTCGGACCCAAATGAAGTGTCGCGACGATGAAATCTAGAGAAGCCAGGTAGGTCGCTACGCCATCCCGCGCCGGCGACTCGTATCCCGAAACGCATCCTTCGCCCCATCCACTGAATTCATACCGACTCTCACGACCGGACCAACATCTTGCCATCCTTGAGGGTAAACTCATGACCCCGCCACTGGACCGTAGACCCTGCATAGCACCAGACCCAGAGACCTAACGTTATGAGATCGCGCAAGGGCAGCAGCCACAAATTGCGAATCAGTTGGCGATCGCCGAGCAGTTCGCCGCCGATGAGTAATGCGACAGAAACACGGGCGGCGACGGTAATGCTCAACAGGGCCAGACTCTCGAGACTAAGGCCGGATGCGGCCACGTTCAGCAGCGCCCACGCCAAACCGTAGGTAAACACCATGCCAAAGTACCCTCCCGGACGAGCGTCGCGGACGGTGCGGGCCCAGCGTAATTGGTGGGCAAGAAACTCCTGAAAGGTGTACTCGGGAACGGAGGTCTCGACGACTTCGCGGCTCAAAACAACCTCGAACCCTTTGGCCGCGATCCGTGCTCCGAGGTGATAATCGTCGGCAACATAATCGGCAAGCGGCAGCAGCCCCCCAACCGCGTCAAGCGCCTCGCGGGAGACAGCCAGCGTCGAACCCAATCCAAAATGAATCCCGCCTTCCAACAGGCGTGCGGTGAGGACATTGGGCGCGAAATCAGTCGCGATACCCAGCGCCTCCATACGCGAAGGAATCGTGCGATATGCCTTGCCGCGATAGAGCGCGGTAACCATGCCGACTTTCTTGGCAGCCTCGGCATCTCCGAAACCCGCCATGATCCTCCGCAGGTACCACCGCGACACCAATATGTCACTGTCGCTGATCAGAATGTAGTCGAACCGCGCATGAGGCAGCGCCTGCACAAGGCTGCTAACTTTTCCGTTCGTCCCGAACGTCTCCGGGCACAGGATGAGCCGGATACAGCGCTCCGGGAATTCGCGTTGCAACCGTTCGATGGCCTCTATTGCTGGATCGTCCGGACTACCAACCGCAAAGAGAATTTCGTACTCGCCCGGATAATCCTGCCTGCAATGGCTGGCGAAGCTCTCATACATTTCAGGGTCGAGTCCCTTAACGGGCTTCAGGATGCTGACCGGCGGATGAAAATCGGGCAAGGCCTGGCGGGTCGCCCGGACAAACGAGCGCGCGCTCCAAAGCACAAGAAGGTAATAGCCGCAGCCGGCGAATGCGAGAAGCGTCGTGATCCCTGAAACAACCGTAGAGAGAGAAGGCATGGGCAGGATTCATTCTAGGTCATGCTTTCGGCGGTCGCGGTCGAGCCGGTTCACTCGTAACGCAGAGCTTCGATCGGATTCAAATTGGAAGCCTTCCACGCTGGATAGATTCCGAAGACCAGCCCAATTGCGTTCGACACCACGAAGGCTACCAGCACCCACACCGCTGAAAGCGCCGCATGCAGGAAGCCGACCGCGAAGTGCAGGATCAGCGTAAACATCGCCCCCGCCACAATCCCAATGATCCCGCCCACGGCGCACAATGTCATCGCCTCGATCGTGAATTGCAACAAGATATTGGCCTTGGTGGCGCCAATGGCTTTTCGCACACCGATTTCGCGGGTTCGCTCCGTCACCGAGACCAGCATGATGTTCATCACACCCACCCCACCGACCATCAAGCCCACCGAAGAGACAGCGACCATGAAGAGAAAAAGTCCGCTGGTGAGCGAATTCCAGAGGCGGCTGAGCGAATCGGGGCCAAAGATGGCAAAATTGTCGTCCTGCTCGACCCGCACCTTGCGGCGTCTCCGCAGTAGTTCGCGGATCTCGTCGGTCACCAGGTCCTTGTTCTTAGCGTCGTCGTATTTGACGCCAAGCCAATAATCCTTGATCTCAGGATGGATCTTGCGAAACGTCTCGACCGGGAAGAAAGCTGAATTGTCCTCCGTATTCCGTCCGCCACCGAAGGGCTGAGGGAAGTTATCAAAAACCCCAATGACGGTGAAGACATCTCCGTCGATCTCGATCTCTTTCCCGATCGGCTCCTCGTTCTGAAAAAGATCGGCTGCCGCATCATGGCCGAGCACAACGACATTGGCGCGGCGGGTCTCTTCGTCCTCTGTCCACAGGCGGCCCTTGGCAAAGGTCACATTGGAGGTCTTCGCTAGGTCAGTGCTGTCTCCGCCAAGAATCGTATTGTTGATCTTCCGTTTGCCGTACTTGATCGATACGGCTCCGATTCCAAGTTGAAAGTCCTGATAGCGCAGTGCGGGGTCGACGGCAAGAATGTGAGGCAGCGCGCGGATCGCCATCGCATCCTCATAGGTGAGCTGCTTGCGGTTCAGCATCTCAGTCGAGGGCCGGCCGCCAAACGGCTCGAAGCGAAAGATCCAGAGAGTGTTGGTACCCAGCGATTTGACGAACCCATCGATATTGCTGTTCAAGCCGTTAATGGCCGACGAGATCAAGATCACAGTGGAGATGCCGATCGAGATGCCAAGCACGGTCAAGCCGGAGCGCAATTTGTTGGTGCGCAACGTCTCGAAGGCCATCCGTACCGCTTCCTGGGAGTCGCGGAGGTGCATTCTATAGCTCCGATCTCAGCGCCACAATGGGGTCCAGCTGCGCTGCCTTGCGCGCCGGGTAGACGCCGAAGAAGATGCCAACGCTGGTCGCCACAAAGAGTCCTACAAACACCGACCAGAGTTGCACCTCCGAGGGGAAACTGATGAGCAGCGTAATCGTCTTGGCGACGGCGATACCGCCGATCACCCCCAGCATTCCGCCGAAGAGCGACATCGTTGCCGACTCGACCAGGAACTGCAGCATGATGTCGTTACGCCGGGCCCCGAGCGCTTTGCGGATACCGATCTCGCGCGTCCGCTCGGTCACCGAGACGAGCATGATATTCATGATAACGATGCCGCCTACGACCAGAGAAATCGCGGCAATCGCCACCACCACCGCGCCAAAGCTGTTGAGTATCTGCCCCAAAATGTTCTGGAACGTTGCGCTGGTGTCGATTGAGAAGGTGTCCGGCGTCCCTGGCGCAAGGTGTCGGCGTCCGCGCATGATCGTGCGCAACTCGTCAGACACGCGTTCCACCGCCTCGCCGCCCCCACCCGCATTCACATAAATCACCAGGCTGACGTTGGCCCCATACTGCTCGATGAACGAAGTTAAGGGGATCGCAACCCAATTGTCCTGGCTGGCTCCGAGAGTCTTTCCTTGGCGCTCTCCCACCCCAATGATCGTGTACGGTTCGCCGTCAACGCGAATCTCTTTGCCCAGCGGGTCGCCCTGCCCCAGCAGGTTGTCGACAATGTCGTAGCCGACGATGGCGACATGAGAACTATGCTGGTCTTCAGCCTCGGTGAAGGAACGCCCCTGGACAATATTCAGGTTTGACATCGGGGGCATCGTCCACGTCCAGCCGCGGACATCAGTATCGGTGCTGGATTTTGTCCCGTAGACGATCTTTCCGGAGGCGCTGTTCCGCAAGGCGCCTACTGAGACACAGGTTTTGCAGTCTTCCTTGATTGCCAGGTAGTCGTCCATCTTGAGGTCTTTGCGCTTCTGGAAGGCGAGATACTCCTCGACCGTCAGGAAGGTCTGCGGCGTCTTGCTGATGGTAACGATGTCCGCGCCGTAGCTGTTGAGCTTGGTGGTGACGTACTGTTTGGCGCCGTTGACCAGGGTCACCACCATGATCACCGAGGCCACGCCGATGACCACCCCCAACAGGGTCAGGATCGACCGCAGCTTGTTCGCCCAGAGCGACTGCAGCGCGATCTTGAAACCCTCAATGAATTCCATGGAAAGACCTCGGCACGACCCAATTGAAGTGTAGCAGCGCGATCGGCCGCTTCGCTGACGGATTAGACAGACGAGGCTGGCCTTGGATAGCTTTACGAGTCGCGGTCAAGGATAGTTCCGCCGCAGGTCCCCGACGCGGGAATTGATGGCCCCGCAACTCCTCTCGGAGCGGCGGGGCCATGTGGCGAGCTGCCGATAAGCCGAATTTTGTCCAGGTCCGAAGACCCGTGACGATCATTCCTCTAGGCGCGGCATTACTGACGCGCTCCAGCGACCTACCCGGAGGTTGCGGCAACTACTCAACCCGCCTGAGCGCACCGGACCGGCACGCAACCACGGCCTGGGTCTGGCCGCGGATTCCCTCCCTATTTGGTCTTGCTCCGTGTGGGGTTTACCCTGCCTTCGACTTTACAGCCGAAGCGGTGCGCTCTTACCGCACCTTTTCACCCTTACCATCGCCTTTTCAGACGCTGGCGGTATCTTCTCTGTGGCACTAGCCGTCTTCAGGCCTTGAAGCCTGAATCCCGGACGTTATCCGGCACACTGTCCTGCGGAGTTCGGACTTTCCTCCCCCGAAATGCAAAAGCATCCCGGCAGCGATCGTCTGGCAACCCTGCTGGATTCATTTTACCTCAGCGCAGCGCCTGATTCATGGCGTTTGCTCCAACATCGCCACGTACTCCGCCGGAGTTCGAACAATGACGCCCCCTCTGGACGCGTCAGGGTAGTGCTTAAGATTTCCGGTGATCAGCCACGCGCCTGTCACCTTTGCCAGGGAGAGAAAGCAGGCATCATCTGGATCGGGCAATTGATGTGGCCAGCGCGCACCATCCGGGAACCGCAATGCGCCTTCAACTAAGAACTCCAGCCACTCTGGAGGAAAGCCGTATTGCGCGAATTTGGAATACCGAGAGACTCGCCTGTATTCCGCGACGATGGAAGGACTCACCACGATTTGGATGTTCGCCTCTTGAATCACGTTCTGAATAATCCGGGCAGGAAGGCCCTGTGGCTTGATCCCCGCAGACACAATGACATTGGTATCGATGACGATCAGTCTCATCGCGAGCTTTTGCGCTTTGACTTCCGTTCTCTCACCCTGCGAATCTCCTCATCGATCTCATCCTCAGAAACCTGGTTGAATCCTTGCTTCTCGGCATAGCGCCAGCTCTCCTGAAGACTGGCCATTGCCATCGCGCGGCGTAGCTCCTTGTCTCCGATCGCAAGATCTCCCAGCACCGGCACAAGGTAATAGACAGGGCCTTTCTGTCCGGAAAGAAGAACGACCTCTCCCTTCGGCACCGAAGCAAGTGCCTTTTCCCCTCGAATCCTGAATTCGCGCAACGGAACCTGTCGCATGGTGTGCCCCTTTCGCTATTGTAGCCGAAACGGCAACACGGAAATAGAAGAGAGCACACACCGATCCAACTTCTGCCAGGTGCCCCATTCAAAGCCATCCGTTGGCTTTGAGTGGGATAGCAAGTGTTAGCACCAGTCGCCGGGTGCCCGATCCTTCACGCTGTTCTATAGCCGAGTGCCCATTCAAGCCGGGGCCCCCGGCGACGGGTCTTCGTCGCTGGGGTGGAAGCCATCTGTTGGCTTGAGTGGGATCACGACTTCCCCACTCGAACAACCCCCGCTCCCCGACAAATGTCATCCTGAAGCGAAGCCGAAGAGCCTGTCCTGAGCGAAGCCGAAGGAACCTGCGGTTTGTTCAGAGCCGCCCCGAAGGCGCATCAAATTCCGGGTGCCCAACCCATCCGTTGGCTTGAGTGGGATCACCACTCCACCAACCCAAACAATCGCCATTCCCCGAACAAATGTCATCCTGAGGCGAAGCCGAAGGACCTGCGGTTTGCTCAAGGCCACGCCGAAGGCGTATCTACAACGACCTTAAAATCGCCATCTCGAGACAGCCCACTCAGCCAGCACATTGGAGCGTTCTGCAAGAGCGTCAGGAGTCCAAGCGACGTAATCATCTGCAAACTTTCTAGCAGCTTTAAAACAAGAGTCTTCCTGGTATGTCTTACGTTTGAGGCCGTAGGGGCCGTTACTAAGTTCTTGGTTCATTTTTTGAGTCAGAGGCAACAGATTCGCCAAGAGTCCCTTGCTCGATTCGTGCTGTTCCTTCGAGAAAGCCTCCCACCCGTCACGTGGCCTTTCGGGAAGTACGTGTTCAATCCAAAATTCAGTGTCAACGACATCGCCCCCTAATGAAACATTCCACTCTTTGAGTAAGAAGTTTGTAATGGAAGACCCGTCTAAAGAACGTGTCTTGATCGACTTTTTAACGTCACTTCCGTCTGGCCACACAACCGTCTTATGGCCTCGAATGGCCGCGTCAACTGTATTGGGAATCACATGCCCGCCGCAATCGACCCAAAGCCTCTTGAACACGGCGTGCAAGCCCGTGGGTTCATGACCACAAACGGCCCTTCTGACGAGAAATGACTCTATCGACTCCAGGACACCAGCCCCATCGGTCCCGCTAACGGTTCCGTCACTGATGCCATTAAGGAGCTGCATAAGAAATGGGAATGTCAACGAGGGAATAATCTCCGAAAGCCGCTTTACGATGGCAGCGGCCGCCGGCGGCAATTGCTTCAGATTGGAGCCACGCGAAAGGTCAAGAAATGCATCCTGAAAAAGACCGATCTCCTTCACGATCTCCGAAGGATCTTCTTTCTTGCGCCAACCGTCGCGAAGATGCGAATAGACTTCTGACTTTCTTAGATTCGGATTGAGGATCAACCCATATGGGAAAAAGTAATCGTCGAACAAGCTCCTGTGATCAGTAGCAAACTTGACGTAGAACGGCTGCCAAGATGTCTGATCAATTATCTCTACCTCTGCAGGCGAGCGCCCCGCAACCTTTGAAAATATCTCATTTCTGACCAGGTCTCCGGTCGTCATCGGCTGCTGTTGAGAATTGAGGCTATCAAAGATTTTCGGCCCGTTCATCGGGTCCCAAACGTCTATTTGGACGACAGAAAAAGACTCGACCAATACTCGGTAGATTTCGCGTAGTCGTTGAACGCCTGCCTCCTCAACTTCTTTGTCAAAAAAACGTAATGCAGCGTTGTAATTACTACGTAACCTTCCCTTGTCAGACCCGGTAGCTGGCAACGGCAGATATTTGAAGGGCGCGACCTGACCCGAAAATGTTTCATCGGCCATCAGACTGGCAAACACATAGTTGAGTTGCGCTCGGTCATCTTTGCAAGACTGTAACTTAGAGTTCGTGAAGAGACTTGTGTTACGAGATATCACCAGGTATTTGAGAAAAAGACTGCTTGCTTCGGCGTATTCTCCATTGACACAAAAAGTCCGGACTATTCCACATAGGTAGAGAAAGATTGTGGTGAGGCGCTGCTGACCATCAATCACCTCATACACTTTTGGATCCGAAGGATTAGCGGGTCGCCCGTAGATAATGACTGCCCCCAGAAAGTGCGAATCGGTTCGTCCGTCTACCACCGCGAGTATGTCGGCGTTCAATTGGGTCAGTCTTTTCGGCTCCCACTTATATGGTCGCTGAAAATATGGGATCGAAAAAACAATATCGCCTGAAATCAGATCTGAAATGCTCGCCTCGTCCGAGCTGTTGTTAGCTTTTGTCTCTTTTGCATAAATCCTCGATGCGCGATTCTTGCACATTCTTCATTGATTCGCTCCGGAGCAAAAAAAGAGCCACCGAGCGCCCACATCTCGATTTTGAGCACAAATATATTTGGCACACCATGCGCAAGAGGCTCGGTCCGCCAGCTTTCAGCCGAGCGGAAGACGCACGACGACGGCAGGCCGCGCAAGGAACAATCTGGCTGTTGAAGGTCGCTACTCGGCAGCGGACGATTTGGTTGGTCTCCGTTTTTTGCGTAGTTTCTTTCTTGCCGCCTCCAGCGAGACACCTAGCCTTCTTTCGAGATCATCCCAAGGAATCGTCACGCTGACTTTGAGTCCGTCCGCCTGGAACTGCACTGAGGCTCCCACCTCGTTCAAATGCTTCACCCGGCTCTGCTTTTTTGTTGCCATGGACGCAAACCTCTTTCTGAAAAGATGTTAGGGATCGTCAGCAGTATACTGCGGAAGACGAAACGCCCGGCGCGAGGCCGGGGCATTTTCGTTTTGGAATGCCCATTCCATCGGAGTTGCGACAGCCATGCTTCAAAACAGGGAAAGTGGAGCAAAAGCGAGCCAATACGGACGCGATTGTGGCAAAAAGATCATGGAAGCGATCGGAGCCAAGAGCGTTAAAGCAGGCAGTAACGAATGCTCGCTGGCAAGTGAATTGCTCTCGATCCATTGTGCGCGAAAGCATACGGACAGTGTTGGAGTGACCTACAAGGCTCTGGAAAGAATAGCCGCCGTACTCGGCGCGTTTGAACAAGAAGATGGCTCATATATCATTTGGCGTTTGTCCAAGCATCAATTCGAAGAGCGGATGACCGGCACTAAGAGTCTTGGGCCATCAAAAGGTCGAGTCGGTATAGTCAAGAGAATTGAGTTCGAGCGCTATGGCGTTCGATTCGCCACAGTTTCGGTATCGCTCTAATTCATTGCGAAAACCTGCCATCCACCCGCGCCTTCCGCTTGGTGGTCCAAGTGTATTTATGCTCGATTTTGAGATGCGGGTTTCCACCGCCTCCCAAAATCTTGATTGCATAACGACGTCGGCTCCAGTTCTCGGAGCGGGGTAAGCTCGTGGTTGGGTAAAGCCAGGGCTCCCGCATGGAGGAAGGAGCCAACGTCATGATTATGATAGGTTGCGATTTTCATCCTGGGTTACAAGAACTTTGCCTGCTGGACACGGAGACGGGCCGGCGGCGGGAGCAGTGGTTGAGCCACGAGCTGGGCCCGGCGGCGGTGCGGGAGTTCTATGCCGGTCTTCCGCGTCCGGTGCGAGTGGGGCTGGAAGCCAGCGGCTACAGCCAGTGGTACGAGGAGATGCTGGAGGAGCTGGGCATCGAGCTGTGGGTAGGCGACCCGGCGCGGATCCGCAAGGCCGCGCCGCGCAAGCAGAAGACCGACCGCAACGATGCCCGGCTGCTGCTGCAGCTGCTGGAAGAGAACCGTTTCCCCCGCATCTGGGTGCCGGACAAGGCCACCCGCGACCTGCGCCAGCTGCTCATGCACCGCCACAAGCTGGTCACCATGCGCAGTTCCATCTCGCACCAGTTGCAGGCCATCGCCATCAACCGCGGGATGCGGAAGAAGAAAGCGCTGTGGAACCATGAGGGCCGCGAGCAGTTAAAGTCGCTCGAACTTCCGCCCTGGGCCAAACGCAGGCGCGACGAGCTGCTGGCGCTGCGCGAGCAGTGGGACAAGGAGATCGCCGAGCTGAATCAGGTAGTGCAGCGGGAGGCGGAGCTCAACCCCGAGGCCCGCTACCTGATGCAGCATCAGTCAGGCGTGGGTCCGATCACCGCGCTGGCGGTGGTGCTCACCCTGGGCCCGGTGGAGCGTTTTGCTTCGGCGCGCAAGGTGGCCAGCTACGCGGGCCTGGTCCCGGCCGAATACTCCAGCGGCGGCAAGCAACGGCTGGGGCACATCAGCAAGGAAGGCAATGTCTTCCTGCGCTGGGTGCTGGTGGAGGCGGCCAATGTGGCCGTCCGCTACGACCACGAGTTGAAACGGGTGTACTGGAGGCTGGTGGAGCGGCGCGGCAAGTCCATCGCCAAAGTGGCGATGGCGCGCAAGCTGCTCACCCGCCTGTACTGGATGTTGCGCCGGCGAAGCCAAAGCCGATCGGCTCGCCAGCGTGGCCGCGTCGCAGGGCAGCTCGAGGCTTGACATGGCCGCGGTACCGGGCCGCTACCTTGAATGAGCACCCTGCCTCTCGCGCAAGCGGGAGTTCGACTCCGTAAATCCTGGCCGCAGTCGGTGGCCGTAGACAGATGGATGGGGACGCGAGTCCCCGGTGACTTTTTACGACGACGCAGTAGAAAAACCAAATCATGCAGCCCTGGCCCAGACCGAACCACGCCGCTAAGGAACGAAGCTCAGAAAGAACATCTGAGCTTCGTTCCCGGCACCAGCTTCGGGGCATGGGGAGCGGCGTCAAGGGTCCCGATGAACGCCAAAAAACGGTGCCCTTGACCCCGCTCCCCACGCCAACACCCCACTTCGCCCTTGACACCGCCAACGTCGTTAGAGATGTCAAGCCCCCTCACTCTGCAAAACCCGCTCAAAATCTTCATTCCAAACGAAAGATAAATCTCAAAACCTGGCGTAGTGATAGGGGTCAATTTGGTAAACTAAGAATATAGATCAAGTAAGAACAAACAAGGTGGCGCAAGCCGCCTTTCTTCATTTGCAGTGGCAGTTCGCCTGCCGGAGCGCCGCTACATGTGGATGCGCAGAGCTAACTGGAAGGAAATAAGGATTTTAGATTCAGCCCCATTGATTCCGAAGAGTTTAGCACCAGATCAACGAACTCAACCCGCCGGAAATCAAGATTTTGCACCAAACTGGGAGGGGGAGGGGGTACCTATCCACCGATAGCAACTGGAACCTGCTGCGCCAACCCAGCCGCTTCCACGGTAGCCTTCAACATCGCATCGAAACCCATGCAGGAGTTGATCATCAGGTGATAGAGCCGGTGGTTGTCCCACTGCTGGTCATAGAATTGGCGAATATACTCTTCCCGGCGTTGATCGGTCGCCTCCAGTTCCGCTTCGGCGTCCTTCATCCGGTCGGGAAAATTCTTCTCGAACCACTGCAGTTTGCGCTTCCTGGATGCGTAGACAAACACGTGGAAGGCACCGGGATAGTTCGACAGCACGCAAGCCGCGCCGCGCCCGACGATCACCGCATGGCCCTCGGCTGCAACCTTGAGCTGGTAGTCGCGCACCAGTGCGGTCATTCTTTCGCTGTCGAAAAGGCCCGGCTCCGGGGGCGCCGGCATGCGATCGATGTTGCCATGCCAAAAGGACTTGCCGAACCGGTAATACCACGGGTCAAGCTGCTCATCGCAGCGAGTGACCTGCGACTTGGCGACCCCCGCCCGCCGTGCAATCTCCTCAATCAGGCAGCTGTCGATCAGCTTCCAGCCCAGCGCCTCGGCCAGCAGGTGGGCAAACTCCGCGCCCTGGCTTCCATATTCCCGCTCGACAGTGATGACTTTAACCATAAGACCCTCGCCCAAAGAACTCTCACAGCTCAGTTCCGATGCCGCGATGCTAGCACTGCGCCAGACTGAAATCCACCCGGAATACGAACCCGGTTCTACAACTTTAGTTCAGCCACGGTCGCCCCTTGTCCGCCCTCGTTATGCGGAGGCTCGCTCACCGTCGCAACCTGCGGATGCCTCTGCAGATAGCCCCGCAGCGCCTTCCGCAGAACACCCATTCCCGTCCCGTGAACGATGCGGACACGCGGCAGGCCAGCAAGAAACGCCCGGTCGAGGAATTTCTCCACTTCGTCCGTAGCCTCGTCCACGTTGCGGCCGATCACGTTCAGCTCCCAATTCATATTTTCGTCCGGCTCGGCCACCGAGACTGAAACCCCACGCCCGCGGGCCGCCTGCAAGGGCGACATCGAAGGCCGGTCTGATTGCGGATTCCGTACAACTTCGGCGATGTCATCGCGATTCACCCGCATCTTCATCAACCCGATTGAAACCTCAAAGACGTTGTCCTCCACCTGGCGTTGAACAACAGCCGTCTTTCCCAGCGACTTCAACTTCACCGAATCCCCAGCGGCCACGTGACGAACGATATGCGGTTGGGCGTTCGCATCGCCGCGATCTGCGCCGGTATGGCCGGCCACCACCGAGGAATTAAATTGCTCGCTGAACTCGCGCCGCAGCTTGGCGATACGCCGCTCGGCCTCTTTCGAAAGCTTCTGCTGCGCCGCCCGGTCATCCACGGCGCGAACCGTCTCGCGGATCTGGTATTCGAAGTCCTTCAGCAGCGACTGCAGCTTCACTTCCATCTCGCGCACCTTCGCCCGCCATTCCTTCAGCCCTTCGACTTCCAGGCGGTTCTTCTCCCGTGCAACCTCTTGCTCGCGGATTCGCAGAGCCGCGCGTTCGCCGGCGATCGACTCAATCTGAGTGTGCAGTTGGTCGAGAAAACGACCAATGTCCTGGGTTTGAGTATTCAGCCGCAAGCGTGCCGACTCAATGATGGCGGCATTCAGGCCCAGCCGCCCGGCGATGTTGATGCCCGCCGAAGCTCCCGGCACTCCCTGGCGCAGTTCATAAGTGGGGGCCAGCGTTTGTTCGTTAAAGCCAACAGCCGCGTTGATGACTCCCGGACTATTCGCCGCATAAACCTTCAGCGACGTATGGTGAGTAGAGATCAGGCACCACGCACGAGAGTTGAGGAAATGCTCGGCAATCGCAACGGCAAGGGCAGCACCCTCCTCCGGATCTGTTGCCGAACCGAGCTCATCCAGCAGGACCAGTGAGTCAGGTCCCGCGACTCCCGCAATTCGATTGAGATTGACGATATGCGCCGAAAAGGTCGAGAGATTCTGTTCGATCGACTGCGAATCGCCGATATCGGCAAGAAATTCATGGAAGAGCGGAACAACTGCCTCTTCCGCCGGAACCGGAATTCCTGCTTGCGCCATGATTCCCAACAATCCCGTCGTCTTTAGCCCAACCGTCTTACCGCCTGTATTTGGGCCGCTGATGATGAGTTGCCGTTCGGCGCCGGTCAGCTGAATCGAGATCGGAACGATTCTGCCGCTGGTCTTGCGCAGCCGCTGTTCCAGCAGAGGATGCCGTGCTTGCACCAGTCTCAGTTCCAGGGTTTCGGCGGGATCACAAAACCTTGGCCGAACGCACTGAAAATCCTCCGCAAATCGCGCGCGGATCACCAGAGATTCAACCACCACCAGAATCGCCGCACCCGCCCCGATCACCTGCGACTGAGCGCCAATCTGGCGGGTCATCGCCAGAAAAATGCGATAAATCTCTGCCTGCTCTTCTTCAAACAATCGAACCAGCTCATTGTTCTGCTCAATGGTCTCCAGCGGCTCGACATAGACGGTCTGCCCACTTGAGCTCGCTCCGTGAACTACTCCTGGAATACGCCGCTTCGACTCCGCCTTAATTGGAATCACAAAACGTTCCCCACGAATCGTGATCAGCTCGTCCTGGACGCCGCCACTCTCCGCCAGCCGTCGCATCGTCTGGCGCAGACTCTGCTCAATCTGCCGCTGCTGGCGCTCGATCTCGCGCCGGATGCGGTTCAGGTTGGGCGAAGCGTTATCGGCGAGCGAACCATCGGGCAGCATCCGCGAGCGCAAAGACTCGACTAGCGGCCGCAGATTCGCTTCCATCAGCGGAGCGCTCAGCGTCAGCAGCTCGGGGATTTCATCCTTCACTGCATCGGGAGGCGTTTGCAAAATCGCCTGCCAGGCGGTGATGTCATCAACCAGGCTCAGGACAGTGCGAATCTCCTCCGCCTCGAGCGCCGCGCCTTCAATCCGCGACTTCTCGAGCAGAACTGTCGGGTCGAAGAGCGATCCCAGCGCGATCGAGACACGCTGCGCCAGCAAGCGGCGCATCTCCGCGACCAGCGCATGCTCCCGGCTGAGAAACTCGATGTCGGTCGACGGCTGTAAGCTAAGCGCCCAACTCCGGCCAACCGCCGAATGCGAATAGCCCGCCAGCAGTTCGAGAAAGCGAGGCCACTCCAGCATCGCAGAGCTAAAATCGCCCACGGGCGACGGAATGGAATTCAAGATAGCCACTTGTCTATGTTACGTTGGCGGTACGCTGGCTTCACTCCCGAAGGGAACCACGCCGAGCCTGACAACGTAGAATCTTGTGACAGCAAGGCCAGACGCCGGCCGCACATCCTAAATACCGGCACCCGGCAATCGGAGGCCCTCTATGTATTGCAGCGGCTGCGGTCAACCCCTCGCTCCATACCAGCAAGTTTGCGCTCATTGCGGCAAGCCGGCGGTCTCAGCTGCGCCTGCAGGATTCATCCCTTACACCCGAGTGCAGCGGCATGTACACACCCTTGCAATCTTGTGGCTCGTTTACTCAATTTTTGCGATTCTGGCGTGGTTTGTCGCAATTCCCTTCCTGGGCTTCATCTTCTCCCACGGCGGCCATGGAATGTTTCATCACGATTTCCCCTTCCCCATGTCCATGGCCTGGATCATCCCTGTCGCCACGGTGGTCATCTACATCCGGTCCGGCCTTGGGCTACTCGTGGGAATTGGGCTGCTACGCAGAGACCGCTGGGCGCGCCCCCTGGCGCTAATTGTCGGGGTTTTCATGCTGCTCAAGATTCCCTTCGGCACAGCGCTGGGCATTTACACTCTTTGGGTGCTGGCGCCGACTCAGTCGGGCCAGGAGTATGACATGGTTGCAGCGCCCTAAGTGCAAAGATTCAGATCCGCAGCAACTCCGTCTGAATCCTACCCGTCACCACGGCTTTGTTCGCCGAAGTCATCATGTCGATCTCGCTGCGCACCCCGAACTCCGGCAAATAGATTCCCGGCTCGACCGAGAAGCAGGTGAAGGGCAGCAGCCGCCGCTCGTCGTGGGTTTCTAGATTGTCGAGATGAGCGCCGCTACCGTGGATTTCCGTCGCGATATTGTGCCCGGTGCGGTGAGTGAACCATTCCGCAAAGCCCGCGTCGCGAATCACCGCCCGCGCCGCGTCATCAGCCTCGAATCCGGCAATCGGCCGCCCTGCTGCAAATGCCGACTGCACCGCCGCGACGGCCGCATCGCGCGCATCTCTCACGGTGTTAAACACCAGCCGCTCGCGATCGCTGGGCTCGCGCCCCACGACCCCAGTCCAGGTAATGTCGTAAAAGATCGAGTCCGGCCGGTTCATCCGCCCCCAAACGTCGATCAGCACAAAATCTCCCTCGCGTATCGGCTTCGTCGCCCCTTCGGTCGCCTCATAGTGCGAATCCGAGGTGTTCTCGTTGGCAGCCACATCGGGCGCATTTTCCCAGATCAGTCCGGCGCGACGCATCGCCTCCGAGAGCCATTGCACCATCGCAAATTCAGTGGTGCCGCCGGGGCTGCCGCCTGGGTTATCTCCAACGGCCGGCCGCGCACGACGCCCAATCTCGCGAAAGCCCTCGGCCAGCACCGCGTCGATGATCCGCTGCGCTTCGTAGTGGCTCGCAATCCGCTCCTCGCTTAAGACTGCCTCAAAATGGCTGACCAAGTCTGAGGAACTGACAATCGTCTTGCCAAACTCCCGCAGCAGCTCAATTGTTCCGGCGTCGACCATCGACACATACATGATCGCGTTGCGCGGGGAATACTGCATCGCAAGGCTCTGATACGGCGCTAGCATTGTCCGCAGTTGCTCCTCCAGTTCCTGCCAGGACGAATAGACCGCCTTCGCCCCCGGCAGCGTGTCCAAGCGCCCGGCCTCAATGCGATGAACCAGTTTCTTCGGCTCACCCACGGCGGGGATGAGGTAGTACCAGCGCCGAGTCACATGCAGCGAGTCGCTTAAGCCAAGAATGTGGTAAGCGATGGGATCGCGATGGTGGTGGTCGTAGAACAGCCAGCCGTCCAGCTTCTGATCGCGCAGCGCCGATTGAATTGCTTCGAGATTCATGAGCGATAGTCTAAACGACGGCTGAAGCCTCTCGCTCAGGCCGATCCGCCTGACTCCGGCGATTGTCCGGAAAGTGCAAGATGCGTTCCGCAGCGTTTGCAATAGCGCGCGTCCCGGTCATGCAACCGCAGGCTGCATTCTGGACAAGCCATCGCCGGAGTTCCCGACCCAGCCCGCGCCAGCTCGAAGCTCACGATGCCGGTCGGTACGGCGATGATTCCATAGCCGACGATCATCAGCACAGAAGCCACCATGCGCCCAAGGACTGTCTTGGGCGCGATATCGCCATAACCAACCG
The DNA here is from genome assembly GCA_963804735.1 of uncultured Acidobacteriaceae bacterium. Taxonomy (GTDB): domain Bacteria; phylum Acidobacteriota; class Terriglobia; order Terriglobales; family Acidobacteriaceae; genus Acidisarcina. The sequence continues at coordinate 509,881 of CAWDRO010000013.1, forward strand.
TCGTCACCGTCACAATTGCCCAGTACATTCCAGCGGGAATGCTGGTAAAGCCATGTGCCTCGCCTTCAATCTGGTACATAAGCGCCCCGGCAATCACGACGATCGTCAAAACCGCGAACAAAAAAACCGTGATCTTGCGAAGACTCTCCATCAAGGCGATTCGCATCGTCGTCGCTTCGCCGAGGTATTCAGAAAGCTTCAGGATGCGGAAAATCCGTAGCAGCCGAAGCGACCGGACGACGCTGAAGGCATGCGCCGTTCCGAAGAGCACGCTCAGGTATACCGGAGCAAAGGCAAATAGATCGACGATGCCGAAGAAGCTTCGCGCATAGCGTTTGGCGCTCTTCGCCGAGATCAGGCGGGCAACGTATTCGACTGTAAAGAGCGCGGTGAAACCCCACTCCGCAATTTGAAGGTAGACCCCGTAGCTCTCCCGTATCGAGCGCACGCTCTCCAGTAGAACGGCCAGAATGCTGAGCAGAATAGACGTCAGCAGAACAATATCAAAGAGCCGGCCCGCAGAAGTCTCGTGGCCAAAGATGATCTCGTACCAGACGTCGCGCCAGTGGGCGCGCGTGCGAGGATCGGGATGCAAGTCGGCCATGGCTTAAACCGGTCCGGAACGGAGACGCGGGGTTAAGAATACAGCATTGGCCTCCGCCGTTCCTCGCCGGTGAACGTGAATTTGTCCTTGCGCTCAATGCGCGTGAGACTCGTCATCATTCATCGAGAACACGTCCTTAAAATCGTTTTCGTAGGGAAAGACGTGGACCATCCAGTTGAATATGATCGGGAAGAAAGTGCCGCCCTCGGCCTTGCAGGCCTCCGCCGTGTGGATCGAGCCAAACATGCCGAATTTTGGGGTGGCGCCATGATACTCGCTGATCTTGTTCGCCGGCGCTGCGCAGAAGTTGATGTGCTGATGCCAGCGGGCGATGCTGAGCGGAATGCGCTGGTTCAACTGATCTTCGGTCGCATCGACGTCGTCCGTATACATGACGCCCTCTAACCGATAGCGTTGGTTGGCGGTGTGGTAGTACAGCAGCGCAGTGGGCCGAGCCGGATCGAACTGGGTATCGGCCAGTTTAGCGTTGGCAGCGTTCATGAAGTGATACTGGGGCATCTCTACATTCGGATTCGCGATTGTGTAGCCGTCGGCCAGAGCCTTTTTGTAGTCTTTGTATTTCTCTAGGACGGCCTTCACCTCGGCCACCAAAGCCTTTGCCCTTTCTTCATCGCCGGGTTGCATCGGCCGCAGCGGGGTCATGCATAGGTGATTTGCCATAGCGGCCATGCTTTCGCCCATGACGACAGTCATCGCACCCATGTGGCTCGTGTCGTCGCACGCCCGGCCCATTGTGTTGGCGCTCATTCCGGACATGCCGGGCATATCGCTACTCTGGCTTGCTTGTCCCCAAGTACAAGCAGGTAGGGCGATCAGCGCCACGGCCATTACGCTTAATATCGATGTCACCTTGCTGGAAAGAATTGCTGGAAACATTCTGGTCACCCTCGAGCTCGAAGAAGTAGGCAACATTTACCAAGATGTAACCTCACCGCGGCGATCTGAGGCAAGTTGTCAGGCACTTTCAAGCCAAAGTGGTCAGGTCCTCGTTCGAGCGTGTACGACGTTGCACAATAAGCTGAGCGCCAACACCGTGTGCACCGTCTCCGCCCGGAATGCTAATCTAGCGTCGCGCTAGAAAATCCATTTACTTCAACAAGAGAGTCACCAAATGCCATTCCTCGGAATTGATGTAGGCACCGGCGGCACACGCGCCGTAGTTGTAGACAAAGAAGGCAAAGTCATCGCCTCGGCGTCGAGTGAACACCAGCCGTTCCGCGCGCCCCACCCCGGCTGGGCGGAACAGGATCCTGAAGACTGGTGGCGTGCGGCTCAGGAGGCGATCAACGGCGCGATCTCTGCCGCGGTCCATGCGAGCGGCGAGGACGGCGCGAAGATCGAGGCCGTCGGACTCACTGGCCAGATGCACGGAGCGGTTATGCTCGACTCCGCCGGAGAGGTTTTGCGGCCATCGCTGATATGGTGCGACCAGCGCACCGGCCCGCAGTGCGACTGGCTGCATGAACACATCGGCCGCGAGCGGCTGATCGAGCTCACCTGCAATCCCGCATTGCCCAACTTCACCCTGACCAAACTGCTGTGGGTCAAAGAACACGAGCCGGAGATATTCGCCCGCATCGCTCACGTCATGTGCCCCAAGGATTATGTACGCTACCGCCTCACCGGTATTTTTGCTATCGATGTTCATGAAGCCTCAGGCACACTGCTGCTCGATGTAACCCATCGCAAATGGTCGGCCGAAGTGGCGCGCGTCTCAGCGATCAACGAAGCATGGCTGCCTCCGCTCTTTGAATCTCAGGAAGTCTGCGCCCATGTCTCCGCGACCGGCGCAGCCGACACCGGCCTGGTCAAAGGCACTCCAGTAGTTGCCGGCGCCGGCGATCAGGGAGCAGGCGCAGTCGGCATGGGCATTCTCAAACCCGGCGCCGTCAGCGCGACCATCGGCACCTCTGGGGTAGTCTTCGCCGCAACCGATAAGCCAACCAAAGATCCCGGCGGACGCCTGCACACCTTTTGCCACGCCGTCCCCGGCCGCTGGCATGTCATGGGAGTCACCCAATCGGCGGGACTCTCGCTGCGCTGGTTCCGCGATACCTTCGCTTCGGGAGAGAGTTACGACGCCCTAAGCAGCGCCGCGGCCAACATCCCCGCCGGCAGCGACGGACTCCTCTATGCGCCATACCTCCTGGGCGAACGCACCCCTCACCTCGACTCGCACGCGACTGCAGCCTTCGTCGGCATAACCGCCGGCCACTCCTCCGCGCATTTCACCCGCGCCGTGCTTGAGGGCGTGGCCTTCTCGCTGCGCGATACCTTTACGCTATTTACCGAGCTGGGAATCCCGGTGAGCGGGGTCCGCCTCGGCGGAGGCGGCGCACGCGGGCCGCTCTGGCGGCGGATTCAGACAGACATCTATGGCCATCCCACGGAAGTCCTCACCGCCGAAGAAGGAGGAGCATACGGAGCTGCGCTCCTCGCCGGAGTGGGTGTAGGAGAATGGCCAGACACGGACACTGCCTGTGAACAGTCCCTAGAAGTCGCGGAGAGCTTCCGGCCCGATCCTGAAGCTGGAAAGATCTACGGCGAAGCCTACCAACATTTTCGCGCCATCTACCCAGCGCTTCGCTCTATTCGCACAACTGTCTAGCCGAAAATCAAAATCCACTCCCTACGGAGAAGGTGAAAATGAAACGTTCCTTGAAGTCGATTGCGGGTCTGACGATCCTTCTGCTTGCCGCAACAGGATTTGCCGAAGTCAAGCTTCCCAAAGTCCTCAGCGATCACGTCGTTCTTCAAAGAGACGCGCCAATTCACATCTGGGGCTGGGCCGATCCCGGCGAGCAGGTCACCGTCTCGTTGCTCTCACAGAAGCAAACCGCCACCGGCGACGACCTCGGCAAGTGGAGCGTCTACCTGGCGCCGCAACCCGCCGGAGGCCCTTACAACATCACCATTGCAGGAACCAACACCATTACTATCTCCGACGTGCTGATCGGCGACGTCTGGTTCGCCTCTGGGCAATCCAATATGGAGATGCCGCTGAAAGGCTTTCCCAGCTCGGCGGTATTGAAAAACGGTGCTGAAGAAATTGCCAATTCTACCCAGCCCCAAATTCGGCTGCTCCGTGTCCACATCCGGGCATCCGACTATCCTCTATCCGACCTGAAAGATCCCGACGAGATCTGGACACTTTGCACGCCCGACATCGCTGCGGACTTCTCCGCCGTCGCCTATTTCTTCGGACGCGAGATTCAGCAGCAGGAAAAAGTCCCCGTCGGCCTGATCGACGATACGTGGGGAGGCACACCGGTACGAGCCTGGATCAGCCTCGATAGCCTCAGCGCCGATTCTTCGTTGATGCCCGTCTTTCAAGACTGGAGCGAGATGGCCGATACTACCGCGGACGTCCCCGCGATGCTTGCGAGAGAGAAGCGCGAGGACGAGGCCGCAAAGCGAGCCGGCTCGCCGCTGCCAAAACACTCGTGGCATCCCAACCCATCCTCCTGGGCGCCCGCATATCTCTACAACGGCATGATCGCCCCGCTGACCCAGTTCCCTATCAAGGGAGTGGTCTGGTATCAGGGAGAAACCGACAGCGCCATATCGAGAGCTCCAATGTATTCCAGGGAATTTCCCTCCATGATTACAGATTGGCGCGGCAAATGGCGCGAGGGCAATTTCCCATTCCTCTTCGCACAAATTTCCAGCTTCACTTCGACCGAGTCTGAAAAGTGGGGCATCATCCGCGACGCACAGCGGCGCACACTCAGCCTCGCCAACACCGGCATGGCCGTCACCCTCGACGTCGGCCAGGCGGACAACGTGCATCCGCCAGACAAGCAGACGGTCGGTCATCGACTCGCCCTTGCCGCGCGCGATATCGCCTATGGCGAACATATCGAGGACTCCGGTCCGCTCTTTCGCCAGGTGGTACCCGAAGGCGCGAGCATGCGGGTATGGTTCGATCACAGCGAAGGGCTGACCGCGAAGGGCGGAGGATTGATCGGCTTTGAAATCGCCGGAAGCGACCACAAGTTCGTTCCAGCCAGCGCCAGGATCGATGGTGATGAAGTATTGGTAAGCGCTCCGGAAGTCAAGATGCCCAAGTACGTCCGTTATGCGTGGGCCAATTTCTCAACCGCCAACTTGTACAACAGCGCCGGCTTGCCGGCGTCGACGTTCTCTTCTGAGAACACCCTTGATGCGGGCACGATAAAGTAAGGCATGGCGCGCGACGAATCGGAGTCACCCCTGGACCTCGGCGCCCTCGCCGACTTCTCGCGGAATTGCCGCCCCCTGCCCCTCAACTGCGCCAATGCCGGCTTCACCGGGTGCGCCGGTCGCCTCCGTTTTTGGCTCTTCGATAGCTCCTCCGCCAGCCCCCTTTCCGGTTGGTTCAATGATCGGCGTCAGCGAATCGGACCGGCGCGGAAACATAAAGTCCACCGGCGACCGCACAAACTCCTTGAAGATAAAGGAAAAGATTTGGACTTGTTCGGAGCGTGGAACGTTGTAAGCGCGAAGCGCCACGATTGACGCGATGGAGAAGCTCACGCCAAGGTTGAGCACAAAGGTGACCGCAACCCCTGCCGCCGCAAAGTAAAGCCAACTTTGCCGGAAGGCGTCCAGCCCAAACTGCGCCGCTGCGAGCGCCACCATTCCGGTATTGAGCGTAACGTGCCGCACGTCGAGCGGAATGCCGAAGAATCTTGCAATCACCGGAGAAAGTCCAAGCAGATAGCCAAGCACGATACTGTTGCTCCAGGCCGCGACATTGCGCTCCAGCCAGTCGGCGAGCCGGTGCATATTGCGGACGCCGATGCGATAGCCAAGAGGATGCTGAACGATCGCTTCAGGAACCCGGTTAAAGACGACAAAGTTCTCCGCCCACCCGCCGACCATGCCGCCGATCCACAGAATGACCCCGGTAAACGCCGCAAAGATCGCCGTGCCGGACTCCAGCGGATTCATACCGTGGTAGGCATGCACCGCGTTGTCAGTGGAAAGAAAATAGCTCCCGGATAGATGAAGCCATATCTCTTCGAAGACGATGCCGCCGAGGCACACCGCAATGACGTTGCCAAACGCAGCGGCCAGCTGGGTGCGCGAAATCTGCGCTGCATAGGCCGATATCTTGCTCCAGCGCGAAACGCCGCGGTTCTCGCGCACGATGCCGGCCAAAGCGGCTGCGGTCATCGAGGGTTGCTTGGTGGCCAGCGCCAGGTGGAATATCTGCATGATCACAAAGGTGACCGCGTAGTCGGTCCCTACCAGAAAACCCTCAATGGCCAGCGGAAAGTGAGCACCCACGATCTGCAGCTTTAGGGCCGCGGTAATGACAGTCAGCAGTCCGCCCCCTGCAGCCGCGCGCCACATCTGCCAGTATTCGCTTCGGTCGTGAGCAACGTAGTGCTCCCCGCTATGGCCGGTGCGCTCCACGGTCTTACGCGCAAGCAGGGTCAGGTTTTGACGGAAGAGGATCGACAAACGGGTATCGTCCAGGCGGCCGCGGACCAGGGTGTTGAGAAGCTCGCGCGCGGCGGCGCCGGCCTTTGCAGCCTGAAAGGTGCGGTCTTCCGCGGCGAAGACGGCTGCCAGCAACTCCATCCGTTCCAGGGACGCCTCGATGCTCCTCAGGTCGTAGACCAGGGCCGAGCTGACTCCAGCGTCTTCCATCTGCAGATGCACATGGTCAAGTTCCTTGCGGCAACGGCGAACAGCTTCCTGCCAGAGCATCGCCTCTGTCAACCGCGAGTCGGCGCCCAACTCGTGCGCCTTGTCTCTGGCGTGGTCGCTCTTGTCTTTGACCACAAACATCTCAGTCGCGAAGATCAGCCGGTAAAACGGCGAGTCGTGCACGTCCCGCGTCGTTCCGCGCTCCCGGATCGCCGCAGTCACACCCCTTCCGGCGACCCGAGTCGCGAGCAGCCGCAAGGCCTGCCGCAAATCGCCCTGCAGCCGCAGCGCGGAATGAAATCCCTGGAGCGGCCAAAGGAGCTTCACAAATCGCAGATAGATTCCTTCCGGCATTGCGCTGAAGCGCGCCACCGCCTGCGTGGAAGAGAAGATGGTGGTAAACAACAGCCCGGCGTCGGAGGCTTCCCGGGCCGTCGGCAGCACCCGCGAAGACACCCGGCGCAGAATCTCGGGAAGCAGGCCCGGATGCGCCGGCAGTCCGGCATCGGCAAAGAGTGGGACCGCGTTCAACTCGCTGAGCAGCAGGACCCACGACTTGCGGAAGCGTTCGCTCAGGGCAGCGTCTCCCTCCATCATTTCCAGCCAGCTATTCAGCCGAAACTCAGAGGCCCGGTCTCCCCCCTCCGACCAGATAAAAGCGAACAGATGGCCGGCGCGGCGAAGCCTGGCCGCAACCGCCCCGGCATCGCAGAACTCGACCGTAAGCTGGCGAAGCTCATCGTGGTGGCCGAAATGCATCTGCTCCACCAATCGGCGGTGACGGACCAGATTCCGCGCAAACTGCAGGAATGCCATGCAATGAGAATAGCCACTTTCCGGTCGAAACGTCCTGAAAAATCAGGCCGTTCCCGGTATCCGGGCGACGGACGTGCTCAACCGCCCGGCGGGCAAGAGACGGCGGCTATTCCTGGACCACCGCTTTGACCAGGTTGCGCGGATTGTCAACATCGATATCCCTCAGAATAGCGCTGAAGTAAGCGATCAATTGCAGCGGGGCCACCTCAAGGATGGGCAGCAGGTATTCGCTCGCCTCTGGGATACGAATGACGTGGGGGGTAAGCTGCGGGATTTCAGCGTCGTCCTCGGAGACAATCGCGAAGATCTCCGCGCCCTGAGCGCGCATGTCTCGCAGCAATTGCAGCGTCTTCTCATAACGCAACACGGAATCCGGGTCGCTCCGGTCGCGGGTCGCAATCACAACTAGCGGAGCATGCTTGCTCACCAGGGCGTTGGGGCCATGCTTGAGTTCGCCGGCCGGGTAGCCCTCGGCCTGGACATAGGCTGACTCCTTGAGCTTGAGTGCGCCCTCACGGGCAATCGCATAGTGGATTGCCCGGCCAAGATACAGCACCGCGCTCGCGCCTTTCATAGCCTCGGCAAATTCCCGCGCACACTCTTCCCAGCCAGGAAGCGCCGCCCGGATATCCGCAACAACGGCGTTCAATTGCTCACAGAATCCGGCAACCGCATGGCTGGTCATCCGGCCCCGCAGCCGGGCCAGGTACAGCGTGGTCAGGTAAAGCACCACCAGCTGAGTGGTAAAACTCTTCGTCGCTGGAATTGCTTTTTCCGTTCCCGCATAAGTGGGCAGCGAGGCATCTGCCTCCTTAGCCATCGACGACCCCGCGTGATTTGTAATCGCGACCGTGGCCAGGCCACGCGCCTTGGCCTCGCGCAAAGCGGCCAGCGTGTCGGCCGTCTCGCCCGATTGGGAGACGACAATCACTCCGGGATTTTGCAGCGTATGCGTCGAGCGGTAGCAGTATTCGCTGGCGTACTCCACGTCAACGGTAAGGCCGGCCAGGTCCTCCAGCATGATCTCGGCGGCCAGCCCGGCGTGGCGGCTCGATCCGCTCGCGGCGATTACGATGCGCTCGTGTCCGCGCAGCGCCTCCGCCAGGCTCTTGAATGCCTCGGGGTTCAGGCTGCCGTCCACTAGATAGTTGCGCAGAGTCGCCTCGATCGCCTCAGGCTGCTCGTAAATCTCTCGCAGCATTGCATGGGGGAAGAGACGGGTTTCCAAAACAGCTTCGACCATGGCATTCTCCAAACTTCATCTCCTGCGGGGGTACAGCCGGAACCCGGCCCACAATACCCCCGTTCGAGTGTAATCGTTCCCGCTATTCTAACGATTCAATATCAAGTATTCTTTACAATTGTTGCCACGAGATCTCTTGAGCCGTCGTCTCAAAACACGTTCTTCGAGCGCACCGCTATACTTAGCAAAACTCGAATCAGACCGGAGCCGAAGCGTAGCTCCGCCGGAGTCAAGACCATGACCGCCGCAACAGCAACCTCTCAACCTGTCTTAGTAAAACCCGCGCGGATGGTTTCGCTCGATGTGCTTCGCGGGCTCACCATCGGCTTCATGATCATGGTCAACAATAATGGCGACGGCCAGAAGGCGTACTGGGCGATGAAGCACGCCGCATGGAATGGCTTCACACCCACCGACCTGGTCTTTCCGACCTTCCTCTTTTTGGTTGGGATCTCGACGGTCTTCTCGACCGCCGCGCGCATGGCGCAAGGCGCGTCCAAACAGTCGATCTTCCTGCATACAGCTCGCCGGACGATCATCCTCTATCTCCTCGGGTTAGTGGTCAATAGTTTCCCCTTCTTCAACCTCCACACCATGCGCTTCTACGGCGTGCTGCCGAGAATCGCCATCTGTTACTTCGTCGTGGCAACGCTCTATTTGATAAGTCCAGGCTGGAAGGACAAGGTCGCGCTGCTTGTCGCCGCGTTAATCGGCTATTGGCTCCTAATGCGCTTTGTGCCCGTCCCCGGCTACGGCCTTCCAGGACGCGACGTTCCCTTGCTCGACCACGACGGCAACCTGGTCGCGTGGCTCGACCGCCAGATATTTTCCGCTTCGCATCTATATGAGGGCACCCGCGACCCGGAAGGCCTTCTTAGCACAATTCCAGCATTGGGAACCGCCTTGATCGGCCTGCTGACAGGTCTCTGGCTGCGTACATCGAACACACTCTCACAGAAAGCGCACGGCATCGCGATCGCCGGAATCAGCGGCATAGTACTGGGCGGAATCTGGAACATCTGGTTCCCCATCAATAAAAAGCTCTGGACGAGTTCGTATGTCCTGTTCGCCGCCGGCCTCAGCCTGCTGTTGCTGGCACTGTCGATCTGGATCGTCAACATTCGCGGTAAGCGCGAGCCAAATGCCGATCCGGCCCTGCGCTATCACCAATTCATGCCGCTGCTGGTCTTCGGCGTCAACGCAATCGCGGCCTATGTCCTCTCCGAGCTATTGCCGGGAATCTTCGAACACATCCATGTAAGTCCCGGCGTGAGCGTCCTGCATTGGTGCTACTTGGCGATCCTTCATGTTGTCCCCAATCCAGCCTTCGCCTCGCTGCTGTACTCATTCGCCTACGCCGCCGTCTGCTGGATACCGATGTACGTCCTCTATAAGAAGAAAGTCTTCATCAAGATTTGAGAGGTGCGCCGCCATCTGACATTCAGTTCGACAGAAGTCGCCCTGACAAGATCGGAGCCGCGCCGAAGTTTGTACAATATCCGCTGAAGACGTAACCGAAGGAAGACCACCCTCATGGCAGTTTCAGTAATGGCAACAATCCCCGTACTCAAAGAGACTTACACCCAACTCAAGGCGCGGATGGACAAAGGCGTCCAGGCGTTCCAGGCGGAGTTGGCTTCGACCCGAACCGGGCGCGCCTCGGTGCATATGCTCGACGGCATTCGCGTACTGGCCTACGGCGCCGAAACCCCGCTCAACCAGGTCGCCCAGGTCAACGCGCCAGACGCCAACCTGATCACCGTCCAGCCGTGGGACCCGACGCTTACGGCGGAGATCGAAAAGGCCCTGCGCGCCTCCGATCTTGGTTTCAATCCCCAGAACGACGGCAAGATCATCCGCGTGCCCATTCCACCTATGACCGAAGAACGCCGCAAAGACGTCGTCAAGCACCTCAACAAGGAACTCGAAGAGCGCAAAACCGTCATCCGCAACATTCGCCGCGATGGCAATGAGGCCATCAAGAAAGCTGCCAAAGACAAGGCCATCTCCGCCGACGAAGAAAAGCGCGCACTCGAAGAGATTCAGAAGCTCACCGACGACGAGATCAGGCGCATGGACGAGATGTCCAAGGCCAAAGAAAAAGAGATCATGCACATCTAAGCGCTGGCCGCACGGGCAGGCGCGGCTTCACCGCATTGGCTGTCTTTGGTGGCAACCGCAAGCGGTTGGCGTTGTTGCTAATTCATAGCCGTAAGGCCGGACGATTTCATGGCAATTAATTTGGACAAGCCTCACCTATGGAAGCAGGACATACGGCTTTCTGTAGACATGTACAACGAGTGGTTTCTCCGCTTTGCTCCCGAGGCGTTTAGGAGCCAGCGACTGCGCTCGACCGAGCATGTAAAGGCCGCACTCGAATACACTGGCAATTTGGTGCGCCTCGATGCCACGGCACTGAGGCGCCGACCCGAAATCCTACAAATTCTACGGATGGCTTGCTGTCCTCCCATCGCAAGAGACCGTCTGATCGGTCTTGGCGATATTTCACCTAACCTCGTCAAATCGATGGAAGTGGATCAAATGATCCCCTCTCGAATGCGGACAACGGAGGTCATGGATCAGATGGAGAAGATATTATCCGTAATCAAGAGGCTCCTTGATCCCGATATCGCGACATGGATAGAGTCCGGTCTGGAACCAAATAATGAGGAGGCAGAACGAGCAGCAACCATCATCGCGGATAGACTTTGTGGGGCAAGATCTGACCCGATCATTCGAAATGCTCAAGAGAGCCGTCAGCTGTCGGCAATCAAGAGCTGGCTAGAGGATCGAGGATATGTTCAGGCACCTTCTGCGAAGGTCGTTAAATATGCATCGATGGTGCCGGGAACGTTTGCATTTCGGGTCAATGTCCCAGTAAAGCTCGAGGGCGGAGCTAAGGAAATCAACATTCCGATTGACGCCGCGATCATGCGTAGGTCTGCAAATCCGAATGAGCTTCCATTGCTTATCGAGGCAAAATCTGCGGGCGACTATACCAACGTGAACAAGCGCCGGAAGGAGGAGGCGATGAAGATGAGCCTCCTACAACGGAACTTTAAGAGCCGAGTGCGGTTCATTTTGTTCTTGTGCGGCTACTTTGATAGCGGATACTTAGGCTATGAAGCCGCCGAAGGAATCGACTGGATTTGGGAGCACAGGATTGACGACTTAGCGGCACTGGAACTTCTATGACAGCGGAAGAAAGCTCAAGGCTTGAGATTCAGCGTAAGTGCGACAGCCAGAAATCGCGATTAGAGCGCAACCGTCTCGGTCAATTTGCCACGCCTGGCGCGTTGGCGCGGGACATTCTAGATTTTGCCAAGCTACTTCATGCCCCCGATGCGCAAATCCGTTTCCTTGATCCCGCGTTTGGCACAGGAGCGTTCTATTCTGCCCTTCTCGACACATTTCCCGCGTCGCGGATCAGTTCGTCTTTGGGTTTCGAGGTTGATCATCATTACGGAAAACCTGCGGAGAGCATTTGGCAAGAGACGGAACTCAGACTCCGTCTTGAAGACTTCACGAACGCCGAGCCAGATCCATCCGAGCTCGGCTTCAATCTAATTATCTGTAATCCACCTTATATTCGGCATCACCACCTGTCTGGCACACAAAAGAAAGAATTACAGACTGCCGTCGCGAAGACTCTGGGGTTGGGACTCTCTGGGCTCGCAGGTCTGTATTGCCACTTCCTCTTGCTTTCTGACCGCTGGTTGTCGCCGGGGGGAATCGCGGGATGGCTGGTGCCGAGCGAATTCATGGACGTGAATTATGGCGGCGTGATTAAGCAATACTTGCTAGAGCAAGTCACGCTGCTTCGAATCCACCGATTTGATCCTATCGACGTGCAGTTCGACGACGCCCTTGTTTCCTCAGCGGTCGTTTGGTTCCAAAAGTCACCTCCACCCACGACTCATTTTGTGGAGTTTTCCTTCGGCGGTTCACTGTCGGCACCGGCGTTGCTGTCGCACATTCCTGCGAATTCGTTGAGACGGTCATCCAAATGGACCGGTTTCCCTCGACTCGGAGGGCTAACCGACGAGCGCCGTCAAGAGTCGAGTCGGTTGTCGGGGCTTTTCGACATCAAGCGCGGAATTGCCACTGGCAACAATAAGTTTTTCATTTTGAATGAAGAACGTGTTCATGAGCTAGGCATTTCGCGGAGATTTCTGCGTCCCATTCTCCCGAGTCCTCGATACCTGACGGAAGATGTTATCGAAGGCGACGAGGGCGGCGCTCCGCTTCTGAGTCCTAAGTTGTTCTTGATCGATTGTTCCCTGCCGCTGGATGAATTAGAAGAAATCGACCCGGCTTTGGCCCGATATCTAGCAGAAGGCGAGGCTCGAGTCGGCGCAGCGTACCTTTGCAAATCACGTCGCCTTTGGTACTCACAGGAGGCACGTTCTCCCGCCCCTCTGCTCTGTACGTACATGGGCAGGGGTGGGGACGCTCGGAACGCCTTCAGATTTATCCATAACAAGTCGCAGGCGATCGCGGCAAACGTCTATTTGATGATGTATCCACGCGGACCGCTCAGGAAGCTGATCGAGTCCAACCCATGCGTCATGGGGCGTGTTTTAGACTTCCTGAACGGATTGCCATCGAGTAGCCTCACATCGGAAGGTCGAGTGTATGGAGGCGGCCTACACAAACTTGAACCTCGTGAGTTGGCGAACGTCGGCGTGGACGAACTGATGTCTTTTTTGGGGGAACTCGGGCCAGTGGTCGCTCACCGACAGCTTGAGCTTGCCATTTAGGGGCAGATTCGCCGTCTTCATTCAACCTTACGGCGTTGTGACGCTGGTGTGGTCCAGAATAATCTTCCATCCCTCCGAAGTCTTCTCCCACACCAGCGAAAAGATACCGCCAACGTCGCCGCCTCCCGCAGCGTTGCGCGCCAGATGGAACTTTCCCGTCACGACGGCATAGTTCGCGCCTAACTCCCGCACCGTGATCTCCGAATAGTCCAGTGTCCCCATCGCGTCTTTGGTGGCATAGGCCTTCTTGTAGCGCTCCAGTATGGGCGCATAGCCGTGTTCGACGCTCTTGCCGATAAAAGTTGTATCCGGTGAATTCTTATAGGCGCGCATGAAAGTCGGAATGTCCCCCGCGTTCCACGCTGCCGCCTGATCTTCGAGCACTCGCTGGATGGCAACCGACGGGGTGACTTGAGCGAAACAAGTCGTCATATGCGCGAATGATCCCGACAGCGCCACAATCAGTCCCAGTATTTTCAAAGCCTTCATCGTCGTCCCTATCCTCGTTGGGTTCTCACCGTCTAAATGTCCAGCTAGGCCAAAAGCATAGCAGGCGGTTAACTCTGAATTTTCGTCGTCCTCCAAATGCCGCCTCGTCCGATAGACTAAAGGCAGCTTTGCCCATGCGGAGAGGTAACGATGTCGCTTGCGACCGGCTTCCAGTGCGCTGGCTGTGGAGAATGGAATGAAACCGTCGTGGATGAATCCGCGGGCAGTCGTCAGGCCTACGTCGAGGATTGCCAAATCTGCTGCAAGCCGAATGTGCTCGCGGTCGAATGGGACCGTTCAGCCAGGGAATATATCGTGCTGGCCGAACTGGAAAGCTGACGCGGAACGCCCCGCTCATCTGCATGCGGGTATCACGGGATGATCTTCAGTACAGGCAGCGCCGGCCGGCGCGAGGGGCGAAAGTTGGGAAGTGACCCCTTCGTCACATATAATCGACCTTTCCGCAGCGTGGATAAGATTTTGTGCAGTAGGGGTGTGCCCATTTTGCCCGTTAGCTCAGGGAGCAGCAATTCCCAGATTCAAAAGCAGCAGCTTCCGCGCCGTATTTTTGGCTCGACGTATACGAGTTTCGCCCACACCTTAGCGCTGTCGCTCCTCTGCCTGGCATTGGTTCCCGGCGCGACGCCTCGCGCCCATGCCCAACAGGAATCCACAGCGCAGGCCGCTCCGGAGGCCACCCCCGACGTCATCGATGACATTCGCGTCATCGGCAACCGTCGCATCCCCAAGGAGACAGTGCTGGCCCGGCTGTACTCGCACCGCGGCGACACCTACGATCCGATCACCGTCGAGCGCGACTTCAACTCGCTGTGGAACACCGGCTACTTTGCCAACGTCCGCATCGAGCGCGAAGACACACCCAAAGGCATAATCCTGAACATCTATGTCACGGAAAAGCCAACCATCCGCGAGATCAATCCCAAAGGTTTGAATTCCGTCTCGTGGTCGGATGTGCTGGACCGCTTCAAGAAGGAAAAGGTCGGTCTGACCGTCGAGAGTCAATACGACCCAACCAAAGTCGAGCGCGCGGTCGTGGTGCTGCGCGAGTTGTTGGCCGAGCACGGCCACCAGTTTGCGGTGGTGAAGGTCGACGTCAAGACCATTCCACCGGCCTCGGTCTCGATCAACCTGAATGTAAAGGAAGGTCCGACGGTCAAGGTGGGCAAGATCGAGTTCACCGGCAATGAACACTATCCGTCGCGCGACCTTCGCCGTTCGATGAAGAACCTCAAGCCGATCGGCATTCCGCACTCGATCTTCCTCGAAAATCTTTTTGCCAAGACCTACGACGCGAGCAAACTCGAGGAAGACGCCGAACGCGTTCGTCAGGCGTATCACGACAAGGGCTATTACGCCGCCAATGTCGGCACTCCGGATACCCATCTGCGCGACGAGGCAGGACTCTCGCTGATCACCTTCCGGCCGAGGAAGGGCAAGCGGATCGACATTACGCTCCCCATCGAAGAGGGCGATCGTTACCGGCTCGGTGCCATCACCTTCAGCGGCAACAAGGCGGTGAGCAACACCAAGGCGCTTCGGGCGCAGTTTCCTGTGAAAGACGGAGACTGGTTTAACGCCACGGCGATTGGCAAGGGGCTGGAGAATCTGCACAAGGCCTACGGGCAGCTGGGGTACATCAACTTCGTCGGCATTCCGACGCCGTCGGTGGATGAGGCCAAGAAGATCGTCAGCCTGAACATCGACATCGATGAAGGTAAGCAATACTACGTCTCTCGGATCGAGTTCACCGGCAATACCTTGACTCGGGATTCGGTCATCCGCCGCGAACTGCTGCTCGAGGAAGGCCAGGCATACAACAGCCACCTTTGGGAGCTCAGCCTTCAGCGCCTCAACCAACTCCAATACTTCGACCCGCTCAAAGTCGAAGAAGACTCGACACCGATCCGCGACGACGAAAACGCGACCGTTCAACTGCTCCTGAAGGTGAAGGAGAAAGGCAAAAACAGCATTGGCCTGAACGGCGGCGTGAGCGGGCTGTCCGGCGCCTTCCTGGGCCTCAACTATCAGACCAACAACTTCCTCGGCCTCGGCGAAACGCTCAGCGTGCAGGCCAGTATCGGCAGCATCTCCCGCAACCTGCTCTTCGGCTTCACCGAGCCTTACCTGCGCAATCGCCCGCTGAGCGTCGGCTTCCAGATCTACAGCAACAAGACCGACTACAACACGTCGAAGAGTTACAAGATGACGACTGGCCAGTCTCTGAACGCCTCGGCGGCAACCAGCTCCCTGCTGCAGAATTACAATCAGGCGACCACCGGATTGACCATGTCGGCCAGTTATCCGATCCGCCACTCGTTCAAGCGGGTCGGCTTCACCTACACCCTCAATCGTTCTAACGTCACCACCTTCAGCGCGGCATCCAACAACCTGTTCCAGACCCTGAACTTCCGCAGCGGCATTCAGGGGCAAAATGCGCTGGACGGCATCGTCAGCAGCATGGCGTCGTTCAGCTACATCGAGAACAAAATCGACAACCCCTACAAACCACACAACGGCCACGAGCTGTCTGCCGCTTTCCAGGTCGCCGGCATCTGGGGCAACGTCCGTTACATCAGCCCGGTCGTGGAATTCAAGCAATTCCATGGTGTGCAAGGCATCCACTTCACCCCCACGGGCCGAAATACCTTCGGCTACAAGCTCCAGCTCGCATATATCCAGGGCATCAGTGGCGCTGTGGCTCCTCCTTTCAACCGCTTCTATCAGGGCGGCGAACAGGAACTGCGTGGCTTCGATGTTCGCTCTGCGACGCCCTACGGTTATGTTCCTACCCGGGTACTCTTTACCTTGACCAATCCGGACGGGACCCCTGTGCCGCGCGATCCGACCAACCCGAGCAATGGCAATATTCAGGTGCCGATCCCGGTCTACGGAATCGCCTCCATCGGCGGCGACACCCAGTTCACCAGCAATGCCGAATACCGCATTCCAATCGCCGGCCCGGTCACTTTCGCCATCTTCGACGACTTCGGCCTCGACGTCGTCCTGGACAAGAACCAGTTGCGCCAGAGCCCTGAGGGAATCGCTCAACTGAACTCTCCGCTCTACGGCTGCCCAAATTACTACAATGGATCATGCCAGGGCGGTCAGCAGATCCAATTCGACACCATAATCCGGCCAATCTATGGAACCAACCTGGTGCCGCGCATGTCACTCGGAGGCGAATTGCAGGTGATTCTGCCTGTGGTCAACGCGCCCTTCCGTATCTATTACGCCTACAACCCCCTCCATCTGTATACGCAGTTTCAGGGACAAAACCTGATCACCCGCAGCATGTTCCCGGCGGGCGGCGCGGGAGACTACAGCTATGCCGAATCGCAACAACTCTATGGTTCGCTCTACCAGTTGCACGAACCGAGCAAGACCTTCCGGCTAACCGTCAGCACGACCTTCTAATTTCCCGCGACCGAGGTCAAATCTTCGCCATTGACCTCGGTCGCGTTGACCTTCGCCAGTCGCCCACCTATAATCTGGGTGTTCCTGAGAATGTCCTCTGTCCGTGTCTCTTCTCCGCGTTTTCGGCCCCAGGCCGAAAAACATTTTCAAGAAGCGCGCAGGAGATTGACCAGGGAGCGAAGTTCGCTTCCGCTACAACGCGCGGGCGATTCAATTAAAAGCACTCAAGGAGTTGTAGATCTCATGAAGCGTTCGTTGACATTCGTTTGCATCCTGGCGTCCGGAATTGGCGCTACCGCCCTCGCCCAGGCGAGCAGTGCCCCCGCCACCCCTATGCCCAGCGCGCCCGTTCCGGCTTCCGCGACGGCGCCCGCGCCCGGTCCGGCCAAAATTGCCATCATCCAGTTTCAGCAAGCGGTTGGCGCGACCAACGAAGGCCAACGCGACTTCGCCGAACTCCGTAACAAATTCGAGCCGAAACAAACCCAGCTCAAGACCCAGAGCGACGAGATTGATGGCCTGAAAAAGCAGCTCCAGGCCCAGAGCGCAACCCTAAGCGACTCGGCCCGCGCCGATTTGACGCGCCAGATCGACGACAAAACAAAGTCGCTGCAACGCGCCGCCGAAGATGCCCAGAACGACTTCCAGACCCAGATGGGCGAAACCTATCAGAAGCTTGCCGAGAAGGTTTATCAGGTTGTCCAGGCATATGCCACCCAGGCCGGCTACACCTTGGTGCTCGATGCCTCCGCCCAGCAAAGCCCGGTGCTCTGGGCGAACCAGGGAACGGACATTTCCCAGGCCGTAGTCCAGGCCTACAACCAGAAGTCGGGCATTCCGGCGCCGACCAACACCGCTGCTCCTTCAACGGCTCCGCGTTCGACCGCACCGGCCCGCACTACCACCCCCACCAAACCGGCCACAACTACTCCTCACTAGAGAAAGCGATGTACCTATAAAGACGGCCCCGCTGTTGCGGGGCCGTCTTAGTTTCGCCTCCAGATCCGTCGATGCGGACTGTGGATAAAAATGTGGAAAGCGTAAAGCGGGAGTGGAAACCTGCCGGTGCCCTATCTTGAGTGCGGTGGTTTTCTCACTTCGGGAGCCGTAAGTGGCTTATTCTGCTTCGTCATTCGGGTAAGGAAGAAGGATTTCATCGGCTCTCGACGTAACCCGTCGGAACCCGCTTCGCCCGGAGCTTTCCACAATCCTGATTAAAGATGCATGACAGCCTGCCCTATTTTCGGCGGTCTATCTCGAGCTATCTTCCCCTATCTTGAGCACGGCCAGGAAAGCCTCCTGCGGGATGTCTACCTTGCCAATCCGCTTCATCCGCTTCTTGCCTTCCTTTTGCTTCTCCAGCAGCTTGCGCTTGCGGGAGATATCGCCGCCGTAGCACTTCGCCAGCACATTCTTACGGATTGCGGTCACGGTCTCACGGGCCACGATCTTGGCCCCAATGGCTGCCTGGATCGCCACTTCGAACATCTGCCGCGGGATCAGTTCCCGCATTTTCGAGACCAGCGCGCGGCCGCGATCATAGGCGAAGTCCTTATGGACGATAATCGATAGCGCATCGACCGGCTCGCCGCCGACCAGGATGTCCATCTTCACCATCGGCGATACCCAGGTTCCGGCAAGCTGGTAGTCGAGCGAGGCATAGCCGCGCGAAACGCTCTTAAGCCGATCGTAGAAATCGAGCACTATCTCGTTGAGCGGCAATTCATAAGTCAGCATGACCCGGGTCGGGGTAACATACTCGAAGTTTTTCTGCCGCCCGCGCTTGTCCTCGACCAGCTTCAGAATCCCGCCCACATATTCCTCGTTGGTAAGAATGGTCGCGTTGATGATCGGCTCCTCGATCTTCTCGATCTCGGTCGTCTCCGGCCAGCGCGAAGGATTGTCTACCTCGACGACCGAACCATCGGTCAGCGTGATGTTATAGCGAACGCCAGGCGCGGTTGTGATCAGGTCAAGGTCGTATTCCCGCTCCAGCCGCTCCTGAATGATCTCCATGTGGAGCAAGCCAAGAAAGCCGCAACGAAAACCGAATCCCAGCGCAGCGGAGCTTTCCGGCTCAAAAAAGAACGAGGAATCATTGAGCCGAAGTTTCTCCAGCGCATCGCGCAGCAGGGTGTGTTCGTGCGAATCGACGGTATAGATTCCCGCAAAGACCATCGGCTTCAGTTCCTCGAAGCCGGCAAGCGGCGCGGCACACGGCCGCTCGTCTTCGGTCACCGTGTCGCCAATCTTGGTGTCCCCGACGTTCTTGATGGTCGCGACGAAAAAGCCTACCTCCCCGGCGGTAAGTTCACCGATGGCCACCGGCTTGGGCGTCAACACGCCCATTGAGTCCACATCGAAAACCCTGCCGTTCGACATCAGGCGGATTTTCATCCCCGTAGCCAGCCGTCCATTGATCACCCTGACCAGCACGACCACACCGCGATACGGATCGAACCACGAATCGAAAATGAGAGCCTGCAACGGGGCCAAAGCATCGCCTGTAGGTGGCGGCAATCGCGCCACAATGGCCTCCAGTACCTCCGGAACACCCAGGCCGGTCTTGGCGCTCACCGGCAGCGCATCGGTCGCGTCCAGGCCCACTGCAGACTCAATCATCTCCTGGGTGCGGACCACGTCCGCGCTGGGCAGGTCGATCTTGTTGATCACCGGGATCATGTCCAGCCCGTTGCTGATGGCGAGGTAGGCGTTCGCCAGCGTCTGCGCCTCGACGCCCTGCGAGGCATCGACAACCAGCAACGCGCCTTCGCACGAGGCCAACGAGCGCGAGACCTCGTAGGAGAAGTCTACGTGTCCGGGCGTATCGATCAGGTTGAGCTGGTAGGTCTCGCCGTTCTTCGCCCGATATGCCATGCGCACGGCATGCGCCTTGATGGTGATGCCGCGCTCGCGTTCGAGGTCCATCGCGTCAAGCACCTGCGCCTGCATGTCCCGCGAGGTCACCGAGCCGGTCAGCTCGAGCAAGCGGTCGGACAACGTGCTCTTGCCATGATCGATGTGGGCGATGATGGCGAAATTGCGGATGTGCTGAATGTCCATGAATCAATCGGCAAGAGTCGCGGCCGCGGGAGGCATTGCCGGACGGGCATGGCTGGCGGTCTATCCGGCAACGACCGACCGCGGCCACCGCGCGAAAACTTTCCTAAACTCCAATCTTAGCATCGGGAGGCGGTGGCCAAGGCCATACAATAAGAGCAGAATCGAAACGCAAGCATGGATGTTTCACGACTCGTTTGCGCCGTCTGCATCGCGGCCACAATTCTGTCGACCGGGTGCGATCCCGAGCAAGCTGTCGCTTTCTCCGCCAACCGGCGGCCGGAAGTAAATGCGGCCCTGTCAAACGACCGCCTGGCTCCAACCCAGTCGCCACCCGCAGCACCGGCGTCTGCAGCACCATCGCCGGGCCAGCAGCCGGCCAATCCGCCGCCCCAGCTCACCCAGCAGGAACGAAACCGCCAGCTGAAGAACCAGCAACTCATCGACACCGCCGAGCAGGCCTACCAGGCGGGAGTAAACAACTACCGCGCCGGTCATCTGGAGGCTGCCAAAGCCAGCTTCGACTACGCTGTCGACCAGATGCTCTCGAGCGGCCTCGACCTGAAGAACGACCCTCAGCTCTCGGCCGAGTTCGAGCATCTCGTCGATGCGATCAATACGCTGGAGATGGAAGCGCTCAAGCAAGGCAACGGCTTCGAACCCCGAGCCGAGCCAACCCCGGTAGATGTCGCCAACGACGTCACCTTCCCGGTTGACCCCGCGCTCAAAGCGCAAGCCCAGGCCGAATTGAAAACCACGCAGTCGGACCTTCCCCTGGTGCTCAACGATTACGTTGCAAGCTATATCAATTTTTTCGCGAACACCAAAGTCGGCCACGCCACCATCGTCCACTCGCTCACGCGTGCCGGACGCTATAAGGAAATGATCCAGCGCATCCTCGCCCAGGAAGGCGTGCCCCAGGACCTGATCTATCAGGCGGTCGCGGAATCCGGCTTCCAGCCCCAAGCGCGGAACGGACGCAGCGGCGCGGGCGGCATGTGGCAGTTCATGCCCGGCGACGCCTTCGCTCCACCGAGAAGCGCCTGGTTCGATCAGCGTTATGACCCCGAAGGGTCCACTCGCGCTTACGCGCGCTACATCAAGTTTCTCTACAACCAGCTTGGCGACTGGTATCTCGCTATGGCCGCCTATGATTGGGGCGCGGGCAACGTCCAGCGCGCTGTGCAGCGCACCGGCTACGCGGACTTCTGGGAGTTGTACCGGCGCAATGTGCTGCCCACCGAGACCAAGAACTACGTGCCCATTATTCTGGCCGCGACGATCATGGCGAAGAATCCTCATCAGTACGGCCTTGACGCGATCGTCCCCGACCCGCCGCTTCTGACCGACACCGTCACCACCAACTACAGCGTGGACCTCCGTTTGGTGTCCGACATCGTCGAATCCCCACTGCAGGAGATCGTGGCGCTGAATCCAAGCCTGCTCCGCATGTCCACGCCACCGGACGATTCTTTCGCCCTCCACCTGCCGCCGGGCACCAAGCAGCTCTATGTCAGTCGCATAGAAGAGATTCCGGTGGATCGGCGTCGATCGTGGCGTTTCCATAAGGTTGTGAGCGGCGAAACCGTCGAAGATGTCGCCCGCGAGTACCACGTCAGCGCCACCGAACTGGCCTTTGTGAATCAGCTCAGGGCCGGAAGCGATCTCGCCGGCGCCGAAACCCTGGTCGTCCCGGTAGCGGCGGCGGCCAGCGCTTCCATCGCGCGCTCGACTCGCTACACCGCCAAAAAAGGCGACACGCTGGTCACCGTGGCCGACCGGTTTAATGTGTCGGTCGACGAACTCCGCACCTGGAACCATCTCAAAGCCACCACCCTCACGCCGGGGCACGCGTTGTATGTATCCGAGCCGGCGCGCGTCGCTTCATCGCACAGCCATCACCGGGGATCGAGCGCCGCGCGCTCGACAAAGGGCACGAAGTCTGCTCACGGAGGCACGGCGAAAACGGCATCATCCGCCTCGGGAAAGACCAAATCGTCGAGTTCATCAACGGGAAAGAAACATCATTCTTCCGGGCCATAACGCACTTCTCGCTTGCGTTCGTTGGCGACACGTATCATGCTGTTGCTATAATCCGCGGCGGGTAGGTGTAACGAGTTTCGTCGCACCGCGCGGAAAGACTTCCAGGTCTTTCACAATTTATCTTGACGCCCCGGAGGGCAGAAGACATGCAGGACGATTACAAACTTTATGCAAAGAGTGATGGCGAGCCGGGCTCCGGCGTCAGCGGCGAAATCGAGGACGATTTCAGCGAAGACGAAGAAGAAGAGGAAGTAAGCATCAGTCTTTCCTCGCTCGACGACGAGGATCTGGGTGCGCACGACGACGATGACGCCGAAGAGGAAGTAACAGCCGTCACCGCCGTGGTAGCCGTGGTAGCTTCACCGGTAGCGGCGCCCGCAACGGCGGCTCCGGCGAAAAAGACTCCAACCAAGAAGCCCGCGAAGAAAGTCGTGGCCAAGAAAGCGGTTGCGAAGAAAGCCGTGAAGAAAGCGCCGGCAAAGAAAGCCGCGGCCAAAAAAGCGACGCCCGCAAAGAAAGTTGCAGCAAAGAAAGTTCCGGCCAAAAAGGCCGCAAAGAAGTCTGCCGCCAAGAAGAGCAGCAAAGGCACTCTCGGCGGAGGCAAGGCCGCGAAAAAATCCGCAGCCTCGAAGAAGAAGAGTGCCCTCACCAAAAAATCTACAAAGCGAGGTAATACATTGGCCGTTAAGAAAGCAGCAAAGAAAGCTCCCGCTAAGAAGAAAGCTCCCGCAAAGAAGGCGGTAGCCAAAAAGGCTCCTGCAAAGAAAGCAGCCAAGAAGGCAGCGAAAAAGAAGTAATAACCCGAAGCACGAAACAGGCAAGCAAAAGGGCCCGGCACTGCGCCGGGTTTTTTTGCGTCTATACTCCGGCCATCGAGGGACCGCGACCTCAGCCGATCCCGAACAAGATGTCGCGCTGCTAGCAACTGAAGTGGGCAACGCTCCTGACCTGTCTTCTACTCCAACTCGCATCAAGCCTCTGCGATGAGGCATACTTGGTTCCAGAACTCGGAAGATCGTTATTGGTGGTTCAACATGTGGCTTCAGTCACGACGAGTGCTGCCATCTGCGCGTAACCTATCGGTATACCGGTACTTGAAACCGCGAGTTCTAGCACGATAACGCGGTGCAGCAAGGAGCGAGGACAATGCCGCAATATCCCTGGTCGACGATCGCCACGTTGCTGGCCTGCGGTGTAGCTTTTGGAACCGCTCCGCTGGCGCTCGCTTGGGCTTGGGCGCGGCTCGTCTCCCCGCGCAAGGGCGGCCCGGTAAAGGAAGCTACCTACGAGTGCGGCCTCGAATCGAAGGGCGATGCCTGGATCCAGTTTCACTCGTCTTACTACATATATGCCATCGTCTTCCTGATCTTCGACGTGGAGACACTCTTTCTGCTGCCGTTCGCGGTTGCCTTCACCGGGCTTTCCGCCGGAGCTTGCCTGGCCATGCTGATTTTTCTGCTGCTATTGTTGGAAGGACTGGTGTGGGCGTGCGGAAAAGGCGTCTTAAAATGGGTCTAGGGAAGAACATTTTGGATTGAGGGCTCGATGAATCTGGACTCGCCCGACCACAACCCGACAGCTCAGGCAGACCTCACGGCGATTAAGAGTGAGTTGAGCAAACACGGCGTCTTCACCACCACCTTTGAAGAGCTGTACAACTGGGGGCGCAAGAACTCCGTGTGGCCGCTCACTTTTGGCCTCGCCTGCTGCGCCATCGAAATGATCGCCACCACCATGGCCCGCTATGATCTGGCGCGCTTCGGCGCCGAGGTCTTCCGGCCCTCGCCGCGACAAGCCGATCTCATCATCGTCTCCGGCACCGTAACCAAGAAGATGGCCCCGCTGGTGGTCCGCCTCTATAACCAGATGCCCGAGCCCAAGTACGTGATCGCCATGGGAGCCTGCGCTATCTCCGGTGGCCCGTTCCGCGACGGCTACAACGTGCTCAAAGGGATCGATCGCTATATCCCCGTCGACGTGCATATCCCCGGCTGTCCCCCAAGACCTGAGGCGTTAGTCCACGCGTTTATGGCGTTGCAGGAAAAGATCGCCGCGCAGCCCATTAGTGGCGAACATCGCCCACGACACCTCAAAGCAGACGAGCCCAGCGAATTCGCTATTCCCGGCTATGGAGAGCACGACCTTGAACCACCGAGCAATCGCGCGGTCTTCGCAGCAAACAACCCGCTGAAAGTGATTCAATAAACGGCATTCAATGATGATGGATGGGATGGACGAGATCAAAGCGGCAATCGAAGCGGCCATTCCGGACTGTCGCGTGACTATCGTGAACAACGGAAGCCCCTCCGCGCAGCACTCCCTCCTCATCGACTCCGAACATGCCGTGGAGATAGCACGCTTTCTCCGAGACGACCCCGAACTGCGCCTCGATTTCTGCTCCAACATGACCGCCGTCAACTGGCTGGACACTGAAATGACCGACAAGGTGAAGATCACCAAGCTTGTCGATGGGGTAGAACAGGAAATCGAAGAAACGCGAAAAAACAAAGTCCCCGGCTATCTCGAAGCCGTCTACCATCTGTTCTCGATGGAAAAGAAGCACGGGCCGGCAATTCTGCGACTGCGCACAAAAAACCGTACCGACCAGATCAATCTTCCCTCGCTCACGCCGGTCTGGCGCAGCGCGGAGTTTCAGGAACGCGAGGCCTTCGACCTTTACGGCATCGTCTTCGACGGCCATCCGGATCTGCGGCGGATTTTCATGTGGGAAGAGTTCACCGACTACCCCATGCGCAAAGACTACGTCCCTCCGGCCGACGATGAGGTTGAGTTGATGGAGTCTGCGAAACCATGAGCATCGAGACCATCGACGAGCTGGAACTAGCAAAACCTGCGCCCGGGGCAACGCAAAGCAGCACCCCACCGCAGAGCGGCATCATGGATATTTCCATGGGCCCGCATCACCCCTCCACCCACGGCGTCTTCCGCATGGACGTGCAACTCGACGGCGAGCGGGTCGTCCGCCTGAAGCCAGTGCTCGGCTACCTGCACCGCAATCACGAGAAGATCGCGGAGAATTGCAGCTACCTCGGGTCGATCCCCTACACCGACCGGCTCGATTATCTCTGCTCGATGACCAACAACTGGGCCTATGCCTTGGCGGTTGAGAAGCTCGCCGGCATCCAGGTACCGGAACGTGCCGAATACATTCGCGTGATCGTCGGGGAGCTGACACGGCTGCAAAATCATGCGGGCGTGGTTGGCTTTCTCGTCCAGGACATGGGAGCGATGGGCACACCCCTGATGTACGCCTTCCGCGAACGGGAAAAAGTGCTCGATCTCTTCGAGGCCCTATCCGGGGCGCGGATGATGTGCAACTACATGCGATTTGGCGGGGTGCGGGTAGACTGCTCCAACGAATGGCTGACGGCGGCGCGGCAGGTCGTCTCCGCGTTTCCGCGCTTTCTCGACGAGTTCGAAAAGCTGCTCAGCGGCAATGAAATTCTCATGGCCAGGACTCAAGGCGTGGGCGTGTTGTCTCGTGAACTCGCTATCGACGCCGGGGCCACTGGCGTCATGCTTCGCGCCACCGGCGTAAACTACGACATTCGCAAAGTGGACAACTACGGCGTCTACGGCCGCTTCAATTTTCGCGTACCGTTGGGCGAGCATGGCGACGTTTACGATCGCTATATGTTGCGAATCCTTGAGATGCGCGAGTCTCTCAAAATCCTGGAACAGGCGATCGACGGCATCCCATCCGGCCCGATCATGGACCCAAAGACCAAACTGCGTGGACTGCGGCCCAAGTCCGGTGAGGCCTACGGCCGCATCGAATCGCCCAAGGGAGAGCTGGGCTTCTACCTCATAAGCGACGGAACCACCAACCCCTACCGCTACCGCGTGCGTCCGCCGAGCTTCATCCATCTCACTGTCCTCGAAGACATGTGCCTCGGCCGCAACGTCGCAGATACGGTAGTCACCCTGGGCAGTATCGACATCGTCATGGGTGAGGTGGACAGGTAAAGTCATGTTGGGCGAAGGCATCATTCAGGGACTGGCTGAAACGGCGCGCAACTTCTTCGGCAGCTTTGTCGAGAAAGATCGCCTCACCACTGTCCAGTATCCAGAGGAACGGACGCAGCTCGCCGAGGCTACCCGCCAATTTCCCATTCTGCTCTATGACGGCAGCGACGCCGAAGCCGGACTGCGCTGCGTCGCCTGCCAAATCTGCGAGAAAGAATGCCCGCCACGCTGCATCTACATCGAAAAGAGCAAAGACAAGAAGCCGGACTTTGTTGGCAAGCCACAGTTCTATCCCGCCGTCTTCGATATCGACGTATCGGTATGCATGAGCTGCCAGATCTGCGTCGAGGTCTGCCCGTTCGACGCAATCCGAATGGACAATGAGTTTGAGCTCAGCACCACCGATCGCTTCGGCGGCCTGCTCTGGCCGAAAGCCACGCTGGCGAAATCTAACGAGTACTATCATTCGATCAACCCAACCGACGCAGCCGAGACCGACGAGAGACGTGTCAGAGAGCTTGCCGAGGCTCAGGCCAAGGCCGCCGCAAAGGCACCGCAGGCACCAGGAGCTGGGCAATGACGGCCGATTCTCTTGTTCAGGTCTGCGACCAGATCTTCGTTATCCTGAAGCACTGGCTAGTCATGCACTCGCCCGCATTGCTGCAGCCTGCGGTTTCAGTGCTGGCAACCGTCATCCCCATCATTGTCATATTTCCGGCCCTCTTCGCCATCACCACCGTCCTTGAACGCAAGGGGCTCGCACGCATTCAGAATCGCTACGGCCCAAACCGCGTTGGTCCATATGGCATGTTTCAGCCAATCGCAGACGCATTGAAATCGCTCACCAAGGAAGACATCGTACCCCGGGCGGCCGACAAAGTTGTGCATTTCGCCGCGCCGCTCGTGCTCGTAAGCGCCGCGTTCCTGGCCTACGCCGTGCTGCCCATGGGCAGGAATATGGTCGCAGTCAACCTCGACGCGGGCCTGCTCTTTTTCTTTGCCATCGGCGCGATTCCCGAGCTCGCCGTCTTCATGGCTGGCTGGTCGAGCCGGAACAAATACTCAATGCTCGGGGCCATGCGCGCCATCGCGCAGATGATCAGCTACGAGGTGCCGCTGATCCTCTCCTCAATTGCGGTGGTGATGACCGCCGGCACGCTATCCCTAGTTTCGATTGTTGATAAACAAGCCCAATATTCGTGGATTTTGCCGCATTGGTACGTGCTTACCCCATGGGGATTCGCCGGCTTCATCCTGTTCATGATCGCCGCAGCAGCGGAGGTCAACCGCAGCCCCTTTGACCTGCCCGAGGGCGAATCCGAGATCATTGGCGGCTACTTCACCGAATATTCGGGTTTCAAGTTCGCCCTTTTCTTCCTCGCCGAATATCTGGAAATGTTCGCCGTCAGCGGCCTCGGCGTCACCCTCTTTCTCGGCGGCTGGTCCGCGCCATTCTCGTTCCTCACCTGGATCCCCTCCTGGATATGGTTCTTCGCCAAGCTGGTGGCTTGTATCTGCGGGTTTATCTGGGTGCGCGGCACCGTCCCCCGGCTGCGCATGGACCAATTGATGAACCTGGCCTGGAAGTTCATGTTGCCGATGTCTCTCGTAGTCATCCTTGAGGCGGGACTTTGGCGATTTCTGCCCGTCGGAGTGGTGCGCTGGCTGGTCTGCGCCGTAGTTGTGGCCGTTCCCTACGTCTTGCTCGCTCGCGGTTTAGCCGGCGGCAAAGGGATTGGTAAGAGAGTCTATAGTTACGCGGATTAGGATGGTTTCCGGCCTCGGTTTTAGGCCTTGGTTCCTGGCTCGCTGCGCAGAGTTTAGAGAGGATACGATACTAGAGCACAAAGAGTGGCCCGCTTGCGGACGCTCAAGAGCGAAATCGAGACCGCCCGACGCAATATCCGAAGCAAATCAATGATCTTGCCTGTCCTGATTCTCGCCGTAGTGACACTGAGTGGTGCCGTCGCCGCGATGACGCTGCGCAACCTCGTCCACTGCGCCCTCGCTCTCACCATCGCATTTGCCGGCCTCGCGACGCTCTATCTAAGCCTCGACGCGCAATTCGCCGGACTCGCGCAGCTCCTCGTCTATGTGGGAGCCATCGCCATTCTCATCGTCTTCGCTATTCTGCTTACGCCCAGTGCCTCGGAAGCGGATCTCCAGTCTACGTCGCGCATCTCATCGTCTGGGTTGGTCGGCGTTGTCCTGGCGCTGGGAGTCTTCGCGATTTTGGCGTGGTCGATAAGCCGTAGCAACATCGGGCACCCTATGGCCGCGTCACCGGCCCCGGAGGCCACGATGCTGCAGATCGGCAACACTCTCATGCAGCGTTATGCCTTGCCGCTCGAGGTCATCGGGCTCATGCTCACCGCCGCGCTGATCGGCGCCGTTATCCTCGCGATGAAGGAGAGTCAAGCGCCCCGGTGACTCCGCTAGAGCAATTCCCGTATAGGTGTAGACCAAAGCACAAGTGGCGGCGTGGCTTTTCCGTCAAGAAAAGCCACACTTCACGGAGGCCCGATGGTTCACAGTAATACGGGAAATGCTCTAACCGCTTACCTGCTGGTATCTGCTCTGCTATTCTCTGTCGGTCTCGCAGGAGCGCTGACCCGCCGCAGCGCCATCCTCGTACTCGCCGGTATCGAACTGATGCTCAATGCCGCGAATCTCAACTTTCTCGCCTTCTGGCGCTTCGGTCCCCATCCGGAAGCGCTCACGGGCTTTCTCTTCGTCATCTTCTCGATCGCCGTCGCCGCCGCAGAAGCCGCTGTCGGCCTCGCCTTGATCCTCGCCATCTATCGTCACGCCAGGACCTCCGACGTGAGCGAAATCGTGGAGATGAAGGGCTAGCCGATGGGATTCATGGTTCATGCGCTGTGGCTCATCCCCGTGCTGCCCGCGCTGGCAGCGGGAATCAGCGCCCTGCTCAAACAGCGGCAGCGGCATCTTTCTGCAGGATTGGCCATCGGCTCGATGGCGATTTCGCTCGTGCTCTCCTTATGCGCCTTGGCTCAAAGCCTGGCCAATCCCATCCGCCAGGCGGTGAACTTCCGCTGGATGCAATTCGGCACCGAGTGGATCAGCCTGGGCTGGGCGCTCGATCCGCTAGCCGCAATCATGCTGGTGATGATCGCCTTCGTCGGCCTGCTGATCTTCATTTACAGCCTCGGCTACATGGCGCACGACGCGAACTTCACCCGCTTCTTCTGCTTCCTCTCGCTCTTCGCCGGGGCAATGTTCGGCGTGGTCATCGCCAACAGCCTGCTCCTCCTCTTCATGTGCTGGGAGGTCGTAGGTCTCACATCGTATCTGCTCATCGGATTCTGGTATCACCGGCCGGCAGCAGCCGCTGCAGCGAAAAAAGCCTTCATCACCACCCGCATCGGCGATCTTGGACTGCTGCTGGGTATGGTCTGGCTCTACTCGAAGACTGGAACGCTGCTCTTCTACGACAACGGTGCCGGATGCCTCGAACACGGCGCGCTAAGCTCTTTGCTCGGCGCCGCCGCCGTCGTGGGTATGCCCGTCTTCACCGCCATCGCGCTCCTCATCTTCTGCGGGGCGATCGGAAAATCGGGCCAGCTGCCGCTCCACGTCTGGCTGCCCGATGCCATGGAAGGCCCGACACCGGTAAGCGCCCTGATCCACGCCGCCACCATGGTTGCAGCCGGTGTGTATCTCGTCGCCCGCGTCTATCCGCTGATGGCCCTATCGCCGGGCGGCGTTGCAATCGCCCTCCAGGTCGTCGCATGGACCGGGGCCATCACCGCCGTCTTCGCCGCCAGCATCGCGGTCGCACAAAACGACATCAAACGCATCCTCGCCTACTCGACCGTTTCCCAACTTGGCTACATGATGCTCGGCTTAGGAGTGGGCGGCGTCGCCGTCGGTATCTTCCACCTCATAACCCACGCCTTCTTCAAGGCGCTCCTCTTTCTCGGCGCCGGATCCGTGATCCACGGCTGTACCGAAGAGCAGGACATCCGCTACCTGGGCGGTCTGCGCCGCCTTATGCCGATCACCTTCGCAACCTATTCAGTCGGAACCCTGGCACTGTGCGGCTTTCCGCTGCTCTTCTCCGGCTTCTGGAGCAAGGACGCAATCCTCCACGCCGCCCACGGCTGGAGCGTCTCGGAGGTGCCGTTTTATCTCGGAGCTATAGGTGCACTGCTCACTGCTTTCTACATGACAAGGCAGGTCTGCTACGTCTTCTTCGGAAATCGCCGTGACCAGACGCCAGTCGAATCGCCTCGAGCCCCCGAAGAATTCTGCATCATCCCCGATCCGCACGAGAGCCCGTCTGTGATGACCGTCCCGCTGACGATTCTGGCCGTCTTCGCCGTCATACTCGGATTCATCAACACTCCGGCGTGGCCTTGGTTTACTTCATTCCTGGAAGTGCCTGACGCAGCTACCTCAACAAATGCGCCTCTGGGAGCCGCCTGGAACCCCGCTCTCGACTTTGGTAGATTCGCCGAAACAGGCCTGCTGCCTCTGATGCTGATGTCCTCGCTGATTGTCCTCGCCGGACTCGCACTCGGCTGGTGGTTCTACGGGCGCAAGCCAATAGCCCGCGCCACCGACCCGGACGCATTAGAACAGCTCGCCCCGTCGATTTTTCGCGTACTTCAGCATCGGTTCTACGTCGATGAGCTTTATGAGTGGACGATCATTCTTACCGCACGCCGCTCCGCAGACTTTTCCGCCTGGCTCGACCGTTGGGTCTGGAACGGTGCAGTTCAGACGGTACGGTCGCTGGTCACCGGGCTTGGATGGGCGGATGCATCCCTCGACAAGCACGCCGTGAACGCGGGCTTCGATGAGGGCTGCCGCGGTGTTGCCGGAGGCGGCCGGCTCTTTTCGCGCTTCCAGAATGGGCGTGTCCAGAATTATCTCCGCATGATCGCCGCCGCGCTATTGGTGCTCGCAGCATTACTCCTCTGGCGGAGCGCCGCATGAACGGAGTTCCTTCCGGAGCATTCCCCTGGCTCACCCTGCTCGCTCTACTTCCCCTCGCCGGAGCGCTTGCCGTGCTGCTACTGGGACGTTGGCAACCCGCACTGGCCCGCGCTCTGGCCGCCGCAGTCGCAACGGCCGCTCTCGTCATAACCCTGACGATTTGGCATCGATTCGACTCCTCCGCGCTCGGTCTGCAGTTTGTGGAGTCGCACCCGTGGGCGCCGTCTCTGGGCATGGCCTACCACCTCGGCGTCGACGGACTCGGCGTGCTGATGCTGGTGCTCACAGCGATCGTCGTACTGATGTCGCTCGCCGCCTCTTGGGCGAATCCAAAGCAAGGCCCGGTCTACTTCGCGCTGGTGCTATTGCTGGAGGCCGGTCTCTTCGGCACCTTCACAGCGATGAATTTCGTTCACTGGTTTCTCTTCTGGGAACTAAGCCTGATTCCAGCTTTTTTCTTGGTGAGACTATGGGGCGGCGCCGACAGCGCGCGCGCTTCAACCCAGTTCTTTCTTTACACCATGGTCGGCAGCGTCGCGCTGCTGCTCGCCTTCCTGGCCGTCTTCCTGGCCACCGGAAGCTTCGACTTCATCGAGCTCGCCGGCCTCGCACGCAGCGGACAGCTCTCAACCGCTCTCGCCCAACATCTGCCCAGCAACGGCGGCATGATTCTCTTCTGGGCCGCGTTCCTCGGCTTCGCCGTGAAGACCCCAGTAGTCCCCTTCCACACCTGGCTGCCAGCCACCTACGCCGAAGCTCCTAGCGAGACCACGATGCTGCTCACCGGCGCAATGTCAAAGATGGGCATCTACGGATTTCTACGCATCCTGCTGCCGATCTTTCCCGAACAAATGCATCGCGCACTCACGCCACTGCTCTGGCTCGCCGTCGCCTCGATCGTATTGCCAGCCTTCGCGGCCTGGGCGCAGAGCGACCTCAAACGGATCTTTGCGTATTCCTCGATCAACCACCTCGGCTACTGCGTGCTCGGCGTCTGTGTGGCCGCGAAGATGACCGGTGTAGACGCCTCCTTTGCGACAGAGAAAGCCGCAGCATTGACCGGGGTGCTCCTCCAGGTTTTCAGCCACGGTCTCACCGCCGCCGCGATCTTCTGGTTCATCGCCTTGCTCGAGCGCCGCAGCGGCGGCCTTCGCGGACTCAATGATTTCGGCGGCCTACGCAAAGCGGTTCCCATCTTTACCGGGCTAATGGGCATCGCGATCTTCTGCTCCCTCGGCCTGCCCGGACTAAGCGGGTTTCCCGGTGAATTTCTGATCCTGAAAGGCGCCTTTCCGCTCGCCCCCTGGGCCACTTCGCTTTCGCTGCTCGGATTGTTAATGACCGCGGTCTTTCTGCTGACAGTGATCCAGAAGGTCTTCTCAGGACCGCTCAACAACCGCTGGGCTGCAATGCCTGATCTGACGACGAGAGAACTGCTTGCACTCTTTCCCGCTCTCGCCCTGATGTTTCTTCTCGGACTCTATCCACAGCTCATTGCCGGCCCGATTCACGCAACGGTGATGCAGTGGGCAGGGCAGGTGAGGTTCTAATGCTCGCCTGGACGATCTATCTCTCGTTCCTCGGTGCGCTGGCCGCGCTCCTGGTCGGCAACAAGCGCCCGCAGGCAGCGAGAGTCATCGCGCTGCTCACAGCGCTCGCCGGCCTCGCGATTGCGATTTCGGCAGCGGTACAGTATCGCTCCGGAGAAATCCTCACCGTCGCACGCCTCCCATGGATTCCCCAACTCGGCATCGAATACCACCTCGCCGCCGATGGCATCAGCCTCGTTCTTGTGCTGCTGACTGGAATCGCAGCTACAGCCGGCATTCTTTTCTCCTGGAACATCGAACGTCGCACCGCAGAGTTCTTCGCCTTCTACCTGGCATTGATCGGCGGCGTCTATGGCGTCTTCCTCAGCTTCGATCTGCTGCTGCTCTTCGTCTTCTACGAAATCGCGATCATCCCAAAATACTTCCTCATCGCAATCTGGGGATCGTCTCCGCGCTCAGCCCATCCCGCCCACGCCGGAGCCTTGCGCGAGTACGCCGCGATGAAGCTCGCGCTCTACTCCTTCGCAGGCAGCGGCCTTGTGCTCGCCGGGATCATCGCAGCGTGGGTGCTCGGAGGACAAACAATGAGCCTCGAGTTGCTGGCTCATGCGTCTTTCTCCCCGCACTTTCAGATGTGGGCCTTCCCTCTGGTCTTCATAGGCTTCGCCGTGCTGGCCGGCATGTGGCCATTCCACACCTGGGCTCCGGGCGGCCATGCCGCCGCCCCAACCGGAGCGTCGATGCTGCTCGCCGGCGTTGTCATGAAGCTGGGCGCTTACGGCTGCCTGCGCGTCGCGATGATGCTCTTTCCCCGCGGCCTCGATCCCTGGGGGTTTCACCTGCTCGGCCTCGGATCCTGGCGCGACGTCTTCGCCCTGCTCGCTCTCATCGGCATTGTCTACGGCGCAAGCGTAGCGTTGGTGCAAAAGGATCTCAAGCTCGTCATCGGCTACTCCAGCGTCAGCCACATGGGCTTCGTGCTGCTCGGCCTGATGACGCTCAACCAGATCGGCCTCGATGGCGCAGTCTTTCAGATGTTCTCCCACGGCGTAATCGCCGGGTTGCTCTTCGCCGTCGTCGGGCGAATCGTCTACGACCGCACCCACACCCGCGATCTAAAAGAACTCGGCCCCATGCACCTAGCCCGCGCGATCCCGTTCGCCGCAGTGATATTCACCCTCGCAGCCATGGCTTCGATCGGCCTTCCCGGATTCAGCGGCTTCATCGCCGAGTTCCAGGTGCTGATTGGCGTCTGGCGCTCTTTGCCGTGGATGACCGCCGTCGCAGGCTTCGGAATCCTGGTCGGGGTGGCCTTCGCCTGGCGTGCCTTGACCAAAGCCTTCTTCGGCGAAGGGCACACTCATGCCGTCGAACATCCGTTGCCACCTGTCACGTGGCCCGAACGCCTCGGCGCATTTCTGCTACTCGGTACAACGGTCGCCGTTGGTCTCTATCCGCGCATCCTCACCGACTTGATCCTGCCCAGCCTCAACTCGCCCCTGTTTGAGGGTCTGCGTACAGGAGTGTGGCGATGATCGAGGTCAGCTATTTCGAACTGCTTCGGCTCACGCTCCCCGAGATCGTCGTAGCGCTCGCCGCATTGCTGACGCTCACTCTGGATATCGTGCTGCTGAAGCGCGCGACGGTAAGGGTTCGACTCCACGTCGGCGTGCTCGTCGGCGGCGCCGGTTGTGTGGCAGCCATGCTTCTCGCGCATGGTTCCCCTGCAGTAAGACTTGCGGATGGAATGCTGGCGCTCAGCCCGCTCACGACCCTGGTGCAGACATCGCTGCTCGTCCTGACGATTCTTACCCTCCTGCTCTGCGACTCGATACGCTTCACCGAGCACGTCGGCGAATATCTGGGATTGATACTCTTCGCAACCGTCGCGACGATGTTCCTGGTAAGCACACAAAATCTGTTGCTGATCTTCATAGCGCTCGAATTCCTCAGCCTCTCGCTCTACCTGCTCACCGGATTCGACAAGCAACGCCGCGAATCCGCCGAAGCCGCATTGAAGTATTTCCTCTTCGGCGGAATGTCAGCCGGATTTCTGCTCTTCGGCATCAGCCTGCTCTACGGGCTTTCGAACTCGCTCGATCTTCGCGAAGTAGCGGCAGCAGCCGCGCGCGGTCCGAATCTAGACCCACTAATGTTGATCGCCATCGTCATGGTCGCCATCGGCTTCGGGTTTAAGGTAGCCGCGGCCCCGTTCCACTTCTGGGCGCCGGACGCCTATCAAGGATCTCCCTCAACCAGCGCCGGATTCATCGCCTCAAGTTCCAAGGTTGCCAGCTTCTTCGTCTTTGCACAGGTAGTCACCGTTGGCCTCGCAGGCGCCGCCGGGTTTGGAGGCTGGCATAACTTCGCCCCGGGATGGGTGCCAGTTTTGACTATCCTCTCCGCGCTCTCGATGGTGGTCGGAAATCTCGCCGCGATCGCGCAGTCCAGCCTCCGCCGCCTGCTCGCCTACTCCGCCGTCGGGCACGCCGGATACATGCTGCTCGGCCTAATCACGCATACTCCGCAAAGCCTGAGTGCGCTGCTCTACTACGTCCTCACTTATGCTTTGGCTTCGCTCGGCGCTTTTGGCGTGTTAAGCGCGCTGGATGTCGATGGCGTTGACAGCCTCGCGAGCCTCGCCGGACTCTCCCGTCGCGCACCAGGCCTTTCGTTCTGCATGCTGATCTTTCTGCTGTCGCTCGCCGGAATCCCTCCACTCTCCGGCTTCTTCGCCAAGTTCTACCTCTTTGGCGCGGCATTGAACATTGGCGGCCATTTCAGCCTTCTTTGGCTCGTCCTGCTGGCCATCGCCACGAGCGCCGTCTCGCTCTATTACTATCTGCGGGTGCTAAAACAAATCTACGTAGCCGATCCACCTGAAGCCGCCGCCGCAACTCAGACATCGCCGCTCACATCCGTGACCCTCTGGATCATCTCCACCCTGGTCGTGCTGCTCGGCTGCGCCCCCAACCTTCTTCTGGAATGGATCGGCAGGGCGATGGCGGCCGGCGTGCATCCATAGCACTCGATCCTCTACAATTGGTTCCCGTTAGGGCGAATTCTCTCCGGGCCGGCAAGCATTGCTGTCGATTCATGTATAATTCGATCTTGCTACTAAATAAGACGAGATCCTCCCAGTGAGCCTGTATTGCGCCGTCGGAAGTCCGGAAACCGATCTCTCGCCGTCTGAGCTGAACGACCTGCTCGCGGAGAGCCTGGCCAAGCTTGGCGCACGGGACCGTGTATTGGCCGTTCCTCCGGACATGACCCGCTTCCACTCCCGCGCCGGCGACCTCACTCGCTACACCTGGAAGTACTACAAAGACCGGCTAAAAGCAGTGCTGCCCGCGCTCGGCACCCATTCCGCCATGCAGCCCGCGCAGCTTCTACACATGTATGGCGACATGCCGGCCGGGCTATTCCGCGTGCACAACTGGCGCACAGATATCGAGACCCTCGGCGAGGTCCCGGCAGAGTTCATCCACCAGCAGTCGGAAGGCAAACTGAATTACGCCTGGCCTGCTCAAGTCAACCGCCTTGTCTCGCAGGGCGGCTTCGATCTGATTCTCTCCATCGGCCAAGTTGTGCCCCACGAAGTCATTGGCATGGCCAATTACAACAAGAACATCCTTATCGGGACTGGCGGCCGCGAGAGCATCAACCGCAGCCACTACCTCGGCGCCGTCTACGGCATGGAGCGGATCATGGGCCGCGCCCGCACGCCGGTGCGCAACGTGCTCAATTACGCCTCGGACCATTTCTTGCGAAATCTGCCAATCGTCTACATGCTCACGGCTGTCGGACGCCGCGCCGACGGCGGCCTTGCCGTGCGCGGCCTCTTCATCGGAGACGACGTCGAGTGCTTCGAACTCGCAGCCGCGCTGAGCCTCAAGGTGAACTTCGAGATCCTCGAAGAGCCGATCCGCAAAGCCGTCGTGTACCTCGATCCAGAGGAATTTCACAGTACCTGGCTCGGTAACAAGGCCGTCTATCGCACCCGCATGGCACTCGCAGACGGCGCGGACCTCATCATCCTCGCGCCCGGCGTAAAGGAATTTGGCGAAGACCACACCATCGACGGCCTCATCCGCAAATACGGCTACCGGGGCACGCCCGCCACACTCGCCGCAGTCGAAACCCACACCGACATCGCCGCCGATCTGAGCGCCGCGGCGCATCTCATCCACGGCTCCTCCGAAGGCCGCTTCAACATCACCTGGTGCCCCGGCCATCTCAGCAAAGCCGAAGTCGAAGGCGTCGGTTACGGTTACGGCGATCTAAGTTCGATGCTCGCCCGCTACGATCCAAAGAAACTCACCGACGGCTACAACCGGGTCGGAGGGGAAGAAATCTTCTTCATCAGCAATCCAGGCCTCGGCCTGTGGGCGCATCGCGACCGATTCGGCAATGAATAAGCTTCCGCGCTTGAAAGAGAAAGGCGATATGACAAGAAAGTTATTTGCCGCATTTGCCATCACCGCGGTCTTGACCGCATTAGGAAGCTGCCCGTCCTTCGCGGCCCCTGCCGATTCACCAGCGATCGCTCCTGCGACCATGCCCCGCGTCGGCACAATCGACGAGCGCTTTCAGTCCTACAACATCGAGATGGTCGAGGTCACCGGTGGAAGATTCTGGAAGCCCTACGCCAGCACCTCCGCGCCCGAGAAGCCAAGCGCGAATCAGCCCACCGGGATGGACCCCTCGCTCTATGAATATCGGCCGCCGATCGATCTTTCCAACGCTCGCCTGCGCAAGCTGGCCGCAGCCCTGGGACCCGCCTATCTGCGGGTGAGCGGAACCTGGGCCAACACCACCTATTTTCAGAACTCCGACGGCCCGCCCCAGGCAACACCCCCGACCGGATTCAAAGCAGTGCTAACCCGCCAGCAGTGGAAGGGAGTCGTTGATTTCTCGCACGCGGCCGATGCCGAAATCGTCACATCGTTCGCCATCGGCGCAGGCACTCGCGACAGCTCCGGAGTCTGGACCCCAGAACAGGCGTCGCAGATCGTCGCCTACACCGAATCGGTCGGTGGCAAGATCGCCGCGGCGGAATTCATGAATGAGCCCACCTTCGCCATGATCGGCGGTGCTCCAAACGGCTATGATGCCGCTGCTTACGCTCGCGATTTTGCCGTCTTTCGCGCTTTCGCCAAACAGTCCGCCCCCGGCATGTTGATTCTCGGCCCCGGCGGCGTCGGCGAAGGCTCGTCCTTGGCTCCTGCCTCCATGCACCTGCTCTCCAGCGAAAGCCTCCTTCAAGCCACCGGCCATGGCATCGATGCCTTTTCATATCATTCCTACGGAGGCGTCTCCAGCCGCTGCGCACCTGCTGGTTCGGCGATGGCCAATTCGCCAGACAATGCCCTGTCAGCAGAGTGGCTGGCGCGGCCTGCTGGGATCGAAGAGTTTTACGCCAAACTCCGCGATAAGTATGAACCCGGCAAACCGATGTGGCTCACCGAGACCGCGGAAACGGCCTGCGGAGGCGACCGCTGGGCCTCGACCTTCCTCGATTCTTTTCGCTACCTGAACCAGTTGGGACTGCTGGCCAAGCTTCGCGTGCAGGTGCACATGCACAACACCCTGGCGTCGAGCGATTACGGGCTGCTCGATGAAAAAACCTACGAGCCTCGCCCTAACTACTGGGCAGCACTGCTGTGGCACAAGCTCATGGGGACGACCGTCCTCGATCCCGGCGCTTCACCCTCACCAAATCTCCATCTCTATGCGCAATGCCTGCGCAATCAGCCCGGCGGCGTGGCTCTGCTGGCCATCAACGCAGACCGCGCGACAGCGCACTCACTTGCAGTTCCCATCGCTGGCGAGCGCTACACACTCACCGCCAAAGAGCCGATGGACAAGCAAGTGCAATTGAATAACGCCGACCTCAAGCTGGGTCCCGACGACGCTTTACCGGAGCTGCAAGGAACCGCCACGAAGTCCGGCAGCATCACCTTTGCACCAACAAGCATCACTTTTCTTGCATTGCCAATGGCGCACAACGCCAGTTGCCAGCAATAATTGTCGGGCATACCTCGCCGCAAGAAAGGTCCCACTCAAGGATGTATCAGCCCGCAACCTATGCTGTGACTCTGGCCTTCATGATCACCAGCATGCTGTGCTGGGGATCATGGGCCAACACCGTCAAGCTATGCCCCGGATACCGCTTTCAGCTCTTCTACTGGGACTACGTCATCGGGCTCGTCGTCGGCGTACTCTTCTGGGGACTCACTCTCGGCAGCATCGGCCAGCCGGGACAGCCGTTTCTCGCCGCGTTGAGTCAAACCAGCGCATCAAGCATTGAATACGCCATCGTCGGTGGCGTGATTTTCAACGTCGCCAATCTACTGCTCGTCGCCGCTATCGACATCGCCGGCCTCGCAGTCGCCTTCCCGGTAGGAATCGGCGTCGCCCTGGTAGTCGGAGCAGTGAGCAGCTATCTCATCTCACCCGCCGGAAACAAACTTCTCCTCTTCGGCGGAATCGCCTTCGTCGTCGCCGCGATCCTCTTCGATGCCGCCGCCTATCGTTTGCGAGACACCGATAAGACGGCAATGAGCAAGCGCGGAGTCATCATCAGCGTCGTCTCCGGATTGCTCATGGGCAGCTTCTACCCGTTCGTCGCCAAAGCGATGGATGCGGCAAACGGTCAGGGACCCTACTCTACGGCATTCTTCTTCGTCCTCGGAGTGGCGGCATGCGCGGTGCCGTTCAACTACCTGCTCATGCGCAAACCCCTCGACGGCCGAGAGCCGGTCGGGATGCACGGATATTGGAGCGCCAACCGAAGCTGGCATCTCTGGGGAATATTCGGTGGCGCCATCTGGTGTACCGGCGCGGTGCTGAACTTTGTAGCCTCCCGCAGCCAGACGGTCGGCCCGGCGGTCTCCTACTCTATCGGGCAAGGAGCAACGATGATCTCCGCCTGTTGGGGAGTCTTCGTATGGCGGGAGTTCAGTCACGCTCCGCCCAAAGCGAAAACATTTCTTGCCATCATGTTCGTCTTCTTTCTAATCGGTCTGACGGCCGTGGCCCTCGCACCCATTCTGTAGCGAAGACCACGACTCGCTTGGGGAGGGTTCGGCGTGTCCAATAAGAAACCGATCGTTGTCGTAGGCAGCATCAACGCAGACCTTGTTGCGACCGTCCCACACATCCCTCACATCGGGGAAACCATCACCGGGAATACCTTCCAGATCCATCCCGGCGGCAAGGGAGCCAACCAGGCCGTGGCCGTCGCGCGATTGGGCTATCCAGTGAAAATGATCGGCCGGCTCGGAACCGATGTCTATGGACAACAGCTGCGGTCACACCTGCAAACAGCAGGCGTAAACACCGATGCCATCATGACCACTGAAGGAAGTTCCGGAATCGCCCTGATACTGGTCTCGCAAGCAGGCGAAAACTGCATCGTCGTAATACCAGGCGCGAACGCATCTGTCAGCCCAGCCGATATCGATGCTAATCTCTCAACGATTCGCGAAGCAGGCATGGTCCTCGCCCAGCTCGAGATTCCAATCGAAACCGTCTCGCATTTGGCCGAGATGTGTAACCGCGAGGGAATCCCGCTGATGCTCGATCCAGCTCCGGCTGTGAGCCTGCCGCGTAACTTGCTTCGGCACGTGACGTGGTTCACTCCAAACGAAACCGAGTCAGCCTTCTTCGTTCAAGAGTTGGCTCCTGCGTCTCATCAAGGTGATCCGGCTGAAATCGCACGGACCCTAAGGGACGCCGGCCTTCAGGGTGTCGTCCTGAAACTCGGTTCACGCGGCGTGTTGCTGCGTAACGCCACAGTGGAAGCGCTGGTGCCATCCTTCCCCGTCACAGCGGTCGATACCACCGCAGCGGGAGACACGTTCAACGGGGCCTTCGCAACCGGCCTCATGATGGGCAAGACCGAACTCGAAAGCGCCCGCTTCGCCACCGCGGCTGCCGCGATCTCCGTCACCCGGGCCGGAGCGCAGCCGTCGATGCCAAGCCTCGCCGAGGTGATCGCTCTTTTGAATAAGGAACTATCAAGCTAGCCGGGATATTTCCCCTCAATGTAACTCTCGAGATGTTGAATCCTCTCGCCCTGCGCGAAAGCGATCCAATTCACCAAATCGCCGATTGAAATTACGCCAAGAATTTTCCCGTCGTTGACCACGGGAAGATGGCGAATCCGGTTTGTACTCATCAGCCGCATCGCTTCGTCAACGTTACATTCCGGGCGGATGGTGATCGGGGATGAAGTCATGATCTCGTGCACCGAGGTTTCCTTCGAACCCCGCCCCAGGAGAATGACTTTTCGAGCGTAGTCTCTCTCCGAAATGACGCCCACGAGTTGGTCATTCTCCATCACCAGCAGAGCTCCGACATCTTTGTCCGCCATCATCTTCAATGCCGAATAGACCGTCGCCAGCGAAGAGACACACCATACGTCGCCACTTTTCTTCTTATGTAAAACCATAGCTACGGGGTCGTCAACTGTCATAGTTGGCTCCTGATTAAAGGAAGAAAAACACGGTCATCAAAGCTCCAACGGGCTTACCTCACGAAGAACAATTCCACGAAGGCAAAAGCAGAGTAGGTGTAGCGTGAGACCACAGTGCTCGACAGGCTTTTTCCCTAGGAAAAAGGCTACATAACGATTGCCGGACACCTTACAGTAACTCTGCTTTCGCTCCAGATGCGGCAATATACACCGGCGTCGTAACGCTTGCCAAGCATCCTGGGAACAACTTGCCGCTGAGGGCAATCCTCGCCTTTAGGTCGTGTGGTGGGCCCACCCGGACTTGAACCTGAAACCAACGGATTATGAGTCTCTGAGGAAGACCGTAAACCTATGATAATTAAGCCTAATCGATGGCGACAAATCACTTGACTCGAGGTGGATTTTATTACCGGAGCTCGCTCAACCGGAGCAGCCCGAAGATCGACTTCAAGGGACGAAGATGCGACGACTCATGCAGCATCTCCGGAACCTTGAGAGTTGCTGACAGCGGGTTGTGGCTCGTGTATTTGGTAATTCGCGATGCCCGTCGTGGCCAACATGTGGTCGGCGAAGTCGCTAGCGGCCAACAGTGAAAACATCGGGGTTTGTCTCGATTCGACCATCACTCGTGTGGTTGCGCTACGACGAAGAGAAACCACGCCGCGTGAGGCAGCCATTCCTCAGTCCAACGCCAGTCTTCATCTTCTCCGGTGACGGCATAGCCCTGGTTGAAGGCAATCCCATCTTCATCCTTGCTGGTGGCGGTGATACCGTTAATGATCCCGCCCGGCGCGCTCGTGTATTTGTAAGAGCGAAAAAACATGTATGGGGCGTTGCCATGCCCGCTGCCCATCAGCATGCCTGCATCGAACGGATTTCGCCCCAGTATCCAATGCAACTGGTTCCAGGCATAGTTCTTCAGCTGCGTCTGGAAGTCGGGGTCTTCTTTGAAGAGTGGCACAGCCAATCGCGCGGCGGCTGCAAGCGAAGCCAGACGAGCGTTCTCGC
Source organism: uncultured Acidobacteriaceae bacterium (assembly GCA_963804735.1). Taxonomy (GTDB): domain Bacteria; phylum Acidobacteriota; class Terriglobia; order Terriglobales; family Acidobacteriaceae; genus Acidisarcina. Next base: position 551,975 of record CAWDRO010000013.1, read on the forward strand.
CTTGCCACCAGGGGGCTGCCTCGCTGTCGTGGGGAAAAAAGAAGGCGGTGCGCACCGAACCGTCGCCCATGCGTATGAACTGCCTCGCATACCCGAAGGGGTTATTCACTTCGGTCGTGACATCGAGTTCGAATCGCAGCGAGCGCGCGACCGTCTCCCGCACCTGCTTCTGCTGTTCGGGGGTCGCAATGCTTGAGTACTCAATAAGGCTGATCACCGGGAGCCCGGCGTCCGAAGGATGGAAGAAAGGCCGAGTGCTATCATCGGCGCGCCAGTAGTCGCGATATTTTTCAGACGCGGTCAGACGAGCCATGAGATGGCTTGCGCGGCGGTCCGCTGCCCTTCGATAGACCGCGGCGTGGGTCGCCCGATAGAGTTCGGTTGCCGCCAGTAGAGCGCAATAGTCGTCGAGGATGTTCTCTTTTCCGTCGTTCAGCAGTTCTGTATTGTGCGTTTCGAGAAAGGCGAAGGCATCTTCCGCCGCCTTCAGGTAAGCCGAGGAAGGCAGATCGCCAGTGATCGGCATGGTGCTGGCAAGCGCGAGCGCAGCTATCGACATGCCGCCCCCAGCCCGGTAGCTCGCCTCGTAGGCGTGAGGTCCCTCAGCCGCGCCAATATGTTCGGTAGAGTCGGAGCTGCTCTTTTTGATCTGCGTCCGCCAGTTTGGATTGCCGATCACGCGGTCCCTGGCAAGCTTTTCCTTGCCGGGCGCGGATATCGTCTCCAGAAATGAGCCGCCTGGGCGCTTCATGCGGACCAGAAAGTCGGCGCCAAAGAGACCTTCATCGAGAAGCCGGCGTTCGTACTCGCTGAAATTGTCGTCATGCCGCGATTCCAGCGTGCGATAGCTTTTCAGTAGGGTCCAGACAACCAGCGGCGTCTGCTGGGGATTGAAGTACGAGGTTGGGTTCTGGTGAGAGAGATGGATGCCGTAGTCGCCAGTCGCATCGTACCAGCCGCCCCTCAGGTCGACGACCCCGCTCCCGTCGGGCAATGCGAGATGCTGATCGGCGCGATCGATGTCTCCGCTGGCGCGCTGACTCTTGAAGTAGTAGAGCACGTTTGACAACGTGTTTCGTTCCAACAGGTCGTCCTCGATCAGGAACTCGCAGGATGTGATCGATCCCGACTTAGTGCGCGCCGCGAGCTCGTAGTGGCCGGGCTTTTCCCAGCTTGAGAAGTCGGCGATCCAGAAGGTGAGCGCGTCCCAGCGAAAGACTTGTCCCGCGGGCTTGAAGGGCCCGCTGAGCACAACCTTTCCTGTCTTAGCGTCGATGAGCTCGAAGGTTTGCGGTGGGTCGAGCGATGGGGCATCCTCTGCGGCCACCAGCGCCTGCTTCGGCGCCTTGGTTTCATAACCCACTTGGTCGACGAGCACGTGCAGCTGCGCGAAACAGGCTGGCACAAGAACTGCGGAAGAACAAAAGATGAGGATTCCGGTGATCGCGTGTTTGATTTTTAAGATCCTCCCCACTTTAGGTATTTGCGAATATGAATCATCGCATATACGCTGAATCGGGTTATCGGTCGCGGAACGGCCTGCACTCGATGGAGGGGTTGTTGAAGATTTCGCACCTGTGGACTCATTCGCTCTCGCGCCACAGTTCATATCGCTGCAAAGGCATTGATCTATTCGGCCGTGGACTCAAGCGGCTTATGACGCTGACCTTCATCTTGCCGCTCTTCCTTCCATTCGGCGTGTGTTACGCCGCCGGCGAATCCATCGTGTGTGCGTACGTCTTTCCGAACGGCACGGTACTTACGCCAGGCCAGCTGGACGCGCGGAAGTTGACGCGGGTGAACTATGCTTTCGCCAATATTGCGCAGGGCCGCATGGTGGAGGGATATCCGACAGATGCCGCCAATCTCGCGACGCTGAGCGCTCTTAAGAAAGAGAATCCGCACCTCACGATCCTGGTGTCTGTCGGAGGCTGGCTCTGGTCCGGCGGATTCTCTGACATGGCTTTGACTCCGGCGAGCCGCGCCACCTTCATCGATAGCGTAGAGGCCTTTGTTACTCGCTATAACCTCGATGGCCTGGATATCGATTGGGAGTTTCCAGGCGAGCCAGGCGCGGGACACGCCTTCCGGCCCGAGGACAAGCGAAATTACACCCTGCTGCTCAAGGAACTGCGCGCCCGTTTCGACAAAATGACGAAAAAGAGCCATCGACGCCTCTACATTACGGTAGCTACCGGCGCCTTGAGCGACTTTCTGGACCATACCGAAATGGCCAGTGTTCAGAAGTACGTTGATACCGTGAACCTGATGGCCTACGACTACTACGAGCCAGGCGAGGATAAGATCACGGGCAACCATGCCCCGCTCTTCACCGATCCCGCGGATCCAAAGGCCATCTCCGCCGACAAGTCGGTGCGCGAATATGAAAAAGCTGGAGTGCCCGCCGCCAAATTGGTCCTTGGTGTTCCATTCTATGGACACGTATGGGGACAAGTGCCCCCAACGAATCATGGACTCTTTCAACCAGGGCAGCCAGTGCCTAACGCTTATGCAAACTATGGCGCAATCGCCGGTACCATGCTGGGGCAAGGTTACTCCCGTTATTGGGATACGGCGGGTTCAGTACCCTATCTCTACAACGCTGAAAAGCAAATCTTTGTGTCCTACGAAGATCCTGAATCGCTTTCGCTCAAGTGCAAGTACGTCCTGAACCATCATCTTGCCGGCGTCATGTTTTGGGATTATGCCGGCGATCCTTCCGGCGCTCTGCTTGGAACGATTGCCGTCGAAATCAACCCGGGTTCAAGCACTCGCAGCATCCCCCAGACAGGAAAGCAATGAGCGTCGCATCCGTGGCCGCATCTCCGACTGCCGATCATCGAGGCATTGTGAGACGCGTGGCTTCCATCGATGTCTTTCGGGGATTGACGATGATGGTAATGATTTTCGTCAACGATCTCTCCGACGTGCGTGGCCTGCCATGGTGGACGTACCACGCGCACGCGCAGCAAGATGTTATGACCTATGTCGACATAGTCTTCCCATTCTTTCTCTTCATCGTCGGTATGTCGATGCCGCTGGCGATCGAGCGGCGGCTTGAACTAAATCCTTCGCATGCCGCGCTCTGGCGGCACATTGGACTGAGAGCCTCCGGACTGATCGTGTTGGGATTGATCCTCGCGAATGCCGAGAAGGGAGATCCGGTTCGTATGGGATTATCCCAGGCTGCATGGGCATTGCTAGGGCTGGCCGGCGCGGTCTTCTTCTGGCTGGCGCCAGGCCGCGGCCCCCGCTTTCGCAATCTTTATCGCGGGCTCCGCATCCTGGGGCTGCTTGTGTTGCTGGCTGTCTTCGCGATCTTCCGGCACGCGACGGCCGGCGGTGGTGTGGCATGGATCGATGGTTCTTATCCCGAGATCCTCGGTCTGATTGGCTACACCTATATCGCGGTGGCGCTGCTCTACGTGCCGACGCGTCGCTGGTTGTGGGCGCCGCTTGCCTGGTTCGTTGCTCTTAGCGCGCTTTGTGCTCTGCAGACCTCACGCCTAATTCACATCCCCGAAGCCCTGCCCCTATATATCTGGCCATTCAACTCCGGCGCTTGGGCCTCCATCACCATGGCGGGTATTGTGACCTCAGTGATTTTTGTTGGGCCGCACCGCTGGCAGGGCCTTCGTCTGAGGATGCTCCTCGCATCGGCTTTTGCCGCCGCAACGCTGGCAGCGGCGGGGCTGCTTGCCCCACTCGGCATCTCGAAAATTCGTGCTACCCCAACCTGGTGCCTGGCAAGCGTCGGCTTCAGCATTCTCGCGTTCATGCTTCTTTACTGGATCTGCGATGTGCGGGGAAGAACTCGTTGGGCTGCGTTCGTCAAACCAGCAGGCGAGAATACACTTTTGACATATTTACTTCCGGATATGTACTACTACCTCGCAGCTCTCGTTGGTTTTACATACCTGGGCACGCATTTCAACACGGGTGCGCTTGGCGTGATGCGGGCGATCGTTTTCACATTTGTGATGCTTCTGGTTTCCGCCGCGTTGACCCGTTCACGTATACGATTGCAGCTTTAAGACCGATGAGACTCCGCCCGCAACATTGATTGCTCCAGATGCCGGGTATCGCAGTTACTTCAGGCCGGCCGCGATTGTTTTTGTCAGGGACCCGTTGGCATCGTCGTCATTCAGCGCCCACACGTAGGCGCCGCCTAGCTCGTTCTTCTTGATGTAGGCGATCTTCGCTGCCATCGAAGCGGGGTTGTCGTAGGAATAGAACGTTCCGGTGACGGGATTGTAGAGAGTCGCTCCGACTCGTGCCGAATCGTACCACGCGGTATACCCGTTCTTGTTGGTAAGGTTCTCGATCGTCGAATTAGTCAAGAACCCCGGGGTCAACACTGTGTCACAGCCAGGCGATCCATTGGTCTTGCTGGGATTCGGACACGGACCCGATCCGTCGGCTAGCAGCACTGGAGATGCGCCCGTTGCGTTCTGGTACAAGCCGTGGTTTGCGTTGCGGACGCCTGTCCAGCCGACACCATACAACGGCAGGCCCATGGTGTACTTGGCCGCCGGCACTCCCGCCCTGCGATAGGCCTTTACGGTTGCGTCGATGTTGCGGGCTTCGGCATACGCAGGGTCAGCAGGAACGTCGTAGAGCGAAGACGACTCGTTGGTCTGCCTGTCCGAAGTCCTGGCATAGTCGTAGCCATCGATAGTGAGGAAATCCACTTGCGCGGCGGCCGCCTTAAGATCGATGTTGGCGTACTTCTTGGGCTCGGCGGGCGAATCGAAGGTCAGGATATATTTCTTGCCGGTGGTTTTCGCCAGAGCATTCAGTTGGGTGCGGAATTCTTTCAGCAGCGCGGTAAAGTTCTGTTTGTCCGCCGCCGAGGGGAACTCCCAATCGATATTGAAGCCGTCGAACAAGCCGGGAGCGGAGACTCCGGGAGCGACGTTTCCCTTGACAAACATCTCGATGCACGAAGCCGCGAGCGCGGCGCGCCCTCCCTGCGTGCCAGCCGCGGTCACGAAGCCGGTGACATCGCCGGCCTGCCCCCCTAAAGAGATCAATACCTTCAGCTTAGGATGGAGCGCCTTAAGTTGCTGGATCGCGCCAAAATTTCCGTAGAGCGGCGCGGTATAGGCCTCGTCACTTACGCTCGGAAGGGTCGAATCTTGATAGGCTGCCAATGGATCGGCAATGGCGCATGCCGGCGCGCCGTTGGCGGTCACATTGCCAAAGGCATAGATGAGGTGGGTCAGTTCATCGGCCACGCCACTCTTTTGCAGGTCCGCGATGTTGTAATGGGCATAGCGGACACTCCACTCTTCAAAATAGCCCCCGAAGATCTTGTCTTGGCTGTGGGTTTGGCCATGGGACAAAGAGACGCATGCGACGAGGGCCAATAGACTTGTCAAAGCCATTGGGACCGGACGCGGAGGGAAATGTCTCGACACAGTAAATACCTCGAAAAAACTCATGGAATGTTGACTGCGGTGAGTAGCTCCGTGCCTGGATGGTGATGAAACAGGGCAGCATTGTTCCGGGGTCCGGGCGATCGCAGATCGTTACTCAATGGCCGTCGCCGGAATTCGGATCGAGGCCCGGTACCGGTCGCCACGATAGCGCGAACAGGCCATCTCCATAGGAATCTCCTCGGTCGTGATAATGACTCGGGTAATCGACAGGATGCTGGAGCGCCGCGGGATGGTCAGCAGTTCAGCCTCCTCGGCAGTCGCCGGAAGCGCCTCGATAACCTCGTCCGCCCAGCCGACACGGACACCATAGCGGTCCCGCAGCACTTCGTACAGCGAGTGGTTTGCAAAATCGTACCCCTCCAGCCCGGGATAGGCGTTCAAGGAAATGTGTGAAAGCTCCACTGCCATCGGAATGCCGTCGGCCAGCCGAAGCCGGCGCAGGCGCAGGACTCTGTCCGAGGCCGATAAGCGTAGCTTCTCGCACTGCTCCGCCGTAGGCGACTCGATGGCCTGCTCCAGCAGCCGCGAGGACGGTTTCATGCCGCGTTGACGCATGTCGCCGGTGAACCCCTGCAGGTGCATGATGTTCTTTTCGAGCTTGGGCCGGGTCACAAACGTGCCCTTACCTTTTTGGCTGACCGCTACGCCCCGCGATTTCAAGCCGTGCAGCGCTTGCCGGGCGGTCATGCGACTGACTTGATAGCGGCGGGCCAGCTCTTCTTCCGAGTCGAGCAGGTCGCCTGCCGCGAACTCGCCCCGCTGGATTCTTTCCAGCAGTGCCTGTTGGATCTGGTAATAAAGCGGGATGAATCCCTGTTTGTCGAGAGAGATAAGTGGACGGTCGTCGGGCAGTTGGGGCTTGATCGTGGACATAGCGTGACGGCTCCCAGGAATGAGTTAATGCCGCAAAGTAAGTCGGAGGCTGGCCATCGAGGAGCTGTCGATCCCCGAAGCGCCTGATTCCGCCGGGTTTTCCAGAGGATTATCGCCTGAATGGGCTATTTTGCCCTGTTTCCTGTGCATCCTCAAAATTTCTCTCAAATTCACCACATTTTCTTCTTGAAAGATATACGACTAGATGTCTATACATATAGCAGATCAGACAGGGTGGATCACGAGAAAAACTCGGCTTCCGCCGCTCCCGTGCCCCCTTTCTTAGGGGGAAGGCCCTTGAGGAGGCGATGGCACTGCGAAATCGGCCCCTGCGCCAGAAAAAACAATCCTTATGGAGACGCCATGACAAATATAAGTTCTGCGGCTTGCCGGATTTTCTCCGGTATTTCAAACTTCTGTGCGGGAGTTGCGTTCGTTCCGGATGCTTCCACGCAGCGAGCCTGTCTCATCAAACGGTATTCCTGTCTGCCGCTATTGATGGCGACGTTACTTCTGTTCTGTGCTCCGACGCGTGGACAGGAGCTGGCGGGGACATTCACCGGCACGGTCACGGACCCCAGCGGCGAAGTGATTCCGCACGCTACCGTTACCATCACACTCAATGGAGTGGGAGCTGAATCTCGCGTGGTGCAATCGAGTGATTCCGGCAATTACACCGCCACCAACCTCCCTGCCGGCACCTATACGATGACCATCACATCTCCGGGCTTCGAGACATTCTCGGATCATAACGTCGTCCTGAATGTGGCGCAGAAACGCACGGTGAACGCCGTACTGAAAGTCGGCTCCCAAAGCCAAACTGTGGTGGTCCAGGACAATCCGGTGACCATCGAAACGGAGAGCAGCTCCCAGGCCGGGACCATCTCCGGAACGCAATTGCGCGAGCTGGAGCTGGTCAATCGCAACTTCCAGCAATTGGTTACCTTGCAGCCGGGCGTTGTGAACCTGCTTGGCGATCAGCCTGGCTTTGGCGGAATTAATAGCGTCTCTGCGGTCTCCGTCAATGGCGCGCGGCTGTCGGCCAATAACTGGACGGTAGACGGCGCGGACATCAACGATAGCGGCTCGAATTCGACCCTGCTTAACATTCCCAGCGTCGATGCCATCCAGGAGTTCACTCTGGAAAGAAGCTCTTATGACGCCAGCTTCGGACGCAGCGGAGGCGGCCAGGTGCTGGTAGCCACCCGCTCCGGCACCAGCACTTTTCATGGTTCAGCCTATGAGTTCGTGCGCACGGCAGACACTAACGCAAACACCTACTTCAATAATCTCGCGGGTCTTCCGCGTGCACCCGATCACTACAACAACTTCGGCTTTACTATCGGCGGACCTATTTACATCCCTCGTGTTTACAACGTCGATAAGAAAAAGACCTTCTTTTTCTGGTCGGAGGAATGGCGCAAGATTACCGCTCCCTCCTCCAACAACGTGCCTGCGCCTACCACGGCAGAGCTGGGCGGCACGTTTTTCTCGGCGAATGCATTGAACGCGCCGGCGGGCTGCGTCACTGGATACACCCCCTTCAACTCGACGACTTTGACCGGCGGCGTAGGCACCGTCAATCCCGCCTGTTACAGCGCGAACGCCAAGGTGTACCTCTCGCAGATCATCAGCAAGTTCCCGGCCAACTCCACAGCCGTCAATCCTGCGACCGGCTTTACCAATGGCACTCAGATCGCTTCTTTCTCGACGCTAGACAACTTCCGCCAGGACCTGGTCCGGGTCGACCACTATTTCAACGACAAGCTGCATTTCTTTGCCCGCGGCATGCAGGACGATGCTCCCAGCAATCTTCCTCTTGGCCTTTGGGGCGGTGCCAACTACCCCGGAGTGGTCAATGTCGCCATCAACGCTCCGGGCAAGAATGTGGTGGCCAATCTTACCTGGACCATCTCTCCGACGATGGTGAATGAGGTGGAGTTCGCCTACTCGCAGGGAACCATCAACGGCGCGCTTTCCGGCCCGGCAAACTCGCCCAGCGTGCTCGCCTCCCTGACCAACAACTATGCCTATCAGGACCCCTATGGCCGTATTCCGAGCGTGACCATCAACGACGGATCGGTCACCGGCGTGTCGCAGGGGAGCGCGCCTTACTTCGAGCGCAACCTGGATCGGAACATCTTCGACAACTTCTCGGTCACTCTGGGCGAACACACCCTGCGTGCCGGCGTCACTGCCCAGCAAATGCTGAAAACCGAAGACGCTTCTGAGGGGAATCCGAACTTCACCTTCAATACCTGGGGAGATTTCCTGCTGGGCAATGTGACCCAATACAGCCAGGCCAGCCGCGACATCGTTCCCGATCTGCGCTTCTGGAATACGGAAGCCTATGTCCAGGACGACTGGAAGGTGAAACGCAACCTGACTTTGAATCTGGGTCTTCGCTGGACACGATTCCCGTCGCCCTCCGACGCCAAGAATACGCTGGTGAACTTCGATCCCCTGCTGTACAACCCGGCTGCAGCTCCGGCTCTGGACGCCGGTGGAAACTTTGTCGCGGGACAGTCTTACACCCCGGCCACCTACGCCAACGGGCTGATCTTTCCGCAAGGCGCGGCTTGTGCACAGGCCCAGGCTATCTCCGCTCAGGTCACCTGCTCTCCTTATGGCAGCAACGTGAACCCGAACTACAACTGGAACTTTGGTCCCCGTGTTGGGTTTGCCTGGACGCCCTTTGCGGAGGGCAAAACTGTGCTGCGCGGCGGCTTCGGTTTGTTCTTCGACCGCACCCTCAACGGCATCTGGGAGCAGAATGCATTCGGCGATCCGCCTCTGGTGCAATACACGACGATCGTGACCTCCTCCTTTGACAATGTCCTGGGAACTGGCTCCGCGGCGCCTCCGGGCCTCGGACCGAATGCGCTGACGACCACAGGCAGCCCAGCTTTCAAGGTCCCGTCCTACGCGGACTTCAACCTATCGCTGCAACAGCAGATCGCTTCCACAACCGTCCTCGAGATTGCGTATGTCGGCTCGGAATCCCGCCACCTGCTGGGCGAGTTGGACCTCAATCAGCCTACGCTCGAGGCCCGCGAAAGCGGTCCGCAAAATACGCCGGTCAACAACATCCGCCCCTATCTTGGCTACGCGGATTTTCACACCCGCCTGCCCATCTTTACCGCCAACTACAACTCGCTGCAGGTTTCGCTGAACCACAGGACCCGCGACCTGAATGCGGGAATCGCCTACACCTGGTCGAAAAACCTCACTGACCAGGCCACCGATCGCGGCGTCGCCAACACTTATACCTACGACCCAAATCTGGACTACGGACCATCGGCGCTGAATGAGCCGCAGATCTTTATCGCCAACTTCGTCTACACCGAGCCATTCTTCCGCGAGCAGCGCGGCCTGACCGGACACTTGCTGGGCGGCTGGCAGCTCTCCGGTATCGTCAACTTCACCTCCGGACTATCGATCAACGCCACCCAGGGGGCATCGGGCGGTCCGACTGGCTACGCCGATCCCTTTGCCTGTCCTCTCGACTCCACAACCGGTCTGTGTTCGGCCACGAGTCCGGCGGGAACATATTTCGGCGGCCTCGGCATCGGAAACCCCAACGCTGACATTACACCTCGTCCGGACCAGTTGCGTCCCGTCCACCTGAACAAGACAAGACTCAACTGGTTCGATACTTCGGACTTCACCTTCGCACAAGGTCATTTCGGCAACGCTGGAGTGGGAAACTTCCTGAGTCCGGGTTTCGAACGGGTCGATTTGGGCCTGATGAAGAGTTTCCAGATCGGCGAGAGGGTCAGTCTGCAAATGCGCGCGGAGGCATTCAACCTCTTCAACCACACCAACTTCGGATGCAGCACGTCCGGTTGCCCTTCCAACGGCATTGACACCGCGCTCGGGAGTGGCACTTTTGGCCAGGCCTTAAGCGCTCACGATCCGCGCATCATGCAGTTCAGCGGCAAGCTCTACTTCTAGAGTTTGCTTTCACAACAGCCAAGGCCGGAGCGCAAGCTTCGGCCTTGGCTTACTTGGCCGACGAATTTGCCGGAGGAGTGCTGCTCTTTTCGGAAGCGCCGGACATCACATCGACCAGCGCCGCGTCTGCGGCTTTGTTCAGACTGCTGGCTTTGTCGAATTCGCTCTTTGCTTCAGCAGTCTTCCCCATCGACCGGTACAGCCGCCCCAGCCGCATGTGGACATTCACATCGTCGGGCTTGAGCGCGGCAGCCGCCTTGAACTCGCGCAGCGCATTCTCTTTATCACCGGACTCGGCATAGACGATCCCCAGGTCGAGGCGCCCCATGGCGATGGCCGGGTCGCTCTTCACCAGCTTTTCCAGTAGCGGCCTGGCATCTTCCATCCGGTTCATTTGAATCTGGGAGTCGGCCAGGTAAAGCATAGCCTGAGCGTAGTCCGGGGTATTTTCAAGCTCGGCCTGAAATTCCTGCGCGGCCTCCGGGTATTGCATTTGCGTCCACAACAGGTAGCCCAGGCCGAAGTGCGCATTCGGCTCCTTGGGATTGGCCTGGACCGCGGCGCGAAACTCCCTCGTCGCGCCGATGGTATCCTTCATCTCGTCTAAGGCTTCCCCAACCAGCATGTCGGCTTCGGCCGACTCGGCATTCTGGGCAATGATCCGATGGTAGGCATCCAGAACGCATTGATACTGCTTCGACAACAAGCAGCTGTGCGCCAGGGTCAAGAGCAGGGGAAGGTTCTGTGCGTTGGCATCGGCTGAGTGCTGCAGATAAGGAACCGCCGCCTGGTATTCTCCCAGGCCGTAGTGCGACATTCCAATCAGAAAAGTCAGGCGCTGCGCCTCGGGCGAGGAGGGCGGCTGAAACCCGAGCAGCGGAGTGAAGGTTTGAATGGCCTCTTTATATTGGCCGTCTTTGAAGAGCGCCAGACCCAGGTTCAAACCCAGACCCGGCATCGCGGGGTTCAGCGCCATGGCCTTGCGGTAGAGGACAATAGCCCGTGGGTAGTCCCCTCGGCGTGCTTCCAGAAGGCCCAGACGGGCAAAGGGCTCGGGATTCGTTGGCTGGGTCTTGGTTAAGGCGATCAGGGAAGCCTCGGACTCAGCCGTATTTTCTTGCTGATCGAGTGGAAGCGCCGCTTGCCCTGGATCGCCCGGCGACTGTATAGGGAGACTCCAACCTGCCATTCCGAATGCCAGCCAGATAGCTAACCCATGCCTCAAGAAATACCCCGCATACATATCCATTGAAATTTTCTCTTGCGGAGGCGAGACACGCAACGGCATCAATCGCCAATGCGTGATTCTTCGGGCGGTTTCATCTCAGGGGGGACATAATTTTGGTGGGCCCACCAGGACTTGAACCTGGAACCAACGGATTATGAGTCCGCTGCTCTAACCATTGAGCTATAGGCCCGTCAATAACTTACGGCTGCGTCCCCCTAGTACGCATTGTATGGTGAAGCGAGGGCATCACGAAATCCGACGAGAAAATTAGCTCGCGCTTGCCGTTGGGCTCGGGCGCGCTCAGCGCCCAGTGCAGGTAGTTGATCGAAGTTACGAGGTATGGGGCGCGACCCCCTTCGATTTCTTGCATGAAAATATGAAAATTCGGAGAACTCGCAGCGGACCCTTGATCTGTTTAGATCTATCAGTCGGCGGGCTGCTCGGTAAATCATTGAGTTTTCATTCATTTTTTCTGACCACACGATGGTTGCCTGAAGTGGTTACCAAAATGCAACGTGCATTAGCGAAAGGTATTCAACCGATTACCTGCTTGGGATTGAACACATAAGTGGCCTTAGGGGCCGCTTTGTGGATCAGCGGCACAAGACACTCCATAGTGTCACGCTCGCGGCTTTTCAATGACGTTGCGCTTAGCAAGGCGCGGCGCGTTCCCCAGGAGGCTTGCGTTGAGACACATTCCGGGTAATTTCCTCAAATCTCTGCTACTCAGTTTGCTTGCGGTTTCCCCATTCATCATAGGGTCAACAGCGCTCGTCCTGCTTCCTCGGAGCGTCGAAGGGCAATCGCTGGTTTCCGGCGATATTGCGGGCACTGTGACGGACTCGACGGGCGCTACCATCCCCGGCGCGAAGGTGATAGCGATCAACACCGGGACCGGCCAGACCAAGGAAGTCACCTCCAACGAGGCGGGCAACTACCGCATCTCTCTTTTGCAGCCTGGAACATACACGGTAACCGCGAGCGCGGAGGGCTTCCAAACCACACAGGGCAGCCTCGTCCTTAGCATCGGCCAGATCGCCAGCCAGAACTTTAACCTTTCGGTAGCAAAGAGTTCGACGACGGTTGAGGTGATGGGTACGGAAATTCCTCTGCTGCAGACAGATACCTCTGATATCTCCACCACCATCAGCCAACAACAGGTACAGAATCTGCCCAATCCCGGCGGAGACATAACTTATCCCATCAATACCACCCAGGGCGTCATTATGAACACCCAGGGCGGCCTCGGCAACGCGGAGGCCTTTGGGCTCCCCGCCACGTCGAACAATTTCACCGTCAATGGCGCGTCAGAGAACGATCCGTTCCTCAACCTCAACAATTCCGGCCCCAGCAATCTGCTGCTCGGCGCGAATGACGTTGACGAGATCAGTGTCGTGGCCAACGCGTATGGCGCCCAGTATGGCACCCTGGGCGGCATTCAGGAAAACATTCTCACCCGTTCTGGAACCAACCAGTTTCATGGAAATGCCGTCTACTACTGGACCAACAGCGACCTGAACGCCAACCAGTGGTTCAATGACCTGACAGCCACGCCCGAAGCCTATGCCAACGCCAACCAGGGAGGAGCCGGGCTTGGCGGTCCGATTATCAAAAACAAGATGTTCTTCTTCGTGAACTATGAAACGCTGCGCTTTGTAACATCGGTGCCCACCCAGGTTGTTATACCCAACGCTGCTTATCAAAGCGCGGCGATAGCCAATCTCACCGCCACCGGCCAGGCCGCACAGGTGCCGTTCTACAATCAGCTCTTCAGCATCTATAACAATGCTCGCGGCGCATCGGCAGCCACTCCGTACAACGGAACCACCTACGCCAACGCCTTCGAGGGCAACCCCAAGGACAACCTGGTCGAGCAGCTAGTCACCGCCCGGCTGGATGACAAATTGGGGCCGAATGACAGCTTCTTTGCCCACTTCAAGTGGGACTATGGAGTTCAGCCGGCGTTCGTGGACCCAATCAACCCTGCCTTCAACGCGGAGAGCGCACAGCCTACTTACGAGGGGCAGCTCGTCGAGACGCACTTCTTTTCACCCAACCTGGTCAACCAGTTCAACTTCTCCACGCTGTGGTATGCAACTCCCTTCATCAACTCCAACCCCACGGCGGCCGCGGCCCTCATCCCATATACGCTGGTTTTTCTGGATGGCTCCTTCACCCCTCTTGGAGGCGAACTCAACGCATTTCCCCAGGGCAGAAACGTGACCCAATACCAGTTCAATGACGATGTGAGCTGGACCAAAGGAAATCAGACCTTCAAGTTCGGAGTTACCTTTAAGCGGGACGACACTACCGACTTAGACCCCGGAATCAATTTCCAGTTTCCCCTGGCTTTTGAGTTCGGCCCGGAGAGCTCAGCCAACGCCGATCCGACGGCCCTGCCTCTGGACCCGGGAGATTTATTTGGCGCCGGCAATCTGCTCACCGCGACGCAGACTTTCCCCCAGCGCCTGTCAGCCCCGATCGCCCAGTATAACTTCGGCGTGTACGCGCAGGACCAGTGGAAAATCACGCCCAACTTCCAGGTGACTGCGGGTATCCGCCTGGAACACAACTCAAACCCCGTATGCCAGATCAACTGCTTCGGGCGCTTCGCCTCCGCTTACACCGCTGTCACCGCCGACGAGACGACGCCCTACAATTCCGTGATCCACTCCGGCCTGCACCAAACCTTCAATGGCCTGCAAACGATCGCGGTCGATCCGCGTTTAGGATTCACCTTCTCGCCTAGCAGCAACTCCAATATGGTGGTGCGCGGTGGATTCGGCATCTTCACAGATATCTTTCCCTCTGCTGTTGCCGACGATCTGCTCAGCAATCCTCCGTTCAGCGTGACATTTACGGTCCCCGGGCTTGTCTCTCCGGCGGCGCCAGGTAGCGCCACCAGCACGCTGACCAGCAGCAACCAGATATTCCAGACCGCTTACTCCGCGGGCGGCAGCTTCAATTCCATCAGCGCGGTGGATCCTTTCTTCTCCGCGCCCAGCGTCTTTAACGTTGATCCAAACATTAAATACCCGACTTATCTGGAATACAGCCTGCAAGTTCAACAGAAGATCGGCAAGTCTTCCAGCTTTCAAATTGGGTATGTCGGAAACCATGGGTACCATGAACCTTTCGTAAACAATGGGGTCAATGTGTATGGTTTCGGGGGCGCTCCGGCAAACCCGGCCCTTCCTGCATTCGCTGAAGTTACTGAGATCCAAAGCCCGGCCGTCTCGAATTACAACGGACTGCTGGCCTCGATCAAAAACCAGTCGAAGTATGTGACCCTGGAGCTCAACTACACCTGGAGTCACTCTCTCGATGAAATCTCGAATGGAGGTTTCCTGCCTTTCGGCTTCGACAGTGCGGTCAATGCCAGCCCCACCACCATCTATCCTTTCAACCTGAAGCTTCAGAACTATGGCAATTCCGATTACGACATACGAAACAGCCTGAACGGGGATTACCTAATCAACCTTCCGTATTTTGGCGGCCCGCATTTGCTGGCGGACAACTGGATTCTGGGTGGCACCATCTTCTGGCACGGAGGTTTCCCCTTCAGCGTCTTTGACGGAAGTGTTAGCGGCAGTCTCGAACCGAATTACGGCGGCGAAGTGCTGGCGCAGATTGTCGATTCCTCGGTTCCTCGCCACTGCGGCATCAACAAGGCGTCACCGACCATATCCTGCTTCGGCAGCACCGCCCTTGCAAACAGCCCGTATTTCGCCGATCCCACTGCACTTGGCGGACAGAGGAGAAACCAGTTCACCGGCCCCGGCTACTTCAACACCGACTTTACCGTGGTAAAGGGTTTCAAGGTCCCCGGTTTGGAATCCGGCATGTTTCAAATTGGAGTGGAGGCATATAACGTCCTGAATCACCCGAATTTCCTCAATCCGGACACTAACTTCTCCGACGGCCCCGGCTTTGGCGTCATAACGGCAACCGCCAGCGCGCCAACCAGCGTTTTCGGTTCCGGCCTCGGAGGAAATGCCTCCGCGCGCATCCTCCAACTAAAAGCAACCTTCAAGTTTTAGTTGTTGCTCGCCAAAATACTGATTTGCCGCACTGGAATTCCTGCGTGGCGAGTGCCCCCAAACCTTCGCGCACTCGCCGGCCCGTCATGTCGCTTCTGTAGAATCGACCCATCCCCTGATGGCCGCCGCCCCTTCCGTATCCACGTCTTACTGGCAACGCGTATTGCGTGTCTTTCGGCCTTCGCACCGCCATACCGCCTTCACCGCGACGCTGTTGCTGATGTTGTCCGCGTTTCTCTCGCGAATCATCGGCCTGGTGCGGGTAAAGTACATCGCCTACCTCTTCGGGGCCGGCCCGCAGACTGATGCCTTCAACTCCGCCTTCCAACTGCCCGACATGATTGCCTATTTCCTCGTCGGAGGCGCGGCCTCTGTCACCTTTGTGACCATCCTCAGTCGATATCGCGATTCGGGCCGCGATGAGGACGGCGCCCGCGCGATGTCGGCAATCCTCACCTCCATGCTTCTCGTTCTCGGCAGCGCGATCGTGCTCGCCGAGATCTTCGCGCCTGTCTATGTCCACTGGTGGTTCAAAGGCTTTTCGCCGGATCAGGCCGCCCTCTGCATCACCATGACCCGCATCCTGCTGCCGGGGCAACTATTCTTCTTCGCCGGCGGAGTCTTCGGCTCGGTGATGCTCGTCCGCAAGCAGTTTGCGCTACAGGCAGCCACGCCGCTGGTCTACAACCTTGGCATTATCTTCGGCGGAATCTTCCTAGCGAAAGTCATCGGCATTCGTTCTCTCGCCTGGGGTGCATTGGCCGGCATTATGGTCGGGCCGTTTCTCCTGAATGCCATCGGCGCACACCGCGCGGGAGTCCGCTACCGCCCCGTAGTGGACTGGTCCAACCCAGGCCTGCGCGAATGGATCCGCCTCTCCATTCCGCTCATGCTCGGAGTATCCCTGGTCTCCTTCGATAGCTGGATCATGAACTACTTCGCCTCCGGCGACCACGGAGCGATCACCCTGCTCACCTACGCCAAGAACGTCTTCACCGCACCGGTCGCGCTCGGCCAGGCCGCAGGCGCGGCGTCACTGCCCTTTCTCGCATCGCTCTTCACCAAGAACGACCCCGTCGCCTTTTCCCGGAACGTAAACTCGTCCGTCTCTCGCGTGGTCTCTTTTTCCATGCTGCTCACCGGCTGGATGATCGGCCTCGCCTTCCCGGTCGTGGACCTCATCTTCCGCGGAGGTCTCTTTCATCGCAACAGCGCCCGCGAGATGGCCCTTTACTTCGCCATCTTCTCCGTCTCGCTCTGTTTCTGGTGCGCCCAGATTCTCTACGCGCGCGCCTTCTACGCCGCTGGCAACACCGTCGCGCCCATGGTTGCGGGCACGATCATCGTCCTCGTCTCGCTGCCGATCTATTGGTCGCTCTATCACGCGAAGGGAGCGATCGGACTGGCCATCGCTTCCGACCTCGGCATCTTGATTCAGACAATCACTCTCGGAGTCATGCTCGACCGCCGCAAAATGGTCGCGCTCTCCGGCCTCGAATTCAAGGAGCTCGCCCGGTCGGCCATCGCCGCCATCGCCGGCTTCGGAGTCATCTACCTGGTCAGCCGTGCGATGCCGGCCGCCGGCGGGCGTTGGAACGACCTCCTGCTGCTGTTAGTTGCCACAACCGCCTGGCTCGCAGTCTCTACGGCGGTGCTTCAACTCTCCGGCTCCAGCCTGCCTAAGCAATTGATAGCCCGCTTTCGGAGGCAATCCACGCCCTAACCTCATTCGCGGGTAGTGGTGCAGTTTCCGTATTGCCCGTCATTCGGGGCTAGAAGCTGTCTCATAAACCCGAAGAACCCCAGAGAGGCCACGTATGAGACCCGCCGTTAGAGCGGGTCTCAAGCCAGCCGCCGAAAGTCGCAAAGGCAGATAGGAGACAGCTTCTTAGTCGTGGCTGTCAGGGAGTGACAACAGACCGGACGTGCAGGTTACCTGGTTTGCGCTTCCAGCGAATTCGCCCGAGTCGGTGCCATCGGTGAACGATCCTGTTGAGGACGTCCGGATCAAATCGATGTAATCCGATGCCGGATTGGTACCTAAATACTCCGGGTCGGCGCTGGAAACGCTGACCGTCAGCGTCTTACCAGTGCTCGAAAGACATGCGGCGCCGTTCGTCGTTAAGATGACCGTGGAAGCGGTCTTCGTGAAGCCCGACCACGGTGTGCAGTTGTTCTCCGCTGGCACAGTAAAGCCTGGCCCGACGAAAGTCGTGCCACCACTGCCGAAGCCGCCGGCCGTCGCGATGCAGAAGGGGCCCCCGTTTGGAAACGTCTGGCCGGGGGCGAAGTGGATCGTGCCGTTGGTGTTGAAATACAAGCCCGTCTCGGCAGGAGTACCGCCCGTGCTGTTGGCGAGCAGATTGAAGGTGGCTCCGGGAGTTGCGGTGTTGTTGCCGGTGGGCTCCAACTGCAACTGGAAGACGGGCATCACGGCGCCTTTGGTTGCGGAGTTATAGACACTCCCCTGGAGGAAGATGGGGTAAGAGTCGAAGCCGGCCGTGGTAGTGGCATTGCCTGCCCTGGAAACATTCAGCAGGCCGCGCCAGATCGATTTGCCTTTGACGTCGAAGACAGCGCTCGAGTTGGGAACGTCGCCCACCCCGATGCCGGTGGCGCTTTGAAAGAGGATCGAGTTGACGACCGTCGATGCTCCGGTGAAGACGGGCAGATAGCCGGATATGCCTCCGGTCGTTGTGACTGTCGTTGCAACATCGGGGGTAATGGCGGCCTGATTCTGGGCGAAAGATGAACAACTGGCCACAGAAACGAAAACCGCAAAGAGCTCTAGGATTAGCTTCGGACGGATAGTCATGGGTTCTCCTCAGGGAAAATTTGCGTGTCACATCACTTGCGTACAGGTGGGATTCGATATTTTCTGGGCAGAGAAGGGATTACCGCCCAAAACTATGGTGGTTCGAAAGTAGGGATCGTTTCGAGGCAGGAAAGAAATTATTCAACCAGCGCAAACACCTTACCACTGATCCAGTAATGCCGAGAACAAATACTTTTGCTGATATCCGTTCGAAATGAGGGGAGGGGAACGATCAGTCGGCGTCATCCGGGTGGCCACAACCGTCTGGCGCGCAGTCTCGGCGGCTGTGCTTCAGCTCACCGGCTCCAGCCTGCCCAAGCAGTTGATAGCCCGGTTTCGAAACCAATCCCCGGCACGCTGACCTCATTCGCGGGTAGGGGTCCAGTTTCCGTATGCCCGTCGCTTGGAAGTGACCCGGATTACTTCCCATAAGACGGCTCGCCGCTACCAAGGATGCCGAGGCATTATCTGAGTACGCATTTAGCGGATTGAATTAATTTCTCTCGAGCACGCTAAACAGCTGGTCGCGCACCAGAGTCATCCAAGGAGTCGGGCACAATGGGCACAGCTCCCTCCCAGGGTCGGAAGTTTCTATCGTGAGTGGTAGAAATCGGCGCAACATATTCGACGTATGAATAGAACAGCCAATGTTGGCTGGAATCGATGACGAGGAGGGTAATCAGTGCGATTTATGATGATCGTTTTTCCTAAAGGTTATGAAGCGGCACATCCTGGCGCAATGCCCGGCGCGGAGGCGTTGAAGATGATGGAATTCAACAAGAGCCTGCAGAAGGCGGGCGTACTGCTCGACCTCGATGGCCTTCATCCCCCTTCGATGGGCGCACGTGTTTCCTCCAAAGACGGCAAGGCAACGGTGACCGATGGACCGTTCGCTGAGGCCAAAGAGGCCATCGGAGGCTTTTGGATTATTCAGGTGCGCTCGCGGGAAGAAGCGATCGAATGGGCGAGGCGAGCGTCGGTGATCAACAACGACACCATCGAAGTGCGCCAGATTTTCGAGCTCAGCGAAGCCCCTGAGGATCTCCGGAAATTGGCGGAGGGCTTCGAGAAGGAGGTTCGGAACGCCGCTGCTGCAAAGGCGTGAGGGACACTCAGACATGAGCGATATTCGTAAAGCGGACATCCACAAAGCGATTGAGGCGGTGTGGAGGATCGAGTCCACGCGGCTGATCGCCGGCATTGCCCGCGTGACCCGCGACATCGGCATTGCCGAGGAACTCGCTCAGGACGCGCTCGTTGCGGCTCTTGAGCGGTGGCCGGAAGATGGCATTCCGGAAAAGCCTGCGGCGTGGCTGATGACGGCGGCCAAGCGGCGCGCGATCGACTCTCTGCGCCGCGGCCGGATGCTTGAACTCAAGCACGGAGAGATTGGACGAGAGCTGGAGTTCCAGCAGCAGCGGCTCGGTGAGGCAATGGATCAATCACTCGATCAGGTCATTGATGATGACGTCCTCCGCCTCATCTTTACCGCCTGCCACCCGGTGCTGCCGGTTGAGGGGCGCATCGCTCTGACGTTGCGTTTGATTGGCGGCCTCACGACCCCTGAAATCGCTCGGGCGTTCCTGGTGCCGGAGAAGACCCTTGGCCAGCGAATCTTTCGGGCTAAGAAGACCCTTGCCGAAGCCCATGTTCCATTCGAGATGCCGCGAGCCGATGAGCTGCGCAGCAGGCTTGAGTCTGTGCTCTCGGTGATCTACCTGATCTTCAACGAAGGCTATACGGCGACCTCCGGAGAGGAGTGGATGCGGGAGGAGCTTTGCAATGACGCGCTACGGTTGGGGCGCATCCTCGTGGGACTTCTTCCCGGTGAAGCTGAGATTTATGGTCTGCTAGCGCTGATGGAACTGCAGGCGTCGCGCACTGCGGCGCGCAAGGGGCGAAACGGAGAAGCCGTTTTGTTGATCGAGCAAGACCGGTCCCGGTGGGACTACGTTCAGATACAGCGAGGAATGAACGCGCTTCATCATGCGCAGAAGCTGGGCGGCGGGGCAAGGAACTACGCCTTGCAGGCGGCAATCGTCGCCTGTCATGCGCGAGCGAGCACTGCCGCAGACACCGACTGGGAGCGGATTGTCCTTCTCTACGACGCCCTTCTCCAGATCAGCCCGTCTCCCATCGTTGGGCTGAATCGAGCAGTAGCCGTTGGGATGGCGCAAGGCCCAGCCGCTGGGCTTGCTGCGCTTGACGCTCTCGATCCCGACTCGACGCTGACTGGCTATCACCTGGCGCCCAGCGTTCGAGGAGACCTGCTCCTCAAGCTTGGCAGATTCGGCGAAGCTCGCGAAGAGATTCAGCGCGCGATTGCAATGACGAAGAACAGGCGGGAGCAGGATTTTCTATCAGGAAAGCTGGTGCGGATACCGAGCCATGAGCAAGATGCTTGAGCCGGGCTTAAATCCTGAGACACGCTACAGTTTGTGAGACCGCTCCAAGAAAAACCTGCAAAGGGATGGCCCAAAGAGAGGTAGTATTGGCGGCATGAATTCCTGCCAACGTTTTGCTTTATTTGCCTGCCTTACGTTCGCTGCAATCGGCTGCGATCAGCCTTCTAAGCCAGTCGAATTACCCAAGCCTGTAGAAAAAGTTCGGCATTATCCGCCCCTACATCGCTTTGAAAACGTGTCTGAGCGCACCGAGTCCCCCGGTGTCGCACTTGATACGGTCACTGGACAATTGTGTCGAACATGGGACTGGCGCTATAAAAACGGGGGAAGGAGCGGCGGACTGGACACTCTGCCTACATGCTTGAGCTTGTACGAGCAGACAGAATCCGATGATAAGCCTATTCCATGACCCTTCGCGTAAAGTATCTAGTTCCGATCAAGAAGAGACTCGTCAGAAGCCGATGCGGATATTGAGATGACCAAGCGCAAAGCATAGTTCTAAAGTGCGGAAGAAGCAAAATTTCCGGAAGTATGTACTTCACGCAACATACTTATCGATCCATCGAACGAGGAACAGTAGACAGTTTGGCGACGGATCGCCTAATATCGACCGGGGAACGTAGGGGTCACCGAATTCAAATTCCCCGTGCCCTGCGTCGTACCGCATCGTTTTGGTATGCTGGTGTCCCTTATTGGGCTTGAACGCGGCGCCAAAGATTGCATCTTCGCCGGCATTTTGAAGCTGACCTTCATCTAAGCCAATCATACCTAGTTCGGCTTTATCGTCATTGGTCAGTTGACTCACGCATTTTTTCCCGACCTTCACTAATAAGCGATGGTACGGCTTCTCATCAGCAAAGATCGATACCTCAATCTCCAGCGGAGGCGGCTTTCGTGGAATTCTGCCTTGATAGATATACAGTTGGAACTTCTCGCGGTTCACGTGTTTGATCCATCGAACGCTTTCGTCCGTCTCTTTATCCTTTCTCAAACTGCCATGAAATATGAGCACGGCGATTTAGCCCCCTCTTGGCCAGCCCTCCGGCGTGCAGCGGCCTCGGGGGTGGGCTAATCATAGGTCGCCCCAGTCCTTGCGTAAAGTGCATACCTCCAAAATTTCTTCGACGATTTGTAGAATTCCAGTCCTGCCGTTCGTTTATATAGTGAAGGCCGGGCAACTGGCCCGCAAAACAATCACGAAACAATCAAGGAGAACCCATGCCGCAGTATTTACTTGCGAATTACCTCCCCGACGACTTCGACCCGTCGACGATGACCGAAGCGACGATCCACGCTATCAACGCGCTCAACGATGAGTTGGAAGCTGCCGGCGCCAGGCTCATGGCTTGCGGCCTCAGCCCGGCCGCCCAGGCGAAGTCGCTGCGGGGGCAGTCCAGTGGCGAACCGCTCATCACCGACGGCCCGTATCTGGAGGCCAAGGAGCACATCGGTGGTTTCTGGATATTGGAAGCCGCTGACATGGACGAGGCGATGGCATGGGCGCGCAAGGCCTGCCTGGACTCCCGCTCGCGGGGCGAGGTACGCGAGATCCCATTCAGCAGCCTGCCGGGCGGCACACCTCACCCATCGCGGGTAAAGCCGTAAGTACGCCATTGGCGAAACCGGCATCTCCCTCAACCTCGACAACGGCCGCATCGCGCTGGTGCGAGGTTGTGCCGCACATCGGTCGAGGTGCGCGGAGTTCCTCGCAATGCCAACCGAATAGAAACTCCAACCCCAGAACACGAAGACTCAAATGAGAAAGCTCAGAATCGTGGAACACATCTCGCTGGACGGCGTGATCCAGAACTCTGCCGATGACGACGGTTTCCCCTACACCGACTGGGGCGCGCCCTATCGGACCCCCGCCGGCAGAGATGCAATCGCCGCCGCGTATGGCGAAAGCTTCGATCTGCTGCTTGGCCGTCGCACCTACGATATGTGGTCGGGCTTCTGGCCAAAGGCTCCCAGCAGTCCGATTGCGGACGGCCTCAATGCGGCGACAAAATATGTCGCTACCCACAATCCCGAAAGCCTTGAATGGGGTCCGTTCGTCGGCCTTGGACCGGACATCGTTGAGGACATTCGCCGCATCAAGTCGCAGGATGGCCCGATGC
Organism: uncultured Acidobacteriaceae bacterium; assembly: GCA_963804735.1. Lineage (GTDB taxonomy): Bacteria > Acidobacteriota > Terriglobia > Terriglobales > Acidobacteriaceae > Acidisarcina. The sequence continues at coordinate 574,848 of CAWDRO010000013.1, forward strand.
TTCTCCTCTCGGGGAGCTCGACGCTGACATCGACACTGCTCGAACAAGGGCTTGCGGATGAAATCCTGCTCGTCGTCTATCCGGTCCTGTTGGGCACAGGGAAGCGCTTGTTCGCAGAGGGAACCCCCGCGCGGTCCTTCGAGCTCGTCAACACGAACGCACTGCCGTCCGGCGTCATCTTCAGTCTTTACAAGTTCGTCGGGCCTTTGAAGGCCGCATAGATTCTCTCGCAACAAGCCGGCGGTCACGGATAGCCCATTCTCAAAAGGGAAAAACTACTCCAATGAGCCATCAACTCACTCGTCGCGATTTCGCTCTCCGCACCGCCGGCTTTGGTCTGGCTATAGGGCTCGCGCCTGCGGCTGCGCTGGCGGAGGCTAAGCAAGCCTCGCGCTCAGAACCTTCGCTGGCGATTCCGGATCCACATCCTATTGACCCGTATTCCGTTGTCGATCCGGAACTTCTTCCTGCGCTCAAGCAGTTCCCCGCCTATGACCTCTCAGCGGAGATGGTCGTCAAGTTCCGGCAATTGCCTGGCATGCCCCCATTGCCTGCTCCCGCGCCGCAGCCCGTGGAGCGGCATATCCCAGGGCCGCCAGGCGCGCCCGAGGTGCGTCTGTGGGTTGTCGATCCTGCGCCGTCGGAGAAGGGCAAGCCGGTGCTGCTTCACATGCATGGCGGCGGCTTCATGATGACCGATCCCATGTTGATGCCTGAGCTGCAAGGGATCGCGACAGATTGTCGCTGCGTCGTCGTCTCGGTCGACTACCGGCTGGCTCCGGAGACGCGGTATCCCGGCTCGCTTGAGGACAATTACGCCGCGCTGAAATGGGTTCACGCCCATGCAGCGGAGCTCGGCATTGATCGCTCCAGAATTGCCGTGGGCGGTGAGAGCGCGGGCGGCGGCCACGCAGCGAGCCTTGCGATTCACGCGCGCGACCGCAACGAAGTTCCCATCGTCTTCCAACTGCTCATCTACCCCCAGCTGGACGATCGAACGGGGAGCAGCCGTCCAGCGTCGCCGGCCATCGGCCACTTTATGTGGACTGAGAGTGCCAATCGTCTTGCCTGGAGCTCGCTGCTCGGCGTTCCAGCAGGCTCGTCCGCGGTGCCGCCAGCCGCCGTCCCCGCCCGGGTAGCGAGCGTCGCCGGCCTCCCGCCTGCCTGGATCGGTGTCGGTTCTATCGACCTGTTCGTCGAAGAAGACATGGAGTACGCGCGTCGGCTCGTCCACGCCGGAGTCGCAACCGAGCTCTTGGTCGTGCCTGGCGCCTTCCACGGATTCGATCTCCTCGTGCCGGACGCCGAAGCCTCCAGGCAATTCAGCGCGAGCTGGAAGTCTGCGCTGCGCAAGGCATTCGCCACTGGCAAAGCTGTTTAGCAGAGAAGCTAAAAGCGCCGCGGCAGTAAGGAAATTTACCTGGACGCTTTGTCGAAATTCGGGTTCGGTCGTTCGTCGATATAGTGAAGGCGAGGCAAACGGGCCGCCGAAAACTGTTACAAGATGGAGGAGAAGTTATGCCGCAATATTTGGTTGCTATTCAGCACCCCGACGGCTACGACGGGGCCGCAGAGGGCGAAGCGATGATGCGCGATATCCATGCGCTAAACGAAGAGATGATGACTGCTGGTGCCAGGCTTTTCGCTGGCGGGCTCACCGCGGCCAGCAGCGCGAAGTCGCTGCGGGCGCAGCCCAATGGTGAGGTGCTCGTCACCGACGGGCCGTACCTCGAGGCGAAGGAGCACGTAGGTGGTTTTTGGATACTGGAAGCGGCTGATCTGGACGAGGCGCTGGCGTGGGGGCGCAAAGCCGCCGTCGCCTGCCGGGCGCCGGTCGAAGTGCGCGCGTTTTTCCCGATGCCAGCCTGAAGCAACTGAGCAGAAGTTGCAACACGATGGCACAAACACGGCAGCATTCAAGGTGACGGAAAGCACAGTCACCTCGAAAGGCGTCATTATCGTGAATTACGAGCGTGCACGCGCCGTCCCAACCGGAAGCCTATAAACATTCGCACCGGGGTGGCCCGGGCTTTTGATCTTGCCGACATTACCAACACAGTGGGTGCCCAGTTCCTTCGCAAAAATCGCGAGGGCACCTCGAGCCCAACTTTCGGCCGCTATTCGCATCAGTGACCCACAGGACGGGGAACGATCAGTCGGCCTCATCCGGTTGCTCTTCCACACGCGGAAAGAACGTCTCTTTGACAAGCAGCAGAATCGCTGCGTTGAGCAACCCGAGCACCCCCGACAAGATTGGATTCTGTTTCAGGAAGTGCATGAGATCAAAGCCAAGCCGCTTCCCGTCGATCTCAACCGATGCAGGACCCGACACTCTGAGTTTCAGCGCATTCAAGCTGAAGGCCAGGTGATCAAGCACGAGCGCCGAGTTCCCTTCTGCTCTCGCTTTCAGCCGTTCGCCATTCTCGGCGCGCAACGGAAGCACTCGCAACTGCCTTGACTCCAGAGACGTGTCCCCTAGAGAGATTCCATCAAACAGATCGTCCGCGCTAAGCCACTTCAATGGCGCAATAAATGCCGAAGTCAAACCAATGCGAAATGTGTTGGCAGGGCTCGATGCTTTCTGACTCGGCACTGTCGGCACCACCAAATGAATCGGCGCCTGGATAAGCGGAACGTCCAGGTTGGCATTGGGGTCATTTCCCTCCAGCGGCCGTACCTGGAGCACCTTGCTGCATCCAGGAATAGCATCGAACGGAATCTGCTTCCCGTTGCCTGCGGGAGGGGGGTCGGTGTGAATCAATACATCGAGAGCGCCACCATCGGTCCAGACGCGGAGTTCGCGGCGCTGTTCGTTGTTCGCGGTGCCGTTTAGGATGAATGCATTGACCGAAGTAATAGGCGAAGAAGCGTTGGCGCGGCGAATCTCGACGAATGTGTGACACGTGTCGCCCGTTGGCGCCGCAAGCGCTTCCCCCGGTTCCGCCTTGGCCGCAGGGATTGATACGTAGGCAATCTTCGCCGGCACAGGAGCTACAGGTTTCAGAGAAGATTGCAGGCTGGCATTCGACGTATCGACAATCGCATCGTCAAAATGCAGGTCCGCCACCTCTCCAGCCTTTCCAGCGTATGAAAGTAGGAGTCCACCCTCCGGAACAGTTGGTTCATCGATCTCGATGCGCTCATTGTCAGCCTTGGCCAACATTTGTGCGTCAACCTCATCCTGCGGCAGATCGATGGTCCTTGGAATATTGGCAAGATAGATCTGCAACGCTGCTGCAAATACAGTCAGCCCACCAACCAGCAGTTTGCGGCGAATCGAAACTTCGCGTCGCCGGACCTTTGGGCGATGCACTCGCGGAGAGGTCATCGCTTACCTTTCGACGCTGACCATGTCGGCAGATAACGTGCTGACCCAGTCCGCTCCTCGATCGATACCGCGCCACGCGACAATGCGCACGATGTGATCTCCAGATCGCACGTTTTGGGGCTGCCAGCGCAGGCCCTGCACGCGCTCGTCTTCACTTACTGGTGGAACGTTCACGGTATCCTCGACAGTTAGGAGGTTGCGCCCCTGGTGGGGGGCGACAAGCCAGAACTCAGCGATCACGGAGTCAAAATCACTGTGGGAATGAAACCCGAAAAGGGCTATATCTCCTGCCGACACGCGAATTGCTTTGTCCGTAGGCGCCAGGCTCACCTGGTCGATGGCCACCGAACCCACAGCATGAGGGCCGGCTGCCACACCGTAGATCCGTAACCCCGGCCAGCCCGAGGAACTGACAGGAAGTGGGGAAGCGTCCAGCCGAATCCAATAGTCCGCTACCCCCGGTTTCTCCGAAAAGCCTGAGGGTAAACCGGTCAGCAGCACAATGTGGCGCGCTCCACCTGTCGGCGGCAAAGCGAACGAACCCCTCTTATGGCTTGTGGAAATGATGCAGTGGGCGTCGACCGTTCCGGAAAGCGCGTACTCAATGGCGAGCGGCCAGCCGTCCTGCACGAACCCTGTGATATGCAGGTTATTCATGTCAAAGGCCTTCGGCATTTGGGGGCCGTGCGACTTGAGTTTGTTGACGACTTCGTGTTGATGGATTAGATCAATGACGATGCCGGTGGCGACCGTCGCGCCGGCGATTCCCGCTATTTCCCCTCCGTGTCCCGAATCATGTGCGTTCCGGCCAGTATTCTGGTCCGGCTGATGCCCATGTGTCGCTTTCCCCGGATCTTGAGTCTGGGCAGGAAGTGTCGGCGGAACATCAGTCTGAGCTGGCTTGCCCTGCGCCGGCGGAGAGGCGGTCGGATAGCCAGCGTCCTGCGCCTGTAGCCGCGCAAGCCCCATGACCACCAACACCAGAACGGAAGCGAAAGCAGATGGCGAGCCCCTGAATCCCATCGAACACCCCCGCGTCGTTGATGAATATGCAATCACGCTTTAGCAGGAGATGCAAGCTATACCCACGCCGGGTAGTGGCGCAGTTTCCGTATTGCCCGTCACTTGCCCACAATCGCCGGGGACACGAGCCGGACATAAGAGTTTTGGGGACAATCACGGGGCGTTTGGAGTCAGACCAACTTGTTTGGACCTACTGCGCCTATTTAGCCTGCGTTCCGCATTCCCGATGCCTCGCACCGTCAGCCCCGGCATGGAGGACGCAACAGGCCCTCAAGCCAGCGCTTCGAATGCGGTGATGATAATGTCTTCGGTCATCAATTCCGGCGTTTGAAAATACGTGAAGAGCAAGCCTGTAGTCATCGCATCCAGTACGCGGACAAACTTCTCGGCTGACATAGGCAGCTCTTTCGCTGGTATGACCTTCAGTAATTCCTTTGCCATGCGCCGATAGGTGGCCGCGTTCTGCTTTGTAAGACGAGACCGCATCGGCTCGTGCGTCAACGCGTATAGTTGAAATGCAGTCGCGGCGGCGGCCTGACTTCGACGGGCCTGTGCCTCTTTGGCGACCGTCTCGCCCAAAATGTGCAACTGTTCCTTGAGGCTGGCGCCAGGCTTCAATGGCGGGACAATCGGTTTCCAGCGCGACGCGATAAGGGCCAGGAAGAGCTCCTCCTTGTTCTTGAAATTGCCGTAAACCGCGCCTCGGGTCATTCCGGCGCGTGCGGCGATCTCTTCGAGCGGTGCCCGGTCGTAACCCTTTTCGCCGATAATTGCCGCCGCTGCCGAGATGAGTCTCTCTCTTGTGCGTGCGCGCTTGCCGCCCCCGGCTCGATCGACCACATTCGCCCCCACTTGTCGCACTAATTCATACAATACACTGGCGTATTTTATGCAAGGATGTATTATTATGCCTTTCATGACCTCAAGCTGGCAATGGGATCTAGTCATCGCGTTGTTTGCCGGTGTCGCGCTTCTCGCTATGGGCTATATCTATGAGAAGGCGGCCGAATGGAAGGAAAAGAAGGTTCATCCGGCGTTCGGGCGGCTGGTCGCCGTCAGAGACCATAAACTTCACCTGTTTTACAAGGCGAGCGTCGGCCCGACCATCGTGATCGAACAGGGCGCAGGTGAACCATCGCGGCTTTGGTGGCCCGTCCAGGATAAAATCGCTGAGTTTGCCGGCGTTTGTACTTACGATCGAGCTGGTTACGGTTGGAGCGAGCCGGTTGCGGCGGGACGCACAATTGGCGAACGCGCCGAAGAACTCCATACTCTGCTCGCCAACGCAGGTATCCCAGGACCTTACATTCTTGTGGCGCACTCCTACGGCGGCTTCATTGTCCGGTGCTTCGCCCGCAACTATCCCGATCAAACGGCAGGACTGGTCCTCGTCGATACACCCGAAGAATCGGCGTTCTTCCGACCAGAGGTTCTCAATTTCTATTCTCGGCTTGGTTTCATCAATAAGGCGGTTGAGCTTGTGGCTCGTTTCGGCGTGTTGCGGTTATTAGGTCGATTGTTTCCACTGGACCACGCGGGGTTCTCATTTGTGCGGCCGGCCGAGTATTCGGCGGCAGGAGATGACTTGGCCTCCCTGCAACGCGTGAAAGCGCCCATCGGAAATTTTGGAGGCGGGGGCAGTCTCGGCGATTTGCCCCTCGCAGTGATCACGCATGGCCAGCCTTTTCCGGGACCATTCTCCATTCTCGAGAAGGGCTGGAGTGACGGTCAAAAGCGGCTGGCCGCGCTATCAACAAATAGCCTACTCATCCGGGCGAACAACAGTAACCACATGATCCAGGTTGATGAGCCCGGACTCGTCGCGGATGCGATTCGTCGCGTCCATGTAGCCGCCTGCAATAAGGTACGGCTCGCTCGTGCCTTCACGACCCCTGAGGAGAATCCGATTGAGCTTTGGCAGCCGGCAGAGCGAGGTGCTCCGCACTAGAAGCCATCTCATAAATGTCTGAGCAGGATGAGGAGGCAAGCGAGTTGTGCGAAGCCGAGGAAGTTTTCGATCTTGTATTCCCATCGAGTGACGAGTCGGCGGAAGTTGTGCATCCAGGCGAAGAGCCGCTCCACCTTCCATCGTCTGCGGTAGCGGCGCAATTGCCTTCCGTCCTGGGTCTTTCGTTTGCGATTGCGGCGGTTGGGCGCGATCATTTCGATGCCGTACTCGTCGGCCATCTGCTCGTCCAGGGCGGCCGAGTCATAGGCCTTGTCGCCGATCAGCCGCATGGGCAGCTGGTCGAGGAAGCATCCGGCAAGAACAGCTTCCACAAGCTGGCACTCGGCATGCGAAGCGCCTTCGACAGATACGGCGAGGGGAAGACCGTCGCCAGCGGCGATAGCGACGATCTTGGTGCCCTTGCCGCGCCGCGTAGGACCGACTGCGAAGCCCCCTTTTTGGCGCTTGCGAAGGTTGCATCCACAAACGCTTCGTCCAGATTGAGCTTGCCTCGTTCGTGCAGATGCGTGGCCAGCAAACGCAGCGCCCGCTCCAACCTGCCGTCATGGATCCACGACTGAAACCGGCGGTGGCAGGTCTGGTGGGGAGGATACTTCTCTGGCATTTCGGCCCACTGCGCGCCCGTGCCCAGAACCCAAAGCACGCCGTTCAGCACGGCCCGCGTGTCATGCCACGGGCGTCCTCGCTTGTCCGCCCGCCGCGCCGGACGCAACACCGGCTCCAACAATTCCCATTGTTCCTCTGTCAGTTCCCAACGGCCTGCCATCCAAGTCCGCAGAGATGCCTTGAGCTACTCAAGTCTCACAGAAAACTGCACCAAAAAGGTTTATGAGATGGGTTCTAGAATTAATGCTTTTTTGAAGAAACAATCCGAGGAGGATGAAACTATGAGAACAAATTACAAATTGGTGCTCGCTGTGCTTGCTGGCGTTTCGATCGGCGTTACAGTAGCCAAGGCTATGAATGAGCGGCAAGCTGCGCCGCAACCGGCCTTCCTTGTTTCGGAGGTCGAATCCATCGACCTGCCTGGCATTCAGAAATATGGGGAAAAGGTCCCTGAGACTCTGGCGCCGTTTAATGGCCATTACCACTTCGTCATCGGCGCCGGTGCCAAGATCCAGGCTCTAGAGGGCGAGCCACCAAAAGGTATGGTGGTGATCGCCTTCGACAACACGGAGAAAGCGCGCGAGTGGTATGACTCCCCAGGCTATCAAGCGATCAAGCCAATCAGGCTGGGCGCGTCGAAGGGCCGCATGTTTATTGTCCAAGGCGTTTCCCCGTAAGTCTTCGCTGGCCAGATTGCGATGCTATCGAAATAGGCTAAATTCTGGTTGCCGATGAGTAGTCGGCAATCCTTCCTTTATTGAGTCGCTACTGGATTGTCGGCAATCCGGAAACTGCACCACCGCCCAATCGCGGATTTCGCTCGAATTCGCCCAACCCGCCATGTTATCTTCAAGCGTCGCCTATGACTGAAGTCCGCTAGTTTTCGGCCCTCTTTGTGTTCTCGCGACGCCGGAGTTTTCTGCCGGCGCCGAACACCAAAGTCTCGCCAACCGGAAAGCGGACCCGACATGATTCTTGAAACAACAACCTCCTCTATCGGCGTGGAAGCCTCCACGCCAGACATTCTCACTCTTCGCCTCGAGCTCATCGCCATTACGCTGGAAATGATCCGCGCCGGCTTCGCCAAATCGCCGGACTTCGCGAAACTCGTCAACGCGGAATTGCCCGCCGACTGGCCCCCCGCCGATTGGGACGATCACGCCTACGAATACATGGTCGATAAGATGACCCGATACCCCAACTCGCACGGCTGGGGACGCTACGTCGCCCTCAAACCAACCCAGGCAGAGCGCCGAATCCTCATCGGCACCTGCGGTGCGACACTCCCTCTCGAACTGAACGACGACGCCGAGATCGGCTACGGCATTCTTCCCGCCTTTCAGCGCCGCGGTTACGCAACCGAGGCGGTGGCCGGGCTGATCGCATGGATCTTCTCCCATCCGCACGTACGCTCAGTCAACGCCCAGACCTTCCCCCACTTGCAGGGGTCGCTGGGCGTGATGGCAAAGAACGGGTTCCAGTTCGTCGGCCCCGGCCCAGGCCCGGAAGAAGGAACCGTCCTCTTCCGCAAATTGCGTGAGTAACGCTCAATCCCGGTTACAAAACTCACGTTCGGAACCGGGACTAAAGAGCGAGACTCTCTTCACTGTTCAAGGCCGCAGCCTAAACCGATATAATTGACGCGACAATGCAGATTGCGGCTCGGCTTCTTCTCATCCTTCTTTCTCTTTCACCTGTTCTGGACGCCCAGCAATTATCCGCACGTTCATGGAAGGGAACGCTACAAGACAGCACCGGAGCGCCAATAAAGGGCGCCGAAATTCACCTCATCGGCGGCCACGGCGAGATCGTCGCAGAGACACAGGCCGACGGGAGCTTTCAGTTCGCCAACCCGCCGTCGGAAAATTATCAACTCGTCGTCGTCATCGCCGGAGTCGGCCACAACTATGCCAACCCGATCGAACTGAAGCCCGATTCACCTCCGGCGACCGTGATCATCAACCAACAAGGCACAGTAGCTGTTACATTTCAAACTCTGCCGGCTGCCCCCGCCGCAGTAAAGACCACCGGAGGAGAGCAGCTTTCCAGCCAGACAGTCAGCGCCATTCCGCTCAACAAGCGCGATTTCAGCCAGTTGCTCCTGCTTGCCGCCGGGACCATGACCGACGCCAACGGCGCCACCAATTTCACCCAGCAGTTCGCCATCAACGGCCAGCGCGGAGTCGAGGCCACCTTCGCCATGGACAACGCGGACACCAGCGACCCGGAGATGGGTGGCGCAACCTTCTCAAACTTCAACGTCGACGCGGTTCAGGAGATCAAGTCGATCTCCGGCTGGATGCCCGCCGAGATCGGCCGCGGCGCGGCTGGGTTCACCAACATCATTACCCGCTCCGGCAGCAGCGGCTTTCACGGATCGATCTTTGAGTTCCTGCGCAACTCGTCGCTCGACGCTCGAAATTATTTCGACCACGCCACGATCGCTGATCCAGGGAGAATCCCGCCCTTTCGCCGTAACGAATTCGGATTCACCAATGGTGGCACCGTCATCATCCCGCATCTATATAACGGACGTGGGAAAACATTTTATTTTGGCCAGTATCAGGGCTTTCGCCAGGTGCTCGGAACCACCCAGGTATTGCCAGTCCCGACCCAACTGGAGCGCGCAGGATACGACGCCAGGGCCTTTCCCGGCGATGTACTCATCATCACCCCAAATCCCGAGATTGCCAGCGTCCTCGCCCGCTATCCACTGCCCAACAACCCGACCGGACCTTACGGCCTGAATACTTACGCGGCTTCTTCCAAAGTCGTGACCAACGCGAATCAGTTCTCGCTCCGTCTCGACCATCAACTGTCGGACAAGGCTCAGTTGATGGCACGGTTCAACTTCAACAACCTCTTCGGCCCAACCACTAATCCAGACCAAACCGCCATCGATCCAGCCTTCGGCGTCACCTATGTGGACCATCAGCGCAACGGCATCGTCACGTACACCCGCACCGTCTCGCCGCGCTTCTCCTTCCAAAGCTCGATCAGCTTTACCCGAACCACTCCGCAGTTTCCCACCCCGGACCACACCGATCCCGCCGTCAAGTTCAACGACGGACTCTACGAGGGATTCAACACCGCTGGCGGATCGGTCATGACCGCCTACGGCAACCTCTTCCAGGGGCAACAAAACTTCACCATCATCGCTGGCAGGCACGCAATCAAGACCGGCGGCGAAGTCCGGCTCAACCGCGACACGACTTACTTCGGCATCAGCCCCAACGGAGAATACGACTTTGGAGGAGGCACCGCCTATTCGCCAGTAAATATCCCATCGCAAAGCGGTATGAATGACATCAAAGCCGGGCAAGCCCTCCCAGATACGTTATCAGCCCTGCTTACGGGACGGCCTTTTGTCTACACCGTCGCGCTTGCGCCCTCATATACGTCGGGGGGCTACCATATCGGCCCCGCCGCCATCTCCCGCAACGCCGGCGGAGTCTACGCCCAGGACACCTTTAAGGTATCCGACCGCTTCGTCATCGACTACGGCGTGCGCTGGGAGATTTATTCCCCCATCACCGAACGCGCCAAACGCACCTCCGGCTTCCTCGAGGTCAATCCTCCCGCAGGCCAGCCGCAGCAATATCTCGACAACCCGCAACCTGGCTACAAGACCAACCTCGACAGCATCGCTCCTCGTGTGCAGGTCGATTGGCGAGTCAAGGACACGCTCCACATCCATGCCGGCGGGGGCCTCACTACGATTCCGCCGAATATCTGGCAGGATAACTTTCTGACCGGTGCGGTCCCGTTCACTATCTATCCGCACCTCGTCACTTCGCAAACCGCCCCGATTAACTACGGTTTCCAGATCACATCCGGCGAGTTGCCGAACTTCTACACGCCGGCCGGTCAAAACGTCTTTGCCAACGGGAAGACCAACACTGTTCCGGCGAATACTGTGCTCGACATCGAGCGCTACCAGCGCGACCTCGCCGCACTCTCACCCGGAACGCAGCTCACTCCGCTCAACCTCACCGGAATCGACCGGCATTTCGGAAACGGCTACCTGCAAACCTGGACGCTCGGAGTCGAGCGCGCCATCGGCAAGATGACCGCCGACGCCACCTATATTGGGACCGCGTCGGTCCACCTGCCGCGCACCTACTTTCCGAACGCCTATTCCGGCGCTGGCCCCGGCTTCGCTCCCTTCACCCTTTTCGGCCCCAACGGAAACGCCATCGGCGGCTTTGGCACGGAACAAGTGATCGAGGCCACCGCCCACTCCAGCTACCATGCTCTGCAGACCTCACTGCAAGGAACAGTCGTGCAGAACGGCCCGACTATCCAGGCGAGCTATACCTATTCCAAATCCCTCGACGACGTTAGCGCAGTCGTCGGCGGGACCGGCAGCACCGGCGCAGTCACTATTCCCTTCCCGCAAGACCCATTCAACACCCATCCCGAAAAAGGTCCCTCCGCCTTCGACGTGGCCAACAGCTTCACCATGAGCGCCGCTCAGGACCTGCAGATCGAGAAGGCCCAGTTCCTGCAGCCAGTCAGCCGAAGAATCACTCAAGGTTGGACGTTACTCAGCATCTCGACTATCAGCAGCGGCTCGCCCTTCACAATCTATTCCGGAATCCAGCAAACCGGCGCAGGCTCCAACGGAGTCGACCGCCCCAACCAGATCGGCACCCCGCATCTCTCCACCGCCCGCAAGGTCCGCGAAGACTACTTCGGCTTGGGCGCCAACAACGCCTCCTACTTCTCCATCCCCATCAACCAGCCCGGAGGCACTGGCCCAAATTTGGGATACTTCGGCGCTCTGGGTCGCAACACCTTCCGTGGCCCAGCCTACTACGACTTCGACTTCTCGCTGATCAAAGACACTCCGGTCGGAAGCCGCTCCAGCGGCGGCGAACTCTTCGACGTACAGTTCCGCTCCGAGTTCTTCAACATCTTCAACATCGTGAACATGGGCCTGCCTACAAACACCATCCTCGCCTCCGGCTTCGGCCAGATCAGCAGGACGGCGGGAACTTCGCGGCAGATTCAGTTCTCCCTCAAGATCCTCTATTGAGGTCAGGCCGCCGAGGAATCGATGATTGACTTGGCAGATTAGCAATAGTTGAACGGCTGAGGATCTCCCTGTACACACGCGACCGGGCATGGCATCGAGACTGAGATTGCCGTTGAGCCATTCGCTAGGACTAGAGCAGAAGTACAGTTACTGTAATGCGAAGCGCCCGGCCAGGCAGGCTTTTTCCCCCAGGAAAAAGCCTACTGAGACAACATCCGGCACATGACACCAACTGTGCTTCTGCTCTAATGTAGGAGCTCTTCTAGACGTGAGCGATAGGTTCGGCTGACGCGCAAGGTCTTACCGTCGCGCAGCGTCAGAACTGCATCTCGATTTGACGAGGGTTCCACGCGAACAATGCGCTCCACCTGGACGATCGTCGAGCGGTGAACCCGCACGAACTGCTTTCTGTCGAGGCGAGCTTCCAATAAGGTGAGAGGTTCACGGATCAAGTGGGTTCTACTGCCTACGTGCAATCCTGCATAGTCACCCAATCCCTCGATCCAATCCACATCGCCGACTTGAACGAAGGTAAACTCGCTACCCCGGCGCACCGGAAAACGCTTGATCACATCCCGGCTGCCCTCTTTATCTGGGGCGTTTAGAAGTCCGTAAAGCCGCTCGAAGTTGGCTTCCTGCCGGTGAAGGGCTAACATGCGCCGTGCCCGTTCGATACAAGCCGCGAATCGTGCGTCATCAATTGGCTTGAGGAGATAGTCCAGCGCTTCAACATTGAATGCATCCAGGGCGTACTCTTCATGCGCAGTAAGGAACACGATGCAACGGGCTTGCTCTCGAGGTAACTCTCTCAGGAGATCCAATCCGGAAATACCAGGCATTTCAACGTTGACGAAAATCAGATCAGGCGAGACCTGCGGGATCTTCGCGCGGGCCTCCTCGCCCGTGCTGCACTCCCCAACGACCAACATGTCGGAATAGGCGCTCAAGCGTGTAGTAATGCCAACTCTAGCTAGCGGCTCATCATCGACAACCAGGACGCGAATGTTCATTGTCCCGCCCCTTGAGGAACTACAGAAGACGCCAAGGTCAGCGGAAATTGAATCGAGACTACGAACCGATTGTTCGGCGCTGTGGTGACCGTAACGCTCCCGTGTTCTCCGTAGAGCTTTTCCAGTCGCGTTTTTGTGTTCGCCAGGCCAAGCCCGTTTCCTTCGTCACCGGAGTGCACCAGGCCTTCCGTACGGTCATTTTCTATATCGATTCGAAGCTGTCCCTCGATGACATAAGCTGCGATCGAGACCTCGCCTCCATTCGGACAACGTGCGATGCCATGTCGGATCGCATTCTCTACAATCGGTTGCAAGAGAAACCTGGGGACCTGTGCCTCGGAAGCTTCTGGGCTAACGCTCAGCGAGACGGTAAGACGAGGTCCAAAACGAACCTGTTCGATGGAAAGATATTCCTCTGTGACAGCCAGCTCTTCCCGGAAAGTCACAAGATGAGCTTCTGGCACGCTGAGGGTGTTTCGTAATAGAGCGCCGAGCTTTGCGATCATCTCGGTGGCCCGTTCGGGCTGTTTGCTTACGACGAGCGACGAGATGGCGTTCAACGTGTTGAAAAGGAAATGAGGCTGCAGCTGGTAACGGAGCGCCTGAAGTTGGGCCTCACGCGCCGTCGCTTCTGATGCCAGAACCCTTGCTCTCTGCTCCTCGACGGTGCCGTAATGCTTGATCCCGAAGTAAAGTGCGCTCCATGCGATGAGAATGATCGTAGCTTCGAATGCCTGGGCGGCGACCAGACTCCAACTAATGCGTGTCCGGGGCTCAGTCAGATGGAGCGCAATGAGAGCTGATACGACGGTGCATAGAACCCCCAGGATGTACGAAAACCCCACGGATAGAAACAGGGCAGAGACTAACGGGGTAGACCGGCGCCAGAGGAAATGACAACAGGCATACAGAATGAAGCTGGCCAAAAACGTGGAACAAAGGAAAGCGATCCGGTAATCTACTGCTCCCCGCATATGGCGAAATGGGATGTAGGAGACGGCGGTTGCCAGTCCATAAAGCGCCCACCCACCGATCTGGAGCGGCCAAAACGAGGGTACGCGGCGCTGAAGCGTAATCTGGTGCACGCACTCAATTCTAACGACCGGGTTCTTCCGCTTAAACCGACTGGGCGTATGAGATGCACGGCCCACCGCAAAATTGCGGGGGTTCGCGAGACATGACTTTCGTACTGGTCAAATCAACGTTAGGTTTATTGCTGAACTTCAGGCGAATGGTGGCGAAATGACTATACGAAGAGGGATGGCAAAGATCGTTGCGGGTTTTGTAGTTCTGGTGCTGTGTGGGATTGCCGTACTTACGATGGGCACATCAAAGGGGCTGGCCTCATCTTCAAGTATTGCTCCTCTTCCGGAACCGGGAACGTACAACATTGATCCGGCCCATAGTTTTGCGTACTTTGGCGCGTGGCACCATATTGTCGGACTCGTGCGTGGCAGGTTCAACAAAGTTACCGGGACAATCTCAGCCACAAAGGAGCCGGCGGATTGCGCCGTGGATATTTCGATTGACACGGCCAGTATCGACACGCAGGTCGCCAGGCGAGATGAGGACTTACGTGGCCCGGCTTTCTTCGATGTGAAGAACTTTCCGGCGATGACCTATCGTGGCCGCGGCATTCGGCAGACCGCAGATGGCGCCTGGGTAATGGATGGCTCGCTTACCATTCGTGGCGTGACAAAAGAGGTGCCGTTAACATTCCGATTCAAAGGCATGTTCCCAGACATGCCGGCAGGACAGCCCGCGCGCGCTTCGTTCCACGCAACGGCAGCAGTGAAGCGCGGCGATTTCGGAATGACACGCGACAATTTGATGGAACTCGGACCGAACCCGAAGGGACCGGATGTGGAGATCGAAATCGACGTCGAGGCCAATGCAAGTGCGCCGGCGAAGTGATTCACTGGATTTTGCCTTCGACTTAATCTCCTAGTGAACAAGATTTGAAGTGTCCCCAGAAAGCTATGCTTTTCGCAAAGTGACGTGAGGAAAGAATCGGATATGAGCAAATGCAAACAGGGAACTCTCACCTCGTATTAGCGTATGTGGCTTGTAAGCGCCCCTGGAGGCCAGACATTCCATCCACAGCTTCAAACCCGCGTCTTGTTTCAGGTTTTCCCGAACAGCGGGAACCGAGAATGTCGTTAGGAAATGCCAGCTCTCTGGCTGTTGAATGGTTCGGGTCGGGCCGCGTCGAGCAGAAGCGCCCGATGAAAAGTCGTCCGGAGCCATCCGCGACCACCTGGACAATAGATATTGTCCGTCCGTGGGCGCGCTCCTCTTCCCACCCGTGTTTGTTCTAAAACCTCTTCCCCTCGCCGCCGCCTCTTGACAAGACTCACATTCCTTAAATAGCCTTCGCGAGTCCCAGTACACCGCTCTCATCTCCTCATCCAGGAGATGAAACGCTGCTACGTGCAGCGTCACTATCCATCAACCAATCTTTTGCGCTTCCGAGGAGTCCCCGAAATGTCCGCTTCCCGCTTCTGCAGAAATATATGCGTTCATTTGCCCATTATCCTGGGTGCTTTTGTAGCAACTGTCTACGGACAAACACCCCGAGTCTACGAGCCAGCGACCCACTCCGTGATTACCCTGGACGATCCGATGGTCTCCGAAGCGGCCAGCACCGCTGCCGGCCATCCTTCCTCAAAGCTGCCTGAGAACTTCCGCCAGTTCGGATCGGCGCGCGCCGGCGAATCCAACGAAATCCAGACCCTAACATTGCGTTTTGCCGCCGCCGATAAGCTGACCCGCATTACCTCAACCAAAGACTTCCAGGTCGAGCCGGGCGGTTGCGTTGAGGGCGATGTGTATGAGGCAAAGAGCACATGCACCGTGGTCGTGCGGTTTACACCGCAGGGGCCGGGGCACCGATTTGGCAAGTTGACCGTCGCAGACACCGTCAGCGCGGCGCCGCTGAGCATCGGGTTGCTCGGCGAAGGTTCCGGGCCAGTGGTGAGTTTTACACCGGCGCAGATCACGACCGTGCCCGGGACACTCCCGTCCGGGGTTGGCTTGCTCAGCAGTGCTCTGGGCCTGGCAGTGGACGGCGGCGATACGCTCTATATCGCCGATACGGGAAACAACGCTGTTCGCTATGTGGATTCCAGCGGCGCGATACAGGCTCTTTCGAGCGTCTTCGGCATTGCCACGCCGGCTGGAATTACGACGGACACTGCAGGGTCTGTATATTTCACCCACCGCTCCACCGACGGCTCCGCCGACTATCTTCAAGTGCTCGCTTATGGAGGACAGGCGACTATTTATGACGATGGATCCAGTTCCTGTACGTACGGAACAAGCTGCGCCCTCGGCGGCCAACCATTTGATTTTCCCGGAGGGATGGCGACAGACCCATACGGAAATGTATTCCTGAACGATGTAAATGGCGCTCTAAGGATCGTGCCTGTGGCCGATGACATCTTCGAGAACGGTATACCGCTCTATCTGCAATATAACTACCCGTACACAGGAACTCTGCCGATAGCGGTCGATGCCGGCGACAACATCTTCTCCTACTACGGCTCCTCGGGTTCCTGCGTAATCTTTGCGCAGTCCTATGAAAACGCAGTGACCATCGGCACTATAAGCACCAAGGTGGCAGGCGGACGCACGTGCGGTTTTAGTGGAGACGGCGGCCTGGCGGGCAATGCCGAGATCGGCGCATCAGTCGGCCAATTCGCCTTCGACATCGCCGGCAATTTCTATTTCACCGACACAAACAATAACCGGGTTCGGCGCATCGACGGGGCCACCGGGATCATTCACACCATCGCCGGCAACGGGACGGCTGGGAACGCGGGTGATGGTGGCCCGGCCACGTCTGCGCACCTGAGGGCCCCGACCGGAGTCGCCGTGGACTCGCAGGGGCAGGTCTACATCATCAGCGGGACATCCTCAGCTGCAGTGCAGGATGTCCGTAAAGTGGGCACCAACGGCGATCTCGTTTTTCCCGGACAATTGAAGGGGACAGCGAGCGCTGCCAGTTTAGTGACGGTCGCGAATACCGGCAATTCGGCACTCGAGATCGACAACACGGCGATCACCGGCACCAATAAGGGCGATTTTTCCATTGATCCGACCACGACCAGCTGTCTGCTAACAAGCGGGAGCTCTCTGAATGCGGGGCAGAGCTGCCAGGTCGGCATCATCTTCAAACCGTCAGCGGGGGGCGCCCGGACCGCGAGCCTTACGCTGCTCGACAATACCGTAAACAACAGCAACACGGTGCTGTTGTCCGGCACGGGAACCCTGCCTGCCCCAACATTCGCGATTACCGCGCCTGCGGCGGGGGCAAGCTCTACCTACGGATCGACGGTCAAGTTCAGCGTAAGCTTGACTTCAGCGAGCGGAACAGCCCCAACCGGCACGGTGAAGTTCAGCGTCGACGGGACGGCATTCGGCAGCCCGGTCACGGTCGCTTCCGGTGCGGCCTCCATCAACCTGACCGGCTTGTCGGTCAAGACCCACACCATCTCGGCAGCCTATAGCGGCGACGCAAATTATGCCGCAGCTTCCACGAGTGAGTCGATCGTTGTGGCAAAAGCGACGCCGGCATTCAAGATCACGGCGCCCGCGGCGGGTGCAAGCTTTACTTCGGGAACCACAGTGAAGTTCACCGTCAGCGTGACTTCATCCAGCGGAGCGGCGCCAACCGGCACCGTCAAGTTCAGCGTCAACGGAACAGCCTTCGGCAGCGCGGTCACGGTCGCGTCCGGTGCGGCCTCCATCAACCTGACCGGCCTGTCCGTCAAGACCCACACCATCTCGGCAGCTTACAGCGGAGACGCCAATTATGCGGCAGCCACGGCAAGTGAGTCGATCACTGTGACCGCGGCGGCGGCCAAGACTACCGTCCAGCTCTCTTCCAAGCTGAACCCCGCTGCGTCAAGTAAGCCAGTCAGCCTCGTCGCAGTGGTTGTGACGAAAACTGGCAGGGAACCTTAGGGCACAGTCAAGCTGTTTGAAGGCAAGACGATGCTGGCGCAGGCCTTGTTGAAGAATGGGATTGCGAATTTCACAGTCACAGAGCTGGCTCCCGGTACCCATTCGGTGATCGCCGAGTACACCGGAGACATCGAGGACCCGCCGGCAAAATCACACCTCTTCGCGCAAGTCGTCAAGTAGCCGGTCTCACCCAGGGGGTCATCCCAAACCGCTCTTGGGCTGTCAAGTCCCCGCAAACCAACTTTCGAGTCTAACTAACTGATTGGAATAGAGATAATAATTTTCAAAACCTGGCGCAGTGAACATACCCAACTTGATAAAATAGAAGTAGAGACAAGTGAAACAAACCAGGGCGGCGAAAGCCGCCCTTTTCTCATGCCCAAAAATCGTACCGACTTAAGAGGAGACCCGCTGACCGCTTCTTAGCTGACCGGACTTTAGCTGACCGCCGGCCCGCTGACCAACTGACTCACTAACTCACCACAGGAGCAGCCATGTACAAGGAATGCCGTCATATCAAGCCCAACGGCTGCAAATGCAAGTCGCCGGCACTGAAGGACAAGCCTTACTGCTACTACCACATCCGCGTCCACGGAATCACCCGGATCTCGAGCGTTACATCCCCCTATGAACAGAAGGAGTTGCAGATCCCCTTTCTGGAGGACCGCGGAGCAGTCCAGATCGCCCTCAGCGAAGTCGTCAGCGCCCTCGCCAGCCATCACATTGAGTTCAAGCGCGCTGCGCTCATGATCTATGCGCTGCAGGTCGCCTCCTCCAACGCGAAGGTTCCTACCGATCTCGTAGCCCTTCAGCAGGTCCGCGACGCCTCCGAAAACGAAGAAGGCGAAGAACTCGCCCCCGAAATCACCACCTACGAACCCGACGACGAAGAATACCAGGAAGCCAACCACGAACCTACACTCGCCGATCTTCTGGTGGCGGAAATGCGAAGGCAGCGGGAAGAGGACCAGGCCAAACAGTCAGCCGAAACTCCAGAGGTCCCGGAATACTCACCACTGGACGACCTACACTGGCCATAAGTCCGCCGTAAGTCCTTTGTTTGCCAGACTCTGCAAAGAAGTCGCTTAGAATGATCGACTTGCCGATTGACTAGACAACTTAAACCGAAGAAAACACACGGGTTCCTCACAGAGACGGGAGGGTGGGGGGTCCTACTTCATCCCGCCCAAAATCGAACCAACAATCCCGCCAACCACTCCGGCTTCGGCGCGCTGCTCACCCGAGCTGGGAAGATATTCGCGGAGAGCGTGAGCCAGCTTGGAGATCGGCAGCGACTGCAACCAGACCCGGCCAGGCCCGGTAAGCGCAGCCAGAAAGATTCCATCTCCTCCAAAGATCATGTTGCTGATGCCGGGAATGCGTGAGATTTGAAAGTTCACGCTGGTCTGGAATGCGCCCACATGCCCGGGATGCACCCGCAGCATCTCCCCGGCGCGAAGGTCCTTGGTGATAACTTCGCCCGACAACTCAATCCATGCGGTACCCGAACCGTTGATATGCTGCAGCCGGAAACCGTCGCCGCCAAAGATGCCCGCGCCCAGCGACTGCTGAAATCCAACCCCGATCTGCACCTCCGGCGTCGCGCACAGGAAGCCGTGCCGATGGACAAAATATTCATAGCCATTGCCCACCGGAACGGGCAGGATATGACCGGGAACTTTAGTCGCAAAGGCAAGCTCGCCAGCCGCTCCGTAAGCACGGTACTCGGTCATAAACAGGCTGCCGCCGCCCGCGACCCGGCGAATCGCCCCAAAGAATCCGCCTCCGCCAGCCATCTGCGTATGGGTCGTCATCTGGATTGAAGCGCCCATCCAAGAAAGCTCCCCTGACTCGGAGATGATGGCGTCATTGGGCTCGAGAACAAACTCGAGCACCGGCATAGTAGTGCCAATGATATTGCTCTGCATGAACAGCTCCCTTCTACGACAACCTCCAGCGCAATCCGTCACCCGCAAGTCTAATACGAACCATGGGTCACATCCGTTCAACTCGGCTAAGGTATGATTTGAGTCGAAGTCGGAGGATTCCATGCGGAAACTGGCAATCTTACTGGGTCTATGTGTAGCAGCGGTGGTTACGATGGCGGCATCGCCCGACAGCGTGTACAACTTCACCTTGAACTCCATCGACCACCAGCCGGTGAGTCTGTCCAGCTTCCACGGCAAGGCCCTGCTCTTGGTGAATGTGGCCAGCAAGTGCGGCTACACTCCTCAATACGCCGCCCTCGAGAAGCTTTACCTAAAGTACAAAGGCCAGGGACTCGTGATCGTCGGCATTCCGGCCAACAACTTCATGAGTCAGGAACCTGGCACCGACGCGGAGATCAAAACCTTCTGTACCAATAAATACAATGTGACCTTCCCCATGATGTCCAAAGTCTCGGTCAAAGGCGACGATCAGACACCGCTCTACGCCTTCCTCACCGACAAATCGACCGATCCAAAGTTTGCCGGAGACATCAAGTGGAATTTCACCAAGTTCCTCTTCGATCGCAATGGCAATCCAGTGGCTCGCTTTGAGCCGGCCGTAACGCCGGATTCGCCCGAAGTGATAGCGGCAGTAGAAGCAGCGCTTAAACAGTAGTCGCGCCTGCCCTGGGAATTCAGGGAACGGCTATCACGGGCAATCCGTAGGTATCTGTCATGGCTACGGTGAATTCGATCTCGGCGACTGTTGGTGCCAGGACCGGGCCCCGAGCCGTGCGCGAATACTATATCGACCGCATCCGCGTAGTCCTCACCACCCTCGTCGTCCTTCATCACTCCGCCATCACTTACGGTGCCCCCGGAGGATGGTATTACCGCGAATTGCCGACAACGGCCTCACTGACCGGAATTCTCTTTACCTTCTTCGTCTCCACCAATCAGGCCTATTTCATGGGCTTCTTTTTCCTGATTGCGGGCTATTTCACTCCGGCTTCTTACAACCGCAAAGGTCCCGGCAAGTTCTTTGTGGATCGGCTCATCCGTCTCGGCATCCCGTTGGCGGTATATGGCGTTCTGCTCGATCCGCTCACCAATTCGATCGCCCGCGCCTGGGGCAGGTCGCCAGCGACCGCTGAGCCATTCCTGCCCGACTCGGTCCATCGAATATTCACCGCAGACTGGAACAACGGGCCCCTATGGTTCGCGCAGGCCCTGCTTATCTTCTCCGCCGTGTACCTCGCCTGGCGCATGTGGGGAGGAGACCAAACCCGGCAACCCGACTCCCCGCTCCCCACCCTTTCCGGCTGGTTCTTCACCGCGATCGCCGTCGGAGCCGGAGCGCTGCTCATCCGCCAATGGGTTCCCGTCGGCAAGAATATATTTCAGCTCCAGCTCGGATACTTCTCGTCCTACATCTTCCTCTTCGCAATCGGCGCAGTCGCGTGGCAACGCAACTGGCTCGCGCGCCTGACCTGGAAGACTATTCGCCCCTGGGTCATCGTTTCCATCGTTCTACTGCCGGCGCTAATTTTGACCGTCGTGCTCACCGCCGGCAAGCACGCGAATTTCAGTGGGGGCATGAGCTTTCCCGCTGTCCTCTACTCCTTCTGGGAGCCGTTCGTTGCGTGGGGCATCATCGCCGCCTATCTAGTGTGGTTCCGGAAACACGGAAACCGGCCTTCTCAAGTATGGGAATACCTGGGCGCTCGCGCTTATGCGGTCTATATCATTCACGCCCCGGTCCTGGTTGCGATCGGCGTCGCGCTGCGCGGGTGGCAAGCACCGGCCATGGTGAAGTTCGCAGTCGTCGGGCCTCTGGCCTGTCTCGGCTCGCTAGCGATTAGTTCGCTGGTGCTCCGGATCCCCGGCGCTCGGCGAGTCGTCTAGGGCCTCCGAGCCTCGCCTCACGATTACTTCTGCCGATAGACATTCCCCAGTCGGAAAGGCTTCTGCCCGTAGTTTTCGATTTCAAGCTGGTTGTTCTTGTTGAATTTGACCTTGCACAAGGGCGCGAATGACCCGGTGCCTTTGCCGTCCTTGTCCACGTCGAGCACCACGATGCCGATCTTGTATTGGGTCGAGCGGGTTCCGTTGTAGAGTTCCCCGAACGAAATTGGCCGGTCGGTTGCCATGACAATGTGTTGGCCGCCGTCCTTGGTTGGCCGAATACGGACGAATCTCACTCCGGTCCCGACTGAGCCAGTCGGCGAGATACGGCCCTTGTCCTTGATGTTGTCCAGCGCGCTCACCAGTGCGTCCTGGCCCTTATCTTTCAGGGTCGCGGCCAGTGCCTGCGCCGTTGCATCGTCAGTCAGGTCCGTAATGAAGATAGTGAGCCCAAAATTCTTGCCGGCAGCTCTGCCAGCCTGGCCAAAGGCGTTCGCCGAATACTGGGCGGGAAGGCCATAGGTTTCATTGACTGACGCCGGCGTTTGCGCCATGCATGTCGCCTGGACAGCCACGACGAGCAAGCCTGTCGAGAGAGATACCCTTAGAGATTTCATCCGCATTTCGTTTCCTTACCCCTCGAAGTGGAATATCCATCTCCGTGATTCAAACACATCACACAGGGCGGATGTCGAGAGCCGGGCTCTGCAGCGGCGAAACTTTGCCCCTATGAAAAGAGGAAGCCGGCTGATAGTTTGAAGTTCCACTTTGCACAGTGCAAAGCCTTGCTCTTCGATTTCCATGGGAGACCTCGCATGAAACAACACATTCGTCGTCGAAGGCTACCATCGTCGTATGAGCGGTGAAGAAGAGTGGGCGCAAGTCAACCCTATAGAAAGGTTCCACGAATGGCTTCGCCAAGCGGAAGCCAGCGAACCGAACGACCCCAACGCGGCGGCCTTGGCGACATCGGCGGCGAACGGCGAGCCCAGTGTAAGGATGGTTCTGGTGAAGCGCGTCGACGAGCGCGGTTTCTGTTTCTTCACCAACGTCGAGAGCCCAAAAGGCGTCCAGTTGGCGGAAAATCCGCGCGCAGCATTATGTTTCCACTGGAAAACGCTGCGACGGCAAGTGCGGGTGACGGGACAAGTCACAGAACTCAGAGACAGCGAAGTCGACGCCTACTTCTACACCCGGTCGCGCAACAGCCAGATAAGCGCTGCGATCTCAGCGCAGAGCCGCCCGCTCCGGAGCCGCCAGGAGTTGGTCGAAAAGGTGAAGGCCTTTGCCGAGCAGCATCCGGGCGAGATACCGAGACCACCGCACTGGCGCGGCTACTGTGTTTCCGCAGAGCGGATCGAGTTCTGGATGGACGGCGCAGACCGGCTGCATGACCGAATTCTCTTCACCCGCTCCGGAAACGCGTGGCGGTGGATCAGGCTCTACCCGTAGCTGGATTCACTGTCGTGAGAGACGCAAAACGCCCGAACGATCCTGTTATGGTGCTCCGTTCCGATATGCGATACTTCAAGAGAATGTACAAACGGGTCGTTCTCAAGCTTTCGGGGGAAGCTCTGGCCGCAGGCCGGGGTTTCGGCGTCGACGTCACCAAGATCCACGAGATCGCCGGCGAGATCGCCGACGTGCATAAACTCGGCGTGGAAATCGCGCTCGTGGTGGGCGGCGGGAATTTTTTTCGCGGCGTCGCCGAGCAGGCCAAGCACATGGACCGCGTCTCCGCCGACAACATGGGCATGCTCGCGACCGTCATCAATGCTCTTGCCATTCAGGACGCTATCGAGAAGCGCGGCATCTTCTGCCGGGTGATGTCTGCGATCGAGATGAACCAGGTCTGCGAGCCGTATATTCGGCGCCGTGCCGTCCGCCATCTCGAAAAAGGCCGCATTGTCATCTTTGCGGCAGGCACCGGAAACCCTTATTTCTCTACCGACACCGCCGCCTCGCTGCGCGCCATGGAAATTAAAGCTGACGTCTTGTTGAAAGCGACGAAAGTCGATGGCATCTACGACTCCGATCCGGTCATCAATAAAGGTGCGGTGAAATTTGACGAAATTACCTACATGGAGATCCTGCGGTTGGGGTTGAAGGTAATGGACGCGACCGCGGTGAGCCTGTGCAAAGACAACAATCTGCCCATGATCATCTTCGACATGAACCAGCCGGGCAACATTCAACGAGTGATCTGCGAGGAAAAGATCGGCTCGCTGGTTACGGCCTGAGCACGGGCGCCCCCGTGTACGAAACCTCGTCCGCCGTTCTCGACGCTCCCGTTGAGGTAATCGAGCAGGTCCCAGAGCCGATTGTGGCTTCTGCACTGGCTCCGGTCAGCAAATCCCGTCTTCCCGCGCTAAGTGGACTGCGCATCTTCGCTGCACTCAATCTCGTCTTCTTCCATTTCGGCGATCCCAAGGACTTTGGTTGGTTGGCGCCAGTCGTAGACAACGGCTACACCTCGGTCAGCTTCTTCCTGCTGCTTTCGGGCTTCATCCTCGCCTACAACTACTCCGATCGTGCAGCCCGGGGTGAGATGGAGATAGGCAAGTTTTGGCTGGCACGTTTCTCTCGGCTCTACCCCGTGTATCTGTTTAGCCTGATCATTTCCGTGAGCATGCTCGCTATCGAATTTCACGCCCAGACCAGATCCATGTTCTACGGCGGCATCTTCCTCACCCTGCTCCTCCTGCAGGGATGGAGTCCGACCCTCTCCACCTTCTGGAACACCCCGGCATGGACCATGCCCACCGAGGCATTCTTCTACCTGATCTTCCCGCTGGCGGTGCGATGGAAGCGCCCCAGCAGGCTGATGTGGTTGATTGCGCTACTCGGCGCGCTGTGGCTTGCGGGCATGGTGTGCCCTGGGCTCTACACCTGGCTGCATCCTGATGGCGAACTCCATCCCGGCCGCTATTCCAATGGTTGGTGGATTCGGGCGCTCAAGTTTACGCCACCGCCGCACCTGCCTTCCTTCCTCTTTGGCGTCGTCCTCGCCGATGTGCACAGCCGCTTTTCAGAAAGCAGCCGCTGGCGTCTGGCCTGCGGGGTCGCTGGCTTGGGCTTACTGTATTTCGTGCTCTCCCATGGCGAGCGGCTGCCCTATGTCTTCCTTCATGACGGCCTGCTGATGCCTCTCTTCGGACTAACAATCCTTGGGCTCGCGGGAAAGAACATCCTCTCCCGAATCTTCGGTTTTCTGCCCTTCGTTCTGCTCGGCGAAGCCAGCTATTGCCTGTATCTGCTCCATTTCAATCTCTGGACGCTCATTCACGATTCGGGAATCCTGCAGAAGACTGGACTGATAGCGCTCGATCCCTGGTTCAGTTACCTGCTGCTGGTCGTGGCTGCTGTCTTGACCATGAAGTGGATCGAAAAGCCCGGGCAGCGCCTGATCCGCAGATTGGCCGGGGCCTGATCCAAAGCAGGCTTGAGGCGCCCTCAGCTTCTGCCGTCGCTCCTCCCAAGGCCGGATTGCGACCAATACCCCTTGGACGACATCTATTAAGTGTTGAGATATTCGTTGTCACGACTATTCATAGGAGGCGCTTCCATGCAGATTGGCATCGATAGCTTCGCGGCCGCAATTCCCGACCCTCAGACAGGCATCAAGCCAACTGGCGCCGAACGTCTGCAGAACCTCGTCGAGGAGATCGAACTGGCCGACCAGGCCGGCGTCGACGCTTTCGGCGTGGGCGAACATCACCGCGCCGAGTTCCTCGACTCCGCACCGGTAGTGATTCTCGCCGCCGCCGCCGCGCGAACCAAACGCATCCGCCTGAGCAGCGCGGTCACCGTGCTCAGCGCCGCCGATCCAGTCCGCGTCTTTCAGGAGTTCGCCACCCTCGATCTCATCTCCAACGGTCGCGCCGAGATCGTCGCCGGTCGCGGCTCATTCATCGAGTCGTTCCCGCTCTTCGGTCTCGACCTCGAAGACTACGACTCGCTCTTCGCCGAGAAGCTCGACCTGCTGCTGAATCTCCGCGAGAACGTCAACGTCAATTGGTCCGGAAAACATCGCCCCGCGCTTACCGGTCAGGGAGTCTATCCGAGGCCGCTGCAGAATCCGCTGCCCGTCTGGCTCGGCGTAGGCGGAACTCCCCAATCCTTCGCGAGAGCCGGAGCATTGGGACTTCCCCTCATGGTCGCGATCATCGGCGGCGAACCGCACCGCTTCCGCCCGCTCATCGACCTCTACTACGAAGCCGGCAAGCGCGCTGGCCATCCCCGCGAGCAGCTAAAGGTCGGCATCCACGCCATCGGCTACGTCGCCGACACCACCGAACAGGCGGCAGACGAATTCTTCCCCGGCTACGCCGACGCCTTCACCAAGATCGGCAAAGAGCGCGGCTGGCCGCCAACCACCCGCGCCCATTTCGACGCCTTGCGCGGCCCAACCGGAGCACTGGTGGTCGGCAGCCCCGAGGCCGTCGTCGAAAAGATCCTCTGCTACAACGAAGTCCTCGGAGGCATCTCCCGCCTGAGCTTCCAGATGAGCGTGGCGACGCTGCCCCACGCGAAACTCATGCGGGCCACCGAGTTACTCGGCGACCAGGTTGCCCCGATGGTAAAAAAGGCGCTCGCCGTGAACGTCTGATTATCCCGCCTATCTCAGTTGTCTCGAAGCTTCGTAACGCCCTACATCATGTATCATGCTGCATCGGGCTAGTCCTGATCGGACGCGCCCGCTGGGTCAACTCGCCAGGAAGGTCCACAACGATTTCTCATGCCAACCGCAAAAGAAAAGAAGAAGCAAAACAAGAAGCAGACGCCCGCTACCGAAAAACTCTCCGCAAAAGACTACGAACGCGAACTCACCAAGCTCCAGGGAGAGCTAGTCAAGGTGCAGTTCTGGCTCAAGGAAACGAAGGCCCGTGTCGTCGTCATCTTCGAGGGTCGCGACGCCGCCGGCAAAGGCGGCATGATCAAGGCCATCACCGAACGTGTCAGCCCGCGCGTCTTCCGCACCGTCGCTCTGCCCGCGCCCACAGAACGCGAGAAAACCCAGCTCTACTTCCAGCGTTACCTGGAGCAGATGCCTGCCGGCGGAGAGATCGTCATCTTCGACCGCAGCTGGTACAACCGTGCCGGCGTGGAACATGTGATGGGCTTTTGCACCAAGAATCAATATGAGAACTTCCTGCAGGGCGCTCCCATCGTGGAAGGCTTCCTGATCGACGCCGGCATCATCCTGATCAAGTACTGGCTCGAAGCCAGCATGGAGGAACAGACGAAACGCTTCGAAGCGAGGATGACCGACCCGCGCAAGCTCTGGAAGTTAAGTCCGATGGACCTGGAATCCCACCGTCTTTGGCACGAATATACCGCCGCGCGAGATGCCATGTTTCGCGCCACCGACACGGAGAAATCGCCCTGGTTTGTCGTCGACACCGAACGATAAGCGGCGCGGCCGACTCAACTGCATTCAACACCTTCTCAGTAAGATCCCTTATAAAGACGTGCCGATGCCGCGCTTCAAGCTTCCCAAACGCAAGAAGCAGAAAAGCGATCCCGGATCGCCCCATCCCCTTCGCTATATCCCGCAGATTTTCTAGCGGCGCGAGTGTTATGGATATTTTTCGAGCGTCCAGCTAAGTCGACTGACAACATTGGTTAGGCGAGCCGGTTGATAAGCGTCGCAACATAGGCCGCGCCGAAACCGTTGTCGATATTGACGACCGTCACATTAGGCGAGCAGGAGTTCAGCATCCCCAGCAGCGCGGCCAATCCTCCGAACGACGCGCCGTAACCAACGCTGGTCGGGACCGCAATCACCGGAGCGGCCACCAAGCCACCGACCACCGAAGGCAGCGCGCCTTCCATCCCCGCGCAGACAATCAGCACCGACGCCTCCCGCAGGCGAGAATGCTGCGAGAGCAGCCGATGCAGCCCGGCGACGCCGACATCGACGATCCGCTCCACTGTATTGCCCATCAGTTCGGCCGTGACTGCGGCCTCTTCGGCTACAGGCAAGTCGCTGGTCCCGGCGCACAGCACGGCGACGATGCCCGAGCGCGCCGGCCCTGCGTGTTGCTTCAACGTGATGCAGGCAGCGACTTCATGAAAGATCGCCCTCGGCTCAACCGTGAGCACCGCCTCGAACTGCTCCCGGCTGGCCCGCGTCGCCAGAACATTCGCTCCCGCGGCGCTCATGCTCGCAAATATCCGCGCCACCTGTTCCGCAGTTTTGCCCTTGGCATAAATCACCTCCGGCATGCCGGTTCGCAGCGAGCGGTGATGGTCCACCTTCGCGAATCCCAGGTCTTCAAAAGGAAGGCTCTTGAGCCGTTCGCACGCGGCCTCGGGACTCACTTCGCCTTCGCGAACCGCTTCCATGAGCTTGCGCAATTGCTCGGGGTTCACGCGGGAGACCCCTGAGCACGCCACGCCGAGACGGCGGCCTGCATCACCTGCTTCAGAGGCACTGCATGTTTTTCGGCGATGGCGCGGCAGTCTTCGTACTCCGGCGCATAATTCACGACCTCGCCATTGAGCAGGCCAACCTTGATCCGGATCTTCCCCCACTCGGTTTCGACCGAAATCCAGCTGCGGGCAAGGCTCTTCTTTTCCTCCTCGCGATAACGCAGGCCGAGCGTCGTCGTCTCCAGAAAGACCAGCTTCTGCAGCGCCTCGGCGTTCGCGGGAGAACACAAGATCGTCAGTTGAGTCCCGATCCGCCCTTTCTTCATTTGAACCGGAGTGCGATAGACATCCGAAGCACCCGCAGCCAGAAGGCAATCCGCCACGTAGGACAAAAGCTCAGGCGTCGCATCATCGATGGTCGTTTCGATGATGCCCACGCGGTTCTTTGGCGAATAAGCTCGTGGAGAGACTCGCGTCTCCGACAACCAGCCGCAACACATTCGGCTGGCCGGCAATGTCCTTCGATCCCGCGCCATAGCCGGTCGCACTCATGCTCATCGCCGGAAAGCCCGACGAAGTCACATCGAGCGCGCGCAGCAGCGCCGCTCCAGTCGGAGTGACCAACTCCTTCTTCACTCCGGACGAATAGACAGGCAAGTCACGCAACAACTCCAGCGTCGCCGGCGCGGGGACGGGAAACTTCCCGTGCGCGCAATGCACATGGCCTCCGCCAACATTGAGCGGCGAGCAAATCCAGCGCTCCACCTCAAGCCAATGGCATCCGGCAGAAACTCCCACGATGTCCGCAATCGCATCGACCGCTCCAACTTCGTGGAAATGAATCGTCTCCACCGGAACATTGTGTATCTTCGCTTCCGCGTGACCAAGCAGGCGGAAGGCTTTCAGAGCGGTTGCCTTGACCGCATCGGCCAGAGCCGAGCCGCCGATAATCTCCTCGATCTTCGAGAGCGACCGGCCATGCACATGCGGTACGCCTCGCAGCATGAGAGTGCTCGTGAGGATGATCATGGTCATGCGAATGACCGTCATCGTGAGAATGGGAGTGTTCGTGGCCGCCTGCCGCAGCCGCATGGACGACCTCGGCCAGTTCTCCCTCCGAAGTCAGCACATCGATCTTCGCCGAGTCGATGCCGCTTCGATCGACGCGGCGCAGCTCCAGTTTCGCGCCAAGATCAAGCGAGGCGACGGCATCCTGAAGCACCTCGAATGGAACGCCCGCATCGACCAACGCGCCGAGAAACATATCTCCGCTGATTCCGGAGAAGCAATCCAGATACGCAATCTTCACTTGCAGACTCGCTATTCACCGCTCGTTGGCCTCGCCCCGCTCATTGCGATCTCCGACGCCGGCAGCAGCGCGTTCATCGAGCCGGAGCGGTACCCCTCCAGATCGAGCGTCACATACTTATAGCCAAGCCGCTTGAGCGCGGCGCTGGCCTCGGCAAACATGGAAAGCGAAAGCATGCGAGGCAGCTCCTCGCGCGCGATCTCAATGCGCACCAGTTCGCCATGATGCCGCACCCGGAACTGGCGAAAACCCATCGCGAACAAGACCTCTTCGCCCTTTTCAATCGACTCCAGCGTCTCGCGCGTCACCGGCAGCCCATAGGCAATGCGCGAAGAAAGGCAGGCCGAGGCCGGCTTGTCCCAGACGCGAAGCCCCGCATGACGAGCCAGAGTGCGAATGTCTTCCTTGGTCAGCCCGGCCTCGGCGAGCGGAGCCAGCACGCTGTGATTCGCGGCCGCCTTTTGCCCCGGGCGAAAGTCGCCCAGGTCATCCACGTTCATGCCATAGGCAACGTTGTTGAAATGCAGCGGTCCGCCGACACTCTCCATCACCTTGAAAAGTTCATCCTTGCAGTGAAAGCAGCGCGTGCCGTCGTTCTTTGTGTAGTCAGGATTTTCAAGCTCGTTGGTGTCGACCACCCGCAGCGGAATCCCGTGCTGCTCGGCAAATTCGACAGCGTCGCGCAGGTGCGCTCGTGAGAGGCTCGGAGAATCGGCGATCACCGCAAGCATCTCATCACCCAGAACCTGGTGGGCCGCATAGGCAAGAAAGGCCGAATCGACGCCGCCGGAGTAGGCCACCATCAGCCGGCCAATCTCGCGCAGACGCGCGATCGAGCGCCTGCCGCTTCTCGACAAGCTCGGCTGCGGCAGCTCATTTGTTCGAAGCTCGGTCGATTCCGAGATTTCTGGCGTCATCGCAACCTCTGGCGAACACTTTCATAGTAACGCTTATGCGCTGCCATGTTGGTTTTGATGCCGACAGGTCAGGCGTTGGCAAAGACCTGCCGCTGACCGCCCAACCCTTCGATCTCCAGATCCACCACATCGCCAGCCTTGAGATACTGCGGAGGTTTGAACCCCAGACCCACCCCCGGCGGCGTGCCGGTCGAAATCAGATCCCCCGGCTCGAGAGTCATGAACTGCGAAAGGTAGTGAATCAGGTAAGCGGGATTGAAGATCATCGTCGAGGTATTGCCGCGCTGCTTCGACTCGCCATTCACCTTGAGGCTCATCGCCAGATTCGCCGGGTCGGCGATCTCGTCCGGCGTCGCCAGCCACGGCCCCAGCGGATTAAAGGTGTCGCAACTCTTGCCCTTCGTCCACTGACCGCCGCGCTCAAGTTGGAAGGCGCGCTCCGAGACGTCGTGCGAGATGCAGTAGCCGCCGATGTGCGCCGCGGCAGCCTCGACCGACTCGACATAGCGGGCCTCGGCGCCGATGACGACGCCAAGTTCCACCTCCCAATCCGTCTTCTCACTCGTCCGCGGAATCAACACTTCGTCATAGGGGCCAACGACAGTATTCGAGGCCTTCAGGAAAACGATCGGCTCTGCAGGTACCGGCATTCCCGACTCCTTCGCATGGTCGGAGTAGTTCAACCCAATGCAAATCACCTTTCCCGGCCGGGCGATGGGAGCGCCCCAGCGCTCCGACTCCGGCACCACAGCCAGCGAGCTCGCCTGGGACGCAGCGACTTCGGCAAGTTTTTGCAGGCCATTCTCCGCAAAAAATGCAGAGTTCCAGTCGGCGAAGTGCCCCGACAGGTCAAGCCGGGTATTTTCGCCGGTCAGGATGCCCGGCTTTTCTTTGCCCTTAGGGCCAAATCGAACAAGTCTCATCTGTCCTCTAAGACTCCGAATGCAGATATTGGTTCCAAAAGGCAGTATAGCTTTCGTCCGCTTTCCACGGCCTCTTCGCCGCCGCGTGCGGCAGTCCTCTCATGTGGAAACGCCTCCTCAACTTGAGTAGAGTGTTCGCAGACTCTTTTCCGAGGTGGCGATGTATCGCAATCCGCTATCGCAGATCACCGCACGGCTCGCTGGGTACTCCTGCTTTTGTTCTGCTTGGCTCCCGGCTGTTTGTGGGCGCAGGCAAAGCCCGCTCCATCACCCGGCGTCGAGGCCGGCCTCGATAAAGCGAAGCTGGCACTGATCAAACCGCGACTGCAAGAGCTGGTCGATCAGGGAGTGATCCCCGGCGCGGTGTACCTCGTCGCCCGCCACGGCAAGGTCGTCGCCTACGACGCCGTTGGACTCGCCGACGTCGAAAACAACAAGCCGATGCGCAAAGACACGCTCTTTCAGATCATGTCCATGACCAAGAATTTCACCGGAGTCGCGGCGATGATGCTGGTCGAGCAGGGCAAGCTGGAACTGCGCCGCCCCATCAGCTTCTACCTGCCCGAGTTCAAAGACATCGCCGTCGAAGAGAAGCTCCCCAACGGCAGCCTCACGACCCACCCGCCAAAGAATCCGCCCACTGTCTGGGAACTGATGGACCACACCTCTGGCCTCGAGTCGGACCCGGTGGGCAACATCGCCGACAACGAGCAGACCCTGCGCCTGACTCTCCAAGAGGCGGTGACCGCCTATGCCCGCCAACCCCTACGCTACGAACCCGGCACGAAGTGGATGTACTCGAACGTCGGCATCGCCGTGCTCGGCCGCATCGTCGAGGTCGTCTCCGGCGAGGACTATGCGCAATTCATCTCCAGCCACATTCTCGAACCGCTCGGGATGGCCGACACATATTTCACCATCCCTGAAAACGAGCGCGACCGCCTCGCCTACGTCTACAAGCACGTCGACGGCAAGCTGGTGCTCTCCGGGCCCGGCATCCTCGCCGGCGACTCGACCAAATTCCGCCCGGATATGAAATATCCCGCGCCGGAATTCGGCCTTTACTCGACCGCCGGCGATCTTGATCGCTTCTACCAGATGCTGCTCAACGGCGGAACCTACAACGGAGTCCGCTTCCTCTCGAAGCAGTCCATCGAAACGATGACGCGGGTCTTCACGCCTGATGACGTGAAGCCCACTGGCTGGCTGGGCGGCACCGGATACGGCCTCACTTTCGAGATCGTTGACGAGCCCGAGGGAACGCTGCTGCTCCACTCCCCGGGAACCTACGGCCACGGCGGCGCCTTCGGCACCGAAGGCTGGATCGACCCCAAGAACGACCTCATCCGCATCGTTCTCGTTCAAGTCTCGGATAAAACCGGCACGGCGGCGCGGTCGGTCGTGATGCAGATCGGCGAAGCGGCCGTCGAGAAGTAGGGCAGACAATAAGCCGAGATCGCCCACCGCGAGGACCAGGCGCGGAGTGTTACATGGCAGCGATCCTCCTATTGCATTCCCATAGGAGATGTGCGACCATTCCTATGGGTTACCAATAGGGGATGGGCATGGTCGATAAAGCGGACGTTTGGCAAGGCACATTGGCGTTGATGGTGCTGAAGACCCTCGAATCCATGGGTCCGCAGCACGGTTATGGCATCGCGCGGCGCATCGAACAGACCAGCGGAGAGTTGATCTCCCTCAACTACGGGACGCTCTATCCGGCCCTGCTCAAGCTCGAACAGGAGGGCGCGATCTCCTCCGAATGGGGCACGTCTGAGAACAACCGCAAGGCCAAGTTCTACAAGCTCACCCGGGTCGGGCGGAAACAATTGCAGAAAGAGGCGCAGGACTGGCAGCAGGCTACGGCGATCCTGGCGCGCTTCTTATCGCCCGCCGAGGAGGGATAATGCGCACACTACGAGCATTTTGGATTCGGCTACACGGAGTCTTCGCGCAAGAAGATGCCGATGCGGAATTTGCCGCTGAACTCGAAAGCCATCTCCAGATGCACATCGAGGACAATCTCCGCGCAGGCATGACCCCGAAGGAGGCCCGTCGTCAGGCGGCGATCAAGCTGGGTGGCATCGAACAGACCAGGCAGGTCTATCGCGAACGGCAGACGCTGCCCTGGCTCGAAACCCTCGGCCAGGATCTCCGCTTCGGCCTGCGCATGTTGCACAAGAGTCCCGGGTTTACCGCGATAGCGATAGTGACCCTGGCGCTCGGCATCGGCGCCAACACCGCCATCTTCTCGATCGTCAATGGAGTGCTCTTAAACCCGCTGCCATTTCCACATCCGGAACAGCTGGTAGTCCTGCACGCGAGCAAGCCGAATTTCGAGTTCGGCTCCGTCTCCTACCCCAACTTCCAGGATTGGCGGAGAGACAACCAAACCTTTTCTTCGATGGCGGTTTCACGCGGCTATTTCTTCAGCCTTACCGGCACAGGCGTGGCGGAACAGCTGGACGGCGAGTTCATGACCTCCGGCTTCTTTGAGACTCTGGGCGTAAAACCGCTGCTTGGCCGCACGTTTACTCAGGCCGAGGAAGGCCTGGCGCGGGGCCGGTCGTTCTGATCAGCGAGGGACTATGGCGGCGGAAATTCGGAGCGTCGCCGGATGTGCTGGGCAAGGGCATTTCTCTCGAGGGAAGAAGTTTCTCGATTATTGGCGTGATCCCGGCGAGCTTTCATCTTGCCGTATGGAGTTTGCGCAGCCGGGAGGTCTATGTCCCGATCGGGCAGTGGAGAAATCCCGGGCTCACCGAGCGCGCCGCGGGGTTGGGAATCCGCGGAATCGCGCGGCTCAAGCCGGGAGTGACCCTGGAGCAGGCCAACGCCGATATGGCGCGCGTGAGCCAGAACCTGGCAATCGCTTTTCCCGATGTGGACAAAGGCACCACCGCGAAGCTGGTTCCGCTTAAAGAACAGATGGTTGGCGATGTGCGGCCCTTTCTGTTGGTGCTGATGGCCGCCGTCGGCTTTGTGTTGCTGATCGCCTGCGTCAATGTCGCCAGCCTGATGCTGGCGCGGTCTACAGGCCGGATGAGGGAGTTCGCCGTCCGCACGGCGCTGGGCGCGAGCCGAAGACGGCTCATCCGTCAGCTGCTCACCGAGAGCTTGATGCTGGCGATCGCGGCCGGCGTACTTGGATTGCTGCTCGCGGCGTGGGGCACCCATGCCGGGCTGAAGCTTCTGCCCGAGGCGTTGCCCCGCGCGGACGAGATCGGCCTCGACTTTCGCGTGCTGCTCTTTACCACGGCGATCTCCCTGTTGTCGGGCACGCTCTTTGGGCTGGCTCCTGCGCTCAAGACTTCACAGACCGATCCACAGACCGCGCTCAAAGAAGGAGGACGCGGCGCAAGCGGAATACGCCATCGCGCGCAAAGCGTCTTTGTCATTACGGAAATGGCGATGGCCCTGGTCCTGCTGATCGGCGCGGGGCTGATGGTGCGTAGTTTGGCGCGGCTCTGGAGCGTAGACCCCGGCTTCGATCCGCGAAACGTCCTGACCTTCGGATATACCCTTCCGCCCTCGATGATCAATGGGAATCCCGACGCCATTCGGGCCGCCTATCGTAATTTCGACGACCGCCTGGCGGCGACGCCCGGGGTGGAAGCGGTCTCGCAGTCCTGGGGCGGGATGCCGATGGAGGGTGAGGACGATACATTGTTCTGGCTTGATGGCCATCCAAAGCCCGCCAATACCAACTGGATGAACGGGACCATGATCTACAACGTGGGCCCGGATTACCTGAGGGTCATGGGGGTCTCGCTTCGGCGCGGAAGGTTCTTCACCGCACATGACGATGAAAAAGCCCCATATGTGGGCGTGATCGACGAC
>CAWDRO010000014.1:0-232950 GCA_963804735.1 uncultured Acidobacteriaceae bacterium
CTGCACCATCTGGTGCAGCAAGGCAGCGCAGAACTTCCTGCCCGAAGTTCCCTATGTGCTATGGGCAATCTTCTTTGCGGGCCTGTTTACGATACTCTACCTGCGCGGCGTCGAAACATCGGCGCGGCTCAATGCGATGATGGCAGCGGCATTGGGAGTTGTGATCATCCTTGTGGTCGCCTCATCATTCGCGTCCGCTGAAGATGCCGCATCAGCCAGGGTGGTTCTATACGACTCCCTTCTATGACCCGTTCGACGTTCTCCTCGACCGGGCTCTTTCGAGGGACTTCGATTGCGATCCTTACCTACATTGGCTTCGATGGCATCTCACCCTGACCGACGAGGCCGAAGACCCGGCCCGAAACATCCTTCGCGCCATTGTGCTGACCTGCCTGATCACGGGCGTGCTGGCTTCGATCGGGGTCTATCCCGCCCAACTCGTCTGGCCGCGGGGGATGGCTTTTCCCGACGTCGATACCGCCTATGTCAGCATCGCCGGCCGGGCGGGAGGGGTCTTTATGTTCGGGCTGGTGAACGCATCGCTGCTGCTGGCGACGATCGGCTCGGGATTGGCCTCGCAACTTGGCGCGGCGCGCCTGCTGCTCGCAATGGGACAGGATGGCGCAATCCCGGGCAAGTTTTTTGGCGCAGTCCATCCCAAGAACCGCATCCCTCGCAACAATGTCTTGTTGATCGGCGCAATTTGCCTCGCTGGCGCGCTCGTCTTTAGCTATCAGCTCGGCACCGAGCTGCTCAACTATGGCGCCCTGCTCGCCTTCATGGGCGTCAACGTCGCCTCGGCGGTGCTGGCATGGCGGAATGCCAGACTTCAGCAATGGCTCGCAATTCTTTCCTCGCTAATCGGGTTTGCCGTGTGTTTCTTCATCTGGCTCAACCTGAGCCATCTCGCTCGGATCGCGGGTACAGCATGGGCGGTCATCGGCATCGCTTGCTGGGCGCTGTATGGACGGAAGTCTGGGATGGGGAAGGCTCCTGTTAGCGACTAGGTCTCGCGTCCCTTGCCGAACTTAACAGGCCTGAGATACCCCTTTAATTTTGCGCTGCTGACGAGTAGATTCAACGGCTTAGAGCAATAGCGTTGGTAGGTGAAGTTGGGCGCACCATGGTAACCTGCATCAGGCTGATAGCTTGAGTGCGTGTGGTAGACTTTTGCCATACTATCGCCATTTTGTTCGCATTTTTCTCCGATAATCGGCGTCTAATCCGCTACGGCCCTTTTGTTCTGGCCCCACAGAGAGGGGATTCTACTTGTGCTTGCTTTGACAGCCAATCTGCGTCCTGTTCCTGAGCAGATATCAGAATTAAAGATCGACTATCCGAATTCGGTTGCGCTGAGCCATGGGAGTCGGCAGCTGAGCTTTGCCGAGCTCGATAGCATGGCAGATCAGTGCGCGGGCTATTTGCTGCAGCTGGGCGTCGGATCCGGCGGCACGGTGGCTGTTTGTGTCGAGCGGTCGGTCGAGTGGATCGTCGCCGCTCTGGGGATCATGCGGGCTGGCGCCGCGTACGTACCTTTGGATTCGGCATGGCCGGATGAGCGGTTGCGCTTTGCGGTGAATGATTCGGGCGCTGCTGCCTTGGTGGCCCGGACAGAAGTTTTTGATCGCCTCAAGGTGAACGCAAAGGGAATCGATCCTTGGCGAGATGCTGCAGTCATCGCCGAGGCTTCGGCGTTCAAAGCTAAGCCGATCGAGCCGGAAAGCCTTGCTTATGTGATCTATACATCCGGATCGACGGGCGTACCCAAAGGGGTGGAGATTTCCCACGCAAATCTGGCCCATCTCATTCGCTGGCACTGGGAGGCGTTCAGGGTCACGCGCCAGGACCGCGCCGGCCACCTTGCCGGCCTCGGATTTGACGCCGCTGTCTGGGAGATCTGGCCGAATCTCACCGCCGGGGCGACGTTGTGCATCGTTGACGACGATGTGCGCTCGTCACCTGAGTTAATCCAGCAGTGGATGATTCGGGAACGGGTGACGATCAGTTTCGTTCCCACCGTCCACGCCAGACCGTTGATGTCCCTTGCATGGCCGGCCGCGACGGATTTGCGCCTTTTGCTCACCGGCGGGGACGCGCTGCATCATTCTCCTCCTGCCGGGCTGCCTTTCGCCGTCGTGAATAACTATGGACCGACGGAATGCACCGTGGTCGCTACTTCCTGCGTGCTGAAGCCTGGGTCTCCGGGCGTGCCGCCGATTGGTCATGCCATCGCCGGCGCTACGGTGTATCTCCTTGATGAGAGCGGGGAGCAGGTTCCCGATGGCACAGTGGGAGAGATTTACATCGGAGGCACTGGAGTCGGGCGCGGGTACCGCAATCTTCCCGATGCCACTGAGCGAAGCTTCGTGCACGATCCGTTCGCGAAATCGCCGGACGCCCGGATGTATCGCAGCGGCGATCGTGGAGTGCGTGGACCGGACAGGGAAATCGAATTTCGCGGACGCCTCGACCGGCAGGCAAAGATTCGCGGATACCGTATCGAGCTGGATGAGATCGGCAGTGTCCTTGCCCACCATCCGGGTCTTGATTTTGCCGTGGCGGTTATTCAAACCCCCGATGGTGGCGAGAACCAGCTCCTGGCTTATGTTCTTCCAAAACCGAATGCGCCGGTTCCGTCCGCGGAGGAGCTGCAGGAGCATTTACTCCGCAGTTTGCCGGACTATATGGTTCCCGCCGCTTTTGTGCGTTTGCAGGCGGTTCCGCTCTCGCCGAATGGAAAGATCGATCTGGCGAAGCTTCCGCAACCGACCGATGCGAATCGGTTGGAGAAGACGGCAGCGAGAGTGGCGGCTTCTCCGATCGAAGAAAAGTTGCTGGCCATGCTGCGCACCTTGCTCGAGAACAATTCGATCGGGCCAGAGGACAACATCTTCCTGGCCGGAGGACACTCGCTCCTGGGTATGCAACTCGTCATTCGCCTACGCAATACCTTCGGCGTGGATGTGACCTTGCGGCAACTCTTTGAAGCGCCCACGGTTGCGCGTCTCGCCGTATTGGTCGAGACTATGCTTGTTGAGGCAGTAGACTCCATGAGCGAAGACGAAGCAAAGGCGCTTCTGACGGAATATGAGCACAATGCAGATGTCCAACGCTAGTACGGTCGAAGCGGCTAACGACGAAAACCTCAGCCTCCTGCGGATGCTGAATCCCGAGGTGTTGGCCGACCCGCATGTGATTTATAGGGCCCTGCGCGAATACGAGCCAGTGCATTGGGACCCATACATGCACGCCTGGGTGATCACCAGCTACCCGGAAGTGGTTTACGTGCTTACCAATTGTTCGGCGGACAGGACTCCCGCGCCCGAGTACCTGGACAAGCTCGGACTGACTTTCATGAAGCCGTTCGCCGAGGTCATGCTCAAGCAGATGATGTTCATGGATGGCGCCATGCACACCCGCCTGCGCGGTATCTGCGCGGCCGCCTTCACGCCCCGCCGGGTCGAGTCGATGCGCGGGGTGATTGAGTCCATAGCCAACGAGCTTATCGACAGCTTTATCGGCTCGGGGCAGATCGACATGATCACCGATTTTGCCAATCCTCTGCCTGCAATTGTGACGGCAAAGCTGCTCGGTGTTCCGGTTCAAGATCATCAGCAGCTACACGCCTGGGTCCTCGATCTTGCGGAAGTGCTCGGCAATTATCAGCACCATCCCGATCGTGTAGCGGAGATCGTCAAAAGCCTCGACGCCTTCAAGAATTACATTGCCGACCGGATGGAAGAGGAGCGGCGCAACCCCACCGACGGGCTGATCTACTCGCTGATGATGGCGGAAGTGGAAGGGCAGAAGCTCACCGACGAAGAGGTGATCGCTAACACGATTATCACTTTGATCGGCGGGCATGAAACGACCACGAACCTGATCGCGAGCGGATTCTTGACGCTGCTTCGCCATTCCGAGTCTTTCGAATTGCTGCGCAGCCGGCCGGAAATTGCCAAGGCGGCAGTCGAGGAATTGCTTCGCTACGAGTCGCCTGTGCAGCATACAGCTCGGATCGCTCCTGCCGATTTTCAGCTTGGTGGCAAGACCATCCAGAAGGGTTCGCGAATTGTCGTTGTGCTGGCGGCGGCGAACCGTGATCCCAACCGTTTCCCCGATCCTGACCGTCTGGACTTGTTGCGTGAAGACAACCGGCAAGTAGCGTTCGGCTGGGCGGCCCATTTTTGTTTTGGAGCCCCATTGGCGCGCATGGAAGGGCAGATCGCGTTCAATGCTCTCCTGCGCCGGCTTGTGAATCCGGTTCTGCTTGAGGAAACACTCAGCTGGCGGAGCAATGCCGGACTGCGCAGCCTGACCTCGCTGAAGATCGGCTTCGACCCGGAAAGCCCTCCACCAACTGACTCTCGCTGCTGATCTAGTTTTGGATCGCGACGCGAGGCATCCGGCCCCATCTTTTGGATCGCGACGCGAGGCATCCGGCCCCATCGAATTGGGCCGCTAGTTCTCCTTATTTCTTGAGAACAACTGACGAACGGATTTTACGAACCCATTCGATTCCTGGGACGTGGCTTCGACGGAATCTGCCGCCCCCATCGGACCGACCTCCTTGCGCGATTCGATATTTGCAACCACTTCTGAGATGCGGCGAGAGGGATCGGCCACAACCTCAGCGACGATGGCGTACCAATCCTCAACCATGCGCTCGATAGTGGATGATTCAAAGAGGTCGCGGTTGTAGACTAAGCGACCCTCAATTCCATGCGGAGTGTCGTCCAGCTCAAGGTTGATATCAAATTTTGTTGAGCCGTTGTGTATGTCCATCCGGGCGAATTTCCAGGCCGGACCCAACGGAGCAAGCGGCGGCTCAAGCGAGAACATGACCTGAAAGAAGGGATGTTTGCTCGTGTCCCGTTTCCCAACCAATTCTTTTACCAGCATGGAGAAGGGAATGCCATCGTTGGCCAGCGCTCCAAGTAATACCTCCTTGCACTGCATGACCAGATCCGCGAACGGCGGATCGTCAGCCAGAGATACCCGGAGCACCAGGGTGTCGAGAAAGTATCCCATCAGCTCCTCCAGCTCGGAGTAGTGGCGGCCAGCGGATGTTGTGGCGATGGTCAGATATTTTTCGTCCGATTGCGCCACGAGCAGGATGTAAAAGGTCGCCAGCAAGCTCATAAACAGCGTGACATTAAGCTGCTGATTGAGGTCCTTGAGCGCGGCGCTGGTAACCGGGTCCAGTGCCACCTTGACCATCGCTCCGCGATAGCTCTGCGTCTCCGGCCGAGGATGGTCGGTCTTGAGGATATCGTGTCCCGCTGCGCCTGCTAGCTTCTCCCGCCAGTATGCGAGCTGTTGGGGTGCGATCTCCTCCACCCAGTGACGTTGCCATAGGGCGTAATCACCATATTGCAAGGCGAGCTCGGGCAAGGGTGAAGGCAGGTTCCGGGAGAAGGCTTCGTAGAGGGCCTGCAGTTCAGAAACAAAAGTCTTGTAGAGCGAAAGGCCGTCGAAGATGATGTGGTGCAGAGCGAGGTAGAAGCGATGCTCAGCCTCGGAGAAGCGCACCAGTCGCCCCCGATAGGTCGGGCCCGTTTCCAGATCGAAGGGAATCAGGGCATCTTCGAGGGCCATCTTGCGAGCGGCCTCGTCCCGGGTCTCTTCCCGGACGCCGGAGAGATCGACGTATGGGATCTCGATGTGTGCGGGCGGCGCTTGAACGAACTGCATGAGCGCGCCGTTTTTCCAGCCAAACGTCGTCCTCCAGGATTCGTGTCGCCGGACGATCTCGGTCAGCGCTCGTTCGAGCGCGG
Organism: uncultured Acidobacteriaceae bacterium; assembly: GCA_963804735.1. GTDB lineage: Bacteria > Acidobacteriota > Terriglobia > Terriglobales > Acidobacteriaceae > Acidisarcina. The sequence goes on from CAWDRO010000014.1 coordinate 5,775, forward strand.
CGCGATCCATCGGACCATATCGGTAGATCGTGATCGGATCGTTATAAATCGGAATGTCGGTCGCAAATTGAGAGTGTATCCAGAGCTGCTCCTGCCCGTATGACATGGGAACGTCGCTTCCCGCGGGTCGGTGCGGTATACCCGGGTGGCTGGTGGATACAGCCAGATTTCGACCGTGCAGCAGCTTGTCGAGCAATTCCTTTTTCGAATCTGAAAGTGTCTTTGGCATTCTCCGCCTCAAGCGGCCAGACTTTTGCCCTCGGGATCGTTTATGTCATATTCCCAAGAGACCGGTCTGACGCCGAGTATGATTATGTCACTATTTCGATGTGGGTCCCACGGGCACCGAGCTTGCACATGAATCGTCTACATAGGCAATTGGTGTCTGTCCTTGGCGCGCTACTCTTTCTGCCCGCTTCTCTTGGCCAGAAAGCACCGGCGGCCCCCGATAAGCCATGGCAATTGCCCGGCAGTTGGAGCCCAGGTCAGGTTAATCGTGCCGCACCGGCTTTTATGCCGGATCCGGCAAAGGTGTACACGCTCGCCGAACTGGTTGATATTGCTGAGCAGAACAATCCCGGAACGAGGGTGGCCTGGGAAAATGCCAAGGCGCGTGCCGCCGATCTTGGAGTCTCCAAGGCGACTCTCTACCCGACTCTGGCGGCCCTGGCGCTCGCCGATAGCGCGCGGGTGGATATCTTATTCAACACGGATTGGATCCGCCAGACGACGGGAACTTTTTCCCCAACCCTCAGCCTCGACTACACAATCTTCGACTTCGGCAGGCGATTGCAGGAAATCGCCATCAGCCGGAGCAACCTGCTGGCAGCCAACTTTCTTTTCAACGATACCCACCGAAAGATTATCTTCCAGGTCATGGAAGCCTACTACCGGGTGCTCAACAGCAAAGGACAGGAGGACGTGCAGGAGGCCAATCTGAAGAACGCGCAGACAGATCAAGACGCGGCCGAGGCGCGGCTTCATGAGGGGCTCGCAACTTTGCCGGACGTGCTGGAAGCGCGAAGCGCTACCGCACAGGCCGACTACGATTTACAGGCTGCAATCGGCGCGACCGAGATCGCCCACGGTGATCTCGCGAATGCCCTTGGTATTTCCCCCACCAGCCAGTTCCAGGTCCAGGGCATTCAGGACCTGCCCATCCCGCAGGAACTCGACGATACCGTAGAAAAATCCATCGATCGGGCGCTTGTGCAAAGGCCTGACCTTATGCAGCAAGTGGAGCAAGTTCGCGCCGCTGGCTCGGAAATCAAGGCGGCAAAGACCGCATACCTTCCCACATTGACCTTCGATGGTTATGGTGGGCTCTCCCGCAGCTACGGGCAACAAAACCTGGGCCCAGGCGTCTACTCTCCCAATCAGGAGACCTGGGACGCACGACTGAGCCTTACCTGGAATGTGTTCGACGGGTTTGCGCGCGAGAACCGGCTGGCCCGCGCCAAAGCGGATCAGAAACAGGCGCAGGCGCAGGTCGACACGCTTCGCGACCAGGTGGAGAACCAGGTGTGGGCGGCTTATTCAACGGCCCGCACCGCTCTCCGCGAGCAAAAAGCGGCGGCCGCGCTGCTTACGGCTGCGACGGAGTCCTATAACGCCGCATTCCAGTCCTACAATTACGGCGTTCGCAGCCAGATTGACGTAGTCTCGGCACAGCGGGCCCTGGCTGCCGCTCGGACCGCCGATGTGACAGCGCGGACACAATTATTGACTGGAATCGCCGCGTTAGCCTTTCAGACAGGAGACCTGCTTCATGCGAAAGCGCCCTGAGATGGCATATAGAGCAGACCAATCGCCATTTCGCAAAGCCGCGAAGCGCGCCGTGACCGGCGGGATGGTCTTTGTTGCGCTGCAATTCATGGCGGCGTGCTCGCGTGCGCCCACCTTCAACATCCTGGGGTCCTTTTTCCCTTCGTGGATTCTCTGCGGCCTACTTGGCATACTGGTCACAGTCGCGGCGCGACTTGTGCTCGTACGTGTGGGCATTGAACAACACTTGTCGCCGCTTGTGCTGGTGTATCCATGCCTGACCGCGTTTTTCACCTTCACCATTTGGCTGCTGTTCTTTAGCTGATACGGAAAGGAGATGCTGTGACCGAAACCACCACCGCTCCAAGCCCACCGCCTCCGTCGCAGCGGCGTCTAGGCAGGATTTTGAGTATCTCCATCGTCGCGGGGGCCGTGATCACCGGGCTTTTGGTTGTCAGCCAGACCAATCGATATCCACGCACAGACGACGCCGAGATATTTGCGAACTTTATCGGGATTGCCCCTCAAGTCGACGGCCCAATCACTCAGTTGGTGGTGAAGGACAACGCCTTTATCAAACAGGGTGAGTTGCTGTTTCAGATCGATCCTCGCCCTTACGAATATGCACTTCAGAAGGCGATATCCGATCGGGACACCCTGGAAGGCCAGATCACTGACGAGCGCCGGACGATCGCCTCCCAGGTGAGCGCAGTCGGGGCGGCACGCGCCAACACCGACAGCGCGGCGGCGAATGTCGCTCGCGCGGCGGCCGCGGTTGACGAAGCGAAGGCCAACGTAGCGAACGCCAAGGCAGCCCTGGACAGCGCCAATGCCGAACTGCTCTACACGAGCAACAACTATCACCGCATCGAGCCGCTGCTGGCGAAGCAGTTTGTCACCGTCGATCAGGTGGACCAGGCTAAGACCGCAGTCACGGCAAGGGAGCAGGCCGTCCAGCAACAACGCTCTCAGGTGCTTCTCGCCGAGGCCCAGGTGCAGTCGGCTCTGGCGCAATACGAGCAGGCGAAGGCGGTAGTCGAACAGAGCCACGCCCAGCTTGGACAATCGCAACACAGCGTGCTCACTCTCGATCCGCTGACGGCGCAACGGGAAGGCCGAGCATCAGCGATCCGCACCGCCGAGTATAACCTGAACAATTGCAGGGTGCTTTCTCCGTTCGACGCGCGAGTCACCAACCTGACCATCTCGCAGGGCGCCTACGCCCACACCGGCCAGCAAGTCTTCACTCTGATCGACACTCGGGTCTGGTGGGCGGTTGCGAATTTCCGCGAGACGCAGTTGCACCATATTCACCCGGGAATGCAAGCGGATGTGTATGTTCTTTCAAGACCCTGGATCAAATATCACGGCATCGTCGACAGCGTGGGCTTCGGCGTGAGGCCAGATTCCACCCTAGTGGGAAGTTTCGAGACTTCCGGATTGCCGGACACGCAGCGTTCTTTGAATTGGGTGCATCTCGCGACTCGTTATCCGGTGAGAATTCGCATCGAAGCGCCGGAGACTGAACCTTTCCGGATCAGCGAGTCCGCGGCCGTGATCGTTCGCGGTGACGAGAAGGCTAAGTAGCGATGGCGACCCCGACGAGCGCACTACCGGCGGTCCGGCCCAGCAGCGCCGTCGATCAGGTCAGCGAATGGTTCTGGAATTTTCTCAAACAAGAATTAATGCCCTACCCGGGCAGGGCCTGGGTGGTTGGCCGAGTTACCATCTCCGCAACGATTGTCATGCTGATTGTCATGACTTTTCGTATTCCCAGCGGCTTCCTGGGCGCCATCTTCGCCCTCTTTATCTCCCGCGAAAACCCTACAGCGACTTTTGTCTCCGGTTTCAAGTCGATCCTCGCCTTCGTTGCGGCTTTAGTCTACGGGACAATCGGCCTGATGTTGCTGGTAGACGATCCACTAACTCATTTCCTTTGGGTTGCGTCGAGCCTCTTCGTTTCGTTCTACCTGATTCGGGTTCTGGCCGATTACGGGACTGCGGCGGCTTTTGGCTTCATGATCGCCGGCGTCATCCCGCTGTGGGATCAAACCACCCTCAACGTCGAAGACCGCATGGAGAATACGCTGTGGATCACGTTTGTGGTCATCATCGGCATTGCGGTCTCGATTGCCGTTGAGTATGTCTTCCGCCGTGTTCACCCAACCACCGACCTCACTGAGGGGATTGAAGCCCGGCTAAAGACCGTGGAAATTATTATCAGGGATGCGGCGGAACAACGTCCGCTCGAAGCGGAGACCGAGAAGAAGATCACGTTGTATTCAAGTGTGGGCACATCACGGCTGCGCAGGCTCATTGTTCGCTCTGACTATGGTTCCCATTTCAAGTCGCAGATGACTGCCGCGATCGCCTTGCTAGGCCGGCTGGTCGATACCGCAGGCAGCTTTCGCCTCGCGCTCGCAGAACGCAGCACTGCTGCTCCGATTGACCCCGTTGATCGAGCCCGCTGCTGCCATCTTGCCGATCAAATTGCGGAGCTCGCCAAAGATCTCCTCATGGGGCAAAACCCTGCCCTCCTCGATTTTCCCAGCGAACCCAGGCCCTCGAGCCTCCCCTTTCTCGCGGCAATGGAGAGAACCGTTGCGATGGTTCCCCAGGTCTTCGCCGGCTCAGACACGATGGATTTTTTTGTGGTCGCGCCCTTGGAAGAAGAGAAGCCCTCGCGATTGTTCCTGGCTGATGCATTTACCAATCCAGCCCACGCACTGTTCGCGCTGCGCGGCACCCTCGCCGCGATGGCCTGCTATATCACTTACACGGCGATCGCGTGGCCGGGACTTAGCACCTCCGTTGTAACATGTTTCATCACTGCGCTCTCGACCATCGGTTCCTCAAGGCAAAAACAGATCCTGCGTCTTGCCGGCGCATTTATTGGCGGAATTATCTTTGGCATGGGCGCGCAGGTCTTTGTGCTGCCGTATCTGAACTCAATCTTTGGCTTTACTCTGCTATTCGCTGTGGTTACCGCCATCTCTTCCTGGGTCGCGACCGCTTCCGCAAGGCTCTCCTACCTCGGAGTTCAACTTGCCCTGGCTTTCTACCTTATTAACCTTCAGGAGTTCACAATCCAGACCTCGCTCGCTATCGCCCGAGATCGTGTCGTTGGGGTGATGCTCGGCCTCGGATCGATGTGGCTCTTGTTCGACCGGCTGGGGGTGCGCAATGCCGTCGACGAAATGCAGGCGCTCTTCGCGCGCAATCTGGAGATGTTCGCGGATCTCACGGAACAGTTGCTGCTTGAGGATCAGATCAAAGCCATCAAGCGGATGCGCACGCTTCGGGACCAACTCAACGCCGGCTTCGACGCCGTCCGAGCTCAGTCCGATGCCGTCCTCTTTGAATTTGGCGCTTCACGCCGCCGCAAAATGGAGATCCGCAACGATATCCGGCGCTGGCAGCCAGCCATCCGCACCTTGCTGCTGGTGCAAATCACCTCGGCGCAATACCTGACGCAAAAGCCCCTCAAGCAGCTTCCGGCGCCCATCGCCGAAGCAGGCGTTGCCTTCGAAAAGGCAATCGCCCAGGTGATGCGCGCGCTTGCCAACGAGGTCAGCGGAAAGCCGACCGCGCCCGTCCCAGACCTTCGCGATGCGGGTGAACATCTCAAACAGGCAGCTGCAATTCACTACCAGAAGGTTGGGGTCGCCGTTCCACCCGAAGCCTCCGATGTGATTGGGCTGGCCGAAAGCCTCGTATCGATCCTGGCGCCGCTCTACGACGACATTCACGGGACCTTCGCTCATCCCTCGCCTGAAGTCGGCGTGGTTTATCGCCCCGTCACCGGATAATGCGCCTCGACGGGGTACGGCGGTCCGGAGTGTGCGCGGAACTACTTGACGGCGCTACGAGCGCGCTTCCCTCGAAGGTGATATGCTTGCCAGCAATGCGGACACTGTATTAAATTGCTGGTTCGAACTATCTCCGGCTGGGTCGTCGACCCAATTGAAGCGAAGAGGAGAAAACATGGTAACTCGGCGCGAGTTTTTAGATACCCTGGCGATCGGTGCGGCGGGCCTGACGATCAGTTCGACGGCCAAGAGCTACGCTCAGATCATGGGATCCAACGATCGGCTGAACTTCGCCGTGATCGGCCTGAATAGCCGGGCCTACGCCCATCTTTCCGCCCTCAAGGCGAACAAGGCGGCGGCCCGCATCTCGCATGTCTGCGACGTCGACACGAACATTCTGAAGAAGTTCGCCGACGCCACGCAGAATGAGATGGGGGAGGCCCCGGCGACCGATCAGGACTTCAGGAAAATCCTTGCGATCAAGGATGTCGACGCAATTACTATCGCCACTCCCGATCACTGGCACACGCCGATGGCGATCCTCGGTCTGCAGGCGGGCAAGAATGTCTATGTCGAGAAACCATGCAGCCATAATCCGGCCGAGGGGGCCTTGTTGATCGCGGCGCAGCAAAAGTACGGGAAGCTGGTACAGATGGGCACTCAGCAGCGCTCATCGCCGCACACCATTGAGGTTGTGGACAAGATACACAACGGCTTGATTGGCCGCGCCTACTATGCAAAGGCCTGGTACAGCAATGTGCGTAAGTCCATTGGGTTCGGCAAAGAAGCGCCAGTTCCACCTCAGCTGGATTGGGACTTGTGGCAGGGGCCTGCGCCGCGTCAACCCTATAAGGACAACGTGCAGCCATACAATTGGCATTGGTTCAGAATCTGGGGCACGGGTGAGGCGCTCAACAACGGCACTCACGAGGTGGATGTCTGCCGATGGGCGCTGGGCGTTGACTATCCGAATCGGGTCACGTCGTCGGGCGGAAGATATCAGTTCAAAGACGATTGGCAGTTTTATGACACGCTTGTCACCAGCTTTACCTACGACGACAAGATGATTTCGTGGGAGGACAAGAGCTGCAATGGCATGAAGTTCTACGGTCGCGACCGCGGGTTGACGATCGCGGGCACCACGGGAACGGTGCTGGTCGATCGCGATGGTTACGAGGTCTACGATCTCAAAGGAAAGATGACCTCCGAAGTCAATGCCGGCAAGGGGACTTCGTCACAGGATCTGGTCGGCGCCGACTCGATGACCGACTTGCACTTCGCGAATTTCATTGCCGGCATTCGCACAGGAGCAAAGTTGAACGCTCCGATTACCGTCGGCAACGTCGCGGTCACGATGCTTCAGCTCTCAAACATCGCGTGGGAAGTAAACCGCGAACTGGAGCTCGATACTAGCGACGGCAAAATTCAGAACGACCGCGAGGCGATGAAAGGCTGGAGCCGCGAGTACGAGAAGGGCTGGGCGCCGCATCTCTAGATTTCCTGCTTCATGGTCGATTCTGATGGCAAACTGAAGCAACCGGAGGACACGCGAAGGATTATCGTTTATGAAAAAGACCTTTTCACGTCGAAGTCTTATCGGCTCAGGGGCACTTGCCGCCGCGGCATTCACCACGTCGAAAGCGTTGCCCGCGTGGTCGCAGCCGTCGCCGGCCGGCGGGAAGCCCTCGCCAGTGAAACTGGGATTAGCGAGTTACACCTTCCGGAACTTCAACCGAGCGCAGCTGATCGCCTACATGAAGCAGCTCAACATCCTTGCGCTGAATGCGAAAGACGTCAAAGATCATCTTCCTATGGACCCGGCGGCGGAAGCCCAGGCGCTAGCAGACTACGCGGCCGCTAACATCAAGCTTCATGCTGTCGGGGCGATCTACTTTCCCAAAGACGAGGATGACGACATCCGAAGTAAGTTCGAGTATGCCAAGCGAGCCGGTGTTTCCGTGATCGTCGCCGGCGATCCAGCGCCGACGACGCTTCCGCGCATCGAGAAGTTCGTGAAGGAATACGACATTCAGTTCGCAATCCACAATCATGGGCCGGAGGACAAGATCTGGCATTCGCCGCTCGATGTGCTGAAGGCGGTGAAGAGCATGGATCCGCGCATGGGATGCTGCATCGACGTCGGCCATACCGTGCGCGCCGGCACTGACGTGGTCCAGGCAATTCATGAAGTGGGACCGAGGCTTTTCGACATTCACATGAAAGACCTGACCGATTTCAATAAGAAAGAGAGCCAGGTCGCAGTTGGTGACGGCATCATGCCGGTCAAAGGGATCTTCGATGCCTTGATCGCGACCCAGTACAAGGGCTTTGTCAACCTAGAGTACGAGATCAACGGCGACGATCCGATGCCCGGCGTGATTGAGAGCTTTGCTTATATGCGCGGTGTTTTGGCCGGCATGGGGTACTCAAGCCGGGGTTGATTCGTCGGATTCTCGCATCGCCGGCCTGAACGGATATCGACCTTCAGGACAAAACAAAGGGCAGCCACCGCAGAGTGGCTGCCTTCTTGCATTTCGCCGGCGAGCCGTGTGCCGGCTCGTGTTTAGAAGCGATAGGTGAGTCCGAGCTGCAGTGAACGGCCTCCGCCGATCCCATTGATTCCCGTGCCGCTTCCGATCGTGCTTGTGACGTGCCCGAAGGTGGTGCTGGTGATCGAGTTTGAGGGGCTGTTGAACTGTGGGCTGTTGCTCAGTTGATAGGCGTCAAAACGGGTTTCCAGAGAGGTTTCCCGCCAAATGGTAAAGCTCTTAAAGAACGAGAGGTTGTCCTGAATATATCCGGGACCGTAATAAGCGTTTCTGGCGACATTGCCGATAGTGGTTCCGTATTCGATCGGGCATGCACCCGTCGTCGGGCAGCCGACGGGTTGCGAAAAGCTGGCAGTGTTAAACCAGGGATGCGAGGTCCCGATCCCATGCATTTTCTGAAATCCGCCAGTGATGTTGGCCATCTGTTGCTCTCCGGAGGTATTGATGGACCCTCCGTTGGCGGTGACGTTGAAAGGCAGACCGGTGTATAGGGACACGATGGCCCCGATCTTCCATCCGCCGATCACGGAGGCGGCGACGCCGGAATTCAGCCACTGCTTTCCGCGACCAAAAGGCAGCTCGTAAGTGAGGCTCTCCTCGAAGTTGAGACGGTGATCGAAGTCGTTAGGTGCATAGTTGTGACCCTGATCGAGCCAAAAGAGAAGGCCGCCGTCATCGCCCGTCTGATAGCCGAGGCCTTTACCCCAGGTGAACGAGGTGATTACACCCAAGCCGTTACTAAAGGCCCGATTCAGCTGGAGCTGCAGAGATTGATAGTTGGAGGAAAAGCCAAGGAAGTACTGGTTGGTCGCGGCGGTGCGCTTGAAGGCGATATTTTCGGGATAACCGGCCGCGCCCAGCCCAAGGGCAGGGGCCAGGTTGATGTTCTGGGAAGATCCTATATGCACGCCGTGATTTGCGACGTAAGCGATCGTCATCGTGAACTGTCTGGGCAACGACTGTTGGAGCGCAACGTTCCACGACTCGACATACGGGTTGTGATAATCCTTTGGAATGTACACGTAGGACTGGTTGAGAAGCTGGGAGGTGTTGGCAGGGATGATGCCTGTGCTGGGGATGGGAACGGGGACGGGCGCCGGAAAGCCGCCCTGAAACGTGACTGGCGGGCCTGTAGGGGTCAACAGCGCGGGTTGATACGAGTTGAGCTGTTGGTAGCTGTTGTTGGCCCGCACCGGAAAGTTGTACGCGTAGGTATTGTCTTCAAAGGGCGTGTAGCTAATGCCGAAGCCCCCGCGAATCACAGTCTGCTCACTCGCGCGATAGGCGAAGCCGACCCGCGGAGCGAAGTAGGTAAACCTGTTATTCAGCCCGAGATTCGAGGGGTTTCCGCCTATGCCGGCGATGACCAGGGTATTGTTGGTTGGATCGTAATTGGAGAAGCCTCCGGCGCTCGCCGGAGTTGCCGGAGGATAGAGCTCCCAGCGGACTCCCAGATCCAGGGTCAATTTCGGCGTAACCTGCCATTTGTCACCTACGAAAGAGAAGAACCACCACTGCCGGTATCTGGGGAAATAGGTATTGATATCGCGGCCTACCTGCGATGGCACATCCAAAAGAAAGCTGGCCATCTCATTGGCGATATTGGTAGCAGCGCCAGGTTCGGAGGTGTTGTTTTCACTGAACGTAATGGCCCCACGCGGACTAAAGGTCTGGTCCTGGAGCAGATCGTCGTGAATTCGGCGAATGTCAACACCGAATTTGATAGTGTGGTTGCCGATGATCTTGGTCCAATGGTTGACGATATCGATGTTGGTTTCGCCGCGAATCCACGGCAGCGATGCGGAGTAACCGATCAACGGAGGATTACTGGAACCAGTGAAATCGGACATGAAGATCCCAACCTGTCCACTGGTGAACTGGCTGATATTGACACCTGGGATCCCAGCCTGGGTGGCATAGTCCGTTCCATAGCCGGTGGGAGTTGCGCTGTTGCCATAATGCGCTACGCCGATGCGTGCCTCGGTAAGCAGCGTAGCGGAGAAAGCCCGGTCATAATTGATGCCGGTGCTATAGGTCCCCTGTGTGCCTGTGCCGGCAAAGGCACCCTGTGCAGGGCCACCGCCGGCAGGCCCAAAAGCGGGCGCCTGAAAGACGGTGACGTGCTGGTCGTTGTACCTGCCGCTCAGGTGGTCTTTCGCGGTGAGCTGATAGTCGACCTTGATGTCGTACCGATAGGTCGTCTTTTGGAAGGGCAGATTGATGGAATAGTTATTTGTTGGGGAGGTCGTGCTGGTCGAGATGTTGGTGTTAGGCGCGGGCAGAAGCTTCAGCAAATTGAGCGAGACCGGATTCACGGCGCCGATAGGAATGTGATTATCGGGAAAGGGCGTGCGTCCCGAGCCATCCGGATTGCCGGTCGTCGGATCGTAGATTTGACCCTTGCCGGTGCTGGTCAGGGGACCGCTCAGGTCGATGAAACCGGCGGCGTTGGGCGTGTACCACTGTGGCGGAGGAATCGTCAGGATATTCGAGTTGGCCTCGTGGTCGGGCGAGCGGTAATAGTCGGCGTAGAAGAAGAGCTTGTCCTTGATGATCGGGCCGCCGACACCGCCGCCGAAGTAGTTATAGACCAGGTGTCCGACGCCGGTATTAAAGTAGGCGCGAGCGTCAAACTCGCTGTTCTGGGCAAACTCCACAGCTTGGCCGTGGAACGAATTGGTGCCGGATTTGATGATTACGTTGCTTACCGTGCCAATAGCCCGGCCCAGTTCGGCCTCATAGTTGCTGGTCGAGACGTTGACCGTCTCGATCGCTTGTGCGGGAGGGATCAATATCTGTAGAAGCCCGGTCCGCTCGTCGTCGTCGACACCCTCGATCTGGTAGCTGTTGCCTTCGCGCGGCTGGCCGTTGACCTCGGTCTGGATCGAGCTTGCCGCGTTAAAAAACTGCGAATGCTGGAAGACGGGCGGACCCACGCCGGGAACCAGCGTGAGCAGACTCTGGAAGTTCTGATTGACGGTGAGCGGCATGTCTCCCAGCACCTGGGCGCTGAGATTTGCGCTCACGTCGGCGCGGTCGGTCTGCATAATTGCCGGGGCCCCGGTCACCGTGACCGTCTCGCTCACACTTCCCGGTTGCAGCGTCAGGTCGATACGCGTGCTGCTGTTAACAATGACGGCAACGGCGGAGCGCACTTCCTTCTTGAAACCCTTGGCCTCGGCGCTCACTGAATAGCCGCCTGGCGGAAGATCGGGGAAGGTGTAGTTGCCGCTCTCATTCGTGGTTCCGGTGTGGGGGATGGCGGTAGCGTTCTCCACGATTGTGACGGTCGCGCCTGGAACCGCCGCGCCGGTATTGTCGGTTACTGTACCCAGCAGGGTTGCAGTCACGGCTTGTCCCCATGCCGAAGGGGAACAGATCAGAATCAGTAACGTCACGGCCGCGGTTGACAGCCAGGGAGCATGCTTGGGCAATTTCAGACCTAAGCGTCTTTCTGCGTGCATTTGGAGCCTCCAAAAACTAGATAATTTGAATTGCGAACTTTTTGTGGTCGATAAATCGATCTACTTATTTAGTTTTCTTGCGGAAAGACTGCGCTAAAACTAAGTGAAATAGCTCGACGGATAGTCCTGCGTTAAGAATCCGCCAAGTGCGTCGTTGTATGGCGAAATTCCGGTTTAGTTCGATGACAAAACTTTTGCCGCAGATTACAACTTGCAAAGAGGAATCGCGAAAACAGTACTCCTTTGACCACGCGTTCGGCAAGATGTTTTTCGCGTAGTAGCTAGAACGCTATCCCTTGATAGACGGAGAGCGTGGAGTGCTTGCAGGTCCAACATGCTAATCTGGCTACGATTTGAGGTGATTCGCTTGGCTCGCAAACAATCCCTGCCAGTTCTCCTTGCTTTCCTTCTTGTTTTCCCGCCGGTACATAGTGTGGTCTTGGCTCAGCAGGCTGCTTCTGCGTTTCAGTCCACGGCCGCTGAATTGGAAGCGGTCTCCGGTGAATACACCAATCCCTCCGATCCGGACACGCCGAACAGTTTCTATGCGAAGGACGGCAAGCTGTTTGTGGAGAATGAGCGAAGTCTTCCGACGGCGTTGGAGGCGATCTCGGCGCAGGAATTCGCGGCTCCCAAATATAAGACCACTTTTGTCTTTACGAGAGATGCGTCGGGCCATGCCACCGCTGTGACCCGCAGCGAGGAGGGCGATCCGGACAAGATTACCTCGCAGCGGACGGGCGACGCCGTGCATCACGCGTTCCCAGCCTATGACCGGCAGGAGGTGATGATTCCGGTGCGTGATGGGGTGAAGCTTCACGCCATCATTCTGAAGCCGGTAGATCCGCCGGGGCCGTTGCCCTTCCTGATGGACCGCACTCCGTATGGCGTGGATGGCACGACCATGGCCAGCTTCTTCGCCGGCCGTCCGGAACTGGCGCGGGCGCTATACATCTATGTCGCGGAGGACATTCGCGGGCGGTTCAAGTCTGAGGGTGAGTTTGTGATGATGCGGCCGCTGGCCGATCACCGCGATCCGAAGGCGGTCGATGAGAGTACCGACGCTTATGACACCGTTGCCTGGCTGCTCAAGAATGTTGCGGGGAACAATGGGCGAGTTGGCGTGGTGGGGACGAGCTATCCGGGGTTTCTGACGATGATGGCGGGGATCGATCCGCATCCGGCGGTGAAGGCCGTTTCTCCGCAGGCACCGATGATCGATGTCTGGATGGGGGACGATTTCTTCCACAATGGAGCGTTTCGCCAGACTTATGGATACGACTATGCGCTTGGTCTGGAGTCGAGCAAGGAGATAACGGACGTCGACTACGGCAAGGGCATCGATGGGTATGACTACTTCCTGAAGCGGGGGTCGTTTGCCGAGGATGTGAACCGTTCGGGCGCGCATACCGCTTCGGGCGGGATTTTGCCGACCTGGAAGCTGTTTCTGGACCATCCGGCGTATGACCAAGTCTGGTCTTCGCGCGGGGTCGAGCATCACCTGACTACGGTTGCAGTTCCCGTACTTTCCGTCGGCGGGTATTACGACCAGGAGGACATGTGGGGGCCGCAGGAGGAGTATGAGACGCTAGAACCGCATGACTCCAACCACGAGAACTTTCTGGTGCTGGGGCCGTGGCGGCATGGTTCGTGGGCGCAGACCACCCGGCACCTGGGCGCGATTCAGTACGGAGAACCGATCGGCAGGGAGTTTCGCGCGCAGATCGAGGCTCCGTTTTTCGCACACTATCTTAAGGATGAGCCGGGGTTCGACCTCGAGGACACGGCGAGCTTTCAGACCGGTTCCAACACGTGGAAGCGGTATGCGCACTTTCCTCCGGCGGAGGCGAAGCCGACCAAACTCTACCTTGTCGGTGACAAGAAGCTGAGCTGGCACGCTGCCGCTGCTCCGGCCAAGGTGTCCTATGTGGCCGACCCGAGCGATGTGGTGATGAGTTAAGTAGACCAACCGGCACCTGGGCGCGATTCAGTACGGAGAACCGATCGGCAGGGAGTTTCGCGCGCAGATCGAGGCTCCGTTTTTCGCACACTATCTTAAGGATGAGCCGGGGTTCGACCTCGAGGACACGGCGAGCTTTCAGACCGGTTCCAACACGTGGAAGCGGTATGCGCACTTTCCTCCGGCGGAGGCGAAGCCGACCAAACTCTACCTTGTCGGTGACAAGAAGCTGAGCTGGCACGCTGCCGCTGCTCCGGCCAAGGTGTCCTATGTGGCCGACCCGAGCGATCCGGTGCCGTACCGTCACCGGCCGATCCAGCCTACATACGGGCCTGGATCGCACTGGTACCTATGGATGACCGAAGACCAGCGGTTCGTGACCGGACGCAAGGACGTTGCGGTGTGGACGATGCCACTCGACCATGACCTGACCTTGACTGGCGATGTGATCGCGGACATCTTTGTCTCATCCACGGGCGGCGATGGAGACATGGTCGTGAAGCTGATCGACGAATATCCGGAGGACGACGCCGACCCGGCGATGCACGGCTACCAGCTGATGACCAACGAGGAGATCTTCCGCGGGCGCTATCTGGGTTCTTATGAGAAGCCGGCTGCGCTGACGCCGGGCGAGGCGCATGAGTTCAAGTACAGCCTTCATGCCGTCGACCATGTCTTCAAGAAAGGCCACAGGGTCATGGTCGAGGTGCAGAGCAGTTGGTTTCCGCTCTATGACCGGAATCCGCAGACGTTCGTTCCGAACATCATGACGGCGAAGCCGGAGGACTACCAGAGGGCGACGGTGACGATCCTTTCCGATGAGGCGCACCCGTCGGGGGTGGTGCTTCCGGTGGTGGGAGCGGTCCAGTGACCCCCCACCCCCCCGTCTCTGTAAGGAAGCCGTTTGTTTTGTTCAGGTTAAGTTGTCTAGTCAACCTGCAAAGTCGTCATCCTAAACGGCTTGCTTGCAGAGTTTTGACAGCAAAGGACTTGCGGGCATTTTGGGGCTGATCCCACATCTCAGAGGCGAGATGTGAGACACCCGCTTCGCTTGCGGCCCTTTCAAAGGGGCGAGTAAAAAGGGCGGCTCTTGGGCCGCCCTTTTCCTTTTAGCTCTCTATTTCCATTGTACCAAGCTGGACCCTTTCACCACGCCAAGTCGGAGCAACTTTCTGGTCAATGGAATGAGGGGGTTGCAAAGTATTTTCCGCCAGGGCTATTGACAGAATCTGGGTGAACCCTTTGGTTGAGACAGTTTGGATTTTTATGGCTCTCCGCCAGTCCTCGCATCGCACCTTTTTTTTGCGTGACAGGACAAGCACTTGAATCTGTGAAAATCGTGTGAAATTGGCGACTTTTAGTGTCGGGTCAACGACAGACTTTTGACTGAAAGATTTGAAAATAATTTCGCCATGGATGGATATGGCAAAAGAATCCGCCCTGTTTCCTACGAACGAAAGGACGGTGGACTGCTATTTCATTTCTCCGATGGCAGTTCCACATTCTTCCCCGACCTTAGCTACTTCTATAGAAATAGCTCCTTAGCGTCGTCCGATGCGGCCGAACCCGATAAAGACAAAGCGGAAGCGGCCTGAAGCATAGGGAATAGGGAACATCCGGAGACGCAGCCGCGTGAGTGATAGGCGGGGCGCATCTTTCAGCGCGCCCAGTTTTGGCTTCTGCGTGGGCTCGGCTTGCCGGCATATCGTCTATGGCCAATTTCCTTCCACTGGGGATCGTATTACCCCGATAGCATTATTTCGCCTTTTGTTCGCCTAAGATGGCTGAATGTTCCAGTCACCCTCAGTCCGGCATAATTTCGTGATTTGCTGCAAAGGCTGCCGAGAGAACATCCCGGCCCCGTGCGAGACTGTTCCCTCTCAGCCAGTAGCTGCCAAGTGTCCCCTGTGTGGGGAGCACAGGCAATATCTGCCCTCTGAGGTCTTCGCGGGCAGGCTGTCCTATTTGTTTATGAAGAAGCCGGTGCGGTCAGTATGGGGGAGATGAAGCGGGCAAATGCGAGGGAGGGGGAGTGGACCAGGGACCGCTTTAGTTCGACGCTGCCGATTTGTGCTTCGATCATTGCGGCGGTGAGGTTGGTGCGGGATGATCGTATCGGTGTCGAGTCTCCACGGGCGCTGTCAGTGGTGGCGGATAGCGCGGCCTTGGCGAAAGCTATTTTGAACAGAATCTTGCGAGGATGAAAACCGCCGTTCGAGGGGGTGCCGTCCTAATTAGGGCAATAATTACCTTGACTCATCAGAAATTTCCACCTATGCTTAGTTCATGGCAACCGAACCGCGCACTCTTCTTGAAGCTAACGTCTACTTCGCAAACCCGGATAACTGCGTCAGCTACCTTGTAGCACGGCGCTGGCCTGCTGGAGTTATGTGTCCAACATGTCTGCGGATGGACGTGTCCTATATTCCGGCGCGTCGCGTGTGGCAATGCAAGACTCGCCACCCGAAGTCTCAATTCTCGGTTAAGGTCGGAACGATCTTTGAGGACTCTCCGATCAGCCTTGATAAGTGGTTGCTTGCGATGTGGATGCTGGCGAACTGCAAGAACGGCGTGTCCAGTTATGAGATTCACCGTGACACTGGCGTCAGCCAAAAGGCCGCATGGTTCATGCTCCAGCGCATCCGTTTGGCGATGCAAGGCGAGGACGGCGGCAAGCTGTGCGGTGAGGTTGAGGTTGACGAAACCTTCATTGGCGGCAAGGCGCGGAATATGCACCTCTCCAAGCGTCAGCGGCGTATCACTGGGACTGGCGGCAAGGATAAGGCTATGGTCATGGGACTTCTGGAGCGGGGCGGCAAGGTTCGCACGAAGGCAGTTGCTAGCCGCAAGCGTGAACTGTTGCAAGCGGAAGTAAAGGAGCATGTCACCGTTGGTTCCGCGCTCTACACTGACGAACTCCCGGCCTATACCGGACTCGCTGGCGAGTACATGCACAAGATCGTCAACCATGCCGTCAAGTACGTTGATGGACAGGTTCACACGAACGGCTTGGAGAACTACTGGAGTCTGCTGAAGCGCGGCATCAGCGGAACCTACGTAAGTGTCGAGCCGTTTCATCTATTCCGCTACCTTGATGAACAAGCCTTCCGCTATAACAACCGGAAGGATATGAATGACAGTGACCGCTTTGATCTGGCAGTCCGACAGATTGTTGGCAAGCGTTTAACTTGGGCTGAAGTCACCGGCAAGGTGGATAAATTACCAGCGATCAATTAGTGTTGTTGGTCGGTTGCTTCGGGGGCCAAAGCGGAAGGCTTGACTGCTTTCTGTTTTGGCTTCGGGCCGCGTCGATTCGGGTTGCTGGCAACCTGCCTACGACGCTCTTCCACGCGCTGTTTTATTACGTTGTGTGGAACCGCGATCACGCGATCTACAAGGGCCGTGAATCGTTCGTACTCCTCGGAATGCTTCATTTTTCCCTCATCATTTGCCGAGTTTGGCTTCTAGCGCCGCAATCACTTCTGTTCTCATGGCGGTACTCTTGGCCGCTTTATCAGTAGCACCCTGTTTCTTGTACGCCGTAATTGCCATGTCCGCCGCCGTTTCCAGGAGCGGAATGCCGATTGGAACTACGCAGGTCTTAGCCAGCACTGAAATCTCTTGCGACGTGGGATGACTCTTGTTAGCGAGGAGAGAGCAAAGAATCGTTCCGATGTAAAAACGTAGGTCACGCTTTTCATCTCCCGTTAGGGCTTCCTGCTCCATGTACGCATCGACCTGCCTGTCCATGAGAATGCAAGCGGCATACAAGTCTTTATCGTAGTTGTCGTCAAAAATATGGTCATAGTTATTACTGACGAACGTCGAAGGACGCGCACGGGCCTCATCCGGCTTCTGAAGTGCAATGGCAATTACAGCTTGAGCCAACGTGTCAGGCCCGATGATCTGGGGGATGGGCTTGCGAAGTCGTCTGTACTCTCCCTTCTTTCGGTCATAAAAGAGGCCATACAGCTTTAGCCTGTCTTCGATGTCCAGATGAATTCTGTCGTTCGCCTTCAGAGACATTTCCTTGACTGGGGTCTGATTGTTCGTAGCCTTGGTAATACGCATCCGACTGCGCTCATCTGCTGGCACGATCACGCGCATCAACAGAGACCGAGTATCCCCCGGTAGCGGACGCTGACCAAAAATCTCGTAGGATGTCTGAAGGCCGTTGACAACCTCTGGATTTCCTATGGTGATCTTGTTTCCCGCGAGGGAGCACGAAGAGGCAAGTATGGTGATTCCGTTGTTTAGCCACCAGAAATCTTCCTTGAAGTCGATTTCCTTTAGAGTGTCCCTAATCTCCTCGTTTACTGAGTTCCGAGCACCGGCATAATCCCGGACGTTTGGCTCGAAAATTCGGGTGTTGAGCTTACCTGCTTCACCAACCAGCAGGTGATCTGCATAGTCCGTAAGTTTCACGAGGCATACGATGCCCGAATCTTCGGTTGTGAAGTAGTTTGTAACCGGGATTACCACCTTTGTAGATGGATTCCGCCGCGCCGCTTTCAATAAGCGATGGCCTGTCCACCAATTGACTTCTACCTCCGCATCAGACAGTTTGGAGCGAACGAACGCCTTTAGATTTGCCGCGCGATTCACTACCTTGTCATTTGGCGATGGGTCTTTGATCGCTTTACAGGCGTATTGAAAACTGATGCGTAGCGAATGGTTCGTACCCAAGACGCGGTCATACTGGGTACGGAAAAGACTGATGGCGTCCCGAACCATCGAGTTCAGATAGGTAAGAGAGTCAACCGGCTTCGAGTAGTCGAAAAGGTCTCGGCAGAATATTTGGAACTTATCTACGCGGCCCTCTTGAAATCCATTGTCTCTAGTTGCCTGTAGCAAGACCAATTCGACTGATTCAGACGGAGGATACTGAGTGGCCTCATCACGGACAAGTTGTTCGCCAACAAAGAAATACATGGCATCCACTCCGCCATCATCGCCACCGCCCAAGTTTCCTGATGCGATCTCTTCGTCGGATAGGTCTCTATCCTTGAGCACCTGATCGACGGCGTAGCATTCAAACGCTTTATCCTCTGCCATAGAAGGCGCACGTTCCGCCTTCCATGCGGCGAAGTTGGCCTCTAACGCGCGGATGTCCAATTCACTCATTTCCTGCGCCTCTACTAGGGGATACGCCATCATACGCGGCCCCCATTTCGAGAGCCACGCAGATCGCCTTCGCCCGCTCCAGTGCCGATATTCCCGGCACGAGGCAAGGATACCAGAGTTGATGAGTCTGCGTAATTAAAGCCCTAATTAGGGCGCGTACCTAGCGGGGTGATCGTGGCTATTGAGCGTCTGTTCGCGACTGCTCGAAGGTCTCGTCGGTCACGCTTTTGGAATTCCTTGGTGGTCGCGGTATTGAGAACGCCTTCTTTCGTGAGCCAAGCGCGGCGGAGTAGTTTTACTCCGTATTTCATGTTTCCATTTCGGTGGGGTGGTGGCGCACCCGCTCATATCGACGTGCGGCTTAGCGTTTCTTGATGACGAGGTGGTTGAACTCTGTGTTCTTTTGAATGTAGTTGGCGACGAGGGGGCAGATGACGTCAACTTTGAGGTTCTCGTCGCGGGCGTATTCGAGGGCGGTGCGGGCGAGGGTGGCGGCGATTCCGTGGCCGCGGAGGGATGGCGGGACTTCGGTGTGCCAGAGGGTCATCCATCCCTGGTCGTCGCGGTCGAATTCGAGCCAGGCGGTTTCGCCGTTTTCTTCGAATTCGAATCGGCTTTTGGTGACTTTGCTGGGGTTGGTCATGTGGTATTGAGTTTAAACCGGGGTGGTGTGGTGAAAGCGTGAACGTTCGCGAGCTTGACACTCGCTTAATAATGTTGATATCAACGTATGTTATCAGGCTTCGTTCCCGGAAACGCGGGACATGGGTACCGGCATCACTTCGTCTACGGCTGCTCAGGATGACAATTTGCTTGGTGAATATCGAAGGCCCGGGCTAAAGGCTTCGATCAACCGATCTCTCGCGACCCGCATCCTATCGTCTACCGAGGGGCCTTCGGAGGATCGAAGTGGTGAGGCTCAAATCGCGTAAAGTGGCTATTGTCTCCGACCATTTATGGAGGCATTCTATGAACAAGCGGGTCTCCGCATGCTGGATGGACGATCGATAAAAGGAGCTTGCCATGAGTCTCTCAATACACACTAGTTTCCCCCCGATTTCCCCCGCGATTCGCGAAGAGCACTCGACGCGGTTGCTGGAAGCTCTTCCGAGGTTGCAGGCAGTTGCAAGGCGGGAGTCTCCCCGGGTCGCGATTAAAGTAAAGGGAAGCATTCTCTTTATCAATCTTGGCGACGTGGTTAGCGTGCAGGCGGATGGGAATTATGTCCTGCTGCAGCGCGAGTCGACTTCGTATCCTCTGCGTGAGTCGATAACGGCAGTGGCGGAGAAGCTCGAGCCGCATGGGTTTATTCGGATCCATCGCTCGGTGCTGGTGAATAGCAGGTTGGTGGAGGAGATCAAGCCATACTCCTCGGGAGAATATGGCCTGCGGATGAAGGGCAGACGGGAATACAGGGTGACGCGTACTTATAAGAAGAACCTTAAACTTCTTGCGGAGTTCTGGATCGGCGCCGGCGGCCTGTTTGTTGAGTAGATGGGGCTCGACTAAGCGCGGGGGCTGATGTTTTCATCAATCAATTTCTGGATGTGCCTTGCCGGGCTTGTCTATCTTGCCGCTGGAGTATTTATCCAACGAAAGGAGATCGGTGCGGCCCGCGGCTGGGACCGGCTTATCGTCTGGGGTTGTATCTTCATTGCGGTTTCGCTGGGGGTATTCGCGCCTGAACATTTTGGCGGGCCGATGCGAGTCTCGGATCAGGTCCCGTCGTGGATGCCGTGGCATTTATTCTGGGCGTGTTTTGTTGGGTGCGCGCTGTTCGCGGCAGCGGCCAGTCTTACGCTGAGGAAGTATGTACGCTTGTCGTCCACCTTGCTTGGATTGATGTTCTTTTTGTTTGTCTGCATGATGCATATACCGAATGCGCTCGCGGAGCCGAGTAATCGATTGGCGTGGACCATAGTGCTACGAGATCTCTCTTTTGGGGCAGGCGCGTGGGCGCTTGCCGGACTGCATAGCCGCGACTCTTCGCCGCAACTATCGAGATGGATGATTCTTATTGGGCGCGTCGTCATTGGGGTTGCTGCCATCTTCTTTGGCGCGGTCTTCTTCTTTCATCCAGAGTCAGCGCCTGGATTTCCTTTGGAGAAGATGACGCCGTCGTGGGTTCCGCTCCCGAGGCTATGGGGATACCTTACGGGAGCAATCCTACTGGCCGCTGGGATCGGGCTGGTCCTGAACAAAAGGTCGCGAATAGCCGCAATCTCGATTGGCGCGTTAATGACCGTGATTACTGTGTTCCTATATGTGCCAATCTGGATCCTCGCCCATGGCGGAACAACGCCGGAGATCATGGAGGCGATCAATTACGTTTTTGACACATTGCTTTATGCCGGAACGGCCCTCGTTCTGGCATCGGCGTTGCCGCGCGATCCTGATCGCGTGGAGACGACGTAGCGTCCTGCCGTGCGCGTCGTAATTAGAGCAATAAATATGGTGGGCAAAATGAGCTACCTGTAAGCTTTGCGAGAGATGCCTATACCGATTGCGGCAGATACAGTTATGGCCAAGTAAAGAAAAAAGAGCACGAACATCCTACTCGACAATGAGTCCGCTATCCTGTGCCGACTCCACAGAATGAGTGCCAGGGCCGGGAGAGATAGTGCCCAGATCGCCGATATCAATACCGCTATCGCGACCAGAACCTTCTTCCACATGGGTCTCTACCTTCGGATGGCCCTATTTCAGGACCTCTTCCTTAGTCAGCTGTCGCTCCGATTCCAGACCATGGCGTCGAAAGTGTGTTTGATGTTGAAAGCCTGGGTTTGGTAGAGGGAGACGGCTTCGGTGTTGCCTTCGGTAACTGTGAGGGTGAGGGTGGTATAGCGGCGTTTGCGGAGTTCGGCGGCGCTGGCTTTGAGCAGCAGGGTGCCGAGGCCGAGGCTGCGGTATTCTTCAGCCGCGCAGATCTGGGTGATGTGGGCGGTGTCGTTGCGCACGCGGGAGCAGAGGACGAGCGCGACGAGTTCCTTGGAGCCGGTCTTGACGATGACCTTGGAGGCGGCGGGGTCGAAGGTGCCGCATCCGGGAAAGCGGACGACGTTGTGGAGAAAGCGGAGCGAGCCGGCAGTGGAGCGGTATTGGTCGTTGATATGGCTGTCGATGTGGCCTTCGTAAGAGGCGGCGATGAGGCGGCCGGCGGGGGTGAAGTCTTCGTCGCGCCAGGTGCGGATCTCCATTCCCGGAGGAAGCGGCTTGGGCGGGTTTGGGTTGAGCAGGTCGGACTGCCAGAGGCTGGAGAAGGATGGGGTGAGGTCGCGCTCCATGAAGAGGCGGGGGAAGATCTGGAATCCGGCGCGAGTGAAGACCGCGCCGTGGGTCCCGTGGCGGTGCAGGATCAGCTGCGACTCGATACGTTCGATGCCGGGAGAGTTGGTGAGGAGCTCGATGATGTGGTCGAGGAGGCGGAGTTCGACCTCGCTGGCGGAGTAGGCGCCGCGGCCGGGGATGGCAAATGCATCCCCGATAACAGCCTTATTTTCCTCGTATATACAGAAGACGTAGCCGGAGACGCGACCGTCTTCGATGGCGACGTAGCCGGGAAGGACGCGAGAGTCGAGGTACTGGAGGAGAAGGTCTGCGGAGGCGCGGTAGTCCCATTGCAGGCGCTCGTTCCAGAGCTTGACTTCGGAATCGAGGACGGGCCGGAGCGAGTTCGCCGAGAAATGGCGAAGGTCGAGGATCTCGAACTGGAGCGCCGGTGTCATAACTTGCCGAAATGCGTTGGGACGACGCAGTTCGGAGCGTCCCCTGGGGGCAGAAGCCCAATCTAACTGTACCGGTCCCTATTTGTCTCGGGCGGAGACGGAATAAACGATCAGACCCTGTGCCGGGTAAGTAAATAGCGGTTCGTATCTACGGCCTATCAGTAAGTGACGCAGATCGCCAGCGTAAGACCCACGCACGACCAGTATATGTTGCTCGTCGGGGATTGTGGTGGTTCCGTTTTCCTCGTAATTCGTAACTTGTTTCTCGCGATAAAAAGAGAGGCCGTACTCCATGTCGCGCTTGACCCGGTAGACGGCCAGGGTTTCGCCCGGCCTAAGAAAGGCCTTGAGTATGTGATACAGGGGGCGGGCGGAATAGGTTTCGTCGATGATTTCGGCGATGGCCTTGGAGCCGGGCACGGGGCCGATTCCGAAGAACGGGCCGACGCCGAGCAAGAAAAAGAGCAGCATGACGATGGGTACGAGCGTGGCGATGCGGAGGCGCTTGATTCCGAAGCGGGCGACGACGACGAGGATGAGGATGGTGGCACCGATACCGGTGATGCTGGCGGCGGCGATGGCTTTGGTGGGGGGGAGAACACCGGGATTCTGAAGATATCGAGGGAGAAGGAGGACGGCTGCAGAGAGGACTCCGGTGAGCACGGCATGGGTGACGAGGAGCCATGGCTGGATGCCTTGCTGTCTTTTTCGGTTGAGATAGTCGCCGGCGAGGATGGTGAGCGCGGGTATGGAGGGAAGGACGTAGCCGGGGAGTTTCGATTTCGAGAAGGAGAAGAAAACGATAGGGAAGAGTGCCCAGAGGACGAGGAATTCGGGGAAGGCGTCGCCGGCCCGGTGGTGGCCGATGTATCGGACTTTTGCGCGGCGGGCGCGCCACTCGGCGAAGGAGTGCTGCACGGCGTCAACCAACGCGGCGACGGCGATGACCGCCCAGGGTGTGAGGCCGAGCAGCATAACCGGGATGTAATACCAAGCGCCTTGTTCGTGCTTGTAGAGGTCGGTGGCGAAGCGTTCGAGGTTGTGCTGGAGGAAGAAGACGCGGAGAAAGACCGGGTTGCGCCGCTGGACGGCGATGAACCAGGGCAGGACCATAGCGAAATAGAGGATGATGCCGGGAATCCAGATGCTGCGACGCAGCAATGACCATTCGCGGCGCAGTGCGGTGAAACTGAGAATGATCGCTATCGCCATAAATGGCGCGATCGGACCTTTGGCGAGGGTTGCTGCGCCGACGAAGAAATAGAGGTCGAAGAGCCAGAATTTGCTGTCGGTTTCGTACCAGGCGTACCAGCCGAGCATGCCGATGCAGAATGGCGCGGCCAGCTGCATGTCGGTGGATGCACCTCTGGAAAAGGCGATGATTCCGGCGCAGGAGGCGGTGATGAGGGCCGCGTCGAGCTGGCCTCCGGGACGGAATCGTCGCATGTGCAGGTAGATGAGGACGATCAGGGTGAAGGCAAAGCTGGCGGAGGGCAGGCGGGCGGACCAGTCGTGGATGCCGAATTCGCGGAACGAGAACATGGCGCGCCAGTAATAGAGGGCTGGCTTTTCGAGCCACGGCTTGCCGTAGAGGATTGGGGTGACAAAGTCGTTGCGGGCGAGCATTTCGCGGGCGACTTGAGCGTAGCGGGGTTCGTCGGCTCCGACGAGGCCCAGGGCGGCGCCGCCGAAAACGGGAACAAGTCCATAAAAAAGGAAAAAGGCGGTGAGCCAAAAGAGAGTAAGCGCCTCGAGCGAGTTAGCGAGGACGGCGGAGCGCACGGAGATGAGATTTTCCCGGCTGAAGGCAGACCGGATGCTGGTAGCAATGCCCACGTTGAGTAGACCGTTTTAGTTGCGATGCTTTGGCGATGCGACTTGCCAGTCCGGCCGCCGCTTGCGTGCCATTCTTACCATACGTGGGGCACCCGCGACACGCAAAGGGGGGAATCCCTCCTATTGGGAAGATATGCGCGGAGGAGGGTTCCGTTCTATGCTGAGTTCTATTCGAGATGCCCGAGCCTGAGAGGATTACCCGCAGAGATTTTCTGAATGGCACATTGCTGGCTTCCGGGGCTGCGCTGGTCTCTGCCGCGTGCCCGTTTCAATTAATGGCTGCTGAGGACTGGAATGGCCCTGCGGGTATTGGGGACTATGCCGACTCGAACGGCAACACGCACCAAGTGATGTCCGATGGCCACGCGATTCGCGACCATGTCTTTGACACGGCAGCGGCATCAAGAACGGCCGCTTCGATTCAGGAGACTGGCGAAATCTACGACTTAGTGGTTGTGGGAGGCGGGATCAGTGGACTCTCGGCGGCGCTTTTTTATCAGCGGGAGACGGTCGCGAAGAAGTCCTGCCTGGTGCTGGAAAACCATCCAATCTTTGGCGGGGAGGCGAAGCGCAACGAGTTTAACGTGGACGGGCAACGGTTGATTGCGAGCCAGGGTTCGGCGATGTGGTTTCAGCCGATGCCGGGGAGCTTTCTTCGGGGTTTTTACGATTCGGTCGGTATCGATCCGCGACAGTTTCAATATCAGCAGAACTCAAGCGCTATTGCCACGGGCGTGACGCCTTACACGGATGATGGGAGCAACCTTGGATTCTTCTTTGCCGCGGAGAATGGGGCCTCGGAGAATGGGCCCGCGGAGAATGGACGCGGGGAGGGCACATGGCTGACCGATCCATGGGGGAAGAAGCTGGAGGGCGCTCCGATTTCTGCGGAGGCCAAGCGAGAACTGCTGGCAATGCAGAACGTTCCGGACCATCGCCCGAAACCTCGCCTGCATGGCGATGCGATATCACGGCAGCTCGACTCGATCACGCTGGAAGACGATCTGATGGCGCGTCATGGGCTGAGCAGGGACACGATTCGGTGCTATTTGTCTCCGGTGACTGGAGGAGGCTCGGGGATCGGCGCGGATGCGCTGTCGGCGTATTCGGATTACGCTCCCGATCTGCTTTTTCCGTGGGAGAAACAGCTGGGCCCGCAGATGTTTCCGGGCGGGAATACGGGCGTGGCGCGGCATATCGTGAAGGCGCTGCAGCCGGATGCGATTCCGGGGCCGGCAACTATGACGGGCATCTGCCAGTCGCGGGTGAACTTCTCTGCGCTGGATCGGCCGCAGCAGCCGACGCGGATTCGTTTGCGCTCGACGGTGATTTCGATCGCGCATGACGGACAGCCAGCACGCTCGCCACACGTGAATATTGTCTATCTCAACCAAGGCCGGCTGTATCGGGTGCGGGCGCGCTCGGTTGTGCTTGCCAACGGCAACTGGACGATCAACTCGATTGTTCGCGATCTTCCAACTGCCTACCGCCATGCCTATGCTCAGTTTTTCCGTGCTCCGTGCGTGATGGCCAATGTTGCGGTGCGCAACTGGCGCTTTCTCGCAAAGATGGGCATCAGCCAGTGCCAGTGGTTCGGGGGTGGCATCGGCAACTACATGGCCGTGCGCCGGGTGGCGACATTTGGTGGGGGCGCGGCTACGCTTTCACCTGATAGCCCTACGGTGCTCACGCTGAAGATTCTCTATGCCAACCCGGGGCTTTCGCTTGCCGAGCAGGTGAACACCGGACGGTATCAGATGATGACGACTCCGTTCAGCGCCTATGAGAAACAGCTGCGCGATCTTTTCGGGAACATGTTTGGCAAACAGGGATTCGATTGCCGCCGCGAGATTGCCGGGATCATTCTGAATCGGTGGGGGCATGCTTATCTTGCTCCGCAGCCTGGTTTCTTCTTTGGCAAGGATGGGAAGCCGGCGCCTGCGGAGCTGATGCGGCGACATCCGTTTGGACGGATCGCATTTGCGAACTCCGATCTATCGGGGATTATGGACCATCGTGCCTCGATCACCGAGGCGCATCGTGCGGTGCAGCAAGTTGTTTCGATGGGATGACCGAATGGCTCCCTTGGTCAAGTGTTTCTCATTGCCGGGGCAAGATGTAAATGCGAGGCAATTCACATGTTCTAGAAGTTATGCGCTGATATCTACCAGTGGTGGAGCCTTTGTAGTTATCCTACCCGTTCCGTAGCTTCAGATTCTGCCATTCGCGGTAAACTGTAAGTGAGATAGAAAAAGCAAAGGGAGAGAGCAATATGAAGTCCCCTCGTATTTCTCTACTGGTGATGATGTGCCTCGGACTATCTGCGTCTACAGTCTTCGGTCAGGCGGGTGATCCCCACCAACACTCCGACATGAACAGCCGTGGAGAGCATGTGATGGGGTTTTCGCAGGAGAAGACTACCCATCATTTTGAGCTCACGTATGACGGCGGTGTGATCGATGTGCGGGCCAATGACGCCCAAGACATCGATAGCCGCGATCAAATTCGGACTCACTTCCACCACATCGCCCAGATGTTTGCGGATGGGAACTTTAATGCTCCAATGCTAGTGCATGGCCGGAATGTTCCCGGAACAGCAGTGATGACCCAGCTAAAAGACCAACTTCATTGGAAGTTTGAAGAAACACCACGCGGAGCACGTCTCTTGATTGCCGCAGACAATAAGCCCGCGCTTGATGCGCTTCACGAATTCCTTCGATTCCAGATTGAAGATCACAAAACGGGAGATTGCACAGCAGTTCAGCCCGGCGTGGATCGAGACTAACCTCTCAGGCCCTTTCCCAGCCCTCGTTTTTGCCAACTATATTATTGTCCTAACCCGCTGTTGCCAGATAACGGGTTGGCGTGGTTCCGAGCTGCTTACGGAACATCGAGATAAATGCGCTGGTTGTACTGTAGCCAGCGTCGAGCGCGGCATTGGTCACCGATTGTCCCGCGGCCAGGCTCTGCATCGCGTGGACAAGCCGTGCCCGTTGCCGCCATCGACTGAACGACATCCCACTCTCCTCGGCGAAGAGACGCTGCATCGTTCTCTTGCTGGCGCCGCATTTCATGGATAGGTCTTCGAGCGGTCGTTGGTCGCGTGGATTCGCGCGCAATATATCGGCGAGCTTCCTTGCGCGAGAGTCACGCGGGTGGGGCAGCTGAACGGGAACCGACTCGACGAGCCGCAATTGATCGAGGACCAGTTCGATAACGTGTCGCTCTTTAGACACGCGCCTGCGCAGTTTTGAGAGCCGGCATGCGTGAAGGATGAGCTCTCTCAAGAGCGAGGAGATATTGATCACCAGACATCGCCGAGGAAGAGTGCGGCAGAGTGTTGGCGAGAAGTAAAGGGTTCTCATCGATACCCGGCCGGACATGAAAACTCCATGTACGATTCCGGCAGGTATCCAGACTGCGCGCAACGGCGGCACGACCCAAATGCCTTCGGTTGTCTCCACGGTCATTGCGCCTTCCGACGCGAAGAGCAATTGGTGTTCAAGGTGGGAATGCTGCCTGATTACGTGGCCGTGGGCAAAATCCCAGGAACCTCCGGCCATCTCCGCGATGCGGCGGCCATTTTCATCGAAGAGAAATGAGTGGCGCGTTCGCGACATTTATTGTCACGATAGCGGAAGTCAACGTGCGAAACAACTGCTATTTGTAGAGAAGCAAAGTTGGAGGCGGCATGTTGACGAGTAGCAAGCTGGTTGGATTCCTTACGACTACCGATTATGAGAAGGCGCGCGCCTTCTACGAAGGCAAGCTTGGCTTCGAGGTTATTAGTCTCGATCAGTTTGCACTGGCGGTGCGGTGCGGGGAGAACATGATCCGGATCACAAAGGCGGAGAATTTCACGCCGGCCCAAGGAACCGTTCTAGGGTGGGAAGTGGAGGACATCCGAGCCACCGTGTTGTGGCTCAGCGGTCGTGAGGTGGCGACGGAGAAGTATGGATTCGTCGCGGACAAGGAACTGGGGATTTGGACTGCGCCCGACGGAGATCAGGTGGCTTGGTTCAAGGATCCCGATGGGAATGTTCTTTCGATCAGCCACCACGTCTAGGGTCGATTTTCTGCAAAGAAAAAGGCCTTGCCGGCGGCTTTGCCTGGCAAGGCCTGGGTTGTGGTTGCGGAAAGCGCTAGGCTGTTGGATGTTCGAGTATGGCTGCGAGCGCGGTCAGGCGCTTGGCATCGGCCGAGCTCTTTGCCGACGAGGCCTGCTTTTCAACCGATGCGGACATCTTCTGGAGCTTGGCCAAATCCTTTGCGCCGAGGTTGGATTTCTGGGTGCGGGTGATCTGCTTCCTGAGTGATGAAATCTGGCCCGACGACAGAGCTTGCGAGCGTTCCAGTTGATCGACGTAGGCTTGAGCGACGGTCAGCTGAGCGGGCCAGGTGATCTGCTGCTGGTTCTGCACGTTGAGTTCGTTGACCTTCACGAGGTTGGCGGCGTCGATTTCGTTCTGGGTGAGGAATGTGGTCGGCGTCAGCTTGAAGACGTCGAGCCCGCGGGCGATCTCAGAGCCGTAGATGTAGCCGTTGTACCAGTAGGCGGACCATTCGCCGCCGAGGACGAGCGATTTGGGGTCGATGGCGCCGCGATCGAAGTAGGCGATCTCGAAGGGATGGGCCGGGTCGGTGAAGTCCATGACGGAGACGCCGCCCTGATACCAGGCTTGGACCTCGATGTCGCGCCCGGGGACTGGGACGAGCGAGCCGTTGTGGGCGACGCAGTTTTCGGTGTCCGACTGGGCGGCGGGCATCTTGTAGTAGCTGGCCAGCGAGAGCTTGTCGTCTTTGAGGTTGAAGATCGCGTCGGCTCCCCATTTGTTGGGGTCGTTGGCACGGCAGCGCGCCCCGAGGCCACCGCCCCATTCGTCGGTGAAGACCACCTTGGCGCCGTCGTTGGAGAATGACGCCGAGTGCCAGTAGGAGTAGTTGGGATCGTTCACCGCATCGACGCGCTTGGGATGGACGGGGTCTTTGATGTTGAGCAGGATTCCGTTGCCGGAGCATGCGCCGGCTGCAAGCCCGATGGCCGAATAGACGGTGATGTCGTGGCATTGATTAGTGTCTTTGGGCTTCTCTTCATCCTTGCCGTGGCTGCCTCCGTTGTTGAGGCCGTTGAGAGCTCCGGTGCGGGCATCCATGAATACTCTGGGGCTTGATACGATCGCAGCCTGCTGGGGCGCGGCGAGGGGAACCTTGATTACGTCGATGCGGAAGAGCGAGGTGTTAGGGTCTTTGTCCGGGGCTTCGCCGGAGCAGCCGGCTAGCTCTTCCTTCTGGCGGACGAACGAGGTGCCGGAGACGTAGATGTAGACATTGTCTTTATCGTTCGGGTCGAGGACGAGGGTGTGAGTGTGCGAACCGCGGCAGGTCTGCACGGCGGCCACCTGCTTCGGGTTTTTGATGTCGGAGATGTCGAAGATTCTCACGCCACGGAAGCGTTCGGGACTGGCTGCGGGGATCCGGCGCTCATGCTCCTTCCCTTTCTCCGGCGGCGGGAGCGGGGGGAAGCCCTGGGCGCCGCAGTCGAGGCGTCCGTTGGCCATTTCGACAGACATGAAGAGCAGGTTTCCGTAGACCGAGACGTCGCCCTGGCCGCCTGGGCAGATGAGCGAGGTGATGAGTGAAACCTTCGCGGGATCGGAGATGTCGTAGAAGTTCACGCCGTAGAAGTTGCCCTGAAAGAGGTGGTTTCCCTGGAAGGCGAAGTCTGAGTTTGCAAAGGCAAGCCCGGCGATGACGAGTTGCATGGGCTTTGGCATTTTAGACGGGTCGCCCACGCCGAGCGTTGTCAGCGCTTTCTGGACGGCTGGATCGTCGGCGTTATTGGACGGCAGTTGAAAGGCGGTGGGCTTCTTTAGAAACGCGACGTGTTCCATGCCGCTGGCAGCCTCGCCGGCGTCGTAAAGTCCGGGCTTCAACCCTACGCGTGGGTCGTTGAGGGTCGAGCCGGTCATGCCTGGCGGCAGTGGCGGCGCAGGTTGTGGAGCAAATGGATCGGCTTCAGCTGGGGCCGGTTTGGCGGCGGGAGCTGCCGGAGGAGGTGTTGCCTGGGCGTGTAGTCTGCCGATGCCGGACCATAGGATGGACGCGGCGAAAGCCGCACTGGCCAAACGAAAAGGGAGGGCGTACTTGCGATTCATCAATTCTCCTAGAAATCTTCTTATTTCTTTAGCAACATGCCTTGCATGATTCGGATCTCGGCGCGCTGGGTGTTATCGACGTCGGTGGCGAAGTCGAAGAGGTCGGCGTCCTGTCCTGCGCCAGGGGTGTCGAAGAGCTGCTTGACCATGACCAGAGCTCCGTTGTGGTGCTGAATCATTCCGGTCAGGAAGAGCCGGTCGAACTCCGCGCCGCTGGCCTGGCGCAGGGCGCTCATCTGCTCGGGGGTCAACATGCCGGGCATGGGTTGCATTGGCTTGCCGTTCTTATCCATGTCGGGCATGCCCGGCATGGCCATTGAGTCCGACTGGCCGCGCGCGAGCAGCCAACGCTTCATGAATTTGATCTCATCGCTCTGCGAAATGCTGATTTTTGCGCCGAGGGAGCGGAGTTGCTGGTTTTCGGTATGGGAGGGAATGAGCGCGGTCATCTCGACGGCCTGGCTGTGATGCATGATCATGCCCTGCATGAAGTCGATGTCCGCCGGTGAGATTTGGGGCAAGGTCGCGGTGGTGGAGGGTGGAAGCCGCTTGCTGGGCGTTCCTGGCGCGCCGGGCTGCACGATCGGGGCTGTGCTCGGTTGCGGTTCTTGCGCCTGGGCTGCAACAGCCTGAAGTCCGAAGCAAAGCGCGGCCGCGAGGTAGGCGGAGAATACTGGAGTTCTGGCCGAAGTGGTTCGCGGTATGAGTCTGCGAACGAGATGGTCGCAGAGAGCTCTCTCTGCTCGGCTGGGCATGGTCGATGCGGTCACTGTATCACCGGAAGGCGTATCCAATGAGCATAAACCAATACGGGCGACGCTATGTCGGAGCTGTGAAGACGGTTCCAGGGACGGTCGCTTCTGCAAGTCAAACTTCCGTGGGCGGGTTATTGCGCTGATTCGGGTGTTTTCCAGTCAAGGGAATAGACGTCCTGGGTGCCGGCGTTGCGAAGCAGGAGGGGGGAATCGTCGGGGGTCAGGGTCAGAGAGGCGGTCCAATAGCCGGTGGTCGGCAAGTTCTTGAGATCGGCCACGAGCTCCACTTTGCGGTCGATCATGCCGATCCTGAGCACTACCCGGTTCCCCAGGAAATATAAATATCTTCCGTCCGCTGACCAGTTAGGGAAACCGGCTGACAATTTTGTCAGCTCTGACCACTTTCGTGTCCGAAGATCGAAGAGAAAGATGCCGTCGGACTTTGCCGACATGGCCGCAATGTATCGTCCGTCAGGTGACCAGCGTGGAGAGAAATATCCTTGCGACTGCGGAAGAGTGGAGAGTTCATGGCTTGCCAGGTCGAGCACGCGGATCCCTGAGGACTCCGTATCCACACGACCGGCAGAGACGATCCTGCCGCCGTCCGGCGACCAGTTGGGGTCACTTTGAGGATCGGGGTCATGGGGGATTAACTGCTCCGGGACACCACCATCGCGAGAGACTACGTAGACCTTATAGGGTTGTCCTGAGACGGTGATCCGATTGTCGACCTGGAGCTTGCCTTCAAGGTCCCAGCCGTAGAAGACGATGCGCTTGCCGTCCGGAGACCAACGCGGCAGCCTGGCATACATCCCCGCATTGCTGAGGGGCAGACGCTCGCTCCCATCCACTTTGCTTCGCCAAAGGACGCCGTCGGGATAGGTGACGTATGCTACCCATTGGCCATCCTTGGAGAATGAAACGAATTCCGCCGAGATTCCGGAAAGAAAGGGCAGGAACTCTCCAGACTTCGCGTGATAGCGCACCAGTTGGCCCAACAGCCTGTGGCCCACCACGAAGAGCTTCTTGCCGTCTTTGCTGGGGAGGGGCGAATCGAGATTGAGTGGGCTATCCGTCAATTTGACGGGCGTCCCAATGAATCTGCGGAAAAAGCCAGTCTTTTCCGGAAGGACCCAAATCTGCCCCTTTGACTCGAAGACGAAGTACTTTCCGTCCGGAGTCCGTGCTCCTCATCCGCGGGGGTATGTAGACCTGGAAGCAGTGGGTGCAGGTTTTTGCCTTGCGTGGAGATCTCCCAGAGGGCGCGGCCGCCCGACTTTGGATCGCTCATGCTGAATCTTAGCTTCGTCCCATCGGGTGAAAACTGAGGGTCGTAAGGCAGGCCGGGGACGGTGACCAGCTTGCGGGCTTCGGCACCGTCGCTTCTTGCCAGAAACAAGTCGTTCCAATAGCAGTACGCCAGCATCTTCCCGTCTGGAGACCAGACAGCCGCGTCGGACGCGATCAATGAAAAGGGAATTGCCAGGCGATGAGGCGCACCACCGAGTGTCGGCAGACTCCAGAGGACCCCCGACAAGTCCATGGCGAGAAGCTTCGATCCATCGGGAGAAACGCTGAGCGGAGTGAGGCCTTCCGAGGGGGCCGGGATCGGAATCGGATCACCACCCGAGACGGATATTTCCTCGACCTTTCGGTCGGCACTGGTTCTCATGCCAAGATAAAGGCGCAGCCCGTCGGTCGCTTCCAGAATCTTCGGCTCCCCATCCGTGGTGAGCTGGACATAATTCGCGACTCTCGGTGGAGGCAGGGGACGCGTCCAGAAGTAGACAAAGGCGCCAGCGAGCAGCACAAAAACCGCTGCGAGAGTCACCGGCCGGCGCCGGCGCAGAATCGATCTCGCGGATATAGGCGGGTTGTTTATCCTCGATGTCGAGAGTTCGCGCTTCGATGTCGGTGCTAGAGGGTGGGCGTGGGAACCCGTCGCCGGATTATGTTGCAGACGCTTCAAGTCGGCGCGGATTTCCGACGCTTGTTGATGGCGGAATTCGGGGTTTTTCTCAAGACATAGCTCGATGATGCCGGCGAGTCCCGTGGGGACATCGGGGTTCAGCTGCGCCGGCATGACCGGAACCTGCTGAACGATTGAGATCAGGAGCTCTCCGGTTGTGTCTCCGGAAAAGGGCGACTGGCCGGTACACATTTCGTAGAGCACGATGCCGAAGGAAAACAGGTCGGTGCGCGGGTCGAGGGGTTTGCCCAGCGCCTGTTCGGGGGACATATAAGCCGCTGTTCCCAGAGCTGCGCCGAGGCCGTCGGTGAACTCAAGGTGTTCGGCACGGGATTGGGGCGAGTCGTAGGCAAGCTCTTTGCGGGGCACCATTTTCGCCAAGCCGAAGTCCAGGATCTTGGCGCTTCCCCGCAGAGTTACGAAGACGTTGGCCGGCTTGATGTCGCGATGAATGATTCCCTTTTCATGCGCGGCGTCGAGGGCGTCTGTAATGTCGATGGCAATTTGGAGCAGTCTGTCGAGCGGGAGCGGGCCGTTTTGAATGAGGCTCTTCAGGGTTTCGCCATCGAGGAATTCCATGGCGATGAAGAGCCGTCCATCGGCTTCGGCGATCTCGTGGATGGTGCAGATGTTAGGGTGATTCAATGCGGAGGCGGCGCGGGCCTCGCGCCGGAAGCGCTCCACCGCGCCGCTGTCATTGGCGAAATTATCGGGCAGAAACTTGAGCGCTACATACCGGCCGAGGACGATGTCCTCGGCCTTGTAGACGACTCCCATGCCACCGCCGCCGATCTTTTCCAGGTTGCGGTAATGGGAGATGCTTGCCTCGCTCATGGAGACATTCTCGCATTGGCGATTTAGGACGGCGCAGCCGCATCCACAGCGCCGCTTACTGTTTCGCCACGTCGAGGTCGATGGTGAGGGCCACATCGTCGCCCACCACAGTAGTCGGAAAACCGGTCGCGATGCCGAAGTCGGTCCGTTTGAGCGTTGTCGTCGCTGAGAAACCGGAGTGTGGCTTCTTGTCCATTCCGTTAACCGGTCCGGTGGGGCCATCCACCTGCAGAACCACGGGCTTGGTCACGCCATGCAAGGTCAGATTGCCTGAGACCGTGAGGCCAGCGCCGCTCTTGCTAACGCTGGTGCTGACGAAAGTCGCCGTCGGGAACTGCGCCACGTCGAAGAACTTCGCACTCTTAATGTCGTTGTCGCGTTGGGTCACGCCAGTGCTTACGGTGGTGACATCGATGGTGACGTTGACCGTGGACTTGGTGATATCCGCTTCGTTCCAGACGATGGTGCCGCCGATATTGCCGAAGTGTCCGCGAACCTTCGCAATACTCATATGCAATATGGAAAAGTCAACTCCGCTATGTGCTTTATCCGGGACCCAGGTGGAGGTTTGCGCAAGCGCCAATGGGGCGGCGAGCGCCAGCATTCCGAGAATTGATGCCAGGCGTCTGATCATTCAAATAAATCCTTTCGTCCGATGGGTATGGAATCGGCTGTATGAACGCGTGCAAGGCCGTGCATTTCTGCATCGATCTTAACGGCAACCCGCCCCTTAGTTATACACGGTGGTCTTAACCGATTTCCTGGGCTATTGGCGCGCGGGCTGTTATCCGGGTGCCGTTTCCGAGGCTGGAGACGATGTCGAATTCGCCCCCGATGAGATGGATCCTCTCGCGCATGCTGATCAGGCCGAGTCCGGCCGCGAGTTTTGCGGTTTCCATATCGAAGCCTACGCCGTCGTCGCGGATTTCGAGGCTCAGTTGATGATCTGAACCCTTGAGCCGCACGGTGATGTTTTTTGCGCGGCTGTGTTTTGCGACGTTATGTAGAGCCTCCTGCACCACGCGCAGGAATGCGAGAGCCATGATGCCATCGAGTTTCTTCTGGACATGGTCGCACTGACAGTCGATCGGGATGCGCAACTCCTGTGAGGATTCAAGGCAGTGGCTCTCGACCGCCGCGGCCAGGCCCAGGAACTCGAGCGCCGACGAGTGCAGGCCGTGTGAAAGGCGACTCACCTTATGAGTGATTGTGTCCAGCTTGCCGGCGAGATCAACCAGGTCGACGTGCCTTTTTTCGGGCTGACCGGAAACTGGCTGTCCGGCGCGAAGCATCTGGATCTTCAGAACCGCAAGGGACTGCCCGATATCATCGTGAAGCTCTCTTGCGATCCGGGTACGGTCCGCCTCCTGGGCATTCAATACTCTCCGGCTCAGTTCATCGCGCGCCAGTTCGGAGTCATGCAGTTCTTTTGTGGCAAGCCTGAGCGAGGTAATGTCGCTAGCCACTAGAGTCAGTCTTTGAGGGGAAGAGGGAGGCGAGGTGGGAGGCGAAGTGGCATCACCGTCAAATACTGGCGAAAAAGCCATATCAAACCAGTGGACCTCTCCCTGAGCTCTCATGGTGAGCATCTCTGCCGAATGGCGAGGTATCTCCCCCGCGATCAGCCGGCCGAAGGCGATCTCGAAGTCGGATGGCGGATCGGCGGCTTGAAAGAACTCGCGGAAATTCCTCGCAAGCAGGTCTCTTTTTGAATAACGAAGGATTTCACACAGACGTTCGTTGACGGTGAGGAACGCGCCGTCGAGCGCCAACTGACCGACGGCTACACCGAGGCGATCAAAGGCCTCACTCCAAATGCGCTCTTCCGGATAATCCAATGGCCCTTTGTGAGTACGCGGTTGAAGTTCGGTTTGACCCACTGGAACGAACACTGCAAGGCCCCGTGCTGCCGAGATGCTACCAGTAAGTATATGAGGAGCGATGATTGACTTGCATCTGAATTATCGAGGCCGGGGTTATCAGGAGTGGGGCACCCGCATTGGTGATGGCGCTACTTGGTGGTTGGAGCAGTGGCCGATGGTTCTGGGGCGGGCTTGGGGCGCTGGCGTTTGCGGCCCATGAGTTCGTCGATGCGGGCCTTCATCTTCTCCGAGCGGTCGATGTGGAAGCTGATGTCCGGAATGTGGCGTTTGCCAGTTCGCTCGAGGAGTTCGTGGCGGATGTAGCCTCGGGCGTCCATGAGCGCGGCGAGGGTTTCTTCTTCTTCCTTTTCGCCGCCGTCGACGGTGATGTAGACGAGCGCCGATTTACCGCCGGGGTTGAGGGCGACCTGGCTGACGTAGGCGAAGGCGATGCGCGGGTCAGAGAGCTGGCCCTCGATCATGGCGGTGATTTCGTCGCGAAGGGTCCCGGCGACCCGGTCCTGGTGGTACTTGCGCGCCCTTTGTTCTGGCATGATGGATCTACTCCGGCTAAGAATTAAGGCTATCAGAAACGATTTTCAAAACAGACCTGGCCGGTCAAAGTGTAGTGGGGCAGTTTCTTGAGAAGACGAGGCGTGGACAGGCTGTGAGCATGAAAATCGGGGCGCCCGGCGGGGGGGCCGGACACCCCAGTATCCAGTATTATGGCGCCGCATCCCCAATCGTCGGATTCGGCACTTAGTCAGTCTGTTCCAGCTACGTCTGGAAGCTACTTGATCTAGATCAAGTCCTCGATCCTCTGTTTGAGAATTTGCAATTGGCTTCGCGATAACCCGGTTTGGAACCATCCTTCCTCGAAAGGCGTAGCACACAGCACGCATCTACGGGGAGGCTGTCGATGTTCGTCGATCAATTCAAACAGGTTGTTAGAAGGCTGATCCGAGCGCCGCTGTTTACCGCCATCACCCTGCTTACGCTGGCGATCGGCGTGGGGGCGAATACGGCGATTTTTAGCGTGGTCGAGGGCGTGCTGCTCAAGCCTCTGCCATATCCTCACGCTTCAGAGTTGATCGGAGTGTGGCACAGCGCGCCCGGGATCAATATCAAGGAGCTGAACATGGCTCCGTCGATCTACTTCATTGACCGGGAGCAGAGCACTACCCTGCAGAACATCGGGGTCTATAACGGGGATTCGGTCAGTGTGACGGGCGCGGGCGAACCCGAGCATGTGCAAGGGCTGGATGTTACCGACGGCACGCTGCCCTTGCTAGGAGTGGTTCCGGCGCTGGGACGTTTATTTACCCGTCAGGATGACACCGCGGGCGCGCCGCAGACGGTGCTCCTTTCCTACGGGTACTGGCAGAAGAAGTTTGGCGGCGCGACTTCGGCGATTGGCCAGACTCTCAACGTGGACGGCAAGCCGCGGCAGATCATCGGCGTTTTGCCGCAGGGATTTCACTTCCTCGACCGGGAAGACGATGCGCTGTTTCTGCCGATGCAGTGGGACCGCAGCAAGACCAAGCTGGGCAATTTCAGCTATCGCGCATTGGCACGGTTGAAGCCCGGCGTGACGATGGAGCAGGCGAGCGCGGACATGGCGCGGCTACTGCCGATTTCCATGCGGAGCTTTCCCCCGCCAGAGGGCTATAGCGCGGCCATCTTCGAGAAGGTGCAGATTCATCCCAACTTGCGGCCGTTGAAGAACGATGTCGTTGGCGACATCGGCAACATGCTTTGGGTGCTGATGGGTTCGATCGCCGTGGTGCTGCTGATTGCCTGCGCGAATGTCGCGAACCTGCTGCTGGTTCGGGTTGAGGGACGGCGCCAGGAGTTGGCGGTCCGGTCTGCGCTAGGCGCGGGGCGGGGACGAATTGCGCTCGAGTTGCTTTATGAGAGCGCGCTTCTGGGGTTTGCGGGCAGCGTGATCGGATTGGCTCTGGCCTTTGGCGCGTTGCGGGCCCTGGTTGCTCTTGCGCCGGAGGGACTTCCGCGCATCAACGAGATTGGCATCGATATTCCGGTGTTGCTCTTCACGCTAGGATTGGCGCTGGTGGTCAGCCTGCTGATTGGCCTGGTCCCGGTCGCTCGCTACGCCGGCCAGGGGCTGAACGCTACCCTCCGCGAAGGAGGACGCTCGCAGAGCCAAGGGCGCGAGCGGCACCGTATTCGCAAGACCCTGGTGGTGGTGCAGGTTGCGCTGGCTCTCGTGCTGCTGATTTGCTCGGGGCTGATGATCCGCACCTTCTTCGCGCTGATGCATGTCTCTCCGGGCTTCGTTGAGCCGGCTGCGGTGCAAACGTTTCGCTTTGTGATTCCAGAGGCGCAGATACCGGACACGCAACGCGAGCGGGTTGTCCACATGCAACAAGACATAATCGACAAACTCGCGGCCATTCCGGGAGTTTCTTCGGTCAGCTTCTCGAGTGCGATCCCGATGGACGGAAATGACTCGAACGATCTGCTCTATGCGCAGGACCACGTTTATAAAGAGGGCGAGATTCCGCCGATCCGGCGATTCGTACATATCTCGCCGGGTTTCTTTGCGACGATGGGCACGCGCATCATAGCCGGGCGGGATCTGACCTGGACCGACACCTATGACAAGCGCCCGGTAGCGATCATTTCGGAGAATTTTGCGCGCGAGTATTGGCACGATGCGGGCAATGCGCTGGGCAAGAGGATACGAGTCGGAAACACTGACGACTGGCGCGAGATCATTGGAGTTGTCCAGGACGTGCACTATGACGGAGTGGATAAGCCAGCGCCAACCTCAGTTTACTGGCCGGTGATGATGGACAACTTCGAGGGGGAGAAGCAGATGCTGCGGCGGTGGATCGCGTTCGCCGTTCGCAGTCCGCGGGCTGGCTCGCAGGCTTTTATGAGCGAAGTGCAGCAGCGGGTGTGGTCGGTCGATGCCGAAGTCCCGCTGGCCTACACATCGACTCTCGGCGAGTTCTCCCGGAAATCGATGGCGCGGACCTCGTTCACTCTGGTTATGCTCTGCATCGCAGGCAGCATGGCGTTGCTGCTGGGGATTGTGGGAATTTACGGAGTGATTTCGTATTCGGTGGCGCAGCGGACGCGCGAGGTTGGCATCCGGATGGCGCTTGGCGCACAGCGGCAGTCTCTGATCGCGCTGTTTGTGCGGCAGGGGATGTTGCTGACCGGCATCGGCGTGGCTTGCGGGCTGTTGGCCGCGTTCGTCACCATGCGGCTGATGTCTTCGCTGCTGTTCAATGTGAGCCCGGTCGATCCGCTGACCTATGCGGCGATTACTGTTGTCGTCGTGGTGATCGCGTACCTCGCCTGCTATCTGCCTTCGCGGCGGGCGGCCACTGTCGATCCGGTCGATGCTTTGCGAGCAGAGTAAACTCCCTCGGGCGACACAGTAGTCCGCTTGTGGACATTAAGCGGCAGCAGCTACTTTGTGTTCATGCTCCCAGGTTCTGTATGCGTCGCTGGGCTTACCAAGCTGGTACACGGTATTGCGCGTCTCAACCCTCCTCTCGTTGACATCAACGCTCAAAATTGGCGATGTGTAGATGAATCTTGCATTGGGAAGAGTTCTATGCCCGACGACCTTGCCTAT
This sequence comes from uncultured Acidobacteriaceae bacterium, assembly GCA_963804735.1. GTDB lineage: Bacteria > Acidobacteriota > Terriglobia > Terriglobales > Acidobacteriaceae > Acidisarcina. The sequence continues at coordinate 45,191 of CAWDRO010000014.1, forward strand.
CAAATGCTTGCCGGGTTGCAACTCTTCATAACTCAGAGCGACCGCCCTTTGAACGACCGCCCAATTTTCGATGGTCACTAATGGTTTCTTCATAGTCGGCTGACTCCGGTAGTTTCAACTCTGGTAGTTGGATGCCACCTTGGCCATCCACAGCACTGCAAGTTCTGTCAAAGAACAAGAAACTAAGCGCCTTACTCGACGGGATCGCGTCGTTGGAAAGAGGGTTTTACCAAGTTCGAGCAAATTCTTCCCGCGTTATCCTCTTTACCCTCAACTAAGGAATCGAACTACCGATAATTGGACTTTGCAGGCATCTGGAGGACCACTTCCCAGTTCCCGTCGCTCAATTGAGCGGCATCTCCAAAGCTTTCAGAGGCGGTGTCTTGCGATTTTCCCCCTGCTATACTTTGAGCACTTTCGAGGGATCTTCCTCCTGGTGCAAGCATGAATTCTGGCCCAAATTCGTCCGCTGGCAAGGAGGCGGAAGGCCGGGAAGAAGAGGTCGCCCAGGGCCTGGCGGAAGGAGTTGCCCAAGGGCGCACCTGGGGGAGCTTCCGGCTGCTGGAGTTGGTGGGTAAGGGCAGCTTTGGCGAGGTCTACCGCGCCTGGGACCCGCACCTGGAGCGCGACGTTGGGCTGAAGATCCTGCTGCCGCGGTCTGAGGGAGACGAGGCGCAGTTCAAAGCGCTGCTGCGCGAGGCGCGTGCCCTGGCGGCGGTGCGGCACCCGAATATCGTCCCGGTTCATGGCATCGACGAACATGATGGGCTGGTGGGGTTCTGGACGGACTTCGTTCATGGGAAGACTCTGGCTTCGCTGGTGCGGGAGCAGGGACCATTCGGCTATCGCGAGGCGGTGCTGGCGGGAATTGACGTCTGCAAGGCGTTGAGCGCGGTGCATCGCGCCGGGCTGCTGCATCGCGATATCAAGGCGGAGAATGTGATGCGCGAAGAGGGAGGGCGCATCCTGCTAATGGATTTTGGCCTGAGCACGCTACCTCACTTGCAGAAAGACTTTGCCGGGACTCCTGTCTACATGGCGCCGGAGCTTTTTGAGGGAGCGCCTGCTTCGGTCGAGAGCGATATCTATTCGGTCGGCGCGTTGCTGTTTTTTCTGGTGACCGGCAAGCATCCGAGCGGCCTGAGGGTGGGCGGAGCAGAGACCCCGCAAACGGCGGGCAGCGACGAACGAACCTCTGACATAGCCGTGGCTGCGAAGGCTTCGGTGGCGCGGACCGTGGCCAGCCGGGCGGTACTCGATCACCGGCCCGATCTGCCCGAGGCATTCGTGCGGGTGATCGATACGGCGATTCATCCCGACCCTGCGAAGCGCTTTTCGAGCGCTGGGGCGATGTCGAGTGCGCTTTCCGATGTGCTGGTCGAGCCGGTTACAGATAGCGCGAGCGACAAGATGCCGCGCTGGCTCGTGAAGGGGTGGCGCTACGTAGTGCTTGCGACTGTTCTGTTGGCGGTGACGGGCGCCTGGCAGTACTTCCGCTATGAGAAAGTGGCCAAGGCAAGAGGCGCGGCGCAATCGGCCAGCCTGAACGAGAAATACCTGCGGGCCATGGCGTTGTTGCGCCGCTCCGACCAGCAGAAGAACGTGACCGAAGCGACAGAGATGCTGAAGGAGGTGTCGGCGCAGGACCCGCACTTCGCGCTGGCGCAATCGGGGTTGGGGCTGGCGTATTTTATCCAGTATCGCGAAAGTCCGACGCTGGGTCTGCTGGAGCAGGCGAGGGCAGCGTGCAACCGGGCGATTGCGATCGAGCCGAACCTTGCGCCTCCGTATGTGACGCTGGCGCGGATCGAAGCGATGGCTGGCAATAACGCGCTCGCAACGCAGCATGTGCAGCGGGCGTTGCAGCTTGATCCGCACAGCGCGGACGCCTATGGGGCGCAATCGGAGGTCTTCAACGCTGAGGGACGAGAGGCCGATGCGATTGCCTCGGTCGAGCGCGCGATGGACCTTGCGCCGGATTACTGGCGCTGGCCTGTATTGCTGGGGTCGTACTATTTCGCCGACGGCAGATTGCAGGAAGCGGCGGACGAATTTGCTAAGGCCACGCAGATCACTCCGGACAACGTGATTGCGTTGCGTGATCTGGGACTGGCCTCGCTGCAGTTGGGACGCTTCGATGTGGCGCGTACAAACCTGGAAAAGGTCGCGGAGCTGGAGCCGAGTGATTCTGCATTCTCGGCGCTTGGGACGCTGCTTGAGCTGCAGGGGAAGTATGCCGAGTCGGTGACGATGTATCAGAAGGCGCTGGCGCTGAGCCCGAACGACTACACCGCATGGGGCAATCTGGCTTCGGGATATTTGTGGAGTCCGGGTGGGCACGATCATGCGATTGAGGCCTATCACAAGGCGATCGAGCTGGCAGAGGTGACGCGCAAAGAGACACCGGAGGATCCGCTGTTGCTGGCAGTGCTGGGCGGCTACTATGCCGCCGTCGGCGATGGCGACCATAGCCTTCCATTGCTGCGGCAAGCGGTGGCGCTTTCCCCGGACAATCCGGATGTGCTGTTTCGGGTGGGCGAGGGCTACGAGATATTGCATCAGCGGAGCCAGGCGATCCGGTTCATCGCCCAGTCGCTTGCTCTTGGCTATCACGAGAGCGAGTTGCAGCGGAGCCCTGAGCTTGCCGCTCTGCGCGCGGACCCTAAATTTCAGCAGACACTGCGGGCGGAGCGGGCGAAACATTCTCTGGACAAACAATCGCCGGACTAAGATTCTCTGGACAAGGCAAAGCAAAGCAGTTAAGGTTTGAGGCCATGGCGACTACTATCATTTTGATTCGAGATGAGTTGGGTTTGCGGGTTCCGAGCGTATCCAGCGTGAAGCTTGTTGCTGGAGACGGTGTCACTTTCACTGCAGACTCGGGCGCCGACTCGAGCCTCTATTTTTCGCAGTCGTCCGCAGAAATTCTGACGTCTCCGCCCGACTCTCCCGTGTCATTACCGGCCGGCGCTTCGGTCACCTACACGTTTGGCGCGCCCTCTGGGCACGCCTACGGAGTGATTGTGCAAGCTCCGGAGGTTCCCGCGCCCACGGACTTTGATCTTGGACCGCCCGCTGAACCGCCGATGCTGGTGATTCAGCCGGGAGAGGGATCGAGCTTTCCTGGGCCAGTGCAACCGATCAAGACGGGGTAGAAGCTGACAAGGTTAAGTTCGAAACGCAGGTAGCTAATGAAAGACTCCAAGCACGGCGAAGCTACCGATGAAACTCAGATCCCAAGCGAGAATCGAACGTCGGCTTACGATGCAGCCGAAACCGGCCTGACTTCCAATCCAGAAACAGATGGCAAGCGACCCTCTCCGGACGCGGAAAGCCTTGGCCCTTACAAGCTGCTTCGCAAACTTGGCGAGGGCGGTATGGGGCAGGTGTGGCTAGCGGAGCAGACTAGTCCGGTAAAAAGGCAGGTTGCGGTCAAGCTGATCAAGGGCGGATGGTACGACGCGGACGTGACCCAGCGTTTCGAGTCGGAGCGGCAGACGCTGGCGATCATGGACCATCCGGCGATCGCAAAAGTTTTCGACGCCGGCACGACGCAGGCAGGGCAGCCTTACTTTGTGATGGAGTATGTGGCCGGCGTATCCATCACTCAGTATTGTGACGAGCATAAGCTCACTACAGGGGACCGGCTCGAGCTTTTCATCAAGACCTGTGAGGGCGTGCAACACGCCCACCAGAAGGCGATCATTCACCGCGACCTGAAACCCTCGAACATCCTGGTGACCGAGGTCGACGGAAAGCCGGTGCCGCGGATCATCGACTTTGGCATCGCCAAAGCTGTTTCCCAGAATGCCGGAGACGACCAGACCTTTCTGACCGGCCTGGGGGCGCTGCTCGGGACTCCGGACTATATGAGCCCCGAGCAGGCAAACCCGATCCATTCCGATATCGATACGCGGACGGATGTTTATTCGCTGGGCGTGATTCTGTACGAAATGCTGACCGGATGCCTGCCATTCGCGCAGAAACAGAAGATGCCGCTCGAGGAGAAGCTGCGTCAGCTGCGCGAACTTGAGCCTCCGACGCCGAGCGGCCGGGTGGCGAAAGACACCCAAACGCAAACGACCTCCGCAGGCAATCGCGGTACGACTCCGAAGCAACTGGTGAGCCAGCTCCGCGGCGATTTGGACTGGATCACCATGAAGGCGCTGGAGAAGGACCGTAACCGGCGTTATGGCGCTCCATCGGAGCTCGCGGCGGACATCGGCCGGTATCTGAGCAACGAACCCATCCTCGCCCGGCCAGCGAGCACCGGCTACCGCGCGAGGAAGTATCTGCGACGCCATCGCGTGGGTGTTGCCGTGGCGGCGGGCATGGTGATGCTGCTGGCGGCTTTTGCTGTGATGCAGGCAATCCAATTGCGGCGGATCACGCGGGAGCGGGACCGCGCCAACCGCATCACCGAGTTCATGACCGGCATGTTCAAGGTGTCCGATCCAAGCCAGGCGCGGGGTAACGACATCCGTGCGCGCGAGATTCTCGATAAAGCTTCAACCCAGATCGACACCGGACTGGCCAAGGACCCCGAACTTCAGGCACAGATGATGCAGGTGATGGGCGAGGTTTATTACAGCCTGGGGCTTTATCCGCAGGCGGAGTCGCTGGTAAAGCGGGCGATCGAGATCCGCGGCCGTGTGTTGGGGAAGGACAACCAGGACACGCTCAAATCCCAGGATACCCTCGTGGTGATTCTTGGTGAAGAGAGTCGATATCCAGAAGCTGAGAAGCTGGCGCGCGAGACGCTCGAAGCCCGGCGGCGCTTACTTGGTCCGGAGCACCGCGACACGTTAATTTCCATGCGGCGTTTGGGGGCCGCCCTGGTGGACGAAGGACGTTATGCCGAGGCCGAGAAACTTGAGCGCGGGGTTCTGGAGGTGGCGCGCCGGAAGTTTGGGCCTCGAGACGAATTGACGAGAGGCGTCGAGAATTCTCTGGCGATCGACCTTGCCTACCAGGATAAATACCCACAGTCCGAGCAGGCATTTCGAGAGCTTCTCGAAATGGACCAAAGCGCGCTTGGCCCCGACGATCCTGAGGTCTTCAACGCCATGAACAATCTGGGTTCCTTGCTCCTCAAGGAAGAAAAATACCCGGAGGCAGAAGGTCTGTACCGCCAGTCACTGCATGCAAGGACCCGCATACTGGGGCCGGAGCATCCGAGCACGCTGCTCACCATGGGAAATCTGGCTCTGGACTTAGCTTGCGAGAAACACTATGCCGAAGCGGAGAAGTTGTTTCGCGAGACGCTTGACATCAAGCGTAAACGGCTTGGCCCGGAACATCGTTCCACTCTGGTCACGCAGGGGAACCTGGCCGAGGATTTAGAGAACCAGGGCAAATACGCCGAGGCGGAGCAGCTATTTCGCCAAGACCTGGATGTCGAGAGCCGTACGCTGGGCCGTGAGCATTCCGACACTTTGAAAACAATGGAGAGTCTGGGAGGTTGATTTAGGAAGGAAGGGCACTATCCGGAGTCGGAAAAGCTCCTTCTTGAAACACATGAGAGTCGACGCCGCGTTCTCGGTCCGGACGATCCAGACACCGCCGAGAGTTCCTATGCGCTGGGTGAGCTTTATGCTTTAGAGGGCAAAAATGAGGACGCCTTTGTCGCGCTACGTCAAGCCGTTGACCATGGCCTGCGGTCAAGCGTCGATCTCGATGTGGCCACGGACACCGAACTAAAATCACTTCACGGAGACCCCCGCTTTGATGCGGTGGTTGCTGACGCAAATCAGCATGCGGCCCCGCCTACGAGCGCGCACTAGTGATCACCCTTATCTATAATGGGCGACGATGAGTGGCCCCAATGACCTTCTCACGTTCAACGGCATTAACGGAGCAACCGGCGAGTATGATTTGCCGCCGACTCCGGTCGAGGTGATTGCCGGTATTGCGCGCGGAGAGCGTTTTGACAAAGACCAGCTTGAGGAATTGCGGCGGAGGCAGCGGCGCGATTCCGAAGCGCGGTTTGCCGTTAGAGAGGGTGTCGATCCGAAGAACCTCGACGAGACCGGTTGGGGCGTCATCTTTGCCTTTGGCGCCGATCCGGCAATTTATGAGGCGCTCACGCCGCTGCTGGAGCTGCGCAAGGCGCAGGCGAATGCGAAGCGCGAGGGACTCTATCGCGAGTTTCGCGATGCCGATGCTTATCGGCCGGGCGAGAGCAAGCTGGACTTTCTGAATCGTCACGGAGTGGGACCGGGGCCGGTCGATCCGGAGGTGATTCCTTACTACCTGCTAATCGTTGGTGACCCGGATACCATTCCGTTTCGGTTTCAATACCAGTTGGATGTGCAGTATGCGGTGGGGCGGATCCATTTTGAGACGGTCGCCGAGTATGCGGCTTATGCGCGTTCGATTGTCGAGGCCGAGACCGGCACACTTGCTCTGGCAAAACGGGCTGCATTCTTTGCAGTAGCCAACGATGGCGATATGGCGACGAAGTTGAGCCATGATGAGCTGGCGACTCCGCTGGCGGCGTGGGCGGCCGATCCGAAACACAACAAACATGGCTGGGCAGTGGATAGCTACTTTGGCGAGGCGGCGACCAAGGCGCGTTTGGCTTCGCTCCTGGGCGACGATGCCCCGGCGTTTCTGTTCACCGCGAGCCATGGCATGTGTTATGCGAATGGCGATATGAGGCAGGTAGCAAACCAGGGTGCGTTGCTTTGCCAGGATTGGCCGGGGCCTTCGTTTCATGGCGCGCTGCCGGATGGCTTCTTTTATTCGGGCGATGATCTTGTCGGCGATGCCAGAATCTTCGGGACGATTGCGATGCATTTCGCGTGCTTTGGGGCAGGGACGCCGATGCGGAGCGACTATACCGCTTCGGGTCAGCCGGATACGATTGCGCCGCAGAGTTTTCTGGGAAAGCTGCCGCAGCGATTGCTGGCGCATCCGCGTGGTGGAGCATTAGCAGTGATTGGCCACGTGGAGCGGGCGTGGGGCTGCTCGTTTCATTGGGACCGCGCAGGGAGCCAGACAGAGGTTTTCAAGAGCACGATCAAGCGGCTGATGGAGGGGCATCCGGTAGGGTCGGCGGTCGAGTATTTCAACGGCCGCTATGCGGAGTTGTCGTCGGACCTATCGATCCAGCTTGAAGACGCGAAGTATGGGGCGAAGGTGGACCCGTATCTGTTGGCCGGGCTGTGGACGGCTAACAACGATGCCCGGGGATATTCTGTGGTCGGCGACCCGGCGGTGCGGCTACAGTTGGTGAAGGATTCAGAACCGGCCGAGCGGCCGGCATTGGAGGTAATTTCTGTGGCAGCTCCTATTGATGTTGCAGTGCAACCCATATCGCCGGTCGCGACTGAGCAGCAGCTGGTTAACTATGGCATCTTTACCGACTCGGTCAAGAGTGCCGCGACCGCGCTGCAAGAGGCTGCGCAGAAGATCGGCGAGTGGCTGGCCGACACCTTTGAGACTGTGACCAGCGTTCATGTAAGTACCTATGTCAGCGACGACCTGAGCAAGGCGAAGTATGAGAACGGCGTCTTCAGCGGAGCGACGCTGCGCGCGGTGACGATTGCGAACCTCGACGGCAACACGCTGCTGTGCGTTCCGGAAAACGACGGCAAGGTTGACGATGCGCTTTGGAAGATCCACTCCGATGTCTTTGACAAGGCGCTGGCCAATCGTATCGAGCTGCTGAAGACTGCGGCCGAGACCGCGGCCAGCCTGGTTCCGGGGTTGAAGGGGTTGTGAGCGTTTCACAGGTAGAGGTGCTGGCTTCGCTGCGCAGCGAGGTTGAAGCAATCGCGCGAGACGCTCGGCAAGTACCGCTTGACTCCGGCGGACAAGCGGCTGCGATGAGCTACTCTTTGGGAGTTGGTGGGATATTGACGGCTCCGCAGGAAAAGATTGTGGCCATCGTGGATTCGATCAAGGAGACGCTTGCCAAGCTGGCGCCAGTGGCGCATTTCGAGACTACTGTCGATGGTTTCACGGCGAAGACGGTGATTAACTATTCCGGCCTTGCGGCTTCGGTCTGGAGCAGTGGCACGACCTGGGAGCTGGTGGACGCGCACCTGGAGTCGCTTCGGAGGGCTTATGCTTTTCGCGCAGCGGTGACCGCGGTGGTTGCCGCTGTGGGTAACGCAGTGGTTGCGATTTCGCTTGCGGTTGGGAATCCGTTGACGGTGTGGCATGCGGTGAAGTCGGCGGAGGCTTTGAAGTTAGCGGTTGACCGGCTTGCGGCTTCGGTGACTGCGCCATCGTCCTCCGCGATTGGTTAGGCGGATTCAAACAGCATTGTCCTCTTCGTATACCATCACTTGCTGTGACGTTTTCGCAGGAGATTGGTATTCCTATGAACCGCAGGCTTTCCTTAACATACTGGCCGGCTTTATGCCTGCTCGCTATCGCAGGCCTTACTCCGCATGTCGTTGAGGCCGCCGACCAGACCAAGTGGACGGCGAGCTGGATCACGCATCCGACGGCTCCGTTGCGGGAGCCGTTGGTGCTGCATTTTCGGCGATCGTTGCAGCTTTCCTCGAAGCCCGATCACTATATCGTGCATGTGAGCGCGGACAATCGATTCGTTCTTTATGTTAACGGGCATCGTGTCGGCGATGGGCCGGCGCGGGGCGATCTGGCGCACTGGCGCTATGAGACCTTCGATTTGTCACAGTATCTGTTACAAGGAAGCAACACTATAACCGCCACGGTTTGGAATTACGGGATCTATGCGCCAGTGGCGCAGATTACCGATCGCATCGCTTTCCTGTTGCAGGGCGATGGAGCCACGGAAGCTGAGATCAGCACGCCGAAAGACTGGATGGTTGAGGTCGAGCCGGGACAAGGGCCGGTGCCGAGAAAAGCCGGCGGGTCGAATGAGTATATGGCGAGTGGGCCGGGCGAAGAACTGGATGCGGCGAAGTACGACTGGAGCTGGAATGACCCAAATGCCTCGGGCGGGGCGTGGGTTGCGGCGGCTTCGCCGATGCGGGAGAACATCTACCCGACTGCCGCGCGTGCTGGACTCTCCGGTCAGCAGGTGGATAACTACTGGCAGCTGGTTCCGGATGAGCTTCCGCGTATGGAATACGCGCCGACCGATGCGGGAAGGGTTGTGAGGTCGGATGTGCCGGGCGCGGACGGTTTTCCCGCGTCGCCGATAGTGATTCCGGCTGGCCGCCATGTGCATGTTCTGCTCGACCGGAAGACGCTGACGACGGGTTATCCGCAGTTGACGGTTTCTGGAGGGGAGGGCGCGAGTATTCGGTTGAACTTATGCCGAGGCGCTCTACGACGCGAAGCATAAAAAGGGCGATCGCGATGAGGTTGGGACGCGGCAGGCGGAGGGTTTGCATGACAGCTTTCTGCCTGACGGAAAGGCGGACCGCACCTTTGAGCCGCTCTGGTGGCGGACTTGGCGGTATCTTGACCTGGATATTCAGACCGCATCATCGCCGCTGACGCTCGAGTCGCTGACTGCGAACTTCACGGCGTATCCGTTTGAGGAACGGGCTTCGTTTGCGGGAAAGACTGGCGAGACGAGTGACGCCGATCTGGCGAAGATCTGGGAAATCAGCTGGCGGACGGCGAGGCTGGATGCGCATGAGACCTACATGGATACGCCTTACTGGGAGCAGCTGCAGTATGTGGGCGATACGCGGGTGCAGGCGCTGATCTCATATTCAGTGGCGGGCGATGACCGGTTGGCGAAGCAGGCGCTTCAGGCGTTCGATGAGTCGCGAATTCCAGATGGGCTGACGCAGAGCCGCTATCCGACTTCGCAGCCGCAGATGATTCCGCCATTTTCCCTGCTCTGGGTGGGAATGCTGCATGACTACTGGATGTATCGTCCTGACACTGCTGTGGTGACGGCGCACTTGCCGGGTACGCGGACGGTGCTGGACTGGTTTGCCCGCTATGAGCAGCCGGATGGTTTGCTGAGGAAACTGCAGTGGTGGAGTTTTGTGGATTGGGTTGTTGGCGGCGAACTGCCGAATTATGACGGTAATGAAGAGTCGTGCACGACGACGCTTCAGTACCTGGGAGCGCTCGGGGATGCGGCGGAGATGGAGAAGGCGCTGGGCGATGCGGAGCGGGGCGCGCATTACACCAGCCGGGCGGAGCATGTGCGGAGCGGTCTTCGCAAGAGGTGCTGGGATGCGGGGCGCGGTCTGGTGGCGGATAATCCGGCGCTAAAGAACTTCAGTCAGCAGACGAATGTGCTGGCGGTGCTGTTCGATGTGGTTCCGAAAGAGCAGCAGCAAGCCGTCCTGAATCAGGTGATGAACATTGAACCGGGCACTCATCCCGATGGGGTCTTGAGCTGCTCCTATTACTTCCGCTTTTATCTGGCGCGGGCGCTTGATCACGCGGGGATGGGCGACGACTACCTGGCGAGCCTGAAGCCTTGGCAGGAGCTGCTTCCGATGCACTTCAGTACCTGGCCGGAAATTCCGGGCGATACGCGTTCGGACTCTCATGCGTGGAGTGCACATCCGGCATACGATTTGCTGACTCTAGTAGCTGGAATTGAGCCGTCGGCGCCGGGGTTTGCTTCGGTGCAGGTGGCGCCGCATCCTGGTGAACTCACGAGCGTTTCGGCGAACTTTCCGCATCCGTTGGGGATGATTGCGGTGCAATTTCAGCGGAGTGGGAACTCTCTGACCGGGAGCGTGACGCTTCCGGAGGGGCTTAGTGGGTCGTTCGTCTGGCGCGGCCAGACTGAGGCGCTGCATCCGGGCGTCAATCAGATAAAAGCCGACTGACGCTACCGCTGCTCAGGGCATTGAGTGAGCCGTATCTATGCGGCCAGGATTTCGACTTGCAGCCGATACATTTGGCGACCAGATATCTTACGGATGGCGGTCGATCGAGATGGCCATCGTGCCTGAGCTGCCCGTAACTGCCTCCACATCGAGCTGGGTCGGGATGGTGCCGTCGGTAAGAGGCGTCAGGGTGACCATGCCGCTGCTATCGGAGATGGCCTGGACCGTCTGGGTCGCGAGCACGGGGGCTGTGGCGCAGCTGCCTGATGACGGGCAGGGCGGAGTCCATTGCCGCAAGGTTTCGTAGAAATTGACGGTGGCCCCGGCCATCGGATTTCCGGACGCATCGACTACTTGCAGGATGACCGGGGCGATTGGATCGCCGGTGGCGCGGGTCTGGGTGGTTCCGCTGATGGCGATCAGACCGGCGGTGGAGGGATCGTCGCTGACGATGGCGAACGAAGTGCAAGCGTTGCCACCGGGTGCGCTGCCGGCGAGACAGGCATTCACGGTGGCGGCTGAGGCGGCCGCAAGCGGGCCGGCTGTGACCTGGGTCCACGCCATCCCGTTCGCATTGGTGACGCTGGTTGACGAGGCCACCGCCGCACCGCTTCCGGCGCTCCAACTTACGGTTTGTCCGGGATAGGGAAGCGCATTGCTGAGCACGATTGCCTGTGGGTTCCAGTCGAAGACTGCGCCCTGGGCGAGATAGAGTGTGTCGCTCTGCGCGGCGATCGAGGGCGCCGCCGCGCCGATGAATTCGGTAGTCACGCTGGCTCCGTTGGCGATGGAGGCGGTCACCGCCGCGAGCGCGGTGGTTGTCGGAGTGACCATGATCGTGCCCATGCCATCACCGCCAGTCGTTGTGGTGCAGATATTCTGACCGCAGGCGAGCGACGCTTTTCCTTTTGTAACAGTAAAAGTGACAATTATGTCGGTGGCGGGCGCGACTCCATTCGATGCGATCGTTTGCACGGTGAAGGGCAACGGAACACCGATGCGGACGGCGTTGGCGGGCGCGGTGACGGTGCGGATTCCATCGTTGCCTTGGGGGCCATAACTCAAGCCGGTGCCAGAGGTCCCTTCGATGGTCGCCCAACCCTGGGTTTCAGGATCGGTAATCGTGACATCGACATTTCCAGCGGCGCCGGACGCGGAGGGTGGCGCAATCGCAGTGATTTCAGTGGGGGCGATGCTAGTGATCGCAGCCGGAACCCCGCCGACGGTCACAGAGCTACCGGGACGAAAACCCATGCCGTCGATAACGATCGGGCCGCCCGCGAGAGCGATGCGCAGCGGAATGATGGTGTCTGCATAGAGTACGCGTCCTTGATACAGATAGTCGGGACGCCCGTCGCCACGCTGGTCCGCGAGCGCGAGGCGTACGTCGCCGTCGTTACCGGAATCAAAGCTTAGGGTAGTGAGTCCGGTCGGGACGGCGTTAAAGGGCTGCGGCGTACCGACTTCGGGAGCGGTCCCCAGCGGGTCGTCGCCATTCCAAACGCCAGTCACGATGTGTGCTTTGGCGGCGGTCTCCAGCCCCTTTTCATCGAGCGGCTGGGCTTCGACGGTGACCTGGCGGCCGCCGTGCATGTGCCAGCGCAGCCAGCTTGAATGTCCGTATGCGCTGAGCCGGGCGAGCCATTCGCCATTCACCGGGACGGCGGCGGGAGCTGCCTCGGTTCCATCGCCTCCGCTGTTGGCGTCGCCGGCGGAGTCGGCGATGGTTTCATTCTGAACGGTCGTGGAACCCGCGGTAAGTCCACGCAGGATCACTGTCGGCATGGTTCCGGAGGGGTTTACCTGGCCTAGAGAATATGGGCCGACGGATTCGGCGCCGGTGTAGAGAGGGTTGATTGCTTCGAACGTTAATAGATAATCAGCCTGGGTCGTGCCGGGAGGAAGTGGAATGCCGCTCAGGTCGTACCAGCCTTCATCTGTGGCAGTGACGGTTCCAAATTGATTGAAAGGATTTCCGTTATTGTCGATGGTTCCACCAATCGGATTTCCCGCGTTGCCAATAAAAAATTGTCCGCTTAACGTCAACGCGGGGTATCGCATGTCGGGGTTATCGGTGCCGGGAATGAGCGGACGGGCAACAACGTTGACTCCCTGCATGCCTTGCCCGGTGCGAAAGCTGATTGTTCCCTGGATGGAGATTGTCGCAGTGGCTGTTACGAGCTTTCCTGGAAAAGCTATTGAATTTCCTGTGTTCACGGGGTAGAGACGATTGAGCGCAGCGAGGTCGTCGGTGCGCGGCGCAATTGTGCCTGTCATGCATGGGTTTCCGTTGGAATTACACAGTTTTTCCACTGGGTGCATGAGGGGCCATCCAAGCAGGCCATCGGGGGTGGTATTGCCGGGAAACATCTGGTCGTTGGCCTGTGACCAATCGAGGCCAAGTATGCGTCCAAAGCCGCGAAGAAGCTCATATTGCACCAGCGCCACATGGGCTGCGTCGGCGGTGCAGAGGCCGTTCACAACCAGGAGAGCGTGGGCGATTTTAGCATCAATTGAAAAATTATCCACAACCGTTGTGACGGCGTTGACGTTGCACCCGATGGGATCGCTGGCTCCGGCTCCTTGGAGGGCGTTGAGGACCGATCCGTCGGCGTCGTAGATGATGCCGAGGGGGGTGCCTGTGGCGGTACTTTGCACGTCCGCCGGCTTGGTCAGGCCGCTGGGGCCGCTGTAGAAATTGGAGCCGTTGACGTCCTCGGCGAGGCTGCCGGCGGCGTTGATCTGGAGCGCCGCGGTGGGGACGCCGCTCCACAGCGCGGCGGCGGCGGCGACCATGGCATTCGCCTGGGTCTGGGTGACGGTAGGGCTGAGGTCGCCGAGGTCGGTGTAGTAATTTACGACCCCGTTTTTCCAAACTATGGGTTGGCCGAGGACCGAGGGATTGAAGTAGCTGGAGCCGGCGACCCAGCGTGGGCCTCCGGCGTGGGCCGGCGGGGTCCCGGAGAGTGCGATAACTATTGCAGGGAAGGTGAGCCACCGGCGGATGCGCATGCTTCTATTCCGCCACTAGATCTGATCCGGTGGGAGGGAAAAGCTGTCCTCGGCTGGCTGTGGATCCCAGAATGGGTGCGGTGGTTGGGGCTTTCCCGATTTGGATCGAGGTTCGTAGGCTATGTATGCCTGGCGAAGATTATGTGGGTCGCGGCGGGGGTGGGAACGTGGTCGGTGACTTGATATCCCAGCCTGGGCGCGTCGATGCCTTCAAACAGGCGTTCTCCGGAGCCGAGCAGGACCGGCGAGACGACCAGGTGCATCTGGTCGATCAGCTGGGCGCGAAGATATTGCTGGATGGTGGCAACGCCGCCGCCGAGCCGGACGTCCTGACCCTTCGCGGCCTCGACGGCTTGTTCGAGGGCACTGTGAATACCATCGGTGGCGAAATGGAAGGTTGAGCCTCCGGCCATTGGGATCGGCGCGCGCGGGTGGCTGGTGAGAACGAAGATCGGGGTGTGATAGGGCGGATTGTCACCCCACCAGCCCTTCCAGTTGTCGTCTGGCCAGGGCCCACGGACTGGGCCAAACATATTGCGGCCGATGATCCACGCTCCAATGCCCTCGAAGCCACGGAGAACGAAGTCATTGTCAATCCCGGTCTCGCCGCCGTCCTGGCCGTGCATCTTATGGTGGGCCTGGGTGGCAAATTGCCAGCCGAATACCGGCAGGCCGCCGACGCCGACTGGATTCTCGAGGTCCTGGTTTGGGCCTGCGCTGTAACCATCGAGGGACATCGAAAAACAATGAACACGAAGCCGGGACATTAGGGATCCTTTCCACATAAATGCGCTTGCATATTGTCTGATGCCGGGGGCGACCGCCCAAGTAAAGATACGGTTCGGTCCAGGTTCCGTCTGGCTTTGGCCGCCAGGACAGTTGAAAGCAAAGCGGTTCGTGTTTAGATTTCCGGATAGAAGTCGAAGAAGGCGTCGATGCTTTGCCGGAGCTGGGCCTCGATCTCCTCTCGCGAGCCTTCGAGAATGTGCATGGTGACGCGGGCGGCGTTGCCGTTTTTCAGGGTGACCGGGGCTTCGCCGACTTCCGATATCTCGTCGGCAGGCAGGAGCCTCATTCCGTAAACCAATGTCAGATTTGCCATACACTCAGTTTAGACTCTGGGGCTGTCGCATCCGATGCGTCTGCCGGGTCGCAGGGATTGCCGGATGAATCCGGGGCGCTCCCGGTAGAATCGAACAGCAGCGAAAGAAAAAGCGAAACCATGTCAGAAACCGTACGGGATACCATAATTCTCGGCTCCGGCTGTGCCGGATTAACCGCCGCCATCTATAGCGCCCGAGCCAACCTGAAGCCGCTGGTTCTGGAAGGCCACGAGCCCGGCGGACAGCTCTCGATTACCACCCTGGTGGAGAATTTTCCGGGCTGGCCGGATGGCATTCAGGGGCCGGAACTGATTGAAAACATGAAGCGACAGGCGGCCAGGTTCGGCGCCGAGTATGAGATGCACCACCTGGTTTCGATCGATTTATCGAAGCGGCCGTTTGCGCTGAACCTGGGCCACTCGATCCTGCACACGCGCACCCTGATTATTGCCAGCGGTGCCTCGGCGCGGTGGCTGGGGCTGCCATCGGAACAGGCGCTGATCGGCCATGGGGTGAGCTCCTGCGCCACCTGCGATGGCTTTTTCTTTATGGGGAAAGAGATTGCGGTGATCGGCGGCGGCGACTCGGCGATGGAAGAGGCGCTCTTCCTTACCCGGTTTGCGACCAAAGTGACGTTGATTCATCGCCGGGAGAGCTTTCGCGCCTCGAAGATCATGCTGGAACGCGCGATGGCGCATGACAAGATCAAGTTCATGACCAACACGGCGGTTGAAGAAGTGCTGGGCGTGGAAGAGCGGGAAGTCAGAGGTCTGCGTCTGCGCAATGTGGCGAGCGGCGATGAATCGGTGCTGAAGGTGGACGGGATGTTCCTGGGGATTGGCCACGTGCCGAACGCGAAGATGTTTGCCGGGCAAATTGACCTGGACGATGACGGCTATATCCGCACCCACGACAATGTCTTCACCCGAGTGCCCGGCGTCTTTGCCTGCGGCGATGTGCAGGACCGGCGCTATCGCCAGGCGATTACGGCGGCTGGCTCCGGGTGTATGGCGGCGCTTGAGGTAGAGAAATATCTGGAAGAGCACGGCCGATAATAGTGGGTTACCAATGTCGCTGGGCATGGTATCGAAAGTGCGAGCGAGAACTTTAACTTTGTCCTGATTGAAGACAACGGTGGCCTGTGGAGGCCCCTCGGCGGCGTTGCCACCGTTATAAACTCTGGAGAGAGGAGGTAGGTATGAACCGCTTTGCCAACCCTTTTATCGTCTTTATCTTAGCTTCTTGCGCGGCCGCTTCGTGCGCGGCCCAGTTAACCCCTCAAACCTGCCCAGTCAGTTATTCCCGCCTGCAAATGCCAATCCGTCACAGGGGTGGGATGTTCGACGCCGATGGTACAACTATCGTTCACCAATGAAACCAAGAAGAAGATTGATCGCGCCAAGTTTGGCCTGATCATACTCGACTCGACCAGCAGTCCGGCTCCTTACGGCAAGGCGCTCACCTTCAACGCGGGCGCTGATCCCGGGAAGGTGGTCAGCGCTGAGTGGGCGCTGGAAATGGAGAAGGTGGATATTGAACACCTGGGCGAGACGGTTTATTTGGAGAGCGTGGAGTTTGCCGACGGAACGACCTGGAAGGACGATGGCAACCAGCGCTGCCGGGACGACGTCTACTTCGGCCCGAAATAGTGAAGCTCCTGTGAATCGCGCCCGGTCCGCTCTGACGAACCGCTATTTTGCTCTACTCTAGGATTAATAGGCCTCGCCTCAGTGACTAATTTCAGCCGAAGACTTGCCCTCGTCGAGGACCAGATTACGGACGCCTGCCGCCGGGCTGGACGTCCGCGGTCGGATGTTGCGCTGATGGCCGTCTCGAAGATGCATCCGGTGGGCGCGATCATCGAAGCGGCCTCTTGCGGGGTGACGCTGTTTGGGGAGAACCGGGTGCAGGAGTTTCAGCTGAAATCGGAGCAGCTGAGTCGCGAGTGTGCGGGGCTCAAGATCGAAATGCATCTTATAGGTAAGTTGCAGTCGAACAAATCGGCCAAGGCGGCGGAGATATTCTCCGCGATCGACACGGTCGATTCGCTGCGGTTGGGCCAGCGGCTGAACGAAGCGGCCGTGCGCCTGGGCCGCGTTCTTCCGGTGCTGTTGGAGATCAAACTGAGCCCCGAGGAGTCAAAGAGCGGGTTGGATCCGGAATCGCCGGAACTGATGCAAATGCTGGAGCGGATTCCCGAGCTGCCCGGGTTGAAACTGCGTGGATTGATGACCGTGCCCCCGTGGTCGGAAGATCCGGAGTGCGCACGGCCTTACTTCGTTCAGCTGCGCCACTTGCGTGACCAGCTTGCGGCGCGATGGCCGGGGCTGGATTTCTCGCAGCTTTCGATGGGGATGTCGGGGGACTTTGCGGTCGCGATCGAGGAAGGCTCGACGTGCGTGCGGATTGGGACGGCGCTTTTTGGCAAGCGGCCTTATCCTGCAAAGCCTGAAGAGGCATAGTCGGGAGGGGCGGCATTCCCGGACCTGGAAGGCTGCGCGAATCCCCGCTTCGCGAAGAGCGCGAAGGATGGGGCCCTTCGCTCCTGTAGACTTTCTGCTTATACCGGAGCACAAATGACCCTGTACGCAATTGTTCTTGGGATTATCGTCCTAGCCCTTCTTGTTGTGTCCCTGGCCCGTCTGGGCAAAGTTAAAACCAAAGCTGATTACCTGGTCGCGGGTCGGTCGCTGCCGACGTTTGTGCTGGTCTTCACGCTGCTCTCTTCGTGGATCGGTTCGGGCTCGCTGCTGGGTGGCGCGGAGAACGCTTACAACCACGGTTTCCCGGCGCTGTGGCAGGGGGCAGGCGGATGGGGCGGGCTGCTGCTCATCTACTTCATCGCGCCGCGCGCGCGGCATTTCGCCCAGTACACGATTCCAGATCTTCTGGAGGCGCGGTATAACCAGACGGCGCGGCTGCTGGGGGTGATTGCGGTGCTATTCGCGTATACGGCCATCGCGAGCTACCAGATCACTGGCGGCGGCGACATTCTGCATCTGATCTTTCCGACCGTGATTACGGCCGACCTGGGTAAGTACATCATTGCGGCGTTTGTGATTATCTTCACTGCGATTGCCGGCATGTCTTCGGTTGCCTATATGGATGTGGTGATCGGCTCGCTTGCGACGGTGACGATGTGTGTGGCCCTGCCGATCCTCATTCATCATGCGGGAGGTTGGCCGCATGTGACGCAGTCTTTGCCGGCGACGCATTTTCAAGTGCTGGGCGACTTCACGCTGATTCGCGCGATGGAGTTATTTCTGCCGACCTGCCTGCTTATGCTGGGCAACCAGGCGATGTATCAGAAGTTTTTCTCGGCTAAGTCGGAGAAGGCCGCGAGCCAGGCCGTAGTGTGGTGGATTGTGGGCACGGTGATTCTGGAGACGGTGATCGTCGCGCTCGCCGTTGTCGGCTCGGTGCTGTTTCCGACGGGTGAGGTGCATGAGCATCCGCGCGAGATACTCGCGTGGACAGCGCTCCACGGCCTGAACGGAAGCCCGTTGCTGAGCCTGCTGGGCGCGGTGCTGATGGGCGCGATCTTCGCCAAGATACTCTCGACGGCGAACAACTTCCTCTTCTCGCCGGCGACGAACCTGGTGAACGATATCTTCCTGCGCTATCTGGCGCCGAATGCTTCGAACAAACGCATCCTAATTGTTTCGCGCTTGATGGTGGTGTTGCTGGGTTGTTGGGCGCTGTATCAGTCACTGAATATCGAGTCGGTGCTGGCGAAGGCACTGTATGCGTACACGATCTATTCAGCAGCGCTTACTCCGGTTATTCTCGCGGCGTTTTATTCACGACGGGTAAATGCGCAAGGCGCAGTTTCGGCGATTGCGGCGGGGACGGTAGTTACGGTTTGCTGGGACTTATCGTTTGTGCATAAGTCGTTGCCGGTGTGGCTGGCGGATCGGGATGCTATCTTTCCGGCGTTGGTGGCGGCGCTGATTTGCTTGGTGGTGGTTAGTTCGTTGACGAAGCCTCCGAAGGCGGAGCAGGTGGCTCAGTTTTTTCCGGGGTGAGACGCTGAAGTTCTGCCGAACGAGCTGGAGTTCGATACGCTCTGGCGTTATGATGGCGGCGAGGCGAGGGGGTTGCTGCCATGGCTGAAACTACTGAAGAGAATCCACTGGAAGAGATTAAGGGACAGATCAACGAGGTGATTGAGCTGCTGAATCAACCAAATTTTCCTGTCACCGTAAATGATGAAGGCGCGAAGGCTGATGAGCCGGTTGACCCTAAAGAGTAGCCGCTAGGAGAGTCACGAGTCCGGCTTCTGATGGCTTGCTAGTTGGCGGCTGGGGTGAGTGTTGGGACGAAGCCGGTTACTTTGCCGGTTTCGGGATCGATTTCGCAGGTGAAGGTGAAATCCTGCCAGCCTTTGGGGTTGCGGGCGGAGCCGGTTCCGGTTAGCTTTGCGTTGCTTTCCAGATTCAGAGTCTTGGGGTCGTCGGTGCCGAGGAAGACTCGGTCGGTTCCTGGGATTTGCTTTTTCAGGACGGGGAGCGCTGCTGGGCGGCAGATGAGTTCGGCGACCTTCTTGGCGTTGCTCCAACCATTGGCGACGCTTCGATCGACAGACGAGTGCAGGGTTGCGATCTGGCGTGCCACCGCCGCAGTTTCAGCTGGCGAGAGCTCTGGCTCGGTCTGACTGGCAGCCTGCTGTGCGGGAGCGGCGTTCATCGAAGTGGTAGCGAGCATAACGACTGCGGCGAGTGTGATCTTGAGCATCCGGGCGATCTCCGATTGGAAATGCTGAGCTTAATAAAGATAGCAAGTTAGCGGGGATTGGCGCGCTTGCCGCGTGCGCTGAAGAATAAACGCCGGATGAAAAGATTCGCCTTGCGCCACATTGACGTGGATGCGCATCTCTCTATTAGCTACAGAACTGCAGGGTAGCTACAGAACTGCATGGAGCAGATGCAGGATTGCATAGAGGAGTCGAGATGGCGCTTCACGTGGCAAGAGTTCCGAAAATGACGGCACGGGTGACGGAGAATGCGGCGGTGCGCGAAGGCCGACGGCCGCGCGTGTTGATCATCGGGGGCGGATTTGGCGGACTTCATGCCGCGTTGGGGCTGGCCAAGCTTCCGGTGGATGTGACGCTGGTCGATCGCCGCAACCATCACACCTTCCAGCCGCTGCTCTACCAGGTGGCGCTGGCGGTGCTTTCGCCGGCGAATATCGCGCAGCCAATTCGGACCATCTTTCGCAACAAGCCAAATGTCGAGGTGCTGATGGATGAGGCGCTGAGCTTCGATCTCGAACATCGTCATGTTCAGATGAAGAGCGGCGCGATGATGGAGTACGACTACCTGATTGTCGCGACCGGTGCTACGCATTCCTATTTTGGCCGGGATGACTGGGAGCATCTCGCGCCGGGCCTGAAGTCTGTTGAGGACGCGATCGAGATCCGGCGGCGGGTGCTGCTGGCTTTTGAGCTGGCGGAGCGGCAGATGCTTGAGACGGGGTCGCATCCGCCGCTGAATTTTGTCGTGATCGGCGGCGGCGCGACTGGAGTTGAGCTGGCGGGCGCCATCTCCGATATTACGAGGCTTATCATGAAGCACGATTTCCGGCATATCGATCCGTCGATGGCGCGGGTGATGATCCTGGAGGGAAGTCCGCGCATCTTGCCGAGCTATCCCGAAGACCTGTCGCAGAAGGCGGTTGAGCAGTTGAGTCATATCGATGTGGAGGTCCACACCAATACGCGAGTGACTGAGGTCGAGCGCGGATATGTGATCGCCAATGGGCAGCGGATCGATGCGGTGGTGACGCTTTGGGCCGCCGGAGTGCAGGCCTCCCCACTGGGCAAGCTGCTGGGCGTGGAGACGGACAAGCGGGGCTGCGTGATGGTCGATCTGCACCTGAATCCGCCGGGGCATCCGGAGATTTTTGTTTGCGGCGATCTTGCCCATGTGGAGGAAAACGGACATCAGATTCCCGGCGTGGCGCAGCCAGCGATGCAGATGGGCGACCACGCGGCGCAGATGATTGGCCAGGACCTCGACGGCAAACCGCGGACGAACTTTCACTACTTCGACAAAGGCGATATGGCGACGATCGGCAGAATGCATGCCGTGGCGAAGGTGGAGTGGCCTTTCAAGGCGCATTGGGGAGGCATTCCCGCATGGGCGACCTGGCTGGTGGTGCACATCTTCTTCCTGATTGGCTTCCGCAATCGAGTGTCGGTGCTTCTTGAGTGGGCCTATAGCTACTTAACGTTTACGCGCGGGGCGCGGCTGATTACCGGCGATCACACGCTGGTGGGTTGGAATGAACAGGTGGGTGTTGCTCGGGAACCACGGCCCGCTGTCAGCGATGCGGCAGCCTTGGAGACGGCGGTGAGCGTCGCTGGAAATCCGAGGGATGTTTCGCATTTGCGGGAGCGGACGGTGACGGAGTCGAAGCAGTCGGCTTGATTGCTTCGCTTGAGGGATGGAACGAGAGCATACGCCGTCATTTGCTCTCCCACTCAAGCCAAAAGTAGGCTTGGGGCACCCGGCGCTTGCTGTGCCACTCAAGCCACAGGATGGCTTCAATGGGACACCCGGCCTGTCTGCAATACGTCCGTGTCCGATCCCAGATTGAGGGAGACGATTTCTACGTTGTCGGTCTCGTTGAATTGGATTGCTTCGGCTGACCTGGCTGAGTCTGTAGTGCGCCATCTTGCAGCGATTGCCACCACGCATAACGCGAGCACGAGAATTGCGGTAGATGCGGGTGTTTGCAGCAGCTCCCATTCCGTGCCGGCGACGAGGGGCGAGAGCGCGAGCAGCGCGAAGAAAATCCAGAATCCGAATTGCACATTTCCTTTGCCGGGCAGGTAGGAGCAGGTGAATGGGACCTTGTGGAAGCGGTAGAGGGCGAGTTCTCCGAGGATGATTCCGAGCAATCCCAGGCACACGAGATGAGGCGCAGCCAGTTTCCAGGGCCAGATGGAGAAAAAGAGAACGGCGAAGATTGTCCAGACCGGAGCGACGACGAGTAACAGGAACGTGCGGCGGAGCACGTTGGTGTAGAGCGCTACGCCGCGGATTTCGGTGATGCGGTAGATCCAGTTGGCGCGCAGCGTGATGGGCAGAGCGAAGACGACGCGTACCGCCGCTGCGGAGACGCACATCATCAGAATGTTCACGGCCAGAAAGGGTACGCTTGCCTGTTCGGTGGCGGAGATGTGGGCGATCTTCAGGCTGGCTAGCGAGGGACTGAGGAAGACGAGCATGATGGTGAAGCCGACGCCGAGATAGAAACTGAGGATGATGCGGTGCTGGGGGCTCCGCATTAGCGTGCGCGCGGTAAACAACAGCACTGCGCTTTGCAGATTATCGCCGAAGCGCGGCGACCAGCTTCCGTGGCGCGAGCCCGGAATAATGTCCGGCTGCTCGACGATTTTGCGCAGGCTGCGGAAATAGGCGAGGAGAATTGTTTCTCCGGTGCCCAGGATGGTGATGGCGAGGCCGATCCAGGCGCGGCTGGCCAGCGGCTGAAAGCCTGGGTCCATGCTGCCGTTGAGTTGCTGGAAGAGGCCGAGAAACCAGTATGTGGGCAGGCAGGCGAGCAGATACTGGTTGGCAGGCGCGGTGCGAGCGGCGACGGATTCGAGCGACGGTTCCAGCACATACATGGTGAGGAAGAGACAGAAGGTGAGCACCTGTAAGAGGGCGGAGACGCGCAGGAAGAGTTGCCGGGGCAGGAGCTGCGAGGCGGCTCCTTGAATGAGAAGTGTGAAGCCGGAGACGAAAGTGGCGGCGGCGAGGACCGTAAGCCAATAGGCGGCGAGGGCGTGAATTACACCGAGAAGTCCGCTGCCGGCGGGTGAGAAGAGCATTGGCCAGAGGAGCCCAGCGAAGACGTTCAGAGCCACAACGGGAAGAGCGAGCGATGCTGCGAAGGCGCCGAGTTTAGCGAAGAAGAGGGTCTGAGTGCGGACAGGCAGCGGACCGAGGACGAGTACATCGCGGCGGTCGGGAAAGGCCGAGTCCCAACTGAGGACGGCGAAGAGGCCGACGACGACCATGGTGGTGGCGATGAGGAAGTGTTCCATGGTCCAGGTGGGCTCGGGCGGCATGGGGCCGGCGCCGAGCAGCAGAATCGGCAGCGAGACGAGAAAGCTGAAGCCGAGCAGCAGCGTGGCGAACTGCCCGAGCAGTTTGGTGGGGTCGCCGTCGGCGGAGAGCAGTTCGAGATCGACCACGCGGAGGCGAAATTCGCGGTAGAGCACGCGGAATTGCAGTCTTTCGAAGTGCCGGGCTTCATGCGGAGTGGCTGTCTTCTCAGGCATGGATGAGGTCGGCGATCTGCCGCGAGATGGCGGCGGTGTCTTGCTCGACGGCGAGCTGGGAGAAGATTTCCTCGAGGGTGGGCAGGGACATTATGGCGCGGAGATGTTCGATCGAATCGTCAGCGACGATTTTGCCGCGATGGAGGATGACGACGTGCGAGCAGATGCGCTCGACGGTCTCGAGTTCGTGCGAGCTGAAGAGAACTACCTTGCCTCGGCCGGCGAGTTCCTGAATGAGACTGCGCAGGACGAGCGCGGAGCCGATGTCGAGTCCGGAGAATGGTTTGTCGAGCAGGAGGAGATCGGGATTGTGGAGGAGCGCCGCGGCGAGCAGGATCTTCTGGCGCATTCCTTTCGAGTAGGACGAGATGGAGACGTGGCGGTCGCCGTGGAGATTGAAGAGGTGGAGGAGTCCGTCGATCTTGACGGCGGCGGATTTAGTGGGCAGGTTGCGGAGCTGGGCGACCATACTGAGGTATTCAATGCCGCTGAGGTGAGTGTAGAGATGAGGCTCTTCGGGGACGTAGCCCATGCGTTGCTTGTAGGCGATGAGGTCTTGCTGAATGGGCTTGCCCTCGAAGAGGATTTCGCCGGAGCTTGGATCCATGAGTCCGGCGATCATCTTCATAGTGGTGGATTTGCCCGAGCCGTTGGGGCCGAGGTAGCCGGTGACTTCGCTGGGCTGGGCGGAGAAGTTGGCTCCCGCAACGGCCGGGATTCCGGAGAAGCGTTTGTAGACGTTGCGAAGTTCGAGCATGTTAGCTCCTGTTGCTCGAGCGCGATGGTGAACGGCCTGTACTCGATGATTAGAATACTACATAGGGTGCGGGCCTGCTTCAAACAGATGTAGATGATGTTCTCGGTCTGCCGGGTCGGCGCCTGGGCGCGAACGGAGTTCGAGAAACAACACAACACAAGAACGCACAGTGAGGGGACTAGGATTTTTCTCATGGTTTTCATTCGACATGTAGAAGATCATCGCGCTGATGAGTACGTTCGGATGCTTTGGGAAACGGTGCAAACCCTGCCCGAATACCGGGGTCATACCACTCTGATCTTCTCGCCCGATCATGGCCGTGGCCAGGGTGTAGACGGTTGGAAGGACCGATGGACCATCGGCAGCGAATCCGGAAAAGAAGTGGCCTGGTCTTCCTGAGTCGAAGCAGATATGGATGGTCTTCCTGGGCCCGGACACCCCGGCGCTCGGAGAGCGGACGAACATCGCGCCTGTGCTCCAGACTCAACTCGCCGCGACCGTTGCAGCGCTTCTGGGTGAGGATTATGACGCAGCTGTCCCGAAGGCAGGAAAGCCCATCGGCGACGTCATTGCGCACTAGGAGGCCCTCTTCGACCGCTACAATGGGAGGATGGGAGTTTCGCGCTTTTCCAAATTTACCCGAGTCATTGATTGGCTTCCGGCTGCGCTGAGCGTTGCGATGATCGCTGCTGAGTCCACTGCCACGATGTCGGCGGCCAACACCAGCCGATGGCTCTATCCGTTGTGGGTGCGCCTGTTTGGCCCGATCAGTGCGTCGCACTGGGCCGAAGTGCATCATCTCATCCGCAAGACCGGCCACTTCGTCGGATATGGAGGCGTCAGCGTGGCCTTTCTCTATGGCTGGCTTCGGACATTAAGCCACATCCACGGCGGGTATCGGCCTATTTGGCGGCGCGCCGCGTCTCTGGCGGTAGCGTGCACGCTTTTGATAGCCATATTGGATGAATTCCACCAGAGCTTCTTGCCCAGCCGTACGAGTTCTCCGATCGACGTTTGCATCGATCTCTGCGGGGCTGTTGCGGCACAGCTCGTCCTCTTTACTGCGCTTCAAATTGCCTCACGTCGCCAATTGCTTCGCACTATCTGAGACTCTCTAATCGAGCAGTGCGGCGACGATGGAGACAGCGGCGATCGCGGCCGTCTCTGCGCGGAGGATGCGTGGGCCGAGGCTGACCGGTTTCCATCCTTCGTTCGCGAAGAGCTTCTCTTCTTCCGGCGTCCATCCGCCTTCTGGGCCGATCGCTAATCGAATTCTCTTTGGACCGCTGCCGTTGGAATTTGTTCCTGAGCTGGCGAGTGCGTCGCGCAGCGTTGTTGTCCGCTCGCTTTCGGTGAGGAGGAGGCGTATGGCCTCCGGTTCGTCGTGGACGGCATCTTTTAGTTGCAGTGGATCGAGGATTTCAACCGTGTCTGATCGCCGCGACTGCTGTGCCGCTTCGCGGGCGATGCGTCGCCAGCGTTCGACTCGTGTCATGGCGGCTTGAGCGAGATGCTTCTCGGTTCGCCGCGCGAGTACCGGAACAATTCTCTCGACTCCAAGCTCAGTGGCTTTCTCGATCGCCCACTCGAGACGATCGAACTTGAAGACGGCGAGCAGGAGTGTGACAGGAAGGGGAGGATCGGCGTCGATTTCCTCGCCGAGAGCGAACTCGATAATTAAGTCCGAGATTTCCACAATGGAACCGCGTCGCACGCGATCGCCGGCGACGATGTCGAACTGCATTCCAGCCTGTGCGCGCAACACGCGTGCGAGATGCGCGGCCTGCGCTCCGCTCAATCTGGCGGTGTCGTTGTCCCAGCTGTCGGCGATCCATCTGCGGCGCGTCATCTCATCTCATTCCACAAGTCCAAACGCTCAATGGCCTTAGAACCCGCATAAACACTGGCGTTCATAAACACTTAGGGGGACGCTTATCGCGTCCCCCTAATGTGTTGCCTGTTGCCGTTGGTTACTTCTTCTTCGGTGCGGCCTTCTTCGCAGCTTTCTTTGCGGGGGCCTTTTTCGCTGCCTTCTTGGTTGCCATGGTTGTTGTTCTCCCTTTTTCGATTTGACATCGAGACTGCAATCAACAAACTGCAGTTAACGAAAGGTATAGAGGTCGCGAAAAAGAGTGTCAAGAAAAAAATGAAGTTTTGTATGCGAAGACGCGTGAGTTGGAATCGCAAGAGTCACCGACACGCATCATGACGAAAACGTAAGCTTGCATTTTTTCTTCACGCGATGCCGAGCGGAACGTTGGCGCGCTTCAGTGCCCAGAGCAAGAGCCCTGTTATGGAGTCGTGCCAGCCATGCGCCATCATGCATGCACGCAGGCCGCTGCGTTTGATCGCCAACAAGCTGAAGAGCGCGCCATACACGGTGATCATCAGCATCCCCGCGATGCCTTCGTAGCCGTGCGCGCTGCCGAAGAGCAGCGCCGAGATCAGCACACCCACCCAGGTGCGGCCTGTTGCACGCGTGAACTGCTGCTGCAAATATCCGCGAAAGACAAATTCTTCGCAGATTCCGGCGGAGACGCTGAGCGCGATCCAGAGCGCGGCCTCGGCGAGACTCGCGGGCGCGAGCTGACTGATTTGTTTTTGCGCGCTCTCCAGATGGAATAGCCTAAGTATGATCGCGAGCGCGGCAAGCACTGTGAGAGAAAAAATCCAAAAGAGTCCAGCGGCTGCCACATCGATGAAGAATTCCTTACGACTGCGGCGACGCTCTCCCAGAATCGCGCGCAGCGGGGTCTTTCGCAGGCGGATACCCCAATATGCCAGGCCAGCGAGCGCCCATTCCCACGCGAGGGTGACGCCATAGTTCGCCAGGTGGTGTGAGGCCATCGAACTCTTTGCCGAATGCATCGAGCCGAAAGCAGAGGCCGCTACGATGATGGCGACCAGCAGACCGCAATGCCACCAGGGAGCGATTAGCGGGTTGCTGTTTGGCTTTAGCCAGGGCGACGATGCATCCTGTGCAGCGTCAACGCTGCTTGCGGAGGCACCGCGTTCTTCAAAATCGCTCATCGTCTAAGCGTACTGGTTATGGCGATGGATTCGCAGCGTCCGGGGACGCGCAAAGTAGTAGTTCAGCACTCGATCACATTCAAAGCCAGCCCGGCGAGCGAAGTTTCTTTGTAACGTGACTGCATATCCAGGCCGGTCAGGTACATGGTGCGGATGATCTGGTCGAGGGAGATCTTGTGGCCTTCGGTTTCGTTCATGGCCATGCGGCAGGCGTGGACGGCCTTGACCGCGCCCATGGCATTACGCTCGATGCAAGGAATCTGCACCAGGCCGCCGATCGGGTCGCAGGTCATGCCGAGATTGTGCTCCATGCCGATCTCGGCGGCGTGTTCCACTTCGTCGTTGCTGCCGCCCATGGCGGCGACGAGTCCCCCGGCCGCCATTGAACAGGCGACGCCGACCTCGCCCTGGCAGCCGACCTCGGCCCCGCTGATGGAGGCATTCTCTTTGTAGAGGATGCCGATCGCGGCGGAGGTTAGGAAGTAGCGCAGGATGCCTTCGTCGGGTTCAGAAGAAGGGCCAGCGACAAAATTGCGATAGTAGTGTGCGACGGCGGGGATGACTCCGGCAGCGCCGTTGGTCGGCGCGGTGACGACGCGGCTGCCGGCGGCGTTTTCTTCATTCACCGCCATGGCATAGACGGTGACCCAGTCGAGCGGCGCGAGCGGATCGCCTATCTTGCCTTGGGATTCTCGCGCCGTGAGACGCTCGGCCAGTCGCTTGGCGCGACGGCGCACGTTCAGGCCTCCGGGAAGGATTCCGTCGGTTGCGATGCCTCGTTCGACGCAGGTTTGCATGACCTGCCAGACGCGCAGGATTTCAGAGCGGACTTCATCGGCGCTGCGATGTGCGCTTTCGTTGGCGAGCATGAGATCGGCAATGGTGAGGTTATGGGTCGCGGCAGTCGTGAGCAGCTCAGCCGCGCTGGTGAAGGGGTAGGGAATCGATGCCGCTGAGGTTTGATTCGATGGGGCGGCCTCGCCGTCGGCGATGATGAATCCGCCGCCGATGGAAAAATAGACTTGTTCGCGCAGCATCTCGCCCTGCTCGTCGAAGGCGGAGAACTTCACGCCGTTGGGATGCGCGGTCACGGCATTCGGCGGAAACATGATGTCGCGATGAAAGAGAAGATCCGTGGCTTCGTGAAATGCGATCGGTTTCGATCTGAGAAGCGATAGCGAAGCGGTCGAACGGATTTTCTCCAGTTTCGGCTCGATGGTTGCGGTATCGATGCTTTTCGCCTCTTCGCCCGACAACCCCAGCAGTACGGCGCGGTCGGTGCCGTGACCTTTGCCAGTGAGCGCGAGGGAGCCGTAGAGGTCGGCGCGGACGCGTTCGGTGATCTTGAGCAAGCCATTATCTCGCAACTCCGAAACAAACCGATGCGCGGCGCGCATGGGTCCCATGGTGTGCGAACTCGATGGGCCGATGCCGATTTTGTAGAGATCGAAGAGGCTGGTTGTCACTAGTTTCGATTCTATTCTTCCGACGGTCATCCGTTGTCTGGGGGACGTGATAGGCTGGTTGGCGATTGCTGAAAGCTGTTTATCGCGCATGTAAAACCAGGCCAAGCGCCGCAAGTAAATTGATTTATACGGTAACCCGGTGAGATGAAAAATAACCTCGCGACCTTCATCAGTCTTATGGTTTTGGGCGTTGTTCCGGCGATCTCTCAACAGCCTGCTCATCCGTTCAATGACCCTACGTTGCCGATGGAAAAGAGAATCGACAATCTGCTCTCGTTGATGACCATTGACGAGAAGGTCGGTTGCCTGGGAACGAGGACCGGTGTGCCCCGACTTGGCGTGCCGAACATTGGAAGTTCGGAAGGCATTCATGGCGTGGTGCAGCGAGAGCGAAGGCAAGGCGGTTACGAGCGCAGCGCGATCACGACAACGCAGTTTCCGCAGCCGCCGGGGATGGGCGAGTCGTGGGACCCCGATCTGGTGAGGCAGGCCGCGAGAGTAGAGGGCTACGAGGCGAGGTTCATTACTCAGACGCCGAAATACGATCGTCAGATGCTGATGTTGTGGGGGCCGCAGGCTGATCTGGCCCGGGATCCGCGCTGGGGACGAAGTGAAGAGGTCTATGGTGAAGATCCATTTTTTAATGGGACGATGGTGACCGCATTCGTCAAAGGCTTGCAGGGCGACGATCCGAAGTATTGGCAATCAGCCGCGCTGCTGAAGCACTTTCTCGCGAATAGCAATGAGAACCTGCGGACGAAATCGAATTCGGAGTTCGACCAGCGCTTGTTCTGGGAGTATTACTCAGTGCCGTTTCGGATGGGGTTTGTCGATGGCGGCGCGAAGGCGGTGATGGCCAGCTATAACGCCTGGAATGGAACTCCGATGGCGATCAACCCGATCCTGAAGAGCATTGTCGAGGACCAGTGGGGTGTGGATGTGCTGTCGAGCGATGGCGGAGCGGTTAAGCTGCTGGTCACCGACCACAAACGCTTTCCCGACCAGAAGGCTGCCGTCGTCGCGTGCCTGAAGGCGGGCATTAATCAGTTCCTTGATACATATCAGGAAGAAACCAAGGCAGCCCTGAAAGATGGCTCGATCACTGAAAAGGAGATCGATGAGCTGCTTGGGCGGAAGTTCCGCATCGCAGTCAAGCTGGGATTGCTCGATCCGCCGTCGATGGTGCCGTACTCGACCATTAAGGACTCGCCCGAGCCTTGGAACACCGACAAGGACAAGCAGGTCTCACAGAAGCTGGCTCTCGAGTCGGTGGTTCTGCTGAAGAACTCGAATTCTCTGCTGCCACTCAAGAAGGATTCGATCAAATCGATTGCCGTGATCGGACCGCTGGCCGATTCGGTGCACTGGGACTGGTATGGTGGGACGCCTCCTTATGCTGTTACGCCGCTGCAGGGGATCAAGGATGAGGTTGGGTCGAACGTCAAGGTCAACTACGCCGCCGATGAAACGGACAGCGCCGCAACCAGAGCGGCACAGTCTTCCGATGTCGCTGTGGTGGTGGTCGGCAACGATCCTACGTGCGGAGACGAGGCGCATCAATGGCACAACACCCCCGATGGTGGGGGAACTCTTCCGTGCAGCGTAGCCAGCGACGGTCGCGAGGGACGCGACCGGGAGATCATTACTCTTGCGCAGGAGCAGTTGGTGAAGCAGGTGTATGACGTCAATCCGAGGACTGTGGTGATCCTGGTGTCGAGTTTTCCGTTTGCGATCAACTGGTCGCAGGAGAATGTTCCCGCGATTCTGCACATGGCGCACTCCTCGCAGGACGAAGGAACCGCATTAGCTAAAGTTCTCTTCGGCGATTACAACCCCGGCGGCCACCTGGTGGTTACGTGGCCCAAGTCGGTCGATCAGGAACCGCCGATGATGGACTACAACATTCGCGATGGCCGGACTTATATGTACTTCAAGGGCGAACCGCTTTATCCGTTCGGCTTTGGGCTGAGTTATACGACCTTTAAGTATTCCAACCTGAAGACAAGTTCGGCGCAGATGGCGAAGGATGGCAACGTCACAGTGAGCGTCGATGTTACGAACACGGGGAGTATGGCGGGCGACGCGGTTGCGCAGCTTTATGTGAAGCATCTGAAGTCGAAGGTTGAGCGTCCGCGCGAGGAGCTTAAGGGGTTTCAACGTGTCAGCGTTCAGCCGAATGAGACGAAGACAGTGACCATCCCCCTCAAGGCCGCCGATCTGGCTTATTGGGACGAGAAGTCGGGGAAATTCCAGGTGGAGTCGGAACCGGTGAGTCTGATGGTGGGGGAGTCTTCGGCAGACATCAAGCTGAATAGCACGGTACAGGTGAAATAGCTTGGGCCAACAACTTCGTGAAGCGTCATTAGCGACAGCTAGGCACTTGAAATTCAGAATGCACACACGCAATTTGTTTTTTCGCCTGAACTGGACTTCGGCTTAGCTTAAAGATGAAAGAAGGAGTCTCGGCACTATTGTGGGTGATCGTCGGTCCCTCGATTGGGTTAAGACAGAGAAGCGTATTGAGCGGCCCGTCTTGCTTTGCAACCTGCAAAGCAAGGTTTGATGCGAAGCTATTCAGCTCGATTGTGAGAACAGGCTCGGAATCCACCACCGGAGCGATCGAGGCGCAAGTGATATCGACGGTGGTCACCAGAATCGTCGGGCCTTCTCGGACCATCAGCGGCTCTCCGTGTATATAAGTCGAATGGCAGAACTGCGGTAGGCCGGCGTTGGGAAGTTCGCGCATCAGATCGAAAGTCTCGAACCGGCGGATTCCAACTGAAAACGGGATCGAGCAAACATAGCTGCCATCGCCGCCGTGGTCCAGTACGTTCTGCGGCAGATAAGCGATTTCGCAGCGATAGCCGTCGCCGCCGATATTTAGGCTGATCGGATCGTTGCCAGTGGTTTGGGATATCCAGGTGCTGCGGCACGACGCGAAGTCGAAGGTGTATTTGCCCTGTTCGTACCAAACAGGAATCTGAGGCTTGAACGTCGTTCTCTTTCGCTCACCGAGAAAAATGGCGTCGTTCAATGCTGTGCTGCACCGGTCGAACCGGTCACATTCCTGCCACTCGCCGACCTGCCGACCCTTCAAATAGCTGCCAGCGCTTCCCGGGTGTCCTTCGCTGAACCAGAAGCGATATGGCCCATCCTTTATGGTCAGCGAGCCCGGAAGATCAAGTTCACAGAACTCCTCCCGTCCGGCATCTTTGCGTAAGTCGCGGTAGACTTGCTGCCCCGAACACTGAATCGTCTTTGTCCACTCCCCAAAGCACGGATGGAGAGAGGCTGCCAGAAGAGAAATCGGGACAAAACAGCGGACCACCGTCGAAGTGAAATTCCCGATATTCATGCGAGCATTATGGCTTGCTTTGCAATTGTCTGGTCAATTTATCTCTTCGCACCGTAGAATCACGGCAACACTCCCAAAGCACTTCAAGGCCCCATGCTCTTCAAAGCGCTGAGCGCCGCTGTGTATGGCATCGATGCGAACATCATCGATGTCGAGGTTGATTTTTCGGGTATTCAGACTCAGGAAGACCACTTCCATACGGTTGGGCTGCCGGACGCGGCAGTGCGCGAGAGCCGCGACCGGGTGCGGGCGGCGATCAAGAACTCCGGTTTTGCGATTCCCCCAACCCATATCACCATCAACCTCGCTCCGGCGGACATTAAGAAGGAAGGCTCGGGTTTCGACCTACCGATCGCGATCGGCATCCTTGGGGCCTATGGCGCATTGCAGCTCAAGGACCTGAGCCAGTTCCTGTTAGTTGGCGAGCTGGGCCTGGATGGCAGCCTGCGCGCGGTGCCGGGGATGTTGCCGGTTGCGGTTGCGGCACGGGCAAAGGGAATTGCGAACCTTGTTTTGCCCGCCGCTAACGCCGCCGAGGCCGCGGTGGTCGAGGGCGTCAAAGTGTATGCCGTGACTTCGCTGACCGAAGTTCGCGAGCTGCTCAACGCCGCCGGTAATGGAGGCATCAAGACCCAGCCCTATAAGGTCGAGACTTCGAAGCTGCTGGGCGAGTTGCGGAGCTTTCATTTGGATTTCAAAGACGTGCGTGGCCAGCAGTCGGCCAAACGGGCGCTCGAGGTCGCGGCCGCCGGCAGCCACAATATATTAATGATTGGGCCGCCGGGCTCGGGCAAGACGATGCTGGCCAAACGGCTGCCATCGATTCTTGCGCCGTTGAGTTTTGACGAAGCACTGGAGACGACCAAAATTCATTCTGTCGCCGGGGTGCTCGATGCCGATGCGGGCCTCGTTACGCAGCGACCTTTTCGCGCGCCGCACCACACCATCTCTGATGCCGGGCTGATTGGCGGAGGGGCGATTCCGCGCCCGGGCGAAGTGTCGCTGGCCAATAATGGAGTGCTCTTTCTTGACGAGCTTCCCGAGTTTCCCCGCAATGTGCTCGAAGTGATGCGTCAGCCGCTGGAAGACGGCCACGTGACCATCGCCCGCGCGAGCATGTCGTTGAGCTTCCCGGCGCGGTTCATGCTGGCGGCGGCGATGAATCCCTGCCCGTGCGGATATTTCAATGACAAATCGCATGAATGTCTTTGCACGCCTCCGATGATCCAGCGATATATATCCAAGGTCTCGGGGCCACTGCTTGACCGGATTGATATCCACATAGAGGTGCCAGCGGTGCAGTATCGCGAACTACGCTCGGGGGCGGCGGCCGAGGGGTCGGCGGAGATTCGCGACCGGGTGCTGGCGGCGCGGGAGCGTCAGCGGGTGCGATTCCAGCAGGCGGCGGAAAAAATTTACTCCAATGCACAGATGGGCACGCGGCAGGTACGCGCCTTTTGCGAACTCTCTGCCGAAGCTGAGCGGCTGCTGGAGCGGGCGATGCAGCAACAGGGATTGACGGCCCGCGCCCACGACCGCATTCTCAAAGTCGCCCGGACGGTCGCCGATCTTGACGCCCAGCCGGCGATTACTGTGGCGCACATTGCAGAGGCGATCCAGTACCGGACGCTCGATCGCAGCTACTGGAGCTGAAGCTTTGTAAGCGGCGGTGGGCTTTGCAAGGGATTTCCCGTCCTGGGAATGCTCCGCAGTCTTCTAACCAATCCTGCACTGACGCGATTTCTTCGCTTCGAAATTTCGTTCGTTCGGAATGTTTTGGCGAAGACTGAGGGTATCCCCGTTCTCGGGAGGGATATTCGCGGTGAAAACGCCACTCAATCTGGTTCTCATCTTCATTCTGGCGAGGTGCGCCGGGGCGGCCTTGAGTGAGACTCCGCCGCAAACGGCCGACAACAGCGATGTGCGGATCGTCTCGTCATTGGTCGCAGACGGGGCGCCGGTGCCGGGCGAGTGCCGAGAAGAGGCCCTTGCCTTTGCCCGGAGCCTGGTTCGTTACCCCCGGCCGACCTCCTGGCACTGGGTGCTGGTCTGCGACGAGGCGGGATGGCGGCGTTTTTTGCGATTGTCGGGCAGGAACGAGCAGGCAGAGATTTATGCCTCCACCGACCTGAGCGGTCGGACGACCTACATGCGCGGAGCTAAATTACTCTATCCATATGATTTACAGGCGGAGCCGGATGACATAATTGCCCATGAACTTGCCCATATTCGGTTGCAAAGCTCAAACGAGGCGCGTGCCTACAGCCTGGCGCGGCTTTGGCAAAGTGTGGTCAAGCAGGACCTGCGTTAGGAAGTAACCCGAGTGCGGATGCCGCAAGATGCAGAAATATGGATTTTTGGCCGTAACTTACGAAATATGTTGACGGTAACCGAAGATGGGGTTATCTTGGATGTTGGCGAAATCATGGAACGGCGTTGGTAGCCTGCTTTGCCTGCGTCTCGTTTGCTGTAAGTTCCAGCTCTCAGTCCGGACTGATCAAGGAATTCAGGACCACGTCTTCCCATCTGCAAGGATCAAGCAATTGTTTCGCCGTGTTGCAAACTCTTCTTGCGTGAAAATGGTTCGTCGAGAAGCGCAGCTACGTCGAATTGCCTTTGGTAGTGGGTGAACAATACCGATACCTGGCTTCGAAAAAAATAAAACGATGTGCCAATTTCAAGCGTCTATAAGTGATAGAGAAAAAAGACTGTCTTCGCGGCCGATGGCTTTTGAGCGGCAGGATTCCGAGAGTCGCGGATCCAGTCAACGATAAGGAGAAAAAACTGATGCGTTCTGATCTGATATTTGGGGCTCTAGCCCATGTCCGGAACCGTTACGAGCTCTGTCAACTTGCCTCCAAGGCGACCCGGAAGCTCCATAAGCCCACCACCAGACTGCAAGACACCGCGAATGAAGTCCTGGTCCGCTTTCACGAAAACAACCCGATGAATGCCGATTCTCAAACCGCTTCTTTAGAACTGCAGGAAGCACCCATTCAGCATCGCCGCGCTGCTTAAGCGCGGCTTTGCCGTATCCCTGACAAGGGACTAAAAAGAAAGAACCGAACGTCCACTCCTGCCTAAACAGCAAAATCCCTTCCCGGCAACTCCCTTCCAAACACGAAAACTCCGCAGGTAAAAATGACCATTTCCGAACTCAAAGAAAAAAGCATCACGGAACTTAGCCGCATTGCGCGCACCCTAGAAATCCCCGGCGCCAGCGGCCTCCGCAAGCAAGACCTGATCTTCAAGATTCTCCAGGCCCAGAGCGAAAAAGAGGGCCACATCTTTGCTGAGGGCGTGCTTGAAATCCTGCCCGACGGCTATGGCTTCCTCCGCTCGCCGGACTATAACTATCTCCCCGGCCCCGACGATATTTATGTCTCGCCCTCGCAGATCCGCAAGTTCGACCTCAAGACCGGCGACACCATCAGCGGAAACGTCCGGCCGCCGCACGAAGGCGAGAAATACTTCGCGCTGGTCAAGATCGAGGCGATCAACTTCGAGTCGCCGGAAGAGACACGGAACAAGATCCTCTTCGACAATTTGACACCGCTTTACCCCGAAGAGCGCATCAAGATGGAGACCACCCGCGAGGCCATCAGCGGCCGGGTGATGGACCTGTTGACGCCGATCGGCAAGGGGCAGCGCGGGCTGATCGTTGCGCCTCCGCGTACCGGCAAGACCATGCTGCTGCAGGCGATCGCCAACTCGATCACCTCCAATCACCCCGAGGTCGTCTTGATAGTTCTGCTGATCGACGAGCGCCCGGAAGAGGTCACCGATATGCAACGTTCGGTCAAGGGCGAAGTTATCAGCTCGACCTTCGACGAGCCGGCGGCGCGACACGTCCAGGTCGCCGAGATGGTCATCGAAAAGGCAAAGCGCCTGGTCGAGCACAAGCGCGATGTGGTGATCCTGCTCGACTCGATCACACGTCTGGCGCGCGCTTATAACACCATCGTGCCGCCGTCGGGCAAGGTGCTCTCAGGCGGTGTCGATTCGAACGCCCTGCAACGGCCGAAGCGCTTCTTCGGCGCGGCCCGCAATATCGAGGAAGGCGGGTCATTGACTATTATTGCGACCGCCCTCGTTGACACAGGCTCGCGTATGGATGAAGTCATCTTCGAAGAGTTCAAGGGTACCGGCAACATGGAAGTCATCCTCGACCGCAAGCTGGTCGACAAGCGCGTCTTCCCCGCGATCGATATTCAGCGCTCGGGTACGCGCAAGGAAGAGCTGCTCATTCCCAAGGACGATCTTGCCCGCACCTGGGTGCTGCGCAAGGTGCTGCATCCGCTGTCGCCGGTCGAAGCGATGGAATTGCTGGTAGGCCAGCTGGAGAAGAGGCGGAACAATGCGGAGTTTCTGCTGAATATGAATTCGCTCTAGGCAGGAAATTTACTCCGAATAAAGAAGCCCGGCTGCGCGCCGGGCTTTCCTTTGTTATCGGATCAGTACTCGACTCGAACCTCATCCAACGCAGGCAAAAGCGCTGGATGCACTTCGACGATGAGCCTTGCTGCAGCCACAGCCGGATCCTGTTCGGCGATTTGCTTCGCGGCATCAAGATTCTCGGCCTCGATGATCGCCATCGCGGAGATTGCGCCGCCATCGGTAATCGGCCCCGCCGCGCGATAGACTCCCGCTTCAAATTGAGCGCGTAGAAATGCCAACTGCCGCTCGGGCAAGTCTTCCGCGCCTTCGGTCTGGTTCCAGCGTTCTCCGGCACGGAAGAGCGCGACGAAATATGGCTTGAGATTGCGGGGAACATTCTGTGCTCGGGGTCGTGATGGAGCCATGCAGTTCATTCTAAGGTCTGCATGTCGCCCTTGCGTTGGCGCAATCCTGGAGAGAGTATATTTGCAGAGCGAAGTGGATGAAGAGGCATTTCATCGCGTGGATGAGTGGTCTGCTTTTTCTATTCATGTTCTGCGGCATCCAGAGCGTCTATCGCCTGAC
Source organism: uncultured Acidobacteriaceae bacterium (assembly GCA_963804735.1). Taxonomy (GTDB): domain Bacteria; phylum Acidobacteriota; class Terriglobia; order Terriglobales; family Acidobacteriaceae; genus Acidisarcina. Next base: position 81,908 of record CAWDRO010000014.1, read on the forward strand.
TTTTTTTCTCTGCATGGCGCGAGCGGAGCCGGCGTACCAAGACATCTGGCTTGCCCGAATCTACCTTTGGTGTGCAATCAGCTTGTCTCTCGGCTTCGCCTGGATCGCCCTTCTGATACTTCTTGTCCGGCGCGGACGCCAGGCGGATTGACGGTTCCGCTCTGGGAGGCGACGACCGCTCCCGCGCCTGTTTACAATTGCGGAAGCATGGTTGACCGGCTCTATTACGGTGACTCTTTCTTGACCACCTTTGACGCGGTCGTGACCGACATCCGGCTGGTCTCGCGTACCGGCGGCGAAGCGCTCTGGCAGGTGGCGCTCGATCATTCGGCGTTTTATCCGACCAGCGGCGGCCAGCCGTTCGACAAGGGAAATCTCACGGCCACATCGCGAAACGGCGCGGTGCTTGAGATCCCCATCGACGAGGTCGCCGAAGACGAACTGGGCGAGGTCTGGCATTACACTGCGAAACCGCTCGTCGCCGGCACACAGGTCCATGCGGCGATCGACTGGGAGCGCCGGCTCGACCATATGCAGCAGCACTCCGGGCAACATTTACTGTCGGCGATCTTCTCTCGCGAACTTGGCGCGCACACGGTCTCCTTCCATCTCGGCGATGAGAGCTCGACCATCGACCTCAACATCGCTTCGATTGCTCATGCAAGTTTAGAAAGGGTAGAGAAACTCGCCAATGAGATCATTGCGCAGGATCGGCCCATTTCTATCCGCACCGTCTCGCGCGCCGAGGCGGATACGCTCCTGGCCGCGGGAGAGCTGCGCAAGTTGCCGGAGCGCGACGGCGACATTCGCCTGATTGAGATTAAGGGCGTCGATTTGAATGCGTGCGGCGGAACGCATCTTCGTTCGACCGGGCAGATTGGTGGGCTGGCGCTTCGCTCGACTGAGAAGGTCCGTCAGGGATGGCGCATCGAGTTTGTCTGCGGACTGCGTGCCGTGGCCGCGGTGCGGCGCGATTTCGGCGTCTTGACCGAAGCCGCGGGTACGCTGTCGATCCCAGCCAGCCAGCTGCCGCAAAGCATTCAGCGGCTGCTCGCCGAAGCCAAGCACTCTGCCAAAGAACGCCAGAAATTGCGCGAAGAGATTGCCCGCTATGAGGCGGCCGAGTTGCTTGCCGGCGCGCCTGTTCATAACGGAGTGCGAATGGTGCGGAGACAGTTCGCCGATCACGACGCCGACTACGTCAAGCTGTTGGCATCGAAGCTCGCAGCCGGTCCCGGCGTTGTCGCTCTGCTCGCATCGACCCAACAGGAGCCGGCGGCGGTGGTCTTCGCTCGCAGCGCTGCGGCTAAGTTTTCCTGTGGCGACTTGATAAAGAGTGCTCTTGCCGAGCTCGGGCTCCGCGGAGGAGGCTCGGCGACAATGGCGCAGGGACAGATTCCACGTGATGCCGTGAACGCGCTCTTTGACCGGCTGGCCGCCGCGGCTGAAGTTGCGCTGCGGAATTGAGTCGGGTAGTTCGTGGTTGCTTTCAGGTCATTTGCTCCCGAAGCTTCACGCCGGCCGTTCCTTCCCGCGAGAAGAAAATCGACCACAGCAATAGACAAGATAGATACACGAGAAGTCGAAGATACGTGAGCGCCATGTAGGGTGTCGCCTGCCTTAGGTATCCAAAATGCATGTGGCCGATTTCGACCACGATATTGACCGCTGAATAGGCAGCGAAGCCCGAGGCGATGATGAGCGTGAGTCTTTTGTTTTCCGAACTAACGTTTCGCAGCCAGAAGATCAGCGCCCCCATCACCAGCAGCCAAAGGGCCGAAACAAAGATGCTGAGCTTGAGCGAAAGAGTTTGAGGGGAGAAGTGGGACGATGGTCCGATCTGCCACGCGGTGGCGCCCGCAATTACGAGGAAGAGAAGGATCGCGGCAGCCAGAGCAGGTAGATGCCGCTTCAACCGGGGAAGGGTTTGCCACGTTCGCCGGGCGAGAGCGACCATGACCAGCAATTGCAGGCCGGGATCGAGAAAAAGCAAGAGCCAGTACAAGGACAATTCGCCGGCGCCGAAGCGGGGAGCGAGAAAAATGGCCGAGCGCAGGAAATAAAAGGCGATCAAAGCGAAGAACAGCGGCAAATGCGTTGCCAGGCGCCGGCGAACGAGAATCAGCAGTAATACGGCATGTCCTGTGAGGCCGGCCGTGGCGAAGGCATAGTTGAAGGCCCGGACCCACATCGTTAATCCATGATGATCCATTACATGATGACCCATCAGTCATCATCCGGCGGACCGGTGTTGATCTCATGCACGAAGTCATCCGCAGTGAGTGTGGTCGGAACCGGCGTATACGGTTGGACGGCTTGCGAAAAGTCGAAGCAGTCCATCAGATTATCCGAAACCGCGTCTCTGGTTTTCAGGCTGGGCAGAGAAAATCGGAGTTCAAGAAAGGCTAGGAAGCTACCAAACTCATGCTGCTGATGGGAAATATAGCCTTGCTTGGCATAGGGAGAGACGACAATGAGCGGCACGCGGAAGCCAAGCCCCATATTGTCGATCTGCGGCGGAGGAACATGGTCATACCAGCCCCCCCAGTCGTCCCAGGTGATGAAGACCACGGTGTTCGACCAGTATGCGCTGGCTCCAATCTCATTGACGACCGAAGCGACCCAGTCCGGACCAGTGTTGTGCTTGCTTCCAGGGTGATCGGAATTCCCGTAGGACGGGACGACCCACGATACCTGGGCCAGGTTGCCGGACTTGATATCGGTGAGGACCTGGGTCTCCGGTGAGATCACGTCTCCGGCCCAATCGGGTCCGTAACGGATGTGCTTGATGGCGTCGAAGGCAGACCAAATATGCCCCAGGTCCTCCGAAATCGCCGAGGGCGCATAGTATTTCCAGGAAACCTTGCTGGCATCGAGCAGATCGCCCATAGTTTGATAATCGAAACAGGGAAAGGGACCGGGAAGGTCGGTCCCGTTTGGTCCAATCAGGGTGACAGTGGTTCCCGGCGAAGAATCGCATCCCCATGAATTGTTCATCGAATTCGGGTTATTGTCCGCCTCATTCGATTGCCCGGCGATGATGTATTGATGGGCAACGAAACTTGGGCCGGTGTTGGACTGAAACATCTGGTCGGCCAGGGTGTATTGGCTGGCTAGCGTCCAATATGGCTGAGATTCGTCGCGCGGCACATAAGCATAGGGGAAATTGGGAGAAGGATAGTTGGGCTTCCACCCAAAGTTGTCGTTCTTTCCCCCGTCCCAATCCTTCCACCAGCCCTTATGCGTATGGTCCAGGTCATTCGGGTCTTCAAGGGGAACTGGGCTCAGCGTAACCACTTGCCCGTTGTTCATTCCGGTTGTGACAGTATCGGCGCCGGGAAACCCGCTGAACATATCGTCAAAAGACCGGTTCTCCTGAACGATGATGACCACATGTTGGATGGTGCTTTGCAGCGTTGGCGTAGGGGCCGGGGCAGGGGCTGCCGCAGGAGAGGAGCCTCCACCACAACCAAGCAGCAACGTCACACTTGGCAGCAGGGGAACAAAACTCCAGATAGAACGCACCTGTGACAACTCAACGCCTCGCGGGAAATTTACGTCCCGACAACGTCGTACCAACACCGTGTTGAATGGATGGTTGCTGGGTGAGATAGGTTGGCTATCGGATAAAGGATCAAGGATATTCCAGAGCCCTGTCCTTTATAGGTGCGTTGTTCTCCAACTTCGCCCACCAACGCCAAGCCTGCCTTCAGGCTCCATCTCCTGTTGGCCCACAGACCCAAATAAAGGTTTGCTCCGCCTTTTCCCGTGTCACAACGCGGCATCCAAACCAGACAAGTCCATATAAATGGACAGGTAATCTCCAAAATTGGAGACGCCCCCCGGCGTCTCTTTTTTTCCGCGCCGGCTTTGAGAAGTATGTTATCGCCTCAACTTGAGGCGAGCGACGCAGAGTTAGGACACTTCCAAATCCGGACAACACTTTTTCATTCCCTTCAAAGGCTGGTAAACTTAAAAGAGTGTCTCCCGCCAATGTGGGGCTGTAGCTCAGCTGGGAGAGCGCCTCGTTCGCAACGAGGAGGTCAGCGGTTCGATCCCGCTCAGCTCCACCATAAAATCCATAGCTTGAAGATCCATACCTTGCGGCCCAACCTCTGACTCGGGAGGACGTTTCGTGTCGTTGTTTGCAGGATACGATCGCCGCCTCGGCTGTCAAATCGCCAGTCGCATCGGTAATCCCGACGAAGAAGTAAGGGCCGGGAAGGTTCCCGGCCCCTGATCATTTACAGCCGACTATGGAGCGGCTTTATTCGACGGTGAAGCTTTGAGTTTTCGGTCCGGAGGGGAACCAGGTTGCGTTGCCGCCCTGGGAGGCCTGGATGGTGCAGGTCCCGGTGTTGACCAGACTAGCGGTCGAACCGGAAACCGTGCAGATCGTTGGCGTGGTTGTGGCGTAGGTGATTGGCAGCTCCGAGTCGGTGGTGGCGGTCAGGGTGAGCATTGTGTTGACCGGCTGCGCGGCGATGGCGTCGAAGGTGATGACCTGGCGGCGGTGGTGGACGAGGAAGGTTTGTCCGGTAATCGCGGCGAAGTATCCGACATTGCCGGCCTCGGTCGCGATGATGTTGCACGATCCGGAGGTCAGGAAGTTGACTCTGATTCCGCTGACGGTGCAGACTGTCGGCGTGTTGGAGGCGAATCTCACCGGCAGGCCGGAGCTCGCGGTGGCATAGAGGTGGTCCAGTGGGGTGAGAGCGGTCTGGGGCTCGATGGTGGGGAAGTCGATGGTCTGGGTGGCGTGGTGTACGGTGCCGTAGATCGGGGTTGTCGCGAGGATGTTGCTGCCGCCGTCGACGATCTGGACTGTGCCGTTGCGCAGGCCGTGGGCGAGCGGCGCGAAGGTGACGTTGACGGTGCAGGTGGTTGGCGAGCTATAGGTCTGGGTGGAGCAGAGGGTGGTGCTGGTGTCGTTCGCCTCGGCCTGGAAGTCGAGATCTTTAGCGCCAGCCGTGAGAATGTTTACCCCGCCGATGGTTGTGCCCGCGGCGACGTTGTAGGTCAGGGTGATCGTGTTGCTGCATGGGGCAGGTGTAGTCTGGCCGGCGGGGCAGACGTTCGCGCTGCCGAAGTTCACGCTCTGCAGCTGTAACTCCCTTAGAGTGATGATGGGAGAAACCACCGGATCGACGGACGGAGTGACGAAGACGTCGCCCTTCCCGTCAACCGCTACCGCCACGGGGAAAAGGCCGCGGCCCAGGATAATGGGGGTGAGGCTAAATCCCCCGTTGCTCGCGTTACCGCTGCCCGCCAGAAACTCCTCTACGCCACCGTGGACAAAAGAGTTGTTGGGAGGAGAGGCATCGGCGACATAGAAGTTCCCCCTCGTGTTGACCGCCACGCCGGTGGGATCCCCAAAGCCGCTTTCAAAGAAACGATTAGCGCTATTGTCTGCTGGTATCTCTTCCACCGCGTGAATGAAGGGTTCGGCGACGAAGACGTTCCCACTCCTGTCCAGCGCCATGCTGCCTTCGGGAGCGGAGGAGAAGCTGGCCAGGATGTTGATAGTGGGATCGGCCGGGATGCTGCCGTTGACCGCCATAATCTCATACAACCGCTGGTCGGCGACGTAGACGTCGCCCTTTCCGTCCACCGCCACGCCCTGGGGGTGGTCAAAGTGGCTACTCAAGGTCTTAATCGCGGGGTCCGTCGGGATGCTTCCGTTAACCGCCAGAATCTCATACACCGCGTTGTTGAGATCATCGGCGACGTAGACGTTGCCGTTGCCGTCCACCGCCAGGCCATCGGCAAAGGCGAAGCTACTGGCCAGCGTCTTGATGGTGGGGTTGTGGAGGGGGATGCTGCCGTTGACCGCGAGGATCTCCTCCACCGAGTTGGAAAATTCGTCGGCATAGACGTTGCCGCTCCCGTCTACCGCCAGGCCGAGATTGAAGGTCTCAACGAAGCTGCTGCCCACAGTGGTCTGCGCGTAGGCGAAGGTCACGCTTTGCGCGCGGGCGGCAGGTGTGCTCCACGCTGCGGCCATCGCCGCCAGCAAGGCAAAGAGGAGCGTTCGGCTCAGACCCGCGAACGCATTGCTCAGGAGGTTGATAGGTGAACTTACGGCAGAATGGGTCGGGCGGAAGAGGCGATTGCGCTTCATAGGAACCTCGATTCGTGGCGTTCAACTTCGAAACGTACGTTGTCATGCACTACGGAGCATGCGGCGGCTGTTATTCCACGGTGAAACTTTGAGTTTTCGGTCCGTGGGGGAAGTATGTTGCGTCGCCGGCCTGAGACGCCTGGATGGTGCAGGTCCCGGTGTTCAGCAGGCTGGCGGTCGAACCGGAAACCGAGCAGACGGTTGGCGTGGTTGAGGCATAGGTGATCGTCAGCCCCGAGTCGGTGGTGGCTGTCAGGGTGAGCATTGTGTCGACCGGCTGCGGGGCGATGGGGTCGAAGGTGATGACCTGGCGGCGGTGGTGGACGAGGAAGGTTTGCCCGGTAATCGCGGAGAAGTATTCGCTGTTGCCAGCCTGGGTCGCGATGATATCGCAGGAGCCAGCAGTCAGGAAGTCGGCTCTGATTCCGCTTATGGTGCAGACATCTGGCGTGTTCGAGGTGAAGGTTATGGGCAGGCCGGAACTCGCGGTGGCATAGAGGTGGTCCAGTGGGGTGAGAGCGGTCTGGGCCGAGATGGTGGGGAAATCGATGGTTTGGTTGGCGTGGTGCCCGGTGCCGTAGATTGAGGTTGTCGCGAGAATGTTGCTGCCGCCGTCGACGATCTGGACCGTGCCCTTGCGCAGGTCGGGGGCGAGTGGTGCGAAGGTGACGTCAACGGTGCAGGTGGTCGCCGAGCTATAGGTCTGGGCGGAGCAGAGGGTGGTGCTGGTGTCGTTCGCTTCAGCCTGGAAGTCGAGATTCTGACCGCCGGCCGTGAAAATGTTGACTCCGCCGAGGGTTGTACCTGCGGCGACGTTGTAGGTCAGGGTGATCGTGTTGCTGCATGGGGCGGGGGTGGTCTGGCCGGCGCAGACGTTCGCGCTGCCGAAGTTGACCGAGCCGAGCTGCAGCTCTGCGATTAAACCATCTCCGGCGTTGTCGGTGACGGTGTCATCGGCGGCAAAGACGTTCCCCTTCTTGTCAACCGCTATGGGAATGGGGATGGCGAAGCCGCTGCCCAGGGCGTCGATGGTGGGGTTGGTGGGGATTCTGCCATTGACCGCCACAAGCTCGCTCACGAAGGAGTCGAGTTCGCTGCTTACGAAGACGTCGCCCTTCGCGTCAACCGCTATGCCTCCGTCGAAGCCGCTGCTCAGGGTTCTGATGGTGGGGTTGGCGGGGATGCTGCCGTCAACCGCCAGAATCTCCTTGACCACATCGCCACTGTTACCGGCATCCTCGACGAAGACGTTGCCCGCCGCGTCCACCGCCACGCCTCTGGGATTCGCGAAGCCGCTGCCCAGGGTTCTTATGGTGGGGTCGGCGGGGATACTGCCGTCGACCGCCAGAATCTCCTTCACCGCGCTGTTGTAAGTGTCACCGACGAAGACGTCGCCGTTCGCGTCCACCGCCACGCCTGTGGGGAGATAGAAGCCGCTGCCCAGGGTCTTGATCGTGGGCTTGGCGGGGATGACGCCGTCAACGGCAAGAACCTCCAAAATACCCAAATCAAAATCGACGACATAGAGGTTGCCACTCTTGTCCACCGCCACGCCAAGGGGCACTTTGAAGCCGCTGGCGACGGTCTCGATCATGGGGTTGGCCGGGATGCTGCCGTTCACCGCCGTGATCTCCTTCACCGTTTTCTTGTCAGCGAAATAGATGTTCCCGCGGCTGTCCACCGCCAAGCCAGGAGTAGGAGGGATGATCCAGCTGGTCTGCGCATAGGCGAAGCTGATACCTTGCGCAGGGTAGACAAGAACATTTTGCGAAACTGGCATAGCCGCGGAATAACTGGGATTACCCGGCTGCGAGGCCTGGATGGTGCAGGTTCCGGCGGCGACGAAGCTGGCGCTGGCGCCCAAGGCGGAGCAGATGCCGGGTGTCAGAGAAGTGAAGGTCAAGGGCAGTCCCGAGCTTGCGCTGGCGTAGGCCGCCAGGTTGAGCGACGTGCCCGCATACTGGTCGGGTATTGGGCGAAAGGCAATGGTCTGAGTGCAGGGTGTTGCGCAGCCCCCCATTCCTGAGAGTTGGATAGTCTGGGTTGCGGGGTGGCCGTTGAGGGCATTGTCGGAGAGGGTGAGCGTGGCGCTCAACGGGCCGGCCGACTGCGGTATGAAGGCGATGCTGAGGTTGCATTCGGCGCCGGGAGCGAGCAAAAGGGTGCCGGCGGTGCAGTCGGGAACGATGCCAGGGCCGTGCACGACAGTGAAGTCGGCGGTGTCGCTGAGTACGCCACTCCCGGTCAGGGTTGTGTTGCCGACGTTCTGGAATCGCACCGATTTCGAGCTGCTGGTGCGGCCAACGGCCGTTGAGGCAAAGGTGAAGGTTGGAGGATCGGCAAAATCGAGCTTGATGATCCTGTTTTTGGAGAGGTCGGCGACGTAGACGTTCTCGCTTCCGTCTACCGCCAAGCTCGCGGGCCCAGAGAAGTGCTCGCCCAGGGCGACGATGGTGGGGTTGGCCGGGATGCTGCCATTGACAGCCAGCATCTCCTTCACCTCGCCATTCTTGCCATTGCCTTGATCGGCGACGAAGACGTCGCCGGCCGCATCCACCGCCGCTCCACTGGCATTCTCGAAGCCGCTGCCCAGAGTATTGACTGTAACGTAGCCACCCGCCGCCAGAATCTCATACACCGCGTTTCCATCGGAGACAAAGACGTTGCCCTTCGCGTCCACCGCCACGCCTTCGGGAAAGTTGAATATGCTATTGGGATATATGGAACCATTGGGCAGGGTGTTGATGGTGGGGTTGGCGGGGATGCTGCCGTTGACCGCCAGGATCTCCTGCACCGCGCTAAAGCCGGCATTGGCGACGAAGACGTTTCCTTTTGCGTCCACAGCTACGCCCCCGGGCCACATGTAGCTGCCCCCGAGGAAGATAAGTTGTTGGTTGGGAGGGACGTCGCCGTTGACCGCCAGAAGCTCGGATACAAAGCTATCGGGGCCATCGGCAAGGAAGACATCCCCGCTCCCGTCCAACGCGACGCCAGACGGGAAAGGTGGGCTGTCCGGGCGGTTGTTCAAGTCAACCAGCGAGATCGCCGTGGTGTAACCATCCTCCGCCAGGCGCTCCGACAGCGCGTTGACGTCAACGACGAAGATGTTCCCGCTCCCGTCCACCGCCACGCCAGAGGGAGCCTCGAAGCCGCTGCCCAGGGTGGTCTGGGTACCAGGCTGGAAGGTAATCGCCGGCCCAACACCCGTGCCGTAGATTTTGGTTGTGGCTAGAAGGTTACCGCCTACGTCAAGAATTTCGGCGGCGCCGCTGCGCTGGCCGGGGGCGATTGGCGCAAAGGTCACGTCCAGCGTGCAGGTGGTCGCCGAGCTATAGGTCCGAGCGGAGCAGAGTGTGGTGCTGGTGTCGTTGGCCTCGGCCTGAAAGTCGAGATTCTTAGCGCCAGTCGTGAAAATGCCGACCCCGCCGATGGTTGTCCCCGCGTCAACGTTGTAGGTCAGGGTGACCGTATTGCTGCATGGGGCGGGGGTGGTCTGGCCGATGGGGCAGACGTTCGCGCTGCCCAAGTTGGTGGAGCCGGACTGCAGCGTCACTCCTTGCGCGGAAGCCGCCGCAGGGGCAAGACAAAGGAAGAGGCCGCGCAGCAAAGCTAGCGGATTGTGAAAGAGGGTTGCGACAGCGGAAAACCGGGGCAGGCTGCCGCAGAGGTTGACGCGGGAATTTGCGGCGGAATGGGCGGGGCGGGAGAGGCGATTGCGTTTCATAGGAACCTCGATTCGTGGCGTTCAAGAGTGGGTATAGATGGTGCTACAGAATGTGTTGCGCTGTCATCTACTAAGTATTAAGGCGACAGAATTGCCCCGGCTCTATCATCCGGTGAGGTTTTTTCTGTAAAAAGCTCCTATGGGAGGGTCGTCGGAGTGATCTGACAAAGCCTGACGGCCCGGCTCCAGATCGCCGGAGCTGAGATAAACACACGCCAGGCGTCGAATCCGTGGGGCACAGAGAGAGCGCATGATCGAAGCGGCCCTATACAGACAAAATAGTGTCTTCGGTTCAACGCAGTGGGGCGCCGGGTTTGAACAAAAGTGAGGGGCCGGGAAGGATCCCGGCCCTTGAGAGTGTGGTGCTTGTTACGGAGTGGCTGTCATGTAACAGTGAAGCTGCGTGTGGCCGGCCCGGCGGCGAAGTAGGTTGCGTCGCGGGCCTGCGAGGCCCTGGATGGTGCGCGTCCCGGTGTCGAGTAGGCTTGCGGTCGATCCGGAAACTGTGCAGACCGTCGGCGTGGTTGAGGTGAAAGTCGGAACCCGGCTTCCAGTGGCGTCGCAGGAGCAATCCAAGGACGGATTGAGTCGCCTGCCTAATTGCATTTCAGCTGAAGATTTCCTTCACCTTCGAGAACAGGCTCCGCGAGGTTGGCTTGTTTTCAACGGTCATGGTCTCCGCCAGCTGTCGCAGGAGTTCGCGCTGGACTTTGGTGAGCTTTCTTGGCGTCTGCACCGCGACCTGGACGACCAGATCGCCGCGACCGCGTTCGTTCAGATGCGGAACGCCTTTGCCGCGAATGCGAAACTCTTTCCCGCTCTGCGTTCCCTCGGGAATCTTGAGCGTGGTTTCGCCCTCGAGTGTCGGGATGCTGAGCTCGTCGCCCAATGCCGCCTGGGGCACGGAGATCGGCATCACGCAATGCAGGTCGTTGCCATCGCGCTCAAAAAACTCATGCGCCTTAACCGAAAGCACGATGTAGAGGTCGCCGTTCGGGCCACCGAAGCGGCCCGCGTCGCCTTCACCCTGGTAGCGAATGCGTGTGCCTTCTTCGACTCCGGCGGGAACGTTGACCATGATCTTGTGGTCGCGCGCAACCCGCGCCTCGCCTCGGCAGGTGGGGCAGGGGTTGGTGATCATCGTCCCGGTGCCGCCGCAAACGTTGCAGGTCCGCGCGATCGAGAAGAAGCCCTGCTGGTAGCGCACCTGGCCGCGTCCCTGGCACTGGGCGCAGGTGGTCGGCCCCTGCTTGTTGCGGGTACCAGTGCCGCTGCAGTCGATGCAGACCTCCATGCGGTGGATGCTGATCTCACTCTCTTTGCCAAAGGCCGCCTCTTCAAAGGCGATCGACATCTCGTAGCGCAGATCGCGCCCGCGCTGCGCCCGCGATGGACGCCGGTTGCCTCCGCCGACGTTAAACATCTCGCCGAAAAGATCGCCGAAGATGTCGCCAATATCCTGAGCGCCCGCAAAGGGGCCGCCATTGCCGCTGACGCCGCTAACCCCGGCATGGCCGTAGCGGTCATAGGCGGCGCGCTTCTGCGCGTCGGTGAGCACCTGGTAGGCCTCGCTGCACTCTTTGAATTTCTCTTCGGCTTCGGCGTCGCCCGGATTGCGGTCCGGATGGTACTGCATCGCGAGCTTGCGATAAGCCGTCTTCAGCTCCTGGTCGTTCGCTTCGCGGGTTACGCCTAAAACTTCGTAGTAGTCGAGTTTGGTCACGTTGTTTACGGTACTCATATCTCTTTCTGGCTTGGGTTATGCACCACGCGTACGAGCGCCGGACGCAGCATGCGGTCCTTGATCTTGTAGCCGCGGCGGACCTCTTCCAGCACCTGCTGATCTGGTAGATCGACGCGTTCGACCGAATCGATAGACTCATGCACATGGGGATCGAAGTGCGCGCCGACGGTTTCCACCGGCTGAACATTTAGCGAACGCAGCACATCGTCCATCTGCTTCACGATCAACTCAACCCCGGCGCGAAGCTGCTCGGCGTTACCGCCGGCCTTGAGCGCGAGCTGGAAGTTGTCGATCACGGGCAGAAACTGCTCGACCGCGGCGGCGGTTGCGAAATCACGAAACTCCACACGCTCCCGCGCTTCCCGCTTGCGGGCATTGTCAAACTCGGCCTGCATCCGCGCCATGCGATCGAAGAGCTGGTCGCGCTCCGCTTTGAGCCGCTCATACTCCTGGAGTGAAATCCCCAAGGGCGCCACGCCGGGTTCCGATGACTCTTGCTTGTCTTCGCTTCCGGCAGTCGCCGCATCCATCGGATCGGAGGCCGGGTCGGTGTTCTGAATCAGCTCCAATTCTTCATCGCTAACGTTCTGTTCTTCTGCTGTTTTTGTATTCATAAATGCTTTCTTCCAGACGTTACCTAAATTGCGCCGTCCTGACATCTTGGCTGCTCCCGCGGACTCGCCGGTTATAGGACCTGGTTTCTATTTGATTTATTGGGGCGGTTGCAGGATTCTGTCGGAGAGTTGGGCGATGAACGAGACTGCATTCATCGTCTCCTGATATTGCAGGCGCACCGGCCCCAAGACCGCCACCGTGCCAAGACTCTCAGAACCAACCAACGCAGGAGCACCGATCAACACCATATTTCTCATTTCGGGGATGGTCTCTTCCAGTCCGACCACCACTCGAACATTCTGCTGCCGCGCATCGACATACGCGTTCAGCAATTCGATGATCCGCCGCTTCGCCTCCAGCGCGCCAAGCAACTGGCGCAGTCGGTCGCGGTCGACCTGGCTGGCGATCAGATTGCCTATGCCCTCGACAAAGATAGTTGGACCCTCGCCGTCGCCGTCGAGCGCGCCTTTGCGGCAGAGTTCGCCCACCGAGCGAATGAGCTGGTCATATTCGTGGCGCTCCTGCTCGATGCGGCGCTCGAGGTCGCGACGGATCTTTTCCATCGACCAGCCATGGAAGTTCTCATTGAGAAAATTGGCCGCCGTGCCCAACTCGGTGTGGGTGAGGTCGCGATCGAGTGTCAGCACGCGGTCGAGCACCGCTCCAGCTTTGGTTACGACGACCGCTAAAACCCTTCCAGCAGCAAGGCGGGAGAAGTGGATGTGCTCCAGCGCATGGAAGTCTGCGCTCGCCGCCACGGCCACGCCGACTCCGTTTGAAATCAGCGCCAGCACATGCGAGGTCCGCTCCAGGAATTGCTGCCGGCTGCTCACTCCGGAGAAACTGTCTTCGATCTGGTCGCGACGATCCTGCGTGAGACCGGGCGTTCCAGTGCGGGCCATGCCGTTCAGCTGCTCGACGTAGAAGCGAAAACCCTTCGCCGCCGGGACCCTCCCGGCGGAAGTATGCGGCTGATCGAGCAATCCTGCATCGCCGAGCGATGCCATCACATTGCGAATCGTTGCCGAACTCATCCCCTCGCGATTGCCCAGCTGGCGGGCGATCGCCTGCGAGGCGACCGGCTCCCCGGTATCGATATACATCTCGATAATGGCGGTAAGCACCGCCCGCTCCCGTGGACTGATCCTGATTTCGGCGGCCATGTGTTATCCCTAACCCTTTGAAATATCGACTATTTAGAAGCGATTTCGGGGTAGAGTCTTCCTGTTTAATTCTAGGAAGGTGGGCGCGGGGTGTCAAGGCGCATACAGCGCGAGGCGCAGATTCCCGTTACTTTCGGGATAGCAGAATATCCATCTGGTAGAACCGGAAGAAATTCTCTTCACCCGGAGCATCCGCGGCTACCAGCTGGTACCGGTCAAGAGCGTCGTTAATAAAGGCTGGCCGCTCCGGCTCGGGTAGATGCTGCATCCACTCGACAAAAGTGACCGACCCGAAGGCGAAGAAGGCCTCGCGCGATTCGAAATCCCAGGCCTTGTCCGCAGTATGCAGCTCGCGAACTTCAAGTCCGTTCTGTTTGGCTAACGCCGCGTACTCCTCAGGTGTGAGGTGCAGATACGGGTCGTGCGACGATGTGAAGTACTGATGCCAGCGCGGAGAATGACATGTCTCCTGCAAAACATCTTCCAGGCTCTTGCGCTCGCCCCTGAACACCATCCGCAACTGAGCGTGCCCCTCCGGCTTGAGCGCCGCGCGAATCGATCTCAGCGCCAGTTCCTGTTCGGGAACCCAGTGGAGTGCGTTAAACGAGACGACCAGATCGAACTCCGGCCCGAAGGGCAAACGCCGGGCATCGGCCACCTGAAACTTGAGATTAGGGTGGGACGCGGCATATTGAGAGCCGGCAAAGGCGACCATGTTGGACGAGAAATCCACCCCGACTGCGCTGCCGTGGGGCAGTCGCGACGCGATCTCGCTGGTGTTCTTGCCGTTCCCGCAGCCGATGTCGAGAACGTGCTCGTTACCCCTGATATCGAGCAGCGCCAGAACTTCTTCTGCCATCGCGTGCTGCAGCTCGGAGATTCGTGCGTACTCCGACGCCTTCCATTCGGTCATAGTCTCTCCTCCGTGACGGCTGTCACTCCATGTCACGCCAATTCGGCCCGACGCCGCAATCGGCGACCAGCGGAACCTTCAGCTCGATCACGCCTTCCATCTCCTCCTTAACCAGCGAGCGCATCTGTTCGACCTCGCCCGTCGGAACATCGAAGACCAACTCATCGTGTACCTGCAGCGTCATCACGCTTTGCAGCTCCTCTTCGGCCAGCCGCTTGTCGATGCGGATCATCGCCAGTTTGATCAAGTCCGCCGCCGTCCCTTGCAGCGGAGTGTTCACCGCCGTCCGCTCGGCAAAGCCGCGCAGGTTGGCGTTGCGGCTTTGGATATCGGGGATCGGCCGCATCCGCCCGAAGACCGTTCGCACCTTTTGCTCGCGCCGCGTCTCTTCGAGCAGCCTGTCGATGTAGGCGCGCACTCCGCTGTAGCGCGCGAAGTACGTCTCAATGTAAAGCCGCGCCTGGTTCTGGTCGATGCCTAACTGCTGCGCGAGCCCAAATGGCGAAATGCCGTAGACGATGCCGAAGTTCACCGCTTTGGCGCGATTGCGGGTTTCCTTGTCCATGGTGTCCGTAGAAACGCCGAAGACCTCCGATGCGGTCAGCGTGTGAATGTCCTGCCCGGTGCGGTAGGCGTTCAGCAGCAGCGGATCTTCGGAGAAGTGCGCAATGAGCCGCAGCTCGATCTGCGAATAATCCGCTGAAAGAAGCACCCGCCCCGGAGCGGCGATGAAAGCAGCGCGAATCTCGCGCCCTAGCGCCGTCTTGATGGGAATATTTTGCAGGTTCGGATTGGTTGATGAGAGCCTGCCGGTCGCTGTACCCACCTGGTTGAAGGTCGTATGCACTCGGCCATCGCGGTCGGCGAGTAGCGGCAGCGAGTCAACGTAATTCGATTTGAGCTTTGCCAGGTAACGATATTCGATGACCAGCTTCGGCACTTCATGGTGAGCCGCCAGCTCTTCAAGCACATCCTGCGCGGTCGAAACCACCTTGCCCTTGCCGTACTTAAGCGGCTTGGGCAGATTCATCTTGTTGAAGAGCACATCGCCAAGCTGCTTCGGCGAGTTGATATTGAAGCGATGTTCGGCCTTCTCGAAGATCTCCTCACCCGCGCGCTGCATCTCGGATGAAAGCTTCTCGCCCATCAGGTTCAGCACGGCGGAGTCGATGCGCACGCCGACCGTCTCCATCTTGAGCAGGATCGGCACCAGCGGCAGGTCGATCTCCTCGTAGACGCGGCGCTCATCAAGCGAATCGATGTTTTCGCGCAGCACCGGAGTGAGGCCGCGAATCACATGCGCCGCCTCCGCAAGCTGCGCATCGCCCGTCTCCTGCAAAGGACGGCTGGTAAATCGCGCCGCTACATCCGAGAGGCGATGGGTGGCGTGAGTTGGATTGACGAGATACGAATACAGCATCAGGTCGTCGTTCGCGCCAGCGAGTCGAACGCCCTGCTGTTCCAGCGCCCGCAGAGTTCCTTTCAAATCATGAACGCGCTTCGGAACAGAACCATCTTCGAGGAGCTCGCGCAATGACTTGTCGTCGTCATTGCCAACCCGCAGAATCAACGCAAGACCCGGTTCGGCTGAGACTCCAATGCGAACGCCTGTCGGCGCGCCGGTTCCTTCCGCAGCAGTCTCCGCAACTTCCGCCGCCTCAAACATGCCCATCAACGACAAGCTCTTCAAAGCCGGCTCCGCCTCTTCGACCGCCTCGGCTTCCTGCTCGCTGATCTGTTCGGCCACGGCTTCGAGGATCGAGGTCTCCAGCGCAAAGGCGAAGCCGTCTTTCTTCGCGATCTCAAGAAAATGCGCGACCTGTTCCGGCGTTGGGTCGAGAATGAATTCTGTTTTCACTGCCTCATCTTCCGGCGCAAGCTCCTTCAGCAGTGAGGTGAATTCAAGTTCGGTGAACAATGCGCGGCAGGCGTTCACATCCGGCTTCTGTGTCCGCATCGCGTCGAGTTCTAGCGGCACCGGGACCTCGCAGTGGATCGTCACCAGCTCCTTGCTCAGCATGATGTTGTCGCGATTGTTTTCAAGGGACTCGCGATACGTCTTGCGTTTCACTTCGCTGGCGCGATCAAGCGCCGCTTCGACGGTGCCGAACTGTTGGATCAGCTCGACCGATCCCTTGTCGCCGATCCCTGGCGCGCCGGGAATATTGTCGACGGAGTCGCCGCGCAGCGCCATTACGTCGATCACCCGTTCCGGAGGAACGCCCAACGTCTCGATCACCTTCTCGCGATCAAGCACCAGGTTCTCTTTTACCGGATTGAGCACCTTCACACTATCGGTCACCAACTGGAGCATGTCTTTGTCGTTCGAGACGACAAAGACCGGGTGCCCGGCTTCTGCAGCTTCTTTTGCCAGCGTGCCGATCACATCGTCGGCCTCAAAACCCTGCGCTTCAAGAATGGGAATATGAAAGGCCTCAAGTGCGCGGCGAATGTATGGCAACTGTTGCGCCAGGTCAGGCGGCATCTCGGTTCGGTTGGCCTTGTAGCCAAGATAGTCGACCTCCTCAAAGGCCTGAGTCTTGATGTTGAACTTCTTGACCGCGGTCATCGCCTTGGCCTGATCATCGCGAAAGACGCGACCGCTCACATCGAAGACCGCCGCGAAAAACTCCGGCGAAAAATCGCGTCGGAGCTTGTTGATCATGTTCACGAAGACATACGTCGCGGCGGTTGGAACGCCGGTGCGCGTCAACATTGGCCGCTGCCGCTGCATTGCATGGTAGGCGCGAAAAATGAACGACATCGAGTCGAGCAGGAAGATGGGCGGCTTGCCTGTGGAAGTGGTGGCCATCGTTGACGAGTCTATTGCATCAGGCGAGAAACATGCAGTCGCCATAAGAGAAAAATCGATACCGCTCAACAACCGCATGGCGATAGGCGGCGAGGACGTTCTCGCGCCCTGCAAAGGCGCTCACCAGCATCAACAGGCTCGACTGCGGGAGGTGGAAGTTGGTTAACAGTCCGCCGACAATGCGGAACTCATATCCCGGGGAAATGAAAATGCTGGTCGCGCCCGAGTGCGCCGTCAATGGGCCGCCGTTCGCTAGCGCTGCGCAATGTTCCAGTGTCCGGACGGTTGTCGTACCAGCGGCGACCACCCTTCGTCCTTCGGTGAGAGCGGTGTTCGTTGCCAGGGCGGTTGATTCGGGCAGAGTGTAGTGCTCCTCGTGAAGGCAGATGTCTTCTACGCGCTCGACCCTGATCGGCTGAAATGTCCCTAGCCCGACATGCAGCGTCACAAAACATACAGTCACTCCGCGCGCGCGAATCCGCTCCAGCACCTCGGGAGTAAAGTGCAACCCAGCCGTAGGAGCGGCGGCCGAACCCGGCTGCTGCGCGTAGACGGTCTGGTAGCGCTGCCGGTCGCCGGTGTCGTCCGGGCGATGAATGTAAGGTGGCAGCGGCATGTGACCGATCTTGTCGAGGCGCGCGAAGAAATCCGGCACGGGATGAAAGCGAAGCAGTCGCTCCCCAAATTCCCCATGCTCAACAACATCCGCTTCGAGCGAGGTAGCCTCATCCTGTGATTTGAACACCAGCGTGTCGCCGATTTGTACTTTGCGTCCGGGGCGAACCAGCGCCGTCCATTCCCAGTTGCTCACTTGTTGAGTGAGCAACGCCTCGATCTTGCCAAGCTGAGTCTTTCCTGTGTTCACAGCTTTCTGTCCGAGCAGCCGCGCCGGAATGACCCGGCTGTCGTTCAGCACCAGCACGTCGCCTTCACGAAGCAGCTCCGGAGATTCGCGAAACCAACCATCGCGCCACTCACCCGTCGAGCGATCAAGCTGCAGCATCCGAGCACCGGAACGTTCCGCCGGAGGCTGTTGCGCTATCAATTCTTCAGGAAGATCGAAGTCGAAATCGGAGACCAGCACGAGGTCGATTCTACTTGCTCGTAGGTTGGCTACCTCGGCGCAAAATAATCCTCAGCCAAATGCCGGGCACGCTCCATCGCCGCCTCGACCTGCAGGCGCACCGCCTCCAGCTCTTCATTACTCGCATCCGGCGCGGGCGGAGGCATCGGATGCGCCCAGCTCACCGCAACGCGGGTGAATGGCTTGGGGATTAGGAACCCATCCCACGAATTCGCCGTCCATCTCCGCTCTGGCAGCAGATACAGAATGCCGACCGGCATCTGCGTCATCTGCGCCAGCTTTACCGGGCCAATCTTGGTTTTGTAGCGCGGCCCGCGCGGCCCGTCGGCGGTGAAGACTGCGATGAATCCCGCCTCGATGGATCGCTTCAATCCCAGCAGGCCCGCGGCACCCTCGCGTGAAGTCGACCCACGCACCGCATCGAATCCAAATTGCTCGATCGTTCGTGCGATTAGCTCGCCATCGAAGCTCTGGCTCACCAGAATTGAGCAGCGCAGCTTTCCCTTGAAATACAGCAGCGACGGCAGCGCGCACTGATGCCAGAAGCAGTAGATTCCAGGTGTTGCGACGGTCGGCGGAATGACGCCCGGCTCAAGGACATAGGTGAAACGGAGCGTCGCCCCAATCGCCCGCATCAGCAGCGCCACCAGTCGCGGGACGATGGCGAGCGTAACTCGTTGTCCGAAGGGAAATCGCTTGCGTTGCGGGCCGGGGGTCACGCTGTCATTCTAATCAGAGCAAAACAATACCATTACGAAAGCCGCGCTCAACCATGATTTGCCAGCAACGCTGAGCCTACAGCGGGCTCGGCTTGCTTTAGTAAACTTGAAAATTGACATCTATGTTCACCGCGACGGGAACCGCATTGCCTTGGTACATGGCTGGCTTAAATTTATATTGCCGCACCGCATCAATCGCCTTCTCATCTAGTCCCTTGCCAAGCGGTCGCACGACATGCACACTCTCCGGCATGCCTTGCGCATCCACGATCAGTGAGACAACGACGATGCCGGTAAGCTTAGCGCTGCGGGCTTCCGCGGAATATTCAGGATCGACCGAGGAAATCACCGTTGGAGGGGACACTCCCCCGCCGACCCTATAGATCCCGTTGCTTTCTGTGACGGGTGCGTCAGACTCCTTTGCGGAGGAAAGCGCTGGCGGCGGGCGAACTGCGCTGGTAGTGTCACTGTCACCTGCGGGCGCTGAAACGGTCGCGGAATCATCCGCAGGAGGAGCCGCCGCGGAATCGGCTGTTGACACTGGCGTCTGGGACGGAAAGGCCGCGCTGATGTCTACTTTGGCTGTTTCTTCAGACTGAAAGCCACCCTTGAGGAGAACTTCATACTCTCCGTCAGGAACATCAAAAGCCACAAGCCCCCTGCTCGTTACTCCGGGGTTTAGAGTCTTTAGCGGGCCAAAGAAGTTTTCGCTCAAAGCTCCTGCACTGCTCTCATCGAATATCTGACCAGCCTTGTTGATCAACTTAACGGGAGGAAGGACGCTCGAAGTCTGGTCGTTGTTGCGAACGGCCAGACTTATGACGAGGAATCTGGCATCTGGCCTTTCCCTGCTGATTCCAGTATCGAGAGCATCCATCCATCGTGCTCCGACCACGGTATAAGACCAATAGCCTACGGTAACCGTTTCTCTTAGCCCGTGCAGCGCCTCAGGCTTAGGAGTTGTCGCCTGATCAGAAAACGAACCAGGACTCGTTGGCGCATCGACCCGTGGGGAAATTCCAACCTTATTGACGACGACCAGAATCCCGATGCCCGCGGCCAATAAAACGGCCAGACTGAACAGTTTCGCAATTCTCGATCCAACTCTCGGCCGACGAGCGGCTCCCACCATCCCCGCCGCATCATTTAACCTAGCCTCCTGTGGCGCACTGCTTAAGGGCAGGCCGCAGGCAGGACAAAAACTACTCCCGCCTTGGAGTTCCCGATTACATCGCGGACAGGTCAACAAGCTGGAATTCATCGCTCGTAGGATAGCAGACAGACGACTGCCTGACTTGTGCGAACCGCTGTGGCGATCCGGCTTCTAGTACCCTAAGTCCGGCGTCATCCCTAGTACCTGCACTTCAGCTGTACCGCATCCAGCGCAACATCTCCGGGAAGGTCGCACGTTTTCCATACATCAGGATGCCGACGCGATAGATCTTGGAAGCCACCCAAAGCGCGGTCCATATGAAGACAACCAGCATCACGACCGAGAGCGCAAGCTGCCACCAGGGCGGCATCTGCGATGACATGCGCAGGTACATCACCACCGGAGTGCAAGGTGGAAAGAGCGATAACAGCACAACCGGGGTCGCGCTGGGGTTCGCAAGAATATAGGTGATCAGGATCAGCCCGACCAGAAGCGGCATGACGATAATCATGCTGAACTGCTGGATCTCCTGCTCGCTGCTGACGCTGGCTCCGAAGCCGGCGGCAAGCGCGCTGTAGAAGAGAAAGCCCAACAGGAAATACACCACGAAGAAGGCCAGTTGCAGCCCGGTGATGCCGAACGCCGCCAGGCCTTCCTTGCCCAGCGCGGCGCCAAGCGACGAGCCCGTCAACGCAACCGCAGCCACAAACCAGATGCCCAGCTGGGTCAACCCGGCCGCGCCGACGCCGAGCAGCTTGCCGGCCATTAGCGATTCGGCGCGGCAGGTTGAGAGCAGCACTTCAAATATCCGCGAGGTCTTCTCCTCGACCACCGAGCGCGCCACATTCATCCCGTAGAAGACGACGGTGAAATACAGCAGGAAGACCATGATGTACGCGCCGAGAAAGCTCTTGAGCGAGTTCGACTGGACCAGCTTGCCTTCCTTCACCTGTGTGGTTTTCACGTCGACGGTCTTGAGCAAGCCTTCGATCTCCGCCGGGCTCGCGCCGCGCTTGACCAGCTGCTGCCGGGTAAGCGCCCGGTTCACCGCATCTTGAAGACTGCCAGCCATGAACAGGTCCGCCGAGGAGCGCGATATGTAGGTCGCGTCCGGGGTATCGCCGTTCGGGTGGGTCTCGAGCCACAGATACCCGTCGAGGCTCTTATCGTTCACCTGCGCAGTCAACTTGGTCTGATCGGCGTTCGTGGCAGGCGCGAGAACTTCTATTTGATCTCCGCTCTTTTTGCCCTTATTCATCTCGGTCAACACGCTTTGCGCGAAACTCGCATCGTTAGAGGCAATCACGACATGCTTCGCGCCGCTGCCCAGCTTGTTCGCCAGGATGCTGCCCCCGAACGACAAACTCAGAATCGCCGGGAAGGCGATGGTCATGAACAGGAATGCTTTGCTGCGAATGCGCTCGAGGTACTCGCGCTTGGCGATCAGCAGTGCTTCATGCATCGGCCTTGCCTCCCACGGTCTGAATGAAGATCTCTTCGAGCGACGGCTCGACCAGCTCGAATTTGTTGATGCGGGCCTTGCTGACCGCGTCACGCAGCAGCGCCTGCGCATCGGCATGGTCCTTGAGCTTCACCTCCGCGTGGCCCGCATAGTTCTTGTAGTCGGCGATCGATTCATGTTTCAAAAACGAATCGTCGCCTTCGAACTCGATCACCACCCGATTGCGCTCGTAGCGCGACTTCACCTCGCGCATCGTGCCCGAGAGCACTACCGTGCCGCGATTCACCAGGCTGATCGCGTCGCACAGCTTCTCCACCTGGTCCATGCGGTGGGTCGAGAAGAGGATGGCTTTGCCCTTGTTTTTCAGCTCGATGAGCGTGTCCTGCAGCAGGATCGCGTTCACCGGGTCGAGCCCCGCAAACGGCTCGTCCATGATGATCAGGTCGGGATCGTGCAGCAGCGTGGCGATGAACTGGATTTTTTGCTGCATGCCTTTCGAGAGCTCTTCAGTTTTCTTGTCGAGCGCGTCGGCGATCTCCAGCCGCGCCGCCCATTGCCGGCCGCGGCTATTAGCCGTCGCGGCATCGAGCCCATGCAACCGGCCGAAGAAGACCAACTGGTCGATGACCTTCATTTTTTTGTAAAGGCCGCGCTCTTCGGGCAGATACCCGACCCGCGCCAGCGCCTTGCGGCTAAATGGGCTGTCGAAGAGCGTTACGGTGCCCGAGTCCGGCAGGGTCACGCCGATCATCATGCGAATGCTCGACGTCTTGCCCGCGCCGTTCGGTCCGAGCAGGCCGAACATGGTGCCGGGGTCAATTTTAAGGCTCAGGTCCTTGACGGCGATCTTCTGGTCATAGGCCTTTGAAATCCGGTCCAGCTCAACAAGGGGCATCCGGGGAAACTCCAAAGAAGATGGGGCAAGTGTAGCAGGGATTCCACCAGCCTCGACTCGAATGCCATGCTGCGTACAGCAGGATTTTAGGAGTGATTCGCTTGTCACTTCTTCGGACGCGATTCCGGCGGCACCAGTCCAGCCACACGGTAATAGACGACAAGCTGTCCGTAATGCTCACCGGAATGCTCGATAAAGCCCCACGCAAGGTCGGAAAATCGGTCCTGCTGGTTGGCGAACGGATCGATGCATAGGTCGCTCATCCCGCGATCTCCTTTCCTCTTGATCAGCGCCGCGCCTTCGGCAAAGGATTTCTTGACGTATTCGACCACCGCCGCTTTGGTCGGGTAGTCAGCTCGCCTCACGTCGCCGGTTGGCGGCCTCATGCCTTTGGCCAAGTTATTGACGAAGTAGTTCACATTCACGGCCGCATGCAAAAGCTGTTCGGCAAAAGACCGCTCGGCGGGATTCGGCTTGAAGTCGTATTTGTCCTCGGGAAAGTCTTCTGCCATCGCAATCAGTTTGCGCCCCACATCGTTCCAGCTATCCAGAAGCACTTTTGACGGGCTGTCCGGCGGTTTCGGCGCCTCCTGCATGGCTGCTGCGCCCTGGGCGTGTGCCATCGGGGTGAACAGCGCCGCCACGAGGACGAGGGCCAGGAACAGGGGACGACACTTGGCTGGTTTTCTCACTACTGCCTCCTTTGAATCCTATCGGCGATCTAAGAAGATAGCTCTTTTCAGGGACGAGGAGCCAGCTATTTCGTCCCTACCAAATAACATGGCGCTGTGGCGGCTGGCTAAATCAAAAACCGGACAGATCACTTGCTACCAAAAGCGGACATCTTCACTTGCTAAGAACAATGCCATGCTGCGGACGGTGGCGCGCGGTGTGCCGTTGTGGCAGCATGAGGTCATCATGCTGCAACGCATTCAGCTCCCCAATGGAATCGATCTCGGCTATCAGGATGTCGGCGCCGGCCCAGCCGTCTTTCTCATCCACGGCCATCCCCTCGACCACACTATGTGGCGGCCACAGGTGGAGTTTCTGTCGCCGAAATATCGGGTCATTGTGCCCGAACTTCGCGGATATGGCGTCACGCCGCTGCCTCCCAGCAAGCGAGTGACGCTGCTCGACGATTTCGCCGAAGACATCCTCGCGCTTGCAGATCACCTGCGAATTGAGCGCTTCGCCATCGTCGGCCTGTCGCTCGGTGGCCAGATTACGTTGGAGGTCTATCGCCAGGCGTCGCAGCGAATTCGCGCTTTGGTGCTGGCCGATACTTTTGCGAGTCTCGATACTCCGGAGATGAAACAGACCCGCCTTGACACCGCCGACCGCTTCGACCGCGAGGGCTTTGGAAACTTTGCCACCGAGTCGCTGCACAAGATGATGACGCCGGCGAACGCCCAAGCTCTTCCCGCTGTTGCCGAGCACATCATTCGGATGGTTCACGACTCCAACCCGCATGGAGCAGCCGCCGCTCTGCGCGGCCGCACCATGCGTCGCGATTACATCCCGCTACTCGGCCAGATCATGGTGCCATCGCTGATTATCGTCGGATGCTATGACGCTTTCACCCACGTGCCGCTCTCCGAAGAGATGCATCGCGGGATTCCCGGCTCAAGGCTTGAGATCATCGAAGACTCGGGGCACATGACTAACTTAGAGCGTCCAGATGAATTCAATACGATACTCGGTTCGTTCCTTGAATCGCTGCCTTAGTGCGTCGCATACATCGCCATTACATCCTTCTTGAGATCATCGCGGCTCGCCGTGCGCGTGTAAAACATGTGCCCGCCCGGATACTCCTTCACCGCAACCCGGGTAGGATCGCCCATCACCGGCATCTGATTCACGGTGAGAATCGATCCCATGAACGGGCATGACAGATCGTTCCAGCCGTGAACGATGAGCACGCGCAGCTTGGGGTCGGCGGCGACCGCCTGACGCAGATCTTCGACCGATCCCTTGCGCAATTCGCTGCTGTCGAAATCCCACAGGCGGCCCACATCGTAGGAGAGCGCGTTGTAGCGTGCGTCCACCTTCCAGCCCACGATGCGGGTGTCGAAGTCCACCATTGCCGTGGTCGTCGGCGCGATGATCGTTTCGAGAAGCGGATCGTTGAGCCGCTGGTCGGGCGAATAGGGGAACGGGTCGAACGAGGTCACATTTGAGTCGTAAACGGAACCGATCTTTCCCTCGTCGCGATGGACCTCGCGCAGATAAGCTGCCGTCTCCAGCCGCCCACCAGAGCGCCTCACGAACTCCGGATCGAGCCCGGTCATCTCGGTCACCTTCTTGACGATGCGGGGTGTCGCCTCCGGGTCGGTGCGGCCATGAATCAGGTCCGTCGCGTATTCGCCCTCGGCATAGGCGATCACGTCGGCCATCGCTTGGGGCGTCAGCTTGTTTTCGCGTTCAAGATGGGCGGCCGTGATCGGCGGCAGCGTCATCATCCACGGAATCGGCGAGACGTCTCCGTTTCCCTCGATGGTCGGATTCAGATACGGGGATACAAGCACCACGCCGTTCATCGCCACGCCGAGCTGGCTCTGCAGGTAGTGGGTGATGCGCGGGCCGCGGAATCCGCCATAGCTCTCGCCAACCAGATATTTGCGTGAGCTCAGGCGGTTGTTCGTCACCAGCCAGTCGAAGACCACGCGCGAAAGATATTCGATGTCCGGCACGGTGCTGTAGAAGAGCTTTTTCGCCTCGGCCTCCGGTACCAGCGAGCGGCTGAATCCGGTGCCGATCGGGTCGATGAAGACCAGATCGGTGAAATCGAGCCATGTGCCGGGATTATCCATCAGCGTCGCCGGATCGGAGGGGCTGTCACCTTCATTCCCCGCCTGAATATGCTTCGGCCCGATCGCGCCGAAGTTCAGATAGACCGAGGACGCGCCTGGGCCGCCATTGAAGGCGAAAGTCACGGGACGATTCGGTGCGTCCACGGTGTACGCCGTGAAAACGACTTCGCCGGCGGTCTTGCCATCCTTATCGCGGACGGGCAACGTACCCACGGTCGCCTTATAGTTCAGTGTCTTGCCGTCGAGTTGAATGGATTGCGCAACATGCGCGTCGGGCGGCAGGGGAGGAAGCTTGTCTTTATCGGAGGCCTTGGCGTCCTTGTCGGTTGTAGCGCTTTTGTCTGCGGGTTTTGCGGTAGCCGTGGCATCTTTGTTCGAATCCGATTGTGCCCAAGTCGCCGTAGCGGGCATAACGGCAGTGCACAACAAGGTAAACGTAAGCAGGGCAGGTCGGCCCCTGTCGAGCAACGCAAATTTAGCCATGTGCCTTAAGATACATTTTGCGCAACGGATTGGCACCTGCTCGCAGCGCTCTAAACTGCTAGCATCGACACTGTGCTGGCGCTCGACACTTCCATCCAATTCGTGAAAGGCATTGGCCCTGGAATCGCCAAGACCCTCGCGGAAAAGAACATCTTCTGTGTCGAAGACCTGCTCTACCATCTCCCTTTTCGCTACGAAGACCGCCTGCACCCCACCCCCATCGATGCGCTGAAGGCTGGCGAGATGGCGAGTGTCATCGGGGAAGTGCGCGGCACGGTGCTACTCCGAACCCGCTCGATGCCGATCTTCGAGATGACCGTGGGCCAGAACCTCACCGCGCTCAAGGCGACGTGGTTTCACGGCACGTACCTCAAAGACCGGTTCAAGACCGGACAGATGGTCGCGCTCTACGGCAAGGTCGAGCCGAGCCGCTCGTCGCGCAACTTCAAGATGATCCAGCCGCAATTTGAAATCCTGCCCGACGATCATGACGACGAGCAGAGCCGACTTCTCGAAGTTGGCCGCATCACGCCCGTTTACGAATCGCTGGGCGGCAGCCGCTTCGCCTCGCGCTGGATTCGCCGCACCGTCTACGATCTGCTCCAGGATCTGAAGGGCCACGTCGCTGAGACGCTTCCCGAGGCGCTGCTCGCACGGCTCAAGCTTCCCGGCCGCGAAGAAGCGCTGCGCAACGCGCATTTTCCTCCAGCCGGAACACCGATGACCCATCTGCAGGCATGGTCGACTCCCGCGCACCGGCGACTGATCTTTGAGGAGCTCTTCTATCTCGAGCTTGGCCTCGAACTCAAGCGGCGCAAATTCAAAGAACGTGCGGGCATCGTCTTCGAGACCAACGATAAGGTCCGCGAGGCCATCCGCCAGGTATTGCCGTTTCATCCGACTGCCGCGCAAAAGCGCTCGCTCGCCGAGATCGTCGCCGACATGCGCCGCGGTGGGCCGATGCGTCGCCTGCTGCAGGGCGATGTCGGCTCCGGTAAGACCATCGTGGCTCTGCAGGCGATGATCGTCGCCATCGAGAATGGTTACCAGGCGGCGCTGATGGCGCCGACGGAGATCCTTGCGACTCAGCATTATCTCTCGATCCGCAAGTTGCTGGAGAATGCGATGTCGCCAGCCAGTAATCGCCCTTATCGCGTTTCGCTGCTCACCGGCTCTATTGATGAGGACCGAAAGCGCGCTACGCGCGGCAAAATATTTCGCGGAGAAACCGATCTTGTCATCGGCACTCACGCCCTCATCGAAGAGAAGGTCGAGTTCGCGAACCTTGGCCTCGTCGTCGTTGATGAGCAGCACCGTTTTGGAGCCAAGCAGCGTTTCCGGCTGATCAAGAAAACTAACGCCGCCGAACCTGACTTGCTGGTCATGACCGCGACGCCCATCCCGCGCTCCCTCGCGCTCTCGCTCTACGGTGACCTCGATCTCAGCGTGCTCGACGAGTTGCCCCCGGGAAGAACGCCGATTATCACCCGCCAAACCAGCGATGAACGCTCGCCCGAGGTCTGGGATTTCGTTCGCAAGCAGGTCGCCAAAGGCCATCAAGCCTATATTGTCTATCCCGTAATCGAGGGCGCCAAAGACGATCAGCCCGAACTCGACTTCCCCGCCGATGCCCCGCAAGAGGCGACTCCAGAAATCGTCGCCAAAAAGCCCGTAAAGAAATCTGCGACTAAACCGGCAAGCGCGAGATCCCTCTTCGGCGAAAGCCCCGCGCCCAGGGTTGCGGCCAGACGAAAGACTCCCGAGCTCAAATCCGCTGTCGAAATGTACGAGAATTTACGTCACACCAATCTGGCCGGCCTGCGCCTCGATCTGCTCCACGGTCGTCTGAGCGCCGACGACAAAAAAATCATAATGCGCCGCTTCCAGGACGGTCAGATTGATGTTTTGGTCGCAACCACTGTTATCGAAGTCGGCGTCGACGTACCCAACGCCACGGTGATGGTGATCGAACATGCCGAGCGCTTCGGTCTAGCGCAGCTCCACCAACTCCGTGGCAGGGTAGGGCGCGGCGCAGCGAAGTCGTATTGCATTCTCGTCACCGGCGCAAAGAAATCCCCGCAGGGCGAGGAGCGGCTTGCCGCCATGGTCCGCACTCAGAGCGGCTTCGAGCTGGCCGAACTGGACCTGCAATTGCGCGGCCCCGGCGACTTCTCCGGCACCAGCCAGGCCGGCCTTCCAGACTTTCACGTCGCCAATCTGCTTCGCGACCGGGCTTTGCTTGAGCTCGCGAAAGACGAATCCGCGCAATTCGTCCGCAACCTCGGCGCCGAGGCCACTGCACAGGAGCAAGCACAAGTACGGGCGAGGCTCATGGGGCGATGGCAACGCCCTTATGGCTTGATCGAAGCCGGCTAGCCTCGCCCCGCTACCGAGCCGGGAGCCGCATATGTTTAGAATGAGTGCAGTCCCCGGAGAAGCTTTTGCCTAGCCAGCAGGAAGTCCAGTGGTCACAGCTGAAAGTCGGTGTGCTGGTACTCGTCGCAGTGGCCGTGCTGGTCGGGCTCATCTTTCTTATGTCGAGCGGCACCGGCGGCCTATTTGCCGGCAAGCTCACGGTTCGCTCCTATTTCGAAAACTCAGCCGGCCTTAAGGTAGGCGCTCCCGTCAACCTCGAGGGCGTCACCATCGGTAATGTGAAGTCCATCAGGATCGTCCCCGACCGCAAGCTGACGCCCGTCGAGATCACGATGAAGCTCAGCGAGAAATACGCCGACGCCCTTCATACCGACTCGAAAGCGAGCCTGGAGACCGTCGGCGTGCTCGGCGACACCGTGCTTGAGATCAGCAGCGCCAAGGCCACCGGTCCGCAACTCAAGAACGGCGACGAGTTGCAGACCACGGAGACGCCGAATCTGAGCGACGTCATCAAGTCAAGCCAGGGCACGATCGAACAGCTGAATACCATCCTGGCCAAGGTCGACAGCCTCGTCGACTCGCTCAACAGCGGAAAAGGCTCCATTGGCAAGCTGATTCAGGATCCCGAGCTCTACGACCGCGCCAACAAGGCGGTCCAGCAGATCCAGACGCTCGTTGACGAGATGGCCAGCGGCAAAGGCTCGATGGGTAAATTGCTTACTGACGACACTCTCTATAACCGCGCCAATGAGACCGTCGGCCGCCTGCAGCATATCGCCGACGACCTCGACAACGGCAAGGGCACCGCCGGCAAGCTGCTCAAAGATGAGACCCTCTACAACAATCTCAACAAGTCGGTCGCCAGCGCGCGGCAGCTGCTGGACGACATCAACGCTGGAAAGGGCGGACTTGGGCTGATCGCCAAGGACCCGCAGTTCAAAGAGAAGTTGAACGACGTGGTCAACAAGCTCGACTCCATTCTGACCCGCGCGGACAATGGCGAAGGCACGCTTGGAATGCTGGTCCGCAATCCCTCGGTTTATAACAACCTCGACCAGACGCTGACGGAAACCCGTGGCCTGATCGCCGCCATCCGCGAGAACCCGAAGAAGTATCTGACCTTCCACGTCAAGGTCTTCTAGGACCTCTTGCCAAGCACAGTCTCCGGGTGGAACCGGGAAGCCCCCTCGAATGCCGTCCTCTGCCGCTGTGTTACCTTTTCTTTGAGAACTCGGATGCCCGCCCGAGCAAGCTGAAGGCTGCTTCCGCGCCCGATCAGCCCCTCCACCCATTCACAGGAGCTTATGCAACCCTTTCGTCTTGCCCCCGCCGTCGCCGCCCTGGCGCTGATCTTCACCGCTTCAGCCTTTGCCAAAGAGAATCCCGCACCACCGGCCGCCTCTTCCAAGGTGGCAGACACGCCGTCCGACGTGCCGAAGGAGCCTAAGGCGCTCGAAAGCTTCGACCTTTCCGCCATCGACAAGACCGTCAACCCGTGCACGGATTTCTACATGTACTCCTGCGGCAACTGGAAAAAGAACAACCCGATCCCAGCCGATCAAGCAATATGGGGCCGCTTCAACCAGCTTTCCGAACGTAATACCTACTTGCTCTATACCGAACTGGAAAAGGCCAGCAAACCAAGCCCGGACAGGACGGCACTGCAGCAGAAGTACGGCGACTTCTTTGCTGCGTGTATGAATACCGCCGCGGCCGACGAAAAGGGCGATAAGCCAATCTTGCCGGCATTGAACACGATCGACACTCTTCAGGACAAGCAACAACTGGTCGCGCTGGTCGCACAGCTGCAAAGCAAGGACGGCGTTCGCGTCTTTTTTCGGATCGGATCGGACCAGGACGCCAAGGACTCAACCAAGGAGATTGCCGAGATCGGGCAAGGAGGTCTCGGCCTGCCCGACCGCGATTATTATCTCGAAACCGATCCCCGCATGACCAAAATCCGCGAGCAATATACCGCCTACCTGACCTCGCTCTTCAAGCTCATCGGTGATTCGGATGACAAGGCCGCCGCCGAAGCGAAAGGCGTTCTCGCCTTCGAGACCGAGCTGGCGAAGGGTTCAGTGCCCCGTGTTGACCTGCGTGACCCACAGAAGACCTATCATCCAATGCCAATCTCCGGCCTGAAGACTCTGGCGCCGGACTTCGCCTGGGACAGCTATTTTCCCGGCATCGATGAGGCCAAACTTGCCAGCCTCAACGTCACCACTCCCGACTACTTCAGGGCGATGAGTGACGCGGTTTCTTCCACGAGCCTCGAAACCATCAAGAGCTATCTCCGCTTCCACATCGCGAACACTGCCGCGCCATGGCTATCGACTCCGTTCTTCAACGCCAACTTCACCTTCTTCGGCAAGCAACTTCAGGGTCAGGACAGCCCGACTCCCCGATGGAAGCGCTGCACTCGGCTCACCGACCGCGCCCTCGGCGAAGCGGTGGGGCAAGACTGGGTCAAGCAGTATTTTCCGCCCGACGACAAGGCCAGCATGGAAAAGCTCGTGGCCGCGCTGGAGAAGGCGCTTGGCGAAGACATCCAGTCGCTTCCCTGGATGAGTGAAGCCACCAAGAAGCAGGCAGAAATCAAACTTAGCGAATTTCGCCAGAAGATCGGCTATCCAGACAAGTGGCGCGACTACTCCAGCCTCAAAGTCGAACGCGACGACTTAATCGGCAACCTGAACCGCGATGCCGCCTTCGATTTCAATTACGACATGAACAAGATCGGCAAACCGGTCGACGAGAAGGAGTGGGGCATGACGCCTCCGACGGTCAACGCCTACTACAACCCTTCGATGAACGATATCAACTTCCCGGCTGGCATTCTGCAACCGCCCTTCTTTGACCCCAATAAAGATCCGGCGGTCAACTTTGGAGCTATCGGCGTAGTGATCGGCCACGAGATGACTCATGGTTTCGACGATGAGGGCAGCCAGTACGACGGGAAGGGCAATTTGCGCGAATGGTACACTCCCGACGACCGCAAGCAGTTCACCGAGAAGACCGATTGCGAAGTCAAGGAATACGGCGGCTTCGAGTCGGTGCCCGGAGCGAAGCTGAACGGTAAGCTCACTCTCGGCGAGAACACCGCCGACAACGGCGGTCTGCGCATCGCCTACCAGGCCCTGATGAGCGTGCTCGCATCGGAGGGACCATCGGGCAGTCAGAAGATTGACGGCTACACGCCGGAGCAGCGCTACTTTATTTCCTTCGCTCAGGTATGGTGCCAGAACTCGACCGACCAGATCGCCCGCGTTCGAGTCAAGACCGATCCCCACTCGCCCGGCCAGTGGCGCGTCAACGGCACGGTACAGAATTTCGATGAATTCGGAAAGGCCTTCGGCTGCAAGAAAGGTCAGCCCATGATGCCGGATAACGCTTGCCGCGTCTGGTAGTCCAATAGAGCAGAAAACGCCAGCTTCGGGCACACCGAATATTGAGGTTCCAGGACTCGACTTTCTGGCCTGGGCCTCTTGGTATTCGGCACGAATCGCATGTCAGCTAGCAGAAAGCCGCTCTACCTTTTACAATTCGATGTGGGAGCAATCTCAAAACATCTCGAAACAGTCCGCTGCAGAGCAGCCTCCGCGTCAGAATTCGATTGGCCGGGGACGAAGGAAGCGCATGAAGTTCAGGAACGTCGGCCGGGTTCTCCTGGCCTTAGTTGTGTCTGTCGGTCTAGGTTTTGCGGTAACTTCGTGCACCAACAGCTACACCGTTGGTTATATGTACGTCATCGGCTCGCAGTACAACCAGATCTCCGGTTTTAATATCAACAACCAGACCGGCAAACTCACCCCGGTTCAGAAGTCCCCATTTGGAGCCAACGGCACCAACCCGGTGCGGGTCCTGGTGCTCAGCGGCGGGCGTTTCGTCTATGTCCTCAATCAGGGGACATTCACCTACAACCCCGACGGCACGACGTCGGGGACCGCGAGCAACGTCAGCCTCTTTGAGGTTGGCGGCGACGGCGTCCTGACTTTTCAAGCCAGCTATACGTCGCAGGGCAATCAGTCTATTTCGATGCTGGCCGACTCCAGCGGCGCACACCTGTACATTCTGGATGAGTATGCGACCGCAGAAGGAACGGCGATTCCGTCGACGGCCGGACCGTCGGCCGTCACGCCCTGCCAGAGTTCCACCGACGACAGATACTATCCCACGGGTGACGTGAGCGCCTACAACATCGACCCCAATACCGGACGGCTCTCGCTGATCACCAATGCACAGGTGGCCAATCTCGACGGGACCCAGCTCACGTATTTCCCCCTCGGCTGTTTTCCGGTTGAGTTCAAACTGGTGGGCGGGTATATCTTCACCGCACAGACCGGCAGCACGAGCAACAACGATGTGCAGACCGTCTTTTCCTACGCGCAGAGCGCCTCGAACGGCCAGCTGACGCTGACCCAGAACGCTCCGCTCCAGACCGGCGCGACGAAGATGACCAGCATCAACAGCGACCCGGCCGGACGATATGTCTACCTGCTCGACGCCGGGCCCACCGCATCCTCAAATGGTTGCACTGGAGGACAGACCGCCATTCTTCCGTACACCATCGGCAGCGGCGGCATCCTGCAATCGCTGGTTGGCGGCACGGTTTGCAACGACCCCACCGCGGTTGGGCCGACCGTGCTGCTGGTTGACAGCAAGAGCAAGTTCCTCTATGTCGCAAACAGCGGGAACACCAACGTCAACCAACCGGGCAGCGAGATCAGCGCCTTCACCATCGACCCAACCAGCGGCAAACTCGCATTTATCGCCGGCGAACCGTTCGGCACTGGATCGGGTCCCCGGTGCATGTTGGAAGACCCTTCGAACCAGTTCGTTTACACCGCAAACTTCAACGACAGTACGGTCACCGGTAAGATCATCGACGTCAACGCCGGCGTCCTTAACCCGCTGCGCAACAGCCCCAGTAGCGGCTTTGTGGCTGCGGGGAATCCCACCTGGTGCGCCGTCAGCGGCCGTACCCAGTAGGAAGCGAACCAACTCTGGCCCATGGCCGCAAGTGAGGCCATGGGCCCTGTTAAGAAGTGCCGACTTGCTTTGCCGCTGTTCTCTCGACCACGCGTAGACGATTGCGAATGCGTTGTCTCCGCTAGCCGAAAGCTCTTGTAGCTTTTACGATTCAACCTGGGAGCGATCCCGCAGTAGTTCTGCCCAATGGCATCCCCGCTCCAATAGTTCGGACCGGGACGAAGGAAGCGCATGAAGTTCAGTAAATTCGGGCGGGTCTCGCTGGCCGCGGTCTTGTCCCTGGGTGTGGCCGCAGCCTTCACCGCTTGCGGACCGGTTGGCTACAGCAACACGATCGATTACGTCTACGTCACCAACTCCAAGAACAATCCCGGACAGATCAATGTCTATGACGTGCACGGGAATTCCGGCCAGCTTACCCAGATCCTCGATTCTCCGTACCCGACTGGGGGCAGAAATCCCGTCGGGCTGGTCGCCTCGCCGAACTTCAAGTATCTCTACGTGATCAACCACGACGAGAACACCATTGTCGAGTTCGGAATCGGCACCGATGCGAAGCTGTATCCGCAGCATACTTACAACACTCCAGGCACCTTCCCAAATGGAATTTCGATTAATAGCGCCGGCACTTTGCTCTTTGTGACCGACACGTATCAGTCGCAGTACACGGCGGCCAATCCAGGGCCGGGCGCGCTGGTCGTCTATCCAATCAATGCGGATGGCAGCCTGGCCGCGCCGGTGGCGAATGGAAACCTGTCGTACTACCCGCTGAGCCTCGGCGAGACGAATGTCCTAAATCCGACCGCTATCAATGTCCTCACCCTGGTCCCGGTGAATTCGACCACCGGGGGTGGCACTTTTGTCTATGTTGTCAGCCAGAACAGCACCACCGGTCTCGGCGAAACTTCGGCCTTCAGTGTTGCTTCGAGCGGAGCACTCACTCCGCTGCTTTGCTCTCCGTCGACCTCCGTCTGCGATTCGAGTGGTAACGGCAACTTCAGCGCCGGCGTTGCGCCCAGTGCGATCACCAGCACACCTCTTGGTCGATATGTCTACGTGACCGACAGCGAGCGTAATCAGCTGCTCAGCTATACCGTTCAAGCCAGCGGTCAGATCGTTCCCACGCCGACCAGCCCAACCAACACCGACGTCTTCCCCGATTGGGTGACTGTCGATCCGCGCGGCGAATATGTGTACGTGGCCAACTACACGGCCAACAACATCAGCGCCTATAGCATCAACCCCTCCACTAACTCAGGCGTGACCTTTATCGGATCCTACGGCACCGGCTCGGGGCCCACCTGCGTCTTCGTCGAGCCGGCATTAGGTACTTATGTCTACACCACGAATTTCCTCGACAACACCGTCTCCGGACTAAACCTCGATCTGAATACGGGAACGCTCGCGCCGGTGCAGAACACCCCGTTCCTCGCCGCCGGCCAGCCCACGTGTGTCGCCGCAACCGTCCATGGAAAGCGCCCGCCGATCACTTCCGCTAACTAGAGAAAGAAGGCAGGTGTAACGTTGGACCATATCTCCCATCGAACGCATCCGAAACCATCGTGGAATGGCTCTGTGTTCACTAGCCGAAAGCTCCTGAAGCTTTTACAATCAACCTGGGAGCGATCCCGAAATAGTTCGGTTGCCACGGCAGCACCTGATCCAGTTGTTGAAGGACCGGGACGAAGGAAGCGCATGAAGTTGAGTAAATTCGGGCGGGCCACGCTGGCCGCGGTTTCGTCCCTGGGTGTGGCCGCGGCATTCACCGCTTGCGGACCTAATGGCTATAACGAGACGGTCGATTACGTCTACGTCACCAACGCGAAAAACAATCCCGGGCAGATCAACGCCTACTACACGGATGGGCGCTCGGGAGCGCTCACCCAGATAACGGGTTCTCCCTTTTCCTCCGGTGGCACGGATCCGGTCGGTCTGGTGACCTCGCCCAATTTCAAGTTTCTATATGTGGTCAATAAAGGACAAGGAGGGTCCGCGAGCTCGGCCATTGTGGAATTCAGCGTCGGCGCCAATGCCGCTCTCAGTCTTGTGCACAGTTACGCGCCTACGGATTCGTTGACCGAGCCCAACGCCGTAGCTATCAATTCAGCTGGCACGTTGCTCTTCGTTACTTATAACTATCAGCCCGGATTCACTGCCGCCCATCCGGGACCGGGGGCGGTGGTCGTCTATCCCATCAATTCCGACGGCAGCCTGGGAACGCCGGTGGCCAACGGGAGTCTGTCGTACTATCCGTTGAGCACCGGAACCGATGTCCTGAATCCGACCGCAGTCAACGCGGTCACCCAGAACCCGGTCAACGCGACCGCCACCGGGCCGTCCTTCGTTTACGTCGTCGATCAGAACAGCACCACCGGCCTGGGCAGCATTTCGGCCTTCAGCGTTGGTTCGGGAGGAGCTCTCACCTTCGTGCCCTGCTCCTCGTCGGCTTCTATTTGCGATTCGACCGGCAACGGAACCTTCAACGCCGGCACAGCGCCTAATTCCGTCGCGAGCACTCCACGCGGACTTTTCCTCTATGTCACCGACAGCGTCAACAATCAATTGATCAGCTATTTGGTTCAGTCCAGCGGTCAGGTCATTCCGAACACGGATGGTCCCACCCGTACCGACGTATTCCCCGATTCGGTGACCGTCGATCCGCGGGGTAAGTATGTGTATGTGGCCAACTACACCGCCAATGACGTCAGCGCCTACACCATCAACACCGCGACTGGATATCCTACGGGCGTCGCCGCTGCAGGAACCTATGCCACCGGCACTGGCCCAACCTGTGTCTTCGTCGAGCCGGCGTTAGGTGTTTATGTCTACACGACCAACTTCCTCGACAACACCGTCTCCGGCCTGGATCTCAACCCGAATACCGGGACGCTGACGCCAGTCCAAAATACGCCATTCGTGGCCGCTGGACAGCCCACGTGTGTAGCCGCGACTCCAAATGGAAACCACCCTATCAGCGCGCCGCTTACCTAGACTTCAGCTGAACGGATGAACGACAAAGCCCCCGCAATTGCGGGGGCTTTGTTCAGATTCGACAATTGGCCGGATCGTCTGCCTCGACGTTCCTGATAACCTGGGCCGCCCTCTCATTGGCCTATTTCTTGCTCTCTGGCTTGTGCGCAAAGTAGCCGCGGCGTGCCTGTAGTTGCAATCCCTCCCGATCTACTTTCACTTTCAAGCGATGATAAGAGCCATCCAGTTTCACGTCATCGAGCGAGAGCTCAAGCACGTAAACACACTCAGGCGCCTCGGTAAGGCCCTTGAGTCCCGCTGTCAGATCGTTGTTGTTGTGAAAGAAAGTTCCGCCTGTTCCGTCGGCGAGTTCTCCCATCGCCTCCTCCTCGATGCTCTTGGAGTTTCGACGGTACTCCTCGATCTTTCCTGGATTCCTTCCTCGCGTGTCGTCGCTGGCGGTCATGGAGGCGGCGTATAACCCGCGCGCATCAATTGCGTTGATGGTCACATTGGACTGCTCTGCGAGATCCAGCAACTGCGACTCCGCGTATCGCGCCTCCCCTTCGATCGAAAGGAAGCCATCGGAAACCAAGAGAAGTGAGCGCGGTCCTGGCAGCGTGGCCATCCTCCGCACGATCTCTCTGAGGGTTGCGTAGGTGACCAAAATATCCTGTTTGCCGAGAGCCAATGCGCGCATCGCAGCCGAATCGGCGAGTCTCTCGGCTACACTTTCAGGGGTTCGAGGGTTGCAAACATTCATGATTTGGCTCACGACATCCTGGAGCGCTTCGTTGTCATGCTTGTTTTCGATCAGATCCGCCTGGTAGTAGTCAATCTTTGGACAGTCGTCGTTGTCGGTTCGGTAGATACCTTGCGGCCGTACGCTTGCGATCGCATCCTGCAGCTTCGCGCGGTCGCGCGTCAGGCCGCTGTTGATCTTTCCGGAGGTCGAGACCACGGCTGCCATACCCGAGTCGGCCAATGCCTCGTCCAGAGCCGCGCCGCTGGCTTTCTCGATTTGCGCCAGCTCCTCGAAGTTCAGGTGCATGTCATCGAAAAGGAGCACGACGATACGCTTTGGCAGGATCGATGATGGTGGTGCGGAAGTCGCGGCAGCTGGCGACTGCGCTCCGCCTGTCGCGTTGCTTCCCGTACTATCTCCCGTCGCCCCTCGCTTTTCCACCGTCAATCCAAGAATCGTATGCGGCTTGTCATTGTCAAGAACCTGAAAGTCTTCCTTCTTGAGGTCGGTGACTGCGCGCCCTTGCTTGTCCCGGACCACGACCGGCACCAACACTCTGTTGACGTTTACGACAATCCTGGAGGGCGCCTGCTGTATCTCCGTCGCTTGTTGTGGAGTAGATTGCACTGGAAGAGGAGCAGCGGGCTGCACAACAGGAGGGAGACCCGCAACGGTTTCGTTGAGATCACCCGGAGTCGCCTCTTTTTCCTTGAGATCAGAAGTCCCGACGCCGGCAGGCGCCTGCCGCGTTTCCGTCGCTTGTTGTGGCGCAGATTGCGCCCCAGGAGTTGCAGGGGGCTGCACCACGGGAGAGCGACCCGCAATCGTTCCGTTAAGATCGGCCGGAATCGCCTCTTTTGCGTTCGGCTCCGAAGTCCCGCCCAAAGGATTCTTAGACTTCGGGGCCGCCTTCTCAGTGAGAATCTGCGTCGTCGAGCCGAAGCGACGATAGCTGGTGAATACGGTCTCGTTCAGCCATCGGGTCGGCGTATCTGCATAGATGCTTTGTGGGTTGAAGACCGCAACGGTGAGGGCCACGCTTCGCAATGGGCAGACAAAGCTTTCGCCGCCGATCTGGACCGGACCGTACTGCACCAGAATGGCGGCCCGCCGGAACGGGCTGCCGTCCGTCGAGTCGGATTCGATTGTGATGCGGAGGACGGTCCCAGAATCCGGATTGATCCACAGTGCGCCGTGATAGCCCGGTCTGGCGCGGATGATTTCGGAAGGGCCTGCGTTCGGACTTACCACATTGGCCGACACGCCCGTTCCGCCCCCTCTCGGAGTGTCGATGACGTTGGGGGCAGCCTCTCGTTGAAGAGTGCCGATCACCTCATAATGCGAGGCGGATTTGGGCACCGAATAACGGAAGACAGCCGCCTTGCCTTTCGAGGTCTCCTCCCAGTGTTCCCAGGTCACCTTGCCTTTGAACGTGTCGGCCATGATCATGCCCAAGGTCGACCCGAACTCGCCGCCGGAAATCATTCCCATCTGCGCCTGCCAGAAGGCGGAACCCGTGTTGGGAGATCCGTTGTCTCGCTCTTCAAGGACGGAGGTCTCCCGGCTCGCTGTGCCCACCAGGTGCAGTCCCCCGCGAACCGCCCAGCCCCCGTTCTTGAGCGCTTCGGGGCTGTCGTCGTAACGGTTGGTGGTCCGTTTGGCTAGAAGGTTGGGGAGGCGCGCCACCGTTTGCTTCACATAGCTTCGCGCCGCATCGATCACCCGCTGCTGGGTGGCGGCGTCGGGAACCGAATCCGCCGGCATCTCGCTGACAGGTGGATCCAGAAACGCCGACTCATCGGCGAGCAATCGCAGAGCTAACGCCGTTTGAGGATCTGCAGCCTGCCCCGCCGTGAGCCGGGCCAGAGTAGCCTCAGTCAGCCGTTCAGAGAGTTCCATGCCGCCGATTTGACGCGCAATCTCCACGTCCGACTCGTGCGCGGAGCTATCTGCGGCCAAGGTCTGCTCAAGTTGCGAAACGGTGGTGCGCTTTGCTCCCGCGGCGTAGAGCGGTATCAGTGACAACAGCGCCAGAGAAATCAGCCGTCGCATCGTCACGTCTCCGTCTTGAATCCGGCTGGGCTTGCGAGGGTTCCCGTTGGCTCGATGCTGCAGGCGTTAGCCCTTGACCACCGGCAACTCCGGGTGAAAGTGGCTGACGTCGCGGTTGTACACTCCGGTAAAAGCATTCCAGCGAATGTAGACCAGCTCTTCCAGCATCTTGATGCCGTCTTTGAGGTAACTCATCTTGCTGCGTTCATCGTGTCCCCACGTCACCGGCACCTCGCGGACGGTATAGCCTCGCTTGAGCGCGATGAACAGGAGCTCCGGGTCGAAGCCCCAGCGCTCGATCCGCTGCAGCTGGAAGACGGTGTACGCCGCTTCCCGGCGGAAGGCCTTGAATCCGCACTGAGTGTCCGCGAACGGCAGTCCCATAACCAACCGCGTAACAGTGTTGAAGCATCGTCCGAACATTTGGCGGTACCAGGGTTGGTGCTTGGTCTGCCGTCCCCTATCCAGCCAGCGCGAACCAATCGCGATGTCGGCACCCTCACGAATCGCGTTCAACAGCCGCTCAGTCTCAACCATCGGAGACGACAGGTCGGCATCGGTGAACATCATCACCTCGCCCGAGGCGTTCAACATTCCGTTGCGAACGCTGAAGCCCTTGCCCCGATTCACCGGGTTCTGAATCATCCGCACGATTGGGTCCTGCGCGGCAATCCGGCGAACGATCTCGGCCGTATCGTCCCGCGAGCCATCGTCAACCACAATCACCTCGGCCGTCCATCTTCGATCATGGACGCAGGCCAGAACCTGCTCCAGCGCCGCGCCAATCCGCGCGCTCTCGTTATAGGCCGGGATAATGATGCTCAGTGTAGGTCCGGAAATCATCTCTGTATGTCTCTAGGGCCCGCGTAGTCTGTCTCTTAGCTCCCGCGTAGCGCATTTCGGCTCGATTGCGCTCGTCTCCGGCTCGGCTGCGGCACTG
Organism: uncultured Acidobacteriaceae bacterium; assembly: GCA_963804735.1. Taxonomy (GTDB): domain Bacteria; phylum Acidobacteriota; class Terriglobia; order Terriglobales; family Acidobacteriaceae; genus Acidisarcina. The sequence goes on from CAWDRO010000014.1 coordinate 121,681, forward strand.
AAATCAAAAATCGCTCGACTGCATCGAAGAGTGCAATATCTAGAACCCAAATATTGACTCATAGATGCTACACTCCCGGCTATGAATGAACAACAGAAACGCTCGACCTGGTTTTGGGTCCTGATCGGAGGCGGCCTTTTTGCCGTCGTTTTAGCGGTAATCGTCGGCCTGGCCTTTGCCATTGTCCACGCCACCGGGGGCAGTCAGCTCTCCTCCTTCGGCTCGGACAACATTGGCGTCATTGACGTTGACGGGGTCATCCTCAGCGCCGAAACCCCGATCAGCCAGATGCGCAAATTCGCCGACGACAGCTCCATCCGGGCCATCATCCTGCACATCAATTCCCCCGGTGGAGGCGCCGCCGCTTCCCAGGAGATTTACGAAGAGGTCAAGCGCATCCGTGACCAGAAGAAGAAGCCGATCGTCGCCAGCATCGAAAGCGTCGGCGCAAGCGGCGCATACTATATCGCCTCCGGGACCAGTAAAATCTACGCCAACCGCGCCAGCATTGTCGGCAGCATCGGCGTCATTATGGAGTACACCAACTACGGCGACCTGCTCAAGTGGGCCAAGCTTAAGAACGTGACGATCAAAGCAGGCGATCTCAAAGACGTTCCATCGCCGATACGCGATCTCACACCTAAGGAACAGGCCTACATGGAAGGGCTGGTCGATAACATGCACCAGCAGTTCATCGACGACGTCGCCAGCGGTCGCCGCCGCCCGGTCACCGAAATCCAGCCATTAGCTACCGGCCAGGTCTGGACCGGTCAGCAAGCCGTGCCACTGCACCTGATCGATTCCATCGGCAGCTTTCAGGATGCGCTCATGGCCACCGCCAAACAAGTCGGAATCTCCGGCGAACCCCAGGTAGTGAAACCCTACGTCAGGCGGAAATCGCTGCTCGACATCCTGACCTCCCCGGGAGATCTCTTTCCCGGCCCCGGACAGCTAATGGAAAAGAATGTGGGATTCTATTACTTGTGGCAGTAAACGACCCGGGGCAAAAGCGCAGATGTGGCCTGAAAGGCGCAGCTCCTTTCAGGCGTTCCCCTCGAGTGAATGCTCCATAACCAATTTGTGGTGCCACTTCCACTGATTTTGCGTTAATTTGCTGCATCTATTCAGGTTGTGCGAAAAATACCGTATCCTTGAAGCAGTTTCGGAGAGCGATTGGCCATGACCAAAGCAGACTTAGTGGAGGAAGTGACACAACTCGGCGACCTCACCCGCCGCGACGGCGAAGTGATCGTCGATACCATCTTCGATTCCGTCATCGGCGCCTTGAAATCCGGAGAAAAGATCGAAATTCGCGGCTTCGGCAGCTTCCGCATCCGGCAGCGCAAACCGCGGATCGGGCGCAACCCCAAAACCGGCGCACGCGTTGACGTTCCCGCGAAGCGTGTCCCTTACTTCAAACCCAGCAAAGAACTGCGCGACCTCGTCAATCCCAAAGGGGAGTAAACCGCGCATGGGCGTTGTCTAAGGAAGCAGATCTCAGGGGGAAGCAGATCTCAGGACGCAGCGACGCCGATCACGGCCAGCATTCGCCCCGTTTTGCCCCGTTCCGCGCGGTAAGAGAAGAACTCATCCGTCCGGCAGCTGGTGCATGCATCGAGGGTGAAGATTGCATCCAGCGTCAACCCGGCGGTCAGTAGTTGCCGGCGATTGGCCTCCACCAGGTCGAGCAACAACCTGGCATCGCCGGAAAACAGCTCATCAGCATAGGGATAACGCTCGCGAAACAATGCGCGGACTTCCTCTCCGACGGCGAAACAGCACTGCCCGATTCCGGGCCCGATTGCGGCCATGAGGTCCTGGGGAGCGCTCCCGAACTCGCGGCCCATCGATGCCACTCCCCGCTCCACAATCCCTTTGAGAGTGCCGCGCCAGCCGGCGTGAAAGGCGCCGACCGCTCGCTTCCTTCGATCGGCGATCAACACCGGAAGGCAATCCGCAGTCTGGATCCCAAGCAGGACACCTGGTTCCTCGGTCAATAGACCGTCTCCCCAAAGCGAAGCCCGCTCGGCGATGTCCACCAGGCCGACCCTGCGAACCAGCCCGGAGTGCATCTGCTTCAGCGTCACCAACCCCCAGAGAGCCTGGCGACTCAGAGGAGTCGAAGCGATCGAGGCTAGAAATCTCTTCCGATTGAGCAAAACCGCTTCCGGCGCATCGCGATCCGTAAAGCCAAGATTGAGATCGCCGCCAAAGCGCGACGCTCCCGTAATCTCACTCACTCCGCCGCCCCGCGTGGTGAAGCCATGAACCAGCCACGCCTCGCTCGACCATTGCGGGATGCGTAGGACCTTCAGGTCGCGTGAATTCCCCACGTCAGCGTGGAGCGCTGGCTCTTGGATCGATCGCGTCGGATCAGAGGCGGGCGGTACGCTTTGGTTTTGCAAGGAATTGGAGTCCAAGATTTGTCGCGTCTCTTGTCTCAGGGTAAATCGCGGAGAGGAGATAGAGCTACTGGGCCCGCTTTCCAGTGGGCCCGCTCCAGGGGCATTTGGGAGGGTAACCAGGATATTCTCAGAGAGAGTTCGCAAAAAATGCGAACCGTTTGTGATGAGACTCAATACATCGGTTGGATAAAACTTCTAGAAATGCCCCTGCTGTTGTTATCCATGATGCACCTATTACGCCAAAGAATAGTCAATATCTTTAGAAAAAATTGATGCCAAACTTCACCCTGTCCCCTATCTTTTCTATTTCCTCACAATTTGGTACAGGCAAGCTGCGTGGGGTGAAAGGGTGACCTCTAGCCGGTCGGCTGATCCCAGGTCTGTCCTCTTCCATAAGTCTCTAATTATGTATGATTTACCAGAAAAACCCACTTCCTTCCAGGAATGGCGGAACGTTTTGGCCTCGTCGCTGACATTGAAAACGGCAATATAATACACGGAATCCTCCCCCCGTCTCGCCGACCAGATTACTTCTTCCCCGTTGGTCACTAGTAAACGGTTACCTTTGGAGTGCTGATTCACGGCGATTATTTCTGGATTGGTCAATAGCCCCAAGGTAAATTCATCGCTGGCCGCGAGATCTCCCCCAATCATTAGTGGAGAACGGAAGATCGACCAGAAGGTCAGCAACGTCCGCGCCTCGTCAGGGGTAAACCTCGAATCGCGCACCTCACCCTCTCCAGGATGCGGTCCCAAATGGCCAATCGGCAGCATGTCGGCGTCGGCCCAATGGCCGTCCCCGGTATGCGCCGCCCAGGTTGCTGCCGTGGCAAACTGCTGCAACAGCCCCTGCGAAAATTCATGCCCCTTCCAAACGCCCCAGTGGTCCCAGAAGTCATCCGAAATCCGCCACATCTCCGCGTACTTCCTCACCTCGTCGGCGTGGCTGACGTTCGTCGGTCCGGGAGACAGGCTGAGCACGATCGGACGGCCTGTTTTATCCAGCGCCTGCCGGATCATCCGAATCTCGTCCCCCTTGTAGGGGTGGTCGGCGATGCAGTCGACCTTGATAAAGTCCACACCCCAACCCGCATACTGCTTTGCCAGCGAGTCATAGTAAGCCTGTCCGGCCGGATTGTCTTTCACCCCATAGTCATAGGTGTTCCACCGGCAGGTATCCGATTGGTCTGCGGCATCCGTGGCATGAAATGCCGAATCGGCGATGGGTAGGTTCTTCGCCACCGCTTCTTTCGGGATGCCGCGCAAAATGTGAATGCCAAACTTCAGCCCTTCCGCGTGGAGATAGCCGCCCAGTGCTTTGAAACCGTCATCGCCGGCTGCCGAAGGAAACCGAGCCACGGAAGGCAGAAAGCGGCCATATGCATCCATCACAAATCCCTTGTTGACCTCGGTGCTCGGCCCGGGATCTGGGAGATACCAGCCTTCGTCGATGACGATGTAGTTCCAGCCAAACTGTTTCAGCTTTCTGGCGACGAAATTGGCGTTCTCTTTGACCTGTGCCTCGGTGATGTTCTGCGCGTATGCGTCCCAGCTGTTCCAACCCATCGGCGGGGTAGGGGCGAGGAGGGCGTTTTGGGCGGACGCGGTGACAGACGCAACCAGAAGCAGGGTGATCGGAAGGGATTTGGGGCGCATTCAGCACCTTTCAAGTAAACGTTATCGGGAGGTTGCTAGTGCATTGCTGATTACCAGTCCCACTGCTAAATCCAGCTCGTCGAAAAATCAGCGTTGATGGTTACCTACAACAGGGAAAACCTGAGTTCACTTGCCCACTTCTTCCCAAAACCGGATTACAGACTCAATTCCACGATAAAAGTTCGCCAGATGAAACTTCTCGTTGGGCGCATGAAGGTTGTCGTCAGGCAAGCCGAAGCCCATCATCACGCTCGGAATTTTGAGGCAGCGCTCGAAATCGCCCACGATCGGGATCGAACCTCCCGAGCGGATAAATACCGTCTCGGCCTTCCAGACCTCGCGCAAGGCATGGGTCGCGGCCTGGATATATGGGTTCGCGGTGCCAATCACCAACGGCTCGCCTGAGTGAATTAGCCGCACATCGAGCGTGACGCCTTTAGGCGTCAGCGATTCGACGTAACTCTTGTATTGGGCAAACGTCTCCGCCGGCGACATGTTGGGCACGAGCCGCATTGAGACCTTGGCGGTGGCCTTTGCCGGTATCACTGTCTTCGCGCCGGCCCCGATAAACCCGCCGGGCATCCCATGCACATCGAGCGTCGGCCGCGCCCAGGTGCGTTCGAGGACTGAGTAACCTGCTTCTCCAGTCAACACGGAAGAACCTACCTCGGTCTCTCGATAATGCCCCTCGTCGAAGGGCAGCTTTTTCCACGCCTCCAGCTCGGCTCCATCCGGCGCAACCACGCGGTCGTAGAAACCAGGGATGAGAATCCGTCCCTCGCCATCCTTCAATTGCGCGATCACTTGCGCTAGCGCAACGAATGGGTTTGGCGCCGCGCCACCGTACATCCCGGAATGCAGATCGGTCTTCGCGCCTCGCGCCTCGATCTCGGTATAGATCATCCCCCGCAATCCCACGCACAGGGTCGGCAGCTCGGGAGCGAATAGCTCAGTGTCCGAGACCAGCGCGAAATCCGCTTTCAGGCGCTCCGGATGCTCGCGCACAAACTTCGCGATCGACTCCCCGCCAACCTCTTCCTCTCCCTCAAGAATCACGCGGACATTGAGCGGAAGCTTGCCCGTCGCAGCCAGCAGCGAGTCCAGCGCCTTGACGTGGATATACATCTGCCCCTTGTCGTCAACGGCGCCGCGGGCGTAGAGATTGCCGTTGCGCTCGACCGGCTCAAAGGGCGGAGAAAGCCACTCGTCGAGCGGGTCGGGAGGCTGCACATCGTAATGCCCATAGGCCAGGCAAGTTGGCTTGCCCTCGGCGTGAAGCCAGTCTGCATAGACCAACGGGTGACCCGCGCCGTCAATCAACTCGACATGTTCCATGCCAATTCGCTTCAGCTCGGCCGCCAGGATTTCCGCAGCGTGGCGGACATCGCCTTTATGTTCAGGCAAGGTGGAGATGGAGGGGATGCGAAGAAGAGCCTTGAGCTCGTCGAGGAAGCGGGACTGATGTGTGCGGGAGTAATCGAGAGCAGTAGTCATGAGACGCGGAATCTCCAAGCAGCAGCTTACGCCATCGCCACAAGAATCCCCAGCCGCCTAATATCGTGGCACCTGCGGATCGACCTCTCGCGACCACGCGTCGATTCCGCCGCGCAGCGACTGGACCCTTTCCAATCCCTGGTTGCGCAGCCAGACGGCCACGTTCATTGAGCGAACGCCGGAATGACAGATGGTCACAATATGGGCTTCGGGATCAAGTTCCTGCACCCGGGCCGGAATCTCTCCCATCGGGATAAGAGCGCTTCCCTCAATCTTCGCAGTGGCGTGCTCCCACGGTTCGCGGACATCCAGCAGTACCAGATCGGCAGGTTTACCGTCGGCGAGTTTTGAGGCTAAGTCGGGGGCTGATATTTCGAAATCAAGCATGTTTCTCAGAATACACGCGGAAATCCATCCCGCGATGACACCTGATGGCCCTGTCTAGAATCCCACCCGGCCTATGCGAATCAGTGTCGAAAAATCAGGAGACTGCCCCACCGTGTGCGCATACGGATTAATGTGCTCACGCTGTTTCAACTCCGGAAATGGCAACCCGTCGGTAACCAGCCGTCCGCGCTCATAGAGCAAGTCGTCGAGCGTCCCATTGAGCAACAGTCGATAGGTCCACGGCTTTGGGTCCGGCAGGTCCCGGCTGATCTCATGATCGATGGTCGTCGTGCAGTTTTTGGTGATCGCGTTGTACCACTCCGGATGATCCTTCAGCCGGTTGAGATGGGCCACATAGGTGAGAAAGAGTTTGCGCGCGATCTCTGGTGGAACATTGGTCCGGTACATATAGACCTCTTCGTCTTTTCGGAAATTCGTTCGAAGCCGAATCACATCCCGCTCATCGGCCGCGATAAAGATCAACTCGTATTGGCGGAAGAATCCGAGAAACGACGAATAGGTCTGCCCGGCTTTGTAGCGCGCCTCAATCGAGAAGGCGAGATGCTGCCCATTGCCAAAATCGAAGCTGACAATCGGATGTCCTATCCACGGAATCCCCCAGTTCACAAAGAAGAAATCGACTCCGCGAAGTTGAGAAAGATCGAAGTTCCTGTTGCTCCAGCAATTCGAGTATTCAGTTTCGGAGCTGTAGTTGCAATTGCGAACGTTGTGCACCGTGACCTGATTCCCATCGATCTCCGCCCACGCGGTGCGCGCAACATCCGCACGCCAATCCCCCTCATTGGTAGGCCGCAGCGTAAACCACCACACCAGCACCATGCAGAAGCATCCGAAACACGCCGGTGCCCTCCACCGCTTCACCTTGATCCACAGCAAAATCAAGACAGCCACGTAGATCACGGCGAGAGGAAGGCGCAGAGCCGCAATCCGGCAATCGACATAGATTGCCGCGGCCGCCCAGAGATTGAGCAGCAACAGCGCGAACCACAATAGTCCAAGACCGAGAATGCGTCCAATCGTCCGCACAGTCGACCGGCCTGAGGAGGCGGTAGCGGAAATCTCAGGTGCTTCGCTGCCAGTAGTCATCGTCTCTTTTCCGAAGCGCAAGGGAGCATCATGCAACGCTCGGTGCGTAGTCGCAGACCAGCAGCGTCAGATCATCCTCCTGAGTGACCGCCCAGCCTTGAACGGTAGACATAATCCTGTCAGCAGTCTCGTTGTGCGAGAGGCTGGCGCACTGACGCAGCAATACACCCAGACGCTCCTTTCCAAACTCCTCCCGCCCGGCGTTGGAGGCTTCAAGAATGCCATCCGTATATAGCAGAATCCGATCGCCCGGTTCGAGAGAAGAGACGGCATTGAGATACGTCGCGAAAGAGAAGGCCGCCAGCATCAAACCGTTCTCCTCAACTTCCGTAACCTCACCCCCTCGCAAGACCAGCATCGGCGGGTGGCCCGCCGCCGAATAGCGCAACTCGCCCGTCCGAGAATCCAGATGGACATAGGCAGCGGTGACGAACTGCTCCTGTGTGTTCCCGCACAGCGCGGCGTTCATCCCCGAAAGCAATCCAGCCGGATCGGCGACAAGAGAGCGTTGGGAGGTCGCGGCCATCTTCACCATCGACGCAATTAGCGCCGCCGGCACGCCATGGCCCGAGACATCGGCAATCAGTAGCCCTGCTTGCCGATCGTCGCCCAGCAGGAAGTCGTAGAAGTCCCCGGCAACCGAGGTCATCGGCACATAGCGCGCGGCCACGCGAAAGCTGGTCGAAGCGGGAAATGCCGTCGGCAGAATCGAAAGCTGAATCCGCCGGGCCACCTCGAGCTCCTTTTGGATCGCTCCCAGTTGGGCATCTCGCTCCACGGTCCGGCGCGCAGCAACGTACCCGAGGCAACCGAGAAAAACTGCGAACCCATACTGCTCTACCCGCTGATGGTGTCCAAAGGTGTCGCTGAGATTGCCATAAATGACGAAGGCCGCGAAGACAAGCAGTCCTCTGCGAATCACTATAAAGTCGCGCGTGGCGTCGCGCCGTACTATGGAACGCCCCACCAGCACGATCATTCCGGCGATGACAAGAGCGGTATTGATCCAGTCGAAGACATCCCGGTAGCCTACGATCATCGTCCCCGCGAAGAGCGAAAGGAAGATCGCCGTCGCCGGATAGATCGATATCTTCGCCCACCGCCCCGTGAATCCGGCCGCATCAAAGAAAAAGAACGCTGGGATGGGAACGAGATAAGTGATCGCGACTACAAAGTTCAGAAAGAGTGGCGTGTGCGGAAGTTCCAGCCGCACCATGCCGGTGTCCAACCACAATCGGCTGCCATACAGGACCGCGAAGAGCGCCAGCCACAGCAACAGCGGATCCAATCTTCGGCGCAGCAGGGAAAATGCCGCCGCCACGATGCCAACCGTGATGAACGCCGCCCCAAGAAACAGATACAATTGATCGTGGTGGATGGCACGCACGATCTGGCTGGCTGTATACCGAGGATCGATCTCTCCCATGCGCCCCGATCTTAAACCATTGCCACAGCGCACACATTCAAGCCGCGATTTTCAGCGTCCCGCTCCCATGCCATCTCTCTGCCGTGATACAAGAAGGTAAATACCCGTGCAAAGTTATCAGGATAGTTAATGGCTAATCAGGAGAAGGTGCTGATCGTTGAAGACGAGCCCCACGCCCTGACCGGCCTGGCCGAACTCGTCTCCGGCTGGGGCTATCGCACCGAGACCGCCCGCGACGGCGTCGAGGCGCTCGAAAAAAACCAGTCCTGGTCACCCGGAATCGTGGTCACCGACCTGAAGATGCCGCGCATGGATGGCATTGAACTCCTGACCCGGCTAGGAGAGCTGAAGCAAAACCAGGCGGTCATTGTGCTCACCGCCCAGGGCAGCATCCAGCGCGCCGTCGAGGCCATGAAGATGGGTGCTTACGATTTCATTCAAAAGCCGGTGGATGCGGCACGGCTGCGAAACATCCTCGCCAATGCCTCCCGGCAGCGCGACACCGAACGCGAACTCGAAGTCACCCGGCGAAAACTCCGCGATACAGGGCTGCTGGGCTCAATGGTCGGCGCGTCGAAGAAAATGCAGCAGACCTTCGCCATGATCGAGCGGGTCGCCCCCAGCAACGTCTCGGTGCTGATTACCGGCGAGAGTGGCACCGGCAAAGAACTCGTCGCTCGCACCCTGCATGAGCTCAGTCCCCGCAAGCCGAAACCTTTTGTCGCGGTCAACTGCGCCGCTATCCCCGAGACCCTGATCGAGAGCGAGATCTTTGGCCACGAACGAGGCTCCTTCACCGGCGCCGTCGAGCGCCGCGCCGGCTGTTTTGAGCTGGCCGAGGAAGGGACGCTGTTGCTCGACGAGATCGGCGAGATGCCGATTGCGACCCAGGCAAAACTGCTGCGCGTGCTGGAAGAGCGCAAACTGCGTCGGCTGGGCAGCAAGATCGAAAACGACATCGATGTGCGCGTGCTGGCGGCGACCAACAAGGATCCGGAGCACGCGGTGGCCGGCGGCCAGCTGCGCGGCGACCTGTATTACCGCCTGAACGTCTTCAACATCCACATGCCACCGCTGCGCGAACACAAAGAGGACATTCCCCCGATCACCGAAGCGATCCTCCGCGACATGAACCTGAAACACGAGCGCCGCGTGACTGGGGTCGATGACGAGATGCTATCGCGGCTGCTCGCCTACGACTGGCCGGGCAATGTCAGGGAGCTGCGTAACACGATCGAGCGGGCGGTGATCCTCTGCGGCGAGGGGTACCTGAGCGCCCGTGATCTTCCACCCGGCTTTGGCAGCCGCTCTGTACTCACCCCCCCCGAGCCTTCGCCGAATGCTGTCCAGGTCGAAGTGGGGACCACCGTGGACGAAGCCGAGAGACGCCTCATTCTCAAAACTCTGGAATCGACTCAGAACAACAAAACACGGGCCGCGGAGATCCTCGGCATCAGCCTGAAAACGATGCACAACAAGCTCAAGGAGTACGGGGCCGCCAGCGCGGCCGGCGGCTTAGGCGGCAGTGACGCTCCTGAAGAATAGTTCGCACGGCGAAGTAGCGCCGATATGAGCGATAATTATTCCGTCCCCTCGGAAATTGCTGCGTACTCAGTAAATTATCCCGTTACAAATCGGGCAAACCCGTGTCAACTGTTGTGGAAAGGCCAGGACAACCCGTATGCGGCTGAAGACCAAACTCGTCGTCGCCATCACCGGACTGGTCTTTGTCCTGGTTACCGTCCTGTCCGCGCTTTACCTCAGCCAGCTCCTCCGCCAGCAGGTTGAGCAGGCCTATTCGTCGAATGACGTCCTCGCCCATCAGATACTCTTTGCTACCCGTACCGCGGTAGACGCGGGAGTTAGGAATCATCCTGTCGATGCGAAAAACCCCGCCGCATTGCGAGAGGCCGTTGCCACCGCTCTGCGGGAAGATCAGGGACTGGCGACGCTGCTCAACACGGTCATTCGTTACTCGCCTACGGTCTTTGACATCTCCATCGCCGATTGGAACGGACGCGCGGTAATCAGCACCGACGTCGGTCAGCAGGATCAGCCTGTGCCGCCGCGTCCTGATTTCGCCGATATCCGCAACGGGGGCATGCTGCATCTGCTCAAACAAATCTTCGGCGAGCCTCGGGTCTACAACGTCTCCCTCGACCTGCAACGCGATGAACAGCCCTTCCTTACTGTGCGGGTTGGAGTTAGCAGAGGCTTCCTGAGCCACGACTTTCAGCCGCGACTGTTGGAGGCTGTGACCTACTCCTGTATCGCGATCGCTGGAGCGTTGCTGGTCTCCGCCTTCCTGGCCAACCTTGCCCTGCAGCCGCTGGCCCAGATCAGCGAGCGTCTCGACGCCTTCACGCAGGCCGAAACCGCCGGCGAACTCGAGTCCGATACCTCCGACGACGCCGTCGTGCAGGTCTCGTACAAGATCGAGCGTCTCGGCCGCCGCATGCGCAACGTGGAGGAAGTTTTCTCCGCGCTGAAAGAAAACCTCGACCAGATCATGACCAATCTGGAAGATGGCATCTTGCTCTTTACCCGCGATGCCCGCGCCGTGCTGGTCAGTGACTCCGTGGAACGCTTTCTTGGCCTTCGCCGCAGCCAGGTTCTCGGCACCGAGCTTCACGAGATCTTCGATCGGACCACGCGGCTGGGTTCGACCGTTCGCGATGCCTTCGACGCCGGGGTTTCCATCGTTCAGGAGGAAATCACTACCGAAACCGGCCGGCGGGTGCAGATTTCCCTTGATTTTATTCATGACGATCACGACAGTGACCGTCGTCAGACTCTCGGCGCCCTGCTCACTTTGCACGATCTTGAGTCGGTACGCGAGATCGAGAGCGAGCTCGAACTCTCGCGCCGTCTCGCGGCCATCGGGAGGCTCACCGCCGGGGTCGGCCACGAGGTCAAGAACCCCATCAACGCCATCGTCGTGCACCTGGAGTTGCTCCGCAACAAGCTCGACGGCTACGACGAACGCGCTCTGCGTCACCTGGATATCATTCAGAGCGAAATTCAGCGTCTCGACCGGGTCGTGCAGACCCTCGTGGACTTCTCCCGTCCGGTTGAGCTGCAGCTCGAGGAACAGGACCTGAGGAGTGTCGTCTCCAGCGTCCTGATGCTGGCCTCGGCGGAACTGGAGACCCGAAGCGTCCGGGTCTCCAGCCTGCTGCCGCAGAATCCAGTGATGGCCAATATCGACTCCGACCTGATGAAGCAGGCGTTGCTCAATGTGGTGTTGAACGGCGGCCAGGCGATGGCCGACGGGGGTGTACTCGAGGTCCGGCTCCACGCCGACGCGCGAATGGCCAACATTACCGTCCGCGACGAGGGTGAGGGAATCCCCGAGGACGTGCGGCCCAGGATTTTCGACCTTTATTTCACTACAAAACGAGAGGGCAGCGGCATAGGTTTGGCCATGACTTATCGCATTTTGCAACTACACAATGGGGAGGTTGACGTACAATCACAACCGGGGAAAGGTACAACTTTTGTGTTACGCCTTCCCCTATCTGCTACCAGCGACGTACGACTGCGTAACTCTCTGCCGCCGGGCACGGCGCTCTTAAAGGAGCCGCGAGGATGAACTCCGCGAGCAAGCACGCGGTGACTGCGCTACTTGTTTTATTCGCAACAGGTTGCGCCCCGAAGAATGCGAAGACCGCTCCACCCGCTCAGGCGCAGGCCCCGGCAATTCCAGCGGCCGGCAAAGCTGGAGCCATGTATCCGCCGCCGCTGACTGAATCCCAGACTCAGACCGAGCCGGCCACGCCCGCCCCTGCGCCCGAGGTCGCAAAGACGGAGCCTGCGCCCGCCCCGCCACCGACGCCACCGCCAAGCACCAAGAAGACCACCTCCCACAAGCCGAAGCCCTCGGCCGCCAAACCGGCCGGCACGGACTCTGGGTTGACGACAACTGCCAGTTCGGAAGTGGCCTCCTCATCGTCAGGCGCTGCCGCCACCCCCGGCGACTCCACCGAGGTCGCCGCCAATGCCGAGCCCACGGCGGCCTCGCCTATCGGCGAGCTGACCCCCGCAGATACCCCCGAACAAGCCCAAAAAGGCAAGGACACCGGCGACCTGATCAATAAGACAGAAGACGGCCTGAACTCCATCAAGCGCCCGCTCAGTACTCAGGAGCAGGAAACCGTCAATCAGATCAAAGCATTTCTCACCAAAGCCAAAACGGCCCTCACCAACCAGGATTTCGACGGAGCCTACGTCCTCGCCACCAAAGCAAAGGTGCTGCTCGACGAGTTGAACAAGACCTAGTTAGAGGGCTGGGGAATGGGGACGAGGGACTAGAGAACAGAAGTTCCTAAGTCGCTAATCCCTAGTCTCTACTCCCTAAGTCCTTAGCGACTACCTCTCTCCCCACTTGAGCTTGGCGCGCAGAACGTCGAAAAACGCCGGAGGCTTCATCCGCACCAGCGTGACGCTGTATCGGGAGCGCCGGCAATCCAACTGATCGCCGACCAGCAACTGGACCGCCTCCTGGCCGTCCACGGTGAGATAAGTCTGATCGGGGATGCCCTCCACGCTGACCGTCACCACCGCGTCTCCGCGCACGACCATCGGGCGCAGGGTTAGCAGGTGGGGGCAGATCGGATTAATCACCAACGCGTCGACATCTGGAGCCAGGATCGGCCCCGCCGCCGCCAGTGAATAGGCCGTTGAACCGGTGGGCGTCGCCACAATCACGCCGTCGGCGCGGAAGGCCGCCGCCAGCTGACCATTTAGCTTCACCATAAAGTCGCCCATCCGGGCGATCGCCCCCTTTGAAACGACGATGTCGTTGAGCGCTTCGTACTCGCACTGTACCTTGCCGTCGCGCACGAGATCGACATGCAGCATCGCCCGCGAGTCGGTCGTCGAGCAGTTTTCGCACCAGGCGTCGAGCGTAGGATACAAATCCGCCAGCCGCACCTCGGTCAGAAATCCGAGCGAGCCCAGGTTGACGCTCAACAACGGGACACCCGACTTGGACAGTGCTCGCGCCGCCGACAGCAGCGTACCGTCGCCGCCCAGGACGATCGCCAGCTCCGGCGAAAGCCCCGGCATCTCGTTGCGGGCCACCACCGGGGCATCGTGGGTGTAATTGCCGCTCACCGGATCCAGTACCGGGTTCAGCCCATGCGCCCGCATCCAGAGAATCAGCTCCGGAATCAGCGTGGCCAGCTCTTCCTTCTGCGGCTTGGAGAGGATCACGACGGTTCTCATGAGCTTCCAGTGTACTGAAGGGAGATTAATACGGCAGGCAACGTTGATTCGGCGCACCGCACTCTTAGCCGGACGGTTGACTTACCGCGCTACCCATATTTAGTCTAGGCATCGAGGTACATACCCTGAGCGCGAACTCGATCGCCGCGATCTCTTTCCCGGCGCACTTGAATTGATGATCCTGCGGTCGCTGTCTTTCGAGCTGCTCCACGGTTACGCCCTCGCTACGCGCATTCAGCAGCGCTCGCGCGATTTGCTTCAGGTGGAGGAGGGTTCGCTCTACCCGGCGTTGCAGCGGCTGCTCAAAGCCGGGGCTGGTGGAGGCGAAATGGCAGACCTCGGCAACCAATCGCCGTGTCCGCACCTACTCCCTCACCCGGAGGGGACAAAAGCATCTCGCCGACGAAACGGCGCGCTTCGACCAGATGGTGGAAGGAATTCAACTCGTGCTTGCCCCGGAGTTAAAGGCCTAACGATTCGCAGGTCTGAACAATCTTTTGGAGGTTTCCAATGTCGTGGCTTCGTAACTTTTTCTTCCGGAACCGCTTTCGCGCCGAACTCGACGAAGAGATTCGCCAGCACATCGCCGAGCGGACCGAAGCACTGATTGCCACAGGCATGGAACCGGAAAAGGCCGCCAAGCAGGCTCGTCGGGCAATGGGCAATGTGACTCTGAGTGCGGAACGCAGCGTCGAAGTTTGGCAGTGGCGTTGGATCGAGTCGCTCTGGGCCGACATACTTTACGCGGCCCGCATCCTGCGCAAGAGCGCCGCCTTTACCGCGATTGCAGTCGCTTCCCTCGCCTTCGCCATCGGCGCCAATACCACCATCTTCTCCTATGCCAACCAGATGCTCTTCGTTCGCCTGGGCGTTCCGCATCCGGAGCAGCTTCGGATCTTCAGGCTGACCGGCGACAACCATCTCGCGATTCGCGGGCTTGTAGGCAATGACGCCTATCGCGAAAACGGCACCTTCCACCTCGGGCCCTTCCCTTACCTCGCCTATCGCCAGCTCCGCCAGCAGAATCATGTTGTCCAGGACATCGTCGCCTTCATGCAGATCCCCGACGTTGACATTACCGCCGCTGGCGCGCCGGAGGTAGGCAGGGCGCAGCTTGTCTCTGGAAACTTCTACACCCAGATGCAGGTGAAGCCGCAGATAGGCCGGCCCATCGAGCCCGGCGATGATGGCGCCCCGGGCACAGGCGCTGTCGCCGTCATCAGCGATAGCTTCTGGCATCGCGAATTCGGCGGAGCGCATGATGTAGTGGGCAGGACCATCCGCGTGAACCTGACGCCCGTCACCATCGTTGGCGTCAACCCGCCCAGTTTTCGCGGTACCGTTGACGCCGATACTTCAGCTCCTGAAGTGTTTCTGCCATTGTCCATGATATTTGCGCTCGCACCTGGGCCTGTTAGCCAAAATCCCTTGATGAACCCCAATAACTTCAGCGTTCAATTGATGGCCCGAACGAGCTCCGGAGTTTCGGATGTCACCGCCCAGGCGGCGCTCGATGCGGCGTTCAACGCTGCCTTTCGCGGCACGGCAATCATGAACAAGGGCGAAACCGTTCCCCGGCTCTCGCTCGAGGACGGAAGCCGCGGCATCACCTCCGGCATAACCTATCTCTTAAAGCCGCTCTACGTGCTGCTTTCGCTTGCCGGGCTCGTACTTCTGCTCGCCTGCGCGAACATCGCCAACCTGATGCTGGCGCGCGCTTCCTTCCGCCAGCGCGAAATGAGCGTGCGCATGGCGCTCGGAGCGGGCAAGGCGCGCATCCTCCGGCAAGTCCTTACCGAAAACCTGCTGCTTTCGGCGATGAGTGGCGTTGCCGGTCTTATCTTGGGCTACTTCAGCCGCAATCTAATTCCTCTGCTGATGCAAACTGGCTGGGACGGCGGCGAGATGCCCGTCACGTTCGACTGGCGGGTCTTCGGCTTCACCTGCGCCGCAACGCTCATCACTGGCATAGCCTTTGGCATCGCTCCCGCGTGGCGTTCGACTCGCGCCGAGATCAACACCGCGCTCAAAGAGGGGGCGCAAACATCCACCAGGCGGCGCAAAGCTTGGTCGGGCAAGGCGATCGTCGGTTTTCAGGTCGCACTCTCAACCCTGTTGGTCATCGCCGCCGTTTTCTTTCTACGAACGCTCTTCAATCTCAACTCTGTCAACCCCGGCTATCGAACCAGGAATCTGCTACTGGTAGACATTACGCCGCCACGGACAGGACCACATGGCTCTCAGCCTTCTACCCTGCATAGCCGCGTGGCGGACGCCTTCGCGGCAGTGCCCGGTGTCCGGGAGGTCACCTACATCAACCACCCCCTTGGCGCGGACTCCCCGTACATATCTCAGTTCCAAGTCGAGGGCGATATCAAGGACCTCGCGGCCAATCGCGACTTCCGGGGCCGCGAAGACCGGTTTGCGACGTACTCCAATGTTGCACCAAACTTCTTTTCAGCCATGTCCATCCCGATCCTGTCAGGCCGCGGATTCACTGCGGAGGACACGGAAAATTCCATTCCGGTTGCGATCGTCAATCAGACCCTGGCGAGGAAGTTCTTTCCCAACACCAATCCCATCGGCAAACGCTTCTTCCGGAGCGTAGGCGACAAGCCCAATCGCTTGCTGGAGATCGTCGGCGTCTGCGCCGACATTCGCTATGGCGATACGCGGCAGCCAACCCCACCTGTGCACTTCGATCTTGACTCGCAGGCTCCTGGCTTCAGCAGCATAACCTACATCGTGCGTTCCGAGCTGCCGCCTAACGCCTTGGTACCGTCGCTCCGCCGCGCCCTACAGCACGTCGATCCCGACCTTCCCCTCAACCACGTCCGCACCCAACAGCAACAAATCGCCGCCAGCATGCAGCAGGAGCGCATGTTCGCGTCGCTCAGCGCCGGATTCGGCGTTCTTGCCCTGGCGCTCGCCTGCGTCGGCATCTACGGCATCATGGCCTACACCGTCTCGCAGCGCACCAACGAGATCGGCATACGTTTCGCACTGGGCGCGGCCCGCGGCCAAATCCGCGCGATGGTGCTCCGCGAGGCCGCATGGCTTGCCGTCGCGGGCTTGGCCATTGGCCTCGGAGCAGCAATCTTTCTCATGCGACTGGTGCAATCGATGCTCTACGGATTGAAGCCGGGCGACCCACTCAGCCTCGTTGCTTCCGCATTGCTGCTACTGGCGATGGCGCTGATCGCTGGTTGGATACCCGCTGCGCGCGCCGCAAAAGTAGAACCGATGGAAGCATTGCGACACGACTGACGAAATTCACCACCGCGCATGCATCAGAAACTCCTTATTCCCCTCCGCACCCAAAATCGGAGAATCGGTCACATCAATCTCACATCCGCCAAGCTCAACGACGCACCCTCGGACCCGATCAATCGCCACCTGATGCCCCAAGGGATCGCGAACAATCCCACCTTTGCCGACATACTCTCGCCCTGCATCGAACTGCGGCTTGACTAGCACAACCACTTCCCCAAGCGACCCGCCAATCGCCGCAATCACCGCCGGCAGCACCAGAGTCGCCGAGATAAACGAGACATCCATCGCAAGAAACGAAATCCCCTCCGGCAAATCCCCCGGCTTGAGCAACCGCGCATTCGTTCGCTCCATCAGCGACACTCGAGCGTCCGAACGCAGACTCTGCGCGATCTGCCCATAGCCGGTATCGATCGCCAGCACCCGCGCCGCTCCGTGCTGCAACATGCAGTCGGTGAAACCGCCGGTCGAAGCGCCAACATCCACGCAGAATCTTGCCGCAAGCTCGATCTGCCAATGCTTCAGCGCGGCCTCGAGCTTCAGCCCTCCGCGCCCCACGTAGCGCGGATCGTCGCCAAGCAGGCGAAAGACCGCGTCTTCGGCAATCGCGGTTCCCGGCTTGTCAACCTTTTGCTCGTTCACCAGCACGCGCCCGGCGACCACCATCGCCTGCGCGCGTTCCCGCGTCGGGGCCAGTCCTCGCTCCACAAGCAATTTGTCGAGCCGTGTTTTCATCCCGTCAGCACCGATCTTGATCTACGGCGTCAAGAGCAGCCGCGGATATGCTTAAATTACATGGTTCGCTCAGCGTCGCGAGCCGCCCGCATTCGGCGCTGACCTCCTAAATGCCTGAAGAATCACAAAATCCGCCAGCCTCCCCGGAGCGTTCCTACAACAGCGAGCCATCGAAGGCCAGACTGCAGGCCGCCAAGGCAGCCGAGGACGCGGAGATGTTGTCTGGAGTTGAGCAAGGCGACCAGGCGGCGATGGGTCTGCTCTTCGATCGCTATTCGGGCATGGTGTATTCGGTCGCGCTGCGCGTGCTCAAAGATACCGGTCAGGCGGAAGATGTCATGCAGGAGATCTTCATCCAGATATGGAAGAAGCCGGGTGCATTTATTTCTGGCCGAGGTTCGCTGGGCGCATGGTTAGCTGTCGTTGCGCGAAATCGCGCGATTGACTCGCTGCGGCGTCGCCGGCCTACGGATTCGGTCGAGGATGTGGTGCTTGCCTCTTCCACCGATCTTGGCGCCGAGGCTGAGCGCAACACGCTGATGGAGAAGGTGCGCGGGTATATGCAGCAGCTTCCGCCCGAGCAACGGAAGTCGCTCGAGATGGCCTACTTCGAGGGGATGAGTCATTCGGAGATCGCCGAAAAAACCGGTGACCCGTTGGGCACGGTGAAGACGCGGATTCGGCTGGCGCTGATTACGCTGAGAAAGGCAATGCAAGGCAAGACAATCTCGAGTTCGGCTATTAAGGGAGAAGCAGTCCAACCGTGAACGGACACCACATTTCGGACGAGGACTTGGTCCTCTACTCCATCCAATCGCTCTCGGCCGGCGAGACCGCCGCCGCGGCGCTGCATCTGGAGGAGTGCGCGGAGTGTGCCCGCCAACTCGCAGAGGTCTCTGGCGACCTCGCACTGCTCTCGCTGAGCGTCGAGCAGCAACCAATTCCAGCCGGGGCGCGCGATCGGTTCATGAGCCGCGTCGCTGCCGAGCCGCAGACTGCGGTTGCCACCGCACGAGCAACTACGCCTGTGGTGGCTGCGCCGAAGAGTGAGCCAGCGCCTGCCCGCGTCATTCACGAGGTCAAGCCTCGCCGCAACTGGTTCCCGATTCTTGTTCCGTCGGCGGCTGCATTTGCATTGCTGGCACTCGCCGGCTACCTCGGCAACCAGAACCAGCGTCTCAACGAACTGCTCAACAACGACAAGGGTGAGATCGCGAAGCTCTCTGCGTCAGCGACGCACGCCGAAGAAGTGCTGGAAACCCTTACTTCTCCGGCGGCGAAGCAAGTTACGTTGACCGAGGGCAAGGGTGCGCCTCCGCCTACTGGTCGCACCAGCTACCTTGCCGATAAGGGTGCGTTGGTGTTTGTTGGGAATAACCTGAAGCCGATTCCTGCTGACAAGACTTATGAACTATGGGTGATTCCGGCTGATGGAAAAGCACCTATTCCCGCCGGACTCTTCCGCCCTGACGACCATGGCTCGGCCAGCGTGGTATTACCCAAGCTGCCCGAAGGTGTGCCTGCCAAGGCATTCTGTGTGACAATTGAAAACGCTGAAGGCTCGGCCACGCCGACTATGCCCATCGTCCTCTCGGGTGCTGCTGGATTGTAAGATCCGAATCGTGGCGGAGGCGAGCACCCCTGCCACCCCCTACTCCTCTAAGCATCCTAGTTTGATGTAGTTAGCCGATTTGTGCGCAAAGATATGCAATTAAATGACTTACTCGCAGAGTCCTTACTCTGATTGGGTTATATGCGGACGGCCTTTCTGTGGTGGCTTGTCGCCACAGAGATGGATTTTTGCCGCCTGACTTTTTGTTTTGATCTATATCTCTATTTTATCAGGTTAGATGGTTTCACTACGCCAACTATTTGTGGCTTGTAAGTGATGGGATGATTGAGGTTAGTCTGTGGTGTTGGCGAGAACGATACTTGACAGGTTCTGACGCGCTCGTGGTTTTGTGTGGCGATGGCCGATCTAATTCTTTGAAAGGGTCGATCAGATTTGGCGATAGATGAAGACGACTTGGATGGGGATCTGAAGTCGAGTCGAAGGTCGGGCCTGTGAGATAAACTTGCCGTTTGCTTTGCGGTAACGTCGGCGTTACCATGGCTTATGGCAGACGTTCGCGAGTACGTGGACACACGCGGACGAGTGCCTTACCGCGATTGGGTTTCCGATCTCGATGCTGCCACGAGTGCTCGGGTCATTGCCGCCGTGCTTCGCATGGAGGGCGGCAATTTTTCACAGGCTAAGAGCGTGGGCGCGGGGGTTTCGGAGCTGCGTCTGGATTTTGGCCCGGGGTATCGGGTCTATTTCGGCAGGGACGGCGAGGAACTGGTGATCCTGCTCGGTGGCGGCTCCAGGCAGCGGCAGCGTACGGACATCGAAAAGGCACATGGACTTTGGGCCGAATACAAGAGGAGAAAGCGGGAGGAATAGATGCCACTGACACGGAGTTTCCGGGAGACGATCAAGGAGCAGCTGGCGAAGGACGATTTCCGGCGCGAGTTCTTGCGCGAGGCGGTGAGCAACATGATCGCCGGAGATTTGGAGACGGCCAAGTCGGTGTTGCGCGAATACATTAATGGGACCATCGGGTTTCCCGCACTGGGCGAGGCGCTCTCCAAGTCGCCGAAGAGCCTGATGCGGATGCTTAGCGTGCAGGGAAATCCGCAGGCGCGGAACTTGTTTGAGATCGTGGCCCATCTTCAGAAGGTTGATGGAACGGTGCTGGAAGTGCAGGCTTCGGCGGCGTAGGTTTAGGTCAACTCGCAAGGTGGAATCCCACGTCTCAAAAGCGAGACGTGGAGCACCCGGCTCAGCCCCCTGCTAATGAAAGACACCCGACTCCCCGCTCTCATTCCTGAAACAGAATTTCTGGGAATGCATTTCGGGCAACAAGTGTCTCGCCAATCATGACTCCTTTCCGGTGAGGCTTGTTGATGTAGGCCCGGAACTGTTTATTGGGTGGCGCTGTGACGATAATTTGGTATTGGTCCTCGCGTTCCCCCTTTGAGTTCTGGCGCATCTCGACGAATTTCATGATCTGCCCGTAGCTAAGCGCACATATCGCCTTGGCGCCAATGCAGACGAGCACTGCGAAGACGCTGGTGCAGTGCTCCCTCAGCTTTGTAAGCTCGTCTAAATGCGCTTGAGTGAAGTTAAAGATGTACTCGTTCGCGGCACCACGGGGCGACCCGGCATACTTGATGTATATCCCCGTCGTGTCGTTGATGCGAAACGCGCACCCCGACTTCTTTCCGTTGCTCCAGAAGGCGTTGATCGCCTTGAAAACGGGATGCTCGGCAATCTGAGTAAGTGCTGCGCCGTGGTACATGTGGTCGTCGTTAATCTTCATACTTGCCTCCTATGCCACGTGGCTCCCACTGTTAAGCTGAGCGCGCAGTTGTTCCTGAAGCTCCTTGATGACATTGCTGCCTGCCTCATCCGTCAGTTCTCCCGCCATAGCGGCGGCGATGATCAGTGCAGCCTTATTCCCTGACATGCCAGCTACGGCCCGCTCTCCGGTAGCCTCCTTACTCCAATCGAAGCGCGACCTCGCTTGCTTGAGATAGCGGGCAAAATCCTTGGGATCCACCCGGCCTTGGGGCATGCATCGATCAATGATTGCGGCAGCAAGAATCGAAAGGCTCCAAACCCCGACGTTCTTGAGGAGGAGATAATCTTTGGGGTTAGCCCACTCTTCAGAGAACACAGTCTTCACTGCCTGCCAGTAATTTCGGATTACGACGTACTGGATTTGTGCGTCTCCAAGATCGTAGATGTACTGGCTCTTCGAGAGGAGCTTGGCCACGCCGCCCTGGATGCTTGCGAAATTGACCAGTCTGGTTAATCCTTGCTGGCGAGTGCCCTTCTTTGAGCCGCCTTCGTGGATCATTCCATGCCATGGGGAGTCGGGGTCTTTGCTGAGTCTGCTGGCCAACCAGCGGTCGAGGTGATCGCGAATTTCAATCTCCTCGGGGCTTAGCCGATTCTGCATTACCGCGAGGTGTGAGGAGCTCAGTCCCTTCTGATTGCTGTTGATGTTGACAAAGAGCGACCGTTCTTGGTCTTGACTGAGACCCACGTGAATCTGAAAAGGGGCGTCAGCAAGCAGGGGATCACGTCGATCATCGCCGGCGGCATGAAATAGTCGATGGTTTCCATCTACGCGGCTGACGTAGACCTTTCCTTCCTTCATTTCGCTGATCTGAAACTGAAGTTTGACGACTTGTGTGCCGTCCGGCCCCTCCTCAATCTTCAAGAGCTTCTTGTCGCGCACGTTGAGGACTACTTCTGGGAAGGCGCGCGGGTAATCCGGATCTTTTTGGCGGTGTACGTACTCGTATGCTTCGCTCGCATGCTTTGGGGACAGGTCGCGCTGCAGTCCTTTTGGATTAGTGACCTGGTCGAATATATCCGGTTGGGAGATCATCGCTAGATGTGCAAGCGGCGCTGAGCCCCGGAAGCACACCGTGTCTAAATTCTTTGCTCTGTATGCCGTCAACTCGACGGCGTGGATACCTGCTAGTTTTGGCATGGGAAAGCTCCTCATTATTGAGATGTCGTCTCTCAATAATGAGATTATAACACTCCCAATTGAGAGTCAAACTATCAATTGAGATTATTTTATCTAAACTGAGAGTACAACTCTCAGATATGAGAAAAATCCAGTAAGAGATTGATGTAGATGATTTTGTTGATGAATCCTCGAAAGCAGGTCGCGGACGCGGTGGGCTCGTCTGTCGGGGAATATAGGCGATTTGCTTGCCGCTGCGACCGAGGTCTTGGCCAGGGTGCGTCCTCTTTTGAAAGGCGTGAGCCGGTCTCCGTTGGGCATTAAGGAAGCACGCGACAACGAAGGGTATAGCGGCGATTGCCTGATGTGGGCCGCCCAGCTGTTGACGCTACGGCATTTGAAACGCTCCCACCGCGATGGCGTTGGGGTGTTTGGCGGCGGGGAGCATGGTGAAGAGTGCTCCGATTTTGCGGGGGCCTTGGGGGAGTAGCTGGTGGTGCGGATGACGGCGACGTCTCCGAAGCGGGGGTTGGCGACGAGGACGAGATGGCCAACGCTCGAAAAGGCGAGGGCGTCGGGGCCGTCTCCGACCTGGGTGCGCTGATGGGTTGGGAGGGCGTCTCGGTTAAAGAGCCCGGGGCTAAAGCCCTTCTCGTTCGCTCGCGTTGTTTCGGCGGCCTAAAGGCCGCCGCTTCCACCGGATCGCCTTCGGCGATTTTGGAATGCAAATCTATTCCGGGCCTAAGACGTCTACGGAGCGGGGGCTGGCGACGAGGACGAGGTGGCCAACGATCGAGAAGGCGAGGGCGTCGGGGCCGTCTCCGACCACGGCGCAACGATGAAGGAGACTCGAGGCAAACGAAGGCGAAGGGTTCCATTCAAATCAGCAGTTCGCGTTCATAGACCATCTCCGGCGTTAGGTGGTTGTGGAGAGCGATGAACAATTCCTCGTGGACATGACTTCTTTGCGCCAGGGGCGTGCGGTTGGACGCGTCAGTGGCGGGGTTGCAGAGAGGCCGCGCTCTGGCGAAAACCCACATCTCAAAATCGAGATGTGGGGCACCCGGCCGTGCCCCTTCATAGAGCTCTGTCGGGTTTTGGAGCATCGCTGGAACCGCAGGTCCTTCCCCTTCGCGATGCTCAGGGTCAGGATGACGTTTGTTGGAGGTTGGGAGATTTGATCCCCCACCCTTGCCACCCCATCACCCCACTCTGCAAAAAATAGTTTCATCGCATCAGTCCCATTGCTGTATGGTTTTCTGACTGGCAAGGGGAACGATTGCACATCCATACAACCGCATCCTGGCCCGGGCGTGACGATCGCCGGGCGGCGCTGGTCTGGCTTGGCATCTTCTGGATCTTCGTAGGCGTCGGCTTCGGCTTCGATCTGCACAACTACTTTCATGAGCAGCCGGCCGTGCCGATGATCGTCCACATACATGCTATCGCCACCACGCTCTGGCTGCTCACCGCAACCGCGCTTGTGCTCATGGTCGAAAGCGGCAATGTGCGCCTGCATCGCCGCCTGGGTTGGTTTGCGGCCGGTTACGCCGCTCTCATCCTGGTGATCGGTCCCTGGTCGGAACTCAGTTGGCAGGCCTTGAACCTTCCGACCCCCGGCGCTCTGCCTCCTCAATTTCTTTCCATCGCCTTCAGCGGAGTCATTTGCATGGCCTTTGCTGCTGCCGTGGGGCATTCTCATGCGCCGCAATTCCGCCGCCCATCGGCGCGTGCTCATTCTGGCCATCATCTGCATCAGCGATGCGGGTTTTTCCCGGTTTGTGAGTCTCTTTCTGCCTGCGCCAACCACCTTTCTCGGCACCTACCTGTTTTACGAGGGCGGTAATCTGTTCCTCATCCTTCTCATGTTTCTCTGGGACTGGAAACGCAACCGGATCATGAAACAGTTCCTCTGGGGAGGCTCCCTCGTAATCGCTCTGGGCCTGACGGCCACGGGCCTCTACTTCAACGAGACATGGAAAGCGATCACGCTCTCGTGGCTGGAGGCGTGGGGGCGGCACATGCTGTAAAGCCACGCGCCCTGATGCGGATGTACGCGTCAGTCGGCGGGGTTGCAGAGAGGCCGCCCTCCGACGGAACCCACATCTCAAAATCGAGATGTGGGGCACCCGGCGAATCTATTCCGGCCCTAAGACGTTTCCGGAGCGGGAGTTGGCGACGAGGACGAGGTGGCCAACGCTTGAGAAGGCGAGGGCGTCGGGGCCGTCTCCGATCTGGGCGGCGTTGTTGCGTTAGGCGGGGCGTCTCGGTGGCAGAGGCCCAAGGCTAAAGCCCTTCTCTTTAGCTGGCGTTGTTTTCGGCGGCCTGAAGACCGCCGCTTCCACCGGATCGCCTGCGGCGATTTGGGGTGAGAACCTGTTCGATTTGATTCTCAGCTCCGGACAATCAATTTCCATAGATTGAGGGCTTGAAGTTCCGCGTCTCAAGGGCGAGAGGCTGATGTGCGTGTGATAGCCATCACATTCTTGTGTGACTTCGATCACTGCAAACGAGTCCTGCTCAGCTCATATTGGAGAGGAAAAGGAGGACACTCCCATGCAACCTACCAATATCAGCCCCTCTCAGATGGCAACGTTTGTGAAGCCAAACCATATCCTGGTCGCCAGCGATTTGACCGATGGCGACTTTCTTGTCCCTTATGTCGTCGGTCAAGCTAAGGCCAGCGGCGCCCGGGTGACGCTGGTGCACGCAATACTACCGGCCAATTCGTTTCCAATGGAGTCGGGCTATGCTCCGTATGCCGATGAGAAGATCCTTGACCGGGAGGCCCGCCTGGCATTGCAGGGGATTGCTCGCCAGATCGAGCATGAGGGAGTTCCCTGCGATATTTATCTCGCGCATGGCTTTGCCGGAGATGTGATTCGCGACGAGATCAGGATGACCGGGGCGACTCGGCTCATCATGGGAACCCATGGAAGGGGAAAATGGGGACAGCTGGCGATGGGTTCCGTAGCCAATGAGCTGTTAGGCAGCGTGGATGTGCCGGTATTCATTGTCGGCCCGAACGTTTCGCCGGTAATAGAACATGTGACGCCTCGGAGGATTCTGCATCCCGTCTCGTTGATCGGCGACTACAAAAAGAGCCTGGAGATTGCGTGGAACCTGGCCAAGGCCTATGAAGCGGAGCTGACCCTGCTGCATGTTATGGATCTGGATGCGGATACGACTGTGTCAGATGTGGGGTCGCGTTCGATTACGTGGGCTGAAAAAGCCATCCTCGCGGTGCTCCCGGAAGGTACGGACATGCCAGCAATTAAAGTGAGGGCCGTTTGCGGGCGCCTGGTGGAGGGAGTTCTCCAGGAAGCGGCGGAGATGAAGGCGGACTGGATCGTTCTGGGCGTCAACAACAGATTTCCTTCGCTGCCGTTCCGTAATACCGCTGCCTATCAGATCGTGGCGCGGGCGGGGTGCTGCGTGCTGGCGGTGCGACACGATTCTCGAATACTGACGGTCGAGGACGACAGACTATCTGTGGTGAGCGAAGGACTATCTGTCAACGGCGAAAGAGTAGCTTTCGACCGTTGCGCGGTGGGCGCACTCTAGAAACGCCCAGGGGGAGGGTTTTATATGCGGTGCGCAAACGCCAACTGCAGGACCGAGACTTTGTATTTCAGGGGCGGGAGCCTGCATTGCGTAGACCGGTGCGATGATGCGCCTAGCGGGGTGAAGCAGGAGCGGCGGCAGCTGGTCTGGCTTTGCCCCGATTGTTCGCGCGATTTTGTGGTGGAAAGCTGGAGGGCACCGGGCGAGCAGTTAGTGCGCCGTCGATTGCCGCCCATCCCGGTTCTGGCCGATTCCGATAAGAGTGTCATGATGGCTGCTTAGGTAAATATTCTGGAAACCCGACTCTCGAAGGAAGATAATGAGAAAGTCTTCCAGCGAGGGTGAGAAATGCCGTTACACGCCCGGCGAGCAGTGGATCGGTGTCTTGAGTGTAGCCATCGAACCCTCCGCGTGTTTTGCAACCTGGATGACGCCGCGTTCCAGGCCTACGATCAGATAGGCTCGCACATGAACCTGCCCAGCCGGTCGATCGTTTTTGAAGAGAGCCAGACGGCGAATGGCGTATATGTCGTATGTTCCGGGCAGTTGAAGCTCTCGGCCATGTCTAAAGATGGCAGGACGATGATTCTGCGAATCGCCGGGCCGGGCGATGTCCTCGGACTTAGCGCCACATTGAGCGATCTTCCTCACGAGGTTACGGCGGAGACACTGGAACCTACCCAACTGAAGCACGTTCGGCGGACTGAGTTTCTTCGGTTTCTTGAAGATCATGCCGAGGTCGGCGAAAAGGCGGCGAGGACGCTCGCGAAGGAATATCAGGCGGTGTTTCTCGATGCGCGGCGTTTGGCCCTTTCGGGCTCCGCGGCTGGGAAGCTGGCCCAGTTGTTGTTGGAATGGGCGAATACGGCTGCCTGCGGAAAGCCGGAGCTCCGTTTCACGATGGCGCTTACGCATGAGGAACTGGCGAACATGGCAGGGACTTCGCGGGAGACCGTAACCCGGCTTTTGAACCAGTTTGAGCGCGATCATCTGATTGTTCGACGCGGCTCGTCGCTGACTATTCTTAATGCTGAAGGGCTCGAACTCCAGACGCAGTAAGTTGCCGGGCCGCTAGCGGCGCTTCGTTCGCGCTGTGCTTTCACTGTTCCCTGAGAAGACTTCCTGGAAATCTCCTTGTGATCCAGATCACACCTTCAGGTGACTCGCGTCACTGCGACTGCGCACGCCGCCGGTGCATGGTTAAGACAGAAAGAGGGAGAACAACCATGGAAAACGGCAGCTTGCAGTTCAAGACCATCACAGTGGCTACTGACCTGACTTATACTTCATCGTCTGCGCTGCGTTACGCCCAGGCGCTGGCGTTCTTCCACCACGCGACTTTGTGTGTCATGCATGTCATCGACCCAGTCGGCTTTGCCTTTCCCGAGGGCGAGCCGTCATTTCATGAGGCCGGACTGGCGGCGAAGGAAGAACTAAGGAGAATCGAGGAGGAGACGCGGCTGATGGGCATTCCGGTCCATTCTGTCATCGAGACGGGGACCATTTGTGAGCGTATTCTCGAGGCGGTCAAGAACAATAATGCAGATTTGTTGATTGTAGGAACCCAGGGGAAGACGGAGGCGGGCAGAGTCGCGCTGGGCAGGATCGCGCGCCGGCTACTGGCGAAGTCGCCCTGTCCGATCATGACCGTTTCGCCGGGCGCCGAAACTTCTATGCCGTTGGTTGGCTGTTGGCGGCGCGTTTTGGCAGCGACTGATTTTTCTCCCGCTTCGATTGCAGCGGTGAAGTATGCCCACCAGGTGGCATTGAGACAACTGACAGTCCTTCATGTCTCAGTCTGCCAGAGGGAAGGCAACTGCTCAAGCTGCGAGGGAAGGCTTCGCTTCATAGCTCCATTCAATGAATCGCACACCGTGCCTGTGGAGCATGTTGTGCTGTCGGGCAACGCCGGCGAGAGGATCGGCTGGTGCGCTCGCCGGTGTGGAGTAGATCTGGTGGTTTTGGGTTCTCCTGCGGAGGAACTTGCCGAAGAGGACCTTGAAACGAGTACGGTTTTGCAGGTGGTTTCTAATGTTAACTGCCCGGTGCTGTGTATTCCGCGAATGGGCCAGCCTGCCAATTCCGACAGCCTGATTCGGGAAGTTGCGTTTGCCTGATGCGTGAAGTCGATGCCGATTGGGTCGAACCATGTGGTACATCCCGTGGCTTCAGGTCGAAGCCGTTTGATGTTGGGTCACCTCAGTCCGACCGTCATGGCATCTGGAAGGCCTTCACGGCGATGGCATTGGGGTGTTTGGCGGCGGGGAGCATGGTGAATAGGGTTCCGATTCTTCTTGCGCCCTGGGGAGAGTAGCTGGTGGTGCGGATGACGGCGATGTCTCCGGAGCGGGAGTTGGCTACGAGCAGGATGTGACCCTCGCTGGAGAAGGCGAGGGCGTCGGGGCCGTCTCCGACCTGGATCATGTTGACGCGCTGGCCGTCGTCGATGGAGTAGACGCCGACGGTGTTCGCGCTGAAGTTGCTGACCCAGAGGGTGGAATTGTCGGCGCTAACGATGCCGCGAGAGGGATGTTCGCCGATAAGCGTGGCGCCGCCGACTTCATTGTTTCCTGTTGCGATCTCAGAGATGGTGTTGCTGTCGAAGTTGGAGACGAAGATCTCACCGCCGTCGGGTTTCATAGCGAGGTTGATGGGGGTCTGGCCGACGTCGAGGAAGTCGAGGAGATGGTCGGTCTTTTCGCTTTCGGTGAGCGGTGTATTCGGGTCGGGTTTGCGGACGAGGGCGAGGACCATGACCTGATGTCCGGCGGAGCAGGCGATGAAGGCCTTGGAGGAGTCGGGGAGGATGACGGCGTCGGTGGCTCCGGGGCAGTTGGGGAAGACGGCGCGGACTTTCAGTGTGGGGCCATCGATGACGGTGACGCTGCCGCCGACGCGATTGGTGACGACGAGGGTCTGGTTGTCGGGGGAGATGCGGGCGAGGCCGGGGGCTTCGCCGACTCCGACGGTGGCGATCTCTTTGCGGCGGTCGAGGTCGAGGACGGAGACGTTGTTGGAGCCGGAGTTGGCGACGTAGCCGCGATGGCCGTCCTGGGAGACGTCGATGAAGTACGGCTTCTTGTGAACGGGGATGGTGGCGGCGACGGCGTTCTTCTGGGCGTCGATGACGGAGATGGTGCCTGATCCGGAGTTGACGACGTAGACCTCGTTGCGGGTGAGGGAGATGGCGACTCCGGTGGGGTCGTCGCCGACGGGGAATTCGCGATCGCGGCGGAGATTGACGATGTCGAGGACGGTGACGGTGTTGCTGGCGGAGTTGGTGACGTAGGCGTATTCGCGGTAGTTGGTGGGGTATTGGGGGAAGTCGTGGGGGCGGCAGGCTGTTAATAGGGCGCAGAGGAGGAGGGCGGCGATTGCCTCTGCGGCTGCTTTTCTTTTGAGGGTTGGATGGCCCGGCTGACGCCGTAGCCCTTCATCGTGCGCGAGGGGGGCGCAAGGTGTGGGTCCTTCGACTTCGTGCTTCGCACTTCGCTCAGGATGACAAGAATTTGTTGAGTTTGGAAGAAACTGCTGGTCCTTCGACTCGCGCTTCGCGTCTCGCTCAGGATGACAAACATTTGTTTGTTCCGACCGAATTGACACCGTTTAGCGACCGCTCTTGGTTGCGCCTGCGGGCTCGGCGATTTCGATGCCGTGGGGGATGTTTCGGTGGAGGATTTTGGCGATCTGGGTGCACTCGTCCATCATTTCTACGAATTGCTCGGGGTAGATGGATTGGGCTCCGTCGGAGAGGGCTTTGTCAGGTTCGTGGTGGACCTCGACCATGAGACCGTCGGCTCCGACGGCGACTGCGGCGCGGGCGAGGGGGACGACCTTGTTGCGCTTGCCGGTTCCGTGGCTGGGGTCAACGAGTATGGGCAAATGGCTGAGGCGGTGAACGGCAGGCACGAGGCTGAGGTCGAGGGTGTTGCGAGTGTGGTCAACAAAAGTGCGGATGCCGCGTTCGCAGAGGATGACCTGGTAGTTGCCCTCGGACATGATGTATTCGGCGGCCATGAGGAGTTCATCTAGCGTGGCTGACATTCCGCGCTTGAGCAGGACGGGTTGGCGCTTGCGGCCGACGGCCTTGAGCAGAGTGTAGTTCTGCATGTTGCGCGCGCCGATCTGAATGATGTCGGCGTAGTCGGCGACTAGGTCGAGGTTCTCGGTGTCCATCGCCTCGGTGACGATGCGGAGACCGAAGCGGTCGCGGATCTCGGCCATGATGATGAGCGCGGTTTCGCCGAGGCCCTGGAACATGTAGGGCGAGGTGCGGGGCTTGTAGGCTCCTCCGCGAAAGAATTGCGCGCCGGCGGCGGCGACTTGTTCGGCGACGGCGAATGCCTGTTCATGGGTCTCGATCGAGCAAGGGCCGGCGACGATGGCTAGGTCGCGTCCGCCGATGGTGGCGTTGGTGCCGGGGAAGGTGATGACGGTGTCTTCTTCCTTCACGTCGCGGCTGACGAGTTTGTAGGGCTTGGTGACGCGGATGACCTCGGCGACTCCGGAGAGCTCTTCGATGTTGCCCTGGTCGATTTGGCCCTGGTTGCCGGTGATGCCGATGGCGGTGCGCTGGGCTCCGGGCATGGGATGGGGGCGGAAGCCGAGTTTTTCGATCTGTTCGCAAACGGTGGCGATTTGCTCAGGCGTGGCCTGGGCCTTCATGACGACGAGCATGGTGGAACCCTCTTGCGGTGCAGGTTTTAGTGTACCGGGGAGGTTGCGGGAGGGGCAATGTGGGAGGGACGAAGGAGAACCCAGGGCTAAAGCCCTTTTCTTAAGCTGGCGTCATTTCGGCAGCCTAAAGGTCGCCGCTTCCACCGGATCGCCTTCGGCGATTTTGCGCGACCGGATGTTTTTGGCGAATTTGTGCGATTGACTGACGATTCGATACGAACCGGGTTATTCGGTTCGCAGGGCCTTTACTGGGTTGATGGAGGCGGCGCGTTGGGCGGGGATGATGCTGGCGATGAGGGCGCAGATGCCGAGCGCGATGACGGAGCCGCCGAGGACCAGAGGATCCCAGCCTTTGACCTGGTAGAGCTGGGCCGCGATTAGACGGGAGCAGCCGATGGAGGCGGGGATGCCGATGAGCAGGCCGATGAGAATCTGGGCGAAGGCTCCGCGGAGGACGAGGCGTACTACATTAGCGCGGTCCGCGCCGAGGGCCATGCGGACTCCGATTTCGCTGGTGCGGCGTTCGACGGTGTAGGCGGTAACGCCGTAGAGGCCGACGGCGGCGAGGATGAGGGCGAGGATGCCGAAGAGCCCGGTCATCTGGGCGACGGCGCGCTGCTGGTCGAATCTTGAATCGACCTGCTCCTGGAGGGTCTGAATGCCGAGGAGGGTGAGATTGGGATCGACGTCGCTGAGGACGTGGCGGATCTCGGGTTCGAGGCCCTCCATGCTGCCGCGCAACTCGAGGACCGCGCCTTCGATGAAGTGGGTTTGGTCGTCAATCGACTGCATGATGGGCGCGTCATAGTGGGCGTGCTGGGCGAGCGGCACGAAGAAGATGGGGCGCGGAGGGTCGGTGCTGGTGGGATCGGAATACTTCGCGTTGCGGACGACTCCCACAATCTCGTAGGTGCTGCCGTATTGGGGGAGATCGAGGCCGAAGTGCGCGCCGATCGGATCTTCGCCGGGCTTGAAGAAGTTATGCACGAAGGTTTCGTCGACGACGGCGACGTTCTGGGTGGAGGCAGTGTCCTGTTCGGTGATGGAGCGGCCGCGGACGATTTGCTGGCCGAGTGTTTCTAAGTATCCGACGCCTACGTGATCCCAGGATGAGCCGATGTGGTCATCGTTCATGCTGGGCATGGGGTGGCCCTGTCGGATGGGGATCTCGCCCCAGTTGTCCTGGAGGGGTGTGTACTGCGCCAGGGCGGCATGCTCGACTCCGGGGATGTGGGCGAGGCGGTCTTGCAATTCGCGATACATGGCGTCGAGCCTGGGCGCCGGGTAAGAAGAAAAAGGCGCGGTGAGGCTGATGGTGACGCGATGATCGGTCTCATACCCGAAATTCTGGTGCTGCATTTTTTCGAGGCTTCGGGTGAGCAGACCAGCGCCGGTGAGC
This sequence comes from uncultured Acidobacteriaceae bacterium, assembly GCA_963804735.1. GTDB lineage: Bacteria > Acidobacteriota > Terriglobia > Terriglobales > Acidobacteriaceae > Acidisarcina. The sequence continues at coordinate 153,550 of CAWDRO010000014.1, forward strand.
AGAACGACCGATAGCGTCGCCTGGACGATGACGAGGACCTTCTGCGAGAGCGAGGAGCGGTCGCGTGTGCTGCGGTTGGCGCCGCGCAGGGCCTCAGCGGGGTCGGCGTGCGAGGTTAGCCACGCGGGCGCGACGCCAAAGAGCGCGCCGGTGATCAGCGATAACGCGAAGGCAAAGGCCAGCACGGGCAAAGATGGAGTTGCGTCGATGGGGATGTAGTGCGCGTTGTGGAAGGCGACGGCGACGATTGCTTTCACTCCGAGGAACGCCACGAGCAGGCCGGCGATACCGCCGAGGATCGATAGGACGATGCTCTCGGTCAAGGCCTGGCGGATGAGGCGCTCCCTGGATGCTCCGAGCGCAAGACGGACCGAGGTTTGGGCGCGACGCGAGGTTCCGCGAGCGAGGAGCAGATTGGCGATGTTGGCGCAGGCGATGAGCAGGACCAGGCAGCAGACCGCAAGCAGGATGTGCAGGCTGGCGGCGTAGTCGGCTTTCATGGCTCCGACGCCTGCGCCTGCGGGCACGATGTTGATGTTCTGTTTGGATAGGCCCGCCTTGATGCCGGCCATCCAGTCGGGGGGAATGCCGCTGTCATTCACGAGCCATTGGCGAAGCTCGGCGGTGAGGCGGGCCGACATGGCGCCGGTCACGAAATTGGCCGGGACTCCGGGGCGCAGGCGGCCGATCACCCGCAGCCACGCCTGGAAATGCGGCAAGAGAGAGTTGTTTCCACGGAAGAGCGGCTCCTGCTGGATGGGAACCCATACTTCGGGAGGATCGCTGCGCAGGGTTTCGCCGAAGAATCCGGGCGGGGTTATGCCAATGATGGTGAAGGGGTGGTCATCGAGAATGAAGTTCGAGCCGATAATTTTGGGGTCTGAGCCATACTGCTGCTGCCAAGTGCGATAGCTGAGCATGGCGACGGGTGAGGCCGACCGCTGATCGTCGGAGGGCTGGATCGTGCGTCCCGCAAAGGCTCCAAGGCCAAAGACGGAAAAATAGTTGCCGCTGACAAACTCGCCGCGCAAAGGCCTCGCTACGCGGTCAGCCTCTCCACGTCGAGCGCTGAACTCCGATCCTCCAGCTTGAAATGCCGCCAGCTTCGCGAACTCGGGCGTGGAGGCCTGCAAGCGCTGATAGAAGGGATAGGAAAACATTCCCCAATTTCCCTGCGGGCTACCCTCGACGCAGCAGTCCTGTCCGTCGCCAATGCGGTAGAGGCTGGATGGATCGACCACCGGCAGCGATTTGAGCATGACGGTGTGGATGAGGGAGAAGATGGCAGTCGTCGCTCCGATGCCGAGCGCCAGGGTCAGCATGGCAGTGAGCGTGAAGACCGGAGACTGGCGCATCTGGCGCAGAGCGTAGGCGATATCCTGCCGCAGAGTTTCCATGTATTCCTCTTGGATGCAGTACGCAGAATAGGGGCGGCCAAGTTCCAGAAGAGGCACGCCGACTTTCACGCTCGCCGTCAACGAAGTCGTACGCGACGTCAGGTGACGTGTCGCAAGGATGATGGAGGGCAACGCGATCCTGTGCGGTTGTGCCTATTTTTGTCAACCTGCTCAAAGGCGACTCGGGCGCGGTCGGCAAAGGGATTTGGTTTATGGCAGGTGGCTCAGGAAGCTAATAGAGCCGCGGAGACTTCAAGATACTTCGAGAGAACCAAGTAGAAATCAAAGAAAAAAAGCTGCCGCGCGGTCGATCGAACATTTGCTACTCGGAACTTGCGACCGGCGGCAGAAAGGTTGAAACTCCGGTGAATTGAAGATAAGAGAGTCCCGGCTAGAGTGGAATCCCACGGAAGTTGTAGTTTTGCGCTTTTTCGTGATTTTTTTTCGACCCGTTGGGCGCGATGAGTCGCCTTAATCGTTAAAGTGATGCGAGGAAATCGTACAAAGTCGAGCGGTAGTGCGGGTCCTGCAATGGATTTGGTCCAAGAAAGAGGAGGAATTTAGGTCCAGAGGGGTTTGGGTTCTCCTGGCGGACGATCTCGGGCGAGAGCGAACGCTTACCGCTGACCACAAGATCCTGCGCCGGTTGACTGAGCTCGATGCCGAGGCTTTGCAGCTTTGGGCCGATCTCAAAGCGATCACGGAAGAGCCAGCGGATGGGCAGGATCGAGGTACGCGAGTCAGCGGCGATGAGGCTGAGCGCGGGCGGGGCGGGGTTTTCGAGGATGAGGGCCGGCGATTCGTGATGGCGTAGGGCGGTTTCGGCGGCGACGGTTGCGCCGAGTCCCGTGCCGTAGAGGACGATCGATCGCGGATCGAGGTGGCGGATGTCGATGAGGTAGTTCCAGGCGGCGTCGGCGTCTTCATAAGTGCGGGATTCGGAGGGGTGGGTGTTCATGCTTTGGCCGAAGCCGCGATAGTCGAAGGCGAAGATGTTGATGCCGAGCGAGTGGAGGGTCCTGAGCTGGGTGGTGACGTCGGAGAGCGAGCCTCGGCCGTCGTGGAGAAAGAGCAGGGTGCGGGCGGCGCTCGTGGTGGTGTCAGCGGGAATCCACCAGCCTGCTAGTTGGGCGGCCCCGGTACCGGTGTAGTCGAAGCTGATGGCGTCGTACTTGAGGCCGACGTTGGCGGGGGTGGTGGTGATGGTCCGCGAGGGATGAAAGACGACCTGCCATTGGCCCTGGTAGAAGAGCAGGCAGAGGGTGAGGTAGGCGCAGACGGCGGCGAAAGCGAGGACGCCGAGGATGGCTGACGCGAGCCATCGTCCGCTGACGAGCGGTTGCTGCTGGGCGAGCGGGTCTTTCCAGCCTGGAGGCGGGTTGCGGGCCGCCTTTCTTTCTGCGGCGGTACTGGCCTTTGGTGGAGATTTCGATCCGGCCTTGTGTTGTGTCTTAGCGGGCATGACGCTAACCGAAGGCCAATTCGTCGGAGGATTCGAGGGGCGTTCCGCAGACGCGGCAGATGACTGCGGAGCAGTCTCCGCAGACGAGGGGATCGAGGACGACGCGGGCGCAGGTGGCGCACCAGAGTTGGGTGGGGTCTGGTTGGGGTTGGGCGGCGGGGGATGGGTTGGTTTCGGGGTGCATCTTAGAAAAGCGTAGCACTCTGCCAGTGCCGATGGGGTGCCCTTGGTCCGAGGCCGTCACTTACCGACTGCCAAAGGCTAACTGCAGACCCCTCCGCAGCGCTGCGCTCCGGTCGGGATGACAACTCAAGTGCGATGCAGGCGAGGCCCTACGCCAAACTCTCCACCTGAATGATTGCGGTCATGGTGTGCTGCTCTCCGGGTTGGAGGGTGATGGCGTTGGCGCGGATGTTGGCGGCCTCGACGCAGAGGAAGTGGGGCCATTCATCGCCGAGGTCGGCCATTCCTGCGGCGAGCTCTTCCCAGGGGTTCCAGACTACGGTGTTGTGGGAGTTCTGCTTGCCGATGTGGATGCGGCGGTTGAGCGACGGGTCGGTGAGGACCAGTTCGGCCTCCGTGTTGAGGTAGGCGTTGTCGATGCGCCGGGTGCAGAGGTTGTCGCCGTGCTGGAGCTTTTCGATGTTGCCCTGGGTGTTGTCCTGGTAGGTCACGCCGTCGAGGCTGGCGAGGCGAACTTCGCGGACGTTGCCGACGCGGTAGTAGGTGTGCAGCGCTTCCTGAAAGGTGAACGGTGCGGCGCCGGTGTTGGTGACGATGAGCTCCATCTGGAGATGGGAGCTGATGGTGATGCGCTGCATGGCGCGGAATTCGTGGGGCCACCATTTGCGGGTTGCTTCATCGCTCGCGCTCGATAGAGTGACGGCGATGGCATTGCCTTCGTGGATGATGGATTCGAGTTCCCAGGTCGTGGTCCGGACGAGGCCGTGGGAGGGCGCTTTGGGGTCGTCGGTTTTGGCGTTGAACCAGGGGAAGCAGACCGGAACGCCGCCGCGGATGGCTTTGCCGTCCTGATACTGGGCCTTGCTGCTGAGGAAGATGACTTCTTCGCCGCTGGCGGGGATCCAGGAAGTGAGGTGCGCGCCGTGGAGATAGATTTCGGCGGAGGCAGCGACGCTGGTGATCCTGATTTTGGGCTGGCCGTCGTTGCCGGGGACGATCTGCGCGATGCCGGGGATGGCGAAGCTGTCGTTCCAGGACTGAAGGTCGAGCGCGGGAGCGGTTGCCATAGTGGTTTCTCCTCTCAAACAACGAAGGATGATTATCTCGCAATTCAGACGAAGGGAGGGTTACAAGAGCTGAAGCGAAGGACTTCTTCAGTTGCTATTACTCACGGTTTGCCGGTGAAGCCGATGACGAGGAAGACTTTCGCTATGCGGATCGCAGCTTTGATGGAGCCGCTGATGGAGCCTGCGACTTTGGAGACTCCGCCCTGGCGGAGACGGTAGCTGACCGGGACCTCAAGGATGCGGAGGCCGTTGCGAGCGGCTTTCATCTGCATCTCGAGGTTCCAGCCGTAGGTCGTTTCTGACATTTGCAGGCTTTCAAGAGCAGCGCGGGAGATTGCGCGGAATGGCCCCATGTCGGTGTAGCTCACGCCGTAGCGGAGGCGGATGAGCATGCCGGCGAGCCGTCCGGCGAAGATTTGCGATGGTAGCAGGCTGCCGAGTTCGCGTTGGCCGAGGATGCGCGAGCCGATGACGAAGTCGTAACGGCCCTCGAGGATTGGGACTGCGAGCGCGGGGAGCTCGGAGGTGACGTCGCTGCCGTCTCCGTCAAGGAAGACGAAGACGCTGGAGGCGGGATCGGCACCGAGGATGCCCGAGGCGCAGGCGCGGCCGTAGCCCCGTCGTGGTGCATGGATGACGGTAGCTCCGGCTTCGGCCGCGCGGGTGGCGGTTTCGTCGGTGCTGCCGTTGTCGACGACGAGAATTTCCCCAATGAATGAACCGACGGCAAGTGTAGACGCGAGGCTGCGGACTACCTCCGCGATGGTGTGCTCTTCATTGAGCGCGGGGATGATGATGCTGATGCGTGCGGGCATCGACTCCAATTACAGGCTCCATCGTAGGCCGCAGTTGGCGCAGGCGCGCGGCGGTTGGGGGCCCATGAGGCTGCCGCGGAATTGCTGGTATTGAGGGCCGTTCCAGATTTCGCGGAGGGTCTGCTGCGAGGCGTCGCCGAGAGTGAAGCTATCATAGCCGTGCATGGAGAACGGCGCGATGCAGCAGGGAAGCGCGCGGCCGTTGGCGGTGAAGTACATCAGCGTCCAGGGACGGCGGCAGAGCGACCATGGGGAATCTTCGCGGCGCTTCTTGATGCTGGTGCCTGGCTCGGTTGCTCCGGAGGCGTTGAAGACGATGCCGAGGCTGGCGGCGAGGTTCGTTGCTCGCTGGATGACAACTTCTTCTTCAGCGGTGGTCTTCTCGAAGAGCGCGCTCTCGGCGCGGGCGAGGCCCTTGCTGTTGTCGGCAAAGAAGACCATGCGCTGGAGATAGATTTCGCGGACATCGACGGATTCAGCAATGCGGACGAAGCCTTCCAGTTGATCCAAGGTTTCGCGCAGGCCAGTGAGCCAGAGCGAGACGCGCGGGGTTTCCACGTTTTGTTTGCGTTGCATCTGGCGGAAGTGTCGGACGTTCTTGACGATGCGGTCGAACATGTCTTTGCCGCGCACCATTTGGAATGCGGTTGGTTCGGCGGCGTCGAGCGAGACGCGGAGTTCGTCGAGGCCGGCGTCGATGAGCGCCTGGCCGTTCCTCTCGGTGAGCAGTGTGCCGTTGGAGTTGAAGAGGACGTACACGTTGCGGTCTTTGAGATAGCGGACCATCTTGGGCAATTCTTTTACGAGCATCGGCTCGCCGACTCCGTGAAGCACGGCGCGCTTGAGGCCGAGGGATTGGTCAACGATGCTGGTAAAGAGCTCCCATGACATATCCTTTTCCGGCTCTAACTCCTCGAAGGTGCGTGGGCAAGTGGTGCATAAGAGATTGCAGCGATTCGTAACTTCGAAGTAGATGCAGACGGGCGGAGTTTCGACGAGGATGGATAACTCGTCTTCTGGCTTCTCGAAGTAGCGGCGCATTCTTTCGTTTGTTCCGGGGGGTGTTGTTCCTGGTGAGACTATTGTGCTCATGAATTCCTCACGTTGGCGGTGGTGTCGATGAGGACGGAAGATTCCAGTCTTTGTTCCTTGTTCAACCGGAAGTTTAGCCGGGGCGAAAGCCGAGCAAATAGATCATATCCGAGCATGAAGGCGAAGCCGGAGTACAGGAGGATATTGAGGTGGTACATTGGCTCGCCGGGTGCTCCGAGGTTGGTTCCGAAGAGGTAGGCGCTTGAGGCGACGAGATAGAAGGCCGGACGCCAGGGCACTATCGCGAGATAGGGCAGCAACCAGAGGTAGTACCACGGATAGTGGGGAGAGTAGAAGACATTCAGCATGGTCGCGATAACAAGCGCGGAGAAGATGAAGGCGTAGGGCTGGCTTCCGCGACGGAGGGCCCAGATGCAGATACCGGCCATGATGACGGCGAATAGGGCCATGTAAATGATCGGCGAGATCGTAGTGTGCATAGTGCGGTTGGCGAGGGTTAGCAGGAAGAAGCGGCTTCCGGAGTCGAGGCCTTCTTCCTGCGCGTAACCGGGGAGATAGCCGAAGACTCCTAAGCCGACGCTGGAGTAGCAGGCGTATCCGATGGCGATGATGGCGGCGAAGATGACCGGCATGCGCCATTTTCCTTTTTGGAAGAAGGCTGGCAAGAGCGCTGCTGGGTAGAGCTTTGTCAGGGTCGCGAGGCCGAGCCAAGCTCCGGTTGCAGCGGAGTGATTCTTGAGCCGAGCGTAAATTGCGATGGTGAGAAAGGTGATCATTGCCGCGTCGATATGGCCGCTGCTGGCTATCTCCCACAAACAAAGTGGATGCCAGGCGTAGATGAGGACGCGCTCCGGCCTTAGATCGAGGAGCTTGAAAATGCGGAGTAAGAAGACGCAGGTAACTGCTTCAAAGCCGATCCATGCGAGCTTCATAAAAGTCACGCTGGCGTGGATGCAAGTTATCAGCAAGAAGATAGTCTGAGCGGCAGGGGGATAGATGGTGGGAGCCGAGTCGGCGCGGTTGACGTGAGGGTAGATCGCGCTGTCGCGTAGAAATGCCAGATGGATATCGGCAGGGAAATAGCGAAAGGGATTGATGCCCGCTGCCTGCACCTTGCCATCCCAGACATAGCGGTAGATGTCAGTCGAGAGGAATGGCGGCGCGACCACACAGACGAGCCGCGCGGCGAGCGCGACGGTGAAAATGATGGGGAGCGTCCACTTATTGGTGGGGCAGCGCTCGATGAGCGAGATTGCGCCGAAATAGAGCATGAGCTGGCCGAAGACGGTTTCGCTGTAGCCGTGGACGAAGTGGTGGAATTCGTTGACTCCGGTGCGGCAGAGCTCGATGGTGATCAGGCCGAAGAGGAGCAGCGCAGCGTTCGTCGCGATGGGATGTCCGCGCCGCCAAAAGCCAGCCTGCATCGCATTGGGGCGGAGAGTCAAGCCGTGTTCTCCGTGCCGGCGGCGCAAAGCGCTGCGAACGTCGGAATCTGTGCGAGGTAGGCACGGGTATGGGGGGCCGGATATCCTCGCTTTAGCCTGTATCGAGGGTCCAACAATTCGTCATGCAGACGACCCAGGGATTCGGCGTCGTCAACGTCATACCAAAGCCAGAGGACCTCTACGGGGAGATTGATTTCGGCAGCCCGATCGAGTGTCTGCGAAGCCACTACCTCTGTGCTCCAGGCGATTTCTTGAAAGAGCTCTGCGATCGGCCTTCGCATGCCCAGCAGATAATAGCCACCGTCCATCGAGGGACCGAGGACTGCACGCTCCCCTTCGCGAAGAAGAGTCGTTGCAGCGGCGACGAATTGCGAGGTGGGCACAGTAGGGCTGTCGGAGTCGATGAGGCAAACGGCGGCGAATCCGCAGGCGAAGAGGTCTTGGGCGGTAGCGAGGAGGCGCTCGCCGAAGCCGTCTCCGCGCTGGGGAATGAGGAGGGCACCTTTGTGGAGAATGCCATCGAAGGCGGCCTCTTCGCCGATGGGGGTGTAGGAGATGATCCATTCGGCTGGCGCTGCGAGAGTTGCCGCGTGCAGGCTGGCGACGGTGTCGCGGAGAAAGCAGGCATTCAGATCGGAAGCCTGCTCGGGGGTGAGCGGTGGGTTTAGGCGCGTCTTCACTTTGCCGGGGCAGGGCGCTTTGGCCATGATCGCGAGCGCGCATCTGCCGGCGAACTCGGAGCTGGGTTGCGACGGATCGAGGATGCGGTAGGGGTGGGTCATTCGATCATCTGGTTCTGCAGATCATGATAATTCGCTCAAATTGCGTACATCGCTGACACTACAGGTCCTTCGACTCCGCACTTCGTGCTCCGCTCAGGATGATAAGTGTTGTTGAGGCCGAGAAGGATCGCAAATTCTTCAATGTCGCGCCCTTGGCGCTTCGCTGAGGATGACAAGTGTTCCGAACCCCCGAGCCCGGCGGTCACGCGGCCTTTGTGCATACGGCGCAGTGGTACTGGCGGTCTTTCCAGATACGGATGCTGGTCCATGGTTGAGACTCAATGAGGTCTTGGAATCCTCTTCCTGTGAAGACACGGGACTGAGGTAAATCTTCTCCGGAGGCCGGCGAACGGCCGAGGCGTTCGGTGATCCTCATCAGGATCAACGGCAGCGAGGCGCGCAACGCCGATGCCGGCTCGGCGATAAAGCAGATACCCCCGGGGCGGAGCGCGGTGAAGATCGCATCGAGAGCAAGGGTGGGTTGCGCGAGGATGAGAAACAGCCGCGAAGCGATCACGGCGTCGATCTGGCCGGGAGACTCCGCGAGCGAAAGCGCGTCGGCCCTGAGGAATCTGCAATTGCTGAGGCCGGAGCGGCGGGCTTGATCCTGAGCGCGGCAGAGCAGGGGTTCGGAGAGATCGATGCCGGTGATGCGCAGCTGGGGAAATCTGGCGGCGAGGCGGCGGGAGTAGAATCCTGGCCCGCAGCCTGCTTCGACGAGATAGCGAGGGTGGGGGCCGTCGAGCATGGGCGTGAGCGCGGATGCGATTTGATGAGTGTGGTCGGTGAAGAGGTACTCGCGGCAGAGGGCGTATTGACGCCAACATCGATCGAATAAGGTCGAGGGCGGCGTCGCGGATTCGACTTCGACCTTGCTATAACTCACGCGCTGTGACTCCCACAATATGACCGTTCTTGTTCTCACGGGCAAAGAGGACAACCCTGAGATGCTGATTGGCGTCGTCGCGTGGGAGGGCCAGGGTGGTCGTTTTGTCGAGAGGGATTGGCTGGAGGTCGGCGACCCGGACGAGGGAGCGGGCAACGGCTACGTGGTCGAGAATCCGCCCGGCGTTTTCACCGCGCGCAACTGAGGAACGGTCGGAGTCGTCGGCCAGGACGGCGTAGACGGTCACGCCTTTCGCAGCGCCGGCAGTGAACTCAAGATGGACGCCGTCGCTGGACCGCTGGAGCGACGAAATGGCGATCTCAATATGTGGTTGTCTTGCAGACCGCTCGATCGCCGAGAGGACGGCGCGGCCGTCGCCTCCGCTGGTCTGGATGTCTCCGTCGATGACCATCTGGGGTGTGTAGATGCTGTCGAGGCCGAATTGACGACCGTATTCGTCCTGTCGCTCGGTCCATTGATGGGAGGAAAAGGGATCGCTCCAGCCGAGCTGGTTCCAGTAATCGACATGTTCGCTGAGCACGACGATGGTGGTTCCGGGGACGGGTTGCTTACGGTCGAGCTCGGCGAGCAGCCGGTCGGCGGGTGGGCAACTGGAGCAGCCCTCGGAGGTGAAAAGCTCGACGAGAACGGCGGGCGACGCGGGTTGCGGCGAATCTGAGGCCGCGTGCAGCGTGGCGGTCGATACGGCGGCGAGGGCGAGGCAGGAGAGCTGTGCTGTTAGTGTTCGGTGGATGGAAAGAGACATCAGGCCCGGCCCCTCACCGGTAATGTACTGCATGATAATGAGAGTCGGCGGACGCCGATTAGTTACCAGAACAAATTGATCCACAGGCCGGGGTCATCCGTGCCCAGATGTTGGCGCGATCTTTTGTTGAAATTCCCTGTAATCCGCCCGCTCGAATTGGGTCTAAAGGACTGAGACCAGCTATGGACGAGAACAAAGCGCCTGAAGAAGATGTCGCTCCTGAAGCGACAGTGCCTGAAGCCGCAGCCGAGGAGACGGTAGCGGCTCCGGAGGGTGCGCCTGCAGTTGTGCAGATGGTTGCGCTGACCGAAGAAGCAGAAGCTTTGCCGGCGATGCCCGCAGTGGAGGCGATGGCTGAGCCGGTCATCACAACTCAGCCGGAAGCGGAACCGGTAGCGGGGGTGCAAGAGGCTTCAGCGGTTGCGGCTGCGGCGAGTATTCGGCTGGAGAAGAAGCATCCGCTAGCGATTCGGTGGATGCACTGGATCAACTTCCCGGTGTTGGCGACGATGATCTGGAGCGGGCTGCTGATCTACTGGGGCGATTCGAAGATCAATGGCAGCTTCCCCAACCAGGTGTATCGCGTGGGGATTGGCAAGTGGACGCTGTTCCGGTTTTTTCCGGAGTGGTTCTGGACCTGGTTTCCGGTGTCGCTTCGGTTTTGGGAGCCGGGGTGGCACGGCGCCGCGTACAACATCACGATGGGGCTGGGCTACCACTTCTTCTTTATGTGGTTTTTCATGCTGAACGGACTGGCCTATGTTCTCTACACGTTGATATCGGGCGAGTGGCGCTACCTGGTGCCGACGAAGAACTCGTTCAAGGAAGCGATCCAGGTGACGCTGTATGACCTGCATATACGAAAGGAGCCGCTGCCGCACCGGAAGTTCAATGGGGCGCAGCAGATCGCTTATACCGCGGTCATCCTGATGGGGGTTGGCTCGCTAGTGACGGGCCTTGCGATTTACAAGCCGAGCCAGGCGCACTGGATCACGACGGCGTTGGGTGGATATGAGATGGCGCGGTGGTTTCATTTCTGGCTGACGATGGGATATTGCGTCTTCTTTGCAATTCATGTTTCGCAGGTGGCGAAGGCGGGGTGGAATAACTTTCGCGCGATGGTGAGCGGGTATGAGATTTTGCCGGCGAATAAGCCTTCTTATACGCCGGATAGATAGGGAAGCAAGTTATGTCGGAAGAGGATTTGCCGAAGGAAGAGACGGTGCAGCGACCGACGCAGGAGGAGCTTGACCGCGAGGTGAAGCGCGCTTCAGGGCGGCGGACGCGGCGGAGTTTTCTGGTGGCTGGGGTTGCGGCCGCAAGCGGGTACGGTTTGTATCGATGGATCGATCAGGCCGAGGACATTGGGCGTCAGCCGGACCCGTTGCGGCGGGCATTTCAAATCAATGCCGATATTGCTCGCGGGGTATTTCGCGAGGAGAACCTTGCGCCGACTTATCCGAAATCGCGGGCGGCGTATGACCTTCGCACCAATGGCAACTTCGGATTAAAAGAGGAATTGAAACCGGATGGCTGGCGATTGCAGCTTACGGGGATCGAGAATCCGGAAAAGTACCCGCAGTATACGAAGGACGTGACGGCCTACGAATATCAGTTTGAGCCGATGGATATGACGGACCAGTCGCAGTCGCTGACTCCGCCGGACCCGAATGTGAAGCATGAGCGTGGATCGGAAGAGGCGGGGATTTCGGCGAGCACACTGTCTCCGGGGACGCCGGGGCTGCTATTGACGATGGACGATATTCACAAGCTGCCGCACCATGAGCTGGTGACGCAGTTCAAGTGCATTGAGGGTTGGAGCGATATTGCGAGTTGGGGCGGGGCGCGGCTGGCGGACCTGATTGCGGCGTATCCGCCGGCGCGGCTGGCGAATGGCAAGCTGCCGCGATATGTGTATATGGAGACTCCGGATGGGGACTATTACTGCGGGTATGACATGGCGGTGGCGCTGCATCCGCAGAGTTTGCTGGTGTATGAGATGGGCGGGCGGCCGATCGCGCGGTGGCATGGGGCGCCGCTGCGGCTGCATACTCCGCTGAAGTATGGGTATAAGCAGATCAAGCGGATTGGGTTGATTGCTTATACGGATATGAAGCCGGATGATTACTGGACCAAGTTGGGTTATGACTGGTATGCGGGGTTGTGAGGTTGCGAGACCTGGCAAGACCACCTGGAAGATTCGCCGGCGCGTTCGTATTAGTATTGAGCGCGTGTAGGCGAAGGCCCATTTGCTGACTAGCCTACGCTTTCCATGCGCTTCTGGCGCGGAGGTGATATGGCGACGCAGACAGTAGTTCCGGAAAAGAAAGTCTCTACCAAACCTGGAGAAAACAGCCTGAGCGCGGGTGTCGCGAAGACCCCGCTGCGTAGCATTCAGAAGCGCCTTCCGCTGCGGGTGCTTTCTCCGGCCGACTTTGAGCACTGGCAGACGTATGGCTTTGTCGTGATTTCGCATGCCGTGCCGGCGGAGAATGTCGAACGGCTGGTGAAGTTTCTCTGGGAGTTCCAGGAGATGGATCCCGCAAATCTTGAGACCTGGTTTGCGAAGCAGCTTCGCGATCATGCGATGAAAGAGCTGAACTATAGCGGCATGGTTGAGGTCTATAACCACCAATACCTCTGGGACAACCGCCAGTGCCAACGAGTTTACGATGCCTTCGTCGATATCTGGGACGAGGAAAAGCTCTGGGTGACCATCGATCGCGCCAACCTGAATACGCCCAATCGTAGCGGGCGCGCATTTTCGGGCTTTATTCATACCGACTATGACACCACGCTCGATCCCTTGCCGATCAATGTGCAGGGCGTGCTTTCGCTGGTGGATGTGGATGGCGAAACCGGCGGCTTTCAGTGCGTTCCGGAGCTCTTCCGGACATTTGAAGAGTGGAAGAAGACACAGCCAGCTGACCGCGATGGGTTCAAGCCGGATGTTACGGGTTTCGAGGTCTATCCGGTGCCGATGAAGGCCGGCGATCTGCTAATCTTCAACAGCCTGCTGCCTCACGGGATTCGCCCGAATAGCTCGGAGAATAAGGTGCGCATGGCGCAGTACATATCGATGTCACTCGCGGATGAGAACAACGAGGAGCTTCGACAGCGGCGGATTACCTCGTGGGCGGAGCGGCGCGCTCCGGAAGGGTTTGCGTTTCCGGGCGATCCGAGAGAGTGGGAGCGGACGAAGTATGCGACGGCGGAGCTGAGTCCGCTGGGGCGCAAGCTGCTGGGGTTGGATCTTTGGGTCTAGCGGGTCCGAGAACCGGGATTATCGGGGCGGATTGGAAGCGGGACGTTTTCTGGGCTGGATTCGGTGATGGCTGGGATTAAGGATTGAGAGAGCCGCTCCAGTCTTACGTCGCGATATCAAAGATTGACAAAGTTGGTTATCTCCAGCGAACATCTTGAGAGAGGAATGCTTTGCATGAATGTTTCCATCACACCGGAGTTGGAGAAGTTTGTTGCCAGCAAGGTGGAGTCCGGTCGCTATACCTCGGCCAGCGAAGTGGTGCGCGAAGCGTTGCGACTACTCGAAGAGCAGGACCAGGCGCGGAGTGCTCAGCTTGCGGAGTTTAACCGCATCCTGGAGAGGCGGCTCGCGGCTTCCGATCGCGGCGAATTCGTCGATCCGCGGGCGGCGCGAGAGCGCTTGCGGCGTAAGTCGGAAGAGGCCCGGCGGCGTCGCGCGTGAAGAGCTATGTTCTTCGGGCAGGAGTTGAAGATGACCTCAACGCAATCTGGGAATACATTGCTCTGGATAATATCGACGCTGCGGACAGCTGGATCGACAAGCTCTACGAAGCATTTGAAGCGTTAAGCCGGACGCCGGGGATGGGACACATACGACCAGACTTGACGCGATCGCCGGTTCGTTTCTTGGGAGTCGGCGACTATCTCATCATCTACCGCGTGCGAGAAGGTCAGATCGAGATCGTGGCCGTGACTCAGGGTTCGCGCGATATTCCGCGCTTCTTGAATCAGCGAACTGATTAGCCGGACGGAAGACGGGTAGGCCAAAATCTAGCGGATATCCCCGGAGTTGGATCAGGATCGTGACTCCGGCAGAGTTTCTGGGTGAGTGAGTGCTGAGCCGAGGCCTCTGCGTCTCCCACTCAAGCCAACAAATGGCTTGAATGGGGCACCCCGGCATCCTGCGCCAACTGCTTCTCACTTCCGGGGCTAGCGGGAATCTCACTACCGATGCGCATCTGGCCGCACTTGCCATGGAGCAAAACGCGGAACTTTATTCGGATGATCGAGATTTTCGGCGGTTTGCTGGTCTGAGATGGCGGAATCCATTGCAGTAAGCGGAATGGCGGGATATTGCTTATTCCCGCATCCCAACGGCAGAGATGTGGGGCGCCCGGCCGCTGGTAACGTAATGACGAGAGGCGTGGAAAATGGGTCTGCGTTTTCAGGGGAACGATGAAGTCGATCGGCAAGCAAAAGAGGAGCGGGCAACTTGGGTTTGGGTGTTCCTCATTGTGCTTCTCGGCGCGGTCTCTGGCGCTGTGGACTGGTTCACTGGCAAAAGTCTCGCTTCCTATAAAGACGAACTTGGGTTCTACATCGTGTTTGGATTTCTGTCCTGGCTCCTCTCACCGTTCTATTATGAGTTTCGGATTCGGTCGAAAGAAATCGATGGCAAGGTGTCTGCGATTGAGAAGGCTGTTACGTCCGCAGAGGAAGGTCGGGTAGAGCTATTACAGCGGTTAGCCGTGATTGAGGCCAAGCTGGATGAAATCCAACGAGACGCCTAGGCGCACTCGTGACATAGGTTTAGGCGGCCCACATCTCATTTTTCCATAACAGCTGCGTGTGCCCCATGTCCCCTTGCCTGTGGAGCAGGATTTGGGCGGTGCACGGGTTAGAGCGGAATCACTTCCTGAACAGATTCTTGATTGCAGATGATCGCCGATGACGTCGAATCCACTGTCCGCTCATTTCTTGGAAAAGGTACATCAACAACCTGCGTTGTGCTTCGCTGAAATGTTCGAAATAGTAACTCGTACTGCCGAAAACGTTTTGGCCGAGGAGTTTTTTTGAGATGAATTTCAGTTCCCACTCCAATTCTAGCGGTGTGGTCGCGCCTCTCCATTTAAGCATTTGGCCCTCCTGACGACAGAGGGCGGCGTACTCTACCTCGTACGCCATTCGCATATCTTGCTCTTCGGCCTGCTTGGCTTGCTGTTCCCTTCGCTTCCATACTTTGCACCCATCGCACAGGGCGCTCTTGGGACCAACCTTTCGTTGGCGATCATCGCAGCCACACCATTCACACCTGGGCCTATTCTCTATCGCGTCTAGCAGACGATTGAGCGGTCCTTCGAAATCTTTAGTAGTGATTGACATATCGGTATGGGGGTGGGGTCTAACTTGGCTAGCTCACCCCTCAGCCCCGTGGCACTTCTTATATTTCTTGCCGGAGCCGCATGGGCATGGGTCGTTGCGTCCGACTTTGTCTCCGGTGCGGCGTTGGGCTACTTCCTGAGCGCCGTTGCTTCCGGCCATTCTTGCCTGATCGAGTTCGCGCTTTTTCTTGCGCTGGAACTCGGCTTCGATCTGGTCGATGGTGGTTGAGGGCTGCCGGGTGGGAATCGGTACTGGGGCGCGAACTGGTTCGGCTGGCCTTTCAGCGACTGCTACCGCTCCGCCTTCTTCTTGCAGCTGTGGGTGGGTCGCGGTGCCCTGAACGGGCGGGCGCGGGCGGATGGAGACGGGCACGGGTTGGCCGTCGGGGCCGATGATTTGCATTAAGAACAGGAAGCGGACGGTGTCTTCCTGGAAGCGGTTCATCATGGCTTCGAACATGTCGAAGGACTCGCGCTTGTAGGCGACGAGCGGATCTTGCTGGGCGTAGCCGCGGAGGCCGATGCCTTCCTTGAGATGGTCCATCGAGAGCAGGTGGTCTTTCCACAGGCCGTCGAGGACGGAGAGCATGATCATGCGCTCGTGGTAGCGCATCGCCGGTTCGCCGATGATGGTTTCTTTGGCTGCGTAGTGTTCCTTGAGCTTCTCAAAGAGGGTCTCGCCGAGCTCGTGGCGATTCATTTCGGAGATGTCGATGCCTTCGGCTTCGAGGTTCAGGCCGAACTGCTCGGTCAGGCGCTTCTTGATGCCGTCGATGTCCCACTGGTCGGGATGGATTTTCTCGGGCGCGAATTCGTCGAGCATCGCGCTGAGCAGGTTCGAAACGTAGTCGTCGGCGATGAGCTCTTTCTGGTCGAGGCCTTTAAGCAGCTGGTTGCGCAGGCCGTAGACGGCTTCGCGCTGCTTGTTCATGACGTCGTCGTATTCGAGCAGGTGCTTGCGGGATTCGAAGTTCTGCGACTCGACCTGCTTCTGCGCTTCCTCGATGCGGCCGGAGATCATCTTCGACTCGATGGGCACGCCCTCTTCCATGCCGAGGCGCTGGAGCATGCCTGAGACCCACGGCTTGGCGAAGATGCGCATAAGGTCGTCTTCGAGCGAGAGATAGAAGCGCGAAGAGCCGGGGTCACCCTGACGGCCGGCGCGTCCGCGGAGCTGGTTGTCGATGCGGCGGCTCTCGTGACGTTCGGTGCCAAGGATGTGGAGGCCTCCGGCTTCGATCACCTCGTCATGGTCTTTGGCGGCGCTGGCGGCGTGGATGGCGAAGGTCTTGTCCCAATTTTGCTGGTCAGTCTCGAATTCCTGGCCCTCGTAATAGAAGCGCAGCAGACCAGCCGCGGCCATGGGATTGATGGCGCCCTCGGCGGCGCTGATGGGGCGGGCAAGGTTCTTCTTGACGAGATCGCGCTTGGTGACGAATTCGGGGTTGCCACCGAGGAGAATGTCGGTGCCGCGGCCGGCCATGTTGGTGGCGATGGTGACCTTGGCGAGCTGTCCAGCCTGGGCGACGATCTCGGCCTCGCGCTCGTGGAACTTGGCGTTGAGCACGACGTGTTTGACGCCTTTGCGCTGAAGGATGTTGGATAGCAGTTCGGACTTCTCGATCGAGGTGGTGCCGACCAGTACCGGTTGCTTGACTTCGTTGAGCTTCTCGATTTCGTCGGCGACGGCGAAGTACTTTTCTTTCGCGGTGCGGAAGACGACGTCGGGGTTCTCGAGGCGGCGCATCGGCTTGTTGGTGGGGATGACGACGATGTCGAGCTTGTAGATCTTGTCGAACTCGGCGGCCTCGGTCTCGGCGGTTCCGGTCATGCCGGCGAGCTTTTTGTAGAGGCGGAAATAGTTCTGGAAGGTGATGGTGGCGAGGGTCTGATCTTCCTTGCGGATGTTGACGCCTTCTTTGGCCTCGACGGCTTGGTGAAGGCCATCAGACCAACGGCGGCCGGGCATGAGGCGTCCGGTGAACTCGTCGACGATGATGACTTCGCCATCCTTGACGACGTATTGCACGTCGCGACGGTAGAGCGAGTGGGCCTTGATGGCGGTTTCGACGTGGTGCTTGAGATCCCAGTTTTCGACATCGGCGATGTTGCCGATGCCAAGCAAGCCTTCGACTTTTTCCCAGCCGTCGTCGGTGACGGTGATGGCCTTGTGCTTTTCATCGACGACGTAGTCTTCGGTGAGGATCTTGGTCTCGCCCTGCTCGATTTCTTCGCCGAGCACGAGCTTGGGAATGATCTGATTCGCGCGGAGATACTTGTCGGTGGTCTGGTCGGTGGGGCCGCTGATGATGAGCGGAGTACGGGCCTCGTCGATGAGAATGGAGTCAACTTCGTCGACGATAGCGAAGTAGTGGCCGCGCTGGACACAGTCCTTGATGTCGAACTTCATGTTGTCGCGGAGGTAGTCGAAGCCGAACTCGTTATTGGTGCCGTAGGTGATGTCGGAGGCGTAGGCCTGGCGGCGCTGGTTGTCGTCGAGGTCGTGGACGATGACGCCGACGGTGAGGCCGAGGAACTCGTAGATCTTGCCCATCCACTCGGCGTCGCGCTTGGCGAGGTAGTCGTTGACGGTGACGACGTGGACGCCGTGGCCGGCGAGGGCGTTGAGATAGCAGGCGAGGGTGGCGACGAGGGTCTTGCCCTCGCCGGTACGCATTTCGGCGATCTTGCCCTGGTGCAGCACTGTGCCGCCGATCAGCTGGACGTCGAAGTGGCGCATGTTGACGATGCGCTTGCCTGCCTCGCGGACGACGGCGAAGGCCTCGGGGAGGAGTTCGTCGAGGGCGGCCTTTTCGGCGGCGACGAACTCCTCTTCGTCGGTCAGACCCTCGAGTTGGACCTGAATGCGGGCCTTGAAGTCCACGGTCTTGGCGCGAAGTTCTTCATCGGTAAGCTTCTGCAGTTCCGGCTCGAAGGCGCGGATGGTCTCGACGAGCGGGAGCAGGCGCTTCACGGCGCGGTCATTGCTGGTGCCGAAGACCTTGGCGAGTGTTTTTTGGATCACGTGAGTACTTCCTTAGGCTGCGCTTGCAGCCATTTGCGCACAGTCAGCGCGGACAAACACTGTCTCCTATAGTTTAGTCGAGTCTGCGAAGGGACGCGAGGTTAGGGTGGTGGGGAAAGCGGCCAAGCTCCGGGAGTTCTCATTTTCGCTGTTTCTTAAGATTGTCGATGTGGGCGTCGTGTCGCACCGAGAGTGCAGGGGTTTCGTGGGGTGCGGCGTTTCGTGCCAGGCGAGCGTCCGAAAGCGCACACCGTTTTCGGATTTCGGACGATCTCGTCTCAGCATCCTCTGTGCAAGCTATAGTAACCGTGAAGTTTAATCCAAATTTTCGTTGGTGGAGGAATTGCTGGTATTTCCCTCTACGGGCTGCCGGGTTCTGCCGGGCCTGGATGAGGTGCATGTGAGAGCTTTGCTGCGAAATCTCCGTTTCAGCCTGCGGATGTTGCGTAAGAATTCCGGCCTGACCATCGCGGTGTTGGCGACCATGGCTCTTGGCATCGGAGCGACGACGGCCATTTATACCGTGGTTTACCAGACGCTGATTGCGCCCTTGCCATATGCGCAGCCCGACCAGTTGGTGATGGTGTGGTCGAAGCCGGGCGACGGAAGAAATTCCATCTCTGCAGGAGATTTTCTTGATTGGAAGCAGCAGAACAAGAGCTTCCAGGACATTGTCGCCTCGACAGGGGCCAGCTTCAATCTTTCGACGCACGACCAGCCTGAACAAGTGGATGGCAGACGGGCAACGCCCGGTTTCTTCAAGCTGTTTGGGATTCCGCTCTTCATGGGCCGGGATTTTTTGCCGGAAGAAGGTATTCCGGGCAGAGATCACGAAGTCATCATGACTTACAAGATATGGAACCGGCTGGGTGCGGACCGAAACATTCTTGGCAAAACGCTGCAAATCGATGGGTCGCCGTATACCGTCGTCGGGGTTACGCCTGCCGGAGTCTGGGACAACTATGGGACCGAGCTGACCGTCCCGCTGGCCTTTCGTCCAGAACAGATCAATCACGACTATCACTGGATGATCGCGATGGCCCGGCTTAAACCCGGGGTGACAATAGCCCAGGCTCAAGCCGACATGGAGTCGGTGGCCGCTCACGTCGCGGCAGCTTATCCCAAATCGAACAAAGGCTGGGGGGCTTCGGTTGAGCCGTTGAAAGATGACTTTGTTTCTCCTGATACCATCCGGAATCTCTGGCTTCTGCTGGGGGCGGTCGGATTTGTCTTGCTCATCACTTGCGTCAATATCGCAAACCTGCTGTTGGCAAAGGGCGCGTCGCGGCAACGTGAGGTCGCGATACGGGGATCGATGGGCGCGACCCGCAGGCAGATATTTGGCCAGATACTGACGGAGAGCCTGGTTCTTGCGGTGCTGGGAGGCGGTCTTGGCGTGCTGCTCGGAGCAGCGCTGCTGCGGGGCATCAATATAGTGCTGCCTGAGAATTCTCTTCTTCCTGCGGAGGTGAATCTTTCCCTTGATTTGCCGGTTCTCTTAGCTGCCCTGGCCGCCACGACTTTAGCGGGACTGCTCTTTGGATGTGCTCCGGCTTGGTATGCCTCGCGCATCGATCCGGCGGAGGCGCTCAAGGAGGGCGGAAGGTCAGGAGCAAGCTCGGGGAGCCAGAACTTGCGGCGCACCCTGGTTGTGGGCGAGTTCGCTCTGGCACTGGCGTTGCTTGCCGGCGCGGGCCTCACCATCCATAGCTTCTGGAACCTGACTCGAGTCGACCTTGGCGTGCGCACCGACCATGTGCTGACCTTTGGCCTGAATCAGCCGCGCGGAAAGCTTGCCACCGGCGAAGAGATGGACAGCTATTATCGCCAGATTCTCGCTGCGTTGAAGTCCACTCCGGGAGTCGATCATGCTGCGGTTGTCACCGGGATGCCGCTACAGTACCACAGCGATGGTATGGGATTTACGGTTGTCGGGGAGCAGAAGTACACCGAACCATCGCAGCGCCCCGATGCCGGCTTCGACGGGGTGACACCGGATTACTTCAAGACATTTGGGGTACAGCTCGTGCGCGGAAGGGAATTTAACGACCAGGACACCGCGACGAGTTTGCGAGTGGCGATTGTCAACGAGGAACTGGTTCGGCACTATCTGAAGGGAACTGACCCCTTAAAACAACGACTCAGCATCGACCAGATCATCCCCGGAGTTGAGAAGACTGGTCCGCCAGTGGAATGGCAGATTGTGGGTGTTTCTCACAATGTCCGTTATGACTTCCGGCAGGATAGTCCGCAGGTTATTGTGCCCTTTTCGCAGTCGCCACTGCCAAGCGTAAATATTGGAGTCAGAACAGCGGAAGATCCGGCGGCCATGACCAAGACAATCGCCGCAGCCGTGCACTCGGTCGATGCTCAGATTGCATTAGCCACACCTCGCACGCTCGATGAAGTCAAAGATCACGTGCTTGCGGGAGACCGCTTTGCGATGGCCCTCTTCGGCAGTTTCGCCGGACTCGCGATTGTTCTGGCAGCGATTGGGATTTATGGGGTGATGGCGTTTGCGGTTTCGCAGCGCACGCGCGAGATTGGCGTCCGCATTGCGTTGGGCGCGAGCAAAGGCAACATCTCCAGTCTGATTGTGCGCGAGGGATCAATATTGGCGTTGGTTGGCCTTGTCGTGGGTCTTGGGGGTGCATTTTTTGTCGGTCGCGCGATGCAGAGTACGCTCTATGGGGTCAAGGCCTTGGATTTGACTGTCTTCGGGGTGGTTGCAGGGATTTTATTTGCCATTGCCATGCTGGCATCTTATCTGCCGGCGCGGCGGGCGGCGGCGATCGATCCCGTGGTGGCGCTGCGATCGGAGTGACTCAAGCGCGGCCTTGCGTAGTGAATCTCATTGAGCTGCCGGACCTTCCTTTTAGGAACAGCTCGACAAGGTGATGGTAACGTCTTGCCTTCGCGACATCCTGCATGATCTGGGCCTTGAGGGCATCGGGGGCCTCGAACTTACGCTCGTCGCGGAGACGGTGGAGGAATGTGAGTTCGATGGGCGTTTCGGCGGTGAGGGTCAGCGGCGCGACGATTGGATCGTAGTCGAGGAGGTAGGTCTCGATTGCGTAGGAGTCTTCACCGAAGGTAGGGCGGTTGCCGGCGTTGGTGACGGCGTTGAAGACTTCTCCGGCGACGTTCATTTGGGTAACGTAGACGCCGTTGGAGGGGAGCAGTTCGGTGTAGGGCGCGAGGTTGATGGTGGGAACGGTGAGGCGGCTGCCGATGCCGCGTCCTGAGGCAGGCGTGGAGCGGAGGCTGAAGGGACGGCCGAGCAAGGCGCGGGCGGTGGTCATGTCTCCTGCCTGAATCAATTCGCGGATTTTGCTGCTGCTAATCTGGATTCCTCGAAGGTAGCGCGGCGAGAATATCTGTACGCGAAAACCGAGGTCGTGGCCCATCTCGACCAGGTCGGCGGCGTGGCATTGCGCTTTGTGGCCGAAGCGGAAGTTGTCTCCCTCGTGAACTTCGATGGCATGAAGTCCGTCGCGTAGCACTGCGGTGACGAAGGCTTGTCCTGACATCTTGCAGAGCTCGTCGGTGAAGGGAAGGACGAGCACGGCGTCGATTCCGGAGGCCTGCAGTAGTTCCAGGCGTTCGGGGATTGGGGTGATGAGCTTGGCGGCTCCTTCGGGTCGAAGGACGCGCGACGGGTGAGGATCGAAGGTGACGGCGACGGATTTGGCTCCGAGTTCTCTCGCGCTGTTTTGAATCTCGGCCAGCAGCCATTGGTGGCCGCGATGGACGCCGTCGAAGTTACCGATACTGGCGACGGTGGGGCCGAAGTCTGCGGGGATGTGGTCGAGGGAACGGAAGATGTTCATGGTTCAGAACTCAAATGGGATTACCAGGCCGTCGTAGGCGAGGCGGATGTGGGGCGGCAGGGTCGCTTCTACTTCGGCGTGTAGTATCTCGTGCGACATGTGGGTAAACCAGGCGCGGCGCGCTCCTATTTTATCGACCCAGGCGGTGGCCTCCGCGACGTTGGCATGGCTGGGGTGGGCGCGTTCGCGAAGGGCGTCGATGACGACGACCTCGACGCCTTCTAGGAGCGCAAGGCTGGAGTCGGGAATCGCATTCATATCGGTCAGATAGGCGGCATTGCCAATGCGGTATCCTCCGGTTTCCATGGGACCGTGAAGCAGGGGAATGCGCTGGAATTTTGCTCCGAACATCTCGACCGAGTCTGTGCCGTTGAGCCGGTTCAACTGGACGCGGGCGCGAAGTTTGTATTTAGAGTCTTCAGAGAAGGTATAGGCGAAGATTGTCTCGAGGACGCCGGCGGTGGTGTCATCGGCGTAGAGTGGAATTTTCTCTTTGCTCTTGAAGCTGAGTGGGCGCAGATCGTCCATGCCAAGGATATGGTCGGCGTGGGAGTGGGTGTAGAGCACGGCGTCGACGCTGCCGATGCGGTGATTGATGGCCTGGGCGCGAAAGTCGGGGCCGGTATCGATGATGACGTGATGGGCATTGCCGGGAGTGGGCCAGACAACAGCGGCGGAAGGTCGCAGGCGGATGTCTCTTGGGTCAGTTGACGTGCAGACGGGGCAGTCGCAGCCAAGGGTGGGTACTCCCATGGAGGTGCCGCTGCCGAGGATGATGAGGGAGGCCTGCATGGACAATGGAACTTGGAAAACGAATTTGCCGTTTAGACTAGCAGTTGTCGATTTCGGCAATGATTGGAGTACTTAGCTTGAAGCGTTATCTCTACTATTGTCCATCTTGCAAGTTGCGGTTTCAAAATCAGAACTTTGGCTATGGTTATCCTAAGCTGAATTCCGAAGGGGCGGCTCTGTGCCCTTACTGCGAGACGCCGATGGCGCAGACGCTGAACGAGAGCTTCCCGGCGGAATGGGTTGAAGAGCGGCCGGGGGTCGAATCGGACGAAGCCTCGGCGGTTTAGGACCCCTCGGGTTCAGCGACGCCTGAAGCTATGGGCGCTTGGCGGCGGTTCCGTTCGAAGCGTCTTCTTTGGCCAGCCTGACCCAGGCGTTTTCGAGTTTCTTGTGGACCTTGCTGATGTCCAGCGGGTCGGCATCGGCAGCGATGGTTTTGTCGTATTCAGAGACGGACTGTTCCCATTGCGCGACCGCTAATTTCAGCCTTCCGGTCTTTTCGTATAAATCGCCAAGATGGTCGTGGACGGTTGGATCCGAGGCGTTGCGCTCGGTGGCGCGGCGGAGGTTGTCCTCTGAGAGCTGATACTGGCCGAGCTTGAAGTAGGCCCAGCCGAGCGAGTCGAGGTAGGCATAGTTCTGCGGCTCTTCCTTGACGGCCTTCTGGATCATCGCGAGCGCTTCGTCGAGCTTGACGCCGCGATCGGCCTGCATGTAGCCGAGATAGTTCAGGGTCATGCTGTTGTTGGGGTCGATGGCGAGCACCTTGCGGAATTGCTCCTCGGCATCATCGTAGTGCTTCTGATGCTCGGCGAGCGCGCCGCGGAGGAAATAGACGTAGACTTTATCGTCCTGCTTGGTGGCGAGTGGTTCGGCCAAATCGAGTTGCTCGCCGGCTTCATTCCAGCGCTTCAGGCGCATGTAGATGTTGGCCAGGGCAATATGGACGGGCCGATCAGTAGCCGCAGGAGGCGTCGCGAGCAAAGACTTGGCGAGCGCAATGCCTTCGTCTGCCTTGCCGGTATCGGCGAGCTGACCGGCAAGCATCAGGGTCACATCGCGGTCTTTCGGCAGTTTGGCGGCGGCCTCGCGGGCGACTGCGGTGGCTTTGTCGTACTGCTTGGCTTCGCGGTAGGAATCGACTTCGCCTTGATAGCCTTCTGCGACAAACTCACCGCCGAGCTCCAACATCTTGTGGTAAACGTCAACGGCCTGGAGAGGCTTATTCTGTTCGCGGTAGAGGACGGCGAGGCGATCGAGGAAGAAGGCGCGCGCGTTCTTTTCCGACTCGGAGTATTGGCCAGTCGAATGTTCGGATTGATCGACGAGTTTCTGCAGGATGGCGGTGGCTTCGTCGTGCTTGCCGAGGGCCTCATCGGCGAGCGACTCATTAAAGCTGATCTCGGTGAGCTGTAGCGGCTCCTGAGAGAGCGATCTGGCCTTCTTCAGTGACGCGAGCGATTCTTCATAGTTGCTTTGACGGCGCTGAATCTCGGCGATGCGGAGCCAGGCGTTGGCGTCCTGCGGGTCGGCACTGGAGAGGCTCTTGTAAGCGGCCAGGGCGTTGTCAAGATCGTTGTCGTTGAGCAATGCCTGGGCGAGAGAGCGCTGGGCGTCAAGGTTCGAGGGGTCGAGATCGACGGCGCGGCGATAGGCCGCGATGGCCTTCTTCGGCTCTTTAATCTGGTCGTAAGCGCCGCCGAGCGCGAACTCGGTGCGCGGGGTCTGGTCGTCTTCCGGAATGGCGCTCAGCACGTCGATCGCGCGCTGGGTATCGCCTTCTTCGCTGTAGAGACGAGCGAGGTTCAGGACGACTTCTTCCGAGCTGGGATCGATCTTCTGCGCCGCCTTGAACTGGTCTTCGGCCTTGGCGCTCTGATGATTTACCGAGTAAAGCTGGCCGAGCAGGAGGCGGTCTTCGATGCTGTCCGGTTCCAGAGCGACGATCTTGGTGTATTCGTCGATGGCTAGTTGCAGAACCTGGCTAGAGGGTCCGCCAGCCTGGCCGTCGCCGAGCGAACGCAGGTAGATGCGGCCGAGGAGCTTATGGGCCTCAAGATTGTTGGGGTCCTTCTTGATCTGGTCCTGGGCGGCGACGATCGCTTCCTTGATTTTTCCGGTCTTGAAATAGAGGTCGGCGAGACCGTTGTTAAGGAACTGCGAGGTTGGGTCGGCGTTCAGCGCGAGCTTGTACTCTTCGACGGCGCGAGTGGCGTATTCACTGAGGTTGTAATTGGTGGCCATCTCCTCGTAGCTGTGGGCCAGGGCGTAGTGATAATAAGCTGCCGCGCGATCGGGAACCGGAGGGGTCGTGCCGGAAGGCGCCGGGGCGGACTGCGCCAGAGCCATTCCACCCGCCGCAAAGACCAATGGCAATGCGCTCAGGCGTAAGCGGGAACGGCGGATCGGTTGAGGCGTCAACAGTTGGAACAGTGGTTCGGTGATCATGATGGCAGTTTCCTGGCTGTCTGTCTTTTTCAAAAGCTCGGCTCCTCGAATCGAACCGGCAGATGGTATCAACACGGAATTTTGTGCTTCGCTGCGGATGATCTTCTCGGTCCAACGATCTCTTGCCTAATCAGACGATTGTAACTTGATTCAGGCTTCTTTTTCGCTCCTGTCCTGTTTGATGCTGCGAATTGGGGCAGCAGCAATCCCCGAGCGGCGCAACTCAGAATTCCCGAACAGGTGGGGCGTCGAAGAGGGCAATCTCCTCAGGTGTCGGTTCCTGGAACACCTGAGCCCAGCGCAATAAGTCGTCTCGTTCGATGTGCGGATGCTCCATTCCACGATTTCGAATCCTTTCAAAAAGCACATCAATTGGCGCAGAGAGATAGTGCAACTCGACAGCAGCGCCGAATGCCCTGGCTCCGAGCCGCAGCGCGTCCCGCTCAGATCGCGCCCAAGTGCCCCATTCGATGATTACGGTAAGGCCATGCGAAAGAAGCTCCTGGGCGAACTTCCACTGCAGGGCCTCGATCTTCTCGCGTCTCGCCTCGTCGTAAATGTCGATCGAAAAGGCATTCATCCATTCGTCGGGTGAAAGACGGATCGCGCGGAGTCTGCGTTCAAGCATCACGGCATAGGTGGTCTTTCCGGAACCGGGTAAGCCGCATACGATAATCAGTCTGGGGCGAATGTCGGAGTTTTCCATAAGCAAAGACAAGCTCTAGCCGGCAATCAGTGGCGGAAGTGGCGGATTCCGGTGAAGACCATTGCGACGCCCAGTTTGTCGGCCGCTGCGATTACCTCCTCGTCGCGGACCGAACCTCCGGGCTGAATCACGGCGGTCGCTCCCGCTGCCGCGACTGCTTCGAGACCATCGGCGAAGGGGAAGAATGCGTCCGAGGCCGCGACGCAGTTGGCGAGCGGAAGGACGGCTTTCATGGCGCCGAATTTGGCCGAGTCAACGCGACTCATCTGGCCGGCGCCCACCCCCAGAGTCTGGCCGTCGCGCGCGTAGACGATGGCATTCGACTTGACGTGCTTGCAGACCCGCCAGGCGAAGAGAAGCGATTCGATTTCGGCTTTGGTGGGCTTCCGGGCAGTCACTACTTTCAAATCGTTGGCGGAGACGCAGGCGCTGTCGGCATCTTGCAACAGGAGGCCTCCCGAGACCTGCTTGATGACGCGGGTGGTCTTGCCGGGGTTCACGGTGATGAGGCGCAGGTTCTTCTTGGCGGCGAAACGCGCGAGTGCTTCCGGAGTGTAGCTCGGTGCGGCGACTGCTTCGACGAAGAGCTTGGCGATTTCTTCGGCGGCTTCGGCGTTAACTTCGCGATTGATGCCGATGACGCTGCCAAACGCGGAGATCGGGTCGGCGGCGAGCGCCAGCTTGTAGGCCTCGACGACCGATTTGCCGACTGCGGTTCCGCAGGGGTTGGTGTGCTTGATGATAGCGACGGCAGTTTGATCAAATTCCTGGCCCAGATCCCAACAGGCGTCGAGATCGACCAGGTTGTTGTAACTGAGTTCCTTGCCTTGAATTTGCCGGGCGCCGGCCACTCCGGCGCCGGTTTGATCGTTGTAGAGCGCGGCGCGCTGATGCGGGTTTTCTCCGTAGCGGAGCGGCATGGCGAGTGGGTAAGCGAGCCGCAGGGTGGATGGGAATGGTGCGTCCGCGGTCGTGTAGAAGCCGAGTGGAGCGTGGGCGTCGGAGCCCGCGAGCTGCTCGAGGGTGTTGGCGATGGCCGTGTCATAGGCGGCGGTGAGTGCGAAGGCCGACTTGGCGAGGCGCCACCGAGTTTCGCGCGTGAGTGAGCCGCCGTTGGCCTGGAGTTCCTCGGCGAGCGCGGGGTAGTCGTTGGGCGTGGTGACGACGGCGACGTCTTCAAAGTTCTTGGCTGCGGAGCGCACCATCGAGGGGCCGCCAATGTCGATGTTTTCGATCACCTCGGCGAAGGTAGCGCCGGCGCGGGAGGCGGTCTTTTCAAAGGCATACAGGTTGACGACAACCATGTCGATCGGTTGGATGCCGTGGCTCTCGACCGCCGCGCGGTGTTCGGCGTTCTCGCGAACGTGCAAGATACCGCCGTGGACTTTGGGATGGAGGGTCTTCACGCGGCCGTCGAGCATCTCGGGGAAGCCGGTGAGTTCGGAGATGTCGAGCACGGCGAGGCCGGCTTCCCGAAGAGCGCGGGCAGTACCGCCGGTGGAGATGAGCTCGACACCGTGTGTCGCGAGCTGGCGGGCGAAGTCGACGAGACCTGTTTTGTCAGTTACGCTGAGCAGCGCGCGGGCGATTTTCTTCAGTCCGGGGTCCACGTCGGCGGCGATGCTTGGGGCTGGTGCGGATGTCGGTGTTGTGGAGGTCAAGCGAAAACTCCTTTGATTGCGCCGAACTGAGCCGGTTGTGAATCAATTGCGATAGAGCCGGAGCAATTGTCAGCCGGACTTAGCAAAGTTAGCCTAACAGGGCTAGCTGAACTGGGGTAGCCTAGCAAGAGATGGATTCCAATTGGCCGAACAGCTTGCCGGAGGATCGCGCGGTGAGTGCGCGACCGGAGATACTTCCTCCACTTGACGCGAACGGCGCGGTCCGGTCTTCCGATGGGCCGGCAGCGCGATCGCGCGGGAAGTGGGCGGTTGCGCCTGCGACTTATCTTCTGGTCGGAATCAACGTCGCCGTTTTTCTGCTGATGTCATTCAGCGGGGTTTCAACGACCGGTCCAACGTCAAATCAACTCTTGAGCTGGGGCGCGGACAATGGCGGCCTGGTACTGCAGAGCGGCCAGTGGTGGCGGCTTTCGACCTCGACCTTTGTGCATGTTGGGGTCATTCATCTGGCGACCAACATGTGGTGCCTGTGGAACCTGGGGCTGTTGGGCGAGCCGCTGCTGGGCGCAGCTGGAACAGTGCTGGTTTACCTGCTGACCGGGATCGCCGGAAACCTGCTCAGCATCACGATGAATCCGGGCTACCCGGGCGAACCAAATGGCATAGTTGGAGCGGGCGCTTCGGGCGCGATCTTCGGTCTGGCCGGAGTTCTGATTGTGCTGCTGAAATCGAAGCTGCTGCCGGTACCGGAGTTTGAGTTGAAGAAGCTGCGCCGCAGCGTGATTTACTTTGCGGTGCTGAACTTCGTGCTCGGAGCCGGGACGCTGCTCATACCGTCGATCATTCGCATCGACCAGATGGCCCACTTGGGCGGCTTCCTGAGCGGCCTGGCAATCGGGGTGCCATTGGTCCCCAGAATTGGGGCGCCGAGAGCGGAGTTCGTCCGCAAGCAATGGATCGCCTTCGGCGGCGCGACGTTATTGCTGGCGCTGCTTGCCTATGGGATCTTCAGCTATGCCCGTCCAGCGTAGCGAAATAGCCCTGGTGCTTGTTAGAGGATAGCGTTGGCGCACGCGGGAGGGTGCGCCCCGTGAGCCTGTTCGGGGCGCAATCGATGAAAATGCCTAACGTTCGAGGTCAGCGAACCGCAGCCGTCGCAAACTTCTTGACCATGGCCAGGAGGAGTTTGCGATCGCTGTCATTCAGGCTTGTCGAGTAACGCCGAATCTGGGTGAGAAAGCGAAGCTCCTCGTCAGTGAGCTTGTGGGTGTTGATCTCCCGCCCCAGGCTGTCTTCAGCAAAAAACTGAGCAAGGGGGAGGTCGAGAGCCTGGGCTATTTTGGCGAGAGTATCCAGCGAGGGCACGGTGTGGCCGTTTTCCACGCGGGACAGATAGCAGCGCAACAGGCCGGTGCGCTTTTCTACATCTCCCTGTGACAGACCTTTCTGCAAGCGGTAACCGCGAATCGTTGTACCGATTTTCATAGTTTTTTATTGTGGCCTTCCGTCCACACATTCTTGCTGGTGAATCTCTTTAGGCAGCACATCGTACTTGATAGTAACGTGCGATGAAGTATTGGCAGTATGGTTAACACGTCGAAAGTACTTAAAGCAAGAAATATTTTCACGAAGTGAAAGATTCAAGCGATTTTGGACGACCAATGGGCATCATCGCCGCGACCAGACAACACATCGAATCGAAATGCGGTGTGTTGTCGATTCAAGCAGCATGTAAAAAAGAACCGGACAGACCTCTGGATTGAGCTGAAACCGATTAGCCAGCCGACCCGATTCTCGAGTTAGCAAACTGCCAGCTTGCTTTTCTTCCGGCAATCGACGCCGGGAACCTGCCCTGAAGTTCATAGATTGGCGCCTCCACTGCATTGGATGTTGCGCGAAATGCCGGGCGAACACAAGCGGGGAAAATCGAAGGGAATCCAGCCTGGTTCCACCGATCATGCAGCCGACTCGAGCATGACCTGGCTTCGAGCGATTTGAATCGCGGAAGCCTAATTTTCAACGGACAGGAACAGGTTGGCGATGGCGAGTAAGGTTATCAACGCGATAATCCCTTGCGAAATAACGCAGTAGAGGCACCACACCTGCAGGAGGTGGGCCTCGATGTGGGTGAGGTAGAGAGAGAAAGCAAAGCCGATCAGCGTGGCCGCGAGCAGAGTGCGGCGTCGGCGGAAGAGGGCGAGAACGCCGAGCAGGGCGTAACCGGCGATGCCGATGGCGGCGACCGGCACGTGAGCGATCTCGGCAAATCGGCTGTGATTGACGATCCCGCAGTCCCATTTTTCGTTGATGCTGCATGGTTGCACGTCGGTGGAAAAATGGACATGCAAGGCGAGGCCGGAGACGACGACGCCACAGACAGCAAGAAGGAAGATGACAAAGCGCAATAGTGTTCTCCGGCGCGGGAATGAGGCCAGCTTCCTCAGTGTACAGGCCGGCCGATTAGCCCATGTACATGCCGCCGTTCACGTCGAGGACGTGGCCGGTGATGTAGCCCGCACCGTCCGAGGCGAGGAAAGCGACGGCGTGAGCGACGTCGGCGTCGCTGCCGATGCGTCCCAGCGGGATGTGGCTGAGGATCGTCGCGTTCTGCTTCTCATCGAGGACCGCAGTCATCGGGCTTTCGATATAGCCGGGAGCGACGACGTTGGCGGTGACTCCGCGCGAGGCGAGTTCGCGGGCGAGCGATTTGGTGAAGCCTATGAGTCCGGCTTTGCTGGCCGCATAGTTGGCCTGCCCGGCCTGGCCGGTGCGGCCAACGACGCTGGAGATGTTGATGATCCGGCCGTAGCGGGCCTTGATCATCGAGCCCATGAGCGCCTGAGTGAGCAGAAAGGCGCCGGTGAGATTGGTTTGCAGAACGTCGTCCCAGTCGGCACGCTTCATGCGTAACAACAGGTTGTCGCGGGTGATTCCGGCGTTATTGATAAGAACGTCCAATTTGCCGAAATGCGCCAGGACGGCTTTTGCCGTGGCCTTGATCGATTCCTCATGGGAGACGTCGAGGGCAAAGATCTCGGCGTGGCCGCCAGCGGCGGCGATTTCTGCGGCGACTTGCTTGAGCTTGTCTTCGTTGCGCGCAGCGAGGGCGACGCTGAATCCGTCTTGCGCGAACCGGAGAGCGACGGCGCGGCCGATGCCCTGGGATGCTCCGGTAACCAAGGCGACCTTTGTTGGATTGATTGAGACTTCCGACGTGGACATAAGTGCGTTGATCTTCTTCCCGTGCGCGTTTCTTCTTGCGCATCTTGGAGATTATAGAGGGCGGGAGGGTTCTGGCCACGGGGCTTGATTAGGTTGGGCGACTCCAGCTCGCGTCGGAAAGTAGAGTCGGCGAGCACCTCAAGGCTACAAGCCAACGTTGAACGACGATGTTCTGTCGTTCAGGGTCGGCAACGGAACAATGGATCCACCCCTGCTGGGTCTAGGGTGTGACGGTGAAGTTGTTAGAGGCGATCAAGGTTACGCCGTTGACTCTGACGAGCAAGCGACCGCTGGTGGCGCCGGTTGGCACGGTGACTTGGATGCTGCCGCTGGTGTCGCTGACGATTGCTGCCGGTGTTCCGTTGAAGGTGACGGTCGCGTTGTTCCCGCCGTCGAGGAGGTTGGAACCGGTGATAGTCACTGGAGTGCCGGCTGCTCCGCTTTCGGGCGAGACGGTGGTGATGGCTGGGTAGGCATAGAAAGTGAAGGGCACGCCGTTGCTGATTGCTCCGCCGGCCCTGACCACCAGGTTGCCGGTCGAGGCAT
This sequence comes from uncultured Acidobacteriaceae bacterium, assembly GCA_963804735.1. GTDB lineage: Bacteria > Acidobacteriota > Terriglobia > Terriglobales > Acidobacteriaceae > Acidisarcina. The sequence continues at coordinate 184,963 of CAWDRO010000014.1, forward strand.
TGGATGGCACACGAATAGTGATCGAGGTATCCGACCAGGCGGTTACCCCGCAGAGTGCGCCGTTGATGGTGACAGAGCTGTTGCCCTGGGTCGCGCCGAAGGTGGTTCCGGTAATGTCGATCAGAGAAGCGGGTGCGCCATAGCTGGGGTTGAGCATGCTGATTTGCGGTACGGTCACGGTGAAGGTGCTGGTACTTTTCACGGTGATGCCGTTAACGAAAACGCTGATCGGTCCACTGGTAGCGCCGGTCGGCACGGTGGCCTGGATGCTGCCCGCTGTATCGCTGGAGATGACGGCCGGAGTTCCGTTGAAGGTGACGCTTGCGTTATTGCCGCCATCGAGGAGGCCATTGCCGGTGATAGTCACCAGAGTGCCGACCGGACCGCTGGTGGGCGAGAAACCGGTGATGCCGGGGTAAGGATAGAAAGTGAAGGGCACGCCGTTGCTGGAAACCCCTCCCGAGATGACGACGATATTGCCGGTAGCGGCGTTGCTCGGCACCTGAATGGAGATCAAGATGTTCGACCAGGAGACGATATGGGACGGAGCGCCACCGACGGTCACGCTGCCATTGCCCTGGGTCGCCCCAAAGCCAGTTCCTGAAATCTTGATCAGGGCTGCCGGAGCTCCGTAATTGGGGCTAATGCCGCTGATGTTGAGCAGCGAACTCGTTACGGTGAAGCTGCTAGTGGTTTTCACGGTGACGCCGTTGACGAAGACGCTGATCGGTCCGCTGGTAGCGCCGGTCGGCACGGCGGCCTGGATACTGGTGGCGGTGTCGCTGGAGATGGCCGCCGGAGTTCCGTTGAAGGTGACGCTTGCGTTATTGCCGCCATCGAGGAGGCCAGTGCCGGTGATAGTCACCAGAGTGCCAACGGGACCGCTGGTGGGCGAGAAGCCGGTGAGGGCAGGGTAGGGATAGAAGGTGAAGGGGGCTCCGTTGCTGGATACTCCGCTCACGATGACGACGATGTTGCCAGTGGTGGCCTTGCTCGGCACCTGAATCGAGATCAGGGTGTCCGACCATGAAACGACATGGGACGGAGCGCCACCGACGGTCACGCTGCCGGTGCCCTGCGTCGCTCCAAAGCCCGTTCCGGCAATCTTGATCAGGGCCGCCGGAGCTCCGTAATTGGGGCTGATGCCGCTGATGTTGAGCAGCGAACTCGTTACGGTGAAGCTGCTGGTGCTCTTCACAGTGACGCCGTTGACGAAGACGCTGATCGGTCCGCTGGTAGCGCCGGTCGGCACGGCGGCCTGGATGCTGCCGGCGACGTCGCTGGAGATGACCGCGGGAGTTCCGTTGAAGGTGACGACTGCGTTATTGCCCCCATCAAGGAGGCCAGATCCGGTGATAGTCACCAGAGTGCCAACGGGACCGCTGGTGGGCGAGAAGCCAGTGATGGCAGGGTAGGGATAGAAAGTGAAGGCGGCGCCGTTGCTGGATACTCCGCGTGCGATGACGACGATGTTGCCGGTGGTGGCCTTGCTTGGCACCTGGATGAAGATCAAGGTGTCCGACCATGAAACGACATGGGACGGAGCACCACCGACGGTCACGCTGCCATTGCCCTGGGTCGCGCCGAAGTCCACTCCTGAAATCCTGATCAGGGCCGCTGGAGCTCCGTAATTCGGGCTGAGGCCGCCGATCTGTGCCCGGGGGATTTGGCCTGTGCCGCTGAGCGGGACCGTCTGGATTGCTGGATTGCCATTCAACACATTGTCGGAGAGGGTGAGCGTGGAGCTCAGCAAGCCCAGTGACTGCGGAGTGAAGCTAAAGCTGATGTTGCACAGTGCGCCGGGGTTGAGGGAGAGGATTCCATCGCAGTCCGGGACAACGTCCGAGCCTGCGACTACGGTGAAGTCGATGGTATCGCTGAGCGTCCCGGTGCCCGAGAGCAGCTGGTTGCCGACGTTTTCAAACTGGACCGACTTGGGACTGTCGAAGCTGGTGCGGCCCCGGTTCGTGGTCTCGAAGCTTAAAGCCGGAGGTAGAGAGCGCTGTACTACCTGGATTGCCGGGGGCACGGTACCCGTGGCGCCGGCGTCAGGGACGTAGACGTTCCCGCTGGCGTCAACGATTACGTTCTGGGGCGAACCGAAGCCGCTGCCAAGGGGCAGGACCGTGGTGTAACCGCTCGTCGCGAGAACCTCGAATATGTTGGTGAAATCGCCGTCGGCGACGAAGACGTTCCCGCCTGCGTCCACCGCGACGCCAAGAACGTTCTTGAATCCGAAGCTGCTGGCGAGCTGATTCACGGTGGTGTAGCCGCCGGCAGCCAGAATCTCATACACTGCCACCTTGGCGACATCGCTCACGAAGACATTTCCGCTGCCGTCCACCGTCAAGCCGCTGGGCTGGCCGAAGCTGAAGCCGCTGGCCAACTTGAGGACGGTCATGTATCCGCCCGCGGCCAGAATCTCATAGACTGCGCTGTCGGCGTCGGCGACGAAGACGTTCCCGATGGCGTCCAGAGCCACGTCGCTGGGCCGGCCGAAGGCGAAATTGCCGCCGAGCGTATCCACGGTGGTGTATCCGCTCGCGGCCAGCATTTCATACACGGCTTGATGGTTGAAATCGGCGACGAAGACGTTCCCGGCACCGTCCACTGCTACACCCGCAGGTCCGCCGAAGGTTGCATCCGGAGAGCCGGAAAGGTTCTTGACGGTCGTGTATCCGCCTGCGGCGAGCATCTCATACACTGCATTGTTTTTAAAATCGGCGACGAAGAGGTTGGCGCTTCCATCTAGCGCCACCCCCGCGGGCTGACCGAAGGCGAACCCAGTGCCACCGACCAGGGAAAGCTGGCCGGCCGGGCTGAATGCGATCGCTGGAGCGGTTCCCGTCCCGTTGATGTTGGTTGCCGCGAGTACGTTCCCGCTGCCGTCGAGGATCTCGACTGCGCCGCTGCGGGTGCCGGGGGCGAGGGGAGCGAAGGTCACGTCCACCGTGCAAGTGGTCGCGGAAGGGTAAGTCTGTGGTGCGCAGAGAGTGGTGCTGGTGTCGCTAGCCTGGGGCTGGAAGTCGAGGTTAGGAGCGCCCAGAGTCAGGACATTGATGCTACCGATGGTGGTCCCAGCGGTGACGCTGTAGGTCAGGGTCATCGTATTGCTGCAAGGCGCGGGGGTTGTTTGGCCGGCGGGGCAGACGTTGACATTGCCGAAGTTGACATTCTCCGTCTCTAACTCGAGCACGTTCCCGCTCGAAAATTGGTTATAAAAGAGATTCCCTTTTCCGTCCGTTGCAACGGCGGTGGGGACAACCAAACCGCTAGCCACGGTGTTTACAGTGGCGTACCCGCCCGCTGCCAGAATCTCCTTGACCGAGCCGTCGTTGGAGTCGACCGTGGCATTGCTGCTGCCGGCGTCGCCGACGAAAACATTCCCTTTACTGTCCAGCGCCAGGACCTCGATCAGATTGAATCCACCGTTCGTGGTGTAGGTGCTGGCCAGGGTGTTGACCGTGGTGTAGCCTCCGGCAGCCAATATCTCTCTGACTTCCTGGACGGCAGAATCGCCGATGTCGGAGAAGAAGACGTTGCCGCTCCCATCCACAACCACACTTCCGGGAGAGGAGGTGCTGACTAAGGTGTTAACAGTGGTGTATCCGCCTGCCGCAACGATCTCCTCGATTGCAGAATTGCCAATGTCGGAGACGAAGACGTTTTCACTCATGTCCACTGCGACATGAGTGGGTTGGGTGAAGCCGCTACCGAGAGTGTTGACGGTGGCATATCCGCCTGCCGCCAGTATCTCCTTGACCGCTGCATGGCCGAGATCGGCAACGAAGACATTCCCTGTCGTGTCGACCGCAATTCCAGTGGGAGTAGAAAACCCGCCGTTGGCCGTGTAGGAGCCGGCCAGGATGTTGGCCGTGGTATATCCGTCAGCCGCCAATAGTTCCGTTATGGTGTTGGCATTGCTATCGGAGACAAAGAGGTTTCCGCTCGCGTCCAATGCGATGCCAGCGGGGGATGTAAAGCTGGTGCTAAGGGTAACTTGTGCGCCGGCGAAGGTTATCTGGGCCGAAGCAGTCGGGACGCTCCACGCCGCGCAAGCGCCCGCCAGAAAAGCGGCAGCCGCCATTTTTAGCGGAAGGCTCGACAGCGAGCGGCAATGATCGGACAACGAACGGTCCCCAGCTAGCGGGGATTTCAGGACACGAGCCGACAACTTCAATAGGGTGTTCATCATTGTTTCCTTAGGCAGGCGGGATAAGTCGCGGCGTGTGTGGGTCAAGGTTCAACCGGTCGCGGCAGACCAGATAGCCGGTCTGAGATTTCTGCAGATATGAGTCCAAGCTAACCAGTGGAAGGCCACGAGGGTTGCATTGTCAATACTCTTGTTGCGTGGGCGTTGACACTTTAGTGTTTCCCATCGACAACTGTGCTGTTTGACGACACGGTTCGGACGGTCCATTTGGCAGAGACTCAGCGTTGAGTCCGTGCGGCAGGATGGACCTGGTCGACGCGGCCGAGGCGGTATGGAGCCGCCTGGCCTATGACGCCTACCTTGATAAAATTCACTTTTTCGTTGTATGTGTGTATTCTATTGGCAGGTCGGGTATGCTCCTGCCACATAGGGGGCTTAGGACGTTTGATCCTCCCGTCCTTCACATTAGGGCCGCTGAAAAGCGGCCCTTCACTTTTCTTTGCATCCATGTTCCTACTCTATACCGATGAAGCGGGCTCGATTGCCGATCCGAATCAGGCGTTCTTTGTCCTCGCGGGCGTTGCTATTTTTGAACGCACTGGCCACTGGATCGAACAAGAACTCAATCACATAGCTCGCCGCTTCGCTCCAGTTGATCCGCACGCGTTAGAGTTTCACGGGTCACCTATGCGGTATGGCCATGAGGGGTGGGAACAGCATCCTTACGCAGACCGCCTGCAAGCAATGTGCGATGCTCTCACGACTTGCGTCTGCGCGCGTCACCCGCAGGAACTTAGATTATTCGGGGCGGTAATTAGAAAAGCCGCAGTTGCGGGCGAAGATGTCGCGGAACTGGCCTTTGAGCAGATTTGTAGCCGCTTCGATCACTTCCTCGCACGCCTATATCGAACCAGACATCATCCCGAGCGGGGTTTGATAATCTTCGACAAATCGTCGACCGAACGGCGCATCCAATCGTTGGCTCGTGACTTCAAGTATGAGGGCCACACTTGGGGCCGAACTCGCAACTACGCAGAAGTGCCGGTATTCCTCGACTCAAAAGCTTCCCGCTCTTTGCAACTTGCGGATCTCATTGCATACGCTTTGTTCCGATATTTTGAGCGTGGCGACGAATTGCTATACCGAAAGATCGAGAAATGCTTTGATTCCGAAGGCGGCGTTACACACGGACTCTACATTCGGCGCTGACGGAACTCCCTATTGCGTCGCCGCCAAGACCGCATCTGCAAAGGCCTTCGTCCCGCTCGTCCCATGCACGTCTCGAGTCAGACTCTTTGCCTCGACATATACCTTTTCGAGCGCCTTCTGCACAAGATCGGCCGTTGTATCTTCCTCGATATGCCGCAGCATCAACACCGCCGACTGCAGCAGGGCGGTGGGGTTCGCAATGTCCTTCCCCGCAATGTCCGGAGCCGAACCGTGCACCGCCTCGAAGATGGCGGCGTGGTCGCCGATGTTCGCGCCCGGAACCAGCCCTAGCCCGCCGATGAGGCCCGAACAAAGATCGCTGACAATGTCTCCGTAGAGGTTTTCCATCACCAACGTGTCGTATTGATAGGGATTCATCACCAGCTGCATGCAGGCGTTGTCGACGATGTGCTCGCCGTAGGTTATCTCGGGATATTCCTTCGCGACCTCCCGGGTACACTTCAACGTCAGGCCGTCAGACATCTTCATGATGTTGGCTTTATGGATGGCGTGGATTTTCCGCCGCTTGTGCTTGCGCGCGTATTCGAAGGCCCACCTCGCGATGCGCGTTGAGGCCTTGGCCGTGACGATCTTGAGCGACTCGATCACACCGGGCACGACCTCATGCTCAAGGCCGACATAGAGCCCTTCGGTGTTTTCCCGGACGATGATGAGGTCGACGCCGGGATATTTGGTTTCCAGTCCGGGAAGGTTCTTGATCGGACGGAAGTTCGCGTAAAGATCAAACTGCTTGCGCAACGTCACGTTGATGGAGGCAAAGCCGCCGCCGATCGGCGTCGTAACTGGCCCTTTCAATCCTACCTTCGTCCGCTCGATCGACTCCGAGAGCTCTTTCGGAATGTATTCACCCTGCTTGGCGAAAGCCTCGGCTCCGGCGGCAAATCGCTCCCAGGCAAACTTCACCCCCGTCGCCGCGCCCGCTGCTTCCAATATGCGGACTACCGCGTCCGTCACCTCCGGCCCAATCCCGTCCCCGGGAATCAGCGTCACCGCATGTGTGCGTAGCTTGCTCATCGAATCTCGCTTTCAAAAAGGCAGTTCTCAGTTGTTAGTCCACAGTTGTCCGCTGCGGAGTCTTTGCTCCCCCTAACACCTGACTGACAACTAGTCCTTGTTCTTGTGACTTAAAAGCTGCTCCAGCTCTTCTTTAAATTCGCGCACATCCTTGAAATCCCGGTAAACGCTCGCAAAGCGGATGTAAGCTACCGTATCCAGCCCCTTCAGCCGGGTCATGATCAGCTCCCCTATCTCGCTTGTCGTCAGCTCTCGCTCCGGAGCGTCCATCAAGCGAGTCTCCGTCTCGTCGACGATTGCCTCCAGCTTGCCCGCCGAGACGGGACGCTTCTGGCACGCCTGCAGCAGCCCGGAGAGCACCTTCTGCCGGTCAAACCGCTCCCGGCGTCCGTCCTTCTTCACTACCATGTAGGGGATTTCGTCGATGCGTTCGTAGGTGGTAAACCGCTTCTGGCAGCCCTCGCATTCGCGCCGCCGGCGAATCGAATCCGCCTCCTTGCTCTCCCGCGAGTCCACCACACGATCTTGCGCAAAGCCGCAATAAGGACACTTCATCTGGTAGCTTGATTTTATCAGCCCCGAAACGACCTAACCTCCGCTGCGGTAAGGGGCCCCAACCGCTCTCCTACTCGTACCGTTCGTCACAATTACGAATCACTTCAAGAGCCTTACAAAACTCGCCAATTCTCCACACCTCTCCTGGTCTCACCGCTCTTGCCCAGACAGATCCTCGCAGTGACGAGGCCGGCGGCATATCCTCTCAGCCAACACCAACTTTGAACTGGGCGACGCCACCGGGATTAGATCTTGTGATCTGGAATGAAGTGATCAGCCGGAGTATCTAGGAATCGCTCAACGACCTGGTCGAACATCTGTTTGGCGTGGTATGCCCCGAGACCCGACAGTTCTGCAATCTGACGCGCGTCATCAAGCCGAAATCTCCCTTCGCGGGCGACCGCATCGATGCGCATCAGTCTGCGGCCAGTCACGATCTGAGCCTGTGCAATCGCGGCATCAATCTGAGCCTGAAATAGCAGTGACACCATGGTGCTTCCCCATGAGAGTAGTCCGCCAGCACGTCTTTGGCCGACTACGTCGAAAGGTACCTCGGTAGTCCCGACACTCAACACATCGATATCTGTCGGTTTTGCCTGGAGAATGAATATTGACTCAAGAAGGCCGACTAAGACTGGGCAATTGGCCCAAACGCCACCGTCCAAGAAACTTTGCCCATCCCTCGCAGTGAATACAGAGAAATATGTCGGAGCTGCCGACGTCGCCAACGCAACGTCAACCGCCGGCATCTTGTAATCCTGGACGAACCTTGGATGGTGGGCTGTTTTAAATAGCTGTACCCGTCCGGCATTACAATCGAAACAGGGAATCACGAGGCGCGAGCAGGATTGGCCTAGAACCGTCGTTCCAAAGACGTCAACCAAATGCTTTCTCAGCACGGCACTTGAGTGTTTCGGCCTGATTAAATGTCGAACTGATTTACGAAGACGCTGATTTATCCCCGTGCTGGGAAATATTTCGGGTCCCTTTTCGGTATAAAATCTGAGAATCTCATCGCCACTCAAGCCGATGCCCAAAGCCAAAGCGATGATACCGCCGGTTGAGGTTCCAGTGATTAAATCAAAGTATTGCGCCAGAGGTGAACCATGCATCTTTTCAAGGTTAGCGATCACCGAGGCAGTGAACACTCCCTTGATGCCGCCTCCATCTAAGCTAAGAATTCGAAAATGGCTCATGACGAGCACTCCATAGATGCCCTTCACCCGTCCTTGAATATCTGGTAGATATAGGTTGCCATTTGCTGTTCCGTGTTGGCGCTAACAGCCCTTGACAACAGGGCTTCGGTTTCCTTGATAAACGTTAGAAACGATTGCCTGGCTCTGGCGTTAATAATCCAGTTTTCAGACAGCACCTCGCTGTCATTTGTTGGATTGACAATCTCCTGGGGACGATCTCCTTCCGAGAAATACCTTGCCATCCGTTGTACCACCTGACAAAGCGACTCGGAGACAGTTTGCTCACCTGCGTAAAATCTGCCTGCAAGCGTTGTCAGTACCATGGAGTTGGGAGCTTCTGCAGGTTCAAAGTAAAGGTCACGGCACCGCTTCAGCAGTTGAACAGTCCGGGCAAGAGGTTGGTTATGGTGATATCCGTCGAGCCAGTCTTCGGCTGTCAGCGGGTCCACACAAAAGTCTGCGCAGCCTCCGGGCTCTGCGTTTTCGCTGGCTGCGCCCGCAAGAGAGGCCCGTTGATGAAACCATGCCGCAAAACCCAATGGGTCGGAGCTTCTCCAAGACTTGGTCGGCTCATCGAACACCAGAATCGACGATTTTCCCTTTGCAGGATCCTTGATCGCCGGCGTTATATCGACGTGGTACTGCGAATCATATACAAGCGCCCAACATCGCTTCTTCCGTTGAATGAGGCCGCCGTAGTTTGGCAGGCCCTTGAGATGGCTTCCGATTGCCTCGAAGGTCGCAGATGGCGAAGAACTCCAAGCCTCTGGCGGTCCAAGCTCGACCACCATGTCGGCATCAAAACCGCCTCCTCGCTTGGGCGTTATTGAAGTTCGCAGCCGGATGGAACCCTGCATGTATATGGATAAACTGTCGCCGCCGAAACGCCCTTCGCGAAACCAACCTGCAATTTCGCGACAACTCCTGTTTACGCGCTCCAATTGCGTTCTTGAAAGTGTGAGCGCATTTGCCCGCTCATTCAGGAGCTGATCGAAAGTGTGCATTCCGTGCTGATATTACACGAACTCAATTCGGCGGCGCCGCTGCCAACCCGTGGCTCGTTACGCACAAGAAACAGGGAACGAACAATCGCCGGCGAGCGTACCATTTCTCAACAGGAGCGCCCGATGAAATTCCTCGCCCAAACCGCATCTCTAGCTGCGATCACCGTAGTTGTCCTAACAGCCTCCGCGCAAACTGATAGCCACTGGGACAAGACCTACACCATCTCCGCCCAGCCCACGCTCGTCCTCACCACCGGCGACAGCAACCTCACCATCACTTCCTGCGGAGATTGCCGGACGGTCAAGATCCAGGTCAACGCGACGAACCGCAAACTCAGCGACTACCGCCTCGAAGAAGACCAGTCCGGCAACACGATTCATTTTTCCCTCAAGGAGAAGGTGCACGTCGGATTGCACTTCAGCGTGAATTGGAATCCGCACAGCTCTGTGTCGGTGCAGGTCGAGACCCCGGCCAACCTTTCCCTCCACGCGGAAACCGCGGACGGTAACCTCAACGCCTCTGGACTCAGGGGCCCGATCAGCCTCCATTCCGCCGACGGCCACCAGACGATCGCCGATGTTACGGGCACGCTGACGGTCCAATCCAGCGACGGCAGCGTCGATCTGCGCAACATCGCCGGCACTCTCGATGCGCATACCTCCGACGGCAACCTCAACGTCTCTGGGAAGCTTGACAGTCTGAACATCCGTACCAGTGACGGGTCGCTCACCCTCGAGCTCGCCAGCGGCACCATCCTCAAGGCCGACTCAACCCTCCACAGCTCCGACGGCAGTATTACCGTTCGCCTGCCCAAGGACCTCTCCGCCAATCTCGACATATCCTCCTCCGATGGCAAGATCGATTCCGACCTGCCGCTCACTCTGGACGGATTTCACGGTGGCTCGGGGAACTCGATCAAAGGCAAGCTCAACGCCGGAGGCGCGCTCTTCACCATTCACACCAGCGACGGCTCGGTGCACCTCACATCGATCTAAACCGATATAAACGCGGTTGACAGCGATGCGACCCGGGCGATACCGTAGGCCGAGGTGTCTTGGAGATGAATCGCCGGGAGTTTGTCAGAGACTCGCTTGTTGCTGGAGCTGCCAGTGCTTTGCTTCCTCGAACCGCCCCAGCGGCAATGTCCATGTTGCCGCAGGAACAAATCCCCGGTTCCATCTCGCAGTCGGAGATTGACGGCGCGCGCTTTCCCGACGGCTTCCTGTGGGGCATGGCCTCGGCCGCCTACCAGGTCGAGGGCGCATGGAATGAAGACGGCAAGGGCGAATCCAACTGGGACCGTTTTGCCCACACCGTAGGCAAGATCAAAGGTGCGGCCACAGCAGACGTGACCTGCGATCAATACCACCGCTTCAAAGAGGACATCGCGATCCTCAAGCGCCTCAATCAGAAAAGCTATCGCTTCTCAACCTCCTGGTCGCGAATTCAACCCTCCGGTACCGGCGCCGTCAATCAAAAGGGAATTGACCACTACAGCCGTCTGGTCAACGCGATACTCGAAGCCAACATCCGCCCCTTCTGCACCATCTATCACTGGGACCTGCCGCAAGCCCTCGAAGATCGCGGAGGCTGGCCGAACCGTGATCTCGCCGGTTACTATGCCGATTACGCTGGAATCTTGGCCAAGAACCTCGGTGACCGCATCACTGTCTGGGCCCCATTCAACATGCCGTGGACGTTCACCTACCTCGGCTACGGTGTCGGAGTCTTTCCTCCTGCCCGGTCGAGCTTCAACGAATTCCTCAAGGCCGCCCACACCGTCAACTTGGCCCAGGGCGAGGCATTCCGATCGATCAAGGCTGCATCGTCAAAAGCGACGGTGGGAAGCGCTTACGGCATGGCCCCGGCCTATCCGAAAACCAACAGCGAGGCGGATATCGCCGCGACCGCTCGCTACAACGCGATGAACAATCTCTACTTCCTCAACACCGCGATGCGTGGTGAATATCCGAAAGCATTTGTCGGCAAAATCCCGTACGAAGCTATGGGATTCAAACCCGGCGACGACAAGATCATGAAGGTGTCGCTGGATTGGATCGGCTTTCATTACTACACCCGCCGCATCGTCTCCGAAGCCAGTGGCACCGCGGCGTCGGGTACTTCGGGGCACTTCGGAACCGAAACCGAAGGCGAAGGAGGCGCCCGCGATCCGCTCACCCAGATTCACGTCGAGATGCCAACGGAAGGCCCGCTCACCGAAGCTGGCCTCGAAATCTGGCCGCGCGGCATCTATGACTTAGTGACGCAAATCTCCAAAGAATACAACTACCCCATGATCGAGATCAGCGAAAACGGTTGCTGCTACCTCGATAGTCCAGACGATAGCGGCCGCGTTCCCGATTCCCGCAGGATTTCCTTTCACCGGCAGATACTCGCCGAGCTCGCCCGCGCCGTCGCCGACGGCGCCAAGGTCCGCGCCTACCACGCCTGGAGCCTGGTCGATAACTTCGAGTGGGCCGACGGTTACACGCAACGATATGGGCTTACTTACGTGGATTTTCGCAGCCAGAAACGCACCATCAAAGATTCAGGCCTATGGTACGGGCGTGTCGCCGCAGCAAATCGTCTCAACGTCTAGCCGAATGGAAGGAACAATGAACATTCCTGAAACCTATGACTACCTCGTTCGCGCCCGTCGCGACTTGTGGGCCACGTTGGAGCGGGTGCCGGACGAAATCTTATCGCGGCCGCTGTTGGACGGCGCGCGGCTTCACTGCATCAAAGACCTCGTCTTTCACACTGCCGTCGTGGAAGACTGCTGGCTTCACGAGGACATCTTGCGCGACCAGCCAGTGGTGGATTCTATTCCGGCGTTCGAGGGTGTCCCAACGTGGCAGCCGGCCTATGCGGGTTTCTCGCTCGAAACCCTGCTGAGCTACTGGCGCTCCGTGGAGCAGAGCACACTCGCCTACCTTGCCACGCTGACCGACGATGAGTTGAAACGGATTGTGATTGTGCACGACGCGCCAGAGGAGCGGTACACGGTGGATGGCCTGCTGTGGCACGTCATGATTCATGAGATGCGGCACACGGCGCAGATCGCGGTCCTCCTGCGCACCCAGGGCATCGAGCCGCCGTGGCTTGACCTGAAGAATTACCTGCCATTTGCCTGACTCAAGAAGGTGTGAGCAATCTCCGGAGGTGGCAGACAGACTGTCGCATCTGGTTCGCCGGTGTGCTTCCAAATCCCAGAATGAATCCTTGCTTGGGCGGTGCGCTCACGTAGCTGGGCGAGAGCGGCCACAACCAGAGTTTCTCTTTAGCCGCCCTCGTCGCGACTTCCACATCGCGGTAGCCCTCAGGCAAGGTAACCGTCACGTGCATGCCTGCTTCCGTCCCATGCACCTTCAGTTCTTCTCCAAACAGCTCGCGAATACTCTCAACCAGCGCGGTACGCCGCTCGTTGTAGAGCGCCCGCGTCCGTCGAATGTGCCGGGCAAAGTGGCCATCGCGCATGAAATCCGTCAACACTTCTTGAAACAAGTAAGAAGGAAAGATATCCATCGCGAACCGGACCGCCATAAACCGCTCGACCAGGTCTGGAGGAATCACGATATAGCCTAGCCGCAATGAGGGAAACAATACTTTGCTGAAGGTCCCGATGTAGATTACGCGGAAATCCGTATCCAGGCCTTGCAACGATGGAATCGGAAGACTTTCGTAGCGGTATTCGCTGTCATAATCGTCCTCGACGATCCAGGCTCCAGTGCTTCGCGCCCAGTCGAGCAGTTGCAGCCTTCGGGAAGCTGTCATTGTCGAGCCGAGCGGGTATTGATGAGAGGGGCTGACAAACGCCGCCCGCGCTTTCCGTCGCCCTCTGATTCCCGCTGCAACATCAATCCCTTCCTCATCGACCGGGAGCGGAACCAGGCGGCAACCGGCGCCGATGAGAGCCGACCGCATCAGAAGGTAGCCGGGGTCTTCGACCCACACCGAATCTCCCGGATCTAACAGGACCCGAGTGGTGATCTCCAGTGCCTGCTGAGAGCCGGAAACCACCATGATCTGGTGGGGTTCGCAATGCACGGCGCGGGCGGTGCGCAGATAATCGCAGATCGCGTTGCGAAAAGGCTCGAGGCCCAGCGGATCGACATAGTGGATCGCGTGCAGCCGTGGTTCCCGGCTATGGTGCGTGACCAGCCTCGCCCAAACCTCGAACGGAAACTGGTCAAAGGCTGGTTGGTGAACTCCAAACGCCCCCCACCCATATCGCCAGGGAATATCCGCAAAGCGCGGATATAACGAGGAACGCCGGCCAAGCTGACGTGCGCCCGGCGGACGTCTGTCAGAATGGCTGGTCTCCGGATTTCTCCGCGGCAGGGAGGTGGAGACAAACGTCCCCGAGCCGACCTGGCTCTCGAAATACCCCTCTGCCAGCAATTGGGCATAAGCGTCCAGCACCGGAAAGCGTGAGACTCGCAGCTCCGTGGCCAACTCTCGACTGGACGGCACGCGCTGTCCCGGGCGCAGTTCGCCGCGCAGAATCGCGGCTCGAAAGCCATCGTAGACCTGCCGTGGCAATGGCCGCTCAGACTGCCGGTCGATGGCGATTACAGGAGAAATCCCGGCGGAAACGTCGTTCATTCAACCGATCATAGTGGTTAGGCGATATATGCGGCAAGTGGTTATGGCTACTGACCACTGTGGAAGCGGAGGATTATTTCTGATGGCGCACATGGAGGCGCCGGTTATGACCTACCGTCAATGTTTGAGAATCGCGTTCATCCTGTTGGCCTTTACCGCTCTTGCGTTGTCCCAATGCCGTGCATCCGGCATCGACGCCACGGCCCAGGAGAAGCCTGCGCCCAAATCGAACCTGGAAAGGAATCTGTCGCCAGAGCAACGCGGGGACCTGGACATGATCCATCATGAGTACCTCGCCGCGATCGATGCCTACCACCAGGCGCCCCGCGACTCTGCGGTCGTGTGGAACAAGCTTGGCATTGCATACCATCACATGTTCGCGTTCAACCAAGCGAAGATCGACTACGCGCGGGCTTTGCAGCTGAACCCGAAGTACGGCGAAGCGCTTAACAACCTGGCTGCCGTCTATTACGCGGAGAAGGACTATAAGCGGGCCGAAAAGCTGTACCGGCGGGCGCTGAAACTGATCCCCAATTCCGCGACGGCCTACAACAACCTCGGCACCGCTTATTTCGCGGATGACAAATTCAAACAGGGCACCGCAGCCTATCAAAAGGCATTTGCCATCGATCCGGCAGTCTTTAACGGAGACCCGCTCCAGACCATCTCCGAGGCATCGACAACCGAAGAGCGGGCCCGCGTCGACTACTGCCTGGCCGAGCTCTATGCGCAGGCAGGCATGAAGGACCAGGCGATCGTATACCTGCGCAAAGCTCTCGACGACGGATTCCATGACAGCAAACGACTCATGCAGGACCAGGAATTTGCCAGCATTCGACAGACGGCGGAGTTTGAACAACTGGTAGCGTCGGCGAAGCGGCCCTGATTGCGCGAGCAGCGGTGTTGTAGCGCTCACGACCTCCCGCTGCGCGCCCGCTTCTCGCCATTTCGTTGGACTCAAACCGCAGCCAGCTCTTCCAGCGGTGTCAGAACTGGCTGCGGTTACAGTCCCTTCCGCACCAATCTCCGAACCGCCTCAGTGACCACGCCGAAGACAGCATAAGTGACCCATTCACTCTGCTGGTTTTGGGTTTTCTCCCGTACTGTCAGCTCGACCGTTCCGGGTCTTGGCGACGTTACCTCATGATTAAGCTTCTTGAGCGCTAGCCCGAAGCCGGCGCCCCGCCAAACTCCGGCCTTCGGCTCAATCTCCATCGCGGCCCCATAGGCTGCTCCGGCCACGGCTCCCAAAACCCACGGCTTCGCCGAAATCTTCAGTTGCTGGTTCGACTCCAGTCGAGACGTCGATTGCTCCGAGGCGTGTGGCGGATAGATACTCTCGGCCAGCACCTTGGCGCCGGTGCCGGCAATTCCGCCCACCAGCCCGGCCAGCGCTCCTTTCAAGATCGAACGCTCGCGCGGCTTCTTCACTTTGCCCATGATGTCCTCCTTCGTCACCTCCGCGCAGCTAGACGTAAAGCCACCGTGCTAGACGGATAGATGCAGAATTGAGGATCCGATCGCGTAGTTCTGCTTAAGCGGACGGCGGAACCGTGCTCTCTTTGACGATCGGAGTGTGTCCCAGCAACAGCGCCTCTTCGGCATGCTCGCTCTCCACCGCGACCGACTTGAGCGAAACATGCTCGAAGCGCGACCAGATCAAGCCTACCGGAATAATAGAGAGAAAGGTCACCGTCAGAAGCATCGCCCCCGCGGCCGCTGCTTGCTCTTGGGGGACGCCGAGCAAACCAAGCCCCGTCCCGCTCGCCGCAATTGTTGTGAACCAACCAACGACTGGAGCCTGGAAGAGGGAACCCACCATCCCGAAAGCCATGACAACCATGCACCGCGCTAGCGTCATACTTGAAAGCTGCGGAGAGCCGACAAAGGCCCACAGTGTTTCCAAGTAGGCGAGGACGATCATCGCCCACATTGTCATCGAAATGGAGGCCACAACAAGAAAATCTTGAGGAGATGCCAAGGTATTCAGGCCGCCACTAAACGCGCGGATCCTGTCGGCAGTCCACTCCCCGACCCCCACTGACATCACGCCCAATGTGCTTCGGGCAAAGGTAGCGAGCGCGCCGCCAGCGAGCCGAGCGATGATCGCGAAGGCTGCCATCCCGACGGTCGCGACTAAGCTGCTCTCAGCAATCCTGGACAAGACTTCATGGTGAGGCAGCGTCTTGAGGTCAGGAGCAAACGCCAGTGCTAGGGAAAATATCAACGCCATCGCGCCTGCGTCGAACATCCTTTCCACTGTGTATACCGCAATCTGTGATGCAAGTGTCAGTTTCACGCGCCGAGCGACCAAGTATGGGCGAACCAGATCGGCCAGGCGGCCAAATAGCGCGACTCCTGTGAATCCGATCACCTGTGAACCAAGAATTGTGAATGGGGAGACCCGCTTTACAGGCTTAAGGAAGATTGACCAGCGCAGGGCACGCAGCACATAGGCCCCATAAATCAACCCAATGCCAGCGGCAAATCTCCGCCAGTCCGCGCGCATCAACTCGCCACCACAGGCTACCCAATCGAATTGCTTCTTCTTGCTGACGAACGCCACTAACGCCACCAGAGCTATGGTAGCCAGCAGCCACAGAATCCAACGTTTGCTCTTCGCGGCTGTATTTTTTTCGATTGTCTCGTTCAAGGAGCGGTCGCTCCCGCCAAGCTGACTTGCTGGTGGTTCGCCTGCGCGACGATGTCCTTCACTTGTGGATCGGGATGGGAAAGCTTGGCCGAGTCGAGAGACGCGCTCCTACTGGCATTCCTGACCGAGGCGTTGAAATCGCGAATGATTCGCGCCACATAAAGGCGAGTCTCGCGGTAAGGCGGCACGCCATGCCAGCGATCGACCGCCGCTGGGCCGGCGTTATACGCGGCCAGCGCCAGGGCCAGGTTGTCGTGGTAGCGGGTGAGAAGGGAATCGAGATAACTCGCGCCGCCCGCGACATTCTCTTCGGGCCGCAGGCTGTCACTGACGCCCAGCTGCGCCGCAGTCTTCGGCATCAGCTGCATCAGCCCCTGCGCGCCTTTCTTGCTCACTGCAGCCGTATGGCCGCCGCTCTCGGCCCGGACGACGCTCGCCAGCAGGTTCACGTCCAGGTTGTGTTGCACGCCGGCGCTCGAAAGTAATTCGTGAAGCTCCGCCTTTGTCAGGTCCGCGTGCGTCGTCGAGGTAAGCTTAACGGTGGCAGAGGCTGGAAGCGCCGCTGCGGGCAGCACGATGGTCTCCACAGATGCGACATCGGCTGCCCCAACCTCGACAAAATTGGAATTGTTTGCTTCGGTATACAGTCTCACCCGGTCGCCGGTCTGTTCGCGGTGATCGCAGATCAGGTCGAAGCCGTTGGTCAGGGTCACATGCTCAGCGACGCGGCCGGCTGCACCATCAGCGGCAAAGCCGCGCTCAATGCCTCCGGAGAACAGACCGAGGGCCAGGAGCGGCAGAACCAGAACCGGCGGAGCCAGCCGCCGTCTCTTCGAGATTCGAGACATGGTCTTCATCACGGAAACTCTACCACGGCGCGGCCAACCAATTCCCTGGCGTGAAGGTTCTCCCACAGCCGGTTCCGCTGCAAGGCGCCGAGAATGCTGTGCGCGACCCCATCCTCATCGTTGGTTCCGGTGATCGCCCAGCCTGACTCTTTCGCCCGCTCGACCAGCTCAGCCGGAGCATTGCCCATCAGTACCGGCTTTCCTGCGTAGTTGAGCATCTCCACATCGTTGTAGTTGTCGCCAATGGCCATAATCTCTTCGCGCTGAATGCCCAGGCTCGCCGCCAGCCGTCCAATCGCCGCGCCCTTCGAGCATCCCGGTGGCAGAATATCCAGAATCGACAGATCACGCCCCGGATATTCGGTCCGGTGGGTCTCGATCAGCCCGGCAAAGTCGCTGGTATTCAACCGCTGCTCGGCGTTCCGCATCTGCTCCACCGTCCCGCAGACCATCCCCTGCACTGGCGCATCCTCCGTGTCGAAAGCCAGCTCCAAGGGATGGATCTCGCGAATATAAGGCCGGTTTTGTTCCACCCACTGGTCCACCTTGAGCTCCAGCGCCTCAAGCGACTCGACCACGAGTTCGCCCGGTCCTTCGCGGTCGAAGGTAAAAACTGTCCTTCCACCAAACTGACGCAGCTCACCGCATAACGCTCTGGCGGTCTTGACCGGAAGCAGCCAGCGGTCGATCCGGCGTCCGCTGAAGGTGCGGGTCACCGTGCCATTGGACGAGATCATGACCGTCTCCGGCGATAGGCCGGCCAGCTCCAGCACCGGAATCGCGTAAGCCTGCCGCCGTCCCGTGGCGACCACAAGATGCACGCCTTCCGCCTCAGCCCGCAGCAGCGCCTCGCGGTTTCGTTCGCTGATTCGAAATCCAGAGGTAGGTAGCAGAGTGCCGTCGATGTCAATGGCGATTAAACGAGTGGGCGCCGCAAAAGAAGTCATCTCTTTGAGTTTATCCGGTACGACGAGAATTCACGATGAAATGCTTCCCAATCCATATTGCCTACAACCGCTGATATCCTCAGCAGGTATGACACCTTGTTCCCGCTGCGGCAAGCTAACCGATGCAGTCGAGGGCAAAACGCCGCTCTGCGACGTCTGCCAGTCTAACCTCCCGGGTCAGCCTCAGGCCTCTCCGGAATCAGCTCTGCCGGCCGAGTTCGACAATCGCGGGATTCGCTTGCCCGCGCGAACGCGGGTCGGCGGAATCATTATTCCCCAATAGGTTTCGGCGGCGGATTCGATAACTCGCCATTCAGCGCGGAAGAATACTTACTCCGAACAAACCCGGCAGATCGCTTCGCCGAATTTCTCGGCCTTCGAAGGCCCAATCCCCGAAACCGTGAGCAGTTCATTCAGAGTGTGAGGCTCCTCGATGGCCACCGCACGGAGCGTCTTGTTGCCCAGGATATGAAAGGCCCGAACCCCCAATTTCTTTGCCTCTTCCAGCCGCCACGCGCGCAGCTTTTCCCATAGCTCGCCAGCCCGGCCCGCCAGCGCAGCTTCTTCCGTTGCTTTGTCGGACGACGCTTCAGGCGCAGAACCAGAGACTCGCTTCTTCAGTCCGGCTTTCATCAGCGGAACCGCGAAGCCATCCTTGACCATCAACCTGGCGAGCAGACCTTCTTCCAGATCCTCGGCATCTACGCTCAGACTGACTTTGCGGTAGTTGATGCTGCGGCCTTCTTTCTCAAAGACGGCGTCTTCCATCGACACCAGCCCCGCGCCGGTCAGGACGCCAAGCAGACTCTCGAACTCAGTCCGCCCCATCTGTTCGCGTGGAAACAACTGCTTATGCAATTGCCCCGTTGACACTGATTGGCCTACCCTCAGCGTCTTCAACGCAGCCGCCATCGCCTGCTGCTCGACAGAGGTCGGAGCACGAAACTGCTGTGCGATGCACTGTTCCGGCGCGCAAAAATCGCATTTTCCGCAGGGTCTCCGCCCATCTTCGCGATCACCGAAGTGGCGCACCAGCGCCGCCATCCGGCATTGGCTCGCGTCGGCATACTGCATCACCTGCTCGATCTGCGCCTGCCTCCGGGAGATCTGCGCAGCGTAAGCGTCGGCCCAGTCGCGGTCTCCGGCGGTCACATGGTCCGAGTAGTCCACGTTTGCGCCGCCATGCACTGTAAGCTTCTCCAGTGCGCGTTCAAGGGTCTCTGCGTCCATCCGCAGCGACTCCCGTAGCTCGTCCTTGTGCATTCCGTTCGCCGGAAGCCGGCGCAGAATATCGCGCAGCGTCTCTGCGCTCGGATAGTCGCGCTCCAGAAAGAACTCCAGCAGGCGGCGATCGGCCCACGAATACATCAGCACGGTGCGGCTCGGCTTGCCATCGCGACCCGCCCGGCCGATCTCCTGGTAGAAGGCCTCGAGCGTTGCCGGCAATGCCGTGTGGATGACCGTGCGTACATCGGCCTTGTCGATTCCCATCCCGAATGCGATGGTCGCTACGACCGCCCGCAACTCTCCTCCCAGGAATGCCTGTTGTACGCGGTCGCGGTGCTGTGTATCCAGCCCGGCGTGATAGGCGGCGGTAGGGAACAGCGGCGAAAGCTCTGCAGCCAGTGATTCCGCTTCTTTGCGCGAAGGCGCATAGACGATTGCTGGTCGTCGAGCTGGATCGGCCAGTAGCTCACGTGTCAGTTCTGCGCGACGAGGCTTGGGCGTCTCCACAATTTCAATGGCAAGGTTTTCGCGGCGAAAGCCATGAATGAACCGAGCCGCATATGTCATGCCCAGCTGCCTGACGATGTCGTCCTGGACGAGCGGAGTTGCGGTCGCCGTCAACGCGATCACCGGCGCCGGTCGCAAGGCCGGCAAGTGTTGCCCGAGGGTGCGGTAGTCGCGGCGAAAATCGTGTCCCCATGCGGAGATGCAGTGTGCCTCATCGATTGCAATCAGCGAAGGCTTGCGCCTGGCGAGCATCTCAGCAAAGCCCGGCACTCGCAGCCGCTCCGGCGCGATGAATAAAAACTGGAGCGTCCCGTCGAGATATTCGACGCAGGCTTGCCGCGACTCAGCGCGGTCGCGACCGGAGTGGATCCGCGCCACTCGCAATCCCTGTGCAGCCAGCTTCGCCACCTGGTCTTCCATCAAGGCGATTAGAGGACTCACCACCAGCGTGGTTCCGCCGCGCGCAATTGCGGGCAACTGGTAGCAGAGCGACTTGCCCGCGCCTGTTGGCATCACGAGCAACACATCGCGTCCGTCGATGGCCGCGCGGCAGACCTCTTCCTGATTAGTGCGAAAATATTCGAAACCAAAGTTGCGGCGAAGGATCTGCACCAGCGAATTTGGAGCGGCGGTGCCGGGTCGTCCGTCCTCGACGGCGATCATGTTGCCGCCTGCGAACGAGCGGGTCGCTCGTTCTGCCGCGTCAGTGAAAAGTTACGCATGGGATTCCTCATCATACCGCTTTCAGCGGTAACCGAGGAATGCCACGAACAATGATGCCTGAGCTACCTCAGCGAGGAGCAGGCATGCTGGAACCGCTAGGACAATAGGTCACCGTGTATGAGCGGGCCGCGCTGGCTGGGCAGCCGGCCTGCTTGTCATCGGTCGGATGTTGATAGGCGTCGGCACAATCCACAGACGTGCAACGCAGGCCCTTTACCTGTTTTTTCTTGCTGGTGAAGCTACAAGCCTGATTGGTTGTCCAGGCTATGGGCACGTTATAGAAGATGTTGGCAGCCGCGACAACACAGTCGTCAGGTCCTCCCTTGGGACACAGATTCGGGGGCGAGTGCGGTCCCGAGCCGGCGTTAGTGCTCAGGTTCACGTAATCGTTGGAACCGCCTCCACCGGGGGTGAACTCCCAATGGGTGCCGAATGTCCCGTCCTGCACCATGCCGGGACCGCTGCAATTTTTCTGCAACGCGCAAATGCCGCGGCCGCTCAGGTTGGGATTGCAGTAAGCGGCGTACTTCGCGTTATTGCCCTCCCACATCCACGCTTCGCGCTGCGTCGCACCGGGCGCTCCGCCCAGGTCGGTCCACTTGTCGCAGTCGGGGAACTGGCCGGCGCCGAGGTTTGGGTATGCCATGATGACGTTGGCGCCCGCTTGGGTGAATGATGAAATCGGCTTGTTCATCTTGCCGTTCTTGGCGGCTAGCGTGGCTATCTTTTGTCCGTTGGAAACCAAGGTCAGGCTGTAGGCGCAGGAATTGGTAAAAGTGACCGTTCCGGCCGCTTGTCCTGAGCATTTCGGAGATAAGAGGAGAAGCGCCAGCCCTGACAGCAGGAAGGCCTTCGTACGATTTCTATTGAAGACAGGGTTTGCCGAGAGAATCAGCGGGAAGCTCATCACAATGCCTTTCCAGTGCAGAGCGTTGATCAAGAGGGAGACAGCCCCACACTATATACCCTGCGAAAGCCATCAACCATTTTTTTCTTTTGGGGTCGCATCCATCGCTGGCGGAAGACAAAGACAAGGACGGGAAAGTTAGTGGGTCAGGTTGTGAAGCAATTCGCGAAGCTCCGCTACCTCTCGCTTCAGATCGGCTAGCCGCTCTTCAAGCAGAAGCAGCCTGGGCTCAGTGTCCACACGGCTCACGCCAGTTGAGACGGAGTCCGGACTTGCCTCTGGCACGAAACTATCGCCGCAGAACAGATGCATGTACCGTGATTCTTTCGTACCCGGCTGTCGGGGCAAAATTCTCACCAATGGCGGATCACGTTCAATCAGCTTCTGCAGAGTGGATTGCACATCCGAGAGCTCGTCGAAGTTATACAGCCGCTCCGTGCGTCCACGAAGCTCTCCCTGGGTCTGTGGTCCGCGCAACAACAGCACGCAGAGCACCGCAACCTCGCGGCGACCAAAGTTATAAGCCTCGGAGAAGCGGTGCTCATACTTCGTTACCCGACTGTCGGAGCCGCGTACCGCGCCGGCCAGGTTTTTGTCGTCCAGCCCGTGGAGCGCCTGGCGCACGGTGTCCTCGTCCAACTCGGTGACCGGCTCCCGATTCGACTTCTGGTTGCAGGCGTTCAGCAGCGCGTTCATCGACAGCGGGTAGTAATCGGGAGTGGTGATCTCTTTCTCGATCAGCGAGCCGAGCACCCGTGCCTGCGCTTCCATCAGTAGGGGCATCATTGGGGGGCGATTGACGTCGGGGTTGGATCAGCAATTCGCGCGTTCCGAGCAGCAGCGTCGGCCGCATCCTGCTTGGCCTGCTTCTTCATATTGTAGTGGTGAGCGATGTCCGGCCAGAACTCGATCAACGCCGCACCGATCATGCCTTCGGCGGTTACGGTCAGTGCACTCTGCACGGTTTGTTCGACGCCTCGGTCAGCAGCCGGATAATAAACGTTGGAAATGCCACCGGCGATAAAGTTGCCGAGTACATTGGCATAATTCGGCCCGGTGGTGCCGTCATCGCGTTTACACCAAACAGTCGTTGACATGGAATACAGAATGCGATGTGTCAACGTTCCATGGCCGAGGCGAAAATAGCGCGGGTCTTCATGGAGGACTATGGGTAGAACGGCATTCCCCCAGAAATTTCCGTCGGCCGTGTCTGCGTAATTTGCCCCATACCGCTTCGCGTAGCCTTCGACGCCCTGGCCATAGGCCGCATGGCTGTTCTGGGCCTGACCGATGCCTGCGGTGACGGCCGCGAATCCGAAAACGTATATATCGGTTGTGCTCTTCCACATCAACTTCATTTTTTGACCGGGCGTCAGGGGTGGCACCTTGCCTTCGTAAACCGAGTTAAAGGCGGGAACGATGCCCAGAACACGCTGTTTCTCCTGCTTCGCGACTTGCTCTTTGCCGGCCTGCGACTGACCCTTCAGGTCGGGAGATAGTCCGCTAGCGGGTGCCTGTCCATCCTGGGAGGCTGTAGACGATTGGCCATTCTGGGTAGCTGGCGGAGTTGTTGACGGGGCCGGGGCTGCTGGCGGAGTGGTCTGCTGCGACGGTGCTTGTGGAAGATCCTCTCCTTCCGCAATCGATGCCACGTCGCGCGTCGCGCTATTGTCCACAACCGGGGAAGCCTGGGTGGCGGCGGGAACTGGGGCTTCGGGAAGCTCTCCAGACGCGGGCGCAGATTGACCATGGGAAAGCACGCAAGTCATTACGATTAACGCCAGCGCTGCAAACCGGACCCTCGACTGGTTGGTCGAAAAATGCCTGCGAATCAAAGAGACGGTGGTTTTTTGGACAGAATTAACCTGAGATTTGTGGATGGTACGCGCGGCTCTCCCGCCTGAAAGCACTGGCCGCGATGGGGATTGCAAAATGTACCTTCCTCATGATCTGGGTGACCATCTCTAAAGACGGCTTTTTGGAGTCTAAAGTTGCTGTTTGCAAGGGGTTTCAGCCAGCGAAACAGCGATACTCCCATGCGCGCGATCGCGGAACTTGGTCCCCGATGACAGCACGTTCATTAAGTTTACAGGGTTTTGAACCGGATATGTGGCCGAGACCAGCACATGCAGTGCATTTGCGTCCCGCCAGGGCTCCCATTCAGGATCTTCGACCGTGAGGAAATCCAGTCAAAGCCTCTGCGCTCAGGAGCTTACCGCCTTCCTGAACGGTGTAGAGCTGGTTGATCGCGAGGTCCTTGAAGCTGTCAATCTGCCCCGAAGGCCAGCGAATTTCGACGAGATCAACGGACTTCGCCTGATCCAGTCCGAAATGCAGCCGAAGATCGTTCTGCGAATAGTAGCTTCCCCCGCTCCGCACCTCATCGATTTGTACGAGCGGTTTCTCGGTCTTCGGGTCCGTCTTCGCGACGACTTTCACTCGCGCCCCAATTCCAGTCCGATTGGACTTCACACCGATCGCTTTGATTTTGATCCAGCTCCGCTTCCACTCCGAGTCGCAGCGCAAAAGCTGGGGCAGGGAATTGACGCAGTTCACTGCGATATCGAGATCGCCATCATTGTCGTAGTCGCCAAAGGCGCAACCCCGCGCCGCGGTGGCGGCGGTAATGCCGGGACCAGCCTTGTCGGTGACGTCTTCAAAGCGGTCGTTGCGCAGGTTGCGGTAGAGATATTTGTGTTCGGCGTAGGGGGCCTCGGTCTTCGAACTCGAGACCTCGGGATACACATGCCCATTGGCGACCAGTATGTCGAGCCAGCCGTCATTGTCCATGTCGAAGAATCCGACGCCCCAGCCCAGCAGCCGAGTGTTGACGCCTAACCCTGACACGTAGGTGTGGTCTTCAAAAGTTCCGTCGCCGAGGTTCTTATAGAGCGAGTCGGTGTCACCGGCGAAATTGGTCTTGACGATATCGAGGTTGCCGTCGCGGTTATAGTCTCCAATCGAAACTCCCATGCCGGCTTGCGGCTTGCCGTCTGGCGAAAAGGCAGCGCCCTCCTCGATCGCGACGTCCTTGAATGTTCCGTTCTTCTGGTTCTGGTAGAGAGTGGCTGCGGTGGAATCGTTGGCGACGTAGATATCGGGCCAGCCGTCATTGTCCAGGTCCGCAACCGCCACGCTCAGGGCATAGCTTCCTGAGGTGTTCCACATCCCAGCTTTTTCCGAAAC
Source organism: uncultured Acidobacteriaceae bacterium (assembly GCA_963804735.1). Lineage (GTDB taxonomy): Bacteria > Acidobacteriota > Terriglobia > Terriglobales > Acidobacteriaceae > Acidisarcina. The sequence continues at coordinate 209,719 of CAWDRO010000014.1, forward strand.
ATCGCGGAAGGTTCCGTCGCCATTGTTGTGATAGAGAAGGTTCTTGCCCGGCGGCAATCCGGGAGGTCCGCAGGCCACCATAATTCCCTTGTACAAGCATGGCCCCGACTCCGGCACCGGCGCTGTCTTCAGGTCGAGGTCGATGTAGTTGCCGACGAAGAGGTCAAGGTTCCCATCGCGGTCGTAGTCGAGGAACGCGCAGCCAGAGTTCCAACGCAGTCGCGATTGGGTCAACCCTGCCTTCACCGTTACATCGGTAAAGGCGCCGTTCCCATTGTTGTGAAAGAGCGCGTTCTGACCGTAGTAGCTGACGAATAAGTCGTCATGGCCGTCGTTGTCATAGTCGCCGACGCAGCAGCCCTGGCCCCACCCGCTTCGCGCCAGTCCGGACTTGGCGGTGACATCGGTAAACGTACCGTCGCGGTTGTTCTTGAACAAATGGCAGGTGGGCTCATGGCCAGAAGCGAAGCCCTCGAGACGCCATCCGTTCACCAGAAAAAGATCCAGCCACCCATCCTGATCATAGTCGTAGAAGGCAACGCCGCAGCCGGTGGTCTCGAGCAGATATTCGTTGTGCCCCTCGCCGCCAAAAATAGTCTTTGCGTTCAAGCCGGATTGCGTTGCCACATCGACAAAGCTCACTCCCAGCGGAGTTCCGGCAATCGGAGAGGCGGCGCCGGGTGGAGGCGGCACGGGCTTCGCCTCATAGACCGGCTCGCTTCCCATCGTCTTCTGCTGAGAGACCGGAGACGCGCGCAACCAGGGCGGTGTGGCAAGCAACAGTACCTCGGAGAAGGGAAGCACAAGCGCCGAACGGCTAAGAGAAGTAAGAAAGCGACGACGGTTCCAATGCGAAGAAGACATCAATAGGTTCGCGATCGTGCAAAGTCAGTATACGTTTCCGCCGGAGTCTGGTTCTTACCGCATGTAGCGTGCGCTATCAATGAACACTTTCGACCTTCGCCCCGGCGTTCCTGCCGTTCTGCAACTGTTCGGCAGTCTTAAACTGTTGGTCGGCATCGGCGGTCCGGCCCGTCTTGCGATAGGCCTGCCCCAGCAGGCTGTGGGTGATGTAGTTGTTAGGATCCATGCTGGCCGCGCGTTCCAGGTAAAGCTGAGCCAGCAGGTAGTTCTGTTGGTTCAGCAACACCTTGCCGAGCAGAATGTAGGGGCCGGTCGCGTTCGGTTCCAGCAGCACGGCGCGGCTGAGCTCGCGCTGCGCCTTATCATCGTCCCCTGAGCGCACATAGGCGTCGCCCAGCCGGTCATAGACGCTGCCATCCAGCGGATTCAATTCGCGTTCCTGGTTGAACTCCGCGATCGCTTCGGGAAATTGTGCACGCGCCAGCGCAACCTCGCCGAGCAGCAGGTGGGCCAACGGAAGGTCCGGCCTGAGCGCGATCGCCTTGCGCGCAAACTCTTCCGCCATCGTTGGATTCTCCTGTCGCATCAGCAGGCGCGCCGTAAGCAGATAAGCCGGGGCTGAATCGGGAGCAAAACCGTACTGTGCCGCGAAGGCGTGACGTGCATCATCATAATGCCGGAGGGCGATGTAGCAAACACCCAGCACATAATTCGGATCGACGTTGGCCGAGGGTATTGCGGTGTGGGCTTTCTCCAGCAACGGGATCGCCTCTGCCGGCCGACCCAGGCTGTATAAGGTCACGCCCCTCATCTGCATCGATTCGGTGTCGGATGGGTCCTGCGCAATCGCGTTCGCGTAAGCAGCTTCGGCCTCAGCCATGTTCCGCTGCTGATAATAGATGAAGCCGCGCAAGCGCTCGACTCCCGGTGGCTCCGGCGTCATCGATGCCAGCGCATCCAGCTGTTTCAGCGCCTCCTGCGCGCGGCTGGCCTCGAACGCTTTGCGAGCGGCAGCGATCACGGCGCTTGGGTCTTCGGTGGCGGTTGCCGGCGCGGGTGCGGCAGGCAGGGAAGTCTGCGCGGCGCTCGCGGCGACAAGGATAAAGGACAGCGCGAAAAGTATCGGTGGAATTTGACGGCGCATGAAGGGAACAAAGTCAAGCTTAGAGCAGAAGTACAGTCGGTGTCATGTGCCAGAGATCGCCTCTGCAGGCTTTTTCCCTGGGGGAGAAGCTGCCGAGTGATGTGATTCGCATTACAGTAACTGTACTTCCGCTCTAGCGCAAAAATGAGGGGGGAGCACGATGGCTCCCCCGGTTTGAAGCGACCCGCCGCGCCTGCGCTAGAACTGCAGGCGGAACGAGAACTGTAGTTGACGTGGGTTTGCGCCTGGCGCGTAGCCGTTGATGGTGCCAAGGCTTTCGATGTTTCCGCCAGGGTTGTTGGCGCTGACGATGTTGTAGGCATTGAACATGTCCATGCGGAACTGAAGGAAGAGGCTTTCCTTGAGGGGGAAGTTCTTCTGGATTGCCCAGTCCATGTTGAAGAAGCCGGGCCCGAAGGAACTGTTCCGTCCCGAGTTTCCGATCACGTCAAGCCCTGCGCAGGTGAAGCCGTTGTAGGTGCCTTCTCCATCGCACAGGTTGTGTCCAGAGGGAACGACACTGTTGTAGTAGGAGCGGTTGTGGTTAAGCGGATTGAGGGAGGTGAGGTGATGGGGCAGGAATGCGGCACGGCCATTCGGATAGCAGGGCGCCGAGGTTCCACCGACCGAGGCGTTGCATTCGCTATAGCTGAGAGTGAAAGGTTCCCCACTCCCCCAACTCAGCGTCGGGCTTACTTGCCATCCTCCAATCACTTGATCAGCCCATGTCGGAATGCTGGTCATAAACATGCCCTTCTTGCCAAATGGAAGCTCGTAGACGCCGTACCCCGTGAGCTGCTGCTCGCGGATGTCGTTGTTGCGGCCGTAGGTTGGCTGTTCTTCCCAGGTGGAATAGCCGCCGCCCTCGTCGTAACCAGCCTGCCACGCGTAGTTCAGGTTGAGGGTAAGCCCCTTGGTGTACTGTTTCGCCACGCTGATCTGTAGCGCATTAAAGTGGGCGTTTTGGTCGTCGCCGTAAAAGCTGATGCCGGAGGTCCAGCCGCACATGCCGGGTGCGATGCCGGGCTCGCCGGTTGGTGTCGCGTACAGTGGGTCCTGGCAGGCCGGAATGGTCCCGCCGTAATAGCGGCTGAGGAAGTTGGCGGAGTTCGTGCCACCGTCAGCCCCGATCCCATAAGCAGCGCCGGGAGTACCGGGCACGACGACGGGGCTCGGATCCCAGTGCAGGGGCTGACCAATGATGCTGTACTGGGCGGGCAGGAACAGCCCTGCTTCCGCCGGGTTGGTGTTATTGTTATCGCCCGAGCTCAGCGTATGCGTTGACTTGTTGCCCACATAGGCGAAGGTGACCGACAGGGTTGGCGTGATAGCCCGCTGGATGCTCAGGTTCCAAGCGTCGACCGTCGGCATGCGCAGCGTATGCGGACGCGCCTTGGTGTTGACGTTGTACCCCGGGTTGGGCAGGAAACCGTCGGAAGGTACCGTGGGCATCACATTCGCAATCGGGCCGCCTACGCTGTCGGGAGGTTGTCCCGCGGACTGGGTGCAATTCGGCTCGTTCGGGCCCAGGCAGAACGCGTAGTTGGTTGCCGGGCCGCTCGGCGCATTGACCGACTGGGCGGCAAGCACCGGAATGTTCTGGGTCACCACATGGCCATACATCGAGCCAAAGACGCCAATGTCAAAGCTGCGTCCGTATCCAGCCCGGATCACCGTCTTGGGATCGAATTGGTAGGCCACGCCGACACGCGGATTGAAGGGGAATTGAGATTTGTTCCAACCCAGGTTGGAAGGAACGCTGCCATAACCGGCCACCGCGATGTAGCCGGTATTCAGATTCATCAGCGCGGCATTTCCCTTGCCGTTGGTCAACTCGGGGAAGTAGAACTCATAGCGCAAGCCGAGGTTGAGGGTGAGATTAGGAGTGGCGCGCCAGGTGTCTTGAATATAGAAGAAGTCGCGCTTCTGGAACTCTTTTGCATTGGTCGAAGTGCTGACATAGCGCTGCATCTGGTTCACCCGGCCAAGTGCGAAGTCCGCAAAGCCGTTTCCACCATTGGGAGATGCGCTCGGATCTGAGGTCGGGCCGCCGTTGAAGTTGAGCTGGCCGGTGCGGTTGGTGTCGCTCGGCACCCGCAGGTTCCGCGCATAGCGGAGGTCGGCGCCGACTTTAATCGAGTGGGTCTTGATGATCTTCGTCCAGTTGTTGACGATCTGGAACTGGTCTTCCCGCTCGGTGAGTGGGCAGTTGCAGCGGCTGACATTGAGACCGTCGCCAATGGTCTGGGAGCCGCCATTCGAGAGGAGAGTGACGTTGAAGTCCGGCAAACCGCCGGTGACTGGATCGTTGATATTCAAGCCGACGAATCCAAGGTTGGCAGCGCCAGCCACGCTCTGGTCGTTCTTGGAGTCGCCGATGTTGTAGCGGTAATAGCCGAAGCGGAAGTCGGTAAGAAGGCTTGCCGAAAGCGAAATATCGGTGCCCATGGCCAGGCTGTCGTTGGCGCCCTTGGAGATGCCGCCATAGTTGTTGAAGCCAAGACCTGGACCGCCGAGCGCGCCGAACATCTGGGGTCCGTCAAGGGAGCTGGTGAAGCGGCTGAAGCGTTCGAAAAGGTGGATCTTGTCGTTGAGCGTGTAATCCACCCGTTCATCCCACGCGTTGTTGTTGAAGGGACCGCTGCCGTTGCCGACGTAGTTGTTGAGGGTGCCGGTGGTGGTTCCGGCAACCGGCGCGATGGAAGTGTCGGAGTAGGGCTGCATCAATTTCAGGAAATTGATCCACTCGGGTGAAATCTGCGCGATCGGAATCACGTTTCCAGGGTAGGCTGTGATCTTGGTGAGCCCATTCGTTGCAGTGGGCTGCTCGTAGATTGCGCCGCTACCGGTGCCGTTGGCATTCGTATATTGGCTAAAGTCGCATCCTGCAACCCCCGTGGTTGTCGGCGCCCCGAGGCAGGTATTCGCCACCAGGGCGGTGGGAATGGTGGCGGTGGCGCTCACGCCGGCAACTTGCCGTAATCCCTGGTAATCGGCGAAGAAGAAGAGCTTGTCCTTGATGATGGGGCCGCCGATCGATCCACCGAACTGGCTTCTTAGGCCGCCGGCAATGGCCGATCTTGGCGTAGTTCCGAACGCCGGGAATTGGGTGTAGGGGTTCTTGGCCAGGTTCGCATTGCTCTCGCGGTAGTCGAAGGCGCTGCCGTGGAAGCTGTTGGAGCCGGATTTGGTCTGCGCGGTCATCACCGAAGAGACCGCCTTGCCAAACTCGGCGTCAAAGTTCTGCGTGGCGATTTTGGTCTCGGATACCGCGTCGAGCGGCGGGTTGATCACGATGATCCCAAGGATCGCGTCCTGATTGTCGGTGCCGTCCAACTCGAAGGCAACACCGCCAAACGCTTGTCCATCGACCTGTATCTGAGCGCTGCCCTGGGGATTTTCATCGGCAGCGTGCGACCACCCGAGCGTCTGAGCACCGGGAAGCAGCAGTTGCAGGTTAGTGAAGTTACGGCCCGGGGTGGGCAGGTTCGCCACGTCCTGTTGACTCAAGACCGTAGAGACGTCGGCGCGGTCGGTCTTGAGGACCGGGATCGTGTCCGCGCTCACTTCGACGGTGGTGCTCGATCCGCCGACCGTCATTTTCGCGTCAACCTTGGGAGAGGTGTCTGCGTTGACCTGAATGCCTTTCGCCTCGAATGTTTCGAAGCCCTGATAGGTGACCTTGATGTCGTAAAGGTCGGGGATCAGGTGCTCAACCGAGTAGTCGCCGGCAGCGCCCGACTGCACGGTCACTGCAGTTCCTTTGGCCTCGTCGGTCACGGTGACGGTTGCGCCGGGAATCGCCGCGCCGGTGTTGTCGGTCACATTACCGAAAATCGAGCCGTAGACGGTTTGTGCGTGGGATGCGGCTGGAAGGCACAACATGCAGAGCAGGCCCAGGCCAGTGGCCAGGGTGGCCGAAATTCTCTTTAGCATTTCACTAGTCTCCCGAAGGTTGTGGAACGTCTTTAAACTTTCGTTGCCGTGTAATCCGGCTCGTCGAACATCGTACCTATACGAAAGTCCGTTACTTCCCTGACACCAACTTACTCAATGCCGCATTGCCAACCCGCGCTGCTGCCAGCTGGCGAAACAACAAAACACTATGGTGACGAGAACTTTCTTGTACAGATTCCGCCAGAACTATAAGTAGACAACTGATCGTCTGTCAACCTGCGCTGACGCTCAAATCAGGTAAATCGAATTTGCAGACAACTTTCGTTTTTCCCGTCCTTTCAGCTTTTCGTGCGAGTCCGAAGGAGTGAGAAAAATTCAGCCGTCCTTGCAGGAATGCGCAAGTTGACCATCCACATGTCTATGAGCCTGCATATACAGCTGTCAAGCCAAAACCGTCTAGAAGTGTCGGAAAAGATGACTATACCGATTTAGTTTACAGAGGACGGGTGCGAGTGCAACCCAGAGGCTGCTAATCGCAGAAGTACAGTTGGTGTCAATGTGCCGGAGATCGCCTCTGTAGGCTTTTTCCTGGGGGAAAAAGCCTGCCGAGCAGGGTGATTCGAATTGCGGTAACTGTACTTCTGCTCTAAGCGCCGCCGCAGGATTTGCGGACAACCAGTTCGCAGCTCAGCAATACGTCGCGGGTGGGGAAATCAGGGTGCGCGATCCGGTCGAGCATGACGGCAAGCGCCATCTTTCCGAGGTTGTGGCAGGGCTGGTGAATGGTGGTGAGCGGGACAGGCAATAGGCGCGCATATTTGACGTCGTCCATGCCGACTATGCGCACGTCCTCGGGAATACGTTTACCCAGGTCCAGCAGAGTATGCATCAGTTGGCCGGCGGTCAGGTCGTTGGCGCACAAAAATGCGTCGGGACGTTCCTTCTTCAGGATCGACCGTACGAATCCGAGATCGTCGGCGTCCCCTTGCCAGACCGAAGCGGCACCGCCGCACTTATGCGCGGCCAACGCCTGCCGATAACCGGAAATTCGCACCTCCACGGTGGGCGCCGAGTTGGGACGGGTAAAGAAGCAAATACGCCGGGCGCCCGCCTTCAGCAGGTGTTCGGTTGCCATATAACCCGCCCGGTGATTGTCGATTCCGACCAAATCGAATTTCGAGCGCTTGGGGAAAGGCGCAAGGCATCTGTCCAGCAGGACCACAGGAATACCCGCCCGTTCGAACGCCGCCCCGATCTTGCGGTTGGTTTCATGACGAGTTGGGCTGAACTCGATCGGCGCGAAGAAGACCCCGGAGACATTCTGTGAGATGTATTGCTGGCACAGTTTTTCCGCCACCTCCTCGCTGCGGCTGTCGCTGGAGAAGGAATGGCCCCACAGCAGCGAGTGCTGCTTGGCCTTTGGCGACAGCATCATACCCTGGCAGATCGCCTCGAATACCTCCGTCTGCCCAAGCGCCGGAATGAGCAACCCGAAGACGTGGCTTCCCGTGGCCGGTTGCGTCGCAACGTAGGTGCCGGAGCCGACCCGCCGATTCACCAGGCCCATCGACTGCAGCTCTTTAATCGCTTTCAGCACCGTCATGCGCGAGGCGCCAAAACGCAGCACCAGCTCGGCTTCGCTAGGTAAACGGCCGCCTGGCTTGTAACGGCGATTCAGTATTTCTTCGTGGAGCGCTTCGAAGATCACACGGTACTTCGGGTTTTCCATGAATCCCGTCCCGCGGTCGCTAACGCTATCTCAAGCTGTATTTCATCCGAGATAGAGCGCAAGCATAACATAGACAACTTAGCGAGGTCTCGTCGGATTTGTCTAGGGCCTGTTAACGGGCATGAGGGTGTATTCGTGGCGGCTGGAAACGCCTTTCGGCATTGTCCGCAGCCGTCAGGGCTGTTGAACAAGGGTGGCTGCCGTCCGCGATCGCCGTTGCGAGCTGCCTGGCTTGCTGGTTGTCCGGGGAAAACAACAGCAATCGGTCGAGTATCTGCAGCGCTCCCGCTTTGTCGCCGAGTGCGCAATCAGTCGAGGCCAGGTCGAAGCCTGCCGCTGCTTGCGCAGGATCGTGCTCGAAGACCGATGCCCAGAGCCTTGCAGCGGACTTCAGATCGCCGGACTTCGCCTCGATCAACGCGGTGTTGCCCATCGCGGTCGCATCGAACGGGTCTGCGGCCAGTGCCAGTCGATATTCCTGCGCCGCCGCGCCTATGTCTCCGCTCAACTGATCGAGGAAGCCCAGCTGCGTGTGAAGGTCAGCGTCAGGCAAAGAGTTTGGGTCTGCGATCATGTTGTGCTCCGCTTCGCGAAGCAGCCGTTGTGCCCGCTCGCCCGCCGGGCGATTGCCGTGCACCGCCAACTGCGAATAGGCAATACCCAGATCGCGAGCCCCCGCCGTGCCGCGCACAGCGACCAGTTCATCGGAACGTCCCTGCCCATCATTCGAGCCGCTTCCTATATCTTGAAGCATCGCCGGCTGCTGAATCTGGATGCGGTGGTCGGTCACCTGCTCGTGCGCAATGTCCTTGGTGGCGCTCTTGGGCATGTGGCAACTTGCGCAGTCGGGTTGTTCGGGGTGGTGCCTGGTCGCGTACCGCGCGTCCGTATGGCAGGCCAGACACTTGTTCCGGTAAAACGCGACCGCCTCTTTCTCCGTAGGAGAGCCGTGGGGATCATGGCAGGTAGTGCACGTCAACCGGTCGCCGCTTCCGCGTTTGCATGCGCTTTGCAAGAGCGCTTCCCATTGGCTGGTCGCCCGCCCGCCGGCGCCGACTGCGTCATGGTGCACGAAGTAGACGAGATAGTCCGATATCTCCTTGCCGGGTTGAAAGCCGTAGCGCGTATGCCCGGGCCGGTTCACCGAGACCTCTGCCTCAAGATGGCATTGCAGACAAATGGAGTCCCGGAGGTTCGCAGCCAGTTTGTCGGGATTCAGGATCGGCCCTTTGCCTGCCAGGGCGAGATGTTCCGAGGCATCGCCGTGGCATCTTTCGCAGGTGATTCCGCCGGTCTCGAATGGCGCGGCGCGATAATGGTTTCGGGCATCCGGCAGTGCACGCTGCACGCCGCTCGCATGGCACGTCAGGCAGCCGCTGTCGGCCGGAAGCGTGAGCGGCATCTCCGTGGCCCGTTGATAGTTGGGCGCCATGTCCCAGATATCTTTCTTCGTATACCAGTTGATCGGCGTTTCAAACCAGTAGCCTTCTCGCTGAAAGAGAAAGGTTCGACCGCGAGTGGCAGACCCGATAAAGTAAGATAGCTCCTCGCGGCCGTGTAGTGGGCCGCCCCTTGCCGTTGCGGGGCGGTCGTAGTCCAGATAAAGCTGCCCGCCACTCTCAGTGATCAGGTAGTGGACCCCGGAAGGCTTATGCACGAAATCTGCCGGAGGGGAAATCAAACCATCCTTGGCCGGGCCGCTGGCTCGAGCCATGGGCGTCTTCAGATAGCGGTCGTAAATCTCGCGATGGCAAGATGCGCAAACAGCATCGCGAGCGCCAACTGTCTGACCAAACGCTGCGCCGCCAAGCCCCTCGCTGCACAATAGAACGCAGACAAGCATGAGCCAACCCATTCGCGGGAAGGGAAATGAGAGAAATTCGCTCGGAGACTTCTTCAGCATTGTTGCGGCGTCAGATCTTTTTGCCGATGCCATGAGCGGGACTATCGCGGCCTGGCCTCTCCGTGAATAAGGGGCACGCAGGTATCTCACGGCCGGATGTTGCTTGCACGGATAAATGATCGACTCGCCCGAGACCTGTTATACACCGCACTCGCCAGAGGAGCATAGCGGGCTACATGGGTCGTCTCGATATCACCCAATGGCGCATGGCGCTGGGGATAGGCGGAACTCAACGAGCCAGGGCAAAGGCGACAATCGTTTTGCGGCGGACCCCAGTTCGCTCTTCCAGCTCATGGATCAGAACGGACTCAAGATTGTCAGGATCGGGAACCATCTCGTAAGCGGCGATCTCTTCCGGCGTGGCGCCGTGATAGCACAAATCGCAAACGCCAAGGCCTTCTTCGGAGCGTACCGGTGGTCCGAAGACCCGGCAGGTCATCGGACGCGAGGAATAGAGATCGCAGGTGCCGCTCTCGGGATCAAGCGCGGGGCACACTTCTTCGTTAGCAAAAGCGTCGAACTCCTCGCTGCCGTCGGCGTGCTCATCGAGCAGACCCGTGAGCGGATCGCCAGGGAACTCGGACGAGAGGCGCGCCACCGAATCGGCGACCCGTTGCTGTACCCGCACCGCACGCTCCCCATCCCGCAAGGAGAGCTCTGCCAAGCCGTCGCGCAGACGAGCGGCGTCGAGCTGGTTGATCGCGAAGACACCTACACAGCACTGCGAACATCCAGGTTTGCAAGCCAGCCACGCACCACTCCTGCTCTGCGCAAGCAAGAGTGCCGTATCGACAATCTGTACCAGCGTGGAATCGGAAGCCGACGGGGTTTCGCGGAGGCCCATAGCTAAGTATGATGCAGACCACCGCCAGCTGCAGGCCCGCCTGATCGATGTGGAGTCCCGGACTTATAACTGCTCCGCGGGCCAAGCAGGCAGTTACTTGGCTGCCTGCTTCTTACGCTCCGCCCAGCGCTTCCTCATCGCTTCGGCGATACGCTTCCGGCCTTCGGGAGTCAGCTTGCGCTTCTTTGGAGCGGCACTTACCGCTGCGGCCTTCTTCCTGCCTGGGCCGCGCTTCTTCTTCGCTGACTCGCCGCTTAGTAAAGCGCGCGCTTGTTGAAGTCGTGAAATCTCGGCATCAATTTCCGTCAGAATATCTTTAACTTCCACGTGATCTATCCCTTCGTAATCCTTCGCTACATCCGAAGTAAAGCACTTGAATTTAGTGGTTCTCAATTACCAACTCAGAATACTGATCTTAGCTGTCCTTGACAACTTCCTGATCATGCTTATGTGTCGAGCAAAGCTCTGCCAATACACTAAGGCCGCCTTCTTCGCATGCTTACCTTGAAACTCTGGCGTGTAGAAAGACACCAGGCATCATTTTGAAATGACCCGAACAACCGATAGTAACAACAGGTAACCTCCGAAGCCTCCAGTCGTCAGTTGTTTGTAGTTTGAAACCTGACCACTGCCCAGTTGCTCTTGAGGGTTCAAGACTGATGCTGCGACCAATAGATATCGGGTTGACGGTAGGAATAGGCAGTGGCTTGTCCACGGAATGCCGATTCGATAGTTCTAAAGGGGATCATCAGCGGTGTCGGTCGGCTTCGGCGCTCTTATGAAGTATCCCGCAGAGGCTTCGTTCAGTGTTGAATCGGGAGCTTTATTGCTATCGCTGGCATAGCGGCGCAGGTTCTTCAGCGTCTCCTGTTTATCGCGCGCGTATTCGGTCGCCAGCCGGGTAAGCGCATAGGTCACGATATCGCTGTGATGCAGTCCGTGCATCCCCGGCTCGCGGCGGAAGTTAAGCCAGAGTCGATGCACCAGCTGAACGTCGTCAGTTTGCAGCGTAGGCGCATGCGGCCCGATATGGAAGGCCTCCGCTTCGCCGTTCGGCATCACGATATAGAACGTGAACTGCCGCTTCGGCTCAGGCAGCGTCTCCCACGCGTGGCCCATGCGAAAAGCCTGCTCCTGAGCGGAAAGCTTCGTTGAAAGTCCCGAAACCACTGCCGAGGCCTCGAGCGAATTAGCCGTCTGCACCAGGGCCGCGAAAACATCTCCGGCTGGAACTACAAGCAGCGAGATATGTTTGCCAAAGCTCTCAGCGACCGACACGGCCTTGGTAAAGAGCATCTGCTCATGTTCGCTGAACGACTGGTCCGACGCTTCGAGAAACTCCGGACCGCCGGCGCCCATTATTCGCGCTGTAAGCACTACAATGTCCTGCTCATCGGTGTTGATGCGGCTGAGCGCCCACTTCAGCGCATACGGATTGGCCGCGTCGCGCATCGTCACCATCACGCTGCCGGGGTTAATCTGCAAGGCTTCGCGGCTGATGGTATCTTCGTGCTCGAGCTGAAAGTGTTCTTTCAGCTGGCGCTCGGTGCTCGCCTGTTTCGCCAGGTTTCGTTTCTCTGAGACGCTGAAGATCACAAAGAAAGCCGCGGCAAAGGCAATCCCGCTCTCGGTAGCGATGCTCTTGGTAAATAGGTTCACCACGGCAATGGAAAACAGCGCCAAAAATACGGAGATGAGTCCGATTGGAATTTCACGCTTGCCGATGCGCAGATTGGGCGGAACTTTCCAGCCGCGCTCTCCCTTGTATTTCCAGCGCAGGACCAGCATGGCCAGGCTGTTAAAGGTGAAGCTCCAGATAACTCCGAAGGCATAAGCTTCGCCCAGGACGATGACGTTGCCCCAGGTCACGATAATCGTGAACAGTTGAAATCCGGCAACCATATTCACGATGCGGTAACTGGTGCCAAACTTCGGGTGTGGCCGCCGGAACCAGTCCGTCAACACGCCGTCTTCGGCAACGCGCATAAGCACGCCGGTCGAACCGACTATCGAAGTATTGATCGCGCCGGAGAGGATGAGAAAACCGACGATCACGACGAAGACCCGGAAGATGATCCGCAGCACCTCCGGCCCAACCATATACATAGCCAGCCCGGCGATCAGGTTGTTTTGATAGACGTGGGTGCGCGGGTAGTCCGGAATCAGCATCACCGCCAGCAGCGAGGCGATCCCTGTGAAGATGAAACTATAGATCGCGATCACGATCGCCGCTCGCTTCAGGTTGCGCAGCTTGGGGTGTTCGATCTCGCGGTTCACCTGCGCCAGCGACTCCTCGCCGCTCATCGCCAACACCGAGTGGCCAAACGCCATCAGAATCCCGAAGAGGCCGAAGCCCGCGCTGAACTTAATGTTCTTGAGGAACCCGAGCGCATCGTTGGAAAAATGCAGATTGGAAGGAATCGGAGCCGGCGGGAGCGACGCGCCCTTCACAAATACGGAGTAAAAGCCCCAACCCAGCAGGATGACCACCATGATCGTGGTCACCTTCATCACATCCAGCGCCTTATCACTGGACTCTTCAATACCTTTAAGATTGAGCCACCAGTAATAAAGGGTCACCACGACGGCAAAGACCGCCGAGGTGCCGTTCATCGGCAGCTGCGGGGCGGCATGTCCAGCCCCGAGCATCGCGGCGGGCAGCCACTGGTGGTTCGCCGCCACCTGCAGCAATTCATCGAGCAATCCGGTGATGTATTGCCCGGCAGAAACTCCAGAGATCGGCCCGGTAAGAATGTAGTCGAACATCAAGGCCGAGACGCTCAACTTGGCGAAGGTTCCGCCCAGCGCCTCTTTGACGACGCGGTAAACGCCGCCGCGGGTGAACATGGAGCAGCTCTCCACATACACGGCCCGCACCGCGAAGGAGAACAGCATTACCCCTAAGATGAACCACGGCGCCGCTTTACCGACAGCCTGCTCGGCGATACCGCCGGCATAAAACGCCGATGAGCCAAGATCGTTGAGCACGATCGCGGCGGCCCGCCAAAACGAAATAAATGTGAGCATGACCGAAGACGCGACGACCAGGCGTACTCGGGTGGATGGATTGGCTGGGGTTCGGTCTACCGGCATGGTTTGAGGTTCGATACTTCGTCTGCCGCGATTACCATGGAGCCTGCGACCGGCGGGACGCTCACGGCTGAGTGTATGTCCGATTGGCTATAGGGTCAATCAATTTAAGAAGAGACGTTCGCGGTAAACCCCATGCGATTTCACTCGCCGAAAAGCTCGAACAGATCTTCCACAAAGCTGATTGCCACCACAACAGCCGACCCGGCCATCCCGATCAGGAACATGAAGGTCAATAGCTGCATCAGGAGATCGATAATCGGATGGCTCATCGACTCGATTCTACAACCGCTTGCGCCACAAAACCACAGCTCTATGCCCAGCTGGTGCAATGAGGGATGGTAGACTCACGGCGGAATGCACAAGTTTCTCATCAAATCGACGCTCGTCAACTCTTTCTTCAGCCAACCAATACTCGCAAGCCCCTGGACTTGGGGGCTGCTCTCCGCCGTTTTGCTGGACCTGCCGTTTCCCATCGCCGGCCCCATGCCGCCCTGGCGGGGCGCCGTCGCATGGATCGCTATTGTGCCAATACTCTGCGGAATCCTCGCGCCAGCGAATGTAGCGCGAAAAGACTTCTTTCGCCGCAGCACCCTGGGCGCATACATCTGCGGCGTTGCCTGGTATCTGCTCAATTGCTATTGGATTTACGCCACCATGCACATTTATGGTGGCATTGGCCCAATCGCTTCCTGCGGGATCTTGCTGCTCTATAGCCTGGTGCTCGGACTTTACTTCGGCGTCTTCGGGTTCGTGGTCGCGCTCGTCTGGAGGGCGTTTCAAAGCAGAGCCGTCGCCCTGCTGCTCGCTCCAATCTTCTGGGTGGCGCTGGAGTTTGCCGCCTCGCGCATCACACGCGTTCCCTGGGACCAGCTCGGCTACTCTCAGGTGGATAACTTCCTACTCACGCGCCTCGCCCCGGTCACCGGAGTCTATGGCATCTCCCTCGTGCTTATGGCCGGCAACTCAATGTTTGCAGCGGCGTTACTGGCGTGTCCGTTCTCCCGCAGGCTCCGCTTCGCTTTAGGCGCAGTCCTGTTTGCGGGCGGCCTTCAACTCGGATCGCTCTTAACGCCTCCGCCTGCCCCCACCGAGGCGACCGCCGTCTTACTGCAGCAAAACCTCGATGTGAATCAAAGCAACGACTGGTTCGGCCCGGAGTGGGACAAGCACACCGCTGAATTCATCGCACTAAGCCTGAAAACGTGCACTCCATACTTTGACGGAATGCCGGAGCCAAATCCTACGATGGTCATTCCGGAGTGCGCCGTTCCTCCGGCCAAGCCGAACTTAGTCGCGTGGCCCGAGTCTCCCTCGCCTTTTCGTGAAGCCGACCCACATTTTCACCAGCTCATGGCTGAACTCACGCATCAGACTAACTCCCCCGCGATCGTCGGCAACATCGGCACCTGGCAACACGACAACACGATGGAGATCTTCAACTCCGCCGAGTTCGTCGCCCCGGACGGAGAATTCCTCGGCCGCTACGACAAGATCCATCTGGTGCCCTTCGGCGAGTATGTCCCCTACAAAGGCCTCATCGCCTTTGCCGGCACGCTTACCCAGGGAGTCGGCAGCTTTTCCCGAGGCGGCCTGCGCAAAGTCTTCACCGCGCAGGGACACACCTTCGGCGCCTTTATCTGCTACGAAGCTGTATTCGCCGATGAAGTGCGGCACTTCTCAAAAAATGGCGCGCAGGTCTTCGTTAACATCTCCGACGACGGATGGTACGGCGACACCAGCGCACCGTGGCAGCACTTCAACATGGCGCGCATGAGAGCCATCGAGAACCGCCGCTGGATACTTCGCGCCACCAACTCCGGGGTCACGGCCGCCGTCGATCCATTCGGCCGAGTGACGCAGAGCGCTCCTCGCCATGTGCTCACCTCGCTGGCCGTGCGTTACGGTTATCGCAGCGATGTCACCTTCTACTCTAGCCACGGAGACGTCTTCGCTATTCTCTGTGCCATAATCGCAATAGCCGCCGCGTTGTTCGCGCTACGCGTGTCAATGAGGCAGCGCCCAACACAATCCAGCTAAGTCAGGTATGAGTTTTCATGTTGAACGAACTCGAATTCGCCTACTCCCAAGTGCGCGAAAAGGTAAAAACCCTGCGGGAGTATCTTTGACCCCGCCAGGCTGCGCCGCGACCTCGCGGCCCTCGAAGTAAAGCTCTCCGACCCAAATCTCTGGTCCAATCCCGCCCAATCGCAACCGCTGATGCGTGAACGCAAGCGTCTGGAAGCGATGCTCGCCGATGATGCCGAACTCGCCCGCCGCAGCGGCGATATTGATGCCTATTTCGAACTCGCCAACGAAGGCGAGAACGTCGAGGCCGATTTGGCCCGCGACATCGAGTCGCTCAGCGCCTTCGTCGAGGCGATGGAGACGCGCACCATGCTCTCCAGCGAGACCGACCCGCTCAACGCCATCCTCACCGTGCATCCAGGAGCAGGCGGCACCGAGTCGCAGGACTGGGCCGACATGCTGCTGCGCATGTATATCCGGTGGGCCGAGCGCCAGGGCTTCAAGACCGAAGTCAACGACTACCAGGATGGCGAAGAAGCCGGGCTCAAGTCTGCGACTATCACCATCAGCGGCGAGTTCGCATTCGGCCAGTTGTCCGGCGAAACCGGCATTCACCGCCTCGTTCGTATCTCGCCCTTTGATCAGGCCAAACGGCGCCATACGTCGTTTGCCTCTGTCTTTGTCTCGCCTGAGATCGACGACTCCATCGAAATCGATATTAAGCCCGACGATCTCCGTATCGATACTTACCGCTCCGGCGGCAAGGGCGGCCAGCATGTGAATACGACCGACTCGGCCGTCAGGATCACGCACCTCCCCACTGGCATCGTGACTCAGTGCCAGAACGAACGCTCGCAGCACAAGAACAAAGAGAAGGCGATGAAGATGCTGCGCTCGCGGCTCTACGAGTACGAACTGGACAAGAAAAAAGAGATCAGCCGCAAACTTGAAGATTCCAAGCTCGACATCAAGTTCGGTTCTCAGATTCGCTCCTACGTGCTGCAGCCTTATCGGATCGCCAAAGACCACCGCACCAAGGTGGAGTTCGGCGACGTAGACCGGGTCCTCGACGGTTATCTGGAGCCGTTCATCCGCGGATATCTGCTCATGCGCCGTGACGGTAATGTGCCGGCTGCAGTCGACGCATCCGATGACGTGGATTGATCAACAGGACGCGATATGAATGAGCCGGAGACAATTCGCGAGGTCCTCGAAAACACGAAAATCATCGCGGTCGTAGGGCTTTCCGACAAGCCTGGACGCGCCAGCCTGGGCGTCTCAAGGTTCATGCAGCAGCAGGGCTACCGCATCATTCCCGTAAATCCGCGGGCACGGGCCGTCCTCGGCGAGCAGGCCTATGCGACCCTCGAAGATGCCTGGCATGCCCATTGCGGAAAGATCGATCTGGTAAACGTCTTCCGCGCTCCGGTCTACGTGCCGCAGATTGTCGGGGACGTCATCCGGCTAAAGATTCCGCGGCTCTGGTTGCAGGAGGGCGTCTGCCACGCAGAGGCTGCTGCAAGCGCCGAGGCCGCTGGGGTCGAGGTGGTGATGGACCATTGCATCCTCAAGGAACGCATGGCCGCTGGATGGCGCAACGTTTCCTAAGCCTGGCCTTCATGGACGTTGAAGGAAATGCTCTTCAAGAAATCATTTCCCCAGGGGCAAGTTCCCCGAATAACTCATAGTAGACTCTAGGCAATTGTGACGCCCCAACGTAGAAAGCGATCGCCTCCTGGCAAGCTCGACATCCGCGCCGTTGCCGAACGCGCCAAGGTTTCTATCGCTACCGTCTCCCGGACGATCAACGCCATTCCGACGGTTGGGCCTGAGCTGGCCAAACGCGTCTGGAAGGCGATCGAGGAGCTTGACTACTACCCCAACACCCAGGCCCGGGGTCTGGTCTCCGGACGAAGCAGGCTGCTTGGCCTGGTCATCTCCGAGATCACCAACCCATTCTTCCCGGAGCTCATTCAGGGCTTTGAAGAGGTCGCCGTCGAGCATGGATACGAAATCCTGATTGGCTCGACCAACTACGATCCACGGCGCATGAACCTAGTGATTCGGCGCATGCTGGAGCGCAAGGTTGAGGGCGTCGCGGTCATGACCTTTGGCATTGAAGAGCCGCTGCTGCAACAGCTCGCGGAGCGCAAGATCCCTCTTGCCCTGATCGACTTCAACCTTCCCAGCCCGCTCGTGAGCACCCTCCGGGTAGACTATGACGCGGGCTTGCGCCAGGCGGTTCATCATCTCGCCGCGCTAGGCCATCGGCAGATCACTTTCATTAGCGGGCCCTACACGCTCCACTCCGCCCGGGCCCGTGTCGAAGCCTTCCGGCTCGCGGCAAAAGGGGCAAAGATACCCAGTCGAGATGCCCGCGTGATCGAAGCCAACCACACTCTCGAAGGCGGCATGTTGGCCTTCGAAGGTTTGCGCGCGCGTGGGGAACTGCCGACCGCCGTGATGTGCTCCAACGACATGACCGCCATCGGCGTCTTGCGCTCCGCCTATGCTACTGGAGTGAGGGTCCCGAAAGACCTTTCAATCATTGGCTTCGACGATATTCGCTTCGCCCAGTTCACGACTCCGCCGCTCACTACCGTGCAGATGTCGCGCGTCGATCTGGCCCGGGCTGCTTTTCAGGCGCTGCGCGACCACAGCGGAGCGTCTTTGAGCGCTGCTCCGAGCGAATATCCGATTCCCACCAGGCTAATCGTGCGTCAGTCGACCGACGTGCCCAGAGAGGCCATCCGAAAAGCGTCGAAGAAGAGCCGCTGAGAATATCCCGGGGAACGCTGTCGCCCGGTCCGGAAGTCCAAACCTTATCCCTGCGCCGTTCCGTTGCCGGCTGAACGAAGCTGGATCACCGCCTCCCGGGTCAACGCCGCCGCCTTCTTGCGGTCACTATAGATTTCGGCCGCCGATGCGAAGCGCAACGTCGCAACGATATCCGGAAGTTGCAGCGTCTCCAGCAAATGCGGCGCAAACGAGATCTCCCCGTAATAACAGAGATCTCTTTCCGCGACCTCCGCTCCAGCCGAGTAGCCAATCGCAGCCGCGGTCACCGGAGCGTCGACTCCAACCGCCGGCTCAAAGAGCGAAGGATAGAAGCGCAGCACGCCGGAGCCGTCCGAACTCGTACCTTCGGGAAAGACCAGTACTAGCACGCCCACGGTCAGCAACTCCTCGATCCGAGCGGCTGCTTCGGCCGCGCTGGCTGCGCTCTGCCGGTCGATGAAGACAGTTCCTCCCAGAGCCGCCAGCAGTCCCAGCAGTGGCCATCCGCGGACCTCCTGCTTGGCGACGAAGACGCAGGGAAGCGTGGCGCCGTAGAACAGAATGTCGAGGTAGCTGAGGTGGTTAGAGGCGATCAGGCCGCTTGTGGGCCGTTCTCCGATGACCCGAAGCCGAAAGCCGAGGCGGCGAAGCACCAGCCTGCAGGAGCGGTGCAGCCACAGAGCCCGGTCGCCAATCGGCGGTTCGCGCCATAACCGCAAAACTAGAAAACTCAACACGCATTGGCACAGGGAGGAGACCAGCACAACGGCTTTCCACCACCCTCGGAGCCGGCTACGCGCCTTGCGGTTTACTGTGCTTCGATCAGGAACCGGATCCTCGCTGCGGGCGTGAGTTCGCGCATGTCCAGCAGAGTGAGGAAGTCGATGCTGCCAAACTCCCGGTCCCATGCTGGAGGACCGCATATTTTTGCCCCGATCCCAATATACGTTCGCAGCAGCTTCGGAACCTTCGCCATCGCTTCGGGGGCCTCTTCGGTGTAGGGCAGAGTGTAAGCCGAGGTCGGAGCGCTGCGATACTCCTCGCGCGCCAGATACTCCGAAAGCTGGCGATACATCTGCCAACCGACCCTGGGGTCCTGCGAGTTCACCGAGGAGCAACCAATCAGATAGCGCAAGTTGTAAACCCTTGTGTACTGAGCGATTCCGCGCCACAGCAGCGTCAGCACCTCGCTGGAGCGGTGTTCGCGATCGATCGAGGCGCGTCCCAACTCCAGAGTCGAGTCCCGCAGCGGTTCGTAGGGGCCGAAATCAAACTCCTGCTCGCTGTAATAGCCCAGGTTTCTGGCCGCCGTGGTTCCCAGCTGCATACGATAGGTTCCCACAATCGATCGGGAATTCCGGTCTTCGACGATCAACTGGTCGCAAAAGAGGTCGAAGTGGTCGGTGTCCAGGCCGGTTTTGTAGGAGGTCTGGAGCCCTTCGCCGAGTTCGATGTTGAAGACCTTGAAACGCAGGCGGCAGGCGGCCTCACGTTCTGCCAAAGTCTCCGCGATCGTCACCCGGTAGCGGCCCAGTTCCATCGGCTTCCAGCCGTCTTGGGTGGGCTCCGCAACCGGAGTCGGATCGGCAACCGGGGTTTCTACAAAGGCGATCCGGCTATGCGAGGGAAACTCAAGAAGGGAGGTACAGGAGAGGCTGGGTTTCGAAACCGATGGCTGGTGGCTGAGAAGAGTCGTCGACTCGATCATGCCCTATCTTCCCGCCCTGTAGCCGCAGTCCCTTTACAATTGGGAGAAAAATTTGCGAATATTCCTTCAATGAGTACCATTTTGACAACAATTTTTTCGCCAAATCCTGGTGACGAAATAATAGTTGCGCAGTCGTTAGCCGTTCCGGTTATACTTGGATAGCGTCGAATAGGGACTGTGGCTCTACCGCTCGTTATGCACTTTGCTGTGGCAATACCTGCGAATATCCCGATTTCAATTCAGCGTTATCTCTACAAAAGGAAAAGAATCAAGTTATGGAACAGGGAACAGTGAAATGGTTTAACGATGCGAAGGGCTTTGGATTCCTGAGCCGCGCCAACGGTGAAGATGTATTCGTTCACCACACCGCGATTCAGGCCAATGGCTTCCGCAGCTTGCAGGAAGGCCAGGCCGTGCAGTTCAACGTGGTGAAGGGTCCGAAGGGCTGGCAGGCTGAGAACGTTCAGGTCCTCTAGGCTTCGCGCAAACTTCTAGGCAGGAAGGGCGGCGAGAGCCGTCCTTTTTGTTTCCGCGCACTCCGAGCCGAAGGTGTCGAACCTCCAATGATCCAGACAACGCGACCTGAAGAGGGAGCGCCAAGCCTCAGTTCGGCCTCACCTGTCAGCGCGAACTCGGAAAGCTCTTTCCGGGGCTGGATTCTGCTGTGGTCCAGCTTCGGTTTCGCTCTGCTCCAAAGTGCGTGCACGTTTTTCATCGCCATCAGCGGCCTGCGTCTTCTGATAGGCATCTCCTCGCTGGCTTTCGCCGCTGCTGGCCTTCATCTCGTTGACCGCCTCCACGTCGATCTGATCCGCATCCCCATGGTGCTGCTGGCGTTAGCCGGCTCCCTCGTCAACCTGTTTGCAATTCGCAGAACTCGCCGCCTCCGGAACCGTCCCGCCGCGCGATGGCGTGTACAGCCCGTCTCCCCGCAAAAGCTCCGCTCCGAAAGACTGCAGGTCCTTCTCTCCTTAGCGACCCTCGTCTTACTTGCAATAGAGGAAGCCGCTCATATCACCCTCCATCACGTCCTGTAGCTTCGGAGCTTGTGCCGTCCGGCCGTAGCAACGCCGCGAGTTCTTTTTCCAGCCTGGCATGAAGCCTCGCGCTGTAGCCTACCGGCAGGGCGAATGTCCGGTCGTCGGCGGTGAGATACAGGATGTTGCGAGTGCTGTCCAGAATGGCCGAGCATATCTCGCAGTGTTCCAGGTGGCGCTCGATCTGGAGACGCACTTCGGGGTTGACGGAACCGTCGATGTAATCGGAGATATACCCCCAGACATGCTTGCAGTTCAGCTCCATAGCGCCCTCCCAAAGAGCCCGCGACGAGGTGAAAAGGAACTCTTGAGTAACGGAACCAGCCGTTTTTGCAATAGCATCCGCGCTCGATGCAATCGCACCTTGACGACATTTGCCGTGACCCCGAGCGCTCTCGCCGTCTCTTCCACATTCAACTCCTCAAGGTCGCGCAGGGTGAACACTTCGCGGTAGATGGGAGGCAACTCAGCTACCGCCGATTGCAGCGTAGCCCGGAGCTCCGAGCGCTCCAGAGCCTCCGAAGGAATCTCCCGCCAGTCGGTCAATTTTGCCGGCGTGAAGTCGCCCTCAAAGCTGTCGGCTTCCGCATCCAGCGACTCAAACTGCGCTCGTTTCGATTTCCGCAGCCGGCTCCTTGCCTCGTTGAGGGCGATCGAAACCAGCCAGGTACTGAACCTGGACTCGCTGCGAAACGATCTCAGGTTGCGAAAGACCTTGATCATGGTCTCCTGGGCCGCGTCCTCCGCCTCGGCTTCATTGCCCAGGAGGGCGAGAACAGTGAGGTAGACTTTGCGTTCATAGGGTCGGATGAGGTCGTGGAATAAGTCCCTTTCTCCGAGGCAGATGCGCTCGATCAACCCGGCCTCGTGACTATCTTCTGGACGCATGATGGGCGGAAATACTGTCTTTCCCTTTCAGGCTGGAGATAGACCGCTGTCCATTGCCGGACGCATCCTTTGCAAGCCGGTACACGATTTCAATACGGTCTGCTCGAACTTCCGGAGTCTTTCCCGTCCGGCGCCGCGTATCTTAAACTTAGACGCCGGGAATTTCATCGGGTTACGGGGTTAAAACCTTGGCGGGTAAGTATATATGGCGCCGATAGCCTTTCCGGTGTGTATCATAAGCTCTCGGCATGGGCATACCTTTGGTCATGGTCGGCATCTACTTTCATAGCGAAAGAGCGGGACAAATGTAGTGGTGAGTTGATCTTTACAGGCCTGAACGGGACGTCTCGCGAGTTCGCTTGGCAGGTTTGAACGAAACCGGTCCCGAACGGCTCCTAAGTTTGAAAGAAAAGGGGAGAACAGGAAATGGACAGAAATGGAATTTTGGAATTGATCGGAGAAGAAATCAGCCGCCTCGAACAGGTGAGGGACTTGTTGAGCTCGAAGAATGGCCACATTTCCGCCCGCGGTTCCAAGGGCTTTAGCGCTCCCAAGAAGCGGATTTTGAGCGCGGACGCACGCAACCGCATTGCACAGGCGCAAAAGCGGCGCTGGGCTAAGCAGCGCCGGGAAGCGCTGCTGGCCAAGAAGGCGAGCTAACTCAGGCCGCGCGTCTCTGCACCAACGAGGCGCTTGCGCTTGCGTCAAGCGGGTAGCTTCTACTGTTGCGAATGAGAATCCACTCCGCCGAATCGCCCGCATGCTGAAAGTCAAGCTGCTCCATCCGGATGCAAAGTTACCGACAGTGGCTCACCCCGGAAGCGATCTGGGTTACGACCTCTATGCGATTGAGGACGTGACGCTGCATCCCGGCAAGCCGGTCAAGGTCCGCACTGGAATTGCGGTGGAAGGGCCTCCAGGCGACGGCTTCATACTAGGGGACCGCTCCTCTATGGCAGCCAAAGGCGTTACCTACGCCGGAGGAAGGATCGACGCCGGCTATCGTGGCGAGATTCTCGTCTGCCTCATCAACACAAATCAACCGGAATTTCGACTTCGTCCCATCAAGAACGAAGCGGGGGAACTGACCGACGTCTTCCTCGAACAAACCGATGTTAGCGTCCGAATTAAAAAGGGGGACAAGATCGTACAGTTGTCTCCCTTCGCTGCAATGACCAGGGGCGAGGTGGTTGCGGTTGAGGAGCTCTCGCCCAGTGAGCGCGGCCAGAAAGGCTTTGGCTCGTCGGGCCGCTGAATCGTCTGGGTCCTATGAAAAGCAGAAAGGACGCCGATTTTGGCGCCCTCTCTGCTTTCTAGGCTGA
>CAWDRO010000015.1:0-863988 GCA_963804735.1 uncultured Acidobacteriaceae bacterium
CAAGGCTGCTAGAATCACCCCCATGTCCCACCACGCTCGCGGAACCTTCGAAGTCAAAGTCCAGCCAGCCTCTCCGCCCGACATCCCAGGAGTCGCCCGCTTCTCCATCGACAAGACCATCCACGGCGATCTCGAAGCGACAACCAAAGGAGAGATGTACACCGCAGGCGATCCCAAGGCCGGAGCAGCCGGCTACGTAGCCATCGAATCAGTAACCGGCAAGCTCGACAACAAATCTGGCAGCTTCGTGCTCCAGCATTTTGCGACCATGGACGCAAGCGGCCCAAACATGACCGTGAAAGTCGTCCCCGGCTCCGGTTCCGGCGACTTCAAGGGCATCTCCGGCACCTTCACGATCATCATCGCCGCCGGCATCCACAGCTACGACCTCGAATACCAACTCCCCACCGAAGCGCCCTGATTCTCGGCGCGGCGCATCCAACCAAGATCACCTAAACTTCGGTTTTACGGAGACATCTGAAGCAACCATCAAAGATTTGTATAAACATTCCCCGGAACCTACTATTGATCTAAGCGCCTATGAAAGCTTTGACTGGTTCGACTTCCGGATTTTCATTGCCCGTCGTTGAGCATCGGCAGAGCCTGCTGAGAAGGTTCTTTGGCGTTCTCGCTCGCAGGCGCTTGGTGATTTTGCGCACGGTAGCAGTGGTGATGGGCCTCACCTCCCTGGTATGCGTCCTCATGGACCGGAGCTATACCGCGACCGCCGAAATTCAGGTGCAGAAACCGCCGGCGGCCAGTCTCGACACGGCGGGCGGGACAGCCGGCGGCGACGCCGACCCAAATGCGGGAAGTCTGACCCTCCAGACCCAGGCAACGCTCCTGCAGTCTCCAGCGCTGGCGATGAAGGTGATGCAAGATCTGAACCTCGAGGCCTCGCCGGCGTTCAAGCCGCACATCACCGTGGCCGGCTGGGTGACGGCGCTCTTTTCGCCGCCTCCGCCGAAGGACGCCCCCAATGCCAGCCTGGCCGCATCTCCAACCCGCCGCGACCGCATGCTGAAGGAGTTCAAAGACGGCCTGGGCGTCATGATCGTGCCCGGAACGAGAGTGATCGAGGTGTCATTTTCGAGCAGCGATCCGAACCTCGCCGCAAAAATCGTCAATCATCTGGTGGAATCGCTGCAGGACTCCTCCAGGCAGGCCGATAGTGCCCAGACCTCTCAGGCATCGAAATGGCTGGAGTCGCAACTCGTGGACTTGAAGGCGCAGACCGATGCGCTGCAGCAAAGACTTATCCGATTACAGAAAGACACAGGCGTGGTGCAGGTCGCTGGTAATGACGATGCGGACGCCCACGGACAGGTATACAGCAGCACGTTGGATCAATTGCAGAAAACGACGGCGGAGGTGTCGCAGTCGCACAACAATGTCATTCTCAAAGGCACAATCTACGAGATGGTCAAGTCCGGAGACCCGGAGACCATCATGGGCCTTTCATCCGACAGCGCACTAGCCGGCGCCGCGGCGGGGATGAGCAGTAATCTCGCGGTGATCTCCAGCTTGCGAACCGGGAGGCGACGCTCAATGGCCAGATCAACGAACTGTTGGCCAAGTTCGGTCCGGCCTATCCCAAGGTGGATGAGCTGAAGGCGGACAAAGCAACGATCGAGACTTCGATCCAGCAGGAGATTCAGCGTCTCCGCGAGCGTGCGCGGAATGAGTACATCGCAGCGCAACAAATCGAAGCCCGGGACAAACAGCTATACGACTCGCAAAAAAACCAGGCCGCCGAGATGAACGACAAGGCCGTCCAGTACGAGTTGGTCCGTCAGCAGTTCGAACAGAGCCGCGATCTCTATGAAAAGCTCGAGGCGCGGTTGAAGGAAGCCGGCGCCATGCAGGCCTTCCACTCGACCGGCATTCAGGTGGTCAGCGCCGCGCTCGCCCCGTCGTTGCCATCACGCCCCAACGTTCCCCTCTACATGGGGGTATCGATCGTGGTCAGCCTCTTGCTGGGCTGCATCATGGCTTTCGTCATCGATGCAATGGATACAAGGATCGTCGACATCCGAGGGTTGGAGGCCTTGATGGGCCACGCGCCATTCGGAGTCCTTCCCTCGTATGCCACGAACAAACCGAGCTTGCGGCTGTCTGGTTACAGGGCTGCGCGGCCGGCGGCCGAGTCGATCGTGGCGTTGAAGGAGCCGCACTCCCCCTATGTGGAGGCGCTACGCGCATTGCGGACCGCGCTGCTGTCGCCAAGCGCGGGTGCGCCACCGCAGGTGCTGCTCGTGACCAGTTCCACCGAAGGCGAGGGCAAAAGCTCGCTCAGCGCGAACCTTGCCGTGGTGCTCGCCCAGCAGGGCAAACGCGTCCTGCTGGTCGATGCCGATTTGCGGCGTCCCAACCTGCACGTTCTTTTCAACGCCCCCTTCGAGGTCGGTCTTAGCTCGATGCTCACCGGCGACTTGCCTGCGGACGCAATTAACGAGGTGGTGTTCCGGCTGGACCAGGTGCTGGATCTGGACATCCTGCCCGCTGGACCGATCCCGGCCCTTTCCGCTGAGTTGCTTGGATCGAGTAAGATGAAGCATGCGCTCAATCTTTGGCGGAAGTCCTACGATTTTGTCATTCTTGACGGCGCTCCGGTGCTGCCGGTAACCGACTCGGTGGTGCTGAGTTCCCTGGCCGACGCGACGCTGTTGGTGGCCCGCTATCAGAGCACGCAACAGCGGTCGCTCGATGTTTCAATTAGAACTTTATGGGCGCATCTGGGGTCTTATAACAATATCGGAGTGGTGCTGAACGGCGTCGGGAACAAGACCGACACCTACTTCAAGTATTACGGCTTTTCCAACAACGGCTATTCCGGGAGACGGCTGGGAGGCGGCAGTGAGATATCTTAGGTTCCACACTCTGGCGGTTATGTTGATCGCTTCGGCGGTCCTGACGGTTTCTGCACTTGCTCAGTCGACGCCCACGCTGACCACGCGGCCGACCGAGAGCATACTCATCGGGCCGGGCGACATGCTGCATGTCCAGGTATTCGATACCCCGGAGTTGGATCAGCATGCGCGGGTCACCGACGACGGGAATGTCCCGCTGATCTTCCTCGGTAACGTCCACGTGGCGGGGCTGACTCCCGAGTCGGCTGCCCGCATCATCGAGACCCAGCTGATCGAAAAACAGTACATGAAAAAGCCCCAGGTCACGGTGAACATCGAACAGTTAGCCACCCAGGGGGTTCTGGTGATCGGCCAAGTGGCTCATCCCGGCACCTATCAGATCGACACTCCGCGACCGGTGCTGGATGTGCTCGGCCAGGCCGGTGGCCTGACCGATCTTGCCGACCGGAAGATAACCATCGAGCGGCATGGCTCCGGTGAACGGATCCCGTATTTTGTCTCCAACAAGCCGGAGGAGGCCTTCGATCAATCCGTGCTGATCCATCCCGGAGACAAGATCATGGTTCCCAAAGCCGGCGTGAGTTTACGCCCTCGGGGACTTTGCCCGGCCGGGCGCCTACGTGATATCTAACAACAAAGGCCAACTTACCGCGCTGCAGATGCTGGCGCTTGCCGGAGGAACGCCGCCGACCGCGGTCCCGTCCAATGCACGCCTGATTCGCAGGACCGGTACCGGCGATGGCTACACCGAAACTAAAATCCAGCTCAGCGACATGCAGAAGGGAAAGATCCCCGACATGCAGCTGCAGCCCGACGATATGATCTATGTTCCATTCAGCTACCTGAAGAATGTCGCCGTCAATGCGAGCAGTGTAGTGGCGGCGGCGGGTGCGGCAGCGGTCTACGCCGTCCCGTAAAATGGATCTAGGTCACGTCACATGGTCTTGCCTGTTGTCATGTAATCCAGATCGAAATATCTCGGTGAGATCCTGCTTCGCGTGGCTGAAGCTCTCAAACCCGTCCATCCAGTCTCTCCTTAAAGTTGTACTTGGCGGCTCACTTCTCGGAGTCTCTGGATGGACTTCCGCAAGTGTCAAACTTCTATTGCCTCCCCGGGAGAGCCGGGGGGCTCCCGATTGCGCTAGACAACGTTGGAGTCGTCTCCCCGATCGTCGAGGCTGCCGCTGTCGTCGAAATCTCCGCCGCCATCTTGCACAGCACCAGCCCTGCCAATCTCTTGGGCGCATTCACCCCAAGCCATTGACCGATCATTCCGCCCATGGAAAGCCCGCAGAAATAGCATTGTTCGAGCAACGAGACGACATCGTACGCAAGCCGGTCAATGGAGTACGGACCCGGGGGTACGGAAGATCTTCCGAGGCCGCGCCGGTCATAGCGCAACACCCGGAATTTCCCGCAAAACTCGGCAATCTGGCCGTCCCACATCGTCAGGTTGGTGCCCAGGCCATTTGAGAGCATTAGAATCGGGATGGCCGCGGGGCGGTCCCAACGATAATGAGCGCTAGCTCCGTGAAGGTCGATGAACGTCAGTTCGCCGCCAAACGCACGGCTGATGCCCGCTGTCGGACTTTGTCGATCGCCTTTAGCGTCGAGCCCAGATAGTTGGCGGGATCGAGAGCCGAGTCCAGTTGGTTGCGCATCTTCTGCGCCGAAAACTCTGCGTCGTGAAGAAGTGCCTCCCGCAAAGTAGACTTTTCCTTGATCGCGTGCTGGCATGCCCGGGTGACTAATCCATGAGCTACGGATTTTCCGATCCGCGCAGCAAGCGCCATCGTAACCGCTTCGGCCAGGATGAGCCCACCGGTCAAATCGAGATTGACCCGCCGTCGACTTCGAGCCCAGTGATCAGATCAGTCGCGTGATCGAGCGCCCCGGCGCACAGGTTGAAAATCTCCGGCAGCGTCTCCCATTCCGCTGGCCAGTTCCCAAGGCCTCGCTCGTTCACTCGAACGCGTGTGCAGTGGCTCACCGCTCTGCGGCGACGGGCACGATAGGCAGGCTGATGTAGCTGGCTTCGCCGTTTGTGTGCCAGACGCGCTGAGTGGCTTTCTGGTAGTCCGCCGGTTTCGCTTCAAAGATGTTTGGAACAAATTTCTGCGGGTTACGGTCGTAGAGCGGAAAGAGCGTGGACTGCACCTGCACCATAATGCGGTGACCGGCTGGAATGGTGCGCTCGACCATGGGCAGTGCGAACGTGTATTCGAGCGGTTTGTAGGGCTCGATGGCCGAAGGGTGCTCGAAGCTGGTGCGATAGCGGCCACGGAAGATATCGGTCGCCATGGGCAGCTCGTAACCGTTCATGTCCCAAGGCTGCGCGATGAGACCGGGAAACGCGCCGTTGAGGTCCATGCTGCCGAGCTCGCGGTCCGGGTACACATCGATCAGCTTGACCACCCAGTCAGAGTCGGTGCCACTAGTGGAAGCGATCAGGTTGACCACCGGCTCGCCGGACAGCTTCATCGGCGCGGAGAGCGGCTCGCTTACGAAGGTCAGCACGTCGGGGCGGCCGTCTACGAATCGCTGGTCGGTCACAAGCCAGGTGCGCCAGCCACTGCCGTCCTTATCCAGGATGGGCCGCGGACGATATGGCACGGGCTTGGCAGGATCGGAAACATATTCCGTGTAGCGTTCGGCCTTTTCTTCGAGTTCTGGAGCGCTGAACGAGAGCTTGCCGCCGGAAGCGAGATAGAGCGGCTTCGAAAGAACGCTGCAGCCCCGCTCGCAGCTGGTGGGAAAGGTGCTGAGACGGTCCCAGTGATCGGCGCCGGTGTCATACACCCACACCGGAGGCGTGTCAGCTTTGGGCGCATCGGCCTTTAGATATTGGTTGAAGAAGGGCACCATCACCTCGCGACGCCATTGGTTCGCAGTGTCGGTCGCCCAAACGAACGGCCCCAATGCGCGGCCTTGACGATTGATTTGCGAGTGGAACCAGGGCCCCATGACCAGGAAGTTCATGCTGCTCGCGTTCGGCTTGCCTTCGAGCGCGCGATAGGAATGGATCGCGCCCCACATGTCTTCCTGGTCGTAGAGGCCCTGCTCCCACAAGGTGGGCACAGTAAGCGGAAGCTTTGCAATCAGCTTGTCGAGCGCGCCGGCCTGCCAGAATGCATCGTAGGCTTGATGTTCTTCGAGGATGCGCATGAACGGAAGATCGGTGCCTCCTTCTTCTCGCGCCATGTCGCCGGCCGAGCCTGCGAGGAGGTAGTTCGTGTAGTCGTCGCCGATGCGCGGCGCTTCAATCCCGTTGCCGCGGGCAGTCATCTGCCCGATGACATAGTCGATGTTGGGCTGGCGGAATGCGCCGTAGTGAAAAAAGTCGTCGCCCATCCAGCCGTCAACCATTGGGCTCTCGGGCACAGCAGCCTTCAGAGCCGGATGCGGATACAGCAGAGCCATTACGACAGTGAATCCTTCGTAGGAAGAGCCGATCATACCGACACGACCGCTGGTTTCAGGCACGTTCTTGGTCAACCAGTCGATCGTGTCCCATGCATCGGTGGTGTCGTCGGCGCCGGTGCTGTTGAAGCCCGAGTCAACGGGTAGCGGCGTCATCAGGTACGGACCCTCGGAGCCGTACTTGCCGCGCACATCCTGGTAAACGCGGATATAGCCGCTTTCCACAAAGCCTTCATCGCCAAGTGGCAGCTCATCGATCAACATCCGCGCGGGCGGCGCGGATGGGTTGCGCACGTGGGCCGCGGCGTTGTACGGCGTGCGCGTGAGCATGATCGGCGCGTCGTGCGCTCCTTTGGGAACAAAGATGACGGTATAAAGCTTGACGCCGTCGCGCATTGGCAACATGACAACGCGGCGATCGTAGTTACGTTCTACGGCCGGCGCCTGGAAGTCATGCGCCATCTGGTCGCCGCCAATCTTCATCGGCGCGGACTGCGTAGTTTGCGCGCCGGCTGCCGCTACACTACAGAGCAGAGTGAGAACCAGCGTGGAACGGATGGATGCAGTCATCGTTTCTCCCTGTTTGAATGCGATCAGGTTTCTTAAGGAACCTGAAAAGCATCGTCGCCTATTGAGTCGTTCTCCAGCACATGACATCAACTTTACTTTTCCTTTAATAGAGAAGATATGGTTTTCGTTTGGTCTCGAAATTGCGCAAAGACTCCTGCCAGTCTTCTGCTATCCGCTGAGGATCGCGCCCCGAGATCAAAGCTTCCAGCACGTTATGATTAGCCAGCAACGTGTCGATTCTGCTGAGCTCGTACTGCTCCGGATATAACTTGTGCAGGGCGCTCGCTATTTCGAGGCCGAGCTCAGGCGTGTCGAGTACATTCCGGTCCGTGACGACGAGCCCAATCCCGTGGCAGAGCTGGTAGCCATATGGGTAAGGCGCCTGAGGAGTAAAGTCTACGGGCACAAATCTTATGCCGGGTAGAAAACGGGCGTTCAAGGTTTGCGCCAGCGCGAGGCTGTTGATCCATGGCGCTCCGACATATTCAAATGGTATATCCGTACCGCGGCCTACGGAGATATTGGTGGTCTCGATCAACCCAAGAGCCGGGTAGAGAGTCGCTTCCTGAGGGCTGCGAAGATTGGGAGAGGGATTGCTCCAGGTGAGGCCGGTAGCGTCAAACCAGTCTCCTCGTTGCCAGCCTTTCATGGCTATGACAGTCACAGGCGCTCGCAATACATATTCGCCGTTGAGATAGCGGGCGAGCTCTCCGAGGGTCAACCCGTGTCGGACTGGAATTGGCGCTACATCCACGTAGCTTTCCTTGCCAACGTCTGAGATTGGCCCTTGCATGAATGAGCCGCCCAGCGGATTGGGACGGTCGAGGATGATGATCTCCGTGCCAGTCTGGCGCGCGGCCTCGAGAAAATAGCGCACCACGGTTTCATACGTGTAGAAGCGGACGCCTGCGTCGGCGAGGTCGATGAGAACGGCGTCCAGACCGCGTAATGCTGTGAGCGACGGCCGACGCTGCTCAGCGGAAGTGCCGTAGAGGCTGATCACGGGAAGGCCGGTCGCCGGGTCGGTGGAGTTGGCGATGCCCTCTTTGTCCAGCGTTCCATTGATACCGTGTTCGGGGCTGAAGAGCAGTTCGAGTTTCAATCCAGGGATGGCTGCTTCAGCGTCGTGGGCGAGGATGTCGATGGTTCTACGGCCCTGCGCATCGAGGCCGGTCTGATTCGTGAGCAGGCCTATACGCAGTTTCCCGTCGTGTTTGGACGCGAGAGTCGCCAGCTCGGCGAAGTGGTCCGCTTCCAGCACATCGATGCCGGTGGAGACGGCTCCGTTGCGGTCCTGCCAACGACGGCGTCCGGACATCGATTCGTTGTAGCCAGTGAGCTTGGCGGACAAGTTCCCATCGTCGGAGTGGACGCCGAGCGTCTCCGCGGCCGCAGTCGCAACCGCAGCGCGTATGGCGGTGATGTTGGTTGGCCCGTTGGGGTAGACGGCGTTGGCCATCATCACCACGTATGTGTCGCTGGTTGGGTCGATCCATACTGAAGTGCCGGTAAAGCCTGTATGGCCAAAAGAGCCGATCGGAAAAAGTTCGCCACGATTGCTTGAATAAGGCGAGTCGATATCCCAGCCGAGACCGCGCAGAGCAGTTCCCGTGGCGGGCTGACCCGGTGTGGTCATCTTTTCCAGGGTGAGCCGGGACAGGGGAAAACGGCTTGGTCTGCCAGCCAGCTGGTCGAGAAGATTCTGCGCGTAGATGGCGACTTCACCGGCGGTGCTGAAGAGGCCGGCGTGGCCGGCGACTCCGCCCATGCGGCGAGAGGTGGGATCATGCACGAGTCCGCGAAGCATGACTCCGTTGTCATACTGTGTGGGCGCGATACGATCCCGCCAACTTGCCGGGGGAAGAAAGCGAGTGTGTTTGAGTGCGAGCGGATGTGCGATGTACTTCGCCTCGTATTGATCGAGGGTGAGACCAGAGATCTTCTCGACGAGTGCGCCGAGCACGATGAAGTTGATGTCGCTGTAACGAAACTGAACGCCGGGGGCAGTGATCGGCACGGACGCGAAGGCGCGGCGCAGGCCTTCCTGTTTGCCTGACCACACGTCTTCGAGAGAAACATCGGGGGGCAGTCCTGAGTAGTGGGTGAGCAGCTGGCGAATAGTAATGTCCTGTTTGCCGTTGGTGGCGAACTCGGGAAGATATTTGGAGACAGGATCATTGAGAAGGAAGCGGCCCTGCTCATAGAGTTGCATGACGGCTGGCGCGGTGGCGAGCACCTTGGTCAATGAGGCGACGTCAAAGATCGTGTCTTCCGTCATGATTTCGGGCCGAGGTATCAACGACCGATTTCCGTAGGCCTTGTGGAAGACGATGTGGCCGTTGTGGCCGACGATCATTACCGCGCCGGGAAATTTCTTTGCGGCGATGCCGCCCTCGATGATGCGGTCGATTGCGGAGAAATCCTGCTTCTGCGCCGCACTCGATTGCGCTTTCGAGGCAAAAAGAATCGCGAGGATGATGAGAATCGTCTTCGTGCGGCGGAGGACAAGGGTCATGCCTGGAGATTCCTGGAAGAATTTCGATCGGGAACGATTCTGCTCATTGCCCAACCCAGGGCAAAAGTCAGCAGTGAGCCGATCAGGACGAACCACGTCCACGCTATCTTAGGGAACACAAACGAAACTCCGCTGATTGCGAATGACAACGGATGAGGCTGCCTCCAAAGCAACAGGTTTACCGCGAAACCACCGATCATCCCAATCATTGCACCGGCTTCGGTGGCGCTACGACTGAGAGTGCCGAGCAAGAAGACTCCGAGGAGCGAACCGTAGGCGACCGAAGCGATGGAAAGGCCAACCTCGACGACATGACCTCCGCCACGGGAGAATAGTGCGAGAACGAAGAGCAACATGGCCCAGAAGAGTGTCATAAGCCGCGATATTCGGGCGCGCTCACGTTCGTCGGCTGCGGGGCGCCACTGAAGATAAAAATCCACCATGCTGCTGGAGCTGAGTGAATTCACGGCAGCGCTGAGGTTGGACATGGCTGCCGCCAGGATGGCCGCGACCATTAGCCCTGCGATTCCATGCGGCATATCGTTCACGATGAAGGACGGAAAAACCCGATCCGCAGCGGAAGGAGCATGCCCTTGGTTCGCGTAGAAAAAATACAGGCCGGTTCCGATGGCGAGAAAGAGGACGAACTGGACCAGGATGACAACCCCGCTGCTCAGCAACGCGATTCGCGATTCCCGAAGGTCCTTTGCGGCTAATAGGCGCTGAACCATAAGCTGATCGGTGCCGTGACTGGCCATGGTGAGGAAGCAGCCGCCTGCCGCTCCTGCCCAGAAGGTGTAGGTGGCAGTGAGGCTGAAAGCAAAGTGAAATATGGTGAGCTTGCCGGCGGTCGCTGCCATAGTGTGGATTGCATGCCAGCCACCGGGAACGGCATGGCCCAGTATGACAACGCTCACGATGGTGCCGGCAATGTAGAGCCCCATCTGTACGACGTCAGTCCAGATGACGGCGGCCATTCCACCCTCGAGAGTGTAGACCAGAGTGAGCGCGCAAATGATTCCGATTGACAAGACGTCGTTGGTGCCGATCGCGATGCCGATAACGATTGAGACGGCGAAGACCCGCACTCCTTCCGCCGCCGCGCGCAGAAAGAGAAACGAGAATGCCGTGAGCTTGTGGAGGCGTGGGCCGAAGCGCTGTCCGATGACCTCATAAGCGGTGAGCAGCTCTCCGCGGAAGTAGCGCGGCAGGAAAAGGACACACAGCACAATGCGGCCGAGAAGATAGCCCAGAACGATCTGGAGAAAGCCCCAGTCGCCGGTGAAGGCAAGCCCGGGAACGCTGATGATGGTCAGTGTGCTGGTCTCCGCGGCGACGATGGAGAGGGCGATAGCCCACCAGGCAATCTGGCGATCGGCCAGAAAATATACTTTTAGAGAACGGCTTTTGCTTCGGAAGCTCAGGCCAAAGAGGGTGATTGCCGCGAGGTAGGCGCCGACAATCAAAAGATCCGGTGTGCTCAGGCGATGCGTGGGCGGCACTCCTGCGGGTAGCAAACTATTGCGCCTCTGAGGGAATGTCTAGCTCTGCCGGGGCGGGTAATCTGTGATGATTTCGCCATTCGTCGCGGGCAGCCCGGAAACGGATGCTCCGCTCAACCCAGAGCTGCGTGGAAATGTCATAGCGCACAAGGACGTTCTGCAACCAGTACGACCTGTTTTCGCGCAACCAGAGTTGAGAGTACTCGAGCCGGGTGTAGCTATAGCCATCGCGCATGTCCTCACAGAGACCATTTGCACCGGTGATCGTGCCTAAGAACCCGCCAATGCGTTTCGCACTTTGAGCGTCGTTCTGCGCCGTGTACGCCTGGTTGTAAAGGCTGGCGATCAGCTGGGCGGTTTCAAACTTCTGGCCGATGAAGTCGAGCTTGCGCGCGCCGAGATCTAGGGCGTCTAGGGCATCGGTCTCGCGTAAGGGTCCGGCGTTCCGCGCCTCGGCCAGCAGGGTAATTGCCCGCTCGGCATGCATACGCATATCGTGAATGAGCGGCTCCAATTCAACCGCCATAGCCTGCCCCTCGGCGCTCCAGGGATCTGCCCAGAAGAGCGCATCCGTTCGACTCTCTCACCTTGGACTGATCGAGGGATTGATAAATTGCCATCAACTCCAGTTGAGCCTGATTGATCTTCCCGGTTTGGTCGCCGTGGAAGACATTGCCATAGGCCCCCTGGAACTGCGCGAGATCGCTGCTGCCGGGCTGCCATGCGGCAGCCGCTCCAAAAAGCACGCCGTACCAATCCTCCTGAAACAAGCCTTCTCCGTCGTCGTTCCAGACCGTGTTGAGCATTCCAGTGCTATGTGCGGCCTGGCCGTCGCGGACGAAGCCCTGAATATTGCGCAGCGCATAATCATTGTCAGGGTAGACGCGGTTCCAGTTGTTCACCCCGGACGCGACCCAGGTTTCCATGCCGGCGTCGACGTAGGGTTTCAGCCACGGCCCAAATCCATCGGGCTGGGGAGAATATTCCCACGCGACGGCGATCATGTCCTTGGGCAGCCGCTTCACCTCTTGAGGATCATTCATCGCAATGTCTCCCCAGAAGAGAAGGCGTCGGCCCAGGGGCGCGAGCTTGTCATGGATCTTAATCAGAAAGTTGACATACACCGCGCCAAGCCCCTGAGATTGGACAGCGGCCTCGGTCTGTCCTTTGCCGAGATCGGCTGTTTCGTCTGCACCTATGTGCAGAAACGGGCTGGGAAAGATGGCTGCAATCTCGGTGAACCACTGGTCAATCAGCGCGAGCGATCCGGACTGGCCGGGTGCGAGCACGTTGCCCATCGGCGTCTCCGCCAGTGGGGCGTACTGCTCATATTTCAGCACGTGGTGCAGATGCCCGAAAGCCTCCTGCTCCGGAACGATGGTGACATGATAAGGGCGTGCGTATTCGACGAGCTCCCGAGCTTCTTCCGGGGTCATGCTGCCACCGGGCAAGCCGGGCACGGGGTTGGAAGTGTAATGCAGAGTGTTTTCAAAATAAGGTGAATAGATATTGATCTTGTATGCGGCAAGCGTTCTGATCTGGCTCTTCTGGAACTCGAGGGTGGGCAGCGGACCGCGGGAGAGGTCGTCGGAGAGACCGCGATACCGCATGGCCGGCCAGTCGCGAATCGTCGCCCTGTGCAAAACGGCCGAGCGGCCGGAGCCAACTATCATTTGCTTGACTGTCTGTGTGCCGTAGAAGATGCCGCTCGACGTATCTGCGATGACAGCAAGACCTTTTTCGGTCTTGACGATCGCGTAGCCCTCCTCATGCATTGGCGCGTCGATTGTTACGCCAGATTGAGCGAGAAGCTTTTCCGCGCGACGAGAGGGCGTCCGCAGCAGTTCGACGAGAACCGACGAGTGGCCGTGGACCTCTGGCACATTAAGATCCTTCAGCCACTCCGCGAGGTTCTTCGCCGCAAATTGGTCCTCGGAATCAGGGCTGGCGGAGACCGATACGCCACTGTCGAGACTTACCGCGTCCACTGCAGAGTATTCCCGAGGCATCGGCAGCAAGGCCACGCCGGCGTCCGCGGCAATCATGGACTGCGGAATGCCGAACAGAGCGCCGAAGAAAAGAAGTAGTGTGAACCGCTTGGAGCAAACACTGGCTGCTGTTGGCATCCAGATCGAGTTTGAAGGCCACCGTACAATTGGGTGGTTGTTCTGAGCCACTCCGCCCTCCATAGAGAGTTGCGCGATAGAGAGTTGCTCACTCTATTGCGAACTTCATTAAGCCTAATCGGTTTTGGGACAGGATATCCGCAGGTACCACCGCTCTGGACGCTGCAATAGGATGCCGGCGGCAGAAGTTAAACCGCTGCGCGTTGAAGGCGTTGGTCTGTGAGCCAAGGCCCACGGTGACTGAGATTACAGGACTTCAACCTTGTTCTTTTCCCTGGAAACACGATATCTCGGTTCGCCGAGAAGTTCTCATTTTTAAAATTCGTCGTAAGCAATCTGGTTGGAAGCAACGCCGAGCTCGCTGAGCATCTTCGTGCAGGCTTTGATCATCATCGGCGGCCCGCAGAGGTAATATTCCGCGGCTTTGGGATTTGCGTGCTCGCGAAGATATTTCTCCAACAACACCTCATGGATAAACCCCTGGTGGCCCGTCCATTCGTCCTCTGGCAGTGGTGAGGAGAGCGCAATGTGGAAGGAGAAGTTGCGCTGCGCCTTCGCGAGCCGTTCGAAGTAATCCTCGTAATAAATCTCCTGTTTCGAACGTGCTCCATACCAGAAGCTGATCTTGCGAGCAGTCTTATCGTTCTCGAGCAGCTGCGAAAGGTGAGCGCGGAGCGGAGCCATGCCTGCGCCTCCGCCGACGTAGACCATCTCGCGCATGGTCGGCTTTACATGGAAATCGCCAAAGGGACCGATGCCGGTGACTGTATCACCCGGCTTGAGACTAAAGATGTAGCTAGATCCGACGCCGGGTGGGCAGTCCTGGCCCGAAGGTGGCGTGGCGATGCGGACGTTGAAGCGAAGAGTGCCCTCAGTTTGCTGGTTGCTGGCAAGGGAATAGTTGTTGCGATGACCCACCTCCGGGTTGCGGGCGACCAGGTCAAAAACGTGCTGGTTCTCCCACACCGTCGCGAAAGGTTCCGGGATGTCGAAGTCCCGAAAGCATATGGCATCGTAAGCGGGAATATCGAATTGCAGGTAATCGCCCGGTGTGAAGGCGATCTTCTCGCCGCCTTCGGGAGCAAGAACGAGTTCTTTAATAAAAGTGGCGACATTGCGATTACTGGCGACTCGGAACTTGTAGGTCCTCTGGGCGCGCGCGCCGGCGCCGCCGGGTCGGGCGACATTGATTTGTAGGATGCCGTCGAGATCCTGGACAGGATACGTGGCGAGCCCGCGGCAGATCGGAGCGCGGGCTGGCGAACCGTCGCTGAGGTTGAAGCGCCCGTTGTGTTTTGAGCACTCGACGATGTTCCCTTTTACCAGTCCGTATGCGAGATGGACGTTTCCGTGGGTGCAGATACCATCGGTTGCGTAGAGCTTGCACACATCGTCGCGGTACAGGGCGAAAGTCTTCTTTCCATGGTCGAAGCGCACGACATCGGCGCGTCCCAAGGCCTTTGACTCGCACACCGATACCCAGCCGTTCGCGTCCGGAGCGGCCATCGAGGTGTACGCATCCTCGCAGGAACGCGTCTTTCTCTTGGGAAGACGGCGTTTGACGTGATATGCGGGGTCCTTGACCTGCTTGAGTACGGTAGGAACGATCTCGCGCCAGGCCGCAAAGAGGCTCGGATAGGGTGTCGGGCAATCGTCTTTGACCGCTTCATGAAGTTTTGGCAGGGCATGGAAGGGCACCAGAGGAAACATGTGATGCTCGACGTGGTAGTTCATGTTCCAGTACAGAAAGCGGTGGACCGGGTTCATATACACTGTGCGACAGTTCAGTCGGTGGTCGAGAACATTTTCGGCAAGGCCGGCGTGCTGGGTATATCCGTAAACGACCATCAGCCAGGTTCCGAAGAGATTCGTAAGCCCGACGAGCATCAGCGGAAGAATGCTGCGGCTATATATAGACAGGCCGATTACGGTTGCATAGATGCATACATAAATGCGCGCCTTGCGGAAGACCTTCGGAAATTCGGCTTCGGGGATGAAAGTCTTCTCCTCAGCCGACATGCGGCCAAAACTGTGCGTCACGATGTGTTGGAAGTATTTTGGATAGTTCCCGAGATTGAAGAACGACATGATCATCTTTCGTATATTCGGTGGCCGGGGCACCGCGATCTCTGGATCGCGGCCCACGATGATCGTGTCGCTGTGATGTCGAGTATGGCTCCAGCGCCAGACCGTTGACTCGCGCATCACCATAAAGGATGCGATCTCGTAAAGCGTGTTATTCATCCAATCCGTTTTGAAGGCAGTTCCGTGGCCGGTTTCATGCCAACGCGAATCGGATGTCGAGGCATAGAGAACGCTATAGAGCATGTATGGAAGGACCGCCCACCAGGAGCCCCACAGCGCATACGTGGTGAAACCGCTCCCGAAGATGAGCGCAAACCAGAGGACCGTATTCCGAATCGCAGGGCCGTCCCGCCGCTCGAGCAGGGCGCGTAGAGTGCCTCTCGGAATGGGGCATTGGTACCAGTCCGCCTCGGCCAGCCCTCTCTCTACTGCGAGCGTAGAATTTTCCCCAACGAGGCTGTAGTCGAGCTTCAGTGAAGGTCGCGAAAGAACATGAGTGTCGTCGGTCATATCAAATCCAAAAGGAAAGTGATAAATGCCGCGGAATGTCAGGAGCTAAGCACATTCAGCGTGTAAAAGTTCACCGGCGCCTGAGGTGGAGCGGACATCGCCGGAAGGCTGCCCGATGCGGCCGCGTAGTATTCGATGGTTACGTCGCTTGCCTGAAATGGACCAAGTTGCGCTGAGTAAACGGAGCGGCCGGCGTGAGCTGCGGTTACGCTTTCCCATTGCCGATCTCCCAGCCGGCGGCTATAGAGCTTGATTTCCGTAACGGCTGTTTGGCCAGGGGAGACGATAAAGATTCGAGCGCTGTCGCCGGCATTGAGCAACGACGGCCGAGTCGGTACGAACATTCGCGGCGGATTTGCATCGACTGGAGAGATGGCAGCCGCATAGGCCGCGTCTATCGAGGGCGGCAACTCGTCGAGGAACTCTTTGATCGAGAGCCGCAGGCGTTCGAGCGCGATGCGCACCAGCTTGTTTTGCATGGAGGCCAGTTGACCCTGATCGTTCCGTGTCGCGACAATGCCCTGGTAGGTGAGAATTGTGTCGCGCACTATCGGGGCCATCTTCAACCAGAGCGGCGCCACGTTATCCATCACCAGAGCGCGGGCTTCCGCGTCCTTCTTCTCGGCGCGCAGAGCGACCGCCTGCTTGAGATATGCTCCGATTTCGTGGGCGATCTCAAAAGCGTCACAATATGGCACCATCATGTTCACGTAGCCGGAGAAATATCCGATCCGCTCACGCTCAAGCGGGGATGAAGCACCTGACGTGAGGTTCGCAAGCTTGCTGGCCGTTGCCCTCTGTTTGTCGAGGACAGTAAGGTCCGGTTCGCCGTCATCATAGGTGAAGGCCTGGTTGAAGTCGGCCGTGATCGCATTGATTTGAGCGAAGCCCCTCTTGTCATACGTCCCCAGAAATGTGGATGAGAGCGCATGGCTACGATCGGCGTCCTCAAAGATCGAAGCGAGCTCCGCGGCGCGCCCGCCAACGGCTTGCGTGCCGCAATAGTGCTGATAATTCTGAGCTGAGGTTAGGTTCTTATCCCACGCGGCACGGCCGAAGTAAGTCGCCGTCGGATCGACGATCCGGTGCCGCCAGTGGATGCCAAGCATGCCCTGGCAACCGAGATCCAGAGCGCGTTGCATGTCGGCCTGCACATGACTGGCCCGGAGCTGCGGGAACCACATGGAGGGGTCGTCCTCAAGCCACGGAATGGGCCAGCGCTCGCGGCTGCCGAGCTTGCCGAAGGCTTCGCCGATGGGGTCCCATCCCAAAGTATCGTTGAGCGACGAAAAAACAATGTCTTCCGGCAGGCGTTGATGCAGGTCCTCAAAGTGCCGCGCAACTCCTCCCCAGCCGCCAAGTACGAGCCTCTTGTCTGGGGCATGCTTTTTCAGAAACTCATGCGCCTGTATGAACGGCGTCACCGAAAGACTGACCTCTTTCTTGCGGCTGTCCCAGTTCGAGTCTTCGTCCTGCCAAAGCCACACATAGTCGACCATCGGGTAACGCTCGAGCAGGTCCGCGAACCGGCGCTCCAGCAGGTCGCGCCCGATGCGGGACTCGACCAGGCCGCCCGGAAAGGACTTCGACTCCGGCGGCAGCGCGGTTAAGGTCTCCGTGGGGTTGATGTATGGTTCGAATCCGATGCCCGTCTTGATGCCCAGCTGCTGGGCGAACCGCAGCGCCTTGCTGAACATGGCGGTCGTGCGGTCGGCCCTGTCCCAGTTGTCGGCCGCGAGCCGCGTCGCGTCGGAGCCAAATGTCTCGCGATCGAAAAACTCAGCCGCACCCATCTTGTAGGTGGAGGTGCGCTGGGGAAGGTAGCCCCACGAGGTCATCGTCGTATCTTCGAGCGCCGCCGTATGTCCGCTGCCGGCGAAGTCGAATGACAAATACGACTCGGCCAGCGGAGGATTCTGCGTGTACACGTGCATGCCAAACATGTTGAACCGCATCCGCAACATGGCGGCAAAATAAGCTTTGTAGTCTTCGTCGTTGTAAACGCTGATGCAATTGAGAAAGTCCGGCCACGGTAGCAGGCCACGTGTCGCGAAGTCCGGTGTGCCAGTCCACGGGCCGCCGGCCAACGGCAGCTGGAGTCCCTGGATAGCCCCGATCGGAGTGGAGGTTCCGTCGATACCGAAAACCGTGCCCTGCCTCTCAAGGAACTCGAATACGGCATACAACAAGGCCTCTTCGGAGCCTGCGCGTAGCACAACGCGGCTCTTTGTCGAAGAGATCTCGTATTCCTCGGCGCCTTTGAAGGCGGAAGGCACGATGACGAGCGTAAGTTGCATGCCGGTGCGCTCGTCATCCGTGGCCTCGCCAACCTCCCAGGCTCGGTTTAACATGTGCAGTCCGCTGCAGAGTTCGCGCACGGCGAGCTGCGTCTTCATTGATAAAGGCGCCTGAAGGCGAACTCCGATACGCTGAACCGGGGTGAGTTGGGTGAAACCGCTTTGCGACAGAAACATATCGCTTGCGACGAGTGCACCGGCCTTCATGAAGTCTCTACGGTCCATAGTTAAGCGTCCTTGGCGCTCCACCAGATAGAGATCTCCTCGAGCGATCGGTTCTTCGTCTCTGGAAGGCTGCGCCAGACAAACCATATCTCGGCCACGCAGAAGCCGGCATAGAGAAAGAATGGAAACCCATGCCCAAAGTGGGCGACGAGAGTAGGGTTCTCATCGAGCATCGGGAAAGTCTGGGAGACGACGAAGTTCGCCACCCAGAGGATCGCCGTGCTTATGGCCATGGCTCTAGCGCGGAACTCAGACGGAAAGATCTCCGACAAGACGATCCAGGTGACCGGCCCAACAGAAAATGCGAAACAAGCAATATAGGCTAGAACCACGAAAAGCAACCACGAGGACGAGCTCTGATGCATGATGGCGCTTCCCATTGCCACTAGGCAAAGCGCCATGCCCGCCGAGCCCGCCAACAGTAGCGGCTTCCTGCCGGCGCGGTCGACAAGCGCCATGGCGAGAATCGTGAAGACTACATTGACCACTCCGAGCAGAACAGTCGCCAGCAGCGACGCATTGCCCGAATGCGTCGCGTGGTCGAAGATCACCGGCGCGTAGTAAAGGAAAACATTAATGCCGGTCACCTGTTGAAGCACCGCAAGGACGAGCCCAACCGTAAGCGCGCGGCGCATATGCCTCGACGTCGCCGGCGCTTGCCTCTCCGCCTCGAGAATTTCCAGAAATGTGTCGGCGCCGGTGCGGGCCGCAACCCGCTCCGCCTCCTTGCGGCGTCCCTGCATGAGCAGGAACCTCGCCGTCTCCGGTACCACGAAGAGCAGGCCGAGCAGCAACGCCGAGGGCACGATGCCGGAAGCGAACATCCAGCGCCAGCCGACGGTCTGGTTCCACTCAAGCGTTCCGCTCAAGTGAATGCGGTAGTTGACCGTATAGACGATCAGCATGCCGAAGACAATCGCCAACTGGTTCAGCGCCACCAGCCGCCCGCGCCACCTGGCGGGCGCCGACTCACCGATGTAGAGAGGACTCGCGACCGAGGCAGCGCCGATTCCCAGGCCGCCGACGATGCGG
The DNA here is from genome assembly GCA_963804735.1 of uncultured Acidobacteriaceae bacterium. Taxonomy (GTDB): domain Bacteria; phylum Acidobacteriota; class Terriglobia; order Terriglobales; family Acidobacteriaceae; genus Acidisarcina. The sequence goes on from CAWDRO010000015.1 coordinate 19,153, forward strand.
AAGAGAATGAAAACCGTGAAAGTCGAAGCAAGAGCCGTTCCGACGGCGGAAACCAGAAAACATATGCCCGACAGAAGCAGTATTCTATGCCGGCCGTAGCGATCGCTCCCCTTGCCGGCGGCTGCGGCGCCCAGGTCACACCCGGCCAATGCGGAGCTGGCCGCCCAGCCCGTTGCCGCGGCGCTAAGCGTAAAGTGGTCCCGCAGCAGCCCGATCGCCCCGGAGATGACTGCCGTATCGTAGCCAAACAGCAGGCCGCCAAGCGCCGCGACAGAGGTGATCAGTACGACGTAGAGCCTGCCGGAGATGCGGTGGCTGCCCGGAGTATCGACGGATATTGAAATTGGTCCACTTGCAGTTTTCATTCGACTTCCACGATGGCCGATCTGTTGTCGCAAATTTGTCCCAGGTTGTCGGTCAGAGCGCGAGGCAGCTTTTAGGCCGTTTGGCTCACTCACCCTTTGGCTCACCCAATTGATGAGAAGTGTGCATTCGCGAGACCACGATAGACAATACCCAGGAAGATAAGATATATATCCGAAATGAATCCGGGCATTCTCGGCAATGTGCCCTGAGCCGCGATCGAAGGCTGCATTCGTACTCCCTTCCGCCCCGGGCAATCGAGGTATTGGACTCTGCGCAATGTCGGCTCGACCGAAGCATCTTTCGAAAACCTATGCGCGAAGACAATACGGGCGTGTGGTGATCGGGGACGTCTTGTACTCGAAGGGCGGCAGCGTCGGACCACGCCGGCAAAATGACTATCAGCTTGTAGTGATCCACAGCGGCTCGCTCACGTTGTTGCTGGATGACGAAGTGCTTCAGGTCCCCGAGAACCACGCTGTCCTTCTCAGCCCTGGCCACCAGGAGCACTTCTCCTTTGCCCGCGACCGCGAGACCCGTCACAGCTGGATCGCCCTCAGAGCGGACGCGCTGAGCGAAAACCTGCGCCTGGATTTCGCCCGCTTCCGCGGCCCCTTTCCCTTCCTTGGACGGATGGCGAGTCTGCTAGACATCGCGCGCCGGGGACTCGCCCCTGTCTCCGTTGCGGACGCCCTGCATGACCGTATCTATGAGGAGCTTGGGACCGCAATCCTTTGTGCCTTCGCCTGCGCCGTCAGTGATGGTCATAAATCTGCGGAGTTCAGCGAGTCTGTGTTGTGGCGGATCGACCGTTACATTGCCGAAAATTACGCTCAATCGCTGACGCTCAACCAGATTGCGCGCGCAGCCGGCGTCTCTCGCCAGCATCTGCTCAAGCTGTGCCGTCTCTCCAGCAAGCCAACGCCAATGGAGCAGCTCTACGCCAAGCGGCTGGAGGTCGCGTCGGATCTGCTGCTTCATACAGGCTTCTCCATTGCGGAGATCGCCGAGCAGTCGGGCTTCCTTAACCAGTTTCATTTCTCTCGTCGATTCAAGCAAAGCCTTGGCAGCAGTCCTTCAGCATGGAGGGGCCGCCTATGGGCGCAGCCTCTCGGCAAACGGGATAAAAGCTCTAGCTGGGAGTTTCGCGAAGAAGCGCAGCCGCGTTGACAGCAGCCGCGGATAGAAGATACCGTCACTTCTACGTTAGCGATAACGCGGTTCGACACGATGACCAGGAGCGATTCGATTGAAAACACATAAGGCAGTCCTCACCGATAGTCATTTCCTCGTTCCCTGCTGCGTCCTCCTGGCCGGTATCGCATTGCTCATTGCACTGCGCTGAGTAACGGGAGAACGATGTGGCAACCACCATGAAGAGCGCCGACCGGCAGATGGCCTCCATCCATCGCCTTGGTGTTACATGCGGTCTCGTGGCCGGTGTCTGGTTAGGCGCCGCCGAGGCGCCCACCAAGCTCGTGACCATTGGGCTTTCGCCATTCGCTGTCTCGCTCTGCATGGTTGCGGGCGTCTTTCTAGCCCGATGGACGTTTCCCACGTTGCTCAAGGGAACCACTTACGTCTGGGCCGACCTGATGAGCAAGAAGCATTTAATTGTCTGGGCGCTGCTGGCAGGCGCGCTGTGGGCGGTGGCCAATACACTGACGGTCTTTGCGATTCGCGACGTCGGGCTGACGGTCGCCTTTCCTATGTGGAACGCGAATGCGCTGGTCGGACTCATCTGGGCAAGAGTGCTCTTCCGGGAGCTCGAGGGCGCCAGCGGCAAAGTCATCTCACGCGTTGTGTTGGGAGCGGTGGCCATCGTCGCGGCTGCCATCATGCTGGGTTTCAGCAGCATGCATGGCGCGAGTCCCTCGCAGTCGCAGCATTCCGTGCGGGGTATCGTGGCCGCGCTCGGCGCCTGTCTGATGTGGGGAACAATGTATGTGCCCTATCGCAAGGCTTACCTGAGCGGCATGAATCCGCTCTCGTTCGTGACCGCATTTACGGTCGGAGAACTGGCCACGGTGGGCACTCTCGCCGTCACCCTCGGGGGTGGCGTCCATGCGATGACGATGGAATTGCAGCACGCGCACGCTGTGTTGTTCTGGTTGTTTCTTGGCGGCTTCGTCTGGGTCATAGGCGACCTGTTCCAGCAATTCGCCGCTAAGTACCTAGGCATCGGACGAGGAATTCCGCTGTCGAACACGAACCAGCTATGGGGACTCGCCTGGGCCGCTCTCGTCTTCCACGAGCTCGCGGGCGCTGACCGGCAACACAAGCTGCTCTTGCTCGCGGGGTCGATCGCCATGATCGCCGGGGCGGCCCTCATCAGTTCGGCCGCGGCCTCGGGCAGGGAGCATACCTCGCGCAACGAAGCGATTCTGCGTGAGTGCGACCGCTATGGGCTTGACTACTACAAGACGCTATCTGCCATGACCGGCGAAGAGTTCAATAAGGCAGAACGCCGCCGCTGGTGGGACTACGCGATCGTGGTCGCCGCAAGCTCGATTTTTGTAACGCTCGGTCTGCAGGCGCGAGCGCCCGGTCTTGCGATGAATAGGATGTGGGTAGGTGTGCTCACCGCGTTCCTCCTCCTCAGTCTGGCTGCGGGCGGGATCGCGCTTTGGCGGACGACCCGCTTCTCGTAAACGGGCGAAGACAGAGGGAGACGGAGACGATGGCCATCCGCCTGAAAGACATCGCAGACGACCTTGGCGTCTCCGTCGTCACGGTATCGAAGGTTCTTCGCGGCAAGACCGACATCGGCGACGAGACCCGTCGTCGCGTTCTCGAGCGCATGAAGGAACTCAACTACCGGCCTAATATGCTGGCGCGCGGCCTCGCGAGTGGCCGTACTCACACGGTTGGCCTGGTCGTTCCTGATTTGGTGCATCCGTTCTTTGCCGAGTTCGCAAAGTCTCTGGCTTCCGTCCTGCGGGCCAGCGAATATGCTCTGATTCTCGCCTCGTCCGAGGAGGTCCCCGAGATAGAAAAGCAGGAGATTCGAACCCTCGCGTTGCGTGGCGTCGATGTGCTGCTGCTTGCCTCATGCAGGACGGGATTGCGGCGGTCTTCTGAAGTGTCGGATGGCGAAGTGCCATGTCTGCTCGTCGACCGGAACCTTCCCCGGACTCGAATGCCCTATGTAGGGTCGGACGATGTGCGCGCGGGTGAACTCGCCACCGAGCACCTTGTCGCCATAGGGCGGAAGCGGATCGCCCACATCGGCGGCCAGGACACCAGTCCCTCCATCGACCGCAAACGCGGTTTCGCGAACGCACTGGCGAATCATCGACGCAAGGCGCCCGAGAGCTACGTCGTTCGGAATGAACGCGTCGAAGAGAGTGGCGACGCGGTAGGCTTTCGCGCCGCGCAAAAACTGCTGCGACTCCGGCGCAGACCGGATGCGATCTTCTGCTATAACGATTTGACCGCGGTCGGCGCCATTGAAGCGGTTGTGCAAGCCGGCCTGCGGGTCCCGGAGGACGTTGCCATCGTCGGCTGCGGCAACTTCCGATATGCCGGCTATCTGCGCGTCCCGCTCAGTACCATTGACCAGAGTACCATTGAGCTTGGTCGGATCGCGGGAGAGATGGCTCTTGAATTGAGCGCTCGGCCTCATTCCGCGCCTCGCTCCGTCCTGCTGCAACCAACCCTCGTAGTCCGCGAGTCAACTGCTGGCCGCTAGAGCATTTCTCGTATAGGTGTAGACCAAAGCGCAGTGGCGGCGTGGCTTTTCCGTCAAGAAAAGCCACACTTCACGGAGGTTCGATGGTACACGGTAGTACGAGAAATGCTCTAGCGACAGGCCGCGAGTCTTTCCCGTTTCCTTTACGCGGAAAGTCCATGCCAAGGGCGATTTGTCTTGCCAGAAACCAAAAAAATCTCTATCGTTAGCGCTAACGTAATCCGCTTGCCCAAATGGCGGCGATAAAGGAGAACCCTTATGGCAACCGCGATCGCACCCGTAAACCCCGCGCCACTGAGCGCCGACATGGAAGAGTGGGACGAGTTTCTGAAAGGACGCTACCGGGAGGGAAAGTCGGAGGAGGAATTTCGCCAATATGATGCCCAGGCAAACCCCGGCGTCGCGAACTTCTACAAGTTAAATCATGAGAACCAGACCTTCGACTACGTCATCCAGAAAGAAAAACAGTACTTCGGCCTGGACAAGGGTGAGAAATCTATCTGGGAAGCGGCGGAATTCCTCAACGCCCTGGTCGACGATAGCGACCCCGATACCGACCTGACGCAGATCGAGCACCTCCTGCAAACCTCCGAGGCGGTCCGCGCGGACGGCCATCCCCGCTGGTTCGTGCTCACCGGGTTTGTCCACGATCTGGGCAAGGTGCTATGCCTGTGGGGCGAGCCGCAATGGGGCGTCGTGGGCGACACGTTTCCGGTTGGCTGCGCTTATTCCGAGCACATCGTCTTCCCGGAGTTCTTCGCAGCGAACCCCGACCTGCATCATCCTGTGTACTCGACGAAGTATGGCATCTACGAGCCGAACTGCGGCCTCGATAACGTTCACCTTTCCTTCGGCCATGATGGCTACATTTATGAAGCAATGAAGAACTACCTACCGGAGGAGGCGCTCTACATGCTGCGCTATCACTCCTTCTATCCGGCGCACAAGCACGGAGCTTATCGCCACCTGATGAACGACCACGACGTGGAGATGTTTCGCTGGGTCAATGAGTTCAACAAGTACGACCTGTATTCAAAGGGCCACGCGAAGCCGAATCTCAAGGAACTGAAGCCCTACTATGACGATCTCTTTGCGGAATTCTTCCCGGAGAAAATAGCCTGGTGAACTGAACCACCGCGGCGCCTGCATCCCAGAAGGCTATATGATTGGATGAGCCTTTGGGCGGGGCAGCGCGGAGTTTGGGATGAAAAGCGAAAAGATGGCCCCATTCGCTGGCCAGCAGCCCGGATCGCCGAGTCTGGGCTTTTGCAGCCGCCAATTGTGGATCGCAGCGTTGTTGCTGACGGTTGTGCCGTTTGCTTCCGCTCAACAGGATCAGACAAGCGGAGGTGCGACGCCTCTACCCGGGGTTGTGGCGCAATGGGACTTCCATTTAGGCCCATCCCACGACGTCGTCGAAGAGGTCGGCGGCAAACAAACCCACATCACGGGGACAGTTTATTCGGTGCCTGGCCCGGTGGGAGCAGCTCTGCTATTCGACGGGTACACCGGCGCCCTCCACGGTGAACATCTCGATGTACTAGCTGAACCGGCGAATAAGACAATAGCATGCTGGCTTCAACTGGATGCATATCCCTGGAACCAGCTGCCGGTTCTCGACCATCGAGGCCTCTTCTTTGGCCTCGATGCAGAGGGTCATTTGCTGGCACGTTTCGGCGATCGATCTGCCGGAAACAGTATTGCCTCGACGGACATTGTGCCGCTGAGAACGTGGACGCTCGTGACCGTCGCAATTGACGGCGAAAATCGAATTACATTTACGATCGGCGGCCGACCCTCGCCATCGCGAGCATCGGAGTTCCCGCCACAGGACAGTAGCGTTGATACTTCAGAGGGTGCGGGAGATTTGTTGATCGGCCATGTCCGGCGGCCGCTTCTGCCCGGCCCGCCATCCATGATCCACCCGCAGCTTCCGATCGAGTATTCGCTGCAAGGCTCCCTCGGAGGTCTGGCTGTCTATGACCGAGTGCTTTCTAACAGCGATATCGATGCATTGCTGGCAAAGGCTGACAAGCGCCTGCTGGCGCCGATTCCATGGCCGAAGTTTCCGCGAGGCGAGGGTGGACGGCAGGCGTTCGGGGCCTTCTACACGACGCTTCATTTCGATCCGGTTTGGGACCGTTCCCGCCGTGTAGGGCCCGATTCCGATGTGGTGGTTCGGTTCGACGACGCTCCGATACAGCTCGTCTTTTGGCAGGGCAACAACTACGTTCCGGCCTGGGTGACGGAGAATAATCGTTGGTACACCGACGAGTTCATGGAGGTCTATGGGCATCCCCGCTGCCCGGACGGCGAAGACTGCGAGCCGATGTCGGATAAGCAGGTTCGCTACTCGCACGTCCGCATTCTAGAGAGCACTCCCGCGCGCGTCGTCGTGCATTGGCGCTACGCTCTTTCGGAAGTAGAAAAGTACGGCATCGCCGATTCACCGACGCCGAGAGACTGGGGGGATTGGGCAGACGAGTACTGGACCGTCTATCCGGATGGCGTGGCAGTGAGAAGATCGGTGCTTTGGAGCACCGCGACCGAGCGCGACAAGGCGGAGTTTCAAGAATCGATCGTGTTGATCCCGCCAGGAGAAACGCCGGAGGACAACCTCCATTTCGATGCGCTCACTTTCGCCAACCTCGAGGGCGTCGCAAGCACCTATCGCTGGCAGCCGAAGACCACGCCCGGACTCGCTCTGCCTCGAGGGCCGGAGAGTTTTCCCGAGCCCAAGGACGCGGTCATTCAGTGGGTCAACCTGAAATCGGAGTGGAAGCCGTTCGAGGTGGCGTGGGGGAATGATGTGAAGTTCGCCGCCTACAATGGCGAGAAATCCATCTCCAGCTTCGAGTGGTGGAACCATTGGCCGGTTGCGCAGATACCTTCAAGCGGCCGTCCGGCTCTCGCCGCCGACCGCGCCGGGCACACATCGGTATCTCATATCTATTGGCCGATCTATCAGCAGGATGCGCAATGGATTTCAAAGATACTGCTTACTGGCCTTACACGCTCGTCCGCCACGGAGCTAGCGCCTTTTGCGGCCTCCTGGCGGAATCCTGCGTGTCTTGAGCTCAGCGATGGAACAGCCGTGCCGTACGACGCAGCCCAGCGCGCCTACGTTTTGCCTGCAACCGAAGCTCGCACCATACGCATGACCTTGCACGCCAGCGCCACCAGTCCCGCGGTGCATCCCGCGTTTGTCGTCCCGGGCTGGCGAGGTCCGGCAGAGATGCAGGTCATCAGCGGCGCGGACTCTTCGATGCAAGCCCGGATCGGTTATCTTGATGAGTTAGATGGGAGTAGGTTGGTGATTTACCTGCCGGTAACGGCGACGGGTGAGGTAGTGCTCGAGCTTCGCCCCAAGTGAATAGCATGGTAGCGATCAAGATTCTCTGCAGCTAGCGCTTGGTAAAGGAAAACCAGGTGAGATTGAAGAGATGTCCCTGCTCATCTCCGCCTTCGCCGCGCGCGACCAGACAGAGATCATGCACACCGCGAGCCTCGGCAGTCACACGACCGGTGAGAATGCTGTATTCAGTCCGTCCGCGGCCACCCTCGATGCTCGCAGAGCCAATCAGCTTGCCTGCTGGATTATCAAGACGCACTTCAAGAGTGGCGTTCTTAAGTTTCGCGTTTTCCGAACTCACCTCGACGCGAAAGCCATCGGCGCCGGTTCCAAAGTCCATATTGTGAAACTGCAGATATCCGCCATCCTTTAGCTTCATCTGATATTCGCCGGAGAGCCCCTTCTGGCCCTCGGCATTGGCGCGAACCTGAAACTCTGCAGCCTCGCGGCGCGGGGCGAAAGCATCGAGAGTCAGGTGTGTCACGCCTGGCGTGCCGACGCCGGAATCCTTCTCTGGATGAATCGGAACTAAGCTGCCATCTGGCAAGATCGTCAGCGCAGTGACCGCTACCTGCCGGTGATGGTCGTTGTACGGCACGACATCGTAATAGGGCACGTGGTAGGCGAGGTACCAGCGTCCGCGATATTGGCATACTCCTTGCTGGACCGACTCTTTTCCGCCCGCCACTGGGTAGATCAGGTTTCTCGCCGGCGCATCGAAGGGTCCGAACATCGAGTCCGCGACAGCGTATTCGACATAGGAGCCGTGAGCATCGCAGCTCGGGCCCTTATCGTCTTTGTAGGAAACATATGTCAGATACCACTTCGATCCGGCCTTGAAAAGCAGCGGGCTTTCGAAGTAACCGAGATTTCCGCACGCGTCCTTCTTTGGAACAGCCAGTAGGCGCGGCTTCTCGGCAAGTTCGATCATGTTCGGCTTCAGGCGCGCGAGCATCACGTCGTGCTTTTCCGTATCGCCGGAACCCCAGATGAGGTACGGCGAGCCATCATCTCCAGTAACGACCGCCGGACTCAAACCTTCGAGCGGAGAGCCGTCTAAATTCTTCATCGGAGCGCCGAAGACGTCTTTGTATGGTCCCGTCACATTTGAAGAAGTGAAGACGCCGATGTCGTAGCGGCCGTAGTTAGCCTCGCTCGTAGAGTTAAGGCGGAAAGGCGCATAGGCATAGAACTGGCCATTCGCGGGAATGCCCGCATCGCCATCCCAAAGGGCCTGGCCCGCATTCCAAGAGACATCGCGCCCTGTCAGGATAGAGCCATGGTCCACCCAATGGTCGAAGTCTGTCGTGGTGAACGCGTGATACGCATACATGCCCTTGAAGAAGGAATTGCCCCGTTGGAACTCGACGGTAAAGGGGTCCTGGGTGGTAAAGAGATAGAAGGTGTCTCCAATTTGCCGGCAGGTCGGGTCGGAGTTGAAGAGATATCCCGGAGTAATTCGCTTTTGTGCCAAAGATATCTGCGCCAGCATCGCCGCGACGACGAGAGTGCGGCGCAGGAGGTAAGAGCGCGCGCGGATACGTCCTGGTTGCGCCGCGTAGACTGGACGAGGACTCATCGGCAGCTTCTCCTGCTCACTAGCCCTATCCACAATACTGTCCATAAGCTTGGCATCGTCAGTTATTCTCCGTCCGGCCGGTAGTCCACGTGACGTTGTGGATGGGCGCGAGCTTCCGCTGTACGAGTGTAAGCAGATCTTCGTCAAGCGGATCGGCCGCCCACTGAAGACTGAGCTCCAGCTCCCGCGGATCTGCTGTGCCGATGAGCGTTGTGGCCACGCCGGGCTCGCGAACGGAAAACTGGATTGCCAGCTTGGCGAGGTCGCTCCCGCGGCTTCGGACGAATTCGGCGGCCGCCTCACACGCCGCTTTCACCGCTTCCGGCGCAGGATGCCACGGCGGTGTTCGGCGATTCGTCAGCAGCCCCTGAGAAAGCGGAGCGGCATTAATGACGCCGATTCCCTTCGCCGCAAAATCGGGCAGCGCGTCGCGGAGCGTAGTGTCGTTCAACGAGAGATGGTTGTATGAGAGCACGGTATTCAGGCGCGCTTGTTCCGCGAGTCGGCGAAGCGGTTTAAGGGGATACCCAGTCGCGCCGGCGAAACGGGCCTTCCCTTTCTCGACTAGGCGATGCAGCGCGGGGATCGTCTCGGTTTCTATCTGGCGCAAATCGCCATACTCCACGTCGTGCGCCTGGATCAAATCGACATAGTCCACGCCGAGACGTTGTAGGCTTTCATCCATGCTCCGCCGCACGCGCTCGCCGGAGAAATCAAATTCCGTATCTCCGTAACGGCCGACCTTCGTTGCGAGCACGTATCGATCACGCGGCACGCCACGCAACGCTTTCCCGAGCACGCTCTCGGCGCGGGTCTCTCCGTAAAATGGCGCAACGTCGATAAGCCGTATGCCGCAGTCGAGCGCGAGGTGAACTGTCCTGATTGCATCCTCTTCCGCGACCGGGCCGAAGACGCCGCCACCGAGAGACGACGCGCCCAGGCCGATGGGCGAAAGGACCAAACCTGTTTGACCGAGAATATGTTGCATCCTGAAGGCCTACCGAAAAACGATGTAGAGAACGATCATTGTTAGGAACAGAAGACAAGCGACCACGGGAGGGCTGTGCCAACCTCGGGTCTCGCGAAGCGACGCCCAGGGGTTTGTCCAGGTAAGCCCTTCGACACAGTGAAGAGGTGGGGCAGGCGTACACAGGCTGCTGATCACAAAGATGACGCTGCATATGCAGAACATCCACCACGCCTGCATCAGGAAGGAGATGCCCCAACCGTCGGTAATCAGGCGAGTGTTTCCGATAACTGGCAAATCAAATAGAAAGGCAAGCACGCCCATGCAGAGGCCGCTCACCAGCGTAATGGCGGAAGCTTCCTTCGTGCCTCTGCGCCAGAAGACCCCGAAGAGAAAGACGGTCGTAATAGGCGGAGCAAGATCGGCGGCAATCGCATTGATCGCCGCGAAGATGCTCGAGAAGCGGCCGCCCTGGGTTGACCACAGAATCGCCAGAATCATGACGACCGCCGAACTCACCCGGCCGATCGCGACCATTTGGGAGTCGGTCGTGACCGGCCGAAGACGCTTCACGATGTCGACGGCAACCAACGTCCCGGAACTGTTCAGCGCAGCCGAGACGGCGCTGAACAGGGCCGCGAGCACAGCGGCCGTAATCAGGCCGCGCAGGCCTGTCGGAATGAGCCTTTCGATCAGCACCGGGAGCGTCTGATTGCTCGCCGTGCCGATTTGATCGCGGAAGAGCACATAGGCGATAACACCGGGCAGCACAAGCAGGAACATTGGCAGAATCTTCAGGAAGCCGGCGAAGAGCGGCCCCAACTGCGCATCGCGTTCCGTCTTTGCGCCGAGCACCCGCTGAACGATCGTCTGGTCGGTACACCAGTACCAGAGACCAAGGATCGGATAGCCAAGAAAAATTGCATACCAATTGAGACCGACAGTGCTATTGGAGCGGATTACATTTAGCTGTTCAGGTTTGACCGCGGCGCGGAATGCAGCCAGCGTGTGGATGCCGTGCGCCGGCAAAGCCAAAACCGCGAAAACGGTGATGATGCAAACACCCATCAAGAGAATGGCCGTGTTGAATGTCTCGGTCACGACGACGGCCTTGAGGCCGCCAAAGATCGTGTAGGCGGAGACGATCGCTGAGACGATCAGGATCGAGACATCGACTCGAATCCCGAAGAACTGCTCAAAGACCACGGCGCCTGCATAAAGACTCATGCCTATATGAATAAAGAGCGCTGCCAGAATCGCCATGATGGCAAGAATCGAGCGCGACGCGGGAGAATAGCGCCTCTCGAGAAACTCCGGAAGCGTTGAGATGCGGCTGCGAAAGTAGAACGGGGCGAAGATCAGAGAAAGCAGAATGAGTGAAAAAGAGGCCATCCACTCAAAGTTCCCCCACACTAATCCTTCGTTGTAGCCCGAGGCCGTCAACCCGACCAGGTGGATGGTGGAGATGTTCGATGCAAAGAGGGCCGCTCCGACTACTCCCCAGGAGAGCGAACGCCCGGCAAGGAAGAACACCTGCCCGGTAATCACCGTTCGACGGGCCGAGATAATGCCGACCACCAGGATTGCCGCCAGATAAATGGCAATGATGACAAGGTCGAGTACCGGAACGTGGAGACTCGTAGTCATCCCCGCGTTTCGGCCGCGCCTTTGCCGGAAAGGTCCAGGTCGATCACTGCTTTGATCAGGTGCGGACGATCGATCAGCATCGCGAACTCTGCGGGAAGATCGGCCAGGACCAGTCGCTCGGTAATCCAATCATCAATTTCGATCTGCCCTTCCTCCAGCATTTTAATGATGCGCGGAAACTGACCTACGCTGTTTCGGCTTGCATAAAGCGTGACCTCCCTCTTGTGAAACAGAGCATCGTCCAGCACAACCGGATCGCTGGTCAGACCTACAAACACAAGTTTTCCTCCGGCGGCAACTCTATTCAGGCTCTGCGCCATTACGGCGGCACTCCCAGTCGCGTCGAAAACCACCTTCCCTAACATCTCGTCGGAGGGAAGCAGCGTCTTCCACCCCTGCCGTTCAGCGAATGCCCGACGCGCGTCATTTTTCTCGATTACGACGACCTTCGAGCCGGCTTCGCGGGCGAAGAGCGCGGTCCCCAGACCGATCGGGCCTGCCCCTACGATGATCGCGGTCTCACCCTCTCGCAGCTCGGCGCGCGCCACCGCATGGGCTCCGATGCCGAGAGTCTCGACCAGCGCGAGTTGGTCAAGCGTAAGCTTATTCGATCGATACAGCAGACGGGGAGGGACCGAGACAAGGTCCTGCATCCCCCCGTCTCGATGTATGCCGAGCACCTGCAAGCGTTCACAGCAATTGCTTCGCCCCGCGCGGCAGGCGTCGCAGACTTCGCAATTGAGGTACGGATCAATGGCGCACCGGTCTCCTGCTCCGATGCCGAACTCGTTTTCTGGCGCCTCCAGCACCACCCCGGACAGTTCGTGGCCGAGCACACGTGGATAGACATAGGCGGGGTGGCGTCCGGCGAATGCATGAAAGTCCGACCCGCACACTCCGATTCTTTTGATGGCAAAGAGCGCTTCACCATGACCCGCGGAGGGCTTAGGGACATCTCTCCTGAGTAGGGCCCCTGGTCCGGTCAAAACCACTTGCTGCATGTCGCTCCTCCGATTGGATGAACCTTTATTTCTATGCGGCAGTATGCCATTGCGGTAGCTCACGGTCAAGGTCTATCGTGCCGGCTGTCCGCGATCAGACCATGAGCGTTAATGGCATAATAGAAGGCTATGTCCATCGCCTCCAAGCCCGCAGGGACGATCTCGGACGGCAGAGTCACGGCACGGCTGATCTCCCGCATCAAGAGCATGATCGCCGACGGCACCCTGACTCCCGGCACCAAGTTCCCGCCCGAGCGCGATCTTGCGATCAAGTTTTCCGCCAATCGCACCTCGGTGCGGCAGGCGCTCAAGGTGTTGGAGATCATGGGGGTACTGACCCAGCGAGTCGGCGACGGCACGTATTTAAGCAATAGTGCGGAAACCATCCTGAATGAGCCGTTGGATTTTCTGGTGCTTCTCGATGACTTGTCCCACCACGAACTCTTCGAGACCCGCCTGATCGTCGAGCCGGAGTTGACCGCGCGTGCAGCGCAACGGGCCACCGCCGAGGACATTGCCGCGCTCCGGGCGGCGGTTTCGGCGATGGAGAAGAGCAAGAACACAAAAGAGCGCCTGACCGCGGACATGGCCTTCCATGATGCCATCTTTCGGGCAAGCGGCAACCGGATTTGCCAACTCCTGTTCAAGCAGATTCACCGGACGGTGCTGACCAGCATGTCCCACCTTTCCAATCGGGTGTCGCTTGAGCAGCCATTGATGTACCACCGCCGCATTTATAAGGCGATTCGCGAGAGAGACGCCGAAGGCGCTCGGCAAGCCATGCGCGATCATATTCTGGACGCCCGCTCGCTGCTTGATACTCCGGCCCGAGTTGTCGATTAGCCCCGGATATTTCTAGCCCAGAACGATTGACAGCGACCCCTCGCTTCCTCTATAATCGTTGTCGTGGTCTAAATTGGCTCATCCAATTTTCGGGCACGCCCGGAGTAGTTGGCACCGCCGCACCGTCACAGAGGAGAACCGCCATTGGCAAAGGGCGTTATCGCAGACAATCTTGTCGCAAGCTATCATGAGGACGGCTACGTCCTGATCAAGAGCATGCTTGATGCCGAAGAGACGGGCTTGCTCTCACGCGCCGCGCGCGAAGACCGCATTTTGGACCAGCGTTCCTTCGGCAAAGGTGACGGCGAAGGCGGCACGATTCGGCTCTCGCTTTGGAATCATCCGACAGACACAATCTACGGCATGATCGCTCGCTCCGAATCCGTCATGTGCACGGCGGAGAAACTTCTCGGCGACGAGGCGTATCACTATCACTCGAAGATGATCATGAAGGATGCGAAGGTCGGCGGGGCGTGGGCCTGGCATCAGGACTATGGCTATTGGTATCAGAACGGAGTCCTCTTCCCCAATCTCACCAGCGCCTACATCGCCGTCGATCGCGCCACAAAGGAAAACGGTTGTCTGCAGGTCATTCGCGGGTCGCACAAGCTTGGCCGGATCGAGCATGGATTGACGGGTGATCAGGCAGGCGCCGACCAGGAGCGCGTTGACGAAATTCTGAAGCGTCTGGACCTGGTCTATGTCGAGATGGAGCCCGGCGATACGCTGTTTTTCCACGCCAACCTGCTGCACCGGTCCGACCAGAACCACTCCGACAACCCTCGATGGTCGATGATCTGTTGCTATAACGCAAAGTCTAACGATCCATTCAAAGAGTCCCACCACCCTCGCTATACGCCTCTCATCAAGGTCCCCGATAGTGAGATCGTGAAAGCGGGCGAGCGCCGTTTCTCCGAGTCGGCAGACGAAAACGCCGCATGGCTGGACGTTAACAAAGACGCCAGTGCGACCGAACTCGCCAACCGGTAGCCTTACATGCGAAATCTGCCGCAGCAGCAATTGCGGTGTTACATTAACTGGCTCTCCCTGGACGGCCTGCAGACGCCCGGCGAGGGCTGGATGCGCGCCATTCGCGATGCCGGCTATGACGGCGTCCAATTCATCGAGCCCTTAGAACCGCCCCTCCTCGATGAAGCCGGAGCGCACGGACTCGGAGTGTGTGGAAGCGGGCGTGTCAACCATCCATCCGATGCCTACCGCCTGGCTGAGGAAGCGCAGCAAACCGGCCTGGAGTGCCTCACGCTCCACGTCGGGTGGGGCTATGAGGAAGACGACGAAGCAGTCCGGCTGATCGAAGCTGTCCTCGACGCCTCGGTCCTGCATTCCATGCCTCTCTATGTTGAGACCCATCGCGCGACGATCTTTCAGGACATCTGGCGAACCGTCCGCTTCATACGTCAGTTTCCGGAGCTTCAATTCAATGGAGATTTTTCGCATTGGTACACCGGTCTCGAGATGGTCTACGGCGGGTTTGAAAAGAAGCTCGCGTTCATCCAGCCGGTGATCGAGCGCGTTCACTTCCTGCATGGACGGATAGGAAATCCGGGCAGCATGCAGGTGGACATCGGCGACCGGGAAACTGCCGCGACGCTCCCGTTTGTGGCCCACTTTCGCACGCTTTGGACTCGGGTCTTCGAGGCCTTTCTTCGCCGAAGGTCGCCGGGCGAGCGATTCTGCTTTACCGCGGAATTGCTTGCCTCGAACATCTACTATGCCCGGGAATTCCGCGGCCATGAAGAGTCAGATCGCTGGCAGCAGTCCCTGGTGCTCACACAAATTGCACGCGAGTGTTTCAGCGACGCTCAGAAGCAGTTCGTATAAGAGATTCCGACCGTCCCGGGGCCAGATCGGCTTGATGAATCACAATCCACTTGGGATGCTCTCGGCGCAGACGCGCGAACCTCGGCACGGTGAGGTAAGATGCGCGGGGTTCACTGGCCGATCTGCCTCGGTGGTTCATCGCGGGCTTACGAATAACCCGTCGGCAACCATTGCCGCAGCCTGCTCACCTATCGATTCCATAGAAGCGTGCGCAATTGCCACCGAGAACGCTGGCTTGCGCCTCGGCGGGAAACCGGCGCAGGTAGTCGATCACAATCTGCATTGTCGAGCTGTAGTCTCCCGACAGCATGCAGACGGGCCAGTCGGAGCCGATCATGAGCCGGTCGGCTCCAAAGGCCTCGAAGATGACATCGAGGTAAGCGTGAAAATCCTCTGGCCGCCACTGCTTCCACTTCGCTTCGGTGACCATCCCGGACAGTTTGCAGTAGACATTTGGCAGCGCGGCCAGCGCCTCGATGTCGTCGCGCCACGGTGAGAGCAGCCGCTCTCCGATCTTTGGCTTGGCAATGTGATCGAGGACAAACGGCTGGTCAGGGAACTCCTCGACTAGCCTTACCGCAGCTGGAAGATGCTTCGGAAACAGCAGCAGGTCATAGGTGAGATCGAATTCCCGCAGTCGGGAGATGCCGCGCCGAAACTCCGGCCTCAGCATGAACTCATCATCAGGTTCGTCCTGGATGACGTGACGAACGCCGACCAGTGTCGGGTGCTGTGCAAAGGTCTTCAGTTGTTGCGGCAGGTCTTCCCCGCGAAGATCGACCCAACCTACGACGGCGCGGATGAACTCATGCCGGTCGGCTAGTTCCAGCAGCCATCGCGTCTCCTCAAGGCTTTGTCGCGCCTGGACGCCAACGGAGCCGCGAAAGCCGGTGCTCGCCAGTAGAGATTCTAGAGCTTTTGGCAGGAAGTCGCGCTTCAGGGCTGCCATCTCGTCTGACATCCAGGTGTGCTCGACTGGACTGTAGCGCCAGAAGTGCTGGTGAGAATCGATTCGCATCATTAGGATTGCCGTGTTCGTTGCAAGTTTGCGACGATATTACAATCATGGCACTGTCGCGCGCATGAGCTCGCATTTCGTTGCGCGGCCGCAGATGGACTCCTGAAGGCCCAATGAACACCAGCGCATACGCCAACCCGCCGGTTAAGATGTTGACGGTGCGGCCTCTGTGCGTGGACCTGGACGGGACGTTGGTGAAGAGCGACACGCTGGTCAACTCGTTGTTGCTTCTTATTCGTGCGCACCCGTTGATCGCTCTGAAAACTCCTTTGTGGGTGCTACGCGGCAAAGCGGCGTTCAAGGAGAAAGTCACTTCTGCCGTATCGTTGGACGTCGTCCATCTACCCTATAATCGCCCCCTGCTCGCCTATCTTGAGGAGCAGCAAGCGGAGGGGAGAAAACTCTACCTCACGACTGGCGCCGATGCCAGACTTGCGTCTCGAATTGCCGAACATCTGGGCGTCTTCGAGGGCGTCCTGGCCTCCGATGGCCACACGAATCTGACCGGGAACCACAAGCTAGCGAGTATTCAGGAACGCTTCACGGATGGATTCGACTATATCGGCAACGCTTTGCCTGACGCCCCGTTGTTGGCTGGAGCGGTAGAATCGATGGTTGCCAACCCCGATCTTTCGCTGAAAGCGCTCCTGAAAGCGCGAAACATCTCGATATCTCGCACCTTTGAAGACCGTAGGCCGGTGATGCGCGCGATCGTGAGGGCCATCCGGCCTCATCAATGGGCCAAGAACCTCCTCCTTCTAGTTCCTCTTCTGCTATCGCACAACCTGGGGCTTCGGCTGGTTGCACAGGTCGCGTTGGCTTTCCTCTGCTTCAGTCTGGGAGCCTCGTCGACCTACATCGTCAACGATCTGCTCGATTTCGAAGCCGACCGCCGTCACCCCAAGAAGCGGTCGCGGCCCTTCGCGTCGGGAGATTTACCTGCCCAGACCGGCATCGCACTGGCCCTTGTCCTTGTCGCAGTCGCCTTGACCGGCGCGTGGTTCTTGCCCGGCGAGTTCTTAGCGCTCTCACTGGTTTACCTGGCCACGAACCTGAGCTACTCGCTGTATCTCAAGCGTGTCGCTCTGGTCGACGTCATCCTGCTCTCGGGACTGTATGCTCTTCGGCTTTTGGCCGGCGGCGCTGCGGTTCACGTGGCGATCTCCCCCTGGCTCGCCGGCTTTTCGATTTTTCTTTTCCTGAGCCTCGCCATGGTGAAACGCTTCAGTGAGCTTCAAAACATCCGAGCACGAGGTCACGTCCCTTCCAACGCACGCGGGTATCTGCTGGTAGACCTCGAACAGCTGCGAAGCTTCGGGACCGCCAGCGCGTACGCCTCGGTTGTCGTCTTCTCGCTGTACATCAGCGGACACGATGTGGCCGCGCTCTACAGCCATCCCGCGCGGATGTGGCTGATCACTCCGTTTATGATTCTCTGGGTCAGCCGGGTTTGGCTTCTGGCCGGGCGCGGTGAGCTCGATGAAGATCCCGTCCTCTTTGCTCTCACTGACCGCATGAGTCTGCTGATTGGCTTGTGTGTGCTGATCATCGTGCTGTTCGCCGTATGATGTTGAGGGGAGACGCGACGACAAATGATGAGGACTTCCGACTTTCGCTATGGCAAATTCCCGGCCCGGATTTGAGTCCTGGGGACGGTATCCCAGCTTGCAATCCGATCTGATGCCGCTCTATTGGACGAGCGACTTTCCGCCTCCGGAGCTCCCGCTCACCAAGATCCTGCCGGTGGGCGCGGGCCGCAGCTATGGGGACGTCTGCCTGCTCGATCGCGGCACTCTTTTGCCGACGCGGGGGATCGATAAACTGCTGCACTTCGATCCTCAGATGGGGGTGCTCCGCTGCGAGGCAGGAGTTACGCTGGCCGAGATACTCGAGTTCGCCGTACCACGCGGCTTCTTCCTTCCGGTCACACCGGGGACCAAGTATGTGACCGTCGGCGGCGCGATCGCCAACGATATTCACGGCAAGAACCATCATGTTGCAGGAACATTCGGCCGTCATGTTTTGCGCCTAGAACTAGTCCGCTCCGATGGGAGCCGCTTTATTTGCGGTCCATCGCAAAACGCGGATTGGTTCGCCGCAACTGTTGGCGGTCTCGGACTCACTGGGCTTATTTCCTGGGCGGAAGTTCGCCTGCGACCGATCGTCAGTCCGAAAATTAAGTATCGGGGAATCAAATTCAATGGCATCGACGAGTTTGTCGCGCTCTCCCAGGCAAGTTCGCAGATAGAGTACGCGGTTGCATGGATTGACTGCGTCGCCAGTGGCAAGAACTTCGCCCGAGGGATTTTCATGCAAGGCGATCACTCCTCGGTGCCCGAGCCCTCGGCGCCGACCAAGGCCCCCTGGCTCTTGGTTCCGATCGACTTTCCCGAGATCGCGCTGAACCGCTTCTCCGTCGGGGTCTTCAACACCCTCTACTACAACAAGCAGTTCACTAAAGGAAAGACTGGTCTCGTCGATTACGAATCGTTTTTCTATCCGCTGGACAGCGTCTTGCATTGGAACAAGATCTACGGACGGAAGGGATTGTTGCAGTTTCAGTGCGTGATTCCATTCGAAGACGGACCGCAGGAAGGAATCGTGCGCATTCTCAAGGCGATCACCGCTTCGAGGCTCGCCTCCTTCCTTGCGGTGATTAAAGTTTTCGGAGATGTCCCGTCACCCGGCATGTTTTCCTTTCCTAAGCCCGGGATTACGCTGGCGCTGGACTTTCCGATTCGCCGCGAGATAAGCTTCGACCTCTTCGACCGCCTGGGAAGAATCACTCTGGAACATGGCGGGAGATTGTATCCCGCCAAAGATGCGCGTATGACCGCAGCGCAGTTCCAGGCTTTCTATCCGCAGTGGGAGGATTTTTCAAAGTACATCGACCCGCACTTCGACTCGGCTTTTTGGCAACGGGTGACGAAGCTTGTATAGGCCGCCTGCTACGCTCCCTAAGAAAGTGCTGATTCTTGGGGCGACCTCGGCGATCGCTATCGCTTTCGCGCGCAAGCTGGCCGCTGCGGCCGCGAGCTTCTATCTGGTGGGCCGATCGGAGGCGAAGCTGGAAGCGGTCGCCTGCGACCTCGAAACCCGAGGCGCCAAGGCGGTCTTCGTGCATGTGATGGATCTCGATGAAACAAGGAAACATCCGAGGATGCTCGCATCCGCCGTCGAGTCGCTGGGGCATATCGATTTCGCGCTGATCGCTTACGGCGTGCTTGGCAATCAGGAGGAGGCGCAGGCGGACTACTCTGTTGCGGAGAGGATTCTGTACACAAATTTCCTCTCGGCAGTCTCGCTGTTGACCTGGCTTGCGAACTACTTTGAGGCGCGGAAAGAGGGTGTGTTAGGCGTCATCTCCTCAGTGGCAGGTGACCGTGGTCGCAAAAGCAACTACGTCTACGGCGCATCGAAAGGGGCGCTGAATATTTTTCTCGACGGCTTGCGCAATCGGGTCGACCGCGCGGGCGTTCACGTGCTCACGATTCGCCCGGGATTCGTCTCCACTCCGATGACCGCCCATCTGAAGCAGAACGCACTCTTCGCCCACCCGAACAAGATTGCGGACGGCATTCTTCGTGCAATCGTCTCTCGCAAAGACATCGTCTATCTCCCGAAGATTTGGCGGCCGATCATGTTCCTTATTCGGAACATTCCTGACGGGGTCTTCAAGAAGATGAATATGTAAACGGCGTAGCGGGCAAAGAAGGGATGCGTACTCAGCGCTGCCCGAGCGCCTGGCGGATTTTCTGATCTGTCTTGTACTGGCTCAAAGCATAGACTGCCCAGATTGCGGCTGGAATCCATCCAATCACCGTAACTTGCAGGATCAGGCAAACGATTCCGGCAACGGGTTGACCGATGGTAAAGAAAGTCAGCCAGGGAAGGAAGAAAGCAATGATCAATCTCATAGCGAGTGCCTTTCTGGTTCGATGCTAATACCAATTGGTACTTAAGCGGATTTTCGGGCGTGGAAACGTAGCCGCACGTAATCGGCGGTCCAGCCACCCTCTTCGGTATAGAGAACCGGCGCCAGGAGTGCGACGGTTTCCTCGATGGCTTGCTCGCGCCGCTCCGGCGACAATTCGTCGAGCAAGCCGCGGCGGAAGGTCTCCAGCCATCCATGCATGCCTGACTTAGGGAGCTTTGTCCGGCGGGGAATCAGCGCAATCTGATCCACGGTGAAGCCTGCCGCCTCCAGTCTGGATCGATACTGTGTATCGCTCGGGAAGAAGTTGTTGTCCATGGTGAAGGCATCAAGTCCCCATTGACGGAGCACGCCAGCCAGCGCAACTCGTATCGCCGCGATGTTCCCGTGACCACCCATCTCGGCGACGAAGCGGCCTCCAGGTTTGAGGGCGCGATATACTCCGGCGAGCATTGCGTCCTGATTGCGAATCCAGTGCAACGCTGCATTGGAAAAGACGGCGTCGAACTCGGCGTCAAACGGCAGTCCTTCTCCATTTATCAGCTGCGCGGTCAGTCCTAAAGCTTGCGCGGCTTCCACCATGGAAGGGGAGCTATCGACTCCAAGGACTTCCGCTTCGCTCGCGGCAATCTTCGCCGTCAACGCGCCATCGCCGCAGCCGAGATCCAGGATGCGTTCACCGGGACGTGGGGCGAGCAAACCCAAAACGCCGCCGGCGAGATCTGCGACGAACCGCCCCTCTTGTGCATATTGCGCCGCATTCCAACGCTGTGAGGCAGCCATCTTTCGTCGTCTTTCCTGATTCTCGCAGCAGCCACTATCAAGTGGCGCCGCTACGTTTAATGGAGTTCCATTTGCGCTCAAGAGAGCAAGGCTTTCAGGAGCAGTTCGGGCTCGGCCAGGAATGAATCGTGACCATGGCTGGAGAGCAACTCGCAGTATTTGCAGCGTACGCCCGATGCCTCAATGAAAGCGGCTAGCGACGCTACTTCTGCGGCAGGGAAGAGCCAGTCCGATGAAATCCCGACCAAGGTTAGTCTTGCCCGAATGCGGCTCCACGCATCCGAAGGCGAGGCATAGGCACGGGCCGGATCGAAGAGGTCCATCATCCGCGTTATGACAAGGTAGGAATTTGCGTCGAAACGCGAGTTGAACTTCTCTCCCTGATGGTCGAGGTAGCCGGAGACATCGAAGCGACCGCCAGGCAGGCCCTCGTCTTTCCAGGGGTCTTCGCCGCCCCGATCCGGCTTGCGCCCATGGCGGTGTTGAAAGAGCTCGCCTGATTTGTAACTGATGACGCCGAGGGCGCGAGCAAGCGACAGACCGCGACCGGGGGGTGCATCGGGAGAATAATCACCATTATTCCAATCGGGATCGAGCATGATCGCTTGCCGCTGCATATGATTCAGAGCCAACCCCATCGCGCCCAGTGGACAGGCCGCGATCACAACGGCATGGGCGACGCGGGCAGGAAACTGGATCGCCCACTGCAGCACCTGCATGCCGCCGATTGATGCGCCGATCGCCAGCTTCAGACGCGAGACGTCGAGCGCATCCAACAACAGCGCCTGCGCGCGCACCACATCGCGGATGCACACCAGAGGAAAGTTGGCTCCATAGGGCTCGTCCGTTTCGGGATCGACCGACGATGGGCCGGTCGAACCGTAACAGGAGCCGAGGATGTTTATGCCGAGAACTGCGTCTTTTTCTGGATCGATCAGACCCTCCGCAGAAAAGATGGCAGGCCACCACTCCGCGACCTGGGCCGACCCGGACAAGGCATGGCAGACCAGGGCTACGTTGTCGCCCGCCGCGTTGATCTTGCCATAGACCGCATATCGAAGCTGCGCGCCACGCAGCACGCCGCCGGCTTCGAGAGGGAACTCGCCGGGTAGCGCGAAGTTCCCCTCGAATGTGGGCTTGAGTGCGGTCTGTAGCGCGGCCGTCGTCATCGTGCCGCAAGCGCCTCCGGCTCCAGCACGGAACGACCATTCGCGGTCTCGATGGCTTGATCGAGATCGGCCACGATGTCGCGCAGGTCTTCAATCCCGACCGACAAGCGAACCAGCTCGGGGCTAACGCCGGTGCTGAGTTGCTCTTCGCCAGAGAGCTGCTGGTGAGTGGTCGAGGCGGGATGGATCACCAGCGACTTCGCGTCGCCGATGTTTGCGAGAAGCGAGAACAGCTTCAGCGAATTGATCAGCTTCTTACCCGCCTCGTATCCGCCCTTAATGCCAAAGGTGATCAACCCGCTTTGTCCGTCGGGAAGATACTTCTTTGCACGCGCGTAGTACTTGCTGGATGGCAGGCCAGGATAATTGACCCACTCGACGCCCGGATGGTCTTCGAGAAATTTTGCAACCCCCAAAGCATTCTGTGAGTGCCGCTCCATCCGAAGATGGAGGGTCTCGACGCCTTGCAGGAACAGGAAAGAATTGAACGGCGACAATGGGGCACCCGTATCGCGAAGTCCCTGGACCCGCGCCTTGAGAATGAATGCCAGAGGGCCAAATGCATCGGTGTAAGAGAGGCCATGATACGACGGATCGGGTTCCGTAAAACCGCGAAAGCGAGCCGAAGCCTTCCAGTCGAATTTACCTGCGTCGATAATCACGCCGCCGATCGATGTGCCGTGTCCGCCAATGTATTTGGTCGCTGATTCGACTACGATGTCCGCGCCCCACTCGATCGGCCTCATCAGCGCCGGCGACAGGCTGGTGTTATCGATGATCAAAGGCAGGCCATGTTCGTGGGCGATGGTCGCGAGTGTCTCGACATCGGAGATATCCAGCTTGGGATTACCGAGGGTCTCGGTATAGATGGCGCGGGTCTTGTCGTTGATCGCCGCGCGAATTCCATCGAAATCGTCGGCGTCGGCGAAGCGCACTGTGATGCCGAATTTCGGCAGCGTGTAATGGAAGAGATTATAAGTGCCGCCGTAGAGCGAGGTGGTCGAGACGATCTCCTCGCCAGAGTTGGCGAGGTTTGTGATGGCCAGCGTCTCTGCCGCCTGGCCGCTGGCGGTAGCCAGCGCCGCTAGGCCGCCTTCGAGCGCCGCGATGCGCTTCTCAAAAACATCGGTGGTTGGGTTCATGATGCGGGTGTAGATGTTTCCGAACTCCTGTAGGCCGAAGAGCCGCGCGGCGTGGTCTGCGTCCTGAAAGACATAGGAAGTAGTTTGATAGATGGGTACGGCACGCGAGCCAGTCGTCGGGTCGGGCACTTGCCCACCGTGGACCGCAACGGTGGCCAGATGGGGCTTGGCTGCAACTTCGTCGGACATAAATGGTGCTCCTGTAGAGAAGTTCAGAATCTGGAACGAGGGCCAAAATCGAAAAGGCCCGCGGAGAAAGTCGCCGCAGGCCCCGGAATCCTAGCTGATTGTTTTTACGTAAACCAGCAATTCTTCCGACACGCCCGCGGCGACTGCATACAACAGCGGGTCGTCATGAAAGCGGCTCGGATTCCGAAGGAAAATCGCATCCTCAGAAGTATTGCTGAAGTCCGCAGGCAACGCAAGCTCGCGCTATTGGCGCGGCGCGACGAGATACTGCTCCAGCTTGCCATCGGGCATGGTGTAGGTTGTGATAACCAGGTGTTTGGTGGGATCGCTGAAACCAATGCGGAACGCTCGGAATGTCATGCCGCCGCGCAGCTGTTCGGCTGCCTGTTCAAACGAAGTTGGCGCACCAAGCGGCTTGAGACTTGCGGAAAAATCGTCAATTGCCTGTTGTGAAAAATAGGCGTTGCAGTTTTCCGTAAACAAAGAGCGGTCGAGTTTGCCGTCCTGTAAGCCGGCGAAGATAGCTTTTGCCTGGGCCAGAGCCAGCTCCGCTTCGTGAGAAGCCGCCCCGCTCAACAGCAAAGGAGTGATTTCGCCGGCGATCTGCGCAGCGGCCGATGATGCATCTTCATTAGTTAAGACAGTGATTGCCGCGTGATCGGCGGGGAAGACAATGTTCTCTGAAACAAAGCCGGAGACTTCGCCGCTGTGTTCGAGCGCGGGATGGCCGTTACGCGGCGCGGTGAAAACACCGAGGCCGTAGTGAGTGTCGGTACCGTCCTTGAGTTTCACCGAAGTGAACATCTCTTGATACGAATCGGCCGACAGCAGCGACTGATTCATCATGCTGATATTCCATTTGGCGAGATCGCCCGATGGCATCGCCAGCTCCCCGGCGGCAAACATCCATCCCGGACCTTCTTTCGGCGCAGGACGTGGTGGGCCCAGCGCATAGCGCAAATAGCCCTGAGCATCGGTGTCGCCCAGCCGCGCGAGGTCAGAGTTATAGACTGAGGTCATTTTCAGAGGCGTAAAGATGCGCTCCTGGAGAAATCGGAAGAGCGGTTCACCGCTCAACTGTTCGACGATGCGCCCGGCGATGACATAGTTGGTGTTTGAATATTGCCATTTCGTGCCCGGATCAAAGTCGAGGGGTTTCGTCGCCCAGGTGTCAAGTATGAATTGGGAGGTCGCGGGCGTGAGCATCGGGGGCATCACGTAGTCCTCCGGCCAGTAATCCTGAAAGCCGGAGGTGTGCGAGAGCAGCATACGGATCGTCACTTCTTTGGCGCGGGTGAGGTCGGGCAGATATTTCGAAACCGGATCTTCGAGTTTCAGCTTCCCATCCTGCTGGAGCAGCAAGATGGCCGCCGCTGTGAACTGCTTCGATACCGAGCCGATCGAATACCTCATCTCCGGAGTTGCAGGTGTGGGGGGCTGCAGCCTTGCCATTCCGAATGCGCCGGTGTAGGCGAGCTGGCCGTCTATCACAATCGCAATCGAAGCGGAAGGAACGCCGGTAGAGGAGAGGATGCGGTTGGCGATGCCGGCTACCTGCGCGGCGACTTCGGGTGGGAGGGTGTTGGCCGGGGATTGCGCGGCAGCAAGGGATGCGGCAAAAACTAGACAGGCAATGAAAAGAAAACACTTCTCCCTGACTGTACGGGATTGCCGAACCATATGGGGACACCCTCCGAAAGGAGCCAGTCTAACACCCGGTGTCAAGGAAAGGGTTCGAAGGTGTTCGCAGGAAAAAGTGTTCGCATGGATGGGCAACCCCCAAAAGCGGGAACCTCGGGCGCTCGCTGTGTCAGTCCCATGGTCTGTGTAATCAGTTCGAAGTTAGTTCGAGAATTGGGCGGACGCTCCGGCGCTACTTGGTGAAGATAGTCGCGTCATTTTTATTCTGACGCTTCACACCCTTGCGTGCTGCGCGGTTGGCGAGTTGATCCAGTTTATCGGTCGACTTTCCTTCGGTGTGGATGGGAACTTCTACTTTCACGCCAGCAGGAGTTCTTGCGCCTTCTTGTCCGGTTCCGGTTGGAGCAGCATCGTTTTTGATCGTCATAACTATCCTCATTTCCTTGCAAATTCGATTCCGGAACCGATCTATACGTTGTCCTGGCTCGCAGATTTCGCCGCCAGGAAGCGAAGCGACGCAGATCATCGGATAAACTAAGGGAAAGTCCTTCACGCATGTGAAATGGGCCAGGAAGCCCATTTTCCCTACTTATTTTGACCGAAAATGACCAACAAATGACCGAAGCTTCCGCCGGACAAGTCACCCGCCGCACGTTTCTCAAGGCGGGGGCGCTCGCGGTTGGAGGATTGGCGCTCTACGCGGGCGAGATCGAGCGCCACCTGATCGACGTTCACCAAGTCGAGATCCGGCTGGGAAACCTGCCAGAGGCGTTCCGTGGCTTCCGCATCGCGCATTTGGCGGATTTCCACTATGGCGAGTACTCCGAGCCGACCTTCATTCGCTCGGTGGTGCGCAGAGTGAACGAGCTACGACCCGATATGATCGCGCTGACCGGAGATTTTGTTAGTGCCGGGCCGATGATGAGGAGAATCTCGGTAGACTTCGCCTATCACTGCGCATACTTGCTCGGTCAGTTCGATTGCCCACAGAAATTTGCTGTGATGGGCAATCACGATGTGATGGTCGGCCGCGCCGACGTCACTGAAGCGCTCACGATGCATGGCATTCGGGTGTTGCATAATGTGGGAACGCCTATCGAGAAGGATGGTTCACGGTTCTGGATGGCGGGGGTCGCCGATACGTTCATTGGACACGAAGAGGATCTGAGCGCAGCAATTCCCCGTGGCCGAATGGCCGCCTCCGAGCCGCTAATCCTTATGGCTCACGAGCCGGATTATGCCGATCGTGTAGTTGGTTCGGGCGTCGACCTCATGCTTTCGGGCCATACCCATGGAGGTCAAGTCCGTATTCCGTTCATGCCTCCGGTGAACCTGCCGCCGATGGGCAAGAAGTACGTCGAAGGGCATTTTTCGCTCAAGGACCTGCAGCTCTACGTCACCCGTGGCATTGGCACGGTTGGGGTGCCGTTCCGCTTTCGCTGCCCACCGGAAATTACCCTCATCACCCTGGTCTGAGCGGTTTGAAGCGTCACCGAGCGGCGTGGCGGCCTCCAACTGCTTTATACTTCTATGGTAAGCAGCCTGTGGTCGCAAGACAGGGCCAACCCGCGTGACCTCACGCCCAGCAAAGGTCGTAATCTCTTCATGATCCGTTTTCTGCAAAAAGACAATCGACTCGTCAAAAGCATCTTCGTTGTCATCATCGCCGTTGCCTGCATCACCATGGTCATCACCCTGGTGCCGGGAATTTTCAATGATTCCGCTGCCGCCGCCGACACCTACGCGACAGTCCGCCCAGGTGGATTCCTGGGCAAATACTTCGGCAAGGCCACCGACATTTCCACCACGGATGTACAACAGATCGCCGCGCAGATGCTCCAGCGCCAGCGCCTGCCTGACTTCGTTTTGCCGTACATGATGCAGCGCGTGGGCCAGAGCATGGTCCAGCAGGCCGTTGTGTTGCAGGAAGCGAACCGCCTGGGCTTGCAGGTCACCGACGCCGGGCTGGCCCAGTTCCTTCATTCCGGGATGTATGGCCAGGTGCTCTTTCCCAAGGGTGTGTATATCGGCGATGAGAAATACCGCGAGCTGATCTCGCAACAGTTCAACATCTCGACGCAGAAGTTCGAGACAGAAGTGAAGAAGGAGATCGAGGAGAACCGCCTGAAGGCGATGGTCACCGGTGGTATTACCGTCTCCGACAGCGAAGTCCGCAGCTACTATACCGATCAGGGAACCAAGATCAAGTTCGACTACGCGGTGATCAATTCCGCCGATCTTGAGAAGGAAATCAACCCGAGCGATACGGACCTTCAGACCTTTTTCAAGACCAACGCCGCTAAATATGCGAAGGCAATTCCGGAGTCGCGCAAGATCAGCTATGTAGCCTTCAGCGACGGCCAGGAGCCGGGTGGGACGCCGCAGGTCAGCGATGCGGAAATCCAGCAGTACTATACCCAGCACCTGAACGACTACAAGGTCGATGAACAGGTCAAGGTGCGTCATATCCTGATCAAAGTGGACCAGGGCGCGGACGCCAAGGCGGACGCCGCAGCCAAGGCCAAGGCCGAAGACATTCTGAAGCAACTCAAGGCGGGCGGGAACTTCGCAGAACTTGCGAAGGCGAACTCCGATGATCCCGGCAGCAAAGATCAGGGTGGCGAGCTCGGATTCCTGAAGCGCGGCGCGACCGTTCCCGAGTTCGACCAGGCCGCGTTTTCGCTTCCTGTAGGGCAGCTATCGGGCCTAGTGAAGACCAAGTTCGGCTATCACATCCTGGAGGTGGAAGAGAAGCAGAATGCGCATACGCGTCCGCTGGATGAGGTAAAGCCGACAATCGTTGCGCTGCTCACCCGCGACAAGGAGAACGCACAGGGTCAGGCCTACGCTCAGCAACTCGCAAATGAAGCGCAGAAAAATGGACTGGCCAAGACCGCCGAAGCTCATCATTTGCAGGTCGTCACTACCGACTACCTGGAGCAGGGTGCCGTTGTCGCCGGACTCGCCGATGGCTCCAAGTTGCTGACGAGCGCCTTTACGGCTAAACCGGGCGGCGCTCCGCAGGTCGCCTCTACTGGGGAAGGATTCGCCGTTTTCCAGGTCGAACGACGTGAAGGCCGCTCATGCGCCTACCTTCGATGCATTCAAATCGACGCTGTTGACCGATTATCGTCAGGAGCAGTTGCCGCAGTTGCTGGCCCGCAAGACCAGCGAGCTCGCGGAAAAGGCAAAGACCGATGGGAACGATCTCGCCAAGGCAGCCAAGGAGATGGGCATCCCGGTGAAGACCAGCGACCTGGTTGGACGCACCGGCCAGGTCCCCGATATTGGCCAGTTGGCCTCAGTTGCTCCCGGACTCTTCGATCTGAGTGCTGGGCAGGTAAGCGCTCCAATCAATACGGCGCGTACTGGAATCGTCGCCAAGCTGTTGGATAAGCAACAGCCCACTGCCGATGAAATCGCGAAAAACTTCGATGCAACCCGGGACACGCTGCTCAATCAGCGCCGTGACGAGATGTTCGAGGTCTTCGTGACCAATCTGGTGGACCAATATCAGAAGCAGGGGCGGATTCACATTAACGCGAAGACCCAGTCGGCGCTTGCTCCAGGCGGAGCAAGCTAGTCGGCTTCACCCAAATCAAGTTAAGATCGTGCACGGATGAAAAACAACCGCGGCCCGCGACGAGAAATCTCTCACTTCGCGGGCCGTTATTTTTTTGTCTGCGTGAAAGAGTGACTTATGCCTTTTGATCGTTCCTCTGGAGTGTTGCTCCACATTACGTCGCTGCCCTCGCATGGCGGTATAGGCGACCTGGGCCAGGCCGCCTATGAATTCGCCGATTTCGTTGCGGCAAGCAAACAAAAGTACTGGCAAGTGTTGCCGCTGAGTCCGACCGGCTATGGCAACTCACCGTATGCCGCCCTATCGGCCTTTGCGGGAAACCCTCTATTGATCAGCCTGGAGCGGCTGGCGGAGTGGGGCTGGATCTCCCCAGACCGGCTCGCGATCCTGCCCGGGCGTTCTGGTAAAGTGCAATTCGATCAGGTTGTGGAGACCAAGCTTCCTCTGCTGCATGAGGCAGCCAGGAAGTTCCTCAATGACCGTGGTTCCGGCGACTATGGGGCTGAGCGCTGGTCGCGCTTCGAGCAATTTTGCCGGAACAATGCCTACTGGCTAAATGATTGGGCCTTCTATAACGTTCTGAGGTCGAGGTACAACACCGGCGCGTGGTCGGTCTGGCCGAAAGAGATTGCTCGTCGCGAACCCGAAGCCATGGCTGAAATTGCCGAGCAGGATGGCGAAGCGCTGGCCATCGAGCAGGCGATCCAGTTCGCTTTCGACGAACAATGGAGGGCGTTGCGGGCGTATTGCCTACAGCGGGACATTCGCTTCATCGGCGATGTCGCGATCTTTGTTAGCTATGACAGCTCCGATGTCTGGATCCATTGCGAGGACTTTCAGCTGGACGAGAATCTCGCTCCAGTGCATGTGTCGGGTGTGCCACCAGACTATTTCAGTGCGACGGGGCAGCGGTGGGGCAATCCGCTCTACAAGTGGGACAAGCTGGAGAGCGAGGGATTTGCCTGGTGGGTGGCGCGGATCCGACGTGCGAGAGAGCTATACGACGTCATCCGCCTCGACCATTTTCGTGGTTTTGAAGCTTATTGGTCGATTCCCGCCGCTGAGGAGACGGCGATCAACGGTGAGTGGGTCAAAGCGCCGGGCGCCGCGCTCTTCTCGCGGTTCCACGAGGTTCTGGGAGAGCTGCCCTTCATCGCAGAAGACCTCGGCGTGATCACCAAAGAGGTGGACGCACTTCGCGAACAGTTTGGCATGCCGGGGATGCGCATCCTGCAATTCGCATTTGGTGACCGCGCTTCGCACAACTATCTACCGCATAGATATGTGCCAAACACCGTCGTCTATACCGGGACCCACGATAATGACACCACCCGCGGCTGGTGGGAACATGGAGCGAACGCCCAGGAAAAAGCGGGAGTGCAGACCTACATCGATCCCGGACCGGACGGAGTTGTCTGGCCGCTGATTAGAGCGGCCGCCTCGTCCGTAGCGGACATCTGCCTTTTCCCATTGCAGGACATTCTCGAACTTGGCTCCGAGGGACGGATGAACACGCCTTCACAACCGGAGAACAACTGGGCGTGGCGTTACGAGGAAGGCGCATTGAAACCGGAATCGGCATTGCGGCTCGCCGCTCTGATGGAGATGACCGACCGCGACGGCTATGTCGAGCCCGAAAAGTAGGCCGATGAATCGAGAGCACTCCGCGCCTTTACGAAACCTGCCGCAGGGCTGAAAATAAGGACAGAAGACGAAAGAAAAGAGGCTTCATGTCGAACACCCTTCCCGCCGCACCACCTCACGCCACTCCGCTCTCCGGCGAGGCAATTCGCTTGATGAATTACGTCGATGATGTAGCGACAACCCTCCGCCGGGTCCTCGCCCTGGCGCCCACTTTGACGGTAGATGAGCGCAAGCGCCTCAGCGATTACCTGAAGAATTCATCACCCAACGCCGATACCGTTTTGGAGGCCCTCAGCGTCAAGTAGCCGGCACCACCGAGGCCCGATGAAGATCCAGGATGTGGCAGTTATTGGGGCAGGTCCTCTGGGCCGAAGACTAGCCACCCTTATCTCCGGGGCCGGCTTCAACACCGTCCTCGAAGACATTTTGCCCTCGAATCTCAGAAAAGCAGCAGATTCTTTGACGGGCGATAATCCCAAAGATCAGGTCCACCAGGGTAACCTGCGCTTTGCCTTCAGTGTAGAAGATGCGGTACGCCGTGCCGATCTGATCGTGGATAGCGTTCCCGACGAGCTGGAGTCGAAGCTGGAGATATTCAGCCTGCTCGATCGTATGTCGCCGCCGCTGGCGATTTTCGTGACCCCGACCCAGAGCCTAAGCATCGCTGACCTGGCCTCGTGTACCTACCGCGCCGACCGCTGCGTCGCCGTCCAGTTTGCTTCTAAAGACCTGCTTTCCCGCGAGGGGGTGGTTCTGGTCTCGACAACCCGGACTTCGTCCGAAGTGCTGGACGGCGTGGTGAAGTTCTGGACTAGCCTGGGTTTCGCTACCGAATTGAGGCTCGATCCCGCCGAGTCCAGAGTCGCGGCCGGAACACTATTCTGAGCGCCTTCGCGTCTAATGGTATTGCGGAACTTACTCACTCTTCTTCGCGTAAATACCATCCAGCGGCATGCAAAACATCGGGGACACATTCGGGCAGGTCTTTCGGGCGATCGGCGCCAACAAGGTGCGCTCGTTCCTGACCATGTTCGGCATCGCCTGGGGCGTCGGATCGATGCTGCTGCTGATCAGCGTCGGCGAGGGCTTTCGCTCCGGTCAGCATCGACAGCTGGCCAGCATTGGCAATGACGTGATTATGATGTGGGGCGGAACGATTCCCGCCGTCCCCAGCCAACACACAGGAATGCGTCCGTATTACCTTACGCTGGAGGACGAGGCGGCCATGCGGGCCTCGGGCAGCTTTCGCCAGGTGATGGCGATGGTAAAGCGAAGCGATCTCAAACAGCAAAGTCAATATGAAAGCGCCGGCGGGTCGGTGATCGGTACCGACCCGAATTACCCCGTAGTGCGAACGCTGCCTCTCGCGGTTGGGCGCTTCCTCGATGACGGTGACCTGCAGAACCGCAGCCGGGTAGTCGTTCTGGGCAAAAAAAGCGCGGCGCTGCTATTTCCGGGGCGGCCGGCGCTCGGTGAGTCTGTCTTGCTGAACGGAACCAGCTTCCAGGTCGTTGGAGTGGCGGAGAAGACGGGACGCGGAAACGACGATGGCACGAACCAGCAGATTTATATCCCGCTGACCACCATGCTGGAGATGTTTCCTATCAAGGGTGACAACCTTCCGCAGAACGCGCTGAGCTCGATTCAATACCAGCCTCGGGTGCGCGGCGAGAGCGAGTCGGCCAAGGCTGCGGCCAGGGCGATTATCGCCAGCCGACACGGGTTCAGCCCGGATAATCCCGACGCCTTTGAAGAGTGGGACACCATCAAGAGCGACCAGCTGGTTGGGAAGATATTTACCGCGATGGACATCTTTCTGGGCGGCGTGGGAATTGTGACCCTGGCCCTTGGTGCGGTGGGTATTGTGAACATCATGCTGGTTTCGGTTTCCGAGCGGACGCGCGAGATCGGGCTGCGCAAGGCCATCGGAGCCACCAAGCGCAGCATCCTGATGCAGTTCTTCCTGGAAGGACTTCTGCTGACGGGCGTGAGCGGCATAATCGGCATCGGCGGCTCGGCGTTGTTTATGTACCTCATCCAGACCGCTATCGGACAGAACGGCGTGCCGGGCTTCGATCCGCCTCGGCTGGTACCATGGTCAGCCGCCCTGGCGCTGGGTGCGCTTTGCTTGAGCGGCATTTTTGCAGGAATCTATCCCGCCAGCAAAGCGGCCGAGCTGGAGCCAGTGGAAGCCTTGCGCAGGGAATAGGACGCGGAAAGGGAACCCATGCTGATCGAGATTTTGAAGCAGGCCTACGAGGCGATGGTCTACAACCGGCGGCGCACCATGATCACCATGGTGGGCATGGCCTGGGGCATCGCCACGGTGGTGTTGCTGCTTGCCTACGGCGCCGGATTTGGCCGCGCCATCGAGGCGATTTTCGCGCAGTGGGGCACGCGACTGATCGGTGTCTTTCCGGGCAGAACCAGTGAACAGGTTGGCGGTTCCAAGGCCGGGGTGCAGGTCCGGCTCACCCAGGACGATGTCGACCGCCTCAGCAGCACCGTCCCAGGACTGTTGAACATTACTCCAGAGCTGGATAAGGATGTGTCGGTGCAGAATGACCTGCATTCCTTCACCTGGACGGTGATCGGCAACCGGCCGGTCGCCAGTGACATCATGAAGCTGGACATCGACTATGGCCGCTTTTACACCGAGGAAGACGACCAACAGCGGGCCCATGTCGCTGTGCTCGGCTCCGAGGCAAAGACAAAACTCTTCGGCGGCCAATACCCCATCGGGCAGCATATTCGAATCAATGGAATCAGCTTCACCGTGATTGGAGTGATGCAGCCGAAGATGCAGGAGGCCGACAGCGACGTCAACCGCCAGGTTCGGATTCCGTTCAACACCATGGCCGATATCAAGGACCCCAAATATCTCGATGGCATCTGGATGAACTACAAAGGGGATAACCAGACCGTCGAACGCGCAGTGCGCTCCAGCCTGGCGGACGCGCATAGTTTTCGCCCGACCGACCACAACGCAATCTACATGGCGAATCTGGAGAAACAGCTGAGCCAGTTTCATATCGTGAGCACCGCGCTCCAGGTCATGCTGCTCTTCATCGGCGCATTGACTCTGGGAATCGCCGGCATCGGGCTCATGAACATCATGCTCGTCGCCGTTCAGCAGCGAACCAAAGAGATTGGGATCGAAAAGGCGCTGGGCGCGCGCAAGAGCCACATCTTGATTCAATTCCTGGCCGAGGCGTTGGTGATCACCGGGATAGGCGGCGCGGCGGGGATTGCGCTGGCCTACGCCGTTTCCATTGGCGTGGGCAGGATTACGTTCTACAGCGCGCTGGCTTCCCACGCGAGCGACGCCGACATTCAATTATTGATCTCTCCGGCGATTGTGGTGCTGGCGACCGGGATCCTTGTCGTGGTTGGGGTGGTGAGCGGCATGGTGCCGGCGCTGAAGGCTGCGAACCTGAACCCAATCGAGGCCTTGCGCTACGAGTAGCGGGTCTAAGTGCGAACTCCCTTGTCGCGATACATGTCCGCATCCGCCCGTTTGAGCACCTGGAGTATCGTCTCGCCCGGGGCCCATTCGGCCATTCCGATCGACGCGCTCACAACAATACTGAGTTTGCCGCCGCCAAGATCGATCTCGTAGGTCCCAAAGACCCAGGGACGCATCCTCTGAATCTTAATCTTCGTGTTGGTATAGCTTCCGTCTATTACCATTACAAACTCATCGCCGCCCCACCGTCCCAGAACGTCCTGGGCGCGTGAGGCCATGCGGAGTTCGTGGGCTATCTGCCGCAGCAATTCATCACCGGCAAGGTGACCATGTTGGTCGTTGATCCTCTTGAAGTTGTTGAGGTCAACAACTACCACGCAAAAAGGCTCCTGGCCGGTCACGCGGCGGGCGATGCGGGCCTCTACTTCGCGGCGGTTGTAGAGACCGGTGAGCGGGTCGAGCGACGCCAGTTCCTGGGCCTGCTCCAGAGCAACCCTATGCGAAGCGAGGCTGGCTTCCAAGTGCGCGATGGACTCATTTCCCTCCCGAACCATTCGATCGACGCATCCTTTAAGCTCCCCCGCATTGCTGAGCACGCAGCTCTTGATTCGGCCGAGATCGTCCAGCTGGGCAAGGGTCTGCAGGCTCGAGCTGATCTCATGGAACTGTTTGGTGTATCGCCGGTCGCGTTTGCCAATCGACTCAGCGGTGTTAGCCAACTCGGTTAGCATCTCCTTCACCTCAGCCGTTTTCCGCCTGAAGTAAGCCTCGCTCTCTTCACCCCAGGCACGAAGCGATTTGAGCGCCTTCTGCTGGGAAGACTTGAAGACGCGTGCGTTGCGCTCATGCTTGAGGGGGTCGGCGGCAACCGAGAGCTCGCGTTCTAAGACCTCTCCGGTGGGGGGGCAACAGCGCAACGCGCTCGCTGCGATTGCTTCCAGCATCGTCACATGCGCGTCCGCGCACAGTTGGGGCAACTTCTCGGAGCTCTGTTCGAGGTACCGCCTCAGCGAGATCATTCGGCGCGGCCCCGCCCTCGGGCAGTCCCCAGGCTCTCGACATAGTTATGCCGGAAATTTTCAGAGATGGGAACGCAACGGTTCGTTTTCGTGACCCACCAGGTATCCACGTGAGACCTCTAGTGAAATATCGGGTCTCTTGGGCGAGGCATTAACTTCCAGTCCTCATGGAGGATTGAAAGAATGTGAGCTTCCCGATGTGAACTTGTTCAGCCGGGTTAAGCCGGAATTGTCTAAGCCGCCGGAAAACCTGGCCGATAACGACTTCTGGAGAATCAGCGATACCCAGCCGGCGTTTGGAATAGACCGGAGCCGAGCTGCCTAGTCGCTGGACTCGTCGCGTTTATAAGGAGTCTGCAGATATAGCCGGGCCTCGTTGAGTGCACCCTGGGTATTGTCGTTGGTCTGGACCGCCTCGCGGTATTCGTTGACCGCGCGGTCGCGCTGGCCGGTCGCGTCGAAGATCTTGCCCAACTGAATATGGCTCCAGACCTCGGTCCATTTTGGATCGTCATCACCGCGCAGGGCGTCGCGATAGGCGTTGGCTGAGGCCTGGTAGTTCCGCAGACTGAAGAGCGCCTCGCCTATGCGGTAGCTGGCCAGCGAGCTGTTCGGGTTCGCGGTAAGCGCTTTTTGATATTCGGCGATTGCCCCGGTCGTATCACCTTGAGCGATCAGCTGCTGCCCGCGGAGGATCGCGATGCGCACCTGCATGTCGGGAGTGTTCTTCAGCACCCAGTTATTTGGGTCGAGTGAAATATGGCGCGGACGCCCGAAGGTATCGACGACATATTGAGAGTCGGTCCCGACCACGTCGATGCGCTTGATCTCCGTCTTACCGTCGGTCTCGATCCTTAGCTCGACGGGCATGCTAAATAAATCGAGGTCTTGTCCGATCTCTCCGATGGTTCGAAAGCCCTTGTTGTTGCCCAGCCGGTAGACGGTGTACTTGTTGTTGAATGCAGGCGCGCCGGTACCGTCGATCCACTGCGCGAAGAAAGCGGTGAGCTGCTGCTGAGACTGGGATTCCGCGACCTTGATAAAATCCGACGTGCGGATAGGCTTGTCGGCGTACTGGGTAAGCACCGCTTTCAGAATATTGTGGAAGCTGTCGTCGCCTACCTCCCAGCGCAGCATGTGAAAGACCATGGCGCCCTTGTCGAAGGTCATGGATTGGAACTCAGGGCTGAACGGATCGTCGCGGCCAATACCGGAGAGCGGGATCGTATCGTAGGCAAGGGCGCTGGCGGAGATATCGACGATCGCCCTTTCCAACGCGGTTTGTCCACCCTCGTCTTCGACGTACATCAGCTCGCCATAGCGGCACATCCCGTTGGTGATCCATGTGTCGTTGAGCGTGGCAGGTGAAACCTGGCTGCTCCACCACTGATGTGCGACGGTATTGGCAAGGAGCCTGGAATTCGCCTTGGTCATCCGGTTGCCGGGAATGGCCGCAATCTCCGGCGCCCAGAATGCGGGGAGGGTATCGTCGGGGAGTTCCACCACATTCATATGGACCGACTCGGCGGGGCCGAAGAGTCCAGTGAAGTAGTTGAATTCCTTTGCCGCGGTGTCGGCGAAGTCAGGCGCGGCGGTCTTGTGTGCGTCCGTCGTCCAGATATGCACGTAGGAGGCGCTGGGCGCGGGCAGCGGAGGATTGAATTTGCCGGCGATAATCGTGCCGGGAAAGCCGGGCTTGGTCCAGCGAAATTCAAACGTCCCGCCCGACTGTCCAAGCGGGGTGACCGCGCCGCTGCCAATGACCCGGTATCCCAATGGCACGGTCACGTGAATATCTGCGGTGAAGCGGTCGGTCAGATATCCGGTCATAGGAAACCAGCGAGCGGGGTAGAGCAGATAGCTGATCGGAGAGCCAATCGAGGCCAGCTTGAGCCCTTCGACCGGGCTCTCTTCGGAGCCGGTAAGCACGCCTCCGTATTCGAAGGTGAAGGTAGTGCTCCGGCCTTTTGCCAGGGGCGCCGCGAGGGTGAGCCGGATGGTCGCGTCGGTGCCGCGCTCGCCGGAGAGAACGTTATTGGCCGCGTCGGTTACCTTGTCCACCTTTAGCGCCCCGTGGAGTTGGAAGACGGCCGTATCGATCGCCTGGAGTGGCGTGAATGTTACTTTCGCCGTGGCTTTCAGGGTATGAGCGTCCGGGTCGATCTGGGCGTCGATGTTGTAGGCGGTGATGTTGATGGTCGGCTTTTGGGCCTGGGCGATGGCCAGTGGAGACGTGAACGGCAAAGCCGCGATCAACGCGAGGAGAACGGCAACCTGACGATTTGGAACCACGCGCATGCGAGCGAGAGAAGTATTCATTCGGCCTGACTCAAGAGCTTTGATGTTGATTGGAGGCGTTGCCGGCCAGTCTTTGAGATCAAGTCTACGGTAATCTCCGCGACCCGGCTGATGGCGCTCTTGCGGTCTCCGGGCGCTCCGTTCGCGTCGTCAAAGCGAAGTGAGTCGGCGACCCGGCGCAGGTCTTCTTTCATCTGTTCCCGATCGTTCTCGTTATGCATCAGCCGCCGCAAGTGTAAGACGACATTAGCGGCGGTAAAGTCACCCTGAATCAGCTCGGGTACCACCTCGCGCCCCGCAATCAGGTTTGGCATCGCCACAAACGGGACTTTCACGACCCGTTTGGCAACCGCGTAGCTTAACTTTGAGATGCGATAGACGACCAGGAAGGGATTGCCGATGAGCGCGGCCTCGACGGTCGCCGTTCCGCTGGCGACGACGCTTGCACAGGCGTGGAAGAGTGCGGCGCGAGCATCGTGGACGAGCGTGATGGGCGGGGTTACCGACCTGACAATCCCGGCGACTCTATCTTTGTATTCGGGGCTCAGCATGGGAGCGAGCGGCAACAGAAACTCCACGTCTTCATTCAGCGCTGTTGCAGCCTCAAGCATAGTTGGAAGGTTCAGATCGATCTCCTTTTTCCGGCTGCCCGGTAGAAGCGCGACCCACGGCTTGGCAGCGCCCAGGTTGTGCGCGGCTGCCAACTCAGCTCGGGAGAACGTCGGCGCAGGCAAATCGGCGAGGGGATGACCGACAAACGTCGCGGCGACCCCGTGGTCCTGATAGAACTGCTCCTCGAATGGAAAGATGACCAGCATTCTGTCCACATAACGCTGCACCTGGTGAATCCGATGTTTCTTCCACGCCCAGAGTTGTGGGCTGACGAAAAAGATGACCGGGACGCGCAGCCGATGAAGTTCGCGAGCGAGGCCCAGATTCACATCAGGGAAGTCGATGAGCACGGCGGCGTCGGGGAGCCTGGGTTGGGACTTCAGACTCTGTTTGAGCTTGCGATATTCGCCGTAAATGCGAGGCATGTGGCGAATCACTTCGGTAATACCCATGACCGCGACATCCTCGGCCCGGACAACTCGGAGCAGGCCGGCAGCCTCCATGCGTTCACCACCGAGTCCGAAAAAAGTTGCGTCGGGAGCGAGGTCGCGAATGGCGTGAATCAGGGAGGTCCCGTAATGCTCTCCGCTTGCCTCGCCTGCGGAAAGGAAGATCGTCGGGCCCGCCATCTAGTCCGTGCCTACAAGGGTTGAGTCGGACTCGACTCCGAACTGCGGGAGTTCCTGGTCCTTGTACTGGAGCTGGTACAGCTTGTAGTAGAGACCGCGGCGCGCGAGCAACCCCTGGTGAGTGCCCATCTCGCGAAGCTGGCCTTTGTGCATGACCAGAATCACGTCAGCTCGCTGAACAGTCGAGAGCCGGTGGGCGATGACCACCGAGGTGCGTCCGTCAACCATACGTTCGAGCGCGGAACGAACCAGGAGCTCCGTATCAGTGTCGACGCTCGATGTTGCCTCGTCGAGGATGAGCACCTTCGGATCGTGGGCGAGGGCGCGGGCGAAGTTGATCAGTTGTTTGCGTCCGGTCGAGAGCGTAGCTCCGCGCTCGCGCACCGCTTCTTCAAAGCCGCCCGGAAGCTCCTCGATGTATTCGAGAAGGTTCACGTCATCTGCGGCTTGCCGCATCCGCTGGTCGCTGATCCAATTGGAGCCCAACCGGATATTGTCGGCGATAGTTCCAGTAAAGAGAAACGGGTCTTGGAGTACAACGCCGAAGCGTTGGCGAAGCTGTTTGAGATCGTGCAGCCGGACATCCACGCCATCGACCAAAATGCTGCCGCGTTGGATGTCGTAAAGACGCATCATCAGGCTCACGATGGTGGTCTTGCCGGCTCCGGTATGGCCGACGATAGCGGCGGTCTGGCCGGGTTCGATGGTAAAGGAAACGTCGCGGAGTATCCATTCGACGGAGGAACCAAGTTCGGCCAATTCGTACGGGCCAGCCTCTGCGATACGGCGCTTCTGTTCTTCATTGAGGGGCTGATAAGTAAACCAGACGTGACGGAACTCGATCTTTCCGATCTGGCTCGCGGTGTTAGGCTCAGTGGGGTTGACGATCTCGGCCGGCGTGTCGAGCAATTGAAAGACTCGTTCGCTGGCCGCCATCGCCGCCTGCAGGATGTTGTACTTGTCGCTAAGGTCCTGGATCGGGCGGAAGAAGCGCATCGAATATTGCATGAACGCGACGAGGACGCCAACAGTGACCGTACCGCGCAAAACGCCATCGCCGCCGCGCCATAGCACGAGGGCAATTGCGACCGTCGACAGGATTTCGACAGCCGGATAGTAGAGCGCGTAGGCCAGAATCGCGTCCTTGAAGGCCACCATGTGCTGCCAGTTGACCGCTTCAAAATCACCGTAGGCTCGCTTCTCCCGGTTAAACAACTGCACCACGGTCATGCCGCTGATGTGCTCCTGAGTAAAGGCGTTGATGTGGGCGATGGCCGAGCGAATCCTGCGATAAGAGCTGCGAACATACTTGCGAAAGATCGCCGTCACGCCACCGATCAGGGGTAGCACGGCGAAGGCCAGCAGCGCCAGCTTCCAGTTCATCTGCAGCATGATAAGGACGATTCCAGCGAGGATGAAAACATCGTCAAAGATCGCAAAGACGCCGGAGGTGAACATCTCGTTCAAGGCGTCTACATCGCTCGTCAGCCGGGTGACCAGCCGCCCCACTGGGTTCCGGTCAAAGAAGGCGACATGCATGCCTTGGATATGCCGAAAGATCTGGCTGCGCAGATCAAACATGACCTTTTGGCCCATCCACTGGATGAGGTAGGTCTGAACAAATTCAAAGAGATAGGTCAGCAAGAGAGCGGCAACGTAGAGTCCGGCTAGCTGAGTTATCCCGGCGAGCGGATTCGGACTGAGCTGACGCGCCAGCCAGTTGGGGTGCTCAGGATGCTTGGCGGTCAGGTAGTTGTCGATTGCGACCTTGAATAGAAAAGGCCCCATCACATCGGAGGCGGCTTTGAGCAGGATCGCGACGAATGAAACCCCGGCCTGCCATTTGTATGGGCGCAGGTATTTGAGCAGCCGGCCCATCAGGCGGCTGTCGTAAACCTTGCCTATCACGTCGTCGGCTGTGTTGCTCATTCGGTCGGCACTTGCGTCAGCTGAAGCGGACTTGCTCTCAGTATAGGACGTTTGAACTGGTCTCATAAGCGGACAACCGCCGATGGATGCACGAATCCGACCCGCCATTGAAGCCGGTCGCATGCAGGCAAATGGAACCCGACCGCTGTTGATGAGACCGGTTCTCATGGGAAGATAGAGATTCGATGGAATCCTTGGGAATCTACATTTCGGTCCCGTTTTGCCGGTCTAAGTGCACCTACTGCAACTTCGCCTCGGGGGTTTTTCCAAGCGAATACCACGAACGGTATATCGATCGCGTCGCGGCGGAGATGAGGCGTTCCCGAGGATTTGCTGGGCAGCTTTCTGCATCGCTGCCGTCAACTGTCGACAGCATATATTTCGGCGGAGGAACACCCAGCATTCTTGCTCCTGAGCTGCTGCAACGGCTCTTTGAGACGGTTCGTGCCCAGTTTCAGATTAAGGATGATGCGGAGATTACCCTGGAATGCGCTCCCGGCCAGTTGGAGGATGACTTCCTCGCGGTCATGATTGAGTGCGGCGTCAACCGTGTCAGCTTTGGCGTGCAATCGTTCATCGATAAGGAAGCTGCGATGACCGGTCGGCTCCATAATCGCGAGATTGCTCTCCGCGACATCGAGCGAGTACAGCAAGCGGGGATTCGGTCGGTGAATGCCGACCTCATTGCCGGTTTGCCGCACCAGACGTTGGAATCCTGGAGGGAATCGCTGGGTTTCCTAATATCTTCGGGTGTCGATCACGCCAGTGTTTATATGCTGGAGGTGGACGAGGACTCGCGTCTCGGGCGGGAGTTGCTCGATGGCGGCGGACGCTATCACGCGGGAGCAGCGCCGACCGACGAGATGGTGGCTGATTTCTACCTGGAGGCCGTCGAGGTTCTCGGCGCGTATGGTCTGGCGCAGTACGAGATTTCCAACTTCGCGCGCGCCGGTGCGGCATCTCTGCACAATCGGAAATATTGGTCGCGGCACCCTTATCTGGGGTTTGGGCTGGACGCTCATTCGATGCTGCGCACTCCGGGTGGCAGCGCGGTTCGTTTCCAGACCGGCGACGATCTGGCGACCTTCCTGGATGGCGCTGGCTGGGAAAATGTTCAGCCCGTTTCTCAACGTCAGGCGCTCGAAGAGGCATGGTTTCTAGGGTTGCGGTTGAATGTGGGTGTGAGTGTCGATGAGA
This sequence comes from uncultured Acidobacteriaceae bacterium, assembly GCA_963804735.1. GTDB lineage: Bacteria > Acidobacteriota > Terriglobia > Terriglobales > Acidobacteriaceae > Acidisarcina. The sequence continues at coordinate 60,691 of CAWDRO010000015.1, forward strand.
TGGTGGGGGAATTTGGCGAGACCGAAGCTCATCGCTATGAGGATCTGATCGCTGAGCTGCAGGGGTTGGAGTTAGTCGAACGGCGGGAATCGCGAGTGCGGCTGACCCAGCGCGGCCGGCTGATGTCGAACGAGGTCTTTGAGCGGTTTCTGGGTGATCAAGCGGTCGCGCAAGCCGACCTTGTATTGGTGGACTAGGAGTATTGGTGGAGTAGGAGAATCGATGGCGACAACAGTTCAGGTGAATGAAAAAGCTAGTCCGGAGCGGGCGCTGGAAACAATCGACCTGCGCAGCGATACCGTGACCAAGCCGACGCCGGCGATGTGGGCGGCGATGGCTTCGGCTGAGGTGGGCGACGACGTTTATGGTGAAGATCCGACCGTCAACCGGCTGCAGTCTCGAGCGGCGGAGATCTTTGGGCGTGAGGCGGCGATCTTCGTCCCTACGGGGACGATGGGGAACCAGATCGCGATCCGGCTGCATACGCAACATGGGCAGGAAGTGATCTGCGAGTCGCGGTCGCACATTGTCGATTGGGAGATGGCGATGATTGCGGCTTTCTCCGGTTGCCAGGTGCGGACTCTGCAGGCTGATCGCGGAATCCTGTCTTGGGAACTAATCAAGACAGCGCTCTTTCCCAGGATTTATTACCGGGCGGAAACTGGGTTGATTGCGCTTGAGAATACTCACAATCGCGGCGGTGGAACTGTAACTCCGCTGGAGGTGATGGAAGAGATTTGGGCTGGAGCAAAGGATGCTGGTTTGCCTGTGCATCTCGATGGGGCGCGAGTCTTCCATGCAGCGACTTATCTGGGATTGCCGGTCGCGGAGATTACGAGGGGCTTCGATACGGTGATGTTCTGCCTGTCGAAGGGGCTTTGCGCTCCAGTTGGTTCGATGCTGGTTGGGAGCGGGGAAGTGATCGAACGGGCTCGAATCTACCGCAAGGCTTTGGGTGGCGGAATGCGGCAAGCTGGCGTTCTGGCTGCCGCCGGATTGATTGCGCTGGAGGAGATGCCGAAGCGTTTAGCGGAAGATCATGTGAACGCTCGGCTGTTGGCTGAGCGTTTGGCGGAATTACCGGAAGTCATGATCGATTTGGGTTCAGTTCAGACAAATATTGTGATTTTCAGCCTGAAGGCTGGCGGACATGATGCGCTGCTGGCTCGGCTTAGGGCGCGGGGGGTGATTCTGGGGACGATGGGGCCGACGGGGATTCGGCTGGTGACTCACCATGACGTGAGCCAGGCGGATTGCGAGCGGGCGGCCGAGATACTAGTAGAAGAGATCAGGAGAAACTAGCCTGCAAACAGAGTTGCTCCCCGTAACTCCAGGCATTTCGCCGCGGTCTATCCGACTACCGCTAGTTCTTCTTCGAGCAATTGTTTTTGGTAGAGGCTGGCATAGTAGCCATCCTTGGCGAGCAGTTGTTCATGGCTGCCGTATTCGACGATGCGGCCTTTGACGAGCACCGCGATATTGTCGGCGTGCCGCACGGTTGATATCCGATGCGAGATGAAGATCGTGGTGCGGCCGCGCATGATGCGGCGGAGTTCGTTGAGGATCTGCTCTTCGGTGTAGGTGTCGACGCTGGCAAGGGCGTCGTCGAGGATGAGCACGCTGGGATCGCGGAGGACGGCGCGGGCGATCGCTGAGCGCTGCTTCTGCCCGCCGGAGAGGGTGACGCCGCGCTCGCCGACCATGGTCTGAAATCCCTTGGGGAATTCGTCGAACTCGGCGCGGATGTGGGCGGCCTCGGCGGCGCGGAAGACTTCTTCGTCGGTCGCCTTAGGCACGCCGAAGGCGATGTTTTCGCGCAGCGTCTCGCTGAAGAGAAATGTTTCCTGCGGGACGAAGCCGATGTTGCGGCGCAGAGTTTCAAGGCGATAGTCGCGCAACGGGCGGCCGTCGAGGAGAACTGTGCCTTCCGGCGCGTCGTAGAGGCGGGGAATGAGGCTAACGACGGTTGACTTGCCCGAGCCGGTGGGTCCGACGATGGCAAGGCTGCCTCCGGCGGGGATTCTTAGCGAGATGTTGTGCAAAACTGCGACTGGGGTGGTCGCTTCGCTCGCGTAGGCAAAGGTGAGGTTGCGGAACTCGATCTCGCCGCGTAGCTTCAGGTCGGTCGGCACTCCGGGATCGGCGTCGCGGTCGTCGATGGTGGGCTGTTCGGTGAGCAACTCGTTGATGCGGATGATCGAGGCGGTTCCACGCTGGAAGAGATTGACCACCCAGCCGACGGCGATGATGGGCCAGGTCATCATCATCATGTAGGTGTTGAAGGCGACGAAGTTGCCGACGGTGATGCGGTGAGTGAGGACTTCGTGACCGCCGACCAACAGCGTGATCGCCAGTGCGAGGCCGAGGACGAACTCGAGCGTCGGCCAGAGCATGCCCATCAATTGCACCAGCCGAAGGCCGCGGCGGATGTATTCGCGATTGGCCTTGTCGAAGGAGGCGATCTGGGCCTCTTCCTGGGCGAAGGCGCGGATGAGGCGGGCTCCGGAGAAGTTCTCCTGCGCGTGCGCGGAGATGTCGGAAAACATCGCCTGAATGCGCTCGAAGCGATCGTGGATCTTGCGTCCAAGCGCCTGCACAAGAATGCTGGCGAGGGGCAGCGGGACGAGCGCTACGAGCGTCAAGAACGGGCTGATCCGGAGCAGGAAGAAGAGCGCGCCGACGGAGAAGAGAATCGTGTTGGCGCTGTACATGATCGCCGGGCCGAGCAGCATTCTGACGGCGTTGAGGTCGTTGGTCATCCGCGCCATGATGTCACCGGTGCGGTTGCGGTGGTAGTAGGAGGTGGGCTGTTTTTCGAGCTGGGTGAAGAGGTCGTTGCGCAGGTCGAACTCGATATCGCGCGAGATGCCGATCAGGATGAAGCGCGAGAGGAAGAGGAAGATGCCCTTGCCGACGGTTACGCCGAGCAGCATTCCGGAATAGATCAGGACCTTGCGCTTGGTGACGCCGGTGTTCAGTCCGTCGATGACCATGGCGACGACCAGCGGGAAGAGCACCGCGATGGCGTTGCTGAGGATGATCGAGAGTCCGCCCCAGAAGTAATCGCGCCGGTAGCGGCGGAAGTATGGGAAGAGCGGGCGGATGAGGGTAAACATCTCAGTTTATTTTACGTTGAGCTCTTTCGGGTTCGGCGCTGGTTGTTGAACCGACTGCCTTACCTGGTTTTGCGCGGGACTTTGAAGGCGAGCGAGATGCCAACGATTTCGTTTGTGTCCCAACCTGTGGGCAGATTGACCGACTGCAGCATGTAGTAAGGCCGAACAGCGAACGAATCGGAGACAGGCAGCCGGACACCGACCTGGAACCGGTTTTGGGTGTAGCTACTGCCGCCGTTGGCGAACGGATTGTATCCAGGAACGATGAAGAACTCGTTGCTCACAACAATTACCGGAGGCCGCGCGGTGCGCAGCGGGAGGGTGTAGTCAACCCCGGGCCGAAATCGAAGGCGACCGGAAGCGGGACGATCGTCGGGAAACCGTCCCTCGACGAGGGTGCGGAGGTTATATCTCCAAGGGCCTCGCGCCTTACTCAGGGTGGTGTTGAACTGCAGCCGGTTTTCATAGGTGATTGCAGGATTTCCGGGGTAGCGTTGATACCGATAGATTGGTATGAGTGTGAGCCACGGCCGCGGGCGAAAAGCGACGCCAGCCTGAACAAAGTATTCATACAGGTTCGAGGCACCTTCGTCGAGGCGTTCGTGGAACTCGACTTCCAGAGACTTGTTGTTCGCCAGGCCAGCGGAGATTCCCTGGTCGAGCCAGAGGCCTATCTGTTTCTCATCTTCCGGGTCTTCGGGCTCCGGCTGCTGTTGGGCTCTTGCCGGAATGGCGAGAAGGCAACAGCCGATCGACGCAAACACAAATGTTATGCGCAGGATCGCCGTCCACCGTGTTCTGGAATTCCCGTCCGCGCGCCGGGCGCGACTCTCTTTGCTCGCCAAAACGGAACCAAGATTCCCCAAGTTGGTCTTTCAGAACGCCTCAGTATAGCCGACGGTTTTTCCGAGTGGGGGGCACCCACCATCTCGTTAAGTGTTGTATTCTTAGCGGCTTAGCGCAATCGTGCGTAAAGGCTTGAAAAGACTTGGTTTAGAGGTAAGTACCTATTCTTCAGCGGTTTGCGCCAGAGGTTGGCGGGTTTGCGTCGGATTTCTGCGCGCCTGGTTGAACTTGATCTCTATTTCTATTCTATCGAATTGACCCCTTTGACTACGCCAGGTTTTTGGAAATTTTATCTCGATGATTTGGTGGGGGTTAGGGGTGAAATGGGGGGTTCGAGGGGCTTGACAAAGTCTAGGGGTCCCGTTTAAAGACGAAGACGAGAGATACCCCAGCGATCAACGTCTGGCGCCACTAACAACTTCCGGGTTCCTATTCTGAATGGAGAACGGAAATCACGTTGGTACGCGCCGCATTTCTTGCTGGCACGCAGCTTCCCACTAGTGCAATCAGCGTCATCAGGGCCCAGGCGAGCGAGAGCGAAACCGGGTCATGCGCCTTGACGCCGACCAGCATGCTGGCCAGGAGGCGATCAAGGAACCAGGCGCCCGCAATGCCCACGACGCCGCCCGCCAGAATGAGACGCATGGCCTGCGACACGATCAGGCGCAACAGTTCAGGACGCGATGAGCCAAGGGCCAGCCGGATCGCCATCTCCTGCCGGCGCTGGCTCACCCAGTAGCTGAATACTCCGTAGACGCCCACTCCAGCCAGGATCATGGCCAGCATGGCGAACGCGGCAATCAACAGCATAAGGAGCCGGCGCTGGGCGAGTGATTGCGAGAGGCGGCTCTCCATGGTTGCTACATCGAACAACGGCTGCATGGGGTCGGTGTCGATGACGGCTTTGCGTATGGCCGTGGTCAGCGATGTGGGCTCGACGCTCGAGCGCAGCACAATGTTCACCTCGAGCTCCGGTACCTGGTCAAACGGCAGATAGATGACGGGCTGGAGATCTGATTCGAGGCCGTCGTAGGGGACATTCTGGACGATGCCCACAGCGGTGATGGGGGTAAATTTGCCGTTGAAGTTGATTCTGAATTGTTTGCTAAGCGCCTCGCCGTTGAAATACTTGCGGGCGAACGCCTGATTGACGATGGCGACGGGAACAGCGGCGGCGTTATCTTGATCGGTAAAGGCGCGGCCTCGGAGCAGGCTGGTGCCTGTGGCCGAGAAATATTCAGGGCTGATGCTGATGGTGCGGGCATCAGGGCGCTGTCCCACCGGCAGCGGAGGTCCATCACCGAAGGCGAGAGTTCTACCGCGGTAGATATGTTCAAGCGGAAGCACGCTGCCGATGGCCGCGGCATGTACGCCGGGAAGCGCTTTGAGCCGCGGCAGCAGCTGTCGCGCGAAAGCCTTCGTTTTTTCCGGCTCCTCGGAAAAATTGCGCTGCACTTTCGCGGTAAGACACTGGCGCGGATCAAACCCCGTGCCGTTTTGAAGCACATGCGCAAAGCTGCGGATCAACAGGCCCGCGCCGGTAAGCAGCAGCACGGCCAGACCAATCTCTGAGGCGAGCAAAACGCTGCGCAACCGCCGCTGCTGGCGTCCCGAGGAGACGCCGCGCGCTGCGCCGTGCAGCGCGGTGCGAAGATCGCTGCGCGAGGAGCCGATCGCCGGAGCAAGGCCGAAGAGAATTGTGGTCAAGAGCGCGAGGCCTGCGGTGAATGCGAGGACCCAGCCGTTGACTTCGACGGCGGCGCTCAGCTTGCCTAGCGGTGCCTGGAGCAGGTCCGCAACCGGCGAGCCGGAGGTGAATTCGCCCGGCGCGCCGCTCTGGCGGATGAGCCATGCGGCCAAGGAGGCGATGGCGAGGCCGAGCACAGAGGCGATTGCCGAGAGCGTGAGGTTTTCAACCAGTGACTGGCGGATGAGGCGCAAGCGGCCGGCGCCAAGCGCGCCGCGCAGCGCCATCTCAGGCTCGCGGGTGACGGTGCGTGCCAGTTGCAGGTTGGCTACGTTCACGCAGGCGATGAGCAACACGGCGGCAACGCAGGCCAGCAGGATCAAGAGCGGCTCGCGGTCGTCTCCGGTGAGAATACGCTGCAGCGGCTGGGCAAGAATCTTGCGGCCTTCAGCCCAGTTTGCAAAAAACGGGGCGTAGCCTTTCACTCGGTTTTGTTCAAAGAGATTGAGCTCCGCCTGCGCCTGGGGCAGGGTCACGCCGTCGCGCAGCCGGGCGATTGCCAGCACCGTATAGACCGTGACGTTGGTAGTTTCAAGCCTTGTATCGGTGTCGATACCGAAAGGAACATAGAGGTCGGGCTCGGCATCCGAGTCGGGAAAGATGAAATGCGCGGGCAGAACTCCCACCACGGTTTGCGCTTTTCCGCCGAGCGCGATGGTGCGGCCGACGATTGCGGGGTCGCTGTTCAGCCTGCTCTGCCAGAGGCGATGGCTCAGGATCACCACGGCTGGGCCGTCCTTGCGGTCTTCACTGCTCAAGAAATTTCTGCCTAGCGCGGGTGTCACGCGCAGCGTGGGAAAAAAGTTGGCGGTCACTCTCATCGCCGACACGCGCATCGGAGCGCCCACGCCGGTCAGACTCTGGTCCCCATAATCGAGATATCCGGCCACCGACTCAAACGACCGCAGATCGGATTGCGCGGCGACAAAATCTTGATTGATGAGCGCAGAAATATCGTCATCCTTGTCATATTTTGTGTGCTGGTAAATAAACATCAGCCGGTCTGAGCCCGAATAGGTTAGCGGGCGCAGCAGCAGCGCGTAGACCGCGGAAAAAATTGCAGTGGTTGCGCCGATGCCGAGCGCAAGCGTGAGGATAGCGGTCGAAGAGTAGGCGGGATTACGGCGCAGCTGGCGAATCCCAAAACGAATGTCCTGGCGGAGGGACTCGGCAAGCGCTCCGGCGCGGCCGTTGCGGACAGCCTGCTTGACATGCTCGGTCCCCCCGCATTCGACGAGCGCGCGGTGGCGGGCTTCTTCGGGAGCGAGACCGGCGGCAATATTTTCGTCGGTTACGGCAGCGACATAGCTCGCAATCTCGTCGTCAAGCTCAGACTCGACCTGTTGCTTGTGCAGCGGATTGCGAAACGCCGATTTGATGTGCGACCACATGCGGTTTGCCCTCTTTATGTCGTCTTCAACGCGCGGCCGATGGCGCCGGAGATGGTCGTCCATTGTGCGGTTTCGACCCCGAGCTGACGCTCGCCGGCTTTGGTGCGCCGGTAATATTTAGCGCGGCGGTTGTTTTCCGACTCGCCCCAAGAGGATTTCAGCCATCCGGCCTCTTCCATGCGGTGAAGAGCGGGAAAGAGCGACCCGGGCCTGACATTGAATGTGCCCCCGGTGATCTGCTCGACACGCCGGGCAATGCCAAGGCCGTGAAATTCGCCGTCGCCGATGGCCTTGAGAATGAGCAGATCCAGGGTGCCCTGCAGAAGATTTGCCTGATTTCGGTCCACTCGTCACGCTCCTATTGAATGACGATAGGAGTTTAGAAAACGCTCATAAAGAATGTCAATAGGAGTAACGACGAGCGAGCACGACCCAGGGCATCTGCTTTCTCTCGAACCCGACCTCCGGCGGTTTATCCACCCGCTCAGACGTCGAGCATCCCTCAACATAGCTACGGCTAGGAGAGCCGAACCTGGGTTGGAAATTTGGATGATGGGGCCTTCCGTGAGTGGGTGGGCTGTGAGAGTCCACAGCCCTACGGCGGGTTCGGTTTTCCTTATGCCGCTTTCTTATTCGGACTTTCTTTCAATAGGCCGAGGCGCACCATGCTTTCGGCGGTGGCGATGATGGATTCTTCGTTCGAGCGGGGTGACCAGCCGAGGAGGCGTTTTGCCTTCTCGTTTGACGAGCTCTTGACGAAGCCGAGCTCGGGGACGATGAGCTTGACCGCGGGGTCGCGCATGGCAGCGAGACGGAGCAGTAAGTCAGGCAATTGCCGGGTCGGCACTCGTTTTGCCGTATTGCCCATGCGGGCTTTGAGGAGTTTGGCGATATCGAGCATCCATATATTGGCGCCGGCGACAGCGAGGAAGCGTTCGCCTTTGGCGGCGGGGTGGGTCATGGCGCGGAGATGCAGGTCGACGACGTCGCGGACATCGACGGCTCCGAAACTGACGCGCGGGCAGCCGGGAAGGGCGCCGTCCATGAGGCGTTGCACGATGAGAATGGAGGGTGAGTAGTCGGGGCCGAGTACGGGGCCGAAGACGGCGACGGGGTTGACGACGGAGAGCTCGAGGCTGCCGCCTTCTTTGGCGATGAAGTCCCAGGCGGCGCGTTCGGCGAGGGTCTTGGATTTTGGATAGGCGGCGATGTCGCGAGTGCCGCTGAGGTCTGACCATGTCGTTTCGTTGAAGGGCGCGGTTTGGGGCTGATGGCCGTAGCCGATGGCCGCGAACGAAGAGGTCATGACGACGCGCTTGACTCCCGCGTCGCGAGAGGCGCGAAGCACGCGGAGAGCGCCTTCGCGAGCGGGGATGATGAGTTCGTCTTCGTGCTTGGGTGCGTTGGGGGGAATGGGGGATGCGACGTGGTGGACGTAGTCGCAGCCGGCGACAGCTTCCTTCCAGCCGGCGTCCTTTTCGAGATCGGCGGCGAAGAATGTGAGTTTGTTGCCTGCGTCGATTCCGCCGACCTTGAGCATGGCGCGGACGTCGGGCTCGCGTTTGAGGTTGCGGACGGTGGTGCGTACCTGATGGCCCGCAGCCAGCAATTGCAGGATGGCATGGACGCCGATGAAGCCGGAGCCTCCGGTGACGAGAACTGTGCTCATTGCAAAACTCCTTGAATCGTTCTCAAAGTTAGATCGAACGATCATTCTAGTGGATGCAGAAAGATTCCGTTTAATTCTTGGTGATGGCGGTCCATAGGGTTTCGGCGACCTGGGTAAGCGTGGAGCGGGAGAGGGGCTTGCCCTTTTTGGCGACGCGCGAGGCGAGGCCAAGGGTGAGCTCGTAGACAACGTCTGGCGGCAGGTCGTTGAGCACTCCTCCGCGCTTGCGGCTGCGAAAGAGCCGTGTGAATTCGACGGCGAGGGCGTCGGCCTCTGCTATCGGCTCGAATGGCGTGGACTTATCGGATGAGTTTGGGGCGCAGCCATAGGGGGAGTTCTCATATTGATCGAGGAAGCGAGTCTCGCGGAGATGGTTGCGATAGAAGCGGTAAGCGTTTGTCCAGACGTGGACGAAGGCATCGTGCGGGGCCATGCCGGGGACACAGCCCGCGAAGAGGGACTGATGCTTGATCGACTTGATGCGCAGATAGAGAGCGTGGATGAGGTGGTCTTTGCTGGGGAAGTAGTGGTAGATGACGCCGGGGCTGGCTCCGGAGCGCTTGGCGAGCACCGACATGGGCGCGTCGTGGAAGCCGCGCTCGACGATGAGGTCGAGCATGGCTTCGAGGATCGCTTCGCGCTTGTCGGGCTTTGCGGGGATTGCCAAGTCAGCTAATTGTAACCAGTGATGGTTCGTGCCGGGTTCGCAGATCGTTCTTGGCGAGGAATCCCAGGTTAGCTACGCGAACCTGGGGCACCCCCGCCTTTTCTCGGAACCCGAACCTCGTTGCACCGCATTCGTTGGTGCCAGATCTTGAGCATGACATTGGAGACGCTTGCCCTGTGGTCGATAGGGTACCACGGTATATTTGGTGGGCCGGTGGAGATTTGGGTGGCGCGGCTTTCGGTAAGATGGGTTGGGCAGGTAGCCTGATTCCCGATCAAGGCGCTCAAGAGGAAGAGATCCATCGCAGCCAACGTCAAGCACTGACAACATGAGCGGATACTTAGTGAGAAGGAAGGCGCGCAAATGAACCTTATCGATTTGAAGGACCGCCGAGCAGTGGTGACTGGCGGCGCCCAGGGCATTGGATTTGCAATCGCACAGCGGCTGCTTGCGTCAGGCGCGGCGGTTTCAGTGTGGGATGTTAACGCGAAGCTGGCGGCGTCGGCGGCGGAGGAACTCTCCGCGCTTGGCATGGCGCAGGGCGTTGGCATGGATGTGACCAGTCCGGGCGAAGTGGCTGCGGCGGTGACTTCGACGGTGAACCGGCTGGGTGGCATCGATATTCTGGTCGCGAATGCTGGTATTGCTGGGCCGAACCTGAAGACCTGGGAGTATCCGGTCGAGGCCTGGCAGCAAGTGATCGACATTGATTTGACGGGAATTTTTCTCTGCTGCCGTGCGATTGCGCCGCTCATGATTGAGCAGAAGTATGGGCGCATTGTGAATACTGCATCGATCGCCGGCAAGGAGGGAAATCCAAACGCGCCTGCCTATAGCGCGGCGAAGGCGGGTGTGATCGCGTTGACCAAGTCGCTGGGCAAAGAACTGGCTGAATACAACATTGCGGTGAACTGTATTACACCGGCGGCCGCGCGCACGCGCATCTTCGATCAGATGACGCAGCAGCATATCGATTACATGCTGGGGAAGATTCCTCGCGGCAGGTTTGTCGAGGTGGAGGAGATTGCGTCGATGGTAGCGTGGCTGGTGTCGGCGGAGAACTCGTTCACTACTGGCGCGGTCTTCGACCTGAGCGGTGGGCGCGCGACGTACTGAAGGATGTTGGCGCGGACGACTGTTGGTTTATGCTGGACTGCTTTTGGAGCGCATCGTTCTGTTAAACTCGATAGAGTCGAAGCGCTGGAGAGATGGCCGAGTGGCTGAAGGCGCACGCTTGGAAAGCGTGTTTACTGCAAGGTAACGTGGGTTCGAATCCCACTCTCTCCGCCAAAACTCGAAGATGCGCGTGCCAAGTTGCGGATTATCTCGACTAAGACCCTTTTGAGTCTACGGCCCATCGAGGAATGCACGGACCGCTGGATATAACTTGGCGGATTCACAGCTGACCGCCTTATGGCCGCAATCGGATTCGAGCACCATTGTCCTGGCTCCCAGCAGCGCCGCGAAATCGAGCGCGGGTTTCGGGTTGACCAGGTGATCTTGTGAGGCGACCACCACAAGCACCCTGGCCTCGACGCGCCTGGCTGCCTCCAGTTGGCTTCCGCCGTGAGCGACATCCTGGCGAATGATGGGCTCCTCTACTGCCGCAAGTGTTGTTGAGCAGACATAACGGCTCGACTACTCTAAATCTAACAACCCTGCAAGAAAGGATCGCACTAAATGATTGTTTATGTCAATTAGGATCACATAATGTGATGTATGTGTCGGAATAGTGCCTCACCATTTAGCCCATTTGCAGCCGGGTCTAGGTGTTCAGGGCAACGCGCAAGGTGATCAACTCCCAAGCGGGTACGTACACCTGTGTACCGAGTAGTTCAAGCGGTTGCTCGCGGAGGTCGCTACGCCAAATCTTGATAGGCGTGTCATCTGTCCACGTCAGGCTGGCTTTACGGTCCTCTCCCGCGGCGCCGAAAAGCCGCACAATCCATGCGCCGCCGTCTGCACTTCGTTTGCATACCTGCACAAGCACATCTTCTCGATCTATCCGGAGCTTCAGAGCCGTTGGCGATCGCCGCCCCTGGGCCGAAGTCACGAGGGGCTGTGACATGCCAATCGCAAATCGGCTGGCAGCTGCGGGCTCGTAGCCGCTGTGCGGACGAAGCGCATACCGGAATTCAACGAGTCCTTCCTGATACGCGCGGTAGTTCGTTCCCCAATGATTGTTCATGACCCAGGAGTAAAACTTCTGCGTGGGCTCAATATGCTTACGCCAGATCTCAGGATGGGTCTGCGAGCCCAGCATGGTGGCCGAAGGATACCCGATTTCAATCAGAGGCGCATCAAGTGTCGCGCAGGTGACGCCGTACTCTGCATTTGCTACATCGATCCACCGGCCCACAGGCAACCAGTTTTTGCAAGATCCCGGGAGTTGATCAATTTCGGGACGCATGACTGCAAGAGGAACATCGACGTGAATCTGACCGTTCTCAATGGCAAACGGAAAGGCAAATTGCATGCTTTCTTTGGACCCATGCTGAGCAAAATCTACGGCAAGCTGACCTTCGCCTGGGTGCTGATTGAGGGGTGCGCGTTTCTTATTTACGGTGTTGGATAGTTCAATCCAATCCACAGAAGCCTTCAATCGCACGCGGCGCACAAGGTCCAGACACCCCGGTGCGGAAGACTCGATACGGATCGTGGCAACCAAGGGGCCGGATTCCTCGATTGCGATCCTCACTGGCCCGCTCGTGCTCACCTTCGATGTGTCGTCACCTTCGAGGAATAGGTACTTATTTACTCCCCCGTCTAGGCCGGTATCGACAAGGTTGCGCGAAGCCCTCTTGGACAATAGCTCAACGATGTTACCGGTCTTGCCGTCGACTTTCGCGCGTACGAAGCCGTTATCCAAAACGCCGTCGAGCACCGTAACGCCTTTTGACGGCGCATGCGGCTCTCCTGCAGAAAGATGGAAACTCGCACTTCCCAGTGCAGGAACATTCTCTGCGAGAAAGGCCAATTCTCCGGTTGAAAGACGCTGCGATGGAACAGGTGTGCCGTGTTCGTTCTTCACATGATCTTTGCCCAGAGACCTCTCCTTCGAGATCACCACAACTTCCGTCCTCGGCCAGGAACAGGTGTTATGTACATCTACGTTTGAGCTATCGCTCTCGCTTGCGTATGCATTGAGCACTCCGTCGAGGAGCCTCTTTGATTCATTCTCGGCGTCAACTGCGAATTGGCGTTTGAATTGCCATTGTTGCGCCACAAAGGGATTCTCAGAGTCCAAAACACTATTCCACGCTCCCCAGGTGTGCTCCGAATACAACAAGACATGTCTCCAGGCCGCGTCGAAATCGGCGTTCTTGTATGCCTGCGGCGCGAGGATTGTGGAGAGTGTTGCTGCCTGAGTCAGGCGCTCGGCTGCTCCGCGGTTCATTCGCGTCTCCAAGGCCGATGACCCTGCTCCATCCTCCCAATAAGGAGTCAAGTCGCCCTTGAGCTCCGGTAGTTGGTGGCCATGCTGTTTGTCGAATGCCGCAAACGCATTGCTCGTTGTCGAAATCGAGAAGCGCGGCCATTCGTACTCTTCATTCCATTGCTTCACGAACTCGCAAATGTCCGGATCGGGGGCGGCATTGTCGCCGTGGCCCGACCACCGAATATAAGAGATTAGATACGGGAAACCGGCCTCATCCAGTCTCACTTGATACTTGTTCACCCACAGAGTGTCGAGCTTCATGATGTGTGACATCGCATACCCGGTCCATGGGACCCAGAAAAGCACTCTTTCATTGCCTGAAGGAGAGACCCACCAGAACGGTTTATCCTGCCAGGCGACCATAAAGGTCCCAATGCGGTCGAAGTAATTGGGAGCAGCCGAGAAGTAGCGGATGCCCGCTTGAGCCATCGCGGAGACCATCCCCCAGGTATACCCAGGAACATCGCTGATCATGGCGGAGTCAACGCGGACCCCACACTGATTGCCTAGTTCAGTTGAATATCGAAATAGTTGCAGAAGTTCTTCAGGCCTACAAAGGCCAGTAAGTTCGTTCGCGTACATGCCGTTGAGCCCGATCCAACCCTTTTTCACGGCACTGATCAGTTCTTCGCGCTCTGCCCGGGTCTTCGTCCGCATGAACAAGTCAGCTCCCCAGAGAACCTCAAGGTTCCAAACGAATCGTGCTCCTGGCGGGTAGTTGGCCGTCTTTCGGGCGAGTTCGATTCCCTTGGAGATATTTGCCATCTGTTTTTCTTCAACGTCCTTCTGCAGATCGGTATATCCAAGGTCATGGTGGGAATGAGGCAAGATGAAGATCTGGATTTTGCGTACTGGTTCTACTCGAACTTCGGCCGAGTCCGACTTTCCGGCAATTTCATAATCGATACGCACTTGCCTTGCTGTTTCAACGGCGCCGACATAAACGTTGAACGTATGTGTCCCCGAAGAGAGAACGCGACGCTCGATTTCCTGGTGGTCGGCGCGTACGACCAACGTTGCGTCCCTTCCGGCGTGCGTAATCGTCAGTTGGATCGGTTGGACAGGTCTCCCACCTTTATTGGACATCCCGCGAATCGGCAAGGCAAAGCTCGACTCTTCGCTCGACCTCTGATCGTCGCTAAGGGCCAAGATAAGAGGTCGAGCACAAATGAGGCCGGCTGCAGCGGCAACTCCTTTGATGACTTCACGTCTGTCCATACTCGACACGAAATGGCCTTCCTGGCCGGCGCGAAAGGACTGAATAAGCCGAGCGCAGACCTGGGATATATCCGTTCCATATCCCAATTCAATGCGAAAGAAAGAGATCGATCTCTATGTCCTCGGTTCCGCTGGAAGGTGTTTTGGCCGACCAGGGACGCCAGCGAAGCGACTGCCTAGATGTCAACAAACACGCGTATTTAACGATCAATATTTATTGTAGCTGCGTGAAATGTGATCGATACACCCACGATCGATTCCGGAAGTATGGGAAACAGAAGGCTGATCCGTCTCTCGTCCCCTTCGACATTCAACGCGGCTCTTCCAAACATATGAGCGTAATTTAAGCGCTGTATTTCCAATACTATACCGGCTATATTTCATCGCTGCATAACGTTAGAAGCTTCTCCCGGGAAACCCTAGATCTACGATGGGTAATGGATCTAAGGATCGCATCGAATGAGTGATAATGTACTATATGTCAGTTTTAATGATTGACAACACGATTTTCGCTCGCTTATGATCCCGGACAGCCAGGAAACCGGGACGCGGGGCAACTCCAACCAGTCCACGACCCAATCACGGCGCTCATTAAATGATCCAAACCCAGATCAAAGTCTTTTCGGAGGAGGATGCAATGTACAAAGCTTCTCGGAGTGCCGAGGTGCGTGATATGACGTTTTCAGGTGAGCGGTCGAAGACCCGCAGACTATTTGCTCTATGGCACGCGTGTCTTCTGAGTGGCATCCTGTTGCTCTGTGGCACGGGATTCGGTCAGCTATCGACGGCCTCGCTGAGCGGAGATGTCCGAGACTCCAGCGGCGCAGTGGTTCCTGGCGCCAAGATAGTGCTGAGGAATGCGGCAACAGGTGTCGAGAAGACAACCACATCTAGTGGGGTGGGCGTTTATCTCTTCGGTGATATTACCCCAGGTGGTTATACCCTTCAGGCGTCCGCTCCTACTTTCGCAGAGCAAAAGGTTCCGGAGTTCACACTTACGGTCGGACAGGAGGCTAAGATCGACTTTTCCCTGACCGTTGGTTCGCAAAGCACCGTAGTGACAGTTCAGGACGCCGCACCGCAATTGGATACGTCAAGCGCCAATCTCGGGACTGTCATCGGGACGCAGCAGGTGAACGATCTTCCGCTTAACGGGCGGGACTTTACTCAGCTTCTTATCCTGAGCCCGGGCATATCTCCAATAAACAACGGGCAGGGCGGTCCCGGCGGAGGCCAATATGCAACACCTGAGCCCATTAATCAGGCATCCATAATTCCCTCCGTCAATGGGCAAGGCAACCGATCCAATTACTTTTTCACGGATGGTCTGAGCAATTTCGGCGCCTTTCACAGTGTGTATGCAGTGCCGCCCATCATCGATGAAATCCAGGAATTCAAGGTCGTGTCTCACACAGACAGTGCGGAATACGGGTCGGTAACCGGTGGGGTCATCAATGTAGTCACCAAGTCCGGCACAAACAATCTCCACGGCTCAGCGTGGGAGTATGCCCGCGATGATATCTTCGATGCTCAGGCCCACTTCCTGCCACCCGGTACGCCCAGGACGCCTTATGAGCAGAATGAATTCGGCGGAGCTATCGGAGGTCCGGTTTGGCTCGGGAAACTGTACAACGGCAAGAACAAGACCTTCTTCTTCGGGGCATACCAGGGATTCCGTTTCTCGCAGACCAGCAATGCTCCGCGCAAGGTCCCAACCGCCGCGCAACTCGCTGGGGATGAGAGCGCTTGGCCGACACAGATATACAATCCATTCTCTACTCGCCCGGATCCCGCCCATCCTGGCCAGTACATCCGCGACCCGTTTCCGGGAAACCAGATCCCGTCAAATCTCATCAGCTCCAGCATGCAAGCTTACGCGAACTTCGTTTTCCCTGCGGCTGGGCCGGCATTTGATGCAAACGGAGATAATGTGCTTGACACTACTCCCGAAACTCAGACGATCAACCAATGGACTGCCCGGATCGACCAACAAATTGGCGCGAACGACTCAGCATGGTTTCGCTATAGCTACGACACCAGTGTAGAAAGTAGTTCCGATGGCCTTCCCGGAATACCGAACGTCAACACTAATCCGAACAGGAACTATGGCGGCAGTTACGTACATGTCTTCAGTCCCACTCTCATTCTTCAGGTTGCATTCGGCCGAACGCTTGCCGGAGCCAACGCCTCGGCTTTCTTTACAAAAGGATCGGCTGACATCATTACTCAGGTTGGGTTCGTGCCGAGTTTCGCCGGCAACTACACCGCTATAGGAAATTCAAGAACCCTTCTTCCGCAACTTGCTATCAACGGATATTCCAGTGCAACCGAAAACATATCGAACCACCCTGATGTTCCGAACGCTAACCAATACAGTGGCGTTTTGACGAAGACATGGGGAAACCACACGATTCACGCCGGCGGTGGGTTCATCAGCAATAAGTTCTTATCTCCAATCGCCCTCGCAAACCTCACGTACGCAGCGCAAGAAACCGCGGACACAAATCCTCTGGACACCGTCAATACCGGCGACCCAGTTTCCTCCTTTCTCCTCAACGCTCCAGACTCAGCTCAGCGGCGCAACATCAGCTCGGAAACGCGTCCGGGCGGTGTAATGAGCGAGTTTGTGCAAGATAGCTGGAGAGTCAACCCTAAGTTGGTGGTCAATTTGGGGCTTCGCTACGATCTCACATTTAATCCACCCTATGGGACCAGTAAGCAACTCGGCCAAAACGGTGGGCCAGAGACAGGTGACGTAGATTTCAGCAACGGCACTTATATCGTGCAGTGGCTTCCTCCTAGCTGCGCTGTGCAAGCCTACGCGCCTTGCATTCCCGGAGTAAACGGTGCGCTTCCGCCGAACGTCGTTGTGTCTCCGAACAAGAAAATAATGGGATTTATATACATTAGTCCCTCGCTTGATAAAATACGCACGAGGCATCGGGGGAGGTAAAGAGTGGGATTTGGAAGCGTGGTGTCGTGGACTATCCACCTTTGGTGTCCTTGTGGAAATTTGAT
Organism: uncultured Acidobacteriaceae bacterium; assembly: GCA_963804735.1. Classification (GTDB taxonomy): domain Bacteria; phylum Acidobacteriota; class Terriglobia; order Terriglobales; family Acidobacteriaceae; genus Acidisarcina. The sequence continues at coordinate 77,802 of CAWDRO010000015.1, forward strand.
CGCACTCCCCTTAGCCATCCCTCCTGAAAAGATTCGTGCTCAAATTCCGTGGCCTGCGGGAAGTCTTTCCGAAAACTTTCGATGTCCTGTATGCACGCAAGCGACCGCGTATTCCATCGGCCCTCGGACTCTTCAGGGGCCATCTCAAATGCAGGGAGCATCTCCGTTAACGGACGGGCTGGCAGTGATTCAATTCTCCGCCCCATGTGAAGAAAAAACATGTTCAGGTCGCGTTGAAATCCACGAAGTACTACCAAGGGACTTTGTGATACACGATGGCAAAGCCCGATTGCGGAAAACTGAAATCTGCGACTTGCCTTGTACCCAAGATGGACACATAAATAACGGAACGCGTACCGACACAAAGCCCATAGATTGTGCGGTAGACTGCGAGTGGGAGCAAGTGCAAACATTGGCCCTCAAATAGTTGAAAACAAGGATTCGTAAATGGTCAACGACGATATCGTGATGTACGCTACCGTTGTCGTTGCGGCTGCGACGGTAGTGAACGTGTTGGTGGCGTTCTTTCAATGGAAAGCAGCTAGGGCCTCTGCGAGGATTGCTACACAGGTATTTGAGTCGGCCAATCGACCCTACGTTGGGTTGGAAAACTTTAAGATCACTCAAAACTCACAACAGGTACGTGTGGTTGCCACCTTTAAGAACTTCGGTACCGCTCCAGCCGAGGATTGCACCTGTAGATGGGATGCTTTTCTTAGCGGAGTCCTTCAACCCGCCACAAATTTAGACACGGTGCCCAACGCCACGACGTTGTTTCCTCAACTGGTCACTCACCTTATAGGAGACCTCAGTAGACAGACATACGACGGGATTGCGACGCGGAAGATATCGTTTGAAATAATTACGACAGTATCCTACAAGTGGGGCTCCGACCGAGCCTGCACAAACAAAGAAAAGCATCTTTACAGCCCAGAGAATGGGGCTTTCATGAACCTCGGGTCGGTTTCCTAGCAGCAGTAAAGTAAAACCCGCCACAAACAGACCAAGCACCCCGAACGTAAGTGCACCCGTGCGGTCCCGTTCTCCGAAGTAACTCTTATCCCAGGAGCACAGAACCGAAAACAACGCGGCGAGACTTCCCAAAAAGGTCAAATACCCCAGCAAATACATCATCAGTCGGATCGCTCAACCCGCTGAAAATAAATCTTCTACGGGCCTGAAAAGTACTTGACTCCCTCAAGGGAATTAAGTACTATGTCTATATGAGCCAGAGCACGATATCGACGTTCCAACTCTTCAAGTTGTTCCCCGATCAAGAATCAGCGCGGGTTTACCTTGAATCTCGGCTCTGGCCGAATGGGCCTACATGCAGCGTTTGCATGGGGCGCGAACGGATTACCGCTCGCAAACGTGGTTTCTATCGCTGTAACCAGTGCAAAGAGGACTTCACCGTCCGCACCGGAACCATCTTTGAGCGGTCACACGTTCCGCTCCACAAGTGGATTTACAGCATGTATCTCTTGGTCACGTCGCGGAAGGGAATTTCTTCCATGCAACTCGCCAAGGAAATTGGAATCACTCAGAAGTCTGCTTGGTTCGTTCTCCAGCGGCTCCGTGAGGCTTGCGGCAACGATGACACTCTTCTTAGGGGCGTCGTAGAGATTGACGAAGCCTATTTCGGTGGCAAAGAGAAGAACAAGCACGAGAGCAAGAAACTTCGCTTAGGTCGCGGCACAGTCGGCAAAACGGCCGTCCTCGGAATGAGAGAACAGGGCGGTCGCCTGAAGACCAAAGTTCTTAGCGCGGTAGATGGCGTCACCCTCCACGAAGCCGTCCATGAGAACGTCGAAGGCGGTTCCGAGATTCACACTGACGAGCACAGAAGCTATCAGGGACTCGGTTACTACTACATGCACGAGACAGTAAATCACAGAGACGGCGAGTACGTTCGGGACGGCGTGACCACGAACGGCATGGAATCGGTATGGGCGGTCATGAAGCGCGGTATGCACGGTGTTTACCATCACGCCAGCCCCAAACACATCCGCCGCTACGTGGACGAGTTCACCTTCCGCCTGAACGACGGCAACGTGAAAATCCACACCCTGAATCGGCTGGACAGTTTCATCAATGCCGCGTCCGGTTGCCGCATCACATATGCGAGGTTGACCGCATGAGCGAAACCCCAGAAATCCTGAATCGAATCGCAGACAAAGTGCTGGCGTACCGACCAAAACCAAAGAGCAAAGCCGCCAAAAAGCGAAAACGGAAAAGAACCAAAATCAAGAAATCAACGACAACCTGACCGTGCTAAACTCTGACCCACTATGAAGCACTTGGTGGTAGTGGCTGTCTTCGCCTCCCTCGCAGTACATACGATGGCCTCCCAAAACCAACCACCCAGCCAAAAGGACGCAAGGAAAAGCCAGCAAGCGCCACCAGCGATTACCGTAACCAGCAATGACGCCGCTGCCTACGATGAACAAGACGGCAAGGACAAGCCGCAGGGGCGGCACAAATTCGTAGCATGGCCCGAAGGCATCACCGCTTGGGCAATTATCCTTACCCTTGGTGCTATCGCATGGCAAGCCGTCGAAACTAGACGCGCTGTGGGCGTATCTAAAAAGTCTATCGTTCTGCAATTTCGCCCTAAACTCAGCATTCGCGCCTTCAAATTTGACCTCTCGCAATCGTATTCTTTGGAAAACGGACACACCGTTTGGCGTTTCGTCCTCGCGAACGTTGGGGGGTCTACCGCCTATATCCACCCGACCGAAATCGTTTTTGACTCGCTGGTTCAGGACGGTAAGAACGAGGTTATATATCCGTTGGGGACGGAAAAAATCGACTCGTTTTCCCTTGTTCCGGGTCAAATCAAACTCATTACATCGAAAATCACTAACGCTGGCATCCACCTTACAGTCGGGAAGGTGTTTAGCGATACTTCTATCGGTCAATACGTGTGGGTTAGGTGTACGGGTTCTTTCGTCTTTACTGATGATCTCAAAATAGAGAGGCGCATCGGTTTTCGACGCCGCTTTGACGCCATAAAAGGCACCTTTATAGAAGACCCCGACCCCGAATACGAGTTCGATGACGAGACATAACAAGATCAAAATCGGGCGACTGCGAAGCATCTGTTTTGTCTTTTCTGGTAGCAGGAGTTTCGCTCAAAAGGGTGGTGGAACGGATGGACGACTACGTTGTGGCTCACGGGTTTGAAGGCGAGTTTTCCAGCAACCCCAAAACCGTCTTGCGATGCTTCCGCTGTCAGAAGTTCATCGGTCTGGGCGAAACGACGTTAAAGCGTCGCGAAGGGCACTACCACCTGAAGTGTGCAGAGATCGCGGGTCTCATCAAGACGAGGGACTAATGTATATAAATCCCAAAATAATTCATAACACCGACACAAATGTCGGCCCCAGAGTCGGTTTTGCCTATAGCGTGACGGATCGCACAGTCGTTCGTGGAGCTTTCGGGATACTCTATGACAATTGGGCTGGTGTACAGCAAATTGCACAGAATGTCTCCGGACTATGGCCTGACACCGGTCAGCTGCAGGCCGTTAATTTGAACGTGCCGAAATCAAGCTCTCCAACACCGACGATTACATCACAGGATCCGTTCGCAAACGCAGGCAATAGCTTCTTGCCGGCTCCTACCCCATTCAATCAGGTCGGCTTTGAATACGATCCGCACCTAAAGAACCCCTATTCGGAACAATATAACCTCGGCGTGCAGCAAGCGCTTTCCTCATCAACTACACTGACGGTGAATTACGTTGGTGCGAGCAATCATCGGCTTGATGTTGGGGGCATGTATAACACGGCGCTTACGCCAGGACCTGGCGACCCCCAGTTACGCTCCCTGTACCCCTACATTGCCCCGACGTATTATGACCGCAGCGTAGGCAATGGTAATTACAACGGGCTACTGGTTTCGCTCGAGAGGAGGTACACCAGCGGTTTCTCGTACGGAGTGGCCTATACCTGGTCAAAGTCCATTAATGTTGGAGGCGATGGATATTTCGGTGTCGAAGGTGGTGCTCCGCAGGACCCCTATAACCCGGCTCGCTATGATCGGTCTGTGTCAGGACTTGATCTAAGGAACATTTTAGTTGTGAACACCCTTTATGATATTCCCGTTGGGAAGGGAAAGCGGTTTTCCACGGGGAATGGCGTGGCCGACTATATATTGGGGAATTGGCAGATTAATAGCCTGTTCCAAACCCATTCGGGCACTCCCTTTACTCCCGGCATCAGTAGCGATATCGCGAATATCGGCCAGGGGTTTATAACTACTGAACATTTGAATAAGGTGGGAAGCGCGGGGCTTTCGCACAAGTCCGCAGCGGAGTGGTTCAATACAGCAGACTATGCATCCCCGGCGCTTTACACCTTTGGCACTGCGGGACGCAATTCCATCGTGGGCCCAGCCTTTTGGGACCTGGATATGTCGCTCTTTCGCCAGTTCCCGATAACGGAAAGGATGGGATTCCAGTTTCGAGCCGAGGCATTCAACTTGTTCAACAACGTAAACCTGGGTACGCCCAATAGCGACCTCAATAGCGGAACATCCTTCGGTACGATCAGTAGCACCGCAAATACGGCGCGACAGCTCCAGCTTGCACTAAAGTTTCTCTTTTGACGCCGTTGAGGTCGGAGGAAGATTAGTCCAGTAGATGCGTGCATTATTGTTGCGAGATTGCGGGGTAAAATGGCCCCTGAAGCGTGGCTTCAGAGGCCGTTCTACCCTGCGACGCTTTCTGCTGGGTGGTGCTTAACGCGGCGGAGTTCGTATGCTCGCCGGTGCGAGGCTAGGCCACAGTGCGGTTCGCATCGAGGGCCATAATGTTATCGTTGCACCAAAAACCCGCGACAACGCGTTGCAAGACGAAGGTGCACCCATCATTCTTTGGGCGAACGCGGCAGGCGGGCAAGAGCAACGGCTCTCGCGCTTTTTCGATAATAGTAGTGTCCTGCGCTCTTAACTTCGGCTGGATCCTGGCAGCTGTTTCACAGACAGCTTCGACTCCGAGTGAACTCCTCGATCAAGGCCGAAAATTGCTTGCGGTAGGAAAGCTAGCCGAAGCCGAATTGGTCCTGGATCGCGCTGAGAAACTCGCTCCGTCTGATCCGGTGATCCTGACTCTCGATGCCAAGGTCAAAGGCCGGCTCGGCGAGTCTTCCACCGCGGTCGCTCTCCTCAAGCGTGCGACTCGGCTGACCCCTGGGTCCGCCCAGGCGCATGTTGATCTCGCAATCGCTCTCGCTGACTCTGGCGACCTTGAGAGCGCCTTGGCGGAAACTGCGACCGCAATCTCTATCGCCCCCGATCTGGCGATCGCGCACTTGAATCGGGCGCGCATTCTTGGAGACATGAAGCGGGATCGGGAGGCTGGTGACGAATTCGCTTTGGCAGTCCATCTCGCTCCGAGCAATCCAGACTGTTACTTCTACTGGTCGTTTGTCGAGCGAGTCCAAGGAAACTTTGCCAAGGAAGCCGAATTGCTCCAGAAAGTTGTGAAGCTGGAGCCTGACAACGTCAAAGCGCATATCATGCTCGCAAGTAGCCTGCTAGATCAGAACCGGACTGCTGAAGCTGTAGCTGAGCTTCGCATCGCCGTGGCGATAGATCCCAATTCAGCGGCGGCCATCTATAAGCTTTCGCGCGCTCTTCTCACCACTGATCCCGAAGAATCAAAGAGACTACGTGCCCAATTCGACCGGCTCAAGGCGCAGAACTCTGTTCTCGATCAGGCCATGGCGCTCGCTAATGAAGGTTTCCACGCCTATACGGTGCAGGACTGGCGCGAGTCAGTCCGCCTTTTTAGTGAAGCGGTTGAAACCTGCGGAGATTGCGAGATCGAGAGCACGCTGCACCGTGATCTAGGCTTGGCTCTCTGCCGGGATGGCCAGATCGATCGGGGCGCCGAGGAACTACGCAAAGCGCTCGCCCTTAACCCCGAAGATCGGGATGCCGCGAAAGCACTGGAAACGATTCACGCACTAAACAAGACGGAGTGACCGAAGCGAGGCCAAGGGCTTCTTTTAGGGGAAGAGCTCGCTGCGGGCGTGTGTTCCGTTGGACCGAGCCCAATCGGTTTACTCAAATCGTTATTACGGGTCGCAACCAGACATATCATTGCGCGGGAGCGCCATCCATAGCGACGGCAAATTTCTGCCGCATGAAGGAGTCTTGTGGAAAGACTTCAGAGTAACGGCTCATGGCAGCTCTTGCATTAGCGTATTGCTTGAGAGCGATGAAGCGAAAGACCAGCGACCTTTGCAGTAACGGATCGAACGGATCCACTTGAATCGCCTTCTGCAGCATGGCGAGGCCTTGCTCCCTTTGGCCAACTTTATCCAAAGCTTCAGAGAGGTCAGAGTAAACCGCCGACTGAGGCTTTCCGATCGCCAAAGATTGCTTCAGGTGCTCGATAGCTTCTTGCAGATTTCCGCGCTGCAGACATCTGCGCCCTAACGCCGCCTGCACCAAGGCGTCGTTGGGTTCCGTCTGTTGAAGCTGATCGAGAACCTTATAGTAAGGCGGCCCATATCCTGGTCTGTGCGCAGCGAGTTCTCCATAGACTTGCAGCAACGTAAGCGGAGGAACGACATCCTGCTTTCCCGGCGCAGGATTGAGATGGATAAGATCGGGTAGAGTCGCCGTGGCTTGTGAAAACGTGGACTCCGGAAAGGGCTCATCGGCCCTGGTAGTAATGCGGTGATTCGTAAGGCTGGAATGCGCGATCGGGCCTATTTCGCGCTTCGGCATATGGCAGCCGATGCAGTTATCGGATGGCGTACTCTGCTGACGCGCCTTCCTCGGCAGCGTACAGCTTTCGTCTGTGTGGCAGCTCATGCATCTCTTGTTGAAAAACACCGGTACCTCTTCCTTCGCAGGTTCCAGGTGTGGATCGTGACAGGTTATGCAGCTCAGACGGCCGCCACTGGCGCGATAGCACTTGCTCAAAGTCATGGAATAGTAATGCTGCAGATGATCCTTGTCAGGCGGCGCCTCGCGCGTGGGAGGCGTCATGAAAATCGAGAGTGTATTGTCGAGAGGCTCTCCTGGCCGAATGTCCTTGTATTCTTTGCCGGGCTTCAGGATTCGTTCATCCCCGATCTCGTGGCATGCCATGCAGATATTGCTCGCGAGGTATGGAGTCAATTTGGCAGGATTCACAATCGCGAAGCTTTCCCCTCTGCCCATGGCGCCGCTTGCCACAGCATTTATATGCGCCGCTCCCGGGCCATGGCACTTTTCACAACCTATCGCCTCCTCGGAAAACACGACGTTCTCGAAGCGCCCGGCACTGCCATTGATGGGATTCGAACGGCTGCTGTGACAGAAGATGCATCCTGAGAGAATGGGTCGGCTAAATCCGATGTCCGTCGATTCATACCCCGGCGACATCTCCCACATCTTGGTGGCGGTGTATAAGGTGAGAGGCGCCGCAAAGAGATAATCGCCACGCCGGATGATGGCACCGATTCCGTTCGCTCCTGATCCGATGATCCATTCAAGTTGATGCTCGTCGCGGAAGATCGTCCTCTCGCTTCCATCCAGCGCATATTCACTCTCGTACAACTTCCCGTCCCGGGCGGTTACGTCGAAGTGCCGGTCAAGTCGTGGATTGGAATACACGGCGGGCACGTGGAGATCTTGCAGGAGAGCAGGGGAGACGCTTGAAACGGAGAACATGGAGCGGCCCATCCCTGTTCGCATGTACTCCCGATATATCTCAGAGTGACAGCCACCGCAGGTCTGCGATCCTAGATATCCATCATTTTTCGACGCGGCTTGAAGCGCATACTTCTTGGTCGTTACGCGCTGAAACTCATTCCCGGTCTGACCAAATGCTGTGAATGCCAGGACCGCGAGCATTGTGAGAAGTTTAGTCAGGCTCGTCATACAAACCGATTTCGGCGATGTGCGGCATTTGCTGGCTGCATTCGAAGTGCAGCCGCACCCTCTGCGCTGATACGCGCGGTACACGGCGGATTGTGGTTCGCGTTGCTGTTTCAGCGCCCGTCAGTCTAATCCAATTCTCGCCGTTCCAGTACTCAAATCGGTAATTCCGGATGCGGCTTTCCGGATAGTTGTCCAACCGGCCAACGGGCTCTATAAGAGAGATAACGTTGAAGCTCTCCGGCTTTCTCAGATCCAGTTCCAACCAACCCGAGGTTTGCCCCTCATCCAGGTACCAGCTCGATCGGAAGTCACCATCGTTCGCCTCATCCGGCCCTACGCCATCCGGGTAGGAACTGGCGTGAATGGGCTTGCCCGTCGCTAGATTCCGCGTAGTGATCACGACATGGTCGCTTAGTTTCGCCATGGGACCGGAATGCTTCCATGCATTTCCAATCTCTTCCAAACGGCTGACCACGTTGGGTGAGAGACGCCCTTCACGCGTCGGAGGAGCATTTAGAATCAGGTTGCAGTGTTTGCGGTTTAGTGGCTCAAGCCACTCGTTCACAACTGTCTTCACCGGTTTGAGCGGTCCATTCGCGTCTCGTTGCTTCCAGAACCATCCCTCGGTAAGGGTGACACACGAAAGGGACGGCAAGTCGCTGTCCTCTGGGACCTTTTGCCCAGCATTCTGCTCAAAAGCCTTCACATCCGAATAGTAGAGTCCATCAGGAGGATATTGACTGGCATTGAGATCGCAGATCAAGCAGTTGGGCTGCAGGCTCTTGACATGCTCATAAATTTCGTGGAACGGCACCTCTTCATATGTGATGCGGCTCCACGGAGCATCCCAGCCGTCGGTTATGAGGATATCGATCTCCCCGTACCCGCTGAACAGCTCGGTCAACTGATCTTTGATAAGTTGAACCTTCGCTGGCGTCACGTTGAAGTGGCGGATGTCATCGCGGAGCGACAAGATGGAATAATAGAGCCCCACCCGAAGGCCGGCCTTGCGGAACGAATCTACGTAAGCGCGTACAACGTCGATAGAGTTTGATGTCCGCCCCACGCTTGCTGCTGCGGTCTTTGTTGGCCAAATGCAGAAGCCATCGTGATGCCGGGTCGTAAGACAACCCCATGTCATGTTGGCTGACCGGGCTGCCATGGCCCATTGATCCGTATCAAGAGCGGTGGGATGAAACAGATCCGGAGATGATGTGGGATCTCCCCATTCGCGATCCTGATACGTTGCCATGTTGAAATGCAAGAACATGCCGAAACGCAGATCCACGAAACGTTGCTGCACTTCCAGGAGCTGCCGTCCGCGTCGGGGAGTTGTACGACGCCCTTCGTTTTGTGCGGCAGCGGCCCCACGGTGACCAAACAGCATCGTGGCAGTCGCAGATTTGCCAATTAGTTGGAGAAGCTCTCTCCTTGTCGCCATTTTTTGCTTACCCCCAGCGAGCACGCATCCTTATTTTCTGGACAGACGAATAATCATCTAAAGTTCGAAGGACTTGCAGCTACAGTTGGCAGGTACATTTTGTTGGCCCATTACGCGAGGAGTCCCTTCCTGACCTCTGCCCGAAGTTGAGCGTATCATTCACATGATATGATCGTCATCATTAAAACAAGCACTGTTGTTGATTGACGCATCGCCACGCTGTCCTCACAGGTGAGTGGGGGATGCGCTCCACGATTCGCTCGTGCGCTGTTGGGCTTGAGCATTATCTGTCTTGGAGGCGCAACGGCTCTTTTGGCATTGGCCGACCGCTGAGCTTGTTGCCCATTCTCCGTTCGGCCGGATGAACCGAAAATCCCGCAAGCCGTGGCTGGTGTTTCAAGTTTAGGGATCGAAGTCAGACCCGGGTGACCTCAATACCGAGTTTTTGGAAAGGCGCAATAGCTGAAGCAGACGCTCCACTATCGGTAATTAATTTATCAATTTCCTTTGTGGGACAGAGGAGATACTTGCTGATAGAACCGAGTTTGCTGTGATCGGCCACAACGACCTTCATTTTGGCGTGCTGCACGAGTTTACGCAGGACTTCGGCCTCGGAAGAATTCGTGCAGGTGAGGCCTTTTTTCACATCGATGCCGTTGACGCCGATGAACATGATATCGGAGAAGAGCATCTCGGCCGCGGCCGTGGCAAGCGGACCTACGAGAGTGAACCAACTTCCGCGAAGATGCCCTCCGGTCACGATCACCTCGATGTCCTTCCTGTTACTCAATTCCATTGCCACGTTCACAGTATTGGTAATGATGGAAATGTCGCTGAGCACTTTAAGGCTTCGAACCACTTCGGTTGTTGTAGTGCCGCCGGTCAGTGCGATTGTTTGACCCTTGCTGACGAATTTAGCCGCCGCGAAGCCGATGCGACGCTTCTCTTCGGCAAAGCTGCTCACCTTGTCCTGGAAAGAAATGTCATCCCGAAACGGCTCGTAGAACAGTGGTCCTATTTGTACGGCACCGCCGCGCGTGCGCCTCAGCAAAGATCGTTTTTCGAGGTCTTCTAAATCTCGGCGAATGGTGGCGATGGATGCACCGAGCGTCGCGCATAGCTCATCGATATCGACGGCGCCGGTCTCCTGCAAGCGCTGAAGGATATATTCCTGACGTGCAATTAGGTTGTCACTCTTTGCGGGCATATTGTTTAGCCTAACAAGGACGATTCGCGTCGTCGCGCCCTCCGACTCACAAGTGAGCTTACACTCGTACACTATGATCGAAACACCATAACACAATCAATGGAGGTGATGAGGTATTGTTGCGCGACGGATCGTGATAAAAGTCAAGTTGCCCTGGAAAGATCACATTTAGTGATTGAAATTATCGTATTAGTTCGCGTTTAATGATGTTGCGCGCCTCAGGATTGAGATTCCGGTGCTTGTCGTAAGCCTTGAGCGAGAACCTCGAGAATTTGCGTCCGTTGACCGGGCATTGGTAGCGAGACCGATTTTCACATCGGTTGAGGCAACTCTGCGTGGAGGGAAGCCGATCATGAGCAGCACGTCGAGCGGGATCGCCGCCCTCATCATTGCTGGTGTCATGAACGCCAGTTTCACAATCCCCATGAAGTACACCCGGAAATGGGCTTGGGAGAACACTTGGCTCGCCTGGACTGTTTTTGCGCTCGTTGTTCTTCCTTTTGCGGCCGCCCTAGTGACCCTGCCGAACCTTTCGATGGTGTACCGCTCGGCGCCGATGGACAACATCCTCGAGGTCTGTGGATTCGGCGCGGGTTGGGGAATAGCCCAGGTCATTTTCGGCATTGCGGTGGACATGATCGGGATTACACTCGCATTTTCCGTCGTGCTAGGAACATCCGCGGCCGTAGGCAGCTTGATTCCCATGGTATCTCTGCATAGAGAACACCTCAACAGCGCAGCTGGGTATGCGGTGATTGGTGCAATCGGGTTCGTCCTCTTGGGCGTGATGCTCTGTGCTGCCGCGGGAGGGTTGCGAGAGAGATCTAGCGGGCTGTCTATTTCCTCAAAAAAGCTCACCTCGCAGGGGTTGCTGCTTGCATTTCTATGCGGTCTTGGCGCATCGCTCATGAATTTCGGAGTCGCCTTTGGAACACCGCTGGCCCAGATAGCTCGCTCCTTTGGCGCGAACGGACTCTACGCGATTAACGCAATTTGGCTACCACTATTGCTCGCCGGCGCAGTTCCGAATGTTCTGTATTGCGCGTGGTTGATGACGCGAAATGGTTCCGGACGAAGGTATCGATTGGGGCGCTCAAATTGGGCATTGGCAGGGGTCATGGCTGTCTTCTGGTTCGGAAGCAGCATGCTGTATGGTCTGGCAGTGGTCCAGCTGGGAGGTTGGGGGCCGATCCTGGGATGGCCCTTATTTATGTCTTTGATCGTGATAACCGCGACGATGTTGGGCATGCTTACTGGCGAGTGGAAGGATTGCGGACCGCTCCCGATCCGCGTCCAGTTGGCAGGCGTGACTGTGCTCGTGCTAGCGATCTTCATCCTGGCAAGTTCAAGCCGCTACTTGCAGTAACTCCAAAGTAGGAGCCGAACAGATACTGGCTTCGTCGCAGGACCTAGGTGGTGGAGTCTTGCCCAATCAATGAGTTGATGGGTTCAACATCGCTCGATTCGCAGCGAGCCGTGTCGAGCGAATCACGTCTACTGCGTGCCACAGCGCGCTCAAAGAGGATATTGCAGCGAGAATGGTTTAACGACTTAGCAAAATCCACGCAGGACAAATTGACTGTCTCATGATCGGAATCTGATCCGCCCCGTTGACTATCTCCCCATCATCGGTTCGAGATGAGGCCGCCTGTCTCGAACGGAAGCTTTGATCGTTGCACAGCTCTTTCCGATCGATTGTCCGGTTGGCGAAATGCTATATCTGCCAATTGAAGCTGGCACAATGAACGTTTCAGCATAGTGAACGACAAACGGTTCGAACGCTTTGGTGGGGCTTTCGACGATGGCCTCTTCACCTTCGACAAGATTGAGAACATTGACGGTGTCCCGGGTTTCGTGAGGCGTGGTACCCGTAAACCAGTGCCTGCGGGTTTCGATAAACTCCAACGAGTGAAGTCCGGTGCGCTCTTCTCGCCATCCTGGGCCTTCCGTAACCGGTTCTATTTGATTGATCAGATTCCTTCGAACCCAGCTTGTATCTCGATCCCACGCGATGTTCATCAACCCGTGGTCGATATGAATTGGCCGTGGCGAGCCATCCATCCCGAGCCGCTCCCAGTCCCACAGCTTGAAGGTAAAGATGTACGGAGTGGCGCTAATTTCTAGGACCATGCTGTTTTTTCCAGAGCAATGAATCGTGCCCGCCGGGATCAGGAAATGGTCGTGCTTCTTGGCCGGGAACTTATTCACATACGCCTCGACTTTGAAGGAGTGGCCATTTGTCTGAGCCGCCTTCAATGCTCGTATCATGGCATCTCGATTTATATGGCTTTTGGTGCCGAGATAGACGCTTCCATCTTCACCAGCATCCAGAAGGTAATAACTCTCATCCTGGGTGTAGCTCATCCCGAATTCGTCCCGGATGTATTGCGACTTCGGGTGAACCTGCAGCGAGAGGTTGCCGCCGCCCATAGTATCGAGGAAATCGAAACGGATGGGGAATTCAGCCCCGAACCGAGAGTAAACACCGTCGCCCAGCAACTCGCGCGGATGGAGTAAGGTGAGATTCATTGCCGGAATTTCCACACATGTCGATCCGAACTTGAGCACTAAGCTGTTCTCCTCCGGGACGCAGTCGAAGCACCAGGCGTGATTTGGCACATCGGTCGGTAGATCGCACACGTCCTCCATCCAGTGCCCACCCCATGGGCCGGGGTCGAAGTAGGGAACTACGCGAAACGGACGATGCGCCAGTTGGCGCAATCCTTCTCGCATGGATCGACCAGTAACCAGCTTTGGGACTTCACTGTTCGTATCAAGCCAGAAGTCTATGCGCGATAACAACGAAGCTTTCAACCGGTCGGCCGCGCGCCAGTCAACAAAGAATGCCCGCTTGTATTTCAGCCCCGGGCTCTCCCGGAAGTTGCTTGCCCCAAAATTCCCAATCGTATTGCGGCGCTGACGCTGTTGGATCTCCCAGCGCGCCAAATCGGCGTAAATGAGGACATCTGGCTCTGGGACTACTAGACTTGCACCAGTGCCGATGATAAGCAACGGCCCCCGTTTGCGATTCGTGGCTAGTGCGCGAGCGTGGTCAAGTTTTCTCTCATCGAAAAAATCCTCGATTTCGATCCGATTCATCCGGCCGAACACGGGGTCATCCCCTAATACATCGCCGACCATTCGCTCGATCGCCAAGGAGGGCTTCAAAAGATCGATTGTCATGACGACGGCCGCAGGCTGCAGGACTTGTTCAAAGGTCCTTCGGAGCTCCAGCTCCAATACACCCGGATAACATTCAATGCAGATGACTGAATTAGTCTCGGTCGTGAAGGCCCTCAGGCGATCAAGAATTAGGGGCCAGTTCTCCCAGCAATCCGACGCGGATGCAGAGACAGAAATGATCGGGAACTTGTCGTAATTCGATTTTCGCCGCATTTGTCCTCGACTCGTGTTCCCTCTTCTAGCTCCAAGCAGCCGACTCGCAGCCCAGTCAATTTCGCATTGAAGTTATTTATTCAAAGGAAAACAAGCACATAAAGGGATCATTTGTGAGCCTTCATGCCGTTGTCTTTGGCCAATCCAGTGTCTACTAAATCTGGCCCCCAAAAGCGAGAGCCTACTGAAGATATGCCGCTTAACTGGTGAATTCGGTGAAACACAACTGACCCGCTGCGGCCTGAGCATGGATCAAAGAATCGCATAAACTGAGTGATAGTGTCAATTACAATCATAACAAATGATTGACAACTCGACTCAAGGGCGACTACGATTTCAGTGAGAATCGGTGGCTCCCCTTCGACAAAAACCTTCTCGCCCAATGCGGCTGTCGCCACTGGCCCGGCGATCTAATGTCTAGCCCGCCCGCACCCTTTCTTCCCCAAGAACTGCTTTGCGTCGCTTGTCGCGGTCAGGGACCAGCAAAGTAGCCCACGACCAGCTCAGCTTAGTACCTAGTCTTTTCCTGGGTCTTGGGTATAGGCCGGTTCATAGAGCCCAGTTACCAGAAATAGGCGGATTCCACCTTCGGGGAGCCGGGTTCGCCTCCGATGATTTGGGTGCTGAGCACGATCTCCATGTTCTTCTTGCCGGGCGCAACCTGGGCGGTGCGCATGAGTTCGGCGAGATTGGCAGGGTCGGTAATGAATTCTCCGGCAACGATGGTGCCGCCTCGACCGACGCCTGCCGCGATCACCGCGAGCCTGCCAGTGTTGCCGTCAGTGAAGCGAGCGACGATCGCGTAGTCGCGATAATTATTCGTGGCCATCTGCTGAGTACGGTCCACGATCCAGTGGCTGGAGGCGGGCGCAGTGCTGTCAACCACACCGAGGTGATTCATTTCCGCGTCGTTGGCGAAGTGATAGCGCAGCGGCTTGGTCAGCCGCAGCGTCCAGGCATTGTCGAAGGCGCCGATGAACACCGTCGGACCAGCCCTTAAGTCCATCAGATTGGTCGCGCTTTCTCCACGAAGTGAGTATTTCTTCCCGTGTGCCTGCAGGATTCCGGCCACTTTAACGACTGGGTTCAGATCGTCAATGACGACTGCAGTCAGATTGTCGGGAAGGATGACCTGGCGACTCTGGTCGGATGAGTCGATAAGCGCTATGTTCGAATACTGCTTCTGGTCGGCGATGCATAATAGGACCGGATCGTTTGAGTTGAGAACCGGCCCCCAGAAAAAGTCGAAGGGCGAACGGTGGGCCGAACGCCATAGCCAGTATCCTCCGCTGCTCAGAACGGCAACGGTGAGGCAGACGGCTGTAAAAGTCCTCCAGAAATGGCGTCGAGGCCGAGTCTCGTGGGCCTTCGCCGACGTTTCGTGGGGCGCAGTCTCTTCAATCTCCGGGGAGTGAGCGGAGCTCTCCTCCTTGGTCGCTGACGGCCAGTGGAACTGGGGAATATACGAGCCGGCCGGAAGCCCGATGCGCAGCTCATGCTCGTGGCCCGGATCCTGATAGTACTGCGCAATTCGCTTGCGGATCTCCCCTGCGGTTACCCTGACAATCGGATCTGAGGCGGTGTCATAGTCAGGACGGCGCCCGAAAATCTCCACTCCAAGCGTTCTTTCCTTCAGCGCATCTTCCTGACCGGAGAGCGTCCTTTCGATGACGTAGCGCAGAAATGGAGGGAAGCGGCGGCTCTGACTGAAGTGAGGGTTCGCAACGAGTCGTGCCAGCTGTTCTCGGATAGCAGACCTTTCCTCATCGCTCAACTCTACGTGCCCGCCCGCCGCTGAATCGACCAACATTCGCTGTGTGCCAACACTTCGCCTTGGATTATACAGCTTCCAGCAATGGCCGTCGGGCGCCCTGGCCCGCACGCAAGTCTTTAAGAATGAATGCGTTTACACCGTACTCTTCTGGTAAAGAACCTCCTGCCGTTACAGCAAAGCCCTTACCCGTTCAAAAGTCCGATCTCTATAAATGGCTTGCTTTTGCACGTTCTCATTCCGCGTCCATCAAGCGATAGAACACGAGGAGACCCGAAGGCCACGGGCTGGGATTCAGATGCTCAATTTTGGAGGCTCAACTTGAAATACAACAGGTTTCTGTGCTGGGGCGGACTTGCCTTGCTGGTGGCAACATTGGCGGGTGGTCAGTTCTTGAACGCGCAACTGGCAGTCACAACGGCGACTCTGAGCGGCGCGGTAACCGACTCCTCGGGCGCCGTGATTCCGCAGGCGGAGGTCAGGATCGCCAGCGGCCAGAACGGTATCACGCGGAGTTTTACTTCCGATGCAAGCGGCCGTTATACATTTGCTCAGCTGCCGCCATCGACCTATAACCTGGAGATCCAGGCCCAGGGCTTCGAGACCTATAAGCAGAACGGGATCGTCCTCGACGCCGGAGAGTCCGCCACCCAAAATATAACCCTGACCGTAGGCAGCACATCACAGCAGGTCGTGGTCAACGCCCAGGCTTCGCAGCTCAATACCGACAACGCCAACCTCTCAGCGAACATCGATGCGAAACAGGTCGTCGAGTTGCCGCTCAACCTGAGAAATGTGTATGGCCTGGCTACCCTGAACTCCTCGGTGAACAACAATTCGGAGGGACAGCAATTGCTGGGCGGTGGGGGACCGAGCACCGATGATGCGGACCAGGACATCTCCTTTCTGAATTTTGCGGGCGGCTTCTTTGGGACGTCAGCCTATTTGCTCGATGGTGCGTGGGACACCGATCCGGAGTGGGGAGCGGTCGACTATGTGCCATCGGTTGACTCCGTTCAGGAGTTCAAGGTCCAGAACAACTCCTTTACCGCCCAATATGGATGGAGCACAGGGAACGTCGTGAACGTGGTCACCAAGTCCGGAACGAGCTCGTTCCACGGAGACATCTACGAGTTCTACCGCAACGATGCGCTTGACGCCAACCTTTGGTTCAACAATCACAACGGCCTGCCGCGGGGAGACTTCAACCGCAATCAGGTCGGGGCGTCCGCGGGCGGCCCGCTCTACATCCCCAAGTTCTACGAGCAACGCAACAAGACCTTTATCTTTGGACTGTACGAACACCTCAGCCTGGCGACTCCGGTCAACAGCACCTTCACTGTGCCCGATGCCAACTTCCGCGCCGGCAACTTCAGCGAGTTGTTGGGAGCACAGATGGGAACCGACGCGCTGGGACGGCCGATCTATCTGGGCCAGATCTACAACCCGTTTAGCACCCGGGCGATTACCGCGGGCCAGGTCGACCCGAGTACCGGTCTTGTGGCGACGTCGAGTGGCTATATACGAGACCCCGTCCCGAACAATAACATCAACACCGTTGGCCCACTCAGCTCGATCGGCCAAAACCTGGTCAGCTACTATCCGAAGGCAACCGCCTCGGGAATCACCAACAACCTGGTTACGTCAGGCACGGCTCCCGCCAATTCAGACGAGTATCTGATTCGGGTGGACCAGAATATTAAAGACTCAATCCGGGGATACTTCCGTTACTCCTACAAGAAAGAGTTCAAGACCGGCACTCCAGAGTATTGGGGCTCCGACCCGGCTGGCCCCGGAAATCTTCGACCAAACAATCGTTGGAACATGGCGGCAGGCTACAGCCAGGTCTTTAGCCCGACATTTACGATGAACATTCTCTCCGGAGTCGCAATTTGGCACGAAACCTCGACCAATCAGTCGAGAGGATTTCTGCCGACCAGCCTCGGGCTGCCTGCGTATCTCGACGCCAACAGCCCCGAGTTTCCCATCGTCACAGTCGGGGGCGCCTCTCCTCTCGGTCCGCTGACCAACGAGACCGTCTACAATCACGGTCCGATCGGCAGCGTTGCGACCGACTTCATCAAGACACACGGGCGACACACCCTGAACTTTGGCTTCATGTTCGCGGAGTTGGAGAACGATCAGGCGCAATTTTTCCAGTCGTCTTTGGTTTCGAACGGGACCTTTACCACCGGTCCGAATCCCAACCAGGCAACCGGGTTTGCAACCGGCAACGGTACGGCGCAGCTGCTGCTCGGCGTGCTGGACGGAGGCGCAACCGGCACAGCTTATAACCCCGCCGGCGCAATTCACTACTATGGCTGGTATCTACAGGATGACTACAAACCCCTGCCCAAGCTGACCTTGAACCTGGGATTACGGTATGAGATCCAGACGGCGCCGACCTATCGCCATAACATCGCGTCGGTCTTCAACCCCACGGCATTGAACCCGATCGGCGGTGCAATTGGCGAGACGTTACCGGGGGCGCTGCAGTTTCTTTCCAGCAGTCAGCGCAGCACCTACAACACAAACTACGATAACTGGGCCCCTCGCATAGGCTTCACCTATCAGGCCATGCCGAAGCTGGTCGTACGCGGCGGCTACGGCTTTTTCTATCCGCCGTCGATCTCCTCCGGCTTCGAGGCAGCCTCATCCGGCTTCGGGAGCCAAACGAACGTCCCTTATACTCTCAACTCCATCAGCCCAAATCCGGCTGTGTCTCTGAGTAATCCCTGGCCCAATGGATATATTCCAATCACCGGGAATTCGCTCGGCGAACTCCAACAGGTCGGCAACGGAGTTGGCAGTAACTTCCGCTATCGCGGCTCGAGCTACGTGCAGCAATATCTGTTCGGCTTGCAATACGCTATTACTCCCAACGATCTCTTGGACGTGAACTATGTTGGTAACCACGGCACGCGAATGCTGACCGCCGATATCAATCGAAGCCAGCTCAATCCTACGTACCTTTCTATGGGGCAGGCGGCGCTTAATACCCTAGTTCCAAATCCCTTCTACGGAGCCATCCCCACGGGGACCAGCAGCTGCGCTCTCGACCAGCCCACGATTGTTCAATCGCAGCTCTTGCAGCCCTATCCACAATATTGTGGTGTCACCGAAGGCGATGCGCCGATAGGTTTTTCTATCTATAACGCGTTGCAGGCCAACTACAATCACCGCTTCAGCAAGGGCCTGACCGCCCTTGTTTCCTACACATATTCCAAATTCCTCGACAATGTGGAGGGCAACAACAACTGGTCCTACGCGGGAAACACCGGGCCCGCCAACACCTATAACATGGCGGCGGAAAAGAGCGTCGATGGCTCCGACACTCCGCACAGCCTGGTTGCGAACTATATCTATCAGCTACCCATCGGACGTGGGAAGGCGGTGGGTTCAAACATGAACCGCCTTGCCGATGCAGTGGTCGGCGGATGGGAGGTTTCGCAGATTGCTACCTTCAAATCGGGCTTGCCGCTCAGCGTCACCGGCTCAGATATCGCTTCGTACGGAGGCAATCCGCGGCCCGATGTTATCGGCCCCGTCCATGTTGCGCATCAATCGATCCATGAATGGTTCAATACCGGGGCATTCGCCTACGCTCCTTACGGGACCTTTGGGACGGCTCCGCGCTACTTCTCCTATCTACGCGGCCCAGGATTCCAGAATTGGGACACGGTGATCATGAAGAACTGGCAGTTTAGCGAGTCGATGCGGCTGCAGTTCCGCGCGGAGATGTTCAACACCTTCAACCACGCGCAGTTCTATACTCCGAACACCGGATACACAGGCTGCGATCCCAATGCGGACCAAGCCTGCGCATCGAGCATCGGTCAAATCACACAAGCCTTCCCCTCCCGTACAGTGCAGTTCGCGGGGAAATTCTACTGGTGATCCCGTTCTTGAAATATTGGGTCACATCGATTCTCCTGCTCCTGCTGGCCAGACCTATATCTGGCCAGCAGAATCAACCGCCTGAGCTGGAGACGCTGTTGGCCGCCGCGCAACAGGCGCAGGCTGCGAATAACTACGCCGCGGCCGCGAATGACTACCGAAAAGCCTTGAAGATTCGAAGTAGCATTCCAGAATTGTGGGCCAACCTTGGGCTGATGGAACACGAGAGCGGAGACTACGCGGCGGCGATCGCGAGCTTCGAGCAGGCCAACCGCCTGAAGTCCTCGCTCTATGTTCCACAGCTCTTTCTGGGAATCGATTACCTGCGCACGGGCAAGGCGAAGCAGGCGATTCCATATCTGTTGGCCGCAAAAAAGATGAACGACACAGACCCGTTAGCTTCGCTCACGCTCGGCCGCGCGTATTCTTCGCTTGGCAATTTATCCGCGGCGATCCCTGAACTCCGGCGTGCAACCGAGCTCGATCCGAAACAGGACTCGGCCTGGTTTGCGCTGGGAATTGCGTATCTCGACCAAGTAGAGAGCGACTCGCGGACGATGACCGGACAAAGCGCAGATTCTTCTTACGCACAGGCACTGTTCGCCGAATCGCTGGTCAAGCAGTCCAGATATACAGAGGCTGCGGGCCTGTACCAGAGCGTTCTTGCCGCCGATAACCAACCCCCATGCATGCGGTCCGAACAAGGTTTTCTGGATTTACGGCAAGACGACGCGCGGGCGGCCGCTTCGGAATTTACGGCGGAACGCAAGCTTCATCCCGAGTGCACGCTCGCCTTGCTGGGGCTCGCCCGCCTGCATATCGACGCCGGTGAAAATGACGACGCTCTCGCGATTCTGAATCAGGCATGGAGCCCCGATCAGGGATTCTTTTCAGCTAGTGCCTCCACCCTCTTCGAAGGTATGCCGAGTAGGCGGGTGACAAGCTTCTTGAGTTTTGCTAAGGGCCGACAGTCCTCGGGAAAGATTGAGCCTGGGCTTTATGTTGCACTCTCCCGTCCGCAGGGCGCGAGTGCCGCTTCGACCCCTCTTCTTAGCCAGCTAGCGGTCAAGGCCCTCACCGAAGAGGGCGGATCGCAGGGCTCAACGGTCAATGCTTCCGCGACGCTGGCCTCGGCTAAAGAAGACTATTCGATGGGACGCTATGGAGAGTGCGCTGACCGCCTCGAGGGCAGCCTCAACGGCCGCGACACCGATGCGCTTCAGCTGCTGGCGCGGTGCTCATTTTTTACCGGAAGATACGACTTAACGTCCGATGCCACGTATGCACTACGCGAACTCCCATCGCAGCCAACGGCCGCCACTCTCTATTGGGCCATCAAAGCCAACGAGAGACTCGCGTTCGAATCTCTGGCTCGCTACCAGGAGCTTGAACCAGACTCCGCCCGAAGCCACATTTTGCTGGGAGATATTTATCGCCAGCGCGATCGTCCAGAGGACGCGCAGAAGGAATACAGCAGCGCTCTGACACTTTCGCCGAACGATCTAGCGGCTCTCTTAGGTCTCGCTACTGCATACCTGCAAGAGGCAAAGGTCGAGCAAGCGGTAGAAACGGCGCAGAAGGCGCTCGAACGAAGCCCAGCCGATCCTGACGTCAACCTGATCATGGGCGAGGCGCTCATCACTCAACACAAGTTCTCCGAAGCCGAGCCGTTTCTGTTGAAGGCCCTGAACGCAAAACCGCAGATTTTGCCGCATGTCCATGCTCTGCTCGGCAGGGTCTATGAGGCAAACGGAAAAACCAAAGAAGCGATTGATCAGTTGAAGATGGGCGTGGAGAGCGATCAGGATGGCAGCATCCACTACCAGCTGGCGCGGCTTTACGCGCAGGTCGGCGACAAGGCGGATGCAGACCTGGCTTTCGCCCAGATGAAAGCTATCAAGCAGAAACGGCGCGAAGGGGCCGTCATCGCTCTGGAGGACTCACATGCCTCAAGCCTCGACGACGCACCGTGATTTTGGTCGTTCGGCAAAGCGACTTCTCATTACAAACAAACCAGACTTCTGAGACCCTAATGCGAAAGACTTTTCTTGCTGCGTCGCTCCTGATTTGCTTTGCTTTAACTCCGGCGCTTCAAGCGGGGCAGGCGCCGGGCAACCAGGAGATCGTCTTCAACCACTCCACTAGCATTATCCCATTGCCCAATGGCGTGGCCGTCGAGCAGGATTCCACACGAGAAGAGATAACCGCACTCCGTGACGACGTCCTCCGCATCCGCATTGGCCGCAACGGCACGATGCCGGAGGACGCCTCGTGGGCAGTACTGCCGGAGCCGCTTCACAGCCACATCGCGGTAACTCCAGAGTCTTCCGAAGCTTCCTTTGGCTTTCGCACCAAATCGATGCAAGTGCAGATCGCCAGAAGTGACCTAAAGATGACCATTCGCGATCTCACCGGAAATGTCGTGCAACAGGATGCGCTACCTGTCCAGTTCGATGGAGACAGTTTCCTGATCACTAAAATTATGCCGCTTGATGAGCATTATTTCGGCCTCGGGGACAAGACCGGCCCCCTTGACCGCCGCGAGGAAGCTCTCTCGCTCTGGAACACAGATGCCTATCGCTTTCAGGAATCCACCGACCCTATTTACAAGAGCATTCCTTTTTTCATCACTTATAAGTCGGGGACCGCGGCCGGAGTGTTTCTGGATGACACCTGGCGTACAAGCTTCGACTTTGGCAAGCAGATTCCGGGCATCTACTCGTTTGGCGCGGTAAGTGGGCCACTCGATTACTACGTCATCTACGGCCCCTCGCCTAAGCAGGTTGTGGAAAGCTATGCATGGCTGACTGGAACCCCGCCACTTCCACCTTTGTGGACTCTGGGTTTTCAACAATCCCGATATACCTACGTTCCCGGACTCACTCCTGGGACAACCTATGCGGTGCGATTGCACTTCGCCGATCTGAGCTGGACCGCGGCTGGG
This sequence comes from uncultured Acidobacteriaceae bacterium, assembly GCA_963804735.1. GTDB lineage: Bacteria > Acidobacteriota > Terriglobia > Terriglobales > Acidobacteriaceae > Acidisarcina. The sequence goes on from CAWDRO010000015.1 coordinate 100,336, forward strand.
CAACGCGTCTTCAATGTCGCAATCAACGGGACAACGGTCCTGAGGAATTTCGACATCTTCGCAACCTCTGGAGCGCAGAACCGGGCGCTCACCGAGGAGTTCACCGCCGTGGCAAATTCCTCCGGCGTCATCGCCATCGCCTTCACCCAGGGCACCGCCGATAATCCGGAGGTGAACGGGATCGAAGTTGTGCCGTAGAGGAGCGAGAAAGAATAGTCGGGAGGCTTCGCTTCGCGGGCCTCCCGATGTTATCTCCGGCAGGTGTGACAGCGATTCGATCATCTCCGGACAGCCGTTTATACGGCCAAGTCGTTCTGGCAAATATTTGGCGCGCTCACTACATTTGGTGGGAACAGTCTCGAATTATCGTATCCAAGACCTTCAATGTCCCCGCATTCTGCGGCCCTATATCTTCCGGCATGCGGAGCGCGCATCTCAGGCTCTCGGCCACCATGGTTACGGCTGCACAGAGATACCGCTCGAACTGGACCATGCTCGACTGGAGGCGATTGAGATAGTCATAACGTATCCGCCCGGCGTTCATGTCCAGCAGAACGGCGACGTTGGCGCGCATCCGGCGAAGGATGATAGGGCGCAACAAGAATCGAGGCAAGAGGAGGAGAAAGGAATCCAGCGAATAAAAGACGCGGTCCACTCGATAGCGCACATGGCTTTCTACTTCTAAATAGCAGGTAATCGCGAGATGTTCCACGGGGACATCAAACAAGCCGCCTGCAAGCTTTTCCAATCGCTCCAGGATGCCGTTCGCTTGACCGACAAAGCGATTGGAGAGCGCATTAAGTTGAGTCTGAATCCTTTCATCCTCCTGCATTCGCCACTTCAGAAAGACTGTCTCCACTTCTTTCATCAGATAGTTTTCGAGAAGCTCCCCGAATCCGCGTCCGGTGTCTTTCGGATGCTGCTCTTGGAAAAGCTTTAGATGTTGTTGCACTTCGGGAACGGACGCCTCCACCCGCGCTTTCAGGTCTTGTTCCACAAGCGCAAGAATATCGGCCGAGCGTTGGCGCAGGAGCACCCGCAAGTCTCGCAATTCGGCTTCCGTTTGTTCCAGCAATTGATCCAGCGCTAGCCGTTTGCGTTGCAGCTGTTCAGTGCTCATCGTACCTGCGCGTATGCCAAGGGATGCCGCGAATCGAAGCGTTCGTGCGATCTGCAAAACATCCATAGCGACCGAGCGCACCAGCACCATTCGCTTTTCTCCCAACAAGAAGGCCTGCAAACGCCTTTCGAAGATATCCAACCCGCTCGAGACCAGTCCCGTACTGGCTTGAAGCTTTTCGTGAAGCGCCTGACGGGCGGACAAGGGAAAGATTTCCGGTGACTCCAGCTGGAGCCGTCCTAATTCGCTTTCCAGAAACTCGGCAACGGTCTGTACCTCCTGGGGCGAAGCCATATCCGTCTTATTCAAAATGAAAAAGAGCTTGGGAATGTCGTTTATTAGGCTCTTAACGAATTGGGATTCAACCTCGGTGATGGGCGGATCGATAGAAAAGACAACAATCCCAGCATCCACTTGTTCAAGATAGCGCTCTGTAGTTTGTGTGTTGTGCAAATGAGTCGATCCAATGCCCGGCGTATCGATAAGAATGATTCCGCTATCGAGGAAAGGCGAAGGATATGCGATCTCCACCGAAGCGACTTGCTTTTCGTTTCCTGGATTACCCGCCTCAGTGACGTAATCTGCGAGTGTGCTTATGGCAACCTCTTCTCGCAGATCGCCAGCGGCGTAGACGATCACCGCATTCGGCGCGGGCGCGTATCGGACCTCGGTGATGACTGCTGTCACGGGTAAGACGCCTGTGGGCAAGACATCCGCTCCCAGGAGTGCGTTGATGAATGAACTCTTCCCACGCTTCATCTGCCCCAGAACGGCAAGGCGGAATTCGCCTGAGGCCAATTTATCTTGAAGCAAGAGAAGCTTGTCGCGCAGGCCCTTGTTGCCGGGACCGTTCCCTTCAACAGCAAGCAGTCTGCGCAGCGATTCCTCGATCGGATGACGTTCGACGGTTTGCCCGGCGATGGACATAGTTGGCGCCGACCCTGTCTTACCGCTTCTTCGCAGGCTCCTCCGCAGGAGGCGAATAGCGAATGACCTCAACGATGGAACTGGCGACCAGCCCGCCTTCCATCATGGTGTCCAGATGCGGAATCAGCTTTTGAATTTGTTCTTCCCGGTCGATCACGGTGACCACAATGGGCGCATTCTTCGAGATCGTCAGGCTTCTGGCGTGATAGATTCTGGCGCTGGCTCCGAAACCAGCGAGACCCCGATAGACGGTGGCACCGGCGAGCCTCAATTCCTGGCACTTGGCAACGATCGCTTTGTAGAGCGGTTCGCCTTGGCACTTATCGTCTTCGGTGAAGTGGATCCGTAGCATCCTCGCCTGAAATTGTTCTTTCATGGCTTACTCATTGCTTCCGCCGATCTCGGTCGGGCGCGAGGAATATTTGATGATGTCAACATCGGAGAGGACCGCGAGCCCCTCCTGGACCATCTTGTCCACGGTCGGCAGGAAGGCCCGCAGTTTCTCCTCGGTGTCGACAACCGAAAGCATGATCGAGGCGTCATGGGATAAATGCAATGGCTTATCTCTGTGGACCCTGCGGTGGGCGCCGTAGCCAAGGATGCCGCGGTAGACCGTGACGCCCGCGAGATCGTTGGCGCGCATGGCGCGCACGAGCGCTTCGTGCAGCGGCTTGTCCTGCCACTGATCGCTTTCGCCGATGTAGATTCGCAGTATCTTCGCCTTGCCTTCGATCTTGACGTGCGAGGGAGCAGCCGCCTTCCTCGGCTTTGACACCTGGGCCGGTTTGGCGACTGTTGTCTCTTGTATCTCAATCATGCCGGAGCCGACCATCTCCTCGAGTTTGCCCAGTAGCTCGTCAACCTTCGCCTTGGTTTCAATGAACTCAATCTTAAGTGGGAGATGTTCCGATATCTCGACGAAGTTCGCGGAGTGCATATGGTGGTCGGCGCCGAAACCGGCAACTCCTTTCAGGACCGTAGCGCCGGCTATACCACGAAAGAACAGGAAATCGAGGATGCTCGAGTAGGCGGAGACACCGTGGTGCGTGGACCCTTCGCTCAGGTAGATGGAGACTTTGACGGCTTTTCCCGCAGTCAGCATGTCTTTTCCCCTAAGGGCCGCGCCTGCCTCGGCCAGCCAGAGATTCCCCGCATTGCCGAGCATCTTCGGGAACCGGTAAGCAGGACCAACCGTCCCGGGTCTTGCAGGCTGAATTCGCGATCTGTGATCCCCTTCGCCCTCATGTGAATACCTTCGCGACCAGGACGCCGCACCACACTCCAGCCAAACCAAGAACGACGCTGAGGACGACATACAAAGCAACGATCAGAAACGCCCCGCTCTGCAGAGTCGAAAATGTCTCCCATTCAAACGTAGAAAACGTGCTGTATCCGCCGACAAACCCTACCGGCACGAGCAGCCTCCAGGCCGGATTCAACTCGCTGCGCCTCTCAAGGAACGCAAGCGAGAACCCAATAATGATACAGGCTGTGAGGTTGATGACGAACGTGCCGTAAGGAAATTTGGTGCCCAGGCGGCTGTTGATGTTCGAGCCCATCCAGTATCTGGCGAGAGAGCCAAGCGCGCCGCCTAGCGCAATGAGCAAGTACTTTTGCAACTCCCGTCTCCTCTTCTATCCGCGGGTTCCGGAGCCACAGGCCACACACCCTCCGAACCCCAGGCCCGCAGGCGTTCCAAATCCGCCTGAAGTTGCCCCACATCTCCCATCATTTCCTCGTATCCGCAAATGCGCCGGATCTGGGCGCGGTAAGTGTCGGCGTAAGAATTGGTGAGGGCACCCAGCTTCGCGACGGTTTGCTCGCTCCACTGCGCGAGGGCCATCCCATAGAGGTGGAGCTCATCTTTCAGAAGCGGGCCGATACCGTCCGCTAGACCTGCCTTGATTCGCATCCTGACAATCCCTTCCCCGAACAACTTCCAATGTCTGACATTGATCTCCGGCGGCAGGGCGGCCAGCTCGAAGCGCGGCATGCCCCGCAAGAGAAGGTCTAGGTCCTCGCGCGATGGAGTGTCTGGGTGACCGAGTTCCTTCGCCGTGCGTTGCAGATCCGCAATCGCACCGAGTCCGATCTCCCGCAGCCCTCTGATTGGCGGTTGCACCAGCTCCCAGACGGCTTCGTGGACCCATTCAGCCAGTTGCAGCGAAGAGAGACGAGTTGCACCGCCATCGTGGGCCAAAAGGACGGCCCGATCCACAACTAAGTCCGCCACCGCGCGCGGCGTCTCTCCAATCTCGAGACATGCCCGCTGGAGCTCCGTCCCCTGCGATCCCACCTCGCCTGTGATCACACGAAGCCTGCTCTCCATCTCGTCGAGGTGGGTTGGAGGCGATACTTGAAGGGAGGGACCTCCGCTCTGCGAACGATCGAGACTCACTACGATCGCGGAGACAACCGCTTCGCGCAGCGCGCCGATCTTTCGCGCAATCGACGCTTCCTTTAGGGAGCGGGCGCGTTCGAAACGGGGCAGCAGCTCGCGCTCATAGAAACGATCGAGCATGACTGAGTGCTGCTTGAGAGCGCTCACCGCGTGAACGTCGATATCGAGCCCCAAACTGCGGATAAGATTCTCTTGGATATAGGAAACCGCCCGATGCAGGTCGCCTTCTGCAAGCAAGTCGGCTTTGCTTAACAGAACCAGAGCTGGGATTCCCGCTTCGTACAGAAGCCGTAACGTGCCGATATCTTCGTCATTCAGAGTCGAAGCGGCGTCGATCAACAAAAGCCCGAGATCGCAGCAAGGCAGGTAAGCCAAGGTGTCGGCGTTCCCGCGTTTCGCGAGAGAGCCCAGGCCTGGGGTATCTACCAGCAGAATGCCCTCTCTAAGCCGCGCCGATGGGACCTCAACGATGACCCGAACGATGTTCTGCAGGTTGCCGGGATTTCCCCGCTCGGTTACCAGATTTGCCAGTTCGTCCATGCCAACCAGCCGGCTGCGGCCGTCGCCGTATGCCACGGCTACTTTTAGCTCGGGACCATATCGCAATTTCGTCGGCACGGCCGTGATCGGATTCACACCAACCGGCAAAACATCGCTGCCGAGAAGCGCGTTCAGCAGCGACGACTTGCCGGAACTGACCCGCCCAAACAGAGCGACCTCGAAGCTGTCATCTTCCAGGCGGGAGGCAAGCATGGTGATCCGCGGGCGAAACTCAACCAATCCATGGAGCGTAACCGTCTGTTCGAGGGCGCTAAGCAATTTAACGTCGCGTCCGGTCTCCTGCAATCGACGAAGCCGCTTCTCCATATCCACGTTGAGCTCTTGCTTGAGGTAGCGTTCCATTCCGCTCAGCAGAGAACGCAACTCATAAACAACTCCGTTGAGTTCGGCGATTGCTTCTTCGGGTACTTGGCCCGAACCCTTCATATAGTGGGGCTTTAATTCCTCAATGGCGATGTTGACGAAGGCAAGGTTGGTTAGGACCGCGCGCGTCGCGGGAATGTCGGGCGCTTCAGGCTTCATATGCTGCCAAGCGATTGTGCGGACCAGCTGCGACCGAAGCCGATCGAGATGATCCTCGATGACGCGCACCTGCGCCGGATTCAAGTCGGCGATATAGCGAGGGAAAGGCGAATGGGATGTCGCCGCATACAGAATGACTTCGACATCGCTAAGCAACTTATCGATGTACTGGCAGGTAATCCTCAAGCGCGTCTTCTGATGTTCGTTGAGTTCTCCGGGGTTTCGCGTCTTTTCGCCATTCCGGTCTTGTTCAGACATAGCCCCTCCACAAGGCGACACATCCGAGAGTTCAGCCCCGCCCATCGGTGGCTCATGCCAGACGCGATAGCGCTCCAGCGCGAACCAGCATCCAACCGTCACTTCAGTCCTGTTTGGGAATCTGTGCGGAGACATGACTCCGCAACAGGCTTCCCTGTCAGGAGTCATCATCTGCCCGCCAACATCGGCAAGACAGCGGTTAAGGGCGAACTCCTTCACCGCAACAAGGTCTTTTTATGACGCGACGGATGAACTTGTCAAATAGGAGGGCTCGGAAGCAGTCCCAACTTCCTGTTTGCCGACCATCCCGCCAGAATACGCGGCCGCAAAAATATCCTGTACGAATGTCTCAAACGAAGTCGGTGTACTATTCTCTGACGAGCGGGGCTCCAGCGGAACGAGGACTCCTGTGTTGATGGCTTTGTACATCTCGATGTATAAAGCGGCACCGTTCGGTGGAACACCCATTTGCGTCAACACCTGCTGTACCTGGTCATAGGGAAACTGCTCGTACCGCAGATCCGGTTTGCCAATACCGCGCGCAATGACCGCAGTAGCTTCCGTCATCGACAGCTCGCGCTCACCAAGCAGCTCGCGAGTTTGTTTGCCGTAAAAATCCAGGCGCAGGAGGCGCTGCGCGGCGTAGTCGCCAACATCGCGCGTCGCAATCATGGGTAGCTTAACGTCTGGTAACAGCGCATTTCCGAACAATCCCATCCCACGAATCATGCCGATCGCATGCAGATTGTTCTCCATGAAATAGGCGGCGCGCAGGTGCAGAACGTTCAACCCGCCGATCGCGTTCAACTTTTGTTCCGAAGAATGCAGCCCCGCGACTGGCCCTGTGCCTTCCGGAATCTGCGCGCCATAGCTGGTCAGGTGCACCGCGTAGCCAAGGCCGGCCTCCTTCACGGCCTTTGCGATCGCGTCGCTCTCTCGCTCCTGGTCCTCCCGAGATTTCGCCGGCGGCAACATCAAGTACGCCGCGCGCGCACCGCTGAAGGCTTTGATGAGCGCAACCGCGTCGCTTAAGTCGGCCGTGAACGCTTCCGCCCCTTTGTCCACAAAGCGCTGGAGTCTCCCCGCGTCGCGTCCCAAGACGCGTACTTTCTTGCCTTTCGATAGCAGAGTATTCACGATGACCGAGCCGGTGTTCCCACTCGCCCCCACGATCACATACTTGGTATCCAAAACAACCGGTGAAGTCATAGCTGGCACCTCTTTGCACTGTTAGGGAACTGTCTCGAATGCCTTTAGGCCGATCGCGTTATTTTCGATTGTCACTTCGGGAAGGTGTCGCCAAACATGGGAAGGCCGCTGATTGATTCGGGCTTAGTCGCTTCGTCCTGCAAGACGTCCCAATGCTCTCTGAGAAGACCGTCTTCGAATCGGACAACGTCGGCCGCAATCCATGCAGCGGGCCTTCCAATTCCACTGAAGCGGCCATGCGCTATGACGTAATCACCCTCTGCAACGATGAGCTGGTTCTCATAGCGCATTGTTTCTGGCGACGACCGGACAAGAGCGAAGAGTCCTTCGCGCCCGGGCGCGATATGCGCGCTATGCTGGATGTACTTCGGCGACCAGAAGCGCTCTGCTGCCGCGTAGTCTCGTTTGTTGAAGAGAGTATCGAAGGCTTCGAGAACGATCGCCTTGTTCTGTTCCGGCGTTGTCTTTGGCATGTTCAGCTCCTTTTGGGTCCTCGCAAAACGGTTGTGAACCGTTTAGTTCTATACGATGACGGAGCCGCAGCGAAGATGCAGAGATATTGAACTATTTAGTTCTTTATCGGATAATATGTCTATGGGGCGCCCGAAGAGCTTTAGCCGAGAGGAGGTGCTGGAGAAGGCGGTGCCCGTCTTCTGGAAGCACGGGTTCGCGGGCACGAGCCTTCAGGAACTGGAACGAGCGACAGGCGTGAACAAGTCAGGGCTATATACCGAGTTCCGAGACAAGGAAGATCTGTTTGTTGCGTGTCTTAGGCAGTACCTTGAGAACCAGAGAAAGAGGGGACTTCTCACCAAGGAGCCTCTGGGCTGGAAGAACGTCGAGACGTTTCTCCGGCGTGGGCCCCTCAACAAGGGGGACCAGAAGGGGTGTTTTTCGGTAAATTCGATGCGGGAGTTCGCTATCCTTCCGGGTGAGGTTTATGAGGCGGTAACCGAGAATCGAGTGCTATTGGAGCGCTTTCTCGCCATGAACATCGAGGCCGAAAAACCCAAGATGGCACCTTCTGCAATTGCGGAGATGGTGCTGGCCTTCTTCGCCGGGTTATGCATCGAGCGCAACCTTAAATCTGGCAAGGCCTCGTCGAACCGCAAAATCGAGAGCTTTATGGCAGCTCTTCGCAGTCTCTAATCGAACGATAAGAAATTCGTAATATGACAAGCCAAAATCGCATTTCGTTTTAGCTGGGTCGTGGATTGAATTGGGAACAGAGCGCAAATGTTTTTTCCAGGTGTTCGATGAAGACGCGCACTTTGGTGGAGACGCGGCGGCTGGCTGGCCGGACAGCGAGGATTGGTACTGTTCGCTCAAAGGGAGTGAGGAGACGGAGGACGGTGCCTTCTCTGAGCTCGGCGGCGAAGAGCCATGCGGGGGCTTGAGCGATTCCGAGGTGTTCGAGGACTCCCATCCGCATCTGTTCGATATCGCTGGTTCTAAAAATTCCGGTCGGGACGATGCGCTTCATGTCCTTGCCGGCGCCGAATTTCCATGGCTGCGGGGAGCCGCGCTCCATAAAGACTACGGAGCGAAAGCGGGGGATGTCTTCGGGCGATTCGGGCGCGCCGTGGCGGCTGAGGTACTGAGGAGTGGCGACGAGAATGATCATCGTCTGGGCGAATTTTCGCGCGACGAGAGTTGAATCGGGGAGTTCGCCGGAGTGGATGGCGAGGTCGAAGCCGTCGTCGATGATCGTGGTGGGGCCCTCGGATGCGGCCATCTCGATTGCCATGTCAGGGTAGGCGGCGAAGAATGAAGCGAGCTTAGACACCATGTGAAGGCGGGCAAAGGTGGGAGCGACGGTTACGCGGATGAGGCCTTTCGGGGCCGTCTGCCCGCGGCCGATGCGTGACGTCGCGCTTTCAAAGTCATCGAGAATGCGCAGGGCGGAGTCGTAAAACTCGCGGCCTGCCTCGGTGAGCGCGATGGAACGCGAGGTGCGGTGGATGAGCTCGGTGCCGAGCTCGTTCTCCAGGGCGGACACCTGCTTGCTGACGGCGGGCTGGCCGATGCCGCGCTCCCTGGCGACGGCGGAGAAGCTGCCTCTTTCGACGACCCGGACGAAGGCCTGCATCGCATCGAATTTGTCCATTGCCTGCTTATTCCTCTATGGAATGGATTGTATTCGCTAACGGTGGATTCACTCAGCTGTCTTAGGATTGGCTTGCCTCCCTCGAAGTAGGGGAAGGCTTCCGGCGTTTCGATGGCACTGCCCTCAGTCCGAATCGATTCCAATTCGGAATAGGTTGCATTCCCAAAAGCGCTCAATCTGCCGGCACGAACGGCACATCAGATACACGTCACGTTAATCCGATCAATGTATGTCAAGTTGATAAGCGGGGCGGCGACGCACATTCAAGGAGATCTTATGTCGAAGCTAAGCAAGAAAGTAGCACTGGTTACCGGGGGCTCACGAGGCATTGGCGCAGCTATTGCGAAACGTCTGGCGGCGGATGGAGCGAGCGTGGCCATCACGTATGCAAAGGATTCGGGCGCGGCCTCGGCCGTGGTCAAAGCGATTGAAGCCGCAGGTGGAAAGGCGGTCGCGATTCAGGCGGATGCTGCCGACGTGGAAGCGGTCAGGAGCGCGGTGGAAAAGGCGGTCGCGACCCTTGGCCGGCTGGATGTGCTGGTGAATAACGCGGGCACGGCGATTCCGAAAAAGTTCGAGGACACGACGCTTGAAGAACTGGATCGAATGATTGATATCAACGTTCGTGGCGTATTCGTCGCGACGCAGGCAGCGCTCAAGCATATGAACGATGGCGGCCGGATCATCATGATCGGGTCGTGCGTGGGCGAACGCCTGATGACGCCGGGACTGGTGCCTTACGCGGCCACGAAAGGCGCCGTCAAGATGTTTACTCAGGGCTTGTCCAGAGAGGTCGGGGACCGCGGCATCACGGTGAACAATGTTCAGCCGGGGCCGATCGATACGGATTTGAATCCCGCCTCGGGTGATTGGGCCACGCCTCAGAAGGCCGCCACGGCGCTGAACCGCTATGGGACTGTCGAAGAGGTCGCCGCGTTGGTGTCGTTTGTGGCGGGTCCGGAGTCGGCGTATATCACCGGGGCGAATCTGACTGTTGATGGCGGAACGAACGCCTAAGGGACGAGGGGAAAATGACTACGCTGCAAAACAAGACTGCGCTGGTTACAGGCGCATCGAGAGGGATTGGGCGTGCGACGGCCTTGGCGATTGCCAGGGCGGGGGCGCGCGTCCTGGTTCATTATGGGCGGTCCGCGCAGGAGGCGGAGTCGGTCGTCGCGCAGATCGAGACAGAGGGCGGACGCGCCGATGCGGTCTCGGCGGACCTGGGGAGTCCGGACGGCGCGGCGCTGCTGGCCGAACGGGTGCGGTCTATCGTGGGCGATCGATTGGATGTGCTGGTGCTGAACGCCGGAATCAGCAAGAGCGCGCGGATTGCGGACCACACGGTAGCGGACTTTGACAACCTGTTTGCGACCAACGTCCGGGGGCCGTTCTTCCTGGTGCAGCAGCTTCTGCCTCTTCTTGGCGAAGGCTCAAATATCATTGCGGTTTCTTCCGCCGTGGCCCGTACGGTAGTGGGCAAGCCTGATTTGGAGAATCCTACGATCCTCGCTTACGCCTCGACTAAGGGAGCGCTTGAGACTCTGGTGAGGAACTGGGCCGCCATTCTCGGGCCGCGCGGTATTCGCGTGAACGCGGTGGCGCCGGGCGTGATCGACACGGATATGTCGAACTTTACGAAGACGGAAGCTGGACGCGAGGTTGCTCTCGGCATGCAGGCCTTGAAGCGACTCGGCAAGCCCGAAGACGTTGCCGACGTTGTCGCCTTTGTGGCCTCTGACGGCGCGCGATGGATTACGGGAGCGAGCATTCCGGTTGATGGCGGGTCGAAGCTGTAGATCGAAGCTGTAGCAGGGTGCCCCCCCGAGTCTCTGTAGGGAAGTCGTGAAATGAATTAGACTTTCCGTTGCAGAGTCGCGTTGATCTGGTCGGGAACAAAAGGGCGCCGTCTTCATGTTTCGATCCCTGAAAATTCGAGGTTACGTTTTGGTGGTTCAGGGCGGCCTGATTTTAGCGCTGGGGCTGGCTTTCCTTTATCTGCGCACCAATATGACCGATTCTGTATTCGATATTGGCGACGTCGTATTCGCGGTTTTGCTGACTGTGGTTGCGCTGGTCGTTGCGGCGCTGGCGGATTGGATTGCCGCGTTAGGTGAGGGCGTGGAGCATTTTCGGCGCTTCACTTTTTATCTGCTTATGGGGTTGGGACTGCTCATGGCCATGGGCTTTCTGGTTTACTCCCATTACCGGACCCTGGCGCTGATGCTCACGTTTGCGGCCGTTCATGCGCTGGTCTACAGCATGTCGGTGTTTTCGTTTCAGCTGAGTCATCTTCATCGGGCCCATCATCGCGGACTGCTGTATCTGTCGGCGGGGATTTCTCTGGTCTTTGCGGTCGGGATGGCCGCCTTTGCCACGGCGGACAGCGATAAGTTGGCGACTGCGTTGATCGGCGCGTACCTGTGCTTTGTGGGGGCGAGAATGCTGCATCAATCCTGGCGTTTATTTGGGGTTTTGCGGCATCATCCCCATGCCGCGGAAGGCCACCATGCCACGGGCGATTGATTTGTAACAATGACGGATGCTTTTTGAGCTAATGGTCACGGAGCAGAATTCTTGAAAGAACATTTGCCGATCGAAGAGATCGTTGCCAAGCCGAATCTCTCCGACTTTTGTGTGGGGTATTGCGGCATCATCCCGAAGCGGCCCAGCGACACCGGCGGGTAACTGATCAGCCGGAAGACCCGCGCCGCAACACGGGTCCCGGTTTGTTTTGATCAGTCTCGTCGGTGTGTGACTTCAGCGATCCTTAATGGTGGCCGCCATGGGCTCCGCCGCCGCCACCGTGCTCATAACCGCCGCTGTGTTCGGGGGCCGGGCTGTGATTGGCTTCGCCTACGTGGCCCTGCCCGTCTCTCGCTTCGTTCGGGTGAAAGTTGGTGAAGGGCTTCGACCCCCGCTCCGGTAGCGGGCCGTGATACCCATGGCGGGGATCGTAACGGTTATCCACGTGGCCGTAGAAGCCGTGCGGGCCGTGAAACCAGGGGCCGGCTCCAATAAAGATTCCGCCGATGAACCAGTCTGGCCCATAGTAGCCATAGGGAGCGCAGTAGTACGGGGGATAGTCGAAGTAGCCGTAGGGGCATATCGGCGCGGGCCCGATATCGACCGAGACTTGGGCAGGGGCGACCGAGGCTACAGACAAAGCCGCTGTCACGAGAACCAAAAGAGCAAGAGATCTTCGGTGAGACATGTTTTCTCCCTTCCTGACACTTCTTTAGAAGCGACATGGAAGGCTGGGAGTTGTTTTCGCAGCTCAGCCTGATTGCCGTATTCTGGGCAGGCTGTGTTTGTGAGGTCGCATTGAAAAAACTGTTGCCGATTGAAGAGATTGCGGCCAAGCTGGGTCTCCCCGATCAGATGTATGAGAAACGCGGCCCGTTCAGCGCGAAGTTGAATCTCGATCTACTGAATGCGACGCCTGCTAGCGGCCGGTTGGGCAAGCTGATTCTGGTGACGGCTACGACGCCGACGACATCAGGAGAAGGGAAGACGGTCACCTCAATTGGGCTGGTGCAGGGGTTGGAAAAGATTGGCAAGCGGGCGATCATCACTTCGCGGGAGCCTTCGCTGGGGCCGGTCTTTGGCATGAAGGGCGGCGCGGCGGGTGGCGGGCGTTCGCAGGTTGAGCCGGCGGTGAAGATCAATCTTCACTTCACCGGCGATTTTCATGCGATTACCTCAGCTCATAACTTGCTGGCGGCGCTGATCGATGCGCACCTGTTTCATGGCAACGAACTTGATCTCAATCCGGCTGCGATCAGCTGGCCGCGCGCACTGGACATGAACGACCGCGCGCTGCGGAACATTGTGGTGAGCGTGACTGCTCCGGAAAAGGCGCAGCGCGATGGCAGCAACCGCGCGACTGGGTTCGTGATTACGGCGGCGTCGGAGATCATGGCGATTCTGGCGCTGGCGAAGGACCGCATCGATCTGCGCGCGCGGCTGGCGCGGATTATCGTTGGGGCGAACCGGTCGGGCGAGGCGGTATGGGCGGCGCAGTTAGGGGCAGTTGGGCCGATGATGGCGCTGCTGAGTGAAGCGCTGCTGCCGAACCTGGTGCAGACGACGGAGGGGACTCCGGCGCTGGTGCATTGCGGGCCGTTTGCGAATATTGCACATGGGACGAGCTCGGTAATTTCGCAGGAGATGGGACGGCGCCTGGCGGACTACGTGGTGAACGAGACGGGCTTCGCCTCGGACCTTGGCTTTGAGAAGTATCTTGATCTGGTGATGCCTTCGTCGGGCATCAAGCCTTCGGTGGCGGTGCTGGTTTCGACCGTGCAGAGCTTGCGGAATCAAGGTGAGGGAGATCTGGCGCGCGGGCTGAAGAACCTTGAGAAGCACATGAGCATCGTGCGGGGGGTTCGCCTGCCGGTGGTGGTTGCGATCAACCGGTTTCCCAAGGACACCGACGCGGAGCTGGGCGTGCTGAAGCAGTTTTGCGAGGCGCGTGGGGCGGCGTTCGCGTTGTCGGAGGCGTTTGCCACGGGTGGCGAAGGCGCGGCGGCGCTGGCGGCGAAGGTGGTTGAGGTATTGGACGCGAATCCTGACGTTGAGCCGGCTTCTACTTATGATCAGGGCGACTCCGCCATCGAAAAGATCACCAAGGTGGCGCGGTCGGTCTATGGCGCGGATGGGATTGCGTTGAGCGACCGTGCGCAAGAGAATTTGGCGCGGCTGGTGCGGTGGGGATTTGGGAATTTTCCAGTCTGCATTGCGAAGACACAGTATTCGCTGTCGGATGATCCGAAGCTGAGCGGCGCGCCGACTGGGTGGACGCTTCGGGTCAGCGATATTTCTCTTTCCGCGGGGGCGGGTTTTCTGGTGGTGACTTCGGGGGCGATGATGCTGATGCCTGGGCTGCCGAAGGTTTCGCGGGCTTTGAATATCGATGTGGATGCGGGCGGGGAGATTGTAGGGATGAGTTAAGGGTTTTGGCGGATTATTGGAATCATGCCGTACACCTCTATCCCGACCGCGCTCGACCGATATCGCCGAATTCTGCTTGCCGGCTACGTTTTGTCTCTGAGGATACTCACCTCTGGCCTATCCTTCCGCAGGGTAGATTCGCTATGGTTTCGCGTTTGTCAACCTCTCAAAGTGTCGAAATATTCGCGAATGGGCCAAGGATAGCGGGCCGACAGGGTGCCGGGCCAAGACTTACATTGACTTTCGATCAGCCGGTTCTTACAGTCTAATAATCCACCGCAGCGCAGTCGATTCAGAGCACCTTAGCCGAGTTATCGAAAAGGGTTTGACTATGAGACGCATGATGGTTGGCACGAAGTGTTCGAGATCGGTCGAAGGCCAGGCCGACGCAAAATCCCACAAAATACTCTTTCTCGTGGTCGTCTGCGTTCTCGCGCTGATGATCTCTCCGGTCATGCACGGCCAGGCTACCGGCAGCTTCTCCGGCAATGTCCTCGATAAATCGGGATCGGCGATCCCCGGAGCTACTGTCACCGCTACCGCTCAGGGAACCGGCCTGGCTCGAGACGTGAAGACGGACAATGCCGGACACTACCTGATCCCTTTGCTCCCGGTCGGGACCTATACGGTGCGCGTCGAGGCGCCCGGCTTTCAAAGTGCCGAATCGAAAGATCTGGTTCTCCAGGTCGATCAGGCCCGAGAGCTCGACTTTCCGCTCGCGCCCGCGAACGTAGTCACCAACGTCGCCGTTACGGCCAACGCCGTCGCCGTCCAGACCACCAATTCATCTCTCGGTCAGGTCATCAACTCGCAACAGGTGGCACAGCTCCCCTTGAACGGGCGCGATTTCGTTCAACTTGCTACGCTCACCGCTGGCGCTACTGCAGAGACCAACCCCAACAGCTTCTTCACCTCGGCGGCGAGCAGTGAGGTGGCGGCGCGCGGTTCCTTTTCGCTCTCGGTCGGCGGCTCCCGTCCCAACAGCACCGACTGGCTGCTTGATAACGTTGACAATAATGAGCTCACCGCGGGCGGCATCGCCATCTTCTCATCGATCGATGACATTCAGGAGTTCAAGGTGCTGACCTACACCTACTCGGCCGAATACGGCACCCGCGCGGGCCCGACCGTGCTGGTCACGTCAAAATCCGGAACCAACGACTTTCACGGGTCGCTCTACGAGTTCTTCCGCAACACCGATCTCGATGCCAAGAGCTACTTTGCCAACTCCATCGAAAAGTTCAACCTGAACCAGTTTGGAGGTTCGGTCGGCGGTCCCATCTTCAAGAACAAGACATTCTTCTTCGTTGACGGCGAGCAGAAATATCAGCTCCACGGCATTGCTTTCACCGGTCTCGTGCCCTCGTTGGCCATGCGCACTGGCGATTTCTCCGCCGATCCCTTCGGCAATCCGGTTTCCGGGCTCACCATCGTGAACCCGAATATGATCGGCGCCTCCACGAGTCCGACCACCTACCCCAATGCCTATTACCAGTGCGATACTCTGGGAAATCCTCTGGCCTCCAATCCCGATGGTAGCCAGCCCCAGGGCACCGCCTGCAATAAGATTCCCGCCGGCCAGGTGAACAATATTGGCCAGGCCATGATCAACCTCTACCCCGCGCCAAACGCCAACAACCCCAGCGCCGGTTACAACTTCGTCAATGTCCCTGTGCGCCAGTTGGACAACACCAAATTCGACGCCCGCGTCGACCAGACATTTTCGAGCGCGGACACTGCCTTTGGCCGTTTCAGCTACGACCAGGCGTTCTCCTATGTGCCGGGCGGCTCGACTCCGCCGTCCTTTGCCTCAGCCAACGCCTTCGGTACTAATCAGCGCATCATCAACCACGCGCGTAACGCCGGCATCGGCGAGACTCACGTCTTCTCGGCCACTATGGTCAACCAGGCCACCTTCGGTTACAACCGCATCTTCGACTACATCGCCTCGCAAGGCACCGGGACCTGCGCCTCCTTCAACCTCGGCATTCCCGGCGCCAACCTCGGATGCCCGACCGGCACCTGCATACCCGGCGCCTACAGCTGCGGACTGGTCTCCACGGAATTCTCAGCCAACTATTGGGCGCTGGGCGATCGCGGCTACTCTCCGTTTCAGGGTGGAACGAACATCTTTTCTTTCCGCGACGACCTGGATATCATCCTCGGCAAACACGACCTGCATGTAGGCATCGACTTTCGCCGCAATCAAATGAACGTTGGCACCGAGGCCTTTCAAGATGGCTTCTGGCTTGTCGGCGAAACCGGGTTTACCTACAGCGGCAATCCGGAGTCCGATTTTCTGCTGGGCCTCACCGGCGGGGCCATTCACGACCAGACGTACGGTTTCGTCGTCACTGGCCGCCGCTGGTCGATCTACCGTCCTTTCGTCGAGGATGATTGGAGGGTCACACCGTCTCTGGTCCTCAATCTTGGCCTCGCGTGGGACTTGACCACTCCCACAAGCGAAGCCCACGGACGCCTCGCCAACTATGTTCCCGCAACTGGAGAGCTTCTTATCGCCAATCAAAATGGTGTGAGCTCGTCGGCGGGTGTCAACATGGACAAGACCGCCCTCGAACCCCGCGTCGGCGCCAGCTGGAAGGTCTTTGGCAGCGACAAAATGGTGCTCCGCGGCGGTTACGCGCTCTACCACGACTCCGCCTGGAGCCAGGGCGCACAGGGTCTGTGGCAGAACCCGCCGTTCCTGGGCGAATCCGACAACTTCCCCGCTTTCTCCCCCACCTGTCCCACCTATGCCACCTCCTCGACCGCAGCCCCGTTTGTGCCCTCGTTCTGCTCCACTCTTCCGGTGAACGCAGGCGCCACCGTCATCCCGGCGGGCCTCTCCCTCGGATTTGCGAGCATTCCTACACCACCTACCGCAGCGAACTTTGAAGGCACGTTCTACACCGAGCCCACCAACCTCAAGCTGGGCCGGGTGCAGCAATTCAACGTCAACCTCCAGGACCAACTGGTCGGCAACCTGGTCCTGACCATGGGATATGCCGGTTCCCGCGGCACACACATTCTGGTGGCTGGCAATGATCTCAACACCGGCAGTCCCTCGGGCTGCGGCACCATCCCCAACTACACACTCGGGTGCGAGGCCGGTGGTGCGCCATATATTCCTTCATATCTCACCGCCAACGTCATTTCACTTTTCGGCGATGTGGGCAAGACGAGCTACGACTCGCTACAGGTCAAGGCAGAGGCCAACGTGCCGCAGCATGGCCTCTACGCTCTGTTTGCTTACACCTGGTCTCATACCATCGACAATGGGTTGACCGATGGCCTGGGTTCCCTGCTCAGCGCCCCGTATTTCCCTCTTCCCAACTGGCAGAGTCTGGATCGGGGCTTGTCGCAAATTAATCTCAACAACAGCTTCACTGGCAGCATCATCTACGATCTGCCCTTCGGTCGCGGCAAGCAGTTCGGTAGCGATTGGAACAACGTCGCCAATACCCTCCTTGGCGGCTTTCAACTGACGCTTATCGAAAGAATCTCTTCGGGATTTCCCGTCCCCCTGATCGACACGGTCAACAACTCCGGCGTCTTCTTCCAGAACGGCGGCAATGACAACAACTGGAACCGTCCCGACCGGACGCCCGGTTGTTATGCCCCCAGCGCGAACCACACCAAGTTGCAGCAGATCAACCCAAACTGCTTCGTCGCGCCCCCGATCGGCCAATTGGGGAATGCGGGACGCGTACCGGCCGTCGGGCCTGATTTCGTCAACACCGACTTCTCGGTCATCAAACAGTTCACGCTGCCTCGCGAGATGGGCTTGAATTTCCGCGCCGAGTTCTTCAACCTCTTCAATCACGCGCAGTTCGGCATGCCGGTGAACGATGTGAGCGCGTTTGGATTCGGCTCGGTGAACTCGACTGTGAACAATTCTCGGCTTGTGCAGTTGGCGCTCAAACTAACTTTCTGAGGGTCACGCACGCTGGGGACTATAGCGTTGTTCTGAGGGTGACGATCTCGGCGACTCCGAGGGCGAGGGCGTATGCGGCGAAGAGGAAAGCTGCGTATGGCCCTCCGGAAGTGGCGTGGAGCCTGGGCATAAACTTCGAGAGATTGGAGAGCACTACCGCCTCGCCGATCATGCCGGGGACCGCCAGGAGGAGCATGGCCGAGGTCCAGTGGGTGGCCGGGATGTTTCGCCAGCGGAGGATTGCGATGCACAGGATGGCGGAAAGAACGGGCGATAGAACAAAGGCCCGCCAATAGCGCGCCGGCGTCGTCTCTAAGATGGCGGGACCCATGCTGGCGTAGTAGATCGTCCCTAGCACCCAGATGGCTAAACCTAGCGCGAGCAGAAGTACGACGTCCTGAACTTTCATTTTTCTTCCTCGGTCTATAGAGTGAACCAAGCGGTACATGGGTAGATGTACCACATGGTACATACGAATGCAACGACAAAAATCGAGCAATCAGGAAGAACTTTTGGGGCGATGCCTCGCCGCCTTTGTGCAGGCGGGGACTATGGATCTGAGCCTGGACCAATTAGCGCATAGCGCAGGAACCAGCAAACGGATGCTGGTCCACTACTTTGGCGGGCGGGAGAATCTTGAAGAGTGCGCTATGACGCTGCTTGAGGAGAGGCTGCGGGCGCAGTTCGCGCCGAGTTCTTTTCCTGCCGGAGTATCGGCGCGGACTGTTGTGAATGAACTGTGGGAGCGCACGACCGCTCCTGCGTCAAAGGGCGTCTTGCTGCTGGTCATGGACTTATCCCGCCGCGCGTGGAACGGCTCGGCGAGAGCGCAGACGTTCTATGCTGAACAGCAGCGTTTGTGGGTCGAGTTGTTGATGAAATATCTGCCCGACCGACGCAAGGTCGAAGAGGTGCTGCAGCTTTTCCAGGGAGCTGTGCTTGCGTACCTGATTACGGGAGATCCTGAGCCGGGCCGGCGGTCACTTGTTCGCGCGCTGGCTTCCAGACGGAAAAGGGCTTAGGTCGGCGGGTTTTCTGGTGATGACTTCAGGAGCGATGACGCTGATGCTTGGCATGTGCTCATACAGTCCACTACAAAATCTCACCTGGGGGAATTTCCAATAAAACTGGATAATCTATCTGCTGAGCATCCCTGGCGCCTCGGGCAGAGCATCAGCGACCCGCCTTTTATCGTTGGGTTCTGAGCTAATCCAGCGGGCGAGCGCGCCCGAATAGGTTCGGCTACAGCGGTGCTCCGAGCCGTCGCGGAGCTTCACCACGTACTCGCCACCCTCTCGACTGCTGAGCTCGACAATTTGGTCCCAACGCACAATTCGAGAGCGGTGAATCCGGACGAATCGTGCGGGGTCAAGTTTCTGCTGCAGCGAACGCATTGTTTCTCTAAGGAGATGGGTGCCGGCGCGCGTATGCAATTCCACATAATCACGCGCAGCAGAAATCCATAGCACATTTTCCTGGGAGACCACCTGTATACGCGATCCGTTGCGTATTGCAAATCGCGCCGCGTAGCTTGTGAATTCCTGGCCGTCTACTTTCTCGCCAGACCCATCTGATCTCTCGGATCGCCAATTTTTGATGCTGAAATACAGGCTGCACCAGAGAAAGAGCACTATCGCAGACTGAACGCCGCTTACCATCCAGTTGCTTCCATTCAATCTGCTCCACCCAAAGGTTCCGAGCCCGGTTGCGACTGTAACCAGGCCGCCCAGCACAAGTGAAAGCCCAAACGCGAATCCTTCCAAAGCAAGCCAAGATCCCGCCCAACGAGCGCTCACGACCCGGCACACAGGGCGGATCAGCAACGTCAGACAAAATAAGATTGCCCAACCGAGCGTGTTGTAGCGGAGAATGTCCCGCTCGGTCAGATGCGGCAGCGCGGCCAAAAGCAAGAGGACGTACAGGACAGCCCAGCCACTGGCTTGCAGCGGCCAAAACGACGGGGACCAGACGCGCTTTGGTAGCAACATGAGTCAATTTTAGCTCCCCGAGCGTACGAATCCCGTCGATTCGTCGCGCCAAATCGCCTACTCGTCGCAAAAGGCCGGGCGTATGACTCAAACGACAGTCTCGGGGGCGTTCTTTCGCTACTCTGACCGTGCTCCCAGCCTTCCGCTTGCGAGCCGATTGGAGTGAAACGCATGAATTCCGCCCCTGGTTCGAACGGAATCTCAGTTGCGCTGCAGAAGCAGAAGCCGGGTTGGCTTCGACGCTTCTTCGCCCGCGAGGACCCGACCTATGACCGCTATGCAGCCACCTATCAGGCAAAGTCTTCAGCTGCTCGATTGTTTTACCTGCTGATGTACCTACTGCCCGGCATTTTGGTCTACCTGGCCATCAATGTAGGCTCGATCTACCGTGCGGAATTGCGTTACACGGGAATCTCCGGCAAGAACCTGCAGTTTGCCTGGGTGATGATTATCACCTTTGGCTGGCATATGCTAATGCCCCTTCTTTTTCTGCGCTTCGCCGACAAACTCACCTTCAGGCAAAGCCTGGAATTTCTCGGCCTTAATCGTATAGACCTTCGCGGACTGTTCCTGGTTTCGCCCGTCTACTGCGCTGGGTTTGCGATTGTCGCCCTCCCGTATATGCACTTCGTGTGGAACCCGTTCTCGACCTGGCTTGAGACGATTCCCGCGTTTCAGGTTCCTGCGTACAGCATTTTTCGACCTGGCCCGGAAGGTCTTTACAGCTTCCCTCCAGTCGCACTGCTGTTCTTGTTTATAGGGAACTTCCTCGGCGAAGAGCTATATTTCCGTGGTTACCTGCTCAAGAAAAGCGCATTTCTTGGTCGAGCTGTTTGGATCGTCAACTCGGTCCTGTTTGCCCTTTATCACTTCTGGCAGGTGCCGCAAACCTGGCCACTGCTCGGCCTTGTTCTCGCGCTCGGCTTATTGATGTGGCTACGCAAGGATCTTTATGTGCTGATCGCCTTCCACTTCTTCGTGAACATGTGGCTAGCCTTTGGCGCATATCGCCTGGAACAGCTTGTCCACCTGGCGAAGTGAGAGGAAAGTCTTTCACCTCCGGCTCACATAGCGATAGCCAAAGAGGAGGCAACGGTTGAAGCTTTCGAAAGCAGTTGGAGTCGTCCTTCTCCTGACCACGCCTGGATCATGGGCGATCCGGAAACCATTTTGGATTCGACGAAATGCGGGCACAACATCGCACCTCACAACGTTCATTTTCGAACACTTCATTTTCACATTCGAACCATTCCCCGTATACACGTTTACGCAAACCGCAATTCACTCAAAGACATCGCGACTGCACAGGTTGGCTAGGGAAATGCATTTATCTCATGAGAGGGTCCATCCGATGAATCTGAACTATGCACCTCACAAGAACCCCGGTCTTATCCTGACCACCTTTCTCACAGTCACAATCATCGGGCTTACTGAAGGTTGCGCGCAGACCAAGCCTCCTGATGCACCACCCGCGCATTTGAGCGAGAGCGAATTGGTGTCGGTGGCTCGCCAAAAGCTTGCACAGGAAGGGGGTTCGGATCGTTTCTCGGGGGTCGTGCTTATAGCCCACAATGGCAAGTCTGTCTTTACTCAGGCATACGGCTTCGCCGATCGCGAGCACAAGATCCCCAATACGCTCAAGACACGATTTCGCATCGGTTCCTTGAACAAAGTTTTTACCGCGGTAGCGACCTTGCAGCTTGTGCAAGAAGGAAAATTGGGGCTCGATGATCCGGTTGGCAAATATCTCACGGATTATCCCAACAGAGATGTAGCAACCAAGGTCACCATCTATCAATTGTTAACCCATACCGGAGGCACGGGCGACATCTTCGGCCCTGAATTTGACGCTCATCGGCTTGAGCTCCGCACTCACCAGGATTACCTGAAGCTCTATGGAAGTCGCGAGCCTAGCTTCGAGCCAGGCAGCCGCTGGGAGTACAGCAACTATGGTTTCATCCTGCTAGGCGCGATCATAGCAAAAGCGAGTGGGGAGAATTATTACGATTACGTCCGCGAACATGTCTATAAACCGGCAGGCATGACCTCTACCGGCTCTGAGCCGGAAGACCAGGCTGTGGCTGACCGCAGTATCGGATACACATCGGCCGGGGCGAAGAATGGTTTGCGTCCAAACACAGGGATGCTGCCTTATCGCGGAACCTCAGCCGGCGGCGGTTACTCCACAGTAGAGGATCTTTTAAGCTTCACAAGTGCAGTGCAACAAAACAAGCTGCTGAATGCTCACTACACCGAAGTGTTGACGGTGGGCAAAGTAAAGACTCCAGGGGGCTGCCTTGACGCGCCGGGTTTCTTCGATTGTGAGATCAATGGCCTCAGCTGTTTCGGACACAGTGGTGGCTCCATCGGAATGAATGCCGATCTTGAGGTCTGCCCGGGTCCAGGTTACGTTGTAGTTGTGCTCGCGAACATGGATCCGCCCGCTGCAAGCGAAATATCTTTGTTCATTTCGAATCGTCTGCCAGAGAGATAAAAGAGCCTCCGGACAGAGCTAGTCTAGGGTTTTGGAGCGGTTACGCCAGGGCGAGGTTGATGTTCTGGATGGCTTCGTCGATTTCCTGGGTGTTTTTGTAGCCTACGGTGACGGTGTCGACTTTGGCGTTCTGGAAGGCGAACTTCATGGCGGCCTGGCGGTCGGCGTGGTCGAACTGGCCCTCGCCGGCGAGCTTCATGCTGATGACGCCCATGCCTTCTTTCTTGACCTGGTGGATGTGGGTGACGACTTCGGGCACGTTGCCGCGGCCGGGGCCGTCGGCGATCTCCGTGTCCATGCGGGTGCCATTGTGGTTGCAGCGGATCATGGCGACCTCGAGCCACTTGTCGCCCGGGACCTGACGTAGAGCGGGCAGCCCGTGGACGGAGGCTCCGCGAGCGATGACGACTTTCTTCTGCTGGGCTTCCTGGATGCCGTCGGCCCAGCGGAGGGAATCGCTTGGCCAGGTGGGTGTGTGCTGCCAGTGGAGGAGCATGATGTCGAAGTATTCGGTCTGGGCGAGCTTGCACAGCTCATTGATCTTTACCTGCGGGTCGACGTCGCCGTGGGTGGTGATCTTGGACATCAGGCGATAGCTGTCGCGGGGAATGCCTTGAAGCGCGATGCCGAGCATGCGGTGCATGTCACTGTAGGACTCGGCGGTCTCGAAGAAGCGGATGCCGTTGTCGTAGGCGTAGCGGACGGTCTTGGTGAAAGCCTCCTGGCCGAGGCTGCGCTGCACGGCTCCGCTCATGCTGCCGGTGCCAAAGGCGAGCCGTGTGACTTTGACTCCGGAGTCGCCGAGGGTGACCCAGTCGGTGGCGGATTTCTTTGCCGCGTTTGCCTGAAGGGCTTGGAGCGAGAGGCTTCCGGTAGCGGCGAGGGCTCCGGCGGCTAGGCCGGTTCTGACGAATTCGCGTCTGGATAGTTGGGCCATGGTTGAGCCTCCGATGACCGCGCGTGGCGTTTACAAGTTCCGCCCTGGCGCGGACTTCTATATGGACGTAATGGTACCGCAAAGGGATGCTGGTAAACCGTTAAATTTGGGGCGGTGCATTAACGAATATCGTTGGAACCGCAGATCCTTCGCTGCGCTCAGGATGACAAATCTGTTCGGTGTCCGGCGGAGCGCTAGAAGCGAATGCACGCCTAGCATTGCATGGTCGGCCCAGCAAGGAATTACTGCCGCGAAAGCGGGTTTCCCGTCACTTAAGCTACTTGTCCTGCTACAAAGTTCTAGGATGTCCCGCTGTTAGTTCGCCGACTTCAACGCTCGCAGCCGGGCAGCGTCATGGTAGCGCGCGGGTAGCTGCCAGAGTTGAGCGTCTGCAAGTTTTTCTTCTGCTGCTCCAGGTCGGGCACGCAGAAGTCCCGACGAAGGTAGGGAGGCAGGAACGTATCGTCAAAGGGCGACTGTGTTCGCCCGCTGAAGCGGCCGCCGTTCGTGACGGGGTGCGGCACCTTAGGGTCGAACGGAAATTGGGTTCCGAAGATCTGTGGCTGACCGATGAGCTGAAGGTATCGGTCGAGGGTCGCCACTGAGAGCCACTTCGCGCGATCAAAACCCTTGGTCAATGCATCGAGCGCGAGCACGTGGGCAAGCAAGTAGTCGGGGGCGGTCTCTCCGTGCTGAAAGATGAATGCCGCTTCGTACAAATCACTCCCCGAAGTGATTTCGCCGCGGGAGAGCATCGCATGCAGACTGGCACGGCGTGCTGCGGCGCGTTCGTCGAAGGCTTTTAGCATCTCGGGAGAAGGATCCGTGCGAGGCGTATGGGTCGGCTGATCAGTCTGATCTTCGACGAAAAGCTGATGCACAGTAGCCGACGGCTGCGGAGCCGTTTGCGCCCGATTGCATGTGGGTAAGAACGTTAACACGCCGACTAGAAGGGCCGCTGGAATGCGCATGGAACTTTGGACGCCGAGCGATGCCTCTTTGTTTCCATTCGCTCCGCAGATTCCTTCGGCCTCGCTCAACACAGGCTCTTCGCTGCGCACTCCGTGCTCCGCGTCAGGTTTGTGTGAGGGCGTAGTGAAGTGCTAGAAGCGGATGACGGGGCCTGTTTCGCAGCTCCAGTTGCTTTTGTTGTTGTATTCGTCTTTGGAGAGCCAGCTGAGGAATGGCGGTTTGCCGATGCCGGGCGGGTCTTCGATGGGGTCCTTGTAGCGGACGATGGTGTCGGCGACGGAGGTGCGCAGGGAAACGGTCTTGTTGAGCTTGTAGTCGTTGGAGAACATGAGAGTGACCGCGGCCCGCTCGTTGTCGACCTGGGGATGCATGTAGGTGTTGTGGCGGACGTCGAGAACCAGCGGCATCTGGATTTCGGAGGTGACGATAGTCGGCCGCACGACGAAGGAGATGTTGTTGATAGGGCCGTCGTGCATGAAGCGGAGTCCGGAGCCGAAGGTCGTGGTTGAGCCAATCTGGGTAGCGCCCTTTTGCAACAGACCGGGTTGGCTGGTTGAGGCGAAGTCGGCCGCGAGCCAACGGGTGATGGCGTAGTCGAAGGTTATGCCAAAGCCGCCGTTGCTGAAGCACATGGTGCAAAGCTGGTTTGGGCTGCCCATAGGCATCACGTGGTAGAAGGGCGCGATGGCGAAGCGGCGGAAGCGTCCGGCTTCGGCGATCTGTTCATCGCTGGGTTGAGAGTGGACGAGCAGCGAGTTTTCGAGTTCGGGATCGTGCTGGAAGTCGCGATACCAGGGCGCCTGCAGGCGCATGAGGTTCGCAAAGGTGCGGCTGGGGTTGAGCGCGCCGCGCATGAATGCCAGGCCGAGATTGAAGCGGTCTCCGCCTTGAAAGTGGTCGCTGACGTAGCGGTCCAGGGTGTCTTCGGCGAGCATCCACAGGAAGCCGACAGTTGGCGTGATGGTGAAATCGACCCAGCCGGTGTTGTTGGTGTAGTGCCATCCGGGGCGCCATTGTGGACACCCGGGCGTCTTGCACTTGATGGGGTAGGTCCATCCACCCTCGTTGCCGATGCCGGCCTCGCCGAGGAAGCTGATTTCGGAGTGGGTGCTGTAGGCCACGGACCAAAGGAATGCATGGAAGCGGGTCTTCCAGTAGAGCGGGTTGGAGCTGATCTCGAGCTGGCGTCCGACAGGGTCGTTCTGGATAAAGATATAGTCGGCAACCGAGCCTTGCAGGGGATGGCCGACGTAGTTGACCAGGAAGTCGTCGCCATCATTCCAGCGGCGCATGTTGAATTGCTTGGTTGAGGTGAAATAGTCATGCCAGAAGGGCTTCTTGGCGAGCATGGTGCGAATCTGATCGTCGCTGGCGGCGCGGAAGCTGTTCTCGATTACGTTGAAGAAAAGCGACTGTGCGAGCAGGCCGCGCCAGTTGTAGGGGCCGGCGTCGACGCGGTAGTCCGGTGAGCTGGGATCGACGATGGGCACTTCTCGGGCGTTGAGGTTGACTTCGCGGGGCATCAGCCGCTGGAGAGCGTCGGAGGCGTCGGCGACATTGACCCCGTAGATCGAGAGACTGCCGAAGTCGGAGTTCTCGTCCGCGATCGACGTACTCGGGTCGATGGGTTGGGCGCCGTTCTGTTGCGCGGCCTGGGTCTGTTGCTGCGGCGATGGATTCTGCTTGCCCCACATGTCATCCGTCGGCTGGTGAAGCGGAAGCACCATGGCGGGCAAGGTGAGATCGAGCAAGATTTCACCGTTGACGAAGAGATGCGGAAGCGGCTCATCGGGCAAGCTTGCCGGGTCCGGGCTGGCGACGTCAGGATGCGCGATGTCAGGATGCGCGGCGTCAGGATAGGTGATGTCAGAACGCACGAGGAATCGCGGCTCTGCCTCGTGGAGATGGAAACTTGGCTGGAAATCGGCAATTTCCGCTACCGAATCGCGACCGGATTGACTCAAGCCCACTCTACACAGACAGACCAGGACGAGCATGAGCGATGCCTGGCGCCAACGGACCGGAATGCGCGTCAAGTTCGTCGGCATTCTGCCTCCTTTTGGGATAGTGCACCGAAAGTAGCTGGAGTTTCGCCAAATTCGTCCAAGCGCGCCGGAAAGGGGACTGCAAATCGGTCAATAGACTATGTGGTTAATAGACTGTGAAAAGTATAGTGCGGTTACGCTCCGAAGAGGCAATTGGCAAAAGTACCGATTGACCCACGGTATCTTCACTGGTTCCTCCATTGCGTAGTGGACACCTCCGCGGCGGTAAAGGTTTTGATGATGCTTAGCAAATTGGACGTTGGCGGAGGGATTATGGCCGCCGGGCACTTCGACGGGGATGGTTTGCGCGCCAATTTGCATAAGCTTCGGCATGCGGTGATGATGGCTAGCGATGGTTATCCTGGGTCTCTCGCTCCCGTTCCTTTCCGGGCTGTGTTGCGGGCTGCACTCGATGCTGGGCCGGATTGTCTGCTGGGCGGGCTATCTGGGTGGTGGCACCGCATTCTTCTGCAACTAAACTCAATAGCCGGTGATGGAGAAATATGGCTGATCCAGAGCAGTTTGACGCGATTGTGATTGGGAGCGGGCAGGGAGGCAATCCGCTGGCCCGGGCGTTGGCGAAGGCGGGGAAACGGACCGCCATGATTGAGCGCGAGCATGTTGGCGGGACGTGCGTGAATGAAGGCTGCACGCCGACCAAGACGATGGTGGCGAGCGGGCGGGTTGCGTATCTGGCCGGACGCGGCAGCGATTTTGGCGTGAACTGCGGCCCCATCGAGATCGACATGGCGAAGATCCGAGAGCGCAAGCGCGCCATTGTGAAGAGCTTTCGCGAAGGAAACGAGCGCGGGCTGAAAGATACGGATTGCGACACCATTATTATGGGCGAGGCGTCGTTTGCAGGGCCGAAGTTGGTGCGGGTGGCCTGTAATCAAGGTGGAAAAATCGGGGGCGGCGGCGAGCGGCTTTTGGCGGCCGAATTGATCTTTCTGAACACCGGGCTTCGGTCGGCGATTCCGAAAATTGACGGGCTGGCCGACGTGCCGTATCTCGACAATCGTTCGGTGATGGAACTGGGCGAAGTCCCGCAACACCTGATTGTGCTGGGCGGCGGGTATATCGGGCTGGAGTTTGGTCAGCTTTTCCGACGGCTGGGGAGCACGGTGACGATCATCCACAGGGGCACACGGCTGCTGACCCGGGAGGATGACGACGTCGCCGACGAAGTACGGAAGATCCTGGAGCAGGATGGGATCGAGGTGTTGCTGAATGCGTCGGCTCAGAGTGTTCGGCGCGACGGTGACGGGGTTGCGGTTACGGTAAAGGTCGCTGGGGGCGAACGCGTGGTTTCGGGTTCGCACTTGTTGCTGGCTGTGGGGCGGATTCCCAATACCTATATGCTGAATCTCGCGACGGCGGGGATTGAGGCCGACGAACATGGGTTTATTCGCGTGAATGAGTACCTAGAGACAAGTGTTCCGGGAGTGTATGCGATCGGCGACGTGAAGGGTGGACCCGCGTTTACGCATATTTCGTATGACGATCACCGAGTGGCGGTGGCCAACGTGTTGGAAGGGAAGCGGGTGAGCATTGCGGGGCGAATCGTGCCCTATACGGTGTTCATCGATCCGCAGCTGGGGCGGATCGGGTTGACGGAGAGAGAGGCGCGCGCTCAGGGGAAGAAGATCCGGGTGGCGAAGATGCCGGCAACCTGGATCGCGCGGGCGCTGGAGAGCGACGAATCGCGAGGTTTCCTTAAGGTCGTCGTCGATGGGGAAACGGAGCAGATACTGGGGGCAGCGATGCTGGCGGTCGAGGGTGGGGAGATGGCCTCGATGGTGCAGATCGCCATGATGGGGAAGCTGCCATACACTGCTTTGCGGGACGCGATCTGGTCTCATCCGACGTGGTCGGAGTCGCTGAACAATGTGTTTTTCAACTTCGAGGATTAAGATTCCCTCCGGGGCTAAAAGCCCCGTGCCTTGAGCGGACAAGACGGCACGGCTAAGCCGTGCCCCTTCACCAAAGCAACCCGATAAATAATGAGAGAGTTTTTGTCAGGGAAAGGGACGTTCGGGGCATGTTGAAACCGTTACATGGAAACAGGCGGGTGGTGGTCGAAGGAATTGTGCCCGAGGTGGATTCGGGGCGCTTTCCGATCAAGCGCGTCGTGGGCGACGCGGTCGAGGTCGAGGCCGACGTTTTTGGAGACGGACACGATCATGTGATTGCGCGGCTGCTCTTCAAACGCGAAGGCGACGAGGGCTGGCAGTACGTGTACATGACCGCGCTGGGCAACGACCGGTGGCGGGGTGAGTTTCCGGTGACCGAGATTGGGCGCTACGTCTATACCGTTGCCGGCGGGATCGATCGCTATGAGACCTGGCAGAGCGACCTCGCCAAACGAATCGAGGCCGGGCAGGACGTAGCCGTGGAGTTACTGCACGGGGCGGCGATTCTAGAGCATGTCGCCGGGCTGGCGAAGGGCGTCGATGCGGCGCGGCTGACGGCGTGGGCCGACATTCTTAAGACCGCGAATACAGACGTGACGAGCCGGACGCTGGCGCTATCGGCTGAGGTGCTGGAGCTGGTGCGGGCGTATCCGGATGTGGCGCTGGAGAGTGTCTACGACCGCGAGTTGGTGGTGACCGTCGATCGCGAGAAGGCGCGGTTTTCGAGCTGGTATGAGATGTTTCCGCGTTCGCAGGCAGCCGAGGCGGGAGTGCATGGCACCTTTGCCGACTGCGAGGCGCGGCTGCCTTATGTCAAAGAGCTGGGATTCGACGTGCTGTATTTTCCGCCGATCCATCCGATCGGGACGGCCTTTCGCAAGGGCAAGAACAATACGGTGACGGCGGAGCCGGGCGATGTGGGCAGTCCGTGGGCGATTGGGGCGAAGGAGGGTGGCCACACCGCGATCCTCGCGGAGCTGGGAACGCTTGCTGATTTTAAGCACCTGATTGCAGCGGCGAAGACATTCGAGATCGAGATTGCGATGGACATTGCGTTCCAGTGTTCGCCGGACCATCCCTGGGTGACGGAGCATCCGGATTGGTTTAAGCAGCGGGCGGATGGGACGATTCAGTATGCTGAAAATCCGCCGAAGAAATATCAGGATATTTATCCACTGGAGTTTGAGAGCCGCGACTGGCGTGGGCTTTGGGACGCGTTGAGGGATGTCTTTCTTTATTGGGCGGCGCAGGGGG
This sequence comes from uncultured Acidobacteriaceae bacterium, assembly GCA_963804735.1. GTDB lineage: Bacteria > Acidobacteriota > Terriglobia > Terriglobales > Acidobacteriaceae > Acidisarcina. The sequence goes on from CAWDRO010000015.1 coordinate 129,931, forward strand.
TGAGGATTTTCCGAGTCGATAATCCGCATACCAAGGCATTTCCTTTTTGGGAGTGGGCGATTCAGGAGATCAAGCGGGAATATCCGGATGTGATTTTGTTGTCCGAGGCGTTTACGCGGCCGCGAGTGACGCAGCGGCTGGCGAAGGCCGGGTTCACGCAGGCCTATACCTATTTCACCTGGCGGAATACGAAGGATGAGCTGACGGCATATCTGGAGGAGCTAACTGAGTATCCGGTGAACCAGTATTTCGGGCCGAACTTCTGGCCGAATACTCCGGACATTCTGCCGGCGAGCTTGAAGACCGGCGGCAAGCCGGCGTTTTTGGCGAGGCTGGTGATGGCGGCGACGATGACCTCAAACTACGGCATCTACGGAGCGGCGTTTGAGCTGATGGAGAGCGTTCCGTTCAAGCCGGGCAGCGAAGAGTATCTGAACTCAGAGAAGTATGAGCTGAAGCACTGGCACCTGGATTCGCCGGCGAGCTTGAAGAGCTATATCGCGCTGGTGAATACGATCCGGCGTGAGAACAAGGCGCTGCAGGGGATGGACGGGATTCGTTTTCATCCGACTGACAATCCGTACCTGATTTGTTACAGCAAGACGACGAAGGATTTTTCGAGCAGGATTCTGGTGGTGGTGAATCTGGATCCGTTCAATACGCAGGCTGGGTTTGTGATGCTGGATATGGGCGGGCTGGGGTTGGCGGGCGACGCAAGCTTTGAAGTGCATGATCTGCTGACGGGCAACCGCTTTGCGTGGTCGGGGTCCAGGAATTATGTGGAGCTGCGGCCGACGGAGTTGCCGGCGCATATCTTTCGGATTTGAGATGGGCGGATTTGAGATGGCAGGAGTTGACACTGCGGGGCAGCCGATTGTAGCGGATTGCGAATCAGTGGGAATTGCGGTGGCGTCTTTCATGGGCGACGCCTGAAGCTGCACCGATGGAGAATCCGAGCAGAAAATTGCGCATGAGTAATCTCATCGCGGCTCCGCAACACATGCCGATGCCCGTCGCATCTAAATGGTCCTTCATCATGCCTACAGCGGCACAGAAGTTGATCGCACGCTCCGAAATTGCCGCGATAGGCCGACGGTCGTCGAGACGGAGTGAATTGCCAGGTCTTTATCCACTCTCGTGAAATTTGTGATAGAGAAACCGCGGAAGGAACGCCTCGGATCGCGGCCTTGAAGCCGGACAAAAAGAAACAGGCGTCAAATCATCAGGTGAGCTTGCGGCCTCGTTATCGCGGGACCGCATCCGCGATAGTTTCGCTTGCCGCTGCCAGCAAAAGTGCTGATCCTCTTTTGTCGCCAGCGCAACTTCATCGGAGCAGTTGGCGACCGTTCGGAGACAGTGTAGGCAGATAGAGTCGGTAGTCAGATCGGTTTTGCGGCGGCGGTCGAAATCCGGGCGGGGTGATATTCCGTTTGAGGACATGGAGAGCCCTCCCTGCTAAGCGGAATTCTCCCAAGAATTGTTGAACATTTTCAGTCGCACAGCCGACATAAGCCACGGATTCGGGAGCAATCGGCGTGGTGGGCCGAGGGTTAGATCAACGCCGAGGTCACCTTGTTCCTTTTGCCCGAGGTCGGATAGTATTGGGCGGAGTTGCGACGGGCCTTTGAGAGGCCGGAAAGTAATCGGTTTCAAAGGCCGCTGAAAGAGCTATGTCCTACATACTTGCGTTAGACCAGGGCACCACCAGTTCGCGGGCCATTCTCTTCGACCAGGAAGGGAATGTAGCGGCGAAGGCGCAGCACGAGTTCCCACAGATCTTTCCGAAACCAGGATGGGTCGAGCACGATCCTTTCGACATTCTCACTTCGCAATTGAGTTCGGCGGTCGAGGCTCTGGGTAAGCTGCAGCTGAGGCCGCGCGATGTAGCCGGCGTGGGGATTACCAACCAGCGCGAGACGACGATTGTCTGGGACCGCGAAACGGGGAAGCCGGTCTATAACGCGATCGTGTGGCAGGACCGGCGGACTGCGGCGCTCTGCCAACAGCTGGTAAAGGACGACGTGGAGGGGATGGTTCGCGCGAAGACGGGGTTGTTGCTCGACCCGTATTTCTCGGCGACTAAGATTGCGTGGATTTTGGAGAATGTTCCCGGAGCCCGCGAGAAAGCCGAGGCCGGCAAGCTGGCCTTTGGCACCGTCGACAGCTGGCTGATCTGGAACTTGACCAGCGGGCGCAAGCATGTGACCGACTACACCAACGCCTCGCGGACGATGGTCTTCAATATCGTCGAGGGCAAGTGGGACGAGGAACTGCTGCGGCTGCTCAAGATTCCGGCGAGCATGATGCCGGAGGTGGTGTGGTCGAGCGGGACGATTGGCGAGGTGACGACCACACTGGGTTTGGGCTCGGTGAATCTGGCTGGGATTGCGGGAGACCAGCAGGCGGCGCTGTTTGGACAACTCTGCATTAATCGTGGCGACGCGAAGAATACTTATGGCACGGGTTGCTTCCTGCTGCAGAACATCGGCAACAAGTTTGTGCAGTCGGAGCATCGGTTGGTGACGACGCTGGCGTGCAGCCTGGATAAGAAGCTGCAGTATGCGCTCGAGGGCAGCGTCTTCGTTGGCGGCGCGGTGGTTCAGTGGCTGCGCGACAACCTGGGGATCATTCATAAATCGGAAGAGGTCGAGGCACTCGCGGCGACGGTGCCCGACACTGACGGCGTGGTCTTGGTACCCGCTTTCACTGGGCTTGGTGCGCCGCATTGGGACCCTTATGCGAGTGGTTTGCTGATTGGCATCAATCGGAATACCAAGCCGGGACATATTGCGCGTGCGGCGCTGGAGAGCATCGCGCTGCAGGTGGGTGATGTGGTCGAGGCGATGGATGCGGACTCGAAAGAGCCCTTCAAGGAATTGCGGGTGGATGGTGGTGCCTCAGGGAATAATCTGCTGATGCAATTCCAGTCAGACTTGCTCCGGATTCCGGTGGTGAGGCCGGCGGCGATCGAGACAACTGCTTTAGGCGCGGCGTATCTGGCTGGGTTGGCGACAGGTTTTTGGGGCAGTCCGCAAGAAATTTGGTCGAAGCGGAAAGAAGATGCGCGGTTTTCGCCGAAGATGGATGAAGCGAAGGCGGGGCATATTCGCGAGCGGTGGAATGAGGCGGTTGGGCGGTCGAAGCATTGGACGGAATGCTAGGAATCAGGGACTGGGTTAGAGCGTCATGTTTGTAGGCTGGTGGATTTGCGAAGATCGCTGACACCGCAGGTCCTTCGCTTCGCTCAGGATGACATTTTTGGTATAACGAGCGCAGTGGCAGGATGACAATTTTATTACAACGGTCGCAATGGTCGGCGGGGGCGAGAAGGAACGATGAATCGGAATGAGATGCTGGGCAGGTTGAAGGCGCATAGCCACCCCTGGGACATTGTGATTATTGGCGGCGGCGCGACGGGGATGGGGATTGCCGTCGACGGCGCGACGCGCGGGCTCGATGTGTTGCTGCTGGAGCGGGAAGACTTTGGCAAGGCGACGTCGAGCCGCAGCACCAAGCTGGTGCATGGCGGTGTGCGGTATCTGGAGCAGGGAAATATTTCGCTGGTGATGGAGGCGCTGAAAGAGCGCGGCCTGCTTCGCCAGAATGCGCCTCATTTGGTACACGACCTTGCGTTTGTTGTGCCGAATTATTCGTGGTGGGAGACGCCCTTCTACGGGATCGGCATGAAGATCTACGACATGCTGGCGGGGCAGTATGGCTTTGGGCGCTCGCGGATTCTTTCGCTCGACGAGACGTTGGAGAAGCTGCCGAACCTGCAGCGCGATGGGCTGCGTGGCGGGGTGGTTTACTACGATGGGCAGTTCGATGACAGCAGGCTGCTGATTCATCTGGCGCAGACGGCGGCTGATCATGGGGCAACGCTGGTGAATTACGCTCCGGTGACCGAGTTGATGAAGGGCGATGGCGGCTTCCTGACAGGCGTGAAGGCGGAAGACAGCGAGAGTGGGCAGAAGTTCACGATTCAGGCTAAGGTCGTGGTCAACGCTGCGGGAATATTCGCGGACGAAGTCCGGCATATGGCTGACGCGGAGGCGAAGAAGATGATCGCGCCCAGCCAGGGAATCCATCTCGTTTTTGAAGGATCGTTTCTGCGGGCCAATGCGGCGATCATGGTGCCGCATACCAGTGATGGCCGGGTGCTGTTTGCGATTCCGTGGCATAGCCATACGCTGGTGGGCACGACGGACACCGAGATCGACGGGCCGTCGTATGATCCGCTTCCGTTTGAGGAAGAGATCGAGTTTGTGCTGGAGACGGCGGGGCAGTATTTGAGCCGGCCTCCGTCGCGAAGCGATGTGTTGAGCGTTTATGTAGGAATTCGGCCGCTGGTGAAGGCGGCAGGCGCGGATAAGGGTTCAACCTCGGCGCTGTCGCGGGACCACACCATTCATGTCGACCAGTCGGGGTTGCTGACGATCGTTGGCGGGAAGTGGACGACTTATCGCCACATGGCCGAGGATTGCGTAAACCATGCGATCACGCTGGGGAACCTGGCGGACAAGGATTGCGTGACCAAGAACCTTAAAATCCACGGCTACCTTGAGGGCGTGGATAGCCTGGACTCGTTCGGCGTGTATGGTTCGGACATCAAGGCGATTCGCGCAATTGCGGCGAAAGATGCGAAGCTGGCGGAGTTGCTGCATCCGGCGCTGCCTTACATTGGCGCTGAGGTAGTGTGGGCGGTGCGCGAGGAGATGGCGCGGAGTCTGGATGATGTGCTTTCGCGGCGGCTGCGGGCGCTCTTCCTGAATGCGAAGGCGGCGAGCGAGATGGCGCCGGCAGTGGCGAGGATCATGGCAGGGGAGTTGGGATTTGGGCAGGACTGGATTGAGGCTGAGGTAGCGAATTTTCAGAGTTTTGCGAAGAAGTATCAAATAGCCTGAGTAATTTTCTGGCAAGACGGAAGGAATGGTTTGAGCGAGGTACGTGAGCGCGGATGAGATCGCCCTTCTTCGGTGAGTTCATGGGAACTCTGGTGTTGATTTTGCTGGGCGATGGCGTCGTAGCCGGAGTTCTGCTCAAGCGCTCGAAGGCGGAGAACAGTGGCTGGATGGTGATTACCACCGCGTGGGGTTTCGCGGTGCTGTGCGGGATCCTGGTTTCGAACCTGTGCGGGAGCCCGGATGCACATTTGAATCCTGCGATTACCCTGGCGATGGCGGCGCAGTCGGGGGATACTTCCAAGATTGTTCCTTATATCTCCGCGCAGATCCTGGGGGCGTTCGTTGGCGCGACGCTGGTGTGGTTGTTTTACCTGCCGCACTGGAAGATTACCGAAGACTCCGAAGCAAAGCGGGGGATTTTCTGCACCATTCCAGCGATCCGGAACTATCCGGCCAATTTTCTCTGCGAGGTGATTGCGACATTTGTGCTGGTGATCGTGGTGGGAGCGATCAGTTCGAAGCTGGTATTGAGCCAGGGCGCGGCGCCGGGGTTTGCTCCATGGCTGGTGGGGGCGTTGGTCTGGGGAATCGGGCTTTCGCTGGGCGGGACGACCGGGTATGCGATCAATCCGGCGCGGGATTTTGGTCCGAGGTTGGCGCATGCGGTGCTGCCGATTGCAGGTAAGGGCGGATCGGACTGGAGATATGCGTGGGTGCCGATTCTCGGGCCGGCGGTTGGGGGTGTCTTGACCGGGCTTTTTCTGCGCTGGCTGGGCGCCTGAGTCGGCCGCTTAGCGGAGATGGAGCAATTTTCGTAGGATGTTCATCATGCTGTGCTCCCTTCGCCATCTTTCGAGCATCTACGTTTAGAAACCATCACAGGAGCAACCGACTTGACCACCGAGACATCTGACGCACTGGTTTTCTTTGGAGCAACGGGCGATCTCGCCTACAAACAAATTTTTCCCGCTTTGCAGGCAATGGCAAAAAAGGATGAATTGAATCGCCCAGTGATCGGCGTCGCGAAGGCGGGCTGGAACCTGGACCAGTTCCGCGCGAGGGCCAAAGACAGCGTGGAGAAGCATGGCGGCCTTGACCCAGAGGGCTTTGCCAAGCTGGATGCGCGGCTACGTTACGTCGACGGCGACTACAATGATGCCGCGACCTTTACCCAGGTAAGGAAGCTGCTGGGCGATGCGAAACATCCGATCCACTACCTCGCGATTCCGCCGAGCTTGTTCGGGAGGGTGCTGGAACAGCTCAAGGCGTCGGGCTGCGCGGAGGGCGGCCGTGTGGTCATCGAGAAGCCCTTCGGCCGCGATTTGAAGTCCGCTCAGGAGCTGAGCGAGATCGTGCATGAGGTTTTCGATGAAGACCATGTCTTCCGCATCGACCATTACCTGGGCAAAAACGCGGTTCAGAACGTGATCTTCTTCCGCTTCGCGAACTCGTTTCTGGAGCCGATTTGGAGAAGGCAATACATCGAGAGCGTCCAGATCACCATGGCCGAGGAGTTCGCCTTGCAGGGGCGTGGGTCTTTTTACGACGATGTGGGTACCGTTCGGGATGTGGTGCAGAACCATCTGATGCAGGTGCTAAGCAACGTGGCGATGGAACCGCCGCCGGGCATGGGGCTGGAAGCGCTCCGTGATGAACGGGTGAAGGTATTGAAGAGCGTCGCGCCGATCAAACCCGAGGATATGGTGCGCGGGCAGTTTGCCGGCTATCACGATGTGCCAGGTGTGAAGCCGGGGTCGGATACTGAGACTTTTGTGGCGCTGCGGTTAAAAATCCACTCGTGGCGCTGGCAAGGTGTGCCCTTCTTTATTCGCTCAGGCAAATCATTGCCTATTACTGCGACCGAGGTCGTGGCGCGGCTCCATCAGCCCCCGGATATTTTCCCAAAGTATCCCCCGGTGGCGAACTATGTGCGCTTTCGTTTGAGCCCGGTGCCATGCATCGCCTTTGGCACCTCGATCAAAGAGGCCGGCGAAGACCTGACTGGCTGCCCTGTCGAACTCGCGGCGCATCAGGAGTGCGGCACCGAGACGCTGATGCCCTACGAAGAGCTGATTCGCGATGCGATGAACGGCAATCAGACCTGGTTTGCGCGGCAGGACTATGTGGAGGAAGCCTGGCGAATCCTGGAGCCGGTGCTCAATAATCCTCCACCCGTGCAGGTCTATGAGCCGGGCACGTGGGGGCCGGAGACGGCGGCCAAACTGACTGTGGAACAGGATGGCTGGTCGGACCCCAAACCGGACCCAAAATCGGTCCCGAAATGAGTAGTACCGCCGGTTCGCCGAAGATGCTGCGCTTCGATCCAGCCGAGCATCTTCCGCAGAACATCTACAAGCTGATGGTCGGCTGCGTGGTGCCGAGGCCGATTGCCTTTGTTTCCTCGATCGATGAAGAGGGAATCTACAACCTTGCGCCGTTCAGTTATTTCTCGGCGGTCTGCTCGAAGCCGCCAACCGTATTGTTTTGTCCAGGCGTCCGAGCGACGACAGGCAAGTCAAAGGATACGTTGCGGAACGTGTTGTCGACGAAGGAGTTTGTGATCAACATCGTCTCGGAAGAGATCGCTGCCGAGATGAACCAGACCTCGGCCGAGGTTGGTCCGGAGGTGGATGAGTTTGTACTGTCGGGACTGACTCCGCTGGCAAGCGAGACGGTGAGAGCGCCGCGAGTGGCGGAGAGTCCGGTTCAGATGGAGTGCCGGTTGCGGGAGGTAATTACGATCAGCGCGGAGCCGGGCGGCGGAAGCATCGTGATTGGCGAAGTGCTGCGCTTTCACGTGAGGGAAGACCTCTTCGACAACTACCGGATCGATCCTGAAAAGCTGAAGGCGGTCGGGCGCATGGGTGGGCCGACCTATTGTCGGACCCAGGATCGTTTCGACATGGAGCGTCCGAAATAGCCGGGCTGCTCTTACAGATCATTGACCGGAGAGGCGGCCTTCTGGTTCACTCAGCTTGCGGCGGAGATCGGCTGCGACGAGCTTGCTGAATTCAGCGGCCGCGGGGGCGGTGAGATGATATCTGTCCGCGCGGAATTTCGTGAGGGGCCATTCGCGTTCGGTGACGGGCTCGATGACAGCAATTCCGAGGCCCTCTGCGGCTGATCTTAGTTCCGGTTCCAACTTCTCATCTACATGCTGGTTGGTGGGCGAAATCATAAGCACGAGCCGGGTGTGTGAGCCGCACTCGGTTGCGAGCCTAGCGAGTCTGTCCGAAAAGACCGCTTCGGTTCCGGGTCCTAATTGTGGTGCGGGGCCGGCTCCATAGCCGCTCCACGCATAGACCATTGATTCATATCCGGGAATGAATTTTCGGACGTAGATTCGCACTGTGTTTCGCAGCGAGTAGTAGGTGCTGTAGTGCTCGAATATTAGCTCGCTGATCGCAGTGAGGTTGATATGCTGCTCGCGAGAATAGGTGACGATCTCATGGATGCTCCACAGGCGCGAGACTGGCAGTGGGGTGGTGGCAGGGTCCCGGAGAAACTGGCTGGGACTAATGCTGAAGACGAGCACATCCGGCTGGCTGCCGCGCGCGAAGAGCGCATGCAATCCGAGTTGCCAGTCGTAGTAAGTGGAACCGGGAACGCCCGCGGTGTAAATAAGAAAATCGGGGCCCATCCCTTGCTGTAAGTCAGGCGGCGAGAGGTCGTCGAAGATGAGCGAGTTACCGGCGAAGAGTAACTGCTGAGAGTTTGGGCTATGGCGAATAAGCAACGCTTGTCTTACCCCGTCTTCGATAGTTAGAGTTGCGTCTCTGCGATCATGCATGGCGCGGGCAAGATACTCAATTGAGATCATCGTAGCGAGCAACAGGCAAAGTAAGATCCACGGCTTGGTTGCAGGTGGAAACGGGGCGTCATTTGATCGTTCTGCTTTCATGGATGGTTCCTGTTCGACGATCAAAACTGGAAATAGACGAATGGCGCAGGCTCATAAGCTGCTCCAAAGGCGATGAGTAACATGGCCGCTGTCGCGGCGGTCAACTGCCAGCCGAAAGCGGAACACTGGGTTGGATATTCCTCCGAGCTGTGTTCCATATATAGATCAATTGCAACCAACGGCAACGAGAAGGTCGCCAGATATATGAACCCAGTCAAGTAGCTAGGGCTCCGATGCCAGTCTGCCATAGCGGCAAGCATCGAAAAAGAAGCGTGGAGGGTGGGTGCGCGGAAGAATATCCAGGCGAAACAGACGAGATGGAAGACGGCGAGGCGTTTGATCCATTGAGCGAGTGGTGACCGCGGAGTTCGGATCTTGAATCCGCGTTCCGCCGCGAGTACTGCTCCGTGCAACCCTCCCCAGACAACGAAGTTCCAGCTGGCTCCGTGCCAGAGACCGCCGATCAGCATGGTGAGCAGGAGATTGATGTAGGTCCTGGGCACAGAGAGGCGATTGCCGCCGAGTGGCACATAGAGATAATCGCGCAGCCAGGTGCTGAGGCTGATGTGCCAGCGACGCCAGAAGTCCTGAAGGCTGGTGGCGAGGTAGGGCTGGCGAAAGTTGACCATGAAATGAAAACCCAGCAACTGAGCGCTGCCTCGGGCGATGTTGCTGTAGCCGCTGAAATCTCCGTAGATTTGGAAAGCGAAGGCGTAGGCGCCGAGGAGCGTGGCCCATCCGCTGCGGCCCATCTTCCCATCGAAGGCGGCGTTGGCGAGCTGTGCGCAGCTATCGGCCATGACGCATTTGCGGAAGAGTCCCGAGAGGATGAGCATGCAGCCGTCGAAGACCTTCTCGGGATCGAAACGGCGATTCTGTTGGACTTGAGGCAGCAGATGGCCGGGTCGCTGGATGGGGCCCGCGATGAGGTGGGGAAAGAAGCTGATGAAGAGGGCGTATTCGAGTAGCGAGCCGGCGGGCTCAAGTTTGCGCTGGTAGACGTCAACGATGTAAGCGACCTCCTGAAAGGTGTAGAAGGAGATGGCCGGCGGCAGTATTACCTTCCATAGTGTGTGGGGAATGTCATGGATGCCGACTATGCTCGCCACTCCGGCAAACGAGTCAACGAAGAAGTTGAAGTATTTGAAATAGCCGAGGAAGCAGAAATTGAGCGCAAGCGAGGCGAGGAGGAGTGTACGCCGCGTGCGGGGACTGGGCGAAGCGCACAGGCGTCGAGCCGTCCAGTAGTCAACTGAGGTGGATGCGGCCATGAGCAGCAGGAATCGCCAGTCCCACCAGGCGTAAAAGAAATAACTTGCGGCGAGCAGCAATATATTTTGGCCGCGACGACTGAGCGTCCAATAGATGGCGACGACCAGCGCCAGGAAGACGATGTAGATCGAACTGTCCAGAGACATAGGAATGCCTGAAAGCTGATTAGGGAGTGGTGGGCTGAGTATAGACCCATTTTGGGAACTTAGATCACGAGAACAAAATAAATAAGTCGATAAGCCTGTGAAGTTAGTTGACACGCATAAAGCCCGCCGGTAGGCTCCTTTCAACATCCAGTGAAATGCAGTCAGGAGTATCCTTTCGATCCGCCTGTAAGGTGACGGCGAATCGATGGGACGGGGGAGCTGTGTCCTATCCAGACCGCGATTGCTTGCGGTCTGGATAGGTCGGGTGGTGGTGCATTCCCGTGTGTCGGTGGGATTTGAGGAGCCACGTTGAGTAGCCTGACGAAGTTGCGGAGCGCGCCGATGGAGCGTCCCTTGACGCTGGGAGACCTGCGCCATATATTTCGGCGGCGTCGTCGGGTGATGGTTTCTTGCGTGGCGGTTTGTGTTTCGATCGCGGTTCTGGCGTGCATTCTGTGCACTCGGCGCTATCAGGCAGCTGGCCAGATACAAGTGCAGAAGGACAGCGCCGACGCTCTGGGCCTCGACAACATGATGGGCGGCGCGGAGGGTGCATCGGACGCGCTGGATGCCAATATTACCCTGCAGACCCAGGCCAACCTGCTGCAGTCGGACACGCTTGCGCTGAAGGTGATCGAGGATCTGGGATTGGAGCAGACGGCGGACTTCCGGCCAAGAGTCGACCCCGTGGGGTGGGTGCTCGGGATCCTGTCGCCCGAGGTCTCGACCGAGGCAAAAGAGGCGACGGTCGAGCAGTCGCCGCGGCGGCGCACGCGAGCGTTGAAGATTTTCAGCTCGCATTTGACCGTCAAGGTCGTTTCCGGAACGCGGTTGATCGAGATACGGTTTCTGAGTTCCGACCCTAAGCTCGCCGCCGAGGTTGTGAACCAGTTGATGCGGGGATTGGTCGAGTACACCTTCCAGACCCGCTTTACGGCAACGAATGAAGCGTCGACATGGCTGACCGCGCAGCTCTCGGACCTCAAGAAGCAGGCAGAGACGCTGCAAGGGAGAGTCATCGCGCTACAAAGGCAGTCCGGAGTGGTGAGTCTGGGCGTGCAGGACGCGCAGGGGCGGGACCAGGCCTATAGCGTGGTCGTCGATCGGCTTCAGCAGTCGACCGCGAGGCTGTCGCAGGCGACGTCGAACCGGATTCTGAAAGGCGCGGTGGACAAGATCGTGCAGTCGGGCGACGCGGAGCTGATCTCCGGATTGAGCGCGAACGGCATCGTGGGCGGTTCGCCGACGATGACGACCTCGCTCGGCCTCATTCAAACGCTGCGTTTGCAAGAAGCGGCCTTGCAAGGGCAGATCGACCAAGACGAGGCGAAGTATGGCCCGTCGTATCCTCGGCTCGAGGAAGCGAAAGCCAACCTGGCCGGCATCGACCGGGCGCTGCATGCCGAGGTCCGCCGGGTTGCCGAGCGGTCAAGCAACGATTACGCGGTGGCGCAAGGGGCGGAGGAAGAATCCCGACGGGAGTTTGCGCGGGAGAAGCGCGAGGCCGACCGGCTCAACGATAAAGCGATCGAGTACGCGATCGTCCAGCAGGAGGCGGAGGACAGCCGAGGTCTGTATGAGGACCTGCTGAAGCGGCTGAAGGAGGCCGGAGTTCTGCAGGGGCTGCGCTCATCGAACATCACGGTGGTCGATCCGGGGAGAACGCCATCGCGGCCGACGCAGCCGAATGTGCCGCTGTACCTCGGTCTCTCTCTCGGCGCGGGACTGTTTCTCGGCACCTGCGGGGCGCTTGTGACGGACTCGATCGACGACAAAATCCAGGCAGTCGAAGAGATCGAGCGTGACCTGAAGATGGTGCCGCTGGGCATTCTGCCCCACCTGGGCGAGCCGCACTGGTATGGGCGGTATGGGAGGGTGCAGACCCTGCGACGCAAGAGTCTCCCGGTTGGAGCTGACGGGCTGGCGATCTTTGCTCATCCGAATTCGCCCTACACCGAGGCTCTGCGAGCGCTCAGGACTGCGCTGCTGCTGGCGAAGAGCTCGACACCGCCGCAGTTGTTGCTGGTCAGTAGTTCGGTGGCCGGAGAGGGAAAGAGCGTCTTAAGTGCGAACCTGTCGGCGGTGCTCGCGCAGGGCGGGAAACGCGTGCTGCTGGTGGACGCCGACCTGCGCAAGCCCTCGCTTGCCGATCGGTTAGGGGTGCGTAGCACGACTGGGCTAAGCCAGTTTCTCACCGACGATCATTTGCTTGAGGACATTCTCGAGCTTCCTTCGCTGCCCAGGCTCTATATATTGACGTCGGGGCCGATTCCGCCTTATCCGGCCGAGTTGCTTGGTTCGGCCCGAATGGAGGAGGCGCTGGCTCGTTGGCGCGAGGAATACGACTTCATCGTTCTCGACAGCCCTCCGATTCTGCTGGTGACCGATCCGATTGTGTTGGCCAGTCTCGCTGATGCCACGCTGCTGGTGGCGCGCTACGGGATGACGAACCGGCTTTCGCTGGCGCGGTCGCATCGCACCATTGTCGAGCAATCGACCCAGGACCGGATTGGGATCGTGCTTAACGGAGTCTCGCAGGGGTCGTCGTGTCACTACGAATATTACGGGTATTCGGGCGCCACGCCTTATCCCGGACCGCAGAGGGGTCGCCATGTCGACAACTGAAATCGAGACGATCGTCGTGCCCGCGGGAAAGACCAAGCCGACGGTGAACGATTTGCCTGCGGTTTGGGGCAAGCGGCACCCAGCGCCGGCTGCGTCGTCGATTTTGCGGGCCGCCAGCGGAACTGGGCCCGAGGTCAGCGTCGTGATTCCGACGCGGGGCCGGGCCTTGCTCGCGGAGCGAGCGGTGCGCAGCGTTCTGGCGCAGAGTTTTCAAGATTTCGAAATTGTGGTGGTCATCGACGGCCCCGATCCGGAAACGAATGAGGCGTTGCGGCAATGCCGCGACGAGCGGCTGCATGTCGTCCATCTAGGCGAGAATGTCGGCGGTTCGGAGGCACGCAATATCGGCGTGCGCTTCGCGCGTGGCAAATGGATCGCACTGCTCGACGACGACGATGAGTGGTTTCCCGACAAGCTTGAGAAGCAATGGAAGCTGGGTTGTTCCATGACGAGCCGGTATGCGTTCGTTGCCAGCCGATTCATCGAGCGCACTGAGGTCGCGGAACGCGTGCTCCCACGAAGAATGCCAGCGGCCGGAGAAATATTCAGCGAGTATCTTTTCGCGCGGCGGGGGTGGCAATCCGGGGAAGGTTTCTTGCAGACCTCGACCTGGTTTGTTTCTCGCGCTTTGATGATCAAAGTGCCGTTTACCCGGGACCTGAAGCGCTGCCAGGACCTGGACTGGCTGCTGCACGCTACCGCGCTGCCCGAGGTTGAGATCCAGGTTGCGCCAGAGGTCCTGGCGGTTTTTCATCACGACGAGAGCCGGACCCGGGTGAGCCGTTCGGCGGACTGGAGATTTCTTTACGCCTGGGCGATGGCGAACAAAAGCTACTTCACGCCGCCGGCCTTCTCTTTCTTTATCGCGACCTTCTGTGCTCCAAGCGCGGCCAAACAGCGGGAGGGTGTGACGAGCTTTCTTCTTCTGCTGCGCTCGTGCGTCGGACGCGGTAATGCCAGCGTCAAGTGCCTGCTCCTGTTTCTCATCTGCTGGTGGCTGCCTGAATCAAGGCGGCGGAGCTTACGGGTCAGATACGAGAGCCTTCGCACAGCAGCTAGCAAAAGGCGTTCGACGATGGCTGGTCATCCCGTTCCGCGCAAGGCAATGTCATGATCGCAACCACACAATGGCGGGATCGTGCCCATGACGCTTCCTGTTGGGAATTGCCTGACGGAGTTTGTCCTGAGCTTCCAGTGGCCCGTCTGGCGGTGACCTATGTTCTGTTGATTCCGCTGGTTCTGTTTGCGGTCCACGGAGGGTTTTCGTTTGAACACTCTTCGTGGAACAGCGACCTGGGCGCTTTTGGCGGAAAGATCGCCGTGGTCACCACCGATGCCGAAGCGATGCGAGACCGCGTTCAGACTTCAATCGGAATGGCATTCTGTTTGGCGGCGATGGCCGCTTATGTGCGCAGCCTCGCCGGAGTTGTCCAGGCGATGCCGTTGATCTCGCTACTGCCGATCTACGCAATGAGCTCAGTGCTCTGGTCGCAGGACCCGGGAACGAGCCTGCGCAGCGGCTTCTCGCTGCTGGTGACGACACTCTTTGCGTTCTATCTGACAGAGAGGTTCAGCGAGCGACAGCAGATAGAGCTGCTGATGTTGGTCGGCGCCTGTGTCGCGACGGCGAGTGTCATATTGGCGTTGGGCTGGCCTCAGTTTGGCCTTGACCATCAGCTTCATGAGGGCGCGTGGCAGGGACTCTTTACGCAGAAAAATGTCTGTGCCGAGGCGACGCTCTTCCTGCTTACGCCAGCGCTCGCGTTGCCCGCGATGGGCCGCTACGAACAGATGCTGCGAGCGGTCTACGTTGCGTTGTGTCTGTTCATCATCCTCATGACGCAGTCGAGGACGGGATGGGCCATTACCGTGCTGTATCTCGGATTTGCCGGCAGTCTGAGGCTGTTGGGGAAGTTCGGGCGCAAGGACCTTTTGCCGCTGGCTGCGCTGTTCTTCGGGGCTGCCGGAACGACGATGGTGGCGGCCATCGCCTATCCGTCGCTGTGGCTCTCGCTGATCGGGCGATCTGGAAGCTTATCGGGGAGAGCCCAGATATGGGGCGCGATCGTCGCCTCGATCTTTCGGCGTCCGCTGAGTGGCTATGGCTTTGACGCCTTCTGGTCGCTGCTAAATGGCGAGGCATCGAGAGTCTTCGCGGCAGCGGGATGGGTGGTGACCAGTGCGCACAGCGGTTTCCTCAATGTGGCTCTGGAACTCGGGCTGGTGGGGTTGGCGCTGGTGTTGGTGACTCTGGTTCAGGCCTGCCGCCATGCGAACGCGGCGTTTTATCCCGGACATTCAGGCTATGTCGACTGGTGCATCGGCATCGTGTTCCTGACGGTTGTCTATAACCTCGACGAACGCACGCTGATGGCGACACAGTACCTGCCGTGGATTCTCTACATTGTTGCGTGCACCGGTCTGCGGGCGGCGGCGTATCGACAGGAGCCGGGCGCGATGGCGCTCGCTATGGAGGAGACCGAATGAGCGGAACAGTGCTTCACTTCCTTACCGAGACAGATTCGTTTTCCGATGTGCATGGCGCAGCATTGCAGCGCTGGGTGGCCAACGTTCTGAGGTACGAGGATGCACCGGCGCGGGTCGTCTGTGCGCGCGCCGACTCCAGTTGGGGACTGGGGCATGTAAAGGCGCTTCGGCTGCCGAAGCTATGGGCGTACAGCAAATTGAAGGGCCGATACCGGTTGCCGTGGAGCGTACGGCGGCCGATGCTGCGGAGGATACTGCGTCCGGCGCTAGTGGGCCTCGATCAGGATTCAGTGGTGTGGGTGCACAACCGTCCGGACTACGCCGCTGCGATCGAAGCCGACGTTAGGGCAGCGGGAGCGAAGCTGGTCGTTCACCTGCACAACTCGTTGCCAGCTTTGTCTACTCGCAAGATCACCGATTCTTTCCGCGCCGACCGTGTCGTGTTTTGCAGTCGTCATCTGGAGGCCGAAGCCAGAAGCGTCTGCTCCGAGCTCGGAAGGACTTGCGTAATTCATAACGGCGCGGATGAGTCGCGGTTCTTTCCCGAGAGGCGGCGGGAGGAGCGGCGAGTGCCGGTGGTGCTGTTTGCCGGGCGCCTGGTTCCAGAAAAGGGCGCGCATATATTCGTCGAGGCGATGTGGCTGCTGCTGGCGCGGGGCGTTCGGGCGCGGGGGCGTCTACTGGGCGCGACCGGATTTGGCTCAACGAATACCGCAACCGCTTACTCGCGCTCGATCATGAGGGATGCGCCGCCAAATGTCGAATTCGGGGGATATCGTCCCGCTTCCGCGCTGGCGGAAGAGTTTCGCCGCGCAGATATTTTCTGTTCGCCTTCTGTCTGGGAAGAACCCTTTGGCCTGGTGAATGTCGAAGCCATGGCTAGTGGTCTTCCGGTCGTATCAACACACGGCGGCGGGGTCCCGGAAGTATTTTCCTCCGGAGGCGGCGTGCTGGTGGAGCGGGGTTCGGCGACGGAATTGGCAGCGGCGCTGGAAGTTCTGATCCGGAATGTCGGACGCCGACGCGAGCTGGCTATGGAAGGATATCGCTCGTTCCAGCGGAACTTCACCTGGAAGATTGTGCATCGCCGTTATCGAGAGGTGCTCGCCAGCCTGGACCGACCGGAAGCGGGGCTCTCGAAGATCTCGAGCGGACTGAGGACCCGAACCAAACCGGACCAACTGGAGAAGTACTCATGCCAAGCTTCTCATTGATTCTTGCGACTTCTGGACGAACAGTGGAGTTGCATCGTTTCTTCGCGTCTCTCGAGGAAGCCGGTGATGAAGATTGCGAGTGCATCGTTGTCGATCAGAATCCAGACGATCGGCTGGTGCCGGTCCTCGCTGCCTGGAGCGATCGAGTGTCGATCAGGCACCTGAGGTCGTCGCCGGGATTGTCCCATGCGAGGAATGTTGGGCTGGCTGCAGCTACAGGTGAGGTGCTTGCGTTTCCTGACGACGATTGCTGGTATTCGAGTGACCTGCTGCGGGAGGTGAGGTCCTTTTTTGTGGCGAATCCTCGCTATGCGCTGTTGAGCGCAGGGGTGCGCGACGAATCGGGGAGGCTGAGCGGCAATCGTTGGGTGTGCCGCAGGTGCGATCTGGCAACGGCCAATCTGTTTCGGACTTCGGTGGGGATGGCGCTTTTCGTTCGCCGAGACAGCGTGGCGGGGGCGTTTCGGTTCGACGAGTCCCTGGGAGTTGGGTCGGGGACCCGCTTTGCCTCCGGCGAAGACACCGACTATGTGTTTCGACTGCTGGAGGCCGGGTTACGGGGAAGATTCGACCGCGGCTTTACCGTCTATCATCCGCGCCGCGACATGCTGAGCGGAGGGGTGAATGCGGTGCGGGCTTACAGTTATGGGTGCGGCATGGGGCGCGTGATCCGGAAACGGGCGAAGCTGCCGCTGCTGCCGGTGTTCGTCGCCTTCGATTTGCTGCGCCTGGTATACAGCCTGCTGTGCGGGCAACCTGGCCCGGCGTGGTTGTGCGCGGTCCATGGGCGTGGAGTTTTCTCGGGTTACATGGCCGCGGAGTAAGATCGGAGGCAAAGATTCGCATCGCGATTACCTACCATTACTCACTCTCGTTTGGCGGCTCCGAGCGGGTGCTGGAGGTGCTGGCGGGGATGTATCCGCAGGCGGATTTCTTTGCCTTGTTCGTCGATCCGGCGTTTCTTCCCGAGGCGCTTCGGGGCAGGAAGATCAACACTTCGTTTCTGAACCGGATTCCGGGAGCGAAACGTATTTACCGCCAACTGCTTCCGCTGTATCCCCTGGCCGTCGAGTGCCTTGATCTTTCTGGATACGATCTGGTGATCAGCGCCGACGGGGCGGCGACCAAAGGCGTGCTGACCGATCAACATACCGTCCACCTTTGCTACTGCCATAGCCCGCCGCGCTCGTATTGGGACCAATATGCTGCGAATCGGCAGTCGATGCCGGGTTTTGTCCGCGCTGTCTTTGCTCCTGTTTCGCAATACATGCGGCAGTGGGACTTCGCGGCTGCGCAGCGTGTCGATGCCTTCCTCGCGAATTCGGAGTACGTCGCGGAGCGGGTCCGCAAGTACTATCGGCGCGAGAGCACGGTCATTTATCCGCCGGTCGATGTGAGCGGCGCACGGGTTTCTGAGTGGCATGAGGACTTTTACTTGTCGGCTGGGCGGTTGGTCGCCAGCAAACGGGTCGATCTGGCGATCGAGGCCTGTAATCGGCTGGGACGAAGGTTGCAGATCGCCGGAACCGGACCGGAAGAGAGCGCGTTGCGCGACTTGGCCGGCCCGACGATCGAATTTCTGGGGAGGGTCGGCGAGGCCGAGTTAAAGGCGAAGTACGCCGCCTGCCGCGCATTGCTGTTTGCCGCGGATGAGGACTTCGGCCTGGTTTCGGTCGAGGCGCAAGCCCATGGCCGGCCGGTAATCGCTTTTGGACGAGGCGGCTCGCTAGAGACGGTTCATGGATTGTGGGCGGATGATATTGACGCCGCCGATCCCGCGCTCCGCGCCGCCAACTACACCGGGGTCTTCTTTTCGATTCAGAGTGCGCTATCCCTTGCGGAGGCGATGCTGGGCTTCGAGATGATCGAGGAATGCTTCGATCCGGGCACAATCCACGAACATACGCAGCGCTTCGATAAGGGTGTGTTCGCGGGGGAGATGCACAGATTTGTTAAAGAGCAGATGGAGTCTCGAAAAAGCCGACACTGCCCGGATCGGGGAAATAAGTCGAAAACGGCTCGTGCTGCAGTTTCGGGCTTATCCGTTCTCGATCGACATCCGGAGGTTTGAGGTTTTGGCAAGCCTGTCGTCGGGTGCTTTGGCGATTTTGCGCTCACCGAGGTTCGCCATGAGCACAGGAGGCCGCAGCCGGAGCGGCCAATAAGGCTCAGTAACCCAGATGACGAAGGGCCATCTGGGCGGTCCGCTTGAGTTCCGCCTTTGTCGAACCGTTCGCCGCTTGGATGGATAGACCAGCGATGATCGTCAACAGATACCTTGTGTAGTCATCCAGGTTGATTTCCTTCGGCAACTCTCCGCTCTTCCGCGCTTTGAGAAGGCGCTCCCTTAAAGCGACTTGATTCTGTTTCCGTATCTCCGTCATGAGATCTCTTGCCGGTGCAGCGTCCAGGCTGCAGCCCACCGCCCCCGCCAGCGTCATGCAGGTCGGCGGATGGCCGGGCGTGGTGAGGAATGCAACCGTGTTGTCGAAGAGCGCTCGAATGAACCTTTCGAGAGTCGGTTGCTCCAGGGCCTTAACTGCGTATTGCGCTCGAATTTCCATATAGCGCTTTACTGCGACTTGAAACAGCGCGTGCTTGTCACCGAAGGCCGCATAGATGCTTGAGGGGTTGAGGCTCATCGCCTGTGTAAGATCGGCCAGGGAAGTTCCTTCGTACCCGCGTTCCCAAAAAAGCAGCATTGCAGCCTCCAGGGCCGCATCCTTATCGAAGCCGATTGGTCGTCCAGTCTTTCCGTTCCCTGTTTTCATAATCTTTCCCGCCACTCCAATAATAGAGTCCAAAATCGTGCATCCGATGCCCTCTGCCGACACCTGTAATGAGTGTTACGTAATGGGGCTGAAGACGTGGCCCAATGAGGATGGAGACAGCTGAACTATGCAACAGGATGAGCTTGCATCGGCAGCCGTGTTCCTCGCCTCCGACGAGAGCAGCTTTATCACGGGCATCGACTTGCCAGTGGATGGTGGCACCGCCTCCAAATAAGCCGGCAGCGCCGAGGATGCTGAAAGTGCAGCATGATTTCCGCGCCCTCGGAATTTCTAGTTCGGCCTCGATCTTTGCAACCTTCGTTTTCCCGGAGATAACACATGAAGCCTCCGCAGAACCGTGAGACGGATCGGACCTGGCATCCGATCAGCAAGGAAGACAAAGCGGCGATGACCGCAATGCGCGCCATCGTTGAACCGAATAAGGGGCGTCTACAGGGCACGGCAGCCCGAGGACCGTTCGACTCGATTATGAGTCGCGTCGTGGCCCCCGTTGGAGTAACGTTTGCTCCCGACACCGTGGGAGGCGTATCCGGCTGGTGGTGCCGGCCCGAAAGTGCGCGTACTGGACAGGCAATCCTTCATTTACACGGCGGATGGTTCAACTGGGGGTCGGCCCAAGCCTTCATAAACCTGGTCGGGCATATCGCCGCTCGTGCGGGCGTCGAGGCGTTTGTGCCCGATTATCGGCTGGCTCCGGAACATCTCTTTCCCGCCGCGACTGAGGATGTGCTTATCGAGCGAGGATTCTCAAAAGTGGCAATTACAGGAGACTCGGCCGGAGGCAATCTAGCCCTGGGACTTCTACATTTTGCCGCAGCCCAGAGGGCATCGAGCGGTGTGCTCCCCGTGGCCGCGGTAGCGCTTTCGCCGATCACTGATCTGGCCCTTACGGGAGCAAGCTGGGAGACACGTGCCTCACCCGATCCCTACTTCCTCCGTTCGCAGGCAGCTGAGCTCGTACGCTCCTATCTGGGCGGTCATGACCCGGCTGATCCTTTGGCCTCTCCGCTGTATGGCAAACTTGCCGGGCTACCGCCGATCCGCGTCCACGTCGGCGACGATGAGGTGCTGCTCGATGACTCGCTGCGTTATGTTGAGCGGGCTGTTGAGGCCGCTGGTCATACGGTAGTTGTATCCAATTCCAGAGGTCCGGAGACACTGGCTGATTTTGTCGCTGATCTCGGTCCAGGCGCCATCGCCGGGACGAAGCAGCAGGCAGCCGCATGCGACGTCGTTATTCTCGCTATAAATTGGGTAAAGGTGCCTGAAGCGCTGAAAG
Organism: uncultured Acidobacteriaceae bacterium; assembly: GCA_963804735.1. Lineage (GTDB taxonomy): Bacteria > Acidobacteriota > Terriglobia > Terriglobales > Acidobacteriaceae > Acidisarcina. Next base: position 150,551 of record CAWDRO010000015.1, read on the forward strand.
GTATCGATTGGCGAGGCCGCATCCTGATCGACGCGACAAACGCGCATATGGATCCTAAACCCGATATCAGCCTGGCGGGAGTCACCAGATCGCGGGCCGCGTTGAAGGGGCGCACATCTAGCGAAATGGTGGCTGAGATGGCGGTTGGCGCACGGCTTGTAAAATCGATCCGCAACATGCCGATGGCCTGGATACAGGACTTCTCGCCGAGCAAACCGCGTACCGTTATCTTTACATCCGGTGACGACAACGAAGCCAAACAGCTAGTGATCGAGTTGGTCAACAGCACGGGATTAGTCGCGATTGATCTCGGATCACTCGCCATAGGCGGTTCTATGCATGAGGTCGGCGCTCCCTTATCCGGGCTCGATCTCCACTTCGTCCGCCGGCTTCGGTGATTCCTGCTTTCACTTCGCGCCGAGGTCGTCAGCTGGTCTTCGAAAGGATGAAGATCCGAATTCAGTTCGGAAAATGCGATCAGTGTGTTGGGAAAACCGCAATATACGCAGGGGTCCACGGGGCCGTATAGTAAGCAATCGAACCGGAGACTCGATAGCCCCGATCTTCGACAAGGCTGGGACTGCCCGCGGGATGATGAGACGCAACTCTATTATTTGAGGTTTAGGGGTACATGCAAATTCAGCACGCTTCACGATCGATCCGTCGCATCGGCATTCTCTTCGCGATCGCGACCTTCACATTGCCGGGAGTGATGAAGTCGCAAACGGTCAACACGGAATACGGCCCGGTGAAAGGCGCAACCGCTGACGGAGTCGTCTCTTACAAAGGCATTCCGTACGCAGCCCCACCGGTCGGAGCTCTCCGTTGGCGCGCCCCGCAGCCCCCGCCAAGGTGGTCCGCGCCTCTCGCAGCGACAAGCTATGGCCACGATTGCATGCAGCTACCTTTCCCCAGCGACGCTGCCCCGCTGGGCACGACTTCCGCAGAGGATTGCCTTGTCCTTAATATCTGGGCGCCCGAAAGACCCATGGCTAAGAAGCTCCCGGTGATGTTCTGGATTTACGGCGGCGGCTGGGTCAATGGCGGCAGTTCGCCTGCAGTCTACGACGGCAGCCAGTTTGCGAAAGGCGGAGTGGTTCTGGTCAGCTTCAATTACCGGCTCGGCCGCTTCGGCTTCTTCGCTCATCCAGCTCTCACTAAAGAGCACCCTGCCGAAGCGTTAGGCAACTATGGATACATGGACCAGATAGCGGCCCTCAAATGGGTGCGTCGCAACATCGCCGCATTTGGTGGAGACCCCGACAACATCACCATCTTCGGCGAATCGGCTGGTGGCTTTTCTGTTCATATGATGATGACTACCAAGCTGACCGATGGCCTCTTCCAGCGGGCCATCGTCGAATCCGGGGGAGGCCGCACCGGGCTCAACAGCCCTCGACTTCACGATACCTCTGCGAGTGGCCGCCCCTCTGCGGAGAGCATCGGTCTCGCATTTGCCAAGAAGAACGGGATTGAAGGGGAAGACGCCGCAGCGCTCGAGAAGCTCCGCGCGCTGCCCGCCTCGGCAATCGTTGACAACCTGAATATGGCCAGCATGGGCCCGGCGGCGGCCACCTATTCGGGACCAGTGATCGACGGCGTCATCGTGCGCGACGAGGTCGGCGCAATGTACGCCGCCGGCATGCAGCATCCGGTGGCTATGATTGTGGGCGCCAACAGCATGGACATCGGATTCGCTGCCGCCAAGACCAAGGAAGAACTCTTTGCTTCCTTCGGGGCAAATGCGAAAGCTGCGCAGCAAGCCTATGATCCAGAGGGTACAGCAGACTTACGCCTCGTAGCTTTCGAGGTGGGTGGAGATCAGTTCATGATCGAGCCCGCCCGCTTCATCGCACGCGAGGTGTCTGGCGCAGGTCAGACGGCATATGAATTCAGGTTCTCATATGTCGCCGACTCCATGCGCAAAGAATGGCCGGGCGCCCCGCACGCGACTGAGATTCCTTTCGTTTTCAACACCGTCAGCGCGAGATACGAAAAGGCGCTTACCGAGTCCGACGAGAAGATGGCAAGCAACGTCAATGCCTACTGGATCAATTTCGCAAAGACCGGCAATCCCAACGGACCAGGCTTGCCAAGTTGGCCCACCTATAAAAGCGACTCCGATCAACTCATGAATTTCACCAACGATGGGCCGAAAGGAATGCCAGATCCGTTGAAGATGCGCCTCGATGTTGCTGAATCCAAGGCTAAGTGAGCGCTTGCCCGACCCAATCTCAAGGAGAGCGTGGGGATTGCGTACTCGTTGAGAAAGCCATAACGCCTCGAACGGGAGCGGTCAGTTGTTCGAAGAGATGGCTCGGACATATGGTTTTCCATGTGCTCAGCCACCTTAGGTGGGGTTGCTCGATCCAAGTCCAAGCAACGTTCGGAATTCGACACCAGTGATTGAGAGAAAGCGGACTAAAAGCGGACAGAATTTGCCGGTTGGCTCTTTCCGGAGGATTCCCTTAAAACGGCAACTTTACAGACGGCTCGGGTACCATTCCGGATAGCCGGTCATGCGTCCACTCGCATCACTTCCGGGTTGCCCGTCACTCGGGAGCAGCGAGGAAGTGTCGAACTTGTGGGAAGCTCGATGAGTGGTTCGGCGATTTAAGAGCAACAGACGAGTGCTATTCCTCCCGAAGCACCTGCATGGGGTCAACCGCGGTGGCGCGCACGGCAGGAAGAACGCTGGCGCTTAGGGCGATGATAGCCAAACTGCTGGCTGCGAGAATCATGGTCAGCGGGTCTACTGGTTTGAGGCCGAAAAGCATCGCCCGCGCGGCGCCTCCTGCCGCGACAGTCAAGGCGGCTCCTACCAGCAAGCCGATGGCAAGCAGAGCCAGGGCCTCAAGCAAAATCATGCCGAGAATGCTGGCCTTGCCTGCCCCGAGCGCGATTCTCACTCCGATCTCGCTTCTGCGTCGCACGACCATATAAGAGATGATTCCGTAGATACCGACCATGGCTAGAATGGCCGCGAGAGCTCCGTAAAAGCCCGACAGCGTGGCCATCAACCTTTCCCGCGTCAATTTTTCGAGAACCGATGCCCTGAATACGCTGAAGTTCAGCACAATGGCCGGGCTCGTTTGGGTCGCCATGTCTTTCAACGACGCAATCAGGGCGGATGGAGCCACGTTGGAGTGCACTAGGAACGTGGAATCAGTGCCGGGATCAGCGATCTGGTACTCGTCCACAAAGATAATCGGGACGGGGTCCTCGTGCAGATCGCGGTACCTGGTGTCTCCGACAAGGCCAATGATGCGGTAGACCAAGTTGGGCTTTCCGCCACTTCGTCGCGTCTCGAAGGTTTTGCCGATGGGGTTAGAGCCCGGGAAAAAGCTTCGCGTGAACTGCTGGTTGACGATCGCCACAAGCGGCGAAGCGGGCGTATCGGTTTCGCTGAAATCCCGGCCGACAATCATGGGGATTTGCAGCGTCTGAAAATATCCCGTGCTCGCTCCATTGAAGTACACCAGCTTGCGGGAGATTGACGCGGTCGGAAGATCGATGAACTCGTTCCATCCATCACCGTTCAACGGAACAATTGAAGTCTCCGCCGCCGAAATGACTCCCGGCGTATTCCTCACCTTGTCCAGTAGCTCGCGCTTATATTCGAGCCGATTGGTCGCAGCAATCTTGAGAGGCGAAAAGTCGAAATCCGCGACCAGAATATTGTCCTGTCGAAAGCCAACATCGAGATTAAGCAGGTTCCTGAAGGTGCGCACAAAGAGCAGCGCCGCCACCAGTAGCACCAGAGAGAGCGCAACCTGCGAAACAATCAGTCCTCTGCGCAGCAGGAAGCGTTCGCGTCCCGCAGTCAACCCGCGTCCGCTTGCGTTCATCACCGTCCCGGGATCGGCATTGGCCGCCTGGATCGCAGGCGCCACGCCAAACAGCACGCAGGTCAACAGCGCCACTGCAAACGTGAAAGAGAGGACCCGAAGATCGGGGTAAGTGGGAAGAAAAACGGGATCCTGCGTGCCGCCAATGTACGCAATCAAAACTCTGACCAGCCCTTGGGCCAACGCGATGCCAATGGCTGCACCGGTCAGTGCAAGCAGCAGGCTCTCCGCCAGCAACTGCCGGATCAACCGCAGGCGCGAGGCCCCAAGTGTCAGCCGCAAAGCCATCTCGCGCTGTCGCGCGCTTGCCCTGGCCAGCAACAGGTTGGCCAGGTTTGCGCACGCAATCAACAAGACCAGTCCAGAGATGGCGAGCAGCACCCACAGCGGGTCTGCATATTGCTTTCGCAGCGGTGAAGCGCCCGTGGCTGCTGGCTCGGCCCGCAAGGAAAACCGCAGATAATCCTTCCTAGCGCTCGCGTCGTACTCCGCGGGGAGGGTGGCGGCAAAGATTCCGGGTGCGATTCCGGAGAGCTGTGCGGAAGCCTGCCTGAAGCTCCATCCCGGTTTCAGCCGTCCGATCGCAGCCAGCCACCATGTAGTCGAACTGGGGGTCCACGCGCCTTCCCCGTGAAGCACTGGTTCGCTGCAAAGGGGCAGGGCAACATCGAAGTTGCGGCCTACCTCAAGGCCGTAATAACTCGGCGGTGTCACACCGAGAATCTCGAAGGGATGTCCGTCGAGCGAGAGCTTGCTGCCAATGACGTTGGGACGGCCGCCAAACTCCCGTTGCCAAAACGCGTTGCTGATCACAGCTCCGCGGATGCCGCACCCGGGATAGTCGTCGCTCTCAGCGATGAACCGTCCCAGTATCGGCTGCTCCTGGAGAACCTGAAAAAAACTACCGCTGACCCACATCCCTTCGACGTAGCGCGCCTCACCGCCTTGTCCAAGGTCAAAGCGCTCTGTGCTCCATGCGGCGATGCCCGAGAAGGACTTCTGCTGCTGCCGCAGCTGATCCCAAATCGCGAAGGAGAATTCTTTCTGCCGTGCAACCGTGTCGCCGACGCGCCCTCTGTGAATCTCTTGGATATCGGCTAGTTGCTGCGGCGAGGGTACAGGCAAGGTACGCATGACCACGGCATCGAGCAACTCAAAAATGGCGGTGTTGGCTCCGATCCCAAGCGCAAGGGAAAGAATCGCCACCGTCGCAAAGCCCGGATTGAGCCGCAGCAGTCGAAGCGCCTGGCGCAGGTCGCCTCCGAGTCCGGCAAAGAGCGCCTCCTGCTTGTCAAGACCCGGAGGGGCTGTCTCCGACGATGAAGGCAAAATGGAGCCCAACTCTGCAATCAGTCTGCCGTCATTCAATTCCTCTCGGAGCAACCGGCAGGCTTCCACATCCCCAGTGCCATTTCCTCTCAACTCGTTGTAGCGGTCATCGAGATGTTGAGACAGCTCTTCCACAAGAGAGACTTCCTGGGCAGGCCCCAACCTCAGCCTGGCGACCGTGGCGCGGACTTCCCCGGACCATTCAGGCATGTTCTGCTCCCGTAATTCGATTGATCGCGTTGACAAAATCAACCCATGAGCTGCGCTGCTCCTTGAGTACGGTCTTGCCCTGCGCAGTCAGGTGGTAATATCGGCGTCTGCGCTGCCCAGCCTTCTCCACCCATCGCCCAGAAACGAATCCGCGCTTTTCGAGGCGATAAAGAAGGGGATAAAACGAGGCAACATTGAACTTGAGCGTGCCTTCGGACCGCTCTTCTATCAGCTTGTTGATCTCATAGCCGTGCCGCGAACGGTGCTCAATCAAAGACAAAATCAACAATTCGGCGCTGCCCTTTTTCAGTTCACGATCGAAGGATTTGATTCGCATATGTTGCATAGCAATATATGATGATAGCACTGTTTAAAATTGTCAATGTTGATTTCGACTTCTGGCGATATCAGGCCAATTCGCTCATTGAGCCGTGATGCTCCCAGACACTGGCTGGAGCTCAACAAGCTCGCGAAGGTTTACAACCACCTCAGAAGCTTTTGTGGGGCGACCTGCGTGTAGCTGCCAAGGACGATTTCTTTCACTTCCGTCCAGTCCACAGTAGGAAGATCCAGCCGCAGTCCAACCCAGCCGCGGGGACCTATATACGCAGGCATGTAAAACTTATGGGGATTTGCTTCGATCAGCCGCTTATTGTCATCCGGCAGAACCTTGCAGCAGACGCTGACGATACCGTCTCCGTGATGATTGTTGAGGTAATAGGCAAAGACTTTCTTCGAGACAAGGAAACTGGCGTGATCTCCCTTTTCCTCGCGCACCGTGGCAGGAAGTGCGAGGCAGATTTCGGACAATCTGACCAGTTCGACCTTGGGTCGTGTTTCTTGCAATCATGCGCGGACTGCTTAGGCGGCACGAGAGCGTCGCGCCGAATCGTCATCGAGTCCAGTCTAGTCCAAGCTGAATATGAATCCGCGGCGGGTCGTCGGGATGAGGAGGGAAGTAGCATTATTGATGGGAGGTTGACTTCGAGTTGGAGTGCACGGTGCGAGAGTGTCGGGTGGCGGGAGGGAAAGTTGAATGGATACTGGCGTCTGCGCTCATGTGGGCATGGGGTCGAGTTTCTTTGGGTCAGGTTTTGGCGCCAAATCAGGCCGCTGTCAGATCCCATGTTGAACTGGCGCAAGCCGTCGCCAACGATCGCGGCGCCGGTAACGGAGAGAGAGACCCGGACAGCTGCCGTGCTTACAAGGTGAAGAGTCTTCCCGGAAGCCGACACTTTGGAAGTGATTTCATTGTGGCCATAGCCGGTGACCCCGACCCTGAGGCCAAGCAGGGCGACGCGGTGTGGGGGCTTACGGTCGATGTAAGCGACACGATTCCCTCGCAGGACCGGGCAATGTATATCTCCAAATCCGCCGATAGCGGGGCGACCTGGACCCAGGTAGTGCGGCTGGATTCCCGCTACTTCGACGCGAAAATTGGCGAGGGCCTGCGTAATGAGTTGAGCGTGTCCCCCGGTGGGGCCGACTTCGTGATCACGACACAGAGGGGAGCCTTCCAGGTGTTTCCCGGGTCAGCAACTTCGGACGTTGTGGTGAGAGCTATCCCCGGGCCACGGGTGCCTCGTCCGCGCCCCAGGCTGACCCGGCCGAAGCGGCCGGGCGATCCCATCATGGCAGGGGTCGTGCGGATGACCGGCGACGGGAAGCACATGATGATCGGCTATGGCTATTTTGATTTGAATCCTCGTATCTTTACCTACCACAGAGATGAAGCCGGCTCGTGGATCGAAGATAAGCCCCTTCCTCATCCTCCGAGCAATTTGGATATCCTCTCTCTCGAATTTGACGATTCGAGAAGTGTGAGTCCAGGCGCACTCTATTTGGGCACCGGAGACCAGGCCTACCTCCTCGATTTGCAGACCATGAAATGGCGTCGCATTACTGGGGTCGGTCCTGACTCGGCGATCCACGCAATGAGCATCGTTGGCGGCCCTCATCTGGCCGCGTGCTGGGGAGTCTATAACCCGTTAAGCGCCGATGCCGTGAAACGAGTGACCGATGCGAGATTTCTTCTGCATCGAGGGAAAGACGAGGTGGGCCCCAACATTCGCGCCTACGGAATATCCGTCGATCCATCCAGGCCGAATCGAGAGGTTGTGACGGCCATCACAGGGGCGTATATAAGCGACGACAGTGGGCAAACCTGGAAGAGACTCAACGACCTTCCCGAGGGAGAATTCCGCACGGCGCATTTCAATTCGGATGGAAGCGTGATTGTCTCCGGGCTTCCAGGGACATTTTTGGTGAATCCATTTTCCGATGCTTGCTCACCTCGTCTTAGGACCCGTGAATAATAGCTTGCTGCGGAAAGATTCATTCTCTCGAAACGCGATCGGCGCGGATGCGGCTTGGCTCTGCGAAACTGGTGGACGATCAAACGATTCGTCCGCGTCTTTGCTCATTTGCATTTCGTCTACATTGGCTTGAAGATGGTGACTTTGACAGCAGGTCATCCTCGACAGGCAGGTTGTTCTTTTATGAAGACGATTGGCATGGGTTTGGTAGGGCCGGGATTTGTAGCCCGGCATCACATTGACGCGGTAAGACGACTGGGTGATGTCGACGTCGTCGCGATTGCGGGTTCGTCGCAGCAGTCGACCGAACGCAAGGCAAAGGAATATAAAGTCGATCGCGCGTACAGCAAGTATGAAGATTTGATCGCCGATCCGGATATCGCAGTCATCCACAACACCACGCCAAATCATCTTCATTTTGCAGTTTCGATGGCTGCATTCAAGGCGGGGAAGCATGTCATCTCGGACAAGCCGCTGGCGCTGAACTCGACCGAGGGACGCCAACTGCGCGATGCTGCGCTGGCTTCGGGTGTCGCCCATGCGGTCACCTTCAACTATCGCGGCAACCCGCTCGTGCAGCAGGCGCGGGCGATGGTTGCAAGTGGTGAAACCGGCAAGGTGAGTTTTGTGCACGGCCACTATCTACAGGACTGGATGGCTGATCCGAATGTCTATTCCTGGCGCTCCGACCCGTCCAAGGGTGGAAGCAGCTCCGCGCTCGGAGACATTGGTTCGCATTGGTGCGATATCGCTGAACATGTCTCTGGCCTCCAGATTGACTCCGTGCTTGCCGACCTCACTACCGTGATCCCGGTGCGATACTCGGCTGGCGCTTCAGCTGAGGCGTTCTCCAGCACGAGCAGCGCGGAGCGCACCGAAGTTAAGGTCGTTGCCGAAGACCTGGCCAGCGTGCTGCTGCGCTTCAAGAACGGCAGCCGTGGCTGCTTCTCAGTCGGGCAGGTGCTGCCCGGGCATAAGAATGATTTGCAGCTGGAGGTGAACGGCAGCAAGCTCTCGCTCAAGTGGCTGCAGGAGTATCAGAACGATCTCTGGATCGGGCATCATCGCGAAGCCAACCAGGTGCTTGCTAAAGATCCTTCGCTGCTTGGGGACAAAGCCCGCCCCTATGCGCATCTGCCGGGCGGCCATCAGGAGTCGTGGACGGACGCATTTTTCAATGTCGTCAGCGACGCTTATCATTGGATTCGCGAGAAGGGCAGGCCCGAGGCGAAACCATTGGCGCTGGCTACCTTTGAGGATGGCTATCGATCGACCTGTCTGGTCGATGCCATGCTGAAGAGCCACGCTCAGGGAAGCGTCTGGCAAAAGGTGGAAGTTGTTCCCTCGAACACGGCATCGACAAAATCTTGAGCCGAAATTTCACCATTCAAGAGGCGCTATGAATCTGCAAATGAAGTCCAGGCTCGCCCTGATGATGTTTCTGGAGTTCTTTATTTGGGGCGGCTGGTATGTGACGGTCGTCACCTGGCTCACGCGGAGTCTGCACTTCTCTGATCAGCAGGCTGCCCTGGTATCTGGAACCACAGCGATCGGAGCTATCGTCTCGCCGTTTTTTGTCGGACTGATCGCCGACAAGCTCGTCGCGACCCAGAAGATGCTGGCCATACTGCATGCGCTCGGCGCGGCGCTTCTATTTTTTGCTTCGACCCAATCGGTTTTTGCGCCACTTTATTCCGTCGTGCTGCTCTACGCGATTGTCTACATGCCGACGCTGGCGCTGACCAACTCGCTGGCCTTTCGCCAGATGCGCGACCCGAAAGTCGAGTTTGCGCCGATCCGCGTGTTGGGAACTTTTGGATGGATCGTTGCGGGCCTGACGATCAGCGCGCTGAAGGTCGAAGCCACGGCCGTGCCGATGCGCATGGCGGCTGGGGCCTCGCTGTTGTTGGCGATTTATAGCCTGACGTTGCCGCACACGCCGCCGCTTGGCGCCGGCAAGAGCTTTGGCGTCCGCGACATCTTTCCTGCCGAGGTGCTCAATCTTTTTCGCGAGCGGTCGTTCGCGATCTTTGCGCTGGCCTCGTTTCTGATCTGTATTCCGCTGCAGTTCTACTACGCTTTTACCAACCCTTTCCTTAACGAGATCGGCATCACCAATGCGGCTGGAAAGATGTCCTTCGGGCAGATGTCGGAATTGTTCTGCATGCTGCTCATCCCGTGGTTCTTCCGCCGGCTGGGCGTAAAGTACATGCTGGTCGCGGGCATGTCGGCCTGGGCTATTCGCTACGTTTTGTTCGCCTTCGGGAACGCGGGCCCGGGCGTGTGGATGCTGTGGCTGGGCATCCTGCTACACGGCATCTGTTACGACTTCTTCTTTGTGACTGGCCAGATTTACATTGACAGAAAGTCTTCAGCGGCGTTTCGCGCCGCCGCCCAGGGCACGATTACGCTCATCACCTACGGTGCAGGAATGTTCGTCGGTTCGTGGCTGTCAGGGCTGGTGGTGACGTTGTACGCGCGAACGGCAGCCGATGGCGCGGTGACCCATCAATGGAGATCGATCTGGTTGATCTCAGCCGGACTCTCGGCGGCCGTTCTGCTGCTGTTCCTGGTGACTTTTTCGAGCAAAGAGGCGAACGCGACGATGAGCGGCAAACGGGCGGAGGAGTTAGCGGAGGGAGTTCCTCTGTAAACTGACCAGTTTTGTGTCACCGATATCTTTGAGAGACTTGTTCGGTAAAAGGGACGGAGAAGCGAATGCATTCTGTATCCAGACGCACATTCATTGCAACAAGCGCTGCAGCGGCGGCCGCGGTTTCGATGCCGCGAAGCTCCTGGGCGGCTTCGGCGAAGTATCCGCTAGGCGTTCAGCTTTACATGGTCGGCGCTGAACTGAAAGCCGACGTCAACGGAACTCTGAAGAAATTGCGCGCCATCGGCTACCAACATGTTGAGAGCTTCAGTCTGGTTGGGCTTACCGCGCCAGAATTCCGCAAAGCGCTTGATGATGCCGATCTTAAGTGCCACAGCTGCCATTTAATGCTGAACGCGGAGGATCTGAGCCCGCTCTTCGCACAGGCGAATGCGCTTGGGGCCAAGTATGCGGTGAGCTCGATCCTGCTGCCCTTCAATGAGCAGATCCAGCTGACCGAGATTGTGAGCAAGCTCTCGCAGTTGACCTTGGACGACTTCAAGAAGATGGCCGCCCTGGCGAACCATATTGGGCAAAAGGCGAAAGAGGCGGGACTCCAGTACGCGTATCACAACCACAACTTCGAGTTCAAAGACTACGGCGGGCAGACAGGGTACGATGTCTTGTTGAAAGAAACCGACCCCGAGTTGGTGAAACTGGAACTTGATTGCGGCTGGATGACAGTTGGCGGCCAAGACCCCATCGCATATTTCAAGAAATTTCCCGATCGGTATCGACTGTTCCACGCCAAGGATTTCGTTGCGTTGAAGCCGAGCAGCAACTCGCTCGACCCGAGCAAGCATCCGGGGATCACCGAAGTCGGCAGCGGCAAGATCGATTGGCCTTCCCTCGTCGCCGCCGCCAAGAAGGCGGGCGTCGAGTATTATTACGTGGATCACGACCCGCCGTTCGCGGGCAAGACCGCGTTTGAAGCAGCGAAGATTGACTACGACTATTTGCAGCCGATTCTAGGTTGACTGGGAATTCAGTAGAGGCTACTTCAGCTCCCTGACCCAGATATTCCGGAAGCTCAGCGGTTCGCTCTTGTCACCGTGGGCCTGCAGCTTGATCGGTGCGCCGTCGAAGGCTTTGTAGAAGGGCTTGCCGATGTATCGCGTCTCCCCTTGCAACTCGAAGTGGTTCTCCACTACTACGCCGTTGAAGAAGACGGTTGCGTAGGCTGGAGTCTTCAGCGTGCCATCGGCGTTGAATGTCGGCGCGGTCCAGATTACATCGTAGGTTTCCCATTGACCGGGCGGGAGGGCCGGGTTCGCCAGCGGAATCGCCTGCTTGTAGAGGCTGCCGGCCATTCCGTTGACGTAGGTCTTGTTGTTGTAGGCGTCGAGCACCTGCAGCTCATATCCCGCGTCGCCGGGGCCGGTGGAGGCGAGAAAGACGCCGCTGTTGCCGCGTCCCTGGCCGGAGCCGGTGATGTCCGCGGGAATCTTCCACTCGATGTGGAGCTGGTAGTTCTTAAAGCTGCGCTTGGTCTCAATGTTGCCGACGCCCTTTGCCTTGCTCACTGTCAGTACGCCGTCGGCGACAGTCCATTGGGCCGGTGTGTGGTCCTGGGCGGAGACCCACTCGTCGAGGTTCTTGCCATCGAAGAGAACGATGGCGTCGGAGGGCGCTGCTCCGCAGGTTGCGCCCGGCGTTACGGCTGCGGGGACAGGTTCCCAAATCTCGGTATCTTCAGGCTTGGGCGCGGCGGGCGTAGATGCCTGCTGAGCGACCATCTGTCGGGTGAGAAGAGGAGCGGTCAGAGACGCAAGCAGGATGAGCGATAAAGGCAAAATCTTTTTCATGAGGTAGAGACTCCGGAGTAGGGATACGCGCGAAAGCTGTTCGCAAGGCAAGGAATATATTAGCGCCAACGCGGCGGTTGTGCTGACAGGGGATGTGGGCGGAGTTGCCCAGTGCGAGATTTTGCGAATGGCGCGGTAGACTCTGTGAATGGGCGCCGCGCCGATGCCAAGCATCAGAAACGGTGGTGAGGCGGAGGTTAACGTGTTTGAGAACTATTCCCGTGCGGCCAAGATCGCGATCATGTTCGCACGCGTAGAGGCGGGCCGCGTCGGCGCGGAATCCATCGACACGGAGCACTTGCTCTTGGGGGCGATGCGCACCGATCCTGTCACGATCAGCGCGATCGCTCCGCACATGACTCTGGATGTGGTGCGCGAGCGTGCAACGGCAGGGCACGAGCCTTCGGCGCCAATGCCGATCTCAGTAGATATGCCCCTCAGCGACGACGCCAAGCGCGCGTTCGAACAGGCAGATGCGCTGGCCGCGACTCACGGCAGCGCACTCGTTCGGACGGAGCATTTGTTGCTCGCTCTCATGACCACAGACTCCTTTCACGCGGCGGCCATTCTCAATGATGTCGGCGCAAGCGCGGACCGCCTGCGTGACCTCGTGAGCCACTTGACCGGGTTTGAGCAGCAGTCAGATATCGACTGGTCCAAAGAAGACTTAAGCGACCTGGGCATCTAACCCGCGGGATTCCAAATGGAATACACTCGATGATTTGAGAGGGAATTGTGCAGAGACTGAATCGCAGAACATTTCTACAGGGAGCAACGATCGCGGCAGCGGGTAGCTTCGCCGGAAGCAAGATGCATATGCTGGCCGCCGTCAGCCCAGAGCAAGCGTCGGCAGCTCCCGTCGCAGCCAATAACAACATCCAGATTGCCCTTATCGGCGCGGGTGGCCAGGGGATGGGCGACACCAAGGTGGCGCTCGAAGTCCCGGGCGTGAAGCTGGTCGCTGTCGCTGATTGCTACCAGGGTCGGCTCGATCACAGCAAGGAACTTTGGGGCGCGGATATTTTCACCACGCGCGACTATAGCGAGATACTGGCGCGCAAAGACATCGACGCGGTGATTATCGGCACACCCGACCACTGGCACAAACAGGCCTCTGTCGATGCGATGAAGGCGGGCAAAGACGTTTATTGCGAGAAGCCGATGATCCATCTCTACTCCGACGGGCCGGAGATGATCGCGACCTCGCGCGAGACCAAACGCATCCTTCAAGTCGGCAGCCAGCGCGTCAGCTCGATTATCTATGCCAAGGCCAAGGAACTGCTCGCATCGGGCGCGATCGGCCAGCTCAACATGGTCACCGCGCACTGGGACCGCAACTCGTCGATCGGCGCCTGGAACTACACCGTCCCGCTAGATGCCTCGACTGAGACCTGCGACTGGCCGCGCTTTCTCGGCACCGCGCCGCAGATTCCTTTCAATGCTGAACAGTTCTTCCAGTGGCGGAAATGGAAGGCCTACGGCAGCGGCGTGGCTGGCGACCTCTTCGTGCATCTCTTCAGCGGCACGCACTTCATCACGAACTCAATAGGGCCTTCGCGGGGCATGGCGACCGGCGGTCTGCGCTTTTGGAAGGACGGCCGCAATGTTCCCGACGTGATGCTGGCGTTGTTCGACTATCCCGACTTCAACCTGAGTCTGCGCGTCAATTTCGTCGATGGAGGCTCGGAGAGCGAGGGGTTGCTCTTTAGCGGGTCGGAAGGCCAGATGGAGATCGGAGGCAACGGAGTTACCGTCACCCGCACGCCGCGAGAAGAGGCCCCCGGCTACACCATTGGCACCTTTACGGAGGCGATGCAGAAGCAAATCCTAGCCGAATACAACGCCAAGTATCCGCCGACCCACTTTGAAGGCGCCCCTCCGGCGGCGACCGAAAGGTACCAGGCACCCCCCGGATATAGCGACAGCTACGACCATTTCCACAACTTCTTCAACTCGGTTAGAACCCGCCAACCAGTCGTCGAAGATGCGGTTTTCGGCTATCGAGCAGCTGGCGCGGCTCTGCTCAGCAATTTGAGCTATGACAAGGGAACCATTGTGAAATGGGACCCGGAGGCGATGAAGTTGCTTTAGCGCGGTTTCTCTGAAGTTCCTTAAAAAAACAAATTTGTCATCTTGAGCGAAGTTTGGGACACTGTCTTAATTCTTTTCAGACAGTACCAAGTTTGGCGCGTTTCTTGCGCCAAACGCAGTCGAAGGACCTGCATCATTCAGCGATCTTGACTCTTGTCGAAGTCCCGAATGGTCTAGCGAACCTATGACTTACCATGCGTTGGCATTCTTCCTCTAGCTGTACTCCGGCCCCACCCTTGACAAACTCGAACGCGAGGAATTATAAGTCCGTCCGAGTATTTCTTTGGCTGGAAGGCGTTGCCTATTTCTCCCAAAAATGTAAGCGTGTACATCTCCTAAAGATGTAAGCGAATATATCGCCCCGGCCCGGTCGCCCAGGAGTGGAAGTCAACCTCGATCGTTCCCGGGATCCACGGACAATTCGGCCTGGCGTCAGCGCATACGCCAGCCCAAGCCGGCAGAGACAGGAAAGTGGCCTTTGTCTAAAGGAGTCACGACCATGTTGCGATCAACCCTGATGTTTGCGGTTCTTGCGGGGGCGGGTACAGCGCTCGCGCAAGTCACTCAACCCCCGGAGCCAGTCGATCCCAGTCCGATCAACGGCGAAACTTATTACCTCATCAATCAGCTTTCGGGTTTGCAACTGGATCTCGACAGCGGTGCGAAGGCAGGCAGCAATTCCGTGATCCAAACGACCCGCAGTTTCACCAGCCTGAGCCAAAGATGGGCGATGACCAAGGCGCCGGACGGCAATTGGAAAATAAGCAATATTTCCAGCGGGTTATGCCTGGACAGCTCGCCGGCCTTTAGAGACAAGGTCGCCACTGTGCAGCAGCCATGCGCCGTCAATGCGCCGACCCAGGAATGGTCCTTCCGCTATACGACTAACGGATACAACACGATCGTCAACGCCGGCACCGGGCTCGCGCTGGATGTCCCCAGTCCCGGCCCGGGCGAAACGACGGCCCAGTCGCCGCTTTTCGGGGCGCCTAGTCAAGGCCAACGGTGGTTGTTTCGGCCAACGTATTGGCGGGGAAACGACATGAGCACCGCGGTGAAGGAGGAATATGACCGCGTCGCCGAGAATCCCGGCAATCTCCCCTGGTGGCATGACGCTTATCTGCCCGGGCAGGACATGCTGCAAATCTTCAAGAACGGCGGGATGAACGCGATCCGCCTTCGCCCGGCCTCGATCAGCACCACGGTGGTGCACGGAAGCGTCAGCTTCTCGATGTCCAATGGCCCGTATAACAACTACACTTTGCCCGCGGGTACATCGACCACATTCCCCACGACGGCGGTAAACCAAGTGGTGCCGGTCACGACGGACGGCGGCAGCGGGAATTACGCGCAGACGGACTGGGCCGCCGTCAACCTGGCCAAGCGCGCGAAGGACCTCGGCATGGCGGTCTTTCTTTGTTTGTTCTACGACGGCTATAACACCTCCGACACACCGGGGCTTTGGGCCGGCAAGACGATCGCTGAGTTGGCTGGGGCCCCGCCAACGCCTGGGCTTATGTACAACTACATCAAGCAGGAGATCGAGCTGTTTCGGGCAAACGGCGCCATGCCGGACATGGTCGCCATGGGAAACGAGGTCAACGACGGCATGTTCACCACCACCGGCAGCGGCGGACTTCTGCCCGCCGGCACCAACGCCACTCCCAACACCGCCGGAACGTCAGACGCCAACTTTGCCAACTTCGCGGCAATTCAGATAGCCGCCATGCAGGCAATTGTCGATGCCTCATCCGATCCAGCTCTCGGTCCCCCAATACCGCCGCCGCTGCGCTGCATCGACATCGACGGCAACCCTGATCTGCAGACGTTCTTCACCACCGCGACGCAGTATTACGGAATTCCCGTTCGACAACATCTGCCAGAGCTACTACCCCGGCTGGCACGGGCCTATGACGCAGGCGCAGTTCGACTGGCAGCCGTGCGGCTCTCAAGGCATGACCAGCTGTGTCGGAGACCCGGCCAAAGGCCAGCACGTCGAAGAGGCGAACGTCGCCACCGAGACGACTGAGCTTGAAATTCCCGTCTTCACCGCCGAGGATGGCGTGGAATACACGCCTGGGGGAAGCCCGACAGACGACTGGTATGGGAGCCAGTTGACGCCCTTTGACGGTTCCAGAGCCCACGAGCGTCAATACTTTGTCAACCTCAATAAAGTAGAAAAGAACGCGCCCAACAACCTTGGCATGGGCATGGACTGCTGGGCTTGCGAGGCGTCGCCAATTCCCGGGGCCGGAGGCGTCTGGGCTAATGGCGTCTACGCGTACTGGGTCAACGCCGCACTCGGACTCTTCGACTACTCCTACGCAACCGGGAGTTATCTCGACAACGCGGTTTTGCCGTCGATGCTGGCGCTTGGCGGCAAAGTGGATCCCACGCTCACGTACAAGTTCGTGAATGCGGCCAACGGACGCATCCTGGAAGCGGCCGGTCCGGCGTTCGTGCCGCCGAAGACCGGTGGCGCTCCGCTGCGCACCGGGTTCGATGCCGGGGTCACGGGTCTCCAGCAACAGTGGCAGATTCTTGCTCAAGGGGGCGACGCGGAACTGAACGAGGCCGTCTACCCAACTCCGATGGACCATCTGGGGGACGGTTATTTCCAGATCGTCAATATGGACCAAAGACACGGAGTCAACGTCGTCGATGCGAATGGATCCACCACACCCGGCAGTCCAGTGGTGGAAAATCCCCAAACCGCCGAGCCGATCGCGATCACCGGAACCAACGCCAACCAGGAGTGGGACATCATGACCGCCGGGAACTGCGGCGATATACCGGTCAATTGCGCCTCTCCGCCGCTGACGGCAACCGGAGACTACTACATGGTCGTCAACAAGGCCAGCGGCCTCGTCCTGGCAGCATCTGGAACGGGTCCGGATGCGGTTATCCAGCAGCAGACTCCCGCGGCTGCCTCCAACGGCGATTGGATGGTTCCCGCCAACAAGGGACAACTATGGCAGATCTTCCCGGTGCATATCACGGCTACATCACTAACCGTGCCCACCAAGCCGTAGCCTACCTAGGGGAATATTAAGAATGCAGGATACCCACCTTTGCCGGTGTTCTTCCGGCAAAGGTGGGAAACGGGCTTTCGACGCCTGACGCCTACCGTCGCAGTCAAGCGGTAACGGGCTCAAGCAGGGTTGCCCAGCGGCGCGCCTTGCGCGCTTGGTAGGCCTTCTTGTGATAGGCGTAGCCGGCGATGAGCGGTACTGCCAATGTGGCTTCGCTATAGACCATCTGCTCATAGGTGGTGTCGACCTTGCCCCAGGAGCTGGCTTCCTTGAGTGTGCTCGATGAGAGCGCGCCGTCGCGAACGTCGGCGACCGTGACCTGGATTGCGTACTTGTGCATCGGCGCGTCTTCGGTGAGAATCTCAGCGGCGACGACGATGTCCTGGGCGAAGTTCTTGGGCACGCCGCCGCCCAGCATGAAGAGGCCGGTGGTGCGGTTGGCGATCTTGAGCTGGGTGATCTCGTAGAAGTCCTTGGCGGAGTCAATCGAGAGCTTAGGCTTGTCGCCGCGCTTGTGCTGGTGCATCACCAACCCGAAGCCGGCCGAGCAATCGCTGAAGGCGGGGCAGAAGATCGGAATATCGAGCTGGTAGGCCGCGTAGACAATCGAGTCGACGCCGCCTTTTTCCGGGGTCTTGCCGTGGTTCTCAAGATAAGCGCCCATGGCGCGGATGAACTCGCGCGAACTGTAGGGCCGCGGGTCGAGCGAGTCGGCGATCTCGCCGGTGATTGCGTCGCAGTCGCGGAGCTCTTCCTCGTTGATCATGGTGTCGTAGATGCGGTCGATCATGAGCTCGCGGAGCTCGTTGTCCTGAGTGCCGGACTTGTAGAGGTCGTCGGCGATCCAGTGTTTGTAGCCAAGCGCCTCGAAGAAGTCCTGATCGACGATGTTGGCGCCGGTCGAGACGATGGCGTCGACCATGTTGTTGCGCAGCAGGTCGATGAAGACCTGCTTCAGGCCGGCCGAAACCATGGAGCCGGCAAGGCAGAGAATGACGCCGCAGTCGGTGTCGCGCAGCATGCGCTCATAGATGGAGGCCGCCCGGTAGAGGTCACGAGAGCTGAACGCCATATGCTGCATTGCATCGACCAGCGCGACCACATTGTGCTGCTTGATGTCGATGTGTTGAATGGGTTGTGTGAGTAGTTCCTTTTTCGTTGTCATAGCTCATCTATGATATCAACCAAAGCCGCGTATTTACAGGGGAATTGTTAATTTTTGGATGGGTTAGGGCAGGCGAATTCGGCTGAGTATGAAGGCTGGTTGGAAGCGCAGATCTTCCACTTCGCTACGCTCTGGTCGGAATGACAATCTCGCGTATCGGGAACAGGCTTCGCACTTTCGATCCACTCGGTGTAGTAGAGGTCGCGAAGCCGCTGGCTTGATGATCTGCGTGATGTATATCATGATATATAGCAGAGGGGCTCACTATGGCACAGATTGAGAAAGCGCGAGTCTTCATGAGTGGAAGAAGCCAGGCGGTGAGAATTCCTGCGGCCTATCGCTTTGCGACCGACGAGGTTTATATCCGTCGCGATCCTCAAAGCGGCGACTTGATTTTGTCGCAGGCACCCGGCGATTGGCGGGAGATTTACGCGGCCCTCGATGAGGCCGGAATTCCCGACAACTTTCTTAGCGACCGAGATCAGGGGCGGCCGCCATACCGCGAAGAACTGTGACCCATCGGTACATGCTCGACACGAATATGGTTAGCTATATCGTGAAAGGCAAGTCGCGCGCGGCACGAATGGCGCTAGCCGGCCTTAAGCCTAACGAGATAGGTTGCATCTCTGCAATCACTGAGGCTGAGGTGCGATATGGCCTCGCCAAAATGCCCGCTGACAGTCTGCGACGCTCTGCGATCGAGGGTTTTCTCGCGAAACTTCAGATTCTGCCCTGGGGCAGCTCGGAGGCTGTCACTTACGGCGAGCTGAGGGTGAGACAAGAGTCATCCGGAAAAAGGCTCGAGAGTTTGGACATGCTTATTGCGGCTCACGCGATCACCGTGGGTGCAATCCTGGTGACAAACGATCGAGCGTTCCAGCAAATCCGCGAACTGCCCGGCATCGTAAACTGGGCCACTGACCTGTGACGTGCGTTCCAGCCATTCCGCAGATTTCCTACAAGCGGCAAACTTTTTCAAGATGATAGCAGCGCCCGCCAGACGACCAGCCAACTACCGTCGATGCGGGAGAAGACAAACAGGTCATGTCCTTGCTCGGTATATTCCTGCCCAGCAAGGACATAGGTCATCTGCCATTGATATTGCGCGACGGCGGTATCTGCGGCCACGTCGATGGTGGGATCTTCGGCAGTGAAGACCTTTATCTCTGCCTGACTCGTGAAGTTAACGTAACTCTGGACCGCGGCTTCGCGACCTTTACCTGCGAGAGAGAACCCCGGCCCGCGCATAACCACATCACTCGCGAAGCATTCGCTTAGGACGCCGGTCATAGCATCGCCGCGATGATGCTGCCAGGCTTCATTGATCCGCGTGAGCTGGTCGCGGATCGCGGATTCGTCTTGGGCGAAATCGGTCATGATCGGAACGCGCGCCTACTTCTTGACGGCCATGCCCACGAAGGTAGTAAGAAATTCCGCAAACCTCTGCTGCACGTGAATTCCGGTCTCGAGGACTTCGTAGTGGTCGAGTGGCTTGCCCTGAATTCCTGCGGCCAGATTGGTGACGCAGGAGATACCCAGAACCTCCATGCCCATGTGCCGTGCGACGATCACCTCGTGCACGGTGGACATCCCCACCAGGTCGGCGCCGAGGATGCGGAAGGCGCGAATCTCCGCCGCAGTCTCGAAGCTTGGCCCGGAGACCGCGATGTACACGCCCTCCGAAAGGGAGAAACCGTGTTTCTTTGACGCCGTCTTTGCGAGGTCACGCAGACGCGCCGAGTAAGGCTCGGTCATGTCGAAGAAGCGCTCGCCAAACTTGGACTCGTTCTTCCCAATCAGCGGGTTGGTGCCGGTGAAATTGATGTGGTTGGAGATGAGCACGAGCTGGCCCCGTTGCAGGCCTTCGCGGATGCCTCCTGCGGCATTGGTGACAATCAGAGTCTCAATTCCAAGCTGCTTCAACACTCTGAGGGGGAATATCACCTCGGAGGCCGGGTAGCCCTCGTAATAATGCACCCGTCCCTGCATTACCACGATCGGCGTGCCGTGCAGCCTGCCGATGACCAGCAGCCCGCTATGCCCGACGACGCTGGGCTTGGGGAAATGAGGGATATCCGTGAAGGGAATCGAGATCGAGTGTTCTACGTGATAAGCGAAAGGGCCCAGACCTGAGCCAAGAATGACGGCGATCTTCGGTGTGACCGGCATGCGGGAGCGAACGAACTCGGCGGCGACGGCGGATTTATCGAAGATTTCGGATGGCACTCTCTCGCTCCTTGAGTCGAATCCTAAATCAAAATGCCGACAATTGATGCCGACATGAGGTTGGCCATGGTTCCGGCGAGCATAGCGCGCAGGCCGAGCTGCGCCAGCTCATGGCGCCGCTCCGGAATCAGCGCTCCAATGCCGCCGATCTGGATGCCGATCGAACTCAGATTAGCAAATCCGCACAGCGCAAAGGTAGCGATGGTGAAGGACCGCGGATCGAGCATCGCCTTCTGCTGCCCGAGCAGAGAGTATGCGACCACTTCGTTGATGATGGTGCGGGTGCCGAGCAAATTGCCGACCAGCGGTGCGTCATGCCAGGGAATGCCAATCAGCCACGCGATGGGCGCGAAGATCGCTCCCAGCACCGCATTGATGGTCGAGGGGAAGGGAATGTGATGGCCGCCGAGCCAGTTATGCATGCCGCCAAAGATGGCGTTCAAGAGGGATATGAGCGCGATGAACGAGATCAGCATAATCGCAACATTGAACGCAAGCTGGCCGCCGTCGATGGTGCCTCGGGCGATGGCACCGAGAAGATTTTCGTTCTTGTGCTCTTCGCTCTTGGGGACATGCACCACGCCCATCGTGGCTGGCGTCTCCGTTTCGGGAACAAGCATCTTGGCCACCAGGATCGTGCCTGGCGCGGTCATGATCACTGCTGCGAGGAGATGCTTCGCCTCAATGCCCGACAGAATATAGGCTGCCATGATGCCGCCCGAGACGTGGGCCATCCCGCTGGTCATGATGGTCATCAGCTCTGAGCGAGTTAACGTAACCAGGAATGGCCGGATGGTGAGTGGAGCTTCAGTCTGCCCCATGAAGATGCTGGCGGCGACGTTGAGGCTCTCAGCGCCGCTGATGCGCATGGTGCGCTGCATGATCCACGCGAAGCCTTTGATGACGATTTGCATCACGCCGATGTGGTAGAGCACGGCAAAGAGCGCCGAGATGAAAATGATCGTCGGCAGCACCTGAAACGCAACGATCGAACCTAAGGATGAATGCTGCTTGCCGAGTTCGCCAAAGACGAAGGACGAGCCGGCGAAGGCGTTGTTGAGCATTCGAGTAACACCGTCCCCGGCAGCCGCAAGCACGCGCTCGCCGAAGGTGAATCGCATCACCAGCACGGCAAAGACGAGTTGCAGTCCAAGTCCCCAGAGCACGGTGCGCCAGCGGATCGCGCGGCGGTCGGTCGAGAAGAGCCATGCGAGGAGCAGCATGGTGAGCAATCCGAGTACTCCGGTGAATCTAGCCAAGGGCGTCTCCTTGTATTGCCGAGGTTCAGGAAAATCTATTTGCATTCTCCGCGGTTACATATTCGTACACTAATGGCGGAACGATGCCTCGTTCGCCTGTAATCGCCAGCGCCTCGCGCAGCAGATTCTCCGGTTCGATAAGTTTCTCTGGATCGGCGGCGAACATTGTCACCAGCGGTTGACGCGGCGCGATGCGCGCGCCGAGCTTTACGTGCATCTCGATGCCGGCGTGCGGTTCCACGGGTTCGCCCGCTTTCTCGCGGCCGGCGCCGAGGCGCTGCACCGCCCAACCCACTTTCTCGCAATCGATCTTCGAAAGAAAGCCAGCGCGAGTGGCGACGAAGGTCTTGGTTGCCTTGGGCGTGTGGAAGGCTGCGGGATCATGCAGCACGCCGACATCGCCGCCCTGTGCTTTCACCATGGTCTTGAAGTTGTGCAGTGCCGCGCCGGAGTGCAGCAATTCCTCGGCAAGATGCCAGCCAGTCTTCGGAGACTCTGCTTTGCCTCCGATGTGCAGCATCCAGCCGGCAAGGGTCAGCGAGATTTCCAGAATGTCGTCGCAGAGTGGATGGCGCTTGCCGCTGAGGATATCGACGGCCTCCCATATTTCGACCCAGTTTCCGGAGAAGCGGCCCAGCGGCTGATTCATGTCGGTGAGCACGGCGACTGTCCTGGTTCCCGAGGCATCTCCGGTTTGCACCATCAACGAGGCGAGATATAGCGCGTCTTCCTTCCGTTTGAGAAAAGCCCCGGAGCCGGTCTTTACATCGAGGACGAGGCCATTGAGTCCAGCAGCCAACTTCTTGCTCATGATCGAGGCGCAGATCAGGTAAGGGCTTTCAACGGCGCCAATGTGGTCGCGCATTGCATAGAGCACGCGGTCGGCAGGCACGAGGTTCTTGGTCTGCCCAACCAGTGTGGACCCGGTCTGCTCCAATACGCGCATCATTTGATCGAGCGAGAGCTGGGTGCGGTAGCCGGGGATGCTGTCCAGCTTGTCCAGCGTGCCTCCAGTATGACCGAGAGCGCGCCCGCTGATCATCGGGATGGCCAGCCCCGCGGCGGCTACGATCGGCGCGACGATGAAGGAGGTGCTGTCGCCGACGCCTCCTGTCGAATGCTTGTCAACCGCGAACTTGCCCAGCGGGGACGGATCGAAGGTCTCACCCGAAAAGCGCATCGCGGTGGTCAGAGCGTGCAGTTCGGCTGCACTCAGTCCGCGAATGAACGCGGCCATCAGCCAAGCCGCGAGTTGGGGCTCGGAGATGCATTGCGGCATCTCTGGTCTCGTCTGCAACGCCGCGCCCGCGACGACGAATTGAATCTCCGCTTTGCTCAACTCGCCGCCGTCGCGTTTCTTGCGGATGATGTCAACGATGTGCATCGTTAGGCAGGCTCCACATCGGATGGAGCAGGAGGCTTTAGCCGGAAGGCGAAGGGCATCAGCGTAGCGAAGGGAAGGCTTTCGGTGCCGGCTTCCGATGGGAACGAGATAGTTGCGTCGTGGGTGACAAACTCGCTCAGCACCTGGCGACAGGCTCCACAGGGAGGGCTAGCGGCATGGTTCAGGTTAGTGACCGCGATCGCTTTCACGCGGATGCCGGCACCCTTCTCGCTAACCGCCCGCACCAGAGCCGATCTCTCTGCGCAGATCGTAAGCCCGTACGACATATTCTCGACGTTGCAGCCAGTGACAGTTGAGCCATCATCGAGTAGCAGCCCGGCCCCGACGCGGAATCCGGAGTACGGGGCGTAGGCGTTTTCCGCTGCGCGCGTGGCCGCGAGTTGCAGCGCCTCTGCTTCTTCATGGTTGAGATTCATTGTGATTGTTACGCTATCGGGTTGAGGGGTGGGGCGCAAGAGAAAGCGTTCCTCCTCATTCTGAGCGCTCGAGTGTGCGACATTGGAGAGATGGTCCCAACACCGATATCGCGCAACCGGACGGCGCTTGGTTTTGCGGCATGCGCGGCTGCGGGATGCCTGTGGAGCACCGGTTTCTATTTCGGCAAGATCGCGCTGCGCGAGATGGGCGTCGGCCACATGGTGTTCTACCGTTTTCTCTTTGCCTGTCTGGGTTTGCTGCCGATCCTTCTGCGCAAGTCCGGCCGCGATACCGCGGGGCTGAGAGCGGCGGAGTGGCGCGCACTGCTGCTGGCCTCCTTCCTCGGCGTTCCGGTGCAGTTCCTTATGCAGTTCTGGGGGCTCAAGCTGACCAACGTCTCCCACGCATGCCTCATGGTGGGAACCATGCCGGTGATCCTTGCGGTGGGCGCGCACCTCTTCGCACACGAGCGGCTCGACAAGATTGGGTGGGCCGCGCTCTTCGGTTCGACCGTCGGGGTGGGACTTATCGTCTTCAGTGGAGTGGGCGGGGCGCATATCCAGACGCAGGCGGCAAACACCTCCAGCCTCACCGGAGACCTGCTCGTCGTCGCGTCCATGTTCGTCGCGCTGGGCTGGATCTTAATCAACCAAAACCTGATGAAGCGCCATTCGCCACTGGTGATTACTGCGTATGGCGTCTTCTCAGGCACCGCGATGATGGCGGCATGGGTGCTGGTCGTCGACGGAGCGCCTCCAGTGCGCGGCATCAGCCTCAACGTCTGGCTGGCGCTGGCGGCGAGCGGCATCCTGTGCACGGCCACGACCACGCTGCTATGGAACTGGGGCATCCACCACGTGCCCGCCTCGCGCGCCGGAGTCTTTCTCAATATAGAGCCCGCGCTGGGTTCGGCGCTTGGCGTCAAGCTGATGGGCGACCGCCTGGGTCCGCTCACATGGGTTGGCGGCGCGTTGATCATTGCCGCGGCGGTGTTGCTGACTTCGCGGGGTGGGGTGGATGCGGAGGGTGTTCTGGAGTAGTCGCCACTCTCGCGAAGGTTCATTTAACTAAATGGTTGACAGTCTTCAGGTCTGGGTTTACATTCAACCACATGGTTAAGTCATCGACTGCGCGGCTCGATTCCGTATTTCACGCACTCGCCGACCCGACCAGGCGCCAGATTCTTCGCGGCCTGACGTCCAGCGAGAAAACGGTGGGACAGATCGCGCGCCCGCATAAGATGTCGCTTGCCGCGGTCTCCAAGCACCTCAAAGTATTGGAAAGCGCGGAGCTCATCGCGCGCGAGCGCAGAGGGAGTTTTCACATCGTGCGACTCAAAGCAAAATCGCTCAAACCTGCGGAGGAATGGATCGCATTCTATTCGCGTTACTGGAACCAGCAGTTCGACAAACTTGAGAAATATCTCGAAGGGGAAGAACCATGAGCACAACCCAGATGCAATATGCAGGAGCCCCCGCTGATCTAAGCGAGGAGCCATTGTCGGTTTATATTAGCCGCGTCTTCCGCGCTCCTCGCGAGCGGGTCTTCAACGCGTGGACCAAGCCAGAGCAAATGCTGCAATGGCGCGGCCCTGAGGGCTTCGAGGTCCTTGAGGCCCATTCCGATCCACGGCCGGGCGGTGAGCACCGCGTGGTGGTACGCGGGACCCCGCATCCCAGGTCGCCGGAGGACAAGCCGGTCGAGGTGACTGGCGCATCGTGGGGCGTTTATCTCGATGTCGACCCATATTCGCTGGTGCGCTTCACCTGGAACGCCGACTGGGCGCCGGGTGAGGAGAGCGTGGTGACGGTGCGGCTGAGCGACGCCGATGGTGGCGGCACGCTGATGGACTTTACTCATGACAAGTTCCTCACGCCACAATCCGCGAACGGCCACGACCAGGGCTGGAACAGCGCGTTCAACAAGCTGGCGAAGTTTTTGGAAGCATAGCACCGGGCGCGGCGGCGGCCGATCATTTGGGAAGCCGCCTCCGCGCCATCTGCGCAGAACGCGTCAATTGAAGCGGCACAAGAACGGAGGGCTACGGTAATGCATAAACCGTCAGCTTATCTCGATCAAAGATCACCAGGTGTTTGCCGTCCGGCGATAAGCTTGACGTCCCTCCGGCTGCGGAAATCTGCTGCTGGAAGACAATTCGGTTAGCGTGAACGTCGATCACCAGCGTCTGCCCTCGCTGGTTGCA
Organism: uncultured Acidobacteriaceae bacterium; assembly: GCA_963804735.1. GTDB lineage: Bacteria > Acidobacteriota > Terriglobia > Terriglobales > Acidobacteriaceae > Acidisarcina. The sequence goes on from CAWDRO010000015.1 coordinate 176,509, forward strand.
CCAGATATCGAAGAGTCCGCAAATACCGACTTCACCCGCCCCGGTAATAGAGAAGCGCGCGCCGTCGCTGGAAACGCTAGTGACGCCAACCACTTGCATCCCGTGAGGCATAGCTGGCAGCGGCATGGGCGGTGCGTCGGGGCGAATGACGGTGAGCTGGCTCTGCTTCTTGTCCGGGTCTCGCAACTCGACCAACAGCGCGGTGGGGTTCAGAAAGACGCGCGGCAACGGCACCAACTCCGGCGACGGAAGGGAGTAGTACCACGCGGGCTTGTCCGGACGCGTCGTTTCCGGATGATAGACGCGAACGCCGAAGCAGAGGGTCGAGTTCGCACAGTCGGCTCGCGCGGCGAGGCCCGGAGGGCCGGCGAGCGTCTCTTCCTTGCCCGGCGGAAGATCGAGTTTTGGGCCCGGCTTGAGCGGTTTGCCGCTCCACCAGGTGAGCGAGGAGTGCTTGTTAGCGTAGTAAGTTTCGAGCACCAGCCCCGCATCAGGCGTGACGGAGGGTACCCAGACGCTGGTCGCGGGCACGTAAAAGTCCTGCCTGAGCGAGGTGTCGGCGTTAAGCACTTGCACGAAGTCGCCATCGGGAATCTTGCCCGCTGAGTTCGACTGGTGAATCGCCAAGATCGAGTTGTCCGGGCCAGTAGCAAGTTCAAGGGTCATCGCTCCATCGGGGCCCTCGGCGCGAAATTCCCAATCCCGGCTGTAGAGTTGTTTGCCTTGCAGATCGAAGACGATCAGCCGAACGTGCAGTGGTTCCGGCTTTTGTGTGCTGCTCCAACGGCGGTTGGTGCTGAAAGCGACGGCGATATGATCGTCATCCGGCCAGAAGGCGTTGATGACTCCCCGCATCTGGTATTTCGAGTCACTCTGATCGTTGAAGAGGTCGGGCGCTGCGCCGAGCGGCTTGAGGTTGACGATGACCTGGGGCTGGGTCTTCTCCTGGGCGAGCGCGGGAACGGTCGCGAGGAAGGCAGTGGTCACCGCGATGAGTGCTGAAAGGGGGAAGTTCATCGGCGACTCATAAGATACACGGCGAGGGCCGGGAGTTGCGGCAGCGTGGAAGAAACCGCAGGTCCCTTACCACTCCATCGCGTATTGGGCCGAAATCTCAAAAGACGATGCAGCACGCGGCTCGCTAGCTAACTCCAAAACCAGCCGTTCGAGCACCAGCCGCTTATCTGGAGGTGAGGAGCGCAGCTCAAGATCGGCGCGAGCGATCAGGCGGAGGGCGCGGGTGAGTTCGTGGCGGGATTTGTAGCGGCGGGCCTGGCGAATGAGGTCCTCGGCGGCGAAAGGAGGCATGCGAAAGCCCTGCCAGAGCGCCTGCCATATTGCGCGCGAGTCACGCACGTTCTTCTCGAGGATGACGGCCATCTGGCGGTAGGTGCGGGCGAGCATGTAAAGATGGCCGATGGCCGAGTCTTCGCCGCCATCAGAGGCGTTGAGTAGCCCTTGCAGCAACATCAGCGCTCGGGGCTTGTCTTTGGCCGAGATGGCGTCGGTCAGCTCGTAGAGCGAGCGCTGCTTGGCGGCGAGGACCATGGTTTCCACGTCCCCAAGAGTGATGCGTCGCATGCCTTCCGGTAATGGGCCGCCTGCGTAGAGGAGCAGCTTTTCGAATTCGCTGGCGATGAGCATCATATCGGCGCCGAGCGCGTCAGCGAGTTCGCGCGCGGCGTCGGAGTCGAAGCGGACCTGTTGCTTTTCAGCCTCAGCCATGAGCCAGCGGATAGCGTCGTTCTCGTCGACGCGGGCGAGCTCGACCATGCCACACCAGTCTCCAAGCGTCTCGCGGATGCGGTCGAAGCGGTCTTTGTCCTGCAGGTCCATGCGGCGCGGGTCAGAGGAGATGCGGATGTGGTCGGCCACAAACAATACCAGCGCCTGCGGGTTGGGCGAGCGGAAGTAGCTATCGATAGCGGCGAACTCTCCCTTCTTCGCGCCGCGGGCGTAGAGCGTCTTCAGATTGCGGATAAAGATGACTTGAAACGGTGCCATCAACGATGGCGTCTGCGCGCGGTCGAGCGCTTCGAAAATGTTCGTCTCGGCCAGGTCGAGGTCAGAGAGGCAGAAATCGCGCATCTCCGGCGCTACAAAGGCTTGAATCACGGCGCGGCGGCAGCGTTCGTAAAGGAAGGTTTCGTCGCCGGCGAGGATGTAGCCGGGCCGCAGAGCGCCTCCGGGCGTTGATGCGTCTTGGGCCGCGTCGATTTCGGCGAGAAAGCGTTCGGTCGAGGCGAAGCCCGCGCCCCATCGAGTTGGCGTGGCGGTCATCTAGAAGGACTCCAGCATATCGCTGACCAGCGACTGCGCAAAGTCTTGAGAGAGCCGGGCGACCGCTGACGGGTCTTCCTGGATGAATGTGGTCAGATCTGTCGTCGTCTGGTACTGCTGGCGGAAGGTGTAGTGGTTGTTTTCGTAGAGCAGGCGTCCGTTGCGGTCGTTGACGTGGACCATCGCGGTCACCGTCACCAGGTAACTCGCCGACTGGCCGGTCTGCGAATTGTAAGTGAGAGGGATGATCGTGAAAGTGGTGATCTTACCGTGGATAGTCGCGTCGGCGTCGGCGTTAGTGGGCCCCTCGGAGTTGACGATGGTGTACTTTGTTCGACTGGTCAGCTCGCGAATGACCGCCTGGGTAAAAGCCAGCTCGGTGTGGTACGACTGGGTCGCATTTTCAAAGACAGGGACGGCTACAGTGTGGGTGGTGTCCGGCAGGTGTGCCGCCGAGTTGGCGGTGTGGTAACCGCAACCGGTGAGCACGAGCAGGGCAGCAAGAAACGTCGCGGACTTGATTTGCATCGACACAACTATTGTCGCAGGAACGCAGAGATAAATCAGAGTACTGATGCGGGTACGGCGTGCAGCGGAGGCAAAACGCCAACCAGTCCGCACGTCTCCAGCTCCTGCTGCAATTGCGGAACGCTGCGGAAGATGATGCCTTGCAGCCCAACGGCCTCGGCTGAGAGTACGTTCTCTTGCCGATCGTCGAGAAACAGCGCCTCTTCGGGACGGACTTGCAGCGCATCGATCACATGGTGGTAGATGGCCGGGTCGGGCTTGGCCATGCGGAGATAACACGACCACGTGTTGTGGGTGAAACCCTTGACCCAGTCGATTTCCTTGAAGACGTCGGCGATTTCGAAGGGAATGTTGGAGAGGATGCCGGTTTTGAAGCCTGATTTGCTGATCATCACCGCCCAATCGACCATGGTTTGATTGAGGTTGCTCCACATGCGGATGTCAGTGGCGATGAGCTGCCGGATTTGTTCATCGGTCAGCGTCACCCCCGCGGCTTGCGCGCAGCGGCGCCAATAACCAGCGCCATCGAATTCCCCGGAGTCGTAGGCGTGGCGGAAGGTCCAGTATTCGCGCTCGAAGTCCTCTGCAGGAGCGCCGAAGAGCCGGATCAGATCGTGATGTACTTCAGGATCGGCGGCGCTGCTGAGAACCATTCCGTAATCGAAGATAACTGCGCGTAGGGCCATAAGAAGCGTCGCTCCTGACAAGAGAAGGGCAGCCATTCAGGCTGCCCTTCTTAAGTTAGCTCAGATTCAGTCTAAGCAGGCGATGGGCTGCCTTCGGGGAAGCCCGTACCGCGGCCGCCCTCGGGGCGCAGAACCTGCTGAACTTCGGCGACGCCGGTCGGACCACCGGGGCCACCCAGCGACTTCATCGGTGGCAGCTCCTGCCCGTCAATGATCTTCTTGATGTCGTCGGCGTCGAGGGTCTCACGCTCCAGCAGGGCCGCAGCCATGCGGTGCATGATGTCGTGGTTCTGGTCGAGGATATCGTAGGCCGACTTGTAGGCCTCGTCGATCATCTTGCGGACCTCGGCATCGATCTGGCGGGCGGTCTCCTCGGAAAAATCGCGGTGCTGCGAGATTTCGCGTCCGAGGAATATCTGCTCTTCCTTCTTGCCAAAGGTCAGCGGTCCCATCGAGCTCATGCCGTACTCGCAAACCATCTTGCGGGCGAGGTCGGTCGAGCGCTCGATGTCGTTGCCGGCGCCGGTCGTCTTGCGCTTCATGAAGATTTCTTCAGCGCAGCGGCCGCCCATCAGAATCGCAAGCTGAGTCTCCAGATAATCTTTGGTGACGGTATGCTTGTCTTCCTCAGGCAGCTGCATGGTGACGCCCAGAGCCATGCCGCGGGGAATGATGGTGACCTTGTGCAGCGGGTCTGCGTGATCGCGCTTGGCGGCGACGAGCACGTGACCGGCCTCGTGGTAGGCGGTGTCGCGTTTGTCGTCTTCCGAGAGCAGCATCGATTTGCGCTCCGCGCCCATCATGACCTTGTCCTTGGCGGTCTCAAAGTCTTCCATGAAGACTGCCTTGCGGTTCATGCGGGCGGCGCTCAGCGCGGCTTCGTTGACCATGTTGGCCAAGTCGGCGCCTGAGAATCCCGGTGTGCCACGAGCCAGAACGTTCAGGTTGACGTCGTCGGAGAGCGGAACCTTCTTGGCGTGAACGCGAAGCACCTCTTCGCGGCCACGAACGTCGGGGCGTCCTACAACTACGCGTCGGTCGAAGCGACCCGGGCGAAGCAGCGCCGGATCGAGCACGTCGGGCCGGTTAGTGGCCGCGACGAGGATGACTCCATCGTTAGACTCGAAGCCGTCCATCTCGACCAGCAGCTGGTTCAGGGTCTGTTCACGCTCATCGTGCCCGCCACCAAGACCTGCGCCGCGATGGCGACCGACGGCGTCGATCTCGTCGATGAAGATGATGCAGGGAGCGTTCTTCTTGCCCTGCTCAAAGAGGTCGCGGACGCGGCTTGCGCCGACGCCGACGAACATCTCGACGAAGTCCGAGCCGGAGATCGAGAAGAAGGGAACATTGGCCTCGCCGGCAACGGCGCGCGCCAACAGGGTCTTGCCGGTTCCGGGAGGTCCGACGAGCAGCACGCCCTTGGGAATGCGGCCGCCGAGCTTCTGGAATTTCTGCGCCTCGCGCAGGAATTCGATGATCTCTTTCAGCTCCTCCTTGGCTTCATCGACGCCGGCAACGTCCTTAAACGTGACCTTTTTCTGCTGCATCGACAGCAGCCGGGCGCGGCTCTTGCCGAACGACATGGCCTTGTTGCCGCCGCTTTGCATCTGGCGCAGCATAAAGAACCACAGCGCGCCGATGATGATGACCGGCGAGAACTGGATCAGGATATTCAGCCAGCCATTGCCCGAGTTGGGCTTGACGGTCATCGAGACCTTACCCTCGCGCAGCGCGGTGTAGAGCTCAGGGTCGTTGGCCGGGGCGACGGTGTGGAACTGGCTCTTGTCGGCCTTCATATGGCCGTGGATTTCGTTTTCGACGAGGGTGACGTCGCTGATCGCACCCGATTGTGCGTCCTGCAGAAACTGCGAGTAGGGGATTTCAGTGTCTTTCCCCATGCCGCCCGACTTCTGGAAGACCTGCCACAACAGCACCAGGCAGGCGAAGATAAACACCCAGAAGATGATTGTCTTGACCGTTGAATTCACGTAAAAACCTCGATTCTACCCGCGTCAGCCTAAAAGATTTGTTTTACCGGAGCGCCGCGCTGTCGTCGGCTTTTGTCCATATTAAGTGTTAGACGCCACTTTCGCTGAGAAGTAGCAAAACACGAACCTACTTATGAGATGTCCTTCGCGCCGGCGAAGCCCGCCCAAACTATCCAAGTCGCAATCGCTTCCCATATTCTACTCCCTGAAAGCTGCCGTTCAGGAACTCGACGGACGAGTTTTAAGGGGGTGGAAAGTAAGTTACTTCGGTTGCTTCCCGGCTGGTTCCTCCGCGGCCTGCTCCAGGGGCGCCGATCTTACGGTCAGAACGAAGGATTGGGCCACGCTGGATTCAATCGCCACCCCAGGCATCCAGACGATTTCGCCCTGCCATTCCAACACAGGACAGATCGCCGAGACTGGCAGCCGCGCCCGCTGCAGGGCTTCCTTAATCTTTAGCCGCGAACGGCTGTGCCGTAACGCCACTCTGTCACTCGGCCGGCTGGCGCGAAGACGCGCTTCTGGCAGGGAAGCCTCTGTTTGGTGGCCCAGGGTGGCTTCCAGCCGCAGGCCAAAGGCAGGGGCGTCGACGGTTCCCGGAATCGGCAGCCTGTATTCAACTGAATGGACGTCTTCGCTGCCGGCATTTGGCGGTTCTGCTTCTGTTCGGAAAAGCCTCAATTCGCGCGGAGTTCGTTCCGCGCGAAGTCCCTTTTCCATCTGTAACTTAACGCTGGGACGGGCCGGATCCGCAACCTCGGATCCCGCAAAACCGCACAGGTCGAGAATTCGTTCGGTGTTATTGAAATCAAGCAAGCACCCGAGCCGATCAGCTGCGGCGCGAAGCACTCGTCTTCGCAGCGCCGGGTGCAACGCCCGAAGCCGTTCGATCTCGATGGCAAGGGAATCAGCCCCGCGAAGTGTGTCCGTGGCTCGGCCTCCGCCGCGGACTGCCTTGCCGGGGAGCAGCAGGGACGGCAGCAGGCGCACAAGTTCGCCCTGCCAGTATGTCTCCTCGTCGCGGGCGAGGGCGGCGAGATGGGCCAGCTGATTCTGAATGCCGGGGTTATATTCGGCCAGCATGGGAATCAGTTCATGCCGCAGGCGATTGCGGGTATAAGCGGTGTCGCAGTTGGTGGAGTCTTCCCGCCAGGGCTGCTGGATCGTCCGTAGATATGTCTCGATGTCGCGGCGGGTCGTGGATAGAAGTGGGCGTAAAATCAGCGGCTTAGCTGGTCTATATGATGTCTTGGATTCAGGTTCCAAAACAGGAAAAATGCCGCCCAGCCCTTCCGTCCACGCCCCGCGCAGGAGCCGATGCAGCACGGTCTCCGCCTGGTCGTCGAGGGTATGGGCGGTGACCATGGCGTCCGCATGTCCCTGGGCCAGCAGCTCCCAAAACCAGGCGTAGCGCAGCGAACGCGCGGTCTCTTCCAACCCCTGGCGGTTAAGTTCAGCCGCCGCAGGGGTGTCGGCTCGCCGCAGGTGGAAGGGAAGGTCGAACTTGCCGGCCAGAGCTTCTACGAAGGCCGCGTCAACATCGGCCTCCGCACCGCGAATTCCATGGTTCAAATGCGCGACGGACAGCACCAGTCCGAGTTCGTTCCGTCGATCCAGCAGGGTGCGAAGCAACGCGACCGAGTCCGCGCCACCCGAGCAGGCGACTGCGACCCTCATCCCGGGATGGAAGAGGCTGGATTGCAGGGCCGGAAGCGGGGTCGCTGATTTCATCTCTGCTGTCATCGTAGTGCACAACGCCAGGTCGTTTAGGCCAGCTTCTCGTCGAGTGCTCTCATCGGGCAGAGGTTCTTGGTTAGAAGGAATCCTTGTATACTCCATCTTCTATGCGCGTTCATGTCATCCTTCCGGCCGCCGGACTGGGCACGCGAATGGCCGCCGGCGCTCCCAAGCAATTCCTCGAATTGCGCGGGACGCCGATCCTGATTCACACTTTGCGCGCTTTTACCGAGCTGCCCTCGGTCGCCGCCGTCTACATTGCCGTGCGCAAGCCGGAGATTCCGCGGCTGAAGGCGCTGCTCGAAGCCCATGGCCTCGGCGGTTCCACGCAGGCGCCCCCAATTCACATCATCGAGGGTGGAGACAGCCGCCAGGCGAGTGTTTGCCACGCCTTGGTGGCCGTCGAGGGCGACGAAGACGATATCGTGCTGGTCCACGACGCTGTGCGTCCGCTTATTCCCGCAGCCGTAATCGCCCGCACTATCGAGGCGGTCGAAAAGCAAGGAGCGGCCATCGTTGCGGTGCCCGCCGTCGACACCATCAAGCAGGTCGAGCGCACCGCCCATGGCGCGATCATCACCTCGACCATTCCGCGCGAATACGTGGTGCTGGCGCAGACACCGCAGGGCTTTCGCCTCGGCTTGTTGCGGCGCGCCTATGCGGAGGCCGAGGCCGACGGCTTTGTCGGCACCGATGAGTCCTCCATCGTCGAGCGGGCCGGCTTGCAGGTCGCTGTGGTGCCGGGAACGATCGAAAACCTTAAGATTACCCAGCAGGGCGACCTCGACCTTGCCGAGTTTTTCCTCTCGCAGCGGGAGAAAACACGCAGCTGAGCGTGCTTCGCGAAGCTAGCGTCTCGAATCGGCGCGGTTCGCGGTAAGATTCGACAAGGCCTGAAGGCGCAAACAGAACACAACGAAGATAGAGAAAAGACAATGAGCCTGAGAATCGGTTGTGGCTGGGACTCACATGAATTCAAGCCGGGCGTGCCGCTCCGCATCGGCGGATTGCATATTGAACACCCCGAGGGCCTGGCCGGGCACTCCGACGGCGACGTGCTGCTCCACGCGATCACTGACGCGCTGTTGGGCGCGGTCTCCGCAGGAGACATCGGCAGCTTTTTCCCGCCCGGCGATCCCCGCTGGAAAGACGCCGACTCCTCGATCTTCCTCAACCTGGCGCTGGAAGAGATACAGAACGCCGGTTACCGCATTATCAATGTGGATACGACGCTGATTCTGGTCGCGCCGAAGATCCGGCCCATCGCCCACGAGATGCGCGAACGCATCGCCGACATGCTCGATGTCGAGCCCAGCTGTGTCGGCGTCAAGGCCAAGACCCCCGAGGGGCTGAACCTGGACCACGTTGCCCAGGCGCAGGCCGTAGTGCTGCTTGAGAAGGTCGAAGATCCTGAGGGGCTGAAGAGCATGACCGCGGTCATCGAGAGCCAGCGGCAGCTCGAAGACGTGGTCGAGAACCTGGTCAGCACCGTGCATGGCGTGCCCAAACGGCGGACTGTGGTTCCGGCATTCGACACCGAAGACATTACCTGACGATCCATCCGAAGCGGGTTGCTCCTCTCGTAGCGGATAGGTTAGCTTTGGCAAATCCCTACTAGGAGGCTTTATGGACTCAAGCATCGATCCCACCCACATGATGTCCGCGCTTATGATCCCGATGATTCTTTTCGGGTTGATCGCCAATGTCATCCTGGTCATTCCGTTCTGGTTTATCTTCAAAAAGGCGGGTTTCAGTCCGTGGCTTGCCGTACTGATGTTTGTGCCGGTGGCCAACATCATCATTCTTTACGTGATCGCCTTCTCGCCGTGGAAGGTGGTGCCGGTAGGGCCATGGTCGGTGACTCAGCATCCGCCTCAAGCCTTTCCGCCTCAGATGTAGTCTGGCGCAGGTTGACTCGCTTCTCATTGCTGCTAGCATCGGAAATTGACACCGATCATGGCAGAGACCCACCCAGCACCACGAGTTCGTTTCGCTCCGTCACCCACCGGCTACCTGCACGTCGGCGGCGCCCGGACGGCGCTTTTCAACTGGTTTTTCGCCCGTCATACCGGCGGCACGCTCATCCTCCGCATTGAAGACACCGATTTCGAACGCTCCTCGGAAGAGATGGTCGGCGGCATCCTCGAAGGGATGACCTGGCTCGGCCTGGATTGGGATGAGGGCCCATTCTTTCAGTCGACGCGGCTTGATCTGTACAAGGTAGCGGCCGAGAAGATCGTCGCCAGCGGGAATGCCTACCCATGTTTCTGCACCAAGGAAGAGTTGGAAGCACGGCGGGCGGAGGCCGCCGCAGCCGGGCGTCCGCCGATGTACGATCGCCGCTGTCGCCGGCTTACGCCAGATGAGGTTGCGGCGAAGCGCGCGGGTGGTTTGACTGCCGCGATTCGCTTTGCGGTACCCGAAGGCGGATCGACGAGCTTCGACGACGCCGTCTTTGGCAAGATCGAATTCGCCAACAGCGAAATCGAAGACTTCGTACTGCTACGCTCCGACGGGATCCCGACCTATCATCTCAGTGTCGTCGCCGACGATATGGATATGCGGCTGACGCACATCATTCGCGGCGCCGACCATATCTCGAATACACCCAAGCAGGTCTTGCAGTATCTTGCCCTCGGCGCGCCTTTGCCGGTCTTTGCGCATGTGCCACTAATCCTGGGGCCGGACAAGACGCGCCTCTCCAAGCGACATGGTGCGACCAGCGTGATCTCCTACAAGGAGATGGGCATTGTGCCCGAGGCTTTCCGGAATTTTCTTGCGCTGTTGGGCTGGACTCCGCAGGCGGCGGAAAAAGATCGCGAGATATTTAGCTCGGAGGAGCTGATTCAACTTTTCTCGCTGGACGGCATTTCTAAGTCGAATGCGGTCTTCGATAACGACAAGCTGGCCTGGTTTAACACCGAATATATTCGTGCCTATTCCTCGGAAAAGCTGCTTCCTTTGATCGAAGATGAATGGGCTAAAGCAGGATTTGAGCCGAATCGCACGACCGAGGAAATTCTCTCTACTATCGACCTGCTTAAGCCCCGAGCGCGAAACCTGAAGGATTTTACGCTTGCGTTCAAGGCGTATTTCTGCGATGAGTTTGAATTCGATACCGGCGCGGTGGCGAAGTTTTTAAAGGACGAGACTTTGCCGCTGTTGCTTGCGGAGTTGGGCACGCGATACGAGACTGCGGAGGAATTCACGGAGGCTTCGACCGAGCAGGTCTTGCGGGCCTTCGCCGAAGAGAAGGGAATCAAGGCCGGCGGCCTGATTAACGGATCGCGGGTAGCGTTGACTGGGCAGGGAGTAGCTCCGAGCTTGTTTGCGGTGATGGCGGCCCTGGGCAAGGATCGAGTCGTTGGCCGGCTTAAAGCGGCCGGAGAGATTGTGATGGTCGCCCAAGGTTTGAGTTAAGGACGATTTTTCGCAGTTATCGCATCCCGATTGCATCGAAGTCGATATGAAAACGAGACCAAGGGCGTGCTGGGTGTATTGGTTCGCGGTGCTGCTCGTCGTTAGCCTTCAAAGCGCGAGGGCACAGGTACCGGAACGAGTCGAAATTGATGCGCAGGCGCAAACGACCCCGTTTCCTCACTTCTGGGAGAAGATGTTTGGCTCAGGACGAGCGGCACTGACTCTTCGCGAGAGTTACCGAGACGACCTGCGCGCGGTGAAGCAGATTACCGGCTTCGAATACGTGCGATTTCATGCCATTTTGCATGACGAACTGGGTGTGTACAACGAGGATGAGCACGGAAATCCCGTCTACAACTTCGCGTATGTTAACCAGATATACGACGGCCTGCTGAAGAACGGAGTGCGACCGTTTGTCGAGATCAGCTTCATGCCGAAGAAGCTGGCGTTCAATCCGGATGCGCTGCATCCCTTCTGGTACAAGCAGAATGTGTCCCCGCCAAAGAGTATGGAACGGTGGGACGATCTGATGACCCACTTCGCGCAGCACCTGGTCAACCGGTATGGCATTGAGGAAGTATCCCAATGGTATTTCGAAGTGTGGAATGAGCCGAACATCGATTTCTGGAATGGGATTCCGCGGCAGCGCTCCTACTTCGATCTCTACGACCATACGGCGCGCGATTTAAAGAAGGTAAACCCTCGGTTGCGGGTTGGGGGCCCAGCGACGGCTGCGGCCGCGTGGGTCACGGATTTCGTGAAACATGTGGCGGACAATCATGTTCCAGTCGATTTTGTCTCGACTCACGGCTATGGAGATGACACCGTCGAGGACCTTTTTGGCACGAATGAAGACATCCCGATGGATGACCGTGTCTGCCGCGCAGTTGAAAAGGTGAGGGGTGAGATCAAGGCATCGGCCATGCCTGAGTTGCCGCTGTACTGGACGGAATGGAACGTGCCAGGCCAGGGCGGATCGCGCGACACCATCTACGTGGGGCCAGCTCTGGCGAACACGGTGAGGGAGTGCGATGGCAAGGTTGACGCGCTTTCCTTCTGGACTTTTTCCGATGTCTTTGAGGAGGGTGGTCCGATACCGGAGCCGTTCATGGGCCAGTTCGGACTTCGCGCTAAGGGCGGTATCAACAAGCCGAGCTTCTTCGCATTTGCATTGCTACACAAATTGGGTGACAGGCGGATCGCATCTGTTTCGAAAAATATGATTGCGACGAAAACGAGTTCCGGCGCGCTGGCGATCGCCGCATGGAACCTCGTCGATCCGGGGCAACAGGGAAGCACTCACACGATGGAACTTGTGATTCACGGTGTCGCGCCCGATGCCAGAGCAACGCTCGAATTCGTTGAACCAGACACATGGAAATGTGCTGCCGCATTACGCGGTGATGGGCAAGCCGCTGGATCCGACTGAGAAACAAGTGGACGAACTGAACCACGAGACGGCGCTGGGAGCGCCCGAAGAGCGGCGGTTGCGAAACGGGAGCCTTACAGTTGAACTGACTCCCGATGCCCTGGTCCTGGTCACCGTCCAACCTTGAGGGTGCGTGTTAGCTCATAGCGAAATTGCCAGGGTGTCGCTGGGTTCATTTTGCGATGACATCCACAGCAACGGGAATCGTCTTCGGCGGGAAGCACGACTTCGAGTCGCAGGCCTGGTATCGTAGAAGCCCTTGCAGCAAATAGTTTCCCGCTGGCGCGGTCAGATGCGCCTTCAGGGTGAATTCGCCGGTGTACACGCTGAGTTTTTCGCTGGGGTAGAAGGCGAAGGCGTAGTCAACTCCGGCAGGGAAATCAACGCCGGTGACCTTCAGCGCGCTCGTCTCCGCCACGGCGAGATTTGTAGCAATCAAACTCTTCTCGCGCGGCGTATGGGAGTTGATGTGCAGGCCATCAGCCACACGGAAGTGGAGATCGACGGTAGTCGGTTTCTGCGCTGGAATCGAGACCTGTTCGGGGAAGAGATAAGTTACCATTCCCTTAGTGGACTTTGACTCCGCCGAGCCTGCGCCGGAAAAATCCTGAGCCAGGCCCGCACAACTGCAGAGCAGAATCAAATAAGCAGCCATATGACGACGCATCGCTTTATTTCACCTCGCTGGCGATGATCTTCTTGATATTGGCCTCGATCTCGTCGCGGTCCGCAAGGCCGACTATCTGAGTAGTGATAATGCCGTTACGGTCGATATAAAAAGAATTGGGCAGGCCATCGAGGCCTCCATACGGCTCGGAGATCGAGTCGCCGTCGAGTAGCACCGGGTAATCGACGCCGAGCGCCTTCGCTGACTTCTCCACGCCAGCCTTATACGCAGCGTAGGCCTTCGGGTCGGTGTCGTAGTTGTCGGATTCGATGCCCAGCACTTCAAACCCCTGCGACTTGTATTGGTCGCGGAGCTTGATGATCCATGGGATTTCAACCTTGCAAGGGCCGCACCAGGTGGCCCAGAAGTTCAGCAGCACCGGGCGGCCTTTGTAGTCGGCGAGCGAGACTTTCTTTCCGTCCAGGTCGAGGAGGGTGAATGCCGGCGCCGGTTTGCCCTTGAGGGGTTGAGGTTGGGCTTCGGCGGTCCCGCTGCCATCCGGAGTCGCCGCTGGAGGAGCCTGTCCGTCGGGCACCAGCACTACCTGCGGCGCGTGCAACAAGGCGGCCTCTTGCTTGCGGCGCTGATATTCCTTGAACCCCGACCAGACCATCAGCCCAAGGGCCGCGATCATGACGAACGCAACGATTGTTTTCCTTGCCATGTGACTTTGATTCTATAAGCTGGGGAAGGTTTCCGCCTCGGTCTGGTAGCATCAGTTGTTTGCGATGAACGAACTCAATGCCGCCCAACTCGTTCGGATTGAAGCTGCCGCGCTCGAAGCCCTGGCCGGGCGGCTGGATGGGCCCATGGCCGCCGACTTCGATCGCGCCGTCGAATTGGTTTTGAAGTGCGGCGAAAACCGCGGCCGAGTGGTCGCGACCGGGATGGGCAAGAGCGGGATCATCGCGCAGAAGATCGCCGCGACGCTCAGTTCCACCGGAACTCCGGCGCTCTTTCTGCATCCCGGCGAGGCTGTTCACGGCGACATCGGCGGACTGGCTGCCGGGGACGTGGTCATCGCGCTCTCGGCAAGCGGCGAAACCGAAGAGATCCTGCGGCTTCTTGTTACCCTCAAGCGGGTCGGCGATGCGTTGATCGGTTTTTGCTGCAATCTTCACTCGACCCTCGCCCTGGCAAGCGATGTGGTGCTCGACTGCTCGGTCTCGCGAGAGGCGTGCGGCCTGGGATTAGCCCCAACCGCATCGACCACAGCTATGCTGGCGCTGGGCGATGCGCTTGCGATTGCCGTTTCGCAACGCAAGGGCTTTCGTACCGAGGATTTCGCCGACCTGCATCCAGGGGGCAAGCTTGGCCGTAAGCTGGCCCGGGTCCGCGAGTTGATGCACTCGGGAGATAGCATTCCCCAGGTTGCGCCGGGGACCCCGATGCACGATGTTATCTACGAAATGTCGAAGAAGCGGCTCGGCATGACGACGGTGATCGAATCCGGCAAACTGGTCGGTCTGATCAGCGATGGCGATCTCCGCCGGCTGCTGGAGCGGGATGGTGCGGCTGCGCTCGCAAAAACCGCGGGTGACGCCATGAACCGATCCCCCAGAACGATTGCGGCCGAGGAACTCGCGATTCGAGCGCTGGGCATTATGGAAGAGGCCAAGATCACCTCGCTGGTAGTGGTCGCCGGTGGGCGAGAAGTCCTGGGAGTGGTCCATCTGCACGACCTGTGGGAGACGGGAGCTCTCTAGAACCCATCTCATAAACCTTTTTGGTGCAGTTTTCTGTGAGACTTGAGTAGCTCAAGGCATCTCTGCGGACTTGGATGGCAGGCCGTTGGGAACTGACAGAGGAACAATGGGAATTGTTGGAGCCGGTGTTGCGTCCGGCGCGGCGGGCGGACAAGCGAGGACGCCCGTGGCATGACACGCGGGCCGTGCTGAACGGCGTGCTTTGGGTTCTGGGCACGGGCGCGCAGTGGGCCGAAATGCCAGAGAAGTATCCTCCCCACCAGACCTGCCACCGCCGGTTTCAGTCGTGGATCCATGACGGCAGGTTGGAGCGGGCGCTGCGTTTGCTGGCCACGCATCTGCACGAACGAGGCAAGCTCAATCTGGACGAAGCGTTTGTGGATGCAACCTTCGCAAGCGCCAAAAAGGGGGCTTCGCAGTCGGTCCTACGCGGCGCGGCAAGGGCACCAAGATCGTCGCTATCGCCGCTGGCGACGGTCTTCCCCTCGCCGTATCTGTCGAAGGCGCTTCGCATGCCGAGTGCCAGCTTGTGGAAGCTGTTCTTGCCGGATGCTTCCTCGACCAGCTGCCCATGCGGCTGATCGGCGACAAGGCCTATGACTCGGCCGCCCTGGACGAGCAGATGGCCGACGAGTACGGCATCGAAATGATCGCGCCCAACCGCCGCAATCGCAAACGAAAGACCCAGGACGGAAGGCAATTGCGCCGCTACCGCAGACGATGGAAGGTGGAGCGGCTCTTCGCCTGGATGCACAACTTCCGCCGACTCGTCACTCGATGGGAATACAAGATCGAAAACTTCCTCGGCTTCGCACAACTCGCTTGCCTCCTCATCCTGCTCAGACATTTATGAGATGGCTTCTAGGGCCTGTTAACACTGTTGGGGCGAGCGGCGTTGCGAGCGAAAATCGAGCCAGACGAGGCGCTGGCCGAACGGCTTTGGTGGTTCCAAAGTCGAGGCCGGCAACGAAGTATGGCTCGATTTGCGCCGCAACCCGAAGGGACGGGGCCAATTATCCCGATTTCGTTGTCGCTCGTCGTTAGAAGACACCCGGTATTCGTCACTCCTCTCTCCTAGAACTCGAAAAAATGGCTCCCATCGCCGCCGTCCCAATAGTGTTAACAGGCCCTAGGTTGGTGGCATTTCCTATCGCCTTCAACTCGGACCTGTAATTCCTGCGGTTCGGCGGAGTCTTACTTCTGTCTCTTCACCGAGAATTCCTCGCCGTGAAAGTCACCACCGGAGATTCCCATGCCCAAGTTGGTCCGATTTCTTCTGTTACTCCTCTGCGCCGGCGCGTTATCTTTGCCGTCGTTCGCCGCCGCCATTCCCCCCGCCGTGGGGCAGAAAGCGCCCGATTTTGAGCTGGCAGACGTTCTGGGAAGGAGGGTACGGCTAAGCGCGGTGCTTTCTACCGGTCCCGTCGTATTGGTTGTGTTGCGCGGCTATCCGGGCTATCAATGCCCGTTCTGCACCCGCCAGGTGCACGACTACGTTCAAAATGAGGCGGCTTTTCAGCAGGCGGGTTATCGGGTGGTCTTCGTCTATCCCGGGCCGCCGTCGAATCTTGACGGACATGCGCAGGAATTCCTGAAAGACGCTCAATTTCCCGCCTCTTTTGAAATGCTGCTCGACCCGGGCTATTCCTTCACCAACGCGTATGGGCTGCGCTGGGATGCTCCAAACGAAACCGCCTATCCGTAGACATTCCTGATCAATGGCGATGGTGAAGTCTTGTTTGTCATGAGCGGCAAGCTCCACGGCGGCCGCAGCAGCGCCGCGGAGATATTGGCGGCGATTCCAACGAAGTGAAGCCAATAGCCACAACGCCAGACGGGCGCTACAACTGTCGCGATCTACTCTGCGTCGGCGACCGTAGGCACCAGCTTCAGCAGCTTGTGGGTGTTGGTGAGCTCGAGCAACGCGTAAATCCGCTCGTTGACCCCGGCCAGGACCAGCTTGCGGCCGTTCTTCTGCGCCGAGATGTAGTAGTTGATGATCGCACCCATGCCCGAAGAGTCCATATAGGGTACTCCGCTCAGGTCGAGGATCGTCAACGGCGGACTTTCCTTGCGCAACTCAGCTTGGAACGCAAAGAGGCCGCTCAAAATGATAGGGCCCTCAAAGGTCAAAATTCGGGTGTCAGGCGATTTACCCTCGCGGACGTTGATTGTTAGGGATTCGTGTTGCATCTCGGCTGTAAGTCTAAGCAAAACTATACTCGCCTTGATGAATGGCGTGTGAATACACCCTCCCAAGGTCACTGACGAGGTGGCTGGATGGGTACCCGGTGAGCAGGTCGGACGGCTCCAGCGTCTAAAATGAAATCTTGTGCTCAAGATGAGGCGGAAGGCGGCGACAAAGCCGCTCCGGCAGGAAAGCAAGTACAGGTAAACATGCATCGTTGGTCGAAACTTTTTCTCCCCACCCTCCGCGAGGCGCCATCCGACGCTGAGGTCGCAAGCCACAAATTTCTGCTGCGGGCCGGCTACGTTCGGCAGCTTGGCGCAGGAATCTATTCGTATCTCCTCCTCGGCCAGCGGTCGGTCAACAAGATCGTCGCCATCGTCCGCGAAGAGATGGACAAAATCGGCCAGGAATTTCTGCTGCCAACCATCCATCCCAGCGAGTTATGGAAAGAGAGCGGCCGCTGGACGGTCATGGGCGACAACATGTTTCGCCTCAAAGACCGCAAAGGCGCTGAACTCTGCCTGGGCATGACTCACGAAGAGGTAATGACCGATATCGCCCGCAAAGAGCTGCGCAGCTATAAGCAGCTGCCCCAGATCTGGTATCAGATACAGACGAAGTTCCGCGATGAACCCCGGCCCAGGTCGGGGCTGCTCCGCGTCCGCCAGTTCATCATGAAAGACAGCTACAGCTTCGACATCGACACCGCCGGGCTGGACAAGAGCTACGACCTGCACGATGCCGCTTATCGTCGGATTTTCGACCGCTGCGGCTTGAAATATGTTGCCGTCGAGGCTGATTCCGGCGCGATGGGTGGCTCGCAGTCGCGCGAATTTATGTCTAGAACTGATGCGGGCGAAGACTTGATCGCCACTTGTATTAATCGCGACTATGCGGCGAACGTCGAAAAGGCAACCACAGAGCTAGACCCAGTGGAGGATTTGGCTCCAGTAGATGATGGAAGGCCCGTTCTAAGGCCTACGCCCAACGCTCGAACCATAGCAGAGGTGTCGAAATATCTCGGCGTTAGACAAAATCAAATCATAAAGGCCGTCGCACTCTTAGCGACATATCAGGCTGTCAACGGCATTCAAGAGGTTCCGATTATCGCCTTCATTCCAGGCGACAGGTCACTGAATGAAACAAAACTCGAAAGGTATATCCAGAAATCGTTTTCGGCTGCTGCGGAGCTGCGCATGATGAGGCCAGAGGAAGTTGAAGAAATATTTGGCGTTCCTCACGGCTTTCTTGGCCCTTATGACCTTCCTCTTTACAGGCAAGTGCGCACCAGCTTGAAGAGGCCCCAGCTTTACTTTGACCGTTCTCTCGTGGGTCGAACAAACATGGTGGCTGGGGGCAACACGGCAGGTAAGCATTTCATGAACCTCGCTGTGGGCGTCAACTTTACTGTGCTCCCGAGCCAATTGGCTCCTGAAGAACCAGTTGAGGATGGTGACAGGGGAGATGTACTTGACCTGCTTCTTGTGGAGCCGGGCGATCATTGCCCTAAATGCAGGGGGGAGCTCTCGGTCGCTAAAGCGGTGGAGGTTGGACACATCTTCAAACTAGGCGACAGATATACGGATCGGATGGGAGCCAGAGTGCTCGACGAAAGCGGTAAAGAGGTCACGCCGATCATGGGTTGCTACGGTATCGGCATCGAACGTATTTTGACCGCCTCGATCGAGCAGAACAATGACAAGAACGGATTCTGGCTGCCGCCTGCAATCGCACCCTTCGAGGTAGTCGTGACGGTCACGAACACAACCGACGCCGCGCTCGTCTCTACTGGAGAGCGCATCGCAGCTGATCTTGAGGCTGCGGGCTTTGATGTGATCCTCGATGACCGCGACGAGCGCGCCGGAGTTAAATTCAAAGATGCCGACCTGATCGGCATCCCATACCGCATCAACGTCGGCAAGAAGGCCGTTGAAGGCAAGGTGGAACTGGTGACGCGCTCGACTTCCTCAAGCCAGGATGTCGAGATCGGCGAGGTTGCAACACTGCTCGCCGCGCTTATCGAGTAATAAGGTCATATTGGGCAATAAGGTCAAAGGGAAGCATTGGCAGTCAAACTAAAATTCGGCGGCTTAAGCAAGCTGCAGTTGAATCTCCTGAAGGCGGTCGCGGTTGGCGCGGGGACAGTGCTGCTCGTGGGCATGGGCGTCTTCGGCTTCTACTGGTTCAAATACAAGAGCATCGTCAACCAACGTCTGACTCAGCCTCTCTTTGAAAACACGGCCAAGATTTACGGTGCCCCGCCCGAAGTGCGTCCCGGACAGAAGCTGACCGTGAACTCGGTGGCGCAGGAACTGCGCGACGCCGGATACAGCGAAGACGGCGCAGGGCAGGAGTCGCCCATGGGCCATTTTTCGGTGAATGCCGGGGGAGCCGGCGACTCGATCAGCATTCATCCCGGCCCGGAGTCATACCACTCCGAGGATGGCGCGACAATCAGCTTCGCCAACGGTGTCGTCTCTCAGATCACCGGCGACGGCAACGTCAGTCTGAACGCCTTCGAACTCGAGCCGCTGCTGATCACCGGTCTCTCCGAAGAAAAGAGCCGCACCAAGCGCCGCTTGGTGACTTATGACGAGCTTCCGCAGGACCTCATCCACGCCGTCATTTCGATCGAGGACCGGCGCTTCTTCGATCACGGTGGCGTCAACTACATTCGCCTGCTCGGCGCAGTCAAGAACGATCTGACCCATCGTCACAACTACATGGAAGGCGGGTCGACGCTGACCATGCAGCTGGCGCGCGGCTTTTTTCTCTCGCCCGAGAAGCGCATCAAACGCAAGCTCATCGAGATCGTCATCACCTATCAGCTCGAGAGCCGCTTCAAGAAGCAACAGATCTTTCAGATGTATGCGAATGAGATCCCGCTAGGCCAGCAGGGAAGCTTTGCTATCAATGGTTTCGGCGAGGCTGCGCAGGCCTACTTCAACAAGGATGTCCGCCAGCTCGACCGCGCCGAGTGCGCGTTGCTTGCCGGGATGGTCCAAAGTCCCAGCCGCCTCAATCCCTACCGTCACCCGGAACGGGCGATGGAGCGGCGCAACCTCGTGCTCGACACTATGGTCGATACCGGGTCGATCACGCGGGCGCAGGCGGATGCGGCCAAGGCCGAGCCTCTGAAGCTCTCTCCCTCGGGCGTGGACGCCGGACAAGCGCCCTACTTCGTGGACCTGGTGCGCGATGAACTGACCCAGAGGCTTGGCGAGGGCAGCTTCAATCATGAGGGACTGCGGGTCTACACTTCGCTCGATCCCGACCTGCAGCGAGCGGCGACCGATGCGGTGCAGTACGGCGCCAAACTCGTCGACGATCTGGTGCTCAAGCAGCATAGCCACAAGAATAAAGACGGTACCGTGACGGTCACTGGCGACATCACCTATCCGCAGATTGCGTTGGTTGCGCTCAACCCGCACACTGGGCAGGTACTGGCGCTGGTCGGGGGGCGCAACTACGGCCAGAGCCAGTTGGACCACGCGGTCGCCAAGCGCCCCACGGGTTCCATTTTTAAGCCGTTCGTCTATGCCAGCGCGTTTAACGCCGCTGTCGCTGGAATCAAACTTGACGACGGGGGCACAGACGCGCTCTTCACGCCGGTCACCATGCTCAATGACGAGCCGACCACCTTCACCTTTGGCAACGACCAGGAGTACGACCCGCACAATTACAAGGATGAATATCACGGCGAAGTGACGGCCACCTATGCGCTGGCGCATTCGCTGAACAACGCGACCATCTCGTTGGCGCAGATGGTCGGATTCAACAACGTGGCGTCTTTGGCGCGCTCGTCGGGCATCCGCTCCGCGCAGGGCACGCCCTCAGTGGCGATCGGCACCTACACCGCCTCGCCGCTCGACATGGCCGGCGCCTACACCGTCTTCGCCAACAACGGCATCAAGATCGACCCCTGGCTGCTGGCCTCGGTGCGCGCTCCCAACGGCGATGTGATGAACGACTACACCCCAACCACCAGGCCGATCCTCGATCCGCGCGTCGCGTACCTCACTACGAACATGATGGAAGGTGTGATGAACTTCGGCTACGGCTATGCGGTACGGCGGCTGGGATTCATGGCCCCGGCGGCTGGCAAGACCGGGACGTCGCACGACGCCTGGTTCGCCGGCTACACCAGCAATCTGATCTGCATTGTATGGGTCGGCAACGACGACTATACCGCACTCCCAGACAGGCTTACCGGGGCGATCGCCGCCGCTCCGATCTGGGCGGAGTTTATGAAGGCGGCAATCAAACTCCCGCAATACTCCGACACTCGGGAGTTCATCCCGCCCGCCGGAGTCACTGTCGTTACCCTCGACAAAGCGACCAACCTGCTCGCCGATGCCAGCTGCCCGAACGATACCTATTCCGCCGCTTTCCTCGATGGCACCGAGCCGACCGATACCTGCGACCATCTCAACGGCGACCAGCGCAGCATCTTCCAGAAGCTCTTCGGCCTGGGCGATAAGAGCGCCATGCCGACCCTCCCCGCGGGCAGCCATCCGACCGTCGTGGCCCCTCAGGCCGCAGCGGTGCCGCAACCGGGAACACCTGGCGCCGGACAAAGCCCGAGCCCAACCGTCGCCGACGATACCGCACCAAAAAAGAAGCGCGGCTTCTTTAGCAAGTTATTTGGCGGCAAGGGCAATGACAAGAAGCCGACGCCGCAACAGCCTCAACCGCAACAAAATCCACCACCTCAGCAGTAGCTGCTGCCCCGGAGCCCGATTTCCGAACCGGTCGGGCCCCGGGGCAGCGATTGTCTACTGGATCGGCTGGCCGTTGGTGGTCAGCTGCCCCAGCACCTGCGTGTTGTACTGCTTCACGGCATCGGGCAGCGGCGCGTACTCGAGCTTTTCCGCCTCTGCCTGACCATCGGTGATCACATACTCGATGAAAGACTTCATCGCCGAGCGTTTCGCCGCGTCGGCGCCGTCCTTGGGGATGATGAGGAAGGTCAGCGTTGAAATTGGATACGCGTCGGGCGCCGAGGCCGGAGGATTGACGATCGGGATGCGCGGGTCCTTGGTCAGTTGGTCGGCAAACGCGGCAATCGCGGCCGTGGTGCTGGCCGTACCGGGAACCACGTACTTGTGGGCCTGGTTGCCGATCGATGCCACCGGCAGCTTATTCTGTGACGCAAAGGTGAGCTCGACATAGCCGATCGCACCCGGCGTCTGCCGCACCTGCCCGGTCACGCCTTCGCTACCCTTGCCGCCAAGGCCAACGGGCCACGCGACCTGGGTGCCTTTCCCGATCTTGCTTTGCCACTCGGGACTGACCGAGGCAAGGTAGGTGGTGAAGGCATTGGTCGTGCCGCTGGTGTCGGCGCGGTGGACGACGACGACATTCGTAGTGGGCAGCTTGACGCCCGGGTTGTCCTTGACGATAGCCGGATCATGCCAAGTCTTGATCTTGCCCAGGAAAATGTCGGCGAGGTTCTCGCCTGAGATCTGCAGGGGCTGCTTCAAATCGGGCAGATTGTAGGTGATAACCACCGGGCCAGCGCTTTCGGGGATTTGAATGACCGGCTTCATTCCGGCGAGTTGTGCGTCGCTGAGCGGGGCGTCCGATGCCCCAAAGTCCACCGTGCCCGATTTCACCTGCTGAATACCGGCGCCGCTGCCTACCGATTGATAGTTGATCTGCACATTGGTGTGCACCTGCGAGTAGCTCTGAATCCAACGCTGCATGACGGGATTGACAAACGAACTTCCCGCGCCGGTGATGTTGACTTTCTCTGATCCGCCACCGCCGGAGTTGCAGCCGGAGATGCCAAGCGCGAGTACAGCACCACCAATAGCGAGTCCAAGACTGATTGCTAACCGATTTCGATTTATGGTTGTAGCCACTTATTCCTCCGGGGATACTCAATCCTTCGTTGTATTAAGCATGGCAGAGAGATGGCCGATTGGCCGGAGATTCATAGGAATTTCATCGTTCTTTCCACTCCGCGAATTTCCTGGGGCAGGCAACGCCTCCCGCATTGGAAGAGTCGAACAAGATAGAACAAATCCTCGGGTCATATACCGGTCGGGTAACGTATCGCGGTTTTTCCCAACTGCGATACGCCCCCTCGGGCGTTGGCAATAGGATTTCGTTCTTATAGCAAAGGAGATGTAAATGGCAAACCTAAACGGCAAGAAAATCGCGATTGTCGCAACCGATGGGGTGGAAGCGGTTGAGTTGACCGAACCAAAGAAAGCGCTGGAAAACGCGGGCGCCACCGTTCATGTGATCTCGCTCAAAACCGGTCAGATCCGGGGAGCGAATCATGGCGAAGCTGGACCCGCGATCCGCGTCGACAAAGCGATCGGAGAAGTCAAGGCGGCGGATTACGACGATCTGATGCTGCCCGGAGGGGTCGCGAATCCCGACGAACTGCGCACCCACAAGGAAGTCGTGCAGTTCGTGAAGAGTTTCGTCGATTCCGGAAAGCCCGTGGCCGCCATCTGCCATGGTCCCTGGATGCTGATCGAAGCCGACGCTGTCAAAGGGCGGACACTGACCTCGTGGCCCTCCTTGAAGACCGACATCGCCAACGCCGGCGGGCACTGGGTGGATAAGGAGGTCGTCTCCGATAGGGGAATGATCACCAGCCGCAATCCAAATGACATTCCTGCCTTTAATAAGATGATTCTTGAGGAGTTTTCCCGAGGCACACCCATGAGGGCGGCCGGCTAAACAGGTTCCTAAGCCGAGTTGAGTTGGGGCGCGTCCAGGTGGGCGCGCCCTTTCTGCTTACTCGGCGTCCGCGTAGCTCTTAACCCACTCCACTAGGCTGCGTACTGGAGTGCCAGTCGGCCCTTTCGCCATCCAGGGCTTCTGCTCTTCGAGCCAGGCCACTCCGGCGATGTCGAGGTGAATCCACGGTGTCTCGCCGACGAACTCTTTCAGGAACATGGCTGCGGTGGTTGCGCCACCCCAGCGGCTCCCGCCGGTGTTCATGATGTCGGCGATCTGCGACTTGATCTGCTCGCGGTATTCGTCTTCTTCCGGCAACCGCCAGAACTTGTCGCCCGAAATCTTTGTTGCCTCGACGAAGTGGCCATAAGCCTCATCGTCGTTGGAGAAGACACCCGCATTCACCATGCCCAGCGCCACTACACACGCCCCGGTGAGCGTCGCGGCGTCGATGAGATGGGTCACGCCCAGTTGCTTGGCGTAATGCAGGCCGTCGGCGAGCACCATGCGCCCCTCGGCATCGGTGTTCATCACCTCGATCGTTTTGCCGGACATCGCGGTAACCACATCGCCCGGCCGGTAGGCCTTGCCGGAGGGCATGTTTTCCGCAGAGCAGACCACGCTGATTACCTTAACCTTCGGCCTGAGCAGGGCAATTGCGCGCATCGCCCCCAGCATCGCCGCGCCGCCGGCCATGTCGTACTTCATCTTCTCCATGCCTTCAGAGGGCTTGATGGAGATGCCGCCGGTGTCGAAGGTGATTGCTTTACCGATGAGGCCCAGGACTGGCCCGTCTGCAGGCGCGCCTTCGGGTTCATAGGTGGTCACGATCAGCGCCGGAGGCTGTTCGGAGCCCTGCGCCACTGCCCAGAATGCTCCCATCTTCAGCTCGTGCAGCTTTTCGGTGGAGTAGACCTCGCACTTCAGGCCGACTTCTTTTGCCATCTCTGCAGCGCGCTGGCCCAGGACGGTAGGAGGCAACACATTGCCCGGCTCGTTGATCAGCGAACGCGCCCAGTTCTGCGATTCGGCGAGGATGGTTCCCGCCTGAAGGGCGAGTTCGGCGATGGATTTTTCGTCCGAGGTATCGGGGGGCGGTGCGAGGAGTTGCACGCTGTGGACACCTTGGTCCTTGCGGTCGGAGCGGTAGATGTCGGGATCGAAGTCCGCGATGATCGCGCCTTCGGAGATAGCGCGAACGCACGGGCCCGCTGGCAGCAATTCAGAATCAGGTACAACGATGGCAACTTCGCGTATGGTCCGAGGCTTCGCAAAGCGAACCGCCGTCCCAGCGCCTCGGCGCACGTCGTGGACGTTCACTTTGTTGGCCTTGCCGAGGCCAACCAGCAGCAGACGCTTCGCAGCGAGTCCGGTGGGGTGGTGAAGCAGCAGTGTCTCGTTGGCGGTGGCCTTGAATTCTCCCGAGGTGAGCACGGCCACGGCTGCGGCCGTCACTGCCGAGTCCCCGGTCAGCAAGGCCAGTTCAGGGTTGGCGTCTTTGTCTTTGGAGGTGGAGTGGTCGATGGCGAAAGCAACCAGCAGTTCGGTCTCGACGCCGGCGGCGTCGCTGAATTTCAATTCGGTTTTCATGTTCCTCGTTTGTTTGGTTCTTTGGACAGACCTATTTTATCGCCCTTTGCGCGAAGCAATTTACTCTGGTTTCGATGGAAACAGACCAATTGTTTGTTGCGGGTGCCGATGGTTGTCGCAAAGGCTGGGTAGTCTTCACTGTCTTCGGGGTCTCGACCACGTCTGAAGCTCCTTATCCCGACACTTCTGTGAGGGTCGAGAGAAACCTCGCGCAAATGCTCCGCGATCGTCCTGAAGGCCTCGTTTCGATTGGAATCGACATTCCCATCGGCCTGATTGACCGGCCACGTGAGTGCGATTTGAAGGCGCGGGAATTGCTGGGCAAGCCGCGAAGCAACAGCGTATTCCCGGCACCATGCCGTGCCGCCCTGTCAGCCAGTAGTTATAGTGAAGGCAGCGAAATTAACCGGAAGAAGACAGGTAAGAAGCTCACCCTCCAGTCGTGGGGAATTATTCCGAAAATTGAACAAGTTGACAATGCTTTGCGAGGGTGTGCTCAGGGATGGGCGTTTGAAGTGCACCCGGAGTTGTGTTTTTGGGCGATGAATCAGAGAACTCCAATGGGACATAGCAAGAAAAAGTCGGCGGGGAAACTTGAAAGAGCTAATCTCCTCGTTCAGTCCTTCCCGAGCCTCCACCATCACCTGACGACCAAGGATTCAGGTGTGGCTGCGGACGATTTACTCGATGCTGCTGCCGCAGCTTGGACCGCGCTGCGGCACTACCAGGGAAAATCAAGGTTCTTGGGAACAACCAGCCGTGACGCCGAGGGATTGTCGATGAAAATCCACTACTAATAGTCCCATTTGTATGTCGGAGGGATTAGCGCTTTTCGAGCAACTCGTAGATCGCGCCGCCAAGCCTTGGACTCTCCCAGCGTCAGCCGGACCTTCGCCAACGCCGCAGCGAGGTCGGGCCCCGTACACACCTTCTTCTTGACAGTCTCCTTCCGTGCGATTTGCTCACCGCCCTCCGGCAGTGTTGTGTTCGCAGATTTACTTCGCATATTTCCCCTTGCTATGCGCAATCGCCGCACGCGCCTCGCGATCGGCCTCACGCCGTTTCTCGGTTTCGCGCTTGTCCCAGTCCTGTTTCCCCTTCGCGACGGCCAGCTCGCATTTGACCTTTCCCTTGCGAAAATACAGCCGGGTGGGGATGAGCGTATATCCCTTCAACTGCGTCTGTCCGAATAGCTTTTCGATTTCGGTATTGTGCAGCAACAATTTACGGGTCCGCAGCGAATCATGATTCAGGGAACTGTCGTGCGAATAAGGCCCGATATGGGCGTTCAGCAGGAAGGCCTCGCCGTCTTTGAGCAGCCCGTAGGCGTCCTTGAGGTTGGCCTTGCCTTCGCGGATCGACTTGACCTCGCTGCCGCGCAGCGCGACTCCAGCCTCGAAGCGGTCCAGCAGGAAGTAGTTGTGGCTGGCGGCGCGGTTGACTGCGGCGTCACGGTCGCCCGAGGCCACCGGGTCGCGCGGTTTCGGTTCTTGCGAAGGGGTCGGCCCCACCGTGTGTGTAGACTGGCGCGCCATGAAACGAGGGCTCTATCTCAATGCTAGCACGCAGGATACGCTGCCTTGAGGGCGGACCGGTTGGCGAAACCAGCCCGGTCGCCGATGCTATACTCGGGGAGCGAAGCGTGGTGAAAACAGGAACATCGACTAGCGGTTGCGACAACGGCAACCGTCCGGCGCTCGGGCGCGACTTACCAGCCCATCGCCGTATGAAATACCCGAATGAGCCCGTAGTCGGCGCGGTTCGCGCCGCCGGCGGGAATCGATCCTCATCGTGGATATCCCCGTCGTGGGCTTTATTGTGGAGTGGTATGAGTCGTCAGAAATTTCCGGACACCCGATCGATAGTGTCCGCCGTCCTGAGTGTGGCGTTCCTGATTGTCTTCGCCGCCGCCCCCAAAGCTCACGCGGAATCGGCCTCCAAAGATTTTAAGAACGGTCAGGCAGCCGAGGCAAAGGACGATATCGATACCGCGTACAACTACTACCTCAAGGCATTTCAAAAAGACCCGACAAACGGTCACTATAAGACCTCTTACGAGCGGCTGAAGTTTTCCGCCGCGTCACTGCATACCAAGCGTGGCGAGAAGCTGCGCGACCAGGGCGACTTTGTCGGAGCGATTACCGAGTTCATGCACGCGCTGGAGATCGATCCCTCCTTTGAGCTCGCCCAGCAGGACATCGACGCCACGAAGCGGGCGATGGGTAAGCCGGAGGTGCGCCAGGAGACGTCGGTGGGCCCGAGCGAGCTGAACGAGCTGAGCGAAATGTCCTCGCCTGTCCAGTTGCGCCCCATTTCGAATGAGCCGATCACCATTCACTCGGTCGAAGACAGCAAGATCATCTACCAGACCGTGGGCAAACTGGCCGGCATCAACGTTCTCTTCGACCCCGATTACAACGGCAAGCGCATTCCAGTAGATCTGTCGAACGTCTCGCTCTACGACGCGCTGCACATCATCGGCACCATCTCCGGAACCTTTTGGCGGCCCATCACCCCCAACACTATCTTCGTTGCCGCGAATACCCGCGCCAAGCGCACCGAGCTCGACGAACAGGCGGTGCAGACTTTCTATCTCTCCAACGCCTCGCAGCAGAACGACTTGAACGACGTCTCGACCGCGCTCCGCAACGTGCTCACCAACGCGAAAATCTACGGCGTGCCGAGCCAGAACGCCATCGTCATGCGCGCCACGCCCGACGAACTGCTTCTGGCCCAGAAACTGGTCAACGACCTCGACAAGGCGCGCCCAGAGGTCGTCGTCGATGTCGCCGTGCTTGAGGTCAACAAGAACCTGATGCGGCAAATAGGCATCCAGCTGCCGCAGACCGCCTCGGTGACCATTACCACCCCGACGACCGCCACTTCGACCTCGACCACGACCACTACGACCACCGGAAGCACAACAACCAATCAACTGACTCTGAATAATATCGCGCACCTCAACGCAAACGACTTCGCGGTCACCATCGGACAGGCTCAGGCCAACCTGCTGCTCAGCGACAGCGACACCAAGGTGCTTGAGAATCCGCGCCTTCGCGCCTCCGATGGCCAACAGGCAACGCTGAAGATCGGCTCGCGCATCCCCATTGCAACCGGCTCGTTCTCCAACGGCGTCGGCGGGTCGGCGCTCGGCGGCATCGGCGCCGTGCAGACGCAGTTCCAGTACATCGACGTCGGTGTCAATATCGATATGAAGCCGACGATCCACTATGACCGCGATGTCACGCTTAAGTTGAAGATCGAGATTTCGTCCGAAAGCGGCTCCACGACAATCAGCGGCGTCACTGAGCCGATCATCAGCCAGCGCAGCGTCGATCAAGTCGTCCGGCTCAAGGAAGGCGAGGTCAACCTGATCGGCGGGCTGCTCGACGACGAAAAAGACAAGAGTGTCAGCGGCTGGCCGGGCCTTGGCGAAATTCCATTTCTCAAGTACCTCTTCAGCACCATCTCGACCACCAAAATCGATGACGAGATTGTCTTCCTGCTGATTCCCCATGTGGTGCGTGCGGCCGATTTGACCCCGCTCAACCTGGAAACAATCGACACCGGCACCACCGGAGGATTTGAAATTCGCCGCAAGCCGGCCAGCGACGGGGCCACGCCCCAGGCGAACGTGCCGGTTTCGGCGGTGCCTGCGGCTAACAATGTCGCCAGCAATGCCGGCAATGGTGGAGTCACCGGGCAAACCGCAGCGGTCGCCGCCGGCAATGCCCTCGCTGCCATGCATCAGGAAGCAGCCACCAACCCGGGCCTGCCCGTGGCGCTGCAGCTGGTTGCTCCACCCACGCCGCAGAAGGTGGGCAGCAATTTTGAGGTCTCGATTAACCTGAGCGGCGGGCACGACATCTTCTCCGTGCCGATGCAGATCCAGTACGACCAGAACAAACTCACCCTGATTAACGTGGATGCGGGAAATTATCTCGGCGGCGGAGATGGGCAGGCCGTGGCATTGGTTCACCGCGACGACGGCAGCGGCGGTGTGGCCATCTCCGCCTCGCGGCCGCCGGGAGTGGCCGGGGTCAACGGGAACGGCCAGGTCTGCATCATGACCTTCCAGGCCAAGGCGCCGGGTGAGGCCACCATCGCCATTAGCCGGCCCGGAGCGAAGAACAGCGCACAGCAGTCCCTGCCGGTGACCGGATCGAACACCACCATCCACATTCAGTAGGCAGCATGAGGACAAAGGGCGACAGTCTCGGGAAATGGTTGGAGCGGCTGCAACAGCGCCCCTTCTCCACCGAAAGCGGCCTCACTCTGGTTGAATTGATTGTGACCGTCGCGATTCTGGCGATTCTGGCCTCGGCTGCTGTTCCGGTGACCCGCTTTGAGGTCAAGCGCGCCAAAGAGCGCGAGCTGCGTTACGACCTGTGGCAGATGCGGGACGCGATCGACAAGTACAAAGACGCCGCCGACAAAGGCGCCTTTCAGACCAAGGTCGACAGCCAGAACTATCCGCCCGACCTGGACACGCTGGTCAATGGAGTCGATGTACAGGGCAAGAAGCTCAAGTTTCTACGCAGGATTCCCGTCGACCCCATGACAGGCAAAGCGGAGTGGGGGCTGCGTTCGATGCAGGACGACCCCACCAGCGATTCCTGGGGCGGGCAGAATGTCTTCGACGTCTACAGCAAGTCAGAAGGCACCGCTCTCGACGGCGAGAAGTATAAGGATTTGTAAGGCGGAATTGACAAGGACCAGAATTAGGAAACGCGATGAATAGCATCCGGCACAGGGCGACGGCGGCGAAGCACGGCGGCGAAGACGGCTTTACGCTGATCGAGCTGATGATCGTCATGGTCGTCATCGGGGTACTCGCGACGATTGCTATCCCGAACTATATCTCCTCGCTCAAATCCGCCAAGGAGGCGGTGCTCAAGGAAGACCTCCACGTCATCCGCCAGCAGATCGACGCTTATACAAACGACAAGGAAAAAGCGCCGCAATCGCTGGATGATCTCGTCACTGCGGGGTACATGAAATCGATCCCCGATGATCCGATGACCCACAGCAACACCACCTGGGTCACGACGACCGACGATTCGGTGCAGAGCCTCGACCAGACCGATTCCGGCATCACCGACGTGCACAGCGGCTCGTCCGAGCAGGGAAGCGACGGCCGGCCGTATTCCGAGTGGTAGCCTCGCGAATGAGTTATCCCGCCTCGCGTAAAGTAGAGGCTGATGAGCGCTTCCCGCGGCGACGAACTTCCTTCAACTGAGTTGGATTCGCCCGCCTCGTTGATTCCCGAAGTTCCTGACGTCTACGCCTACTTCTCTGCACTCGTTGCGCTCACGAAGGACCACTTCAACGGAGAACTCGGCGGCAAACTCCTTCTCTATGGACAACTGGACGCCCAGGGAGCAGCCATCAGCCTCGCCGCGAACATTGCCGGCGTGGCCACGCTCGGCATTGATGCCGATTCAGAGCGCCTGCGGCAGGGAATTCGCTACGGCTTTTGCGATTTTGTTGTGAACAATTTTGATGAGGCGTTGCGCATCCTCAAGAATCAAGTCCGCAAGAAACAGCCGGTATCCGTTTGCCTGGAGGGTAATCTCGCGGCGACATTGCGCGAGGCCGTAGAGCGCGGATTCCAGCCGGATTTGCTCGATCTTCCCGCAATGACCAACGGCGCGGAGATACTTATCGAGCGTGGTGCAATCGTCGTCGTCGCCCCCATTTCGAGTGCTTCGTTGATTGACGTCACCTGGACGGCCGAGTCCGCCCCGCCGCTTTGGCTGCCTAAGGTCGATGCGCTTGCCGTTCAAGTCCTTCCCAGCGGAGACGAGCGCTTACGCTGGCTGAAATTCGCGCCTCGCTATCTGGGCCGAACCATGGCCAGAGAACATTATCTCCAGATGACCGGCGAAGAGGCAGAACAGTTCGAAACGTTAGTCGTAAATGCGATGGCGTCCGGCGCGATCGGGACGAAGATCACGATCCAACGCCAGGAGCAGCGTCCTGCTGGGCGGCGGCGCTGATTTCGGCCCAGACTTCATTGAGGCCGCGTTTGGTTTCGGCCGAACACAGCAGCATTCGGTCAATGCCAAGGCCCTGGCGTAGCGCCTTTTCCGCCTTGACTCGCGCATTCCCGGAGAGCCGGTCGGCCTTCGTCCCGACCACAAGATAGCGGCGACCCACGGTTGCCAGGAACTCGATCAGCTGCGCGTCGCTGCGTTGCACAGGGATATTGCTATCCACCAAACAGATGCATAACGACAGGGTCTCGCGGTTGGTCAGATACGGGTCGATGAAGCTGGGCCACTCCGCTGAGATCGATTTCGAAATCTTGGCATAGCCATAGCCAGGCAGATCGGCGAATATCCAGCGTGGTTGTTGCTTCGTCGGGCTGTCGGCGATGGCGAAAAAATTGATCGCGCGCGTGCGTCCGGGCGTCTGCGAAACCTTGGCCTGATTCGAGCCCAGCAGGGCATTGATCAGGCTCGATTTGCCGACATTCGACCGTCCCAGAAAAGCGACTTCAGGTGCGGTCGGTGGAGGGAAGTGCTCGGGCGTCATCGCCGAGAGCAGAAACTTGGGGTAAACGCGCATCGCTAGCCTTCCTAGCTTACGCGATGATTCGCTTGCCGTCCGGGTGAACAGGCTAAGCCTTCGCTCTATTCGCTCCGCAATGCTTCCATCGGCTCCGTCGCCGCCGCCGCGCGGGCAGGAACCAGGCTGGCCAGCATGCCGGCAGCCGCAAGTCCGGCTGTCACGCCCGCCAAGAGCAAGAGATCGTGCCCGACGTTCAACGTCACCACCGCGGAGAGCACGCGTTGAAGCGTCAGCGTCAACAGCCAGCCAGCCGCTGCGCCAATCGCCATGAGAGATGCCACGCGGCGAATCACCTGTCGCATCACCAGTTCGCGTGTGGAACCGAGAGCCATGCGAATGCCAATCTCGGGTGTTCGAAGTTCGACCTCATGGTCAACCAATCCATAGATACCTATGACCGCCAAAAGCACCGCAAATGAGGCGAAGATGCCGAACAGCCAGCCCTCCATCCGCTCGAAGGTTAGCTGTTCGCTGACCACCTGTGTCATCAACAGCGGTTCGCGAAAAGGCACAGTCACGTCGGTTTCATGAATAATCTGACGGAGCGCCGGAACCAAAGCTTGCGGGTCGCCGCTGGAACGCACGAGCAGGAACATGTTTTTCAGCGACTGCAGGCGGTCTTTGGGCGGGATCGCGTCCATGAGCCAATCCATCTCCGGCATCGGTGGGTTATTGAGGTCCTGCCGGACACTGGTAGCGACGCCCACGATCTGCGATTTATCCTCCGCCTTGTCGGCGTCGTCGATGTGCGCGCCGACCGGGTCTCCGCCGTTGGAGAAGAATCTCTTGCGAAAGCCTTCATTGACGACCATCGCCGAGGAGCGGTCCTCGGGTTTGTCGAGCGAAGGCGAGAGCAAGCGCCCTTCGGTCAGCTTGATCCCCATGGCGTCGAAGTAGCCGGTCGAGACGACCCGAGTTTCGGCGGCCATCTCCTGGTTAGGCGGATACGGCGGCTGGCCGGTGATATGCACGGCGTAGCCGTCTCCCCACTCCGCGATTGGCAGGTTATCGATGACGCCGGCTCCTTGAACGTCGGGCAGGCGGCTCACTCGGTCAAGCATGGGTTGATAGAAAGTGGCAAGTGGGTCGCGCCCGTCATAATGCCCGGGCGACAGATCGATTGGGACGGCCACGATCTTCTTCGGATCGAAAGCCGAGGTCGGTCTTGAGCAGGGTTTGCAGGGTCTTCAGCAGAAGTCCGGAAACGACCAGCAGCACCAGCGACAAGGCCACTTGAATCACGACGAAGGACGAGCGCAGGCGATGCTGGCCGCGTCCCGTTCCTGCCCCAGATCCGGAGCGCAAGGCGCGATTCGGATCGGTCCCCGAGAGGCGAATTGCGGGCAGCAACGAAGCCAGGACGCTGGTTGCCAACGACAGCCCGAGCGCTACAGAAATCACCGTAAAGTTGAGATGGGCGTCGGCTCCGCGCTGCGTTGCGTCCACCAAGAAGACGTTCATCGCCTTGAGCAGCAGCCAGCTCATCGCCACGCCTCCAGCGAGCCCGGCTGCGCAGAGCACCAGGCTCTCTGTGATCATCTGCCGGACGAGTCGCATTCGATTGGCGCCCACCGCCGCCCGCAGCGCGACCTCGCGCTCGCGCTTCACGCCGCGCGCCAGCAGCAGTCCCGCGACGTTGACGCAGGCAATGCCGAGCAGCGCGAGCACAGCCAGTGCCAGGATGCCGAGAGGGCCGGTCGCCTTCTGGTTGTTGCTGCGCAGGCGGTTGATCTGCACGTCGAGCGGCACCAGGGTCGCGGTGTGTCCGCCTTCCTGCGCGGGATAGGCGCGCCCGAGGGCGGCCATCACTCGATTCATATCGGCTTCGGCCTGCTCTCGGGTGACGTCCTCCTTGAGCAGGCCAACGGTCTTCATCCAATGCATGCCGCGGGCCTTGCGCCAGGACTCGGGCGCATGCAGCGGCGTGTAGATGGAATCGCGCGTGAACATGGGGAAGCGAAAGCCGGCGGGCATGACGCCAATGACTGTGTACGGAGTGCCGTCCAGACGCACAACTTTGCCGACGGCGTCGGCTTGCCCGCCAAAGTTGGCCTTCCAGACTTCATAACTCAGAACAGCTACGTTGTCTTTCCCGGGTTGGTCTTCTCCGGGTACGAAGGTCCGTCCCAGGATCGGCTTCACTCCGAAGACATCGAAGAAATTATCGGTACCCTTGACCGCGCGCAGAGAGACTGGCCCATTGGGCGCCTCCAGGTTGATGCGGGTAAAGGTCGAATAGCCTGCGAGCGCCACGAAGGTCTGCAGCTGTGGCCTCATGTCCATGTAACTCGGATAAGAGGCGGGCGTCGAACCTCCGGTGCGCGACTTCATCTCGGTCGCGACCAGACGCTGCTGGTTGGCGAAGGGAAGCGGCCGCAACAGCACCGCATCGATCACGCTGAAAATTGCCGAGGCCGCCCCAATACCCAGTGAAAGCGCAAGAACCGCAACCAGAGCAAATCCTGGCGACTTGCGCAACTGTCGAACGGCATAACGTAAGTCCTGGATGAAGGTATGCAGGGAGGGCCTCCGGTCAGATGGTGTCTGATGAGGCGATGCAATTATCAAGCCAACCAGGGACACCCCTAAGCGTCATGGATTGAGCATGTTGAGATTCGTCCACTCAGCTTGCCGACGGCCGGAGTGTCCGGAATTGAAAACGGCTGTTCGGTGGCGGCCATCGTTGCTTCGCGCAGCGCCGAACTTTACTCTGGATTCAGCTGACGTGCTATGCCTGACTTGATATCCGTCTCACCAGAAGATCGCGTCTTCATACTCTCCGGCGCAGGGATCAGCGCCGAGAGCGGCCTTGCCACCTTCCGCGCCAGCGATGGGCTTTGGAGCGGCCACCGCATCGAGGACGTTGCCACCCCCGAGGGCTGGAATGCGGATCCGAGCCTCGTCTGGCGCTTCTACTCGCAGCGCCGCCGCGATGCGCGCGGCGCGCAACCGAATCCGGCGCACCACGCGCTGGCAGCACTGGAACAAGCCCTCCAAAGACAAGGTGACGGGGACCGCTTCTTCCTCTGTACCCAGAACGTTCAACGACCTGCACGAACGCGCCGGTTCTCGTCGCATGATTCACATGCACGGCCAACTCTTCGAGTCGCGCTGCGAAGATGATTGCGGCAAGCCTGTCTTCGCCGATCAGGGCGAATATGAATCGATGGCTGAGATCCCGCGCTGCGAGTGCGGAGCGCGCATCCGCCCGCACATCGTCTGGTTTGGCGAGATTCCGCTCGAGATGGACCGCATCCAGCGCGGGATTGACCGTTGCACCGTGCTGCTCGTCGTCGGCACTTCGGGAGTCGTCTATCCGGCGGCCAACTTCGTCCGCTGGGCCAACCAAAGGAACCGCGCTGGCAACCGGCTGGTGCGCACCATCTACGTCGGCCCGGAGCAGCCTGCAAATGCCGATGCCTTCAGTCGGGTAGTTCTGGGAAAAGCCGGCGAAGTGCTTCCTGGATTGTTTGAAGTCTCGTAAGTCTTTGTCCCTACCACCCATCAATGCTGGCTTTTGAGCAACTGATTTGCTGGCCGCAGGAAAAAGATAATCCCACCCGACACCGCCAGCGCCGCCGACATCAGCAGAAATCCCGCCTGGGAGTTGCCGGTAATCGCCTGCAGCCAGCCCACCAGCCACGAACCGGCAAAAGCGCCTAATGCGCCGCAAGAATTCACCAGCGCCAATATTTCGCCGGCCACATTGCTCGGCAGCATCTCCGGAAAGATCGCCCAGAAGGGACCATAGGGCGCGTACATGCAGCCTCCGGCGAGAATCAGGAATCCATAGGCTGCCCAGAAACTGTGAGCCGAGGTCAGAAAGGAGCCAAGCATGGCGATTCCCGACAGCACCAGAAACGGCCAGACGAAGCGTTTGCGGCTTAGTGTGCGGTCGGAGAAGTAAGCCACCAGCAGCATCAGGATGATGCCAAGCAGGTAGGGAACGGCGCTCAGCAGGCCCACTGTCTCAATGCCCTGGCTCATGCCCGCGCGAATAATCGTCGGCAGCCACAATACGAAGCCATATAGCCCTAGGCTCCAGCAGAAGAACTGCACGCAGAGCAAGAGCACGCTCGGCATCCGAAGCGCCGCGAGAAAGCCGGATTTAGCCGCAATCGCCTCTTGTTCCAGGGCTAGCTCGCCATCGAGATAGTCGCTGGCGTCTCGACTTAACCACGAGACCTGTTCAGGAAGATCGCGCACGACAAAGAACCAAACAAACGCCCACAACACCGACGGAAGCCCCTCGATCACAAAGGCCATCTGCCAGCCCACAGCCTTGATCAGGTAACCGGTCGCGGCGGACATCCACAGCACGGTGATGGGATTACCGAGGATGAGAATCGCATTTGCTCGCGACCGCTCCGGGCGCGTGAACCAGTTGGTGATCAGGATCAGCATGGCTGGAAAGATCAGGCTCTCCGCCACGCCCAGCAGCAGCCGGTCGATCGCCAGCAGCCAGAACTGGCGGATGACCCCGGTCAGCGCTGCCAGCACGCCCCAGAGAATGAGCGAGTAGAAGACCAGCCGGCTGGCGCTCGTTCGCCGCGCATACGCAATGCCGGGAACCTGAAAGAAGAAATACCCCAGGAAGAAGAGCGACCCCAGCAACGCGGTCTGGGAGTTGGTGATGTGGAGCGTCTTCGCCAGGCCAGCCGCCGCGCCAAATCCGTAGTTCGCGCGGTCGAGATAGGCCAGACTGTAGGTTACGAAGACGGCGGGCAGCAGATAAAGCCAGCGCCGGCGCAACTCCCCGTGCAACTCCCGGTGAAGCTGCCTAGTGTTGCCATCCCGCCGAGTCAGCACACAAGCTTTATAGCAGCTTCGGCGGTCCGCAATTTCCTATATCTTTCTTGACAGCCGATAGTCGAGTGTCTACCATCAACCTCATGATCGCGGGTAGAACGTCTTCTATGGAAAGACCGGCACAGCAACGGGCGGCTCTGCTCCAGGGCACGCTTGACATGCTTATCTTGCGGACGCTTCTCTACGGACCCGCTCACAGTCATCAGATCGGCAAGCATATTCAGAGGACCACGAAGCAGTTCCTGCAGATGCAGCATGGTTCGCTCTATCCCGCGCTGCATCGCTTGGAGCGAAGGGGATGGGCCGTTTCCAAATGGGAGACGGCGCCCGACCGAAACCGGGATTTCAAATACTACTGATTGACCGACAAAGGCAAAAAACAGCTTGTCGTCGAAGAATCGCAGTGGAAGCAGATGGACGAAGCCGTGGCGCGCGTGATGTGGCCCGCCGCCGAGGAGAGCTGAGATGAGATGGTGGCAGTTGAAGAAAAGGGACGCGGATTTGGAGCGTGAGCTGCGATCCGATCTGGAGCTGGAAGAGGAAGAGCAACGGGAAGAGGGTCATTCACCGGACGAAGCCCGCTACGCCGCTCGCCGCGCCTTCGGTAACGCGACCTTGATTAAGGAACAGACCCGCGAAACCTGGGGCTGGACGCCATTGGAACGGCTTCTGCAAGACATTCGATATGCGTTCCGGCAGCTGCACAGATCGCCGGGGTTCGCCGCCGCCGTCATTGGAACTCTGGCTCTCGGCATCGGCGCGACCACGGCGATCTTTACGCTGGTTTACGCGACGTTGCTGCACAGCCTGCCCTATCCCGAGGCCGACCGCATTGTCCGCATTCACGACGTGCGGTTGCAAGGGCAGTCGGCCGGCGGCCTGGTGGGCGTACCCCGGTTTTTCGATCTCGGCGCGCGGAGCAAGTCGTTCGCGAGCGCGGGCTTTTTCTTTTTTGACGACACGACTCTGATTAACGGCGCGCAACTGCCGGTCGCCATCAAGGGGGCGAGCGCAAACGCCGGTTTTTGGAAGGTCTTTGGCGCACAGCCTCTTTTGGGGCGTCTCTTTGACGAGCGGGACGACCAGCCAAACATGCCGGAAGTCGCGGTGCTGAGTTACTCGACGTGGCAGAGCCTCTTGGGCAGCGATCCAAACGTGATCGGGCGGCAAGTCACGATCGAACAGAAATCGACTACTGTCATTGGCGTGATGCCGCCAGGCTTCAACGTCCCCAATGGCATCGAACTGTGGCGGCCCGCGCAGATCACGGCGGCAAGCTGGGGCGCATATCGTGGAGACGGTACGCGCTTCATCAATGTCTTTGCACGGCTGGCGCCGGGCGTATCCATCGGAACGGCGCAGAGCGACTTGCGGCGAGTGGGCGAGCAGCTTCGGCGCGAACATCCCAGCACCCACGAGATGTGGCAATTCCGGGTCGCGTCGCTGCGCGACGATCTCTATGGAGAGCTGCGGCCGGCGCTCATAGTCCTCCTGATCGCCTCGGGCTTCTTGTTCTTCATCGCTTGTCTCAACGTCGCCAACCTGTTGCTCACCCGGGCCCCGGCGCGACAGCGCGAGGTGGCGCTCAGGCGCGCGCTGGGCGCTTCGGAGGGGCGCATCCGACTGCAGTTCCTCGTCGAGGGCGCCTTGATGGCCTTCACCGGAGGCTGTGCCGGATTGGCGCTGAGTTTCGCG
Source organism: uncultured Acidobacteriaceae bacterium (assembly GCA_963804735.1). Lineage (GTDB taxonomy): Bacteria > Acidobacteriota > Terriglobia > Terriglobales > Acidobacteriaceae > Acidisarcina. The sequence goes on from CAWDRO010000015.1 coordinate 214,507, forward strand.
CTGGTGCGCACCGTCGCCACTAAGTTGCCGGGCCGGCTGGGCGCGCCAGGAACGGTTGCGATCCATTGGCCGGTGGTTTGGTTTGCTTTTGCGCTGGCGGTCGGTGCGGGCATAGCGTTCGGGTTGGCACCCGCGCTACAAAATCGTCGCATCGCGCTCATCGCAAGCCTGAAACAGGGAGAATCGCACCTGGCCGGTTCGAGGGGCGGCGGGGTGCGTAATGCGTTTATGGCCGTGCAGGTGGGGCTTTCGCTGGTCTTGCTGGTTGGCGCGACGCTGTTGGCCGAGTCGCTCTGGAACCTGGTCAAGTCACCATTGGGTTTCAATCCGGAACATGTGCTGACCTTTCGCATTGTCCTGCCGTGGAATGCCGACGCCGCCAGGATCAGGAATTTTTATGCCGACGTGCAGCGCCGGATTGAATCGTTGCCCGGCGTTGCGACCGTCGGGCAGATCGGCGCGTTGCCGACCCAGGACTGGCATCTGCGCATCACCTACGACGCCGACTGGATGCCGCAGACGCAGCATCGCGACGCGGTCAACGTCGAGGCCCGCTCCATCTCCGGCGACTACCTGCCGGCCATCGGCATGCCCTTGCTCGCCGGCCGGCCCTTAACGAGCGACGACGCGGAGGCAAAGATACCACCGGTGCTCGTCAACCGCGCCTTCGCCCAGGAGTACGCCCCAGCCCAGAGTCTCATCGGAAGGCATCTGGTGAACGACTATGGCCCGATGGAAATCGTGGGCGTCGTCGCCGACGTCCGCGGAACCACCGGCTCGATCGCCCGCGAAGCCGGCCCGGAGATGTATTTTTCCGCCGATGGGCAATATCCGGACATGAGGCGTTTCTTCGTCGTGCGCTCGCGTGTGCCTTCCGAGCGGCTTGTCCAGGCGATCCGCGAACAGGTGCGCCAGGTCGATCCGCGGCAGGCGATCGCCGACGTCGCCACGATGGACGAGCGGCTCGATCAATCGGTGGCCCAGCCGCGGTTGAATATGGCGTTGGTGACCGCATTCGCCTTCATCGCGTTGCTGCTTGCTTGCATGGGGATTTACGGCGTCGTCGCGTGGTCGGTTGCCCAGCGCGCGCGGGAGATTGGAGTTCGCATGGCGATGGGCGCTTCGCGCGGGCGGATATCGCTTCTCTTCGCGGCCCGCGCAACGACCGCCGCAACCGCTGGCCTAGCCGGGGGAACGATAGCCGCCTTGGCGCTGACGCGGCTTCTACGCAGCCAACTTTTTGGTGTGGGGCCCGACAATCCCTGGGTGTATGTGGCGTCGATCCTGATTCTGTTTAGCGCAGTGACGCTGGCTACACTGCGGCCGGCGCTGGCCGCGGCTTCCGTTGACCCCGTCGAAGCTCTGCGCGCGGAATAACCGCCTGTAGTCAATGCTCAGTGGGAGCGAACAGGGAAGTTAACATCACAACCTCCCGGTTATGAGTCGTTTGGCGGAAGCGCGGCATCCACCATGATATTGAGGGTTGCCTATGGCCTTGATCGAAAACATCCTTTTTCCCGTAGATTTCTCGCCCGCCTGCATTGCAATGGCCGCCTATGTCAAAAGGGGAGCGATGCTGTACGGCGCCAAAGTGTCGTTGGTGCATGTCGTCGATCTAGCCAGCCGCAACGGCTTTGAACTCTACCTGAGATCCGCCTCCGAGATCGCCGAGGAGCATCTCCAGATCGGCCAAGAGCGGCTTAATTCATTCCTCACGGCAGAGTTTCCTCTCGGCCAATGTCCGAGAATACTGGCTTCAGGGGACGCAGCGACTGAGATCGCTCGGGTCGCCAGGGAAGGCCACTTTCATCTCATCATCATGCCCACCCATGCCGGCCGTTTCCGTCAGATGTTGCTGGGCTCGACGACCGCCAAGGTGCTCAACGACTCGGATTGCCCGGTGTTGACGAGTATGCACGCGGAAACGATCGCTCCGAAGCCTCTGGAGCATCGGGAATGGCTGTGCGCGATCGGCTTAAGCTCCAATTCCGAGAGGATGCTTAGGTTTGCCACGCAGGGGGCGGCGGAGGTGCGCAGCAAGCTGACGGTCATTCACGCCGTGCAGGCCCTGGACCCCGAGCTGCCGATTGAACTCGACCTTGAAGAGCAGGTCCACTCAACGGAACGGCAGTTAGCCAGGCAACGCATCGCCGAGCTTCAGCGAATGGTCGGTTCTATGGCCCCGGTTCACATTGCGGTCGGCCCAATCAAAGAGGCGCTGCTTGAGATCGCTCGTCAGTCGGACGCCGACGCTCTCATTATCGGAAGAAGTCCACGGCCCGGCGCCCACGGCCGGATGCGCGATCTCACCTATGCTATGGTCCGCGACTCACCGTTCCCGGTGCTTAGCGTCTGACGAGACATCCTTGGTACCGGATGAACGGATTGGTGCCTTCAAATTCCTCAATCTCAATGCGGCGCTTCTCGCTGCAGAAGTTAACCCTTGTGCTTCTACAGGAGTTGCGGTATTACTTCTTGTAGAAGCGAAAGGGTAGAGCCATTGGAAGAGCAACGAATCGATCTCCCGCAAGGCACGTTAGATCTGCTTATCTTAAGGACGCTGTCGCTTGGGCCGCAGCACGGTTGGGCGATCTCCGAACGAGTTCAGCAGGTCTCGAGCGACGTCCTCCGAATCCAGCAGGGCTCCCTGTACCCCGCGCTTCACCGGCTCGAACGCCGGGGGTGGATCAAGGCCAAGTGGGGCACATCCGAGAATAATCGCCGCGCCAAATACTACGAGCTCACGCGCATCGGCCAGAAGCAGCTCGAAGCCGAAACCGATAGCTGGCGGAAGCTGACTGCGGCGGTGGCGCAGGTTTTGGAAAGTGTCTGAGGGTGGGTTTATGTGGAATGATTTGCGTTTTCGGCTGCGTGGCTTGTTTCGCCGAGAAGTCGTGGAAACCGAACTGAACGAGGAACTGCGATTTCATTTTGACAATGAGGTCGAGAAGCACAAAAGGTCAGGGATGTTGACTGAGGAAGCCAAGCGACGCGCTCGCCTTTCCTTCGGCGGTCATGAACAGATCAAGGAAGATATCCGTGAGGCGCATGGCACGAGCTTCATTGACAACACATTGCAGGACCTTAGCTACGCCATTCGGCAATTAAGGGCAAACCCAACGTTCGCGATCGTTATCACCCTCACCCTGGCGTTGAGCATCGGCGCCAATAGCGCGATCTTCAGCGTGATCCACAGCGTTTTGTTGAAGACCCTGCCGTATCCTGAGCCGGATCGACTGGTCAGAATCTTCCTTTCCAATTCGATGTTCCCGAAATTCCCGTTGAACCCCTTCGACTTCCGAGATTTTCGCACCCGCAACCAGTCATTTGAATCCCTTGCTGCCTTCACGCGCAGAGACGTTCAACTCTCCGGATCGGGAGAGCCGGTCAGACTGAATGCCTTTGGTATTACCTCTGGATATTTCCATACCCTCGGCCTGGCGCCTCAGCTGGGACACGAGTTCGATGAAAAGGCGGAGATTCCCGGCAACGGATTGCAGATTATTTTGAGCGATCGGCTGTGGAGGACGCGCTTCGACGCCGCGCCAGACATCATCGGCCGCAAGATCACATTTAACATGCAGCCGTTCACGGTCGTCGGCGTGATGCCGCCAGGCACGGAGCATCCGGGCAATGAATATCAACCCCTCGCCTATGGCGAGGACGTTGACGCGTGGTGGCCATTCGCTTTTGCTGGCAATCCGTCCCAGCGTGGATCGCATTACATTGAAGGTATCGGACGGCTGAAGAAGGGTGTCAGTGTAGATCAGGCGCGCGAGGAGATGAACGCGCTCATGGCGCAGCTGGGTCGCGAACATCCCGGTGATCAGGGCTGGAAGGTGCTCGTCATCCCGCTCGACAGCGAAATCGTCGGGTCCAGCCGTCGATTGCTTCTGGTGCTGCTAGGAGCGGTCGGCATGGTACTGCTGATCGCTTGCGCGAATGCCGCCAATCTGCTGCTGGCGAGGGCGTCGACGCGGCAACGGGAGATTTCGGTGCGGCTTGCCCTGGGCGCGCCGCGCTCGCGCGTAGTTCGCCAGCTGCTTACCGAGAGCCTGCTTATTTCTTTCCTTGGGGGGAGCATCGGTCTCGCCCTGGCGTTGGTTGGGGTCAAGGCGCTGGTTTCTCTGCTGCCTGCTAACTTCCCGCGTGCGCATGACATTCATGTGAGTGCTCCGGTCTTTGCGTTCACTCTCGCAGTCAGTGTGGTAACCGGAATTCTCTTCGGTCTGGCGCCTGCGTTACAAGCCTCGCGAACCGACCCCAACCAAGGTCTGCACAAAGGCGGCCGCGCAACCACCGGCAGCGGACATCAGAGCAGACTTCGTAACACGCTCGTTGTTTCGGAGGTAGGCCTTGCATGCGTGTTGTTAATCGGAGCAGGGTTGATGCTGCGAAGCCTGCTTAACATCGTGCATCTTGACCCGGGCTTCCGGCAGGACCATGTTCTCACGGCGACACTCTCACTGCCGCACACTGAATACAAAGACAGTCTTTCCATTACGCGGTTCACCGATCCACTGGTTACCGCTCTGAGATCGCTGCCCGGCGTGCAAAGCGTTGGCTTGGGAAGCGACCTTCCATGGACAGGTTACGACGACAATTCCGGCTTCAATATCGAGGGCAAGCAACCGCCTCCTCATGAGGAATTTCATGCGCGCTACCACATGGCGAGCACAGACTATTTCCGAGCGCTCGGCACGCCTCTGCTGCGCGGACGATTCTTCAACGAGGGTGACAAGAAAGACGCGCCCGCAGTGGTGATAATCAACCATGCTCTGGCCCAGCGCTATTGGCCGGGGGAAGACGTTATAGGAAAGCGCATCACCTTTGAAGACAATCCTAAAGACAAAGACTGGCTCACGATTGTCGGCGTGGTTGGCGATGTGAAAGACCAGCCCAACAGTCCCGGCGCGGAGCCCGCCTTCTGGTGGTCGGGCGCTCAGAATCCTTTTGGGAACATGTCGCTGGTGATTCGCGCCGACTCCGACCCGCAATTGCTGATCGATGCGGTACGAAAAAGCGTGGCCCAACTCAACCCAGCCTTGGCGCTGGGGAACGTTAGGTTGATGAACCAGATCGTCGCGGGGTCGGTCGCCACGCCACGCTTTGCCTTTGTACTCGTGGGCCTCTTCGCGGGATTGGCCATTCTGCTCGCCGCGATTGGAACCTACGGAGTTATCTCCTATTCCGTCACCCAGCGGACGCCTGAGTTTGGTTTGCGCATGGCCCTTGGCGCACAACGCCTCGATGTCCTGCGCCTCGTTCTTATTCAGGCGGCAAAACTCGTACTGTCGGGCACGGTGATCGGAATCATCCTGGCCCTGGTTCTCGCCCGCGCTTTGAAGAGCCTGATCTACGAAGTGAGCCCGACTGATCCGGTGACTTATGCTGCAATCGGATTCGCAGTTGTCGCCGTAGCGATCTTCGCCTGCTATATTCCAGCGCGGAAAGCCACCGAAGCGGATCCCATGATCGCCTTACGCGCAGAGTAGCGCTCGAGCAAGGCGTCACTGGTCGGTGGGCGTGTAGTGGCAGTTTCCGATTTGCCGACAATCCAGACTATGTCGTCGGGACCCGCTATGGGGGAACTTCTCACCGCGAGGCGGCGTACCCGTTCGCATGATGCGACAGACGTTCTTCCTATTACTCGTTACTGCGACGACTTTCCATCCCGCCTTCGGACAGGACAAGATTGCCATCGTGAACGTAACGCTCATTGATGGAACCGACCATCCGCCCAGGACGAATGCCACCGTGATCGTCCAAGGAAAGGAGATCGAAGCGATTACAACCGCGAGCAGGAATCTCCCGATGGGCGCTAAGATCGTTGACGGAACTGGGAAATTTCTGATTCCCGGCCTCTGGAACAACGATCTGCATGGACCGGCCTACGGCGATGCGAAGGCGCCTCTTCTGTCGCTAGTGTCGTATGGAGTTACTACTGTCCGCGACATGGGCGCGCCTCTGGATGACATTGTGCGGCTTCGTGCGGCGACAGCTTCCGGTGCGCTGGTTGGTCCGCGATTGTTTGTTGCCGGTCCGTTGATGGAGGGACCGGTCCCGACAAAGATGGCGTTGATTGTCGATCTTTTCAGCGAGCAGCAAGCGCGAGAGGAGGTTCGCAATCTGAAGCAGCACGGAGTCGATTATGTCGAGGTGGATACGACGCTGACTCCGGAGCTGTATTGGGCGATTGCAGATGAGGCGCGGAAGCAGGGGCTTCTGCTGGTGGGGCATATTCCGCCGAAGATCGGCGCGGCGAGCATTGTGCAGGCTGACCAGAAAAATGTGGAGCATCTGGGCGGGGTGTTTCTGAATGTTCTAGTTGCCTGCTCCAGCGATGAGGACTACTTCATGCGCGCGCTGGGGTCGATTTACGACGATGTTCTGAAGGCGGTAAGCGAAGGGAAGCAGCCTACGCGCGCGTTGCAGCTTACGGCGGATTTCGACAAGAGGCTGCTTGATACGTTCGATGGGCACAAGGCACAACGGCTCTTCGATCTTTATGCGAAGAACGGGGTGGCGCAGACGCCCACACTTTCTGTCCTCAAAACACTTTGGGAGACCAATCCGCAGAATCATCCAACCGAGGAAGACATGGCGTATGGCAAGAAGATCTTCGCCAAGGACCTGGAAGTGGTGCGGGAGATGAAGCGTGCCGGGGTTCCGATTCTTGCCGGGACGGATGGAGCGTATCCGCAGGGTGGCGAAGCGCTGCATGGCGAGTTGGAGCTTCTGGTAGAGGCGGGATTGACTCCGCTTGAAGCGTTGCAGTCGGCGACGCGGGACGCGGCCCAATTTATGGGCGTGTCGAAGAGCGTGGGTACGGTAGAGCAGGGTAAGATCGCTGACCTTGTGCTGCTCGATGCGAATCCTCTGGAGAGCATTTCGAACACTCGGCGCATCGATGGGGTTTTTCTTCGGGGACAATTCTTCTCGAAAGATGAGCTTTTGGCGATAAGGGGACACTGAATCGCGTCATTACTTCTAGATGCAATCCGGAAACTGCACCACTACCCACCACTACGCACAGGTGTCTTTTGGTTCATCGGTGTGCGCCTCGGGTTGTAAACTAAAGATTCGAGGATTTATGCCAGAGATACACCGCAGGAAGACCGTAACCGCAACCATCGGCGCAGGAACCGGCAGCGTCCGTGTCGGCTCGGACGCCCCCGTCGTTGTCCAGTCGATGACCAACACCGACACCGCCGATGTCGCGGGGACGATTGAACAGGTTGCCGCGCTGGCCGCGGCCGGCTCTGAACTGGTGCGCGTGACCGTCAACAACGATGCCTCCGCCAAGGCCGTGCCATTGATCGTCGAGGGACTCGACCACCGCGGCGTCAACGTGCCCATCATTGGCGACTTCCACTACAACGGCCATTTGCTGCTCAGGAAATACCCTGACTGCGCCCGCGCCTTGGCGAAGTACCGCATCAATCCCGGCAACGTGTCAGTCGGACGAAAGAATGACGACAACTTCCGCACCATGGTCGAGTGCGCGGTCGAGAACCAGAAGCCGGTGCGGATTGGCGTCAACTGGGGTTCGCTCGACCAGGCGCTCCTGACGCGGATGATGGACGAAAACTCCCGCCTCGCTGAGCCGCTCGACGCTCGTGACGTGATGATGGAGGCGATGGTGGTGAGCGCGCTCGTCTCTGCCGCCTCCGCCGAACGCTACGGCCTTCGCCACGATCAAATCATTCTTAGCGCCAAGGTGAGCGGAGTCCGCGACCTGATCGACGTCTATGAAGTTCTGGCCTCGCGCTGCGATTATCCGCTGCACCTCGGCCTCACCGAAGCTGGAATGGGGATGAAGGGAATCGTCGCCTCGGCCGCCGGTCTCGCGCCATTGCTGCTGAAGGGGATCGGAGACACGATCCGTGTTTCGCTTACGCCCAGCCCCGGCGGCGACCGCACAGAAGAGGTTCTGACCGCGCAGCAGATTCTGCAATCGCTTTCGATTCGGAGTTTTACGCCGCAGGTCACCGCTTGCCCGGGATGCGGACGCACCACGAGCACGTTCTTTCAGGAACTCGCCCAGCAGATCCAGAGTTATCTTCGCGACACTATGCCGCAATGGCGCGAGCAGTATGCTGGAGTGGAGGAATTGAAGGTCGCGGTCATGGGCTGCGTCGTGAACGGCCCCGGCGAGTCAAAGCACGCCAATATCGGAATTTCGCTCCCCGGCACCTTTGAAGAGCCCAAAGCCCCCGTCTACATCGATGGCCGCCTGGCGGTAACCTTGCGTGGCGACGGCATCATTCCGGAATTCAAACAAATCCTGAATGATTACATCGCCCAACGCTATGGAAACGCCCCGATCGAGAGACAGCTGGTCGAGGTGATCTAGCCAGGTTTGATACGCTAACCTGCGTATTATCCTTACTTTATGGCGTGCCACATCTCATCGCGCTCGCCCCAGTTCCATATCGGGAATTCCCTTAAGGGAATTTGTGAACGATAAGTAACTTTAGTTCTAGCTTTTTCCTATGTAAACGGGTACCTTCGTTTCACCTTACAAAATACATCCAAGGGAGGGTCCCAGAATGCGCCGAGTGGCGTTTCTCTGGCTGGCGGTCGCCGGGGGGAGTGCGTCGCTACCCGCCCCGGCCGCGACCGCCAGGCCATGTTTCGACGCGATGCAGGCCAGCCAGCATCTGAACCAGGACGTCTGCATCCACGCTCATGTCTATGACGTGATCGAGTTGGCCGACGGCACTCGCTTCCTCGACGTGTGCAGCCCGGAGACCTCCGACGCTGCCTGCCATTTCACCATCATCAGCCTCCGGCAGGATCGCAAGGATGTGGGCAGTCTGGAGTCACTGCGCAGCCAGGAGATCGACATTCGGGGCACAGTGCATTCCTTTGCCGACCGCGCCGGAATCGTGCTCAGCAACCAGCGCCAGCTTCACGGCGGAGCGGAAAAGTTTCGCCCCAATCCTGCGTTGTTGAAGGGATTCTCCGCCGCTGACAGCAAATCGGCATTCGACGATCCTGCATTCAAGAGCGGCGGCCATCGGCAGAAGTCTTCGGCGGCTCCCACGGAATAAAATCCCCTAACCGCGCCAGATAGGTAGGGTCTCGGGGACAGAAGCGCGTAGCGTCGTCAGTAAGCCGTGATGCGGGCTATAACCGCACACCGGATCGATGGCTTCAGCATCGCCTGTGAGCAGGAAGGCCTGGCAGCGGCAGCCACCGAAGTCTTTCTCTTTGCGCGGGCAAGCGAGACAGGTTTCGGACATCCAACCGTCGCCCCGGAAGCGATTGAAGGCCGGTGAGGACTGCCATATCCAGTCCAATCCATGTTGGCGCACGTTGTCGAATCGAAGGTCGGGAATGACTGCGGCGGCGTGGCAGGGCATCGCCTGACCGATCGGATCGATGAGCATCATCTGACGTCCCCAGCCGCCGACGCAGGCCTTGGGGAAGCTGGCGTAGTAGTCGGGAAAGACGGCTTCCAGATGAATTTTTCCCTTCAGGCGCTCGCTCGCCGCCTGGACAATCGGGATCGAGCGGTCAACCTGTTCCTGTGTCGGCATGAGGAGAGAGCGGTTCTTAAGCGCCCATCCGTAGTACTGGACGTGGGCTATTTCGAGGCGGTCGGGAGCCAGCTCTTCGGCCAAAGCGATGAAGGCTTCCAGCCGGTCGAGGTTCATTCGGTGTACGACGAGATTGACGGTGAAGGCGAGCGAAAACCGCTTCAGAATCGGAACCAATGCCAGCTTTAGAGCATGAGAACGCGTTCCGGCGATGTGATTGGCCGAGGTCTCATCGATGTCCTGAAAGCTGAGCTGAAGGTGTTCAAGGCCGGCATCGACCAGGGCGCCGAGCCGCTCTTCGGTCAGGCCGACTCCGGAGGTGATCATGTTCACGTAGAGCCCGGCGGCGCGCGCGGCTGCGATCAATTCGGGAAGGTCTTTGCGGGCGAGCGGTTCTCCTCCAGTGAGGTGAACATGAAGCATGCCGAGCTGTGCGGCCTCGCGGAAGACCCGCTTCCAGTCCTCAGTTGAAAGCTCTTCATCGGCGCGCTGTAACTCGATTGGATTGGAGCAGTAAAGGCAATGCAGCGGGCAACGGTGAGTCACTTCGGCGATGAGCGAGAAGGGCTTGAACAGGATCGGAGCTTCCGCTGCGGTCGACATAGGTTAGGCCCGCACCACGCCGCGTTGCTCCATCCTGTTGAGCAGGTTGAGGACGTCCTGTGTCATCTCATCCTTCGGCGCGCCCGAGTATTGCGCGAGCAACTGGTCGACGATAGCTGTCACGGTTTGCTTTCCGTCGAGCTGGGCAAGAATATCTCGCGCCGGGCCGGAGAGATTGAGTGTGCCTTCGGGCACCAGCAACACCGCTTCGGATGGATGCAATCTGCAACCGAGCGCCAACTTTGGGATGGAATCGAGGTCCATATCAGGTGGGCTCGGCCCTGGGGACGAAGCATCCCGGCGGGATGTTCCCTGGTTGCACGTAAGCGTAGTCGATGGCGTCGAGCTGCGCCCAAAGGATCTCGCACTTTCGCTCCAGTGCGCGACTCACGTGTTCCTGCTCGACGCGGGTCTTTGCGTGAGTAGAAACATAATCCAGTGCGAAGGCAGCGTCTTCAGGGGCCTGGGTAAGGCGGCCTTCAAAGTAGGCCAGACCGGGAACCAGATATGGGTAGTGAATCCGCATCTGGTCCATGCGCAGCGAGATCAGGTCGCGGGAAAAAAGTTCGGTCAGCGACGAAGCGACGGCAATCAGCAGCGAGCTATCGCGGACCAGTGCCAGATACGCATCGACGGCGAAGATTACGCCCGGAAGAACTCCGGTGCAGGGAACTACCTCTTCTCGCGACACTCCAGCGGCCTCGGCTAGCTGGATCCACTTCTCGATGCCGCCATAGCCGTCCGTATCGCCATCGTGGTCGAGAATACGCTTGCGCCAGGCGCGGCGAAAGGCCGGGTCGTCGCTCTTCGCTAGCAACAGTGCGTCTTTGATCGGGATGCGGCTTTGATAGTAGTAGCGATTCAACGCCCAGGCCTGCAGCTGGCCGCGGGTCAGCTCGCCCTTATGCATTCGAAGATGAAAGGGATGGCGGTGATGGTAGCGCGCTTCGCCAACCGCACGAAGCCGGTCGTGCAGCTCCTGCCTGGTGAGAAGTTTGCCTTCTATGGTTGCTGCTTCCATGCTCTGCACTTCCTGATTCTCTCGAAAGATCCAAGCTCGGTCAGGAGTTGACGATCCGAGCCCTCGTTGCTCCAGCTCTGCCGAGACCCCTGTGTACCGGAAGTACTCTCGCTGGGCAGAGGTAATTTTGAAAGCCATACCCGGATAATATTCCAGGGGCTTCGTTTGAAGAGTTGTAGAGGCCTTCGGTTACTGGACCCTGGTCAGTTCAGTTGCCATCCATCGTGTCCTATTTCCCATCCGGCATCGATCACTTGCATATATTCTGCGCTTCGCGGATCGAGCACCGGGTTGGTGTTGTTGAGATGGATGAATAGTTTCCTGGGCCCCGTGATGCCCGCCAGCAGAGCGAGCGTGCCGTCCTTTCCGCTCATCGGGATGTGGCCGATGGCTCGGCCAAGCGGCGTACCGGCATGATTGTTGCTCAACTCGGCATCGCTCCAAAAGGTGCCATCTACGAGGATCGCGTCGCAGCTCCGATAAATGGCGACTAGTTCTTCAGTGATTTCGGGAAGCGAGGGAGTGTAGGCGATGCGCAGGCTGCTGGATTCCAACAGCAGGCCAATGCTTGCCTCGCATGTTTCTCCCGCATCGGGGTTGCGAGCATAGAACGGCAGAGAGCCGGGCAAGCCGAGCGGAGTACAGACTATGGAATCGGCAAGTTGAAAAGGAGATCCGGGAGCAATTTCGACCCAGGTCAGCTGGTTGGGAACCCGCTGCAGCATCCCGAAGAATGAATTCGCTTCAAGCACCCTGCGTACCAGCTGAGTGGCGTAGATCGTAAGCGGCTGAAATTCCCTCAACAGCAAAAGGCCGAGTACCTGGTCAAGATCGGCACTCGTCAGGATGATGCTTTGAATGGGAGTATTGCGCGTGCCTATGCTCGGCGAAGGTTGAAGCTCGCGGTTACTTTCGATTTGAAATCTAAGGTCGGGAGAAGCGTTAATCAGGAACCAACTCTGGCCATCGGCTGAGAAGATGGCCTGAAGCTGCATCCTGGGTGGCGCCATCTGAGGGTGCATCCGAGATAGCTGGCACGACGCGCAGGCGCAGTTCCACTGGGGGATGCCACCACCGGCGGCAGTCCCCAGCAGCTTAAATTGCAGCAATGATTAGACTTCCGCGGGGGCGTAGCAGTTGATCTCGCAGCCCAGGCTAACTTCTTGAAAATCAGGACGGGTCCATACTTTCATGTAGATCTCCTTCTTGGATGAGAATGGCGGAGGAACAACTTCACTGTTGCGTGGGACTTACTGACATCATTGTAGCTTGGATGGGGATCTGGGCCAACCGCTTTCTTGGGCAAATCGCACAGAGTTCCTCGCAGCAAGTCCGCCTTCGGGCTTCCATCCGCGATCGGGATGGAAGCAAGTCTCGGGACAACTCGGCTATTTCGAGGACGTTAGCTGCGGTTGCCAGCTCACCTTGCCGCTCGGCTGGACGATGATGATCAGATGGCCTTCCTGCCCCTGATTCAACACCGGTCCAGCAATGTCATGAACTTTGCCGCCAGCATCGGTAAACTCAATTTTAATAGCTCCCGAACCCTGAATCTTAAAGCGATAGTGGAATTTTGATTCAGGCGCGATGGAGCCCACCCCAAAACTGGCGCTGGGGTAATCAACCTCGACCAGCCGCACCGGCGATTGGCCTTGATTATCGATTGTGGTTTCGACGAAGGCCGAGTGACAGCCGGCTACTCCCAAAACAACGACTCCGCCCAGCAGATATCCAAAAGCCGCGCCTCGACGGCTCATGACTTGCGTTCCAGAATCCGAGCGGTCAGCACTACCCCGGGCTGGTTGTTGTGCAATGTCATCGGAAACGCGAGCACGTTCCAAACCCACTCGTCGCCTTTGCGCGGAAGGTTCAGCAAGCCTCGGTAGGTCCGGTCGATATAGGTTTCGCGGGTGGTCACGACGGTCAGCAATATCTCCCGCCAGTCGTCGGAGATCTCGGGAAACTCCTCAAACAGGTTGCGCCCCTGGAACCACTCCACAGGGCGCTCCAGCAAACGGGCGCAGGTCTCGTTGACGTACTGCCAATTGCCCTCGCCATCCAGCACCTCGAGCAGCACGTCGTCGCCCATGGCCATGTTGATTCGGGAGTAAAAGAAGTCACGAGCGTTGACCACAACCGGCTTGCCGCGGAGCTTGGCCTCAAACGAGCGAAGCGCGTTGACCAGATCGTCGCTCGAGCTATAGCCCTTCAGCAGATGCATGTCTTCCACGCCGCCAAAGCGTCGTTCCAGAGTGGCGGAGAGGATAATGATGGGTACTTCTGGTCGCCGGCGCCGCAACTCGGCAGCGACCTCGGTACCAAACTGCCCTGTACCGAGGTGGTAGTCGAGGACGGCGATATCGATCTGGTCGAGAAGCTCGAGCGCTTCCTGAATGCTGCTAGCGGTTTCGGTCAGATAGCCGTATTTGCGGAGGATTGTCGAGCGTAGAAGCAAGTTCTCTGAGTGGTCGTCCAGCAGCAGCACGCGAATTGGCGACTCGCTCGCCGACGGGCTGGCCAGCGCGACCCCAGACTCCTGCCCGTCGCCGGGCGGTCCAATAAATATCTCTTTCGACATGAAATCGTTAGATGCCGCAAGTTGAGACGAGTGTGCCCTAAGCCTACTCCACCGCCCCGCGATTTTGCATCTCTTTTTCCTCGCCCGCGCGAAGCCGTAACTTTCGGAAAACCTCAGGCAGCCGCTGGACGCAGGCCACAGCGCGGAGCCACTGACGATTGTCGATCGCCGGATATCCGCTGACCGTTCGCCCCGCTGGCACATCGTTGGGGATTCCCGATTGCGCCGTCGCCACTACCCCATCGCCGATGCGGCAATGACCGGCCACACCCACCTGGCCAGCCAGAATGACGTTGTTGCCCACCTGAGTCGAGCCGGCAAGCCCAACCTGAGCGCAGAGCAGGGTATTGTCGCCCACCGAGGAGCCGTGCCCGACCTGCACCAGGTTATCGATCTTGCTGCCGCTCCCTATGCGCGTCTCGCCGACGCTCGCGCGGTCTATGCAGGCGTTGGTTTGCACCTCGACATCGTCGCCGAGGATCACCGGTCCGGACTGGGGAATTTTCTTCCAGGCGCCATCGTTACCCTTGGCAAAGCCAAATCCGTCTCCGCCGATGACCGCGCCATTTTGCAACACGACCCGGTGGCCAAGCCGACAGCCCTCGCGAACCACGGCGTGCGCGTGAGCAAAGAAATCGTCGCCGATCCGCACCCCAGGATAGACGACAACATGAGGAAGCAGCGTGGCCCGGTCGCCCAGCACAACTCCCGGCCCGACAACGACATACGCTCCGATGTGCGCATCTTTCCCGATCGTCGCGCTGGAGTCGACGACTGCCGTGGGGTGGATCCCCGCTGTATAGACCGGCGGTTGATAGAAAAGCCCAACCGCCCGGGCAAAGGCGAAATAAGGGTTCGCGGTGCGCAGCGTAGCGGTTCCCAGTTCGGCAAAATCGGGAGTAACCAGAATGGCGGATGCCAGCGTAGTCCGCGCGAAACCGGCGTATTTCTGGTTCGCAATGAAAGTCAGCTGGCCGGGACCGGCTTCCTCGATCCCCGCGACTCCAGTGATTTCCAGATCCGCAGGCCCACGACATTCGGCGTCAAGTTTCCGGGCTAAGTCATCCAGTTTCATGGATTGGATTGTAGTGGAGTGCGGCGCCGGCTACCGAAACAGATCTGCCTGATGCGGCCGGTCATCGGCCTTTCGCCGTGCCGGACTCGCGATGGTGGCGACCACCACGAACTCGGCAATCGAAGAGCGGGGGATGAACATTCTCTGGGTATTCGAGCGGATGTCCGGTGGAACCAGGAAGATGCCGGAGCAGTCGAGTAGGGTCAGATCGTTGGCAGCAAGGCCCTCGATGGAGTCGCCGTCCGTCAGCCGCAGGCGTAGCCAGAGTCCCTCGGTCCGCGGGCGCCCGGCGTAACTCTTACGTAGAAGGCTCTCGGGGTCGTCCACTTCGCCGGAGTTGAAGTCGCGAACATAACAAAGCCACTTAATCTCCTCCAGCGGCAGCGTCACGACCTTGCCGGCCAAGTCTAGCATCTCGATGCGGCCCTGGTGGGCAAAGTCCGCGTGCGGCAGGTAGCCTGCCAGCCATTCGCGGCTGAATTTGCGGACAATCACCTTTTTCCGGCTGGATGGCATAAGCGTCTCGGAGGCGACTGAAAACAAAGCACCTGGAACACCGGATTGTTACATATTCCTTTCAAAAAGCAGCGAAAAGTGTGCAGAACTGTAGCCAACCGGTTGTCAATATGTTAAGTTATTGTTTTGCAATCAGCGCCCGTGCGCCCCTAACTCTTTCAAAATGTATGCCTTAAGGTAATAGCCAGAGGGCGGAATGGGACGGCGGCTGGAGCGGTATCGCACGCATGCCCGACTACATTTACCTCCTCGAAAATCGCCTCTCCCCCGCTCAACAGAATGCCTTGCAGTCGATCCGCGAAGCCGCACGCGAAGCCGGGATGACCGTCTTCCTGACCGGCGGCGCGGTGCGCGACCTGACCAGCGGTTCGCCTGTTCGCGACCTCGATGTCTCCGTCCAGGGCAAAGTCTCCGAGCTCAAACCAAAGTTGAAACAAGCAGGCGCTGTGATGTGGGGCGAACATACTCCTTCACACACCATTTTCGCCCGATTTCCCGGCAGCGTGCGGGTCGAAGTCAGTAGCACCCGCCGCGAAGAATTCCCGAAGCCCGGCAAGCCGGTCTACCACCCTGGAAGCATTCTCGACGATCTGCGCCGCCGCGACTTCACCGCTAACGCCATGGCGCTCTCGCTGAATGAGGGCTCCTACGGGCTGCTCATGGATCCGCTCAACGGTGTTGCGGACCTCGAAGGGCGGCTGCTGCGGTTGGTCAGCAACTACGGCTTCCTCGAAGATCCAATCCGGCTCATTCGCGCCGCGCGCTTGCAGGCCCGGCTGGGTTGGGAGTTAGAAGAAAAGACCAAGGCCCGATTCGACAATGCCAAAGCCGAAGGCGTCATTAGCCTCATTACTCCCTATCAGCAGGGATACGAGGTCGAAGAGATCGTCCACGAGGAAGATGGACTGAAGATCCTCAAGACCCTCGAGGCCGACGGCTGGATGAAGGTGCTCTTTCCCGTGTGGACGAGCGCCAAGGTAGACGCAGAATCCCTTGAGGCTCTGCGCGAAGTGCTTGTGCAACTCCAGATGCAGGGAGTGAATCCCGACCAGTCCGCGGCCCAGGCGCAATTGCTGACGGCAAAATTGCCGGCGAAAGGCCTGACTGCTTTGAAGAAGATGTTCGCCCGGCAGGGCTTTGTCAAAGAGTGGGAGAGCCAGGAGGATCGCGCTAAGGAGGTCGGCAAACGCCTGACCGGCAAAGAAGCGGCGACCCCTTCAGCGGCCTGGAAGCTGCTCACCTCCGCCGATCCCGAAGCCGTGCTATGGCTTGCACTCACCAGCAAGAACGCTGCGGTGCAGCAGAAGTTCAAAGACTTCTTCACCCTCTGGCCGGAGTCGCGGGCCCGCATCCCGTACACGATCATGCAGGAGATGCGTATTACGCCGGAACTTCCCGGCTATCAGGACCTGGTGAAGAGCATCTTCTTTGAACTGATCGACGGCAAACTGACCACTGAAGAGGAGATTCGCCAGTTTCTCGAGCCGCATTCGCCACCGGCGCCTCCGCCACCGGTCACAATTCGCCGCACCCGCGCCAAGAAGGGCACTCGGATCGTCGAAGCCCGCGAGATCGACGACGACGAAAGTCCAGCGCCACGTCCGCATGGGGACGACGAGGCCGGCGAGGAGGTCGATGAAGAGAGCGAATTGGGAGATGAGCGCGCCGACCTGATCGCCAGGAGTGTTCTGGCAAAGCTTCCGGAACCGGAGCCGATCCCGGTGCCCGTTGTTCAAGTAGAGGCGGTGCCGCCAGCCCCCGCAGCGGCCGCCTCAAAGCCCACGAAGACGACGAAGCCCGCAGGCAAGCCGGCGGCTGAACCGAAGGCGCCTGCTCCCGCGAAAGTTCCAGCGCCAGCCGCTCCGGAGCCGAAAGCCAAGGCGAAAGAGGTGGCCGTGCCTATTCCGAAGGCAGTCAAGAAGGCGGTTAAACCCGCGCCGGTTAAAGCGGCTGTGGCGGCCAAGGCAAAACCCACAGCCAAGCTTCCGGTCAAAGCGTCAGCAGCGAAGCCTGCTGCTTCTAAGACAGCTGCAGCCAAATCCTCACCCACTAAGCCGGCGGCCGCGAAAACCGCTGCACGTCCATCGCTGAAGGCCGCAGCCAAATCGGCCCTGAAATCCAAGCCCGCGCTGAAGAAGGCCGCCTCGAAGAAGACGGCGATCAAGTCAACGGTTAGCAGCACGCTCCGGAAAGTAGTCGCGAAATCACGCCCGGCCAAGGCCATAGTGAAGAGCAAACCATCGGTTGGCAAGGCGAAGCCGTCGAGCAAGGCGAAGATCGTTGCCAAGCCAGTAAAGAAAGCTCTTCCGGTAAAGAAGAAGCGCTAACTTACTCGTAAAATGCGGAGTCTCCGAGCGGGGTCAATGGAGAGCTCCCATGCTGCGTGATATCGTCGTCTTCATCCGAACTAGCCTCGCGGAGATCGCCTCTCGATGAAAATATCTGCATTCTTTCATGCAGTTGTCCTCGCCTTGTTGGCTGCATCGGCCCTCTTTGCCCAGACCGCTCAGGATCCGAGACTCGCCGGGGCGTATACCTTCCATCGCGCGGGCTGGACATACGTGCACCTCGAGGGCACTCCGGAACAGATCGGCTTTCAGCACGGATATCTGCTCTCCGCTGAGATTGCCGATACGCTCAAGGTCCTCAAGCTTGAGAGCACCCATCCCACCCAACGCGACTGGCAGTTCTACCGCGACGCCTCGAAAAACATGCTCTGGCCCCACATCGACCCTGAGTACCAAAAGGAGCTGACAGCCATCGCCGAAGGCGCCAAGGCAAAGGGTGTTGACGTCAACGTGTGGGACATCGTCGCGATGAACGCGGAGATGGAATTGTCGGAATAGTACGTACCGTGGCTGAATAAGCAGCAGCACGCGAAAAACGCTCCGCGTCTTTCCGCGCCCGGCAACTGCAGCGCCTTCATCGCCACGGGAAGCTACACCAAAGGCGGCAAGATCGTCATTGCGCACAACAACTGGTCGAGCTACGCCGATGGCTCGCGCTGGGTAATCGTCTTCGACATCGCTCCTAAGCAAGGTCATCGGATTCTGATAGACGGGCTGCCCGGCGTCATTACCAGCAACGACGACTTTGGGATCAATGACGCGGGCATCATGTCGACCGAGACGACCATCGCCCAGTTCGTCGGTTGGGACGTCAATGGCAAACCGGAGTTCATGCGCTCACGCAAGGCCCTGCAGTATGGCGGATCGATCGATGAGTACGTCGCCATTATGAAGGACGGCAACAACGGCGGCTACGCCAACGACTGGCTGATCGGCGACCGCAAGACCGGCGAGATCGCCTACCTCGAACTTGGACTGAAGAACACACTGCTCTGGCGCAGCAAAGATGGATACTTCATGAGCTCCAACTTCCCGCGCGATCCGAAACTGATCAAGGAAGAGACCGAAGGCTTCAACCCCAACAATCTCGCCTCTTCGATGAATGCGCGCCATCGTCGCGGCGACGCGCTCATTGCGCAGAACAAGGGAAGCATCGATACGACCTTTGCCGAGCACTTCCTCTCCGACCACGTGGACAGCTACACCGGCAAAGTCGATCCCGCCGAACGCAGTCTCTGCGGCCACGTCGATCGCTCGTCACGCGGCGTCCCGGAGTGGGACCAGACGCCCTATACGCCCTTCGGCGCGGTGCAGGGCAAGGTGACCGACAGCGATATGGTTGCGAAGATGAGCTTCATCGCCCATGCCGGACATCCCTGCGGTGAAGACTTCCTCGCCGCGCCGTTCCTGTCCGCGCACCCCGACTATCAGTGGATGTCTCCAATCCTCAAAGATATGAAGTCAGGGCCCTGGGCCGTCTTTGCTTCCGGCGAACGGAAGTGACTCCACCGACAGACTCCAAGTTCGCTAGTTTATCGCATGATTTGGAGCGACTGCGCAATTTACCGCGACAGCTTCTCTCCTAGATACGCGGCGAAGGCAACCAGCGCGGCATCGCCTTCATGCCGACCGACCAACTGTACTCCGGCGCCGTCGAGCGGAATCGCGACTACCGGAGTCCCCGCCAGGCTCGCCGGCGTGGTGTAGCGCAAGATCTTCTTCCGCGCTTCGGAATGGTCGGCACCGGTCGCAAGCTTACCTATCGGGGTGCAGGGTAGGACCAGAAAATCGTAGCGCTCGAAGAGCCGATCGAAGGCGTTGTGGAAATCCTCATGCCGATTCCGCAGCTGTCGCAACTCGTCTTCAGGGATGGACGCGCCCCAGGCCAGGCGCTCGGCAATCGGCGGCTCAAAATGGTCGAAGAATCCCGCATGAATCGCGGCCGCCTCGCTCGCCTGAATCGGCGCGAATATCTCGAATGAGTCCTTCCAGACGCTGCTATCGAAATTTTCGACAACCACCTCAAGGTTGCGCAGAGTCTCCTTGAAGGCATCGAACGCCCGACGCACCTCGGCCTCCGCATCGTAGAGGAAGTCAGCATCGACTGAACCGATCTGAAGCTTCCGTTGCACAGAATGTGTCACGAGCGGAACGTCCAGGAGCGCATTCGCCAGCAGCGGAGCGTCGCGCAAATCGCGAAAGAGCCAGCCCAGCGTGTCGAATGACTTTGCCAGATGCGCGGCACCGCTCCAATCGCCGTGTCCAACAGAAGACCGGTAGCCGGCCAGCCCGCAGAGCGCGGCCGGGCAACGAATCGATCCACCAGTGTCGGTCCCGATCGCCGCAACCGCCGAGCCCTCCTGAACACTCGCCGCCGCGCCGCTGGACGAACCGCCGGTCAGCCGATCTGGGTTGCGCGGTTGTGTGCAGTCGCCGTATTCGGAATTCTCCCCGGTGATGCCATAAGCGAGTTGATGGAGATGGGTCTTGCCGGTAAGCACCGCACCCCGATTGCGCAGTCTCTCGGCTACCCAGGAGTCGGTCAATTCCGCGCCGTTGTGCTCGGCGTAGAAGTGCGACCCGCACGTGGTTGGAAAACCGGCCAGGTCGAAACAGTCTTTCAAGGAAATCGGCAGGCCATACAACAGCGGACGCGCCGCCGGGTCAGGGAAGCGCTCCGACCGCGCGGCAGCTTCACCGACGGTCCATGCTCGATCGAAGGCCAGATACACATTTCGCCCAGCATTGCTGTTCGCCCGATCGAGGGCCGCGCTCGCAACAATGACGGGGTCAACATCGCCGAAGCGGAGTTGCTTCCGCAGCTGTTCCAGTTGTGAGATGTCCGCATTTTCCATGCCCATCTCTGCATTCTATGCGCGTCGTCAACGTGTCCCGAGCGTGGCCTTCGGATTGGGACTTCGTCTGTTCATGCTAAATTGCGACATGGGCGCAATGAAGTCCGGTGCAACCTCCGTCAACTCATGCAACGAAGAGAGGATAGCGGAGATCGTCGCCTTTACGGTGTTGCTGTGGCTGAACTAACAAGGGTCGGCGGGTGAGCCCTAAAAACCGAATAAGAAAGACAGAGAGAAATGCTGCGACTTGAATCTCCCAGTGGCTGGTGGCTCACTACTCATCCCGATCACGCGCGACTAGCCGCGGCCGTTGCCGAGCATTGGGGCAACGACCGGTTCGCGCCACCCGAACCACGCGCCCGCGTGCTCAAGGCCATCGCCACCCACGATGACGGCTGGGTGGCTCGCGATGCTGCTCCGCAGACCACGCGGGAAGGGAAGCCAAGCGCATTTTCTACCGAGCTGGTGGGGAAATACTCGGCATTCGAGGAGATCGACCTTGCCGACTATCTCGCTGTCCGCGATCGCGCGGTGAAGTTAGTCGCTGAATCGGATAGTTATGCAGCGCTCTTGGTCTCGATGCACACTTACAACCTGCTGACCGCGCGGGCCGACCGCTCGACGATTGTCCCTGAACAACTGCCGCTGCTCGACGGTTTTCTCGCCGACCAGAAAGCGCTTCAGGAGACGCTCTTCGCATCGATTCAGGAAGACCACGGATTAAGTGCAGACGAGAAATCCCGGGAACGGATCGATGACCACTTCCGCCTGCTCCAGGCCTGCGATAACCTGTCGCTGCTAAGCTGTGTCAACTACCATAAACCGGCAACGCTGCTTCATCCATTGCGCAGGAAGGATGGCGGCGTCGAACCGGTTGTGGTGGAGTCTTTGGGAGAGCGATACTTCTATCTGACGCCCTATCCTCTTGACGTATCTCCGGTAACGGTGGAGTTTCCAACCCGCCGCGTCGAGGGGAAGACCTTCGCGAGCGTCGAAGAGCTACAACAGCAGTTCGCCGATGCAGAAGTCACTATACTCAAGGTGACCGTAACCGCATAGATCATCCGCGCAAGGTAAGAACGGCCCGGACACCGCAAGATGTCCGGGCCGTTTGCCATTCTAAGTCGACTTAGAAGGTAAGCCGCAGCGACATCTGGATTTGTCTTGCGCTTCCGATAGTGTGAGTGACGACTCCCAGGCCAAATGGAGCATTATACAAACTGTAAGGGTTCGTACTGTAGGCAGGGAAGCTGTTGTAGTTCTCGTTCTGAGAGACCTCGTTGCCTGGCACGTCGAAGCTGGCAGTGTTGGAGAGGTTGTACACATCGAAGGTGTACTTCAGATTGAACCGCTCGGTGATTGCGGTGTTCTTGACCAGCGAGGCATCCCAGCGCTTCTGGAAGGGCTGCCGGAAGATGTTGCGCTGACCGTTTGTGAAATTGGTCTCGAAGTAGTCGTTGGAAGGGATGCCGCCGCCAAAGGAGCCAGGGGCGAGCACGGGTACGGTGAAGCAAGAGGCTTTGAGCGCGGGAAAGTTTTCCCCAAATCCCCCGGAGTAGCCGGTCTTGGCGTTCTTAGCAGTGCAACCCGGGGCGAGCGGAACGATCGGATTGGTGATGCCGTTGTTGGTGCTGTAGTAAATGCTGCCGACCGCGCCGGTGAAATCGATGATGCTGTACGGTTGACCGCTTTGCAGGACGGTGAGCCCGACTACCTGCCAGCCGTTAGCCAGGTATGCGGCGATTGAATGCTTCGGAGCGAGATCGGGAACCTGGTAGACATAAGTGAAGTTGACGACGTGAGTGCGGTCGAAGTCGGACGAACCGTAAGCGTCCTGCAGGTCCAACGGGTTGTTGCCGTTATAGAAGAGTCCCAGGCCGCTCTGCTCGTCGGTCGCATGCGAGTAAGTGTAGGAGAATCCGAATTGAAAGTCATGGCTCATCCGCTTTTCGACGTGCACCTGGAGAGCATTGTAGGCGTCGATACCGGCGGCTTTATAGTCGATCGACTCCGCCGCGTATCCGATATAGGGAACGCGATGGTCAACGTTGCCTCCCTCATAGTCGGCAAAATATCCGGATCCGTCGGGAAGGTTCACGCCCTGCACGCTGTAGCCGTAGGTGTAACTCTGCCCGTGGATCGGCGCCGCCGGTGTCGCGATATTCGGTTGATTGAAGGGGACAGGGATCACCTGGTGGCGGCCGACGTTGCCGACGTAGCCGACGTCAACGGCGATGTCGTTGCGTGGCTGCCACTGGATATCTAAGGTGTAGTTGAAAGTGTAAGGCAATTTGTTCGCGCGATCGTAGACGCCAAGCGAAATCGGCTGACCTCCGTTCTCGATTTTGGCAATGTTCGGCAGGTAGTTGACCAGGTCCGAGGATTTCGGATTGGTCGGAGCGGGCGAGAGCACGTCGGTGTAGGGATTGGCCAGGTTCCCGGTGGCCGCAGTGGGCGCGATCGTCGGCGGGGCGAAGGGGTCGCCACCCTCCTCAAGACCGCCGCAAGTAGGAATGTAATAGCTGTAAAGCGTAGCCGTCGGGCAGGATTGCGCCGTCACAAACGGAAGCTGTTGATTCACGCCAAACGGTCCGCCGGTGACGGTGCCGATCGCGTAGCCGGGCGAGAAATAGCTGAATAGCTCGCCACGGTCGTAGTACATGCCGAATCCGGAACGAATCACTACCTTGCTGTGTAGCTCCTCAGGCTGCCACGCAACTCCAAGGCGCGGACCGATGCCCCATTGGCGCCCGGTTAGGGTAGTGGGACTTACCCCAGAAGTCCCATTCTTGTTGTTGCCGGCGATGATGAAACCGGGGTTCGAGATGACGTCCTCTTCGGGGTTGTAACTGTAAAGTGACGGATCGAAGTTGAAGATTCGCCCCTCTTTCTCCGTCAGTCCGCCGTCCCAGTCGTAACGGATTCCGGCGGTGAGGGTCAGGGCTGGAGTTACCTGGAACTTATCCTGCACGTACAGACCTAGCTGGTTGGCGCGGTAGTAGCGGCTCGCATTGCCCTGCAGGAAGGAACTGACGTAGAACCCAGTGGAAGAGCCGCCTGGGGTGACATAGCCCTGGGAGTAGGCGCTCAAGTCATCAGTGGCGATCGTCCCGGTTCCGGTGCGGTTATCGATCGTGTTGAGCTGGGTGTAGGCATAGCTGGCGCCGAAGCTGACGGTATGCTTGCCCAGGCTCCAGATTGCATTGCCGGAGGGTTGGAAGCGGTTTTGAAACGAGCCCGTATTGGATCCCTGGGCCTCCGCGTTCGGGCCGATGTTCAGAATGCCGGTTGATACACCGGCATTATAGGCGGCATCGCCGAGCACATTGACGATCGAAACGCCGGGGAAGTACGTTGAGCCGAAGGTGTTGATGGAGGTCGTACCAATCGCGCTGGGGATGCTCTGCGGACTGAATGGCTGGATATTGTCGCCGTAGATCTTTTCGCGTCCAAATCCAAAGGTCTGGGTGGTACTGAGGTTTGGCTTGACCAGATAGGTATTGTTGATAGAAACCACCTGAGCGCCTGCATCGAGGTGTTGGTCGAAACCCGGGACATTCGAATAGGCGTAAGGTGCCACGGTCGGGTCATGCTGGTAGTAGTACTTGAGAGCAATCGTATCTTTCGGGGTCCAGTTGTAGTCCAGGTTGGCGACCGCCTGGTCGGCGGTGAAGCGCCCGGTTCCAGGCAGAAAAGCGTTGTAGGCATGGGTAGGCGAGAGGTTTGCCGAACCGGTGTCATTGGGGATCAGCCATTTTCCGGGCTCGCCGGGAAGCGCGGGGATGTTGAAGAGCGAAAGGGCGGTTTGGTCGATGTTGGCCGCAGTGAGCGACGTCCCGTACTGGGCGTTGACCAATTGGGCAAAATCGCCCGCGTCGCGAGTAGTGTCACTTAGTCCGACGGGCACATCTAGGAACGAATCGCCGATCTCCTGGTCTGACACATGCAGGTGTTGATAGGCGACGAAGCCGAAGAGCTTGTTCTTGATAATTGGGCCACCGAAGGTTCCACCCGCTATATACCGATGAAGTTCGGGGTTTTTCTTGTTTTGGGGGATAGCGTCGTCGTTCTTGAAGAAGAACGGCGCCGCGTTGATCCAGTTGGTGCCGCGGTGAACGTAGGCCTGCCCATGGAAATCGTTGGTCCCCGATGAGGTGCTCAGGTCGATGTGTGCGCCGCTCGTGGCGCCTTGCTCCGCGTCATACATCGATGCGTTTACCCGGACCTCTTCGATCGTCTCGGGCGCGGGCGTTGGAATCGAGTCGCCGATTGCGAGATAAACCGAGGCACTCGACTGGATCACGCCGCCAGCCCCGGATTGGCCGACACCAGTGCTGTTGACCACGCGCGCCGAGCCGACTTGGCTGGTGCTCTTGCCGTTGAAAAGGGTGCTCCCGTCAACCCCGTTCAGCAGGAAGCTGTTCGAAGTGTCGCGTTGACCGTTGGCCCAGATGGGCGCGTTGCCCAGGCCGCTGTTGGCGCCTGTGCCACCGGGAAGTTCGGCGTTGACGCCGGGAGACAGAATTGCCAGCCCGGTAAAGCTTCCTGTCGATAGCGGGACGGAATCGATCTGTGTTTTATCCAGCACATAACCGTTCGTGGTGTCGGTCGCGTTCATTAGAGGGGTGGCCTCGACCTCGACCGAAGTGCTTACGGTTCCCACCTTCAGGCTCACATTCAACGTGACCGTACGCTCGGCCTGCACGTTAATTCCGGGATACTTGGCGCTGTCGAAGCCGTCTCTGGTGTAGGTCAGCGTATAACTGCCGATCGGCAGGTTCACGAAGGCGTAAGTGCCGCTGGAGTTGGAAGTCGCGGTGCGGGTGAGATGAGTCGAGTCTTCGATTGCGGTGACGTTTGCGTCGGGAACCGTGCTTCCGGAGGCGTCAGTTATCGTGCCGGTAATCCCACCGAGGGTCTGCTGAGCGATTGCCGGAGTGCAACAACCAATAACGAGAAGCGATACCGCAAGAATCTGAAATTTGACTGTCTTAATTCTTGAAAACATGAATGCTGGGCCTCCGTTCGGGTAGAAGCTGGGAAAAGTCTTCGGCCAAAAACCTGACCGTTTTCTAAAAAGGCTGTACGGTAAAGCGGCGGGTTCGCTCAACTATGTTCAGTGGCCTTGAGTACGGCCAATTCTCGGGGATTGGGTTGAGCATAACGTATGTTTCTTCAACGCCATAGCGAAAAATTAACGGGATCGCAACGAAGCGTTAAACATAAATAAATCAGTCTCCAATGCTCCGTATAAATGTTTTCTATCGTGCAATTTGCGCCTCGTATCGGGGCGAGGGACTTCGGACAGTCTGTTATTTTCTCAACAAGGGCCAAGCTTCCAGAAGCACTGTCCCCACGTTCGGCGCGCTGCGGTTTCAAACGAGGATGGTCGATGAATCGAATTGCAACCGCCACGGTGGCGATCTGCTTTCTTCTATCCTTGCCGCGTCTCGGTGTGGGAACGAGCGGTGTCGCCGGCCCGTTGTTGCGCCTGAGCCGCCAGGCAGAGACCGATCTCGAGATCGGCGGAGATTTGGCCGGCCTGCCGCCAGGAAGCACGCGCTTTGTCACCTACAAGGACCTCTTGACTCTTCCCCAGGTGACTTACACCGTCTCTGACGACGCCAATTTCGACGGCAGGGTGCGGATCACCGGCATTTCCCTGGTCAACCTCGCGCATTTTATTGGCGCTGCCCCGGACGCCAAATTAGTAGTGGCGATCTGCTACGACGGCTATCGGACGAACTATCCATCCGCCTATCTTGCGGCACACCACCCGTTACTGGTGATTAAGATCGATGGTAGGACGGAAGATAAGTGGCCTGAGTCTAAGTTAGGCAGGCCGCTGGGACCTTATCTTATCTCTCATCCCTCCTTCACTCCAGCCTTCAAGGTTCTCTCGCATACCGACGAACCTCAGATTCCTTTCGGCGTGACGCGGCTCGAATTTCGCGATGAGCGCCTGGTGCTTGGCTCAATCGGACCGCCCGGCCATTATCCACCGGGCTCGCCGGTCATCGACGGCTATCGCATCGCCCAGCAGAATTGTTTTCGCTGCCACAACATGGGCGCAGAGGGCGGCCAGATGTCCGGCCGTAGCTGGCAGATACTTGCGATGTGGGCGTCGACCGAGCCGCAATACTTCTCTCGGTACGTGAAGAATCCCCAGGCAATCGACCCCAAGAACCATATGCCCGGCAATCCTCAATACGACGCCGCGACGATCGATGCGCTGCGCCAGTATTTCTCGACCTTCGCTCTAGTGGGAAAATCGAGAGGCAATCCATGATCGTCAGGACAGCCAAAGTACTTTTGCTGTCCGCCGTTGCCTTGTACTATAGCATCGTCGTCTTCAATAACATCACCGACTACAACTCCAACTATCTCTTCGTCTATCACGTATTGAGTATGGACTCCACATTTCCCGGCAACCATGTAATGTGGCGCGCAATTCATTCAAGCTTTGTCTACTACGTCTTCTATAACTCGATCATCTGCTGGGAGGCATTGACGGCGGCGCTGACCTGGACCGGTTCGGTCCTGCTGCTGAGAAAGCTGCGCGCTACGGCGTCTGCCTTCAACCTCGCCAAGCGGATTGCGGTCGCGGCCCTGACCTTAGGCCTTCTGCTGTGGCTCGTCGCCTTTCTCACCGTCGGCGCGGAATGGTTCCTCATGTGGCAGTCCAAGACCTGGAACGGACAGGAAGCCGCCTTCCGCATGTTCGCCGTGGTGGGGGTCATTTTGATCTTTCTCGTCATGCCCGATGTTGAGGAGCAGGCCTGAGCCTGGCTTAGACCGTGCTCCGAATTGCGCGCCTCAGTTGCTCCAGCAGCCATAGCAATCCGCCCAGCCCAACGGCCCATACCGCCATTAGCGAGTTGACCACCCAAACCGGCGCGACTCCGACCCGGCGCAAGACAAACGGCAGAAAATTCCAGCAAGTGATATGTATGAAGTCCCATGGGTCCTGGGTCATCGCCTCGTTGTTCAACCCCCATGCGCTCATCTTGCCCAGCGCAAAAGCAAGTATGTTCTTGAAGCGCAGTGCGATGACGAAGGTCGGATGCCCCAGCGTCTCCATCTGGTAAATCTCCAGCGGAAGCCAGAAGCAGAGTGACGCCAGCTGTATCAAGACGCTCACCCCAACCACCACCCAGGCCACGATACGTAGCCATCGCGCAGTATCGCAATGCCGCAGAACCAGCGGAACCCCCAGCAATGCCGCCGTTTGCGCCGCGGTCGAAACATAGCGGTCGCCCCAGGCGAAGTCTCCACTCCATACGGTGTACTTCGCATAAAAGCAGATGTAGGCGAAGAGCAGCAGCCACGCGGCGATCGTGTAGGCCTGGATGACTTTTGCCAGCCGCTTCCAGTAGACGATTGTCACCAGCAATGCGAGCAGCAGGAGCGGGTCGAAGAGGAAGATCGATTTTTCCGGCGCAAACAGCGGCCCGAGGAAACCGCTCCAGAACCGTCCCTCAAAGGGATACGCCGCCGGCAATGACGGATCGAGCGCCCGCTGCTGGGCGCTTAGGACGCTGATGTAGGTATTCAGGAACGATCCAAAACGGTGGTACTGGTAAATCCTGTCGATCAACCCAAAGACCGCGTAGACAGGGAGGGCCGTTCTCAGATATTCAACTACCCGAGTCCTAATTGTCTTCAGATCAGATTTTTCAAATAGCAGCAGCAGCAACAGAAAGCCGGCACAGGCCATCAGGTCGAGGCCGGTGGTAAGACGCGTCAACAGGTCCAATCCAAGCGCAGAATTCCCGATCAGCAAACACCGACGGCTACCGGTGCGCAGCCACTCATACTGAAAACAAAGTCCGGTCATCGTGAGCAGGAAAATATAGTTGTTCTCGCTCATGTTTTGCGAATAATGCAGATGCGTCGTAGCAAACAGCAGCGCCAGGACTCCGGCCGCGGCCTGCCTCACTGTAAAGCCGAAGTCCAGAAGCAGCCTGTAAGCGACCAGCGCCGTAAGCACCGCGATCAGCACATTGGTCGTGAAACTGACAAAGATGCTGCGCACCGCCGGATCGTTTCCGTTGTAATTCGCAAAGACCGGCAGGCGTTCCAGGTAGGTTCCAACAATATCGGCCGGCAGCATCAGCAGCGATTGCCCAATACCGTACCAGCTATAAAGCCTTCCACCCCGGCCAATCAGGCCAAATTCCGGGTATTCAGAAGGAAAAACCGCCGGTTCTCCAGTCCAGAAGGAATGCGCGGTTTGCAGACGATGCATCGTATCGCTGGTGCCCAGTTCGCCGGACTGAATCAGCAGGGTGCTCAAAAGTGCGATTGCCGCAAGCGAAAACGCAACCCCAGGCGGCCGGCGCAGAGATGCCTTCATCATTGCTCTAATCATGGCATGACCGCGAAATTCCAGGTCACGATCAATCCAATCTTGATGCACTTAGCACGGTGCAGTGCTAGAGTGATGTGGTCGGAACGAAAGAAAAATAGTTGAAACCAAACTCGCAGTCATAATCTTCCCCAAAAGGCATCCTGAATGGAGTTCTGTGCATTCGATCAGTCTTATTTGGAACGGTTGCGCGCCGGCGACTTCCGCACCGAGCAGCACTTTGCGTCTTATTTTGACGCGCTGATCCAGATCAAACTGCGGTCGCGAGGCCACTCCGCAGAGGATGTTGAAGACATACGCCAGGAGACCT
The DNA here is from genome assembly GCA_963804735.1 of uncultured Acidobacteriaceae bacterium. Taxonomy (GTDB): domain Bacteria; phylum Acidobacteriota; class Terriglobia; order Terriglobales; family Acidobacteriaceae; genus Acidisarcina. The sequence continues at coordinate 243,726 of CAWDRO010000015.1, forward strand.
TCAGCCGGGTCTTCAAAGCGCTCCGCTCCGAGGGCGGTATCCGCGAGCCTGAAAAGCTCGGCGCCTATGTCAACTCAATCTGCAATCACGTCCGCAACGAGTTTTTTCGCGCCGGTCAGCGCGAGACCAAGGTGGAGGATGAAAACGCCACCGTCGAATCTCCCGATCCGGGCCCCGATGCGCTCCACCAGCTGATGACCAGCGACAGCCGGGAGCTGGTCCAGCAGATCGTGGATGAGCTTCCCGAACGGGACCGCCGCATCTTGCGCGCCGTAATTCTGGAAGAACGCGACAAAGATGAGGTCTGCGAGCAGCTGGGCGTAGACCGCGATTACCTTCGCGTCCTGCAGCACCGCGCCATCATCTCATTCAAAAAGCTTTACCTGGAAAGGACCGCGCAGCGGCGCTACAAAGTGGAACCGGCCCCGGTCGGCGCCAAAACCAGAAAGGCTTGATACGTTTCCGCTGGCCAAATCACTATTTGTCAGTAACGTAAATTGAGGCTTCGGTGAAAGATGGATCACAAAACAGCAGAGCGGACTATGGCAGTGGAGAAGTACCTTCTGGACGAGTTCAGTCCTGAAGAAAAGGATGCATTTGAAGAGCATTTCTTCTCATGCGACGAGTGTGCGCGACAAGTGAAGTTGGGCTCGGCCTTTATGGCGCACGCAAAGGAAAGTTTGAAGGGCGTTCCGGTCGTCGCTTCTACCCCCAAACCGGTTAAAGAGCCAAAGCGGCGGTGGTTTGAGTGGCTCTCCCCGGCATTTGCGGTACCGGCGATGGCACTCATGCTGGGGGTGCTGGCCTTCCAAAACCTGATCCAGCTGCCAGTCATGCACCAGGAGCTGGTGGCCATGAATGCCCCTGCGGTGCTGCCCGGTGCCGATCTCAAGAGCGGCAGCTCGCGCGGCGAGGAAAATGTAGTGTCTGCGAAAGCCGGCGAGTTCTTTCAGTTGACCATCGATATTCCCGACACATCCAACGCCGCCCACACGGCGGAGTTGGATGATGCGTCGGGGCGAAAATTGTGGTCGCTGGCGGTACCGGCTGATGCTCTCAAAGATGGCCTGGCGCTGAAGATGCCGGGCGACCTTCCTTCGGGGAGTTATTCGCTGGTTGTGCGGCAAGCGGGAAGCCCTGAGTCGGATGTGGTGAGCCGCTACAAGTTTGAGTTGCGTCGGTCGTAGGCAAGACCGGAATTCCATGGTCGAAGGAGATGAAGATGGACAGCGGAAAAGACATTCAGCATTATTTTCACGCCAACGCCAGCGCATGGGGCGGCCGATGGGACTATCCGATCGACGTGACGCTGCCCGTGCTCGCGCCGACAGCGCTGCCCAGTGTGGGCGGCTACTTGCAAGCCCAGCATGAAAACTTCAAGGTTGACGGCATAATCTCCATTGACAAGGCCTACACCGAAGTCTCGGGCACCCGCAATCCGCAGGATGGTTCCTACGACACGATAGTCAAGGGGATAATCGAGGGAGTCAAGATCGCCGACACCCTCTTCGCCGAGCGGATCACCATGAACTTGTCAACCAACCATCCACCCAACGCATACTTTCCCACGGTCTCCTTCGATGGCACGGTTTATGAAGGTCTCCGCACCAACGATTGCGAGCTGACCCCGGAGTTGGACCTGGCCGTCTTCAAGACCGACCGGCATCCCGATAAATCGTGGCTTTACAATTCAAAACTGAGGGACTTTGCGCGCAGCCAAAGCAAGGCGCTGGCGGCGGGGGCAAAGGATGTGGCGGGAAAGAAGATACCGTTCTTCGACAGGCTCTTGAAGCGGCATTCCGGCGATGGGCCAAATAGCGACAGGGCGGTAGCCGACCGGGGCAACATCATATGCACCGTGGTCAAGAAAATCAAAATCACGGGAAGCTGCAAGGACACGACGGCGGTGGGCAACACGCTGTACATCCCCGATTTCGGGAGAATAATCCTCGGCGAGCTGATCGTGGATGGCAATTCCTTCAACCTGACCATGATGCGGCTGGATATGGGTTCAGCAGCGGCCGGCAGAGGCAGCGGCCCGCAGGGCGGCGCCAACGGCACCAACACTGGAGGCACATAGCATGGTTGGCGGCGGCCGCGGCTGTGCTCGTCTCCTGCGCTGGCCGGAGCGACCCCAAGCCGATTCCAGAGAAACTATACACGGAGGCCGAATCCGCTTATCATCTCGGCGATCTCTCGTTGGCCCAGCATGAGGCGGAAGCTGGCTACAAAGAGTTTCTGACCTCGGATCCCGAATGGGCGGGCAAGTTTCGGATCCTTCAGATAAACATGATGGTGGGTCGAGGCTTATACCCGTCGGCCCTGGAACAACTCGCGAAGTCGCCGTCGGGAGTTTTTGCGACTTGCGAGCTGGCGGCGCGCAAACAGATGGCTGAGGCCAGCGCGTATCTTAAGCTTGGCCGTAACTCGGAATCCACTGCAAGCATGAGAGAAGCCGAGCGGCAGTGCGCGACTCCGGGGCCTCTTCTCGCGGCGGATCTCGCGACGAGACGTGGAGTTCTACAGAGTGACCTTCCATTAGCCGAAGCGGAGTATCGGACGGCGTTGACGATCGCCCGTCAGCAACAAGACGCCTACAGGGAAGCGGGAGCGTTGGTAAACCTGAGCAACGCGTCTCAGCGCCAGGAGCACTATGACGAATCGATCGACTGGGGTAGCGCCTCACTTGAGATATCCCGAAAGATGGGGTATAGGCTCTATGAGGAAATGGCGGAGGGAAACATCGCCTGGAACTACTACAAGCTCGGCGACCGCGAACGAGCGCTGGCGCTTTTCAACGAGGCCGAGCGATTAGCCCGCAATCTCGGCGCGGGTGGCGAGCAGATTCGCTGGCAGAACAATCTCGGGTTAGTTCATGAGCAGACAGGACAACCTCAGCTCGCCAAGGCCGATTATCTCCAGGCACTGGCTATGGCCGAGCAACAAGAAGATGAGAACCAAACGAACATCGCTCTGCTGGAGCTCGGTTCTGTTGCAATCCAAGCAGGAGACTGGGCACAAGCCGAGAAGTTTAGTCAGGATGGCATGGAACTTGCACGGCGAGATCAGGATACTCAGCTGGAACTGCAAGCGTTGCTCGAGCAAGGCCTGATTGCTTCGCATCGAGGCGACACGAAAACCTCTGAGACATTGTTGATGAGGGTAGCTCGCGACCCAGACCATGAGTACAAGTCGGCAACCTGGGGAGCACAGGCTGAACTGGCAAACCTCTACGCCAAGGAGAACAGACTTTCCGCGGCCAACGCTCAATACCTGCTCGCTCTGAACACGGTCCGCGATGCGCGCTGCAACGTCCAACAGGAGCAGCTGCGTCTGCCCTTTTTTGCCAACGCGACTCGCGTCTACAACAGCTACATCGACTTCCTCGTTCAGCAAGGCAAGACCGCCGAGGCGCTCAAGACAGCGGACGAGAGCCGGGCACTCACGCTCGCCGAGGGGTTGGGTATCGAAGGCAAAAAGTGCCTCGCCTCGGAGACAGCCTTCAATCCGCAGCGCACAGCCCGGCAGGCAAAGGCGACCATCCTCTTCTATTGGCTGGGCGCGGAGCATTCCTATCTCTGGGCCATCGCTCCCGATAGTGTGAAAATCTACCCGCTCCCTCCGGCCGCGCAAATCAACTCAGTCGTCGAGGCCTATCGCAAGGCCCTCGTCGGGTCGCGCGATGTGCTGCAGTCCGGCGACACCAACGGTGCAATGCTCTATGAAACCCTCGTGGCTCCGGCCGAAGAGTTCTTTCAGCGCCAACGACGGGTCATCGTCATCGCCGACGGCAGCTTGAGCGGACTCAACTTTGAGACCCTCATCGCTCCTAAACCGCAACCGCACTACTGGATCGAAGACGTCTGCGTTGAGAACGCATCCTCGCTGCGCCTGCTCGCCGCCGGTAGTGAAAAGCATATCCAAACCGACGGAAGACTCCTGCTGATCGGCGATCCGGTGCCGCCTCGCGACGGCGGCTTTGGGACGCTGCCCAATGCCGCTAAAGAGATGCAGAGCGTACAAAGGTATTTCCCCGCGGCCAGTGAACTGGTCTTTGAAAGAACCGGTTCGACCCCCGCCGCCTACATCGACAGCCATCCCGAACAGTTCGCTTACATCCATTTCGTGGCGCATGGAGTCGCCAGCCTCACCGATCCGCTCGACTCCGCGGTAGTGCTTTCGCCGGTGCAGACTCCAGGCCCGTCTTCAGGGAAAGATGGTGGCTACAAACTCTACGCCCGCGACGTTATGACCCATCCCTTAAAGGCGGAGCTGGTCACTGTCTCCACCTGCAAGGGTGCGGGTGTACGCGCTTATACAGGCGAGGGATTGGTTGGGCTATCGTGGGCGTTTCTCCATGCCGGCGCCCACCACGTCATCGGCGCATTGTGGGACGTCAGCGATGAGTCAACACCGCAGCTCATGTCCGCAATGTACGCCGAGCTGGTGAAGGGAAGTCCTCCCGACGAAGCTCTGCGCACCGCCAAACTGGCGATGCTTCACTCCAGCTCACCCTTTCACAAGCCTTATTATTGGGCGCCCTTCCAGCTATATACAGGTTCTTAGTCCAGCCGGTACTTCGTCTCTGCAAGGTGATAAAGCCTGCGCCACAGAAGCCGGTTCACGGTCACCACCATCGTGGCCATGATGATCGTCGCCATCAGCAACACACCAAAGTTGCCGGAGTCGCTGGCCGCGCTGATCTGCGCGCCCAGGCCAAGTGTCGTGATCGTGTGCTCCTTCAGATGGAAGTACTCGGCGATGATTGAGGCGTTCCAAGCCCCTCCCGATGCGGTTACGAGCCCGGTGACGAGATAGGGAAAGATGCCGGGAAGGATGACCGTCGTCCATCGCTGAATTGTGCTGAAGTGGAAGAGATCAGCGACTTCGCGCATCTCGGAGGGGATGGCCATCGCCCCGGCGATCACATTGAAGAGCACATACCACTGGGTGCCGAGCAGCATCAGCACCACCGAGCCGATGCCCAGTCCGATGCCTATCCGAAACATGCCCAGGATGATGATCGGATAAAAGACCGTCGCCGGAAACGAAGCGACCATTTGGATCAACGGCTGCAGCAGCCGGGCCAGCCGCGGATTGAAACCGATCGCGACACCCACCGGGATCGTCCAGAGGGACGCGATCAGCAGCGCCGCGTTCACGCGCAAAAAGGTCGCAGCGGCGCCCTCAAAGAGCAAGAGATAGTCCGACCCAGGCACCTCGCGCAGCAGGCCCAGCGCGCGCACCGCAGCCACCAGGACCGCGGCTGCGGCGAGAATGCCGAGCACAACGGTCGAGAAGGAGACGACGCGACGGGCGGCCGGCTGCGTCATCACATGGACGACCTGGTTCTCTTTGCGCCGCGCGAGTCCCGCATAGATTCGCTCGCCGAGCGGGGCAAGCGTGCGCTCCTGCACCCAGGCAAGCGCGGTTGAGTTGCGAAGCAGGTGGAGCACCGGCGAAGTCACGTGGCTGCCGCTATCGGTAGTTTCAAACTTGAACTTGTCGGACCAGACGATCAGTGGCCGCCATACCAGCTGATCGGTGAGCACAATGATCACCATCATGGTGACGATGCCGTAGATCGTAGCGGCGGTGTCGCCGTTATTGGCCGCCGTTTGCAGATAAGAGCCGAGTCCAGGCAGCCGGAAGTGGCGAGTCCCGACAGGAAACATCTCACAAACTACGAGAATGAACCATCCTGCGGCTACCGAAACCATCGAGTTCCAGATCAGCCCGATCGCGGAAAAGGGAAGTTCAAGCTGCCAGAATCTCTGCCACGCCGAAAAGCGGTTGATCGCGCATGCCTCCCGCAGTTCGCGCGGGATACTCTTCAGCGAAGAATAAAAGCTGAAGGCCATATTCCAGACCTGGCCAGTAAAGATGAGCACGATCGCGCCCATCTCGATGCCCAGCTGCCGACCGGGAATGAGGGCAATCATCGCCAGCATGACTCCAGGCAGGAAGCTCAGCACCGGAATCGACTGGAGAATGTCGAGGGCGGCAATCATCAGCGACTCGACGCGCTTGTTGTAGGCAGCGATGTAGCCGTAGCCGACCGCGAAGATCAGGCTGAGAAAATACGCGGCAACCGTACGCACGATCGAATAAAACGCATACAGCGGCAGCGCTGACGGAGAGCGGCTAATAACCACTTCCGGCACGGGGAAGCTGAACCAGTAGCGGGCGACGAAGATGATCGAGTAGAAACCCGCCAGGCAGAATGCCGCGACGACCAGGTCGAGGAAGACCGGCCAGGTCCGCTCCGGAACGAGGCTACGCGCGAACGTGTTGTCGATTTTGATCACGCCTAGTCCTTTTCTTCCTCGTTGGACTCGGCGGTCTCTTCGGTCTCAGGCAGAACGAACCGGCGCCGCGCGGCGTCGTAGTCGAAGAGTTCCGCATAGCGACCCCAGTTCACCGCAGTCTCCAACTGCCGCCTGGCCTCTTCCTCGCTGAACTGTTCATCCAGCATGTCCATGAAGAACTCCTCCGGCACCGTATGGTCCGATTTATTCTCCAGGGCACGCGTGATCTGGCGGAGCAGCAGCACGTGATCGACGGCCGCCTTGCGGAAGAGCTCCTTTTGCCGCAGAATCTCCGACTCGGCATATTCGTGGCCAGGGGCGGTAATCACCGCGTCGCCTTCCTCGACACGCAGGAAGTCGAGCAGCTGCGCCGCCTCCACGATGGGAAAGAGATCGTCGATCTCAAAGGCCAGATCGTCGGCGAGACGGTAGATATCGGCGCGCCCTTTGTGATCGATCAGCAGTTCCAGCAGGCCGGCGATGCCGCCCGGACGGGCATGGGGCAAGGTCTCATATTTCATAAGCCGCTGGTCGCGTACCGGACGCGCCGGATGCTGATGGTCTGGCTCGGTCGCTGGTACCACGTCGGGACGGGTGAGGACTTTGTAGATGTAATCAACGATGTTGGTAAAGGGCGCGGCCTTGCGATCGCGCGGGTGCTCCAGCGTCACCTTGAAGTCGGTTCGAATATGCCCGGGGTTGCGACCCAGCACAATGATGCGGTCGGCCAGCAGTACCGCCTCCTCGATATTGTGGGTGACAAGAAAAATAGATTTCGTGGGTATGGTCTTCTTGTGCCACAGTTCCAGCAGTTCAGAGCGCAGGTTCTCCGCCGTCAACACGTCCAGCGCGGAGAATGGCTCGTCCATAAAGAGCACCTCGGGCTTGACAACCAACGCACGGGCAAACCCCACCCGTTGGCGCATGCCGCCGGAGAGTTCTTTGGGGTAGGCCGCTTGGAAGCCATCCAATCCGACCGTATCCAGAATGCGCATACTGCTCTCGCGGCGGTCGTCAGGCTCGATCCCGCGCGCCTTGAGCGGCGCCTCGACATTTTCGAGCACCGTCAACCATGGGAACAGGGCAAAACTTTGGAAGACGATCGAAACATTAATCTGCACCGAGCCGATCGGCTTGCCGTGCCAGAGAACTTCGCCGGCCGACGGCGCCGAGAGTCCCGAAAGCATGCGAAGTAACGTCGATTTTCCCGAACCCGAGGGGCCAAGAAGTGCGACGATCTCTCCGGGCACAATCGACAGGTCGGTCGGCGCAATTACCTGAATGCGATTTTCGCTCGGCTGCGCGTAAAACTTCTCCACACCCTGGGCGTGGATGATCGTCTCCGCATCTGTCTGAAACCTCGGTTCGGTCATCCCCGTCTACCCACCTGACAAGAAAATGAAGAGACTGTCATTGCCGGATTCCGCATTCCGGGGCGCGCCGGACCATCAGAATCCCGCCGGGCGCGGTACGCCCGAGAGCGATCTAGTTTGTGAAAAGCATCCCTTGACCGAAGCGTATCATCTGAACAGGGGATTTGACCTTGGGTGGATGCCCTTTCTTGATTCCACCCGCAACCTGCGTTAATTGACCGGCTGGCGAGAGGTGCGATTCGATCGCCCGAGCACGAAGACCAAAGAAAAGGAACGAATGTCCGAGACAGCTTCGAGATCTAAAGTGCTTGTCGCCGACGACGAGCGGGTCATCGCCGATACCCTCGTGATCATTCTCAACCAGGCCGGATTCGATGCGACCGCGGCGTACAGCGGCCGCAAGGCGGTTGAGTTGGCCGAAACCCTTCGCCCCGACATGCTGATTAGCGATGTCATCATGCCCGATCTTAGCGGCATCGACGCAGCGATCACCGTCCGGCGCATCCTGCCGTCATGCAAAATCCTGTTGTTTTCAGGGCAGGCGGCGACCGCCGACCTGCTCGATAAAGCCAGGTCGCAGGGCCACGAATTTGAGATTCTGGCCAAGCCAGTCCATCCCCAGGACCTGCTGGCCAAGCTGAGAAGTTGATTGGATAAAAGTTCGATGAATATCGTTGTCTAGTCACTTGAAGCCTGGAACATTGAGGCAGCTGTATGGCGTCCTCATCGTCGCGCCTTCAAATGCGCTGCTTCGCCCAGCGGCCCTGGCGGAAGAGCACCAATCCGATGAGCACGACCACTGCCTGAGCGGCGACCACCGCGACGAAGACCCCATTGACATGCATGAAGGAATGCATCGCCAGCCACCAGGCGAGCGGTATCTCCAGTATCCAGAACCCGAAGAGGTTGATGTAGGTGGGAGTGAGCGTGTCGCCCGCGCCATTGAAGGCCTGCATCAGCACCATGCCGTAGGCGAATGCGATATTGCCGCAGCTGAAGATGCGCAGGCAATCGACGGCGACGGGAACCACGGCGGGATCCTGGGTGAACAGGCCGATGATCCACGGCGCGAAGACGATAAACACGATGCCCACTGAGCCGAGGAAGATCATGTTCCATAAACCGGTCCGCCATACGGCGCTGCGCGCCCGGTCGGGACGGCCCGCGCCCAGGTTCTGGCCGACGAGCGTTGCGGCGGCATTGCTCAATCCCCATGAGGGCAAAATTGCGAAGATGACGATACGAATCGCGATCGTATAGGCGGCCAGCGCAGGCGCGCCAAAGAGGCTAACGATGCGAACCAGACCGATCCAGCTGGCCTGGCCGATCAGGAACTGCAAGATTCCGGTGATGGACACCCGCACCAGCCGCCACAGCACCGCGCCCTGCAGCCGCACATGGCAAGCGAGAATGCAGAGACGCTCTGTACCTTTGCCGAGGCGGTAGAACTGATAGAGAACGCCGATGCCCCGGCCGCTGAACGTGGCCAGCGCCGCGCCCGTAACTCCGAGTTTAGGAAACGGACCCAGGCCGAAGATGAGACAGGGGTCCAAAATCAGGTTCAGGATGTTCGAGACCCAGAGCAGACGCATCGCGATCGCGGCGTCGCCGGCTCCGCGGAAGATGGCGTTGTTCAGGAAAAGCATCAAGACGACGCCGGAGCCGCCAAGCGCAATCCGCGTGTAGTTGGCGCCAGTAGAGATGATCGCGGGTGACGCTCCCATCAGTGCCAGCAACCGGGGCGCAAGCAGGAGGAAAGGAACGCCCATTGCCAGCGAAGCAATCAGGCCAAGGAAGATTGCCTGGACTGCGGCCACAGCCGCGCCGTTTGCATCCTTCTCGCCGATGCGGCGCGCGACCATTGCGGTCGTCGACATGCCCAACCCCAGTCCGACCGCAAAGACTAGGGTGAGAACTGATTCGGTCAGGCCCACAGTGGCGACTGCGTTTGCTCCCAGCCGGCTGACCCAGAAAACGTCGACCACCGCGAAGAGCGACTCCAACACCATCTCCAGCACCATGGGAATGGCGAGCAGAAGGATCGCCCGGTTCAGATTACCTGCGGTGTAATCCTGGTGGCTCCCACGTAGGGCTTCCCGAATGGATTGCCAGAGTGTCGGCGTGGGCGCGGAGTCGGTCGTTGCCTGCATGGGAAATCTGGCTTATGGTACCCCGGAACGCGTCGCACTGGCCGGCGAAGCCTGGCTGATTATTAGCATCGGTTGCCCGGTCTTTTTCACTTCACGATCACGTATGTTATAAGGTACACTACTGGAGAAGCGTTTGAGCGTGAGCAATGAAAAGAAGCTAGCTGTCGCTTTCTATCGCTCACGGGCAGGCAGAGAGCCGGTTCGTGACTGGATTAAAGGGCTGCCGGTGGAGGATCGGCAAAGCCTTGGCCGCGATCTTCGCTTGGTGGAAATCGGTTGGCCGCTGGGAATGCCGCTCTGCAGGCCCCTGGGCGAAGGTCTCTGGGAAGTCCGAAGCGGCTTGACGAACAAGCGAATCGCCCGCGTCATCTTCTGTGCCGTGCATGGCCGCATGGTTCTGTTGCATGGTTTCATCAAGAAAACGCAGAAGACGCCGCAATCGGAATTGGACCTGGCCCGCGCGCGTCAGAAGGAGGTAGACCAATGATCGACAATCCGCACATCGGCTCTTCGCTTGAGGATTTCCTCAAGGAAGAAGGTATTTACGAGGACGCCACCAACTACGCCGTAAAACACGTGCTGGCGTGGCAAGTGCAAAAAGCCATGCAAGAACAGGGCCTCACCAAGGCCGAGATGGCGCGGCGCATGGGAACGAGCCGCGCCCATCTGGACAGGTTACTAGACCCCGATAACGACAAGGTACAGCTGGATACTGTTCAACGTGCGGCTGCGGCCGTGGGGCGGCGGGTAAGGTTGGTGTTGGTCTGAATGCTTCAGGGTCCAAGCTTTGAGTAAATGCCGTGCGTATTAGAAAGGTGTGAGGTTGGCATGAAGCTGTTCTCATATGTGGTTCAGCATGACCTTGGGTACGCGCCCAACCCATATTTTGGAACTTGTACACTCTGCCATTGCAAGTACCGGTGTTCGCCCGGGAAGCCAAAGAACATAGTTGAGTCAGCGGAGCTTGGGGACTGGATCGTAGGCACGGGCGGGTCGAGCAAGAAAAGTGCTGGAAGTGGAAAGATCGTCTATGCGATGCGCGTGGATGCAAAGCCAACTCGGGCGCAATACTTCGCCGACCGCCAGTTCGCAGACAAAAAGCCGCATAAGACGGGTGCCTATGAACGGATACGCGGGGACAACGAACGCCCAATGGACAATTTTGAAAAGCACGAGCAGTTCGCCCTCATCTCGCGGCACTTTTACTATTTCGGGGCCAACGCCATTGATATTCCAACGAGATTTGACCTCGAGAAAAAGGGACCAGGATTCCGCAGCAATTTCGACGACGCTTACATCCTCAAGTTTGTGGAATGGTTGGAAAAATGCGAACTGGGACCGGGGAGGCACGGCGACCCGTGCTACACGGTCGTTGACAAGCCGAAAGGAAGCAGGCAATGCAAATTGTCTTGCTGAGAGTAGGTATTGATAGTGGTTCCAGCGGAATTCATGGTCCGCTCTTCTCCGATGGCTCATTCGAGTACATTCCAATTCCGGACAAGTTCCAAGGTCAAGGCGTTGACAAAAGGACATATGGGAACACGATAGGCAGAGCGGGGCGAAGGCTGGTCGAATATTTTCCCGAGGCCAAGCAGGAAGGTGTTTTCGAGCAATCAGTCCACTTCGATCCCGAGTTCGAGACGTTCACCTATGGCGACCCGACACCTCCGAAGGCCGGGCTGCGTCACCTAAACGAGGGTAGCCTACTGGTGTTCTATGCAGGCCTCAAGGGCTGGGGCTTCGACTGCCCGCCTGCTTTGTGTATTGTCGGCTACTTTGAGGTCGCTCGGGCAGGTTTGGCCAAATCCTTCAGTGGCCCGGAGCGGGCAGGAGATTTCAGTAATAACTTTCACGTAATGCATGCCAGTGTGTTCGAGGATCAGAGAGATAGGCTTGTCTTGGTCAAAGGCAATACAAATAGCCGTCTGCTCAAGAAGGCCGTGAAGATCAGCTCCATGGGGTCCGACAGAAGCGGTCGTTCTCTCCATCGGCTTTCGCCTGAGATGCAAGCGGTATTTGGGAGATTTGGTGGAAACACGAGCATCCAGCGGAGCCCGCCCCGGTGGGTTGCCCCGGAATCAATCGAACGAGCAGCAGAGTTCGTTTTGGCGCTTCGATAGACCCGAGAAGGTCACATATGCCATTCGGAACCGTTTTTCAGCTTCGCTGGCACGGCCTAAATCTCCCGCCGCCCCTCAATCGCCCGCGAAATCGTCACCTCATCCGCATACTCAATATCGCTTCCCGCCGGAACCCCGGTGGCAATCCGCGTCACCTTTACCGGCGTCGCATGAAGCAACTCTGCAAGATACCCCGCCGTCGCTTCTCCCTCGACCGTAGGATTGGTCGCGAGGATCACTTCCTCGATCTCGCCCCGCTCCACTCGCGCCAATAAGTTTCCTATCCGAAGATGCTCCGGCCCCACGCCATGCAGTGGAGACAGCGTGCCGTGCAGCACGTGATAGACGCCGTTGTAACTGCGCGTCTTCTCGATGCTGCCTATATTCGTCGGCTCCTCAACCACGCAAACCAGCCGCTGGTTGCGCGTTGCGCTCGAACAATAGACACAAGGATCGACATCGGTAATGTTGTTGCAGATCGAGCAGAGCCGCAGCTTAGCCTTCAGCTCGCGCACAGCGACTGCCAGAGCATCGGCATCCGCGGCGGGAGAGCGCAAGATGTGAAACGCCAGCCGCTGCGCGCTCTTCGCGCCTATTCCCGGCAGCTTGCGCAGCTCCTCGATCAACTGCGACATCGGTTCGGCAAATCGCGACAATCGGTTCCTTTGCTGATTCCTGGCGCTTGCGTTAGATGAGTCCCGGAGGAAGGTTGAGACCGCCGAGCATATTGGAGAGCCCACTCTTCATCGCCTCATCGACGCGTCGGCCAGCGTCGTTGATGGCGGCAACGATCAGGTCTTCGAGCATCTCGACATCGGCCGCGTTACCGCTCAATCCCAACACCGCTGAGGGATCGATACTGAGTTTCTGGATCTGCTTCTGCCCGTTCATGCGTACGCTGACCGCGCCGCCGCCGGCGCTCGACTCCACCACCGTCGCGCTCATCTTCTGCTGCAGCTGCTCCTGCATCGCCTTTGCCTGGCTCATCATCTCTTGCAGTTTAAGAGGATTCATACCCATCGCCACCACCTTTGCCTTCTAAACCCTTTTGCCTTCTTTGATAGTTCCGTTCTCAAGCATTCTTTTTTTCGCGGAGGTCGAGCACGCTTCGCACCTCGCCGTTAAAGAGCTCCAGCGCGCGCTTCACCAGCGGATGCGCCAGCGCTTCGGCCTGCAAACTCCCCGCCATTGGCGGCCGCTTCGCCGGTGCCGGCGCTTGCGCGCCATTCGATTCCTCGGCTCCATTGGCGGCGGAGACGACCGACACCGCGCCCGCAAACCCGGCTTCCCGCGCCGCCGCCTTCACGATCTTCTCCGCATCGGGGTTCATAGTGAGGCCGAGCATCGTCTTCTTGATCCGAACCTCGACCCTGACCTTTCCCTCGGCCTCGGTCCAAACGCCGTTCGACAACAGCGCGGCAGCAGTGTTGTGTCCGCCGGACTCCAGCGCCGCATAAACAGCATCCCGAAGGGAATCCAGATCGAAACTACGCGAACCATTATCCGTCGGCGCTTCCAGCGTGGCTACTGCAGTTGAAGATTCAACCAGCGGAGCCACAGCAACGCTCGGGGCTTGCGACGCCGCTTCCCATGGAGTCGGCTGCCGAGGCGTCGAAGCCTGTCGCTCAACTGGAGCGACAGGTGTCGTAGCGCGCATATCGGTCCTGGTGGCAGGCTCATCCAGTTTGCGGTTGCGGTTCGATTCAAACGGCGAAAACGGGACCGCCGAAGCTGACGTGGCGTCACCAACGGGTCGCACTGCATTCGATATGGCTGCTGACGAGGTTGGGGCCGGGACCGCTCGCCCACTCCCGCCGCTCGGCAACGCGCCGCCACCGCCAACCGGACCCCTGGCCGAGACCGGCAGCTGGCTCAACAACTGCTCCACTGGCAAGAGCCGCTGCAGATGCACCAGCTTCAGCAAACCCAGCTCCAGATGAAACCGCTGCTCCTGGCGATAGTTCAACTGATCGAACGTCCGCAACATCACATCGAGAAACCGGGTCAGGTCCTCTTCAGAAAACAGCACCGCTGAACGCGCAGCACGCGCCCGCTCGTCCGGAGAAATCTGCAACAGCTCCGTCGACTCGCCGCCCAGGCGCGCCATCAGGCAGTTGCGCAGATATCGCACAAACTGCCGTGCCAGCTGCGAAGGACTATTGCCCGCATTCAGCAGCCGGTTGATCTCCTCAATGACCGTCGCGCTCTGGTTCTCGCTGATCGCTTCCATCAGCCGCTCAAAGACGGTGTTCGGAACATTGCCCATCAGATCGAGAATCTGCTGCGCATCCAAATGCGGCCGGTCGTCGGTCACCGGAGCACTGGCAATAGCCTGGTCCATGATCGACAGCGCATCGCGCATCGATCCGTCGCCTGCCTCGGCCAGCAACGCCAGCGCAGCCTCGTCGGCGGTGATTTGCTCATTGGCAGCAATCGTCCGCAACTGCGCGAGAATGTCATCAAACTTCACCGCGTGGAAGCTGAAGTGCTGGCAGCGCGACCGGATCGTCTGCGGAATGTCCTCTGGCTGGGTCGTCGCCATCATGAAGACGATGTGGTCGGGCGGCTCCTCCAGCGTCTTCAGCAGAGCATTAAATGCGGCGTCGGTAATTTGATGTGCTTCGTCGAGAATGTAAATCTTGTAACGGTCACGTGCTGGGCGGTAACGCGCCGCGTCGCGCAACTCGCGAATCTCATCGATGCCGCGATTGGTCGCCGCGTCGATCTCGATCACGTCGACAGCATTGCCGGCGCGGATCTCGGTGCACGAAACGCAAACGCCGCAAGGCTCCGCCATAGGCCGTTGTGCCGACCCAATCTCATTGCGGCAGTTCAGCGCCATCGCCAGAATCCGCGCGATGGTCGTCTTGCCGATCCCCCGGTGTCCGCTGAAGATGTAGCCGTGCGCGACGCGTCCTTGAGTCAGGGCATTGATCAGCGTGCGCGTGACATGGTCTTGCCCGGCAACGTCGGAGAAAAACTGAGGACGGTATTTGCGGGCGAGTACCAGGTAGGCCATGGGATTCGAATCAGGCGAGGCCGCTGCATCCGGCCTCACCCGATTGTATCGCCTGCAGGCTGGTTACTTGGCGCGCCTGCGGAAATCCGTTGCACCTCAACCGATGCCAGCGCAACATTCGATTTCAAATCAGCGTCTTAATAAGCGTAGTAGGAGGAATCACACAATGCGGAAATCTCTTTGCAGTCTTGTCTTGACCGGCGTGCTTGCAATCGCCGGGAGCGCGGCCTTCGCGCAGTCCGATACCCCGGCGCAGCAGCCCGCGCCGATGGCGCCCGGCGGTCGTCACGGCATGAGCGTTGACGAGCAGTTGGCCCGGATGACGAAAGAACTCAACCTCACTCCCGATCAAGCTACCCAGATCAAACCGATCCTCACCGACCGTATGCAGCAGATGGAAGCGCTGCACCAAGATCAGTCCACGAGCCAGACAGACAAGATGGCAAAGATGAAGAGCATCCGCGACGATAGCAACACCAAGATCGAAGCCGTGCTCAACGATACTCAGAAGCAGCAGTTCGCCGAGATGCAGGCCAAACAGCAACAGCGCTGGCAGCATCCACCGCAGTAGAGGCCGGGCGAATCGGCCCGTCTATCCATAATCGGATATTGCCGCGGGGCGACCTAAAAGTTGAAGAATTCCTTGCGAAGGGCGTCCTCATAGGCAACTTTTGCCGCTTTGGCTTTCTTCCTCGCCATCTCTTCACGCTCGGCGGCGTGTTCCCATTGGTCCACTTCCGCAACCGTGTGATTGACTGAGGCCAGGGCCTCCTCGTATTGGATAGCGGCTACCCATACATCGACGGCAGTTTTGTATTCCTTCTGAAGCCGATCAAGCTCCGCGATTTCTATAGCCATACCGTGCTTTCCCTCAGCATGTAAGCTTAGCCACGCATTATGAACAAACGATGTATCGCGGAGCACAAATATTGGATTTCAGGTCGCTTGAGCCAAGACTATAGAAACGTTCTCCATTGCAATCGCATCAATAATGATGCATAATTCATTCATTATTGGAGAATAGCTATGGCCGCAGCCCTCGTCCTGCCCAACGTTGCCGGATATCCCTTCGACACCTCCCCTGATCTATCGAAAGCGGCAACTCGCCAGCGCCTCAGTCCCGCGGCGCTCAGGGGATTTCTTCAGATCATGGATCGTTGGGGAATCAAAGACCCAGACGCCCGCCATCTCCTGGGGGGCATCTCCTCAGGCTCCTACTACAGCTGGAAAAAGCAACCGAAGCGCCTTCTCGACCAGGACACGCTGATACGCATCTCGCTCCTGCTCGGCATCTTCAAGGCCCTGAACATCCTATACAGCGAGCCCCTCGCCGACGCCTGGATCACGCTGCCCAATCGCAACCCGATGTTTCGCGGCCAAACGCCGCTGGCATACATGATCGAGCGCGGCCAGCCCGGGATGCTCCATCTCCGCCAACTGCTCGACGCCCGGCGTGGTGGCTGATGGCCTCCGAGATTCCCGTCACTGAAATACGAATCGAGAACACCCATCGGCTGATTCCTTCGAAATTCAGCGCCTCAAAATACGGGGAATCCGGCACCGTTCTCTCCCGCCTCACCGACGACGAGGCCACGCTCGACGCCCTCATAGAGCTCGACGGCGCCACCAACGACCGTCTGGTCGGCGAAGAAGGCTTGTTGCCTGGCATCGGCGTCCACGAGCTCGTCTTTGGAGTCGGCTACGCCCACATCGTCAACGCCGCCTTCACCCACGCAGCGCCCGAGGGAGGCCGCTTCAACAGCAACCAGCGCGGAGCCTGGTACGCTGGCCTCGAGCGCCTGACCTCCATCGCCGAAGTCGGCTATCACAAGCTCCGGCAGTTGGAAGAGATTGACTGGCCTCATGAAGAAGTCTCCACCTGCGATGACTACCTCGCCGACTTCGCGACCGACCTCCACGATCTGCGCGGACGCCACGCCGAGTACAAAAAGTTCCTTCAGCCCTTACCGCTGCCCGAGTGCTACGAAACTCCGCAACAACTCACCGCCGACCTGCTCGCCCATCAATCAAACGGGATCATCTACCCCAGCGTCCGGCGTAAGGGAGGGACCTGCATCGTCTGCTTCCGACCCGCGCTGGTCTACCATGTTCGGCAGGAGGCAAGGCTGGAGTTTCGCATGAAGGCCGGAGAGAAATTCGTGCCGGAGCAGGTGAGGGAGGTGCGGATTACATAGATTACACAGATAGCTCGTTCAACGCGGTCGGTGTTTCCATAAGCGTCGAACTTGCGCACGAAATAGCCAAAATGTCGATTTCATGAGGCAGGCATTGTCTTACGTAGCCTACCGCCCGCACCGCGGCTCTGAGAGCTAAGGCCAGTCCTGCGCACCGTGGAAAACCCGCGAAATCTCAACCGCGTCCGGCTTGACCTGATAGACGACGATGTAAGGCAAGGGCGCAAAAGTGAGTTCGCGGCGTCCTTCCATGCGACGGCTCGGTCGTCCAATGTTGGGAAAATCTTTCAGGCTCGCGCACTGGTCATAGATAGTTCGAGCAACGCGGCGGGCCGCTTCGGGGTTGTCGCGTTCGATCCATTCGCAAATGCGCTCTAAATCCTCGGCTGCGGGCAGAGACCAGCGGACTTCCATCAGGTCCGCAAGAACCGCTCGAGACGTTGGCCCACTTGCTCATGCGTAAGGTATTCGCCGCGCCGCAACGCTTCCTCGCCGCGGTTCACCGCTTCTATGAAGTGGCGTTCCTCGTCGAAATGTCTCGCTACCACTTCCTGTACCAGCTCGTCGGGATTACGGCCCTGTTGAGCGGCAGACTGCGCCAGCTTCTCTTCGATCTCGGGGGCGAAATGCACTTCCATGCGTTGAGACTACGAAAAAAGCGGGGGATGGGCAAGCGGTTGTCTCTCCCAGCCCGCGCCTGCGCTTCCTTCACCGATTTGCCGACAAGACTTCGTGCAATCGCCTTCGGGGTGCCGTTATCAACTGCGACCAATCCAGAGCAGCCATGACTATACCCTCTTCCTGATCGTAACTCCTTTGCCGCGCCTGCCCGTACCATTCTTCGCCGCGTCCCTTTTCGCCCCCCTCTTCCGCTTCTTCAACTCATCCACCGAGTACATCGATCCGCGGCACTTCGCCGCGCCGCAGTTGCAGGTAGCCGGGTCCTCGTCACCGTCGTAGAGGTTGTAGTCGTAGACAAGTTCCTCGCCGGGGGCGATGTTGCGGATGGCCTTGATCCAGACGCGTCCGCCGGTCTCGTCGGTCTCGCAATTTGCGTCGCAGGAATGGTTGACGAACATGGCGACGCCGTGGCCGTCGATCACATTCGTGCCGTCGCCGATGCCGAAGAGATAGGTGACGATCGAGTCCTTATATCGCTTGTCGGCCTCGTCTTTGGTGATGCGCTGCCCAGTGTATTCGACGATGCGCGTGCCTTTGGCGATCGGCTCGGTGGTGTAGCAACCGGCCGCGTGGATGGCGGAAGAACGAATGATGAGCCCCATGGATTGCCGCGAGTATAGCAACAACTTGGCGGAAATCGAAGGTTTCCTCGATTCGCCGAGGCCGTTGCCTGCGTCTAAAATAAAAGAGCGGGTTTGACACTAAAAAATCATAAGACGTCGCCCAATTGCAAAGCGGTTAGAACGGCATTCGGATCGATGCGGAAATGGGACATCTTCGCGGCTGCGCTGCTGGCATCAGGCCTTCTGGGGATGACTGTGTCTCTCAACGCCCAGTCCGCCAGTCCACCGCCGGCCTCGACCAATTCGTCGAGTTCCGGCCAGTCAGCCCTCCCGGCTGCACCCACTCCTACCGCCGCGGCGAAGGAAAAAACCAAACAGGGAACTACCACCCCGGCGAAGGCAAACCCCAGCGCAGACCAAGGTCCCGCGCCTGACGCGCAGCAGGCCCCAGCGAAGAAGCCCTCGACCGCCGCCGACAATCCCTTCCCGGAAGATGTCTCGGAAAAGGCCGCGGCAGCGGCAAAGGCCACGGCGGCGCCAGATGCGCCTTCCGCAACGAACCAAACTCCAGCGGAGAAGCAGGCGCAGGGAAGCTCCAGCCTCGACAATACCGACAAGCTCGGCCTCGACGACCCGAACCGCAAGCAGCTTAAGCTCGAATCCCCTGACGGCACCACCGACATCTACGACCCCAAGCGCGCCACCGAAGATGTCCGCGTGGGGAAGTTCTACCTGCAGACTGGCTACTACAAAGGAGCGTACGACCGCTTCAAAGATGCGACCCTCTTCGATCATGAGAACGTCGAGGCGGTCTTCTATCTTGCCGAGGCAGCGCGAAAGCTCAACATGGCTGAGGAAGCCGAGCAGAACTACCAGCTCTACCTGGCAGCTGTCCACGACGGCTCCAATGCCAAAGCCGCCAGAAAAGCCCTTGGCGAGCTAGGCTTCAACAGCAAGCCATAATGCACTCATCCCTCGAGCAACTTCACGCCGGCTACGCGGAGTTTCTAACGGGCCGCTCAGCCAAAGTCCTGGAAATCCATCCCGGCAACGACCCTGCCCGCTGGAACGCACGACAGATCGTCGAACATCTGATTCTCACTTACCAAAGTTCGTGCGGGGTCTTCCGCGAACGTCTCGCCAAGGGTCGGCCCACCCAATCCCAGCCGAAACCCTATCACAGGATTCAACAATTCTTCGTCTGCCGATTCGGATATTTCCCCACGGGCCGTCTAGCGCCGCCGAACGTCATCCCGACGGCCAGTCCCGCCGAGCCACTCGACGGCAACGATATCTGCTCCAGGCTTCATGCCGAGCTTGAGGCGATGGATAAACTGCTGATCGCCTGCGAAGAGCAGTTTGGCGACAAGAAATTCGCCACTCACCAGGTGATCGGGCCGATAGCAGCACAGCAGTGGCGAGAGTTCCACCTCGCCCACGGACGCCATCATCTCAAGCAGATTCGAAGCCTTGGATTAGATGCGTCAGCGAAAGAAGCGGAAGTACCAGCCAAGGATTAACTCGCCCCTGAAGAGACTGAGAATCCCCGCCGCACATAGGAAAGCGCCCAAGGGGATGCGCGCAGTGAGCTTGTTGCCAGGCAATCTCTGTATTCGTCCCCTTGCAATCATCCCCACCCCGTAAGCCGCCGCGCAAACTACGGCCAAAAACAGCACTAACCCCGCTTGCCACGGCCCCAGCCACGCAGCAATCATCGCCAACAGCTTGGCGTCGCCAAGCCCAATGCCTTCCCGCCGACGCACCAGCCAGTAAAGCCCGCGAATGAGCAGGATCAGAACGGCTGCACACACCGCCCAGAGCAGGGACTCACCGGCCGCTCCCCATTGAAATCCGGTCCCAAGGCTATCCCTATAGCGAAGTCCGGAATAGACAACGCCTAATACCAATCCCGGCAACGTCAGAGCGTCGGGCAACAACAGAGTCTCCGCATCGGTTGCGGCTAGCCCCAGCAACAGCCAGCACAGCACCGCCGAAGCGACGCCGCGCACAGTAAGTCCAAATTCGAAATAAGACAACAGAAACAGACCCGCCGTCACACTTTCAACCAGCGGATACCGCACCGGAATCCGCGCGCCGCAACTTCGGCAGCGTCCACGAAGCAGCACCCAGCTCAGCAGTGGCACATTGTCCCGATTCAGAATCGGCGTCAGGCACTGCGGACACCGCGAGCGCGGCCTGACCACCGACTCATGCCGAGGCAGGCGGCTGATGCACACATTCAAGAAGCTGCCAAAAGTCAGCCCTGCCAGCACTGTAAAGATGGAGATGAGCACAGACACGCTGTCAGCCAGTATATGGACGCAACTCCAGACACGGACGCGCAGGCCGCCACGCATCGGTTAAAGTGGAACCATGACCTCGCCTCCAGACGGACAGCCCTCGGCATCCGGCCAGGCCGCGGTCGGCCACGCATTCGCCGAGGCCGTTGCCATCCTGGCCCGGCTGCGCGGCCCCGATGGCTGCCCCTGGGACCGCGAGCAGAGCTTCGATTCGATCCGCAAATACACCCTCGAAGAGACCTACGAAGTACTCGACGCCATTGAGCGCCGCAACTGGCCCGACCTCAAAGAAGAGCTGGGCGATCTGCTACTGCAAGTGCTCTTCTATGCCGAGATGGCCGCCGAACCGGGGTATTTCACCGTCGCAGAGGTCGTAGACGGCCTCAACCGCAAGCTGATCCGCCGCCATCCCCACGTCTTCGGCGACGAGGCTTCGATCGCGGCAGGGAACTTGGCGCCGCCCGGAATGGAAATCAGTGGCATCGACGCCAATCAGGTTCTCCGCAACTGGGAGCAGATCAAGCGCGCTGAAAAGGCCAATGGCCCAGATACACCCGCCTCTCTGCTCGACGCGGTGCCAAGCAGCTTTCCCGCGCTTATGGAAGCGGCCAAGCTTGGCTCGAAAGCCGCGAAGGTTGGCTTTGACTGGCCCGATGCCGAAGGCGTCTTCGCCAAGCTGCATGAAGAGATCGCCGAGCTACGCGCAGAGATCGCCGAGAAAGACCTGAATCCCTCCCAGAAAAGCAGCGCGGAAGATCCGGTAGCGGCCGAGCTCGGCGACCTTCTCTTTACGGTTGTGAATCTTGCGCGCCGCCTCCATGTGGATCCGGAGCTCGCACTCCGTCAGTCGAATCGGAAATTCCGCCAGCGCTTCGCCGCGATGGAGAATGCGACCGACCGTCCCCTCGACCAGCAATCGCCCGAGCGACTCGAAGCGCTATGGGCCGAGGCAAAACAGGCAGAACCCTCTCACCGGTCTGAGGCCTCCAAGTGACCACACCGGCACCTGAGATACTCATTCGCAAATGCAGCGGCTTTGACGAGTTTGACGCCTGCGTCCGCCTGCAGACCGACATCTGGGGCTACGACGTGCGCGACGCGGTGCCGCTACGCGAATTCATCGTGATTGAGCGCATCGGCGGCCAGATCATCGGCGCATTCGACCTCGCCCGGTCGTCTGAGCCCGGCGGCGACGGCGGCTCGATGATCGGCTTTGCCATGTCCATGCCCGGCGTCCTCGACGGCAAAGCTTATCTGCATTCCCACATGCTCGCCGTTTTGCCCGAATACCGGAACTCCGGAATCGGCCGTAAATTGAAGCTGGCGCAGCGCCAAGACGCCCTGGCCAGAGGCATCACTAAGATGGAGTGGACCTTCGATCCGCTGGAGATCAAGAACGCCTACCTCAATATCGTTCGCCTCGGGACAATTGTTCACAGCTATACTCCGAACTTTTATGGTGTATTCTCTAGTCGGCTGCAAGCTGGTCTGCCAACCGACCGGCTGCATGCCGAATGGTTCATGGACTCGCCCCGTGTCCACGCAACACTTAACGGCGGCCCGGTGCTCTTGCCGGAGATCAAAGAGACCATCATTGTGCCCGGCGCAATCCGGGAGTGGAAGGAGTTTCCGTCCGGCTTCGATCAGGCGGAGGCCGTGCAAACCGAAGTCAGAAGGCGTTTTCTCGATGCCTTCTCTCGCGGTTTGGCCGTAGTCGGATTCGGTAAGGGAACCAACCGGGAAAAGCTGAAAGAACCCGGGAGCAACACAGATCAGGACGGTGCCTATTTATTGGCTGACGGGCAACCGGCGGACTGGCCGTAACGGCTGCGACTCCTGTAACAAGCGAGACATCTTATCCCTATGAAGATAGACGCGATTTATCTCCGCGAACTGCGAATCCCTCTCGTTAAACCGTTTGTCACCAGCTTCGGACCCACTACCGATCGTCGCATCCTGCTGGTCGAGATCAAGGGCGAAGGTTTGACCGGGTGGGGCGAGTGCGTCGCCGGCGAGCATCCCTATTACAGCTACGAAACCATCGATACCGCATGGCTGACATTATGTTCCGAACTGGCTCCCAGGCTTATGGCCGCCGATCTCCCCCATGGTGGCAAGTGTTCCAGCATCTTCAAGCAGGTTCGCGGCCATCGCATGGCCAAGGCGGCGCTCGAAAACGCCGTCTGGGACCTCGAAGCTCAGATGCGTGGTGTCCCCCTGGCGCAGCTACTTGGCGGAACTCGTGATGTGATTAACTGCGGTGTTTCCATTGGGATACAGTCATCCATCGAGGCAACGCTTGAAGAAATCGAAAAAGAGTTGGCAGCCGGCTATCAGCGTATCAAGCTCAAGTGCAAGCCCTGCTGGGACATCGAACTCTTCGCCGCCGTCCGCAATCGCTGGCCCGAAATCATGCTCAGTTGCGACGCCAACTCCGCCTATCGCATAAAAGATATGGACGCGATCGTCACCTGGGACCAGTTCGACTTGTTGATGATCGAGCAGCCGCTGTGGTCTGACGATTTCTACTTCCACTCCATGTTGCAGCGTCGTCTTGAAACGCCCGTCTGCCTCGACGAATCCATTCACAACCGCCGTGACGCGCTGGCGGCGATCGAGATGGAGTCCTGCCAGATCATCAACATCAAAGTCGGCCGCGTCGGCGGATTTAGCGAAGCCATCGGGGTCCACAACGCCGCCCAGGAGCGAGGCATTCGCGTCTGGTGCGGTGGCATGCTGGAGACGGGCATTGGCCGGGCGCACAACATCGCGCTCTCGTCGCTGCCCAACTTCTCCCTCCCAGGCGACGTTTCCGCCTCCAGACGCTATTGGAAGGAAGACATCATTGATCCGGTCGTCGAGGTCTCCAAAGCCGGACAGATCGTCGTTCCCGACACTCCCGGCAGGGGCTTCGAGGTGCGCACCGACCTCGTCGAACGCCTCACCGTCCGCAAGGAGGAAGTTCGCGCCATGGAGTTGGTCTCTTAGCTACCGCGTTGGAACTCCGCCATTAACCGCTTCGTATTATTGCTTGAAAGTCTATGGCTTAGGCAATCCGAGCGGTTTCAGTGTGCGCAGAACGCAGCGAACGCATCCTAAGCTCAAATTCGGGTTTTAAGAAGTACAAGGAGTAGGCAATGACCCCGCAGGAAAGCACAATGTTGAACGACCTGGTCAGCAAGATCAGGCAGACCCAGTTGCCCGAAAAAGACGAAGAAGCCGAACAGTTTCTAAAGCAAAGCCTGGCCACATCGCCGGACGCGCAGTACATCCTCGCCCAGACCGTGCTGGTGCAAAACATCGCCCTCGAGCAGGCCAAATCGCAGATTCAACAGCTTCAGGATCACCTGCAGGAAGCCCGCACGCAGCTCCAGCAGCCGCCAGCTCCCGCGCAACATACCAGTTTCCTGGGCAGTCTGCTCGGCCGCCATGATCCGCCGCCTCCGCCTCCCCAGAACTTTTCGCCGCAGGGATTCCCGCCTCGTCCCGCAGCGGCTCCGCAATACTATCCGCCCGCCCCTGCCTACGCGCCTGAATACGCCGCGGCCCCACCGCCGCCATCCGGCGGCTCCAGCTTCCTGCGCTCCGCGGCAACCACCGCCGCCGGCGTCGCCGCCGGAGCCTTGGCCTTTGAGGGAGTCGAATCGATTCTCCACGGCTTCGGCCACGGCGGCGGGGGTTTTGGTGGAGGTTTCGGCGGCGGCGGCTTCGGAGATCGCCCCGCTGAAGAGACTGTCATCAACAATTACTACGACGATCCAAACCAGAACCGCGGGGGCGAAGAGCGAGGAGAGCGCGAAGCTTCGTTCGATGGAAACGACCGCTTCGGCAGCGAGGATCGCGGCGCACAGCTCAACGACGCCAGCTATGACTCCGGAGATTCTCTGAACACGGACAGCCTGGACGACCAGGGCAGCGGAGGTTTCGACGACGGGGGCAGCTTCGACGATAGCGGAGACGATTCCAGCGTCGTCTAGAAACCGCCGTCGCGGTCTTCGAATCCGGCTATCAAGAGCACCCGCGAAACAATGCCGTCCACTTCTCTGTCGCGAGAAGTGGACGGCTTGAGTTCAATTGGCGAAGCCGTCCAGGTGCGGGGTGGAGGGCGCTGCGCCACCGCTCGGGGTCAGGGTGAGAATGTCGTCGTGCATGCCGACGGAGACCGGATCGAACTCGATTGGCAACGTGCAGCTTTGTCCCGCAGCGATCCCGGCCAGACACGTGTTCTGCGCGTTGGTGAGGACCTTGTAGCTGGGGCCGCCGATCTTGGTCCCCACCGTGACCGTGCCGGGCACTCCAATGTTGGTGATCGTCAGCGGGAGCACCTTGGTTGTGCCGAAGGCGATGGTGCCGAATTCCAGTGAACCTTCAGTCTTAACACCCACGCCGGTAGCCTTGCCATGGAGGGTGACGATGGGATTGATCGTTCCGGTCGTTCCGTTGGTTTGCACGGTCAACATATCAACATGGCTGCCGATCGTAATCGGCGAGAACTGCACCTGCAGAGTGCAGCTGTTGCCGGCGGTCAGGCCTCCGGTACAGGTGCTTCCGGAGATGGTGTAGCTGGGCCCGCCGATCGACGGAGAGACGGTGAGGGTGCCTCCGCCAATGTTACCGACCAGGAGCGGAAGCGTCTTGGCGCTGCCGCCGAAGGCGATGGCGCCGAACTCGAGCGTCGTTGGCGTGACGAAGGCATGGGGACCGTTCGGATTAATTACACCTATCCCTGAGAGCGAAATCGTCTGCGTTCCCGGGTAGCCGTTGTAGGAGAGCGTGACCGAGCCGGTTAGCGGCCCGGTCGCAGACGGTCGGAACTTCATCGACACGTCACAGCCCGCGTTTGGAGCCAGCGTGAGGCCGGCGGTGCAGAGGCTGGCGTCGGCTGAGTTTTCCGGGAAGCCTTCCGAATAGTCGGGATTGTGCCCGGTCGCGGGCGTGGCGAAGATCAGCGGCTGGTTGCCGCTATTCCATACGCTGACCGTCTGCGCCGTGGCCGTGCTGCCGACATAGGTGGTCGGGAAACCCACACTGGGCGGGTCGGCGTAATCTAGCTCCATTATGCTCATGGCGTTATCAACGCCTGCAGCGTAATAGACGTTGCGGCTGCCGTCCACCGCCACGCCCGTGACGGAAGGGTATGGAGCCACCAGGGGTATCCTGTCGAATGTGGTATACCCTGCCGGGTATGGTATCTCGTACAGCGCTGTGTCGTCAGTGCCGAATTCGGCGGCAAAGACATTCCCGCTCGCGTCCACCGCTACCCCCCAAAGGTCCGGACCCTCGCTGCCGAGCAGGGTATTGGCCGTGGTGTAGCCCCCGGCCGCCAGTATCTCCACCACCGATCCGCCAGATGCTGGGGTGGCAAAGACGTTCCCGCTCGCGTCCAACGCTATGCCCCGACCCAGGCCCTGGCCGCCGGCCAGGGTATTGACCGTGGTGTAGTCCCCCGCCGCCAGTATCTCCTGCACGCTTTCGTTGCCGGCATTACCGACAAAGAGGTTCCCGCTGCCGTCCACCGCCAGGCCCAAAGCCTGTATTGCAGCCACGCTTTTGACCGTCGTGTACCCCCCCGCCGCCAGTATCTCCTGCACCGTTTCGTTGCCGCTGTCAGCGACAAAGACGTTCCCACTGCCGTCCACCGCCACACCGAAGGGGTTGTTGAAGTTGGCGCTCAGGGTTTTAGTAGTGTACCCGGCCGCCGCCACGATCTCGTACAGGTTGTCGTTAGAGACGAAGATGTTCCCGCTGCCATCCACGGCAAGGTTGGTGTTGATCCCCGGCCCCCCCATGAACGCGAAGGTGATCAGCGTGGGCTGGAAGGTCATCTGCGGTCCGCTGCCGATACCGTAGACCGGAGCATCGGCCAGCACATTGCCGCTCCCGTCCACGATCTCGACCCCGCCTTTACGTCCTCCGGCAAATCGAGGAGCAAAGGTCACGTTCACCGAGCAGGTTGCACCCTCGGTGATCGCACCGACGCAGGTGCTTCCGCTGGCGAGGGTGAAATCGAGGTTTGGCGCACCTAGCGTGAGCACCTTCGGCGTACCCAAGGTGGCGCTTGCCGGGACGGTGAAACTCACCGCCATCGTCTCGCTGCACGGCGCTGGTCGTCGCGCCTGAGGGGCAGACGTTGACGCTGCCAAAATTGACGGCTTGGGCGCTGGCCGCCGGCGCGCTGCATGCCACGCCCACTGCCAGCGAAACAAATATGAGGGCCCTGCCCCGACCCGCGAGGCCATGGCTCAGGGTGTTGACATAGGAACATACAGCTGGATGAGCCAGCCGAGAGGGGTCATTGCGCTTCATAGGAACCTCGATTCGTCGCGTTCAAGAGAGCAGTGGACGGTTTGAGTTCAATTGGCGAAGCCGTCCAGGTGCGGGGTGGAGGGCGCAGCTCCGCCGCTTGGGGTCAGGGTAAGAATGTCGTCGTGCATGCCGACCGAGACTGGATCGAACTCAATTGGCAGCGTGCAGCTTTGTCCTGCGGTGACTCCGGACAGACACGTGTTCTGCGCGTTGGTGAGGACCTTGTAGCTGGGTCCGCCAATGCTCGTCCCAAAGGTGACTGTCCCTGACACCCCTATGTTGGTGATCGTCAGCGGAAGCACCTTGGTTGTGCCGAAGGCGATGGTGCCAAATTGCAGCGGGCCTTCCGTCTCAACACCCACGCCGCTGGCCTTGCCATGGAGGGTGACGGTGGGATTGGCCGCTCCGTTGGTTTGCAGGGTCAATATGTCAACATGGCTGCCAATCGTAACCGGCGAGAACTGCACCTGCAGAGTGCAACTATTGCCGGCGGTCACGCCTCCAGTACAGGTGCTTCCGGAGATGGTGTAGCTGGGCCCACCGATCGACGGGGAAACGGTGAGGGTGCCTCCGCCGATGTTGGTGGTAGTCAGTGAAAGCGCCTCGGTGGTGCCGAAGGCGATGGTGCCGAAGTGAAGCGCCGTAGCCGAGAGCAGGGCCAGCGGCGGGCCGTTGGGATTTACACCTATCCCTGAGAGCGAAATCGACTGCGTTGCCGGGTTGCCGTTCAGCGCGTTATCGGAGAGCGTGAGCGTGGCATTCAGCGGGCCCGCCGACTGCGGGGTAAAGTCGAAGCTGATGTTGCACTCCGCGCCGGGGACAAGCGAGAGGTCGTAGGTGCAATCCGGAACAATACCTGGCCCAGCCACCGTGACGAAGTCGACGGTGTCGCTCAACACGCCGCTTCCGGTCAACGGCGCGTTGCCGATGTTCTGGAAGATCACCGACTGGGGACTGTCGCCGCTAGTGGTGCCCACAGGCGTATAGGCGAAGGTGAGCGCCGGCGGCTGGGAGCGCTGGATCTCAATCACCCTGTAGCCACCGTTATAACTGACGACGAAGACGTCTCCCCTCCCGTCCACCGCCAGGGCTCCGGGGCTATGGAAGGAGCTGATCAGGTTGGTGGTCGTGGGGTTGGCCGGGATGCTGCCATTGACCGCCAGGATCTCATACACCGTGTTATCGGCGTCATCGGCGATGAAGACGTTCCCGGTCCCGTCCACCGCCATGCCGTCGGTATCGCCGCCGTCGGCGTTGAACAGGGTGTTGATGGTGGGATTGGCCGGGATGCTGCCATTGACCGCCAGGATCTCCCGCACAGTCACGTAATCATCGACAAAGACGTTTCCGCTGCCGTCTACCGCCGCGGTGTTGAGGGTGAAGAAGCCGCTAGCCAGAGTATTGATGGTGGGGTTGGCCGGGATTCCGCCGTTGACTGCCAGAATCTCATCCACCGGCGACGCCGCGTTGCTGCCGCAGCCGCCGTCATCGGCGATGAAGACGTTCCCGCTGCCGTCCACCGCCACGCCATGCGGAGTGTGGAAGCCGCCCAGAGTGTTGATGGTCGGATTGGCCGGGATGCTGCCGTTGACCGCCAGAATCTCATACACCGGGTAGCCAGAAGGGTAAGGGCAGTAGATGCCGGTAGTGGCCACGAAGAGGTTGCCGCTGCCGTCCACTGCCACGCCGTAGGGGCTTCCGATGGTGGCCACGCCCCTGACGGTGGGGTTGGCCGGGATGCTGCCGTTGACTGCCAGAATCTCGTACACCCCGTTGTAAGTAAAATCGGTGATATAGAGGTTGCTGCTTGCGTCCACCGCCACGCCGTAGGGGCTCTCGAAGTCGCTGCTCAGGGTGGTCTGCGCCGATGGGCTGAAGGCGATCGCCGGCCCGACACCCGTGCCGTAAATGTAGGCGTTGGCCAGAACGTTGCCGCTTCCGTCGACAAGCTGGACCCCGCCCTTGCGCTGGCCAGGGGCGAGCGGCGTGAAAGTCACGTTCACCACGCAGGATGCGCCCTTGGTGACCGTCCCGACGCAGGTGCTCCCGCTGGCCAGGGTGAAGTCGAGGTTGGGTGCGCCCTGGGTGAAGACCTCGGGCGTACCCAAGGTGCCACTTGCCGGGACGGTGAAACTCACCGCCAGCGTTTTGTTGCATGGCGCTGGCGTCGTCGCGCCCGAGGGGCAGACGTTGACGCTGCCAAAGTTGACGGCTTGGGCGCTGGCCGCCGGCGCGCTCCATCCGACGCCCACCGCCAGCAGGAGAGCGAGAGGCGCAACGTGGAAGCGCCTAAGCCCGCTGCATAATGAGTTGAAAGGGGAAAACGGGGGATAAAAGCGCAGATCGGTAAGGCTCTTCAGCTTCGCCATGGGTACCTCTGGCTACTACGCGGGAGTCTGTGCCCCGGATACCGAATAAGTCAAGCTTAATATCGGAAATATGCGTCAACATTGCGTGCGACAGGTCGTTCGCGAATTACATCCCCAAAACCGGCAGGGGTCTCCGGAAGAATTCGTCGCGAAGTTACTTCTTCTCGTCTCCGTCATGCGCCACTTGCGGGTCGTTGTTGTCGCTGGTGAGCAAGCGCACGGCTTCCTGATAGGTCATATTCACCGGTACGGGCTGAAAGTCGGTCGAGGTCTCCGTCATTTGATAGCTGAGCGGCTTGAGCATCAGCGCGACGCCGGTCAGGTTGAGCTTCAGGAGGGTGGGTTCCCAATGGTGATGGCCGACATCGCGCTGCTCTGTCGTGAGGGTGCCGCCTTTATAGAGTTTTCCCAAAATGCCCCAGCCGAAGTTCACATCTGCGATCAGGCGAGCGTCGAACCTGACGATGCGCTGCTGGCTCTGATCGATCCACAGCTCGCCCTCCATGCCGTGATACACGTCGGCCTCGCGGTCGGGCGGAGTAAAGTTCGGGTTGGGCTTGAGCGCCAGGCGATAAGCCCGTCCGTTCGGTCCCTGCACCATGCCTAAATATGTGTAGAGAAAAGCTTGCGGCATGAGCTTGACAAGCTCATCTTCCCGGCCGCTGTCCTCCTGTTCCCGCTTGTGGCGGTGCTCCTGAATCTCGGGATGGGCAAGCAGGTTATTCAGACGGGCGAGCTCGGCCTGGTTCTCTGCCGGACTGAGCGGTTCATCGTTCTTGGCGATCAGACGGGCCACGTCGCCGTCCTTGGTCTCGACGATTTCCTTGGTGGTAACGCCTTTCGCATCCTGCTTGCGCAGTTTGTAGCGTACGGGAGACGGCGACCCACTCGAATGTAACTCGTTCCATGAGGCATTGCGGACCAGCACTGCGGGGTCGACAGCCGCCTCTCCCGGCGCCTGGGAAAAAGCGATGGAGGGCGTGGCACAAACGAGGACGGCAGCCACAGAAGCGAGCGCGGAGAGCATGTGCAGCCGTCCGCGATCGCAAAACTTGAAAATACTCATACAACTCCAGACGTCCTCCAGCCAGGGAAGGTCACGTCAGCTCATTCTTGGATGCTTATTTCATTGTAGTTGGCAATCCTCCGCATCACTCATAAGTCGCCGAATATCAGTCCCCCGCTTGCGGTCGCCGCCGCTGGTTGCGTATAGTGCGGGCAGCGCCACGCATTGAATGGATGTCAGGGAGAGAGCGAATGGCTGTAGTGGAAGGAAGTGCCGCCTCGATCGGGAAATCGGTCGAAATTCGCGGAGAAGTGAAGGGCAGCGAAGACCTCATGATCGACGGCCGTGTCGAGGGGACCATCACGCTGACCGACAGCAAGCTCACGATCGGGCCCACAGCGCGGGTCGACGCCGACGTTGCCGCGCGCGACGTCGTCATCCTGGGTGTGCTCAACGGCAATGTCACCGCAACGGTGCGCGTTGATCTGCGCAAAGGCGGTAATTTGACAGGTAATGTTCGCGCTGGCCGCCTCTCCATCGAAGAAGGAGCGCTGGTCTCCGGCAAAGTAGAACTGACCCAACACGATACAGCGGGGGCTCGAACGGCTTCATTGGGCGGCCACCCTCCAGTCACGACCCCATAGCGATTTTTCTCCTGCGTGGCCCCGTTTGGGAATAGTGATGATGGCGCCTCTTAGCGGAAAGCCACGCAACCCTTCGCTCCCCGGTGTAAACCTAAAGGTGAGATGCCCTGGTGCCCCGAAAGCCCATCGCATCTGAAGGAAGACTCCATTGGCCCTGAGTACGCTGCGAAGTCTCTTTGGCAAGACTCCCCCCGACCCATCTCCCGAACCTCGCGTCAGCTTGGTGGGGCCGCGGATTCCGCGCCACTCCACAGGCTGGGCGTCGATGTTGAAGCACCTCCGGGAAGAAGAAGCTCTCCAGGTGCTGGATATCGGTCCGACTTCGGCCTCGAGCATCAACCTGCTCACCGGCCTGGGCCATAGCCTCTACATGTCGGAATTGGTCATAGAGGTTCATCGCGGCGAATGGATCCAGCGCTTCGCCGAGGATCCGCCACCCGTCGGGGATTTCATTGATCAGAACCTCGACTTCGGCGGACGCCGCTTCGACGTCGTCCTGCTCTGGACCACGCTCGACTATGTTCCCGCGCCCCTGATCGCCCCGGTGATCGCCCACCTGCATGACAGCATGAACCCGCGTGGCCGGATCCTTGCCTTCTTTCATACCAAAATGACCGAGGACGAGCAGATCTTCTACCGCCACCACGTCACCGCAGCGGACAACGTCGAGATGCAGGAAGCCCATAGACTCGCGATACGCCAGGTTCACAACAATCGAAATATCGAGCGGCTGTTTTCTGCCTACCAAAACTGCAAGTTCTTTCTCGCCAAAGACAACCTCGCTGAAGTCATCGTCACCCGCTGACCCTCAAGCTGTTTCTCATCCTTGTGCTGTGAACAGGCCTTGGATCGTCACATCGTGCATGTTGAGTGATCAGTCCCTGCATCGGCTGTCGAGTCAGGATTTACTGTCCGCTGCGGTGACTTGCGTTCCGGCCAAAGTTCCACCTGCCCGCTCCAATCCTTGCGCTGTGCTTCGCCGACCTCGCGGGTGAGTCGCCCGTCAGTATAGCGCCGATTCAGGCCGTGTTTCCTGATGACCAGCGCCACCAGTGCCTCGATCCGTTTCCGGTAGCCTTCCGCTACAAAATCCCTTCCGTCGAAACGAAAGCGGTAGAGCGACTCCAGTTTCGGGAAATGTTCGCGAACGAAGGCCAGGTAAGTCTCCCGCGAACAGGGTTTCAGGAACAACGGCTCGGCGGCGAAGAAGCTGGCGTTGACCGCCTTCGCCCGCTGCGCCATCGCATCCAGCGCTTCAAGTGTGTCGGTCAGCCCAGGAAGCAGCGGCGAGCAGAGAATTCCCGCTCGAAGCCCTGCTTTGCGCAGCTTGGCGACCGTCCGGAGCCGCAAATCGGGCCTCGGCGCGCGCGGTTCAAGAATGCGGGCCAGCGGCGCGTCCGGCGTCGTGATGGTGAGGTGGACCACCAGCTCGTTGTGTTCCGCAATCTTCTCCAGCAAATCGAGATCGCGCGCGACCAGCGTCGATTTCGTGACGATCCCGATCTTCAGTCCACGCCGCCCAGCGAAGACTTCCAGAAGACTGCGAGTGATCTTTGCCCGCCGCTCAATCGGCTGGTAGGGATCGGTCGCCGTGCCGATCGCAATATGCTCGCCGGGGCGCAGGTTACGCAGCTCCTGCTGCAGCAACCACGCCGCATTCTGCTTCACGAAGATCTTCCGCTCAAAGTCCACAGGATTTCGGAGTTCCATAAATTCATGCGTATAGCGGGCATAACAGTACCGGCAGCCAAACTCGCAGCCGCGATAGGGGTTAATGGTCTTCGAAAACGAGAGTCCTCGCCGCGAGACGGTGCTATTCAGGATCGACCGCACGCTCAGCGAGCGAAACTCGACCTGGTGACCCCGACCGACCGAAGAGCTCCTAAGTGCCAGCCCCGCAATGCCTTTAGGGACGGTCGGCGGGGCAGAGGGCAGTATTGTGAACAGGGAAGCCGCTTCTATATTCGCCATTTGTTCGCCTCTATCGCCTAAATTAGTCTTCCGGTATTTGGTGGTCAAGTGCTTTTCTCGGATATTGTTCCTCGAACGACACCTGATCGGCTGTTCTTGCCATTGATGAGCTCCAAAGTCCATATCGCGGATACTGAAAGCAGATGGCAATTCCTCCCAGCCGCATCCTTCTCGCGACCATCGGCTCGCTCGGCGACCTGCATCCCTGTCTCGCGCTGGCTCTTGGCCTCCGAGACCGAGGCCATCACCCAGTCATCGCCAGTACCGAACTCTACCGCGCCAAGGTGGAGAAACTCGGCTTGGAATTTCACCCTCTGCGCCCCGATACCCGTGCCGACGACCCGGAGATCATGCGTGTTTTGATGGACATGCGCCGAGGTCCTGAGTTTCTGCTGCGACAGCTGATACTGCCCGCCCTCCCCGACACCTACGAAGACTTACTGGCCGCAGCCGCCAGCGCAGACCTTATGATCGCCGGCGAGATCGTCTTTGCCGCTCCACTTGTGGCGGAAAAGCTGGGGATGCCGTGGGTCTCGGAGCTTCTCTCTCCGTTCTCCTTCTATTCCGCATACGATCCGCCTGTCTCGCCTTACGCCCCGTCGCTCGCCTTTCTGCACGGCATCAGCTGGCGGCTCAATCGAGCCATCATCGAACTGAGCCGCCTTGCACTTCGCTCATGGTGGGAGCCAGTCAGGAGACTGCGCCGCGAACTGGGCCTTAAACCGGGAGGGGATCCGCTCTTTACGGACAAATTCTCAGCCGAGTTGATTTTGGCGCTCTTTTCTCCGGAGATCGCCCGTCCGCAACCAGATTGGCCCCCGAATACGGTGCAGCCGGGATATGTCTTCTACGACCAGGACGAAGCGCAATCCGGGCTGCCGCCCGAACTCGAAGCCTTTCTTCAGGAAGGCGATGCCCCCCTAGTTTTCACCCTCGGATCGAGCGCCGTCCATGATCCACGCGGCTTCTTTGAGGAAAGCGCGAAAGCAGCCAAAATTCTAGACCGGCGCGCCGTCGTTCTCATGGGCCAAAATCCTCCCCCTGCGAATCTCTCCAGCAGCGGAATCGCTGTCCCCTACGCCCCGTTTTCAGAAGTGTTTCCGAGGGCCGCGCTGGTCGTCCATCAGGGAGGAAGCGGCACCACCGCCCAGGCCCTTCGCGCCGGCCACCCCACGCTCATCATGCCCTGCGGCTTCGACCAACCCGACAACGCCGACCGGGTGAAAAAAATTGGCGCTGGACTCACCATTTCTCGAAATCGCTACAAAGCAAACACGGTGGCCCGACAACTGGATTGGCTACTCACTAATCCCGCGTATGCCGCCAGCGCCGCAAGAATCGGCCAGGAGCTCCATCGCGAGAATGGCTTGACTGGAGCTTGTGACGCGATTGAGCGCCTGCTCAACTCAAAGGCCATTTCTAAGTGGTATAGAGATACTTAAGCATGACTGAACAGATACTTAGCTTTTACGACCCGCTCGCCGAGCATTACCATCTCATCTTCGATGACTGGGACAAGGCAATCGACCGCCAGGGCCAGATACTCGGCCCGCTCATTTCTACCCGCGCCCGAGCAGGCCCGTTGAGAATATTAGATTGTGCTTGCGGCATCGGAACGCAATCGATAGCTCTGGCGAAACTGGGACATCATGTCTTCGG
Source organism: uncultured Acidobacteriaceae bacterium (assembly GCA_963804735.1). Lineage (GTDB taxonomy): Bacteria > Acidobacteriota > Terriglobia > Terriglobales > Acidobacteriaceae > Acidisarcina. The sequence continues at coordinate 278,390 of CAWDRO010000015.1, forward strand.
CGCCGACCTGAGTCCTGTCGCGGTGGCCCGCGCGCGGCGTGAAGCTCTGAAGCGGTCACTGCAAATCGACTTTTGCGTCTCCAATATGACGTCTATGCAGGAAATCGCCGAGATGGACTTCGACGTCGTGATCGCACTCGACAACGCTCTTCCTCACTTGTCTTTGGATCAGCTTACGAGAGCGGCCGCGACGATCAAGTCTGTCCTGAAGCCGGGCGGATTGTTTATGGCGAGTATCCGCGACTACGACCAGATTCTTCTCGAAAAACCGACGATTCAGCAGCCGACTTTCTACTCAACTCATGGCGACCGCCGCATCGTGCATCAGGTCTGGGACTGGGTTGACGAGACCAAATACATGGTTCATCTTTACATCACCACTCTGGCTGCCGACGGCTGGAAGTCGCTCCATTTTGTCTCAGAGTACTACTCCATTTGTCGCCAGCAACTCACTGCCATTTTACGCAGCGCTGGTTTTAGGGATGTTGACTGGGTGATGCCGTTAGAGAGCGGTTTCTATCAGCCGATCGTGATGGCCAGCCTGCCGATGTAGCGACAGACGTCACACAGACTTCGTATTCACCTTCGCTCAATCACCAGCGGTACGCCATCCTTCGGGCGCAGACTGATCATCGGGCTCATCGCCAAATTCTCCGGAGCTCCCGGCGCGGGCCGCACTCGCCAGTTGCGAAAGATGGTCGCCAGCGAGAAGACTCCTTCCATCCATGCCAGCCCTTCGCCGATACACTGGCGTGACCCACCGCCAAAGGGATAGTAAGCAAACCTTGGCCGCGCCGTTTTGCCATTTGACGACTTTCCGTCGTCTGCGAAGCGGAGCGGATCGAACTTCTCCGGATCTGGCCAGAAGCGGGGATCGCGATGCACGACGACTTGCGGAGCGATCATGATGGACCCGGGCGAAATGCGGAAGCCGCGAAAATCGTAGCCTTCCGGGCCACAAGTGCGTCCGATGACCCACACCGGGGGGAAAAGCCGCAGCGCCTCGGCAAAGACCATGTAGGCATATTTCAGGCCTGGGAAATCCGCGGCCGTCGGTGGCCTGTTGCCCAGCACCCGGACCGCTTCCGCGTGCAGCAGCTCCTGCGCCTCCGGGTATTTGGCCAACATCCACAGCGCGAAGCTCAGGCCGTTGCAGGTGGTCTCGTGCCCGGCGAGCATCACCGTCAGGCATTCGTCGCGCAGTTGTTGGTCCGTCATGCGAGCGGTTGCGCCGCCCGCGTCGTCTTCGGTGTTGACTGCCTCCAGCAACATGGAGAGCAGATCGCCGCGGTCGCCGGGAGACTTCCGCCGCTCGGCGATGATCCCATAAATGATGGCATCCACGTCCGCGCCGCCTTTGCGAATCTTCATCATCGGCCCGAAGGGCAATTTTTCAATTCGTCTCGAAAAAGGAAGAAAAGCCAGCGGCAGAAATCCCATGAAGGCATCGACGGCGTCGCCGATCTTCTTCGCCTCCGATCTGGCGTCCGTGTCGAAAAGGCATTTGCTCACGATGCGCAGGGCAAGCATCATCATCTCCGGATAAACGTCAAGCGCACCCGGCTGCCATTGCTCAATCATCTCGGCGGAGTACTTCGCAATCACATCTCCATACGCGGTAATTCGATGGCGATGGAAGGCCGGCGCGGCCATCCTGCGCTGGCGCATGTGCAGCGGCTCTTCGCTAGTCAATAGTCCATTGCCCAATATAAACCGCGAGCGCTGCATGACCATGTGGCGATGGTTTCGCGGCTCGTCGTTGATCAGCAGCTCCTGGATGAGGTCCGGATGATTAAGTTGATAAATCTTGCGATTGATCGCGCGGTAATGGACGATGTCGCCATAACGCCGGGCATTTTCCCTAAGCATGTTGATCGAGCCTCCCCGAAAGAGCCTGCCGGTAAGCAGGCGGGGAAGAAATGAAGGCCCGGGCGGATATTCCGACCCCGGCTTTGTGCGAATGTCTGGTTCTGTGTTCACTTGTTCACTTGTCTAATAGTAAGCGCCGAGCATACTGGCAGCTTGATGCGATAGAGGAGGGGTTTTACCGGGCACGAGTCGCAACATCTCTTCGCAAATACGGTTCTATAAAGACGACAGGAGTTCTCCGCTATGCGCCACCCCCGGCTGCTAACGCTTTCGCTGCTGTTGGCCGGCCCCGCAATCCTGCTGTCGCAGACAGTCGCAAAGAGGCCGCTGCATACCAGCAATCTTGCTCGAGAAGCCCCGCTTACCGAGCTCGAAAAGGCCGCGCAGTTGCTCAATCGCTTCACCTTCGGCCCGCGTCCCGGCGACATCGATGCGGTGATGAAGCTTGGCCCGCAGAATTGGTTTGAGGAGCAGCTAAATCCAGATTCGATCCCCGATCCCGTTCTCGACAAGCGTCTCCAGGACTATCCCGCGCTCGCCCTGACCCCCGCGCTCACCGTCTCGAACTTCCCCACCAACCAGATCCTGCGGCAGATATCCGAGGGCAAGCTGCCCATGCCCACTGACCCGACAACCTTGAGCGTCTATCAGGTGCTCGAAGCAAAGTACACCCGACAGCAGCAGGAGAAGAAAGACGAACAGACAAACAAGCTCACTCCCGAACAAGTAGAAGCGCAAAAAGTCGAGCGGAAAAAGCAGGACCAGGCCACCGCACTCCCCGTCGCCGAGCAAATGCTCGGCATCCCCAAAGCGCAACGGATGACTGCCATCCTGCAATTGCCGCTTGACCAGCGGATCGCGCTTACCTCCAGCACTCCCGACCCGCAAAAGCGGATGCTGCTCGCCGACTTCACCCCGCGCGAGCGTGAGATTTTCCGCGCAATGGGTGGAGGCCCCGATGCCGCGCACGTCGTCGATGACGAGCTCATGCAGGCCAAGGTCGTCCGCGCCATCTTGAGCGAACGCCAGCTTCAGGAAGTGATGACCGACTTTTGGTTCAACCACTTCAACGTCTTCCTCTACAAAGAGACCGACCAAATCTACACCCCGTCCTACGAACGCGACGCAATTCGCCCGCACGCACTGGGCAAATTCCGCGACCTGCTGCTGGCAACGGCGCAGCATCCCGCGATGCTCGTCTATCTCGACAACTGGCAGAGCATCGGCCCCGACTCAGAAGTGGCCGAGAAAGCCAGAGACGGGCAGAAGCACGTTGACCGCGGTCTCAACGAAAACTACGGCAGGGAAGTGATGGAGCTCCACACCGTCGGCGTGAACGGCGGCTACACCCAAGCCGACGTCACCAACCTGGCCAAGATCCTCACCGGCTGGACTATCGATCACCCCGAATACGGCGGAGCGCCCGAATTCGACCCGCGCAAACACGAGCCGGGATCGAAAATGTGGTTCGGTCAGAAGATCAACGAGAACGGCTTTAAGGAAGGCCAATCGGCGCTGATCTGGCTCGCCGCGCAGCCGCAGACCGCGCATCACATCTGCTACGAAATCGCCCAGCGCTTCATCGCCGACGACCCGCCGCCTGCGCTCGTCGACCGCATGGCCCAGACCTTCCTCGCCAGCGATGGAGACATCAAGGAAGTACTCCGCACCATGGAGCGTTCGCCAGAGTTCTGGTCGCGCAAATACTATCGCACGAAGGTGAAGACGCCGCTCGAGTTCGTCGCCTCGGCCTTTCGAGCCACCGAGACCAACCCCACCAATCCCGGCGCAATCGTCAACACGCTGAGGACCATGGGCGAGCCGCTCTACCAGATGCAGCCGCCCACAGGATACCCAATGACCGCCGACCACTGGATGAACTCCGCCGCCATCCTCGATCGGCTCAATTTTTCTCTCGCGCTGACCGGAGGCAAGCTGGGAGGCATTCCCTTCGACGCGCCAAAGCTACTTGCTTCAGGCCTGCTCGAACGCCAGGCCGAACCAGCCACTTCAGCCATGCACCGCATCTCGGTGAAAGAAACCGCGACCGGCGGCAATTCGAGCACACCCAGCGGCCAGGAAGAGGCGCTCGCCCTCATGGAACAGATGGTCGTCGGCGGAGCAGTCTCACCCAAGACTAATGAAGTCATCCTGAAACAGGTCTCAGACTCAGAGACGGCGACATCGCCAACCGACTCGACCCAGGTGCTCAACACCATGGCCGCCCTGATTCTAGGTTCGCCTGAATTTCAGTTGAGATAGATCTGGGATGTACTTCAATCTTTAATCGCTTGCCGAAGGCTGGTTACTGTATTGATAACATTTCAGATTGCACGCAGCAGCGGTCTTTCCTCTCACCTCCAGAAATTCACAATACCTCTCTGGACAATTCATAGAACGACGGGCTAGGATTTTCTCGCCTTGCTGGATCGCTTTACTTAATCAGTTTAGGCAGAGAAGTAAACGCTTTCACGGGCGGCAATCCAATCCTCTGGAATGTGAGGTCTACTCCCATGCAAACTGCTCGATACACCGCAAGACAACCGTTAACGTTCTTGTTACCTAACAATGGATCCCTGGCTTGGCCGCGGGAATTCCCCAACACGCCGCGCCGTCGTTTCGCGTCAACGCTGAGAGCCGCCTCGTTCATGGCCGCTCTTCTGTTCCTGCCGTTGTGCGCGATGAGTCTGTTCGCCCAGCCGGGCGCCGAGGATTATGTCTACCGCCCCGTCACCATCGTGGCTGGTGGCTACGTTCCCGGCCTGATTGCTCATCCCACTGAACCCGGCTTGATCTACGCCCGCACCGATATCGGCAGCGTCTACCAGTGGCAAGCCTGGAGCCAAACCTGGCGTCCCTTGACGGATTTTCATTCGCCCCAGGACTACAACCTGAACGGCCCCGAGAGCGTAGCTCTTGACCCCACCGATCCCAATCGGCTCTACATCGCCGCTGGTATGTACGCCTACTCCGGCTGTTGCGCTTTTCTGGTCTCGACCGACCGTGGCGCGACCTTCCGGACCTACCCTGCGCCATTCCAGATGGCCTCCAACTATAACGGACGAGCGGCCGGCGAACGTCTCGCTGTTAATCCCTTCAAGCCTAGCGAACTCTTCATGGGTACGCGCTTCAATGGCCTTTGGGTCAGCGAGAACCACGCCCAGACCTGGACCCAGGTCTCGAGCTTTCCCGTCTCGTCTACGCCGGATACCTACGGCGTGCAGTGGGTGGTCTTCGATCCCAAGCATGCAGGCACCCTCTACGCCGGCGTCTACACTACGGCCACGGTCTACGTGAGCACCAACGATGGCGCGACCTGGTCGGCTCTCCCAGGCCAGCCGCTCGCATGGCCTTTCGCGGTCAGCGGCGGAACAAGCGCTCCGGCCCCGGAGCGCGCCCTTATCAACCCCGACGGCAATCTCTACGTCACCTTCGATGACCTTCCCGGACCAAACGCCATCGACTACGGCATCGTCGAGAAATACGACCCAAGTATCAAAACCTGGACCAACATCACTCCGCCCATCGATTCGCCCTTCCAGTCCGGCTATTACGGGGGATTCGTAGGCATCTCTCAGGACCCGACCCATCCCGGCACCGTAGCCGTCAGTACCATGGACCGCTGGTATCCCGTCGACACTGTGTATCTGACCCAGAACGGCGGGAGCACTTGGATCAACCTCGGTCTAATAACCTCCAGCGCCGGCGACGACGGAAATCCGTATGGAAACTACTACTTCAATCCAAGCGTCTACACTCCCACCTCGCCGTACCTGACCTTCGGCGACACCAGTTATCCCAATTCCCCCTATCCGTCGGCCAAGTTCGGCTGGTGGATGTCGGCGCTGCTGATCGACCCCACCAACCCCGATCACCTGATGTACGGCACTGGAGCGACGATCTACGGAACGGACAACGTCTCGGTGGCCGAGTCGGGAACCTCCCCCACCTGGTTCGTCCAGGCCAAGGGTATTGAAGAGACCGCCGTTCTCGCGCTAATCAGCCCCTCCGCCGGTGCTCATTTGCTGAGTGGCGTCGGCGATATCGGCGGCTTCGAGCATCTTGATTTCAACGTCTCGCCGCCTGCCGGGATGTACACCAACCCGGTCTCCGGCAGCACCGGAAGCCTCGACTGGGCGGGACAATCTCCCAGCTTCATCGTCCGCTCCCAATCGCCTGGTTCGTATTCGACCAGCCCATGCAACTTCGGCGCCTATTCCACTAATGGAGGCACAAGCTGGAGTCCGTTCCCCAACTGCGCTGCGGGAGCGGGCTACTCCTACAACGGCGGCACGGTCTCGGCCGACGCCAGCGGCACCACGGTGATGTGGACGCCGGAGAACGGGTCGAACGTAACGCAATTCTCAACCGACAACGGCACTACCTGGATCACGACCACGGGACTGCCAAATTCGGCGATCGTCTACGCGGACAAAGTCACGCCGCAGTTGTTCTATGGCTTCTCCAGCGGCAGCCCGAGTACTTTCTATAGCGCTACCGTCGACACCGTCCATGGCACAGCAACGTTTTCACAGGTGAACACCACCACGCTACCCGCCAGCTCCGGTTGCTACGGCTCCGGGTGCGGCGTAGTGGCCGCGAACTTCGCCAAGGCTGGGGACATTTGGTTGCCGCTCGGCAGCAATGGCCTCTTCCATTCGAAGGATGGCGGGGTGACTTGGACTCAGCTCACCAACGTCGCCTACGCCAACTCCGTGGCCGTCGGCGCTGCCTCGCCGTGGACGCATCAGCAGACAGTCTTCCTCTACGGCGAAGCCTCGCCTAACGGAGCCATGGCGATCTACCGCTCGGATGATTCCGGCAAGTCCTGGGTGCGAATCAACGACGACGCCCACCAGTACGGAGGTCCCACGCTCATTCAAGCCGATCCACGCGTCTACGGACGGGTATATCTGGGCATGAACGGCCGCGGAATCATCTATGGGGATATCGGGAGACCCGCTGGTAACTGACAGCGATAAGCAGCCTTTCGCACTAAAGCCGGCCTTCGCCTTTTCGGCGCAGGCCGGTTTCATTCGCAGAAAGGCTCCGCGGGAAGACGGATAGGCTCGTGTCATTCATGGGTGCACCGAGCGGGCTGAAGCCAAGACGTTACTCCGGATCCATTGCTTCGCCACCGATGTCCATCCTCCGGATAAGTCCATCTTCGATCAGATAGGCGTGCTCCACCATCTGATCGATAAGCACGCCGCCATTCAAGCTGCGGACTAGTTGATGCACGGTCACCGTGGTTCTTCCAGAGTCGTCCGTTCTGAAGCTCACCGGTTCGACATGAGGATCGATCAAGCTCCACTGCCGAGTCCAATAGTCACGCACGCCTTGGTGGCCGTGGACGCGACCACCTTCCATCCCATTCGGCCAATCCACATCTTTGTGCATGAGTACGAGAACGGCGTCGAGTGCTCGTGCGTTGAAGTTCGCGTAAGCGGAAATTAGCAACTCGCGATCCGTCTGCATACTCATCCTCCGAACTCACACCACCACCGGAATATTCGCGACCCCAGCCGTCCCAAAGACCCGCCGATAGCGCTCAATCTCGCTCGGAATCCCAGTTGCCTTGGAGTAATTATCTGACAGCTTCACCGCCGGCCGTCCATCAGCGGAGGTCAGCTTGCACACCAGGCTGATAGGGTCGAACTGCACGCCATTGCCGGGGTCGCATCCGCGAAAATCGTTGGTCAACAGTGTGCCCCATCCCGAACTGAACCGAATCCGCCTCTCATGAAGCCACTTATCCGAGTCATGAAAATCGGCAGCGGAAACAAAGTCTTCTGGCCGCGCTTCGCCCACAATCGTCCCCGCAAAGTAAGCATGAAGCGCAAGAATAAGATCAACATCAAGTGCGTCGGAGGCGATCATCAGTTTTTTCCGAGGGTCGCGGCCCCGCTCCTTCAGCCACCCGATGTATTCATCTCCAGCCACGAAAGGGTCCTTGCTGTCGATGCGCTGGCCGGTCCAGTCTGCGGTCCAATCCGGCGCGGAATGCAGAAACTGCGTCGTCCCGAAGGTATCCGGAAGCATAATCAGCAACTCGCCTTGATATGTCTGCTGCCACAGCTCCAGCACTCGATACTGCGCTGTCTTCAGTGCCTCATCGTCTTCCGCCATCGCGGCCAGCGCCATCGGCAGCTCGTGCGCGTTGGTGCCGATCGCCTCCATATCGTGCTTGTAGGCGAGATAGGTATTCGAGGTGCCCAGAAAGCTCTCGCCCAACGCTCCGCGCGCTACGTTGATCGCATACTCCTGCCACAGAAAGCTGTGCCGCCTGCGCGTGCCAAAGTCGGCGATCTTCAGCCCTGGAACATCGCGCATACGGTCGAGCTTCTCCCAGAGTTTGGTCTTGGCCCGCGCGTAGAACATATCCAGCCCGATCTCGCTCATGCCTGTGAGGCTGGCCCGTGTCTTCAGCTCGTTGAGGATCGAGAGCGCGTACAGTTCCCACATGGTCGTCGAGGTCCACGGCCCATCGAACTCCAGCCGAAACTGTCCATCCTCGATAGAGAGCTTGTAATCGGACAAGCGAAAATCGCGCTCCAACCACTCCAGAAACGCTGGCTCAAAGATGCCCTTACGTCCGTAGAAAGTGTTGCCCGCCAGCCAGATCATCTCCGACTTACGGAAACGTAAGCCACGAGCGTGGTCGAGTTGCAGAATCAACTCTTCGCGAGGGAAGAGGCCGGCCAAATGCACCGAATCAGTCCGGTTGATCACTTCAAACGAGGCATTCGTTTTGGGGAAATGCTTCCAGATAAACTGCAACATCAGCAGTTTGTAAAAATCGGTATCGAGCAGCGAACGCGTAACTGGGTCGAGATTCCAGTTATGGTTATGCGCTCGCTCGGCGAAGTTCACAATCACTCAGCGAAGTCTCCTGCTTTCATAGTGCTATAAGCATGAAGTTTGTGCGAGTTGAGCCGGCAGCATGGAGGTCGGCAAATTGAGTTCGCCATCCCGAGTGTGACACAATCCTAAATATGGAGAAGCGCCAGGTTATCCAGATATTGCGTGACCACGAGTCGGAATTGAAGTCGGCCGGTATTGTGCATCTGCGCGTATTTGGCTCGGTGGCACGCGGCGAGTCATCTTCTCGGTCAGATGTAGACCTGCTCGCGGACTTCGACAAATCGCGGCGGCTAACGCTGGTCACAGTAGGTGGTCTTCAGGAACGGCTTACCGACCTCCTTGGCGTCAATGTCGACTTGTCGTCGCCCGAATGGCTTCGGGAGCCTGTCCGCACGCACGCGATGCAAGAGGCTCTCGTTGCCTTTTAGGGACGCTAAGACTCATTTCCAGGACATCCTCGAGAGCATCCGCAACATCGACGACTTTATCGCGGGGATGGATTATGAGACATATCGTACCGATCGGAAGACAAGCTCCGCAGTCGAGCGAGAGCTGCAGATCATAACCGAGGCCGCGATCCGGCTTGGCTCCGATGCCGAGACGCTCTGTCCCGGTCCAGATTGGAAGGGTTTCCGCGGAATGGGAAACATCCTTCGCCACGAGTATCATCGCGTCGACGGCGAAATTGTATGGGACACCGTCCAGGCTGAATTACCTCCGCTGCGCGAAGCCATTCTGAAGGCTGTGGGCCCCACGTCGGATTGATTGGGGTTATTTTGTGGCTGTTTCGGCGCACACCCCAGCCAGCTTTTGCTCCAGCAAGCGAGGCATGTAGAACTCAAAATACTTGTCCGAATCGGAACGCAAGCAGACGAATGCATTCGGTGTCCCCACAGCCTCACGGGTAAATCCCTTGTCGTCGATCACAATCTTCATCGGTGTAGCAGGGCACTGTTCGGGGTCGATCGCATACGCAACCGCAACTGCGTCGAACATCGTCGGAGTCGCCTGGTTCGTTGCCCGCGACCATTGCTCATAGAGCAGCGTGATCGCGTCGGTCAGGTTAGTGCTGTCGGTGAAGAGCAGGCGACGTTCCACCTCGTCGAACTTGAGTTGGGTGGAGTCGAGCGGCATCACATACAGCGGCACCCCAGATGTGAAGACCGCATGGGCCGCCGGTATGTCCATCTTGATGTTGTATTCGGCATCCGGACCACGGTTGGGAGTGTAGCCAAGATCGTCGTATCCGCGACGAATCGACCCGCCCATGAGTACGATCCGCTTCAGCTTCTTGAACATCTCAGGATCGCGGGTAAGCGCAGCGCCAAGATTCGTCTCCGGGCCGATAGCGATCAGCGTGATCTCGCCGGGATGCTGCCTTATCTGCTCGAGCAGAAAATCCACTGCGTCCGGATGCGGCCTCGCCGGCTCACGCTCGGCCCACTTCGCTTGTGAAAACGCTCCCTGGCCTGGCGCATGCTTCTCAATCCCTACCGCAACCGGAATATCGCTGCGCCCCGTCTCGCACAGCAGCCGATCCAGCAAGCGCGCTCGCAGCGCAGTATCGCCCCACGCCGAAGTGATGCCCAGGATCTTCAGTTCCGGACTGGAAAGCGCCAGCCCTACCGCGAAGGCGTCGTCAATGTCATCGCCGATGTCGGTGTCAATGATAACCAGTTGCGGCTGAGCGGCAGTTGGAGCTGCCGACGGGGAACCCGGACTCTTTGCTGCATCTGCAGAGCAGCGAAGTGAGGTTAGAACAAGAACGAAAGCCAGAATCTTGCCCATCATCCCTCCCGAACCGCCAGCAACACCCGCAAATCCCGCAAATTATTTCCCGTAGGCCCAGTCACAACCGTGTCGCCTAGCGCGGTAAACAGCGTACAGCTATCGAATCTCGACAAGGTCTCCTCGGGATCGAAGTGATAGCTGCGCGCTCTCGCGATGGTGGTGGGGTCGACGATCGCCCCAGCGGCCGGGCTATCACCATCGATGCCGTCCGATCCAGCGCTGAGGATGGCGAGATTCTCCCCCTCAAACTCTGCCAGGTCGAGCGCGGTGGTCAACGCAAACTGCTGGTTGCGGCCTCCACACCCGGGATTGGGTCCGAGTCGCACCGTCACCTCGCCGCTGGACAACAGACAGAGCCGTGGGTGTTCGCGGCGCAGCGCGTGAAAGCGTTCCAGAAGGTATCTCGCCGCCCGCACATAATCCCAGTCGTCGCAGCTGTTGTCGACGACCACCTTAAACCCCAAGGCCTCAGCGCGCTCGCGGGCCGCGTTCACGAAGTCGTGGTTCGAAAGCAACGTGTCCAGGTGCGATCGGCCAAAAGCAGCTTTGGAGTCGACGACTGCCTTCTTCTTGCCAAGCGACAGGCGGGTCTTCAAACCGCTACTCGCAGTCGTGGCGGCAGGCTCCTCTTTCAAAAGGGACTTGCTGGATGCCGAGTCCATGCCCAGCATCGCAAAATACTCCCGCACCTTGAACGGGAACATCTCCAGCAGACGGTAGCGCGACAGAATCTCGGCACACTCCGCCGGAGTCGATTCATCCGGCAGCGTCGGCGAAGACGCCACCGCCACGCGGTCTTTCAGCGGAACATCGGCCAGCAGCAGCGTCAGCTTCTCCGCCAGCGGAGCGGCCAGCGCCAGGCGGCCGCCCTTCACTGCAGAGAAGTATTTGCGCACCGTGTTGATCTCGGTGATCGTCGCGCCCGACGCCACCAGCGCCTCGTGGAAGCCAATGGTGTCTTCCAGCGACAGATGCTTGTTGAGCGGAAGCTCATGCATCGCCGAGCCTCCGCCGCTGATCAGAAAGAATATGAAGGTGTCTTCGCGCGCCGTCTTCAGCAGACTCAGCGTCGCCTTCGCTGCGGCGAATGAATCCTTATTCGGCAGCGGATGGCCGCCGGCAAAGTAGCGGATCTGCCGGGTATGCTCTTTGGGGGTCCTTGGAGCCGAGCAGACTCCATGCACATTCAGCTTTTGCGGAAGCCGCTCCAGAAGCGCATCGGTCATGGTAAGGGCCGCTTTGCCAAACGCGATCACGAATATCTTCTTGAACCGGTCCAGATCGACAACGTCCGGCTTCAGCACTGGCGACGGATGCAGTACCAGTTTGTGTTCTTCAAAATGCAAGTGCCGATCGAATGCCGCGGGGACGTTGCATTCCTCCAACGCAGTGGTGAAGATGTCGAGTGCTATTTCTGGAAGAGGTTTAGCCAAGTCGTTCCTTCCTGCTGACCTCGAGACTGAGGCGTATGGGCTGAACTCACGCGGCGGGTAAGGGCAGGAAATGCGCCTCGACCCATTTCCGGATCGCGGCCTGCATCCCGTCCAGCTTGCCCACGAAAAAGTGGTCGGCGTCCGCTATCCAGACTAACTCAGCCGGAGGCGGTGCAGACCGCACCACCGACTCAACCTGGGTCACAGGTCCATATTTGTCGCGGTCTCCGCTCACGAAAAGTTTCGACGCGGCGCAACCGGATAGAAAGTCGTAATGATAATCCCGTCCCTCGGCGTGGACTGGAATTCCTAGCGCAATCAATCCTTTCACCCGCTGGTCACCGCAACATGCCCGCAGCCCGACATTTGCTCCGAACGAGAAGCCGGCAAACAGGATTGGCAGATGAAATTCGTGATCGAGCCAGTCAAGCGCCGCACGAACATCGTCACGTTCGCCGCGTCCGTGGTCATGTTCGCCAGCACTCAAACCAGTTCCACGGAAGTTGAAGCGCAGCACCGGAAAGCCAAACGAACCCAACGCCTTCATCGCGTGATAGACGACTTTGTTATGCATCGTGCCGCCGCCAAGCGGGTGCGGATGGGCAACTAACGCAGCAAACTCCGCGTGGGGCCGGCCGGCATTGAGCAGCGCCTCGAGCGCACCGGCCGGGCCGCGTAAATCTTCGATGCTGCGGATTGACGCCGTCATGCTGGGAGCGAGCGAAGTTGCGGGGGATGTCGGATTCATGCGTCTACTTACATTGTAGTTGTGACCGCAATGTATTCTGGGTCTCAATGAGCCTCGATCCAGTCCATCTCACCCGCAGCCTGATCGACATCGAATCGATCACCTACAACGAAGGCGCGCTCGGCGTCTGGCTGGAGGCGTATTTAGAGGGCCTCGGCTTCGCGGTCGAGCGCATGCCCGTTCCTCAGCCCAGCGACAGCCGTCAGAGCGGGGAACGGTTCAATCTCTATGCGTGTGTGCAAGGCATTCAGCCCGATCTGGTCTTTTCGACCCACATGGATACCGTCCCACCGTTCATTCCCAGCGGCGAAGACGACGAATTCATCTACGGCCGAGGCAGTTGCGACGCCAAGGGAATTATCGCCGCGCAGATCACTGCCGCCGTGCGCCTCAGCGACCAGGGCACGAAGGTCGGCCTGCTCTTCGTCGTCGGCGAGGAGCGCGACTCTGCCGGAGCCAGACTAGCCAACGAAAATCCAAAGGGCAGCCGCTATCTCATCAACGGCGAACCCACCGGCAACCGCCTCGCGGTCGCGTCCAAAGGCGCTCTCCGCGCGACCTTCCGCGCTACCGGTAAGATGGGCCATTCCGCCTACCCCGAACTCGGCGACAGCGCCATCCATAAGCTCGTCCACGCGCTGGAGAAAGTCCTCGCGCTAAAATTGCCCTTCGTCGAAGACGTCGGCCCCGGCACTCTGAACATCGGAATCATCCACGGCGGCCACGCACCCAATGTCATCGCCGACACCGCTGAGGCACACGCTCTGGTGCGGCTGGTTGGGCCATCGGAAGAAGTTCGCGCAGCAATCGAAAGCGCCGTCTCTGGTTTCGCGACCGTCGACTTCACCCTCGAGATTCCCTTTGTTCGCATGAGAAAAATTGAAGGCCTCGAAACCATGGTGGCGGCCTTCACCACCGACATCCCCGCACTCTCCAACTGGGGCGAGCCGCTCTTGCTCGGCCCGGGATCCATTCACGTGGCCCACACCCCCCACGAGAAGCTGTCAAAGCGCGAACTCTTCGAAGCGATCGACTTGTACACGACGGTGGCGCTCCGTCTGCTGCAATGAACCTGCGCCATCTGGCTAGGCGAATCAGGCCCTCAGTACTCTCCGTGGCAGCGGGCTGGGCTGCAGCGACTGCCGTCACAATGCCCGTACAATTCGCGAAGATCTCGGCCAATGCCTTTGGAGGTCCGGCGGTCTGGCTGTTGTCTCTGGCCGAGGGGGCCATGATATGGAGCGCCTGGGCGTTGGTGATCGCTGCCGGAGGCTGGCTCTTCGGACTCATCCCTGTCATAGCGCTCGTTCCGGAAAAGTGGCTGCTCCGTCATCCCCAATCTTCAATCGCGGTCGCCGCCGCTTTGGGTTGGGTGGTGGTGCTTGTGGAATTTCAGGTTTGGAAACTGCTTTTGCCATACCATTGGCTTGACCGCAGGGCGTTTATTCTCTACACGGTATTGCTGGTCGTCTTCGCATCTGTATCGGCCGCAGTCTACATTCGCCTGATTGTTCGAAAAGCATATCCAGGCGCCCCCGGTTCGCGCAGCTGATCTGGGATCTCGTCAGGTCATCAGCGTAAACTTGAATGAATGACCACCGAATCCGCCACTCAGTCCGCCGCTGCTGAAGCCACAAATCCCCTCAAGAACGCCTCGTCGGCCTACCTGCGTTCGGCGATGCACCAGCCGGTGCAATGGCATGAGTGGAGCGAAGAAGCCTTCGCCAAAGCCGTCGCCCAGGACAAGCCTATCCTGCTCGATATCGGCGCCGTCTGGTGCCACTGGTGTCACGTGATGGACCGCGAGTCCTACGAGGACCCTGCGCTCGCCGAAGTCGTCAATGAGAATTTCGTCGCCATCAAGGTCGACCGCGACGAACGCCCCGACGTTGACAGCCGCTACCAGGCCGCCGTGCAGTCGATGGCCGGCCAGGGAGGGTGGCCGCTCACCGCCGTCCTCACACCCGACGGCAAGCCATATTTTGGAGGCACATATTTCCCGCCCGAAGAGCGCTATGGCCGTCCCAGCTTCGCCCGCGTTCTTCGCACTATGGCCGATGTATGGAAGACCAAGCGCGACGAGGTCGCCGAGACCGCAGGCAGCGTCATGGCGGCCATCGAACACGGCGAAACCTTCGCCGGTCGCTCCGGCCAGCTCAGCCTCGGCCTGGTCGACAAGCTGGTCCAGCATGCCATCTCGCAGTTCGACTCGCACAACGGCGGCTTTGGATCGCAGCCGAAATTCCCCCATCCCTCGGCGATCGATCTGCTGATCGACACCGCCGTTCGCACCGGCAACGAAGCCGCGAAGAAAACCGCCGTCGTCACCCTCGAAAAGATGGCCCACGGAGGCGTCTACGACCAGCTCGCCGGAGGATTTCACCGCTACTCAGTCGACGAGCGCTGGATCGTGCCGCACTTCGAAAAGATGCTCTACGACAACGCCGGCCTGCTCAAGAACTACGCCCACGCCTACCAAAGCTGGGTCGATCCCGAGTTCGCCCGCGTCGCCAAAGACATCATCCGCTGGATGGACGCTGAACTAACCGATCGTGAGCGCGGTGGCTTCTATGCCTCGCAGGACGCGGACATCACCCTCGATGACGATGGCGATTATTTCACCTGGACCCGCGCCGAGGCAGCCGCGGTGCTTGCCCCGGAAGAACTGCGCGTAGCGGAACTCTATTACGATATCGGCCTCATCGGCGACATGCACCACAACCCACAGAAAAATGTCCTGCATGTGAAGTACTCAACCGAAGAGGCAGCCAAACGCCTCAACCTGAGCGCCCCCGAGATCGAAACACTCCTCAAGTCCGCCAGGGAAAAGCTCTACGCCAGCCGGATGGAACGCACCGCACCCTTCATCGACCAGACCGTGTACACCTCGTGGAATGCGATGGCGATCTCCGCCTATCTTCACGCCGGACGAGTGCTTAACCTTGCCGCACCCGTCAAATTCGCGCTGAAGACGCTCGACCGCATCCTCGCGGAGGGCTGGAGCGAAACCAGCGGCCTCGCGCACGTGATTTGCTATGAAGACAAGCAGCCTGTGAAAGAGCCTATCGCCGGAGTCCTCGACGACTACGCCTTCACCATCGAAGCCTGCATCGACGCCTGGGAAGCGACTGGCGAACTCCGCTACTACCAGGCCGCCGCAACCATAGGAGATGCGATGGTTGCGCGCTTCTATGATTCCGTCGGAAGCGCGTTTTTCGACGCCGAACTCCCAGTGGACGGCAAGGCGCTCGGAGCGCTCTCCGCTCGTCGCAAGCCGCTCCAGGACACGCCAACTCCAGCCGGGAATCCCGCCGCCGCCATCGCGCTGCTGCGATTGGAACATCTGAGCGGCTGCAAAGACCTCCGCGAAAAAGCCGAAGACACGCTAGAGAACTTCGCCGGAATCGTCGAGCACTTCGGCCTCTACGCCGGAACCTACGGTCTCGCTCTGGAGCAGTTTCTGCTTCCACCTACTCAAGTGGTCGTGATCGGGCACGATGTCGGAGCTGCTCTCGCGCTCGAAGCAACCGCAACTTCGGGATACGCCGTCAACAAAAGCGTCATCCGCCTCAAGACCAGCCAGGTCAACGCGAAGAATCTCCCGCCTGTCCTCGCCGAGACCTTGCCGTCTTTGCCGGGAATCCATAACGACGCGTCAGCCATGGCAGTAGTCTGCCGCAATAATGCCTGCCAGCCGCCAATAACCGATAGCCAAGCGCTATTGGAGGCGCTCGCTGGCAATCCGAATACCCTCACATAGTCGTTATTTTGATCGAAGCGGAGCGGAGTGGAGTGACCCCAGTTTAGTGATCTCTGGTTCAGCGAACTCTTAAGAATGAGGCGCATCGGGACGTCGATGAGAGTGACTAGCCGCATCTTCCATCCTCAAACCCGCCTCTAATCATCAGAAAGCAGACGTTTCTAAACCATTAACCAGGGCCAACCCACCAAGTGCCAACCGAGGCCGAACAATCCGCATCCGCGAAGCAAAGCCGCTTCGCCCACGCATGGCGCGCCTTGCGCCACCGCAACTTCCGCCTCTTCGTTACCGGGCAGAGCGTCTCGCTCATCGGCACCTGGATGACCCGCATCGCGACCAGTTGGCTCGTCTACCGGCTTACTGGATCCGCGTTGCTGCTAGGAATCGTCGGCTTCGCCGGCCAGATACCAACCTTCCTGCTCGCCCCTTTTGCCGGAGTTCTGGTCGACCGTCTCAACCGCCGCAACTTGCTGGTGTGGACTCAGGCGCTCGCGGCGATTCAATCGCTCGCCCTGGCCATACTCACCATTGCCAAGATCATCAATATTCAGGAGATCATCGCCCTGAGTGTGATGCAGGGCCTCATCAACGCCTTTGACATGCCCGGACGCCAGGCATTTCTCATCCAGATGGTCGAGGACAAGCAGGACCTTGGCAACGCGATAGCCCTCAACTCTTCCATGGTCAACATGGCGCGCCTGATAGGCCCGGCCATCGCCGGCCTCATCATCGCTGCGGTCGGCGAAGGCTACTGCTTTGCCATCGACGGCGTAAGCTATTTCGCCGTCATCGCCTCGCTGCTCATGATGCGAGTCACGGTCGCGCCGATCAAGCGAGCGACCGCCTCCATGCTCGAACAGCTGCGAGAAGGCTGGACCTACGTCTCGAACTTCGTCCCCATCCGGACCATCCTCACCCTCTTCGCCGTCATCAGCCTCATGGGGATGCCGTTCATCGTCCTCATGCCGATCTTCGCCTCCCAGGTACTTCACGGCGGCCCGCACACGCTGGGCTATCTCATGGGAGCATCCGGCGTCGGCGCTCTTGTCTCTGCCGCCTCGCTTGCGGTGCGCAAAAACGTTCGCGGCTTGGTCTCCATGATCCAGATATCGGCAATCGTCTTCGGCGCGGGGCTCATTCTTTTTGGGCTCTCCCACAATCTCGTCCTCTCGCTGCTGCTCATGGTGATCGTCGGTTTCGGCATGATGCAGGGCCTCGCCGCGAGCAACACCGTGATCCAGACCTTGGTTCCCGAAAACATGCGCGGCCGCGTCATGAGTTACTACACCGTTGCGTTTGTCGGGATGGCGCCGTTCGGCAGCCTGCTTGCTGGGGCTTTGGCCCACCGCTTCGGAGCGCCCCACGCCGTCATGTTCACCGGAGCGTGTTGTCTCATCGGGGCAGCATGGTTTGCGACTCAGCGCCCTGCGCTCCGCGCAGTCATGCGTCCCATCTATATCGAAATGGGAATAATCCCCGACCCATCCGGCCCCGCCTTCGAAGACCACGCCGGCGCCAACTAGGCGGCTACAAACGGGCCAGCGGTAGCTCGATCCGGTGCACCACTGAAGTATTTGCTTAGCGCATCCTGAAAGACGTGATCGTCGCTGTTGGCTGTGGGATTCCTCTTCGCCGCCTCTACGAACAGCGTCATCGAAGAATGAAACTTCAAATCGTCAGGATAGCCAAAGACTTCGCTGACCGACCTACCTTCAATGGCGAGTACCAGCCGAGTGCATTCGCGCAGGCGAGCCCCAAGCACCGGATGATTCAGGTACGCGATCGCCTCATCGAGTCCAGAGATGGCAAAGCGCCGCGCCGTCGGACTCGACCCCAGTCCATGAATCTGCGGGAAGATGAACCACATCCAGTGCGACTGCTTACGCCCGGCCGCGAGCTCGGCGCGCGCTTGCGCATAGACGGATGCCTGGGCCTCGACAAAGCGCTCTAGGTTGAACGTGGACTGAAACGTCAAATTCAGGTCCTCCCGGAGGATGTCGCACTGACCGCAGGTTAGAGGCTAAGAAGTCTTTCCGTTTCTCGCCACCGCTCCATCAGGCCATTGCTGGGCAATGATCTATCGGCCACCTTGTGAGCGGTCTCCGCTCCGGCCACAGGCAATCCGCGAGGGTCGAGCAGGCCAAGCTGAACCAGTACCGAGGCCTGGTCCCAGTAGATGTGCTCGTGTGCCAGCTTGTCGTCTTCGAACTTGACAATGGCCACCGTCGGGACTTCCACGGTGCGCCCGGTCGGTGGAATCCCCGGGAGCAACCAATCCATCACTGTGGTGTGCGTAAAGTGGACGATGAATTCGTCCACAATCGTGTCGGTGCCAACGGTGCGGCTAATCGGAGTCAGCCGAAAGTCCGGCGGATTGACCGGTATGAAGTGGTAGGCATAGAAGCGCTTGAGCTGATCGTGTCCCACGCCGCCTGTCATCGTCGGGATGTGGTTGACGTAGGGCTGCGAAACCATGGTGGCCATAGTGGCACTCGCATCCCGCGCCTCAAACTCCAGGCGGCAATGTTCTTCCCAAAGTGCGACCAAGTCCGGGTTCGTCATACGATGCTCCTTATCTCTGCTGGTTAGCGCCTGCAATCGTATATTGCGGGCGTCTACTGGGTATAGGCTGCGAAAATTGCCGACTCCATAGGGAGCGCCGCACCTAAACCGATCGCGCGGCCGCCGTCGCCATCTCAGCCCGCAGATCGAAAGCCTCCGCCAGCAGCTCATAAGACCGGACCCGCGCCGCATGGTCATGGACAATCGTCACCACCATGATTTCGTCGATCCCCAACGCCTCTGCCATCGCCGACAGCTTCCGCCGCACACTCTCTGGACTCCCCACCACATACCGAGGCCATTCGCCCCCCTCCGGAAACCACTGCGTGAACACCGACTCAGGAATCGTTGCCAGCTCGGCAATCGCGTCATCGGGAGGTGCAACCGGCGCTGTGTTTCCTTGCCGAATCCTCCGGAAGAGCAGCCGCGCACTGCTCGCCAGCCGTTCCGCCTCAGCCTCGGTCTCGGCGCAGATCACGCCCAGCGCCAGCATCGCGTGCGGATACTCACCAAACCCGGCTGGCCGGAAGCTTTCCCGATAGTGCTCGATCGCCTTTCGGGTCTGCTTCGGATCGATAAAGTGCGCGAAGTTATACGGCAGGCCAAACTGAGCCGCCGCTTCCGCGGTCCAGAGGCTCGACCCCAGCAACCAAACTTCGGGAGCGCCCGGCATATCCGGCGCCAGCCGAATCTTGCTGAAGCGATGGTCGGCAGGAAAGTCCTTGTGCAGAAAGGCCAGCAGCTCGGTTAACTGTTCGGGAAAATCGTCAGGACTCAGCGCCCGATTGCGTCGCAATGCATACGATTCCAGCGGACTCCCGCCCGGTGCCCGCCCAATCCCAAGGTCGATCCGCCCAGGATACAAAGTATGCAGCACCCGAAACGTCTCCGCTACTTTGAACGCGGAGTAGTGCGGCAGCATAATCCCGCCCGACCCCAAACGAATCCGCGAAGTCTCGACGCCAACCCGCGCCAGTAACACCTCAGGGGCCGGACTCGCCAGCACATCCATCGCATGATGCTCGGCGATCCAATAGCGGTGAAACCCCAGCGCATCCGCTACTCGCGCCAAATCGATCGTATTCTGCAGCGCCTCGCCCGGCGTCGAACCGGACGACACCGGGGATTGGTCCAGAACCGAAAGCTTCAAACTCGCCATAGATTCTCCATCTCGTTCGATGATCCGGCGCGCGCAAAGAAGCAAATACCGGCTTCCGAATGAAACAGCTTCTTAACAATCCAGCCAAGATCACCTCATAGAATGGGTGTCGCTAAGCCCCACTTGGAAATGTCGTAACTCAAGGGAGAACGAACCAATGGCCACAGCCGTTTTGGCGTCGATCGGCGATCAGGGAATTCTGAATGCCACGTTGTCCGAGGAGCAATCCGCCATCTGGCTCGATCGCGACCTCAGCTGGCTCGATTTCAACGAACGCGTCCTCGCCGAGGCCCTCGACGAACGTACGCCCTTGCTCGAACGCGCAAAATTCCTTGCCATCTTTACCTCAAACCTCGATGAGTTCGTCATGAAGCGGGTGGCGATCCTCTGCCAGGCCCAGGGCGCCGCACAAAAGGCGCGCTTCCAGGAGCTCCGGGAAAAGCTGCTGCCCATGCTCGCGCAGCAGGCGGAGTGCTACCGCGAGACGATCATCCCCGGTCTGGCCGCCAGCGGAGTCTTTCTCCGGCGTTGGGACGATCTCACGCCCGAGCAACAGGAAGAGGCAAGACAGTATTTCGAAGACAACATCTCCGCCGCGATGACCCCCCTGGTCGTCGATCCGGAACATCCGTTCCCGTTCTTGTCGAACCTCTCGACCTCCCTGATCTTCAAGCTTCATGATCCCGAGCGCGGCGACTCCATGTATGCCCGGCTGAAAGTTCCGACGGTGTTGAAACAGTGGGTCGGCCTCAATGCCGGACTCGAATCCGGCCAGAAGCTCCTTGTCCCGCTCTACGAAGTTATCCGCGGCAACGTCGACAAGCTCTACGGCGGCATGAAGATCAAGGAGATGTCGATCGTCAGGATCACCCGCGACGCCGACGTTGAACTCGAAGACGACGACTCGGTCGGGATTCGCGAGCTGGTCCTCGAGCAGGTGCGGCAACGTCGCTATGAGCCTGTCGTCCGTCTCGAGTTCGGTCCCGGCGCCGATCCGGAAATCAAGGAACTGCTGCGCAAGCGCTTTGAGCTCTCAACCGACGATCTCTACGATATGGCGGAAGAAGTCGACTACACGACGCTTTTCGAGCTGATGGGACTACCGCTTCCCGCGCTGCACGATGCCCCATGGGTTCCGTTACAGCCGTTAGCCATCCCCGACATCCATGCTCCCTTGTTCGGCACGATCCAGGCCAGAGACATCCTCGTCCATCATCCCTACGAGAGCTTCGACGCCAGCGTCGAGCATTTCATCAGCTCCGCCGCCGACGATCCACAGACCGTGTCAATCAAGATGACCGCCTACCGCATCGGCGACGACACCCCCTTCGTCAAGTCGCTGATCCGCGCCGCCGAGCAGGGCAAACAGGTTGCCTGCGTCATGGAAATCAAGGCCCGCTTCGACGAGGAACGCAACCTGCACTGGGCCGCGGAACTCGAGCGTGTCGGCGCTCATGTCACCTTCGGCATCGCTGGGCTCAAGACCCATGCCAAGACCGCCCTGGTCGTCCGCAAAGAGGCTGGCGGGTTGAAATGCTACGCGCACATCGGCACCGGCAACTACCACGTCAAGACCGCCAAGCTCTACGCCGACTTCGGCATCCTGACCTGCGACCCGCGGCTCACCAAAGACGCGGTAAGCCTCTTCCACTATCTCACCGGACATTCTCGCGCTCCCGGCTGCACCTCGTTGCTGGTGGCTCCGTCAACCATGCGCCCACGGCTGCTCAAATTAATCGAGCGCGAAGCCGAGCATCAGAAAGCCGGCAAGCCGGCGCGCATCGTCGCCAAAATGAACCAGCTCGAAGATCCCGACATCATCAATGCGCTGGTCGCAGCATCTCAGGCAGGCGTCTCCATCGATCTGATCATTCGCGGATTCTGCTGCCTGCGTCCCGGAGTGCCTGGGTTCACCGAAAATATTCGCATCCGCTCGATCATCGGGCGATTCTTGGAGCATTCGCGTGTCTTCTACTTCGCGAATGGCAAGAAGCACCCAGTCGATGGAGAGTTCTTCATCGGCTCGGCTGACTGGATGTACCGCAACCTCTCCAAGCGTGTCGAAGTGGTGACGCCGATCTTTGCCCACGGTCCCAGAAAGCGGCTGTGGGAGTTCCTCGACATCTGCCTCCTCGACAAACGCCAGGCCTGGATCCTCGACGCAGAAGGAAAATACACGCAGCTGAGCCCGGAGGAAGGCGAAGGACCCGAGGCAGTGGGCACCCACCAGACCCTGATGGCCCTCACCCGCACCCGCAGCGAGGCATAGGCCGGCATTCAGAGATAGCCTTTGGACTTGTAATCCTGACGAGGTCCTGAGGGAGAACCTTGCTAAAGCTGCACTACGCCTAGCTCCTTCAACAGGAACGCATAATCGAAAGCAATCTCTTTCAAATAGTCATACCGCCCCGATGCCCCGCCATGCCCGGCGCTCATATTGGTATGCAGCAACAGCACGGAGTCATCCGTCTTCAAAGTCCGCAGTTTCGCGACGTATTTCGCCGGCTCCCAATACATAACCTGACTATCGTTCAGCGAAGTCTTCACTAACATCGCCGGATAACTCCCCGCCTTCAAGTTATCGTAAGGCGAATAGCTCAACATATACTCAAAGGCTTCCAGCTCATTCGGGTTACCCCACTCCTCATACTCAGGAACTGTCAGCGGCAGGGAAGCGTCCAGCATTGTATTCATCACATCGACGAATGGCACATGGCTGATGATCGCGCGATACAGATCCGGGCGAAGATTGACCACGGCGCCCGTCAGCAATCCACCTGCGCTGCCGCCCTCGGCTGAGACCCGCTTCGGATCACCCCAACCGTTCATGAGCAGCTCCTCAGTCGCGGCCACGAAGTCGGTGAAGGTGTTCTTCTTTTGCATCAAACGCCCTGCATCGTGCCACGGCTTGCCCATATCTCCGCCGCCGCGAATATGTGCATAAGCCATCACAAAGCCGCGATCGAGCAGGCTTAGGCGATTACTGTTGAAACCAATCGGCAGCGAGTAGCCGTAAGATCCATAGCCATACACATGCAGCGGATTCGTCCCATTGCCCCGCTTGTCTTTGCGATACACCAGCGACACCGGAATCTTTACGCCATCGTCAGCCGTCGCAAACAGCCGCTCCGAGCCGTATAGTTCTCGATCAAATCCGCCCGGAACCTCCTGCTGCTTCAACAGCGTGGAATCACGAGATTCCACATCGTATTCATAGACCGATCCCGGAGTCACCAGCGACTGGTAGCTGTAACGAAACTTCGTCGTCACAAATTCGCGGTTGGTATGCGGATGCGTGCTATAAACCGGCTCTGGGAATCCAATATCAACTGCAGGCCCAGCCTCCAAGCCGTCGCCCGAAAAGCGCGCCACGCGCAGCCTGGGTAATCCGTCCTCTCGTTCGCACGCCACGTAGAACGAAGCAAACAGGTCCACATCTTCGAGCATCACGTCGGCGCGATGTGCGATGATTTCAGTCCAGTTTTGCGGTGCGGGCAACTCGACGGGCGTCGTGACGAAGCGAAAATTGCGCCCCGCATCGTTGGTGCGAATGTAAAACAAGCCGTTCCGGTGATCGGCGTAATATTCGTGCTCGTCCTTCCGCGCGGCGATCAGCGTCCACGTTCCCGTCGGGTCGTCCGCAGAAAGAAAGCGCTGTTCGCTGGTCGTATGGCTCGCCGATTCAAGCAGCAAATATTTGCCGTCCCGCGTCTTGCCCGCGCCAATGTTGAACCGCTCGTCGCTCTCTTCATAAACCAGCACATCCTGATCATGCGGCGTTCCCAGCGTGTGCCGATACAGCTGAAACTGCCGCTTCTGCTCCTCGTCCTCAACGGCGTAGAAGAGCGTGGCGTTATCGTTTGCCCACTCAATGGAACCCACCCGCTCCACGCGCTCCTCAAGCAACGCGCCGCTGCGCAGGTCTTTCACATGAAGCGTGTACTGCCTGAAGCCGGTCGTGTCGGTTGAATAAGCCAGCAGGTTGCCGTCATCCGAGACCGAAAACCCGCCGATGGCCATGAATGCCTCGCCCTCGGCCAGCTTGTTCACATCCAGAATGATCTCTTCCGGAGCATCGATCGATCCCTTCTTCCGGCAATAGATCGGATACTGCAGCGCCTGCTCGGTGCGCGAATAGTAGAAGTATCCACTGTCGCGAAAGGGGACCGACTCGTCCGTCTCCTTGATATGGCTCACCATCTCGTCGTAGAGCGTCTTCTGCAGCGCCTCGGTCGGCTCCATCACCGCGTCGGTATAGGTATTCTCCGCCTCAAGGTAGGCAGTCACTTCGGGGCTGGTCTTCTCTCGAAGCCACGCATAGTCGTCCACCAGAGTGTGGTTATGAAGAGTTGTTTCGGTGTGCTCAATACGGGCGATCGGAGGGGCAATCTGCAGCAGGTTCGTCTCAGTCATGATCTACTTTCAGGATATAGCAGCCATTGTGTTGGGATCTCTATCCCGTTGCAAACGTGGCGTCATAAGAAGAACTCCCCAGCATTCCAGCACATACGACGGCGGGACCATGCGTCCTTTCGTGAGTGTATTACGTATCCCGGAAAGGCCTCCCGTCCGAGTCAACCCGGCATCCAAATCAGTGAGGAGTAGACACCATGA
This sequence comes from uncultured Acidobacteriaceae bacterium, assembly GCA_963804735.1. Classification (GTDB taxonomy): domain Bacteria; phylum Acidobacteriota; class Terriglobia; order Terriglobales; family Acidobacteriaceae; genus Acidisarcina. The sequence goes on from CAWDRO010000015.1 coordinate 303,190, forward strand.
CTTTTTCCCACCGAATGTGTTCCCGGCTTGCAGCCGCAGCAGGCTTGGTGCTTCTCTGCGGTGTGAGCGCCTTCGCGCAGGCGCTGCCCCCCTCGCAGCCGAGCCAGAGCGGCATGAATAGCCCCATGAGCCCAACCACCAACAATATGAACACCACCCCGAACGGAATGAATGCGGTTCCCGCCGGCCAAACCAGTCCCCAGGATCGTGTCTTTCTGAAGGACGCACTTGAAGGCGGCATGGCAGAGGTCCAGCTCGGCCACCTGGCCTTACAGAAGAGCAACAACGCGGATGTGAAGCAGTTTGCTCAAAGAATGGTCGATGACCACACCAAAATGGGCGAACAGATGAAGCCGATCGCTCAACAGATTGGCGTCAAAGTCCCCGATGGTCCCTCGAAGAAGGACAAGCAAACCATCGCCAAGCTTCAGGAACTGAACGGCGATGATTTCGATAAGGCATACATGAAAGACATGGTCAAAGACCACAAGAGCGACCTTAACGACTTCAAGACAGAAGCGGCGACTGGGTCCAACCCAGCTGTCCAGAACGCTGCGAATCAAGGCTCGCAGATCATCGGCGAGCATCTGCAAATGGCCGAGCAGATCAATCAGAAAACCAACGCAGTGGCATCAAACGGTGGATCGAAGTAGGCAATTCAGCCGTCAGCCTAAAAGTCGAATTGCCGAAGAGGGTGTGACCGCGGCACCCTCTTTCTCTCGCTCTCTCATCCTCGGTGAATGAGTACAATCGACCTGATGCCAGCCAGGTCGATTCGCGCTGCCTTTACCCTCCTGCTCCTGTCCACCGCGGTCACATTCCTCCGCGGTGAGCGTGTCCAGGACCTGCCCCAGCCCACCAACTACGTCAGCGACTTCGCCGGAGTCCTCTCACCACAGACCCTCCAGGGCCTGAACGCGCTCTGTGCACAGGTTGATCGCGAGGCCCATGCCCAGATCGCCGTGGTCACGGTGAAATCCCTCGACGGCGAGCCAATCGAGAACTTCACTACCGCGCTCGAAGACAAATGGAAGGTCGGCGCGAAGGGAACTGATCGCGGCGTCATCCTGCTCTTCGCCATTCAGGACCGCAAACGCCGCATCGAAACCGGCTACGGACTCGAAGGCATTCTGCCCGACAGCAAGGTCGGCGTCATCGGCCGCTCCATTGTCCCGCAACTGCAGGCGGGGAACTACGATGCCGCGATCTCCTCCGCAGTCGTGCAGGTCGCGCAGATCATCGCCGCCGACGCCGGAGTCGATCTCCAGGCCGCGCCTCGCCGTGGCCCGCCCGCTCACGAGGTCAGGCAGATCAGTCTTGGCCAGTTGCTTATTGGCGGCGCGGTCCTGCTGGTCATTTTCTTTCTGCTCGCCCGCTTCGCGCCGTCCGGCACCATCGGCTTCCTGCTCGGCATGTTCCTTGGCGGTGGTTTTCGCGGCGGCGGTGGAGGCGGTTTCGGCGGTGACGGCGGCGGGGGCGGCTTTGGCGGATTCGGCGGAGGCAGCTCCGGTGGCGGCGGCGCGTCGGGCGACTGGTAAGATTAGGCTGCAATTGGTCTTTGCGCGGTTTTTTCGTGCGCTGGTTGATGTTGAAGAGACACGGCTTAAGCTGTGTTTGTTTTCGTGGAAGCGTGGGGCTTTAGCCCCACGAACAAAAGTTAAGCGATAGAGGCCTTTAGGCCTGGTTTTTCAAAAAAAGGGAGCGTTCAATGAAGCGTGGACTCGTAGTTGGATTGGGAATCGCAGCTGTCATTGTGGTCGTTGTGCTGATGGTCTTCGGCAGTTACGTCAGCGCCAAGAACCAGATGGTCGCCAAGGACGAAGCGGTGAAGTCCGCCTGGTCGCAGGTAGACGTCGTCCTGCAGCGCCGCGCCGACCTGGTACCCAACCTGGTCGCCACCGTGAAGGGATTCGCCACCCATGAAGAGACTGTCTTCGGAGACATCGCCAACGCTCGCGCCGGGCTGCTCAACGCCCGCGACCCGCAGAGCAAGATTGAGGCTAACGGGAGGCTGGACAGCGCCTTTGGCCGCCTGCTCGCGCTCTCTGAGAACTATCCCGAGCTGAAATCCAACCAGAACTTCCTCGCGCTGCAAGACCAGCTCGAAGGCACCGAGAACCGTATCGCCGTCGAGCGCAAGCGCTACAACGACACCCTCCAGGACTACAACACCTTTATCCGCCAGTTTCCCAACAGCATTTGGGCGGGAATAGCCGGCTTCCAACCCAACAACGCCTACTTCCAGGCCAGCGAAGGCTCGAAAGTCGCGCCCACGGTGAAGTTCTAGAGTCGGTACTTCATTGAAACGTGCGGCCACGCCTTTCGGGGCTTGCAGGTAGCTCCACGATCCAGGTCTCGTTCCGAAGCCTGGATCGGCTAAGCATGGCGTTCAAAAACCCTCGCGATTAACCTGATGACCGGGGCCGCATCTAGTTAGATTGCGGCCCCATTTCCTTGATCAACTACTGCACCGTGACGGTGAGGGTTCCGCTCGCGGTGGTCGCGGCTGTTGCCGCGTCGGTTCCGGTGACGGTGTAGGTATATGTCCCCTTCGTGGTGCCGCTGGTGCCGCCCCCTCCGCTGTTACCACCGCCGCCGCCACACCCAACACCCGCCATGGTTACGAGAATGACGAGCAAGCTCAGCATCGATCTCCATCCCCGCCGCCTTGCTGGGATCCCGAAGAAGAGGATGCAAGCAAGAGCTGCGCCGCCAGCAGTTTCATACCAGCGATTCGTCTTCTCACGCGTTTTGGGATACGCGAGTGCGCCGCTAGTCGCCGCGGTGGTGGTGCACGTGGCCGTGGCAGTTGCTACGCCATTCACAGTCGTAAGTGCGGGTGCGGTACAGGCCGGGTTGTAGGTGGTTGATGCGTTCGACGGTGCTGAGGCCAACACGAAGCTAAAGTTGATTTTGCCTCCCACGTAGTTGGCGGTAACGCTCAGGGTCGCGGTGCCATTCTGGCCCGGACTCGCAACGGTCGCTGTGGTTGGGGCGGGCGTGAAAGAAATGGTCTTCGTGCCAACTGCGACGGCGATGGGAACTGTCGCAGTAAACTTGCCGGTCGCGACGTCAGCGCCATTGACGGTCACTGTATAGTCGCCCACGCTGGTGGTAGCGGTAGTGGCAACATTTAGGTTAGTGGTCTCTGCCCCAGTACCCGTGATGATGACCGGTGTCGTGCTGAACGAACAAGTCGGAACAGAGGTGGCTCCGGTCGGGCCGGCCACCGAGCAGGTGAGGGCCACCGCCCCTGTAAATCCTCCTCCAGGGGTCACACTGATGGCGCTGGTGCCAGGTTGGCCTGGCGTGGTTATCGTAATGCTCGCTCCAGCTAGGGCGAATCCGGCCGTAGGGGGTTCAGTAGTCGCCACGGTGACAAAGTTGCTGGCTGGCGCGAACGTCGATCCGGCCGCGGGCGTATAGCTGATCGTGAAGATGTCGGCAGGATTGGCGGTAAGACTGTTGGCGGGGATAGTGATGGTTGCCGAACCGCTGACTAGGGCGACCGGAGTTGGCAAGGTATATACGCCGTCGGTCACGCTCACCGTACCCGTCGGGGTGGTCCCTCCCGCAGTCAATGGCGTCACCTTGACGGTGAATGTCAGTGGTTCGGCGGTGGTAATGCTGGTCGCCGAGGGTGTCGCAGCCACGTTCGCAACTGAAAGGGACCCGCTGGCACTGGTCCAGTTGTTCACCATAAGAGTGGCGTCAACGCTGCCCAGGCCGGTTGCAAGGTCGTAGCCGGTAAATGTTTCGTATCCAGTTTCAAAGAAAAACCCCTGCGAATTCGATACGCACGTAGCTGTGGTCAACGTTGTCGGGTTGCATGAGACGGAATTGTTGCCGGTAGTGACGTCATGGAACACCGATGGCGTCGAGTTGAAGAGGCTGTAGAGGATAGGTGCGGCCTGGCCTTGACGCTGTCCGGTCTTCTGGACCACCATGGCCATCATGCCGGCGAAAGCTGGGGTTGCGGTTGAGGTGCCGCCGAAAGCGTCTGTGAAGAAATCGCCAGTGGTGTCTGCGACGCAGTCGGCTGTTCCTCCATTCCCGTCGGCGTCGAAGCCCGAAGTGCCACCATCGCAAACCGCCCAGACGGCGCCGTAGAAACCTGTCCCCGAGAGGAGCGAGACATCGGGAACGTCACGCACTTGGTCATTGGGCACTCCAGTCCCTTTCTGCCAAGTCGGTTTGGGGTAGCCGGAAGTACAAGTCCCCACGGTTGTATTTGTCGTTGTGTTGACGGAACAGTTGCTGGGACCACCGGATCCAGCGCTTATGCTGTCGGCGGAGAAATTGGGACTAGCAGTCAACGGTACATTCTGGCTGATCGTCGTATTGTTCAGCGTTCCGTCGTTCCACGTGGCCTCGGGGATATAGCCAAGCGCGGAGCGATAAAAAGTTGTGGCGCTCCCAGGACTGTCGCTCACGTACTTACTGAAGTTGTTCGAACCGTCAGCCGGGTAAAGAACGTCGAAATCGGTCCCCCCCACTGCAATGTCATAGGGTGTCGAGGCCAGACCACTGACCGCCAGTGGCCCGATTGCGTCGCTTTCTGAATTCGGGTCGTCACATCCGGCCGACCCGTTGTCCCCGCTTGCGACAACGACGGTAATTCCCTGTGCGGCTGCCTGCTGCCATAAGGCATTGATCGCCGCATTTCCACTTGTGGTGTTGAAGAGCTCGCAACTGCCATAGCTCAGGCTGAGAATATCGATCGTGTTGTCAACGTCGACCGCATATTCTGCCGCCGTAATTACCCCATCGTCCGTGGTCGCTGACGCGGTATAGAAATGGATGGTCGCCCCGGGTGCGAGACCACCGGCGATTTCGTTGTCAAGGTAGGACTCGCTATCGTCTCCGGGGGAATCGCCCACGCCATCCAGGTTGGATATGATCGGCGCCTTGCTGTCGCCGAGGAAAAGAGTGCGGTAGTTCTGGACAAGCGTGGGGTCGATGGACGACTGGCCCATGATGCCGATAGTAACGCCGGTGCCGGTGTAGCTGGTGCCCCCACCGAACTTGCTATTTAGGGTCGAGTTAGGCGTGTCATAAATCGTTGCGGCGTCAGCCGGCACCGCTACCAGGGCAAAAAATCCGCTCCCAAAATTTACCGTGTAGTCGCTGTGAATCCTTGAGGTCGCGGGAATGAATCGATGCTTTTGGCTGTCAAACTTTACTGGCCCTGCATTGACGTGAAACGGCTTGAGCGGGACCGTGTTCAGATGTGTGATCCCCGAGACCGCGGATGCAAGGGCCGAAGGAATGGTGGGGTTGCTGGTGTTAGCGACAAAACTGACGCCGTTCGCTCGATACATATGAATGGCGGTGTGGAAAGCATCCTGCACCTGGCCGACAGAGCCGGAAAAATCGATCGTGGTGCGGCCGTTGGCGACGCGGTTCACGGTAAAACCTTCGCCCTCCAGCCAGCCCGTCAGCTTCTGGATATCGGAGTCGGAGGGGCCGTAGAGCTGCCCGAATTGCAAGGGCGTGAGCCACTTATGGTAGTCCGGAGAACCCTTCTGCTGGACCGATGAAAGAAAGTTATCCAGCGCCGCTTCCTGCGCGGCGCTACGCTGCAGGACCAGTTGGACATGGTTCATCGGCTGGGAAACCGGGGCCGCGCCCAGGTCGTTCTTGGCATTGGCCAGCGGATGGACGTTGCCGACAAGTGTGATCCGGGCAGAGTCGTCCACCGGTTGAACGATGCGATCTGGATTCGCCACTTGAGCTTGGGCGGAAAGGCTCAGAAAAGCGATAGACAACACAACTAACGAGAATCCTGGAATACGACCGAAAGACCTTTGCATTGTGCCTCGACTTGATTCGTAAATAGTTAAACAGTGTTGAGACGCTGAACTTCCACGATTTGTTATCGCACGATTGTTATCGATTGATCCATTATGACGGTGGCCCAAGCGCTCCCGTATGGCAGCAGGAGCTTCCAATCCACTGGGACGTAATTCGCGGAAATAAGTCGCGCTGGGTCACAGATTTCTTCCTGTCCGGTAAAGTTGGTTTTCTGTGGACTCCGGGGGCGGTGGGCAGGCGGAAGGCCCAGGTGTGATCAGGATTTGTATCCCGGCAGGTTAGGGGCGATTCGGTGCGTGCGGCAAGAGCGCTATTTCTTCTTCTTCTCCAATTTCTTCGCCAGTTGATTCAGGGTTGTGCCGTCAAGTTCCGACTCCAACGCCTCCTGGGCATCGCGATAGATCTTTTCGAGCGCCCCGTTGACCTTGGCCGCGTGGTCCCCGGTGAGATTCGAGCCGTGAAAGATCGAAACCGGCTCCAGTGCCCGGTAGACATCGCCGAGCCGGATCGCCTTGCCCGGTTTGGCCAGCTTCGACCCGCCGCTCGGCCCTTTATGGCTGCTCACCAGCCCCGCCTGACGAAGCAAAGATAGTACTCTACGAATGACGACTGGATTGGTATTCAGCTTGCGCGCTATTTCGTCTGAGGTCTGCTGAACATCGGGATCCGCCGCCAGCAGGATTAGAGTATGGATACCGGTGCAGAATCGGGTGTTCACGGCCATGCGGTCACGCTAACACATCGACCGCCAATTCAAAACTGTGAATTCTACCTATTCGAAACTTTCAGCAATGCCAGAGGATCTCCGCAGCCGAAGCACCGTTTATCAACCTGTAACAATGGAGTAACTGATTGCAGATTCTCTTTGTTGGGGATGTCTTCGGAAGCCCAGGCCGCCGCATTGTCGGCGAACATCTAGCCTCTTTAATCAGTCAACATTCGGTCGACCTCGTCGTCGTCAATGCCGAAAATTCCGCCGGAGGATTCGGCGTCACCCCCGCAACCGCCGACGAACTTTTCGACCTCGGCGCCCACGTGCTAACCACCGGCAACCATGTCTGGGACAAGAAGGAAATCATCGAGTATATGCAGTCGGTCCCCGCCGATAGCCACGAGCGCCCGCGCCGCGTAGTGCGCCCCGCCAACTACGCCCCTGCCGCGCCCGGCTATGGCTTCTACGAAGGGGAACTGCCCAACGGCCAGACCTATGCTGTAGTAGACCTCCAGGGCAAAGTCTTCATGAATACCCCGGAAGACCCGTTCCGCACCATCGACGCCGTGCTCAAGCAGATCAAGACCAAAGTCATCCTGGTGGATTTTCACGGCGAGGCGACCTCAGAAAAGGTCGCGATGGGCTGGTACCTCGACGGCCGCGTGACGGCAATCCTCGGCACCCACACCCACATTCCCACCGCCGATGAACGCATCCTGCCCGGAGGCACCGCCTACCAGACTGACGTCGGCATGAGCGGCCCCTACGACAGCGTCATCGGCGTTGAAAAGGAGCTGGTGCTGGACAGGTTTCTCACCGGGATGCCGGGAAAGTTCGAAGCCGCCCGCAACGACGCCCGCATGTGCGCCACGCTGATCCAATGCGATGGAGGGACAGGACGCGCAACCAGAGTTCAGCGCTTCATGCTGGGAGAGTAGGGAAGCGGCGCGACGTCACTTCGCCGGCTTCCATATCCTGAATTCGCCGCCCACATGCATCAGGCTCATCAGATAAAGCATGCCGTCGTAATACCGGTTCTGGCCGGAGGGGATGGGTGCGTTCCACAACGCTTCGGTAAATAGTTTCGCTCGCGCCTGGTAGGTCGCAGCAAGGCCGGCGACTGCATTGGTGCCTTCGAGACCAATTGGATGGTCCTCATGAGTCAACCCTGGAGTCGCACCCAGCGGCTTGCCGGCCAGCGTATAGACCGGGCCATAGCTGTCGATCCCTTGCGAGACGAAGAAGCTCTGGATGCGGTCGCTAAGCTGCTGTTCCTCTGGCGCTTTATGCCACCACGACCAGTCGACCGACCAGTTGCTCGCCGTCCGCCACGCGTCATAGCCAAAGTTAATCGACTGCGGAAAACGCGAAGGATGCGGCGTGCCGTCGAAGTTCGCATAGTCCGGCGCCAGGCCGGTCTGAGGATTGGTAGTCTTCACAAAGAAGCCGCGACTCACATCAGCCGCATAAGCCCAGAATGCCCGGTCTTCCACCGGCCCCCAACGCGCCCAAAGCTCATAAAAGCCAGGTAAATGATACGAGGGGTCGGTGAACGGATGCGGCATGATCCCAGGAACAAACAGGATCATCGCGTTCGCTTCGCTCACCTCCGGCCCCACGCTGCGCTGGCCGAACTTTGTCGGCCCGGTAATGACCTCGCGATGGCGCATTGCAGTCAGCAGCCTCTCCGCCTCAGCATGATAGTCATAGATTCCATGCCCGCCCGGCCAGCGATTGCCCGCGAAAAGCAGCGTCATCGCGAAGTACTCTTCGCCGTCTGGCGCGGGAGTCTCCTCGTTCGGCGTGCCGTCCGTCTTGCACGACCACGAAAAATATCCGTAAGAAGGATGCTTCGGATCGCTGATATACATGTAAGTCTTCGCCCAGTTCCAAAGCGCGTCGAACTCAGCCTTCTTGTCCAACTGCAAGGTGATCATCATGCCGTACGACATGCCTTCAGTACGGACGTCGTGATTGGCCCAGTCGGTCACGTACATCAGCGGGCCATTCTCATTTCGCCCGGCAGCAAAGGCGATCGCCTGCGTCTGCGGATCGCCATGAAAGAGCTGCTTATAGGCCGCGTCGATCTTCGCCCGGATCTCGCGCCGAGAATGGCCGTCTTCGAGGAAGAGGTTCCGGTATCGCCCGGTCGCGTAGGCTCCCGCGCCGTCTCGCGACTCCGTCTGGGAAAAGCTCGCCGACACTCCCGTCAGCAACAAGAGGAAGCTGGCCGTCAACAAGTGCCGCGTAGCTCTCATGATGCACAGATTCCGCGTTGCCGGATAAGGCATGAGTGACCTCGTCGACTATTTCAGGATTGCGCTTCAGTCTTCTCCGATGATGTATCCGTCCCAGCCTGCGTCGGCCGCAGAAGAGGGAAAAGAATCACATCCCGAATCGACTTCGACCCGGTCAGAACCATCGTCAGCCGGTCGATGCCGATGCCCTCGCCGGCCGTCGGAGGCAATCCATACGCCAGCGCGCGCACGTAGTCCTCATCCATCTGGTGGGCCTCGTCGTCGCCGCGTTCGCGCTCGGTCAGTTGCGCTTCGAAGCGCTTGCGCTGATCTTCAGGATCGTTCAACTCACTGAAAGCGTTGCCGACTTCGAAGCCTCCGATATAGAACTCGAACCGCTCCACCCAATCCGGCTCATCCGGCTTGACCTTCGAGAGCGGCGAGACCGCGAGAGGGAAGTCGTAGATCATGGTTGGTTGGATCAGGTGTTCTTCGGCAAAGGCTTCAAACAGGCTGTATACGACATTGCCCAGAGGTGCACTGTTTCCTAAGTCGTGTTGCGCCGTTGTCAAGACGCCCCTTGTGAAAGTCAAACTGATGACTCGATCATGGGCTACGGTGGACTTGTCGTATTCGCCATCGGCCCACAGACGATCAAATGCGGTCTGAGTTGCTCCTTCCTCAAGTTCGATCGAAGCGAGTGTTTCGTTCAAAAATGTGAGTAGTACGGTGCTTGATCGAAAATGTTGCGGTTGTGGCTTCGGCAGACCTTTGAGCCAATGCTCGCAAATCGCATCAATCATGGAATAGCGCTGCCAAACGGCTAAATCTATAGGCATGCCGTGCTGATCTAGGCGAGGTAATTGTTTGCCGGTCGCTTCGTCTATCTCGCCGGACGGAGCTATCGTCGTCCCATTCACTTCCATCGCCACGAACTTGACAATCTCTTCCGTCAAATCCATCAGGTCGTGATAGTTCGCATAAGCCTGATAGAACTCCAGCATCGTGAACTCAGGATTATGCTGAGTCGAGATCCCCTCATTCCGAAAATTTCGATTGATCTCATACACCCGGTCCAGTCCGCCAACCACCAGCCGCTTGAGATACAGCTCCGGCGCGATGCGCAGGAACAGATCCAGATCGAGCGCATTGTGATGCGTCGTGAAAGGCTTCGCCGCCGCGCCGCCGGCAATCGGCTGCATCATGGGCGTCTCGACTTCGAGATAGCCGCGCTCGTCAAAAAACTTCCGCAAAGCCCGCAGCACCGCAGCCCGCTTCACAAAGACTTCGCGAACATCGGTGTTCATGAATAGATCGACGTACCGCTGCCGGTATCGCAGTTCGGTATCGGAGAGACCGTGATACTTCTCCGGCAGCGCCAGCATCGCCTTTGCCAGGAACGTGATCGTCTCGACATGAACGCTCAGCTCGCCAGTCCGCGTCCGAAACAGATACCCCGTCACGCCGATGTGGTCGCCCAGATCGAGCAGCTTGTAGAGCTGAAACCCCTGCTCGCCGACGGCATCCTGCCGGACATAGATTTGCAGCCGCTCGCCATTCTGCTGCAGATGGGCAAAGCCGGCCTTTCCCTGTCCGCGAATCGCCATCAACCGCCCCGCGACCGAAACATTCACGCGATCAGATTCAAGCGCCTCGCCCGCAGCCTCGCCATACTTCGCCCGAATTTCGGGGAGGGTATGGGTCGCAATGTATTGGTTGGGATAAGTCTGCTGCCCAAGGGCCGCAATCTGCTTCAGCTTTTCCTGGCGCAGCGCAAACAGCCCACGCTCAAACTCCGATTCAAACACTCTTGCCTCATTTGCTCGTTTAGTCTAACTGTCAGTATAACGAGACACCACGGGGAGGGCCTTCTTGGAGATTGGCGACAACGTGAGGCTGGCTCGGCTTCCGCCCGGGGTTCCTGAAGGGGATGAACGCCTCCCAACCAGAGCGACCTTCCAAAGATGCGTTGGCCACAAGTTTGAGATTGCCAGCTTCAATGAATTGGGATGGGCTGAACTGGATATCGAGTCTGTAACGGGAAGCGCCGGAGAGACTATTTGGGTTGAGCTGGATTATCTCGAACCGGCTTGATAGAGAACCTATACACCCTGATCCAACTTGCCGCTCTTCAGGAGGTGGGCTTTGAATTCCGCAATAGGTACACCTTGTTCAGACTCCCGTTCGCGCGAGTCGAGGACATCCTGCAGATCTTCCCAAAGTTCACCATGGATCCTCAAATCGATCTGAACCGCGATTCGCTTGCCGTCCTCATCGGTAACAAACTGAATTCCTGTCATATCAGCATTATGCCTCACCGCGGCATCGAAGTTCGGAAGCGCGGAACCATTTCGGACGTGGCCATTTAGACTGAGAGACGCAATCACCATGCCCTTCAACGCCCCCAACCCGAACCCCAAACCCGAGAAACCCCTGGCCCACTCCCTCGTCCAGGCCGAACGCCTCATTCAGATCGCCCTTGTCCTACCCATAGCGGTCCTCATCGGCTGGTTTTTCGGAGCCACGCTTGACCGCTGGTTGCACCAGACCTGGATTACCGTCGTCGGCCTCATCCTCGGCATGATCGCTGGAATGCTGGAGGCCGTCCGCATGGCCCTCGCCGCCGGCAAGCCCAAAAGCAAGAAACCCTGATGCCCGCCTCCCCCATGCCCGCCCCAATGACACCCGAAGAGAACCCGTTCCTCACCTTCACCGACGCCGACCTCAGTGCCGCGCTCTTTCGCGCCGTCCGCAACATCGGCTGGATGGCCCTCGTAGGCATTTCAATCATTTGGATCATCTCCGGCTGGCAGTCCGCAGTGTTCTTTCTCGTCGGTGCAGCCATCTCAGCCGGCGGAATCTACGAATCCCGGCGCCTCATCCGGGTCGTCAACGCCAAGCTCGACAAGCAGCGGTCGCCGAGTTCCACAGGCCTTGTCATCGCGATGTTCCTGCTTCGCCTCTTCATCGCCGGAAGTGTCCTCTATGTTAGTCTGAGATGGCTCAATGGAGCGGTTTATTCCATCATTGCGGGACTCGCTTTAGCAGTCGTCGCGCTCTCGATCGAAGCCGTTCTGTTAACCAGAAACTAACTCGTTCGGAGCGGTAACACCCCAAACTATGCACGCGTTCGTTCATTCGATTACCCAGCTACTGAACTCGCTGTTCGGCGGTCCGTTGACCACCCTGCTGACGGCCATCGGCATTCACCCGGAGACCCCCGGCGCGCCCATCGCCGACGTTCTTACCCTGCAGCTGATGGTCGCCTTCGTGCTCCTCGCGTTCTTTCTCGTGGTGCGGCTCACCCTCAACGTCGAGCGCCCCAATCCGGTGCAGAGCCTTGCGGAGATGCTCCTGGAGTTCAGCAACTCGCAGGGCGAAGCAATTATCGGCCACGGTTATGAGCCGCATATACCGTTTGTCACCACGCTTTTCATCTTCATTCTGCTCTGCAACTGCATCGGACTGCTGCCGGGGCTCGAGACGCCCACCGCCAAGCCCTTCGTTCCCCTCGGCCTGGCGATGTTGACCTTTCTCTATTACAACTACAACGGCGTCCGCGCTCAGGGGCCGGTCGGCTATCTCAAGCATTTTATCGGGCCGATCTGGTGGATATCCTGGCTGATGTTGCCGGTGGAGATCATCTCGCACCTCGCCCGCAACATGTCGCTCACAGTTCGTCTCTACGCGAACATGCTGGCCAGCGATTTGTTGACTTTGGTCTTCTTCTCGATCTTCCCGTTAGTGTTGCCCATCGTCTTTCTCGGCCTGCACTTTGGCGTTGCGATGATTCAGGCTTACGTGTGGATGCTGCTGGCCTTCATCTACCTCGCCGAGGCGACCGCGCACGAAGAGGAATTGGCATAGAATCTTCAAGCTCTTCAGCCGGGGGCGGCTTCCACTCCGGGACCTGAAGCGCCGTTTAGCGTGAGGGCGCCAGCACGGTGAGCGTCAACCACCCACTGACGGCAATTCTTAAGGAAGCAGGAGAAACTCGAATGCGCAAGTTGCAATATCTATTGATGACCCTGTCGGCCCTGTTCTTTGCGGTGCCGGCATTTGCCCAGGGAACCGAAGGCGGCGGAGCTGTCAGCCTGGTGCCCATCGGCGCCGGTGTCGGCATCGCCATCGCCGCCGGCCTCTGCGGACTCGGCCAGGGCAAGGCCACCGCCTCGGCCACCGAGGCCCTCGCCCGCAACCCCGGAGCCCGCGCCGGAATCCAGCTTCTGCTGGTGCTCGGCCTTGCCTTCATCGAATCCCTCACCCTGTTCACCTTCGTCATGATCTACCTCAAGGTGAAGTAAGCATTCCGATCTAAATTAGAAAGGCCTCCGGTTCGCCGGAGGCTTTTTGTTGCCGCTTAATTAGCGCGCTGCCGCAATATCAGGCAACAGAAAGACCGTTTTTGCCAGCTCCGATGAGAGAGTCTCCGGACGGTAGTACTTCTTCAGCACATTTTCCTCCCAGTCAAATAAGTCCGGGTTACGCGCTGCAAATTCGGTCCACGTTTCTTGAGAGGTGACTCGCGCCATCCGCTCGCGAATCAAAAACACAAAGGCCCATGTGATGGTCTCGTGGTAGAGCCCCGGTTTGCCGTGAGCGGCGGCGAAGCGCATCAGCGAAACAGAAAAGCGGTGCAGGGCATCGAGAGGCTGGTAGCGGCGCAGATATAGAAAAGCCATTCGGACGTGATCGGCATGATGAAACGACGCTGCGGGGAGAGTGCAGCTCTCAAAGCTCGCGATCAACTCTTCATCGGTCGGGAATGAGAGATCATGCTGCATCTTGAGAGGATCTGCCGCTTCCGTAGGCCAGGCAAACGAGTGTGGCCATGGCATAGATAAAGAGATTGCCGACATCGAACTGGCCATGAAGAAAATGAATGCCCGCGGCGACGGCAAAGATGAAGAGCAGCGCATAACCCCCGACCGCGCTTGCCACGGGCACCAGAAACAGAATCGCCGCAACCACCTCGCTGCCGCCCAATGCAGGACGCAGCCATAACGGAAGCCCGGTCTTGGCAAATTGCGCGGCCGGGGACAGCACGAAGTGAACCGACTCCAGCAACACGACCAGACCCAACACCCAACGCAATCCTGAAATCGCCAATTTGAGCTTAGGATTCATTTTGCGGTCTTCTCCTTTTTGCGCCCTCTCCCGGGCGCCTGCTCGATCAGGAGATGGCTCGAGCCCGAGTCCAGGTCAAGACCATAGAACTTCTTCAGTTCTTTGATCCGTTGCAGGCTTTCCTGGCTGAAAGGGCACTTTCCGTCGAAGGAATGCAGAACGATTCCTTCCAATAGATCGCCAAGCGTCAGATCGCGGTACTCTGCGAACGCCTTGAGCACCTTTAAGAGCCGCTTCTCCATGCGAACGCCGGTCTGTACACGTTCAACAATCAATCTTTGATCAGCCACCATGCTACCAATGTACCAAGGTAAAGCGATAGTTTGTCAAGCCATAACAAAAAAAAACGTGGTGCGGCCTTCTGCTGTGCTTTGAAGAAGCCACTCTTTCGAGCGTTTCGTGAGCATGGGCAGGTAGGTGAACTGCGGGGGGTGCCGCTCTTTGCTACCTTAATCCCCAGGTAGCGCTGTGTCTTCGGGCAGTGAGCGCGCGAACGTCAGGACATTTCCGTCGGGATCTCTCACCACAAAGTCGCGCATCCCGTAAGGCTCGTCCGTCGGCTCAAGCGCAATCTCTGCGCCGCGCCCTTTTACCGCAGCACAGTAGGCATCCACTTCGTCGGCAAACACAACAACCGCCCCGCCGCCGAGCGGCCTCTTCCAGGTTGTGTGCGCGCACAAGTGAAGGTGACATTCGCCAAGATGCAAACCCGCATACGGGCCGAACTCAAAGTCCTTATGAAAACCAAGCACGTCGCAATAGAACCGGAGAGACGCTTCGAGGTCTTTCACCTGGAGGACAGTAGAAGCGCCAGAGACATTCATCACCGCAGTATAGCCGGATCAGGATTTGAACTTCAGCCCCGCCTCCGCCAAGGCCTGATTGAGAACTGGCGCCGCGGAGGGCCCGATCCCGTGCATCTTCTTAACGTCAGCGAGGGTCCATTTGGCCAGATCGCTCTCTGAAAATATCCCGTTCGCGATCAACGCTCGCTGCGCAGGCTTCGAAAGTGCGGCAAAACAAGCTTTCAATCGAGGGTCGATGGTTTGTTTGGGCTTACTCATGACACTGGCGCCTCCGCCTGAATCAATTCGTCGCCAACCACCCATTCACCCGCAGCCAATCGGCCAGCCG
The DNA here is from genome assembly GCA_963804735.1 of uncultured Acidobacteriaceae bacterium. Taxonomy (GTDB): domain Bacteria; phylum Acidobacteriota; class Terriglobia; order Terriglobales; family Acidobacteriaceae; genus Acidisarcina. The sequence continues at coordinate 318,214 of CAWDRO010000015.1, forward strand.
CCCCGTCCATGAAGACAGCACTGGATCAAACGGCGCCAGCCCAAAGCCATGTCCGCCATGCAGATAGATATGCATCTCCGCCGGAACACCGGATTTGCGCAGCGCCAGGTAGAAGTTGACGCTGTTCTCCGGAAAGACGGCCTTATCGTCGTCCGCCGCAACCAGGAAAGTCATCGGAGTCTGCGCCGTCACATGATGATCGTTGGTCAGCTCTTCAATCAGCGCCGGGTCGGCGTTCTTTCCCAACAGGTTATCGAACGAGCCCACAGCCGCCGGCCCAATCGGCCCGATCACCGGATAGCTAAGGATCATGAAATCCGGACGGCTGCTCAAACGATCGATCGGATCGGCAGCGGCCCCATCACCATCTTTTAGGTCGCCCGCATCGAAATGCGTCCCCAGCGTCGAAGCAAGATGACCGCCAGCCGAAAATCCCCACACCCCAACCCGGTTCGGATCGTACCCATATTCGGCCGCATGGCTGCGCACCCAGCGAAGTCCGCGCTTGGCATCGTTCATTTCAATCGGATGGTGATACTTCGGCCCCAGCCGGTACTCCAGCATGAACGCGGAGACTCCCAGGTTGTTCAGCCACTTCGCAACCTGCACGCCTTCATGGTCCGTCGCCAGGTGAGCATACGAGCCGCCGGGAAGAATCAGCACCGCCGTATGCGTCTCATGTCCAGCCGCCTTCGGAGCAGGGAAGGGAGTGATCCTCGGCTGATCGCCAGGGCTTTCATTCCCCAAAGCGCCAGGCGCGCCTTGCGGCCAGAGCGGCACAGGCGCGGGCGCAGAGACTTGTGCAACCGCGACGGTTACAAATAAAAGAAGCGATAAGGCGCAAACGCCGAGTTCGAGAAACTTCATCGGTTAGTGTCCTCTGTCGGGCTGTCCAAAGCGCCGACCTGCCTGGACTGAAATGAAAATAAATCCCACGCTTCACCATCCCTCTCGATACGGCGGGGATGGACCGCCTCTCCAGCAAAGATTGAGATGGCCCCCGCCCAGAAACGCCGAGCCAACGTATTCCTTTGCATCACTCGAACCTCCCACTGCCCGGGAAACCGCCTCCACACCTGATGCGCCGCGAGAGTGCCAACTCCGCGTCCGCGACAGCCGCGAAGAACGAAAAACTCCGCCATATCCCAGACCAGGCCATCACCCGAGACCACGGATCCTTTCTTCACCAGCGCCAACCCAGCCAGTTTGCCGTCCATCCGAATCAGGAAGGGATAACGGTCAGGCTCTGACCAATAGAGGGGGAGCGACGGGTAGCCAAATCGGCCGTCCTCTCCTATCTCCAAATCAAGGAATGCGCTGAAGTCGTGCAGGTACAACTCCAGCAGATTCGCCACGATCGGCTCCTGCTCAGGCGTGGCTGCAACGACTTCCACACGGGGCGAATCCATCTCGTCTTTATCGATCATGGATTGCCAGGGCAAGTCTTCATGATCCCAACCCACCCATGCAAAGGTATTTCAAGTTCAAATATTCATCCAGGCCCTGCCGCGCACCCTCGCGCCCAAAGCCGGACTCCTTCACTCCGCCAAAAGGAGCAACTTCAGTCGAGATGATCCCCTCATTGATGCCCACCATTCCGGCCTGCAAACCAGCCGCGATCCGCCAGATGCGCCCGATGTCCCGCGCATAAAAATAAGCGGCCAGCCCAAACGGAGAATCATTCGCCATCGCCAGCGCCTCGGCCTCACCATGAAAACGAAACAGCGGCGCAATCGGCCCAAACGTCTCCTCATGCGCAATCTTCATCGCCGGAGTCACATCCGCCAGCACTGTCGGCTCGAAGAAATTGTGTCCGAGTGAATGACGGCGTCCGCCTGTCAGCACCCGCGCGCCATGAGCGAGCGCGTCTTGCAAATGATCTTCCACTTTCGCCAAAGCCCGCTCATGAATCAGCGGCCCCTGCTCGGCGTCCGGCTGCGAAGCAGGAGCCACCCGCAGCCTCGCTGCCGCCGAAGCGAGCTTCTCGGCGAAGGCGTCATACACGCTATCCTGCACCAGAATTCGATTCGCGCAGACACAGGTCTGTCCCGAGTTGCGAAACTTTGCCGCAATCGCTCCCGCAACCGCCGCATCCAGATCAGCATCGTCAAACACCAGAAACGGAGCATTACCACCCAGCTCCAGCGAAAGTTTCTTGAGCGTGTCAGCGCTCTGCCGCATCAGATGCTTGCCCACCGCCGTGGATCCCGTGAACGAGACCTTCCGCACCACCGAAGACTGCATCCACTCGCCAACCACCTCGGCGTCATGCGCGCGTCCGGCGGTCACGACGTTGAAGACTCCCGCCGGCAAGCCCGCCTGCTCGCCCAGCGCGGCGAAAGCCAAGGCGGAAAGCGGAGTAGCCGCATCCGGCTTCGAAACCACCGTGCATCCCGCCGCAACCGCCGGAGCCACCTTCCGCGCCAGCATCGCCAGCGGAAAATTCCACGGCGTAATCGTCGCGACTACGCCCACCGGCTCCTTCACCACGATCAGCTTGCGCCCGCGCACCGGCTCCGGAATCACCTCGCCATACGCTCGCTTCGCTTCCTCCGCAAACCACTCAACATACCCCGCTGAATAAGCCACCTCGCCGCGACTCTCGGTCAGCGGTTTGCCTTGCTCCATCGAGATCAGCTTGGCCAGGTCTTCCTGGTTCTCGATCATCAGCGCGAACCAGCGCTTCAGCGCCGTCGAGCGCTCCTTCGCCGTGCGCGCCTTCCAGTCGGGAAAAGCAGCCGAAGCCGCGGCAACAGCAGCGCGCGCCTCCACCGCTCCGCAGTCGGGAACCGTGGCGATCAAAGCGCCGGTCGCAGGATTTGTCACTGAAAGCGTCGCGCCGCTCGAAGCGGCCACGCGTTCGCCGCCAATCAATGCGTTGGTCAAAATAAGCTCGGGATGGCTCAATGCAAGTTCGGTATTAGGGGAGGATACTTCGGTGGCAAGGGTCATGATCGGAGTGCTGCGGCAATCGATTCCAGTATAGCGATTCGAAGCAGAACCATCTGAGCTAAGCCCTCGCCGTGAAAGCTGAGCGTTTGCCGAGTTGGTCAGGTCAGCAGTTGGCTCTTGAAGTGTGCTCTCACGTCGGGCCTCATTAGCAGATATAGGAAAAGCCCCGCGATCAGGACACCAGACCCGCTCCGAGCTAGGTCATGAGCATCAGCCAGCGCAAGTAAGTCTCCCATGCCGTTCGCCGCGAATAGTGTGACTGCGGCCCACCAGCCCCACTTCTTTCGTCCAATCATGCCCAGCGCTGCTGCTCCTGTACCGATTGCCAGGGCGAACAACACAACCCCTGACAGCCTTCCGAATCGAGAGAACGCCAAGTACGCCGGCCTGTTCAGCTCCCACATGCGATTCCAGATTGGATCGGGGAACAACAGCGAGAATCCGGTAACTGTCGCAATGGCGGCGGCCAGCGAAAGGACGATGGCTACGACCAGGACCGCGCGTGGCATGGTAATTCTCCGGTGGTTCTGATCGTTGCCCGCATCGTTCCCACTGGAACTACGATTTGATTTGTCGTATATTGCGGATGAGGATTGATGTGGCGCGTCTTGATCTCGGTGGGAAGACCGGGTGAAGAGCGTCGTAAAACCCAAAGTTTGCTCATACCGCAAACGACCAGACCTCCGCGGAGAACTCTTGGCGGAGCACCGCGGAGGCCTGGGAACCACAGCCGAACAGACTGCGGGCTACCTTTCACTATAGGTCGCAGCTCGCAAAGTTCCAACTGCCGTGATGCCGGGGACGCGAAAATCCCCAATCGCGCTAAACCTTTGCTTTGCGAGGCCGCTTTGACGAACAGCAATCTGCGTTTACTGAAGGGAAGCGGGCAGACCCTGTCTTCCAGTGCGTTCCCGTCCATCTCGCTCTTCCTGTTCTTACTTCTCTCTTACGTTTCCACTGCCACCGCACAACGAGCCTACCCTGGGCGCGGCGCGATCTCCGCTCAGGACCTTGCGAAGCTCACCACCCCGGCCGTGACCGGTTCCGACGCAGCGGATGCGGTCTGCCCGCGCTACGCCGCCGGTTCGGCCGTCACCGCGCCTCCCGAGCTTAAGAGCGCGAACGGCGTCCTTGAGGTGACGTTCAAATTCCAGACCGTCACCGATTCCCAGGGACTCCCCGGCTACTGCTACATCACCGACACCGGCCTGCTGGCGCCGACGCTGCGCGTGAGCCCCGGGGACAAGCTAGTCATCCATTTCCAGAACAATCTCCCCGCCGCGTCTAGCAGCGCCAGCGGCAACATGGCCCCAGACAATATGGCTGGAATGAAGATGTCCCTCGCCGCATCGGACACCTCCACCAGTAGCGCTTGCAACGGAGTCATGTCGGCCTCCGCGACCAACGTCCATTTCCACGGCACCAACGTCGCTCCCGTCTGCGGGCAGGACGAGGTCGTCCACACGCTCATCGCGCCCGGCCAGAGCTTCGACTACAACGTGCAAATCCCGGCCAACGAGCCGCCGGGGCTCTACTGGTACCATCCCCATCCACATGGCTTCAGCGAAGGCCAGGTGCAAGGCGGCGCGACCGGAGCGCTGATCGTCGAGGGCCTGCAGAACGTCGACACCGCGCTGGCCGGACTGCCCGAGCGCACCTTCGTCGTCCGCGACCAGTTGCTGCCAAACTCTGAGAGCAACGACGCCAACATTCCGGCCTGGGACTTGTCGATCAACTTCGTGCCCGTGACCTATCCGGCGTACACGCCGGCGGTGATTCAGACCGACCCCGGCCGCCAGGAATTATGGCGCGTCGCCAACACCGCCGCCGGCCAAAGCCGTTCCGGCCAAGGTAACGCGCTTCGCTGCGCTGGCCGCCGCAACCCCCGTGGCCCAGCGCAATCTCTACTTCTCCGAGGTGCTCCAGGACCCCTCTAATCCCAATAGTCCTACTTCGTTTTTCATCACCGAAGAGGGCCAGACTCCGGCCGTCTTCACCATGGACCAGCCGCCGAACATCATCGTGCATTCTGGAACCGTCGAAGATTGGGTCATCGAGAACCGCACCGGCGAAGACCACATCTTTCACATCCACCAAATTCACTTCCAGGTGCTTGAGGTCGATGGCCAGCCGGTCGACGACCCTGCTGTGCGCGACACCGTCGATCTGCCTTACTGGGACGGTACCAGCGCCTATCCCAGCGTGAAAGTGCGCATGGATTTCCGCGATCCCAAAATCGTCGGCGCCTTCGTTTATCACTGCCATATTCTGCAACACGAAGACGCCGGCATGATGGGCGAAATCCTGGTGCTCCCCTCCGGTTCAGCCTCGACGACGACCGCGGAGGCTTCGGCATCAAGCGTCACTCCCAACGGGACGATTACACTGACCGCGAATGTCGCCGACGCCACTACCGGCGCCGCCACGCCAACCGGGCTTGTCCAGTTTGAGTTCAACGGCCTCGACGTCGGCGCTCCGGTCGCGCTTGTCAACGGCCAGGTGACAGTCACCACGACGATCACCGGCACACCCGGCCCCGGCAGCCTGACGGCCTTCTATCAAGGAGACTCGACTTATGCAGAGTCGGTCTCGGCCGCAGTTCCTATCACGATGGCAAACTTTGCCCTGTCCTCCCCTGGTGTGACGGCGCCTTTGGGATCGGCGGCAATCGCCCCGGTCACCGTAAATGTCGCCAACGGCTACACCACTCCCATCGCCCTCACCTGCGCGTTGCCCGCAAACCTGACCGAGGCCGGCTGCTTCATCGATCCGAATTCCATGACCGGCACCGGGCAAGTGAAGTTGACCGTCAACACAACTCCCGCGCATCCGCTGAGCGGGAGCAACCGAATGCAGGGCTCTCCCTGGTTAGGCGCCGGAGGAGGCGTAAGTCTCGCTTGCCTCTTTCTGCTTGTCCTGCCCAGACGGCGAGGCCGAAACACGGTTCTCGCGCTGCTTGCGGCCATGGCGGTGGTCTTCACCGCGATCGGTTGTGGAGGAACGGCGAAGATCGATCCCGGCACCGCCAAAGGCAGTTACATCGTCGTCATAACCGGAGTCGCCGGAAGCGGAAGCTCGCAAACTCAGACAAGCTTGAACATCCCGGTCACCATAGAGTAGCGATCGGTTAGGGCAAACGGCCAATCGTTGTTGAGGAGCGCCAATGACTACCACGGCGCTCCTCGTGAACTTCGGCGAAGGACATTGACGTAGGATCGGAGTCAACGCTCGCTCCGAAGGGGTTACGTCTCCTGATACAACCGGTACCGCTCCGTCTTGATCTCAGGAAACGCTCTCATCACAATCTTGCTGCTATCCGTCTGCACAACCCAGTCCGCCGACGCCGAACTCGCTTGTTGAGCGGCCAGCATCTGTTTCTGTGTCATCTTCATCGATCCCGGCTCAATCGCAAACAGGGCCACCGGACCATGGACAAGCGCGACCAGATTCGAGTGTTGTGCGTCCAGCGGAACCAGGCGCAACGGCATATCGAGCGAGAGTTCGACGCGATCGCCACTCTTCCAGGTGCGATCCAGCTCGGCCCAACTTCCGGGCGTCAGCGGAACGTCGGCAGCCTTGCCATTGATCGCTACCCGTGTGCCTTTGCCTGCCCACGCAGGAATCCGCAAAGCAACGACAAATCGCTCCTGCCGATCCATTGTCAACTTCAGACTAGTCTCGCCAACCGTCGGATACTGCGTCTCCTGGGCCAACGTCACTCGTGCATCGCCCTGCCGCCACGTCACTCGCGATGGCACGTAGAGGTTTACATAAAGACCCTTGGAGCCGCGGAAGTAAGAGCTGATCCCATAATCCGCCGTGATCTGAGGAAAGGTTCCCGAACAGCAAGGCCACTTTTCTTCGTAGTAGACCTTTACCGCATCCATGTTGTAGTCGGAGTAGTAATAGCTCACGCCATCAGGCTGGATCGGCTTCGCGCCCAGGATGGTGTTGTACAGCACGGTTTCCATGCTGTCGCCATACTTGCTGTCGCCGGTTACTCGCATCAGATAGCGCGCGATCTTAAAGTGTCCATACGCGCCGCAAGGCGTCTCAAAGCTGCTATGCGTGGTCGTCAGCGATTTCGCCAGCCCATCTGTCCCAGGCTTTTGAAAGGTCTCGTTCGGACCCCAACCGCCGGTCGCAAAACTCTGGTCTGTCACAAACTGAAACCCATTCCGCGCCGCGCGAAGATGCTTTTCACTCCCATCCGTCAGATAAGCTTGCATCGCCGACGACAGGGCATTCACATGGCTGTAGGCGTGCAAGCCGGGAAGCACGTTCTCGTTCTCAGCCAGCGGGTCGAAGTAGGTGTCATCTTCCAGAAATCTTGTCGCCAGCTGATGGAAGCGCGCCCCCGCTCCTCGTTGATAGGCAAGATAGAAATTCTCCGGCAGCGTATAGCTCTCGTCCCAGGTGAAAGAGATGTTCTTATGCGGTCGAGCCATCATCTCCTCGCGGTTCAGCGCCTTGGGAGGTAACCAAGGCAGCACCGCATCCGTTGCCTGGTTGAGCGTGGCCAATGCATTCGGATCACTCGCAAACTGGTGCGCATCGATCAGGCCGCAGTTGACTTTGTCAAACGTATACGCGGGCAAGTTGTATCCGTCATAAAACTTCGGAGAGATCGCCGCCGCATAACCCAGCACCAGCCGATGCACCTTCGCCTGGGTCGCCTTATCGCCGGTCGCCGCATAAGCGCGAGCAAGCCCTGACATGTATTGTCCAAACGTATGGCCGGGCACGTACCCTGTCATGTTTTTCGGCGGATCGAACTCCGGCGACGGCGAATACCATCCACCCATATCCTCACCCGGAGCAGGCTGCCCGGCCAATTGCCGGAAGGGTTTCAGCAGGCTGTCTTCGTTCAGGTTCAGAAATAGCGAATGGTTCTGCCGGAACTGTTCCAGCATCGCGCCATCCAACAACTGCACGTCCGCATAATCGAATTGTTCAAGCACGGTTCGCGGGCCGGCAACCGCGTCAGCGCTCCATGCTCGTCCACGGCGCGACATCACCGCGCCGGCGGTCAAGACCGCGCCCGTCATCAGAAACTCTCGCCGGCTCTTATTATGTGCCATGGTCATTGACCTCAGTGGGTTGATTGAATACGCAGGAACTTGTCGAAAACGTTTTCTCCGAAGGCTCTACACAACTCTTTAGAGGAATCGGAAGGAAGCCCTGCAGTGACAATGATAAATGGACACCTCATCATGAACAGGCTCCACTAGCGCGCGTCGATTTTCGACTCGCGCTTAGCCCAGGATCTCCCCAATTGCCTGGCGTAGCGACGACTGGTCGGAGCCCTGCAGCGTGCCGAGACGTTTGAGAATGAGACCCTGTTCCAGAGTGGCGAAGACCGGCTTGATTGCGGATGGCTTCAACAGGTTTGCCCCTTGCCAGTCGCTGATCCAGACCTCACCCATGCTGGAAGAAGAATGTATCTGACTGGTGACGGCATAATCACAACATCCGGCTTGGCCGCGTTATAGGCCCGGTTGCTGACCACAATCGCCGGGCGTTGTTTGAAGGCGGTTTGGCTGCTGAAGGGAAACCGCACTAGCACCACATCCCCGAACTCATAGGGCATCGTAGGCGGCGTCTTCCGGGTTGTTCCAGACGGCTTCGAATACTGGAGCGCTCACGTTCGCCGCGTCGCGCGCCAGTCCGCGTTGCTCCCCGCGCAATCGAACAAATTCCACAAAATCTTCTACTTCGACGATCTGCTCGTCGCTGAGTGATTGGATTCGCTCGGTCAGTGTGCTGGCGTTGGAATTCATGTTCGGCCCCACGGAAGATTGTAAGAGAATTTTACACGGCTCGGTGCCACGGAGGCTGGTACGTCGCGTGTCGCGCTGGAGAGGTGGGCTGATAGCGCTGACGAGACGGGCTTCATCTCGAATACAACCCCGCCGCATTATCATGCAAGTACCCCCGCGCAAAACCCAGCGCCCGCTCTTCGGTGATCTCATGATTCACCACCATCTCCGCCAGAGCTGCCGCCAGCGAAGTCCGCGCCGTTCGCACCGCCATCCAATAGCTCTCCTCTGCGCCCACGGCGTCGCTAAAAGGAAAGGCATCCGATCCGAAAACCACCTTATCGGGAAACAGCAACAGCCAGTGCCGCAGCACCGTCTTGAAATCCGCCGGATAAAGGTAAAGCTCCATCAACGAAGAATCCAGGTAGACATTCTTCCGCGCCGCCAGCCAGATCGCCTGTTCCTGAAATGGATAACCGCCATGCAACAGCACAAAAGTCGTCGCGTCATACCGCGGATCGCGCAGCACATTCTCTAGGTTCAACGCGGTGCTGCCGGTCACGCTGTAGAAATCTCCAGTCCCGACGGCGGTATGAATGTGCACTGGAAGATGCATTTTGCCGGCTTCGAGAATCAGGTAGCGAAAGACATAATCCTGAAATTCCTTGTACTCCGCATCGGTAGGAACTCCGCCACCACGATATTTCGCATAGACCGCCTCGGCCGTGGCCTCGGTAGGATCGTCAAAATGCAGCGACCGGAAATACCCAATCTCAAACTTGATGGCCACGCCGCCCTGCCGCTGATTGTCTTCCAGCAGATGCCGGACGAAAAGCAGATAGTCGGTCAGGTTCCCCGGTAGAGAAATCAACCCCTCCTGCGCCAGCTCGTAGTGGAGCTTCTTCTCCTGCAGCGGAATATAAACCGCCAAATCGCCATTGCGGGTACTGAAGGTCTGATTGTTAAAAGGGAAGAGAACTGAATCCACAAAGAAAACCCAGCGAAAGCGCTTGGGGTCAAGGTAAGGCGCCATCCTCACTCGATTGGCCAACGCCGTTTCGATGTTCAGCTTATCGAGAATTCCATCGAAGTAGGCATATCCGGTCTGCTGCTGACGAAGCTCGGCCTTCCTTTTCGTCAACCACTGAAGGTGCTCCGGCGTCGCATCGTTATAGGGATAGCCGAAGAGGTCCTTCGAAGCCGCAACCAGCTCCGGGTTGTCAGAGCGCAGCCGCAATGGGACGCTGCCCGGTGGCGCGACCATCGCGTCCACATCCGCATCATCGGCAAACCCCGGATGCCCATGATTGTCGAAGATCGGAATCTTCTCGATTGCCGTCAGCAGCCGCGCATAGGTGGCCTGAAGATCGCTCGAAACATCAGGCAGCGGCTGCGGAAGCTGCTGCGCGCCCACACCTAAGGCAAACATCCCGCTCGCGAGCAAAAATATACCGAGACGCAGAAACCGGAACCGGCGCATCAACCGACTTCCCAGCGACGATGACACTGCATAAACTCTCCTGACTCCACCGCCGGAGATCAAGTCATTTCCAACCACCCGCAAATTCTATTCCGTCAACGCCGAAAGATGTACACAAGCGTCCGCACAAGAGATACTGAGGAGCACGATGCCGCCGCAACTCCAGAAGCTGGAAGAACGAAACCGCGAAAAGTCCGCGGCGCCACGCACCTGGCATCTTGGCGGGGAACTCCGCGCACTGCTCCGCCTCGCCATCCCCGTAGTCCTCTCCGAGCTCGCCTGGATGCTGATGTCGGTTGTCAACACCATCATGGTCGGCCGCCTGAGCCCGGAGGCCATCGGCGCGGTCGGCCTCAGCAGTTCGCTCTATTACATTCCCGCGCTCTTCGGCGCAGGCCTTCTGCTCGGCCTTGACACGCTCGTCTCCCAGGCCTACGGCCGCGGCGACCACGCGGACTGCCGCAAATGGGTCATGCAGGGCATCTACATTGTCCTCTTGTTTAGCGTGCCAGTGATGGTCATCGTCCAGTGGATTCCGGCGCTGCTGCCGCGTTGGGGCACCAACCCAGCCGTCGCCTCGCAAACCGCCGCCTACCTGCGCCTGCTCAATTGGGGAACGCCGTGGCTGCTGACCTATGCCTGCTTCCGCCGCTACCTCCAGGGCATGCACATTGTGAAGCCAGTCACCTTCGCTCTGGTCACTGCCAACCTGGTCAATCTGGCAGGGAACTGGCTGCTCATCTACGGCAAATTCGGCCTGCCAGAGATGGGCGTGCGTGGCTCCGCGCTCTCAACCGTTCTGGCCCGCGTTTATATGGCAGCATTCCTGGTCGCAGTCGCGATCTGGCACGAGCATAAAGACGGTGGCTCGTTCTTGGCCCAGTTTCCGCTGCCGGACAAAAGACGAATCCTCCGCATTCTGCAGCTGGGTGGACCTGCCGCCACGCAGATGATCTTCGAAATCGGCGCCTTTGGCGGAGCGACTGTTATTGCAGCCAAACTAAGTGCAGAAAGTCTGGCTGCTCATCAAGTTGCACTCAATATCGCAAGTGTTACCTATATGGTGCCCTTGGGAATTTCGGCTGCAGCCGCCGTCGCAGTCGGCCATAGCGTCGGTAGAGGCGACCCAGCCCGCGCCCGTCGTACGGGATATCTGGCCATCGGTGTCGCCTCAACGTTCATGGCTCTTATGGCGCTGCTCCTCATCCTCTTTCCCCATTCGATCGTCCGGATTTACAGTCCCGATCCCCGGGTCATGGCTATAGGAGCGCCGCTTCTGGCGCTTGCGGCTGCCTTCCAGATCTTTGACGGCATTCAGACCGCCACTACCGGAGCCCTCCGCGGCCTCGGCCACACCAAAGCTCCCATGGTCCTGAATTTCATCGGCTACTGGATCATCGGGCTCCCACTTGGCTATTGGCTATGCTTCAGCGAAAATCTCGGCGTCTTTGGCGTCTGGATCGGCCTTACCATCGCGCTGGTCTTTATTGCGACACTGGTGCTGTTGGAGTGGAGAAAAGACTCAAATCGCGTGAACGCTCGTCTTTGAAGACAATGTTCGTCAACGACACTCTTTGAGAAGTACCAAAACCTAACGTGATATCATGACATATATATCATGAGAACCCTGGTAGACATTCCGGAGCCTCAACTGTCCAAATTGACCGCCATCAGCAAGGCAAGAAAGCTCTCTCGTGCCGAGGTTATTCGTCAGGCGATTACGACTTATATCGCGGCACAGCCGGTGCGTCCTGAAGATGTAGCATTCGGAGTTTGGGAGGATGGCAAAGACGGAGTTGAATACCAACGCAGATTGCGGGACGAGTGGTGAGGGCGGTCTTTGACACCAACATACTTATTGATTTCCTCAACGGCCATGAGCCAGCGCGCCAGCAGGTGCGCCGCTATTCTGACAAAAGGATCAGCATCATCACCTGGATGGAGGTCATGGCTGGCGCCACAGACAAGACTGAGGACGCATGCCGGGCGCTGCTTGGGGTATTTGAAAGATTAGATATCACCCCATCCATTGCCGAACGCGCTGTCTTGCTCCGTCGGCAGGGCCGCATGAAGCTCCCAGATGCCGTGATCCTGGCCACCGCCCAAATCTCCGCATCGACGCTGATTACGCGTAACACGCGAGACTTTCCCGTTGGAACGGCGGGCATTATGGTGCCATACGAGCTTTAGTGGCTTAAACGATAAGTTGGAGTCTACGTCCGATAACAGATATTCTGTTAACTGCAGCCGTAATGCCCGCAGGATAGCCCACTTCTCTACATCTTGTAGCGGCCCATGTCCTCATCATTGAGGTTTTCCAGCCAGCGTCGCAGCTCCTCTGCCGAGGCCGAGTCTGCCGTATTCGGCACCACCTTCGCGACCTTCAACACATCCTCATGAACGAAGATCGGGCAATCCGTGCGCAGCGCCAAGGCAATCGCGTCCGAGGGGCGAGCGTCCAGGATCACCGATTCGCCGTTTTGCTCCATCCAGATTACGGCGTAAAACGTGTCATCCCTAAGCTCTGTAACCACAACACGTTGGACCTCAGCATTCAACCCTTGGATCAGATTCCTCAATAGATCGTGGGTCATCGGCCGTGGCGGCGATGCCTTCTCAACCTCGAGGTAGATGGCGTTGAACTCCGGCACTCCTACCCAGATCGGCAGCACGATATCGCTGGAAATGTCCTTAAGAATCACGATCGGCGCGTTGGTCAACGGGTCGAACCATCAGCCCGCGAATCTTCATTTCGATCTCCATAGCTCCCTCTCCTCGACTTAAGTCGATGCCTGAACCGAAACTAGCTAGTCACACCTATACTGCCTCACCCACCAGGCTATTCGGAAACGCAGCAGTCACCCGAACTGGAACGTAGCTGCCCGGCGCCGGCAAAATCGGGCTCATTGTCGTGAAGTTCAATGTTTTGTTCTGGGTCGTCCGGCCGATCACCTGTCCGCGTTGCTGGTTGTGACCCTCAACCGCAGCCTCATAAATCTCGCCTATCTGACTGTGATAATTAGCCCTCTGAATGTCACGTTGGCGGTCAAGCAGCGATTGAAGCCGCTGCGACTTCTCCCCGTCCGGAATGGAATCCGCCAAGTGAATCGAAGGCGTATTCGGCCGCGGCGAATACTTGAAGGCGAAGACGGCGTCATATTGGACCTCCGCCAGCAGATCCATCGTCTCAATAAAATCGTCCGGCGTCTCACCCGGAAATCCCACAATAATGTCCGTCGTCATGCTGATCGGCCGTTTTGCCGCGCGCACCCACGAAATCCGCTCCAGATACTGCTCCCGTGTGTACTCCCGGTTCATCCGCGCAAGCACGGAGGAAGAACCGCTCTGCACCGGCAAGTGAACATGGTCGCAAAGCTCCGGTACCGCGTCGATTGCCTCAACGATGTCGCGGGTAAAGTCCCGCGGATGCGAAGTGGTAAACCGCACTCGACGAATTCCCTCCAGTTCCCCAACCGCCGCCAGTAGTTCGGCGAAGCTCCGCTTCCCTTCCGGATCGCGATACGAATTCACATTCTGCCCAAGCAACTGAATCTCGCTATACCCGCTATCCGCCATTCGCCTCGCCTCGGCCAGCACCGAGGTAGAAGTTCGGCTACGCTCCTTGCCGCGCGTATATGGAACTACGCAATAAGCGCAAAACTTGTCGCAGCCCTCGATGATGGTCATGTACCCGCGATACGGATTGCTCCGTGCGGTGAACTCGGTCTCAAACGTCTCCTCGGTCTGCCGGTCGTCGAGCCCGGTAATGCGCGTTTCGCCCGCTTCCAGTCTGGCCAGCATCTCCGGCAGCTTGCGATAGGAGGCCGACCCCGAGACCAGCGATACATACGGGGCCCGCTCGAAGATGCGTTCACCCTCCTGCTGGGCGACGCAGCCGAGCACCCCAAAGCGCTTGCCTTGCTTGTGCAGCTTCTTGTAATCGTTGAGCCGGTTGAAGACCTTCTGCTCCGCCTTATCGCGAATGGAGCAGGTGTTATAGAGGATCAGGTCGGCGTCTTCCTCTGCCTGTACCTGGGCATAGCCCTCATGCTCCAGCGTCCCAATGACCTTTTCTGAGTCATGGACATTCATCTGGCAGCCGAAGGTTTCTATATAAAAGGTCTTTCCCGGCGCTGCAGATTCCCGCAATGATTGCCCCATAACAACCCTGAGTATACAGCGCGGTCTATGCGCGAATGAAGCCCTGCGCGCTTCCAGAGTCTAAGACAGACGCCGCTTCGCCGGCCCTAAACTCCAAACTGCCGCAGATGATGGTCCAGATGCTTGTACATCAGCACTGCCCACTCCTCCGGAGTAAGCCGCCCAAAGAAGCTATGCGGATGGCTTGTACACCCCTTCGGCCCGGTTAGTGCAAAGCGCTCAATCAATCCGCGTAGCCGCAGCCGTTCCACCTCGAGGTTCCGATCATCGTCCACCACAAGATCTTTCGATGTCGGAGAATTCCGGCGCATCGGCTCGTCGTCCCTCAGCGCCATTGGCTTCACAATGACCCCAAGAATCCGTCCCACGAACATCCGCGGCGGCTTCTTGTCCCCCACCGCCCACTCAAGGCCCCCAGAGCAGTGCGCGACCATTTGCGCCACATTCATCTTGCCCCACTGGCGCTCGCTATCGGGCCGCAGTTGCGCCATCCGTTGCTTTACTTCTTCAACCGTCGCCGATTCAAAGAGATTCTTCATACGGAAACCTCACACCACCCCAGGCTTGGAAGACGAATGTTTGTAGGCGCCCAACAGAACTAGGCTGCCAACAACCCCCGCCGTCAACGACGCAGCCAGCGTGCCAATCTTCGCCATGTCAATAATCTGGTCGGACTCAAGCGCCAGCCCAGCAATAAACAGCGACATGGTAAAGCCGATGCCGCACAGCCAGCTCGCGCCAAATATCTGCCGCCACTCGACTCCGGCCGGCGGAGCTCCCAGCTTCGTCTTATAGGCCAGCCAGGCGAAGCCCATGATCCCCAACGGTTTGCCAAGCAACAACCCCAGCATCACGCCCAGCGTCACCGGATTCTGCACCGCCGCCTCGATCTTGCCCAGGACGTGCACGCCGGCATTCGAAAAAGCAAAGACGGGCATGATCAGAAAACTCACCCAGGGTTGCAATGAGTGCTCGATGCGATGCAGTGGCGTGTCCACTTTTTCGCACTGGCTCTCCAAGGTGTGGATCGCGGCGTGGGCCTCGGTTGAGTTCGGATCCGCCTGCTCAAACCGGTCCAGTACCCGTCTGCACCTGCTTAAGAAACTCGCCTTATCGACCGAGCTCTTTACCGGAATCGAAAACGCCAGCAACACCCCGGCAATAGTCGCATGCACCCCGGACTGCAACACCGCAAACCAAACAAACACGCCGATGAACGCGTACACCGCCGGCTGGCGCACACCCGCCCAGTTAGCCAGGAACGAGACGCCTACTCCGATGAATCCAAGGAGAAGACTTATATACGAAATATGGGCTGTATAAAAGAGCGCGATCACCAGCACGCCGAAGATGTCGTCCACGATCGCCAATGCGGCCACAAAGACCTTCAGCGATGGGGGGACCTTGTTGCCCAGCAACGCCAGCACTCCGAGCGCGAACGCAATATCCGTCGCCATCGGAATACCCCAGCCCCGGGCATGAATGTCGCTGTGATTCAAGGCGAGATACAGCAGCGCGGGAACGATCGATCCACCCAGCGCGGCCATAAACGGAAATGCCGCCTGCCGCAGCGACGACAGCTCTCCGATCAATACCTCACGTTTGATTTCCAGCCCGACCAGAAAGAAGAAGATCGCCATCAAGCCATCGTTCACCCAGAGATGCCGGCTCCACGAAAGCACGTAATTCCCAATGCCCACCGTGAAGGTGGTGTGCCAGATGCCGTGATAGCTCTCCTCCCACGGCGAGTTCGCCCATACCAGAGCGATCACCGTCGCAATCAGCAGCAGGATGCCCCCCGCCGCCTCCATCTTCGCGAATCGCGTAAACGGGCTTATCAATATTTCGATCGGGGCGCGATTCGCCGCGGGCACTTGAGCCGAAGACGACATGCAAGTCCTTTCGACGCTGGAGTAGCTGAACTCGCCCGGTACACACGCGGTGGAGGGGCTGTTTCAACAGCGAATGTAGCACGATCAGGCCCTGATTAAGATGACGGATGCTCTTCCCGCCGGATGGGTCCGCGATTCAGCCTTCGGACACGCGCGAGATTAGGCTGCTTTTCCGACATCTGCCTCGCCGCGACCACGGACGGCCTACTCAAAAGAGCTGTTTCACTCACCCTCCTCTGGGGTTTGTCGAGTTCCACGAGGAATCGTATCGTCTGCTTGGATCGGCGCTCCTCAGCGGGATCCAAGCAGGATCAGGCAAGCAGCGTTGATATTCAAAGGAGTCTAGCTTTGCAGCCAACCGAGTCACTTGGAATATCACGTCGTAGTTTCGCCTTGGCCGGATTGTCGGTTGGAGCCACGCTGTTCGCGTCCAGCGCACTCTTCGCGGAAAGTACGTCTCCATCCACCGGGACAATGCCGACCGATCTGCCCACAATCAAACCGGGAACGAACACGTCATTCACCTCAATAAAACAGGTAGACGCCGGACTCCTTAACGTCGGATACGCGGAAGCCGGCCCCGCCAATGGCACAGCAGTCATTCTTCTCCACGGATGGCCTTACGACATCTACAGCTTTGTCGAACGTCACGCCGTTGCTCGCCTCCGCAGGCTACCGGGTAATTGTCCCGTATCTCCGCGGCTACGGCTCCACGCGTTTTCTTTCTGCCATCACCGTCCGCAACGGCCAGCAATCGGTCGTTGCCCTCGACATCATCAATCTGATGGACGCGCTCAAGATCCAGAAAGCCATCGTCGCCGGCTTCGATTGGGGAGCGCGGACAGCCGACATCATGGCGGCCCTCTGGCCAGAACGCTGCAAGGCCCTCGTCTCGGTTAGTGGTTACCTGATTGGCAGTCCCGCAGCCAATAAGACACCTCTACCTCCGCAGGCCGAATTCGAATGGTGGTACCAATATTACTTCGCCACAGAACGCGGCAAGCTTGGCTATACAGAAAATACAAATGACTTTAACAAGCTCATCTGGCACCTCGCTTCTCCTAGTGGGACTTCGACGATGCTACCTTCAATCGCACCGCAGCCTCCTTCAGCAACCCCGACCACGTCGCCATCGTGATTCATAACTACCGTTGGCGCATCGGGCTCGCGGAAGGCGAACCGCAATACGACGCCTTTGAAAGTCGGCTCGCCCAGGCCCCAGTCATCACCATCCCCACGATCACCCTCGAAGGCGACTCCAATGGAGCGCCGCATCCTCCGCCAGTAGCCTATGCCAAAAAATTTTCGGGCAAATATGCACATAGAAACATCGAAGGTGATGTCGGACACAATCTTCCTCAGGAAGCGCCCCGGGCCTTCGCCCAGGCTGTCGCGGATGTGGATGGTTATTGACCGGCTTAAAGGACAAGTGATCTCCCTCGGTCGAGCTGGCATGCAACAAATGTGACTTTCGACCTAGATGAACGAATAGGAGGAAAGAACATGGCAATTTTGAAAGATGAAGTTCGCAGTAACGATGCCACCCCCGATGCGACGAACGACGCGAGCCCCGCGAAAGTCAACATGAAATTCGAGATCGTTGTCATCCCCGTCTCCGATGTCGATCGCGCAAAGGCGTTCTATGCGAACCTCGGATGGCGGCTCGATGCCGACTACGATAACGGCAGCGACTTCCGCGTGATCCAATTCACGCCGCCCAGCTCTGGATGTTCGGTCATCTTTGGCAGGAATGTCACCGGGGCAGCGCCCGGCTCCGCCCAGGGCCTGTACCTGATCGTCTCCGACCTCGCGGCCGCTCGCAACGAACTGCTCCGTCGCGGCGTCGAGATCAGCGAAGTCTTCCACAGCGCCGGCGTGTACTCCGGTCCGGACGAGCCCTACCTCTTCGGCCGGGTCCGAGTCAACGGCCTGGATCCCGAGCATCGCAGCTACCGTTCGTTCGCCTCGTTCCATGATCCCGACGGCAACGGCTGGCTGTTCCAGGAGATCACGACCCGGTTGCCCGGCCGCATCGACTCTGCCGCAACTTCGTTCGCCACGGCGAGCGATCTGGCAGCCGCGTTTCGCCGTGCGTCAGCCGCCCACGGCGAGCACGAGAAGCGCACCGGCGGCCAGCGCGACGAGAACTGGCCCGACTGGTACGCCGAGTACATGGTGGCGGAGCAGGCCGGCGAAGAGCTGCCGCAGTAGCCGACTGCAGCCTGACTGCAGTTCGAGACGCAACGCGAGTAAGCCGACCGGGTCACCGGTTGAAGCGTCGTGAACTGCCCATGAAACAGTTAACCGAGCAAAAGGGGGGACAAGATATGGAAAGCGATCGAAAGACGGTAATCGTGACCGGCGCCTCTCAAGGAATCGGCGCCGCGATAGCAAAAGCATTTCTCGAACGCGGCTATAACGTAGTAGGCACCGCCCGCGACGCGACAAAGTCTGCCGAACTGGAGGCTTCCGACAAGCTCGTTTTAGTCGACGGAGACATCGGTCAAGCCGCCACCGCGCAGAAGACAGCCGATGCCGCCCTTCAGAGGTTTGGATCAATTGACGCCGTCGTCAACAACGCCGGCATCTTCATTGCGAAGCCGTTCATCGAGTACACCGCCGACGATTTCCGCGCGCTGGTTTCCACCAATCTCGACGGCTACATCTACATCACCCAGCTCGCGGTGAAACAGATGCTCGCTCAGAAATCGGGCGGCAGCATCGTGGCCATTACCGCGGCGCTGGTTCAAAATCCTATCTATGGCTCGCCGGCCTCAGTGGCGATGATCACTAAGGGCGGACTCAACGCCATCACGCTGAGCCTGGCCTCGGAATACGCAAAGGAACACATCCGCTTTAACGCGGTTGCCCCGGGAGTCGTGGCAACTCCCCTTGTGAAAGACTCTCCAAAGGATGTCCTCAAGACGAGGTCTCCAATGGGTACAATCTCCACACCGGAAGAGATCGCAAGCGCGGTCGTCTATCTCACAGAGTCACGCCAGATCACAGGGGAGGTGCTGCACGTGGACGGCGGTGCGCACAACGGCAAATGGTAGCCCCTAACAGTCCGCAGCCCGCCAGCGCGGAGCAACGGCTGCAGGATCTCGGAATCACGCTCCCCAATCCTCCTCACCCGCTCGGAGCATACGTCGAGGCGGTCCAGACAGGCAACCTCCTGTTCCTCAGCGGAACCCTGCCGATCAAGGACGGCAAGCCTCAATACATCGGTCGCCTGGGCAAGGAACTCAATGTGGATGCCGGCAGCGATGCTCTACGCACCGCGACTCTGAATGCGCAATCCGTCGCGAAAGAACATCTCAGTTCCCTCGATCGCGTGACGAAGGTAGTCCGCGTCGGAGTGTATCTGGCGACCTCAGGAGATTTCTACAACCTGCCCAAAGTCGCCGACGCAGCATCGGAGCTTCTCCGAGATGTATTCGGTGAGGACAAAATGTCGGTGCGCTCTGTCTTGGGAGTGGCCAGCTTGCCTCTGGGCGTGCCAGTCATACTTGAGGTAACCTTCGAAGTCGGTGGCTGAGAATCGAGACGCGAAGCTCCGGCCCTGGCATCCTCCCGATGTGCAGGCGTGGGAAGCACGGACGCGGAACGCCGTGACCGGCTGAGCAACTCGTCGATCAGCGGCGACCACAAACAAACTGCTAAACTTGAAGGAAGATCGTCTAGGAAGGACGGCGCGGCCGCCGTGGCCTGCGCAAACGGGAGAGGCAAGACATGGTCGAAGCGGGACAGAACGGAAACAACGGAACCTACACCGGTGCAAACAATCTCAGGTTGAAACTCGGCCTCGCCGAGATGCTCAAGGGCGGCGTCATCATGGACGTGATGAACGTCGAACAGGCGCGCATCGCCGAAGAAGCCGGCGCTGTTGCAGTGATGGCGCTCGAACGCGTACCCGCGATGATCCGCGCCGAGGGCGGCGTCGCCCGCATGGCCAATCCGAAGCTGATCAAGCAGATCATCGAGACCGTCTCCATTCCCGTCATGGCCAAGGCCCGCATCGGCCACTTCGCCGAGGCCCAGGTGCTGCAATATCTCGGCGTCAACTTTATCGACGAGTCCGAGGTCCTCACCCCCGCCGACGAAGCTCACCACATCGATAAGCACACCTTCACCACCCCCTTCGTCTGCGGAGCCCGCGACCTGGGCGAGGCCCTGCGCCGCATCGCCGAAGGAGCGGCCATGATCCGCACGAAAGGTGAAGCTGGAACCGGAGACGTTGTCCACGCCGTCAAGCACATGCGCCAGATC
This sequence comes from uncultured Acidobacteriaceae bacterium, assembly GCA_963804735.1. GTDB lineage: Bacteria > Acidobacteriota > Terriglobia > Terriglobales > Acidobacteriaceae > Acidisarcina. Next base: position 338,727 of record CAWDRO010000015.1, read on the forward strand.
GTCAAGGAAATGAAGGCGTTAACCGTATTAGGTGAAGAAGAACTTTATGCCGCGTCCAAGGAGCATCACGCTCCCTACGAATTGGTCCGCATGGTCGCCAAGACCGGCAAACTGCCGGTGCCGAACTTCTCCGCCGGAGGCATCGCCACCCCTGCCGACGCGGCTCTCATGATGCAACTCGGCGCCGAAGCAGTCTTTGTCGGCTCCGGCATCTTCATGAAGGAACGCGCCACGCCGCTCGATGTCGAAGGCGACGCCCACGAACGCGCCGAAGCTGTCTCCCGAGCCAAGGCCATCGTGATTGCGACGACCCACTTCGACAACCCAAAGATCCTCGCCGAGGCAAGCGAAGAAGTAACCGGCACGATGAAGGGCCTTGCGATCGCGGCCATCGAAGAGTCGCAGCTGTTGCAGACACGGGGCTGGTAATTGGGGCCGAACGAGCCGGTTGACACCGACCCGCGCCCGCTCATCGGCGTCCTCGCGATTCAGGGAGACTACGCAGCCCACGCCGCAGCTCTCACTGAAGCCGGAGCCGAGCCGGTATTGGTGCGCAATCCCGAAGATCTCACTAACCTCGACGGACTCATCCTTCCAGGCGGCGAGTCGACCACCATGTTGAAGTTCCTCGAACGCGGCGGTTTTCTCGACACGCTCAAGACCTTCGCCGAGACCAAGCCCACCTTCGGAACCTGCGCCGGGTGCATTCTGCTCGCGACAGAAGTCGTGCATCCTCCACAGGCCAGTCTCGGAGTCTTTGACGCCACGGTCGAGCGCAACGCCTACGGCCGCCAGATCGACAGCGCCATCATCACCCACGAGACTTCCCTGCCCGGCGGCCCACTCGAAATGGTCTACATCCGCGCACCCCGCATCACCCGCGTCGGCAAAGAGACACAAGTCCTCGCCGACCGCGACGGATTCCCCGTCCTGGTGCGCCAGGGAATGTTAATGGCCGCAACCTTCCACCCCGAACTCTCAGAAGATCGCCGCGTCCATCGATTGTTCGTCGATCTTGTGCGAAGCGTCAAAGCCGCAGCAAGTCCGGCGAGCGGATCGCAAAGCCAGGTTATAAGCTCATAGAGCGGTGGGCTCGATGAAAGCCATTGTTTGTACACGATATGGTCCTCCGGAGGTGCTGCAACTCCAGGAAGTACCAGTCCCTGCGCCCACCGATGATGAGGTCTTGGTAAAGATCTGCGCGGCATCCGTCAATCCACTTGACTCGGGCACCATGACTGGCCCACTGGTCGGCCGCTTGTTCACAGGTGGCTTGCTCACACCAAAATTCAAGGTTCTCGGAGCCGATATCGCAGGGCGAGTCGAAGCGGTTGGCAGGCAGGTCACCCAGTTTCGGCCAGGCGACGAGGTCTTCGGGGGACTATTTGGGGGAATGTTCGGCGGAAAAGGCCTGGGAGGGTTTGCCGAGTACGTGTGTGCCGCTGAAGACAAATTGGCTCGGAAGCCAGCCAACCTATCGTTTGAAGCAGCGGCGGCCGTGCCAATAGCGGCGATCACTGCCCTGCAAGGTCTTCGCAACGTTGGACACATCCAGCCAGGCCAAAAGGTTCTAATCGATGGCGCGTCTGGCGGCGTGGGCACATTTGCGGTCCAGATAGCCAAATCGTTCGAGGCCGAAGTCACCGCCGTGTGCAGCGCGAGAAACATAGACACGTTGCGGTTGATCGGCGCAGACCATGTGATCGATTACTCTCGGGAAGACTTCACACAAAGCGGGCAGCGTTACGATCTGATCTTCGGTGCGAACGCCCATCATTCGATCTACGATTACCGGCGCGCGTTGACTCGGGACGGAATTTTCGTCATGGCGGGAGGCGGTTTGCCTCAGATGCTTCAAGTTTTATTCCTGGGACCACTCCTTTCCCGGACCGGAAGCAAGAAGGTAGGGAGCTTTCTAACGAAGATAAACAATAAGGATTTGGTTTATCTGGCGGAGCTTCTTGAAGCCGGGAAAATTGTACCTGTCATCGATAGACGTTACCCACTAAGCGAAGTGGCTGAGGCCGTTCGTTATCTTGCCCAAGGTCATGCGCGAGGCAAGGTTGTAATTACGGTTGAACACGGTAACGCCGCTTAACAGGTGCTCGGCGGAGAGATCGACGGGGCAAAGATAGAACCATTAAGATGTCATCGGGGTCACCGAAATTGCTCGCCGCGACATTTTGGTCATCGCCGCTCTGGATGCCAGCGAACGGCGCACTCCACGGCCTCGCTCTCGACCGGCTGATGAAGATCAATCTCATCACCATCGCGGTCCTCTTCCTCCTCGCCCATCTTCTGCTCGGAATCACATTCCTCAAACGCCGCCGCGAAGCAAGCCTTCCCAGATTCTCTCGCGCCGAGTTGTTCCCGCTCATCGCACTCTGCGGCCTCTACATCTGGACGGCAATCACCGCGCAGCGACTTTGGGCGGTCGATCGATTCGAAGGCCCATCCCCAACCGCCATCCAGGTCGAAGTCGTCGGCGTGCAGTTTCAATGGTACTTTCGCTACCCCGGTCAGGACGCGACTTTTGGCTCAACCGCACCACAGCTAGTGAATGCGGGCGCGGGCAATCCCCTCGGAATCGATCCCAAAGACGCACAAGGCAAAGACGACATCGTCAGCAGCGAACTCGTTCTCCCCGCCGGACGCGAAGTCGATCTCCGTTTGCGCGCCCATGACGTCATCCACGGATTCTTCATCCCCGGCATGAGACTCAAGCAAAACGCCGTACCCGGCCTCACCCTTCACCTTCATTTCACACCGATGACGCCCGGCGAATACCCAATCCTATGCAGTCAAGTCTGCGGCCTCGGCCACGGGCACATGGAAGCCAAACTTCGCGTCGTATCCGAAGCCGAATTCCAACAATGGCTCAGCCAACGCGAGCAAAAACGCCTCGCCGAACAAATCGCGAACGGCGGTGGATCATGAGCCCAGAATCTGGCCCCGGTCCGAAGATCGACTCACAACAATGGGCCGAAAAACTCGACGCCCTCGCCCCTGGCGCGAAGCAGCCCACACCCAATCGCAACCCGCTCCCCTGGCTCTTCACCACGCATCACCGCATCATCGGAATCCAATACCTCCTGCTCTCACTCATCGCCGTCGCCGCCGGAACCATCCTCTCCCTAGTCATGCGGATCCATCTCGTCTGGCCCGACCTCGCGCTTCCCTTCTTCGGCCAGATTAAGCCTGAAGACTATCTCGCCCTCGTCACCATGCACGGCACCCTGATGGTCTTTTTTGTGCTCACCACCGCGCCGCTCGGCGGCTTCGCCAACCTCGTCCTACCCGAACAAATCGGCGCACGTCGCATGGCCCTGCCAACCATGAACGCCGTCTCCTTCTGGCTAACCGCCGTCGCGCTCGTCGTCCTGCTCGCCGCCTTCATCGTTCCCGGCGGAGCGCCCATCTCTGGCTGGACAGCATATCCCCCGCTAAGCGCCATCGCTGCGGCCGGCCCCGGCCAGGCCCTCGGCATGGACATGTGGCTCCTCAGCCTCGCCATCTTCTGCATCGCTTCATGGATCGGAGCAGTCAACTTCCTCGCCACCATCGTCGGAGAACGCTGCGAGGGCATGACCCTCAATCGAATGCCGCTCACCGTCTGGTCATGGCTGGTCGCTTCCCTGCTCGTACTGGTTTCCTTCAGCGTCCTGCTCGCCGCGCTTTTGCTGCTCTTCTCCGACCGTCATTTCGGCACCAGCTTCTTTTTGCCGATGGGCGACTTCGTTGCCGGGCATATTCGCTCCCATGGCGACGGCTCGCCGCTGCTCTGGCTGCATCTCTTCTGGTTTTTCGGCCATCCAGAGGTCTACATTGCTGTCCTTCCCGGAATGGGCATCACCTCGTCACTGCTGGCGAATTTCAGCCGTCGCCCCGTGCTCGGATATCCGATGATGTCAGCAACGACGGTGCTCATCGGCCTGCTCGGCCTGGTCGTCTGGGGACATCACATGTTCGTCAGCGGAATGAATCCCTACGCCGGAACCGCCTTCGCCCTGACCACCATGGCCATCGCGGTCCCCAGCACAGCAAAAGTCCTCAGCTGGCTCGGCACCCTGTGGGGCGGAGGCCTGCGCCTCACCACCCCGATGCTTTTCGCCATGGGCTTCGTCTCTCTCTTCATCGCCGGAGGCCTGACCGGCCCCATCCTCGCCCAACCCGTCCTCGACACCTATCTGCACAACACCTACTTCGTCGTCGCCCATTTTCACCTCATCATGGCCATGGCCGGAGCCTTCTCCATCTTCGCCGGCGTCTATTACTGGTTCCCCTTGATGACTGGCAGGTTAATGAATGAGCCGCTCGGCAAGCTCCATTTCTGGATCACGCTGATCGCCGCCTACGGTACTTTCTTCCCCATGCATTTCGCCGGATTGGCCGGCGAGCCGCGCCACTATTCACAACTCGCCGGGACCACCCCCGCCCTTCAGGCGCTCTTGCCGCTCCAAAAGGACATCACTTACTTCGCCCTGGTTCTTGCCTCGGCGCAATTCCTCTTCCTCGCCAATCTGATCTGGAGCGCCTTTAAGGGAAAGCGAGCGTCTAACAACCCATGGCAAGCCACAACCCTCGAATGGGCTCCGCCCCTGGAAGAATTGGCCGAAATTTCCACATCCGTCCCGCCTCTTCCAGCATCGCAATCAAGGCGAAAGGTTTACCGGGGCCCATATGAATACGGACTTCGACCCGATGGATCGGACTTCATAATGCAGTGTCACCCAAACCCCAAACCGGAGTAAGCTCTTAGTCAACGGAGTCGCGATGCCTGCCACATTCACCCGTTCAACCCATGTCGAGCCGGAGCGCCGCGACACCGGCATCGGCGGCAAACCCCCCGTCCACCGGCGGCCGACCGGCGGCGGAGGCGAGGGCGACAATTGGGAAAATCGTCAGCCTGGCCGGCGCGGCCCACGCGAACTCCTCAATCGCTACCGCCTCGCAATCGGCTTTGCCCTGGCCGGCGACCTGATGTTCTTCGTGGCACTGGTCAGCTCATTCTACGTGCGCCAAGCATCGGGACACATCGACGGCGCGAACAACTACATCTCCGACTGGCACCCGCTCTCGGTGCCGCCGATCCTCTGGCTCAACACCGCGGTGCTGATCCTCAGCAGTCTCACTATCGAAATCGCCCGCCGCCAGCTCTTTCGCGAGATCGACGTCATGGAAGAGTGGTTCGGCCTCGGTAAGCCGACCGTCCGCCGCGCAACCCCTTGGCTGCTCGCAACCGCGGTCCTCGGCATCCTATTCGTCGCCGGCCAATGGGTCGCCTGGCAGCAGCTCTACGCACAGGGTTTCTTCTATTCGACCAACCCAAACAGCAACTTCTTTTACATGATCACCGGAGCCCACGCCTTCCACCTCGTCATTGGGCTGCTCGCCATCGGCGTCGCGCTGGCGTCGCTTCACACCCTCAAGCGCATCGAATACCGCCAGATCGCGGTCGATTGCACAGCATGGTACTGGCACACGATGGGTGTTTTCTGGTTATTCCTGTTCGGCTTGCTGGCCTTCGCTCAATGAAATTCTGCCGCCTGGCCGCGCTCTTCCTTGGGGCAGTTTTCACCGTCGCGTTCATCGCACTTTCAAACGCTCACGCTCAAGGCTGCACTCTCTGCCGCGACGCAACCGCTGGAAGCACGCCGCAAGCCCGCAAGGCGTTGCGCCTGGCGATTCCCCTCCTCGGCATTCCCGCCATCGGCATCTTCGCCGGGGCCTTGGTGCTGGCCCGCAGAGTGAAACCTGGCCAGCAATAGAGGCTTCATTCTGGATTTAAGGTTCAATCGGCCCGTTAAACAACTAACCTTTCGCCCGCTTCCGAACTCTTAAGACCATGACCGATCGGTTACGCAAGCAAGCAAACCAGACGCGAAACAAACGCCCAGGCACCTACACAATTAACACCCTTTTAATTGGAACGCTCCTCCTCGCCGGACAAATCGCCTCGCCCGCGCAGAAAACCCCGACCCAATCCGCAACGAAAACTCCGGCGCCGCCACCGGCGCCGCCATCCAAAATCCCGCCGCAAACGCCGTCGTCGACAATGCCGCCGACCGAAGACCAGCCAAACCCCACCGACGTTGCCGACCGCGAAAAGGCCATCGTCCGTCACCTGAACGCGGTCCTTCGCTTCTACCACCTCGCTGACGCATCTATCCAGAAGGTCGGCGAGCCGAGCGATTTGATCTATCGCGATCAGGCCGCAACGCTGGCCACCCAAATCGCCGGTTTCGCCTTCCAATCTGCTCAGGTAGAAGCGGCGCTCCTTACCGCGAATTCGTCAGCCAGTCAGGCGACGCCAGGAGCTCAAACCCAGGCACAAAAACTGCAAGCGACGCGCGACAGTGTAGCCCAGCGCATCGTCGCGCTGAAAGCTCAGGACGAGGCTCTCGAAAAGCAATTGAGCACGGCACGGACCCGTGACATCCCGGCACTCCAACAACAGCGCGAGCGGGTGCAGGGCGAACTTGAGCTGCAGACCGCAATGCGCGACGCCATCGGCAAGATCACCGGCATGTCTGGAATTTCTGGTGAGACCGGCTTCGCTGCGCAAATCGGCCAGTTGGAGCGGTCGGCGCCAGGTCTCGCCACCGGAAAGCCAGCCACCGTCTCGCCAACGCTCGACAGCCTGAGTGCGGCGAGAACTGCGGGCGTCACCAGCCAGGCCGAAGTGCTCTTTTCTCTCTTAGGCACGAGGCAATCGATCGAGGGTCTCATCGACCAGGCAAAGGACCTGCACCAGCAGGCGTTCGACCTCCACACCCCGCTCATCAATACGCTGAGGAAGACCGTCGCCCAAGGCGAGACCTTGGCCCAGCAAGCCGCCGCGCCCTCCATCTCCACACAGGGAACCAAAATGCCCCCGGGCACAACACCAAAGGCAACCACAGCGCAGAACGCGCAGACTCTCGCCGTAACCCGAAAGAACTTCGACGATCTGACCGCGAAGTTCAAGGCAATCTCAGCCGCCTCGGTCCCGCTCAGCCAGGAGATGATGGCAATCGAGCAGGGTCAGGCCAGCCTCCAGGCGTGGCGCCGGGCGGTGAATGAGGAGTACATCTCGATCCTCCGTTCCCTGTTACTGCGGGTCGCGGGAATCGCTCTCGCGCTTCTCACGATCTTTATCCTCGGTGAAGTATGGCGTCGCGCCACCACTAAATATGTTCATGACATCAGGCGTCGTCGGCAACTCCTGGTCGTTCGGCGTCTGGGGATCGGCTTCCTCAGCGGCCTGGTCATGATCTTCGGCTTGGTAACCCAGTTCAGTTCCCTCGCAACCTTCGCCGGCTTCATCGTCGCCGGCCTCGCTGTCGGCCTGCAGACCATCCTGCTCTCCGTGGTCGCCTATTTCTTCATCATCGGCCGCTACGGAGTGAAAGTCGGCGATCGCATCACCATCGCCGGAGTCACCGGAGACGTCGCCGAAGTTGGCCTGGTTCGCTTCTACGTTCATGAGCTCGCTGGCAGCGGCACCGACCTCTATCCCTCCGGACGCGTCGCCGTCTTCTCCAATGCGGTGCTCTTCCAGGCTGCCACGCCGCTCTACAAGCAGCTGCCGGGAACGGAATATCTGTGGCACGAGTTGACCGTAAAGCTGGCCCCCGACGCGGACTACCGCCCCGCCGTTCAGGCATTGCTCAAATCCGTGCAAAACGTCTATGACGAATATCGCCCGCAGATCGAGCGGCAGCATCGCCAGTTGGAATCCTGGATGGACTCCAGTCTCGCAACGCCCACCATTCAATCCAACCTGCAATTGGTGGATGGCGGATTGCAGTTCTGGGCCAGGTTCCCTGTGCTCATCAGGCACACCACTGCGACCGACGACCGCATGACGGAATCGCTCCTACAGACCATCGCCTCCGATCCCAAGATCAAGGCCGCAGTCGGCGCGCCACCCGTCATCAAGGCTGCGGTGAAGGGATAGAGCGGGCGCGGAGACAACAGCCGCGCCTCGATACCAACGCGGTACACTTCCGTCGTACCTCCGTTCCTTTATGAAGAAGTTCATAAACCGTCCCGAAGACGTCGTCGAAGAGATGCTCGAAGGCCTCCTTCTGCTCAACGCAGGCTCATCCCGCTTGGCCAGTCATAAGGTGATCGTTCGAGCCGATGCAGAGCGCGTCCGAGAGCAACAGGTTGCCATCATCTCCGGCGGAGGAAGCGGCCACGAACCTGCCCACGCCGGCTACGTTGGCGCAGGCATGCTGAGCGCCGCCGTTGCCGGCGAAGTCTTCACCTCGCCCAGCAGCGATGCTGTCTTCGCGGCCATCCAGGCGACAACCGGTAAGCCCGGCGCCCTGCTCGTGGTCAAGAACTACACTGGTGACCGCTTGAATTTCGGCCTCGCAGCGGAGATGGCGCGCGCCGAGGGTATCGATGTAGCGATGCTCCTCGTCGACGATGACGTTGCCTTGAAAGGAACCGAGCAGAGGGCAGGGGCGCGCGGTCTCGCCGGCACGATCTTCATTCATAAACTGGTTGGCGCCGCGGCCGCGGAAGGTAAGAGCCTCGATGATGTTGCAGCCATCGGCAAGGCTGCGGTGCAATCCTTAGCAACCATGGGAGTATCTTTCTCGGCCGGAACCGCGCCCGCTGTAGGCAAGCCCAGTTTTGAATTGGGCGAACACGAAATGGAAATTGGCCTCGGCATCCACGGCGAGCCCGGTGTGCAACAAGTGAAGATCCAGCCTGCGGATGAGCTGACCGAGACGCTGCTCACGCAGATCCTGCAGTATGGCGACTTCAGCTCTGAGAAGCGAGTTGCGGTCATGCTCAATAATCTCGGAGCAACCACCACGATGGAACTCGCAATCGTCGCACGCCATGCCGTTCCCTATCTCGAAACCAAAGGATTCATCGTCGAACGAATCTATGCAGGAAGCTTTCTCACCTCGCTCGACATGGCTGGAATTTCAATTTCTCTTCTCGGAGTTGACGATGATCGGCTACGCTGGCTCGACACCCCCACAACTGCTCCTGCATGGCCGAATCTCCCCAGGCAAACGCCCCGCAGATTGCAAGTGCAGCTGAATGAAGATGCGCAAGCCACGACCGGCGCTGAACCCTCTTCTGGAAAAGAAGAAAAGTCCGAGTTAAGTATCAAAGTCAGCCGCGCCATCGAATCCGCGTGTCAGGCATTGATCGACGCCGCGGATGAGCTGACCGAGATGGATCGCATCACCGGCGACGGCGACCTGGGCAGCAGCATGGAGCGCGCCGCCAAAGCGGTGCGCGAGCGCCTGCCATCATATCCACTCAACGATCTTCCCGCGACACTGAAAGCGCTCGCCCACACCGTACGACAGGAACTGGGAGGATCGTCGGGGCCGCTCTACGGGGTGTTTCTTTTGCGTTGCGGCATAGTACTGGAAGGCTCCGCTGCCGTCGGAATGTCACAGTGGGCCGAAGCGCTCGCACAGGGCAGCCAGGCCATAAGCGACCTCGGCGGAGCCCAGCCCGGCGACCGAACCATGCTCGATGCGCTCGATCCATTCGTAAGAGCTCTCAGGGAAGCTGCGAGCCGCAAGCCGCCGCGCGAAGCACTCCTGGCGGCTGTCGAGGCAGCCGAGCGCGGAGTGGAGGCGACGTCCAATATGAAACCTCGCCTCGGACGGTCCTCTTATCTTGGCGATCGCGTCTTAGGCCATCCCGATCCCGGCGCCAAGGCCCTGGCCATCCTGCTGCGCGCGGTTTACTTGGCTCTCATTACCGAGTAATGCCGATTCAGGCGCGATTCAGGAAAGCGCCAGTAGACTCTTGCGGAAATGCTCTGGACCGTCATCAGGCAGTAGCGCTTCAACTTCCCGATGAGTACTCTCCCAAATCGGCATAGCAGAGGCGAGCAGCCGCGTCCCTTTCGGTGTTAAGGCCAACAGCCGGCTTCGCCGGTCCTCGGGATCAGCCATTACTCTCACTAGGCCACGGCGTTCCAGAGGTTTGAGCGCGGCCGTCAATGTCGTCCGGTCCATTGCCAGCAGCGTGGCCACCGACCCCATGCCCGCCGGCTTGGGACGATTCAAGGACATCAACAAAGAAAATTGCCCATTGGTCAGGCCAAGCGGCCGCAGCGCCTCGTCAAAGCGCCGGGCCAGCGCCCGCGCCGCTCTCTGGACATGCAAGCAAAGGCAACAATCGCGGACCATCATCGTGGTCTCATAGGGAACGTTCGCTTCCCTTGACATAGTTCAATAATGTTGATATCAACATATGTTGTCAAGTTCCCGCCGGCACTTATCTGCGGCGGGGCATTACCAATCTGGAAAGACTCCCTACACAAAAGGACATCATGAAACTTCACCCCTATCTCAACTACGGCGGCAACTGCAAAGAGGCCTTCCAGTTCTACGAGAAGCACCTCGGCGGAAAGATCACCATGATGATGACCCACGCCGACCAGCCCGGCCCGAATCAAACCCCCGCCGAATGGAAAGACGCAATCCTCTATGCTCACATGAAAATCGGTGAGACGGAGCTCATGGCAAACGACGTTCCGCCGGACCGTTTCCAGCCCATGCGCAGCGTCTATCTTTCACTCTCGGTAGATAGCATCGGAGATGCAGAGCGTATCCACGCCCTGCTCTCCGAGGGCGGCGAGATCTTCATGCCCATGCAGGAGACCTTCTTCGCCCACCGCTTCAGCATGTTGCGAGACAGATTCGGCACGTCGTGGATGATCATTCACCAGCGCCCCATGCCGACCGGCAATTGAACTAAACTCTCAGAAAGTCTTCGAGCTCCACCAGAGCGAGGCGTCAAAATGTGCCGCAACATCAAAATGCTCTTCAACTTCGATCCTCCCGTAACGCCCGAAGAGGTTCGCGCCGCCTCGCTTCAATTTGTCAGGAAGATCAGCGGCTTCAACAAGCCATCGAAGGCAAATGAAGCCGCATTTCTCGCAGCAGTCGATGAAGTGGCGGAGATCTCCACCCGTCTTCTCCGTTCGCTCGAAACCAATGCACCACCTAGAAGCCGCGAAGAGGAAGCGGCCAAGGCAAAGGCTCGAGGCGCGCAAAGATTCGGCGCAAACCCTGCCTAGCCCTTTTTGTCCGTTAAGCTCTCGCCGAATCGCCAGCGGTCCATTGGATGATGTGCTCGGGGTCTTCCACCACGACCACCTCATACTTCTCCAACATCGGCATCAACAAACTCTCCAATTCATTCTTCCAGAGCTCGCCTTCATAGAACTTCGCTTTCATCGGCTCGCGTGAGACGATGTCCGGAAAGCCGCGCATAAAGAAGAATGTGTCCGGGTCTTCGACGGAGAGAAATGGCCCCAGAATCTTCATTCCGATCTCTTCGTGTGCCGGAACTGACTTGTTGCGAAAGATCTCCAGAAACTCCGCCCGGCGTCCCGGCATGGTTTTATAGGTACGCATTTCTACAATCATTACCCACGTCTCCTGCAGCCAGAGCGCGTCACTTCGCCGTCAGCGTAAATCGCTCTTTCACTTCAGTCGTCAACGTCGCCGCCTTGGGATCGGCGACGCGGTACATTGTCACATCGGCCTGCTTGCCATGCACCATCAAGACTAGGTAGTTGAAGTTCGGATAACCGCGATCCTGATACAAGTCCTCCGGGTTGCGCACCAGAACCGGATACGGCTTTGCGCCGCCCCCACCGCTAACGATATAGCTTATCCCTGCATGCTCAAACCTTTCGTAATTGTGGATATGCCCTGAAACCACAACGAATTTGGCGTGGCATTTGGGGGCTGTGTCTTCTAGATATTTTCGCAACGAAATCTCGCCCTTCGACGGAAGGTCGGCAATGACTTCGCTTTGAATGTCATTCAGAAGCGGCATGTGAGTGAGCAGGAAAACAAAATTCACCTCAGGCGGAAGATGATCAAGTTGCGCCGCCAACCAGACACGTTGCGGCGCGCCGGGATCGAAGGCCTTGTCCGGATAACCACCGTTGGAATCGATCGAGATCAGGTAGACGCTTCCGATCAGCACCGAATACCAGCGTCGCCCCCCTAGCCAGGGAAATTCGGCGAAATAATTGATGAGTCCTTGGGGCGGACTGGTGAAATACTCATGGTTCCCAAGCGTCGGATAAACCCGCAGGTGCTCAGCCGTCCACGGCGCTGTCTCCCGCCGGTAAACGTCCCAGTCTTCGTTCAGTGAGCCGCGAAACGGTAGGTCGCCGGAAACAAACAGCGCGTCCGGCTTCTCCTCCGCGATCCTGTCCACCAGCCATTTCCTCACCCGCGGGTTGGTGTCGGTCGTGTTCGACGGATCGGTGAAACGCATGTCGCCGTAAGCGACGATCTTGAGATCGCTCCCCGGCTTGATCTCGCTGACGACAAAGGTTGGCTTGCCGGAGCGGTCCGGCACCGATTCATCGAAGCTGCCCTGCCCCCAGGCTCCATGCAAGCCTATGAGGCTGGCCAACACGAAAGTCGCCGCTCCGAGGACAGAGAACGCTCGGCTGCTTCTCATCGGCGTCCACCGCCGACAAAATGAACAATCTCCAGCCTGTCTCCGGAATTGACTGTTGCCCCTGCCCACTCCCCGCGCGCCACAATCGATCCGTTATGTTCGACCGCAACCCGGTCGCCCTTCAGCTCCAGCGCTTCCAGTAGCTCGCCTAACTTGATCGGCGACCCCAGCTCGGGAAGATCCCGTTCCTGCCCATTGATGATGACGTTCATTCTTCGCCAGCTTACCATCTCTTGCTGACACGACCCCGCCCTCAACGTCCCATCTGCTTCAGCGCCTCGAGAATCGGTGCAGGGGAAATCCTCAGCACTCCACTGAACGGCGTATACATCTCCAGAATGAGGAAGATTGCGGCCGAAACTGCCAGCGCGCTAACGGCCAAGGTCGCAACTGTCGTAAAGTTAGGCGCGGCAAAAAGACCAAAGCTGAGAAAGATCGCAGCCATCCATGCGACCAGCGCCACCAGCAGTGGAAGCGGCACCGCGTTCTGCTCCGTCTTGAGGAACAGTAGCCATTGCGTCTGCCGCAAGGCGACAACCATGGTGGTGGCCTGGGCCTTGGCTGCGATCTGTCGATCGTCCTTCGGCGTAAGCGACTCAAGCTCGTCGACAAGAGTCTGGGAGCGGTCCGACGGCTTGAGTTCGGCCCGCCGCGAAGCCTCCGTTGGCCAGACGCGGGAAAGGCCAAACTCCACAGTCTGGCGAAGCTCGCCGCGGAGCCCATTGGCATCCGGGCCGAACCTTGCTAATACCTGGTCGATAGCGAGAACTTCATAGGACAGCTCCGCGACATCGTTCTTGCGAGCATCGTAGGAGGACTTTGCCGAAGAGACCAGCATCCCGAGAATAATCGAGGCCATGGTCGCAACCAGCCCAGTGGCAAGTCTCACGACGTCCTTTGCGTCCGATCCGAGGTGTTCCTCGGGAACCCGGACAACCATGCCGACGACCGCAGCCGCAAAGACGCACGCAAAGATTATTAAACTGACTTCGATTGAGTTCATCCTCCCCCGCCCCTCCCTGTCTGAAAATCGTGCTGCAGACTACGAAGTCGCAACCACACCCGGAGGCTGCCAGGTTCCCTTCCCAGCGGGCAGAATCGAAGGGGGCGTCTCTTTCGGCCAGTACAGCCGCATCACCAGGTAGATCGTATCGTTGGGCGCAGGCAGCCAATTGGACTCCTTGTCTTTCCCCGGCGAGTCCTTCTGGAGGTACAAGGTGAGAGACCCGTCAGGATTCGTCTTCATTTGCGGCAGCATCGGCGAGTTGATCAGGTAGCGATTGAGAGGATTCTCGATCAGGAACTGTGTCTTGCCGTCATACATCGTTACCGACCAAAAGGCGTTCACCGGGGGCAGGCTGCCCTTTGCAAAGGTCAGCGTGTAATTGTGCTTGCTGCTGTCGAGTGTCTCTCCCTTTTCAGTCACTCTGGTCTGCGGATACATCGCTTCGATGCCGCTGTTGCCAAAAATTCCTGCTTTCGCCGCTGCGGCCCGCATGAGCCAGTCGCCGTTATAGAAGGCACGGTCGCCAAACCAGGAGCCTACCTGCCAGCCATTGATGTCCGCCGATCCGCTGGCGATGTACTTGTCCACGGCATCGTCACCCGCCTTCATGCCAAGCAGGATGGCGGCTTTGTGTTCAGCCGAAAGGTCCTTCATCTCGAACTGCTTGTCGGCGCCGATGCCGATGCTCGCCAGCTTCGCGCGAATTCCCGCCTCCTCTGGGCCTGCCGGAGAATACTGCAACGCAAAATCGAGTAACTCGAAAAAGTTCGCCTTCGCAATTTCGGCATCGGCCTTCATGTAATTCACCGGAGGTGCCGCGGGCGGCGCGGGCTGTTTGAGAAATGTCGAAAGTGGCTGCACCTTGTAACCGGCCTGGATCTTGACCACATTTGGCATGTCCGCCGGGCCAAAAAGCTGGGTTCGAAAAATGATCGCCGAAAATGGCGTCGTCGAATGGAAGACCTGCTTGATGCGGGCCGGGGTCTCGCCCTTCCAATCCGGGCCAACAATCATGTAGTCGCCTGGGCCCGTGCCCGTCGCCCGGCTGCCCATGTAGCCATAGTTGAAGGTATTCGCATCGGTCAGCTGCACCGAGTAGTAGCGCGGCTTCGGAACCGCCGGAAGTGAGATCACCGTCGGCTCGGCACGCAGATCGACCTCCATCAGAGAGTACGGCGTGTCGCTATTCGGCGTAATCACCGCCGTGTCTTTGTAGGTAAACACCCGCGCTTCGTTGGCGAGCTTACCGACGGGCGCTTTGAATTGGGCCGAAGTTGGATCCACAAACAGCTCGTACGCCGAGGTGTAATACATAACCAGCGGCAGGCCGTAGATGAAGCCCTCCTGGGCAATCTGCTTCGTCTCTGGGATGCTCGGGACGGCCACGCCGTTGATCTTGCCCGCCTTTTCGGCCTGCGAGATTGTGTCGTTCTGTTTGCAGCCCGCGACTAGCGTTGCTGCAAGCGAGCAAACCAGCGCTACTCGAGTCGTGCAAAACATCTTTGTTTTCATCGCCATTTGTCTCCGTCGAGTCTTTGAGTTTAGCGAGAAGGCTACCAGATTGCACCAGGACGGATAACTGGTAGTTTTACCAGTGGATCGGGACGATCGCGGACAACAGCGGATACGGCATCAGGGCCGCAAACGATATGAGAGGAAATAGGTGGGAGAGGAGGATACTCTGCTGTGGAACCAGCTTCGCTCAAAGCTTTACGTGCTTGAAAGGGCGAGCGCCCTTGCCCGCATAATCCTTAACAACCTGCCCACTCCCCATCAGCCGGTATTTATAAGTCACCAGCCCTTCAAGTCCAACCGGACCGCGAGCATGCAGCTTGCTCGTACTGATCCCTACCTCGGACCCAAACCCATAACGAAAGCCGTCCGAAAAGCGCGTCGAGCAATTATGCAGCACATTTGCGGAATCCACATCATCCAGAAAACGCTTTGCCCCGGCGGCGTCCTCAGTGACAATCGCATCGGTATGGTGAGAGCCGAAGCGTTCAATGTGCTCCAAAGCAGCATCAAGGTCATCGACCACTCGAATGGCAACAATCAGGTCGGAATACTCGGTGTGCCACTCATCCTCACCAACTAAATCAATCGAATGCCCGGGCAGCAATTGCCGCGTCCGCTCATCACCCCGCATCTTCACCTGCCTCGCTTCGAAAGCATCGACTAGCGAAGGCAAAATCGTCGCCGCAATCGCCCGGTGAATAAGAATCGTCTCGACCGCATTGCAAACCGCCGGATACTGCACCTTGCTATCCACCGCAATCGCAATCGCCATTTCGATATCAGCCGCGGCATCGATATAAACATGGCATACGCCATCGGCATGGCCCAACACCGGAATATTCGTGTTCCTCTGAATATGCTGCACCAACGCATTCGACCCACGCGGAATCACCAGGTCAACCACGCCCTCCAGCTTCAGCAACTCCTCAACCGGAGCACGCCCATAGACTCCAGTAACCGCCGCCTCACCCGCCAATCCAGACTCACGCAGCGCGACATGGATCGCCTCCAGCACCGCGCGCATCGTGCGCTCCACTTCCCTGCCGCCCTTCAAAATGACTGCATTTCCCGACTTGATCGCCAGCGCACTGATCTGCGTAATCGCATCCGGACGCGCCTCAAAGATAATAGCCAGCAAACCCAGTGGCACACTCACCTTTTCCAGAACAAGCCCATCATCGAGCAGCGTCCGCAGCAAAACCCGCCCAACCGGATCGTCCAGCTCAGCCACCGCACTCACACCGTCAATCACCCCTCGATACTTATCGGGAGTCAGTAACAGCCGTTGATACAAAGCCCTCGACATCTCGCCGTTATCGACAAGCTTCGCCGCATCGGCCGCGTCTTTCGTATTCGCCGCCAGCACTTCTCCGGCATGGCGATCAAGCGACTCCGCAATCTGTAACAGTATTTGATTCTTTTGTTCGGTCGAAAGCGACGCCAGCTTGCGCCCCGCGCGCTTCGCGGCAAGAGCAAACCCACTCACATTGGAGGCCGCAGCAACTTCAGCAATCGCCGCACTCATACCTGCGCCACCTTCGAGAACACAGTTCCCGCATCGTCACCTGCACAGACTCGATCCACCATGCCCGGAATGCGACCGCTGGCAATGACGGCCAACTTACCAGCATCCATCACCATCCGCGCCGCCTCAACCTTGGTCAGCATCCCTCCGCGGCCACGCCCATTCGCGCTGCCAGCCGCAGCGACCAGTTCGGGAGTAATCGCATTCACCTCGGAAATCAACTCTGCGGCAGGATCAGTCGGATGTCCCGAATACAACCCATCCACATCCGATAGTAGGATCAACAGATCGGCATCCACCTTCGTCATCACTAGCGCCGAAAGCTTATCGTTATCGCCAAAGATTCTTTCGCTCTCTCGCGATACGGCGTCATCGCCGTCACGCTCCAACTCAATCGTTGAAACTGTGTCGTTCTCATTGATGATCGGAACTACGCCAAGATTCAACAGCGTATCGAGCGTCGCCCGCAAGTTGGAGTATCGAACCGCATCGACAAAGTCGTCTTCAGTCAGCAAAATCTGCGCCGTAGCCACATCGAAGTGCTGAAACCCGCTCTCATAGAGGGCCATCAGCTGGCTCTGCCCAACCGCCGCACAAGCCTGCTTCATGGCAAGCTGACTCGGCGATGCATCCATGCCCAGCCGCCGCACACCCAGTCCGATTGCCCCCGAGGAAACGAAGATGACCTCTCGGCCTTCGCGCCGAAGGTTGATCGCCGACTCGACCAGCCCATGAATCAACCCCACAGCCGGAGCGCCGTCATCGCGAATGATCACGTTGGTGCCAAGTTTGATAACGATGCGCCGCGCCACAGCGATACGCTGGCGGGCCGTGAGTAGAACGGGGCTAACTTGCATAATCAGAGCCTAGCTTCAAGAATGAGCGCGCCGGACTTCACTTCACCGAGTCGGAATGCACCGCTATGCTGCCGGGCATGGCAAAAGTCGGCGACAGCATATCTTCCTTGCGCATGATCAGGTTGGTCGCGTTCAGCGTCGCCAGCTCAAACCCGTGGCCGTGGGTGATCGCGTCGGTCGGGCAAGCCTCCACGCAATAACCGCAGAAAATACACCGGTTGTAGTCGATGTTATAGACCTTGGCATAGCGCTCGGAGCTCGAGATGCGGACTTCCTCGGTGTTCTCCGCCGCCTCGATATAAATGCAGTTCGACGGACACGCGGCCGCACACAGGAAGCAGGCGACACATTTCTCCAGGCCGTTCTCGTCCCGCTGCAGCACATGCGCACCGCGAAAACGGTCCTCGAAGACGGCTCCCCTCTTGGGGCCTTTGCCGTCCGGATAGTTCTCGACCTCGGTCGGCTGTAGCATCTCCCGGAAGGTGATGCTCATGCCCTTGGCGATGCCAGCGATGTTGCGCACAATCGACATGAAGCCAGTATACTTAAGGGCGAAGCTCTCGTCAGTCCCAGCCCCTGTCAGTTTTGAGAAGTCGCTGTTTCGGGAGGTTGCTATGCATCGCAAACCCCAGATTTACTGGACGACCTCCAGCGGTTCACCCGATCCCTCCAAAGAAGTCGCCGCCGAAATCCTCCGTCGCCATCGCCATGAAGAGAAAGAGCAGAAAGAGCCATGGCTCGCCAACTTTCTCTCCTCACTTATCCACAAGCTCTTCCGCCACACACCACCAAACCAGGAACCACCCAAGTGGCCCCTCACCGGGGTCCGCCAACCCCTCGGCCGCGGCCCAAGACCCCGCAGCGGAGCGGTCGCGCTGAAAGAGCCTTGGTAGCCTGTAGGCATGCCACCTTCGAAGGCCTGCACATTCATTCTGGTTCTAGCCCTCGCGAGCGTACCGGGGCTAGCTCAAGGAAACCAGAACCCTATATCGGTTGCCATCAGCGTTCATGATTCCGCCGGAGCGCAAATTCCTGGGGCCAAGGTCGAGATTCAAGCATCGAAACTGACCCTTACTACCAGCAGCGAGGGCAAGGCAATCGCGAGTCTTGCGCCCGGCGACTACGACATTATCGCCAGCTTTCCGGGTTTCGTTCCTTTTCGCAAGCAAATCAAAGTCGCGGCCTCAGGAAATCAGGCTGTAGACTTTTCCCTTGTAGTGGGCGGCGGGAGCACGGTCCAGGTGACTCCCGATCCACATCAATTAGTTCTTATCGTGGAGCACAGCACGGTTGGCGTGCTGAAACTTGAGGATTTTGCAAAGCTCCCCCACAAGACCGTCACCTTCCACAACGTCCACACCAACGCCGACTAAACCTACTCCGGAGTCCCGCTCACCGACCTGCTCGCCAAATACGGAGCGCCCACGGGAGACAAACTCCGCGGCAAAGGCCTCTCTGAATACATCGTCGCCACCGGCAGCGACGGCTACAAAGCCGTCCTCGCACTCGCCGAAACCGACCCCAGCTTCCATCCCGGAGACGTAATCATCGCCGACGCCATGGACGGCAAGCCCATCGGCGACAAAGACGGCCCGTTTCGCTTGGTCGTCTCCGAAGACAAACGCCCCGCTCGCTCGGTCCACAATCTGGTCTCGATAGAACTCCGCACCGCCGACTAGCCGAACGCAACGAAACTGAATATCGAACCGATCCGGGTGCCCCAGGTTCGCGAACCGGGGACCCCGGCGACAGGTCTTCGTCGCTGGGGGTGGAGAAGCTAACCTGGGTCTTTTGCACTTAAAGAACTACTTCCGCTTCCCCACCAAATCCTTGCAAGCCCCACTATCCTGTCCGCCGGCAATCCCAAAGACCACATTCTGCCCCGCGCAGAGCCGCTGCTTCGCCGGCAGCACATCCCGCCCCGTCAGCGGACGCGAACTCCCCTGGTCGCTCGGAATGTCAATGCGGTACTCAAAGAGAAATTCCCCGCCCCGGCTCGATTTCTTCTGCTCCGGATACGACACCCACGTATCCAGCACCACCCGCTGATCGACGTTCATGAAGAGCGCATAGACATAATTTTTCGCAGGGTCGTCGGAATACAGCGGAGCACCGGCAACCTCCCTGCGCCATCGCGCACCCCAACGCCTCGTCCTGCGGTCGATATAAAAGGCAGTCAGAAAGGTTGTCGCCTTGCACTGCGCGCAGTCGTCATAAGTAGCGACTAACTCCGGACTGTCATAGTCATAAAACTTCTGCCAGTCGATGTACTTCAGGTTAGTTCCGTCAAGTAACTCCTCAACCGAACCATCGTGCAGCGAGACCCCATAAGCGGTAAACGAATCGTTCATAGGATTCGCCGTCGGGTCCTTGCGCAGCGTCGTAATCACCAACGCCTGCTGGCCCACCAGGCCAATCTCCCGAATCGCGGTATAAGGCTTATTTCCCAGAAGGTAGTTGATCCGATCGACAGTCTTGGCGTCGCCCTTCATATCAACCCAGGCAAAGCCGTCAATAACCTGCGCCCGCAAACCGAGGGAGCACGTGAGCCAAATCCCCAAGATAGCGGAAGCCAATCGCCACCACGAAGTTGTCATCCTGAGCGGAGCCGCGAAATCCGGGGCCCCCGGAGAGCCTCCTTTGCTCGCTGGGGTGGAGAAGCGGCGGAGTCGAAGGACCTGCGTTGTCACGAATGCAAGCCTTTCGAGACGGATCCAAGGAAATACCCCACTAATCAATCCCCAACTTCTTCCAGATAGCGTCCACCTGAGACTTCGTCGCCCTGTCCATCTCCAGCATCGCCGGCCACGGCCGCATAAACCCCTCCGCCGCCCACTTCGTCGTCGCATCGATGCCCATCTTACTTCCGTAGTTAGGCATCCTTGACGCATGGTCGAGCGAATCGATCGGCCCCAGGGTAAATTGAATGTCCCGCTCCGGATCGATGTTGTTCGTCACCCGCAGCGTCACCTCGCCAATGTCCTGCACATCGCAATCTTCGTCGACCACGATGATGCACTTGGTGAACATCGCCTGCCCCAGAGCCCAGATGCCGTTCATCACCTTGCGTGCCTGGCCCGCGTACGACTTCCGAATCGAAACAATCATCAAGTTGTGAAAGACGCCTTCAACCGGCAGATTGATGTCCACAATCTCCGGCAAGGTCATCTTCATCAGCGGCAGAAAGATGCGTTCGACCGCCTTCCCCATCCACGCATCCTCCATCGGAGGCTTCCCCACAATCGTCGCCGCATAAATCGGATCGCGCCTGTGAGTTATGCAGGTGATGTGAAAGACCGGATACTCCTCCTCCATCGTGTAAAAGCCGGTATGGTCGCCAAATGGCCCCTCGCTGCGCAGCTCATCCAGCCGCACATAGCCTTCAAGAACAATCTCAGCATGCGCCGGAACCTCCAGATCGACCGTCTCGCATCGCACCAGTTCAACCGGCTTCTGCCGCAGAAATCCCGCAATCACAAACTCCTCAACCTCGGGCGGAGCCGGCACGATCGCCGAAAAAGTCGTCTCCGGATCGGTGCCAATCACCACTGCAACTTCCAGCCGCTCGTCGGTCAGCTTGCCGAAAGCAACGCTAGACGAACCAAGGTTCTGCGTCCCGCCAGCCGTCGCCGCCATAGCCGAAACATGGGCCGCTACAGGATCGCCACCAGCCTCTGCGGCAGCCGCCGCACGCAGCCGCTGCCGCACATGCTCCGCCGCAATCTTCTGCCGCTGCCAATGCATGCCCGTCGTCTGCCCGTCATAGATCTGCATCCGATACATGCCCATGTTGCGTTTTCCTGTCTTCGGATCCCGCGTAATCACGCCCGGCAAAGTAATAAATCGCCCGCCATCCCCCGGCCAGCACTGCAGCACCGGAAAATTCAGCACGCTAAAGTTTTCCCGCAGGATCACTTCTTTGCAACGAGCATCGCGCGCGGCGATGGTCTTCGGAAAGAACTTGCCCACCTCGGCCAGCATCGGCAGCATCTTCAGCTTCTGCAGCATGCCTTCAGGAGACTTGATCTCCATGAACTCCCGAATCCGCCCCGAGATCTCATCCAGCGAATCCACATTCAGAGCCAGCTTCATCCGCCGTTCGCTGCCGAACTGGTTCATCAGCACTTTCGAACCGGGATAACCTTTGATCTTCTCGAAGAGCAGCGCTGGACCACCAGGCGCATACTTTCCCGTTCCCGCCCCGCTCTTCACCTGCCGCCCAATCTTACAAACCCGGTCGGTAATCTCGGCGATCTCCAGAATGGGATCGACCTCTTCGCGAATCCGCTTCAGCTCTCCCGCTTTGTCAAGGACCTTGACCCAGTCCCGCAGATCGTCGTGCGCCACGCTGCCGCCCTTCTCGATATCAACACTTCATCTTAAAGGAGACAGAAACCTTCCGGCAGTCTCGCGAGGGTGCACCGGCTTCTCGATTGGGGGAATTAAATGTGGCGAAACGATCAGCTTCCGGCTCGGGCGCTTGGAGTGTGATCGTATTCTTTAGATGCGGCTGCGACTTCACCGGCGCGAAGCCTCTCATGAATCGGCGTCATCCATCGGTCAAGCGCAGTCTGCGCACATCGCGCGCCGCATAGGTGGTGCACATCCGAGCTATGCGAGAGCAGCAGACTCCACGGCGTGATCCGCATTACTGGCTGCTTGGGCTCGTTGGGCGTCGGCGAAATCGTCTCCGTCCAGGCCAGCCACCAGTCGTTCTCGTCTTCGTTTTGCGCCCTGCCGCAAACATCACAGTGGTAGCTCTCGGTCCAGGCCATGGGTATTCCTCATCCTTCCAGATGAACTGCAATATGGCGAAGTTAGCACAGCGGAGGGGCGCCCGCCTCGCGCGATAAGTCCTTGAGCACCCGCGGTGGTGGCGGTCCTATGTACTCATCGCCGCCGGTTGAATCTCCTCCAAAGGAAATCCCTTTGCTTTCCACATATCGAAGCCGCCCCGCAGCGGACGCACCCGGTAGATTCCCAGCTTGCGCAGATTCAACGCCATCTTGGCTGCAGTCGCCTCGCTTGGGCAGGTGCAATAGAGCACAATGTCCCGGTCGCGCGGAATCTCGTTCTGGTTCTCGATCAGCTTGTCGGGCGTGAGCCGCAGCGCCCCCGGCAACACCCGCGGATCAGGCAAATAGTCGAGCGGATGGCGCAGGTCGACGATGAAGACCGATTTGCCGCTGTCGAGCATCCGCTTCAGCTCCTCCGGCTCCAGCCGCGCGGTACGCACCTGCTTCAGAAATGCCTGCTGCTTCCAGACCCGGTAAGCAAGCAGCCCGAGCACGGCAAGAACGAACAGCGTCGCGGAAAAGTGCCCGACCCACGCCAGCGCCTCGGGATGCTTCTTCAGCACATCGCCAAAGAAGCGGCCCACCAGCATATATCCCAGACACCACAACAGAATGCCCCCAGAATCGTAAGCGACAAACGTCCGGTATTTCATGCTGGTCTGGCCGGCGATCGGCGCAGCCACCGTGCCCAATCCGGGGATGAACTTGGCCAGCAGCAGAGCGCTCGGCCCATGCTTGGTGAAGTAGTCTTCGGTCCGGCGAACGCAGGTCGAGGACTCCATCGAAAGCCGACAAACCATGCGCACCACTCTGCCCCCAAAGCGTTTGCCCAGCTGGTACCAAATCGTATCGCTGATCAGGCTGGCGATCAGCACCGTCAGCAGCGCCAGTGGCAGATTCAGCTTATGCGTCGCCGTCAGGGTGCCCACGGTAACGAGCAGTGGAGCGCTCGGGATCGGCATGCCCAACTGCTCGGCGAGCACCCAGACAAACAGCACCACATAACCGTAATGGATAAAGAAATCGAGAGCGAGCGGCATCGAAGGTCCCCAGACTCAGACCATCTTCCCAGAAAATTGACTGTCCAGAAAAGTCCCTGGCAAGACACCGCTAATCGTTAGCTGTTCGCGGCGATAGTTTTTGTCAGGGCGTCGGGGCGACACGGAAGACGGCCTACTACCCAATATAGATGTCGTCCCGACGAAAACGGTGCGGATAGCAATATAAAGCGGCTTCGCCGGAGCACGGCAAAGCGCGCACGATACCTCAACATAAGATCGACCCTACAGAGCTTCCACTGTCACGGTGATCGTCGGAGCCGGCTGCTTCAACTTCTCAGCCAATGCGGGATCAGTGTTGCCGAGGACCCTAAAATGCATCTCCTCTGTTACCACTGTGGGCATACCAAGCTGCAAGTCCACAGTCCGTTGAAACTCTCCATGCTGGTGTCTTGCTGAAACGACGCCTGGAATCGCTGGCGCTTCACGATCAGATTGCCATGCGATATGCAGTCCTACCCCTTTAGCGGATGCGTGAACATTGCTGCATTCTAAAATCTGCCGCACGACCGACTGCGTGTCGCCTTCGCTGGCTGACATTAGGTTTGCGCGTGCTGCGCTCATCTTTCCTGGGGCAACTGGAATATCAAGCATAAAGCTTTGCTTCTCGGCCTCGCCTTGGCTGGAATCGACTACAAACGTAAGGCGATAGTGTTTGATTCCAGAATCGGAACTATGAGCTGAAGACTGAGCAAATCCCACGGACGAGACTGTCAGAGCGAGAGCAACTGCGAAGTATTTCGGCATGCGATTACCTCCGGTGAGAAGGACGTTTCCGAAGAAGTAAGTGCTCACACTCCTGCTTTTAGGCTTTACTGATTTGCTCTAACAAAAGGGCCGGACGACAAATCGTCCGGCCCTGAACAGCTTTTTCTAAACTCGCGACGCGAGCCTGTTACTTCGCGTGCGTCAGCGGCATCTCCACCAGATGCTCGCTAATGAACCAGATCTGCATCTCGTTCGTCCGCAATACCTGGCTCACCAGCATGTCGTTGGTTCCGTCGTCGCCCAGGTCGGCCGCCCGGTGAGCAAAGTCGCGCGTCTCTTTCGCAATGAAGTTGTGCGCTTCGAGCAGCCGGCTGATGATCACCGGCACCTCTTCACGGTCCCGCGGAGCACGCTCCAGCCGGGTGTGTTCGGCGACGTCCTGCGACAGAGCTATGCTCACTCCGCCGAGTATCTGGATCCGCTCCGCAATGGTATCGACAAGCTCGGCTTGTTCGCCGAAGTGCTTGTCGAAAAGAAGATGCAACTGGTAAAAAGTCTGCCCCGCAACCTGCCAGTGTGACTTTTTGTACAGGTCCCGCAGGGTCTCAGTGTCGGCCAGTAACAGGTTCAGCCGCTTGGTCACTTCCAGCCGAACATTCACCTCCAGCCCAATCGGCAAATCCGGAATTACTGTGCCAAACTTCTGGATCGGTTTTGCGTGTTGATGCCACTCAGGCGTAATCAAATCGGACTTCGTGGTCTTACCGGAATGGTCCTTGACGGCGGTCGCGCTCATACTTAACTTCCTCCGGTATCTTTAGATGCTTTCCAAGGGCAAAGGCGTTCCAAATTGTCCAGGATTCACCGAGAATTCTCCTCTAATCCTTCACCCGAATCTTAGGCTCAACCGACAATCCTGGCCGTAGCAGGTGGTCTTGGTTCTCCTTCTTCGGATCGACCAGATCCAGCCGCACCGGGACCCGCTGAACCACCTTGACGTAGTTGCCGGTGGCGTTCTCCGGAGGGAAAAGGCTCAGCACCGAACCCGTCGCGCCGCCAATCTGGGTCACCTTTACGTCATACTTTCGCCCGCCGTAGGCGTCGACCGAAATCTCCCCAGTCTGCCCGGCCCTCATGTGGCGAAGCTGGGTCTCTTTGAAATTCGCCGTGATCCAGATGTCGTCCAGCGAGACCAGCGTCATCAGGTTCTGGCCTACGCTCACATTTTGGTTGATCTCCACGCTCTTGCGCGTGATGATCCCCGCCTCCGGAGCGATGATCTTGGTGTAAGAAAGGTTCAGCTTGGCCTGCTCCAACTGCGATTTGGCCTGCTCAACCTGCGCCGCCGCCTGGTCCGCCTTGGCCTTCTGAGCCGCCACTTGCTGCGGAGCTGACTGCGCCCCCTGATACTGCGCCACCGCCTGCTTCACGCGGTCCTCTGAGACCTTCACCTGGGCCCGTGCCGCCGCCTCGTTGGCCTTGGCATTGTCCAGCGCCGCCTTGTCGGCGTCGGCGGTCGCGACCGCCTGGTCCCACTGCTGCTTCGAAATCACGTCCTTCTCCACCAGCGGTTTATAGCGCTCCAGATCGAGCTTTGCCTTGGTGTAGTTGGCGTCGGCCTGGGCGATCTGCGCAATCGCACCTGTCAATTGCTGTCGGCTCGCGGCAACCTGGGCCTCCGATCCCTCGACGTCCGAGGAGGTCGACCGCAACGTGCTTCCGGTATTGATCCCGGTAATCGGCACATTCACCTTGGCTGCCTCAAAAGCCGCCTCCGCCGCCTGCAGGTTCGCTTCGTCCTGTTGCACCGCAACCTCGAAGTCCCTCGGGTCGAGGTCGCAGATCGGGTCGCCTGCCTTCACCTGCTGGTTCTCGTCAACGTATACCTTAATGACCTGCCCCGCGATGCGTGCGCTGATCTGGATCAAGTGACCGTTGATCTGCGCGTCATCCGTGTCCTCATAGAAGGTCGAGTGCCACCAGAAGAGCAGTGCGCCGACCACCAGCACGGTGATCACGCCGATCGCAATAAAGTGCTTCCCTGATTTCTGTTTCGGCTGTTCGTCGCTTTCGGTCTCGTCAACGACGGTTGCTGGATTCTGGTCCGCCACGTTCACTTACCTCCGACATATTGCTTGTAGTTCCGGTCGGCCAGCCCGAGCGCGCGGGCAAGCGACAACTTGGCTACGTTGTGTTCATAAAGACTGCTCACATATTGAGTGTTCGCCTGCGCCACCGACTGCTGCGCCTGCGAGACTGCAAGATTATCTGAAACCCCGGCCGCATAGCGCTGCTGCGCCTCGCTCAGCGCCTCGGCAGCCAGCTTCACATTGCTCTCGGCCACCGTAACTCGCTCTGCTGCCGATTGGATGTCCAGGATCGCGTCGCGAACATCGGCGCTGATCTGCCCCTGCAAATCGCTGAATTGCGCCTTCTTCTGATCGAGCGCCGACTGGGCGATGCGCGAGTCGCCGCGCAGCTTGCCTTCTTCAAAAAGCGGCACGGTCAGCGTGCCCATCGCATCGCCCGTGCCATGCGAATGGCTCAGGTTCACGCCGATATCGCCGTAATCTCCCTCAAAGTCAATGGTCGGGAACCGCTCCGCAGTCGCCGCCGACTTCGATTCGGTGGCGCTCTGCACCTGTTCACCTAGCGCCTTCAAATCGCTCCGGGTACCCTCAGCCTGGTTGATCAGCGCATTCAGGTCGAGTTGGTCAAGCGCGGCAAATGGAGCCTGATCGGTCAGGGTAAACTTCTGTTCCAGCGGTAGACCGATCGCCCGCGCCAGTGCAAGTTTGTCCTTCTCGAACTGGTTCTGCGCTGAAATCAACGTCTGCTGCTGCGTCTGGTAATCCACCCGTGCCCGCAGCTCATCCAGCAGGGGAGAAGTCCCCGCCTCGTGGTTCGCCACCGCCTGATCGAGCGAAACCTTCGACGTGGCCACCTGCTGCTCATCGCTCGCAATAAGCGCCGCATCCGCAATGCACGTCAGATAGGCGTTCCCGACCGTCAGCACCACCAGGTCACGCGCGTCCCGCACTGAAAGCTGTGTGCTCGTGAAGTTGTGCTTCGCCGCCAGATAATTCCTCAGTGAAGTAATGTTCAGCAGCGACCATGTCAGCGTGCCGCGAATGTCCTGATAC
This sequence comes from uncultured Acidobacteriaceae bacterium, assembly GCA_963804735.1. GTDB lineage: Bacteria > Acidobacteriota > Terriglobia > Terriglobales > Acidobacteriaceae > Acidisarcina. Next base: position 365,791 of record CAWDRO010000015.1, read on the forward strand.
CCATAAGGCCCAATGATCGCCGGAAACCCCGGAATCCGCAGACCCTCGGCCTGCAGGTTGGTCTCCGCCACAGCCGCCTTGAAGGTCCCATCCACAGTCGGCAGCAGCCCCTGCAGCTCCTGCAACCGCTGCCCGCTCCCCGACTGCTGGTTCTGGCTGGTAAGAATCAACCCCAGGTTGTGCTTCAACCCGCGTTGAATAGCGTCGTCAAGCGTAAGCCGCAGCACGTCGGCGGTGGCCTTCCCGTCCACCACGCTGCCCTGGTACGAACTCGACGACGGCGCCTGCTGCGATGGCTGATACGGAGTTCCGGGCGACGACGTGCCGCTTGCCGGCGGCCCCTGCGCTGACAAGGTAGTCGCCATCATCGCCACCGAAGATATCCCGGCAATCCAGCGCAGAATTCTCCCTTTATCAGCCAAACAATAACTTTCCATTCGCAAGTCTCTCAGAGCATGTTGACTTCAGGCCAGGGCACTTTGATTTCAGGCGAGGCAAACTCAGCCGTTCGCGGCGTTTTCCCAATAAAAGCAGCGGTCCGCCACCCTCATCGGCACAGACTAATTCTGGTAATGCTCTCAATGTCCCTCTTTGGATGCAATGGGTTGCCCCAACGACTTGAAAAAAGCGGCAGGTAAATCTAATGAAATCGTATCCCATCGGTTGCACAAGGCGATACCCGCGACGCCCCACGCACCGCGCGTGGCTCCATGCTGGTGCCAAGTCCCGCGCAATCGTTTATCGTAAGTAGTCAGCCACGGTTCCTCTGACGCCTATGACGAAAGCAACCGCCCGTCCCGAAGCCCCGGTAATTGGCCGCGATGAATCCTGGATGGCCTTCAACCGCCGGGTTCTGGAAGAGGCGCAAGACTGCTCCAACCCCCTGCTCGAACGCGTCAAGTTTCTCGCCATCACCGCCAGCAACCTCGATGAATTCGTCGAAATCCGCGTCGCCGGCGTCCTGCAACGGATTGAAGACGGCTACAAAGAGCCCCGTCTCGACGGCCTCACCCCACAGGAGTCCCTCGACAACCTCAGCGAAAATGTCCATTCCTTCGTTCGTGACCAATACCGCTGCTGGAACAACCAGTTGCGCCCCGACCTCCACGCTGCCGGAGTTCGCGTACTCAAGTGGGAAGAGCTCGACGCGCCCGCTCGCTTCCACGCCAGCGAGTTTTACCAGAATGAAGTCGACCCGCTGCTAACGCCCATCACTCTCGACCCGGCCCATCCCTTCCCCCGGGTCATCAACAAGGCTCTCTGCCTGGCTCTGCTGCTCAAGCGCAAGCGCAGAGGGGCCGGCGCACAAAACTCCCTGCTCGGCGTGGTGACCGTACCCCGCGCCTTGCCACGGCTGGTTTCGCTCCCGTCAAGCGTCGGCACTCACGATTTCATGTTTCTGCATGACCTCATCGAGAACTTCGCCGCCGGAATGTATCGCGGTTATGAAATCCTCTCCAAGGCCGCCTTCCGCGTCACCCGCAATAGCAACCTCTATTTTGAGGAGGAAGAAGCGCGCGATCTGCTCGAGACGGTCCGCTCCGAGCTACATAACCGCCGCAAAGGCGACGCCGTGCGCCTCGAGATCGAGGAGTCCGCCGATCCCGAGATCATCGATCGGCTCCGCGTCAACTTTGAACTCGAAGACAGCCAGGTCTTCCGCACCGACGGCCCGGTCAACCTCTCGCGGTTGATGAACCTCTACAGCGACACTGATCGTCCCGACCTCAAATTCAAGCCCTTTGTGCCCCGTGAGATGCGCCTCAGCCGCCGCGCCACCGATCTATTCGACGATCTGCGCCACCGCGACATCATGCTCCACCACCCCTACGACGCCTACGACGGAGTGGTGGGGTTCATCCAGTCCGCGGCCGCCGATCCCCGCGTCCTGTCGATCAAACAAACTCTCTATCGAACCAGCAACGACTCTCCCATCTTCCAGGCGCTGGTCAACGCCGCGCAGAACAAGGAAGTGACCGTCGTCGTCGAGTTGATGGCCCGTTTCGACGAAGCCTCGAACATCCGCTGGGCGCGCAACCTCGAAGACGCCGGCGTCCAGGTCTTCCACGGCATTCTCGGCCTCAAGACCCACTGCAAGCTCGCCCTGCTCGTCCGCCACGACGAAGACGGCATTACCCGTCGCTACGCCCATCTCGGCACCGGCAACTACAACCCCAGCACCGCCCGCTTCTATACCGATATCAGCCTGCTGACCTCCGACCCGGAACTCACCCGCGGCGCGCACAACGTCTTCCGCTATCTCACCGCGCACTCCGAATCCGACGACTACAAACCGCTGCTGGTCTCACCGCTCACCCTTGCTGAAACCTTCATCCGCTTGATCCATCGCGAGACCGAACACGCCGCCGCCGGCCGCCCCGCGCAGATCATCGCCAAGATGAACGCCCTGCTCGAGCCCAGCGTCGTCGACGCACTCTACGCAGCCTCCAACGCCGGAGTCCAGATCGACCTCATCGTCCGCGGCATGTCCGCCCTCCGCCCAGGAGTCAAAGGCCTCAGTGAGAATATCCGCGTTCGCTCGATCGTCGGGCGCTTCCTCGAACACAGCCGGATATTCTTCTTCGCCAACGGCGGCGAAGAAGAGATTTACTGTGGCAGCGCTGACTGGCTCGCCCGCAACCTCTTCGAGCGCTGCGAAGTCGTCTTTCCCATCAAAGACGCCAGCCTTCGCGCCCGGCTCCGCGACGAAATCCTCGCCGCTTTCCTCGCCGACAACGTAAAAGCACGCCTCGAGGCCGCCGACGGCGCCTATTACTACGCAAACACCATCGAACCCTTCAAATCAGCCCCACCCTTCGACGCCCAAAGCTTCCTCATCCAGCTCGCCGAAGGTACAGTCACCGTCAACGAAATCCCGAAACCGCTGCTTCCAGCGCCCAAGCCAAGCACTCGCGCCACACCAAAGCGCCGTCCAACGCCGGCACGAAGCGCCAGCAAGAAGCCGGTCCCAATCCAACGCGACCCGATCCCCCAAGCCGTCCAGGCCTAGGTAGGATCGGGATTCACAACCACATGTCATCCTGAGCGGAGCCGCAAAGCGGCGCAGTCGAAGGATCTGCGTTGTCCCAAATCTTTTGCCTTCGACAAGATGTCCCAAGTCTCGCTCTTAAGCTTTAGCGTCCAAACCAATCGAGGGTGGGAGGAACCGATCCCAAAGGTCTCCACCAACAACCGAATTACAATAAAAGAGTGTCTACCGTAGTCGATTCCGTTAAACCCCGCGAATCCACTGCCCTCCGCACATCCCGCTGGCCACGCCTCTTCGAACGCTGGCATCTGCTCAGCCTCGACGCGCCCACCGTCGCCGCGCTCTGGTCATGGTTTTTCTCCCGCGCCATGCACATCGACCTACCGTTATACGCCCCGCTGTTGCTCGCACTCGGAACCTGGCTCGTCTACGTCGCCGACCGCATTCTCGATGGAACACGCGCCGACCCGCCCACCCCGCTGCGCGAGAGACACCGCTTCCACTTCCGTCACCGCAGAGCGTTTCTGACCGCCGCCGTCGCTGCCGTAGGCGCGCTGATCTGGCTGATCCTCGCCCGAATGAACGCCAACGCACGCCACGAAGACACCATTCTCTTCACGGCGGCCCTGCTCTACCTCGTCCTCGTGCACAAACCCCGGTTAGGCGCAATCAGTTGGCTACCCAAAGAAGTCACCGTCGGAGTGGTCTTCGCCGCCGCAACCGCCGTCCCCGCATGGTCGCGACTCGACTCCAGCCGCGCCGCGCTCTTTCCCGCCGTCGCCATCTTCGCCGCCCTCTGCTGGCTCAACTGCGTCGCCATCGAGCGCTGGGAAAACCTCTCCCCAGCCGGAAAACTACAATCACCAGACGCCCACAGCACTACCCATTGGGTGGCAGACCATTTCGGGCTGATAGCATCGGCGCTCTCTCTTCTCCTGGGGATTCTTGTCGTCGCGCTGACATTTGGCTCCGGGTCGTCCAACCTCAGAAAGACGATTCCCATTTACCTCGCCGCGCTCGCCGCAGCTCTCATCCTGACCCTGATCGATCGCCAGCGGGATAATTTTTCAACGCTGCACCTGCGAATCGCCGCCGACCTGGCGCTCCTGACTCCGCTACTGTTTCTGCCGTTCCTGATGTGATGGCAGACCGGCCAGCCAACTTCGACCCCATCGCCCGACCCTATCGCTGGCTCGAATATCTCAGCTTCGGCCCCTACCTCGAGCGCTGCCGCTTCTACTTCCTCGACCAACTCGCAACTCACCGCCGAGCGCTCGTCCTCGGCGACGGCGACGGACGCTTCACCGCCAGACTCCTCGCCGCCAATCCCCATATCACCGTGGATGCAGTCAACTCCAGCATGAAAATGCTCAATCTGCTCACGCAAAGAGTCTTCCGCCTGGGCCAACCTGCTCGCGAACGCCTGGGAGTCATCCACACCGATGCGCTCGCCTTCACCCCCGAAGGCCCACCCTACGACCTCATCGTCACCCACTTCTTCCTCGATTGCCTCTCCGACGACGAAGTGGCCGTCTTGCTCGCACGCATCCGGCCACATCTCGGCTTTGAAACAACCTGGCTAGTCTCCGAATTCGCCGTCCCTGCAACCCAGCCTGCCGCCAAACTCTCCCGGCTCGTTATCGCCACGCTCTACCGTGCCTTCCGCATCTTCACTGGCCTGAAAACGCAAAGATTGCCCGACTATGCATCCACCTTTCGCCAAAATGGCTTCTCAATAACCAGCCAGAAACCCGTCCTCGGCGGCCTGCTGGTCACTCAGGTATGGCGCCTGGAGTCGGGCATAAAGAATTAACATTCAGCGCATCCTACGATTGTTACAATCATGTGAATAGTAGGGCTGCCTACCACCGACATGCCTTTGCCAGATCGGTCGCCAGCAGGCCATACCAAGAGAGAAGCCACTTAAAAATCATGAATTTGTACGTTCTTCGCCACGCCAGCGCCGGCACCCGCCGCACCAATGAAGCCCTCGACGCCAAACGCCCGCTCGATAAGGAAGGCAAGCAGCAGTGCATCCTCATCGGCAACTGTCTCAACGCCCTCAATGTCCACTTCGACGTCATCGCCTCCAGCCCCCTCAAGCGCGCCATGCAGACCGCTTCGATGGTCGGTATGGAGATGGGCTACGAGGCCAAAATCCACGTTACCGAGGCCCTGAATTTCTCTGGCAAGGTCCCCGACTTCCACAAACTCATCACTGAACTGTCCGTCCACGAAAACGTGCTCGTGGTCGGCCATAATCCGAACTTGCAGCAGTTTCTCGCCTCGCTGATCGCGAACACGCCGGCCAATGCCGGCACTAAGACGGACCTTGCGAATATCCGCCTGCGCAAAGGCGCCGTCGCCCGGGTCGATTGCACCCGGCGCCCGGGAACTCTGCTCTGGCTGCTCGATGCGCGAATGCTCAAGACGCTCTACTCGAGCGTCACCAAAAGCTCGCGGCGAAAGACCTCGAAGAAGTAGTCCGCCTCTTTGCGAAGCGACCATAACTCCAGCTCGGCGCCGGTTCGACCCGGCGTCAGCGACAGAATCACCCGCTTGGGATAGACGCCCACATTGACCCGCAGCACATCGCTGGCGCGGTCCTGGTTCAACGCCACCGCCAGCCTCAGCAGCACCACCGCCCGTCTCACCGGCTCATGATCGGCCGGCTGGATCTGCCGCATCGTCCGTCCCGATGCAATCGGCTGGCTCTTGCCCAGATACCGCGCAATCGCCGAGGTCAACGCCCGCTGATACGGAGTAAACCCATACAGCTCCGAATTCGCAATGATGTACTGGGCGTGACGGTGATGTCCCTGGTAGTTCATGAACTTGCCGATATCGCGCAAGATCGCCGCCGCGCGCAGCCAAACCAAATACTCCGGCGACAACTCATGCACCTTCTGCAGATCGCGAAAGAGCTGCGTTGCGTGGTTGCACACCGGCTCCGCCGTCCTGGGATCGACCCCATACCGCAGGCAGGTCTCGAACACTCCCTCCCAGCGCTCGCGTTCGTAGACCTCATGCACCGGCGCGCGCGCGTCCCGCTCCGCCAGCATCTGCGCCAGAATTCCATCGCGCAGCCCCATCGGCGAATAGCAGAAGCCCGGCAGCGCCAGCCGCTCCAGCACGTCCGCGAAGACATGCGCTCCAGCAACAATGATCTCTGAGCGTTTCGGCCCGATGCCGGGTATCGCCGCGCGCGCGGCATCGTCCATCTTGGTCAGCTTCTCCGCCATCCGCCGGACAGAGCGCGTAGGAATTAGATTTGGATCGACCTTCACCGCGCTCTTCCCGGCCGCCTTGGTAGCGCGCGTCTTGATCAGCGACTTGCTCGCCTCGGCTAGAGCCGCCGCCGTCCCCGAGGTGGCGATGACCGTCTTCACCAGAGAGGCAATGTTCCGCCGCTCGGCCCGCCGCAGCTCGCGGGCAATGAACTGCTTCATCCGCGCAATCTCCGCAGGCTCCGGTGGATCGCTGAGAAGAAACTCCTCCGTCAGCCGCACCGCACCCAGCGGCAGACTGACCGTGTCTTTGATGCGCCTGTGTTCGGAGAGCGATATCTCGCAGCTGCCGCCGCCCACATCGATCAACAGGCAATGTCCGCCGGCGGACTCCTCGCCGTTCATCACCCCTGAATGAATCAGCCGACCTTCCTCAAGGCCGGAGATGATCTCGACCTCCCAGCCGGTCTCGTCCCGAATCCACGCCAGAAAAGCCCGCGCATTCCGCGCATCCCGCATCGCCGAGGTCGCCACCGCGCGCACCTGGTTGGCCCCAAATTCCTGCACGGCGCGATAGAAACGTTTCAGCGTCGCCAACGTATCGGCCATCGCCTGCGGCGAGATCAGTCCGCTCTCAAAAACACTTGCGCCAAGCCGCGTCACTTCCCGGTCTTCGTGCAACACCTTGAGCCGGTGCTGCACCACGCGCGCAATCTTCAACCGGCAGGAATTCGATCCAATATCGATCGCCGCATACGTCTGCATTTGTTAGGGGTGTACCTCTGGATTCCTGATGGGCTTCTATAAAACCCACCATACACGACTGTCTTGTGAGAAAGATGACAATGACCCAGCAACGACACTAATCCCTAACCCCTCTTGCCCCGCCTATGGTGTTGACCGCTCGTCCTATTTGTTCTATCTTTTAGAGGAAATGAAACGAGGAGAACTTCTCGGGTCGCTCGAGCACATCATCCTTCTGGCACTGGTCCGTCTGGATGGGTGTGCGCACGGAATGATCGTGCGGCGCGAAATTGAAGAACGGACCGGGCGCAATATCTCCATCGGCGCGGTCTATGCGACATTGGAGCGGCTCGAGGCGAAAAGGTACGTCAGTTCGTCCACCGGCGACCCGACGCCGGAGCGCGGGGGCCGGGCCAAGCGGATGTTTCGAGTCGAGGCCGCGGGCAATCGTGCGCTGCAGATATCTCAACAGACCTTAAATAGCATGACAGCCGACTTAAAAGGCCGCTGGGGGACGATATGAGTCGCTATTCGCCGCCGGCTTTCGCTTGCCGCCTTTTCCAAACCGTCCTGCCGGCTCCATATCAAGAGGCTTTGTTAGGGGACCTCATCGAGGAATACAACCTTCGGGCCGAAGCTACGTCGGCATCTGCCGCTACGCGATGGTTCTGGGGCCAGGCCTGTCGTTCCATCCCGTTCATCATGAGATCGTCATTGCGAAATGGAGATTGGCTTATCAGCGTGAGTACCGCTGTGGGCGTATACGCCGTCATGGGAACGCTCAAACTCGCTGCGGATTTCATGATCGCGAAGTTGTTTGCGCCTGAGCCAACGGCCTTCGTTGTTCTGGCACCGATTGTGTTTCTCGCATTCACGTCAATTGGCGGGTGTGCCGCTGCGCGAATTCGCTTTGGCACAGCGGTCTTCCTCGCCCTCTTCGTGATGATTACTGTGGCCGTCCAGATTATCGCCAAGGCTTGCGCCATACCTGTGCCGTGGTGGTATGAGTTCGGATTTCTAACACTGGGTCCTCTAACGGTGCTATTGACGCCGGTGGCATTCGGTGTCCTGAAACCAAATTCCACTGAATCTTGAGATGAAAAAAGGAGACTTCCATGACGCTCAATCGCTGGCAATTCAAAGGTTGGAAAACTGATGGATGGAGTATTTGCGCCATCGCTCTGTTTTCCTTTGTCGCTGGATCGCTCATGACTGCCCGCTGGGTGCACGTGACTCAAGTAAGGGCCGATAGCAATCGCGTTTTTGAGATGCACGTTTACCATACCGTGCCGGGCAAGGCGGAGGCACTGGAGTCACGGTTTCGCGATACGACTTCAAAGCTACTCGCCAAACATGGTCTGAATATTGTGGGTTACTGGGTACCCGTGGATACGCCCGCTTGGGACAACACGTTCATTTTCATCGTGGCTCATTCAAGCCGGGAGGAAGCGAAAAAGAACTGGGATGCTATGCGGGCCGATCCAGAGTTTCAAGAGGTGATTAAATCTGAGCAGGCCAACAAAACGGTGGAAAAAATAGACGTCGTGTACATGCGGCCAACGGATTTTTCGCCGATGAAGTAGCAGACCGCTCTGCGCGAACAGTCTCCATCGCGGCGCAGTGTTGTGCGAAGAACTGTTGCGAGACTCGCAGAAATCGAGCGAGGAGTCTGTGATCATGAAGACCAATTGGTGGTCGGAGCAGAATGCTGGATGGAAGCCGACACGGCGAAGCATCTTGCTCACAGCATTCCCACTGTTGTTCGGTTCTCTAGATGGCTCAGCGCAGCGAAGGACAGTTCTATGACGCAGATCGCTAAAGAATTCGGTAGGCTCAATCCTAATGCCCCTGCTGCGCTTTCGCGGTTTGCCTTTTTGATTGGCAAATGGCGGTGCGAAGCGAAGCTAAAATCGCCCGATGGATCATGGCAGACATTTGAAGCAGCATGGCTGGGCCGCTTCATCCTCGATGGCTACGCCATCGCCGATGAATACAGAATGATGAGTTCCTCTGGAGAGTTGATCGTCCTCGGCATGAACTTTCGCACCTACGATGCTGCCAGGAAGGTCTGGAACATAAAGTGGCTCAACGGACTCTCTGGATACTGGATGGACCTCGTATCGGACGAGATGGGCGGCGGTATCAGAATTGATGGCGAATCCATCACCTATGCGTTCAAAGAGACAGTCGGCGGCCACGCCTATACGCGCGCCACTTACACGAATCACTCCGCGACACACTTCACCTGGCGGGGTGATGGATCGGACGATGGGGAAAAGTGGAGCGAATTCATGATTATTGAGGCCTATCGGAATGAATGAGAGGCCTGTCATCGACGGGCGCTTCGCGCCGGCAGACGGAAGAACGTACACGAGGACAACTGCGATGTTGTGTGGGATTGCAGAAACCTCGCCCGCCCGGTGGCCGATGATCTTCGCTCGGCGATGAACGCCGCTATGCGAACCGCCTAAGCCAGTAGTTTCTCCAGCGGCTCCCAATAATGCGCCTTCCATCCAGAAGCGAGAACTTCCGCCTCTCCCTGGGGAAACCCCGTATGGTCAAATATGATCTTAGTTCCGGAACCCTGCTCCACGAGCTCGAACTTGGCAATCGAATAGACGCCCGGGTCCCAACTGCCTGTTCGCCAAGCCTGTACGATTCGTTCGTTCGGCACAAGTTCCACTTGTCGTCCCGTGATGTACCCGCCGAACAGCTTGAACGTGCTTCCCGCTTCACGGCTGATCTCCGCGGGCTTGTCGGGCAGGTGCATAGCCTGCATGACGCCACTCAGCTGTATTACCTTGTCGAATTGTTTGGCGTCGGTAAGCGCGTCGTAGATGCGCTTGCGGCTCGCTGTGAAAACAGGCTCCTGGTGAATGGCGTCGGATGTGTGAGAAATCCCGCCCTCCGCTCCCGCCCGGGCCTTGGTCGAATGCAGGGCTAGGCCACCCAGTGCAATGGCCACACCGGCAATCGCTTGCCGCCGCGTCGGCTCATGAGCCTGCGGTTCCATAATCCTTCTGTCGTTCATTCCCTGCTCCTCCTTAATTTCCTCTATAACCTAGAACAAATAGGAGACGCGGTCAACACCTTAACCGGGGCAAGCGTTAGTACCATGTTCTTATGACTCGAGCTGGGCGCGATCGTTAACATCCGCGATGTCCCTGACATTCACTCGCAGAATAAGATGAAATGTCGATGATCAGAAGCCAGTCGCCATTTGCTGGAATATAGGAGCAACCGCGTTGAATCGAACTCAAGCTAAATCAACCATCCTGACCGCACTATGTGTTCTCTTGCTCAGCCAAGTCGTCCCAGCCAAAATCAACGCCCAAACCTCAATCGCCGCTACATCCGACTCGACCACCCCCAACGGCTACACTCGCAAGTGGTGGAAAGAAGCCGTCGTCTACCAGGTCTACCCCCGCTCCTTCAAAGACTCCAACGGCGACGGAATCGGCGACCTCCCCGGCATCACTTCCAAGCTCGACTACCTGCAGAACCTCGGAGTCAACGTCATCTGGCTCAGCCCCCACTACGACTCGCCCAACGCCGACAACGGCTACGACATCCGCGACTATCGGAAGGTGATGAAGGAGTTCGGCACGATGGACGACTTCGACGCCCTGCTCAAGGGCATCAAACAGCGCCACATGCGCCTCATCATCGATCTCGTCGTCAACCACACCAGCGACGAACACCGCTGGTTCCTAGAATCCCGAAAAGGGCCAAGCCGCGGCTCCCGTGACAATCCCTATCGCGACTACTACATATGGCGACCCGGCAAACCCGGCCCTAACGGCGCCGAGCTCCCGCCCAACAACGACCCATCCTTCTTCTTCGGCTCCGCCTGGCAGAAAGATCCCGCAACCAACGAATACTACCTGCACTACTTCGCCGTGAAGCAGCCCGACCTCAACTGGGACAACCCCAAAGTCCGCAACGAGGTCTACGACCTCATGAAGTTCTGGCTCGACAAGGGCGTCAACGGCTTCCGCATGGACGTCATCCCGCTCATCTCTAAAGACCAGGCCTTTCCCGACATCCCACCCGATCAAATGCGAAACGTCGCCACCATCTACGCCCACGGCCCGCATCGCGACGAATATCTTCAGGAGATGAACCGCAACGTCATGTCGAAATATGACGTGATGACCGTCGGCGAAGCCCTCGGCATCAGCCTCGACGAAACCCCGCTACTCGTCGACGAACGCCGCCACGAATTGAACATGATCTTCGACTTCGCCACCGTCCGCATCAACCGCGATGGCCGGCACTGGAAAGACTGGACCCTCCCCGCCCTCAAGGCCGTCTACGACAAACAGGACGCAGCGCTCGACATCCACAGCTGGAACACCGTCTTCCTCTCCAACCACGACAACCCGCGTCTCGTATCATCCTTCGGAGACGACTCTGCGGCCAACCGTGTCCCCTCCGCCAAGCTACTCGCAACCATGTTATTCACCTTGAAGGGCACGCCCTTCGTCTACCAGGGCGACGAGCTAGCCATGACCAACTACCCCTTCCAGCGCATCGAAGACTTCGATGACATCGAGGTCAAAAACGGCTACAAGACCGAAGTCCTCACCGGCAAGATCACCGCCGCCGATTACATAGCCGATCTCCGCAAGACCAGCCGCGACAACGCCCGCACGCCCATGCAATGGGACGCCACCACCAACGCCGGCTTCACCACCGGCCCCAAACCCTGGCTCGCCGTCAACCCTAACTACACCCAGATCAACGCAAAGGACGAGTTAGCCGATCCTAACTCCGTCTATCACTACTACCAGAAGATGATCGCGCTAAGAGCTAAGTCCCCGGCCCTCATCTACGGAGACTACAGAGACCTCGACCCAACCAACCCAAACATCTTCGCCTACACCCGAACGCTAGGCGCAGAGAAGTATCTGGTAGTACTCAACTTCGCCGCAGCAGCAACAACCTACACCATCCCCGAAAACCTAAAAGCCGGAACGCTCAAGGTTTCCAACCTCGGAAGCAGCGAACAACAAACCACCACCCTCAACCTCAAGCCGTGGGAAGCTAGGGTCTACAAACAGTAGAAAAATCAATGCAGAGTTGGTCAATTATAGACTTGCCGAATCAAGTCTGCTGCCCGATGATGGGGGTGCGCGATGATGGTGTGTCACTCCGGGGTAGTGTCCCTACTCGAATTGCTCAAATTTGACGCTCGCGAATTTGTTGGGATTGCAAGGCAAATTTCATGGCTTGAGACGGTGGCAGCCGAGATTAAGAGAAAACATCCACAACACTCTCAGCATATGTTCGCTCCGGAGATTTTAACGGAGGTCCCCAGCGTGTTTGGGGGGCTAAAGAATGCTTTAGGGGCGCTTTATCTGGACTCCGCAGAAGATCAGGTGGCTAGAATTATCCAAAATGTTGCGAATGGAGCGACCGCTATCGAGATCGCCAATGGCTTAGGCGAGCTTCAAAACAGAATAGAAGATCAGCTTGGGCGACGATTGTTTTATCAGCTAGATCCAAGAACAGCATCGTATTTTTACAACGCGAATCCATTCGGCGATAAAGTGCTAGCTGCTTTTCCAAGTGCAGCTCATGATATTTCCGAAGCGGGGAAATGCTACGCCTGTGATCGATTTGATGCGACGGTCTATCATCTTTCGCGCGCGTTGGAATGTCCGATGAAATGCTTGGCGAGGACGATGAATATCAAGTATGCCTCAACCTGGGCTGGATATATCTTGCAGATCGACAAACGACTCAAAAATAGCCGACTTCGGATATCCAGACAGAGGCGCGTCTTTCTCAGTAATGCATCGGCTTTATTGTGGAGCGTAAAGGACGCATGGCGCAACGACGCGGCCCATCTTGGAAAGGAATATGGGCCAGATCAAACGAAGAAGATATTCGACAGTACGAAGGCCTTTATGGAGCACCTTGCCACCGGATTGAAAGAGAGGACTAATTGAGTACATGTGCCAATCGCGGGTACGAACAATTCAATGAGGCGATGGACACGATCCTCCCCTCCCAATGCATCTTAAAGATACAAATGCCGCGGCCAGGCCGACACCGGAAGCTTCCGCCGGATCGAAGCCCGCGGCCATTCCGTCCGCGCGATCAGCCAAATGCACGAGATCAGCAGCCACGACCACTTCAGCGTCTCCGGCCCGAGGAGCAGCACAAACGCCAAGGTCATCGCTATCCATTTCCCATAGCGGAATACACGCCCACGCAAGGGAGTGTTGATTGGCAGCAACAGCGCAGCAAATAAGGGACTCATCCCGATCCCGGCAAACAGCAGGTCCCGCGCCACGTCAAGTCTGCCGTGGAAGTACAAAGTCGCGGCCGCTTCCACCAACACCACCGGCACGGCTATGATCAGCCACTTCAGCCACGGACGAGAGCAAATCGCTCGCGCCTCCCACTTACCCTCGCGAAGCAACCTCGCCTCAGCCGAAGTCAACAGCACCTGCCGATACTGGCAGTTCGCCGTCTTCGCATCGCCAAGAGTCCTCACCGCAATCCTGTCCGCTTCCTCGGCGGATATTCCATCCGTGATCGCAGCCTCCCGCGCCGATTCGTAATGCTCGCCAATCTCGCGTCGCACCTGGGCAATCGAATCCGCTGCCAAACCCCGCGTCGCTACACCCAACCATCCGTCCAGAGTGCTCATCGCTATGCCTCCCCTAAAATCGTACCCACCGCTCGCGAAAGCTGCCGCCACTCCGCGCGATCCTTTGCCAACATCCCGCGTCCGGCTCGGGTGATGCGGTAATGGCGTCGAGGCCGGCCATTCTCCACGCTCTCATACGACTCCACCATCCCTTCGCTCTCCAACTTGTGAAGCGCGGGATACAGAGTGCCTTCCTTGAAATCCAACACTCCCTGCGAGCGCTCTTTGATCTTCTGCGCAATCCTATACCCGTGGCTAGGTTCCTGCGCCAGGGATTCCAGGATCAGCGTCGGCAGTGTACCCTTGAAATTCATGTATACCTCTTATTCCTATGCATAGGTTTACATAGACTCAGGAACTTGTCAACGATGAGAAACGAAATGCTCGGGGCGCACACCCAGGCTTCGAATTGAGACGTGAGCATCATTCACACCGCAAAGCCACCATCGGATCCACCACCGAGGCCCGCCGCGCCGGAATCGCGCAGGCCAGCGCCGCCACCAAACCCATCACCGCCGTCACGCCAAGCAGGATTTCCGGGTTGCGAGAGCTGGCGTCGGCCCAATGCCCGACCACCTTGTTCAGCGCAACCGCCAGCAGCAGCCCTGCCGCGATTCCGCTTCCCACGCTCGCCAGCATCGAAGCAAACACGATTCGTAACACATGGCTGCGCTGTGCCCCCAGCGCCATGCGAATTCCAAACTCATTCGTCCGCTGCGTCACCGCATACGACACAACGCTATAGAGCCCCACCGCCGCCAGCGCCAGAGCCAGCACCGAGAACCCCCCAAATATCCAGGCGATCAAATGACCTTGTTGCCATTCGGGCTCGTCCCGAATCCACTGCTCTAGGTCATGGGCTTCATCGTTGGCGGTCTGCTGATCGGCATTGACCATGGCCAACTGCGCCTGGACCGTATGCAGCATCGTCGCCGGAGGCACGTCTGAGCGCACCAAAATCTGCGTGTACTCCCACATGCAGAGCGTCCACGGCACAAACGCCTGGGGTCTGATCGGGTCTCTCAACCCGGCGTCGCGATCGTCCCCCACAATGCCGACAATCTGCAGCCACGTGTCGGCAATATCAGCCGCCGAGAGCACGATCGGCGGCCGATTCTCAATGCCGGGTACTTTGATCGAATGGCCGATAGCGTCGCCGTTCGGAAAATAGAGCCGCGCCATCGTCTGGTTGATGACCGCGACATGCGCGCCCTCGTGGTTCTCCGCTTCGCTCCATAGCCGGCCCTGCAGAAGCGGAATGTGCAGCGTACGAAAGTATCCCTCTCCCACAAAGTTAATCAACCCCATCTGCTGTTCGACCGGCGGTCGCCCCAATATCTCAAAGCGCATCTCCCTCCCGTTTCTCGGCGGAGTAGCGTTGGTCGAGATCGCCGCCGCTGTCACGCCGGGAGTATCGGCCACCTTCGCTCGCAACTGCTCGTAATACGCCGAGCGCGACGCCCACGTGGTGTAGGAGTTTTCATGCAGCGGAATAAATACCGACATGACATGGTGCGGGTCATAGCCAAGCGGAGTCTGCATCAGCCGCGCAAACCCCTCCATCGAAGCACCCGCTCCTGCCAGCAATAGAATCGTGAGCGCGATCTGTCCCGCGATCAGCGTGCTGTGGGTTCGGCGCCCACGCACGCTTCCCGCCACCTTGCGGGTGCTCGACTGCATCATCTGGCCCACTTGCGGCCGCGAGAGCTGCAAGGCCGGCCAGAGTCCAAAAACAAGACCGGTCAACAAGGCCACGCCAACGCTGAAGCAAAGCACCGGCAGATTGATCTCGACCACCACTTCCGGAGCAAAGGCGTAACGAGGAAGCAGCACGCGAATGCCGGCCAGAATTCCATAGGCCGCCGCAACGCCCAGCGCGGCCCCAGTCACAGCGAGCACCAACGACTCGGTCAGCAATTGCCGAACGATGCGGCCCCTGCTGGCGCCGATCGCCGCTCGCACCGCCAACTCATGCTGCCGCGCCGTGCCCCGCGCCAACAACAAAATTGATACATTGCCGCACCCAATCGCCAGCAGCAGCGCGACCCCGCCCAGCAGCAGGTACAGCGTCGCGCCCATCTCCTTCACCACCCAATCGTTCAGCCCCGTCACATGGACTTGAAAATGATCCGGAAAATGCTTCGGCGTCTGCTTGGCAAACTGTTCCATCAACGGCTGCAAGGCCGCGTCGGCGCCTTCATGCGATTCGCCGGGCTTCAGCCGAAAATTCACGATGAAGATCGGCACCGGGTCCTGGTCAAGCTTCAGCGGCAGATACACGTCGGAGTTATACCAGGTGAATCGCGGAGGGGCGACGCCCACGATCCGGTAATTCTTGTGGTCGAGTTGCAGCGTCTGCCCCAGTACCCCTGGATCTGAGTTGAAATGGCGCCGCCAGAACTTGTAACTCAGCACGGTCACCGGTTGCGGATCGTGTCCATCGACGGCATCTGAAGGAAGCAAGCCTCGCCCCAGCAACGCCGGCACACCGAGAAAGTTGAAGCCGTTGGAGGTGAGATAGATCGCTTCTACATTCTGCGGAACATCATGGCCCGTCAAAGTCAGCGACCAGTCGTCCATGGCAACCAGGTCTTCGACCGCCGGCGATTGCCGCAACTGCTGGATTTGCGGACTATTCAGGCTGACATTTCGGTCCTCGCCGGACTTGTCCTTCACCGTGAGGCGCACAATCCGGTCAGCGGCCGGATACGGAAACGGATTCATCAACGCGGCGTAGATCACGCTGAAGACCGCCGTGGTCGCCCCAATCCCCAGCGCCAGCGAAATCACGGCGGTGATCGTGAAGCCGGGACTCTTAAGCAATTGGCGCAGGGAAAACTTCAGGTCATGTAGCAACGTTCGCATCGATTGCTCCCGTGGCAAACAGCCTCAGAAATTATCGCTTACTCACATCGCAGAGCAGCCATCGGATCCACCACCGAAGCCCGCCGTGCCGGAATCGCGCACGCGAGCGCCGCAACAAACCCCATCAACGCGGTCACCGCCAGTAGAATCAGCGGATCGCGCACACTCCCTGCAGCCCAATGTCCTAACACCTTGTTCAGCGCCACCGCCAAAAGCAGCCCGGCAGCAATCCCGCCGCCAACACTCGTCACAGTCAACGCAAAGACAATCCCCAGCACATGGCTGCGTTGCGCGCCCAGCGCCATGCGGATGCCGAATTCATTCGTCCGCTGCGCCACCGAATACGACACCACGCTATACAGCCCAACTGCCGCCAGCGCTAGCGCCAGCACCGCAAACGCGCCAAAGAGCCACGCCACCAAGTGCTCCTGTTGCCACTCCTGCTGGCCGCTGATCCAATGCTCCAGATCCTGAACCTGCCCGTTGACTTGCTGGTCAGGATTGACCGAGTTCACCTGCGCCGCGATCGAGTGCAGCAATGAAAGCGGAGCAATCGCCTGTTTCGAGCGGACCAGTATCTGCGTATACATCCGCATCGACAGCGTATAAGGCACAAACAGCTCCGGCAGAACCGGCTTTTCCAGTCCATCGTTGCGCTTGTCCGCGATCACCCCGACAACCTGCAGCCATCCATTCGCGTCTGGCGCGGTCAGGTTGAAAGGTGGCGCGTCGGTCAGGTTGGGCATCTTTAGCGAATGCCCCAGCGCATCCCCATTGGGAAAGTATCGCTTTGCCATCGTCTCATTGATGACCACCATGGGCGCCGCGTTGCGGTTCTCCGTCTCGTCCCAGATCTTCCCTTGAAGCACCGGAATCCGCAACAACGGAAAGTAGCCCGGGCTTACAAAATTGATGCGGACCTGTTGATCGTCGCGCGCCGCCTGCCCCAGTATCTCGATCTTGTCCGAATATCCATTGGAAGGCGGCGTGGCATTAGTCGAGATCGCCACCATGTCAACGCCAGAAACCGTTCCCGCCTTCTGCATCAGCAAGTCAAAGTACGCCGACCGCTCCGCCCACGTCTTGTACGTGTTTTCATGCACAGGGATTCCGACCGACATCACGTTGTGCGGATCGTAGCCAAGCGGCGTATGCAGCAGTTTCAGAAATCCTTCCATCGCCGCGCCCGCTCCTGCCAGCATCAGCAGCGTCAGCGCAATCTGCGCCCCGATGAGGACATTGTTCGTCGCCTTGCCACGCACGCCGCCTGCGATCCTGCGCGTGCTCGACTGCATCACCTGGCTTACCTCGGGCCGCGACAATTGCAGCGCCGGAGACAGCCCAAACAGAACCCCAGTCACTAACGCGATCCCCACGCTGAAAGCGAGTACCGGCAAATTGATCTGGATCGCCGCCTCATGGGGAAACGAATACGGCGGCAGCAGACCGACAATGATCGCCAACCCCTTATAAGCGAGCAGAACACCTAACGCGGCCCCAGTCATCGAAAGCAACAACGACTCAGTCAACAACTGCCGGATAATCCGGCTGCGATTCGCACCGATCGCAGCCCGCAGCGCAAACTCATGCTGCCGCGCCGTTCCCCGGGCCAGCAACAGGATCGATACATTGCCGCAGCCGATCGCTAACAGCAGCGCGACCGCACAGAAAAGCAGAGCCAGGGTCCCGCCCAATTGCTTGACGAAGTCTTCGTTTAGCCCCACCACATGGAACGTAAAGGCCTCGGTCGGAAAATGCTTCGGCGTCTCCTTGGCAAACTGCTGGATCAGAGGCCCCAGCGCCGCGTTCGCCTGCTCATGCGTCACGCCCGGCTTCAGCCGCAGTCCAACGTAGTACGACGGCACCGGATCTTGCGTCACCTTGAGTGGAAGGTACACATCGCCATCGCCCCATGCGAAGCGCTGAGCAGCCACGCCAATGACGGTATAGTTCTTGCGCACCAGCTGGATTGTCTGCCCAATCACCGAAGGATCACTGTTATAGTGCCGCTGCCAGAACTTATAACTCACCACCGCGACCGGCTGCGGATCCTGACCATCGATCGCATCCGACGGTATCAATCCTCTGCCCAATGCAGGGGGCACGCCAAAATAGTTGAAGCCGTTGGAGGTGAAATACACAGCGTTCACATCTTCGGGAAGATCGTGCCCGGTTACTGTTAGACTCCAATCGTCTTCGGCAAATGCATCTTCGACCACCGGCGACTTTCGCAACGTCTGCCACTGCGCCCCGGTCAACCCAAATCCCCGGTTATCGTTGCTCTTTGTCTTCAGCCGCATGTGCACCATCCGGTCCGGCGCCGCATAGGGATAAGGATTCATCAGAACCGCCCAGACGATCGAGAAAACCGCCGTCGTCGCCCCAATCCCCAACATCAGCGAAATCACCGCTGTCGCGGTAAATCCCGGGCTCTGGCGCAGTTGGCGTAGGGAATATCGCAAGTCTTGTAGCAGCGTTTGCATCGAGGGGCTCCTGGGGAAGACAAAATCCCATCAATACGAGAGCAGTCACCGGGCCATCCCCGATCCACGCCAAGCTATTCATTCTATTGAATCAACGGAACAGCAACCGCAAAGCCGACTGTTCACTTTCGCCGCTACCCTGTTCGCAACCGGACAAATCACCGCAGCCCGGTCCCCTTGGTCTCACCCTGCAACTTTCGTGGGACGAAAGACCCTCCCCCAGACTGCTATTCTGCTCAAAGGCGGCACTCGCATGACTACCCGCATGCCAGGACATCACACCAACGGCCGTTTCGTCGTCTCCCGCACCAGCGAAACCACGCCGATGGAGTACCCCCTCACTCAGTTCTCCACCCTGAGGTCGTGGATCCTGCTCGTCGCCGTCTTCCTCTCCGTCCACGTCGCCGCGCTCTTTTCGCCCCCGCTGCTCGACGACGCTGACGCCGCCCACGCCCAGGTCGCAAAACACATCGCCCAGACCGGAGACTGGGTCACCTTCTACATCGACGGCGTTCGCTACCTCGAAAAAGCCCCACTCCCCTACTGGATCGTCGCCGTCAACTACCGCCTCTTCGGCTACAACGTCTTCGCCACCCACCTGCCGCTCGCCCTCGGAATCCTCGGCGGCGCCATCCTCGCCTGGGCATGGGCCCGCCGCGCCTTTGGCGACCGCGCCGCCTTCTACGCCGCCCTCGGCATCCTCACCTGCGTCGGAGCCTTCCTCTTCACCCGCATCTTCATCCCAGAAGTCCTGCTCACCCTCTTCACCGCGCTCGCGCTCTACTTCTTCATCACCGGCCTCGAAGATCGCAAGCCCGCGCGCATCTACTGGATGTGGGCCTCGCTCGCCCTCGGCGTCCTCACCAAAGGCCTCGTCACTCCAGTCTTCTTCATCGCCGCCACAGTTCCCTACCTCATCCTCACCGGAACCTGGCGTCGATGGCGCGAGCTCCGCCCACTCACCGGACTCCTGCTCTTCCTCGCCATCGCCGCCCCGTGGCACATCCTCGCCGGCCTTCGCAACCCCGACCAGGGCCACCCCGTCGGCAACATTCCCTCACCCGGAAACGTCCACGGCTTCTTCTACTTCTATTTCCTCAACGAACATCTCTTCCGCTTCCTCGGCACCCGCTATCCGCACGACTACAACAAGCTCCCCGGCTACCTCTACTGGAGCCTCCACTTCATCTGGCTCGCTCCCTGGAGCATCTTCGCGCCGGTCCTCGTCCTCCGCGCCTGGCAGACCCGCGAACACTGGCTCAAAGACGTCCGCCCCACCAGCGGCCGCACCGTCAACTTCTATATAGAGAAAGCGCACCTCGTCAACCCCGCCAGCCACATGGCGCGAACCAAATTCCGCACCCGCACCAACTGGCTGCTCGCCCTCTACGCCGCCTTCGTCCTGATCTTCTTCTCCATCTCGACCAATCAGGAGTACTACACCTTCCCCGCCTACTTCCCGCTCCTCGTCCTCGGCGCCGGGTCTCTCGCCCGCGCTGAAGAATACCCCGGGACCCCGCGCGCCTGGCTCACCTGGTGCCACGCCGTCTTCGCCGTCGTCGGAGTCGCCGCCGCCATCGCCCTCGGCTACGGCCTCTTCACCTCCCGCGGAATCCCCACCGCCCCCGACATCGGCAGCGCCATCGCCCATCGCGAAGTCGCCGGATACTCCCTCTCCATGGCCCACGTCTTCGACCTCACCGGGCCATCCTTCGCCGCCCTCCGCGAACCCGCCATCATCGCCATGATGGCCTTCCTCGTCGGCCCGCTCCTCGCCTGGACCCTCCGCCGCCGCGGCCACCACCTCGAAGCCACCACCTCCGTCGGATTCACCGCCGCCGTCTTCCTCATCGCCGCCCACATCGCCCTCGTCCGCTTCGAGCCGCTCATGTCCTCCAAGCCCATGGCCGACACCATCAACCACCTCGCCAAACCTGAAGACCACTTACTCCTCTACGGAGACCAGTCCGACGGTTCCTCGATCATCTTCTACACCAACCGACAAACCCTATTAGTCGACGGTCGCCGAAGCACCATGATCTGGGGATCCTATTACCCCGATGCCCCCAAGATATTCCTGACTGATCAGGACTTAGTAATTATGTGGGGAACCGGCCCCAGAAACTTCCTCTTCGTCCCCGAAGACAGCCACGACCACGTCGCAGCGCTATTAGGAAGCCGCGCGGTGGAAATCCAATACCTCGCCGGAAAAACCCTCTACACCGACCGACCGTTGGATTGAGATATAGATTGCAAAGTGGCCCTGCCAAGTCGCACCCCAAGAGCGTGTTGCTGACGCGTTGACTTGGCCACTAGAATGCCTCATGCGCTGGGAATACCGCGTCATCACGATCAACACCGAGTACGAGGTTCCCTTCGGGGGGAAAATAACTGACTCGCCGGAAAGTGGAACCATAATCGACTCACACCTGAACGAGATGGGAAGAGAGGGCTGGGAGTTGATTTCGTTTCTGCCCGCTCTACCTATGTCACAGAACTGGAAAGGAACAATTGCTAATCCGTGGATGTACCACGCGATCTTTAAGAGACTCGGTAAAGAAAGACCAGAATGAAAAAGCCACCTTGTCAGGGGTAATTTGGGAGGCCTCAACCTGCCCAACGCAGCCCATAGTCG
This sequence comes from uncultured Acidobacteriaceae bacterium, assembly GCA_963804735.1. Classification (GTDB taxonomy): domain Bacteria; phylum Acidobacteriota; class Terriglobia; order Terriglobales; family Acidobacteriaceae; genus Acidisarcina. The sequence goes on from CAWDRO010000015.1 coordinate 387,395, forward strand.
AAGGCATAGAATTGCGTTGTAGAGGTGATGGCTTTTGGTAAAAAGCGCGGGCGCGCTACGACTAGGTCCTGTAGCACGAAAGCTGATCAATCCGGACGCATGGACGGGCGGGTATCCCGGCCCCGATGCATATGTAAAAGAGCTTGACGCTCTGCTGCATTTCGCCAATCAGAATCAATATTTGGCGCGTTTCTTACCAAACCTGGAATCAAAGGACAGGCAGCGGGATAAGGCTCTCAATGAACTGAGACTCGCGTATCTTTTCAGGAGTCTCCGCTTCGGCATCGGCGAGTGGGATCCACTTGGTGCGAACGGCAGGCGAGGAGAGTTCCTTCTAGGCACACCTGACGGCTCACAGGTATTTGTTGAGATAAAGAGTCCGGGATGGGAAAGCGAACTATCGCCTGCCCAACTCGATGCTGGATTGGCAAAACTATCCAAGTACGAGGTGTGGAAAGGTGGGGCAGTAGGAAACTGGCAGGCCGTTCATCGTTGTATTTCCTCCGAAAAAACCTACCCGAAGTTCCTGTCAACGCAACCAAATCTCTTGATAATGTCCGACGATCTCAATGTCTCATTGCACGACTCGCTCGTTCATGTTGAAGCAGCGTTATATGGCGAGAAACGTTTTTATGGCGAGGACGGCTATTTCGCCACGGATCGGTTCGAGAATATAGGAGGCTTGGGCGTGTTTAATGCGTTCTCAAATGCGCAGGGCATGGAATATGAGTTTATTATTTTCGACAATCCTAAGGCTTTGCCAGCGACGAGACTGCCCGCATCGTTGATAGCATATCAAGAAAAGTTCTCCTATGTTGTCAAAGGAACGCACCCTCTCCAAAAGGTTATCTACCTATAGTAGGAATCTGGCCGGTAGGACGGGTGGCCCACCTTCACCCCACCACCATCGAGGGTGCCCCATTCTTCCGCGCTTTTTGCGGAAGGGTGGGTGGATCAAATCCCCCGTCCTCGGTTTTCAACTGTGCGCGTCCATCCACAAACCGCCCCAACAGGCTAGACTTTCCTCATCGTGCCCAAAGGCCTCGTCCGTTATCAAAAGTCAACGGAGTTCCATTTCCTCACCTTCAGTTGTTATCGAAGACTTCCCTGGCTGGCCAACCACCACGGCTACCATATCTTCGAGCAGGAACTGGAACGAGCAAGGCAACGCTACGAATTTGTGGTCACGGGATACGTGCTCATGCCCGAGCACGTTCATCTTTTGGTAAGCGAACCGAAGCAAACGTCGTTGCACTCCGCGATTCAAATCTTGAAACAACAGACCTCGCGAAAGCTGAAGAGTCCGAACGAACCTCAGTTCTGGCTACCCCGGTATTACGACTTCAACATCTGGAGCCACACCAAAGTTTCGGAGAAGCTGGAGTACATGCACCGAAATCCCGTCGCCCGAGGGCTGGTAACCAACCCCGAAGACTGGCCGTGGTCGAGCTTCCGTCACTACGCGACAGGAGAAGTCGGAACGGTGGAAATCGAATCAGAATGGACAGCACGAAAGCGAGAAATCGAACATCGAGATTTGTGAAACCCACCCTTCGCAAAAAGCGCGAAGAATGGGGCACCCTCGACAGTGTAGATACACAGATTCCCCATCGACATACAACCACCGAGGGTCCCCATCCTTGCGAAGCAAGGGTGGGAGGATCCAATCTCCCGTCCTCGGTGTTCGACGATCTCTCTCACAAACACCCCCATGAGTCTAAACTCCTACCATCGTGCCCCAAGGTCCGGTCCGTTTCCAGAACTCGACGGAGTTTCACTTCGTCACTTTCAGCTGTTGTCAAAGGATTCCCCTGCTAGCTAAGAGCCACGACTACGAGGTCTTGCGACTGCTCCTCTGTCCGCACCGTGGCGCGGCGGACTGAACCGGGTTTGATATCTGTTCCTTGATCATGGCGGCCCCAATAACGCCTGCCGTTTGGTTACACTCAGGGTGTTGCGCAAATCGGTGGATTATTGTTCTCTAAGGGAGATTGCATGAAAGCAGCAAAAACAATAGCTCTTGCCGTCGTTCTCGTCGTGTCCCCGATGTATGCGGCGGACAAATATCCCCCACTCCCGGCAAGCGTGATAGCGGCAAAAACCGTGTACATTGACAATCAAACGGGGTACACACAGATCACAGACAAAGCCTGCGAAGCATTAAGTAAGTGGGGACGATTCAAAATCGTGAAGGACGCAAAGGACGCCGATTTGGTCCTCCGGTTCACAGCAGACACCGAAGGCAGACCAACCGCTCCAGGCAACAATATAGATCAATCGCCTACCCCTATAGTTTTCTCTGTACGCGACCAAACGAATGAACTCTGGTCTATATCGAAGAACCAGCCGTTTCATAGTCAAACGACCCTGGATATTGATGAATTCAAAAAGCGCGTTGAAGCACAAGCAAAAGACAAATAAGCTTCGCAAAGGGCGGGCTGGGTGGCCCATTCAAACGGGGTCCCCGGCGACAGGTCTTCGTCGCTGTGGTGTCGAAGCCATCTGTTGGCTTGAGTGGGAGAATCAAATCTCCCGTCCTCAGTTCTGCTTTATCAAAGCGGGCAAAGCCCGCCCGGTGGACGCGTAGGGCTTTGACCCCACGAAACAGTGCGCACCGACCGGGAGCAGCGCGCTTCAGGGTGAGCGATCAAAGAAGGTAGGGCACCAGCGCGGCGGTCTTTCGGGAATACGCAGCATACGTCTCCCCAAACTGGGAGCGCATCCACTCCTCCTCCATGCGGAACTTGGCCCAGAGTGCTAGGAACATGATGGCGAAAGCGATAAATCCTCGCACCTCAGAAACCGCAATCGCCATGCCAAGAAACCCGCCCAGAACGCCGGTGTAGATGGGGTGACGAACCACCGCATAGGGCCCGGTGGTGATCAGCTCGTGACCCTGCTTGATGGTGACGGAGCGGCTCCAGTTCCTGCCCAGGTGCTCGCGCGCCCAGACGGCGAAAAGAAGGCCCGCGACGGTGACAGCGGCTCCCAGCCAGAACGGCCAAAGACCAGACGGCCAGAGCTGGACATAAAGCCAGGGCAGCTGGATGCGAGGCACCGAGAGTAAAACAATCGCAATCACGAAGGCGAGCAGGCGGAGAATGCGCGAGATTAAGGGTTCGAGACGCTGAGTGGCTTTGGCGCCAACCGCCTTGATATTCCAGTAGACAAGGAACGCGATCCAGACCACGGGAAAGAAAGCTTCGTAGAACCAGAGCATGGGAACCTCCGGGGCACTAAGAGTACTACGCAAGCATGCCGGGGACGAGTTCCAGCCGACCGCCACCACCTCTTCTTCTGCCCCAGGAGCCACGGAAAGGGGTGCCCCATATCTGAGCGCGCACTTTCGCCAGATGTGGGATGGCTGGGTGGCCCATTCAAACGGGGTCCCCGGCGACAGGTCTTCGTCGCTGGGGTGTCGAAGCCGTCTGTTGGCTTGAGTGGGAGAATCAAATCTCCCGTCGTCCTCCAAATTCCAATCGGCCGCGCTCAAAACAAGGCTGCTAGAATCACCCCCATGTCCCATCACGCTCGCGGAACCTTCGAAGTCAAAGTTCAGCCGCTCTCTCCCCCCGACATCCCAGGAGTCGCCCGCTTCGCCATCGACAAGACCATCCACGGCGATCTCGAAGCGACCACCAAAGGAGAGATGTACACCGCCGGCGATCCCAAGGCGGGAGCAGCCGGCTACGTAGCCATCGAATCAGTAACTGGCAAGCTCGACAACAAATCTGGCAGCTTCGTGCTCCAGCATTTTGCGACCATGGACGCAAGCGGCCCAAACATGATCGTGAAAGTCGTCCCCGGCTCAGGCAACGGCGAACTCAAGGGCATCTCCGGCATCTTCACGATCATCATCGCCGCCGGCATCCACAGCTACGACCTCGAATACCAGCTCCCCACCGAAACCCCTTGATTCGGAGCGCTCCGATGAAGATCGAGCGCCAAAGGTTGCCCGGCACAGCCGGCAGAACTGACGATCACCTAACTTTATCCCGCCACCTTGCCGCCTCTTTTAATTCCCTCCTGCCGCCGCGGCGCATCCAACTAAAGATGACCAAAAATCGGCTTCAGGAAGAACCTCTAAACTAACCCTTTGAAATTTGTATAAACATTCCCTGGAACCTACTATTGATCTAAGCGCCTATGAAAGCTTTGACTGGGTCGACTTCCGGATTTTCATTGCCCGTCGTTGAGCATCGGCCGAGCCTGCTGAGAAGGTTTCTGGGCGTTCTCGTTCGCAGGCGCTTGGTGATTTTGCGCACGGTGGCAGTGGTGATGGGCCTCGCCTCCCTGGTATGCGTTCTTATGGAGCGACGCTATACCGCGACCGCCGAAATTCAGGTGCGGAAACCGTCGACCGCCAATCTTGGCGCCGACTCAGGTGGTGGGACGGCCGGTGGCGACGCCGACCCGAATGCGGGAAATCTGACTCTCCAGACGCAGGCGACGCTCCTGCAATCTCCGGCGCTGGCGATGAAAGTAATTGACGATCTAAATCTTGAAGCCTCACCCGCGTTCAAGCCGCGCGTCACCGTTGCCAGCTGGGTGACGGCGCTCATTTCGCCGCCTCCGCCGAAGGACGCCCCCGATGCCAGCCTGGCAGCATCTCCCACCCGCCGCGACCGGATGCTGAAGGAGTTCAAGGAGGGCCTGGGCGTCACGATCGTGACCGGAACGAGAGTGATCGACGTGTCATTTTCGAGCAGCGATCCGAACCTCGCCGCGAGAATCGTCAATCATCTGGTGGAGTCGCTGCAGGACTCCTCCAGGCAGGCCGATAGTGCCCAGACCTCTCAGGCATCGAAATGGATGGAGTCGCAACTCGGGGACTTGAAGGCGCAGACCGACGCGCTGCAGGAAAAACTCATCAGGCTGCAGAAAGACACAGGCGTAGTGCAGGTTGCTGGTAATGACGATGCAGATGCCCACGGACAGGTATACAGCAGCACGTTGGATCAATTGCAGAAGGCGACGGCGGAGGTGTCGGAGGCGCACAACAACGTCATTCTCAAAGGCACAATCTACGAGATGGTGAAGTCCCGAGATCCGGAGACCATCATGGGCCTTTCGTCCGACACCGCTCTAGCCGGAGCCGCGGCAGGGATGAGCAGTAATCTGGCAGTGATCTCCAGTTTGCGAACCCGGGAGGCGACGCTCGATGGCCAGATCAATGAGCTGTTGGCCAAGTTTGGGCCCGCCTATCCCAAGGTGGATGAGCTGAAGGCGGACAGGGCAACGATCGAGGTTTCGATCCAGCAGGAGATTCAGCGTCTCCGAGATCGCGCGCGGAATGAGTACGCCGCAGCGCAACAAATAGAAGCCCGGGCCAAACAGCTATACGACTCGCAAAAGAACCAAGCTGACGCCATGAACGACAAGGCCGTCCAGTACGAGTTGGTCCGTCAGCAGTTCGAACAGAGCCGCGATCTCTATGAAAAACTTGAGGGGCGGTTGAAGGAAGCCGGCGCCATGCAGGCCTTCCATTCGACCGGCATTCAGGTGGTCAGCGCCGCGCTCGCCCCGTCGTTGCCATCACGCCCCAACATTCCTCTCTACATGGGGGTATCGATCGTGGTCAGCCTCTTGCTGGGCTGCATCATGGCTTTCATCGTCGATGCAATGGACACAAGAATCGTCGACATCCAGCGGTTGGAGGCCTTGATGGGCCACGCGCCATTCGGCATCCTTCCTTCGTATGAAACTAACAAGCCGACCTTGCGGCTATCGGGTTACAGGGTCGCGCGGCCGACGGACGAGTCGATCATGGCGCTCAAGGAGCCGCACTCCCCCTATGTGGAGGCGCTCCGGACATTGCGGACCGCGTTGCTCTCGCCGAACGGGGGGGCGCCACCGCAGGTGCTCCTGGTGACCAGTTCCACCCAGGGCGAGGGCAAGAGCTCGCTCAGCGCGAACCTGGCCGTGGTGCTCGCCCAACAGGGCAAACGCGTGCTGCTGGTCGATGCCGACTTGCGGCGTCCCAACCTGCACGTTCTTTTCAATGCTCCCTTCGAGGTTGGTCTTAGCTCAATGCTCGCCGGCGACTTGCCCGCAGACGCGATTAGCGAGGTGGTGTTCCGGCTAGACCAGGTCCTGGATCTTGACATCCTGCCTGCTGGACCGGTTCCGGCCCTGTCCGCTGAGTTGCTTGGATCGAGTAGGATGAAGCATGCGCTTAATCTGTGGAGGAGGTCTTACGATTTTGTCATTCTTGACGGCGCTCCGGTGCTGCCGGTAACCGACTCGGTGGTGTTGAGCTCCATCGCCGACGCGACGCTTCTGGTAGCACGCTATCAGAGCACACAACAGCGGTCGCTCGACGTTTCAATAAGAACTTTGTGGGCCCATCTTGGGTCTTATAACAATATCGGGGTGGTGCTGAACGGCGTCGGAGGCAAAACCGACACTTACTTCAAGTATTACGGTTTTTCCAACAACGGCTATTCCGGGAGACGTCTTGGAGGCGGCAGTGAGATATCTTAGGTTCCACACTTTGGCGGTTGTGTTGATCTCTTCGGCGGTCCTGACAGTTTCGGCGCTTGCACAGACCACACCTACGCTGACCACGCGTCCGACTGAGAGCTTGCTGATCGGACCGGGCGACACGCTGCATATCCAGGTATTCGACACCCCGGAGCTGGAACAGCATGCGCGGGTCACTGATGACGGGAATGTCCCGTTGATCTTCTTGGGTAACGTCCACGTGGCGGGGCTGACTCCCGAGTCGGCGGCGCGCATCATCGAAACCCAGTTGATCCAGAAACAGTACATGAAGAAGCCCCAGGTCACGGTGAGCATCGAACAATTTGCCACCCAGGGGGTGCTGGTGATCGGCCAGGTGGTTCATCCCGGCACCTATCAGATCGACACTTCGCGACCGGTGCTGGACGTGCTCGGCCTGGCCGGTGGCCTGACCGATGTTGCCGACCGGAAGATCACGATCGAGCGGCACGGTACCGACGAACGGGTCCAGTATTTTGTCTCCAACAACCCGGAGGAGGCCTTCGATCATTCGGTGCTGATCCATCCAGGCGACAAGGTCATGGTCCCCAAAGCTGGCGTGGTTTACGCTCTCGGGGACTTTGCCCGGCCGGGCGGCTACGTGTTATCCAACAACAAAGGGCAACTTACCGCACTGCAAATGCTGGCGCTTGCCGGGGGAACGCCACCGACCGCGGTCCCGTCCAATGCCCGTCTGATTCGCAGGACCGGCAGCGGCGATGGTTACACCGAAACCAAGATCCAGCTCAGCGACATGCAGAAGGGAAAGATTCCCGACATCCAACTGCAGCCCGACGACATGATCTATGTTCCATTCAGCTACCTGAAGAATGTTGCCGTCAATGCGAGCACGGTCGTGGCGGCGGCGGGAGCGGCGGCGGTCTATGCCGTCCCGTAAGTTTCGACGCCGTCCGTAAGCTAGACACCTGGCTTACGTCACAGAGCCTTGTCTGTTGTCATGCAATCGGTCGAAATGTCCATTCCTGATCAAAGCGGCTGCCAGCCGAATTTTGTGCCAGTCGAGAACACAAGAGACTGGCGTGAGAGGAATCTTAGGGCCTCTACTCTAAACCGTGCACCGGGCAGGCGCGGTTCTATAGCCCATGCCGAACGGAGGCGAGTATGCGCGCTAGACTGCTAGTGATCATCCTGTCCTTAGCTTTTGCGATGAACTGCCCTGCGCAGGAGAATGGGCCCGCGCGGAACATCGTCCAAGGCATGAATCTCGTGAACCCGTACCGGAGATCGGTTGCGGATCAGGATGAGTTGATCGCACAACTTCGGGAAAATAATATCCATGTAGTTCGTTGCTGGATCAGGCCCGATCCGAAGGACATCGACTTCGCCAAGCGCTTGTATGCGGCTGGCATCAAATTGGATGTGTTGTTGGATGCAGCCTATCCGCCGAATGCACCGGTGCGTGCCGCCCAGCTAACGCTCTATCCCCGGATCTGGGCTCTTCCCAAGCTCTCAGATGCAAGTCTGGAGCTTTCCAAGAAGTCGTTCGAGACAGTGTTGGGACGACTCGATGCGAATGGCATACAAGTCGTGGGGTTTGAGTTGGGCAATGAGATTAACGGTGCGGGCTTTAACGGAGAGTTCCCCGTCCCTGGCGAGGGGAGAACATTTGATCTGCAGGATTTGAGCCGCGATCCGGAAGCGGAACAAGTTGCGAAGGGTTTTCTACAGTACTTGAAGATATTGGCAGTACTCAAGGAGGTGCGCGACCGATCGAGCGTGAACCGTCACGCGCCGATCATCTTAGCGGGGCTTGCCCCCATCGATGGTCCGGCATTTCATCCTAACTATAAGGTAGATGGTGTCAGCATTAACGCCACGATCCAGTTCATGCGGCAGCATGGAAGCGACGATCTGGTAGACGCCTATGGCGTCCATTTCTATCCGCAGGCCGACACGCCAGCCGCGATCAAGCCACCTCTGGAGAATGAGGTCGTGGCGGAGTGCAGGAAGCAAAAGCCTTGCTGGATCACGGAATGGGGCTACCAAAACAACGACTTGTCCTGTCCAGTCAACGAGGATGCAAGAGCTGCTCTTGTGCGGGACGTGATGAATGCCTTCCGCCCGCTTGTGAAGCAGGGCAAGGTGACGGGCGTGCTGTACTTCTCGTGGGATACAGAGCCGTCGGAGAAACCGCCCTGGTCGTGGAGCATATATCGGTGCGGGCAGTTGACCAAGAGTGGGAAGGAAGCTATGGAGCCGCTTAGCCGATGATTGAGCCTCTGGTTGGAAGATTCGCCGGGTCCACTGCGGTCGCCACCCGTTGACCGCATGCAGTTTCCTGGGCGCGCGTGACATCGGGCGAATGACTGCAAGAGAGTTTCCAAAGGAGCGTCAGATGTATACTCCGATTAAGAAATTCGCTTCGATTTGACACTGTAGGACTCCTGCCAACAAAGTAACTGCCTCCGCAACTTCGGCGGGGTCTTCGGGTCTTTGGGACTAAGCCGTGCATGGGGAACAAACCGTGTGGGGCGCAGGCCGGTTATATAGACCATGCAAAGGGAGGCACGTATGCGCGCCAAACTCCTAATGGGCATCCTGTCTCTTGCAGCTTTTGCGATGAACTGCCCCGCGCAGCAGAACGGGCCTGCCGGGAATATCGTCCAAGGCATGAATCTCGTGCACCCGGATCGGGGATCGGTTGAGTATCAGGACGAGTTGATCGCGCAACTTCGGGAAAACAATATCCATGCAGTTCGTTGCTGGATCAGGCCCAATCCGAAGGACATCGACTTCGCCAAGCGTCTGTATGCGGCTGGCATCAAGATCGATGTGTTGTTAAATCCAGCCTACCCGCCAAATACGCCAGTGCGTCCCGCGCCGCCAACTCATATGAACAACATGTGGTCCCTACCCGGGCTCTCCAATGCGAGTCCAGAGCTTTCGAAGAAAGCGTTTGAGAGCGTGTTGGGACAATTGGATGCAAATGGAATACAAGTCGTAGGGTTTGAGTTGTTCAATGAGATTAACGGGGCTGGCTTTAATGGGGATTTCCCTGCTCCCGGCCAGGGGAAGACATTTGACCTGCAGGATTTGAACACCGATCCGGAAGCGGAACAAGTTGCGAAGGGATTTCTACAGTACCTGAAGATATTGGCGGTGCTCAAGGAGGTACGCGACCGATCGCGCGTAAACAGTCACGCGCCGATCGTCTTGGCGGGACTTGCTCCGGTCAACGGTCCTGCAATCCATCCCAATAATAGGGCAGATGCTGTCAGCATCAACGCCACGATCCAGTTCATGAAGGAGCACGGAAGCGACGATCTGGTAGACATCTATGGCGTGCATATCTACCCAAAGGCCGCCTCGCCTGCGGCGATGAAATCGGATATAGAGGCAAACAACGTCGCGGAATGCGGGAAGCCCAAGCCTTGCTGGGTCACGGAGTGGGGCTTCGACAACGACGACTTCTCCTGTCCGGTCAATGACGATGCAAGAGCTGCTTTGGTGCAATCGGTGATGGACGACTTTCGTGAGCTTGTGAAGCAGGGCAAGGTGACGGGCGAGTTTTACTTTTCGTGGGATACAGACCCGAACTCGAAAGAGCCCAGGAAGCGCACTATATACCGGTGCGGTGAGTTGACAAAGAGTGGGAAGGAAGCCATGGAGCCGCTTAGCCCATGAGTTGGTCGATCTATCGGATGGAACTTGATATCGGTCTTCCTTCGGGGAAAACAGCGTCGTTCACCAGCTGGAGCTGCCGGTCGGCTTGTCTCGCAATTCTCAGTTGCAAACTCCGAAGGTGAAGATGCACCAATCAATTTTGTGCCGTTCGCCGAGGTATTCAAGAAGTTATTTATTCGCGAAAGCTGTCGAACAGGTTATTCTTGAGTGAAGCAAAGAAAAAATTCTCCTGAAATCATCTGAGGCGGCTTCGTTCTCCGAGTCACTAAGTTTCCATGAATTGGTGCGACGCGGATCCGAGCAAATATACGATACCTAAGTAACGAACGTATTACCTCAGTAATCGTTTCAGGTCAAAATCCTTGGTACGTTAAGGGCAGACCCCTCCTCATTCGCGCGGATTCGATGTAAGACGCTGTTGGGTGATCGGGATAGAGGGTCGTATAGCATCTCTTCCTTTGATCTTCCTTGATTATCTCCAGAGTGCAGAGCCGGGGGGCTTTATATGTTTATCAATCGTAATGGTCGGTGCAATTCCGACTTGGGAAGAACCCGCTCGTTTCGAATCCTCTTTTTCTTGCTTGTCCTGGCTGGCACGGTCATTCGTCCGGCGAGTGCCTGGGGCGCCACCGGTAGCCTGGTGCTGACTGCGACCGATCCGGACGGCACCAACACTGGCACGGCTCGGCTCGGGGTAGCCGTGAAGCTTGTTACGAGCATCGACGGCAATATACCTGTCAGTTCGAGAGTCTGGACGCTGAAGGGCGCGGGTACTCTAGTGCCCGCGGGCACTCATAATTATTGGGCTACCTATACACCGCCTGCGGCAATGCCGGCAAACACAAGCGTGACCATCACCGCTTCGACAACTTCGCCGGTTGTCTCCACCTCGTACACGCTGACATTGGACAATCCCGTGCCGGTGATGAGCAGTAGCTCCCCGAGCCAGGCGTTGGCGGGAGCAACGGTCCCGATCACGATCAATGGTACCGGATTCGTGCCGGCCACCATCATCCTGGTTAACGGAGTTGCGGCTCCCACTACCTACCAGTCGGCAACGGTAGTCGTCGCCCAGGTTACCGCCGGGGCCGGCGCGACCGGCTTCTTGTCTGTTCAGCCCCGGAACCCCGCTCCCGGGGGGACGACGGGCACGGCTTTCCAGCTTTCGATCGCGACCCTGCCGATAACCGCCACCGATCCGGACGGGACGAATACGGGCACGGCACGGCTGGGGGTCCCGGTGAAGTTGACGACGGTCGACACAGACACGGCCCATACGGGGAGAAGTTGGTCAGTGCAAGGCGCCGGAACGCTCAAGTCCAGTGGGTATAACGACGGGGCAGTCAACGGGAATGCGACCTACACGCCGCCGCAAGCGATGCCTGCGAACCCGACGGTGACGATCTCGGCCTGGCTGGCGAACTTGCCGGCGCTGAAGAGCTCTTATACGCTTACCCTGATCAATCCGCTGCCGGTGGTGAGTTCGGTGACACCGGCGCAGTTGATGACCGGCGGCAGCCAGACGGTGACGCTGACAGGCTCGGGCTTCGTGCCGGGGACGACGGTGGCCTACAACGGGCAAACGCTGCCCACCACTTACGTGAGTTATAACCAGGCGACGGTGCCGGTGCCGGTAGCGAATACCGCCACCGGCACGCTGTGGCTTAAGGTGCAGAACCCGTCCCCCGGCGGCGGCGCGGGTACAGTCTTCGCCGAGAGCGTAGAGACTCCCTCGATCGTCTTGACCGCAACCGGGGTGGATGGCGTCAACACCGGCTACGCCGACATCGATTTTAGTGTCGCCATGTCGGCGGCGGTGACTGGATCGATACAGACGGCGGTGAACTGGAGCATGGTTGACGGTCCGGGTTCGATTTCGAGCGCCGGAGTCTACACTCCGCCGGCCACGATGCCCGTCGCTCCCAAAACGCATTGGGCCAGGGTCCAGGCGGCGCTGGCCTCGAATCCGTCGATTACTGCCTCGTATCAGGTGGACATCGTCAATCCGGTTCCCACCATCACCGCCGCTGGTCCGGCCATCATACCCGCCGGGGCGACAACGGCGGTCGCCTTTACCGGAACCGGCTTTGTGCCGTCCACGGTCATCGAGTCCAATGGCTCAGCGATGCCGACCACCTACGTGTCGCCGACTTCAATCACCGCCGAGATCAGTGTCATCGCGGCCGCGACCGGCGATCTTCAGATGCAGGCCTATACCGCCAGCCATACTGGCGGTATAAGCGATTTCTTCCCGGTAGCCATCTCGGCGCCGGTCAGCCTGACGACGGCGGGCCGGCTGCTGGACCAGACCACCTTTGGGCCGACCACCAGCCTGATCCAGCACGTGCAGAATGAGGGGGTGACCGCGTGGCTGCAGGAGCAGTTCAACACTCCGCAAACCGTGCTGCCGACCATCCCAAACCCGCTTCCATCGTACTGTCAAGGGGACGGGGCTTGCTTTGAATCGGAGTGGTGGCAGACCGCGATCACCGGCAACGATCAGTTGCGGCAGCGGGTGGCCTTCGCGCTGAGCGAGATGTTCGTCATCTCCAGCCGCGAAGTGACCGACTGGGCCTTGCAAAATTACGCGAACATCCTGGCCGCCGACGCGTTCACGAACTGGCACACGATCATGAACGACGTGACCCTCTCTCCCGGCATGGGCTACTACCTGAACATGCTTAACAGCCTCAAGCCGACCGGGACGCTGAGCGCCAACGAGAACTATGCCCGGGAGAACATGCAGCTGTTCAATATGGGGCTCAATCTCCTCAACCAGGACGGAAGCCTGCAGAGCGGCAGTCCGATCCCGGCCTACACCCAGGCGCAGGTGCAGGCCTTCGCCCGGGTCTTCACTGGCTGGACCTATGCCAATGCCGACGGCTCCACGCCCAGCGTTATCAACTGGGTTCCAAATTACACCCACCCCATGGTCGCGGTGGAGTACCAGCATGACGAAAATCCCAAGACGTTGTTGAGCGGAAAGACGCTCGCGGCGGGCCAGACCGCGGAAGAGGACCTGGCCGGGGCGCTGACCAATGTCTTCCAGCATCCCAACGTGCCGCCGTTCGTCTGCCAGCAGCTGATCCAGCACCTGGTCAAGAGCGATCCCAGCCCGGCTTACATCTCGCGGGTGGCGGCGAAGTTCATCGACGACGGCAACGGGGTGCGCGGAGACATGCAGGCGGTGTTGACCGCGATCTTCACCGATCCGGAGGCACGGGCCGGCGACACCGCCGAGCAGCCCAGCGACGGCCACCTGCGCGAGCCGATCTTGTGGATCACCGCAGTGTGGCGTGGGCTGGGCTTTGTCAACGTCGATCCAAACAACTACTGGGAAAGCCTCTCGAATCTTTCCGCAGGCTTCCTCAGCGAGCGGCCCTATCAGTCTCCGGCTGTATTCAACTTCTTCCCGCCCAGCTACGTGATACCGGGCACGAGTATGAACGCGCCGGAGTTTGGGATAGAAAACACCGCTACCGTCATGGGCCGGCTGACTCTGGCCAACGACACCGTGTTCAACTCGTTCCCCGCATTCAACGTGGACCTGAGCATGACCAGCCCATTGGGCAAAATATGGGAGTCGCAGGAGTCAGCCGGAGTGGTTAAGGCGTTGAACAACCTCTTCCTCTACGGGACGATGGACTCCGCCACCGCTAAGGCGATTACGGACGAAATGGTATCGGCGCCGCAGGCTACACCCGAGGAGAAGATACGGCTAGGCATCTATTTGGTGATTACCTCTCCGAAGTACAAAATGCTGCACTAAAACCGAACGACAAACCAGAAAAGAGGCATGGAATGAGCTTGAATCGCCGCAGTTTTATTCGCTACGCATCGCTGGCCGCCGCCGGCAATGCCGCCGGTCTTCGTCCCTTCGGAGCGCTCAATGGGCTCGCCCAGTCAGGGCCGGGCTACAAGGCGCTGGTGTGCATCTTCATGTACGGCGGCAACGACTCCAACAACACGCTGGTGCCCTTCAACACCAGCGCCAACGGCAGCAACGGCTACACGGCGTACTCGAACATCCGTGGTCCGCTGGCACTGGCGGCGAATACGCTCTTGCCGCTGGGCGGCCAGGCTAACGGCAACTACGGGCTGCATCCCAGCTTGCCGAATACCCAGGCGCTCTTCAACAGCGGCAACCTTGCGTTTGTCACTAATGTTGGGACGCTGTTGCAGCCGCTGACTGCGGTGCAATTTCAGGCCGGAGCCGCACCGACGCCGGCGAACCTGTTCTCCCACCCGGACCAGCAGCTGGAGTGGCAGAACGCGGCGCCAAGCGCGGGCATCAACACCGGTTGGGGGGGAGGATCGCCGACACCATGGCGGCGACCTATAACCCCGATGCGCAGATACCGCTGATCACCACGGTATACGGCGATACTCTCTTCTGCGACGGCGCGGCGAGCTCGCCGGTGGCGGTTAACCCGGGTAACGTCTCGACCGGGACGTGCTGGGAGAACGTTGGCTGCCCCAGCCGACTGGAGACCGCGCAGCAGCTGCTCACCTTCAACAGCGGCCTCTCGCTGGTGCAGGCCGACAACACCATCACCACTAACGCATACCAGTATATGGCTGCTCTGGCTAACGCAGTGCAGTCGGTCACGCCGCTGACCACGGTCTTTCCCGCCAACAACAGCCTGGCGGCGCAATTGCAGCAGATCGCCCAGATTATCCAGGTGCGCGCGGCGCTGGGAGTGACCCGGCAGATATTCTTTGCCGGCCTGAGTAACTTCGACACCCACGGAGGGCAGCTAATCATCCAGAGCGAACTGCTCTCCCAGTTCGACCCAGCGATAGCGGCCTTTTATCAGGCCACCCAGGAGCTGGGGCTAGCAAACCAGATCACCACCTTCACCATGTCGGATTTCAGCCGGACCATGCAGCCCAACTCGGCCAGCGGCAGCGACCACGCCTGGGGCGGTCACCACATGGTCATGGGTGGAGCGGTGAATGGCGGCCAAATCTTCGGCACCTATCCGACCCTGGCGCTGGGCGGCCCGAACGACTCCGGGCTCAACGGACGCTGGGTGCCCACCATCGCCTCCTCGCAATACGCCGCCACCCTGGCCTCCTGGTTCGGTGTCCCCACCGCCAGCCTGAACTCCATTTTCCCCACACTCTCCAGCTTCCCCACCACCAACCTGGGGTTCGTCTAGGCTTTGGTGACACCATGCTGACGGCGGCGACCGGAGCCAATTTTGTTGGTAGTGTCCTAATTTGAACGATGCCTTGCGAAGGGTGAAAGGTGGAGTGAGTTAGTCATCCTATTCAATCGGTCAAAGGCTATACGCCAGCGGATGCTTGGGCTCGTAAAGCATGATGTCGTCCGCGCCAGGTACGGCCATCATGACCACGAGCCCGTACCCGTGATCCTGAACTTCGCTGCGGAATTCCGCTCCTTTGCCCTTCAGTTCAGCGACCGTGTGTGAGATGTCGTCGCACATCAGCGAGATCAGATGGTGCCGCGGGGATTCGTACGTCTTGCCATCGTAGACGCTGTGGGTCGGGTGCACGCCCATCTCACTCCGCCCGGTCTTGAAGATCAGCCAACCCGCGCCGCCGCCCAGCGCATCCTCGACGTAGGGCCAGCCGAGGACATCGCGTAGGAAGGCACGCGTTGCGGGGGCATCGTCGGAATAAATCAGGGTGTGGATACTGGTGATCATCAGATTGAACTTCTGAAATCGCTTGAATTGTACTATTTTCGGTCGATTGCCAATCTAAAAGCCGTTCATCGCACTGGAGATCGAAATTAGGACACTACCAATTTGTTTCGAGTTCCAAGACTGAGGAGTGACGAATACCGGGCGTATTCTAACGGCAAGCGACAACGAAATCGGGAGGATTAGCCCCGTTCCTTCACGTTACGTTGCAACGCCGCTCGCCCCGAGAGTGTTAACAGGCCCTAGGAACTCCCATGTAACAGCCCACGTGCCGTTAGCTCCGAAAGGGACTGTTCATACCCTGTGCCGGCCGGCGCACTCTCGTTCGCCTTCTCAAGAAATCTTTGCAGCCCGTCCCGGAACTTCCATTGTGGCTCATAAGCAAGGAGCTTCTGCGCGAGACCCAAATCCGCCATCCCATGCCGGATGTCCCCCTCACGAAAGGCACCTGTAGTTCGCAACTCGGAGCGCCTCCCGTAGTAAGCGTTGATTTGCTCGGCAACGCTGAGAACCGTCGTTCGTTCTCCGGACCCGACATTGACTGCGTGGCACCCCTGGATGTCATCGTTGAAGCACGCCGCCGTGGCACGTACTACATCGTCGATATAGACAAAATCGCGACTCTCCAAACCATCTTCAAAGACTTGAATGGTCCGCCCTGTGCGAGCCAGATTTGAAAAGATAGCAAGGATACCCGTGTAGGGATTCTGCAGAGACTGTCCCGGTCCAAAGACATTCTGATATCGCAACGCGACCGTGGGGATACCGAGCGCGTGACCGAACATCAGCGCCATCTGCTCTTGCACTTGCTTGGTCAACCCATAAAACGAAGAAGGCTGGGAAGGCGCCGATTCCGGAGTCGGCACCGTTCGGCACTCTCCCCCACAAACTGGGCAGACCGGATCGAAACGTCCGGTCTGCTTCTCGTTGAACGGACCTCGGCTGCGGATAAACTAAGCCGTCACGCTCGCAGCGATATGCGCCCTCGCCGTAAATAGACCGCGACGAAGCCACCACCATCCGCTCCAATGTTCCCTTTTTTCTCTTGCCTAGTAATTCGTACAACAACGCACTTCCGCCCACATTAGTGCGCTGGTAGCGGACAACCTCGTACATCGACTGACCAGTTCCCGTCTCTGCCGCAAAGTGTACGACGCCTTGTTGTCCCTCTAGTCCGGACTGCAACACCGCCGGGTCGGCGACATCTCCCGAAACCAACCGCACGTCGTTCGCTAGATCTGGGGGGAGGGTTGTCTTCCCCGCATGCACCTGAGGAAGAAAACTATCAAGCAGCGATATCTCATGGCCTAGGGTGAGTAAATGGCGAGCCAGGCTCTGTCCGATAAAGCCCGCTCCACCGGTAATCAATATTTTCATGCTTATTCAGTCTCCGATTACAGATGTCGCCTGGTAGCGGGTCAGATATCTCCCACGTTCACTGTATTCTGAGCCCTTCGGACCATGCCCGCTCTTTGCGAACCATGGTTTCCCAATTATCCTTTCCAGACAGGAAGCGGCTCAGATAGTACGCTCTGTAGAGTAACGTGTAACGAGCGCATGTCCAATCGCCAAGATGTTTGCGAATAAAGAACGCGCGATTGCGAGCCAGGTAGCGCTGTGAGAAAGGAGAGTCGTCCCCCCTTAGACTGCTGACCTTATGCCACATTTTCACATTTGGGAGATAGTAAGTCTCGAGGCCTGCCGACAGCGCACGGTACATAAAATCGGTATCGTCGGCAAGCACGAAGTATCGCTCATCCATAAGTCCGACACGATCGAAGGCTTCACGCCGGGCCATTAGACCGCAGGTTGGGGCGAATGTGATCCGCTTAGCCTCATTGAACTGTCCTTGATCGATTTGATTGATGCCGAGGTGGAACGAAAGGTACGCGAAGTTCTCGCGAAAGGTACCTCCCGCACTCCAGATCATGTTTTTTGGTTCGGCATAGTAGATGAGTGGCACAGTCATGCTGCACGAGTATTCGTCCAGGCCGCGCACCAGCCCAGCAAGCAGATCGGGACCAAAGAAGACGTCGTTGTTCACCAGGAAGATGTAGTCGTAACCCTGGGCCATCGCCGCTACGATACCCTGGTTGTTCGCAGCAGCCACACCAACATTAGTGTCATTTGCAACAATTTCCAACCGTGGATCATTCCACGCCTTAAGCTGAGCTACAGTGTCATCCTTCGAAGCGTTGTCGATCGCCCAGATCCGGAAGTTTTTGAAGGTTTGTGTCTCAAGAGAGCGCAGAAAATCCGGCAGTACGCTACTGCTGTTGAACGTCACTGTAACAATGCCAATCGAGCCGGCATGTCGTTCTTGAGGTTCATTTTGCGTGAACACCATCCGTCCCTTCTAGTGTTTAGTTTAATGACTTGAGACTCTGTAGCATCTCGCCCGGCTGGTTCTCTCGCTCCAAAAGCGCCTGTGCGTTCGCGACCAGCTGTTGCGAGTACGTTTTGTCAGCGATGATGCGCTGAAGTCCCGCGCTAAAAAGCTCCGGGGAGTCAGCCACCACAGCATGCAGACCGTCTTCGAACCCTGTCCCCTCAGCCCCGATAGAAGTAGTCACCACCGGCATGCCCTCTACGATAGCGTCAAGTGTCTTAATTTTAACGCCGGCTCCGCGCTGGATCGGGTTCACGAACGCTGCTGCACCGGCATAAAGTGTCCTTAGATCCTCAGCATCTGGCCGGAAGACAACACGTTCGCTGATGCGGACCATATCGAGTAGCCCATCGATGTTAGCGCTGCCTCTCATGCCCGCCAGCACAAATTGATAACCTGGGCTCGCAAGCATTCGCGGATGAATCTGTTTTAGGTACCAAATCAGGCCATCGTAGTTGCTAGAGATCGAAAGGGCGCCCACGTAGAGGACGCTTGCACCTTGTAATGAACGCCTTTGGAAGGAGCGTGGATTGTATATAGTTCGAATAAGGTAAGTTTGATGGGGCGTTCCCGTTCCGTTCTTCGATGTAGCGGAAAAGCGCTTCATCTCAGCGGACGAGATATGCCAGAGTACGTCGCATCTGCGAAACAGGCTTGGAGAGTATAGACGAAACTTGAGACTTTCTGTCCAGAACAAAAAACGCTCTTTAAGGTTGCCGGAAGTTGCGGCATTGGAATGCGCAAGGTGGGCCTCATCATTATGAATACGTAGAATACGATGCTTGGCGCGAAACGTTGGGTTGTCCAGGATGCTACCGACAAGCTCGCTCTCGATGATGGAGGCGAAGTACTCCTCGCTCAGCGGGATTGTCCTAAGGTCGCCGCGAGTTTCGCATTGAAACGGCTTGACGCTTAGCAGATCGGAAATCCTTCGATGCCGACGCACGATTTGGATCGAGTTGACCATCGGTCGAATCGCGTTCAAGTCGGATTCACTTGGAGGGTCACGCACTGTAGCAACCAAATCGATCTCATAACCGGCTTCATGCAGGGCCTCGAGCCGCGTGTAGATATCGCGGGCTCCCCCGGAGGTGATCGGGTAAGGAAAGATTAAAGATACAACCAAAAGCCGCATGTGACTGATCCTGCGAGCTGCTCTGATTGGAACAGCTACAGATAGAAAGTACCACGATACTGATCGTTGGACTCTGAACGGTTGCGAGATAGTGATTCCAAATGGTGTCTCTTCTCGTAAATCAGCCAGAGCACGGTTTGAGGGACGCCGAACAAGTGGTCTCTGTCGTTATAATCGACCTCACTTGTGTCGGATGACTAAAGCTCCATCTGGCTAAGCCAGCGCTCGCTTAAGCAATGTGAGTGGCATAACCTTCAGCCACACAGCGATGGCGAAACTCGATATTGTCAGAACCAGAGCGAGCGCTAGTCTCGTTGCCAGTGAATGTTGTGACACCACCAACAAAAGAAAAACGGGTGCAGCGCTCAATAGCGATGGAACCACGCCGCTAACAAGAAACGGCTGGATTGAAAAAGGAATCTCCTTGGCCCTCGGCATTGTGTAGAGCAGTGTGACAATGACTCCAACGACCGCGCCAATGAGGGTACCCCATGCCACGCCGATTCCGCCATACAGCGCGCCGCCGATGATACTAGCTATCAGATTGGTGAATCCCTCCGCGAAGACACTCTCGATTCCTTTGTTTTGCTGTCCAGTGGCAACCAACATCGCCGAGTACGCGGCGACGACAAGACGAAGAGCCTGCGCCACTGCGAGCAGCTCCAGGATCGGAAGCGCGCGGGCCGCATAGACGCTCCCAACCCAGAGCGTCAGAATGCGGTGGCCCGCAAGAAGGACCACGGCGACCATGACAACGTTTGCAAAGACATTTAGCTTCGTTACGCGCATGACGAGACCCTGAATAGACGTGACCGCATTTCGGGCATGCAGCGTTGCCAGCGGCGCGATAGTTGCAGTCATCACAGACACATTCAGACCCGCGAAAAATGAGATCAGTATGCCAGCTAGCGAGTAGACTCCAACCTCAGAGAATCGAAAATACCCGACCACCGTGACGTCAAGTCCGCCAACCAGCAGCATGCCAAAGGCATACACCGTAAGCCCCGAACAGTAGCGGCCGATTTCGCGAGCCATCGGAAAATCCAGATAAAGGATTCCTGCATGACCGAGAGGAATCAGGCTCTTGGCCATAATCCACTGAAATACCCCACCCATGAGGTTGGGAACTACAAGGCAAACACCCAGCAAGACAAGCGAGTGAGTGAACCGGGACGCGACAATCACCGCCAACGCCCCGATGATCCGGCTGCCCCCGATGCCAATCGCGGTATATGTGTTGCTGTACAGCCCAACGAGGACCCCTGTGTAGGTGGAAAAAGGCAACTGCAGACAACTGCCGAGACTCACGATCGCCGCGGCTGTGGATAACTCGAGGGAAAGACTGGCGGGAACACCCTTGAAAATGTGCCGGAGATTAAGGATCACAGCGCCTGTCACGAACACCCCGAGAAGGGCAGCTCCAGAAAGCAGGGTGCGTGCCGTGCCGATGAGCTGCTCTCGACGATGCAATTGTTCGAGTTCGGTAGTTTGCGCAATAAAGCGTGCCACCGCTGTTTGAAGCCCGAAGTCAAGGTAAGCAACATATGCGGCGATCTGAAGCATCAGCGACCAGGCCGCGAAACGGTCATGATCCAGCGCGCGTGTGAGAAAGTGCGGCAGCAGAATCGCGACGGCAGCCGTTGCCCCGCCGCGCACCAAGTTCGCAGTCGCATTCTTAGCG
Source organism: uncultured Acidobacteriaceae bacterium (assembly GCA_963804735.1). Taxonomy (GTDB): domain Bacteria; phylum Acidobacteriota; class Terriglobia; order Terriglobales; family Acidobacteriaceae; genus Acidisarcina. Next base: position 408,415 of record CAWDRO010000015.1, read on the forward strand.
ACAGTGTGGCTGGGGTTATTCATTCCCGCTCCTTGTCTCGATGACCAATGCCATTCGCAAGTAGACAGAGGGCAATGATTTTGGTGGCTGCGCGATCATGTTCGGACTGATAATGCGGCTTTACGGAGCGTAGGCCTAGAATCTCGAACGCTCAGTAGAAGGTCCTCAACCCGCAATGTTGTGCCACTGTCTAAACTATTGACCATGGGCTCAATCGTCATTCGAGGGCCTAGTCCATTCGCCAAGCTGCGGTGAGTACTTCTTGATGACACGGGCTGGCGAGCCGGCCAACATAGAAAAACTCGGGTAAGACTTCGTCACGGTCGAATTCACTCCTACAACGCAATGATCTCCGAGGGTGACACCAGGCATGATCGCTGCACGGTATCCGATGAAGCAGTGCCGTCCGATGGAGACAGGGCCCTTACTCTCCAGCGGCTGACTCATGATTAAACCCCGATCCGGATGCATCCCATGATTCTCATCGGTGATATAGACCGAATCACTCAGGACGGAGCCTGCCCCGATGCGAACTGCGTCGATCGCGGTGATGAAGGCGTTACGCCCAATGTAAACGTTGTCCTCGATTACAAGTTCTGGCACAAACCCCCGAGAGGGATCGACTAGCAACAACTCAACATGTAGACCTTCCAGAATGACACAGCGTGACCCTACGCGCATATACTGGGGGCCAAGAATTTTCCAGGGCCGCTTTATCAAAGAACTCTCTCCAAATTGCACACCGGCAGGATGCAGATACGCCTTGCGAAAAAATTCCTTGACTAATCCCAAATTCACTATGACCAACCAATCCTTGCATACGGCAGACAAGACGGCGCTTAGCTTGTTGTAGATAAAACCCGAACCATGCGCCAGCGTTTGTTAGCGGTCATCCGCTAGAAGGCTAATAGATTGCTCAACAAGAGCAGCATCCCTACCTCATTCAAAACGACCTCGTAGTTCGCCAGAAAGGGCAGTGTAGCAAATGTCACCGCGGTTGCCACCATCAACGTGCTCGCGCCTTCAGCCGCCTTCCGTGAGAGAACATTCCAGGCGGCTGCATACAGTCCGAGGACCAAACAGAAGCCAATCACCCCAACGTTAACGAGCAGAGCCAGGTAGGTATTGTCCAGGAGCGTGGGGCCTTCATTCGCCAGGTGTTTGACTCTACCCAGGCCCGCCTTCTCAACCAACCCGCTGCCAACGACCTGATCTGCGAGGGGCATCGCTTCATATCTAACCAGATAGGATTTCCACTCTGTCAAGCGTATATAGAGGGTCTCACTGCTGGTAAGATCTCCCCTGTTCAACTGGGTGAGCCGGGCAGCGCCAGCCCCGATGACGATCACCGATGTCCCCAAGGCAACGATTGGGAGGACCCGAACGAGAATCCTCGGTTTGCCGCTGCTTAAGACATAGGCTAAAGGGAGTCCCACGCAAAAGCATATCTGTGCTGCGCGGGTAAGAGTCAGGAAACAGCCAAATCCTGCCAATACCACCATGGACCACCCGACAAGGCGACGCCGCTTTCGAATCGCCAGTACCATCCCAAAATTTCCAACAAGGCAACAAAAAAAACCGAATTGCATCGGAGTGGGAAAAAGTCCAAATGCCCTCACTTGGCCGTAAAAGTTCCATGCCTGTACGCTAAAATTTCCATCCAGACTGTCTGTTTGAATGATCCTGTTATTCAAGAAATGCTGAGCCGTCCCGATGGCTAAGGAGATGAAAAATGCAGAGAGTAGTAAGCGCGTCAGTAGCCCGGGCGAGACCATGATTGGAACGGCGGCAAAAACGCATCCGAGTAAAAGCATGAAATACATCAAATAATCAGCGAGGAGCAGATCGCCCAGAGGTAAGTGCGAAGAGAACAGAATGTGAGCTCGACTAACTCCCAGCCCCACCAGGACCAAAGCCCCTAGCGCGACGGGTAATGTAATGACACACCGCGCGCCTCGCGCAAAGAATGCTGCGCCGAGAATCAGGATCAGCAGGCCTTTAACGATCGCTGGGGTGATCGGCACGTTCCCGCCAAGCAGCAGCATCTGAAGCTGCGGAAATGCGCCTGCAGCGATCACAAAGACAAAGCAGATTGCCGCTAGCCATTGCAACAAACGTGGCGCGCCACGTGGGAACGAGGCGACGTCATCGGCCAGGGCCATAGTCGGCGTGAAGTCTTGTGCGGCCTGCTGCATGTCAACGCGTTCCTTAAATGTTCCCGGTTGTTGCCGGTTTGATCATGAGACAAATCCGACGTCGATAAAGCAAGTTTTCCAGACCCGCACGGCGTTCGGCTTCCTCCGGGTCAGGCTATTCGCGAAGAGCCCTTGCCATCGATCGAATAACACCCCCGAAGCAAGACGATTGAGTGTGACATAACGATTCTCATCGAGTGGGGCCCCGAAAGGGCATGACTTCGAGTGATACATTATGCGACAGTCATTTTCCGGCTTTGACGATCTCGAATTTGCTCACAGGCTTCCGATAAGTGAAATAGCTGGAGTAGCCCTCTTCTTCCGGTTGCAGACCATTCAGGATGACGCCGACCGTCTCGTGGCCGCTGCTCGTAAGGAGTTGATAGCTCGCGGCCAGCTCGGCTTTCTCGGTGAGACCCGAGCGTGCGACTAGCAGAATAATGTCACTGAAGGGCGCCAGGGCTAGTGAATCCGTAACCGGTAGAAGCGGCGCGGAGTCCAGCACTATGTAATCGTAGCTTTTACGCCACGCCGACAGCCAGTGACCAAAGGAATTGGAACCCAGCAGCTCCGAGGGATTGTCAGGAACCGCGCCCGTCTGCAGCGCATCGAGATTGGGTACCCCGCTTACATGGTTGACTTCGGGCTGAGGCAACTGACCTGCCAACAGTTCGCTGAGACCTGCCCTGAAAGGCAAATCCATCACAATATGCATCGCTCCCAGGCGAAGATCGGTATCGATCAGCAGCACCTTCTTGTCCGACTGGGCAAGAAGAACGGCGAGATTGGAGCTGAGGATGGTCTTCCCTTCTCCTTGAACTGAGCTGGTGACGAGAACGACTTTGGAATTCTCTCCTCGAGTATTCAGGAGGATTTTCGTACGAATCGCTCGCGCCGCCTCTACAAAAGGGGAGCGGGGATCATTCAGACTGGCCAATGGAGAGTAGGACCTGTCTCCTGAGTGGCTTCCGTTGAGAGCCAAAATCGGTGTCACGCCGAGCAGGCGGGAGTGGCTGATCCGCTGCACTTCGTCAATTGTATGTACCTTGGTGTCCATGACTTCGACTACCAAGGCTATGAAGCATCCCAGCATGAGTCCCGCTGCGAGTGCGCCGAGTAGATAACGGGGAACACTAGGCGTTTTGGGCTTGTCGGGGGCGCGCGCTGGATCCACGATGGTAATGGTCGAGCCCTTTAGACCCTCAAGGACGCCCGCCTCTTTGAAGCGTTGCAGAAGTTGTTGATAAAGCTTACGGCTTTCATCCGCCTCTTGCCGGACGATGGCCAAATCCATGGCCTTGTTGTTTACCGTGTCTGCCTGGGATTTGATCTTATCGTATTGGCTGCGAGTGTCAGCCTCCGTGCGCACCGCATTCTCATAGTCGTTTCTTGCCCGCTGTTTGAGTCGATCGATCTCCTGCTGAATGGATTGCCGCAGGCTGGCGACATTGCCGCGGAGTTCCGCTACCTTAGGGTACGCTGGGCCAAATTTCGTTTCCGCCTGCTGTAATGCCGCCTGCTGAGTTCCCTCCTGGGCGCGAAGATTCTGGATGAGTGCGAGCGAGTTGTTTACATCTACGCTATTGCTCGAGCTGCCCGCCAAGCCGGAAATCATGTCGGCATCGCCGCTCTCGGTTGCATGGAGGATGGCTTCACGCAAAATGCGATTTTGTTCCGCCTGATTTAGGGCTGTCGTGGCTTGCTGCAATTGGTCCAGTGTGCCGGAGTAGGCTTGGTCACGACCCCTGGGATCGGTGGTTCCCAGGCTATAGACCCCGTATTTGCTCTCCATATCGGCCACTTGCCGCTGCAAGTCGTCGCTTTGCTTGCGTAACTCGCCTAGCTGGCTGCTCAACCAGGAGGCCGCTTGATTGGTTGCATCGAAACGCGTTTGAAAGGAGTAGTTGATCAACGACTGCATCAGCGTGTTGACCACTTGCGCGGCCAGCTTCGGATCAGGGTTGAGATAGGTGATGTTAATCAATCGCGTCCCGTTGACCGGCGCCACGAATAAGTTCCGGCTGAAAACCCCCAGCGCACGACGCCTCCGGGACGGAGAATCTTCGAGGCTGACATTGGACGCGTCTGCTCCTTTCGACGACGAGAACAGCCCGAGCACCCAGCCAATGGGACCCCCGAGGGGCTTGAAATCTTGCGTGTTCTCAAGGTTGAGCTTTTCAATGGTTTTGAGAGCCAAGGTGTCCGACTTCAGGATGTCTGCCTGAGTCTGGATATTCAGATCGGCCATCAACGAGTCGGGTTCTGCCCCCGATGATTCGTCAGCGCCCCCCCCGATGTTTTCTAAGCCAAGTCTATCTAGACTCTTACCCTGCACTTGAATCGTCCCACCCCCTTCGTATCGACGGGTAGCGAAGATCGAGTAAATAACAGCCAGAAGGCCCAGCACTGCAACGGTACTGTAGATGATCTTGCGCCTTCTACGGAAGATGACAGGCAAATCCCGAAGGGCTAATTCTTTCTGGAGATTGGAATCCAATGTTTAACCCTCGACTTCTACTTCCTATGCTGGCGGAATCGCGGAACGGCTAGTTAGGTCGGCTATCGGAGGTTCATACGCCGAATTGATGATTGGATTGTAAACTGCTGCGATTGGTGGTCTGGCGAACGCCAAATTTGGACCTTGTATCGGAACTTCCTCGTCGAGTCGGCAAGCGGCTCCATGGGCGGATCCGCTTGCCCTTAACTTCAATGAATTCAATTAGTACCCGCAGCCGCGTAATTCCAATCCAGGATTTCTTGGATTGCGGTTTCTGCTCCGGTGCCGGCCGTGAACCCGACATAGGCCGTCGAGCCACCCACAATCGAGGGAATGTTGACTGTATAGGTTTGCATCACCGAGGCGTTAGTCACCGCATCGGTAATCACCACGTTCAACGTCACCCCGTCGTAAAACAACTGCGCATTGAAAGTATCGCCGTCGTGCAGATTGATCCCGCTGGAGGACAGATTGATAGCTGGCACGGTTGGCTCCGCGCCGCCAGTGTAGAGTCCGGTCGAGTCCGGTCCCTCACCCGCGTCGTTGTACAAATCGAACTTGACGGCCACACTGTTGGGAATACCGCCGCCCAGCCATCCCCCCATCCCTCCAACGGCCGTCGGACCAACTCCCTGGATCGTAAAGGTAAAGCCGTCCGCCGCCGGATTGGTGAGTAAAAAGTTAAAGGCGGTTGCGAACCTTTCGACACTTACCGGGCGGGTGAAGAAAGCACTGCGGGCCTCATTAACGTTTCCGTCGGTCACGCGAAGCCTGGTCCCATTCAACGCGGCCCCGCCATTCAGGGTTAGCTGAGCCTGAGAACCCGAGAAACCGGCGAAAAATGCGGGTTCCGCTACAACAATGGGGCTATAGGTCCAATTCAGTATCTCCTGAACTGCAGTTCCACCCCCGGTACCGCCGGTAAACCCGACATATGCAGTCGTGGCGCCGACGAGCGCGGGGATATCGACAGTGTAGGTCTGGGTCGCAGTCGCATTGGTCACGGTGTCGGTGACCACCACTGTGAGCGTGATGCCATCGTAAGAGAGTTGCGCGTTAAAGACGTCTCCGCTGTGCAGATTGATCCCGGTCGAGGAGAGGTCAATTGCGGGGACGGTTGGTATTGCGCCACTGATATAGAGACCGGTCGAGTCCGGTCCCTCACCCGCGTTGTTGTACAAATCAAACTTGACGGCCACACTCTTGGGAACACCGCAGCCCAGCCACTCCCCATCCCCCCCGACGGCCGTCGGACCATCTCCCTGGATCGTAAACGTGAAACCGTCGGCATTGGCGTTCGTGAGCTGAAATTGGAAGTTGGTCACAAACTGCTGGACATTTACTTGGCTAGTGAAGAAAGCGCTCCGCGCTTCGTTGGGGTTACCGTCGGTCAAGACAAGCTGGGTCCCGCTGTACGCGGCCCCACCGTTCAGGGCCATGCTCCCCGGAGCGAAACCCGCCGCGTAGCTGGGGAGAGGCGGTCCAGGGACGTAGGTCCACGAAGTGAGCTTTTGGCTTGAGCTGAGCGCCCCGGTGCCGCCGGTGAAGCCAACATAAGCGGTGTTGCTCCCAATCGTCGCCGGAATATTGATCACCCATACATGCGACCAGGTCGTCAAAGTGATTGCGTCGGTCAGGGTAAGAGTCAGGTTTGTCCCGTCATAGGTCAGATTAGTGTTGAAGTAGTCTCCGCTATGCAGATTGATGCCGGTCGAACTGAGATTGATGGCGGGAACGGTTGGCATTGCGCCGTTGACGTATAGACCGGTCGAGTCTGGCCCCTCGCCCGCGTTGTTATACAGATCGAATTTGATGGCTATGCTATTTGGCATGCCGCCGTAGCCAAGGTTCCCCCCGGACTCCCCGAGAGCGGTTGGACTGTTATTTTGGATCGTAAAGGTAATCCCGTCAGCAGCCGGATTCGACAATTGGAAGGTAAAGGTGGTCGTGAACTGCTGGATATTGACCGGAGTCGCATAGAAGGCAGTGCCGGCTTGGTTCGATCCGCCATTGGTTAACTGTAGCCTGAAGTCGTCCAGGTCGGTGCTTCCGTTGAACTGGATGGGGCCCTCGGCAAGCGCAAAACCGCTGCTAAAGTTGAAGGTGCCAGTCGACTGAATGATATAACTGGCGCTCGTCACCGAACTCGTCAATGGACCCGGGGCGACTGCGATGGCTTGCACCGTTTGCGAGCCAGATATCGTCAGGGGTCCGGTGTAAACCAGCGAGGCGGTCGTAGGCGCTGCTCCGTCTACTGTGTAATAGATCGTAGTCCCCGCCTTGGCTTCGGTGATTGTCAGGGTCTGCGCTCCAGTATACGTTCCCGCGGCAAGGGAAAATACGGGATTGGCCGGCGATGTCGATGAAGTGTATGTTGCCGACGACGGCGCACTCTGCAAGTAGCCCGCAGCGCTGGCGATGGCGGTAATCGTTTCGTCCGTCGAGACTACCGGTGGATTTGAACTCTCATAGACTGTCGAGCCGGTAGTCGGGAGCGTTCCGTTGGTTGTGTAGTAGATGGTGGCGCCGGCGATTGCGTCCGTGATTGTGACGGTCACCGGAGTAGCGAATGTGCTGGAAACAGGAGTGAACACCGGAGCCGGTGTCGACGGTTCCCCGGACAACAGACCAAAGACGGCCAGCGTCTCAAATCCAGTAGCATAGACTTTGCCATTGGCGATCGTCGGAACAGTAAATTCCTCTCCCGAACTAAAGCCGTCCCGTGTTTGATTTTGACTACTGGTATAGAGCAGCTTGCCGAGATTGGTCGCGTCATAAGCCTCAAGGTTGGCCGCTCCATTGTGATTCAGTGTCCACATAATCCCGTTCGTGTTGCCATTGGCGGAGATGGATGGAGTGGGGCCAGGATAACTGTATGTATCAGGGCTCTGACTCGTTGGCGCGCCCGAGAGCACACCGTTAACGAACGAATAGGCGGTGATGGCACCGGCCACTCCGGGGTTCGTCCCCCCCGAATAGATATTTTTGTTCCAATATGCTTCCGTACCCCAGACGCCAGCTCCCCAGCCATATAGACTTCCCGCAACCACCGGCGATTGCACCTCCTGCACTACATGATCGCCAGCCGCGTTGAAGCCGCCCAGGCCTGCTGGGCTATATTCCGTCGTCGTGTTATCGCTGCCGTCGTTATTGTTGTCGCGATCGAGAATGTAGATCAGGCCTGTCTTACCTATCTGGACCAACGGGTTCAAAAGCTTTCCAGAAGCCAATGTCTGCGTCGGGAGCAGAACCGGCCCTCCGGATCCGAGGTCGGCATCATTGCCACTAATCGCAGCCTCATTATAGGGAGAGAACTCGTCCTCGACGCTCATGATCCCGTTGGTCAGATCGAGGTCTAACACGCTCATCCCGTATTCATTCGACGGATTACTGTAAAGCTGCCCTGTGACGGTCGGCGTGCCTATCCCGAAGGTTCCGTTTCCAGTTGCGACGAACATTCTTCCGTATGGTTTGGCTGGGTTGTTGATCTCGCCCGTAAGGCCTGCCCCACTCATCCAGATGCCGCCTCCAGTTCCATTGGGAGTCGCACAGAATACATCGATCTGGTGAAGCGTCGCGGGATTATAGGAAAAAATCCACCCGTGCCACGGTCCCTCGTCGTTCACCGAACCAAATGCCACGTAGACGACATGATTCTGCAGCAATAAGGCAGGTCGCTGTAGGTGATATACATCGTTAAAGGCCACCGTCCCATTCACGCTTCCACTCCCGGTACCGGGGACGGAACCCGTGATGATCACCGGACTTCCCGGCTGTTCGGCGCCGTTGGTGATGTTCAGGGCATGCAATCGATGAACGTACACCGAGTTCAACATTTCGGCATCAACCAAATACATCGTATTGGTAGATGGATCGATGACCGGCGTTCCGACAACCCCGAATTCGTACGGATACTGCCCAGCTGTCGGAACCGGCGCGCTCAAAAGCGATGTTGACCAGAGAGGATTCGCGTTCGCACCGCCATTCGTGTCCGCATCGAATGCATACACGGTGTCTCCTAAATAAGACTGGGGGTTGCCGTAGAGGTTGTTGCCCGCGGTGGCTACGTATACAACATCGTGTATTCCCTGGCTGCCCATGTTCACCTGGGCTACGTAGAGCGGCTGCGCAAAAGCTATGCCGTTAATAGTGTGGGTAAAGAGTTTGCCAAATTGAGTGGTATTCACATTCGACGGCGTCAGGATCGTCTCGTTCAAGTTCTGGCCAGTTCGCGCGGTGTCGTTGTGCGCTGTGAATACGTTGACCTGGGCTTGCACCTGAGCGCCCATTTCCACGAGCCCGATGGCAAGAAGCCACACCGCGGCGCGTAGGAAACCGTCGACTAGTCGGGTCTGCCTCGACTCTTGCTTGTGGCAATGCGGTTCTATCGCACTGAGCAGAGGCGTCGGAAGAGCTACCCCCATAGCTGCACCGTCCCATTGAATTGGAATATGGTAACTAAAGTGTATAGATGTGGTGTAAAACGTGTCTAGTATGATACTGGCAATTAACCATGTCAATCGCTGGTCCCAATTTATTTCGGGAACCGTCGCTGTGATTGGATGGTCGAGTCATCTCAATCGAGACATCGAGTGAGATTTTGAACCAAACCGGAGGATCGATCCTTCGATGCCCACCAAGCTTACGCCGATGACCGGAACGTAGTCTCCTCTTCTGTCACCATGCACCTCCTCCTTCCACAGAGTTTGTCAACACACTCCTCAAGGACGGTGCATCTCTTTGGGTCACAATTACTCTTTTCCCTCTTACCACCGGGAGATCATTGCGAGCTTCCAGGGACAGGCGCTTTGGATGAAGACGGTAAGGACAGTATCGGCTACTCAAATGCGCGCAACCACTTTCGCGTGCCTGAAAGGGGGCTCATCGCGAGGCTTAAGCGGGAGCGGAATTTTGGGCTGCTCTAAGAGCCGAGCTGCTCACGGGAGTAACACTGGCCAAGGGAGAGGACAAAGAGGGCTGGTCATGAATGGGACAACCAATCCGGGCCAGGAACCCATAAAAGGACGCTCTGAAGACATCGATGCCAAAACCTTCCGCGTGATTGCGCAGCGTACCAGGGTGCCAGTCCATTTGTTCGAAGCATTTGATCGCTTTCACTAATTCACCAACATCTTGCCTATCGAAGAAAGTCCCGGTAACCCCCTCTACAATTGTTTCGACCGCTCCTCCCGCTCTGTAGGCGATGGTAGGTCAACCGGCAGCCGCTAACTCCAGAGGCGCCATCCCGAAATCTTCCTCGCCTGGAAAAATCAGGGCACGGCAACGAGATGCATAGTGCTCCACTTCGGCGTCCGGGAGGCGCCCGAGAAACCTGACTGTAGGGCCGGCTTTTCCCGCAAGCCGGGCGCGGTCTGGGCCATCGCCAATCACGATCAATTGCCGTTTAAGCAGATTGCAAGCCTCAACCGCGAGATCGATCTGCTTATACGAGACGAGGCGAGATAGCACTAGATAATAGTCCTCTTGTTCCGAACAGGCGCGGAACCGCTCCAGATCTATTGGAGGATGGATCACCTCGGCCACGCGTCCATAGGCGCGTTGAATACGTTTGGCAACGGCTCTTGAGTTGGCTACGAAGTAATCGGGTTGACGCGCCGCGGCCAAATCCCATTTCCGAAGCTTTTTGATCAAATAAGGCAGAATCAGGCGCGCCGCGAGGCCCATTGCCTCGCGCTCGACATAGCTCTCAAAGTTCCATACCCAACGCATGGGAGTATGGCAGTAACACACATGTACGGCATGTTCAACCTGCATGTACCCCTTTAGCGAAACCCGACGAACTAGAGACGACGAGATCGCACTCAGAGAGATCCAGTGAATTCACCGCCAGCGGGTAGAGTAAAAAGTAGAGGCGGTAGTAATGACGCATCAACGGTAAATACTGCATCCATGAAGTATTGACGGGCATCCCAATCAATCCTCGAGGCATGCAGCCGGCTAGCGCAACAGTGGCGTGAAGCGTAGAACCGGGCAAAATGCGCACGAGTTCCTCAGCGACCTTTTCCGCCCCCCCCAGCTGAGTGAAGTAATCATGCACGACAGCGATCTTCATGAATCCTCCAATGTCGTGGGCTCACCAATGACATGTCAACGATCAATACGCTCCACAACCGAGGTAAGTCACCGAGTGAAGTAGGGAGTAAGAAACCGCCTAAGGCAGTCACTCGCGGATCGTTTGCAGTTCCGACGATTTGTCCTGGCGCTTCACTTCGTGTATCGAGCGACTTCCGTAAGCCTTGAACACTGGACTCACAACTCCGGAATTTCGCTATGTTGAACAGGCCGCGAGACCCATAACGCTGCTGCGCAACTACACCATCCGTAACTGCGGGAAGCGATGGAAGCTTGGAGCGATTCGACATTTTTGCTTACCCTGGGTGAGAGATTCCTTACGCAAGAAATTGAGGCGTTCCGAAATACTAACCACGTTACTGAACACCGCGCCTTTTGGCGCGTCGGTCATTGCGAAAGATATCCCACGCTGATCGTGTGATGCCATCACAGAATTGCTGGTTGTGCCAACTCTATAAACACTGTGAGTTGGGCCTGTTCGAAAGACCTGACCCTCAAATCCGATCACAGTCTTCGCACGACACGGACAAGATCTGCCTCGTGTATTCGCCAAGAAGGCACACCTCCGGATATAACAAATTGGCAGAATGACCTCAATTTGCGGTCGGGAAGTATTACAGGGCCGCTTAGATCTCCCACAAATTCAATGACTCAGTGCGTCTTGAGCACCAGCAGTTTATTTCTGCTGCATTGTTTCTTTGAGGGGTCCAAGGCGGGGCAATGCTCCACCGTCGGAGTTCATGACCCTGATGGGTGGATGGGTGAAAGCTGGAAAATCGACAGTGCCAGGGACTCTGCGAATTCCCGTTCCCATTTAGTAATACCTGGAGAACGTGAAAGCTAATGTCCGTGTCGGCCTCGGCAAACCTTCGAGCAGAACACTCGGCTCAGGCGTGCAATAGAGGCCGCGTAAATCTACGGTAGCACTCGAGGACGGAGCTGTGCCAGGAGCATGGGGTCTTTTGCAGTTACTTAGGTTTGGTTTTAAGGAAGCTCCATCATCCGCCGATTCAAAGCGCCTCAGGATAAGGGGTGTCGCCCGCCCAGCGGTTCGTGGCAGACGATAGTACCTCCGCCCGTAAATCAAGCGGGGTTTGTTGGGTTGGGACAGGTTCCACATCAGTTTCCGATACAGTCACCGCCACCGACCGGTGAATGATGTCGATCGAGACGACCAATTGACATTTTGAGCCAAATCGCAGGAGCGATCCTTGAAGGCCCGCCAGAGGTCCACGAACCATCCGGACACGGTCTCCGGCTGTTAGTAGCGGCAAGGTAGAGCATTCGGCGCCGGCGAACATAACAGATCGAACTGATTCGATCTCTTCCTCAGGGATAGGAGCCGGCCCGCGGCTGTTGCCGACAAACCCCGCCACACCCGGCGTTCTTAGCACTTCGAGCTTAGTTGCGGTGCATAGGTTGAGCTGCACAAACAGATAGCCGGGGAAAAGCGGCGCTTCAACCGTCTGTTTCCGGTCGCTCCATTGCCGGGCTTGGGATTGCAAAGGTAGATAATGGGAAATGCCAAGGCCGGCGAGCCTGGCTGCCGACGTTTTCTCCTGGCGCGACTTCGTCCACACAGCGTACCAGCAGACGTCGGAATCAGACGAGACGAGCTCGAGATGGGACTTTTGCCTCTCGGCCTTCTGCCTCTCTTGGAGTGACCAGTTCAGAGGTCGGAATAAATAGCTGGACACAGCTTCGCCCTTTGAGTCCCAGAATGGCTTCCAGCGGTGGAGTGCGCTTGCTGCTTCCCGCTCTAGTATCGATGGTATCAACACCCTTCGAAAATAGGTAGTAACTTTGTCACTACCCCAAGATTGACATTACTCTCGACGACCACACTGATTTTGAACAAAATTCCTCAGCATACGCCGCTTGGGCAACATTAGCCCTTGAGGGATAAGCTCTAGATCGGAGGATGCGTGCTGATTCCACCGATACCGCTGCTGAATTTCTTCGTCGCCGTGGTGATGTTCTCGATCGGGCTGCGCGTCACCGGCGGGCAGCTGCTCGGGGTCCTCCGCAACCGTGCCCTAGTTCTACGCACGCTGGTCGCGAACTGCCTATTCATTCCTGCGCTCGGCTTCCTACTCGTAAATATCTTCCCGTTGGCCCCCGACGCCAGTATCGGGATTCTTTTGCTGGCCGCGATTCCAGGTACGCCAATCGCATTGCAGTTCACCCGCAAGGCCACCTCGCGGCTTGCCTTCGGAGCGGCCATGATCTTTGCCCTCTCGCTGGTCAGCGTCGCGATCGCTCCGCTGATGATCGAGGTGCTGCCGCAGATCGCAAAACGGAGCGATCGCCCAATCCGGCAGTTGCTCAGCGATATCGCTCTCTACATCGGTCTGCCGCTGTGCGCCGGACTCTGGGCTGCGCGCCGGGCGCCAAGGTTTGCTCCCCGGCTGGTGACACCGCTCAACATCCTGGCGTCAATCGTCTTTCTAATGCTTATGTTCGAAACCCGCCTCATCCGCAGCCAGGCCTTCGATGCGATCAAGGGCGGCGGCGCGATCCTCGCGATGGTCATTCTGCTGATCGCATCGATGACGATCGGATGGTTCGTTGGCGGCCCCGACCCGGAGTCGCGCCGGGTTATCGCAACCACCACCAGCATGAGGAGCGTGATCGTCGTAATCTACGTGGCTCGGTCTTGTTTTCCTGGCACCAACGTCTTCATGGTTCCGGTGGTTTATCTTTCGCTCATGGTGCCAGCGAACCTGATATTCACGACCGCATTTACCCTCTGGCACAAGCTTCACCCCTCACCTGCAACGGCCGCTTAGCCTTTCACGTCAACCTCCCGCAGGATCAACTCCGCGGCAACCGTCGCCAAGCTGGTAAACTATAGACTTAGCCCCAGAGTCCCTGCCTGCAATTCCAGCCAGGAAGTCAAAAAACACTTCCAAGAGAAAAGGAAATCCGCGCCTGTGAGTACGACCATCCGCAACATCGCCATCATCGCCCACGTGGATCATGGCAAAACCACGCTCGTCGACGCCATGCTGCGCCAAGCCGGCACCTTCCGCGCCAATGAGGCGTTGACCGAGCGAGTCATGGACTCGAACGAACTCGAGCGCGAACGCGGTATCACCATCCTGGCCAAGAACACGGCAGTCGTTTACGGCGACTCCAAGATCAACATCGTCAACACCCCCGGACACGCCGACTTCGGCGGCGAGGTCGAGCGCGCTCTTAAGATGGTTGACGGAGTCGTCCTGCTCGTCGACGCCTCCGAAGGTCCCCTGCCACAGACACGTTACGTGCTGAACAAGGCGCTTGAGGCGAAGCTGACGCCGATCCTCGTGATCAACAAAATCGACCGCCCCGACGCGCGCCCGCAGGAAGTGCTCAATGAGGTCTATGACCTCTTCATCGATCTCGACGCTGGCGAAGATCAACTCGACTTCCCTGTCATCTACACCAACGGCAAGCTCGGCACCGCTACCCTCGACCTCAAAGTTCCCGGCGAAGACCTCAAGCCGCTCTTCGATACGATCGTCTCGACCATGCCGCCAGCAACCGGAGATCCCGACGGCCCGCTGCAGATTCTTGTTACTAATCTCGATTACTCCGACTACCTCGGCCGCCTCGCCATTGCCCGCGTCTTCAACGGCACATTGAACTTCGGACAGGAAGTCGCCATCTCCAAGCGCGATGGCTCGCTGCAAAAGGCCAAGATCACCAAGCTCTTCAGCTTCAGCGGCCTCAAGCGAACCGACATCGACAAGACCGAGACGGGCGACATCGTCGCCGTCGCTGGCGTCGAGGGCATCACCATTGGCGAGACCATCACCAATGTCGAGAATCCCGCGCCACTGCCGCTGATCGTTATCGACGAGCCAACCATCGCCATGCAGATGTCGGTGAACAACTCCCCGCTCGCCGGCCGCGAGGGCCAGTACGTCACCTCGCGTAATATTAGCGAGCGTCTGGACAAGGAATTACTCACAAATGTCTCCATTCGCGTGGAAGACACCGGCAGTCCCGACAGCTTCAAGGTACTCGGCCGAGGCGAACTTCAACTCGCCATCCTGATCGAAGTGATGCGCCGCGAAGGTTTCGAAATGATGGTCGGCCGTCCCGAGATCGTCACCAAAGAAGTCGACGGCAAGCTCATGGAGCCGGTCGAGCACCTCACCATCGACGTGCCCGACAACTTCGTCGGCGTCGTCATCGAAAAGCTCGGACCACGCAAAGGCGAGATGGTCAAGATGCACAACCACGGCTACGGCCGCGTCCGTCTCGAATTCCGCGTGCCCAGCCGCGGCCTCATCGGCCTGCGCAGCGAGATGCTCACCGAGACGCGCGGAACAATAGTCATGAACACCATCTTTGACGGCTACATTCCCCATCAGGGAGACATTCCGCAGCGCCCCACTGGAGCGCTCATCTCCGACCGCCCCGGCACCACCACAACCTACGCGCTCAACGGGCTGCAGGAGCGCGGCATTCTCATGCTGGGCGCGGGTGTGGAAGTTTACGAAGGTATGATCATCGGCGAGCACAATCGCGATAACGATCTCGACGTGAACGTCGTCCGCGAAAAGAAGCTCACCAACATGCGCGCGTCGAGTGCCGACGAGGCAATCCGGCTGGTGCCATTCAAAGCCTTCAATCTCGAACAGGCAATCGAATTCATCGCCGAAGACGAACTCGTCGAGGTCACGCCGAAATCGCTCCGGCTCCGCAAGAAGATTCTTCAGGCAAATCGTTGACCACGCCGCCAAACGACAAACTAAGCGAACGCGGGTGCCCCAGGTTTGCGAAATCGGCTTCCCCGACGAGCGATCGTTGCTCGTTGGGGCGAGGAAGCTAACCTGGGCCTCCTCTTCGGTACGGAGTTTACTCCTGTTGGAACGAGCGTACTCAATCCGCAGATGAGCCTCCGCAACGCCTCAACTCCCTGTGTTAGTTTGAAGATTCAGGCTTGTTTTGCGCTCAGCATCGCTTGTCTGTCTAAACAAATGCTGCAACAGCCGAATCTGTTTTCATCGGAACTCCCCACTGGCCCCGCCGAGCCGGAGCCCAAGCCGCTGCCGAAACTCCAGCAGCCCGCTCCGCTATGGCTGCAACGTCTGGAGCTCTTTCTTCGCATCGCCGTCCGCCTTTATCTCGGAGTCTTCGTGCTCATCCTGCCCTGGTGGCCGCGCTTCTGGGACGACAATCCCCTGTTCCATCTCCTGCCACAACTCGGCGATATAGCCACGCATGGCGCGGTCCGCGGTATCGTCTCGGGCTTTGGCCTGCTCAACCTCTGGATCGCCTTTCATGAGGCCGTCCACTATCGCGAATCGGGCAGGTAGTCATGCTGGAATATGACCTCGCGTCCGAAGCGCCGTCACCAGACCCGCTCGCCAAAGCACCGCTTGCTTATGAAAATCCAGCTTTTCTGAACAGTCCCGATGGCCGCATCATCCGCATCCTCGCCGAATATTCCGAGCCTCTGGCTCACTTCCGCCGCGAGCGCATTCAGGACACAGTGGTCTTCTTCGGCTCGGCCCGCTTCCGCCCGCTCGACGAAGCCAATCGTCAGCTCGAACTCCTCGCCAACACAGGTTCGGCATTGCCGGCGCCACCCGAGGAGCAACCCGCCAGCGAATCAGAAATCGATCGCGAGGAGACCAGCGAACTACGCCGCAAACGCGCTGAAGCCGCCGTCGAGATGGCCCGCTACTACGAAGACGCCCGCCGTCTCGCCTTCCTGCTTACCGAATGGAGCCTGGGCCTCAAGTCCCGCCGCCATCGCTTTGTCGTCACCACCGGCGGCGGACCCGGCATCATGGAAGCCGCCAACCGAGGCGCCTTCGAGGCGGGGGGAAAATCCGTCGGCCTCAATATTCAATTGCCCTTCGAACAAACGCCGAACCGCTACGTAACGCCTTCGCTTAACTTCGAGTTCCACTACTTCTTTATGCGCAAGTACTGGTTCGCGTATCTGTCGAGAGCTCTGGTCGTCTTTCCCGGAGGCTTCGGCACCATCGACGAGATGTTCGAGCTGCTCACCCTTGCGCAGACCCACAAGCTCAGCAAACAGAGGACAGTCCTGATCTACGGTTCTTCCTACTGGAAACAAGTGCTCAATATCGACGCGCTGGTGGACAAAGGCGCGATCGCACCCAAGGACCGCGACCTGTTGCAAATGGTAGACACGCCCGAAGAGGCCTTCGAGCTGCTCAAAGACGGCTTGACCCGCAACCATCTCATCCCTGAGGCGCAGCGCCAGGCCAAGGTCGGGACGGAAGAGGAAGAACAGTTGCTTCGACCGGAGATCGCCCGCACGTTGTAGCAATTCCAATCAGAAAATAATCTCCATCCTCGCATTCAGCAGCGTCGTGGTATACGCCTTCACCGCGTAAGTGGGATGAACCGAGACCTGAAGATCCGGCCCGATATTGATGCTCTTGGTCATGCGCAACCGGTAGAAGGTCTCAAAGAGGCTCTCATGATGCTTGCCGCCAGGGCTCGGCTCGGTATAGTTGAACGACGCTCCAAACATGTCCCCTCGCCTGCCCCACGGATGAGTCTGCGCCACCCCAACCGTGTTCGTTTGCTTGATCGTTGTTCCGGTGTCGGTCGCCCAGCCGAAGCGAGCAAACGGCGCCCACCCATTGCGAAACTCGTGCTCAGCGGCAATGCCTCCGCCGTAGCCGCTGCCCATGTCCTTCGTGTCGTCGCGCCACAGAATGAAGCGGAAATTGCTGTATTTCGTACCCGGCGCCCCGGAAAACCACCCTGTCTCCAGCGCCTCAAGATACTTGAGATCGGCCATGGTCTTGAGGTTGGCTTGCTGAGAACCCTCGGTATCGACCGCTAGGAGGTGGAAATACAGGTGCTTCGTTGCCTGGAACTCAACCGCACCACCGCCGGCGTAAGTGCCATCTGAGGCGATCGCCAGGTTGCCGTCGTTCTCGCCGTTGAGAAACTGCGTGCGCTCATCGTTGTTGTACATGCTCAGGCTGACAAACTCGTTGGGATGGATCTTGCCCGCGTAAATGGACAGCCGCTTGGCTAGGAAATCTTGGCGATAGTAGAGAACATTCAGCGTAATCGGCCGCTGCGCCCCACCACCCTGCAGGCAGTTGAGAAAGACCCCGGAGCCGAGAGCGTCGCTCAGGTTCCACTGCTGACTGTACCCAATATTGGTTCCCGACCGCACCAATAGACTGAAAGACCCCGCGGTGCTCTCGTTATCGTAAGCGACATAAGTACCCGAAAAATCCAGCCGGCCGCTGGTCTGATTGTGCCGCACTCCGTCGGGCGTGATCGTCGCGTATTGGTTGAGAAAGGTGTAAGTTGCGCTAAAGGCCATCCGATTACTGGGGACGAATCGCTGGGCGGTCACATCGATCGGTTTCAGAATCGGCCGCAGTGGGTCGGTCGCAAAAAGCGGGTCGGGCGGGATCTTGCCCAGCGCCGCCGCATCGGAGTCGAGTTCCTGAACGTACTTGGTCTCCTCAGGAGGCGGCGGAGGCATTACCGGCCCAGCCCCCTGGCTTTGGCCCGGCTTCTCCTGGGGCTCCTGGGCTTGAGCAGAACAACCTATCCCAAGAACAAACAACAACAACCCTGCGCTAACGCGTCCTGGCATAAGCCCCCGGCCCATCAATCTTCAGCAAGGTCTAAAGATGCCTGCGCTCGTCAGATGGAGTCAATTCTCTTCTAATTTCCCGTCGCCGAGGGATGCGGCCCGGTAAACGGCGCACAACAGGGCTCCTGCACTGGCGTGAATTCCATATACTCCAACCTCGTCCCATCCGGATCGAAGTCGTTGAACTGCCACTTGCCGTCCTTCCCAATCTGCGGACCCGATCCCCGCGGCCCGACCCGGTTTTCGCTCTTCAGAGTAGCGACGGCGGCAGCCATATTGGGCACACCGATCGAAAAATGGTTCAAAACGCCAAGAGCATTTTGGCTGATGTGATACGGGATGCCGGAGCCGGAGACGCCGCTGGTCAGCATGTACTCGAGCCAGTCCGTGCCGTCGGGCACCTGCATCGCCACCCAGTCGGTCTTCGTTGGGTCCATGCCCCCGTGCCAGTACAGCTTGAAACCGAGAACATCGCGATAAAATTCATCGGCCTCGGAGCGGTCGCGGATCGCCATTCCTATATGAATGATGTGATGACCGACCAGCTTCGAGTCGGGCGCCATCGGCGGCAACGCCGAAGTCTTCGACTCCTCGACAAACTGCACGTGATTTCCCTCGAAATCCTTGACCTCGAGCCATTTGATCTTTTCCGGCCCTTGACTAACGCTGATCTGGTTGGGCGTCGGAACGTTATGCGCCTGCAGGTAGCGCCGCATCGCCTCGACGTTCGTCGTGCGGAAGGCGATGTGATCGAGCCTGTCCGTCCCCGCCGTCGGCGGCAGCGGCATCACCTCAACGTACTGATCGGTGTTAATCGCATAACGGACACCGAGATGGTCCTCGAAGTCCGCCATCTTTTCGCAACCCACAATTCGCTCGTAAAAGTCTTCCGTCTTGATCGGATCGGTCGCATACACGGCGATATGCGAAATACCAAGAATCTGAGGACGAGACACCGTTGAACGAGCGGATCTCTGCGCCGTTGCCGCAATCGGCAACATCGATAAACAACAAAGGAGGACCCGGAACTTTTTCATGCGACTCTCAACGCCGTCCAGCGATCAAGAAGAGATTCTACGCTGACACTCTGCGCTGGCGAACCGGCCGGCCATACTTGCCGTATCTTCGGGTCGGAGCATTTCTCCTCTGCGTTTTGCAAGAGGAGAAATGCTCTAGTATGAAGACGACCTATCTATGAGAAATTCCCGCTACTCGACGCTCCTGCGAATCCTGCTCGCGCTGGTTGCCCTGGCTGGCATTCTCTTTTGGATTGCGGACACCCGCGACAAATTCGAATTGGGGTTGCATCTGGATCGCCACGCTGGCGACCCCTTCCAGATAGACTTCGACACTCGCCGGATTACCAGCCTGCAGCCAGAGGCCGAACGCGCGGGCCTGGTCAAAAGCTCGACCGTCGAGTCGCTCAACGGAGCACCGTTCAGCGGAAAGGCGCAGTGGGCCGAGATTGTGAATCCCGCTGCGCCCGGCGAGCAGGTCACCGTAAATTTTCGGCGGCCGGATGGCTCGAGCGGAACCGCCCTCATCACTCTTGCAACACAACCGCCTCTGCCCGGGCTGCCCATCGGTTTGAGCCAGGTATGGAGGAACTTCCTCCTCTTTAGCCTCTTTCCTCTCATCTGCATGTTGATCGGCTACTGGGTAGTCTTCGCCAAACCCGACGAGCCAAACGCTTGGCTGCTGCTCGTCTTGCTTCTCTTTCCTGAGGTGGTCTTCGCCGTGGGAACGGGTTGGGCGAGCGGCGGATGGTTGTTCTTCCGGGGCACCTACTACCAGCTTCTGCAGAATTTCGGGTATTTTGCCCTCGTTCCCTTCGCCGTCTACTTCCCCGAACGGTCGCGAATCGACATAAAACTCCCTTGGCTCAAGTGGGTCGTGCTCGGGCCAGGTCTCACATGCGGAATCCTCGAAATGAGGCAGCAGGTCTCGCGCTACTACTTCGGCGGAGAGTCACCCCAGTTCACGAAATTCATGACCCAGGTCGATCGCGTCGACAACTTCCTCGCCCTGGCTTGCGTGATCTTCTATCTGATCTTCATGACCGACAAGCTCCTGTCGGCCTCGACTGAAGACGCGCGCCGCAGGCTTCGTATTCTGCTTGTCGGAACCGGCATTGGCCTAGGCGCACTGCTGATCACGTTTGTTCTGTTGCCCGATCTCGGCTTTTCGCGGACTGCCCCCGGCCACATCTGGGTGGCTTACACTGGGGCCGCGCTGTTCCTGCTCGCGCCTCTCTCGCTCGCCTACGTCGTGCTTGTCCAGCGGGCGATGGACGTCAGCATCCTCGTCCGTCAGGGCACCAAATATGCTCTGGCCAAAGCGACTCTGCTGGTAATACAGTTGATCCTCGCGGCAGTCGTTACCTACCGATTCCTACTTCCGCTTTTGACCCAAAAACAAATCCCCCGCGATCAGCTCTGGCAGGCAATCGTCTTCATCGTCCTCATCTTTCTCATTCGTCTTGGCTTCAACAAGCGGACGCAAAGCTGGCTGGACAAGAAGTTCTTTCGCGAAGCTTATGACTCCGAGATAGTGTTGAACGAACTCTCCGACGAAGTCCGGAAGTACACCGAGAGCGGCCCTCTGCTCAAAACGGTCGCCAAATGCGTCGCCGAGACACTGCACGTCACCCAGATCGGGATGCTCCTGCGCGCTGGTCCGAGATTCCATCTCGCCCAGGCCGTCGGCCATTTTCCCGGCGACCCCAATGCTCTCGCGCTGGCAGCGAACTCCTCCACCATCCGCAATTTGAGCAACACCAATGCCCCGGCCGAGCTCTATCGCGAAGACCCTGACGCCTGGTATCTGATGGCCGACGAAGTGGAACGCCAGACGCTCGACGATCTCGGGACGGAACTGTTGCTTCCCTTACCTGGAAGGAACCGGCTCATGGGAGTGATGGCCCTCGGCCCTAAACAATCAGAGGCGGCGTACTCCAAGTCCGACCTGCACCTGCTCCAAGTCCTGGCCACCCAAACCGGCATGGCCCTCGAAGTCAGCGAACTCGCTCACTCCCTCGCCCATGAAGCTGCCCAGCGGGAGCGCGTCAATCGCGAGATCGAGATCGCCCGCGAAGTCCAGGAGCGGCTCTTCCCCCAGGAGATGCCCAAGCTCCCCGACGCCAGCGTCGCCGGCCACTGCCGCCCCGCCCAGGGCGTCGGCGGCGACTATTACGATGTCTTTCCGCTTCAGGACGGTCGCCTCGGCCTGGCGATCGGCGACGTCTCCGGCAAAGGAATCTCGGCCGCCCTACTGATGGCCAGCCTGCGCGCGTCACTGCGCGGCGTAACCCTCGACAACCCGCGCGACTTCGCCAAGCTGATGGACAAGGTCAACCGCCTCGTCTACGAGGCCTCGGCGGACAACCGTTACGCGACCTTCTTCTTTGGAGCACTGAATCCCGTCACCCGTGTGCTCGACTGCGTAAACGCCGGCCACAACGCGCCGCTGGTCCTGCGGCAGAAGCCCGATGGCGGATCGGAGATCCTGCGCGTCGAAGCCGATGGCCCGGTGGTGGGCTTGCTTCCCTTCGCGCCCTACAGCGAGCAAAGCCTGCAACTCGAACCCGGCGACTTGCTGGTCACCTACACCGATGGCATCAGCGAAGCGATGACCCACGACGATGAAGAGTGGGGCGAGGAGCGAATGATGGCCGCCGCCGCTTACGCCAGATCGGGCTCCGCCGCGCATGCTCTCAAGACCATCTTTGCCGAGGCGGACAAGTTCACCGCCGGTGCCCCTCAGCACGACGACATGACTCTGCTTATCCTGAAACTCGATCCAACTCCGGCTTAGGGCAACTGGCCATCGACCGAGTTCCCTGCCTCATGGTGAAGCCACTTTTTCGCAGGTGAGTGTCCGTTGTAGAGGCCGGCATACAGCCGTTTGTTTACCTGGTAGCAGTCGCAAGCAGCCTCTTCCAACCTTTCGCGGTTCTTGATCTTGACGTGACCCCGGCGATATTCGATCAGGCCACTCTCCTGCAAAACGCCTGCCACCATGGTGACGGTTGTGCGCTGCGCTCCAAGCATCTCGGCCAGGAATTCCTGGGTAAGGTTCAACACATCGGAGTCCATCCGGTCATGGACCATAAGCAGCCACCGAGCCAATCGCTCCTCGGCCCCGTGCAGACGGTTGCAACCGGCAATCTGGCTGATGCATAGAGTTTGCTGCTGAACAAACTCAAGGATTCGATCGCGAATCTCCTCCGAAGTCCGAAACGCTTCCCGCAGGTCCAAGAGCGGGATCTTTACTGCACTTCCCGTCAGTTGTATGAAACAGCGGGTCTGGACCGGGGCAGTTCCCAAAAGATGAAGGCTGCCGACCAGCCCTTCCCTCCCGATTACCACGACCTCGGCGCTCCCGCCCTCGGCCATCGTCGTCACCACCGAAGCAATGCCGGATGTCATGAAATAAGCGAACCTTGGCGTCCGCTCCGCCTCATACAGGGGCGATCTGAGGGGGAGATCAACGACCGTCGAGTGGGCGAGAAGAAGATCGCGATTCGCCGCATTCAGAGAGGAGAGAAGAAGATTTTCGGGGATAAGCGACATGGTTTTGTCCTTTGCTTCAGTTCGCAAAGGACAACCGTCACTCACGCTACCGACGGCGGCAATTCACGTCTCTGATCAGAGTGCGCCTCCCGAAGTACACGCACCTTCACTATAGGCTTAACAAAAATAAAAAACCGTCGGGAAGCCGACAATCTTTTCCTCGATGGTCTGAAATACTGGCGGTTAGAACGTCAACCCGCTGGATTTGATGATGGATTCGCCTCCTTCCATCCTTATCTATGGCCGCGATCACGACCTGCTCGAGACGCGACGGCTTGTGTTGCAAAAAGCAGGGTTTCAGGCATGGACTGTGACCAATCTGGCTGACGTCGAGAAGATCACGATCACGCAGCCCAGTGACCTGCTCATTCTGTGTCACTCTCTCTCAAGAGAGGAATGTCAGTATGCGTTGGCTATGTCCCACCTGCGTCAACCGGGGATGAAAAATCTCGTAATGGCGGGCACCACACCGGTCTGCAAGTTGGGGCAAGACGACGAACTCGTGAGTTCCTTTGACGGGCCAAGAGCGCTCATTGCGACCGTCAACCGGCTGCTTGCATGCAGCAATTCCCACCAGGCAACTGACGGCGTTAGTTCACGCGTCGTAATAGAGAACTTAGGCAAATAAGCCAAGTTACGTCGGCTAGACGACATAAGATACTGAACTTGCATCATAATAGTGTTGCTGGTCAGCGGAGAATTCCTCCAGCGCGGAGGAATCCTCCAGCCCAAAACGCCAGGATGGCGTTCTCTCCAGAAACTCGTTCTGGAGCGCCGTATGAGCACCGACGACTTCTCCGACCTGCAAGCGAAGTTGGCGATCGCGACGGAGCGTTTGCAAAAATCAGAGGAGCGCGCCACCGCCGGTCAACTCGCTCTCGAAGTGATGCACGAAATCAGGGGGCCTCTCGAAGCTCTGGGGCACCTCGCTTACCTGGCGTTGGAAGAAGCCGAAAATCCGGAAAGAGTACGAGACTACATCCGCCGCGCCCAGGAGCAAATCGCTACCTTGACTCAAATTGCCAGCCAGACTCTCGGCTTCGCGCGGACTTCTCATGTCCCTCACCCGAGCGATTTAGTCAACGTCGCCGAGGCCGCCCTTCGAATCCACCAGCGGGCCATCGAGGCGAAGCGAGTGCACCTCGTAAAGGAACTGCCAGAGAAGCTCGTTGTCGACACCTATACAGGCGAGCTATTGCAAGTCGTTTCCAACGTCGTCGTGAATGCGCTTGACGCACTACCGCCTAATGGAACTCTTCGCGTGCGACTGCGCAAACGCGCCGGGGAAATTCAGTTTGTTATCGCTGACAACGGCCACGGGATACCCAAAGAGCAAGCCTCAAACATCTTTCAACCGTTTTTCACGACCAAAGAGCAACGTGGCACGGGGCTGGGTCTGGCTCTTTCCAGGAATATCGTCGAGCGCCACAAGGGCAGGATCAGCATGCGCAGCAGCGTCCGCCCCGGCAAGAGTGGAACTATTTTCAAGATTTCTATCCCGGCCTGAAACGCCCGCGCCGCAATACTTAGTCGGCCACCCGGCGAATCTGCGCCGATATCTCCGCCATCGCCCCGAGCGGAGTTCGCCGGGAATGTCTCCGCGGACGCATCTTAGGCGCCTGTGCTTGGCGCGGCACAAGCCGATAAAGGATAAGGTTGTTCCGGTCTTCATCGTCGTACGCGGGGAAACTCGCGACTTGCTTCAGATCGAACTGCGTGTTCAGGTCCTCTAGCGTACCCGGATCGAGCTCGTTCCACGCCGCATACCAGCCCGGTTGGTAGCGCCGAATCCGGTCCGGAAGATCGAGAGTGCCAAAATCGTCGCAGATCGAGGGAAGCCCGGTGATCAGAGAAATATTGCTGCCGCTGATCGAGAGCAGCAGCCGGTTGTGGCTTGGATGATCGTCTATGTACCGGGTCAGGTTGCGCGCCGCCTCTACAAAGGTGTACTGCGGATGGAAAGCAAACCAGAACGTCTCGTGAGTATTCACCACGATCGTGTATGCGAGAGCGACCGACGCAGTCGCCGCCGTTGCCGTCCGCAAAACCCCTCGCCGAAGCCATAGCCCATGGAATCCCAACGCCACGATGATAGCCAGGGGAAACGCGACCACCTGGTAGTAGCGGGGCTGCATATAGTTGTGATATCCGATGAAGAAAATGTACCCGCCCGCGGCGATGCAAGAGGCGGCAAAGAGCGGGTTACGCCAAAGCTCGCGAAGCCAGACCACAGAGAGTAAAAGCAGGCCGGCTGCCAGCAACGTCAGATAGCGATCGATCCACAAAGTGCCGTGTAGCGCATACCAGAAAGCCATCAACCAGCCGAAGGCTGAAGTCGGTTGGGTATAGACGTTGACGGTGAAAAGGTAGCGGAAATCCTGAAGGTAATGCGGCCTGACCACCAACCCAAAGTAGGCCAGCCAGGGTAGTCCGGCCGAGAGCGCAACAATTCCACACTCCGCAAGAGCGGATCGAGTCTGGAACCGCCGCGCAAACCATACCAGATACAAGACCGAGGGAAACAAGAATAGCGCGGTGGTCTTGGTGAGCACCATCGCGCAGAGCAGGACGCCGATGGACACAAGCACAGCGACCCGCAGCCAGGGCGCTCTGGGCCGTGGCCGGAGAGCCAGCAACCATGCCAGAAGAAGAAGAAACACAACCGGTGGTTCTAGAATCGCCAGCCGGCTGAAACAGAACAGAAACGCATTGCTGGCCACCAGTGCCATCGCCAGCACAGCCACCCAACGCTCGGCCTGAGTTCGCACCAGCGCATACGTCAGAGCTAAATTGCCGGCAAATATCGAAATCGCCAGCAGTCGCGCCGCCGGCAGGCTCACTCCGCTGAAATGAAAGAGCACCCATTCCAGAAACGGCCAGACAGGCAGGGCGACGGCGGGATTGAAGTCCCCGGGAACATACCAATTGCCCCGGACAAAATAAGCGACGGCGGCGCTGCCGTACCAGCCTTCATCGGTGTATTTGCTATAGTCCATCCATGGCGAGAAGTTGGGGAAATCCGCACCGGGATGCAGGAAATGCGCGCCCAGCAATGCGGCGACGAAAGCAATCCCGCCGGCCAGAGCGCCCCACGCGAACGACCTCCTCAGCTTCATCAGCGAATACACAACCCCCCTCGACCTGTCGATCGGCAGAAAATGATCTGTTCATTTAGAACCCGGATTTCCCGGTGGAGGTGCTTCTACGTCTGATCTATTCGTACGCCAATGCGTCGATAGGATCCTTGCTGGCGGCCTTAAAAGCCGGATATATTGCGCCTAGAATACCACCGGCGAGCGCAATTCCCGCCCCTTTGAACCACCAATCGGTGGTGGCAAAAAACGGCAACGTCGGGAAGCGATACGCCATCCACGCATGGATCAGCTGCGTCAGCACCATTCCGAGAGCGATTCCGCAGACCGTGATTAGCGCCGACTCGCGCAGCACCACGTTCATGATGTAGCCCTTTGAGGCGCCCAGCGATTTGAGAATGCCAATCTCGCGGGTGCGTTCCATCACCGCGGTATACATCGATTGGAAGATCACCAGAAACCCGATAATCACCGCGATCCCGATGACCACATTTAAAGCGATGGTGAACGCCGGCAGGTGCTCGGGAGTGAGCATCGAGAGCTGCTCTGCCATTGTCTTCACCTGGTAGTCGGAGAGACCGGGTGTCGCCAGAATCTCTTTCTTGATCAGTCCCTGATTCGCCGGATTGTCGCTCCTCAGATAGAAAAGCGACGCGTTGTCCGGATTGCTAACCAACGCTCCCAGGGTGCGGATCGGCAGAAACTTCCGTCCGCCCTTACCATGTTCGACGATGCCGCAGATCCGAAACTCGTGGTTTTGGATTGTGATCATTTCGCCCACACGATGCCCTTTGTCCGAACGGGCGAAGTAGTCGTCCACGATCACATCGTTTGGCCCTTGAAATGGCGTGCCGGCGACAAACACGAAGGGGCGCAGTGCATTGAAGCTCGCATAGTCGATGCCCCAAATCGTCTCCACCGAACCGCTGGCGGTCAGAGTCACGATCACCGGCGCCGCGACCGCGACGTGTGGCAATTTTTGCAAGACCTGGGTTATCTTGGCCGGAACCGGAGCCCCACTGATTCCGGAAAGAAAGGTGGAGTTCGGCGGCTGGACGATCATGTCCGCGCCGATGCCGGTGGCCAGGTCCCGGGCGCCGTTCACCTGGCCAAGCATGATTGCCACAATGCACAGGATCATCACCACCTCGATCGCAATCGCGCAGACGCTAATAAAGGTCCGCAGCGGACGGTGGATCAAATTCCCGATCACGAGCTTATTCATACTTGAACCACTTCCCTTGCCCCTCTTCGCGACAAACTTCCACTCTTAAGTGTAACAAGCAACAATGTCTAGCTCCTGGCTGGACGGCTCCTGGCCTCTCATTGAGTGTCACGTCGCAGAATAATTGGAAATTGATTGCGTCTAGTTTTGGGACTTGGATTCCCGCTTTTTCCGTAAGTCATTGAAAAATCCAGCAAAATTCCCATTTTCCCTTTGACCTTCGGCCCGCCAAGTCGTAATGTATGCACCAAATAGGGTGCTAGACTAAAGGACTTGGTACTTCGCGTGCACTCAAAAAACAGGCGGCTATCTCCAAAATTTGAAATCTGCCATCGGTTCGATAGGGTGTTAGGGTATGGGTCAGTTCGGCGAGGAATTGCGCAGAGAGCGGGAAGCCCGCGGTATCGCGCTTGAGACCATCACAAACTCGACCAAGATCAGCAGCCGGCACCTCTGTGCCCTCGAGGGGGAGCAGTTCGACCGCCTCCCCGGCGGCGTCTTCAACCGCGGCATCGTGCGCGGATACGCCCGCGTCGTTGGCCTCGACGAAGAGACCTGGGTCGATCGCTTCACGTCGGCCTACCACGCCAGCGGCATGGTGATTCAGGATGACGCCGACTGGACCAAGTTCGCCGAAAATGTGGTAAAACAGCGCACCGCCGAGACCGACCGCCAGACGATGCGTTTGCGGTGGGCCGGCGTCTTTCTGCTGGTGATGCTGATCGCCGGACTCGGCTGGTTTGTCTACCATTTCGTCCGCGAAAAGGCATCGGAGCGCGGTAACCTCAGCATGTCGCCGAATGCCGGCGCAACTTACGTGGGTGATGCGACCCTGCCCGGCCATCGCGCCACGGCTACAGAATCTCTATCAATAATTACATCGGCCCTCCCGGCCGCCTCCTGATCTCTGGAGGCTTCCTCAATCTGCTCCCGTTGAACCACGCATCTTCCCCCTTCCGTGCAAATTCAACTCATCCGGCGAGCTTCCTTTTGCCTGCGAACTCGACCGTCTAGTAGACTCAGAAGATCAAGTTCCGGCCAAATCCGGCGGCCTCATCGCAGCTGTGCCACGTCGGTGGCCCACCCACCTGGAGGAAGTTTCCTTGTCCCAACGCGACAGATTTCTATTTACTTCGGAATCGGTAACCGAAGGCCATCCCGACAAAATCGCCGACCAGATCTCCGACGCAATCCTCGACGCCTGCCTCGAGCAGGATGAATACAGCCGCGTAGCCTGCGAGACCCTCACCGCAACCGGCCTGGTAGTCATCGCCGGCGAAATCACCACCAAGGCCTATGTGGACTTCCAGTCGTTGGTTCGCGGAGTCGTCGCCGCCATCGGCTACGATAACGCCCTCTACGGCTTCGACTCGAACACCTGCGCGGTCATCTCCTCGATCAACAAGCAGTCCGGCGACATCGCCATGGGCGTGGACACCGGCGGCGCCGGCGACCAGGGCATGATGTTCGGCTACGCGACCAACGAGACAGCTGAGCTGATGCCAACTCCGATCTCGCTTGCCCACAAGCTCACCGCGCGGTTGAGCGAAGTCCGCAAGAATGGCCAGCTTGTTTACCTCCGCCCCGACGGCAAGAGCCAGGTCACGGTCGAATACGACGCCAACCACAAGCCTGTCCGCGTTGACGCGGTGGTCATCTCCACCCAGCACGCCGAGCACGTCGGCAACGAGCAGCTTCGCGGCGACATCCTGAAGCATGTCATCCAGGCCGTCATTCCCGCCCACCTGCTTGACGAGAACACCAAGTACCACATCAACCCCACCGGACGCTTCGTCATCGGCGGCCCGATGGGCGACTCCGGCCTGACCGGACGCAAGATCATCGTCGACACTTACGGCGGCATGGGCCGTCACGGCGGAGGCGCTTTCAGCGGCAAGGACCCGACAAAGGTCGACCGCTCGGCCGCCTACATGGCTCGCTACATCGCCAAGAACATCGTTGCTGCGGGATTGGCCGACCGCTGCGAGGTCCAACTCGCCTACGCGATTGGCGTTGCCGAACCGGTGAGCGTGCTGGTCGATACCTTCGGCACTGGAACCATCGAGCCTGCCAGGCTGCAGGCGCTGGTTCGCGCCAACTTCAAACTGACTCCGAAAGGAATCATCGAGAGCCTCAACCTTCGTCGCCCGATCTACAAGAAGACGGCTGCTTACGGCCACTTCGGGCGCAGCGACAAGGACTTCACCTGGGAAGCAACCGACAAAGCGGCCGCGCTCAAGGCCGGAGCAGTTGCGGAGACGGCGAAGGCCTAAACATTATCTCCAGGCACGAAAAAAGCCCCGGCGCAAAAGCGTCGGGGCTTTTCTATTCCTGGATGGGATTCCCCCAGCCACATCTCTGCAAATAATTTCCCTGCAAATTCTCGACGCAGATTAGTCTTATTCGACGGCGGTTTCGACTCCCCTTTCTTCTCGGGCAAGTCCGGCTGGGATACGACCTTCTTTCTCGGCAGCTTGGGTATTATCCGACTCATTCGGCTGCTGCATTTCGATCTTTTCGATCATCACTCTGCTAATTCTTCGGCCGGCCATTTCCAACACGGTCAGCCGACGGCCTTCGAATTCGGTGCAATCGCCTTCCCGTGGGATGCGGCCGAAGCGGGTTAGTAGAAAACCTGCCAACGTTTCGATGCCACCTTCTTTGGGAAGCTTCCAATGCATCTGGGTTTCGAGGTCGCGGAGCTTGACGCTGCCGTCCAAAATCAAACCTCCTGACGCTGAGCGGAGGATGGCTTTCTCGGCGACGTCGAATTCGTCTTCGACCTCGCCGATGATCTGCTCGATGGCGTCTTCGACGGTAACGAGGCCGACGGTGGTGCCGAATTCGTCAACGACGATGGCAAGGTGACGGCGGCGCTGCTGGAACTCCTGAAGGAGGTCGAGGACAGGCTTCGTCTCGGGGACGACAAGGACCTCGCGCATGACCTGTTGCAGGCGGAGTTCGGTGAAGGGCGATCCCGCGAACCGTGTTTGTGCGGTCAGGCGGAAGTGCATGAGGCGGGAGATGTCTTTGGAATAGACCAGGCCGATGATGTATTCGGGGCCGCGCGCCGGGTCGTAGACCGGGACGCGAGAATGCTGCTCCTCGACAATGCGCGCGCTGGCTTCCTCGATGAGCATATCGGCGGGGAGCGAGAAGATGCGCTGGCGCGGGATCATGATCTCGCGGGTCGGGATCTGGTTGAGCTCGACAGCGCGGTGGATGACGGCTTCCTGATATTCGGGGAGCATGCCCATACGTCGGGCGGCGGTGGCAATGAGTTTGAGCTCTTCGGGCGAGTGGACCCCGCCTTCCTGGGCCATGGGGGCGCGGAAGAGTCTCAGGACGAGCTTCGCCGAGATGTTCATGAAGCGGACAGCGGGGCGGGTAAGGGAGATGAAGACTTCCATCGGTCCAGAGACGGCGATGGCGAGTTGTTCGGCTTTGCGGAGAGCGAGGGATTTAGGGACGAGTTCGCCGAGCAACACATGGAGATAGGTAATCAGGGCGAAGCCCAGCACAACCGAGACTATGGCGATCACGTGCGAATAGAGGACGGCGTGAGGCACAGCCTGGAGCCACCCTCTAAAGAGGCCGGCGACGACGGGTTCGCCGATCCAGCCGAGGGCGAGGCTGCATAGGGTGACGCCGAACTGGACGGTAGGGAGAAATTCGTCGAGGTGCTCCTGCAGCCGGCGCACGGCGCGTGCTCCGAGGACGTTTTGGGCGATAAGCTGCTCAATCCGGGTTTCGCGGACACTGACCAGAGCGAATTCCGCAGCCACGAAGAAGCCGTTGGCCAGGATGAGCAAGGCTACCGAAACAGCCCGAAAGAGGAGCAAGCCGGTCATTGTTTAGGCGCGTCCTGGGAGTTGGAGAACGAGGGATGTCGGGAAGAGTGCGAAAAGCCGTGTTTTCGCCATATGAAGATGATAATTGATGAGCGGCTGACGGCTTAAGGGTTTGTATATACAAATAAGTATATACTGGAGATGGTTTGGACTTTACATGGGACGAGGCGAAGAACAGAAGGAATGTGGCAAAGCATGGTTTCAACTTCCAGACTGCCAAATTGGTATTCGACGATCCATACCACCTGCTGAAGCAAGATCGGGAAGTGGACGGAGAGCCGCGATGGCAGGCGATCGGGATGGTTGAAGGAGTTCACATTCTCTTTGTTGCCTTCGCAATCGACGAGGATGGTGAGAAGGTTCGAATTATCTCGGCGCGGAAGGCCAACTCGCAGGAGAGGGAGATCTATGGAGAAGATGGGTAAAGACAGGATGGTGGTTTTCAAGCAAGATCCAGGAGAGAAGCTGACGAGCAGTCAGCAAGAAGGCATAGCCGCTTTGGCGAAAATGAGCGACAAAGACATCGACTACTCGGACATTCCCGAGCAGACGGCGGAAATGTGGAGAAATGCGGTGCGTGGCAATCAATTCTTTCGTCCGGTGAAGAAGGCAGTCTCTCTGCGGCTCGACGCGGATGTGATTGCGTGGCTGAAGAAGGATGGCGCCGGCTATCAGACCCGGGCCAACAATATTCTGCGTGAGCGGATGTTGCGGGGCGATTGAGAATTCACGAAATCGCGTTGTGACCGAGGGAACTGCGGCGGCGGGGTGTACGTATCCTAAGACCTAGAGGGTGCATCGGCGCGAGCCTCACCCGATTTGAAGAGCCGGAGAGTTGAGTGGCGCAGCGCAAGAAGAAAGCGAACTGGTGGTTGTGGGGTGGCCTGATTGTGCTGCTGGTGGTTATTGTGTCTGCACTGGGGATTGCGGCCCATGGGAGCGGTACCAAGATCGATCCGAGCCGCCTGGCCAAGGTGACGCGCGGCGACATCGCCAAGAGCGTGGTGGCTACAGGGAAGATCCAGCCGATCACCAAGGTTGAGCTGAAGTCAAAGGCGAGCGGCATCGTCGAGAAGCTGTATGTCGATATCAACCAGCACGTGACCAAAGGGCAGACGCTGGCGCAGCTCGACCAGCAGGAAATTCTCGCGCAAGTGGCAGCGCAAAAGGCCCAGCTTGAAGCGGCTTCGGCGAACGTCGGCACCTATCAGGCCAACGTTGCCCAGGACAATGTGAACGCCGAGGCGCCCGACCTTCCTATGTACAAGAACACGCTCGACCGCAATCTCCAGATGGAGAAGGAGGGTGTGGTTTCGCAGCAGGCGCTGGATGACGCCAACCGCAACTATCTCGCGGCGCTCAACAAGCGCGACACGGCGCGGGCCACGATCGCCGTCGACCAGGCAAAGCTGAAGCAGGCCGAGGCGCAGGTCGCGCAGAGCCGGGCGACGCTGAACCAGCTCGATGAACAGCTCAGTTACACAACCCTGGTTTCTCCGATGGACGGCGAAATTCTTTCGCGCGACGTGGAACTGGGTGATGCAGTGAGCTCGATCCTAGTGCTGGGTTCGACGGCGACGCTGGTGATGACGATCGGCGATACCAGGCAGGTTTATGTGCAGGGCAAGGTCGACGAAGCCGATATCGCGAACGTTTACCTCGGCCAACCGGCGCGCATCAAAGTGGAATCGTTTCGCGACCGGGTCTTCAACGGCAAGGTGACGAAGATTGCCCCGCTTGGAGTGGAAAAAGACAATGTCACGACGTTTGAGGTCAGGGTTTCAATCGACAATCCCGGGGGAGAGCTCAAGGCGAATATGACCGCCAACGCGGAGATTCTGGTCGATGAACATAAGAACGTGCTGTTTGTTCCCGAGCAGGCGTTGACCTATGACAATAAGAAGAATGCCTCGGTGAACGTGCCCGATCCCAAGGCTAAGGACGGCGTACGCAGCCTCCCGGTCAAGGTGGGCATCGCCAACGGCAGTAATACCGAGATACTTTCGGGGCTTAAAGAAGGCGACACAGTTGTATTGGCGGCGCAATAGCCGCAAGTGGTTCGCAGCATCTATTATTCTTCGCGTGGGGTAGTCCCCAGGAGGGCCGTTATGTACAAACCTAAGTTAGTGAATGCCGCCCTATTGCTGAGCGGATTTCTGTTGGTGCCGGCTATCGCTTCAGCATCGGAGGCGAACTTCGATCGCACGCTGACCGTCTCCGGCAACGTCAATCTTTATGTGTCGACCGGGTCCGGCTATGTGCATATTTCACCGGGATCCGACAATCAGATCCATATCGTTGGGCATGTGAAATCGGGCAGCGGCGGCTGGTTCAGCGGAGGCTCACCCGATGATCGAGTGAAGCAGATTGCCGCCAATCCTCCAATCGAGCAAAGCGGAAACGAAGTGCACATCGGTAAGACAGGTAACAACGACTGGTTCCGCAATATCTCGATCGATTACGACATCACGACGCCGCGCGGCTCCAATGTAAACGCCGGTTCCGGTTCGGGAGATTTGCAGATTAACGGCGTCACCGGAGGCCTGAAGGCAAGCACAGGCTCCGGCAGCATCGACGCGCATAGCATCAGCGGCGCGGTGGCGCTCGATACTGGTTCAGGCGACATCAAGGCCGACCTGAACAATCCGAGCTCAACCAAGGTGCAGACCGGAAGCGGCAGCATCCGCGTCAATGGCGTCATCGGCGGCCTGAAGGCTGGTACCGGTTCAGGCGATATCGAGATTCAGGGCCAGCCGACCTCGGACTGGAAACTGGAGACTGGCTCGGGTAGTGTCACGCTGACCACTGGCAGCGCTCACTTTAGCCTTGACGCTTCGACCGGCTCAGGAAGTGTGCATAGCGATCCGCCGATCACGACTCACGGCAGCCTGGAGAAGCACCACATCATGGGCGACATCAATGGCGGCGGCCCAACGGTGAGGGTCGAAACCGGCTCGGGGGATATCCGGATCAAGTAGCGTTCACTCTTCTCAGCTGTATGAGAGCCCCGCTTTTGGTGGGGCTCTTCTATTTAGAGAGACACGGCTATCTCTTCTGCTTCTCTTCCTTTGGTGGCTTCGGGGCCTTTTGCGGCTTTGGCTTCGGCGCCGTTGTTTTGGCTGCTGACTGCTGATGCGAGGTACTCTGGCCGTAGGTGGCAGAATTGTAAGGGTGAGACTGATATTCGGATGAAGTGGGATTCATCGCCGTCCTTGCTTCCCCCGGTTGTGCAGCCGCGGGGCGGCCTGCGACTGCGCCGGCCGCAGGTTGCGGTAGGGCCGATGCCGGCCTGGGATGTGCCATCTTGGCTGCAGTGGCGGGATTTTCGGCGGGCGTGGCCTTGGCGATGCCTCGTGAGGTCACCAGAGTGGGCGAGCCGACCGGCGTGGTTACATTTGCTCTGGCTGGCAGCAGCGAACGCTCGGGCGCTGGCGCCGACGGTGCGTAATGAACAGGCGCGGTGCTGAGCTGCTGCCGCATTGCCGGAGTGACGGCGACCGCCGAGTGCGCTACCGGACGTCCTGAAGCCATCGCGCTCTCTGGGATAGCAGTAATCTGTGCGCGGTTCGCATACTGAATGTGGCTGGTGTTGATCTCGTTTACGTTGTTCACCGTGCGGGTATT
The DNA here is from genome assembly GCA_963804735.1 of uncultured Acidobacteriaceae bacterium. Taxonomy (GTDB): domain Bacteria; phylum Acidobacteriota; class Terriglobia; order Terriglobales; family Acidobacteriaceae; genus Acidisarcina. The sequence continues at coordinate 443,157 of CAWDRO010000015.1, forward strand.
AGCAATGAAATTGTTGTAGTTGTTCACGACGGTGGTGTTGTGAATATAGGTGATATTCACGTTCGTGACGTTCACCTGTCGCGTGTAGTAAGGGCTGGCGTGATACCACGGCACGAAGGGTTCGCCCACGCCGAGCGGGAACCATGCCGAGACGCCGACTCCGTAGCCGACGGTGACTCGTGGGCCGCCGACCCAAGCAACGAGAGCGGGCGAATAGACGGGTGCGATCGGGCGGGGTCCGGGCACCCAGCCCCAGCGGTTGCGGTAATAGACCCAGCGGCCATAGTGGAAGGGTGCGTAACCCCATGGGGTGGCGTCGATCCAGGTATATCCCCACGGTGAAACGTAGGCCCAATATCCGACGCTATAGGGTGCCCAGCCAACGGCCACGGTGGTCGGATACCAGACCGGCCCGTAGTCAGGGGTGGGAGTCCAGCTGCCGTTGGCGTCGAGATCGGAGTAGCCAGGTGTTTCCGGATTCACGTATTGTGCCGATTGCGAGTTGAGCACCTCGTGGTCGCGGTCGATACTCCATTGATCGAGGGCGTCGAAGGCTGGCAGGTTCAGGGAGGTGAGTTGAATCGGGTTGGTTCCGGTCATCTGCACCGCCTGGCCGGCAATCACCTGCTGATTGAGCCCGTCGAGGCCCGTGATCTGGATCGCGCCGGAGTTCACGATAGCGTCGGAGCCGCCGTCGCCGCCCCCGCTGCTTCCGAAGACATCAAAGCGATAGTCGCCGGGCTGGTTAATCACCGCCGCGCCATTGGGTGTGTCGACCTCGACGCTGGCGCCGGGGTTGATGGAGTACACGCGCACCCGGATGGAGCCGGCTGCGAGCCCGATTTGTTCGAACTGATTGGTAAGGTTGGTGAGGGTAACATCGGTGCTCTGCCAGAGGCGGACGTCGGTCGTGCCCGTGCCGATCTCAGCCTGCGAATTCCGGTCGCAAAAGAGGCGATCGCCGCTCACCATGGGATAGTTGTCCACCCCGGCGCTCCAGTCGCTCGATCCGGTTGCCATAAATGAGACATCACCCTTGGTGTAGCCAATGCGTGCTACGAGAGCGGGCGGGTCCGACGATTGTGCCTGAATTGGCGGCTGTGCCTGGGTCGGCTCCTGCGGGGGATTATCCTGAGCAAACAATGAAGCCGCGAGCAGGAGTGGTAAGGCCGCCGCAATTGCGGCTGGCACTTTCTTGGCAGTGATCTTGCGCATGTTTCGTGTCTCTCCCGGGCTCAATAATCCCGTTGAAGGTACTAACCCGACTCTGAGTGAAATGATTTGCCCAGGAATTCGGAGGGTGATGGGATGCGCCCTGGGCCGGAAAAGGTAGGACATCCCAGCACCACGGTGGCAGTGAAGCTGGGATGTGATTCCGGGAATCCAGTATTCGAGAGATTTTCTCGGACCGTATGCCGATTGCTAGGCTTTAGCCTGTTCCTCCACAGGGTGGAACTGCTCTTTGGCCACGGCCTCGATTTCTTCCTGGCTCAGCGTCTTCAACACCTGGCCCACTGACCACTGGTGGCCGAAAGGATCGAGAAACTGCCCATAGCGTTCGCCCCAGAACTGGTCTTTCAGGGGCATGACGACCGTGGCTCCGGCGGCGATGGCCTTGTCCCAGACGGCTTTGGCGTCTTCGAGATGGAGATGAAGCGTGACCGGCGTGCCGCCCAGCGCCTGCGGCGTGCGCGGTTTACCACCCATCATTTCGGGAAAATCATCGGCAAGCATCAGGATGCTGCCAAAGACATCCATCCGGGCGTGCATGATCTTGGTGCTGTTGGGAGCGGTGAGGCGGGCGACTTCTTTCGCGCCGAAGGCCTGCTTGTAAAACTCGATCGCCGCGGCGGCGTCGCTCACCACTAAGTAGGGTGAAAGTCCGATTGGATCGCCTGGGGGCATTGAATGTTCCTCATTTTTCAGTCGCCTTGCGGCGGCGGAATTTTCGAACGTCGCTGAGTATAACTCTCAATGAACCCTGGAATGTGAACGCCGGATTCGAGAGCGGCGAAACCGGCAGTGGATAATCGTAGCCATGATCTGGGACCAGTCGTATTTCCCGTTTGGGCTCGGCCTGGGAATTTCTGCGCTCATAGCCGCCGCGCCAATCTTTACCTTGCTCCTGCTGCTTGGAGTGATGCGAAAAGCCGCGTGGATCGCGGGACTTTGGGGACTGGGAGTCGCGTTTCTCCTTGCGATTGCGGTCTATCGCATGCCTGCGATCACCGCAATAAGCGCGGCTACAAACGGCGCAGCGTTTGGGCTATTTCCGATTTCGTGGATTGTCTTTTGGGCAATCGCGCTGTTTCGAGTGACCGAGGTGACGGGAAAGTTCGAGATCATCAAGGACTCGATTGCCAGGCTAACCGCCGATCCTCGTCGACAGGCCTTGTTGATTGGCTTTGCCTTTGGGGCGTTTCTTGAGGGCGCGGCGGGGTTTGGGACTCCAGTAGCAATCGCGGCGACGATGCTGACCGGGTTGGGGTTCTCGCCATTCCGGGCCTCTGCGATCTGCTTGCTTGCAAATACTGCCCCGGTGGCGTTTGGGTCGATCGGTATTCCACTGGTCACGCTGGCAGGAACCACCGGACTGCCGCTCGACAAACTCAGCGGAGCGGTGGGGCGGCTCTGCGCTCCCGTATCGTTGCTGCTGCCGGCGTATATCATCGCGGCCACCTGGGGATTTGGCTCAGTTACCCAGCTATGGCTGCCCGTTACGCTGGCGGGCGTGACATTTGCCGGTCTGCAATTTCTGATTTCGAACTTCATCGGTCCGCAACTGACCGACATCATCTCGGCTGTTTCGGCGATGGCCGTTCTTGTGGTGTCGTTTCGGTTGTGGCCCGCGAATAAGGAGCACGCATTCGCATCTTTACGAGAAGAAGCAGACTCGACGCGAGGGAGTTCGGAGGGCGCAGGCCAGAACGACGGCGTCCCCTACAGTATGGCCCAGATTTTTTATGCGTGGCTGCCCTACGTGCTGCTGGTGACGTGTGTCCTGCTGTGGGGATACAAGCCGATTCAGACTCTGCTTAACTCTGTCACTGTGGCAGTCCCGTGGCCGATGCTCCATAACATGGTGCGCCGAATGCCCCCAATCGTCGCCGCGCCGGCACCCTATCACGCGATCTTTAACCTGAACTGGTTTTCCGCGGCGGGCACATCGTGCATGGTCGCCACTCTTCTTTCGGCTATTTGCCTGCGGTTGAGCTTGCGAAAGTTTGCCCGTCTGTTGATCGGGGTAACGTATCAACTCCTGCTCCCTACCGCGACGGTGTCGCTTGTGCTGGCGATTGCGTTCGTGATGAACTATTGCGGCGCAACGGCAACCCTCGGGCTCGCGTTCGCAGCCGCCGGTGCGGCTTTTCCTTTCTGTAGCGCGCTGTTGGGATGGTTGGGGGTGTTTCTGACCGGATCCGACACTTCGTCGAACGCGCTCTTTGGCAACCTGCAAGTGGTGACGGCTGGAAGGCTTGGGTTGGATCCCATCTTGATGGCCGCTGCCAACTCCGCCGGCGGCGTCATGGGCAAGATGATCAGCCTGCAGACGATCGCTGTGGCCGCCGCGGCGACCGGGATTACGGTTGCCGATCAGGCCAGGTTGTTCCGGTTCGCGCTCAAACACAGCCTATTGTTGGTGAGCCTGGTGGGGCTCCTGGCACTTCTGTACTCGTACACCTAGTGCGCCCGAATAGCGACTGTGCACAGGACCGCCCGCGACAACGGGCGTCTCGCATCGCGAGGGGCGTCTCCGTCGAAGAGCTCATATCCCATTGGCAAGAGCAAGGCCGCTGCCTGCTCGGCGATCGGGGATCGGCCTTCAAAGATGAGAGTCGGCTTGTGCCTGCGGAGCAACTCCGAAGCGCCTTCAAGAACGCGAAGGTCAGCTCCCTCCGCATCGATCTTGATCAGGTTTGGTAATGGAATTTGGGTGGCCAACCAGTCCAGAGTAATCGTTAAGACGCGTTGACTCTCGCGTACGCCGCCAGCCTGGCTTGAGCCGTAGCCGGCTAAGAAGTTGGACGCGCGGGCCCAATTGGCGATATTGAAAGTCGCGAGCGACAGAGTGTCCGCGACCGCGCAAGGGATCACCTCCACCGGAGCCGCATGGCTGTTTCGCAGGCGGGAGGAACGGCGCAATAAACCAACAAGGTAGGTATCTGGTTCGACCGCAAATATCTTGCCTTCCCTACCCGCCAATCCAGCGGCAGCGAAGGAAAAGAGTCCGAGGTTGGCGCCGATGTCCCAAACAACTGCCCCGGGTTTGATCAGATCCATCGCCAGGCCTAATAGCGGAGGATCAATCGATTCGAGGTTGGGGCGCAGGTAACGAAGACCGCATTCCGGGCTCGCGTAAAATTCTGCGCCGCCGAGACGTTGAGGAAGTCTGCGTCGGAAGACCTTCCCTCTCGACAGACGTTCTGCAACGCGACGCGCGATACCCATAGACCCCCTGGCGGACTGTTTGTAATATCTTCACAATTCTAGCCCGGCGTTGCTGGCCCCGCCGTTCCTCGCGCCACAGAGAATAAGGCTCTTGTGGGTACCCGGCTGCAGTCGATCCGGCTGCGGTTCATCCGGCTGCGGTTCATCCGGGCGCGGTTCATCCGATAAACTCGAGGCATGGCCTACACCCCTCATCTCATCCCGGTCGAAGCCCTGCGTCTGCTCGTCTTCGACCTCGATGGAACCTTGATCGATTCGCGCCAGGACCTGGTGAACTCCGTCAATGCCATGCTCGACCACCTTAACCGGCCGGAGTTGCCCGACGGAGTAATTGCCTCCTACATCGGCGATGGCGCGGGAATGCTGGTGCGGCGCGCGCTGGGCGACCCGGACGATGAGTCTTATCTAGACACGGCGCTGACTTACTTTCTCGACTACTACCGCGTTCACAAGCTGGACTACACGCGGGTCTATCCGGGCGTGATGGAATCGCTGGAGGCGTTGCGCCTCGATGCGGATGGCGCCGGGCGCAAGATGGCGGTGCTGACCAATAAGCCGGTGAATCCTTCGCGTGCGATCTGCGATGCGCTCGGTCTAAGCCCGTATTTCTTTCAGGTCTATGGGGGAAACAGCTTTCCGACAAAGAAGCCCGATCCAGAGGGCCTGAACGCGTTGATTCGCGAGGCGGGCGTCGATCCGTTCGAGACGGTGATGATCGGCGACTCCGATATCGATGTCCTAACCGCGCGAAGCTCGGGAGCATGGGCGCTGGGGTGCCGGTTTGGCTTGGCTCCGCACACCCTCGATGCCGCGGAGCCTGACTGCCTGGTCGACTCTCCAGCCGACTGGACGAATGCGCTGGATACTGCCAGAATAGGAAAGTAAACGATAAAGCCCCAGAATAGATCGATTTACCTGATTTGCGCCGGAACGCATTCGAGGCCCTCGTAGCATTCACACACAGAACGGCTGTTTGAGACGGGAAAGATCATCCGCATAGCCAATCCTGATTTGGCGGACGTGAGATGAAGGTATCTGCGTCCTATCGTTTGAGCTTCAAACAATGTGTTCTTGGGAGAACCCTCCTTGCTGCGAACCGGCTTGTTCCTGACCTTTGTCGGTCTTTCTGCCCTTCCCGCCTCTTGCTTTGTCGCGTCGACACGGATCACGACGCCAGCGACGACGGCATCCAGTTCTGCGCCGGCTTTCGCCGCTCCTGTCTCTGGCAACGTCGCCGATTCAACCGGCGCGCTCATTCCCGGCGCACAGGTGCAGTTGAGCGATACACAAGGTAAGGTAGTGAAGTCGTCGACCACTGACCCTGCAGGCAACTTCAGCCTTCCTGCCGTGCTCCCCGGCGATTACACGCTTGCGGTGTCGCTGAGCGGATTCCAAACTTCAACGCAGGCAATTCACGTCGGCGCGAACGGTGTCCCCGCTCCATTGCAAATCAAGCTTGCGGTCGCGCAATCAGTGACCGAGGTGAAGGTCACGGCCGACTCCGGCGCGGACATCACCAGCCCTGACGCCAACGGCGACACCTCGGTGATGACGGCATCGGACCTGAAGGCTTTGCCGGTCTTCGACAACGACTATGTGACCGCGATGAGCGGCTTTCTCGACTCCGGCGACACGGCGACAGCGGGTGTCGGGCTGATGGTCGATGGCGTCGAGTCGAACCGGGTCACGGTCTCCCCCTCGGCGGTGCAGGAGATCCACATCAACGAAGACCCATACACGGCGCGATACTATCGTCCCGGTCGCGGCCAGATGGAGATCATCACCAAGCCGACGTCAGACCAGTATCACGGCGAGTTCAACTTCCTCTTTCGCGATTCGGCGCTGAACGCGCAGAACGCTTTCGCGCCAAGCAAGCCGTTTGAACAACGCAGGATCTACGAAGGCAACGTCACCGGGCCGGTGGGGCATAGCAAAACCACGGGATTTCTCTTTTCCTTCAACCGCGCCGAGGAAGATCTAAACGCGATTGTGAATGCGACCGTCTTACCCAGCGAAACCAACCCTTCGGGAATTCTCAACGAGAATGTTGCGACGCCAACACGCGACACCGAGTTTTCGATTCGGCTCGGGCATAAGTTCAGCGACCGGAACAACGGATATGTCACCTATGCATTTCAGGACTCGAACAACACCAACCAGAACGTCGGCAACCAGACGCTGGCCGAAGCCGGGGTAGATACCGAGTATCGCGAGAACGACATCATCCTGCATGATGATTTGATTTTGTCGCCGACTGCGCTCAATCAGGCGTCGCTGGTGCTGGAGAACGTCTATAACCCGACCACCGATGTGGCCGAGGGGCCGCAGCTCAATGTTCAAGGGAACTTTCTCGGCGGAAGCGCCCAGTCGGACCAGTTGCGCACCGAATATAACGCTCGGTTGAGCGACACGGTTTCCTGGACGCGCGGGCCCCACTCGTTCAAGTTTGGCGTGAACGTGCCACACTTCAGCCGCCGGGTGATGGACGACCGCACCAACGAGGATGGCACCTATGTGTTCGGCCCGACCTACGCGGCCGATGGCGTCACGGTTATCGCGACCGCGCTGCAGAACTATCAAAGCAATATCCCGTTCAGCTATTCGCTCGGCCAGGGACAGGTGCGGTTTGTCTATCACCAGCAGGAGGTCGGCGGTTTCTTTCAGGACCAGATCAAGCTGAAGCCGACGTTGTCGATCACTCCGGGCCTGCGCTATGACTGGCAGAATGCTCTGAGCAGCGACAGAAACAATTTCTCGCCGCGCTTCTCCTTCGCGTGGGCCATCGATCCGAAGACGAAGACGGTTCTGCGCGGTGGCGGCGGCATCTACTTCGACCGCATTGGCAGCAGCCCGATTCTCGATCTGGCGCGCTACCAATACGCGAAGCGCCGTGTGCTGCAGATATCCTCTAACCAGGAGCCGCTGTGTCATCCGATCGCGGCCTGCCTCGATCCGAACTCACTGCCGCCTTCGCTGGCCGAGTATGCGCCGGGAATCCGCACTCCCTATCGCGTGTATTACGGCATCTCGCTCGAACGCCAGATCGGCGAGAAGGCGACCATCACAATCGGCGGCCGCTCTCAACACGGAGTCGGTATGTTCCGCTCGATCGACATCAATGCACCGCTGGCTGAGTCGGATTATACGGTGCGGCCCGACCCAGATTACTCGCAAGTCCGGCAAATCCAGTCCGAGGGCACGCAGGATGGCGATTCGCTGGACATCAACTACCGCGGTCGCTACAACCGCTGGTTCAATGCCTTTGCCTGGTATACCTGGAGCCACTATGACAACAACACCAGTGGGATTTATTTCTTCCCCGAGAACCAGCAGGATCCGAGCGTGGAGTGGGGCCGCGCCGACTGGGACACGCCGCAGCGGTTTGGCATCTACGGCGAGATCAACGGCGAGCACCTGCTCAATCTTGGCTTTGGCGTCTTCGCCCACGCCGGTTCGCCTTACACCATCACCACCGGGACCGACGCGTATGGCGATAACCTCTACAACACGCGTCCCGAAGGAGTTGGGCGTAACAGTGAGACCGGACCCGATTACTCAGATCTCGACCTGCGCTGGGGATACGATTTCAAGCTGCGTCCCCGCGAGGCGGACAAGAGTCCGACACTGGGTGTTTCGGCGTCGGCATTCAACGTGTTGAATGAGGTCAACGGCTCTTATATCGATTCGGTGCAGGGCTCGGCTGACTTTAACCAAGTCATCGCGGCTTATCCAGCGCGGCGGATTCAGTTGGCCATGCGGTTTACTTTTTAGAGAGCCGCGCTTCAGAGCGAGACGGTGAGAGATTTCGTCGAGGTCGGGAACCGTCGGTTACGAGGTTCCCCAGGCATCTAACGTCGAGGAATGGCGCTTGGTTGCCCCTCAGGGATTCGAACCCCGATATGCTGCTCCAGAGGCAGCTGTCCTACCATTGAACGAAGGGGCAATGCGGGAACATCCGGATGGACGTTCGAGACGTCTTGCACTCTTACGATGATAAAGTCTCTCCCGCCCATGGTCAAACCGGGACGACAGTGCGTTGCGGTATAAACAACGACTGGAAAATGGATATTTGCATGGGACACTAGCCCGACAACCCCGGGAGGCTCGACCTGCCTGCGGTAAGATTTCGCAATGGGAGCTGGCAAAGGTTGGTGAGCCGCGGTTCAGGAAAAGTCTCCGGATTCCGGCTTTCCCTTACCGTTGTCTTTCCCTATGCAAGCCCAATCGTAGGCGCCTCAGGAAAGTGAACGTGTCGTGATGCAGCCTCCAATCGAATTTGGATCACCCCGATTTCGCGACGGCCGCTGCATCCGACCCATTGCGCGCCAACCGCTCGCGCTCGCGGCACTGCTGTTCGGTGCAATCTTTCTACGGCCGGCGTCAATCGCCGCGCAAATCAAGCTTCCCGGCCAGGCGCCGGCAGCAGTCTCCGCGCCCACTCAACTGGCCACGCCGCCGGGAGCAGAGCCCGCAACTCCTGCGCCCCAGGCCATCCCACTCCCACAGATCGCCGATCAGGCCGAGGCGCTGGACCTCAAACTCGAGGAAATATCACGAGGCCTCACCACCCAGGCCGACGAAACCAAATCCAACCCAACCATGTCCGGCCAGTCGGCGGAGATCGCGGAACGGGCCCATCAGGTTGACAGCTTTCTCGAGAGTGGGCCTGACATCGTGCAACTGCGCGAGGCGATTGTCTACTGGCGAGCGCTCAGTCGTCTCTCCGCCGAGCAGCGCAAGCTGCTCACCGACCGCGCCGATGAGCTGCAGAGCCAGATCACCCAGCTCGCCCAGGAGCAGGCGATCTGGCAGGCGACTCAGAACTCTATCCACGATACCGCTGGCATCGAAGTCGTCGCCGCCCGTGTCCAGCATGAACTCAACGAAATCCGCGACCTCCGGCTCCGCGCCCAGACCCAGCTTAATCAGCTGCTCACTCAGCAGAACGAGCTCTCGGAAACAGGCCGAAGGGTTTCAGACACCCTCACCAAATTGTCAGATGCGGAGTCGCGATTCCGCGTTAGCATCTTCGCCCAGGACGGCGCGCCGCTATGGTCAAGCCACTCGTTTACCAGCGCCGCCCAGCCCGTGGAGGTTGAGCTGCGCCGCTCGGTGAATCAAGAGTTCGTCACCGCCGCGGAGTTTGTGCGCGCACGCGGAGCAGGCCTGGTTTTCCTTCCTGTCTTTTACGGCCTGGCGCTGGTGGCGGCCTTTCGACTCAAGCGCTACCTCAGCACTAGAACCGGCCCGAAGGTCCCCGCTGCGGCCCACCAGGTCTTCGCGCATCCGTTTGCCATAGCGCTGCTCGCCGTACTGCTTCTGAGCGCCTCTCAAACTCAATCCGCTCCGCTCAGCATTGTTTCAGTGATTTACCTGCTCTGGCTTGGGTTGCTCGCGCGGCTGACCCCGATCCTGGTCGAGGCCGAAATCCGGCCGCCAGTCTACCTGTTGCTGGGCCTCAACCTGCTTGAGATCGTGCGCGCCGCGTCGCCATTCGGGGCAGGCATGCGCCGAGTCATGCTTACCCTGCTGACGCTTGTCGTGCTGGGTGCCTTCGGATGGCTGACCCGCCCTGCGAAGCTGCGCTTGATGCCTCTATCGAAATGGTCGCGGCTCACCTTTCAAATAGCCTCACGCGTCGGACTGCTGCTCATTACGATCGCTCTGATCGCCAATATCTTCGGATTCGTCTCGTTGTCGCGCGTGCTCGGCGTAGGAACTCTGCTCAGCGCTTTTTTTGCGACCGCCTTATACTTTGTGGTTCGCATCGCGCTACTGGCTCTCGCCATATTGCTGGAGAGCCCATGGCTCAGCTATCTCTCGAACGAGGTCCGAGAGGCCATCCGATTGTGGGCCTCGCGGGTCCTCGTTCTTATCGCGGTCGCCGTCTGGTGGACCCGCTCCGAAATCTACGTCTTCATGCTCCAGGCGGGCATACGAGAGACCGCGGCCAGCGTCCTCGACTTCCCGATCGGTCTGGGAAGAATTCAATTCACCATCGGCAATGTTCTCAGCGTCCTGTTGATCCTGGGAATCGGTTTCGCCTTGGCCAAGGGCTTCAGCTCCGTCGTCCGGAGCGTCCTGGTCGCCAAATTCCCTTTCCAGCGCGGCATACCCTACGCCATTTCCAAAGTCACCTATTACATCCTCGCCGTGCTGGTGCTGCTTGCCGCCGTCACCGCCGCCGGCGTCGATCTCAACAAGTTCACCGTCATCACCGGAGCGCTGGGCGTAGGCGTCGGCTTCGGCTTGCAGGACATCGTGAAAAACTTCGCGTCAGGGCTCATCCTGCTCTTCGAGCGGCCGATCCGCGTCGATGATGTCATCGAACTCACTGGCATGGTCGGCACCGTCAGAAGGATCGGCGCCCGCTCCAGTACCCTCGTCACCGCCCAGGGCGCCGAGGTCATCGTGCCCAACAGCAACCTCGTCTCCACCCAGGTCATCAACTGGACACTCTCGTCGCAACAGCGTCGCATCGAGATCGCGGTGGGCGTGGCCTATGGGACCGACCCCGAGCTGGTCCTCCGGCTGCTCGTGGCCGAAGCCGCCGCCCACAAGAACGTCATGACAAATCCTGCTCCGGTGGCCTTTTTCATGGGCTTCGGCGACAGCGCACTCAACTTTGAACTGCGTTTCTGGTCAGAAAGCCAGGACGCCTGGTTCCAGCTCAAGAGCGACGTCACCGTTGCGATCGCCCGCGCCCTCGCCGAGGCGGGCATTGAAATTCCCTTCCCCCAACGCGACCTGCATCTCCGCAGCATCGACCCCTCGATCACCAGCCGGTCCCTCCCGCCCGAACTCGGTCCAGTCGCCGAGCCTCAGGCAGCCACTCCCGGCAAACCTGACACTCCCAAAAAGCCACCGGCGCCTACGGCCTAAGCTCGGAGACCGTCCTGACCGCCTTGTTGGCAGCTTTGCTGGCCGAATCACTGACATCTTCCCAAACATCTTTCCCACGCTTGACCACCTTCTCAGCATGATCGCCGAGGGTGTCGGTTGCGTCCTTGAGGTAGTCGCTCGCGTCTTCAAACTTCCGTTTCAGCTGTCGCCGGGTCTTCTCGCCTGATTGCGGAGCGCAAATAAGCGCGACAATTGCTCCCGAAGCGACGCCCACCGTAAAAACCGCCCAGAACTTCAATATGTTCACTCGATCTCTCCTTTGAAATGCCATCCGTTATGCGATTCTAACCAATCCCTGGTGGTTGCATCGTTATCGCTCCTATGCATCCCCTCGAGCCGCTCAACCTTTGGCTACACTTGAGAACGTGCGCCCACATCTGGCCAGTCTCGTTGAGGATTTCCGTCGCCACGGCGCACAGACGGCGGTAGTCGTCTATCGCGGCAACCGGCGCTACGCGACTTCCTACGCCGAGCTCGCCCATCTGACAGGCCGCTTCTCCTCCGAGCTAGCCCGTCGCGGCATCGTCCCCGGCGACCGGGTCGTTCTCTGGGGCGAAAACTCAGCTGAGTGGATCGCCGCCTTCTTCGGCTGCTTGCTCCGCGGAGTCATCGCCGTCCCCCTCGACCTGGCCGGCTCATCCGCCTTCGCCGCGCGTGTCGTCGCGGACGTCGCGCCTCGCATGGTCGTCGGCGATCCAACATTGCTGCGCATTCTCCCGGAATCACAACCATTGCTCGTCTTTCCAGACTTTCAAGCATCGCTCCCCGTCGAACCGCTCTTCGCCGTGGACGCGGCAGTCACTGACCAAAGCCCGCTCCAGATCATCTTCACTTCGGGAACCACCTCTGAACCAAAAGGCATCGTCCACTCCCACCGCAACGTCCTCGCCAGCGTTGCGCCGATCGAGCGCGAGATGCAGAAGTACCTCAAATACGAACGCTGGGTACATCCGCTCCGCTTCCTGCATAGCCTTCCACTCAGCCACGTCTTCGGCCAGTTCATGGGTCTATGGGTGCCGGCGCTTCTCGCTGCCGAGGTCCACTTTGAGTCGCAGTTGGAGCCCGCCCGCCTCATAGCAACCATTCATCGCGAGCGCATCTCGGTATTGGCTGCCGTACCCCGGGTTCTAGAGCTGCTCAAAGCGCATTTCCTGACAAAGTATCCGACTCTAGCCTCCGATCTGGTTGCCGCCCGAGGCGAATCCGCATGGAAGCACTGGTGGCGCTTTCGAAAAATCCACTCCGCCCTGGGCTTCAAATTCTGGGCCATCGTCTGTGGCGGCGCTTCCCTTCCACAAGAACTCGAAGAATTCTGGAACACGCTCGGCTTTGCCCTCATTCAGGGCTACGGCCTCACTGAAACGGCGGCATTAGTCACCCTCAACCATCCCTTCAAAATCGGCAAAGGGACGATCGGCAAGCCACTGCCCGGCCGCGAAGTCCGCATCGGCGAAAATGGCGAAATTCTAGTCCGCGGCGAGATGCTCTCGACCGCAACCTGGCAGGCCGGCCATTTGCAACATCGCGACCAGGAATGGCTGAACACCGGCGACATCGCCGCGCAGGACGCCTCTGGCGAGCTTCGCTTCCTCGGCCGAAAAAGCGACGTGATCGTCACCGCATCGGGAATGAACATCTACGCCGCCGACTTGGAAGCAGCGGTCAACAAACAGCCCGGAGTTGGCGCTTGCGTCGTAGTTCCCTGCACGATCTCGCAAGCTCAGGAACCAGTCGCCGTCGTAATCTTTTCCGGAACCGACGAGCAATTGCAGACGGCAATTCGCACCGCCAACCGCGAGCTCGCCGAGTATCAGCAGATTCGAAGCTGGCTACGCTGGCCAGAATTGAATTTCCCCTACACCTCGACCGGAAAGCTCCTTCGCCGCAAGGTCGCGGAGTGGGCCTGCGCCGCACTCGCGGGCCGCGACGCTTCAGCTTCCGGCGGCGATTTAGATCCTCTACTCAGCCTGATCGCCTCGATTACCGGCGCCGACCCGAATCACGCAACCGACGCCTCGCTGCTCTCTGAAGACCTGCGCCTCGACAGCCTCGGGCGCGTCCAACTCCAATCAGCCCTGGAGCAACGCCTCGGCATCGAGCTTCCCGACAACGCTATCGAGAGCGTCAACACCCTCGGAGAGCTCCGCAGCCTGCTTCGCTCACCCAACTCATCAACCGCCGCGATCCAAACAACCGCCGCGCCAGCGTTTGCCCCCGCTCCACTAGCAGTCCCACTCGCAGCTCCAAGCCGCGCGGCAACCCCGCAGGACGACCACATCTATCCCCACTGGCCGTGGTGGACTCCAGTGCACTGGATCCGCGTCCTCTTCGTCGAAGCCGTTATGCGGCCCATGGTCTGGCTGCTCGCCGCCCCACACGTCGTCCGTCAGACGAATGAGCTGCCCGACGGCCCGCTGCTGATCATCGCCAACCACGTGACTTCGTACGACGGCGCGCTCGTTCTCTACGCTCTGCCTCCAAAGCTGCGCCGGCAGGTCGCCATCGCCATGTCAGGAGAGATGTTGCTCGACTTCCGCAAGGCCCGCCCCCAGCAGGAGTTTTCCTTGCGAATCCTCGGCCCGCTCGCCTATCTGGCAATCACCGCGCTCTTCAATGTCTTCCCGTTGCCCAGATCGAGCGGTTTCCGCCGCAGCTTCGCCCACGCCGGCGAAGCGCTCGACCACGGATATTCGGTGCTCATCTTCCCCGAGGGCCGACGCTCCGAGGACGGGCAGCTTCACGCCTTCCGCCCCGGAATCGGCCTGCTAGCGGCGCAATCGCGGGTGCCAATCCTCCCCGTCGCGCTCAAAGGTTTAGGCGAGCTCAAGCGCGAGAAGTCGCGCTGGTTCCGTTCCGGAAGATTGGCAATTCACGTAGGAAATTTGATTCCCTTCGACGACAACGCCGACCCAATCCATCTCACTCGCGACTTCGAGGCGGCAATCCGGGGCCTGGAGAGCCACGCACTCCAAAATTAACCGGCGACTGTCCGAAATTGTGAACAGATTTTGTTGCGGAGGGTATAGCGTTAAGACGCGCCAAGCATAGGACGAACCTGCGGCGCAATGCTGTTCCGCCACTTGTCGATCCGCCTCGATGCGGCTTGACTCATAGCAGGCTTGAACTTACAGTCGAGTCAGGGTTCAGTCGCGGCAGTCCGATCTACGTTTTGCTCACTATCAGGGGCCAATATGCAACCGCAAAATTACTTCTGGAATTACCTGCCGCTGCTCATTCAGGGCATTGTTGTCGTCGGCATGGGTTGCAGCATGGTAACCATGTCCTGGTTCGTCGGCCGCCATCGCATTAACAAGGCCAAGCAGGAAGCCTATGAATGCGGCATCCCCGTGCTCGGCGACGCCCGCAGCCGCTTCTCCGTCCGCTTTTACATGGTCGCCATGCTCTTCATCCTCTTCGACGTGGAGGCGGTCTTCATCCTCCCGTGGGCGGTCATCTACCGCCGGCTTCCCTCACTCGGCGTAGGACGGTTTTTTGGTTTTTGGGAGATGATCGTCTACCTCGGCTTCGTCGTCGTCGGCCTCTTCTACATCTGGAAGAAAGGCATCCTCGACTGGTCTTCAGACAAGGCGGACCTTTAAGTCATGGCTGCTTCAAATAAGGAAGCCGTTCTAGCCGAACACGCCGCGAATCCAGCCATCGCTTCCCTGTTGGCATGGAAGCGCGAAGCCGTTGTTGACGCCATTTGGGACCGCAACGAACTGACGATCACCATCGCATCCGACGATATCCGCCACGCGGCAAAAATCGTCCAGACCGCTGGCTACAACTTCTTCGAAGACGTGACTGCGGTCGAACTGGTACCCGGCCGAGCCACGCTTCCAGATCAGCTATCACATCGTCTCGCATTCAATGAAACAGCGCGTGCGGCTCCGGGCTTTCCTTCCCGGCGACGACCCCG
Organism: uncultured Acidobacteriaceae bacterium; assembly: GCA_963804735.1. Lineage (GTDB taxonomy): Bacteria > Acidobacteriota > Terriglobia > Terriglobales > Acidobacteriaceae > Acidisarcina. The sequence continues at coordinate 458,428 of CAWDRO010000015.1, forward strand.
TCATCGACAGCATCACCTCCGTCTGGCCCTCAGCAAACTTCTATGAGCGCGAAGTCTTCGATCTCTTCGGCGTCCGCTTCGCCGGGCACCCTAACCAGCGCCGCATCATGATGCCGGACGAGTGGGAAGGCCACCCGCTCCGCAAAGACTACCCGGTGGAGGGTTACCGCTAATGAAAGACGACGGTCACTAACATGACAGACTTCGTTTCCACCGGCTCCCTGCTCGAACCCCACATCGTCGAAGGCTCCGGCGACACGACGATGGTTCTCAACATGGGGCCGCAGCACCCGTCAACCCATGGCGTGCTGCGCCTGGTGATCGAGATCGACGGCGAAACGGTGCTGAAGGTCGTTCCCGACATCGGCTACCTGCACACCGGCATTGAAAAGACCTGCGAGGCGAAGTTCTACCAGCAGGTAGTCCCGATGACTGACCGCATCGACTACCTCAGTCCGATGTCCAACAACCTTTGCTATTGTTTGGCCGTCGAGAAGCTGCTCGAACTCGAAATCCCCGAGAAGGCGCAGTGGATGCGCGTCCTGCTCAACGAACTCACACGGCTAAATTCGCATCTCGTCTGGCTCGGCACTCACGCCATGGACATCGGCGCGCTCACCGTCTTCCTCTACACCTTCCGCGAGCGCGAAGAAATCCTAAGGATCTTCGAACACGTATCCGGCCAGCGAATGATGGGCTCGTACTTCCGCATCGGTGGCCTGGCGCTAGAGCCGCCTTTCGATTTCTTCGACCGGGTGCAGACGCTGATCAAGATTCTTCCCGAAAAAATTGACGAATATCAAAATCTGCTGACTGGCAACCCGATCTGGGTCGGCCGCCTCAAGGGCGTCGGCCATCTGAGCCCTGCCGACGGAATCGCCCTCGGCGTCACCGGGCCTCCGCTGCGCGCCAGCGGCGTCGACTTCGACCTGCGCCGCGACATGCCGTATTCGAGCTACGACAAGTTTCAATTCAAAGTACCAATCTCCAACGAATGCGATGTCTGGGCACGTTACGTCGTTCGTCTTGAAGAGATGCGCGAGTCGGTCAAGATCTGCCAGCAAGCGCTCGACGGCATGCCCGAAGGCTCCATCAAGGCCGACGCGCCCAAAGTCGTTCTGCCCGACCGCGAAAAGATGAAGACCGAGATGGAGGCCCTCATCTACCACTTCAAGATCGTCACCGAAGGGTTCACGGTCCCCGCAGGCGAGGTCTATCAGGCGATCGAGTCGCCGCGCGGTGAGATGGGCTACTACGTGGTCTCGGACGGAACAGCAAAGCCCTACCGCGTTCACATGCGGAACCCGTCGTTCGCCACGTTGCAGGCCCTGCAAGTGATGTGTGAAGGCCGCTTGATTGCCGACGTCGTTGCGGTAATAGGATCGATCGACATTGTCCTCGGGGAGATCGACCGATGACGCTGACTGCCTCTTCGGACTCAGACATTCGAATTCAGCTGTGGGACTCTTTCCTGTCGCTATTGAAGAGTTATGCAGCTGCGGCAAGCCTACACGGCATAAAGCAAGAGGTCGTAGATGTTTCCGAATGCGAGGTATTCGTTACGGCAGGAACCCATGTACTCGACATCTGGTGTTTCGCAGACAGCGGGCGAGGAGATTGGGCAATTGGCCGGTCGGCGGGACAACCGGTTGGCGATTTCCAGTTGAACACGGATGGTACTATCGCGCTTGGCGACTCGACGATGGACATGGATCACGCCGCGATTCAGTTGATCGCATCCCTGACCACAGCGGCCCGATTAGACGAGGTACTTGCATGAGCACGACAACCACCATCTTTTCCCCCGAACTCGCAGCCCGCTTCGACAAGCTGGTGACCGCCTATCCATGGCGGCGCTCGGCACTCGTCCCCATGTTGCTCTACGCGCAGGACGAGATCGGCTGCATCTCCGACGAGGTCATCGCCGAGGTCGCGGAACGCGTACAGCTGACCGAGCTCGACGTACGCAACGTCATCAGCTACTACTCCCTGATGCACCTCAAGCCGCACGGCAAATACCACGTCCAGGTATGCACCAACATCAGCTGCATGCTGCGCGGAGGCAACGAGCTTCTCGCGCATTGCAGCAAGCGCCTCGGCATCGGCCACAAGGAGACCACCCCCGACGGCCTCTTCTCTTTGGAAGAAGTCGAGTGCATCGGCGCATGCTGCTGGGCGCCCGCCGTGCAGGTCAACTACGACTTCCACGAAAACCAGACCCCGGAAACGATGGATAAAGTCCTCGACCAATACGCCGTGAAAGCCGACAAAAAAGTACAGGGAGCTAACTGATGCCCGAACTTGTCTCCCATCCCGATGAAGTGCGGCTGCTCTCCTTCCGCTTTGGTCAGGGCGCGGCCAACATCGACAAGTATGTCGAGCTTGGCGGTTATGAGTCGCTGAAGAAATGCCTCGGCCAGACCCCCGAGTGGATCATCAACGAGATGAAGGCCTCCGGCCTGCGTGGCCGCGGCGGAGCAGGCTTCTCGACCGGGCTGAAGTGGTCGTTCGTGCCTAAGCAAAACCCGCACCCCAAGTACGTCCTCGTCAATGGAGATGAATCCGAGCCCGGCACCTGCAAAGACCACGTCATCTTCCTCCACGATCCTCACTCCATCATCGAGGGCACCATCATCGCCGGCCTCGCGATTGGCGCAAAGATGGGCTTCATCTATCTGCGCGGCGAATATCGGTACTTCCTCGAGATCATGGAAAAAGCCATCGCCGATGCCTACGCCAAGGGCTACCTGGGCAAGAACATCTTCGGCAGCGGCTTCGATTTCGACGCCATCTCGCACACCGGCGCAGGCGCATACGAGGTCGGCGAAGAATCGGCCTTGATGGAATCCCTCGAAGGCAAACGCGGCGTTCCGCGCATCAAGCCGCCGTTCCCTGCGGTTGTTGGCCTCTACGGAGGGCCGACCGTCATCAACAACGCCGAGACGATCGCCGCTGTCCCCGCCATCTTTCGTATTGGCGCAGCCGAGTACGCCAAGATCGGCACTGAACGCAACGGCGGCACACGCCTCTTCGGCATCAGCGGCCACGTTGAGCGCCCCGGAGTCTACGAGCTCCCCATGGGCTACAACCTCAAGAAAATGATCTACGACGTCGCCGGCGGCATTAAGGGTGGCAAGAAACTAAAGGCCGTCGTCCCGGGCGGTTCCTCCTGCCCGGTGTTGCGGGCTGATGAGATCGACATCGGCATGGACTTTGACCAGCTCGGCAAGGCGGGCAGCATGCTGGGCTCAGCGGGAGTGGTGGTGATCGACGAGACGGTTTGCATGGTCGAGTTTGCGCTGCGCACCATCAAGTTTTACCAGCACGAAAGCTGCGGCTGGTGCATTCCCTGCCGCGAAGGCACCGACTGGCTCAAAAAGACGATCACCCGCGTCCACGCCGGCGGCGGCGTAACCAAGGACATCGACAACATTGCTTACCTCGCCAAAAACATGCTCGGCCGAACCTTCTGCCCGCTAGGCGATGCGGCAGCGATGCCGACGATTGCCTTCGTGGAGAAGTTCCGCGAAGAGTTCGAAGACCATTTGAACGGCAAGCCTTGCCCCTATGCGAAGGAATCTGTGAGTGAGTTAGTTCACGCGTGAAGTTTCGAGATCTGCTTCGCAGGGTCGAAGCAGATGGTTGGAAGCTGGACTCGATTCGAGGCACTCATCATCACTACAAGCATCCCGTAAAATCCGGTAAGGTCACCATCGCCGGAAAGCCGGGGAAGATGTGCCACCGAAGACGCTCGCGAGTATCCTGAAGCAGGCAGGTCTTAAATGAAGAAGCGCTATCTGGTCGTTTATGAAAAGGCGCCGTCGAACTACGGCGCTTTCGCGCCCGACGTTCCCGGGTGCGCCTCGCTCGGTGAGACTCTTGAGGAGACGCGCCGTTTAATGTCGGAAGGCCTTCGCTTTCATTTAGACATGTTGGTAGAAGACGGCGAACCGATCCCTGAACCGACCACAACAGCTTATGACTTTGCGGAAGATACACCTGAAAACGGTGTGGTTCACTGCGTTGTAGAGTGGCTGGAGGTCGAGATACCGGCCATGAAGGAATCTCACGAACTCGCCGCTGCAAGCTAAAGGAACCTTTTCATGCCCGACGTAAGTTTCACAGTAGACGGACAAAAGATCACCGCCCCGGCGGGAACCCTGCTCATCGAGGCCTGCAAGACGGCAGGCATCGAGATTCCCGCGTTCTGCTACTACCCCGGGCTCTCGCTCTGCGGGGCATGCCGGATGTGCGTGGTTCGCCAGGACAAAGTCGGCAAGTTGCAGACCGCCTGCACTACCACCGTCGCCGAGGGCCAGGTCTTCTTCACCGAGACCGACGAGGTCAAACAGGCGCGCAAGGCGACCGTCGAGATACTGCTAGGCAACCATCCGCTCGACTGCCCGGTCTGCGACGCCGGCGGCGAATGCGAACTCCAGGACATGACCTTCAAGTACGGGCCGCCCGAGTCGCTCTATATCGAGGTCAAACAGCACCGCGAAGAGCAGCAGTGGTCCCCGGTGGTCTTCTTCGACCGCCCGCGCTGCATCCTCTGTTATCGCTGCGTGCGGGTCTGCGGCGAAGGCATGGACGTCTGGGCGCTCGGCGTGCAAAACCGCGGAGTCACCAGTGTCATCGCTCCCAACGGCGGAGACCACCTCGATTGCGAAGAGTGCGGCATGTGCATCGATATTTGCCCAGTCGGCGCGCTGACCTCCGGCACCTATCGCTACAAAACCCGCCCGTGGGAGATGAACCACGTCGCCACCGTCTGCACCCACTGCGGCGACGGCTGCAAAACCACCCTCGGCGTCCGCCGCGCAGATGAGGGCATGGAGATCGTCCGCGGCGACAACCGTGACAAGAGCGGCATCAACGGAGACTTCCTCTGCATCAAGGGCCGCTACGCCTTCGACTTCGCCAACCACACCGATCGGCTGACCAAACCGCTCGTCCGCCAGGCCAATGGCAAATTCGCCGAGGTCAGTTGGGAGGCAGCGCTCGATTACGCGGGCAAGAAACTCCGCGAAGTCCGCGACACTCGCGGTGGCCAGGCGATCGGCGTCATTGGTTCCAATCGCACCACCAACGAAGAATCCTACCTGCTACAAAAAGTCGCCCGCACCGTCCTCGGCACCAATAACATCGACCACCACCGCACCGCCGACTACGCCGCATTTGCAAAAGCGCTGAAGGGCAAGCCGAGAATCACCGCGTCACTAGCCGACACCGGAACAGCTCCCGCAGTCCTCGTGATCGGCGGCGACCCCACCGAACATCACCCGATGCTCGCCTGGAGCCTGCGCACTAACGTCCGCCACAACCGCGCCCGGATATACATCGTCAATCACCGGGAGATCAAGCTACGCCGCCAGGCAAAGGCGTTCCTGCCTGTCGCGCAGGATGCCTACGCCGCGGCGATCGGATTCCTCGCTGGTAACGATGGGGCGTTCGCTGCCGATGACGCATCGAAGTCCTTCCGCGATACCATCCGTGCCGAAAAAGAACTGGTCATCGTCTTCGGCTCCGAACTCCGCGGACGCGACATCGAATCGCTCATAAGCTTTGGCAACGGTCTACCCAACGTCAAGTTCGCCTGCCTCGGCGATTATGCAAACTCGCGCGGCGCAGCCGACATGGGCCTGCTCCCCGACCGTCTTCCCGGATACCTGCCAGTCGACGCTCCAGGAGCGTTTGCCGAGGAATATGGAAGCTCCCTGCCCACCAAACCTGGTCTCGATCTCGTCGAGATGTTCGATGCCGCCGGACGCGGCGAGCTCGGCGCTCTCTACGTCGTCGGCTCCAATCCGGTCTCGCGCTATGGCATCGATCCGAAGACGCTCGCCAACACCTTCATTGTCGTTCAGGACATGTTCCTCACCGAAACTGCTCTCCTGGCCGACGTCGTGCTGCCTGCAGCAAATCTTTACGAAAAATCGGGCACCGTCACCAACACCTACGGCGACCTGCAGCTGGTCAAGAAGGCAGCCGATCGCGCCGGAGTCCGCACCGACTTCGAGCTGATCGTGCGCCTCGCCGACCGCGCTGGCGTCAATCCGCGTTCGCTCGTTCCTTTTGGCTCCGGCGTTCGCGCCGATATGGGAGAGACCCGCGGAGCGCACTCCGGCGAGGCCGATCGTCACGCGGTCTGGCTGGCCGCCAACCACGTCGAAATCAAGGTCAGCCCCTTCGACCCGTTCGCGATTCTGGACGAGATTCAGCGCCTCGTCCCCGGCTATGCATCCTCTCGGCTCGAGCTTCTGGCCGGAAACGCAACCCATGTCGAAACTCCTCTCGTCCAGATCGAAACCGCTTCTGCCTCAACCAGCGCTCGGCGCGATCTTGTTTTTCCCGCAGGCGATACACTATTCACGTCCGGAACCCTCGGGCGCTACAGCAAGATGCTCCATTCGGTGATGGAGTCGCAAACGACCGAACCCGCGGAAACAGCGGCAGACTAAGACCTTTTTTGAGGAAGGCCCGGTAGCGCGCGTGAATATTCTTCTTTATGTCGTTCTGAGCATTGTGAAGGTCCTGGTCGTGGTAGTCATCCTGCTGATGGCCGTGGCCTATACCGTGCTCCTGGAGCGGAAGCTGGTCGGTCGCATCCAGAATCGCTGGGGACCCAGCCGGGTCGGCCCGTTTGGCCTGCTGCAGCCTCTGGCCGACGGCGCCAAGCTCTTTCTCAAAGAAGACCTGCTGCCGACCGGCGTCAACCGGCCCCTCTATATCATCGCGCCGATCATTGCGCTGGCCTGCGCTCTGCTGTCGATCTCCGTGGTGCCCTTTGGCCCCAGCACGATTGTTAAGGGAGTCAACCTCTTTCAGATCGCCGACGTCAACATCGGCCTGATGATTCTGCTGGGCATTACCGGGGTCGGCGTCTACGGCATCGCCCTCTCCGGCTGGGCCTCGAACAACAAATATTCCCTGCTCGGTGCATTGCGCGCCAGCGCGCAGCTGATCAGCTACGAACTCGCCCTCGGCCTTTCCCTGGTCGGCGTCGTGCTCTGTACTGGCTCCATTCGGTTGCGCGATGTCGTCGATCATCAGGCGACCCACGGCCTGCTTTCATGGAACGTCTTCGGCGGATTCCAATTTGTCGCATTCTTCATCTACCTCATGGCCGCCTACGCGGAGACCAACCGCTCACCCTTCGACTTGCCCGAGGCGGAAAGCGAACTCACCGCCGGTTATCACACCGAATACAGCGCGATGAAATTCGCCATGTTCTTCATGGCCGAATACGCCAACATGATCACCGTCGGCTGCGTGGCGACGCTGCTCTTCTTCGGCGGCTGGACCAGCCCCTTCGGAAATCTATTGCCCTCGATCGGCGGCCCAGTCGTTGCCGCGATCGTGCCCCTCTTTTGGTTTGTCTTCAAAGTTTTCTGCTTCCTCTTCCTATATATTTGGGTGCGCGGCACGCTGCCGCGCTTCCGTTACGACCAGTTGATGGGCTTTGGCTGGAAGTTTCTGATGCCCCTCGCTATCGCCAATATCGTCGCCACCAGTCTTTGGCTGGCGCTGCGCGGTTCTTGATTCGATTTGGTTTACAATCGCCTTTCGGGTTGTGGGCCGGATTGACGACTCTGTGGTCCCTTTAAGGGTTTTGGACGAGCGAACGGAAGCATGTACCTACTTCTCTTCTTCATCTTCGGCGGTCTCTGCGTGGCGGCGGCCTTGAACCTGGTTCGCCAGAGTCACCCGATCAACAGCGCGCTCTCGCTGATCGTGGTGATGAGTTCGCTGGCGGTTCTCTACCTGCTGCTGGGCGCGGAGTTCCTCGCCGCCGCGCAGGTGATCGTCTACTCCGGCGCCATCATGGTGCTCTTCACCTTCGTCATCATGCTGTTGAACGCCGGAGAGGAACAGCGCACCCACGGCAGCAAGGCCGCCTACTTCATCGGCGTTCCCGGCGTCGCTGTGCTGGTTTGCCTGCTGTCTTTTGTCTTCCTCTCGCAGAAGAGCCACCTCAGCAATGCGCGCATCGGTGACTATCTGGTAACGACTTCAGACCTGAGCGCCGTGCTCTTCCGCGATCTCCTGTTGCCCTTCGAGGTCACTTCGGTGCTGATTCTGGTAGCGATCCTGGGCGCGGTTGCGCTCGCCCGGAAGGAGCACTAGCGTGGCCGTGCCCATCTCCTATTACCTCGTGCTCAGCGCCATCCTGTTTTCGATCGGAGTGGGCGCTTTCCTGATCAAGCGCAACATCATTACCGTCTTCATGTCGATCGAGTTGATGTTGAACGCCGTCAACCTCACCTTCGTCGCCTTTGCCCATCAGTGGCACCAGATCAGCGGGCAAATCTTCGTTTTCTTCGTCATGGTGGTGGCTGCCGCCGAAGCCGCTGTTGGCCTTGCCATCATCATCGCCGTCTTCCGCACTCGGAACACCCTGAACGTCAACTCGGTCGACCTGATGAAACTATGATCGGCACCCCGGACCTGCACCTCTGGCTGATTCCGTTGCTTCCGTTCGCGGGCTTTCTCGCGAACGGACTCCTTGGCCGGAGGCTCCCCAACCCGATCGTCTCGCTCATCGCGCTGATGACCACCGGCGGTTCTTTCCTGCTGGCCCTCAACATCGCCGCTCACTTCTCCAACCTCACCCTCCCCTACACCGAACGCTTAGTTCCCTGGATCCAGGCAGGCCCCTTACGCGCCGACTTCGCCTTCTCGCTCGACCAGCTCACGCTGGTCATGTTGCTGATCGTCACCGGCGTCGGCTTCCTCATCCACATCTATTCAATCGGCTACATGGCCCACGAAGAGGGTTTCTGGCGATTCTTCGCTTACCTGAACCTCTTCATGTTCTTCATGCTGACGCTGGTGCTGGCGGAGAATTTCCTGCTGGTCTTCGTCGGATGGGAAGGCGTCGGCCTCGCCTCATACCTGCTGATCGGCTTTTACTTCGCGAAAAACTCAGCAGCCAATGCCGGAAAGAAAGCCTTCATCGTCAACCGCATTGGCGACTTCGGTTTTTTGTTGGCAATGTTTCTCACCTTCGCCCACTTCGGGACTCTCAGCTTCCAACCGGTATTCAGCCAGATCGCTTCGCATCCCGAGCTGCAGGGCGGATTCCTGACCGCAATCGCACTATTTCTCATCCTCGCCGCAACCGGCAAGTCGGCGCAGATTCCGCTCTACATCTGGCTGCCAGACGCGATGGAAGGCCCAACACCCGTCTCTGCTCTCATTCACGCGGCGACCATGGTCACCGCCGGCGTGTACATGACGGCGCGTTGTCATGCGATCTTCGATCGGTCGCCCTTGGCGCTTTCGGTGATTGCGCTCATCGGCGCGGCAACCGCCTTCTTCGCTGCAACCATGGGCATGGTGCAAACCGATATCAAGCGCGTCCTCGCTTATTCCACTGTCTCGCAACTCGGCTACATGTTCATGGCTTGCGGAGTTGCCGCCTACTCGGCCGGCATTTTCCACCTGCTCACCCACGCCTTCTTCAAAGCGCTCCTCTTCCTCGCCGCAGGATCGGTCATCCACGCCCTGAATGGCGAGCAGGACATGCGTGTGATGGGCGGCTTGAAATCGAAGGTTCCCATCACTTTCTGGACCATGACCGCCGCGGTCTTTGCCATCTCCGGCATCCCGCCGCTGTCCGGTTTCGTCAGCAAAGACGAGATTCTATCGAAAGCCTTCTTCTCGCCGGGTCTCGGCCCGCTCCTGTGGTTCGTCGGAGTCTTCACTGCCGGCCTGACCGCCTTCTACATGTTCCGTCTCTGGTACATGACATTTTTCGGCGAGCGCCGGACAGGCGATCGTCCCCTCAACGCTGACGTTTCGATGTCCGGAGTGCATCTCAGCCACGGGATCCATGACAGCGGTGGCATGATGCTCTTTCCGCTCGCAGTCCTCGCGTTTCTCGCGACCGTTGGTGGCTTGTTCGGCTGGCCCGAGGTCCTCGGCGGTGGAAATTGGTTAGGTCATTTCCTCGGTCCCGTCGTCAACGCCGCGGGGACAACGCCAGTCCACGAAGCGCCTCCCGCAACCGAGCTTGTCTTGATGGGCATTTCGCTCCTGGCCGTCGCCGCTGGATGGTTCGCCGCCTACGTCATGTATGTCCGCAAACCGGAGCTGCCCGGCAAGCTCGCCAAACAGTTCAGCGGCGTTTACAGTCTCGTGCTGAACAAATATTGGATCGACGAGCTTTACAACTTCACCATCGTCCGCCCCTTGAACGTCTTTGCCCGCATCGGCTTGTGGTGGACGGTGGATAAAGGCCTGGTTGACGGTTCCGCCTACGCTGCAGCAGGCGGTGCCATGGGATTGGGTGCGATAGTTCGCCGCCTGCAGTCCGGAAATATCCGCTCCTACGCCGGCTGGCTGGCTGGCGGAGCGGCCGCAATAATTCTGCTGATGTACTTTGGTTTCGGCATGCATTGGATGGCGCACTAATTACGGAATAAGAGAAATAGGAACGGATTTGTGTTGAACGCTTGGATACTAACCGCCGTCACCCTGCTCCCCGCCGCCGGCGCGGTGGTCGTGGCCCTGTTGCCGCGCACAGGAAAGGTGATTCAGTGGTTCACCCTGCTGGTTTTGCTCGCGACGCTCGGTCTCGCGCTGCATCTGCCCGCTCACTTTGTCCCCGGACAAGACGGCTTTCAATTTGAAGTAAACAGTCCCTGGATCGCCAGCCCCAACATTCACTACCACGTCGGCGTGGACGGCATCTCGGTTTGGCTGGTGGTGCTCACCGCGTTCCTCGGACCGCTGGCGATGCTCGCCTCGTGGAAGGCCGTCGCCACCCGCACCAAGGAGTTCTACTTCCTCCTCCTGCTCCAGTGGACGGCGATGATCGGTGTCTTCGTCTCGCTCGATATGTTCCTCTACTATGCCTTCTGGGAACTCTCCCTGGTGCCGATGGCAATTGCCATAGCGATGTTCGGCCGCGACCGCGGCCCGCAGGCGGCGATCAAGTTCTTCCTCTACACGTTTCTTCCTTCCGCGCTCTTTCTCGTCGCAATCCTCTGGCTCTACGCCAAAACCGGAAGCTTCGATTATGTCGTCGTTCGGCAAGCTCTCGCTTCAGGCAGCCTCGGCCTCACGCCTCAGGCGCTCACCTGGGCGGCGCTCGCATTCCTCGTCGCCTTCGCGGTCAAAGTACCCGTCTTTCCGTTGCACGGATGGCTGGGCGATGTCATCAGCGAAGCACCCACCGCCTTCGCCATGGTCGTCGCCGGCAAGCTCGGCCTGTATTCGATCCTCCGCTTCAATCTGGGCCTCTTTCCTACCCAGGCAAAGCAGTTCGCACCGTGGATGATCGCCCTCGCCGTCATCGGTCTGCTCTACGGCGCTCTCGTAGCGCTGGTCCAGAAAGACATGAAGCGCCTGGCAGCCTACGCCACGATGAGCGGACTCAGTTTCTGTACCCTCGGCATCTTTAGTTTCGCCATTGCCGGAATCGACGGTTCGGTCTACCAAATCCTCAGCCATGAAATCAGCGGCAGCGCCTTGCTCGTCCTCATCGGATTCCTATACGAACGCTTTGGTACCTACGACATCGCCTCCTATGGCGGACTCTGCGCAAAGATGCCTCGTTACGCCACTCTATTCGTCATCACTTCGCTCTCGCTGATCGGCCTGCCAATTCTCAATGGTTTCGTCGGCGAATTCCTGATCCTGAGCAGCAGCTTCGGCGTCCACTCCGGATGGGCCGCCGCCGCCACCATCGGTGTGATCCTCAGCGCCGCATATATGCTCTGGCTGGTGCAGCGCATCTTCTACGGGCCGACCTCGTCGCTCGTCAACGGCAAGAGCGCGCCTGACCTGCTCCTCCATGAATCGGTCGCCCTCTGGCCGGCAGTAGTGCTGATGTTCATCATGGGTGTCGCTTCACCGCTCTGGATTCGCGCCATCGACCCGACCGTAACCGCGCTGGTGGGCACGTTGACGCCTACCACTCCGGCGAATTTTGTCGGGCGGGTGGTCGTAATCACGCATTCCAAAGAGGAGTTGGCCTCGGAGGAGAAGCGATGAACCTGACCGAAAGCTTCCTCCGCATCCTGCCCGAGGTCATCCTCACCCTGACCGGCGTGATCGTGATGATGATCGAGGCGACGCTTCCCCGCGCCGCCAGCCGCAAACCTCTGGGCTGGCTGGCGATTCTCGGCACTCTCGCGGCTCTCTACGCCAGTGTTCAACAGATGTCGCTCGCTCCCGGGACCGCCTATAGCGGCTTGGTGCAAACCGACGCCTTCAGCATCTTCTTCCACATAGCGATCTGCGGAATTATCCTCGTCACCCTGCTCGTCTCGCTAGACACCATGCAGGGCGCAGCCGATAACCAGGGCGAATTCTTCGCGCTGGTCGTCTTCGGGGCCGTTGGCATGTTGTTCATGACCACCGCCGCCGAACTCCTGCTCGTCTTCGTCGGACTCGAAATCTCGTCGATCTCCACCTACATCATGGCTGGCCTGCGCAAGCGCGACGGCAAAGGCACGGAAGCGGCGCTCAAGTATTTCCTCCTCGGCTCCTTTGCCACCGCCTTCTTCCTCTATGGAGTCGCGCTGATCTTCGGCGCCACCGGCACCACCAACATCCCCGCTGTCGCCGCGCTTCTGCTGCACAGCCAGACCCCGATATTCGCCGTCGTCGGCCTGGCAATGATCTTGATCGGTCTCGGCTTCAAGGTCTCCGCCGTTCCCTTTCAGGTTTGGACTCCCGACGTCTACGAAGGCGCGCCGCCGGCCATCGTCGGTCTCATGTCAACGGCGCCCAAAGCCGCGGCCTTCGCCGTCCTGCTGCGAATTCTCTACAGCGCCTTCCCCGCTTACCACGCCAACTGGGTGCCGATCATCTGGATCATGGCCGCGCTGTCAATGACCATCGGCAACCTCGGCGCCCTGCGCCAGCAAAATGTGAAGCGAATGTTGGCCTACTCCTCGATCGCCCACGCCGGCTATCAGCTCGTCGCCTTCGCCGCGCTCTCCGCCGACGGCATTGCTGCCGCAAGCTTCTACATCGCCTCCTACGCTGCCATGAATGTCGGCGTCTTCGCCGTCGTCGCCCACATCACCGGACGCGACGAGAAGCTGGCCACCATCGCCGATTATCGTGGAGTCGCCTTCCGTTCACCATTGCTCGGCGCAATGCTCGCCTTCTTCCTGATTTCGCTGATCGGCATACCCTTCACCGGCGGCTTCTTCGGCAAGTTCTACGTCTTCGCCGCCGCACTGCATTCGGGCCTCGTGTGGCTCGCCATCCTGGGACTCTTCAACAGCGGCATTGCAGCCTTCTACTACCTGCGCCTCCTCACCTCGGCTTACACCAGGCCCAGCGAGACGATGCCTCAGGATCCGCTTCCCGCGGTAAAGGCGCCTCTTCTGATCGCCTTGCTGTTAACCGTGGCGACCACCTTGATTCTCGGTATCTTCCCGGGACAAGCCCTCGGTCGCGCCAAAGCTGGAGCCGCAACCCTTTACCCGATAACGCCCGCTCCATCAGATACGGCACAAACTCGCTAGAATGTTCGCGTATTGCTGCGAAGACGGCTGTCGCATGGACCCATATGAGGGAGTGGACATAACCTCCGACCAATACAACGACTGGGGGGGTGGCCCATTCAAGACCGTAGCGACAACCTGACCTCACCCCCCGCAACACCCTCTTCAAAATCACCTTCGCCAGCGCCACGCTATCCGCCACCACTGACAATACCCGTGGCGACTCCACCGCTATCCGCTCATCCCGTGCCAACCTCACCGCCGCAATGATCGAGGCACAGATTGCCAGCGGTAGGCGGGCGGTACATGACCAACATTTCGTGGGGTGCAATGAACTCCCGTATGGGATAGAATTCCTGACAGTCCATAGAAATGGATTTCGTTCCTCCTCAGATAGGGACGGTAAGCACCGTACCACCGCAATTGGTCGAATTGAACGAAGCGAAAAGATGCTCTGCTTGCGAGTTTCCGTTTTGACCCCAACGAGTTTCCAGATATCCCGAAGGCTTTCAGAGAGCGCGTTGCCATGTTCCATATGCCGCGACCCCGATCGAAGAAACAAGACCCCGAGTCGTCACATCGGATCAGCTCTAAGGAGCACTGGGTTCGTTTTGATCGCAGCGACCCCAAGAGTTTTCCGTCTCCAGATGTAGAGGTGATCGTTGAAACCGAGCGTGGTCAAACCTTTAGCGCAAGGTTCATCGAAAAAACCACCGATTTTTCCCTTCGATATGCACTGTGGGGAAATCAAGGAGCAGTGACTCGGTGGAGATACCCTGGGAAGGATCATGTTCACGTCACCTAGCAGCCGATTCTAGGCGTCGGAGGCTAAATCAGTGTGCGGAAACGTGCTATTCAGGAAGGGCGCGTGAGAAGTATTAGTGAGCGCCACGGAATGTTGGTCATGCGATGCTGCCCGTCTAGCGCGCGCAGATTAGCGTTAGATCCTTCCCGTTGACCTCGATCACCACACAGGTGGTGAACTGGCCTCCAACTGAAACGGTATCGCCAATCTCAGGAACGTAATCCACCGCCAAAGCGTCTACCCGCCCGAAGGTATGATGCGTGAGATGTGATGGCCGCGTAAGGGCCGCACAAAAGCGAGCAGCGAAATAGGCCGACCGCCGCCCGTAACGGCAGAGGCGGGGTGGCCCATTCAAGCCCGCCTTTGGCTTGAGTGGGGCACATCCACCAATGGGCTGAGCTCTCCCCCAACACGTTCTCGTTTGTTTGCAGTCCATTCGGATTCAATTTCAACGCATCCCTCGTGCCCTGTGGCGTAGTGAAGAAAGCTGCTCCATTTCCAATCCTCGGGACGAGCGCACAATCCCTTCGTGACCGGATTACGGTGAACGTAGCGCAGCTTCTCGACGACCAGGGCGTCCTTTTTCTCAGCTTTCTTCTCTTCGGCGTACGCATGGATTGCGTTAAAGGCAGAACGTATCCATCCTGCGATTGCGCTCATCTCAGGCCAAGTGAAAACAAAGGGAATCATGCTGGCTTGCTCCAGGAGCGAAGTATATCCGTCAGATGAACATATGCATCATCCACCAGACGAGAAACACCGCTACTACGCCGAGGATAACGTGGGCGATCCAGTCGCCAGCTGATTTGGGTTTGCCAAAGTTGAACACGGAGCGATGGTAGCACGGGATTTGCAATAAAGGACTTTTAGCTCGCTGTACGGAAGGGGACGTGAGCGGGAATTCATTAGTTCGTGTTCAAATATCTGCATCATGGACAACGGCTCCCAGCCTGCATTGCCTGGCGACGACCACGTCATCGAGACTTTGAGAGCTGAACTTGACAAGGTTGAGCCATCAAGGCGTGGCCGCATTCTGGAGAAGTTCGTTCTCGCGGTGTTGAGTAGCATTCCTTGGGTCGGGGGCGTGTTGAGCGCGGCAGAGAACTATAGAAACGAAGGGGCCACGGTAAGGCAGAACTCCTTACAGAATCAATGGCTTGAGGAACATCAAAGGAAGATCGTCATCCTCATGACGACTCTTCAGGAAATACAGACTCGCTTCGAGAACATCGGAGAAGACATCGACGCGCGTCTTCAAAGCGAAGAATACCTCACTCTCGTACGGAAGGCATTTCGGATCTGGGATCAGGCAGACACTGAAGAGAAGCGCCGCTTGTTATCTAATACGGTCACGAATGCGGCAAGCACGAGGGCATGCTCCGATGATGTAATTCGTCTTTTTCTCGATTGGATCGAGAGGTACAACGAAGTGCATTTTGCGGTCATCAGGGAGATTTATAAGAATCCTGCGTGCACGCGTTATGAAATCTGGACAAACCTGTATGGAGCCACTCCGCGTGAAGATTCTGCAGAGGCCGACCTTTTCAAGTTCTTGATCAGAGAGCTCAGCATGGGAAACGTCATTCGACAGCCAAGGGATACAAACGAGTACGGGCAGTTCAGAAAAAAACCTGCGGTTCGGCGACCTGGCGGGTCTAAAGTTCTCAAATCGGCATTTGATGATCAAGAAGCGTATGTGCTGACAGCGCTCGGGAAGCAATTCGTTCACTACACCATGAACGAGATCGTGACGCGTCTAGAAGCCGACACTATCCCAGACGCATGAGAAACCCCTAGAGGTTGCGTTAAGCCCCCGAAACGTTACGTTGTTGCCCCGCGAGGTACCGGATCGCAGATCGTTGAACGCATAATCAGATACTCCATAAAGCGGATTTACTAATCGGCGTCCATAGCGTCCGGCAGTTTCTCAACTACATAGTCGATGCCCTTGTCCGATGACGCCGCGAGGCGGTCAGCGAGGGTCGGTGAATACTCAGCCACCTCTTCGTGAGACACGCCGTGCCATACGGGCAAAATCACTCTTACCTTTCACTTCTCTCGTTGCGAGTCCGTTCAGTTCTTGCTCAGGCCAATGCCGCCTAAAGAAAGACTTGCTCAAAACTACAACTCCAAATCTCGATCTCGCTAAACCGGCATCAATAGACTTTCGCGGGGTGGCCCATTCAAGCCCGCCCTTGGCTTGAGTGGGGCACATGCACCAATGGGCTGAGCTTTCCGGCAATGCCTTCTCGTTTGTTTGCAGTCCATTCGGATTCAATTCGACACATCCCTCGTGTCCCGTACTCCGCGCCTGGAACTACGGGTGCTTCATAAGCGATTTCGCCACCCACGCAACGCTGAATACAATCGTCTGCCCCTGCGCCCGACTGCGTGCACCGAACTCCGGCTCGTACCGCACCAGCAGAGTCAACCGCGGCAATTCCCGATTTGGGAAAGCAGCTCAATCTTTTCAATTAAAAATGGTCGAAAAACGGCCAAAGACTTTAATCTGGATTCAGAGCTATCGAGGATGCACTCTGTGTGGAAAGTCACTCGCCAGGCCAGTAGTAGAACAACTCGATACCGTAACTGTTAAGTGAACATTTCAGAGGATTTGCAGATTAACATTACTGGAATCAAGAACTTAAAGCACGGTCTTCCCTAGGCGGCTGAAAACAATGACTTTAGCCAGATGGGGGGCGGGGGGGTACCTCTCGAAACCTATGACAGAACATCAACCTGGGCCGATGCTTCAACCTCGGCAAAGGTCAAACCCTTCGCCGGACTGCCAGTCTCCTCTTTCCAAACCTCGAACATCCGTCCATAGCTAAGGTTCGTCATGTCGCCCGGATCGACAGCAAGCGCAGCAGCCGTCCGGTCGATCCACTCTTCCGGACCTTCCAGTTCCGCGAAGACGCCAAGCGGAGTCTCGTCGATTACGCAGTGCCCCGCATCGTCGGTCCATTCGGTCCGATACTTTTCGTACGTAAAAGCTGGAGTAAACCCCAGCGACGCAAAGATCGTTGCAACCGTTTCGCCATCGCCAATCGTGGTTTCGGTTTCGACGCGTTGCTTGTACGTCCCGATGTCGCCCTCCGCAGGAATTGCTTTATGCGTGAGCACCCACTTCTCTCCGTACTGCCGAATGCGCAGGATTTGACGGTCCAGCCGCAACCGTCTCTCCGGAGTGTCGTACAGCACGTTGCGCTCAAAGGTGCGCGGGGTTTCCCGTCGAAATCCTGCCTCTTGCAGGCGCTCTTCGAGCCTGGCCACGTCCCGCACGCGGAACTTTACTTCGGTTTCAATGCCACTCATAGGCGAGAGTATACGTGAGAATGAAGGGCGCTTTGGGTTACCAGGATCATCTCGATACGATCGTTTGGCTCATGGAGATTGGGTCGCGTTGGTGGACCCTCCACGCCTGAACCTCCAGATGCGCAGGATCCACCTGGACCGGCATTAGTTGTCCCGGCGATGCAGAGTCGGCTGATCGTCTCCGTCACTCGTAGTTGTCGTTGTCGTGGAGTTCGGATTGCTGCCTTGAGTGCTCGGGTCGCCCACGGTCGTGCTGGCGCGACGGAGAGTCGGTTTGGCGCCGTTCGACTTGTCATTCAGCCGGCGCTTGTTCTCAATCCGCGCCAGTCGTGCCTTGACATCGTCGAACTCCGAAGTCGTCACCACATACTCGTCGCGCGGCGGCAGGATTTTGGCAATCTCTTCCTGCGAATGCTCGATCCGATCCGGCGTCTGCGGATGCGAGGCGAACGCCCGCGCTACCATTCCTGGTTTGCGTTTCTCGAGGTTTTGGATCTTTTCAAAGAAGGTCACAAACGCCTGCGGATCATATCCTGCGCGGTACATGTACTGCACGCCGAGGTAGTCGGCCTGCGCCTCGAACTCGCGCGAAAATTGCAGGAAGGTCAGCGGAATCGCCAGACCCGAGGCCTCATAAATGCCGTAACCAATCCATCCCGGGATCGCGATCATCGCAGCCGTAGAAGCGATCTGCGCGTAGTTGGCGCGAGTCTGTTCGCGGGCCGCGTGGTGCGCGCATACATGCGCGGTCTCGTGGGCCATCACTCCGGCCAGCTCGGCCTCTTCGTCGGCGGCCAAAATGAGCCCGGAGTTCACATAGAAGAATCCGCCTGGCAATGCCATCGCGTTCACTACATCCGAATCGATCACCTTGATTGTGAACGGCACCTTGCAGTCGGAGTTCTTCACGATATTCTGCCCAATGCGATTCACGTACTCGGTAACGACCGGGTCGGTGATGAACTTGGTGCTCTTCTCGATCTCCATCGAGTAGCCCTTGCCCATCTTGATCTCGCTCTCGACGGAATACCAATTTCCCATGCCCCGCGCACCAATGTCGCGGTTCCCGACGGCGCTCACATCTTCGATGCTACCCGGCTTCACACCTGGCATCCTCCCATCGGTGGGCGGCGCAGGCGGTGCGGTACCGGCCGGAGCAGGTGGCGTAACCGTCGGAGGCGGTAAAGGCCCGTTGGCATCCGGAATGGGCTCATTCTTGCTCGTCGAACTTGTCTGCGGGAGTAGCGGACGAATTCTGGGGTGCAGGAGCGCTCACGGCGGGAGCAGATTGGCTCGTCGAGGGCGGAGCGGCCGCTGGCGTCTGCGCAGTTCCAGACGACTGGGCCACCGTCAACATCGGAGCGAACAGGAAGCTGACCGCCGCAGCCAGAATCGCCACACCCGTTTGTTTCGCCGAAAGCTCGCGCATATCCCACCTCAAGCAGAGCAGAACAGGGCCGGGACGCACCTCACCCGGCTAGCTCCTTGACGTTAGTATGCGCCTTTTGGATGAGGTGTTTCAGCTGAAAATACCAGCGTGTGAAAATACTTTCATGGTTCCGCAATCGGACGCGACGCCGCTCAATTCACAGTGCGGAGAGAAGATTCGCCTGAGGCACGCTATGCAGGACTAACCGAAAACCCGTCATTCACGCCCCGCATCATCGTCCGAAATTGAACACCACATCTGCGGAAGCGAACGCTCGCAGCCGCCAAATCAGCACCTTCTTCAATATTTCCTATTGCTTTCAATATGTTAGCCAGCGGCACTTTGGCATCAGCCTTGCTCCCTTTCCATCGAATCGTTCCGCTTGGAGTTATACATGCACGATCTAGCAGGTCACGTCCGCTTCGCCCTTCGCCAACTGCGCCGGAATCTCGGGTTTTCGTTGACCGCTATTCTCACCCTGGCGATTGGCATCGGAGCAACGACGGCCATCTTCTCGATCTTCTATGCCGTCCTGCTGCGGCCTCTGCCGTTTCCGGAACCCGATCGGCTCGCGAGTGTGAGCGTGATGAGCTTTCCAGCTGGTTCGGGCAGCGGCGCGAGCGGCGTGCCCGCGTCCGTCTCCTATCCGGATTTCTTCGACTGGCGCGCGCGGAACCGCAGCTACAGTTCGTTGGCCTCGTATCACGGCCTGAATGCCACCGCCAATCCCAACGGCAGCGCTCGCATGGTCTCTGGCGTCGCGGTTTCCTCGGACTTCTTTCATGTACTCGGCATCCAGCCGGCGATTGGCCGGGCGTTTACTCACGACGAGGAAAAAGCAGGCAACCACAGCGTCGTGATCAGCCACGAGTTCTGGGTCTCGGATTTCAACGCGTCGCCGACCATCCTCGGCCAGGCGATCAAACTCTTCGACGTGAACTACACCGTGGTCGGCGTCATGCCGGCCTCCTTCAGCTTCCCTGTCGAAACTCCGGCGCCGAGCTTCTGGATCACCCCGGCCCGAGACGCGGAAGGCGATAGTCCTTCCACCAGTCAGCGCGGATGGATGCAACTCAAGACGATTGGCCGTCTCAAGCCCGGCGTGACGTTGGCCCAGGCCCAGGCCGAGATGAACACCATCCAGGCTGCGCTGGCGAAGCAATATCCAGCCGAGAACCTAAACAACCGCGGCGCCCGGGTGCTTCGCGAGGCTGAGACAATCACCGGCGACGTCGGTCCCGCTCTGCGCATTCTCTTCGCCGCTGTCGCCGCGTTGTTGCTTATTTCCTGCGCCAACGTTGCCGGACTCTTGCTGGCTCGAGGCTCGGCTCGGCAATCGGAACTCGCTGTCCGCGCGGCGCTTGGCGCCCGCCGGCGCGAGATCGTCCTGCAGTTGCTGACCGAGTCGCTGCTCCTCTCGCTGATGGGAGGCGTCGCCGGCATCGCCCTCGCCGTCTTCATGCTGAGAGGGCTGCTGCATCTCGTCCCGCCCGGAATTCCGCGCGTCGGCGAAGCCTCGATTGACGCTACGGTGCTCATCTTCACGCTTGGTGTCTCACTGCTCACTGGAGTCCTCTTTGGCCTGCTGCCCGCCCGTAGGCTTTCGCGTCTCGACCCCGCGCTCGCGCTGCGCGACGGCACCCGCACCTCGACCAGCGGCCGCCACCAGAATCGCTTGCACTCCTGTTTGGTGGTGGCCGAGACCGCACTCGGATTGGTTTTGCTGGTGGGGGCCGGCCTCCTGATTCGCAGCTTTCTCCACCTTCTGGCCGTCGACCCCGGTTTCAATCCGCGCCATGTGTTGACCTTCCGGGTTGGAGTCTCGCCCCAGCGCTACAAGACCGACGCCGAATCGCTGGCCTTGTACCGCGGAGTTCTGTCCAATCTCCAGGCGCTGCCCGGCGTGAGCTCCGCCACCGCCGTCTATCCCCTTCCGCTCAGCGGAAGCGGCATCGGCATCACCTTTGACATCGAGGGCCGGCCGCACGCCCCAGGCGACGCGCCCGAGGTGCGAGTGAGCATCATCGAGCCATCGTTCTTCCAAACCATGGGGATTCCCATTCTGCGCGGGCGTACCTTTTCCGAAGATGAAGACCAACCGAAGGGAAGGCCGGTCACGATCGTCAATCAGGCCTTCGTGCGCAAGTTCTTTCCCAGCGAAGATCCAATCGGCAAACGCATACAGCCCGATCTCACCAGCGACGATAACCCGAAAGCCATGCACGAGATCATCGCTGTCACTGCCGACGTCAAGCGTGAACGGCTGACCGAACAAGCTACGCCCGAGATCTATCTGCCGTACGCGCCGATGAACATCACGTCACCGTATTACGCTCTGCGCGTCGCCGGCAATCCGGCCAGCTATGTCAACTCCGTCCGCGCCGCCGTCGCCTCGCTCGACAAGGATGCCCCCATCTACCGGATCCACACCTACGACGACCTGGTGGCCCTCAACACGGCGCAGTCGCGCTTTCAAACCCTGCTGCTCACCGCCTTCGCGGCCATCGCACTGCTGCTCGCGGCCATCGGCTTGTATGCAGTCCTCTCCTACATGGTCGTCCAACGCACCCATGAGATCGGCCTCCGAATGGCGCTCGGAGCACAGCGCGGCAACGTCTTGAAGCTGATCCTGAATCGCGGAATGGCGCTCGCGGTGGTCGGCGTGGCCTTAGGCGCGGGAGTCTCCGCGCTGCTGACACGCTTCCTCGGAACTCTGCTCTATGACGTCAGGCCCCTCGACCCAATCACCTTCATCGCGGTCGCCGGAGTCTTGCTGGCAGTCTCGGCCATCGCAAGCGCGATTCCGGCCACCCGCGCCGCCGGCCTCGACCCAATGAAGACGCTTAGAGACCAATAGCCGCGGAGATAATTCAGAGACCCGATTCCTCTCATAAACTCGACGTGGAAAGATGATTGTTCATATCATCCTGGATAGCGGACGCGTCATCGATCCGACGGAGCTGTCCCAAAGATATGAAGAACCCTCGATCCCTTCGCGGCGCTTTCTTGTGTTCCCTGTCCCTGGTGCTGCTGGGTTCCGGTTCCTACATGCACGCGCAAACCCCTCAGAACGGCGACTGGCCGAACTACGGAAACGACCCCGGGGGCATGCGTTACTCCCCCTTGACCAAGATCAACCGCGATACTGTCGCCAAACTCAAAGTCGCATGGGTATTTCATACCGGAGACGTCGCCGACGGCAAAGACGGTTACAAGCGCAGTGGATTCGAGACCACGCCAATCCTGGTCGACGGAACCCTCTACATCACCACCCCATTTAATCGCGTCATTGCGCTCGATCCAACCACAGGAACGCAGCGTTGGGCCTACGATCCCAATATCGATCGCAGTCTCGACTACGGCGACGGACTCATCAATCGCGGCGTCGCTTCATGGCTCGATTCATCAAAACCTCTCAATCAACCATGCCGCCGCACGATCTTCGAAGCAACGCTCGATGCTCGACTGATCGCGCTCGACTCAGCGACGGGAAAACCGTGCGCAGACTTTGGTGAAAGTGGCCAGATCAATCTGCGTAATGTTCCGGGATACGAAAGAAAAGGCCTTGGAGAACACCCTCTAGGCTGGTATCACATGACCTCGCCTCCGGTCACGATCGACGGCCTTGTTGTCGTTGGTTCGGCCATCGACGACAACAATCGCGTCGATATGCCTTTAGGAACAGTTCGCGCCTTCGACGCTCGCACGGGCGCGCTGCGCTGGAGTTGGGAGCCAATCCCACGCAATCGCCCCGCCGAGGACAAAAACCCCACGCCGGGACAAGGCGCCTGGGTCACCGGAGCCGCCAACGCCTGGTCGGTGATGGCGGTTGACGCCGAGCGCGATCTCGTCTTCGTGCCAACCGGAAGCGCAAGTCCTGATTACTACGGCGGACTTAGACTCGGCGACGGTAAGTGGGCCGATTCCGTGGTTGCCCTCCATGCCAAGACTGGCGCTCTCGTCTGGGGATTCCAACTCGTCCATCACGATCTCTGGGATTACGACACCGCCTCGCCACCGCTGCTCGCGACCATTCCCCACGACGGCAATTCTGTTCCCGTCGTCATTCAGGGAAACAAGACTGGATTCCTCTACGTTCTCAATCGCGACACCGGCGTCCCCGTCTTTCCCGTCGAGGAGCGCCCCGTTCCAGCCAGCGACGTGCCCGGAGAAGTTGCCTCGCCGACGCAACCGATTCCAGTGGCTCCCCCAGCCGTGACGCCCCAGAAGCTCACCACCGAAGACGCATGGGGCCCCAGGCCTGCGGATCGTGAATTCTGCCACGCCCAATTCGCAAAACTTCGTAATGAGGGCATCTTTACGCCACCAAGCATCCAGGGCACTCTGGCATTTCCCGGAAATCTCGGCGGCATGAACTGGAGCGGCTACTCCTTCGATCCGCAAGACAACCTGCTCTTCGTCAACACTAACAATCTGCCTGCTCGCGTGCGACTGATCCCTCGCAACAAAGTCAGTTCCGACAACGAAGACGGCGAGTACGGAGCGCAGCGCGGAACGCCCTACGGCATGCTCCGCCGCTTCATACAGTCGCCCTCCGATCTGCCATGCGGTCCACCACCCTGGGGCACGCTCACCGCCGTGGACCTGGCCAAAGGCACAATCCGCTGGCAGATTCCCATCGGTTCCATGAAAGACTTCGGAGGCCCTCACAAAGACGTTCCACCAGGCTCTATAAGCCTGGGCGGATCGATCGCCACAGCGGGCGGCCTGGTCTTTATCGCCGGAACCACCGATTCCCACATCCGCGGTTTTGATGCCAGGTCAGGCGCGCTGTTATGGGAAGCGGAATTGCCAGCCAGCGGCAATGCCACGCCCATGACCTACCAAAGTGGAGGCAAACAATACCTGGTCATCGCCGCCGGCGGCCATCAACGAATTCCCGAAGAGCAGTTGGGAGATGCGCTCGTGGCCTTCGCGCTTCCTTGACCTTGCACGCCGTTTATTTTTGATACTCCGTCGGTCCTTGTTCTTACTTCCAACGAGAACACAGGGAGCCTGTGCGGACTTGGCGGCCCGGCTTTTGCATTAGGCTCACTCAACATGCGGGCGGCTCAGCGACTTTGACATTTTCGGAGAGATCGAGGTACCGAACAGCCGCAGCCGCTCCTGTTCTCGAACCGCGGCTTGTCGCCGTCCCTTCAGCAAATCCAGCACTGTCACGCTACCGAGGACCCTGCCACTGGCTCGATCAAGAACCGGGAGCGAGGTTATGCCTTCAGTGGCCATGAGTTCGGCAGCGCTGCGCGTGGTCTGATCCGCGAACGTATACGGCCCGGAGGCCTCGCTGTCGGCAACGGCATCGGCAGCAACATTCGCCGGTAAGATCAGTTCGCCGATCAGAACCATCTCCAGCGGGTCGACGCCATACTCGCGGCTGAGATGATAGCCGCGCCGGCTTAACTTCTCTGTCAGGATCGATCTTGGCAAAATCAGCACAGCCACCAGATAGGAGCTAATAGATGCCAGCGTCAACGGCAGCATCGCTGGCCAGAAATGTGTCAGTTCGAGGCTGAAGAGAATTGCCGTAAGAGGCACTCCCAGCGAGCCGGAAAGCATTGCACCCATGCCAAGTAGAGCCCAGAGGGCCTGCGATTCAGTGGTTGCATGCATCAAATGCCCGGCCAGAGCGCCCAGAGCGCCACCGATCATGAGCAACGGCGCGAGCACGCCACCCGAGGTGCCGGAACCGAGCGAGAACGCCCACATCAATGATTTGCAGATCAGGATCCCGACAATAAATCCAACTGGCGCGTTCCCGCGCAGTAGCTCTCCAATGTTGTCGTATCCGACCCCAAGACCCCTGGGAAAGAACAACCCACCGATACCGACACCCAGCCCGCCTAGCGCCGGCCACCACATCCAATGAATAGGCAGCCGCTCGAAAAGGTCCTCGAAGCCGTACATCATCCGGCTCATCGCCGCCGAAGCAACGCCAACGATAGCCCCAAGCATCAGTGCTCCGATAACGACATTCAGGCTCGACGCCGCATGGAAGGACGCCGTGGGAAACAGTGGGCCAACTCCCAGCCATTGCACTCGCAGGAGCGCGGCCGAGACACTAGCCAGAGCCACCGGAACAAGGCTCCGTGGTCGCCATTCGAAGAGCAACAGTTCGACCGCCAACAGGATTGCAGCTAGGGGGGTCGCAAAGGTCGCGGACATGCCGGCCGCCGCGCCCGCTACAAGCAGAGTTGTCCGCTCCGCATCGGTGAGGTGGATCCACTGCGCAATCAGCGAGCCAAATGCGCCGCCGGTCATGATGATTGGTCCCTCTGCTCCAAAGGGGCCGCCAGACCCGATTGCAATGGCGGCAGAGATCGGCTTGAGAAGCGCAATCTTAGGCTCGACGCGCGCGCGATTCAGCAGGATAGCCTCGATTGCCTCCGGAATCCCATGGCCTCGTATCTTGTCCGACCCATAGCGCGCCATCAGGCCTACAAGCACGCCGCCGACCAGCGGCACAAAGACCATCCAGGGTCCTAGTGGGCTGCCCGCCGGCGATACCAGCGCCGTATTGAGCCGGTGGTAGTAGAACAGGTTAGTGCATAGACCGATCAGTCGCAGCAGCAACACAGCCAGCATCGCTGCACAGCATCCGATTAGGACGGCGGCTGCAGAGATCAGCCAAACTCTCCTATCAACGGTAAAATCGCGCAAGACCGACGGCTGGGATTTCATCTATTCAACTCCCCAGCCGGCTTGTTCTCGGACTCTGCCTCGTTGCTCATTGACTGAATTTGCTTCAACGATTCAATAAGCCGTGGTCCCAACACATTCAGTTCCTGGGCATGATAGGCCGAAAGCTTCTCGAGCAAAACGCTACCTTTCGTGGTGAGACGCAGCACCACCCTGCGGAGATCGAACGGATCCTGACTCCGCATCAACAAACCCGCCTCTTCACAGCGGTTGACGAGCTCGACGACCGAGTGGTGCCGTAATCCAAGTCGTCCGGCGGCATACGCAATCGTTGGTGAAACATCCTCGGGCGCGCCAGCGACCTGAAGTAAAAGCTGGTGTTGCTGCGGCTGGATGTCAAACTGCGACGCGACCGCCTCGCTGAAATGAAGGAACTGCCGCAACGCAAAGCGAAACTCAGCAAGAAACTGAAGACGCCGATTGGCGGTCTCCGAAGCTTTCGATTTAGATCTCATTATTTATATCGTATCACGATATAAATGCGGTCGCGACTATCCCTGAAACCTCTACCAGACTTCATAACTCAGGCTGGCCGAACCAGCGTGCCAATTAGTGCTTCGCGCCGCCGGTTCACCATCCCGTCGACATTAGCGAGGCCGCGCAGCCATAGCAGGACGCTCCCCGCAGCCAACACCAAAAGTAACGGTCCGGCCAGACTCGCGTGATGGATCAAGGTCAGCGGCACATATACCGCAACTCCCACCAAAAAGATCAGCAGCTGGATCAACAGACTCAGCAGACCATTACCGACCGAACCCTGCTCCCGCGAGAGCCGCGTAAGCGTCATTCGGTAAGCCAAAGTGATGGACAAAATATTCCCCGCAGCCAGATTCGCCGGCAACGCAAAGAGCACCCAGCACAGCGTAGCGGTCGCCAGCTCCGGCGGCGGTGCGCCGAAACGGAACACCGCAATCGTTGCAACCAGCGCCAGCTCCAGGCAGAACAAACCAATCTGCAATAAGTTCTTGGCCAGCATCACGCTGCGGAAGGGCGTTGGCGAAAGGAAGTACAACTGAACGCCCGCGCCCTCCGTCCCCAGGCTGTTGCAGAACTGGCGAGTAAGCGGCAGGAACCCATAGGCAATCGCTATGGGAAACACAAAATGCATCGACACGCCGTGATCGGCCCCAATCGACCCGCCCATAGCAAAGACCAGCACCAAAGGCGTAATCAGCCCGAAAAGCATGACCCCGCTGCGCGAGAGATACTGGACTTCCTTGATCAGCACAGCGCCAACCGGCCCATCGAGGCAACGTCGCCGACCCGGAAGCGACGCCGCCGTCTTTAAGTTTGAGGCGCCGTGACGAACCGCGGCCTTCTTGGAGGCGGGAGCTGGAGCCTCGCCAAGACTCTCTCCCCGAAACTCCGCGCGCAGGCGCAGGGACAACAGGCTCCCTGCGACTGTTGCATAGAGCGCGACCCCGGATAAAAGAGCCAACGCAGTCAGAGACCGGCCTTTTTCTGCCATCGCTACGGCGTCGCCGGCCATTCCTGGAGGAAAGACTGCCTGCACCGATTGGACGATCTTTAGCGTGTGTAGAAACCGCGCACGGTTCACGGAGTGCGCATGACCCGAATGCGAATGAAGCGCAGGGTTCAGCAGTTGAAAGCTGAGAAACAAAAACAGGATGACGATTCCCAATATCTCGCGCGTCCTGCGCTGCGCCAGCCAGCGTTCGATCCACGCGAAAATCATGCGCGTCAGCAGAAAGTTGAACAGTGCGAAAAGCGCCAGCGCCGCCGTGATCCAGATCACCAGCTCCGGTCTCGCGATCACGACTCCTGTCCATATGCCCACCATGCACATGCCGCCGAGTAACGAGGACGGATCGAAAATCCCTAAGAAGAGGTACATCAGCGCGTAGGAGCGAAAGCTTACCGGGAAGCGCAGCAGGAAGTTAAAGTCAACGCTCTCCCGCGCCGTGGAGAGCATCACCGGAACCACCTGCCACATCAGGAAGACCGGCCACAGCAACGCGGGAAGAAAGATGAGCTGGTGGTCGGAGGTAATCTGGGTGGCCAGAAACCCGCAGCCGATTCCCACCCCCAGCCAAACCGTCGCGAAAAATCCCGTGGCGAAAATGCGCGCGCCCAGTTCAAATTTTCCCGACTTGGTGCGCAGCGAATTGAGCAGCATCCGCCAGCGCATGCCCAGCACTGCCGCGCACTGTGCCCTAGTCAGTCGCCCGAAAATCGATTGCTCGCCTACGCCAGCCATGACAACTCCGGCATCGCCTCTCCTTCCTCTTTGCCAACGATGTTCAAGAATATCTCCTCCAGCGTCAGCTTCTCCTGCGTCGCCCGCGCACCTTCTACAGATTGCAGAGCGACCCCGGCGCGAAGCTCTTCAAGCGACCCGTTCGCGACCAGGCGGCCCTTGTGAATGATCGCCACGTGACTGCAAAGCCGTTCCACGATCTCGAGTACGTGCGAAGTAACGAAGATCGTCGCGCCACGCTGGATCATCCCCTGCAACATTGCCTTGAGTGTCCCAGCGGCTAACGCATCCACGCCCTCGAACGGCTCGTCAAGGAACAGCACCTTAGGCCCGTGAATCACCGCCGCTGCCAGCGCCAGTTTCTTTTGCATTCCGTGCGAAAAATCGGTGATCAGTTTCTTCGGCTCGCCAGCCAGGTTCATGAATTCGAGCAACTCTTCCGTTCGTCGGCTGGTCGTCCCGCGGTCAAGGCCGTACATCCGTCCCACAAAACGCAAATATTCAGGAGCGGTGAGCCGCCCAAGCAATGCCATCCCTTCGGGAACCACACCAATCTGACGCGTCAGGTCGAGCGCGCCCGCGCTGAATCTTTGCCCTAGAATTTGGACCTCGCCCCTGGTCGGCTCCAGCAGCCCGGTGAGCATCTTGATGGTCGTCGACTTCCCTGCTCCATTCGGCCCCAGGAAGCCAAAAAACTGGCCGGTCGCAACACTGAAAGTGACCTCGTCAACCGCCCTGAATTCGCCGAAGCTGCGGGTAAGCCCGCTGCACGAAATCGCAAACGAACTCTTCGTCTCCGACACTTCCTCTGCGGATGTGCTGCTGTTCATCTCGACTACTCCCAATCGGTCGCCCCTCTTGGAAATGCCCTCGGCCTGCCAATCATTTTGGCCTACTCTTGACAATATTGCAATATGCGATACAATTATCACGGATTGCGATACCGGTGCATGCCGGACGCCTATGAAGCTCGCCGATAAAGTCCGCTACCTTCGCGAAGTCGAAGGTTCGCTGCGCGGCCTAAACCGGGCAATGACCCAGCAAGAGCTGCTGCGCGCCATCGAGTCCGAGACCGGCGGCGGCATCTCGCAGTCGTACCTATCGCAAATTGAATCCGGTGCTCGCCCTCATCTCACCAACACCACCCGCTTGCTGCTGGCGCGTTTTTTCAAGGTGCATCCTGGATATCTGGTCGACGACCCCGAGGGCTATCACGCCGAGCTTCTTTCGGACGCACGCGCACTTGAAGACAAGCTCGACCTCTGGCTGATCGGCGGCGCGGAGCGTTTCCGCCGCGATCCAAAGCTCTGCAAGGCCCTGCTCACGCTGGCTCGCCACGCGGAATCGCGCAACTGCCTGCTGCTCCTCGAATCGATCCTCGAAACGCCATCGTTGGCGGAGCGCTTGCTCCAGCTGCTTCGCCCCGAGGTCCATGAACACTCGCCGGTTGCCGACGCGCCGTTGGCTTCAAGACAAAACGTACTCAGGACAACGTCGAAATCCTCGCCGAGGAGAAAATCCAAATGAACTGGGAATCCTTTTATCTCATCTGTTTCGGAATCGGCCTCCTGCTGAGCGTGCTTTCGTTCGCCGGCGGATTCGGCCATCTGCATCTCGGCCATCTCCACCTCGGCCACCATGCGCAAGCAGGCCACGTACACACCAACGGGATCTCCCCGTTCAATATGTTTACCGCGATGGCCTTTCTGTGCTGGTTTGGCGGCGCGGGATATCTGTTGACCCACTATAGGTTTGCGATTGTCCCGGTGATCTTCGTTCTGGCCGTCGTTATTGGGCTGGCGGGTGCGGCCCTCATCTTCGGGTTTCTGACCAAGGTTCTGCTGCCCCGTGAGCGCACCATGCTGCCGGAAGACACCGAAATGTGCGGCGTCGTCGGTACCGTGAGCTCCGAACTGCGGCCGAACGCGGTGGGAGAGATTTTGTTCTCACTCGACGGCACTCGCCGAGGAGCCGCCGCCCGCAGCGAAAACGGACAACCTATTCCGCGCAACGCCCAGGTGTTGGTCATGCGCTACGAGCAAGGTGTCGCCTATGTGCGGCCTTTCAACGACCTCGATGATCTCGAAGCGCCGAAGAGCTCCGACCTGACGCCTACTTGACGTTGCCCTGAGCGGCAGAGAGCCCAGTTACTCAGCGGGACGCAGCTTGATCGCTGTATCTCATTCACCCTATCCAGACAACAACCATTGGCAGTACGCACTTAGAGGACAGTTATGCCGAACTTTCTTGTCACCTTCATCATCGTCGGACTCGTCGTCGTTGGCACGTTGATTATCCTCGGGCTCATGGCGAAGATGTTTCGTAAGGCGGGCCCGAACGAAGCCGTCATCGTCTACGGATTTCGCGGTCCGCGCATCATTCGCGGTCATGGCGCCATCATCTTCCCCGTCGTCGAAAACGCACGTCAACTCTCTCTCGAATTGATGAGTTTCGACGTCGCTCCCAAGCAGGACCTCTACACCAAACAGGGCGTCGCCGTCACTGTAGAGGCCGTCGCGCAGATCAAGGTCCGCTCCGATAACGAATCGATCTTCACCGCGGCCGAGCAATTCCTCACCAAGACTCCGCCGGAGCGCGAAGGCCTGATTCGCCTGGTCATGGAAGGCCATCTGCGCGGCATCATCGGCCAGCTCACCGTCGAGCAGATCGTCAAAGAGCCGGAGATGGTCGCAGAGCGCATGCGCGCCACCTGCGCTGCCGACATGAGCAAGATGGGCCTCGAAGTCATCTCGTTCACCATTAAGGAAGTCCGCGACCAGAACGAATACATCACCAACATGGGCCGCCCCGACATCGCGCGCATTCGCCGCGACGCCGAGATTGCCGCGGCCGAAGCGGAGCGCGATACCGCCATCCGCCGCGCCATCGCGCTGCGCGAAGCGGCCGTTGCCAAAGCCGCCGCCGACCAGGAGCGCGTGATCGCTGAGACCGCCTCGCTCGCTAAACAAGCCCAGGCGCAGCGCGATCTCGACATCCAAAAAGCCCAGTTCACCGAGCAAAGCCGCAAGCAGGAGGCGCAGGCGGACAAAGCCTACGAGATCCAGACCAACGTCATGCAGCAGCAGGTCATCGCCGAACAGGTCAAGATCCAGCAGATCGAGAAAGAACAGCAGATCAAGGTGCAGGAAGCCGAAATCGTGCGGCACGAGAAGGAGCTGATCGCGACCGTGCTCAAACAGGCCGAGATCGAGCGCCAGCGGATCGAAAACATCGCCGCCGCCGAGCGTTCGCGGCTCACAATCGAGGCCGAAGGCCGCGCCTCTTCCATTCGTACTCAGGGTGAGGCCGAGGCGTCAATCATCTTCCAGAAGGGCGAGGCCGAGGCCAAAGCGATGAACGTCAAAGCCGCAGCCTACCAGGAATGGACCCAGGCGGCAGTCGTCGATCGCCTCATCGCCAGCCTGCCAGACGTTGTCCGCGCCATGTCCGAGCCGCTCTCCAAAGTCAACAAGATCACCATCGTCTCGACCGGCAACGAGGGCAATATCGGAGCCAACAAGCTCACTGGCGAGATGACCAAGATTGCGGCCCAAGTGCCGGCGCTGTTCGAGGCGCTCTCAGGCATGAACCTCAAAGACCTAATGGGCAACATCAAAGCGATGAAGCCGTGCGAGGAGGACAAGGAAGCGAAATAGCTGCGCAATCACTGAAGGGCGGAAGCTGGAGGCTTCAGCCCCCTGGAAAGCCTAGGCACGAATAAGGCCTTTAGGCCTGGGTTCTTCAACAAACGAACCGAAAGGAGTACATCATGGCACTGCTCGAACGAGTCTCAACCCTGCTCCGCGCCAATGTAAACGACATGATCGACAAGGCGGAGGACCCGGAGAAGACGCTGCGTCAGCTTCTTCTCGATATGGAAAACCAGCTGCTCCAGGTAAAAACGCAGGTGGCCATCGCCATCGCCGACCAGCACCTGCTCGAAAAGAAGAAGAAAGAGCACGACGAAGCCGCCGAGACCTGGCATCGCAAGGCCGAGCTGGCGGTGGCCAAGAGCCAGGACGATCTCGCCCGCGCGGCGCTCGATCGCAGTCTCTCCCACCAGCAGCTGGCCGAGGGGTTCTCCCAACAAATCGAAGACCAACGCTCAGAGGCCGAAATCATGCGCACCAACTTCGGCAAGCTGCAACAGAAGCTCAAAGAGACCGAGGCGCGCTGCGAGATCCTGATCGCGCAAAACCGTCGCGCTCGCACCGTCGGGAAAGCTAATGCTGTCCACGCAGCGTCAACCGGCGCCAATCTCTCGCGCTCGATGCAAAAGATGCGCATGAAGGTGCTGGGCGACGAGGCAGGCAACTCAGCTACCCGGCTGCTGCTTGACGATGGCCATCCCAACTCGGTCAGCGACTCGCTAGACGACCGCTTTCGCAAGCTGGAGCGAGACGATCGCATCGAGTCGCTTCTGAACGAGATCAAAGGACGACCGACTCAAGCCGGCTGATTTCGAAGGAGGGAGTCGAGTCCGTCGAGGCTGATTTTTCAGAAATCGATGTGGCCCCGGACTGACGGCACATACACTGGACCGCGGTCGTGGTTGTATCCGGGGTGGTCGACGAAACTGAAGCCAAGCGCGTAGAACAGACCTCGCCACACGTGCAGGTTGTAGTACGTTTCAACGATATTCTCGCGCCCGTAATTCAGCGTGCCGTCGCCGAGAATGAAACCGTGGCCACCTAGCTTCAGATACTCGGAGTGGTCCTTGGAAATGCCGTTGGTGACAAAGGCAATGCCGACTTTGTCCGCTGGCCGTCCCCACCGGTCGCCCACATGGTCAGCCCCCACCTGGAACGTCTGGTCGATCTCGGTGTAGCAGTACGATTCATGCTGTCCCTCATTCCAGCCGAAACGGCTATAGACACGCGTCTGCGACGTCACCGCTTGCTCCATGTTCAGGCCGAATCCGTACTTGAAGGCGTCGTAGTGCTCATGCGCCGTGATTTCCGGCACCGGGTCCTGACCGTCGAGGAATGCCTGAATAGCCTGCCGGTAGTTGCCCATGTGCCCGTTGTTCCAGAACCCCAGCACCCGCATCTTGCCCAGCTGATGCGGAATCCATCCCTTGTCGATCTCGATCTCCGCGTTCTGGCCACGCGCATTGTGGAAGTCCCAACTGAGATCGATGCCGTTGGCTACGGTCGGCATCTGATAGAAGCCATAGCGTGCCTCCCAGTAGCGATCGAAATACTCGACCGCAATGCCACGCGTGTAGCCGCGGGTGTCGGCTGCATAGTCCCATGCGCCGTTGTTATCGATCGCCCAGTTGGTGAACTGGAGATGGCTGTCGCTGCCCACTGCATTCTGGTCGAACAAATCGGGAATGCTCATCTTGCCGATGTGAAAGACTAGCCGCCGCACCGCCCCCTCCGTCGCCAGGGAAAATGGGCCGCGTTCCAGTTCCACGGTCTCGCTGCTCAACGGAATGGTCTGGGTAACGACCCAACGGGCGACATACGGGACGGAGCCAAGGTTGGGGTTGCGCACCACATCCAGATTCGTAAAGCCAGCCAGCCCAAGCGCCTGGCTAAGACCGCGCCCCCCGGCTGACTCCTCGTCGAAAAGCACCTCCGTCAGCCTGTGCGTACCCGGCACCTGGAGGCCAGTGTAGAGCGTCCCGACCATCGACACCTTGTATTCAAAAGGTGCCGTAAAGCTGTTGATGCCCTCATAGGGCGAATGAAAATTAGGGTGCGTCTGGAAGATGAAGTTGGCCTGCCCTGAAATCCATATCGGCCAGGTAGTGGAATGTGGAAACATCGTCGTCATTGGGACAACTAGCGGGGGTTCGTTCGTGGACCGTCCCCCGTCCAATGCCGCATCCGGAGTATCATCGGCGAGGGCAGCCGAGAGAGCGAACGAGGGCGTTGGGGCATCCGGCAGTGAATCGTAGCCGTCAACCTGCATTGCTTGGCTGAAAGCGGCCGCGGGCGCAAGCAACACCATCCACAAGGCCGGGGAAGAAAGTTGCACACGCACTCCTAAGCGCAGGCCAAAACTCGACCGGAAATGACAGCCAAGGTGACGGTTCTCGATATTTCTTTCGGTACGATATAGAAGAGTACGTAACTATGGTTAATGGCCGATAGAATATCCCATGAATTTCAACCGTCGTAATCAATCCGGGTAACCCCACAAGGCGCCTGGCAAGCATGCTGCCCACCCGAGATAGTATATCCCGGTAGGGTATAATTGGAAGATAAAAATGAGCCATCTGGAAAAAGAAAAGCAGAAATTGGTAGCCAGAATCAAACGCATCCGGGGGCAGGTCAACTCGATCGAGCGCTCGCTGTCTTCGGGGGATGACTGCGCCGATATCCTGATGCTCCTCGCAAACGTGCGCGGCGGCATCAACAGCCTCATGGCCGAGGTGCTTGAAGATCACATCCGGCTGCATATGATGAATCCCGAAAAAGCCGAGTTCCCAACGCAGGAGATCGCGGAAGACTTGATCGATCTCGTCCGGGCCTACCTCAAGTGATAGGCCCGGGAGCGGAGCAGGGGTCTACTGGCTCTGGGTCTGCGTGGCCTTGAGGAAGCTGTCCACATTCGTCGAGTCGACCAGCGAAACGCCGGTATCGACAAACGACGGATACGGCGACTTCGATTCGAGACTGAAGTCGGTCGTCAACTTCTCCTTGGGCGGATAGTGGTGCACGTCGTCCACCACTTTCAGACCGTAATAGGCCATGGTGAAAGGCTTCTGGGCGACTGTGGAATCGATAACGCCTTCCTTCACCCAGTTCAGAGTATCCGGGTCGGCATCCATGGCGACTACCAGCCGGTCCTTGGCGTCGGCGCGTTTCAGCGCTTCGGCCACGCCGTCGCCCGCCGAGGCCTCCAGGCAGACAAAGGCGTTGACCGTCTCTGGCCCCTTACGCGCCAGATATTCGGTCGCCTTGTCCATCGCCGTACCCGAATCTCCGTGCATATCGAAGACGTCCACAATTTTGATCCCGGGATGATCGGCCAGAATGTCTTTGTACCCCTTCAAGCGCTCCGCGATGTTCAGCTGGCCGTTGATGGTGAAGAACGCCACATTTCCCTTCCCATTCAGTTTCTGCACTAACCGCTCGCCGCCGAGCCTGCCCGCCTGCAGGTTATTGGTGCCGATGAAATAGAGCCGCTCGCTCTCAGGCGCGTCCGAGTCGATAGTGATCACCGGGATTCCAGCCGCCATTGCCTTATCGATCTCCGGCCGCATCAGCTTGGGATCGGCCGCCGAAACCAGCATCCCTGCCGGTTTGCGGGCGATCATGGCGTCGAATTCGTCCGCCTCCGCCTTGGGATCCAGGCTGTTCGGTCCGCGCATCTCCGCCTTTACTCCGTAAAGCACGGCGGCGGCCTGCAGACCCTCGTTGGCCGTCTTCCAATACGACAACCCGATATTCGCCGCGATCAGGTAATACTGCTCCGAGGCGCTATGCCGCTCGCACCCCACGTTAAATAAGCAGGCCGCCGCCAGTGACGCCACTGCAATCCGAACCTTCGCATTCTTCATGGCCATCTCCCGATCCTGTATTCGTTTATGCGGCCAACCCGCAATCCACGAAACATTACAGTTTCGTTAAGCTGGGTTGGCCCCGTACCAACGAGCCGGATTGTACTCCCAACGCGGCGTCAAATGGAAATGGCCACCCCGTGGGTAAGACTCTTGCTTGCCAAACCTTACGCCAGCATTTTCAAGACTCCAGCGACAAATGCTTCCGGATTGAACTCTGCTTCGATGATCTCGTCGGGACAGTCGCTGTCGATCGATACCTGGTAGTTGCACACAAACGCGACTTTTTGCTCTGGACGCAGTTCGCGGATCTCCTCACACAACCGTTCCGCCTGCGGCACCCGCCCCTGCCCCTCCACATCAACGAGCACCAGGTCAAAGGGCTGCCGTTGAAACATTAAGGGCGCTTCTTCGAGAGACAAGGTCGAGAATACCTCGAAACCGTGCAACCGCAGAATCCGGTCCCGAAGCTGGATAACCATTTCCCGGCTTCCGATATGCAAAATACATTTTTTCTCTTCAACCACGCGCCTCATGATAGCAGCACCCAATGTGGCGGCTGGAACCGGACCATGGCGTTCTGCTGCTATCGGGCAAGCGGGGATACTCCCCGACAGCGCTTCCCCCGCCCTGCTGCGTCCCTCTGCTAAGCAACCTTGGTATTCTCACTGAGATTGGAGTCCCGCTGATGCGGTTTAGCAGACAATTGAGAACGGCTGTCCGGACGTCCTTTTCCTGGGCCTTCGCGGCGATCTTGTCCCTATCGCTTGGCAGCGCAGTGGCCCAGGAAGCGGGCAACCCGACACAAATCAGCTACCAAGGCACCCTGGGCCCCATACGCATCGGACTGACGGTCGTGGTCGGGGCCGGTAATACGATCATCGGAGGTCACTACTTCTACGCCAAATACTTGACCGACATTCCGCTCATGGGAAGTATGAAGGCCGGCTCGCTGAATCTCGACGGGAAAGACGGCGGCGCCTTTGCACTCGCGTTTGTCGGCAACGGAAGCGAAGGCGGCAAGCCGCTCAACTTCGAGAACAGTGTCGGCCTCGAAGGAACCTGGTCGAAGGATGGCAAGAGCCTGCCTGTAAAGCTGACTGCCGACGGGCAATCCCCTGTGCCGGCCAGCAGCCGTTGGTATGAAATGGTGACCGACCAAAGCGATGCCGCCTTCGAGGCGAAGGTACAGGGTTTCTACAAGGCGGCGCTGGCCGGCGACCGTGCGGCTGCGGCCAAATACGTCTCCTTCCCGCTACGGCTCAACCACAACGGAAAAAGCCGCACGATTCACAATGCCTCTGAATTGGCTGCACAGTGGGAGACGATCTTTACTCCCGCCTATCTGACCGCCCTGAAGAACGACATACCTCACGACATGAGCATCATTCAAGGACAAGCCATGCTCGGTGACGGACAAGCGTTCTTCAGCGACCAAGGAGCAACCGCCCTGAACATTCCTTGAGCATCTGCTGGCAGGGGCGCCCGGCTAGCAGCCTCTAGCTGTTCACGCCGAGACCTGTCCCTCCCAGGCTTCGAGAGCCGCCGCAAGCCGTGTCAGCCCTTCGCGAGTCATTTCCACGTCCCCCGCCAACCCAACCCTGAAGTGCCGCGGACGCTCGAAATAGCTCCCCGGCACCACGCTGGTGTCATAACCATCGCGAAGAAACTGGCAGAAGGCGGCGACGTCTCCCCGGCCCAGCCGGGGAAAGACCGTCGTTCCCACGCTCGGGATCGAAAGCTCAATCGCCATATGCTCGCCAAGTGATGCGATCATTGCGCTTCGATTGGCTTCGACCAAGGCATCGGCGCGGCGGGCAAACGTGTCGATCTGTTCGATGGCACTTACACTCAGCAGATCGGCGATATGGACCGGCGTCGCCGAAAAAAGATCGTTCAGCCTCCACATGCGCTCTGCCAACTCCGGCTCCGCCAGTATCCAGCCACAGCGAAGACCGCTCAGCCCGTAAGCCTTTGTCAGACTGCTCGTGACCACGAAGTGATCTCCATAGTGAAAAGAGCTCGTCACCGGCGGATGGTGCAGGCATTCCAGATAAACCTCGTCAACCAAAACCCGCGCCCCCTCCTCGCGAGCCAGATCGCCGATCTTGCGCAGGCTCTCTTCACTGGCAAGCGCGCTCGAAGGGTTATGCATGTTCGTAATCACAATCAGCCGAGTCTGCGGAGTAAGGTTGCTGGCCACTTCTCCGGGGTCAAGCGCGTAATCGTCTTCAAAGTGGCGCTGAAACCGTCGAATCTTCGCGCCCAGATAGAGCGCGGTATCGAGCAGTACCCCATAGGTCGGCTCCTCGATCAGGACCTCCTCACCGGGCGCGAAGAGTGCCGCCATGGCGAGATGATTGGCCATCGAGGTCCCGGCCGCCTGCACCACCGACTCCGGCTTGACCCCCTTCAACTTGGCAATTGCTTGCAACAGAGGCTCATAGCCGTAGACTGCCGGGCCATTGATGTCGAGGTCTTCGATGCGGAATTGCAGATCCGAAAGGGAGGAGTTCATCACTCCGCTTGCGGCGAGGTTATATGTCGCCGCCGACCTCAATTTGGAGAACTCCATGTAGTCGGAATGCGCATACCAGCGGGACAAGCTCATGCGATGCGGTATCTCTCCTTGGTCAGATGATGCCAGATGGTGTACACGGGACCTCCTAGCAACAGAATGGCGATGCCAACCAGCGCCCCCTGCGACGGGTTATGCAATGCAGTAGTGGTCTCCAGCTCGGCGTCTCGATCAAGAAAGAAGTCTGGTGTGTATGCACCATCGTAAATGGACTTTCGCCGCGAGGATACTGCCTGGACGGAATATGCTTGCATTGCGGCCTGCTTTAAGATCGATGCATACGATGCGGGTCATCCAGGTTGTCCAAGGGGCATTTCATCATTTCGATCTGGCCCGGGAGCTCGAGGCGCAAGGGCACCTGCAACGCATTTACTCCGGCTTTCCTTGGCGCAGACTCCAGCGCGAAGGTGTGCCACGGAATCACGTGGCGACCTTCCCTTGGTTCCATACTTCTCTTTTCATCGTCGAGCGTTACTGGCGAATGCCACGAAAAATGAGAGCCTACCTCGATTACCAGGACACCCTTCTCCTCGATAGCTGGGTGGCTTCGCGAATCGAAAACTGCGATGTTGTGGTTGGCTTGTCCGGCGCGGCGTTGAAAACCGGGCAGCTGGCCCAGAGCCGTGGGGGAAAGTATGTCTGCGACCGGGGCTCGTCGCACATTCGCTATCAGGAGCGCATCGTGAGCGAGGAGCACCGGCGCTGGGGCGTCCACGCAAAGGTCCGCGATGAGCGGATGGTTCGTCGCGAAGAAGCCGAATACTTGGCCGCCGACGCCATCACCGTGCCTTCGGAGTTCGCCCGGCGATCATTCATCGAAATGGGCGTTCCCGCGGAAAAGGTCGTCAAAATACCATACGGTGTGCTGCTCAGCCGCTTCCGTCCCAGCCGGCAGCCATCGCCCGACACCTTTGAAGTTCTCTTCGCCGGCACCGTGTGCCTGCGCAAAGGCGTTCCCTACCTGCTCCAGGCATTTCAGATGCTCAAACATCCGCGCAAGCGGCTGCGCATCGTCGGGACCGTCGAGCCCGAAACCCTGGCGGTACTTGAGCGCCTCGGCCTCGACGGCGTTGAAGTGCTGGGCAGCATGTCTCAAGAAAAGCTCGCCGAATATATGAGTAGCAGTCACGTCATGGTCTTGCCCTCGATCGAGGAGGGCCTTGCCTTGGTACAGGCCCAGGCCATGGCCTGCGGCTGCCCGCTCATCAGTTCGGTGAACACCGGAGGCGAGGACCTCTTTCAGGATGGCGTCGAAGGCTTCCTCGTTCCCATCCGCTCTCCGGAGGCGATTCATGACCGGTTGGCACAACTGGCC
The DNA here is from genome assembly GCA_963804735.1 of uncultured Acidobacteriaceae bacterium. Taxonomy (GTDB): domain Bacteria; phylum Acidobacteriota; class Terriglobia; order Terriglobales; family Acidobacteriaceae; genus Acidisarcina. Next base: position 497,784 of record CAWDRO010000015.1, read on the forward strand.
AGCGATCCCGATTTAAGGCAGCGGATGAGCGACGCCGGGCAGCTGCGTATGAAGAGTCTCGGCGGTTGGACCGACTACGGCGAAAAATACACCGCCTTTCTCGATGCTCTGATCGGTCGTTGACAGTTAGCCGCCGTCATCGGTTTAGCGGGATGCCGCTGGGCTATAGTGGACGGAATGCCGACCCCGGCCAAGCTCCGCTTTTCCGATACCACCGCCTCGGTCCTGCTGGACGCCATTCGTGGCATCGCCGCAACCCTCGTTCTCCTGGAGCATTGGCGCAACGCATTTTTCGTAGACCTTCCTCAAGTTCCCAACCATCGCATGCTGCTCGGCAGCGTGTACCTGCTTTGCGCTGCGGGCCATCAGGCCGTCATCATCTTCTTCGTCTTGAGCGGCTATTTGATCAGCGGCTCGGTGTTGCGGGCCTTTCAACGAAATGAATGGAGCTGGAAACAATACCTCACTCATCGCCTTGTTCGGCTGTGGATCGTGCTTCTGCCTGCGCTGATCCTCGGCGCCTGTTGGGACCACCTCGGCCTCTACTCGCAGTGGGCGTCAACCATGTATGGCGGAGCAAACTACAACCACATGGTCGCCGACGTCCGGCTAAGCCTGAGGTGGCGAGACTTTCTGGGCAATGCCGCTTTCGTGCAGACCATCCTCGTTCCCACCTTTGGCTCCAACGGAGCACTGTGGAGTTTGGCCAACGAGTTCTGGTACTACATCCTTTTCCCGCTGGCGGCATGCATCGCCTGGCGCATTTACCGGAAACCGTTGCCCGTCGCAATCTGCGGGATTATCCTCTGCGCTGTAGCGATCCTCCTAACCAGAGACATCCTCCTCGCTTTCCCCGTGTGGCTATTAGGAGTGCTCCTCCACTTCGTTCCTCGCCGAGTTACATCGCAGCTCCTGCGAATCGTTGCCGCCTTCGCCTACACTATCGTCTTCTTTGGCGCCGTCGTCCTGGAACATCGAGGATGGCGCGCGCCACAAGCGCTCAGCGACCTCCTGCTCGGTCTCGCGACCTTTGGCTTCTTCTGGGTACTCCTCGGAGCAATGAACGAGGCAAGGCAAACGATCCCCTCCAAACTCTCCCGCGCGGCAGCGCGATTTTCCTTCACCCTATATGTGGCCCACACGCCGATTCTGATCTTCCTCGTCGCACTCCTCGCCCACGATACCCGCTGGATTCCTGGTCTAAAGACCGGAGGCATAGCCTACGCCGCGCTAGTCGTCGTCGTTGCGTATGCCTGGCTGCTGGCCACCGCCACCGAGTTCAGGACCGACCGCGTCCGCGCATGGGTAGAAGGAAAATTGGTCCCGGCTCAAAATAGGCGCCCACAAGAATGATCTCCAAAGAAGGCCTTGGCCGGGATATGGCGATATCATTCCTTTACATGTCCACGACTCGACGCTCATTTCTCGCCGGCGTAGTTCCCGCCACCATGATTCCCGTACTCGCCCACTCCGCTCAGGCTATGCATGCAGAGGAAGCTTCGCCATCCCTTCCGCCCGCAATCGCCGTGCTGAAAGATCGCCGCTCAGAGGCTATCCCAATCAGCAGCGCCGAGCGCGAAACCCGAATCGCACGCGCCCGCGAGCTGATGGCGCAGAAAACCTTCGCCGCCATCTGCCTTGCCGGAGGCACCAGCCTCAGCTACTTCACCGGCATCCGCTGGTACAACAGCGAACGCCCAACGCTGGTTGTGCTGCCCCTAAAGGGCGTGCCGTTTGCCATTTGTCCGGCATTTGAAGAGGAGCGCCTGCGCGAGCGTCTTATGCTCGTTCCAGCCATGGCCCAAACTCGCGTTTATATCTGGCAGGAAAACGAGAACCCCTACGGACAGGTCGCAATGGGGCTAAAGGAGCTTGGCATAAGCACTGGAACAATCGGCATGGAAGAAACCATGCCCTTCGCCTACTCCGAGGGCATCGCCCGCGCACTGCCCGGCGCTACGATCGCTAACGCTCGCCCGGTCACAGCAGGGTGCCGAAGCATCAAATCTCCCGCCGAACTCGTGCTGATGCAGCTTGCCAACTCGGTCACGCTGCAAGTCTACGAAGCAGCCTGGCGCTCCGGGCATCCCGGCATGTCCACCCATGAATTCTCCGCAATGATCGGCGCGGCCTACGACCGCGTTGGCTTCCCCGGCGAAGCCAGCTGCGAGACCGGCGAATACTCCGCGCTCCCGCACGGCTCGATCAAGCCGCAGACCATCGTCGAGGGCGCAATCGTCATGATCGACGACGGCTGTGTGGTCGAGGGTTACGAATCGGACATCACCCGCACCTTCGTCTACGGCAAGCCCTCGGACAAGATGCATCAATGCTTCGATATCGTCCACCGCGCCCAGGCAGCTGCGCTGGCGACAGCGCGTCCTGGAGTTCCCTGCGAAGCCGTCAACGCAGCCGCGCGCAAAATCATCACCGATGCCGGCTATGGTCCCGGCTATGCTCACTTCACCCACCGACTCGGCCACGGCATCGGAATGGACGGACATGAATGGCCTTATCTCGTGCAAGGCAACACCCTCCCGCTGGCTGAGGGCATGACTTTCTCCGACGAGCCCGGCATCTACATTCGCGGCGAGTTCGGCATTCGCCTCGAAGACGACATGCACATCACCGCCGACGGCGCTAAGCTCTTCACCGGGCCGAGCCTGTCGCTGGAACAGCCTTTCGGCTAGACAGGGTCAGGCTTGTCCACGCATCCAAAGACGCGGCGCAATCGCATAGTTCAACTGCACCAGCACAATAAAGCCAATGCTCCAGTAGGTGTTGAAGAAACATAGCGACGCACCCAACGCATATAGAGCCTGAGCGAAAACGATGCGTCGTCGAATCGCTCGCCGGATCTCAACCGGAACATCGTCTTTCAGCAGACCGGCACGCGTCGCATAGCGCCAGCTCGCATACAGGATCGCACCCAGCGCCAAGATATTCGCCCAATACAACAACAGCGCGGTGCGAAAACCGATAAACTCCGCCAGCAGCCGCGTCGAAAACGGCAGCATCGAGACCGTGAAGAGAAACGCGATGTGGATCCACGTCAAGTCGCGACTGCCGCGCGCGAAGTGATTCAGCTGAGTCTGCTGCCCCGCCCAGAAGATGCCCAGCGTCAAGCAGCTCATCAGGTAGGCGATAAACTGCGGGGCAAGCGCCAGCAACGCTGTCTGCAACTGGCCTTCGTTATGCACAGCTTCCCTGATCGGCACATGCAGGTCCAGCACCAGCAGCGTCATGGCGACGGCAAAGATGCCATCGCTCAGAGCGGCCAGCCGCTCCAGACTTTGGCCCTGGATTTTGTTGTACAGAGTCGGCATCGGGTGTAATGCACGATTATATGGCGCGACGAATTCGTACATGGCGACCTGGCCCGCAGGAACACCTCCTCGCGCTCTCTCGCCGCCGAAAGCGCGATGCACTATGCTTGCAAGGAAATGTTTGAAATGCCCGGTAAACGGATTCGCAGATTTGGAGCCTTCATTCTCACCGGCACGGCGGTTGCCGCGCTCTTCACCTCCTACCTTACAAATCCTCAGCTGCACGTCAGAGGCGCAACGCAGGAAAAACCTACCTCTGCCGGGCAGGACTGGCCCATCTACGGCGGCGACGCCAACGGCGACCGCTATTCCTCACTGACACAAATCAATCGCCAGAATGTAAAGCAACTCCGCATGGCATGGCGAGTTGACGTCGGAACAGAGGGCGGGCTGCAAGACAATCCGCTCGTCATTGGACGAACGATCTTCGTCTACACACCATCCGAACAGGTCCTGGCGCTCGACGCCGCCACTGGAAAACAGCTGTGGACCTTCAATCCCGGAGTGAAAGCGACTCAGCCCAGCCGTGGCTTCTCTTATTGGACCGACGGCAAGCAAAGCATCCTCTTCGCCGGAGTAATGGACCATCTCTACGCGCTCGATCCTGCGACGGGAAAACCGATCCTCACCTTTGGAGAAGGGGGAAGCGTCGATCTGCGCAAAGACCTCGGCAACGAGGACTTCGCCAGCAATTTCGCCGTTTTGACCACGCCGGGAACGATCTACAAGGACATGATCATCGTTGGCTTCCGCGCGCCGGAGACGCACCCAGCCCCGCACGGCGATATTCGCGCCTACGACGTGCATACCGGCAAACTGCGCTGGAGCTTTCATACCATCCCCCACCCCGGCGAACCCGGTTATGAGACCTGGCCCAAAGACGCATGGAAGACCGCTGGAGCAGCGAACAATTGGGCTGGAATGGTCGTCAACCAACAGCGGGGCATCATCTTTGCCCCAACTGGGTCGGCCGTCGACGATTTCTACGGCGCCGACCGCGTAGGCGACGATCTCTACGCTAATACCCTGCTCGCGCTCGACGCCAACACCGGCAAACTCATCTGGCATTTCCAGGGCGTTCATCACGACATCTGGGACCGTGACTTTCCGTCTCCACCGGTTCTGGTCACGGTTGAACGCGATGGCAAATCAATTGACGCGGTCGCCCAGACATCCAAGCAAGGCTTCGTCTACCTATTCGAACGCACGACGGGTAGGCCTCTCTTTCCCCTTGAAGAGAAGCACTATCCTGCATCCACTGTCCCCGGCGAAGTAGCCTCACCCACACAATCCCTGCCGCTAATCCCCGCGCCCTTTGCCCGTCAGTTGCTCACCGCCGACATGCTCACCAACCGCACTCCCGAAGCCCACGCCTGGGCCGTTGAACAATTCGGCACATTTCGCAGCAAAGGGCAGTTCATTCCCTTCAGCGCTGGCAAAGAGACGATTATTTTCCCAGGCTACGACGGCGGAGCCGAGTGGGGCGGCCCGGCGGTCGATCCGCACAAGGCGATCCTCTACGTGAATGCGAACGACGTCGCCTGGACAGGCAGCCTCGCCGAAAACCAGTCCGGCGGCCCAGGTTTCACCTTGTACCAGAGCCAGTGCGCAGTCTGCCACGGAGCCAACCGAAGAGGCTCGCCACCGCAGTTTCCTTCTTTGCTCGGCGTGAGCGATCGGCTCTCCGACTCTGCCATTGAATCGCTTATACATTCCGGTAAAGGGAGGATGTCCGCCTTCCCGGCCATCCAAGGAGAAGGCCTGCGCGCGCTGATCGAGTATCTCCACACCGAACCCGGTCCCGAGCCTGCAGCATCGGTCCAGCCCACCTCCGCTCCCAAAACCGCAACGGCGGTCGAACCCTGCGGGCGCCAGCGTCTATGCCAACCATTGTGCGATCTGCCATCAGGACAACCTGCAAGGCAACCCGCCAACCTACCCCTCGCTCGTCGGCGTCCGCGAGCGGCTCAGTGATCGGGAGATTACCGACATCGTTCACAACGGCAGGAGGAGAATGCCGCCGGTCTCTGGATTGACTGATCAGGAAATGACCCACCTGCTTCATTTCCTCGGCGCTACGGGCACGGATGCCGCTACCGCCGCAACGCCGGCCTCAAGCGAACGGAGCGACAAGGTCGAAGCGCAGTCTACAAATTCCGGAGAAACACTCAAATACCATTTCACCGGGTACAAGAAATTCCTCGACCCCGAAGGATATCCAGCAGTGGCGCCCCCATGGGGAACGCTCAACGCCATCGACCTCAACACCGGAAAATATCTCTGGAAGATTCCCTTTGGCCAGTATCCGGAGCTAGCGGCGAAAGGAATGACGCAAACCGGCTCAGAAAACTATGGCGGACCCATCCTGACGGCCAGCGGCCTCCTCATCATCGGCGCCACCAACTTCGACCGTAAGATTCGCGCCTATAACAGTGAAACTGGCGAGTTGCTTTGGGAGGGCGACCTTCCCTTTGCGGGCAATGCGACACCCGCTACCTACATGGTCAACGGCAAGCAATACATTGTCATCGCCACCAGCGGCGCGCGTGATAAGAAAGATCCGCAAGGAGCAGCCTATGTCGCGTTTGCTTTGCCCTAAACGTCAAGTGTCGCGCACTCGATAAGCATGACATCCGCCTGGGCAAATTCAGATTCGATCTTCTCGACCGATCCATCCAGGTCGATCGCCCGGCAGGCATCTCGCACAATGACCGCGTCGAAGCCAAGCCGCCGCGCATCGAGCGCGGAATACCCGACGCAGTAGTCGTAAGCCAGCCCGGCGAGAAATACCCGCGTCAGCCCTCGCTCGCGCAGATATCCTGTCAACCCAGTCGGCGTCGAGCGGTCATTCTCAAAGAACGCAGAATACGAGTCAATGTGCGGCCGAAATCCCTTGCGTAGAATCAGCTCTGCCTGCGGAAGTTGAAGCGAAGGGTGAAACTCCGCCCCCCAGGTCCCCTGAACACAGTGATCAGGCCAAAGAGTTTGCGTCCCATAGGCAACCTCGATCGAATCGAAATGTCCCTTTCCCTGGTGTACGCAGGCAAAGGAATGGTGCCCGGGCGGATGCCAATCCTGAGTGAGAATCACATGCCCAAAGGCGGGCGCGATGCGGTGAATGACCTCGATGACCTTGTCGCCATCGGCGACGGGGAGCGCGCCACCCGGACAAAAGTCATTCTGAACATCGACTACGATCAGCACGTCCGAGGAAGTCGTCTTCATAATAGGTCTCGAGTTTTATACTGCGCCCTCGCGCCGCAGCTCTTCGATCTGCGGCAAAGTCAACCCCAACTCGCCGAGAATGGCGCCGATATGTTCGCCCAGCAACGGAGGAGGCAGCCGATAGACTGCCGGAGTCTGCGACAACCGCACCGGATTGGCGATGCTCCTTGCCATGCCGAGCAGCGGATGCTCGATCTCAACGATTAAGGCACGCTCCCTCGTTTGCGGATCGTCGAGCGCCTCAGGAACGCTCTGGATAGCGGCGGACGGAATCTTCGCAGCGGCCATCTTTGAGAGCCAAACCGATGCCGACTCCCGCGCGAACCGATCGCGCAACAACGGCAGCAATTCGCCGCGGTACTTGATCCTCTGCGCATTGCTGGCAAAGCGAGGGTCGAGTCCGAGGCTCTCTTCTCCATTAAGTAGCGAGACCAGCCGCGTCCACAACGCCTCGGTTCCAACTCCAAGTACAAAGGAGCGTCCGTCCTTCCCGGAAAACACGTCATATGGGACGATGCTCGGATGGGCATTACCCCAGCGTTCCGGCGCCTCGCCGCAATTGAGCCAGTTGCTACCGATGTTAACCAGCCAGGTGAGCTGAGAATCGAACAACGCCATGTCCAGAAACTGACCTTGTCCCGATCTCTCTCGGGCAAGCAGCGCCGCCAATATCCCCATCGCCGCATAGATGCCGCACGTCATGTCCGCGATCGCCACTGGATACCGCACTGGCTCCCCTTGAGGCTCTCCTGTAAAGCTCATCGCTCCAGCTTCAGCCTGCGCGATGATGTCGTAACCCGGCGACCCTGCCCGCGACGAGGACTCCAGGCCATACCCCGAAATTGAGCAATAAATAAGCCGTGGATACCTGGCCATCAAGGTCTCGGGGTCGAGCCCTCGCTTTCGCAACGAAGCCAGTGAAGGCTGATTGATCAGGAATATGTCCGCGCGGGCAATCAGTCTCTCAAGAATCTCGCGGCCATATCGATGGTCATAGTCGAGAGTAAGGGAACGCTTGTTTCGGTTGGCTGCGAGGAAATAAGCAGACTCGCCGTGAATAAATGGCGGTCCCCATGCGCGTGCATGATCACCCACAAGGCGACGCTCCACTTTGACGACGTCGGCGCCGAAATCGCCCAGCAGCATAGCGCAATACGGACCGGCAAGTGCTTCAGTGAGTTCAACGACACGAATCGAATCGAGCACCGGCTGCATGCGTGAATTCTATCCCGCATAGTTCAGGAACAGGCCCGCACTGGTCGTCGCCATCGAGAATGCAGCCACGAAGTCTCTTCCCCAGGCCGGCTACTTGGCCATCGCAAAATCCTGGTCGGCGAGCTTCTCCGTCGCCGGCACCTGATCGTAGAGAGTACCTCGCATCCGGTGCAGCTCGGCGTCGTCGGGATGGGCAGCAATCAGGATCGAGTATGCCTGCGCGGCGTCATACCAGACCCGCTTGTCGAAGTAGACCTGAGCTCGCGCGCGGTCGCCCGCTTCCCCGGTTTGGGTAATCGCCGCCAACGCGGATGCGATCGCATCGCGCTCCGCTCCGCCAGCGATGACGATCAATGCCGAATCTGAAGTGCCACCCATCATGTCGATCTCCGGCTGCACACTCCAGGAATAGGTGCTCCCCGGCTTGAGTGCGGGCGCGGTCTCGGGGTAGGTAAATGAAGTGCCTTCAACGGTTACTTCGAAACTTGTATGGTCCGCAAGGTTCTCCATTTGCAGCTTGTACTTGGTGTCGGGGGTGCCGCTCCACTGGAAGGTCGGGTGCAGCGAGTAGGCCAGCCCCTTGTCCGGAGCGAAAAGCTTCACCGCGCCGATGCCGCGCGAAGCCCCGCCAATCTGATTGGCCCCCGCGTGTTTGGTTGGAGTGAGACTACTGTGGGTGGCCTGCGGCGCGAGATCGAAGCCGTCCAGCTTCACCCGCACCCGGGCCGGAGGCGGTGGCGGGGGAGTTGCCTGGCTGCCCGTTGAACCTCCGCTGGCCTGACCGCTCGCAAACGAACCCAGACTCAGGATGCCAACGCATAGGGCCGTTTCGACCACAATTCTTGCAATCGCTGACGCTTTCATACCGCTGCTCCTCGAATCTCCTGGTTGGATAACGGCTTAGTTTCCTGACTGGATCCCTGCCTCTCCGCCGAGTAAATCATCAGCGGTTTCACGAAACCCCGCACCGGTGTGGTTCCCAGCGGGTACAGATTCGGAAACACGTCTTTGACTATTTCGTAGGTGTCGCCCGACAGAATCATCTCGGTATGAAAATCCTTGTTCAGGCTCTCCAGGCGCGACGCCAGGTTGACCGTCTCACCGATCACAGAATACTCCAGTCGATTTGCCGATCCCACATTACCGCAAGTCAGCGGCCCGGTATGGATGCCCACCCCGATATGAACGTCCGGAAATGGGCCATTCGGGTCACGATGCACGTTCAGCTCCTCCATGCGGCCTAACATCGCAAACGCGGTCCGCACCGCCTCGCATGTGTCCTCCCTCAGCCCACGCGACAGGGGAACGCCGTAGACCACAAGCAGTCCATCGCCGATGAACTTGTTCAACAGACCGCCGTGCGCGCGGATGATGTTGTCCATCTCGGTAAAGTATTCGTTCAGCCACTTCAGCACCGTCTGCGAGGGAAGACCTGCCGACATGGCGGTAAAGCTGCGGATGTCGGTGAACAGCACCGTGGCCACCTTCTCCTGGCCCAGCAGACTCACCTCGTCGCGACGCCGCCAGATTGTCTGGGCAACCTCTGGATCGACATATTTCGAAAACAGGCCCATCAGCTGAGTGCGTTGGGCTTCGCTCTCGGAATGAAGCACTCGCTCGCTGAAGTATTGATAGGCCAGGCCCAGCGGCAACGCCGCTGCAGTCGCTATGGTGGTCGTTAAATAAGGGAACCATATCCGGGAATAAGTGAACAGATATTGCGCCACCAGATATATCCCCAGAAGCAAGACCACATTCGAAATAAAACCGCCGCGCAGCGAGAGGATCACCACCAGGTACACCGCCCCAGCGACCACGACGAAGTTGATTGACCAGAGCAGCCAAAGCGGGGTTGAAGCGATGGCGGTCCCATCCAGCAATGTCTCGATGGCCGCTGCATGCAGCGCCGTACCCGGAATTCGTTCGCGTCTCCCGTCCTTCTGTGCCACGCGGAAGATTGGGGTAAAGTGCTGGTCCCGCGCCGCATCGCTGCCTTGGCCGATCAGCACTAATTTGCCGCGAAAGTCGCTGTCGGGAGCCTGACCGCTTAAAACGTCCCAGGCTGAAACGCTTTTTACCGGATTCGGCGACCAATGTCCGACCTTTACCGTCTTCACGATGGGGTCGTCGTAAGGAACACGGACGCCGCGAAAAATAGCGTGCTTGGCATCGAGCGGCTTGAGGTTGCAGTCCTTGCAATCCGGCTCTACCGCCGCGAGATACTGCTCCGCGAGAAACACCGGGAACGAGGCCCTCGTCTTCTTGGTTTTCTCATCGTAGGCCTCGATATACATATCTCGAACAAAGCCATCGTCATCGATGGGCATGTTGACCGAGGCGTAGCCGAGCGCGCCCGGACGGCCCTCGATGCAATATCCCGACGGCAAAGAGCTATCTTCCGCCTGGCAAAACTGCGCCATCGGCAGAACCCCAGGTATCTGACCCGCAGACGCCTGTGCGGCCACAATGACATTACCCGCCTTCGTGAGGGCGTCCTGCATCACCCGGTCTTCCTCTGGATCGCGTGGTTCCGAGAGCAGGACATCTAACCCAATCACCGCAGGTTGAGCTCGGCCTATCTGCTGAATGACCTGCGCTATGATCGATCGCGGCATGGGATACTGCTGAACCTGGGCAAAAGTCCGATCGTCGAAGTCCACAAAGACAACGTCGGAAGACGGATCGGCATATTTGCCATGATTTACCAGAAAATCGTAGGTCCAATTGTCCAGATCCGCATACGGGACCCAGTTCGCCAACATAGCCACCAGCGCGCAGATCGTCCCCGACAGAACCACCGAGACCAGCAGACGATCGGGAAGGCGTCGCATCGATCAGACTCCTTGCAGGTAACTTTGTGCTTCTCACGCGGCCAAGAGAAGAGTTAGCTTCGCTTTACCATTATGGCGATAAAGCACTTTCAGGACTACCACTAAGTAGGCCACCATCTTCGACAGGCTTTTCCTTGGGGGATAAGCTTGACTCGCCGCCCGCCCGGAAAATCCTTGAATACCGTTGGTGAAGTTCCACGATTTAAGGGATACTGATCGGTCAATGCGAACGAATGCCGCAAATGCGATGAAAACATCGATGAGAGCATCAGGAAAACACTACCTGAGAAACTGGCGGCTCTCGATGATTACGGTCACGCAGCTGCTAGCCATCGCGTTCACGGGCTGCGGCATCACGATGACGCCGTCTCCTTCCCCTACGGCCACGCCTGCACAGCAAGCTTCCGCCGTGCTCACGGCGGCCGACGTCAACTCTTTCGTGCAGGCGACTGCGGCCTCGGTCAATGTTCCGTTGGTAATCGCAGTAACCGATCGATCCGGGAATACCCTCGCCATCTATAAGAAAGCTAACGCCCCCGCAACGTCGATCGGTAACTATGGCTTGGTCGAACAATCGGACCAGGTCGCCGTATCCCTGGCGATGAGCGCCGCGTTCTTCTCCAACGACCAGGCGCCCATCTCCACCCGAACGATACGGTATATGTCTGCGACTCAGTTTCCGCCGGGCACCATGTTCGCTGCCAGCGGTCCGTTTTACGGGATTGAGGACACTAACCGGGGCTGTGGATTCAATGTTACCTACCTGCCGGGCCAGAGCCTTCCTGTACCCACTGCGCTCACCGGTGGCCCTGGCCTCGGAATCCTGACCGGCAAACCTGATGAGCTCGATTCCGATAACTTCACGGTCAATCCCGGCGGTGTGCCAATCTACAAGAATGGTGTCGTTGCGGGCGGCGTCGGTGTCAGCGGCGCCGATCCCGCCACGGTGGAGTACGCCGCCGTAGCTGGCACCGTCTTGAATGGCTTTGCCGCGATCGTTCCCGCGCCGGGCGCGATCTACCTCAACGGCATCGCGTTGCCCTTCGTCGTGCAGACCACCATTCCAGCAGGCGAGGGACCCGGCGCCGCCGATGGCAGCTATGAGCTGGCGCCGCAATCCAGCCCCGGCCCAACCCCGGAGGGAGATCTCATCGCCGAAACCGGCAGCACCCTCGGTGGCCTCACCCTCACCCAAGTACAGAGCATTGTGCAAAACGCCGTGAACACGGCGAACCTGACCCGTGCGGCCATCCGCCTCCCTGAGGGCGCTCGCTCCCGCATGACCATCTCTGTTGCCGATCTCGATGGACACCTGCTCGCCCTCTACCGCATGGCTGACGCGGCCATGTTTGCAACCGATGTGGCCGTCGCCAAGGCCCGCAATGTCATCTACTTTTCAACTGCTAACGGGGAGCTCGCGGGAGTGCCCGCCGGAACCGCAGTCACCAACCGAACCATCGGCTTTGGTGCGCAGCCGCTCTACCCTTCCGGGATCAACGGCACCGCCCTCGGGCCATTCTTCGATCTCTTTCAGTTCGACGTGGCAAACCCCTGCACCCAGGGCCATCAGCCCGCTAACCCCAACCAGAACGGAGTCGTCTTCTTTCCCGGAAGCGTCCCGCTCTACGCAAACGGAAAACTAGTCGGCGGACTCGGAGTCTCTGGCGACGGCGTCGACCAGGATGACTGGGTCGCCGCCGCCGGCGCTGCAGGGTTACAGGCGCCCGCCAACATCCGCGCCGACCAGATCATTATTCGCAATGTACGCTTACCTTATCAGAAATTCCCAAGAAATCCCGAAGACTAGATGGCAGCGATCTCGTTGCTTCCGCCCTGAAACATCAACTAACACCAAAGGGAGTTGTCCTTGCTCCGTCAATCAAAGATCGCGTTCTTAATCAGCCTCGCAGTATTCGCGTCAGCTGCATTGGCACAGGCTCCGCCAGCACCAACCCCAACGGCGCATCCAGCGCGCCCCACACCACCCACCCGCGACCCCAACTCACCCGGATACGTCGCGGCCAGGGAATTGCCTGACGGCACGGTCCCTCCCGCGAACGTCGACGGAAACTTCATCCTCGGGCCGACCCACCCTGCTGCGCCAGAGATGTCTCCGCAGGAAGGCGTGCCGCAAGGGACGATATACGAGTTCACCATGAACTCTACCGATAGCAAAATCTATCCCGGCATCGCGCGCGAACCCAACACCTTTGGAACCGTAGACCCCGCAGATCCCGCGAAGCTCATAGTAACCACCAGCCGCCCCGCTCCCTATACTCGCCATGTCGCCGTTTACGTCCCGAAGCAATACGTTCCCGGCACCGCCGCGCCATTTATCGTCGGCGCCGACGGACCCGACCGGAGCTTGTTCACCGCCCTGGATAATCTCATCGCCGAGCACAAGGTCCCCGTCATGGTCGCCATCTCCATCGGCAACGGCGGAGGAGACGCCCAGGGCAGCGAACGCGGCCTCGAATACGACACCATGTCCGGACGTTACGCCGAATTCGTCGAAACCGAGGTGTTGCCGCTCGTCGAGGCAAAGGCCAACGTCAAGCTGACTAAAAACCCCGACGGCCGCGCCACCATGGGCGGCAGCTCCGGTGGATCCTGCGCCTTGATCATGGCCTGGTATCACACCGAGCTATATCATCGCGTGCTCACGTATTCTGGCACCTACATAAACCAGCAGTGGCCCTACAACCCGCAAACTCCACACGGCGCTTGGGAGTTTCACGAACACCTCATCCCCAACACCCCGGCCAAGCCGCTACGTATCTGGATGGAGGTAGGCGACCGCGACCTATTCAATCCCAACGTCATGCGTGACAACATGCACGACTGGGTGGTCGCCAACGAGGAGATGGCCAAAGTGCTCGCGGCCAAGGGCTACCACTACCAGTTCGTCTTCGCCCGCAACGCCGGACACGTAGACCACGCCGCAAAACAACAAACCCTGCCCGAAGCCCTCGATTATGTATGGCAAGGCTATCCCGTTACGGCGGCAAAGAATTAGCCGTCCTGACACAGACTTGCAAACACAGCCAACAATTCCTACTCTCAACTCATGAGCCAAGAGATTTGGACTGCAGTTGATAGCTATATTTCGGCCACGCTTCTACCTTCTGACTCGGTACTCCACGAAGTCCTCAAGAACAATACCGCATCCGGTCTCCCGCAGATCGACCTGGCTCCCAATCAGGGCAAGCTGCTGTATCTGCTGGCAAAGATACGCGGCGCAAAGAGAATCCTCGAAATCGGAACCCTGGGAGGCTACAGCACCATCTGGCTGGCACGGGCGCTCCCATCTGATGGAACGCTGGTGACACTCGAGCTCGACCCGAAACACGCGGAAGTGGCAAAGGCCAACATCGCTCACGCGGGTTTCGCTTCAAAAGTCGAACTCCGGCTCGGCCCAGCTCTGGAGTCGCTATCGAAGTTGCACGAAGAGGTAGCGCCGCACTTCGACTTCATCTTCATCGACGCCGACAAATCCGGCTATCCGGCATATCTCGATTGGTCGCTGCGCCTGTCCAAACCAGGCAGTGTAATCGTTGCAGATAACGTCATCCGCGACGGCGCCGTCATCGACGCGGACAGCAACGACCCGTCCGTCCAGGGTGTTCGCCGCTTTCTCGAGAAGGTCGCGGCCGATCCGCGTCTCGAAGCGACCGCGTTGCAAACCGTGGGAACCAAGGGCTACGACGGATTCGCCCTCGCCCTTGTAGTCTAGCGGTCGAACTTGACGCACAGTTACCATCCGAATTGCGCGAGCGACGGCCCGCTCGGCGGTCGTGGCCCCATTACCTTATTGCTGCCGAAGTCTTCTTCATCTGCTCGGCAAACTTCGGTGCACTATAGGCGGAAGGATTATCAAGCAGCCGATACATCTGGTCGATGTCCCCCTTCAACTCCGGATTCGGCCCGGCTAGATTGGCGTAGGCCAGATACAGCGAATCCAGTGCCATCGCCGCCTGCTCCGCCGAACGCTCGCCGTCAAGAGAGATCCCATCGGAATCCGAGGCGATCTCTCGCATCAGCTGCTCCGTCTGAGCGCGGTCGTAAGTGGTGTCGCGCATCTTCCTCGCCAGTTCCCCGGCAAGCTGCGCCCCGCGATCGCACTTGGCCGCAAGCATCGTCCGATCTGGCTGAAGTTCGGCAACCAGCGCCGAGATTTCAGTCATGGTCGAGGCCAGCTCAGCTTCCGTCGTCGGATCGGCGCTGCGCGCAAGATGGCGGAAGACGACATACCGCGACGGATTGTAAGGCGGATTACCCGGCCGCCGCGTCCCGTAGCCCTCCTCCTGCCGCCAGCTGTCTTCCGGCTTGGTCAGGCTGTGATGGCAGGTGAAGCAGTCCATCTCGGTGTACTCGGGCCAGTTCGCGCCCCGTGCGTGCCGCGCCAGCCGGGTCATGCTTTCTTCCAACTGTGTCGCCTGACCGATGCTCCAGATGCGGACGCCGAATAACTTGTCGTTGATCGGCTCCTTCGAGTCCGGAGCCTTTTCCACCCAATGTGGAGGCTCGATCGAACTGAACGAGTCCAATTCAAACGTAAGATCGGGATGGCCGGCCGCCAGCATCTCGTGATCCACTTCCAGCCCCGGCGCGCCCAAATGGCAAGTCAAACACTTCTCCGAACGAACCGCTAGGTCCTTGTTGTCCACCAGGCCCAATCTCACCATGTCGGCATGTTTCGCGTTGGCCTCCACGTGCGGTCCTAGCCACTTCTCAGCCGGGCCATGACAGCTTTCGCAGCTCACGCCTTCGGCAATATCGAATTGCGTACCGCGTTGATCGGCAGGAACAGAAAGCGCATGGCAAACCAGGCATTTCTGCGCCTTAGTGGGATCGCCGATCTTCAGGATCTTCGCCATCCGCTGGGCCAGCAGCTTGTTGAGCACCGTATAGGCGCGCGAATGCCGGTCCTGCACGATCCACGTGCTGTATTCGTTCTGCAATACCTTGGTCGTGTCTCGCGGCTGAATACCCCCGTGGCACGCGGAAGCGCTGCACGAGCCAGGTCCCACATACTTATAGCCTTTACTCGCGTCCGCAGGCAGCGCCGACGTTTGTAGCATTCTTGTGATCTGACTTGCGGAAGGATTCGTTGCCTGCGCCGAACCGATCGAGGCGCTCGCAAAGAGAAACACGAGTGGTAGCAGCGCCGCGACCTTTGGGGAGCCGGCCGATCCTGAATATTTCATCCCGCTCATCTAACCGTAATTCGCAGCTCTTTGCAATCATTTCTTACTGGCGTTCGCTGGCGCAATTGGGATACAACACAGGTACTCGATCGGAACGACTTTTGCGCGCGCTGAATGACAGTGCAGCGACAAATGGTCCATAGCCAGGAGTGAACGATGGCAGGTGCTTCCCCAGAGGTCGCCCACGGCAGCCACACCCCCGGACGCGAAACCGGCGACATTGTCGAAGACCTGCGCCACGCCCAGGAGCAAAAGGGCTTCATTTCTCCGGCCGAGTTTGAGGTTATCGCCCGCCGCCGCGGCCTCCACGTCAAAGACGTCCACACCATCGCCAGTTTCTTTCCGCATTTCCGGCTGAAACCGCTGGCCCGCGCCGACATTCGCGTCTGCGACGATATGACCTGCCACTTGCACGGGGCACGGCAGCTGCGGGAGTCGCTGGAACTGCGCTTCGCCGGCCAACCCGACGTGCTCATCCGCGATGTCTCCTGCGTCGGACGCTGCGATCATCCTCTGGTGGTGAGCGTCAACGAACACGTCCATCAGGAGGCCGACCTGGCCTCAACCACCGGTATGATTCTTGAGGAGCTCGGCACGAACGCCCCCGAGCGTGAGCCCCACCTGCCACGCAGCTTCGCCGAGCGCGGACTTCATCTCAAAACCGACCCCTATCCCGACGAAGCCAGCCGCTACGGCGCCCTCCGCAAATTCATCGAGACCCGCGACCATAACTGGGTGTTGAATACATTGAAGGACGGCGAACTCCGCGGCATGGGCGGAGCCGGCTTTCCTGCCTATCGCAAGTGGGAAGGCGCCCGCAACGCCCCGGGTACGGAGAAATTCGTCGTCTGCAACGCCGACGAGAGCGAGCCCGGAACCATCAAAGACCGTTACATTCTCCAGCATCTCCCCTACCTGGTTTTCGAGGGGATGATTGTCTGCGGCCTGGTGGTCGGGGCTCAGAAGGGCTATCTCTATTGCCGCCACGAATACGAGCAGCAGATCGAAGTCCTGCGCACCGAACTGGCCCGCATCTACTCGCTCGGACTCTGCGGACAGAACATCCTCGGCTCCGCTCTCGGCTTCGAGCTGGAAGTCTTCGTCAGCCCCGGCGGCTACATCTGCGGAGAAGAGACTGCGCTCATGGAGGCGATCCAGGGCCACCGCGGCGAGCCACGCAACAAGCCGCCGCGCACCGTCACCAGCGGAGTCTGGGACAAACCCACCGCCCTCAACAACGTCGAAACCTTCGCCCTCGCCAGCAGCATCCTGATCCACGGCCCCGAGTGGTACAAAGCGCAAGGCCGCCCCGGATTTCCCGGACTCAAGTTCGTTGGCGTCACCGGCGGCGTACTCAATCCAGGAGCCTTCGAAGTCCCCATGGGCATCTCCTACCGCGAGCTGATCTTCGACCTCGCCGGTGGACCGCCCCCGGGCGAGGAGGTGGTCGGCTTCGCTCCATCTGGACCCTCCTCGGGATACTTACCGGCTTCTATGCTTGATACGCCGCTCGACTGGGCAACACTATCTAAATTGGGCTCCATGGTCGGCTCCGGCGCCGTCGTGGTCTGCACCAACCGCGCCTGCATGCTGGATATGGCCTTCAACTCGGTACGCTTCTTCCGCAACGAATCCTGCGGTAAGTGCGTTCCCTGCCGCATCGGCACGCAGAAAATGGTCGAGATGCTCGACGCGTGGATGCACGGCACAACCGTCGCCGGGGACTACAAACTACTTGAAGAGCTCTCGCATACGCTCAAGCAGACCTCGATCTGCGGCCTCGGCCAGATCGCGCCGGTCCCCATCCAATCCGTAATCAAGCACTTCCCTGAAGAAGTAAATGACCATATCGAGAAGCACCGTTGCCGCGCCGGCATCTGCTTTCCAACCGCGGGAGCACGGCGATGAGCGAAAATCCGCAAACGCCGCCCTCTTCGCCGCCAGCGTCGCCGCCCACTTCACCCCTCGACCAGCCACAGGCGGCGAAACCAGCCCACGAACACGGCCACTCTGCCACGCTCACTTGCACCATCGATGGCCAGTCGATCACCGTTCCTCACGGCACAACAATCTTCGACGCCGCGCGCCTAAACGGCATTCCGATCCCAACCCTCTGTCACCAACAAAACCAGACGCCCGTCGCCGTCTGCCGTGTCTGCGTAGTCGATTGCGGCGAGCGTGCTTATCAGGCTGCATGCATCCGCGAGTGCGAACCGGACATGAAAGTCCAGACCGCCTCCCCAGGAGTCCTCGCCGCCCGCAAAACCCTCTACGAACTCTTGCTCGCCGACCATCCCTCGCCATGTATACGCCAGCAACACAGCGGCGATTGCGAACTCGAGACGCAGGCCGCCAAAGCCGGCCTCGGCCTCGACCACGGGGACTATCACGGCCTCGCACCGACGCGCTATCTCAAGCGCTCCGTGCCCGTGCTCAGTCCGGACGATTCCTCACTATCCATTCACGTCGATTACGCCGCTTGCATTCTCTGCGACCGCTGCGTCCGTGGCTGCTCCGAAATTCGCCACAACTTCGTCATCGCCCGGCAGGGTAAGGGCTACCACGCGGCCATCGCCTTCGACGACAACAAGCCTATGGGCAACTCCACTTGCGTCTCCTGCGGCGAATGCATGGTGTCATGCCCCACCGGCGCGCTGACCAACAAACGCGTACTCGGCCAGAACCTGCTCCAGGTGCATCCCGAAGCCCTCAGTCCCGAGGTCGAAGCGCTCCTGGCGATGCCCATTTTCAAAAATGTCTCCGGAACCTTCCTCGAACTCAACCACGGCGCAATCATCCAGCGCCGCATCAAGGCTGGCGAGATCATCGTGCGCGAGGGCGAGAACGGCTCGACCGCCTTCTACATCATCGACGGCAAGGCCGACGTGTACATCTCCTCGCCCCGCGCCCACGTCAGCAATCCCGAACAGAAGCAAGGATTAGTCGGCCGTATCGCCAGCAAACTCCTCTCGAAGAAAGAAGAGAAGCGCGATGAAGAATCGGGCACCCGGACGTTCATTCCCATCGACGCCTCAGTCGATCTACCCTACGACAATCCGATCGCCGAGCTTGGCCCTGGCGATCTCTTCGGCGAAATGACCTGCATGAGCTTCTATCCGCGCTCGGCTACGGTCCGCGCCAAGACGGATTGCGTCATGCTCGAAGTGCTGCGCAATGTTCTCGATGTGTTGCAGAAGAACAAGACCTTCCGCGAACAGCTCGACCGCAACTATCGCACCCGCGCCCTCCGCACCCATCTGCTTAGCGTCCCAATCTTCGCCACGCTCGACGAGGATTTCATTACCTATCTGCAAGACCGCGTAGAACTGGTGCGCTTCGCCCCCGGACAGGTCATCACCGAAGAGGGCGCGGACGCCGACGCCTTCTACCTCGTCCGCATCGGTTTTGTGAAGGTCTCGCAAGTCCACCGAAGCGAAGAGCTTGTGCTCGCCTATCTCCCCCGAGGCGGATACTTCGGCGAAATGGGCCTACTCGCGTTCGAGAGCGACCAAATGGCGGGAAAGCGCAACGCCACCTGCACCGCCCTCGACCACGTTGAGCTGGTCAAGATCTCCGCCGAAGACTTTCACGAGATGCTGGCGCGCTTCCCCGATGTACGCCGCAGCATCGAGCAAGTCGCACGCGAGCGCGCGGCCGAAAACCTCGCCCAGCAGCGCCACGCCGAGCGCAACGTGCCCCTCGACAGCTATCTCGCCCAAGGACTCATGGATGCGCAAAGCCTGCTAGTCCTCGACCTGGAAAAATGCACCCGCTGCGACCAGTGCGTTCGCGCCTGCGCCGACGCCCACGATGGAGTCACGCGCCTATTGCGCGACGGTCTGCGCTTCGACCACTTCCTCGTGGCAACGTCTTGCCGTCAATGCAAAGACCCGCTCTGCATGGTCGGCTGCCCGGTCGGATCGATCCGCCGCCGCAATTCTCTCGAAGTCATCATCGAAGATTGGTGCGTCGGCTGCGGTCTCTGCGCCACCAACTGCCCCTACGGCAACATCAATCTGCAGCAGATCGTGCAGGAAAATACTCTAGGCGCCGCGCCCAAACCGGTTGTGCGGAAGGCGACCTCCTGCGACCTTTGCCACAACCTGCCCGAACCCAGCTGCGTCTACGCCTGCCCGCACGACGCCGCGCATCGCGTCAAGCCTGAGGAATTCTTCGCCGATTTCCTGAAAGCTCAATCTGCCGGGCTTCAAACCACGGGAGACTAGCTAGGGCCTGTTAACACTATTGGAGCGGCGGCGACGGGAGCCAATTTTTTCGAGTTCTAGGAGTGAGGAGTGACGAATACCGGGTGTCTTCTAACGACGAGCGACAACGAAATCGGGAAAATTGGCCCCGTTCCTTCGGGTTGCGGCGCAAATCGAGCCACACTTCGTTGCCGGCCTCGACCTTGGAACCACCAAAGCCGTTCGGCCAGCGCCTCGTCTGGCTCGATTTGCGCTCGCAACGCCGCTCGCCCCAATAGTGTTAACAGGCCCTAACCTATGCGAATCGACCGCACGCATCGTCCCTGGCTCATCGGAAGCTGCCTGCTCCTCGGCTTCCTGTTCCTGATCTACATTCCCTATGCGATTTTTTCGACCAAAGTCGGCGGTGGCACTCCGCTGGGAATCATCTACGGCATCATCGGCTTCGGCTTCATGCTCTTCGCGGCGGCGCTCGGCATTCGCAAGCGCTTCCCCATCTGGAGAATCGGCCGCGCCCAGCATTGGATGCGCGGACATCTCTGGCTCGGCACCATGGCATTGCCGGTGATCTTTCTCCACGGTGCATTCCACTTCGGAGGCTGGCTCACCACCCTGCTGATGGTGCTGTTGATCATCGTCACCATCAGCGGACTCTTCGGCGCGTACCTCCAACACACATTGCCCACCCGCATGATGCACGAGGTCGGCTACGAGACCATCTACGACCAGATCGACCACATTCGCGAGGGCCTCGTGACCGAGGCCGAGCAGCGCTTCCAAAGCATTACCGAAGAGATGGCGCCCAGCACTGGAGCTGGCGCCACGGTCGTGCTGACCTACCTTGACACCGTTCCCGAGTTGCAAACCGAGCTGGCGCAGTATAGCGCCTTCTACGAGAACGAACTAAAGCCGTATCTCCAGAATGCGGTCAAGAAATCGCCGCTGAAGGCCCGCGATTATTCCGCAGCGGAATTTGAACGCATCCGCGCCCTGCTACCCGAGAGCGGACATAAGACGCTGAAGGCCCTAGAAGAGATCTGCGAAGAGAAGCGCCAGCTCGACCACCAGATCATTCTTCACCGCACACTGCACGGTTGGCTGCTCTGTCATCTCCCGCTTTCGCTTGCGCTGATCCTGCTTGGCTGCATCCACGCGATCGGAGCGATGCGCTACTAGGCCCCTTATGGAGATACGCAAGCGCTCACAAAAGGCGGTGGCCCGGCGGCACGACCTGAACTACTTCAAAAAAGGGTCGCCCATCCGCCATTGGCAGTGGAAGCTCGCCGCGGGCGCAATCGCCGCGGGCCTGATATGGATCGCAATCGTCTCGCTCTCGCACGGCCGCGAACTCCTCTCGAAAGGCCCAATCTCCTCATCGCACGCCGTTTTTGGCGCGAAATGCGAAGCCTGCCACGTCGATATGAAGAGTGCTCTGTGGCAGGACGCAAGCTTCCGTCGCCACGTCCCCGACGCCGCCTGCCAGAGCTGTCATCAGGTACCCGATCATCAGACCAAGCTCGCGCTGGCCTCGTTCACAACTCCCGAATGCGGCACCTGCCACGTCGAGCACACAGGTTCCATGATGCTCGCCAACGCCTCCGACAAGACCTGCGCGACCTGCCACGCCGACCTCAAGAGTTCGCACTACGCCTCGAATATCCATTCATTCACCGACGGCCATCCCCAGTTCACTCCACTGCGCTCCGGCTACCAGGACGACCAAAGGATCAAGTTCAACCATCAGGCCCACATGCAAAAAGGCCTCAAAGGACCGAATGGATTGGTTGACCTCAATTGCGCCGATTGCCACCGCACTCCGGCCGTCCGCACCCTCACACCGTGGAGGTTCGGATCGACACCACAGCTTCGCGAAGCCTCACTCGAGATGACTCCCGCAGCCCCAACCGGCGCGACGTCAAGTTCCCTCCACCCAGATCCTCTGCACCCGACCGACAACCGTGCCTACATGGCCGCCACTGCCTACGCCGAGAGCTGTCACGACTGCCACACGCTAAAGTTCGACAAGCACATCACCGAGGAAGCTCCCCACGCCTCGCCCGAGGAAGTCCGTAAGTTCATCCGCGAAAAAATTCAAGCCTACGCCGCACAAAATCCGCAGGTCGTCGCCGCGGAGATAAGCAAGTGGAGCAACGAACCAATGGCCAAGGTCCCGCAATACCGGCCGATGCCACCTCCGCGCAACGCCCAGGAGTGGGTTGCCGTGCGCAGCCGCCAGGCCGAGCGCCGGCTCTGGTACCAGTCATGCAATCTGTGCCACGTGATGAAGATTCCCGACGACTCGCCAACCGTCGTCGCCGCCAGTCTGCGCTCGGTTCAGTACGACACGCTTACGGTTCACACCATGACCGTAGCGACGCTTCCGCAAGACAGCCTGACGCTGCCAACCGTCGCGCCCACCGAACAGAAGACCCGTTGGTTCACCGACGCAGTCTTCAGCCACCAGGCACATATCGCCGTGAGTTGCGAATCCTGCCACACGCGAACGCGTACCAGCAACCAGGGCGATGACATCCTGCTGCCAGGCATCGCCTCCTGCCAGAAATGCCACGACGGCAAGAGCAGCCCACAAGGCCCGGCGCTCGCCTCAGGCCACGCCGAGAGCGGCTGTTTCCTCTGCCACCAATATCACGACTGGACGCATCCCCAAACCGCTCCGGTAGTGCCACGGAACCTGGAGTTCAAAGAGATCAGCGAACTCCAACCGCTCCGCTAACCTACACCGAAGCAGGCAATCCGGAAATGAGCAACTTGCGTGGGGGTCGGACGCTGCGCTAAGATGCGTCGTATACGATACGTCGTGTACGACGCATCCGAGGGGAGCAAATTCCTATGCACCTTGACTACTACCGGCTTGCGCTCGATCTCTGGACGATACTGTGCGTCATCTGGCTGCTCGGAATGCTCACCACCAAGCGTTCGGTGCGCACCCAGCCTCTCGGTCCGCGTTTCTTTCAACTCGGCCTCGCTCTGCTGGCCTGTTATCTTGCATTCACCCGGGCGTTTGAAGGTGGCTGGTTGGGCATGAGGGTCTTTCCCATCTCCAAATTCACTGGGGCCGCGGGCCTCATGCTCACCTTCGCGGGAATTGCATTCGCCGTCTGGGCCCGGCTTCTCTTGGGCCGCAACTGGAGCAGCAATGTCACGCTCAAACATGACCACACACTCATCCGGCAGGGACCCTACAGAATTGTCCGGCATCCCATCTACACGGGGCTTCTCGTTGCCATGCTGGGCACCGCTCTGATTGTTGGCGAGCTTCGCGGGCTCATTGCGGTGGGACTGCTCTTCCTCGCCTTCTGGCTAAAATCGAGCATGGAAGAACGGTTCATGCTCGAGCAATTCGGCTCCGAGTACCGCCAGTATCAGAGCCAGGTCAAAGGTCTTATCCCGTATGTCTTCTAAGGCGAAGTTAGTGCAAGGCTCCAGCACGACGCCGCCGGATACGTCCCTGGTGAAGCTGGCGCAGGAAATCGACCAGCACCTGAACTCCATACGTCAGCGGCTGCGAGAACCGTTGGAGACGACCTACGCGAGCGGCGGTCTCACCGGACCGCAACGCATCGTCATGCACGCACTCGTGACTTCGGACGGCCTGAGCCTGAAACAACTCGCCGCCCGGGTGGGCCTGGCGCACAGCACTGTCTCAGGCATCGTTGACCGTCTGGAGTCGCGCGGATTCGCGGTCCGGAGGCAGGACGAAAAAGACCGGCGGGCCACAGTGATCGTCCCCTCAGAGCAGGTGCGGACGTTTCTGCGTGATGAGATGCCCCAACTGGCAATCAGCCCGCTGCTCAAGACTCTGAGCGAGGCCAGCGCTCCTGACCGGGCAACGATCCTGCGTGGACTGCGAAAACTCCGCACTTTGGTCGAACCGCAGCGGACAAACGCCTCTATCCGCTAGCCCCTCCGCTCCTGTTGCCTTTAACTAAGCAGTTCGCGAACTATGCCCGTTTCTCTTCGCTCCGTTGCCGCCTGACCATTGGCCGATTCCATACTCCCGCGCAAAGCCCGTAGACTCCGTTGAGATCCTGACACGCAGGTTACCGCTGGCATCGCAGGTGTAATCCTCGTGGACGACAAACCCCTGCGGCACGGCAAACCGATGGACTTCCTTTTCCGCCAGCTCGGCCTCCTGCTGCAACTGCACATCGAATGGGAAAAGAATCTCATCCCAGTTCGTGATCTCCCCAGTCGGCTGGCCATGAGGATTCAAATGAGTGCACTCCAGGTAACGAAAGTGGCCGATATTATGCGCGGGTTGATAAGATCGCGCGTTATGCAGCGCCGGCTCGCCCGGTAAAGGCAGTTTCGCGCCGCGCGGAAAGATAAGGTCAAACGTTATGTTCTGGCCCTCATCCGACTCCCGCCATAGGCCAAAATTCTCTGTGAACTGGTCGGTTATTTGGTCGGCCACGCGCTCCGTCTGGGCTCCGGCGCGGATCGCCAAACCCACCGCACTCGCGGACCGCATATAAGCAGACCGCTTCACCCGCCGCCCAAAGGTTTCTTTCAGCACCCGCGCAACCGGCGGAAGCTCCGACCCACCGCCCGTGACATACAAAGTGTCCAGCGGATAATCGGGCTGGCCCTCCAGCAGGCGCTCGACCACCCCGCGAGTCGACTCGATCAGCGGACGGCAACGCTCATAGTAAGCATCGACGGGCACCGTCACCTGCTCCCAGCCCGGATGCGCGCGTTCGAGATCGATGGTCAGCTTGCGGGTGTTAGCGTTGAGCGACTCTTTCTTTTCGCGGCACTCTTCGAGCAATTGGTTCGACTCGTAATGGCTTAGCGCAGTAGCGGGCCGACCCGACAATTCCAGCGCGACATCCGCAAGAATGCCGTCAAAATCCTCACCGCCAAGATTCGCAATCCCATCCGTGGCAACAACAATATGCTCGACCTCGCCAAGCGCAACCAGAGAAACATCAAATGTTCCGCCTCCCAGGTCATAGACCGCCAGACCGTTATTGCGGCCCTTGCGCTCCTGGCTGTTGCGATGGGCAAATTCGAGCGCCGCAGCCGTCGGCTCGTTCAGCAGGCCAAGCACCTCAAAGCCCCCAACTCGTCCGGCTTCTTCGGTCAGGAAGCGCTGATTGCTATTGGAGTTCGCCGGAACGCCGAGCATTGCCTCGAGCGTCTCCGACTTCTTCGCGCGAAGATTCGAGCGCTCCCGCAACTCACGGTGCAGCGCCGCCATCGTCTCTTCCAGCAGCAGACTCAGCGGCAGTTGCTGCCCGGCAATCTCAATCAGGCTATGTGGCCCAGCGCCGCGCAGCAGCCGCTTTAGCGAACGCACCACACTCCAGTCCGGATCGTTCTGTCGTGCGATGGCTTCCCAGCCATAAACACGTATATTGCCCTGCACCGCCACAGCCGGCGGAAACCAGTCGCGCACCTCGCCTTCCGGAGTCTCAAAGTTGACGATCGGGAAGTTGCCACGGTCAGAAGCCGCCACAACAATGCGCGTGGTTCCGAAATCAATACCAATTTTCATTTCACTGATATTTTATCGCGGGCTTCTGCGGAAAACTGGCCAGCGTATCGCCCTCGTCAACAGCCGACCGGATGATAACCTTAGCTAGAAGGTAACTCGATGTCTCCGGCAGATACCAGGGAACTCGCGCATAAACTGATCGACCGGATAACGCCCGACAAGGTTGCGGCAGTAGTTGGCCTGCTGGAGGTTATGGTTGACCCGGTTGATCGCGCCATTGCCAATGCGCCTTATGAGGACGAGGAGATCAGCGAAGAAGAGGCCAGAGATGTAGCCGCTTCCAAGGAGTGGCTAAAACACAATCGCGGCATTCCGAATGAGGAAGTACTTGCCGAATTCGGCCTCACCAACGAGGATTTCGAAAAGATGGGGCGAACGCCGCTCGAGCCTTGGGATTCTAACCAGTAAGCATGGGAAAGACGGTCGCTTGGACAGATCCGGCCAGAGCGAACCTCCGGGCCATCGACCAAAACACGGCTCTTCGAGTCTTGCACGCTTTGGCTCGTTACGTCGTTACTGGAGTAGGAGACGTCAAGCGTCTCCAGAATGTAGAACCGCCCCAACTTCGTCTTCGCGTCGGCAACTACCGTGTATTCTTCCATGACTTCGGCGATTCTATTGAAGTCCTCGCCGTAAAGCACCGCCGCGAAGCATATCGTTAACCTCTTCGAGAACATCTACTTCAGCTCGGCCTTAGCCTGAGCGGGCACCATCTCCGTCGCCGGTCCCGGTGGCGCATTCGTCACCGTATACAACTCGCCGTTGCGAAGGTAAAGCCGCTCCGCCTCTTCATGATTGAAAGGTCGTGCACCACGCCGCCCAAAGACCGAAAGCTGGTTGCCATCCTCATCGACAGCGCGGTCGCGATCGACGCCCTTGGAGATGATCAGCGCCGCACCGCTCATCTTGCGCGTCGCAATCAGCTTCGGCGCAGGCTCCGGGCTGAATCCATAGAAATTCGGCTGCGTCTTTGGCCCGAAGAGTTCGACGACCCTCATCCCATTCTTGCCATCGGCCACGAAGGCAAACTGTTCAGAGCTGACCATCCCGATTTTTAGATCGCGCACATCGTTCAGCTCGCCTCCAGCATTGAACATCTGCGTCAGCTTCGGCTGCTCCGGCTTCTCCACGTTGACAATCGCAATACCATTCTTTCCGGCGGAAATATAGGCATACGTGCGAGCAACATAGACGTTGCGGGCATCCTCAATTGGCAACTGCGCCTGCGCCACCGCAACAGGATGATCAAGATGCGTCACGTCGAAGACCTTCAGTCCCACGCGATCGACAATGAAGGCGTAGCGGAACTGAATCGCCACTCCCTGCGGATCATCCAACACCGGCGAACCAATCTCAGCGACGATCTTCGGATGCAGAGGATCGGCCAGCGCGACAATCTCCAGTCCGCGATTGCAGAGAATGTAGGCATACGTCCCGGCAATCGTGATCCGGTGCGCGCCCGCCAGTTTGCCATCCGGATTGAAGGTCGCTCCGCGCTTCAGGAAGTTGTTCTGCGGATCGCCATCGAGCAGCGTACCCACGCCGGTCTTCGGATCACCCACCACTACTAACCCCTCTTCGCGGTCGGCGACATAGAGGAAGGCATAAAGCGGAGCAATCGATTGCTCTTCATTCTCAGGAATCTGCTTCCGAAGCGGATCTAGCGCCAGCGTACTCGGCGAAGCGATGGCCGCGGCGTCTTTCGTCTTCAGATAGAAGCGCTGCCCAAGAGGCGAAACCGGAGCGGTAATCACGCGCTGCGAAACGTCCTTCACGTCAACATCGGCAACGTCGTAAACGCGAACTCCGCCATGCCCAAGCGCAGCGTAGAGATATTCGCCGCGCAGTTGCACATCTTCCACATTGCCGGCATGGCTGTAACCCTCGCTAAGCAGCCGCCCGTGATCGGTGAACTTTTTATAGTCGTCCGGATAAGCCATCTCCTGCAGATCGCTGCCGATGATCGCCGGCGGCTCGATGCTCTCGGCTACCGGCACCGCTTCAAAGCCATGGCTCCCCCCGGCAACATAGATGTACTTACCCATGAAGTTCAGGAAATTGGTCCCCTGCACCAGCACCTGCGCCATCCACGCGTTGTTGTCCTCGGCGGCCGAGACGTGGCAGTCGGTGCATTGCTTCGTCTCCTTGGCGCGAACGGTATGCGGCACATAAGTGCTGAAGGCCTCACCGCTAAACCCAGGAGCGGAGACCGTCTGTTGCGTCTGGTAGAGCCAGTCGCGGTTCGCGTTCTGCGAGCTCACCACGACCGCGCACGCCGAGCGCACCGGAGCCACGCGATTACCCGTTACCGTTCCATCGATGCCCAACATATAGACGTCAGCCCGCAGCACGTGGAAGTTATACGTGGTGTAGTTGCGCGTCATCAGCCCCTCGTTATGGAGCATCGGCATCCGCTGGTTAGCGCTCATCGATAGATGGCAGCCAAAGCACGAGGTCGTCCACGAAGTGTGGCAGCTATAGCAGGTCATCCGGCCATTGCTATGCGCCAGCGCAGCTTCTTCGGAGATGGTGCCCCAATGGACGCCGTCTTTCTGGATCGTCTTAGCCAGCCGCGATTTCTCGCTGTAATGAGGGTTGCCCGGCGTGATCGTATCCTGCACCTGGACAACCTCCCATTCGGTCCCCTGTTCGACATTCGACCGCTGCCACAGCTTGCCGTCGCGCCAGTAGAAACGCGCCTCTTTCCACGGAGTCCGCATCCGCAGCAGGTTGCTCGACTCATCCTGAGCCGACGCAGGCCCACTGGTCTTCAAGGTGGCCTTGTGCTCGATCGTGCCGTGACAGTCTTCGCAGGAGATCTCAACCGCGTTCCGCGTCTCGCCATAGAGCTTCCCGTTGCCATGAGCATCCTGCTCAAAGTGGCAATCGATGCAGTGCATCCCCTTTTCGAGATGAATGTCTTTCAAGTGGACCGACTTGGCCAGCTTGTCGGGGTCGTCGTTCGAGATGCGGTTCCCGTCCTGATCTAACAGGTAACCTTCGCGGTCGCGCTTGAAGACGGCGCGGAAGATCCAGCCATGGCCATGAAAGTCCGCAAACTGCGTGTCCTTCAAGTTCTTGTTGAACTCCGGCGAGCCAACTTGCTTCAGAAATGCAACATCACTCCAGTTTCCCCTTGGCGCAGAGCCTTCAGGGTTGCGGACCCGAACATCGTGAATCTCCTGTTCGGTCGGGTTCTTCTGCTTCGCCGGGTACATCTTGTCGCCATCGACCTCGTTGTCCCACCAGGTGTAGCCGAAGTACGTCGTCTCCATGTTAGTGCCCGGATGCATGTGGCAGACCATGCACTGACTCGAAGGGATGGTCTTCGTAAAGACGTGGCGGAGCGGGTGGCCTGACTCCGATTTGTCGATCGTCGGGTCGACGCTGACGCTCGTGCCGTCATGGCCATACTTGGCATATTGGGCCGAGTGCTCGGCCGAGCGGTCGTTGGCGTAAATCACGTGACACCCCGAACAGCCGCTGCCGCGATAGTCGCCGGGCTGATCGTTGGTTCCCGGGAAACTCAGCAACGGATCAAGCAGACGCGTCTTCTGCAGTCCAAGAAAAACCGGATCGGTGCGCAGCTCAGTGCCAAAGCCGCGGTCGCTGAGCTTGAGATCGGGGTCGCCGGACTCTTCTTTCGAGCTCGGATTGCCAAGCTCCGGCTTCTTCTCCCCGCCACGCTCAAAGACGCGCAGTACATTGCTGGGCTGCGAAATCTCCCAGCGCTGCAGCGGATCGAGGTATGGCAGAATACCTTTGGTCCGCGTCTCCTCCGCCGTCGGCGGCGGGAAGGTGCGAAGACGCTGCGGTTCGCCATTCGCGTCGTAGGACTCGCCGAACCGCGCGTTCTTATACGGATAGGCGCCGTTGTTATAGAGCGCCGCCTCCCACAACATCGCGCCATGAGTCATCATGCTCGTCGAGACATTGCGAACCTCTTCAGTGTGGCAGCCGGACGAACCACATGTCTGCGGGGCGACACGCAAGTCACCCGGATTCACGAAGCGGATCCACTCCAGGCTCTCGCGCAGCCAGCGCGTATAAACCCGAATGGGATGCCCGCCCCGCGCCGCGTCTTCGGCAAACCTCGGCTGAACATGGGCCTTCTTCGTGGCCGCAATATATTCGGCAGATTTCGGCGCGCCCGCCGCCATCACATTCGGATCGCCGCCATGACAATCCGCGCACCCAATGATCACCGTCAACCCCGGATGCATCGAAGCGCTGTCCGTCGCCGTGTGACAACTCACGCAGCCAACGCTCTGCCGCTGCGCCTGCTCGGGGGTTTCGCCGCGCGGAATCGGAGGAATGGATTGCCCCGCCGCCTCGGCTGCATGAGCGACGAAAGTTTCACCTCTACGTTGAAAGAAGAAGCTTGCCGCTATCACCGCGAAGCCCAGCATGAAGGAGTAGATGAGATTCGATCGAAGCGCAGAAAGGATTCGCTCGCCGCGATACTTCCCGGATTGATCCCAGATGCGCTTCATCTGTTCCCTTCTATCGCATGACATACTGCTATTCAGCCCAATCAGAATTGATAACGAATCGTCCCAAATCCAGAAAGTAACGTCTTGCTCTGATAAATCTCTCTCAGCCCAAGCGCCGGAGGCAGCACCGCGATGCCCCCGGTAACGACGATGTTGTCCGAGAGCGGCGGCCTCCAGATCACCCCCATGCTGGCGTCGACTCCGATGCCGGCATGGATAGGGTTTTGGAACAGCAGCAGCTCCAGCGGCTGGGTGTGCACAAACCGGAGATAGTTCACGTTGGTGACAATCTTAAGAGTGGGCGTCACCTTGGCGTCAACTCCGGCGTTCGCCAGGTACAGCCCGGGGTTCACGAAGTTCGACTGGCCTTCGTCCTTGCTCGCATTCAGATCGGGAAGAAAGCTGTCGGGCGAGGTTAGGCCGACTCCGGTGCCGGTGAGCCGGATGCCCTCGCGATTGAAAAAACTGAACTCGCCGCCGGCGAAGGCTTCGTTGTCTACGATGGAATCGAAGCCGCGGGCGATGCGCCCCTTGCTGTTCGTCGGGTCGGTGCTGCTTGTGTCGTTAGGATTGGCATCGCCCGAAGCATAAAGAAAAGACCCTCGAAAACGCAGCCAATCTTCGTCGACCGACAGCTCCAGCGCGGCGAGTTGCGCGTTGATATCGACCTTGCGCGCGGCCAGCGGATTGAAGCTGTCATGACCAAGCGCTTGGTAAAAGGCGTGGTTGATATTGACTCGATGGATGTGTCCATCGCCGGTCCACCCAATGTAATACGAGCGAATGCTATGCGGGATGGGTCCCGTGACGACGACTGTTCCGATCGGCGCAGGCCGCACCTGGAAGCCATTGTCGTCGAAATGTATTGTCGGATCGTCGTTGCTCCAGTCGAAGCTGAACTCCGTGGTATATCCCTTGAAGACCGCGTCCTGAATATAGAGGTTCGCCACGCCGACCTGTCGATAACGCCGCTGGAAGGTGTTCAGGCCGCTGTTGGTGTTCTTTTCGAGCAGGTCGAAGAAGGCGGCGTTATACTGGAAGCGGTTAGAACGCAGGTTGCCGAACACGCGAACACCATTATTTTCGTCGGCGAAGATGAAGCCCCGAAAGTCGGAAGAGAACTGCTGAATACCGGCGCGAATCGAGATGAAATCATAATTCGGACTAAGGTCTTTCAGCTTGACCTCGACAAACGCCTCCTGCAAGCCGATGTGTTCGTCGAATCGGTCGGTCCCTTTCGCCACGTTTGCGTTGACGATGCCGTTTTCCTGGGTCGCGAGATAGTTCAGATTGAAGGCCGGTGTAATCCGCACTTGCCAATCGATCGGGCGAAAGGCCGCGTCGCCCTTAAAGAGATCGAAGCTAAGTCGAAAGGTCTGGGCCAGGAAAAACTGTCCGCCGTTGCCAAAGAATGGCGCAGAATTCGGCTGCGCCGATCCCTCATTCGAGGGCGTCGGCAGCCTGCGGCCATCGAGTGCCGTCGTGCTGCTCCCGGTGAAGTTAAAGAACGTCCTCGGGCCCAGAATATTCGTCAGCACCGGGTAATCGCCCTTGTACTTGTTCCGGTTGAAGGGGTCATACCAGTGACCCAGGACATAGGGCGACCGTGGATCGTCAGGATACCTCCGATAATCCGGCATCGACGTGTTCCACCGGTCGGGCTTCGGCAGGTAGACCATGTCGTCAGGCGACAGGCGAAGCATCGGGGGCACGATCGATCCGTCGTTGATGCCGTGGCGGCTCAGCTCCCGATAGAGCGAGTCGTTGATCTCGGCCGGAGCCCGCGGAATCACCGACGCCGGCCCCGCGGCCCGCTCCACCGGAAGCTGCACCTGAATGCTCAACACCTCGCCGGTTCCGATGTGAACATTTCCCCGTTGGAACGACGCGCCGCCGGGCACAGTGAAGGTGAGCGGGTAGTTCCCCGCCGGAACCTGAAGCACGCGGAAGATCCCATCGGCGTCGGAAACGCCGCATAGCTTCTGCGACGGTGCGCATCCCCCGGCAGCGGACGAAAGCGAAACCGTCACGCCGCCCAACGGCTGGCTCGAGTTATCGATCAATCGCCCCTGAAGTGCCGAAATAGAGGGCACTTGCCGAGGAACCCGCTGCTGGATAGCCGGGCTTCGTTGGGTCTCGACCTGCCCGGAAGCCGAGCCGCCAGCCGCCGGGGACGTCCCCTGGGCCATCGCGTCCGCGCAAATCACTGCCCCCATCACAACCGCGGCCAGGCTACGGAGAACGACGAACTGGGCGTGCCTGATGAGGGTCATTCGAGGAGCCGTCATGGGCCGTAATTGCGGGCATGAACAGTTAACCGCAATGCGCCAATCATTGCCAGTCAATTCTCCTGTGCCGCGACACAGCGCCCTCCGGATGACAGTTTCAATACCTCGCTCTCGTCAAGTGCTATAAACTTGGCTGCGATGGGCGATGAAGTCTTCAAAGAGATCTATCAATACACCAGCCGGCTCGAGTTTCTCTTCAAGGTCGTCGAGGACACGCAGAACACTATCCGCTTCCTCGATACCAAAGCGGCATTCTGCGTAACCTTGCTGACCGCGATGACGGCGGCAGCCTTCCAATTCTCCACCGGTCATTCCCGCTTTCCTCACGCTCATGCGGTTCTCCTGGGAATGTTCGTGATATTGGCGTTGGTTTGCGTCTCGATCTGCTTGCGTGTGATCTTCCCGACGGTCCATCATCAAGGCACCTTTTCTGTAGCCGGGCCCGCCGAACCCGCTTTCTTTCTGGTGCCCAAGAGTCAGCGCCACCGGCTTAGTGATACCCTTGGCAACCAGCCGCCAAAGGGCCTAGAGACAACCCACGCAGCTTACCTCGCCAGCACGATGGCGGCGAGCGATGCCGATCTAGTCCGGTCGATGTGCGACGAAGTGGTGACTATCTCATTCTTGCGTCAAGTCAAATCTGACCGTCTGCATCTGGGGATTCAGGTTCTGTCGGTGACCGTGCTAGCCTTCTTTCTTCAATTGGCGTTTTGAGGGAGTTTAAACCTTCCCCCAGAAGGCAAATGTCACCGCGCCGACCAGAAATAGAAACGAAACCGCATGGTTCCACCTCACCCGCTCCCCGAAATAGAGCCACGCAAAGACAGTGAAAACCGTTAGCGTAACGACCTCCTGGATGACCTTGAGCTGAAAAGCAGAGAACTCCCCGTAGCCAATCCGATTCGCAGGCACCTGGAAGCAGTATTCAAAGAAGGCGATCAACCAACTGACGACGATCACCGTAATCAGCGGCGCTTTGCGATATTTCAAGTGGCCATACCAGGCGATGGTCATGAAGATGTTCGAGCAAATAAGCAGCAGGACTGTTTTCATGTACGCAAATCCTTAGGATTTCCTAAATTGGAATTTGTGATTGGAAGGTGTGAAAACCCGCGAAAGCCGAAAGGCCAGCGCGAAGAGAAGCGTTTCGCCTCACGTAATGGTCTATCTTCGTTCTTTAGATGCGGAATTAATCGATTCCGAATGACATCGAGCCGCTTCGCCGGGCCGTCACGGCTGGCGGGCCAGCACCACATCGATGTTCTTGACGTAGCCCTTCGCCCGGCCGGCTTCGACAGCGTCGGGATTTTCGGCAACGACGTCCTCAAAATGTTTCCGCGCCGCCGCCAGCAGTCCCACTTGTCCGGACTGGTTGTATTTCTCCGAATAGACGATTCCTAGCCGGTAGTTCGCGTAAAGGTCGCCCGGCGTGTAGCCAAGTGCAGCCTGGCAATAGGTGATTGCTGGATCGAAACGCTTCTCTACCCATTCGCAATCGCACAGGCCTACATTGGCCTTGCTGCGGAGTTCCTTCCAGATATCGGTCTGCGCCGCACGTTTCTTGCTGCCCGCTCCGAAGAGGTAACCCATCACGTTGTAATCGATCTTGCCGGCAAGACCGCTGTCGAAATTCGACAGCGCTAGATACCGGTTGTACTCCGCCTCTGACTCGACGCACTCATGCTTGAAACGCAGCGATTCCGCCAGCCAGAAGTGCGCCTCGGCATTCTGCGGCGTCAGCGCGACCGCTTTGCGCGAAGCCGTGATCGCCTGATCGAAGCTCCCCTTGCGGGCATAAGCCTGCGAGAGCAGGTACCACGCCATTCCGTTATTGGGGTCGCGATCGGTGACAACATTCAATTGCCGCACAGCTTCATCCAGGTCGCCGGCGTCAAGCAGCGCGCCCGCATAGCTCGACCGTGCCTCCAAATAATCCGGATCGATCTCAATCGCAGTGCGCAAAGACGCCAGCGCCTTGTCATCTTCATACAGCGCGTTATAAACCCGGCCCAGATAGAGTGCCGCCTGGCTGTACTTGGGGTCAATTTGCAGCGCTGCCTCAAACTCTTCTACCGCCTTGCGGTAGTTCTGCTCAAAGCCCTTGTTGTAATACTCGATCCCCTTGTCGAAATGTTCGACGGCGCTGTGGTTGCGTGTCCGCGCAATCAGAATGCGCACGCTCACCGTTGTCTCTTGTCCCGGATAGACCTGCTCCTCGCGCGGGCCGTCGGGCTCGTAGCCTAGATGGACTGACTTGATGGTATGCGCGCCCGGCTCGATACCCGGCAGCCGCAGCGCCGCCGCCTTGTTCACCACTCCAGCGCTCTTGCCATCGACGAAGACTTCTGTCCCGTCCATGTTGGTTTCGATGACCAGAGTGCCATACTTGGGCGGAGGCAGATTTGCCGCCGTCACATGCCCTGGATTGTAGGCCAGGACCATGTTGGGATCGAAGCTGCCCCGCTCCGAGGTCGGGTTCTGCGCGGCGTTCGTCGCAAGGCGCACGTTGGTGTGCACATACTCGGCTAACTCATCTGCGGAGACGACGCCATCGCCATTGGTGTCGGCCTCACCCTCCAGCCCTTTCACGACGTAGTAAGTAAAAATGCCGTGGCCGCCGCCCCACTTGTCGCTCTCAAAGCTCTGTTCACGATCGCGGCTGGCGGTGATCGAGAAGAGCGACTTCTGCAGGTCGAGCAAAGTCTGATTGATCTTGGCGCGATCCGCCTCAGGGGTAATGGCGCCCGAATGGCAGGAGTCGGTGATCAGCACCTTCCACTTGCCGTTGATCTTTCCTCCGATGTCTGCTCCCAGTTCGTCCATCGGAAACGAGGTGCCAGGAATATTTTTTAGGCTTATATCGTAGGGAGCAAGATAAGCGCGTCCACTCGAAACAAAGCCATGCCCGGCGAAATAGATTACCACCCGGTCGTCGTCTTTGGTGACTGACGGCAGCCAGGTCTCGAGCTCTTTCTTGATATTAGCGGCAGTGGCGTTTTCATTGATCAGCTTGTGAACATTCTCGGCGGGAAACTGGCCACCCTCGGCGCTAATCAAAACGGTATAGACCGATTCAGCGTCGCGATCCGGGTACTCCAGCTGCGCCTCGGGGGGCAGATTCTCATACTTCGAAATGCCGATCACCAACGCGTAGCTCCGGGGGATTTTGACTGTCATCTGCCCAGGCGGCAGCGTCGTTTCCTTTTTGAATTTAAGGTCGCGGTTCTGGTCCTGGGTGGGAGCAGCCTGCGCCGGAGCCGTTGCGGCCGGGGGTGGGGTCGAAGCCGGCTGCTGCCCCGCCGCCATGCCGACGGCAACCAGGAAACTTCCAATCACGAATTGCGACAGAATCCGCCTCATCGCCTTCGCCCGTGACTCAATTATGTGCCAACAGAAACTCATATACCACCGGCCCGTTCATTGGACTCACCGTCGTCACCACGCTGGACTGGGACTTCTTGGTGAAATTCAAGTCGCGGGCGCTGTCCCCTGAAGGACTATCGCCGAACAGGTCCCGCACCGGGCCTGGCAAGGTCGCCGACGGATCGACCCGCTTCGGGCCGGCATTTGGGTCAACGCAATCCCCGCGGGACTTGAAGATTTCATCGTTGCAGCGCGGATGCATGGTCGGCGGCGGAGTTCCCTGCGGAATCCCTGCGTTTGGATTCGGCGCGGCGTTCGGGACCAAGCCTCCAGCCAGAGCGATCGGGCTCATCACGAAGTAGATCGTCTCATAACCAGCCGGCCCAGAGACTTCAAACCATCCATCCGGTGTTGCCGGAACCACGTATTCCTTGGTGTGATCGATGCGGTTGTCGCTGCCCGTCTCCTGCCCGGGAAAGAGCAGGCTGCTCTTGCCCGAGGTGCCCAGGTCGGTCACGTAGAGGAACCCGTCGAACGCCGGGCGCAGGCGAAAGCGAAGAATATCCCCGGTCTTGAAGACATGGCCGGCGTCCATCGCCTGAACCATGTCGCCACTCTTCTTTTCGAGAACGACTTCCATCAATTCTGAGCCGGATTTCGAACCGGAGTGAGCTCCAACCTGCGCTCGCGGCACAACCGGCGCCGCCATCACTACGATAACTGCCATTCGGATCCACAGATACTTCATATTTGGGCGCCTACCTGACATAGTGAAAGTAGTCGCCGAAGCGTATCACGGGTTTTACCACGCACTCAATGAGAATTATCGGCGGATTTCTGCCATTTGCGGCCGGGTTTCATTTCGTCGCCCGAACTTTGCATCCACCGAAAGATTTGGGCTATGTTGAGCTAGACACTTCCGTCGTTTCAGTCCCGCACGATACAAGGGAGCAACCGTGAAGAAAATTGGCGTTCTGTTTGGCATGGAGAATACCTTTCCCGGAGCGCTCGTCGAGCGCATCAATTCCATGAATCTCGACGGCATCTGCGCCGAATTTGTCCAGACAGGGGCCGTCCATCTGGACAAAACGCCGGCCTACGCAGTCATCGTCGACCGCATCTCTCACGACATCCCCTTCTACCGTGCCTTCCTCAAGCACGCGGTGCTGAACGGAACAGTGGTGATCAACAACCCCTTCTGGTGGTCGGCGGACGACAAGTTCTTTAACTATTCCCTGGCTGACAAGCTCGGCGTCGCCGTCCCGCCAACCGTCATCCTGCCCCACAAGCACTTCCCGCCCGGCACCACCGATCGCTCCATGCGCAATCTAGAATACCCGCTCAACTGGGAGAGCGTCTTCGACTACATCGGCTTCCCATCGTTCATGAAGCCTGTCGATGGCGGGGGATGGAAGGACGTCTACCACATCCACAACCCGCACGAATTCTTCCACGCCTACGACCAGAGCCGCGACCTGTGCATGCTCTTCCAGAAGGCGGTGAATTTTAAGGAGTACTTCCGCTGCTACGTCGTCGGCCAGGAAAAAGTCCGTATCATGCCCTACGACCCGCGCCGCCCTCACGCAGAGCGCTACGTCCTCGATCCGCCGGCTTACGATCCTGAATTGCTCGCTCGCGTCGAGCGCGATTCGCTGACCTTGTGCAAAGCTCTCGGCTACGATCTCAACACCGTCGAGTTCGCAGTCGAAGACGGAATCCCCTACGCCATCGACTTCATGAACCCCGCCCCCGACGCCGATGTCCATTCCGTAGGCGCAGAGAACTTCGAATGGATCGTCCAAAACATGGCCGATCTCGCCGTCAAGAAAGCCCAAC
Source organism: uncultured Acidobacteriaceae bacterium (assembly GCA_963804735.1). Lineage (GTDB taxonomy): Bacteria > Acidobacteriota > Terriglobia > Terriglobales > Acidobacteriaceae > Acidisarcina. The sequence continues at coordinate 535,291 of CAWDRO010000015.1, forward strand.
AAGGCCCCACGATCAAAGAATTTCATTGGGGAGAGTTTCTCTCGAACGCCTAGCCGAAAAGGGGCTTAGGCGACCGAGCGAGAATCCGGGACAGATCCTAGCTAGCGGAAATCAGGTCCGTCTTACTGAAGTCATCGCCCCTGAACAGCAGCGGCTCACAAGTTGCCTTCGCCAGCGCATAAGAAAAGCAATCGCCAAAGTTCAATCCGGCGGGATGCCGTCCCTTACCAAATTGCAGGAAAGCTTGGATGGCCAGTCGAGCATGCTCGACCGTCACCGGCTCAACCGTGATCCTGGTGCTTACGAAGAAGGCTTCAGCTTCCCGGACGGCCCGAAAATCGAACGCCCGAGACATCACCATCGACAGTTCGACGAAGCTCGCCGCACTGATCCTGCACCCATTGGCCCGAGCCATGATGTTCACGTAGCGTTGAAATCCTGCTTCCTTCAAGAAGACTGACACGATCGCGGAAGGATCAACGATCACTTCGGGAGACCAGATTCGTCGTAAAACTCGGCAGCATGATCAAAATGTGGAACTTTCGCATACGTGGCGATCCTATCCACAATTTCCAAAAGTTCTTCCACGCTCGCCTTCTCTTGCCCTTTCGGGATCCGCTCCGCTCGCTCACGCAGCGCCTCGGTCACAACAGCGCTGATGGATTGTCCCGTCGCCTTCGCGATCTCCATCGCCAGCCGCTCCGCCTCCTCGTCCTCGACAACCAGATATGCCATGGCCCGCCTCTCCAAAGCTCGTCTTCAGTGTACCGCCTTGCCTCAAACTCCAACCCCGCATACAAATGAAGCAGAGCCCATCCGGCCGCGCGCCAAGCGAGGTGAAGCCGAACCATGCGTACGACTCGCTTTCTGCACATGATCCTGTGTGCGCTGCTGCTGACTTCGGGGGCATCGGCCCAGCAGTCGCCGCAGCCTGCATGGACTGAAGTTCAAGGCTATGTTTCCGTACTTCGCGAACATGTGCCTTGGCCCTCTCCTGAGAACGTCGTCCGTGATCTTCGGTCCAGCGACGACGAGGCGCGGCTGAAGGCGCTGCTTCTGCTTGGGCTCTCCGACGGTCAGGCGCACATCCTAGATTGGTCGGATACCACGCCAGCCCGTGTTATCGACCGACATGTGGCGATGCCCGATCAGGTTCAGCTCACCTACGCTGCGTTGGGTGAGGACGATACCCGGCAGGCAATCGTCGCGGTGTAGATTACGCAGGCGTCAGTATTGTTCATCGCCGTAGCCGCTCCATCGCCTCGCGGGTGGGTGAGAATCGCCGCGTCTGACGGTGCCCGCTACGATTGGGTGCTTGACGACTTCTGGCAACTACGCTCGGCCGAGGTTGGTAAGCCGCAGTCCGAGCTTGTGCTGCGCGCCAGCGACGGAGGTTCTGGGCTTTACGTGCAGGACGAAGTGCATTTCCGGATGCACGAGGGGGAGCTTCGGACGGTGCTCGGTTTCACGAGCCGCCACAGAGACTGCAACAGCGGCGTCCCTATGGGACCTTATTGCACCATCGAAAGACGCTGGTTCTCCACGGGGGGTGGTCGACGACCAAGGCAGACGTGCGTCGGGCGGCGTCCTGGTCGAGGGCCGCGGCAGGTTCGCTGCAAACGCTATGGGCGGGAGCCTCGGATATGTCGAGGACTTGGAGAACCGATATCTCTCCCGCTTCACTTGTGTTGGATACTGGTGGAATCCAGACCGTTTCGCCTATCAACGCCTGAAGGCCAATCCGATCCAGTGCAATAAGCCAAGTTATTAGGCGATCTCCCGCCCCCGCTTGCCCAAAAGCGCAACCCAGAATACAAAGGTAGCAACGCATCCAATTTCAAACGCGTCGCGGCGAGGTGCCAATCCCATGCAGCCCACATTCAACATCGGCATCGAAGAGGAATACCAGACCGTCAACCCCGTCACCCGCGATCTGCGCTCGCATATCGGCACCGAGATGCTCGCTCACGGCAAGCTCTTGCTTCACGAGCAGGTCAAGGCGGAGATGCACCAATCGGTCGTCGAAGTCGGGACGGAGATCTGTCCCACCATCAAAGAGGCGCGCACCGATCTCTTCAACCTACGCCGCCAGATGATTCGCCTCGCCAACGACCACGGACTCCTGCTCGTCGCCGGCGCTACTCATCCTTTCGCCGACTGGCGCAAGCAGGAAATATATCCGGATGAGCGCTATCGCCGCGTCGTCGAAGATCTGCAGACCGTCGCCCGCGCCAACCTGATCTTCGGCCTACATGTGCACATCGGCATCGAGGACCGCGAAGCCGCCATCCGGGTCATGAACACCATGCGCTACTTCCTTCCCCATTTGCTCGCGCTCTCGACCAACTCGCCATTCTGGCGTGGCGACAACACCGGCCTCAAGAGTTATCGCGCCAAGGTCTTCGACAAATTTCCCCGCACCAACATTCCCGACGCCTTCGCCAGTTACAGCGAGTTCGAGGCCTTCGTCAACGTCCTCATCAAGACCAACTGTCTCGACAACGCCAAAAAGATCTGGTGGGACATTCGCCCGCATCCTTTCTTCAACACCATAGAGGTCCGTGTCTGCGACCTGCCGATGCGCGCCGAAGAGACGCTCGCCATCGCCGCTCTCATCCAGGCAACCGCAGCAAAGATTCACCAACTTCACACCCGTAATCAGGACTTCCGCAACTACTCCCGCGCACTCTTGATGGAAAACAAATGGCGCGCCGTCCGCTACGGCCTCGACGGCAAGCTGATCGACTTCGGCAAGGAAACCGAGGTCGACGAACGCGATCTCCTCCGCGAGTATCTCGATTTCGTCGACGACGTTGTGGACGGATTAAACAGTCGCCAGGAGATCAACTACATTCGCCACATTCTCGAAATCGGGACCGGCGCCGATCGCCAGATCAAGAAGTTTGAAGAGACGAATGATCTCGCCAGAGTCGTTGATTATATGGCGGAAGAAACTAAGGTGGGGCTGTACTAATCGTGAATTCTCCTAGTTTCGTTCTCAGATGTTTTATTTCGACCTGAGAGAATCCGAGTGGATAATTATGTCGCTCTGGCGATACTTGCCGTCGCTATACACGCGTACGATCTACTTCGACGCTAAGACCTAGGCTGATTGCAACATCACCAATCCCAAGCCATGAAACCCCCACTCCTCGAAATCAAATCCGCCGGAGAACCCGTACTTCGCCAAGCCACTCGCAAGCTAACGCGAGAAGAAATCCTCTCGCCCACAACTCAGCATTTAATCGAGCAAATGCGCGAGACCATGTACAAGGCCCCCGGAGTCGGCCTCGCCGCACCGCAGATCGGCCTCGGCCTGCAGCTTGCAGTCATCGAAGACAAGGCCGAATACATGAAAGACATCGTGCCCGAAGTTCTCGTCGCGCGCGAACGCAAACCAGTTCCCTTTCAGGCGATCATCAACCCTTTGCTCAGCCTCGAAATCGCTCCGAATGCAGACTTCTTCGAGGGCTGCCTTAGCCTTCCCGGTCTCACCGCTCTGGTGCTCCGCTCAAGCCGAGTCCGCGTCGAATGCCTCGACCACCGTGCGCAACCGCAGACCATTCACGCCTCAGGCTGGTACGCCCGCATCCTCCAGCACGAGATCGACCATCTGCACGGAACCCTCTACATCGATCGCATGGAACCCCGCACGCTATGCACCCTCGAAAACTACGGCAAGCACTGGAAAGAGTTGACGATCGCCGAAGTGAGAGCCCGGCTCAAGCAGCCGTAAGGTGCAACGACTTCCAAACGAAATGCTCAGAAAGTCTCCGCCCGATGAGCCTTCCCAAGCAATTCACGAAGGACTAGGATTTCGGTGCGGGAGGGACCCACAATATGCGGCGCTGCGTACTCCTGGCATGTTTCGCAGCCGTCGTCTCACCTGCCTTCGCGGCCAAGAGGGCAACGGTCGAGCAGTTGGAGCAGGTGCTGTCCGCGATCCATAGCAAGCCGGACGCCGAGATAGCGCGACAGCTCTCGGATTTACAACTGACCGAGCGCTTGAGTACGGCGAGACTTCTGCAGCTCGAGGAAGACCTTCCCGGCTCTGAGGCGCGGCAGGCCCTCACCGCGCTGGCCGGTCTCTCTGCGTTTCTCGGTCTTCCTACGGCGGAGATTCCTGCCACGCCAGCACCCGATTTTGCCGAGCAGCGCCGGGTGATGGCCCTGACCGTAAAATACGTAAGTCAGACCCTCCATCAGCTTCCGAACTTCTCCGCAACCCGGATTACCACACGCTTTCAGGATCAACCGGAAGGGTATGAGAAAGGAGGATCGTCCTTTGTCCCCGCGCAGCAGCTCGCCAGTACAGGCACCGCCAGCGCCACGGTTTTCTACCGCGACGGCGGAGAAGTAGTGAATGCGAGTGCAGAAAAAGGCAGGAAAGGTGAACCCGTTCACGGGCTCTCGACTTCGGGAGAGTTCGGGCCCATTCTGGCCACAACGCTGCTGGATGCGGCCCACAGCAAGCTCGCCTGGGGTCACTGGGAGAAGGGTGAGGCCGGCCCCGTTGCGGTTTTTGACTATGCGGTTCCCAGCGAGAAGTCGCACTATGAAGTGAGCTACTGCTGCTTCGTCGTGGGCAACGGCGCAGACGTCTCCGACTTCCGTCCCTTTCACGAGATCGCCGGATATCACGGAGAGATCGCCGTCGATCCTGCCAATGGGAACGTACTCCGAGTGACCGCCCAAGCTGACCTCAAGCCGACCGACCCGCTGGTGAGGGCAGACATAATGGTTGAATATGGCCCGGTCGAGCTTGGCGGCAGGTCCTACATCTGTCCGGTGAAGAGCATCTCCATCTCCCAGGCGCAGGCCGCTGACTCCAACATGGCCGCATCAAGCGTTCAATTTTCACCCGGCCACCTGCAAACACTGTTGAATGATGCCGCCTTTGAGCAATATCACCTCTTCCACGCGGACGCACACATCTTGGCGGCGGGTGAAGGCCTACCCTCAGAACATCCGGCTATTCCTTCTTCAGCGAACACAAGCGCCGCCGACGTATCCACGCCAAATCCGCCAACCGCGAGCGATCTATCGAAAGCGCCGAACGGCGCTCCGTCTACCCCCGCCGCAGCCGGCTCATCAACGCAGCCCTCGACTCCCGCGACCGAAGCATCCGCAACCACGCCAGCACCCGAACCTGCTGCCGCTCAGCCTGTGGCCGAGTCCGCCTTCGACCTACCCTCCCTGTCAACACGCAATCAGGCGCAGGTTCCCGTCTTCAAAGCTAGCTCCGAAGCGGTGGTCGTCAACGTCGTTGTGACCAAAGGCCACGACGAACCCGTCACCGGCCTGCGCAAAGAAGACTTCCAGATCAGCGAAGACGGCAAGCCGCAGCCAGTGAATTATTTCGAAGAGCACGCGCCCGACAACGCGCCCGCACTCCCTTTACCGCAGATGCCGCCAAATGTCTTCACCAATCAGCCCGCCGCTCCGCCGGGAGACTCGGTCAACGTGCTCTTGCTCGATAGCCTCAATACCGACCGCGAGGACCAGTCGTACGTTCACGGGCAGATTCTGAACTATCTGAAAACCATGGACCCTGGCACACGCATTGCGATCTTCACGCTCTCCTCGAAACTTCACATGGTTCAAGGTTTCAGCACCGATAGTTCCGCGCTGCGGGCGGCCTTAGACGACCCGAAATCCGGGCCCTCGACGACGACAACCGCGATGTCGCGGTCTCTTCAGGACAAACTCGCCGACCAGAATGAGGTCGCAACATTATCGGCGGAACAAATGAGCGGGATCGGTCTTGAGGCGTTGCAGGCTTCGCAGGCAAACTACGCCTCGTATCAAGCGGACCAGCGAGTGACAATGACCCTCGAGGCGATGAACTACATCGCCCGCTATCTCGCCGGCGTTCCAGGACGTAAGAACCTCATCTGGTTCTCCGGCTCCTTTCCCATTTCGATCTTTCCGACCGGCAAGGATAAGCAGCCGTCCGATGCGATGCGGCAATACGGCGCCGCGGTCCGAAAGACCGCCGACCTTCTGACCCTGTCTAAAGTCGCAGTTTATCCCGTCGGTGCTGAGGGCGTCATAACTGAGCATCCAATGGAGGGTAGCAACCCCGGCCCTGTGAATACCGAGGGCGCAACGCCTGACAACCGGATGGGCGGCAGCACTTCTCAGCGTCAGGCCGATCCTATGGCCCCTTATGCGGCTGAGCATGCCGCTCGCGGTGCCAAGATAGGAGCCATGGAACAACTCGCAGCCGACACCGGTGGCGAAGCAATCCTCAATGCCAACGACCTCAATAAGGCGATCGCCCGCGTCGTCCAGAACGGCTCTCACTACTACACGCTTGTCTACACACCCACCAATAAGGACATGGACGGCAAATATCGCCGCATCGAAGTGAAGCTCAATGGGGACAAGTACAAGCTCTCTTACCGGCGAGGCTATTACGCCGAGGCTGCCGCGGAAGACGGCGCTCCAGCCGAAGACGAGAAGGCCAACGCCGATCCATTGCGTCCACTGCTGGCGCGCGGCATGCCCAGCGCAACCCAGTTGCTCTACGGTGTCCGCGTGCTCCCCGCCACTCCGCAGCCAACCGCGACCGCTCCCCGAGCCGGCGGCAACGCTAACCTGACCAGTCCTATCACCCGTTACTCCGTCGATTTCCTCATTCGTTGGACTGACGTTGATCTAGAGCTGACTCCGCAAGGCAACCATGGCGGGAGAATTCAGCTCGGCGTGATCGCGTACGGTCGTGATGGCAAGCCGGTGAACTGGGTTGGCGTAACCCAGAACATGAACATCAACCCCGCCACTTTCGCCGCAATTGAACGCTCCGGAATCCCTGCCCATCTCGAGATCGACCTGCCCCAACAAGATGTCTATCTCGCAACCGGCGTCTATGATTGGGCCTCAAAGAAGGCCGGCACATTGGAGATTCCCCTCAATCTCTTGCAGGCACAATCGGCCGCGACCGTTCCCGCAGCTACGCAAGCCAAGCCGAATTGAGTCGGAAATAATTCCCTCGCACATCTCACCCAGCCGGAAAAACTTTAGCCGCCTAATTTGGAAAACAGCATGAACATTGAACAAGTCTTCAATCTTTTCGTAACCGCCATCAATCGTCACGATGTAGACGCCCTGTCATCGCGAATGGCGCCTGAACACGTCTTCACCGACTCGCTCGGGAACCGCGTCGTCGGCGCCGCCGCGATGATCGCTGGATGGCGCGGATATTTCGCGATGTGCCCGGACTACTGGATTCGCACCGACAACCTGCTGGCCAAAGACGGCATGGTACTCGCCGTCGGCCACGCGGGCGGAACGATCAACGGCGTGGCGTGGCAGACCCCCTCCGCCTGGAAGGCCGTCATTCAAGAAGGCACGGTCGCCGAGTGGCAAGTCTTTGCCGACAACAAGCCGGTTTACGAGATACTGTCGAAGCGGTAGGGGACGGGAACCGCGGTAGATCGAACCGGCAACCGACTTGTCTGCGACTCCGCAGGCCTCCCACGACAACAGGGTCACCAAATAATTGGAACTTCAGTTACGATTGACCTCCAGTAGTACTCGCCCTATCATTGGGCATCGATCGCGGCTCCTTAGAACATGATCAATACAACCGTCTCGCACTATCGCATCGTCGAGAAGCTCGGTCACGGAGGTACAGGCATCGTCTACAAGGCCGTCAACACTCGCCTTCACCGTTTCGTTGCGCTCAAATTCCTCCCGGAATCAGTCGGCCATGACCCGCAGGCACTCGCTCGTTTTCGCCGCGAAGCACAGACTGCCTCGGCCTTGAACCACCCCAATATCTGCGCGCTGTATGAGATTGGCGAGCAGGCCGGCCAGGCATTTTTTGCAACTGAATTTCTCGATGGGGTGATCCTGAAGTATTTCATCGCTGCAAAACCACTGGAAACCGAAACCACCCTCGGACTGGCGGTTGAGATTGCCGACGCGCTGGCCGCCGCCCACGCTAAAGGAGCTATCCATCGCGATATCACGCCCGCTAATATCTTTGTGAACAAGCGCGGTCAGGCCAAAGTCCTGGAGTTCGGATTGACCAGGGTCATCGGCAAAGACGTTTCTACCCTGGGAGCCGCGGGATACATGTCACCGGAGCAAGTCTGCGGCAAGGAACTCGATGCGCGCACCGACCTCTTTTCACTCGGTGCGGTCCTCTTTGAAATGTGCACCGGCACTCCGCCATTCGTGGGTGCCAAAGCGATTTCCGATCTCAGCCCAGTTGCGGCCACTTGCCTGAATCCCAACCTTCCCGCAGAGCTCGATCGCATCCTCACCAGGGCCCTTGAGAAGGATCGTAACTTGCGTTATCAGAGTGCGGCCGAAATGCGAGCAGACCTGCAAAGACTGAAACATAATCGCGAGTCCATCCACCGGGCGGCCAGCCTCGACGAAACAACAGCGTTTGGTTTGCCCGTGTTCAATGCAAAAACGAAGAGTTCCGAATAAGGAAACGATCAATCGCTGGCTCCCACTGCAGCAGCAATCCTCTTCAAATCTGGCAGCACGTCACCCAGCTTCACCGCCTCAGCCTTGCGAGATCCGAGTCCAAAGTAAACATCCCGATAATGCTTGAATAACTTGTCGTACACCGCGACTGCAGCCGGCTCTGGCTGAAAAGTCTTATTCCCCAGGCACATCTTCGCCTGCGCCTCCTCGACGCTGGAGAATGCCCCGGCAGCCAGCAAAGCAAATATTCCCGAGCCCAAACTCGTCGGAACTCCGTCCGGCACCAGAATCGGCTTGTTCAACACATTGGCATACACCTGGTTCAGCACTGAATTGTGCTGTGGAATCCCACCCGCATTAATCACCCGCTCTACGGGGACGCCATTTTCAGCCATCCGCTCCAGAATGATCCGGGTATGAAACGCCGTCCCCTCGATCGCCGCAAAAAGCTCGTCCTGGGCGGTGTGAATGAGGTTCCATCCCAGCGTCACGCCGCCAAGCTCGGAATTCACCAGCACGGTGCGGTCGCCATTGTCCCAGCTCAGGCGCAACAATCCGGTCTGTCCGGCACGATATTTTTCGAGTCCCTGCGAAAGCTTCTTCACATCCGTCCCGGCCCGCCGCGCAATCGCCTCGAAGATGTCACCCGTCGCCGAAAGCCCAGCTTCAATTCCGGTGTATGCCGGATGCACGCTTCCCGGCACCACCCCGCAAACCCCCGGCACCAGCGTCAACTTGTGACTCATCGCGATGATGCAGGTGGATGTCCCGACCACGTTGACGACATCGCCCTCGCGGCAATCCGCGCCGATCGCGTCCCAGTGCGCATCAAACGCCGAGACCGGAATCGGAATCCCAGCGCGCAGTCCCATCGCCTCAGCCCAAGCCAGAGAAAGATGCCCCGCAAGTTTGTCCGAGGTCAGATACTCACCACCCATCTTCGCGCGAATACCATCAAAAAGCGGATCCAGCTTTGACAGAAACTCCTGGGGAGGCAGCCCGCCCCATTTCGGGTTCCACATCCACTTGTGCCCCATCGCACAAGCACTGCGCTTCAGGTCACCCACATCCGTCACGCCGCAAAGCGTCGCCGCCACCATGTCGCAGTTCTCAAGCGCGGTGACAAACTTACCTCGCTTGTCGGGATTATGCCGAAGCCAATGCAGCAGCTTCGCAAACCCCCATTCATGTGAATAGACGCCGCCGCACCAGTCGATGCCCTCAAACCTCTCCCGATGCGCGAGTTCAGTAATCTGCCGCGCCTCTTCAAGTGCGCGATGGTCGCACCACAGGTAATAATCGTCCAGCGGCTCAAGGTGTTCACCAACCGGGATCACGCTCGACCCAGTTGTATCGATCCCGATCGACTCGACCGCTTCACCCTTCGCCCCCGCCTTCTCCAGGACCTCCAGCGTGGCCTTCACCAGCGCATCCATCTGATCGGTATGCGATTGCGTAGCAAAGTTGGGATCTTCGCGTTTGCGCTTCAGCGGATATTCAGCCGAAGCGGTGCCCAGCCGTCCGCGTTCACTATCCAGCAGCGTCACCCGCACGCTCAACGTCCCAAAATCCACGCCCGCCACGATCGCCACAAAAGCCTCCCGAGACCGGCCTCTGGTTGCGCCGCCTCGAACAACGTCCCTCCCAGCTTCCAGCCTCAGACCGGATTGGTCAAGTAAACCTTTTCTCCGATCGCTTCAAGCCGTCTACCCAACAAGAAATTCCCTTAAAACTCTCCCCCTCGCCGCTTAACTCATTGCGAAATCGCTGCACCTTGACTAGGATGGCAATGTTTCTAACCAACAGAATGTGCGTCGATTGAAGACGCCGCCGGAGACCCCATGCACGATCATTTTTCGACCTCTCGCCGCAGCTTTCTTCTCTCCACCGGAGCTACCCTGCTCGCGTCAACCCTGGCCGAACGCGCCGCCTTCGCGGCTCTCGCCGACGGCCCCGCCCCCGCGCAGCGGGTCAACTCCGATCACGCGCTCCAAATGTTGATCGACGGAAACAAGCGCTTCGCCGCCGGGCAGATCACTCACCCCGGCCGCACCCCCGATGACTTCAAGCCACTTGCCGCAGGCCAATATCCGATAGCGGCGATCGTCAGCTGCGCCGACGCCCGCGTCGCGCCTGAGATCCTCTTCGACCAGGGTATCGGCGACCTCTTCATCATTCGCATCGCCGGCAACTACATCGACGGAGCAGGCGCCTCGGTCAAAGGCAGTATCGAATATGCCGTCGCCGAGCTGAACGTCCCACTCATCCTGGTCCTCGGCCACAGCCAGTGTGGCGCAGTGAAAGCCGCCATCAAGCATCTGCACGACCACGACGCGCTGCCCGGCGAGATCAACAACCTCGTGAACAGCATCAAGCCGGCCGTCGTCGAAACCGAGGGCAAGCCCGGCGACCCGCTGGAGAACGCGATCGAAGCCAACGTCCGCCGCGGCGTCGCCAAGCTTCATACGCTCGGCCCTGTCGTCGCTCCAGCGATCAAATCCGGCAAGCTCAAAGTAGCCGGAGGCATCTACGACCTCGCGACTGGAAACGTAACCATGCTCAGCTAGCGTATCGCGACGATCACTTTCGCCGTCGTAATCGCCTGTCCCACATGCCGCTGAGTGTGGTCGGCGACATGCACCAGCAGGCCGCCCAGGCTCGTAGGCAACTGCTTCTTCCCCACTCCGCGCGGCTGACTGGGATCGACAACAGCCAATTCTTTCACCCGCCTTAGCGAACGTTGAATCGCCTCGCTAAACTCCGCGAATAATTCCCCTCGCGTCGCGCCCTCGTCCATCTCGCTCTTCAATGTGGCAAGCTGCTCGGCGGAGAGCTGCGCACCCTCGGCATAAGTTAGCAGCCGATCCAGACTCCGCGCGATGTGGCGCACTTGAAACGCCACCGAAGGCAGTCCCAGCGGACGTTCATTCAACTCAGCCTCGGTCAGCCCCCCGCACCATTTCGCCACATCCTCCTCAGCCAGCAACAGCGCATGAATCACTCCCCGAGGCACCGCGCCCACCTCGATCAGAGTCCCGCGCAGCCACGGTTCCACACTTGTTTCAGTCATTTCCTCTCCGATCAATCCGGCTCCGCGCTCTCATTCTCCAATGTGAACGCCGCCATCAGCCAGCTAATTCACAGCCGCCGCAGAGCGCTTGCCACGCCAATAAATCGCCAGTCCGAGCAGGTTCGCCACCAGCGCCGTAACCATCACCTTCACGGCAAAACCCCACGTGCTGTTCACTTCGACAATCGGCACCGTCGCCAGTACGAGCTCCGACACAGTCACCGCCAGACCCAGAATCGCGCAAAGAAGCAGCCAAAAACCCGGCCTCCGCCCAAACCGCGAACCAACAAACAGCGGCACGGCGAACATGGAGCAGTAGTACAACCCGAACGAAATGTTTGCGCTGTTTTGAATCAGCTGGAATGCCTCCTGCCGCCCGGCGTCAAGGCTCGCGAGAAAGCTCGCCGCCGCGGCAAGCCCGACGATCACGCACAAGCTCCGGACCGGTGTGCGATACAGCGGATTCAGTTTCGTAAACCACGCCGGAAGGATCGAGTCCCATCCCGCCACCATTGGCAGACGGCTGGTCTCAGCCATGATCATGATGTAGGAACAGACGGTGAAGACCGCCAACGCAAGAATCATCACTCGCCCCAGCCAGACTCCTGCCCCTTGCCCAAGCGCGGCCGCGAGAACCTGCGGAATCGGTCCCGCCAAATCGATCTTCGACGATGGCACATAGGTCAGCATCGAACCAGTCATCACCGCATAGATCACCACCACCGCCGGCGCAGCGATCCACGCCGAGAGCATGATCGCGCGTCCCGCATTCCTCGTCTCGCCGGCAAAGACCGCTACCTGCTCAAGGCCGCCATAGGCATTGAAGGCAACCTTGATGTAGTGGTTCAACGTAAGCAGCGACATCATCGGCCACGCAAACGCAAACGGTGCCTGCGGACTCACATGGGGGTGGGCCGCGTTCGCCCCGGGGTGCCACACCAGCAGCACCGCAAGGATCATGACTAGCAGCACCATCAAGCCGTTGCCAAAATGCGAAACCCACCGCCCAAGCCGCATTCCGAAAACATTGATCGCCAGCATCAAGCCAAAGAGCAGGCCATCGAGGGCGAACGTCAAACCGCGGCTCTCCGCCATCCACGCGGCGCGTGGCCCCAGAGCATAGCTAAGGCTGGTAGCGGCCAGAATCCCCAGACCAGAAACCGTCAGGATTGCATAGATCGCATAATTCCACGCGCTTAAGAACGCAGTTGCTGGTCCAAGGGCAAACTTCGTCCATTGATAGACCCCGCCCTCAATCGGCCATAGCCGCGCGCAGTAGGTCACCACCACAACTTGCGGAAGGAAGAAGAAGAGCACCCCCGCCAGCCACATCATCGGATGCGTCGATCCCTGTTTCGCCGCGATCCCCGACCACGTCACTCCAACCAGAAGCAGTATCTGCATGGGAACCAGGTCGCGAAGACGAAGTTCCCTCCTCAGGCCATGCTCAACCTCGACTGCGGCTTCGGCCACCCATCCCCCGTGCGCAGCAAAGGGCTGCAAGGTTTTCGCCAGTCTATCTCAAGAGCATTGGATTCTTCGGGAAGATGGACCAAAAGTCGAACTAGGCCGCGCTGATCTGTTCAACAAGAAACAAGACGCACTCCATGAAAGACAGAACTCCCGTGTCCAGGATCTCGCTCTTCGAAGCCAGCGCTTCTTCCCTGAGGAAACGAGCCCAGTTCATCGTAGTCGGATTCGCGAGCTCCACTTGCTCCCTCTCTGCGATCAATCGGGTCGCGCGAATTGCATCATCGCAATCGACCAGAATAATCCTGGCAGTAGCAATAGCGCAGTTCGCCAGCGCTTCCTCAATAAAGGAAATCCTCATCTGTCCCTCAAAGAGGACGGGCTTGTATAGGAAAAGCAAAGCGGCAATCCACTCCATCCAGCGCAGAGTCATCGCACGCTGCCATTCAGAGCCGCTGCCATACTCTCTCGTCATCACATCCGCGGGCGGGACGCCGATGGAATCGAAGAACAGCACCTTGCACAAATCTGGGTAATGCCCTTGGATATGGCGAGCCAAGGTCGTCTTGCCGGAACCGGAAGCCCCGGTCAGCACCACGAGCAACGCGGAAGTAGAAGTAGTTACCAAAGGTTAAAGAATTCTGCCCCATCGTCACACGCTTATGCCAACATGGTAGGCCAGAGAATAGAGCATCCCGAACAATGCGGAGAAATAATGCGTCTAATTCGTCTCTTGCCTTTCATTGCCTGCCTGGTTTTCGCAGTCGCCGCTTCAGCACAAACCATAACCTGCTCCTCCAACGATATGGGCCGCCATTACTGCCGAGCCAATACCTCAAACGGCGTGAAACTGGTCTACCAGCGAAGCGGTTCGGCATGCACCATGGGCGTCTCCTGGGGATATGACAACGGAGGCATCTGGGTCGATCACGGCTGCCGCGCCGACTTCGCCCTCGGAGCCGGAGGTAGCTTTCAAGGCGGCAATCAAGGCGACCCCAACAACGCGCTGCTGATGTGCAAGAACACCGCCAGCCAGCGCCTGCCCGGCGTGCCGCTGGCCTACATCAGCGTCTACCGCGGCACCGATCCCGACCCCGGCAACTACATGATCAACTTCCACGCCCAGCCGCCCAACCAGCGGCAGTCGTCAGGCTTCTGCATCGTCTCCAAAAGCGGACAGCTGCGGAACCTTCAATTCGACGCAGGCTCAGGGCCTGGCAATGGCGGCGGTGGCAACTACGCAGGCGCCTCACCCAACCAAGCCCTGCAACTCTGCAAAGACACGGCCAGCGCGCGCCTGCCCAATGTCCCACGCGCCTACATCGCCGTCTATCGCGGCTCTGACACCGGCAACGACAGTTACATGATTAACTTCAACGCCCAGCCGCCGAACGCCCGCCACGCTTCGGGATTCTGCATCGTCTCCAAAAACGGCCAATTGCAGAAGTTTCAATTCGATCCTAACTCCAACGGAAATCAAGGTGGCGGAAACTACGGCGGAAGCAACAACGGCGGACAAACCACGCAGGATGTGATGGTCGCCTGCAAGAACGCGGTCAGCGCCCGCATGCCCAATGTCCCCCTCGCCTACATCCAGGTCAACCAGCCCCGCGTCAACGGAGGCAGCATGCTCTCAAACTTTCGCGTGCAGCCGCCCAACGGCCCCTACGCCAGCGGCTCCTGCGATGTCTTCAAAAATGGTCGGGTGAATCTGCAATTCAACAATTGATGGCATAAGATTGACCGTATCCAAAAGCGGAGGACCGCATGGCCAACAGCTTCGGCACTGACATCCTGATCCAGGCAGAAGACCCAAAGAACGCAGCGTACTTCTACGTCAAGCAACTCGGATTCGAGATCACCGACGACACGCCTCAGATGGTCGGCCTTCACGGCAAGCACATCAACCTCTTCATCGAACCAGGGCCAGCCCTCGGCCCGGTCCTCGAAGTCACGGTTGACAACGTCGAAGAGGCTAAAGTCCGGCTGATAAAGAACGGCTGCGAAATCATCAAAGACGAGCCAGACTTTCCCAGATGCTACGTCAAGGACCCATTCGGTCTGATCTATAACCTGACGACTTAGGAGCTGGTGCCGACGAGACGACGACCGGAGGCCACGCCATGACCACTTTCCCGCCCACCCAGCAAATCAAAGAATCCATGCGCTAAAGTCCCTTGCTCCGACGAAACTCCCGCACTACCTCCGCCGGATCGCGATGCTCGCCATCCACCGCTTCATTCATCGCCTGCATCTCTTCAGCAGAAATCTTCCCCGCCAGCGCATCGAAAGCCGCCTGCATCCGCGGCCAACGTTGAAGCGCCGCTTCTCTCACCAACGGAACAGCTTGATACGGAGGAAAATAATGCCGGTCATCCCGCAGCACCGCCAGCCCAAAGGCCTCAATAGGCCCGTCGGTCGAGTTCCCCGCCACAATGTCCACCTGGTTGGAATTTAGCGCTCGATAGAGCAGACCCAGATCCATCGTTCGCGGAGCGCCGTCAAACTTCAACCCATAGGCAGCCGAAAGCCCACGCAGCCCGTCCGGACGCTCTTCAAATTCATAGCCCACACCAAGCCGCCACTGCGAAGCATAAGGCACCGCTTCGCTCAGCGTATGAATGTTCAGCCGCTTCGCATCCTCACCCCGAACCACCATCGCAAAGGTATTCTCAAATCCAAGTGGGGGAGCAACTACCACGTTATAGCGCTTCCGATACAACTGCGTGACCGTCGCCAGCACCGCGTCAGGGTCTTTTGCAAGCGGCTGCTTCAGGATCGCGGTCAGCGCCGTCCCCGTGTACTCCACATAAGAATCGATCCGCCCCGCCACCAGTGCCTGCTGCGCAATATAGCTCCCGGCAAGATAGAAGCGCCGTTCGACCTTCAGCCCAGTCTTCGCCTCAATCTCCTGCGCTAGCAATTCGCCAAGAATCACCTGCTCGGTAAAGTTCTTCGCGCCAACTACAGGATGGTTAGGATGCGGCGGAGAACAGGCGCCGATCAATATCAACCCGCACAGAGCTAATGCTCCGGCAAACCTCACGAATGCCTCGCCGACGGAACCCGCACCCACCGCTCCAGCAGCCCCAGCAAACCATCCGCCGCCAAAGCCAACCCAGCCGCCGGCAACGCGCCAGCAAGAACCAGACGATTATCCACCGATGCCACGCCACGAAAAATGAACTCACCAAGACCACCCGCACCGACCGCCGCTGCAATCGTCGCAATACCCACACAGATCACCGTCGCCGTCCGCAACCCAGCCAGAATAAACGAAGCCGCCAGCGGAAGCTCCACTTTCAAAAGCCGCTGCATATCGCTCATGCCAATTGCCTTAGACACGTCAATAATGTTGTGGTCGACACCTCGAATCCCTTCATAGGTGTTCCGTAGAATAGGCAGCAGCGCATACGCAACCAGGGCGGTGATAGCGATCCGCGCGGCCCGTTCCCCCAGCCAAGGCAGCGGCAGCAGGAATCCAAAGAGCGCCAAACTCGGAATAGTCTGCAGAATATTCGCCACCCCCAGCACCGGCTTGGCCCAGGACTGATGTCGCGTAAGCAGAATTCCCAGCGGAATCCCAATTAGCGCTGCAATCAACATCGCCGCACCGGTGAGCCAGAGATGCTCAACGGTCAGTGTGCCGATCTCCGATCCGTGAGCGACCAGAAATGCCCACATCAAAAGCACCTCGTTGCAACCGGATCGCCATCCGCACCGCGCCGGATCGCATTCACGTAGCTCACGACCGCCGGAATCTGGGACGTGACAAATTCACCCGTCTCAAGATCGGCGGCAATGCGGCCCTCCTCGATGAGCACGATCCGCGAAGCGAGATACATCGCCTCGTTCAGATCATGGGTGACCAACAGCACCGTCTTCCGCAGCGAAGACAGCAGCTCCTGCAGCATGTCCTGCATTTCGGCGCGGGTCACCGGATCGAGCGCCCCAAAAGGCTCATCCATCAACAACAGCGAAGGATCTGCGGCTAGCGCTCGCGCCAGGCCAACCCGCTGCCGTTGTCCGCCCGAGAGTTGGTGCGGATAGCGCCCGGCAAACTTCGCCGCATCGAGCCCGACCAGCTTCATCAGCTCCCGAGAACGAGCAGCGATCTCCGTATGCTTACGGCCCTCTAGCTCCAGCACGATGCCCACATTGCGCTCGATTTTGAAATGAGGAAAGAGCCCTGTCTCCTGCACCACGTAACCGATGCCACGACGTAAAGTGACCGGATCGCTCGCGTGAATCGGCTTCCCATCCAGCAACACCTCGCCGGAGGTCGGGTCGAGCATCCGATTGACTGTTCGCAGCAAAGTGGTCTTGCCGCAACCGCTGCGGCCAAGAATCGCCACCGTAGTTCCAATAGGAACCGAAACGCTGATGTGGTCTAACAGCACACGGCCCTGCGCCGTCGTGTACGTCACATCCCGGAACTCGATCGCCGCGTCGGGCATAAATCTCTCAAGGAAAAAGCCGGGCAAGCAGCCCGGCCTTCTGATTTTCTCCTATGACGACGCGCCCACTCTAGTCGCCATAGATCCTTCCATCCAGCTTGACCTTAGAGCACCAGTAGCAAAACCTCACTTCTCGCTTGGGAAGCAACTCATCGAGGTAGAGCTGTTTCCAATTGTGCAAGCCAACATGGCAGAAGAGGTTCTTCAGCCAGTTCGACTCATGCCACCGATGCGGGCACAGCTTCGCCAGCGACGCTGCAAGTTCGGCGTCGTTCGACGGTGTCGCAGCCGCGGACTCTCGCGGAGACAGCTTTGCAACCACTTCATGCCACATTTGCAAACACCTCCCGCGAAACTAACGGTCGATCGCCACTCATCTCGATTTTGAGATGCCGGATTCGCCAAAGCCGTCAGCCGTCGCTTACCGGAGCCTCGCCACCTTCCGCCGCCGTCCCGCTCTTCACTCGGACCACGGTGATCTTCGAGAAACCTTCTTTGAAACTCGGAGGCCTCAACCTGTCCGCCATCTTCCTCATCGATTCCTCGTTGACGTTGCGCTCGCGACGGCTGTTGCGCTCCACGCAGACCTCAAACGGCACATCAAAGAATACCGCCTGCACGTCATAGCCAAAGCTCTTCGCCATCTTGATCCACTGTCGGCGTTCATGCGGTGAAAGGTTGGTCGCGTCAACATAGTTCCACGGCATCTTGGCGATCAGCCTGGCGCGTAGCAGCGAACGCAGCGTCGAAAACACCAGCCCCTGATAGCGCTGCTCGGTGATGTCGTCGAAGAGAATGCTGCGCAGCATGTCGCTAGATAGCGGAGTCACCCCCCGACGCTTAAACCATGTCGTCTTGCCCGAACCCGGCAGGCCGATCGTCAGCACCACATAGCCACGCGGACTCTTCGCCGCAGCCAGCTCAGGTGGAGGCACGCCCACCGATTCAGGCTGTGTCTCAACCACCAACTTGCCCTCGGGGAAGGCGGTCACGTCCGAACTCGCCGTCACCGGCCCAGCGGGCATCGCGACCGCCGGCTCATCGGTGATGTCAGGACCGTCGGCGAAAACCCCGCCAACATCGACCGTCGGCTCTTCCTCCGCCGGCTCAGCTTCGATTGGATGGTTATGTTCCATGTGACTCTGTTGAATAGCCTCCGGATAGGCGGGCCGCAACGGCTTCGGCTGATCGGCGGGCAACTCTTGGCCGATTCTTCCAGTGGACTCGGAGTTGATCGGCCCACGCTTGGTACGTCTTGTCATTTTTTCGCGCATCCATTCGCGCATGTTTAGCATGTAACACACTCTCGCCCACGCCGCAAATTCCGTCAGCCTGCCTGGGCCACCATTGCGGCGGCGCAATTGATTTAAGCTGACAGTAGCGATGCTAGTATCGCAGGATGGGCTAAGTTTGTCCCATCGGCAACATTAAGTGTTTTGCATTGAAATAGTTCCATAAACCAAGGAGAACGCATGGCTGTAAAAGTTGGAATCAACGGTTTCGGGCGTATCGGGCGTAATGTCTTTCGCGCCGCCCTGGGAAATCCGGAAATTGAATTTGTTGCAGTGAACGATCTCACCAGCCCGAAAACGCTGGCCCACCTGCTCAAGTACGACTCCATTCTCGGCAATATCAAGAACGAGGTCACGGCCGACGATAATTCCATCTCCGTCGATGGTAAGAAGATCAAAGTCTATGCGGAGCGCGACCCTGCCAAGCTCGACTGGGCCTCGGTCGGCGCCCAGATCGTCGTCGAGTCGACCGGAATCTTCACCGACGCTGAAAAGGCCAAAGTGCATCTTGGCCCAACCGTGAAAAAGGTCATCATCTCCGCTCCTGCCACCAACGAAGACGTCACCCTGGTCCTTGGCGTCAACGAAGGCAAGTACGATCCCGCCAAACACAACATCATCTCCAACGCAAGCTGCACGACCAACTGCCTCGCGCCCGTCGCCAAAGTCCTGCAGGACACCTTCGGTATCACCGCCGGAATCATGACCACGATCCACAGCTATACCAACGATCAGGTCATCCTAGACTTCCCGCATAAGGACCTTCGCCGCGCCCGCGCCGCGGCCATCAACCTGATACCCAGCTCGACCGGCGCAGCCAAGGCGCTCAAGCTGGTCATCCCCGAGCTGGCCGGCAAGCTGGACGGCTTCGCGATCCGCGTCCCGACCCCCAACGTCTCAGTCGTCAACCTCACCTTCACCACTGAAAAGCCAGTCACCGTCGAGAGCATCAACGGAGCAATCAAGGCCGCTGCGGAAGGCCCGATGAAGGGCATCCTCGGCTACGAAGGCGGCGAGCTCGTCTCCAGCGACTTCAAGGGCGACCCGCGATCCTCGATCTTCGACGCGCCGCTCACCAAAGTCGTCGGCGATAAGACCGCCAAAATCATCAGCTGGTACGACAATGAATGGGGCTATTCCAACCGTGTCGTCGATCTGATCGGCTTCCTGGTCAAGAAAGGTCTCTAAACCCAACCGCGTCGTGGACATCAAGTCCACGGCGCTTTTCTTCAGGTCGTTATGCGTCAGAATATCAGCGGTAGCTCCCCGTACGAACCGGTAATCGGCTTCTCCCGCGCCGTGCGAATAGGCAACACGATTCACGTCGCAGGCACTGGCCCGGTCGGCGCCGAAACGGGAGACGCCGCTGCGCAAACCCGGCGTGTCATCGAGATCATTCAACAGGCCTTGCGCGATGGCGGCGCGACCCTCAACGATGTCGTCAGAACGCGGATGTTTCTCACTCACGTCGAGGACTGGGAGACCGTTGGCCGCGTCCACGGCGAGTTCTTTAGTAAGATTCGACCTGCGGCCACCATGGTCGTGGTTGCGGGACTTCTAAATCCATCCTGGCGCATTGAGATCGAGGCCGATGCCATCGTCCAGAGCACCGAACAGCCCAACCTTGAGTGAAAATGAGTGAACGACTATGTCCAAACTTTCCATCCGCAACCTTGATCTGCAGCACAAGCATGTACTCATCCGCGTTGATTTCAACGTCCCACTCAGCGAAGACGGAACGGAGATCACCGACGACACTCGCATCCGCGAAACGTTGCCTACCATTGAGTACGCTCTCAGACATAAGGCGAAGGTGATCCTCGCGTCCCATCTTGGAAGGCCCAAGGGCAAAGTTGATCCGAAGTACAGCCTGCGCCCCGTCGTTGACCGCCTGCGCATGTTGCTTGATCATGAGATCGGCGAGTCTTTCAACGTCGCCTTCTCTCCCGATTGTGTCGGCGAGATCGCAACCGAGCTCTCCCGCCAGCTCGAATCCGGCCAGGTGCTGCTCCTTGAAAACCTGCGCTTCTACGCCGAAGAAGAGGCCAACGATCCCTACTTCGCGAAACAGCTGGCCAGCCTCTGTGAGATTTACGTTAACGACGCTTTTGGCAGCGCCCACCGCGCCCACGCCTCGACCGAAGGCATCACGCGCTTCGTCAAGCAGTCGGCCGCCGGCCTGCTGATGGAGAAAGAATTGAACTACATCGGGAAGGCCCTCGAAACCCCCGAGAGACCCTTCATCGCGATTCTCGGAGGAGCCAAAGTCTCCGACAAGATCGAAGTCATCGACAATCTGCTCGGCAAGGTCGATGCGCTCCTCATCGGCGGCGGCATGGCCTACACCTTCCTCAAAGCCCATGGTCAGGAAGTCGGCAAGTCACTGCTCGAAGCGGACAAGATCGAGACCGCCAAAGAAGCTCTCGCCAAAGCCAAGGCCAACGGTGTGCGCTTCCTGCTGCCCATCGATCACATCCTCGCAGACAAATTCTCCCCCGACGCTCATACCCAGGTCTTCAATGGAGGGGGAAACTTTCCCGCCGACTGGATGGGCCTCGACATCGGCCCCAAGACCATCGACCTCTTCTCCGACGAAATCATCGGAGCTAAGACCATCGTCTGGAACGGCCCCATGGGCGTCTTCGAAATGCCAGCCTTCGCGGCCGGAACCATGAACATCGCCCAGGCCGTAGCCGACAACGCCACATCCACCTCCATCGTCGGCGGAGGCGATTCTGTCGCCGCAGTCAAACAAGCTGGAGTCGCCCACCGCATCACCCACATCTCCACCGGCGGCGGCGCCTCGCTGGAGTTCCTTGAGGGCAAAAAACTGCCGGGAGTCGAAGCGCTTAGCGAAAACTAACGCAGAGGGCAGTGTGCAGATACTTTACGCGGCGCCATTCGTGATAACCGCAGGTCTTCTGTTCATTCTGCTTTCCTCTGTTCCCCGTCTTCGACGGTGGGCGATAACTGCGGCTACTGCGACTATTGCATTTGGACCCGGATCGCTGATAGCGTACGCGATTTTCGCTCTTGTAATGTACAAGGTCTTTAATCAAAGCGGCCCAGTAAATTGGATATACGCTGTTCTCTATGGCCTCGGAGGCTTAGTGGCGGCCGTCGTTGCAGCCAAACTCGTCAGGTCAATCGAAGCCTTCATCAGCACTCCGGGACGGTATTTTATTGTGGGCTCTGGTGCGTTCTGCAGTTATTTCGTCGTGCTTTTCGCGATACGAATAGCCCTGAGTTCCCTGCATTTGGGCCTACATTCCGACGCAGCAGGCTGGTGGATGTTTACGCTGATTACCTGCTTGAGCGGCGTCGCGGCATGGTTTTTGTGCAAACACGTTCAGGATTTTTTCCCCGATCCAAAGAGCTTCTCCAAAACTGAGCGCCGGACGGCTGATTCCCCACCATAGAGCTTTATCACGTGAAGCATCTTGGCCGACGACGAGAGCGAATTGACAGGCTGCTAATCAACCCACCTTCCGCTTCGCCCGCTCCTGCTCTAACCGCTCTGCTAGAAACACCTTCAACAAAGATTGATACGGCACATCGCGACGGTTCGCGAGAATTTTCAGGTCTTCAACCATCGAAACCGGCAGGCGCACCGAGATGGTCCGCAGCGTCGGCTTCAGATTGGGCAACTTAACCCTCTGAGCGGTCAACCAATCGACATACTCCGTCGAATCATTCTTCGACCAGAACTCGAACTCTTCGGCCTCGCTCCGAAATTCAGGGATTTTCCTTTTCATATTTTGCATATGCCTCATTCTCTTTCCGGTTCATGTCCCTCACCGAGATCACCCGGATCAATTTGCGACGGACAGTAAAGACAACAAACAACCGGCGGCTGACAGTTGTCTCACCGAGAAGCCGGTAACGCCTCTCTTTGCTTGAACTCATCGGGTCACTGCTGACGACAATCGGTTCATGAAAGAAAACTTCTTCGGCTTCTTCCGGAGTGACTTGATGCCTATCCCAGTTCTTGTCGATATTCGCCTCATCCCAATCAAAGCCAACGCACTCCGCGAGCATTTCGCTTGGTTGAGGCCTTCTCACACTATGTATATATCACACATATACCGCCTCAGGGCGGCGCTGCAATGTCGCATGTTCTAAAATCACCAAGAGGAATCCCCACAACCAATGTCCCGCAAGCCCCTAATCGCCGCCAACTGGAAGATGTACAAGACCACCGCCGAAGCACGCGCCTGCGCCGAAGCCCTGCTGCCCCTCTGCCTCGGACAAACCCGCGATGAAATCATCATCATCCCACCCTTTTGCTCGCTGGCTATCGTGCTCGACGCTCTCTCCGGCAGTGGCATCTCCGTCGGCGCTCAGAACATGCACTACGCCGAAGAAGGCGCATTCACTGGAGAAATCTCCGCACAAATGCTCACCTCGATCGGCGTGACCCACGTTATCATCGGCCACTCCGAACGCCGCCAATACTTCTGCGAGACCGACGAGACCGTGAATCAGAAGCTGCACACCGCGCTCAACCACGGCCTTACGCCCATTGTTTGTGTAGGTGAGGTCCTGGCCGAGCGCGAAGACGGACGAACCGAAGAGGTCCTTATCCGCCAGGTAGCCAAGGCGGTATTCAACATTTCTCCCCAACGCGCCGCTCCCATCGTGATCGCCTACGAACCAGTGTGGGCGATCGGCACCGGCAAAACAGCGACTCCGGAGCTGGCGGCGCAGGCTCATTTCATCATCCGCAGCGAAGTGGCGCGCCGCCTCGACCGCGACGTCGCCGACAACATGCGCATCATCTACGGCGGCAGCGTCCGCCCCGACAACGCCTCGGCCCTGCTCAATCAACCTGGGATCGATGGGGCCCTCGTCGGCGGCGCCAGTCTCAAACCGGAATCCTTTGCCCAGCTGGTGAAGTATTGACTTGCGGCCTCCGCTCGAGCCCGCCAACGTTTTATACTAAAACTCGAATCCTCCGGGAAAGGAATCTCTCGTGCACGATCCCTGGTACACCAGCCCCGTCTTCGTGGTACCCGTTTTGTGGATACTCTTCCTCAGCAGCATCCTCTGGGCCTCGCAACCCTGGACCCACGGCAAACACGCCTCGCACGACGAGAGCGGCCACTAGGCTCAACACCGCCCCCGCTACAGCTTCGCGAAGACCTCGCCGCCCTGTACCGTGACCTCAAAAACGCGGACCCGTTCCTCGCCGTCGGAAGCGCCGGTGTTCAGATCGAACGCATAGCCATGCCACGGGCAAACTACCTTCCCGTCTTCCAGCTCGCCCTCACCCCAGCGGCCCTCCTTCATGCGGGCACTCATTATCCAGCGCGAAGATCTTGCCATTCAATTTCGCCACGCACAGCGCCAGCTTCCCCGCCTGGACCTCGCGCACTCCACCCTCAGCGGGCAATTCATCGACACCGCAGATTCGTACCAGATCATTTCTCACAGTCACGCTCCAACTCTTTCGTTTGCTGCGCGGATAAAAATCGCCGGCCGCTACCCAACGATGATACTTGCCCCGTGCGCCCACTCCCTGACAGACTAAGAAGTGGACACTTCGCCCGTTCTCTCGCCCATTCTTTCATCGATCGTCATCCTCGACTTCGGCTCGCAATACACTCAACTCATCGCCCGCCGCATCCGCGAACAAAACGTCTTCTCCGTAGTCCTTCCCTGCACCGTCTCCATCGCAGAAATCCAGTCGCACCACCCCATCGGCATCATCCTCTCCGGAGGCCCGTGCTCGGTCTACGACGCCGACGCACCGCCAGCCGATCCCGCGGTCCTCGCTCTCGGCCTGCCCATCCTCGGCATTTGCTATGGCCTCCAATACATCGTCCATCACCTCGGCGGACGAGTCAGCCCCGCCGACAAACGCGAATACGGCCACGCCGAAGTCAATCTAATCGATACCAATCCCCTCTTCGCCGAACTCCCCACCACCATGACCGCCTGGATGTCCCACGGCGATAGCGCCGAGGCCCTTCCGCCCGGATTCCATCTCACCGCCAAAACCTCCAACGCCGTAGCCGGGATCGCCGACCCCACGCGGAATATCTGGGCCGTGCAATTCCACCCCGAAGTCCACCACACCAAACACGGCGCCGCGCTGCTGCGCAATTTCCTCTTCAACATCTGTAACGCTAAACCCGACTGGACCCCCGAACACTTCATCCAATCCACCGTCCACGCCATCCGCGAAAAAGTCGGCGAAGGCGGCCACGCCATCTGCGCCCTCTCCGGCGGAGTCAACTCCTCGGTCGCCGCCGTCCTCGTCCATCGCGCTATCGGAGATCGCCTTACCTGCGTCTTCGTCAACAACGGCGTGCTCCGCAAGAACGAGTTCTTCAAAGTCCAGGAGACGATGCGCAACAAGCTCGGCCTCAACCTCGTCGCCGTCGACTCGAGCACCCGCTTCCTCGCGAAACTAGCCGGAGTCACCGACCCCGAGACCAAACGCAAGATCATCGGCAACGAATTCATCTCCGTCTTCGACGACGAAGCCGCCCGCATCCTCACTTCGGGTGCCCCATCCAGCGGAGCCCCCGGCGACAGGTCTTCGTCGCCGGGGTGGTCGAAGCCCTCCGTTGGCTTGAGTGGGACTAGTAAAACCTCGCTGGGTGCCCCATTCAAGCCTTCCGTTGGCTTGAGTGGGATCGCGGAGTCCGCCCCAGCGCACATAGCCTGGCTCGTCCAGGGCACCCTCTACCCCGATGTCATCGAGTCGTCGTCAGTCAAAGGCCCATCACAGACCATCAAGAGCCACCACAACGTCGGCGGCCTTCCCGCCGACATGAAACTCAAGCTCATCGAGCCGCTCCGCGACCTCTTCAAAGACGAAGTCCGCCGCATCGGCCGCGACCTCCAAATGCCCGAAGAGATCCTCCAGCGCCAGCCCTTCCCCGGCCCCGGCCTCGCCGTCCGCATCCTCGGCGAAGTCACCGCCGAACGCGTCGCCCTTCTCCAGGAAGCCGACGACATCGTCGTCACCGAAATCAAAGCCGCCGGACTCTACCAGCAAATCTGGCAGTCCTTCGCCGTGCTGCTCCCGGTAAGAAGCGTCGGCGTCGCCGGCGACCAGCGCACCTACGGATACACCTGCGCCATACGCGCCGTCCACTCCGAAGACGGGATGACCGCCGACTGGGTCCCCCTCCCCTACGAAGTCCTAAAGAAAATCTCCGACCGCATCACCAACGAAGTCCACGGAATCACCCGCGTCGTCTACGACATAACCTCAAAACCCCCAGGAACGATCGAGTGGGAATAGGAATAGTGTTTTGTATGCTTGCCCCACCATAAACACGTGGTCATCCTGAGCAAGCGCGAAATCCGGGGCCCCCTGCGAGCTTCCTTTGCTCGCTGGGGTGGAGAAGCGCGAGTCAAAGGACCGGCATAAAAGCGCCAATTCGGAGAACCTACTCTCCCACCCTCCACGATCCGAAGGGCCATCATTCTTGCTCAAGCTCACACCCGCAGGCGCACTCTGAGAGCACTCTAATGTCAGACCGCACCTACTACACCTACATTGTCGCCAGCCCCAGCCGTACCCTCTACATCGGATTCACCAGCAACCTCGAGACTCGCCTCCACCAACACAAAAGCAAAGAGTACAAAGGCTTCTCCGCAACCTACGGCTGCGACCGCCTAGTCTTCTTCGAACGCCACGCAGACCCAGACTCGGCAATCGCGCGCGAAAAGCAGCTCAAAGGCTGGACACGAGCAAAGAAAATAAACCTCATCGAAAGAAACAACCCAACCTGGATCGACCTAAGCAAAGACTGGGGCAAACCAATCCCCTCGCCGCAAGTGGGGTCATCCTGAGCGAGCGCAAAGCGCGAGTCGAAGGACCGGCACAAACGCCCCAATTCGAAAGGGTCGCCCTCTCACCAACTCACCAGCCGAAGGCCCACCTTCGAGCATGTCATCCTGAGCGAAGCGGAACGCAGTGGAGCACAGTCGAAGAGCTTGTCCTGACCCTGAGCGTGGCGAAGGGGAAGGAAACTTGCAATTCTCCCCACCACAAACACGAGGTCATCCTGAGCGAAGCGCGAAATCCGGGCCCCCGGCGAGCTTCCTTTGCTCGCTGGGGTGGAGAAGCGCGAGTCGAAGGACCGGCACAAACACCCCAATTCGAAAGGGTCGCCCTCTCACCAACTCACCAGCCGAAGGCCCACCTTCGAGCATGTCATCCTGAGCGAAGCGGAACGCAGTGGAGCACAGTCGAAGAGCTTGTCCTGACCCTGAGCGTGGCGAAGGGGAAGGAAACTTGCAATTCTCCCAACCACAAAACACGAGGTCATCCTGAGCGAAGCGCGAAATCCGGGCCCCCGGCGAGCTTCCTTTGCTCGCTGGGGTGGAGAAGCGCGAGTCGAAGGACCGGCACAAACGCCCCAATTCGAAAGGGTCGCCCTCTCACCAACCGAAGGCCCACCTTCGAGCATGTCATCCTGAGCGCGGTCGACAACTCACCACAAAATTGTCATCCTGAGCGAAGCGGACGCAGTGGAGCACAGTCGAAGAGCTTGTCATGACCCTGAGCGTGGCGAAGGGGAAGGAAACTTGCAATTCTCCTCACTACAAAACACGAGGTCATCCTGAGCGAAGCGCGTAGCGCGAGTCGAAGGACCGGCACAAACGCCCCAATTCGAAAGGGTCGCCCTCTCACCAACTCACCAGCCGAAGGCCCACCTTCGAGCATGTCATCTGAGCGAAGCGGAACCCGGTGGAGCACAGTCGAAGAGCTTGTCATGACCCTGAGCGTGGCGAAGGGGAAGGAAACTTGCAATTCTCCCAACCACAAAACACGAGGTCATCCTGAGCGAAGCGCGTAGCGCGAGTCGAAGGACCGGCACAAACGCCCCAATTCGAAAGGGTCGCCCTCTCACCAACTCACCAGCCGAAGGCCCACCTTCGAGCATGTCATCCTGAACGAAGCGGAACGCAGTGGAGCGCAGTCGAAGGACCTGCAGTTTGCTCAAAACCGCGCCGAAGGCGCATCCGCGCAACCCACGCAAACACACTACAAAGATATGTGCCAAACCTAGAACAGAGGCAACTGCGGAGCACGCTGGGATAATATCTCTGCATGCCTCCAGAAGAGAACTCCCAATCGCCACAGCTGGCCTCCGGACCCAGCGCAGCCGTACCGAAAGATCCTCAGCCAACCGTCGACCGCATCGACGACCTCGCTAGAAGGATACTCGCCGGCGATATTTTGCTACCAAAGTTTCAGAGAGCGTTTGTTTGGGAGAAGAAGCAAGTCTTGCGCTTATTGGACTCGGTGAATCGAGGCTTTCCGATCGGCAGCGTTCTCCTTTGGCAAAGTAGACAAGAACTTAGAAGCGAAAACTCGCTAGCTGACCTCGAAATCAAGCTTCCAAAGCCTGATTATCCAGTGAACTATCTGCTCGACGGCCAACAACGCCTTTCCACAATCTGCGGTGCGATGTATTGGCACGGAAAAGACCCGAGCAGTACCTGGAACATTGCATACGACCTCCGCAAAGAAGGATTTCTGCACCTCGACACCTTAGATGACCCGCCCTTGCATCAGATTCGAATGAACAAACTGCCAGACCCATCAGCATTCTTCGGGCATGTCGCAAACATCTCCACGGAAGACCGGGTGCAGCTCAAACAACGTGCAGATGCCTTATTCAATCGCTTTAAAGACTACAAAGTCGCGGCCGTAACCCTAGGGGATATGTCAATTCAAGACGTAGCTCCAATTTTCGAGAGGATCAATAGCAGCGGTACTCCCCTAACAATCGTTGATCTAATGCGGGCTGCCACGTGGAGCCCTGAGTTTGACCTGATCGATTCCATCGACGCTCTTCTACAGGAGCTTCGATCAAAAGGTTTCTCGGGGATCGATCGCAAGGTTGTTCTCCGTAACCTGTCAGCCGCCGCAGGCGGTGGCTTTTCAGTGGAAAGTATCGATCTGCTCCGAAACCACAGTGCAGAGGTTCTGAAGAGTGCCACCTTCGCTACCGAAGATGCATATCGCCGAGCAGTAGATTTCCTCGTCACCCAAATCCGAGTGGAGAGTGCAGAAGTTCTCCCCTACAAGAATCAGCTCACGGTATTGGCCGAAATTTTCCGGTGCCTTCCATCCCCGTCAGGACCGCAATACCAAGAAATCACTCACTGGTTTTGGCAAACAGCTCTTTCTGGATATTTTGGCGGGTGGAACACGGGGAGCATGGCGGCCGACCAAATGGCCGTGCATGAGTTCGCCTCAGCTAAGGCGGCCACAATTAATATCCCGCTGCCAAAGCCGAATTCCGATATTTGGGAGGACCGCACCTTCCGCTTGAATAATGCACATGCCAAACTGTTGGCGATCGTCCTTGCGCACCATAAACCTGTCGATCTCCTTACCGGCCAAGCTATCGACATTTCTAAAGCGCTCGCGTGGATCAATGCGAAGGAATTTCACCATTTCTTCCCTCGTAAATACCTTGAGAAGAGAGGAGAAAAACAACAACGCATCAACAGCCTCGCAAATTTTGTCATGTTGACATCCGCAAGTAATAAGAAAATTTCCGACTCCGCGCCTTCCGAGTATCTTCCTGTGATTGCGGAGGCTGCGGGCAATAACTTAAACTCGTGGCTGGTCTCTAACCTGATACCCAGAGAAGCTTGGGATGCTGCTCTCAAAGACGATTTCTCAAATTTTCTGAGAATCAGATCGCAATTCATCCATTCCGCCGTAATGGAAAAGGCCGGTTGGCTTCAGCAATCTTCAAATGAAGCAGTATCCGGTATTCAAATATCAGAGAGTGATGACGACGTAGAGTGAGAAACTCAGCCGAACCAAGGAATTAGAAACGATGACACCCGCATTGGCTGACGATTAGATTTGTGTTGTCAAGTACCTTCCCCATCAACACCCCCCACCAACCCTAACATTCCAAAGAGAATAAACGCCAAACAACTTTGGCGTAGTGAACCACTCCCAACTGCTAAAATAGAACTAGAGCAAAGAAACCAAAAAGGCGGCGCAAGCCGCCTTTTCTCATGCCCCAAATACCTTTCAGGGAGGCACCATGTTTCAGGAATGCCGGCACATCAAGGCGTCAGGCACCAAATGCGAAGCCCCGGCCCTCAAGGGCGAGCAGTTTTGCTACTTCCACTCCCGCTCCCGCGCGCATGCCAGGCGTCACGTTGACTACTACCAGGCGATTGAAATCCCCCTGCTCGAGGACCGCAGCGCCATCCAGCACGCCCTCACCGAGGTCGCCCGCGCCATCGCCAACAACAATATGGACACCAAGCGAGCCGGGCTGCTCCTCTACTCGCTTCAGATCGCCTCGCAGAACGCCCGCAACCAGGACGAAATCATCGGAGGCGAAAAGCAGGTGCGCGAAGTCACCCGCACCGAAGAAGGAACCGACCTCGGCCCGGAGACCACCGCCGGCGACAGTCCCGCAACTATGCCCTACGGCTGGCTATTCCAAGCCCTCAAAGAGAACCATGAAGCCGAGAAGAAAGAGATCATTGAGCTTCAGTCAAAGCTGAACCAACCCAACCTAAAACCTGATCCAACAGGTATTTAGCTATGACACCCCAGGGGAGGGCGGTAGCCCAGAACTAATAGTGTCAGGGTGCCCCATTTCACCGGGGCCCCCGGCGACAGGTCTTCGTCGCTGGGGTGGACGAAGCCCGCCGTCGGCTTGAGTGGGATAGCAAACACGGTCTGAAGGGTATGGGCTTCAGCCCATACATCAAACGTTGTTTTGGGAATGCGGCTTCGGCCGCTGAGGAAACTCTTGGCTTGCGTGCGAAAACTTACGCCACATTTCGCGGCAACCGCTCCCGCAAATTCTCCGGAATCCTGTCCTGCAACACCTTCGCCCGCTCGATCGCAACGCCACGCAAATACATAGGCGCCGGCGTCACCAGGGCCACAATTAGCCAGATTAGCAGCGAGGCAAACAACCCAGCCACCGCCGCAAACTGCATGGTGAAAACGACATCAATATCGTGCAGGTGCAAATGTGCAATCGCGAAATGCTGTAAGGGATCGATGTGATGAATGACCGCCAGCGCCAGCAGAAAAGCGGCAGCCGAGACCGTACTCAACAGGATCAGTGTGACATCTATTGTCCGGTGGAGACGCTGCCGCCCATGGCAGACGGAGCACTCGGCAAGATGCGCCTCATAATCTCCCCGCATCGCTGGAGTAATTCCCGAGATGTCGTATCTCCAACTGGAAAGTATGTCGCCGATTACCGGATCTGTACATGCATTCATGCTTTTGACCGCTTTTCTCTTGCTTAACGGCATTTTAACAGTTTTGGCACGCAGATTAGCCCGTATTCTACTCGCCGAACCAGGAATGTCTACTGTTAACTACGTTTTAGAAGCAAATTCGTTCAATCGGCTGGTCCTGACGCGCCAAAATCAGCTTGTTGGCCAGCAGGCTCATCCGCTCCCGTAGCGCCCACTCAGCCGCAACCCGCGCCAGCTCCGGAAGGTTGTTACTTTCAGAGAGATGCGCCAGAACCACGTAGGTTGCTGCCCCATCGTAATTTTTTTCGAGGAATCCGGCTGCGGCGTCATTCGACAAGTGGCCAACCCTGGACATCACCCGCTGCTTCACCGACCATGGATACGGACCGTCCCGCAGCATCTCCAGGTCATGGTTCGACTCGATCATCAGCACGTCGCAGCCCTTGAGCCGCTGTTGTACATTCGGAGGAATATAGCCTAGATCGGTGGCCAGGCCGACCCGGAGTCCCTCCACCTCAAAGACAAATCCCACCGGATCCGCCGCGTCGTGAGGAATCGTGAACGAGCTGACTGCAATATCGCCGACCGAAAAAGCATTGCCCGCTTGAAAATACTCCACCCCCGGCAGCCGGCAGGGATCGGTTTCTTCTTTTTCCTGCTCGCCGCCCACAACTTCGTCGGAATCGAGCTCGTCGGCGTCCTGCTCCTCAACCGCCGCGGACGCCTCCGCCGCCAAAGCCGCTTCCTTGCGTCGCGAGAGCCAGTCGGCATAGGTCATGCGCTTCTGCGGAATCATCCAGCGCATCCAGGCCCGGTGCGTCGCTTCAGTGAAGTAGACCGGAATCCCCAGCTTCCGCGCCGTCGCCGCCAGACCCTGCACATGGTCCTGATGTTCATGAGTGATGAGGATCGCGTCGAGCGTCGTAGGGTCTTCATCCGCCGCCCGCATCCGCTTCAAGAGCTCGCGACATGAGAGTCCGGCATCGACCAGTATCCTGGTCCTCGAGCTGGAGACGACCATGCAGTTGCCCTTCGAACCGCTGGCCAGCACCGTCATCCGCATCATCTTCTAAACATACGCCCGAAGCTTGTGGAAGACCTGCACTTAATTCAGTGCAAACACCACCCTGAACCAAATCAGAAATCTCGACCCACCCGCAACAATAGTCCCTATGTCCCTAGTCCTTACGTCCCTAGTACTGATAAAAACCCCGCCCCGACTTCCGCCCCAGCCAACCAGCATCAACCATCCGGATCAGCAGCGGACAAGGCCGGTACTTCGGATCGCCCAGACCCTCCTCAAGCACCCGCATAATATCCAGGCAAACATCGAGCCCGATGAAGTCGGCCAGGGTCAGCGGGCCCATCGGATGCGCCATACCCAACTTGAAGATCTCATCGACCGCCTCGGCCGTCGCCACGCCTTCCATCACCGCGTACATCGCCTCGTTCAGCAGCGGCATCAGCACCCGGTTCGAAACAAACCCTGGCGCATCGTTGACCTCGACCGGAGTCTTCCCCAGCCGCACCGCCAGATCGCGCACCACCTCAAATGTCTCTTGCGAGGTCGCCAACCCACGCACCACCTCGACCAGCTTCATCACCGGCACGGGATTGAAGAAGTGCATCCCGATCACCCGCTCAGGACGCCCCGTCTGTCCGCCCAACTTTGTAATGGAGATTGAGGAAGTATTCGAGGCCAGAATGACTCCGGCAGGCACGATGCCGTCAAGTTCGCGAAAGATCTCCCTCTTCAGCTCAAACTTCTCCGTCGCCGCCTCGATCACGAAATCGCATTCCGCCAGATTTAAGCGGTTGAGCGTTCCCCGGATGCGTCCCAGCGCCACCGCCGCTTCATCCGCTGTCAGCTTGGCCTGACCAACCTCGCGGTCTAGGTTCTTGCGAATCGTGTCCATACCGCGATCGAGAAACCGCTGCTCCACCTCGCAAAGCGTCACTTGCAGCCCGGCGCGGGCCATCACATGGGCAATGCCGTTGCCCATTGTCCCCGCTCCCAGCACCCCAACAATCCTTATCTGATCCACTGCTTGCCCTCCACTCTGAAGCAACCTGAGTGTATCAACGAGTAGGCAGTAGGCAGACGGCGCGCCGTCACGCCGGCAAAAGGGCGCATAATTCATCAGACGCCGCGTACATTCATTGTCAAAAAGAGAATCAGATCAGGAAGAAAACACGATCAACTGACCGAGTGAGGATTTCGCGGGCAGAAAGCCGCTACCACCCTCCCGATCGCCAATGATCAACCGATCTAGTTGAAAGGAAGTGCGACGTGAGGCTGCCGGGCGGTAACTTTCTCCACGCACTCGTGGTCGTCCTCGATCTTCCGACGCGTCGAGGCGTTTAAGGGAACTCCGGCTGTACCCAGCAGATGCAGGCAATAGACGCAAATCGGCCGCATCGGCTGGCCAGCGAGCGGTGGATGAAGGTACGAATGGTGATGTGGATAATGAGTGTCCATGACGCCCTCGGGAGCTTAGCCTGTTAGATGCTGGTAATCGACCGATGGTTGCGACGGTAACCCGGCCTGTTCAACAGAATGTTGCGGGTCAATAACTTTTGTATAGTCAGGTTTGAACGATTTGTCAAGTTGCGGGCCTGTGCAGCGTCCCAAAACGGAAGTAACATCCTTAATTTCGCTTCAGAGCGCCATCCAACCCCGCAAATATCTTCAGGCGTTGCCGGATCCGCGCCGCCACCAGCAAGCGGAAGACCCACTGACGCTGTGTATACTTAGCAGCGAAGCGAGACGCACCGGCGCTCCACGGTCGTGGTTCTCTGGCCACGCATCCCGACCGCCGCGCCATCGAGGGAGAAACCGCTCGTGAAAGGTTCGGCATGTCGTTGAGTCTGCCTAAAACACCCGTCATTCTGGTAGACGGCTCGATCGAAACCGCGATCGTGATCACCGCCAGCCCATTCACCGTCGGCCGCGCGCCCGACCGCGATCTCGTGCTCTCCCATCCCTACGTCTCCCGCAAGCATGCCGAGATCGTCTTTGAAGAGGGTGCCTTTTTCGTCATCGACATGGCCAGCCGGCACGGCACGTACGTCAACGGGATGCGCGTCGACCGCCAGCGCCTCTCGACCAACGACGCCATCCATTTCGGATCGGTCGATGGCCCGGTTCTCCGCTTTGACTCCCAGGTCGGAGCCAGCCACTCCACCATCCGCGACCTGCTCGGCCAGATCCAATCGATCTCCTCGCCCAACTCCGACCTCGAAAAACTTCGTTGGTTCCTCGAGGCCGCGCGCAAGCTGAATACTGTAGGCGCGGTCGACCAGATCCTCGCCTCGCTGGTCGAAACCACACTCCAGCTCACTAAAGTTGAGCGCGGCTACGTCTTTCTCGTCGATGAGGCCGGCAATCTCAATCTCGCCGTCGGCCGCTCCTCGACCGGCGAAGTCCTCGCAGACGACTCCACGCTCTCCCGCACCGCCATCCAGCAGGCCACGCGGACCGCCGGAGAGTACATGATCACCGACACGCTCACCGCCGAATCCGGCGCCCGCAGCGACAGCATGGTCGCGCAGAGTATTCGCACCGTCATCTGCATTCCGTTGCGTCGCCGCCGCTCCGAGGCCGCGCGCCAGCCCGGCGACTCTGATGGCGTCACCGCCGGCGAAATCCTCGGCGTGCTGTATCTCGACAGCCGGCTCAACCCCGGAAAGCTCACCGAGGTCGATAACGACCTGCTCAAGACCATCGCCACCGAGGCCGCCGCGCTTATCGACAACGCCCAACTGGCCATCGCCGAGGAGCACGCCCGCCGCTACCGCGAAGAGCTCAACATCGCCGCCGCCATTCAGCAAAACCTGATGACGGTGAAGATCCCCGCGCTACCCTATGCCCGTATCGCCGCCCGCTCCATCCCTTGCAAAGAGATTGGCGGAGATTTCTTCGACGTTGTCGCCGACGACAATAGCCTCTCGCTGGTGCTCGCCGACGTCTCCGGCAAGGGCGTCTCCGCCGCCATCCTCGCCTCCACGCTCCAGGGAATGGTCTACTCGCAATTGCTCGCAGGCCAGCCGCTTCAATCGATTGCCGAGGTAGCCAACCACTACATCTGCGCCAAGGACGTCGGCAAGTATGCCACTATGGTGGTACTCAAGCTGAGCCGGAACGGAGTGCTCGACTACATCAACTGCGGCCATATTCATCCGCTGCTCTGCTCCCCGTCGGGAGTCAAGTATCTTGACACCTCCAATCTTCCGGTCGGCCTGATCGAGGAGGCCGAGTTTCACTCTGATACCATCTTCGTCGAGCCCGGCTCTCGCATCCTGCTGGTCACCGACGGCGTCACCGAGGCCGAAAATGTTACCGGCGAATTCTTCGGCGATGATCGTCTTGAAGACGCTGCCGTCTGCAGCAACTCGCTTGAGGCTATCTTCGAGACTGTCCAGCACTTCTGCGGACTCGCGCCAGCCAGCGACGATTGCACTATGCTCGAAATCCAGTATCAAACCCACACCTGATCGCGGCTGGTACGGTTTAGCTTTAGACTGGATTTCTATAGGCGCAGGGCCCTGAAGCGGTTTCTCGCGCTCAGCATCTATAGCGTATGGCCGTGAATTTATGACCATGATCTTTATGGCATTGACCCATCCGCCAGTACGGGAGACGGTCCGCGAGACCCGGACCCCTGCGCCGCATCATCACCACCGGCGGTCGTTCCAGGTCACTCTCGACAGCGCCAAGCGGACCATGGTGCTGAGCGAAATCGTGATCCTGGCGCTTGATAGCTTCCGCGCCAGCAAGGTCCGTTTCGCCCTCACTGCGCTTGGCATGGTCATCGGCTCGGCCTCGCTCATTCTCGTCGTGACAATAGGCCTCACCGGCAAGCAGTACGTGCTCAAAGCGATCCAGGGTGTCGGCACTAACATGGTCGAGTTGGAGTATGCCGGCGGCGGCGTTGGAGCCATCAACGATACCAGGAATGATTCCTTGACCCGGGAAGACGAGGCCGCAGTCATGGAGCAGGTGCCCGCAATCGCCGCCGCCTCGCCCATGCTTGAGATGCACGACCGCATCAGCTATCCCGGCGGCATACTCAAAGACGTTCTCGTGCTCGGAGTCAGCCCGGAATACCGCCAGGTGCGCAACCTCATCGTCACCTCGGGCCGCTTCTTTGACCAGCAGGACGAAGAGTCCCACCAGAAGGTCGCCGTCGTCACCGAGCCCTTTGCCAGGGCGCGCTTTGGCAGCGTTGACGCCGCCATCAATCAAAGCCTCGCTCTGAGGTCCATCCCGTTCACCGTGATCGGCACCTTCAAAGAGAGCATCGACACAATGGGATCGACCGAGATCGACACCGAGACTGTGCTCATTCCCTATTCAGTCGGTAGATATTTCAATGGCACCGACTTTGTGAAGCAGATTTTCTTCTCGGTCCGCGACCAGAACGACGTGGATGACGCCGCCAAACAGATCGTCCGCGTGGTCTCGTCCCGGCACAATAAGAATTCCGTCTATAAGACCGAGACCCTGACCGGGGTGCTCGATGTCGCGAACGAGGTCACCAACGCGCTCACCATCGTTCTGCTGCTGGTCTCGACGGTAACCTTGGCTGTCGGCGGCGTCGGCATCATGAACATCATGCTCGCCACAGTGCGCTCCCGCATCCGCGAGATCGGCATTCGCAAGGCACTGGGTGCTACCGCCCGCGAGATCAAGCTTCAATTTCTGGTTGAGGCGGTCTTCATCTCGCTCGCCGGGGGAACCATCGGCGCGGCCTTTGGAATCGCAGTGCCAATCGCTATCGATCTTCTCACCGATTTCCACATCGGATTTTCCTGGTGGTCGGTGGTCATCTCTCTCGTCACCTCCACGCTCGTCGGAGTCATCTTCGGGACTCTCCCCGCCAACCGCGCCGCCCAGATGGATCCCGTCGAGTCATTGAAGTACGAGTAGTCAAGTTGCAGGGAAGTACAAGTAGTCCGTTGCAGGCGCTACACTGAATTGGTTTTAGACTTCTATCTTCATCAGGCCTCATCGATGCGCCGTCGTCAGTTCGTGAAGTCTATGACTGCCCTCGGAGCTGGTCTTGTGCTTCGCCCCAGCTCATCCCTTGCTCTTCAGGAACCTCATTTCGCTCCCGCTCCAGATTCCTCCGTCAAGCGCGTCCTCGTCATGTTCAAGTGCCACTTTGACGCTGGATTCATCGACACCCAGACCGCTGTCGTCCACAAGTACTTCAACCAGTACTTCCCCGCGGCAATCCAGATCGCCTCAGCCCAGAACACGTCCGGTAAACGACGCTACACGTGGACAAGCGGCTCCTGGCTGCTCTACGAATATCTCGAACAGGCCACCACCGAAGATCGCAAGCGCATGGAACTCGCCATCGCGCACAACCAGATCGCGTGGCATGCGTTGCCCTTCACCTGGCAGACCGAGATGCTCGATCCATCCATGATCGAGGGCAGTCTCGCCATATCGCGCTCGCTCGACACACGCTTCGGCCGTGTCACAAATGGCGCCAAGATGACCGACGTCCCCGGCCATACTCGCGGCCTCATCTCGCCGCTCGCGAAACACGGCATTAAGTTCCTCGACGTCGGCGTGAATGACGCCAGCACACCCGCTCAGCTTCCGCCAATTTTCCTCTGGAAGGACCCTTCGGGCGCCTCGCTTCCGGTCATGTATCACCACGGCTACGGTGGAACCACCCGCGTCCCCAACTCCGATGTAGTCATCAGCATCGAAGTCCGCGGAGATAACAGCGGCCCTCACACCCCCGAAGAAATACCCGCAATCTACAATCGCCTGGCGTACAGCTACCCCAACGCGGAAATCACCGCCGCCAGCCTCTCCGAAATCGCCACCGCAGTAGACCCATTTCGAAGTTCTCTTCCCGTCGTCACCGAAGAGATAGGTGATACCTGGATTCACGGCTGCGCCAGCGACCCGCTCAAGGTAGCCCGCTACCGCGAAATCGCCCGCCTCCGCCAACTTTGGATCACCAAAAACCAGCTCAAGATCGGCGACGCCACAGACCTCGCTTTGCTCCGTCACATGCTCCTTGAGATAGAGCACACCTGGGGCACCGACACCAAAACCTGGCTCGATTTCGATCACTACAAACCCGATGACCTCGCCAAAATGCTCGACACAAAGAACTACAAAGTCGTCGAATTTAGTTGGCAGGAAAAGCGGCAGGACCTTCTAGATGGAATTGCGACTCTGCCTCAGCCGCTTCAAGGAGAGGCCAACAAAGCAATCGAAAGCCTCAAGCCTACGATTCCGCTCCCCGCCTCAAACGCTGCTTCGCGAATGGCGCGACCCTCCATCGAAACCGATCGCTTCGTCGTGGAGTTCGATCCGCAGACCGCAGCCATCATCCGACTCCGCAATAAAGCCACCGGGCGCGAGTGGGCCAGCAAAGCGAATCCGATCGCGCTCCTGACCTATCAGACCTTGTCTCAGGCCGACTACGACATCTTCTTCGCCGGCTACATCAAGTCCAAAGCCGACTGGGCCTTCAAAGACTTCGGCAAGCCCAACATCGACAAATTCGGCGCTGTGACTCAGGAATGGCATCCACTCCTAAAAGACCTGCACATGGAAGAAACGCCTACCGCCCAGCGCGTCCTCGCAAACGTCCAAATCGATGACCCCGAGGCCTTCAACTCCGGTCGTGCTGCTTTCCCGCGCCAACTCTATCTCGAACTCATACTGCACAACCAACAGTCCATCATCGACCTCAACCTTTATTGTTTCCAGAAACCAGCCACCAGAATGCCCGAAGCGCTCTGGCTCACTTTCAACCCGATCGTCGCCGACCCAAGCAATTGGAGCCTGGAAAAATCCGGCCAGCCGATTTCTCCCTTGGAAGTCGTCGCTTCCGGCAATCGCCACATGCACGCCGTCTCCAAAGGCTTCAGTTGCAAAGACGGCCGGCACACCTTCGCCGTAGAAACCCTCGACGCTCCCGTCGTCGCTCTCGGTAAGCGAACCCCGCTAGGCTTCTCAAACACTCAACCCGACCTGAGCCAGGGCATCCACTCCAACCTCTACAACAACGCCTGGGGAACAAACTACATTATGTGGTACGGCGAAGATATGCGTTTTCGCTATGTCCTGAACCTCTAGGTAATTGAAACTCAACGCACGCTCTTCCGCAGCCGCTATCGCGCTGAAGCGGGTCATCGCCGGCTGCAAGATTGGGAAGACTCTGAGACCATCCGTCGATCTCAAATCGAGACTATATTCAAGAAATCCGCTGACTTCAGTTGCGCGCCGGGAAACATCAGGTCGAGGTTCCTGGCGCCAAGTGTCTTGTAGGCGGCTTCGCCCAACACCTGGCGGAAGTCTGTCGTAATCGCGAGATCCCGACCCTCGTGGAGATACTCGTCGGACAAACCTGGCCACTTGCCATAGACGTGGCCACCTTTGACTGGACCGCCCAGCACAAACATCACGTTGGCGTGGCCATGGTCGGTGCCGGCAGTACCGTTTTGCCGGGCGGTGCGCCCGAACTCCGACATCGTGACGACAACCACTTCCTGCGCCTGATCGCCCATGTCCGTCCAAAACGCAGCGATGCCTTCGCTGAACTCCTTCAGGCGATTGGCGAGCTGCCCGGTGGCGTCGCCTTGATTATGATGCGTGTCCCATCCACCGATGTCAGCAAACGCAGCCTCGACGCCGAGGTTGGCCTTGAGCAGCTGCGCGATCTGCCTCATGCTGTCGCCAAAGGCTCCTTTGGGATAATTCGCCCCGGTCGCTGGCACATACTTCGCCGGGTCGGCAGACTGCAACATCTTGACCGCGTCAAAGGTCTCAACGCCAGTACCGTGCAGCACCGTATTGACCGAATCCGCATACATCGTCTCAAAGCTCGCACTGACCGGCTGCGCGGCAGGATTCCTGCCGCCTACATTGAAATCCTGCACATTGCCAACGGCGACAGCCGGAACAATCCCCTGCAAGGTGCGCGGCAACTGAGTTCCCATCGCCACGGCGCGGAAGGCAGAAGCGTGATGCAGAGCGTGGTACTGGTCTTCGGCGCGCAAGGCGCGATTGAGCCAGCCGTCGGAGGTCGCTTTTACGCCTGGGGTGCCACTCTCCATGTAATCCTGCGCGTCAAAATGCGAGCGCGACTCGTCAGGCGAGCCGACGGCGTGGACGATGGCAAGATGTCCCTGGTCCCAGAGAGGCTTAAGCGGCTGCATCTCCGGATGCAGACCGAAGAACCCATTCAGATCGATCACCTGGTTTTTTGGGATCGCGATCGTGGGCCGCATTGAATAATAGTTCTTCTCGGCATATGGCACGACCACGTTGAGCCCATCGGCCGCGCCTCGCTGAAAGAGCACCACCAGCCGCTTGCCCTGCGCCTGAGCGCTGGTCGGCTGGGCGAGCACTGAACGAGTAAGAAAAGCCGGAACCACGGAGGTGCCGACAACGGCCATCGCTCCGCCTCTCATGAAGGCTCGCCGGGTTATAGGCATAAACTACGACTCCTGCCGGGTTATGCCCGCTACTTATCCAGACGCGATGTCGAACAGGAAGTTGCGAAGACAATCCGCAGTTGTCCCGAAACGGGAACTCAACAAGACTTCAAGGAAATTCTGCTTAATTCTGTCGCGAGGCTTGTCAACGAAGACACCTAGACTTGCAAAATGCACCTTCAACGAGGCTTCCCAGATGCGCGATTGGTCAGGCAAGGGAAAGCCGAGGTTGCCAAAAGCAACACGGCCCTGCGCAAACAGGGCCGTCATCTCTCGTTGAAAGGAGGAAGAAGACATGCTGCGTATCAACATGCACTTCAACCTTGCAGTTCATCTACCCTTGCGGTGGATTGCTGCTGTGCTCTACCTCTTCAGGTAGATCGCCAACAAACTTTCGGCGGTGGAGCCCGCCGAAAGTCAAATTTAGTATACCGCTAAGCATCACAAATGGCCGAAGAATCAACCGAAATCCGCGTTCCGAGCAAATTTCGCTCGACGGACTGTCCAAATTCAATACTCATTCAACTGAACGATCGCCCGGTACAAATCTTCCGGTTGGGGCAGGATGGCATCCTCAAGGATCGGCTGATAAGCGACAAAGGTATCCATTGCCGCGACCCGCTTCACCGGGGCATCGAGGTCGTCAAAGAGCTCATCGGCAATGCGCGCGGCAATCTCCGCGCCATAGCCCCAGCTAAGCATGTCTTCATGGGCAACGATCACCCGGCTCGTCTTGCGCACAGAAATCGCGATGGCGTCCCAATCATAGGGACTTAGAGTACGCAGATCGATGATTTCCGTCTCTATTCCCCGCTCACGATGGGCCTTTTGCGCAGCCTGCAGGGCCCTTGTAACAACCGCGCCATAGGTGATGATAGTTACGTCGGTTCCTGGACGCACAATGCTGGCCTTGCCAAACGGAATCGAGAAATCAGCACCGGGATAGGCGGCCCGGCCATAAGTCTCGCGATAGAGCCGCTTGTGTTCGAAAAAGAGCACCGGATCGTCGCAGCGGATCGCGGTACGCAGCAATCCGTTGGCATCGAGGGCGTTCGATGGGAACACCACCCGAATCCCAGGCGTGTGCGTAAAAATGCTCTCCCCCGACTGGGAGTGGTAGATCGAGCCGCCGGTCAAATAGCCGCCAATCGCCACGCGGACAACCACCGGCGATGAATACGTCCCGTTCGAACGCCAGCGGAGCAGGCTAAGTTCGTTCCGAAGCTGGTGCATCGCCGGCCAGATGTAGTCGAAGAACTGAATTTCAACCACCGGCTTCATGCCGCGCGTCGCATAGCCGATCGCGCGACCTACGATGTTCGCCTCGGCGAGAGGCGAGTTGAAGACCCTATCGGAGCCAAACTCCGCCTGTAGCCCTGCCGTGAGCTTGAAAACCCCGCCCTTACCTTTCACTTTGCCCGCTTCGAAGCTCTCTTCACGGCTGCAATCAGCGACATCCTCGCCAAAGATGACCATTCGCGGATCGCGCCGCAACTCGTCGCTTAGGCAGCAGTTGATCAGATCGGCCATCGTCCGAGCTTGGTTGTCGGCGGAGAGCGCCGGCTTGGTCTCGATGTTCAGGCTGGTCGGATCCAGATCTTCGGAATAAACATGCCTGGGAATCGACGCAACCTCGGGCAGCGGCGAACGCAGCGCCCGCTCGGCGGCCAGCCTGACTTCTTCGTCAACACCCTTTTCCAGCCGGTTGATCGCCTCGGCATCCAGAATTCCCTCACGCAACAGCCGCATCTGGAACTTTGGCAGCGGGTCGCGCAGGTTGTCGGCCTCTAATTCGGCAGCGGAACGATAGAGGCGATCATCGTCGGAAAGCGAATGCGAATAAGGCCGGACAACGTGTCCATGTACAAAAGCCGGGCCATTGCCGGAGCGGCACCAAGCGACCGCTTCCTGAAAGGCGAAATAGCTGGCCACCGGGTCGGTACCGTCGATCTCGGTAAAATGAAAATTGGGGAAGTTTGCTACTAGCCGCGAGATGTTGCCGCCGGGAGTGTTGACCTCGACTGGAACCGAGATCGCATATTCATTGTCTTCGACGACGAAAAGCACCGGAAGCCTGGCATTGGAAGCGGTGTTGAGCGACTCCCAGAACTCACCTTGGCTGGTCGCGCCCTCGCCGAGCGAGACATAGACCACCTCGTCGCCGTCGAATTCCACGTTCTTGAACTCGCGGTAGTCGCCATCGGGCTTCGCGGCCGCTTCAGGGTGGCGTGCAAAATAGCGTCCGGCCTCGGCGCATCCGACCGCCTGCAGGCACTGCGTGGTCGTCGAGGAAGATTGGGAGACGATGTGAAGCTTCGGATCGCTCCAATGCGAGGGCATCTGACGGCCACCGCTGGCGATATCCGCCGCCGCGCCCACGCCCTGCAGGAATTGTTCCTCCGGGGTATTGCCCAGCGCCAGACAGAGCGCCCGATCGCGATAATACGGATAAAACCAGTCGTAACCCGGCTTCAACGCCAGCCCGGCAGCAACCAACAGCGCTTCGTGACCCGCGCCTGAGACCTGGAAGAAAATCTTTTGCTGCCGCTTCAGCATGATCTCGCGGTCGTCTACCCGGCGCGATAGATACATCAGCCGGTAGATCTCAATCATTTGCTCTGGAAGCAGCTCGGGAACGGGTGCGGGGGTCAAAACTGCCTTCGCTTCTGTGCGCTTCAGATCCAGAATGACTCGGCCCATCCGCTATTCCTTTATAGTTATTTGATGCCTGACTGCAACATGATTGTAATCTTATTCGGTGAGGATTTCCCCGGCTGGAAAGGTCAACATTATCAATCAGGGAACTGCTCCAGCTATCGCATTGACCATCGTTTTCCCGCCATGCTCTAATTACGCCTTTGAGTGCAAATTGCACACCACAGCCCCGGTATTCGTCAGACCGCACCACCTCGGACTCCCGTGAGCCTCAATCCAGGGTGATCCACAGCACTGGCTCTCTTGGTGCTGCGTGCACAGCTTTTATTTTTGGAGGATTTTGAATGTTCTTTTTCTCCGCTCCGGCACTTGCCGCATTCTGGCAGGCCACTCCGCTTGACTCGGGGCAGATTCCCGATACCTCGGGAAACATTTTTTTGTGGATCGCGCTCGGGGTGGGATTCCTCTCGCTGATTGCCGCTGTCGTCTTCGCCCGCAATGTGTTGGCGAATGAATCCGGCACTCCGGAAATGCGCCTCATTTCGGACGCCATCCGCGAGGGCGCAGAGGCCTTCATGAAGCGCCAATACAGCGCCATCGCGATGCTCGCCGTGGTCATCGCGGTGGTTCTCTATGCCGGCTACTACTCATCAGCGTATTCCCGTCCTCTTGCCAACAAGGTAGTGATTAGCTTTATTATCGGCGCGGCCTGTTCAGCGCTCTCCGGCTATAGTGGGATGTTTGTCTCGATCCGCGCGAATATCCGGGTCGCATCGGCGGCCCGCACCAGCATCGGCAAAGCGCTGCAAACCGCATTGCGAGGCGGCGCGGTCACCGGGCTGGTAGTCGTCTCGCTCTCCCTGCTCGGCATTGGATTGCTCTTCCTGGTCTTCGGTGGACTACAAGACCCGCAACAAGCCCCCTATCAGCTCGTAGGTTTCGGATTTGGAGCTTCCCTCGTCGCCCTATTCGCCCAACTAGGCGGCGGCATTTACACCAAGGCCGCGGACGTGGGCGCCGACCTGGTCGGCAAGGTCGAAGCTGGAATCCCCGAAGACGACCCGCGCAACCCGGCCGTGATCGCCGATCTGGTTGGAGACAATGTCGGAGACTGCGCCGGTCGCGGCGCGGACATCTTCGAGTCCACCGCCGCGGAGAATGTCGGCGCGATGATCCTGGGAGCGGCCCTTTATCCCGTCTTCGGTATCAAAGGAATCCTCTTCCCCCTTGTCGTCCAGGCAATTAACCTCGTCGCCAGCATCATCGGCGTGACCATCGTTCACAGCGCCGAAACCGAAGACCCGATGCACGCGCTCAATCGCGGTTACTACGTTACTTCCCTGTTGGCGCTCGCGGGTTTTGCCGTCGCGGTCAAATTCATGCTCAGCGCTCACTGGTGGCTGCTGGGCAGCGGAATCTGCGGCATCATCACTTCCTTCCTCTTCGTGCGCATCACCGAGTACTACACCGAAACCCGCTTCCGCCCGGTGCGTTCGATCGCCGATGCCTCCGACACCGGCCCGGCGACCAACATCATCACCGGCATCGCTGTCGGTATGGAG
The DNA here is from genome assembly GCA_963804735.1 of uncultured Acidobacteriaceae bacterium. GTDB lineage: Bacteria > Acidobacteriota > Terriglobia > Terriglobales > Acidobacteriaceae > Acidisarcina. Next base: position 579,935 of record CAWDRO010000015.1, read on the forward strand.
ACGCCAGCCCTGCCTGTCCTCGTCATCGGCGCAGCCCTGCTGCTGAGCTACTACTTCGGCGTTCGCGGCCTGGAAGACGTTGCGGGCGTCAGCAATTATGCCAAAGGCATTTATGGCACCGCGATCGCCACCATGGGCATGCTCTCCTCAGCTGCCTACATCCTGGCAATGGACACCTTCGGGCCCATCACCGACAACGCCGGCGGCATCATCGAAATGTCTGATCAGCCGCATGCCGTCCGCGAAAAGACTGATCGGTTAGACGCCGCGGGCAACACGACAAAGGCGCTGACCAAGGGCTACGCCATCGGGTCGGCCTCGCTCGCTGCGTTCCTGCTGTTTTCCGCCTATCTGGAGTCGATCCATTCGATTGTCGCCAAGAGGGTGGCGGCCGCGGGCGAGATATTGCCCGCGGGCTGGAGCTTCTCTAACGTCAACCTGGCCTCGGTACCTGTCTTCGTCGGCGCGTTGCTGGGTGCAATGTTGACCTATCTCTTCTCGTCGCTGGCGATCAAAGCCGTCGGCCGAGCGGCACAGTATGTGATCGAAGACGTCCGCAGTCAATTCCGCGAGAATCCCGGCATCATGGCAGGGACCTCCAAGCCAGACTACGGCCGTTGCGTCCGAATCGTTACCACTGCGGCCTTAAAGCAGATGATGGTCCCCGGCCTGCTCGCCGTGGCCATGCCACTCCTCGTCGGCGTGATCTTCCGCCATCTGAGCGGCCTCTTTAGCGTTCATCACACGGGCGCGATTCCGACGCTCCATGGCGAGCCTATCAACCTCACCGGCGCCGAGGCCGTCGCGGGGCTTCTAATGGTAGGAACCATCTCCGGCATTCTGCTGGCCATGTTCATGAACAACGCCGGCGGCGCCTGGGACAACGCTAAGAAATACATCGAAACCGGCGCCCACGGAGGAAAACGCTCCGAGGCCCACAAGGCAGCCGTGGTCGGCGACACCGTCGGTGATCCATTCAAAGACACGGCCGGACCGTCACTGCACGTGCTAATCAAACTACTCGCAACGGTAACACTGGTGCTGGCGCCACTATTCGTTTAGGTACCCGTCCGTTAAGCTCTCGATGTCTCGATTCAGATACATCGGGTTGGACGCTACAATGACAACAGTGGGCGAGTAGCTCAATTGGATAGAGCATCAGCCTTCTAAGCTGAGGGTTGTGGGTTCGATCCCCGCCTCGCCCACCAAATCGTATTCCAAGCAACTTTATGTCTGTCCCGATTTCTCCATAATTGATGGGTCTTTGGGCATTTACTTTCCAAGCGCCCAAATCTCAACCAAGTTGCCGCGATTACCGCTGTATCTCAAATCCAGAGAGACGACCCGATTTCTCCCGCTATTCTTGGCCTGATACAAGGCCGCATCGGCGGCCGCCAGCGCTTCTTTCTCCTTGGTCGAGAAGGGATCGAAGATTGCCGTACCGACGCTGACGGTGATCGAAATAGCCGAGCCTTCGGCGAAGACTGGTTCTCCAGCCATTGCCAATCGAATTCTCTCCGCACACTGTTGTACGTCGTCTGCGGCACAGTCCGGCAAAACAATTAGGAACTCTTCTCCACCGTAACGTCCGACCAGGTCGTAGGAACGGACACCCCGTTGAATGCGTCGCGTCACCTCCTGAAGGACGGTGTCGCCCGCCTGGTGTCCGTAAGCGTCGTTGATGTTCTTGAAGTGGTCTACATCGAGCATCATGACTCCGGTTGAAGCCACGGAGCGGCCGACGATTTCAAACTCCCGTCGCAGTAAGTCGAAGATCGCCGTACGATTCCAAATTCCGGTCAGACCATCATGTGTCGCCTGAAAGTGGAGAGCCTCTACAGCCTTCATATGTTCATCCTGGAGCATCAGAATCCGTCGTCCTCTCCGCAGCCCAGCGTACAGTTCGCTTTTATCGAAGGGCTTAGAAAGATAGTCGTCGGCACCGGCCTCCGGTCCCCACACCAGTCCCCGTTTGTCCTCCTTCGCGGCTGCAAGCAGTATGTACTGATAGGGCAACCTACCTCTTTTTCGAACTAAGCGGCACAGCTCGAGGCCGTTCCTTGCTGGTGTTGTCCAATCCAGGATCAGCAATTGCGGAGCCTGGTTTTGTTGCAAGATTTGCCAGGCTTTTGCGCTGTCTTCTGCGGTGGTGACGTGGTACCCCCAACTTTGAAGCCAACTCCGCAATATTCTGCGCAGCATGGGGTCGTTCTCGGCGATGAGCACACGATCACATGCACTGCCGGGTTGAGCCGGTCCCGGACGATGTGGAGTCGATTCCAGGGCTTGGATCATTAATTGAACCCTGAAGATTCGATATTGAAGACCCGCTCGACCGCCTGGTGGAGGGCGCAGGCGTCGCCAGCATCAATGGCCCCAACTGCGCGATGGAGAAAGCGGACCATTCCGTCGTAGAGTCGGACTTGCGGGGTAACGAGGTAGCAGCGCCGTTGCGGATGTTGCTTGGAAACAAACGCGTCTGTCATGGTTCCCCTGCCGGCCTGCTCGTGAGGCTGAAAGCGCCGTCACCTATTAAGGCGACAGAATTGATCCGGCTCTATCATCCGCTAAGCGATTTGTCTTGCCGTACCCTAAGACGGCTTGAAGGGGAAATTTCCCGGAGGGTTCCAAATAGGTGTTGAGCTTGCTTCCTAGGGCCTGTTAACGAACGAGAAATAACGCTCAAACACGCGCCGCCGTCCTACCGAATTTGTGGTTCCGCGTCCGGCGACGCGGAGCGCAGTTCTTGCCGAAGCCATGCTTTCGCCAGTTTAAGATCGCGATTGACAGTGGATGTAGAGATTTCGAGAGCAACTGCTGCCTCTTCGCATTTCAGACCACCAAAATAGAAAAGCTCGATCAATCGCGCCTTGCGCGGGTCTTGCTCGGAGAGCCGAGTCAAGGCGGCATCCAGATCGAGGAAATCTGTGCCCTCCGGTTGCACGGCTAGCAGCGCATCATCCCATACAACTCTCGTCGCACCACTGCCGCGTTTGACGCGGCGATTTCCCCTGGCGTGGTCGCCGAGAATCCTCCGCATGGTGATGGCGACGATCGCCATGAAGTGGACCCGGTGCTCTCCTATGACCTCCGAAGAAAGCAATTTGAGATAGGCCTCATGAACCAGTTCGGTAGGGCGCAGCGTGTGGTCCGATCTTTCCTGGCGCAGATAATGCGAGGCAAGCGAACGCAGCTGAGCGTAGACAAGGGGCATGAGCTTATTGAGCGCCTCGGCGTCGCCGGAGCGCCACGCGAGCAGGAGCTCGGTAATCTGGTGGTTCGGTCGGCTCATCGGAGGGGTTGCATATTGGTTGCCTGGTTCACAAGCTTGGACTCGCCCGACGGATGGCTCTCAAGCCAGCGTTGTTCGAGTCGGTAAGTTCCGTCAGGGGAGGCCAGAAGTGTGGCACGGTATTTACGGACCAGCGCGTCGGCTTCTTCCTGCCGTCCACCCTTCTCATCGCAAATCGCCAGACGGATGCCCACCTGCGCAGTAATACCTGTCGTGGGGCCGTAGGTGGCCTCGTCGCTGGCCAGAGCGTGCCGCAGTAGCGGGCAGCCCTCGGTGATCCGTCCTTCAAGGTAATAGATCCATCCGAGAGTGGACTCTGCCGACGCGGTATTGATCAGGCCCTCGGGGGGGGTGGCTCTTGCGGAGTCGAAAGCGTGGTGAGCTGCCTGCTCCGCCGCTTTGAGATTACCTTGTGCAACCTCGATCTCGGCTGCTGAGGTTTCTGTCGTAACCAGATGGGAGTTGTGCCCTGGGAATTTTCGGCCAAGAATCTGGAGCGCAGTCTCTATGTGTTCCGATGCTTGTTTGAGATTTCCCGCGGCGTAGTCGGTCTCGGCGAGATGCCGCCAACCCATGACCACGGGAAGCGTATCGGGGATGACCTTCAATCGTGTCTGAAGAGCGGCTTCGCCTTCCTCGTGGGCTTCCGCATTCTTGCCTTCCTTCCGCAGCACGACGCCTAATGCGTCCTCGGCTTCAGCCGTCATGCGATGCACGGAGCCGTAGAGTTTCTTGTATCCAGCGAGCGCCTGCCGCAACTGAACCTCCGCTTCCTTATACTCGCCATGGTTTCCCAGGTAGCCACCGAGTAGGTACCTGGCCTGCTGCACTTCAGGACTGCCTGGCTCATAACTCTGAAGGCAAGCGGCAAGACCGCTCCGTTCGTCCTGTTCGGCTTCTTCGAGGCGACCGAAGCTAAATGCGGCCGATGACAAAGTTGCCCAGGAAGCACAAATTGCGGGGTCGCCCGGCCGAAGCGTTGCCGACTCGGACACCTTGGAATCTTTTGCTGCCTGATAGGCCTCCTCATACTTCCCTTCGTTCCGGAGAGCAGCCGATAGCTCCCTCAGGATCGCCGAGGTCTCGCTTGGAGGTCCATGGTTGCGGATGTTCAGCGCCGCAGCTTCACGCAGAGAAGTTTCGGCTTCAGGAAGGCGGCCCAGCTGACGAAAGACCTCACCAAGATGATACTGTTCGAGCGCCAGGCGACTGTCGTCCTCCGGTAGTCTTGACCGATAGATTGTCAGCGCACGTTCATGAAGCTTGCGCGCTGCCTCAAAGCTGCTGAGCGACTGTTCGCAGACTCCCAGTTTGCTAAGGGTGTCGGCAAGGGCCACATCATCCCAGGGAAGTTTTGTCTCCCGCAGCCGGATTGATTCCTCCAGCATCTCTTTGGCCTGCTGCGAAGCGCCGAGCGCATTGTAGATCGCGCCTAAGTTATCCAGGAGCTTGACACGGACGACAGGGTCCTGCTCGCCGGACTTCTTCAGTTGTGCCGCGCCTTTGTCGAGTAGCTCTCGGGCGGTGATCTTGTCGCCGCGACCGTTGTTAGGATCGTTCGCCTGAAACAGCCCGAGCAGGAAGTCGGTTGTCTGGTTGGCGATGCGTGCTTGTTGCGAGGCGACGAGCGCCTGCTGCTTCGCACGTCGCGCCAACACCGTCATTGCGACGCTGACCCCGACCAGGAGCAAAGCCAGGGCGCTTGCAGCAGCAACGCTAAGCCGGTGGCGGCGAATAAACTTGCCCGTCGAATAAAGCCATGACGCTTTTCGCGCCTGCACCGGAAATCCATCGAGATAGCGATGCAGGTCCTCGGCCAGCGCTCCCGCAGAGACGTAGCGGCGGGCGGCCTCTTTTTCCAGAGACTGCAACAGAATCCGGTCGAGATCTGCGTCGAGGCCGGGATTCGACGGCGCAGTCTCGCAAATCGCCCGTTCCAGTTCCGCCATACTTGCGTTCGTTGCCCGGAAGGGTCGATTTCCCACTAGCAGCAGATAGAGGAGGACACCAAGTTGGTAGACATCGGTTGCGGTGGTGATGGCGCCACCCTGCACCTGTTCGGGGCTGGCGTAGTCTGGGGTCATGAGCCGCGCTGCGTCGAGTGTCTGGGCACCATCGGCATCGAGTCCTTCCAGATTGAGCGCCTTCGCAATGCCGAAGTCGAGCAGCTTGGGGTCGCCTCCCTGAGTCACAAGGATGTTGTCCGGCTTTAAGTCACGGTGGACTACCAGGTGCCGGTGGGCGTAATCCACCGCCCGGGCGACCTCGATCATAAGGCTAATTCTTGCCCGCCGCCCTAGGCGATTCTCTGCGCAGTAGTTATCGATCGGTTTGCCCGCGACGAACTCCATCACCACGAATGGCGCGCCAGCGGAAGTAGTGCCCCCGTCGAGTAACCGGGCAATGTTGGGATGGTCAAGATTGGCGAGGATCTGGCGCTCGCGGAGGAAGCGCTGCCGCAGCCCGGGGGTGAGCAGGCCAAAGGCTGCGACCTTGATGGCGACTTCTTTGTTGTACTCGTCGTCGGCCCGGACGGCGCGATAGACCACCCCCATCCCGCCGCGTCCGATCTGTCCAGTTATTTCGTATGCCCCGAGGCGGTCGCCAATCGCGGGCACCGATCCATTGAGGGAATTCGCTGCGGCCTGGCCTATGGCTTGCTGAAACCCGGTGTCCTCATCGATGGAATGCAGCAGCGACTCAAGCCTCAGCCGAAGCGCGGGGTCACCCCGGCAGGCTTCGTCGAGAAAGCTTGCGCGCTCAGCTGGCGGTAATTCGATCGCGGCGCTGAATATCTCCTGCAACCGGACCCAGTCCTGCGCGGTGAGGATGGTTTGCATCGTTCCCAACCAAGAAAGCAGTCAACCGGAGGTTCCGCGAGAAGGGCAGCAATCCGAGTTGCCGCGGTAGTAATTCGTTCCGCATTGCCAATCAAAGGAATTCTAGCGGGTTGTCTTGGTGAGGGCAACAGAGGGACTCAGAAGAAGGCAGAGCTAGGGGAGTCTGTTAAAAATGATTTAGGGTAGTGCCCTGATTTGAAATCCACGGGTCACGCCTTCATTGCGGCATTCAACGTGCCTCGAATGAATTCGGAGACGGTTTGCTTCCGCGCCTTCGCCGTCGCCGCGAGTTTCCTGAGTTCGTTTGGCGTTACACGGACGCGCAGGATGCCCACCTTTGCCCTCCCCTTTGGGAGTGGCGGTCGTCCCGCTTTCTTAGGCCTGGATGGCATTGGCTCTGAACTCCTGAACGATAACGGCTCTGACTGCAGCGATTGGCGACAACGCCGGGTGAACGTGAAGCGCGCTCAGGGCCCCGTCTTCATCCTTTGTCGCGGGAGCGGCGGCCCTCGGAGACTGACCGCCGCCGGGCGGCGTACCGCTCGCACCGAGCAGCAGCAAAATCGCCAGAACATTCCGGCCAGACGACTCAATGGCGTCGCGAACTAAACCTGTCCTTCTGCTTGGCTCGAGATTTTGAACTAGCTTCAATACTTGCGCGCCCGGAGACCTGCGGATGCCTGAAGGTTCATTTTGAGGCCTCGCGAGATAACTGGATATTTCTGGCAGAGACGCTGAGTTGAACATCTCCTTCATGGTTCCTCCAACAGACGTGCTCGTAGGGCTTTGAATACACCTCTATTTACTAAGGCGACAAAATTGATCCGGCTCTGTCATCCACAAGTGATTTTTTTGGGCAGCGTCGGCGATTTAGGCAACCTTCGGCCCTCAATCTCCATCAAAGCAGCCGGAATGAGTGCACAAAGAGCGTTCGCTAGCTCAACGAGCTCCCGAATCTTTCTGCCCGCTGAACGAAAAGCCTCTCGGCACGTTATCCTCAGAATGAACTCAGAATGAAAGGGTACGGTATGACCAACATCTCGCTGAAACGTTTTTTCCTGCTTGCCCTTCTCAGTGCCGGCTGCTCCGCAGTCTATGCCCAGCAAATTGTGCATGCGGTCACCGGCGTTGTGACTTCGGTTGACCCGGCCAACAACACCATCACGATCAAGACCAATGACGACTCCGCCGGAGTCTTCAAATATCAAAAGGGAGGAAAGACCGAACTCGTCTTCGATAAGGACGTCCGAAATGGTACAACCGAGCCGGCCAGCTTCAACAAGATCGGCGACCATGTCGTTGCCTACTATGTCGACATGGGATTTGTGAATCGCACAATCGTCGCGCTCAAGGACTTCGGGCCATCCGCGCTCAAATCGACCTCGGGAACTGTAGTCAAGAACAAGCACCACGAAATCGTTCTTAGAACCGACGCAGGCTCGACCGAAAGCTTCGAGATTTCCAGGGACGCCAGCGCGGAAACCCCTCAGGGGGTGGTCAGCGGCTTCAAGTTCGACGTCGATCCGGGTACGAGAGTGACAGTCCGTTACACCGAGGAAGGCGGGAGAATGATCGCCCAGTTCATCCGCAACTCCTTCGGCTAGGACTCCAGCCCTGCCTCGTGAATATCGTGGCGCCCGGCGCTGAGAACTGGAGCCGGGCCCTAAGTCCGACCGATTTGCTGTAGCATCCTAAGTTGTATGGCCACCACATGTTCCCACCTCGACCAGATTCAGAAGGTCAAACCTCACACCAAGGGATGCGAGGAGTGTCTCAAAACCGGCGCCAAATGGCTGCATCTGAGGATGTGCCTCGTTTGTGGGCATGTCGGCTGCTGCGATTCCTCACCAGGCAGGCACGCGACTGGGCACTTCCATGAAACCAAGCACCCCGTCATGCGATCGGCCGAGCGCGGCGAGAACTGGGGATGGTGCTATGTCGATGAGGCGTATCTGGAGTTTTAGCCGAAGCCAGCCGACTCTGGTCGATTGTTGAAACTCGGACTGTCGCTCGACCGTCTCGTCAGTTCTCGCCGAAGAGGTCCTCATGTCCATCACCCGCAGAGAATTCACTCGCCTTGCCGGAGCCGGTCTTGCTTCCCAGTTCCTCCCCCGTCTTCACGCCCAGCAGGCTACCGATCGCACCATCGGCTATGCGATGGTCGGGCTTGGCGTCATCTCCATGCAGCACTTTATGCCCGGATTGAAAGACGCGAAGCAGTCCAAACTCACCGGGCTGGTCAGCGGTCACCGCGACAAGGCGGAGAAGCAGGCCGCCGAGTACGGCGTCCCGACGAGTGCGATCTACAACTACGAGAACTTCGACAGCATTCGCGACAACAAGGCAATCGACGCGGTCTACATTGCACTGCCCAACAACATGCACGCCGAATACACCATCCGGGCGGCAAAAGCGGGCAAGCACGTCCTCTGCGAAAAGCCGATGGCGACCTCAGTCGACGACTGCAAGGCGATGATCCAGGCTTGTCGTGACAACAATGTGAAGCTGATGATCGCCTATCGCTGCCAGCTGGAGCCGACCAACCTGCGCGCGATCCAGTTGATCCGCGACGGATCGCTGGGAACCATTCAGGCAATCGAGAGCGCCAACGGATTCAACATCCGCCCAAACCAGTGGCGTCTGAACAAGAAGATGGCCGGCGGCGGCCCGCTGATGGATGTCGGCGTGTATTCGCTCAATGCCAGCCGATATCTGACAGGCGAGGAGCCCCAGTTGATATCCGCCTATTCCTCCGTGATCGACAAGGACGGCCGCTTCAGCGAAGTCGAAGAGAACGTCGGCTGGACAATGAGGTTCCCGTCAGGCATCGTCGTTAGTTGCAACACAACCTATGGCGCGAACATGGACGGCTACTACCGCATACATGGGTCAAAAGGCGTGGTAAATGTCGAAAATGCATTTCCTTATCAGGGACAACACCTCACCGCGTCTTTCAACGGAGGCCAGAAGCTCGATGAGCCGAACCCAGCCAAGGACCCCAGCCAGTTCACCCGCGAGGGGGATTATTTCTCAAACTGCATCCTCAATAACACCGAGCCAAAGATGGACGGACAAGAGGGCCTGAGGGACATTCAGTACGTCGCCGAGATATATAAATCTTGCGGGATTGCTTTCTAGCAGATCTGTAGATGTGCTTGTGCTGACTAGCGGAGCTATTCCGATCTCGACCGGCGCCGCCCTGCCCAACTAGTTCAACTTCGCCGGAGTCGGCTGAGGGCTGGGTGGCGGCTGCTGCTGCACCCCGCGCGAAAGCTTCTTGATCACAAACTCCTGCAGCAACGCGGTCGCCGCGCCCTCGGCAGTGCTGATGAGCGCATTATCGATAGTCTCCGCGGCGCCATTGCGGTTGCTCGCCGGATAATAAAGATTTGAGATACCCGCCGAGATCAAGTTGCCGGCCACGTTGGAATAATTTGGCTGCCAATGCCCATTGTCGCCCCTGCAAATGACCACGGTTGAAATAGCATAAAGCGCTCTCGACGGGACGCTACCCGTGCCCTTGTAAAAGTAGCGGGGGTCCTGATGCAGGATCGACGGGAGAATAGCGCTCCCGATGAAAGTGTCGATCACGTCGTCCGCATACGCCGCGCCAAAACGCTTGCCATAGCCTTCGGCACCCTGCCCATATCCACTGAAATAATTCTGCCACTGTTCGATGCCGGCTGTAACGCCTGCCACACCGAAGGTCACCGGATCAATCGAAGTTCGCAGCGCGAGCCGAAACTTCTGACCGGGGGTCATCGGAACCGCGTGCCAGACGTAGCTGGTGTAGAAGTTGGGAAACACCGCAAGAATTCGCTGCTGCTCCTGCGCCTTGATCTGCTCTTCTGCCTCCTGATAAGGCGTGAAGACAACCTCGACTTTGGTGTTCGTCGGTGCAACCTTCAGCACAATTTCAGGCAGATTGTAGTACTGTCCCGCAGACAAGGCGATGTCCGACTGTGTCCAGTCCGCGAAACTCTTGGCCGTGATCGTGACTCGATAGGTTCCTGCCGCGAGATCGGGGAAGGTGAACGCCCCTGAGCTGTCCGTCAACAAGGTCTGCTGCGCCTTGGACGACACAGCATCGAGACTAACGCTGGCCCCGACAACGACATTTCCATGAGGATCGGTCACCGTTCCGTAAATGCGTCCGTCGGCTTGCTGCCCGCCTGTCGATTGTCCAGGAGCATTTGGTACCGTGCTCGGCGCAACCTGCTGAGAAGATTTCTCAGAGGCGAGCAGGCTTCCGTAAGATGGCGCGACGGCCGATTTTACAGGGTCAGATTGTGCATGTGCCGCAAGACAGATCGTGCCGCAAAGGAGCGTCGCAAGCATCAAAGACTTACCCGGCGATATCGATCGTCTTCTCACAACCCGCTCACGACTTCATTCTCTATTGAAGACGAGCATAACTGGGATATTGCCGCAGGCCCGAAGCATTCCCTGAATTGTGAGCGACTTCGTAGATATGCCTTGTCACTCTTCCTTCCGCCCCAGCGCCATATCGACCAAAGTCCCCTGCTCCAGGTCATGCGCCTTGGCCGAACCCGTTGCCGGGCTCGCTGCCGCTGAACGCTTCACACTCAACACCTGCCGCGAACCCGCGATCAACCTCAACCGCGGCATCACGAACGAGAGCGCGCCCATATTGGCCGGCTCTTCCTGCACCCAGACGATTTCAGTGGCCTCGGGATGGCGTTCGAACTCGGCCTCAAGCTCCGCCTCCGGCCAGGGATAAAGCTGGTCGATAAAGACGATCGCGGTGTGTTCAATTCCCCGCTTCTGGCGTTCGATACGCAGTTCATGACCGATCTTGCCTGTGCACAACAGCAGCCGCTTGGCGTTCCGGACCTCGGGATCGGGCACGATGTTCATAAAATGTGGCCGGGTGAAATCGGCAATCGGCGAGACCGCATCCGGATGCCGCAACATGCTCTTCGGCGTGAAGACCACCAGCGGCTTGCGCCATTTGCGCAGCACCTGACGACGCAGCAGGTGGAAGTATTGCGCGGCGTTCGACGGTTGGCAGATTTGCATATTGTCATGCGCCGCCAGCTGTAAGTAGCGTTCGACGCGGGCGCTGGAGTGTTCCGGCCCCTGGCCCTCGTAGCCGTGCGGCAGCAAGAGGACAACCCCGCTCAGCAGCCCCCATTTGTCTTCGCCAGAGCAGATGAACTGGTCGATGATGATCTGCGCCCCGTTGGCGAAGTCGCCAAACTGCGCCTCCCACATCACCAGCGCCTCGGGATAGTCGCGGCTGAAGCCGTACTCGAAGCCGAGCACGCCGGCTTCGGAGAGGATCGAATTGTAGACCTCAAACTTTGTCTGGTCTGCGGCGAGATGATTCAGGGGAACGAAGCGTTGCTCGTTCTCAATATCGACCAGCACGCTGTGCCGTTGGTTGAACGTGCCGCGCTGGCTATCCTGCCCAGTGAGACGCACCGGCACTTGCTGCTTCAACAGCGAGCCGATGGCGACGGCCTCAGCCATGCCGTAGTCGAAAGACCGCTTCCCCTGACCCATTTCCAACCGCTGCTCAAGCAGCTTCTTGATCTTCGCGTGGATGTGGAACTCGGCCGGATACGAAGTCAGTCCCTCGCTGATCTTGCCAAGCTCTTCGAGTGTGAGTCCGGTCTCGACCTCGTACTCAGGTTTGTAGCCGCGGCCATAATAAGCAGACCAATACGCGGGCAGATGCGAGAGCACCGGCATCTTCTTCCGAACCGTCGCCTCTTTCTGCGCCTCGATAAGTTCAGCCTGCAACTCTTTGGTGCGCTCCGTAATGTCAGCCCCGATCCGTTTGCTGTAAATCTGGTAGAGCGGCGGATGGTTCTTGATCTTCGCGTAGCGCAATGGCTGGGTGACGGTCGGGTCATCGACCTCGCTATGGCCGTGGCGCCGATAGCCGATCAGGTCGACGACCACATCGCTGTGGAAAGTGTAACGATACTCCGCTGTCAGCGCGGCGATACGCAGCACGGCGTCAGGGTCCTCGGCGTTGACGTGAAATACCGGTATGGGCAACCGTTTGGCGATATCAGTCGCAAAACGCGAAGAGTTCACCTCATGGTGGGCTGCGGTAAAGCCAATCAGGTTGTTCACCACGATATGAATCGTTCCGCCGATGGAGAAACCCTCGACGTCCGAGAGGTTCATGGTTTCGGCCAGCACACCCTGCCCGGCAAAGGCGGCATCGCCATGGATCACAATCGGAATCAGCTTGTCTTCGCCGCCCACACCGAATCGAACCTGCTTGGCGCGGGCGCGTCCGGCCGCTACCGGATCGACCGCCTCCAGGTGCGACGGATTCGAGACCAGGTGGAGGGCGACCTTCTTGCCGCCCCGGGTCTCATACTCACCGGTAGCGCCAACGTGATACTTCACATCGCCGCCGCCCAGGATGCTGCGCGGATCGACGTCCTCAAACTTGGAGAAGATGTCAGCCGCCTCACAGCCGACCACGTTGACCATAACGTTGAGGCGTCCCCGATGGCTCATGCCGATGATGCCGCTCACCGCGCCGTGCTCGGCGGCGTGATTCAGCAGCTCGTCGATAAAGGGGACAAGCACGGTCACGCCCTCGAGTGAGAAACGCTTGGTGCCGAGATACCGCGACTGAATCACCTGCTCGAACAGATCCGCGCGCAGCAGCAATTCGAGAGTGTGCTGGGAATCGGGCCCACGCCCCGTCTCAAGGCGCCCTTCCAGTCGGTCCTGTATCCATGTGCGACGGGCGCCGTCGGCAATATGCATAAACTCGGCGGCGACGGTCCCGCAGTAGTAGCCACGCGCCTCATCGGCATCGGGACCCTCAAGGTTTAGCTCTGGCACGGACGCCGGTGGCAAATACTGGCCCAGCGGATCGAGCTGCGTCTGCAGGTACCCCCAGCGGCGAAAAGCGTCAAAAATCTGGTTACGCGAAGAACTGTTGGCAGAGGAAGAGAGTGCTGAAGATTCAAGAGTTGTAATCGTAGCCATAAGAGTAGGAAGCCGGTGTATCGATTGGCGGGCGGATACACTCGCCGACACTCTCTTCATTCTAAACCGGAGAGGCAGACGGCTTTGGCAACTGATTGGCCTGGCACCTCCAGCCCGTTTCGGGCGATATCGAAAGTACGACCTAATCAGGAATCCGAATGCTCCCATCCTCCGCAATTGGGAAGAACGGATTCCAGGCTAACTCCCAGAGAAACCCGTCTGGATCGGCGAAGTACCCAGAGTAGCCGCCCCAAAATGCCTCCTGAGCGGGTTTGATGATATTTGCACCCGCAGCAATAGCCTCTGCGAGTACCGAATCAACCTCCGCGCGAGAGCGAGCGTTATAGGCCAGCGTCACTCCATTAAACCCCTGACCTTCGGGAGCGACGTTCGCATCCTTCGCAAGTTCCTCTCGTGGATACAAGGCAAGCGCCATCCCTCCAGCCTGGAAGAATACGATGCCCGCAGTCTCAGCCATCGACCGCCGCCATCCGAGGCGCTCATAGAATTCCCTGCTGCGATTGAGATCGGTCACGCCGATAGTGACGATGCTAATGCGTTGTTCCATCTGGCTCCTCCAGCGTTAGTTCCCCAATCAAAACAAGTCCGGAATGCTCGTAAACGCAATTCGCGTCGGAGCCGCAGCTCCTGCCAGCAGCATGCTTGCGGCCATCACCGTGTGCGTCCCATACTTGAGGTTCAGCGAGTCCATGGTGTTCGAAATTCGCGCCCGTCGCGTCTCGCTCTCCAAACTTGAGAACAAGCTCAATGTATGTAGGTGATCCGGAACTAGATTTCCCAGAGCGATCCCGACAAAAAACGGCTTCTCATAGCCGGCGCTCTGCGGGCGCTGGCCCCAGAGCTTCTGCAATCCTTCGATCAGGGTTTGATTGTCCTGGCACTCGATCAGCGTAGTTCCCTTCGACCAGGCGTTCTGGGGAATTCCCGAAAGATGCTGCTTGGTGGCCGAGGCCTTCGGCACCGCGAACTTGATCACCAGCGTGAGATGGGTTGTCCACAACCGCGCCGAACGCAGCCGCATCGCCGCCTTGTGCAACAGTTTGTGGAGCACCGCATAGGAACCCTCTATATTCCGCAAATCCGGCGAAAGCACGTGCGATTGGCTGATGGATTTCTGATGTTCCAGCTCGGAATCGTTGAAGTCCTCGCCGCGCAGCCAGTGCCACAGCTTCTCCCCGCCAACCCCGCCCCAGACCGAGTTCATCTCTTCGCGCCCAAGTTTCAACAGCTGCTCCATGGTGCGAATCCCGCACTCGTGCAGACGCTTCTCCATACGCGCGCCGACCCCGGGCAGGTCGCGGGGCGTCAGCCCACTCAGCGCCGCGTGCAAAATATCGGGAGTAAGCGCGACCAGGCCGTCAGGCTTTTCCATATCAGAAGCAATCTTCGCCAGATATCGGTTCGGCGCGAGTCCAACCGAGCAGCGCAGGGTTGAACCGGCCCGTTCGCGAACCGTCTGCTTGACCCGCCGCGCGAGGTCGAGAGCTGCCAGCAATGGCTGTTCCCGTCCGATGAGCCTGCACGCCATTTCGTCGATCGACATGACGGCGGTCACCGGAACACAGGTCTCGACCGCCTCAATGATCTTGTGGTGATATTCGACATAAACCTCGTGACGCGCCTCGATCAGCTCAATTCCCTTGCAGAGCCGTTTCGCATCGCCCACCGTGGTCCCGGTGCGAACCCCGAAGGCCTTCGCCTCATAACTCGCGGCAATGCAACAGGTTGTATCGGCAAAGAGCGGAACGACGGCCACCGGGAGCCCGCGCAAACGGGGCTGCAGCTCCTGCTCGACCGACGCAAAGTAGGAGTTCAGGTCCAGGAAAAGCCAGGCCACGCGTGGCCCATTTGGGACGTTGGAAACTGCATTCTCCACGGGGCCCCCATGTCTCCCAAAGTTTCGCCTTTCTTTCCCGGAAAAACAATGCCATGATTATTCCCAGAGGCGGATGCCGGCAACCCCGGAAAAGATTCATCCGTCTAAGAGCGCAGGTTGAGCATTATGTTTTCCCTGAAATTGCACGCGCTGATGATTTGGCTCCACGCAATGGGAATTTGGGTGCCGCTAGGCTTGGCCATCTTCGGAATCGCGCTTTTTGTGGTCTGCGCTTTCGGTTGCGGAACCACTCCCTGCAAAGAGAAAGACAGGCTCTTCGGCAGGCAAGTCTACTGAGCAGCCTTGTAGACCCATCGCGTAGCCAGGCGGGCGCGTCGAATACCTGAATTGACGACGCGCAAGGTGCTATCTTGTTCTCTCCGCCGCGCTAGACCATCCAGCAATACTCCTCCACCTCTGATCCCGTTTTTGACCATTCTCGCAATACCATCACGTTTACAGCATTTTCATTGAGGGTCTACGCCTGAGGCCGTATGCTCAGTTGCGGGTTGACTAGCGCCATCGTGAACGGCAAGGAGAGTCAAATGGGATTTCTTTTCTGGACTGGGAGACTTAGTCAAACAATTCAGCAGTGGAGAAGGCGGAGCCAGCGCCGAGCAATTACTGGGTGCCGCGCCACAATCGTCGATTGCAAGTGGGCTCGCGGAGGTCTTCCGTTCCAGCGAAACAGCACCCTTCGCACAGCAGGCTTCGCAGTTGTTCGCAAACAGCAACGGTTCGCAGCAGGCCAACGTCTTGAATGCCCTGATGGCAGCGGCCGGTCCCGCGATTCTGGCGAAGCTTGGCGGCGGTTCCTCGCTGGCCGGGCTTCTGGGTAGCTCCCCGGGAACAATCACGCCAGAGCAAGCCGCTTCGGTCAATCCGGAAGAAGTCCAGGCACTCGCCGAGCACGCCGAAAAGCAAGACCCGTCGATCATCGACAAGATCAGCGAAGTTTACTCCGCTCATCCGCAGATGATCCAGGCACTCGGCGCTGCGGCATTGGCTCTAGCCGCATCTCATATCGCCAAGAGCCAGCAACAGGGATAAGTTCCGAGAACCACCAATCACCACACAGAGCCCGCAGCGCGGGCAGGAGAGAGTCATGGCAGATTTGGAGCAACTGAAGCAGAAGTATGCAGGAGTGATTTCCACCATCCAGGGGTTTTCCGACCTCGGCGCAAAGATCGACCAGATCGACCTCGATGGAGATAAGCTGTTGCTCAAGGCGTGGGTGCCTTCGACGGTGGTCGCCAATCGGGTTTGGGATGAGATCAAGAAGGCAGACCCGACCTATTCCGACCTCCATCACGAGATTGGCACCTCCGGCGGCCCCGAGCAGCCCTACACCATCAAGTCGGGCGATAATCTCTCCCACATCAGCCAGCGCTTTTATGGCGCAGCGAGCAAATACACAAAGATCGCTGAAGCCAACGGCATCTCCGACCCAGACAAGATTCGGGTTGGCCAGACGATCAACCTGCCTGTGCTCTAAACGCGGAGTCTTCACACAAGAATTCTTATTCCTCGCGCAGCAGCCTCAAAGGGTCTATCGAAAGAGCGCGCTGCGCGGGAATCCATGTCGCCAGCAGACCCAACAGCAACATGAGCAGGACAACGCCGCACAATACCAGCGGGTCGCGCGGCGTTGCCTGATAGACGATGAAAGCCAGCACCTTAGCGGCCGCCAAGCCGAGCAGCAATCCTGCCGTCGAACCAAAGACGAGCAATCTCAATGGCCGTCCCAGCGCTGCCTGCAGCACTTCCCTCCGCCGCGCGCCGAGCGCCATGCGAATTCCCAACTCCTTGAGCCGCTTGCTCACTGAATACGCCGCCATGCCGAATATGCCGGTCAGAGACAACATTGCGCCCATCACGCCCAACACCCCCAGCGAGACCGTCGCCACGCGCGAAGCGAACAATGCTCCGTCTAATTCCTTGCTCCACGGCTGGATGTAAACCGGAAGGCCGGCATCGAGTTCATGCAGCTTGCCCCGGATGGCCGCCGCCACCTGCGAAGGATCGCGGTCCGACCCGGCCGAACGAATGACCAGCCAGCTCTCGCTCGACGGCGATTGCAGGATTGGCAGAAACATGGCTGGCTCTGGATCCGCAGCGAGGTTGAAGTATTTTCCGTCCTCGACGATCCCCACCACCTCGACGCGCGTTCCATCCTTTAACTTGTAATGTCCGCCAAGCGCAGTGCTCACCGATCCGAAAATCTTGTTGGCAAACTCCTTGTTCACGATGGCGACGCGTGGCGAGTTTTGGTCGTCGTGCCAGGTGAAGGCTCTCCCAGACAGCAAGGCGGTGCCCGCCGCGCGCAAGTACTCGGGCGATATGTTATACAGGAACGCTTGAGCCGCGGCATTCGATGGCCTGAGGTCGGTTGTCTGGTCGGTGAAGACGATCGGTGTGATCCCACCCATCGTCAGCGGTTGAAACGGCCCCACCAGGCCAACCGAGCTTACCCCGGGAATCGTCTTCATGGCGTCGATCATTTTCTTTTGCATGGCCGGCACACCGTCGCCGGGGTAGCCGGCCATACTCAAGTCAGTATTTGCCAGCATGGCGTTCCGCGGCTCGAAACCAAAGTTGCTGTGCAGCGAGCGTATTAGTCCTCGCACCGCAACCATAGAAGATGTAACCAGCACTCCACAGATCGCAATCTGAACAACGAGTAACAGGTCGCGGAGAGTGATCCGGCGTCCGGCCCTTCCACCGATCACGCCCGTCGGTCCAGATTTGATGACCTGATACGGATTGGTGCGGAGAATCTGCTTCACCGGGACCGCTCCAAAGAGAAATCCGCTTGCCAACGTCAACAGCAAAGCCACGATATAAACGTTGGCGTCCGGTTCCACCGGCGCATGCATGGGATACCGGGGAAATGGCTGCCATACACTCAACCCGCGCAGGAGCGCTATGCTGCCCACCAGTCCGGCCGTGCCTCCGGCGATCGATACTAACACCGCCTCAGTGAAGAGTTGGCGCAGGACTCGTTTGCGGCTCGAGCCCAGTGCCAGCCGCAGAGCAACTTCGCGGCCGCGGTCGGCGGCACGTGCGGCGAACAGGCTGCCGAGATTGGCGCAGGCGGCGAGCAGAATCAAGCCCGATAGCAGCATCAGTCCGGCCAGAAACGTTCGAATCGCTGGAGCAAAGAAATTGCCATGCATCTCTGGACGAACCAGGGAAAAGGTCATTTGCGCATCGTCTTTGGGGTAGTTCTTCTCCAGATAAGAACCAACTGCGTTTAGATCGGCGATCGCCTGCGCCGGAGTCACTCCGGCCTTCGGATGCCCAAGTATTTCGAAAACCCCTTGCGCTCCGCGATCGTTCAGGTAACTCCAACCCTCGAGCTGCTCTTCGTTGACGATCGGCACAAAAAACTCGGGAGAAAAAATCACCAGAGTCCCACGAAAGTCCGGCGGGGCCACGCCGATGATGGTGAAGGGATGTTTGTTGAGCCGGACGGTGCGGCCCAGCACTCCGCGGTCCCCCTGAAAATGAGACTGCCAATACGAGTAGGCGAGCACGATATAAGGAGCGCTGTTCGGACCATGTTCATCCGCAGCATGGAAGAAACGGCCCACATACGGTTGAATGCGCAACACGTCGAAGTAGTTCCCACTCACCTCATCGAACCAGGGACTGGATGGATTGTCGCCGGTATCCAAGCCCGCTTGCGTAAGCGTGTAAGCCGCTAGCCCATCGAAGCTGCGATTGCGGTCGCGCAGATCGACATAGTCGGGATAAGAATTGGTGATATACGTATTCTTCCCCCGCTGGAGCGCGTAGAGGCTCTGCGAATCCGGCACATTCACCGTGCGCAGCACCAATCCGTTGAACATGCTGAAGACCACGGCGTTCGCGCCTATCGCCAATGCCAGCGTGAAGATGGCAGCGATGGCGAATCCCGGAGACTTGCGCAACACGCGCAAGCTGAAGCGCACATCCTGCACAAGGATCTCGATAAAGTTGTTACCGAGAGCCTCGTGGCTTTCGTCCTTGTACTTCATATAACCACCGAACTCGATGCGCGCACGCCGTTCGGCCTCGGCGCGATTTACGCCGGAGCGCTCCAGATCATCGGCACAATGTTGGATGTGGCTGCGAAGTTCGTCGTCCAGCTCGGCATTGAGCTGCGAACGCCGAAAGAGAGCGCTGATGCGGACTGAAAGCCAACTGAGAAGCCTCATACTTCCTCCGGTCTTCCAGAGACGATGTTGAACTTCACTCTTCGCGCAGCAGTATCAGTGGATTCACCGACAGCGCGCGTTGCGCCGGAATCCAGGTCGCCAGCAGTCCAAGCAGCGACATCGCCAGAACAACCCCGGCCAACACTAGCGGATCGCGGGGTGTCGCCTGGTCGACAATGAGAGCGATGACTCGGCTCGCCAGAATTCCCAGCAGCAATCCCGCGACCGAACCAAATGCCAGCAATTTCAACGGCCGTTCCAGCGCCGCCTGTAATACTTCCTTCCGTTGCGCGCCAAGAGCCATCCGAATCCCCAACTCGCGCAGGCGCTTGCTCACCGAGTACGCCGCCATGCCAAAGATGCCGGTAAGCGACAGCATCGCGCCCATCACGCCCAGCACTCCCAGCGCAATCGTCGCCATGCGCGGACCGAAGAGCATCGCGTCCAACCCTTTATACCGCGTCTCGATGTAGACCGGCAGCGCTGAATCCATTTGCCGCAGCTTAGTCCTTAAGGCCGTCTCCAACCGCTGGGGATCGCTCTTCGAGCGCACCACGAGAGATGTCGAGGGCGTGGGTGATTGCAGGATGGGAAAAAACATCGCGGGCGTTGGCTTTTCCGTGAGGCTGGTATATTTTCCGTCTTCCGTTATACCGATGACTTGTATGCGAGTCCCGTCCGGCAGCTTAAACAATCGGCCGACTGCATTTGCATCCGAGCCCATGACTACCTTCGCAAATGCCCGATTGACGATCGCTACACGCGGCGAATTCTTGTCATCATGCGACGTGAAGTTCCTTCCAGAGAGCAATACCGTGCCAGCCGCCTGAAAGTATTCGGGAGAGACTTTATAAATAACCGGGTCCGCGACCGCGTTCGATGGCCTCAGGTCCGTCGCGTCGTCGGTGAAGACATTCGAGTCCGTCGCGCCATCCCCTAGCGGCACCGTGTCAGCCAGGCCCACAGACTGTACGCCGGGAATTGCCGCCACGGCTTCGACCAAACGCTTCTGCATCGCGGGCACTCGATCGCTGCTGTAACCTGCCATGCTCAGGTCCGTGCTCACAAGCATCGTGTTCTGCACATCGAAACCGAAGTCATTGTGAAGTGACCGAGCCAGTCCCCGGACCGCCACCATCGAAGCCGTAACCAGCACGGCGCAGATCGCGATTTGCACGACGAGCAGCACGTCTCGAACCGAAACCCGTCGCCTCGCACTCCCCGCGATGATTCCGCTCGATCCCGCCTTCACCACCTCATACGGATTGGTGCGAAGCACCTGCCTCACCGGGACCGCGCCAAACAGTATTCCGCTGACAACCGCCAGCAGCAACGCTACCAGATACACATTTGCGTCGGGGTTCACATTCAGTTGGAGAGGCCACCTGGAAACTGGTTGCCATGCGCTCAATCCGTGCAACAGCGCCACGCTGCCCAGTAATCCGACCACGCCGCCGGCAAGCGCAATCAGGATGGCTTCAGTGAAGAGTCCCCGCAGAATACGTCTCCGGCTCGATCCAAGCGCGAGTCGCAAAGCGACCTCCCGGGAGCGGTCGGCGGCCCGCGCCGCGAACAGGCTCCCCAGGTTGGCGCAAGCGGCCAGCAGAATCAACCCCGCCAGCAGCATCAATCCTGTCAAGAATTCACGCACCGGACGGCCAACATAGTCGCCATAAAGGCTCGGACGATTCAGGGTAAAAGTCATCTTCGGTTCGTCTTTGGGATAGGTCTTCTCCAGGTAAGCGCCCGTCGAGTTCAGATCTGAGATCGCCTGCGCCTGGGTGACTCCCGGCTTCAGGTGACCCATCGCCATAAAAATCCACCGGTTCCCACGCTTGTCCAGACCGGCGTCCGGATTAACCGGGTCCCCTCCCAGTTCCGGGTCATCGACAAGCGGCGTGAAGAAATCCGGATTGAAGAATAGAAGTGTCCCATGAAACTCGGGCTGCGCGACGCCGATGATCGTAAACGGAAGCTTGTTCAAACGTACAACGTGACCCACTACCCCCGGATCGCCCTGAAAGTGAGACTGCCAAAACGCGTAGGTGAGCACAATGAAAGGAGCGCTGTTGGCGCCATGATTGTCCGAGTCATGGAAGAAGCGGCCAAGATAAGGCTGAAGACCGAGCGCGTCGAAATAGTTCTCACTCGCTTCCTCGATCCACACCTGCGACGGATTCGCCCCCGTATCCAGCCCCACCTCTCCGATGTTGTAGGCCATCACGTCCTCGAAGCTGCGGGTGCTGCGCTCGCGCAGATCGCGATAGTCGGGATACGATTCGTGGGCGTCATCATCGGGCTTGTGGAAGATGGCATAAAGGCTGTCCGCATGAGGCACATTCAGCGGTCGAATCAGAAACGCATTCATGATGCTGAACACCACGGCATTCGCGCCGATCGCCAGGGCCAGCGTCAAAATAGCAGCGAGCGCAAATCCAGGCGACTTGCGCAAAACCCGCACGCTAAAGCGAAGGTCTTGAGCAAGCGTCTCAAAGAAGTTGCCGCCCAGAGCCTCGTGGCTTTCCTGTCTGTACTTCTCCCGTCCGCCGAACTCAATCCGCGCACGCCGTTCGGCCTCGGCACGACTTAAGCCGGAGCGCTCCAGGTCATCTGCGCGATGTTGGATGTGACTGCGCAGTTCCTCCTCCACCTCCGCGCTAATTTGTGAGCGGCGGAAGAGAGTTGCGATGCGGAAGCGAAGCGAATCGAGGACATTCATACTTCCTCCAGTTGTCGAAAGAGACCTAAACCGAAATTCCAGCGTTCGAGTTCCCTACTCTTCACGCAACAACATCAAAGGATCGGCAGCCAGCGCCCGCCGCGCCGGAATCCACGCCGCCAGCAGCCCCAGCAACAGCATGGTCACCACAACGCCAACCAGCACGACAGGATCGCGCGGCGTCGCCTGATACACGATGAACGACAGCACCTTGGTCGCCGCTAACCCAAGAAGCAAACCCGCCGCCGAACCGGCCGCAAGCAGTCGAAGCACCCGTCCCAGCGCCGACCCGAGGACTTCCTTGCGCCGTGCGCCGAGTGCGATGCGAATTCCCAACTCTCGCAGCCGTTTGCTCACCGAATACGAGGCCATGCCGAAGATTCCCGTCACCGCCAGCATCGCGCCCAGTCCGCCCAACACCCCAAGCGACACTGTCGCTACGCGTGAGGCAAACAGGGCACTGTCCAGCTGCCTGTCCCAAGTCTTGATCCTGAAAGGCACGGCCTCATCCAGATTTCGCAGCGCCCCGCGCATCGCCGCCGCCAGTTGTTGCGGGTCCTCTTTCGAACGCACCACTAGCCAGGTTGAACTCGACGGCGCCTGCAGTATCGGCAAAAATGCCGCTGGCTCCGGATCTTCCGTGATGGTCTTGTATTTGCCGTCTTCGACGATGCCCACTACCTGGATGCGGGTCCCATCCATCTTCTTGAAATATCCTCCCATTGCGGCCACTTCCGAGCCAAAGAGTTTGCGGGCAAACTCCTGGTTCACGATTGCCACGCGGGGCGAATTCTTGTCGTCATGCCAGGTGAAGTTTCTTCCCGCCAGCAGAGTCGTGCCCGCCGCGTGAAGATATCCCGGAGATACCGATTGCATCCCCGCCTCAGCCGCTTCATTCGACAGCCTCAGGTCGGATGCGTTTTCTTTGAAGATTGCCTCGTCATCCCATTCCAGTGCCAGCGGCAGCCGGTCGATCAGCCCCACAGCCGTTACTCCGGGCAGCGTCTCGAGAGTATCGAGCATGCGCCGCTGCATTTCAGATACGCGATCGCCGCTATATCCGGCCATGTCCAGGTCGGTGTTCGCGAGCACTGCGCCTTGCGGCTCGAAACCGAAGTTGCTATGCAGCGAGCGCGCCATACCTCGCACCGCGACCAGCGAAGCGGTCACCAGCACTGCGCAGACTGCAATCTGCAGGACGAGCAGCAGGTCGCGCGCTGTAAACCGCCGCCCGGTCGCGCTCGTCGATCCGGATTTCACGATTTGATAAGGATTGGCCTGGAGCACCTGACGCACCGGGACAATGCCGAAGAGAAATCCACTGGCCAAAGCGAGAAGCAATGCCACCGCATAGACCTTCAGGTCGGGATTCACCGGTACATTAATCGGTATATCGGTTACCGGCTGCCATGCACTCAGCCAGCGCAGCAACACCACGCTGGCCAGAACACCCGCGATTCCGCCGGTGATCGAGACCAGCACCGCTTCGGTCAACATCTGGCGGAGCACGCGTCTGCGGCTTGATCCAAGGGCAAGGCGAAGCGCCGTCTCCTTCGACCGGTCTGCGGCGCGAGCGGCGAAGAGGCTACCCAGATTGGCGCAGGCAGCCAGTAGAATCAACCCCGCCAGCAACATCAGCCCGGTCACGAAGGCGCGGACCGGACGTCCAAGCATGTTGCCGAGCAAACCGGGCCGAACCAGGGAAAAGCTCGTTCGCCCATCCTCTTTGGGATAGGTCTTGGCGAGATAAGCAGCAATGGAATTCAAGTCGGAAACAGCTTGCGCCGGGGTCACTCCGGCCCTCAATCTGCCTACCAGCCAGGTACCGCGAGCACCGCGGTTTTCGAGGTCGCTTGAGCCAGCCACCTGCTCCTCGTCTACCTTCGGTACCCAGAAATCGGGAGAGAAGTAGAGCTCAGTCCCACGAAAACCCTGGGGCGCTACGCCCAGAACGGTGTAAGGATGCTTGTTCAGCAGTACGGTGCGTCCCGGTACTCCACTATCGCCGTTGAAGCGACTCTGCCAGAATGCATAGCTGAGCACAATATACGGAGCGCTGTTGGGCCCGTGCTCATCGGAGCTGTGAAAGAAGCGGCCAAGATAGGGCTGAACGCCTAATACATCAAAGTAGTTTCCGCTCGTCTTGTAGAGCCAAGTGGCAGACGGGTTGCCGCCGGTGTCCAGGCCCGCTGTGTCGATGTCGTAGGCGATCAATCCGTCGAAGACCCGGTTCCGGTCGCGCAGATCGCGATAGTCCGGATACGACTGCATCGGGGAGCTCTCCTGGCTGCCCTGGCCAAACTCGATCATGTAAAGGTTTTGCGCCCCAGGCAGATTCAGCGGCCGCAGAATCAGCGCATTCAGCACGCTGAAGACAATCGCGTTCGCCCCGATTCCCAGGGCCAGTGTCAGCACCGCTACAACCGTGAAATTCGGCGACTTCAATAATGTCCGAGCGCCAACGCGCACATCCTGCACAAGGGTCTCGAAGAAGTTGCCGCCCAGCGCTTCATGGATCTCCTCTTTGTACTTCTCGCGCCCGCCAAACTCGATCCGCGCGCGGCGTTCCGCCTGGGCGCGAGCCATGCCGGAGCGTTCCAGATCGTCGGCGCGATGCTGGATGTGGCTGCGAAGCTCCTCCTCCATTTCAGCGTTCACTTTAGAGGGCCGGAAAAAAGCGGCTGCGCGGAATCGAATCGAATCGAAGAGTTTCATACTTCCTCCGGTTGCATCGAGAGTGCCGACCCAATCGCGGCGACAAGCCGATTCCAATTGTCGGTCTCTTCCTGCAGGCGCTTGCGACCGGTGTTGGTAAGTTCATAAAATTTGGCCCGGCGATTGTTCTCTGATGTCCCCCAACTCGCCTTGAGCAACCCCTGGCGCACCAGGCGAAAGAGTCCCGGATAGAGTGCGCCCTGCTCAATCAGCAACGCGTTCCCGGAGATTTGCCCGATCCGCAGAAGAATCCCATAGCCATGCAGCGGGCCAAGCGAAACGGCCCTCAAAATCAGCAAATCGAGCGTCCCCGGAAGGATTTGAGCCTGGTCGTTCACTACTTCCCCCTTGGTCTTATCCCTAAGTTGATTAGGAGGGTAAACGCCTCACTCCTAAGTTGTCAAGGAGAGAGTGCGAAACCGTCCTGAACGCCGCCTGTCTATAATCCATCTCGATGCCCGAACCAACCATCCCAGCTGCCTCCGACCCCACCCTGGAACTCGACCGCCGCAACTCTCTGGCCGAAGAGGGTGGAGGCGCAGAACGCCGCGAACGCCAGCACCGCGAAGGTAAGCTTTCCGCCCGCGAACGCGTTCTGCTCCTCCTCGACGAAGGCACCTTCGAAGAAACCGACAAATTCGTAACCCACCGTTGCACCGACTTCGGCATGGGTTCCGAAGACAAGCGTATTCTCGGCGACGGCTTCATCACCGGCTACGGCCGCATCGACGGTCGCGTGGTCTTCGTCTTCGCCCAGGACTTCACAGTCTTCGGCGGTTCCCTCTCCGAGACCAACGCCGCCAAGATCGTCAAGATCATGGACACCGCCATGCGCGTTGGCGCGCCCATCATCGGCCTCAACGACTCCGGCGGCGCGCGCATCCAGGAAGGCGTCGTCTCGCTCGCCGGCTACGCCGACATCTTTCTCCGCAACACCCTCGCCAGCGGAGTCGTCCCACAAATCTCCGCCATCCTCGGTCCCTGCGCTGGCGGAGCCGTGTACTCCCCCGCCATCACCGACTTCACCCTGATGGTCGACAAGACCTCATACATGTTTGTCACCGGGCCCGACGTGATCAAGACCGTCACCCACGAGGAGGTGACCAAGGAAGAGTTAGGCGGCGCAACGACTCATAACGAAGTCTCCGGCGTCGCCCATTTCATGGCCCACGACGATGCCGATTGCCTGGCGATGATTCGCGAACTCCTCAGCTTCCTACCGTCGAACAACGTCGACGACCCGCCGAGGCGCGCCTGCTCCGACCCCACCGACCGCGCCGACGCCGAGCTCGACACCATCGTGCCCCTCGATCCCTCCCAGCCCTACGACATCAAAGAGGTCATCGAGCACATCGTCGACGAAGGTTATTTCTTCGAGGTCCACGAACACTTCGCCCGCAACATCGTTGTCGGCTTCGCCCGCATGAATGGCCGCCCGGTCGGCATCGTCGCCAACCAGCCCGCCTTCCTCGCCGGAGTCCTCGACATCCACGCCAGCGTCAAGGCCGCGCGCTTCGTCCGCTTCTGCGACTGCTTCAATATCCCGCTGATCACCCTGGAAGACGTCCCCGGCTTCCTCCCCGGCGTCCAGCAGGAGCACGGCGGCATCATCCGCAACGGCGCCAAGCTGCTCTACGCCTTCGCCGAGGCCACGGTGCCAAAAATCACCTTGATTACCCGCAAGGCCTACGGCGGAGCCTACTGCGTCATGAGCTCAAAGCACATCCGCACCGACCTTAACCTCACCTGGCCGACAGCGGAGATCGCCGTCATGGGCGCCGAAGGAGCGGTGAATATCGTCTACGGCCGCGAACTCGCTGCAATCATCGAAGAAGCCGAGGCCACCGAAGGCCCGCTGACGACGGAACGTAGGGCCGAAGTCTTCGCCGACGCACGGAAACACAAGGTCCAGGAATTCCGCGAGCAGTTCGCGAACCCCTACATCGCTGCTGAACGGGGCTACGTTGACGCGGTGATTCGACCGCGCGAGACTCGGCGGCGTATGATTGCCGCGCTGGAAATGCTGGACGGCAAACGAGACCGGAACCCGCCCAAAAAGCACGGGAACATTCCCCTGTAAGTTGCGTACGGATAGGTCTATTGTCGAGAGCAATTTCCTTTACAACCTTTCGACGCGCGAAAAAAGTGAATATCGCGTCTTTGTATGAAACGCCGCGACCGCTTGGCGCACTATCTCGTCAGCATTGCGGCATTAACCGCTAACCCAAAGCAAGTCGAGGTATCTATGGCAAAGCAGAATCAGCATGGCCAATCCCGGGTATCTTTCCCAATGAGCGAGCGCAGCGCGCATCCTGGCGCTTCCGTCGCGGGCAAGAGCGACCCAAACCGCGTTATCAGCGTTTCCGTCATCGTGAAGCGCAAAAACCCTCTCAACCTTGAACAATTAGGCAGCCGGCATGTCAGCCAGCAGGAGTTCGCGGACAAATACGCCGCCGACAGCTCCAGCTTCGACCATCTGCGCGAATTTGCCCACAAGAACGGCCTCACCGTCGACGAAGGGGCATCCAGCCTGGCGCGGCGCACCATCATGATGCGCGGCCCGATCAACCAGATTGAGCACGCCTTCGGTGTAACCCTGAACGACTACGAGCGCGAAGGCCAGAAGTTCCACAGCTACGTGGGCACTATCTCGATGACCCAGGAGCACGCCGAGCCGGTCGAGGCCGTTCTCGGACTCGATAACCACCCCATCGCTAAGCCCCATTTCCGCATCTACGACCACAAGAAAAAGAAAAAGCCCTCTCCCGCGCAGCCCACTTCCTTCAATCCGCCGCAAGTGGCCCAGCTTTACGGCTTTCCCACCGGAGTCAACGGCCAGGGGCAGACCATTGGCATCATCGAGCTCGGCGGCGGCTACCACGCCAGCGAGCTAAGCGCCTACTTCACCAAGCTTGGCGTCGTACATCCTAAGGTGACCGCGATTTCCGTCGACGGCGGGGCCAATTCGCCCGGCAACCCCAACGGCGCCGACGGAGAGGTCGCCCTGGATATCGAAGTCGCCGGATCGATTGCTCCCGGAGCCAACATCGCCGTCTACTTTACGCCGAACACCAACCAGGGATTTCTCGACGCCCTGACCACCGCGCTGCACGACACGCACAATGGTCCGCCCTCGGTCATTTCCATCAGCTGGGGCAGCGCGGAATCGAACTACACCGCGCAGACTCTCACTGCCTTCGACGAAGCCTGTCAATCGGCGGCGGCGCTGGGCATCACCATTACCGTCGCCTCCGGAGACAATGGTTCGACCGACGGCGGCAACGGCAATAACGTCAACTTCCCCGCCTCCAGTCCCCACGTACTCGGCTGCGGCGGGACCAGACTGACCGGATCCGGGAGCACTATCTCGCAGGAGATCGTCTGGAACGATCAGCCGCAAGGCGGCGCCAGCGGCGGCGGCGTGAGCGCCCACTTCACCCTGCCCACCTGGCAGGCAAACGCGAAGGTCCCCAAGCCGTCAACAAAGGCTGGCGGACGCGGCGTTCCCGACGTTGCCGGAGACGCCTCGCCGGAGACCGGCTACAACGTCAGCTTCGACGGCCAGGAAGAAGTCGTCGGCGGTACCAGCGCCGTCGCTCCGCTGTGGGCCGCGCTAATCGCCCTGCTCAACCAGCAGCGCGGCAGTAACCTCGGCTTCATCAACCCAGCCATCTACAAGGCGGCGGAAAACGGCTTCCACGACATCACCGAGGGAAGCAACGGCGCCTGGAAAGCAGGCCCCGGCTGGGACCCGTGCACCGGTCTCGGATCGCCCGACGCCCCCAAGCTCGCAACAGTATTGGGGTCGTCAACAAGCGCCAAAGCCGCGCCGACGCCGGCACACTCCCACGCCAGACAACTGGCCCACACCGGCGACTAACCAAAGCAGCCGCCTCGAATCGAACCGGTTCGGGCTCTGGACCCATTTGGGGTGCCCCATCCTACGCAGCTTCATCGCGTAGGGTGGGCGCACGCAGATCCAGCGTCCTCAACCGCTTCCTATTTCCTATTTCCTATTCCCTAGTCCCTAGTCCCTAATCCCTAGCCCCTCATCACCGCCTTCCCCTTCTCATTCACACCGATGTAGCCCATCGGCACATGATGGTCATGGGTAAACAGAACAAGCCAATGCTCCGGAATCGCTCGCGCCAAAAACCGCTTGCGCTGCTCAATACAAGTCACCGGATCAAGGTCATATCCCATCACCCAGGTCGGGTCCAGATGCGCGCTGGTCGGGATTAAATCCGATATGTAACAGCCACGGTGACCATTGGAGTCGATATTCACCGCCATCAGCTGCGCCGTATGTCCCGGATACACCTCCACCGAAATTCCTGTAACAATCTCAGTTACAGAACCGACCCCGCCATCGAGAAGAGTCATCTGCCCGCTCTCAACCAGCGGATCATAGTTAGCGCTCATATAGCTGACCGCGTCCCGCTCCAGTTGCAGATGCCCATGCTCGACCTCGCCGCGATGCGCTAAGTAGCGCGCGTTCGGAAACGTCGGGACAACCTTGCCACGGGGGGTCAGTGTCGTGTTCCATCCGCAATGGTCAAAATGTAGATGCGTGTTGATGACGATGTCGACTTCTTCGAGCGCAATGCCAGCCGCCGCGAACGAAGCCGGCAGCCGCTCCTTCGCATCGAAGATTTCCCGCAGTTTGGGTGGAAGCTTGTTACCGATGCCGGTCTCGATCACCACCGTATGCTTCCCAGTCCGAACCACCACCGTATTCGTCCCCAGCAGTATCCGATTGAATTCATCCGCCGGAGCGCGCTTCTCCCACATCGGCTTGGGGACGACGCCAAACATCGCCCCGCCATCCAGAAAATAGGGGCCGTCACTCAGCACCATCAGCTCAAAATCGCCAATCGTTGCACGGGCGCGGACTAAGTCATGAGTGTCCGCGCGTTCGGCTGGATGCTTCATTTCGGAGTCTCAGGGGGCTTCTGCAAATACATCTCAAACTGCGCCAGTATCCGGTTGAAGAGCGCCGTCCGCGCCTCCGGCCCCGCGATCGAGTGCGTCTTGCGCGGATAAACCTGGAAATCATACGGCAGGTTCGCGTCAATCAGCTTCTGGATGAACTGGATCGAGTTCGCAAAGTGTACGTTGTCATCTCCAGTGCCTTGCGCTATCAGCAGATGTCCTTTCAGGTCCTTCGCCGAAGTCGTCACCGACTGGTCGCGATAGGCATCGGCGTTCTCCGCCGGAAGCCCCATGTACCGCTCGGTATAAATCGAATCGTAGTTGTGCCAGTCGGTCACCGGAGCGACCGAGACTCCGGCGCGAAAGCGATCCGAGTGGGTCATCGCATTCAGAGTGAACGTACCGCCCCAACTCCATCCCCACCAGCCCAGCCGGTTCTTGTCGAGCTGCGGATATTTCGCCAGCACCTGGTCGAGCGCCGCAAGCTGATCGGCCAACTGGATCGGGCCGAAGTTGTGATAACAAGCCTGTTCGAAATCGCGCCCACGCCCCGCCATCCCGCGATTATCGACATGCAAGACCGCGAAGCCATGTTGCAGCAGCAACTCATCCCATAAACGGTTTTGCGTTCCGTCCCAGGCGTCGGTAACCGTCTGCACGCCCGGCCCGCCATAAGGATTCACAATCAATGGCACGCTGGCCGCCGCCGTCTGTCCCGGCGGCAGCAGTAGATAGCCGTAGAGCGTAGTCTTGCCGTCGGCCGCCGTCAATTGGAGCGACTCTGCCGGCGTCAACTCACCAATATCGAGCGGCTTCGAGGTAAAGAAGGCCTTGCATTCGGAACCGTGACAGACGCTGTACTGCGGCGGAGTCACCCGGTCAGATGCGCCATCGACGAATGTCGGACTCGACGGAGCAAATTTCGGCTCATGCACTCCAGCGCTGGTCGAGAGTTTTTGCTTGCCCGTGCCATCCGCCTTAATCGACCAGACCTGTGCCCGCAACGGGTCGCCTTCATTTGAGACGTAATAGATTGTCTTCGAAGCGTCGAGTATTGACTCGATGCTCAAAACCTCGTAGTCGCCGCTCGTGACCTGGTTGAGCAGGCGAGCAACAGGTGAAGCACCTTCCCCGCCCATCGGATGGCCTTGGTCAAACCCATACCGATAGATATGCGTGTGCCCATCGCGCCAGCTGGTCAGATAGAACTCGCCAGGAATGAACTCCACATCGTATTTATCGTCGAAGAACTTCTCATCGGTTTCGCTATAAGCCAGCTTCGCCTGACCGTGTTGGGCATCGGCGAAATAAATGCTGCGATGCTTATGGTCGCGGGCGAGCGTCTCGATCCACAGCGTCTCCGGATCGATCCAGCCAAATCGCGGAATATAGTCGTCGCCATCGGCGATCGGAAGTTTGATCCAGACGACCTTGCTGCCTTGTTCCTTGATAACGCCGACACGCACCACAGGGTTCGGGTCGCCCGGCTGCGGATAGCGCTGCTTATCGACCGTCGCATGCAGCGGAATCCAATCGGTAATCGGATACTCGGGCACGTTCGCCTCGTTCATCTGCAGAAAGGCGACGCGCGCCGAGTCCGGCGACCAGAAATAATTGCTCCGCACATCTAGCTCTTCCAAATAGACCCAGTCGACTTCCCCGTTGAGCAGCGTGTCGTCATGGGCGGTCGTGAGCTGGACTTCCGAGGCCTGGTCCTTGAATCGATGCACGAACAGGTTATGGTTCCGCACATACGAGACGAACTGGCCATTGGGAGAGAACTTGGGGTCGTCCCCGCTTTCCTCACCGGTCGATGCGATATCAATGGCCGTCCCATTGTCGAGGCTGTAGAGAAAAAGCTGGCCTCCACTGTCGAAGAGGATGTGTTTCGAATCCGGCGCCCAGAGATAGCTCGCCATGCCGTACCGTGCGCGATGGTCCTTGTCCTTCTCGTCCAGAGGAGAAGAGCCCAGCGCGCTTAGCTTGGCATGGTTGATGAGGGTGGTTGTCTCGCCAGAGGTCGGCAGCACCTGCATCAAATCGGAGTCGGGCGAGAGATAGGTCACGCGGCCGCCGTCCGGCGCCCACTGAATGCCTTGCGGAGGAACACCGGTCGGGCTCGGCTGCCCCCAGATCTCTTCGACGGTAAGAGGGTGCCTGGTCTGGGAATGAAGGGCTGGTTCCTGAGAAAGAGATACTGCGGCAAGAAGAAGGATCGAACAAAGCACTTTCAAGCAGAAAACTCCAAAAATCGACGGGAAGACTCTGGGCTGAAGTGTACCTCACGCGCCTGCGTGACCTTAGAAACGCAGGTACGCCATTTGCGGATTTCGGAGCATCCGTGGGTCACGCGCCTGGCCTGATGGAAGCTGCTTAGCCTCTAACATTAACTGTATTCTTCATTAAATCCCTCAAGTCCAAGAGCACTGTTTCTAAAAATTATCTTGACAATGTAAGACTCGCGGCATAGAAGAGTGCCCGAGTACTAATGTCATCTTTTTGGTAATAGTAAGGATCCGCAGCTGATAACTATCTGGTCTTGGGTAGCTAATAATTGCTTCGTTATGAAGTCGCCGGCGAAAGCGGCTTATCGCAACGAATTTTCATCGCGTAGCACCTTGCCCTTTGGCGCTCGTGCCAAGCGAAACCTTAAACAGGAAGTGGGGATGCAATGCGTACATGTATTGTGGCCAGGCTCGGCAACTGGGTAATGTTCCGCAAACTTTGTTTAGTTACGCTCGCGTTTGTCGTGATGGTTGGACTGCCCTCTGTGGGGCGAGCCCTGGCTCCTTCCGTGACCCTGACCCCCAGCGTAGCGAGTCCACAGATGCTCGGCACTCAGGTGACCTGGACGGCGGCGGTGCTAAATGCCCCGACGGGACACACCTATGGCTATCAATTCCGCGTCACCTACAGTGGCCAGGCGCAGATCGTCCGCGACTTCAGCCCCACCGCCGTCTTTACCTGGGTACCGCACACCGTCGAGGGTGCCTACCAGGTCAGCGTGATTGTGCGCGACACCACTACTACGCCGTACGTCCTCTTTGCGCCAGTGTCCGTTAGTTTCACATTGCAACCCTGGGTCACCGCTCCGCTGGCCGCGGGGGCCGTCAACGCGACCCCCAACTCTCTGGTTGCCTTGTTCAGCGGGCCGCCGTGCGCGACGGGTCATCAAATGCTGGTTCGCTTTCGCCCGGCCAGCTCGTCAACTTCGATGACCACTAATATGGTGCCCTGCTCGCCGCAAAGCGCGAACGTGCTGGTCGCCGGCATGTATCCGTCCACCGAATACCTGATGCACTGGGAGGAATACAACGGTACTACGCTCGTGAACACGGGCGCCGATCTCACCTTCACCACCGGACCGCTGCCGTCCGCCTTCCCGAAGCCCACGTTTCAGGTCAACGTGCCCCCCACCGCCCACGACGCGGCCTATCCTGTGGTTTTGTGGCAGTTCGTAGCCTCTCGATTCTGGTCGAGCGCGACCGACCTCGCCGGAAACGTGATCTGGTATTCCCCCAACGTCCTGATAGCTCGAATGGATCTTGGCGGCAATTACTATTCATACGGCCCCAACGGTCCCTTCAACGGCACTGGGACTGTCACAGAATACGATCTGGCCGGGAACGCGGTCCTGCAAACCAACCTCGAGATACTTAACGAGCAACTGGTCGCCAAAGGCTATCCGGTCATGACTGCATTTAACGGCCATGAGGTCAGATACTTGCCCAACGGCAGCCTCCTCCTGCTGGGCCAGAGGGACATTGTCTCCACCAGCGCGCAGGGAGGCACAACGGCCAATCCGGTCGACATTGTCGGCGACATGGTGCTGGTCCTGGACCACAATCTGCAGTTGCAGTGGGCTTGGGATTCTTTCGCCCACGAGGACATTAATCGCGTCGCGACCCTGCACGACACATGTAATAGTTCGCTATGTGCCTTCCAGGATAATCCAAGCTTTACGATAGCCAACGACTGGACACACACCAACGCCGCCCAGGGAACGGCGGATGGCAACATCATCCTCTCCCAACGCAGCCAGGACATGGTCCTTAAGATCAATTACGCCAACGGTACGGGCGACGGCAGCGTCATCTGGAGAATGGGCGCGGGTCTGGACTTCACGATCCTCAATCCGCCCAGCCAGACCTGCGGCACACCCAACGTCTTCCCCTGGTTCACCCATCAGCACGACCCGTCCTTCCAATTCGAGGATGACGCCAGCGGCGGCGATTTCATGCTCATGACCGTCTTCGACGACGGAAACACCCGCAACGCGGAGTGCCCTGGGACTCAAAACAGCCGCGGCATAGTCCTCTCCGTGGATGAGGCGGCGCGGCAGGTCTACATCGAGACCTCGGCCGATCTGGGCGGGTACTCTGCATTCTTGGGAGCGGCCCAGCTGATGACCCCGGAAGACGGGAACATCTACGCCAACTTCGACAACCCTTCCGTCGGGACCGGCTATGCACAGTCGACCGAGACAGATCTGTCGGGCGACATTATCTATCAGTTGCAGGTCAACTCGGACGCATACCGCGCCTATCGCCTGCAGAATCTTTACACGCCCACATTGCCAGACGCCGGCAGCACGGACACAACCGGCGGCGTGCTGCCGCCGGACCAGCCTTTCGACTTCAGCTCGGGATTTGCACAGGACCAGGAAGCACTGCAGTTCAACGGCAATGCCTCACTTTCGGGGAACTTACTTGAATTGACCGACGGCGGAACGGACGAGGCCAGCAGCGTTTTCTATGGGTCGCCGCTCAGCGTCCTGAAGTTTACGACTGACTTCAGCTTCCAACTAACAAATTCAGCAGCTGACGGCTTCACCTTCACGATTCAGAACGCCGGCCTCAATGCGCTCGGATCTCATGGTAGTGGGTTGGGCTATAAGGGCGTCGGCGAAAGCGTGGCGATCAAGTTTGACCTTCACAACAACAGCGGCGAAGGATCGAACTCGACCGGTCTCTACGTGGGTGGCGCAGCTCCGACCGTCCCCGCGATCAGCCTGCCCGGCACTATCAGCCTGCATAGCGGCGACCCGATGGACGCGCACATCACCTATGACGGGACCACTCTCATCCTGACTCTCACTGATCTGATGACTAAAGCCACTTTCTCCCAACCCTTCACCATCGACATCCCGGGAACCGTCGGCGGCAGCACTGCTTACTTCGGCTTCACAGGTGGAACCGGCCAATTAAGCGCCACCCAACAAATCCTCAGTTGGAGCTATGAACCCAGTGCAGTACCTTATGTACCAACGGGCTTTTCCTCCACCGGCCTGTCCATCAACGGCAGTGCCTCGTTTTCCGGATCGTCTCTCGAATTGACCAATGGCGGATTGTACGAAGCGAGCAGCGCCTACTTTGCAACGCCGGTGAATATCCAAACCTTCAACACCGATTTCAATTTCAAATTAACGAGCCCAACTGCCGACGGCTTCACTTTCGCCATTCAGAACATTGGCCCTACCGCGCTCGGCCACGATGGCGATTCGCTGGGGTACATGGGCATCGGCAAGAGCGTAGCGGTCAAGTTCGATCTTTACCAAAATGCTGGTGACGTTTCGAATGACTCGACCGGAGTTTTTGTCGATGGAGTCCGGCCAACCGGGCCGACCTCAGTCAACCTGACTGACAGCGGAATCAACCTGCACAGCGGCGATGAGATGGACGCCAACATCACCTACGATGGAGAGACCCTCACCCTCACGATCACCGACATGGTGACTCTTGCCACGTGGTCGCACCCATTCGTGGTCGATATTCCGTCAACGGTCGGCGGCAGTACCGCCTACGTCGGATTCACCGCTGGCACCGGCAGCCTCTCCGCCACTCAACAGATTCTCAACTGGACCTTTGAGTAGATAAGTCGTTCAAGAATGAAATCTTTGGGAGCATGCGTGGGTCGATGATCCGAGCAGGAAAGTGGTACGGGAGGTCGACAAGAACCAATTGCTCTCGGAGTACAAGATCAAGCGTTCCTCGACCTGCCCTGAGGCGGCTGGCCCAGGTCTGAAATCCTGCAACCAACGCGGACGTCCAATGTCCCGCGCTGGGGAGATGGGATAACAACGACCCAAACACTCCTATCCCATCTACCCTCGAAATAATTCCCTTTGCGCCAACTCAGCCAGCGGAGATAATCAGATCGTCCTTCAAACCACACAGTACGTAGAGGTGGTATCTATGGGCTGGCGTTTTCGGCAATCCTTCACAATTATTCCAGGCCTTCGGTTGAACCTTTCTAAGAACGGCCTAAGCGCAAGTATTGGCGAGGCTCCATTCACACTAAACGTCGGACCGCACGGGGTGATGGGAACGGCATCCATTCCCGGTACGGGTCTTTCTTACCGGGAACATTTCGGCATCGACAATCAGACACCGTCAGACAACGGCTCGCCGGCATACCCGCCATTGAACCACAGACCGACGAGGGTGTTCACTAACAGTGCACCGATTGAAGATATCCACAGCGCGAGCACTGAGCTTCTCACTAGCGCGACCCTGAAGGAAGTAAAGCAATTCATCCAGACGGCACATCAACAGCACGAGGAGATCGCCAGGGAACTAGATGACGCTCGAACCACCAAGGTGGCGGCAGATGGACGTTTTATCTCATGGGATAGGGGCTTCCTTTTCAAAAGGCTATTCAAGAAGGCTTTCGCGAAACGCCGGGAAATTCTCGCAACCGAGACGGCGAGAGTAGCCGAGCTTGAAGAGCAGCTCCGACTTTCCACCATCGTGACTCACATAGAAGTTGATAAGGAACAATCCGATCTTTACTACCGCCTACGGGACGAATTTGCCGCACTATGTGAGTGCGCAGCTATCTGGGACATCAAAACTCGCCAAGCGACTGACATGTTTCACGAACGTACCACCGCGCGCACAAAACTTTCTCGGGAAAGCGTGAGATTCACGCTTGGAAGCTGTGACCTGTTCGAGTGGGATCAGAAGGTCCCGAGCCTCAAGAACGCCAAGGGGGGCGATCTCTACCTCTATCCAGGGTTCATCTTGTATCGAGCCGCGCGTGAAGCCTTTTCATTGATTGAGTACCAAGACGTAAAGGGCCTGGCAACAGACGTCAGATTTATTGAAGACGAAAGGGTTCCCTCCGATTCGAAGTTGGTCGGCCAAGCCTGGGCAAAGTCCAACAAGGACGGCAGCCGCGACAGACGGTTCTCGGACAATCACCAAATTCCGATCGTTGAGTACGGCAGCCTGTCCCTCAAGAGCGACAACGGTCTTTGGGAAGAGTTTCAGTTCTCTAACTTGCAGAAAATGGTCAACTTCTTAAACGCATTGAATAAGTTCTCCGACTCGTTCAACCGAATAGCTGCCTAATTTGGTCTTAACAATGGCGAGCCACCCGGCAGCAGAGCGAAGATGATCGACGAACACCGCCATCAGCAGCCGCAGACGGCGGGTGCACACTTCCCACGCTCTTCGCGAAAGGGTGGGAGGATCAACTCTCTTCCTAAGACTTTGAATCTCGAGCGAGCCGCAGCCTGAAGGGGCATGGCTTCAGCCATGCCGTTAGCCCGTCTCGGAATAAAGCGGCTTCAGCCGGGGAGGGTCAGATCAAAGTTACAAATCTTGATTGCATAACGACGTCGGCTCCAGTTCTCGGAGCGGGGTAAGCTCGTGGTTGGGTAAAGCCAGGGCTCCCGCATGGAGGAAGGAGCCAACGTCATGATTATGATAGGTTGCGATTTTCATCCTGGGTTACAAGAACTTTGCCTGCTGGACACGGAGACGGGCCGGCGGCGGGAGCAGTGGTTGAGCCACGAGCTGGGCCCGGCGGCGGTGCGGGAGTTCTATGCCGGTCTTCCGCGTCCGGTGCGAGTGGGGCTGGAAGCCAGCGGCTACAGCCAGTGGTACGAGGAGATGCTGGAGGAGCTGGGCATCGAGCTGTGGGTAGGCGACCCGGCGCGGATCCGCAAGGCCGCGCCGCGCAAGCAGAAGACCGACCGCAACGATGCCCGGCTGCTGCTGCAGCTGCTGGAAGAGAACCGTTTCCCCCGCATCTGGGTGCCGGACAAGGCCACCCGCGACCTGCGCCAGCTGCTCATGCACCGCCACAAGCTGGTCACCATGCGCAGTTCCATCTCGCACCAGTTGCAGGCCATCGCCATCAACCGCGGGATGCGGAAGAAGAAAGCGCTGTGGAACCATGAGGGCCGCGAGCAGTTAAAGTCGCTCGAACTTCCGCCCTGGGCCAAACGCAGGCGCGACGAGCTGCTGGCGCTGCGCGAGCAGTGGGACAAGGAGATCGCCGAGCTGAATCAGGTAGTGCAGCGGGAGGCGGAGCTCAACCCCGAGGCCCGCTACCTGATGCAGCATCAGTCAGGCGTGGGTCCGATCACCGCGCTGGCGGTGGTGCTCACCCTGGGCCCGGTGGAGCGTTTTGCTTCGGCGCGCAAGGTGGCCAGCTACGCGGGCCTGGTCCCGGCCGAATACTCCAGCGGCGGCAAGCAACGGCTGGGGCACATCAGCAAGGAAGGCAATGTCTTCCTGCGCTGGGTGCTGGTGGAGGCGGCCAATGTGGCCGTCCGCTACGACCACGAGTTGAAACGGGTGTACTGGAGGCTGGTGGAGCGGCGCGGCAAGTCCATCGCCAAAGTGGCGATGGCGCGCAAGCTGCTCACCCGCCTGTACTGGATGTTGCGCCGGCGAAGCCAAAGCCGATCGGCTCGCCAGCGTGGCCGCGTCGCAGGGCAGCTCGAGGCTTGACATGGCCGCGGTACCGGGCCGCTACCTTGAATGAGCACCCTGCCTCTCGCGCAAGCGGGAGTTCGACTCCGTAAATCCTGGCCGCAGTCGGTGGCCGTAGACAGATGGATGGGGACGCGAGTCCCCGGTGACTTTTTACGACGACGCAGTAGAAAAACCAAATCATGCAGCCCTGGCCCAGACCGAACCACGCCGCTAAGGAACGAAGCTCAGAAAGAACATCTGAGCTTCGTTCCCGGCACCAGCTTCGGGGCATGGGGAGCGGCGTCAAGGGTCCCGATGAACGCCAAAAAACGGCGCCCTTGACCCCGCTCCCCACGCCAACACCCCACTTCGCCCTTGACACCGCCAACGTCGTTAGAGATGTCAAGCCCCCAATCCTCCCAAGAATCACCCAAAGTATTCATTCCAACCGCGATAAAACTTTCGCAAAGCTGGCGTAGTGAAGCCAGTCAACTTGGTAGAATAGAAATAGAGATCAAGAGGCAAGAGTCAGGCGGCGAAAGCCGCCTTCTCCTATGGTCATAGAAAAACTTTCGATGCCCAAAAGGCAGGATATGGATCGAGGAAAGTTAGAATACCAAGGCTTCGTCATGAGTATGTTCGCTTGTTCGCCTCCCGTAAGTCATTTGTTTGCATGACTCTGCAAACAAGCCGTTCAGAAAGACGACTTTGCAGGTTGACTAGACAACTTAAGCCAAACAAAATAAACGAGTTCCGCACAGAGACGGGGGGTGGGGGGGAGACCCCCTAGCTCCGCCAGCGAAGCGTCACTGGCCCAGACATCGGATGCGGAGCAACATCGCGAAGCGCGTTGTTATCCGCAGCCGCCAAACGCGCCTGCTTCAACGCGAAATACCACTTCGCCGGACGATCGGCATCGTCGATCAGCATCAG
Organism: uncultured Acidobacteriaceae bacterium; assembly: GCA_963804735.1. GTDB lineage: Bacteria > Acidobacteriota > Terriglobia > Terriglobales > Acidobacteriaceae > Acidisarcina. The sequence continues at coordinate 619,148 of CAWDRO010000015.1, forward strand.
CGAAGGATTGTGCTTCAATCCCTCCGCCTGCTGGATCATCGTCTCCTGGTCCTGGCGGACAAAGCGATTGCCGAAGAACTTCGCGATGGGTGTGACCAGCGGCACGTGGTAGAAGACATTCCACGCCGCGACCACATCGATGCGGCACTGGTTCGAAGTGGTTGGTGTGACCGTAGTCAGGCTCGAAAACCACTTCTCACCGCAACGGATCGTCTCATAGCGCCGGTTCGGCAGCACAAAGTCGATGGTCGTCGTGATCGGCTCGCCATAGACGCCAAGCAGCTTGTAAGGAGCGCTGTTCCCCGACGGCGCGTGGGCCGACATGCGAAAACCCTCGGGAATCGGCTCGAAGTGCTTCTCCTTCTCGTGAATGCTGGCCTTGGAGCGCCACCACCAGGCCTGATGCACAAATGGGCCATGGGCCGGATCCATCAGGCCGATAATGCCGTGGTCAACGTTGCAGGGCAGTTCAGCGCTGAGATGCGCCGAGCGAAAGCGCGGGCTGAACTTCGGCGTCTCGGGAACCGCAGGCAGGTCGTCCAACGCGCGTACACGGCCGCGACCGGGCCTGGGCACAAACACCCACGCATGCCCGTCCCGTTCCTCGCAGGGAAAAGCCCCGGCGAAAATCTTGCGCGGATCAAGCGAATCACCGGGAACGAGCGAGGGAATCTCAGTACACTGCCCGCTCACCGGCTCGAAGCCCCATCCGTGATACTTGCAGGTGACCTGCTTGCCATCGAACCAGCCGCAGGAGAGCGGAATGCCGCGATGCGGACAACTATCGCGCATGGCGAAGACCCGGCCATCGTCGCGGCGCCCTAAAACCAACGGGATTCCAAGCAGCATCGCGGTCGAAAGCTTCTTGCCGCGAAGCGAATCGGTGCGCATCGCCGCATACCAGTCGTCATAGATCAGCGACGTGCCTGGAACCACGCCGTCCGCGACGGATGGCGGGGGATACGTCGCTAGTGTGGTGTTATCCGATGCCATCGTCAACGTACAGCGCAACAGATGCGCCCAGCGATCAGGAACTCAACTCCAAGCCACTACTATAATCGCCCAAGGCAGATACTCCGGCGGAGGGCGAGGTATTCCAAATCGATCGATCAACCCGGCGTGGAGATTCCTGCTGCCGCTCTTCGGCCTGTGGCTGCTGCTGTATGGCAGTTACGCGCTGCTTCGCCCTGCGCTACCCGACGGCCCGGGAACCATGCACGCCGAGATCGCGCGAGAGATGGTCACGCGCAACGATTGGTCGACCGCCTACGTCAATGGCGTCGCGGTACACTCCTCGTCCAGAGCGCTCGACTGGAGCATCGCCGCGAGCTACAAGCTCTTCGGCGTTGCCGACTGGTCGGCCCGGCTGCCGAATGCCCTCTGCGTGCTGGGGCTGGCGATGATTGCTTTTTTCTTTGGCCGTCAGCTCTTCGTCTGGAACGCAGCCGGGCTTTATGCCGCATTGCTCGTCCTCTGCTGGCCGGGCACCTTTGCGGACACGCGCGATCTTACCCCCATCCCGCTGCTATGCCTCGAGACCGCAGTCATTGCTTTCGCTCTCTGGCATCTGCTGGCGGCGAAACGACTCGCGGGCTGGGGAGCGCTCAGTCTCACAGCGGTGGCCTGCGCCGTAAGCTGGTTGACCGGGGACTACCCGGCGCTGTTTCTCTCCCTCGCCATCGCGACCGCCTGCTGGTGGGGCCGCCGCAAGACAATCATTTCGACCAGAGTGGTCTGGTGGATCCTGGTCGCCTGGGTGGCGTGTGCATTCATTTTTGCCAACTTCCCGAGGGCTTTTCCCTGGGAGCCTTTCCCTTGGCTGGGCCTCACACTCCCGATTGCGCTGCTCGTCGGCGGTTGGCTCGCAAATCATGAGGCATTTGCCCAGCCAGGGAGGGCTCGACGAGTCGCGTATGCCATTTTCGCGATTGGACTCCTCGCGAGCGCAGTCCTCATATTCTTCTCCATTGAAGGGACTCTTGGATTCAGCTTGTTTACGGCCCCGGAGGCGCTGGCGTCGGACGCTGGGCGCATCCCGCTGATTATCCTTGCCGCCACGCTGATTGCGGGAGCCACGGGCAACCTCGTTTACCGGTTGCACCACAACGTCCGCGCCGCCAACTGCTTTCTGGCCGGAATGCTGGCCGGAGTGACGGTAGCGATTCAGGCCGGTTTGGTCATTGTGTCCCCGTTCTCCTCGTCGGAAATCCTGGCCGACGCAATCCGCCCGGAGCTCGAGTCGACCGACACTGTCGTGGTCGACGGGAAGTATCCCGAGGCGTCTTCGTTTGCGTTCTATCTGGAACGACCCATTCTTCTCGCATTGCCGCAAAGCGGCGAGACGCCGAGCTTGGTGCAACCTCCAATCGGAACCGCAATCGTTCGACCGGATATGGAGCGGCGACACTCGGGTCTATCTCTGGACCAACATCGAACACCCCTTCCCCGTCCCCGGACAGAGCTACGTGGTCGCAGCCAGCGGCGGAAAAGAGATTCTCAGCAACCAGCCGAACTCCGGCGGGGCTTCGTTTTAAGTCCACCGAGAATGAGAACGCCGCAGAGAATCACTCTGCGTGGAGTGCTTCCGTCGGATTGACCGACGCGGCGCGGCGCGCGGGAAGATAGCTGGCCAGCAGCGACGCGGCCGCCAATACGAGGGCGACCGAGACAAGTATGGAGGCGTCCCATGCGTGAACATCGAAGAGCAGCTTGCGGATGAGCATGGTCGCTGCAAGAGAACAGAGCAGCCCCGCGCCGATTCCGACGACGGCGAGCCGGGCCGCCTCAACCAGGATCAAGCGGTATACGGCGCGGCGCGGCGCTCCGAGGGCCATGCGCACTCCGATCTCCCGGGTGCGCTGGCTGACGGAGTAGGCAATCACTCCGTAGAGGCCAATCGAACTCAGTAGAAAGGCGAGCCCGGCGAATCCGCCCACCAGGCAGGCTGCCGAGCGATGCAGCGACGCGGCGGGCGAATCGTGCAGGCGCTCAGCCATGGTCCCGGGATCGTAGACCGCGAGGCTTGGATTCAAGCTGTGAATGGCTTTGGCCGCCGTGGATAGAACCGAGTCCTCGTCCTGCGCGGTACGAAGGACGACAGCAAATCCGTCGTGGGGATCTGGCGAGTTTTGATACATTACGCGGTACATGGCCGATCGCGAAGCTGCATCGGGCTGCCCCTCCTGGATGTCTTCGACGATGCCGATGATTTCCATCGCCTTGTTTGGGCTGCCTTCTATGTAGATTTGCTTCCCGATTGGATCTTCGCCGGGGAAATACGTTTTCGCCATCTCGCGATTGATCAGGACGACGCGAGCGTGAGAGGTATCTTCGTTGTCGGCGAAGTAGCGGCCGCGCAGCAGGCGGGTTTCCAGGGTGGAGAAATAGCCGGCGCTGACATCGCGTATGAGCACCTCATTGTGCTCGGAGGGCCATGCGCGGCCGACAATACGGAAGTTGCTGGATCCGTCGCCGTCGCCGATCGGCAATTCGCTGGCGAATGCCACCGAACGGACGCCAGGGAGAGCGGCCAGACGCGCGTCGAGTTGCCGAAAGAAACTGATTTGCTGCTGAGGAGCGCTATAGGCGTTGGAGCTTGCGGACACTTGCAGGAGGGCCACCCGATCGGGAACGAATCCGAGATCGACGTGCAGCAGGCGGTAGAGACTTTTGCCGAGCAGGCCGGCGCCGACCAGGAGCACAACCGTCATGGTGAGCTCGACGACGATCATGTTCGAGCCGAAACGGCGCCAGAAAATACCGGAAGATCCTCGGGAGCCCTCGGAGAGACCGGCACGCAGATCGGCTTGCGAGAGGCGCAAAGCGGGCAACAGCGAAAAGATCATGGCGGCAGCAACCGTTACCAGGGCGGCGAAGGCCAACACGCGCGGGTTGAGGCTGATCTGGCCGAGATAAGGCATGGTCGCCAGCACATCTTTGGGAAAGAGGCTGAGTAGGAAATGCGTCGCGAGATCCGCGAGCGCGATGCCGAGCACGCCTGCGGAGGCAGCGAGCATGATGCCTTCGGTAACGAACTGGCGAATGAGGCGAACGCGCGATGCGCCGAGCGCGCCACGAACGGCCATTTCTTGCCTGCGCCGCTCGGAGCGCACCAGCAGCAGGCTGGCGACGTTGATGGCCGAGATGAGGAGGAGCAGAACGGCCCCTGCAAACAAAGCCAGCAGGATGGGACGAATGTTGCCAAGGATGGCTTCAGTGAGCGGCATCATCGTCGCACCGCGCCCATGGTCGTCTTCGGGATACTGCTGCGCGATCTGGGTGGCGATCTTCTGCGCCTCAGTCAGAGCGGCCTCCAGCGAGACACCACGCCGCAAGCGGGCCACTCCGAGCAGGTTATGACACCCGCGATCCTTTTCGCAGCCGCGATCGGGACGCTCCGTCGCCCAGAAATCGGATGGCTCCGCGGGCGCAAAATGGAAGTCGCGCGGAAGCACGCCGATGATCGTGGTGGGATTGCCGTCCAGCACCACCGTCTGACCCAGCACATCGGTGCGCCCAGCGAATCGATGCTGCCACGCTGCATAGCTGATAAGCGTGACGAAGGGCGCCGCGGACTGGTCGTCGTTAGGGCGGAAATCGCGGCCAAGAATGGGAGCTATGCCCAGAGTGCGGAAGAAACCGGCGGTGACGCGGGCGCCATGAGCCGGCTGCGCGCCAGTGGGCGTCTGCAGCATGAAACCGTAAGGCGCATAAGCGTCCAACGACTGAAAGACGGTGTTGCGGCGCACATAGTCGAGGTAATCGAGATATGACAGGTGGAAATGCGGACCGAGGGTGTTGCTCTCATACAGAATGACCAGGCTCGATGAATCCTGATACGGCAGAGGCCGGATGAGCGCGGCGTCAACGAAGCTGAAGATGGCGACGGCGGCGCCGATGCCGAGCGTGAGCACGAAAATCGCCGTAGCCGCGAAGCCGGGATTTCTCCGCATCTGCCGCGCCGCGAAGCGCAGATCCTGCGCCACTGTCTCCATTCTGAAAGCCATCACCTCGTGGCTCCGTTCTTTCATCCGCGTCGCGTTGCCGAATAGCCGCCGGGCGGCAAAGTGCGCTTCGGTGGCGGGCATTCCATCGGCGACGAGGTCCTTTTCGGTCAACTCGTGATGGAAGGTCATTTCTTCCTCGAGTTCCCGGTTGAATTGCTCGCGACCGGCGAGCAGCCGTAGTTTTCTGAAGACTTGGGCGAACCAGTTCATTCCATTTCCCCCTTTGCCCCGGTCTACGCGTCTTGCAGTATGCGCCCAATCGCCGCAATCATCTGCTCGAACTGCGAAAGCTCCAGACCAAGTTGCTTACGGCCAGCGGGAGTCAACGTGTAGTAGCGCGCCCGGCGGTTGGTCTCGGTCATCTTCCACTCCGCTTTCACCCACCCCTGCAACAGCAACCGCTGGAGCGCCGGGTAGAGCGATCCTTCCTCAACCGTCAACGCCTCGTCGGACTGGCGTTTGATGGAGAGAGCAATCCCGTAGCCGTGCATCGCGCCGCGCGTCAGCGTCTTCAGGATCAGCATGTCGAGGGTTCCAGGAAGCAGATCGGATTTCTTTCCCATGGTCGTTACCATAGACTGTCTATGGATAGAAAGTCAACGGCTCTACCGCCTCTCAGCCCGGAGGACATGGGGCAGATTCAGGGAAGGTGTCGCACTTGCCATAAGCTTCGGTCGGCCGGCGATCCTGTCGGCGAACGGCGAACGCGAGCCAGCATTCACCGTGTTACACTTAGAGGCTGCGGGGCGTGGTGGGTGCGGTTTCCGCCTGATGTCTTGCCCGCGCAAATCGTTCCCGCCAACCGGGAAAGGCAGCAGAGGTCTTCATGTCCGGCCACTCAAAATGGGCAACAATCAAGCATAAAAAAGGCGCGGCAGACGCCAAGCGCGGCAAAATCTTTACCCAGCTGATCAAGGAAATCACCATCGCCGCCAAGTCCGGGGGCGACCCCGACGGCAATCCGCGCCTGCGCACCGCTATCCTTGCCGCCAAGGCGGAGAACATGCCCGGCGACAACATCAAGCGCGCCATCCAGCGCGGCACCGGTGAACTGCCCGGATTGAATTACGAGGAAATCACCTTCGAGGGCTACGGGCCGGGCGGCGTGGCGATCATCGCCGAAGTCCTCACCGATAACCGCAACCGCGCGGTCAGCGAAGTCCGGCATGCCTTCTCGAAGAATGGAGGCAATCTCGGCGAGTCGAATTCGGTCCGCTTCATGTTTTCGAAGAAAGGTCTGATCTCGGTTCCCAAATCAGCGGTCGATGAAGACAAGCTGATGGGGATCGTGCTCGAAGCCGGCGGCGACGACCTGAGCGACGAGGGCGAGAGCTGGGAGATCATCACTGAGCCGGCGGCTTACCCGGCGGTCCTGGAGGCGATCAAGCAGGCCAAGATCGAAACCGAAATCTCCGAAATCACTATGCTGGCCTCGACCTATACCAAGCTCGAAGGCTCCCAGGCCAATCAGATGATCCGCCTGCTTGAAGTGCTCGAAGACATGGACGACGTGCAACACGTCTACTCGAACTTCGACATGGACGCAAAAGACATGGAAGCTGTCGCTGGTTGAGCGCAAAAACGCGGAATCCGAGGGCCGCCAGTCCGGGCGGCCTTTTTCTTGGTTCCTGGCAACGTAAGATTAGGCGATGCATGCCTTGAGTGCACGAATGATCACGAGGAAATCATACGCATGAAGAAATCGGCAGTTCCTGGGCCCAATCTGGCGACCCTTCTTTTCCTGGTCGTAACCCTGCTGTTGTCCGCGACGTCAGCCTGGGCGCAGAGTTCCCCAGCACCGGCCGCTTCAACGGAATCGCCCTTTGCCCTGCGCCCATGGGAGGTCGGCCCCGTGATTCAGGGTGGCGTCGGCACTGGAAACCGGTCGTCGTTTTCGTTTTTCAGCGCCGGCGTGCATCTTGGCAAAGTGCTGACCCATCCGGCTCTTCCCGGCATTCTACGCGGCCAATTTGAATATGCAGGAGAACTCTTTCCGCTGTGGCAGTCCTACACGCCGGCGCCGCATCTAGAGCCTGTTCATTCGGTCACCGACGGAATTCCTGAAACCACGTATCTGCCGTACGGCGGCGGGACTTTTAACGGAATAACTCTGACCCCGATCATCCTTCGCTGGAATTTCATGGGCAAAGGCCCGTTTGTTCCCTGGGCGCAAGGCGCAGGCGGCCTGCTCTGGACCAACCACAAATATCCGCCGGACTTCTACGCGCCCTACGGCGGCACGAGCGTATGGAATTTCACCCCTCAGTTCGGGGTAGGATTCAACTACTTCATCAAACCGAAGCGGTCGATTTCGTTTGCCGCCAACGCCGTGCATATTTCCAGCGCCAGCCTTGGCGATCATAATCCCGGTGTGAACGCGAGCGTGCAGTTCGAGTTGGGCTATAACTGGTGGAAGTAACACAACGGCCATGAAGGACGCAGGCGCAAAATCGGCGGAAACGGCGGTCGTCGAGTGTGTGCCGAACTTCTCCGAGGGGATGGATGAACGCAAGGTCGTCTCGATCATCGCCGCAATGCGGGTTGAGGGTGTCCACCTGCTCGATTGGTCGCGCGACCCGGACCACAATCGCTCCGTCGTAACGGTCGCAGGCCCTCCTCTGGCCGTGGTCGAATCCGCGCTTCGTGGTGTAGGCCGGGCGGCGGAGCTGATCGATCTCTCCGCGCAACATGGTGTTCATCCCCGGATCGGAGCCGCCGATGTGGTGCCGTTTGTCCCTGTCTCGGGCATCTCACTCGAACAATGCGTCCTGTTGGCGCGACAAGCCGGAATGGAGATATGGAAGCGCCACGGGGTTCCAGTGTATTTCTACGAGGCCGCGGCGGCGCGCCCCGACCGGGCACTGCTCGAAGACGTGCGCCGCGGGCAGTTCGAGGGTTTGCGCGATGCCGTTCAGCGCGACGCGGCGCGGCGTCCTGACGTCGGGGGGCCTCATCTGCATCCGACTGCGGGCGCTTCGGCGGTCGGTGCGCGGCGCTTCCTGATCGCTTACAACGTCTTTCTCGACACCGCCGACGTGGCTGCTGCCCGGGCTATTGCTCGCGAAATTCGTGCTTCCGGCGGGGGGTTGACTGGAGTCAAAGCTATGGGCGTGGTCGCCCGGGGCCAGGCGCAAATCTCGATGAATGTCACCGACTTCCGCGCCACCCCGGTCGCCCAGGTCTATGCAGCCGTCAAGCAACAGGCCAGCCGTCACCGGGTGAAAGTGCTGCGTGGCGAGTTGATCGGGCTGGTGCCCGAAGCGGCTTTTGAGCAGGAGACCGAGTGGGTGCGTCAACTAGATGGGTTTGATCCCGAAGAGAAGATCCTGGAACGCAGACTTGCGCATCCGCTGACCTGGCCGGGAACGTTCTAGAGTTGTGGCTCACCGATCGGCGACAGCGGGGTTACCATAAGAATTGCCGTATTTTCGGCTTAGCGTGGCATGCATTGACCCGGCTGGAGCCGGACAGCCACAGAGGAGAAAGCTTGAACACCATGAAGAAGTTTGCCGCGCTGAGCGGATTCTGGAGCAAAGTCAGCCTGGCGGGCGCTATCGCCTGTGCCCTTGCTCTGCCCGCCCCGGCAGCGCAACTCAGCGCCGACGCCCGCTCCGCCATCCCCAAGGACTTACAGCAGTTGATCACCGTCGACTATCGTGCCATGCAGAACTCGACGGCGGCAATGGATTTGAAGAATCGCGTTCTGCCACCCGATATTAAACAGTTGGAAGATGCGCTCAAGACTTCCGGCCTGAATGAAAACCAAGACGTTGACGCTCTGGCATTTGCATCCTTCCGCACCAGCGATGTCCAGGGCACGCGCATCGTCGGAATTGCGCAGGGGCAATTCAATCTGGCCGCCATCAAGGCGAACTGGCTGAAGAAGAAAATCAAGTACACCAAGGTCCGCACCAACCGCGTCTATCCGATGGGCGCGAGCGGGATGGCGGTGACCTTCCTCAACCCGACCACCATGATCTTCGGTTCGAGCGAAGCGGTGAAGGCCGCGCTCGATGTCCGCGACGGGCTGGGCCCCAGCATGCTGGACAACAGCGCCATGATGGACTCGATGGAGGCGGTCGACAGTCAGGCCGTGTGGAGCGTCCTCGATCAGGAGGGCACCCAATACATGATGCATTCGGTGCTCGGCCAGGCCTCGCAGGTGACGGATTACGACACCGTCAAGAAACGCCTGCTCGGTTCGCGCTACACCATGGACTTCAGCAATGGCGTGAAATTCAATCTGGCCGTGCTTACGCCCGACGCTTTCACCGCCGGCACCATGGCTTCCCTGCTCAACGCGGCCGCGCTCTATAAGAAAATGAGCGGCACGCCGACGGAGAAGCAGGCCATCGACAATACCACGGTGACCTCGAACGCCGGCAACCTGGAGGTCAGCTTCTCCGCCTCGGACAGCCAATTCACCAGCCTGCTGCAGTCTCCGCTCTTTCAGGCAGTAGTCCAATAGCCCAGGTTAAACCTTGTGGGCATCGATGATCGTGCGAGCGGTGCCTACCCCTTCGGCCTCGGCCATCGGGCCTCAACCGTAGTCGAAATTCCACCTCTCGGACGAAAATCTCCCTTCACCACCGCCCATACTGGATCGCAGGCTTTCACCACGTCTTCCAACACCTGGTTGACGACGTTTTCCTGAAAGATGCCGAGATTGCGGTAGCAGAAGAGATATTCCTTGTACGACTTCAACTCAAGACAGTTATCTCGTGGGCAATAGCGCAGGGTGATGATTCCAAAATCGGGCAAGCCCGTCTTCGGACAAACCGAGGTGAACTCCGGATCGTCGATCAGAATCTCATAGCCGAGGAACTGATTAGGCCAGGTCTCGATGGACGGAAAGCTGAAGTCTAAGCCGGATTTTGCATGATCGTCTGTGTAGCCTGTTGCCATAAGACGATTGTAAGCGAGGCGGACGGCGCGGCATTCGACCGAAGTCAGGGTGCGATGGCGAGTGCCTTCGCTGCCAGCCGGGCCGTCTGCACATTTCTGACTCCAATATTTGGTCAGCGCGTCCTATATACTGGCCCTTTGTTCGACCTGCCTTTGCGAGGATGACTATCGCTATCCGTAACAATAACAACCGCTGGCTCTGGATCGTTGTAGCGCTGCTGGCTGTGGGCCTCTTCTATTCGGTGAGGATGGTGACCCGTACCCGGCTGCCGATCCGGGTAGCCGCGGTGCAACGCGGAGATATCGTCAGTACCTTCTCCACGAACGGCATCGTTGAGCCTATCTCCATCTTCGAGGCCCATGCTCCATACGCCGGATTGGTGAAGTCGGTCTTCGTTCACGAAGGCGACCGCGTTCCCAAGGGAAAACTCCTGGTTGAGATGGACAATACTGAGGCCCTCACCCGGGAAGCTGCTGCGCTTGCCGCTCTGCGTGCGGCCCAAGCCAGTTACGACTCCCTCACCAACGGCGGCAGCCAGCAGGAGCGCTACACCCTGGAGGGCGACGTGGCGCGAACGAAAGCGGATCGCGACCAGGCTGAGACCCAGCTTGCGACGCTCAAGAAATTGGCCGCGCAGGGCGCCGCTTCGACTGCCGAAGTCGCTGCCGCGCAGCAACGCCTCGATCAGGCCAACGCCTCACTCAACCTGCTCGATCTTCGCCGCCACTCTCCTTATGCCGCCCCGGACCTCGAACACGCGAAGGCCGCTTTGGTCGATGCGCAATCGAATTACGCGGCCTCCCGGAAGACCCTCGCGGAGGTCAGTGTTCGCGCTCCCTTTGCCGGCACGGTTTACTCCCTGCCTGTGAATGCGACCGAATATGTTGCCCAAGGCGACCATTTGCTGGAGATGGCCGACTTGACTAAGGTCCAGGTGCGCGCCTACTTCGATGAACCGGAGATCGGCAAGCTGGCCGTCGGACTGCCAATCAGGATCGTTTGGGATGCGTTGCCGCTCCGTTCATGGCAAGGCCATATCGCCCGCGTACCTTCCACCGTGATTACGTACACAACGCGCCATGTCGGTGCAGCCATCGTAACCGTAGATAATGCCGATGGGACCCTGCTGCCGGATACAAATGTGACCGTCACGGTGACCACCAGCAGCACCCCGGATGTGCTCAACATACCCCGCGAGGCGCTGCACGCCAACGGCGGCCAGGACTTCGTTTACGTGCTTGATGGTGACAGGCTTCGCCGGACTCCGGTGAAAACCGGCATCATCACATTGACCGCAATCCAGATCGTCGCCGGACTGCGTGAGGGTCAGACCGTGGCGCTTGGGACCAGTAACGGACAGCCGATCGTCGATGGAGTTCCTGTCAAAATTGTTCAATGACGGCGATCCCGCGCCGAACTCGCGGATCCGGACGGCAAGCGGACCGCCCTCGTTAAACTTAAGATTCACACGCAGAGATGGGAGGAGGTGAGCGGTTCGTGACGTGGAGATCATTTAGATCGGCGTTTGGCGTTTGCGCCTTACTGGTGTCGGTTGGCGCCCCCGCCCAGATCTCGCTGCTCACGACTGTCAACCAGGCGCTGCGCAACAGCACCGCCGTCCGTATAGCTGCCGCCGACGTGCAGCGCGCCGCAGCCGGTGTGAGTGAGGCAAGAGATGTCTACGTCCCGAACTTTGTCCTTGGTTCGAGCGTGGGCTACACCTATGGTTTTCCGATCGGCCAGCCCACGATCGTGAATGTCTCCACGCAGTCGCTGATCTTCACTTTCGCGCAAAAGGACTACGTTCGGTCGGCACGCGCGGCCCTGAAGGCAGCAGAGCTTAGCCTGGCCGACGCGCGCCAGCAGGTTGTCTTCGATGCGGCGCTGGACTACGTTCAACTGGACACTGACCGGCGAAGGATCGAAGTCCTCGATGAGCAGAATGGCGACGCCTCAAGGCTGACAGGCATCGAGCAACAACGCCTGGATGCCGGTGTGGGCACGCGCGAAGATGTGCTCCGGGCAAGGCTCTTGTCGGCACAGATCCGCCTGAAGCGGCTTCATATTCAGGACGACATCGACGTGGTTCGCGAGCGGCTTGCCCATCTCACTGGATTGCCGGCCGATAGTCTGGCCACTGAGACCAACAGCATTCCCCCCTCACCGGATCTCGAACGCGAGAATCCTTCGACGGTGCTGGCAAGCATGACGGCAATGACTACGGAGGGAGTGCGGGCCGCCTACGCCAACGCACAATCACATCAATATCAGGCCTTCGGAGACGCCCGGCAGATTTACCGCCCGCAGATCGGCTTCGGCAGCACTTATAGCCGCTTCTCCGAGATCAACAACTACCAGGAATACTACCTGCGCTTTCAACACAATAACTTCGAGGCTGGGCTCCAGATCACCTTGCCGCTCTTCGACGCGTCTCGCCGGGCCAAAGAGCGGGAGTCGGTTGCCGAGGCCGCTCGCGCCGTCGCGCAGGCCGACCAGGCACGCGATCAAAGCAGCGAAAACATCGTCATGCTGCAGAAGAGCCTGAATGAGCTCGCCGCACAAAAGGATGTGGCGCATCTTCAAAGCGAACTGGCACAGAGCCAGCTGGACGCGATTCTGACCCAGCTCAACTCGCCGGGAACCGCGCCCGGGGCCACTCCACTGACTCCAAGAGAAGAGCAGCAGGCGCGAATCGAGGAACGGCGACGCGCTGAAGACTTGCTCGATGCGGACTTCGAAATGATCAAGGCAGAATTAGGATTGCTGCGCGCGACCGGACAGATCGAGAAATGGTGTGAGGCGGCGGTTCACCCATAACCCGCTCGGCACATGAAGATCGTTCGCGTTGTCCCTATGCTAGGTTTAGAAGAGTGGATTCCGCATTGCTAGAACTGTTTCAAGAGGAGTACCGAGCATTGCGTCCGCGCGCTCCGATTCCTCCCTTTCAAGTCCGTTTTCGCCGCTTCACCGGCCTCAATACCACCATCCGTCTGCGCGAAGGCGCGATCAAGGTCAGTCTCTCCGATCTGCTCGAGGGCGCGCCGGAAGGGGTGCTGCGGGCGATCGCACATATCCTTCTGGCCAAACTCTACCGTAAGCCTATAGAAGCAGCTCACGCCGGACGCTACCGCCGCTTCGCCTCCAGCGAAGTCATGGTGCGGCAGATGAAGCGCATTCGCCAATCTCGCGGCCGCAAGAAAATTTCCAGCGCGAAGGGCGAGACATACGACCTCGATGAAGTCTTCGAGAGCATCAACACTCGCTTCTTTCACGGGCTGCTTGGCCGCCCGCTACTCACGTGGAGCGAACACGTCGCCAAACGCTGCCTCGGCCACTACGATGCCGCCCACAACACCATCATGGTGAGCAAAGTCTTCGACCGCAAGACGACGCCGCGTTACGCCGTCGAATACCTGATGTACCACGAGATGCTGCACCTGAAGCATCCGGTGAAGGTAGAGTCTGGAAGGAGATGCGTGCATTCCGGGGATTTCAAGGCCGAAGAGAGTTTGTTCCCGGAGTTGGCGAAGGCTAAGGATTATTTGAAGCGGCTGTAAATAGCGAGCTAAACCTTCGCTTCCATCACCGGCACTTCGCTAGTCGCCGTTTGCTTCGTTGCATACCACCGGGCCATTGTTACAAAGACAATGCCCGCGACAATCGACCCCAGACTCGCCAATTGCGCATTACTCATTCCCCAATAAATCTTAGGATTGATGCGGATGAACTCCACCAGGAACCGGGCAATTCCACTGAGGATAAGATATTCTCCCGTAATCTGGCCCAGCGGTTTTTGCCTGCCCCCGCGTCGCCAGAGATAGTAGCCAATCAGCAGCCCTACGATCAGCTCATAGATCGGGGTTGGATGAACCCGTTGCGTCGTAGGCACCAGGCCGTTGGGAAAGCTCATGCCCCACGGGAGTTTGGTCGGAATGCCATAGTCGCCGTCGCCGGAGATCAGGCAGCCCAGCCGCCCCATCCCGTAGCCAACGGCGGCGGCCGGAGCGGCCAGGTCGAGCATCCGGATGGCGCCAATCTTTGTGACGCGGCCCTGCCAAAGCAGCGCCAGAATGCCAAAAACCAGCCCGCCAAACCAGGCAAAGCCCTCCCGCGCGAAGATATGTTCACCGGGCGTGTCGGCGACATGCCACAGCTTGGCTCCGATGATGCCGGTAACGGTGACGATCGCCACGACGCCGATCGCGTCCGCGTCGATCCCGGAACGAAGAAAATTGCGATGGAGCACCCAGCAGGCGCAAACCGCCGCTAGCCAAAGTAGAAGTCCGAAGGTGCCGATGTTGAAATGCTGACCGATATGAATGAAGGGATACATTCGTTAAGGCGACCCTTCCAGTATATCGCCCTAACTCGGCGATATCCTACTGCCCGGTTTGGAGATATTCTGGATGCAATGGAAATCCCGGTAAGTCAGCAACTCCTCGTCCTCTACAGCCGCGAGCAGATTGAGAAGCGTGTCGCTGAACTCGGCGAGGCGATCACCCGCGACTACGCGGGTGAGACGGTGATTATGGTCGGCGTGCTGAAAGGCTCGGCGATCTTCCTGGCCGATCTCGCCCGCTCCGTGCACATCGACTGCACCTTCGATTTCGTCGCCGTCTCGAGCTACAAAAAAGGCCGCACCACCAGCGGCGCGGTCAAGTTGATGAAGGACCTCGACGAGCCCATCGAGGGCAAACACGTCATCATCGTCGAAGATATCCTCGACACCGGCATCACGCTGGGCTACCTGCGCAAGGTCTTCCTGCAGCATCATCCAAAATCACTCAAAATCGCGACCTGCCTGGATAAGCCGGCGCGGCGCATCGAGCCAATCGAGGCCGACTATGTGGGATTCTCGATTCCCAACCAGTTTGTGATCGGCTATGGCATGGACTACGCCGAGAGGTTTCGAAACCTCCCCGATATCTGTATACTTCCGCCGGACTTTCCGCTCTAGAAGAGCGGTCTGGAAACGCCCTCTTGAAGGCGCCATTTTGAATACCCACTCTTGAATGCTCAAGTGGACGTGCGGGTTAGAGGCTTCAGCCCTACCGCGCAGGTTCACCCGGCGAGGAACTCTTATGGCAGTCGCTACTCCAGTCAGCAAGATTGCATCTACGAAGACCACCGGCCACTACGACGCGCCCGCCTTTGCGCGAGCGACGCTTGCCCATTGGCCCGCGCTCGCTGCCCTCTTCGATCACACCCTGCTTAAACCGGAGGCGACCCGCGAGCAGGTCGTCAGGCTGTGTGAAGAGGCGGCGCAGTACCGTTTCGCCTGCGCGATGGTGAACCCGGCCTGGGTCTCGCTTGCCGTATCAGTGCTCGCCGGAAGCGGTGTGCCCGTTGGCGCAGTGGCTGGCTTCCCCCTGGGCTCTTCCCTCTCCACCACAAAACGTGCTGAAACCGAAACGCTGGTGACCCTGGGCGCGAAAGAAGTGGACATGGTGATCAACATCGGGGCGCTGAAGTCGGGCGATCACGCGCGTGTCTCCGAGGACATTCGCGGCGTTGTTCAGGTCGCCCACGGCGCGGGAGCCATCGTCAAAGTAATCCTGGAAACTTGCCTGCTGACGGTTCAGGAAAAGCTGCTGGCGTCAGAGCTGGCGTTGCAGGCGGGAACCGATTTTCTTAAGACCAGCACCGGATTCTCGACCGGCGGTGCGACCCCCGACGACGTGGCCATGTTGCGCGGGGTGGCCGGAACGTTGTGCGGCGTCAAGGCCTCTGGCGGCATCAAGACCCTGGATCACGCGCGCACAATGCTCGAGTCCGGCGCTAGCCGGATCGGCGCCAGCGCCAGCGTGGCGATCGTCCGCGAACTCGGCGCTCCGTAGGCATCCCCCGGCGCGATATGATGACAAGTCGAGAGC
Organism: uncultured Acidobacteriaceae bacterium; assembly: GCA_963804735.1. Lineage (GTDB taxonomy): Bacteria > Acidobacteriota > Terriglobia > Terriglobales > Acidobacteriaceae > Acidisarcina. Next base: position 634,933 of record CAWDRO010000015.1, read on the forward strand.
ATCCGTGACGGATTTGCGTCCGCGGAAACACCAGGACCTTGTGACCAAAGAAGTTCGCAGAGCCGAGATCACGGCCGCAGAGAGCCCCTCTTCGCGGGTCGCGCCCCATGCATTTGAGGGAGACTACCGGCCCAGTTCGGACTTGGCGCCGGCATCGGCGCAAGTGCGCATCGAGCCGCTTCAGAGTGAGTTCCTGCTGCGCCTGACTGACGCGCTCAATACCACCCTCGACCTGCAAACGCTGCTGCACCGCACCGCCGGCCTGGTGCGCGCGGTGATCGATTACCGCATCTTCGCCATTCTGCTGCTCAATGAGCGCACCAACGACCTGCGCATGCGCTTCCAGATCGGGCACAGCGCCGAGGCAGAACGGCTGAAGATCAAGATGGGCAAGGGCATCGTCGGCCAGGTCGCGGAGTCGCGCCAGGCCATCCTGGTCAACGACGTGCTCAAGAACGAGAATTACATCAACGTGAACCCAGCGGTGCGCTCGGAGCTGGCCCTCCCTCTGATCGTTAAGAACCGGCTTATTGGGGTCATCGATATCCAGTCTGAGCAGCCGGATTACTTCAAGCCCGAGCACCTGCAACTGCTCACCATGACCGCCTCCCGCATCGCGCAGTCGATCGAGAATGCGCGGCTCTATACCCGAGTGGCCCGGCAGGCGCAAACGCTGGCGGTGATGAATGAGATCAGCCGCGAGCTCACCTCGATCCTCGATCTCGACACTCTGCTTGAGCGAATTGGGCAACTCGTGCGGCGGCTGATCGACTACCACATGTTCACCATTTGGCTGCTAAACGAAAAAGACCATGTCCTCGAGAGCCAATATGGCGTCCGCTTCGGCGAACGCTATATTCCCGAAGAAAAGGTGTCGTGCGATCGTGGACTGGTCAACGCGGCGATCCAGGAGCGCCGCGCGGTGTTGGTCGGGGACGTGCGCAAAGATGCCCGCTATCACATGGTCAACCCCGAGACGCGCTCGGAGATGGCGGTGCCGCTTATCTACAAGGGGAAGGTGATCGGAGTGCTCGACATCGAGCACACCCGTACCTACTACTTCAACGAAGATCACGAGCGCGCCATCACCACCCTTGCCGCACAGATCGCGATTTCGATTGAGAACGCCCGGCTCTACCAGCGCATTGCCCAGCAGGAGCAGCGCCTGGAGCACGACCTCGCCATGGCGCGAGAAGTGCAGCTTCGACTGCTGCCGCAAACCAAGCCGAAGCACCAGCACGCCGAGTTTGCAGCCAAGTTCCTCGCGGCGCGCACCATCGGCGGCGACCTCTACGATTTTCTTACCTTCGACCCCTGCTGCACCGGCATTGTCCTCGGCGATGTAAGCGGAAAGGCGGCCGCGGCGGCGCTCTTTGCGGCGGTCGTGAGCGGCGTGATCCGTTCGCTGGCGAATGTGTCGTTGTCGCCCTCCGCGATGCTAGAAGCGCTCAACGAAGCGCTGCAGGAGCGGCGGCTCGACTCGCAATATGTGGCCATGGTCTACGCGGTCTGGAACGACGGCAACCAGACCGTACAGATCGCCAACGCCGGAGCCACCCAGCCCATCTTCTGCCGGGGCGGCGAAGTGGAGACGGTCCTTGCCGAGGGCTTTCCCCTGGGCATGTTTGCCGAAGCCAAGTATGAAGAGTTCAGCCTCGCCACCCAACCGGGTGACGCGGTTATTTTCTTCAGCGACGGCATTCCAGACGCGCAAAACGCCGCGGGAGAGATGTTCGGCGACAAGCTGCTCATGCAGGTGATTCGCGACAACCAGCACAAATCTGCGTCAGAGATTGCCTCGACCCTCCTCGACGAGGTGACCAAATTCCAGGGCGACGTCAACCGCTTCGATGACGAAACCGTAGTCGTGCTTAAGGTCATCGAACCCTCCGAGCATTCGGCGGGTAACGGAACGCCTACTCCCTAAACGCTGATCGCTACTCCCTGGCGTCTGTCTGGAACGCCTTTGAACCCGCTTCGACCGTCGGCGCCGCTCCAGGCGATACGATAGAGATTGAACATTTCAGGAGACCGTCTTGCTCGAAGTCATGACCGAACGCATCATCAAGCCCGCGCGGAATCTCACCGGGACGCTCCGCCTGCCGGGCGACAAAAGTATCTCGCACCGCTATGCCATGCTCGCCGGCCTCGCCGAGGGCACCAGCCGCTTCGCCAACTTCTCCACCGGCGCCGACTGCGCCAGCAGCCTCGGCTGCGTCGCGGCGCTCGGCGCAAAGGTCGAATGGCTTGAGGACGGCCGCGTGGCCGTGACCGGAACTGCCGGCAGCTTTTCTCCGTCCGACGCGCCGCTCGACTGCGGCAATTCCGGTTCGACAATGCGAATGATGTCGGGGCTGCTGGCCGCGCAGGCGGGCGAATTCACGCTGGTTGGCGACTCGTCCCTCAGCCGTCGGCCAATGGAGCGCATTCGCAAACCGCTGGCGCAGATGGGCGCGCAGATCACGCTCACCGACGGCCATGCTCCGGTCGTCGTTCGGGGCAGCGCGCTGACCGGAATCGACTACACTACGCCAATTCCGAGCGCGCAGGTCAAGACCTCGCTCCTTTTTGCAGGACTGCAGGCGAAGGGCACGACGACCATCAGCGAGAGCGTGAGGACGCGCGACCACGGTGAGCTTGCACTACGGGCCTTTGGAGCAAGCGTGGAGCGAACATTGGAATCCGTCTCCATCACGGGCAAGCAGAAGCTGAAAGCGATCGAAGCGGCGGTGCCAGGAGATATCTCTTCAGCCGCATTCTTTCTTTGCGCGGCGGCATTATTTCCGGAAAGCAATCTGGTGCTCGACGGCCTCGGACTCAATCCGACCCGCGCCACGCTGCTCGATGTGCTGACCGCCCTGGGCGCGACCGTCGCGGTGTTGAACCTCGAAGAAAAGAACGCCGAGCTGATTGGGACCGTCCAACTCAATCCGCCGCCAAAAGGAATGGGTGGCACGACGGTTTCCGGTGTGTTGGCCGCGCAGTTGATCGATGAGCTTCCGGTCCTCGCGGCGATCGCTCCGTATTCGCGCAACGGCATTCGCATTCGCGACGCAAAAGAGCTGCGCGTCAAAGAGTCCGACCGAATTGCTCTAGTAGTCAAGAACCTGAGAGCGATGGGCGCCGAGGTCGAGGAATTCGAAGATGGACTCGACGTTCCCGGAGGTCAGCAGCTTCAAGGCGCGCAGATTGACTCCGGGGGCGACCACCGGATTGCGATGGCATTTTCCATCGCCGCACTGCGCGCCGAAGGCGAGACCGCGATCCTTGGAGCCGAGTCGGCAGCGATCTCGTTCCCGGAGTTTTTCGAGATGCTCGAGACGGTGGCCGAACGCTAACTCGTCACAATCTCCGAGAAGTCCGCGATCTTTGAGAATTCATTGAGCACTGACGCGATCAGCGCCAGCCGATTCTTTCGGAGATCTGGTTCGGGCGCCATCACCATTACCGAGTCGAAAAACTGGTCAACATAAGGCCGCAGCGTCGCAATCTTTTCCAAAGACTCGTTATATTTCCCCTCGCTTCGGAGTTGCTCAACAATTCTCGCAAGCCTCGTCGATTCCGCAAACAACCCCCTTTCAGCGGGCTCAATCAATAAAGCCTCATTGACCGGCGCGATCACTGCTTCGCCCAAAGCCTTTTCCTTCTCGGCAGCCTGGCGAAGAATATTCTTGATCCGCTTGAAAGCAGCCGAAATCGCGGCGAAGTCTTCCGAACCGCGAACAGCAGTCAGAGCCTCGGCCCGGACGACCGCGTCGGGGACGTTGTCCTCTCCAGCCGCTAGCGTCGCGGCAACTACGTCGTACGCGAAACCCCGTGACTCGCGAAGGTAGAATTCGAGACGCTCGCGGAGAAAGCTGCTCACGCTCTCGCGAAGCGGCGCCTCGTTGGAACGGGCGATTCGATTCACGGCGGCATCGACTACCTCTGAGAGTCCCAATGGGAGTGCCGAATGGTAGAGAAGGCCGACGATTCCATTGCCGGCGCGGCGTAACGCAAATGGATCTTTGGACCCCGTAGGAACCGCCCCGACTGAAAATAATTCCACAATCGTATGAATGCGATCAGCGAGACCCAGGAGTTGACCTTCAACCGAACTGGGGGAATTAGGTGTTGCGGGACTGTATTGGCTGTAGATGGCTAAAGAGACGCTCTCCCTGCAACCCTGAAAACGCGCATATAGGCCGCCAATAATACCTTGAAGTTCCGTGAACTCTTTCACCAACTCTGCGGTTAAATCCGCCTTCGCCAGCCAGATAGCCTGCCTTAGGTACGACTCGTCAACACGAATGGCTTTAGCGTGGAGCCTTGAACTGAGGGCCAGAGAAATTGCCCAATTCGCCTCGGTTTTCTCGTAGTAGTTTCCAACCTTTTCATGGAACGTAACCGACTTCAGCATTTCCACGCGATCGATCAGCGGAATCTTCTGATCGAAGTCCCAGAAGAACCGCGCATCCTTAAACCGCGACCGAAGTACCCGCTCATTGCCATGCCGAATGACCGCCAATCCCGCTTCATCCGCCTCGGTATTCAGCACTGTAAGGAAATACGGAGCCAGTTTCCCCGATGCGTCCTCGAGAGCGAAATACTTCTGGTGGTCGCGCATAACGGTGACAAGAACTTCTTCCGGAAGCGTCAGGTACTCTTCCTCAAAACCGCCTAGCAGGACGCTCGGCCACTCCGCAAGATGAGTGACGGCATCGACCAGCGGATGATCCTCGCGCCATCGAATACCGGCGACCGTGCGCGCCGCCGCGTCAAGCGCCTTGCGGATCTTGTGGCGGCGAGCTTCAACATCGGCAAGAACGAACGCTGCCTGTAGTTTGGCTAGGTACTCCGATGGATGGCAGACCTCAATCGGTCGATCTCCATGCAGAATCCGATGGCCGTAAGTCTTGTTGCTGGCCACTGTTCCGGCAAACTCCACATCGAAAACCTGATCGTCCAGTAACGCGAACAGCCAGCGCAGGGGGCGCACGAAGCGTTCCGGCTTGCCCGAACGCCAGTACATACTCTTCGGCCAATAGACCACACCGAGCTCCTTCGGAAGCTGCGCTTTGAGAACTTCTGAGGCGGATTGGCCTTTTCGCAGAACTTTCGCCGCGACGTATTCGCCCTTTGGAGTCGTGGTGCGTGTGAGTTCAGAAACATCGACTCCTGCCTTCCTGGCAAAGGCCTGAGCGGCATGTGTGGCGCCTCCGTTCTTGAATGCGATACTCGATGCTGGTCCTGTAAGTAATTCTTCTGCATCGGGTTGACGATTCTTCACGGAAGCGATTTTCACCGCCAACCGGCGAGGGGTCGAGTAGCTTTCCACATTTGAATCAGCTAACAGCAGGTTTTCCCTTTTCAACAGAGCGTAAATGCGCTCCGCCAGTTCCGCTTGCGCAGGAGCGATCATGCGTGCGGGGATTTCCTCAAGTCCAACTTCAAATAAAAGGTCTGGCATATTGATTTTTATCGGATTATATCCAGCTTTGCATCGCTAACCTGGAGCACCCGGATTCTCTCACTTCGGAGTCGCGCTGTTCGATTGTTGGTTATAGGCCTGGGCCGTGGCGACCGCGAGGTTGCGAATGCGCGCAATCACCCCCACCCGCTCGGTCACCGAAATCGCCCCCCGGGCATCGAGCAGGTTGAAGAGATGCGAGCATTTTAGGCATAAGTCATAGGCCGGCAGTATTGGGAAACGGCGGCGGGCGGCATGAATTTCCACCTCGCCGAGCTCCGGAGGCGGCAAATCTCCATCATGGACGACACGGTCGTGGATCTTCTCTTGCCGCTCCGACTTTCGGACCGCTTCAGGCGCGAACTCGGTCTTGAACTCGGAGAGCAGCGCTTGGCATTCGGACTCGTAAAGCCGCAAATGCTCCCAGAGCTTGTCAACGTCGGCCGCCTCGAAATTGTAGACCGAGAACTGCAATTCTTCGAGCAGGCGGACGTCGCCGTAGGTCATCTTCTCGCCGGTCACCGGATTGACCGCCCAGACGATGTCATAGATCGAGTGAACATCCTGCAGGAAGGCGGCGAGACGCTCGAGGCCATAGGTAATTTCGCCGGAAATTGGGTCGAGGTCGATACCTCCGCACTGCTGAAAATAGGTGAACTGGGTGATCTCAAGACCGTCGAGCATCACCTGCCAGCCAATTCCCCAGGCGCCGAGCGTCGGCGACTCCCAGTTATCTTCCTCGAATTTGAGATCGTGTTCGCGAAGATCGATACCGATGGCGACGAGCGATTCGAGATAAATCTCCTGAATACCCACCGGTGGCGGCTTGAGGATCACCTGAAACTGGGTGTGCTTGAAGAGTCGGTTGGGGTTTTCACCATAGCGTCCGTCGGCGGGACGACGCGAGGGCTGCGCATAGGCGATGTTGATTGGCGTCGGGCCGAGGACCCGCAGGAAGGTGTCCGGAGACATCGTGCCCGCGCCGACTTCCACATCGTAGGGCTGCTGCAGCACGCACCCGCGCTCAGCCCAGAAACTTTGCAGGCGAAAGAGCAGCTGCTGGAAAGTGAGTGGCTCGGGCCGCGAAGCGATTGGCGACGATGCTGGACGCGTGGCGGAAGTCGAAGTAGAGGACAAAGGCACGACAAACTCTCAGGAATCGGATGTAAGGCTAATTCTAGCAAGCGCAGAGAAAGGCTGAAGTTTCTTCCGAGGCGTGAGAGCGGCCAGATTGAGAGTGCGGCAAAAAAACGGGACTCCGCGACGAGTCCCAGCCTGAGGAGATGTGGTGCTGGCGAGGATTCAATGCCGCACCCACTTCCTAGTGACTCACACTGACGAATACCGGAACCTGGCTGCTGCACAAATACCTTCGTGGACACGGTCGGGTCGTTCCCAAAATGGGAAATCAACGTTGATCCCGCCAGAATCTCACACCAAGATGTGGTAATCATTGCGGCATCAGCCTAGCGTGATTACATATCCCGAATATCCAATCTCCGTGGGAATCACACACACCGCGACCGAGGCGGCATAAGCTCGCGACGGCTGTTGATCTTCACATTCGCCAGCGAACAGGATTAAAGGAAAAATCACAATGACGAACTTCACACAAAGCGCAAAAGGCATTTTCTTGACAAAGCGGTTCGAAGGGCTGAAGCTCTCCGCCTACAGGGACCAGGTTGGAGTGTGGACGATCGGCTACGGCCACACTGGCTCGGGCGTGCATGCCGGCTTGACGATCACCCAGGACCAGGCCAATACGTTCCTGGCAAGCGATGTTGCCGGCGCGGTGGCCTGTGTCAATCGGCTGGTCACGTCCGAGATCAATCAGAACCAGTTCGATGCGTTAGTGGATTTTGTTTTCAACCTCGGATGCGCCAGCCTGGCAGGTTCGGCGTTGCTGAAACTCCTGAATCAAGGGGACTTTATCGCCGCAGCCGATCAGTTCCAACGCTGGGACCATGCCGGCGAAGTGGTCGTTCAAGGATTGCTGGAGCGGCGTCGCGCTGAAGCGGCTTTGTTCAGCGAGACCGACGAGTGTTCCATCGCCGCATAGCGACCCTACCGCAATCTCCTACTTGAGTTGGGTCAGCGATTGCAGTTCCCTGGTGGCCAGCTCGTGCGGCAGCGGCGCGTAGCCAAGCGCGGACGACTGTTTCTGACCGGATGTCAGCATCCATTGCAACATCTCGGTGATGGCGATGCGCCCGCTCCCGGATACCGGCTCCGGCAAGACAATCCAGGTGAACGAGGCTATCGGATAGGAAGCTTTGCCGGGTGCGTCCGTTATTGACGGCGTCGCGCCGACGCTAAGCGAAGCCGATTGCGCAGCGGCAGCCACACTCTCCAGGCTGGCGGTGATATAAGCGCCAGCGGCGTTGCGCACCGAGCCAAAACTCAACTCATTTTGGATCGCGTACGTGAGCTCGACATAGCCGATGGAGTTTGGCGTCTTCTCGACGAGAGCGGCAACCCCGTCATTGTGAGCCGCGCCTGTTCCTACCGGCCACCGCACCGTGGTTCCAAGACCTATGGTAGCTTTCCATGCCGGACTGGTCTTAGTCAGAAAGTCGGTGAACGCGTAGGTCGTCCCGCTGCCGTCGGAACGGTGCATGACGGCGATAGGCGCGTTGGGCAGATTGAGCCCATGATTGACCGCGCGAATCTCAGGAGCGTCCCATCGGGTGATCTTGCCCAAATAGATGCCCGCGAGAATTTCCGGAGTGAAGCGTAGCTCATGATCGATGCCGCTCAGATTGTAGATTGGGACCACTGCTCCCAGGACGGTTGCGAAACGCTGCAGCATGGCCCCCGGGGGCGATGTTGCAGCGTCGGACGCGGCAAAATCGATCCGCTTGTCGAGCAACCGCTGAATTCCCTCCTCCGATCCGACCCCGTCGTAACTGATGTGAATCTCAGGATGAATCTGACGAAAAGACTCGATCCATGCCTGGTAGAGTGGCGCGGGAAAGGTTGCGCCAGCCCCCTTCAAGCTCTGCTGCGCGGTTGTGGCATCGGGAATCGACGCATTCGCCGACGGCGCTCCGCTCTCCTTGTCATGGGCAACGGCCGTAAGCAGCAGCTTTGCCCCGTGCACGGCGAGGCTGGAGGTGATGGCTCCGGAGAACGAACCGGCGGGTGTGACCAGGTACGACCACAGCGGCTGAGCATTGTCGCCCTCCAGCGTCAACGAGAGATATCCGTTGTAGATCGGGCTTCGGTTGCTCGCCTGCGCGCGTGGATTGTTGCCGATATACCCGCTGATCCAGATTTCGCCGTTGCCTTTCAGCACTGCATCCGACTGCGAGACACTGTTGACGATCGTCAGGGCCGGGTCGTGCCTCAAGCGCCCGATCACTTCGTTGCGAATCTCGTCTGCGCCCCGCTTACCGCTGAACGGTTCGACATAGATTTTCCTGACCTGGGACAGGGTTGACGCGGTCTGTGCTTGAACGACGACACCGCCAGCCAGCGCAAGAGCCGCAGCGAATGCGACCGGAATGCATAACGCCGGCAAGCGGAAGATTATCTGACGTGCGGTCATCGGCAAGAGAGTTGGGCTCAAGTCCCTAATCGCGGATGATAACAGTTGTCGTTGACCATCGTGTTATGAAGATCAAGCGCCGACGCGGTTAAGAGCGATCGCACTGATTAGGCGGCGGTCGATGTGCCGCTCCAGCGCCTGGATTGCAAAGCGGCGCAGGTCGGTGGCGCGCTGGCGTGGCCAGGGCTCCGCAGCGAGGGCAGGGACTGAAACCCGGAAGATGCGAGCGGCCAGGGCCTGCGATTCGGCGCTCAGTATGAGCGAACCGCTACGCCGGTGTTCCTGGCAAAAGAGACCGTCGACCTGCGGATGGAAATAAGCGGGCAGCCCGTTAAACGGCGCTCCGCAGTGAACGCAAACCGCCAGCTCCGGGAGCCAGCCCATAAGTCGGGTCGTCCATAGAGCGAAGTAGGTGACGGGCATCCAGATGGCGCCGCTGCGAGTATGGCTGAGCACGGCGACGAGCAGGCGAAAGACCGCGTCCTGGGGATCGTGGTCGGGCAGCGTCTCCTCGAGTACTTCGGCGAAGAACGCCAGCGCGGCGGCCCGCGCATAATCGACCGGTGCGGAGAGCGGCGACGTGACAATGTCAAATGAATCGAGCCGGACAAGTTCCTGCCGCGGCTTTTCCGCATAGCTGGCGCGAACGTGGGTCATCGGCTCCATCGCCCCGCCGAAACGGCGGCGAGAGCGGGCAGCGGCTTTCGCCACGCCCTTGATCTTGCCATAGTCACGGGTGAAGAGCGAGACGATCTGGTCTGCCTCGTGAATTGGCCAGGTGCGCAGCACAATAGCCTCAACCTGATGCGCGATCACTAGCGGCCGCGTCCTCCCATGGTTAAGGATAGCGTGCCGCAGGAATGTCATCGCCAACCACAATTCCGTGAATGACTGCGGAGGAGAGCCGTCAACCCTCCCCCGCGAATCAGGGAGACTTGCCTACTGCAACAGACCGTAGATCAGCAGCTGACCCGCGGCCGACGTTGTTCCCAGCGGACCGAAATTAACGACGTACACTTTTCCGTTGGCCACCACTGGGGGGACATCCTTCGCGAACATGCCCACTTCATCCCGCGCGTCGTTGGTCTTGTCGGTCCAGACGATCTGCAGGGTGGTTGGATTCATGGCGTACAGGACTCCTTGGACCGTCGCTTCCGCCGCGCTTGCGCTATATGGAGTCGACGCCCACAGAACCTGGTTCGTCGTCCCGTTAGCGCTTAGAGACATGAACCCGCCCGGCATCGCGCCATCCGCATGAGTGGCCGGCGCGGTAACTGAGCTCGTCGCTTGGGGGGTGGTGCTTATCAATCCGGTGCTGGAGTTGAGGGTGAACATCCTTAGCACGTCATTCTCTCCCCAGATATAGATCGTAGGGCCATTGGTGGGATTATTGAAGTAAATTGGTGTCCCGTGTATGTGGCTGGTGCCGCTGCCGTAGATAGCTTGAAATTCCTGTACGACATTGTCCTGCGTACTGGTGAACTCTCCCATGCCAGTTACGCTGGTGAGATACAGTACCCCGCCCTTGCCACCCCCCAGCGCATACTTGGTCACAGCTATATTATTCGGGTCCGGTATAAGCAAGATGCCGCTGGACCCCAAGTCCTGGTCCTTGGCATTCATCGCGGTACTATTGTAGGGGGTGAAATAGTCAAGCAATTGCAGCGTTGGAGAGAGTTTAATGAAGCTGTTCCCAGTCTGGACCAGGTTATTCCCGGTCACTCCGAAGCTACCGTTCCCGGTCGAATAGTAGAGGTTTCCATTTTCATCGACGGCAGGCGCCGATCCGGCCATCCAGATACCGCCGGTGGACCCAATGGTTGTATCCGCGTAAACCGCAACCTGATTCAGGAATTTTTCGGCATACGCAAACACCCATCCGTGATAAGCGCCATCGTCATTGTGCGAGGCGAACGCAAAATACACGTTCCCGTTGGCCAGGGCCAGGCTGGAACGCTGGTTTTGCACCTGTGGGTTGAAGACGAGTGGAGTGCTCAGATCCGCCGTCAGGTAACTGCCCGTAATCGCGACCGCGGTTTTCAGCTTATTCCCGGTCGTGATGTCGATCTTTTCGAGGTCGAATGCGTAGGTGCTCGTCGTACCGGATTTTGTCTCGTTGGCGTGGACATAGTACATGGCGTTAGTAGTCAGGTCGATTACCGGCGTCGAAAGAATTCCGGTTGGCGAAGTATTATCGATGTTGGGATATTTGGCATTTTGAACCTCTGAGGTAACCATCGGAGTTCCATAATTCACATGCCATAGAAGCTGCGCATTATCGGCGTCAAATGCATAGACACTGTTATTCATCGTCGCCACATAAACCACATTGTGGGTCGCGCCATTGACGGTCAAGCCCGAGACGTAAAGCGGCTGGGCGTAAACCTCGCCGTCCAGGTTAATGGTGTAGAGCTTGCCAAAGTTCGACGCCACGTTTGAGAGGGTGAGGACCGTCTCGTTTTGGTTCGCCCCGCTGCGCCGGTTGTCGTAACTCCTGGTTGTGACATTGACCTGAGCGAAAAGCCCGGTCGAAGAGAGAAGCACTAAGATAATGCCCAAAATTCGATAGTTTTTCATTGCGACGCTCCAAGTGAAGTGGGCTGGAAGATCAGCATGTCGTGGGCGAGATGCTTCCGCAGGGGAAGCATCGGTATGAAAAGGTCGAGTCAGAAGGCAGAGGTGGGGTCGAGTCTTGTAATACGTTGCCCGGAGCCGCGATTCGCGCTCGCGCTCTGCGGACGTCACCGGTGGCGTCTTAGAGAGACGCCACCGGTGTCAGCGTCCTTTGGACAGACGCCGTCATAGTCGGTAAACAAGAGGAAATAACCTCGTCTGCACCATATCTATGGAGTTTTTTGAAGCGATACGGCGTATCGTCGCCGGACCTTATGGTGGCCGGGAATCGGCCCTCTCCGAATTTTCTGGCACTCAAGTTCGCGTCCGGACGACGAGTCCGAACTGTCCACTGAAGGCGACAACTAGGGCTCTTATTCGGGCAGGTAAGAGTGTCGTCTCCCGATTGCTGCTCGAAAGGGACAATCTGAGATAAAGAAAACAGACGCGCAAAATAACCGGAGAAATCAAGATTCGACACGACATACGCCTCGGCGTTCAGGAATCGCAGAACAGAGGAAAACGGTCATCGGACTGGATGAGCCGTCAATAATTCAGTACTTATTGGCCATATGGTAATCAACTATGACGGATGTAACGTCACTAAATTGTGACCGCAATAGTAACTTAGGTAACTCAGGTCCAGATTTGGCCGAGTCTTTTGGGAAACATTCCGACCGGGTTGACCTCGTGGGTTGGCCAGGCGCACAGTGCGTTGGCCCCATCTTGGTTCACGAAGAGAGGCGTCCGACCCCTTCTCGCGAACCAGATGAGCCGTCTACGGCAATAGACCGTAAATGAGCAGTTGACCCGCGGCCGTTTTGGTCCCCAGCGGACCGAAATTCACAACGTATAGTTTTCCGTTCGCCACCACGGGAGGAACGTCCTTTGCGAACATGCCTACTTCATCCCGGGCGTCGTTGGTTTTGTCAGTCCAGATGACCTGCAGGGTACTGGTATTTATCGCGTACAGCACCCCCTGGACCGTCGCTAGTGCTGCGCTTCCTGCGTAAGGAGTTGACGCCCAGAGAATTCGATTCTTCGTCCCGTTGGCGCTTATGCACATAAACCCGCCCGGCATGGCGCCATCCGCATGAGTAGCGGGCGCCGTGACTGAGCTGGTCGCGTGCGGAGTCGTAATCATTAATCCGGTGCCAGCGTCAAAAGTAAACATTCTTAGAACGTCATTCTCTCCCCAGACGTACACTGTAGGCCCATACGCGGGATCATTGATATAAATCGGTGTGCCGTGAATGTGGCTGGTACCACTGCCGTATATTGCTTGAAATTCCTGTATGACGTTGTCCTTGGTACTATCGAAGCCGCCCAGATCGCTTACATGGGTGAGATACAGCACTCCGCCTTTCCCACCGCCAAGGGCATACCTGGTCCAGGCTGAATTATTAGGGTCCGGAATGAGAAGGATACCGCCGGCGCCCAGATCCTCGTCCTTCGCATTCATCGTGGCGCTATTGTAAGGAGTAAAGTAGCTTACTAGCTCCAGCGTTGGAGAAAGCTTAATAAAGCTGTTCCCGGCCTGGACCAAGTTATTGGCGGTCACTCCGAAGCTGCCGTTCCCAGTCGAATAGTAGAGGTTTCCATTTTCATCCACAGCCGGCGCCGATCCGGCCATCCAAATGCCGCCGGTGGTTCCTATGGTCGTATCTGAATACACCGCAACCTGATCCAGAGTATTTTCCGAGTAAGCAAATACCCATCCGTGATAAGCTCCGGCGTCATTGTGTGAAGAGAATGCAAAATAAACGTTGCCGTTGGCCATTGCCAGGCTGGAACGCTGGTTTTGCACCTTTGCGTCGAACACCAGGGGGGCGCTCAGGTCCGCGGTCTGGTAACTGCCGGCAATATTCACAGGAGAGTGCAATCTAGCGCCTGTCCGGATGTCGATCTTTTCCAGCTGAAATTCGTACGTGCTCGTCTCGCCTGACTTTGACTCGTTAGGGTGAACGTAGAACAGTGCATTGTCTGCCACATCGATTACGGGCGTTGATAGAATTCCGGTTGGCGAGGTTGCATCGATATTCGGTTCATTGTCATTTTGCACTTCCGATGTAACGAACGGAACACCTAGCCTCGTCTTCCATAGGACCGCTCCGTTGTCGCCGTCAATTGCGTAGACATTGGAGTTCATCGTGGCCACATAAACCACATTGTGCTTCGCGCCATCGACCGTCACATTTGAGACATAAAGCGGCTGCGCATAGACTTCACCGTCCAGATCAATTGTGTGTAACTTGCCAAACTTCGATGCCACGTTTGAGGGAGTCAGGACTGTCTCGTTTTGGTTCGCCCCACTGCGTCGATTGTCATAACTTCTGGTTGTCACATTGACCTGAGCTAAAAGCATGGTCGAAAAGAGAGGCACTAAACTAACGAGAAACACCTTATAGTTCTTCATTTGCAACGCTCCAAGTAAAAGGTCTGGACGATCAACGCGTTAATCCAAGATGCTTCCGGCAGGAGGCATCCACGCGGTCGATTCAAAAGGCAGCATTGGTGCAGAGTTCTGCAATGATTTGCACGGAGCCGCGATTCCCGGTCGCGAGCTCTGCGGACTTCACAAGAGGCGTGTTACAGAGCAGCCTCCGGTTTTAGTGTCCTTTGGATAGAGGCCTTCGCATCCTCGTGGGTCACCGCCTTTGTCAGGCTTCGTCGTGCGCTTCTGCGGCGGCGGCCCGCTGAAGAAAGCAAAATAATCCATTTGAATGCATAGATTTTATATGTACTATTAACTTACTAACTAAATAGTAATCACTGCTCAAGAGTCAGATGCCTAGATTTTCGTCTGCTTGATAACCTAAGTAATGATTGTCCGTCCCAAAATGACACACTCGTACAAGTTCCCGAAAATGCAGACCGATTTTGACCGAACACCACGAACTGCAGCAGTGCTATGGCGATTATTATTGGCGCCAGGAGGCGCCCAATGCTATCCGAAGTGCCCGAACCATGCTCATCAAGTACCTATGATGTGATTCCGAGAGTAACCGTTGCCAGGATGGTTTAATTAGGATACAACAAAGAGCCTCTCTTTCCCGTAAAACTTTACCTTGGCAACCGGACGGTCATGTTTTCTTCTTGCTGAATGGGGAAGGAAAAAAAGTTTTACCTAAGTAGGCCAAAGACCGCGACCCCTGTCTGGGTTGGAACGTAAACGCGTCCGTTGGCAACGAGCGGAGTGATAAAGTTATCGACCGAACCAAACTGGTCGCGGGTACCGGATTGATTGCTGTTGTAGAGTTCCTGCGACAGGTCTTCCGCGTTGTACGCATAGAGAGTGGTGTGCCCGACTGCCCAAACGATGCCATTTTCTGTGCCATTCGACGAAATCACCGGCGTCGTGCCTGGGTAGGCGAAGGTAGTCGTGCTTCGGCTGACCGGTGTGCTCACTAACTTTGCGTTGGAGAAGGCGAACGCCTTGAGGTTGTCGCCTGCCCCGCCATAATAGATCTTATGGTCGAAATAGGCGGGCGCGCCAAACTCGCCATTGGGCAACGCACCGGACAAGACCTGATAGACATAACCACCCTCGGGATGGTACTTGCCCATATTAGTGCGGTCGACCAGGTAAATGTTGCTGTCCTTCCCCGCGCCCACGGCGAGTTGATAGTTATTGCCCTTATTGTCGTGGATCGGGGGAAGCGCCATTACGCCGCCGGAACCGAGGTCGAGATCCGCGTTCGACTGTTGCACCGTAGTATCGGTCGCGTAGTAGTCGGCGATCCGAGGTGCCCCTTCAGAGTTCAGCGTGATGTTGATGAATGCATTGCCAAAATCTTGATGGATTGGGAAACCATTACTAGCCAATGTGCTATCGAAGGTCCCATTCGCATCCATGAAAAGAATCCTCAGAGGGGTGGCGGCAAGCCCCGCGCCAGCCATCCAGATCGCTCCTTGGCTCCCATTAGGAGTCACATTGAGCACCGAAGACTGCTTCAGCGTGGACGCGTCATAGCCGATGATCCAGCCGGTATACGGGGTCTTGTCGCAATGCGAAGTCCATGCCGTGTAGATCACCCCGTGCCACTCCAACAAAGCGACGCGTTCGGCATACTGACCCGGGTCGAATTCAACCCTTGTCTCGCCGCTGGTGTACGAACCGGCAATCTCAGTCGGACCGCCAAAAAGCTGAGCACCGGTAGTGAGATCGAGAGCATTGATCCTCTGGTGATAATTCCCTGAAGAATCCTTTGTCATATTTACTAAATAGATAGCTCCGTGCGGCCCCATCGAAAGGTCGATGACCGGCGTGGCAGTGACGCCGATCTCGGGCGAAATCTGACTACAGCTCCGATCGTCGCTGGTGGTTTCGTTGGCCTGCGTCAACCAGGTTTTCCACAGCTGAGCCCCGGTTGCTGCGTCGAAGGCATATACGCGATTATGCTCGGTCGCGACAAACAGGACATTGTGCGTTGCCCCGCCGATTTTGAGGCCTGCGACATAAAGCGGTTGAGCATCCACCTTCCCCCAGGTTTCGAAGAAATGAATTCTCCCGAAGCTGCTTGCGCTGACATTAGTGAGGGTAAGAGTCGTCTCGGCGAGATTGGCGCCGGTGCGGCCGATATCGTTATGCCACGTAAGCGTGTCAGCTTCCGTTTGTGCGTGAAGGCTCGAAGCTCCGACGAAGATAACGATAAGGGCTGCAAATAAGGAAAGGTATCGAATCGGCATGGCAAGATCCTCGGCGTGTGACACACACGCAATCAGAGATGGAATTTTAGAGGTGGCCGTAATCTTGCAGGGAGAGTACTCAAAGAGGACACTCCCGCTAGCTTCATAGGATGCATAGGGCGCATAAAGCGAGTATCGATACTATTACCTAGGTAATCTATTTTGTACTGGTATTTTAATGGCTAGGGAAACAACAGAACGCATCCATAACAACTAAGTCTCGGTAAAATTCGCGACCCATATCCGGGCTTTGGGTCACCCACCAAACGGTCGGATAATTAGGAAACTTGCGAGGCTTGGCGCCAACTTGGAAGAGGACAGCTCAAGCCTGAGCTGTTTGATGCAGGAACAAAGAGGGTCGGGCGACCCTCCTCACGTGGAGATTACTCTAGCGGCCATAATATTCGGCGTTCTTTTGGGTGAAATTGTGCCATTTCTCCGGCAGATCGTCGGCGGCATAAATGGCGGAGACAGGGCAGACAGGAACGCATGCGCCGCAGTCGATGCACTCAACCGGATCGATGTAAAGCTGCTCTACATTGTCGTACTTGCCTGCATCGTCTTTCTTGGGGTGGATGCAGTCCACTGGACAGGCGTCTACACAGGCCGTGTCCTTCGTTCCAATACAGGGTTCCGCGATTACGTAGGCCATAAAACCGTTCTCCGACTGGGGTTAGGTGCTCTCGAACTACCAGCGATTGTAACAGCATGCGACGGCGTGCTCGGGCGCGATCTTACAGATGGACTTCCTGCTTTGCCTTCGCGAGAGACGTCACAATTCGCTGTCCTCAGCCGCCCGCTGATTGATGAATTCCCGCGGAGTAATGACAGGATTGAGATTGCGGCCGGCAAACAAATCCTCGAATATCTGCACCAACTCGTTATGAATCAGTTCGTTGCTGGCGAGGATCTGTTTGCTGGCCAGGCGAAAGGGCGAGTCGTCAAAATATGTCAGCCTCCCGCCCGCCTCAGTGACCATTAGAAAGCCAGCCGAAGTGTCCCAGGGGTTCAGGTTGAATTCCCAGTATCCGTCGAAACGTCCACAGGCGGTATAGGCGAGGTCGAGCGCCGCCGACCCGGCGCGACGTACTCCGTGGGAGCGCATCGTGATCTCCTGGTAAAAGTGGATATTCGGATTCTGGTGGCGTTTGCGCGAGGGAAACCCGGTTGCCAGCAGGCTTTCGGCCACCGTCGTGGTGCGCGAAACCTGAATGCGGCGGCCATTCAGGTAAGCGCCGCTGCCTTTCTCCGCGACGAAAAGCTCATCGCGGGTGGGGTCGTAGATCACCCCGGCGACGATTTGCCCGTCCTGATCGGCGGATAAATGAGCGGGACGATATTCCAGCCCCATCGAAACGCAGAAGACCGGGTAGCGATGGGCAAAGTTTGTGGTCCCGTCGACCGGGTCGATGTACCAGCGGTACTCGGATTCCATCTGTCCCCGCGTGCCTTCTTCGCCGTAGACTCCGTGGCTGGGAAACCGGGTGTGCAGACGATCCACGATGAGGCGCTCGCTGGCCCGGTCGGCTTCCGTGACCAGGTCGGCTTCGCCCTTGTACTCGGTCTCGACTCCGCTCTCGTAGAAACCACGGATGAGATTTCCGGCTTCGATGGCAATCGCCGCTGCTGGGGCCGCGAACTTAAGGTTCACCTGAGTGGGAAGGATGTTCATGCGTCGACATGCTCTTCGCTTGGGCGGTGTGCGTCCACTGGAGCAGGAATGTGGCCGTCGAATTCCATGCTGGCCTTCGGAGCCGGCTGAACCAGAGCAAATTCGGTGGAGGCATCTAATTCGGCTGCGACCGGCTCCTCAAGAGCAGCCGTCGCCACCGCGCCGCGATGGCGTTCTCTGCGGCGGGCCTCCACATTTCGAAAACTCTCCGAGATGGTGCGAATCTGGTTTTTGTAGATAAAGAGGTTCGGCTTGCCCTCGCGGGTCAACCGGATCATGCGATCGTCGAAGTATTCTATCCAGCCATAGACGGCCTCGCCATCGCGAAGCTTGACCGCGATAGGGACCTGTTTCTCGCTCAGAAAGCGCAGATAGAGGCTCTCTTGTCCGGTCTCCCCAGGAGGCGGACCTTTGCGCCGCGGACGCGCTGGATTCTTTAGGGACATTGCGCTTATTGTATCCAATCCGGTCTGTCGGCCGAATGCTAATTTACGCCCCGGCGATATAGTAAGGTTAAAGTCAAGCCCACTCTGACCGCCGGGTTTCCGCTGCCTCCAGCTCTTTGCTTGCCGTTCTTTCGCGCGACCGACCGATGACCACCGCGGGCCCGCGACGCCCTCATCGTTGCGCGGTTCCTTTCGATACTTTAGCTCTGACATGCTCTTGCTCAGATGCAAACCGCCGGTAATCCGGTCGGATGGAGTTCCCAATTTCCATGAAAAAAAGCCAGCCATCGGCGTATCTCAGCTTCACCCTACATGCGCACCTGCCGTACGTGATTCATCACGGCACGTGGCCGCACGGGCTAGAGTGGTTGCACGAGGCGGCAGCCGAAACGTACCTCCCTTTGCTGGCGGTCATGCGCCGGCTGGAAGCCGACGGATTGGCGCTCAAAGCCAATCTCAGCCTCTCGCCGGTACTGCTGGAACAGCTGACCCATCCCACATTCAAAAGAGAATTTCCCAAATACGTCGAGCGGAGGATTAACTCTGCGCACGAAGACGCCAACTACTTTCGCCAGAACGGCGAAGAGCGCTTCGCCGCGACCGCCGTCTTCTGGTTGCAGTTCTTCGAACGAACGCTGGCCGACTTTTACGAATTAGACTGCGACATCGTGAAGGGCTTCCGGCACTTCAACGACACCGGCGCAATCGAGATTCTCTCCTGCGCGGCGACCCACGGCTATCTGCCACTGCTGGGAACCGATGAGAGCGTGACCGCGCAAATCCGCACCGCGATCACCGTGCACGAGCGCCACCTTGGCCGGAAACCCCGCGGCATGTGGGTTCCCGAGTGCGGTTATCGCCCCTCCGGACCGTGGCAGGCGCCGGTTAACGCCGACGGCGATCCCAACCCATGGGAGCCTTTCGTCAGAATCGGCGTGGAAGAGGCGCTGGTCGAGGCTGGCATCGAATATTTCTTCATCGACACCCATTTGGTCGAGGAATCGATCCAGTTCACTCCTTACGAGATGATGTCGGGCAACCTCGGTTTGCTGTTGCATAACCTGCCTGCCCACGAACTGCGCCGCAAGAGCGACCTGGAGGCGCTGTACCACCCCTACATCGTGGATGGGCCACTGCTAGAGACTCGTCCGGTGACCGTCTTTCCCCGCGATCCGAAGACCGGCCTGCAGGTGTGGAGCGGCGACACCGGCTACCCCGCCGATGGCAGCTATCTCGACTTCCACAAGAAACGCTGGCCGGGGGGCCTTCAGTACTGGCAGGTGACGCTGGCGCAGTCCGACATGGCCCTCAAGCAGCCCTATTACCCGGAAGAGGCTCTGGCGCGGACCCTGGTCCATGCCGAACATTTTGCCGAGCTAGTGCACAATTCACTCCAGGGCGTCTTCGATGAGCGACAGCCACCGGTTCTGGCCTCGCTCTTCGACGCCGAACTCTTCGGCCACTGGTGGTTCGAGGGGCCGCAGTGGCTCGAGCACGTTGCCCGA
This sequence comes from uncultured Acidobacteriaceae bacterium, assembly GCA_963804735.1. Classification (GTDB taxonomy): domain Bacteria; phylum Acidobacteriota; class Terriglobia; order Terriglobales; family Acidobacteriaceae; genus Acidisarcina. The sequence goes on from CAWDRO010000015.1 coordinate 654,854, forward strand.
ATCTTCGCCCGCGAAGATATCCCTGTCGCGCTCACCACCGGCAGCGAATACCTCTCCAAACACCCTGCGTCAGTCACGGTGAAACTGGGCGAAGGCTCCTGGGGTAAGAATGGCAACAACGAAGTCTGGCTCAACGACCAAACCAGTTGGACATGGACCCATATCTATCGCGCCGAAGAAGTAATGCGCGATGTCGCTAGCGGCGACCGCTGGCGCGACGGAGGATGGGGCGAGCGCATCGCCAAACAGATGGCCCGGGAGCTGCTACTGCTCGAGTCCTCCGACTGGCAGTTCCTGATCACCACGGCCGCAGCCCGCGACTATGCGGAGAAACGCTTCAACGGTCATCTACACCAGTTCGTCGAGCTGGAACTGCTATGGGCGGAGTTCGTGGCCAACTCCGCGCTCCCGCCGGATGGTCAGAAGACGCTCACCGACCTCGAAGAGCGCGATTCCCTCTTTGCCGAGATCAACCCGGGACTGTGGGCGAAGCGATAGAGATCCAACCTCAAGGAAAGAAAAAGATCCCATCCAGAAGCGGGTGCAGCGGCGCTGCCCCCTTTTCACTGGATTGCTGGGTGATCGCGCTTCAGGCAGCGGCGGGGAAAGGGTTGCGCTCCTTCACAAAACCCATGAGTCGGGTCGAGCTTAGCAATGCATTTGCCCCTTCGAGACAGCCCGGTCGTTTGACACTCGAAGGGGTGACGGATAGCTTCGAGACAAGCTTCCTGTGCCGATTCCAGAGGCCCGAATTGAGGTTGTTTCTCCTGATGCCGACATACCGCAAATCTGTCACAAGGTTCCTGTTACTCCTACTCTTTACCGCGGCGATTGCCTATGCCCAGGACTTGGCAAGTTTTGAAAAACGAGTCACCGTCAAGGTATTGCCCAACGGTCTGACCCTGATTGTTTGCGAGCGCCCTGAGGCCCCCGTCTTTTCCTTCTACACAAGCGTAGATGCCGGCGATGCCAACGATCCCAGCGGCGACTCGGGATTGGCGCACATGTTTGAGCACCTCGCCTTTAAGGGGACCAAAGATATCGGGACCACCAACTATCCAGCCGAGAAAATCGCACTCGAAAAAGTCGAGCAGACCTACGCCGCCTACGATTTCGAATACCGCAAGCGCGTCGGGCGCGATGAGACCAAACTGCAGGAGCTGAAAGCGGCCTTTGACGCCGCGGTCAAAGATGCCCAGCAGTATGTGGTTCCCAACCAGTTCACCGAGATCGCCGAGGCCAACGGCGCGGTTGGCATCAATGCTTCAACCTCCCTTGATACAACCCAATACTTCTGGAGCATGCCCGCCAATCGCTTCCAACTATGGGCCTACATGGAGAGCGACCGAATCGCCAACCCGGTACCGCGCGAGTTCTATAAAGAGCGCGATGTGGTGATGGAAGAACGGCGCATGCGCATCGATAACAGCCCGTTTGGCAAGCTGCTGGAGCAGTTCGCCGCAGCGGCTTATGTCGCGCACCCATACCATCGTCCCGGAGTCGGTTGGCAGTCAGAGCTAAGCCAGATCACGGCGACCGAAGCGGCCGCCTTTCACGCCAAATATTACGTCCCCTCGAACATCGTCATCGCAGTCGCCGGCGACATCAAGGCCTCCGAGGCGATGCCGATCCTGGAGAAGTATTTCGGAAGCATCCCAGCCGGCCCCAAACCGGAGCCCATGGCCACGGTCGAGCCTGCGCAAGTGGCGGAGAAGACCGTCGTCCTCAAAATGCCTAGCCAGCCGCTCTATATTGAGGGTTACCACCGGCCGGATTACCTCGACCCCGACGACGCCGTGTATGACGCCATCTCCGATATTCTGTCGAACGGCCGAACTTCGCGCCTCTATCGAAGCCTGGTCCGCGACCAGCAGATCGCCGCAGAGGCGGCTGGCTTCAGCGGTTTTCCCGGAGATAAATATCCGGGTCTCTTCGCCTTCTTCGCCGTACCGCTGCCCGGCCACACGCCGGACCAGATGCGCGATGCCATTCACAAGGAGATCGATAAGCTGAAGACCACCGACGTTACTGACGAAGAGCTCGAGATGTTCAAAACCAGAAGCCGGGCCGATCTGCTGCGAGGACTTGCTGACAACGAGGGCCTGGCCAGCCAGCTTGCTGTCTACCAACAACGCTATGGTGACTGGCGCGAACTCTTTCGGCAGCTGGACAAGATCGACAAAGTCTCCAAGGCCGACATTCGCCGCGTGGCCAATAAGACCTTTGTCGACACCAATCGTACCGTCGGGATTTTGGAGTTTGAACAACCTAAGAGCGCATCGTCTGGCACTGCTCCGGCGGGCAATGGAGGTGCGGAATGAAGCGCCACCTGTCTGCTTCGAAGCTCGGCTCGATCATCATGGCCGTTTTGCTTTGCGCCCCGCTAATTACTTCGGCCCAGACCTCAACGCCCACCGCGGCGCCGGCACAAGTGCAGCCCTGGAAGTCGATTCCCATACCCCCGCTTCCGCCTTTTCATCCCACTCAACCCAAACGCATTCAACTCAAGAATGGCGCGGTAATCTTCCTCGCCGAAGACCATGAGCTGCCATTCATCAGCGGCTTTGTGGAAATGAAAGGCGGCTCGCGCGACGAACCCGCCGCCAAGGCCGGGCTGGTCGAGCTCTACGGCGACGCCTGGCGCACCAGTGGAACGACCACCGAGAACGGCGACAAGCTCGACGACATTCTCGAAGCCAAGGCCGCCAAGGTTGAGACTGGCGGCGACATCGACTCGACATCGATAGGCTGGAACTGCTTTAAGCAGGATGAAGACCAGGTATTCGGGATTGTGGTCGATCTTCTTGAGCACCCGGCCTTCAACGAAGAAAAGCTCAAGCTGGCCCAGCAGCAGATGGCCACCGGCATCGTCCGTCGCAACGACAGCGCCTCAGAGATCGCCAGCCGCGAAGCTGCTCGCCTCGTGTATGGCCCTACCAGCCCCTACGGACGCCAGCCCGAGATCGCGACCGTCATGTCTGTAACCGTGGCTGATCTGAAGGCCTGGCACGAGCGCACCGTCATACCCAACGACATGATCATTGGCGTCAGCGGCGATTTCGACTCGGCAGCCATGGAGAAGGCGCTGCGCGCCGCGTTTGAGAGTCTTCCTGAAGGCAAGCCTATTGTCGAGCCAAAAGAGGCATTTTCTGGGCCAAAGCTGGGTGTCTACTTCGTCGAAAAGAGCGATGTGAACCAAAGCAATATCCGCATCGTCGGACTTGGTACCGAACGCAGCAACCCTGACTACTATGCGCTCTCAATCATGAACGAGATCTTCAGCGGAGGCTTTGGCTCGCGTCTCTTCCAGGACGTTCGCACCAAACGTGGGCTAGCCTACTCCGTCGGTGGCGCATATGGCGCGTCCTACGACCATCCGGGTCTATTTTATGTGGGCGCCTCTACCAAGAGCGCCACAACAGTCGCTACCACTCAGGCGATCCTAGACGAGATCAAAGACCTCAAGACGCAGCCGTTCACTGAAGAAGAATTGAAGCGAGCCAAAGACCAGGTTCTGAACTCCTTCATTTTTCAATACGACTCAGTTGACAAGGTGCTCAATGAGCAGGCCAAGCTTGAGTTTTACGGTTATCCGCTCGACTATCTCGACAAATATCGTGCCGCTGTCGAAAAGGTGACCACCGCCGACCTCGACCGAGTCGCAAAGAAGTATATCGACCCATCGACGCTGGCAATTCTGGTCGTCGGCAACTCCTCGGAGTTTGGCACACCCCTGTCCACACTGGGGCCGGTTCAGCCCATCGACATTACTATTCCAATGCCACCCGGCATGGCCGGACCACAAGGCCCAGGCGATGGGCCGAATCAATAAACTGGAGCAATGACATGAGGTTGGCAATCGCCATCATGGCCGCCGGCAAAGGCACGCGGCTCAAATCGAAACGCCCCAAAGTGCTGCATGAGATTGGCGGCAAGCCTCTGCTCGCCCACGTGATTGCGGCGGCTGCACAGATCGTCTCTCCACCGGACATCTACGTGATCGTCGGCCACGAGGCTGAGCGCGTAAAAGCCGCCGTCGCCGCAACCGGAGTCCAGTTCATCATGCAGCCCGAACAGCGCGGCACCGGACATGCAATCCAATCTGCACGAGAGCAAGTAAAGGACTACGACACGCTGCTCGTGCTCTCGGGAGATGCACCGCTCATCCGTCCAGAGACCATCGCCAGAATGCGTGACTTCCACTTCGAGCAACTCGCCGCGATGACCATCCTTACCGCCGTGCCTTCGGATCCTCTTGGCTATGGACGCGTCATCCGGCGCAGCGCAAACGCTCCTGACGTGACCGCAGTCGTCGAGCAAAAGGCGCTTACTCCTGAGCAAGCCAAAGCGCTGGAAATCAACTCCGGCATCTACGCCTTTGCGACTGCCGCGCTCTTCGAACACGTCGACTCGCTCGCGACCAACAACGCTCACGGCGAACTCTATCTAACAGACATGGCTGGCCTTCTAGTCTCCTCCGGACAACGCGTCGTCGCCATCCAGTCCGAAGACCCAACCGAAGTGCTCGGCGCCAACACCATCTCCGAGATGATGGAGCTCGACGCCACTATGCGCGCAGCCAAGGCGCGTCAGTTGATGGCCTCGGGAGTCACCATCTTCCGCCCTGAAACCGTCACCATCGACGCGGACGTGAGCGTAGGCGCCGACACCATCATTGAGCCTTTCGTCCAGTTGCTCGGGCGCACGACCATCGGCGAAGACTGCCGTATCCGCTCTCATTCGGTTCTTGAGAATTCCACGCTGGCGAACAACGTCCTGATCCGCAACGGCAGCCTACTCACCGAAGCCACAATTGGGGCAGGCTCGTTCATCGGCCCCTACGCGCATATTCGACCCGGCAGCGAGATCGGTGAAGGAGCGCACATCGGCAACTTCGTCGAGACCAAGAAGATCAAGATGGGCAAAGGCTCTAAGGCCAACCATCTGACCTACCTCGGCGACGCAGAGATCGGCTCCGGCACTAACATCGGCGCTGGCACCATCACCTGCAACTACGACGGTGTGGACAAATACATGACCACCATCGGCAACGATGTCTTTGTCGGCAGCGACTCGACCCTCGTCGCGCCTGTCACCCTCGGCGACGGCTCCTTTATCGGAGCGGGATCATGCATCACCGACGATGTCCCCGCCGATGCGCTCGCCATCGGCCGAGGCCGCCAGGTGATCAAGCCGGACTGGACCAAAACCAATGGCCCCAAATGCAAATTAAAAAGCTGAGAATGCCGCCGGACTTCCGTCGCCCATCAATTATTATTCAAGCCATCAATGCATAGCTCGACTTACTCCGCAGCGGCCAGGACACGACCATGAATCGACTCGACCGGCTCTATCGAGCAACTTCAGTATTTCTAGCCGCCTGCATGCTGGCCTCGACAATGCCCGCCATCGCCCAGAGCGGCTCCCTTACCTGCTCCAGCAATGACGGAGGCTATCGCTATTGCCGCGCCAATACCCAAAACCGCGTCACTCTCACCCGGCAGATATCCGGCTCACCCTGCCAACAAGGCTACAGCTGGGGATACGATTACCGCGGCATCTGGGTCGATCGCGGCTGCCGTGCACAGTTTCAGTTTGGCAACGACAATAACAACAACAACGGAGGAAGCAATACCGGGGCTGCCGTTGCGGCCGGCATCCTGGGTGCGATCGTCATCGGCTCTATCATCGCCTCGCAAAACAATGACGACAACGGCGACAACCACTACGGCTACGATCAACAGCGCAGAGACTACTATCGTGACGGCTACCGCAGCGGCCAGCGCGATTGGGACGATGACGACGGCTCCTACGACTTTACCAACCCGCAAAGCTTCAATCGCTATGCCTATGTGCAAAACAATCCTCTCTCGTTCGTTGATCCTAACGGACTGAACCTCTCGGTGGGAGGTGGAGGCGGTGGGTCGGAGTGCGCCAACGATCCGAATTGCAGCGGCGGCGGCGATGGTAGCGGTGGCGGGGGACTCTTCGGAGATCCCTGGGGTGGGCCTCCGGGCACGCATCTTGGTGGAAACGATTCAATCTACTGCGGGGCGTATTGCGGTCTTGTTGGACAGACTATTTCGGGGGATTACGGCGGCGCATTCACGTTGCTGGCATTGGCTAACGGGCTAGTCTGGGTGAATGACTACCTCGGCGAGGAACTAAATTCCTCGTCGGCGGAAGAGGTGGGGCTGCCAATTCCGTTGGGCTACAGCTCTCCCGCAGGCGTAGGTGCGGCCAATGGATATGCCCCCGCCTCAGCAGGCGGTGCGAGCAGTGGGTGCGTCAACAAGATCATCGACGCCGTGAATCAAGTTTCTCCTACGAGCGTTAGCTGGAGCAACATAACGGAGATGCAAATGTACAACGGAGGATTGAATGTTACTTTCAGTGTCGGTGGCAGCATCCCAGCGGCAACTAGGTATCCAATCCCGAATCTAGGCTCATTGTTTGTAGGCTACGGTAGTAGCCTACATCTGCCTCCCTTCGGAGGAGTTGACCCATCTTTCTACGATTCGGATGAAGGGACGTTTACCGCACATCTTGATAGCGCCTTCGCTTTTAATCCCGTTGGTTTTCTCTTCCATCTCGGCATCGACATGAGAGATCTAGGTGCGCATAGGAAGCCCTGTTGAGATAACAAGACTGAGGCCACTAGGAGTCCGAATATTATGCGCCAATGGTATACGCGATATTTAGTTCTGGCGGCGATAATGACGTCCGTAGTTAGTGTGATTGCTGAAGCAAAACCGCCTTCCGAAACTTCCTCGGTCCAGATCGAAATATTAGATGGAGCTACAGGGCAGCCGATCCAGGATACGCATTTGCTGATCTTCATGGCGGCTGACAAGCAGGCGCCCCGATCATCGCACACAGATGCCACCACAGACAGGAACGGCGTTGTGGCCTTGCACTTCATCCCGGCCAAAACGTCTTATCTCCAGATATGGGTTGATTGGCACATACCGTGCTTCAAGAATCCGAATTCAGTTCTCTACTCCACGTCCGACATCATGGAGCGAGGAGTTGTCTCGGAGAACTCATGCGGGACAGCCAGGACGGCTGCGAAACCCGGAGTGATAGTCGTTTACGCCAGGCGAAGGCACTGGTGGGAAACGACCAAATTGAGGGAAGGTTATCTCGTGACGAAGGTAGCCCAACGGATCGCTTGATTTCCAACAAAGTCGACGGCGGAATCCAACGACGACTACAACCAGGTTCGGTTGACGGTATCCCTAAGGAAGCCGCGTGGCCCGCCATCCCCTGAGCCCTTGAAATCCGCGCCTGATCCAGCATCGTGAAAAGCAGCCATGCTTGCGCATGGGGATTAGCTGGACACGTCACCCCAGAATGGGAGCTGTAGAGTAACCTTCGGTTACCGAAGAGGAACTTGTTGAAAACAGGCAGCTAAGAGAAAAACCGGGCCGAAAGCGGTATCCTAGAGGCGAGCGCACGTTGCTGTAGGGGAACCCACTGAGTCTTAATCCCTTAGCCCGCCTCCTGCTTCCTGTTGTCCTTCCCAGCGACGCACAGAGATCGTGCGGCCTCTCCCCGAAATCTCTCCCAGGCGGTGCTCCGTGAAGCCGCCGCTCCGCACAAAATCAGTCGGCACGAAGGTCAGCGAGGCGGAGTTCGCGTTGCTGGAGGAACGTGCGCGTGGGGCCGGGATGCGTCTGGCCGAGTGGGTGCGAGAGGCGTTTGCTGGCCGCGCCGGTGGAACCGGTCGCGAGTTCTGGCGTGGACTCCGGCGAGGTCGCGCTGGGCGAAATCCTGGCCTTGCGGTCGCTGCTGTTGAATCTCCACTTCCGGGCGGCGAAGGGCGAGCCGGTGGCCGAGGCGGAGATGCGGGGGCTGATCGACATGCTTGCCCGAATCAAGAAAAGCGGCAAGCTACGCGTCGGCATCACCGAGATTGTGCCTTGGGCGACGCACGACAAGAACGGCAAGCTGATGGGCTTTTCCGTCGACGTGGCCAGAAAGCTTGCGCGCGACATGAGAGTGGAGGTGGAGTTTTATCCCGACGCCTTTAAGTATCTAATCCCCGATCTACTCGCCGACCGGTTCGACATCATCGTCTCGGGGTTTTCGATCGAGCCTCAACGCGCCCTGCTGGTAAATTTTAGCCAGCCATTTAACACCACCGATGTCACGCTCGCCGCCAACATCAAGACAGCCGGCCAGTTTACTACTTTGCAGGAGTTCAACAAGCCCACGCTGGCCATCGGCCCCTCGAAGGCACGACCGCCGAGGAGATGACTTCAATCCTGCTTCCCGAAGCGCAGATAAAGACCTACTCGACCGATGCCGAACTCTTCAGCGCTCTGGTCCAGGGAAAAATCGACGCCGCGGCGGCCGACTACCCCAGGCCAGAGATTGTTGCTAAATTCTTTCCTCAGAACGTCAGCGTGCCCACCGGCGTAAAGCTCGCGACCTTTCCCTCGGCCTTCGCTGTACGCCGGGGAGATATGGGCTTCGTTAATTTTCTGAATTCCTGGATCTATTCGAGGGCCGCAAACGATTGGCTTGAGGAGCGGCGGACCTACTGGTTCAAAACTACAGACTGGAGTTCGCGTCTCTAATTCCTTACGCAAGCTACTCCGCGTGATACCGTTTCTCTCCAGCCGGAATCGCTACTTGCAGACGATTCTGCGGTGGCGGCAATGGACATGTTGCATAAGCCGTATAGGCGCACGGCGGATTTTGCAGTCGATTGAAGTCCAGCCATAACTCCCCTTGCTTGCTCAGTCCATCGCTCGGCAGGTCAGTATAGAGAAAACGCCCCGCGCCATAGGTAGTTGAATGACTTGTGGAATCGCGCAGGATAAAGAACAGCCTGTCGCCCTCAACAATCGGCTCCAACCTCACCGCTTGCCCGTCGATCGTGAACTCGGCCACACCTGGGATCTTGTCTTTTATCGTGGTTCCAAGAATAGTTGGGATCTCCACCTCATGAGGTGGCGAATAGGGCAGCCACTTTGCAAGCACACGGTATTTTTCTTCGGGAGCATACCAATTCAGCCCGTGAAATTGCAGTAGTGTCTGTGCCTTGGCGTCTTTGATCCGTAAAGCAAATCGGTCGCCACGCTGGATTGCGACCAAAGTAAAGGTACCGATCTTCAGCGGCGTATCTTCACCGACAGATCCGGCTGTGACGGGTTTTCCGTTGACCGTAAGTCCAGCCGGAAATCCGCCCGCCGGTGGTGACAGCTGCACTTGCTGTCCTTCCAGATCGAAGACGGCAACATGCGCCGCCGCGTCTCCGGTCAACTGAATGGTGTTGTCCTTCGCCGTGCCAACCGTCGTCTTTCCCGGCCGCAGCCAGTCGAGCCCTACCAGTGAGAACCAGCCATCGGGCGCTAACAGGGCTGCGGTCCGCTTCGCGCGCCACGCTTCTTCCTCCTGCTTCGACTGTGCCATATCGGCGCCGAAGAGAGGTGAAGAGCCAAGTACCACCAACAAAATGAATGCAGTCAATCTGTTCATCCGGGACTTACTCATATGTATGTGCCCACAATCTTCTGTATCTGTCAGATCGCCGCACCAGCTGCTGTTGCTTCTTCTGGCGGCTCCTGATTTTATGCATCGAGAATAAGAGAAACGAGAAACGGCCCACGAGGAGGATTCGTGGGCCGTTCGGAAACCATCGGATGGGCTTAAGTCAACAGCCCGTCCATGCAGGTCCCAGCCCACGTGCATTTGCGAGACATGGACAGGCAAACAAGTAGTTGCTGAGGTACAGCATGAAGAAATCCTAGCATGGTGCTCTGATTTGCACTTTCACCCCATGCTTGATACCTAACTTTTTGCAAAAAAACTACCGCCCGGTATTTCTCCTACATTCAGCGAATTACAGGAAATTATGCCCAAAATGTGAGGCATTCGGCTCTAAAATCCGGTTGCGCCGCCAATCTGATTTAGGCGAACATATGGCGAATATAGTTTATGCCTGCCTCCGCCCAAATCCGAGCAGAAATTGAAGCCGCGCTCGCACAAAGGATTCCCTCCGCGCTGACCCAGCAGCCGCGAATAATTAGACCGACTGTGGCAACCGGAATCGCCGCGATCGACGAGCTGCTTGGAGGCGGCCTTCCAGTTGGCGCCATCTCTGAAATTGTTGGGCCGGAGTGTTCCGGCCGCACCACTTTGGCGCTGGCGTTTCTCGCCAGACTTACCCTGCAAGGAAAGGCCTGTGCCTGGGTCAACGTCTCTGACACATTGCATCCCGAATCGGCGGCCACGGCTGGCGTCGACCTTGACCGCCTGCTCTGGGTGCGTTGTGGTGATGCGGTTCCACGTCCAAACGAAACAATGCTGGATATGCAGATGGAGGCCCAACCTCCGCAAACGACGCGACTGCATTTTGGAGGAAACAGCCCGCATCCTCGCTGCGAGAGTAAAGGCATGCCGTCGGCGATCGTCAACTTGCTTGGAGTCAAACCCAAATATAAGCGTGACCGGATAATAGGCACTCCAGGTGCGCCGAATCGTCCACTAAGCACGACCTCATCGGCTACCCCAGACAAAACCATTCGCGATGAACAGGTCGCAACCGACCGGCTGCCTGCTCGCCGTGGATCGTATTTGCTAGAGCAGCGTGAGGCCTATGAGCCTCGCTGCGCCGAACCACAACGAAGGCCTCGTCCGCAAACTAAGCGTGTGCAGCCCGTCGCCATCGGTGGTGGCCATACGAGCGGCATTGTATCTCTCCCGGGCAAGCCCTGGTCGCGATTGGATCAGGCATTGCGGGTGACCGACTTATTGTTGCAGGCAGGCGGCTTCAGCGCGATCGTACTGGATATGGGAAGCATCTCGCCCGACTTTGCCACGCGTGTGCCGGTAGCAACCTGGTTTCGCTATCGTGCAGCCGTGGAGCGGACCCAATCCAGCTTTGTCATGCTGACCCAGCATCCCTGCGCGAAAAGCAGTGCCGGTGCAGTGCTGCGTCTCGAAACGGCAATGGCTGTAGAGTTCGGATCAACCGTCTTTGCGGCGATGAAGAACCATGTAGAACTGGTGCGTCGCCGTTTTGAAGAGGAAGAGTCCAATGTCGTGCCGATTAAGAAGCCTCCACAGCGAGAGAGAGGCGTCGAGTGGCTCAGCCAAACTTCGTGTGTTGGTCGACGATGAACGCAGAACTCTATCTCTGCATCTACGTGCCAGAATTTCCTGCGCAGGCAATGCTGCGTTTGCGCCCTCAGCTGCGCGATAAACCAGTTGTGGTCTTGGAAGGAGAAGTACCGTTTCAACAGGTCTGTTCCTTCAATCATCATGCGCGCAAATCGGGCGTTGTCACTGGAATGAGCCGCGCAGAAATAGATAGTTTTCCTTCGGTGATTTTGCTCAAGCGCTCGGTCGCCGAAGAATATACTACCTGGCACGTCATACTCGAATCGGCAGGATGCTTTTCGCCGCGAATTGAAAATATTAGAGGCAACAACACCAATAGCTGTGTCCTCGATATCGCTGGTACCGAGAAACTCTTCGGTCCTCCCCAGTTCATAGCCATACGTCTCAAGAAAGCGCTGGTAGACCTTGGTGTATATTGTTTCGTCGCGGTCAGTAGTAACTTCCATACGGCTGTATGTTTAGCACGGGGAAGCTCCCCCGATAGATCATCCATAGTCGTTCCCACAGGTGCCGAGAGGCAGGCACTCTCTGACCTGCCGCTCTCAGTTTTGGATCTCTCTACAGAACTCAGTGAGACCTTCGCACAGTGGGGCGTCAGCACCCTGGGGGTGCTGGCTATGCTCCCGGAAAGAGACCTCATCGCAAGACTGGGCCAGGAAGGCAAACGACTACGTCAATTGGCGCGCGGCGAGTCTCCGCATTTATTTTTGCCAATTGATTCTGAACTTGCTTTGGAAGTGCGCATCGAGCTGGACACACCTGTCGAGGTGCTCGATTCCCTGCTCTTTGGCGTTGGCCTGATGCTTGAGCAGCTGATTGCCAGGGCCACAGCGCGAATACTCTCGCTGGCTGTCGTCACTGCGGAGTTAGGTCTTGATGGCGGCGGTGTTCATATCCGCGTGGTGCGGCCGGCGTTGCCAACCAACGACAAGTACCTATGGCTTAAGTTACTTCACCTGGATTGGATCGACCATCCCCCACAAACGGGAGTGGTGTCGATGTTACTTCGGGCGCAGACAGGCGTAGCCGGAAAAGTACAGTTAGGGCTCTTTTCTCCGCAACTACCGGAGCCAGGCCGGCTGGATGTCACAATGGCTCGCATCCGCGCTGTTGTCGGCGAAGAACGCGCCGGCGCGGTGGAGCTCAAGGACACTCACGAGCCGGATGCCTTCTATATGAAACTCTTTTCAGTGGTTACCTCGGCGCCTGACAAAGACACGGAACCAAAGCTACCAGCCGCAGTCATGCGACGCCTTCGCCCCGCGGAAAAGGTCGCAATGACCTTGCGTAATAGTTGCCCACACATCTTTTATTTCCGCGGAATAGCTTATGAGACCGAAATGAGCTATGGCCCTTGGCGCGCCGCGGGAGGGTGGTGGACCGAGGACCGCTGGTCACTCGAAGAATGGGATGTTATCGCCCGCTTGAGAGACCATACATCTACAAGTCAACAAGGAAGCCGGCTACTCTGTTGCATGACTCGCAATCTAATCAGCAATCAGTGGCAAATCCAGGCACTTTATGACTGAGGGTTATGTGGAGCTTCATGCTTCCAGCGCATTTAGCTTTCTCGAAGGCGCTTCGCTGCCAGAATCGCTGATCGAACGCGCTGCCAAGCTTGAGATGCCGGCAATAGCGTTGCTCGATCGCAACGGATTTTATGGCTCGGCCCGATTTCATACCTTGGGCCGCAAGAAAAATGTTCGAGCTCACATTGGCGCGGAGATCTCCGTGAAGGATCTCGGCCTGCGGCTAACTCCACCCGAATGGTTGCCACATCAATATCCTTTAGAACCGGCGCGTCTGCCGCTGTTATGCGTTTCCCGCACCGGATATCAGAACCTGTGTCAGATGATCACTCAATTCAAGATGCGCGAGGTGGTGAAATGCGATGGCGCATCCACCTTCGATGACTTAGAACAATTCTCCGACGGACTCATCTGCCTTACCGGCGGCGACGAAGGACCACTTGCCACTGCACTTGTCAATGGCGGTGAGAAGGCAGGAATAAAGCTCGTCGAGCGGCTAATCTCTATCTTTGACCACCAGAATGTCTATATCGAGCTGCAACGCCATCGCGAGCGCCATGAGGAGTGGCGCAACCAGGCGGCGATCCGCATTGCCAGGTCTTTCAATCTCCCCGTTGTGGCGACTAATGGTGTGCGTTATGCGGCGGCCTACGAACACGAGGTGCTGGATATCTTCACCGCCATCCGCCACCATACCGACCTCGATCATGCGGGACGCCTATTGACCCTCAACGCAGAGCGGCATCTGCGTTCGGCGAAAGAGATGAGTGAACTATTCCGCGATGTCCCGCAGGCAATCGCAAATACCACAACCCTATCGCAGCGGCTCGCGTTTGAACTCGACGATCTTGGTTATGAGTTTCCGCACTATCCAGTTCCTGATGGCGAATCGATGGATAGCTTCCTGCGCAAGCGTGTAGAAGAAGGAGTTATCCGTCGCTATAGCGTCAAGAACAATCTTGACTTGATGGCCAAGGTAAGAAAGCAAGTCGATCGCGAGCTCTCGCTCATTGCACAACTAGGCTTTGCCGGATATTTTTTGATCGTCTGGGACATCGTCGAGTTCTGCAAGAGAAATGGAATTCTGATCCAGGGACGAGGCAGCGCTGCCAACTCGGTTGTCTGCTATGCGCTGGAGATTACCGCCATCGATCCGGTCGGTATGGAGCTGCTCTTCGAGCGCTTCCTCAGCGAGAGCCGCGGCGAATGGCCTGACGTCGATCTCGATCTGCCCTCAGGCGACAAACGTGAACAGGCAATTCAATATGTTTACCAGCGCTATGGCGAACTCGGCGCGGCCATGACCGCCAACGTCATCACCTATCGAGGCAAGTCGGCGGCGCGAGAGGTTGGCAAAGCGCTCGGCTTCGACGCGGAGACGCTGGGTAGGCTATCCAGCCTTGTCGGCCACTGGGAGTGGCGTGGACCCAACGACACCATGGCCCATAGCTTCCATCATGCCGGCTTCGATCTTAAGCATCCACGTATCGCCAAGTATCTTGAGTTATGTCTGCGCCTACAGGACTTGCCGCGACACCTGGGGCAGCACTCCGGCGGCGTGGTGATCTGCCAGGGGCAGTTGAATCGTGTCGTCCCAATTGAGCGGGCATCCATGCTGGGGCGTACGGTAGTGCAATGGGACAAAGAAGACTGCGCCGATATGGGGATGATTAAAGTCGATCTGCTCGGACTGGGAATGATGGCAGTAGTCAAAGATTGTCTCGACCTGATCCCGAAACACTATGACAAGACGGAGGATTTTGCCCAGATACCAGCGGACGATGAGTTCGTTTACAAAACGCTGCAACGCGCAGACACGGTCGGTATGTTCCAGGTGGAGAGCCGCGCACAGATGGCCTCGCTTCCACGGAATATGCCGCGCGTCTTTTATGACATCGTCGTGCAGGTCGCGATCATACGCCCCGGTCCGATAGTCGGCGGCAATATGAATCCTTACATGCGCCGCAGACAAGGCAAGGAAGAAATAACCTACCTGCATCCATCACTAAAACCTGTCCTGGCCCGGACTTTAGGAGTGCCGCTATTTCAGGAGCAGCTACTGCGGATCGCGATGACTGTAGCCGGCTTCACTGGCGCGGAGGCTGAGGAACTCCGCCGCGCCGTCGGCATGAAGCGTTCGATGGCCCGCATGAAGGAACTCGAGGTCAAACTACGCAAAGGAATGACCGAGCGCGGCCTCGACCCACCAACACAGGACCGCATCGTACAGGGAATCTCCTCCTTTGCCCTTTATGGATTTCCAGAGTCGCATGCGGCGAGCTTCGCGCTGATCGCATACGCATCGGCGTACTTCAAGGTGCATTACCTCGTGGCATTTACTTGCGCGATGCTGAACAACCAGCCCATGGGCTTTTACATGCCTGCAGTTCTGGTGAAAGACGCGCAACGGCATGGCCTGCGAGTGCGGGTAATCGATGTTCAGTCTTCCGACTGGCAATGCACGGTAGAACGCGAAGCAGACAAGAGCCTGTCGCTGCGAATGGGTCTTCTCTATATCAAGGGACTACGTCAGCAATCCGCGCAGGCGCTGGTAGAGGCTCGAAAGCAAGATGGCCCATTTCTTTCGACCGACGATTTAGCCTTGCGAGTGCCTGAGTTAAATCCCCGCGAATTGAAGCAGCTCGCGCGGGTCGGCGCTCTCAACAGCCTTGGTGGAGTGGATCATCGCCGTGATGCGCTCTGGCAGGTAGAGCAGGCAGGGCGTCCGGTTGGGCCGCTCTTGCGGCAGGGCGATGTGCCTCCAGCCGATGAAGACGAAAGATCGCCCCTCCGGCAAATGACAACCGAGGAACGTCTCGTCGCGGACTATTCCGGCACCGGAGTTACAGTCGGCCGTCATCCAATGGCCTATCGCCGCGAAGAACTTCGCCGCAGGCGAATTCTCTCAGCAGAGGAATTGCAGCAACATCACGATGGAGCATACGTGCGCGCCGCCGGCTGCGTGATCGCCCGGCAACGGCCTGGAACAGCCAAGGGCTTTATCTTTCTCTCGATGGAAGACGAAACCGGCATCATGAACGTCATCATCGGCCCTGAACTCTACGAGCGCGAACGAGTATTGATCAGCCGAGGAAAGTTCCTGCTCGTCGAAGGCAAATTACAGAACCAGGATACGGTCGTTCATGTGCGAGCGGAACGAGTACAAAGACTCCCTGTAAGCGAGGTGGACGTACGATCTCATGATTTTCATTGACGCTAGCTAAACAAAAATTCCTTCGTCCGTAACTCCTTCACTAAATCGCGCAGCTTCGCCGCCTTTTCAAACTCGAACTTCCTCGCCGCTTCCCTCATGTCCGATTCCAGACTTGCAACATAAGCATCGAGCTCCAGTTGGTTCTTGAACTCAGGCATCGCTGCGTCCTGATCGGTCAGATCGGCGTATTCGGCCTTAAGTATCTGTGCAAGCGACATATCGAGGCCGCGAATGATCGAGGTCGGCGTGATCCCGTTTTCTTCGTTATAAGCAACCTGGACCTCGCGCCGGCGATTGGTCTCGTCGATGGCCTGCTTCATGGAGTCGGTCATTTTGTCTCCATAGAGGATGGCGCGGCCATTGATATTACGGGCGGCACGGCCGATGGTCTGAATCAGCGAACCAGAGCTGCGCAGGAAGCCTTCTTTATCGGCGTCCAATATGGCAACCAGCGAAACCTCAGGCAGATCGAGGCCCTCACGCAACAGGTTGATGCCGATCAGCACGTCGTATTCGCCCTTGCGCAGATCGCGTAGAATGCGAATACGTTCCAGCGTCTCTATCTCCGAGTGCATATAGCGGCAGCGAACACCAACCTCGGAGTAGTAGCCGGCAAGATCTTCAGCCATGCGTTTAGTAAGAGTCGTGACCAGAACACGCTCGTTCTTAGCGGCGCGAATCCGAATCTCGGCAAGCAAATCGTCGATCTGTCCCCGGATAGGTCGAATCTCTATCTCCGGATCGACCAATCCGGTAGGCCGGATGATCTGCTCAACGACCACTCCGGACGACTTAGTAAGTTCGTAGGCGCTGGGGGTCGCGGAGACATAGATGACCTGTCCCGTCCGG
The DNA here is from genome assembly GCA_963804735.1 of uncultured Acidobacteriaceae bacterium. Taxonomy (GTDB): domain Bacteria; phylum Acidobacteriota; class Terriglobia; order Terriglobales; family Acidobacteriaceae; genus Acidisarcina. The sequence goes on from CAWDRO010000015.1 coordinate 671,576, forward strand.
CTCTCAAACTCCTCAAACTTAAGTGGACGATTGTCCATCGCCGAGGGCAACCGAAATCCATAATCGACCAGGTTTTGCTTACGCGACCGGTCGCCGTGCCACATGCCATGAAGTTGAGGAACGGTAACATGCGACTCATCGATGAAGACGAGGAAGTCCCGCGGAAAGTAGTCAAGCAGAGTAGGAGGCGGTTCACCCGGCAGCCGGCCAGAGAAATGGCGCGAGTAGTTCTCGATGCCGTGGCAATAGCCCATCGACTTGATCATTTCGAGATCGAACCGAGTGCGTTGATGAACGCGCTGCGACTCGACCAGGCGTCCCTGGTTCTCGAGCTCTTTTCCCACCACTCGAGTTCTTCGAGAATCGTCGCGACGGCTGTAGACCGCCTCTCCGGCTGGACTACGTAATGAGATTTCGGATAAATGGGCAACCTTGCATATTTCTGCCGGACGGTGCCGAAGAGCGGATCGATCTGGGACAACGACTCGATCTCGTCGCCAAAGAGCTCAATGCGAAAAGCGTTCTCGTCGTAAGTGGGAAAGACTTCGATCACATCCCCGCGTACACGGAAGGTTCCGCGGCGAAAGTCGGCATCGTTGCGATCGTAGAGTATCTCAACGAGACGGTGGGTGATGTCCTCGCGGCGGATTTTCTGCCCTTTCTCGAGCAGCATCAACATGCCATAGTAGGCCTCCGGCGAGCCGAGGCCATAAATGCAAGAGACCGACGAAACGATGATCGCGTCGCGCCGCTCAAAGAGTGAGCGCGTCGCGGAGAGGCGCAGCTTGTCCAGCTCTTCATTAATGGTGGCCTCTTTTTCGATATACAGGTCGCCGGACGGGATATACGCCTCGGGTTGATAGTAGTCGTAATAAGAGACAAAATACTCGACCGCATTCGAGGGGAAAAACTGTTTGAACTCATGAAAGAGCTGCGCGGCGAGCGTCTTGTTGTGGGCGAGAATCAACGCTGGACGGTTGAGCTCCTCGATGATCTTCGCCATAGTGAAGGTTTTGCCCGAACCAGTGACGCCAAGCAGGGTCTGATGCTGCTCGCCGGCGGCGATGCCGGAGATGAGTTCGTCGATCGCGCGAGGTTGGTCGCCGCGCGGCTTGTATTCGCTGACCAGCTGGAAATCCATGTGCCTGCTTTGATGGTAATGCAGGGGGATGGATACTGCCCTCGCGGCTAGTCCACGCTTGCCACGAGAGCTTTCAAGTCGGCAGAACCACAAATGTGTTTCTCGCGGGAGGGTCTCGGCATCTCGCGCGATTATCGCCCTATGACGAGAAAAGCTTGGTAAGGTTGGCCAGGCTCAACAGCTCCTTCACGCGCGGCGTCAAATTGGCTAGCTCGAGGCGGCAGAGACCCGCATTGAGCGCGGAGACTTTGAGGCCGACCAGTGCCCCAAGTCCGGAGCTGTCGAGGTAGTTAAGGTCGCCAAGGTCAATTACGATATGGCCGCCGTGGCCGATCATCGGCTTGACTACCTCTTTGATCTGGCTCGCGTTATCGTTGGTCAGCCGTCCATGGCAGTGAATGGTGGTCACGTCAACGCCGAGCTCTTCGTTGCGCGACTTGGCGATTTCGTAGCGGAAAGCGGGTTCCGGACTCATCGTGGAGCAATCTCCTTTGAAAAGAGGATGTTACCAGACCGCTTGCACTGCTTCCCATCTTCTCCTCTGTTAATTTCCGATGAAGAGCCGAACGGTCACGCTGAAGTCTTGGCGGGCCATGCGGTCTGGCCGCCGCGATGGTAAGCGAGGTTGGCGATATGCCCCGCGCGTGCAGCGGCGACTCCGGCCTCGACCGGAGCGTTCGGCTCTTTGCGGCTCTTCACACAGTCGAAAAAGTTCTGCATGTGTGTAATCGTTCCGTCGCGGAAGCTCTCTTCCTTGAGCACGGGGTTTTCCTTACTGGAAACGCCCTCGCGATAGACGCTGAAACCGCTCCGATTGATCTTGAGCGTTGCGTCCGTCCCGCGGAACTCAAGCCCTCCATCGTCGATGGACGAAGCCATCATTCCCTCGTAGACCACATCGAACCCGGGATAGCGCAACGCTGCCTGAACGGTGTCAGGGCACTCCCACTGCTCGAAGATGTATTTGTCACCCAACATCTGCACAAATTTCGGCTGGTCGGACTTCATCGCCCACTGCACCACGTCGATCCAATGGGTGAAGAGGTCGGTCATGGCGCCGCCGCCAAAGTTCCAGAACCAGCGCCAGCGATAATACTTTTCCAAGCTAAACGGCTGATCGGGAGCGCCGCCCAGCCATCGCTGCCAATCGAGCGCCTGGGTATCGATCGGTTTGGGTATCCAGCTCACGTTGTAGTTCTGCCACCAGTAGGTCCGCACCTGAGGCACACGCCCCAGGCTGCCGCCCTGGATCAGATCGACCGCATCGCGGAAATGCGTCCAGCTGCGCTGCTGCATGCCGCACTGCAGAATCTGTTTACTCGACTGGACTGCATGAGTCAGCGTCGCGCCCTCCTCGAGTGTGTGCGTGACCGGCTTTTCGAGATACACATCCTTGCCTGCAGCAAGGGCGTCAACCGCCATGCGAACATGCCAATGGTCAGGCGAGGCGATAAAGACGGCGTCAATCTCCTGCTGCAAGACCTCGTGATAATCCACATGGATGGTGGCGAGGTCGTTGGAGCGCTCCTTCACTGCATCGCAGTGCGGCCCATAGACGTCGCTCACGGCGACGATCTGGTACCCGCCGCACTTGTCGGCGGCATCGAGCAGATTGTTCATCCGGCCGCCCGCGCCAATCACTCCCACACGCAGAGTGTCATTGGCGCCAAGCACACGAGTGGAGGCCAGCGCGGTCATCCCACTGGCAATCAGAAAGCTGCGGCGATTGGGTGCGAAAGGCATGGCGACCATCTTAGCCGCTGGCGGACGATGTGAAAAGCAGAGCTTTGACCGTCACCTGGAAGCGGCCCCTGGAAGCCATCTGCTATCCTTTAGCTTTTCGTCGCCCTGTGCGAGGACCGACGGACGAGTCCGCCTGCAATCTGGTTGATCGTGGCGCGAGGAAAAGGCTGGATGATATTAGGCAGCAAAGACAACTCCCGTTCCACTATGGACAGCAAGACCGCTCCCTGGCTCATCTTCCTTGCATTTGCTCTTGCATGGACGCTCTTTCATGCGTTGACCGCACCTAATTGGGCCTCAACCGACGTTTACATCTTTCGCGATGCAGGTTGCAACTGTGCAGCCGGAGAGGGTCTCGTCGCCAGGTCGGTACCTCACAACCAAAGCGTCGAGCCGGAGCTGTTTGCCAGCTACACCCCGGGCGCGCCGCTGCTCTTTGCGCTTCCGGCGCGCCTATTTGGCTGCAAGCCTTACGTCGATGTCTACTACAACTTGTTCTTTGCGACACTCTCCGCGGCCCTGCTGCTGTATGGCTTGCTTCGCGGCATTCCGCCCGGAACAGCTTGGCTATGGTCCGCAGTTCTCATTGGCGCAGTAGTTCCCACCGGATTACTGTCGATGGGCGGCGATCGGCCCGAACCGCCGGCTTTTTGCCTTCTTGCGGCTCTCCTGCTTATGTGGCGTGAGGACCGATCCGTTTCTTTCAAAGTGGTTCTCGTGGGATTGAACGGCGTGGTCTTCCTGATTCATCCCTTTGCCGGGGTGGTTGGCTGGCTGCTGTTCTGCTTCCTGCTTGCATTCACCTCGCGGCAGCCTCAAGCTCCGGCGTGGCGCTGGTTGATTGCCGGTGCGGGCTTTATCGTCATGTTCCTGACAATCGCCGCCTGCGCTTTCACGATGTGGCGCCTTGAGCCGGCCTCTCTCCAACGATTTGTCGTGCATGCGACGACGCTCAACGCGCCGGTTCAACAAGCATTCCGGAATTTGCAGGGGACGGGCGTTGATAGCGCTGGAGGCGCTGTCGCGCTCCATGCGAATCCCCCGAATGCGTCGGAACACGTTGGCTACATCACTGCGTTTCGCCACATATTTAACTCTGGAACAGTGCTTGGAGGTCTGGGGGTTATCTCTCTTTTGGTGGCATTCATTGCCATCGGCGCCTTTGTCCTCTATTCCAGATCTCTTGCGGAAGCTAAGAACAAGTGCCTGCTGCAGTTCTTGGTGCTTGCCCTGATTTTGCTGGGCCTTCCAGTTATATTTTTTCCGGCTCAGGCGAATTACTTCGACCTGGCTCGTGCGTGCCTGCTTCTGATGGTAGTTTTACGCGGCTTCGAGCTTAGTGATCTGCTCAGAAAATCCAGGCTGCCGCTTCTCCTGGTCGCGCTGGCCTTTCTATCTCTTACGCCGAGTCTGGCAATCTCCGTCTTGGAGAACATCGAAACCCGAGTTTCCTATAAGCATGCCGCGGAGCAGGCAAAGCGGACGGCTGACTATTTTGCTCACAAAGGAATTCAGGACCCCGCGGTCCTCGTAAGCATCAGCGAGTACTTTCTATACAAGCCATACTTTAATCGCTTATACGCTCCAAACTACCTCGTATATCCTGGAGGGCGCAAGGACTACGACGGACTGGTGTTGTGTTACACCACGACACTCGCATTCTCCCATGATGAACTTCCCTGGCCGGAAGGGCTGTCGAGAGATGACTGGCAGCTTATCGAGAATGGCCAGGACAACCTGCGTATTTCGCTCCTCGGCAAGCCTGTGATGCGCAGGAATTGGACTTGGTCGTGCGATGTTTATGCGTCAACTGCCGTGGCGAACGCAAAGCCCAGGGATTAGCGGCGAAGGTTGACTGGCATAGGCCCAAGATGAGACCTTATTGCGGAATCGTCAGGTGCTTGCCACCACTGGAACGCTGGCATCGTTCTTTGTTTCTGCGCGTTCCTCGTGATACTCCATCTCGGTATTGACGGCCCAGATATTCTCTTTATCTGTTCGGCCGATCAGAATGTTATCGACGGCTGTCATGGCCGTAAGCATCGAGTGGTCTTGATTGTTGTACTTATGCATTCCATTGCGGCCAACAAGAAATAAATTGGGAAACTCGTCCAGGTACTCCCGAAGCTCGTCGAAACGTTCATAGGCCCCGAAGTAAGCGGGGTAGGTCTTCGGTACGCGAATCACGGTTGCGTCCACCACGTCACTCTGCTTGAGAATGCCGATCTGCTCTAATTCCTTCTTCGCGAGCGCGGCAATCTCTTCATCGGGTTGCTTCCAGATTGGATCGGTGTCATAGCAGAAGTACTCCACGCCAATCCAAACCGTGTTCGGATCGTTCACCAGGAACGGGCTCCAGTTATTGAATATCTGCAAGCGGCCGGCACTTACGTCCGGTTCCTGAATATAGATCCAATTGTCCTTAATCAGAAGATTCGGGGACGCCTTCTCATGCACGTTCAACTTGCTCGTCAATAAGCCCACAGTGATGAAATCGCGATACTGCAGACCTTCGCTGATCTCTTTGATCGAGGGGGGCACAGGAGCATCTACCGCGCGCACCAGTTCCTGGATGGGCATAGTGGAGAAAAAGTAGTCTCCGTGAAACTCTCGCTCCACACCTCCGGAATTGACCGCACCTACGCCAACTACTTCCCTGCCTTGACAGTGAATTTCATTCACATCGAAGCCGGTGACAATCTCTCCACCCATCGCAACGATCTTGTCGGCGACTAACTCCCATAACTGCCCCGGCCCCAGCTTGGGATACATAAAGTTCTCAATCAAGCTGGTTTCCGTGTCCTTCTGACTCACGTCGGCGATCTTGCGAGTGGTGGCGGTCTTGAGGAAATGGACAATACTCTTGGTGATCGAGAGGCCTTTAATGCGCTGCGCTCCCCAATCTGCGCTGATCTTGTCGCACGGCACGCCCCAGACCTTCTCGGTGTAAGACTTGAAGAAGGTCAGATAGAGCTCGCGGCCGAAGCGGCTAATGAAAAAGTCTTCCAGATTCTCAACCTTCTTCAGCGGAAAGAGGATCGTTTTGAGATAGCTGAAGCCGATTTTGACCGTGCGCACGAGCCCGAGCTTCCACAAAGTCTGCGCACTGAGACGAATTGGATAGTCGAAGAATTTCCGAAGAAAATAAATGCGCGATTTGCGCTGCCGAATAAGCATCACCGCGTCTTCGTCGCGCGAAGTCGCTGCCGGGACCTCGCGGCTCTGCCCGTGATACGAAATCTGTTTCGCGCCAGCCCCAGCCTGCGCCTCGATGGGCATGTGGCTGAGCCACCAGTTCATCACCCGATCGCTTTTCGAGAAAAACCGGTGGCCGCCAATGTCGATGCGGTTGCCCTTGTACCTGACCGTGCGCGAGATACCCCCCATGGCCGTATCTTTTTCCAGCACAATCGGATGAATATCGCTGCGGGTGAGCAGCTCATACGCGGCCGTAAGGCCGGCGGGGCCTGCTCCTATGATGATCGCGGTTTTCTTCATTACTTCCTGTTGGGGTTAATTGGGCGCGACCGGCTCGGTCGAGTGTGTAACCCCATCATACTAAAGGGCGGTCGCGAGCACTCCGTCGTGAGCGAACATCTGCCGGATGCCCCGCAGCGCCTGGCGGGTGCGCTCTTCGTTCTCGATGAGCGAAAAGCGAACGTGGCCATCGCCGAATTCGCCGAAGCCGATGCCGGGACTGACCGCGACCTTCGCATCCAGCAACAGTTTGCGCGAAAATTCGAGCGATCCAAGCTGCCGGTAAGGCTCGGGGATCTGCGCCCACACGAACATTGTCGCCTTAGGTAGCTGCGCACTCCATCCAGCCTTGTCCAGACCCTGCACCAGAACGTCGCGACGCCGGCGATAGTTGTCGATGATTTCAGTCACGCAGTCCTGCGGGCCTTCGAGAGCCAGGATCGAGGCAACCTGGATCGGCGTAAACGTTCCGTAGTCGAAATAGCTCTTCAGCCGGGCCAGCGCCGCCACCAGTTTACGGTTGCCGACCATAAAGCCCACCCGCCAGCCCGGCATGTTGTAGCTCTTCGACAGCGTGAAAAACTCGACAGCGATCTCCTTAGCGCCTGGAACCTCCAGGATCGACGGCGCGCGATAACCATCAAAGGTCAAGTCGGCATAGGCCAGATCATGGACGAGATAGATTCCGTGCTCCCGGCACAACGCAACCACCCGCTCGAAAAACGGAAGATCGACACACTGGGTGGTCGGGTTCGCTGGAAAGTTGAGGATCAACATCTTCGGGCGGGGGTACATCAACGGAATGGAATGCTCAAGCTCGGCGAGAAACTCATCGGTATTGTGGACGGCCACACTGCGCACATTAGCGCCCGCAATGATCGGCCCATAAATGTGAATCGGGTAGCTGGGATTTGGTACGACGACCACGTCACCGCGGTCCATCGTGGCCAGGCAGAGGTGCGCAATCCCCTCTTTGGAGCCGATGGTGACAATCGCCTCGGTCTCGGGATCGAGCGAGACTCCGTAACGGCGGTCGTACCAGTTGGCAATGGCCTTGCGTAGCCGCGGCAGCCCCTTCGAAACCGAGTAACGATGCGTTGGCGGCTTCTGCGCCGCCTCCACCATCTTGTCGACTATGTGCTTCGGGGTCGCGCCGTCAGGGTTACCCATGCCGAAGTCGATGATGTCTTCACCGCGGCGGCGAGCGGCGACCTTGAGTTCACTAGTGATATTGAAGACGTAGGCGGGCAGCCGCGTCAGCCGAGGAAATTCATCCATGACTCTTTCATTCTATGGGAAAGGCGCGAAGCAGTCGTGTTGACTAGAGGGATCCATGGCGTCAATCTACGTAACGAAGATGTTGCAGCGCCTGTTCGACGCAGACTTCCAGCGGTTGCGACGTGTCGATCTCTAAATGCGGATGGTCTATTGGCTCATAACGGGCCTTTACTTCGCGATATAACTCCACGTTGCGGTTCAACGCTGGATGCCTGGCGGCGTCTTTAACCAGTCTCGTTTCGGCTAGGGCATCGGGGCAGATAGTATGAATGATTCTCCAGGCACAGCCCGCAAGCTCCGCCGCGCGAATCGCCTGCTCGATCTGTTCGCTCCGGGAGAAGGTACGACCATCCAGAAAGATAAACTTCGTTGCATTGCGTCGGGCAAGATAGCTGGCCGCATCGAGCACCATCCCGAAGCAGAGATCATCCTGCTCGCGCGTGTAGTCGGTGAGAGGCCCAGGAAATAACGCCGCGCGGACCGCGTCTTTGCTGAGCACCACCCCGTTCAGTTCACGGGAAAGGGCTTCGGCGAGAGTCGATTTTCCCGTACCTGGAAGTCCTGCCATGAGGACGTAAATCTTCATCGGGCTCCCGGATTCCCTTGAGCAACCGGCAGCCAGAAAGTGAACGCCGTGCCCCGCTCGGCGCTGCTGCTGACCTCAATCCCCCCGCCATGCGCCCTCAAGATCGCTTTGGCAATCGCCAGCCCCATGCCCGACCCCTGCACTCGGTCCCGCTGTTTTCCCCGAAAGAACTTGTCGAAGACAAATGGCTGATCCGCGGCGTCAATGCCCGGGCCTCGATCGCTGACCGTCACCATCAGACGGTCTTCGGTGAGCTCGCTTGACAGGCTGATGGGAAGATCAGCCGGCGAATACTTGGCGGCGTTCTCAATCAACTGCCTCAGCACGCGGCGGACGAGCTCGCGATCCATCGCGATAAGCGGCTGATCGTCCGGGACATTCACGTCAATCGCTCGATAGCGCACCAGAGACCGCGTGTCTTCAAGGGCCAGGTCGATGACCTCGCGGAGACTCTGCGGCTGGGCCCGTACCTGCAGGCTTTCAGAATCGAGCTGCGCCATCTCCACGGCCTGCCCGATCAGACGGTCGAGGCGCGCACTCTCTTCCTCGATCACCGCATACATTTCCCGCCGATCGATCTCGGCGATCTGAGGTTGACTGATGAGCATCGTCGCCGCCGCGCGAATTGCGGTCAGCGGAGTGCGCAGTTCGTGAGTCACTGAATCGAGCAGCGCACTGCGCAGCCGCTCGCCTTCGCGCGAGGCCTCGATATGGCTGAAGCTCTCCAGTGCCGAGGCGCGTTCGAGAGCAATACCCATCAAACCCGCGATCGCTTCGTACATCCCTTCGGAATAGTCGCCCTCGGTCAGCGCGATAACCCCGCTGGAATGCATACCTAAAGCAAGCGGGAGCACTCGGACTCCGAGCGTAACCGCTTGCTGCGACTCTGGGTCGTCCGCAACCAGCCTCAGTCGCTCCACCGGCAGCAGTTCATTATTCGGATCGGAGTAATACGCCCTACCCTGCTGCCGCACATAGAGCGCAACCGCGCGAAGCTTGAAGATGGAGGCAATGAGCGATGGGGCCGTGCGGGCGAGTGCGGGCAGATCGTCGTGCAGCAGCAGCTGTTCGCTGAACTCGAAGAGCCGCTCGACATCCTGGCGGCGGGCCTCGGACTGCGCGGCAGCGCGGCGCTCGCCGTCGGCCAGATGGCTCACCAATACGCTAGCCACAAGAAACGCCCCGAGCGTCACCCAGTTTTGCGGATCGCTGATAGTAAGCGTCCCAATCGGCGGCAGAAAGAAAAAGTTGTAGAGACCCGTGCACAGCAGCGATAGATACACGGAGTAAGTCAGCCGCCATCGCGTGGCAACCAGCAGCACCAGCACCAGAAAAGTCAGCGCCACGGTGGTCTGGTTTACATGCAGCACGCGGCGGTAGACCGCCACAATGAGCATGGCTACCAGCGTGATCAGCACATAGCGGCTCGCGGCCAGCCGCAGCGACGAGGAGTCTTGTTTCATCTCAACACGGTGGATAATACAGCCTCGGGATACGACAGCGCGAAGAGCGCAAATCCAGACATCGCCTCTCCCGTGTCATATCCGCCTACTCGGACGTCGATCCGAACTCGAGCGCTATGCCGGGTGTTATGGTGGAAATCGAGAGGCGAATGGCAGGACGCATCCTCATCATCGACGACGAAGCGCAGATCACGCGGGTCTTGCGGACGGCTCTCTCGGCGCAGGCCTACGATGTGCGGATCGCCAACGATCCCGAAGAAGCGCTGCTTCTATTTGAAGACTGGTCGCCGGATCTGATCGTCACCGATCTGATGATGCCCGGCATGAGCGGCGTCGAAGTCTGCAAGGCAATACGGAAGAAGACCTCCACGCCGATCATTGTGCTCTCGGTCCGCGATCAGGAGCGATCGAAAATCGAGGCCCTCGACGCCGGCGCGGACGACTATGTAACCAAGCCTTTCAGCATTCAGGAGTTGCTGGCGCGCGTGCGAGCGCACCTGCGTCGAGCGCCCGAGCGAAACTCGGACCAGGCGGTCGTGGTGGGCGACTTCCACGTCGATCCCGGGGCCCATTCGGTGACGGTTTCAGGGCAAGCAGTCCATCTCACGCCGAAAGAGTTTGACCTGCTGCTGCATTTCGCACGTAATTCCGGAAAGGTGCTCACCCACCGGGCGCTGCTGACCGCCGTCTGGGGTGCGCAGTCGGCCCATCAGCCTGAATATCTGCGCGTCTTCATCGGCCAGCTCAGACGCAAACTGGAAAACGGCAGCGGCAAGCAATACTTCCAGACAGAGCCCTGGGTTGGATACCGCTTCCTGCCTGATGGCGTGCCTGAATAAGTGCTTACCCGTTGCACCTGAATCTATCCGTCTTAGAGAATCGTTTCAATGCACGTCAACGGAATACCTCACCAGCACGCCGTTCACAAAGTCGGCGTGGATATATGAGTTTCCCTGCACATAAGTCTCGGAGTGGACCTGCAATCCGTCGTGGTCGGTATCGGCCGATCCGGTGGGGTTGCCGAGCAGCGCTCGCACCTGATCTTGATGCATTCCTTTTTGCAGGCCATTGACCGTCGCCGGGGCCGCGCTCGCGGACGCTAGCGTCGCGGCTGGTGCCACACTTCCCGCTCCGGCCTGCGCTCCGCCGGTTACCGCGCCACCGGTCATCCCGGGCGGAAAGCTTACAAATTGACTCAACGCCGCCATCACATCCTGCGGAGTGATATTCGGCGGCACTTTGCCGTCATACTTCAGATTGAACCGCGAGCCGCCCTTCATGCGGTCATCATTCACCTGCATCTGCTTGACCCGCGCCGCTTGCTGGGCGATCGCCTGATTGCGCTGATCGTCGCGCTCGCGCTGTCTTCTGAGATAGTCAAGCTCTCTCTGGATGCGGTCCTTCTGATCGGAATCATCGGTGTTGGCGAGCTGATTTTCGAGGTCCTTTTCGCGGTTGCTCTTCGGCGCCGGGGTGAACTTCACCGAGGTATCGGTGTCGTCGCCAAAGGTGCCAAAACCGCCTCCGCCAAGCTGGAACTCAATCGACTTGTCTTTCACTTTCACCGTGGTGATCATCACCGCATCGCCGTTGTGCAGCGCGATGGGAAAGCTCTTCATGCGCTTGCCATAGGCTTTAGCGTCGAGCATGTTGTCTTTCTGTGGATAGATGTCGATGCCTTGCTGGCTCCCCGGCATGTCGATCTTGACCACGACCTGCTTGCCCTCAAAGAACTGGCTGAGAGACTGCGCATCCTGCCCCTGTAAAGGAATGGCGGCTAACAATGCGGCAATAAGAACGGCGGCTTTTTTCATGGATGTTGGCCTCCTGATTATTGTGCTGAATTACTGCCGAATTACAAAGGAAAAGTTCGGTCACGGCGGCGGTTTTTCACCTGCTGTTCGCAGTCGCACCAAAGATCGTTCAATAGGCAGCCATTGATCGGCGTAGCCGCATCGACCTATCCTGGGAAGCTGCTTCGCTGGGGCGTCCTTATGACTTCTTTATAAACCGCTTACGTGGCACTTAGCGCGGCACGCCTTTAATGAAGACAATGGGTAGCCACTGTGGCATACGCGCTTAATCAGGCCGCCCAGGCCGCACCCGGAGAATCTTTATGTGGGACCTGCTTGCTCTGATTTTGACCGTCGCTTTTTTCGCCGTCGCGCTCTGGTATGTCCAGGGATGCGAGAAGCTGAGGTAATCCGCCATGGATATCACGACCGCAGTCGTCGTCGTTCTCACAGTCTTGTTGCTTGCCTACCTGTTTGCCACTTTGTTGAGGCCGGAGAAGTTTTGAAATGTCACTAAATGGATGGCTGCAATCGGCAGTCCTGTTCGGGGTCGTACTTGCCCTCATGCGTCCGCTCGGCATTTATATCGCCCGGGTGCTCCAGGGCGAGAAGACTTTTCTCGACCCAGTGCTGGGGCCAATTGAAAGGTTGATCTACCGCATTAGTGGCGTCGACGCATCCGTGGAGATGAACTGGCGTGAGTACACCGTCGCCATGCTCCTCTTCAGCTTTGTCTCGCTGCTTCTGACCTATGTGATCGAGCGCGCGCAGCATTTCCTGCCGTGGAACCCGCAGGGTCTCGCCGGCGTCGCTCCCGATCTCGCATGGAACACCGCTGCCTCGTTCACCACCAACACGAATTGGCAGTCATATGTGCCGGAAGCCGTGATGAGCTACTTCACCGAGATGGTCGGGCTAGCCTATCACAACTTCCTCAGCGCGGCGGTAGGCATCGCCGTTGGCATTGCATTCGTGCGCGGCATCTCACGTAAGCAATCGGCAACCATCGGGAACTTTTGGGTCGATGCTACTCGGACAATTCTTTGGCTGCTCTTGCCGATCTGCCTGATTGCTGCGCCCATTCTGATCCAGCAGGGCGTCCCGCAAAACCTGAAGGCCTACACCGTCGCCACGCCGCTGGAGAAATCCCCAACCCCACAAACGATTGGTCAGGGCCCGGTCGCTTCGCAGGAGGCGATCAAGATGCTCGGCACCAACGGCGGCGGCTTCTTCAACACCAACAGTGCGCATCCATTTGAAAACCCCACTCCGCTTACCAACTTCGTCGAGATGCTGCTGATGTTCCTCATTCCGGCGTCGCTGACGGTCACGCTGGGCAGAATTACCGGATCGCCGGGACACGGCTGGGCAGTATTCGGGACCATGTTTGCATTGTTGCTTGCCGGATTCATCGCCATCTACGCCGCCGAATCGCGACCACATCCGCTGCTGCATGGCGTTGCGCAACAGACCACAGCGCTGCAGCCGGGCGGCAACATGGAGGGCAAAGAGGTCCGCTTCGGCATCTCGCAGTCCGCGCTGTTTTCCACAATCACTACCGACGAGAGTTGCGGCGCGGTAAACGCGATGCATGATTCCTACACACCGCTGGGCGGCATGGTCCCGCTCATCAATATCATGCTGGGAGAGATCGTCTTCGGCGGCGTTGGTTCCGGGCTTTACGGGATGTTGATCTATGTCGTGTTGTCCGTCTTTATCGCCGGACTTATGGTCGGCCGCACTCCCGAATATCTTGGCAAGAAGATCGAAGCGTACGACGTGAAGATGGCGATGCTCTACATCCTCATCTTTCCATTGCTGATTCTGATACTTACCGCCATCTCAGTGCTCTCGCCCAACATGGGTCTGACCGCCTTGAACAACACCGGCCCGCACGGGCTTAGCGAAATACTGTATGCCTTCACCTCCGGCGCTGGGAATAATGGCTCGGCCTTCGCCGGAATCAGCGCCAACACCCACTGGTACAACATCGCCCTCGGGTGCGACATGCTGGCCGGGCGTTTCCTCATGATGGTTCCCATGCTGGCCATCGCCGGCAACCTGGCAATGAAGAAGAGTGTGCCGCCTTCGCCCGGGACCTTTCCCGTGAACACGGCGCTCTTTTCCGTGCTTCTCGGCAGCGTCATCCTGATCGTCGGAGCACTGACCTTCTTCCCGGCGCTGAGTCTGGGACCAATCCTCGAACACCTGCTGCTGCGGGCTGGACAACTCTTTTAGCTAGAGCGGAGAAACATTATGGCTACTGAAAAACTAAGCCTCTGGAACCCCGGCATCCTGCATCAGGCCTTCGTGGGCGCCTTCACTAAACTCAACCCACGCCTGATGATCAAGAATCCGGTCATGTTTGTCGTCGAGGTGGGCAGCGTTCTCACCTCCGTCCTCTTCCTTCAGGACCTGCTGCTGCATAGACCCGGCACCAGCTTCAATCTCCAGATCACTCTCTGGCTGTGGTTCACCGTGCTCTTCGCGAACTTCGCCGAGGCGATGGCCGAGGGACGTGGCAAAGCGCAGGCCGACACCCTACGCAAAGCCAAGGGCGAAACCATGGCCTACAGGTTTCGCGCAGACGGCACGACCGAAGCGGTTTCTAGTTCTCAGCTCCGCACCGGAGATGTGATTCGGGTTGAAGCCGGCCAGTTCATCGCCGGCGACGGCGAGGTCATCGAAGGCGTCGCCTCTGTCAACGAATCGGCCATAACTGGCGAATCCGCCCCAGTCATTCGCGAAGCCGGTGGCGATCGCTCGGCGGTGACCGGCGGCACTCGCGTACTCTCCGATTGGGTGAAGATCAAAATCACTTCTAACCCCGGTGAAACTTTTCTCGACCGCATGATCGCGCTCGTCGAGGGCGCCGAGCGGCAGAAGACCCCGAATGAGATTGCCTTAAGCATTTTGCTCTCGGGACTAACTATCGTCTTCCTCCTGGCTGTCGCAACGTTGCAGCCATTCGCAATTTACTCCCACGCGCCGCAGACAGTCTTCGTCCTCGTCTCGTTGTTGGTTTGCCTGATCCCCACAACAATCGGTGGCTTGCTCTCGGCCATCGGCATCGCCGGCATGGACCGGCTGGTGCAATACAACGTGCTCGCGATGTCTGGCCGCGCGGTCGAGGCAGCCGGCGATGTGAATACACTGCTGCTCGACAAGACCGGCACGATCACCCTCGGCAATCGCCAAGCGACAGAGTTCTTTCCCGCTCCAGAAATCACCACCGAGCGGCTGGCAGATGCAGCGCAGCTTGCATCGTTCTCCGATGAAACGCCGGAAGGACGTTCCATCGTTGTCCTCGCTAAGGAGAAATACAACCTGCGCGGACGCGACCTCACCGGCATGCACGCCGAGTTCGTCCCATTCACCGCGCAGACGCGGATGTCCGGAATCGATCTTCCCGGAACCAAGATCCGCAAAGGCTCGGCAGACGCGATAGCGAAGTATCTGGAATCGCATGGGACCTCGATGCCGCGTAAAGTCACCGATAAGGTCGAGGAGATCGCCCGTCTCGGCGGCACTCCGCTGGTCGTGGTCGAGAACGACACCGCGCTCGGCGTCGTCTACCTCAAAGACATCGTCAAGGGCGGCCTGAAAGACCGGCTGGCAAGACTGCGTTCAATGGGCATTCGCACCATCATGATCACAGGCGACAACCCGTTGACTGCCGCGGTAATCGCGCGCGAAGCCGGGGTAGACGATTTTCTCGCCGAAGCCAAACCCAAAGACAAGATGGACCTCATCAAGCGCGAGCAGGCCAAGGGCAAGCTGGTCGCAATGACCGGCGACGGTACCAATGACGCTCCCGCCCTGGCCCAGGCCGATGTCGGTGTGGCAATGAACTCGGGTACCCAGGCAGCCAAAGAGGCGGGCAACATGGTCGATCTCGATTCCAACCCGACCAAATTGATTGAAATAGTAGAGATCGGCAAGCAGCTGCTGATGACTCGCGGAGCGCTCACCACTTTCTCCATTGCCAACGACGTCGCGAAATATTTCGCCATCATCCCAGCCATGTTTGCCGGCGTTTTTCCGGTGCTCAGCGCGCTCAACATCATGCATCTGCAAACGCCGCACTCGGCGATTCTGTCGGCGGTGATCTTCAACGCGCTGATCATCATCGCGCTGGTGCCGCTGGCGTTGAAAGGCGTGAAATACGAGCCGAAATCCGCGCAGGCGCTGTTGCAGCGCAATCTGCTTATCTACGGAGTGGGCGGCATCATCGTCCCCTTCCTCGGCATCAAGGTGATCGACGTGGTGCTCACTACCCTGCACCTCGCGTAATCGGACCCAGAGGAATTCGCTATGTTTGGAAAGACTTTACAGACCGCTCTTCGCTTCACCCTGATCACGACCTTGCTCCTGGGCATCGGATATCCACTGCTCGTCACAGCGTTTGCGCATCTTGCGTTGAGCAAACAGGCCAACGGCAGCCTGATCACGCGCAACGGCGTCGTCATCGGTTCTGAATTGATCGGGCAGAATTTCGCCTCGGACAAATACTTCCACAGCCGCCCCTCCGCCGCTGGCAATGGCTACGACGCCAGCAACTCCGGCGCTTCGAACTATGCGCAATCCAACCAGAAGCTGGTCACGCGGATTCAAGGCGATGTGGCCAAGGAGAGCACCGACAATCCCGGCCAGCCAGTGCCCATCGACCTGGTCACCGCATCCGGTTCAGGGCTCGATCCCGACATCACTCCCGCAGCCGCGCTTTACCAGGTTCATCGCATCGCGCAGGTGCGCAAGCTTACCGACGACGAAGTAACCAAATTGGTGAATGCTCACATTACACCACGCCAGTTCGGCCTTCTCGGCGAGCCGCGAGTGCACGTGCTCGAACTCAATCTGGCGCTGGACGACCTAAGCAAGACCGGCCACGATTAAGCTCGCCCACATCAGAGCCCAAGCACAATCTTGCCGCCGGCGCCGCCTGCCTGCCCCAGCCGCTGTCCCTCGCCGGCATCTGACAGCTTTATTACTTTTGCGATTGGAATCTTGAAGCGGCCCTTAGCCACGTCCTCCGCCAATCGGGCCAATTGCGCGGCGTTGTTCTGCATCTCCACCATTTCGACGCGTATGTCGTAATTCGCTGCCTCTGGCGGAGCACCGACGACAGTGGCATAGACAGCCCCGTGGCGAAGATGCTTCAGCAACTTTGCCGCAACCGGGCCGCCAATCGTATCGGCAAACGAATCGATGTCGGAAAACTTCGCCAATCCTTCTTCGTCTTCTAGTGAGACCAACGCCAAGGTTCCGAGCGACTCGGCATCGGCCAACTGCGTGGACCTCACCGCCGCAATCACCTGTGCATGGTGCTGCGCTGCCACATACGCCGCCGTGCGTCCAACCCCCCCCAGGGCCCCGGTGAGCAAAATCGACTGCCCGGTCTTTGGCTTAATGCCGCGCTCGATCAACTGCGCGCCGGTGAGCATCACCAGCGGCAGGGCGGCGGCCTGTTCAAAATTCAGGCCGTCTGGAATTGCGGCGACTGTATCGGCTCTGACCACGGCGTATTCGGCATATGTCTTGCTGGCTACCGCCATCACCCGTTGTCCAACTTTGAATGAGGTAGCGCCCGATCCAAGCGCAGTCACCTCGCCGGCAAGATCGTACCCCGGAATGGCCGGGAACTCCAGCGGCATAAACTGGCGCATCGCCCCGCTTCGAAGCTTCCAGTCGATCGGATTGATGCTGGTTGCCGCGATCCTGACCAGCAGCTCACCATTTCCGGCGAGTGGCTGATCTACTTCCTCGTACGACAACTGGTCGACATCCCCGTAAGCCTTCAAGACGACTGCCTTCATTGCTTCCTCCAGGTATTACGATTTTCGTTTCATGCAATAGACTACCGACAATGTCGCCTCATAGTAATCGCAACAGTAAACGTGATATGAATTGAGGTGCGTTCGCGATACTTGGCATTTGGATGGAGCGCAAAGGAAATAGATTCGCGACCATGAGCTCGCTCCCGGAAGCCACCCCCTCACCAAAACCTTCTCCTTTTGATGATGCAGTCCGGCAATCGGTGCTCTGCCGAGTGCAGCATCCGCTGCCGATCATCATCGTTGGCTCCGGTGGCATCGCCCGCGACGCGCACTTGCCCGCATATCGAAAGGCGAACCTGCCCGTAGCCTCGGCAGTAGATGCGGACTTGGCAAGAGCCTCGGCGCTGGCTAAAGACTTCGAGATTCCCCACGCCACCACCTCCATCAAAGAAGCAGTCGAGCGTACTCCCGGGGACAAGGTTTTCGATGTAGCGGTGCCTGCCCCCGCACTCCTCAGAGTACTGCCCTTGCTCCCCGACGGCGCTGCTGTCCTGATCCAAAAGCCGATGGGCGAGACCCTCGCCGAGGCGCACGCTATCGTCGATCTTTGCCATCGCAAAGGGCTGATCGCCGCGGTCAACTTCCAGCTTCGCTGGGCGCCCACCATGCTCGCCGCGCGCCGCATCACCGACGCCGGACTCCTCGGCCAAGTCCACGATATCGAGTTGCAGGTGAGCGTCCACATGCCCTGGCAGCTCTGGAGCTTCCTCAGCACCGCGCCGCGTCTGGAGGTCCTGTATCACAGCATTCACTACATCGACCTTGTCCGCGCCTGGCTGGGAAACCCCGTCGGCGTCTATGCGAAAACCGTACGCAGCCCGCGCACGCCCACCCTTGCCGCAACAAAAACAGTCCTCACCATGGATTATGGTGAGTGGATGCGTGTCCACATCTCGACCAACCACAGCCACGACTTCAGCCTCGAGATGCAACGGAGTTACGTGCAGTGGGAAGGCACTCGCGGCGCCATGCGGGCGGTCATGGGCGTGAACCTCGATTATCCACAAGGAAAGCCAGACTCTCTTGCCTACATCGAGACCAGCGATCCCGCAAGCAGTTCCTGGCGCACGCTCCCGACCCATGGCAACTGGTTCCCGGATGCATTCATCGGCTCGATGAATTCCCTGCAGCAATACGTGACCGGGGAATCCGACGTGCTCCCCACACGCGTTGACGACGCGCTCGATACAATGCGAGTAGTGGAAGCGGCTTATCTTTCCAGCGAACAAGGCGGCGTTCCGCTTCCAGATTGAACCGCAAGGAAATCAACCAATGACTGTTACAGATTCAGGCCCGCACGCTACCGGCCCCTTTCGCCTCGATGGAAAACATGCTTTGGTCACCGGTGGAGCGAGCGGCATCGGCCAGGCCACATGCCGCGAGCTGGTCTCTGCTGGAGCGCACGTCTACATCGCCGATCTAAATCTCACCGGCGCAAAGACCCTTGCCGCTGAGCTAGGCAACGCCCATCCACTGCTGATGGACGTCACCCAACCTGCATCGATAGCCGCAGCCATCGAGCCCATCTCTCATCTCGACATCCTGGTCAACAATGCCGGCATCGGCCATGTCGGAGACATCCTGCGCACCGAGCTCGAAGATTTCAGCCGCCTGATGGATGTAAACGCAAAGTCGATGTTCCTGGTGACAAAAGCGGCGTTTCCCTTGTTGCTCGCGAGCCACGGCAGCATCGTGAATATTGGATCAGTGGCCGGATTGGTAGGCGTCAGGCATCGCCTCGCCTATTGCGCGAGCAAGGGCGCCGTGATCGCGATGACCCGGCAAATCGCGGTCGACTATCCGAAAGAGATTCGCATCAACTGCATCTGTCCGGGGACCGTCGATACTCCGTTTGTGGAAAGCTATCTCGACAAATACCACGCGCATGAGAAAGAAAAGGTGCGCGCCGAGGTCACGGCCAGGCAGCCTATCGGCCGCCTCGGCAAGGCTGAGGAGATCGCGTCAATGGTCCGTTATCTGTGCTCCGCCGAGGCCGAGTTCATCAACGGAGCGGCCCTGCCGATCGACGGAGGATGGACCGCAGCTTAAGTCTCTTCAGCTAAGCTTCGTTAGTTCGCGAATTCAATCTTGTAGGCGTATGCGAACTTGCCGGGATTCGCGTTAGGCAGCTTGATATGCAAGCCATCGTCCTTCTGCTCGAAGCTGAGCGCTTCGGTCGACCCAAGTAGCGAGATCGATCGAATCGCCTTCCTCCCGGTGACCATGCGCAGCGTCTTTATCACCGCCTCGTTGTTCGACGGCCAGCCCATCTCGATCGCATAGAGAGTGTCGCCTTTGGTGGTAAAGCGGAAATCGGCGGCAGTGTAGTTCCCGGCAGCGGTGTCATTAAACGACCCTTCCACAACTTTGGTTGGACCCTCGCCATACGTCGTCCAGGGGCGAGTACCGTAGATGGCGTCGCCATTGACCTTGAGCCAGGAGCCGACGGCGAGCAACACCTGCTGCACCTCGTCGGGAATTGTCCCATCCGAGCGCGGTCCGATATTCATCAACAGGTTCCCGTTCTTGCTGACAATGTCGATCAGCTGATGCACGATGAACTCCGGCGACTTGAAGGTATCGTGCTCGATATAACCCCATGACTTGTTGCTCACCGAAGTATCGGTCTGCCAATAGAGCGGGCGAATGTCGCCCAGCTGTCCGCGCTCGATATCGAGCACCGCAGAGCGCGCGTCCATCGCATAGTCTTTGTAGTTGATCACGCCGACATGGTCGCCGTACTTGAGCGAAGCGTTGTAGTAGAAGGCCGCGAACTTCGTCAGCTGATGGCGCAGCCCGGGCTGACCGATCCACCAGTCGAAGTACATGATGTCGGGATGGTACTTCTCCACAATCTCCGCCGAGCGCGCCAGCCAGTCGTTGCTATAGGCGTCCGATAGCCAGGTAAAGTCGTTCGAGAGCGGAGTGCGGTCGATGTTTTCCAGCCACGCATGGGCCGGCCCGTAAAAGCCCGCGTATCTCGGATCGTTAACATCTGAATCGAACGTCCGTCCTACGCCCAGAAAGAAGTTGTGCTCCACGCGATGAGAAGACGCGCCTAGATGCAGGCCCTCGGCACGCACCGCCTTGGCAAGTTCGCCGCCGGTATCGCGATGGGGCCCCATCTTCGCGACCGTCCAGTCGGAGAGGCCGCTGTCATACATCGCAAAACCGTCATGGTGTTCAAAGACCGGAACCACATACCTCGCGCCAGACTCTCTGAAGAGGTGCGCCCATGCTTGCGGATCGAACTTCTCCGCCTTGAACATCGGGATGAAGTCCTTATAGCCAAACTTGTTCTGCGGTCCGTAGGTCGCGACGTGGTGCTTAAACACATCGCTTCCCTGGATATACATCTCGCGCGGATACCACTCGCTCCCATAGGCGGGAACGGAATAGACTCCCCAATGAATGAAGATGCCGAACTTGGCGTCCTTGTACCACTCAGGTGTCTGATACGTGTCGAGCGACTCGTAGTCCGGACGGAACGGTCCCTCGTGACTGACGCGTTCGACATCGTTTAAGAGCTTCTGTCGCTGTCCGTCGTACTTGCTGTTCCCAGCCTCCCATTGCTGGTCGAGTACGACGGGATCGGTGCCCTCAGTCGGCGCTGTCGGCGACTTTTGAGCCACGCAAAGAATAGGGAGCACGATGAAGAGCGCAAAAGTCGCTGAGTGCAGGCTGAGACCAAATCGACGGGTCATATCAAGCGCAATAGTAAGCGTTAAAGGGATCTCTGTCGAGATGGTCTTGCCACGAGATCTGGTGACTGATTTGTTGGGCTAGTTCCGCTTTGTGCTCTCCGGAAGCAGCATCGTAAACTGGCAGCCTATGAGCGCCTCGGAACAATAGAGAATCCCCCGCCGCACAATCTTCGCCGTCGAACCTGCGGGGAACGGAACGTCATACTTGGCCGTCTTAAGCGCGTTTGCAAACGGTCGAAGCGATTCCTCGCCACGAAGAAACTGCACCTCCTCCACCTGCTTCGCAGAGAACAAGATGAAGAAGTCCGCCGAGCCCGATTTCCTCCCCTCGGCAGGAATGGCCACCGTCCGCAGGTGGCTAAGCTCCTCGCTGATTGGGCCTATGCGATTGAAATCGGCTTTGTCCGGGGCCAGTTTCGTCAACATTTGCTGCGCTTCGTCGGCGGTTCTCGACCCAGTGGCCGACGCGACCGCAAGTTGATAGGTGTGGATTGCCTCTTTCGTCTTCCCCCGGGCCTCGTAAATCTCGCCGAGATGGGCCCCACTGACAGGCTCCGGATTGAGCATCCACGCGGCGTGTGAGTAGTCTTCGGCGCGCGCGAGTTCACCCTGCCGATAGAGTATCCAGGCCATAGTGTCCCATGTGGCGCCAAGATGGTTCACATCTCTGAGATCGTCGTCTGTGACCGCAGTCAGCGAAGTCTTGGAGGTCAGATCGTCCAATAGATGAAGGGCCTTTTCGCAGGAGGTGCGCGCCAGAGGCAGCTCCACCTTCGCGACCGCCAGCTCATACGAGCCGTCATTCAGAATGCTTTCGTCGCTCGAGTTAGTCAGGACATCGCGCATCGTCGCCGCGCCTTTATCCGTTGCACCGCTCGAAAGCTCGGCCGATCCGAGCATCACTTTCAGTCTGGGGTTGTCGGGCGCCTTCGCAACCGCTTCTTCCAGCACTGGGATGGCTTCGGCATATCGCTTCTTCCCCATGAGGATCGATGCGAGCTGCTGTCGCGCATCCGCGTTCCCAGGATCGGCCTTCAAGAGAGCATGCAGCGTTTCGACCGCCTCGTCCGTGCGATTGGCGACAGCCAGTGTGCCGGCAAGAGAACGGTAGACCCCGAAGTTCTCCGGGTGGTTTTCTATTTCTTTTCGGTACGCGGCGATCCCGTCCTCGCGCTTGCTTTGCATTAGGTCGAGATATCCAAACTCTGCCCAGAGTCCCGTCTCGGTAGGATTCAGTCGATTGGCCTGATCGAGCGCCTTCCGCGCGGAATCGAAGTTGTGGCTTGTAATGTCTGAATACGCCTGGCGAACCAGCGTGGCTGCTTCCGGATTGCTCGGCTTCTGGACCGCAGCCCGATTCGCGCCCGACCCGATCAACTGAATGTATGTGCCTTCGTCCGCGACGACCGCTTTCTCAAACTTGATATAGTCGTCCCATCGCGCTACCGGTATCTCCCGTTGCTTAAGGTCGAGGCTGCGATCGACGATCAGGGTGTTCTTGTCCAGTGTGTAAGTGGCCGTATAAGTTGCAAAGTCAGTTTGCTGCTTCACCGGGGAAGGAGTATCGGCGGTGTATCCGTCGGGCAATTGAATGGTGGTGTGAAACGAATAAGTCACCGGCCCGCTTAGCAGGATGGTATCTGCCGGTTTCGCGTCGTCTTCACCGTAGGCGAAGAGGATCGGAGGCATGAGCGGCAAGATGCGCCGGTTGGCCCAGTCAGCGAATTCCTTGCGCGTGTAATCGTAGGAGTAATGAAACGGCTCCACGGTCTTTTCGGGAAGGCCGGCGTCCACGTTGCTGATCGTTCCTGCAAATCCAGTCGCGTAGGAGACATTCTGCGCCAGCGTCTGCCATTGCACTCGGGGCGTGTTGTGAAAGGCGACGCGATAGAGCAGTTCTTCGTCGCCGCGCAGCGAGAGATCGAAGTGCGCGGTAAGCGTTCCCTCGGCGGTGAGCGAACCCTTGGCGTCGATCTTGTTGAAAGAAGCGAAGGGTGGATTCGGCGGGGTCTTCAGCAACACCGGCGTCGAGCCATTGGGGATGCCGAGGACTTGCTTGTCGCGAAGCCCGGAATACAACATCTGAAAGGGCGCCACTTCGGGAGTGGAGTCCATCCATAAGACCGACTTGTTGAGAGTGACCGCAGTGATGACATGGTCGAACTGCCCAGGCGACGGCACATTCGGCTGCAGCACGTGTTGCGACCCAACCAGCACCGGCCACGCGTCGTAGCCCTCTGCCTTAAGCAACGTCGCCAGCAAAGTGTGTTTGTCCTTGCAATCGCCGTATTGGTTCTGCATCACATCGTCTGCGCTGTGCGGCTGATAGCGCCCAATGCCGAAAGCGACGCCGATATACCGGTACTGGGTTGCGACGTAGCTGTAGATCGCGGCGATTTTCTCCAGGTCACCCCCCGGACCTGCCGGCAGGCCCTTCACCAATTCATCGGCCTTGGCCTGGATGGTAGGAGTTACGCTGACCCTGTCCTTTTGCAGCGCGCCGTACCAGCGTCCTACCTCGGCCCAGTCTTTGAAGGTGGTCACAGCAATCGAAGGCGGCTCTTCAACAATCACCGGCTTTTGAGTCTTTTCCTCAGCCGGTTTGGACTTCTCCAGCTGCGAAGTCTTCCAGCGATAGATCTTGCGGTCGCCGGTCTCGGTAATCTCAGGCTTAACCTTGGGGCTCTCGACCTGGACATACTTCTGCCGAGGCACGCTGAGCGACGCAGTCTCCTCCAGAACCACTGCATTGGTCACAAACTGCTGCGTATACCAAAAATGTCCCGGCGCGGAGGCGACCGTCCGCACCTGGCGCACCTGGTATTCAAGCTGATCGCCCACCGAGAGCGACTTCACGGGTAGCTGCTTGTTGTGCAGGTCGCTATAGAACGGGGCCGCCTGGCGAGTAACCTCGGCGGGCTGGTCCTGGGCGTCAGTCTCAGGAGTCGCAACCACCGAGCCATCCGGCTTCCGCACCCGGACGTAGACGAAATCGACATGTTCGTTGCGCGACTCGAACGGAAATTCCAGCACGCCAAATTGGCGCACCGCCGCATCCGACTGTACCTTGACCTGGACCGTGATCAGGCGCTCGCCTGTCCCATCGTCCGCATAGGTGACGTCTGTCGCATATTTCTGGATGATGAAGCTTTCCGCCGAGTAGTCCGGGGATTTAATCGCAGCGAGCTGCGGCGTTGGAGCGGGAGGCGCCGTCGGCTGGGGCAGGACGAAGACCGCCGATTGCCCGAAGCAGGCAGGCAGAAAGAAGAAGCACAGCAGGACGGATGAGAACGCCGATCTGTTAAACATGAGGATTGGTTAAGTATGGAGGTTCACGGAGAAGTTTGCAGCATGATTATGACCTGCGGATTGCGACCAGCTGATCTAAGGCGACAAAAGAAAAGGCCTGCGGGTTGGCAGGCCTCCTCACTCTTGGTCCAGGCGACTGATCAGGCTTCCGCATGCGCAAGGACTTCTTCGCGGATCTCCACGTCATGCCGCTCTTCGCTCGCCGACTTGGGAAGCGCGACGCTAAGCACATCTTCGATCCGCCGCGCGTAGTGAATCGTGACGCCATCGATCTGGTCCGGCGTCAGGTCCTCTTCGACGTTTTGGCGATTTTCCGCCGGCAGGATCACGTCTTTCACGCCCGCGCGTTTCGCCGCGAGAAACTTCTCCTTGATGCCGCCGACCGGCAGCACGTTGCCGCTGAGCGTGATCTCGCCGGTCATCGCGGTTAGCGGATGAACCGGTTTATCGGTCAGCAGCGAAACCAGCGTCGTCGCCATAGTCACGCCGGCCGAGGGGCCATCCTTGGGGATCGCGCCTGCCGGAACGTGGATGTGCAGGTCGATCTCCTTGGTGAAGTCCTCGTCGAGCCCGAGTTCTGTGGCGTTGGAGCGAACCCAGGTTAGCGCAGCTTGCATCGACTCCTGCATCACCTCGCCGATTTGGCCGGTCATGGTGAAGCCGCCCTTGCCCTTCATGCGGTTGGCCTCGATGAAGAGAACGTCGCCGCCAGCGGGCGTCCAGGCCAGGCCCACCGCAACCCCGGCACGCTGCGTGCGCTCCGCAATCTCGGTGTCCACACGAACCTTGATTCCCCCGAGGAACTCGTTGACGATCTCCCTCGTCACCAGCAATTTCTCCGGATTGCCCTCGGCAATGCGTCTGGCTTGTTTGCGGCAGACGGTGCCGATGAGTTGCTCCAGCTTTCTTACCCCAGCTTCCCGAGTGTAATGGCGAACGATGTAGTTCACGCTCTCTTCCGGAAACTCAATGTTGTCCGGCTGAATCCCGTTCTCCTTGATCTGCCTCGGAATCAGATACCGGAAGGCGATGTGCTTCTTCTCCTCCTCCGTATAACCGGAAAGGTCGATGATCTCCATGCGATCGCGAAGCGGCTCGGGGATCGGGTCGAGTACATTCGCGGTGCAGATGAAGAGCACCTTCGAAAGATCAAACTGCACGTCGAGATAGTTGTCGCGGAAGGTGTTGTTCTGCTCCGGATCGAGAATCTCGAGCAGCGCCGACGACGGGTCGCCGCGGAAATCGCGTCCCAGCTTGTCGATCTCGTCGAGCATGAAGACAGGATCGTTGGTCTCCGCGCGGCGCAGGTTCTGAATAATTTGCCCAGGCAGCGCGCCGATATAAGTCCGGCGATGACCCCGAAGTTCGGCCTCGTCATGCATGCCGCCCAGGGAGATCCGTTGGAACTTACGCCCCAGTGAACGAGCAATCGAACGGCCCAGCGAGGTCTTGCCAACTCCCGGAGGCCCGACAAAGCAAAGGATCGGCCCCTTCATGTCCGGCTTGAGGCGGCGAACGCTCAGATAATCGAGGATGCGATCCTTGACCTTCTTCAGATCGTAATGGTCTTCATCAAGGATTCCCTTGGCCTTAATGATGTCCACTTCCTCGCCCGAAGACTTCGCCCACGGCAAGACCGCGAGCCACTCAATATAGTTGCGGGTGAGCGAGTAATCTGCGGCCATCGGAGACATGCGCGAAAGCCGGTTCAGCTCTTTGACCGCATCTTTCTTCGTGTCCTCGGGCATGCCGGCGTTTTCAATCTTCTGGCGCAACTCTTCGATGTCCTTCTGGCCCTCGTCCATCTCGCCGAGTTCCTTCTGGATCGCCTTCAACTGCTCACGCAGGTAGTAGTCGCGCTGCGATTGCTGCACCTGGTCCTGTACTTCGGACTGGATCTTGTTGCGCAACTGCTGGACTTCGAGCTCTTTGGCCAAATGCCGGTTGATCCGTTCCAGACGTGCCGCGACGTCGGGGGTCTCGAGCAGCTCCTGCTTGTCGGTAGTCGCCAGGAACGGCAGCGAGGATGCAATGAAATCAACCAACCTGCCCGGCTCTTCGATGTTGAGAGCGATCGTCTGCAGCTCGTCTGAGAGCGTGGGCGACGCGGTTACGATCGCCTGAAACTCGGAGTGCACATTTCGCAAAATTGCTTCCAGCTCGCTGCCCGCGGCCGGAGCGACATCACCGACGGCCTCAACACTTGCAGTCAGAAAGGGTTCAATCTGGGAAAATTCGCCCAGCCTAACCCGCTCGGTGCCCTCGGTGAAGACAAACAGGCTCTGGTTCGGCATTTTGACGACCTTGTGAACGGTCGCCAGAGTGCCGATGGTGTGCAGGTCACTGGGTTGCGGGGCATCGATGCGGGCATCCCTCTGGGCCACGACGACGATCGTCTTTTCCTCGCCAAGTGATTGAATCAATTGGATCGAGCTCTCCCGACCGACGGTAAGAGGCAGCACAGCATGGGGAAACAGCACGGTATCCCTGACCGGCAACACGGGATAGGTGCGCTGAGTGGCGCCTTCGCCGCGCTTGGCGGGGTCACTCGGATGGATAATGCTTAAGAAATCGTTAGGCATGAGTATCCTTCTATCAATTTATTGGATATTAGACGCATCACATTCCGGAAAGTCGCAGAATCGGGTGTCGCGACTCATCGCTCCAGATCGCAACCGACGCACTCTTCATCTTCCAACCCGAATAGCCTACTCCTGAAGCTGCACTCCCGGCGTTCAATCTTGAATGCCAGTACGCCGCCGCTTCCGTCCTTGTTCCGCGCAGAGCTTATCGGCACACGGCCATCATATGATCTCCGCGTCAGGGCGGCAGCCCACTCCCAAAGCTGCTCGTCGCGCTATTGGAATTCTCTTATTGAGCGGCAGACTCTGGCTCGATGATAGCCGACCGGTAGCGACCCAATTCCTTCACCATCGAACACGAAGACTGCAGCAGGCCGAGCACCGCATCCGCGCTCTCCGGCCTTGCAATCTGATAATCAACGTAGAAAACATAGTCCCACGGTTTCCCCTGCACCGGGCGCGATTCGATCTTAGTCAAGTTCGTCCCCTGTTCGGCAAAAATCTCCAAGGCCTCTACCAAGGTTCCCGGACGATTCTCTACCGTGAACGCAATCGAGACTTTATCGGCCGCCGCATCCTGCTCAACCAGCTCCAGCCTGCGAATCAAGTAGAAGCGAGTGAAATTGGCAGGATTGTCTTCAATGCCGGAAGCCAGAATCTCTCCTCCATACTGTTCGGCCGCCTGCCGGCTGGCGATAGCGGCGGAGGTTGCATCTCCCGACTCGATCATCTGCTTCACGCTGCCTGCGGTATCGTAAAACGGCACCGCCTGGATTCTTGGATGCCGCTCGAAAAACCTCCGGCATTGCGCGAGCGCAACCGGATGCGACGAGACTCGCCGAATTTCTTCGATGCGGGAGCCAGGAAGAGCGATCAGATTATGTCGGATGCGCAGCAGAGATTCGCGTTCGATCGCAACGTCCTGATCGAGCAACAGGTCATAATGTTCCGCCACTGGCCCTGCGAGCGAGTTCTCAATCGGGATGACCGCTGCGTCAACCGACTGCTTGGCGATGGCGCGAAAGACATCGCCAGAGATTGCACAGGGAACAATCGTTGTGGATTCCACTCGGATAGCCTTTGACATGCGCAACGCTGCCTCGTGGCTAAAGGAGCCTAACTCTCCCTGGATCGCTATTTTACGTGTCACGCTTCGCATTGACGGGTGAACTAGCTCCGTTTCATGTATTGACCATTACAACCTTCCAAGCCGCAAAGGCACCTTATTACAAGTGTAACGACCCAAGTGGGACCAAGGAGAAAGAAGATGCTTTGGACAATTTTTGTCATTTTGCTGGTGCTATGGCTGGTGGGATTGGTGAGTTTTCACGCAATCGGAGCCTACATCCACATTCTGCTGGTGCTCGCCCTGGTCGTGTTGCTCATCCAGTTGATTAGCGGCAGACGACCGGTAGTTTAGGCTGCTACAGGTGCGCCGTACTCACTATCGGCGCGATTGTTCACCGTTGTACTCACAGAAGGGACGTAATCAATGAATACCGATCAGGTAAGCGGGAAATTCGATCAGGTCAAAGGAAAAGTGAAGCAGGGAGTTGGCGAAGCCGTCGGCAATCAGAAGCTCGCCAATGAGGGCGTCGTCGACCAGGTGAAGGGTTCGGCCAAGGAAGTCTATGGCAATGTGAAGGACGCGGTGCACCACAACGTGGAAGCAGCCAAGCACGATCAGCAACAGCAGGCGAACCGTGCCCGCGCCAATGTCGTCGAGAATGTCGACGCTAACAGAGAACACGCGAACGCCGTAATTGAAAGCCACAAGAGATAACTCCCGCGGCGTATTGAGACCGACGTCGTATTTACGAGCCCTGGCTGAAGCCAGGGCTCGTCTCGTTTGCCTCCCAAGGATGAGTCACTTGTAAGAGATAATCAAACGTTCGCGGCGGCTCGCTCACAGTTCGAGAGATTGATCTGCAAACTGCGGCAAACCTATTGATTCACCCCACTCGCCAGAAATCCTCCATCGACTGCTATGATTTCGCCGGTAACGAAAGAAGCCGCATCGGAAGCAAGATAGATGGCCGCGCCGGCCAGTTCCTCTACATTGCCAAAGCGCCCCAGGGGGGTGCGAATCCTGAACTCCTTGCCACGTTCCGTTCCATCCAACAGGCCCGAGTTGAGCGGAGTGCGAAAGACACCCGGGGCAATCGCATTGACGTTCACTCCATGCTTCGACCACTCGATGGCCAGAGACTTGGTCAGCGAGGCGACCGCGGCCTTGCTCGCAGCATACGCGGCGACCTCATAGAGCGCGACAAACGACGACAGTGAGGCAATATTAATGATCCGCCCATATCCGCGTTCCAGCATGTGCTTGCCAAAGACCTGGCAGCCTCGCAGAGTTCCGGTGAGGTTGGTCTCCATAATGTTGTCCCAGACATCCTCAGGAAAATCGATCGTGGGGGCACGCTTGGTCGTGCCCGCGCAGTTGATCAGGATATCCACCTTGCCGAATTCCTTCACCGCCGCGGCCAGCAGCGCTTCGAGCGAAGCGCGATCCGCGACATCGGAGACGGCCCGAAGGCTGCGCTTCCCGGTCTGCTCAATCTCCTCAGCGGTCGCATCGACCTGCTCCTGACGGCGTGAGCTCGCCGCAACATCGGCGCCCGCGTTCGCCAGGCCCAGGGAAAGCGCCCGGCCGATGCCCGAAGTGCCGCCAACCACGACCGCGCTCTTGCCTTCCAGGCTCAATCCCGTCTTTTCAAATCCCATTGCTCCTCTTTTCAGGCAGCCTCGGATGCGCTGCGGTTAACGTTAAAGTTTGGTGCATTCAGAAGTATCATAAAGAGAGGAGTCAAAAGTCGCCCGGACTTTGGATTGCTTTTTCTCAATCTCATTGGAGTCTTATGCCAACGCTCGATCTACCTATTGCGCCGCTCAGCGATCTCGCTATCATCGTCAACCCGCAAGACAACGTTGCTGTTGCGAAGCAGCCAATCGCAAACGGCCAGCAGGTACAGCTTGCCGATGGCCGGCTGGTTCGCGTTCGAGGCGAGGTGACTCCAGGGCACCGCTTCGCCACCGGCTCAATTCCCGCCGGCCAATTGGTCCGCCAATACGCGCAGCCAATCGGGACTTCGCGCGGCATCGAACTCGGTGACGCCGTCACTCCGGCCAATATGAGCAGCGAAGTCCCGGTTGTCCGCGATGTCGATGAAAACCAATCCGTCGCAGCGCCGCAATATTTTGCGACCGAAGAGCTGGCGACCTTTCTCGGGTATCGTCGAGCCGACGGACGCGTCGGGACTCGCAACTTCGTTCTCATCGCACCCACCAGCATGTGCGCAAGCCACGAGGCGTTGCAGATTTCCATGCTCGCCGAGTTCCAGCACTTTAGTTCGGCGAAATACCCGAATGTCGACGGTGTCACCGCAATCCCCCACAACAAGGGCTGCGGTTGCCAGTCCGGCGAAAACCTGACCGTGCTCATGCGCACCCTCGCCAACTACGCAGCTCACCCCAACGTCGGCGGCGTGGTCATGCTCGACCTCGGCTGCGAAAAAACCAACCTGCACATCATGGAAAAGTTCCTCATCGAGCGCACCAACGCGCTGCAAAAGCCGCTGGTGCGCATTGGCATCCAGGAATCTGGGGGCACCGCCGACACGATCCAACGCGGCCTCAAAGCGGTCGAAGAGATGCTGCCCTCCGTGAACCAGTGCGAACGCCAGCCCTTCCCTGTAAGCGAGCTGATTCTTGGTGTGAAATGCGGCAGTTCGGACGGGCTCTCCGGTCTCTCGGCCAACCCCAGCCTCGGCTACGCCGCAGACCTGCTCGTCCGCTCGCATGGCACCGTATTGATGACCGAGGTGCCGGAGTTCTGCGGAGCCGAGCACGTCCTCGCCCACCGCGCCAAAGACGCCGCAACCGCTCGCGCCGTCTATGAGATGGTCAACTGGTACAAGGATTACGCTGCCACTGCAGGCGCCGTCTTGAACGAAAATCCAAGTCCCGGCAACGTCGCCGGCGGCCTGCTCAACATCGCCATCAAGAGCCTCGGAGCCATCGCCAAAGGAGGCACGACTCGCGTCGAGGGCGTCACCGACTACGCCGAACCTCCAAAGGGACGCGGCTTGCAGCTCATGCAAGGCCCCGGCTACGACCAGGAGTCCACGCCCGGTCTCGTTGCCTCCGGAGCCACCGTCGTCGTCTTCACCACCGGCAACGGAACGACCATAGGCAACGCCATAGCCCCGGTGATCAAACTCGCCTCGAACGATAAGACCTTCCGCCGAATGAGTTCCGACATCGATCTCTCCGCCGGAGGAGTAGTCAACGGCTCCGAGACCATCGAGGAATGCGGCACACGAATATTCGAGCACGTGCGCAGAGTCGCCAGCGGAGAGATTCCCGCGCTGGCCGAGAAGCATAAGCACCGCGAATTTCAGGTCTGGGGCGAGAAGGCGATTGCTCTGTAGGCGACGCCTTCAATTGCAGACTGCTATGGGTTTCTCCTCAGGAATTCATTGCGGATTGTTACCGAAAGCCGGAAGTTTGTCCTTTCTAGTCTTTGGAGCGCCTGGCGAAAATCGACGAGGCCACGCTGAGCGGCTTTCTCCAGGACCGCTAGGGTTCCAGTTACTTTCAAGTGACGGCTCAACGCCGCGCGTCGTCCTTCGACTTCATCCATAAGAACCGTGTCCGCGCCGGCTCCCAACGCCAACAGAATGACATCGCGTTCGCCTGCATCAAGCCCGGCAAGGTCGGGATCTGACGCGGAAGTGGAGGCGGATATTTCACACCACTCGGGCAAGCTTGCAGCCCAATCGCGCACTTGCAGAGGTGCCGCTGTAGTTCTCGCTGAACAGTTGGTGGAATCAAGACGCGTTGATAGAGGGAAGAGAGGAGTTCAATTTCGTCTATCAAGATCAGATAGTTGATCGGGGTCGTGTCGGCGACGACGATCATGCCTTCAGGCGGCCCTCGTCCTCGAGCTGCCGAAGCGTTCGACGATCATGCTCAAGGTCTTCAAGGCTGTACGCATGTTCCCAGACGTTGTGCGCCTTGAGAAATCCGTCGAGCTCATAACGCGTCTCAAAACCCAGCAAACATCGTGTCTGGTAAGCGCTAAGAGCGCCGGAGCGATAGCCCTCGATTGCAACCGCCTCAAGTGCCGCTCGCTCGAGTGTTTGCCCTTCTGGCACGAGCCTTTCAGCGATCTCGTCCGGGATTTCTACCGTCACATGCATATAAGAACGTTAGCACGGAATACCTACACGGCTGAGCCGAGAGGGGATCGTCCCCGATCCGGACCAACCGCTAAATTTCGATGTCGTCCAGGAAGCGGTGCATCACGTAAGCATCCACATAGCCCAGGCTCTCGTGAAGAAATGCCTCGGGCAGTGTTCCGACGATCGAAAACCCCAGCTTCTTCCAAAGAGAAACCGCAGCTTCATTCGTACTCACCACAAGATTGAACTGCATAGCGCGAAAGCCTGCGCGCTTGGCCTCGCGCAGGCAATGCTCGCCCATCGCCCGCCCGACGCCTTTACTGCTGAACTGCTGATCAACCATAAACGCGGCGTTCGCCACATGCGAACCGCGACCGCGCTGATTGGCAACAAATTTATACATGCCAAGGATCTTTCCGTCTTCTTCGGCGATATAAGCCGTAGAGCCGCTGCCAAACCAGAACGCGAAGGCATCTTCATAGCTGGTTTCCGCCGCAAAGACGTAGGTTGCTCCATCAGCTACCACAGTCTTGAAGATCGGCCACATCGCCGGGAAATCCGACTCCGTCGCGCGCCGAATCTCCATACCGCTAGCGCCGCCACAACAAGTCCGTTGCCACAAAGACAAAGAACAAGATCGCAATCACGCCATTCATCGTGAAGAAAGCCGCATTCAGCCGGCGAAGATCGCGCGGCGAAACGATCAGGTGTTCATACAGCAACAACCCGGCAACCATGGCAATTCCCAGCCACGCGACGGCGCCCAGCGCAAAGGCCTTCGCCACCAAAACCAGGAAGCCCAGGGCCGCCACATGCATGGCATTCGAAACCCAAAAGGCCGCCGGAATCCCAATCGCCGCCGGAATGCTGTTCAATCCGACTCTGCGGTCGTGTTCGAAGTCCTGGCAGGCATAAAGCACGTCGAAGCCTGCACCCCAGAAGAGTACGGCCGCGGTCAGCAGAAGAATCCGAGGATCGAGCGTCCCGCGCACCGCAATCCAAGCGGCTGAGGGCGCGATCCCCATCGCCAATCCCAGAAAAAGATGCGACCAGCGCGTAAAGCGTTTGGTGTAGGAATAGCCCATCACAATCGCAAGCGCCAGCGGCGAGAGCGACAGCGTCAGATGATTCAGGCGCGAGGCGGCGAAGATGAAGATCGCTGCCATCGCCAAGGTAAATCCACCCACAAACCCACGGCTCAGCAACCCCGCTGGAATAGCACGGTTGGCCGTCCGCGGGTTCGCCGCATCGATGCTTGCATCCGCCCAGCGATTGAAGGCCATCGCCGCAGAACGCGCGCTCACCATGCAGACGATCATCCAAAGAAGCTTGCCGGCGGAGGGCAAGCCTCCAGCCGCAAGCATCGCGCCCGTCATAGCAAATGGCAGCACAAAAATGGAGTGCTCCCACTTGATCATCTCAAGCGTCGTGCCAATCTTGCGAAATAGACCCAACTCAGAACCCCTTCTCAGTTTACCGGGAGTGCGCGGACGGATATCCGGGAGAGTCAAAATTGCGGTGGCCCCAAAAAGGAGCGCCCAGACATAACGCCTGGGCGCTCGCGTTGGTTTACTTCACGCGGTTCTTACTTGCCGCCGGAAGGTTGCCCGGCAACCTGTAAATCGTTCTTGACGCTGAACACTCCGGCAACACTATTGGCGCGAATGCCGGCGGCGTCCTTATCGCCCTGGCTATCGACCACGCCAAAGAGCGTGACGTTTCCGTTCTGCACAGAGATGCGGATCGGCTTGACCGGGTCGATGGCGTACTTATTCAGCATCGGAAATCCGTAGACGGCGCGAGCAACCGCGATCCGAATACGGTCGTCCATCGGCGAAACCGGATCGACGGAAATCTCGTCGACGACATCTTTGACCCCGGGCATGTAAGCCGCGTCGGCAATGGCCGAAGACTTATCGACCGGCCCATAGGCGGTGCCACCCAAAGTCACTACCCCATTCTGCACGCTCACAGTAATCGCGTTGAAGGCGGTCGTGCCATAGCCAACGCGGTCATACGCGATCTTCTTCGCAAGCTTGTTCTGGAGTTCCTGATCGGAGATGCTCGTTTCGCCCGATCCGACCTCAATGTCGTTCCGCACCGCGGCAACATCCTTGATGCGATGGACGCGCTTGTCGGCCTCTTCCTTGTCGGCAAAGACCTTTACCGTGCCGGTCAGATCGACGACCCCGCCTTTCACCGAAGCCTGCACCGCTGAGAATTGCTTCTTGTTCAGGGCCTTGGTGACTTCAGCCTGGATTTGGCTGTCGTTCGCGCTCGACGCCTGAGCGTGGGCCGAGGCAAGCGAACCGAAAGAAAGCGCAAAGGCAAGAAACAGCACCGCGCTCAACCGGTAGATTGAGGCTAACCGCAGATTCAAAATCATAAGTGATTCTCCTTGCTGGCCGGCCTGGCGCAGCTTCAATATTCGACTGCATTCCAGATACTTGACTGGCTCCGAGGGCCGCCCGCACTCATATAAACCCAAAACTCGCATGTTTGGACACGCCGCCCGATCGACATCTGCATTTTGAGCCATTTGCCACGGCGAAAACAAGCCCGAATTGAGTACCCGGCCATCTCTGCTTTTGCCCTGTCGAGGCAGGACTCAGCGGTGTCGCTGATGGATTTTCAAGATCAGGCTAAAGACGCCCGACTCATCGCGTTGTGCCACGATCGAGACGTTCTGGGTGAGAAAGAGCTGACCGGCAATGAGCTGCTCTGCTGTGGAGTTGATGTTCGTCGCATAGGTGATGGTCAAGTTCTTGCCGACCTTCTCTTCCACCGTGACGCGCGCGGCCGAGTTGCCCAGGTTGCTCACGAAGTTCGGATCGATCTTGACGCTGCCAACGCCGAAGAGCTTCGACACCCGGTTGCTCACAGTAGCGTTCAGAGCGCCGCCAAGCAGCGCGTCGGCGGTGGAGTTGACTCCGGCTGCCTGCTGCTCCTGGCTGTATATTTGTTGCTCTTCCTGGGTGCGCCCCAGGGCCAGCAACGCAAAGACGTCCGCCTCCGGCAGCGGCGGCTCTGAGCGATAGGTGAGGTTCAGCTTGCTCATCGGGCCATGGACGCCGATATCGATGTCGTAGTCTTCCACCCGCGTGGTCGCGTCGAGGTCGATGATGGGATCGATTTGGATCGGATTGCTGAAGTAAATCTCCCCACGCTCCAACTGATAATTGGTGCCGGCAAAGTTGGCGCTGCCGTCGGTGATGCTGATATGGCCAAGCAGCGAGGGGCTGGCCACTGTCCCACGCACACGAAGATCGACATCGCCGGCCAGCTTGGCAAACGAGTTCTGAAAATTCAACTCCGGCGCCGAGGTGATATGCACATCCAGGCGAACGTGGTTCGACGGCGAATTCGGGTCTGGCAGCGGCGCCACAGTGTTTGCCGAGGATTTCAGCGCGGCCAGGTCGAGGTTAGGACTGATCGAGAATCGAGTCAGCAACACATTGCCGCTCAACAGCAGACTGGTTTCCGTCCCCTGCAGACGCAGCTTTGCGTCGGCCATCGAACTCACCCCTTGCGGGTAGCGAATGCGGATGTCTTTGCCGGTCGCCGTCAAATCGCCATACAGCCCCTGCTGATAGGTGATGAATCCGCCTAACTGCAGTCGGCCGCCACCGGTCACCGCCGTCAGTTCCTGCACCGTGAGCCGGTTCTGATCGAAGACCAGCGTTCCATTTATCTGGCTGAGGCCGTTAGGCAAGTCGCCCAGCGAGATGGCGACGTCGGCGAATCTCACCTGCCCGGTGAGGTTGGGCTGGTCGATCGTGCCAGTCGCACTCACCGAGAAATCCATGTGCCCGGACGAGTTGATGTTGGGATCGAAGCTCTGCGCGAGCTTCAGGTTGGCCGCGCCCTTTGCATAGAGTTGCAGCGTCTGTGGCCGCTCCAGTATCGCCGCCGACCCCTGGACCTGAAGATTGGTGTCGTCTCCGACAATGCGCAGTGGATCGAGATGGAGAACCCCGCCCCGCAGTTGAGCAGTCAGATCGGCCTCGCTATGGAGCGCGATCCCCTCCACCGAGATCGCGAATTTGTTGATATCCAGCGTTCCTTCCATCTGCTTCGGCAGCCGCGCCGGACCGTTGATTGCGGCTTGAAGAGTGAGCACCGACTCGCTCGACACATCTTTCACATCGAATATCTGGAGCAGCCGTCCAATGTGGACGTTCTCCGCCGAAAGCTGCGCCTGGGTCGGATAATCGCCCGTGATCGAAGTCTGTGCTGAAAGCTGCAGCGTCGCGAGATCCAGGCTCGAATCCACTTTGTAAGTCAGCAGGTTTCGGTCGAGATGGATGGTCGCCCCCAGACTCCCCTTAAACTGTTCGTTGATCACAACTTTCGAGACATGCACAATCGCTTGCGCCGTTGGAGAACGAAGCGGTCCGGAACCGCTTGCCTGAAAATCGAGTTGGCCGGCCAGGGACAACCTTGCCGTTTGAATCTGCGGGATGTGTTCCAGTTCGAATCCACTCCCCTTCGCCTCGAAGTGGACTGTCTTCGCGCGAAGATCGTAGCCACCGTCTCCGGTAATCTGGCCTCCATTCATCAGAAACTTGAGGTTGGTCGCGTCGAGTTCATGCCCAGTGAACTTCAGATCGGTGTTCAGGCTACGGTAGGCCTGGCCCTCGAACTCGCCTCCCTGAATCACTATGTGGCCGCCGCCGTTGAGATTGCCCAGCGTACCGCCTACTCTCGCCTGCAAGTTCAGCGTCCCGGTGACCGGAGCATTCGAGCCGGCGATCGTCAGCAGGTCGGTGATCGATGCATTCTGCAAAGCGACCGTAGCGTTCAGCACCGAATCGTCATCGAAGACATTGCGATGACGCGAAATCTGGTGTGCGCGCAATTCCCCGCTAACATGAACGGTGCTCTTGCTGCGCACCAGTGTCGCCTGTTGCACGGTTATCCCTTCGGGCGAATACTCGGCCTGCGCGTCCAGGCTGTCCCAATGCAAGTCGCTCATAGTGGAGACCGGCGGCGGCGCGGAAGCCTGCCCCGCGTGAGTAGTGGTCGAGCCTGAGGCGCCAACGGCTGCGGCTGTCTCCACCACGCTCGCTTGCGGCGATGCGACTTCGCCCGGCGCCGCGGCATTCTCAAAGACCGTGTCGAAATTGCTCGCAGTCAGATGTCCCTTCACATCCGGAAACAGCAAGCTTCCCGAAACGGTGCCGTGAAACTCAGCGCTCCCATGCAGCCGAACCGGAATGACCGCAACTCCGGTCTTCTCGCCCTCCGGCGTATCGGTAGCGACTCCCAGCGCTGCGAGCGTCTTGTCGAACTCACCGAGATTCGTCGTGACCAGATCGGCCTGGATCGCCGAGGGGCGCTGCAGCGGATAAACGCCCAGGGCGCCCAGCACCTGAATATGACTGCCTGGGGTCTGCATGGTCAGATTGCGAATGTCAACCACTCCACGGCGATTGTCGTAGGTCGCGTCAACCGCTCCGCTCACCGGCACGCCGTCACGCCCACTGCCTGCCGCCAGCGCAACATTGGCCGTCACCTTTGCGTCGGCTGCGTCACCAGTCCACTGCACGCTTACCGGACCGCTGGCAGAGGTGTCGAAGCCAAGGTCCTGATATCTTGCCGGCGAGACCATCTGCATGACGCTGCGCAAGGTCACGTCGCGAATCTGGCCGCGGACGTTTCCCGTCGCCAGCGTCGCCGTCGCTGCCGCGGGAAGATTTTGGCTCTTGCGCGCCAGTGCGGTTGCCGCTTCTTTGCGGCTTGGCGCGGCCGGAGTCGGGGCCAGCCAGTTCACAAGCCTGAGTTCCCCTTCTAAACTACCGCCTTCGGGCAGACGCGCCCGAAGCGCAGTGAGCGCGATCTCATCCTGGGTGATGTGAATGTCGGCCGAGCCGTTGACGCCGCTGACCTGCACCTCAGGAATCCGATAGGCCGCAGCCAGCACCTTGGCATTTCCATCCACAGTGAAGCTCGAGGGATTTCCCTTTGCCGTAAGTCGAAGCTCCGCGATGCCGCTCTCCAATCCCGGGACCGCGGTCAAAGCCTCGACCTCGCGCACGTCGATGCTTCCTCTCGCCGAAAAATCAATCTGGGGATCGGCATAGTTCTGAAGCGAACCCGATGCCTCAAGCAACGAACCCTGCCTCGGGGAGCGTCCGGTTTGTAACTGAAGCTGTGACAGAACCGCGCCTGTCCGTGAGAGGTTGGCCTTGACCGTCAATCGCGAGCGCACCGGCGCGAGTTTACCGCGCTGAGCGGTGACGTCAGCGGCGCGTAGATCGGCAAGATAATGATCACGTGCTCGGTCATATTCGATCGTGACCCCAAGATCGTTGGCGGCAAGATCGAACGGGATCGCCCGCTGGTTGAGCAGCAACACGCCGTTCGTAATCTCGGTTCGACCGACAGCCAGGTCAAAGAGCGTGTCCGTGACTGACCCGTGGTGCTCGACTGTCTTTGGCCTTGGCTGATTGGTACTTCCGTCTGGATAAACGATCAGATGAAAGACCGGATGATCGCCCTGAAGCAAATTCAACCCGACCTTTGCCCGGAAAAACGAGACGATCTTGGCTCGAACAAAGAGCCGGTCAATATGAGCGTAGGGAGTCTCGCCAGGGGCTTCGAGCCCGTGAATGGTCAGGTTGTCCGCCTCGAACTCCAGATGAAGCAAATGCCAGCGGAAGGAACCCAGTTCCACACGTCCGCCGGTCGCTTGCTCCAGCGTGGCAACCAGCCGGTCGCGCACCCGAGATTCAAACTCGGGCGTACTCGCATACCACGCAACCCCTCCGGCGGCAGCCGCGAGCACCACCAAAGCCGCAACCAGAGAAATCAGGAGCGGACGTCTCTTTCGCGGCGGAAGTTGAGGCGCGGCCGTACTGGTTGAGGCCATCATGCGCCGCCCCCTTCGTCCTCGTCCGGATTGGGATTGCTATTACCGAGCGCCGGGTCGAGGATGATCACGTTGCCCTGGTCGCGCAGGCTCTTCAGCCAGTCCTGCAATAGCACATTGACATGCTGCTGCAGGAGTATCTCTTCGATCCGGGAGGAAACGGAATCAATCGGCGGCGCGCTCAAGTTCTCCTTCTTGAACTCCGGCGCGAGCGTCTTGTTGTAGTAGTCCTCAATGTCAGGCTTCGAGATGCGAATGCCCGCCCGAAACCGCGTATCGATAAAGCTAAGTATCTGCATCCGCTGCCGCCATCGCTCCATGACCTCGCTCGGAGTCAGATTGTGTTGGGCGAGGAACTTCTCCCATCCCGCTTCGGTCTTGCAGTCGGACTTGCGGCAATCGGGCAGTTGTTCCTTCAGCAAATCGAGGTCTTTCTGGACTTCCTCGTCGGAAATGTCCTTCACCATCCCCTGGCTCTGCATCTGCTGCAGGATGAGGGTGCGATTGATGAGACGCCGGGCAGCGCGGCGCTCGAAGTTCTTCCCGGCGGGCAGGCTCAACGGCTCCAGCGCTGCCATCTCCATTTCGGTCTGCAAATCGCTCCGCAGCAACACATCGCCATTGATGACGGCGATCACGCTGTCCAGCAGCACCGGCTCATGCGAGGAGTCCGCTGGCGCAGCGCCTGCAGTCATCGTCTGCGCACCCGCCGAGGCGATGCTGCCCGCCGCCAGCGCGACCGCCGCCATCCAGCCGTGTCTCCCGAATTGTCGCCACTTGGCATCCATCAGAAGGCCTGCCCGATACTGAAGAAGAAGTTAAAGTAGCCTGCATGACCAATATGAGGCGGCGTGTTTACCGGATTGGAGCTCGAACTGTACGTCACATAGATGGGGTAATACGGCGGGTCGAGATTGACCGCGAAGTCGAATCGAATCGGCCCAATCGGTGTGTTGTAGCGAAGACCCACACCCACGGCGTGCGAGAAGTAGTTGAAGCTGCATGGACCGCTGCTCACCGTTGGGGAGCTCGGCGGCACTGGCAAGAGCGTCTTGCAAGTGGAAATGTCCGGTTGGTGGAAGCGCAGGAAACTCGGCCCTATGTCCGAAACGTTGTTGAAAACATTCCCCATGTCATGGAATAGAACAAAGCCGAGGCTATTTCCCACGTAAGGCAGCGTCGGGTACGGCAGGCGCAGCTCCAGAGTGTTGACAAAGACGCCTGCACCGCCGATTGGGAATCCGGTCTGCTCATCGCGCGGGCCGGCCTGGTTGAGGGCAAAGCCGCGATGCGATTGTGCGCCGCCGGCATACAGCCTCTCCGGCAGTGGAATGATCTGCTGGGCTGCGTCGCCAAAACTTTGTTCCATGCCGAAGCGAGTGCTGCGGGCGATTACCCACTTCCGCTTCCCCACCACGTAATAGCTGGAATTGGTCATGTCAATCCGGTTAAAGTTAGCCTGCGAACCGAACGCGCCGTCGGAAATGAATTCCTGCACGGTGTTGTAGGTACCGCCGTGAGCATCGAGCGGGCTGTCGCGAGTGTCCCGTATCCAGGTGAAGCCCGGCCCGCCAACCCTCACCGGCTGCGAGTACAGCGGTATAAGGTCCGGCGCCACCTGGATGGTATTCTCATTGATCGCCACTCGGCGATAGCTGAATTCGTAAATGAGTGTATTGCGCCGGTCGGGCCGTTCGGTCATCCGGAACGATCCCCCTAGCCACGAGGATTCGTAGGTGGTAACGTCCTGGGCGTTGATATAGCCCCCGGAGAGTGAGCCGTCAAATGTCTGCAATCCGAAGATCCGCGGAACCTGATATAACGCCGTCGCCCTTTGTTCAAGGGTGCCGTACGCCGTTCGCAGCGAGATTGATT
Source organism: uncultured Acidobacteriaceae bacterium (assembly GCA_963804735.1). Taxonomy (GTDB): domain Bacteria; phylum Acidobacteriota; class Terriglobia; order Terriglobales; family Acidobacteriaceae; genus Acidisarcina. Next base: position 712,421 of record CAWDRO010000015.1, read on the forward strand.
GGTTAGTGCCGCGAAGATTCATGCGCGTCACGTCAAAGAGGACCGCAGGGCTCACTCCTGTTTTTCCACCTGGGTTGCAGGTGTAGTTGGACGAGTTCGAGGAAGTCGAATTCACGCAGTTGGTCGATGGGTTTCCGGTCTGGGCCTCGAAGCCGAAGCCGTAGTTGAAGTCCCATCGCTTCGCCTCGGTGAGCTGCAACAGCACGTTCTTGCGCAGCTCGTCACCGGTCGGGTTTTGCACCGCGGTATTCACTTCGTTGAACAAGGCCAGGTTATAGAGCTTCCTCTGTGTGTCCAGCATCGCCGCTTGATTCAGCGGATCGCCGGGATGAATGGTGAGCAGTTTGTCGACGGTCTTTGGACGAGTGTGTTCGAGACCGGAGATCAGCACCTGGCGGACGAAAATCTCGTCGCCCTCCACAATGTTCATCTTGACATCGACCAGCCCCGGATCAGAGGGGTCCGTAGTCTGCGTAGCGGTTACCTGTGCCTGGCCAAAGCCGTGGTCGAGGTAATAACTGAGAATCGCGTTGCGATCGCCGACCACGTTGGCGGCTGAATAAGGCTGTCCCGGTTCGGTATTCAGCAGCGGCTTGAGAGTGGCCAGTGGAACCTGGTTGGCTCCGGCGATCTCCAACTCGCCCACCTTCTGCTGCTGGCCCTCATCAATCACGTACTGCACCGTAATGGTGCCGATCTTCTCTGGCTCCCCATTTGAGGATCGCTCTGAGCCGGTGACGTTCGGCGTGACCTTCACGTTGCTGAAGCCATTGCTCTGATAGAGCGCCGTAATCGAGTCCACATCGGAGTTGACCAGCGCCTGGCTGTATAGGCCGGTCTGCTGAAAGAAGTCTGCCTTAAGCACACTGAGCCGGGATTCGATGGTGTCGCTGCTGAAGTACCTATTCCCTGTGACCGACACATTCAGCACCTTGTGCTTTCGCCCCAGATCCACGGTGTAGACGATGTCGGAACGCTGCGCGGTATGCTCCTCTCGTTGGTGGGTGATCTTCACATTGAAGTAGCCCTGGCGCTGGTAGTAGTCGCGCAGACTGCGATCGCCTTCGTTCAGCAGATCGTCGTCAACCGCGCCCTCCTCATAAACGGGAATCAGCTTCTTGATCAGTCTCTTGTTAAGCTTCGCGCCAACCACTTCCACGGTCACGATCGGTCCCCGTTCGACTCCAAAGGAGTAGTTCAGGTGATTGGTCGGCGGCTGATAGTCTTTCGACTTTAGATTGACGTCCGACTCCAGACGCTGCTGCTTCTGATATTGCTTGCGCAGACCCTCCAAAGCACGATTGGTGGTGTCTCGGCTTACTTTCTTCTCTGCTTTGAGCCTGGACTTCTTGCGAAACTCCTCCAGCGTCATCCCGCTGTCGCCATCGACCTGCACTTGGCCTATGCGCGCATCCCGGCCCAGGTTCACGTAATAGGTAATATCGATCTGGGCGTGGGCGCTATCCACCTTCGTGGAACCGGAAACGGCCGGCTGATAATAGCCGTCTTCACGTAGAAAATCGTGAATCAATTGCACTCCGTGATCCAGCCGGGTCTGGGAAAACGCCGTCCCTGCCTCGAGTTTCGCCGCGCGCCCGATCTGGGACGCCAGCCGCTCGTTCTTCACTCCATCGACATAGACCCGCCCAATGAATATCCGCGGCTCGCCCGAGAAGATGATCGTCACCTGATCGCCGCTTCGTGTCCCCTCCACTTCAATGGTGCGGTAAAGGCCGCTCGCGTAGAGACGCCGCAGACTCTCGCGCAGCTTGGCCGCATCGAGTGGTTGTCCCGGTTGCAATGCCAGGCGGGCTGGGAGGGGATCGAGAATATCTTCTCCAACTCCCCGAAACTGTATTGAGGCGATTTTCAGACCGATCCAGTCAGCGAGCCCCGGAGTTTGGGCGCGGGACACCTCCTGCGAAGTGGCGACCGCACTCGGCGGCGGTGCGGCAGACTGCGCGAAGATTAGTGGCGCCGAAGCGACGAGCAGAGACAGCAGCAACGCAGCCGGAAGCATCCGTCCGCGATGGGCTGCCATTCCGGGCCAGAGACCCGATTTCTCCACAAATACCAATCCATCCCTCGTGCCTGCGATTCCAGCGCTGCCGAGCCTCCAGGATCCGCCCCGCAATCCTTCAGATGCGTTCAGCGCATTTTCTTGCGGCAAGACGGCGGCAAAGCCTACTCGCCTATCCCGGCCAAGCTCATTCCAGTCGAAATAATTTTGCTGGAGGAGCACTCTTATACTAATTAGGGAAGCTAATGCCGTCACCGAAGACCCGCGAGATCATTGAGACTGCCCGGACCGCAGATTCGTTAACGGGAGACCCTGTTGACAGCGGGACGGTAGTAGCAGACACGGCGCTCACCGAGAGGTATTCCCGGCAGGTGCTATTTTCCGGAATCGGCGTAGAAGGCCAGAGAAAGCTGGCTGCCTCCCACGTCGCTATCGCCGGCTGCGGAGCAACTGGGGCCGCAGCCGCAAACCTGCTCGCCCGTGCCGGGGTCGGGACTCTGACCCTGATCGATCGCGATTACGTCGAAGAGAGCAATCTCCAGCGCCAGGTTCTATTCGATGAGGCCGACGTGCTCGCGGCGCTGCCCAAGGCCGAAGCCGCGCGGCGCAAGCTCTCTCTCTTCAACGGCTCGGTCGAGGTTAACGCGCAGGTCGCCGACCTGGTCCCCGGCAATATCCATCAACTATTGCGTGGCGCGAACCTCATCCTCGACGGCACCGACAACTTCGAGACCCGTTACTTGATCAACGATTACGCCGTCGAGCAGCGTGTTCCGTGGATTTACGCCGCGGCGGTCGGCGCCTACGCCGCGACGATGAACATCCTGCCCAGCCCCTCGCCATTTCAGACCGCCTGCCTGGCGTGTATTTTCCCCAAGCCCCCTGCAGGCGCAGTCGAGACTTGCGACACGGCCGGTATTCTCAATACCGCAGTCAACCTCACCGCGTCGATCCAGGTCACCGAGGCGTTGAAGTTCCTGGTGGGCGCGGTCGGCCAGATGAGGCGAACATTGCTGGCGACCGACCTCTGGAGCAACCAACGGTCAGAGGTGTCCAACGCCTCCCCGCGCCCCGGCTGCGCTGTTTGCGGCAAGCACGACTTCACCCACTTGCGTGGCGAAGGACGGCCCCATATCACACTCTGTGGGCGGAATTCCGTGCAGATTCATGAGCACCACCGGCCAGTAGACTTCGCAGCGATGCAGCGCCGCCTCGAGCCTCACGGCAGCGTGCGGCACAACTCCATGCTTCTCCGTTTTGTGCGCGGAGAGCATACAATTACCCTGTTCGCCGACGGAAGAGCGTTGGTGCAGGGCACGACCGACGTTGCCGTCGCTCGAACCCTGTATGCCCGATTCATTGGTTCCTGAAAGATGAGAGCTCGTTGCAAAACCGCTGCGTCAAGAGCTACATCCCCCGCCGGTGCAGCCAATTTGCCCGGACTTTACCCGGGCCTTGGTCGGGCAACCTTCTACCCGTGAGGTGCTTCGTAGTAACCAAAATAGCGGTTGATGAGCACTATCTGGTTGCCAACTCTATGCCTGTTGTTCTTTTGCCTTAATTTCCGAAACACTTGGAGCAGGAAACCATGAGCTTTTCATCACAGCGAAGGGAGTGCGCATGAGTGTTGGGCAGACTGAATCGAAAATAGCTAACCATCATATGCGGCGCAACCCTCCGATTCCCGGCGAAGCGGAAGCGATCGAAGCCGCCCAGGCTGGCGACACCACATCGTTTGAATTTCTCTATGCGATGCACAAACGCCGCGTCTATTCGCTCTGTCTGCGAATGTTGAGCAATGTCGCTGAAGCCGAAGATCTTACTCAGGAGGCCTTTTTGCAGCTCTACCGCAAGATCGGGACCTTTCGCGGGGATTCGGCGTTCTCCACATGGTTGCATCGGCTTTCGGTCAATGTCGTGTTGATGCACCTGCGGAAGAAGGGCCTTCCCCAGGTTTCTCTGGAAGAGACCTTGGAACCCGCTCAGGAAGACGGCCCGCGTCGAGATATCGGCGCCCGCGATCTTACTCTTGCCGGCTCGATCGACCGCCTTACTCTGGAGCGCGCGGTCGAGAACCTGCCGCCCGGTTACCGCCTCGTGTTTGTGCTGCACGATGTGGAAGGCTACGAGCATAATGAAATCGCGGGAATGCTCGATTGCTCGATCGGAAACAGCAAATCTCAACTCCACAAGGCCCGGATGAAGCTGCGCGACCTGCTTCGCTCGGGCCAGCGTAAGGAAGTGGCATGATGGTTCAGATGCGCGACCGCGCCGAACACCTCAAACATTCCCCCCCTGTCGGTCGGCCGATGACCTGCGAAGAATTTCAGGCCCAGATGCCCGAGCTCCTCGGAGACGATATCCGAGAGCATGAGCATCTGAAAGCCTGCGCCCGCTGCACCGCGCTACTCGATGAGCTGGAATACATTGCCACGATCGCCAGTGACCTGCTATTGCCCGTCTACGAGCCTGGAGAGTCGGTGTGGCGGAACATCAACGCCTCCCTCTCCAAGGCCACCGGCAAAGCCGCCGAGGTCAACGGGCACCTGAGAGAGCTGCCAGTTAAGGGCTAGGCAAGCCGGGCTACGGCCCTAGACCGGCCGCGCGCCCTCCGGCCGCATGGCGTTCTTTATAATTCAAGCCACGATCATGCAGCCGGAGCAACCCACATCGCGGCCCGTCGAACGTGTCGTCCTCGTCGGTTTCATGGGCGCCGGAAAGTCAACCCTTGGCCCGATTTTGGCGGGCCGACTCGGCTGGCGCTTCCTTGACGCCGACCTCGAGCTGGAATCCAAAGCTGGAAGCACAATCGCCGAACTGTTCACCACGGTCGGCGAACCCGCCTTTCGCAGGATGGAGGCCGAAGTAGTTGCCCGACTCCTCGGTCAACCCGAATCAGTCATTGCTCTCGGCGGAGGTGCAATTGAAACCGAAGCAACTAGATTGCTATTGGCAAATTCACCTGCTACTTGCGTAGCCTTCCTTCGAGCGCCACTTGAAGTTCTGATCGACCGCTGCGAACAGCAACCAGACGCCGCCGTGCGGCCCATTCTTCGCCACCGCGACGCTGTGCGCAAGCGCTTCCACACGCGACTGCCGCACTACGAATCCGCCCATATTACCGTTGATACCGAAGGTCTCACTCCCCACACCGTCGCCGACAACCTGTTGCGGCAAATGTTTGAGGCTTCATACACCATCCCGCTCTATCAGAAAGCGACAGCGATTTGAGCGAACTCTTCCCCACCCCACCGCCAAGACCACCCCGTTCCGCCCGCGCCGATATCGCCTTCGCTTTTGCGCTGGCGATCGGCCTCTGTGTGGTTTGGGTGGTCCACGACGTCCTGCTGATCGTTTATGTCAGCGGACTCTTTGCGGTGGTGCTGATGCCGGTCGTCAACGGCCTTCGCCGGATTCGTATCGGCAAGTGGCATCCTAGCCGGGTGGTGGCGATCCTCATGCTCTTCCTGATCGTCGCGGGACTGGCCGGGTTGTTCTTCGGCATCGCCTTGCCGCCCGTCGCTCGGGACATGAGCGAGTTCGTCAAGGAGCTGCCCATCCGCGGACCTCAGCTGCTTCTGCGCGCGCAGGAACTACCCATCATTCGCCACTTGGATCTGAGCGCGCTCAACGCCCGCCTCCAGGACCTCGCTTCCTCCTCCGCCAGCTACGTACTCATCTCGATCAGGAACGGCGCCAGCCGGTTCTTTGACCTGCTCACAGGTGTGATCCTCACCGTCTATTTCATGCTCGAGGGTGAACACGCCTACGCCTGGTTTCTCTCCTTCTTCCCTGAGCAGCAGAGAGCTCGGCTCGACCGAACCCTGGGCCGAGCGGAATTGAGAATGGGAAGATGGCTACTCGGTCAGGCCTCGCTCATGCTCACTCTGGGATTAGTAAGCACGATTGCCTTCCTCGCCTTGAAGGTTCGCTACGCTTATGCGCTCGGAGTGCTGATGGGTGCGTTTAACCTAATCCCCATCCTGGGCGCACTTATCTCGGTTTCCCTGGCACTCCTGGTCGCGGCGATTGATTCGTGGGGACGCGCGCTCGGCGTACTCATCGTCTATCTCGTCTATGCCCAGTTAGAGAACTCGGTGCTAACCCCGCGCATTATGCAAAAAAGCGTCGGACTCTCGGGCCTGGCAGTATTGATCTCCCTGATGCTGGGCGCCTCGATTGCCGGAGTCGTCGGCGCTCTGGTTTCGGTGCCCACCGCAGTCCTGGTGGCTGAATTGCTCAACGAGTACCTCGTCAAACCAAAAATCGTCGCCACCGACCCCGCCGAAGCCGAGGCTGTTTCCCTGTCCTAGCCGGCTTGAACTGACACTGAACCCCGATCTACCTCGACCCCGCCAACGGTAGTTGTGCGAAAGAGTCTCAGTCCGTAGTATGCCAGCTAGGTTTTGCCGCCAGGAGGCATGCTTTGGGCCGACCTCTCGATAAAGCAGAAGCGTATCTCTACGGCCGGTTTGTCCAGGCCGCCTACTTGATGTTCGAAAACCCTGACAATCCAGACCCGCTCAGGCCAGAGCCCATCCAGGTCCCGGACGGCTATGAGCTGGGCGCGTGGATACACATGTCAGACTTCATCCTCGACGACGAAATACCCAAGTTTTATGGCATCGTCGCCTTTAACCAGGCGGACCCGGATTCGCGCATCATCGCCATCCGCGGTACCGAAGGCGTCATCGAGTGGATCGACGACGCGGCCGCCATCCCTGTCCCCTTCCGCCAGGTTCCTTCCGCCGGACGGGTGGCCGCCGGCTTCGACAAGATCTACACCACCTTGAAGGTCGTGAAGCGTCCACTCCCAGGATCCGCCGCGCACGCCGCGGGCCTGGCTCCCGAAACCTTCAGCGGCTCCTTCGCCGATCAGCTGGAACAGCTGGCGCTCAGCCGCGAGGCCGAGCGCGGAGTCACCCGCCCCAGAGCCGAAGGAAGGACTCGTCCCGAGCGGCCAACCGTCGTGACCGGCCACAGCCTCGGCGCATCGCTCGCCACGCTTTTCGTGCTGGAGAATGCCTCAAAGGGCAAATTCGACATCTCCATGCTCTGCACCTTCGCATCCCCGCGAGTCGGCGACACGGAGTTCGTCCATACCTTCAATCAGCTCCCGATAGATTCCTGGAGAATTGTCAATTCGCTCGACGTCGTTCCCAAACTACCGTTTTCTATTCCGATCGTGCTCGACTATGGTCAGGTCGATGTCGCGTACTCCTTCAACTCATCTGCATTCGCAAAAAATAATCTGCTCTGCTGGCACGTCCTGGAGACCTACCTCCATTGGCTTGATGACACCTATCCCCTAGAACCGGAATGTCGTCCGTAGTCTCCAATCGAGGAGGCTCCACTCATAGGTCAAAAGCGGGGCACATCGGCAAGGCGATTGATGTTCTGAAACGGAACCATCCAGCCTGGATATTCAGGCGGCAGCGCGCTCACTTCATCCAGACTCTTGATCTCGTCCGCGGTAAGTTGAACATCGCAGGCGGCAAGGTTCTCCCGAAGCTGATCGACCCGCTTCGCACCAATGATGACCGACGTCACGAACGGCTTAGCCAGGGTCCAGGCCAGGACGACCGAAGCTACGCTCGTCTCATGCGCCTGCGCAATCGGGCGAAGCACGTCGAGGATCCGCCAGGTACGCTCCTTGTCCACAATTGGGAAATCAAAGGCAGAGCGTCGCGAGTCTTCAGGCTTCTGATTCTCCCGCGAGTATTTGCCCGAAAGCAGTCCCCCTGCCAGCGGACTCCACACCAGCAGTCCGGTCTTCTGGTCGTTAAGCAGTGGCACAATCTCCCGTTCGAGATCACGGCCGGCGATCGAGTAATAGGCCTGCAACGTATCCATCTTTGCAAGATTCTTTGCTTCGGAGATGCCATTCGCCTTCATGATCTGCCACGCAAACCAATTGGAGCAGCCGATATAGCGGACCTTCCCCTGAGAGACCAGAGTATCCAGCGCCCGCATCGTTTCTTCCAGTGGAGTAACCGAATCAGCTGCGTGGATCTGATAAAGATCGATGTAGTCCGTCCTCAGTCGTTTCAGTGACGCCTCAACCGCGTCCATGATGTGCCCGCGCGACGCGCCGACGTCGTTCCGGCCGGGCCCGGTGCGGCCATAAGCCTTGGTCGCGATGACGATGTCCTTACGAGCGATGCCAAGGTTGGCGATCGCCTGGGCGAGCGTCTTTTCGGACTCGCCATGAGTGTAAACATCGGCCGTATCGACGAAGTTGATGCCGGCTTCGATCGAAAGCCGGAGAAGTTCATCGGCAAGATTCTGTTCGACTCCCGCAATCGGCTTCCACATGCCCTCTGCCGATGCGAAGGTCATGGTGCCGAGACAGAGTTCGGAGACAAGAAGGCCGGCATGGCCAAGCGTGTTGTATTTCATAAAACCCCTGTGGCATTGAAATTGGCTTACCTGCTTTAGATGTCGCTGACGGTGTGCGGATTCTCGGCAAACCACTCTTCCAGTGCAGCAGTTCAGTGGCTCGATTTATTTCTTGTGTTGCAAAGACGAATTGTGAGATAACTACATTATGCGTAGTACGCACCACGTAGCTAATGCGTCCAATGACACCGAACCAGGCCACTATTCCGACCCTCCGCTGCTCGTCCTCGCGAGCCTCGCCTCTGGCCCTAAGCACGGGCACGCCATGATCGAGGACATCGCGAGCATGTGCGGCACACGATTAGGCCCGGGAACCCTGTACGGAGCGATCGGCCGCCTCGAACAACAGGGCTGGATCGAGCCGCTCCCTCCCGAAGAGCGCCGACGGCCCTATCGGATCACCCCGGAAGGCCTCCGCGTTTTCCGCGCCAGGCTGAACACGCTGCAGCAGTTCATCAAAGCCGGCGTAGAAAGGCTGGAGGCGTTATGAACCCCACGCTCGCTCGCTTATTGACGCGCCTGTATCCACGCGCCTGGAGAGAGCGCTATGGAGCCGAGTTCGAAGCTCTTCTTATCGCCGGTCGTGGCGATCTCCGAACCTCAGTAAACGTCGTTTGTTCGGCAATCAGCGAATACATCTTTCCTACTCAAGGAGGCAATATGGACCAACCAACACGCTCATTTGGTGCCGTCGTCCGGCAGCCCAGCGCCTTTATTCCACTAGCGATGTCACTGACCGCTCTGGCACTCGTACTTGCTCACATTGCCGTATTCGGACCCGCCCGCGAAGCCGACGAAGGACCGACCGCTCATCTCTGGCAGATCCTCATGGCTGGACAGTTGCCGATACTCGCGTTCTTCGCCATCAAGTGACTGCCACGAGCTCCAAGGCAGACCCTGTATGTCCTCGGGCTGCAAGCCGGAGCCGTTCTCGCCTCAATAGCCCCCGTCCTCTACTTCAATCTGTGAACAAGGTAGGTTAGAAAACAGTCGCAAACATGCTTGACGCCATACACTGTATTGTATACAGTAGTTAATGTACAGTGTACGAGGCACAGCATGACCCTCACCGAAAACCTCTTCGAGAACCTTCGCCTGGAACTCCGCCGCGGCTGCCTCACCCTGGCCGTGTTGGCGCAGCTTCGCCAGGAGCACTACGGCTACACCCTGCGCAAAGCTCTCGCCGAACGCGGTCTGGAGATCGACGAAAGCACGCTCTATCCGCTCTTGCGCCGCCTCGAAACCCAGGGGCTGCTTACCAGCGAGTGGCGCGAAGAAGACAAGCGTAACAAGCGCTTCTACCGCCTCTCCAGCGACGGCGAACAGATCTTCGCCAAGCTGCTCCAGGAGTGGCGGGCCATCAACACCTCCATCGACAACATTCTGTAGACACGCAAGGAAAACGCCATGGACCTACTTGATCGCTACCTGCAAGCCGTAAAAAAACACCTGCCCTGGCAACGGCAGGACGACATCCTCGCCGAGCTCCGCGCCAACCTCGAGTCTCAACTCGAAGACAAAGAGGCCGAGCTTGGCCGCCCGTTGAGCTCCGCCGAAGCCGAGGTCTGGCTCAAACAAATCGGGCCGCCGATACAGGTCGCCGCGCGCTATCAGCCGCAGCAGTATCTAATCGGGCCATCCATCTTCCCGACCTACTGGTATGTTCTCCGGTTGGCTTTGCTATGGGCGCTGATCATCTACTCGGTCGTATCTGCGGTGCTTGTCTACGCCGGTGCCTACCCCACGCTGACCGCGACTCTTGGAGCGATCCTGCGTATTCCCGGCGTTCTGCTCACAACCGCGATGTGGGTCACTTTAGTCTTCGCGTGCATCGAGTTCGCGATCGCCCGCTTCGGCACGAACTGGCTGCCCACCAACCAGTTCCCCGCCACTGCAGGCTACGGTCCAAATTGGACGCCCAGCGACCTTCCTCCCGTTGAGAAGAAGGCCAACGGGTGCAAGAAATCTCGCAGCTACGCCCAGGCGCTCGCCGAAGTCATCTTTGGCATTCTCCTCATCGTCTGGCTCTTGCTAATCCCGAAGCATCCCTTCTTGCTACTCGGGCCGGGCGTCGTCTACATGCATGTCTCGCAATTTCAGCTTGCGCCTGTCTGGGTGCAGTTCTACTGGTGGATCGTGGGACTGAACATCTTTCAAGTCGGCTCAAAACTGATCAATCTCTTGTACGGCGCCTGGCAAGACCCTCAGCCCTGGATGACCATTGCCTACAAGGCCCTCGGCCTCATTCCAATAGTCGTCCTCCTCAACCACCCCGAGCTCTTCTCGCTCAAACACCCGGAGCTTGACCAGCAGCGTTACGGTGCAACGCTCGATCTCGTCAACCGCTCCGTCCATCGCGGGCTGCTCTGCGTCTGCGCCATCGTCATCCTGCAACTGATATGGGAGATTGGCGTGCGGAGCCTGGACGTCTATCGCAAGCGCGCGGCCGCAATACGGTAAGGGTTTTCACCAATTTCGGGTGACGCCAACACCACAAAAACGGAATCACTACTCATAAGTGCATTTCGGCTCGGACGCTGGCGAAGTTGTTATCATCAGAAAGGTGATTCCGCATCGCAGAACCCTCCGGCTAAATCTGTGCGCCACTGGCGCAGTCGGGAAGGTTTTGCAGTGACGCCAACCTTGCAGGTAACTCCCAGCGCCATTCCGGTGACCGACGAGACTGTTCCCTCTATCCCGTTGCTGGAAACTGCCGCCAGCCCTCTTACGGCTCCGGCAAAAGACTCAACCGACATCGCTACCCGCATCGCCGACTATCGCGAACTCTTCAAGATCCGCGTGACGACCATGGTCGTCATCACCGCATGGGCCGGCTTCTACCTCGGCTCGATGAAATCCGGTATCAGCAGCATGCAAACGGGCCTCATTGAAACGTTGGTCGGCATCGGTTTGGTCTCCGCCGGGTCGAGCGCTCTCAATCAGGCCCTAGAACGCAAGTCCGACGCAAAGATGCTGCGCACCGCCGACCGTCCCCTGCCTTCGGGACGCATCGGCCTCGCCCACGGAATTTTGCTCGGTCTGTTTGCCATCGCTATCGGCGCAATCTGGCTCACGCTGCGCGCCAACCTGCTCACCGGAACGCTCGCCCTGCTGACGGCCTTCAGCTATGTCGCCATTTACACACCTCTCAAACGCTATACGACGCTCGCGACTTTCATCGGGGCCTTCCCCGGCGCCATGCCTCCGCTCATTGGCTGGGTCGCAGCTCGAGGCGTGATCGAGTGGCCGGCGGTCGCGCTCTTCGCGATTCTGTTCGTCTGGCAGTTCCCTCATTTCATGGCCATCGCCTGGCTCTATCGCGAAGACTACGGCCGCGCCGGCATTCGCATGTTGCCCGTCGTCCAGCCTGATGGATGGTCCACAGTCGTCGAGGCGTTGGTCTACGCGGTGCTGATGGTCCCGGTCAGCCTCTTGCCCGTCTATCTCCACATGGCAGGGAATTATTACGGCGTCGCCGCATTGCTGCTCGGGATTTTTTATCTCATCTACACCGTCCGCTTCTCACGCATCATCAAGGCGAAGAGCGTGAACGAATCGAGAAGATACGCGCGCGATCTGCTCAAGGTCAGCGTGATTTATCTCCCGCTGCTGCTTACCGCCATGATGCTTAACGCGACAGGAAAATAAATGATGGCAACACTCAGTCAAACTCCGGCAAGCCTGTCCACCGCTCCCGCGCAGCGGACCGCCTTCGCGCCCATCGTGCTCGACGGCCTGTCTCACAACTACGGAGAACGCCTCGCGCTTGCGAACCTCAGCTTTGAGGTCCGCGCCGGAGAAATCTTCGGACTGCTCGGCCCCAACGGCAGCGGCAAGACCACTCTCTTTCGCATCCTGTCCACGCTGATGACGCCAACCAGCGGCCGCGCCAGCATTCAGGGCTTCGACGTCGCCCATGAGCCGAATAAGGTCCGGCAGCAGATCGGCATTGTCTTCCAGGCGCGCAGCGTCAACCTCAAGCTCACCGTCGCCGAAAACCTCAAACACCAGGGCAATCTCTACGGACTAAGCGGTGCGCATCTCAAATCCCGAATCGACGATGTGCTCGGCCGGGTCGGTCTGCTCGATCGCAAAGCCGACTTCGTCGAGACACTCTCCGGAGGAATGCAGCGACGCGTCGAGCTCGCAAAAGGCCTGATTCATTCGCCCTCTATCCTGCTGCTCGACGAACCCTCCACCGGCCTCGACCCCGGCGCGCGCCGCGACCTCTGGCAATATCTCAAGACGCTACGCGACGAGGAGCACGTCGCCATCCTCGTCACCACGCACCTGATGGAAGAGGCCGAGCACTGTGATCGGCTGGCCATCCTGAACGAAGGCAAGCTCGTCGCTCTCGGCTCGCCCTTCGAGTTGAAATCGCAGATCGGCGGCGATGTCGTGCTCTTTGAAGTTCAGAACCCGGAAGCCGCGAAAACGCTGGCGCTACGCCTCTCGCAGCGCTTCGGCGTGGATGCTATGGCTTTCGAAAATTCGGTGCGACTCGAGCAGAACCAGGGTCATCGCTTCGTCACCTCGGTTGTCGAGGCCTTCCCCGGAATGGTGGATTCGGTCTCAGTCTCCAAGCCCAGCCTCGAAGACGTCTTCATCCGCCGCACCGGACACCGTTTCTGGACCGAGATCCCAGGCAATGACCTAAAGTCAGGACTCACGATAACCGGAAAGAAAGGAGGCTAGCCATGGCGACCATGACCGCAACCACCGCCACACCTCCGCGCGTCACCCACGCGGCCAAGCCCGGAATCTGGCTTCCCGCCTGTTCGCTCTGGCAGCGCGAGATCGTTCGCTTCTACCGCCAAAAAGCCCGCGTCGCCGGAGTCATCGCCTCACCGCTGATCTTCTGGCTGGTGCTCGGCTCGGGGTTCGCCCACAGCTTCCAGGCGTCCGGCAGTGCTGGAAGCAGCGGATCCGGCCACTACCTCGGCTACTTCTTTCCCGGAGCGATCGCCATGATCGTGCTCTTCACCGCCATCTTCAGCATGATGTCGCTCATCCAGGACCGGAACGAGGGCTTCCTGCTCTCGGTGCTGGCCGCGCCGGTCAGCCGCTCGGCCATCGTCCTTGGCAAAGTCCTCGGCGGAGCAACGCTCGCCGCGATTCAAGGCATCGTCTTCCTGATCTTCGCGCCGCTCGTCGGCGTCCATCCCACATTCGCTTCGATTGCCCTCAGCGCCCTGGTCATCGTCATGATCAGCTTCGAGCTAACCGCGCTCGGCTTCGCCATCGCGTGGCCAATGGACTCCACGCAAGCCTTCCACGCCATCGTCAACATCATCCTCCTGCCGCTATGGATGCTATCCGGAGCGCTGTTCCCGGCCAGCGGCGCTTCCGGATGGCTGCGCTTCTGCATGCGGCTCAACCCGCTCAGTTACGGAGTCGATGCGCTGCGCAACTCGCTCTTTCCCGAGGCCGCCACCGACTTTTCGCTGACCACAAACCTGGTCGTTACGGTCGCCTTCTGTTGCCTGACCTTCGCCGCATCGTGGGCCATCGTCAACCGCCGGACCAATAAACCAGCGGCGTAGTCAGTTAGCCGCCTGAGGAACATTAGGTAACATGCAAACCGCTCCAGCCAATCCACGATCGTCAACGACCACGACCCTGCCCGTCGCAGGAATCATCGCTGTCAGTGCGGTCGCCACGCTCTTCCTCTTCTGGCTGATCTACGTGCACCCCGCCGCCGACACGACCGCGACTCACTACACCTTTCTGCCCAATCTGAACGCCCTACTCAACGGACTGAGCGCCCTGGCGCTACTGATCGGCTTTTACTTCATCAAGCACCGCCGCATTGCGGCGCATCGCGCCAGCATGATGACGGCGTTCGTCTTTTCGTCGCTCTTCCTCATCTCCTACATCGCCAACCACGCGCTTCACGGAGACCAGAGATACCCCGTCCACAACACTATCTACCACATCTACATCCCGCTGCTCATCAGCCACATCATTCTGGCGATCGTGGCCTTGCCTATCGTGCTCATCACCTTCTACCTCTCGCTCAGCGGCCGGATTCCCGCGCACCGCCGCCTGGCAAAGATCACCTTCCCGCTATGGCTGTACGTCTCCGTCACTGGAGTCATCGTGCGCATCATGCTGGTCGCGGCAAAGTAAGCGAGCTCAGAATTGACGCCAGTCACCCAACCCGTGCCGACGAAAAAACCGCTCGCAGAGCGGGACGAACGGGCCGCGCAGTCTCCGCTCAGAAAGCCCCATAAGCGGCTTGCGCCGCAGGCGCAGACTGCCGCACCTCCGCCAGACGACGGCACCAGTCAACTCCTGAAGTGGGGCGGTTGGACGCTCGCCACCGGAATCTTCTTCGCCCTGCTCACCAAATTTCTTCTCGGCGGAATCGGCCCCCAAGGCCCCCACACCAACGGCGGCTGGATGGCCCTTATTGTCACCATGATGTGCCTGCCCTTCGGCTTCCTGCTCTTCCTGCTGGGAGCACTGAAGTGGCTACGCAAGCGCCGCCAAACCTGAAGAGTGGGCTGGCCTATGGACCTGCTAATAATCGGACCTCCCGGGATTCACCGTATAGTATCCGAATAAGCCCGATACCATCCTTGTGGTGCCACTATGAAGCCGAGGTTTCACCGTCTCAACGAAAATTGGAATGCTGAACCGAACGCTCCTAATCCAACGGTCAAAATTCAGGGGCAGGACGTCGTGCTCAGGTTTCTCGTCAACTCATTCCAATTTCCCGAGTTTCGCAATGGCGAATTTGGTATTCTTCGCTTCGTAAACTGCGAACGGTACCGCCGAGGCTCCCCGAATGACGAGGGTTGGTACCTAGGCCAGTGTAGGTTTAGCAAACTGGCGCCAGCCTGGGGTGAGTTCTATCTGGTTGAAGGGGACGACGAGTTGCTACAGGCCCCTGACGACTGGAGATCGGTGAGCCCAATCGGCGCTGACCCAGCCAGCTCCGTCAAGAGACACTTCTTGTTCTATTTCCGTGACGACACGTTTGAGGGCATCGCAGAGGATTGTATCCTCGAAGTCTCCGAAGACAATTCCTTGCTGCGGACGGGCAATGGGCTCGCCCGGTTTCCTGAGAATTTAGCCGAGTTAATCTGAACCCATGTCGAACTCTATCCAGTTGTCAGAAGATGATCTCTCAGAAGACGATCTGCGCGAACTATTCGCCCTTTTCAGCAGCCCAACGGAAGAGGAGATTGCTCGGATCTATTCGGCAAGCGACCGACTGTATTTTAAGAACGAGAACCTGAGCGAAGAGTATTCGTTGGTGCAAGAGAAGAGCGAGTTCGCAAGGGATTCTTGGCGAGCTGTTCTCCGTTTCCTCGATCGGCATGGATATAAATTGGCCAGGAGGACCAGCAGCGAGACGATTGATAGCAAATCTGGCATGCCTCCTGACTAGAGCAGCGCCCACCGTTGGGTGATAAGAGGCAACATCTGACGGCCCGCGCCTGATCCCCCCATTTCTGCTATCCTCTCTCTTAACAAAAAGAGAGACAACCAGCATGGCAAAGAGCGTCAATAAGGTAATCCTTTTAGGCAACGTCGGCAAAGAGCCGGAGTTCAAAATGCTCCCCAGCGGCCAGGGAGTCGCCAACTTCTCCATCGCGACGACCGAGTCCTATAAAGACAAGGCTGGCGAGCGCCAGGAAAAGACCGAGTGGCACAACCTCGTCGCGTATGCCCGACTCGCCGAGATCGTCCGCGACTATGTAAAGAAGGGCTCCAAACTTTACGTCGAGGGCCGCCTCACCACCCGCTCCTGGGACGACAAAGAGAGTGGCAAGAAGGTCTACCGTACTGAGATTGTGATTGGCGACCTGTCGCTGCTCTCCGGTCGCGGCGAAGGCGAGGGCGGCGGCGGCAGCTATACCCGCTCCGGCAGCTCATCGACAAGCACCGCCTCATTCGATCAGCGCGGCTCCGACGACTACGCCCACTCCACCGAAATCACCGACGACGACATCCCGTTTTAGGTTTTGTGTCTTCGGCTGCGAGCGGGTCCGATCCCGCTGTCTAAGACCGGCGCTGGGCCTTACTTCAACCGCGACATGATCTCATCGAGCACCGGCTTGCCCGGCCGAACGCGCTCCGCAGCCAGCTGCCCCAACGGCTCATCGACAACATTGAGCAGATCGATGAAGTTCGGCTTCTTCGGATCGACATAGAAGACGCCGGTCAGCACTTCGCCCTTCTCATGCGATTCCATCAGCGCCTTCACCGCGGAAATGCGGTTCGACGGATCGTAGTCTTCGTGGAGCTTGCGCAGCCGAAGATGAGAGCCGTCATGCATTTCGACATCGTAGGTCGTGCCCGGATCGTAGTCAACCGAGATATCTTCAAAGCTGGGCACAAACCCGACCTCAGTGATCGCCTCTTCGTGCTCCTGCATGTACTTGTAGCTCTTGGTCGAGCCTTCGTGATCGTTGAAGGTGACGCAGGGCGAAATCACATCAAGCATCACCGTGCCCTTGTGCGCAATCGCCGCCTTCAGCATGGCCAGCAACTGCTTCTTATCGCCGGAGAACGAACGCCCCACAAACGTCGCGCCCAACTGGATCGCCAGCGTACAGGTATCGATCGCCGGCAGATCGTTGACCACTCCGGTCTTCAGCTTCGATCCAATATCGGCCGTCGCTGAGAACTGCCCCTTCGTTAGCCCGTAAACGCCGTTGTCTTCGATGATGTAGATCAGCGGAAGATTCCGCCGCATCAGGTGGATGAACTGCCCTACCCCGATCGAAGCCGTATCGCCATCGCCGCTCACGCCGAGCGCAGTCATGGTGTGATTAGCCAGAAGTGCGCCCGTGGCCACCGAAGGCATGCGCCCATGCACACTGTTGAAACTATGCGCGCGGCTCATGAAATACGCCGGGCTCTTCGACGAGCAGCCGATGCCAGAAAGCTTCAGTACCCGCTCCGGCTGCACGCCCATCTCGTACATCGCATCGATGATGCGCTCAGAAATTGCGTTGTGTCCGCAACCGGCGCACAGCGTGGTCTTGCCGCCGCGATAGTCGAGAACCTGTAGGCCTAGGCGGTTCGTTTTCGGTGCTGGAGTATTTGTAACCGTAGCAGTTGCCATTATTTTCTGTTCCCTGATCGTATTCTCGTAACCGGTATAATCAGCGGCTTTCCAGGCGCTCGATGCGGTGCTCGTGGCTTCGGACAAGCTCGACGAGTGTCGAAAAACCCACCATTAGATCGTCCATGGTGCCTCGTTGCCTCTCGACGTTGATCGTCAGAGCATCGACTTTGATGGTCAAAGTATCCAGCCGATTTGTAAGCTGGGTTAGATCGGCCGTGAGCATCTCGACATGGCCGGTAAGCGCCTCGTGCCGTTCCGTCAGCCGCGTCAGTCTTTCGTCGATGTTCATCTCGCTCAGAGCCCTTCCTGCATGACCAGATCGTCGGTCACCGAACGCGCGTCCATCGGCAATCCATTGAAGTGCCGAAGACTCCGAAGCTTTGGGATCTGTTCAGCCGCAAGGTCGAGCTTCAACAGGCTCATCATTTGCGCGTCGCGGTTCTGTTCAATCACATAGACCCGCTCATGCAAGGCCACAAACTCATGAATCTCGCGCGAGAATGGATATGCCCGAATCCGCAGATAATCCGTCTCCGCGCCATATTCCTTCTTAAGCTGATCGCGACTCTCAAGCACAGCAAAGTCGGAGCTGCCAAAGGCAATCAGGCCGACTTTCGATTTGCCCGTCTGCGCCACAACCGGCTTTGGAACCAGCGTCCGCGCAGTCTCGAACTTCCGGTTCAACCGTTCCATTAGATTTTGGTAGTCATCGGGCCGCTCGGTGTATTGCGCCTTCTCGTTGTGTCCGCTGCCACGCGTGAAGTATGCAGCCTTAGGGTGCGCCGTCCCCGGGAGCGTCCGGTACCCAATGCCGTCGCCATCGACGTCCTTGTACCGTTCAAATCCATTCCTCTCTTCAAGCTCGGCGGCGCTCAGCACCTTGCCGCGATGGATCGGCTTGTCGGGATAAGCAAACGGCTCCGACATCCAGTTATTCATACCGATATCCAGGTCGGAGAGCACAAAGATGGGGGTCTGCAGCTTCTCGGTCAGATCAAACGCCGCCCCGGCAAACTCAAAGCATTCCGTCACACTGCCCGGCAGCAGAATCACGTGCTTCGTATCGCCATGCGAGAGGAAGGCAATCGATAGCAAGTCGGCCTGCGCGGTCCGCGTCGGCATGCCAGTCGAGGGCCCAACGCGCTGCACGTCAAAGATCACGCCCGGAAGCTCGGCAAAATATCCCAGCCCGGCAAACTCGGCCATCAGGGAAATGCCCGGCCCCGAAGTCGAAGTCATCGAGCGCGCGCCAGCCCAGCCCGCTCCGAGCACCATACCGACTGCGGCCAACTCGTCCTCAGCCTGCACGATCGCGAAGGTCGCCTTGCCGTCCGGCTCGACGCGGTACTTCTTCATGTAATCAATCAGCGTCTCGACCAGTGACGACGAAGGAGTGATCGGATACCACGTCACCACCGTCACTCCCGCGAACATGCAGCCCAGCGCCGCCGCCGCGTTGCCGTCGATAATGATCTTGCCTTCGGTCGCATGCATGCGCTCAAGGAAGAACGGGTCCTGCTTGGTCAGTGATTCGCTTGCGTAGGTATAGCCCGCCTGGACTGCGCCCCAGTTCAAGTCGGCTGCCTTTTGCTTCTTGGCAAACTGCCGCCGCAGCGCAGCCTCGACCACCGTCAGGTCCATGCCGGTCAGCTTGGCGACCACGCCGACGTAAATCATGTTCTTGACCAGCTTGCGCAGCTTGGCCTCAGGGCACGCAGCAGCCGTCAGTTTGTCAAACGGCACCGGATAGCAGACAACATCGTCCCGATACTGGCCCAGGTTCTGCGACTCTTCATAGATCGCGGCGCCGCCCGTCGGCAACGAGAGTATGTCATCCTTCGCCGTCTCCGGGTTCATCGCCACCAGAATGTCGATCTCTTTTTTGCGCGCCACATACCCATGCTTGCTGGCGCGAATCGAGTACCATGTCGGCAAACCGGCAATATTCGACGGAAAGAGGTTCTTGCCGCTCACCGGAATACCCATCCCAAAGATGCTCTTGAGAAGCACGCTGTTGGCGGACTGCGAACCGGAGCCGTTGACCGTGGCTACCTGGATAGTGAAATCGTTAACAATACGCTTCGCGGGTTTGGTGTCCGCTGCTTCCGGACTGCCCTGTACAGGAGCGGTCTCACCGCTCTGCAGAGCAATATCTCCTGTCGCCATGTGGCGGAAATCCCTTCAACGAGAATGGCACGGGAAAGCTCGGCTCACTCAATCTCGTACACCCTCAAGTATAGACAATCACCCCGCCCAAATCGCTTTTGTGGAGCGGAACGACTTCAATTCTAGTCCTAGTGGTAATGGGGAGTCCATGAATGGGGAAAGAGGTTTACGGCCAGACTCGAATTCATTAATAGCCGCGAATTTCGGAATCCCGCTCTAGACGTTCAGATTCGCTGTAGCCAGGAACTTCGGCGGCTTTCGAACCTTGGTCGCCTGCTCAAAGGAGTATGCAAGCTTGATCAGAGTGGGCTCGCTCCAGGCACGTCCGAAAAAGGACATGCCCACCGGTAGACCAAAGATGAATCCCGCCGGAACCGTAATGTCTGGGTACCGGGCAATCGCCGCCATCCCCGAGCTTCCTCCGCCGACGTTGTCGCCATCCACGAGATCAGTCACCCACGCGGGAGGAGCCGTCGGCGCAACCAGCGCATCCAGTTTGAACTTGTCCATAGTGGTGTCAATTCCCTCTTTGCGCGCTAGACGAAGATTGTTTTCCAACGCGTCCAGGTATTCTTTCGTCGTCAAGTCTCCCTTCGCCTCGGCCTTGATGAATAAGTCCTGCCCAAAGTACGTCAGCTCCTTCGCGCGTTCGCGCTCGTTAAACTCAATCACTTCTTTAAGCGAATGCACCGGAGCGCCCGGCCCAAGCTTCGCCAGGTATGCGTTGAGATCGGCCTTCAATTCATACAACAAGACCGTCGTCTCGTTATCCCCAGTCTTGCCGATCGTTTCGATATCTGCGGGATCGACAACAATCGCGCCATGCTTCTTAAGGACGCCCAACGTCTCTTCCATGAGCGCATCAACGCCATCATGAAAGCCGAAATACTTGCGAACCACACCAATGCGCGCGCCGCGGAGCCCATCCGCATCAAGAAATTTCGTATAGTCGGCGACAGCCTTGTCGCGCCCAGCAAGCGTGGCGCCGTCCTCGGCATCCACACCCGCTAAAGCGCTTAATAGTACCGCCGCATCGCGGACGGTGCGGCAGATCGGGCCTGCGGTGTCTTGCGAATGTGAAATCGGAATGATGCCGCTGCGGCTCACCAGACCAACCGTCGGCTTGATCCCGACCACACCGCAGAGCGAAGAAGGGCACACAATCGACCCGTCCGTCTCGGTGCCGACCGCAACCGCGCAAAGATTCGCCGAGACGCCAGCACCCGAACCAGAGCTCGAACCGCAAGGATTGCGGTTCAGCACGTAAGGGTTCTTGGTAAGCCCACCCCGGCCGCTCCAACCGCTCGTCGAGTGACTCGACCGAATGTTCGCCCATTCGCTCAGATTGGTCTTCCCCAGAATCACCGCTCCGGAGTCTCGCAGCCTCTTGGCGACAAAGGAATCCTTAGCCGGCTTTGCTCCGACTAAGGCAAGCGAACCCGCCGTCGTCATCATGCCGTCGGCAGTATCGATATTGTCCTTGATCAGCACCGGAATACCATGCATCGGCCCGCGGGGCCCCTTTTCCTTCCGCTCCTTATCCAGAGCGTCGGCGATTGCGAGAGCATCAGGATTCGTCTGAATAACAGAATTGAGCGCGGGCCCGTTCTTATCAATAGCCTCGATCCGCGCGAGATATTTCTTCGCGATCGAACGCGCGGTAAGTTTGCCGGATTCCATCCCCTGCTGAAGTTCGGCAATTGTGATCTCGTCGAGATCGAAAGCCGGAACCTCCGCCAACGAGTCTCCCGACGCCGAGGTCGAAGCCGAACCGCTCATCGGCGCAACCGCCGCGACCACGCCGCTGATAACGCCAGTCTGTAGGAAACTTCGCCGCGACGGCAGGTCAGGGATTTCATTCACACTTTTCGTCTTCAACAGCAGGGCCTTTCGAACACTCTGGATCGCAGCTTTGGACTAGATTATCCCGCCCGGCGCGTTAATTCCGAATCCCCGCCATAATATCCGCAACCTCAGCCCTCAGTTCGGCCGTCAACGGGAGCAAAGGCATGCGCGGCGATCCGCCGTAATAGCCATTCAAATCGCAGGCGAATTTAATCCCAGGAATTCCCAATTCCCCACCTACACGCGCTGAAGCATGACGAATTCGCTCCTGCTTCTCCTTAGCCAGCACCGGATCCTTATCCTTCCACGCTGTGTAAACCTCGTGGCAAGCTTGCGGAGCACATGCCGCCAAGCCCAGCACAGCTCCCGTGGCTCCTGCTTCGAGCGAATCAACCAGCGTTCCCGGCGAACCGCTCAGCACCTGAAAGCCCACCTCTTTCACCCGCGTCTTAATCGCCGGCTTCGGAGGAGCCACGGCGAGCGCCCCACCCCCACCCAGCATCTCGGCGGAAACAAACGTCGCGGCCTCTATAGAAGGATGCGCCTCAAGCATTCGTTCCGTGACCGCCGCGAAGATCTCCGTCACCGTAACCTTGCGCCGAGGCGCATTCTTCGTCGCGCCGACGACGGCGGCGATCCGCTCCACACTGCCGCTCGAGTCCTTCAACCCAATAATGTTCGGATGAAACGCCAGCTCGGCGATCACCTCAACCGGCAGATCGTACTTGCTGAACTTTGGGATGTTATACAGAATCACTGCTAGTGCCGAGGCGTCCGCGACCATGCGGTAATAATTCAGCATCGCCGCATTGCCCATCTGCGGTGTATAAAAATTCGGGGTCCGCACTAGCACCGCGTCATAACTCTGCTCCGCGGCAAATTCCGCCAGCCTCAGTGTCTCAACTACGCTCTCCCGCGCCACACCGGCAATCAGCACCTTGTCGGGCGCTGCCGCCTCGCGCGCAGTACGCAACACTTCGCGAGTCTCTTCATCGCCAAGCATTACCGCCTCGCCAGTCGAGCCCAGCACCACTAGGCCGGAGAGCGGCGTGCGCGAATAGCGCTCCACATTGTGTTCAAGCTTGCGCAGATACAGCCGCGCATCGGGATAGAAAGGCGTAGTAATTGCGGAGAAAATGCCCTCAAGCAGCATGGCTTTATTGTACGGCGGTAGCAGGCTTAGAAGCCTCTCCCGGAAACGGCTCGGTACGTTCGGTCAGCAACTGGACCACGACAGCACGCACGTCATCATAGGATGGGTTCCCGCTAAACAACCGGTACTCCACATGCGCATCGCCAAAGTCCGACTCCAGGGTGTACTGCCGGCCGCCCGCCGCTGCTTCCTGCGCATGTGCCTCTGCCCACGATTTCTGCGCGAAATCGTCCGACTGCAGCTCATACTCCCACAGCCGCTTGCCTGCCATGTTTCGCACCAGGAACCGATAGTACGTATGAAACTTCCCGATCGGCTTGAAGTATTGCACCGCCTCCACGCGATACTTCTTCACTTTGAAAAGGTCGAGCAGAAAGCCGTTCGCCTTCATCGCATCCGGAGCATCCGGGCTGTTGTGCAGCGCCACCAGTTTGGCGCGTACCGCGTCCCGCTCGGCGGTCTTGCCGTCAACTGCGTATGCGGTCACCAGAGTCGTATCCACCCGCCAGTCGTTCGGCGCAAGCCGCCGGGCGTTCTCCGCATAGGTAACAGCCCCATCGCCCTGAAAGAGATTTAGCGCCGCTGAAGCGGCCAAGAGATTCGCGGTCGCGTTCTCCGGGTCAGCGTTCAACACCTTCTGAAAACTTGCCAGGGCCTTATCGAATTGATTGTTTCTGAGATACTTCAAACCCTCATCAAGATCGGCGTTACCGGACGCCTGTTCCGTTGCCTGAGCTGGAGGCTGAGGCGGCGGTTGCACCGGTGCTGGTGGGGTCGCTGGTTCTTGCCCAACGCACGTCAGCGCCACGAGCATCACAAGCGCGAAAACAGCAACCGACCCTGTCCGAATAGCGCGAATGGGCATGGGATTCAACACGCACCAATTCTACGCAACAGAAGAAACCGCTGCCTTGGCGCTGTGCAAACTCTGCAGCGCATTCACAGTGATCGCGTTTTTTTGCAACGCAGCGATACCTTCCGCAGCCGCGCGCGCAGCTGCCATCGTGGTGATGGTCGGAATCCGCTGCGTCACCGCCGCCCGCCTGATCGCTTTCTCATCAAAAAATGTGTCCTGGCCTTGAGGCGTATTCACGATTAGTTGGATGCGGTCGCCCTTGATATAATCCACCACGTTAGGCCGCCCCTCTTTCACCTTGTACACGCGATCGACGATCATCCCGTTCTGCGCGAGAATGACCGCCGTGCCCTCAGTCGCGACAATATGAAATCCCAGTTCGATGTACTGCCGAGCCAACTGCACCAGCTGCGACTTGTCGCGGTCGTTGACGCTGAAGAAGACCGTCCCCTTCAAAGGAAGATATTGGCCCGCCGAGATCTGCGCCTTCGCAAACGCCTCGCCAAAATTGTCGGCGACTCCCATCACCTCGCCAGTCAACTTCATCTCCGGACCTAGCACCGTATCCACGCCAGGAAATTTATTCCACGGAAAGACCGGAGACTTCACGAAATAATGGCTGCCCGTATCCAGATCGAGACCCGAAGCCAGTTGCTCGGGCAAGAGATCTTTCAACCTGCGGCCAGTCATCAACCGCGCCGCGATCTTCGCCAGTGGAATCCCAGTTGCCTTCGAGACATACGGAACCGTGCGCGACGCGCGAGGATTTACCTCAATGACATAGACACTATCCTCGCCGCCAGTCTTGCGCTGAATCGCAAACTGCAGATTCACCAGGCCGACCACATTCAACGCCAACGCTAGCTTGCGCGTATATTCGCGAATTGTGTCCAGTACGGTTACAGATAAATCAACCGCTGGTAGCACACAAGAAGAGTCACCCGAGTGAATGCCGGCCTCCTCAATATGCTGCATGATGCCTGCGATGATCACGTCCTTCCCATCGCAAAGCGCATCGACATCGACTTCGACGGCATCCTCAAGGAAGTGGTCGATCAGTACCGGACGCTCCTGCGAATACTCCACTGCCTCTGTCATATATTTCGATACCGAAGCAGCGTCATAGGCGATCACCATCGCGCGCCCACCAAGCACATAAGATGGCCGTACCAGCACCGGATAGCCGATGCGATTCGCTCCCTCCAGCGCCTCTTCCACGCTGGTCGCCATCGCCCCAGGAGGCTGCGGAATCCCCATTTCCTCAATCAGCTTTCCAAATCGCTTGCGGTCTTCGGCCAGGTCAATCGACTCAGGCGAAGTACCAAGAATCGGCACGCCCGCCGCCTTCAGTCGCAGGGAAAGATTCAACGGGGTCTGCCCGCCAAACTGAACAATCATGCCAATCTCGGCGCCGCCAGAGGCCTCGTGCTCATAGATCGCCAGCACATCCTCAAGCGTCAGCGGCTCGAAATACAACCGGTCGCTTGTGTCATAATCCGTCGAGACCGTCTCCGGATTGCAGTTCACCATAATCGTCTCGTAATCGTCTTCCTTCAATGCGAAGGCCGCGTGGCAGCAGCAATAGTCGAACTCAATTCCCTGCCCGATGCGATTCGGCCCGCTGCCCAGAATGATCACCTTGCGCTTCGCCGTCGGCGACGCCTCATCTTCCTCGTCATAGGTCGAGTAGAGATAAGGCGTCATGCTCTCGAACTCAGCCGCGCACGTGTCCACCAGCTTGAAGACCGGCTTCACACCCAGCGAATTTCGCAGCTGTCGCACCTGCTCGACGCCATCCGCGCCTGCCAGAGACCACACTTCCGCAATGCGCTCATCGGAGATGCCCATGCGTTTGGCTTTACGTAACAGTTCCGGTGACGTATTCGCCTGACCTTGCTCGCCGACCGATGCAATCGTGTCGGTGATCTCCTTAACGTGAAAGAGGAACCACGGATCCATCGCCGTCATACGGGCCACTTCGCGTACCGACATGCCACGGCGAAAGGCGAATCGAATATAGCTCAGCCGCTCCGGCTGCGGAGTCACCAAACGTTGCGTCAACCGCTTCGGATCGAGGACTTCTGTGCCAATCCGCTTGCCCGTATCGAGCGAACGCATTGCCTTCATCAGCGATTCTTTGAACGTCCGCCCAATCGCCATCACCTCACCAACAGACTTCATCTGCGGGCTCAGGTTTTCATCGGCGCCAGGAAACTTCTCAAACTGCCATTTCGGAATCTTGGTGACCACGTAGTCGATTGTCGGCTCAAAACACGCCGGGGTCTTCCGCGTAATGTCGTTCGGAATCTCATCCAGCGTGTAGCCAACCGCCAGCTTCGCCGCGATCTTCGCGATCGGAAAGCCCGTGGCCTTCGACGCCAGCGCCGAGGAGCGCGAGACGCGCGGATTCATCTCAATCACGGTCATCCGCCCGTTCACCGGGTTCACTGCAAACTGCACGTTCGAACCGCCGGTCTCGACGCCGATCTCACGCATCACAGCGATGGCGGCATCGCGCATCGCCTGGTACTCGCGATCGGTCAACGTCTGCGCGGGCGCAACGGTGATCGAGTCTCCGGTGTGCACACCCATCGGGTCCATATTTTCAATCGAGCAAATGATGATCACGTTGTCGGCGAGGTCGCGCATCACCTCAAGCTCATACTCTTTCCACCCCAGCACCGACTCTTCAATCAGGCACTCATGCACCGGAGAGAGATCGATGCCGCGCGCAAGAATCTCCATCAGCTCTTCGCGGTTATAGGCAATTCCGCCGCCCGATCCCCCAAGCGTGAACGAAGGCCGAATCACAACCGGAAAGCCAATCTTGGTCGAGAACTCGAGCCCATCCCGAAGGTTGTTCACCAGCGCGGAACGCGGCATATCCAGGCCGATGCGAGTCATCGCATCCTTGAAGAGCAGCCGGTCTTCGGCCTTCTTGATCGGCCCCAGCTTCGCGCCAATCAACTCGACATCATACTTGTCCAGGATCCCCGCATCCGCCAGATCTACGGCCAGGTTCAGAGCCGTCTGACCGCCAACCGTCGGCAGCAACGCAAACTTGCCCGTGCGCCCCTCGTCCTTGAGCATCTCGGTCTCAATCCGCAAAATCTCTTCCACATAGTCGCGCGTCAGCGGCTCAATGTAAGTGCGGTCGGCCAATTCAGGATCAGTCATGATGGTCGCCGGGTTCGAGTTCACCAGCACGACCTCATAGCCCTCGGCGCGCAGCGCCTTGCAAGCCTGCGTCCCGGAGTAATCAAACTCCGCCGACTGCCCAATCACAATCGGCCCCGAGCCGATCACCAGAATCTTGGTAATGTCATTCCTGCGTGGCATTCTTTTCCTTACCTATAAATTTCGCGGCGATGGCCAACCTCGATCACCAGGATCAAGAGTTCGTGGTTCTCAATCTCACAGATAATTCGGTAGTCCCCCACACGATATCGCCAATATCCCTTGAGATTGCCGGTCAGAGCTTTGCCTAGCAATCGAGGATCTGGTTCAACGGCCACTCGCTGAAAGAGGTAGCTCGTGATCTGAAGCCTTGTCTCCCGATCGAGCTTGTCCAGTTGCTTCTCCGCTTTCCTTTCGAAGCTGATCTTCCAGTCCATACTTACGAATCAACTCCTCGAGGCTTGTGTGGGGGCCAGGTCCCGCATTGCGGGAAGCTTCTACCGCGAGATCATAATCCTCTCGGTCTTCCAGGTACTCAGCAATCGCTCGTCGCGCCAGTTCACCTTTGCTGACCCCATCTTTCTTCGCGTAGAACTCCAGAATCTCTTCCAGCTCCGATTTCATGTCGATCTTGAGCATGGTGCTCCTCCGTAACGTAGCTGGGCGGACGAGTCGAAACCGCCGCAGCCGATATCCAGCCTGATTCCATTATCAACTCCGCTTCTGCTCCAGAATCACCGCCCTTCATTTTGGCGGGCACAGATTTACTGCCTGATCAGTCGGTGAAGGTTTCAGGAGATACAAAACCTCGCATTTAGGAGCACCTTCGCACACCTGCCGAACTGGCTGATCGAACCCAATGCGCTCGGGCTTGGCGGACTGAGCGCTGCCGAGCATTATGAGTCGATATTGGCCAGACTCCAAACGCCCTAAGTCAAACCTTCCATTCTCATCAGTCTTTGTGGTTAAGATGACACGCTCGCCCGGTATGCTCTTTAGTGACAAGGGAACCCGTTTGAATAGCTCTCCCGACGCATCCTTCAAGATTCCGCCTACGGTTGTAGCGACAGGCACAATAAGGTTCGCAGGGGCTGGTTCAGCCAAGCATAATTTCTCTTGAGCTTCCTGGCACGGCTTAGCGGTTCCGCCACAAAGTACCTGAGCACAAGCAAAATTGCTTGCAAACAAGGCCGCTGCGAAAGCCCAGAGCTTCACCGCTTCCAATCCTCCATCATCACCCTGAAATCCCGAAACAAGTAATTCGAATCATGCGGCCCCGGACTAGCCTCCGGATGATACTGCACGCTGAACAACGGCAGCGAACGATGCCGCAAACCCTCCAGCGTGTTGTCATTCAGATCGATGTGCGTCAGGTCGACCTCGCTCTGCTTCAGCGAATCCGGATCTACAGCGAAGTTGTGGTTATGCGCGGTGATCTCCACCTTGCCCGAATCCATCTGCTTCACTGGATGGTTGCCGCCATGGTGCCCAAACTTCAGCTTGTAGGTCTTGCCACCGAGAGCGATCCCAATTAGCTGGTGCCCCAGGCAAATCCCAAAGATCGGCTTCTTCCCCGCCAGCTTGCGAATGTTCTCATGCGCGTAGGTCACCGGCTCCGGATCGCCCGGCCCATTCGACAGAAAAATCCCATCCGGATTCAGCGCCAGCACATCTTCCGCCGAAGTCTCCGCCGGAACCACCGTCACCCGGCACGCCTCGCGCGTCAGCATCCGCAAAATGTTGCGCTTGATGCCGAAATCATAGGCCACCACATGCAGATCAGCCGGAGGCAGCTTCGGCAAGTTGCCTTCTTCGTCAACCGCCGCCAGCGGGTCGCCATTGTGATTCCGCGGATCGTCGCGGTCCCACTCCCCGCCTTCCCAGCTATAGATCGACTTGGTACTGACCACCTTCGCGAGATCGGTGCCATCCATCTTGCGAATCGACCGCGCTTTAGCAACCAGCGCATCTGCGTCGTTCTCGATGGAAGAAATCACCCCACGCATCACGCCGTGCGTTCGCAGATGCCGCACCAACGACCGCGTATCGATCTCCGAGATCACGGGAACATTAAACCGCTCCAGGTAATCGTCGGCGACCTGCTCCGAACGCCAGCTCGAGCTGACCGGAGAAAATTCGCGCGCGACCAGCCCCTCAATATAGGGTTTGGCCGCCTCATTGTCTGCGGAGTTGGTGCCGTAGTTGCCGATCTGCGGGTTGGTCAGGACGACAATTTGCCCCGCATACGACGGATCGGTGAAAATTTCCTGGTAGCCGGTTAAAGAAGTATTGAAAACGACTTCGCCGTAACACTCGCCCTTGGCGCCGTGGCCTTCACCGCGGAAGATGCGCCCGTCTTCGAGCGCAAGGATAGCCTGCATCGCTTCTCCGTGGAGTGGATTCAATAGATTTTAGCAGAGAAAACCCCCGCGAATTCGCAGGAATTACGCGGGGGGACCGAGCTTTCCCTGGCTGCTCGCGGGCAGCTACTTCGGCGGGTGAGGATTCACCCCGGTCCACGTCCAACCCCGGATCTTCCAGCCCGCGGTTTCCGCATGCAGCACAAACGTCATCTGCCCTTCTTCGGCCATCGGCTTGCCATGTTCTTTATAGGTATAAAGCGCCGGGATGATCACATAGGCCGTGTCCCCATCGACCACCGAGCGTGTCGGTACGTCATACTTCACCAATCCATCAGTGACGCCCGTTGCCGCCGCGTGTTTGTCGTAGTCGGCGGCCCATTCGTGCGCAGCGTTGGTGCCAACCCAGCGGTGCGGAGCGAATTCGTCAACGATCGTAATCGTCCCAGGAGCATAAGCCGCATACGCCGTCTTCACGTCGCCAGTATTGAATCCATCGATAAACTGCTTGATCGGCGTCGTTACATCTCCAGGCCCGGCAGCCTTAGCGGCCGGAACCAGCAAAACGCACGCAATCAGCGCGAGAAGTGTCTTTCTCATCAAGTTCTCCCGAAACCCCGGCCGATCAAGATGACAGAGGTTCATCAGAGACTTGCACCCCTCCTCCTGCATGTCAATAGAGTTTCATCGATCCCGGCTTTGTGGTCGACAACTCAAGGCGTCTTCGCCATCACCGTCAGCTCAGCGATGCTGGCCGGCTTTGCATCGCCAACGCCCGGAAAGACAAGCCGCACAAATCTCGCCTGAACCGCCGGCGGGGTGAACTCATCCACTCCAGTGGAATTGTTTGCGGGCGCAGTGGCAATGGTCTTCCACTCGATGTCATCAGAGGACGCTTCCACCGAGTAGGAGAAGGGATCACGGTTTCCACGAAGCACCTTGATCGTTCCCAATGTCGCTGGAGCGGCCAGATCGACGGTAAGCTTCGCTTGCGGTTCCGCGGCGGTCCAGGCCGTTGCCGGACTTCCGTCAACAGCGGCGACCGGCGGCGATCCCGGAAGAGACGAAGTTGCTGTGATCTGCCGGCAGCGCACCAGGTCCTCGGTAGGGTCAAGATCGGGGCGCCGTGTCGGAATGATAAGCGGAGCGCCGGGCTCCACAGTCTTCGCTCCGCCTGGCGCGATGACCGGCAGCGCCGCGCCAGAGTTCAATGTGACCGTGCTTTCCTGGGGTCCAATGTGCACAGTAAAAGTGCGGCCCTGCCAGGCCATGTTGCTCAGTGTGATCCCGGCAAGCTGAGGCGGCAGGCTCGGATCGAGGCGCACCGCATCCACTTGAGGTCGAAAACCGGAAAAACCGTAGAGGAATTCCTGCATGAAACCGCCAACCCCGGTGAGGAAGTCGTAAGCAGTCGCGGTCAGCTTTAAGGGCGCAAATTCAGAGAACTGGAGATATGGTTCGCGAAGAAATGGTTGATAGCTGCGAAGCATGTAAGTGTAGGCGGAGCAGCCGGGGACGCCGATCGCGGCCGCCGCGATGGAGTGAATAGCGTCGGTCATCGCCGGACCGTTGACATCGGTACGAGGCGTGTAGAAGTTGAGATCGTTCACACCCATCGATTTTGGCATCGAAAAATCCAGAGGATAGGTCAGCATCACGACGTCGGCCTGCTTAATCTGCTGCGCGACATAGCCTTGATGCTCCAGGTAGATGTTGAGAGCCGCATCGACCGGCATGGTCTTGATGAGCCCGGCGCCAATCCCCGCCCAGGATGGCGGCACGGTTTTGCCAAGTATTTTCGCGGCTTGGATCGTCGCATCCAGTTCAAGCGAAGCAGCGGCGTTGGTATAAGCGTCGTTGTCGGTATCGGTAGCATATTCGTCTGGTGTCTGAACCTGGTTGATCGCGTATCCGCCCGCTACAGGAGCGACTTTCGAGGCCCAGAATCCAGCAACGGCCTCAAGCACCGGCCATCCTTTTTTAGCGAGCCACTGCTTATCGCCAGTAGCCTTGTAATACTCCCATTGCGCGAGGGCCACATCCGACTGTAGATGAAGCTGCTGTGTGCAGCTCTTGTTCGTATCGGTAATGACTTTACCCTTCGCATCGGTGATCACGTCGTAACACTCGTCACCCATGTCCCCGGAGATCGCGCTGGTCCACGGATACATAGCCCCCTTATACCCATTGTTGGCGGCATTTTTGAGCGCTGCGGGCAGCGTAGTCGAACGATAGTCCACCATCACTCGCGCTATGTCAGGATGCCCGGCAAGCAACGCCGGAAACATCCAGGTATCCGCGTCCCAAAAGACCATGCCGGCATAGCCGTCGCTCGAGAGGCCCGAAGGGCCGATACTGGCAGGGCTGTCGGGTGCCATGCTGGCATAGAGGGTGTACTCGCTGGCGCGGATCGCCTGTTGGAGGGGCGGATTCTCATCTACGACGATATCGGCCTTCCAGACGCTGTCCCATGCGGTGCGATTCTCCTGCCGAAAAGCGTCAAGACCTCGTTCAGCGGCCTGTTGCGATTCCGCGCGGGCCTCTGATTCCGGCGTTGACGAGTCCCGGCCCGTCACCACCGCCACGTATTTTACGAAGGTGCAGATCTTTCCCGCCTGCCCCTCGAAGGTCACCTGCTCAGCTGGCGCTCCGGAGATATATGGCTTTTGCACGGAGCGTGATGACACGCACGAGCTTCGCAATGTGGCCGACTCCGCGACCGGGATATTCGTCCCTTTAGCCTTTGAGGTCACGTAAATAGTCTGCGTTGGGAGATCCACGCCGGCAATAACCAGGTCGAGACGACGCGCACCGGCGCCATCGAGAATGCTGCTGACAGTAGCCTTCCCTGTCCACATCGGTGTGAGTTCAAGCGTCACCACCGCAATGTGGCTGCGCGCGCGGTCCGTGCCCACACGATAAATGAAGCGCGTCTTGTTCCCACCGGGCGAGGTCCAAATACCGGAGGTGCTAACGACGCCAGTGCGCAGGTCGAGCTCCTGCCGGTACTCGCTGACATTAGTTGACGACGCCGTAGCCGGCGAGTAGATACCGGATGCATCACCGAAGGTGAGCGTGGACCAGGTCGGGATGAGAGCGATCGCCTGTTTCTCGTCGTGATAAAAGGTGCCGTCGGCGACCTTCGCATAGACGCCCGCGGCGATTGCCGATGCGATGCGTTCGGTACCGAGCGGCCAGCCGACTTTGCCGAGGTCTCCGAGATAGCCCATACCAGCGGCGGGAACTCGAAGACCGATGTAGCCATTGCCGACATAGGCCTCGGCTTCAAAGCTGTTGTCGAAGCGAGTGGTCGAGAGCGACCATGCGGAGCCGGCTTGCGTTTGGCCAGGCGATGCTGACGCGGCATCTTGCGCCCTGCTCAGCAGAGTTGAAAACGTCGCTGCTCCCAACGCTCCGAGCAGCAGGAAGATCACATAACTGCGGCCTAACC
The DNA here is from genome assembly GCA_963804735.1 of uncultured Acidobacteriaceae bacterium. GTDB lineage: Bacteria > Acidobacteriota > Terriglobia > Terriglobales > Acidobacteriaceae > Acidisarcina. The sequence continues at coordinate 744,930 of CAWDRO010000015.1, forward strand.
GAAACTCACCTTTGTACGCGTCTGACATCCAGTGGACCTCTTCGGACGATGGTTCCGAAGCGAAGTGTATACCACGTCGGGCACATTCGGCCCGCAGCCGATCAAGATGACAGAGGTTCTAGGATTCCGGGCCCCCAATACCTCCCGCCCCGCTTTATGATTTCTACAGATCGGAACGTTGAAATCACCCAAGGAGCTGGCAATGAGATTTGCAAGCTGGGTCTTCAGGATCGCGGGCACCTATGGAGTAATCTCGATCGCCCCGCTCTACTTCATGGAGCAGGCAATTGGCCGTCAAGACCCTCCACCCATCACCCACTCGATGTTTTTCTACGGATTCGTAGGGGTAACGCTGGCCTGGCAGTTGTTGTTCTTCGCGATAGCCTGGCAACCGGTGCGGCTACGTCCCGTCATTCCCTTCGCCGTGCTCGAGAAGTTGAGCTTTGGCATCGGTGCGATGGTGCTATATCGGCAGGGCAGGTTAGACCACGCCGATCTGTATTTCGGTGGCATTGATCTCGCGCTGGCAGTGCTGTTTATTCTCTGCTGGTTGCGGCTGCCGCGCGATGAGACCAAAGCCTAATTACCAGCGCGAACCAGCGCCACACTGAATCGCCCTCACCGCACCACGCCCATCTCTTCCCGCGGCCAGTAAACAAAAGCCGCCTTCCCATAGATCAAATTCCGCGCCACCGGCCCAAAATCCCGGCTGTCGCTGGATATCGACCGGTGATCCCCCATCACAAAATACTCGCCCTCCGGCACCTTGAATTCATCCATCGAACGCACATCGCGGTAGCGGGCGGGAACATACGGTTCGTCGACCGCCTGGCCGTTCACATAGACCTGTCCATCGACGATCCGCACCGTATCGCCCGGCAACCCGATCACCCGCTTGATATAGCTCTTCTGGGTATCGCGGGGATAGTAAAACACCACCACATCGTCGCGCTCGATCTTCTCAAAGTTATAGGCGAACTTGTTGATGAACAGCCGGTCCTGATCATGCAGCTGGGGAGCCATGCTCGTCCCCTCAACCTTCACCGGCTGGTAGAGAAACGTAATGATGAAAAACGAGACGACAACCGAGATCAACAGGTCGCGCAGCCAGGTACGCATCCTGCCGCTGGCTCGCGCCAGCTCCGGCCCGGCGGCGGCTACGATATTCGGTTCTTCAGAGGTTTCCGGATTCATTGTTGCGAGATCTGCTCGGCGGCGTTCTCTCTTTATTCTACGTGCAGGCTGAACTGATTCAATTGCAGCCCAAACTCCCCGGCGGGCAGGTCATCTGCGTACGGGTCGGCTTCTGCATCGGCGTCTTCTGGTTCGATGCTGGGACATACTCGCCGGTAACATCCGGCCCACTCAGGTTCGCCTCCTGCAAAACCAGCGGGCGCTGCAGCACCATCTCGATCGGCGTACCTGAAGGTATGTTGATGTCATTGCCATGGGTAAAGAGCGAAACCGCAGCACCGACCACCCCTCCAGCCGCGGCGCCAAGCCCTAGACCTTCCACAGGATGCCCATTCACCCCGCCGCTAATTCCCCCCACTCCCGCTCCAATTGCTGCGCCTTGGCCGGCCGCCTTGGCCACGTCGCCCACGCTGCTGCTCTGCTGCACCGTACCTTCGTCGCCCTTTACCTTCGGCCCATCCGAACCCGGCAAACTGTTCACCTGCCCCGGAATCTCAACTACCGTCCCATTGGGGAAAATGATGCTGGTGAAATGCATCGTTAGCTTCGCCGGCCCCTTGATCCGAATGTGGCGCTCTACCGAATCCACCACCCCCTGCACATAAACCCCAGCCGGAATCACCGCGCGTCCATTCGCGATTACCGGAAAACTCGACTGCAAATAAACGCCATCGCCAGCCTGCGCGGTCTTCGTATTGATGGCGCTGCGGATGGTCAACAGCACCTTGGTTCCGGCGGGAATTTCTAGCGTCTTGGCGACAGGCTGAGCCGCAGCCCCGCTTGCCGCACTCTCAGCGGGAGCTGACGCCTGTTTCGTCTCGGTCGCCGTTGGTAGCGGAGGCACCGTCGTCACGTTCGGTGAGGGCACCGCACCGGCAGTTTCCCCCGCCGGAGTGGCTGGAGCCTGCGCCCATCCGGACCCACAAAGCACACCCGCTAGAAGACCCGCCGTTGCCAGCTTCCCCGATCCGCGCACGCACCCACCTCCAACCCCCAACCAGGCACACAAACACATTGAATAGACTAGCGCCGAAGACGATAGATAGCGCCGATTACAGACCAGGCGAGGACCACGGTTTAAGATAAACCACCAATGCATCCGCCGCCCACCGACGTTCCGGCAAGCGTCCTCGCCTCCACACTAAATCAGCGGAAGCGTTTCGCCGCGGCCTATTCCGTCCTGGAACGCGCCATCGCCGACCGGGCTTTTCCTGGAGCCGCCTTCGGTGTCTTCCTCGACGGCGAAATCCTCGCCCTCGATGGCGTTGGCCGGTTCACCTACGATCCCGAGTCGCCGGTCGTCGCCCCAATGACCGTCTACGATCTGGCCAGCGTTACCAAGGTCATGGCCACTTCGGCGGCGGCGATGTTGCTCTATGACCGCAAGCGGCTCGACCTCGATCTGCTCGTCGGCGACTTGCTGCCCGGCTTCGCTATTGGGGCTCAGTCTCAATCTGTATGGCATCGCGAGCGTTGCCGCATAACCCTTCGCCATCTTCTTGCGCATTCTTCTGGACTTCCCGCCTACGCCCGGCTCTTCGAAACCAATCGCAACTCTTACGCGCTGCTGGAGGCGTGCCTATTTATGCCGCTGGAAGCCGCTCCCGGCGCGCGCGCTGAATACTCCGACATCGGCTTCATCCTGCTCGGTAAAGCCCTCGAAATCCTCGCCGGCGAACCGCTCGACATTTTCTGCGCACGAGAAATCTTCGCTCCGCTCGCGCTCGCCGCAACCCGCTATCAGCCTCCGCCAGCTTGGCGCGCTCTGATTCCCCCCACTGTCGACGACCAGACCTTTCGCGGACGCTTCATCCAAGGCGAGGTCCACGACGAGAACTGTTCCGTACTCGGCGGAGTCAGTGGCCAAGCCGGATTATTTTCCAACGCGCTCGATGTCCTGCAATACGCCTCATGCATCATTTCGGATGGCGGGGAACCATCCCACCGGATCCCGACTCAAGGGACGCGATTGTTCACTCCCTCGACCATTAAACTTTTTGCGTCTCGTCAAAGTCCACCCGCGGACAGCTCGCGTGCCCTGGGATGGGACACTCCCTCCGGCGAGTCGTCATCGGGGCATCATTTTAGCCAACGCTCGATCGGTCATCTCGGCTACACTGGCACTTCGCTATGGATCGATCTCGAACGTGGGCTCGCAATTACGCTGCTCACCAATCGCACCTGGCCTGATCGCTCAACGCAGGCAATTCGCGCCGTCCGGCCTATCTTTCACGACGCTATTGTCGATGCTTTAGCGATTACTTGAAGCCTCTACAACCCCATCATCGGCATGGTTCATCTCACTCAACCAGGCGATCTTCTATTTCTACCGTTGCGGCCGGTTTGGCGCTAGAATTAGGGAGTCCACGCGGGTAAACACTCAAAACAAATGGCCACGATCACAACGAACGCAGAAACGCAGATTAAGCCGGAAAGACTTCAATATTCGGGCGCGACTCTCAACCACCTCATTACTGAAAGTACAAACGAAGCCTCTCAAGGATTCGACACGAAGTCCGCCCTCGAAATCGCTCGCATCATCAATCACGAAGATTCCAAAATAGCCGCCGCCGTCAAGAAAGCACTCCCGGAGATCGCGCTGGTGATCGATTCCGTCGCCCGAAGCCTGCGCGACGGAGGCCGCCTGATCTACGTCGGCGCCGGCTCCAGCGGCCGCATCGCCGCACTGGACGCCTGCGAATGTCCCCCCTATTTTTCGACTCCGGCGCAATCGGTGCAGTACATCATGGCCGGCGGCCCCAAAGCGCTCGCATCCGCTGTCGAGGTCAACGAAGACTCCGAGGAACTCGGCCAACGCGACATCGCCCGTCGCCGTCCCACAAGAAAAGACATGGTGATCGGGCTCTCTTCGAGCGGCCGCACCCCTTACGTCGTCGCCGCCGTCGCCTACGCGCGCGCGCGCGGCGCCAAGACCGCTGCGATCACCTGTAACCAGAACACACCCCTCTCCGACGCCGCCGACATTGTGATCGTCGCCGAAGTTGGTCCCGAGGTCATCTCCGGCTCGACCCGCATGAAGGCCGCCACCGCGCAGAAGATGGTCACCAACATGATCACCACCGGCGCCATGACCCGGCTCGGCTACGTCTACGACAACGCCATGGTCAACGTCCACATGCAGAACTCGAAGCTCGTCGAGCGCGGCATCTCAACGCTGATGCGCACCTGCGGCATCGATCGCGAGACCGCAGTCATGACCATCAAGTCTGCCGGACGCAGCATCCCCGTCGCCCTCGTCATGCTTAAGGCCGGAGTCGACAAGCCCGAAGCCGTTCGCCGCCTGGCCAAATCCGACGGCAACGTTCGCCTGGCCATCGAAGACACCACGCTCGAACTTTGATCCACTCACCAGAGAGTGCACAGGGCCGCCCAATTCGGCGGCCCTTCTTACTTAGGTAACCAAGCTCTGTGGAACAAAGCTCACTACGATGAAACATCGAAGGCGGACCAAACTGGAATACCCGCAGCCAATAACCACCAATCCGCAAAATAATTTCCTCGCGTCCGTCCCATTGCTGTATGTTTTTCTGACTGCCTAGGGGAAGAACGATTGCACATCCATACCACCGCATCCTGGCCTGCGCGTGAAGATCGCCGGGCCGCACTGGTCTGGCTCGCCCTCTTTTGGATCTTCGTAGGCGTCGGCTTCGGCTTCGATCTGCACAACTACCTCCATGAGCAGCCGCCGGTACCCACGATTGTCCACATACATGCTGTCGCCACCACGCTCTGGCTGCTCACCGCCACCGCCCTTGTGCTCATGGTCGAAACCGGCAATGTCCGCTTCCATCGCCGTTTTTGGCTGGTTTGCCGCCGGCTACGCCGCTCTCATCATTGTGATCGCCCCCTGGTCCGAACTCAGTTGGCAAGCCTTGAACCTCCAGACTCCCGGCGCTCTGCCTCCTCAATTCCTTTCCATCGCCTTCAGCGGAGTCATTTGCATGGCCATTCTGCTGCCCTGGGGCGTTCTCATGCGCCGCAACTCCGCCGCCCATCGGCGCGTGCTCATTCTGGCCACCATCTGCATCAGCGATGCGGCATTTTCCCGGCTGGCAGGTCTTTTTCTGCCTCCCCCAACTACCTTCCTCGGCACCTACCTGTTTTACGAGGGCGGCAATCTGCTCCTTATCCTTCTCATGTTTCTCTGGGATTGGAAGCGCAACCGGATAATGAAGCAGTTCCTATGGGCAGCCTTCCTCGTCACCGCTGTGGGCCTGACCGCCACCGGCCTCTACTTCAACTCAACGTGGCAATCGATCTCGCGCTCATGGCTCGAGGCCTGGGCGCGCAACATGCTGTAAAGCCAAGTGCCCCCATTCAGACTGGTCCCCTGCGACGGGTCTTCGTCGCTGGGGTGTGAAGCCCTCCGTTGGATTGACTGGGAGGAACCACTCCGCCGGGTGTCCCACATCCCGCCTTTGGGAAGTCGGAGACTGGGCGTCCGGCAATCGCCCCCCCTCTCAATATCCGACATGAATTACTCGGTGACGAGAAGCGCGTTTTTGGGGACTAATCCTCTGGAACTCGCTGTGGTTCGCAAAGCCCGCTGACCGTGTTGAGCTTGCTCCGAGCTTCTTCGAGGCTATCCAGGAGCAGCTGGGGTTGAAGCTGGGTCAACCGCGATTACAGTGTAATGTCTGTTGGCCGGGAGGTCCGAGTTCCCAAGGCTGCTGTAAATTCACTATCCAGTGCATACCGGGCTTCAGTGGAGTTTTGGTTCACCCCAAAACGTTGGATCACTGGCGTCCGTAGCCAGGCTGCATCATTGAAGCACTCGGTCTTTCCTCATCGCGGTATTCGACACCTCCTTCCTTGAAACTCTCCTCCCCGCCATAACTGCCCGAAAGTTTGGCGGAGATCCTCCACGAATGAGCGTCTGGACGGCTGGCTTCGGTATGGGCGGAGGTCGCTGTTGCGGGACTCTGGTAACGTTCTCATGCGCCCTCCTGCAACCTTGCTCTCATTCGCGAGGTACAATCCCGGACTACACCTCCACGACTTCACACTCTGTCGTGCTTGATTACGGTCAATTTTTTGGCCGAACTTTCTGGAGGGGCCGAAAACTAACTCTGAACTTGACTAAGCGAAGGGCCCACACACCGTCGATCAAAACCGCAGTAATGGACCTCCTTACGGAGTGGGCGCGCTCCGCTTGTCGAGATGCCGATCGAAGTACACATCCGCCGCATTGAACAACATCATCCACGATGAGTAGCGTGCCATGTCATGAATCTCGTTCGGAATCATGATTACGTCATGGTCGATGTTGTGCGACCGCAAGTCTTCGATGAGTGCGGTGGCCTGCTGCAAGGGTACATCGAGGTCGCCGTCCGCCTTCACAAGCAGCACGGGTGAGTGCCACTGGTCGATGGTCGCGATGGGGGAGGATTCCACCGCCCGGCGGTTCGCATCGTCTCCGTCGATTGGCTCGCCCACCGAGGACAGGAACGTCGACCAGTTATATATGCCCGCATAATCGACACCGGCCGCGAGTGCATCTGAGGCACGCGCGAGACCGAGTTCCGTCATGAGTCCCCCATAGCTTGCCCCCCAGATGCCTAATCTATGGGAGTCGACGTCCTGTCGGCCTCGCAGATAGGTGATGGCGCCGACGATGTCATTGAGCTCGCTGCCGCCCCCGGGGCCGAAGTTGTCGGCCTCTCTGTAGTCAAGGCCATAGCCGGTACCGCCGCGATAGTTGACTGACAGCACGATGTAGCCCTCGGCGACGAGGTACTGATTAAATGCGATCATCCAGCTATGCGCACGGTGGGTATGGAACCCCAGCAGCATCTGCATTTGAGGGCCGCCGTGGAAGAACAGAATCGCCGGGTGCGGCTTGGAGGTGGTTTCACGTGGCAGGAACAGTTGCGCGTGCGTTTCCTGGCCATCCTTCGCCGTAAAGGTCACGGCCTGGGGCATGACGAGCTTGGAACTCGGGAAGGAGGACGGGATGGCTTCCGGAGCGAGCCACCGCCATTGCCCCCCCGCACTCAACACGACCGGATGCAACGGCTGGTTGCCGTCGCTCTGCAATGCGAAAAGAGCGCCGTCGGCGCCGATCTGCGGCATGTCTTCGATGGCGTGGCTCTGGTCGGTGCGCACCGCCGAACCTTGCTCGACATCGACCGTCCAGATATGCAACCTGTCGGTGTCATCCTGAGTGGACGAATAGACCAGGCGCTTGCGGTCCTGGCTGAAGACGACGTGTGTGACCTCGAACTTTCCCACCGTGAGTGCGCGGGCCGTCCCGCCCTGCACGGGGACGGCATATAGATGCAGCCAGCCGCTTTTCTCCCAGGGGAACACGAGATCATCATGGTTGGTCCAGAACAGGTTCGTCGCCGAGGGCGTCGGATGGAATACACTGCCGGCTCCCGCGTCGGCAATCCAGACACGTCGCCCCTGGCCGGTTTTCACGTCCGCCGTCCAGATCGACCACGGCCGTCCGCTGCGTTGGGAGGAGTAATCGGAGAGAGTTTTCTCGGCCAGCACATGAATGAAGGCGATCCGCGCGCCGTCCGGTGAGAACGCGGGCGAGCTGTCGTAGTCGAGACTCGGACTCAACCAGACGATGGTTTGGTCAACGAAATCGTAGACACCGATCAGCGAGTGGTTGCCTCGATGGCTCACGAACGCCAGGCGCTTGCCGTCCGGCGCCCAGATCAGCGAGTCCACTGTTCCCTGATCGATGAGCAATGGCTGCGCGTCGCCATCGCCGCTCGCGGCCACCGTCAGAATTCTTTTCTTGTCGACAAACAGCAGCCGGCTGCCATCGGGCGAGAAGCTAGGGGAGTCTCCCGCGCCGACCTTATGCGGCACGCCGCCGGCCGTGGCAACCACCCATACTTCCTTGGGCATTGGGCCTGCCGGGGAGCTATTAACGTTGGCCGGAGTCTCGTCGTCAAGACTCTCGCCCCGTGTAAAGGCGATCGACTTCGTATCCGGCGACCAGGCGAGGTCGCCGATATCGAAACCGTCGTCCTCTGTGTACGGTGTGATCTGGCGCGCTTTCGCGCCATGGGAGGGGTCTGCTACCCAGATATTTCGGCAGCCCTTCGCGTCGAATATCCACGCCACGGCTGTGCCCGTGGGCGCGGCCACCATGTCGTACGGAAATGGCGCCTGCATCACATCGTTGAGTGTAAAGGCCGTTGGGTGGGCTCCCGCAGGCTGCGTCGTGAATAGGGCTGCGCAGGCTGCTGCCGCGCTCCAGAGCCGCAACTTTCCCAAACCGAAGTCAATCATGTATCTTCCCTTGTGGCCATTCAGAATTTGGTATCCAATGCAAAAACAATGCGGTCAATTTTTTGGCCGAACCCCGCGCTGTCGACGCATCCAGTCGCAGAAGTGCGGGACTCTCGTAAACGCTCGCGTTATCGGCCGGGCGTTTTCAGGTACTTCGCGGGCAGCGTCACTCCTGGTCGCTCATGGTCAAAGAGAAGGCTAACGATCCAGAAGCGTCCGTGAGCATGCATAATCTGGAACGAATCGATGCCTCGCGCGGATGGCTTGGCGTCGTCCTTCGCATCCCGGATTTCGGATGTGCTCCACACCGCGATAAGATTGCCAAACTCGTCGACTCGCATCGCAATGCTGCGCTCGAAGAAACCGTTCTTCTCGAAGTACGAATTGTTCTGCTGCGCGAATATGTTGGGAGTCAGGAAAGCGGCATCGCCTTTGCTCGCCGGTGCATCCTTGGTGGCCGCAGACTCCGGATCGATGGAGGCAATCCGTCCGTCAGGCACAAACAGCGCGCGGAAGCGGTCCCAGTCGCGCCGTCCAGCTGGGCCGGAGACCACGTCATAGAGCGAAGCTACCAGGTGGTCCACAGTGTCCACGTCGCCGGGGTTCTTTGCCGCAGGCCAGTCTGGATGCCCTGCGAGTGTCCCCACTGGCGGAGGCGGCGCAGATGCGGCAGGAGTAGACTGCTGTGCGGTCGCATTGAGCGTCAGTCCCATAAGAAAACAACACAATATAAGATTGCAGCTACGAATCATGAGATCATCTCCTTGTTTTATTTAGTCAACCGGTGCGCTATGCGATGAGAACCGGACCAGATCCTCGGCTTTGAATTCAAAAGCGCGCGATGATAGCCGCGCGCGGCGCTCCTACTTAGACCAGGGCGGAACCACGCCGTTGGTGCGCGCGTACGCGATCGACTGCCCCAGATGCTCGTGCTGATCTTCGAGAATCAGCATCAGCGCGTCCTGCTTCGTCATGTCTTCTCCGAACAGTTTCACGTGTGTCTGCAGGTCGTAGTCGGAAAGTCCCATGATCGCTTTTTGTAGATTGGCGTAAGAAGCCTTCAGAGCGTCTTGCATTTTCCCCGGATCGGTAATGGGCGCGGGCTCTGCCCCCTTATTCGGTGTGCCCGAGAGAGCATCGGCGAGCAGGCCATTCTCTTCAACGATCAGGTTGAACACGTCGCTGACGGAGCGAACGCCCTGGCCGGGCTTCCAGTCGTACTTGCCTGCCATCACGCGCGCGAGGCCGGTGAATTTCTTGGAGAGCGTTCCGGCATCATCTGCGAAGGCCGCCTGGATTTTAGTCGGCTGCGCCTGCGCCAACGGCATCATCAGAGCGACCGCGAGTACATACGCTCCGTACCGCGTCAAAATCTTCTTCATGAAAAACTCCTTTACTCCAACCTGAATAGTCCTGCTCGCTGAACATATGTCGCGAAGAACCAATATTTGCAGGAAAAGTGACATGCGGTGTCCGCGATGAGGCAAGCGGCAGGAATTAGCCGTCAAAAGGCATTTGGAGCTCTCGACGGCTCTGTCCTCCGTGATGTCTCCTTCGACGCTACAGCTATAATCCGTGCCGGAGGGTCAACACTCATTGCTACAAGCCACGCCAGACAGGGGACGGAAGAAATGGATTTTGATCCTGTGCGCATGGACGATGGTAGGACTGTTGTTTGCCGCGCAAGGGATCGTGGTGGAGAAGGTACAGGGTTCGCAGGTTCACTGGGCGATCGAGGGCGCGCTCGAGCTTGTCTGGTGGTATGTATGGGCGGCGTACACACCGCTTGTGATGGGTCTTGCCAAACGATTCCCGTTGACCGGGCCGAGGCTTGCGCGTCACATAGCGTTCCACACAATCACGTCGCTCACGATGGCTCCTGTGGCATCTGTCACCCAATACTTTCTGAGCCTTGGACTTCTCCGGTTTGTTTTTCACATCACTGGTCCTGACGTGCACCGCTTTCTCTCGTCGTTCGGAGTCGGTGTTCTTTTCATGAGCTTTACCGGCATACTCACATACTGGTTAGTGGTGGGCTTGTACCAGTCGATGCACTTTTACCAGGTTGCTATGGAGCGCCAGACGATAGCGGCGCAACTGGAGACGCAGCTCTCCCAGGCTGAACTTGAGAACCTTAAGAGCCAGTTACATCCGCACTTTTTATTCAACAGCCTTCATGCCATCGGTGTTCTGATGCAGGAAGACGTCGATGCTGCGGGCCGTCTGCTGGTCAGCCTCGGCGACCTGCTGCGCATGGCCCTTGAACGCCGGGAGAACGAGATCACCTTGCAAAGCGAGCTCGAGTTCGTCGGCAAGTATCTGGAGATCGAACAGACACGCTTTCATGATCGCCTGAAGGTGCACATGGACATACCGCCTGATCTTCTCGGAGTCTATGTACCGAGCCTGGCGCTTCAGCCGCTGGTTGAGAACGCTATCAAGCACGGCTTCAGCGTAGATTCCACCGCAAGCCGGCTGGAGATCGCTGCCAAACTCCACGACGGCAGAGTTTGGCTCCGCGTCCGCGATGATGGTCCCGGTCCGGCACCGGGATCGCGCCTGCGCTTCGGCGTCGGACTCACCAATGTGCAGTCACGCTTGAAGCAGCTCTATGGGGACGAGTCGTCGCTGGAACTTATCGGGGGCGACGGTCGAGGCTGTGAGGCCATCATCACCATTCCACTGCGGAGTTCGCATTGAAGACGCGAGTCCTCATCGTCGATGACGAACCGATCGCCCGGCGCGGTATCCGTCGCTATCTGGCCGAACACGACGGCATTGAAGTTGTAGGCGAGGCGGCGAACGGAATAAGCGCGGTGGAGCAGATCAATGAACTTCATCCGGACATCGTTTTTCTCGATGTGCAGATGCCTGATCTGGATGGTTTTGGAGTCATCGAGAATGTGGAGCCAGTGAACGGCCCCGCTCCCATATATATCTTTGTCACGGCTCACGATGTGCACGCCATTCGTGCATTTGAAGTGCACGCTGTTGACTATCTCCTGAAACCGTATGATAAGGAGCGATTTGGCAAGGCGCTGGTTCACGCACGCCAGGTCCTCGAACAGCGCAGGGAAGCAAATCGAGATCTCGAACCACTGCTCCGATCCCTCCGTAGTCTCCGCCCGTTGGAACGCTTTGTGGTGAAGGACAACAAGCGGATTTTCTTTGTTCCCGTTTCTAACGTTTTGTGGATCGAAGCCACGGGAAACTACGCCTGCATACACACTGCCAGCGACAGTCACCTGTTGCGTGAAACCCTGGCGCACCTGGAGGAGAAGCTGGCGCCACACAACTTTATCCGCGTGCGGAAGTCGGCCATCGTGAACGGTGCCTGCATTAGCGAGATTCGTCCGATGTTCGATGGGGTTTACGACATCGCACTGGCTGGAGGAACGGTGGTCACGTCGAGCCGGAGATACGCTCACAAGTTACGGGCACTGCTGGAATCCTAGTCTTCTAGGTCAATCATGATGGTCGGTGAGTGACAACTCGCCAATACGCAATGAGCGGTTTCAATCTATCGGCTACCTGAGACACTTTGCACCTTCACGGCGAATAACCGGCTACTCGGAAGTCACTGGTTGTTCAACAATTCGGAACTGGTTCACGTCATTTGGAGAATCAGGACCCATAAGTCGGCATGGCGTCGGGAATCCGGCATCCTGGCCGTATTTCCCGAATGGGAGTCGCCATGGGCGTTTTCGAGGACCAATCGTCGCGATTCATCCCCCAAGACGCGCTCGATGAGCGCCTTGGCCGGCCTGCTCTCGTCAGTTGAGAACGCCTTGGGCACATTGCTTCCGAGAAGCCGGACCTATCGGTAGGGATGGGATCCAGTCGGAGTTGGAGGGCGCATTTTCGCCACCGCCTCATAGACGGACCGTCCAACTTACCGGATGTGCCTCGACCAGGCTGCGATCAGCCGGGTGGTGAACACCTTCCACGGACCCCAGCGATAGAGGAGATCCTGTATACACTGAAGAAAAATGAGGCCCGTTGCGCCGACGATCTGAAGTCCGAATCGGCGACACTGACGCGGAAAAGCCGCACGGCGCCGCGATTTTCCTGGGGTTGGAAACCAAACCATTCTATACTTAGGCGCTTTCCACGCTACGCAGATCTCCGGGCTGTAGAAATGGAATCTCGCCGCGCGATTGATTCATGCCCCTTTGAAGCAAAGGAGATTGCCAGTGAAGCGTCGTGATTTGCTCAAGAGCGCAGCATTCATGCTTCCAGCAGCAGGCTTTCCAGCGGCAGGGTTCGAGGCTTTTGCTCTCGGCCAGAGTGCTGCGCTTCCGCCAACTGGCGGGATACATCCGGTGGAAGCGGGACAAGACCGGTTTGGGGAGACGCACTCGCTGGGATATAGCACGATTCTATTTAAGGCGGTACCACGCGAGACCAATGGCGGCTTACTCATGATTGAACACAAGAACCTAATGAAGGGCGGTCCTCCACGGCACTTCCATCTTTATCAGGAAGAGTGGTTCTACGTGATGGAGGGCGAGGTGCTGTTTCAGGTTGGCGACAGCCGGACGACATTGCGTACGGGGGAATCGATCCTGGGGCCGCGCGGGATTCCGCATGCTTTTTCAGGGGTGGGCGAGAAACCGGCGCACATGTTGATTGCGTTTACTCCCGCGGGGAAGATGGAGGAGTTCTTCCGGTATGTGGCGGTGCCGAACGGGCCGAAGATGGACGCAGAAGTATTTGCGCGGTACGAGATGCAATATGTTGGGCCGCCGCTAGTAGCATAGTTGCCTGCTATGCTGCAGGATGCCGCGTGTGCATGCTGTTTCGCGCTCATATGCATGTGCCAGCGCCAATACCGTGGATTCCGCGAATGGAGCGCCGGCGATCTGAAGTCCGATCGGCAACCCTAACGCGGAGCAGCGGCCCTCGCCGTTTTCCAGGGCCAGCTCGGCAGACTGCACAGGGCTTTTCTCGTGGGCGTTGACGATAGATCACCGAGCGGTCATTCGACCTGAATCGCAAGATGCGCCGGACAATTGGCAGCACAAGAGGACCACTGTCAGGATCTCCTAAACCGCTCAGGTGGCCTTCTGGAATTCAGGAGATTCTAGATTGGCGCATAATCGCCAAATCACGTTTCCAGTCGCCACAGTTCTGGAAACGTAGTTTGGCCTGTTACCTGCAGTTGAGATCTGATCTGCCTGGATTTCCGGATACGGGTATTGAGATCGCACTTGAATTCTTATGGCCGCTCATAAAAGTGACAGACCGTCTAACGACGGTCTGTCGAAGATGATAAACCTCGCGGCCTAACTAGGCTGTCGCACTTTCCTGAATTGCTTTTGCGGCCTTGCGGATAACCTCGATGACTACATCCGGCTTCGAGAGCATCGGAACATGGCTGCTTTCCACTTCGACGACAGTCGCTCCCATACGCTTCGAGACCCACCGCTGGAGATCGGGATGCACAGTGTGGTCTTGCGTGGTCAAGATGTACCAGCTCGGTTTCGACTTCCACGGGGTGCTGGTAATCTTTTGTTGCTGAAACAGATCGGCGACGGGCGCATAATGGGTTGCCCAAACGAGCTTCTGCTCTTCCGCGGAAAGGTCTCCGCAGAAAAACTCAGTACCGTTCGGAAGCATCCAGGCGCGCCCGTCCGCGACCTCGACGCGAGAGAAGATATCCGACGGATACTTGTCGAGCTGCTGCTGTACGGTTTCACCTACATCCGGGGCAACCGCTCCGATGTAGACGAGGCCAGCCACGCGATCATCGACGCCCGAGGCTGTAATGGTAGCGCCGCCGTAGGAATGGCCCACGAGGAGAACGGGGCTGCCGACGCGGTTCAGCGTGCGCTTCACCGTAGCCACGTCTTCTTCGAAAGAGTCCAGACCGTATTGAACTGCGATCACCTCATGACCGTCCGCCTGCAATGCGGGGATCACCTTGCTGAAGCACGAGCCATCGGCCCAAATCCCGTGGCAGAACACGATGGTTGATTTGCGTTGTGATGACATGTTGATACTCCTGAGATTGGATTTCGGACAACGACGAGCGTTATCCGTTGGCTATAGGTTCCTCCCCTTCAGGCTTTTGCACAAATACTTTGACTGCTTGAGGTATGCTTATGGAGCATAGATGGAGGGCCTCATGGAACTTCGTCATCTCCGGTACTTTATTGCGGTCGCCGAGGAAGGCAGCCTTCTGCACGCTGCTGAGCGGCGTCTCCATACTTCACAACCGTCGCTGAGTCGTCAGATTCGCGATCTCGAACTGGAACTCGGCGTGAAGCTGCTGGAGCGAAAAGCGCGAGGCATTGAGCTCACAGCGGCTGGGCGGATATTCCTCGATCACGCACGCCTGGCGCTGATGCAGATAGAGGTCGCGTGCGAAGCGGCACGAAACACGGAGCGCCCCCACAACCCGGGTTTTGGGCTCGGCTTTTTGCCGGGACAGGAAGTGATCTGGTTGTCAGAGGCACTGCGAATCTTGCGCGAAGAGGCGGCTGATGTTGACGTTACGATCACGACAAAATCCTCACCCGAACTCGCCAACGCCTTGATGCAGGGAGAGATCGATGTGGCCTTGCTGCGGCGCGAGACGCGGACTCCTGGCCTGGACTTCAGATTCCTTGTGAAGGAACCTCTGATCGCAATCCTGCCGTCTCGCCACCGCCTGGCCCGGCACAAGACAATCCGGCCGGAAGACATCTGTCGCGAGGACTTTATCAGCACAGCACGTGCCGCGCCCGTGCTCAAGACCGTGATCGAAGCGTACGCGGCGAAGCTTGGTCTCAAGCTGAAACCGATCTACGACGCCGAGACTCTATCTGGCGGAATGTCGCTCGTGGCATCCACTGGCGGCTTCACATTATTGCCAGCCTATGTGCAAAATGCGCTGATCCCTTCGGTGGTCGCCCGGCCTTTGCACGGCGAGGTTCCGACCATCGATCTCGTGATGGGATACAACAAGTCGAATACCTCTCCGTTGCTCAAGAAATTTCTGCTTCGGGCAGATGAGCTGGCCTCCCAAGGACCTCGGATACAAAGAAGTTCCATCCGTACGATGAAGGGTCGCAATCGAAGGCCGCAAGATTGAGAGCGTCACTGAGATTGCGAATGAAGGACCGTAGGATTACCTCAGACAGTCTCGATATGCGCACTTCGCGCAATTGGTGGACCTGGATTGATGCCAAATCTCTAGTGCCGTATCGACAGTGCTCCGCGCGCGCAGAGGATTCAGCGGTTGAAGTTGCTGCTGGTGCGGAGCGGTGTGGATACGGCGATTTGCAGTAAGCCGCTAGCGCGGTGGATGTATGGGGATTGAATGCCGCCGGCTGAGAGCGGGGACGGTGGGTTGGGCCCGGATCAAGACGATGCTGGCAGGGAGGGGCCTATCGTCACTGATCCTGGCGATAAGTAGCATCCGGCGGTCTCGATTTCCAGCCCTCCCAAAACCGTTGTCAAGACCCCAATTTCACCCAAAACCGCTCAAAATATTCAATCCAATCGCGATAATAAATCCCAAAAGCTGGCGTAGTGAAAAGGGTCGATTTGATAAAATAAGAATAGAGATCAAGTAAGAACAAAAGGGCGGCGAAAGCTGCCCTTTCCATTTGGAGGGGACGATGATTCAGAGCGCCGTCACATTAAGATTTCGGGCGAAAAATACGTCCTTCAAAGACAACTGCAGCAGAATCAGGATTTTAGCCGGATCAAGGCCGCTAACCCATTTGAATTCAAAGAATTAAGCATGACCCCAGGGGGGATGGGGGTACCCCTACTGCCTCGAGCTCCACGTCTCCCGCATTGCACAAGGCCCAGGCATTCCGTTCACACAAGTCGACAGCCCCGAACTCTTGACCACCTTCGCCGGCCCAAACGGGTGAAGCGTAGGGAAACCGAGTACTCCAATCTGTGCGTTGAAGTCTCCCACAGGCACCAGAGAAGTCCGCTGCACCTGAAAAACCAGCGGGGCGGCGGCCGCCTGTCCTGCGACCGGTTCGAACTCAACCGTCACCTTCTTGCCATCGCGAAACCAGTGGACATTCTTCTTGATGTCCCCCTTGCCGCTGTTGTCCTCATAAAGGCCCGTTCCGTCCTCTGAGAACTGCAAAGTGATCGTTCGCGCCGACCCATCGCTGGCCATGCTCGACCCGCTGTAGAAATTCTTCAAGTCCGCCGCATGAGCGACCACCGCAGTCATGGCCAACGCCAGACCCATTGAAACAACTATCCGAAATCGACTCGGCACTAAGTTCCTCCAGAGGTGTTCTTGCTGCCTAAGTCTACTTGGCCCATTGCTGACTCAGGAACAGGTAACGATCGCGATGAGCATCCGGCTCGGCCGTCGGCTCTGGAGTCAAATGCATCACCTGCCAGCCCGAATCGCCGTTATACGCCGGCCACTTCGGCAACCCCTCGCCATTCGGATCGCCGGTCTTTGCGAAGTTCGACCAGTACTTCTGCATGATCTCGCTCATCTTGTAGTCTTCGGGCCGCCACTTGTACCCCATCAACAGGTCGAGCGCGCCGAAGACGTAAGGAATCTCCGAAGAGTGGTAGGCCGCAATGCCGCCCGGATGGAATTGGTCTTCCGGAGTCACCCACTCGAAGTGATAGCGATAAACCGGCTGTGTTCCGTCGGTCACGGCAGCCTCCAGCCACTTCCAGGTGGAATAAGCGATAAACCGGTCTCCAGCAAAATCCGCAGCCGCACGCACCGCCTCGGTGTCCGTGCTCGCCGAATAGGCCTTCAGGAAATCCGGCGCTGACGCCCCAAACTCCTTCTCCGCCTCGGCTTTGAAAGTATCTATTGTCGTCTTCTCGTTGATCCCGCCCTCATCGCGGTTCCAACCTGCAATCAGCGGCACATTGTTCTGCTTCTTGGCCGCAAAAATCTCCCCCACGCTCTGGGGAAGGAAATACCCATCGACATCGGGAGCGAAACGCACTCCCGGCGGCGCCTTCGCCTCCATCAACTGTTGCGCCGGAATCGCCCGAAGCTGCTCGATGGTCGTCGCCGACAATACGGTCTTTCCGAAATCCGCCCCTTGAGCCTCGGCCCCCGACAGAGACTTGTAAGTTAGTCCGCGGGTTGCAAAGGCTCCGCCGCTCTCGCCGATTGCATGAATGAACAGTCCCTTGGCCAGCGGCGACGCCATCTGCGAGCTCACCGAGAATGAACCGGCGCTTTCTCCGAACAGCGTCACCTTCGCTGGATCGCCCCCGAAAGCCGCGATGTTCTCATGCACCCAACGCAGCGCCGCAGTCTGGTCCATCAATCCGTAGTTTCCCGAAGCTTTGTTCGGAGACTCGGCCGTCAGATCCGGGTGCGCGAAGAACCCAAATATCCCGAGCCGATAGTTCATAGAAACGACGACTACGCCATTCTTGGCAAGGTTGGTTCCGTCCTGCCTCCGCTCAGACGTGCCCCCGGCAACGAAGCCGCCGCCGAAAATCCACACCATCACCGGCAGCTTGGCCTTTGCGTCCGCCGCCGGCGTCCAGACATTCAGGTTCAGGCAATCCTCGCTGATTCCCGGGTCGCGAAAGATCATGTCCTTGTAAACCGTCGGCTGCATGCAGTGCGAGCCAAACTCCGTCGCCTGCCGCACTCCCTTCCACTTCGCCGCCGGCATCGGAGGCTTCCACCGTAGCGGCCCCACCGGAGGCTGCGCGTAAGGAATGCCAAGAAACGCGCGGACCGTCCCGTCCGCCTTCCCCATCACCTTGCCTATCTTTGTCTTCACCGTCAGCGAATTCTTCTCGGCCCGAGCGGAAGAGCTATGGATGAAAAGACCGGCAATCAAAATCGCCGGAACTACAACGCCGGACAAGCCCCGGCAAAAATCGATTTTTCTATGCATCGGCAGTTGTAAAACCTCGCGCCTGCAAGTGTACTAGCAAGCTACTCCATCGCATAGGTCGGAAGCGTGGTCGAACAATTACCGTTAAGATTTCATTTGGAGCAATCGGCGTTCTTATGGATAAATTCGTAGTCCGCGGCGGCAATCCGCTGCTTGGCACCATCCGCGTCAGCGGCGCAAAAAATTCGGCCCTGCCCTGCATGGCCGCCGCCATCCTCACCGAAGGCGAAGTCATCCTGGAAAACATACCCCAGGTCCAGGACATCGAGACCGAGCGCAAGCTACTCACCTCCATGGGCGCAGAAGTCGAACTCGGTTACGGCCGCGCCCAGCATCGCACCACAATCTCCTGCCGCATCCTCTCCGACCCCACCGCGAAGTACGACATCGTCAAGACCATGCGCGCCTCCTCGCTCGTGCTCGGCCCGCTCGTCGCCCGCACCGGACTCGCCCGCGTCGCCATGCCCGGAGGCTGCGCCATCGGCGGCCGCCCCATCGACCTCCACATCAAGGGACTCGAAAGCATGGGCGCGGTCATCAGTTACGAACACGGCTACATCGAGGCCCGCGCCGAGCGCCTCAAAGGTGCGCACATCGTCTTCGACAAGGTCACCGTCACCGGCACCGAAGACCTGCTCATGGCCGCCGTCCTCGCCGAGGGCGAGACGCTCTTTGAGAACTGCGCCCGCGAGCCCGAAGTCACCGACCTCGCCGCTCTCCTCACCGCCATGGGCGCGAAAATCGAGGGTGCAGGCACCGCCACCATCCGCGTCCAGGGTGTCGAGAAACTCCATGGCGCAAAGCATCGCATCAATCCCGATCGCATCGAGGCCGGGACCTTCCTCATCGCCGGCGCAATCACCGGAGGCGACCTATGCGTCGCCAACTGCAATCCGAAGCATCTCGGCGCCATCGTCAGCAAACTCACCGACGCTGGCGCACGCATTGATTCCATCAACGGCGACTCGCTTCGCGTCCGCAGCGAAGGCCAGCTCAAGGCCGTCGATGTCTCCACTCAGGAATACCCCGGCTTCCCCACCGACATGCAGGCCCAATACATGGCCCTCGCCACCCAGTGCGAGGGAACCTCGCTCATCGCTGAAAACATCTTCGAAAACCGCTTCATGCATGTGCAGGAGCTCGTCCGCATGGGCGCCGATATCCGCGTCGAAGGCCGCACCGCCACCATTCGCGGAAAGACGCCGCTCTCCTCGGCGGCGGTAATGTGTTCCGATCTCCGCGCCTCGGCATCCCTGGTGCTCGCCGCCATGGTCGCCGACGGAGAATCCATCCTCGACCGCGTCTACCACATGGACCGCGGTTACGAACACATCGAGGAAAAACTCCGCGGAGTCGGAGCCCAGATCCGCCGCCTCGGCAACGTATTCGGCAACCCGAAGCGCGAAGCGGGAGCCGCCTGAGATCGGTCCAGACGGATGCGGCTTCAGCCGCAGAGGGAAACCTCAATCCTCGGCGACCGAGTCATTCTCACAGTTAGCGCATCCAAGTCGTTGGAGAAACAACAATGGCCCTCGACAACCGCGAACTACGCGAGCAATTAGTAGAACTCTTACGCGGAGGGAGCGCCCACCTCGACCTCAAGTCGGCGCTAGCCGACTTCCCCGCCGACAAGCGTGGAGCCAAACCCAACGGCGCTCCCTACAACGCCTGGCAGCTCTTATGGCACATGAACTTCACGTTGCACGACCTGCTCGAGTTCTGCACCAGTTCCAAATATCTCGCGCCCAAGTGGCCCGACGACTATTGGCCGAAGGAAGAATTGCCTCCGACGGACGCGGCCTGGGACGCAACCGTCAGAGCGATGCTCGCCGACCTCGATGAATTTGAAAAGATGGTGATGGATCCGGCCCAGAACCTTTACGCCACAATCCCATGGGGAGACGGCCAACGATTCCTCCGCGAAGTCCTGCTCGCCGCCGATCACAACAGTTACCACCTCGGCCAGATTGTCCTGCTCCGCAAACAGATCGAAGCCTCGTGATCTCTTCAGAAAAAAGCGCGGAGCCCTCGCCTGGACGGCCGGTCTTCAGCGCCAGCTGACGGCCAGCTGCCACTTCAAACTGCGGACTGCGGTCTTGTGCAGCACGCGCTCAAACTCCTCAAGCTCCTTTACCACCTTCGCGGTATCGGAACCCAAAGTGGCAGGCGCATCGCGCAGATAGTCGATCAAGGTGGAGATCGTTTCCAGACCATCTTCAGGAGAAAACCACTGCGGAGGCGGCAGCGTCTTGGCCCACTCCGGATCCCCGGCGCCCTCATCCAAAAGGACAGCCATCGAGTTCTGATCCGCCGAGAAAAACTCCAGCAACGGCTTCACTCCCAGCCGCTCTGCCAGCTTCTCCAGCGCATCTTCGTTTCTCGCCAACGTCCGGCCATTTACGAAGATATCGAAACCAGGATCCTCTCCCTCGACGACGATATACATCGACGCACTCATGCGAATATATTACCCGACCGAACACGCTTCCTCATCCACGGAAAGGCCCAGTTAACTCGAAAGTCACTGGCTCTTCCTCGCTAGCAGAGGTGCCCAGTAAAAGGCCCAGACTTGCGAGCAATATCCCAGCCCCAACAAGCAGTCTCCATCCCGGCGCCTCGCGCACCAAGATCAGACCTTCGCTGACTCCGACGACAGTCACGAGCCATTGTGAAGCTGTCAACTGAAAGCTCTCCATCCGCCGAAGCAGCCAGTAATAAAGAGGTAAACCCACCGCGCTGCCCGCGATTGCCAGCACGGCTTCCGATCGCACCAAACTCGCGCTCCAGACGAAGCCGGAGCGGCCCTCGGTTATCAAGCTCCACAACACAACACAGGGCGCCGCCGAAGCAAGTTGAAGCGCGGCCAGTAAGACCACAGGAACGTCCGCCAGTTCCCTTTTCACCCAGGTGACAGATGCAGCGATCATCGCCCCGGCCGCCAGCAACGCCGCGGCACCCGTCCATTGCGTCAGAGCGAATGATAATCCCTGCGACGCGAGTAGCGCCGTCCCCGCCACGCCGCCGACCAGCGGAACCAGCCAACTGCCAAAGGCTCGGCCCTCCATCAATGCCGCCAGCAGAGGAGTCATCGCCAGGATCACCACCAGCAGTCCCGGCGAAACCCGATGACTCGCCCATCCGATCAGCAATACCGGGACGGTCGCAAACGAAATTCCGGTCAGCGCCGAAACGACCACTAGCCGCGATCTCGGCAGCGGAATCCTGCCCACAAGAGCGACCGCGCCAAGCACGATCGCCGCCATCGCATATCGCAATGCGAGATCACCAATGGGCGGCGTATCGAGGTTGCGGGTAACCAACCACTCCGACCCCCACAACACTCCAATCAGCAAGAACACCGCTAAGGATCGACCTTGCATAGCCTCCAGTTTCTATTCTTTGTTCTGAGCCCTGTCTCTCCAAAGGAAGAGAAAAGGGCCGCGCATCTCGCGCAGCCCTTATTATCTTCCGTTGAATTCTAGCTTACCGCGGTCCCCGATTGCCCGGCCCCGGCCCACCCGGGCCACGACCGCGACCGCCACCGCCACTACGGCGGCGGCGGCGGCGTTGACCCGCCGGCCCGGCACCCGATCCGGAACCACCGCCTGCGGCAGCTCCCACTGGCGTTGGAGCACCGTCCACGCGATTAAAGTTCGGTTCGTCCTCGCCCTCGAGGTCGTCGCCTCCCTCCACTTCGTCGAAGTCGTCTCCGCCCTCGATCATGATGGTGCTGGCATTCGAGCTTGGCTGGCGCTCGACTGGAGGATGATTGCGCGGCGCCCGCTCGGCGCTGCCCTGAATCTCGCTAGCTACACCCGGCTCCGGAAGACCCAGCTTCTGGCGCTGTTCCTTCAGCAGGGCCTTGCGCGAAAGCTTGATCCGGTTGCCTTCAATACCCAGCACCCGAACCAGAACCTGGTCGCCCTCGTTCAGCTCGTCCTTCACTTCCTTCACCCGATGCTCGGCGATCTCGCTGATGTGCAGCAATCCGTCGGTACCAGGAAAGAGCTCGATGAACGCGCCGAACTCGGCGAGACGAACAACCTTGCCCAGATAAGTCTTGCCCACCTCGGGAACAGCCGTCAGATTGCCGATGATCTCCAACGCGCGCGCCAGCCCATCGGCGTCGCTCGAAGCCACATTCACGCGGCCGGTATCTTCGACGTCGATCTTGACGCCGGTCGATTCGATGATGCCCCGAATGACCTTGCCGCCCGGCCCGATCAGGTCGCGAATCTTGTCCACCGGAATCTGCAGGGTACGAATCTGTGGCGCATGCTGCGACTTTTCCGTGCGCGGCGCCGCAAGGTGCGCATCCATCGTGTCCAGCAGGAAGAGCCGTCCGCGGCGTGCCTGCTCCAGCGCCTCGCGCATGATCTGCGAGGTAATGCCGCTGATCTTGATGTCCATCTGCAAAGCGGTAATGCCCGCCCGCGTTCCCGCAACCTTGAAATCCATATCGCCGTAGTGGTCTTCCGCTCCGGCAATATCGGTCAGGATCGCGTAGCTCTCGTCTTCCTTCACCAGGCCCATCGCCACGCCGGCGACCGCAGCCTTGATCGGAATGCCCGCATCCATCAGCGAAAGGCTCGCGCCGCAGACCGAAGCCATCGACGAAGAACCATTCGATTCCAAAATGTCCGAAACGATACGGATCGCATACGGTGATTCAGCTTCCGTCGGCAGAACGGCGGAGATTGCCCGCTCAGCCAATGCGCCGTGACCAATCTCGCGACGGCCAACGCCGGTCATGCGGCCGGTCTCACCCACCGAGAACGGAGGGAAATTGTAGTGAAGCATGAAGCGCTTCTTCTGCTCGCCCTGGAAGCTCTCCAACCGCTGCGAATCGTCGTTGGTGCCCAGCGTCGTAGTCACCAGAGCCTGGGTCTCGCCACGAGTAAACAACGCCGAACCATGGGTGCGTGGAAGCACACCGGTCTCGATCGAGATCGCACGGATCTCATCGAAAGCGCGGCGGTCTGGACGAATCCGGTCCTTCGTCACCTGCTGGCGGAAGATCTCCTCGCGCAGCGCCTCGTAGTATTTCGCCAGCTTCTTCTTGGCGTCCGGCTCGTCGGCCGGCAACTCCTTCGCCAGCTCGTCCTTGATCTGCTTGATCAGAGCGGCGCTCTCGAACTTGCCATGAATCTTGGTGTCCAGCGCGTCCTTCAGCCGGTCGCTGATCTTCGCCTTCAGCGTGTTGAAATATTCGTGATCGAACTCCGGAGGAGTCACAGTGCGCTTCGTCTTGCCCGCCACGCCAACCAGCTGGTTGATCGCCGCAACAATCTTCTTGATCTCCACATGCGCGAAGTCGATCGCATCGGCAACCAGCTCTTCGCCGACTTCCTTCGATCCGCTTTCCACCATCACGATGCCGTGCTCGGTGCCAACAATTGTGATGTTCAGCGTGCTGATCTCGCGCTCCGCATACGACGGGTTCACCACGAACTCACCATTCACATGGCCGATCCGCACAGCGCCCACCGGGCCGTTGAACGGAATGTCAGACAGAGCCAGAGCCGCGCTCGCCGCGTTAATACCAATAATGTCGGGATCGTTCTCTTTGTCCGCCGAAAACACCAGCGCAATCACCTGGGTCTCATTGCGAAAGCCCTCCGGAAACAGCGGGCGAATCGGGCGATCGATCTGGCGGCAGGTCAGCACTTCGCGCTCGCTCGGCCGGCCTTCGCGCTTGATAAATCCACCGGGGATGCGTCCACCCGCGTAGGCATATTCACGGTAGTCCACGGTCAGGGGGAAGAAATCCACCCCTTCGCGTGGATCGGGGGAGGCCACTGCGGTTGCCAGTACTACGGAATCGCCCTGGCTCACCAGCGCGGCGCCGGAGGCCTGCTTGGCCATCCGTCCGGTTTCAAAATGCAGCTGCTTGCCGCCGGCAAGCTCGACGGTCACGTCGTGTTTCATAGTTCCTCTTTTCTCAATCTGTCTCAATCACGGTTGCGCAGAGCGCATAGACGCGAAAAGGCGGCAAAGCCCTGAGGGCCGCCGCCTTTGGAGGTCCGCCGGCCCATTCATTGGCCAGCTTCATCAAATCGCTCTCTCGCTCTATTTTGGAGGACAAGTGTCTCGCTTACTTGCGAATGCCCAGCTTGCCGATCACGTCCCGGTAGAGGTCGGTATCGGTCGTCTTCAGGTAGTCCAGCAGACGGCGGCGCTTGCTCACCAGCATCAACAGACCGCGCCGGGAGGCGTGGTCCTTCTTATGCGTCTTGAAATGTTCGGTTAGTTCGCCAATTCGTTCGCTGAGGATCGCGATCTGCACTTGGGGACTTCCGGTATCGGAGTCATGGGTGCGGAAACGCGTGATAACTTCGGTCTTTTTCTCTGCAGCCAGCACGGTGGTGCGTTACCTCTCTACGTTTTCTATCGAGTCCACTCTCTAAGTGTCTGCTCAAGAGTAACATGGCCGGGGATTTCGGGGCAATCGCGGGAGCCTTGGATTTGGGCTCCTCATACTGGCACAGATCGCGACCAGAGTCACTCCAAAGAAATCCCGAAATCTGGCATAATTTACGTGTTGAATACTGCCATGCACGCCGACCCGTTAAACCAATATCGCGACCAACAGCTCGAGCGATGGAGCGCCACCCTCGAAGCCATCTGCAGCCGGGTCTCAGAGTTGAAGGCCCCCGACCCAACCACCGGCGAACTCCGCGAGCCCACTCCGGAAGAAAAGACCATGATGATCCACCGCGCCTGGGTCGAATCATTCCCCATGACCCCAGGCCGCTGAACGACGGGCCAGCTCCTTTTTTTTAAAGCTGGGCATATTCCTTTTTCGCCTCAGCAACAACCGCCAGACCGGCATCTGCGTCACAGTCCACGCAGTCGCTCAACTCGCGGAAAGCTCTGAAAGCTGGATTCAGCCGCGAAGTGAAGAGACCGGTTTGCGCTTGCAGATCTGCGCTTAAACTCGAACGGCATACTCATCTCGGTATGCGCCGCAGCCGGTATAGTTTCACCCATATGGCAACTCTTCACCCCGGCCGCTTCACCACCCGCATCGAAGGCCCATTCGTCGTCTTCCTTATCGGCTTTCGCATCAACCGCCTGTTCGCCTTCAACAAATGGCTTCCGACCGCCAGGGCGATGGGTCCGATGCTTCAGGAGCTCTTCGCCAACCCCTCCCTCGGCCTGCTCGGCGCCCGCTCTTCCATCTACTGGCGCGGAATCATGGTCACTCAGTACTGGCGCAGCTTCGACCATCTCGTCAACTATGCCCAATCCCGCGACGCCGCCCATCTACCCGCATGGAAGGCCTTCAACCAAAGCATCGGCTCCGACGGCACCGTCGGCATCTGGCACGAGACCTACCAGGTGGCTAACGGCCAGTACGAGTGCGTCTACGCCAACATGCCCCGCTTCGGCCTCGCAGTCGCCGGTACCCATGAGCCGGCCACGGGGCGCCTCCACGACGCCCGCACCCGCATGGAACCACCGCCCAACTCTTAGGCCGACGAGCGGGATCGTTAGGCCTTACTGGCCGCTTATCGAAGTAGTAGCACTTACGCCCTGCTTAGAGTGCTTGTCGAGATCGGGAGTGATCTTGTCTCCGAACTGAATGCTCTTCAGCTCGTGGTCGATACCGACCTGATCGAACTTAACAACCGCAGGCATAAAAGCAGGCTCGGCCGGGCCGACAGACCAACGAATCTGTTTCGTCAGGTCTACCCTGCTTGCCAGAGTTACAAAGCAGCGGTTGCCATCCAGTTCAACGTCATACATGCCTGCCGGATAAGAATGCCCTTTGGCGGTAAAGCTGAAAGGAACGTCAACACGTGCCTGGTTGGCTGCAAAAGCGGCCGTGGCGCAAACTGCTGCGGATGAGAGTACGAGAGATTTAAGAGCGATTCGCATTTTGGTGCCCTCCAATAACAGTCATTATGGAGTGACCGGCGCCGCTGCGCTGATCGTGGGTTAGGCTGTGAGTTCGTAAGGAACCGCAGTTCAGAGCCACAAGCGGAAGGAGCCGGTCATGAAGGAGAAGTTACGATTTCTGGGCTTAGATGTCCATGCCGAAACGATTGCTGCAGCGATAGCCGAACCGGATGGCGAGGTGCGAAGCCTGGGAACGATTCCGAACCGATTGGAATCGGTTCGCAAGCTCTTGAAGAAGCTTGGCGCGGTCGAGAAGTTGCGGGCCTGTTATGAAGCCGGGCCGACTGGCTATGTCCTGTATTGGCAGTTGGCGGAACTAGGCGTGCAGTGCGAGGTGATCGCGCCGTCCCTGGTCCCGGTCAAGGCTGGCGACCGTGTGAAGACCGACAGGCGCGATGCCGAGAAGCTGGCGCGCAGTTACCGATCCGGCGATCTGACGGCGGTCTGGGTTCCCGACGAGGGCTCCGAGGCGTTGCGCGATTTGGTGCGTGCGCGTGAAGCAGCGAAGCAGGATCAGCTGCGGGCTCGTCACCGGCTTAACAAATTCCTGCTGCGCTCGGGTCAGCGTCCGCCGGCTGGTGTTAGAGCTTGGACACATCTGCATCTGATCTGGGTCTCGCAAATACGTTTTACACAGATGGCTCAGGAGGCGACGCGGCTGGATTACCTGCACGAAGTCGAGCACATGCGAGAGCGGGTGGTACGGCTGGAGCAGGCCATCGTTGAGGCGGTCAAGCTGGCCTCGCCCGCATTGCAAGAAGTTATCGCGGATCTGCAGGCATTGCGCGGCGTCGCGCACATTTCTGCAGTAACGATTGCAGCCGAGTTAGGCCAGGTATCCCGCTTTCCAGGTGCGCGGGAACTGATGGGCTATTGCGGCGCCGTGCCCAGCGAGAACTCCAGTGGCAAGCGGACCCGCCGCGGGAGTATTACCAAGTCAGGCAACGCGCATTTGAGGCGAATCGTGGTCGAGGCGGCATGGAGTTATGATCGTCCTCCCGCCATTTGGGCCGGGCTGCGCAAACGGCAGCAGAGTGCATCGGAAGAGGCAAAAGAGATCGCGTGGAAAGCGCAACACCGGCTGCACAAGCGATACGCGAAGTTGGCCGCAAAAGGAAAGGACAAGAGAAAAATCGTCACTGCCGTAGGCCGAGAACTGTTGGGCTTCATCTGGGCCATAGGAACCAGGGCGGAAGCAAACGCTGCGCAGCGAGTGGCCGCCTGACAAAAAGCAATACCTTCCCAAGAATGAAAAAACAAAAGCAACCTAACCGATGACAGCAACCCACAACTCGAGCACAGAGCCAGCAGCAGCCGGAGCAAGCACGAAGGAGAATCCTCGTTTTGCCCTATGCGACAGGCTCAGCTGGACTCGCGATAACAGTCAGAGGCAGCTCCCGACGGATCAAGATTATGCGGTTTCGACCCGCGAATATCAGACTGATCAATCGCCGCTTAAACTGCCCCGACTGCTGCTGGCTTTGTCCTCGAAAAACCGCCAACAAAACGACAGCGACAAACCCACGGATTGCGCAGGTTGACACGGTCACTCCATATCAGGACAATACGTAACTCACGGAGTTATGTTGTCAAATCGCCATCCAGTTGTCGTCAAACTTTACTACTCAGAATCTGCGCGGCGTCAAGTTAGTCCATGTTATCGATATCACTGTCTAAAGTAGACCGTCCTTAACCTGCCATCCATCCTCTTGCGCTCCATTTCTTTGCTAACAAACGCGGACATCTGCCCTTGCTAAGAACGGTAAATCTATTGCAAGGCCTGCCCACCTCAATGCGCAGGAGCACTTACCGCCTGCAAGGCCGCAAGCGTGGATTCAGCATCCGCAGCAACATCATGGTGCGCGGCCAGGTAACGATAAACATCCGAGATCACGACCGACCCTTCACCCACCGCCGACGCAACCCGCTTCACGGAATCGGATCGCACGTCGCCAACGGCATAGATACCCCGAACGTTGGTCGCGTACCGTGTATTTTCGAAGGCTTCCGCCGTACCGGTAATCACGAAACCCTTCTTGTCGAGAGCTACTTTGCCGTAAAGCCAGCCTGTATTCGGTTCGGCGCCAATCATGACGAACATGCTGCCGACCCTGCGCCTCTCGCGCTCTCCGGTCCCGCGGTTCACCCACGTGACCCATTCCAAAACGGAATCGCCTTCTAGGCCAACGATCTCGGTTTCGCTATGCAGCGTAATACGCGCGGAATTCTCAATCCGCGAAATCAGATAGCGCGACATCGTGGCGGCTAATGATTCGCCGCGAATAATCAAATGAACATGCTTGGCGATACCCGACAGAAAGATCGCGGCCTGACCGGCGGAGTTGCCGCCGCCAATGACGGCGACCTCCGAATCTCTGCACAGGTTCGCTTCCATGGCCGTGGCTGCGTAAAGAATTCCCTGGTTCTCGAAGCGGCTGTAATTCTCAACCGAAAGCTTGCGGTACTGAGCGCCCGTGGCGATGACCACAGCCCGGGAGCGTACGGTCGCTCCGTCGGCAAGCGTGAGTTTGTGGATGCAGCCTATTTGGTCGATGGCGACGACGTCCCTCGAGATCGCCAGCCGCGCGCCAAACTTCTGCGCCTGCACCTGGGCGCGATTGGCTAGCTCCTGGCCGGAGACGCCGGTCGGAAAACCGAGATAGTTCTCAATCTTGGAGCTCGTGCCCGCCTGACCCCCTGGAGCGGTGCCCTCGATCACCAGCGTGGAAAGCCCTTCGGACGCTCCATACACCGCCGCCGCAAGACCAGAAGGCCCCGCGCCGACCACCGTGATGTCGTAAGTCGTCTCTGGATTGAGTAGCTCGGTAAGGCCAAGCTCATCGGCCAAATCCGCGACAGTGGGCCGGTGAAGCACCTTGCCGTCGGGGAAGACAACCGCCGGCAGCAGATACTCAGCCCCAGAATGGTTCTCCGCGTCCGCATTGACGGATTGCTCCGCGGTAGGCTCCAGCAGCCGATAAGGATAGGTATTGCGAGTGAGAAACCGTTGCAGGCTGATAGTCTCCGCGGCCGTGCCGCGCCCGAGCAGCAAGATGCCGGATGACCGCTCAATGATGCCCAGTCTCCGCCAGATCGTCGCCTGCATGATCAGGTTGGCGATGTCGCCTTCGGAGCGCATCAAGCGCTGTAACTCAGCGCGCGGAATTCGCAGCAGCACACACCTGGTCAGAGTGCAGCCGTCGACCAGGGTTCGCCGCGAACTGAGCAGGTCGAGTTCGCCGGTGAACTGCCTCTCGCCAACCGTCGCCAGAAGCTTCCGTTCGTTCTTCTCGTCCTGACCGTAGATCTCGAGTGTGCCTTCGAGCACAACGAACATGTCCACTTCTCGCTCGCCGCGGGCGAAGAGTGCCGTCTCCGGCCCGAGTGTTTCCACGCGCCCATAACCATGAAGACGCGCAACCATCTCTTCTGTTAGGGATGGAAACGCCATCTCCGGCCGGAAAGCTGGCATCGCTGGGGGAGCAACTATGGCTCTTGAATCTTCATTCATGATCACCTCGGCAAACCTGAAAGACGATCTATCTCCAGTCATGGACAAGTGGCTTGGAAGCCAACCGAGGTAAGAGCTGAAGGCAGGATCGGAAGCCGTTCAAACCTATCGCGAACGAGCGAGTCTCGCCTCGGGAATCACCGTTCCCGTCGCGAGCCTCGGCTAGAGCTTCTCGTGAAATTCGCAGGCCGAGCAAGAGATATAAACCCCGCCCGGAACGCCGCGTTCGCGGTCCTTGACCCGCTTCACAATACGGGTCGGCTTGCCGCACTTCGGACAATCCGTGCTCTTCGAGGTGTCCATTACCTTCTTGCGATCTGCTGTCTTGGCGATCTTAGCCATGAAAATCTCCTTGAATGTCGGTCCCCTCTCGGGCGCAGCGGCGAAATCGTTCGCCATACATGCCGGTGAAAGAGGGTTTGCGCGCGCGTTTCCTTTGAAGTCTGCCCGTATCGATTTGCGCACCGGATTCCGCTCAGCGCGAACGCGCGGCGAATGGAAGGGACGACACAGAAGGATCTCGAACTCGCTCTTTGATTTTACATGAACCCGGTGCCGTCTTCCTCTACATCAGGACGGCGGCGATCAGGCTAAAAGGAAGTGCTCGTGTATTGCGACGAAGGTGGAGGAGTGGTTCCACTTCCGGTGGTGGTATTCGTCCCGGAACCCGAACTTCCAGATCCTGTCGTTTCGGCCCCAGTTGTTCCAGAACTGGTATTTCCCGTGCCAGAAGCGCTCCCATTGGCGGGCGCGTTAGCCGGCTGCGCCGGTTTGCCGCTGCCGTCCATCCCCGGAGGAAACTGCACCTTGCCCAGTTGCGGGATTCCGCTGTCGCTTGGCAGCGTCTCGCCCGGCTTGCGCAGCGATGGCGCAGCGGTCACGGCGCTCTCCTGCTTGGTAGACTCAGCGCTTCGATCGCCCAGCTTGACTTCGCGAATATTCGGGTTGGTCGGCACAGTGTTCCAGTAGTCGCCCATTTCATCCTTGTCGCGGATGATCGGCGGCTCGCCCATCTTACAGTCCTCGACTCGAATCACCCGGTTGCCGTTGAAGCGCACAAATTCCACGTCTGCGGGCGGCTGGCCGTAGATCCACTCCTCAAACGGCATATCTCCTTCGCGCTCGCGGCTCTTGCTGTCCGGGTGCCCCATCGCATACTTCACCATCTCCGGGCTCATCCCCACCAGCACATGATGCTTGAGGATCGCGTCTTTCAACTGAGGAGGCAGCGTATCCACGTAAGCCTGAACCGGCGTCTTCAGCTTGAAGTCGACCAGCGGCGTGAGCAGTTCCATGACCTGAGTGCCGGTCATCTCGGGAACGAACTTCTCGAACTGTAGCGTAATCCGTACTCCGGTTGGCTCCTGTCCGTTGTCCTGGGCCAGAGGAATCATGGCGCCATTCACGCCCACGGAGATATGCCGCAGAATCCTGTGCTTCTGGTCGGGGCCGTAGTTCAGTTCGAAAACGATCTTATCGCCGAGAAACTTGATATCGGTAATCATCACACGGTCGGCGGCCTCGAGGGCGATGCCGTTGTGCTGCAACGTCTTCACATACTCGGCGCCATTGGGATTAGCCTCCCCGTTGGCGATGAGTGTCATCCCCTTGCTGCCCTTGGGCAGCGGCCGCATCGCGAACCCCTGCTCCGCCTCCAGTACCCGCACCAGTTGCAGCTTGGTCCGTTGCAGCAACGGCTGGCTGCTCAGTGCGACGTGGGTACGCTTGATGTCGGTGTAGCGGCTCTCGATCTTGTTGGTCTCAACCGTGAAGACCTGCGCCTGTGCCATCCCACTAACGACGGCCAGAGCCGCACCGGAGCAGAAGATCGCCAGTGTGCCGGCGCGGAGACTTCGTATCGGCCTGTCTTGTGTCGTTTTCGAAACGGACCCGAACATGGGGAACCTCGCTTCTGCCACGCCGAACGATCTCCGGCATCCTACTGGCAACGGGAACCGTTCGCTTGTAGGATTGCGCGATTTTTCGCACTTGGCAAGCGGTATGGGCCGGAATTACGTTATATGGGTTGGACTCTACCAACAAACGCTTCCGGTTGGACCGCAGGTCTCGGCTTTAACGAGCGGGTAGAAGCTAATCGACCGCCAGGCTCAACTGGTGGCGAACATCCGCGCCCCGCACCCAGAAGATCACGTCCGCCGCGATATTCGACGCATGGTCGGCGATCCGCTCCAGACCCCGCGAGATAAGAATGCCGTTCAGCGCCTGGATGGTCACATCGGGAGTCTGTTGAATAACCCCAATTAGACCTTTGCGCGCAACCCGGTTCATCCGGTCGATCTCGTCGTCCATGGTCAAAACCGAGTCGGCCACCAGCGCATCCGCGTCGAGCAGCGCCTGAATTGCGGTGCGGATCATCCGCGACGCCACCTCACCCATACTGTTGATGTCTAAAGGAAGCTCGGTGTTCTCGTACTCCAGCAGATCGCGGGTCCGCCGCGCAATGCCCATCGCCTGATCGCCGATCCGCTCCAGATCGCTGTTGATCTTGATCACCGACAGAATGAATCGCAGGTCGATCGCCATCGGCTGCTCCTGGGCGAGCAGCTCGTACGCCATCTCATCCACCTCGCGATGCGCCAGGTTGATCGCCGCCTCATTGTCCTGAACATATTGGCACAGGCCCGCATCGCGCTGCAGGTAGGCGTCGACCGCCGTTTGTACAGCCTGCTGCGCCAGCGCAGCCATAGCCAGCAGCTTGTCTTTCAGCGCATCGAGTTGCTGATGAAAGTGGATTCTCGGCAACGGCTCACATCCCCAAAATTAGATTGTGCGCCTTCAAGTATGAGAGACGTGCAAATATTTCAGAAGGAATCAACATTCGTAACATAAACGTTCCGGAATGGTTGAATCGAAAGGCCATCAGCGCCAATTTGAACCGAATTCTGTCTCCTCGACTCGCCGAACGACTCGCTCGGCGCTCAGGTGGGTCAAGTTGAGGCGGTCGTGATGCAGACCCCGGATCCGCCTTGATCACTGCTTTGCTTGTTTGCGATGGCGGGCCGCCATCGCAAGATCGCCTCCTTACCGCGATTATGTGCGAGATTGCCCATCTAGGGGCTGCTGACGCGCCTACTGTGGGAAATTCAGTGGGCGCGCCGCCACGGCGTGTGGCCAGTCGTGCTCCGGGCCAATATCATCTCGGAATATCGGGGTTGGCCTTTGCATTTGGCAGCTCTTCCTGGAGGCCGGGAATGATGAAACGGATTGCGGAAGTGTCACCGCGTTTCAAGGCCAGGGTCGCTGGCGGCCTTTTCTTGGTCGTCCTATTGACGGCGGCATGCACCGAGTTCTTCCTTCGCGGCAGGTTGAGCTCCGCGGCGGACGTCGCAGGGGGCGTCATCGAGGTCTCGGGCATGATCGCTGTGACGCTCCTCCTCTATGACCTCTTTAGGCCGGTGAACAGGGGCCTCTCTTTGCTCGCGTTGTCCTTCAACTTCGTGGCGCTCACCTTGGAGCTTCTTCAATTTCTGCCTCGGGGCCTGAACCTCGGCCTGGCATTTCACGGACTCTATTGGATACTGATGGGCTATCTCATTTTCAGGTCGACCTTCCTGCCTCGAATTCTGTGCGCGCCGATGGCGATCGCTGGTTTGTGCTGGCTGACATTTCTGCCGCCGACGCTCGCAAACTACCTGTCTCCCTACAATCTGGCCTGCAGCCTGCTCGTGGAAGGGTTGGTGATGCTGTGGCTCCTGGCGACGGGTGTGAACGTTCAACGCTGGAAGGAGCAGGCCAGCGCTGCGGGGATGTCCATCCGCCGTTAGACTGGCTTTACGCCAAGCCGCCGCTCAGCCTCCTGCGCCGCCTCGTAGATTTGATCGAACGAGTCGATCGCATATAGCACCTTCTGCATCTCCGAGACGAGGAATTCCTGCTCGAGCACCTGGTCGAGGTTGAAGTCGCGAATCTCCGGGCCCCCGCCGCTTGCCGCCTTCAACACATAGTTAGCCTCGCCATGAGACGAGATCAGACCGCTGCCATAGATTTTGAGCTTGCCTTCCTGGCGAATCACACCAAACTCCACCGTGAACCAGAACAGCCGCCCCATCCGCTCCAGCGCGTCCTTATCGCGAAGCCCGGCGCAGACCTTGCCATACTGCTGCAGGAAATCCGCAAACACCGGATGCGCATGCATCGGAACATGGCCGAAGACGTCATGAAAGATATCCGGCTCGGGTGTGTACTCGAGCGATTCGCGGCTCCGCAGCCAAGTCGTCGTGGGAAAACGCCGCGCCGCCAGCATCTCAAAAAAAGCATCGGCCGGCAGGAATCCGCTCACCGGTGTTGAGTTCCAGCCCGTCCGCGGTTCCAGACGCTGACTCACCTGGGCGAGGTTGGGAATGCAGTCGTTGCGGAGCCCGATCGTCTCAAACCCGTCCAGATATTCCTGGCACGCATGCTCGCGAAGCGCCGGCATCTGCCGGTTCACCAGCTCGGCCCAAACCGCATGCTGCTCCGGAGTATATGCATCCCAGTCCTGCTTGATGAGATAAGAACTGGCGATGGTCAAAGCGGATGTTTCTATTGCCTGTGCCATAGATGTCGGTCGAATCGTCGGGCGGGCGCAGCCACTCGACGATGCCTCTGTCGTTATCATAAGGCCCGGCCAGCCACACCCACCAGCCGGGAACCAATTCCGGCATCGGCAAGCTGACAGCTGTGCCGTGAACCGCGCGGGCACTCCTCTATCGTCTTGTATCCTCAGCACATACACAAACTAGACAAACTTGGAGCCATAACCCATGGCGGAAACTACGAAAATTGCTTCACAATCGATGCTGAACACAATAGTCAGGTCCTGCATCCTGGCCGGAA
This sequence comes from uncultured Acidobacteriaceae bacterium, assembly GCA_963804735.1. Lineage (GTDB taxonomy): Bacteria > Acidobacteriota > Terriglobia > Terriglobales > Acidobacteriaceae > Acidisarcina. The sequence goes on from CAWDRO010000015.1 coordinate 779,487, forward strand.
CTCTCGCGGTCCCGGTCCTATCCGCGTTCCCCCAACAACAGCCAACGGCCGCCACTCAAGACCCCAACTCCCAGAAGATCGGTCTGGTGCTCGAAGGCGGAGGCGCGCTCGGCCTCGCCCATATCGGCGTCATCACCTGGCTTGAAGAGCACCGCATCCCCGTCAGCTACGTCGCCGGAACCAGCATGGGCGGCCTCGTCGGCGGAGTCTACGCCACCGGCCGCTCCCCTGCCGAGGTCCGCGAGCTTGTCTCCAGCATCCCATGGAACAACGTTCTTCGCGGACAGATCCCATTCCAGAACCTCACATTCCGCCGCAAGGAAGACAGTTACGCCTACCCTGGTTCCATTGAGTTCGGCCTGAAGAAAGGCATCCAATTCCCCGCTGGGTTCAATTCCGGGCAGGAAGTCCAGTTCATCCTCGACCGTGTCGCGCTGCCCTATTCCACGGTCGAAAATTTCGACCAGCTGCCGATTCCTTACGGTTGCGTCGCGACCGATCTCGATTCTGGAAAGAAATACGTCTTTCGGAGCGGCTCCTTCGCCACTGCCATGCGCTCGACGATGTCGCTGCCGGGCTTTTTTTCACCGGTGCGCGTCGACGGCCACCTATTCGCAGATGGCGGACTTCTCGACAACCTGCCTGTAGACGTCGCCAAAGAGATGGGCGCTGCGGTCACTATCGCTGTCTATCTTGATACCCGGGCTGCGCCAAAGCCAGACAACCTGTCTTCTTTCGGGGTACTTGGCAAATCTATTTCCGTCATGATCGCCGCCAATGAAGTGCAGAGCATGGAAGCGGCGGACGTACTCGTCTCGGTTCCACTCGCGAAGTTCAACACCATGGACTACTCTCAGTCAAACGATCTGATCAAAGCCGGATACGATGCCGCGCAGAGCAAGGCTGCTGTTCTGTCCAGGTTTTCTGTGGACGATGCCACCTGGCAGCAATACCTCGCCGAACGCAGCGCCCGTCGTCGTCAGACGCCGGTACCACAGTTCGTTGAGGTTGCAGGTGTCGACGGTCCAAGCGCCAAGGCAATCGCTAAGGATTTTTCATCGAACGTCGACAAGCCCGTCGACACGCAGGCGATTCAAAAACAAATCCTCGACATCCAGGGGGACGGCCTTTACTCCAGTCTCAACTACACTATCGTCGACAAGGATGAAAAGCCCGGCCTGCTCATTGGCGCCGAAGAAAAGCCCTACGCGCCACCAATCGTACGACCGCAAATCACCCTCGACGGCTCGCAATACAACAATGTGCTCTTCAGCCTCGGCGGCCGTATCACTTTCATGAACGTCGGCGGATACGGCAATGAGCTCCGCAACGATGTCATCGTCGGCTCCGAATACGGCGTCCGCACCGAGTACTACCATCCCTTCCGGGCAGGCAGCAATTGGTTCGTCGCCCCTCGCGGCCTCGCCGACAGCAACGAATTCAATGCCTATACCAACAGCGGCAGCCTCGCCTCGATCTATCGGGTCAAAGAGGCCGGCGGCGGCGTGGATCTCGGTTACATCATCGGACGCAGCAGTCAGATTCGCGTCGGCTATGAAACCGAGTACGTCCGCTATTCCCTCCAGGTTGGCGAGAACACCGAGCCCACGGTCTCGGGACGCCAGGGCTTCGCCAGGTTCCAGTATCAGTTGCTGCACACCGACGATCCCGTCATTCCCACCACCGGGCAATTTGCCGCTTTCCGCACCCAGTGGTTTGACTCTTATCCCAGTCCCTCCAGCCTGCTTACCATTGGCGGCTTTCCGCTGACCGAAGGCAAATTTACCCAATTCGTGCCCACCAGCGACCGCACCACCATCGCCTTCGCCGGCGGAGGAGGCACCGTCTATGGCACCTGCAATGCCTGTATCGGGCTTCCCGTATTCTCCCTGGGCGGTCCGACCTCCTTCGCCGCCTATGGCACAAACGAAATCCTCACCAACGAATACTTCATCGGCCAGATCGGAGTCTTAAGGGAATTGAAGGAGCTACCGCCGCTTCTCGGCAACAAGCTCTACTTGTCAGGCCGATTTGATATCGGAAGATTCCAGCAAGTCGGCACCGACCTCGGCGCACCAGTCCAATACCGCGTCCCCGGAGACGTCGCCGCCGGACTGCTCGTCAACACCATCTTCGGCCCCGTAATAGTCGGAGGAGCCGTCGGAGACGCGGGCCATCACCGCTTCTTCTTCAGCCTGGGAAGGGTCTTTTAACGAGGCCGGCGGCCAGGGCCTGTTAACACAGGGAAATGGTCATCTCGATCGAACCCCGCATGACCAAAGCCGGGGCGTCGCAGGTCCGCCCAGCCAAACCCGGCCTCTCTACCTCCACCCCGTCCAACTAAAGTAACCCTCTAAAACTCGCCAACTCTGCATCTATGGGTATATCTTTGCCAACGGTGCGGCGTTCGTTTGAACGGAATCGGCCGCAAGCAAGAGAAAGCAGAACCCGGAGTTGTTCGCCCATGTCGTCCATGTTGTTCCATCCTGAAGTCCACTCTGAAAACGACTTTCTGCCCATCACAGGTACGGATTATCTCGAGCTTTACGTCGGCAACGCCCGCCAGTCCGCTTACTACTATCGCGCCGCCTTCGGCATGTCGCTGGTCGCCTGGGCGGGGCCGGAAACCGGCCTTCGCGACCGCGCCTCGTATGTGGTCGAGCAAGGGGGAATCCGCCTTGTGCTCACCACCCCGCTGCGCCCCGACGGCGGCATCGCCGACCACATTCGCCGCCACGGAGACGGTGTCCGCGACATCGCTCTGGGTGTCGACGACGCCAAACAAGCCTGGCGCGAGGCCACCCGGCGCGGCGCGCGCAGCGTCCATGAGTGTCACGAGCTCGAAGACGACTTTGGCCGCGTTAAGCTCGCCTCAATCGCCGCCTATGGCGACACCATCCACACCTTCGTCGAGCGCGGCAAGTACTTCGGCCCGTTTCTGCCCGGATATGAGGTCGTGCACCACGGCCCTGGCTATCATGACCCGGTCGCCCGGCCCGTCGGCCTCACTGCCATCGACCACATCGCCGGCAACGTCGGCTGGAACGAGCTGCGGCGCTGGATCGATTTCTACACGGATGTCCTCGGCTTCTCACTGCACCGAAGCAGCGAGGCGGAAGACGATTCCGACATTGACGCAAACGGAGCCTCGAAGGTAGTCACCTGCCACGAGGGCCACATTAATTTCCCCATCAATGAGCCGGCCGACCTGAAAAAAAGAAGTTGGGAAGGCGGAAAATCCTGGATCGAGCAATATCTCGAGTCCTACCACGGCCCCGGAGTCCAGCGCATCGCCCTGGCCACCGAAAACATCCTCGAAACCGTTGAAAAAATGCGCGCCCAGGGCGTCGATTTTCTCGGCATCCCAGCCAGCTACTACGCTCGGCTGCGCGCCCGGCCCGGCTGTGTTGAAGAGCCAATCGAAGAATTGGAACGTCTCGGAATTCTGGTTGACTGGGACGAGTCAGGCTACATGCTGCAAGCCGTCACTCGGCCTGTCGAAGACCGGCCAACGCTGTTTTTTGAGATTGTGCAGCGAAAAGGATGCGGAGGCTTCGGCGCGGAAAGCTTCAGGGCGCTCTCCGAGGCGATCGCTACCGAGACCCGCGCAATCCGGAACAGGTGAGCTCGAGCAGAAGTTCAGTTGCTGCAATATAAAGCGCCACGCTCGGCAGGCTTTTTCGCCCAGGAAAAAGCCTACAGAGGCGATCTCCGGCACATGACGCCAACTGTACTTCTGCTCTAATGCCTGCGATCCCGGCGTGAGGCCGAGGAGAGTCCCGCGCCAGGGTCGGATTCCATTGCAAATGAGGAGGGCCCGCTCCTCCGAATAAGGGCGGCCAGAGTCCAGACCAGAAACACAACGGCGGTCAAACTCATCGCCGTCACCAGCCACAACATCAAATCATCGAACGACATGCGTCGATACCTCTTGTTCCTTCACAAAGACGCATCTCACACCGGAACCTGCAAATTGCCACATCAATCACATCCAAGCTAGAGAAAAACACCTTCCCCGGAGTCTGCTCCGTGGGCCTTTGAGGGCACTCCTAACTCGCGAAAAACACCCTCAAATCTACCTCTCTTAATGTTCAGGTAAAACTATAGTAGTGACGACGATTCCGCAAGCGGAGACTACACAAACGGTGGAAAACTCGTACCCGCGGCGTCAACGGCGCGTCGTCCTCACCCGAAGGTACATCTCATGACCATGGAATTCAGACAGCTTGGTTACTCCGGCTTGCAGGTACCCCTCATCAGCTTCGGCACCGGCACCTTTGGTGGCTCCAACGAATTTTTTAAAGCCTGGGGCTCGAGCGACGTCGCCGAAGCCACCCGCCTCATCGATATCTGCCTCGAAGCCGGCGTGAACCTCTTCGACACCGCGGATATCTATTCCTACGGAGCTGCGGAAGAAATCCTTGGCAAGGCAATCGCAGGCCGTCGCAATCAGGTGCTGATTGCGACCAAGGCAACCTTCGCCATGGACGGCGATCCTAATAACGTCGGCTCCTCGCGCTACCACCTGATCGAGTCGTGCGAAGCCAGCCTGCGCCGCCTCGGCACCGACCACATTGACATCTATCACATGCATGCCTTCGACGCGCTAACTCCCGTCGAAGAGACGCTGCATGCGCTTGACACCCTGGTCCGCAGCGGCAAGGTGCGTTACATCGCCTGCTCCAACTTCTCCGGATGGCACCTCATGAAATCGCTCTCCGTCGCCGAGCGCTACGGATGGGCGCGCTACGTCGGCCACCAGGTCTACTACTCGCTCGTCAGCCGCGAATACGAATGGGAGCTCATGCCGCTCGCCCTCGATCAAAAAGTCGGAGCGCTGGTCTGGAGCCCGCTCGGCTGGGGGCGCCTCACTGGAAAAATTCGCCGCGGCCAACCGCTCCCCAAAGAAAGCCGCCTGCACGTAACCGCAGAACAAGGCCCGCCCATCCCCGACGAACATCTCCATAATGTAGTCGACGTCCTCGACGAGATCGGCAAAGAGACAGAAAAATCCATTCCGCAGGTCGCCCTCAATTGGCTTTTCCAGCGCCCCACCGTTTCAACCGTCATCATCGGAGCGCGCAACGAAGAACAGCTCCGCCAGAACCTCGCTGCCGCCGGCTGGAAGCTCACCGCAGACCAAGTCGCGCGGCTCGACAAGGCCAGCGAAGTTACAAGGATCTATCCGTACTGGCACCAGGTGCAGTTCTCCAACCGCAATCCTTTACCGGTCTAACGACCCCAAGGTGGTAATTCCGACAGAAGCGCGCGGTGCAGGAATCTGCGGCCTCACCAGATGGTGGCCCATTCAAGCCTTCCGTTGGCTTGAGTGGGATTCGACGGACGCCCAGATCTGCAATCCCCTCGCAGGCGGGAGCGTCCCGAGGTCCCTCATGTTATAGTCACTCCGAAGCAGGAGAAGCTATGACTGAGTCCGCGTTGCAAGAACCGATCAAGAAAGTCAGCGGCTGGGGCATTGCCTTTGCCATCCTCATCATCATCGCCGGATTCATCGCCATCGCGATGCCCTTCGCCTCGGGAATCGCCATCACCATCGTGATCGGCTGGCTGCTTGTTATCAGTGGCGTTTTCCACCTCGCCGACGCATTTCACTCCAAGGGTGCGGGAGCCGTCCTGTGGCGGGTACTGATCGGCATCGTCCTCATCTTCGGCGGGATCGATATCGCCTTCTTCCCTTTGCGCGGGCTCTTCACTCTGACTTTCGTCCTGGCCATCATCCTGCTCGTTCAGGGAGTCATCAGCATCGTCTCGTATTGGCGGCATCGCAGAATGCACGGCGCAGGCTGGATCCTTTTCAACGGCCTGGTCAGCATCTTGCTAGGCGGCGTGATCTGGTGGGACGGCCCCGGCGCCGCCGTTTGGATCATTGGCACCCTGGTCGGCATCCACCTGATCTTCAATGGCATCACCCGCCTGATGATCTGGAGCGCCGTCCGCAAGGCCGTCACCACCTCGGACGCGGCCCCAGCGTAATTCTCCTATTGGAGCGAGCCAAGACCGCTCGCTCCGCACTGGCGCAATCCGAATCTAATTCTGCACTGTGCTCCGCCCTTTTCGAGGGGCCGATCCCGCGCTCCGCGGGCCCTCTTTCGCTAGAATGGAAGCAACGGCAATTATCGGCTGGACAGGGTCCGTGTGCGGCCTGCCAGTCCATCAGTTGTTCAAACTCCGCGTCAGACGGAGTCCGAAATCGACTCCCAAGGGCCCTATCTTGACCGAGATTCGCCAGCCAGACGGGCAAGCCAGATCAACGTCTCAACCGCAGTTCCAAGGGAAGCAACGATTCACCCATGGCTTTGAAAATCAAACATCTTCTCCTGGTTCCCGTCATTTCGGCGATTCTTGTCGCTCTGAATGCTTCCGCCTTTGCCGATTCCGCGCCCTTTGACCTCGCGGGCCCAAAAGTCGACGTCCACGTGGAGCGCGGAGGCAAGACGCTGCCCATCTCGTCGGTGCCCAACCTCGTAGCGGGCGACCGTCTCTGGATCCATCCCGACTTTCCCGACAGCCAGTCAGTCCATTACCTGCTGATCGTCGCTTTTCTCCGCGGATCGACCAACGAGCCCCCAGAAAACTGGTTCACCCGCGCCGAGACCTGGAACAAAAAGGTTCGCGACGAAGGCATCTTCGTCGTCGTCCCCCAGGAAGCAACCCAGGCGCTGGTCTTCCTCGCGCCCGAGACCGGCGGAGATTTCGCCACCCTGCGCGGCGCAGTCCGCGCGCGTCCAGGCGCCTTCGTTCGCGCTTCGCAGGACCTGAACTTGGCCAGCCTCGACCGCATGCGGCTTGACACCTATCTCGCCGCCATTCGCGAAACCGCGATGAATGACCCCGAGAAGCTGGAGGAGCGCACCAAACTGCTGGCGCGCAGCCTCAACATCAAGGTAGACCCCAGCTGTTTCGACAGGCCGGTGAATGAGCAGGCCACCTGTCTCACCTCCAACACCAACCAGTTGGTGCTGACCGACGGCCATACTCAGTCGATGGTCTCGACCGTGACCTCGGGCGCTACTGCCGACCTGATGAATCAACTCTCTTACAGCACCGCCGCCGGAGCAGGCTCCTTCAGCCCCTATGTTGGCGCGGTGATCGACATCGCGCGAATTCTCGACAACCTGCATACCGCCGAATACCAATACATTCCCGCGCTCTCGCTGCCAACCCAGGACACGCTCAACCTCAAGCTCAACAATCCGCCCTCATTCAAGAATCCGAAATCGGTCATCGTCATTGGGCTGCCACCCGTAGAATCCGCGCAGATTCCTCCGCTTCGCGCCGTCGACCCAAAACAAACCTACTGCGTCGCAAAGCCCGAAACGGTCCTGAGTATCGAGGGCGCGCCGCTGGTCTTCTCCACCAATTATGCGCATGATCTGACCATCGTTATTCCCAGCAAGTCTGGCAAAGAAACCGTGCTGCCCGTGATTGCCAATCCGAAAGCCGGCGGCCTGGTGCTCGACCCCAAAGCGCTCGCCGACAACAAACTAGACCGTGAAGCCAACGGCTATCTTCACGGCATGTGGGGATTCAAGCCCTTCGACGGTCCCAGCTTCCATCTCGCGACCGCCGAGCCCGAGACATGGCATCTCGCGCCCTCCGATGAGAGCGCCCTGATCACGGGACGCACCGATACGCTCCATCTTCACGCCGAGTCCTCAGCCTGCGTTTCCGGCGTCGCTGTGCAGAATGACAAGAACGAAAAGATCAATGCAGCCTGGAAGACGAGTTCAACCGACGCTCTGAATGTCGAACCGGATCTTAAGGACACATCGCCCGGAAAAATTGCCGTGGTGGTGAGTCAGTATGGCCTGAGCACACCGGATGACCTTACTTTGCAGGCATACTCCGAGGCCGGACATCTGGGCAGCTTCACCCTCTACGCGGGCGATCCGCAAGGAATTCTTCGCGGCACCAGGCTCGACGAAGTGGCCGGCCTCGAAATGAATGGCCTTCGTTTCAGCCCCGGCAAGTTGTCGCGGGCCAACGAACAGGACCAGTTGCGGATGTCGCTCGCGCCGCCCGCCGTTTCAGAGGGCTTTCAGGCCGGCGAACAACTCACGGCAACGGTTTCTCTTAAGGACGGGCGCACTCTAAAGCTACCGGTGACTATCTCCACCCCGCGTCCTGAAGTGAAGTTGATCAGCAAAAGCATTCAGCGCGCGCAGATTACGCCACAGCCATTGTTACAAGCAGCTTCTTCGTTGGCGACTGCCCCGGCGAATTCGCAACCGTTGCAGATACATTTAAGTTCGCCTGACGAGCTCCCACTCACCTCTACGCTCTCGTTTGCCGTGAAGGCGGTCGTGCCCGACCACTTCCCTCGTACACAGAGCATCGAGATTGCCACCGACGACGAATCGCTGCATACGACCCTCAGCGTGGCCGATGGGCGCCTCGTCCTCGAAGATGCCACAACCGCCGTCGCCACCCTCAATCCTGAGAAGGACCTCGGCGCATCGGCCTTTGGCCCATTGAAATTCCGCCCAGTCGACGAAAATGGCGCAGCCGGCAATTGGCAGCCACTTGCCCAACTCGTCCGTCTCCCTGTCCTCACACAACTGAAGTGCATCAAAGGCGCGCCTGATAAGTCGTGCACACTCACCGGTTCGAACCTCTTTCTTATCGACTCGGTCGCCGCCAACCCAGGCTTCACCAATAGCATCACCGTGCCCGAAGGCTACGCCGATCTGACCCTCAGCGTACCCCATCCGGACGCGACCAGGACGCTCTACGTGAAGCTCCGCGACGATCCTACCCCGATCAATACCGCGCAGCCGCAAACCGCTGCGGATACGTCGCAACAAAACGCGGCCGCGGCGCCAGTCTCGGCATCTCCAGTCACGACAGATCACTAAACTATGCGGCCTGCTCCGAACGAGACGCGCTGACTCCATCTCTCCAGAGCGGGAGTTGGTAAAGTGCAGGTAGGTAACCTACTATGCAAGCGAAAAACCCGCGCCCGACCTGGAAGACCCTGTCGGCCTTCGCGATCATCTACTTCGTGTGGGGATCGACTTTCCTTGCAATTCGGATCGGCGTCCATGAAGTGTCGCCGCTCCTTTTCGCGGCGATGCGTTTCCTGGCTGCGGGCATCGCCCTCTATGGCTGGATGATCGCCCGAGGCGAGCGCTCGCCAAATCTTCATCAATGGTTTTCGGCGTTTCTGCTCGGTTTCCTGATCTTCGTCATCGATTACGGGTTGCTGTTCTGGGCTGAACAGCGAGTGCCTTCCGGAATTGCCGCCGTCATGCTGGCCACCATCCCGGCCTTCATGGCACTTTCCGAGATCATTATCCTGCGCACTCAGCGCCTCACTGTCCGCTTAGCTTTGGCTCTTTTGATCGGCGTCGGAGGAGTCGCCGTGCTCATGAGCCACTCCCTCAACCTCGGCGGAGCGCCGATCGAGACCAAAGGAGCCCTCGCGCTGATCTTTGCGTCGATGAGTTGGTCGATCGCCTCCGCGCTCTCGCGCAAGCTGCCGCTACCATCGTCGAAAGTCATGAGCTCCGGGGCGCAGATGCTCGCCGGCGGGATCTTACTGACTCTCGCGGCAGCGGGGCGAGGAGAGTTGCGTGACTTTCGTCCATCCGCCGTCTCCAATGGAGCCTGGTTCGCCCTGCTCTATCTAATCGTCGCCGGCTCCGTTATCGGATTTACCGCCTATGTCTGGCTCATTCACCATGAATCGCCCACCAGGGTCGGAACATACGCCTACGTCAATCCAGTGGTCGCCGTCCTGCTCGGATACTTTCTCGGCGGCGAAGCGCTCGGCCCGCGAACCATCCTCGGGACCCTCTTTGTCCTCATCAGCGTGGTCGTCATCACCACTACTTCCACGAAGAAGCAGACCGCGGCATTGCCGGCCGAAGAGACGGCGTGATTCGTCAAGAAATGTTTCAGCGAATTCGCTAGGACGACAAGAACTTTGCCAGCCGTTCGACGCCAAGCTCGTTCTTCGACCATCGCACTGCGTAGCACCAGCGCAGCCAGCCCTCCCCTTCAGGGCCGAATGCCCTTCCAGGCGCAAGTCCCAGACCTACCTGGTCGATCAATGTTCTTGCCAGTTCCATCGAGTCGTTTCGTCCGGCGATGCACAAAAAGACATACATCGCGCCGTCCGCTTCGGGCACTTCGACACCCGGAAGTTGTCGAAGCGCCGCTGTCAGCCTGTCTTTTGTTGCAGCCAGTTCCGCGCGCTGCTGCAAAATGTAAGGCTCTCCCTGCTCGATAGCGACGGTGGCGGCTCGCTGGGAGAATTCGGCGACGCACGAGGTGTTGTACTCGATCAACGGCCCGAGGTCGGGGAAGATCGCAGGCGGCCCCACCAGCCAGCCTATGCGCCAGCCGGTCATGGTCCAGGCCTTGGAAAAGCTGTTCACCACGATCAACCGGTCTTCGCGATCGGTGAGGGTGAGAAACGACGGCGCCGACCTGAGTCTGTCTCTGAAAATCAACCGCTCATAAACGTCATCCGCCAGAATCCAGATGCCCAGACGGCGGCAGTGTTCGAGGATCGCTCTCTGCTCTTCCCTTGCGACCGTCCATCCAGTGGGATTATTCGGCGAATTGAGCACCAGCATCCGGGTGCCGGGAGTCAGCGCGTCGAGCAATTTCTCCAACGGCAGGACCCAGCTCCCCTCTCGCACTTCCAGGGAAACGCAATTCACCTGAGCGCTTACGATCTTGGGGATCTCGATCGCATTCGGCCACAGCGGCGTGACGGTGACCACGCGGTCACCGGGAGAGAGCAGCAGCTGGCTCGTCAGCATCAACGCTGAACCGCCCGAACCCGTCACAGCAACGCGGTCCGTGGTAATCTCGCACCCGTGCAGCCCCGTCAGGTAGGCGGCGATCGCCTGCCGCAGGTATGGGCGTCCCAGATTTTCGGAATAGAAGGTTTCGCCCGCATGCAACGAGGCAATGCCCCCCTCGCGAATGAAGGCTGGGGTGGGTTGATCGGACTCCCCAAACCACAACGGCAACACGTCGCTGCGACCCATGCCGCTGTTGGCCAGTTCGCGAATAAGAGAGCGAGCAAATCTCGGTTTGGGGTTCAGGGAATCCTCTTTTTCTTTCATCTTAATGGCTGCTTGATGATTCGAACCTCTGCTTGGCCGAATGCGCAGCCCTCACGTTACTGGATCGAGACCATCGACAGAGTAACCAATTGATAAACCGAAGCCGATTTCGTACTCTTAAGAAGACAAACTAGTGCAGGCTATGTCCTGATCAGGAGACGGTTATGGAAGAAAAAGTGAAGAAGGCAAGAGTCCCGGCAACGGCTAAGAGCAAAGCCGCCGAACCTATCGCAAAAGAGACTCTCGTTGCCCCGGCAAAGGTAGCTAACGAGGAGATAACCGCTGTCGCTCCTGCGAAACCGAAGGCCACAGCGTCCAGGGCCAAGAGAACCGCCTCAGCCGCACCAGACGCACCCTCGAAGCTGCACGCCGTCCAGGCCAAATCCAAGGCTGCTGTGACCGGTCAGAGCCCCGCGGAACCATCCCGGGAACAGATCGCGCAGCTGGCGCATCGCTTCTGGAAAGAACGGGGCGGGTATCACGGAGCCCACGAACAAGACTGGTTCCGGGCAGAGCGCGAACTTCGCGGAATGGCCTCGTGAGAGGAAAATAGAACTAGGGCCTGACCGCTTCCAACCGCTTCTAGAGTCGCCGAACTTGCCAGAAGCCGTTGGCAGCCGTCCGCAGTCGTTCTCAGCCGCCCAGAGCCGGTAAATCAAGTCGTTTAGCGATATGGTCCTTGATCCAATGGGCGTCCCACCATTCCTTGGGATCGATCTGGACGCCGTCCAATTGCATGCCAAAGTGGATGTGGTCGCCGGCGGCCATCCCTGTCATGCCGCTCTTGCCCATGACTTGGCCGCGTTTCACCATGTCGCCCTCATGCACATCGATCTCGCTCAGGTGGCCATAGATGCTTTGCAGTCCATAGCCGTGGTCGACGACGATGCAGTTTCCGTAAATTCCCAGCGGAGCGGCGTAGATCACCTGGCCGTCATTCGATGCTTCGACGCCGACATGCTGAGTGATCGACAGATCGTAGCCAAGATGCACCTCTTGGTCGATCTTCTTGCCCTGGTAGATGTAGTTGCGAACGTCAGCGAAGTTCGCCTCAACCTTGGAGCCGTGCTGTTGCAGAAACGGCTGCGACCATAGAAAGTGGTCGGCGGTCTTAGTTCGCAGGTTGAAGAGCGTCTCATTATTGGCGCGGCGCATCTCGCTGTTGATCTTCACAAATCTCGTCACCGGGTCTCCGGAACCATTAGGGTCGAGCTCGGTGATGACCTTTTGCATGAACTTGTCATCGATCTGCAGGTCGCGAGTGCGATAGTTGGGCTGTTCTTTTTTCGGGAACTCATACACCATCTGGCCGGTGGCCGTATTCCCTGCCGGATTAGTGGCGTAAACGACCGGCACCGTCGAGGGAGGCATATTCCAGGCAAACGCGAATAGCGAAAACTCGCCGGGCTTGCCCCCCGGCATCGGCCACGCGCGGAAGGTCTCATTGCCGACCCGCACTCCCGCTTCCGTCCAATAGCCGGAGACGCTAAACTTGACCAGGTCGGCCATGCCCAGATAGAGGTAATGCTGGTCGGAGTCAACGCTCAGTGAAGGCGGCTCCGTCGCCACATTGATGCCGACTTCCACCCGCGTAATCGAGCCGCGGAAGTCGTTGGAGGTGACCTCAGCGACCAGCTTCGCCTTGCCGTCTTTGAGCTGCGGGATTGTCTTCGTCCCCGCGACCAGCGTTAGTGTCTGGTCGGCGACGTTGTGCAGCCAGAAAATATGCCTCGCCGGCTCCAAAACATCAGCCGCTTTGTATTGAACTCCGTCCTGCTCGATAAGCAGCTTCACCTCACGAATGCCGTGCGGATCATGCACATGGATCGGAATCGGCGTGCTCTGCCCGACCGCCCCAACGGTGGACGGCCAATCGACTACGGCCGTCGACGAGAACGAAACCAACAGCAGCAATGGCAACACAAAGGCGACGAGGACGATGACGATGGCGATTTTTTTCATTTTGAAGTTCAGGATAGCAGGGGCGGCCGGCATCTTCGAGGCGGCGCGCTGCGTTTGACCCCCCAAAAATCAGGGTGCTACCGTTAAAGCTGGATCTGTATCTTCAAGGAAAACCATTGTCCAGCGCCGTTACGACTCCCACCCTTCGCAAGACCGCACTGAACTCTACCCACCGCCGCCTCGGCGCGAAGATGGTCGACTTCGGTGGATGGGACATGCCGGTGGAATACTCCGGCCTCACCGCCGAACACCTGGCAGTCCGCACCGGCGTCGGCGTCTTTGACGTCAGCCATATGGGTGACATCCAACTGCGCGGCCCTTCGTCGCTCGCCGCGGTGCAGTATATCTCGATGAACGACGCGTCGAAGCTCGCCATTGGGCAAGCCCACTACTCCGCCCTGCTCTACCCGAAGGGAACTTTTGTCGACGATGTAATCGTCCACAAGCTCTCTGAGAACGACTACCTGCTGGTCATCAACGCCGGGACACGCGAGAAGGACTATCAGTGGGTTCGTTCGCAGATTGGGGCCATGCCCGGTGTCCACGTCAGCGATTACAGCGACTATTACACGCAGCTGGCCATCCAGGGGCCGCGCGCCGCAGAGACAATGGCCAAGCTCACCAACGCCGACCTCTCAGCGATCAAGAATTACTGGTTCACCTGGGGCACAGTCTGCGGGCTCGCGAACACGCTGATCGCCCGCACCGGATACACAGGCGAAGACGGCTTTGAGATCTATGTGCCCTCCGACGAGCCGACCAGCATTCGAGTCTGGAATGAAGTGCTCGAAGCTGGCCACGAGTTCGGCATCCTGCCCTGCGGACTCGGTGCGCGCAATACCCTCCGCCTGGAATCGGCGATGGCCCTCTACGGACATGAAATCTCGGCGGAATTGAATGTCTTCGAGGCCGGACTCGACCGCTACTGCAAACTCGAAAAAGGCCCATTCGTCGGCTCAGAGGCCCTTGCCACGATCAAGGCCGATGGTGGTCCGAAACAGAAACTTGTCGGCCTCGAGGTCATTGAGCGTGGCATCGCCCGCGACGGCTATGGCGTCTTCGACAGCGAAGGAAACCAGATCGGCTACGTGACCAGCGGCTCCCCTGCTCCGTTCCTTAAGAAGAACATCGCGCTCGCCTATGTGCCGCTCGATTATGCCGCCGTCGATTCCGAAGTCATTGTGCAGTGCCGATCGAACCCGGTGCGCGCCAAAGTCGTTCCGCTGCCCTTCTATCGCCGCCCCAAAAAACAAGCTTAGCCATCCATTGTTGATTCGGCGGGACTCATGTGGAAAAACCGCTCCTTACTTCTTGTGGAACGATAAACTCGACCAGAACCATCTGCTGTATCTATTGCAACTGAACGTAGAATTAGAGGGAGATGAATTGATGGCGTACCCCGAGTCATACCGCTATACCAAGGAACATGAGTGGATCGATGTCGACGGCAAGACAGCCAAGGTCGGTATAACAGACTACGCACAGAACTCGCTGGGAGACATCGTCTTCGTCGAACTACCCAAGGTCGGGTCGACTATCGCGAAAGACAAGGTTTTCGGCAGCGTAGAGTCGGTGAAGTCCGTCTCCGACCTCTTCGCCCCGGCCAGCGGCACGGTCACCGCGGTCAACGAGGAACTGACAACTGCGCCGGAAAAGATCAATACCGACGCGCATACTGCGTGGATCCTGACCCTCGAGCTTTCCAACCCGAGCGAGATCGCAACCCTTTTGAGCGCCGTGGATTACCAGAAATTTATCGTCGAGGAAGGCGCGCACTAAAGCCGCCCCTTCGTCAGTTTCAAGTAAGGATACAGATGCGCTATTTGCCAAAGTCCCCCGCCGATCGCGCCGCGATGCTGAGTGAAATCGGCGTCGGGTCAATCGACGATTTGTTCGCCACCGTTCCGTCCGAGTACCGGCTGCAGCACGACCTCAATATCCCGCGGCAGCTTGGCGAGTCGGAGATCATCGATTACTTCAAGCATGTCGCCTCGCTGAACGCCTCTGGCTACGCCAGCTTTCTCGGCGCGGGCGCTTATCGGCACTACAAGCCGGTCATCATCGACTCGCTCGTGCAGCGCGGCGAGTTCCTCACCTCTTACACGCCCTACCAGGCCGAGATCACCCAGGGCACTCTGCAGGCGATCTTTGAGTTCCAGACCATGATCTGCGAACTTACCGGCATGGATATCGCCAACGCCTCGATGTACGACGGATCGACCGGCGCTGCCGAGGCGGTCATGATGGCGGTGCGCGTCACCGGACGCGATGGCGTGCTGGTCGCCCGCAGCGTACATCCGGAATATCGCGAGGTCATGATGACCTATGCGCAGCACCAGGAGCACAGCGCGCACGAAATTGGCTTCAACGAAAACGGCCGCATCGATCTGCTCGCGCTTGACGCGTCGATCACCGACAAGACGGCGTGCGTGCTGGTGCAGTCGCCGAACTTCTTCGGCATCGTCGAAGACATTCCAGCCATTGCCGACCTCGTGCATAAGAAAGGCGCCCTCCTAATCGTCTCGATTGCCGAGGCGGTTTCGTTGGGTATCGTACGCCCGCCAATCGAGGCGGACATCGTTTCGCTTGAGGCGCAGTCCTTCGGCGTCGCTCTCAGCTATGGTGGCCCGTATTGCGGCGTGCTTGCGGCGAAAGAAAAATACGTTCGGCAGATGCCGGGTTGACTGGTCGGCGAGACCAAAGACAAACAAGGCCGGCGCGGATTTGTACTCACTCTCTCAACCCGCGAACAGCACATCCGCCGCGAAAAAGCGACATCGAATATCTGCACCAATCAGGCGCTGGTCGCGTTAATGACGACCATTTTCCTCACCGTTTACGGCAAAGAAGGCATTCGCGAGCTGGCGCTGCACAATCTGGCTAAAGCAAAGTACGCGGCGCAGACGCTCGGCGCGGTTCCCGATGTAAAGCTGCTTTTCAAAGACACGCCACGCTTTCACGAATTTGTCCTGCAGACCGAGGAGCCGATTGAGACAGTTTTATCCCGCCTGCTCGAAAAGAAAATCATCAGCGGATTGCCGCTGGCGAAATGGTATCCAGAGCTAGGCAATGCTTCGCTGTGGTGCGCTACCGAGTTGACCACCCGTGAACAGATCGACAGCGCCGCGGCTGTGCTTGCCGACGCCCCGGTCACGGCCTCTCACGCATAGTAGCGGAACATGTAACCGATATTGAGGTAATTGATGGCAAGTGCTCCAGCAGTTGAAGAAAAGAAGGAACTATTCGTCGGGAACACCCGCAAGGTCGCGGCGCACGTCACTCAAAATGAGGCGCTCACTTTTGAGAAATCCTCGCCGGGAAAGAAGGCCTACAAGCTGCCTCCACTCGACGTTCCCGAAGTCGACGCCGCTGTAGCTCTGCGTGACGCGGTTCGCAAGGATTGCGGCTACCTGCCGGAATTGAGTGAGATCGAGATTATCCGCCACTTCACCCGCCTCTCCACCTGGAACTACGCCATCGACCTGGGCATGTATCCGCTGGGCAGCTGCACGATGAAGTACAACCCGCGTGTTAACGAGCTGGTTTCACGGATCGAGGGCATCGCGGAGGCGCATCCGTACCAGCCCGAACATCTGTCACAAGGCGTGTTACAAATTATCCGCACCTTGCAGGATTGCCTGATCGAGATCACCGGCATGGACACTATCACGCTTCAGCCGGCCGCGGGTGCGCACGGCGAATTCACCGGAATCTTGCTCACGCGCGCTTACCACCAGTCGAAGGGCAATGCGCGGAAGACAGTGCTGGTTCCCGACTCGGCGCATGGAACCAATCCGGCGACCGCCGCGATCGTCGGCTACCAGGTGCAAAACATCAAGTCGAATTCGCTCGGCATGGTCGATGTGGCGGCACTCGAAAACCTCGTCACTGAAGACGTCGCCGCGCTGATGCTGACCAACCCCAGCACCATCGGCGTCTTCGAAAGCGAGATCCACAAGATCGCAGACATCCTGCACGCCAAGGGGGCCCTGCTCTATATGGACGGCGCCAACATGAACGCACTTGTGGGCAAGGTGCGGCCCGGCGACTTCGGAGTCAACGTGATGCACCTCAACCTGCACAAGACGTTTTCTACGCCCCATGGCGGCGGAGGTCCCGGCTCCGGCCCGGTAGCGTGCAAGAAGATTCTCGAACCATTCCTGCCGACGCCCGTCGTCGTCGAAAAGCCTGGCGGCACGCTGGGCTTCAGCTACGACCGGCCGCAATCTGTCGGACGCGTCCGCATGTTCTATGGAAACTTCGGCATGTTCGTCCGGGCGCTGGCCTACATTCTCGCCAACGGCCCCGACGGCCTGCGGCAGACGACGGAAGATGCGGTGCTGAACGCCAACTACATCCGCACGAAGCTCGAAGACGTCTACGAACTTCCCTACAAGACTCCGACTCTGCATGAGGTCGTCTTCAGCGACCGTCGCCAGACGACGCACGGCGTCAAAACCGGAGACATCGCAAAGCGTCTGATCGATTACGGCTTTCATCCCTATACGACGGCCTTTCCGCTGATCGTCCCCGGCGCGCTGATGATTGAGCCGACCGAGAGTGAATCGAAGGAGGAGTTGGACCTCTTCGTCGACGCCATGTGCCAGGTCGCGCGCGAAGCAGAAGAGAATCCCGAACTAATCTTGAACGCGCCCCACTCAACACGCATCTCCCGCCTCGACGAGACCGCCGCCGCGAGGAAACCCATACTTCGCTGGAAACCGACGGTTGCCTAAGGCAAGCGATCAGTGCCCGGGAGTAAGCTGATTCGATGGGCCGCATTCACGTTCTCACCGACCAGGTAGCCAACCAGATCGCGGCCGGCGAGGTAGTGGACCGCCCTGCTTCCGTCGTTAAAGAGCTGCTCGAAAACTCACTCGACGCCGGTGCGACCCGCATCCGCATCGAGGTCGAGGCAGGCGGCCGCAAGCTCATCCGCATCGTGGATAATGGCCACGGTATGGGCCGTGACGATGCCCTGCTCGCCTTTGAACGCCATGCTACTTCCAAGATTCGCTCCAGTGACGATCTGCTCTCGATTGCAACACTGGGTTTTCGCGGCGAGGCATTACCCTCGATTGCCTCCATCTCGCGCCTCGATCTGACCACGCGCATGAACGATGAAGCGTCGGGAACCACGATTGAAGTCACCGGCGGCAAAATCTTTCGCGTCGAAGACGCCGCCGCTCCGCCAGGAACAACGATTGCCGTCCACGATCTCTTCTTCAACACGCCCGCGCGGCGCAAGTTCCTCAAGGCCGAATCGACCGAGCTCTCTCATGTAACAGCGTTGGTGACACATTACGCGCTGGCCCACCCAGACAAGCACTTCGAGCTGCATTCGGCGACCCACGCGCTGCTCATCGCGCCCCCGGTCAAGAAACCTGCGGAGCGCATCTACCAGATATTCGGCAACGATACCCTGCAGCAGCTAGTCCCGCTCGCCGCTGAGTTGAGGATGGAGCACACTGGACTTCCTGAGCCTCCGCCATGGAAGCGCGAAGAAGCCTATCAGCCGCCTGAGCCGGGGTTTCTCCGGGTGAGTGGTTTTGTCTCCAAGCCCGAGCTGCAAAAGCTCAATCGCAACTCGATTTATTTCTTCGTCAATCGCCGCCTGGTGCGCGACCGGCTGATCGTGCACGCGGTCATCGAGGCTTATCGCAATATCATTTCGCCGACCTCGTTCCCGGTCATCCTCATGTTTCTCGAGATGCCGCCGGAAGAAGTCGATGTCAACGTGCATCCGGCCAAGACCGAGGTGCGCTTTCGTCAGCCGAGCTTCGTACATGATTTCGTGCGCGATACCATCCGCAATAAGCTGATGAACGCGCGCCCGGCGGCGGCATTTTTGCAGGCGATTACGGCCAGCGCGCACGCGACGCCGTCGCTCCAACCTGCAATGTCGCCCATGCCCGGATCGCCTGATGGCGAAGCTACGGCCGATTTGAAACCGGAGTCGGATCCGCCCGCCGAATCGCATGAGTCGGCGCCTTTCAGTCTCGCCGCTACAGAGCCGACTCCCCTCCCCGGCCAGCTCCCTTTTAGCGCGGAAGCCTTGCAGGCACTCGGCCCTCTCGCGTCGGCCACTGCGCACAGTTGCGGCGAACAGATTCTTCCCGAAGATGAACCGGTGGCCGACGACGGCCCTAGCCTGACTTCACTAGCCTCGCTCAAACCGCTTGGCCAACTTCGCGAATCATTCATTCTCGCGGTCAACGACGAGGGCCTTTGGATCGTCGATCAGCACGTAGCCCACGAGCGCGTGCTCTTTGAAAAGATCTTGCGGGAGCGAGAGGTCGAGCGAGTTCAGCGGCAGCAAATGCTCATGCCCATGCTGATCGACCTGCTGCCACAGCAGATGATCGTCTTCGCCCAAATCGCCGCCGAACTGGAGCGCAATGGCTTCGAGGCTGAACCCTTCGGCCCACGAACCATCGCAATCAAAGCTGCGCCAGTGGGCCTCGAAGGCCCGAAGCTCGAACGCATGCTGACCGAGGTCCTCGAACAGACCGAGCGCGAGGTGCAGTCGGAGAACCTCGAAGCCGCCCGTACTCGAATCGCGGCCTCGATCGCCTGCCACTCGGCGATCAAGATCAACACTCGGCTGGATCCGCAGCGCATGGAATGGCTGCTCGCCGAGCTCGCCAAGACAGAACATCCGACCAGTTGTCCGCATGGCCGTCCCATCGCGTTAAGGTATTCTTGGAAAGACATCCAGCGGGCTTTTCAGCGGATTTAGGTCGATTCTCCTGGGAAGACCGCCGGACGCCGTCCGCTTACGAAATGAGTTCCTTTGACATCCGAACAACTACTTGCGACGCGCGCGACACTCTGGCGGCAAAAGACCGAGCCGCTGCTGACTCTCGACGACGCGCAATCCTGGCTGTCGCAAACCGGCCTCTGCCTTTTTCTTCCGCGAAAGGCGCAAATCCCCGCGCCCGCGCCTTCGTTCGTCGAGGCCTGCCTGGGTGAGACTAACCCGACGCCCCCGCGCACCGCGATTGAGACCGCGAAGAATCTGCTCGCGCGGCTGATTGAAGCCGACTCGACGTTGCCACTCAACCTGCTCGGCACCCCCAGCGACCACCCTGATTTTCTAGTGAGCATCGAGGCGCTGCCCTTTGTTTATGCGCTGCGAGGCGACCGGAACTGGAAGCAGGCACCCGGCACCGCCGGCGCTAATCGCGTTTCACCGCTAATTACACACATCTGGAAGCTGCTCGAAAGCCGTGGCGTATTGACGGCAAGCGAAATCCAGGAGGAACTCGGCAAGGAGCTGACGGAGGCCGCCGTACTTCGCGGGCTCCACGAGCTGTGGGCTTCGCTGCGCGTCGTTCCTCTCTATCAGACCGATGGACAAGAGACTCTCTGGGAACCCTTGCAGTCGCGCCACCAGAAGGCGATGAACTCCGGCATAGGCATGTCGCAGGTGACGGCGCTCTCGGTCCTGGCCTCGGTCTATCTGCAATCGGTCGTTGCCGCGAGCGGCGACGACGCTGAATCTTTTCTTTCGCCGTTGGCCTCGCGGTCGAAGGTGCGCGAGGTCGTTCGCGGACTGACGGCGACGCGCCAGCTTTCCCTCATCCAGATGGAGACGCAATCACTGCTTTACGTCGAGGGATCGCTGCCCGAGTTTCCCGAGGCGGAAAAGCCTTTGCCGAGCGTCTTCGAGCCCGCGACCAAACAGATTGTCCGCCGTCCGCACCCAACCTCTCCGCAGAGTATGGAGGCAAAGTTGCAGCGGAGCGCGGGTGGCTCTTCGCCTCGGCCCGCTTATAAGCGGCCCGCGGCAGCAGCCTCAGGCGGATTCGAGAAGCGGCCCGGCCGTCCTCCGCAACGAACTGGCGAAAGCGGCTTTCGTCCAGCGGCTGGCGCTTACCCCTATCCGCGCAGACGCGAGGGCGGTAGCTATCGTCCGCCCGCCGGTGGAACTCGGCCGTTTAAGCCGAGATCATCGTCGCCCGTCGAAAGGCCCGCACCAAATTCGGAGCCGGGCACCGGCTTGCGGCCCGATGGCACGCCGAAGAAGACACGCTGGAGAGACTTGCCCGGCGGACGTCCCGACCAGAAGGGCAAGCCGGCAAGATTCGGCCCACGGAAGACCGAAGGCGCTGACCAACGCCCATCTCCGCGCCCTGCGGCCCGTCGCGAGCCAGGCAGTTTTCGCCCGGCTACGGGATCGAAGCCTCCTTTCGATAGGAGTCGTCCAGTCGCCGGCAGAAGCTCTAACGCCCGCCCACCCTTTCGTCCTTCAGGGGGCCGTCCCACCGCGGCTGGCTCGCGGCCTCCATCGCGCACCGGGGCGCCGCGCTTTGGGAGCCGACCCGAGGGGACTCGTCCCTTTCAGAGGCCTCGCCGCGAAGACGGCCCGCCACCGGGAGATCGCAAGTTCACGCCTCGACAGCCGAGAGCAGGAGGATTCTCCTCCACGCGGCCTCGCACAGGTGAGTCCCGACCCTATTCGCCTCGACCGGGCAGACCCTCGGGCCCGTCAACGGGTGCCGCTCGACCGCCATCAGGGCGGCCTGTGGGAGCAAAGCCGTTTCACAAATCAGGGTCCGGATTCAAGCCCGGCGGAAGACCAGGCGGCTCGGGATTCAAGCCCTCAGGCCGAAGCACCGGCGGCCCACCGCGAACGGGTGCGCGGCCTGGTTTTGGGCAGAGCCCGAAGCCGGGCAGTGGACGGTCCGGTGCGGGAAGCGGACGACCACGTCCAGTATCCGGAGCAAAACCGGGTGGCCGTCCACCGGGAAAGTTCAAGAAGCGGCCTGAGTCTGCGGGATGACCGATACCAAGCGCATCATCATCGCCATCGACGGACCAGCTGGTGCGGGCAAGAGCACAGTCGCCGCGCGACTCGCCAAACGCTTCCACCTGCTCAATCTCGAGACAGGCGCTATGTACCGTGCCTTTGCTCTGAAAGCCCTCGAACACCAAGTCTCGCCAGATGACGCCCACGCTCTCGAGCGCCTCGCAGCGAGCACATCGATTCGGCTGGAAGCTTCAGAGAGTGGCAACCGTGTCTCTCTCGACGGGGTCGAGGTTACCTCGCGTCTCCGCGATACTCCAGTGACCGAGGCGGCGTCACGGGTGAGCGTTCATCCCGCGATACGCAAATGGATGGTCGACCTGCAACGCAAACTGGGCGAGAGTGGAAGGATCGTGATGGAGGGTCGCGACATCGGCAACGCCGTCTTCCCTGACGCCGACGTGAAGATTTTTCTCGACGCCGACCCGGAAGTCCGAAGCCAGCGCCGCTATGAACAGATCGAGTCCACGCCAGCTGCTACGACAGTCAAACCCGAATCGGTGCTTAAAGAAATTCGCGAACGCGATCAAAGAGATCGCACCCGCGCCTTGTCCCCGCTCAAGCCTGCGCTAGATGCTGTTGTGATCGACTCCACCACTCTTACGCTCGAACAGGTGATCGAGCGGGTTGAAGGAATCGTCCACGAACGGCTGGCTGAGCGGCTTGCTTCTTCCTAAAGCACATTCGGCTCCGGCTTCGCATCTGGCGACGGCCGCAGATGCTTCACCGGGCCAGACGGCGAAGGTGGGGCCGGAACCTTCGGCACGGCCGGCGTTCGCGGAAGCGGAGGCAGTGGCGGCATATTCATGTCGCCCTTCTTGATTGAGATGTCTCCGTGGCGGACATTCACATCAATCTTCGGACCGCCTTTGCCCACCGTCCCATTGGCATTGCGGTGGTTGTCGTCACCACTCACATTTAGGTTGAAATCAGAGGTCAGGTCACCGTCATCGGCATTGGCGCTGATCAAGAAGCTCGCGTTCGGGGGCAAAGTCAAGGTCACCGGCTCGCTCGCGTTGGTGATCTGGATGTTCCCTAGCGGCTCGACGGCGGTCACATTAACCTCGCCGTTCGTATTCTCAATATGAACGTCGCCGGAAATTTGGGAGCACTCAATATTCTTGGAGCGCGTAATAATGCGGAGGGGACCGACCGCCTGCCCGATATGCAAATCGTCGGAGTCCATGGTCAAGTCGCCGGCCAGCCTCGCAAGATCCAGGTCGGTGCGGCTGGAATGGAAGTGAACCGTCGAAGCGATCTGCTCCAGGTGGGTATCGCCGAAGAACTCACCATCCATCGCGAGTGAGCCGCCGACTTCAGAGACAGTCACGTCGCTGACGTGGCCATCCAAAGCAACAGATCCGGCAATCTCATGCGCCGAGAAGTCACCCTTGCTCATGTGCACGTGAATGCTTGCGCCCATGCTGTCGAGCTTCACATCGCCATTGTTGGCGGTGACGTTCGACGCGCCCTTGAGGCCCTCGACAGAAACATCGCCATGCCCCGCGGTGATATCGGTGGAAGCGCCGACCGGCAACTCGATGGTCAGATCGGCGCTGCCGTTTGGACGTCCCTCGACCTTTACCAAAACGCTGCTGCCATTGACCGTGACCTTGGGATCTAGAATCGGAAACGTATTCTCGGCATCGTGGTCCGAATTCGTACGTACTACCTGGTGAGCATGGACGTGCAGCTGGTTATCGCCCGAACCGGTGATAGTCACATCGCCCCGCGGGTTCTGCACCTGGACGGAAGCATCGGCTGGAATCGAGACATTGCTGTCAGCGTCATGGTCGTGTTCCTCACCCATGAAGCTCGGCCAGTCGCCTGGATTATCAACGCCGATTTGGCGCGACCAATCGTTGACATGGCGCTGCGAATAACCGATCCCCACGAGGATAAAAATCAGCAGAACGATGCCGAAGCTTCCGGTCTTGCGATAGTAGGGCTGGCCGCGATCGAGAAACCACTCCAGCAGCGAAACCAATCCCACCCCGACCAGCAGCACCGGCCACCACCGGATGAACCAGTCCCAGAAGTAAGGAGCGCTCAGCTTTCCCGAGGTGATGAGCAAAGCAATAATTCCGAAGGCGAGCAGAACAACGGGGCCAACGATCGAGGGGCGGTGCATTGAACGCCAGTAGTACCGTTGGTCGCGACGCTGCGACCTCCAATAATCGCGCTGCGTGCGGTAGGCATCCTTCTGTGCGCGCCAGTAGGCCTTCTGCTGTTCCCTGGGGTCTTGGGAAGGCGGTGGATGCGGCGGAGGCGAGGCAGCCATTACGACCTCCCTGTGCCGGAATCCGGCCCCGGCGCTGAAGAAGACGACGCGGGAACGATCGACGATCCAGGACCGCCGTAGATTGTCGCATCCGGCGTGCGCGGTTGGCCGGTGATCGGGTCAAAGGCATCCATTTGGGCCTGGGACAGAGCGGCACGTTCAGCAAGGCTCATCACCCCGAACAGGATCAGATACAGCGGCCAGCTCCGCCCGAAGCTGAGAATGTCCCACTGGTTCAGCAATGCCGTTATTCCAACCAGCAGCAAGAAGGCCGGACCGCGAAGTCTCCTGATAAGCAGCCAGGTAGTCATTGTCCACCTCCCGGCGGAAGAGTTCTCCGCGCCTGCTTGAAGAAAAGCCATACTCCGATGCCGATAATAATCAGCGGCCAACCGTGACCAATCCAACGGAAGCTGAAGATGCCCAGAGTCCCAAAAAGAAACAGCAGGCCGAGGACGATGAGCACAATTGCTCCGACCGGTTCACTCCGACGGGCGGCGTCGTGAAAGGACGGCGGCACATCGGGAAAAGGTGGTGTCGGCGGAAAGGGTGCGCCGGGCGGCGCAGTAAAGGGCGTGGCTGGCGGCGAATAAGGAGCGTAGCTTCCGCCCACAAACGAGGCCGCTGGGGGATTTGGCGGCGGGGGATACGGTGGATATCCCACCGGGGGAACACCGCTCGTTGGCGCGGCGCCGGGGACGGTCCCAGGAGCTACCCCGGGGGGGCCGGATGGCGGATATTGGTTTCCGAGCCGATTCGCCAGCTCATTGATCCCGAATGGATCCGGAAGCGGCAAACCATCGCGTCGCGCCTTGGCCGTCTGGTTGGCGTCGAAGATCTGATACAGCACCCAGGCAGCAATAAAGAATCCGAAGAAGTCGTGCTGGTCGGTGATGGCGATCAGGATGACAAAGACCAGCACATGAATCATGGCCTTCACGAACTGTCCGTTATACATCGCGCCAACACCGGGAATGACGCCCAGGATTGTGGCGAGCGCCGGGTTCGGCCCGGAGGAAGGAACCGGAACTCCCGGCGGGAACGGACCTCCCGGCTGTGCATTGGGAGCTCCAACCCTGGCAGTCAGGCATTGCTCGCAATAGACGAAGCCACCTACCGGGCGTGTGCATTCAGCGCACAACGCCTTGCCACAGTTCTGACAATACGACGCTACCGGAGTTTGGGGGTGATTGATGCAGTTCATGCGATTCCTCTTTCTGCTTGATCCGCTGCTCTGCTATCAGTCGTTTCGATGCTGCTCTCGGAGTGTTGCAGTTCCATTTCGTGATGATTCAGGAGCGACTCGGGCGTAGCCTCCAGCTCCCCCAGCGGATATCTCATGGCCGCGTCGACCCGATCGCCCCACAGCATCGCGCTGTGTTGGTTCGGGTTTGTTGGGTTTTTTGGGACTTGGGACTTTCCCCCGTTCTTGTGCCCGCCATCCTGTGGAGTAACCTCCGGCGCAGTCTGTGCCGGCTTATCGGCGGGAACGCTATTGTTGAGATCGACGTTGCGGCGGAAGTCTCTTACTTGCGCCTCCATCTCGTAAACAAACCGCAGGTTGTCGTAATAACGAACGACGCGCGCGCTGGCCATGTGGTACTGCTTGTTGAGATTGCTCCCCAGCGAAGAGGGGTTCAAATCGGCCAGACGGATCGTGCTCAGCCTGACACCGGCCATGTTCAATGTAAGCGTGATGGAAAAGAAGGCCATCGCCGCAGTCATCAGCAGACGGGGTTGCGCCATCTGGCGACCGGCGAATCCAAATCCGCCACGCTTCCAGAAGGGCAACACCGGCGCTACCGGAATTGGCACCGCCGCCGCCGGAGCAAGTTCTCCGCCAATGCTGGGCCTGGCCCCGGCGCCGCTGGTCTGAGCCAGAATGCGGGCCACCAAGGTTGAAGGCGCGGCTGGTTCGACGCGCAGGAAGTTCAGCCACTCACGACCCTGTCCCGCATGGGAGAACATCTCCGCACACGCCGGGCAACTCTGTCGATGCGCATGAAAGCCGTCTGCATCTCCCAACGGTAGTGCGCCGTCGAGATAGTCGACCAGCAGCGCCTCCCATTCTTCACAGCTCAATTTGTGGGCGGGCGACACGCCGATTTTCCCTGCAGTTGGATTATTTTGACTATGCTCTGACATCTAGACCACCTGCCTTTTATTACGTTCAAGCAACCTTGCCAGTTCCGCCCGACCGCGGCTGATGCGCGATTTCACCGTGCCCTCGGGAATCCGAAGCACCTGGGCTATCTCCTTGTAGTCAAGATCTTGCAGATCACGCAGAATAACCGCTTCGCGCAGTTCCGGGGAAATTTTCGTGAGTGCCTGCTGCACCATGCGCTCAATCTCGCGCGCCGCCGCATGCTGGTGAGGGCTGGGCTTCTGGTCGGCCAGACGATCGGATATCTGCAGTTCGCTTGAATCTTCCCATCCAGCGTCGAGTGAATCGGTCGCCCGCTGCTGCCGCCCGCGCCGGAAATGGTCGACCAGGAGGTTGCGGGTCAGCGTCGTCAGCCAGGTTGGAAAGCTTCCCCGCGAAAGATCGAAGCTCGCCAGGTTTCCATACACCTTGAGGAAGACTTCCTGGGTCAGGTCTTCGGAATCCTGCGAGGAGCCGGTAAACCGGTAGCAAAGGCCATAGACGCGCCGGTGCTGCGCCTTGACCAATTCAGCCCAGGCCGCCGAATCGCCATCAAGACACCGCCGGACCACTATCGCCCAGTCGACTTCCAAACGCCTCTCCTCGATACCGGCCATAGGGCCGGGCCGGGAACGCTCGCTCCCCGCAATCTGTTTCCCCGCAACCTGCGTTCCCTGTCGCAGGGCCGCAATCGGTTCGGCGACGACGCTCTTCTCCGCAGTGCCAACCGTCTTCTTGCTCCGGCCCGCCTTGCCGGGTTTCACCCCGACTGTATCTCCTCCGAAATGATTCCAGGAAATAACCCCTGCGCAGCTCATGCCCAAGGGATACGCTACGCCGGGTCAGTTGGTTCCGGATGGCCTGACGATGGAGCGTTGCTATGTTGCCTAGAATACTCGTTTCGCCGCAACGCGCACGTTTCCACAACCGCCCCCGGTTCGGTGACGGTGCGTCGGGTATCCGACGCACCGCAAGGATGCCCAGAGTTGTAGACTAGAGTTGCAGAACGGGGTTCTTAGCTTTCCGCACGCATCGGCAATATTTTGTTCCCTGCACCGCAAATCGCGAAGGGCAGGATTCTTGCTCTCCTGCTTGCGGCGCTTCGTGAACCTAGGTAAAACTCAACACTGAATGCGATGGTGGAACACCAAGCACTTCAAGTTCGCCGTGGAAGATCATGGGAAGGAAGAAACCGATATCAACCGAGCGCATTCTCGTTATCGATGACGACGCAAGTGTAAGCGCCGCCATCAGCGCTACGCTGCATATCGCAGGCTTCGGCCCTGCGGTCGCCAGAGATCGTCTCGATGCCTTGCATCATTTCGCCGATACGACTCAGTTCGATTTGGTCCTGCTCGATGTCGTCCTGAGGGACGGCGACGGGCTGACTTTGCTCGATACTCTGAAGCAGGTCCGCCCGGAAACCCCGGTCGTGATGATCTCTGGTGTCCACGACATCGGCGTCGCTGTCTCCGCTATGAAGAAGGGCGCCTACGACTATCTACTCAAACCCATCGGACAGGAGCAATTGCTGAGCACGGTCCGCCGCGCACTCGAGCATCGTAAACTCGACCGCCGCGACACACAGCATCGCCTGAGCCTGGAGCAGCTCGTCGAAGCGCGAACCGATATGCTCCGTCGGGCAATCGCCGACCTCGAGCGCTCCTATGACATCACTCTCGAGGCGCTCGGTAACGCGCTCGACCTAAAAGACGCGGAAACCGAGGGACATTCGAAGCGGGTCACCGCTTATTCGATCGTGCTCGCCCGGGCAATGAACATCGACGCCTCCGAAGTGAAAGTGATCGCACGCGGCGCGTTCCTGCATGACATCGGCAAGATGGCGATTCCCGATGCCATTCTCGCTAAACCGGGCAGACTTACTCCCGAGGAACAGGCAGTGATGCGCGAGCATTGCGTTCGCGGCTACACCATGCTCAAGAAGATCCCGTTTCTGGAACAGGCCGCGGAGATCGTCCTCAGCCACCAGGAACACTATGACGGCAGCGGGTACTCGCGAGGCCTGAGAGGCAATGAGATTCCCATTGGCGCCCGAATCTTCGCGATCGCCGATGCGCTGGATGCAATTACTTCTGATCGCCCCTATCGTAAAGCCAAGCCTTTCGCCGAGGCGCGACGCGAGATCGAGCGCTGCAGCGGTACCCAGTTCGACCCGGCGATCGTCGCCGTCTTTCGAGAACTTCCCGATAAGCTATGGGGCGACCTGCGCGCGGAGATTGACCTGCCAAAAGGCGTCGCCTCGATAGCGCTGAGCGAAAGCCTTCACAATCGCTAAAGCACGCTCAAGAGAGGACACCACCCATGCCGCTCTTAACCACCGCTCAGGTCACCGAAAAGCTCGCCCTATTGCCCGTCTGGCATCTCGCCGGAGACAACATCCAGCGCACCCTCACCTTTGACGACTTCCCGGCCGCGATCGCCTTTGTGAACCGGGTCGCTGAAGCAGCGGAAAAGGCCAACCATCATCCGGACATCGACATTCGCTGGAACAAGGTCCGCCTGGCGCTTTCTTCGCATGACGCCGGAGGGTTGACCGAACGAGATTTCAAGCTCGCCGGCGTTATCGATTCTTTAGTTTAGAAACCTTGGTTTAGGTCTCCCTCCTCGACTCTTGGCTACAGCAGCCCGGCCCCGTTGAGAGCGGACACTCGCTCAGTAGATATCGTCGTCAGGGAGGATGATCAGTTCCTCCGGGACCTCGGGAGCCTCATGCATGCTCCTGAGCGCACGCCGGTTCCACAGCACCAGGGCCAGCGAACCGAACAAGGCGCTTCCACCCAGCCACATCGCTGCCCGGGCTATACCGCTCAAGTTCTTGCCTGGGCTCGGAGAATCATTTTCGTTCGGCATATGTTTCAGTATTGATGCATCGTCGAATCAAAAGTCTTCATTCAGGCCGTCCGCGGCTCCGTCCCGGAGCGGGAAATATCCGATTTAATACGCAGAACCGTAGAAATGGCACCATCTATCTCTTTCGATGGATTTTTATCTCAGCGCACCCCAGCCAAGCAAAAGTTTCCGAATAGAGAAATATCTGTTTCATTATCAATAACTTACATTGAACAAACGGGCAAAACTAGCGCCGAATGCTCTGAAGAAAGAAATAAATCTTCCGAATATAGAAACTTTTTTCTGGATTTATCCATCTATACGTATGTAAGATGAACTTCAGATAAGTGATTGAGCAGCGCTCTCCTTATCTCGACAAGTTTATAAGTTGCGTCACTGGCCTCCCGGCACGATTCAAAAGACCGATCGTGCCGCCTTTTTTTTGAGTATGGCAGATACAGCTTTCGGCCGCCCTCCCCTCCAGATGTTCTCCCATATACACTACTCCAGGAGTCATTATGAAACGCTTGCTGGTTCAGGGTGCCTGGGGCCTCCTGATTGCGACACTCACCGTTGCCGGATACGCCCAATGGACGAATCCCGCCTACGACATTCCCGCCTATAACGCCCAACCGCCGGCCAAAGGCACGAAGCTGCCGCCAATTCTCTCCGGAAGCCAGTTGACGGGAGACAATTTCCATTACCCCTGGCAGGTTAAGGTCTATCAGGAAGCGGCGACTATCCAGCCAGTGCTCTTCCAGCTTCCCTGCTACTGCCGCTGCGATCGCGCATTGGGTCACAACAGCCTGCACAGCTGCTTCGAAGGAACCCACGGCGCGGAGTGCTCCACCTGCGCCAAAGAAGAGCATTACGCCTACGTCATGACCCAGCGCAAGATGACCCCGCAACAGATTCGCGCCGGCATCGAACGCAAGGAGTTTGAGTCGATCGACCTGCAGACGATCGCGTCTGTCTCCACTGGTTCCACCGGCAAGACGCACGGCGAGTAGACGATTGCGGGCAGGATTTGCTCCAGCAACAGGCGCCAATTGGGCGTAAACTACAAGCAGCGGTAAGGTTTTCCGGCAACATCGGACAACCCACTCGATGGGGGCGTCACGGTTTCGACGGAATTGCTTGCGGCAAAGAGGCATGCCGGGGTCTGGGCACCCGTAATCGCCTGGAAAAACACAATTGCCAACACCAATCTGGCATACGCAGCTTAATTAGTTAAGTTGCCGTTCTTGGTGGCTTCGCCCGTGGGCCGCCAAAGAACGTCGCACAGCGGGCTGGTTCTCAATGCTATGTCTGGGTTTTGAGAACGAGATCCACAGGCTAGCGTTGCGCGCACCTTGTCCGTTCTGAGCGCGTAGCGCGAAGTCTCCGGAACGCGACTGAGCATGGAGTCTCTTTGTTGTCATCGATTTCGGACGCGGGTTCGACTCCCGCCGCCTCCACCAACTCTAAGCTACGTATTATCAGTAGCCAAAACTGACGCTTAGTTTTGTACGTGATTTGTACGTTGCGCCCCTTTTGATCGACTTTCGTACTGCGGGCAATCTCACCTGAAGAAGTGGGAACCCGATGCTGCTTGATGCTGCTTTCTGTCTTTACCCGCCATTCCAAACGGCTGCGGATTTTAGAGAGATCGTGCTGCCGCCGCGGGCGGCCAGGTCAACGAATACTACTTTCGCCAGAGCGCCAAAACCCGGCAGTTGGCCGGCGCGGGAGGGGTGAACGCGAAAGGAATCGAACCTTCAACCTGTCGATTAGGAGTTGACTACGCTACCCTGTCAAACCCGCAGAATCCCGTTGATTTTAATGGGCTTCTGCCGCAGCCGCCCGCACAGACACGCGTCGTAAGAAGTTCAGAATGTTCAGCAAATTCTTCGACGTCCACGACGGTTTGGCCCACTTTGGGCACACTTAGATGGGTTGAGTCCACACAGCTTGTCTTGGGGTCTCCAACCACTAGCCCAAGGCATTGTTGACTATATCCTGGGCTTCGTTGACGATCGTATCAAGGTGTGACTGGCTCTTGAAGCTCTCGGCGTAGATCTTATAAATGTTTTCTGTACCTGACGGCCTTGCCGCAAACCACCCGTTAGCCGCCATAACTTTCAAGCCGCCGATGGGAGCGCCATTTCCTGGGGCGGAAGTCAGCTTCGCCGTGATTGGCTCGCCCGCCATATTCGACTCTTTCACTGCATCCGGGGAGAGCTTTTGCAATTTTGCTTTCTGCCCCGGGGTGGCGGCTGCATCGATGCGCGTGTAGTAGGGAGTGCCGAACTCCTGGGTAAGCTCGCGGTAGTGCTCACCCGGATCCTTGCCTGTGCGAGCTGTGATCTCTGCGGCCAGCAGATCCATGATCGGTCCGTCCTTATCGGTACTCCACACCGTTCCGTCAAGTCGAAGAAAACTCGCTCCGGCGCTCTCTTCTCCTCCGAAGCAGAATGAGCCATCGAAAAGACCCGGCACAAACCACTTGAAGCCCACTGGTGTCTCGCACAATGTGCGCCCGAGCTTTTGCACGACGCGATCGATCATGCTGCTGCTCACCAGCGTCTTTCCTACCGCTGCATCTGCTCGCCACTGTGGGCGATGGGTGAGCAGATAGCCGACGGCTACCGCCAGATAATGGTTCGGGTTCATCAAGCCAGCGGAGGGAGTGACAATTCCATGCCGGTCCGAGTCCGGATCGTTGGCGAAGGCGACCTGGTATTCATCTTTCAGCCGAACGAGGCTGGCCATTGCGTACGGACTGGAACAGTCCATGCGGATCTTGCCGTCGTGGTCGACGGTCATGAACGAAAACGTCGGGTCAATGACTGGGTTGACGACGGCGATATCTAATCCATAGATGGAGTTGATCGGTTCCCAATACGGCCGCGCGGCGCCTCCCAGAGGATCGACGCCCAGTTTTAACCCGGCCCCGCGAATCGCGTCCATGTCGACGACGTTTTTAAGGTCGCGAACGTACGGTTGAACAAAATCTTCCTGGTGGGTAGAAGCCGCGTTGATCGCGGTGGGGAAAGGAACACGCTTCACACCAGCGTTCCCGGCTCTGAGAAGCTCGTTCGCCCGCGTCTCGACCCAGCGAGTCACGTCGGTATCAGCCGGACCACCGTTCGGCGGGTTGTACTTGAAACCGCCATCCTCGGGCGGATTGTGCGACGGCGTGATGACTATGCCGTCCGCGAGGTGTTCTTTTCGCCTGCGGTTGTAAACCAGGATGGCGCGCGAAATCACAGGCGTCGGGGTAACGCCGTCGCCTTCCTGAATGATCGTTTCCACGCCATTCGCCGCAAGCACCTCGAGCGCCGTCCGCTGCGCCGGCGCGGACAACGCGTGGGTGTCCTTCCCCATATAAAGCGGCCCGTCAATCCCCTGTTCGTGCCTGTAGTCGCAGATGGCCTGCGAGATGGCCAGGATGTGCGCCTCGGTAAACGTGCCATGCAACGGCGAGCCCCGATGGCCGCTTGTGCCGAAGCTAACCATCTGGCTCGGATCGCCTATCTCGGGATGGCGCTCGAAATACTCCTTCTCCAGGCCTGCGACATCGATCAGCATCTCTTTCGGCGCCGGCTTGCCCGCCAGCGGTGAGATCTTCTCTTTCGGTTGGCTCGCCGGCGAATCTATTCTTAGGTTTCTTGGCATGGTTCCACCTTCCAGATATCGGCCGCGCCTCGGCAATGGTTCGATCGCTTGGAAACCTGCCCGAGATCTCTTCCTTGCCAGCGCAGCACGAACAGCATACAGCTTCTTGTTGACAAAATAGTGAGAACCAGCCGTAGCGCAAGATATCGGCAAGCCGTTTGATCGATGCCTGTTCGACGGATATCTGATTGACGATTTGGGGGGCGTCACAGCGCGAACGCCATCGAAGCGCAGGAGGCCGGACTCTGTGCCTCGACACATGTAGCCGTCGGGAGTCTGAACAATTTCGTAGATCGTGCCTGGGCAAAGCCTTCGCGAATCTTCCACGAGGTGTGCCCGTACTGGGTGACATCGAGCGACGGATCTAACGAAAGGGTCGAAAACGCTGGATGCCATCCGCTTCACGATGCCATCAACGAACGCAACCGGGAGAGAAAGGAGCGCAAGCAACAGTCGGCGGTTTCAAAGGTTGGGCACACATCGCCTGAAGAAATCATTGATAGTCTCCTCTTTTCGATCTTGCTGACTCAGCATTTTGGTTGCATCGCATGCAGTGAAGACACGGTACAAGTGATCCGGATCTCGGTCAAACCTTGAACAGATTCTCGTCTCTGTGGGCCTCGTATAATCTCAAGTGAAATCGACCCGCCGCGTCGTTGCCAGAGTGTCCGTGTAGGAATCGGGGTGCCC
This sequence comes from uncultured Acidobacteriaceae bacterium, assembly GCA_963804735.1. Classification (GTDB taxonomy): domain Bacteria; phylum Acidobacteriota; class Terriglobia; order Terriglobales; family Acidobacteriaceae; genus Acidisarcina. Next base: position 812,978 of record CAWDRO010000015.1, read on the forward strand.
TCTCTTCGTCAATTTTTTCCTGAGCCAGATCGACCACGAACCAACCTGCCTCCTGATCCCAATCCGTGCAAAATATGCGATTGCATCGTATATTTTGCATATGTGGATCTCGCGCGCTGTTCTCTCAAGGGCGGATTGCCTGGACGCATCAAAAAAGATGAAACTTTTGGTGTCGGTTTTTTGGTGTCGGTTGTAGTGTCGGTTTGGTCTGGACTTTTGTGCATTGCTGTGCGACGCAATGCGAGCCGAAATCGACGATCAGGTCCTGCGTATCGACGAACCGGTAAATCAAGCTAAGAAGTACTGCGTATCGACGAACCGGTAAATCAAGCTAAGAAGTACGGAGACGGCGGTCGCAAGCAATCGCTCACTAGTAGGCATATGAAACCCTGAAACGCACAGATCCATGACGCGCTGAATTACGTCGCGATACACGAAATGATTTCCTCTGCGTGTTGACGTTCGCGATGTCCGTCGAGTACTTTCCTTCCGTAACAAAATGCCCATCCGGGAGGTATCAGAAACATGAGCAAGATGAGCGCAATATCAAGAAGGAGATTCTTTGGATTTGGAATTGGAGCGGCAACCCTAGCGGGCGTCGTTCCCCTCAGCCTCACGCGGGTTGCGAATGCAGCTCCGGCAAGCGCCGCTACCCAGCCCGAAGATGCCAAAATCTATTTTGAGTCTATCGAAAAGGCGATCGAATTCCAGAACACGATGATGGATGCCTATGCCACCGGCGCTACCGTGCGGCTCATTCAGAGTTACGCCGATCAGTCGGGGCTGGAATCGACGGCTTTCACCTATGACAACGCTGTCTCGATCCACGCCTACCTGCTCCAGGGAAGCCGCGACTCTCTGGCCCGCGCCGAGGTTTTGGGTCAGGGCCTGATTTATGCGCAGGGCAGCAATTTTCCAATCAACGATGGCCGCTTCGCACAGGCCTACTTCGTCAATCAACCTTCAGCGGGCGGCGAATACATTACGCCGGCGGCTTTTCCTTTCTACTTTTACTCGAGCGCGGTGGGCGACCAGGCCTGGGCAGGGATGGCGCTGGCGCAGCTCTATCGCCGCACCGGCGGCGAGGGCTATCTGACTGCGGCTCTCGGCGTCGCCAACTGGATCGTCACCAATACCTACAACACACTCGGGCCAGGCGGCTATTCCTTCGGCACGATTGTCAACCCGAGCAACCAGTCCGAGGCGTCGCCCAACGGCAAGTCGACGGAACACAATATCGATACCTATGCTTTCTTCACCATGCTGGATGAGCTGACGCACCACGGCGCGGCGCTGAATGGCGCGTCTTGGAAGGACCTCGCCGGGCACGCCCTGAGCTTTGTGCTGGCGATGTACAACGCAACCGACAGCTACTTCTATACCGGCACCGACGCGGACCAGATCACCATCAACCCTTCTCCGGTTCCCGAGGATTGCCAGACCTGGTCCTATCTTGCTCTGCTCGACAACAAATACAAGCAGACCGTCGATTGGGCGATCGCCAACCTGCAGACCACGGATACGGCGGCGTCTCGCGACAGCAACCTGACAGGAAGCGAATCCTTCACCGGCATGGTCTTCGATACAGCCAGCCTCGTCACGCCAACCTACGATCCCAATGCTGTGTGGCTGGAGGGAACCTCCCACACCATCGCGGCGCTCATCGCCCGCACCTTCGCCGGCGGAGACAACTTTCATGGCCGCATGCAGGACTTCCAGACCGCGGCCAAGTTTGTGAATACCTGCGAGACGGCGCAAGCAGAACTGGGCGAAGGACAAACCGTCAACGGCGCAACCATTCCCCTCGGGGAAGGCCTGCTGGCGTCAACCAGTGTGATGGACACCGGCTTCGGCTACACCTACGGCCCATCGAAACACATCGGCGCCACTGGATGGTTCCTGATCGCGACGCAGGGCGGAAATCCCTTCCAGCTGGGCTACGAAAGCTGAGGACCGAGTGGACCTGCTAACTCGCAATCGCAACCGCGCGGATGGCTCGTGTTTGGGCCATTCGCGTCTGGTGTCGGGAATGATTCACCGACCTGCGCCCTGACCGGTGATCGGCACGAATTCGAAGCGGGCCCTACGAAAAACAAAATAGATAATCACAGCCAGGCAGAACCCGGAGACGACATCGACGAAATAATGCTGCTTCAACGTAAGAGTGGAGAGGGAGATGCCTATCGCCCAGGCCAGGAAGAATCGGAATTTCCAACGTCCTTCGCTCGAAATAATAAAGCAGGAGAGACACACGCTGCCCACGTGAAAACTTGGAAAGCAATTTGTGGGACTATCGACTCGCCTGAGAGCCGTCAGGACCAGACGCGTAACTGGGTCGAGATTCTCCGGCAAGGCAAACAAGTCCCGAGAAATGACTGTTGGCCAAAGCCAAAAGACCAAAACGCACCCGGCCAGAAGTGCGAAGACAGCATATATGAATCTGTTCAAATTCAACATGTCCCGAAAGCTCCAGTAAATGACTACGAAATAGAAGTACTCACTCACGTAAAGCCAGACTGTTTGAGGAACAAAAGGCACCGCCGCGTCAATGCGAGACAGCGGCAAGAGCCGCGGTCTGAAGATATGGAAATGATTCGAAGTCAGGTAAAGAATCGCCGCGGCCGCGAAGAGCAGGACGCCAGCAATCAACCTGTTCTCCTTGTGGACCAGGATCGGCAGAACCATCCTCATTCGCGGTCACTCCACGATTGAAGCACAACCGTAACGTCATGATGTTTCTTCTGACTTCTTCTGGCCATTTTCTTACGATCGTCGCATCGAAATTCTAGCTGAGCCGACGGCGTTTGTGGGCGTGCCAGCGCTGTCACTCCGCTTGCGCGGCTGGATGGCTCTGCCCGCGGGTGATTACACCGTTCAGGAATAACGAACGCGTACTGGGCAATCGGCGCATGGATTCAGCATCCTGCCGCGTCGGAACAAGGATGATTATGAGATGATTATGGGCATCTGCCTGGCTTGCGCCAGGTTAACCGTCTGCACACCTAGCGGGCGGTAACATCGGCCATCCAATCTAAGAGAGGAGCCGCCACTTGTCCGTCTTGACAGATCACCCCATGAAGGCAGTCCTCTTTACTCAACAACACGGCTTCCGCAAGGTGCTGACGGAGCGTGTGGGGGCCTTCATTGCAGAAAACAAACTGCCAGCCCGTGACGTGCCTGTGATGTATCTCAAGAGCGTAATCGTCATTGCCTGCTGGTTAGGGATCTATCTGCTCATTCTGTTAGGAGGATTTCCGCTGTGGGCAGATGCCTTATTATGCATCGCCCTCGGCTTCGCCATGGCCGGCATAGGGCTCAACATCGGCCACGATGCCAACCACTATGGCTACTCGGATAGTCCGCTCATCAACCGGCTGATGGGCCTCACGATGGAGTTATTCGGCGCGAGCAGCTTTGTGTGGCGGGCGCGGCACAATACTCATCACATCTATCCCAACATTGGCGGGAGAGACGAGGATCTGGAGACGGGCGGCTTGATTCGCCTAAGCCCACATCAGCAATGGAAGCCATTCTTCCGGCTTCAGATGTGGTACGCCCCGCTGCTGTATTCCTTAACTGCGTTTGATTTTTTGAGGCGTGACACGTTGGTGTTCTGCACTGGCCGAACCGACCAATATCACCCATATCCTAGGATGACGCCATCCGACCGCATCATCTTCGTGGCCGGCAAGCTCTTCTTCTTCGGTTACATCCTGGCGCTACCGATGCTGTTGTTCCCGTGGTGGCAGGTGCTGATCGCGTTTGTCATCATCATGTTGACACTGGGCCTGATAACGGCGGGCGTCTCCGTGCCGTCGCATCTGGTCGAGGCGGCCGATTTCCCCCACCCGGAGGGTGATCCATTGCTCATCGGGAACGAATGGGCGATTTACCAGGTGCAGGCGACGGTCAACTACGCACCAGGCAACCGGGTGGTCAACGCCTACGTGGGTGGTACGAATTATCAGATAGAACACCATCTGTTTCCACGCATCTCCCACGTGCACTACCCGCGGCTCGCGCCCATCGTGCGCAAGACGTGCGAGGAGTTCGGCATCACCTATTCAGTCCACCCGACCATGCTCAGCGCGTGGCTCGGCCATGCGCGTGCGCTGCGCGAGCTCGGGCGCAAGCCGGGGACCACGCCGGCAATGCACATCGCCCCGGCAAGGTGACGCTCCTCAACACCAGCTAAACAACTTATCCCGTTGTTTCTTTGCATTTACCCCGCTCTTGCGGCCATATAACTTATTGACATAGACGAAGATGCGCGACTAGCATTCCGCGCATGGCAACTCCGCTGATCCCGAACGTGTTAATGGTGTATCCGCGGTTCAATCCGAACTCGTTCTGGAGCCATAAGCCGCTGTGTGAGTTGTTGGGCGCCAAGTGCACAGAGCCGCCACTGGGCCTACTCACCGTCGCCGCACTGCTGCCCTCCGCGTGGAACGTTCGGCTCGTGAATAACAATGCAGAATATCTAACTGACGGCGATCTGGACTGGGCCGACATGGTCATGACCGGTGGCATGCTGTTCCAGCAGAACGACACGCTGGCGATTGTCGATCGTGCCCACCTTCACGGCAAGCCCGTAGTGATCGGCGGACCCGATGTCACATCGAGCCCGGATTCCTACCGCACCGCGGACTTTCTCGTTATGGGAGAAGCTGAGGGGATTATCGACCAGTTCGTCGCGGCATGGTGCGCTGGTGAGAAACAGGGTGTCTTCCAGGGAGTCAAATTTCAGGTTAACGTTACTAAGACACCCGTGCCGCGTTTCGACCTTTTGAACCTGAACCACTATCTTGCCATGACCGTCCAGTATTCCCGCGGCTGCCCTTTCCAGTGCGAATTCTGCGACATCATCGAACTTTACGGCCGGGTGCCGCGGGCTAAGACGAGCGAGCAGATTCTCGCAGAACTCGATGCTCTGTATTCCGCGGGATGGCGAGGTCCGGTCAACTTCGTCGATGACAATTTCATCGGCAACAAGAAAGCTGTCAAGAAGTTTCTGCCCATCCTGACTGCGTGGCAGCAAAAGCGCGGTTATCCCTTCCGGTTCCAGACCGAAGCATCGATCAATCTGTCGGACGATGCCGAACTCCTGAAGCTGATGCGCGGCGCCAATTTCCAGGCGGTGTTCATCGGAATCGAGAGCCCCGATCCAGAAACTTTGATGTCGGCGCAGAAGAGACAGAACACTCGGCGAAGCCTTACCGATAGTGTCCACAGAGTCTACGACGCCGGTATCTACGTCATCGCCGGCTTTATCATCGGATTCGATACCGAGAAGGATCGCGTCGCGCCGACGATGATCGAAGCGATCGAGGCCATGAGCATTCCCGTTGCCATGGTCGGACTGTTGTTCGCTCTGCAAGATACCCAGCTGTCGCGACGATTGAGAAAGGAAGGCCGGATGCTTCCCGTCCCAGTCAACAAGGGGGATCAATGCACGGGCGGATTGAACTTCATCACGCTGCGGCCGAAGCGAGAGATCCTGGCGGATTACAGAACCGTCCTGAAACACGTTTTTGCGCCGGAGACCTATTTCGGTCGCGTGCGCGCGATGGGCCGGGCTCTCAAGCCCCCAGAACACGCCGGGAAAAGATCGCTGGTGGAGATCCGTCGCGAGTTTGGCGCCGTCTGCCGCCTCGCCTGGTGCATGACCTTCACCCGGCCGGCGCTGAGATGGCATTTCTGGAAGACAGGGCTCGATTGCGCCGTCCACAACCATGCCGCCCTCGTGGCTGTGCTAACCATGATGGCCTACTACCTGCACCTCGGCGAGTTCTCCCAACTCGTCCTCAAAGACGTTCAACCGACAGATCGAGGCGCTCGATTTCGAAGCCTCCCAGAGGCCGTTTCCGCAGGCGGTCTCGCCGTCGGCGCCTGGCAGAGAGTTATTCCCTCCATCCTCGGTAGCGAGCGTAAAGGGATTGACGGTCTTGCAGTAAAGCACGCAGAGTCTGGCCGAAAAACATTCTCGGATCGTAGATCTCCTCCACGATCCGGCGGGCTTTCCATCAGGATATTCACGCCAAGACGTCGTGTCGATCAGAAATAATACGTCGCCGCCCCCACCTGAAGCCCGCTCCCCACGCTGATCATTAGTCCGACATCCCCCGCAGCAACGCCCCCGCCACAGCGAACTTTTTGGAACGAATGCGCTAGCGACGAGGAAGACAGGCTGCAGCTGTCCACGGCCACATCGACGAACCGGCCGGTCTCGACATTCAGACCGTCAGCCAGCCCGAGCACGAAGCTCCTCGAGATCTGTGGCGGCAGAATCACCTTGATGTCCTCCATCCCCAGGCGCTCGCACCTTAGGAGTTCCTCCACCGTCCGCGGGATGCACTTCAGATAGATGGCTTCGAGGTCAGCATGCTTCCTGATGTGCATCCTCGGATTCCCCTGGTTCGTGGCGAGCCACGAGGTGAACGCGCCGAGATGATCGGTGAACGACTCGAACACACAATGACCGAGTCCGGCAGGGCCATCCTCCGGACCGTCCAGAATCACAGCGGAACCAGCGGCGGTGGTACCCATTTGGTCCCATTCCGGACGCGCCGCGTTCGGCTCGATCTCCGAAGCCACGATCATTACGCACTTGACGCGTCCCGCTCGGATCATCCCAGCGCCCAGATAACAGGCGTTCAGAAATCCCATCGATCCGTTGTAGACGTCGAAGGCGAAGGTCTTCTTCCCGGGGACGGGAAACCCTCCGGTCTCGTTCATCCTGGAGCGGCCCGCGATCAAGGCTGCGATCGCGGGCTCGGCGATGAACTCGTCCCGGTTCACACCCGCGTAGATCAGGAGCTCGACGTCTTCCTTGCGGTACGACGATGCCGCGAAGCAGTCATCCATCGCCCGCTGCGCCAGCGTCATGCCGGAAGTGGGACCGCCACCGTTCGCAATGCCGAGACTCTCGATCCGCACGCGCGGCACAACGCACCGGAGAATCGCGCGCGTGCGGCCCAGCGATGATGCGGCGGGGTGGGCATGACCGTTATGCTCCCCAAACCGGACGCGGTCGGGCAGATCGTCTAGGACGTACGCTGCGGTGCCGATCGTCATGCCGGATCCCTGCACCGCAAACAACAGCCGATCGCCGGATCGGATCCTCCCGTTCTGAATGTTGTCCCAGAGGGCAACGAAGTGGCTCGTGCTTGCAGTGTTGCCACGCTCGGAGAGGTTGTTGACCACGTTGCCCTCGTGAAGGACCTCTCGTTGGCCGAGGCGATTCACCTCGTACAGTGTGTCAATCGCCCTCTGTGCTGTCTGGTGGCTGATAAGGTGATCGAGCTCCTTCTTTCCCCATTGAAGAGCTTCCAGCGCACGGACGATATCCGGAATGGCGTAGTTTTCGGCAACATCGAGCAGCCTCGCCGACTCGGTGTACATGATTGCGCCCCCATGGCTCGCTTGGGTGGGCTTGCCGATGCAGCATTCGCAGTATTGCGCCACAGTGTAGAGCTCGAGAGCGTGGAAGCCGGCGCGGCCGTCGGGAGCCTCCTTCAGAATGAGCGCCGCGGCTGCGTCGCCGAGGGTGAGGCATGCGAAACGCGTATCCGTATAGCCTGAGGTCTCCTTCTGCGCGGTCTTCAATAGGTCGGTGATGTGCTCACCGCTGACGATCAAGGCAACGCGGATGAGCCCCGACTGAATGAGCGAGTCCGCAATGCTGATCGCGGTGAACATTCCTGCGCACCCGTTCGAAATGTCCAGCGCCAGGGCGTTGCGGAACTGGAACTGGGCGGCAAGCCCGACAGAAATGCCCGGCTCGGATACATAATGCTTCGGCGCCGCGTAGCGGGAGATGCTGCAGCAGATAAGAAGATCGATATCCGATGGCTGGCAGTCCGAGACCGCCATGCAATTCAGGATGGCTTTCGCAGCCATCTCGCTGGCCGGCTCCGAATCGGCGGCTACGCGCCGGTTTTTGATGCCGATAAGCTGTTCAATGCGAATCGCCGCACCGCGCTGCAAGCGCGAGATATTGCCGCATCCGGCGAGCACCTCGCGTGTCGAAGCGATTTCCGGAGGTAGGTAGACACCGAGACTCTCGATGACCGTGTTACGCGATCCGTCTTGGCTCATGAAGCGGTCGAGAGATCAGACAATTTGATTCCCTATCCACACCGAACAAAATCTTGGACGATATGATACGGGAGAGTTCTGATATGACACAAGGAGCACTTACCCCATGACCAACACTGCACTTATAACCGGAGCCTCCGCTGGTCTGGGATCGCAATTCGCAAGACTCTTTGCCAAGGACAAGACTTCCCTCGTTCTCGTAGCCCGTAGAGAAAAGCGTCTCCAGCAATTGAAAAGCGAACTCGAAACAGGTTTCGGAGTCAAAGTAGATATCATTGCTTTGGATTTGACATTGCCGGAGTCAGCGGGCCGAGTGCTCGAATATCTTGAAAACCATCAAATCGAAATCGAGTACCTCGTGAACAACGCGGGATTTGGACAGTTTGGAAGTTTCTCCGACGTCTCTCTAAAGCTGAATCTCGCTCAAATTGACTTGAACGCGAGAGCACTGACCGAGCTGACATATCGGTTACTTCCCTCCATGATTAGAAGCAAGAGAGGAAGAATCCTGAATGTCGGATCGACCGCAGGAAATCAGCCCGGTCCTTTCATGGCGGTCTATTATGCCAGCAAAGCATACGTAAACTCCCTTTCTGAAGCTCTTAGTTACGAGCTGAAAGGAACAGGCGTCACCGTCACATTGAGCTGTCCGGGACCCACCCTCACAGAATTTGTAGAGGTCTCACGCCAAGAAAACAATAGAGCGTTTCAGATGAATGCCATGCCTTCTGACCTGGTCGCGCGCCAGGCGTACCGAGCCATGATGAAGGGAACTCGAAGGATAACTCATGGAGCCAGAAACAAGATAGGCTCTCAGATCAATAGACTGGCTCCCAGATCAACTGCCTTAAAGATTGTCGCTATGTTGAATTCTTCGAAATGAAGACCTATTCGTCTCAACATCTCAACCCTTCTTAAGCGCTGCGCTCAACCGTTCTTCCAATCGACGAGTTCGCTCAAGACGAGCATTCCATCGTGCGAGCTGCCGGCCGCTGCTGCGCCAGCATGACCGAGCGGAACGACGTTGCTGACCCCACGCGCCGCAACCCGATCACGTAAGGCCACGCGGCAACTGTCAGGGTAAATGCCGACGGTCGCGACCCCCGGATGCAGGAACCGCAAGCACTCATCAAGGTTCGATACCGGACGCACGACGATGAGCCGGCACATCGGGTGGTCCTTGATCGCAAAATCGTGCGGAGCGATCACAACCCCCGAGCGGAACGCGCCGTCCACGTGGTGGAAGCGCACACGAGCATCGAGAAGTACCCCACGTTCGATGCGTTTGAGTAGGCCGCGGTGGCGATTGAGCAATGGGTGGGGCATTTGTGCGTCCCAACGGTCGAGAGCTCGCTCGACCGCGGCGGCATAGCGCTCCGCGTCCTCGAGACTGCCCTCGATGTAGTGGACGAGCGATGCAATGCATGCCTTCTGGTTCTCGACCATGGAATCGCAGACTGCCCGTGCGGCAACCTCGTCGAGATCTCCATCACCCAGTGCGTCTCGTCCGATGAAGCTCACGCTGTAGCGCGGATTGAAGCAAATGATCTTGGTAAACCCTGCGCGCGCGCGCACCGAAGCAATCGAGTCCGGCGCTCCCCACACCACAATTCGATCGAAAGCGCCTGGAAAAAAGAGCACCCGCTCGACATTCTCATCGCCGCCCTGCCAGTACACCATCGAGAGGTGCTGGGTGATCGGATGGCGCGGCGCAGCCGTCGCCGCGATAAGTGCTATCAGGCCGCCCGGTAAAACCGCCCCCGACGGCAGCTTCAACACACATGGCGACTTCGTCCAGACGGCGCGAAGCAGCGAGAGGAGTGGGACGAGCGGCGAGTTCCCTGCCGTAATGTGGAGCTGGCGCGTCGGCATCGCCCGAACAAAAACATTGTGCGAGGGAAGCTCGCTCGTCAACGCATCCGGAAGAAGGTCCGCACCAACAACGTGGACCGGGCCACGCATGCGCGTGGTCGGCGCCTCGACCCACTCGTCTAGTAAGCGCCGACCTGGGATCCCGTGCTGCGAGAGCTCGGCGTCAATTGATGCGGTCGCGTTTTCCGGAGAGAAAAGAGACATGAAGGCAACGAATGCAGCGTCACCGAAGGCGTCCGGGTGTTCGGAGGTCATCCGATCGAGGTCGCGCACCCGGGCGACAACGTCGGTCTCACGCTCGAGTGCTGCCGATACGAGCCTTAGCCACTCCAGTACACTCTCGTGAGAGATCGAGTAGAGCTCGTTCGCGAGTCCATCGATGTCCATCTCGACGAGTTCCTTCGCGTTGACCTTCGGCATCACGGTGTAGATCCACCGGCCCGTGCCAAGCATGGTTTGCCGGTCGATCTCGCGATGTCGCAAGACTTGCGCATCGCCTACCGCAACATAGCTCTGGTGTGCGTCAGCGCATCCCCGTTGCTCGTCGAGGACGGCAAATGCCCGACTGATAGCTTCCAGGCCTACATTCGGCGGATCGACAAGACGCCCTTTCACGAGGAACGGACAGCGCACGGCACCCTCGTTCGAAAGCGTGAACCAACCGTGTTCGTCGAGCAGCTGACGGAGGTTCGTCTCGGCCCCAGGAGCTGCGCTTCCGCCCAAATGGTTCCGTCCGTTCTGCGCCTCGTCGATCGTCATGCTCGAGTTCGTCATGTCGTTCGTTCTCACGCACTCACACTGGCTATGATGCCGCCGCAGCCTTTCACCTCTGCGCCTGAGGCGCGACTCACCGACAAGAGCGTCTCCCCACCGAGCCCGCACGGGCAGAGCCTGCGAGTCCGATGCACGTTATCACCCGTGATCAGGAAGCCGGGATAGGAAACTGCAAACGGATCCATCACGCCAAGTATTCCGGTGACGTCCTCGCTGTCAACTGGGTCGAGCGCATCATCGAGAATGATGGTCTCTAGCTGCGGCGGCACATGGAAGCGGTCTTCTTCGCACTTGAGCATGATTGCGCCGATCTCGGTCATCGAATAGCCATCGATGACGAATTGTTTCTTCACGCCGGTGGCGCGCTCGATGAGATCGAGCAGGGCACGCTCGCTGAGCGCCTCACCATCGAAAGTCTTCCAGCCACCGCCATAGCCAACGATGGATCCGGCCGGCAGAACCATCCGCTTGCCGCTGTCCAGGATGCGATCGCAGAATTCCTTCACCAGGTACGGCGCGCCGAACACCATGAGCCGTTGGCCGTCATCCATCGCGGTCCGCGTCGCGCGGATCATCCGCTCGTAGTTCTCTTCCTTGCGCCGGACTGTCGCATCGAGAAAGGTGTCGGTCCGCGCTCGTTCGGCCGGACTTGCCTGCCCTCGTGTGAGGGCACGGATCGCCGTCGCGGAAATTTTGATCGGGTAGAGGAAATTCGCCTTGCGTACGCGCCTGGCAAGCTCCTGACCGACGAGTTGAGTGCCCTGGTTGCCGCCACTGAAGTTGAGGAAGATGCCATCGAAGTCGCGGAAGCCAAGTCGGTTGAAAATCTGCCTGAAGCGGGCGGACGAGAGCGTCCTGCCTGCAAACGCCGCGAGCGATGCCTTCACTCGCCCAACACTGCCGCGGCGTGCCAGCAGAAGCGGCACATAGTAATGCGGTCCCTCACGAAACAGCCACCAGCTGTACGCGTCGCGGGGAACAAACGAGAGATTCCCGCTCGTCCCCGAGCTATACACCGCATGGATGCCGCGGTCGTCGAGGCTTGCGAGCCAATCATCCACCGTTTCGTATTCGTCGACGGGCGTCTTCACATCGTCGTGGAAGATCGTCCGAAGCCACCGATTCATGCCGCCAAAGTCGCGCTTGTCGAGGAACGACTGCGGGTATGACTTGAAAATTCCATCGGGGAGAAGCATCGAGTGTACCAGCGCATCAAACGACGCATCATCGTTCACTCCCGCGCGATCCGCGATCTGTCGATAGAGCGGAATCCGGCTGCGATAATGGCGGTTATTCCGAAGCAACGCATCGCGCCGGGATTGTCGGGCGTGCTCAGGATCGAACGGCGCACCGGCCGCCCACCGCATTGCTTCATCGAGAAGCCTTTCGTGATGGGGATGCAGGCTGAGCGTCGTGGACATGTTTGCGAATAACCTTTTCACCAAATTTCTGAAACGTCAAACCTGCATTGACGAAATCTATAATGACCGCACGCTCCGGGGGACTTTCAATTCATCCGTATTGGGAGCAAAGGCTGGACATGAGTCAGACACTTCGAGCCATGGTTACTGGGGGAGGAGGTTTTCTCGGGTCGAAGATGGTTTCGATGCTGCTCGCCGAAGGCTGCTCTGTTCGAAGCTTTTCGCGGAACGAATATCCGGAGCTCAAGGCTCGAGGAGTCGTGTGTCACAGGGGGGACTTGGCGGATTTGCAGGCGGTTTCCAAAGCGTTTCAAGACACGGATGTGGTTTTTCACGTCGCCGCCAAGGCGGGAATATGGGGCGACTACTCCGAATACCACGCGGCCAACGTCATCGGCACACGCAACGTGATCGAGGCATGTCTGCGCAATCGCGTCTCTAAGCTCGTCTACACAAGCACGCCCAGCGTCGCTTTCGGCGGACGCGACGTTCGCAACGCTAACGAGGAGGAACCCCTTCCGAAAGAGTATCTGGCGCCGTACCTCACCACAAAAGCCGCAGCCGAGCGGCTCGTGATCCAAGCCAACAACCGCACACTTGCAACTGTAGTGCTTCGGCCTCATCTCATCTGGGGTCCGGGCGACACCCAGCTTTTCCCTCGTATCGCGGAACGGCGGGTTGCAAATCGCTTGATGCTCGTCGGATCCGGCGACAATCTCGTCGATTCCACATTTATCGATAACGCGGCGCGCGCCCACCTCGATGCTGCGAAGCGGCTGACACCCAGTAGCCAGATAGCAGGACGAGCGTATTTCATCTCACAGGGAGATCCTCGCCCTGTGAAATATCTGATAAACGCCATTCTTGAGACAGCCGGCCTACCTCCCGTGAAGAGGTCGATTCCCTTGCCTGTTGCATATGTCGCGGCTTGGTTTCTGGAGGCAGGCTACAGGAGGTTTCACGTTGCCAATGAACCTCCGGTCACACGTCTCTCGGTACTCGAGATGGGCCGCGATCACTATTTTGATATCTCTGCCGCGCGGCGAGATTTGGGCTATCACCCTGCCGTCAGCATAGAAGAAGGCCTCGAGCAGATGCGATCGGCCTTCGCAAACGATTCGCGTGCCTTTCCTGATAAAAGGATCGGTCGTTCTTAAACCATTTTCGGGCCACGTTTCGGCACGCGATTTTGATTGGGATTTCGTCTGAACTGTTCTGATGCACACCTCGGTGGGTAAACTTCAGGCCCGGCGCCGATTTCCCTCGAGCAGCCTGGTCGTAATCACCACCGCCGGAATCAAAAATACCATCGATCCCAGCACCCACATGATGACCGCTCCGGCGGCTTGGTCGGTCACCGGATCGACATGGAAGGGATTGGGCTCGCTAAGGTAGTAGCTGTACACCGGTCGGTCGCAGAAGGCCAGAAACGCCGACAGCGCTGTATTTACGATGTCGGCGGAAACCAGATATAGCAACATGCCCCAACCGAAGTTGTGATGACGCGCCGGCCAAGGCTGGATCACCGGCCACCAGAAAAGCAATGACGTGGTAAGAAAACAGATATGCTCCACCCGGTGCCAGGACTCGTTCCATAGCGCATAATCGTAGGCTGCCGGAGTATGCCACAGCAGAAAGGTGAGATTCATCGCCAGCCAGGCGACGACTGGCTGGGTCAGAAAGCGCCCGATCTCCAGCAATATTCTGGAACTGAAGAGTGGGCCCAGGAAGGTCCGGACAAAAGCGCGCGGAAGTCCCCTCAACATCGGCACAACCGGCAATCCCAACAACAACAGCGGCGGCACCGCGGACATCAGCAGCAGGTGCTGCACCATGTGTGCGCTGAGCAAAGCGTCGGCAAAGCCGTCAATCGGTGAAGCCAGGGCGAGCCACAGAGTACCTAGGCCAAGCAGGAAGACGACCAGTCGCCAGGTTGGGAAGAGTACCGGCCGCGTGCGGCGGATCGCACGCCAGCCACGCAGGTATATCCCCGCTGTGACCACGATGCTGCCCGTCAGCACCCAGGGCAGCGACCACTCCGCGAAGATGGCGTCGCTTGCGGAGGTCATCGACTCCGCTTTCTCAGGCTGTGTTTCTGCCTCAACTCTATTCGGTCGACCCTGAAGAATGCGCGGGTGCTGCTGGAGGGGTTCCTAACTGGGACGTATGCGTAAGCTTGCGCGAGGCATCGATGGCCGGATTCAGATCTTTGCCACGCAGCGTGCTGAGGAAGTTGACCAACGCCGTCGTTTCGTTGGCATCCAGGGCGTTGCCGTAAGCAGGCATGTTACCGCCGCCCTGCACCACCTGCCGGACAAGCTGATCATAGGTCATGCGCGCGGCGACGGCATCGAGGGCCGGGCCTCGCAGGCCGCCGACGCCGCCAATCGAATGACAGTTGCGGCACTGCTTGTTCTGGAAGACGATCGCCCCTTCGCGTTCAAGCGGCGTCCGGTCGTGGAGATAGCGGGCGGGTATCGAGTCGGCCGTCCACGCGTCCATGATCGGGCTCCAGGGCGTATAGGTGCCAAGCCGGGTGAAGACTCCAAGGCTCACCGCGATCACCGCGAGCGTCAGCACCGCGACCGGGCGGCGTGACCAGTGCTTCTCGCCCTCGCCAAAGACCAGCGGCAGCAGGAGCATCCCGATGATGACCACAGTTGGGACGATGAACATGACCGGCGTTTCAATGCTCGGCGGAAGATACGCGAGCACCGCGTAAATCCAGAGAAAGAAAAAGTCCGGCTTGGGCGCAGTCTCGATAATTCTCGGGTCGGGTTGACCGGAGGGGCCGATCGGGCCAAAGAAGAGAGCGCAGGCAACGACCGCAAGGATGATAATGGCGGCAAAACAACCGTCCTTCCACGCTCCGTCGGGAACGAAAGGGATTCCCTCCTTAGCGGTCCGCTGGTGATATTCCCGTTCATAGGTGGCTTTGCGAACGATGCGGCCGGGCATTGGCCAATCGTTGATCCCCAGGTGAAGAACCATCCAGACATGCACCCCTACACCTGCCAGCAGAATGCCGGGGATCACAAAGACGTGCAGAGCAAAAAAGCGCGAAAGCGTCGCGCCGCCAAGGATGGGCCCGCCCAGCATGAGACTAACTGCAGGACCGCCTATCAAGGGTAATCGGCCAAGGATCGATGCACCGATACCGAGCCCCCAGTAGGCATCCTGGTCAAAGCGAAGTACCTGGCCGGTAAATGCCATGCCAAGTGTAAGCAGAAGCAGAAAGACGCCGATGATCCAGGTAAGCTCGCGGGGAAATTTGTAAGCCCCGAACAAAAAAACCTGACACATGTGGATCAGGACGATGGCAACCATGAAGTTCGAGCCCCAGCCATGAATCGCTCGCAGGAACCAGCCTAGGGGGATGTCATTGTTGAGAAAGTGCAGGGTGTTCCAGGCCTCATTGGCCGACGGCGTATACACCAGTGCGAGTAGGATGCCGGTCACCACCTGCAGCCCTAACAAGATGGTCGCCGCGCTGCCGAAGACATAGAACCAGCTCTCCGACTTGATCGGGATCGGGTGCGCAGCCGCTTCCATCGTCGGCTTGAAGAGGCCAAGCCGGTGCTCGAGCCAGTCGTATACGCCGATGACGCCCTGCTTCAGGCTGGCCATGGATCGGCTCCTTCCTTGCCTCTTTCTCCGCCGGCTTGGACTTCACCAATCTGCACGAGCGGGGAAGCGGCGGGTGAGGCTGGGGCCCCGGCGCAGCCCGCGACCTGTTTAGTTCCGGGCCGGGCCAGGGTAGGCAGGTCGCCGACCTTGACGATGAGGTTGTTGGCCTCAATCTTGTATTCATACTCAAACAGCCCTCGCTCCGGCGGTCCGGAGGCCCGGGAACCGTCCTGATAGTAAGCTCCGCCATGGCAAGGGCACATAAAAAGCTTCGACTGGGAGAACCAGCGCACTGGACAACCAAGATGAGCGCAGTTGATAGCAAATACCTGAAACTGGTTCCCGGCGATGTGCCTCACCCAGCATGGCAGGTCGGCAGTCTGGCCATCGGAGGGTCCCGTGGACGGGTCGCGGAAGTTGGCGAGCCGGGTCTCTCCCTCGGGAAATTGATCGACCGGACCCAGGCCGACCCAGAACTCCGCTGCCTTCTCTTTTTTCATCACCGGCCCGAGCAGGTAGCCGAGGATGGGCACGGCGAAGACCGCACCCACAATGCTGTTGGCTGCGATCGAGAGCTTGAAGAGAAACCTGCGCCGCGACACCTCCTCTGGCTTGTGTTGCGGCAATTGTTCTTCGGGCTTGGGAGTATCGGGAGGCAAGGCCGTCGTGGTCATTGGTTCGGCTCCTGTGGTGCGGCAGAGGATCCATGCTTCGGCATGTTCGGCATGGACGAGGCCGCATGAGAGGCACTGGATAAGGGAATTGGCGCGGAAGCAACGGTCTCGGTGCTGGACGCCCGATGCGAGATCAGCCAGGCGACCAGATCGGTCACGTTCTGATCGGTTAGCGGGGCAAGGTCCTCGTGCTCGTGAAAATTGGGCATATCCGGGATCATTCCTGAGATAACGATGCTGCGCAGGTTCTGATCGCTGATCAGCGCCAGGAATGCCGGATTGACGAGCGACCCCTTGACGTCACCGTCCTCGCCGTTTGCGTTGGTGCCGTGGCAGCTTGCGCAATACGTGGCGAAGACCTTCTGTCCGCCTGCCGGATCGGGAGTCAACGTCGCTTTGTAGGATGGCGGATGCAGGTTGTCGAGAGTCCCCGGCTTGCCCCATGTGCTGATCAGGCCCTTGGCGAGTACATCGACCTGTCGGTCGGTGAGCATGCCTCCGGCGCTTTGTGCGAAGGCGGGCATAAGCTTGCCCGGCACCCCGTTGGTGATCACGGCCTTGAGGTTATCTTCCCCTGCCACCGCCAGATATGTCGGATTGGCAAGATAAAGGGCCGCGCCCGGTTCGTTGCTGCTGCCGTGGCAGGCGACACAGTTCTGCTTGTACAGGGTTGCGAAGTCGAGTACCTGGTCGGGACGCACGACCTCCGGCTCAGGGCCTGGTTTGCCCGGCGAATTGTTGCAGCCCAGGCCAGCCAGCGCGGCGCCGGAAAGAACCACGACGAGCAGCGATCCGGTTCTTCTCATCGAGGGTCTTCCTTCTTGCCGATCTCCTCGCTCTGGTCGGTATGCAGTCCGGCGCGGACGGCAAACGGCAGGGAACGGAATTGCTCTGAGCGTACTTTTACCTGCATGTTAACCACGTAGCCGGCCACCAGACCGAATGCGACCTGCGAGACGAAAAACCAATCCCAATGGATTCGCTGGTCGAGGATCGGGCTTAGCACGCCGAGCGAAGTATAGAGAATGCCGGTCCACAGGAACGGGGCGATAAAGCCGCAGGTAATGATCGGCTTTTTAGGGAACATGGGCAGCATCGCTCCGTAGAGAAGCCCGACCAGCACAGAAGTGAAGAGGTGAATGGCCAGCGCGGCAAGCAGGCCCTGCATATGGAACTGAGCAAGAAACGCATCGCTCTCCGTCGCCCAGCTTACAAATCCTCCGGCGGCGAGCAGGTTAATTGCGTACCAAGGACTGTGGTACTGAATCAGTCCAAAGATCCCCGCTGGAATCGTCATGGCAACGCCGCCCGCCAGGCCGCCCTTCACGCCAACCCAGACGCTGTAATTCTCCAGAGGCTCGACCTCGCGTCGCCCCTGGGCGACTGGGTGGCGAACGCTCGCAATGCGATTACTCGAAATGGTCACGACTTCCGTGGAGACAGCGACCGGCTCATGCTGTTCGTGAGGTAATACCTGACAAAACCACCCCACCACCGAAGGCACGATCATGCAAATCCCGAGCAGCGTGATCACCCAGTGCGTGACGAGGCCAGTGATCGCCAGCGAAATCCCAAACGCCAGGATAAACGGCCAGATCGTCGGCGTCGGAAGATTGACGAAACCCTCGGTCTCACCGTGACTGCCCGTGTGGTTATGCTCCATGGCCGCCCTTTCTGGAATCTCCGTCTCTCATCGTCCCAACACGTAAACTACAGTAAATACAACCACCCACACCGCGTTGACAAAGTGCCAATAAATCGATAGCACGTCGAGCCTCTCTGCATGATGCTCGTTCATCGCCTTTCTCAGCGCTGCTATCAGCGCGATGGTAAGCATGATGAGTCCGACTACAACGTGCGTGGCATGCAGACCGACCAGCGAATAAAAAGTTGTCCCGAAGAGGTTCGTGCGAATCGTCAGGCCGTCGTGGTAGATCAGTTCGTACCACTCCTTCCCCGTGTAGAGGAGAAAGATCGCGCCGAGCAGGATCGTCGCGCTCAGCCATCCGGCGCAGGCGCTTACTTTGCTCTTCCTTAATGCGGAAACTGCCCCATGCGCGGTAAAGCTGCTCGATAGCAGGCACACCGTGGCGACGTATGGAATGTCGAGCACCTGTTTCGGCGTCGGTCCGCTCAGGCTCTTGCCGATGTAGTACAGATACGCGACCACGAAGATAATGAAGATCGCGGACTCGGCGGTGATCAGGCAGGCCATGCCTACCATGCCCTTGCTGGGCAGCTTCCACGGTGCCTCGCTGATTTCAGGCGTGATCGGAATCGCGCTCATCGAGACCTCCCGCAACTTTGTGCGTGGCTAAATGGCTTATTCATAGTCGGTGTCCACATCTTCAGGATGTTTCAGGTCCCAGAGCGGACGTCGGCTGCTCACCGACGGCTCAAGGGCGAAGTTGTAATCGGGCGGAGGCGAGCTGGTTGACCATTCCAGTGTCCAGGCGTCCCATGGATCGGGGCCGGCGACCTTGCCGCGATAATACGACCAGACAAGGTTGACGACGAAGATAATCGTAGCGATGGCCTGGATGATCCCGCCTACGCTGACGATCAGGTTCCAAACGTCCCAGCCGCGACCCGGCTCATAGGTATAAATGCGGCGCGGCATGCCGAGCAACCCTGGGATATGCATGAAATCGAAGGTGAGATGGAAGCCAAGCACGAACAGCCAAAAGTGCCACTTGCCCAGCGTCTCGTTCAACATGCGCCCGATTATCTTTGGATACCAATAATAGAAGGCCCCAAAAAGAGCAAAGATGATGGCCCCGACCAGAACGTAATGGAAATGGGCGACGACAAAGTACGAGTTTCCTAGTTGCCAGTCGAACGGCGCCGCCGAGAGCATGATTCCCGTCAAGCCGGCGATCATAAACTGAAAAAGAAACGCTGTGCAGAACAACATAGGCGTTTTGAAAATGATCTTTCCGCCCCACATCGTCGCGATCCAATTGAATATCTTGATCCCGGTCGGCACCGAGATGATCATGGTCGATACCGTGAAAAAGAGATTCCCCTCGGCCCCCAGCCCAACCGTAAACATATGGTGGGCCCAGACGCTGAGGCTGATAAAGCCGATCGCCACGCTCGCCGATACCATCGCCGTATATCCGAACATCGCCTTGCGCGAGAAGACGGGAATGATCTCATTCGCAAAAGCGAATGCGGGCAACACCAGGACATAAACCTCGGGATGACCAAATATCCAGAAGAAGTGCATCCACAGGACTGCCGATCCGCCCGCCTGCGTGTCGAAGAAATGTGCGCCCAGATAGCGGTCGAACGTGAGCATGACTTGCGCGGCGGTCAGCGGGCTCACGGCGAGGAAGATCAGGAAGCTGACGACGAGATACAACCACGGAAGCAACGGCAGCCGGCTCATCGTCATGCCCTTGCAACGCATGCTAAGAATCGTGGCCACAATATTGACCGCGGTTCCGGTCGAACCTATGCCGCTTAGCAGAATTGCGAAGGTCCAGTAGTCCGTGCTGTGGCCCGGCGAAAATACTTTGGCGGTCAGCGGCGCATAGGCGAACCAGCCGACATCGGGAGCCGAGCCCATGCCATACAGGCCGTCGCCACCCAGGTAGCTGAAATAGAGCAGGATGCCGCCAAAAGCCGATATCCAGAAGGAAAAGGCATTGAGGCGGGGAAAAGCCATATCGCGGGCGCCGATCATCAGCGGGATCAGGTAGTTCCCAAACCCCAAAAGGACCGGCATCCCGACAAAGAACACCATGGTGGTGCCGTGCATGGTGAAGAACCGATTGAAGACCTGAGGAGAGACGAAGTGGTTATGCGGGATGGCCAGCTGGATCCGCATGAGCACCGCCATCAGTCCGGCAATCACTAGGAAGAACAGCGCATAGGTGATGTACATAATCCCTAGCTTCTTGTGATCGCAGGTGGTGAGCCAATCGTGGACTGTCTGCAAAAACAGACGCTTGGGTTTGGTCTGCGCGGTCAGGTCGATTGCGGTCGTCGTTGCCATAGCTCTTCTCCTTTCCCGCCGGAACTCTATTTCAGCGTAGTGAGATACGCGGTCACCGCGGTCAAATCTTGTTCGTTCAGGTGCATGGGCGGCATTAGCGCTCCAGGTTTGAAATAGTCGGGGTCGTCGATCCACTGCTTCAGATTTTCGGGAGTGTTGTCGAATGCCCCCGAAGCCAGCGTGTCTCGGCTCGCCATGTGGGTCAGATCTGGACCAAAGGTCCCCTTCGCACCGGTTCCAGCGATTGTGTGGCAGTTCATGCAGGCGTTGTGTTCGAAGACCGACTTCCCTGCCAGCTGCTCCGGCGTCAATGTTGACGAAGGCGCCGACGGAGCCTGTTCCTTCTTCACCCATGCGGCAAAATCGGCCGGCGTGTCGGCGTAAACCCGCAACAGCATCTTGGCATGTTGCGTTCCGCAATATTGCGCGCACTGGCCGAGGTAGAGGCCGGGAGTCTGCGGATCCATCCACATCGTATTCACCCGGTTGGGAATCACATCCATCTTGCCCGCCAGGCGAGGGACCCAGTAGCTATGGTCGGTATCGGCCGACGACATCTTCAAATACACCGGCGTCGGGTGCGCGGGATCGCTTACCGGAATATGCAACTCATTGGCGGTCACGATTCCCAGCGAAGGATAGCGATATTCCCACCAGAACTGGTGCCCAATCACGACTACATCGAGCGCGTTGGCCGGTTTAGGAATGCTCTCGGTCGCGAAGATCACCCGGGCTGTGGTCAGGAAAAGCATGAAGACCAACAGAATTGGAATGACCGTCCACGAGAGCTCGATCTGATTACTGCCGTAGATTTGAATCGGCTCGGTATTGTCGTCCGTCGGCTTGCTGCGGTAGCGAAATACGATCCACGCCATCAGGCCGCCCACGACCACGAAAATTGCGGCGCAAAGACCAAGAACAAACATCGCATTGCCGAAGATCAAGTGCGCCGGGGTCGCGGCCGGATCGAACATGTCGGTGGGCGAAAAAGGGCTGGCCTGGGGGGCCAGAGGAGGATGCGCCAATATGTCCGCCTGAAGTGCAGGCAATGTCCAGATCGCCACAGCCATATGAGCCTCTATCCTCCGTTCCGATGTCGCGCGTCAGAATGCAGAAAACCTGGGATTGCTTCAGAGACCGATGCCAAGACGTTATCACATTCGATCTAAACTACTGTGACGCTCAACACAGACGAACGGGTTCATACAAAATGATTTTTGGGCGACATCGATACGCCAGCAAGAACCGACTGGAAAACTCTATTACAAAAGCACGCCCGCGAGTATCCATTTCGCCACGCTGAAGTAAATAATCAACCCGGTGACGTCGACCAGGGTGGCCACGAACGGCGCCGACGCGCTGGCTGGATCCAGCCCGGCGCGCCTCAGAATAAACGGCAGCATCGACCCGGCAAGCGTACCAAATGTGATAACCCCCAGCAGGCTGAGAGCAATCGTGAAGGCGACCAGCAGGTAGTGCTCGCCATAACTGTGCGCTACCGCCTGCCAGAGCACGATCCGCAGAAACCCGATCGACCCCAGCAGCAGACCCAGGGCCATGCCTGCCAGCACCTCGCGATGAATCACCCTCCACCAGTCGCGCAGCCGCACTTCCCCCAATGCCATGGCGCGAATGACCAGCGTAGTGGCCTGCGAGCCCGAGTTGCCGCCGCTGCTGATCAGCAGCGGAATAAACAGCGCCAACACCACCGCCTTCTCGATCTCCTCCTCATAGTGGGTCATCGCCGTTGCCGTCAGCATCTCGCCGAGGAACAGGATGACCAGCCAGCCTGCCCGTTTACGAAGCATGGCGAAGAAACCGGTCTCCAGGTAAGGGCCGTCCAGCGCCTCCATTCCACCGACCTTTTGAATGTCGGACGTAGCCTCTTCCCGTATAGCGTCGGCGATATCGTCGGCGGTGATGATGCCCTTCATCCGGCCCGCCTGATCGACCACCGGGATCGCCTGGATCCCGTGCTGCACAAAGAGGTGCGCTACCTCCCGCTGATCTGCGTTTTCCCCGACCTTGTGCACCTCGGTCCGCATCACATCTCGAACCTTCTTCGCCGGAGCCGCCGCGACCAGGTCTTTCAGTGAAACAACGCCGGCCAGCCGCTGCTGTTCGTCGATTGCATAGGCGTAATAGATCGTTTCCACCTGATTCAGCTGCTGGCGGAGATACGTGATCGCCTCCTCGATCGAGGCATCCGGCCGCAGCCGCGCAAAACGCGGACTCATCAGCCCACCGGCAACATCCTCGCGATAGGCGAGCAGCGCATTGGTCTCCGAACGAGTGGCGTCGTCCATGAGAGCTAGCAACTCTCGTTGCTCGCTCCGAGGAGCTTCCTGGATCAGGTCGGCGGCATCGTCCGGCGCCAGCAGGCGCAGAAATAAGCGGCGCTCACCCGATGGCAGCGCCAGCAGCAGCTTCACCTGCGACTTGGCTGGAACACCCAGAAAAAACTCGTCCATCTGCTCCTGCGGGAGCGCTTTGAACGCCGCTACCCTCTCTCTGCGGCGCAGCCGCGACCACTTCTCCAGCAGTTCATCTGCCGGGGTTAAGCTATGCGTGTCGATGGTGGAGGAGTCTCTCATCGGAAATCCGGGTCCTTAGACCGTCATTTTCCTGATTTGTCGCGAGGGAAGCTACTCAGCCGCGTGATTTTACCCAGCCCCCCGCGCCCGGCATAGCATACATCACCCAACTACCAAGTCTGGTAAAGAACGGGCCATCTCAATGCACGAACTTCCGCGCGAGGTCCGCGCATGTTGCCATTAGCGGGATTGGGCGGCGGCCGACAGGCCTTGTGAGCTGTCTTCGCGGCCCTTCATGTAATTCCCGTAGCCCACGACCACCGTCGAAAGCACCAGGAACAACAGCCCTCCAGCAACCAGTCCCTTGGTTCGGGGGCTGGTGCCGCGCCACTCCTTCAGGAAGATGCCGATGATAGTGGCGAAGATCATGATGCTCGCCATGTGCAGCGTCCAACTGGAGAAGTCGTACTTCCCCATCTTGGTCTGGCCCATGCTGTAGAAGAAGAACTGGAAGTACCAGATAACTCCGGCAAGCGCGGCAAAGGCGTAGTTCAGCGACATCACTCCGCCGGCCAGGCGGCGCGTCGGCGGGACGTTCTCAAACCGCGCCTCCCCCAGGATCGGCGTCGAGGCTTTGGTGACAAGAATGTTTTGACCAAGTTCCCGGGCGGGAACGCCCACATATTGGCTCGCTGAGCGGTTGCGAACCAACAGAAGGATGCACCAAATGAAATTGGTAGTGAAGCCGCCCAGCATCACCACAATCAACACCGGAAGGTTCTGCCAAATGTCCGAACCTCCATGCGCCAGCAGCTCAGTCTTGGCAATCTCGCCGATAGGCTTGCCCGCCGCCAGCCCGTAGGCAAAGCAGGCGCTCATAATTCCCGAGAGGATGGCCACCGCCAGGCCCCGGCCATAGTGAAATTCTTCGACCGTCGCCTTTTTTTCGCTCTCCGTGAGCTCGTCCTCTTTCGAACGCCCCGCAAAGCCGCTGAATAATATCCCAATGACGCACACTCCCAACCCCAGCAGAATCACGTGACCGGAGTTTTCGCGAAGAATCTCGCCCATCGTTCCACCAAAGATGGGTGGCATCAGAGTGCCGAAGACGGTGCACAGTCCAAGCACAATCGGATACCCCAGCGCAAAGCCGAGATAACGGATGGAGAGACCGCAGGTAAGCCCTCCCACTCCCCACATACATCCCCAAAAATAAGCAAAGAAGATGCTCGATGCCGGAGCGGCGTGCAAGATCGCTGAGACATTCGGCACCAGCAGGCCGGCAATCAGAATCGGGGCAAAAATCCAGCTGAAAGTCCCTTGCACCAGCCAATAGGTCTCCCACGACCAGCGTTTAATGCCGCGAAAAGGCAGATAGCAGCTGGCCGAGGCCAGTCCGCCAAGCCAGTGGTAGAAGACACCCAAGACCGGATTGAAACCCAAGATGATCTTTCTCCAGCGGTTAGTGATTTGCGATGACGATCCATCATAGCGGACAGAACGGCATTACGGCGAGAAACAAACTATCTATTGAACTAGATCGAGAATCGCGCTCCAGGTTCTTATATGAGAGCCTTGCCCAAAAGTGCAGTTTTAAGTCTGTTTTTATCTGGTATGATCGGAAACCGGGTGTTTCAATAGGTAGTTAGTTCATTGGATGAGTTTCGCGATCCCGAAACGAGGAGGATAAGTGGACCACCACACTCAAGCCGCCGAGCGAATCGCAAAAGCGCTCGATCACTTTGCTATCGAGATCCCCTCCTGGGGTTTCGCCAATACCGGGACTCGTTTCGGCAAGTTCCTGCAGCCTGCGGCCGCGACGACCATCGAAGAAAAATTCGCTGACGCCGCCCAGGTCAACGCCCTCACTGGCGTCAACCCTACGCTGGCCCTTCACGTCGAGTGGGACCTCCCGGCTGGTATCGCCGATGTCCCCGCCATTCGGCAACTGGAGCGCAACCACGGCATTCGCTCCGGCTCGATCAATCCCAACCTGTTTCAGGATCAAGCATACAAATACGGCTCAATCTGCAACCCCGACCCCGAAGTACGCGAAAAAGCCGTGACCCACATGCTCGATTGCGTCGAGATCGCCAAACAGCTCGATGCCCGCGACATCTCACCGTGGGTCTCAGACGGCTCCAACTACCCCGGCACCCAGAGCATTCGCAACCGAATCGGCTGGCTGGAAGAGGCATTCAGTCGCGTCCACGCTGCACTAAGCCCCTCGCAGCGGCTGCTCATCGAATACAAGCCCTTCGAGCCGGCCTTTTATCACACCGATATCGCCGACTGGGGCATGGCTCTTGAGTTGGCACGCTCGGCCGGGCCGCAAGCCTACGTACTCGTCGATACCGGCCACCATTACCAGGCCCAGAATATCGAGCAGATCGTCGCCTGGCTACTGCACACCAATATGCTGGGCGGTTTCCATTTCAACGACCGCCGCTACGCCGACGATGATCTTACCCTCGGCTCGATCGATCCCTATCAGGTCTTCCGGATATTCCACGAAATTCTGAACGATCGATCCTCCGCAGACCGCGGCGGGCCAACTCCCGAAGTCGCCTTCATGATCGACCAGAGTCACAATCTCAAAGGCAAGATGGAGGCCATGGTCCAAACCGTCGCCACTGCGGAGGAGCTCTACGCGAAAGCAGCCTTAGTCGATCTCGAAAAACTTGAAACCCTCCAGAACGAATGCCGGCTCGTTGAGGCTGAAGAATGCTTCCGCTCCGCCTTCTGGGAGGATGTGCGGCCCATGGTCCGCGATTGGCGCCGCTCCCGCGGCCTGCCCGAAGACCCGTTGCGTGCCCTCGCCGAAAGTGGCTATCTCGAGAAGATCACATCCGAGCGAGGCGCAAAAAACATGAAGGCCGTCACTTCGTATGCCTGACGTCAGTCTCGTTTCCCTGAGCCCTGTTTCCTATTCCCTATTTCCTGCTATACCTTGAAGCCATGCCCGAACCCATCCGCGCTGCAGTCGTAGGCTTTGGAAACGGCGGCCGTACCTTTCATACCGCCTTCATCTCCGCAGTTCCCGGTCTCGAACTGGCGGCCATCGTCCAGCGCAAAGGGGACGAGGCCGCCCAAGCATACCCAAACGCAAAGATTTACCGTTCGGTTGAAGAAATGCTCGCCGACGAGACCGTTCAGCTCGTCGCGGTCAGCACCTCGAACCAGACCCATTTTGAGATTAGCCGGCAATGCCTCAACGCAGGCAAGCACACGGTGATCGATAAACCCTTCGCGCTCACCTCGGCCGAAGCGGCAGAACTGATTGCAATCGCCCGCGACCGCAAGCTGGTGCTCTCCGCCTTCCAGAATCGCCGTTGGGACGGCGACTTCAAGACCGTACAAAACATCCTCAAGAGTGGGTTGCTGGGCCGTCTCGTCGTCTTCGAGTCCCATTACGACCGTTTCCGTCAGGAGCTTCGCCTGGGCACCTGGAAGGAAAGCGGCCTGTACGGCGGAGGGCAGCTCTACGATCTCGGCACCCACATCATCGACCAGGCGCTCCACCTCTTCGGCGCACCGGCGACCATCACTGCTGACATTCGCACCGACCGCGACCAGGCCCTCAACGACGACGCTTTTGACATCCACCTCCACTACATTGGCGAAACTGAAAAGAACCTCACAGTCTGGCTACGCTCCACCATGACTGCCGCGATTGCCGGCCCGCGTTTCACTCTGCATGGAACCCAAGGCAGCTTCGTGAAATTTGGAATCGATCCGCAAGAGGACGCAATCAAAGCTGGCGGCATCATCGGCTCTCCGGGATGGGGCGAAGAGCCTGAATCCGAATGGGGCACGCTGAAGCTCGCCGATGGCAGCGAAAGCCGCATCCGCACCGAAGCGGGCGACTATCGCGGATACTACGCCAACGTTCGCGATGCCATCCTCGGCGATTCGCCTCTCGCCGTCTCCGCAACCGACGCGTGGCGGACGGCTCGAATTATCGAACTCGCCCGGCAAAGCAGCGCGGAGGGACGCACGTTGAATGTGGCTCTCGAACCACCCTTGGGTTAGGCGGGTGCCTATCTATCGAGTAAAGGAGGCAGAATGGAACTTTCTAAATCGACAATCGACCTGCTAGCGAAGGCGTGGCTCTCCGAAGCGAAACGGTCACAGTCAAACCCTGTTTGCGATTGCGGATGCGGGAAAATAATATCCGTAACGAGATTCAGACCGGGTCATGATGCCAAGCTGCTGAGTCGGTACAAAGCGCAGATCAAAGAAATAATCGCGGGAGCGAAGTGACCTAGGGTTCGCTTACCCCACTACCAGCTATTCAAACAAGGCGCCCGATCATTCGGACGCCTGAGAAGTTTCCTCACTCAAACAGCCTCAGTCGTAATACTCCAACCCAAGGTGGGTGATCAACTCCTCACCCATAATGTGGCGAAGAGTGTTCTTCAGCTTCATCGACTGAATAAACAAATCGTGCTCGGGATAAAGCCCCGGAGCCGTCATTGGCGCCTTGAAATAGAAGCTCAACCACTCCTGGATGCCGATGCCGCAAAGCCCAGTTGTCCGCTTCGCAAGATCGAGGAAGAGCACCAGATCCAACGCAATGGGTGCCGCAAGAATGGAATCGCGGCACAGGAAATCCACCTTGATCTGCATCGGATATCCAAGCCACCCAAAGATGTCGATGTTGTCCCAACCCTCTTTGTTATCACCACGCGGCGGATAATAGTTAATCCGAACCTTGTGATAAAGGTCCTTGTAAAGGTCGGGGTAAAGCTCCGGCTGCAGGATGAAGTCCAGCGCGCCCAGCTTCGACTCTTCCTTGGTCTTGAACGACTCCGGATCGTCCAGCACTTCGCCATCGCGGTTGCCGAGAATGTTGGTCGAGTACCATCCCGCCACACCCAGCATCCGCGCCTTAAAGGCCGGCGCCAGAACCGTCTTGATAAATGTCTGGCCGGTCTTGAAGTCTTTTCCGCAGATGGGAGCGTAATTCTCCTTCGAAAGCTCCTGCAGAAACGGAAGATCCACCGTCAGGTTCGGCGCGCCGTTGGCGAAGGGCACACCTTCCTTCATCGCCGCATAGGCGTAGATCATCGACGGCGCGATGTTGATGTGGTTCTCTTCCAAACCCTTTTCGAATGCCGCAACCGTATCGTGTACAGCGGAAGGCTCAAGGAAGATCTCCGTCGATCCGCACCAGATAATGACCACCCGGCTCACCGTCTTCTTGAACGCCTGGATATCTGCGCGAAGCTGGTTCGCCAGATCCATCTTGTTCTTGCCGGTCTTGATATTGGTGCCGTTCAGGCGCTTGACGTAGTACTGATCGAAGACAGCCGGCAGCGGCTTGATCGCCTCGAGGTACGGCCGAATCTGCTCCAGCTGCTCTTTCTCCAACACCTTGGCATGTGCGGCGGCTTCATAGACGTTGTCGTCGAAGATGTCCCACCCAGTAAAGACGATGTCGTTCAGGTCAGCCAGCGGCACGAAATCCTTAATCAGCGGCGTGTTTCCCTCGGTACGCTTGCCCAGCCGAATGGTCCCCATCTGGGTAAGCGAGCCGACCGGCTTGGCAAGTCCCTTGCGGACAGCCTCAACTCCGGCGATCAATGTAGTGGCGACGGCGCCCAGGCCGACGACCATGACTCCGAGTTTTCCCTTGGCGGGCTGAATCTGCGATGCGTGAGCGCCTGACAGGCCGCTGCCTTCGGCCTGATAATTGCTGTCTTTTGATGCTGGCATTGCTATGGTTCCGTCCTCTCAATACACAAAGAAATGCAAAATCAAAACATCTTAGTTTCAACCCTTTACCGTGCCAGGCGCAAACTGCCGAGGCCGAATCGCAGGAAAGCATCGCTCAACGGTCGCTTTATCCAGCCAGATGTAGTGTCTTAAGCCGTAGCCCGCTTGCGAGACGAAAGATGCGTCCAGAGGAACCACACGATCCCCGCCAGCAGCGCAATCTCCACTGCCAGGTGGAAGCGGTGAAAAGCCTCTTTGAATGCCGGATTGGTGTCCCACTGCTGGCCAAGCTTCATGCCGACATAGGCAAGCACAAAACACCACGGCCAGGAGCCGACAAAGGTGTAAATGTGGAAGCGCAACTGAGGCATCCGCGTAATCCCCGCGGGCAGCGCAATAAAGGTGCGAACTACCGGCAACAGCCGGCCGATCAAGACCGTGATAGAGCCGTACTTGTTAAAGAAATGAGTCGCGCGATCGAGGTCATGCAAATCGACCAGCACATACTTGCCAAACCGCTCCACAAACGGCCGCCCAGCCCACGCGCCAATCCAGTAAGAGACCACGGATCCCAGGTTGCAACCGATAGCCCCCGCCGTCGCCACTAAGAAAAGATTGAAGCGTCCCGTCGAAACCAGATAGCCGGCGAAAGGCATGATCACTTCCGAAGGCAGCGGAATGCAAGCCGACTCAATCGCCATCAACAAAGCGACTCCCGCGTAGCCAGACGCGGAGATGGTGGCAACGATAAAGCCAACAACAATAGCAAGTATTTTTTCTGTCATGCAGGTTGAAGTATACCTACAGCATATCAATTCCAGACCTGCTGCCTGGACAGCGGCTTTGGGCGCCCCATTCTTCGCGCGGCTCTACCGCGCGATGAATGAGAGACGCAGCGTCCTTCAACAACCCCAACTCCGGTGGAGCCGTGGGCTTTAGCCTCGGAACACAACGGGAAGACCAAGGCCTTTAGCCCTCGGCTTTGCTACGATTGCCACGGAGCGCTAATGCCAACGAAATCCCCCTCCAAGAAGCCTGCAAAGGCTGTCGCAACGAAATCCGCGCCGCCTGCCGCCGCCAAGCGCCGCAAACCAACTGCAGCGTCCCGCAAACAAGCCCTCGCACCCGAGCGCATTAATAAAATCCTCGATCTCCTCGCCGCAGCCTATCCAAAGGCCGAATGCGCCCTCATCCACAAAGACGCCTGGCAGCTGCTCGTCGCGACCATCCTCTCCGCGCAATGCACCGACGCCCGCGTGAACATGGTCACGCCTGTCCTCTTCAAACGCTTCCCCACTCCTGCCGACCTCGCCACCGCACCGATCGATGAGATTAAGGAGATCATCCGCACCACCGGCTTTTACAACAACAAAGCAAAGTCGATCCAGGGCGCAGCCAACAAAATAATCTCCGACTTCAACGGCAAAGTCCCGCGCAAGATGGGAGAGCTGCTCACCGTCCCCGGAGCAGCGCGCAAGACCGCCAACGTAGTCCTCGGCGTGGCCTACGGTCTCGCCGTCGGAGTAGTCGTCAACACCCACGTCCTGCGTCTCTCGAGACGCCTGGAACTGACCACCGAAACCACTCCCGAAAAGGTCGAGCAGGACCTAATGAAGATCATCCCGCAAGACCACTGGATCGCCTTTTCTCACGAAATGATCCATCACGGACGACAAATCTGCATCGCGCGCAAGCCGCGCTGCGTGGATTGCACATTAGAGAAGGTCTGTAACTCTTCCGATAAGACGTGGAGTACGCACTAACGCGCCTGCGAAGACATGATCAATATGGAATTGAAACTGAGCGGAAAGCTGAAGGCGGAAAACATCGATGAGATCGGCCGTTTGGCTAGGTCGAGGTGGTATTGGCCTCGCCTTCGCTTTGCCAATTTTTGCGGCATATTTATTCTCGGAGGCCTGCTCTGGATAACGGTGGCAGGTCTCGTGAATGGCGAAAACTTGAACTGGAGAGGCATTGGAGACGTCTGGGCAATATTCGTACTTCTCTTTGCGTTCCTCTACTTCCGAGCGAAGCAGACACGCAAGAAAGAAACATCCGCAATGGCGGCCGCCCTTCCCGATTGGATTACTGTGTCCGCTAGCGGCTTGCACTTCGACGGTCCTAACGGAGCCAATAGCTTCCGTACAAACGATGGCGTGAAGGCAAGAGGACTGTGGTTGTCGAGTACGCAGCTCATAGAGGTCGCGATGTTACCCATTTCACAACTTACCGAGGCCGAACGGCAGATCTTGCATGGTCTTCTTGATACACATCTCTCACCCGGAGGAGAAACACGGTAAACCCGCGGGCTATTCCGGCGGCCACGCCGCTTCCGTTTCCCAATCTTGAGACTCGACGCGATTCTGTGGCACCCTCGAATAACCCTCGCGATCACGTTCCGCCAATGTCGGTGTCGCTCCGCCGAAGTTCCGATTCACCGCATCGACAAGTCCTTCGACATCGTGTCTCTTCGCCTCGAATGCAGGGTCCCAGCAAAACTCGCGTAACGTCTCACTCGTAATCGGCCCTATCGAAAGCGCCGCAATCCCTTCCGGAATTCCCGAAAACCTAGCCTCCTGCCAAAGCGCAAAGAAATTCTTCACCGTCGAAGAACTCGTAAAAGTAACCGCATCCGGCAATCGCGAAATATCCGAGAAAACTTCACGCACTCGATCAACCGCGCCGTTCGGAATCACCGTTCTATACGCATCAACGGCATCGACATGGGCCCCTCGCCGCGTCAGCTCCTCCGGAATCACATCCCTCGCGATCGCAGCCCGCGCCAGCAAAATCCTGCTGCCCTTCACTTCATCGCCCAACTCGGCCAATAACGATTCGGCCACATACTGTTTAGGGATGACATCGGCGGGCATGCCCTGTTCGAGCATCGCCCGCGCCGTCGCCGAGCCGATCGCCGCCTTGCGCAGCCCGCAGCAGGTCGCGGGATCCAACTCAAGCACCGTCAACCGTTCAGCCAACACATTCACCGTATTCACGCTAGTCACGATCAGCCACTGGTACTCAGCGATATTCCGCAACGCATCGTCCAACGCCTCGTAGGACTCAAGCGGCAAGATCTCAATTGTGGGCAACTCGATGACTTCGGCGCCAAGTTCAGTCAGCGGGGTCACCAGCGAACTCGCCTGGCTCCGCGCTCTCGTAACCACGATCCGCTTGCCTGCAAGTGGCAGCCCCACCGGCCCACTCATGACTCCTGCTCACCTGCAAAAAGAATCGCATCTGCGCCGTTCTTCAGCAGCACCGCCGCTATCTCCCGGCCAAGCTCTACGGCATCCGTGCCGGTCGTGCTGGCGGAAACATGCCCACCGCCCTCAAGGCTGGCGACCACTCCGTTGATGCGAAAGGTCCCGCCCTCACGCCGACAAAACATCCCAATCGGAATCTGGCATCCTCCGCCAAGCGCGTTTAAAGCGGCTCGTTCCGCAGTCACCGCAAAACACGTGTCAGCATCATCCAAAAAGGCAATGGCCTCGTGCGTCTTCAAATCGTCAGCGCGGCATTCAATCGCCAAAGCACCCTGTCCGGCAGCCGGACAAAGATGCTCGACGTCGAAGCGTTGCCGAATCCACTCCGTCCGCCCCAGCCGATCGAGACCACTGGCGGCGAGGATAATCGCATGCGCCAGACCCTCTTCCAGCTTGCGCAGCCGGGTATCCACATTGCCGCGAAACTCGATGTATTCAAGATCGGGCCGCAAAGCTCGCAACTGCGTCTGCCGCCGAGGGCTGCTGCTACCTACCTTCGCCCCTGTTGGCAGCTTGAAGAATGAATGGAACTCAACCGAAACAAAGGCATCTCGAGGATCGGCGCGCTCAGGAATGGCCGCCAACACAAATTCAGGAGCAAGTTCAGTCGGAAGATCCTTGAGGCTATGCACGGCAAGATCGATTCGCCCCACGATCAGCGCCTCCTCAATCTCCTTGGTGAACATTCCCTTGGTGCCGACCTGGGCAAAGGTGACCTCCTGAAGCCGGTCCCCGGTCGTGCGAATGATCTCGATGCCGACCTCGTGGCCTGCGCCGCGCAGCCGGTCCGCGATATGGTTCGCCTGCCAGACCGCGAGCTGAGATCCTCGCGAGCCAATCCGGATCAAGAACCTTCCTCCGAATTAGCGCTTTCGGTGAGTACATCGGCGGGCGTGGCGGATCCGACTTCGCCGGAAAGCCCGGCAAGCTGAGGATGAGATTTGAAATACGCCGAGGCCCGCTGCGGATCAAACGTCGCGCGATAGGACTCCAGCTTGGCGGCATCACCCTCGACCGCGGCTGCTTTGATCGCCTGCAGAGTCGGATGCAGGAATTTGTTCATCATCGCTTTGGTCAGCGCCTCGACAGCCGACCATTGCTCATCGGAAAGGTCACGCAGCCGTCCCGCCTCAGCCTTACGCAACTCCGACTGCCGCATGGTTTCGGCCGCCTGTTGCAGGCTCCTAATCACCGGAACCGCATCCAGAATGTTCAACTGTTTCTGATAGCGCTCCACTTCGGCGGCGACAATCGCCTCCGCTTGCAACGCTTCTTTGGCGCGGTCGGTCTGGTTCGCGGCGGCGACGGATTGCAGGTCGTCGATATCGTAAAGAAAAATCCCCTCAACCCGGTTCATCTCCGGATCGACGTCGCGCGGCACCGCAATATCGATGAAAAACATCGGCCGGTTACGGCGTTTATGAATGAACTGCGCGCCGTGCTCAGGGCGAAAGATCGGCTGCGGCGAACCCGTCGAAGTGATCACAATGTCGGCGCGGTCAACGCTGGTATAGAGGTCATCAAACCGGATCACTTGCCCGCCAAATTCAGCCGCAAACTGCTCCGCCCGCTCCAGGGTCCGGTTGGCCACAAAGATCGACCGTGCCCCACGGTCGACCAGATGCCGGGCCGCCAGTTCGCTCATCTTGCCGGCGCCAATCAGAAAGACCTTCTTGCCCTCAAGCGAACCGAATATCTTCTCCGCCAGATCAACCGCA
Organism: uncultured Acidobacteriaceae bacterium; assembly: GCA_963804735.1. Taxonomy (GTDB): domain Bacteria; phylum Acidobacteriota; class Terriglobia; order Terriglobales; family Acidobacteriaceae; genus Acidisarcina. The sequence goes on from CAWDRO010000015.1 coordinate 846,679, forward strand.
ATCGAGGCCACCGAAACCGAGGAGCTGCCGATCTCAGTCTCGCTGCGCACCCGTTTCGCGACGCCAAAGGCATTCTGCAACAGCTTGTCGAGACCGGTCCTTGCCGCTCCGACCGACTTCGCGACCGCGTAGGCTTCCTTCACCTGGCCCAGAATCTGCGGCTCGCCAACCACCATTGAGTCCAGGCTCGACGCAACGCGGAAGACATGCCGCACCGCATCCTGCTCCCGGTATTCATAGATATGCGGACGCAGCTCAGAGTGGTTGACGTCAAAAAACTGATTGAAGAAGCCCATCAGATCGGGCGTGCCAGCCTCTGGACAAACGACCAGCTCCACGCGATTGCAAGTAGACAGAATCATCGCCTCGCGGACGCCAGGCGTCTGCGCCAACGAACGCGTAGCCTCGGCAAGGCGTGCCGCGGGAATCGCAATCTGCTCCCGGAGCTCGACCGGCGCGGTCTTGTGGTTCACTCCAAAGAGCAGCAGGTTGCCGGCGTTCACATTGGCCTTATCGGTCGTCATCGCTGTGCTATTACTTTGCCTCATCCTGCAAACGAAAAATCATGGGACAGAAAACCTGTGCACTGAGCTGAAGACGTTCGCCGCCCATACGCTCAGCATGACCAAAAACACCAGGCTCGACCAATATACCGCCCGCCGTCCTCGAAGCCCCGTGCTGCGGCGCACCAGCAACATGCATATATAAAGAATCCACATTCCGAAAGAAAGGATCACTTTCGGATCAAGAAAATACTCTGGCCCCACGCTCGCCTGCGCCATCAAACAACCTATCAGCAACCCCAGCGTCATACAGTGGAAGCCGATCACCAGGGCGCGGTGGCCAATCTGGTTCATGGTTTCCAGCGGCGGCAGCCAGGCCAGGAACGACGGCCTATCGCGGTCCTTAAGCCGCTTTTCCTGAATCAGATAGAGCAAACTTGCTAACAAACTGAAGATTAGCGCCGCATAGGCGGCCAGCAACGCACAAACGTGGACGAGGATCCAGCCATTGCGCACCGTCGGCGAAACAAACGTGTATCGTTCCAGCCCAATCGCAGGAAAAACTACCAGCAGAAACGCGAGCGGCATAGCGAAGAGGCCAAAGGAAATCGCGCGATATCGCGTCCAGACCAGTAGAAAGGCGCCCACGATGAGCAGCGCAAGAAGCGATTGCATCTCCCGTGTGCCGACAGGCATCCACCGGTGGGCCTCGCCCAGCATCTCCGCAAGAGAAACTAAATGGAAGACGAACCCGGCGATCGAGGCGAAAAGAAAGGCCCTTATCCATCGGCGCAAGTCATAGAGGACGGCAGGCAGGCCGCAGATCGCCGCGACCCCGTAGCAAACTGCCGCGACCCTAAGCCAGAGAAGAAACATTGCCTTTCTATGATACGTGGTTGCCCCGAAACTTAGCGCCATTCGCGGCCTTGGCCCTGGAATTGGGCGACGAACGAGCCAATGCAAGCGCCAGCCTGCCGTTCGCGGTATGCTGGCGTTTCCGTGTCTGTTCATTCACCTACCGAAACCCCCGACTCCGAGCTGACTCCGGTGATGCGCCAGTTTGCCGCCGCGAAGCGCCTGCACCCCGACGCCCTGCTCTTCTTCCGCATGGGCGACTTTTACGAGCTCTTCTACGAGGACGCCACCATCGCCTCGCGCGAACTGCAAATCCAGCTCACCTCGCGTGACCGGGAGCGCACCGTCCCAATGTGCGGGGTGCCTTATCACGCTGCCGAGGGCTACCTGGCGCGTTTGCTCCGCAAGGGCTACCGGATCGCCATCTGCGACCAGATGGAAGACCCGAAGCTCACCAAGAAGATCGTCCGCCGCGAAGTCACCCGAGTTCTGACACCCGGTACGGCAATCGATTCCGGACTGAGCGTCGAACAGAATAACTTCCTCGCTGCGCTCCATTTCGCGAACGGCATCGCGGCGATTGCTCTGCTCGATCTCTCCACCGGCGACTTCCGAGCAACCGAGTTTCGCGGGACGGACGCCATCTCTCAGGCCGTCAACGAGTTGACAACTATCAAGCCAGCCGAACTCCTCTACGCCGCGACGCACCCGCTCTTCTCCGACCCGGAAGCCTCTGAGGCAATCAAGCCGCTTGGCAGCATCCGCACCAAAACCCCCGTCAACGCCTACGCCTTCACAGTCGACTATGCGATTCCTCTGTTGGAAAGGCAATTAGGGACAAAGTCGCTCGACGGCTTCGGATTGACCGGACACTCCGCCGCCGCAATCGCCGCTGCAGCCGTACTTCATTATGCCCGCAACACCCAGCAGGCGCAGCTCGACCACATCGACAGCGTCCGGTTCTACGAGCGCGCAGATTGCCTGCAGCTCGATCAGGTGACCGTCCGCAACCTGGAGCTGGTCGATACTCTCTTCAGCGACGGTGATGCCCACGCGACACTCTTCCATTCACTCGACAACTGCCATACTCCCATGGGCAAGCGAATGCTTCGCTCTTCGCTGCTGCGCCCTCTGGCCGACGCCCAGATGATTCAAAAGCGCTATGTTGCTGTTGGTGAGTTGCACTCGGACTTAATCCGTCGTGAAAATCTTCGTGCCGCCCTCGACAGCATCCTCGATCTGGAGCGGCTACTGGGTCGAATCTCGCTCGACACCGCGCGCCCGCGTGACCTGCTAGCCCTCGGTGTCTCGCTGCGCAAACTCCCGAAACTACGCCACGCCCTCGAGCCCCTGGCTGCCGAGCTTTGGAAAGACTGCCTGGATCGCCTCGACATCCTCGAGGACGTCCAAACAAGAGTCGAAGCAACCATTGTTCCCGAACCTCCGCTCACGCTCGCAGACGGCGGAGTCATCCGCGAGGGCATCGACGCCGAGCTCGACGAGCTACGCGCCATCAGCCATTCCGGCCGCGAATCAATCGCCGGCATCGAGCAACGCGAGCGAGCGCGAACCGGAATCCAATCCCTCAAAGTCCGCTTCAATTCCGTCTTCGGCTACTACATTGAGATCACCAAGTCGAACCTGGCCAATGTCCCCGACGACTATCAACGTAAGCAGACCCTCGTTAACGCGGAACGATTCACCACTCCCGAGCTAAAAGACTTTGAAAGCCGCATCCTGACCGCGCATGACCGCTGCATCGAAATCGAAAAGCGCCTCGCCGAGGATTTGCGGCAGTTCGTGCTCGCCGCCGCCGGACGCATCCGCAAGACTAGCTCTGCCATCGCCGAGATCGACCTTCTCGCGAATTTCGCCCATATCTCTTCATTGCGCAATTACGTTTGCCCCCAACTCGACGACCACAACATCCTCGAAGCCATCGAAGCGCGGCACCCGGTCGTCGAATGCATGATGGAAAATGCCGGCGAGGGCCGCTTCATCCCCAACGATTTGCACCTGGATACCGAAGGCACCAGCATCCTGCTCGTCACCGGCCCGAATATGGGCGGTAAGTCAACCTACCTCCGGCAGGCCGCGTTGCTCGTGGTCCTGGCCCAACTCGGCTGTTTCGTTCCCGCGCGCAGTATGCGCTTCGGCATCGTCGACCGCATCTACACCCGCATCGGCGCAAGCGATAACCTCGCCCGCGGTCGCTCCACCTTCATGGTCGAGATGACCGAAACCGCAACCATCCTCAATACCGCAACCGAACGTTCGCTGATTCTGCTCGACGAAATGGGCCGCGGAACGGCGACCTTCGATGGGCTCTCGCTCGCCTGGGCCGCCCTCGAATACCTTCACGCCAAGATCGGCGCTCGCACGCTCTTCGCGACCCACTATCACGAACTCACGCTGCTCGCCGACCAGCTGCCCCACCTGAGCAACGTTCGCGTGGCCGTCAAAGAAACGCCACAAGGCATCGTATTTCTCCACGCCATTGAGCCGGGACCGGCCAGCAAGAGCTACGGCATCGAGGTCGCGCGGCTTGCCGGACTGCCCGCGTCGGTGTTGCAGCGGGCGCGACAGGTGCTGAAACAACATGAACGATCGGAGCGCCACAACGTCGCCGTCGAAACCGACGCGCCCCTGCAGCTGACCATGTTCACCCCGCTCTCACAAACCATCGTCGATCGTTTGGAGTCAACCGATATCGACACCCTCACACCGCTGCAAGCGCTCAATCTGCTCGAAGAGTTGAAGAACGAAATTCGCGGGGCACACGAGACGAAGGGCGGTCCGCAATGATCGCCCTCCGCAAACAAGTCGGACAGCTCTTCATCGCAGGCCTCGAAGGCATCGAGCTAACGCCGCTTGAAAAGTCGTGGCTCAAGCTGATCCAGCCAGGCGGCGTAATTCTCTTTCGCCGCAACATCGAACAGGCCGAACAAACGCATCGATTACTGGCAGAAGCGAGTTCTCTCGTTACTGCGCCGCTCTTCCGCTGCATCGATCTAGAGGGCGGCCTCGTCGATCGGCTCCAAGATTTGATCGCTCCAATGCCCTCACTCGCCGCTGTCGCAGCCACTGGGAAGAAATCGCTCTACCTTAAGCACGGCAAGCTCATCGGGCGCGAGGCGCAAACTCTCGGCTTCAACGTCGTGCTGGCGCCCGTGCTCGATCTTGCCTTGCCGGAGTCGCATTCAGTCATGAAGACGCGAACCGCCTTTGCAAATCCAGAAGAAGTCACCGTCTACGCGGATGCTTTTCTCACCGGCCTGGAGAGCGCACATGTTCTCGGCTGCGGCAAACACTTCCCCGGCCTTGGCGCGGGCACGCTCGACTCGCACCACACGACTCCAATGATCGAGCGCAGCATGGAGGACCTCTGGCAAGCAGACATGCTGCCCTACCGCAGGCTGAAGGCGCGACTGCCAATAGTCATGGTCTCGCACGCAAGCTATCCAACAAGCCGAGATAAGAAGCCCGCGTCCATCTCGCGCCACTGGATCAACGATGTCCTGACCAGGCACATCGGCTACCGTGGCCTGATTCTTTCCGACGACATGGAGATGGGCGGCATTCTCACCCAAGTCACAATCGAAGATGCCGCAGTGCAAGCCGTCGCAGCCGGGACTCATCTGATCGAAATATGCAAAGACCCTGTGCTGTTCCTGCGAGGGTACGAGGCATTGCTCTTCGAAGCTGAAAAATCTCCCGCATTCCGGCGCATTGTCGAATCCGCCTTCCAAAAGATCGCGCGTGCAAAACGCACCATCGACGCGTCCGAACTGAATAAACCACCGTCGCAGACACAAATCGAGAAACTGCGTGCCGAGGTTGCTGCTTTCCGGGCGAAATGCCCCGAACCTGAAATGAAGGTGGCTCGATGACGCAAGGTCACAAGCCCGCATCGAAACCAATGACCGTCGCCGGAATCATGAGCGGGACCTCCGCCGACGGCATTGACGTTGCGCTTGTCCGCATCGCGCCTGGCCTGCATGGGCCGAAGATCAAGCTACTTGCCCATCACGCAGTTCCCTACTCAAAACAACTACGGGCAGCGGTTTTGAGCGCAATGGATGCAAAATCGATTTCAGCGGCCGAACTCGCCCGGCTCAACTGGCATCTCGGCATCGCTTACGCCGACGCCGTCCGACAGACTTTGAAGAAGCATCCGGTCAAGATCGATCTCATCGGCTGTCACGGCCAAACGATCTATCACCAGCCCACACCTGCACTCCATGCGGTGAAAAAATTCGCCTGCACCTGGCAGATCGGCGAAATGGCAATGCTGGCCGCCGAGAATGGAGTTCCCGTCGTCTCCAACTTTCGCCCGGCAGACTTGGTCGCCGGCGGACAAGCGGCGCCCCTCGTTCCGCTGCTCGACTACATGATGTTTCGCCATCCCATACGAAGCCGCGTTCTACAGAACCTCGGCGGCATCGGCAATCTGACCGCGATTCCACCAGGCGCATCGCTGACCGATCTAATTGCCTTCGATACCGGCCCCGCCAACATGGTGATCGATGCGATGGCCACGAAGCTCTTCAACCAAGCGTATGACCGCAACGGCGCGATAGCCGCGCGAGGAACGGCCTTGCCCAAAGTGCTGGAAGCCACGATGCGCGCCCCCTTCTTCCGCCGAAAACCGCCAAAGAGCGCCGGACGCGAGGAGTTCGGTGCGGCCTTCACATCCGGCTTTCTCAAACTATGCAAAGCAATCAGCAGCCGCCCCGAAGACGCAGTTGCATCCGCAACCGCGCTCACCGCGCACAGCATCACCACCGCCTATGACCGATTCGTAAAGCCGCTCATGAAAGATGCCCCCGTCAACTTCTTCATTTCAGGCGGCGGAGCCCGCAACTCAACCCTCGTCAAAATGCTGCAACAGTCGCTCACCCCTCTCGGCTGCCAGGTCACAACCACCGATCACGCCGGCCTGCCGGCCCAGGCCAAGGAGGCGGTCGCCTTCGCGTTGTTGGCTTATGAGACTTGGCATCGGCGGCCCGGCAACGTACCCTCCGCGACCGGCGCAAGTCGGCTGGCAATTCTGGGCAATATCACCCATGCCTAACCGCCGCCGTGGCATATTCGTGCTGGCTGCCGGGCTCTCGCTTCTCGGCTGCCGTCATGCGCAAGCCCCTCCCGGGACCATTGTCATGGTCATCGAGAGCAGCCCCACCAATCTCGATCCGCGAATCGGCACCGACGGTCAATCCGAGCACATCGACGCCCTCATTTTTGATGCTCTCGTCCGCCGCGATGAGCACTTCAACGTGCAGCCCTGGCTCGCTCAAAGCTGGCAGACGCCCGACCCGCTTACCTACATCTTCCACCTGCGCAGCGGAGTCCACTTCCACGACGGCCGCCCGCTCACATCAAAAGATGTGCAATGGACCCTCAGCTCAATCCTCCACGGCGCTGTCCCAACTGTGAAGTTGCAGGCCTATCGCAATATCGGCAGTATCGACGCTCCCGACCCGCTCACGGTGGTCATTCACCTCAAGCAACCCGACCCCGGCCTCTTGCCAAACCTCTCCGATGGCGCGATCGGCATCATACCCAATGGCAGCGGGCGAGACTTTGGCCGGCACCCGATCGGCAGCGGTCCGTTCCGCTTCGTCTCCCAGGAGCAAGACAAAGAAGTGGTCATCGAGCGAAATCCGGACTATTGGTCGCAACCCCCAAACCTCGAACGCGTCCGCTTTGCCGTGGTTCCCGACCAGATCACCCGCGCACTCGAGCTCCAGAAGGGTTCGGCGGACGTCGGCGTCAATGCGCTCAGCGCCGACCAGGTCTTCGCGCTTCGCAATGACTCTCGAATCGCCGTCGAAACCGGGCCGGGCACCATCCTGAACTACATCTCCTTCAACACCCGCGATCCGATCTTGAAGGACGTTCGGGTCCGCCAGGCAATCGCCGACGCGATCAATCGCCCGTTGATCATTCGTACCCTCTGGAGAGACCAAGTCCAGCTCGCCGAAAGCCTGCTCCCGATTGGCCACTGGGCGTGGACAGGCGATGTACAGAGCCATAATTTCGACCCCGCCAAGTCGAACGCGATCCTCGACAACGCCGGATACACGCGCGGCAAAGACGGAATCCGCTTCCATCTGACCATCAAGACCTCGACCGACGAAACCAGCCGCACGTTAGCCGTCGTCATACAACAGCAGCTCCGCGACGTCGGAATCGCGCTCGACGTGCGCAGCTTCGAGTTCGCCACCTTCTACGCGGACATCGCCAAAGGCGCCTTCCAGATGTACACACTGCGCTGGATCGGCGGCAACGAGGAGCCGGACATCTTTCGCTACGCCTATGCCACGGCCAGCTGGCCTCCGCACGGCGCCAATCGCGGCTACTACAGCAATCCCAGGCTCGATGAGCTGGTTGCCAAAGCATCGATGACACCGGACCAAAGCGACCGCGCCACAATCTATAGGCAAATTCAACAGATCCTGGCGATCGACCTTCCCTCGATCAATCTTTGGTACCTCGACACCGTCATCGTCCACAACCGGCGGTTGGAGAATATCACGCTCTCCAGCTCGGGCAGCTTCGACTTTCTCCGTGAGGCTACGCTGCGTCATTAGTTGGGTAGCGCAGACTATCGCATTATGATGGAAGGCGAGCGAACGGAGACTCATGGCATTCAACATCGGAGACGTCGTCGGCGATTATGAAGTGATCGGCACGCTCGGCGCGGGCGGCATCGGCCAGGTCTACCAGGTCCGCCATACTATCTCGCAACGCATCGAGGCGATGAAGGTCTTGCTCTCCACCCAGCCCGGCGCCTTGGAGGTCAGCGAGCGTTTTCTCCGCGAAATCCGCCTGCTCGCCTGCCTCGACCACCCCAACATCGCCGCGCTCCACACCGCCTTCCGCCACAACGGCGAGATGATCATGATCATGGAGTTCGTCGAGGGCATGACGCTCCGCGCCAAGTTGACCTCCGGATCGATCCTCATGAGCCAGAGCCTCGATTACATCCGCCAGGTGCTCTCCGGACTCGCCTTTGCTCACGCCAAAGGAATCGTCCATCGCGACATCAAGCCGTCCAACATCATGGTCACCGGCAAGGAGCGCGTCAAGCTGCTCGATTTCGGACTCGCCTTTCAAGGCCTCGGCTCGGATATCACCCGCACCGGCCTCATCCTCGGCTCGCTGCACTACATGTCTCCGGAGCAGGTGATGGGCGAGCGTGTCGACGGCCGCTCCGACATTTATTCCGTAGGCGTGACCCTTTATCAGTTGCTCACCGGGCGTGCGCCGATCGATGGCTCCAGCGAATTTGCCATCGCCAGCGGCCACATGAAAGACGCTCCAAGAGACCCGGCATTGATCAATCCCAACATTCCCCCGCACCTCTCCGACATTGTCTTGAAAGCGCTGGAGAAGTCTCCCGACGATCGATTCCAAACCGCCGATCAGTTCCTGCGGGGGCTCAGCGCGTTGAACTCGGATGAGACCACGACGATGCTGCCCACGCCAGCACAGTCAAGCGAGACCAGCGCCCACACGCCGCGCCGACCCGATGCAACCCCGACTACCGCACGTTCCAGCAAGACGCTCAGCGGCGCCACCATCCTCTCTTCCGTCACCCGCGAATTGGCGCACTACATCGGCCCGATCGCAAAAGTGGTCGTCAATCGCGCTGCGAAACAGGCCTGCTCGCTGGATGAGCTCTACGCTCTCGTCTCCAGCGAACTCGACACCGAGAGTGAACGCAAGGCCTTTATGGCTACCCGGCAGAAATATTCCCTGGAAAGCTAAAGCCGCCTACTCCTCCAACATCTTCATCGCCTTAATCAAACTCACATACATTCGATTGAAGGAACCCGTCACCTCGGCGATCTCGTCCTTGCCCTTCACCACAAACTCCGGCTGGCTCAGGTCGCCCTTGCTGACCAGATCAGCGGCTTTCGCCAGGCGGCGCAGCGGCACAATCACGATGTAATAGAGTCCCACATCGATGACGGTCAACGTGGCAAGAAATGTGATTGATAGATAAACCAGAAGCGTCCGGAATGCCTGGTGTGCAATGGCGAGGGGCACTTCCGTCGGCACGGAGACGATCTGCGCTCCCACGATCTCGTGCAGCTTCCAACCAAAACCATTCGAGCTGCCATAGGTCGCAACCTCGGTTGGCGGGGCGGTGGCCGGCGAGCTGTGGCACTGCAGGCAACCCTCGGCTACGGCAATAGGCTGAGAGAGGTAGATGCTCTGCCCGGTCGGCGTAGTGCGTTCGCCGATCAACTCCGTCTTGCCAGGATGATCGCGGAAGTAATTGATGATGTCAGCCTCCCAATCCTCGGCCCGGTCGCGGGGATTGGTCGGGTTGAGCGCCGCTTCCTTATAGGTATAGTCGGGATAGTCCCTGCGCAGATGGTTAAACGTGACCGTCGCGGCATAGAACGGAATCGTCTGCGGCAGAAAGCGCTCAGCATTGTCCGGTGTCTTCTCCAGCAGCGGGTCGAGCTCCTCTTCTGTATAGTCGCGGGTCGATCGGGCGCTCGATACCATCAATCTCGCCTGCTGGATGGTCTGTTCACGGGCATTGTTCTCGAGAAACCTGCGCGAGAGCTGCGACACCAGCAACAGGCCGATCCCGAACAGAAGAATGAGCATCAAGTTGAACTTCGCCAGCAGCTTCAAAGAGAGTTACCCCGCTTCCGAGATGACCTTTAGAATGACACACCCGATTATTGCGGACTCCCTGACCGTTGGGAAGGCGGAAACGCCAATTCGCGATACCATCGAACCCGATGACCTCCCGGATTTCCACCCAACCCGCATCCCTGCTCTGGCCGGCGCGTGGGCTGCCTGCAGAGATTCGCCCCGGAGAAGTCCACGTCTGGGCATGGACCTTCACCAGCCCAGATGAGCCCTCGGAAGCCGACCTGGAGGTTCTCGACGAGAAGGAGCGCAGGCGGACAGCGCGTTTCTACTTTGCGCCCGACCGCGTCCGGTATTCGCTCTGCCACGCCAATATGCGGAGGATTTTGGGAAGCTACCTGGGGAAACCTCCCCAATCGCTCGTCTACCGCGAAGCCGAAGGCGGCAAACCAGAGCTGATCTTCGAAGCATCCGACCCGCCGCCGCGCTTCAATCTCAGCCATAGCAAGAGCTTGGCGCTGCTCGCTGTGACGCTGGATTCAAAGGTAGGTGTGGATGTGGAAGACGTTCGCCCAATCGAGCGCGATGTGGCCAAGCGCTTCTTCTCGCCAGCGGAGATCGCCAGCATGGCCCCGCTCGAAGGCGAGGAATGGCTCGACGCTTTCTACCGATGCTGGACGCGCAAAGAAGCGATCCTGAAAGTCGAAGGCCTCGGGCTGAGAATTCCGCTGGATTCCTTCGACGTGTCCCTGCGAACAGACGAACCCGCCGCATTGCTGGCCGCGCGCCCGAAAGCAAAACTGACCGCCCACTGGCATTTGCACCACCTCGCGCCCGCTAGAGGCTCGATGGGAGCACTGGCTGTAGGAGACGCCGCGGCACAGATAACAACCTCATCATTCCAGGTCAACCCTGAATGAGGCTGCGACCAGGTCGGCCTACTAATCCCAGCCGCAGTTGGACACGCCTCGGCGGCGTCGATCTCCTCCGCGGATTGGCAATCTTCTTTGTCCTGATGAACCACGTCAACATGCGCCTCCTCTTTGCGCATGTACCCTATACTAGCGGCCTTCCCAATCAACTGGTCTCGGCGCTCGTCTGGAACGGCCAGCGCGGCGTGCAGATCTTTTTCGCCGTCTCCGGATTTCTGATTACTTCGACCGCCCTACGGCGCTGGAGTTCGCTCTCCGCCGTCAACATTGTCGATTTCTACCGGCTACGCTTCGCCCGAATCGCTCCGCTGTTGCTCTTGCTGTTGACCGTGCTTAGCATCCTCCATCTGGCACAGGCCCCAAATTTCGTGGTTACAGCCAAGACCGGCGGCCTCGGCCGAGCGCTGATCGCCGCACTAACCTTTCATGTGAATGTCCTCGAGGCAAGTCGAGGATATCTTCCCGGCAGCTGGGACATCCTCTGGTCGCTCTCCGTCGAAGAGATGTTTTATCTCTTCTTTCCTCTGGTCTGCCGGCTGCCCGGCAAGCTAAAGCTACTACTTCCGTTGCTGATCACCTTTGTCGTCCTCGGCCCATTCGCGCGAACTGTGCTAACTCACGGCAACCCAGTCTGGCGTGAATATTCCTATCTGGGCGGCATGGATGCGATCGCCATGGGATGTATCACCGCTCTTGCGACCTCAGGGCGGACCCTGTCCCGGCACTTAATGTGGCTCTGCGCAACTCTTGGGCTCACGCTATTAGCGTTTATCCTCGGCTTTTCAAACCTCGCGCAAAGATTGGGCTTTAATCGCACTGGCTTGGACATGAGCGTCATCGCGCTCGGCGCCTGCCTCGTGATTGCCGCCGCGGCGAGCACGCAATGGCGAGCTCCGCGCATCCTTACACCCGTGCTTCGGCTCGGACAACGCAGTTACGAGGTCTACCTCACCCACATGTTTGTCATCCTCGGACTATTTGCCGCTTTCGTGCGTCTAGGTAAACCACTGGTCGGCGTGCCAGGCCTGTTCCTCGCCGTGATCCTCATTTCCGGCTTGTTAGGCGAGTTGGTCGCGAGGCTCTATTCCGAGCCGATGAACCGCCTGCTGCGCCGCCGCTGGCGAGAGGGACCAGAGATTCTAGCCTCGGTCATCGAGGATCGCCAGAGCCTGCCCGTAGCAAAGCAGATCGCCCGCTAGATGCATGCGCACAGCCCTCTAGTAGACTGAAATCCAGCATGTTTCGAAACCGTCGCCGCCTCCAACTTCTTCTTTTTCTTGCCCTCTCGCCCCTCGCCCACGCCCAGGGAACTCATCTTTGGAGCCAGTCCCGCTATGAGGAATTTGAAAAGGGCCGGCCCCACGGAGTGGCGATTCGCAGCGACGGATCGATCATCCCCGGCCCCAAAGTTACGTCTGTGTTCACCACTCCCTCGACTTATGTCTGGGCAGTCGCCTCCGACCCCGCCGGCAATGCCTATCTCGCCACTGGCTCGCCTGCGACAGTCCTCAAAGTCACGCCCGACGGCAAATCCACCAAGCTCTTCGAGACCTCCGATCTCACCGTTCAGGCGGTCCGCGTCGGCCCTGACGGCTCGATCTACGCGGCAACCCTCCCCTCCGGCAAGGTCTACAAACTCAAGCCGGATGCTAACGGCTTAGACGACAAAACAGCCACGGTCGCCTTCGATCCCGCCGCGACAACCGAAAAACCCAAGTACATCTGGGACCTGCTCTTTGACGCAAAAGGCCGGCTCTATATCGCCACCGGAGCCCAAGCAGCCATCTACCGCGTCGACGTCTCGCAGCCCGGCACAAAGCCGGAGCTCTTCTTCAAGAGCGATGAGCAGCACATTCGCTGCATGGCCTTCGACCATCAGGGCAACCTAATAGCCGGCTCCGATGGCAGCGGGTTGATCTATCGCATCGGCCCGGACGGCAAGGGCTTCATCGTCTACGACGCGCCCAAGCGCGAGATCACCGCGGTCACTGTCGATGCAAGCGGTCTGATTTACGCCAGCGCCGTCGGCGAGCGAAATCGAAGCAGCCTGCCGCCGCTGCCGGTTACAGGAACTCCCACCATCACCGCCACGATCACGATTCTCCAGCCTGGGTCGGTGCAGGCCTCGAGCGCCAACAACATCGTGCCCGACGGCTCCGACATCTACGAAATCACCGCTAGCGGGGCGCCGCGCAAGCTCTGGTCCGATCGCGAGTCGGTCGTCTACGCGCTCCGTTCGACCCCACAGGGATTGCTCGCCGCGACTGGCAATCGCGGACGCATCTATCGCATTCACGAGAGCGGCGAATTTGAGGACCTGGCCCACCTCGAATCCTCGCAGGCAGTTGGTTTTGCCGACACAGCGCAAGGCTATTACGTCGCGACCGCAAATGCCGGCAAGCTCTATCTGCTCTCCCACAGCGCCGATCCCGAGGCGAACTACGAGAGCGACGTCTTCGACGCTGGCGTTTTCTCCACCTGGGGACGCGCCGAAGCCAACTCGAGCTCTAACAGCTTCGATCTCTTCGCTCGCTCCGGCAATGTCGAGAGTCCCGAACGCAACTGGAGCGAATGGGCCAAAGCCACTCCCAACGCCGGCAACATCCCGGTGCCGCCGGCGCGCTTTGTGCAGTGGAAGGCCGTCCTCCACGACGATGTCTCCATTGCATCCATCGGCCTGAACTATCTTCCGGTTAACGTCGCTCCGTCGGTCGATGAGCTCGTCGTCCAGCCCGGCGCGCGAGTCAACGCCGCGAACCAGCCCCAGCAACAGCTGCAGACCATCAACATCAACTTCCCTTCGAATCAGAACAACATGATTACCTTTCCCGAGAGCGGGTCCAATTCGCCACTGGCGGCGATGCGCGACAAGGGCGCGGTCACCGCCCGCTGGGCAGCTCACGATGATAACGGCGACGATCTGATCTACTCCGTCTACTTCCGCGCCGACAACGACAAGGATTGGCGACTGCTCAAAGACGGCATCACCGAGAAGTACTACTCCTTCGACGCCGTGCTTCTGCCCGACGGCGGCTACCGCCTCAAGGTCGTGGCCAGCGACGCGCCCTCGCACAACCCCGGCGAGGCGCTCACATCCGACCGCACCAGCGATAGATTCGTCATCGACACCGCACCACCGATCATCACAGCGCTCACCGCACATCTCGAAGCCGACAAGATTCATGTAACCGCGACCGCGACAGATGCGGCATCGCCCATCGCCCACGCGGAATATTCGATCGACGCCGGCCCATGGCAGTACATTGAACCGGTGGGCAAGCTCTCCGATTCGCTCGTCGAGCACTACGACTTCTCCGCGCCCCTCAAAGCGTCTTCAGGCGGACCGTCCAGCGGAGAGCACATCGTTACGCTGCGCGCTTATGACCGGTTCGAGAATGTGACTGCGGCGAAAACAGTCATCCACTAGGAAGCTATGCGCTTTGAGCTCTTCATCGCCGCGCGATATCTCAGGGCCAAGCGGCGTCAGGCGGTGGTCGGCGTCATCACCGCCATCTCCATCGCTGGAGTCGCTGTCGGCGTCGCTTCACTCATCATCGCGCTCGCCATCACCAACGGCATGCGCCGCGACCTGCAGGAACGCCTGCTAAGTTCGACCGCGCACGTAGAGCTCATGCGGGTGCAGGACGACGGCATCCGCAACTGGCGAGCGCTGACCGCGCGGCTCCGGCATCTTCCTCACGTTACCGCCGCGGCGCCGGGCCTCTACGAACCCGTACTGATCTCCCGCGGAGCACGCTCCGGCGGAGCCATGATCAAAGGCATCATTCCGAACGAGGAACGCACCGTCAGCGACCTCATCAAGCCCACGCTCGGCAGCGCCGCCCCCCTCGATCCCGACCCATCTGACAACGGACAGCTCCCCGCCACAGTCAACTCTGCGATTCCGCCGATCCTCATCGGCTACGACCTCGCCCAGACGCTCGACGCCAAAGTCGGCTCGCCTGTAATGGTCATCAGCCCTCAGGGCGAACTCACCCCATACGGTATCGAGCCCAAATATCAGCGCTTCCAGGTCGTCGGCATCTTCCACTCCGGCTTTTACCAATACGACAATCAGTTTGCCTTCATCCGGCTTGCCGATGCTCAAAGGCTCTTCGGCGAGCCCGACATCGTCTCGGTCATCTCGTTCAAAGTCGACGATCTCTACCACGCCGACCGCATCGGCCGCGAGATCGAGCAAGCAGCGGGGCCAGGCTTCCTGACCACCAACTGGATGGAGCAGAACCGGGAGATCTTCCGCGCTCTCGCCCTCGAGCAATACGTCACCTTCATCGTCATCGCGCTCATCGTCTGCGTCGCCGCCCTCAACATCCTCATCGCCCTCACCATGATGGTCATGGAGAAAACCCGCGACATCGCCGTGCTCATGTCTTTCGGAGTAAGACCCGAGCAGATTCGCCGCATCTTCCTCTTCCAGGGATTGCTGATCAGCGTCCTGGGCACCATCCTCGGACTGATCATCGGCTACGTCGCCGCCTGGGCCGGCCACCACTACCGCTTCATCCAACTCGATCCCCAGGTCTATTCGCTCGATTACCTGCCCTTCGCTCCCCGCATCATCGATGGCGTCATCGTGGCGCTCGTTTCGCTCGGAGTCTCATTGCTGGCGACTCTTTATCCATCTTCCTCGGCGGCGCGAGTGCTGCCAGCCGAAGCTCTGCGGTACGAATAACTCCTCGCACTTGCGCTAAGCCGCTATTGGCAAATTTCCGTATTTTCTCCAACCGGGACGCTGTGTTAGGGTTACAAATCGAACTGAAATCTCCCGCAACAAGAGGAAGGTAATGTCGAAGGAAAGAGCCACAGTCGGGACCGACGGTCTCCCGATGCCGATCCTGCCGCCGGAACGTGACCCGCGCGTTTGGGCGCGCCTGGTGCGCATCATGTTCTACCTGCCCGGCTTCATGGCGCTCTTGCTGATCAAGGCCGGCGAAGCGGCAAGTTTCGGCATCACCGTGGAGTTGCTGATGCTGTCCAGTGCCGCCGCCATCATCGGCGGACTGTACATCGGCTCGACGTCGTCAGGCGCGGGAGCCGATTCCTCGTCGAAGACTGGCGTCTGGTGTGGCGCGCTCGTGCTCGAGCTGCTGGCGGTTGTTCCTTTCCTGTGCGCCTTGCCGTCGCTCTTTTATGAGTTGTCGCACAGCACGCTGTTACATTCCAAGGAGACCTCCGACGTAGTCTCCGTTGCGACGAGTGGTTCATGGATCGGCAACTCCGAGATTCTGCCGATGGTAGCCATCCTGCCGTTCATGCTCTATCAGCTGGCCGACTTCGGCACTTTGCACTTCGTCGTGTCTAGGATCATCAACTGGATACTGAACATCCTCTTTTTCGGCCTGATCGTCGCCAGCTACGTCGCAAACCGGATGGGCCAATACCCCTGGGAAACGCGCCTGGCCAGGACCCTGGTGACCAGTC
The DNA here is from genome assembly GCA_963804735.1 of uncultured Acidobacteriaceae bacterium. Classification (GTDB taxonomy): domain Bacteria; phylum Acidobacteriota; class Terriglobia; order Terriglobales; family Acidobacteriaceae; genus Acidisarcina. The sequence continues at coordinate 863,027 of CAWDRO010000015.1, forward strand.
TCGTGATTACGGTCTTCTATGGGGTGCTCAAGCTGAAGCGAATGCAGGCGGCTTATGACGCTCACGTACCGGCTAAGGCTCCAAAGTAACCATCGCGTTTGCTCCGATGCGAAACCTCGTGCCGGACGTTTGCATTCAGGTAACAATCGTGACCCCTCCGCTGAGAACTCCCTTCCCTTTACCGTTTTAGAATGGTACAGGTAGTTATGGAGAGTTCCTCGGCTTCGGCGGCAGAACCGGCGCACGCTCTCTTCGGAGCGGCCGTATCCGATGCGCGCGCCCCCTTCGCCAGCATCCCCGCTTTTTGCAAATCATCCGCGTCGAAAATCTGCACAAGGAATACATCACCGGTCGGGGACGCCTCGTACTCTTCGAAGACATCTCCTTCAACGTCGCGCAGGGAGACCTGCTGGCCATCGTTGGCGAGTCCGGCGTAGGTAAAGCACGGCTTTTACACATCTGGGCGCGCTTGATACGGCGACTTCCGGTGACGTATACTTCGCCTCAAAGCTATTGAAATTCACCTCACCCAGGCAGGCGCAGATTTTTCGCAACCGCGAAGTCGGCTACGTGTGGCAATTTCACTACCTGCTTCCCGAGTTCACCGCCCAGGAAAACGTTGCCATGCCGCTGTTGGCCCGAGGCGAGTCGCGCAAGTCCGCCATGGCCGCGGCCAAAGACTGGTTGAACGAGGTTGAGCTGGGCGACCGGGCCGATCATCGCTCGGGAGAGTTATCCGGCGGCGAACAACAGCGCGTCTCTCTGGCGCGAGCGCTGGTCACTCAACCCAAGGTGCTGCTCGCCGATGAACCTACTGGTGACCTCGATAGCCGCACCGCGGGCGTGGTCTTCTCTCTGTTGGAGCGCTTGCATCGCAACCACGGGCTGACCTCTCTAATAGTCACGCACAACGCTGGATTAGCGCAGCGTTGTAGCCGCGTGCTCCGGCTGGAAAAAGGCCA
>CAWDRO010000016.1:0-234817 GCA_963804735.1 uncultured Acidobacteriaceae bacterium
GCAGCCAGGGCCCGCTGTGCCGAGACTACGTCAATCTGGCTGCGAACGCCGTAATTGTAGGACTGGAATGCGGCGTTATAGGACTCCGTCGCAGCCGTAAGCAGCGCGGCCGCCGCTTTTTGCTCGCGGAGAGCGGTGCGGGCCGTTGAATAAGCCGCCCACACCTGGTTCTCCACCTGGTCGCGAAGCGTGTCGACCTGCGCCTGCGCCTGTTTCTGATCCGCTTTGGCGCGGGCCAGCCGGTTCTCGCGCGCAAACCCGTCGAACACATTCCAGGTAAGGCTCAGTCGTGCGTCCCAGGTCTCCTGATTGGGAGAGTAGACGCCGGGCCCAGGTTTTGTTGCCCGTAGCTGCGGGAGAGCCCACCATAACCATCGAAGGTCAATGTGGGAAGGTATGCGGTCTTTGCCGCCTTGATTTCCGAGCCAGCGGCGCGAACTTGCTCCACTTGCTGCATAAGGTCAGGCCTTTGCACAAGCGCCCGATCGATGGATTTTTCTACGGTATCGTCGAGTTCCTGCGGGATGGGCAGGTCCTGAATGCCCTGGACCTGGAACTGGCTGGTGGGGGAAATACCAAGGGCATTCGCGAGATCACCGTGGGCGATCTCGGTCGCGCCGATCGCAGCCTGTAAATCGTAGTCGGCCTGTGCGGTAGCGCTTCGCGCTTCCAGCACGTCCGGCAAAGTTGCGAGCCCCTCATGAAGCCGCGCCTCGGCCGCGTCTTGATCTGTCTGCGCGTTCTTCAGATTGGCCTCCTGCACGTCCTCCTGTCCTTTGCTGTTGAGCACCCGGTAGTAGGCTTCCATGACCTGGAAGATAATCTTTCGGTGGGTATCGTTGAAAAGAAAGTTGGCTGCCAGCAGGTTGCTCCGGCTGATGGCGATTTCCTGCAATCGCCTGCCGAAGTCGAAGATTGTGTAGTCGAGGCTGAGGGTTGGGGAAAAAGTTCCCGTCGTCTGGCGGATCCAATCCGTGTTGAATAAGATATCCACCCGCGCGCTATCGGCGAGCGCCAGGGCCGCCAGAGTCGGGTAGAGAGTCGCCTTGGAGACTCCAAGATCGGCGGCACGCGCCTTGGCATTTTCCCAGGCCACCCTCGTTCCGGGATTGTTCTGCTCAGCAATATCAACCAGTTCGGCGAGCGTGTACACCTTTGCCGGATCCGGCATAAAAGCCGGTGCGGCACGATTAACCTGACCTGGGCTCCAACTGCCGGGCAATTGCCATGGCTTATCGGGGGCCGCCGGTGCTTTCTGGCCAAGAGAAGCGGGCAGAAAGAGTAGCGCGCCAAGGACAGACACCAATTGCCTATGTAGACGATTCATGTGCAAGCTCGGTGCCCGTGGGACCCACATCGAAATAGTGACATAATCATACTCGGCGTCAGACCGGTCTCTTGGGAATATGACATAAACGATCCCGAGGGCAAAAGTCTGGCCGCTTGAGGCGGAGAATGCCAAAGACACTTTCAGATTCGAAAAAGGAATTGCTCGACAAGCTGCTGCACGGTCGAAATCTGGCTGTATCCACCAGCCACCCGGGTATACCGCACCGACCCGCGGGAAGCGACGTTCCCATGTCATACGGGCAGGAGCAGCTCTGGATACACTCTCAATTTGCGACCGACATTCCGATTTATAACGATCCGATCACGATCTACCGATATGGTCCGATGGATCGCGCCGCGCTCGAACGAGCGCTGACCGAGATCGTCCGGCGACACGAATCCTGGAGGACGACGTTTGGCTGGAAAAACGGCGCGCTCATGCAGTTCGTTCAAGCGCCGCCCGCACACATCGAGATCCCATACGTCGATCTCTCCGGCGTCCGGGAAGAGACCCGGGACGAGGCCGCTCGCAAGATGGCCCTCGAAGATGCCCTGATTCCCTTCGATCTGGAAACGGGCCCGACCTATCGGGGGCGACTGGTGCGCTTCTCCGAGGCTGAGCATCGCTTCTACCTCGCTCTGCACCACATCATCTTCGACGGCCTTTCGCTCTACAAGACTTTTGTTTCTGAACTGCAGGCCCTCTACGAAGCCTTCTCCCGGAACCTGCCTTCACCCTTGCCCGAGCTCGCCTTGCAATATGGTGATTACGCCCTATGGCAACGTCACTGGGTGGAGGAGATCGCACCCCAACAGCTCGCATACTGGCGGGAGAAGCTAGCAGGCGCAGCGGGACACGATATCCTCAAGACCGACCATCCTCGGCCGGAGACGCAGAGCTATCGCGGAGCGATGGTCAAGGTGGCACTGGACCCGGTTACCAGCGCCGCGCTCAAGGACCTCAATCAGCAGCTTAATGTCACGCTGTTTATGAGCTTGCTGGCGACCTTTTACATCCTGCTCGTGGCGCAATCGGACGAAAAATATCTGACCATCGCCACAACATCCGCTGGCCGCCACTACTCCGAGCTGGAGGAGCTGATGGGATACTTTCTCGACACCCTGGTGCTCCGGGTATCTCTGGCTGACGATCCGCCGTTCGCGGATCTGGTCATGCAGTGCAAGGAGGTATTACTTGGAGCGCTGGCCAACGATGGCATTCCCTTCTCCATGCTGGTAAAAGAATTGGTTGGGAAACGGGACACGAGCAAACATCCCTTCTTTCAGGTCATGTTCTCGCTTGAGCCGCCGCTTGCTCCGTTGGGTCCGGCCTGGAAATTCGCCCGGATGGACATACACAACGGCTCAACAAAATTTGATATCAACCTTGAGCTGGACGACACTCCGCATGGAATTGAGGGTCGCTTAGTCTACAACCGCGACCTCTTTGAATCATCCACTATCGAGCGCATGGTTGAGGATTGGTACGCCATCGTCGCTGAGGTTGTGGCCGATCCCTCTCGCCGCATCTCAGAAGTGGTTGCAAATATCGAATCGCGCAAGGAGGTCGGTCCGATGGGGGCGGCAGATTCCGTCGAAGCCACGTCCCAGGAATCGAATGGGTTCGTAAAATCCGTTCGTCAGTTGTTCTCAAGAAATAAGGAGAACTAGCGGCCCAATTCGATGGGGCCGGATGCCTCGCGTCGCGATCCAAAAGATGGGGCCGGATGCCTCGCGTCGCGATCCAAAACTAGATCAGCAGCGAGAGTCAGTTGGTGGAGGGCTTTCCGGGTCGAAGCCGATCTTCAGCGAGGTCAGGCTGCGCAGTCCGGCATTGCTCCGCCAGCTGAGTGTTTCCTCAAGCAGAACCGGATTCACAAGCCGGCGCAGGAGAGCATTGAACGCGATCTGCCCTTCCATGCGCGCCAATGGGGCTCCAAAACAAAAATGGGCCGCCCAGCCGAACGCTACTTGCCGGTTGTCTTCACGCAACAAGTCCAGACGGTCAGGATCGGGGAAACGGTTGGGATCACGGTTCGCCGCCGCCAGCACAACGACAATTCGCGAACCCTTCTGGATGGTCTTGCCACCAAGCTGAAAATCGGCAGGAGCGATCCGAGCTGTATGCTGCACAGGCGACTCGTAGCGAAGCAATTCCTCGACTGCCGCCTTGGCAATTTCCGGCCGGCTGCGCAGCAATTCGAAAGACTCGGAATGGCGAAGCAGCGTCAAGAATCCGCTCGCGATCAGGTTCGTGGTCGTTTCATGCCCGCCGATCAAAGTGATAATCGTGTTAGCGATCACCTCTTCGTCGGTGAGCTTCTGCCCTTCCACTTCCGCCATCATCAGCGAGTAGATCAGCCCGTCGGTGGGGTTGCGCCGCTCCTCTTCCATCCGGTCGGCAATGTAATTCTTGAAGGCGTCGAGGCTTTTGACGATCTCCGCTACACGATCGGGATGGTGCTGATAATTGCCGAGCACTTCCGCAAGATCGAGGACCCAGGCGTGTAGCTGCTGATGATCTTGAACCGGAACACCGAGCAGCTTTGCCGTCACAATTGCAGGCAGAGGATTGGCAAAATCGGTGATCATGTCGATCTGCCCCGAGCCGATAAAGCTGTCGATAAGCTCGTTGGCTATGGACTCAATCACCCCGCGCATCGACTCGACCCGGCGGGGCGTGAAGGCGGCCGCGCAGATACCGCGCAGGCGGGTGTGCATGGCGCCATCCATGAACATCATCTGCTTGAGCATGACCTCGGCGAACGGCTTCATGAAAGTCAGTCCGAGCTTGTCCAGGTACTCGGGCGCGGGAGTCCTGTCCGCCGAACAATTGGTAAGCACGTAAACCACTTCCGGGTAGCTGGTGATCACCCAGGCGTGCATGTATGGGTCCCAATGCACTGGCTCGTATTCGCGCAGGGCCCTATAAATCACATGCGGGTCGGCCAACACCTCGGGATTCAGCATCCGCAGGAGGCTGAGGTTTTCGTCGTTAGCCGCTTCGACCGTACTAGCGTTGGACATCTGCATTGTGCTCATATTCCGTCAGAAGCGCCTTTGCTTCGTCTTCGCTCATGGAGTCTACTGCCTCAACAAGCATAGTCTCGACCAATACGGCGAGACGCGCAACCGTGGGCGCTTCAAAGAGTTGCCGCAAGGTCACATCCACGCCGAAGGTATTGCGTAGGCGAATGACGAGTTGCATACCCAGGAGCGAGTGTCCTCCGGCCAGGAAGATGTTGTCCTCTGGCCCGATCGAATTGTTCTCGAGCAAGGTGCGCAGCATGGCCAGCAACTTTTCTTCGATCGGAGAAGCCGCCACTCTCGCTGCCGTCTTCTCCAACCGATTCGCATCGGTCGGTTGCGGAAGCTTCGCCAGATCGATCTTTCCATTCGGCGAGAGCGGAACCGCCTGCAAACGCACAAAAGCGGCGGGAACCATATAGTCCGGCAAACTGCGGAGTAAATGCTCCTGCAGCTCCTCCGCGGACGGAACCGGCGCATTCGGTTTTGGAAGAACATAAGCCAGGAGCTGGTTCTCGCCACCATCGGGGGTTTGAATAACCGCCACGGCAAAATCAAGACCCGGATGGTGGGCAAGGACACTGCCGATCTCATCCAGCTCGATACGGTATCCGCGAATCTTTGCCTGCCGGTCGAGGCGTCCGCGAAATTCGATTTCCCTGTCCGGTCCACGCACTCCACGATCGCCGCTGCGATACATCCGGGCGTCCGGCGATTTCGCGAACGGATCGTGCACGAAGCTTCGCTCAGTGGCATCGGGAAGATTGCGGTACCCGCGCCCGACTCCAGTGCCTCCGATGTAAATCTCTCCCACTGTGCCATCGGGAACCTGCTCCCCGCTCTCATCAAGGAGATACACCGTAGCGCCGGCGATGGCATGACCAATCGGCGGCACGCCCGGAGACCCAGGCTTCAGCACGCAGGAAGTAGCGACCACGGTGCATTCCGTCGGTCCATAGTTATTCACGACGGCGAAAGGCAGCCCGGCAGGAGGAGAATGATGCAGCGCGTCCCCGCCGGTGAGCAAAAGGCGCAAATCCGTCGCGGCCGGCCATGCAAGGGACATCAACGGTCTGGCGTGGACGGTGGGAACGAAACTGATCGTCACCCGTTCCCGAATCATCCACTGCTGGATTAACTCAGGTGACGAGCGCACATCGTCGTCAACGATGCACAACGTCGCCCCGGCGGTGAGATTCGGCCAGATCTCCCAGACAGCGGCGTCAAATCCGAGGCCGGCAAGGTGGCCGGCGCGGTCCTGGCGCGTGACCCTGAACGCCTCCCAGTGCCAGCGAATGAGATGGGCCAGATTTGCGTGGGAAATCTCCACCCCTTTGGGTACGCCCGTCGATCCGGATGTATAGATCACATAAGCAAGGCTTTCCGGCTCGATCGGCTTAGCTTTGAACGCCGAAGCCTCGGCGATGACTGCAGCATCTCGCCAAGGATCGATTCCCTTTGCGTTCACCTTGAGGCGATCAAAAACTTCTGTCCGGGCCACCAAGGCAGCAGCGCCCGAATCATTCACCGCAAAGCGCAACCGCTCATCCGGCCATGCCGAATCCAAAGGTACGTACGCGGCGCCAGCCCGCATGATCCCCAGAGCGGCGACGATCCACTCGACCGACCGCTCGACACAAACAGCCACCGTGCCGCCGGATCCGACGCCCAGCTGCAGCAAATAGCCCGCGCACTGATCTGCCATGCTATCGAGCTCGGCAAAGCTCAGCTGCCGACTCCCATGGCTCAGCGCAACCGAATTCGGATAGTCGATCTTTAATTCTGATATCTGCTCAGGAACAGGACGCAGATTGGCTGTCAAAGCAAGCACAAGTAGAATCCCCTCTCTGTGGGGCCAGAACAAAAGGGCCGTAGCGGATTAGACGCCGATTATCGGAGAAAAATGCGAACAAAATGGCGATAGTATGGCAAAAGTCTACCACACGCACTCAAGCTATCAGCCTGATGCAGGTTACCATGGTGCGCCCAACTTCACCTACCAACGCTATTGCTCTAAGCCGTTGAATCTACTCGTCAGCAGCGCAAAATTAAAGGGGTATCTCGGGCCTGTTAAGTTCGGCAAGGGACGCGAGACCTAGTCGCTAACAGGAGCCTTCCCCATCCCAGACTTCCGTCCATACAGCGCCCAGCAAGCGATGCCGATGACCGCCCATGCTGTACCCGCGATCCGAGCGAGATGGCTCAGGTTGAGCCAGATGAAGAAACACACGGCAAACCCGATTAGCGAGGAAAGAATTGCGAGCCATTGCTGAAGTCTGGCAGTCCGCCATGCCAGCACCGCCGAGGCGACGTTGACGCCCATGAAGGCGAGCAGGGCGCCATAGTTGAGCAGCTCGGTGCCGAGCTGATAGCTAAAGACGAGCGCGCCAGCGAGGCAAATTGCGCCGATCAACAAGACATTGTTGCGAGGGATGCGGTTCTTGGGATGGACTGCGCCAAAAAACTTGCCCGGGATTGCGCCATCCTGTCCCATTGCGAGCAGCAGGCGCGCCGCGCCAAGTTGCGAGGCCATTCCCGAGCCGATCGTCGCCAGCAGCAGCGATGCGTTCACCAGCCCGAACATAAAGACCCCTCCCGCCCGGCCGGCGATGCTGACATAGGCGGTATCGACGTCGGGAAAAGCCATCCCCCGCGGCCAGACGAGTTGGGCGAGATAGACCTCGATCGAAGCCAGCACGCCCGTGATCAGGCAGGTCAGCACAATGGCGCGAGGAATGTTTCGGGCCGGGTCTTTGGCCTCGTCGGTCAGGGTCGAGATGCCATCGAAGCCAATGTAGGTAAGGATCGCAATCGAAGTCCCTCGAAAGAGCCCGGTCGAGGAGAACGTCGACGGGTCATAGAAGGGAGTCGTATAGAACCACCCTGGCTGGTGCGGCATCTTCAGCAGATAGCGAATGATCGAGGCGACCACAAGGATGATCACAACTCCCAATGCCGCTGCCATCATCGCATTGAGCCGCGCCGATGTTTCGACGCCGCGCAGGTTGAGTATCGTAAACAGGCCCGCAAAGAAGATTGCCCATAGCACATAGGGAACTTCGGGCAGGAAGTTCTGCGCTGCCTTGCTGCACCAGATGGTGCAGATCAGCGGGTTCAGGATGTAATCCATCGCCATGCACCAGCCGGTAATGTAACCGAGCGCAGGATGCAGCTCCCGGCCAACATACATAAAGGCCGAGCCGCCCTGAGGATAAACGCGGGCCATGCGCCCATAGCTGATCGAGGTGAAAAGCATCGCCACCAGCGCGCAGAGAATAGCGGTTACGACGTGGCCGCGAGCTTCCTGATAGATCACCCCAAAGCTGGGCATTGGCGCTGTTGGCTGGATCAGGATGATGCCATAAAGAACGAGGTCGCGAAACCGCAGGCTGCGCTTGAGCGTGGCGCGGGTTGTCACCTCGGTTGCTGGGCCTGGCATCTGTCTCCTGGCTTAGTAGCCGGTGGATCGCGGCTTGGCGATGGGGTGTGCCAACGCGCTGTCGTGCGATGCAAGCCTCAGCGTTGCCGAAGGAATGTTCCAGCCTGAGACCACGACTGAGGCTTCGGTTCCAGCGGCGGCTGGCTTGGCGGTCAGGATGCGCGATTCTCCCGGCATCAGCTCGATATAGTTGTCGGACCAGGGCAATGGGCTGACGTCGCGACCGGCACCGTCGACAGCATCGACATTTACCTGGAAAGCAAGCGCCTTGGATGGATTTTTTAGATGTACTTCCAATGTGCCGTCAGGCCCTAATTGCAGCGACGACTCGACTTCGGCTTTGGGCAATTGCCTCAATGCGGTGAGATCTTCGTGGCTGATAGCAGGAGTGTGAGTGTAGTCGGTCTTGCTCCAGTCGAACTCGGTCAGCTTCGCCGGCACCCAATAGAAGTTTCGCGAAACGATTTCTCCGTGTGCATTCTTCAGGGATAGTTCGACAAACTGAATCGAGGATGTGGCGGAGAACTTGTCCTCAGGAATCGTCAGCGCTTTCAGTGACGAGTCGGCTTCGGGAGTCACTGTAGTCCGCTGGGAGAATAGCGGCTTCAATTGAAAGTCGTATAGATTCACGCTGACTTCCAGTGGGACGCTCGGGTGATATTCGCTGTTCACGACATAGACGCTGTGGTCATCGTCAGAATATTGCACATGAACCGGCTCGCAGGCTTTCTTAGTCCCGTAGTAACCCCCGCCGGCGTCGAGATAGTAGTCGTATAGGTGCCAGATCATAGATGGCCACGCGTTATTGAGCATCCACTGGATAACTCCGGTCGAGGTGTACTTATTCCGGCCATAGGCCTCAAACATAGCGCGCTCGCCAGTGTATGCCATGGTTTGCGAGACACGCAGATAGTCTTCAAGGTCCTTGGCCGGCCCATAACTTGCTTCAAGCGCCTCGTTATACACGGTGAGCTTTTTGAATCCCTCGCCCCCGTAGTGCAGCGACCAAATATCGTTTGGCGGCCAGATGCTCGACTCTGGAATGAACTTCTTCAGGCTGCTTAGCGTCGGAATCGCCGGGCCGGGACTGGTCTCGGTATTGAAACCGTACGCGCCGCCATAACGATTCGTGTCAGTAAGCCAGTACGACGGTGCAACATAATCGTACGGCCCGGTCATTTTGACTCCGCTCTTACCGCTCACCGTGGTTGGTGATTGAGAAGCAGAAGAAAGAGTGGGATTAGGCCAGTGAGTCTCGGCCTCAATATCGAGGTAGGCCTTCTCCACGTCAGCTGGCGGCGGGCCGTCGCTGCCGTTGAGCCAGACTAGAAGGCTCGCGTGATGGCGCAGGCGCAGCATTTGCGACCGCAAGGAAGCCGCTGAAACCGCACGATTTTCAGCCGTCCACTTGTCCCAATGCTCCCATTGATCGCAGCAGCACCAGCCGAGCATCACCAGGATTCCACGCTCATCCGCCAGGCGGAAGAAATCTTCGGTCTCGAGCTTTCCCTCAAGGCGGATTGTGTTGAGGTGCATATCCTTGACCAGGCTGAACTGTTGTTCGAGGTGCGCTGGATTTTCGCGCAGCAGCATGTCCTGCGACCATCCCGCGCCGCGAATCAGAACCGGCTTGCCGTTGACCTTGAACAACCGGAAGCCCTTGTCGGTGAGTTCTGAAGTGACTTCGCGAATCCCGAAGCGAACAGACTGCTCGTCCGAAATCTTCCCGTTCTCTTCAAACGAAACGGTGGCCGTCTCCAAGTGCGGGGTACCCATTTGATAGGGCCACCATAGTGCGGGATGTTTCAGATGTAGTTCGGGATAGGTTCGTGGGTCGAAGACTACCGTCTTGTCTTCACCCGGTTGTAGCTCGATTACTTGCTTGACCATAACTCCGGCTAAGTCCGCAGTTACGTTTCCTTTCACCGCACGAGGGGAAGCGTTATGAAGTTCAGCATAAGCGGTTAGGTCGGCAACTTCACCGCTGCTGTCAGCCAGGTGGGTAACAACCAGCGGAGATCGCACTGAGACTGGGCCGCTGGTGACCAGATCGACCGCGCCCCACAGGCCCATGTCCTTATCGGGAGGGCACGGGTTCCAGTCGACCCAATTGATGCCGAGGTCGGTCTCTGTCGGGGCGAATGTTTCAATCGCGACCACGTTCGTTTTGCCTGGCAGAGCGTTGGCGGTGATGTCGAACTCATAGGTCCGATACGCACCTGCCACCTGTGTGGAATCGGCAATTCGCTTGCCGTTGAGCCACACATTTGCACGGTAATTGATTCCCCGAAACCGCAGCCAAATGGTGCGGCCTTTCTCTGCCGCTGGAATGACAAATTGCTTCCGGTACCACCAGCCGCAGTGATAAGGGCTGTCGGCGGGCATCGGTAAATTCGAGAAATTCTCACCCACGGGATAGCTTGTACCCGGAATCTTGCGAAGATTGTCGCTGTAGTATGGGTCTTTGAATTCTCCTGCGGAAACCTGGGCGGCAAGAACGGTCGCGGGCACTGACACCGCGTACCAACCCTTGTCCTCGAAACCGCTGCTGGAGATGGCCTCGCCCTGTGCCTGAATTTCGCAACCGGATTGGAGTCTCCAGCCTTCGCGTAGAGCCAGCGGCTGAGTGTCGGTTCCAACATTGGCCCCATGGACGGGCAAAGCCAGGGCAGATAAGACCGCTAACGCGACAAGTCTCAACAACATGCGGGCTCTCGCATCAACGCAGCTTGGCTGGCGCTTGCGCGTACCTTTGTGTGGCTTTTGGCAAGCCAGGACGGGGCTACACTGCGATCGGTTATATATCGGCATCGGCAAATTATATTCAATCGTTTGAATACTATGGAATTACGCCCTTCGGGACGCGGTGTCAAGCAGAAAGATGGCTCCGGTCAAGACCCCCTCGGCCTAATGGCCTCTTCGCTCCGTCGATTCGCGAAGCACCAGCTCCGGCGGCAAGAGGTGCAAAGTGCCCTTGGGCAAAGAAGCCTCGGTTCCCGCATGTTGCTGTTTCAACGTTTCTAGCACCCACTCTGCGGCCAGGCTCCCCATCTGCTCCATGGGCTGGCGGATGGTGGTCAGCGCCGGCGTGCTCAACGCGGCGAGAGGCACATCGTCGAAGCCAATGACCGAGCAATCGTCAGGCACCCTGCGGCCGGCATGATGCAGCACCCGGATTGCGCCCAATGCGGTGAGATCGTCAAAGGCGAGCACCGCGGTGAACTTGACTCCTCGGTCGATCATCGCCGTGGTAAGCCGGAAGCCTTCTTCGAAACCTGAAGTGGGATCGACAGCAGGCGCGAGCCGCGCCACACGCCGAGTTGGGAGCGATAGCCCAGCCTCGCCGGCGAAACGTTGGATGCCCTGCCACCGACGGTCGCTGTCGGAGAGCTCCGAGGGACCGCGCAGAACGACGATCTCGCGGTGGCCGAGCTCATACAAGTGTCGGACGGCCGCGTACCCTCCGGCCTCATTGTCGACCTGGAGTGAGCGGATGCCGCTGGCGGTCAGGTCCCGCCCCACGCCAATTGTGGGAATCTGGTTTTTCTCAATATCGGCCAGCAGGTCGAACTCGCCAAAGAGCCAGTTCGCCACCAGCACGAGTCCTTCCACACGGCGCTCCAGCATCAGTTCGATGTGGCGCTCAAACTGTTCGCGCCGATTGTGCGCAATCATGATGACCGGCAAGTAAGTCGTAGGCTGCAGCGCCTTTTCGATCCCCTGCAGAATCAGGGTGCAAAAGGGATCGGAAATGTCTGAGACCATGATGCCAATGGTGTGGCTTCGCCGGCTGCGCAACGACCGCGCCGACGCATCGGGCCGGTAGCCAAGATCGCCGGCGACGGTGCGAATGCGCTCCTTGGTGCCTGCCGCTACATAGCGGGATAGGGGCGCTTCATTGAGCACGATGGAGACGGTGGAAGCGGAGAATCCGCTGGCGCGGGCCACATCCACAATCGTGGCGCGGTGGCTTGCATGTCTTCGTTCCGGCAAACTGAATGACCTCTTACGCCTCCGGCCAAATCACCAGCCCAGGCGCGAATTCTGTTTTACGACAAATTCTCCGGTTTGGCCATGCAGGCTCTCTTTGCTTCGCGTGCTACCGCTCGCCGAAACCCAGATTAGAGCATCTCCGGGTTGAAGAAACCGGCTGCGGCGCCAAGTAGCGTGGCGTGTTCCCCGGTGCTGGCGCGGACGAGTGAAGCACGAGCGAGAGGGAGTCGTCCTGCGTGAGCGTGGAAGGACGATTGCGCCGCCTCATGAAAAGAGTCACCCGCCTGCGAGAGTCCGCCGGCGACGGCGATGCGATCGGGCAGGAAGATGCTGGCGAGCGAGGCTGCGGCTATGCCCAGCCAGTACCCTGCTTCGTCAAGCAACGCGCAGGCTAAGGGTTTTCCCCCTCGTGCATCTTCGACCAGCGATCGAAACCCGACATTCTCATCTCCATTGATTCCGGAATATCGCTTCCCCAGCGCAGCGGTCGACAACAGCGCTTCGGCGCAACCTCGTCCACCGCAAGTACATGCGGGGCCCTCCGGCGAAACGATGACATGACCTGCGTCGCCCATGCAACCATGCGCGATGCGCAGCAGCTTCCCATCGACCACCATGCCGACTCCCAGGCCGGTGCCGCCGGTCAGGCAAAGAAAACGGCACGATCCTTGCCCCTCGCCCATCAGGTACTCGGCAAGACAGGCTGCGTTCGAGTCGGCATCGGCGTGGACGCGAAGACCCAACTCGTCTGTGAGAATAGCGGCGATTGGCACACCTTCGAGCCACGGGAGATTTGGGTTGTATTCGAGCGCGCCGTCGGCGGTGACAAACCCGGCTACCGCGGCGGAAACTCCGACAACCTGGGCCGTTGCTTCCGCTCGCAACTGGCGGCATGCTCCCACCACTTCCTGAAGAAAAGCCGCTCCGCTCTCACCTGCGGTCGGGAAGGACCGCCAGCCTCGAACTTCACCTTGCCGGCTGATGAGCGCCAGCTTGGTTGTACCCCCGCCTATGTCAATGGCAATGACGCTTGCCTCGTCGTTCACACTACTGCCAGACATCGATTCAAGCTCTCGTTTTCCTCACGCGAAGGGGTCCTTGCCGTGAATGTCATTTGATCTCGTGCATAGTAGCATGGCGCAAAAAGACGGTAGGCCTGTCGCAGAAGAGTTGACCGCGCAAGTATTGGGTTGAAGGAGCTTGCGACCGCGACTTTCCCCACGACTGCGGCCTATTGCTGCGCAGCATCTTGGGCGTCGGCGGACTGGTCCCCCGACGGGTTGACTTGCAGACGATCGTTGAAGGATTTCAGCAACCGCGCCGACGTCTCAAACTCCTCGCGAGCCTTCGCTTGCTGACCAAGATGCGCCAGCACCTGGCCTCTGGTGTAATGTACGCTGCCGCTCTGCGGTGCCAGCGCTTCGGTGCGGTCGAGCATCTGCAGGGCCTCTTGATAGCGGCCGGCGTCCCGGTAGAGTTTAGCCAGGCCGAACCACGAATTTACCAGCTCATTGTTTCTCGCAAGTGCCTCGCGAAAGTATTGTTCTGCCTTTTCCGGCTGATTCAGCTGGGCATACAAAATGCCGAGGTCTTCGTAGCTATACGCAAAATCGGGCTCGATGACGATGTCTTTCCGCAGCTCCGCTTCGGCTTGCAGATAGGCGCGCTGTTCCAGGTAGGTGCGCCCGAGAAAGTAGTGCACCAGGGGAAGATTGGGACGCGCAGCCGCTGCCGCGTGAAACTCATCCAGCGCCTTGTTGGTTTCGTCTTCCGCCAGCCATGCTTTCCCCAGGTACAAGTGGAACTCCGGGGTATTTTGGCCGATCGCCAGCAACTGGTCGAAAGCCTGCTTCTGCAGCACAGAATTGTGAGACTTGCTCGCCGCAATGCTGAGCACGTAAAGGTAGTTGAGTTGGGTCGACTCCCGGTCCCACAGCGGCGCCAGAGTATCGGCCGCCTCTTTGTACTTGTTCGTGAAAAAGTAGCAGAGTCCGAGCAAATATCTGGCCTGTAGCGAATCGGGCACCAGCCGCAGGGCCGCGGCGAATGGTTCGATGGCCGAGGAAAAATCATTCTTCCGGTAATGGGCGAGGCCAATGTTTAGCTGGATGCCGGGCTCATTGGGGGCCAGCAGCTCCGCCTTCTGCAGCTCGGCCAAGGCATCGTTCCAACGTTTTTCCCGCATATATGTGACGCCCAGGTTGATATGCGGAGCCGCCGAGCTTGGGTCCAGAGCAATAACACGCCGAAAATCGTCTTCGGCTAACTCGAAGTGGCCGGCCTGCAAAGCTTCTTTGCCCTGCTGGAAGACGGCGGCGGCGTCTTTCGTCGGGGCTGGTGGGGTCTGGCCGAGTATGAGGGCAGGCGGGAACAACGCCCAAATCACCGCCAGGGCCGCAGCCTCGGCGATGCGAAGCCACAGCAGTCGAAATCCATTGCAAGTCTTCAATAGCGCAACCACTCTGGATGCAGTTTACCCGCGCTCAAGTCACCGATAAGAGTTCTGACAAATGCCGGCGGAGTTCGAGGCGCTGCCCACCGTTCTAGCGGTGCAAGCGTTTTCACCAAAACTTTGCTCTTGACAGGATGTTCAAACGTTTTAATACTTTGATAATTCACTTTCCGAGCGGACCCAATTACAAGGCCATCCAAGCCGGAAAACATAAATTTCGTGAGCGCTTACGGAGGCACTGCCATCATGTTTTCCAAAAATCGTCGTCATTCGGGAGGGTCACAGCCCCCCGTCCCAGCCTCCGCTCAGCCGTGCTCATCGCAAAGGACTCCGAAAGCAGTCGCGGCTGGAAGGCTTCTTTGGCTGCTGGCGGCTCTATGCCTCGTCCTGCCCTCGTCGCTGTTCGCTCAACAATCCTCTGCGATCAACGGCCAGGTCACGGATTCCAGCGGCGGGGCCATCCCTAACGCACAGGTGACGCTCACGCTGACTGGACAAGGGACCGTCTTCAATGCCACCACCAATAACGCAGGCGAATATTCCGTGCCCGCCCTTGGTGCCGGAACTTACAACCTGCAGGTAACAGCGCCGGGATTTGAGAAGTACGAAGCGAACGGCATCGTGCTGCGCGTCTCACGCACGGAACGAGTGGACGCCAAGCTGGCCGTGGGATCGGTGACCACAGAGGTCAATGTCAGCGGCAGCGAATTCGGCACGGTGCAAACCGAGTCACCCGAGATCTCGTTCACCATCACCGGGAAGCAGATCACACAGTTGGTGCTCAACGGTCGCAACTTTACCCAGCTGGTTACGCTTTCTCCCGGCGTGACCAACCAGACCGGGCAAGACGAGGGCGAGACCGGCGTCGCGGGCAGCGTGGAATACAGCATGAACGGCGGCCGCACCGAGTACAACAACTGGGAGCTCGACGGCGCCAGCATCATGGACAACGGCAGCAACGCGACACTCAACGTTTACCCCGATGTTGACGCGATCGCCGAAACCGAGGTGTTGACCTCCAACTACGGCGCGCAATACGGCCGGAACTCTTCCGGGACGGTCCAGGCGCAGACCAAATCAGGCACTGAACAATTTCACGGAGACGTCTTCGAATTCGTGCGCAACAACATTTTCAATGCGCGGAACTACTTCGAGACCACGGTGCCTGAATACAAGAAGAATGACTTTGGGTTCACCGTCGGCGGCCCTGTCATGATCCCCAAGCTCTACAATCCGGCGCAGAAGAAGACCTTCTTCTTTTACTCCGAGGAGTGGCGCAGGGAGGTCGTGCCCGGCAATGTGTTTAACCAGGTAGTGCCGTCGACGGCGGAGCGCACCGGCAACTTTACCGACTATTGCCCCGACCCTACCGGCAGCTACCTTAACTGCCCCACGATTCCCGGCAGCGGCGGAGAGTTCTACCCCGGCAATCAAGTTCCCGTTGATCCAAATGGCACAGCGTTGCTGGCATTGATCCCGGCCGCGACCTCCGGCTCCGGAACCTCCTCGGTTTACCAGGCGTCTCCGGCGCAATTCACAACTAATCGCGAGGAGCTCTTTCGCATCGACCACGTCGTCAACGACAAGCTGCGCGGATTTTACCGGTTCATCTATGACTCATGGTCCACGGTCAGCTCGTCACCGACCTTCAACACCAATGCATTTCCGACCGTGCAGAACAGTTTCGCCGGCCCGGGAATCGATATGGTGGCTAATCTTACCTACGCAGCTTCACCCTCGCTGGTCAACGAGTTCGTGGCCGATTACACAACCGACCACATCACTCTGCTCAACATCAGCCCCGGCATTGGGCGACAGGATTTTACCCCCGGCGGGTTCTTCAACAACGGATACGGCGGTGTCCTGCCTTCGATCAACGTCAGCGGCGGAACAGCTTATAGCGGTGGTTTCTCGGTAGATTCCGGATACTTCCCGTGGAAGAACTCGAATCCCACATACAGCTACCGCGACGATCTCACCAAGACCCTGTCGAAGCAGACGCTGATCTTTGGCGCGAGCTTCATTGCGGCCCAGAAAAACGAGCCCAGCACCGGCAACAATCAGGGCACGCTTACCTTCAGTACCTCTTCCGCGGTAACGACCGGCAACGCTTTCGCGGACCTATTGACTGGGAACATCGGGCAATTTTCGCAAACCTCGGCACAGCCGAAGTATTACAACCGTTACAAGATCTTCGAGCCTTACTTCCAGGACAATTGGAGGATAACTCCAAGGCTTACACTCAACCTCGGCCTGCGCGTGAGCATGTTCGGAACCTATCACGACATCAGTAACCAGTCGGGCAACTTTGAGCCGGCCACCTGGAGCGCGGCCGCCGCACCGACGATCGACGAAGATGGGTCGATTACCGGACAGCCGGGGGCCATCGTGCCAGGATCGGGCAACATCTTCAACGGTCTGGTTCAATGCGGGGTCAATGGAGTCTACGCAGGTTGCATGACCGGACACCTTTTTAATCCCGCACCGCGCGTCGGCTTTGCCTATGATGTCTTCGGTAATGGAAAACTCTCGCTTCGCGGAGGGTACGGGATTTTCTTCGAGCACACCAATGGCAACGAGAGCAACTCCGAGGCGCTTGAAGGTTCGGCGCCCGTGGTGCAAACCCCGAATCAATTCAATCTGACCGCCTACAACCAGATCGGGGGAGCTGGGCTGCAGTTCCCGCTGAGCCTGCTCGCTATTCCCACCCATGCGATTTGGCCTTACGTCCAACAATTCAATCTCGCCGCGCAGGGAGAACTCCCCAGCCACACCATACTGCAGGTGGCTTACGTGGGCAGCCTGGGCCGTCATCTGCCGGTTCGCACGGAATATAACCAGCTCCAGCCGCTATCACCTGGGCTGAATCCCTACGCTCGCGGACAGGCGATCTCGGGCGACGATTGCAACAGCATCTCAGGCACAGCCGCGACCGGATACACCGGCACCGTGAACGGCAACCCCGTCAGCGGAACGGTTGCGACCCACCTCGCAATCGCATGCGGTATCTCCGCTGACCCATCCCGCCCGTACTACGGCATCAGCGGAATCACGCATAACTGGAACATCGGCCAGTCGACATATGACGCCCTCCAGGTCGGTGTCAGCAGGTACTTCGGCCACCTGAACGGAAGCCTGGCCTACACCTATGGCCATTCAATCGACGACGGCTCCGACGGCTCGGTCACGGAAATCGTCAATGCCTATAACCCGCAGGGCAGTCTTGCAAGTTCTAACTTCGACGAGCGCCACGTGATAGAACTGAGCCTGGTTTATGATTTGCCCTTCTTCACGAAGCCGGGGCTGGAGCACACTCTGCTCGGTGGGTGGCAGGTCTCGGATCTGACCAGCATCCAGTCAGGCATGCCGTTCAGCATCGTAAACACTCAGAACGCTGACAATGCGGGCACTGGAAACACGGTGGTCAGCAATGGGCAATCGCTGGTCGTCGCCTCTGCGGGATCGGTCCAATCCTATCCCGATATCGTCGGCCCGATCCACGGCCCGATCGCGATCAAGCACCCAGCTGGAGTCCAGGGACCGCGCCTCTTCAATAGCGACGCTTTTGCCGCGCCCCAGGGGCTCACCTACGGCGACGCCGGCCGCAACGTTCTCGCACTGCCGCATCGGACGAACTTCGACATGGGTCTCTTCAAGAACTTTGCGGTGCACGAGGATATGCACTTCGAATTCCGCGCAGAGGCCTTCAACATCTTCAACCACACGCAATGGAGCGCCGTCGATAACTCATCCTGCTACGGCGCGGTCAATTGCTCGGCCTCCACGTTCCTGACCGCAACGGCTGCGCACAACGCTAGAATTCTGCAGCTTGCGGCGAAATTCGTCTTCTAAGGTCGTTCAGGGACGAACCGGAATACGCGGAGCAGACTGCGGTCGAGCGCGGCTTCAATGTAAATCCTTGCCTGTGCTGGTCACCACCAACTGCCCATGCTTCACTCCCAGGAGACTCAGAATCGCATTGGCCACAGCCCGGATCGAGCCGCTTTTGCCCTTCATTATCACCACTTCCAGGCAATTGTGATGATCGAGGTGTACATGGGTGGCGGCGAGCACCTGGCTTCCGGCATGGTGCTGCACCTCCACCACCTTCTCGGTAAGGTTCGGCCGGTGATGGTCATAGATAATCGTCAGCGTTCCCACCACGACCTTATTCTTATTGGCTTCCCGTGAGACAAGCTGGTCTCGGATAAGATCGCGTATCGCCTCGGAGCGGTTCTGATAACCGCGTTCCCGGATCGATTCGTCAAATTGCCTGAGCAGCTCCTGCTCCAGAGAAACACCGGTTCGAACAATGTTGGCCATCGGGCGACCTCCATACTGATGGAAGAACCATCATACGGAAATGCCGGAATCGTGATCGCAAGCGCGAGCTCGGGAGTGTCTGCGTAGCATGATTTCAGAAATAGTGCTATCTTCTCCTTGCTCGCACGTCGTTAAGACTGGAAGCGGCATTGACCCCGACCACCACGCTAAATTCGGCCAGGAAGCCCGCGACGCGACCGCGGCTGCGCGCGGTATTCAACGACGCCGCAAGCAACGTAAAAGGCAAAGTCGCCGCCATCT
The DNA here is from genome assembly GCA_963804735.1 of uncultured Acidobacteriaceae bacterium. Taxonomy (GTDB): domain Bacteria; phylum Acidobacteriota; class Terriglobia; order Terriglobales; family Acidobacteriaceae; genus Acidisarcina. The sequence continues at coordinate 18,825 of CAWDRO010000016.1, forward strand.
ACGGCATCTTGCTGCTGTTCAACGCAGCCGCATGGCTTTGGGCGGTGCTCGCGTTTCGCCATTATCCGCTGCTGCTCGGCACGGCCCTGCTCGCTTATAGCCTCGGCCTGCGGCATGCAGTGGACGCCGACCACATCGCCGCCATCGACAACGTGACCCGCAAGCTGATGCAGGAGGGCAAGCGCCCGGTTGCGGTCGGGTTCATGTTTTCACTCGGCCATTCGACGGTCGTCCTGCTGGGCTCGGCGGCCATCGCCGCGACCGCGCTGGCCCTGCAACACAGAATGGATGCGGCCACGCAAATCGGCGGAGTGATCGGCACCCTGGTCTCGACGCTGTTCCTGTTTGGCATCGCCATCGTAAATCTGATCGTACTGCGCTCGATTTATCGCGCATTTGAACGGGTTCGCGGTGGCGCGCCCGTATGTCGAGGACGACTTCGACCTGTTGCTCGCCGATCGCGGATTCCTGGCCCGGCTCTTCCGTCCCATGTTCGCGATCATCACCCGCAGCTGGCACATGTATCCGCTGGGCGTGTTGTTTGGTCTGGGATTCGATACGGCGACCGAGATCGGGCTGCTGGGCATCTCCGCCGCGGAGGCCTCGAAAGGCCTGCCGCTATGGTCGATCCTGGTCTTCCCCGCGCTCTTCGCGGCGGGCATGTCGCTTATCGACACCACCGACAACATCCTTATGCTGGGCGCTTACGGCTGGGCCTTCGTCAAGCCGGTCCGCAAGCTCTACTACAACATGACCATCACCCTGGTGTCGGTCGTGGTCGCCCTTGTCGTCGGAGGCATCGAAGCCCTGGGACTGCTGGCCAACCAGTTCAGTCTCACCGGAGAGTCGTGGAACATGGTGCGCAAGCTCAACAACAATTTCGGAGCACTCGGCTACTTCATCATCGGGCTGTTTGCGATCAGTTGGATCGTCTCGTTCGCGATATATAAATGGAGGCGCTTCGACGATCTTGAGCTGAGTGCCTCGACCTCTCACCGCAATACAAACCAAATTTTGCTCAACGCGTCATCAGGTCACGAGTAGTGGAGCGGGAGCAATGTTTGTATTCCTATAATAGTGCGCGAGGATGCTGTCAAAGCCGGCCCCAGCCTCCGCCATTGCGATCGTCCCGCGTTGGCAGAGGCCGAGGCCGTGAACACCCTTATACGCGCACGGCGTTTCTATCTCATCATTGCATCCTCGGTAGGAATGTAGGCCCACTCTCACATCAGCACAAGGCTCTGCTCGATCAGGTGATGCGTATCGGCAAGGGGGTCTGCGTCCGAGTCGGATTCCATCGAATAGTAACCGCGATATCCAGAAGCTTTGGCGATGCCGAATAGCTCCGCCAGCGAAGCCGTCTTGCGTTTGCCCTCAATAAACTCGGCGTCCTTCACATGGGCGATGTTCCAGGCCTGGGCGAACATTTGTGTGACCGCCTGTGCGTTGAATCGCTCGTCGCCGCCCATGAGACCATTGCCAAAGTCCGGCAGCGCGCGGAAGTATGGGTTGTTGACCAGCTTGATCGCCGCTAGAACGCGAGTGGCGGAGGAATAAACCGGGTCGTCATTTTCGAGATTCACAACGATGTTCTGCGTGACGGCGTACTCGATGGTTGGCTGCAACGCTTTCACGGCCTTGGCCAGGCCTGACGTGTCGGAACATTTCGGAATCCAGATGCGAATGCTCGGCGAGCCGAGGATGACGGCGATGTCGATCCAATGGCGGTAGCTTGCATTCCCGGCCTTTCGCTTGGCTTCGTCGTCGGAGCATAGTTCGACGGCCTCATCGACCGGGATGTTGACGGTCCGCACGCCGGCGGCGTCAAAGGCCGCGCGCAGCTTGACGACTTCGCCGCGCTCCCTGGACGGGAAGTGCGAATCCAGAGGCTCGATGCCGCTTACGTTAAAGTCCGTCTTGATAAAGCGCGCGAAGGCAGCAAGGTCCATTCCCGCCCTGGATGCGTCACGATCCTCATTGTTTGGGGCAATGATCGATCTGCGAAAAGGGTAAGTCGCGACAGCAATCCGATCTCGCGGACTTACAGGAAAGTTCGCTTGCGGGGACTTCGCCGCACCAAGAGCAGCATCCGCGGCGAGCAACAAGGCTCCCGCTCCGAATTGCCGCCGGGTAATCTTCATCCCTGGCTCGGTGCTACAGATGTGTGTTGGCCAGCCTTGAATTGTTGGACGATATAGTCCGCCGTGCGCAGCGAGAATGCCAGCACGGAAAGCGTTGTCGTCTTGTCGGTGCAGTTCAGGAAGACGCTGGCGTCAGCACAATAAAGATTCGGCACATCATGCGCCTGGCCGAAGCGGTTGGTGACGAACTTCTTCGGGTCGTTGCCCATGCGGCAAGTGCCCGTTTCATGCAGGCTCCAACCCGGGGACTGTGGCTCGCCATGGCCCTGAAAGACGCCGCCCATATTGTGAAATATCTCTTCGCAAGACTGACGGGAGTGCTCCCACATCTTCAGCGTGTTGTCGTCCCATTCGAAATGGACGCGAACCTGGGGCGTCCCGAAAATATCTGTCTTCTCTGAATCGATGTCAACAAAATTCTTGTCAGACCGCTGGGTTGGCGCTTGGGTTGTGAAGTTGACCGGCGTGGGATAACGCCGCTTTATCTCCGCTTTGTAACTCGCCCCAAAACCTTCGATGTCCTCCGCGTAAGAGGGAAAAATGTCGCAACCGCCGCCAGGGTAAATGGAATAGCCCCGAATGAATTTCTCTTGTTTTGGATTGTCGAGATTCTGCCACCGCGGCAGCCAGGCGATCGTCGCCTGCGAAACGTTGTCCGGAAAACTCGGCTGGCCAAGCAACTGGGGAAGATAGCCATAGGCCGCCGTTCCGTAAAGGTGGTCGCAAAGATTTCTTCCCAACTGGCCGCTGGAGTTGGCGATGCCGGTCGGCCACTGCCGCGAACGCGAGTTCAGCATAATCTGCGCCGTGCTGACGCACGAGGCGGCAACCACCACCGCCTTCGCATAGACTTCGACTTCACGCTGGGTGATTCGCTCGACGTAAGCCACGCCCTTGGCCCGGCCATCTTCGTCAACCAAAATCTGCCGGGCGATGGCGTTGGTCCGAAGTTCGAGATTACCCGTATCGTGCGCCTTGGGTAGCAGAAAGTACGGCGACGAAAAAAAAGCGCCCACATCGCAGCCCTCGGTACAGTTGCCGCAATAATGGCAAGCCGGATGATCGTTGTACGCCTCTGTCAGCTGCGCCGTACGGTCTGGCAGATATGGAATGCCGGATTTCTTCGCGCCAGCCTCGATGATGTAGTCCATACAGCGAAACTTAAAGGCGGGCAGATACTTTCCATCCGGATTAGAAGGACGATTCTGGACCGTACTCGCCACGCCGATAAACTCTTCGACGCGGGTGTAGTACGGCGCGAGGTCTGCATAGGAAACCGGCCAGTCAACATCGTAGCCATCGAGGGAGGCTGCCTTGAAATCGATGTCACCCATGCGCGCCGAGGAGCGTCCCCAGAAGTTTGTCTTCCCTCCCACGCCGTTGCATCGCGGCCACGTCCAGCTTGTTCCCGGCGCGGTCGAGTAGGCGATGTCATGCTCCCAGACGTCGGGGGAAACGTACTCGCTATCCATATAGCCAATGCTGATCCTCCTGCGTGCGGGCGAGTCGAAGCTGCGGAATTTCAGGTCGTAGGGCTGCTTGTGCATCCGGAAATCCTTAGCCGGATCAAGCTGGCGCCCGGCATTGAGTGCGCACACCTTCAGGCCAGCCTCGCAGAGCGTCTTGATGGTCATTCCACCACCCGCGCCCGTGCCGATCACGATGACGTCATACATATCCATAGTGTCTTCGTCCCTTACAGCCCCGTCCCTTACAGCCCAACGTGTTCAGGATTGCCTTCGTGGGTACATCCCGGCGATGCGCTATAGAGCTTCAGGCCCGGATAATCCAGCGACTCCAATCCGATCCGCGATGTATAAAAACCCATCACGGTGTATTTGCGGAATAACAGGAAAAATTGCTGCCCCGCTTTTTCACTCTCGCGATGCTTCGCCTTGTATGCGAGCCGTTCGAGCAGAGCGTTTTGTTGTTCCCTAGAGAGAGCGGTAAAGCCGCCAGCGGGCTTGCTTGCCTTGTCCAGCCAGGCGATGCCCTCTCGAAATTGCGCTTGGATCGAGGGATCGCTGTAGACCATAAAATCGATGAACTCGGCGACGCCGGCGTCCTTCGCGCCTGGTTGCGGCTGATGCGAGCTGTCTTCTGTCGCCGGAAGAATCAGGTCAGCAAGCACTTCAACCATGTGGTACTCATTCGGATAAAAAAACTGCGGACTATAAATCCCATGAGCTATCTCGACCGGAGCATCCTGGTGATGGTGCGGATCCATCACTTCGGCGAGCGCATAGTTCCAGCGCGAGAAGCCCGAAAATGTGCTCGCTAAGCCGGCAAGCGTCAATGCTTGCAACAGCTCTCTTCGACTTGGTGCCTGGCCAGCCATTGGATTCACTCCTTCTTACACGTTGCCGCGATGACTTACCTCAAAACTCGGGTCGCGCGACATTAACTCATACTTCGGCGAGCTTGGCTTGAAACAGTGGAAAGCCCGACTCCACAGCCGTAATTTCGGAAGCATAACGAAAGTCCCCCGGAACGATGCTGCGCCACAGAGCAAGACGATACGCCGCGAACTGCAATGGCACAATCTCGAAGATCGCCGCAAGCGCTGGCCGCACGTCAGGCCATTGAATCAACGAAGGCGAATGATCGCTGTTAGTTTCTGCTGGACCGACCCACCGAACCTTCGCGCCCATGCGGGAAAGATCATCGGCCAGAGAGCGATCTAACCCACGAGTTGGCTCAGGCGTGCCAAAGACGACGGCGCGGAAATCGCCAGAAACCGCCTCGACAGGCCCATGGCGGAACTGCCCGCAAGACATGGAAACAGCTGCGGCTTTCGCCGTTTCATGCAACAGCAGCGCGCCTTCATAAACTGACGCAAGCGCCGGCCCGCGGCCCAGCAAATACAGCGGCGCCGGCGAATCGAGCCATTCCTGCCACGCCTCGCTGGCGTCGTGACAATCGTCGATAAAGGTCGAAAGCTTCGGCAGCGCGGTCGCACAGGCTGATGCAAGCGCCGCAGTATCTCCGGCAATCACCTGCTCCGCAAGCAAAAGCAGCGCGAGCACAGTTCCTGTATACGTCTGCACGGCAACCAACTGATCAGCCTGGGAGCCGATCGAGAGTGTCGAATCAGCGACACTCTCCAATTCCGATCCGGAGACATTCGTCACGCCGACGATAGTGACACCGCCGGCCCGCATTTTCTCAACGAGTCGCAGAACTTCGACGGAGCCTCCGGATCGCGAGATCAGAATCGCCACGTCGCCGCGTCGCAAGCTGGCGCTGCCATAGTGCAGCAATTCCGCGCTCTCGACAGCCTGGGCCGCGAATCCATGCTCCACGAGCCGTGCCACAGCCGGAATGGCCGCGAACAAAGAAGCTCCCATGCCCGTAAAGATCAACCGGCCCTCGGCTTTGCGTATCTGTTCAGAGCAGCCTCGGAGCTCTGCACTTCCCTCGCCCAGATGAAACGCGAGCAGCCTTCGAAGCGATTCCGGCTGTCCGAAAATATTTTCGAGCATAGGAAGACGACTCATGCCCTTCTCCGATTCAGCCATTCGCCGATCGGCAGCTTCGCGGTCGGCTGATAGGGGAGATGCACCTTGCATCCGAGCCCCGCTGAGGCATACGCCGCATAAACGGCCTCAAGCACAACTTTGCCATCCTCGCCGGTTGCCTGCGGCGCTTCGAGTCCGCGAATGGCGCGCGCGAATTGGCGCATCTCCTGAGGAAAACCATAATTCCAAAGCTCCTCAAAGACGGGATAGCTCCAACCGGTAGTCGTCGGCGCTTTTTCGACGGCATAGCCGAAACCATATTCGCTGTAAGTAGGCAGCGCGTTACCCATGTGCAGGTTGGCGATGGTCAAGCCCCCTTCGCCATAGACTTCGATGCGATCGTCCATCCCACCGCGGCGCGCCCAGCTGTTCTCGATAATGCTGAATGCATTCCCTTTGAACTCGACGATGGTGACCGCCTCGTCGTCGGCCTTCGTCTTGTCACCATGCACATAGGTCCCGAGATGCGAATATACGCTGGTGATCTTCGGCCGCCCGAGAAACCAATAGGCGAAGGCGATGCCATGGCAGCCAAGGTCGAGCAGCGCCCCACCCCCGGAGCGTTCCACATCCCAAAACCACTCCGAGTGCGGCCCGAAATGTTTCTCGCTCTGTTTAATTAGGTGCAGCTTTCCGAAGGCTCCGTTGTCGGCTATCTCTTTGGCCTTGACGTATTTCGGCGTGAAAAAAAGCTCTTCGGCATAAAGCAGCAGCACGCCGTTGGCGCGACAGGCTTCAATCATGGCGTCAGCTTCATCAAGCGTGACGCACAATGGCTTCTCGCAGATCACATGCTTGCCGGCACGGGCAAAGGCCAGAGTCATCTCACAATGCAGGGCGTTGGGAGAAGTGATGGTGACGGCCTCGATATCGGTATCGGCGGCCAGTTCCCGATAGTCGGTGTACACCTTGGGAATCTTGAATCGGTCGGCGAGTTTCTGCGCATTGCCTGGAGTCGGAGACGCGACCGCAACCACCGTCATATCGCCATCGATCATCGCGATGGAAGCCGCGTGGCACTCCGCCTGAAATTGCGAGCCAACGATGCCTACTCGTACCGGGCCGCCCTTCATCTCATCCACCCCCAATCAATCGAGCCAATGCGAAGCTCCAGCGGTATGCGCGGACCATTGACTGAGATGCGCATGCCGTCAAGATAAGCGATCGCAAACAGGAACATTAGCAATCCCACAACGCCATAGTGGTCTCTTCTCGATCGCTCTGGCATGAAGGAGCCATTCTTTCACACGTCCCTGCTTACATCAAAGATCAAGCGGATTTTGCCACATATGACTCAAGGCTTCCGTCCACGAGTGGTAGCAACGCAAGTCGATATCTGTCGCTTTCGTACGCAAGCAACGGGTCAAAACGACATATCTCAAAGTGCGGGGAGAAGTCAGAGGTAAGTTACTCCGCCTCCGGACGGTGGGGTTTTTAAAAACAAGCCAATGCCCTGCGCCCTCCGTGACCGGTTTGTGACTGATGTCCGTCACTGGCAATTTCTCGTCGCGACATGCCGCCTGGCCAGAAGAGAGAGCTAATCCTGATACGCACAACTCTCGACAGCACTTTTATTTTGAATAGAGATCGGACGGCTTATCTGTGAAGTTTCAACAGGTTGTCCATTCGATCTGAGCGCGAGAAGCTGGTTGTGACGAGCAAACAGTTTTTCGGAGAGATCGAATGGACTATCACCAGAATGCCAGACTTACGGTGTATCTACGAGAGCGATTGGCGAGAAGTGTGGTTGAGGAGAAGTCCACCTTGAAGCTGGCCGCGGTCAGTTTCAAGGTGAGCGCCAAGACTGCCGCCAAGTGGGTGCGCCGCTATCGGGCCGAGGGTGTGGCCGGGTTGCGGGACCGTTCCTCACGCCCACGCTGTTGTCCGCGAACCACTTCCTTGCCTTTATTGGAAAAGGTTTTGGCTCTTCGCCGGTTGCGCTACAACGGCTGGCGGATCGCCCGCGAAGTAGGCCTCAGCCGGACTACGGTCAGCCGCATCCTGCGCCGTGCCGGACTGAACCGCCTCGGCTCGCTCGATCCACCGCCTGCGGTCATTCGCTATGAGCACCCCCGGCCCGGCGACATGATCCACTTCGACGTCAAACGACTGGCCCATATCCTGGGCCCCGGCCATCGCATCCATGGCGCGCGTGGACGGGAGTCGCGCGGCGCCGGATGGGAGTATTTGCACATCGCCATCGACGACCACTCCCGGATCAGCTTCGCCGCCATGATGCCGGACCAGACCCACCGCTCGGCGATTCTCTTTTTCCTCATGGCCAGGGCCTATTACGCCCGCTTTGCCATCTCCATACGCCGCGTGCTCACCGACAACGGTTCCTGCTACCGCGAAGCGCGCTTCAAGAACATCCTTCTCCAGCAACATGTCCAGCATCGCTTCACCAGGCCCTACACTCCGCGCACCAACGGAAAGGCCGAACGCTTCATCCAAACCGCTCTCCGCGAATGGGCCTATGCCCGCACTTACTCCAACTCTCTGGAGCGCCAGCTCAACCTCGAACTCTGGCTCCACGACTACAACTTCCACCGCCCCCATGCTAGCCTCAACCTCAACACCCCAGCTTCCCGCTCCGGCTTGAACCGGAACAACCTCTTGACTCTCCACACTTATCTGAAGCTTCCGCATTCTGTAGACCAGGGAGGTCCGCCTCATTCCCAGCCGCTCTGCGGCGCCCTTCCGGCCGCCCACCACCCAATTAGTCGCTTCGAGTACCCGGACGATATGATCTCGTTGCACCTCCTCAAGTCCTGTCATCGGCAAATTTGGTCCTCTATGAGCGCTGAATGGCTCCAGTTCGAAGATTGGGGCGCGCAAGACTGTGTGGAGGGAAAGAATCACCGCTCGCTCGATGAAGTTTTGCAACTCCCGAACGTTTCCGGGCCAGCGATATCGCAAGAGTGCGTCCATGGTCTCAGAAGGAATGGTGTCGATTCTCTTGTTCATGCGTCGCGCATAATGCTCTGTGAAATGCCACACCAGCTTCGGAATGTCCTCTGTACGTTGCCTCAATGTGGGAATCGGAATTGGAAAAACCTTCAGCCGGTAGTAGAGGTCCTCGCGAAACTTTGTCTGGCTAACCATCGCGGCCAAATCGCGATGGGTGGCTGCGATCAGGCGAACGTCTACCTTGTGAGTGCGGTTGCCGTCCAGCCTCTCGAATTCCTGCTCCTGCAGAACTCGGAGCAGTTTTGCCTGAAGTTCCAGAGGGATGTCGCCGACTTCGTCAAGGAAGAGGGTTCCCTTGTGCGCGAGTTCAAAGCGTCCTGTCTTCTGCGCAATGGCGCCGGTAAATGCCCCTTTCTCATGCCCGAACAGCTCACTCTCGAGCAGGCCGAGCGGGATTGCGGCGCAATTCAACTTGACAAAAGCTCGTTCCCGGCGCCCGCTCAGATTGTGAATGGCTCGCGCGATAAGTTCTTTACCGGTACCCGTCTCGCCCAGGATCATCACGCTCGAATCCGTAGGTGCTACCAGGGACACCAGGTTCAACGCAGTCTTTAACGCCGGACTGTCGCCGATGATTTCTCCAAATTTTGCGCGCATCTCCTGTTCGAGAAAGCCCCAGGAGCGGAATGACTGCGGTTGCCTCATCGTGGGGGACATTCTTGTGTGCGCTTCGCTGGACGCATGAAGCGGGTTCCTTGTTCCGAGATGAACGTGAAAGCCCTCAACGTTTGGTATCACTTCGCGACTCAATGCCATAGTCTAGATCCTTTCTGCGAGTTCATGGCCACAAAACACCTCCGCCTGCGACGGCTGCTTTCATGAATCCTCTGGACAATCTCTTCATTGTCGGTGCCGGTTTTGCTGTTTGAATATTCCGACGTACGAATTGAGTGTGGGATAACTTCTTGCCATTCACAACCCGAAATCGAGGCTCCTCCGACCGCTAAATTGATGTGGAGGGCGGGACCTTATGTGGGGATGAGCGGCCACCCCTTTCGAGGGGGGAGAAGAAAGCATCTACCGTAGAGGCATCTCGAAATGCTTCCGGCCGAACAGATGTGCATCAAGGGACCATGCACCAGGCCCTATCATCGCCAATGTGGCGCCTAATGTCGCCAACATGATGGGAATCCCAGTACCGCCGCCAGAGGAAAAAGCGATCCATACTTCAACGATTGTGATTAACGTTCCACAGATAGGGGTCCATAAGCCAAGGAGCAGAAATATTCCTGCACCTGCTCCGATCACATGTGGAAGGATTAAGGCAGATAGGGGGGCTTCTCTGAGGTGCCCGAGCCCTAAACAAAACAGAAACGTCGCAATGACCACACGTTCGCTCCTCGCCGCGTCAATTTTCTTCCGTGGTTGACGAAGATCAGCCGTCCTTCGATGATGCGGGGAACATCTACTTCCGCGCGTCCGAAGGCGGGGCGAACTTCTTATATCGCATGAAGGAAGATGGGAGCGAGCGGGGAAAGGTGTGGCCGAACGCCATTTTTGAGTTCGACACCATCGCTCCCAACGGAGAGTGGGCGATCGCAGGAATGGCTGCCTCCAGAAATCCGGAAACCACTTATGACACGATGGCAATCCCGCTCGGCGGGGGAGATCCATTGCGCGTCTGCCCAAACTATTGCGCGGCGGGATGGAGCAATCGTGGCAGGGTCTTCGTTATCCATCTTTCGGATATGGGATCCGCCAAAACGGTCCTCGCTCCGCTCGCTCCCGACGAATCGGTGCCCCGGCTGCCCGCTGAAGGACTTGAGCCGAACGGCGGAGCAGAGACGCTCAAAGGGGCAAGGATTGTAGACAATTCCATCATTCCAGGGCCGGTTGCTGGGAAGTACGTTTGGCTGCGGGAGAGCGTCCACCGCAACCCGTATCGCATTCCTTTGCAGTAACTATCGGATCTTCGGTTTACTCGCGCCTCGGCTGACGAATCACTCCATTGAATAAAACGCCCGCATGAAGCGGTAGAACGACCATAGGTCAACCTTGGAGGACATCTCGTAGGTGGCGTGCATGGAGAGCAGGGGAGGCCGACGTCCAGAACTTCCATGTTGCGTATGGAGAGGAAGCCGCCGATGCCGGTGGTCGTGTGATCGGTGGTTCAGTCCCATCCTTGACGTAAAGAGCACGTCAAGGATGGGGCACCCACGTTGGTGGAGTTTGGGAAAGAACCGCAGGTTCCTTCGACTTCGCTCAGGACAGGCTCTTCGACTGCGCTCCACTGCGTTGCGCTCCGCTCAGGATGACATTTTCTGTAGGGGTGACGTTTGTTGGGCACCCGGGAATTCTCGAATTACTCCATCGAATAGAAAGCCAGCATGAAGCGGTGGAGCGACCCGGGGGGCGGCTACCTCTTAGGACGCGATTCAGGCGGCACCAGGCCGGAAACGCGGTAATAGACGACCAGCTGTCCGTAGTGTTCTCCTGAATGTTCGATGAATCCCCACGCCATGTCGGACATTCGGACTTGTTGTGGCTGCTTGGAGAAAGGGTCCAGCCCCAGATCGCTCATGCCGCTGTCGCCTTTTTGTTTGATTAGCGCGGCGCCATCCGCGAACGACTTCTTTACGAAGGCGACCACATCGGCCTTAGTCTTGAACTGGTCGCGCTTAGGATCTCCTTCAGGCGGTTTCTGGCCAGTGAATGGATCTATGAAGAAATAGTTCGCGTTCGCCGCATGCAGCAACTGCTCCGCAAAACTGCGCTCGGCGGGATTTGGCTTAAAGTCGTACTTGTCATCGGGGAAATCCTCAGCCATTGCGATTAGCTTTCGCCCGATATCATTCCAGGAATCCAACAGGACCTGTGAGGGGCTGGACGGCGGCTTGGGCGCCTGCTTCATTTGATCTTGTGCGTGAACAGGCAGCGCCCTGACTGCGAGAGCAAGAACGAGCGCCCAAAGTATCTTCCTCATTTGCGGACCTCCTCCGATGAATCTCCCCATCGGTGCGCTCATCTTAGAGCAGAAGTACAGTTGGTGTCATGTGCCGGAGATTGCCTCTGTAGGCTTTTTCCGAGGGAAAAGGCCTGCGGAGTGGGGCGCTTTACATTACAGTAACTGTACTTCTGCTCTAGCCCAAAACTGAATTTCCTCGCACTGGAGGATTTCCACCGGTGTACACCGCCGAGCGCTACTCCTTGGTATAGCTTCTTCGTATGCGATCTGGAAGCATTCTGCTCCTTTCTGTTTTGTCAATGCTCCTCTACTCACCCACCGCGCACGCCCAGACCACCGTCCGCGCGCGCGATCTCGGAGTTCCTTTCGATGGCGCTCCTGGCCCGCTTGATGCGATTACCGATGTAAAAGGAATCGAGGTTGGCGACACGACGCTCATCTCCGGAGACGGTCCGCTGAAGGTTGGTGTGGGGCCGGTGCGTACCGGCGTGACGGTTGTCTTCCCCCGCGGCAAGGCCGATCCCGACCCAGTCTACGCGGGATGGTTCGCCCAGAACGGCAATGGCGAGATGACCGGGACGACATGGGTGGAGGAATCCGGCTTTCTCGAAACGCCGATCGCGATCACCAACACGCATAGTGTCGGCGTGGTTCGCGACGCGATGATTGCATATGCGGTGAAACATGGCACGCTTCAACAGGACTGGTCGCTCCCCGTAGTCGCCGAAACCTGGGACGGCTTTCTCAACGACATCAACGGATTTCATGTGAAGCCTGAAGACGTCTTCAATGCGATGGACAGTGCGCAGAGCGGCCCGGTTCCCGAAGGCGGCGTGGGCGGCGGCACAGGCATGGTTTGCTACGGATTTAAGGGCGGAGACGGCACTGCTTCACGCGTCCTCAGCAAAGAAGACGGCGGCTATACCGTCGGGGTTTTAGTGCAGTGTAATTGCGGACGGCGGCCGCAGCTCACCATCGCCGGAGTTCCCGTCGGCAAAGAAATTCCGCAGGACGTTCCCTATGCAATGTTTCACGATGGCAAAGGCGGCGAGACCGAAGGCGATGTGGGGTCGATCATCATTGTTGTGGCCACCGATGCGCCGCTGTTGCCCGATCAGCTCAAGCGCCTTGCGCGGCGAGCGACGATGGGGCTGGCGCGCACCGGATCGACCTCCGGCAATGGATCGGGAGACATCTTCATCGCCTTCTCGACCGCGAACCCGCGCGCCTGGAACGAGAGCCCCAGTCCACATACGATCCAGACCGTCTCCAACGAACGCATTAACCCGCTCTTCAACGCGACCGTCGAGGCTACCGAAGAGGCGATTGTGAATGCGCTGGTAGCTGGTAAGACGATGACTGGAATCGATGGCCATACGGTGATCGGGTTGCCGCATGATGAGTTGCAGAAGGTGATGAAGCAATACGCTCGGTGAAGATGGGACCTAAACTGAAGGCAACGGCCACTTAAGATTCGACCGGCTCCATATCGACTCCAACCTTCAGAGTATGCGCACCTCCGCCCAGGATCAGGCCCCGCAGCGGACTCACATCGCCGTAGTCTCGGCCCCAGGCGAGCGTGACGTGACCATCCGAAGGGACGATGTTGTTGGTCGGGTCGACATCCATCCAGCGGATTCCCGGGCAATAGGCGGAAACCCATGCGTGCGAAGCATCAGCGCCGATGAGTCTGGGTTTGCCAGGCGGCGGGTAGGTGCGCAGATAGCCACTCACGTAGCGCGCCGCCAGATTTAAGGAGCGAAGGCAGGCGATCTCCACGTGGGCGAAGTCCTGACAGACGCCGCGGCGCTTCTTGAAGACCTCTTCGGCGGGCGTACGGACGTTGGTTGACTTCGAATCGAAACGAAAGTCGGCATGAATGCGTGCGGTGAGATCGAGCAGGGCCTCCACCATCGGTCGTCCGGGGGTGAACGACTGCAGGGCGTATGCGGCAAACTCCGGGCGGGCGCGAATGCGCGGCGACTCGAAGGAGAACTGGCAGGCTTCCATGGCCGCTGGACTGCGCTCGCTGGCCAGGAACCTGGCAACATCTTCCCACGCGAGATTTGCTTCAGGTGCTCTGATCTCGGGCGCGGTAGCGCCGTCCATCACCACCTCGCTGCGCGTCTCGACCACCAGTTCCCGATGTGGCTCCTGTACCGTGAAGCAGCAAATCGTATTACCAAAATAGTCGAGTCTCTCGGTCAACGTAGCCGGGCTCGGTTGGATCGTGAGTTCGTTGCGCACGGGCCGCTGATGCGGCAGGTTGCGCGGCTTCAGGCACGCCACGTGGTTGCCGAGCGAGACTGGAAATTTGTATCGATATGTGGTTCGGTGGACGATTCTATAAATCATTGTCCTATTGTGATCGGCAGAGTGCGCGCATGGCTGAAGTAGGTACCGGAGAGATTATTGGACCAGTGCGGCAGCGATCCTGCCAACCCCAGGAGAAAATGCTCCAACCGGCTGAGGCCGATATTGGAACCGCTGGCGCCTTTGACGATCGGCGCGTCGGGCAATGCATACTTGAACTCGCGCAGATCGAAGGCCCGCAGCATCGCGAGCTGCTCGCGCATGGCCTTAAGGTCTTCTGGCGAATGCCTCGGCAGCTTCTCAAAGAGTTCGATGATGTGAGTCAGCTGGAAGTCCAGCGAGCGCGGATTGGTCTCGTCCGCCATGAGCACGTCGAACACTGGGAGCGGCTGCAGAGTCGTGTAGTAGCGCGAACGATAGGTCATGGAGCTGTCCGCAACTTCGAGCAGGCATTCGAGCAGCGCCGCATCCTGCTCGGCGAGCGGAGTTGTGATCTCGCGTAGTTGCCGGGTCAGGTACATGGCGCGCTCCAGCCGACGTCCCAGGCTCATGAAGGTCCATCCCAGGCCGCGATTGATGTTTTCCCGCTCCATCCCGGAGAAGGCCGATAGCAATTCCAGACAGGCGGTAAGCATCGCCGGATACTCGAGAAACTGAGCTGCCGCGTCGGTCTGCATCGAGTCGCGCAGGCGGCCAATGAGGAACATCATGTCGGCGGACAAACGTTCGCGCACGTTGCCGCCAATCCGAGAGATTTCAGCCAAAGTGCAGACCAGGCTATCCGGACGCTTGGTATCGCTCAGGAGCGAGGTTAGTTCCTTTTCGAGTTCCAGAGCAGTCGGGCGGACTTTCTTCGCCTTGGGCAGCTTACTGTAGCGCGAATCGAGGCAGCCATGCAGGCGTATAAGGCAGGCCAGCTCCGGCTCCTCGGCGCGGCGCACCCGAGAAACGATCGCACGCAGGATTCGGGCCTTGTTCTCAGCGCGCTCCGCATAACGTCCTAGCCAGAAAACATTGTCGGCAACGCTGCTTGGAACTACTCGGGGCAGGCGGCGTAACTCCACCGGCTCGCCGCGCGGTCGCAGCATGCTGAAGGTGTCGATGGGGCCATCCCAAAGCACCCAGGCGTCTTTACTGTGGCCGCCACGCTGCATCGAGACCACTGACCCCTCGGCCTCGGCTACGCGAACGAGTCCCCCCGGAAAGGCGACCCAACCGCTGCCGGTATTGAGCACGTAGGTGCGTAGCACCACACTGCGGGAGTTGAGGCATCCGTTCTCCCATACCGGCGCGGTCGAAAGCGTGACCTGTTCCTGAGCCACGTACTCATGCGGGCGCTCGCGCAGTTGCCTGGCGAACTCTCCTTTTTTTGCCTGTGGCAGTTCGGAGCCGAAGACCGGCTCCATGCCACGCGACGGAAATGCCGGCTTCACCACCACTGAATCGAGATGGCCCAGCACCCAGTCGAGCGCGTATTCCTGTCCGCACCACCAGGTTGCGACCGAGGGCAGCTTGAGCTTCTCGCCCAGCAGGTGACGGCAGAGTCCAGGAAGAAAGGGCATGATGGCAGCGGTCTCGATCACTCCGCTGCCGAGCGCGTTGGCAACTCTCACATTGCCGGCGACAATGGCGTCGACAAGCCCCGGCACTCCCAGCAGAGACTCGCCGCGCAACTCAAGCGGATCGCAGAAGCTGTCGTCCACGCGGCGCAGGATGACATCGACCTGCTCCAGCCCATCGATCGTCTTGAGAAAGACGCGCCGGTCGCGCACGGTCAGGTCGGCGCCCTCGACCAGCGTGAAGCCCAGATAACGGGCGAGGTAGGAGTGTTCAAAATAAGTCTCATTATGCGGCCCCGGCGTCAATAGCACGATACGCGGATTGTCGCGCTCAGCCAGACCTGTAA
Source organism: uncultured Acidobacteriaceae bacterium (assembly GCA_963804735.1). Taxonomy (GTDB): domain Bacteria; phylum Acidobacteriota; class Terriglobia; order Terriglobales; family Acidobacteriaceae; genus Acidisarcina. The sequence continues at coordinate 34,578 of CAWDRO010000016.1, forward strand.
GCGCTTCGCGCTGCGCGCGAAAGAACGGCGCGAGGCGCAGCACGTTGGAGGCGCGAAAGAGATCGGGCAGCACGTCGGAAACGATGGTGCGGTTCTCAAGCGCATAGCCGCTGCCCGACGGCGCCTGCGCCCGGTCGGACAACACCCACCACTGGCCATCCGGCGAACGCGCAAGATCTACTGCGAGCATGTGTAGATAAGTGTGACCTGGTACCCGCACGTTAACCAGAGGCCGAAGAAATGCGGGGTTGGCATAGAGGAGCGCAGCTGGAAAATGCCCTTGCGTCAGCAACGCCTGCTCTCCGTAGAGGTCTTCGACGAGCAGGCTGAGCAACTGCGCTCGCTGTGTGATGCCAGCTTCGATCGACCGCCACTCCCCGGCTGGAATCAGGAGCGGAATGATGTCGATGCGCCAGGGACGATTGGCCCCGAGCGGATCGCCGTAGATGTTATAGGTGATCCCGTTCTCGCGGATGCGGCGCTCGGCCCGGTTCCAGCGCCGCCCCAGTTCGTCGGGGCCGATCTCGCGCAGCGACTCCATCAGGTGCGCCCAATGCGGCCGAGGCGTTACGCCATCATCGGACCACTCATCGTATGCTGCTCCGTAGCGGAGCAGATTCTGATAGAGGTCCGTGGTCACCGCTCTGTCCTTGGTTGATTCGTGGAGGTCTCCGCGCCCGGTGCGGGACGGCGCATATCGAGAGTCATCGGGAAGACAGGGTTCGTCTCGTCCTTAGGAGCGGCCATCGAAGAGGGCGCATCTTCGGAAAACTGAAAGCGGGCCACACGGCGTTCCCTGGCTTCGGCTGCATTCGCCGGCCGGGAACTGTAGATTCGCCCGTCGGGTGGTCCAGCATAGTAAGTACATCGGCCGATCGACAACCCGTTCCTCGGCTCCCCCTTCCAAACATCGATCACATTGAATTCCAATGGTGTATGCACCGGAATAGTCGGATGCAGCGTAGATGAGAGCATCCGCGCGCGATACCGTAAACCGGCCACTGATTCCCCTGGCTTGCCCGTAGCCACGAGCGGCACCTTGCGGCCATTGCAGGCGACGACGTAACGGCCTTCAGCCAGGACTCCGGAAAGCTTTACCTGAATGCGCTCAAGCGACGAGTCCACGCTGCGCACCGTCCCACCAGAGGTGGTCTCTTCGGCGAGCACATTCCATGGTTCGAGGGCGTGTCGCAGCTCGAGTTCAATACCCTCGATCTCGATCGACCCGATCCTTGGAAAGCGAAATTCGCGCTGCGCCGCAAACCACTTTTCGTCAAAACCAAAACCGGCCCGCTGCAACTCGCCGAGCACCTCAGCAAAGTCGCGCTCGACAAAATGTGGCAGCATGAAGCGGTCATGCAGCGCCGTTCCCCAGCGGACTAGACCACCTTGAAACGGCCACTTCCAGAAGAGGCCTACCAGCGCGCGGACCAGCAGCATCTGCATCAATCCGATGCGAAGATGGGCGCCATCTCGAATGCGCGCAACTCCAGCAGCCCCAGACGCAAACCCATCCCCTCAGGCGGATAGAGCTTATCGACGCAAAACTCGGCGCGGTGGGAATTTCCCGTAACGTCAACCAACAAATTGCGAAACAAGCCGTCGAGGATGAACGGCGGACACTCACCCACGGGCAATTGAGTGAACGCCAGCTCCAGTTCATATAAGGCGTCCATGCGCGCCTCATCGACGCGAGGATATTGGCTCGTCGGACCGACATACATGCCGGAAAAGAGATACGACAGCGAGGGATGGTTCTGCCAGAAGGCGATCATGCTGCGCAGCACGTCAGGACGCCGTAACAACGGACTGTCGGCAACACTCGCGCCGCCAATCACGATATGGCTGCCGCCTCCGGTGGCGAGATGCGTGCCGTCGTAGGCGAATTTCTCGGCGGTGAGGCGATTCTTCTGCGCCTCCTCGAAAAGAATCGAATTGGTACGCTCGAGTTCATCCCAATTGCTTGCAGGCGGTAGGTTGATTTCCAGAACACCGGGATCGGGAGTGACGCTGAAGGACCGCAGCCTAGGATCGAAGGGCGGTGGATATCCTTCCAGCCAGACTGGCTTTTGCAAATACCGGCATGTGTCTTCGACCGCTGCGATAAGGTCGAGATAGTCCGCGAGCTTTGCGGCATAAGGGAGGAAGACATGCAGGCGTCCTTCGCGGGCTTGAACACATAACGACGGGCGGATGAGTTCGGTTGCCGTCTCTGCAGTGCTGGAGAGCGGCGGCAATGGATCGGGTGCTGACTCGATGGCAAAGAGATCGAGCCTCCGTGCAGGAGAAGATGGAAGCCTGGCCCTGTCCGCGTGAGGCGCTGCTTCGAACTCATACTGCAGCTCGTCAGGGACGACCCAGGGCATTCCCTCGGTGGGAATTCGATAGCCGATCGGCGAGTCTCCGGGAGACAACAACAACCGCTCCGGGCGGGGAAACCATAGCTGGCTCGACCATCGTATCTGCCCGCCAGGCTGCCGGCGGCGGAGCGGCAACACGTAACCAGCAGGCTGGTCAGAGCCTTCCGGATTCAAGGCAGACAGCAGATTTTCGCTGTCAACTTGCAAGCGTCGCGTAAGCGCCTGCGCAAACTCTAAGGCGTCATTGACTCCGAAGTCGCGGCCGCCTTCTTCATGAGCAATCAGATCGGAATTTTCCCAAATGGGCACGCCGTCGGCGCGCCAGTAACAACTCAACGCCCAACGCGGCAGAGCTTCGCCGGGATACCATTTCCCTTGTCCGTAATGCAGCATCGACCCGGTCGCGGTCTTCTCGCTCAACGCCCGGATTAAGGCCAGCCCACGCGCACGCTTGATCGACCCCGTCGCGTCCAGGTTCCATTGCCGGCTCTCGGGTTCGTCGATCCCGACAAAGGTCGGCTCGCCGCCCATGGTCAGGCGAACGTCCTGCGCCTCCAGCTCGGCATCGACCGCGTGAGCGACCAACCGCACCCGCTCCCACTCCTCGTCGGTGAAAGGCCTCGAGAGGGACGGCTCCTGGTTCAGACGGCGGACCGACATGGAAAAATCGAGCTCAACATTTGCCGGCTCGACCGTGCCGCCAATCGGCGCAGCTTTTGCGGCGCTGGGTGTGCACACCAGCGGAATATGACCCTCGCCAGCGAAGAGACCCGAGGTCGGATCCATACCGATCCAGCCCGCGCCGGGCAAAAAGGCTTCAGCCCAGGCGTGCAGATCGGCGGAGTCGGTCTTCACTCCATCATTCGTTCCATCGCCCGACGCGCTATCTTCCGATGCGAGCTGAATCAGGTATCCCGAGACAAAGCGCGCCGCGATGCCCAGGTGCCGAAGTATCTCCACCAGCAACCACGCTGAATCGCGGCAGGAGCCGGTGCGGCATTCGAGCGTCTGCTCACTGCTCTGGACACCCGGATCGAACCGCGTCACGTAACCGACTTCATCCCGAACCTTGTGATTCAGATCAACGAGAAAGCTGACTGTTCCCTGTTTATCGCTTCGGGACTTGTCGGTCGATAGGCTGGCAAGAAAGATAAGCAGGCCAGAACCGGCGGGAGCGACCTCAAGGTAGGGCGCAAGGTCCTTCAGCAAATCGGGTGCGTAGGTGAACGGAAAATTCTCAAATCCCGCTTCCAGGAAGAAGTCGAAGGGATTCACCGGCGACAGGTCAGCGACCAGATCGACCTCAACCACAAACTCTTTGGTCTTGCTCGGGAAAAGCATCCGTGCCAGATAGTTGGAGTGGGCGTCGAGATGCCAGTTCAAAGTCCGGTCGGACGGCGTGACCTGCAAGGAATAACTCAGGATCGGCGTCCGGCAGTGAGGAGCGGGACGCAACTGAACGATCTGCGGACCGAGCGACACCGGCTTGTCGTACCGGTATCGTGTCCGGTGCTTCAGCGCAACCTGTATGCTCATCCACCCTCGCGCACACACGCAATAAGCTGGCGGCCCGCGCTGCATAGCAGCCGATGAAGGCGCGAAGCCGCTTGCGAGAGCCGTTCTCTTCAAACTACCTTAAGCACGGCGGAAACGCCGCACTTTTCTGCGCGATGCGGCCTATGCCAACTCTGTCTTAGAATTTTGCCGAGGCTGCTATGTGACGCATTCGCTATGAATGCGTACAGCGGGTAAGCCGGGAGAAGGTCATCATGCATGAGAAAAGGAGTTCGTCTCAACTAGAACATCTGCCGACGCGCCGGCGGATACTCGCCGGAATCACGGCTGCGCTCGGCGCCGTGACCTCAGGCCCGATCGCTTTGACCCAAACACAAGCGCCCGCGATGAAAGAGACGCCGTCCTCCGCGGCCAACCAGGGCCGTACGTCGCTTCATCAGGAGGTCGCCTTCAAAGCCAGTCCTCAGCGCCTTTATGATCTGCTGCTCGACTCTAACCGCTTCGCCGCCTTTACCGGGATGCCCGCCGAGATCGACCGCAAGGCAGGCGGCGCGTTTACAACCTTCGGCGGTCTGGTCGTCGGTCGAAACGTCGAAACCATCACCAGCCAGCGAATCGTGCAGGCATGGCGTCCGACTCATTGGAATCCCGGCGTCTACTCTATTGTCAGGTTCGAGCTGAAGCCGCAGGGCGCTGAAACCATCATCGTTCTGGACCACACCGGCTTTCCCGAAGGCGAATACGACCACCTCAATCCGGGATGGCCGTTGCGCTATTGGGACCCGCTGAGAAAATACCTGGCCGCCTAGCCAAGGTTATTTCGAAGTGTCGAGCACCAGTACGGTGGCAATCGGATCCTGCGCCTGTGCCGGCAACTGCACATCGAGGCTATCGCCGGTCTGGGTGAACTTCAACGGTGTATGCGTAGAATCCGCCAGCAGATAAGCACCAGTGACCTTTCGCGGAAGCTTGTCTAGGTGGAAGGAACCAGCCGGCCACTTGAATATCTCGACGAAGATTCTGTCCGGCTTGGTGGTGGAGCGCCACTCCCACGAGGGGATGAATTTTGGATTTCCCCTCTTGTCTTTCTCGGTTGGGCTGAAAGCTCCAGCCTCGGGGCCAAAGAGCGTCGGGCTGGTTCCATAGATCGCCTCGCCATTCACCGCCAGCCATGCGCCCATCTGATGCAGCCGCTCGACCTCGGCGGCAGGCACTACGCCTTTCGAATCCGGCCCGATGTTGAGCAAATAATTTCCGCCTTTGCTGGCGATGTCGATCAGGTTGCGCAGCAGCGTCTCAGTGGACTTGAAGTTCAAGTCGTAGGATTTGTATCCCCACGTGTCGTTGATGGTCATGCAAGCCTCCCAGTCGCGGCCGGGAAAACCATTGGCGGGAATGTACTGCTCAGGGGTCTCGGTATCGCCCTTGTAGGTGCCGCCCAGGCGGTTGTTCCAGATCAGGTTGGGATGCTGGTTGAGGAGCGTCACGATCTCCGCAGCGCGCTCTGGGGTCATGTTGGCCGTCGGGGTATCGAACCAGATCACCGCTGGGAACTCGCCGTAGTTGCTGAGCAGCTCTTTGATCTGCGGAATGGCCTTGGTATGCAGATAAGTGTCGAAGTCGCCGTCCTGCGCCTTGTCCCAATGATGAGTAACCGGATCATGGTGGTCTCTCATGATCGCGTCGCCGCCGGGAGCGGTCCAGTCCTGGTCCTGGGAGTAGTAGAAACCGAGCTTGATGCCCTGCTTTCGGCACTCCTCGGCCAACTCCTGGAGCGGGTCGCGCTTGAACGGTGTGGCATCGTAGATGTTGAATGCATTCGCCTTCGAATCGAACATGGCGAAGCCATCGTGATGCTTCGAAGTGATCACGATGTATTTCATGCCCGCCGACTTGGCAAGAGCGACGATATCGTGGGCGCTGAAGCCGGTGGGGTTGAACTGCGGGGCCAGCGCCTTATAGTCCGCCACCGGGATCGAGGCGTTGTTCATGATCCACTCGCCGATGCCGGGAATCTGCTTGCCGTCCCAGGTTCCGGCCGGGATCGAATACAGCCCCCAATGAATGAACATGCCAAAACGCGCCTCCCGCCACCACCGCATGCGCGCATCGCGCTGGGTCGGCGTCTCCGTATCCTGAATCGCCGGCACCGGATGATGGACCGGCTGAGCATCCGGCTTGCTTCCCTCTAGTTGGCCATGAGCCAGAGAGACGATGGTTGAGACTGTCACGGCAAGTACAACACGGCACGCTGAATTCACGAGGGCTCCTCATCAGGAAATAACGCCACGGGAATTGTATGCGAGATGGCCCGGGGCAACTAAGTCTCGAGGCTTAAGCGAGTGCCTGCGGCACGGCTTCTTCCCATCGGCCTTGCGCCTTGAGGATCAGCTCGATGACTTCGCGGGCGGTGCCGCGGCCGGCGAGGCGATTCGTAGTGTAGTGGCAGACGTCCTTTAACTCGGGCGCGCTATCGGCGACGGCGACGGCCAGACCGGCTCTGCGCGCGAGCGGGATATCCGGCAGATCGTCGCCCATATAGGCCACCTCATCTTCGGTCACCCCGGCCTTTTGCAGGCATTCCTCAAAGGCCTGCGTTTTCTTTGCTTGGCCAAGATAGACGAACGCGACGTTCAGCTCTTTAGCGCGCTGTGCGACGGCAGGGGAGTGACGTCCGGTAATGAATCCGGTTTGAATCCCCATGGTGTGCGCCAACGACAATCCCTGACCATCCTGGGCGTTAAATACCTTCATCTCAGTCACTGTCGCGGGCGCCGATGCGTCAACGACCACCGACGATATGAGGCAGACACCTCCGTCGGTAAGGGTGCCATCGACATCCATGAGGAAAAGTTTGATCTTACGAGCACGGGCGAGGACTTCAGGCGAAGCGAGTGGAGCAGATGATATTTCGGACATAAAACCATGCTATATCCGCCGGTTGAACTCGTCCGTCGCGGTTCTGTGAATTCACCGGAGGATCGCCGCCGCGACGACGCGATGACCGACGACGCCGGGGATGCCGAAGATGCGCGATGCCCCTGGAACCCTGTATAAAGAAGCTGTTTGTCTGCGCCGGCGGGGGTGGTCTCCGCGACGCAACCGGCTGAATACAGCGCGACCGATAACAGGATGAATAAGGTAGTCGAACAGTTTCGATGCGGCGGTTGCGGATATTCCCGACGGCGCCACTATTATGGTCGGCGGCTTTGGGCTTTGTGGCATCCCCGAGACCCTGATCAAGGCCCTGGTGCGTAAGAACGCCCGCAACTTGCACACGATCAGTAACAATGTCGGCGTCAACGGTTTCGGGATGGGCCTCATGCTCGAAGCCGGCATGATCGCCTCGCACATCGGGAGCTATGTGGGTGAAAACAAGCTGCTCGAAGAGATGGTGATGGCAGGGCGTCTCGACCTGAAGCTGATACCCCAGGGAACGCTCGCGGAGCGCATCCGCGCCGGCGGGGCCGGAATTCCGGCCTTCTACACTCCCGCCGGGGTGGGTACCGTCGTCGCCGACGGCAAGGAGGTGCGCGAATTCAACGGTCGCCAGTATCTGCTGGAACAGGCGCTGCACGCCGACTTCGCGCTCATCAAAGCCTGGAAAGGCGACCGGCTTGGCAACCTCATTTACCGCAAGACCGCGCGCAACTTTAATCCGATGATGGCCGCGGCGGCTAAGTGCACGATCGCTGAGGTGGAGGAACTGGTGGAGCCCGGCGTGCTCGATCCCGACTGCGTTGTAACGCCTGGCGTTTACGTCCGGCGCATTCTCCTTAGTGCCGACGTCGAGAAGCGAATCGAGCGCCGAACCACACGGCCTGGCGCAGGAGCATCCCAATGAGTGTGTCTGCTTCGATGGCCGTCGATCCCCGCGAGATCATCGCCCGACGCGCCGCGAAAGAACTGCGCGATGGGTTTTACGTCAACCTCGGCATCGGTATCCCAACGATGGTTGCCAATTATGTTGCGCCGGGGATTGAGGTCATCCTGCAATCGGAGAACGGCATGCTGGGCGTCGGGCCCTATCCGATAGCGGGCGAGGAAGATGCCGACCTGATTAACGCCGGGAAAGAAACCGTCTCGGAGCTGCCCGGCAGTTCCTATTTCTCGAGCGCGGATTCGTTCGCGATGATCCGCGGAGGTCACATCGATCTCAGCATTCTCGGAGCGCTCGAGGTCGATCAGCGTGGCAATCTCGCCAACTGGATGGTCCCGGGCAAGATGCTCAAAGGCATGGGCGGTGCCATGGACTTGGTCGCCAGCGCGCGCCGCGTGATCGTCGCGATGGAACATGCTACGAGGCGAGGCGAACCAAAGATTCTCACCGCCTGCACTCTCCCACTGACCGGCGTGAGGGTGGTTGAACACTATCATCACAGAGCTGGCGGTAATCCAAGTGACACCGACTGGTTTCGTGCTCGAGGAGCTCGCCCCCGGAACGACGATTGAAGAAGTCAAAAAGCTCACTGGCGCGCCGTTGACCGTGCGCGAGCCAATCCAAAGGATGTTGTAGCCATGGAAGATGTCGTCATCGTCTCCGCCGTTCGTACGCCGGTCGGCAAGTTTCAAGGCGCTCTCAGTCCGTTGACCGCGCCGCAGCTCGGCGCGATTGTCGTCCGTGAGTCGGTTCGTCGCGCGGGATTGGAGCCCGCCCAGATCGACGAATGCATTATGGGCAACGTGCTGGCGGCGGGCCTGGGGCAAAACCCCGCCCGCCAGGCCGCCATCTTCGGAGGCCTTCCTTACGAGGTCGCTGCGCTGACCATCAATAAGGTCTGCGGATCAGGGCTAAAGGCAGTCGCGCTCGCTGCTCAGGCCGTCCAGACGGGCAATGCCGGGATTGTCGTTGCTGGCGGTATGGAATCCATGACCAACGCGCCCTATTTGCTGCCGCAGGCTCGCCAAGGCTATCGCCTTGGCAATGGCGCGCTGGTCAACTCCGTCATTAACGACGGTCTTTGGGACCACTACAACGACCAGCACATGGGCATCAGCGCCGAAAATGTGGCAGAAAAACACTCCATCTCTCGCGAGTGCCAGGACAAGTTTGCAATGGAGTCACACCGCCGAGCGGCGGCAGCATGGAAGGCGGGACGATTTACCGCTGAGGTCGTCCCCGTCGAGGTCCCGGCGAAGAAAGGCCCACCGACATTGCTGACCGAAGACGAATGGATTCGCCCCGATGTCTCGCTGGAAGCATTGGCCGGCCTTCGCCCTGCATTCAAGAAAGATGGCACCGTCACCGCGGGAAACGCGCCCGGTCTGAACGACGCCGCGGCTGCGGTTGTTGTCATGTCGGCAAGCAAGGCCCACTCGCTCGGCCTGAAGCCGATGGCACATATCCGCGCCCAGGCGACTAGCGGCGTCAACCCAAAGTGGATCATGCTCGCGCCTGTCACCGGAGTCCAGAAAGTGCTAGCCAAAGCCGGCTGGGCGATCTCGGACGTTGACCTGTTCGAATTAAACGAGGCCTTCTCAGTGCAGGCGCTCGGCGTCACCTACGAACTCGGACTCGGACTTCAGAATGTGAACGTCAATGGCGGAGCAGTAGCGATAGGCCATCCGATCGGGGCGAGCGGGGCCCGCGTCCTCGTCACGCTGCTTCACGAAATGGTCCGCCGCGACGTCCACAAGGGAGTCGCGGCGTTATGCCTCGGTGGAGGCAACTCGGTGGCGATGGCGGTGGAAAGATAAACCGCAAATGCTAAGCGAACACTACTGTTGCCGCCGTCAGCGCTTCAGGACTCCCTCGAGGTAGGCCAGGGCGCGAGGATCGTTGGTCTGGCCCAGCCAGAAGATCGCCTCCTTGCGAATGGCAAAATTCGGATTGCTGTCGGCGACGTGGATCAGCTGCGGCACGCTCTCATCCTTCGGCAGTTGGCTTAGAGCAAAGACGGCTTTCTTTTTCACCGCGAAATCAGGATCGTTCTCCATCGAATCCCGCAAAGCACCGATGGCCTTCTTGCCCGCCTTTTGCGCGAGCCAGAAGAGCGCCTGTCCGCGAACGCCGCTGTCGGGATCCGACTTGGCCATAGAGATAAGCTCGTCGATCGCCGTGGGGTCGCTATTGATGGACAAGTCAAAGGCGAGCTTCTCGCGAAGCTTGGGGTCTTGTTCCTTCTGGACGAGCTGCTGGAGGGCCACGAATCCGTCGTGTCCGCGCTGCGCCCCGAGCCAGAATGCCGCTTTCTCGCGAAGAAAGGCGTTGTTGGGAGGAGCGGCGAGGGTAGCGAGGACTTCGGTTGCTTTCGGCGTGGCATGCATGCTCACCGCGACCAGGCTTTCGTCGGCCATCTTGTCATGTCTCTCGTCCGCATGTTTGGCCGCGATTTGACCAAGGAAGACCACGCTATCCTCCGGCTTAACGTCCGTGAGCCATTCCAGCGCCAAACCGCCAGCATTCAGCGTGCAACCGGCCGGGATGAGTCTCACTTTTTCAACCGCGCCGTGCTCGATTCGAAGCAGTACGTAGACAACAGGATTGACGGCGTCTTTCTGGTCGGAAGTATTCAGATTGTCTCCCGAGTCTTCCAATCGATATTCATTGCAGCATCCATCTTCCACCTGTGACGATCCCGTCCAAGACGAACATGCAGAGAGATGTGTTCGCGGAAGAGCCTGCACCTGATATCCCACCCAAAGCGGCCCGTTGGACTGCTGAAATCGGGCCACCGTCGCGGACAGTCCCGAACCTACCGGCCCGGCGTGAAACTGGGTGTTCACGGTCTTCGGTTGCTGGGCTAAAATCCCGAGCGCGGACGCGGCAAGTATGAGCGCGAGAAGTGTGTTCTTCATAACCTAAGCTCCTTCCGACCTGCGGTCGTTATTTGTTCAGGATTTCCAGCATGTAGTCGGTCGCTTCCTTGTCGTGCATGATGCTGAGCTGCTGTACGATCTCCTGCTTGAGCGTGGGATCTTTCTCCGCTCGGGCAAGCTCGACCAGATCGTGGCTGTCGTTGGCCAGAAAGAGCGCCTGGATCACGGCCTTTTTGGTCTCGGGATCGTTATTCTTCTTATAGGCGGCGACCAATGTCGGAGCCTCGGCCATACCTCCCGCGACACCGGTATTGCGAATCGCTTTTCTGCGCAGATCGGGATTCTGCTCAGACGCGGCAATCGTGCCCAACGCCTCGGCGCCTTTTTGTCCCGCCGCAACCAGGGAATTGATGATGTCTGACTTCGTAGCGTCGCTCGACGTCTTTCGATAGAGATCAAGCAGCTGCGAGGTCGCGCCCATTGCGCCAAGGTTATGAACGGCCGATCGCGCGAGTTCCGGGTTTGATTCGTGGGATGCGGCCTCGACCAGCGGATCGGGGCTGTTGGTGATGAGATATGCCTGCAGGATCGCTTTCTTTACTTGCTCATCGTTGCTCTGGCGGTAGATGTCGCCGAGCATAGCCACCGACTGCTTGCCGCCGCTGACCGCAATCATCTGGATTGCCTTTCTTTGCAGCGCCGGATTCTTCTGGCCGCGTGCGACCTGACCCAGAACTTCCTGCGCCTGCGGCGAAGGGTCCTGAGCGAGCACGAAGAGCGCTCGGTCTTTGAGCTTCTCCGAGCTGTCTCCGGTAAGGATCTGCTGGATGATAGGGAGGGCGCGTGGCTCGTCCTGCTGCATCAGAGAATTGAGGGCGAGCAACTTGAGGTCGTCATTTTGCTCAGCCTGGGGTTGTACTGGATCGCCGCTCTTGCCGCGAATCTCGATCTCCAGCGCTCCGCACTCGTTGATCCAGTTGCTGCGGGGGTAAGCGTGGCGGAGATCATTGCAGGTGGCGAGGGCGAGTGCGGCCTTTCCCTCTTTGTTTTCCGCATAGGCTTTCCAGTAGATCGATGCTTCCGCGCGATCGCCCTTCTGCTGGGCTATCTTCGAGAAGATCGCTTCCGCATCGGCCCAGCGCCCGTCATTGATGGCACGGGTGCCGTCGGAGTAGAGAGCGTCTTGGCCGGACGTTGCGGTTTGGTTCTCGCTGTCCACCGCGACGATGTCAAAAACCAGAGGGCGAAACTCGGCCGCGAAGGCCATCGACGAGGACAAGACCGCGCCGAGAAGAGTTGAAGAAATCGATGATTTTGCTTTCATTAGATAGATACCCCTTTCAATCCTGCGGCAGCGTTGGGCTGCTGCTCCGTAACCCGGGAACGTAAAACACGAACATCAAAAAGCAGGCCGTCGGTGTTCATCTCCTGCCGCAGCCGGTTCAGGTCAGCTTCGGTAAGGCCGTTTGGCTCATTGGCAACCTCGACCAGCAATCGCTCCAGCCGGTCGAGCGCCGCATCCAGCGCCGGATCGCCGCTCTGCTTTGAGCTTTGCCTCAGCAGGCGGTTGGCGGCGAGAAGTTCGCGCGCCTCGCTTTGTATCGGAAGCGCTTCCGCCGCGTCTTTCCCATCCGCATGATTCAGCTCTACCAGCAGGCGCTCCGAACGGTCGAGGTGATCGCCGAGAACCCAGATCACCACCCGTTGCCGGGCCTGTGGATCGCTCGCGACCGCCACGGTCTGGGTCTGCCTCCGCTGCCAAACTCGACCAGCGACAAAAGCGGCAACCATAAGTAAAGCGAAGGCGGTGGCCAAAACCAACGGCCTCCGAAATCCCAGGCTTGGCCATCTCCACTTACGCCCCTCATATGCCTTCAGGCTGCCGCGAATCGACCGCCAGACCTCTTCGCCATAGCCCTCGCCGCGCGGAGGTGGAACCAATGCTTTCACGCCGCCAAGGTCCCGCTCCAATGCGGAATACTCGTCGGCGCACTTGACGCAGGCCTTCAAATGGCGCTCGACGTGGGACTCCGGTGTGCCCTCTCCGTAGTAGTGGTCGATCAGTTCTTCTTCGCTCAGGTGTTTGCCGTTGCCCGTCATGTGTTTACCCATAGCGGCGCGAGTTGCCGCCTTAATTTCTGAACCGCGCGAAAGACCGCCTGCTTGGCCGCGTTTGGAGCAATGCTCAGAGCGGCCGCGATCTCTTCGGTCGAACGATCTTCCATATGTCGCAGCACAAAAGCGGTGCGCTCGGTCGCAGTCAGAGACTGCATAGCCGCTTGCTGCCTCGCTTCAATCTCACGGCTCAGGAGCAGTCTGTCCGGCCCCGCCTTGATGTCCGCAACCTGTACCTCACCTTGCTCGGGATCGCTCTCTTCGGCGACGCGGCTCTGCCCGTCTATCTTTTTTCTGCTCACCAGGTCGAGAGCGCAGTTGCTCGCGATCCGGTAAAACCAGGTGGCAAAGCTCGACCGTCCCTCAAAACCCTCTAATTTCTGATAGCCGCGGAGGAATGTCTCTTGCACCACCTCTTCGGCGTCCTCTTCATTGCCGGTAATGCGATAGGCCACACGAAAGACAGTCTGGCTGTAGCGCACGACGAGCGCGCCGTAGGCGTCCTTGTCGCCGGCCAGGACCGCCCGGCGAATTGCGTGGTCGCTCTCGTCCATTCAGCGCATTAGACAGGAAATCGGCCTTCCGGTTATGAAGTTTTTTTGTGGAGCAGGCGAGAAGCGGGAAGAATTGATATGGCTGGGATTTTCCCCAGAAGGTCAACCGCACTCCCAGTTGCGCGGCAAACGAGATGTCCCTTGGTCGCGGTGGAATCGCTCAACTAACAAAAGTTCTGACCAACGAGTGGGCCGCGAAGGGAGTAAAGGTCAACGCGATCGCACCGGGATATATGGAAACGACAAAATTGGGGCCTTGCGGAAGGATCCTACTCGCTCAAAGCAAATCATGGAACGAATTCCCGGAGGACGATGGGGCTCACCGCGAAACATTGCGAGAAGTACTGTTTTTCTAGCGTCGCCGGTCAGCGACTACATCAACGGATACATTCTGGCAGTCGATGGCGGCTGGCTGTGGAGATGATAGAGTGACGCAAATGATGGAGACGTCAACGATTGGCCGAAGGCAATTTCTTAAGATGGCCTCCGCTGCCGCGTTGGCCGGAAGCCCCGAATGGAGTCTTCCGGCCACGAGACGCAATGACGACGCCTATCGGCTCGTTTCGGCAACCGATCACGAGAGGATTCTTCAGGCCGCCGTGGCCTATATGGCCTTAAAGCCCCAAACGATCACTGCCTTTCCGTCCGATCGCAGCCCGGGCAGCCTTCACGACTACTTCTCTCAGGCCGACTATTTTTGGCCTGACCCTAAGAATCCCGACGGCGCGTACGTCAATCGGGACGGTCAGAGTAATCCCGCCAACTTCAACGACCATCGCAAAGCGATGATCGCGTTGTCGCTTCAGATGCCTGCTCTGACAGCCGCATGGTTGCTGACCGGCGACCGAAAATACGGCCAGCACGCCTGCGAGTATCTTCGCGCCTGGTTCGTCACTTCGGCCACGCACATGAACCCTAACCTTGAGTTCTCGCAAGGAGTGCATGGAGTGTCAACAGGCAGATCTTATGGCATTATCGACACCCTTCACCTTGTTGAAGTCGCTCGCGCTGCAAGCATTGTCGCCCCGAGCATGCTTTCTGTTGAAGAAGACTCGGCAGTGAAGGAATGGTTCCGCAGCTATCTGCAATGGATGAAGACCAGCGACAAGGGAAAGCAGGAGCGCGCCACCCTCAATAATCACGCGACGTGCTGGGCGCTCCAAGCCGCGGAGTTCGCTCATTTCATCGCCGACAGCGAGACCCGCGATGAGGTACGGCGTCAGTACATCGACGTGCTTCTGCCAAACCAGATGGGAACGGACGGCTCGTTTCCAAAGGAATTGACGAGGACCAAGCCCTATAGCTACTCAATCTTCAATTTCGATGTCATGACGACTCTCTGCCAGTCGCTCGAAGGCGCCGGAACGGACCTTCTCACCTTTCAGCTTTCGGATGGTCGTGGCATTTGCAAAGCGGCGGCGTTTCTCTATCCATACTTGAAAGACAAGAGCGCGTGGCCATACCGCAAGGACGTTGAACACTTTGATGCGCTGCCAGTCCGTTCCCCAGGCCTCCTATTCGCCGGCCTCGTCTGTGGCAAGCAGCCATACATCGCATTATGGAAGACCTTGAACCCCGACCCCACCGATCCGGAGATCATCCGCAACTATCCTATTCGCCAACCTCTCCTATGGGTCTAGGGCTCTGGAACCGTCCCGCTTGATTCGTTAGCATCAGGAACACAGTTGTAGTTGCTAAGAGTGATCTGTATCTGGGAGGCCAGCGTGGGCGTCGAAACAATCGCCGAAGAACGAGTATCCCCGCTATCGATGAGTTCTGAGGATTTTCGAGTTTTGGGGCATCAATTAGTCAACCGGATCGCGGCTTTCCTGGATTCTCTCCCCGAGCGAAAAATCACCCCTGGTGAGTCGCCCTCAGAGGTTCGTCACGCGCTGCGAGCCGAACGATTGCTGCCGGATAAAGGCGCCGACTCTTCGCTCTTGCTCAACGATGCAGCCGACCTGTTGTTCGAACATTCCCTGTTTAACGGGCATCCGCGTTTTTGGGGATATGTGACCTCCTCCGCCGCGCCGATCGGCGCGCTGGCGGATCTGCTGGCTGCTGCGGTGAATCCAAACGTGGGCGCGTGGCCCCTATCCCCGATGGCGAGCGAGATAGAGGCCCAGACAATTCGCTGGATTGCCGAGATGCTGAGTTACCCGGTCGATTGCGGCGGCCTGTTCGTCAGCGGCGGCAATGTGGCCAGCCTGGTTTGCTTCCTCGCCGCCCGGCAATCGAAGGCGGACTGGGATGTGCGCGCGAAGGGCATGAGTGGCGCTCGCCTCCGCGTCTACTGTTCCAAAGAGACGCACACATGGATTCAGAAGGCGTCGGACATCTGCGGACTGGGTACGGACGCGATCCGTTGGATACCCACGGACAGTGAGTTACGAATTGATATCTCTGCCCTCAGGGAACAGATTTGCACGGATCTCGGGAACGACGATCGTCCGTTTCTGATAGTAGGCACTGCGGGTTCCGTCGGTTCCGGTGCAATTGATCCACTACCGGAACTCGCCGCCATCTGCAAGGAGTTCGATCTCTGGTTTCATGTGGACGGAGCATATGGCGGCCTAGCCGCGGTTTTGCCCGACGCTCCTGTCGCGCTCGCCGGAATACAGCTGGCAGACTCGGTGGCGGTAGACCCTCATAAATGGCTGTACGCGCCACTGGAGGCGGGCTGCGCGCTGGTCCGCGACCCGGAAAGATTGCGCGCCGCCTTCGCCTATCATCCTCCCTACTATCATTTCGGAGACGAAGCGATCAATTACTTCGACCTTGGCCCGCAGAATTCGCGCGGGTTCCGAGCGCTCAAGGTATGGCTCGCGCTTCAGCAGGTGGGGCGCGCCGGTTACGTCCAGATGATCTCTGACGACATACGCCTGGCCCGCGAACTTTTTCTGCGAATACCCCGATATCCGGAACTAGAGGCCTTCACCCAATCGTTGAGCATTGCCACGTTTCGTTATGTGCCGGGAGACCTCGATATCGGCGAAAATGACCGGGAGCAGTATCTGGACCGGTTAAATCGGGAGCTGCTCACGCGATTGCAGAACAGTGGCGATGCCTATCTGTCGAACGCGATCATCAACGGGAAGTTCGCGCTGCGTGCCTGCATTGTTAACTTCCGCACATCGCTGGCGGATGTTGAGGCGTTGTTGCCGATTATCGTTCGGATAGGTAATGATCTGGACGTGGAGTTGCGTACCCAGGCTCTCGCCGGCCAAAAGTAGTCATGTTGAAGCTGGATACACATGGGAACAAATAGAATTCCGCGCATATGGAGGTCGTAACGATGGGACGCAGGTATGCCAATATCCTTGAAACCGTAGGCAATACGCCCGTAGTGAAGATCAACAGGCTCGCCCCTCCCGAGATTAACCTCTACGTCAAGGTGGAAGCTTTCAATCCGCTTGGCTCGGTCAAAGACCGCCTTGCGCTAGGCGTGATTGAAGATGCAGAGAAGACCGGGCGTCTCAAACCGGGCCAGACCGTTATCGAAGCAACGAGCGGCAACACCGGCATCGGACTGGCGATGGTTTGCGCACAGAAGGGCTACCCTCTCGTGGTCACGATGGCGGAGACATTTAGCATTGAGCGCCGCAAACTGATGCGCTATCTGGGAGCGAAAGTAATACTCACTCCCGCAGCGGCGCGAGCCGTAGGCATGGTAGCCAAGACCATCGAGCTGGCCGAAGCGCACGGGTGGTTCTACACCCGCCAGTTCGAAAATGAAGCCAACGCCGACATGCACTCGCGCACCACCGCCCAGGAAATCCTCGAGGACTTCCGCGGCGAGCGCCTCGATTATTGGGTGACGGGGTTTGGCACCGGCGGCACCTTGAAGGGCGTAGCCCGAGTGCTGGCCAAAGAGCGGCCTGAAACGAAAATCGTTGTGTCCGAGCCGGACGACGCCCCAATGCTCTCCAGCGGCGTCGAGCAGCAACGCAATCCCGACGGATCGGCAGCCGCGGGTCACCCCTCGTGGCGTCCTCACCCCATGCAGGGCTGGAGTCCGGACTTCATTGCGAAGTTGGCCGGAGACGCGGTTGAGATGAAAGTGATCAGCCAGTTATTGCGAATTCAAAATGCAGAGGCCATGCATTGCAGCAAGGAACTCGCCCGCAAGGAAGGAATCTTCGTCGGAATTACCTCCGGCGCAACCTTCGCGGCGGCGCTGCGCGTGGCTGCAGAAGCTCCAAAAGGATCGACGATTCTCTGCATGTTGCCAGACACCGGAGAGCGCTACCTGAGCACTCCGCTCTTTGCCGATGTTTCCATCGACATGACTGAGGAGGAGCTGACGATTGCGCACTCGACACCAAGCTGTTGGCTGCCGGCTCCACAATGAGTGGCGCACCAGCAAGAATATCAATAGAATCAATGGTTTATGCTGCCTGACTGTGGATCTACAACGATTTATTTGCTGCCAACCGCCACAGGAATGCGCTTTGAGGTTCCAAGGGCTAGACAGCTTTAACAATCGCCAATTCGATCAGCGACACGCGAAGCAGAAGGGTTGAGTCCAGCGTTCCGTTGAGTGCATCCTACACCTCACTTAGGATAGCCTTCCGCTATGCCCGGTTGCGGTCGCGAGATCAACATAAAACCATACCGAAATGTCACTCGATGGCCGCGTTTTCTTGCGGCGTGGCACCCGGAAAGGAAAGCTTATGGAGGAAACGACGCAATCTCTCCTGCAACTCCTTTCGAGTGAAGAACGAGCAGAGAACGAGTCGGGACTGTTTTCCGGCGAGTCCGTACTTGACGTTCTAAAGTTGATTCTTGCTGGAGCCCCGTTGTCTGAAGTGCTCGCGGTCATTGCTCAATTGGTCGAGTTTCAAGGCGAAGGCACGTTATGCACCATCTGGCTTCCCGATGAAGATGAGAAGCAACTTCATTGCGCAGCGGCTCCCAGCCTCCCCGGATTCAGCGCCCACGTAGGACCGACGCTCGTTGGTCCCAAAGGGGCGTCCTGTGGCACAGCTGTTTATCGGCGGGCGCCGGTGTATGTGAAGGACATCCTCAGCGACTCCGGTTGGGATGATTATCGTCACTTATTCGCGCCTTACGGCATTCGCGCGGTGTGGTCGCAGCCGTTGTTCTCGAGTGAAGGTAAGGTGCTCGGCACGTTCGCGATTCTTTACCGCGAAGTGCGTAGCCCGGGTACAGCCGACCTGCAATTGATCGAGAATGCCGGCCACATCGCCGGGATCGCGATTGAGCGTCACCTGAATGAAGAAAAGTTACGGTATGAACGCGATCGCCTGCGATTGCTTCTGGAGATCACAAGCAGCGTGAGATCCAGGTTGGACCTCCGGCAAGTGGTTGAGGCGCTTTCGACGAATCTATTCAGGATCATGCAATGTGACGTGTCCGCTTTGTTGCTACCCGACTCCGAGAGCGGTGAGTTACGCGTCACTATGTTGTACAATCCGGACGCCAGAGGGCCCTTCCGCGAGGGATCGTTGGTGCCGATGAGTAGTTCGATCTCGGGTCAAGTATTGCGGAAGGGCAAGACCGTCCGGATCGATAGCTTCGAACAGGTCCGTAAGGATCCTGAAATTTATGGGAATCCTGACGGCCGACTTCTTTATGAGCGCGTGATCGAGGAGGGCCTCAGTGTTGGGTGTTATCTTCCGCTCGTAGGCCGTGATTCCGTGGTTGGCGTTCTAATGCTCTCCAGGCGCTCGGACAATGCTTTTGAGAAAGACGACGTCATCTTGCTTGAGCAGGTTGCCCGTCAGATAGCGATTGCAGTTGAGAACACGTTGGAGTACGAAAAGGCAACAAAGGATCGAGACAAAGAAACGAAACAGAGGCTCTATCTCGAAGAGGAAATCCGGTCTGAGTTTGGGGAAATCGTCGGAGATAGCCCCGCGTTGAAGAGTGCCTTGCATCTGGTCTCCGTCGTGGCCCCTACGGATTCGAGCGTGATGATTCAGGGCGAGACAGGTACCGGGAAAGAACTGATTGCGCGTGCAATCCATAATCTCAGCAGCCGCCGGGAGAGGGCCTTTGTCAAATTGAATTGCGCGGCGATCCCGCTTGGGCTCCTCGAAAGTGAGTTGTTCGGACACGAAAAAGGAGCGTTCACCGGAGCGATTGCGCAGAAAACGGGACGTTTTGAGCTTGCGCACAAAGGCACGCTCTTCCTTGATGAAGTCGGCGACATTCCTCTGGAGCTTCAGGCGAAATTGCTGCGAGTCCTGCAGGAACAGGAATTCGAGCGACTCGGCAGCAACCGTACGCACAAGGTAGACGTTCGCCTAATCGCGGCTACTCATCGTGATTTGGTCGCCATGGTCAAGCAGACGACATTTCGCGATGACCTGTACTATCGGCTCAAAGTATTTCCGATCAACGTACCGGCCTTGCGGCAACGTACCGAGGATATTCCGAAATTGGTCTGGCATTTCACACAACTCTATGCGCGACGAATGAACAAGAGAATCGACGAAATCCCTTCGGAGACCATGAATGCACTGGTGCGATACCGGTGGCCTGGAAACGTCCGGGAATTGCAGAATTTTATCGAACGGGCTGTCATTCTTTCCCCACATAAAGTATTACGAGCCCCGACTTCCGAATTGGAGCCTTTCACCGCCCATAGGGGATCGAATCCGCCCATCGCGGGGCTTGACGAAGTCGAGCGAGATCATATCCTCCGGGCGCTCGAAGCGAGCAATTGGGTAGTGGGCGGCCGCAATGGTGCTGCAGAGCGGTTGGGAATGAAGAGAACAACCTTGGTTTCCAGGATGCGGAAGCTCCGGATGAACCGTCCCGCCTCGTGAATCGCAACGTTTATCGAGACATGCGCTCCGCAACCGTCGCTGCGTCCAAATCCCGCCAGTGTCGAAGTTTAGTCGCCGCTTCGTCACCCAAAGTCTAAAAGGTGCGAACATGCCGACGTGCCCGAACGTTCCGTGCCAGAATCACTTAGCTCGGAGATTGACTCGTCCTGCCGAATCTCTTCTCTGATGGCCCGTCGGATGCAATGTCGCACCAACGTGGACACAAATGGAAGCAAAACACCTCCTTCCGGCCATGCCGCGGAACGCTACGATCTGGTAATCCTTGGCGGTGGCACCGGATCGACGATTGCCGCATGGACATTTGCCGGCCAAGGACAGCGCGTTGCGGTGATCGAGCGCAAATACATCGGTGGATCATGCCCGAACATCGCCTGCCTGCCCAGCAAGAACATTCTCCACGGAGCAAGAGTCGCGTCATATTTTCGTCGTGGCGAAGAGTTCGGCATCGTTGCCGATCGCTTCCGGGTTGAAATGCCGGCGGTGCGAGCACGAAAACGCGCGATGGTATCGGGCCTCAACGATGTGTATCTCGACCACTATAAACAGACCGGAGCGGAATTCATTCTCGGTTCGGGGCGCTTCGTAGGCCCGAAAACTGTGGAGGTCACTCTCCACGACGGTTCTACTCGCCGCCTCAGTGGAACCAATGTAATCGTCAGCACCGGCACGCGGGCTGCCTTAGATACAATTCCAGGCCTGGCCGATGCGCAGCCCCTCACCCACATCGAGGCGCTTGAATTGGACAAGGTTCCCGGGCACCTCATTGTGATGGGCGGAGGCTATGTCGGCCTGGAACTATCTCAGGCGATGCGCCGGTTCGGCAGCAAGGTTACCGTCATCGATCACAATGACCGTTTGCTGCACCGGGAAGACGACGACGTGACGAACGCCCTCGCCGATTTATTCAAGGACGAAGGCATTGATGCGGCCTTGAATGCGCACGTGAAGAGAGTTTCTGGAAAATCAGGCGATTCCGTGACCGTCGTTGTCGAGCAAGATGGAAGAGAAAAGACTCTCGCGGGCACTCACCTTCTTGTCGCAACCGGCCGGCGGCCAAACACCGAGGGCATCGGGCTGGAATCGGCCGGCATTGAGCTGACCGGTCGCGGCTACATCAAGGTCAACGAACGCCTCGAGACAACCGCACCCGGCGTTTGGGCCATCGGCGAAGTGGCGGGAAGCCCTCAGTTCACCCACGTCAGCGTTGATGACTTCCGCGTGGTCCGCGACAACCTCACCGGCGGTCATCACGTAACAACTGGAAGACAAATCCCCTATACCCTCTTCACCGACCCGGAACTTGCCCGCATCGGCGTGACTGAGAAAGAAGCCAAGGCGCGAGGAATCGCCTACCGCCTGTTCAAAGTCCCAATGGAAGGGGTGCTCCGGGCCCTTACCCTCTCAGAGACCCGCGGATTCTTAAAAGCGCTCGTAGAAGTAAACGGCGATCGCATTCTTGGTTTCACCGCCTTCGCTGTCGATGCTGGAGAGATCATGGCTTCGGTCCAAACCGCAATGATGGCCGGACTCCCTTATACCGCGCTCCGCGACGCCATTTGGGCCCACCCCACTCTTGTCGAAGGGCTATCTCCGCTATTCTCGTCCGCGCCTTCGTCATCGGCCAGCGTGGATGCGCAAGCTATTGAATCGTCTTCGGCAAGCAATCGTTAGGTTAAAGGAGAAAGCAGTGCACCGGCTGCGAAATCTATTAGATGAAGCGCAAAGCAACGGGGTGGCCGTCGGCCACTTCAATATTTCCGACTGGACCTTGTTAAAGGCTGTATTCGCGTCTGCTCAGGAATTGAACCTCCCGGTCATTGTCGGCGCATCCGAAGGCGAGCGCGCATTTATGGGAGTCGCTCAAATCGCGGCTCTGGTCAAAAGCCTGCGCGAGGAACAGGGTGTCCCGATCTTTCTCAACGCCGATCACACCCATTCTCTGAGCAGCGCAATTGTGGCGGCCAAAGCCGGATTCGATTTGATCGTGTACGACTTATCCGCATTGCCGTTCGAAGAGAACGTCAAGCAAACCAGGCAAGCGGTCGAGGCGCTGAAATCAATGAATCCGGAGATCCTCGTGGAAGGAGAGATCGGAGATATCGGCACAGGATCGGAAATACATGAATCGCTACATGAGTCGGTGCCTGACCGATCGAAAAACCTCACCACGCCAGAGGAAGCAAAGCAGTATGTAGAAAGCACCGGAGTTGATATTCTCGCTCCGGCAGTCGGTAACATGCACGGCATGCTGCAGACCATGGTGGAAGGGCCGGTGAGGAAGCATCTCGATCTGGCGCGGATCGCCGAGATCAAGCGCGCGTCCAAAAGCTTCTTGACCTTGCATGGAGGCTCCGGTACAGACGACGCTGATCTCCAGGGCGCAATCGCGGCCGGAGTCAACATCATCCACATCAACACCGAGCTGCGGGTCGCATGGCGCCGGGGCCTCGAATCCGCCTTTGCCAAACAGCCAAAGGAGGTCGTTCCCTATAAGCTCTTGCCCGCCGCGGAAGAATCGATCAAGCAGGTCGTTCTCGCCCGATTGCGCTTATTCAATCAACCGGAAAGACAATTACTGGCCCAGTAAGGTTTGCGCCAATCGACATCTGTACGACTCCTGTCTCAAGTCGCAGACTGTCGGAGGAGTTTTTATGAGCGCAGTCGTCTTCCAACGATCACATGGTTTCCAGCGACCGCTCCCACAAGGTGGGAATTCATCAACCCAAAAGAGGCATCTGAACAAGGCTCAATCTGGGGATTTCAAGATTCGGCTTTTCGTCCACAATTGGCCCGTACGCGATCGGATCCTCTTGGCAAACAAACACCAACAGCGTGAGGAGGAGTTTTATGAGTCCCGTTCTTTCCCAGTTCGCAGTACCTGTGACATCCGTTCATAAGATCGAAGCTGACGGAGTCAACGTATTCTATCGTGCGGCAGGCGACCCAAGTGCGCCGGTTGTGCTCTTGCTGCACGGATTCCCTACCTCGTCGTTCATGTTCCGCGAACTCATTCCGCGCCTGGCCGACCAGTTTCGAGTGATCGTACCCGACTTGCCTGGTTTTGGATTCACGCACGTACCCGAGAAACGAAAATATACCTATTCGTTCGACGCATTGGCGCGCACGATCGAAGCCTTCACAGATGCCCTCCACTTAAACCGTTATGCGATCTATGTGTTCGACTACGGGGCTCCGACCGGCTTTCGTCTGGCGATGGCTCACCCCGAGCGAGTGACGGCCATCGTTTCACAGAACGGCAATTCCTACGAGGAGGGTCTCGGCGACGCCTGGGGACCGATCAGGAAATATTGGGCTGAGCCGACCCAGGAAAACAGAGAAGTGCTCCGGCAAAACATCTTGACTGCGGAAGGAACACGCTGGCAATACACACACGGCGTGGCGAATCCTGATAGCGTGGCCCCCGAGTCTTACACGTTGGATACAGCTCTGATGGAACGTCCGGGAAACAAGGAAATTCAGCTTGACCTGTTTCTGGATTATGCCTCCAATGTGAAGCTTTATCCCAAATTTCAGGAATATTTTCGCAAGTCAAAGCCGCCTTTACTTGCGATCTGGGGTAAGAACGATCCCTTCTTCATTCCCGCGGGAGCGAAGGCATTTCAGAAAGACCTGCCGAATGCCGAGGTCCAGTTTCTGGATACAGGCCACTTCGCAATCGAGACGCACGTCGTCGAAATCGCCGCTGCGATGAAGGAGTTCCTTGAGACGCCGAGCACCGGGCGCCGGGCGGAAAAGGCGGGTGCGCGGTGAATTCCTCTCCTCAAATCGGAACGGCCGTGCTGGTGCACGGAGCGTGGGCCGATGGATCTTGTTGGAATAACGTCATTCTGCCGTTACGAAATAATGGGCTCCAAGTCACCGCGGCGCCCATTCCTCTCACATCTCTGACCGACGACGCTACCGCACTTCAACGCGTGATCGAGAGGACGACTGGCCCGGTCATTCTGATCGCACACGCCTATGCGGGCGCTGTGATCGCCGCGGCCCATGATGATCGAGTGAAGTCGCTGGTCTACATCGCGGCGTTGGCGCCCGATGAGGGTGAAACCGTTGCCGATGTCTTTTATCGCACCGCTCCACATCCAGAAGCTCCCCACCTTGCGCCGGATGCGTATGGCTTTATCTGGATGCCGGAAGAGGGTTTTAGCCGTGCAGCAGCTCACAACGCATCGTCGGAACAAATCGCGATTATGACCGCGGTGCAGCGGCCAATCGCCGTGCAATGCATTCAGGAAAAGGCGCCCGCGCCTGCGTGGAAAACAACCCCCACGTGGTATCTCGTTGCCGAAGAGGATCGCATGATCAACCCGGAGACCCAACGGTTTATGGCCGGCCGGATGGGCGCAAGCGTTCGCTCCTACAACGTAGATCACACTCCTATGCACACCGCGCCGGAGCTGGTCGTTGACGTAATCATAAAAGCCGCCGGAGCGGGGGTGCCGCTTAATGCTGTATGAGCGGAGAGCACTCCACAGCTAATGAGGAACCCATGAAAAGCAATTCCGTCGCCATCGTTACCGGCGCAAGCCAGGGCATCGGCCGTGCAACTGCGGTGCGGCTGGCGCACGATTTCTCAGCGGTTGTACTCGCCGCGAGAAATGAGGACGAACTGCAGCAGACTGCGGCCACCGTAAACTCAGCCGGCGCCGAATCGCTGGTCTGCGCTCTCGACTTGCGCGAACCTCATGCGGCTGAGCTTCTGGTCAAAAGTACCCTGGACCGTTTTGGCAGAATCGACGCCCTGCTCAACATCGCCGGCGCAGTTCCACAAATCGATCTGTTCGAAATGACAGATGCACAGTGGGATGACGGTCTGGCGCTGAAGCTTCACGGCGCTCGCCGTCTCACAGTACTGGCCTGGGACGCGCTGAAGGCTTCAAACGGGTCCGTCGTTCTGATCGCAGGAAGCGCCGCTCTCGATCCCAAGCCTGGCTTCGCTGCGGTCGCTGCGGTCAACGCCGCGATCATCGCGCTCGCAAAAGCATTTGCAGAGCAAGGCATCGAGGACGGCGTACAGGTCAACAGCGTCGTGCCAGGCGCGGTGATGACCGGGCGCAGGCAGTCGTTCTTCGAAAAATGGGCGCCGGCACACAAGCTCACCGTCGAAGAGGCGTTCAGGAAGTTCCCCGAGGAAGCCGGCATCGCCCGCTTCGGCAAACCGGAAGAGATTGCCGACTTGATGGCTTACCTCGTGTCGCCTGCGGCGAAGTGGATGACGGGATCGTGTGTGCGCATGGACGGCGGAGAGACGAAGGGCATCTAGTGCAGGAATCAAATCGCAGCCCTCGGCACGCCGAGTTCGATTGCCAAGTGGTCTTCACCTGGAGGAGGTATGGCTCAGCGTAGAGCGATCACTGAGCCGTTGCGAGCGCTTTCAGAAGGTGCGCTTGCGATGGAAAGTATAACGGAATCGAAGTTGATTGCCGCTATTGTTGCCGGAGACACTCAGCTCTACCATCAACTGATACGTCCTTATGAGCGGAGCGTCTACTTTATGTCTCTCTCCTGCATGAAGAATGAGAAGGACGCCGAGGACGTCGCACAGGAAGCATTCCTCAAGGCCTTTCGGAACCTGGCCGCCTTCCGAGGGGATTCGAAGTTCAGTACCTGGCTAATCGGAATTGCGCTAAACGAGGCGAGAAAGAGGTTGCGACGGAAGACGACGATCCGGATCGTATCTCTTGATGGACCTCAGGTTGATAAGATGCCCGGGTCTCCAGCACTCCTGCCTGACTGGCGAGATATTCCTTCCGACGTGGTCGAACGCGCCGAGATTCGAAAATTGCTCCGGCAGACCGTCGAGAGGCTCCCCGATACTTACCGGCAGGTGTTTCTGCTGCGCGATGTCGAAGAACTCAATGTGAATGACACAGCGCATGCCCTCAACATCAGTAGCTCGCTGGTTAACGTCAGACTGCACCGCGCTCGAATGATGTTACAAAGGCTGTTGGCCCCAAAATTGAAGGCAGCCCACAAAGCATCGAAAACGATGTCTCTCCAATGGACATAAATGCAACGCATTTCGGAGATAGGCGTGAGCTCCAGACGTTATTTTCGAATCTGGCAATGGATGCCGCATGTCGAGACTGCGCTCAGTAAATGTCGGCCTTCCACGTGAAATCGAGTGGCAGGGCAAGCTCGTCCGCACCGCGATTTGGAAGCATTCCGTACCCCACCGTGTTTTTGCTCGGCAACTGAATCTGGATGGCGATGGTCAGGGGGATCTGCAGGGCCACGGTGGCGAACACCGTGCCGTGATGGTCTACCAAATCGAGGCCTATCGGTACTGGGAGGGCCAACTTGGCCGGAGAGACTTCGAATACGGGCAGTTTGGAGAGAATTTCACCGTCGACGGTCTAGCGGACGATGAGGTCTGCATTGGAGACCGGTACAGAATCGGCGGCGCGGCCTTTGAAGTGACACAGCCTCGTGTCACCTGCTATCGGGTTGGGATTCGAATGAACAATCCCCGGATGGCAGCTCTGCTCGTCTCTCATGGGAAGCCAGGATTCTATTTCCGCGTCATCGAGGAGGGGGAAGTCGGCTCCGGAGACGAAATTCTGAAGATCGCGGACGGTCCGGAAAGAGTCACGGTCGCTGAAATCGATGCTCTGCTCTACCTTCCAAACCACAACCCCAACCGCATCGCAATTGCCGCTCGCATCCCCGCGCTCAGCACTGGATGGAGAAACTCTTTGGAGGCATTGCTCAACGCCGATGAACGCGGAATCCACGATGGCAATGCAGGGCTCACGTCTTCGATTCCGTCGCCGCCCGTATGGAACGGCTTTCGATCCCTGCGAGTAGCGGCAGTGCATCGGGAAACGAGCGAAGTAACCTCAGTCGTGTTGGAGGCTGTGGACGGGTTGCCGCTCGAACCCTCCGTCCCCGGTCAATACCTGGTACTGCGGCTTTACCCCAATAAGAATTCACCCCCCATCATCCGCAGTTATTCCCTATCGGGCCCTTCTCACTTTGGCAAGTACCGCATCAGTGTGAAGCGCGGAACAGGACCAGGCAGCGGGTACCTTGTTGACTCCACGTGGGTTGGCGATCTGTTGGAGGCAAGCGCGCCGCGTGGCGACTTTATCCTGCGATCCGGCACGCGACCAGTGGTGCTTATCAGCGCCGGTATTGGAGTCACTCCAGTTCTTTCCATGCTGCACGCTCTTTCCCTCGGCGCCTGGGAATCTTCTCGAGAGGTGTGGTGGATACATGGCGCACGCTGTGTTCGGGAGCATGTCTTTGCCAAAGAAACCCGAGAACTCCTCGACGACATTCCTGAAAGCCATTCCGCAATCGCCTATAGCAAACCGGAGCCGACAGATCAGCTCGGCAAGGACTTCGACATTCGAGGACAACTTGACCTAACGAACCTTCAAAGACTGGATATTCCCACCGATGCTGACTTCTATTTATGTGGCCCGACCGGGTTTCTTGTGGATATGAACCGCGACCTGGTCGCGTTGGGTGTTCCGCGCGACGCCGTGCATCAGGAAGTTTTCGGACCTAAAAGCTCTATCCAGCCAGGCGTATCGAAGATAGAGACGAAAAGCCCGCATCTCCCAGTTGGCTTTCCGGGAACCGGACCACTCATATCCTTCACTCGTAGTGGTCTTGCCGTGCCATGGGATAGCCGGTTCAAAAGCCTGCTGGAATTTGCCGAGGCTTGTGACGTCGCAGTCAAATGGTCGTGCAGAACCGGGGTTTGTCATATGTGCGAGTGCGGACTGCTCGATGGGAGTCTTCGCTACGCTCCCGAGCCGCTCGACCGACCCGCAGCAGGCAATGCGTTGATCTGTTGCTCGACGCCGGTATCAAAAGTCGAACTCGACTTATGATGGGCGTTCGAATACCCCAATTGGCGGGATGCCAACAGGCGCGAAGGTCCGTTAGTACGAAATCGCCGAAGCGCTCACCGACGGTGGAATGCAGAATCCGGCGACTACCATATTGCTGCCTTTAGTCCGCTTCGATCAGCGCAATGTGCGCTGATTTGGCGAAATCTAGAGTGAACCGAGATGTGGGTACGAGTTCAATAAAGCTGTCCTCGTCCGTGTACTGGTTTAGTTGCTCTTCAAACTGCGGCGCCAGCAGATCAAGTAAATCGGCGTTGCGAGTGACAAACGGTGCGGTCGTGTCCGATGCCTGGCGGAAGATGGCATTGCGCGCCGCGCCACCGATCGCTTTGCAGCCAAAATGCCGTTCAAGCGAACGCAGATTTACACGCTTTTGCACATACTCCACTCGAATCGAATTCAATCGTGTCCCCGTTCCGTGGCGAGCGAGGCTGAGCATCCAGGCAATGCGATAATCCGTGAGCACCTGAGGCTCAGCATCGACCGCAAGCAGCCAACGGAAGGCGATGCAGAACTCTGCTTCGCTCGAAAGATCTCGAAGCTCTCAATCAATACTTCCGTCAGATGACTCCGAATGTCGGCCCCGGATTTCGGTAGCAGGAAGCGCCATGCTGTTAAGGAAACCGAGGCGGAAGCCATGCTTTTCGACATGGCATGGAGCCCGTGCGTATGGCAAAAAGCGCGAAGAAAAGAGGCCTAAAGACGATTCTCAGCGGCTTGATTTGGAGCAGTCCAGTGGGCATTAAATTCAGCAGGGAGAGACCAAAGGAAGTAAGCTCCCGGTCATCGCATTCCCGAACAACCTTAACCTTTAACGTGCGCACATCGGAACCATCGAGCCCAGCCTGGTGATATGTTGTTCTGATGCGTTTCGCATTGCTATTTCTCGTATCTGCAACCGCGTGTTTCAGCGCCGCGCCGATGGGCTGGAATTCGTGGAATAGTTTCGCCAATATCGTGAATTCCCAGATTGTTCAGCAGCAGGCCAAAGCCCTGGCCTCCAACGGCATGAAGGAAGCCGGTTACGAGTATGTCGTCATCGACGAAGGCTGGTGGCTGGGAGAGCGCGATGCCGCAGGCAACATCGTCGTTAACCCTAAGCGTTGGCCCGCCATTCAGCCCGGTCAGAAAGATGGCGACATGGCCAATATCGCAGGCTACATTCACAGCCTGGGCCTGAAGGCCGGCATCTACACCGACGCCGGTCGTGACGGTTGCAGTATGTACCCCGACTCCGGGCCGAAGTACATGAACACTGGCAGCGAGGGCCATTACGACCAGGATTTCCTGCAGTTCTCGAAGTGGGGTTTCGATTATGTCAAGGTTGACTGGTGCGGCGGCGCGAAGGAAAGGCGGTCCGGCGCGGTCCAGTATGCGCAGATTGCCCATGCCATTCAGCGGGCAGAAAAGATAACGGGGCGGAGGTTGTTCTTCTCCATCTGCGAGTGGGGGAGCCAGAATCCATGGTTCTGGGGTCCGGGCGTTGGAGAGATCGAGAGCACCATATGGCGCACGGGGGGCGACATCATTCCTCCCATTGTGGAGAGCCTGCATGATCCCGAACACGACAAACGTGTCATCAGCTCGAAGAACGTGCTCGATTCGTTCGAGGCTGGATTGCATCCGGAAGCGCAACACACCGGCTACTACAACGATCTGGACATGATGGTCATCGGTATGCGCGGCATGACCGATGGCCTCGATCGAACACACATGGGGCTGTGGGCGATTTCGAGCGCCCCCCTGATGGTGGGTTCCGACCTGACGCGGCTTTCGCCGGCTACCTTGTCGCTGCTGGAAAACAAGGAAGCGCTGGCAATTCATAATGACCCATACGGTTTACAACCCATCAAAATCGACGAGCCCACTCCAGGGGTTCAGATTTGGGCCAAGCCTATGGCGATCGACGGAAAGCGTGCAGTTGCGATACTGAACGGCACGGACTCGTCCGCGCAAGTGAAGGTCGAGTGGAGCAAGCTTGGTCTGAATGGCGCTCCGAGATCAGTGCACGACGTGTGGAATGGACGCGATCTCGAGACGGCTGACGCAACGTTGTCCGTCCCGGCGCACGACCTCTCGCTGCTGATTGTCAACGGCAAAGACAAAACGCCGGCGGAGTATCCTGCAAATCAAACCGAGATCACCGGGATTCAGGCCACGAGGGGGCCGACGTTTGCGCGATTGCGGTACGCGAACACTTCGGGTCATATAGTAGTGGTCCCAGTGAAAAGCACATCGGGTCTCAACACCGCTCTCGCTCTTCCACCGACAGTCGGATCAGACACCGGCACGGTTGGGCTCATTTTGCCCCATGGCACCGCCGACCTGTCGTTCGAGGGACAGCCGGTAGCTATTCGCAAGTTGGATGTTTATTCCTGGTGATGGGCGACGTCCATCCTGAAGTGCTTTGCGTCATGCAGGAGAATTGAAGTTGACTTCAGCATCGCGAAGCTCCGGAAGCACACCTGCTCGGGCTGGGAAGAAAGGCGAATCCGCTCCGGTAGTTGAGCGTTTGAGTGTGATGATCGAGGACTATTTGCTAGTCTCTCCGAGAGCAGCGCACACGTAATCGCGGAGCGCGAATTTGGAAGTTCACCTGATCGATGGAACCTACGAACTCTTTCGGCACTACCACGCGCTTCCATCGATGCGCGACAGTGAGGGTCAGGAAGTGGCTGCTGTCCGTGGCGTGCTCACATCCATTCTTAGAATGATCGAAAAAGGCGCCACCCACCTCGGGGTCGCGACTGACCATGTGATCGAATCCTTTCGCAATAAACTCTGGGCGGAATACAAGACGAGTGAAGGGATCGAAGCCGAACTTCTGGCTCAATTTCCCCTACTCGAAGAGGCACTCTCCGCTCTTGGAGTTGTGGTTTGGCCCATGGTCGAGTTCGAAGCCGACGATGCGTTGGCGGCCGCCGCTTTCGCGGCCGAAAAAGACCCCGCCGTCGAACGAGTCATTATCTGTACGCCAGACAAAGACCTATCGCAGTGCGTCCGCGGAACTCGAGTTATACAGCTCGATCGCCGCAAAGACATCATTCGCGACGAGGCCGGCGTAATTGCAAAGTTTGGGGTTGAACCGCCCTCGATTCCCGACTATCTGGCGCTCGTCGGGGATGCTGCGGACGGCTACCCGGGGTTGGCCGGTTGGGGAGCGAAATCTACGAGCAAGGTCCTTGCCCGCTATCGGCATATTGAGTTGATTCCGGAAAATTGGCGCGATTGGGGTGTGGATGTTATCAATCCTTCGGCTTTAGGGGAGACTCTTCGTCATGACCGCGAACGAGCTTTCCTGTTCCGCGAACTCGCGACCTTAAGGACCGATATTTCACTCTTCCAGTCTGTCGAGGATCTACGATGGACGGGGGCGACTGCTGCGTTCCCGCCGCTCGCGGCGCGTCTGGATGCTTCCATTAACAAAAAGAAGAAAACTGTTCCGTCTACCCTTCAATCCTGAAAACGATTGTCCAGATTCTTGTGGGCTCTCAGTTTGCCCTCGGGATTCATGCCCAATAAACTGAAACCTGAATGACGTTTCTGGAGAACTCACCCGAAAATCGCGATCGTTCCAGGAACATCTTCATGAACATCCGCGGGTCGGCGTATCGTCCATTGCAGAATACGTTGCCATTCATCATTGTCCTGCTCTGTTGCATTGTCTCTGGCTGTCGCAAACCCGCCCCGGCACCCGTAACTGTAACCTTTCTGGGTGCGTGGTGGTTGCAGCCGGACGAATTGCCCGGAGCAGATCGCGAATTCCGGGAGTTCACCAGGAAAACTGGAATTGCCATTCAGCGCCCACCGGTTCCCGAAACCTTATTTTCTTCGCTCGACCCTCCGGCCCAACTGGACCTGCTGCGTAAGGTGTTACAAGAGGGCGGGCCCAGTCCGGATGTTTTGGGTATTGATGTTATCTGGCCGGGAATTCTCGCAGAAGATCTGGTTGATCTGCGGCCATATTTTTCCACCGAACTTTCGTCACAAGACCCCGAATTGGCCTCCAGCTACACAGTGCATGGCAAGGTGGTGGCTGTGCCCTATCACACTCACGTCGGGGTTCTCGCGTATCGAACCGATCTACTTCGGCAGTACGGATATAGCCATCCTCCGCAGACATGGGATGAATTGGAAAGCATGGCCGCCGGATTCAGGCGGGTGAACGGGCCAGGGGCAGAAAGGACTTTTGGGGCTACGTCTGGCAAGGTGCAGCCACGGAGGGCTTGACGTGTAACGCCCTGGAATGGCAGGTCGCCGAAGGAGGAGGCCGCATCATCGAAGATGATGAAACGATTAGCGTAAACAACCCCGCCGCGATCCGGGCCTGGCAGCGAGCCGCCCGCTGGATCGGCAGGATATCGCCGCCTGGCGTTGTGGCCTACCGGGAAACGGATTCGCTGAACGTCTGGGAGGCCGGCAACGCAGCTTTTATGCGCAGCTGGGTGTGGGATTATCGTTTGTCTCACCCCCGCGAATCGCCTGTACGGGACTGGACCGGTTATGCGAGTATGCCTGGAGGCCGCGGAGGGCGAGTGGGTACCTTGGGAGGCTACGGTTTGGCCGTTTCCCGATCTTCAGCTCATCCTCGGGAAGCAGTCGCCCTTATCCGTTTTCTGATTGCCAGAGAGTTGCGATCAAAAGCGGTTCCGCCGTTCCCCGAGCCTCAACCGTACGACTTACCACAGGTACTGCAGGGCTATGCCCCCTCGCCTCAACTGAGTCAACAAGGTAGTCGGCTGGTTAGCCGGCCTTCGAATGTCGCCGGTCATGCCTATGAAGACGTGAGCCGTGCTTACAGCCAGGCAGTGCATTCGGTGTTGACCGGCCAAACAGGGGCGCCAGAAGCGGCAGCTGCATTGGAAAGCAATTGATTCAAATAACGGGCTTCCGTCCCAGGCCGCCCAAGACGTAGAAGTGGATTACCCTTAGCATTATCTTCTGTCGGACAAGCGTTATCGGCAGAAAGAACTGCTGCCGGGGAAAGCTCCGCAGGAAGCGGGCTTGAATGAAATCATCAGATTATTTCAATATTGGTCCTCGGCTGACGCTCGCTTTCGCCCTATTCATCGCTCTGATTCTAGCTGGAAACGCCCTTGTCATCTGGCAATTTCATGTGACAAGCATCCAAACTGATCGTCTCACCCGCGCGAATCAACAACTGATCGCAGTTCTGCAGCTTCAAGCAGGCCTTCTCTCATTCCACCAACGGTTGGATGACCTTGCGCGGTCCGGCGATGCGCAACATCTGGCCACTGAAGCCGAACCATTGCGCCGAATTCTCCATGAACAGGTTCAACAAGCGAGGACGGCCGCCGTCAACCAGCCCCCCGGGCCCAAGTAGATCCGGCTTTTTTACCAACCCTGGAAACGATCGAAGTCGCTTTGTCGGCACAACTCGGCGCCATTAACGACTTAGC
Source organism: uncultured Acidobacteriaceae bacterium (assembly GCA_963804735.1). Taxonomy (GTDB): domain Bacteria; phylum Acidobacteriota; class Terriglobia; order Terriglobales; family Acidobacteriaceae; genus Acidisarcina. The sequence goes on from CAWDRO010000016.1 coordinate 67,996, forward strand.
GAAATCAGGCGATTGGGGAACCGTGCAACGGCGACTGGACAACGAACTGAAACCAATCGAAAGTCAGACCTCAGTATTAGTGGGCAGCATTCAGCAACAAGCCAACGGCGAACTTACACAGGCCATCTTGAAAATGGGAAGCGTGCAGCGGCAGATTCTCTTTATCGTGCCGATCACGGCAATCTCTACGTTTTTCATCGCCGCCTTCTTTGGCTGGGCCGTAACGCGACGCATCGTTGAACTTCGTCTGGAAGAACGTGTCAACGAGCGCACACGAATCGCACGGGCACTGCACGATACTCTCCTCCAGGGTCTGCATGGATTGATGTTTGAATTTCAGGCAGCGCGTAACATGTTCCGGAAGCGACCGGAAGAGGCATTGCAAGCTCTCGATAGCGCCATCATGGGAACTGAACGAGCGATAACCGAGAGCCAGGACGCCATCGAAAATCTGCACAGCATTGCGACAGCCGAGGATGACCTCGCCCAGCTAATAAAATTAACTGGAGAGAGTTTCGCGGCCCCCCGAAGCGAGGACTATGATTCTCCGGCCTTTGGACTCACCGTTGAGGGCCAGCAACGAGCGCTAACTCCGGTCATCCGGGATGAAGTCTACGGCATCGCGCGCGAACTGTTACGGAATGCCTTCCGGCACGCACAGGCGCGCCGGATCGAAGCTGAGATTCTGTATGACGAAGACCAGCTTCGGTTGCGGGTCCGGGACGATGGAAAAGGAATGGACCCTCAAGTGCTGGAGGAAGGCAGACGCCCTGGCCACTGGGGTTTACCAGGCGTTCGTGAGCGAGCACAGCAGATAGGCGCGAAGTTGGATGTTTGGAGTGAAGCCGGAGCGGGAACTGAAGTTCAGCTAAGCGTTATCGCTTCGGTAGCGTATGGAAAGACATCCAGTCGCTCCAGATTCGAAGTGTTTCAAGGGGCCGGAAATCATGAGCATCGACCCTAGCCTGATTCGAATTCTTACCGTGGATGACCATCCTCTTCTTCGTGAAGGGATCGCCGCTCTCGTCAACGCCGAAGATGACATGAAGTTGGTCGCGGAGGCTTCCAGCGGAGAGGAAGCCGTTGAGAAGTTCAGAGCGCACCGGCCGGATGTGACTCTGATGGACATCCAGCTGCCTGGCTTGAACGGTATTGAATCGATCGGTCAAATTCAGAAAGAGTTCCCGAATGCGAAGATCATCGTGCTGACAACGTATAGTGGCGATGCTCAAGTGGTGCGAGCCATCAAGGCGGGAGCGCGAGCTTATTTGCTAAAACGACAGGTGCATCGGGAGCTCCTCGAGACGATCCGAGCTGTCCATGCGGGACAGCGGCGCATACCTCAGGAGATCGCCGTGGAACTCGTGGATCATCCCAGGGACGACCTCACCCCCCCGCGAAATTGACGTACTGCGATTAATCGCCGGCGGGAACGCCAATAAAGAGATTGCGGATCGGTTGGCAATCGGTGAAGCAAGTGTGAAAAGCTACGTCGCGAACATACTCGCGAAGCTCGACGCTAAGGACCGGGCTCATGCTGTCACGATCGGGTTGAAGCGAGGAATCATCGAGCTGTAGATCCCCCGAAAGGAGGAGGCGGAAAGCTTCGTTTGGGCCTTTTTTAGCTTGCCCTGAACACCCTAAGCTCAAGACGAAGAAAGGGTGCTCTTGCAACGTCTCTTCTCCGCATTTCCGAACGGTTGGCCGGGCAGAGCTCTTCTTCTGCAAGATCGAACTCCGCAATCCAAAGCCGCGAGCGGCCTTGCGGATCGGAGGCGGAAAACACCACACGTTTACCTTCCGGCGACAGCGCGTATCCGGTCATTAGAACACCGGGTAGCAAGTGTTCATTGCTGCCACTCTCCAAATCCACGCGAAACAGCTCTCCACTGATGAACTGATGTCCGCTGGCGCCACGAGCCGGAACCAGATAAAAGACATACCTCCCGTCCGGAGAAAACTGTGGGCTTTCAGCGTAACTCTCCGACGAGATTTGCCGTTCCCCCTTCGCGTCATGCAGCATCACTAGCGATCCGCTTCTGCAGGGTCTCTCCCTCGAGGAATTCCATCGCGATGAAACTGCGGCCGTCGATCTCGCCGACGTCGTAGATGGTGCAGATATTCGGATGATTCAAGGCCGAGGCGGCCCGCGCCTCACGCTTGAACCGCTCCAGCGCCTGTCTGTCGCCGGAGAGATCTTCAGGAAGGAACTTCAGCGCGACATGGCGTCCCAGCCGCTCGTCCTCGGCGCGATAAACCACCCCCATACCACCTTGGCCGATAGCTTCCACAACGCGATAATGGGAGATAGTCTTTCCGAGCACAGTGTCCTTGCTTGCGGAATCTTGGTTTAGCTTGCGAAGGGTCTACGCTCTCAGGCCTGGCGCATCGAGTCACTTCTTTTTAGCACAAACCAGCTGATCTTATGAGACCATGCCGGGCACTGCATTCCGCGTTCTATTGAGATAGTGTCTTATGCAGTTCGCCCATATCTGAATTTCAAGAGGAAATCATTCATTGCCGGAGACGCTGCCGGGTCGAAGACAAGTACGTTCTCTCGCCCTTTTTGGGGTCCTCAACCCAATTCCCAAATTGGGAAACCAATCCACTTTTCCCAAAGAATTCCCACCAGAAATCCACCCAGCACGATAAACCTTGAAGCAGTAGCCAGGAAGCAGCTCCAGGCCCTTCATAGCGGGTGGATTATGAGAGTTTCCCAGCCCACTCGGTATAAACGGCGGGTGGCCCACCCTCAAGCCCAAACGAGGGTGCCCCATCCTTCCGCGATCTTTGCGGAAAGATGGGAGGATCAAACCTCTCCCCCTCAGACCTTCGTTTTGGCTTGAGTGGGGAGCGACCGAGCCTAAAGCAGCTCTACCCAGCCTTGCGGAAACCCCAAAATTGCCCTTGCGCCTGGTAACCGTTCGGGGGTAGAGTGTTTGCGTCCGCGGAGAGCAGAGAACTTTGACCAGGGCATGTGCTGTCAAGGGGTCATCTCAATGGCTAGTCATAAATTTGTTTACACAGTATCTGGCGTCGATTTAACTGACGCGCAGAAGTCGAAAATTTCCCAGGAAATTGCGGGCGTAGTTACACGAGCTGTTTTAGGCGAGTCACGCGCGCAAATCCAGCCTGACTTGTTAACGCGGATCGGCATTGCCGGTGGCCGGTTTATTTCGGCCGCTGAGTTGAAAGCGGGCGAAGGCAGAGCGGTAGCAGATTTCATCTCGACGGGTTGCCAGGATGAGTTCTAATGGACGGCCTCACTCTGGTGGATGCTGAGTTCACCAAGTCATGTCCGAGTGCGCCAGTAGAACCCGGGTCTTCACTCTTTGGCATCGTTGCCGCAAAGGGCCAGATTGCCTATATAACCCCGAGTGTTCCGGTAACCGATGAGTTATTGGTCATTCTGGGCCAGGACGGAGTGCCGATTGAGAACCGCCTCCGTTTTGCGGGCCCCTGCATGGAGCATCGCTGCGTTCAGTGGAAAGGAGAGGCGGGGGCCGGCCGGTGCGGTCTAATCGACCACGCCATTGACGCGCTCGGCATTACTTCGGGCCCGGAAAGCCTCCCTCTGTGCGGGATTCGCTCGAGCTGCCGGTGGTTTGCCCAGTACAACCGAAGGGCTTGCGCGGCTTGCCCCGAGGTGATACGGAGGCCAAAAACCACTATTGCGGAGATGGCCGGCATCGCTTCGGAGGCGGTGCTGAGTCCGACGGGTTGAAGACTGCGACTAGTCTTATTCGCGACACCATCGACTGGGCGGGATGGCCCATTCAAGCTCTTGGCCAGGCGCCGGTGCGGAGTTCTACGATAATCTGAGCAAGCCGCCCGGATCCAAGACAAGAAAGACAAGAAAGACAAGTACGTTCTCTAGCCCTTTTGGGCCTCCTCAAGCCAAATTCCCAAATCGGGAAACCAACCCCACTTTCCCCAAAGAATTCCCACCAGAAATCCACCCAACACGATAACCTTGAAGCAGTACCAAGAAAGCAGCTCCAGGCCCTAGAGCATTTCCCGTATAGGCGTAGTCCAAAGCGCAAGTGGCGGCGTGGGTTTTCCGTCAAGAAAAGCCACACTTCACGGAGGTTCGATGGTACCCAGCAATACGGGAAAATGCTCTAATAGCCAGGGTGGATTATGAGAGTCTGCCAGCCCACTCGGTAGAAACGCTGTAAGTTATTGATTCCAGAATATCTGTGAGCAAGTTCCATGGAATCATCCGCTTAGAGCGACCAACCACCACCTAATCCGATGAAAACAAGCGGGTTACTCACAGAGACGGGGGGAGGGGGGTACCCGGCGGAGCTAGTGTTCGCTTTCGCGCTTGCTGGCTCGCCTGAGTCTTCGCAGAATCCCGAGCTGATCTCAACGGGCGGCGGCGAGGACGTGGTAGCTATGGATCAGAAACTGTCCGCCCAGCACCAGCAGCCAGAGCCACAGAGCAAGACGCAGCGGCCGGCGTGGAATGGCGCCGCTGAGAAGCGCTCCGGAAACAGCTCCGAAAACTCCTCCAGCTATAAGCCGCGCGAGGAGTGCAGGATCGGCTGACGCCGAGAACCAATGTGCTCCGCTGCCTATCAACGAGAGCAGGAAGCCAAACAGGATATCGGTACCAACGACCTGCGCGGGCAAGAGCGGAGTGAGCGAGAGAAGCGCCGCGCTGCCGAGCGCTCCGGCGCCCGCAGAGGAGAAGCCCACTTCAGCGCCTACCGGCAACATCAACCAAGGCAACAGACGGCTGCGATCGACGACTTGCGGGTTCCAGCTCATCGGCCTGATCAAAGTGAGTATCTGCCAGCTCGCGGTGCATACCAGAATTGCCCCCAGAAGCGCGTTGATGAGGTTTTGGGAGCCGGTAGTCACCAGATGGCTGAGACCGAGCGACCCGATGAGGACCCCGGGCAGCGCCCCGAGCAGCATAAGCCCGAGGACGCGCCACGCGACTTGCCTGCGGAAGATTTGCGCCGGCACCAGCACCAGTTTCACGGCGGCCGAGAAGGTGAGCCCGATGGCGACCGCCGCCGGAGCGGGGACGTGAAGAAAGAGGATAAGGATCGGCACGGTCAGCGTGCCGGCGCCGACGCCGGTGAGCGCGATGAACATCGCGACGACGAATCCTATGAGGTACTCCACTCAAAGCCTCTTTCGTATGGTGACCGGGCTCAAGTCACTTTGCCGGCGCCGCCGCAATGTGGATGCCGCACTCTACTTTGCGACCTGCCCATCGGCCGGACCGCGGATCATTTGGATCCAATGGAAGCGTGGTACACGGCTCGCATCCAATTGACGAATAGCCTCGCTCGTAGAGCGGCAGCAAAGGAATCTGAAGCTGCTCGCAGGCATTCCACACGTCGCGGGTTAACCAATCGGCGAGCGGGGCGAGCTTGAGCAGCTGATATCCGCCAGGCAGCGTGAAGGGCGCCGACTCTTCGAGCGCGGCGCGGCTCTTTGCCTGTTCACGACGAAGGCCGGTGAGCCACACGCGGTATGCGGACACCGCTTTGAAGAGCGGTTCGACCTTGCGCAGTTTGCAGCACTGGTCTGGGGCAGATTGATAGAGCAGCCCGTGTTCGGCTTCCTGCTCCGCGACGGTTTTTTCTGGAAGCAGATTCTTTAGGTTCAGCCGCCAGTCCCCTGCAATCTGGTCTCGATACGCGTAGGTTTCAGCGAAATGATAGCCGGTGTCGAGAAAGAGGATTGGGATGTCTGGATCGAATTCGAGAGCGAGCCTGGTGAGCAGTACATCTTCTGCCTGGAAGCTGCACGTGAGGCATGCCTGGTGGGCGCCGGCTAATTCGCGGGAAAGCAAATTGTGAACGCGTGCGAGTTTGGCTTCGACTTCAGTCGCGATTTGCGATGAGCTCATTGGGGGCCTGATTTCTTTGGGTCTGCGAGGATGCCCGAGGTTGTCAGCAGCCGATATACAGCGGCGACGGCTTGGTCTGGGTTGTCGGCGTCGACTCTTACTTCCATACCTGCTGCTCGCGCGGTCAGTGATTTGTCGCTTGAGGAAGTCGCAAGAAGCGCGAGTAAACCAGCTCGCGCAACGAAGTTCGCGTGCTCAGCCTCCGTGCATCTAATTGCCACTGCGTTTGATACAAATAAAGAACGCTCGATTCGGTTGAGTAACTCTGTGGGACCGTGCAGCTCAAGAACTCCGCCGGTGTGACCCCAGCGCACAGACCTTTCCTCGGCGGTCACCGGTTTTGAACTTGCAGGGACAGCCTCTTCGGTCGTTTCGTCGGCGTGGACTTCGGTGACCATTCCGGCCGCCACGGTACCGTTCGTCTCTGGATCGATGAGGATGAATGCGCCGGTGGTGCGATTTTCGGCGTAGCGGTCCAATGCAATCGGCCGCATCAGGCGCAGGACGGCGACACCGATGTCGTTCATCGCCAACGTTTCAGCCCGCTCGTGGGCAAGCGTGCCAATATTGGTGCGATAGTCGAGTGTAGCGATCACCGCTGGAACAGTCTGGCTGGTGTGCTTGAGAAGATAGCGCCGGTCTTGCTCGAGGGGCTGCTGATCCAGCCAGACGAGAGCGGCTTTGCAGCGGCGCGCGAGGGTCGCTGGAGCGCGCCTGGAGACGAGCAAATCGCCTCGGCTGATATCGAGTTCGCGATCGAGAGTGAGAGTCACCGAAAGCGGCGCCTGGGCTTCTTCTAAGTCTCCATCAAATGTAACAATGCTGGTTACATTTGCGGATTGACCCGACGGGAGAACGAGAATGCTGTCTCCTGGATGAATTGTTCCGGCTGAGATTTGGCCTGAAAAGCCGCGAAAGCCCGCGTCGGGCCGCAACACTCTCTGGACGGGAAAGCGGAATGGCGCGTTCTGCCGGTCTGATGACGAGGGGAGCGACTCAAGCAGCTCGAGCAAAGACGGGCCGCCGTACCAGGGCATCGCGCCGGAACGATGCGCGACATTGTCGCCGACGAGCGCGCTGACCGGGACGAAGATAGCCTCGACAGGGTTGCCGGTGTCAACGCTTATCTGCTTCAGCAAGTGGTGGAAGTCGAGCTCAATCGCGCGAAACGTGAGTTCGTCGTAGTCGACCAGATCCATTTTGTTGATGGCGACGAGGATGTGGCGGACGCCGAGTAAAGAAGCGATATAGGCGTGGCGGCGCGACTGGGAGAGCTGGCCCTTGCGTGCGTCGATGAGCACTACGGCGGCATCCGCGGTCGATGCGCCAGTGGCCATGTTGCGCGTGTACTGTTCGTGGCCGGGCGTGTCGGCGATGATGAACTTGCGGCGCGCGGTCGAAAAATAGCGATAGGCAACATCGATGGTGATTCCCTGCTCGCGTTCAGCGCGCAACCCGTCGGTCAGCAGCGCGAAATCGATTTGGCCGGGAGCGGTCGTCCCTTTGCCTTCAATCGATCGAACCTGATCTTCGTAGACGCTTTGGGTGTCATAGAGCAGGCGTCCGATCAGGGTTGACTTTCCATCGTCGACACTTCCGGCGGTCGAGAAGCGTAGCAGGTCTTTGCTTCGCTCTTCGGCGAGGAAGTCGTCGATGGAAAATGCAGGATCCTGAACAAACGCAGCGGTGGCCACTAGAAATAGCCCTCCCGCTTCTTGAGCTCCATCGAGCCGTCCTGGTCGTGATCGATGACGCGGTTGGCCCGCTCCGAAGAGCGAAATGAGATCAGTTCCGCAATGATGGCGGGGATGGTGTCGGCGTCGGAGCGGATCGCTCCTGTGCAAGGACTGCAGCCGAGCGAACGCAGTCGCGATTTGACCATCTGCGCGCGTTCGCCTGGGCGTGCAACGAAGTCTCGCTCCGCTGGCAACAGCACCTCGCCACGTACATACATTGGGCGCTGTTTCGCGAAATAGAGATCGACCACGGGGATGTTTTCCTCGTGGATGTACTGCCAGACATCCATCTCGGTCCAGTTCGAAAGCGGAAAGACGCGAATGCTTTCGCCAGGGTGAATGCGCGCGTTGTACAGATTCCAGAGTTCGGGGCGCTGATTCTTTGGGTCCCATTGTCCGGCGGCATCGCGGAAGGAATAGATACGCTCCTTGGCGCGCGATTTCTCTTCATCGCGACGAGCGCCGCCAAAGGCGGCGTCAAAGCCGTAGTGGTTCAGAGCATCGAGTAGTGCCTGAGTCTTGAGCAACCCGCAACAGCGTTTCGTATCGAGCGCGATCGGGTTGGTTCCAGCCGCAACTGCGGCTTCGTTGCGCCAAACCAGCAACTCCGCGCCGATGGACCGAGCCATTTCGTCGCGAAAGGTCAACATCTCGTCGAACTTGAATCCGGTGTCGATATGGAGCAGCGGGAACGGGATGGGCGCTGGGTAAAACGCCTTCTGCGCGAGACGCAGCATCACGGAGGAGTCTTTGCCGATCGAGTAGAGCATCACCGGCTTGGCAAACTCCGACGCGACTTCGCGGAGAATGTGGATGCTTTCCGCTTCCAGCAGGCGCAGGTGGCCCAGACGTGATCCGACGGCGGATGCCGAAGTTGTTTGGGACCGTTCGCTCTCGATCACTGTCATGCAAATCTCTCTGGTTATGGGAGGTTACTGAAGACCGAAGCAGGGGGAGCCCCATCTGGTGATCCAGCTTTGGGTGTGTTTCTGATGGATTACGGAAGGAAATCAGAGACTACGAGAGACACCCGTCGAAGATGTTCGACCGGCGACAACAGAGACGGCTTTGGGCAGCACGAATCATTGTTTCGATGCTAGCAGACCATTCTTGTCAGTACAAGCTCACGCGCGAATCATCGCTGCGATTCCGGGTAGCGTTTTCTGACCGGAGAATCTCACGGATGCCGCAGGATATCCACGAGACCATACAACATACTCAGATTATGTTGACTGTCTAGTCTCAATAGACAGCCTAGACTAAGTAGCCAATCGCACAAAGACCGCGCCCGCCCTCATCCTTCGGGCACTCGCCATCTGGAATGTGGTTCCTTGGCTCAAATTTGACGCGCCAGCGCGGCTTCAGAAACCTCCGCTACCGACCAAAAAATGGGGAACCCACATCCAGGGGCGTCCTACCGCATAATTCGAGGTCAACCGATTTTGTTGAAAAAGTAGAGGGATGAAAACACGTCATCGTATCGGCGTAGGTGCACATGCGACTCAACTAAACCAAATGATTTAACTATGCCGCTCACACAATCCGACTTCGCACTACGACGTCTTCGGGATAGTACGGCAATTGGCGCGTGCCCGAGCGAGTTTTAGACCGGAACCGTCTCGCGGAGCGCGACGAGCCTGGCCACGAGGAATCGCAGATATTCTTGCAGACCGGCCCCGGTCTTTGCCGAGACTGTGAAGTGCGGCATTCCAGGCCGCACCGCCTGGATATTTGCCTTCATTGTTTCTTCATCGAATTCGACCGCTTCTGCGAGGTCCATTTTGGTGATGACCGCTACGTCGGCGCTGTTGAAGATGGTCGGATACTTCAGCGGCTTATCTTCGCTTTCGGTGACCGAAAGCAGGATGAGACGAAGATTCTCTCCCAGGTCATAGGATGAAGGGCAGACGAGATTGCCAACGTTCTCGATAAAAAGGAAGTCGAGGCTTCCGACTTCCCATCCATCCAACGCCCGTTCAACCATCGTCGCTTCAAGATGACAAAGGGTTCCCGTGGTGATCTGCTTCACCGGGACCTGACTGCGAGCCAAACGAAGCGCAGCGTTATCGGTTGCAAGGTCACCGACCAGCGCGGCCACGCGGCGGTCCGGCCGCAGGAGCGTGAGGGTTTTCTCGAGGAAGGCGGTTTTACCCGCGCCCGGACTCGAGACCAGGCTCACGACAAACACCCCCTTCGCGCAGAAACGGTCGCGCAGCGTTCGGGCAACCACGTCATTTTGCTTCAAGATGTTCTTACGCACTTCCAACAGGCGCGGTACGGCACTCATCTCGTATCTCCAGAACGGTAAAGGTGAAGGCATTCGGCGATCTGGCGAGTGCTGCGACCTTCCCCGATCAAACGAAAGACCTCAAGCTCCCGGTCGGAAAGCGCAGAGAGGCGCGAATTTAAGTCCGCCGGAGCGCCACTGATGTACTGGTGGAGTAGCTTGTTGGCCATCTTCTCGCTGAGGTAGATATCTCCGCCAAGGATCCTCCTCAGCGCCACCAGGACTTTCTCGGTGGCCTCCTGCTTCATGATGTAACCGTTAGCCCGTGAGCGAAGCGCGCGCTCCGCATAGATGGATTCGTCATGCATCGACAGGATCAACACAGGCAGGTCGGGATAGGAGGCGCGAAGGTTCTTCAACAGGTCCAGTCCATCCGGGCCCTTCAGCGAGATGTCCGCGATCAGGATGTCCGGCTTGGTCGCGGCGATCGCCTTCATGGCGGCGTGCGCCTCTTCCGCCTCTCCACAGACCATAAGGTCCGGTTCCTGATTGATCAGCAGTGCCAGTCCTTGGCGCAAGAGAGGATGGTCGTCCACGACCAAGACCGTCTTCTTGCGGAGGCCCGCAACGCCATGCGACATCGTGATTTCTGTCATTGATTGCTACTCGCGGTCCTACTAGCTACATACCAGCTATTCACAGTGGTGGATCGGGAAGATGCAGGTCACAATCGTACCGCGATTTGGATTCGGCTGTACTTCCAGGACGCCGCCAATCATCCCGGCGCGGCAGTTCATAATATGCAGCCCCATTCCCGATGAGCTTGCCGGAGACCCGGCAAACCCTTTACCGTCGTCTCGGATCACCAGCGTTCCATTTTCATTCCTCGCGGTCAACTCGATCGCAATCCTCCGCGGATCGCCATGTTTAATCGCATTGTTCACGGCCTCTTGTGCGATGTGGTAGAGATGGGTGGCCATAGTGTCGTCATGGACTAACACCGGTCTCTCGCACTGGAACCGACACGATACTCCAAAAATGTCTTCTACCTCAGCCGCCCACATCTGCAAAGCAGACATCAGCCCCTGTGACTCCGCGACAACGGGGAGCAGCCCGCGAGACAACTCTCTTGTCTTATGGATTGCCTCGTTCATCAGCCTCACGATTTTCGCCGCGTCGTCGGCCTCTGGATTGTTTTTCTCCGCTAACTTCGCCTCATGCACCTTGGCCATAAACGCGATCCCAGTAAGGTGTTGACCAAGCCCGTCATGAAGGTCCTGTCCAATTCGCCGCTGCGCGCGCGCTGATCTCCAGCAGTGCTCTCTCCAAGTGCTTGCGCTCGGTGATATCGATCCCCGTGGCGATGATGTAATTGGAGGTTTCGCCATTGCCCGGTAGCAGTGTGCTCGTCCAGGCGATTAACCGCTGGTCCCCGTGCCTGGTAATCCAGCTGCTCTGGTAGTCCTGCGACAACAAGTCGGTTCGCAGTGTCTCAAAGATCGTCCGGAAACGGTCTATCTCCGGCGCAGGAAGAAGAAGGTCCCAGATACATTTACCCTGGACCTTTTCCAGCGAGTATCCCGTGGTAAGTTCGCACGCTGGGTTGAACCGCAGAATGCGTCCTTCGCTATCGAGGACGACGACCAATGCTCCCACAGCATCCAGGATCGTGAAGACAAAATTGCGCTCTTCCTGAAGCTACTCTTCAACTTGCTTCAGATGAGAAATGTCGAAGGCCACGCCGTGAATGAACCAGGGCCGTCCCTCTTCCCGCCGCATCATTCTGGCGTCGCAATGAAACTAGATTACCCGGCCATCCCGTGCGATGACGCGGTATGCCGATCGCAGGGGCTTGCCGGAGAGAAACATCTCCGCCGCCTCCAGGCTCCAGCGCTGCTTGTCGTCGGGGTGAATTTGCTGGTACCAGCGAATCGGATCTTCCAACCATTCTTCCCGCGAATAACCCAGCGCGGCCTCGATCTGCGGGCCCACGTAGGCCTCGCTGATTCCGCGGTCGAGGTAGGCCATGAAGACCACGGCCGGTATCTGCTCCAGGAGCGCTCGGTACTTCCCTCCAGGTTGGGCGCGGGCGCCTCCGCCACCCCTTTCCCGGTGTCCAGAAAGACATCGAGGAGAGCGGCAGGATCCAGGGCAGTGTCGGAGAAGACTCGAGCCAGGTGGAGAAGCACGGCTTCGCATCGGCCAACTCCGACAGCGCCTCTTTGTCGTCAGGCAGATCGGCGTCAGCAACCTGCCGGAGGACGCTTCCCGATTCTCCGACGGTCCGCACTGGCGAAGACATTTCTCACTCCAAACGCAGCAAGTTTGGCCGCTCAACCACTTTCATTGGAGAGTGGCCCCGCTCACATTCTGGTTGGCTGCTGTGTGCCGTTTTTGTCGCCAACTGGGCTCTTTATTGAGCGATGCCTGGGTAAAGCGGCGCAACGCGTGGATCGCCCGCCCATACGTTTGAACAGCGGCGGAAGGGAGCAGCGACCCCGGCGGCTGGTTCATGAAGGGCATGAACTCCGGAAACCCCGGCATAGTACAGCCGATGCAGATGCCGCCCACGTTGGGGCTCTAGAGCCAGAAATGGATTGTGGAAGTGCACCTTGGGTATCCACGGCATCGCCCCGAGAACAATGTCCTCGATGCTGGGTTGCGTGGCTGCCGTCATCGCAATCGTGTCCCCGTCGCAACCCAGGCCGGCGGTGATCCATAGGACATCGATGTCGGAAATTGACGTCTTGTGATCCGATCGTCGGTCGGCTTTCATGAGCACTACACTTCCTTCGACTGCGGAACGCAATGCCGCATAGAGGATTCACGCGACCATCTTGTGCTTCAAATGTGAATTAAGCAATACCCCGACAGTGCAAGGTGCCTCGCCGCCGACCGGTCCAAATCAATCATCGGGCCTGACCGGCGGTTACATGCGCCGCATTCTGAGATAGCGGCGAATGTCCGGGGCCGCCGAAATCAACAGCGCAATCATTCCCAGTGATGCCATCGTGCAAATCACTCTCTTCATTCGTTTGACCCTCGTAGTTGACCTGAATGTGGATCCGCGTTCCAGGAAGTGAAATCCTTTACATTGTGATGCGTGGAACGCGCATCGCGTTAATCCTACGACAATGCCCATCCGCAAAAGCATGGTCAAACTATGCGGCTAAACACCGCACATTGCCATATCGATCTCATGAGAATCAGCCGATTCGTGCTGACTTTTTCAACATCCACTGGTCAAGTTACTCGCTGGAGGTCGGTTTTGAGTTTCCCGGCCGCGGACGGACAGCTACCTTGAAAGCTGATTTGAGCTGATCCCCCACAGTCAGCCCTAGGGCCCACTGGTTAACTGGTTCGAGAATCTGGTAGCAATTTGGGAGCAAATAGCGTCCGGAATGCCGATTTTTACCAAGTACTCCGACTTGTAACCCCTTTACCCTCTTCGCCGGCCGTTGATTGTCTACCTTGACACGGTAGAGGTCAGCGGTTCGAATCTGGAGTGACCCCCAAAAGTGAGACAGTTGAAGAAGTCCCCATTTTCATGGAATGGAGGCTTTTATGCGGCGACAGTATCGACGATGGACGTTGGCGGAGAAGCGATCTGGGGTGGAGCAGATGGCAGTCTGCGGTCATGGGAAGTTAGCGAAAGAATTGGGCATTTCCAAGCGTCAGCTGTACACGTGGCGTGCCCATGTGGTTCGGCTGGAGCGTGCCGCGAAGGCCGACACGCGTAAGGAGCGGGAGTTGGAGCGGGAGAACCTTCGATTGAAGGCGGCGCTGGCGACCAAGGTGCTGGAAGCGGATTTTTTCAACGGTGTGTTGCGCAGAATCGAGGCTCAACCCAGCCCGTCAGCGGGTGTGGCGAGACTGCGTCTACGAGGAGATCCGAGTGACGCGGCCGCAAACACACCTCAGCGTCGAGTCCATGTGCCGGCTGGGCCAGGTCAGCCGGGCGGGGTTCTATCGCCACTGGCAACAGCGGCAACCGCGCGGGGAAGAGACCGAGTTGCGCGCCGAGGTGCAGCGGATCGCGCTGACCCACCGGCGCAACTATGGCTATCGTCGCGTCACCGAGCAGCTGCGCGGGGAAGGCTGGGCGGTCAACCGTAAGCGCATCGCGCGGCTGATGTCCGAGGACAACCTGCTCTGCCTGCGCCAGCGCAGCTTCGTTCCCACCACCGACTCCGGCCACGATCTGCGCGTCCACCTGAACCTGGCCGCGCGTATGGAGTTGACTGGCATCGACCAGCTCTGGGTGGCCGACATCACCTATATCCGGCTGGCCGAGCAGTTCCTCTATCTGGCGGTGGTGCTGGACGCCTACTCCCGCCGGGTAGTGGGCTGGGCGCTTGACGAGCGGCTCGACGCGACGCTCGCCATTTGCGCGCCGCGCCAGGCGATCGACGCCCGGCAGCCCGCTCCCGGCCTGGTCCATCACTCCGATCGCGGCGTGCAATATGCCTCCCACACCTATGCCGGGTTGCTCGCCGAGCATGGCATCGTGCCCAGCATGAGCCGGCCCGCCAACCCTTACGACAACGCACAATGCGAAAGCTTCATGAAGACTCTCAAACAGGAGGAAATCTACACTCGCCGATATCGCGACCGGGCCCATCTGGAGGTCCACATCGGCCAGTTCCTGGAGCGGTATTACAATCGCAGCCGGCTGCACTCGGCGCTTGACTACCGCTCCCCGGAGGACTTCGAGCAAAGTCTATTGGCCAACCCGGCAGCAGCGCCGGTCGCAAGCATGAGTTTTTTCAGGCATGGGGGAATCTATCGTCCCGATGTTCACCGACAAGCCGGGGAGGGGCCGCGATGACTCCTACCCAGCCCATCGGTCTTACTACCCATCGGTGCGATGAGTTCCAGCCGGGCATTCCTTGGCGAGTTGCTCTCCAGCAGAGCCCGCCTCCGCTTCCCCGATCAACCTCATCCTGCAACATCAACTCCCGCTCGTCGAGTTAATCTCAGCCAACGGCACACAGGGACTTCTTGCTCTGTCTCACTCCAGGGGTCATCCCAATCCGCTCGTGCCTACTATTCCGCCGCTTTACGATATTTCCACGCCCTGTGAACTTGAACGCGATTGATTCTCCACTGTCCAAAGCTGAGGCTGGTTCTGACCGGGACATCTCACGGATGCCGCAGCATATCCACGTTGTTGAGAATCCTGCGTACCTTCTTGGGCGAGATGGAGAGTTGCTCGGCGACGCGGGCGATTTTTCGGCCTTCGCGGGCCCAGACTTTGGGAATGACGAGTTCGGCGAACTCTTCGGTGACCTGCTGAAAGGTTTTGTCGCCGACGATGCCTTCGGACCAGGCGCGGAGGGTTTCATCGATACCCGTGGCGCGCAAAACTCGCGTTTTCAGCAGACTTAGCTGCTTGGAAAGATGATCCAAATCGTCTTTTCCGATCATTTCTCCGGCGAGGGTGGCAAATTGCTTGGCGGTATCCCAGTCCTGGAAGAATTCATTGGCGGCGATGGAGCTGCGGGCGACGTAGGCACCGGCCAAAAGGCGGTTGTTTTGGGTCAGCTTGGCGAGCGTGATCGCCTCCTCGGCGTAGCTTCGAGCGAGGTGGGCGTGCATGGCAGTGTCGGCGGTTTCGCCGAGCTGCTCCTCTGAACGCTCGTTTTGGATGGAGGCTTGCAGAATGCGGGCGCGCGCCATCAGGATGTGGTCCTGTTTCTCTTCTCCGAGCGCATAGGCCTTCTGAGCTTCATCTTCGGCGCGGTCGATGTCGCCGTTGTCGAGGTGCAGATGGCCGGCGTTGACCAGGACCGAGCCGGTGCCGGCCTGGTGATGGTGTTGCGAGTAGATGTCGCCTGCGCGGCGCAGGAGTTCAAGGGCTTCCTGAAGTATCTCAAGGTAACGCAGGTGATCGGCGCCCTTGGCGCGGCCGGAGGAGCGATTGCGCAGATCGAGGGCGATCAGGCGCTTCACGTAGGCGGCGTTGACCAGCGCGCGGGCGCGGTTGGGGTGGTCGGCGTAGTTCTCGCCGTAGATCTCGACGGCGCGTTCAAAGTGCGCGAGGGCGCGGGTGTATTCGCCTGACCTGCGGACAAACCTGCCGCGCGCCGATTCAATGTTCCCCAGTGAGAGTGCATGTCCGGTCGACTTGAGCTCGGCTTCGGCATCGTCAAGCAGGCGCAGGGCCTCGCGGCGCTGACCGCGCTGAAAGAGCAGCCAGCTCTCGTGAATGTTAGTGACCGCGACGAGCCTGGGCGCTCCCATTTCCTGAGCGATGACTTTGGCCGACTGGATGTGATGCAGCGCAAGCTCGTATTCACCCTGACGGCGATGTGCGCGGCATTTCCAGTAATGGGCGATGACGAGCAGGTGAGGCTCCATGATGCCGGGCTCGACTTGCAGGATGAAGCCGAAGATCGCGCCCGAGTTCGCGGCATCCTCGGCTACGAAGGCACGGAGCGCTTCGACCATCCGCAGGCGGACATAGTCGCCGAAGGGCATCTCCGCACGGGAGATGGTGGCGAAACGCTCCGCCAATTCATCAAGGAAGGCGAAATCGCGATACCCCAGGTCGACCCATTGGGCGATGCAGAGGAGAAAGCCGACAGCCTGGGGACTCGATGGATTCAGCCTGGCGAGGTCTTTGCCGGAACGGCGCAGGAGGGCGAATCCTTCGCTGATGCTGCGGTCGATGAGGGCCTGGTTGAGCTTGTTCAGCAACTCGGGTGTTAAAGGCATGGAGACGCTTTATCTTAAGCCAGACGATCCGAATCGGTCGAGTCTTTATTGGAAAGATGACGAAATAATGGATAAATCGGACGGCTGCGAAAGTTGGCGGTGGAATAGCAGCTATAGCGGAACGAAGTCCGCTTCAAGAAAGCTTTCTACCTCGGGAACCCAACGGTCGCGCACGAAACTCACGTGGATGGGATGGTTGTTGTATCCGTCGAATGCGCTCTGGTCGGCGAATTCCATGGAGAAGTTGAAGGCGTAAGGATTTTTGGCGCTGACCTGGCGGGATTGTTCGAAGCGCGTCACGCCCGGGATTGTGGTTAGCGCGAGCGCTGCTGCGAGAAAATCCCGCTCCTGTGGTGATCCCGATTCGTGTTTCAGCTTGAATTGGACGGTATGCCTGATCATGTGGCTGCTCCTGGTCTCGTTCGGTCGTGCCGGGCTTTGGTCTCAGAGTAGACGATCGGGCTAAAATGAAACAATTTCTGTTTAGATTCTAATGGCGAGCCTGACGAAGGCAGCGGATTGAGAAAAGGGCCCACTGACGATGTCGGAAGAGAAGAAGAAGTATCGCTCTGCAGCCTGGTTTGGACGCACGGATAAAGACGGATTCATTCACCGCAGTTGGATGCGCAACCAGGGCTTTCCCGACGACGTCTTCGATGGCCGTCCGGTCATCGGCATCTGCAACACCTGGTCGGAACTCACCCCCTGCAACGCACATATGCGCGCCCTGGCCGATAGGGTGAAGCGTGGCGTGTGGGAGTCGGGTGGACTGCCGCTTGAGTTCCCGGTCATGTCGCTGGGTGAGACGAACATGCGGCCGACGGCGATGCTTTTTCGCAACCTGGCGAGCATGGATGTGGAGGAGAGCATCCGCGCCAACCCGATCGACGGCGTGGTACTGATGTGCGGCTGCGACAAGACGACGCCTTCGCTGGTGATGGGTGCGGCGAGCTGCGACGTGCCGGCAATCGTTGTCTCCGGCGGCCCGATGCTCAATGGCAAGTTTCACGGCAAAGACATTGGATCGGGGACCGACGTTTGGCGCTTCAGCGAGGACGTGAAGGCGGGCAAGATGACGCTTGCGGAATTTAGCGAAGCGGAGTCGTGCATGTCGCGTTCGGCCGGCCACTGCATGACCATGGGGACGGCGTCGACGATGGGTTCGATGATCGAGTCTCTTGGGCTCGCGCTTCCGTATAACTCCACCATTCCGGCTGTCGATTCGCGGCGTTCGGTGCTGGCCCACCTTTCCGGCCGGCGGATCGTTGAGATGGTGAAGGAAGACCTGCGGATTTCGAAGATACTGCGGCCGGAGAATTTCGAAAACGCCATTCGGATCAACGGTGCAATTGGGGGCTCGACCAATGCGGTGATTCACCTACTTGCCTTTGCCGGGCGGGTTGGACTTCCTGTCACGCTGGACGATTGGGACCGGTTGGGACGCGATGTGCCGACGCTGGTTGACATCATGCCTTCAGGACGGTTCCTAATGGAGGATTTCTATTATGCCGGCGGACTGCCGGCGGTGATTCGTGCGATGGGCGAACATGGCCTGCTGCAGAAAGACGCGCTCACGGTCAACGGCAAAACCATCTGGGAGAACTGCAAGGATGCGCCGAACTGGAATAAAGAGGTCGTACGGAACTTCGACGAGCCGCTGGTCGAACATGGCGGCGTTGCCGTGCTGCGGGGCAACCTGGCTCCCGATGGCGCGGTGCTCAAGCCTTCGGCGGCATCACCACACTTGATGCGGCACCGCGGGCCGGCGGTAGTTTTCGAAAATATTGAGCATTATCACGAGCGCATCCTTGATCCCGATCTCGATGTCGATGAAAACTCGGTGCTGGTGTTGAAGAACTGTGGGCCGAAGGGGTATCCGGGCATGGCAGAAGTGGGAAACATGGGCCTACCGCCGAAGCTGCTGGCGCGTGGAATCACCGACATGGTGCGCATCTCTGACGCGCGGATGAGCGGTACGGCCTATGGCACGGTGGTGCTTCATGTATGCCCGGAGGCGGCGGTTGGTGGCGCGCTGGCACTGGTTCAGGATGGTGACATCATCGAGTTGGACGTGGAAGGACGGCGGTTGCGGCTCGAGGTCTCGGGTGAGGAGCTTGAACGTCGCAAGCAGGAGTGGCAACCCGTTCTGCCCCAGAGTAAGGGCGGTTACCAGCAGCTGTATGTCGAACACGTGATGCAGGCCTGCGATGGCGCCGACCTTGACTTCCTGCTGGGCTGCCGGGGAACGACCGTGACAAGGGAATCTCACTAGCAGTCTGGCTCGTCGGGGCTCACGAAGTGAGGACTTGGATTGACTCAGGACAAAGCGACGACTGAACACGACAATCGATTCGCCTCTTACCCGAGCCTGCGCAATCGGGTGGTGCTCGTGAGTGGCGGTGCGTCGGGCATTGGGGAAAAGATTGTCGAGGCATTTGCGCAGCAAGGCGCCAGGGTCGTTTTCCTGGATATTCACGACGCTGCTGCGGAAAGCCTTCTCCGAAACTGTGAATCCAAGGGTTTCTCGGCGCCGACGTTCCTGCACTGCGACTTGACTGATATTGCTGCGCTTCGACAGTGCGTCGAGAGTGTCGTTGCCTCTCTCGGGGCAATTGATGTGTTGGTAAACAATGCCGCAAACGATACGCGCCACACCATCGAAGAGGTCACGCCGGAATATTGGGACACGGCGATTGCCGTGAATTTGAAGCACCAGTTCTTTCTCGCTCAGGCGGTGATTCCGGTGATGAAAGAAGCCGGCCGGGGATCGATCATAAATATGAGTTCGATTAGCTGGGTCATCCCCTCGGTGGGGCTTCCCGTCTATGTCACGGCGAAAGCAGCGATCGCGGGACTGACAAGAACGCTCGCGCACGAACTTGGCCCGCATAACATCCGCGTGAATTGCGTGATGCCGGGAGCGATTGAGACGGAACGGCAGAAGCGGCTCTGGTATACCGAAGCCTATCTGGAAAAGGTTCTGAGCGTTCAGGCGCTAAAGCGCATGATCCTGCCGGAAGAGGTCGCGAGGCTGGTTCTTTTTCTTGCCGCTGATGATAGCGGCGCTATCACGAATCAGTGTCATGTGATCGATGGCGGCTGGGTATAGGAAGGTTGGCAACAAGCTTGGGTTCAACGAACGTCCGCAGCGAAGAAGTCAGGTTAGTTCTTCACTCCAGATCCCGATACGGAGTCCTTGATCATTGGCGATGCCCCAGGCCATTCTTGGGGTGTTGTGGGCGAGTCCGAAGCGACCGTCGGGGCCGAGTAGGATGATGCCTCCGTGGCCCTGAAGGCGTTTGTAGAGGTAGGCAATGGCGTCCTGGGCGGCGTCTTCAGGGGCGCTTCCGCGCTGGACGCGATCGACGGCCCATTTGCCCAATACGAGCTTCATGATGGGTTCGCCCCAGCCGGTGAGGGAGACCGCGGCGCTGAGGTTGTCAGCGTAGCATCCGCAGCCGATTAGTGACGAGTCGCCGACCCGGCCGGGAGCCTTGTTGAGGGTGCCTCCGGTAGAGGTTGCTGCGGCAAGATTGCCGTAGGAGTCGAGGGCGACGGCACCGACGGTGTCATGGGAGTCCAAGTCGGCCGGGGGCAACTGGACCGCCGTTTCGGGAGATTTGTCGTCGCCAGCGAAGGTTAGGTCGGGGAGCCCGGCGCGGGCCTTGGATTGGGCCTCGGCGAGACGGTTGCGCTCGCGTTCTAGAACGAGTTCGGAGTTGTCAATCAGGGGCATGCCGTGCTGCTGGGCGAAATCCTCGGCTCCGGCGCCAACGAAGTAGATATGCGGGCTTTTGTCGAGGACGAGGCGGGCGGCCTGGATTGGATTGCGGAGGCGCTCGACGCAGGCGACTCCGCCGGCGCGGAGCGTGGCGCCGTCCATGAGCAGGGCGTCGAGCTGGACGTGGCCATCGCGAGTGAGAAAGCTGCCTCGTCCGGCATCGAAAATCTCGTCGTCTTCGAGGATGGTGACTGCGGCTTCTACGGCTTCGACGGCACTGGCGCCGTCTTCGAGGAGGGCGTAGCCGATGGCGAGCGCATTGGAGACGCCGAGCCGGTGGGCTTCCACCATGTCGTCGGGGATGGCCCAGGCTCCGCCGTGGACGAGTAGGGTAGGGATTCTTTGCATGAAATGAATAACCTTCTTCCGATTGGATTCAGACGTCTACCGTTTCCCCTACTACCTTGACGCCCTCGGCATTTGCCGCGCTAGCTAAATGGGTATCGAGTGTTGCCAACGGCGAACCCCTTCGTTCTGCGAGTTCCAGATACGCGGCATCGTAGACCGTGAGCTTGTATTTTCGCGCCAACCGCAGGACCTCCGAACTTTGCGGAGCATGGTCAAGCTCTATACCTAGCCGATTCATCCAGCCTAAGAAGATCGCGGATTCTGTCTCGGTAATCCTGTCAACACGTTCTTTGACGACGAGAATGTTTCGAACCTCAAACCACCATAGACTGGGCGCCATCGCGGGATCAGAGATGATCCTCTCCCTGGCCAGATCAGCATATTTATGTTGCTCGTCACATAACGCCCAGCATGCGGCCACCGAAGCATCAAGAACAAACGGCATCGGCTTATTTGCGTCCTTCGTCGCGGGCAGAAAGGATTTCTTCTACGGTGATCGGCGGAGCGGTGCGGCGATAGGTCTTCATCTCCGCGATGACCTTAGCAATCTCCGACCGCCTCTGATTTTCTTCGGGAACCAGGCGCGCTATAGGTTGTCCATGGCGCGTGATAATAAGTGTTTCCCCACGTTCTACTTCATCGAGCAGCCTTGGAAGATGCGTCTTTGCTTCGGAAGCTTGAACTTCACGCATTGCCCCCCCTTCGATTGGTCGATCCAACTAGTCTAATCGTCACATGGCAGCACCTACCAGTCAAATATCAAGGGTGAATCCTGCGAAGACAGGCTGGTTACGCCTGGGGAGCGTTCGTGGATGAGGTAAATGCAGGTGCGGCGGCGGGTTGTTGTGTGCGGGCTGGCGCGGGGACCGCCGGGCGGATGGGCGCCATGTGTTTGGTCATCTGGTAAGTGAAGCGGATGCGGTGGATGACGGTGATGGTAGAGAGCACGGCGAGTACCCACAGGACGGGGGCCATTACTCCCCATTTCGCGAAGAGCGCGCCGAGGATGACTAGAACGATGCGCTCGGGGCGTTCCATGAATCCGACTTTGCAGGACTTGATGAGCGCTTCGGCGCGAGCTCGGGTGTAGCTGACCATCAGCGAAGTGACCATCACAAATGCGACTAGTACGACGTAGAGGAAGCGGTTCCCACGGGCGTAGAAGACCAGCAAACCGAAGAAGAGAGCGACATCGCTATAGCGGTCGATGACCGAGTCGAAGAAAGCTCCGAAGACGGTAACCTGGTCGGTCTGGCGGGCCACACGACCGTCTACCATGTCAAAGATGCCCGCCCCGAGGATGACCAGCGCGGCGTAGAGGAACATACGAACATAATTGTGCTCGTTGGCATAGCCAAAGAGTATGGCCGCGCCCGTGTTGATGACCAGACCCATGAAGGTGAGCACGTTGGGGGAGATGCGGGTGAGCGCGAGACCATCGACGATGGCCTGAAGGACGACGCCGCATCCGCGCCCGAAGACGCTGGTCCAAGTCATTTCAACCTCTTGGTCATCTCAGCTCCAAAGAGATTCCGGCTGCTTGATAGACACGCTACTCCACCTCGTCATGGATGGTGACGAGCTTAAGAATCTCGAGTTCGCGCTTGCCGTTGGGGGTTACGACGGTGGCGACGTCGCCAACCTGCTTGCCAACCAATCCGCGGCCGATGGGTGAGGTAGTGGAGATCAGTCCTTGATTGACGTCGGACTCTTCGCTGGTGACCAGCTTGTACTCGATCTTTTCGTCCTTGGTGGTGTCGTAGACGGTGACGGTCGAGCCGAAGGCGATGCGGTCGCGGGGGATGTTGGACAGATTGACCAGCGCGAGTTCGCCCATGCGGGCCTTGAGCTGACCGAGGCGCGCGTTGACGAATACCTGGCGTTGTTTGGCCATGTGATATTCGGCGTTTTCGCTAAGATCGCCGAGAGAAGCCGCTTTCTTGATCTCAGCGGGTAGCTCGTGCTGAAGCTCGTGTTCGAGCTTTTTGATCTCTTCCAGCAATTTTTTCTTGATGTGTTCGGGCATGGAACATCCATTGCGGCCCAAGATCGCGCAGGCCGTTCTCATAGAGGGCTGGGGAGCGATTTCACTCCAAACCTCGATTATACAGGGGAAAAGGCCGGCCCTGGAGGGTCTCCGCGGCTTGACTGAGTCGCTAATGGAGGCATATCGTCAAGGCTTTGCTAAGGATTCTCTAATCCCAGATCGAGAATCAAGGTCGAGCCACGTAGTCCAGCGAAAAAACTATGAGCCTACTCCGAAGCTTCCAGGTTGGTGACAAAGTTGTCTATCCGAATCATGGGATAGGCGTGGTCGATCAGATCGCAACCCGTACCGACGGGTTTCAAGTGCAGCGATTTTACATGCTGACCATCAAGTCGAGCGCGCTGAAAGTGATGGTTCCATGCACCAATGCGAACTCCGTCGGGCTGCGGAGTGTCGTCCGGCAGGAGGAAGTTGACCGGATTTTCTGCTTTCTGCGGGACGACAACTGCACCAGCAACGCCGACTGGAAGGAGCGCTACCGGGAGCATTGCGAGAAGATGAAGGCGGGATCGCTGATGGAAGTAGCCGAAGTGCTGAAAAGCCTGCTGGTGCTCAACCAAAAGAAGGCGCTCGGCTTCCGTGAGCAGAAGATGCTGGAGAAGGCCCGCTATCTGCTGGTGAATGAGATCGCCCAGGCGACGGGAGCAAACGAACTTCTCATCGATGAGAAGTTGCTGACTGCGCTGAGCGAAGCAGGGCTGAAGTTTCCCGACATTGCCGGCGAGGCATAAGATAGCGCGAGGCTTAGGGTTGGGAGCAGCAAGAAAGGCTGCGGAGCGTCTATTCCTTTATGTCTTTCACCGCTTCCTGGTCTTCGCGGTTTGCCAGTGCATCAAGATACCCTTGCAAAATGAGCACCGCCGCGACCTGATCGACAACTTTCCTGTGCTCCGACCCGGCTACCCCAGGATGCGCGCAGATGCCGATGCGCTTGGGTGGTGGTGAGGCGTTCGTCCCACAAATGCACGGGTAGGCCGGTTTCCTCGCGGAGCATTTGGGCAAACGCCTGCGCTTTGATGGCCTGAGTGCTCAGGTCTCCGGACATGTAGAGCGGATTCCCAACGACAATCTCCTTACAATCGTGTTTGCGAATGATGCGCAGAAGCGATTTTGCATCTTGACGGCGGTTGGAGCGAACCAGGGTCATGACCGGCTGGGCGGTGAGGCCCATAACGTCGGAGACGGCGACGCCGACGCGACGGTCGCCGACATCGAGACCGATCAGTCGCCGATGCGGGTTGGGCGGACCTTGGGGTGACTCCACGCTCGTATCTTATTGGAATGAGAGCGAGGAGCGCCTTCCTTGACTGACCGGTGTCGATGTCGGCGGTAAACGGCAGCGGACGGAGGAAGGACAGCTTAATATCTAGAAATAACCGCTCCGGATATCTATTCTCCGAATCAAAAGCGCAGGAACAAGAACGAGTGCTACGAGTATTGCTGTTATTGGCCGCGGTGGGAGTTGGCACGGTGGCTTATCTCTTCCTCGCGCCGTTTGGCCCCCGCCAAGAGACATTTGTGGAAATCGCCCCGGGGACGACTTCGCGACAGATCGCAAGGGAGCTTGCGGCCCAGGGAATCATTCGAAACCAGTACCTCTTTGACGGTTTGCGGCTGGAGGCGGACCTGTCGAAGGGGGGCACGCTGAAGGCTGGTGAGTATCGCTTCGACCACCGGGCACGACCGTCGGAGGTCTACGAGCGAATTCGGCGGGGCGACGTTTTCACGGTATCGGTGACGATTCCGGAGGGTTCCAACATATTCGACATTGCCGCGCGAGTGGAAGCGGCACAGCTAGGCAGCAAAGAGGCGTTCGAAGCGGCGGCGATGCGAAACGGACCACTGGTCGCCGACATCGATCCAGGGGCGGTGTCGCTCGAGGGGTACTTGTTTCCCGATACTTACGAGTTTGGACGGAGAACGACGCCACTCCAAATGGTGACAGCGATGGTGAAACGGTTCCGCCTGGCGGCTGATTCCCTCGGGTTGCAAGGGAACGCTCATCGGGTGGTGACGATGGCGTCCCTGATCGAACGAGAGACCCCGGTTGCGGCGGAACGTCCGCTGGTGGCGAGCGTATTTGAGAATCGCCTGGCAAAGGGGATGCAACTAGCAACCGACCCTTCGGTGATTTATGCGGCGCTGCTGGCGGGGCGCTATCGAGGGACGATCTATCAGTCGGACCTAAATGCCGATTCGCCTTACAACACCTACAAGAATCCTGGATTGCCGCCGGGCCCGATCTGTAATCCGGGCTCGTCGGCGCTGAATGCGGCATTACATCCTGCCCAGACGAACTACTTATATTTTGTTGCGGCAAGCGCCGACCCTTCCGGTCGATCACGGTTTGCAGCTACGCTGGAAGAGCACCAGAAGAATGTGCTGGCCTACCGGCAGGCGTTGCATGCGGCAGGTGGGCGTTAAGGGGCATCGACCGCGGCCAAGCGATTGCGCGGCTGCTGGCTCGAAACCCGTATTTGCAATGCTGAGTCGAGGGTGGATGCGAAGAGGTTGGCTTAGAAGGTTATTGCTGTGTCCGCCGCTGCTGTGCCTGCCGCTGTTGACGGGCTGCCTCTACCACACGCGGAAGCTGCAGATCGTGAGACCTCCCGGAGTGGTGATGAATGCGGATGCGACCCAGTTGGCGGGCATTCTCAGCCACACCTATGACTCGATACAAACGCTGAGTGCGACGGTCGATCTTCAGGCATCGGTAGGCGGAACGCAGAAGGGACAGGTTACCGACTACACTTCGTTTCGCGGATTCATCCTTCTTCGAAAGCCGGAGATGCTGCGGGTAATCGGGCTCTTACCGATATTGAGGACGCAGGCTTTCGACCTGGTGAGCGACGGCAAGACCTTCAAGCTTTATATCCCCTCGAAAGCCGAGGCGATCGAAGGCAAGAACGCGCTTACGAGTAAGTCTCCGGATCCTTTGATGAATCTCAGACCCGGTATGTTTTTTGACTCAATGGTGATCAAGAAAATTGGGCTGGACGATCAGGTATTTCTGACTACGGACAGCAACGTTGTCCAGGACCCGAAGACGAAGAAATTCACGGAAGAGCGCGACTACCTGCTCTGGTTTGTCAGGGCAAAGGACGGGCCCAAGGGGCCAAATACGATACCCGAGCTTATTCCCGAGCGCAGAATTCGATTCGATAGCGTGGATCTTCAGCCGATTGAGCAGGTGGTCTACGACGAGGACGGGAAACCGGAGACGATTACGCTTTACGGACCACTGCAGACTTTTGGGACGGTGAAGTTTCCCGGGACGATTACGATCAAGCGTCCGCAGGAGGAATACCAGATCGTGATGACAATCCAGAAACTGGTGTTGAATCAGACCCTCAAGGACGATCAATTTCAGCCTATGGATATTCCGGAGGGGGTCAAGATCCGCAAGCTGGATTGAACTCCAGGGACCAGGGGCTAGAGATTTACACCTGGAAGCGGTCGAGGCCGGCGTGATGAGCGTGGTCGGCCACGGCGGTGTTGATCTTCAACGCCAGGGCAAGAGCGGCGCGGCCGTCCTGCGCGGAGACCACCGGAGTCCTGCGGGTGCGAACGGCGTCGAGAAAGGCCTCGATCTCCAGGCGCAACGGCTCGCCGGGTATGATCGGTGGCTTGGTGAAGCCCAGGCCCGGAGACGGTTTTCCGTCGGCGGCCACGTCGATGATGAGCACATCCTTGCGCGCGTAATCGATGGAGACGTACTGGTGGGGCTGGAAGAAGCGCAGTTTCCGGACGAGTTCGGTGCTGACGCGGCTGGCGGTGAAGTTGGCGACGCACCCGGATTCGAACTCGAGGCGGACGTTGGCGATGTCGACCTTCTTCGAGAGGATGGGCAGGCCCACGGCGCGGACCTCGCGGACGGGCGAATTCGCCAGCTTGAGGACGATGTCCAGGTCGTGGATCATCAGATCGAGGACTACGTCGACATCAAGAGCGCGGGGCGTGAAGACGCTTAGCCGGTGAGCCTCGAAGAACATAGGACCGTTCAAAAAAGGTTGAATGGCGGTCACCGCCGGGTTGAAACGTTCGAGATGACCGACCTGAAGAATCCGCCCCCTACGATCGGCAGCGGAGATCAGCCGATCGGCCTCTTCGATTGAAGCCGCGATCGGCTTCTCGATGAGCAGGTCGATTCCCTTCTCCAACAGGTTCGAGGCAACAGAAAAATGGGCTGAGGTCGGAACGCATACGGAGGCGGCATCGACTCTCTCGCCTGCGCGGACGAAATCCTCGACAGAAGGGTAAGCGGGGATTTTCCATTCATCGGCGGCACGGTTGGCGTGGGAGGCATCGGCATCGACGACCGCCGCCAAGGTCACCGGATGACCTGCCTTTTCGAGCTCGCGGTAGACGCGAAGATGGTTCCTGCCGAAGGCGCCGGCACCAAAGACCGCCACTCGGACACTGGGCTGAACGAGAGAGTTTGGCGAAGACAAGACGGTGGTTAGACCTTACCTTCGACGGCGCGCAGGCAGCGGGTGTAGAGCTCGAGGAGTTGGGCGATCTGATCTTCCTGTTTGGGTGCGGTTGGCGCGGTGAAGCCGGTCGACGGGGTGGTCGAGCGACCGACGCCAGCCACCGATGAGACAAATTTCAGCAAATCAAGGGCGATGTCTTCGCTTCGGCGGCTCCCGCTGGGCGAATTCTGGGCCTGTTCCATGTACATCCTCCGGTTGGATGCTACCAAAGTTCGACGAGTCTTGCCTGTCGCGGCGGGGATGGCACGTCTGTCTCATTTTCTCAGAAAAAGTTCTGAGACATTGGCGAGCGAACCCGTTTCAGGAAGTCCATCGCGAGTTGGCCCCTTCTTCGGAAGAATTTCCTTGTAATTCCATGCCGCCAGGGCCTAAATGTATGCAGCCATTCCTTGCGTATAAATTTCGTTTTCTGTCGATGCAGGAAATGCTGATGCTTTTTCGATGGGGACATTGCCTTGGTCAATTTTCTGCGCCACCGCCTGCCGTATCTACTACTTCTTGTCTCGCTACCAGCATTCGCTCAGAGCTGGATTCAACCCACTCCCGAAGAACTCAAGATGACCGTCGAGCCGGCTGTTCCCGGTGCAGCCGCGATCTACCTCTATCGCGAGGAACGGGCTGATGACAAGTTGCATGTGCACTCCTTGTACGTCCGGTTGAAGGTCCTGACCGAAAAGGGCAAGGAGTACGCGGATGTGGAGATTCCTTACGAGGGCCGCAGTTTTGGGATCCGTGCGGTCGAGGGACGGACGATTCATAGCGACGGCACGGTGATCACGTTCACCGGGAAACCCTATGAAAAATTGCTCGAGAAGACAAAGACGGAAAAGTACATGGCAAAGGTGTTCACATTGCCGGATGTTCAGGTTGGGAGCATCCTGGAATACCGTTATCAGCTTTCTTACGACGACTATGTTGTTTACTCCCCGCGGTGGTTTGTCCAGCAACCACTCTATGTGCGCAAGGCGCATTATCACTTCCTTCCCAGCGAGCATCGTCTTGACGACAATCACCAAGGCTCAATGGAAGCCAGGGTGGCGTATTTCCCCCTGTTGCCAAAGGGCGCGCAAGTCCAATACATCGAGAGCGAGAAGTTGTTCAGCCTGGACGTAGAGAAGATTGAGCCTATTCGGGAGGAAGAATACATGCCTCCAATGGACAGCGTTACCTATCGGGTTTTGTTTTATTACACCCTGGCCAAGACCACAGACGAGTATTGGAAGGAGGAAGGCAAGTACTGGTCGCGGGACATCGACAAGTTCATGAGCGCGAACAAATTGACCGGGATCGTCAACCAGATTGTGGCTCCGACGGACGCTCCGAGGCAGAAGGCCCAGAAGATCTATGACGCGGTGATGAAGCTGGACAATTCGAGCTTCAGCCGCGGCCACAGCCGCGCTGAGGACAGCGCCGAAGGCATCAAGATCAAAACCGCCGCGGATGTCTGGGATGCAAAACGCGGAGATGCCGACGAGATCACGATCCTCTTTGTGGGGCTTGCCCGGGCGGCCGGCCTGAAGGCGTATGTGGCGGCGGTTACCAATCGGGACCGCGCCATATTCCTCAAAAGCTATCTGTCCCTGAGCCAGTTGGACGACGACATCGCCATCGTTGAGCTTGACGGCAAAGAGGAGTACTTCGATCCAGGAGAGCGCTATTGCACGTTTGGCCAGCTTCAGTGGAAACATACGATCACGCAAGGACTGCGGCAGACGGAGCACGGCAATGAGCTCGGAGAGACTCCGTCGGTGGGTTACAAAGCGACGACGATTCTGCGTTCCGCCGACCTTACCCTGGGACCGGACGGCAAGGTGCTAGGCAGCCTCCGCATTACCATGACCGGAAATGAGGCGCTTTATTGGCGGCAGCGTGCGCTTAGCACCGACGAGGAGGCTATTAAGAAAGAGTTCGAGGAATCATTGCAGGGGACAGTGCCCGCCGGGGTCGAGGTCAAGGCCGACCACTTTCTCGGTTTGACCGACAATGACAAGACTCTCATGGCGGTCATGAACATGAGCGGATCCATGGGGACGGCGACTTCGAAGCGCGTCTTTCTCCCAACGCTGTTCTTTGAGGCGGGCAGCAAGCCCTTATTCGTGCATGATAAGCGGACGGTCCCGATCGATCTTCGCTATCCCTACGGCGCACAGGACTCGGTGGTCATCCACCTGCCGCCATCATGGACGGTGGAGAGCGCTCCCAAGGATGCTCAAATTCCGCTGCCCAAGAACGCGTTGTACCAGGTCACGCTCAAGCAGGAACCAGGCAAGTTGGAGGTTGGGCGAGTGTTCATCCTGGCCAACTCGATCTACATGGTCGACGAGTACGGAGGCCTCAAGGACTTCTACCAGAAGGTGAATGCCAGAGACCAGGAACAGGCAGTGCTGCAGCCGACGGCCGCCAAGACTCCGGGCGGGGGCACACAATGAAGATTGCCCGGTCGAGGGCGATGGTGATCGCGGTACTGGGTTTAACGGCCGTGCTGCCCCGCTGCCTTGCTTCGTCCAACCAGCTTCCTGACTGGGTGCTCGGGGCGGCGACCAACGCGTTGTTGCCCCGGTACCCGGCCGAGACCAAGGCTGTAATCCTGCTTGACGACGATCTGATCACGGTGGGCCCAGACGGCAGGGCCACGGAGCGAGAGCGCAAAGTGGTCAAGATCCTTCGTCCGCAGGGGCGGGAGTATGCGGAGATTGTGGCCTGGTATTCCAAAGACAACAAGCTGAACTCCTTCCATGCGTGGAGCATCGGCCCGGATGGCCATCAATATTCGATCAAGGACGAAGATATCCACGACGAGGCGCTGGGTGAATGGGGAATCCTGTACGGCGACATCCGGGGAAAAGTGGTTCACGCTCCGGGCTCCGATCCTGGTGGGATTGTGGCTTACGAAGTAGTGCGCCAGGTTGCGGACTACGGCGAACTGGAGCAGACCTGGGATTTTCAGAAGTCGATCCCTATTCACAGGGCGGTCTTCGAGGCCGACCTGCCGCCGGGCTGGAAGAACTACACCGCGTGGCTGCGTCATGAGCCGGTCAATGGCACGGAAGTTTCTCCGAACCACTGGCATTGGGAGCTGGAAGACGTGCCCGCTATCGACCTGAGCGAGGTACCTATGGCGCCATCTGAGGAGGCATTGGCTGGACGGATGGTGATCCACTACTCAGCCACTGATCTGCCGACCGGCGACCAGCGATGGGCCGAGATCGGGAACTGGTATGACACTCTCGCGGCGCCACGTACCGAAGCGCCCCTTGAAATCAACCTGAAGGCCAAGGAAGTTGCCGGGGCAGCGACCGATTTCAAGAGCAAGATTCAGAGTGTTGCCGGATTCATGCAGCGAGAAATTCGATATGTAGGCATTGAGGTCGGGATTGGCGGATTTCAGCCGCACTCGGCAGCCGACGTCTTCAAATACCGCTATGGAGACTGCAAGGACAAAGCCACGCTGCTGATCTCGATGTTGAACGCGGTTGGGGTCCGCGCGACATGGGTGATGGTGGACACCCATCGCGGCTATGTCGATCCCGCCCTGCCATCGCGCGACGGCAATCACATGATCGCGGCGATCGAGATGCCTTCGGGGTATAGCGATCCGGACCTTCGCGCAGTGGTGACAGCTCACACGGGAAGACGCTATCTGATCTTCGACCCGACGGACACCTACACGCCGATCGGCCTGATCCGTCCGGAGCTGCAGGGGAGTTACGGGGTGCTCGTAGCGGGCAAGGACAGTCAGATTATCGAACTTCCAATACTGGCCCCCGACGCCTCAACGATGGACCGGGCAGCGTCCTTTAGTCTGGACGCGGACGGCACGCTGAAGGGCAAGGTCATCGAGACACGCTCCGGTGAGACTGCCTCGCATTACCGTTATCTCTACAATGCCGAGACCGAGAAGGAGCAGCGAGAATACATGGAACACCGGCTGCAGCGGGACCTGGCTAGCTTCACGCTGGACTCGGCCAGCGCCCAGAACACGCACGACATGTCAAAGAACGTGGTGGTCAACTTTTCCCTGACTGCAAACCGCTATGCGAAGCCGGCGGGCGATCTGCTGCTGGTGCGTCCGCGGGTGATTGGGACGAACGCTGAACGATATAACGACAAGCCGCGCAAATATCCGATCGACCTGGGTGAGACCGGCACCTGGCGGGACAGCATCGATGTTGCGCTCCCGGCCGGCTATGTGATCGACGACATGCCGGGGCCGGTCAGCGTGGATGTTGGCTTCGCCAGCTACAAGAGCGAGGTGAAGGCGGGAGATGGCGTGCTGCATTACTCGCGCGAATACCAGGTGAAAGAGCTGGACCTGGGGCCGGACAAGTATCCGGATGTGAGGAAGCTGATGGGCGCAATTGCTTCGGACGAAAACAACAGCGCAGTGCTGAAGAAGAAGTGATTTGGAAGGGCGGGCCTCGCCAACCAGGACCCAGCTAGAAATCGACAATAACGCGAAAGACACGGCCTACGATCACGTCGGCTGAGGTTCGCCCCTGAGCCAGCGGGAGGAGTTCAGGCACGTGATCCGGGTTGCGCGTGCTCAGAACCAGGTGCCTGTCGAGAAGCGCAACGGACCGAAATCGCAAGCGATTGGCAATACGTACGGCATAGATCGTAGTCTGGCCCGTGACATAGGCGAAGCTCGAGTTGTAATGGCGATCGATGAACGCGATTGCATTCGCGGGAAGAAGCGGCGCCATGAGAACGGCTTCTTCCTCCCACACCTTGACAGCAACGAACCTATCCCACTTGCGCCGTTCCGCGGAGCATCGGTCGCGAAGACTGCCGAGAAATCTGCTCTGGACTTTCAAGATGTCGATGATCGCACCCGAGGGGATGCGAGGGCTGAAAGCCGCTATCGTTGGCTCAACCAGTGGAACGGAATCCGAGTCGGCCGGGACTTGGAACCGCCCGCCGGGCAAGTGCGCAAAGCGGCCCTCTGCAAGAAGATCGGCGATGCTGAGGAACTGAGTCTCAAGCACTTTGTCTAGCGCGTCGATGCTGAGTCTTCGCCTTCGGTTGAGGAAATTCGAGATATGCGCGGCGGAACAGTCGATCTGGTGGGCCAGCAGGGTTGCGGTAAGGCTTCCGTTTTCTATGCGGCGGAGCACCTCGATACGAACCCGTTCATGAAGTTCCGAAAAATTCATTGGGCCCGCGATTAACTCTGAGCTAAGTCAGCGAAGCAACGCCCGTAGCTTAAAGAAAATGAAACTGCGACTGTTTCCTATTAAAACCGCAAGTTTGCTCGCCATGGCACGGATTCGAGGCGGCGCACCCCATTGATTCATTGACCTGAAGTTTTCCGAAAGATAGATTCAGTTTCACCTTCGCACTCTTACAACCGCAACCAGCCCTTCACGGAAGAGTCTTCCGTGGGGCGAACCAGTGCCCGAAACGGAATTCTCCGTCGCGGACAGGGGAAATCTGCGGCCCGAGAGGCGAACCGAGGACCGGCATGTCATTCACAATCGGACGACACGAGAGTTTCCACGGAAGCAAGTCTCTTTTCCCACATCATGAATACTCGACTACCTTGACGACGACAGAGATCGGAAGCGAAGCCGCATTGCGCAGCCGTGCCGGTAGAGCCAGCGCGCTCGGCCTTGAGCTTCCTCTATCCCGCGGGAACAACACTCGACGAGGGGCCCGCGTGCACACAAATTTTGATGAGGGATTCACCATGCATATGTTTGTTAATTTGAAGGTTTGCGAAAGCTGCGGCTCTCTTTGGTATCGGGCGGCGGGAGAAGTAAAGGTCTACTGCAACGGCTGCACCACCAAGCTGGGAGAGTTCCCCCAACCGCGTCTCCGGAAGCGACCAGGCGGACGGCGGAAGCGGCCGATCCCGACGGGCGGAATGTTCGCCGTCGAGGCTGGGGGTGGGCGATGAGCGCAGCCCCGGTCCTGTCTTGTGTCTGGGCGGCGGCTCTGCCCAAGGCGT
Source organism: uncultured Acidobacteriaceae bacterium (assembly GCA_963804735.1). Taxonomy (GTDB): domain Bacteria; phylum Acidobacteriota; class Terriglobia; order Terriglobales; family Acidobacteriaceae; genus Acidisarcina. The sequence goes on from CAWDRO010000016.1 coordinate 101,161, forward strand.
TGCCAGCGACGGTTCGAAACGAACCCATTGAAACGCTGGCGTTCTATCGAAAGCACACCGAGGCGCTGCTTCGCCAGTACATGCAGAAGTCGCTCGAGATGGGTAGGACGCCGTCAATTCTGGGCAACTGCATGTTCCGAGGCAAGGTGTCGAGCCGGCAGTTGCACAGCTTCGAAGACACGGTGATCTTTGTCCTCGATGTTGAGAAATGCCTGAAGCGCCTGGACAAGTTTTCGCAGGATGTGGTCGCCCGGGTGGCGCTGCAGGAGTATTCGCAAGGCGAAACGGCCGCAATGACGGGACAGAGTCTGCGTTCGATCGTGAGGAAGTATGCGGAGGCGATCGATATACTGACTGAACTTTTCCTGGAAAATGAGCTACTGAACTTAGACTCGGAAAAAAGCTGTCAAGGGGGTAAAAGTCGCTAAGTTGGTGTAAGTCGATGAAATGATTCGAGAAAATAAATTTAAAAAGCTGGCGTAGTGAAAGGGTCTAACTTGGTATTCTGAATATAGAGAGTAAGTAAACAACTGAAGGAGGCGCAGCCCGCGCCTCCTTTTTCTTTTGGGCGCGAAATACGTGGGACGATGTCCGTGGATAAAATGAGCGGCACCGAGATACACCATCGATGCGGATGACAAATCCGAAGTGAACCTACAGACGACTCACTGGAACGAGGCTGGAATTGCGGAGCGAAAGCAGAATGATTACCTATGCGACGAACCAGTTCGCGGCGAATAACATAGCCGTGAAGAATCCCACAAGTATCTCGGGGGTGTTGTCGATCTTTCGCCACGGGATGACCCTGGGCATCATGATGGCGGTTCTATCGATGGCTGGCGCCCAAACGCTCTCGACCACAACGATCCAGGACACGGTCTACCAGGCGAACGGCATGGTGGCGAGCGGAACACTGATTGTGAGCTGGCCGGCATTCACGACCGCCGCGAATGCCGCGGTCGCCGCGGGTAGCACGACAGTTCAGATCGGCACGAATGGGGCGGTGCAACTTAGCCTGGCGCCTAATGCGGGAGCGTTGCCGGCGGGGACATACTACACCGCGGTGTATCACCTAAACGATGCGACGGTAAACAAGGAGTACTGGGTCGTCCCGGTAGCGGCTAGCACGACGATTGGGGCGATCCGGTCGCAGCTGGTTCCCGCGACAGTGGCGATCCAGGCGGTCAGCAAGCAGTATGTGGACACGGCTGTCTCCTCTATCACGGGGAGTTATCTGTTGACGACGGGAGGCGCGATGACTGGATCGCTTCTGTTGAGCGGCGATCCGACTTCGGCGCAGCAGGCGGCGGACAAGCACTATGTGGACGACTCGGTGGGGTCGCTTCTGCCGCTCTCTGGAGGAAGCCTAACCGGGCCGCTGACGCTGGCGGCCGATCCGGTGGCGGCGCTGCAGGCGGCTACTAAGGGATATGTCGACGCGAACGCCGGCAACTCGTTCGACCGCGCTGGCTGCAGCGAACGCAGCCCAGACGACCGCCAACGCGGCGCTGCCAGCGAGTAAGGTCGGGATTGCCAGCGGTGTCGCGCCGCTGGACACAACCGCACGGGTCCCGGCCGGAATGATGCCGACCACGTTTGCGGCGAATCTCGATACCGAAGTCTATGCGGGGAGCGCCCCTTATGGCGCGCTGTGCAACTGGAACGGGACCACAGGGGCGGACGATACTGCGGCCTTGCAGGCGGCAATCGCGGCGGCGGTGAATGCGGCGGCGGCCAAGACCTTTCAGCAAGGCACTCAGGTGGTTCGCATCCCCACCGGGACTTGCAAGATCAGCGGCGAGCTACGCATCCCGGCGAATCTCACGCTGCGGGGCATGTCGCGAGAGAGTTCGATTATTCAGCAGACCAGCACGACGGCCAATGCGATCACCGTGACTCACTGTGGGACGTCGCTGCTTGGAGGCTGCGAGGGCGGCATTTACGATCTGACGATCGAGGGCAGCGGGCACACGGCGACCGGGACGCTGATTGAGATGGACGGGGCGGTTAGCTACTCCTTGCAGAACGTGCGTCTTTATAACGGGGGCGGGCGGGGAATTCAGATTAATAGCGGCGAGCGACTCGGCAGCCGGGATTTGACGATCATGCAGACACGCTGGCCGTTGATCCTCGCGGGCGCGATCAACGAGAGCTACTTTTACAACACCAAGGTGATGTATCCAGGGGTGACCGCTGACAACTACTGTTACAACGTGAACTGCGTGAACGGAGTCTATCCGTCATCCGGGCCGATAGTGCCCGACCCACATGGTGCGATCTATGGCACGGGCGGCACCAATGTGGGTTTCTACGGAGGATCGATGAAGCCGCTGCTGATGATGAGCGGGTTTAAGACCTCTCTCTCGGAAACTACGACAGTGGACCACTTTTACTTTGAAGAGGGGTACGTGAACGCGGGCGTGATAGCCGGCGGCGTATTGGAGTGGACGAGCACGACCGCGGCGATGACTACCACGAGTTTGGCGGTAGCGGTGGAAAGCACCGCCTGGATCCCGCACTATTACACCTCACCGGGAGATGTACCGACAACGCAAACGGCCTACAACAGCTATGTTGTGATTCCGCCGGATTTCCTGTGGGGCAGTACCGCGGCCTCGTCGTTAGGAGGCGGTATAACGCGCGGCACCTACGAGTTAATCGCGGTGGCTGGTTTCTCCGGAGATGGCAACATGTACCTGGGCCCCGGCGGCCGAGGTCAGAGCGGCACCAGCGCGATTGCGTGGCCGACGGGTGCGGTGGTCGAGCTTGTCGGCAGCGGTATTTCGTCTTTCAAGGTCACCAACTCGCACGTTAACGCACAGGATGCGTTTTCCGTGTTGGGAGCGGCTGGGGCGAATCTGACTCGGAACTGCGACAACAGCGGAGTGAATACCTGCGCCGAGATCATTGCCGGCTACGTTCCCGACGCTCGCTGGGTGCAGCAACACGGCAGCCCGGGGGACAACTACACGGGCCCAGCGGTGGCGGTGAATCTGTCGAACCTGCGTATGTTTACCGGCGGTATTTCCGGCGAGGGCCTGGTGGCTGTGCATGGCAATGTCGGGATGACTCTGGATGGCGCCTCCGGGGTTTCTTCCGGTGAAGGCTACAGCGTGCCGTCCGGCGCCTCGCTGGGTAATGTAACCGGGGGCTCTATGGTAGCGCTGCCGACCTATCCCAACGGCCATCAGCCGTCTTTTACACTAATGGACAACGGGAACCAGCGCGCGAGTTCCACGAGCGGAAACCTTTACAAGCAGACGATCGCAGTTTACGAGAGCGCTGCGCATACCAGCGTTGGCGACCAAATCGCCAGTGAGTACGACCTGATGGACCAGCCGTACTCTGCAATCCCAGGAACGCCAACCCTATCATCAGGAGGGACGGTTCCCGCCGGAAACTACAGCGTGCGGGCGGCTTATACCTATGCGGGCGGGGTGGGCATCCTGTCGCCAAGCGTGATGGTCACGATGGCTAGCGGCCAAGAGTTTACGGTCCCGTCGCCACCGGTCGATGCGGCTGGCCTGGCGACGGGATGGAATATCTACATTGGACCGTCGGGCAATGAGAACCTTCAGAACAGTACGGCGCTCCCGATCGGAACTGCGTTTACTCTGAGCGCACCGCCGTCGACAACCGTCGGAATTGTGCCGCTGGGATGCTCGGCCTTTTGTCATCCTCTGTATCGCTTCCAGTTTTTGGGTGGACCGAATTACTTGGGGAGCAGCGCCGGAATCGGCCTTCACCAGTGGAGCCCGGCGAGTTCCACCTGGACGACTAAGTTCAGCGTGAATGGGAACGGAAACCTGTTGACGGTGGGGAGTGGGAGCTTCGCGGCCGGGATAGGCGTGACCGGCGGCATGACGACGGACACATTGGCTGCGAGCGGAAGTGTAAGCGCGGCACAGCTAACCTCGGGAGTAGTTACTTCGAGCCAGATCAACAAGGTGTTCTATGCGGATGGCTACCCGGCAACTGGATGCACAGTTGGGAGCACGGCATATACTACCCAACTCGACTGCGCGGCAGCCACCGCCGATGCCTGGATTACCGCGAACAATGCGGGCGCTAAGTTAGTGCTGGGTTCGGGCACCTATAACACCTGCTCCGGGATTTTGCTGCCCTCGCTGAATGGTTACTTCGGGACGCTATCGATTCAGGGTGCAAGCCAGGAACAGACGATCATCTCGCAAAGCTGTGCAATTACGAACGCGGTCATCTATCACGCCGACGCGATCAACGGGGATCTGAGCCGCCTGCTGCTGCGGGACTTCCGAGTCAACGCAAACCAGAACGCGCCGTCGTGCATGGACATTTTTGGAGTGAATGAATCGAAAATCGAAAACATTAACTGCTCGGGCGCGAACGGGACCGACCACTTCATGAAGATCGGCGATACTCCGGCAAACGGCAGTAATGGGCAGGTGTATCAGACTCCGGTCAGCAATGTGTATATCACCGGCAATCCCCTGCCCAGCTTTGCGTCGGTGACGGCCAACGTGGTGGGGGGTTCGGTAACGAGCTATACGGTCACTAACGGCGGCAGCGGGTACGGATCGACGACCCAGGTCTACTTGTTCGGGTATGGGTATAGCAAGAATCCTTGTCAGGTGATGCCGACTGCGACGGCCACCGTCATTAGTGGAGCAGTTACGGCGGTAACTCCTGTGACTACGGGGTCCAACTGCAGCGGGGCGATTACCGTGATGGTTTCTAGTCTGCCGCCGGCGGCTTATGGCATCGTCTTCGGCAACTTCACCGACAATACCCTTTATGACGTGGCGACCGGAGGAGTGGGGACGACGGCGGCGATCGAGGTACTGGAGGGGGACAACGTCTTTTATCACTTCCACCCAAATGGCGGTCCTGTTGGCGTCTCCGATTATGGGAACGCTTATTACGGGACGGAGTGCGATTCGATGTACCAGTACTGCTTTGATATCGAGGGCGGCACGGGCATCTTCGGCACGACCTTCACCTGGAATAACGCGACCGCTTACCCGGTGTCGGCCGGGTATTACATATCTCCCTATGCGTACAACGCGAAGATTGTCGGATCAATGCAATGCCTGAACAACGTGCCTTCAGGCTATGTGCAGTTCTGGAACCAGTATGGGCCGGTGACTTCAGCGCTACCCTCGGGGGTAACGGTGATGGCGGACCGGGCTTGCTCGGGGACTTCGCAGACGCTCTTTGGAGAGTCGGTTTATTTGAACGCGACTAACCGGGCCACTTCGACGAATAACTACTTTTCGCAGCCGCTCTACTTCTCGGACTCGTTCTGGAACAACATTGCTCCGGTAAACGATCCGTGGCAGGTGGTGGTTGGCGGCACTCCCTCGGGGACGCCCACCTTTGAAAATCTCAACTTTTACGCGCCGGTGGGTTTCTATAGCACCTTTCAGCCAAGCTTCAAGTTGAGTTACAACACCTCTGCGACTTCTTCGCTGAACTATAACTCCCCCGGCTGGGACCTGAACGCGACTTACTGGGACGGGACGCAGTCGCAGTCGAGCGACTGGATCGTGAAGCAATCGGTGGCCTCGGGGTCGAACCCGGCGTTAACGCTCACTTTCACGTCCACCAAAACCGGAGCGACGGCGCTGCAAGCGCAGGTGGTGGTGCCGAGCCTGCAGATTGTCCCGGGCACCGCGACCCAGCCGGCGTGCAACGCGGCGAACCGTGCGCTCGAATGGTATGTGCAGGGGACGCCGGACCATGAACAGGTGTGCGTGCAGACAGCCACGGCGGGAACGTACGCGTGGGTCCAGGTGTTCTGAACCCTGGGGCCGGCAGATCGGCGGAAATCTTAGGGTGATGTCAGGAGGCGACCAGGATGACACGGAGGGCTTCGATCCTCGGCTGGTCTTTGGCCGATCTTATGCTGTTGGGGCGACATTTGGATGCGCCAGCTCCCGGCGCACTACAGAGGACAATGGGAGCTTTTCTGGCGGCGGCGATATTGCGGGTGCGGGACCGCCGCGGGAAGCAAGTACCGCTGGTGGCGAATCGGGCCCAGAATGAGTACGAGCGCCGCCGGGGGCAGTCGAACATCGTCCTAAAGGCGCGGCAGATGGGCATCAGCACCTGGGTGGCGGGGCGGTTCTTCTTGAAGACCATCACCCAGCCGGGAACGCTGACGGTGCAGGTGGCGCATACGCAGGCTGCGGCCGAGGGGATCTTTCGCTGCGTCCACCGCTTTCTCCGCGGATTGCCGGCTGCGCTGCACAACGGTGCGCTGCGCACGGGCCGGGCGAGCGCGCGACAGATCGTCTTTCCAGCGCTGGACAGCGAATACCGGGTGGAGACGGCCGGCGACCGGAACGCGGGGCGCGGGATGACGATCCAGAACCTGCACTGCTCGGAGGTGGCGCGCTGGCCGGGCGACCCCCAGGAGACTCTGGAGGGGCTTCGCGCGGCGTTACCGGTAACCGGAGAATTGGTGCTGGAATCGACACCCAACGGGGCGGGCGGCTGTTTTTTCGAGGAGTGGCAAAAGGCTTCGGCCGCCGGTTGCGGGGGCAGCCTGGTCGGGCACTTCTTCCCCTGGTGGTGGGAGGAGGAATACGCCGCCAACTCCGTCGCGGAGGCGGACCGGACTGAGGAAGAGCGGGAGCTGGCAAAGCGCCACGAGCTGAATGGTAGGCAGATCGGCTTCCGGAGGCGGATGGAGGCGGGGTTTCGCGGGCTCGCGCGGCAGGAGTACGCCGAAGACGCGGACGCTTGTTTTCTCGCGAGCGGCACCTGCGTGTTCGATCTGTGTTTGCTGGATACACGCCTGCAGTCGCTGCAGGAGCCTCCGATCAGACGGGACGGGGGTGAGTTGCTGGTGTGGAATCCGCCGGTGGTGGGGCACGAGTATCTGTTGGCTGTGGATCCGGCGGGCGGCGGTTCGGAGGGAGACTACTCGGCCGTTCAGGTGATTGACCTCGCGACCGGCCTGCAGTGCGCCGAGCTGCAGGCCAAGCTGGAAACGCTCGAGCTCGCCCATCGCGCCACCGGTTTGGGGCGAGAGTATGGCACGGCCCTATTGGTGGTCGAACGCAACAATCATGGCTCGGGGGTGCTGGCTTATCTGAAGAGCGTTTGCAATTATCCGCGGGTATATGAGCAGGGCGGGCAGGAGGGTTGGCTGACCTCTTCGCTGTCGCGCCCGGCAATGATCGGAACGTTGGCGTCGGCGCTGGTCGAGAAGCCGAGCCTTTTTCAGAGCCGGCGGCTGCTGAAGGAGTGTCGGAGCTTCGTGCGGCTGCGGAGCGGAAAGACCGGGGCGCAGTCCGGGGCGCATGACGACTGTGTGATGGCGATGGCGATCGCGCTGAGTGCGCGAGAGGAGTTGCTGGCGAAAACGAGAGTTCGGCGCGGGAATTTAGAATGGAGGTAGAATCTGAACACACTTCCCTTTCACTCGCCGGTTTTATGTCTTAGGAGGCATCTTGGCGGTCGTCGCGGTCCAACAGGTTCGCCGGATGCGTGGCGGCGCGCAGAGTCATTTAATGCTGGGGGCCGACGACAACCTGTATGTGGTGAAGTTCCAGAACAATCCGCAGCACCTGCGAGTGTTGGCCAACGAGTTGCTGGCGACACGGTTGGCGGAGGCGGTGGGGCTGACCGTTCCCGTCTGCGAGGTGATCGAGGTCAGCTCGTGGCTGATTGCAAACACCCCCGATCTCGATATGGATCTGGGACGGCACCGGGAGATCTGCCGTGCGGGGCTGCAGTTTGGGTCGCGACTGGTCGGCGGGCTGATGCCTGGTGTTGTTCAGGAGTATCTTCAGGACGACGCGTTACTTGAGGCCAGAAATGTCAAGGAGTTCGCCGGAATCCTGGCGCTGGACAAGTGGACAGGCAACGCTGACGGGCGCCAGGCGGTGTTCACCAAGAAGGCGCGTGAAAAACGATACTTGGCTACGTTTATCGACCAGGGATATTGCTTTAATGCTGGAGAGTGGCGGTTCTCGGACGCGCCCTTGCGCGGAGTGTACGGCCGCAACGCGGTTTACCGCGAGGTAACCGGTTGGGAGAGCTTCGAGCCGTGGCTGGGCCGCATCGAGACAATGGCGCCTGAGAAGATTTGGAGAATTGCAGAGACCGTGCCGCCCGAGTGGTACGGCGGCGAAATCTCGGCCCTTGAGCGGCTGACAGAACAGCTAATCGAGCGAAGAGGTCTGGTGCGGGAGTTGATCGTAGAATTTCGGGAAACTTCGCGGTCGCCGTTTCCGAAGTGGACGAATGCCGAATCGAAAATGATTGAGACGACGTACTCGGTACCCAACTGGGCCGACAATATCGAAAGCAAGTTTGTGATGTGAGGAGCGGATGACTGGAAAATCCACAAAGATCGGAGGGGGCAGGCAATGCGAGTTCTTCCTTGTGCGGTATGTCGCGGACCGGATAAAGGGTGAATTCGTGAATATCGGTGTGTTGCTGCGTGAGACCGCGAAACCCGACGGACAGGCGAGCGGGCCGATCGTTGTGCGCTTCACCAAGGATTGGCGCCGGGTGAGGTGCATGGATCCGGATGTAGATATCGAAATGCTGAAGGCACTGGAAGCTGACCTGGAGCATCGCCTTAGCGATGACGATCAGGGCGCAGCGTTCTTGGCCATGCTCGAAGATACGCTTTCAAACAGCCTGCAGTTGACACGCCCGCAAGCATGCTTGGCGGAGAACCTCGCCGCGCAAATGGACACGCTGATGCGGTTGTATGTCGAGTCCCAGAAGCGGGAACCGGTTTCTCGGACAAGCGCGCGGCAATCGATTTATGGGGTTATGCGTCGCGAGTTCGAGCGGTCTGGAGTGTGGAGCTTCATGGATAAGCAGATACCGGTAACCCGATTCATAGGCGGGGCTGATCCCCTGCGGATCGATTGCTCTTACCGCAATGGCGGCATGAGGATGTTTCAAGCGATCTCATCCGAGGACATCGTTGCGGCCAAGGTTTTAGCGTTTACGGTCCCAGCCCTCAGAAGAGGAGTGTTGGAACAAGCTGGAATGGAACTGGAGTTTACTGCAATCGCGGAACCACTGATCTGGAACACTTCGGGGACTGTATCAAAGAACGAGGACCAGCTTGCTCTCTACACTTCCGGTAGAGAGATCCTGAAGGGCGCTAATATTCGATTCTTGACCACCGCCGATATGCCAACGATCATCGAGCGGGCAAAAGAGGAGTTGGGAATCTGAGCGTAGCCCGGCCAATTGTTGAGGCGCGCCACTAACTAAAGGCACAAGAAACGGTTGTGGCAACGAGGCATGGCGAATTCGCCATGCCTTTTGTTTTGGGAGTCATGCCGCTTGTTTAGAGGCTTGCGCCAGCAAGCGGGAAAGGACCGGTGTTCCGAGTGAACGCAGCAGAGTCGATTCAGAACCTATGGAAGCGGTGGACGGGAAATGTTGAGGCGGCTGCGGGGCCGGGAGCGATGACTCCGAGGAAGACGGTTGCGCTACCGTCGATCCTGGGCCCGTATCAGGCCCCGGCCAACCTGCTGCCCAAGCCTACGCCGGTGAACCTGCGTCGCTTCGCGGAGACGCCGCTGGTACGCCGGGCGATCAATGTGATCAAGGACCGTATCAGCAGTCTGGATTGGCAGATCAAGCTCAAGCGCGGGTATTCGGCGGCGACGGTGAGCGATTCCGACGAGCGGGGCGCGATTCTTCGCCAGACACTGGAGGGACCGAATTCCGGGGACTCGTTCCGCACGTTGATCGAGCAGGTGCTCGAAGACGCCCTGGTGGGCGGCTATGGAGCGATCGAGATGGAGTTGACCGGCGATGCGCAGCGGCCCTTCGAACTCTGGCCGGTCAACGGGGCCACGATCAAGATCAACGCCAAGTGGAACGGCGACCCGGCGACTCCGCGCTACGCGCAGGCTACCGGTCTGACGATGGGCCAGATTGTGCCGCTGGGCGGCGATTCTCAGGAAGGGAAGACTCCGGGGTTGATTCCGCTTCTGGATGACGAGCTGATTTATATCCGGCTGAATCCGCGCAGCTACACGCCCTTTGGACTGGGGCCGCTTGAGATCGCTTTCGAGACGGTGAATAGCTTCCTTGGTGCGCACCGGTTTGCCGGCAAACTGGCGAGCAATTCGGTCGTGCAATATGCACTGTGGCTGAATGAGACCAGCCCAGCGCAGCATGAACGGCTCATCCGCTGGTGGCAAGATGAGATCGAGGGCACCGGCCGCGTTCCGCTAATTTCGAGCGAGCAGAAGCCGGAGGTGTTGCGCTTCGCCGCCGGCACCGATGCCGACCTGCGGCTGAACTGGCAGGAATTCCTCATTCGCATGGTGGGCAATGCGTTTTCGCTGCCGCCGATGCTACTTGGGCTGGAGCGCGACGTCAACCAGTTCGACCGCGACCGAGCAGGCCGACGAGGCCTTTCGTAGCGCGGTCGTGCCGCTGGCCAAGTTGGTCGCTGAGCACTTTACCAGGGACCTCTTCGCCAAGAAGCTGGGTTGGTCGGAGTTCGAGTTTGTCTTCAACGAGCTGGACGCCCGCGATGAGATGACCGAGGTCGAGATGCAAACTGCGCTGCTCACCGCCGGGGTGTTGACGGTGAATGAAGTAAGGGCGATGCGCGGGTTGGGACCATTACCGGATGCGGTTGCTCCGCCGGTCCCAGCAGCGGTCGAGATCACCAAGCAAGAGGAGGTGGAGGAGAAGACAGCGGCTCTCCTGAACCTGGAGTAACGGCAGGAGTGAGCGGCAGGGTAAAAGCGCGGTTCGCTCGATGGAATCCAGAATGGAGCGGGAGGAACATGAGACTGGAAGCAATGGCAGTAACGATGCCTCGGGTGGCGGGGCATCCAAACCGGATTCCGTTTGAGGGCGTGCTGACCGTCGTCGATGCGGCCAGCGACCGCGCCCCATCTGGAGCGCGAGGCCACCGGGTGATCCTCACCCGTACGGCCGCGATGGCTGCCTTGCCCTCGCTGTTGGGCATGGCGGTCAACTACCGGCCCGGTTGGGACGGGCATGACGCTCGCCGGAAGTGCGGGATTCTCACCCAGGCGGATATAGAAGGAAATGGGGAGGGCGCGAAACTCTGCGTGAGCGGCTATCTCTTTGGGCGGGATTTTCCCGAGGTCGAGGAGCAGATGCGCAAAGGGCTGCCGGGCACCATGGGGATGTCCTATGAACTCGCCGACGCTCATGTGGCTGACATGAGGGCGTCGGTGTGGACGCTGACCCGGGCAACGTTTACCGGGGCTGCGATTCTGCTCCGTGACAAAGCCGCCTACCAGCAAACGTCCTTTCGGTTAAAGAAGGCCGCGCCAGCAGCGGAGATGCTGGCCAGCGGGGCAGTAGTCCGCGCGGCGTAACGCAGTTTCGAGCATGAGCAAAGGAATAGAGGGAGGACGTGGAAATGGAACTGGAAACGATAGCGGCAAATGTGGAATCAAACGAGGTGCTGGCTCAGGGCATCGCCCAACTGACCGCGGCGGCGGCACAACTGGAACGGGTCGCGGCCGGGATCGAGGCCCGTCTTTCGGCTGGGGTGGGGTCTTTGGGCGGCGAGGTGGCGAAGGTCGTCGCGACGGTCGAGTCCGATCCGTCGCTCCGATTGGCTGAGCTGGAGATCAAGCTGCAGGCGGCCGAGACAAGGATCGCCGAACTGCGCGCCCAAGCGAGTGCTCCTTCGGCGGGGGCCCGCAAGACCCTGCCTGTGGCGGCAGCGCACCTGCTCGCCAAACACGGCCTTGACACCCTGGACCAGGTGAACGCAGGCGCGCTGGATGCGGCGCTGAATGGATTGAGCCTGGAGCAGCGGATCGCGGTCAAATCGCAGTTGATCCGCGCCGGATTACTGGGCTAGAGGCTCACATCGCACGAGCTTTCGGGCCTCATATTCAGGGCGAGACTTAGCGCTTTGATGTGAGGCTCTTCTTTTTGTAACCGTGGCCGCGACATATTGCCACCAACCCGCAAGAGCCTGGCACCAGGCGGAGAGAAGCTATGAACGCAAACTTTCTTGACATCCATTCGGCGGCGGACTACATCGGGCCCGGCGCCATCGAAGTCCCGTTTTACCAGACCGAGATCACCGACATCGTTCAGCGCCGCGGTATCTTCGGGCAGCGGATCAAGCAGGTTCCGGCGACTGGCCATCCTTCGCGCTTCTTCATGGAGACGGCGATCCCGAACCCGGGGACATCGGGCTTCGTCAATCCCCGGGCCATCGTCGCCCCCACGGTGAGCCCGACCCGCGTCGAGCTCAGCGTGCCGCTTAAAGCGATCGTGGCGCAGATCAACTACAACCTCTTCGATATCGAGTTGGGCAACCAACAGAAGCAGTTTGCCTATCTGCAAGCCAAGGACCTGGTGGACACTGTCGAGGGCGTGCTCAACACCCACGACGTGGCGCTGTGGAACGGGAACGACACATCGCTCGCGGCGCCCGTCACGCTGCAATATTTCGGCGCGATCGGTCAAATCCAGGCCGGCGGCCTAACCACGACGATCGGGACCACCGCGAGCATCGTCGATGGCATCAAGTCGGCGGTCGCGCAGATGGTGGCCAACACCAGTTACCGCAACCGCCCGACGGCCATCTACGCCAACCCGGTGCTGCTCGATCTGATCGACCGGGAGATGAAGACCGAGTTCAATGTGGTCTTGTCAACGGTCGAAATAACGGGGGGCGTCCGAGTCAAGGCACTCTCGACTCAGGCCGGCGAGTTGCCGCTGATTCCCGAATGGGCCCTGCCTTACACCGGCACACCTGGTTCAGGGACAGCCGTTCTGCCCGCTTATATCGTCACCGAGAGCATGATCGAGTACCACTGGCTCAGCGATCCTTCGCCAAGGATCTTCCAGCTCGGCGTGCCCGGTTCGCTGGCCTCGCAGTATGTCGCGGTCAAGTTCGGCGGTGTGGTGGTCAAGGGTGCGAACTACGCGCACTACCAGGTGCTGGTCAACCGCTAGAACGTAGTTTGGGGCGCCGCGTTCCAGGCGGGAGCGCGGTCGATGGCAAGGCCAGTCCAGCAATGGGCTGGCCTTCTTTTTCGAATTCGACAAGCAGTGCAACAGGCGATTGAGAGAGTAAGCATGGTATATCTGCAGCCAACGGACTATGTAAATTTCGGCCTTGACCCGGCCACGACGGACGACTGGGTGACGGCCGCATCGGCGCTGATGGAGTCGTATTGCTGGCGCGCGAGCTTGGATCCAGTGCAGTATGTGGAGCGGATGCGGCTCACCGAAGGGGCGCAGACAGTCCGGCTCAGCTATCTGCCGCTGACGGCGATCGCTCCCGCCACATCGCCGCTGGTGAGCATTAATGCGCGGTATGCGCGGCCGCGGCGAGGCGAGCTCGTTTATCCGATCCAATCGGAGATTGCATGGGCCTTCGGCTTGCCGGGCGCCTGGACGGCCATCGATCCGACCACCGTCGATTGGGTCTTCGATACCGGGGAACTGATATTCCCCATGAACATCCTTGGGCTTCCATACAACGAAGTCGCGGTCACCTACACCGCCGGCCTGGCGACGATCGGCAACGACGTGATGTCGGCCTGTGCCCAGATTGTGAAGAACATGCAGGCGACCCCGTCGCTAAACGTGAAATCGACGCGCCTGGACACGCTGCAGCTCGAATATTTTTCCAACTCGCTAATCGACGCCCAGGTTGCCGCGCTGCTGCGGCCTTATATCGCGACTCGCCTTGGCTAACGGGATGCGATTGACAAGCATGAGCGCAGCGACAGCGGTTGCCAGAGAGAGAGGAAACCATGAGCGCGGACCTGAGTGTTCGAAATTACAGCCCGATCGCGCAGCGCGCCGCGGACACGCTCCTGCGTTCGCTGGGCGGATTTTCCGTGGCCCTGCAGATCCCGGCGGTCTCTGCCGGGGGCGACGCGGCGGAGATCGGCATCACAACGCAGACCTATCAACAATTGCCGCTGAGCCCGGCGGTCTTTCGCAAGTTCCGCGTTCCGCTAAGCGAAGGTGTGCCGGAAAAATATGAGCTGATGATCTCGGCCTCGGCGATACAGGCACAGGTGGGCGCGCTGCAGTTGAGCTCCGCGGACGCGCTCTTTGCCCAGGCCGCCGGAGTCTCGGTCAACGGGAAATTGTTCCTGATCGAGGCGATCGCCGCGCCTGAGGCCTTCGGCCAAGCCTATTTGTATCGCCTGCAGTTACGTGAAGCTTTGCCGCAGGACATTTGAGGGATCTATGCAGAACGCGAAGGACACATTTTACGTTACCTTGCGCAACCGGCTTTCGACGTTAAATCCAAACCGCACGATGTTATTGCGTGGCCTGCAGAGACCGGGCATCCTCCTCGAAGAGGCTGAGGCGGTCGTGCCCATGCCGCCTCCTGACGTTTTTGTGCTGCGTTGGACAACGCTCGGGACGGACGTAAATCTTCCCCTGGTGCTGGCCCGGCTCGATTGCGAGATTCTCTACACGACCGGCGGCACCCAGGCGGCCTCGGGATTGGACCGCGGCCGGGCGCTCGAAGAGATGGACGCCGAGGTACTTGGCCTCTTGTCGCCGAACTGTGCTCCTAAGATGAACTACACACAGACTCCGCCTGTGCAGCTGAACACGCCGGTCTTCTGGACCCCCGCCAACTTTACCCCTGCCGTCACGCTGCGCGACCGTTTGTCGCGAAGCGCGAAGGTCACAATCTTTGCCTACCAGGAGCCGGGAGAGCTATGAGCACAGCTGCGGTTACATATACGACTCCCACGACCCCGCTGACGCGAAGGGTGCGGGCTTACTTCGCGCCGGTGAATCGGGTTGCCGAAGCGCCCACGGTCTTCGACCCTTCTGTAAATGGATCTTTCAGCCTGGATGCACCTCCGGCGCCGTGGATCGATCTGGGCTGGATCACTAACCTCTCGCGGAAGTCGGCGAGCACGGTGAATGTTCTCAATGTAGGCAGCCCCGCCGCTCCACAGGTGCAGATGCGGGAGCTGATCGGCGCGACGGTGTCGTTCCGCTTTCTCGCCTGGCGAAAGCTGTCGATGGCGCTGTCGGCAGGCTCGGAGCATATGAACCTGCTCGCGCCTGCCGCAGGCGCGGTCGCCAACGGTTCGGGCAGCAAGGGGATGCCGGCAGTAGCTTTGGCGGCCGGCTCGACTGCAATCTCGCTCAACATCGCCTCCACGAACTTGCCGGGTTTCCAGGCGGACCAGATGGTGGTTGTCGACACCGACTATGCGGGGCAGACCGGCTACGTCGGCAGCGGGGTGAGCGCCGCTTATGTGCAAAGCGCGGCCAGCGTGAACAGCGATCCGGATTACGTGCGCAGAGTCAGCTTCAATGTGGCCCGGGTGGCAGGGGTCACCGCCACCGGCCTGACCCTGGCGCAGCCGCTGCTGGCCGGCGCCCCGGCGAGCAATATGAAGGTGCAGGTGATCGAGGGGTTCGTCGACCGCGAAGGAGGTTCTTTCTTTCAGGAGTGGTCCGCGCTGCTGGTCATGCCGGGCGAACAAGGGGAACGAATCCTCTACTATTACCCGCGCCTGCAGCCGACCGGAGGCGCGCAGGAAGACACCGAGACGCTGGTGGCTCCGCTCGAGTGGGTGACATTGAACGCGAGCTTCCGCGCGTTGCCCGTCATCGATGCTAACGATGGCGAGCAAGTGCTGTGTTTCCGCAGCTTCCTGCCCAGTCCCATGACATTGCTCTAGCTCGAAGGAGATTTCTTGTGAAGTTGACGATAGACAACCTGGACGGCAACGGAGCGATCGATTACTCCGGCGCGCTTTCCGCCACGCAACCGATCAGGATTGAGCGGAGATTAAATGAACCGTCGATCTGTATCTTCGGGCTGGTCATTTCGGGAACGAATTTTATTGCGCCACTGCGAAATGGCAGAGTGATTGTTACAGATAACACTGAAGTCGTATTGTTCACGGGATACCTTGCCACTGAGCCGGCCCGCGAGCTGGCCGGTGCGGGGACCACCGGCGCGATTTACTGGCTCTCGACGATGGCGGTGAGCGATGAGGTGCTTCTCGACTGGCAGACCGTGCCCCAGACCCGCGCCGGCGGCGGCGAGACCGTTGGACAGCTGCTCACGACCCTGACCGCAAGGGTCGATGCCACACGCCTCGCGGTACGGGCCAGCGCCGCGACTGCTCCGGTGAGCTACTTTATGCCTGATGCCGGCCTGAGTTGGTCACAGAATGCGGGCGCGCTTGCGTCGATGGCTCGCGCCTCGTATTTCGCGCTTGCGGGAGCGGTGAATGTCGCGCCTATCGGAAATGTGACCCATACGCTGAGCGAAACCGCAGGCACGCTGCAGGTTTCCGCCTTGCAGGCATCGATGGTGAAGACCATCGCCAATGATGTCACGGTATGCGGGGCCGAGGAGGCCGCAGCTTATGTCACTGAGATTTTTCAAGGCGACGGCACTACGGTACTCTTCACTTTGACGCGGCTTCCCTATTTCCCCACCGCATCGCACTCCAAGCCGCTCGTCGATCTATTTCAGGGGCCGAGCATCAGTCCGGTGTTGTGGGAGGTAAATGACGGTGGGTCGCATATATCTCTGACCTCGGCAGGGCTGACTTTCAACGGCGGCAACGGAGTCGACGGAGATACAACGGTGATCGCCATTGACCAGCTCGAAGTTGGCGGGGCGCTGGTGATTGAGACCGGCGGCGTGCAGTTTGGCGCAGCCAGCGCCGGCGTGCTATGTGGACTTTACGAAGGCGCAGTCAATGTCGGCAGCTGTTTCGCCGGCTTTCAAGTTAGTCAGGTTTCGGGCACGACGGTCGTTTCCCCCATGCTCCAGGGTGTGGCCTCGGGCGTTACGTTCACTCCCGTCGCCGGGCATCTCTACACGCTGCGAATCCGGACTTACTGCAAGGAAGTGCAGCGCATGCTCGCCGCCTACTATGGCGTCGGCGACAGTGGCGAGGTCAGCTACGGCGGCAGCGCCATTCTATCGAGCGCCAACGTAGTGATGGAGGTGCAGGACACGACCTTTGGCGCGACCGACGTCTCGACAGTGCTGTATGACGGATCGATCGCACTCTCGCCGGCACTCGCGACCTTCGCACCGGTGAACAGCACAAACCTCGTCGGAAGCATCGCCAATATCACGGTCACCGAGGCGGGAGCGGTGTGGGTTACCAGTCAGGACCCGGGCGGCTCCGTCTTTACGCGAAGGTTAGGGCTGTCTACACAGGGCGCCGACGCGCGTGTCGAACGCAACGGCGTATTACGCTTCTACGCAACCGCGGTTCCGGCAGTAAATGAAACCATCACGGTTACGTATCGCACCGTCCATAGATCGGTGGCGAGACTAGCCAGCGCCGCCAGCATCGCGGCGGAAGGCAACAGCACAATTCCGGGCACGGCGACTTGGGCCGGGAGCGTGATCAGTCCGGCGGCGCGCAGCTCCGCCGATTGCGAGAACGCCGCATTCACCATGCTTGCCCTGGCCACCAGCCGCGCCGCTGCCTGGTCGGGGAAATATTCAGGTTTCAATTTGCAAACACCGCAAGACATCTGGCCGGGCGACGTGTTGGCTGTCAACGCGGTCTCAACCGGAGTCAATGCCAACCTCGTGGTCCGGGCCGTAACGATTGAGGCTGGCAGTTCATCTCCCGATCTGACGAAATATACCATCGCGTTCGCCAATGACTGGGCGGAAGCGCTCTCGATGAAGCTCTCCACCACCGTGCCGAAAGACGCCTGGTTGCCGCAGCAACCCCAAACCGCGGTCACCGTGTTGGCGAATCTGGCCGGACTGACAATCACGTCGGTGACGGGGTCGACCATTCAGATCGCTGCCGGGGTGGCGGCACCGGCCGGCGGCGGCTTTGAGGTTCGGCGTAGGGACTGGCACTTCGCTCCCGGAAACGATGCGGACCTGGTGCTGCGCAGCCCTGTGTCGAACTTCACCATTCCGCGCGAGGCGGCGATCGAGCAGTATTTCATCCGGCAGTATGACGCCTCAGCTCCTCCGAATTACTCGCGGTTTTCGAGCGCCGTGTTCATCAACGCTCCTTTGTAACCGTGACGGCGACATATTCATCGGCCCTGCTGGCGAAGGAAGGAAACGCAGACCACATGAATGATTTCGAGGCGGCGGTACTGACCGATCTTTCGCTGGTCAAGAGCGATATGGCGGTGCTCAAGAACCAAATGGCGTCGCTAATGGGCGCCGGCCAGCCTGGACGCCTGTATGCGCTGGAAGAGCGGCTCGATCGCCATGAACGCGGAATCCAGCACGCCAAAGGGGCTGTAGCCGCCTTCGGCGTGATCTTCACACTGTTGGAAATTGCGATGCGCTATTTTCGAGAGCGCTAGAGCGTTTTCGCTTCAAGTGCTTACAGAGTAATCGAGTTTGTCGCGGTCTTTTCCTCAAGAAAAGCCGCGCTTCCCCGCGTCGGATCGTGCGGAACAGAAGTGAAGACACGCGCTAAAGGAGATCGAGATGACAATTCAGGGGCGCGGAGAGGTCCTCGCCATTGCAATACCGGCCGTCCTGCTGGCCGGTTTTCTGGTGTTTGCCGGGTATGGATGGCTCCAGGAGCACGACGCCCGGGTGAAAGCCGAGACACAAACCGGACAACAGCAGAAACAGATCGATGGCTTGAAACAGCAACAAATCGACGCCCAAAACACTCTGAGCCAAAAGTTGGCGTCGTTGGAGAAGGCACGGCAAACGCCGGCGACGGCGACCCAGTTGGTCAGCGACGCAAGCAATCTGCTGCCCGGTCTGCCCGTACCCTTGCAGGTGCAGACTGCCCCTAAAGATCCCGGGTTGCCGGACGCCCCGGCGACCCAGACCGTCGTCATTCCGGCGGCCGATTTCAAGAGCATTCGTGATGCGCAAGTCACCTGCGAAGAAAACACCGCGAAGCTCACCTCCTGCCAGACGCTCGGCGATGAGAGCAAGCAGCAGCTCCAACTGACCGAACAACAGCGCGACGAGTGGAAGACCGCGGCGAATGGCGGCTCGGTCTGGCATCGCGCGCTGGGCGCAGCGAAGTGGTTTGCGGTGGGAGCCGGTGCTGGAGCTGGAGTCTATGCAGTCGCCCGTCATAGGTAGTTGGCTAAATGAAGGAAGGAGCCACCGTGGATAACTGGAGTCGTCCCTTTTTTCGTTCGATGCTGTCGGAGTCGGACGGTAGCGTTTCAAGTTCGCGCTTTTGCATCGTGCTGGTTGTGATCTTCTCGCTGGGCTGGGTGACCGGTCTGGTGCTCCACGACAAGAGGCTGCCCGACCTTGGCGCGGTCGGCGGCTATGTAGCGCTGGTCTGTGGATCGCTTTACGCGATCAATCGTGGCGCCGCGATCTTCGACCGTAGATCTCAGTCCATCACCAACAACAGCTAGCAATATCAACCGGTAAACAGGAGGAAGACATGGAATTCGGAATCGGCTTTGTGCTTGGTGGAGTCTCGACCGGCGTGACTGTTGCTAACTGGGGAAGCATCGTCAAGGCTATACGGCTCCTGGCCGCCAAGGGTCAGGCGGCGATCGAAGGCACATTCACGAAACTGAAGTAAGAGGGTTATCGCCGGAGAACCTGCCGCGGTAAGGCGCTGCCGGGCGGCAAGGGTGCCCATATAATCACAGGATGGATGCGCTCCCGCTCGTCGGCGTCGTCATGGGCAGCAAGAGTGACTATGAGGTGCTCAAGCCGGCAGTCGATCTGCTCGACGAATTTCTAATACCTCACGAAGTACGAATTGTCTCCGCGCACCGCACGCCGGACTGGCTCTTCCAATATGCCGAAGAGGCCGAGGGCCGAGGTTTGCGGGTGATCATCGCCGGAGCCGGCGGCGCAGCCCATCTGCCCGGCATGCTGGCGGCGAAGACACTGGTCCCGGTACTCGGGGTTCCGGTCCCGGCGACGATGCTCGATGGCATCGATTCGCTGCTGTCGATCGTCCAGATGCCTAAGGGAGTTCCGGTAGGTACGCTTGCGATCGGCAAGCCCGGCGCGGCAAATGCAGCGCTCTTAGCGGCGGAAATCCTGGCGCTGAATGATGACAGCCTGCGCCGCAGACTGAAGACTTGGCGCGCTTCGCGCCGCGACGAAGTGCTCGCCGAAGAGCTTCCGCAATGACCGCGATTCTCCCTGGAGCAACGATTGGCATTTTAGGCGGCGGGCAGCTGGGGCGCATGACCGCCATGGCTGCCCGTTCACTTGGCTACCGCATTCATGTCATGGATCCCGATCCCTCATGTCCGGCGCGCTTTGTAGTTGATGCCTGCTTCGAGGGTGACTGGGATGATGCTCATGCGGCAGCCGATCTCGCGCGCGGCAGCGATGTGGTCACGCTTGAGATTGAACAGGTCTCTTTAGGCTGTCTCGAAGCGGCCGCGCAGTATGCCCCTGTGCGACCCGGCAGAGAGCTGATGCGGATCATTCAGGACCGCATCCTCCAGAAGGACTGGCTTCGCGATCACGGCTTCCCAGTTGGACGATATCGTGCAATTGAAACGCAAGCCGATCTGCAGGAAGCGGCTCTGGCTTTGGGTGGTCGATGCTTCGTCAAGACAGCCTGCGGAGGATATGACGGGCGCGGCCAGGCGAAGATCGGCTTTGCTGGCCGCCTGGGCGAAGTTGCCTCGGAGGCACAAGAGGCATGGCTCGCTCTAGGCGAACGGCCTTGCCTCGCCGAACAGGCGCTGGATCTTGAGAAAGAAATATCCGTGATGGTCGCCCGCAACCCAAGTGGCGAGGTCAAGAGCTTCCCTTCCGCCGCCAATCATCATGAAAATCAGATCCTTGTCTGGAGCGTAATTCCCTCGTCGATCCAGGCAGAAATGGAGCAACGCGCACAGGCACTCGCTCTGCGATTGGCCAATGAATTGGGCCTTGAGGGCCTGCTCGCGGTTGAGATGTTTCTGACCAAGCAGGGATCGTTGCTGATTAACGAATTGGCGCCGCGTCCACACAACAGCTATCACGCAAGCGAACGCGCGTGCGTCACTAGCCAGTTCGAGCAGGCGGTGCGCGCCGTCTGCGATCTGCCGCTCGGCGACGTCAGCGTGGTGCAGCCGGCGGCGATTGCAAATCTGCTTGGCGATGTCTGGCTGAAGGGAAATCCAAGATTCGACCTGGCGCTTGGTGTGCCCGGAGTTCGGCTACATCTTTACGAAAAACATCAGCCGCGCAAGGGACGTAAGATGGGGCATTTGTCAGCGGTCGGGGCCACGCCGGATGAGGCAATCGAGCGAGTTCTGGAAGCGGAGCGGCTTTTGTAACAGAATGTGCTACATACTGACAAGAAGGCAGACCTGAAGGCCCGCCCTTCGTCACAGTGACTGATACCTTTACCCAATATCTTCGTTCCAGTTTTCCAAATACTTCTTTACTTCCTGCATGAACTTGCCGGCATCGGCGCCGTTGACGATGCGATGATCGAAGCCGAGCGTCAGACGAATAATGCTGCGGATAGCGATGGAGTCCGAACCACTTTCGTCGGTGAGTACGGTCGGTTCTTTGAAGAGGCCGCCGACACCGAGGATCGCGCTCTCCGGTTGATTGATAATCGGCGTGCCAAACTGTTCGCCGAAGATGCCGGGGTTGGTGATGGTGAAAGTCCCGCCACCGACTTCATCCGGCTTCAGCTTCTTGCCTCGCGCGCGTTCAGCGAGGTCGACGATCGCCCGCGCGATGCCGAGGAAGCTCTTGTCCTCCGCCTCTTTGATCACCGGGACTATCAGACCCCAGTCGAGGGCGACAGCGATACCAATGTTCACGTTTTTGCGATAGCGGATGCCGTCGCCTTCCATCGACGCATTGACAATGGGCATCTTGCGCAGCGTGTTGATAACCGCGCGAGTGATGAACGGCATGTAGGTGAGCTTGACTCCATTCCGCTGCTCGTACTTCGACTTTTCCTTTTCGCGGAGCTTGACGATCTTGGTCAGGTCGATCTTGAAGCAGGTGTGGACGTGCGGGCTTGTGTGCTTCGACTCGACCATGCGTTGCGCGATGATCGACCGCATGCGACTGAGCGGAACTAGTTCACCGAGAACGACACTTGAGCCTGGGGCAGCTGGCGCAGGCTTCGACGCCGCAGCCGCAGCAGGAGCGGGAGCAGCCGCCGGAGCAGAGCCGCGCTGGGCGATGGCCGCCAGAGCATCTTCCTTGGTGATGCGGCCACCGGAGCCATTACCCTTTACCTTGGTGAGGTCGAGATTGTTCTCTTTGGCGATCTTGCGAACCAGTGGCGATGAGCGAACGCCATCCGCAGTGGCCGTTTCCTCGGCATCCGCAGACACCGGTTCGGCGGCAGGCGATGCGGGCACGGCAGCCGGCTTGGGAGCCTCGGCTTTGGCCACCGGGGTCGGTGCAACTGCTGCCGGAGCAGCGCTTGCGCCAGCCAATCCGCCAATCACTGCGACCACAGTGTTGATCTGAACAGTCGTGCCCTCGGCTACCTTGATCTCAGTAAGCGTGCCGGCGGTTGGCGAAGGAATCTCGGCATCAACCTTGTCGGTTGAAATCTCAAACAGTGGCTCATCCTGCGCGACGGTGTCGCCGACTTTCTTAAGCCATTTCGTAATGGTGCCCTCGAAGATCGACTCGCCCATTTGGGGCATGACCACGTCGATGGCTTTGGATGAAGCGGACGCCGCGGGTGTCGCGGCGGCAGGCTCCGCGGGCTTCGGCGCGGGAGCCGCTTCAGCCTTGACGTTTGAAGCAGCCGCAGTAGGAGGAACAGGCGCGGCGCCATCTTCTGAGAGCACCGCGACGACAGTATTGATCTGGACGGTCGTGCCCTCACCGACCTTGATCTCGGTCAGGGTGCCTGCGGCGGGCGATGGAATCTCGGCGTCAACCTTGTCGGTTGAAATCTCAAACAAGGGCTCATCGCGCTGCACCTGGTCGCCCGGCTTCTTCAGCCATTTGGTGATGGTTCCTTCAAAGATCGACTCGCCCATCTGGGGCATGATTACGTCAGTCGGCATTGGTTTCCCTTCCAGTGGTCAATCAAGCAAATGTTCACACAATCGATCTCGCCGGTGTTCTCGGGTGCGTCTTGGAATGAACGCACAGGAACGATGCGGCAACCTTTCAGTCTACGCGAGAACTGTTTCTTCTTGCCCTCGGAGCCGTTTCAACTCTTTCGGGATGCTTAGGGGCGTATCTTCGGGCATCGTCCGCAGCGTATCGACTGGTGCTGCTTGATTGGCTTTGCGCGTTAAATCTTGAACGGATTCCCGCCAGAGCACTTGATGGCTGAAGACTGCGCCAAAGTGCCGAGCGATTGTGTTTCCAGCCTGCTCCAGAGTGGGAACGGCGTGCGTCGCGGTGTCGATTTCGTTCTCCAGGCTGGTGACGGTACGGTCGCTAATCCCGCAGGGCACGATCAGGTCGAAGTCACGCAGGTCGGTGGTCACATTCAACGCAAATCCGTGAGAGGTAATGCCGCGCGAGATGTGCACGCCGATGGCGGCGATCTTCCTCTCTGGAATCGAACCTCCGGGCAACGTCCACACACCAGTTCGTTTAGGAATTCGCTGGGTGACGATGCCGTAGCTGGCGCAGGCGCGGATGAGAACTTCCTCCAGCATGCGAACATAGTCGACAGCGCCAAGTCGCGGAGCGAAGCTGCGCAGATCGACGATCGGATAGCCGACGAGTTGTCCCGGCCCGTGATAGGTGACGTCTCCACCGCGGTTGATTTCGTGGATTTCGACTCCGCGCCGAGCGAGCAGTTCATCGCTGGCGAGGACGTTCTCGCGTTGAGAATTGCGACCCAGTGTAAGAACCGGTGGGTGTTCGAGAAGCAGAAGCGTATTGGCGATCCGCTCTTGATGGCGCAATTCAACGAGTCGCCGCTGCAGTTCCAGAGATTCTGCGTAGGCAACTCGACCGAGTTGGAGGAGGTTGAGAATCATGGAGTCTTGAGCGCAGGCTCGTTGAAGCTACGCGTTGATCGCCATCCCCTCCACGCTCCCAAATGCATCCAGCATTCCTTCCGACAGCGTGGGGTGGGCGTGAATGGTAAACATCAGGTCTTCGACAGTAGCTTCCATTTGCATCGCAACGACGGCCTCGGAGATTAGTTCCGTGGCCTGCGGCCCGATGATGTGCACACCGAGGATTTCGCCATATTTCTTATCGGCGACAACCTTGATAAATCCCTCATGCGAACCGACGATTGAGGCCTTGGAATTGGCCGTGAACGGGAACTTGCCGACCTTCACCTCATGACCCTTTTCTTTTGCCTGCGCCTCGGTGAGTCCGACGCTCCCGATTTGCGGCTCGGTGTAGGTGCATCCGGGAATGTGGTTGCGCTTGATCGGCCGCGCGTATTTGCCGGCGATCTTCGCGACCGCAACCATGCCGGCCATCGCGCCGACGTGGGCAAGCTGCGGCAATCCGGCGACGATGTCGCCAATGGCGTAGATACCCGGTTCGTCGGTCTCTTGCCATTGATCGACCGGGACGAATCCGCGGTCGGTCTTGATTTTGGTCTTTTCGAGGCCGATACCCTCAGTGCGCGGTCCGCGACCGACGGCGATCAGCACCTTCTCTGCCTCTTTAACTGCCTGCTTGCCGTCCGAAGTGGTGTAGGTCACTTTAACCCCGGTATCGGTCTTCTCGACCTTCTCGAACTTAGCCCCGGTGTTGCAATCGATGCCGCATTTGCGGAAGTTGCGATTGAGTTCCTTGCTGATCTCCTCATCCTCAACCGGAACCAGGCGCGGTAGATATTCCACGATGGTGATCTCGCTGCCGAAACTGTTGAAGATCGAGCCGAACTCGACGCCCACTGCGCCCGCACCAATAATCACCATCGATTTCGGAATTTCAGGAATCGCCAGCATCTCGACGTTGGTCAGAATGCGATCATCAGCAGTCATTCCCGGAAACATCTTGGCGTCGGAGCCGGTTCCGAGCAGAATGTTCTTCGCCTGGATGGATTGTTTTTTGCCGCCGCTCTCGACATCGACGGTGTGGATGCCGTCTTTCGCAGGTCCAGTCAGTTTGCCGTAACCGGTGAAAGTGGTCACCTTGTTCTTCCGCATCAGGAAGTTGAGGCCTTTGACGTGCTTGGCGACGATGTCATTTTTGCGCTGCAACACAGTCGGCCAGTTGACCTTGACCTCGCCGGAAACGTCGATGCCATATTCCTTGGCGTGCTTGAAATGATCGTAAACTTCGGCGTCAAAGAGCAGCGCCTTGGTTGGAATGCAGCCCACTAGCAGGCAGGTGCCTCCGAGTTTTTCATTGTCGTTGATCAGCGCTGTCTTTAGGCCGTATTGTCCGGCGCGAATGGCCGCCGTATACCCGGCAGGGCCGCCGCCGATGATTGCCACATCAAAAATTGTCTCTGCCAAGTGCTGCTCCGTTCTGGGATGCTAAAGAATTAGATGAATGGGCTGGCTGCGGGATTCGATCGCGGTTTCGCCAAACACCTTAGTTTACGCGATGGCGGCCAAGCGACCGACTCTCAGGAAACTGATCTGAGCGCGAGACGGGCTAATGGCGGTGATGGACTAACCCAGCGCTTTCGCCGCATCCTTTGCAAAGTAAGTTGCGATAAACCCGGCACCGGCTCGTCGAATCGATAGCAGCGACTCCAACATCGCGCGCTGCGACTCCAGCCATCCACGAGCGAAAGCGGCTTGCAGCATCGAATACTCCCCGGAAACCTGGTACGCTCCGATCGGTACATCGAAACGTTCGCGCGCGGCGTGAATTACGTCGAGATACGGCATCGCGGGCTTCATCAGGATCATGTCTGCACCCTCGACGAGATCGAGCTCGATCTCGCGCATGGCTTCGCGGAGATTAGCGCCATCCACCTGGTAGCTGCGGCGATCGCCGAACTGGGGCGCCGAGTCGGCAGCCTCGCGGAACGGTCCGTAAAAGGCCGAGCTGAATTTTGAGGCGTAGGAGAGAATCGGGATTTGCTCAAATCCGCTGTCGTCAAGCTCGTCGCGAATGGCGGAGACGCGCCCGTCCATCATGTCGGAAGGTGCGACGACGTCGGCGCCAGCCGCGGCCAGCGACCGCGCGGTGCGCGCGATGAGTTCGAGGCTGGAGTCATTTTCGATCTCGTAGGCCTCTCCGCTTTGCTTCACAACGCCACAATGGCCGTGCGAGGTGTATTCGCAGAGGCAGACATCGGCGATCATCACCATGTTGTCGAGTCCGCGCTCGCGCTTCAACGCCCGGATCCCCTGCTGCACGATCCCGTCGTCCGCCCAGGCGCCGCTCGCCTGCTCGTCTTTTTCTGCCGGCAAACCGAAGAGTAGCAGCCCGCCAATGCCGAGCGACGCGGCTTCGGTAGCCTCTTTCATAGCCTCATCGATCGACAGATTGAAGACCCCGGGCATGGAGCCGATTTCGCGCCGGACGCCCTCGCCGGGGCAAAGAAAAAGCGGGTAGATCAAGGCGCCGGGTTCGAGGCGGGTCTCGCGAACCAGCGAACGGAGCGCCTCGGTGCGGCGAAGCCGGCGCATGCGGGTTATCGGGAATTCCATACCGCAATTCTACCGGGATGACACGCGGCATTTGCGTTGCAGTGACCGCAAGTCAACCAAATGACCCCGACGATTCCTGTATATTCAGTGAGAATGGCTGCAAATGTTCACCTGCCCGCAACGGGCGGCGCCAAGCCGGCTGACCGCTCCTCCACACTCGCTTATGCCGCGCTGGCCCTCGGGTGGCTTATCCCAGGCGCCGGCCATCTATTGGTCAAACGGCCAGTGCGCGGCCTGCTCCTCTTCCTCTCGATTACCTTGATGTTTGTGCTTGGCATCGCTATGCAGGGCAAGCTATACGCGCCCAATGCCGGCGAAATCCTCAATATTCTTGGATTTATCGGCGACCTGGGAGCGGGACTGCTTTATATCGTGGCGCATGCGCTCGACTTCGGCCATGCTCCGGTGCAGATCGCGACCGCCGACTATGGCACCAAGTTTGCCGTGGTCGCCGGCCTGTTGAACTTTATTGCTGCGATCGATGCTCACAACATCGGGATTGGCAGGAAGCAATGAACTTCGCGCCCTCCCATTTCGCCGCCGTCTTGCTCTTTGCCGCTCTTGCTTCGGTTGTCTTCGGGATCACCCAACGCTCCACCACACAAGCTATGGTGAAATACGGTCTTTACTGCTTTGTCGTCTTCGTCGCCGCAGTCATCGGTGCGGGATGGTTGATGTGGCTGGTGCGACGCTAGAGCAAAGCAGGCAGGTGTAATAATGTGGAACCACAATCGTCAACATTTTTTTGTCGAGAAAAAGCCTACATAACGGCTGGCGGACACCTTACAGTAATGCTGCTCTTGCTCTGAACTCCGGAAAATACCTTGCTCTAAGCAATTGAGCAGCCATGCCCGAAGAAATCCAGGAACGGCCAATGCGGGTGGTGGTTTGCGGACACGATGAGCAGATTGCCCACCGCATAAACGACGTTCTGTCCGACGTTCAAATCGAGCGGGTCCCCGACAATCAGGCGCTCTTAACCGCCGTCGAAGCCCATGCGGCCGACCTTGTACTCACCGGCCGGGAAAGCTCGGGAAAAGAAAACGTCGATTCGCTGCGGCAGATTCAAAAGCTCTCCGCGCCGGGGAGCACAAGGGTCATTATTCTGGCCCGGGACAGCACCCGCGACGATATTATCGGGGCGATGCGCGCTCGCGCGTTCAGCTATTTCTCCAAGCCTTATTTTGAAGCCGCCTTTGATGAAATCCTGCGCCATGCGGCGAATTCCCCGGAATGGGAAGACAGCATTCAGGTCAGCTCGGCGACTTCGGCGTGGCTCCGCGTGATCGCCCGCTGCGAGCTGGCCACCGCCGACCGCCTCATTCAATTTATGAATGAGATCTCCGACCTCGATGGCAAAGAGCGCGAGTCGATGGGGTTTGCCTTCAAGGAAATTCTGATGAACGCCATGGAGTACGGCGGGAAGTTCAATCGCGAACGCCTGGTGGAGGCCTCGTATGTACGAGGTAAGCGCATGCTTCTCTACCGGATCCGCGACCCTGGCGATGGCTTTTCTCTAGAGGAGTTGACTCACGCAGCGATATCCAATCCGCCGGAAGACCCGGTGCGGCATCTGGAGGTGCGGGAGTCAATGGGCATTCGCCCCGGAGGCTTTGGCCTGCTCTTATCTAAGAAGCTGGTGGATGACTTGATCTACAGCGAACAAGGGAACGATGTTCTGCTGATCAAGTATCTCGACGCACCTATGCCTTGACGATCTTGCCGGCCTTGATGCAGCTGGTGCAGACGCGAATCCGCTTGGCGCCACCCTCGACCTTGGCCTTGACCGGGCGCAGATTGACGTTCCAGCGGCGGCGGGTGATGTTGTGGGCGTGCGAGATATTGTTTCCGAATTGCGGACCCTTGCCGCAGACCTGGCAAACCTGTGCCATGACTTACTCCATGATTTCTAGATTTCTTTGGTAGCCATGGCCACCAGACTCCGCGGCGCGACGCTTAAGTTCCCGCCTGCGCGGCATTGGTAAGCAGAGCATGTTCTTCGCTCTGCTCACAGAACCTTCAGTTTAGCTCAATTCGTGACCCAACCGCAAATTTTTCGGCCATCACCCTGATAAGCATTGACCGCCGCTTGCCGTATAGATAGACTTAGAGAGTTCGGCATTTGCGCCCGGCGCTCTGGCGTCTTCGGGCTTTCCGATGCGATCCATTGCTCCCCGATCCATTGCTCCCCGATCCGCTGCTCCCTAAGACGATCGGTCTGAAGGACGGACCGGCTGAAGGCAGGCGATTCAGCCTTCGAACGTTGGGTTGGATTCATGGAATCGGATTCTGCCGTCCGCGCCAGATATCCAGAAGACGATGTAAGAGCGCGCCTACTTTGAGGAGCGCTGGAGAAAAGTTATGTACGCTGTCATCCGCACAGGCGGAAAACAATACCGTGTCGCCCCTGGCGATGTGCTAAAGATCGAAAAGGCTGAGGCGGGCGAGAACAACACCGTCGAGTTCAGCGAAGTGCTGGCCGTCTCCGGCGAGGCTGGTTCGGTGACTCAGCCCGCAGGAGCCAAGGTCATTGGCACCATCCTCGGCGAAGGCCGCGGCGCCAAGATCCTGGTCTTTCATTACAAGCGCAAGAAGCAGTACAAGAAGCTGCAAGGGCACCGCCAGGCCTACACCGAGGTCCGCATCAACGAGATCCAGGTCGATGGCGCGATCTACGCCGCGGCCAAATAAGACGGCGCGGTTGCAAATTGGCACATTAGTAAGTTATTTGGGCGGGAGCAAGCTCCCGGAAGCATGAGGAATGAAAAATGGCACACAAAAAGGGCCTAGGAAGTTCGAAAAACGGCCGCGACTCGAATGCACAGCGGCTTGGCGTGAAGAAGTTCGGCGGTGAGATTGTGACCGGCGGATCGATCATCGTTCGCCAGCGCGGGACCAAACTGAAGCCGGGTCTGAACGTCGGCCGCGGCAGCGACGACACGCTCTTCGCGAAGATCTCCGGACGAGTCAAGTTCATCGACCGCGGCAAGACTGGCCGTTACGTGGCCATCGAACCGGTTGCGGCAGCGGAAACAGTCGCCGCCGATTGAGGCGCATGTCGCCTAAGGATTTTGCGGCAACTTTAATTTGCGGGAACTTTAAATTGCTCCGCGAAAAAGCCCCCGGTGTACTACCATTCGGGGGCTTTTTCTTGTCACTAAGTTAACAACTGCGTCAGCGTTATCGATCCTCGTTCCCAGAATTCTTCTCGAGTGCCCGGTCAACTGCCTTTTCGACGTCTTGCAGGAAAAAGTTGGGCGGCGAAGAAGTGAATGTGACATGGGCCGGGGGAGGCACCAGCGCGGCGGCAATCTCATTCCAGCGCCAAAACGGGGATGACGCGGGCAATATGAAAGTGCGCGCCTCTACCGCCGGCCTCATGAAGTAGATCATCCATACCGCCGAACCGAGGGTCACCACAAACTGGGCGCCATAGCCGGCGAATGAAGACAGCGTCGAGTGGCCGAAGGCAAAGGCTGAACCGAAAAGATCGGCCGCGGCGATCATACCCAGTCCCAGCGCCACGCCAAATTCCCGGCTGCGCGACGAAAGATGCAGGGTCTGCATGGAGACGATAATAAAGGCGAGCAAGCAAAGCTCCAGGATGCTCATGCAGCGCATGGCACTGCTGGTCGCCGCGACCAACAGGTTCCGGTTCTCCGCCATGGGATACACGGCCATCGCCAGAGCGATGAGCACCGAGGTGAGAGTCACCCAGCGGAAGGCCATCAATCCATAGCGGCTCAAGCCCGGCACCGGCTTCACCAGATATTTGAAAATCTCCTGGATCGTCAACAGCGCAAATCCGGACCCAACGAGGTACCCGATCCAGTAGACGTAGTAGTAGACCCCATAAGCAATATGCTTCTCCAGCAACGAGAAGCGCACTGCATAGATCAGCGCTACGAGGGAAGCACAGACCGCCAGGCGACAAGCCAGATAGGCGCCAAAGGCGGGGAGGCCGCGATAGGCCTTGCTCCGCGCATAGGCCCACCACGTCCCCGCGAGGAGAACGGGCTCGACCACCGAGAAGAACTCTTTTACAAAGTGACTCATGCGCCCTTTATCCGACAATTGAGGATAACCGGAATAGGCGGCGCGCTCAACAAGATAATGCTAGCTGCCAGCGGCAGCGTTTGCTCTTGTGGTGAGGTTTACTGCGGCCACTGGTCGATATGGCAAGCATTTGGATCATTGGGTGGGCAGACTGGAACCGGGATGGTCGCCTTCGACGCCGCGGTTAGGCCCCTGGGTTGAGCGGTTTGGGGATGAACGGCAACGAACAACCCCGCAACAACAAACGTAACGGCAATCCCACGAACTAGACTTAGCATTTCAGTAATTCTCCTTGAGTGACAGCCAGGTGTTGAGCGAGCTTCGACAGAAATTCTGGACTACAAGAAGTCTATGGTGCCCGGCGCACCGCTTTGACGTGCGCGTCGGAAATGTCGCACCTAATTGATTACTAAGGTAATTAAGCGACTCATTCTCTCAACTGCCTGAATTCATGTGACTTCAGGCGCTGCCGCAGCCTCATTTCAGCCCAAAAAGCGGGGCTCACTTCGTGCTATAATTTACCTAGATCAAAGTGCGTAAACCCTTTCACTTTCAGTCATTTATCTAAATCGCCGGGTATCCTGAGATTTGGCCGGCGAGGGTTGCGCGCATCGGAGCTTCATGTCCACCAAGGAGTTAGCCGTGTCCACGAATTTTTCCTTCCCCGAACCTGAAGATGTTCCTCTTTTTCTGAACGAAAAAGAGGCCTCTACGCCTCGGACCTATACGGGCGACGACATCAAGATTCTCGAGGGGCTGGAAGCGGTGCGGCTGCGTCCGGCCATGTACATCGGATCGACTGGCGAGATGGGTTTGCATCATCTGGTTTATGAGGTAGTTGACAACTCGGTTGACGAGGCGCTGGCCGGCCATGCCAAGAAAATCGACGTCACCATCCATGTCGACAACTCGATTACCGTGATCGACGATGGCCGTGGCATTCCAGTTGATGAGAAGATCCTGCCCACCGGCGAACGGATGACCGCCGTCGAAGTGGTGCTCACCAAGCTGCACGCGGGCGGCAAGTTCGACGATACGAGCTACAAGGTTTCTGGAGGCCTGCATGGCGTCGGCGTCTCCTGTGTCAACGCGCTCAGCGAAGCCTTTGACGTCGAGATCTGGCGCGACGGCCACACCTACGAGCAGGACTACGCCAAGGGCGCGCCTCTTGCCAAGCTGCGCCAGACCGGTACCTCGAAGAAGCGCGGCACCAAGGTCCACTTCCTGCCCGACAAGTCAATCTTCACCGTCACCGAATACAACTACGACACGCTCGCCCAGCGGCTGCGCGAACTTGCGTTCCTTAACAAGGGCCTCGAAATCTCCCTGACTGACGAACGCACCACCGACGCCAAAACCGGCGAGGCCAAGCGCGCCGACTTCAAATACGCCGGCGGCATCGCCGAGTTCATCAAGCTGCTCAACAAGGGCAAGCAGGTACTTCACGACAAGCCGATCGTGATGGAGGCGACTCGCGAGGGTGTCGAGATCGACATCGCGATGCAGTACAACGACGCCTACTCCGAGACCGTCTTCACCTTTGCCAACAATATCAATACCGTCAACGGCGGGGCGCATCTCTCCGGCTTCAAGACCGCGCTCACTCGCACTATCAATGCCGCCGGTCAGTCGCTAGGGCTGTTCAAGGATTTGAAGGAAAATCTATCTGGGGACAATGTGCGCGAAGGCCTGGTCGCGGTGATCAGCGTCAAGCTCTCGCAGCCCCAGTTCGAGGGCCAGACGAAGGGCAAGTTGAACTCCGACATCGCCGGAATCGTCCAGGCGGTGGTCAATGAGAAGCTAGGCGGTTTCCTCGATCAGAACCCGCCCATCGCCAAACGGATCATCAACAAGGCCATTGAAGCAGCGCGAGCCGCCGAGGCCGCCCGCAAGGCCCGCGACCTCACTCGCCGCAAGGGCGCGCTCGATGGCGGCGGTCTGCCCGGCAAGCTTTCCGACTGTAGCGAACGCGATCCGGAGCGTTGCGAAATCTATCTCGTCGAGGGCGAGTCTGCAGGCGGAACCTCACGCCAGGGACGTGATCGCCGCTTCCAGGCGATCCTGCCGCTCAAGGGCAAGATCCTCAACGTCGAGAAAGCCCGCTACGACAAGATGCTAGGCCACGAGGAAATCCGCGCCATGATCACCGCGCTCGGCGCGGGCATCGGCAAGGAAGACTTCGACCCCTCGAAGCTGCGCTACGGCAAGATCATTCTCATGACCGACGCCGACGTCGACGGCTCGCACATCCGCACGCTGCTGCTGACCTTCTTCTTCCGCCACATGACGGAGCTGATCAAGCGCGGTCATGTCTACATCGCGCAGCCGCCGCTCTATCGCATCAAGAAGGGCAAGTTCGAACAGTACATCAAGGACGATCGCGAGTTCGTCCGTGTGATGGTGAAGCGCGCCTCTGACGGCATGATCGTGTACCACGGCGCAGGCGCAGCTGAAGGGCCGACCGAGCACAAGCTCGAAGGCGCGGCTCTTACTCGTTTCATCGGACAGCTTCGCGAGTATCTCGAACTCTTCGACAAGGTCGACAAGCGCATTCGCAACGAACAGGTGACCAGCCTGCTGGCGCATCTGGAGCTCGTCCGCCGCACCGACTTCGAGGGTGCCGACGGAAAGGCGCCTGTAAAGCTTGTCGCTCTGCATGAACAGCTTGCTGCGCAGCGCAAGGCGCTCCAGTTCAAAGCACTCAATGCTCCGGCTTATGACGAAGAGCATCAGACCTGGTCGATCAGCTTCACCGACGACAACGGCGCCGAGCGCACCATTAACTGGACACTTGCCTCAACGCCCGAGTATCGCCAGATGATGTCGAAGTACTCCCAGATCAAGGAGCTGCTGACGCCTCCCTTCCGCATCGAGTACGCGACCAAACAGACCGCTCCCGAGCCCGAAGAGACCGAAGCCGAAGCTGGCGCCGAAACATCGAGCGAGCTGGAAGTCGGTAAGCCGACGCCGAAGCGCGCCAGCAAGGCGAGCCACGATCCAGTGGTGAAACAAACGCCCAAGGATCTCTTCGAGTACGTCATCGAACAAGGCCGCCGCGACTACCAGGTACAGCGCTACAAGGGCCTCGGCGAGATGACGTCGACCCAGCTCTGGGAGACGACCATGGATCCCGAGCGCCGCACGCTGCTCTCGGTCAAGCTCGAAGATATCGCCGGCACCGAGACCATCTTTACCACACTGATGGGCGAGGACGTTGAGGCGCGCCGCAAGTTCATCGAAGACAATGCGCTCGACGTCAAGAACCTGGACATCTAGTGGCACCGGCCGTCACGGTAAAGCCCCATCTTGAAATAAAAGCGGCTCTCGCGAGTGCGAAGCGGCCGGTGGAGGATGCGGAAGAGTGAGGGATGATTCGGAGAGTGCGAGCCCGTACGGATATTTGCATCCTGCCTTAATCGGGTTTGACATACCGGCTGAAGAACGCCATCACGTCGGCGTCCATCTCAGGGGAATATTTATGTTCTATGCCCGGATAGAGCCTCAGTGTTGCATTTGGTAGATATTTCTCGTAGAGCTGCTCCGTGTAGGGCCACCGAGCTATACGCGTTGCACCGAATTTGTCGAAGATCAACTTACGCGCTTGCTTGTCGAATGAGTCGGCGTAGGCCAAGGCACTCATTGGCCCGGCCGGATTGACTTCGCGCTGACCGGGAGCTACGCTTTTGATCAGCGCGAAGGGCGCATCCAGTCCGCGGAAAGGGCCGTGCCCACCTCCAATTCAGCCAAGCAGTACGAATCTTCTTTCAGCCTGACGCGTGCGGACTCCAGGCAACATTGAAAGGAGTTTCGTGTGGAAACCAAGCCAGTCCCCTCCCATCCCAGCATGGAGCAATACCGGAAACAGGCCAAAGACCTAGTCAAAGCACACAAGTCCGCCGTGCGAGCAGCACTGGAACGTATCCGCGATCACCACGCGGCTTTCGCCGGGTCGTCACTCGAGCAGACCGCAAGCCGCCCATTCCAGCTCTCCACCGCGCAGTTGGTCATCGCTCGCGAACATGGCTTTGAGAGCTGGCCTAAATTCAAGAGCCACATCGAAGCGCTGAACCTCAAACGCAAGAGCCTTCTGGCCAACGATCCGTCAGCCGTATTTCTCGAAGCGGCATGCGTCCCGATGGGTGAATGGCACAGCTCCGGCACCCTTGAAGCAGCCCAGGCGCTGCTCGCCCAAAAACCCGAAATCGGCCAGGCCAATATCTATGTCGCCGCCGCACTCGGAGACGAACCTGCCGTGCGCCGCTTTCTAGCTGCCAATCCGAACCACGCCACGCTGAAGGGCGGTCCGCATGAATGGGACGCGCTCACGTATCTTTGCTTCTCAAGATACGTGCGTCTTGATCGCACCCGTTCTGAAGGCTTTGTGGGCGCGGCAGAGGCACTCCTCGACGCCGGAGCAAGCGCGAACACCGGATGGTACGAGGCGAACGACGAGCCCATGCCCTTCTGGGAGAGCGCCATTTACGGCGCTGCGGGACTCGCACGGCACGTCGAGTTGACTCGACTGCTGCTCGACCGAGGCGCCGATCCTAACGATGGCGAAACGCCATATCACGTGCCGGAAAGCTACAACAACGCGCTCATGGAAGTAATGGTCGAGAGCGGCAAGTTCAGCGACGAAAGCATGACGACGCTGCTGCTGCGCAAGGCCGACTGGCACGACTACGAGGGCTTGAAATACTTGCTCGAACACGGAGCTAACCCGAACCGCATGACCCGTTGGCATCGCACCGCGTTGCTTCAAGCCCTGCGCCGCGACAATGGGCTCCAAAACATCGACCTGCTGCTCGACCACGGCGCCGACCCAACTGTGGCCAATTCGGAGACCGGAATGTCGGGAGTGGTCCTGGCCGCGCGGAGAGGCCGGGGCGACGTCCTGGAGTCATTGGCCCGGCGCAATATTCCATACGAGCTCCACGGAGTTGACGAACTTATCGCCTCATGTGCGAGGAACGATGCCGATTCCATTGCCTGCATCGCCGGCAGCGAACCCGAGTTAGTGCGTGATCTACTGGCCGAAGGTGGAACTCTGCTCGCCGAGTTCGCCGGGAACGGCAATACGGAGGGCGTTCGGCGGCTGCTTGACCTCGGCGTGGGAGTCTCGGTTCCGTACAAGGGTGGCGACCCATATTTCGAGATTCCGAAAGACGGCACCGCGCTCAACGTTGCGGCCTGGCGCGCCCGCCACGAGACGCTGAAACTCCTTCTCGAACGCGGAGCGAAAGTCAATGCTCTAGATGCGCGAGGACAGACGCCGCTAGCGCTCGCCGTCAGGGCCTGTGTCGATTCGTACTGGAAGGACAGGCGCTCGCCGGAATCCATCGAGGCGCTTCTTCAAGCAGGTGCTTCGCCGGACGGCATCGAGATTCCCACCGGATATGCTGCGGCTGACGCGCTACTGCTGCGTCAAAGACACTCGGGAGGCTGAGCATGCCTCATTGCGCGGAGGTCTCGCGCGTGACCAGGTACAGCGAAAATTCGCCCCGATGCTCAAAGCCCATGCGCTCGTAGAGAGCTATCGCGTTGGCGTTGTTAGCAGAGACGTGCAGATACGATTGCAGCCCGGCGTCGCGATGGTCGCGCATGATTTGCATCAGCAGCTCGGCAGCATACCCACGACCGCGAAAGTCGGGGTGTGCGCAGAGGCCACTGATCTCGTGGAAATCCCCAATGTTCATGCGCTCGCCGCACATGGCCACGAGTCGTCCCTCTTGGCGGACGCCGTAGTAGGTGCCCATCTCGCACGTCCGGATGCGAAAGAAACCTGGAAATGCACTGGAGGTGAGCTCGACCATCTCGGCAGCGTTCGCGCAAGAGAGCGGCTCTATCATAACGCCGTCGCTTTCAGATGCGAATGGTAGCGGCCGATCCCGCGGATATGTCATCTGCTTTACGCCCAGCGGACCTCCGCAGCTCAAGCCCTTTGGGACGGGAAGTGGCGCTTCGCTGACAATGTAGGTCGTCTCGCCCGGTTCCATGATCGAGAACAAATCCCGCAGAGCTCCGAGCGAATCGTCTTCGATCGCAGCAAACGGAGTTACATCTGCTGGATATTTGCACGCATGCCCACCGACGATTGCGAAGTGTCGATGCGAGGTGCGTAGCGCCTCCATCGGTGGGTTGTCGAATTGCAGGGAAATTGTCTCCATGGAGTTGGTGAGCTTGTCCGTCCTCAAGATCGCGACTCTCTCAAGAGTCAATCAAGTATCATCTCCATAAATACATCGGCTCGAGAGTACAGCGAAGGTTTGCGTCGCTCTACTGCTATATGGCGAAAACCGATCGACTCGTAGAGATAGGTGGCGCTTAACTTGCTATTCGTTTCAAGATATAGACGAGTTGCTTTCTTCGACCGCGCCTCTGCGATCACCCGCTCCAAAATCTTTCGGCCAATCCCTTTTCCCTGGTAGGTTTCAGTCACCGCCATCTTGGCGACCTCATAGTGGCCTGGGCCTTCCGGAGCCAGCGCGCAGCACCCGACGATCTCCTCTCCTACCGTCGCAAAGATGATTTCCCCGCCAGGATCCAGGATGTACTTCATCGGATCGCCCAGCACTGCGCGGTCCTTATCCTCGAGCACAAAATGGTGCACGATCCACTCTTCGTTCAGGGTCTTGAAGCTGGTCTCGTCCCCAGATTGGAACTTTCGAATGGAAACGGAAGGCGTCTTGGTCTTGACGTCAACGATTGTCTCTTCGCAGGCTGTAGACATTTCTCTCTCCTTTTGCAAACCTAGCGTCGGCACAACAATATGTCCAATATCTTGTTTATCCGAATTAAGATGTTCTGAGTATGGATCAGGAGGTCGAACTTCGCCATTTGCGCTACTTCGTCGCCGTCGCCGAAGAACTGCACTTCGGCCGCGCGGCTCTCCGCCTTCACCTCGCGCAGCCGCCGCTCTCGCAGCAGATTCGCAAACTTGAAGAAATCGTCGGCCACCAGTTGTTCACGCGATCCTCGCGGGCAGTCCGTCTCACCGCTGCCGGCGAGGTCTTTCTTCACCGCGCCCGCCGCACCTTGCGCACTGTTCGCGAGGACCTGGCCGAGGCCCGCGGCGTGGGCCGCGGCGAGATCGGCTCGTTGCGTGTCGGCTTCATTGGTTCCGCGATGCTGACGCCGTTGCCGGCGATGCTGGGCCGCTATCGGCGGAAACATCCCAAGGTCAACCTGCAGCTGCGCGAAGCGATGTCCTCCCAAATTATGCAGTCGCTGCTCGACGGTACCGTCGATGTCGGCTTTCTCCGAGATGGTGGCCCGCTTCCTGGTCTCGAATCGGAGACGATTATCTCCGAGCCCTTTATGGCTGTCCTGCCGGCTGGCCACCCTTTGGCCGGGCGCAAGAGCACCTCTGCAGCAGCGTTGCGTGAGGAGCCGTTCGTCTTCTTTCCGCAAGCGGCCGGCCGGTTGGCGTACGAGAGACCGATCTCTATCTGCGAGGAACACGGTTTCCGCCCGCGTATCGTGCAGGAGGCGCCGCAGTGGCTCACCTTGATGCGGCTCGTCGGCGCAGGTCTGGGTGTCAGCATTGCTCCAGCATGCGTCGAAAGAATCGCTGCGCCGGATACCGTCTGCGTGCGACTGAGCCGCACCCGTATTCGCAGCGAGATCGAGCTCGCGTGGCGAGTCGGCGAAGACCGCACCATCGTGACCACCTTCCGCCAGATGGCTCGTGAAATTCTCACCAGGCCGGAACGAAAGCGCGCATGACGCAACGTCCCTCTATCCGCACTTCGGATTACACTGACAGGAAAATGACCTATCGCGGTCGCATCGCGCCGTCCCCCACCGGATTGCTCCATCTCGGCCACGCCGCAACCTTTTGGACTGCCTACCAACGGTCGGTCGCCGCTTCGGGAGCGCTTGTACTTCGCATGGAGGACCTCGACCCGCAGCGGTCGAAGGCAATCTTCGCCGAAGCGGCTATCGAGGACCTGAGCTGGCTCGGCATTTGCTGGCAGGAAGGACCTGATGTGGGTGGGCCGTATGCTCCCTACGTCCAAAGCGCTCGGCACGCGAGCTATCTGAAAGCGCTTCGCAAACTCATCGACAGCGGATTCGTCTACCCATGCCGTTGCACTAGAAAAGATCTGGCGCAGTTGGCGCAGGCTCCTCACGACGATGAGCCGTTATATCCGGGAACCTGCCGGCCAGACTCAGGCGGCGTTCCATCGAAATTAGATGACTCAGCGCTGACCGTGGTGAACTGGCGCTTCCGCGTCCCGGATGGCGTAGCAATTGAGTTCTACGATGGCCACTTCGGGCCGCAGCAATTTATTGCCGGCAAAGACTTCGGCGACTTCCTCGTCTGGCGCAAAGACGGAGTCCCGGCCTACCAGCTCGCCGTCGCCGTCGATGACGCCGCGATGGCCATGACCGAGGTCGTGCGTGGAGCCGACCTGCTTAAGTCCACGGCCCGCCAAATCTTGATTTGCCGCCCGCTTGGACTGCCCGAGCCGGCCTGGTACCACTGTCCGCTCATCACCGACGAGCACGGCCAAAGACTGGCTAAACGCCACGATGCCCTCGATCTGAGAGCGCTGAGGGCATTAGGGGTGAAACCGGAAGATCTGTTGAGAATGGCGGCAGCTAATTCCCAGAAGCCAATCTCTCACCGAGGCCCAGACTTGTGAAACCGGGGAACCGGTCGGGCAGAAACATCGATCGTAAAAGGCACACTGGAGCCGCAAGTACCGCAGACACCTGTTTTGCCATCTGCCGCCGGCCGGTGACCCTGGACGGAGGTGAGGGAGCCGCTACATGGCGGCGGAGCAGTTCGCTGTTTTTTCATATCCATTAAGGATACTCTTTTCCGGCAGTTCGACGCGGGCGGCGGTCCGCGCAGCAGGCCCCGCACCCTATGCCGATTGTTAGACAAGGTTTGACGCTGTGTAGTGAGCGCGCATCGATCTGCGGCTCGCGGAGTCGAGTTATTCACTGGCGCCGGATTTACACTTGCTCCAGCACCACACCATGGCCAGCGATTTCGCCCAGACCGTCAAGCAGCAGGCCGACATCGTCAAGATCATCGGCGATTATGTGCGGCTGAAAAAATCTGGCGCGCAGAACTACTCGGGCCTCTGCCCGTTCCACTCCGAGAAATCCCCCTCGTTCTCCGTCCACGCCACTCGCCAGTTCTACCACTGCTTCGGCTGCGGACAGTCCGGCGATGTCTTCAGCTTCGTGCAGAAGATCGAGAATCTGAGCTTTCCCGAAGCCGTCCGCGCGGTGGCGCAGAAATGCGGAATTCCGCTGCCCAAGCGCGACTTCAACTCTCCCGAAGAAGCGCACGAAAGCCGCCTGCGCGGCAAGCTGCTCGACCTGCACGAAGCAGCCACGACCTGGTTTCAAGACCAGCTTCGTTCGCCCGAAGGCGCTGGTGCCCGAGAATACCTCACCGGCCGCGGAGTCACTGCCGAGGCGATCGCCAAATTCCGCATCG
Source organism: uncultured Acidobacteriaceae bacterium (assembly GCA_963804735.1). Taxonomy (GTDB): domain Bacteria; phylum Acidobacteriota; class Terriglobia; order Terriglobales; family Acidobacteriaceae; genus Acidisarcina. Next base: position 141,107 of record CAWDRO010000016.1, read on the forward strand.
GCTTCGCTCCGGATTCGTATACTGCGCTGCGCGACCGGCTCGCTCTCGGTGTCGATTCCGACGTGCTTCGCGCCTCTGGACTCTTCTCCTGGAAAGAGCAGGAAGACGGTACGTCCGGCAACCTCTATTCGCGCTTTCGCAAACGAATTACTTTCCCGATCGCGAACGAATCCGGCAAAGTGATCGCCTTCACCGCCCGCGCCCTGGATTCGGCAGGAAGTCCGGGGGAAAAGCCCGGTCCGAAATACCTCAATTCGCCGGAGACGCCGCTATATTCCAAGGGCCAGGTGCTTTTCAACCTCGACAAGGCGCGAGCGGCGATTCGTCAGAATAACTTCGCTCTGCTGGTAGAGGGGCAGATGGACTGCATTTCCGTGTACATGACCGGAGTGCAAAATGTGCTCGCCACTAGCGGCACAGCCTTCACCGAGCACCAGGGGAACCTGCTCAAGCGCTACTGCACTCAAGTAGTGGTGAACTTCGACCCCGACACCGCCGGGGCCAATGCCGCTGAGAAGTCCATTGCGCTGCTTACTGAGGAGGGCTTCACAGTCAAGGTAATCACTCTCGAGGGCGGCCTCGACCCCGACCGCTACATCCGCGAGTGCGGTGCCGCAGCCTATATGGAGCAGCTGAGGAAATCCCATCGCTATGAGGAGTACCTAGTCAAGCGAGCTTTGGAGCTGTTTCCCTCCGACTCGCCGGAGTCGAAAATCAAAGCCATTGGTTTCTTAGTCCCGCACGTTCGCCGAATTCCGAGTCATCTTAAGCGCCATGAACTCCTAAATATGGCGATAGGCCGATTGAAGTTGGAGTCGGCGGTAGTGATTGAGGAGTTTAGGAAGGCAATTGGCCTCCAAAAGCAGATTGCGACAAGCTCTCCTGCCGTTCCGCTGACGCACGCGGAACGGATATTTATCCAAGCGCTTGCTGGAACCGCATCGGAGCCCTCATTCTTAAACGCCGCCAAATTTCTCGACGCCAATCCTTCCTGTTTCGAGGGTTACCGAGGCACTTTGATACTGCGTAGTTTGCGACTTGGCGAAAGCAGCAATCCCCTGGAACGAATTGATAATGAGGAGGATAGAGCCTTAGTAGCCACGGTCTTGCATCTACAGCAGGCTAAAGAAGTTCCGCTTGACGATTTGACGGCCGCAATGACCGAGCTTCACCAAAATCAATTGAGGCGCCGCCAGCGAGAACTGCGTAGCACCATTCTGGACGCGGAACGGAAGGGCGATTCGGCTCAAATCGCTGCACTGGTTGCCGAAAAAATGCGCCTCGACCGGCAATTGCGCGAATTAGGGCATTAAATGCGACTCCTGGATTTTCTCGCTCAAGCCTTCATCAGCGCCTTCGGCATCACCCGACCCGTCCCGGAACAGCGGAAGCTGGTTTCCCTGGTTCTGGGCGGCATGATCCTTGCGGTTTTCGTTATCGCCCTGTCGGTCGTTGGATTCCTAACTTACGAACTGCACAACGGCCGCTAACAATGCCATGGCGGAACGGCCCGTTTGTGGCACGAACTGCCCAAAATGAAACAAATTCCCCGCAAAACCATCTAAATATTGTCGGGTCCTGCCACAGAATGGCGTATGCAATCGCGCCTCTTAGCGATTTTGGCGTTGCGTTGCCGTGCAAACATGCTATTCTTAGGTATATTTGGTAGACGTGCGCCCAATTTCCCCCGCGCCTTTGCGCGCCCCGGGATACGCCGAAGCGGCCACAATCGCACCTCGTCCTACCCAATCACAGGGACAGACCCACAAAATCGACGCGGGAGATTGAACACGCTTGGCCATAGAAGACAGATTCGAAGACGATATTCAGAAGCTCATCGATACAGGCAAGGAAAAGGGATATTTGACCTATAACGAGGTCAATGATCTCATTCCCGGCGACCTGCATTCCCCCGATGATCTCGACGATCTCATCACCACCATCGGTACCCAGGGTATCGACATCAGCGAAGACGGCCCGAAGTTCGGCGCCGAGAAATTCGACCCCGATGCCGAAGAAGGTGAAGACGTTGAGCTAGACCTTACGCCGGGAACACTGGAAAAGACAAACGACCCCGTCCGCATGTACCTGCGCGAGATGGGAACCGTGCCGCTGCTCACCCGCGAGGGCGAGGTGGAAATCGCCAAGCGCATCGAGCGCGGCCAGATGCGCGTGTTGAAGGCGATCTCGCGTTCGCCGATCGTGATCCGCGAAGTCATCGCCCTCAGCGACGACCTCAAGCGCGGCGTTCGCAATGTAAAAGAAGTAGTGATCTTTGACGAAGAAGAGATCACCGAAGAGATCCTGCAGGCCCGCGTTCGCCAGACTGTCGGTCGTATCGACACAATGGTGAAGCACCAGAAAAAGACTGCGGTGCTCACCGAAAGGCTCGACAACCCCACTGGACGGGACGTCAAGGCCAAGGCACGCGACCAGCGCAAGACCCGCTGGGCAATTGCCCGCGAGAAGGTCTATGTCTCCCGGATCGTCCGCGAGTTGAAGTACACCAACGCCGAGCGCAAACGGCTGCTCGACAAGGTCAACAAGACCGTTGACGCGATGCGGACGCTTGAACGGCAGATCAAGTCCCTCGACACCAAGCACGATTCCTCGAAGAGCGAGGAGCTACGCAAGGAATACCGCCGCCAGCAGCGCAACTGCAAGATCGATCTCGAAAAGCTCGAGACTGACGCCGGACTGACCATCGCCGAGCTGAAGCGCACCCAGCGCGAGATGATCCAGGGCGATATGGACGCGGAGCAGGCCAAGCGCGAGCTGATCGAGGCCAACCTTCGTCTCGTCGTTTCGATCGCCAAGAAGTACACCAACCGCGGACTCCAGTTCCTCGACCTCATTCAGGAAGGCAACATCGGCCTGATGAAGGCGGTCGACAAGTTCGAGTACCGCCGCGGCTACAAGTTCTCGACCTATGCCACTTGGTGGATCCGGCAGGCCATCACCCGCGCCATCGCGGACCAGGCCCGCACGATCCGCATCCCGGTGCACATGATCGAGACCATCAACAAGCTCATCCGCACCTCGCGTCAGCTGGTGCAGGAGCTTGGCCGCGAGCCTACCTCGGAAGAGATCGCGCGGCGTATGGACATCCCGGTCGCGAAGGTCCGCAAGGTCCTCAAGATCGCGCAGGAGCCCATCTCGCTCGAAACGCCGATTGGCGAGGAAGAAGATTCGCACCTTGGCGACTTCATCGAAGACCGCCAGGCCGTCTCGCCTTCCGACGCCGTCATCAGCGTCAACTTGAAGGAGTACACCTCACAGGTGCTGCGCACCCTGACCCCGAGAGAAGAGCGCGTTATCAAGATGCGCTTCGGTCTCGAAGATGGTTCCGAACATACCTTGGAAGAGGTTGGACAAAGCTTCCAGGTCACCCGCGAACGGATTCGCCAGATCGAGGCAAAAGCGCTCCGAAAGCTCCGTCATCCTTCACGTTCGCGTAAGCTGAAGGCGTTTGTCGATGGCGTTCGGGAAATGTAATTGATTTAGTTATGAATATGAAAGAGGCCGCGAGCGATCGCGGCCCTTTTGCTTTCTCTGCTAGTAAGTAGCCACTCTGACTCGAAGCACCTGCACCCCCGAGGTGAAATTCAGCCCATAGTCTGTTTGGTCGCCGTTCCAGAGACGCTCGAAACTCCATGCGCCGTCCTCGCCATAACTTCCTTCCTGCACCTGGATAAACTGCCGCTGCTTGCTCTTGTCCGCCGGCTCAAAGTTCGACCCGCGCGTGGACTCCCGTCACCAGGAACTCGTCCGGCCCTAGCTGCGCGACCATAGCGCCGCCGCTAGGCGGATCATTCCCCTGCGGCTGCATCCAATTGCCAAACTGCGGCATGCCGTAGGAAATAACGGCAGTCCAAGCGCCAAAATTCAGTCGTTGAATATGAACGGCGGGGTCTTCAGAGACCGCCTGCAGCTTGCCCTCGAAGTTCAGCTTTGCAACAACCCGCTGCATCGGACCGATCAGTTCGTAATTCAACGCGAAGGGCAGCAGCGCCTCCTCGCTCATTTTGGTGCCGCCGGTCGGATCGTTGCTGTACCCAGTCCGGTCCATGCCGAAAGGTGACCAGACAATCGCTCCATGCCCGAGCGAGGCGAAGAAGTAGCGCGCGTAAGCGCTGCCGTTGCCGGTTTCCGGAACCATCATCGCGTTGTCGGGGCGCGCGTAGAGATCGAGCACCTTGATGTATTTCTCATACTCCGGCAGATAAATGTCTGGACCGATCGCGTCGATGTGCGGAGCTCCCGTCTTCCAGAGCGCAAGCACGTCGTCAGTGGGACCGCCGCTCTCCCAGGTGACCTTCGTCTCGGAATGCAAGGGATCGCGCAAGGCTGCGTTGACATACATCGGCAGCGGATATTCAGCTTTCCCAGCGGCGGCCACCTGGTCGATATACGTAGCAATCGACCAGGCATGAAAGAACTCATCCGCGTTATCACCAAAGACCTCGGCCCAGGTTCCAGGCTGCTTGGACATCGCGGCAACCAGCTTGGCGGGCACCTGGCCGGCAAAGAGCTTCTGCGCGGTCGAAGAATAATCGCGCACCGCGCCCCAGGTTCCGGCTTCGTTTTCAACCTGCACCATTAGCACTGTATGTTGCGGATCGGCGGTCTTCAGATGACGCATCAAACCGGCAAATACGGCTTTATCGGCGTCCAGGGTCAACTCGAAGTGCGGAGACAGGGAATCCATATTTCGCCCCTGCTGATTCACCACGCGTGGATACTTCGCGTTGTCGAGCTTGATCCAGTCCGGAGTGTAGTGGCCGCTGCCGTTCTTCCAGGTGCCAAACCACAGCAGCACCAGATGAACGTGATGTTCCCGGGCCTCGCTTAGCAGCATGTCCACCTGCGCGTAGATGAACTCGCCCGGCTGAGGCTCGAGACGCTCCCAATAGACAGGCGCCTCCACGGTGTTCACGTGGAGGAACTCCATCGTCGGCCAGACCTTTGGCATCGATGCCGGCCACGCGCTTGAGTTGTTGACCTGCGCGCCAAGTATCAGGAACGGCGCGCCATTGACCATCAGCGCATAGCGACCATTTTTCTCGACCAAGCGGGGCAGACTGGCATCACCGGCGGAGTCAGCCGCGGAGGCCGCAGCGAGAGCGAAACTACCTAGAAGAATCGAGGCGATACATCCGGAAAGCAGGTGCGTCAAAAGCTTCATTCACTGATCATCGCAGAAGGCGAAACCGGGAATGAGAACAGGCTAGCCCACGGCTTATAGCGGTGGAGCAAGACGATCTTCTCCGCGACTTGGATGCAATCAGTGCCGCGTCTCTCCCGCGCCAACAACCTCCGTCGGCATATCGCCGAAACCCAATTTCCGGTGGAAGAGGTCGAAGACCAATCCGTAGCACTCGTAAGCCAGCTCCGGATCGTACCGCGCTCCCTCATCGCGCAGGAACGCGTGGGCGCCGTTCACCTCGTGCCAGGTGAAGCGGGCTTCGACTTCATTGAGCCTGGCCAACACCTTCATCCGGCCCTCGAGCGGAACATGGGGGTCTTGGCGGCCATAGATCATCAGTAGTTCACCTTTGATGTCCTTTGTTCGTTCGAGGGTGTCGTCGTGCATCCCTTTCGCGAGACTGCCTTTGTGAATGTCAGTTGCATAAAAACAGGCCGCAGCCCGAACGTCCGGGTTCATCGCCGCACGAAAAGCCAGATGGCCGCCGATACAGATACCCATCGCGCCGAGTTGACCTGTGCAATCGGGACGGGATTTCAGATGATCGAGCACCGCCCGCGCGTCGGCGTCGTAGCTGGCGAGTTCTTTGGTGGTCTTCAGTACGTTGCCGCGGTCGGAGCCTGCCTGGTCGTAGGCGAAGACGGTCCCCGCCGGCTCAAACTCGTGATAAATCTCGGGGATCACGACGATATATCCGTGACCGGCCAGCATGGCGGCGGTGCGCCGGATCGGCCCGGTAATCTGAAAAATCTCCGAGTAGAAGACCACTCCGGGATACTTTCCCGGCGCAACCGGGCGCAGAACCAGAGTGCGCATTGGGCCATAGGGGGTGGCCAGCTCGACTACTTCATCTTCACGAATAATCATTTTGTTTTCCTCACAAGACGGGGCTGCGCGACCGCAAGCCGAGTCTACAATAAATCTCACAGAGAACGACTCGAGGCTCCCAGTTGAGGCCTGCTTACTCCCAGCTGCGAAACTATTGGCTCTGGTATATCGGCTCGGGCGTCTGGCTGCTCGACGCTGCGCTCTCCCTGCACCTCAACCATAGGATGCACGCGCTCGCCGCCATCGGCGTGGCGTTGCTCTTCCTGCTCGCAGGAGCGGTCTGGCGAAGAAAGTGGAACCGGCTGCAATAGCCTGAGGCCCGGAGTCTCCGGCGCAGCGGCCTGTCCGAATCGACCGACCCTTTGCCATATAATCCGCCTCATGCGAAAACGTTTCCTTCTGAATCGTCTGGCCATCGTCTGCGCGGCAATGCTCACGACGACATGCGCTCAGGAATCTCCGGCCCCGATAGAGATAACCGTCGACGCTTCAACCACGAGCGGAACGATGCCGCGCGCCTGGAGCTACTTCGGCTATGACGAACCCAACTTCACCTATAGCGCCAACGGCCGGAAGTTGTTGGGCGAGCTCGCCGACCTCAGCCCGGTTCCCGTCTACATCCGGACCCACAACCTGCTCACCAGCGGCGACGGCAAAGGCTCCCTCAAGTGGGGATCGACGAATGCGTATACCGAGGATGCCAGCGGAAATCCGGTCTACGACTGGACGATCGTCGACCGCATCTTCGACGCCTATCGCGATGCAGGAGTCCGCCCGCTGGTCGAGCTCGGATTCATGCCCGAGGCCATGACAACCGGCCCTCCTCCCTACCGGCATAGCTTTCCCAAAGGCAGCCTCTTTACCGGATGGAGTTACCCTCCCAAAAACTATGAAAAGTGGGGCGAATTGGTATATCGCTTCGCCCAGCATCTTCGCGAACGTTACGGCGACGACGCCGTCAAGACCTGGCTCTGGGAAGTATGGAACGAGCCGGACATCGCCTATTGGCACGGCACGCCCGAGGAATATTTCAAGCTCTACGATTACTCGACAGCCGGCGTGCTTCGCGCCGTGCCCTATGCCCGCATCGGCGGTCCGGACTCGACCGGTCCGGTTAATGACAAGGCAGCAAACTTCCTGCGAGGATTCCTCAATCACTGCGCGCACGGCGCCAACGCCGCGACCGGCAAGACCGGAGCCCCGCTCGCCTTCATCAGCTTCCATCCCAAAGGCTCGCCAAGGTGGGTTGGCGACCACGTCCAGATGGGGATGAGCAACCAGCTCTCAGCCATCGACCGGGGCTTCGAGATCGTCGCCAGCTTCCCCGAGTGGCGCAAGACTCCAATCATCATGGGCGAGTGGGACCCAGAGGGATGCGCCGCCTGCACGGCGAAAGACAATCCGCAGAACGGCTACCGCAACGGCCCGCTCTACGCTGCTTACACCGCGCTCGCCTATAAGAGCACCGTCAAGCTCGCAGAACAGGATGGCGTTAATCTGGCGGGGACGGTCACCTGGGCCTTCCAGTTCGACGATCAGCCTTATTTTGAAGGCCTCCGCGAACTCGCAACCAACGGAATCGACAAGCCTGTGCTCAACGCCTTCCGCATGTTGGGACTACTCGGGCCAAGTCGCCTTTCCGTCAAGAATCAGCAGGCTATCTCCGCCTCGCAGATCGAAGCCGCCGGAGTCCGCACCCAGTCGGATATCGACGCCATTGCCACCCGGAAGGAACGCGAAGTCGACATTCTTCTCTTCAACTACCGCGACGATGATCTTTACGCTCCCTCCTCCTCAGTTCACTTGACCGTCAGCGGATTACCCGAGGACGCAAAACGCGCTCTGGTCGAGACCTTCCGTGTCAACGCGATCCACAGCAACAGTTTCACTGCGTGGCAAAGCATAGGCAGTCCGCAACAGCCGACCTCTGCGCAGTATCGCCAACTCGAAGCCGCCGGGCAGCTCCAGCTCGACGGCTCACCCGCCTGGAACGCCCTGAACGACAGCCGATTTCAAACCACGCTCGATTTGCCGCGACAGGGGCTCGCACTATTGCGAATTTCCTGGTGAGCCGCATCCGGCTGGCCTGACTGCCCCGGACAACTCAGTGCCCAAGCGAGGCAAAGCGCGCGTCCTCAAGATCAAGCTCCCGTTCCAGCTCGCGCAACACCTCGTCGTTGATCTCGTTTTGTGTCCAGAGCTCGATGAGCGCCGCGCGCTCGACCGACCGCAGATACCTTGAGATGGTCCGATACTGCCGGTAATCGCTGCGCCGGGCGTTCTGCGCCTCCGAGGCGTCTTCACTGACGAGGTTTAGTCGCTGCTGGTAGTGATGAGCGAGGTCTTCGACGATCCAGTCGTCACCGGGCTTCTTATGATCTTCCATCGCGTCAAGACAGTGCAGCGCAGCCTCGAACATGGCGCGCCGCGCGCGGACCAGCTCGGCATCCTCGCATGGGCTTCCGCTGATCGCGAGCTTGCGAATGATCGCGGGCAACGAAAGCCCCTGAATCACTAGGGTAGTCAAGATGATCGAAAACGTAAGAAACAGCATGAGGTTGCGTTGCGGGAAAGGCTGGCCGTTATTGAGTGATTCCGGCAGAGAGATGGCGGCAGCAAGCGCCAGAACCCCTCGCATGCCCGTCCAGCCGAGCAGGAAGACCTCTTTGGAGCGCGGCGGCTTCTCCGTCCTGCCCAGGATCCGGGTCCGGATCCAATACGAAGTCCAGGCCCCGGGATACATCCAGAGCAACCGCAGCCCGATGACCATAGCGCTGAAGAGCGCCGCGTCGAAAAACAGTTCGAGCCGGCTTATGCCTTCAATTCCCTCAAGAATATAGGGCAGTTGCAGGCCGATCATGATGAAGAGCACGCCATTCAGGACAAAATCGAGGGTGTTCCACACCGCCGAGGTATCGAGGCGCGCAAAGGTGGAGAGTATCTCGGAACGCTTGCGGCCAAGGTACAGCCCACAGACCACGGTCGCCAGCACGCCGGAGCAGTGCAGGGCCTCCGCACTCAGGTAGGCGAGATAAGGCGCGATGAGGGTAACCGTGATCTCCACCGGAGGATCGTCGATCCTGCGCTGCAGCAGGTGGATAAGCTTGCCGGAAACAAGCCCAACCACGATGCCTCCGGCGATCAGCCCAATCATCTCCGCCATGCCCTTGGTCAGCGTCGGCCGCTCCCCGGTGACCACCAGGGCGACGGCAAACTGCAGGGCCAGTAAGCCGCTGGCATCGTTAATCAGGCTTTCGCCCTCGATCAGGTCGCTGATGCGGCGAGGCAGTCCAAGGCGTTTGGCGATCGCGATGGCGGCAATGGTATCCGTGGTCGAAACCACTGCGCCTAGAGCGCAGCCCATCCGCCAATCGAAGCCAGGCAGCAGCCAATCCGATAGAATCGCAACCCCGGCTACCGTAAATCCCACCAGTCCGAAAGCCAGCATGGAGATGCTCAGCAGGTTCGACCGAAAATCCCGCCAGGAGGTATTGAAAGCACCCGAAAAGACCAGCGGCGGCAGGAACACCAGGAATACCAGGTGCGGGCTCAGGGAAATGTGCGGCGATCTGGGGAGCAAAGACAGCAGCAGCCCGCCGATCACCAGCACAATCGGGTAGGGTGTCTGGAAGCGCCGGGCCAGGGTAGTGAGCATGGCCGTTGCGAGCAGCAACGCCAGCGCAATCAGCTCTACATGATGTATTCCTGCACTCCCCATTTGGCGGTTTTCCACCCTCCAAAGCTGATGGAAGCTATGCCCCTTCCGCAGCTAAGTTGCTGGTTGAAAAATAACATCCGCAGGCTGGGGAATGTGTTTGTGAGGTCGCCAAAGAGCCAGGGATTCGTCAAAAACTTCGTCTGCAGTGTTCAGGTAACAAGTCCCTAAGGCTCTTTAGTTTCAGCCTCTAACCGTTGGCGCTGCGGAATGGAATTCATCGAATTTTCACACTTGTGGCGGACGTTTTTTATCGTGTTTATCGACGCATGCTGCTAGCGTCCCTTAAGAATCTCTCTCGGAGTTCCCCCCATGTCTGAAACACAGAGTGCCGCCGCGGTCGCCACGCCAAACGCGATCCATTCAAAGCTCAACAAATCACCTGGCGCCATCGGGATGATCATCTTCGGCATCGTGCTTGTCGGCGGGTTCGCCTATGCGGGCTTTCACCTTGCCTCCGACCTGGAGGGAGGCGGACACTTTGAGACCATCTGGCCTTATGTTTTATTGGGTGTTGCACTGCTCACCGCGCTCGGCTTCGAGTTTGTCAACGGATTCCACGACACCGCCAACGCAGTGGCCACGGTGATCTACACCCATTCCATGGAACCGCATATCGCCGTGGTTTATTCCGGCATGCTGAACCTGATTGGAGTGTTGACCTCCTCGGGCGCGGTGGCTTTCACCATCATCTCCCTGCTCCCTGTGGAACTGATCCTGCAGGTCGGCCACGGAGCTGGCTTCGCCATGGTTTTCGCCCTGCTGATCGCGGCCATCCTCTGGAACCTGGGTACCTGGTGGCTCGGGTTGCCGGCTTCCAGTTCGCATACCCTGATCGGCTCCATCATCGGCGTTGGCCTCGCCAACCAGTTGATGAGCCCCAAGGGTTCCGGTACCAGCGGCGTCGACTGGGGGCAAGCAGGCGGAGTTTTTAGGGCGCTTTTGGTTTCTCCTGTTTTTGGCTTTGTCCTGGCGATGCTCCTACTGCTTTTGCTGAAGGCGGTCGTCAAGGTTCCTGCACTCTATAAGGCGCCAGAAGGCGACGCCCCTCCTCCTATGTGGATTCGGGCGCTTCTGTGGTTTACATGCGGCGCCGTCAGCTTCGGCCATGGGTCCAACGACGGCCAAAAGGGCATGGGACTCATCATGCTGATACTGATCGGAACCGTCCCGACGGTTTACGCGCTCAATCACGCGGTTGGCCCAGGACAGATCCAGGATTTCGCCGCAGTGTCGGAACAGGCGGCCAACGTTTTGGCTAGCCATGCCACTCCCGGCGCCGTTTCTACCGACCCCCGCGAAGACCTGACCAATTACATTCGAACGAAACAGATTGCTCCAGTCACTCTGACTGCCGCGCACGATCTGGCTCTTCAGATATCCACCGCCGTCACCGATGCCAAGTCGCTGGCGGGTATCCCGGCCAACCAGCAGCAGAACGTTCGCAATGACATGTATGTCGAGGGTGAGACGCTGCGGCTTATGGCGAAGTCGGGTAAGCCGGCGTTCGACTCGACCGAAACGGCACAATTGGCGAACTACAAGAAGCACATCGATACCGCGACGAAGTTCATCCCCGGCTGGGTGAAGGTCGCCGTGGCGCTCGCGCTTGGCATGGGCACCATGGTTGGCTGGAAGCGGATCGTTGTCACCGTGGGCGAGAAGATCGGCAAAGACCATCTCACTTACGCGCAGGGCGCCTCCGCTGAGATCGTCGCTGCGATCACGATCATCGCCGCAGACCAGCTCCATTTGCCGGTCAGCACCACCCATGTACTCTCTTCCGGGGTGGCGGGAACGATGGTCGCCAATGGGAGCGGCCTGCAATGGTTGACTATCCGTAACATCGCACTGGCCTGGGTGTGCACTCTGCCTGCGGCCGCACTGCTCTCGGCCGGACTGTTCTGGACGCTGAATCAGTTTGTCTCGCACTGATCTTCCGCGCTGGGACCGCGCACGGCGTTAGATTCGGCGCTCCGGTACTATGAAACATAGTTACCGGAGCGCCGTTTCCTTTGGCGCCCACTGCGCGGCTGTGCCGTGCACGATTGTTGAGAAGATGAGTCTAAAGGCGAAAATAGAGGCCGTCATCTACGCGGCCGAGGAACCAGTTACGCTGGCACAATTTGCCGGAATCTTCGCGCAGGAGCTCCCTCCTCCCGAACCAGAACCCGAAACGCAACAAGGCGTCGAGTCGCAGATCGACGGGGGTTACCTCCATGCCGAAAACTTCCTCGCAGGCAACACGAACCAACTGGCGGAGATGGCGTTGCCGATCGACCAGGAGAAGTGCGAACAACCGGATACGACCGCCGATCTGGCGGCCGCCGAAGCCGACGCAAAACGCGCCGCCCGGCAGCGCGAACGCCAGGTCCGCGAACAGATCAAAGCCATCGTCGACGACCTGATTGAGGAATACTCGACCAGCGACCGCGGCATGGAGATTCGCGAGGTCGCCGGCGGGTACCGCATCGCCACCAAACCGGAGTATCACGACGCCGTCCGCTCCTTCGTGAAGAGCCTCAAGTCGCCGATGAAGCTCTCCCTTCAAGCATTGGAGACGCTGGCAGTCATCGCCTACAAGCAGCCCGTCACCGCGCCCGAGGTCGCCGAAATTCGCGGCGTTCAACTCGAGCGGCGTGCTTGGCAGCCTGGTCAGCCGCAAGCTTATCACTACCGCCGGACGCAAGCAGGTCATCGGCCGGCCAATCCTCTACAAAACTACACGCGAATTCCTGCTTCGCTTCGGCCTCAAGGACCTGAACGAGTTACCCAGCATCGAGGAGTTCGAGAAGCTCGCCGGAGACATAGAAATAGGCGAGGATGAGAGCGCCGAAGTCCAACCTGATGCAGCCAATCTACCCTTCGAAACAGGCGCAGGGGACGAGACGTCCGGCGGAAACGTCGATGATGGCGAACCCGTGGCCACAGATCCCGTAGCCGCTGATGAGGATATCCCATCCTTGACGACAGATCCATCGTCGGCAAGAGTGGGAGGCACCGATTCCCCGGCCGAAAACCCGTCAAATGCTCCGACCCACCACGCCGAGGAGGGCCATGTCACCCACGGCTAAGAAGCGGGCATCGAGGAAGGCGGCCCCGATGAATTTGGTGGAAGCCGATGCCGAGCCCGACCTTCGCGCCGATTCTGACCCGCCGCCGGAGGAGCCTGAAGCAACACCGACCGAAGCGGTGAAATTCGTACCCGCCCGTCACGAAGAGCGCCTGCAAAAGATCATTGCCGCCGCTGGAGTCACCTCTCGTCGCAAGGCCGAGGAGCTGATCACCGAAGGCCGCGTCCAGGTCAACGGCCAGACCGTCGTCGAACTCGGCGCCAAGGCAGATGCTGCGCTCGACCACATCCGCGTCAACGGCAAGCTGCTCGCCAAGCCCGGTCAGGGAACCAATCGGCTGCGCTACGCAGTGCTCAACAAGCCCAAAGGCTACATCACCTCCGCCAGCGACCCCGAGGGGCGCCCAACGGTGATGAAGTTCTTTCCCGGCCAGCCTCGCGTCTTTCCCGTCGGCCGCCTCGACTACCGGAGCGAAGGCCTGCTGCTGATGACCAACGACGGCGAACTCGCTAACCTTCTCACCCGCGCCGCCAACAAAGTGCAGAAAGTCTACCTGGTCAAGATCAGCGGCAAGCCCAGCGACGAAGAGCTCAACCAGCTGCGCGCCGGCATCATGATCGACAAAGGCCGCACGAAAGAAGAGAAGCTCGGCCGCGTTCTGACCCAGCCGGCCGGAATCCGCCGCGTCCGCGACGCCGAAAACCCGTGGTACGAAGTCACCCTCACCGAAGGCCGCAACCGAGAAATCCGCAAGATGTTTGAGGAGGTCGGCCATTTTGTCGAAAAAATCCGCCGCGTGGGTTATGGGCCATTGGTACTGGATGTTGAGCCCGGTGAGGTGCGTGAGCTGACCGCCGACGAAGTGCTGGCGTTGCAGCGAGCTGCTCGGGGAATTCGCCCCAGCTCGCGATTGTCCGCGCCTCCGGTTTCGGTTGTGCCTCCGCGAAAGAAGGCGTTTAAGAGCGGATTCAAAACCGCGCCGAAACCGCGAAAGAGGACTGCTCGGTGACTCACAGTCTGTCAGGAAGTAACCAAGTTCCCCCATCTTCATCTAATCAAAACAGGAGAAATCATGGAAAAAGCGACATTTGGAGCGGGGTGTTTCTGGGGAGTTGAAGTTGAATTCTGCCGCATCCCCGGAGTCATCGAAACCGCCGTCGGCTACGAAGGGGGCCAAACCGAGCGCCCCAGCTATAAAGAAGTCTGCACCGACCGCACCGGCCACGCCGAGGTCGTCGAGCTGACCTTCGACCCAGAGAAAGTAAGCTACGAACGGTTGCTGGAGGCCTTCTTCGAGCTTCACGATTCCACCCAGGTCAACCGCCAGGGCCCCGACTGGGGAACGCAGTACCGCAGCGCGATCTTCTTCCACTCCCCCGAGCAGGAAGCCACTGCAAATAAGGTCATTGAAAAACTGACGGCGGAGCAGAAGTTCAGGAAGTCGATCGTGACCCAGGTCGTCCCGGCGCAGACCTTCTGGAAGGCCGAGGAGTACCACCAGAAGTACCTGGAGAAGCGCGGCGCAGTCTCCTGCCATATTTAATATGTCTGGGAACCGAGGAGGATGGTGCACCCGGCAAGATTCGAACTTGCGACCTAACGCTTCGGAGGCGTTCGCTCTATCCATCTGAGCTACGGGTGCGCTCTTCTCCAAGGATACTACGGCTCCGTCGTCGACCGCGAGAATCCGCCGCCGGAATAGTGTAGCCTTCGGATGGTGGTCGGTGACGGCCCCGCATTTCTTCCCCCTTGAGGAACTATCATGTTGCGACGGAAATTCGTATATACCCTCTTCGGCACGCTCGCTACCGGGCTGATGCTCGGCGCATTAGCCGCCCCCACCGCTCACGCCCAGCAAGCCTCCCCCGCCAACGATAACGGCAAGAAACTTCCCAGCCCGCCGCAGCAGGCTAGCGAAATGCTGGAAGGCAAGCTCATCACCATCGATTACAGCGCACCGTCAATGCGTGGGCGCAAGATCATGGGCGAACTGGTTCCCTATGACAAGGTCTGGCGGACGGGCGCCAACGCCGCCACCACACTCACAACTCCAGTCAACCTGAAGATTGGCGACCTGACCGTTCCGGCCGGAACTTACACTATCTATTCCCTGCCCTCCGAGAGCACCTGGAAGCTGATCGTCAACAAGCAGACCAAGCAGTGGGGCACCGTCTACAACCAGGACCAGGACCTTGGACGCACCGACATGAAGCGGGGGAAAGCGCCTGCCGCGCCGGTCGAGCAGTTCGCCATCAAGTTCGAAGACACCCACGGCAAGAAGACCCAGCTGCACCTCATTTGGGAAAGCACCGACGTATTTGTGCCGGTGACGGCGGAGTAAGCCAAGGCTATCGTTTTGCGGCGAGCCCTTCCATTACCGACTGCACCAGCTCTTTCGCGCCCTTGATCTCACTCAGCACCACCTGCAGGTCAAGGGCGGGTACGGCGGGATTGCGGCTCGAGGTGCAATAGACGCCGTGCTGGCCGATCAGTATCAGCGCGTCGGTTAGCCGATCAAGCGATACGGCCAGCCTGCCGCGGACTGTTCCCATCATGAACTCGTGCTTCTCCAGCTCTTCACGGTAATCGTCGAATACTGACAATAGTCCTCTTTCAGCGGAGTCCGGCTATCGATGGAGAGCTCTGCCTTCAGGCTGGTTCCTTGCGGGGAAAGCGCCTGATACCGAGCGCTTATCCAAAATCAATGGACGGCCAGCTCGGCTTCCTGCGCCAGAGGAGCCTGTTCGGAAATGGCGTCGCCCAGCACATGCAGCCGTAGAAAGTTGGTTGACCCCGTCTTGGTGCGGGTCCCGGCGACAATCCCGAGAATCTGCCGTGCGTGCACGAAGCCCTTCTCCTCAAGGATACGTTCAGCTTCGAAGATCATTTGTTCGGTCGTGTAGTTCTTTGCGCAGAGAACGGGTACGACACCCCACAGCAAAGTCATGCGATTGATCACGACGTCGATGCTGGAGAGCGCGTAAATCTGCGGGCGCGGGCGATATTTCGAGAGCTGACGGGCAGTCGCGCCGGTCTCGGTGAAGACGGCAATGGCGCTGATGTCGAGGTCCTCGGCCGCATGGGCCATCGACTCGCAAATGGTCTCGGCGATCGACAGGTGCGGGTGGCCGTGCGAGGCGAGGGCCGGCGCATCGATCGAAGACTCACGCACCTGGTTCTCGGTCTCGAGCACGATCTTGGCCATCATCTTGACCGCTTCCACTGGATACTTGCCCGCCGCCGTCTCAGCCGACAGCATGACCGCATCGGTACCGTCATAAATGGCATTGGCGACATCGCTGGCCTCGGCGCGGGTGGGGCGCGGGTTCTCGATCATCGACTCAAGCATCTGCGTCGCGGTGATGACCGGCTTGCGATACTCGGCGGCTCGACGAATGACATGCTTCTGAATTGCTGGAACTTTTTCCGGAGGCATCTCGACGCCCAGATCGCCGCGCGCCACCATTACGCCATCGGCGATCTCCAGGATGCTCTCGAGATTCTCGATGGCCTGGGGTTTTTCGAGCTTGGCGATCACCCAGGTATCGGCGCCCAGTGCCGCGATGCGCTCTTTCACATGGCGCACGTCGTCAGCGGTACGGACAAACGAAACCGCGATCGCGTCGACGCCGCTGTGGACGGCAAACTCCAGGTCGATCTCGTCTTTCTCAGTCAATGAAGGCACGCGGACAGGGATTCCCGGAAGGTTAATGCCTTTTTTCTCGCCTAGCAAGCCGCCGTTGATCACCGTACACTCGACGTCTTCGCCAAGGACGCTAAGAACACTCAACTCGATCAGGCCGTCGGCAAAGAGAATGCGAGAGCCGGGCTCCAGATTTTCCGCCAGGGTCGTGAAGGTGGTGCTGACCAGCGTTGCGTTCCCCGCTATGTCACGCGGCGTGATGGTGAGCGTCTGCCCCGCCTCAAGTTGGATCGGAGTGCCGTTTTCCAGCTTGCCGGTGCGGATCTTGGGGCCCTGAAGGTCGGCCATGATGCAGATCGATTTTTCTTCCTGCCGGGCGACCTCGCGCACCATCTCGATGAGCTTCAGCTTTTCCGCATGGATACCATGGGAAAAATTCAGCCGGGCCACGTCCAGACCTGCGCGCACCAACTGGCGAAACGCCTGCTCACTGTTCGATGCGGGTCCCAGCGTAGCGACAATTTTCGCCCGGCGTCTTTGCTCAGGTCCCGCCGCGGTCGAACTCACCAAGGAACTCATTCACTCCCCCAAACACGCACATGGAGTCTCGCTCATGTGCACTAAATTAGTTTACTCTTCAGCCTATATCTGAACTAATGAAAGGCCGAGGAAACAACCTCGTCCGTCTTGCGGTGACGCCGAGGCCGCGTAAGCCCTTCTTTGGGAAATATCTGGGCGTTGAACTCCGCCCCAATCAGAATGCTCAAAGAAGTAATATAGAGCCAGACCAGAGTGGCGATGGCGGCAGCCAGCGAGCCGTAGACGACCATATAGGCCGTGAAGCGGGTGACGTACCAGCCATAAATAAGGGTGGCCGCGAACCACGTCAACGTGGCCATGGCTGCCCCCGGCAGCGAGCACCTCCAGCTATGGGTCCGCGGCGTGCCGAAGTGGTAGAGCACGGTCATCACCGCAACAACTGTGATGACGGAGATCGCCCAGCGCACCATTCTCCAAAGCACCAGCACATAAAAACGAAGCTCGTGGTCCGAGCTGCCGACCATCCAGGATTCGATCTGGTGACCGAAGACGATGAGCGCGGTGGCGAAGAACATCGGTGCGAGACAGATCGGGATGAGTGCGGCCGCAACGGCTTGCGACCGCCAGAAGTTCCACAGATGTCTCGGCAGCCGGTAGGCCCGCCGAAATCCCTCCATCAGCGACTGCAGTACGCCCATCGCCGCAAAGATTGCCACCGGCGAAGCCGACCACAACACGCTCAATGAATGGGCGTGGCTGCTGAGAAAATAATCCTGCACCAAGTCCATCGTGTCCCAGGGAAGCACCTGGGACAGAATCGTGCGAATCTCGCCGGTGACGGTGCCCGTCGCCGGTGTAAGAGCGAGAAGCGTATTCAGGACCAGGAGCGCGGGAAAAAGACTCAGGATGGCGGAGTAGGCAGCCGCTTTCGCGGTGGTGAAAACATCATGAGACAAAGACCTCACCACTGCCCGCCTAAAGTGACCGAGGGTCCGCCAAAGCAGGGAAGTCTCCATACACTAGAAGCATAGCCCAGCTAGCTTAATTCGATGGCCAGTGATGGCTGGTTTTGGAAGCGCCACTCACAGGGTGCGAGTTGCGGACTCTTGGCCGCCTCACGGCCAAAGCAGATAGAAGGACTCCCTGGCCATCTCGATGACCGCGTGAGACGCTCCCAGCACTTCGCCATCTGCCTCTGCGAGCACTCCGCTTTGATATTCGTAGTCCGGCAGCGGCCGGCACACCACGCGCAGAGCATCCACATAATGCACCGAGGCAGGTGCGGAAGTGCGCGAAGGCGCGATGTTGCCGTTCCGTGATTCCGTCCGCGCAAGGGCACGAAAACTCGCCTCCGCCAGCCCCCACCTGCCGGTAGCATCGACGGTTGCCAGTCGCAGCAAAGGGTCCTCCAGGCTTCCGCCGGGGCGCCATCGATTCAACTCCGCCACCCGGACCGCGATCGCCTCGCAGACGCGCTGGCGATATTTCCCGCCCGCGGTCGGAGTCACCTCGACCTCGAAGGGCTGGATACGATGGCGCAGAAGCAGGCTGACTCCAGCCAGGAAATACGATGCCCTTCCGATACCTCGCTTGCCCCATCCCTCGGCAATATTCATCAATGACGCATGCAGCCCCATGCCGGCCGCCATGGTGAAATACCAGCTCTTGGTCCGAGTGCGGCGGCCACGGCCAGCTGAAGTGGACGGCACATCCGTCACATTCATAGTGATGCGCCCCAGCGGGATACGCCGGGGATGAGCATGAAGCAGCTTGTCCGCGGCTTCGACCGGGTTGCGAGGCAGATCGAGATTCTGGGCCAGCACGTTGCCGGTGCCGAACGGCAGGATCCCGACAGGAATCTCAGTCCCCGCAACTCCCTGAATCACGTTAAAGACTGTGCCATCGCCGCCGCAGACAAGGATGGTGTCGAAGCCTTCCTCGATACCCTGCCGGGCCTGCTCGCCCGCGGATTGCGCGGAGAGCGTCTGAACCACTTCGACGGAACGCCCTCCCGACCCGAGCAACACGGCAATGCGAGCGATGGCGTCGCGATGGACCCACCGCTGCTCGAAAACCGGATTGACAAACAACAGGACACGCTGCATTCGCGGCTAGCATACAGATGCGGGAAAAAATAAGAATGTATTCGGAGAGATTTCCTGGCGTCCGAACCTAATCCGTACCCCTTGCCTTCCGCAACGAGCCGCTGGGATTCAGCAGCTAGAAGCGGGGAGGTGGCATCGGATATACCGGCCGGTCTCGATAGACAAGGGCCCTGATCGCCCAGACAATCAAGCCAAGAATTCCACCGAATATCAGGAACGGCACTAGGAACAGGGCGAACGGAAAGACCACCCGGTCATTGCCGACCGACGATCCGGGCGGGCTACGCAGGCTGCCTGCAAAGACAACCGCATCGCGATCGATGCTCGCATTCTCCCCAAGCGTTATGTTGCCCAGAAAGACGACCGCATCGCGCTCTGCGTGGCCACGCACGTGAATGTTGCCCAGAAAGGCCACCATGTCCCCATGAACCGTTCCATCGACCTCGATCGAGCACAGGAAGCAGACCGTATCGTGCGCCTCTTCACCCTCATGGACCACGATGTCATTGCCAAATTCGACGATATCGCGGCCTTCGGCGCGCACAGCGACACAAGCGCCCAGGCAAAACACCAGCATCAGCGCCCCCAGACGGCCCCGCGAGTTCGACCAGATCGACAACAGATGGGGCATGCGCAAGAGCCTCCCGCGAAACAGTTCTATGCCTGGGGGTTAGTACGCCGAACCCGTGCTTACGGTTCCAAAGAAATTCGGCGCCCGATTCCTTGGTCGCTGGCTGCCAGGGACTAGGGTTTGCTCAATCCCTGCTGCGCTTCGTCTTCCACCACCGAAACGCATTCCTCCAGAATATCCAGCGCAATCTCCGCCTCATGAGTATTGACGATCAGCGGAGGCGCCAGCCGGATGGAAGTCTCGCCACACCCCAGAATCAGCAGGCCGCGCTCAAAGGCCAGCTCTACGATCCGGTCGCGCCATGGTCCGGCGACCTCGCGCGAGGCCTGGTCCTTGACGACCTCGACGCCAATCATCAGGCCTCGTCCCCGAACATCGCCAACAATGGGATGCTTGGCCGGCCAATCCCGCAGCCGGGTCAGCATCTCTTCGCCAATGACGGCCGCGTTGGAAATCGCCTCGCGTTGGAGGATGTCCATCGTCGCCAATGCGGCGGCGATCGAGACCGGGTTGCCGCCAAAGGTCGATGCGTGCGAGCCCGGAACCCAGTCCATAATCTCGGCGCGGGTCATGCACACGCCGAGCGGCATGCCCGAAGCAATGCCCTTCGCCATGCAGACGATATCCGGCTCGACCCCCGTATGTTCGATCGCCCACCATTTGCCGGTGCGTCCGGCGCCCGACTGCACTTCGTCGGCAACCAGCAGAATCCCGTACTTATCGCAGATACGCCGTAGCTCTTGCATGAAGATGGTGGGGGCGACTACGTATCCGCCTTCTCCCTGGATCGGCTCGATAAAGATCGCCGCGACCTCTTCCGGAGCGATGGTGGTACGGAATAACCGCTCTTCGATGTAGCGGGCGCAGTCAAGGGCGAACGCCTCCTCTGCTTCCGGGCCGCCGCTGCATCCGCGATACACATACGGGTACCGAACGTGAGTCACACCCGGCACCAGCGGCGAAAAGCGGCGCTTCTGTTGCGGCTTCGAACCGGTCAGCGAAAGCGCGCCCATCGTACGGCCATGAAATGCTCCGAAGAAGGCGATGACGTGCTGCCGTTTGGTATGGTAGCGCGCAATCTTGAGCGCGCACTCGACCGCCTCCGCGCCAGAGTTGCCATAGTAGAAACGGTGCGGCCCGGGCATGGGAGCAATTGCCGAAAGCCGCTCGGCGAAAGTCACCAGGCTCTCATAGTAAAAATCCGTTCCTGAGATGTGAATGAGTTCGGCTGCCTGCTTTTGAATGGCCGCAACCACCTCCGGATGGCAGTGTCCCGTCGAAGTAACCGCGATGCCGGCGGCAAAATCGAGGAATTCATTGCCATCTACGTCCTCCACGCGACATCCGCGGCCGCGCTTCGCAACCATGGGATAGGAGCGCGTGTAACTGGGCGAGATCAGGCGGTCGTCGGCCTCGATGACCGCACACGCCTTCGGGCCTGGAAGGGGACCGAGGATCTTTGGCCCATACTGATTGGAAACGCTGGTTTTCACCGAAGGAAATTCAAGTATCTGAGTAGCGTTTTGCATGATGTCTCTCCTCGCAAGTGCCGGTGGATGAGGCTGCAACTCGTCGCTGCAATCGCCCTCGATGGGGCAATCACGGCAGGAATGAGTCGGGTGAGCGCCATAGGCGCGGAGAAGACTAATCGCCAAAAAGGCTGGGACGCGTCCGGGTGGGGAGGACCCGAAAATGCTTGCGGGGCGCGATTGAGCGCGCGAACCAGCGCGTCCACACTAACGACGCGTCGCCAAGCGATACCGATTGCGCTGGATTGTTCATAGGAAGCTCCCGCTGGCATGGAGGATAACACGCGGCATAGTCGACCGAGAAGCAGTTACTGAGCGACTATCAGGATCGAGCCATCGCCACGCCGGAAAAGGCCGATTCGGAATGCAAAATGCTCTGGGCCTTAGCGTCGGCCAGCCTTGTCCGAACTTTGAACCGGGTACCAACTTCTCTTGCCGGACCCGCTCCGTGATAGCCTCATCTCGCCATGTGGAAACCAAATTTTGCCTATCTGAAACCCGCGTCGCTCCGCCTTTCAATCGTCCCCCTTACCTTGACTTTAGCCTGCCTGACGCTTAGCGCGGCGGATGTTCCGCCACCTAAAACGACTCCCGGTCCCTATCTGCTGGTGGCCAACCAGGGAGACCGCAGTTTAAGCATCATCGACCCAGCGACCGCAAAGCAGATTGCCGCCGTCCCGGTTGGAGGGGTCACCGGCCATGAAGTTGCCGCTTCGCCCGACGGTCGCATCGCCTATGTGCCAATCTACGGCAACTCCGGCGTCGCCAAGCCCGGAACCGACGGCCATTCCATGTCAGTCATCGATATCGCTTCGCAAAAGGTGATCGGCACAGTCGATTTCGGCCACGGAGTTCGCCCCCACTGCGTCGTCTATGACCCGGTCAGCAAGCTGCTCTACGTCACCACCGAAATTGATCAAAGCATCACCATCATCGATCCGAAGATGCTGAAGATCGTGGGCTCTATTCCAACCACCCGCGACTACTCCCACATGCTGGCGATCTCTCACGATGGCCTGCGCGGCTACACCGCCAACGTCAAGCCGGGCACCGTTTCCGTGCTCGATATGAAGGCACGCAAGACGATCGCCGTCATCCCGATTTCGCCTTCCACTCAGCGCATCTCGATCTCGAAGGACGACCGCATGGTCTTCACCTCCGACCAGACCAAGCCGCAGCTCGCGGTAATCGATACGGCGACCAACACGGTCAAGACCTGGGTGCCGCTGGCTGCGCCCGGCTACGGAACCGCTTCGACCCTGGATGGACGCTGGCTGCTCGTCACTATGCCGCAGGCTAACCAGGTTGCGGTAGTCGACCTGACCACGCTGAAAGTGACAAAGACCATCGACGTACCCAGCGCGCCGCAGGAAGTCCTGATGCGGCCCGATGGTCACACGGCCTACGTCTCATGCAATGTGAAGAATCAGGTCGCCGTGATCGATCTTTCGGACTGGACAGTAAAGACGCTCATCGACGCTGGCAAGACCGCAGACGGGCTGGCGTGGGCGAAATAGCGTCCGCGGACTGCTACACTCAAGAGCGCAATGCCCTTTCAGACTTACCTGATTGTCGCGGCGGTTGCTTATCTGTTTGGCTCGATTCCCTTCGGGTTTCTGCTCGTGCGCGCTTTCCGCAAGGAAGACATCCGAACCAAGGGCAGCGGAAATATCGGAGCAACGAATGTCGTCCGCTCGGGCGCGAAGGGACTCGGCGCGCTCACCTTCCTGCTCGACGCGGTCAAGGGCTACGTCGCAGTCGTCGCGGCTGGGTGGATTCTTGCCTGGTTGGGAAGCTCGACGCGAAGCCTGCAAGATGCACAGGCCATCGCCGCTATCTTCGCCATCATCGGCCACATGCATCCCGTCTGGCTCCGCTTCAAAGGCGGCAAGGGAGTCGCTACCGCCTTCGGCGTCTTTCTTGCGCTCTCGCCCGTCGCCGCCCTCATCGGACTCGCGGCATTCCTGGTTGTCTTTCTGATCTGGCGCTACGTTTCGCTGGCATCGATCATCTCAGCGGTCGTCTTTCCGATTGCCGCATTGTTGCTCGCTCACGGCCAGACGAGTCTGCTGTTAACGGCGGTGATCGTATTCGTTCCTCTGCTCGTGATCGCCAAACACCACCAAAACATCGCGCGGCTCTTGCAAGGCACTGAATACCGCTTCGGCAGGGCCAAATCGTGAGCCGGATCGCCATTCTCGGTGCTGGCGCCTGGGGAACTGCGCTGGCCATCAACCTTACCAATCGGGGCGGACACGAGGTCACGCTCTGGTCGCGTTCGCTCGAAGCAGCCGACGCCCTGCGCAAGCAGCGGGAGAACACGACTTATCTCCCCGGCTTCCCTCTTCCGCCAGCCATTGAAATTACTGCCGACCCCGAAAAGGCCGTTCGCGAAGCGCAAATCGTCGTCAGCGTGGTGCCGTCCGAACATCTTCGCGCGACCTATGAGCGCTTTGCTCCGCTCTTGCGCGCCGGTCAAATCATCGTCAGTGCAACCAAAGGCCTCGAAGATCAAACCCTGCTGCGCATGAGTGAGGTGATTAAGGAGACGCTGTCGAGGCAAAGCCTGGACCGGCCGTGCGGTGTCCTCAGCGGCCCTTCGTTCGCCCAGGAAGTCGCCGCCGGGTCGCCGACCGCCCTCACCATCGCTTCTGCCGACAACGCCCTGGCAGCCCGGATCCAGCGCGAGTTCAGCGGCGCGACGCTGCGCCTCTATACCAATGAAGACGTTGTCGGCGTGGAACTCGGCGGCGCGCTCAAGAACGTCGTCGCTATCGCTTCCGGCGTGGTTACAGGCCTCGGCCTGGGTCACAACACCGCCGCCGCTTTGATCACCCGAGGCATCGCCGAGATCACGCGCCTCGCCATCGCCTGCGGAGGACGCCGCGAAACCCTCACCGGACTTTCCGGCATCGGCGATCTGGTGCTGACCTGCACCGGCTCGCTCTCCCGCAACCGGCTCGTTGGAATCGAACTCGGCAAGGGAAGGCAGCTGGACGAGATTCTCGAAGGCCTCCACGGCAAAGTCGCCGAAGGGGTCCGCACCACTTTTGCTGCTTGTGGCCTGGCGAAGAAGCATGGGATCGAGATGCCCATCACCGAACAGATGGCGGCAATTCTGTCGGCGCAGAAGTCGCCGGTGGAAGCAATGCGCGAACTGATGGCGCGGCCAGGCAGAGACGAATGATACCAGTTGTTAGTCTTCAGTCATCAGCCCTCAGTAAGAACGCACGTTTGACTTAAGACTGACAACTGAAGACTGACCACTAAGCACTCCTCGTCTGCCGAATCACGACCATCAACCCCAACCCGGCAATCAGCATTCCAGAAGCAACAAAAAACGGCATCCCGGGCAGATGAACCGGAGCATGCGCCCCAATCGACATGCTGAAGATGTAGGTGAACAACCCCGGCCCAAAGAGCCCGGCGATGCCGCGGAGACTATTCACCGCACCCTGCAATTGCCCTTGCTCCGAGGGTCCGATCTCGTGCGACATCAGGCTCTGCGCCGACGGCCAGGTGAACGACATCATGTTCAGTATCGGAATCGCCAGCAGGAAGAGCACGCCGGTCGCTGAGAGCCCGAACATCGCATAGCCGGTCGCGCCGCCGATGAATCCGAGCACCATCGCCCGCCGCTCGCCGAGCCAGGCCACGACCCGCTTGACCAGGAGCGCTCCGTAGATACCGGAGAAAATACCGATCAGCGCCAGCGACAGGCCAACCGTGCGATCCGACCAGTGATAGCGGTAATCGGCGTAGATAACGTAGACGTTCATCAGGGATTGCTGCGCGATGTAGCCGAGCAATAGCAGGCCGGCAATTCCCAGCAGCACGCGATTGCGGCTCATCAGCGAGAGCGATCCGACCGGGTTGGCGCGTTTCCATGAGAAGGGACTGCGATGCTCCTTGATGAGCGACTCCGGCAACACGAACAGCCCATACATGCCATTGATCAGGCTCAGGCCGCCAGCCACCCAGAACGGCAGGCGGGGATTCACATTGCCCAGAATCCCGCCCAAAGCCGGCCCCAGCACAAACCCAATGCCGAAGGCGGCGTTCAACAGGCCAAAGGCGGCGGCGCGCTTCTCCCGTGGCGTCACATCGGTCATGTACGCCATCGCTGTAGGAATGCTCGAAGCCGTCAGGCCGGAGATCACCCTCCCCACAAACAGCCAGCCCAGTACCGGCGCCCAGGCCATCAGCATGTAGTCGAGGCCGAGGCCAAAGTTCGAAAGCAATACGACCGGGCGGCGTCCAAAACGATCGGACAAAGAACCGAGTACCGGGGAGAAGAAGAACTGCATACCGGCAAACAGCGTCCCGAAGACGCCCAGCATCTGGGCGCCATCGACAGCGTTGCCATGCAGAAAATTCAGGATCAGCCGAGGCAGAACGGGCGCGATCATCCCCATAGCTAGCATGTCCAGCGCCACAGTGAAGAAGATGAATGCGGCAGCCGCGCGACGCCCTTTAGGAACCTCTGGCACCGCCACAGGGCCGTCGACCGAGGTGACGAACTCCGGCTCGGTCGCCAGCGGATCCGGCATTACCTCGGGCTCATATTTTTGCGGCTCACGCATTTAGCTGGCGGCTCTGAAGGCCAGTCTATCCCGGATCTGATAATCCTAATATTCCGAAATCTCGATCTCCGCCGAGGTATGTCCTCGAGTTGCGGCTCGGTGCCGCCCAATTTCGACAAAGCCCTACCGCTCTCCCGCGCGATCAGGGAGGTCAAGGCAGTGTCGAGAAGGACTGCCAAATCCGTCATGCCAGTAAGCTCTTGGGCTCGGACAAGACGTTCATCATTGAGGTCTACAGTGATTTTCAAAACATTGCTCCTTATTCGCGATCATCTCGGTGCCGTTAAGAGATCATCGGCAAGTCCGCTCCGTACCTGCAGTTGTTAGACTCAAAGGAAGCGGCAGCCTTCGCCGCAAAGGACAGCAGTCCCTCCATGATTCAAACCCTCTTTGGCAGCCTGAACGAACCCGAAAAGAAATCCATCTTCGACCGCATGAAGCAGGCGGTCACCAAGACCCGCGACAGCCTGGGCGAAAAAATCGAAGGCGTCATCGCCCTCACCCGCGAGGTCGACGAAGCAGCCCTTGAAGACCTCGAAATGGTCCTGCTCTCCTCAGACCTTGGTGTCTCGACGACGACCGAAATCATCACCGCGTTGCGCGAACGCGCGCTGCGCATTGGAATTCGGGATGGAGCCGAGTTGAAGCAGTTACTCAAAGACCAGCTGAAGCACATCCTCGATGAGCAGCAGCGACCAGTCTCCAGAGTCGATCCGCCGCTGGTCATCATGCTGGTCGGAGTCAACGGCACCGGCAAGACCACCACCACCGGCAAGCTTGCGGCCTATTTCCGTCGCGATGCGAAGACCGTCCTGCTCTGCGCCGCCGACACCTTCCGCGCCGCGGCCATCGAACAGCTTGAGGTCTGGGGCAAGCGCAGTGGCGTCGAAATGATCAAGACTAAACAGGGCGGAGATCCGTCCGCAGTACTCTACGACGCGCTCCAGGCGGCCAAGGCGAGATCGACAGACGTGCTGATCGTCGATACGGCCGGCCGCCTCCACACCAAGAACAGCCTTATGGCCGAGCTCGACAAGATGCGGCGCACCGCACAGCGTATCATTCCCTCAGCCCCACACGAGGTCCTTCTCGTCATGGACGCAACGACCGGCCAAAATGGCTTGCAGCAGGCGCGGCTCTTCACCGAGTCCGCTGGAGTCACCGGCATCGTGCTCACCAAGCTCGACGGCACAGCGAAGGGCGGCATCGCCATCGCCATCGCCCGCGAGCTGAATCTGCCCGTCCGCTACGTCGGGGTCGGCGAGAAGATTGACGATCTGCTGCCCTTTGACAGCGACGCATTCGTGGAGTCGCTGCTCGGTGGCTAGCATCGAGCAATCGCTCGTCGACGAGCGCTGGATGACCCAGGCGCTCGGCCTGGCCCGGCGAGGCGTAGGTCTGGCTTCGCCGAATCCCACCGTAGGTTGTGTGATCATCCGAGACGGGCAGATGGTCGGTACCGGCTTTCACCAATACGACCACCGCGACCACGCCGAAGTAGTTGCCCTGCGAGAGGCCGGCGAACTCGCACGCGGCGCGACTGCCTACGTCACGCTGGAACCGTGTTCGCATTTCGGACGCACCGGACCCTGCGCTGACGCTCTCATCGCCGCTGGCGTTGGCCGGGTCGTTGTTGCCACCGCCGACGCCAATCCGGCGGTCAATGGACGTGGCGTCGAGAAGCTTCGCCGGGCGAGCATTGAGGTGACAGTCGGCGTCTTGCAGAAACCAGCCCGCCGGCTCAACGATGCCTTCGCAAAATATATTCGAACGGACATTCCTTATGTCACGCTGAAAGCCGCAATGACGCTGGATGGTCGCATCGCTCCGCCGCCTTCCTCTCGCAAACCCGGAGAAATCTCCTGGATCACCGGACCCGAGTCGCTACAACAGGTCCATCATCTGCGCCACTCGGTCGACGCTGTGCTCACTGGCATCGGCACCGTGATCGCCGACGATCCGCTGCTCACCGATCGTAGCGGCCGGCCCCGAACGTGGCCCTTGTTGAGGGTTGTGCTCGATACCCAACTGCGGCTCCCGCTCGAATCCAAGTTGCTGCGTTCGGCCGATCGCGACGTCCTGGTCTTCTGCTCTAATGTCCCCGAAAATCGAAGACTGGCTCTGTCGGCGGCCGGACTTTCCGTCAAAGAGATCGAATCGGATCCCGGCAACACTCACCCATCGCTACTTAGCGTCCTCAAAGAACTCGGCAAGATGCAAGTGACCAGCTTGATGATCGAGGCGGGCTCGCAGCTTAACTCCAGTTTCCTGGATGCCGGCCTCGTTGATCGCCTTTACCTCTTCTATGCGCCATCCTTTTTCGGTCCGGAAGCACAACCAGTTGTCGCCGACGCACCGATAGAAAGACCGGCAATCAACGGCTTCGTCCTCCACCGGTTTGGAGAAGACTTTGCCTTCGAAGGCTGGCTGAACGACCCCTGGCACGCTTAAACGTGCGTCCGATTTCCCTATTCCCGTTGCCCTGTTTACTCTGAATTCATGTTTACCGGCCTAATCGAGAACGTCGGCTCCATTGTCTCTGTCGAAAAGCGCGAGGGCTCGCAGCGCATCACGATTGCGTCTCCTGAGATCGCGGCGAAGCTGCATACCGGAGACAGTGTCGCGGTCAGCGGCGTGTGTCTCACCGCGCTCGACATTGAGGCACCGGTCTTCCACGCCGACCTGGCCGCCGAGACTGTCGCGCGCACTTCGCTTACCGCGCTGTTTTCCGGCTCTAAGGTCAACCTCGAACTTCCCACTCCGGCTGGCACTCCGCTCGGTGGCCACGTCGTGCAAGGCCACGTCAACGGCACCGGGACTCTGCTCGCGCTAACGCCGATCGATCCCAACGCCCGCCCTCAAATTACCGATTGGTGGTTGCGCATTTCCGTGCCATCTTCGATCAGCCGATACATCGTGGAGAAAGGCTCGATCGCCATCGAGGGCATCAGTCTCACCGTCGCTCGATTCGAACCCGATACGACCGAGGGCGACATCGTCAGCGTCGCGATCATCCCTCACACCTATGCTGCGACGAATCTCCATTCGTTAAAAGCCGGCCAGCCCATCAATCTCGAAGCCGACGTGCTGATGAAGTTCGCCGAGCAGCGTCTGGAGCGCGAAAAGAAACAGGAGTTCGAGATCACGCTGGAATATCTCGTCGCCAATGGATACTAATGCCCACCTGACGCTTCGCCACCCGGCCTGAAACTTCTAGTTATAAGCGCCAGCGGAATCCCGATCAGCGCAATCACCGCCATATAGTGAAAGCAGTCCATAAACCCCAGCAGACTCGCCTGGTCGTTGAGCTGGCTGTAAAGCATGCCTTGTGCATGTTGTGCGGCGTCGGCATGAGAAAAGCCCAGATGCTCAAAGGTCTTGGTGAGCGAGTCAATGCGCGGATGAAAGAGCGGAGACGCAAAATCTGCCGTCCTCGACAGCCGATCGCTATGCACGTCCATGCGCCGCTCATGCATCGTCGTGATGAAGGCCACTCCGAAGCTGCCGCCCCAGTTGCGGGCAAGGTTGGTAAGGCTCGAGCCTTTGTTGTTCTTGCCCGGAGGCAGATACGAATAAGCCAGCACGCTCACCGGCACAAACAGAAAGGCGTACCCAAAGCCCTGCAAGGCCCGAGCCAGAGCATAGTGGAGATAGTCTGTCTGCGGATTGAACGACCCATAGTAAAACATCGAGGCCGAGACGACCGCGAAGCTGAAAGCAATCAACCAGCGCGGCTTGACCACTCCCTTTTGCGTCAGCACAGCGACCATCGGTGCAAGAACGGTGATGACCGCAGCGCCTGGCCCCAACACCAGCCCAGCATCCGTCGCGGTGTAGCCATAAAGGCTCTGGAGGATCTCCGGAATCATCGTCGTGCTGCCAAAGAGCACAAATCCGAAGAGAAAATAGAAGATATTGGATATGGCGAAGTTGCGCTCCCCGAGCAGCCCCAGCTCAACGACCGGGTCGGGCGCTCGCAACTCCCACCAGATTGCGAAAGCGAGACAGGCTACCGCCGCGATCAGCATCGAGGTGATGAATCGGCTGCCCAGCCAGTCATCGATCTGGCCCCGGTCAAGCACTACCTCAAGAAACGCGAAGCCGAGCGCGATCAACGAAATTCCGATGTAGTCGATGCGCAACTTCCCCAGCCGCTTGGCCTCCGTAACCTCAGCCTTGAACGCCGGCGGATCGCTCACCAACCGGCTCGTGAAAAAGAGCGAGATCAACCCGATGGGCACGTTGATGAAAAAGACCCAGCGCCACGAAAAGCTATCGGTGATCCACCCCCCCAGCGGAGGCCCGATCGCCGGCGCCGTCACAATCGCGACACTGTAGAGAGCAAACGCGGCCGCTCGCTTCGTAGCCGGAAAAGTATCGACCAGAATCGCCTGTTCAACCGGAGCCAGCCCGCCCCCGCCAATCCCCTGCAGAACGCGGAAGATCACCAGAAAATTCAGGCTCGGCGCGATACCGCAGAGAAAAGAAGTCGCGGTGAAAAGCGCAACGCTGATCATGTAATAACGCTTGCGCCCAAAGACGCGGCTCAACCACGCGCTCATCGGCAACACGACAGCGTTTGCGACCAGATACGATGTCAGCACCCAGGTTGTCTCGTCGAAGCTGCGGCCGAGTCCGCCGGCGATATGCGGAAGGGAGACGTTGGCGATGGAGGTGTCAAGCAACTCCATGAACGTCGCCAGCGTCACCGTCAACGCCACTGCCCATGGATTCACCTGCCTGGCCGCGGCAATGACCGGTGCGGGCGCCAGACCCATCGGTGCTGTGGTGGTTAGAGTGGCCACTAAGGTTAACCTCAGCTAAAGATGTGGAAAGAGACCGATCGGTCGCTTTATAATTGAACCGGAGAAGAAATGCAGACCGCTGCGTCAGTTACGAGATTGAGCAAAGGAGACCAGACTCGGCAGCGGATCATCCAAAGAGCCGCCCAGGTCTTCAATCGACAGGGCTTTGCCGGGGCCTCGATCTCGGATCTCATGGAGACGACAGGTCTCGAAAAAGGCGGCATCTATCGCCACTTCGAGAGCAAGCAGGAGCTCGCCGAGGCCGCCTTCGATTACGCCTGGGAGGCGGTCAACGCGCCGCGCGAGCGCGGCCTGGCCGAACAGAGTAGTCCCCTTGAAAAGCTGCTCCTCTTTGTCCGGAACTTCGTCGGCGAGCCGCCTCGCACGATGACCGGAGGGTGTCCGCTGCTCAACACCGCCGTCGATTGCGACGACGGAAATCCCATGCTGAGAAACAAGGCCCGCGCCGCGCTTTCCGGCTGGCGTTCTCGAATCGCCGATCTGGTCCGCAGCGCCCAGCAAAACGGCGAGCTGCTCAGGACTATCGATCCGGACTCAGTCGCGGTCGTGATGATTTCCTCTCTTGAGGGAGCAGTTATGATCGGCGGTCTGGAGAAGACACGTCACCCGCTGCATATCGTCGGCGAACATCTGAAGGAATATCTGCTCGGATTGCGAACCTCGAACGGGTAGCTGTTACGGGTGGTCCGGAGTTCGACGCCAGCTGAGGAACTATCGCCCGAACCGCTGTCGCGAGGCCAACTGACCCATCAAACTCCGCTGCATCTTGCCACCGCCAGCGCCCACGGTCTTGAACATCTTCCGCATCTGCGCATACTGCTTGAGCAGCTGGTTCACTTCCTGCACAGATGTCCCTGAACCCCGCGCGATCCGCTTGCGGCGGCTGCCGGAGATGATCTCGTGGTTATCGCGTTCCTTCTTGGTCATCGAGTTGATGATCGCCTCGACGCGCGTAAACTGCCCCTCGTCAACCTGGTCGGCCATCTGCTGGATGCCCTGAAACGGTCCCACCGAGGGAAGCATCTTCATGATGCTCTGTAGCGAGCCGAGCTTCTTGATCTGGCGAAGCTGCTCGCGAAAATCTTCAAGCGAAAATCCATCGCCCGAGAGCGCCTTCTTCGCGAACTCCTCCGACTTTTTCTTGTCGAGCTTTTCTTCCGCCCGCTCCAGAAGTGATGCAATATCGCCCATGCCAAGAATGCGGCTGACAATTCGATCGGGATGAAAGGCCTCAAAGGCATCCGGCTTTTCGCCTGTGCCGATGAACTTGATCGGCTGCCGGGTGACGTGTCGAATCGACAGCGCCGCGCCGCCGCGAGCGTCGCCATCCATCTTGGTCAGCACCACACCCGTAAGCGCAAGACGTTTGTGGAAAGCATCTGCGGAGGTGACCGCGTCCTGACCGGTCATGGCGTCGGCGACAAAGAGGATCTCCTGCGGGACGAGGAGCTTCTTAAGCCGCTCCATCTCCTTCATCAGATCGTCGTCCAGCGCGAGCCGGCCGGCGGTGTCAACGATCAAAGTGTCGCAGCCGGAGTTCACCGCATCGCGGCGGGCTTCCTTTGCCAGCCGCTCAACCAGATCCGGCCCCGGCCTCTCGCCCTTTAGATCGCCCTCGTAGAGGTTCGCCTTGATCGAGTTGGCGACAATCTTCAGCTGTTCGCGCGCCGCTGGCCGGTAGACGTCAACCGACACCAGCAGCGGACGATGTCCGCCCTTCTTGAGCCACGCCGCAAGCTTGCCCGAGGTGGTCGTCTTCCCCGAGCCTTGAAGGCCCGCCATCAGAATAATGGTCGGTGGCCGCGACGCAAAATTAAAACGTGCGGTGTCTTTACCAAGGATCGCGATCAGTTCGTCATTGACGATCTTGACCACCTGCTCGGTGGGCGACAGCGCCGTCACTACTTGCTGGCCGAGCGCCTTTTCGCGGATATGCTCGATGAGGTCATTGACTACGCCGAGATTGACATCGGCCTCAAGCAGCGCCACCCGAATCTCGCGCAACGCCTCGCCAATATTTTCCTCGGTGATCGTGCCCTGGCCGCGGAGGTTCTTGAAGGCACGCTGTAGCTTTTCGGAAAGAGTATCGAACATAGACTATTCAAGTTTAGCAGCCGGAACCGGGTAACGAGCCGTGCCGGCACACCCAAGCGAACCCGCAACCGGGCCTTCGTTCGCCGCGTTTCGTGGATTACTTTTCGATTTCAACCCCGCGCCAGAACGCAACATGGTTCTTGATGTTGCGGGCCGCGGGTTTGGGATCGGGATAATACCAGGCGGCGTCCGGATTCTCCTGGCCGTCAATGACCAGCGAATAGTACCGCGCCTGCCCTTTCCAGGGACATGAAGAAGTAGTCGTGCTGGGGCGGAAGTACTCGCGCACCAGCGCGCTTTCGGGGAAATATACGTTGCCTTCCACGGTTTCAAAGGTGTCGCTCTGGGCGATCACCTTCCCGTTCCAGACTGCCTTTGCCATAACCGCTCGTCTCTCAACAAATGGATTCCTACCCACACTAGCAGATTGCGTCCGCCTGAAAAACCGCGTGCAGCTCTTTTCACGGCAGCAAAGTCCGCAGTGTGCCTCGGGCAATTCCGGCCACCAGCCGACGAGGCAGTGGGATTTGCGCCTTGTCTCGGGCAATCCGGCCATACTTGGCCTTGTCATGGATCACCTCGCAATAGAGCTGCCTCAGCTCGCTCGTCGCCCGCGCCCAACTGTGGCGCTCGACGTCTTGGCGGGCGTTCCGGCGAATCGTCTCCAGCTGACCGTTGCTGTTCCACGCCTGCTTGACGGTTGCCACTAAGCTGTCATGGTCGTCCGGATCGAAGAGGAAGCCGGTCACACCGTGCTCGACCGCATCGGGAACGCCACCCGCGCGGCAGGCGACCACCGGGCAGCCCGCTGCCATGGCTTCGAGCAACACCAGACCCAGCGTCTCGGTGCGGGACGGCATCACGAACATGTCCGCCGAAGCGTATGCGCTAGCCAGCTCGGGACCCCGCATGTAGCCGGTGAAGACGGTGGCCGTACCCTCGAATTGCCGCTCCAGGTCGGCCCGTAAGGGCCCGTCGCCTACGATTGCCAAGCGCATTCCGGGGAGTGCGGAGAAGAGTTCTTTCAGCCGGACGATGTCTTTTTCTGCGGAGAGCCGCCCGACATACAACAGCAGGGGCGATTCCGGATTGCCGCCACTGAGCAGCGAGCGCATCTCCCGGCTTTCCACGCCCGGGCGGAAGCGGCCGGTATCGACTGCGCGCTCCCACAGCGCGAGGTGATCGATCCCGTGCTGCTCCAGGTCCTCGACCATGGCGGTCGAGGTGCAGAGATTCAAGTTGGCGCGCCCGTGCCTCACCCGCATCAGGCTCCAGGTCAATTTCTCAATGAAACCGAGCTTGTAGTAGCGCAGGTAAGCCGGCAGGTTGGTGTGATAGGAAACCACCAGAGGAATATGCAGCTCCGCGCTGTAATAAAGACCCCCGACACCCAGCAAGACTGGTTCAAAGGCATGCAGCAAATCAGGCTGGAATTGCTCCAGTTTGTGGCGCATCGACGTGCGAGGCAACGCCAGGCGCAATTCGGGGTAGAGCGGAAAAGCCGTCGAGGGCATGCCCACAACCTCAGCGCCATATAGCTCCGCTGGGCCGCCGCTGGGGGCAAAGATCAAGACCTCGTCGCCATTTCGCCGCAGACAGTCAACGGTATTGGCAAGCATCGTGACGATGCCATCTATCTTCGGCAGAAATGACTCAGTAACAATGGCTATCTTCAATTACGCTGTTTCCCTCTCAAATTCTGCAACCCAGGCGATGGCCCCCGGCCCTTTGTCAGGCCGGGTAAAACCTATCCGCAAGCCGTTCGATGCTTCACGAAACGACGAAAGGGCGCACTGAAGCGCCCTTGGACTCCGAGCAGTTGAGCAGGCTGCCAAATCAGTGCGACATGCCGCCCATGTCGTCTGCTTTACCCTGGTCTTTCAGCATCGTGACCGACGCAACATGGACGCTCTTGTCCACCGCATTGACCGTTCCTTGCATGGCGACATGGTGGCCATAGTCGCCGGCAACCGCGTCGGGGTTGTCGATCGTCCATACTTGTTTCTTTGCATCGTCAACGAAGACCGGCTTGGACCCGCTGGCGATGCACTTCTTAACACACGCCGCGCCGCCGCCCGCATGCATCGCGCCGCACGACGAATCGCTAATCCAGCCATCGATCGGTTTGGCGCTCTGGTCGGCCGCAAAAGCGGTTGCGCTGCAAATCACCGCTAGCACCAAAAAACGCTTCATGTAACCCCCATCGACCCGATAAATCCACAATCACCTGGCAAGGGTAATTATCAACCGCGCGTGACAATTTGGGAAATTTTCCTTGACGAAATGTCAGCTACCGAATCATCCAACCGCGTGTGAACTAACCCGACTTAGCCGACCGGTTGCTCCACCAGCGGAGCATGGGTAGCGGCCGTCGGCAGTGGCAGAAGCTGGACCGGTGGCGGCGGGTCGGCGATCCGTTCTACGTAGTTGCAGGCAACCGGCGCGGCCGGTTCTGCCGCAGCCTTCTTGCCCCGCTTCTTGGGAGCTTCTTCCTCTGCCGTCGGCTTTTTATTGTTTGGGCAGACCAGGTAGACGCCGGACTTCAGCGTCTTTTCCAGCAGATAAGCACTGCCGCACTCTGGGCATTTCTGGTCAACCGGCTTGTTGTTCGAGGTAAAGTCGCACTTCGGGTAGTTCGAACAGCCGTAGAAAAGGTTCCCGCGCCGCGCCTTCTTCTCAATCAGCTCGCCGTCACCGCATTGCGGGCATTTCACCCCGATGAAGTTCTGCTTGATGTACTTGCACTTCGGGTAACCGGAGCAGCTCACAAACTCACCATACTGCCCATTGCGAAGCACCAGCTGCTTGCCGCACTTCGGGCATTCCTCGTCAAGCGGGACGGGCGGCTTCTGCTGGACCTTCTGATCGAGCTTCCGCGTCGTCTTGCACGGCGGATCTTCGTTATACCCCGGGCAGGCCATGAACATACCGAAGCGTCCGCGCTTGAGCACCATCACCCGTCCGCAGGCCTCGCAATACTCCTCTTTTTCCCCAGCTTCCTGCGCCTCGGGAGTGTTAAGGTCGGGCTTCGCCGCGAAGTTCTCCTTTGTAAACGTGCAGCTGCCTTCCTTCTTCTTGTCGTAGGCGCTGCATGCGTAGAAGGAGCCGAACTTGCCCCATTTCAGCACCAGCGGCGAGCCGCAAAGATCGCAAACCTCGCCGGTCGGCTTCTCCATCCGCTTGACGTCTTCCATGTTTTCGCTGGCCTGCGCGAGCTCCTCGCTCAGATGACCATAGAAGCCCGTCAGCAGGTCGGTGCCCTTTTCGGTGCCGTCCTCGACGCTATCCAGCTCTTCTTCCAGCTTGGCCGTGTACTGCGTATCGAATATATAGGGGAAGTTCTTCACCAGCAGTTCGGTGACCACAACCCCAATCTCCGTCGGATAGAACCTGCCCGAACGCCCAGTCGGAGGCAGCTTGACCACATACTCGCGGTCCTGGATGGTGTTGATGATCGATGCGTAGGTTGACGGACGGCCGATGCCCCGTTCTTCAAGCTCCTTGACCAGCGAGGCCTCGTTATAGCGCGGAGGCGGCTCCGTGTAGTGTTCATCCGCTTTGACCGAGTTCAGCGCCAGCGCCTCGCCGTCGTTGAGTTCGGGAAGCTTGTTCTCGAGCGACTCGTCGTCGTCGTCCTTCTTGTCCTTGGCCTCTTCGTAAACCTTGAGGAAGCCATCAAACTTCAGCACAGACCCGCTGACTCGGAAATCGTAGCTGCGATCGGCCTTGGCTTCGATATCGACAGTGGTCTGGTCATAGACCGCCTGCACCATCTGCGAAGCGACAAAGCGCTGCCAGATCAGGCGATAGAGTTTGTACTGCTCTTCGGAAAGAAAGCCGTGAATCTCATCCGGATGCAGCGTAACGTCGGTCGGGCGGATCGCTTCGTGGGCGTCCTGCGCGTCTTTCTTCGATTTATAGGCGTTAGGCTGCGCGGGCAGATACTGCTTGCCGATCTTTTTCTCGACATAGGCGCGAACGTCGGTCAGCGCCTCCGGAGCAACCCGGGTCGAATCGGTACGCATGTAGGTGATAAGACCAACCGTGCCTTTGGAGCCGATCTCGAGGCCCTCATACAGCCGCTGCGCAACTCCCATAGTGCGCTTGACGTTGAAGCCCAACTGGCGCGAGGCGTCCTGCTGCAGCTTGCTGGTTGTGAAAGGCGCAGCCGGAGATTTGCGGCGTTCCTTTTTCTCAACCGAACGAACGTGCCACTTTGCCTTTTCGAGTTGAGCGACAACGGCCTTCGCCGTTACGCCGTCAGGCAGAGCGGGCGCGCCGACCGTCGGCACCTCCGACTTTTTGCCGTCAATCCCGATAAAGCGGGCGGTGAAATCCAGCCCTTGCGGCGCCGGATGAAGCGAAGCATCGATGGTCCAGTATTCGACCGGATTAAAAGCCTTGATTTCCTGCTCACGCTCGACAATCAACCGAACCGCAACCGTCTGCACGCGGCCTGCGGAAAGTCCGCGGCGCACCTTGTCCCAAAGCAGCGGAGAGATTTCATAACCGACCAGGCGATCAAGCACGCGCCGGGTCTGCTGGGCGTCAACCAGATTGCGGTCGACCGGACGGCCGTGTTCAAAAGCCGCCTTGACTGCCTTGGGAGTGATTTCGTTGAACGTAACGCGCTGGATCGCGCCAGCCTTCGCAACGTCCTTGAGCTCCTGCTCGAGGTGATAAGCGATCGCCTCACCCTCACGATCGGGATCGGGGGCAAGATAGACCTTGTCCGCCTTGGCCGCCAGCTTCTTCAGCAGCGCGACCAGCTTCAGCTTGTCTTCGGAAACGATCAGCTCGGGCTCGAAGGTGCCACCCTCGATGTCCACGCCCATTGTCTTCTTAGGCAGGTCCTTAATATGGCCGATCGACGCTTCCACGTCGAAGTCCTTGCCGAGATATTTGTTGATTGTCTTGGCCTTGGCAGGTGACTCGACAATCACTAACGATTTACCCATGATTCCTTCTTTGCACTTTCAACCCGCCGTCCACGTCCACTGAAAGACAAGACGGCCGGACTGTCGGAGCCATTCGTCAAAACTATATGTATGTCATCTGGAAACTATCACGCCCGGCCGATTCCTTCTATCTTTGCCGTCGCGAATTCGGCTCAGCGGACTGCCGCTGTCCGACTTCAGACTGCCCCGTTCCAGGCGAAAACGCAACCCGCGTCAGAAACTCTTAACGTAATTTCTTCCCGGAAGTTGCTTCACCCGCCCGCTCAGTTCCAATTCGAACAACGCGGTAAAAATCTCGGAAGAACTCAGCTCCGCTTCGAGCTTTTCCATGATCTCATCGAGCAGCAGCGCCTCGTCGTGGCGCAAAACACTGAAGACCAGCGCTTCGGCCCGAGGCAAAGGCACCGGCTCAAATAACGATGCGGCGGCCTCGGATTTCGATTCAACCACGACCTCCGCGCCTAGCCGCGCCTCAAGCTGCAAACGGACCTGGGTGGGCAGTTCTTCCCAGATATCTTCCCACGTCGCCACCAGCTTAGCACCCTGCTTTATCAATGTGTTAGGCCCCCATGCGTTCTTGCTGGTGACGTTCCCCGGAACCGCATAAACGTCGCGATTCTGTTCAATTGCACATCGCGCGGTCACCCGCGTTCCGCTGTGCTCCCCGGCCTCGACCACCAGCACCCCGACGCTGATGCCGCTCAACAAACGGTTGCGGCGGGGAAAGTTCTGCGGCGCGGGAAACGTCCCCAGTTTGTACTCCGAAACGATCGCGCCGCCGCCGGCCAGTATCTGTTCCCCCAGCGATTTATTTTCTTTGGGATAGATCACATCGATCCCGGTTCCCCAAATCGCCACGGTTGGAGTCTTTGCCGATATCGCACCTTTGTGCGCCGCCGTATCCACGCCGCGAGCCATACCACTCAAAATAATCAGCCCGCGCAGCGCCAGGTCGCGGGACAGCATCTCAGCCATCCCCACTCCATACGGAGTAGGATGCCGCGTCCCCACCACCGCGATTGCCGGTTGCGTCAGGAGTTTGACGTCGCCGCGCACCCAAAGGAGAGGCGGAGGGTCAAAGATCTCTTTCAACCGCACCGGATAGGCCTCATCCGAATAAGTCAGCAGCGAAGCATCCTCAGCTCGAACCCGCTTCCATTCACCCTCCGCGTCGCGCAGCGCCTGGCCGCCGGAGATGTACTGCACCGCCGTCGCGGGAAACCGCAGCGCCTCCAGATCGGTCAGAGAAAGTTGCAGGATGCCGGTCACCGATCCAACATTTTCAGCCGCTTGCAGAATGCGCCGCGGCCCAAGGCCCGGCGCGAGCGAGAGCGCCAGCCAGGCCAGCTGTGTGTCGTCCGGTATCGGCTGAGGCGGCGCGACTTCGCTTTCCGTCGCGTTGGCGGAAACATCCATAAACGACCGCTCCGAGGCGCAGATTCGATCTGTGCCCAGCAACTGCAAACTCTGTATGGAGTAATTGTGGCGAGAGTAGCGATATCCGAAGATGGTGTCAAGCGCGAACGCTTATCGCGAGCCGGTCAGAAGAAGAATTGCGGCGCGAAGGGCGGGATGGTTTGCCCGCCCTTCGCGTCCGCCTAAGCAAACAGCACAGTAAACGAGTAATACTGCGTCTCCTGGTAGACCTCGTCGGTATCGCAATCCACGATGTTGCGCTTATAGACGTTCAGGATCAGGTCATAGGCGCAGCTCGCGGGGAACAGCGCCGAGGCATCCGGAACGGTGAAGTTCATCGTTCCACCGTTCCATATCGGACGCGTAGCACCCTGTGCGACCGCATCGGCATAGTACGGCCCTACCTCGGCCCCACTTACCAGCGAAAGCCCGCAGGTTGGAACACAGCCGCAGGAGAACAAGGCCACCGGACTATTCGTTCCCCATTGCAGGCTGAGGACATACGAATCAAGGTAGCCCTCCGCATCGCTTGCAGTGAAGTTCGCCGCGAACGAGAACGGTGTGCTGGTTGGAAGGGTTTGAATCCCGCATGGCGGCAGGAGGCTGCCGTTAAACGAGACCGAATTGATCGCCGAATCCGGAGTGGTTTCACCCGCCGTCGGGTTCGCAAAGAACAACGTGAAGTCGTTGTTATCGTTGACCCCTCCGGCACTTGGCTTGCCGCAACCCGGCAACGCCCCGTTGGAAGATATGGTTCCATCCGGCTGCAGAGTGTAGCCCACAACCTGGAACTCATACGCTCCATCACTGAAATACGAGGCCGTATCGACAAGTGCGATCAGGTCGATGTTGTACGTCCAGCTCTGACCATTGAGCACGTCACCCCAGTCGTTAGGCGGCGTCGGGTTGCTCAGTTCATAAAACTGAGTGCTTTCATAGACGGTCGCAAAATCACCGGGAGACCCCGAAAGCGGCATCGGAGTTGGCGAAAATGTGGGATAGAACCATTGGTTCGGCCACATCTTCGTTGCGTCGAAGTAGCCAAGGGTAAACTGCTGCAGCGAGCCCGCCGGCATGTCCAACCAGGTCGCCGAACCCTCCGGACGATACTGCAGAGTGTAGTAGTCCGCGTAATGGAGGTCGGCGGGGGTATAGCCGAACTGGCCGAAGATGCTCACCGGGCCGGTAAACGGACGGTCGTCCGAACCTGGGTCCGCGAATCCAGCCAGCGCACCCGAGCCGGTTAGTCCGATGTCGCTTGCCGGAACAGAGCAGCCAGCAGTGAAGAGGAAGCAGGCGCCATACGGCTGTCCTTGATTCGGCGGAATGGTGCAGGCATCGGCGCTGGTGGTCAACGAGACACTGAGGTTCGTGGGAATGTCGATGCGTGCCTGCCAGACATTCTCGCTCAGGATCACTTTGCTCGGCCCACCGCAGCTTTGCGTCACCTGAAAGATGATGTTCGGGTCGCAATCGAACCACGGCGTCCACGGGCACCACGGCCACAGGCAGAAGCGCTCGAACTCCGGAGCGGTGGGAAGCAGGTTCACAAGCTTCTCCCGAATCGCGGGGAGGGTGCTCGGGTTAAGGTCGTCGGCGGCCACGAATGGGCTCGGCCCTTTGCGAACGCCAGGCGGCAAAGGCTGCGGATTGAGCGCGGAGAAATTAAGCGTCAGCTCGGGACTCGGAGGACCGACATGCAGAGCAGGACTAAGCCGCAGCACCGATTGGATCTTCTCGACCAGCAACGGATCAAGCCGCCAGTGACGAAGCTCCCACCAATACCACGGCCACCAGCCGCAGCACCAGGTGAAATCGATGGTGAAATAGCCGTTCGGATCGGTGAGCACCGTAGGCCCGACCTGCCCTGTAGACGACCACCACCAGAACCAGTCCACATTAAAGGCCGAAACCTGGGCGCTCGGCACCGGATTTCCATCCGGGCCATACACATAGCCGCTAATCGTAAAGTTGCGGCACCAGAATAGCCATCGATTCCAGAATGGAAGGGTTACCACGATGGGCTTGACAGTGTACTCTAGCCTTCCGTCAACCTCCCGCGGCAGCGCCGTGACGGTGATCGTGTTCTGGCGGAAGAGGTCCGCGGCCCGCGAGCTCTCCGGACCGACCGCGATCGTGACCGCGCCTGCGGCATCGACCTCCAGCTCAGCGGTCGCCCTGCCGGAATTTACTTTGACAACGGTCGATACGATTCGTTCGCCGACCTGCGCGGCGACTCGCAAAGATTGCTTTCCACGCTCCTCGGCGGAAATTGCGGATGCATCAATAGGAATACGGATAATGCTCATACTTCACCTCTTCTGGTTGACTGCGGTTGTCGGCAAGCGGCGGGGCGCAACCACGCCGCGACATCTCGTCAGCGCACTGCCCTCAGCCCCGGAACGGACACGAACGATGGGGCATCCGAACCATGTACCGGGAGGCGCGCGCCTTTCCCTGAAAATCGATACGACACACCGGTAGCCGGCCCGGTAATGGTGATTGCAGTGGGTCCGTAGTATTCGAAAGTGACCTGCCTCAGGGGCACGTTTCCGATCGTTCTGGCCGGAGCGGGTTCAGGCCCGCGAACGGAGGCGGTCGAAGCCCGATAACTTGTGCGTTGCATAGCGCGATTGCCACCGCAGCAGGACATATTGGTCTCCTATTCCAGCGAAGGCTTAGCATCTTCGCGCCACACAGCCGTATTTGGACCGCGTGCGGAAGTGATCCGCTCCAGCAGAATGGCCGCTCCCGAGAGGGCCATCCACGTCATGGCGCGATCCGGCCATGACCCGCCTATCCAATAAGCGATCGGAAGGGCGATCCACAAGCTCAAGCAATAGAAGCAATCCAGCGCCTGGCCGATCAAAGAGCTGCCCGCCAGTTTTCGCAGCCGCACGAAGCAGTTCCAGGGTCCGTCTTCGCCCCAGAACAGGTGAGTCAGACGCCACACGGCAAGCGACGCAATAACCAGCTCCGTAAGCGACAACCCCGAAATCCACGAGCTTCGCATGACTAAGGGATAGTGAATGGGAGGGAAAAAGCGTTTCAGCCCTGGAACATTTCGACGCCGATTTGTTTAATGGACAAACAATCTTGTCCGTAGAAAGGCCGCTTCTATAGGGGGCTATCTGTACCCCTTGACAGCTAGGGTAAGCCTATTTAGGCTTGTTATTACCATCGATGTCTAGGGGTTTGGATGCATGGCTAAGAACGACCTGCAAGGCGCGCTCGACCTTCTGATTCTCAAGACCCTCTCGCAACTCGGGTCGATGCACGGCTACGGCATCGTCATGCACATCGAGCGAGTCTCCGACGAACTGCTCAACGTGGAAGAGGGATCTCTGTATCCCGCTCTGCACCGCATGGAACAGAGTGGATGGGTCCGTTCCGAATGGGCCGTGACCGAGAGCAGCCGCAAGGCCAAGTTCTACACGCTCACCGCCGCCGGCAAAAAGCAGCTCGCTGCAAGAGAGAAGAATTGGGACCAGGTAGTGAAGGGCGTTCAGGCGATTCTGCGTTACGCATGAGGTAATGTATGGGATTATTTCGCCGCATTTCTGCCCTTGGCAGACGTACGAAGCTCAGCCGCGAGATCGAAGACGAGCTCCGCGAGCATCTGCAAATGCGCATCGACGACAACCTCGCTAAGGGGATGAGTCCCACCGAAGCAGCCCGCGAAGCTCGCCTGCGCTTCGGCAATCCCGCCGTCATGCGCGAGCGAGTCGATGCCGAGGACTCCGCCGCCGGCCTCGACAGCTTCTTTCGCGATGCTCGCTACGCAGTCCGCGGCTTCACCAAGAGCCGCGCCTTTACTTCGATGGCCATCCTCACCCTCGCGTTAGGAATTGGTGCAAACACCGCGGTCTTCCAGCTGCTCGACGCCGTGCGCCTGCGCAGCCTGCCTATCCAGAATCCGCAGGAACTCGCGGAGCTGCGCATCGTTCGCGGCAACGGCGGCTTCGGGGTCAACGACGGCCCTTATTCGAACTTCACCATTCCCATGTGGCAGGAGGTCCGCCTTCATCACGATCCGTTCTCCGGCGTTTTTGCCTGGCGCGAAGCGGACGTGCTGGTGGGCAAGCTCAGTGAAGCAAAGCATGCTCACGGTCTCGAGGTCAGCGGAGAATTCTTCAACGTTCTCGGTGTCGCGCCGTTGCAAGGACGTCTCATTGAGCCACAGGACGAATCCTCATGCGAGCTGTCGAAGGTCGTGGTCAGCTATCCATATTGGAGATCGCAGATGGCTAGCGAACCCATCACCGCGAACACGACCATCCAGGCCGAGGGCCGCTCGGTGCAGGTGTTGGGCGTAACTCCACCGTCCTTTGCGGGACTCGCCGTAGGAGATAGCTTCGATCTGGCCTATCCCACCTGCACGCCACCTCACATTCGCCCCGAGATGTTCCTCTTCAATGTCATGGGACGTCTCAAGCCCGGCTGGAACCTCGAGCGCGCCTCGGCT
This sequence comes from uncultured Acidobacteriaceae bacterium, assembly GCA_963804735.1. Lineage (GTDB taxonomy): Bacteria > Acidobacteriota > Terriglobia > Terriglobales > Acidobacteriaceae > Acidisarcina. The sequence goes on from CAWDRO010000016.1 coordinate 184,720, forward strand.
TACTTCGATGCGCTCAGTCCTGGCCTTTTTAAGGACACCGCTCCGCCAGGCTACAGCTCGCAGGTAATCAAGAGCTACATGTCGTTCCGGTTGGCAGCCTATCCGGCGGGGGGCGGCGTCAGCGCACTGCGCGACAACTACGACACCTCGCTGCAACTCCTGCTCGCGATCACTGGACTGGTGCTGCTCATCGCCTGCGCCAACCTCGCCAACCTGATGCTCGCCCGCACCAGTGCCCGCCAGCGGGAGATGGCCATCCGCATGGCCCTCGGCGCATCTCGCCGCCGCATCGCCACGCAATTGCTCATCGAGAGCGCCCTGCTTGCCGTCAGCGGAGCGGCGCTCGGCGTTGCCCTGGCCCAGCCACTCAGTCGTCTCCTGGTTGCGTCGCTCAACACCAGCCAAAGCTCGATTCAGCTTTCCCTCACTACCGACTGGCGCGTGCTGCTCTTCGCCGCCGTCGTCGCAGGGCTCACCTGCGTCGTCTTTGGTACATTTCCCGCCATGCGCGCCACCAATGTCAACCCTATCAGCTCGCTCAAATCCGGCGAGCGCGGAGTCGCCGGCAGCCGCGAGCGATTCTCCATGCAACGCCTGATGGTGGTTTCACAGATAGCAATCTCCATGGTGCTGCTGGTCGCCGCTCTACTCTTCGTCCGTAGCTATCGCAACCTGATGACCCTAAATCCGGGCATGAGGGAAAACGGCATCATTGTTGGCTACTTCGGTTATCAGATGGAACACATTAAGCCGGAAAATGAAGCCACGTTCAAGCGCCAACTCGTTAACGACGTGCGCAGCGTGCCAGACGTCCAGAATGCGGCCGCTACCACCAACACCCCTCTCAACGGCAGCAGTTGGAGTCATCACGTTCGCGTTGACTCCGCTGAAGGTTCAAGCAAATTCACCTACGCCAGCCCCAGCTACTTCGCCACCATGGATATTCCATTGCTCAGCGGACGCAATTTTACCGAGGAGGACACCACCGACGCGCCCCTTGTGGTCATCGTGAACCAGACCTTTGTTCGCAAATACATCCGCGCCAGGCAACCGATCGGCCAGCTGGTTCACGTCAGGCCTGAGCCGCAATATCCGGAGCGCACCTACGAAATCGTCGGCACCATTGCCGACACCAAGTACAACGACCTGCGCGCAGAGACGCCGCCGATGGCCTTTGTCCCCATCGATCAATTCCCGGTGACCGCGCAAGGGCCCGGAGTCGCAATGATGATCGCCACCAATGGCGACCCGGCCGCAATCGGCGCCATTCGCCGCGCCATCGCCAAACATCCCGATATGATTTTGCAGTTCTCCAATTTCCAGCAGAATATCCAGGACACCCTGGTCGGCGATCGCATGATGGCCATGCTCTCCGGCTTCTTCGGTCTGCTCGCTGCCATATTGGTGGTGGTCGGGCTCTACGGCGTCCTCGCCTACCTCATCGCACAGCGTCGTAACGAGATCGGCATCCGCATCGCCCTCGGAGCGCACCGCTGGCAGGTGATCGCGTTGGTCATGCGCGACACCGCGCTGATGCTACTGGCCGGAACGGTCGTCGGACTGCCCCTCACCCTGCTCGCGGGACACTCAGCCAGTGCCATGCTCTTCGGCCTGAAGGCGTACGATCCCATAACTCTCGGATTTGCCGTCGCCCTGCTCGCCGTAATCGCCGCACTAGCAAGCTGGCTACCCGCACGAAGCGCAGCCAATCTCGATCCAGTCGCCGCGCTCCGCATGGAGTGAGCTGCCGCCTACCGCGGATGCAAACTCGCCGGGTCATAAGGCCCTTTCGCATTCCCCGGACCGCCCACAAACTCCAGCGTAGGAATCCGCTCATCCACATCCGGCAGCGGTGGAAACGCCGCGTGGGGCTCGGCCTGGTACCAATAGGCCACGGAGTAATAATTATCCGAGCGATGATTCGCGTGTCCGTGTTCGATGCTCGCCCGGATCGACTTAGTGAACGGGATCGGCGAATCGAAGTGGAAGCGGTACATGCTCGAGCGTTCGCCCGCGATCTCCTTGCCAACCACTGGAGCGCCATGAAACAGGAAGTCCTGCGAACCCATATACCCCCAGGCGCCGAGGAAATAGTCTTCGCTGCCTGTGCCGAGAATGCTGATCGCGTCGCCATCGATCTGAAACATATCGTCGCCCTCGCCGAACCAGCCATCCTGATTTTGCAGCACCGACATGGTCACGCCAATGAACTGGCCATGGCCCTGTGCCTCGAGCCAGACATAGTTGTCCTTGCCGTCGAGGTTGCGCTTGTAGTTCACCATCGGATCGCCGTTCTCATACCAGCTTCCGGTCCAGCCATGGTTCGGCTGCGCCTGCCGGTATTGGGCGTGGAAGTAAAGCGTGTCTTTGGGCAGCGGCTGGGCGTCAACCCGGTAATCGATATTCCAGTAGAGATGATTGACGCTCTGCTTGCCCTCGTCGGTAACCGTGATGCGCGCGTGATGAGCGTAGGGCATGGGAAAGTAGCTGTTCAGCGCCTTGTCGCCGCCGGCAGAAAGCATCAGCGACTCCCAACGGTAATACAGACCATTGCCGAGTCCGAAGAAATCGCCAATTGGAGTCTCCACGCTGGGCGTGCTCTCCCCGTCCCAATACATGCGCAGGACGATACGCTTCAGCGCGTAGGGCTCGTTATCGTCGATCGTGAACCAGATATGCGACACCATCCCGGGGCCGTCCGCGTCGAGCACGGTCATCGTCTCGCCGGGTGAAATGGTGCGCGCGTCCGCATTGCCGCCGGTTGACTCAGCGCTCGACGAGCGGTGCAGCGTGTAGGTCTGTTGCCGGGTGGGATCCGGCATCCAGCCGGGAATCTGGGCGAAGAGCGGGCTCTGTACCTGGATTGCGGCAACGAGCAATACGAAAGAGAAGACAAAACGAGTCTTGTTCATGACCGCGCAATTATAGGGTCTAGGCTGGTCAAATGAAACGTTTCCTGGCCTGTCTCTTCGCAACCGCCCTGACCTGTGCCCATGCGACTGGCGTTCTTGCTCAGACCAACCCCCAAGTTAATAAGCAGGACGACGTCCGAGCGCAAGAACTCATTCAGATCCTCAAGCTGCGTCCCCTGCCGAAGGAGTCCGGCTATCTCGGTATCATTGGTGTCTCGCCGAACACAGTCAGCGTCGGCGGCCGGACTCTCGCAGAGCAAAGCCAGAACTACTACATGCTCACCCGCGACCAACCCATCAACTATCTGCACTGGCTCGCCTCCGACGATACGCACATCCTCGTGGAAGGGGGCCCGGTTGACTATTACATCTTTCATCCCGACGGACGCGCCGAGAAGATCACGCTCGGCATGGACCTCGCCGCCGGGCAGCGTCCGGTTGTCGCCGTCCCCGGAGGATGTTGGAAGGCCCAGCGGCTGCGCGATGGCACGGCCTATGCGCTGATGGTCAATACCCTCTCGCCCGAGTTCACTCCCGACCGCGTGAAGATCGGCGCAGGCGCGGATTGGGTCAAGCGCTACGCCGGCGCCGCACCCTGGGCGACGCCCGAGACGCTGCGCGAATTCATTGGACCAAACTGGATTAAATGAAATTGCATTTAGTTGACAAAATCAACTAAATTAGTTGACCATAGAAACATGGCCCCGCGTCCACTTGCAACCTCCGCGCTGGCTGATGATGCGGCCAGCTTCCGCCGCTTTAACCGGATGTATACCCGCTTCATCGGAAGCCTGAACGAATGGCTGCTCAACAGCGAGTTCAGCCTCGCCGAGGCGCGTGTACTCTACGAATTGGCCAACCGTGCCGAGCCCAAAGCAAGCGAGATCGCCGTAGAACTCGGCATGGACTCGGCCTACTTGAGCCGCTTGCTGGGAAACTTCGAGCGCAATGGGCTTCTGCGCCGCAAGACCTCTAAAGAGGACGCTCGCTACAGCGAACTGAGGCTCTCGGCGCTTGGCAAGTCAGCTTTCAAAATGCTCAATCAGCGCTCCGAAGAGCAAGCACAGTCCATCCTTCAGGTTTTGCCGTCAACCATTCGGGCGCAACTCATCGGCTCCATGCGAACCATCGAAGACATTCTCGGCAAGACCGAAACAGACAACCCGCGGTTTGTGCTCCGCCCGCACCGGGTCGGCGACATGGGGTGGATCGTCCATCGCGAGAGCATTGGCTACGCCGAGCAGTTCGGATGGGACGAGTCCTTCGAAGCCCTGGTCGCGAAAATTGTTGACGAGTTCATCACCAATTTCGATCACAGGCGCGAACGCTGCTGGATCGCCGAAATGGATGGCCAGAATGTAGGCCACATCTTTCTCGTCAGGCATAGAGAGCAATCGGAGACCGCCAGGCTTCGCCTCTTGTTTGTCGAGCCCTGTGCGCGGGGCAAAGGGCTGGGAGACGCCCTCGTTGGGGAATGCGTCAATTTTGCGCGAGGGGCAGGATATCGAAGGGTAATCCTCTGGACTCAGAGCATTCTCACCGCCGCCCATCGCATCTATGAGAGGGCCGGTTTTCGGCTCTTGAAAGAAGAGCCCCATCACAGCTTCGGTCAGGACCTCATTGGCCAGGAATGGGAGTTGGATCTTCGATAGAAGCTTCCGCGAAGGGCGGCAAGGCCATCGCCGAGGGCGACCTGCCACGTACACTGGTCAGTGAACATCTTGCCCTCCCGACGACTCAAGCTTGCCGCCATTGACTTTCTGAATCCCGCTCCACTCATGTGGGACTTCGAACACGAGCACGAGAAATCCCGCCTCGCCGAGCGCTACGATATCCGTTACTCCACACCCTCCCGTTGCGCCGAAGACCTCTTCACCGGAGTCGCCGACATCGGCCTGGTACCCGCCGCCGCCTACGCGATCGACCCAACTATGCTGATTCTTCCCGGATGTGCGATCGCTTCGAAGGCGCGCATCCGCTCGATCATCCTCGTCACTCGCGAAGACGGCCCCGAAGCCGCAAATACAATCGCGCTCGACACCTCGTCGCTGACCTCTGCCACATATACCGAGATTCTGTTTCGCAAATACTGGAATCTCCAGGCGAAGTTCGTTCCCCACGCGCCAAATCTCGACGCCATGCTGAACGCCGCCGATGCCGCGCTGCTGATCGGAGATCCCGCGCTGTTGGCGCTTGAAGATAGCCACGGCCGCCTCGACCGCACCGGCGAGATACTTCTCTACTTCGATCTTGGCTACGAGTGGATGCAACGCACCGGAGTTCCGTGGGTCTCGGCCTTCTGGGCGATCCGCGGCGCGGCGGCAAAGGAGTTGTCATTCCCCCGCGAGGCCCTCATCGCGGACTTTGTGACGTCGCGCAACCATGGCTTCGCCCATATTGAAGACCTGGTTGAGGAGTGGTCGGGACGCATCGCCGTGCCCAGGACCGTCATTCGCACCTACCTCACCGAGAATATCCACTACATCCTCGACGAAAGCTGCATGGAGGGGCTGCGGACCTTCTATCGCTACGCCGCCGAGTGTTCGATTCTGCCGTCCGTTCCGGCATTGCGGATGATTTGAACTCGTCGATGCTATTTAACAGCGACTCGGCCTTCGCCAAGAGCGTCCAATAGCTGTGATGGCAACTGCGATCACCACCCCCGTGAAGACAGCGACGCCGGCCGCGGCCCGGCATACGGCCCGCAGCACCCACCACTCGCTGCTGCCGCACTGGCTCACTCAGCTTGGCGCCCTGGGACTCTTCACCGTGGCGATCTTCGATTCCTCGCCGATTCCGCTACCGATACCCGGCAGCACCGATCTGTTGCTTCTACTGCAGGTTTCGCATCACGGGAACTCCTTTCTGCTGGCCGCTTGCGCGATCGCCGGCAGTGCCATCGGAGGATACACTACCTGGAGCACCGGCAAGACAGGCGGCGAAACCCTGATGGAACGCTCCGTGCCGGCCCGCTTCCGGAAACGGATTGAGCGGTGGACGAACCAGCACTCGCTCCTGTCAGTGATGCTGCCGGCGTTGCTTCCCCCGCCGATTCCGCTCACGCCGTTCCTGCTGGCAGCCGGGGCGCTTGGGGTGTCGCGGCGGCGCTTTCTCGTTGCCTACAACGCGGCGCGGGTGGTCCGCTACAGTCTGGTCAGTTGGGCAGGCGTAGTCTACGGGCGAAGTGTAGTCCATTGGTGGACGGATACGCTGGCTGGATGGTCCGGCGTAATCGGGTGGACTTTTGCGCTGACGTTCATCGCTGCTATTGTCTTTGGCATCTGGCGTTATCGCCGCCAGAGAGCGGCTGCGCCTGAACCGCAGGTTGACGCAGTGCCTGCCAGCTGAATGCGTGGCGCGAAGAACTGAAACGCGCCCTCCTAATGTCTCTAGATCTCCCAGCGCAAAAGAGAGGCGCCAACGGTAAAACCAGCGCCGACAGACGCGATGAGCACCAGGTCGCCCTTATTCAATCGATTCTCGGTCCGCGCCGTGTCCATCGCCAGAGGAATCGTCGCCGCAGTCGTGTTCCCATAGCGGTCGATGTTGATCACCACCTGGTCCTCGGTCAGTCCCAAACGCTCGGCGCAGGCCTGAATGATCCGCTTGTTTGCCTGATGGGGAATAAACCGCTTAAGGTCGGTGACCTTGACCTCATTCCGCTTGAGCAGGTTCTCGCAGGTCTCCATCATCTTGCGCACCGCGTACTTATAGACCGCCTGGCCATCCTGATGGACGTAATGCATCTTGTTCGCAATCGTCTCGGGCGACGTCGGATGCAGGCTGCCGCCGCCGGGCATGTAGAGGGAGTGGCCGCCCGATCCGTCGATTTCGTGCAGGTAATCGATCAGTCCGGTCTCGCCCTCCGCGGCCGGCTCAAGCAGCACGGCGCCGCCGCCGTCGCCAAATAGAATGCAGGTGGCGCGGTCGCTGTAGTCGAGGATCGACGACATCTTGTCGGCGCCAATTACGAGCACCTTAGAGTGAGCGCCCGTCTCGATAAACTTCGCTCCGACCTGCAACGCGTAGACGAATCCCGAACAGGCAGCCGACAGATCGAATCCCCACGCGCCGTGAGCACCCAGCTTGTCCTGCACCAGGCACGCCGTCGCCGGGAAAAGCATGTCTGGCGTAACCGTCGCAACGATAATCAGCTCGACTTCGCTTGCGGAGATGCCACGCTCGGCCAGGCATCGGGTCGCCGCCTCCACTGCCAGGTCGCTCGTGGCAACGTTGGCTTCGGCAATGTGCCGTTCGCGAATGCCCACCCGGTCCACGATCCATTGGTCGGAGGTATCGATGATCTTCTCGAGATCGAAGTTCGTCAGGACTTTAGGGGGGACATAGGTGCCAAGCGCACTGATCTTTGCGCGCCGCGACACGCGCCCGGGTAGGCTCAATTGGGGTTCTCCACTTACTGAAGACACTGGACCGTTTTTACAATTGGTGTATCCGGGCCGACATAGACTCGGCGCGGCTTTTCCGTTAAGAAAAGCCGCTCTTCACTTTTGCTCCGCTTGGACACAGTATTTGTGAAAACGGTCTGCCCGTATTCTCTCCGACCGAAGCCGGAGATGTCCATGTTTTGCCAAGACCGGCGGTCGAGAGGCGCCCGACAACCGGCTCTAGTTATTGCGCAGCGCCACCATCGGGTCGATTTGCGATGCCCGCCGCGCCGGGATATATCCGGCTAGCAATGCTACGGCTATCACAAGAAGCACGATGGCGGCGAAGGTCGTCGGATCCGTGGGTGTAGTCCCGAAAAGCAGCGAGGCAATCAGGCTGGAGATGCCAAGCGAGGCCAGTGTTCCGACCGCAATACCGATCAGTGCCATCTGGATCGTCTTGGCAATTACTCCTAACTGCACCCGCGTTTGGGTTGCGCCAAGCGCCATTCGAATCCCTATCTCCTGCGTCCTCTGGGTGACCGAGTAAGAAATCACGCCATAGATCCCCAGCGACGCCAGCAGCAGTCCAAGACCGGCAAAGACGCCTACCAGCATCACGAAGAAGCGGCGCGGCGAAACGGCATGATCGACAAGCTGCTGGATGGGCCTGAACTCGGTCGCCGGCTGGCCCGGATTCATCTCCCGCAATGTGCGCATCACGCTTGCTCCCAGCGAGGCGGGAGGCAGCTTCGATCGCACCACGAGATAGCAGCCTTCCGGCCCGAACTGTTTTGTCGCCGGCAGGTACATCTGTGCGCCTCCATTGTCTTCCACGCTGCTTTCGCGGACATCGGCAATCACCCCAATCACGCGCGCCTCCTTGCCACCCGCAATAGCCGTCCTGCCGATCGGGTCCCGTCCCGGCCAGAGTTTCTTCGCAACCGTCTCGTTGATGATGACCACATTCTCGTTATTCGCCAGGTCCTCCCAACTGATGTCGCGCCCCTGCATCATGCGCATGCCCATCGCTTTCAGGTAGCCGGGCGAAACAATGTAAACAAAGACGCCGATGAAATCGCTGTCCTTGGGCTTCTCCTCGCCTTTTGCCGCAATCCCCCAACCCCGGTTGCGGCTCATGGGCAGGTTGTCGGATATGCCTGCCGTCTCCACACCCGGGAGCATAGAAACCCGGCGCACAGCCTCATGCCATATGGCGGTCCGTTTGGCCGTATTCCCGCCATCGTCGTAGTCGACGCTGATGGAAGCTGCGCCGCTTGGCTCAAAGCCGAGGTCCACATCGAGCACGCGCAAGAAGCTGCGCAGCAGAAGTCCCGCGCCGACTAGCAGAACACACGCAAGAGCCACCTCGGAGACGACCAGCACGGCGCGCATTCGCTCATGCTTTCTTCCAGCACTGGTTCCGTGACCTGAATCTTTGAGCGCTTCCTGCAAATTACCGCGGGAGATTCTGAGCGAGGGCAACGTCCCGAAGAGGACGGCGGCAAGGACGGCGATCAGCAGGGTCCAGGCAAGAGCGGCGCCGTCGATGCGGAGGCTGGTGAGAAGCGGGAGGGCGATCGAGCCTTGATGAGCAAGGTAGGCCGTGACCCCGAAGGCGATTCCTAAGCCGAGAATTGCGCCGGCGATGGAAAGCACAAGACTCTCGGTCAGCAGTTGGCGCATCAGCCGGCCGCGGCTCGCGCCGAGCGCACTGCGCATGGCGAACTCCTTGTTGCGCGCCGCGGCGCGGGCAAGAAGCAGATTCGAGAGATTCACGCAGACGATGAGCAGGATGAGGCCTACCGCGCACCACAGCACAATCAACGACCGCCGCAGCTTGCCGCTGATGTAATCCTTCAATCCAGTCAGCTGGCCGGTGTAGCCTGCTTTGTATTCCGGGTGTTTATGTTCGAAAAGGAGTCGCGGAAAAATCTCATCAGCCTCTCTCTGCGCCAGCGCCAAAGTGACTCCTGGCTTCAGGCGGCCAACCAGCGCCAGGTCGTTTCCGTCTTCGCGGAAGTCGTCCATGATGTATGGAGTGAAGAGGTCGATTTTGGCCCCTGGCGAAAAGACCGCGCCAAAATCCCATGTCTCCGGCAATACGCCTACTACCGTCACCTGCGTGCCGCTCAGGTTGATGGCCTGTCCGACGATACCTGGGTTCCCGCCAAGCTGACGCTTCCAAAACGGATAGCTTAACAAGGCAACGGGTGGGGCGTTGTGCGCGAATTCTTCATGCCTGAAGAGTCGGCCCAGCGAAGGCCCGACTCCGAGCGTTTGAAAGAAGTCTTCTGCAACAAGAATGCCGGTAGCAGGCACGGGCTGGTCATTCCCAACGAGCTTGAAGTTATCAGGCCCAGTAAAGGCGAAATAGCCGCTCACGGACTGGAACGAGCGGTTCTGCTGCTGGAAGTCCTGGGTAGCGTCAGCTGTATACGTCCTGCCCGATTCCCCGGTTTCTACACCCTTCTCTACAATCCGCACCAGCCTATCCGGCTCGGGGAAGGGAAGCGGGCGAACGAGAATGGTATTCACCACGCTAAAAACGGCGATGTTCGCGCCGATGCCAAGACCAAGAATCAGCACCGCAACGATCGCGAAGGCGCGATCGCGGCCGAGAGTGCGAAAAGTAAATCGCAGGTCCTGGCCCAGGATATCGAGCCACGGCAATCCGCGTGTCTCGCGGTGATCCTCCCTCGCCTGCTGGACTCCACCAAAGCGCAACATCGCCTGCCGCCTCGCCTCCTGCGGAGACATCCCGCGGCGGAGATTTTCCTCGACGGAGAGCTCCAGGTGGTTGGCGACCTCGGTTTCGAGGTCGGCGTCGCGCGTCTTCTTCCCAAAGAAAGATAGAATCCGGCCGAAGGCTTCCCGAATGGCTCCCATTACTTTTCCCCTTCCCCCCATTACTTTTCCCCGTCCAAGGACATCGCCAGCACCCGCCCCATCACACCCGAGAGCCGGTTCCAATAGGCCGCGTCCTGACTCAACTGTTTGCGGCCGGCCTTTGTGATCGAGTAGAACTTCGCCTTGCGGTTGTTTTCCGAGGTGCCCCACTTGGCGGCGATCCATCCACGCTGCTGCAGGCGAACCAGCGATGCGTAGATGGTGCCCTGGTTCAGCAGCACTTCGTCTGCGCTGATCTGCTCAATACGCCGGGCGATGCCGTAGCCATGCAACGATCCCATGGCGGCCAATGTTTGCAAGACCATCAGGTCCAATGTGCCTTGCAATAAATCGAGCTTCTGGGGCATTTACGTCTCTCCTGTGCTATCGCCACATCAGTAGCGCACATATGTGGTTTTACCACAGGAATAGATTTGAAGGAAATCTGATGACTCCGACCTAACCGGAACCAATTACTTGGGTCTAATAACCGCGAAGCGGACCGAATAGCCAAAGCCGATGAAGTGATCGGGCGCAGCGGACGAAAGCCCGAAGCCGGCGTGAAAATCCAACTGCTGATGCGGAGAGATTTTGTACGATGTGCCGAAATCGATAATGTTCTGCGGCCCTCCGCGCTGCGGAAATGAGCCGGAATACTCAACCCAGGCATCCCAAGGCGAGGTCATCTGCCGGTCGAAATAAACACTGCCCTGCCCCGTCACGTTGCGCTTCGGGCCCTGAGTCGGCCACGCCACCGAGAACATCCCCGCAACCGTCCAGTTCTTCGACAGTCCGCGCGACCACGGCAGCTGCACCGTCGGATCATAACCATGGCTCGAGATCGCGTTCGCTCCCGTCGGAAAGCTGACCGAAGGGATGAGCGATACATCGAACCCTCCCTTGGTCGGCCCCAGTTGTTGTTTGAAGCCAAGGCTCATGTCACCAAGGCCGGTGGCCGCGCCGTCCCCAGTCGCGAAATTCCAGTAGTAATCCGGAACCATATAGCGAAGCTCTGTCTTGCGAGCAATTCCAAATCGAATCGACGTCTCAGGAAGATCGTAAGTCTGTTGGCCTCCGGCGCTTGTCTCCTGAAAACCGTTCTCAAACTGCAGGCTGCCGCAGGGAACAACGATGCTCGAACTGGTGATCTGCGGCCGATCGGTGGAGATCGTGCTCTGTGCATCGCTGCCGCACGTCGGATTCTGCGCCTGTCCGGCGATGGTTCCCGCGACGAGCACAACCATCAGGACGCCGAAGTGGCGGGGCATGCACAAAATAGTAACCGGGAAAGACTCAAGCTGCGCATCGTTGCGTCACTCGGCGGAAAAAGTTAGGCCTTCGCACCCACCTTCAGTTCCGAAACCGCTCGATACGCCTGGTCAATCGCGCAATCGGTGTAGGCGTAAGCATCGGCATCGGCATTAGCGATCGCTATCCGCCCAAAGGGCTGGCGCGCCGCCACGCAGGGCTGAGGGCCACCGTCCAGCCAGAACGGGTCCCAGAGCGAGTTGTATTGATAGGCGTAGCCATGCGGCCAACGATTAACAGTGATAGCGGCGATATCATTAGCCGGATCGAAACCACCGCTGCCAAGGCTCCGCGCAAGCTGTAGGCGGATGTTCCGCTCGAACTCATCGAAGGGCGTCGCGTAAAGCTGCGCCCGTCCCGCGCGATGCTGCACACGGCTCGGCAATCCCGGCTGGCAAGGAAACCGATGCATGGTCAGCACAATCGGCTGATCGGGCTTCGTGGTTGCATGATAGTCGCCAATGTTCACCCGCTGATCCAAGCTGACATTGGTGAAGTAACTCCCAGGCGCATAAGTCGAACCCGCCTTCAGCTTCACAAACGGCTGCCACTGCCGCAACGCGACATTGGTATAAACGATCGGCACCTTCTCCGCCGATTGCAGCGCCCCCACCTGCGCCGCCGGCAGCTCCGAGTTGATGTACGGAATCATCGTGTGCCAGCAGGCCAGAATGCAGTGGCCAGCGCGCACGGTCTCAAGCTTCCCTTGCTGCGAATAGGTGATCTCCACCTCGGTCGCCGTTGCAGGATCGCCGACATGCTTCACCTTCACTACCGTGCTGCTCAGGCGAATTCGCACTGGACTGCCGGCCCTATCGAGCCGGTCATACTTCACCTGAGCGGTGACGATGTCTTGCGCGGTGCTGCCGGGAACGGCATCCGGAATGAGGCTCCTCGTCAAAAGACGCGCAATCGAAGCATTGCCATCGGGAAAGTGAAAGAAGTATTTCTCCGCCTCTTCGTTCGGGATCGCATCGCGTCCCATGCCTGGGCCTGCTCCGGGAGCAAGCTTCAGACCATCAAAACCAGGCAGCCCCAGCCCCCAGGCATCCTGCGCCGAGACAGCATCGATTCCCAATCCATACAGCGGCTGCGGATACGCCTGCAACACAGCAACAACCTGCGGATCCACCTTCCACAGATCGGTGAGAAAGCTCGCGTAGCTCATCCGCGCCAACTTGGCTTTCTTCTCGTCTGAAGAAAGACCCAGCATCAAATCTCTATCTGATTCAAAGAGGCTTTCAAGATCGGCCTTGGCTTTCTCATTCAGCGGCGCATCGCTCGAAAAGCGCTTCCAGATATCCGCCGCGCTAGTCCCCGAAGCCTTCCCGCCATAGATCGGCGCCGGATTCACCACCAGCCTGTCGCTGCCAAAGGTCTCCTTGTCAAAAAAGATCTTCGGCTCGAGTCCAAGCGAGCGAAACACCTTCTTATCGGAGACGCGCGAGAAACTCTCGACATCGATTCCAAGATCACCGATCACACCTTTCGCCACTGGCGAATAAGGCTCCGGGCTCTCAATCGCATAAGTACCGCCGAAACCCAGCATCTTTGCGCCACTGACGTTGAACTCGTTCCGCTTTGCGTGGCCGCCAAAATCGTCAAGTGGGTCGAGGATCAGAACCCGCGCATTCGGCCCCGCCGCCTGGCGATAGAATCGCGCCGAAGCCAGCCCGCTGATGCCGCATCCAACAACTACAAGGTCGTAGCTCTCGCCCGTAGATTCCGCCACGCCGGCGTGGTTCCAGAAGTTGCCATCGCGCACCGCATGGGCCACGGTGTATGAGCCCTCATGCGTCCCGCGCATTCCGGTCTTCGCCGGGGGATAATAGCCCGGAGCGTTCTGCGCCTCGGCTACGCTCGCCGGCCGATCGGCTTCTCCGTGCAACGCGTGAGGAAGCGCAGTCGCGCCAATGCTCATCGCCACGCCGTTCATGAAATCGCGGCGAGTGATCCTGCGCCCCATGCCGAGCTCTTTGTCGCTATAGGTCATTACTTCCTCGTAGGTGAGAGTTAAGAGAGCAGGGCTTTGGCTGCGTCATTGCCGGTGCCGATCGCGCCATCCATGAATCCCTGCGAATCCTCGGAAAGATGTTCGCCCGCGAAGAGCACCTTGCCATGCGGCTGGTGCAGCAGCGGCCTCAGCGTGAACCACTGCCCGGGATGATAGATCGCATACGCGCCATGCACCCAGGGGTCCCACTGCCAGGCCTTCGCGTAGGTGGTCATCACCGCTTTCTCTGCGAGCGGCGAAACATAAAGTAGGTCTTCGGTCACAATCTGCTGCCGCCGCGCATCGGTCTGCGAAGCGAGAACATCGGCCTTGTCGCCCACCGCATACGAACACAGAATCCCCATCGGCCCTGCCTGCCCCTGCGTGGTATGGAAGTACTCATGCGAAGTCTCGTCGCTCATCAGCGCAAAATTCTCCGCCGGCCAGAATCGTTCGCGGCAGAGTATCTGCGTCTTGATGATGCGGCAATACTCAAGCTCCTCTGCTGCGCGGGCCTTGGCCGCAGGAAGCGGCGGATCGAATTGAATCGACGGAATCACCGACGAAGGAGCCGCAAAGACACAAGCGTCGGCAGTGAACTTCTCTTGAGTGGTCGAGACCGTCACCATGCCGGCCTTTTGCGCAATGCTCACCACCGGAGAATTCAGATGCACCGCACCAGCAGGCAACTTCGCGAGGATTGCCTCGACGAGCTTGGTGTTCCCGCCGAGAACGTGGAAGTCCATTTCATCGGTTTCATCGGGATTCATATAGTCTTCGTCTGCATACTCGCCGGCCTCAACCAGCGCCGAAGCATCGCGCATCGACTCCCCGATATCGGTGCTGTCGATGATCTCGCGAATCCGCAGGTCTTCTGGAGTAAAACCGATCTTCCGCAGCCACGCATACCAGTCGTAGTTGTCGAGCCGCTTGTAGTCTTCGGGGCCGTAATGTTTATAGGCCTCAGCAAATTTCTTGAATGCCGCACGCGCCGTCTCGGAGAATTGCCAATCCCCCGGCTTTTTCACCTGCCCGGCAATCAACAGCCACAGGCGAAAAGCATGAGACTCAAGCGCGACATTCAACTCTTTGCAGAGGTCAAGAATGTGGTGCTGGTCGTTGCCGATCCACTCACCACCCATCTCGCAGACCAGCTCCGGCGCTTCGGGAAATCGATACGACCAGGCACGGCCACCAGGACGGTCGCGGGCCTCAACTACAGTGACCTTCCAGCCTGCCTTGTTCAACCGATAAGCAGCCGAAAGCCCAGCCAATCCGGCTCCCACCACAACGCAGGAATGAGTGGTTTTCGCGGCTCCCGCATAGCGTGCAAACGGCAGGCCGAATGCCGCCATCGACCCCAGACGCACAAAATCGCGGCGATTCAGTACCGGTGGAGTCTGCTTCAACAATCGACCTTCCCGAGGGGATTCTGGATGTAGATGCGTGCTTAACCTAGAGTCAGAATATAGAAAGCTGCGGCCCTTTGCATGTAGCACGAGTGGACCGCTTACTGCAGACCAAGGGTGTGCATGAGCTAGCCTGCAGTAAGGGGCTAGTGGTTCAGCTTGAAAGTTTCTTGTACAAGACGATGCATGCGTGCGTCAGCACTAATGCAATGGAGCCGAAGAATCCGAGTGGAATCAGAAACTGCACTAGAGCTGGTGGGGCAGAGTCAACAATCCATCCAGCTGGAGCCGTTTTCGCGCTCCTATGTTCAAGAATGACCAGCCAGACAGAGCCCACGAGGAAGGGCATAGCTGCCGTCAAGTACCCAGCCGCCCATAGTAATACTCGCCTGTGCCTTTGAACTCCCATACCTGCCTATTCCTTGACTTTACGCCCAAAAACCGCTAGCGTTGAAGAATTACTATAGGGTTTAAGTGCTTGCAACGTCGTGGTTTCGCGAACACAAGCCCTATAGCCTCATCGGCCTCAAGTAACTCGAAAATCTTGGCGTTTGCCACATAGATGTGGAGGTGCAGCCGTGAATCTCGCTACCAACAGCGATGGTTACAGCGACGGTTGTAGTAGCCTCAACCATCACCACCAACCCCGTTCAGGGAACGATCTTCTCTGCCGCTCTTTCATCGTGACGGCGCGCAGTTGGCGCAGCGAACCCATCCCGCAAGGCGTCGCCGGCATCTTCTGCCGCCAGCGCTGGTTCACACGCTATGCCCGCAGCGAGTGTCGTTGGTGCTTCTCCTTCTAGTTCCGCATTTGCAACGCCCCGGCCATAACTAACCGGACGCATCCCTGCAACCGCAATCGAACAAAAGGAAAGAAGCCTATGCATCCCCTCTTGGAAAAAGAACTCGCCACTTATGAATCCCGCACCCCCTCTTCGCGCGAAGCGCTGAAAAAAGCCCAACCCCGCATGCCGCTCGGCGTCGCCAGCAACTTCCGCAGTTACGAACCCTGGCCGCTCTACATAAAAGACGCCAAGGGCACCCACATCCATGATCTCGACGGCAATGAATACATCGATTTCAACCTCTGCTTCGGCGCGCTGATGGCCGGCCACTGCCATCCGGCCGTGGTGAAAGCAGTCCAGGAGCGCCTCGAAACCGGCACCATGTACGGCATGCCGCACACCCTTGAGTTCGATCTCGCCGACGAAATCTGCCAGCGCTTCCCCATGGACCAGGTGCGCTTCGGCTCCAGCGGCACCGAGGTCACGATGCACGCCATCCGTCTCGCCCGCGGATTCACTGGCCGCGACAAGATCATCAAGATGGAAGGCGGCTATCACGGCGTGCATGATTCCGTGCTCGTCAGCATGAAGCCCAAACCCGAACTCCGCGGCCCCGACGACCGCCCCACCCAGGTGCCCGCCGCCTCCGGCATTCCCATGGACACGGTCAAGAACACCCTCGTCGCGCAGTTCAACGACCTCGCTCAGGTCGAGCGCCTCTTCGCCGAAAATCCCAACCAGATCGCCTGCATCATCGTCGAGCCAATCATGATGAACATCGGCGTCTGCATGCCCGTCGAGGGCTATCTCGAAGGCTTGCGCGAGATTTGCACGCGCGAGGGCGCGCTGCTGATCTTCGACGAAGTCAAGACAGGAGCCAAGCTCGGCCGTGGCGGCGCTTGCGAATACTTCAACATCAAGGCCGACCTCATCACCCTCGCCAAGTCCATCGGCGGAGGCTTTCCGCTCGCTGCCTTCGCCGCCAGCAAGTCGATCATGGACATGATCGCCAACCACAAGGTCTTCCACGCCGGAACCTACGCCACCAATCCCCTTGTGACGGCCGCGGGCCTCGCGACCTTCCGCGAGGTGCTCACTCCGGAGGGTTATGCCCACGTCGGCATGATCAGCGACGCGTTGGTCAACGGCTACAACCAGGTCCTCAAAACCACCTCGATCGAGGCCTATGTCGAGAGCGCAGGCGCCAACGGAGCGCTGCTCTTCTATCCCAAGCGCATCCGCAACTTCCGCGAATGGCAAAAAGTCGACATCGACCTCTGGAAGCTCTACTGGTTCGGCATGATCAACCAGGGCGTCATGGCCCAGCCCTTCTGGTGGGATGAGCAATGGACGATCTCCATGGTCCACTCCCTCGCCGACGTCAACAAGCACCTCACCGCCTTCGAAAAACTCGCCCCGGCGATCGAACAAATGCAGGCTGAATCGAAACTCCAGACCGTCAGCTAGCGCTATGATCGCCACCATCGAGGGTGCCCCATCCTTGTCGCGGCCGTATCGCGACAAGGGTGGGAGCGAACCAACGTAGGATGCCGAAGAGTCTCCGCTACAACGATTTTCAGGTCGGACGGAAATTTCAATCGCCAATCTACGTCTAAGAAATAAACCGGCAAAGCCTGACCAGCGCGGATTTACTATTTGAATCAACCAGAGGTCAGCGCTGCGCAACTTCGACGAGCCTCGCGGAGGTGAATTGGGCAAGACCATTCCATTCGGCAGTCACAAGTCCGGCCTAAAGCGCGTCTTGGGCCGCAAGGACCTGGTGCTGCTGTTTGTCGTCGCGGTTGCGAACCTCAACATGGTGCCGCCGATCTCGGCCTCGGGCCCGATCACTATCTGGCTGTGGATCATCGCCTTAAGCTGCTTCTTCTGGCCGCAAGGCGCGGCCGTCACCGAACTCTCCCAAAAGTGGCCCGGCGAAGGCGGCATCTATCTCTGGGCCAAACGCAGCTTCGGCGAAAAACACGGCTTCCTCGCCGGCTGGTGCTACTGGCTCTCCAACGTCTTCTATCTGCCTACCGTCATCCTCTCCTGCATCGGAGTGGGCCTCTACGTCGGCGGCCCCAGCATTCAGCGCCTCGAACATAGCCACGTCTTCACCGGCTCGGTCTCCATCGGAATCATCGTCTTTCTCATGCTGTTGAATATCCGCGGCCTGTCGCTCGGCAAGTGGATCAACAACCTCGGCGGCGCGGGCACCATTGCCGGCGGCGCGATGATCTGCTACCTCGCCTACGTCACGGCCACGCATCACGGCAGCGCCTTCCACATCTCGCAGTTGCGCCAGCCCGTCACCGACTGGCGGCTCATCGGAGCCTTCGGCACCATCTGCTACTCGCTCATCGGCCTCGACCTCGCCTCGATCATGGGCGACGAGATTCAAGACCCCCAGCGCAATCTCCCCTTCGCCATCTTCTGGGGAGGCCTCGCCGCCGGCGCAATCTATCTCGGCACCACCATCGCCATGCTCGTCGCCATGCCGCACGATGAGATCGGCATCCTCTCCGGAATTCTGCAAGGCATCAACCTCATGGCCTCGCGCAGCGGCCTCATGGCGGTCGTCGTGCCCATCGCCGTCCTCGAGTGCATCTCCATTCTCGGCACCGCCTCCGCCTGGTTCAGCGGAACAGCGCGCATCCCATTCGTCGCCGGCATCGACCGCTATCTGCCGCCCGTCATCGGGAAGCTCCATCCAAAATACGACACCCCATACATCAGCCTGATACTCTTCGCCGCGCTCTCATCCCTGCTCATCGGCTTCAGCTTCGTTGGCGCGCGCGTCGAGGAAGGCTATCTAACCCTGCTCGATCTCGCCGTCATCATGCAGCTCGTGCCCTCCTGTTATATGTTCCTCGCGCTGCTCAGACACACGCGCCACGCCGACAGCGAACTCAAAGCGGGGAAGCCCTACCTGCTCACCAACGCCATCGCCGGCCTCACCGTCACCGGTCTCGGCATCTGCGTCGCCTTCATTCCATCCCGGCAGGTAAACTCGATTTGGATTTACGAGCTCAAGCTCATCCTCGGCTGCGTGGTCGTCTTCGGCTCCGCGTACTTCTTCTACCGCCGCTCCCTACGAAACGCCCACCAGGCGGTCTTGCTCGAAGTCACCGCCGCCGACGCGTCGTGAGCACTCGCACCTACCTTGGTTTGTCATCTCGACCGGAGCGGAGCGAAGTGGAGAGATCTGCAGTTCCAGCGATGCTCGGGTGCCCCATTCAAGCCATCCGTTGGCTTGAGTGGGATTGCGATGCACGCCCTGCAGGCTTTTTATTGCGAAGCAATCCGGGTGGAAGCAGTGGGCTTTAGCCCACTGAAACGGGCCTAAGAATAAGAGGCCTTTAGGCCCGGGCTCTCCTCCACCTTTCAGCAGAAACAGCCGCCGAACTAAAATGGTCTCCACGAACAGGAGTTGATCCCCATGCCCACCACTAACGCCGCTCAACAGGAATCCAACTTCATCAACGGCGAATTCACCAAAAACACCTCCAGCAACTGGATCCCCGTCTACGATCCCTCCACCGAAGAAGTCATCGCCGAGATCCCCGACGCAACCGTAGCCGAAGTAGACCAAGCCATCGCCGCCGCCCGCCACGCCTTCGACGAAGGAGGCTGGCCCCAGACCACTGCCCAGGAGCGCGGACGCATCCTCTTCCGCATCGCCGAAAAAATCCGCGCCGAGGCGCCCATGCTCGCCGAGCTCGAGTCCCGCAACTCCGGCAAGCCCATCGTCGAGGCCGAGTTCGACATCGCCGACGCCGCCACCTGCTTCGAATACTATGGCGGCCTCGCCACCAAGATCTCCGGCACCGTCAACCCCGTCCCCGACAACGCCCTCTCGCTCACCCTCAAAGAGCCCGTCGGAGTCGCCGGCCAGATCATCCCCTGGAACTTCCCGCTGCTCATGGCCGCCTGGAAGCTCGCCCCCGCGCTCGCCGCCGGCTGCTGCTGCGTCCTCAAGCCCGCCGAGCAGACCCCGCTCACCGCGCTCAAGCTCGCCGGATGGCTCACCGAATGCGGCGTCCCTCCCGGAGTCGTCAACATCGTCACCGGCTACGGCGAAACCTCCGGCGCGCGCCTCGTCACCCATCCCGGCGTCAACAAGATCGCCTTCACCGGCTCGGCCGCCGTCGGCAAAATCATCATGCGCACCGCCGCCGACTCGCTCAAACGCGTCACTCTGGAATTAGGCGGCAAGTCCCCCAACATCTTCTTCGCCGACGCCGACTTCGAGGCCGCCATCGACGGCGCGCTCTTCGGCGTCTTCATCAACCAGGGCGAAGTCTGCTCCGCCGGCAGCCGCGTCCTCGTCGAGCGCTCCATCTATTCCAAGTTTGTCGAGGCCATGACTGAGAAGGCAAAGAAGATCGTCCTCGGCCCCCCGCTCGACCGCGATACCAAGATGGGCCCGCTCGTCAGCAAGGAGCAGTTCGACCGCGTGCGCAGCTATCAAGACCTCGGCAAATCCGAAGCCAAGACCGCCATCGGCGGAGGCCGCCCCAAAGGCCTCGACCACGGCTACTACGTCGAACCAACCATCTTCTACGACGTCAACAACTCCGCCCGCATCGCCCGCGAAGAGATCTTCGGCCCCGTCGCCACCGTCATCCCGTTTGAAAACGAAAAGGACGCCCTCCGCATCGCCAACGACACTCCCTTCGGCCTCGCCGCCGCCGTCTGGTCCCGCGATATCTACAAGGCGCTGCGAGTAGTAAAAGCCGTCCGCGCCGGAATCATCTGGGTCAACCACATGCAGCCCACCTACGTCGAAGCCCCCTGGGGAGGCTACAAACAATCCGGCTTCGGCCGCGAACTCGGCCTCCACGGAGTCAACGAATACCTCGAAAGCAAGCAAGTCCACATCAACCTGAACGAGCAGCCGATCGGCTGGTACTAAACGGTGAAATGAAAGGTGCGTGATCGATGGCCGACTACTCGATGGGGCAAGTCATAGCTGAACGCAAACTAACAATTGAAGGCAATCCGTCCGTCGAGATCACTGTGCTCATGGGTCTGCCTCAGAGAGGCGTCGAGGGAGAAAATGAGTATTACGTATGTCCTGTTCAAATACTCGGATTCGGAGACGAGAAAGTTCGGGGCGCCCATGGCGTTGATCAGTTTCAAGCGCTTGAATTAGGAATGACAATGATAGGTATTGAGTTTTACATAAAGACTAACCGCGCATGTCAAGGAAAACTCCGATGGAACGACGAAGCAGACCTGGGTTTCCCGCTGCCTGAAAATGTCAACGAATTTGGTCCGGGTCACTTCGAGATACCTAATGTTCGCCCGGAAAGCTAATTGATAGGATTGTGTCCCGAAACTTACCCTTTGTGCAACAGCGAGGCAGCTTCCTCAAAAGGCATCCGGTCGGGTGGCCCATTCAAGCCTTCTGTTGGCTTGAGTGGGATCAGGAACTTGGTGGAAGCGGCGGCCTTTAGGCCGCCGAAACAGCCTCCCTCGATGAGGGCTTTAGCCCTGGGCTCTTACATACGCTTGAATCGTCCGAATCGTCTCCACAGGCAAAGTCGGAAAACCCTCATGCATCTGTTCCGGAGAGCGGGCGGGTGCCCCATTCAAGCCCTCCGTTGGCTTGAGTGGGACAGGGATGCTGGTTAGGATGGGTCCATGAAGCCACCGTAGGCCACCGGAACCATCTCGCCAGGCATGCGTTATCCTCGATAGAGACGGAGGATCCCATGATCACCGAAGTGTCCGTTGCAGATTTTCGACAAAATTCAGTCGAATTGCTTAGCCAGGTCGAGTCTTGCAACGACACCATCGTCGTCAGCAAAGACGGCAAGCCGGTCGCGGCACTGGTCGATGCCGAACTCTTCGCCCGCATCCGCCGTATGCGCGACCGCTTCGACGACTTGAGCGCCCGCATCGCCAAAGCCTATGCCGGGGTGCCTATCGAGCAAGGCCTCGCGGAGATCGACTCCCTTGTCATACAGGAACGATCCCGCTAGAGCAGAAGTACAGTTGCTGTAAAGTAAGCGCCCATGTCGGCAGGCCTTTTCCTCCAGGAAAAGGCCTACATAACCACTTTTCGGCAAATGACACCATCTGTACTTCTGCTATAAAGGCCAGACTTGCGAGTCGTCTTGGATACAAATGTGTTGGTATCGGCTCTGGCGTATCCCACCAGCACTCCCGGACGCATAGTTGATGCTTGGCGCTCCAGCAAGCTCGACGTGGCTCTCTCAAGATACATATTGGACGAAACCGCCAGAGTGCTGTCCCGACTGCCTCGTGTGCAACTCAACGAACCCGAAATTCGCGACCTCGTGGACAGTCTCATGTTTATCGCCGATATCGTTGAGCCGGATGCCGAAATCGATCCACAGCTTCGCGATCCAGCCGACCAGGCGATACTTGCAACGCTTCGCGCCTCGGGCGCGGACTGGCTGATTACAGGAGACAAAGACCTTTTGGCGTTGTCCGATTCGTACCCAGTCGCCTCGCCTGCCGCATTCTGGAAGACATACAGTTCGGAAGCATTATCTCCTTGACGGTAAGCGGAATCGGCGCGCAGATCGTGTCCAACCTCACTTCTGCGGAACGTCCCCTCAAGATATTCTGAAGAACCTCGAGATGGAGATTTTGTAATGGCAAAGCTCGTATATGGATTGAACCAGACCTTGGATGGCTACGTCAACCATCTGGCATTTAAGCCAAGCCTGGAGCTCTTTCGTCACTTCATCGAGCAAGTGCGCGGCCTGACGGGCATTGTGTATGGTCGCCGCATGTACGAGGTAATGCGTTATTGGGACGAAGACCTCGCGGACTGGGTCGCGGAGGAACACGACTTCGCAGCGGCGTGGCGGAGCAAGCCGAAGTGGGTCGTCTCGCGCACGTTGAAGTCGGCCAACACCACACTTGGGCCCAACGCCACACTTATCGAGGGTGATATCGGGGCAGCGATACGCGGGCTGAAGGCACAGCACGTTGGGGAGATCGACGTTGCCGGACCAGACCTGGCAGGAAGCCTGACCGACCTTGGTCTCATTGATGAGTATCGACTCTACCTCCACCCCGTCGTGCTTGGTAGCGGCAAGCCATTCTTCACCGGCCCCCGGCCGCCGCTCCGCCTTGTGGCCAGCGATCAAATCGGGGAGGACATACTTCGGTTGACGTACGTTCCCGCTTAGAGCATCTTCACTTTCGGTGTATACAGCGTGACCAATTTCGTCGTGGCTTTGCCCCAGCAAAAGCCACTCTTCGCCATTCTTGCCACTTCACACTAGAAGTGAAAATGCTCTAATCGCGCGACTCGAGCGCTCTGCGGGTTTATTCTTGACGGCGAGGCGATCATGAAGCGTCAACGCGTGTTGCAGGTATTCTTGGCCGTGCTGGGAACCTTGTTCATTGCCCTGATCTATCCGCTCTACACCGATCTATGGCACGCAAAGTGGCTTCTTGAAATGCACAATGAAACCGAGCCGATGTTTCTCAGCTTCTTCATTGCACTCGGTCCCTTTCTGCTGATCGCTGCGAGAAACCCCTCGGCGCATCGCTCATTGATTATCTTTACGGCTTGGTGGTGTCTGGCGCATGCAATCGTAATGGCCATCGAAACTGCGCAGGCTTGGGATCACGGGGTTTATCGGAACTTTACGGATGTCGTAATCGTCGCTGTCATCGGATTGATCTTGCTGGTACTCTCACCAAGGCGTCACGACCGCAGTGCAACGCTTTCACCCTAAGCACTCGAATTCGATTTAGCGTTGATAAGGGATCACCGCCTAACCGAAACTTACCCTTTGCGAGACGTCCAGGAGAGCCTTCAGGAACGCATCAAAGGTTGAGTCTCAGGAGTCTTGCATTCATCCTGTGCTCAGCCATACGGCGCGCGCGGGCCCTGTCTTCGGCTGCTCTCCGTTGCTCTCCCGACATAAATACCGACATAAATAGCGGAAGGAAACAAAGGAAAAAGGCTACACATAACGAAACGAAAAAGGCTACAGGTGCTCCCATATGCAGTCTCCCACGAACAGATTACACCTCCCAGGGCGATCACGGCTCGGGGCGGTGGATGTCTCACAAAGAAACCCTTTTCGGGACGTTGCAAACCTCTTCTTTGTGGAACCCTCAGCGCATTCCGGATACGATGACCAAGCTCATTGACAGCAGAGTTCGCCAACTATATTTCTCCCTCGGCCGTCTGCTCCGAGTAATAGAACGCATGGATCGACTGAATCTGTCCGTCTACGATGTGAATCCGGTCAAAAACGTGATCGATTCCATTCACCGTTTCCATGTCGAAGACAGTTGCAACGTAATCTCCCTCGACGATGTGCTGCTTTAACTGAATACCCCTGACCATTGGCAGAATATGCGCGAGAAATCCGAACACCCGCTTAATCGCGCGACCCGCGCAACGGACTGCGCCGACGCGTCAGGTCCGCTTGGGTCATCAACGTAGAAAGGCCCCGCGGCGCAGCATTCGACCAAAACTGACGCCTTCCGTGAGATCGAATGCCTGCCAGGACAGCTCCTTACCCCAGTTCAATTGCTACTCAGACCGAAATCCGCCCTGACAGAAGCGCTGACCGCTGTGGCTTATCACGATTGATCCGGTAAGCTTTATAAGACAACGCAAAAAAACCTTGACAGCATACCAATTAGTTGGTATGCTTAATACCAACTGGTGGGTATCACAATGACCGCAACGGAAACAAAACTCGAATCGAGGCACGAATCGAAGACCCGGTTCCTCGATGCGGCCTTGCACGTCATCCGCGCCAAGGGCTACTCCGCCACGCGCATCGAGGACATCTGCGAAGCCGCCGGGCTCACCAAGGGCAGCTTCTTCCACCACTTCGACAGCAAGGAAGGGCTGGCCCTAGCCGCCGCCGACTATTGGATTGAAGGCTCCGACGCTCTTTTCGCGTCCGCGCCCTACCGTGACTCCGCCGACCCGCTCGACCGCCTGCTGGGGTATGTGGATTTTCGCAAGGCTCTGCTGAGCGGCGAACTGCCCGACTTCACCTGCCTGGCAGGAACCATGGTGCAGGAAGTCTACGACACGCATCCGGCCCTGCGTGAGGCCTGCAACCGGAGCATCAGCGAGCATGCTGCAACTCTGGTTCCGGACATTGAGGAGGCCAAGCGGCAGCGTGGAATCGAAGCGGAGTGGACAGCGGAGAGCCTGGCACTCTACATGCAGGCCACCATCCAGGGCGCGTTCATCCTGGCCAAGGCCAAGAGCAGCCGCGAGGTGGCCGCGGCGTGCCTTGAGCATCTGCGGCGTTACATCGAGCTGCTGTTCCAGCAACCACAAGCCAACAAGGAGAATCGACCATGACAAGGATCGTAATGTCGCGCAGGCGCCTGCTCGCAGCAGGGGCCTGCGCACTGACTGGAGCGGTGAGCTTACCGGGAGCGGCAAGCGCGCCCGCGGCGACAGGGCTGAGTGCGAGCAAAGAGCACGTCATCCGGAAGTGGTATGCGGCATGGGAGCAGAAGGACTGGGGCCCCATCGATGCCCTGCTTGCCGACAATTTCACCTTTTCGAGCGCGGCAGGTGACGACCGCATCAGTAAGAGCGTTTTCAAAACGCGATGCTGGCAGACCCAGATCAATTTTATCGACCGGTTTGAACTGGAGCGGGTGATCGGAAACGGCAACGACGCGTTTGTCAAGTATCTTTGCCTGACCAAGAACGGTAAATCGTTCCGGAACGTGGAATATCTCCGGCTCACAGACGAAAAGGTGGAGGCCATCGAGTGTTATTTCGGTGCGCAATCCAGCTTTCCGTCTGCCGTGAGCGGCGGACAGAATTGAGCACACGACATCAGGCAATGGATTGAGTCCCCGGATATCTTGCTGCCAAGTGCAATGGCAGCCTTCGAATGCGAGGGACCGATTAGCAGTTAGGAAATCAATTGGAGGCGAACAATCGACATCCAAGTCAATCATTCACCAGTACGGTCCGTCGCTCAAGTCCTGCCGATGATCGCCGTGGATCGGAAGGAACGGAGTCCCCTGCATCAGCAGATATACGACGGATACCGCGCCGCCGTCCTTCGAGGTGAATTGCATCCCGGCGATCGCATTCCGTCGAGCCGGGATCTGGCCCGAGATCTAAGCGTATCCCGCTTTCCTGTGCTCGACGCATATGCGCAACTGCTCGCCGAGGGCTACCTGGAAACGCGCGAAGGTTCAGGGACGTTCGTCTCGCGATCCTTGCCGGAGCAACAGATGTCGGTGGCCCAAGCCGCAGGCGATGCGACGCAAACCATCTCCGGCGCTCGTCCGGTGGCGCGACGCAACTCCTTGTATCCCACATTTCGTTTTCCCCCCATGTTGCGGGGATGGGGCTCATTTGGCATTCACCAGCCTGCTCTGGACCAGTTTCCGTTCCCCGTATGGTCGAGCCTGGTCAGCCGTTACAGCCAAAATCCTCAAGCCAGCGCCATTCATCACATCGATCCGCTTGGTTCAGAGCGCTTCCGCGAAGCCATCTGCGACTATCTGCGGACTTCGCGCGGAGTCAAGTGCGAGGCCGATCAGGTCATGATCGTATCAGGTTCTCAGCAGGCTCTCGACATCACGGCTCGCGTGCTGCTGGATCCCCGAAATTCGGTATGGGTAGAAGAGCCTGGATGTTCCTTGCAACGCACGGTTCTCGCCGCCGCCGGCTGCCGGCTCGTCCCTGTTCCGGTGGATAACGAGGGCCTCATTGTAGCCAACGGCCTGCAACGATCCCGCAAGGCGCGAGCCGCCTTCGTAACTCCATCGCACCAATATCCGCTGGGATCGACGATGAGCGCCATCCGCCGCATTCAACTCCTTAACTGGGCGCAGGAGTCGGGCGCATGGATTATTGAATACGACTGTGACAGCGAATATCGGTACGAGAGTCAGCCGATCGCTTCGATACATGGCCTGGATGTAAATTCGAGGGTTATCTACATTGGAACATTCAGCAAGGTGCTGTTTCCCTCGCTACGTCTTGGCTACGTTGTGATTCCCCGCGACCTGGTTGGCATGTTTGTCACGGTCCGCCACGCCATGGATAATTTCCCCCCATACCTCTATCAGGAGGTGTTGACGGAGTTTATCAACGCAGGACACTTCGCGCGCCACCTTCGAAAGATGCGTCAGATCTATAGTCAGCGGCGCGCTGCCCTGATTGAAAACCTCTCGGATGAATTCCCCATGGATTGGGGATTGGAAATACACGGAGCCGACGCCGGAATGCAGCTGGCCGTCACTCTGCCCAAAGGACTGCGTGATACCGAGATTTCAGCAAAAGCCGCGCGCGAAAGATTATGGCTCCGGCCGTTGTCACCCTCCTATATGGGAGACCCCCAGCAGGGATTTGTTCTCGGCTTTGGCAGTACGCTGGTGGACCAGATGCCGCGAACAGTGCGCCAAATGAAGTCCATTCTGACTAGCAGCTAAAGTCTTTTCAATTCAAGTAGGGGACCCTTTCGGGACGTTGCAAAACCTACCCTTTTCGAGACGGAAAGGGGCATTCGATCCGAAGTTGCCGAAAACGCCCCGTTTTCAGGGAACGGCGATGGGGGATTACCTGACGACAAGGCGACTTATGAGGACCGAATTTCGATCATGACGGTTCCGTCGGGTTGCGGGGGATGCTTGCTGCGCACCGTTCTACTGGAGGCCCTTGTATCGAAGGAGCGGAAGAGTGTCTACCGTCCAGTCATCTTGAGCATGGCCTCTGGCAGGCGAGCGCCTTCGAGCGACAGCTTCGAAGTCGCATCCTCAGTCTGTTTGAGATCACTAGCCGTTAACTGAACATCGACGGCTCCAAGGTTCTCTTCCATACGGGAGATCTTCGTAGTGCCAGGGATGGGAACGATCCACGGCTTCTGTACCAACAACCACGCCAGAGCAATCTGGGAAGGCGTGGCGCCCTTGCGGTCAGCTTCTGCCTGTACGGCATGCACGAGCACCATGTTCGCCTTGCGAGCCCCCGGCGAGAAGCGTGGCACGTGGTTGCGAAAGTCGCTCGGATCGAACTTGGTGTTTTCGTCGATCTGCCCCGTCAGGAAGCCAGCACCGAGAGGGCTGAACGGAACGAAGCCGATTCCAAGCTCTTCGAGCACGGGCAACATATCGTCTTCCGGACCGCGCCAGAAGAGCGAGTATTCGCTTTGCAGGGCGGTGACCGGCTGCACGGCATGAGCTTTGCGGATCGTGTTGACGCCCGCTTCGGACAAGCCAAAGTGTTTCACCTTACCCTCGGTGATCAGTTCCTTCACAGCACCGGCCACTTCCTCGATCGGCACGTCTGGATCGACGCGATGCTGGTAGAAGAGATCGATGTGGTCGGTGCGGAGCCGCTTCAGGCAGGCCTCAGCCGCAGCCTTAATGTGCTGGGGACGGCTATTCGTGCCAGGGCCGCGCTTACCGGTCTCCGGGTCGATGTCGAAGCCGAACTTCGTAGCGATCACAACCTGCTCCCGGATCGGCTGCAAAGCCTCTCCAACGAGCTCCTCATTTGCAAAGGGGCCGTAGGCCTCGGCCGTGTCGAAGAAGGTCACTCCCTTGTCGTAAGCGGAGCGCATCAATCTGATCATCTCGCCCCTGTCTGCGGCAGGACCGTAAGCCGACGTCATGCTCATGCAGCCGAGTCCCAAAGCTGACACTTCAAGGCCGCTGTTTCCTAATTTTCTTTTTTCCACGATTGGTCACACTTCCTGCTGCAGTTTTCTCGACGTTTGTGGCTAGTTTTTATCGCTATTCACTTTGACCGGCCTAAGCAGATGCGAGAACGTGAGTTGAGCAAGCTTCCATTTGCCGTTTTCCTTTTTATAAACCTCAGTCACCATGAAGGGATTGGTGACTTCGTGCGCACCGACTACTGCCTGCAAATCTATGTCCTCAAGCAGGATGGCTGTGTCACCAAACATGCGAGCGTCAACTGCGTAAACGAAAGCTTTTTTGTACCAGATGCCACCGCTCTTAATGGTAGCTAGTTCTTGGGTTTTTCCCCATGTTCCCCCCATGTGAGTGAACATGGCTCTGTCATCAAACAGTGTCTCTAGGGAATCGACCTTCTTGTCTGCCATCCAATCCCATTTCATGTTCGAGAGGTCGATGACCTCTTGTTGTTCGGGTGTATGACTTGCGGCAGTTTTTATCGTTTCCGTTGGTGGCGCTGGCGATTGCTGTGAGTAGGACGATTGCACCATCAGCGTTGTTAGAAATAGACCTAACATTAAGGTTTTCATGGCTCTCCTTCGATACGTGTGGTTGATGCCTCGCTTTGTGCCGCTATCGTCGATTGTGTGCATGTTTTGAGCCTTTCGTCGGAGTTTCGGACTTGGCCTGCTGCTTTATCTACGTCAGCTACCTTCCAAAACTAGCGCCGATCCTGCAAATAGGCCCTGCCAGACACGACAATATGTCTGCGAATCACGACAATCATCAATCGTCGACTTTGACGCCTTTCGCAGCTTGTTTGACGTCCATTGCGTGGCGTGGCACAGGTAAACCCAAGTATCTTTAGAGTCGGAGACTAAGTGATGCTCAAACATTTCCGCGTTCCGGGACGCCTAGCTGTAAAGCTGGAGGAGCTAGGAGTTTCTGTTCCCGCCGTGCTGCGCCAAGCAGGCCTGCCGCGGGACCTCTTTGAGCAGACCCGCGTGCTTGTTTCGACGGGGGAACTGTTCGCACTCTGGCGGGCCATCGATCAAGTGAGTTCTGATCCGCTCATCGGTGTGAAACTCGGGATTGAAACGAAGACCGAACGCTTTCATCCGATGGCGATTGCGGCGCTCTCCACTGAGAACCTGGTGGCTGCGTCACAGCATATGGCTCGGTACAAGAAGCTTACGGCACCGGAAGAGATCCTTGTAGAACTTGACGAAGAGGAGTTCACAGTTGGCTTCCGTTGGCTTCTTGCAGTTGACGACGAACCGTGGACTCTTACTGATTACTGCTTTTCCTGGATGCGTTCCTTAGCTCGGCATGGCAGCGGAACAGCGCTGAGTCCTCTCAGAGTCGAGTACGTGCAGCAACGTTCGAACATTCGGCAAATCGAGCGCAGCTTGGGCTGCGGGGTCGTCGTTGGCGCACCACGTAACGTGGTTGTTTTTCGCGCCTCAGACGCAACGAAGCCCTTCGTTACGCGTAATGCTGAACTACTCGATCTGCTTGCACCGCAGTTCGAGGAGCAACTGCGTCAGTACAAAGAAGAGGACAGTTTTCTGGAGTTGGTCCGCCGAACAATTCAGGACAAGCTCGCCGGTCATCGCCCCTCGATTGACGTGATCTCGCAAGCTCTTCATATGGGACCGCGTACCTTACAGCGACGTCTGCAGGATTCAGGATCGAACTTCCAGCGGGTCCTGGATGAAGCACGTCATCAGATGGCACGATACTACCTCAGCAACTCAGCGTTTGAGCTAAACGAAGCGGCCTACTTGTTGGGCTTTGAAGACCCCAACTCGTTCGGACGTGCATTCCGAAATTGGGAAGGCGTGCCGCCGAGCGACTGGCGGGAGACGCATCGGTCTCCAAAGGTAATGTGATCGGCCACTCGCTGAAGAGCGGCTTATCCGAGGAAAGTCTCGTACCGCTTGGTCTTTTGAAGAGCAGCATTGATGGTCGATAGGTCCTCATAAATGCCGTTCTGTTTACTGAGGCGCCCACTGCTCCCGAAAAGTCAGTGTTTTCGGAAACTAACGTCAGACCCGAAACTTAGGTAGTGGGTCAGGTGCGCAAAACACCTGACCCACTACCGAAACTTACCCTTTGTGGAACCCTCGGCGCATTCCGGATACGATGACCGAGCTCATTGACTGCAGAGTTCGCCGACTACATTTATCCCTCGGGCGTCTGCTCCGAGTAATAGAACGCATGTATCGACTTAATCTGTCCGTCTACGATGTGAATCCGGTCAAACACGTGATCCACTCCATTCACCGTCTCCATGTCGAAGACGGTTGCAACATAGTCTCCCTCGACGATGTGCTGCTTGAACTGAATACCCCTGACCATTGGGAGAATATGCGCGAGAAATCCGAGCACGGTTGCCCGACCCGCCAACTTCGGCATGCGCGGGCCTTCAAATGTCACGTCTTCGGCAAAGGACATCTTGGACAAGTCCTTTGTTGCAAAACAATCCAAATAAGCTTCGACCACAGCGACTTTCTGTTCTCGTGACATGGCCTCTCCTCGCCCACCTATGATCTCAGACGCTCTCCTGAGAGCCAATAAGCCGGTGTGGAGGACTCTAGCAAGGACCCTTTTCGAGACCTGCCGGGTGCCTCACGTCTCGCTCTTGAAACCTGGGTTCTGGAAGTAGCCTGATCCGTCGTAAACAACCTGCCACGAAGCAGCGGAAACTCGTTCGATTAGCGTCGATACGATAACTCAACAAAACCATTCCTATAAGCGACGACATTCTTCAAATGCCACTTCTGCTCAATACCGGAATCACCGAACAGGCTCAGTCCCCCACCCAAAGTCACCGGAGCAATCATCAATCGGATCTCATCCACCAAGCCAAGCCTCAGAAAACTCTGGCTTAACATCGCCCCACCCACGAGCCAGATGTTTTCATATCGAGGAGCGAGTATCTCACCCACCAATCTCTCAAGGTCGCCCGAATAAAACTCCACATTCTGCCTCATACGCGGCAGCTCTCGATGCGTCACCACAACCGTCGGAGTATCGCCATAAGGCCAGCCCAGCTCCAGCGCGTGCTCATAAGTGCGAGCGCCCAGCACATAACAGTCGATCGACTCAATGACCTCAGCGCCGTCGTCAGTGACCCCCCTTTCGTAGACGTCGTCGCTGTCCATCCACGAAACGCTGTTGTCCTTCTTCGCGATAAAACCATCCAGACTCGAAACCACATGCAGCATCACCATCGATCTCATTGCGTTCGACATTACTTTCCTCCCGATGAGGCCGATTGTTGGCTACTCAAAAGTTGTCAATAGCCCCAGCGAAAAATACTTTGTAGCATCCTCATTTCATTGACTAAAAACTTGACCAAACTTGGCGTAGTGAAAGGGTCCAAATTGGTAAACTAAAGATTGTGAGTAACCTAGAAAAAGACATCGGATCAACTCACCGGCTCGGATACGGCGACTCACTAGAAATCAATATTTTAGGATTCAACTCCAATAGAATCAAAATTTTGGCTCGGATTTATTCCCGTAAGTTAATGAAATAAAGGATTTTACGAGGAATCCCAGGGGGGGGGCTCCCCTTAGTAAATCGGTGGTTGGCCTTCAGGGCGGGTCTTCCACCGGCGATGGAGCCAAAGCCACTGTTGAGGGTATTGACGGATGTAGTCTTCGAGCACGTTGGTGAAGAGTGCGGTATTGGCCACGATGTCGGCTTCGTAGTCTTCCCTGCGGATAAGCTCGAGTTGCTGGCCGAAATGCAGTACGTAGCTTTGAGACGATTCCTCCCAAAGCAGAAATCCAGGCAGGACGGCTGCGCCGGTCTTGAGCGCGACCCGCGCCATTCCGGATGCGGTGCAGGCTGGGGTTCCGAAGAAATCGACGAAGACCCCTTGTGGCGGCGTCATGTTGGTGTCCATGAGAATTCCGACGGTCTCACCCTGGCGCATTGCCGAAATCAGGCCGCGGGCGAAGTCGTCTTTGTGAACGACCTTATTGCCATGCTGGCAGCGGATATCGTTGACGAGGCGGTCGACGAGTTCATTATCGAGCCGGCGGATGACCATACTCATCGGATAGCCCATCAGCGAGTGATAAAAGCTGGAGAGCTCCCACGCGCCGAGGTGTCCGGTAAGGATGAGGACGCCCTGGCCGGCGTCGCGAGCGGCGAGATAGTGTGAGAGTCCGTCGTATCTGATGAAGCCGCTGATATTGTCGGGGGTATATTTGCGCATCTGGCAAAACTCAGCGAGCTGCCAACCGAGGCTGCGGTATTCGGCGCGTAGGATTGCGGTGCGTTCGGTATGTGAGAGGTTTGGAAAGGCGATTTGCAGATTGCGGTAGCCGACCTGCCGCAGCCTCTGGAGCGCCAGAAAGGCCAGAACGCCGATCCTCGCCCCCATCCACCGGGCCGGTCCGCGAGGCAACAGACCGACTCCTCGAATGAGGAGCAGCACAGCGAAATACTCAAGCTTTCTACGCATTCTTGGGGTTTCAGAAATGGTAACCCAAAGTGTAGCTGATCGGCGCTCTCGGGAGGCATATGGCAAAAGGAAGAGAGCGGCATGGAGCCGGTCTCTTCGCGATCAGGTCAACGATTCCGTTACTTCTGGACGGAGCGGAAGTACTTAGCTACCGAACGCACGAACGGCTTTGCGCCGTCGGGAACCGGCACGTTTCCTTTGAGGATGTCATCGTAGGAGTGAGGAGCGCCATAGTAAGTTGTGGTGTCGTCGGTACTTTGGGTGACTGACGTTCCAGTCAGGTCAATGCCAGCGAAGAGACCCCGGCTTCGGGAGTAAGTCAGCAGCTCGGCCTTCAACAGAATGTCGGTCGAGGCCTGGGTGTTGCGGCCAACCGGGCCGGCTGCCGCTGCCGCATCGCCGCCGATTTTGAACTTCGACTTCAGCAGGTCCTGGAAGCCCTTGTCATTCGTCGCCACCAGCACCACATCGGTTGACTCGCCGCCGAGCTGCAGACCAAAAGAGCCGCCGCCGAGAGTAATGAAGGCAGGTGCGCTCCAGCCGTGGCCGGTGCGGCAGGTAACCACGCCGCGTCCGTATTCCGCGCCAAAGATGAAGGCGCCTTTCTTCAACCCGGGAATAACCGCGATGCAGGTTGCCTGGCGGGTGATGCTGTTGGGAATGCCTTTGTCTGGAACCATCATGATCTGGCTGATGGTGTCGGTGGCGGCCTGAACGCGGCTATCGAGTGTGGCCTTGTCGGCAGCGGCATACGCCGACAACGTAGCGGTCCCGGCGAGACAAAGCACTGCTATTAGTTTTTTCATGTTATTTCCCTATCTCCCCCGGTGGAGGTCGCTCCCCGGACTTGGACATCGTAAATTTGGAATGCAGCTCAAGCCTGTCACCCCAAGACTTCGAGCAACAATCGAGTCTGATGCCGATTCTACCGATAGGGTTTAGAGAAAAGCGCAAATCCAAAAAAATGCGGGGAGGTAAAGGTCTTGATGACCCTTACTTCCCCGTTCCCCAGATCTGCGTTGTTTCTAATCCCGACTATCGGCCTGTCTGCGTGTTACTGCAAGAGCACCAAAGTAACACCCTCCAACCAACCAGTTGGCTGCAAATGCGCAGAGATGGCTTTCCCTGGGGGTCGACTCTCGGGCAGTCCACCCGCATGGCAAGACGGCGGAATAAGTGCCGAAATGCACATCAGAGCTTAGGCAGCACGATGCCCTGCTGTTTCTGATATTTCCCTTTTCGGTCCGCGTAGCTGGTCTCGCAAATTTCGTCGGACTGAAAGAATTCGTCGGACTGAAAGAAGAGGATCTGGCATAGGCCTTCATTGGCGTAGACCCTGGCGGGCAGCGGAGTGGTGTTGGATATTTCCAGGGTCACAAAGCCTTCCCATTCGGGCTCAAGAGGGGTGACATTGACGATGATGCCGCAGCGCGCGTAGGTGGATTTGACGACGCAAATGGTGAGGACATCTCGGGGAATCTTGAAATATTCGATGGAACGGGCGAGCGCAAAGGAGTTCGGCGGAAGGAGCACGGAATCGCCCTGAACGGCGACAAACGAGCGCTCGTCGAAGTCCTTAGGGTCGATGACAGCACTGTTGACGTTGGTGAAGATTTTGAACTCATCGGCGACCCGCAGGTCGTAGCCGTAAGACGAAAGACCGTAAGAGATGACTCCCTCACGCACCTGTTTTTCGCTGAAGGGCTGGATCATACCGTGTTCAGGACCTGCTCACGGATCCAACGGTCGCTCTTAATGGACATTGTTCTCCTCGCCGGGCCCTGGGAATGGGGCGGCCGGCTTCCGCCGATGAAAAGACGTTGCGGAACTATGTGTCTGAAATCAGCATATTACGGCACAGGTTGCGCGTTGACAATGGAATAGAAGCTCTCTAGCATCGGCTTAGGGTGAAGGGACGAACCCGCTGATTTTCCGAGGTGAGCGCGTTGATCAAGCAGGACATCATCCACAATGTGATCGAACGGACCGGGCTACCCCGCAATAAGGCGGAAGCCGCAGTCGATACCGTCTTTGAGAGTCTGAAGAAAGCGCTTGCCGCCGGCGACCGGATCGAGTTGCGCGGTTTTGGCGTCTTCAACGTGCGGCCGCGCAAGACGGGCATTGGGCGGAATCCGCGAACCGGGGCCGAAGTCACCATCAGTCCGGGCAAAGCAGTCCGCTTCAAGCCGGGAAAAGAACTGCATCTTGCCGACGTCTCCGTTGCCGCAGGCGCATCCGATGATGCCGCTGGCGATCACGAAGGCTAAGCACGTCCGCGAGCTTGGCCAGATTTCATCAGTTTGTTCGCGGACTCGATCCAGCTCCTGTCTCTCCCAGGCAGGCTGCGCTGGCGATTGCGCTTTTTCTGATCACGGTCCTTACCACCACCAGCACAGGCGCGCTCTATATGTGGAATTTGCGCCACGGGATTCCCGCGTTTGCCTCGGCGGAAGACTTTGTGCCTTTTGACTGGACCTTCCAGCATCCCGCCGAACTGGCGGGTGGATTGCCGTTTTCAGTAACGCTGCTGAGCATCTTGGTGGCCCATGAGTTTGGCCATTGGCTGTTATGTGCACGTCATCGAATCGTGGCTTCGTGGCCGTTATGTGTTGCCCGCGCCGACGCTCAGCGGGACGGCGGGCGCGGTGATTCGTATTCGGTTCGGGATTCCTTCGCTCGATGCGCTGATGGATGTGGGGATTTCGGGGCCTATCTTTGGATTTGTGGTCGCGATGCCCGCGACGCTAGTGGGGTTATTGCTCTCGAAGACTGCGCCCGGGCCCACGCAGTCGGTGCTCATTCGGTTGCACGCGCCGCTGGCGATGCAACTGCTCTACGCGCCGATGCGGTGGATAATGCCTTCGTTTCCGCCGATTGAGGATTTGATCTGGCATCCAATGTTGATTGCGGCATGGGTTGGGCTATTCATTACCTCCCTGAATCTGATTCCGGCCGGACAGCTGGATGGCGGGCATTCTCTATGCGGTCTCGCGGCGATGGCACCGCTGGTTCACGATCGGCGTGCCTGTCTTGCTGCTGATCGCGGGGATTACGTTGTGGGTCGGATGGATATTCTGGGGGCTGATTCTGCTCATACCGGCGATGCGGCATTCGTATGTGCCTTCGGTCCCAGAGCTATGTGGGTGGCGTCGGATTTCTGGCGGGGTGGGGTTGCTGATGCTCGCGCTGACTTTTCTGCCTGCCCCCTTTGCGGATGCGGGATTGCTGGAGTACCTGCGGTAGGGACAGATCTGCAATCGCAATTTGCGAGCCAATCGCTAGCCGATTAGTAGCCTCCGGCTGCGCCGCCGCCGACGTAGGTGACGTGCCAGATCGACCTGGTGCCGTCATCGGTGACGAAGAGCGATCCGTCCGGGGCGACTGCGACTCCGACCGGGCGACCCCAGACGTCGCCGGCGAGTGTGACGAATCCGGTGAGGAAGTCTTCGTATTCTCCAGTCGCCTTGCTGTCTTTAACCGGAACCATGATCACTTCGTACCCGGCGCGCTTGGACTTGTTCCAGGAGCCGTGTTCGGCGGCGAAGATTTGTCCCTTGTAGGCTGCGGGAAATTCGGAGCCTTCGTAGAAGGTCATTTCAAGCGAAGCGAAGTGGGGCTGGAGCAGGACATCCGGCACCGTGACCCTCCCCAGGAGTTCGGGATGTTTGCCGGCGAGGCGTGGATCCTGGTTGCTGCCCATGTAGTACCACGGCCAGCCGTAGAAGCCGTCTTGCTTGACATGGGTGATGTAGTCGGGGACGAGGTTGTCGCCGAGGGCGTCGCGCTCGTTGACTGAGCACCAGAGTTCGCCGGTCTCCGGCTGGATGGCCTCGCCGACGCAGTTGCGGATGCCCGAAGCATAGACCTTGATGAATTTGCCTTCCGGGGTGAATTCAAGCACGTCAGCACGGTGAAATTCTTCAGGATGGGTGTCGGGGTCGTCAACGTTGGAGTGGGAGCCGACGGAGACGAACATCAGCTTGCCGTCCGGAGAGAAGACGATATCGCGCGTCCAGTGGCCGCCGCCGCGCAGCCTGCCGCCACCGGGGAGGTCGGTGAGTTTCTCGGGCGGTCCGCTGGCCGTCAGGTCTCCGCTCTTATATGGGAAGCGAACGACACTGTCGGTGTTGCCGATGTAGAGCCACTGGGGATTCGGCCCAAGTGGGTAGAAGGCGATGCCGAAGGGCTGCGAGAGCCCGGTTGCATAGATGCCGACTTCCTTTGGTTTGCCGCTCGAGTCGACGCCGCGGAAGACGCGGATTCTCCCGGTTTCGGGCTTGCGATCGGTCTCGCTATCAGCGACGAAGAGGTCTCCGTTGGGAGCGAAGCGTATGAGGCGGGGTTCGTCCATGCCGGTCGCGTATTGCTCAACCTTGAATCCGGCGGGGGCCTTCGGCCAGGCGTCGGCTGGTTTGGGAACTAACTTGGGTCCGTTGTCAACCGATTGGGTCGCGTAAGGCGCGGGGAGATCGGCGACGGTGATCTTGCGGCGGACTCCGGGGGATTCTTGCGAGTAATCGGTAAACGCCGCCTTGCCGATAATGGTGGGCTGGCTTTGTGCCCAGAGTGAGGTACCGGCGATGGCGCTAAGAGTCAGAGTACCGATAGTAAGGCAGTGTCTGGCGGTCATGCTTCCTCCCGTGACAATCCCAAGGATTACTGATTGGACGCTTAATCGCTTTAGCAAGTTGAATTAATTTTACTTGCAACTTTTTCGTCTACTTAGGGAATGGTAGACCGGTTGTCTGGCGCGACGGCCAGCTTTTGCAAGAGGCTGAGGGGGATTGTCGCCGTGAGGACTGCCCGATCATTGTGATGCTCGATCTCGACGCTGTCGAGCAAGGTCTTGGTATCGGGATTGGTGAGGGCATTGGGTAGAACACTCTCGGCGGTCTTGGCGACGCTGAGCAGCGCCTCGATAGAGTCGGCGGAAACGGTTGCGGCGGTACCGTTGGGGGCAATCTCTTCGATCCGGACCCGCAATACGCCCGTCCAGCGGAGCGAACCGATGAAGGTAGCGTCAACGCTGAGCGGAATTCGCAGGCCGAAGAGGTTCAGATTGTCGTCCATACCAGCGGTGAGCTTGCCCATGCCCCAGGCCAGCGAAAACAGCGGAACCTCTTTGTAGTGCCGGGCGAGCAGCGAGTTGCCGGAAAACGGCAGGAAGGCAGTGCGCTGACGGTCGAGGATCGAATGGATCTGCTCCGCTGTGGGCGTGTTGGAAACCGCGACGGTATCAGAATCCAGGATAGCGACGCGATCGGTGCGACCCTCGACGGCGATGTTGTAGATGTCGTGACCGGCGTAATGGTCCTGAGATTGGGCTTTGCTTGCCAGATAGGTGGCCAAACGCTGACGGTCGAATTTGCCGACGAAGATGCTCGAGAAGGCTACGGGCCCGTTCGGGCCGAGTGGATTAGCCATGCGATGCGTGGCGAAGGCGGCCTGTCTGAGGTCGCGCTCGAACTCGATTCCGGTGGCATCGATGAATGTCTGATAATCCGGATCGTGCTTGACCGGATGGGCATCAAGGTGGGTTACTGCCCGCAGCGGGGTAGCGTCGATGTAGATGATTCCGTCCGACTCGGGCAGCAGCCTCGCTGCCCTCGGCGGGGAGTTCTTGCGCAGGAAGCCGGCAGCAAGCGAGATGACGAGCACCGCGAGGACCACTGCCACGCCGACTCTCCAGCCTGTTGTGAGTGGCTTGCGCCCAGCGGCGGTGGCCGACGCTATGGCGTTTTCGCCAACCTGAGTCATGATGTGAACCTACCACATTGAATTCGGCCATGATTTGATATCGCAGGATTTGACCGTATGTGATGAGTAAGAGATTGCTCTGTAACCTCGACCCCGCGGGCGGCATCTTACCCGCCGGAGGATATACAACCTTGGACAAGTTTGCGCTCTGGGCTCAACTCGAAGCAAAACCCGGCAAAGAGGCGGAAGTTGAAGCCTTCCTGAAGTCAGCTCAGCCCTTGGCGGTGCAGGAGACCGGCACCACGACATGGTATGCGGTGAAGATCGGGCCGTCGAAATACGGAATCTTCGATACTTTTGCCGATGAAAAGGGCCGCAACGCACACCTGACCGGAGACATAGCGAAGGCCCTGTTTGCCCGAGCGGAAGAACTTTTCGCTAAGGCCCCGGAGATCGATAAGCCGGAGATCCTGGCGGCGAAAGCCCCCGGCGTCTGAAGCCGCACAGCGGGCGCGATCCCGAATTGCGGCCCACTCGTTCAATGTGCTAATCTTTGAGTTCGTGGCCTTGGCGCGACGCAGCTTTCGTGCGTCTGTCCGTGCTGCGAAACGGTGATGCAATCGGGCTGGCGTAGCTCAGCTGGTAGAGCATCTGATTTGTAATCAGAGGGTCGCAGGTTCAAATCCTGTCGCCAGCTCCACGAACTGCCAGCGCCGGGATGCTTTGGTTGTTACGTAGGGAGAATTGCCCGCAGGCATCCGCCCATCGCAGTGACTCCAACGCCAACTAAATTTGCGCCCCTGAGATTTCTGACAGGTTCGTATTTGGCTGGACGGTCTGAGCGAGGACGGGTTTGCGGCAGATGTGCACAGGTGGCCGAGTGGTTAATGGCAGCAGACTGTAAATCTGCCACTCATCGAGTTACGGAGGTTCGAATCCTCCCCTGTGCACCAGTTATTTGAGCGGCCCAGATGAATGGTGATGCCGGACGTGATGTCGAGGGCGAAAAAGAAGTGGATTTCGCTCGCGATTCTGGCCGGGCTGGCTGGGTTGGCGTGGGTCACAATGGAGCCGGGTAAGATTCGGCTGGTTGTGCTGGTTTTGATTGCAAGTTTTGCGCTGCGCATCGTGCTCACGGCTTCGGCTTCGCGATACGATGATAAGCAGGGCTGATGTAGCTCAGTCGGTAGAGCACTCCCTTGGTAAGGGAGAGGTCGTCGGTTCAATCCCGATCATCAGCTCCAGGTTTTAGTGGTGGTTTTCTGCCAGCGAGGCGAGTCCGACGTGTGGGCAGCCTTCTGGCCTTGTGTTGTGTCTTTAGTGTGGCGCAGGCGGGAGTAACTCAGTGGTAGAGTCACAGCCTTCCAAGCTGTTGGTCGCGGGTTCGATTCCCGTCTCCCGCTCCAGATTAAGTTTGTGGGCCGGGCGATTGGGTCCGGCGAAGTAAAAAGAACGAGACGGTGGGAATGTTTGAGCAGGCAACGCTTCCGGTGCAGGATGAAGAGACCTTCGCCGAAGTTACCCAGGCATTAGGCGAGGCGTTTTCAGCGCGGAAGGTTGAGGATTTCCTTCACCACATTAAGCGGGCCGGGTTGCGGGCGCGGGATTTTGAGGGCGTTCTGGGCAAAGGGCTGCTGGGCAAAGAGGTCCCTGCCCGCTACGCCGCCTTAGGGAATGGAGATCAGGGCCAGGTTCGGGAGAAGTATCTCTGGCTAGTCGAGCAGGTTGCTCCGGAGCTGCGGGCGAGGTTTTTGAAGGTTTACGCGTATTACTGAGTAGTGGAATCGAAAGGGCGAGGAGGGCACAAATGTATAGTTTTCGGGTCGTAACTATGGGTTTGCCCGCAACCACCGCCGAATGGTTCCGCGCCTTGAATGCGCCTGAAGCAGAGTTGCCTCCATTGACTGAGACTCAGAAGCAAAATGCCCGGGCATTTCACAGGACCGAGCAAGACTACTCGCGGGGCAATTTCCTCGTGCAAAGGTACGCTCGTGAGCGGGAAGAGCGAGAAGGACGGTTACTCGGCAGCCGGGTTGTAGCGTTGCTCGGGGAGTTGGGTCAGGATTATCAGCTTCATACGGTGGCGCGCAGAGGAGCTGATCCCGGATGGCATCTTCTTATTGAGCATCGGGGAGAAAAGGTCTGGGACCTTTACTACGGACCTGAGGTGATCGAGGAAGTTGCCGATCCACAACGATCTGTGGCTTTTCGCGAGCAGCTCTTTCATGGTTTGGGTCGGCCCGACGCGCTACAGGTTGCAAGTTGAGCTATTGGGACGGGAGGGACGTCTCTTTACGACTCTCTCGTGCGGGGCAAGAGGCGCTGTCTGGAATATTCGACGGTGAGTTTATCGGGGTTTTTGTGCAGTGGTCTGATGAACACGGACTCTGGGTATCCCGGGATGAACGACCAGATGGAACAGTCACAGTGGTGTTGATTGCCTGGGATTGTTTCGTAACGGCGATGCTAGACGTAGTGCCAGCACCTCTAGTTGTGCAGAAACCGATAGGATTCAAGTAGTAGATATTGAAGTAAAGGGAAATAAGGGGACGGTATGGCGAAGGAGAAGTTTGACCGGTCGAAGCCGCATGTGAACGTGGGGACGATTGGACATATTGATCATGGCAAGACGACGCTGACGGCGGCGATCACGAAGGTATTGTCGAAGCACAACCCGAACATCAAGTTCCGTTCGTTCGACACGATTGATAACGCTCCGGAAGAGCGGGAGCGCGGCATCACGATCGCGACCGCGCACGTCGAGTACGAGACCAAGAACCGGCACTATGCGCACGTCGATTGCCCGGGCCACGCCGATTACATCAAGAACATGATCACCGGCGCGGCGCAGATGGATGGCGGCATTCTCGTCGTTGCTGCGACCGATGGCCCGATGCCGCAGACCAAGGAGCACGTGCTGCTGGCGCGCCAGGTCGGCGTTCCTTCGCTGGTGGTGTTTCTGAACAAGTGCGATGCGGTGGACGATCCTGAGTTGATCGACCTGGTGGAGATGGAAGTTCGCGAGCTGCTGTCGAAGTATGACTTTCCGGGCGACGATGTTCCGGTGATTCGCGGCTCGGCGCTGGGTGGATTGAACGGCGAGGCGGAGTGGGAAGCGAAGATCGACGAGCTGATGGATGCGGTCAACAAGTACGTTCCTCTTCCGGCGCGCGCGATCGATCAGCCGTTTCTGATGCCGATCGAAGACATCTTCTCGATCTCGGGACGCGGGACTGTGGTGACCGGACGTATTGAGCGTGGCAAGGTGAAGGTTGGCGAGGAAGCCGAGATTGTGGGCTTCCGCGACACTCGGAAGACGGTAGTCACCGGCGTTGAGATGTTCAAGAAGCAGCTGGATGAAGGTCTGGCGGGCGATAATGCCGGGCTTCTGCTTCGCGGCATTGCGAAGGAAGATGTGGAGCGCGGGATGGTGTTGGCCAAGCCTGGCTCGATCAAGCCGCACACCCAGTTCAAGGGCGAGATTTATGTGTTGTCGAAGGAAGAAGGTGGGCGTCACACTCCGTTCTTTAACGGGTACCGTCCGCAGTTCTACTTCCGCACCACGGACGTGACCGGAACGGCGAAGCTGCCTGAGGGTACGGAGATGGTGATGCCGGGGGACAATGTGTCGCTTGAGATCACCCTGCATACACCGGTGGCGATGGAGAAGGGTCTGCGGTTTGCGATTCGCGAAGGCGGACGCACCGTGGGCGCCGGGACGATTACGGACATCATCAAGTAAGTGAAGAGCGGTCAGCTAGAAGCGGTTAGCGCCGGCTTTGCCGGCAAGCAAGTTAGCGGTTTTAGATCACCGGACGCGAGTTCCGGGATCGGTTAGGATAAGAAATGCGCGAAATAGTGACATTGCAGTGTCCTGTGTGCAAAGAACGCAACTACTCGACCACGAAGAACAAGAAGACCACCACCGGCCGGCTTGAGTTCTCGAAGTTCTGTAATCGTTGCCGCAAGCACACCGACCACAAGGAAACGAAGTAAGAGCGGTCTTCAGAGATCAGTTCTCAGCGAGATGGGTTCTCCCTGAGAACTGAAGACTGACGGCTGACAACTGAATTTAGGGGCGTAAGCTCAACGGTTAAACTGGCGGTCTCCAAAACCGCACTTCTCGGTTCGAATCCGAGCGCCCCTGCCAGTTCAGTAATACCGGCGTCGGTTGGGTTCGATGCCAGGGCATTTGTAGGAACGTGATTTAGAGATCTGCTTCCGCGTCAGGCGGAGGG
Organism: uncultured Acidobacteriaceae bacterium; assembly: GCA_963804735.1. Taxonomy (GTDB): domain Bacteria; phylum Acidobacteriota; class Terriglobia; order Terriglobales; family Acidobacteriaceae; genus Acidisarcina. The sequence continues at coordinate 227,449 of CAWDRO010000016.1, forward strand.
CATCTCTCGAAGGAAGTTTTATGGCGAAGGCGCTAGCACCCGCAAACGATGATGTTGTCAGCAAGCCGCAGAGCAAGCTGACGAGCCCTATTGCTCCAGTTCCCGGACAACTCACTGGAGGCTTTACCCGGCTGCGGGATTTCCTGCAGGACGTCCGCGGCGAGATGCGGAAGGTGGTCACTCCCTCCCGCAAGGAAGTACAGTCAACTACGGTGGTGGTGCTGGTGACGGTCTTCGCATTTGCCGGATATTTTTATCTGGTGGACTCGATCCTGGGCCGCGGCATCCAGGTCGTATTGCACTGGATGGGTGCAGGACAGTGATGATGGCGGTGGCATTAAGTCAGGTGAATGGGGAAGCGATGGCGGACGAAGTGGTAGGCGCGGGAGCCGAAGGCGTGGTAGGCGCGGGAGCCGAAGGCGAAAGTCCCGAAAAGCTTGGCCCCCCGGCCAACGCAAATTTCAGGTGGTACATCATCCACGCGTATTCGGGCTTTGAGCGCAAAGTGCGCGAGTCGCTTGAAGGGCGCATCGAGGCGTTTGGCCTACAGAACCGGATCGGCCGCATCATGATCCCGACCGAGCCGGTCAGCGAGATCGTCAACGGCAAGAAGCGGACGATCGAGCGGGTTTTCCTGCCTGGCTACGTTCTGGTGGAGATGGACCTCGACAACGATCTGTGGCATGTGATCAAAAACACGCCGCGGGTCACCGGTTTTCTTGGCACTGGCGATAAGCCGGTCGCGCTGAGCGAGGAAGAAGTCGGATCAATTCTCTTCCGCGCCGAGACCTCGAAGGAAAAGCCGCGGCTCAAGATCAAGTTCGAGAAGAACGAGTCGGTCCGCATCACCGATGGGCCGTTCGCGAACTTCAACGGCGTGGTCAACGAAGTCAACGAAGACCGCGAAACCGTCAAGGTGATGGTCACGATCTTCGGGCGCTCGACTCCGGTGGAACTCGAGTTCAGCAAGGTCGAAAAAGTAGCTTAAGGGCAACGTAGATTACCGATTCGTGGATCGCTGAAAATGCAGATCCTTCGACTCGCGCTCAGGATGACAAAGATTTGTTGAGGGTGCCTAAGCGCCCACAGGCTAATAGCTAGAAAGGTATTTGAAATGGCACCGAAGAAGATCCAAACACTCGTCAAGCTGCAGATTGAGGCCGGGAAGGCCACTCCAGCTCCTCCGGTCGGCCCGGCGCTCGGCCAGGCTCAGGTCAACATCATGGAGTTCTGCAAGCAGTTCAACGCCCGCACCCAGACCAAGGAGATGGCTGGCCTCACCATCCCGGTCGTCATTACCGTCTACGTGGACCGCAGCTTCACCTTCATCACCAAGACGCCGCCGGCGCCGGTGCTGCTGAAGAAGGCGGCCAACCTAGCCAAGGGTTCTGGTGTGCCGAACAAGACCAAGGTTGGCACGGTGACCGAGAAGCAGGTTCGGGAGATCGCCACCCAGAAGATGCCCGATCTGAACGCCGCGTCGGTCGAAGCCGCGATCAAGAGCATCAAAGGCACGGCGCGGTCGATGGGCATCGACGTCGTAGCTTAATTTCTCCACCCGGTAGGAATCACGAGTTTCGTCAAGAAGCGGAGGCCAAGGCCTCCGCTTCTTGGTGTTGCGCGGGTTTCGTCTTGCGATCATTTCTCTGTCTCAGCGAGCAGATCACCCAAGCGATTCAACCGTTTCTCCCATACGGACCGGCGCTCGTCGATCCATTTCTCCACGGCATCAAGTCCCTTGGGGTCGAGGCGGCAGGTGCGTACTCTTCCGACTTTCTCGGTGCGCACCAGGCCGCTTTCTTCGAGGACCTGCAAGTGTTGAACGACAGCCGCCAGCGTGACTTCGAGCGGCTCGGCCAACTGTGAGACCGAGATCGGGCCCTCGCTCAGCTTCTCCATGATCGTGCGCCGGGTCGGATCGCCGAGGGCGTGAAAGATGCGGTGGACGTTCGGTTTATTGTCAGACATGCATTAGCCGCGTGACAGGTAGTTTTCGAGGAATTTGAAGAGATGCTTATGGCCTGCTTCGCGAATTTGGGGCCCGTCGGCGCCGTCGAAGAAGGCCCCCTGTTCGGTGAAGATGAGGTCGGTCCCCTTCTCGGTGGGCAGCAGCTCGAAGGTCGCCAGAGAGGACGAGATCCGATTCTCGCCGACCGTCACCGTGTATAAAAGGACGATGCGGCGGTTCGGGACGATGTCCTGATAGACTGTGTCATATATGATCGGGGTGCCCGCTGAACAGGGGTACCTGGTTTGAAGCGATAGCGGCCGAGCTCGACGCCACCGACGCGAAAATCCATTTGAAAGTCCTCGACATCGAATGCGCCGGGCTCCGCATACCACTCGCGTTTCTTAGCCGGGTCTGCGAAGGCGGCGAAGACGCGCTCCGGGGTCGTGGTGTAGCTGTGCTCGACAACGAATGTGCTGTGAATGACGGATTGTTCTTCCATGGTGCTGTCCATAACGGATTGTCCTTTCATATTCTTCCCCTCTCGGAGCTCGTTAGTTAAGTACATGCTTAGGTATTGATCAGTTGTGCTCATTTGTCAAGTAAATGCTTAAGTATTTTCGGGAGCTGTATTTTTTGTACATTTATGCGAAGGGAGTTAGCAGCCGAAGTTCATGTTTTCTCTCTTAAGACCATAGGGAACGCCCTCCGCCAGCGTTCGCAAATGGACACCTGATTCCTATTAACGGCCACGAGAGCACGCGGCAAGAAGCTTTGCGTACCGCAGTATCCCTTGTTTATCAGCGTGCTACCCGTATCCGGCTCTGGCTGGAGACGTGCATGTTTCTTCAGATTTACTAAGATTTTCTGGAGTCTGCTCATGCGTAACGTTGTCGATGAACTGAGGTACGCGGTGCGGCAACTGAGGAAGAGCCCCGCCTTCGCCTTCACTGCGGTTCTGACGTTGGCGCTCGGGATCGGTGCAAATACCGCGATCTTCACCGTCGTGCAGTCGCTGCTGCTGAAACCGCTGGAATATCCGGAGGCCGACCGGATCGTCGCCCTCAATACCCGCTGGGAGCAGAAGGCCCATATCATTCCGCGCATGACCGGCCCCGACCTGGTGGACATTCGGGACCAGGCAAAGTCGGTTCAGGCGATTGGCTTCTACGAGGGCGGCGAACTCGGTGTGCAATTGCGCGATCACGCAACGTTTGTCGGAGTGAGCGGCGTCAACGCCGGCTTCGCACACGTGTTTCAGATTCAGCCGGAGGCCGGCCGCTGGTTTACCGACGCCGAAGCCAAGCACGCAGCGGTGGTCAACGCCACTTTTGCGCGAAACAACTTTGGCGGCGCGGAGGCCGCAGTTGGCCAGATCGTCAAGGTCGAGGGGCAACCGCTGGAGATCGTCGGGGTGGTTCCGAGCAGCTTCGACTTTCCCAATCACACCCAAGTATGGATGGATTATCCAGCAGCGCCGGAGTCAACCTCGCGGACCGCGTTTAACTATCGCGCAGTGGCGCGCCTTGGGGGTGGGGTTCCACTCCAGGCGGCGCAGGCGGAGCTGGCGGGAATTGGAAAGCGATTGCAAGCGGCCTATCCCAAAGACAACGAGGACAAGAGTTTCAAGTTCGTTCCGCTGCAGGAGCAGCTGGTGGGGCCAGTGCGGCCGATGCTGTTGCTGTTGATGTTCTCGGTTGGGCTGGTGCTGTTGATTGCGTGCGTCAATGTCACCCACCTCTATCTGGCTCGGGCTGTGGTGCGGCAACGCGAGCTCGCGGTTCGCACCGCGCTTGGTTCGTCGCGTCTGCGACTGGGGCGCATGGTGATTTTGGAGAGCTTGCTGCTTTCGGCCGTCGGCGCTGCACTGGGGATGCTGATCGCGGTCCCGATGGTGAGACTGCTGGTGAGCATTGCGCCTGCGGGGTTGCCGAGGGCCGGCGAAGTCAACTTGAATTTCTGGGTCTTCGCTTTTACGGCTGGAATCGCGCTGATTGCCACGGTGGCGGCTTCGCTGGTGCCGGCACGGCAGGCGGCTCGCGTTGATCCCATCATGGCACTGCAACAGGACAGCTCGCGCGGCATGTCTTCGCGGCACTCGTTTTTGCTGCGCAACGGACTTGTTATCGCCGAGGTGGCGGCGGCCTTTATACTGGCGGTTGGGGCCTCGCTCCTGGCGCGCACTATGCTGACCCTGCAGTCGACCGACCTTGGTTATAGCAAGACCGGACTACTAATTGTCGATGCGGATGCTCCGGCCGTGAACCTTGACGACTCGCTTGCGGCAACGCGGAAGTTCAACGGAATCTTTGCCGACTTGAGGACGTCGCCGGGAGTGGAGAGCGTGGCTGGGGTGATGGGTCTTCCGACCGGGAAGTACGGCTCCAATGGCTACTACAGCGTCAACGGAGCGGCGGTGGATCTTCACGGAGGGCAGGCAATCTTCAGTCTGTCCAGCCCGGATTACTTCAAGACCATGGAAATTCCCATGCTTCAAGGGCGGGATTTCACCGCGGCGGACAGTTACGACGCGCCGTTCGTGGCGATCATCAGCGAGTCTTTGGCCCGGCAGAGTTTTCCTGGCCAGGACCCGATCGGGCATCAGATTGAGTGCGGGCTCGACGCTCCCGGCAAAGGAATGACGATCATCGGCGTGGTGCGAGACTTGCGCCAGGATTCTCCGGCTGAGTCGCCTGGACCGGCGCTCTATATGCCGCTAATGCAGCATCCGTATATGGCGACGCAGATCAATATTGCTATCCGAACCAAAGTCGTTCCGGCATCGCTGATTGATACGGTTCAGGCGAAAATCCATCAGGCCGATCCCGGGATCGCGACGCGTTTCACAACCATGGACGCGATGGTCGGCGATTCAGTGGAGATGCAGCGCTTTCGTGGCGTTCTGGTCGGCAGCTTTGCGGGCGTGGGCTTGCTGCTGGCGATCCTCGGCGTCTATGGGACGGTCTCTTATTCGGTGGCGCAGAGGACTTTTGAGATTGGCGTGCGGATGACCTTTGGCGCGGAACGGCAGAGCGTTCTCAAGATGATTCTTCGCCAGGTGCTCGTGCTGGCAACAATTGGAATCGTGACCGGTCTGGCGCTGAGCCTGCTCGCGGGACGATTTATTGCCAGCATGCTGGCGGGCGTGAGCCCCGCCGACCCGTTGAGCCTGGGTGCGGCTATCGCAGTCCTGCTGCTTGCGGCGATGTGCGCGGCGCTTGTTCCGGCGAGGGCGGCATCCAGGGTAGAACCGATGCAGGCGCTGCGTGGTCTTTGAGTTTGCATCGGTGCCTGGTCTACATCCAAGGTTGGAGATGAAAACCGATCATTGGGGCCAAGACTTCCCAGTCTGGCACCGCTAACTTCGTAGTCGGAATTAGCAATTAGCACTCCCAGCCTCGCCGGTTAGAACCGGCGAGGTCTTTTCTTTTTGTGGCTAGGTATGGGTAGCCTGTTGCCCGCCTCATGAATCGTTCATGGACGAATGCCGAGCTGCTTGAGGACGTCGGGAGTTAGAGACTGGTTGGACGAAGGCAGGTCTTTCCAGGGATCGCGCTTTAGACGGGCCTTCCACTGCGGATAATTGGCAACCTGAAAAATTGGCCGCTCTGTGAGTTTGAGATCGCTCCAGGGAAGCGGGAGTGAGACGGCTGCGCCCGGGCGCGCGCGCGGTGAATATGCCGCAACCGCAGTCGCGCCGCGCTCATTGCGCAGATAGTCGATGAATATCCGTCCGGCGCGCGCGGCTTTGCTCATCTTGGTCAGATAGAGGGAAGGCTCACGCTTTTCCATCGCCAGGGCGAATGCGTGGGCGAACTGCTTGATCTCCGGCCATTCGTACTCGGGTTGTATGGGAACGACGACGTGCAGGCCTTTGCCGCCGGTAGTCTTGACGAAGCTTTCGAGTCCGAGGGTCTTAAGATGCTTGCGAACTTCGGCGGCGCTGGCTGCGAGCGTCTCCCATGAGATGGCCGCGTCAGGATCGAGGTCGATGGTGATGCGGTCGGGACGCTCCAGATCGTCGTTGCGCGATCCCCAGGGATGCACCTCCATCACGCCCATCTGGGCGAGCTCGGCCAGTGCGATTGGGGTGGAGAGCGTGATGTACGGCTCCGGCTTGCCGGTCTTCTTGTCGGGAACGGTCACCGCCTCAATGCCCTTCGGCAGAGTCCCGGTCGCATGCTTTTGAAAGAAGCATGGCTTCGCAGCTCCGTCGGGGCAGCGCACCAGCGAGAGCGGCCTTTCTGCGATGTGCGGGAGCATATGAGGAGCGATGGCCCAGTAGTAATCTGCGAGTTGCTGCTTGGTGAGCTGCGACTCGGGGTCGAGGATCTTGTCCGGATGGGTGAGGCGGATGGCCGGATGTTCTGTCTCTGCGACTGCAGCTTCGCTGGATGGTTTCGCTGCGACTGCCTTGGCTGCGATAGGGGCGGCAGGCGCGTGAGATGCTCGCCTTGCTCCACCTGGATTTGGAGAGATGGTGACCTCTTCACGAACCACGTCGGTCGCGGGCTTGTCTTCGCGCAGGCCTTGGAATGATGCCTGGCGTACCAGATTGTCCGCAGTCCAAGCAGCGAAGTTTATCTCTGCCACCAGGTCCGGCTTGACCCAGATTGCGCCGCGTCGTGCCTCCGTCGGGACTTCCTCAAATGAAGTCGATTTCTGGCGGAGCTTATCCATCTGGTCGCGGAGGAGTCCGTGGGTCTTCTGCGTGAATCCGGTGCCGGTGCGGCCGGCGTAGATGAGCTTTTTTCCCTGGTAGTAGCCGAGCAGCAACGCGCCGACTCCGTGAATTCCGTTGGAGGGGAGCGTGAATCCGCCGATGACGAGCTCCTGCTGGCGAATGCATTTCAGCTTGAGCCAACCGGCGCTGCGTCCGCTTGTGTACTTGCCGTCCGCGCGTTTGGAGACGATGCCCTCGGCATGGACTTCGCAGGCGCCGCGAAACATCGCGTCTCCGCTGGTCTCAAGATGCTCGCTGAGCCGCACCCGTGCGCCGCTGCTCTTGAGGAGCGTGGCCAGCAAGGCCTTGCGCTCGCGGAGCGGAAGGTTACGCAGATTGTGGCCGTTTAGATGAAGCAAGTCGAAGAGAAAGTAACTCAGCGGTTTCTTGACACCTTCCTGAAAGGCGGCCTGGAGGTCGGCGAAGCTGGTGGTGCCGTCATCGGCGAGGACCACAACCTCGCCGTCGGCGATGAAGCTTTCGGCGGGGAGTTTTGCCACCTCCGTCGCGAGGGTTTTCATGCGGTGGGTCCAGTCGAGGCCGGTACGGGTGAGGAGTTGGACTTTGCTTCCATCCTTGTGTGCCTGGATTCGGTAGCCATCCAGCTTGAGTTCATGAAGCCAGCCCTTGCCGTTAGGAGGACTGGTAGCCTGCGAGGCTAGTTGCGGAGGCATAAATTCGGGCAGCTTTTCTTTGGG
>CAWDRO010000017.1:0-35175 GCA_963804735.1 uncultured Acidobacteriaceae bacterium
ATTCCACCACGACAACCTTATGGGCTTGGCCTATAATGCGGCCATGTTGAGGACACATAACCCGCTTGTGCATATCTCGCCGGTGCAACATGCGCGAGTTTGCTTCGTCCTCGCCGTCATTTTGTTCTTGCTGGCGGCTTGGTCTGTCTATGGGAATGAATCTGCTCACTATCACATTTATCTCGCGCTAGGTCTGGTATTCGCCGTTCTGGGGATCGCTCCGCTAGTCATGCATGCGTTGCAGGGGAAGTCCAAGTAAAGACCGGCTCCGACCTGGAAGGATTCGCCGCCATGCCAGAGTGGAGTTGCATCCGGGGATAAACGTCGGTAAGATGCCGCAGTCAGTTCATGAACTCTCCGGCCACAACGATATCGCCGAATTACCTCCGTTCCCGGATTGGGAAGGTCTGCGTCGCCATCACTGGAGACAACGCCGCCGAACTTTTGGAGCGCGCCGAAGCGCTTTACCGGGACAACCCATTCCTTGAGTTCCGGCTCGATTACCTTGCCAAGCCGCTGGCCGCGCTGCCTAAATTGAAGGCTTTTCTGGCCGACCATCCCGAGGTAACGGCGATCGCGACCTGCCGCCGAGAGGCCAACGGGGGCAAGTTCGCCGGAAACAACGCCGCCCAGCTTGAAGTGCTGCAAAAGGCGGCTTCAGCCGGCTTTCACCTGGTTGACGTGGAACTGCAGACGGCGGAGAAGGTCAAGCCGCAGGAACTGGACAAGTTGCGGCAGAGCGGAGCGGCGCTCATCCTGTCGTATCACGACTTCATGACGACCAAGGACCTGGACGGAATCTTCGAGCGGATGTGTCCGCTGGAGCCGGAGTTCATCAAGATCGTCTCGACGGCGCGCCACCTTACCGACAATGTGGCGATGATCCGCTTCTTAGAGCGCGCCCGGGACAAGGCGAATGTCGTCGGCATCTGCATGGGCGAACAGGGCATCATCAGCCGGATTCTGGGGCCGCGCTCGGGCAGTGTCTTCACCTTTGCCTCGGTGGCGACCGGGGAAGAGACCGCGCCGGGGCAGATTTCGGCGCGCACCCTGCTCGATCTTTATCGCATCGATCAGCTTGACCTAGCGACCAAGGTCTATGGAGTGGCCGGAAATCCGGTGGCTCATTCGCTTTCGCCCGCCATGCTGAACGCGGCGTTTCGGCGGGAGCGGGTCAACTCCGTCTATCTTCCGCTGCAGACCTCGGGGATGAACGATCTGCTGACGCTGATTCGCGAGGTGCCTCTGGCCGGGCTGAGCGTCACCATGCCATTCAAGCAGGACATCCTGAAGCACTTGCAGAAGACCGATCCGCTCTCGGAGAGGATTGGCGCGTGCAACACCGTCGTCCGTTCGCAGGAGGGAAAGCTCTACGGCTTCAATACTGATGTTGCCGCAGTGGTGCGGCCGCTGGAGAAGCGGCTGGCTTTGAAGGGTGCGAAGATTCTGGTGATCGGCGCCGGCGGTGCGGGGCGCGCGGCGGTCTTTGGCCTGCAGGAGAAGGGCGCCGAGATCCACATTCTGAACCGGACGGCGCCCACCGCGCAGAAGCTGGCACGCGAGGCCAAAGCGAAGTCGGTGAAGCGGGAGCAGATGGCCAAGAGCAGCTTCGACGTCATTATCAATGCGACGCCTGTGGGCATGCGCGGCGTGAAGGCACAGACTGTGCTCGAGCCAAATGAGATCAACGCCCGGCTGGTCTTCGACCTGGTCTATAACCCGATCGATACGCCGCTGATCAGGGCGGCGCGGGAAAAAGGGATTCCGGTGATTACCGGTGTTGAGATGTTCGTTCACCAGGGCGCCCGGCAGTTCGAGATTTGGACGGGCAAGCCGGCTCCCGAGGAGGAGATGCTGCGCGTCGTCGTGCATGAGCTGCGCCAGCAGAGCAAGGGCCCCACGGCGAGCAACACGAAATGAATTTTCGACTCGGCCATTTTCAACATGCCGCGCCCGGCACTGTAATGACAGATAATGGCCTATGAGCAAATCATCGAAGCCGGTCTCAGAGATTGACCGTCTTATCGAGCTGGCTTCCGACGAAAAACCTCGCGCCGCAGTCCTGGCGGTAGAGGATGCACCAGCAAAACACTCCTTGTCTCTCGAGGACCGAAAGGACTCTGGTCCGTCTATGTGGCGTGTTCTGATTCAACTGCGCGTACTTCTGCCTTATCTGGCCAAGGTGTTGCCGCTGCTGGAGCGGAGCCTGCTGGGCACCAATATCACCGGCCACTTAGCCCCGACGATCGACACCAGCAATCTCGACCGCGGCATCGCCGGGGTGGGCGAGGCGCAGCGCGACCTCAACACCGCAGTCAAGGCACAGAGCGCCGATATTCATCTCCTGCAGGGACAGGTTGCCTTGCTGACCAAGTCGGTTGAAAAAGACCTGATGTTGAATGAGGAAGTTGCCGCAAGTCTGAGCATCGCTGCGGAAGCTGGTGACGATCTCGGTGTGGGTGATCTTTGTACTGCTGGCGTTGTTGATTGGGCTGGTGGCGTTTGCGATCTTTACCCACGCGATTCCGACTAGATAGAGTCGGAAGCCCTAGCGCAGACGGACGGTAATCCTGCGGGCGTCGCCGCCGGTGGACTCGACGACGATCTCTCCGTCACTGCGTTTGACCACGCTGGGAAATTTCTCTCCCCACTCGACCAGGACAATGCTGTCAGGGCGGGCGAGTTCTTCGATGCCCAGAGACTCGAGCTGGCGCTCGCCTTCGATACGGTATAGGTCGAGATGGTAGAGCATAACCGGCGTATTCTTACCGTGCTCACGAAATTCGCCTTCGAACTCGTGAATCAGCGTGAACGTCGGGCTGGTGACTTCATCGGCCTCGGCGGCGTGCAGGCCCTCGGCAATGCCCTTGACCAGGGTGGTCTTGCCCGCGCCAAGATCTCCGCGCAGGATGAGAAATTTGGGCGGGGCGAGCAGCTTGGCGATCTCGCGGCCGACGGCGATGGTCTCGTCGCCTCGGCGCGTCTCGAATACGTGGCCTTTGCTGGCTGTCTGTTCAGTCACGTCCTCGATCCCTGGCATGCGGAAACCCCTGTATCCAAAGATACCCGGCTTTGTCCTTAAAACGGAAACGGAATGCGTTACAAAGATGTGAAACTGTGTCGGTGGCGAGCAGAGTGTGTTCGTCCTGCTCTAAAACGGCGAGGTCGGCGGCGAGTCCGTGCAGATAGACGGCGGCTTCTACGGCTCGGGCGACGCTTTCGGGCGACCGGTCGCGGGCGTATTGGGCGAGCATGGCTGCGACGATGCCGGTGAGGATGTCTCCGCTGCCGCCTTTGGCCATGCCGGGATTTCCCGTCGTGTTGACGGCGATTGCGCCGTTGGGGTGGGCGATGAGGGTTCGCCAGCCTTTGAGGACGACGGTGACGTTGTGGGTGGTGGCGAACTTGCGGGCTACATTTTCGCGGTCGGCCTGGACATCTTTGACGGTGCCGCCGATGAGCCGGGCCATCTCGCCGGGATGGGGCGTGATGACGAGCGGGCGGTTGTGGCCGTCGATTTTGGATGGGTCTTTGGCGAGCATGTTGAGCGCGTCGGCATCGAGGACGAGGGGCTGGTTTGTCTGGCTGACTAGTTCGAAAAGAAATTTTGCAGTCTCAGGGTGCTGCGATAGTCCGGGGCCGATGGCGAGGACGGTGATTCGTTCGAGGAGGGCTTTCATTCGCGCCAGGTTTCCATTGGCGGCGAGGTTGGCGCTGGAGATTTCGCCCTCTTCGCCTTCGAGCATAGGGACAGTCATCAATTCGAGTGCGGCCTGGGCGACAGTTGGGAGGATCGATGCCGGGACGGCGGCAGTCACCAGTCCGGCTCCGGCGCGCAATGCGGCGATCGAGGCCATCGCCGCAGCGCCGGCTGTGCCTCGCGCCCCGGCGACTACGAGCACGTGCCCGTACATTCCCTTATTGCTGTCGGGGACGCGCGGTTGATGGGCGATGGTCGCTGATTCGCCGGCCCAGGTTAAGCCGGTTGCGGACTGGATGGCTTCTTCGGGCGAGCCGATGGGAGCGACGACGATTCCGCCTCGGGTCATGTTGCCCCCCGTCAGTTTCCAAAGACATGAGCGAGCTTGGGAGCAGTAAAGGTGACGACCGCTTCGGCGCGGAATGCGCCAGGTGAGTCGGGCTCGCGGGAATCGGCGTCCCAGCCGGAGGGCAGGTCGACAGCGACGACGGGAATTTCGAGTGCGGTTGATGCGCTCGGCCAGTGCGGCGGCGACTCCGCGTAGCGGTGGCTGGAAGCCGGTGCCGACAACGGCGTCGAGGAAGAGGTCGGTTTCTTCGAACAAGATCCCGGATCGGGGGATCGTCGAGGAGAGTTTCATCCGTGACAAGAACAGGCGGCGCGGGGAGCTGGGCAAACATGGCCTTGGCGTCGCCCTTGAGGTCGGCGGGATCTCCGAGAAGCACGACGGTGACGGCGCGGCCGGCCTCGGCGAGGTGACGGGCGGCGACGAATCCATCGCCGCCGTTGTTGCCTTTGCCGCAGAGGACGGTGATTCGATTATGGCTGGGATATTCGCGAAGGACGAAGCGGGCGACCGCCGATCCGGCGTTTTCCATCAGGGTGGTAGAGGGTATGCCGAATTGCTCGACCGTCAGCCGGTCGGTTTCGCGCATCTCGCTTGCGGTGAGTATTTTCATATCTTCCCATCAGACAAAACAATCGGCCTCCGATAGGGAGGCCGCTGTATCAATACGGTCAGATGCAGTTTACTGCGAAACGCCCAGGGTGGTTCCGGTAGTAGCTGCAGTTGCGGCCGGCGGCTCGGTCTTTTGCACGAAGTAGCTGTGGTCCCAGAGGTTGCGGTAGAAGAGTCCGGTCAGCTCGGCGGCGCGGGGGCCGAAGGTGGGGCGGCCTCCTTCGAGGAAGAAGACGGTAACGATGCGTCCGTACTGGGTGTCGGCGTAGGAGGCGAACCATCCATAGCGGGTGCCGTCGTTGGAGCAGGTGCCGGTCTTGCCCATCACTGGGAATTCGTTGAAGTTCGCGCGCAGGCTGCGGGCGGTTCCGTAGATCGTCGCCGCGTGCATGCCGTCCTGAATTTCGGGGATGATTGGGGCGATGTCGAGGGTGCGCTTGATCTTGGGTTGAAAGTCGAGGACTTCCTGCGGCGTGGTTGGATGCTGCAGGTAATAGAGGGTGCCGCCGTTAGCGATCGAGGAGACCAGCGCGCCGAGCTGCAGCGGGGTCATGGAGACGCTCTCGCCGAAGCTGCACATGCGTCCGACTCCGCCCGCGGATTCGGGGAGTTCCTGGTCGGGATAGACGCCGAGGGTTTCGCCGGCGATGTTGTATCCCGCGAGTTCGCCGAGGCCAAATTGATTTTCATAGTGGCGGAGGCGTTCAAAGCCGAGCCGGCGACCAAGGGTCTCAAAATACAGATTATTGGAGTGGGCCAACGCGTCGGTCAGATTCATGTGGTATCCACCGCCGAGGTTGACTGGGGTGTCTTTGGTGATGATGCCTTCTTCGAGCGCCGCAAGGGCGACAGAAACCTTAATGGTCGAGCAGGGCTCGGCGCCGCCGCTCAGAGCCAGCTTCTGGTTGACCATGGCGAGGATGCGGCCGTTGCTGGGGTCGATCGCCACGACGGTGCCGTTCATGTTGCCGAGCGCCGCAATCGCCGCCGCGCGAACTACGGGGTCTTCTCCGGTGGTGACGTCCCCGGTAGTGATGTCCCCGTCGAAGAAGGAGTTGCCGGTAAAGCGTTCATAGGAATGACGGTGATATGTGAGGCTGGCGTGATGCAGGGTTGCGCCATGGCGATGCACCGAGTGTGTGGCTACTGCCGTGGCGTGGGTGGACGCGTGAGTTGCATGAGCCGGATGATGATGAACATGCTTCACCGTAGCGGTAGTGGTCGCGCTCAACGGCAGCGTGGCCAGCCCGGAGAACAATGCATATCGTGCGATCGATGAATAAGAAAACGTCATAGTTTTAGATACCCAAGAGCGAGGATGAAACCATCCCTGAATCCAGCTGCCGGAGCGATTGGCTCCAGCTTAAAGAAACTTGTCAGTTCCGCAAAGGAATTTCGGATGTCCGCAGTCTATTCTTCGGCACCTTTCCAAAAAACATCGCCGAAAGGCTGTCGGCGGCAACTCTTTGACCGGTTGCCATCATGATGAGAACTTCGAGCTACCTTACAACGCTACAAATCGAAGACCGCAAAAAAGCCACGTCAGTCTGTTCGCTCTGAGGAAGTCCCACCTGCGCTGCCTGCTGCTGGTAAAGGGCTTCCTCATTGTAACAATTAGAGGCAGACTACAAGCTTCCGCGACGCATAAAAGCGGGAACATCAAGGTCCTCCGCGTCACTTTGGTCCTCGTCCTGGTCGAGCTTTCCCGAAAAGACACGCTGGTCCCGGCTGGACGCGACCATGACGGGTTGTTCGTCGAGCTGCGAGTAGTCGGCAGCTACCGACGCATATTCGAGCGCCTCGGGTTCATCGAGCTCCATCGGTTCCAGCTCCGGCCCATAGGCGACCTCAGCGGCGAGGTTTGGCCGAGCAATCTCCTCGACTCTCGGCGAAACGATCGGATAGACGACCGCGGGCGAAAGTCTCGGCTCCTCGGTCTTGAAGGGCGCCGGAACGGGTTCATCTTTTGCCTCACTGGCGAAGCGGGGCACGACACCTGCCGAATCGGCGCGGACGAAGGCAACCGGCGGCACGTGGACGTTGAGGACGGTGTTGAGCAAGCGCTCGCGGCGTTCCGGCTGCTCCATCGGTTCCCCACGGAACCCAGTGGCGATGACGGTGATCTTGACGTCGTCTCCCATATTTTCATCTAACACCGCACCGAAGATAATGTTGGCGTCTTCGTGGGCAGCGTTTTGAATGAGGGTGGACGCCTCGTTGACCTCGCTGAGCTTGAGGTTGCTGGAGCCGCTTATATTGATGAGAATGCCCCGGGCGCCGTCGATTGCGCCGTCCTCGAGCAGCGGCGAGGCCATGGCGGCGATTGCCGCTTCGACTGCACGGTTGGAGCCGCCGCGCACGCCGGTTCCCATGACTGCGTAGCCCATGCCGGCCATGGTGGTCTTCACGTCGGCGAAGTCGCGGTTGATGATGCCGGGGATGGTGATGATGTCGGAGATGCCTTGGACACCCTGGCGCAGCACGTCGTCGGCGATGCGGAACGACTCAAAAAAGCCGGCGTCTTTGGCGACGGCGAGCAGCTTTTCGTTGGGGATGACAATCATGGTGTCGACGCTCTCGAGCAACTCGGCCATGCCCTTCTCTGCCTGCTTCATGCGCCGCTTGCCCTCGAAGGCGAACGGGCGCGTAACGACCGCGACGGTGAGTGCGCCCATCTCGCTGGCGAGTGAGGCAATGACCGGAGCCGCGCCGGTGCCGGTGCCGCCGCCGAGTCCGGCGGTGACGAAGACCATGTCCGCGCCTTCGAGGGCCTCGATGATCTTGTCGGAGTCTTCGAGCGCGGCGCGGCGGCCGACATCGGGGTTGGCGCCCGCGCCGAGGCCGCTGGTGAGCTTGACGCCCAGCTGCAGCTTGACCGGCGCCTGACAGGCCTGCAACGCCTGGACGTCGGTGTTGGCGGCGATGAACTCGACGCCCTCGACGCGCGCCTGAATCATCCGGTTGACCGCGTTGCCGCCGCCGCCACCGACTCCGATCACCTTGATCTTCGCGTTGCGGGGCATCTCTTCTTGATATTGAATGCGAATTTCTTCCGGATGGCTCATTTGTGTCACTCCTTTAATTCGGTCTGGCGCGCTTGTCTCTCAAATTCCTGTCGTGAATCGACTTCTAAACACTTCCTGCGAACATGGCCCTTAACTTAGCTCTGAGGCCGCCGTCTTCGGCGGCGCGAAGCGTTCCGGTGCGGTGCGAATAAAGCAACATGCCGATCAGCGCCGCGCACTCCGGCTCGGCGAGCTCTTCGGGCATCCTTGAAATCTGTACCGGCGCACCGATCCGTGCCGGGACGCGGATGAGACTTTCAGCGACCTCGAGCAGGCCGGGCATCTTGGCGGCACCTCCGGTGAGGATGCAGCCCGCACCCAGCGCCTCGAGGACTCCGCCCTGGCGGAGGTTGTCGCGCAGCATGTAAAAGAGCTCGCGTGCGCGAGGCTCGAGCATCTCGGCGATCAGCCGCTGGCGGATAGGCCGACCGTCGCGCAGGGTGAGTTCGCTGGCGTTGGGGACGGCGGTGACGACGGCGTGGCCGTACTCGCACTTAAGCCACTCGGCCTCAGGCACAGGAATGTGCAGGCCCAGAGCAAGGTCGTTGGTGAAGTGGTCGCCGCCAATGGGAATGACCGCGGTGTGGGCGACCGAGCCCTCGAAGAAGACGACCAGTTCCGTCGAGCCGGCGCCGATGTCGATCAGGCAGACGCCTAGTTCGCGTTCGTCGGCGGAGACGATGGCCTCGGCGGCGGCGATCGCCTCGAAGATCGTCTCGGTGACTTCTAGGCCAGCGCGGTTGCAACAGGTGACTATGCTTTGCAGGACTCCGCCGGAGCAGGTGGAGAGATGCAGGTTGACTTCGAGGCGAGTGCCGACCATGCCAACGGGATCGTGGATGCCGGGTTGTTCGTCAAGCAGGAACTGCTGCGGCAAGAGATGGATGACTTCGCGATCGGCGGGCAGCGAAACCGAGCGCGCGCGGTCGACGGCAGCGCGGACATCGTCACGGGTGATCTCGCGGAGCCGAGTGCCGAGGCTAATGCCGCCGCGGCTGTTGACGCCGCGAACATGCTGGCCTCCGACGCCGACGACACACTTCTCGATGACCCCGCCGGAGAGCTTCTCGGCGATAGTGGCGGCTTTGTTGATGGACTCGGTGGCTGGCGCGAGTTCGGCGATCAGGCCTTTGCGGACTCCTTTGGAGTCGACGATCGCGTGGGCCCGATAGCGCAGAGCGCTGTCATGCAACTCGGCCACTAACACCCGCGTCTTGGCGCTTCCGACGTCGATCACGGTGATCAGCTCCTCCCCTTTCTGACTCATGTCCTCAGTTCCCACCTGTTTGGGGGTGATTTAGCCTGGCGGCGGAATGCGGCTTTGCCTTGACAGAGGTCTTGCCCACCATTGGCGTTGGCGAGGTTGGGGCCGTATCGGCCTTTTGTTCCACGGCAACCGGCGCGTCCTTTCGCATCTCCAGAACGACCTGGCGTTCGTAACGAAGGTCGACCGAGGCTAGGCGCGGGTATTGCGCCTTCCATTCGGCGAGGTGCTGCTGGTAGTTGTGCCAGCGAGCGAGGAAATCCTGGTCGCCGAGGTGGAGCAACAGTTCGCTGCCTTCTGAGGGCACGAGCGCCTTCACGTCTTCGGGATCGGAGATGTCGACCTCGCTTAATTGGCTGGAGAGCTTTTCGCCTCCTGAGTCGATCTCGGCGATGAAACGCTGGTAGATCTTCATACGGGCGGCGCGGGTGGATGGCGGATCGTTGGCGGTGATTCCAGTGATGACCGGGAACGAGTAGTGTTTGGCGGCCACGGTCTGAGGAGCCATGGCGAGCAGGACTCCGTCGCGGTCGACGAGGCCGATGGTGCTTCCGTCGCGGACGAAGGCGATCGGCGTCCGCTCGGTGACCGAGAGACGGAGCTGGTTGGGGAGCAGCCGCATAACCGTCGCTGTCTCGACCCAGGGCAAGCGCTCGAGTTCGACCCGGCGTTGGCTCAGCGGGACGAAGAAAACGTTTCGGCCCATGTCGCCACCGAAGACGCTCAGGAGTTCGGCCTGGGTCACTTCGGAGTTGCCGAGAACCTGGATGTTTTCTGAAGAATCGATGCGAAAGCGCGGATCATGGGCGGCGAAGTTATGCACTGCATAACCCAGCCAGGCAAGTCCGCCAAGGAGAACGACGGCCCCGACGGCGAAGCCGATGCGGCCCCAGCGGCTGCGGGGCAGAAAACTGCGGCGAACCGCGACGCGACGGCGGGAGCGGAGAAATGGCTCGTCTTCGTCATCGAGCTGACTATTCTTTCTGTCGCGAAAAGGAACATTGCCGAGATTGGGCCGGTCTGATGCCGGCCGTCGGGCCGTAGGACGGTAGAAGGCATCTTCGCCAGAGGGGTCGTCGTCCGCAAAGACGGCGCCACCGACGCTTGTCTGAGAAGAAAAGCGCGCGGGAACCCCACGAGGTTGTGCTTCAGATTTACCCACGCCCGAGCAAGGTCGCGAGAACCGCCAAAGATCACTATAGCTTGGAGCGGGTTGGGTTCGAGCCTGTGAATTCTGGGTTGGGAGGTGGAGGGTATCTGGGAAAGAACTACAACACTTCAAACCCTTCCACCTTGACCTATGCCAAGGCCTATGTCATATTCTATTTATGCCCACGGCTTCCCCGCCACCGATTCGTCACGTCCGCCTTTTCAAGAACGGGAGGAACCAGGCAGTGCGGATTCCGCGCGAGTTCGAGCTGCCAGGTGAAGAGGCGCTCATGCACAAGGATGCTTCAGGACGCTTGATTATCGAACCGGCTCCGCGGAAAGGCCTGGTAGCTCTACTTGCGTCGTGGACCCCTCTCCCGAAAGAGGACGCGATGCTTGAGATTGAGGACCTACCACCAGAGCCAGTCAACTTCTGATGCCCAAACGATACCTTTTGGATACGAACATACTTTCTGCCTTGATGGATCATCCCGACGGACCCATCGCCACTAAAGTCGCAGATGTGATCTCAGCTCGCGGGATTATTTGCACCTGCATTATCGTTGCCGCCGAAGCGCGGTTCGGGGTCGCGAAGAAAGGTTCCGACCGACTTCGGCTCCAAGTCGAAGAGCTTTTAGCCGAGATCGATGTTCTTCCCTTAGAACCCAGCGCAGACGAATATTACGCTGAATTGCGGGCCGACTTGGAACGAAAGGGTCGATTAATTGGCGGTAACGATATGTTTATTGCCGCTCATGCGCTGGCCACCGATTCGATCCTTGTTACAAATAATATTCGTGAGTTCTCGCGGATTAAGGGTTTGCGGATCGAGAACTGGCTGAAGGATCGCCCCTAGTGAGAATCCCTATTTCGACAGATCATCACCTCGGCTCGCTGCTCGTCGTCGCCTTTTGGCTAATCGGCATGGGGCTACTGCTCTATCGACACACAGATTTTTTCACCCAGGTCCGACAGGAAGGTTTGGATCGCCGATTTTGGCGAGTAAGACATACGAATCCAATCGCATGGTGGGAGTTCGCTCTGGCTGTATTGGGAACACTTGTGTTTGGCAGTCTTATCGCCTGGCAGGCGTTGTCCTAATGAGAACGAGCTCTGCAGACCAATCGCCGGCCAATCAGCATGCGCTGCCCTCCCACACGCGTATTGTCGCAGTGATCCCTGCGCGTCTCGCTTCGACCCGCCTTTCGCGCAAAGTCCTTCGCGAGATCGCGGGGCGGCCGATGTTGGATTGGGTTTACCGTGCCGCGCGTGCCTGCGAGCAATTGGACCGGGTGCTGATTGCGACCGACTCGGATGAGGTGATGGCTTTCGCGGAGAAGTCAGGCTTTGAAGCGATGATGACTCCGGCGGAGTGTGGGAGCGGCACCGACCGGGTGCATTTCGTCGCGCAGAGCGTATCGGCGGATATTTATGTCAATGTACAGGGAGACGAGCCGTTGGTGCGTCCCGAGCAGATCGACGCGCTGCTGCGACCGATGCTGAGACGAGCCGAGGTGCTGGTTTCAACAGTGGCGACACCTTGCGCTCCGGAGCAGATCGGCAATCCCAATGCGGTCAAGGTCGTGACTGCGGCCGACGGACGGGCGCTGTACTTTTCGCGGGCCACGATTCCCTTTGACCGCGACCAGAGCGGAACGGTGAAATACCAGAAACACCTTGGTTTATATGCTTACCGGAAGTCGGCGCTGGACCGTTTTCCGACCCTGCCGGCGAGCGTGCTGGAAGCGGCCGAGCGGCTGGAGCAGCTTCGGTTTCTGGAGGCCGGGATCGATATCTACGTTGAGCCGACCGAATATGACTCGATCGGCGTGGATACTGAACAGGACAGATTGGCGGTTGAGGCGATCCTGCTGGGGCGTTTTGTTGCTTCGAAATAAAGCATGCGGAAATTAACGGAATATGCAAAGAGGAGATGAATCTCCAGGTGAATCCGGCCATCTAGTTGTTGTAACGACTGTTTTGGCTACTGCCGACACCAGTTCAAGGAGTTCTAATGCCCACATTGCTTGTTATCGAATCCAGCCCTCGTCCGGCTTCGGCGTCGACCACGCTTGCCCAGAAATTTGCCGCCGAATGGCAGCAGAAGAACCCCGGCGGGAGGGTCATCACCCGCAACCTATTCACTCAGCCTGCGCCATTGGTGAACGAGGCGTGGATCTATGCGTCCTACACTCCGGTTCATAGTCGGAACGACGAGCAGAAGAAGGCGCTCGCGGTATCGGATGAATATATTCAGGAACTCATCGAAGCGGACACAATTGTGATTGGCGCGCCGATGCATAACTTCAACGTCTCGTCTCCGTTAAAGGCGTGGATCGACCAGATCGTTCGGGGCGGCCGGACATTTTCTGTAAGTGAAGCCGGCTACAAAGGGCTACTCGACGGGAAGAAGAAGGTGGTCGTGGCCTCAGCGCGGGGTGGGGAGTACTCCGGCGATTACGCCTTTCTGGACCATCAGACGCCGTATCTGAAGCTGATCCTGGGCTTCATCGGCCTCACCGATGTGCATTTCGCCTATGCAAACAACCAGGCTCGCGGTCCGGAGGCGGCGGAAGCGGGCCTGAAGGACGGTGTGGAGCACGTTTTGGCACTCGTGTAATTCGTGGAAATCAAGCGCGCGGGAGGGGCTCAAACTCCAGTTCGAGCCCCTGGCTGTCGGGGAGTACCGTTACCTTGACATGCTCTAGCGAATCGACGATCCAGTCGGCGGCCTCCAGGTTTTCGATGGAGTGGGAGAAGGTGGTTCCGAGGACTCTGCAGCCGGCTGCCTTCCCTGCCGTAGCGCCGGACTCTGCATCTTCGATAACCAGGCAATCTCCAGGAGCGAAGCCGAGGAGCGCGACGCCTTTGAGGTAAGGTTCCGGATTGGGCTTACCGTTTTGCACCATGCCGGAGGTAATCCATTTCTCCGGCGGCGTGATACCGGCGGCGCTGAGCCGAACCTCGGCCAGCCGCCTGGTCGCCGAGGTCACGATCGTCCATAATCCCGGGGGCAGGCGCTTGATGAAGTTGCAGACGCCTGCGACTGCCTCGACTCCCTCGATGTCCTCGACCTCCCAGTCTTCAATTTTGTCGTTCTCGGCTTGGGCGTCGAGATCGGGGCGGATGGCGCGCACGGAGTCGATCGAGCGGCGGCCGTGGGCGCGCTTGATGGTCTCCTCCGGATCGAGTCCGTACTGGTTGGCCCATTTGGTCCAGGAGCGCTCGACCGAGCCGATGGAGCTGACCAGCACGCCGTCCATGTCGAAAAGAATCCCTTTGACCTTGATTTTCATTTCGCTCCTTGCGATGCCGTCGAGCCTGGCTCTCTTTCATCGTAGCCGACGTCCGGGCTCTCCAACCCCGCCAGCGTTGAGTCAAAGGCTATACACTCAGGGGAATCATGAAGAAGTCTCTTGTCTGGATGCTTGTGGCGCTGGCTTTCTCTGCGCCGCCACTTCAAACCAACGCTTTCGCACAATTGACTGTCTCGGCGCCAACCTCGGTTGCGGGGCGAGTGGACGCGCTGAATGCCATCTTTGCGAGCTACTGGGAAGACCGTCTGAAACACGACCCGGAGATGGCCTCGAGCCTCGGGGACAAGCGGTACGATGACCAACTCTCGGACCATTCCGTCGCCGCGTATGACGCGGAGCTGGCGCGCGGGCGAAGCTATATCGAAAAGCTGGCCGTAATCGATCCTGCGGGGCTGCCAGACCAGGTGCAGCTCAGCAGGGACCTTCTTCTGCGGCGACTAATTGAGGACCAGGAAGAGGCCCGGTTCAAGACCTGGGAGCTGCCAGTTAACCAGCAGAACGGCATTCAGGCCGATCTACCGCAACTTGTGCGGCAGTTGAGCTTCGACAAAGCTGAGGATTACGAGCATTACATCTCGCGGCTGAACAAGATTCCCACGGCGTTTCAGCAGGTAACGGAGGACATGAACGCCGGCATCGACGATAACCGGACGATGCCGGCGTATCTGATGCAGAAGGTCGTCGTCCAGGCCAACACGATTGCGAATGAGAAGCCGGAGGAGACACCGTTTGCCGCGCCGCTGAAGAAGTTTCCGGGGGGAATTTCGCCGGAACAGCAAAAGGAGTACAGCACCGAGATACTCGATTCGATTTCCAAGCTGGTGCAGCCCAGCTATGCGCGATTCTCAAAATATCTGACGACGATCTACATTCCGCACGCCCGGACCGAATATGGCACCTGGTCGATTCCGGATGGCGACGCTTATTATGCATTTTGCATCCGCCAGAACACGACGACAAATCTAACCGCCGATCAGATCCACCAGATAGGCCTGGATGAGGTCAAGCGCGACGAGGCGGAGATGCTCGCGATCGCGCAAAAGCTGGGCTTCAAGGACATTGCTTCGCTGCGGGCCTCGATTGCGGCGAACCCGAAACTGCACCCCACCTCGGCGCAACAACTGCTCGATGCCTATCGCAGCTATATCGACGGTATGAAGCCGAAGCTCCCGCAGCTGTTTGGTCACCTGCCCAAGGCCGGTCTTACCGTCGAGTTTCTTCCGGAGTTCCTGGGCAAGGACGCTCCGCTCGCCTATTACGAGCAAGGAACTCCCGACGGCAAACGGCCGGGTAATGTGGCGGTCAATCCGTATCAGTTTCAAACGCGCTTGCTGCCCGCAGTGGAGGCGATTGCCTACCATGAGGGTATTCCCGGCCACCACCTGCAGATTGCGATTGAACAAGAGTTGCAGGGCGTGCCGGAGTTTCGCAAGGAGAGTTCTTACACCGCTTACACCGAGGGGTGGGCACTCTACTCCGAGCGACTGGGTAAAGAGGTAGGGCTCTACCAGGATCCCTACAACGACTTCGAACGTTTGGAGGCGGACATGTGGCGCGCAATTCGCCTAGTGGTCGACACCGGCGTTCATGCGAAGCACTGGTCGCGCGACAAGATGATCGATTATTTTCACGCTCACTCCGGGCTCGATGAGGCCAATATCCAGTCAGAGACCGACCGCTATATCGGGTGGCCTGGGCAGGCCTTGGGATACAAGGTGGGGCAGTTAAAGATTCTTGAATTACGGGCCAAGGCGGAGCAGGCTCTCGGACCGAAGTTTGACATCAAGGCATTTCACGACGAAGTGGTCGATTCGGGCGCGCTGCCTCTGGACGTGCTGGAGACCCGAACTGACGCCTGGATCGATCGTCAGAAGGCGGCAAAGTAAGACGGATGCGGTTCCTGTCACCGATGTGAAATTGGGACCGACGCCTGGTGGCGCAAGTGGAACGAGAGTAGCGGGTAGAGGAGACATTCCAAATGGATACAACGAAAGCTGACGTCTCCAAGTTGAAGATCGCCGTGATCGGCGCAGGCAAGATGGGCGGCATCCTCTTGCAGGCCTTTCTCAAGGAAGAGTTGTTCACGCCAGGGAAAATTTTCGCGACAGTCGCGCACGAGAGCCGCGCTCGATTTCTCGCCGAACAGTGGGGCATTGCGGTCACCACTGACAATGTTGCGGCGGCAGAGGAGGCGGACCTGATCCTGTTAGGTGTCAAGCCGTTCCAGATACCCGATTTGATCACGCGCATCCATCCGGTGCTCACGCCGAAGAAAACGATCGTTTCGATCGCTGCCTCGGTCACGACTCGTGCCATCGAAGAAGCGGCGGAGATGGAGATCCCCGTCATTCGCGCCATGCCGAACACTCCGTCGCAGGTAGGCGCGGGGATGACAGCGCTCTGCCGTGGGCGCTTCGCGAGCGAAGAGCAGATGCAAATGGCGGCGCGGATATTCGAGACGGTGGGGCGTTCGGTTACTGTCAACGAGAAGATGATGGATGCGGTGACCGGGCTCTCGGCTAGCGGGCCTGCGTTCCTTTACATCATTCTGGAGTCGTTGGCGGAGGCGGGCGTGAAGGTCGGGCTGCCTCGAGATGTATCCACCCTGCTCGCAGCGCAGACGGCGTTTGGCGCGGCCAAGATGGTGCTGGAGACGGGGTATCATCCGGCTCTGCTCAAGGATGCGGTGACGACGCCGGCGGGCTGCACGATCGATGGAATTCTGGAACTGGAAGAGGGTGGACTGCGCGTGACGCTGATTAAGGCAGTGATGCGGGCGGCGCAACGGGCTAAGGAGTTAGCGGCGGGTTGAGGCTCTTTCGCTGAAAGGGAAGGCTGCTGATTTCGGCCGACCGCCTTTTCTTCCGTTCCGGCGCGAGGCTTCGGTTTTACGGGGGCTAGTTGCGAGGCCGCCTGTTCTGCCAATCTCGGCCATCCAGCGGCGATTTCCAAATATCCCGCTCATCAGGCCCTCGACAGAATGCTGCACATCGAGATCGGGCCAGCCGAGGCCCGTTCCAACTCCCAGAAGTTGAATGTTGCGCAACTGCGAGAGCGCAGCATTTTGAAGCCCTTGCAGAAGTTCTCGCGGTATGGCGACGATCATGCCATTTTTCAGATAAAGCGCGACCAGGTCCACGCCCGGCTGATACTCGGCGCGCTCCACTCTAGGGTCGTCCTGCTCGTACTTCCTGGCGTGGGCGATGGCGGCGTCGATTTCGGCGTTGGTGGTTCCGATCTTATTCATGCATTCCCTCCCACAATCTAACCAGCTCGTCGAAGTGCTCCTGCGCGGCGACGAGAATGTTTCTAAGATCGCTGCGCTTGGCACTAGCCGGCTTGACAGCTCTCTTCCGTTTGGCAAGCGACGCCGAACCGTCTGGCCGCAAGTCGATAACCGCTTCTGATGCGCCCGCAAATCCATCGACATGCCGAGGCTCATGGTCGCTGGGATAGGCAACCGAACCTGCCCTCATTGCAGCGATCCCATGAGTCATGGTAACCCAAGCCGCTTGAGTTTTGTCGTCAAGTAGGAACGGAACGCTCTTCGCCTACGGACAAGAGTTGCCGGCCAATGCGGAGGAAAAGCCGAATCGCCATTCGGCTTGAAAGGCGATATTCACGGGAATTTTATCTACCTTCCGGAGAATGCTTTTGTGCGCATCGAGACATCAATATCGGCGTGAAACGGGCGTAAGATGTGGCGGTCGGCACTATTCACAGAATCCGATCATTGAAGAGGCATCCTATGTCCACCGAAGCGCAAGTCCCCGAGCAAGTCTCTTCTGAACGAGTCAAGCCCAGCGCCGAAATGCTGGAGAAGATGAACGCCTACTGGCGGGCCGCGAACTATCTGACCGTGGGTCAGATTTACCTGAAGGACAATCCGCTTCTTGAGCATCCGCTGACGATCGACGATGTGAAGCCGCGTCTGCTTGGCCACTGGGGCACAACGACCGGGTTGAACTTCATCTATACCCATCTGAACCGGCTGATCGTCGAGCGCGATCTGGACATGATCTACATCATCGGCCCCGGTCATGGCGGGCCGGGGATTGTGGCCCATACCTACCTCGAGGGCTCGTATAGCGAGATTTATCCGGCGATCGAGCAGAACAAGGACGGGATGAAGCGGCTGTTTCGGCAGTTCTCCTGGCCGTATGGGATTCCCTCGCATGTAGCGCCCGAGACTCCGGGATCGATCCACGAGGGCGGCGAGCTTGGCTATGCCGTGGTCCATGCTTACGGAGCGGCCTACGACAATCCCAACCTGATCGTCGCGTGCGTGGTTGGCGACGGCGAGGCAGAAACGGGGCCGATGGCGACCAGCTGGCACTCGAACAAGTTTCTGAACCCGGTGCACGATGGCGCGGTGCTGCCGATCTTGCACTTGAACGGCTACAAGATCGCGAACCCGACGGTGCTGGCGCGAATTCCGGAGCATGAGCTTCTAGATCTCTTCCGCGGCTATGGATACGACCCGCACATTCTCACCGGCGATGATCCGATGACCATGCATGCGGAGATGGCTGAGGTCATGGACACCATCGTCAACAGGATTCTGGCGATCCAAAAAGCGGCACGCCAAGATGGCAATGCTGCGCGCCCATGCTGGCCGATGCTCATCTTGCGCACGCCGAAGGGATGGACCGGGCCGAAGGAAGTAGACGGCAAGCCGGTGGAAAACACATGGCGTTCGCACCAGGTACCGTTCTCGGAGATGCGCGAGAAGCCGGATCACGTTCGCCTGCTAGGAGAATGGCTGGAGAGCTACAAGCCACACGAGTTATTTGACGAGCACGGCAAGTTTCGGCAGGAGTTCGCAGAGATTGCACCCAAAGGGCGGCGCCGGATGGGAATGAACGCGCACGCCAACGGTGGCTTGCTATGGCAGCCGCTGAGGATGCCGAAGTTCCAGGATTTCGCGGTCGATGTGCCGCATCCCGGGGCGACGACGAGCGAGGCGACCCGGGTGTTGGGCAAGTTTCTCGGCGACGTGATGAAGTGCAACCTCGACAGCAAGAACTTCCGCATCTTTGGGCCGGACGAGACCGCCTCGAACCGCATCGACGATGGCTACCTCATTAGCGGGAAGACATGGTTGGACAAACAATTGCCGGTCGACATCAGCCTGTCGCCGGATGGCCGCTACATGGAAATCCTCAGCGAGCACATGTGCCAGGGCTGGCTCGAGGGCTATTTGCTCACCGGACGACACGGATTTTTCTCGTGCTATGAGGCGTTCATCCACATCATTGATTCGATGGTGAACCAGCATGCGAAGTGGCTGAAGACCACGCATGATATTCCCTGGCGCAAACCGATCGCTTCACTCAACTACTTGCTGACCTCGCATGTCTGGCGGCAGGACCATAATGGTTTTTCGCATCAGGACCCGGGGTTCATTAATCACCTGCTTAGCAAGAAGTCGGAGATCGTGCGCATCTATCTCGCTCCAGACGCGAACACGCTCCTCTCGGTCGCCGACCACTGCCTGCGGAGCCGGCACTACATCAACCTAATCGTCGCCGGGAAACAGCCCGCAGAGAACTGGCTCACCATGGACGAGGCGGTTAAGCACTGCACCGCCGGGCTGGGGAAATGGGAGTGGGCGAGCAACGACGGTGACGGCGAGCCCGATGTGGTGATGGCGTGTTGCGGAGATGTTCCGACGTTGGAGACGTTAGCTGCAATTACCGAGCTGCGGAAGAATTATCCGGATATCAAGATCCGTCTCGTCAATGTGGTCAACCTGATGGCCCTGGAGCCACAGAGCGAGCACCCACACGGAATTCCCGATGTCGATTTCGATAACCTGTTCTCGAAAGACAAGCCGGTGATCTTTGCCTTTCACGGCTATCCTCTGGTTATCCATCAGCTCACATATCGAAGGACGAACCACGACAACATTCATGTGCGCGGCTATAAAGAAGAGGGAACGACAACCACTCCGTTCGATATGTGCGTGATGAACAACATCGACCGCTTCCAGCTCGCTTATGACGCGATTCGCCGGATTCCGCGCTTCGCACATGAGGCCGATGCCGCGTATCAGCGGTATACGGAGCAGATCCAACGGCACAAGCTTTACGTCTCGGAGAATGGGGAGGACCTGCCGGAGGTTCGGGATTGGAAGTGGACCCTGTAGCTAACTGGCGCCGTTGATGCCCGGTCCTCACGCAGATTTGGACACGCAGGGACCGGAGAGATTTTCCGATGAGCTCCATTTCGTAACAATCATAGGCACAGAATGTCTGAATTGCCGATCCTGGTCATCAACAGCGGCTCCTCGTCGATCAAGTTCTCTATCTATCAATCCACGGCGGACAAGAAGACAGTTCTCTTCGACGGCGCGGTGGACGGGATCGGGACCGCAAATGGCAGCTTCCATGTGAAATCTTCGGACGGCAAGAAGACGGTCGATGAGAAGCCCCAGATTCCGAACCGTGAGGCGGCGTTCAAGCTTATTGCTGAAGCGCTGCAGAAGCCACCTCTCCCCAAGCCGGGCGCGGTTGGCCATCGGGTGGTTGCCGGAGGACCGCATCTTCGTGATCATCAGCGGATCACTCTCGAGGTGCTGGCTGAGTTGGAGCGATGCGTAGGCTTTGCGCCGCTGCATAACCCGAGCGCCATTTACATCATTCACCGCATCCAGGAACTCTTTCCTGGCTTGCCGAACTTTGTCTGTTTCGACTCGGCGTTTCACACGACGATCCCTGAGGTTGCGGCGCGATTTGCAATTCCCGAGGAGTATTGGCAACAAGGTGTCCGGCGCTATGGGGCGCATGGACTTTCGTGCGAGTCGATTCTGTATCAGCTTGGCGCGAATCCACCATCGCGCCTGATTATTGCTCACCTGGGTAATGGTTGCTCGATCAGCGCGGTCAAGGACGGGAAGTCGGTCGATACTTCGATGGGGCTTACTCCGACCGGAGGCATTGTTTCAAGTGGCCGGACCGGCGATATCGATCCTGGCGTTCTGCTCTACATTCTTCGCGACCTCAAGCCAGATGAGAATGACGGCACGCTCAACCGAGACGATGCGGCGAGCAAGCTGGAGACGATAGTGAACCGGAAGTCAGGGATGGTCGGGATTTCCGGGGGGATGTCGGATATGCGCGATCTTCGCGGAGCGATTGAGGCCGGCAATTCCCTCGCAGCGATGGCGGTGGGGCAGTTTGTGTATGTGATTCGTAAGTTCATCGGGAGCTATTTCGCCGTGCTTGGCGGACTGGACATGCTTGTGCTCACCGGCGGCATTGGCGAGCATGACGTGGCGACGCGTCAAGAGATTTGTGCGGGCCTCGAAGAGCTTGGGATCGCGATCGATCGGGAACGGAATGAGTCTTTGAAGAAAGACGCCAGCGATCATGCGATCATCAGTGCCGATCATTCGGCGGTGAAGGTGATGGTTCTATCGCCGCTGGAAGATTTGATGATTGCGAATCATGTGTGGTCGCTGATGAATGCCTAGGAATCAGACCGAAGGGCCCGTTCCGCAGGTCTTCTTATCCTCGGCCTAAAGGCCAGACTCTTCACCCTAGTGCATGTGCAGCCGCCAGGCGGTGTAGCTGGCGATTTCGTGCCACAGCCGTTGGGTGGCTTGCCACCAGGTGATGGACTTTCCCGGTGGCCGAGGCGAGGTGTAAACGTCGAGTCCTTCGTCTGCGCACAGAGCGTGGATTCTGAAAAGATGCGTGCCGTCGCTGACCACGACGATGCGTTGGAGATGGTTGGCGCGGGCGATCACCGCGAGGCGCTCGGCGGATTCTTTGGTGTCGCTGCTCTGGGTTTCGGCGATGATTCGGTTTTCGGGGATGCCCTGCGCCAACAAATAGTCGTGGCCGACCGCGCCTTCGGAGTGGTCTTCATCGCCGGCGCCGCCGAGGGTGATGACCAGCGGGGCGAGTCCCTGCCGATAGAGCGCGAGACCGTGGTCGAGGCGTGCGCGGAAGACGGGCGAAGGGCGTCCGTCGTACTCAGCGGCCCCGAAGATGGCGATTGCGTCGGCAGGACGGGCTTCGTCAAGATGGGCGTAGTAGTCGATTTGCCTATTGACCCAGAGCAGCCAGCCAATCGTGGCAACTAAGAGAATGCCCAGCAGCAGAATTAGCAGCCTGACTTTCATGCTTTCCCATCCAGCGGCATTCCAACCTTAATATTCAGGCCTGCAGAGCCAATGCTATCTCGTGAGTCGGAATCGACCCCTCCCGCAAGACCTGCCAGGCGCTTTCTCCGCCTGAGAGATCGACGATGGTGGTGGGCAAGCCCTGGCCGCTCGGTCCGCCGTCGACGATAAGCGGGATGCGGTCGCCAAGCTGGTCACGGACGCAGGCGGCGTGGGTGCATTCGGGCAGACCCTGAAGGTTCGCGGAGGTCGCAGTGATCGGCAGTCCGAAGGCTTCGACAACAGCGCGCGGAATCGCGGCGTCGGGGACGCGCAGGGCGACGTTGCCGGTATTGGCGGTGCTGCGCAACGGCAGGCGCGAGCTGGCGCGGACGATGATGGTCAAGGGGCCAGGCCAGAAACGCTCAGTCAACCGGTCGAAGCCGGAGCCGATGTCGCGCGCCAATTCATAAGCCTGGGCAGTGTCACCGATCAGCAGCGAGAGTGGCTTGTGACGCATGCGGGTCTTGATCTCATAAATGCGGTCGACGGCGCGCAGGTTCACCGGGTCGACGGCGAGGCCATAGAAAGTGTCAGTGGGAAGACCGACAACTTTCCCGCTGCGCAGGCAAGAGACGATGTATTTGATGCGCTCTGGTTCGGGTTCGTCTGGATGGACGCGAAGGATTTCCGCCGACAAGATTTCTCCACAAGAATTGAGTTGAAGCCGGCAGGCTCCGCGAGGCCGAAACGTAGTTCCGGGCAGGCGGGGTAGAATCGCTGCAATGCCGCCGGCTTCACAACGTGTTCACTCTCGCATTGTACAGAGTCGCCAGAATAGCCGAGTCAAGGAATTGCGGGCGAGTCTCTCGTCGGGCATTCAATCGGAGGATGGACGCGTTGGCATTGAGGGCGAACATCTCCTGCTCGAGGCGATGCGGAGCGGAGTTGAGATCGCCTCTGTCTTCTCTCGCAGCGGGGACGGAGCGCTGCTCGACTGCATCGGACTGGATCCCAAGGTCGACGTGATCGAGTTGCCGCCAGAGATCTTTGCCAGCGCGGTGACCACGGAATCGCCGCAAGGCATTGCCGCGCTGGTCGTGCCGAAGGAGTTTTCACTCAGCGACGCGCTGCGCGGCGAGCCTCCACTGGTCGTGATTGCGGCGGGGCTGCAGGACCCCGGCAACTTGGGGACTCTGATTCGTTCGGCGGAGGCGTTTGGCGCCGGCGGTGTGATTGCACTTCCGGGAACAGTGAGTCAGTGGAATAGCAAGGCGATGCGCGCTTCGGCAGGTTCGGTCTTTCGGCTGCCGGTCTTCGCGGCGACAGAAGACGAGGTTTTCTTGCGACTGCGATCTCTGGGCGTAAAGACTCTTGCAGCAGTTGCGGAACGGGGTGTCTCTGCGGCGGAGAGCGAGCTTGCCGGACCGGTGGCATTGCTGATCGGAAATGAAGGGCGTGGGCTAACGCCCGAGTTGCTGAAGCGAGCGGATGAGCGGATCACGATTCCCTGCCCCGGGCCGGTCGAGTCGCTGAATGCCGCCATTGCCGGGAGCATTCTGCTCTATGAAGCTTCGCGGCAACGTGGGCCTATCGACAGACGCAGGGCTTAGTTGGTTTCAGTCTTTCCTTTCGCAAAAGGCCATTCATGACGGACGCGCGCGCGGATGAAGTAGAGCAGGCATCCTGAGATCGCGATGGCTGCGCCGTAACGCAGTTCGCGGGCGGCGTCCTGGCGAGAGAAGAGAATGAAGAGAAATCCGGCGGCAGCGAAGATCGGGGGCAGCGGGTAGAGCCACATGCGGAATGGCCGGACGCGGTCGGGTTCGCGGAACCTTAGCAGGACGACTCCCGCATGCTGCAGCAGGAATTGCAGGATGATGCGGATGGCGACCAGCGCGGCGATCACATCCCTCAGATCGAAGAAGCAAAAGAGAGTCGCTACCGCGCCGAGCGCCAGCAGGGAGATATTGGGGAAGCCCTCCCTGGGGTGCAGGCGGCCGAAGATGCGGAAGTAATTGCCGTCGAGCGCGGCGGCGTAGGGCACTCGCGAATAGCCGAGCAGGAGTGCGAACACCGAGGCGAAGGCCGTCCACATGACGAGCACCGCGATGATCCGCGCCGCCGTGGGGCCGAGGGTCCGCTGCATGACCAGGGCGACGATCGCGTAGCGGCTTTGCAGGTTCACCGATGAGCTCATCTCCCGCCAGGGAATGACCCCGAGCACGCTGATATTCATGAGCAGGTAGAGGGCGGCGACGACGAAGATTGAGATCAGAATCGCGCGCGGGATGGAGCGGCCCGGGTCGCGAATCTCCGCGCCAAGGAAACCGACATTGTAGTAGCCCCAGTAGTCGTAGGTAGCGATCAGCGTCGCCAAGCCGAGTCCGTGAAAGAAGATGGGGCCAGGATGGAAGGCTCCAGAGGGAAAGCTGAATGCCTGAGCAGCATTGAAGTGAGTGAATCCGGCGAGGATCACGCCGCCAAGGGTGAGTAGCACGCCGGCCCACAGGACCCAGGCTAGCCTGGTGATCGAGCGGACGTTCCGGTAAAGCAACGCCACCGTCACGATGCAGGTTGTGGCCGCGGCGAGGCTGGTGAAGTGCAGTCCGGCAAGAGGCGCAAATTTTGCATAGGGGAAGACGCTGTTAGCGAGTGGCGGCCACAAATAGGCCGCGTATTGCGCAAGTCCGATGCAGCCGGAGGCGATGGATAGCGGCGCGCTGAATCCGAGCTGCCAGACGTAGAGAAACGAGGCGAGGCGGCCGGCGCGATTGGGGCCGTACATCTCGCGCAGGTAGGCATAAGAGCCGCCCGCCTGGGGCATCATCGCGCCGAGCTCGGCCCAGACGAGGCCATCGCAGATGGCGATCAGGGCGCCGAGCACCCAGCCAAGCATCGCCTGTGGACCACCCATCGCAATGACCACCAGCGGCAGGGTGATGAACGGCCCGACGCCGATCATGTTCATCATGTTGAGCGAAAGCGCGCTGCCGAAACTGACCTGGCGGGTGAGGGACATAGGCGGCGATGACGGCGGCGGTTTGGCAGGTCCGTCTTCGGGACTTTTCATAGGGAATGAAGCGTCATCCGGAGAACCCACATCTGAGAATCGAGACCTGGGGCACCCGCATCCTTAGTAATCGTCGGAACTGCCCGGATTGTACACTGGGCTTTCGTCGCCAATTCAATTCTCAGCGTTGGATCGACCGCCCATTTAGGCTTGGACTCTTGATGAATCTTCGCAAACTGATAAGTTCTGCGCTCTGCCTGTTGGGCGCCCCGGCAATTTTTGGACATACTCCTCTTCTCGCGCAGCAGGCTCTGTCGCCCGCTCCTGGAATCGCGGCAGCGGTTGAAGCGCACCCCATCCCTGAAGATCGCGGCGCGAATGGCCTGTGGCAGGATCTGCAGCGGCTGGATACGTGGGCGAGCCTGATGACGATCGTCGCCCATCCCGACGATGAAGACGGCGGGATGTTGACCTATGAGTCGCGCGGCAAGGGGGTGCGAACTTCGCTGATGACGCTGACCCGCGGCGAGGGCGGCCAGAACGTAATGTCGAGCGACGCCGACGATGCCTTGGGACTGATTCGCACCAACGAGCTCTTGAAGGCAGATGAGTATTACGGCGTGAAGCAATATTGGGGACGGGTTGCCGACTACGGCTTCTCGAAAACGATCGAAGAAGCATTCCAGCAGTGGGGCCACGAGCGTGTTCTCTATGATGCAGTGCGAGCGGTGAGAATGAATCGTCCGCTGGTGATTACGGCTACCTTTATCGGGGGCATTACCGATGGGCATGGCCAGCATCAGGTTTCGGGCGAGATCGCTCAGGAGGTATTCACCGCGGCGGGCGACCCGAATGTCTTTCCCGACCAGATCAAAGCGGGTCTGCGGCCGTGGTCTCCGCTGAAGGTCTATGCGCGGGTGCCGAATTATTCGATCGGCAAAGAGGGCATCTTCGACTATGCGACCGGCAAATGGGCGCCGGTGCGCTTCTACAACTACGTGACCAAGGAGTGGAGCACTTCAGCTCCGGCGACAAATGTCACGGTTCCCGAAGGAAGTTACGATCCGCTGTTGGGACGGACGTTTGTCCAGATTTCCAGGCAGGGATGGGGATTTCAGAAGACGCAGAACGGCGGTGGATATGTGGTGTTGCCGGGCGAGGTCAACTCGGACTATCACCGGTATGGTTCGCGCGTGAAAAGCGATGAAAACGAGACGTCTTTCTTTGACGGAGTTGATACTTCGCTATCGGGAATTGCGAGCCTGGCTCATGGCGATACCGCCTTCCTGAAAAATGGTCTGCGGACGATCAACGATGATGTCGAGCAGGCGATCGCGGCTTACGATCCGGCAACTCCTGAGAAGGTCGCACCCTCGCTGCATGACGGATATCTGGCGACGGTGAGGCTAATTGGCGAGGTAAAGAGCAGCTCGCTTTCGAATGACGACAAGGCGAACGTCGATTCGGAACTAGAGCGCAAATTGGAGCAATTTAATACGGCGCTGGCCGATGCCCTGGGGCTGCAGATCGACGCGTTGACGACTCCGGGAAAGAACGTGACGCAGGCGACGATTTTTTCTTCAGGGGTTGAGGACACGCGCGCGGTGGCGACGCCGGGATCGGAGGTCTTTGTTCGGCTGCATCTGCTGAATGCTTATGCGAGTCAACCAAAGGTCGCGCCAAAGCTGGTTAAGACGTGGGTCGCCTCGCGAGTTGATGCGGCCGCAAGTGTTGAGCAGGTGGCCAAGCCGAAGGCGGATGCGGTGACCAGCGATGCGTTGTTTCTCGTGAGCATCGCTGCGAATGCGAGCGGGACGCGCCCCTATTTCAGCCGCCCAAACACCGAGCAGGCCTACTACAACATCGACGAGCAAGCGGAGAAACGGGGTTGGCTGAACGACTCGTTTGCGCCTTATCCGCTGGAGGGATGGGCAGAGTTTGATTACGACGGCGTGCCTATCCAGATCGGGCAGGTGGTACAGACGGTGCATCGGTCGGCCGGAATCGGCTCGGTCGAAGATCCATTGGTAATTGCGCCGGGGATTTCTGTCGGCATTCATCCATCGGCGGGCGCGGTGCCTTTGGGGCAAAGTGAGTTCTCACTTTCCGCGACGGTACACAGCAACCTGGCGGGCGCTGCCGATGGAACCATACGTCTCGATCTGCCTTCGGGATGGAAGTCTGACCCGGCACAAGCGGCATTTCACCTAACCTCGGGGGAAGACCGGGAGGTCAGTTTTAGGGTTCACCCCGATAAGCTGGAGCAGAAGTCCTACGAGATCAAGGCGGTCGCGACGAGCAGCGGCCGCGAGTACAGCGAGGGTTACCGGACGGTGGGCTACCCGGGGCTGCGCCCTTATAACTATTACCGCCCGGCGACTTATCGCGCGCGGGGCGTCGACGTCCGGGTCGCGCCCGGGCTGAATCTTGGCTATGTGATGGGACCCGGCGATGACGTGCCCCAGGCGTTGGAAGATCTGGGCATTCAACCTCATTTTCTGAGCGCGGAGGAGATATCTTCCGGCGATTTAGCCAAGTACAACGTGATTGTGCTGGGGATTCGCGCCTATGCGTCGCGACCGGAGCTGGCTGCGAATAATGGCCGGCTGCTGGAGTACGTCCGCAACGGCGGCAATCTGGTGGTGCAATATCAGAGCGGCGAATACGACCATGACTATGGGCCCTATCCTTATACTTTGGGACGGTCGCCGGAGAAGGTAGTAGACGAGACCGACCCTGTAAGCCTGCTGGACCCGAAGAATTCGCTGTTGACCTGGCCGAATCAGATCACGCCGGAGGATTTCAATGGCTGGGTTGAGGAACGCGGCCACTCCTTTATGCAGAGCTGGGACCCCAGGTACACGGCGTTGACCGAAACCCATGACCCCGGGCAAGAGCCTCAGCGCGGCGGCTTGCTGGTGGCGCATGAGGGCAAGGGAACTTACATTTATGTTGCCTTCGCGCTGTACCGGCAAACTCCCGAGGCGGTGCCGGGAGCATACCGGCTGCTGGCGAATCTGGTCAGCGCCGGGTCGCATCCATGAGCACGACCCTGCTCGCTGCCTTTCCAAGTGCCTAGAAAGGCATACGCAGGGTCAGGACAGTCGAGTGGTTATAGGTGTGGAAGTGAGTGAGGGCTATCTGCTCTCCTGCGCCGAAGGTAAGCCCCAGTCTTCCCGGTTTTCCGTCGGCAGTGCGGGTCAGGGGAACGCGTCCGAAGATGATGCCCGGAGTCCCAAAGGTAGCTGCCTTGCCGTCGTCAGGACCGCCTTTATAGAAGCTGGAGTTGAACTCCCATTCCGGCCAAACATAGCGGCCCAAGCCGGTGCTGGCGAGGCGGTATTGGATGGTGTTGTTCCAGGTAATCGTGTGGCCAAGGCCTTTCGAGTTAGTGATGGGCAGCGACCCGCCGGCGGTCGAGACAAGGTCAAGCCGGCCGAATCCCTTGCCGACGGCAAGCGTGGGAGTAACAATGGCGCAGCAGCTTCCGTTGCCGTTTTCGCCGGTGGGGACGCTGGCGGCGAAGAAGGCGGTGATGATTGCGTTGCCATGTTCCTCATTGCGGGCGAAGATGCGGAACTTAGAGTTGAACGAGAGGTCTCCCCATCCGTCTGCCTCGCCGTTGGAGCGGTTGAACCAGGGGGGCACGTTGATGAGTATCTCGATGCGCCGCGCGGGGATGAATTCCAGCCCTTTTGAATTATCGTAGTTCCAGATGACGAAGCCCTTCGAGTTGTACTGGTGGAGGAAGTCGGTGCGAAGCTCCTGCTCGAGCCTCGGAGTTACGGTGACGAGCGGAGTGACCCAATGAGGCTGTTCCGCCTGCGTGGCGCTTACGCGGGCCTGGTAGCGGTCGATGAAGTTGCCATCGGCGGCGGGAGCGCTGGTTTGTTGAGCGCGGATAGTCAAGCCGGTAAGGAGAGCGAGCGAGACGGCGACGAAAGTAGATGCCGCCCGGCGCCGATCAAGAGAACGGGTAGCGTGCGATAAGGAGTTCAGTTTCATGATTTCGATCCTATACGGTTATCGATAATGAATTAAGCCGTTTTTGCATTTAATGGCGATGGTGTAGATGCCAGCGCAGGCAGAAAGGTTACAACCCCCGCTGCCGGAATGGAGTGGCAATGACCGAAGTCGATATCTTGTTAAGGCCCCGCGAGGCGGCGGCGGCCCTGGGCGTGAGCTATCCGGCAATCAAGCAGTGGATCCTCGCCGGAAAATTGAAGACCGTCAAAACTCCGGGCGGCCATCATCGGGTGCCGCAGAGCGCGCTGACGCCGCTTATGAAGTCCAAAGCGACATCGAGCCAAAAGATTTCGCGCGAGCGATTCCGCAATGTGAGCGGCAGAAATCAGCTCGTAGGCAAGATCGTCGAGGTGAAGATCAGCGGATTGCTGGCCAAGGTGGTACTTCAGATCGGCGACCAGAAGATCACATCTATTATCACCGCGGACGCCGTCCGCGAGATGCAGTTGCGGAAAGGGCAGACTGCGGGGGCCTTGATTAAATCCACCGAGGTCATGATCGTTCGAGTCTAGTCCCAGGCTTCGTCAACCGAATTCGCGCGGCGTCCCTCACGCTTCGCGAAATCGCGCGGGATTTCCACTTTCCTCCACGGCCACCGCCGCGATTGTCCGGTTATTCATTCAAATTTAACCCAAATTTCACCGACTCCTGCGACCCTCTACATGGTGCAAGCGGTGCTGCATGCGGTTTTTCCTGCCGCGTTTCCAGTTCGCCAAGCCCGAAAGAAGGGGTGAGGAGCACAGGCCGCTCAACATCGGCGAACTGAAGTCTTCTTCACGTCACGTCATTCTGCAATTTGCTACTTAGAAGGTTAAGAGAGGCTCAATGAAAACGAATTTGAAGGCGCTGACTGCTCTGGCGCTGGCTTTGATACTCCCCTACGGAATCGCTCAAACTTCGAGCTCCACGACCAAGAAGAAACAAACCGCCTCCGAAGCAAAGGTCCAGGCGCAGATCGACGCTTTGCGCAACGAGATGCAGACCCAGATTCAAAGTCTGAAGCAGCAGCTATCTGAAAAGGATGCGCAGTTGCAGCAGGCGCAACAGGCGGCGGCGGCGGCGCAGGCGGCGGCCCAGCAGGCGCAGCAGGCAGCCCAGCAGGCGCAGCAGGCCAACACCACCAATACCGAGGCGGTGACGAGTCTGCAGGGCGCGGTCACCGATCTTAAGACCAATAACGCTTCGCTGACGCAGACGGTGCAGGAGACCCAGAAGCAAGCCAAGGCAGCCGAAAACCCAGACGTGTTTCACTACAAGGGCATCACGATCAGCCCGGCGGGCAGCTTCCTGGCGGCTGAAACTGTCTGGCGGCAGAGGGCGACGGGCGGCGGCATCAACACCGCGTTCAGCGCGCTTCCGCTCGCTTATGCGCCTCAGTATTACTACTCGGAGTTCTACGGATCGGGCCGCCAATCCCGTATTGCCTTGCTGGCCGAGGGCAAGACCGCAAGCATGGCGATGCGCGGCTACTACGAAGCAGACTTTCTCTCCGCTGGCGTGACCTCGAATGCCAACGAGAGTAACAGCTACACGCTGCGCCAGCGCCAGGTATGGGCGCAAGCTGAATTGTCCAGCGGCTGGACCTTTACCGGCGGCCAAATGTGGAGTTTGGCTACGGAGACCGCCAAGGGCATGACGAATCGGACCGAGAACCTGCCGCCCGTCATCGATCCGCAGTACGTACCCGGCTTTGTCTGGGAACGTCAATATGGCTTCCGGGTGACGAAAGCGTTAGATACCGATTTCAGCAAGATGTGGTTTGGAATTTCGGCGGAAAACTCACAGATCCCCAGCGTGTCGGGCCATAACCTCCCTTACAACTACCTTGTCGGCCAGCTTGGGACCGGCGGCGGACTGTATAACACAACTGCGAACTACGCCTCGAGCGTCGGTCCAGACATCATTCTGAAAGCGGTCTTCGAGCCCAAATGGAAAATAGGTGGCCATTATGAAGTGTTTGGGCTGGCGACTTTCATGCGCGACCGCGTCTACCCCAATGCCACAGCCACGGTACCCAGTTCACTCGGGGCTTATAACAGCACCTCCAGCGGCGGAGGCATCGGAGGCAGCTTGCGCATTCCCACCTTCCAGAAGAAGCTGGATGTAGGTCTGTCAGGCCTGTGGGGCGATGGCGTCGGACGGTACGGGGACGCCCAGGTCGCCGAGACAACCGTGCACCCGAACGGCACGCTCGCTTTGATCCACGCTTATTCGGCACTGGGAACGCTGATCTATCACGCGACACCGCGATTGGACGTGTACACGCTGTACGGTGGCGATGGCGCCCTCCGCACCTACTACCTCACTTCGCCAACCAAGGCAGTGGGTTACGGCTCTTACCTGAACAACACCGGCGGCTGTTATGCCGAGGTGCCTCCAGCGACCGGAAACACCGGCTATACCCCTCCGGGCGCTCCTTCGACCTGCGTGGCAGACACCAAGAACGTCCAACAGTTCACCGTCGGTTATTGGTATGACCTCTACAAGGGGCCGATGGGCCGTCTGCGGCAGGGCTTCGCATACAGCTATGCCCAGCGCTTCATCTGGTCCGGCATCAACGGAGGATCACCGAGCACCGACGACAACATGTGGTGGACTTCATTCCGCTACTATCTGCCGTAGTCCAACCGCTTTCAGCCTAGAAAGCAGAGAGGGCGCCAAAATCGGCGTCCTTTCTGCTTTTCATAGGACCCAGACGATTCAGCGGCCCGACGAGCCAAAGCCTTTCTGGCCGCGCTCACTGGGCGAGAGCTCCTCAACCGCAACCACCTCGCCCCTGGTCATTGCAGCGAAGGGAGACAACTGTACGATCTTGTCCCCCTTTTTAATTCGGACGCTAACATCGGTTTGTTCGAGGAAGACGTCGGTCAGTTCCCCCGCTTCGTTCTTGATGGGACGAAGTCGAAATTCCGGTTGATTTGTGTTGATGAGGCAGACGAGAATCTCGCCACGATAGCCGGCGTCGATCCTTCCTCCGGCGTAGGTAACGCCTTTGGCTGCCATAGAGGAGCGGTCCCCTAGTATGAAGCCGTCGCCTGGAGGCCCTTCCACCGCAATTCCAGTGCGGACCTTGACCGGCTTGCCGGGATGCAGCGTCACGTCCTCAATCGCATAGAGGTCGTAACCCAGATCGCTTCCGGGGTGAGCCACTGTCGGTAACTTTGCATCCGGATGGAGCAGCTTGACTTTCAGCATGCGGGCGATTCGGCGGAGTGGATTCTCATTCGCAACAGTAGAAGCTACCCGCTTGACGCAAGCGCAAGCGCCTCGTTGGTGCAGAGACGCGCGGCCTGAGTTAGCTCGCCTTCTTGGCCAGCAGCGCTTCCCGGCGCTGCTTAGCCCAGCGCCGCTTTTGCGCCTGTGCAATGCGGTTGCGTGCGTCCGCGCTCAAAATCCGCTTCTTGGGAGCGCTAAAGCCCTTGGAACCGCGGGCGGAAATGTGGCCATTCTTCGAGCTCAACAAGTCCCTCACCTGTTCGAGGCGGCTGATTTCTTCTCCGATCAATTCCAAAATTCCATTTCTGTCCATTTCCTGTTCTCCCCTTTTCTTTCAAACTTAGGAGCCGTTCGGGACCGGTTTCGTTCAAACCTGCCAAGCGAACTCGCGAGACGTCCCGTTCAGGCCTGTAAAGATCAACTCACCACTACATTTGTCCCGCTCTTTCGCTATGAAAGTAGATGCCGACCATGACCAAAGGTATGCCCATGCCGAGAGCTTATGATACACACCGGAAAGGCTATCGGCGCCATATATACTTACCCGCCAAGGTTTTAACCCCGTAACCCGATGAAATTCCCGGCGTCTAAGTTTAAGATACGCGGCGCCGGACGGGAAAGACTCCGGAAGTTCGAGCAGACCGTATTGAAATCGTGTACCGGCTTGCAAAGGATGCGTCCGGCAATGGACAGCGGTCTATCTCCAGCCTGAAAGGGAAAGACAGTATTTCCGCCCATCATGCGTCCAGAAGATAGTCACGAGGCCGGGTTGATCGAGCGCATCTGCCTCGGAGAAAGGGACTTATTCCACGACCTCATCCGACCCTATGAACGCAAAGTCTACCTCACTGTTCTCGCCCTCCTGGGCAATGAAGCCGAGGCGGAGGACGCGGCCCAGGAGACCATGATCAAGGTCTTTCGCAACCTGAGATCGTTTCGCAGCGAGTCCAGGTTCAGTACCTGGCTGGTTTCGATCGCCCTCAACGAGGCAAGGAGCCGGCTGCGGAAATCGAAACGAGCGCAGTTTGAGTCGCTGGATGCGGAAGCCGACAGCTTTGAGGGCGACTTCACGCCGGCAAAATTGACCGACTGGCGGGAGATTCCTTCGGAGGCTCTGGAGCGCTCGGAGCTCCGGGCTACACTGCAATCGGCGGTAGCTGAGTTGCCTCCCATCTACCGCGAAGTGTTCACCCTGCGCGACCTTGAGGAGTTGAATGTGGAAGAGACGGCGAGAGCGCTCGGGGTCACGGCAAATGTCGTCAAGGTGCGGCTGCATCGAGCGCGGATGCTATTGCAGAAACGGCTGGTTCCGTTACTCAAGAGTTCCTTTTCGCCTCGTCGCGGGCTCTTTGGGAGGGCGCTATGGAGCTGAACTGCAAGCATGTCTGGGGGTATATCTCCGATTACATCGACGGTTCCGTCGACCCCGAAGTGCGTCTCCAGATCGAGCGCCACCTGGAACACTGCGAGATATGCTCGGCCATTCTGGACAGCACTCGCAACATCCTGTATCTCACCGCCGACGACCGGACATTCGCCCTGCCGGTAGGTTACAGCGCGAGGCTTCATGCCCGGCTGGAGAAAGAACTCGCGGCGATGCTACGGCCGGACGGCAGCAAGCTCCGAAGCTACAGGACGTGATGGAGGATGATATGAGCGGCTTCCTCGATTCAAGTAAGACGAGGGTCGCTACGGAGAGAAGGATCTGAAGTCTTTCGGAGCGGAGCTTTTGCGGGGAGACGGGCTGTACATCCGCCATCGCGCGGCGGGACGGTTGCGGAGGCGGCGGGTTCTGCGAATTGCATACAGGTTGACGAGGGAGCCGGCTAACGCCAGCAGCACCATGGGGATGCGGATCAGATCGACGTGGAGGCGGTCAACGAGATGAAGCGCCAGCAGCGGCGAAAGCCAGCGAGGAGATGCCGATCAGAAGACGCAGGCCGCTGATGGCGATGAAAGACGTGCACAGCGCTTTGGAGCAGGGCGAAACCGAAGCTGGACCACAGCAGAATCCAGCCTCGGAAGGAGCTTTCCGAGTTCGCGCTGACAGGTGAGGCCGAACTAAGGCTTGGCGCTCCCTCTTCAGGTCGCGTTGTCTGGATCATTGGAGGTTCGACACCTTCAGCTCGGAGTGCGCGGAAACAAAAAGGACGGCTCTCGCCGCCCTTCCTGCCTAGAAGTTTGCGCGAAGCCTAGAGGACCTGAACGTTCTCAGCCTGCCAGCCCTTCGGACCCTTCACCACGTTGAACTGCACGGCCTGGCCTTCCTGCAAGCTGCGGAAGCCATTGGCCTGAATCGCGGTGTGGTGAACGAATACATCTTCACCGTTGGCGCGGCTCAGGAATCCAAAGCCCTTCGCATCGTTAAACCATTTCACTGTTCCCTGTTCCATAACTTGATTCTTTTCCTTTTGTAGAGATAACGCTGAATTGAAATCGGGATATTCGCAGGTATTGCCACAGCAAAGTGCATAACGAGCGGTAGAGCCACAGTCCCTATTCGACGCTATCCAAGTATAACCGGAACGGCTAACGACTGCGCAACTATTATTTCGTCACCAGGATTTGGCGGAAAAATCGTTGTCAAAACGGTACTCATTGAACGAATATTCGCAAATTTTTCTCCCAATTGTAAGAGGACTGCGGCTACAGGGCGGGAAGATAGGGGCATGATCGAGTCGACGACTCTTCTCAGCCGCCAGCCATCGGTTTCGAAACCCAGCCTCTCCCGTGCCGCCGTTCTTGAGTTTCCCTCGCTTAGCCGGATCGCCTTTGTAGAAACCCCGGTTGTCGATCCGACTCCGGTTGCGGAGCCCACCCAGGACGGCTGGAAGCCGATGGAACTGGGCCGCTACCGGGTGACGATCGCGGAGACTTTGGCGGAACGTGAGGCCGCCTGCCGCCTGCGCTTCAAGGTCTTCAACATCGAACTCGGCGAAGGGCTCCAGACCTCCTACAAAACCGGCCTGGATACCGACCACTTCGACCTCTTTTGCGACCAGTTGATCGTCGAAGACCGGAATTCCCGTTCGATTGTGGGAACCTACCGCATGCAGACTGGGAACCACGGCGGCCAGGAACCTGGGCTATTACAGCGAGCAGGAGTTCGATTTCGGCCCCTACGAACCGCTGCGGGACTCGACTCTGGAGCTGGGACGGGCCTCGATCGATCGCGAACACCGCTCCAGCGAGGTGCTGACGCTGCTATGGCGCGGAATCGCCCAGTACACAAGGGTTTACAACTTGCGCTACCTGATTGGGTGCTCCTCGGTGAACTCGCAGGACCCCAGGGTCGGTTGGCAGATGTATCGCCAGCTTTCGGAGTATCTGGTGCGCGAGGAGTATCGCAGCGCTCCGACC
>CAWDRO010000018.1:0-30462 GCA_963804735.1 uncultured Acidobacteriaceae bacterium
GGCCACCCGTCAGGTGACGCTTCAATCGTCCCACCAAATTTGTCATCCTGAGCGGAGCATGAAGTGCGGAGTCGAAGGATCTGCGTTTTCAGCGATGTCCCCTTCGGCACGTCTTCCAATATGACGCGAATCTCTGACTCCCGCCCCTAACGAACAAAAATCAGATAGCCCGCCATAAGCAGCCCCATCAAGGCGAGTATCAACGCCAGCGAGATCGCGTCTTTGGATATCCGACCCGGCACCCAGGACCCCGCAGCGAGTTCGCGGATCAACTGAAAATGCCTCACCGTCGCGCTTAACGTAACCAGCACGCCGAGCGCGACGAGCGCCACCCCTGACCATTCAGAGAGTCCAGTGGATTGCACCGGAACCTGTGTCGCGCTGGAACGGAACTCGCGCAGGAAAAGGCCAAATCGCGCGACGGCGAAGCCCACGCCCATAAGTCCCAGCCCGGTGCGGATCCAAGCCAGAAACGTCCGCTCTGCGGCAAAATAAACGCGCGGATCCTGCTCGACTGATTTTTCCATAGGCTAACTCTTCCCGGGTTGCCCCATCCTCAACGACGTTCTTTGTCGTTTAGGGTGGGAGGAACAAATTCCCCCGACTCCAGACAATCAAGAATCCCCGCTCCGCTTCCGAAAAACCACCTTCCGCCGCTCCCGCCAGTGCTCGTCCAGGGCAATCAGAGTCCACTCCACCTCCGGCGACAGATACCGAAGCACCGTCTCATTGGCCGGATGAATTCGCAACGCCGGCGCAACAAAATGCAACCGTGGAGGCGCATCCGCCAGCTCAATCCCTGGAAAATATCCATGCCGGCACAGCGTATACCGTCCGCCCGTCTGCGCGCTGTCTCCCTGCAGCTTGCGCACGCGCAGCCAATAATCCAGTCCTTGCAGCGGCAGATGGAGGTCTTCGTCGGCCTTCAGCTCGATCACCAGCAACCGCCCGCCTCGATCGACAGTCAGCAGATCGAGCATCCCGCGATCGCCTGCCGCAAACGCGGGCACCTGCGAGTAGACGCACTGAGGAACAATCCCCGGCTCAATCTCCAGCAGCTCCTGGCGCAACACCGACTCCAGCCAGCGCTCCGGTTGTAGCCGATAGAGCGGGTCTTTCATGCTGCCCTGCGGATGTCGTGCTTCCAGCAATCGTCCGACCAGCTCTGTGAAAAGTTCTTCCGTTTCTTCGGTGAGCGCCGTCTCATTCGCGCCCGCGCCAAAAGTGATCTCGTCGCGCCGGGCAAACGAGTTCGCGGCCAGTCCCTGACGCACCCGAGCGAATTCCAATCCATGCAGCAAAAACGCGACCTCCGCCGCGCTCCGCGGACATACTTCAACCCTCCCGCTGGCAGAACCAGGCAACAGGCTGAATACCCGCTCGATTCCGCCGCGTGCCCGCTCCAGCGCCGCCTCGCGATGGAACGCATGCGCCAGCCGAACATCCACATTGCCTTGATCGGCCGGATCGAGCCGCAACAGTTCGTCGGTGCGCTCATCCAGCTCATAAAGCTCCCACTTCGCCAGCGCGGAATTCATCCACGCCATCCGCGCGCGCGTCACCTCGCTGGTTCCATGCGGGATGACGACCTTCAGCCCTTCAAATAACCGACGCCCGCCCGCATGTTCGCGGCAGTAAGCGAGCCACAGAATGCCCAAAGTCAGCACGCCGTCGATCGTGGATTGCGTCTCATCGCCGCCCACTCCAATTACCGCCCACGCCGATCCGCCGCGCACCAGGCTCCCGCGCGCATAAGCCGGCCCGAAACTGTGTTCCAGGTCCATCGCATTGCGTACACCCTCAACGTCGAAGTCAGGAAAGCTCCGCCCCAGCACCCGTTCCAGCATGCGCAGATATTTCGTCCTCGAGGCCGTCCGCGTCGTCGGAGTCC
Source organism: uncultured Acidobacteriaceae bacterium (assembly GCA_963804735.1). GTDB lineage: Bacteria > Acidobacteriota > Terriglobia > Terriglobales > Acidobacteriaceae > Acidisarcina. Next base: position 1,892 of record CAWDRO010000018.1, read on the forward strand.
TCTGGTCTCGGTCCGGAACCAGCTGCAGCAGCTGCGGCTTGGTCTGCCCAAACCGCTTCACATGCAATCGCAGCACTTCATGCTTCGGATCGATACCCACGACCGTCCGCACCAGATTCCGCTCCTCAGACCAGAGGTGCAGCACGCATCGCCCATACTCGGCGGAAAGCGCGTACTTCGCCGACCCCATATCGAACAACACCCGCCCATCCTCGATCACCGCGGCCCGCGGATGCTCGGCCAGAAAGGCCTCCAGCGCGCGCGTCAACTCTACAGCGGAGGTGTCATTGGTGAGGGAAGGCATGCGGCAATCATCATCACGCGGCGGTCACCGCGCAAGCAGATTCGCAACGGAGCGCTGATAATTTTGGAATACCGTCCCCCGGAGTATTCGCGGCAAACCAACCGCCAGGGTACCCCATCCTAAACGACGCTCTTGTCGTTTAGGGTGGGAGGGATCGGACGGTCGTGCCACGCTAACCATAAGTCCGAAGACCCGCGGGCAAAGCTATCTCAGGTTTCTCTTTGGGGTTGTCTCACCAACCCATCCGCTTCCGCAACTCAGTCACATGCGCCACATGGTGCCGGCCATGCCAGCCATAGATCGCCGCCACGGTCACCAGCGACTCCCGCCCGCTCTCCGGATGCACATACCCTCGCTCCCAATCGGCTTCCGTCAGCGATTCCAGCAACACCACCCACCTGAGATGCAGCGCCTCCAGCAGCGCCAGTGAAACGTCCACCGGAAGCGTCCGCGCATCGCTCAGCTTCGCCCACTCCGCCTCTTCATACGGTTTAATCGTCGGCCAATTCTCAGTCAACGCCAACCGCATACGCACGTAAGCGTTGATATGGCTGTCCGCCACATGATGGACCAGCTGACGCACGGTCCACCCACCCTCGCGATAAGGCGTATCGAGCTGGGAGTCGGACAAGCCTGCAACCGCCTCACGCAAAGCAGAAGGCAGCCTGGCGATCGCCGCGATGTTCTCCGCCCGGTCCAGCCGAGAGCGGTCAAATTTACCAATGGGATAGCGAAGGGAAAAAGACGGATCCAGCGCAGGAGAAAGGCTCATGCGCTGGAAGGTATCACACTCTGATTAACCGGGAAAATATGTGTAATTTCTACGCGTGATGGTGGTGATGGTGGTGACGCCCGTGATGTCGCCCATAGTGGTGCGTCGTCTGCGCTTGCGAGGCCACGGGGGCCAGCAAGAGCAGCAGCAGCGAAGCGAAAAGAAGCTTTTTCATATCTTGAGAGTAACCTCCGGCAATGACCTATGCGATAGCACTCCGACATCGAATTCTCGGAGAGGTCACAGTCAGTAAACCCCGCCAACCCAGTCAGGTTTCGTCGGTTCGAGTGCATCTCCTCAAACTCCACGCAAATCATCGATTTACCTCACCACATCAAACGCCTACAATCGAAGTGTCACCCTGCTCATCTAACCTCCAGAGGAACTGAATGTCCACAGCCGTCGCATCTCCCGCCGGACTCCCGGAGTCCCAGAAGCGGTACTTCTTTGAAAAGTTCGGCCTCACCGAGCGCCTCCTCGAGCGCTGCCTCGGTGAAGCACTCTCCGCCGGAGGCGACTACGCCGACCTATATTTCGAATCCATCGCCTCGACCTCGATCGGCGTTGACGAATCCCTCGTCAAGTCAGCCAGCCAGGGAGTCAGCGCCGGCTGCGGCATCCGCGTCGTCTCCGGCGAGCGCACAGGCTATGCCTACACCGACGACCTTTCCTCCGAGCGTCTGTTACGCGCCGCCCGCACCGCCTCGCTCATCGCCAACGGCCCGACCAAGGAGCTCGTCACCCCCTTCAACGCCAACGGCAATGGCAACGGACATCACAAGCCCAGTCTCTACCCCATCCCCGCCGCCGACTCCGACGCCGGATTAGCCGCCAAGCTCGCATTAGTAATGCGCGCCGACAAAGCCGCCCGCGCCTTCGACCCGCGCATTGTCCAGGTCCGCGCCAGCTACTCCGACGAACTCCGCCGCATCCTCATCGCCGCCTCCGACGGCACCTTCGCCTCAGACACCCAGCCGCTCGCCCGCCTCAACGTCTTCGTCATTGCTAAGGATGGGGCCAAAGACGGCGAGAAGACCTCTAAAGGCACCTCCGGCGGAGGCGGCCGCGTCGAGCTCGACTTCTTCGAGGGCGCCAAGTCCCCCGAACACCACGCCCACGAAGCCTCCCGCCAGGCAATCCTCCAGCTCAACGCCGTCGCCGCACCCGCCGGCGACATGGAAGTCGTCCTCGGCCCCGGCTGGCCGGGAGTCCTCCTTCACGAAGCCGTCGGCCACGGCCTCGAAGCCGACTTCAACCGCAAAAAGACCTCCGCCTTCGCCGGCCTCATCGGTCAAAGCGTCGCCAGCTCCAAAGTCACCGTCGTCGATAACGGAACCATGCCCAACCGCCGCGGCTCGCTCAACGTCGACGACGAAGGCTCGCCCACCCAGGAAAACGTCCTCATCGAAAACGGAATCCTCAAGGGCTATCTCAGCGACAAGCTCTCCGCCCGCCTCATGGGCGGAGCCTCCACCGGCAGCGGCCGCCGCGAAAGCTACCAGTCCATCCCCATGCCCCGCATGACCAACACCTACATGCTGAACGGCCAAGACATGCCCGAAGACATCATCCGCAGCGTCAAGCACGGCCTCTACGCCGTCAACTTCGGCGGAGGCCAGGTCGACATCACCAGTGGAAAATTCGTCTTCTCCGCCTCCGAAGCCTATCTCATCGAAGACGGCAAGATCACCGCCCCTGTCCGCGACGCCACATTAATAGGCAACGGCCCCGAAGCCCTCAAGTACGTCTCCATGGTCGGCAACGATCTCGCGCTAGACGAAGGAATCGGAACCTGCGGGAAAGACGGCCAAAGCGTCCCAGTGGGAGTAGGTATGCCAACCATCAAGCTCGATCGAATGACTGTTGGTGGGACAGGGAACTGAGCGCTCCCGGCTGACAAGCGAGTTGCCGTCGACTTCCCCGCATCTCATCGGATCGCGCTATCATCGGTAGTTATGTCTTCGATGGCCATCGGCGTACTTTCCATAATTGCGATTATCACCGGCCCTCTCATAGCGCTAGGACTTCAGAGAAGGGCCGAGGATCGACGAGAGAAGCGCCAGGCTCGGCTATGGGTTTTCAGAACGTTGATGATGCACCGAGCGACTCCCCTCGCCTACTCCTACGTCCAGGCTCTGAACCTGATCGATGTCGTTTTTAATTCAGAATCCAAGAGAGAAAAGACGGTTCGAACAGGCTGGAAAATACTGTTGAACCATCTCACGAAAGATCAAGGGCGCCCAGACTTTGGCGACGTAAACCGCACTCTAACCGCCAAATTGTTAGCCGATATGGGGCTTTGCCTCGGCTATGATTTTGATGAAGTGTATCTGAAAGAACACGCCTACCAACCCATCGGTCACGGGACAGTAGAGGAGGAGCAACATGCCATCAGGAAGCTGCAGCTACAGGTATTGCAGGGCGTCCGACGCATTCCGGTCGCCATCTTTCCCGATCAATTTCCTGATGTCGTCCTACCCCCGGTATTGCCAACGCTTCGTCTCAGCGACCCAGCTATAACAGATTCGCGCGACGAGTAAGTCGCACCCTCATATTGAAGCCCGGCGCTGACGGCGTAGAGCCTTGGCCATGCAATTCATCCCCTTCGAGCTTGAGGACGAGATTCAATGTGTAGTTTCCCTGTATGCCCATCACATCTCCGATTGAGGGGTCAAAATTCTGGACCTCCACTGTCGCGCGATAGTCCGGTCCACTTCCCTCATACGTGCCAACGTATGTATACGCATTGTCTCCGCCAAGAACTTGTCCCTTTAATAGAACGGCGACGCCGCCGCCCCTCCCTTCCATTCCTGCGAATTGCACGATCCAGAATCCCTCGATCATCGGCTGCTCCTTCAATCAACGTATAAGTGTGGAAGTTTTCGCGAAGACGCCCCGCAAGCGCTGAACTATCCAGTCCGTCGCCTCGGCGGTAGCGGCATTTCAATAAACTCATAGCTTCCTGGCGTAGCCGCTTCAACCTTGGCCGCTATCGTCGCGCCATGCTCCCGCACGATGGGCCAGATATTGGAACCGAGCACAACCAACGCCAGGTTCCGTCCCGACAAATTTTGCTGATATTTGATGTTTTGATCTGACGTCACCATTACGTCGAATCCCGCTGCTTCACACTTCTTGAGAAGCTCACCGTTCTCAAGCTGCGGATGCCATCCCAAATCGAAGAACTTGCAAACCTCATGCCTGGACAAGAAGCGCCGCACCCCAACAGGTACGTTCTTATCGAACAGGACGCGCAACGCGATGGCTCTGGGCGTAATCGAGGATGGACTTTATCTGATCGGAAGGCAATTCAAACTGCTCGGCAATCTCGGCTACGCTCACGCCATAGTCGAAGTTATCGACAATCGCATCGACCGGCATCCGTGTACCGCGAAGCACAGGAGACCCGCTGTGCACGCTAGGCTTCACTTCGACTAACGGACACTCCGACCAATCGACTCGATCTTGAGTAACCACGGCAACCTCCGTCACATTCATTCTATCGCTGGACAGTGCTCAGCTGGATTTTGAAACGAGCGACTTCACGGCGGTGAGTAGATCTATGCTGCCTTTGACGTGTTCCGTGCCGGGCACACCGAACTTGATCCAGCCCGAATTAAAGCTGTCGAGCATTTCGATGTAAGCGCCGGAGCGATCCGCAGGCATCCCATGCTGGGCCATGGTTTCCACCCAGGTATCACGGGGAACGGCAATGGCGGTGATAGGCCGACCCAGGGCTTCTCCGAGGGCGACGGCAACATCGTTTGAGGAGTAGTAAGTTGGACCGGAGATTTCGAGGAAGCGGTTGCCTTGCCAGGTTTGCAGGAGGGTCTCGGCCCCGATGCGGCCTATATCTTCGGTGGCGACGAGGGGATAGGGGTGTTCCAGGGGCTGGTAGAAGGCAAAGTATTGACCGGTCGCGCGCGCCGCAGGGATGCTGTAAAGGATATTTTCCATGAACGACCCCGCGCGCAGGAAGGCACTAGGGACACCGATGCTACTGAGTTGCTCCTCGAGAATGTGGGTAGTCGTAATGAGGCCAAGGCCGGAATCCTTTTCACTGCCGATAGAGGACAAGAAAACGGCTCGGGGCGGTTTGGCGGCAACGACAGCGTTCTTGATGGCGGCGATGCGGGCGGTGCTGTCGGGAAAACCCGGCTCCGGCGTCAGATTAGGCGGAATCATGGCAAAGATACCTTCGACGCCGGTGAAGGCGGCGACCAGGTTGTCGTCGTAGTTGGCGACAACGAGTTCGACCCCTCTATCTTTCCACGCTTGTGCTTTGGCTTCGTCTCGGACGACGCCACGGACCTTCTTACCATGCTTAAGAAGAGTGTTTGTGATTGCACCGCCAACGTTGCCGGTGATTCCCATGACTGCGAACATAGAGTTACTCCTTAAAGACTGACCCTGTTTGGATGAGTTCAAGCATCGGAATGACACAGCTTTTTGCAGAGGCGACCAGAAGACAACATTTCGTTGTCGAGTAGCAGCCATCAAAAAAGAACGGTGAAGGCTGCTAAAAAGTCAGGTTTGCGGCAAGTTCGGGCGGAGTCTGGGCGTAATCGAGAATCGACTTTACCTGATCGGAGGGCAATTCAAACTGCTCTGCGATCTCGGCCACGCTAACGCCATAGTCGAAATTATCGACAATTGCATCTACCGGCATCCGCGTAACGCGCAGCACAGGAGAGCTGCTATGGGCCTTCGGCTTCGCTTCGACTAACGGACATTCAGACCAATCAACTCGATCTTGGGTAACCAGGCAACTTCCAGTCAGTTCATTCTAGCTCCAGTCAGGCCGCTTGGCGGTCCTCCCCGAGGTGTACGATTACGAACGCCAGAATCCGAAAAGCGGACATCTTCGCCGTCCTCCAAGCCTTCACCACCCATAAATGCGCCTTCAAAGAGATCGCCAATGGCATCTAGATTGCTTCTAAGGACAGCAAGGAGAGCCTTATGAAGCTTTCGCTATCTATCGTCATGCTGGTGACGGCCAGCGCGCTAGGACAAACGCAAAGTCCTGATAAGACATGGGATGGATTCGTAACTGATACCCACTGCGGCACAAACTGTCAGCGAACCTCTACCATGACGCCAGACATCGCTTGCGTCCGCCTGTGCGTCCGGAAGGGATCGAAGTACGGGCTTTGGTACAACGACCATGTCTACCTCTTAGAACCACAATCGAAGGCCTCAGAGTTTGCCGCAAAAAGGGTTCGCGTCGTCGGCGATATATCGAATGAAGTAATCACGATCAAGTCGATAACACCTTTGCCTGACCCAAACAGGTGATATTTAGGAAGCGACGCGCACGCTACTCCTTCGCTAGCCGCAGAACCGTTGACTGCGCTGGAGACAGGGACACATCAAGCGTCGTTCGAACGTTGCGGATCGCGCCCGTCCACAAGTCTGTTACCCGATAGGCCTGAGAGCCATCCAGGCCGAGTCGAGCAAGATCAGCCTTGATCTCCGCAGTCTGACTTCTGTCGTAGTTGAAAACCGCAACCAACATGCTGCCGTCCGGCTCGCTTCGCGTGAAGAGTTTTGAAGCATGCGTGCCGTCGTCGCCCTCCACCGGCTGAAAGCTGCGTCCTGCACGCGCAACGTCGAGAATCGCGGCATTGGTGAGCAGTTCTTCCGCCCGTTGCTGTGCGCGGGTATCCATCAGATCGTCGCTGTCCAGCAGGACGGTGCCTGTGATGATCGAGGCATCGACACGGCTGCGCGCCTCTTCAAGAGTCTGAACGCTGCCCGCTGGCGCCGAACCGTGATAGGGGTCCGTGTCGCGAGAGATAACGGTGTGGTCGGGGTCGTTGAATCGGTAGAGGGTGCCGTTCGTCCACCAGCCGAAGGTCACTGCGTTCAAGAGATATTCGGTATCTTCTATTCGGCCGAAGGCGTCGCAAGAGACGCGGCGACTATGCCCATAGGCGGGAAACAGCGGAGCGATCGACAGGCTGATGAAGAAAGGGCGTCCGATCTTCTTCGGAGACAAGTCGTCTTCGATGCGTTGCATGCCATAGGCGTATGCGGCGACTCCGGTGGTGATGGCCGGACTGTAGTGATGCCCTTCGAGCGACCCGCAATTCAGAAAATCGAGCTTTACATAGTCGTAACCCCAGGCTACGAAGCGTGCGAGCTCATAATCGATCCGCGCAATCGTGCCGGGATGTGTCGGATCCAGCGGATGCGCGCCATCGATCTTCGGCAGTGGGTTGCCTTTCGAGTCGCGCAGCAGGATGTCGCTATATTTGTACTTGCCATCCGTTCCTTCTACGGGCTTCGTGAAATCATCTGACCAATAAGAGAAGGGTGTGAAATAGATTCCCGCCTTCTGCCCCTGATCGTGAATGTGTTTCGCTGACTCGATCACGTCAGCTTCCGTGATCTTGGTCCATCCGCCATCGAGATTCACATAAGTCGTGCCGTCGTTCTTGAAGCCGCGCGGCTCAAGCTGCGAGTGGATAAAATCCGCTACCGCGAGGTATTTCTGCTTATCGATCTTTTCCAGATAAGCCGACCAGCTGTTCCAGCCGAAAGGCACGCCACCGCTCCAGGCCAGCGGCGGATGAATCTGAGCGTTGATTTGACCGTAAACCTCCATACCCTGGCGCCAGTCGGGGAAGTAACCTACCATCACCAGCGGCGAGTGAATGGTTGTGCTCGTTACCACGCCGTGAGGTTCGACATCGTGGGTCCAGTGACCGGTCGCACCGCCGTAGACCTCGACCTTGCCGGAACTGCCCTCTCCCAGGTCGCGAGCGATCACGCCCGTCCGCCAAAGATCATGAGTCACCGAGCCAAGCACCATCCCCTTGCGGCTGGCGTTGTCAAAGATAGCGGTTACCTCATAACTGTCCGGATCCTTCGCCGGATCTATCGGCTCGTTGTAGTGCACCCACATATCATTGTCGTTCGGAACAAAGAGCACAGTAGGACGGGTCTTGACGGCGAAACGCGCGCTTCCATTGGCCGTTAGAACAATCGGCGAAATCTTCCTCGAACTGAGCGGTTGAGTGGAAACGGCCTCGATATCGACCAGCACATACGGCCGCGAAGCCTCGAAATAGATATGCTGCCTGAGTTCAGGCGCCCCGCTCTTGCCGTAGTAGCGAACGATATATTCGCGCATCCCCGAAGCGACAACTCCGGCTGGCGCGGCATCGGCCTGTTCCATCTTGCGCTGAGGAAAATCGGTTGTGACTAAGCGGGTTCCATCGATCAATTCGACAGACGACGCGACTGGACCGAGGATCGTCCCGTCAGCCCAAAGCAAGGTGAAGGTCCCGCGCTGGCCGCCGAAGCTGATCTTCACGGAGCCGTCGCCGGTGACCGTCGGCTGCTTCGCCAGACAATACGTCGAAGCAGCGACGAATGAAAGTCCCAGGAGAAATGAGCAGAAAAATTTGCGGGAAATCATGGGACTTAACTTATCTCTTGTGATCGCAATGAGTCCACTTCTTCAACCGACAGAACCACGCTCGAATGCGAAGGGAAAGACGATAGTGGTGTTCAAAGAAACTAGAACGCCACCTCTCCGCAAAGGTGGACTTCGATCCCCATTTCATGAAACATTGCTGACTTGACGGCCAGCGCCTGGGCCGCAGTCGAAGCGTCTGGCGCATAGGCAATGCTGACATGGTTAGCCCGGTGCCGCGCCATCATCGCATCGCGAGATACGCCATGGAAAACGGTGCTGACCAGCGGCCATTGCGAGGTAGTACTCTTCCATCTTCGGGCCGTCTCCTCAGCAGGTAATTTGATGACGCTACCCAGACCGATATCGGCGTGCAGTGAGCCGTTTTCGATGAAGATACGGCTCCACACAATCTCTCCCGCTTTGCCGATGCCTTTAAGAGTGCCACCGCCAAGCGGAAAATACATCGGCGGCTGCCGCTCGCTCGACGCGCCTCTATAACCGTTGGCAAAATGGCTCGCAGGTGCAGCGCCGGAGATCTGCAAGACCCAGACAAAATCATCCACACCGCCGCCCGAATAATGCTCACCCCAACGCAAATCATGCAGCGTCGTCGCGGGATCCAGCTTCAGCGCCGTCCAGCAGCGATTGGTCACCAGGGCATCCAGCCCAGCGCCCTCATCGACTTCGTTGAAATGAGGCAGCGCCCGACCCGCATAGAGCTCCTCTTCGGAATGCTCATCGTAGACGGGAGGCCGATCGGAATTGTTAAGCAGCCCTTCAACCAGGTCCGACGCGGGAACCATATCCTTCAACCCTTGTTGATACTGGATGCCGATCGCATCGCACCCGAACTCATGCGCGATGCGGACCGCCGCGATATACATCTTGCATTGCTGGAGGACCTGGCCATCGGTAAGCTCCGTCGCCTCGTCGGTGCCGGTAGCGAAGCGCAGACCTCTGTCGTTCAGCCATCGCCGCACCTGAACCGCTTCGCCATCCTCGATTGCCCGCATCCTCGCGACGAGCGCCGACTGGCTAAGCCGCTCCTTGAAAACTCCGGTTGGATTCAGCAGTTCGTCGTCGATGATCGCGTTATACATGCCCATGCAGCCCTCGTCGAAGACGCCAAGAATCGCCTTGCGTCGCCGCAGCTCGCCAGCCAGAGTTCCACCTAGACGCTTCGCTTCGTCCGGCAGCTTGTCGAAGTCCAGGTCGCGGACATGACTTGTGTCGTGCACGACGGTCCCGTTCTGAATCCACGCTCTCAAGCCGCGTAGGAAGAATTCGTCTGTGAAGTTCTCGCTCCAAAGCGTGCTGAAGGGAACTCCGGCCTTGATCAGCGAACCATTGAGATTGAGCAGGCCGACCAATCCGGGCCACTGTCCCGACCAGTTGGCCACGGTCAGCATTGGTCCGCGATGAGTACGCATTCCCGGCAGCACATGATGCGTATATTGCCACGCGGCGGTAGCGAAGATGAGGTTCGCCTCGGGATCGATCTCCGCGAAGACATCCATGCCCATCCGCTGGCTCGAGATGAAGCCATGTCCTTTTCGCGATCCACCTCAAAAGCCCGCTTCACACAAACGCCCTCGCGCGCGAAGCTCTCCGTCAATTGCAGTTCCATCTCTCGCTGCGCGGGCCAGCAAGCCACGTTCGCCGACTGCCGAAGATCGCCGCTGGTAAGGAGGACAACTTCCTGGATGGGTCCGACCGTCTTCGTGGCCATAATATGAATCTCTCCCTAGACTTCCCGACGTCGCTTCAAAACTGATACCGCCATTTGTGAAAGGCCCCACTTAACTTCAGTGGAGCCCGGTCTGCTTTCAGCTCGCCTTGGGGAGTCTAATCAATCCAGACTTGTTGAACAACAACCCGTCATGGATGATCTAATGCGAATGAACTATATGAAGCGACTTCCTACACAGGGAATTCTCACCAAAGTAGGCACGGCCTTGGCAATCTGCCTGACCCTACTGGCTTGCACATCGCCGCTTAATGCAGCGCCCACCGACTGGCGCCAACTGCTGGAACAGGAGCTGCCGCTGCTTGGGCACCGCAATTGGATCGTCATTGTCGATTCGGCCTATCCGCTCCAAAGCTCGCCGGGCGTAGAAACGGTCGAGACCGGCGCCAGCCAGGACGAGGTCGTGCGTACCGTACTCGGCGATCTCTCCCAATCAAAACATGTGGCTCCGGATGTTTACATGGATGCCGAGTTGCCGTTTGTCCCCGAGCAGGGAGCGCCCGGAGTCACCGCTTATCGCGCCCAACTGCCATCGATGCTCGGTTCTCTACCGGTGCAGTCATTGCCCCACGAACAGCTCATCAAGATGCTTGCCGACGCGGGGGCGACATTCCACATCCTGGTGCTCAAGACAACCCTCACGATTCCGTACACCTCGGTATTTTTGCGGCTTGATTGCAAATATTGGGATGCTGCGTCCGAGGCGGCCTTGCGCAAAGCCATGGCCGAACACATGACGCAGCCCAAATAAGAGCGCCGCACTGATGACTGCGACTCAACTATCGCGAGAGCGCCTCCGGGAGAAGCAATGAGCGAAGACGGCAAACTGCCGCGACGATCTTTCTTGAAGCAGGCCGCCGCCACTCTCGGCGCGGCCACGCAGGTACGAGGATGGCCCACTTTCGCAGAAACCAGGACCGACGCCGCCCCCGATCATCCGTCGAGCGCGCACCGTCGAACCGAGATCCCCTACCCTCGCGTGTTTCGTGAAGAATCCCTGAAAATGATTTCCTTCCCATTGGGAGGAGTCGGCACTGGCAGCCTTGGCCTTGGCGGGCGAGGGCAGCTTCGCGATTGGGAAATCTTTAACCGTCCTAATCAAGGCTTCGCACCTCCATATGCATTTCCAGCCATCTGGGTGCAGTCTGGAAATGCGGAGCCAGTCACGCGCGTGCTGGAGGCGCGCATCCTGCCGCCATATCAGGGCCAGGATGGGTTGGGATCAAACAACGCGCCCGGCCTGCGCCGGTTAGAATCGGCGGTATTCACAGCGGACTACCCCCTGGCCCACATCGACTTTCAAGACGCGACTCTCCCCGTGTCGGTAGAGCTGGACGCATTCTCGCCCTTCATTCCACACGATGCCGACGACTCGGGCCTGCCTATAGCCTTCCTGCAATATCGCGTCAGCAATCCTCGCTCTTCTGCTGCAAAAGTCGGGATCGTCTTTTCCATCGACAACCCTGTAGCCGTCGCCTTCTCGCAAGATCATGCGAGGCCGGGGCAGGACCAGCGCACGAACGAATATCGATCCAGCTCCGAGCTAGCCGGGATTCTCATGAGCAATCCAGGATTAGCCGCGGACGACCCGATGTCGGGCAGCTTTGCGCTGGGCGCCATATCCACAACGGGAACCAATCTGACCCACTGGCGCGGCTGGCCCAAGGGCCGCTGGTGGAACTCCCCACTCCTCTTTTGGGACGCGTTTTCGGCGGCAGGTGAGCTGGGGGCGGAGCCCAATCCCCGTAGCTCAGTCGCCGCTCTGTGCCAAAGGCAAACTATCGCGCCAGGCCAAAGTGCAGTCTTCACCTTTGTGCTGGCCTGGAACTTTCCAAACCGCACGCCCGACTGGTGCGGCTGGAGCGCCCCGAAGGGAAAAGGCCATACCGTAATAGGAAATTATTATGCGACACGATTTAAGACCGCCTGGGAAGCCGCGCAATACGCCGCGAAAAATCGCGACGACCTGGAAAAGCGCACGCGGATGTTTGCCAACGCGCTTCGCGAGAGCACCCTGCCGGGCGTTGTCAAGGAAGCGGCCAGCGCGAATCTTTCCACGCTAGCATCGACTACGTGTTTCCGCACCGCGGACGGAGAGTTTCACGGCTTTGAAGGAAGCGACGATTTCCGGGGCTGCTGCTTCGGCAACTGCACCCATGTGTGGAACTACGAGACCGCGACCACCTTCCTCTTTCCTTCCTTCGCCCGGTCTCTGAGAAAAGCCTCCTTTGGGTATTCCATGGACGATGCCGGCGGAATGCGCTTCCGCCAATTGCTTCCCGACGGCTACGAGCGTTTCGGCTTCGCCGCCGCCGACGGGCAGATGGGCCAGATCATGCACGCCTATCTCGACTGGAAACTCTCCGGGGACAATGACTGGGCGCGAGCAATGTGGCCCCGCATTCAGAAGGCGATTGCATTCGCCTGGCAGCTCGGAGGCTGGGATGCCGACCGTCGAGGCGTAATGACCGGAGTCCAGCACAACACCTATGACGTCGAGTTTTATGGACCCAATCCAATGTGCAGCGTCTGGTACCTGGGCGCGTTGCGCGCCTCTGAGGAGATGGCCCGCGCCCTCGGGGAGAATTCCGCAGCAGATCAATATCGCAAGCTATTTAGCGAAGGCAGCCGATGGATCGACGCCAATCTCTTCAACGGAAACTTCTACATTCAGAAGATTCTCGGCTACCAGCAATCTCAGATCGCTCCGAACCTCCAAAGCAACATGGGCTCCGAAGATACCGAGCATCCTGAGTACCAGGTCGGTGAGGGATGCCTCATCGATCAGTTGATCGGCCAGTATATGGCCGACCTCGCTGGTCTCGGCCCGCTCGTTTCACCGTCGCATGTCCGAACAACTCTGGACGCGCTCTATCGCTTCAACTACAAGCGGACCCTCTTCGATCACGACAATGTGGAACGCACCTTCGCCCTCAACGACGAAGCGGCGATGCTCATTTGCGATTACGCCGCCTCGCCCCGTCCCCGAATTCCGTTCCCTTATTACGCCGAGGTGATGACCGGCTTCGAACACTCCGCCGCTGCCTTGATGATCTTTTCCGGCATGGTCAACGAAGGCATCGAGTGCATTCATAACATTCGCTCCAGGTATGACGGCGAAAAACGCAACCCATGGGACGAGGCCGAGTGCGGACATCACTATGCTCGCGCGATGGCCTCTTGGAGCAGCCTGGTCGCGCTGAGTGGATTCTCCTACGACGGTCTCCACGCGGCAGTCGTTGCCACTCCCCGGCTGCCGCATCGTGAGTTTCGATGTTTCTGGGCGACCGGAACCGGCTGGGGTACCTTTTCTTTCGAACAATCGAGCACCAACAGCACACAGTTTGCTCTCTCCGTTCTTTCCGGAGAGCTGCGTTGCCAATCCTGTGAGATCAAGGCAATAGGTACTGCATCAGCGTTACAACTCGAAGGCAAATTTCTCGACCACACGTTGGATCAAAAACCAGATCGTCTTATCTTGCGCCTCGCGGCTCCGGTGACGATTCACACGGAAGAGACGCTTAAGATCCAAGTGCGCTCATGAGCAGCGAACATTCCGAAATCAAGCCGTGGATCGTCATTGTTGGCGGGTTCCTCGCCTCAGGCAAGACAACGCTGATCCTCGCCGCCGCCCACGAGCTGGAACGCCTCGGGCGGCGCTGCGCCGTCATTTTGAATGATCAGGGCACTGAGTTGGTCGATACTCGCTTGGCCGGTCTCCACGGCCTGCGGTTTGGAGAGGTCACGGGCGGTTGTTTTTGCTGCCGGCTTTCAGACTTGGTGAATGTCGCGGAGAGCCTTCGAGCGCACGCGCCCGCGGTGATCTTCGCCGAGCCAGTCGGTAGCTGTGCCGATATTGTGGCAACGGTCCTGCGGCCATTCGTGGAGTATCGAGACCGCTACCGAATCGCGCCATTGACGGTGCTCGTAGACCCAGGCCGCGCAGAGAGCCTGGCGCAGAGTGATTCCAGTCCTTACCTGAACTATCTTTTTGCAAAGCAGATCGAGGAGGCAGACATTCTCTGCTTTACCAAGGCTGACCTGCTTCCATCTCCTCCTCAGATACCTCTGCTTACCGAAGCGGGCCGTCCCGTTCGGCAGGTGTCATCCGTCACCGGCCAGGGCGTTCTCGCCTGGCTCGACGAAATACTCTCAGGTACTCTGCAGACCTCCGGCCAATCGTTAAATATCGACTATCAGCAGTATGCCCAGGCAGAAGCGGCATTGGCATGGCTCAATCTGCAGGCGACCTTCGAGCCTGAGATTCCTGCTTCTCCGGCTATGGTTCTCGGGCCATTCCTGGATTCTCTCGATCAGCGACTAACAGGAGCCGGAATATCGATTGTCCATCTCAAGATGATCGTCAGCTCGCCAAGCGGATACGTAAAGGCTGCGCTCAGCGGGAAAGGGGAAGAGCCGCGAGTTGAAGGTGCGCTCGATGCCTCGCCTGCCACAGCTCACGATATTTTGCTCAACCTGCGCGCGCTAGGAGAGCCCGAGGACACCAGAGAAATTGTCGAAACGGAGCTAGGCAAACTTGCAGGGCGGCTGACCGCCGTGGAACTCAACTGTTTCTCGCCAGCCGCGCCAAAGCCGGAAAAGCGAATCGTGAACTAACCAGCCAGGTTGGACACCAGGCGTCGAAGCTGAGAAGGCAAACGAGACAATGCATCCTGCGGCTCTGCACCTGCCCTGATTCCAAGGCCATTCATGAAGTTTCATAAGGTGCCAACCGGTTTCTTCGCGAAGCATGCAATCGCGTTAGGATATCTCCGGAGGTCGTATGCCCGTCACCCAAACGCTCTCACCCGCTCGTGACCTTGCCGCTACCAATACCGCTCATTTTCCGAATGAAAGTGCGGAATATCGCACCGCTCGAAATAAGCTTCTGGCCGAAGAAATCGAACTGCGCCGCCACATCGAGCAAGTGGCAGTCCAGCGCCGCGCGCTACCTGAAGGCGGCGAGATCCCGCACGACTTCGAGTTCGTCTCCGAGACTGGGCACGTTCGTTTCACCACCCTGTTCGGTGATAGAGACACATTGATGGTCTACAGCATGATGTACGGACCGCAGCGCAAGGCGCCGTGCCCCGTATGCACATCGTTTTTGACCTCCTGGAATGGCACCGCTGTCAATTTGCGCGAGCGGTCAGCAATCGTGGTGACAGCGCGCTCACCGATAGAGCGGCTGGTGGACTTCAGGAGACAGCGTGGTTTCGCGAATCTTCCTTTTGTCTCAGACGTTTCCGGCGACTACACCCGCGCCTATGTCAATCCGGACGATGCCGACATGCCCGGCTTCAGTGTTTTCACCCGGCGTAACGGAACCGTCTTCCACCACTACAGCGTGGAGATGAGCCCTGCGATGGCCGACCCGGGTCAGGACCCGCGCGGCGCCCCGGACGCTGACCCTCTTTGGCTGATGCTCGATCTGACCCCGGAAGGCCGTGGCGCAGACTGGTACCCGAAACTCGAGTACCAACGAAAATAGCCCGGGATTTCGGGAGCGGCGAATCGCGACCTGCATCACTAATGGGATTTCCTCTCGCATCTCTGTCTCGTCCGCTTTCGGACGCCATTCTTCAGGAACGAACACCGTGGCCGCAGCGTATTTGTTTTGTGGGCGAATGAATCGTGCTACTTAGCCTCGATTTTTGTATGGCGAGCAGATTGCTCTTTGGCTAGGTGGCAGCTCGGCGTCGCTTTTTTGGTGCCTGGCATTGGTCTCCCGTCCTGGTTCCCGATTGCCGGGCTGCCCGACCTATGCCCGAGCCCAAGCTTCAGACAGGAGCGGCAACATGAATCCGACTCTACGCAAATCGGACCTCTCGTCTTTCTTTCGCGTCCTGCTCCAGGACGTCGGCTTCGGCCTGAGGCAACTGCGCAAATCTCCCGGCTTCGCCGCCGTGGTCATCGGCTCGTTGGCGCTCGGTATCGGCGCGAGTGTCGCCGTCTTTAGCGTCGTCCGCGCCGTCCTTCTCGACCCATATCCATATAAAGACGCCAACCGCATGGTCCATGTGGAGTTGAAGCAGAAAAACTCCGACCGAAGTCAGTTGCTCTATGTCACCTCTACCGAGTTTCACGACTTGCAGAAACTTGCCTCCGTGAACGACGTGTTCCTGATGGACACCCGGATGCAGGCGCTCACCGGTGATGCGCTCCCAGTCTCAGTCACTGCCGGCTACTACTCATCAAATCTCTTCACTTATATGGGAGTACCGCCCTTGTTGGGGCGCGAGTTCACTCCCAGTGACGCTCCAGGCGGCAACGCCAGCCCGGTCGCCGTGCTCAGCTATCTCTTCTGGAAGAAGCAATACGGCGGCCGGCTCGACATCGTCGGCAAGACCATCGAACTCGACCACATGCCCTACACCGTGATCGGCGTCGCTTCGCCGCGCTTCACCTGGGGCGACTCCGACGTGTACATGCCGGGCAACTTCAAGGCCGATCCCCATTACTACCTGAGCGCCTTCCTCAAGTTGAAGCCCGGCGTGTCGTTCGCGCAGGTCGCAGCTGAGTTGCAACCGCTGGTTGATAGCTACGCAAAGCGGGACCCAACCAATTTCCCGCCAGCTAAGGTCGAGATCAAGACCCTCAATGAAGAAGTAATGCGCGGCTTCGAGGCGCCGCTGCTAATGCTCTTCGCGGCTGTACTCTTGCTCCTCTTGATCGGCTGCGCCAACGTCTCGATCCTCATGCTCGCGCGCGGAACGGCCCGCCAGCACGAGTTCGCGGTACGGTCGTCGATCGGCGCCACCCGGTCACGCATCGTGCGTCAGCTGCTCACCGAGACTTGTATGCTCTCGTTGCTGGGCGCGGCCGTCGGCGTCTTGGCTGCTTACAAAGGCGTCGATCTGCTGGCCGCGAACCTGCCGCAGTATTCCTTTCCGCACGAGGCGTCGATCCATGTAAACGCCACGGTGCTCCTCTTTGCCGTGGCCGTTGCTCTGCTAACCGGAATCATCTTCGGCAGTTCCCCAGCCTGGCAGCTCTCGCGCCCCGAGGTTGGCGCGCTCATGCAGGGTTCAAGCGCCAAGCTAGCCGGGACCGTCCGCGGACGTCGTACCCACAGTCTGCTGATCGCCGGGCAAGTCGCGCTGACCATGCTGCTGCTCGCCAGCGCCGGGGCTGCGCTGCGCGCCTTTGCCACGCTCTATCACACGCCTTTAGGCTTCGATCCCGACCACGTCTTTTATGTCGCCGTGTCCCTTCCCAAAGGTGGGGCGCACACCTGGGAAGCACTCACCGCCGCGCAGGAATCTTATCGGCAGGCTGCCGAGTCCTCGCCGGGAGTCGCGAGCGCAAGTATCTCTACTAGCTGGACGCCGGCTTTCAATGGTTATAGGGCGAAGATCATGGTCTCGAGCAATCCCAACCTCACCGACGCCCAAGCCGTCTTGTGCCTGGTGAGCTACAACATCTTTTCAACCTTGCGTATGCCGTTGCTGCAAGGCCGCCTCTTTACACCTCAGGAAGACGCAGTAGCCGCCCACGTCGCGCTGGTAAATCGGGCATTTGTGAAGCAGTACATTCCGGATGGCGACCCGCTGGGCAAGTCCGTCCGCAGTCCCGGTCTGAAGCTCGACAACCCGCATCTGGTCTCCACACAAAACCCCGACGGTTGGCTCGAGATCATCGGCGTGGTCAACGACGCCCGCAATGACGGCCTTGATCGTCCTGTGCAGCCGGCGGTCTTTCTTCCCGCTTCGTTCATCGTTGCTCCCAACGCCTTTCTTCTCGTGCGCGCCAAGGGTGATCCGGCAGCCACCATGCGCGCGGTCGGAGCAAGCTTTCACCGGCTCAATCCTGAGCTCGTTATCCAGGAAGAGCACGAGCTAAGCTGGCTTCTCGAAACCCAGGCCTGGGGCCGCGAGCGCTTTCTCGCCTCGCTCTTCGCCCTCTTTGCGGCGCTTGCCCTCGCCCTTTCAGCCGCCGGAATCTATAGCGTCGTCTCCTACACCGTCTCGCAGCGCACTCGCGAGTTCGGCGTGCGGATGGCGCTCGGCGCGCGCCGTATCGGCGTCGTGCGATTGGTATTGCAATCGTCATTGCTCACTGTGTCCGCCGGCGCGCTCGCCGGCCTCGCCCTGAGCCTGGCGCTTGGAAAGGTCCTAGCAACCTCCACTCACGCCAGCGTCCGTGACCCAGTGATGTTGTTGTCGGTCTCAGCAGTCCTGCTGGTAATCACCGCGCTTGCATGTCTCTATCCTGCGTGGAGGGCCGCGTCGATCGATCCGATGAAAGCCATCCGGACCGAGTAGGTGAGCACGTCCCTACCGAGTCTTTCCCAAGGCTACCCGCTTCGGAATCACCGTCTTACGAAGCGCTCCACTATAATTCGATCGAATCAGCACAGCGCGCGAACTCCGCGGCGCGCATTTTCTCAAGCCCCCTTTTCGGGCCAATGATTGGAGCTCTTCGTGACCTTTCGCGCCATCCGCTTCCAGACTCAAAATCTCATCTACACACTCTCCCTAATCACGCTGGTAGCGTTCGCCACTCTGTCGCTGCCTGCTTCGCAGGCACAATCAGCCGAAGAAGTCACTGCACTCACCAAGGCATTGCCCTCCGCCTCGCGGACAACCATCGATCGCCTCGCCGAACTAAACGCCCTCCCCGTTCAACGGCTGGCGCTTTCACGCCGGCGACATCGCCCATGGAGAGGCCGTTAGCCTCGACGACAGCAGTTGGCCGATTCTCCCCGTCAAAGGAAACGCCGCAAAAGATGCCGTCTGGTTTCGCCGCGAAATCGAAGTCCCCAAGGCCTTGCACGGCTACGACCTCACCGGCACCCGCATCTGGTTCCAGTTTCATGCCAGCGCCAACGGTCCTATGCCCGAGATCGTCTACTTCAACGGCCGTCGCGTGGCGCTCGGCGACGATCTCGAGCCCATCGTGCTCTTCGACAATGCCCAACCCGGCGATAAAGTCCTGGTCGCCGTCAAGATCCTCCAAACCGTCGACGACAAGCGCTTCAACGGCGTGACCACCAAGATCGACTTCGCCGAAAACCGTCCCAGCCCCGACGACCTCCGCAAGGAATTCATCTCCGACGCCGCGCTCGTTCCTTCGCTCGCGCCGGGTTCATCTTCCGACATCGATACCCTCGCGAAAGCCATCGCCGCCGTCAACCTTACCGCGCTCTCCAACGGCGACCAGTCCGCCTTCGACGCGTCGCTCAAGGCCTCGCAGTCTCAACTGGAAACCCTCAAGCCGCTAATCAAGCAGGGCACCTTTCATCTCACCGGCAACTCTCACATCGACGCGGCATGGCTTTGGCCCTGGACCGAGACCGTCAACGTCGTGAAGCGCACCTTCGGCACCGCTGCGCAGTTGATGTACGAATACCCGAACTACACCTATACCCAATCTGCCGCGCAGTACAACCAATGGATGGCCGACAAATACCCCGCGCTGAATGCCCAGATCAAGGAACGCATCGCTCAGGGCCGCTGGGAAGTGGTTGGAGGCATGTGGGTCGAGCCCGACCTCAATATGCCCGATGGCGAATCGCTGGTTCGTCAGCTGCTCATCGGCCAGGCGACCTTCAAGAACCTCTACGGCGTCACCACCCGCATCGGCTGGAACCCCGATTCCTTCGGCTATAACTGGCAGTTGCCGCAAGTCTACAAGCGCTCCGGACTCGACTACTTCGTCACTCAGAAGATGACCTGGAACGACACCAACCAGCTCCCCTTCAAGCTCTTCTGGTGGGAATCGCCCGACGGCAGCAAAGTGCTCACCTACTTCCCGCATGACTATGCCAACAACAATCTCGACCCGATCCGTCTCTCGGCCGACCTCGCCGTCGCTCGCGAACGCTCACCCGGCATGACCGACATGATGGATCTCTACGGCATCGGCGATCATGGCGGAGGCCCGACCCGTTCCGTCCTCGACGAAGGCGATCACTGGAGCGACCCAAGCAAAGTCGTTCCCAAATATCAGTTCGGCATCGCGCAGACCTACTTCACCAGCGTCGAAAAACAGATCGACCCCGACTCGCCCACCTGGAACTACGTCGTGATGGCCAAGGGCGAGAACAAGCTGCCCACCCCGCCCGCTGGCGAAATGGCCATCCCCACCTGGAAAGACGAGCTTTATCTCGAATATCACCGCGGCGTCTTCACCACCCAGGCCGACCACAAGCGCAACATGCGCGAGAGCGAAGAGTGGCTGCTCAACACGGAGAAATATTCGTCGCTCGCCTGGCTGCAGGGCCGCGACTATCCCGCCGCCAAGCTCACCGACGCGTGGAAGCAGGTGTTGTTTAATCAGTTTCACGACCTCGCCGCCGGCTCCGGCATCGGCATTATCTATAAGGAAGCTCAGCGCGACTACGACCGAGTTCGCTGGACCAGCAACGAAGCCTCCCACAACGCCATCGAGACCATCCAGTCCAGAATCGACACCCGGACGAAAGACGGTGTCCCCGTCCTCGTCTTCAACCCGCTCGCCTGGGAGCGCTCCGGCGATGTCCCAGTCACCGCTGAACTCCAGCAAAGCGCCGAATCCGTCTCTGTCCTCGACCCCAAGGGCAACGTGCTGCCGTCAAAGCTGCTCTCCCGCGAGCCCCACTCCAACATCTATCACCTGCTCGTCAACGCCGGCCCCGTCCCGTCGATGGGCTACAAGCTGATCCGGGTCGTTCCCGGCAACAAGACCTTCCCGACCGATCTCAAAGTCAGCGGCACGACCATCGAGAACGCCAACCTCCGCGTGACCGTCGATCCCTCCACCGGATGCATCACCTCACTCTTCAACAAGAAGGCCAACTTCGAAACCCTGGCGCCCAACTCCTGCGGCAACGAGCTGCAAGCCTTCAAAGATACGCCCAAGGAATATGACGCCTGGAATATCGATCCCGGCACCCTCGACCAGCCTCCGACTCTGATCCATCAGGTCGATTCAGTCAAGGTCATCGAAAGCGGCCCCATGCGCGCCGGCATTCAAGTGGCCCGCACCTGGCAAAGCTCCAAATTCGTCCAGGAAATCTCCCTCGACGCCGGAGCCGACGAAGTCCTCATCACCAACGACATCGACTGGCACGAAACCCACGTCCTGCTGAAGGCCGCATTCCCGCTCGCCGCCACCAGTGATAACGCCACCTACGAAATCCCCTACGGCACCATCCAGCGCCCAACCACCCGCAACAACAGCTGGGAGAAGGCCAAGTTCGAAGTCCCAGCCATGCGCTGGGCCGATCTCGGCGACGCCAAACAGGGCATGAGCCTCATTAACGAGTCGAAATACGGCTACGACGCGGCCGGCAACGTTCTTCGCCTCTCGCTGCTCCGCTCGCCAGTCTGGCCCGACCCCGAAGCCGACCGCGAAGAACATCACTTCGTCTTCGCCCTCTACCCGCACGCCGGCGATTGGAAACAGGCGATGAGCATGCGACACGGCTATGAGCTCAACTATGGGCTGACGGCGATGCAAGTCGATCAGCACACCGGAGACTGGCCCACCGAACACTCCTTCGTCGGCATCGACGCCGACAACGTCGTGCTCACCGCCATCAAGAAAGCCGAAAACGCCGACGGACTGCTCTTCCGCTTCTTCGAGTGGGAAGGCAAAGGCGGCAACGTCACCCTCCACGTCCCCGAGGGCGCAACTTCGGCAACCCTGACGAACCTGATGGAGACGCCGGAAGGCTCGCCGCTCCCGGTCACCAACAACCAGGTCACGGTGCCGATCACTCCGTTTGAGATCCAGACGGTGAGGGTCGACTATCCATCGACCGTCCGATGAGGAGCGGTATCAAATATGCAACCTGTAAATCAGGGTCTTAAGCGCTTGCTGAGCATCGCCGCCGTGGTCGGCACCACGGCGGTTACCTTCACGATGTGGGTTCTCGTTTCCTCGGCAGGAGTTCTAGCGCATGAAGAAACGAGGTTGTCAGCCTGTTCTCCCGATGGTGTTTATTGCGCCTCGCTTGCGTTGCGATCGAACTCGGGGCTAAGCTCCGACGTTTATTATCTGCGACTGAAGGACACGGGACAGCTCGGTGCATGGTCTCACTGGGCAGACTTTGGAAAAGGCGAACAAATTCTGACGACCACCGAAGTGGGGCCTTCGCGCCTTGTGTGGAAAGATGATCGTCATTTGGAGGTCATTTGTGACGCATGCAAGATGACCTATGGGGATGTCATAAAACAGAAACAAACCGTGGGTCCAGTCTTGATTTCTTACATCGGCTTCGTGCCTGTGGTCCACTAGACTCGCTTCCCATTGCCCTAAAGAAAAGCAGTGACAAGCCGATTTCTGCAAAGGTCACTGTCGCAGTGCCCTTCAAGACCGATCCTCTTCGCTACGAATTGAGAGCAGCTGAATCAGAGTAAAATCTGAGAACGGTGACCACGCAGCCCCAGCCCGGCACATCGCCTTCAGCACCGGCGCCATCAAACCTTCGCCATCTCGCTCTGGCCAGCTCGCAAGGCGGCGGCTCCGGCCATCCTGTACTCAGGGTCGTAGTGGCCGCGTTGATCGTGTTACTTGCCATCGGCGCCTATGTGTATTTCAACGAAAAACCCCCGGTAGTGACCGGAGAGGTCCTTCACCTCACCGCCTATCCGATCCACCGGGAGTCGAAGGCGCAGATGTTCGCCGCCCAGAGTGTCGGGCCGGCGGAAAACAAGTTCGACGAGATCATCGTCATCGCCGACGTTCGCCTGCACAATCAGAGTGAGGGACCGGTTTTCCTGGCGGACATGGCGGCGATGTTGAAGCTGCCTACCGAAGAAGATCGCAGCCTGGCCGCCAGCACCTCCGACTTTAACCGCGTCTTTGTCGCCTACCCGGCACTGGCGCCGATGAAGCAGCAGCCGCTGCTACGCGACATTACAATTCCCGCCGGTGCCAACGTCGAGGGGCAGCTCGTCTTCAACTATCCCATCACCAAAGAGCAGTGGGACCAGCGTCAATCGCTCAACCTGGTCCTGTCCTTCACCCACCAGAAAGACCTGGTGCTGCTCGCGCCGCAATAAGCTTCTCCACTCATTCGCCGTCAACGCGCTTCGTTTCTTTAAGAGATCAAGCCGATGAAAAAATGGCCGTGGCGCAGAATCATCACCATCGTAGCCTGTGCCTTGGTTCTAGTTGGCGTGGCGCCGATCACCTATCTATTGTGGTTTGGCTATACCACCAATTGGACTCCCCTCACGATGCCGCTGCCGCTCAAGGTTGGCAGCTATACCTCTCCGTCGTTCAAGACCAGCCTCCACGACAAGGACAAGCCATACTGGCTCGTCGTCGTCGCCGACGAATTCACGACGGACAAGACTCCTCCTGTATCGAAGGCGGAAAGATCATTGAGTCGCACGCCTGCCAGGGCGCAGGCAGACGGCTCGATATGGATTGGAAGATCGTGGACGATCAGGGAGCAGTGCTGAGGCAGGGAAGCTACGTCGGCCAGATTTACGGCGGCATCGCCGAAGACGAGAAGGTTGGGGAGTACCTGCCCAGGCCGGGAACCCCGCTCAAGGTCGTCCTCGACATCCATCAAGACATCCAGCGATTCGACGCCGCCCACCCAAAACTTGAAGTTCAGGCAAACCCCGAATATGGCCTGGAAAACAGCTACGGCGGAGCGGCCTTCCTGGCCTGGGCCGTAGTTGTGGCTGGCCCCGGCGCGATCATCCTTCTTGTTTTACTGTTGATGCGCCTCACGCGGAGAGGCTCGGGAAAGGACTTCCCCGTCAAGATCGCCTGACCCACCTCTGAGCGCCATCCCGGGAAGGAAGCGCAAGAACGCTTCCTCCCCGGCAAATCTACTAAGGCGTGACCGGCTGCGGTGCATTCTTCGGCGTCGAAATATACCCGATCACCTGGTTCTTGTTCACCTGATTCACGACCAGCTCGAAGAGCATGTTGTCCTTGCCGGAGTAGAACTGCACCGGCTCGTTCAGGCCTTTGTTCTTTTTCTCGATCTCCTTGTCGTCGGAAACCACCACCAGCGTGTACTGGCTCTTCTTCGGATTTGAGTTCTTCAGAACTAGGCTCACCGTCGAAACCGGCTGCGGTTTCTTCTGCTTGTTCAGCGTGAACTCGTAGTAGTTCCGGTCGCCCTTATGCTTCAGGATCTCCAGCTCGCTATGGTTGGTCGCAATCAGCCCGCTCTGCAGGCCGAGGTCGCCCTTCATGCTCTGCATCTGCGCCTCGGCCGACTTCAACTCGGTCTTGGTCGCAGCAACATCGGTCTTCACCCCGCCCACATCGGTCTGTACGCTCGACACCTGGGTCGAAACCGCGCCAATCTGCTGCGTCGTCGCCGCGCTTGCGGCCTTCTGCTCGCTCTCCAATCTCCTCGCTGTGGCCTGTTGCTGGCGTACTAAGTCGGCTGCGCGAGTCTCCAGTTGCTTTTGCGTCAGCCCAAGCGACTTGCCCAGCTCCTGCGTCTCCACCTTCAACTCGGCGTTGGTCTGGTCGAGCGCCGCGCTCAGTTTTTCATTCTGCGCCTGCGCCGCGGTCAGCCCCGCCTCCGACTTCGTAAGCCGTGTCGAAAGTGTGTAACTCCAGATCAGCCCGCCTATCGCCGCCAGCAAGGCCACCGCCACCATTGCCAGAAAGGCCCCAGAATAATTACGTTCTACTACCGGTTCGTCCAGCGAATCGCTCATGTCGTTCCCCTCGTCCTCAAAGAATTAAAAACTACAAGACCCCACTCAATTCCTCCAAGGCGGGAATCGAGAGCAAAACTCCAGCCTTCAAAATAGTGCTCCTTAGCTTCTGTCTACACCTTCACCCTACAATAGACGAGTGGAAACAGCCGAAGTTGTCATCGCCGGCGCGGGGATCGTCGGGCTTTCGCTCGCCCTCGACCTTGCTACCCACGGAATCAGCGTCACCATCCTCGAGCGCGGCCGCGCTATGGCCGAGTCGTCCTGGGCCGCCGCCGGCATGCTCGCCGCCAACGATCCCGAAAATCCATCCCAGCTCACTGAACTCGCCACCCTCAGCCACGCCCTCTACCCAGACTATCTCGCTTCAATAGAACAGCTCTCCGGCAAGAAAGTTCCGCTCCGGACCAAAGCCACGATCCTCGCCATCCCCGGTGAACACGCCCCCGACTGCACCCACGACTACCGTAAAGGCCACATTCTCACCCGCGCCCAAGCCCTGGCTCTCGAACCCGCACTTCAATCCCACTTCAAAAACTTCCTCCTCCTCGACGAACCCAGCCTCGACCCTAGAGATCTCTGCTCGGCGTTGCCCGCCGCCGCCATCGCCGCTGGAATCAAATTGATAGAAGACTCGCCCGTCATCTCCATAGATGCCGAATCCGCCCGCGTCGTCGTCCAGACCACCGCAACCGCGATCGCTGCCACGCACTTCGTCAACTGCGCCGGAGCATGGGCCGAGTCCCCCGCACTCGGCCGTCTCCCCCCCAACCATCCGCGCATTGCGCCGGCGAAAGGTCAAATGACCACCGTTCGCCTGCGCGGGCGCGAATCTCTCGCCCATGTCCTCCGCTCCCCCGAAATCTACCTCGTGCCAAGAGGTGACGGCCGCGTCACCATCGGAGCCACCGTCGAGCACGCCGGATTCGACAAGACCGTCTCGCCCCACGCCATCGCCGCCCTCCTCAAAGCCGCCGCCGAACTCTTCCCCCCCATCGCCCACGCCGAAATCCTCGAAAGCTGGGCCGGCCTCCGCCCCGCATCCACCGACGAACTCCCGCTCATCGGCCCAACCAATCTCCCGGTCACCGACGTGGGTGCCCCATCCTGCGGCTCTTCCGCAGGGTGGGAGGCGCAGCCCCCCGGCCATTCAAACACATGGATCGCCACCGGCCACTTCCGCAACGGAATCCTCCTCGCTCCCGGAACCGCCCGCGCGCTTTCCCAACTCATCCGCGGAGAAACCCCCGCCATCGATCTCGCGCCCTTCACGCCCAATCGAGTTCTGCCAGCAATTGGCCGTCCACTCGACCGTCTCGTCCCACCGGCAAGTGACAATCGCTCAACCGCTGCGCTATAAATCAAACATTGGCCTATTGTTCGCAACAGTACGCCCCACGCGAGTCTTTCGCGACGCAAGTGAAGTCTTTATAAGAGGTTGCCGATTTTTCGCTGAAGGCCGCCGATCCTCGACGGGAAAATTTACACCATCTAAGGGAGAAACGAAGCATGGCAACGGCGGCGCCAGTCAAGGGACTCGAAGGAATTGTCGCGGCAAACTCCGGTATCTGCTGGATCGACGGCGAAGCCGGCGTGCTCGCCTACCGCGGCATCGACATCCACGAGCTCGCGCCCAACTCCACCTTTGAGGAGACCGCCTACCTGCTCTGGTTCGGCGCCCTGCCCACCGAGTCCGAACTCGCCGACTTCACCAAAAAGCTCGCCGAGGCCCGCACCCTCCACCCCGACATCGTCGCCCTCATGCGCAACGCCCCCAAGTCGGCCACGCCGATGGAGGTCCTCCGCACCGCGGTTTCCGCGCTCAGCTTCTACGACCCCGACGAAAAAGCCGTCAACCGCGCGTCCAATATCCGCAAGTCCTTCGCCCTGACCGCCCAGATCGCCATGATCGTCGCCTACTACGATCGCATCCGCAAAGGCCTCGATCTCCCCAAGCCCGACCCATCGCTCTCCCACGCCGGCAACTTCGTCTGGATGCTCACCGGCGAGAAGCCCACAGAGACCGCAGCCCGCACCCTCGACGTAGCCCTCATTCTCCACGCCGACCACGAGCTCAACGCCTCCACCTTCGCCGCCCGCGTCATCACCGCCACTCTCTCCGACGTCCACTCCGCCATCACCGGAGCCATCGGCGCCCTCAAAGGCCCCCTCCATGGCGGAGCCAACGAAAACGTCATGCGCCTCCTCTTCGCCGCCGACAAAGAAGCCGCCGCCAAGGGCAAAGACCCCGTCGAATACGCCCTCGAACACGTCGCCTCCATGCTCGCCCGCAAAGAGAAGGTGCCCGGCTGCGGCCACCGCGTCTACAAGACCGAAGACCCCCGCGCCACCCACCTCCGCAAGATGTCCGAAGACCTCGGTAACTCCAAGGGCGACGCCAAGTGGTACAACATGTCCCGCGCCATTGAGCTCTACGTGAAGAAGGAAAAGAAGCTCAACGCCAACGTCAACTTCTACTCCGCATCAACTTACACGACGCTAGGAATCGACATCGACCTCTTCACCCCAATCTTCGCCGTAAGCAGAATCGCCGGATGGGCCGCCCACGTCATCGAACAACTCGACGACAACCGCCTAATAAGGCCCCGAGCCGAATACATCGGCCCCGAATACCCAGCCCCCTACATCCCAATAGCCGACCGTTAGTTCCGGCGTCCTCCACAGAGACGGGTGCCCCATGTCCGGATTCTCGGACATGGGATGACACAAATCTCCCAATTCGGGAATTCCAAGCCCGACGAATACGAACTCCCGACACCAAACCCTTCGACCGGAAGATATTCTGTCTCCGTGACCCAGGGCCTCACCCGTTACCAACAAGCCGGCGACCTCCACTTCGTCACCTTCAGCTGTTATCAACAACGTCCATACCTCGAAACACCAGCGGCCCGTTCACTCTTCGAAGACGCCCTCGAACGAATCCGAAAGCAACACAGCTTTTCTGTCTTCGGATATGTAGTCATGCCTGAGCACGTTCACCTTCTACTCAGCGAGCCGCCCTGCCACTCACTCGCCTCGTCCCTGAAGTCCCTCAAGCTGTCAGTCACCCTTCGGACGAAGCAGCGACCCTTCTGGCAGCCACGCTATTACGATTTCAACGTCTTCAGCGACAAGAAGCGTATTGAAAAGCTCAGGTATATCCATCGCAATCCAGTGGCACGAGGTCTCGTGTCGCAGCCCGAGGACTGGGCGTGGTCCAGCTTTCTCCATTATTCAAGCGGTGCCAGAGGAGCAGTTGAGATTCAATCGCAAATAGCAACTCCTAAGAAACCAATAGGCGGGTGCCCCATGTCCGGATTCTCGGACATGGGATGACGTTAGTCGGGATCAAAACGGAAGAGGGTAATCGAGACAACCGGTGCCCCATGTCCGGATTCTCGGACATGGGATGACGTTAGCCGGAATCAAAACGGAAGAGGGTAATCGAGACAACCGGGTGCCCCATGTCCGGATTCTCGGACATGGGATGACGTTAGCCGGGATCAAAACGGAAGAGGGTAATCGAGACAACCGGGTGCCCCATGTCCGGATTCTCGGACATGGGATGACGTAAGTCGGATCAGAGCGGATGGAGATAATCGAGAACGTCGGACGCCATGTCCCGATTCCGAGACATGGATCGAAGGCTCTCAGGATTGAGTGCGGCAGAAACAACAATGTTGGTATCGATCACCAGCCGCAGC
>CAWDRO010000019.1:0-65145 GCA_963804735.1 uncultured Acidobacteriaceae bacterium
CCACTCCCAGACGTTGCCAGCCATATCGGTAAGGCCTGATGGTGCGGTTCCGAACGCTCCAACCGGCGACGTGGTGCGATAGCCATCGGCTCCGGTATCGAGTAGGGGAAAGGTCCCCTCCCATGCATTGATCAGATAATGCCCATTCCGTGCGATGGGGTCTTCTGTTTTGAAAACATGCCCATCCGGTGTCTGCCCCATCCGCGCGGCTCGCTCCCACTCGAACTCGGTCGGCAGCCGCAAACCGTACGCATTACAAAATGCATTTGCGTCGAACCAACTCACTTGGGTTACCGGATGGTTCGCTTGCGCATGTGGCCCACGCGGTCCTAGTGGCCGTCGCCAGGTCGCACCAGCCACACCTACCCATGCGCCCTGTTTCTCGTCCAAGACGCCTCCAGAGCCGTAGTGCTCGGCATCGGTTTTGTAGCCGGTGTCTTTGACGAAGGATGCAAACTGCATCACTGTCACAGGAGTGCGGTCCATCAGAAATGGGTGCGATGTGTACTGAAATGATGGCCCCTCGCTGGGTGGCCCGTCATGGTCGCCGATTTGAACGGTGCCGGCAGGAATCATGATGAGGTTCGCATCGCGTGGCTGCGACGCGCGCACACGCATAACTTGCGGATTTAGCGTGACCGTCTGCACCGGCGCTGAGTGGCCTATATTAGTTGGCCGACGGCTTTGCAGGTGGATGACGGCCGCAATTGTGGCGGCCACCGACATCAAAGTTAAAAGCGTGACTACAGTGACCTTTACTCGTATCTGCTTACCACTTATCCATCGCAGAATGGCGCACACCCGCGCAACCAATTCCGAGGTAATGGAGAGCCTTGGAAGGTAGTCGTGTGCTTCGCCCTTCAGTTGAGCGATTCGATCCGCTTCATCACCTCGCGCTGTAAGCATAGTTACCTGCTCGATCAGACGCTCTGTAAGTTCGCAGCGTCGCTGGTCATTTGTCGGGATTTGTCGTGCTGGAGACGAGAAGTAGGCCGACCCGGTCGTCTTACTCCAGCGAGATCGCGTGACGATTCAAGACCCAATATCTCTGGCGAATGTCGGGATTTGTCGTGCTGCGCGTTCTAGCGAAAACCTTTGCTCTGCAATGCCGTTCAATGAGAAAGGAAACATTACAGGAGGTGTGCGGTCTCATGGCCCTCAACTCCAAATGCACAGGAGATGCACTGCGGATAGTTCTGCTGTTTGTAGGCAAAACTCTGAGCGGTAAATCGCCAATCGAACGCTTCACTATGGAGAAGAATGAATGAAGAAACTCGCGGTTTGTCTACTCAGCGCAGTTGGCCTTTTCCCGTTCACATGTCCAGCACAGCAGGCACAGCAGGCACCGCCGAGCCTTCCGGATGCGCCAAAGCCATCTCAGTCGGCCTATAGACCAACCAGCCCATCGTATTCACCGCCAACCCAGAACCAAAGGTTCAAAGCGTACCTCCGCAGCACATACGGAATTCCTTCCATTGTAGAAGCAGGGGTGCATGCAGGGATCGACCAGGCGCGAGACAACCCGAGTGAATGGCCGGAAGGTGGTCAGGGATATGCCGATCGATTTGGCTCTGCAATGGGCGAGATCGCAATTCGGGGTACGACAGAGTATGTGGTCGCAGACATATTCAGAGAAGACCTCCGCCATCAACGTTGCGAATCGCCATGTTCCGAATCCGCGTTCAAACGCGCCCTCGAAGACACTTTCACTGCCCGAAAAGGAGAAGACGGACATCGGGCCTTTTCGGTGGCCCGGCTTGTTGGGCCAATTTCAGGTAGTGCCGTGGCCGTCAACACATGGTATCCGGCTACATCCGGGAAGTCGGTAACAGCCAAAGAGGTAGTTACACAGTATGGCTTTGTATTCAGTCGCAACCTCATCCGTGAACTCTTCAATCGCTGATACCAATCAACAGACAATTGCGGGAGCAGAAGTTGCAAGCCGCCCTCGGAGAAACGGCGCGATGATAGGCAATAGAGTTGTCACACAGGATTTTTCGAGCGTTGTGGAGAGCCACCGGCAGCAGATCTTTCGGTTTTTGCTGGTGTCATCGCGCGACGTGGACGTTGCTCAGACGCTAACCCAGGAGTGCTTCCTGAAGGCATACCGGAACTGGTCTCGCTTCCGCGGCGAATCGAGTGCGGGGACATGGTTGATGCGCATTGCCATCAATTTGCAAAAGGACCACTGGCGTAGCCGGCGAATGCAGTTCTGGAAACTAACGCGCACTCATTCTGTGGATCTCGACATGGCTCGCGAGTGGGTACCCAGCGGCGATGCTTCGCCCGAGCGGCACGTCTTGGCGCGTGAGCAGGTAAGACGTGTATGGGAGGCCGTTAAAAGCATGAAGGAACGGCAGCGAACGGTGTTCTTGCTGCGCTTTGTCGAAGAACTAAAGGTGAACGAGATTGCGCTTGCGACCGGCCTGCACGAGGGCACAGTGAAGTCGCATCTCTCGCGAGCCTTACGACGAGTGCGCGCGGAGCTGGGAAGGTGACGAGGGCCTCATAATCCTTGCTAATAGCAATTGTGCTCTCGGTTTTCAAGCCTCGCGGAGCGACCCATACGGACGGCGTAAACAACACGACGGCCAACTGGCAAGTAGACCCTCCCTCCAATGAGAACGCAGAATAATGGCTCAACAGTCAGACAATGGCGGGAAGAAGCGGAAGGCAAGCGCCCATGTGTGTCCGCAATGCGGATTCTCCATCGATCTAAGAGATCTTGGGCTTAGAGGGGGTGCGACTGGAGTCGTTACATGTCCTAAATGCGATTGGTCAGGGCCGGTTGAGATTCAAATTGTCGATAAGGAACCAGCCAACTAAAACATAAGTCATTATTGAGTGACGTACAAAGGAAGGCGAGCCGGAGAGGGCTGGGCGTTGGTGAAAGTCAACAGCTTGCGCATGAATGCTCTCACCAATTCGCTCAGTACCTTCGACTTCTCATCGGCACGAGACGCGAGATAGGTTTTGAGCATGAGCGCGTCTTCCGCGAGCGGACGGACGGTAACCCCGTCGCGCGCAATCCGAATCGCTCCCGATTTCACTACAAATGCCACGCTCTCGTCGTCCACGATAAATGGATAAGCATCTTCTGGAACCACGATGTGATGGAGCTTGGCTGGCGTGATCTTCCGCTCGTTCGCCAATCGCATCACCTTGTCATAAACTGGAGGGTGCATTCGGCGCTCAAAGATCACCCATGGCCGCCCCGCTAACAGGTCAAGAGTGACCGAGTCCTCATATGCGAGTTCATCCTCCTCCGACATGGCGATGTAAAAAGGCGCCTCCGCGACTTTGACCGTCGTGAGTCGTTTGGACTCCTGTGGCTCCGTAGCAATAGCCAAGTCCAACCCACCTGCAAGAACTTCACGAATGAGATCGCACGAAAACTGTTGGGACAATTCAATCTTCAACTGCGGATAAAGAGGCAGCTTCACTGAAAGCAACGTTGTAATCAAGAACGGATCGGTATAAGGTGACCGACCGACATTGAGAATCTCGTCGGCGTCCTCATTTGCGGCGCGCCCACTTTGCACAGATCTTTCAACGTAGAGAAGCGCGATACGCGCCTTCTCTACGAACTTCCGTCCTGCATCCGTCAATTCAACCATCTGGTGGTTGCGCTCAAAGAGCCGGTAACCAACTTCTACTTCGAGTTCATCGATTCGCCTGCTGACCGTCGATTGTTCGATGTTGAGCCGCTCCGCCGCTCTTGAAAAGTGCAGTTCCTCTGCAAGGACAATCGCGGTTTCTAGCAATCGGATTTCTGGAAGCGCCATAAATAACTCTCCACAGAGGGCGCGAAGCAGGGAGCAGGCAGATCGGACATGGACTCCAGACTTCCGCTTACTGCTGCGTGTCCATGCAGCAGGATTAAATTTTCGATGCCCGACTAGCTCAGTCGGTTGCTCTACGGCGAAGCAGCCGATCCCGCGTCATTCCCGCTGCGCATAACGCGCTCCTCGATTTTCATTGGACGGCAGCGTTCGGGGGTGGCGATCATTTACCGAAACCGTGACGGAGCGGGACCGATGGAAAACCATCTCTTAAATGCTGAAGAGGCTGCAAAAATCCTCCGAATGGACCGCAGGACCCTGATCGTGTGGGCCCGGATCGGCTATGTCCCCGCACACCCGCTGGGTGAGGGAAAACGCAAGCTGTGGAGGTTCCTTGAACACGAGCTGCTGGACTGGGTAGAAGCTCAGGAAAGCACCAAAAAGCGGCCACCCGCGAGTACCATCAAGGTAGCCATCAGTGCTCATGCCAGGAGAACAGCATGAGCCGTATACAGCAAGGAAGCCTCTTGAAACTGAAGCGTAAATCCGGCCCCGATGTATGGGTGTTGCGTTGGTATGACGAAACCGGCGGAACGCGCACTTATCGGAAACGGACTCTCGGCAACGTCATTCGCTACCCGCATCTTCGGGACGCGGAGAGAGCTGCCGATGCGCTTCGCAACACCATCAACTCCGAGTTCATCGTTCCCGAAACCATCTCTGAACTCGTCACCCACTACCGCGAAACCGAGCTGACGGAAGAGAAGAAAGCCTACGCCACCATCGAGGCCAACACTCACTATCTTACGAATCACATCGTTCCCAAATGGGGCGCGATGTATTTGCACGATGTCCGTACCGTGGACGTGGAACTGTGGCTGCATTCGCTGATCTTTGCTCCCGGCACGCGGAGCAAGATACGCAACATCATGTCGGCAGTCTTCAACCATGCCATCCGGCATGAGTGGATGGACCGCAACCCAATCTCGAAAGTGAGAACTTCGGCCAAACGGCTGCGCGAACCAGATGTACTCTCGCCAGCCGAGATTGCATCTCTCTTGGCCGAGTTGGAGCTTCGGGAGCGGGCGATGGTGATGCTGGCAGGCAGCACCGGCCTGCGGAGATCGGAGCTGGTCGCATTGACTTGGAGCGACATGGATCTTGAACTCATGCAGGTCAATGTTCGCCGTTCGTGTGTACGCAATCACTTCGGGGACACCAAGACCGAAGCGAGCCGCAAGCCAGTCCCTTTACATCCATCCGTTGTGAAGTGCCTCAAGGTATGGCGAGAGGATTCGCCCTATCGCGGGAGCGATGATTTCATCTTTCCGTCGATCCGGCGGGAAGGAAAACAGCCGTTGTCCCCGGACACCTTGCTCAAGAAGATCATCCGCCCTGCCGTTGAAAGGGCGGGGATCAAGGGGAAGACAATCGGATGGCATAGCTTCCGCCACTCTCTTGCCACGAACCTGCGGGCGGCGGGTGTGGACCTCAAAACGGCACAGGAGCTTTTACGCCATGCGAACTCACGGATCACGCTCGACGTGTACACGCGGGCGATCTCGGCGACAAAGCGTGAGGCGAACAACCGAGTGATGACAATGGTGTTGGAAGCAGGCAAGAAAGCAGGCGCTTTCAGCACCCTCGAAGGGTGCGAAGCCGGAAACAAGAAGAGGTGCGGATCGCTCCAGCACCCTCGTCAGCACCCTTAAAGGAGGTTCTTGATTTTGCCACTTGCCATAAAACCTTTGTTTTCTTAGGTTTTATGGCGGGGACGACGGGGCTCGAACCCGCGACCTCTGCCGTGACAGGGCAGCGCTCTAACCAACTGAGCTACGTCCCCCCAGAGTATGGTTCACTCTGTCATTCTTCTAGTTTATCAGAAGTCAGTCTCCTGTTGGCTAATGCGCTCCAATCATCTCCGGCTATCAGTCCCGAGGTGTTGTAGCTCTCGCTGAGGTGTGGACTGCAGCTGGTGGACTGGGCCCCAGTCCCGGCGCGTGAGCAGCAACTTCTCCAGGTCGGAGGCGATCAACGGCTTCGATAGATAATAGCCTTGGGCCAAATCGCAGTCCGCCTCCTGCAGAAACCGGTATTGTTCGGCGCTCTCCACACCCTCGGCGACGACCGAGACTTCCAGCCCGTGGGCCATGGCTATGATCACGCGCGTCACGGTCGCGCTGTTGCGCTCAATCGGGCAATGCTGGATAAACGATTGGTCGATCTTCAGGCGGTCGACCTCGAACTGGGTAATGTAGGAAAGATTCGCAAATCCGGTGCCAAAGTCGTCGATGGCGAGGCGCACTCCCAGCGCTCGAAGCTGTAGGAAGGTTTCTTGTGTCTGGCCGGAGTTCCCGATCAGAATGCTTTCTGTGATCTCGAGCTCCAGATCGCCGGCCGCGCGATACGACTCGCTCAGGGCGTTCCTAACGGCCCGAAGCAGGTCTCCCTGCTGCATTTGTCGCGGAGAAATATTCACCGCGAGCAATAGCTTCCGGCCCAGTCTTGCCTCGAGTTGTCCCACCTGCCGGCAGCTCTCGCTCAGCACCCACTCCCCGATCGCGGCGATCAACCCGCTCTCCTCGGCCACGGGAATGAAATCCGCGGGCGTCACTATGCCCCATCGGTCGTTACGCCAGCGCAACAGCGCTTCCACTCCTTCCACTTGACCGGTGCGAAGGTCGATCAGCGGCTGATAAAGGAGCTCGAATTCATCGTTGGCGAGAGCGTGGTTCAAGGCGACCGCGAACTCTAGCTGGTTGGCGCCAGCCCGTGTCATGTCTGGCGTGAAGAAACGGTAGCAATTTCGACCCAGAGACTTGGCCTGATACATCGCGGCGTCGCCATTCTGCAACAGTGAAGTCGCGTCATCGCCCCCGTCCGGATAGCTGGAGATGCCCACACTGACTGAGATCGGTACCTCCTGCCCGCGAAACTTGACTGGGGCGGCCACGCTTGCCACTACCTGCGCGGCAATTTTGCCCGCCTCGCGCAGGCCGCGCACCCCGGGCAACAGCACAATGAACTCATCGCCGCTCATCCTCGCGACGGTATCTGTCTCGCGCACCGCGGCCCGAATGCGCTGGGCGATGACGCGCAGAATCTCATCACCGGCGGCGTGACCGAGTGAATCGTTCACCTGCTTGAAGTGGTCGACATCCATCATCAGCAGCGCCAGCGGCGTTTGCTTGCGCCGGGCCGATTCGAGTTCCTCATTGAGACGCTCATGCAGCAGCGACCGCGACACCAGACCAGTCAGTGAATCATGCTCCGCCAGGTGCCGGAAGCGCTCCTCGCTGCGGCGGATCTGCAGAGTTTGCTGTTTCACTCGGCGGCGAAGTAGTATCACCCAAATCAACACCGCCAGCGTAAGCAGGACTACGGCGCTCAAAATCGACAAAGTATGTTGGCTGGTCCACCACGATGGTCTCTCCAGGACAATCACATCGGCGGGCGATCGCAGTAGTATCTGAAACGACTCCAGACGGGCGCCTCCTTCACGCGCTGCCGTGCGTCCTGGGTCGACCTGTCCTAGAAGCACACCGGTCACCAGCACCCGGCTCCCGGCAGGCCACTCCAATTCCTCCGCTCCTCCTGCTTTGTCTCCGAAGCCGGGCAGAATCGCCGGGAAGACGCTCCCCTCCGACGAGAGCAGTAACGCGGCATCCCGCATTACGAGGCTCTTCCCGACCACCCGCCCTTCTATCTGAACGAGCTCAGCATTATGGCTTCCGCTAAAAGCCTGGCTGGGTGCAATCCTCCGCGGCAAAACGGGAAAGGCTTTGCCCGTCGGACGCAGGATCGCCTCGTCCAGCGTCGGCTCGTAATTTTGGAGGCCTGGAAAACCCACCACGTCGACCATCACTCCTGAGCGAGGCCCCTCCAATTCGTGGGTACGCATGCAAAGACCCTCACCGCCGTTCTGAATGCAGAGCATGCGCCCAGGCCAGAGCAACGAGAGCCTTCCCAGAAGGTGTACGCGATGGCGAAGCGTTACTCCGGGCGAATACCCAAGCACTCCAGAGATAGGCTGCACCGGAAGTGTCAATGGATCGCCCAGCGGCGGATCCTCGACGGTGATCGACGACATGTCGGGAAAGAAGAGGCGCACTCCCGTCATCTCCCCCCTGCTGTTAAACAACGGCGCGGCAATTCCCCGCAACAGCACTTTGGAATCGACCAGCGAGTTGTAATCAACCCCAGGTCGTTTCACCGTGGTCGCCGTCAGAGGGCCGTCGATTGTGGCCAGGGTAAGCACGATGTTATTGGGCAGTTGCTCAACCGAATGCACCATCCCCTCGACCTCAACCAACTGCGCGTCTTCGGCGCCGGTATCCAGATACGGCAGACTCACGCGAGGCGGCTTCGCCGAAGGCCTGGTCTGGTTCAGAATCTGTATCTTCGCCGGACGCACGATCGGGGCGTAATCCGCAGCGGAGGTTAGACCCGAAACCACCACCACCGATCCGGCATGGATCGCGAGCACCGGCCGCGAAGGTACCCAAACAAAGATGCCTGAGGTCGCGTCCTGCACAAACAGCGCGCCGTGCCGATTGTCGATGTCGGCGTCATAGTAGGTAACGACGGCATGCAGACGGACAGGGTATCCCCGAGCCCCTTGCTCCTGGGTAAGGCTGTGCGCCTCACGAGCGGTCGTCAATAGTGGAAGCTGGTTTCTAGCCGGCTCACGAGACTGGGCATCGGCGAGAGGCGCAAAGGCCAGAACGAACACCGCTGCTACGCAACCCTTCGCGTACCAGCTCGATGTTTCCAGTCTTCGACTCGCCATCCGGATGTCTCAGTCCGCTCCCGAGGGCAACGGCCCCCAAAACGTAGAAAGTCCACACACCGAAGAAATCGGCTGATTGGCCAATGGCTTGAATGAAATCGCTAGAGATCGAAGGACCGAGGAGGGCGGTCCGGTTTCGGTACTCCCCTAAGACCGGGCTGCTCAGCCTCGCCCGCACTTAGCGATCAGTTCCCGATAAAGATCCGCCGTTTGCGCCGCCACCGAGGTCCAGCTGAATACATCCTCGACCCGCTTGCGTCCAGCCTTGCCAAAGCGTCGGCACTTCTCCGGATCGCCAAGCAGCTCAGTGACCTTGGCCCCGAGGTCTTTCGCGAATTGACCGGGATCGATCGGAAATCCTGTCACGGGATCGGGAGCAAACGGCACCTGATACCCCGTCTCGCCGTCGACAACCACTTCCTTGATGCCGCCGGTCGCGCTGGCGACAACTGCCGTCTCGCAGGCCATCGCCTCCAGATTGATAATGCCGAAAGGCTCGTAAACCGAAGGGCAGCAGAAAACCTGGGCATTCGAGTAGAGCTGGATCGCCTCTCGTTTCGTGACCATCTTCTCGATCCAGACGACGCGGGGATTTTTTTTGTGCGCCTTGGCGTATTTCTGCCGCATCTCCTCGGCGATCTCAGGAGTGTCCGGCGCGCCGGCGCACAGAACGACCTGGGTCTCGGGTGGCATATACTCGATCGCGTCAACCAGGTGAGTGACGCCCTTCTGCCGGGTGATGCGTCCGACGAATAGCACGTAAGGCTGCGAAGGATCGACTCCGTGGTCGGTAAGCGCCTTCGTCTCGGAGGTCTTGCGGTATTCAGCAAGATCGATGCCGTTGTAGATCACATGAATCCGCGCCGGGTCGATCTCCGGATAGGCGCGAAGGATGTCTTCCTGCGTGCCTTTGGAGACAGCAATCACAGCGTCGGCATCGAGGATCGCGGTCTTCTCCATCCACGAACTCATCGCATAGCCCGAGCCCAGCTGCTCTGCCTTCCAAGCGCGTAGAG
Source organism: uncultured Acidobacteriaceae bacterium (assembly GCA_963804735.1). Classification (GTDB taxonomy): domain Bacteria; phylum Acidobacteriota; class Terriglobia; order Terriglobales; family Acidobacteriaceae; genus Acidisarcina. The sequence continues at coordinate 9,588 of CAWDRO010000019.1, forward strand.
GCTCCAGGCTGTGCACGGTCAGCACAAACGGAATGCCATAGAGCTTCTTGGTCAGAAAACCAGCCATCGCCACATACCAGGTATGGGTGTGCGCAACGTCAACGCCGGAAAGCGCCTTAATTTGGGTGAGGTTCAGGCTGAGAGCTTCCAGCGCGCCTTTGAATTTGCCTGTAGTCCCGTTGGATATCTCCGCCCACGGCTCTGCGCCAATGACGTGTAAAGTCCCTGCGTCCGACTGTTGTTGCCCCCAGCAGTGCACTTCCACCTCAATGAGCTTCGACAACTCCCGGCTCAGGTATTCCACATGGACGCCAGCGCCGCCATAGACATGTGGCGGATATTCGCGGGTAAACAAAGCTGCTCGCACGGACGCCTCCCATTAGTTGCCATCCAACAGCCAACCGATTGTAGACCAGGGAAAGGTTTGCGCACTACGAGACTTCGTCATGCGGCGTTCAGATGCGCTCTATCCCAGATGCGCTCTATCGACATCGCAAACGCCGTCGGTTCTCGCTCACCAGATAGTGGCGACTACTCCTGATCGGCGTATCGGTCCGTCCGCCGTCACCAACTGCGTGCCGTGGATGAGAGCGGTCGCAGCGATGATCCGGTCGAAGGGGTCGCGCGGGAAACCGTTCGGCAATTTAGCTGCCCTTGCGGCGATGGCGGACGTCAAAGGCATTACTGCGACTAGTTCTTCGATCTCCGCCAGAACCTCGTCCAGTTCGGCGTGGACTTGCATCCGGTTTCGGAAGGCGCCTTGGGCTAACTCGTAAAGAGTGACCGCTGAAATGGCCAATCCTTCGTGGTCCGTCCGTGCCTGTTCGATGGCCCTGCGGGCTTCTCGTGACAGCTTTTCTGGCTTAGCCAGCATCCATAGCACCGCATGAGTATCAAGCGTGATCACTCACCCGGCTCCCAAGTGTCGCTCCAGTCTCCTTCGGGTACGATGGGCTTCACCCATTCATCTGGGTCACCAAGAATGGTGACCTTGTCTTTCAAGAATCCAAAGATAGGATCTTCTCCGCCCGGCATATCTACCGGAACCAGTTTCGCAACAGGCTTGCCTCGTTTCGTGATCACGACGGGTTCGCGCCTCGCCTGTACCTCGTCCATGATTGCCAGACAGTGAGTCTTGAACTCGCCAGCCCCCATCTTCCGCATGATAATCTCCGAACCACCATGGTCATCATACCATGGTCATACTGGAGTGGACGATCAGGCGACACCTCCCGTAGCCATCTGCTCTCCACTTGTGCCGCTATGAAATCGCCTTCGCTCGCCTGCGACTAACCTTCAGACGCCGCCGCGCATCCTGAAGCCAGGAAGGAAAGTCATCATGAGATGGCTCGCTCTTGCTTTTTTAGTTTGTTCCACCCTGCCGCTCTCCGCGAAGACCCAGACCAGACCTGAGCTGGCATCTCCGCCGCCGGGCGCAACCATCCCCGTCCTGCTGAATAAAACGCTCAAGGCGGGAAAGATCGCTCCCGGCCAGATCATCGCAGTTGCGCTGGCGCAGAGAGTTCCAATCGCCCCCCATGCCTACTTGCCTCAGAATGCTGAGATCGTTGGAACCGTAGTAAGCTCCAGCGCAAAATCGCTGAGCATTCAGTTCACCCAGCTTCAATGGAAGGGAGAGACGGTCCCGATCCGCGTGAAATTGCTCGCGGCGGCCTCTTCGTATGACACCTACCAGACCGAGCTCCCGGTCGGAGGCACTGATCGCAGCACGGCCGACCCCGCCGACTGGACGACCCAACAGATCGGAGGCGACGAGGTCTATCTTTCCTCGGGTAGAGGGACCGTCTACAATGCCGTCAGCGAGCCCGTCGGTCGAGCTGACTTCACTGGGGTCTATGCCGATCCTTCACCGGCTTACCTCCTGCCTCGCGCCATGGGACCGTTTTCCACTACTGCGACCGGACTGCAGGGATTGTGGGACTTCTCCATCAAGTCCGATGGCGCGGATGGTGGTCCGATCACCCTGCAAGCCAGTAACCCTCGGTGGAAGATCGCGGCAGGAGGCTCGATGTTACTCGAAGTGCTGAAATGACATCGGCAGGGTAATCAATTCACGGTCCGCTTCAACTGCCCACAGGCGGCAAAGATGTCCAGCCCTCGAGGTTTCCTGATGTAAACCGGAATTCCCTGCTCAATCAACCGCCGCTGAAATGCGGCAACATCCCCGGCGGCAGGTTTGTGGAACTCAATCCCCGGCCCCGGATTCCAGACAATCAGATTCACCTTACACGGCAGATTGGCGCGGCGCAGAAGCGTGGCCACCTCGTCGGCATGTTCCAGCCGGTCGTTCACCCCGCGCAACAAAACATACTCAAACGTCACCCGCTCCTTCGGCCTTAGCGGCAACTGTCGAACCGCATGGAGAACATCGCCAATGTCCCACTTCCGCGTAACGGGCATGATTTGCTCGCGGACTTCATCATTGGACGCATTCAAAGAAATAGCCAGCTTCGGTCGGATCTTCTCGGCGCCGAATCGCAAAATGCCCGGAACAATCCCTGACGTCGAGACCGTCATCCGCGACTCGGCGATACCGACCTCTGTGACCAGCAGACGCACCGCCGCCATGAACTCGTCATAGTTCAGGAACGGCTCCCCCATCCCCATAAAGACCAGATTGATCCGGTCACGGCCGATCTTCACCCCTTGTCGCTTCAACACCGCGACCACCTGGCCGACGATTTCACCCGCCGATAGGTTGCGCTGGATCCCCAGCTTCGCCGTCAGGCAGAACCTACAATTCACCGCGCACCCTACCTGGCTCGAAACGCAAATCGTAGCCCGATGGTGTTCCGCCGCTCCACTCGACGATTCTTCAAACCCGGCCTCTGAACCATCGCCCGATTCGCCGTCATCGCCCTCTGGCATCCACACCGTCTCGACCGTCTTGTCGTCGTTCCCGGCGATCAGGTAGCGCTCGGTGCCATCAGCAGATTGAAAAGCTTGCACAATCTCCGGCAGCCCGACCCGACATCCCTCGGCTGCGAGCTTCTCTCGCAGCGCCTTCGGCCAGGTGGTGAGTGCGCTCAAATCGCCAATCCACCCCCGATAAAGCGCCTCGGCAAGCTGTTTTGCCCGATACGGTTGTGTGTCAATATTTCCACACAATTCGCTAAGCTGCTCAATCGAAAGGCCAAAAATCGAGCTGTCGATTCGAGGCCTGGGAGCGTCTAAAATAGAGAAATCGCCGTCCTCGCTAGGATGGATCGCACTCCCCGGTTGCTTTGCTGGATCAGGCACTTCGAGTGGCATCCTTTCAGTCTGCATTGTGTCTTCACCGCTGTACAGGCCCGGTTCGGAACGAGAGGGATTCTTCATACCTCCGGAAGGGTTCTTATTACCTATGACTAACGAACGCAATATTCGCCGTACCGTCCTGCCTAACGGCTTGACCATTCTTACCGAACAAATGGAGCACGTGCGCTCCGTAGCCATGGGCGTCTGGGTTCGCGCCGGATCCCGCCACGAGCTCGCCGAAGTCAACGGCATCTCGCACTTCGTCGAGCACATGGTTTTCAAGGGAACAAAATCGCGTAGCGCACAGCACATCGCCCGCGAAGTCGACGCTATAGGGGGCAACCTCGACGCCTTTACCGGCAAGGAGACCGTCTGCTTCAACATCAAGGTGCTCGACGAACACGTGCGCCCTGCGCTCGACGTGCTCTCCGACCTGGTGCTTAATCCGGTTTTCGCCAACGAAGACATCTCCCGCGAACGCGGCGTCATTCTCGAAGAGATCAAGATGGACGAGGACAACCCCGACTATCTCGTCCACGAGATCTTCACCCAGAATTTCTGGAAAGACCATCCCCTTGGCAAGCCCATCCTCGGCACCAAGGAGACCGTGCGCCGTTTCGAGCAGGAGACGCTCTTCAACTACTACGGCCAGCGCTTCGTCGGCGGAAACATGATCTTCTCCGCTGCGGGTAACCTCGAGCACGACGCCTTCGTCGAGAAGGTCGCGCGGCGCTTCGAATCAGTCGTAGCAGGGAGCCACCAGGATGGCGATTCCGCGCCAAGAACCACCTCCCGCATCAGCCTGCGGAACAAGAAATCGCTCGAACAGGTGCAGCTCTGCCTCGGAGTCCCGTCGCAGCCCATTGCCCATGAACAGCGCTATGTGACCCTGGTTCTGAATACTGTGCTCGGCGGAGGCATGAGTTCGCGGCTTTTCCAGACTGTGCGCGAGGAGCGCGGCCTCGCCTACTCCATCTATAGCGACCTGAACCCCTATAGTGATACAGGCTCGCTCTGTGTCTACGCAGGCACATCGTCCTCCAAAGCGGTTCAGGTGATTGAGTTGGTCATGGCGGAGTTTCGCCGGCTAAAAGAAGAGCCGCTCCCCGCCGACGAACTGCAGCGCGCCAAGGATCAGCTGAAGGGCAACATTCTGCTCTCACTCGAAAGCTCCATGTCGCGAATGTCCAATCTCGCCCGCCAGGAGATGTATTTCCAGTATTTCTTCGGCATGCAGGAGATCCTCGACAAGATCGAAGCCGTCACCGCGGAACAGGTAATGCAGATGGCGCAGTCGATCTTCAAACCGGAAGAAGTCGCAGTGACTCTTCTCGGCCGGCTCGGTGGCCTGAAAGTAACGCGGAAGGAATTGGCCTGTTAAGGAACAATTTCGAAGCAATGCTACTCGGGCTCTGAGCGCTCCCTTTCCCGTTTGCGTCTATATCGATTAGCATTGCCCTCGGAAGCTTCTTACAGGATCCCGCGACTATGAATCACACCCTATTGAACATTTGCCTGAAACGCTCACCCTCGGATCGTCGCCGCGAGCGCGAAGCCGGTTTTACGCTGATGGAACTGCTGATCGTGATCTCGATCATGCTCATCCTCATGCTGATCGCGATTCCGAACTTCTCCAACATGAAGAGTCAGGCCAACGAGACTTCGGCGATCCAGTCGCTGCGTGCGATTTATGAGGCGCAAATCCAGTATCAGACGAATTTTCCCGCCAACGGCTTTGCTCCTAACCTGACCATGTTGGGGGGCTCTTCTGCGTCGGGACCACCAACTCCTCAGGCAGCGCAGGTGCTTGACACCAACCTGGCGACGGGACAGAAGAGCGGCTACACCTTCGCCATCGTGAACCCTACCAAGATCACCGTCAACAACCAGGACCAGTACACAGGCTATGAGGCGACCGCCGTTCCCCAGGCCGTCGGCAAGACCGGACATCGCGGCTTCTGCATCGACCAGCAGGGTGAAATCAAGGCCGACCCAACCGGCGGCACCAACTGCACCGTGCCGTTGCAGTGAGCCTCTCGTTCTCCCAGACCCATGAGGTACCCCACTCTTCGCGCAACTGCAACGCACGAAGAGTTGGAGTGCCGAGCCTTTCCCGCCGCAGCCTGATTCTTACCCTTTTTCTCTGTGCCCTGCGCCCCGTGCCCTGTGCCCTGTCCCAAACCGCACCCGAACTCGCCGCGCGCGTCGACCATCACTACAACGCCCTGCATTCGCTGCGGGTGAACTTTGTTCAGGAGTACAACGGCCTCGGCCAGCACCTTCGCGAGAGCGGCGTCCTGCTGCTGAAAAAACCGGGCCGGATGAAGTGGACCTACTCCCAGCCCGAGGGCAAGCTCTTCGTTCTCGACGGTCACAACGCATACTTCTATTCGCCTGGACAAACCGAGGTCCAGCGCGTCCCCGCAAAGAAGCTTGACGACCTAAGATCGCCGTTGCGCTTTCTACTCGGCCGCTCCGAACTCGCCAAGGAATTGACAGGCCTGACGCTGACTCCAAACGGTGACAACTACCAACTGTCCGGCGTCCCAAAAAACATGGAACAGCGGGTCACCTCCCTTCGCTTCACCGTCTCAAGCGACGGAAGCATTCTTGGCATCCGAGTGGAAGAAGTGGATGGTTCCGTCTCAAGCTTCACCTTCACCGCAGAAACCCCAAACCCACCCGCCAGCGACGCCAACTTCATCTTTCACGCCCCCGCCGGAACGGAAATCGTCGACGGGCTTCCGCCCATGTGATGAAGAAACGCCAGGCACATCATCCTGCTATGAGTCGTAGCAGGGATTCGTCCCGCAAAGATGCCTTCCTTGAGATTTCGCCTCAAGGAGCGGCCGTAACAACCCCATCCATGCTGACGGTAGAGACAGTTCCGGAACTCGCTGTCACCGTGAGCAGATCCATAGGGGTGCCGACACCCGGTGGATCGAGCTGAACTGGCAAAACGCAGGTTGACCCGGTCGGAACCCCCGCCATACAGGTATTTTGGGCAGTCGTGAGGATGGTATAGCTGGGTCCGCTGATCTTGAACGTCAGCGTCGGCGAACCCGCGATGTCCTGATTTTTGATAGTCAGGGGCAATACTTCGGTGCTGCCATAAGTGATGGTTCCGAATTTCAAAGCGGTGACGGTAGCACCTACACCCGAGGATTTAGCCAGCAGGCTTACCGTTGGGTTCGTCGCGCCATTGGTGGTAACGGTCAGAGTGCCGTTCTTCACTCCAACCGTCGCCGGCGAAAGCTCGATCTGCAGCTGGCAGGAGTTGCCCGCAGCGACTCCTGCGCCGCAGGTGTTTCCGGCGATTGTGTAGTTTGGCCCGACCGAGGGCGCGACGGTCAGTGTCCCACCGCCTGCATTGGTCACAGTCAGCGGCAGCGTCTCCGTAGCCGGGAAGACAACCGCGCCATAGCTCAATGTCGTCGCCGACAACTGCGCTGCCGGCGGACCGGTGCCGATGGGCGTCCCAATCGTGTAAGTGATCGTTGCCACCGGACTCGCCAGATCTCCGGAAAGTATCGCCAAAGCACGAATTGTTTCGGTTTTGTTCACGGCAATTTGGCCGGTATATAGGGTCGAACTGCTGCTCGGATTGCTGCCGTCGAGGGTGTAGTAGATGGCCACCCCGGCCGCGGAATCCGCGAGCGTAACGTTCTGGGCGGTTGCATATGTACCGGCGGCCAGGCTGAAGCTTGGCGTAGCCGTCACGGCAGGCGTTACGCTGCCACCTTGATAGTGCCAGGTTTCGATCTTCTGGCTTGAGGAGCCGGTGGCGTTGGTACTGCCGGTGAACCCGACATACGCCTCTCTTCCTCCAACTAGCGCCGGAATATCCGCCGGGATTGAAGTTGACCAGACCGCGCTGGTCACAATGTCCGTGATCGTGACATAGAGGGTGCCGCCATCTGAGGCGACGTGGGCGTCCATGGTGTCGTCGCTCAGTAGATTGATACCAGAGTTGGTTAAGTCGATCGCAGGAACAGTCGGGAGTACCCCATCGGGGAAGACGCCGGTCGAATCCGTTCCTTCGCCGGCTGCATTGACGAAGTCGAACTTCAGAGCCAGGCTGCTCTCGATACCCGCATATCCCAGACCCGGTCCATTGCTGCCCAAAGCCCCCGGCCCCACGCCCTGAATTGTGAAAGTGATTCCCTCGGCTACAGGATTGGAGAGCTGGAAGCTGAAATCTGTCGTGAATGTATCGACTTCCACAGGAGTTTCGTAAAAGGCGCTGCCTGCTTGATTGAAACCGCCGTTGGTCAGTTGTAAACGTGTGTCATCGAGCTCGGTGCTCCCGTTGAACTGCATCGTTGCGGCGGAAGCGCTGAATCCCTCGCTGAAATCGATCAGCGTCCCCTCGGGAGTGTATTGATATGACCTGCTGAAGACCTCACTCGGTTTGAATCCGGTCTCCGTCGCAATCGCAGAAACCGTTGTCTCGCCTGACGGCAGCGAAAATCCACCCTTGTATAGATTGGACGCGGTGGTGGGCGTGGATCCATCGGTTGTGTAGAAGATCGTCGCGGCCGAAAACGGATCTGTGATCGTGATGGTTTCGGGGCTGTAGTACACCCCGCCTAAAGGCGAAACATGCGGAGTGGGGACTTGATTCGTGCACGTATAGGTACCCGTCGCGACCGGTGACTGCAGGTATCCGGTCGCGCTCCCGATTGCAGAGATAGTCTCGTCAGTCGAAACAGTAACGGGGCCGGTGTAGAGCGTTGACGCTGCGGTCGGGATACTTCCGTCCGTGGTGTAGTAGATCGCAGCACCCGCCGTGGCATCAGTGATTGTAACGGTGGTAGACGTAGCAAACGAAGCCGTATCGGGAGTAATGACCGGTGTCTCAACGTACTTGACGCCATTGAACAGTCCAAACACGTTGAGCAGGCCATACGCGGCCCCGGTTCCCGGCACCGTGGCTCGAGTCATCGCATACACTTTCCCGTTTGCGATCGTAGGCACATCAAACTCGATGCCGGTTGTGATGCCATCGCGGGCCACGTTTGTAAGGCTCGAATATAAAGGATCGCCAAGATTGGTCGCATTGTAAGCCTCGAGCACAGCATTACTATTCGATGAGTTTGCCGACTTCAGAAGCCACACGATTCCATCCGTATTGCCGTTGGCGGAGATGGATGGGCTAGGCGCGGGATACGCCATCACCTCTGCGGTCTGGCTCACCGGTGACGTTGACAACAGGCCGTCGATAAGCGAATATGCACTGAGCGGCGCATTCCGGCCGGGAAAATAGATGGTGTTGTTCCAGAAGGCCGGGATACCCCACACACCAGCTCCCCATGTGCTTGAGGTGGTCCCGTTGGCGAGTTCCTGGACCACCTGATCGGTCGTGTTATAGCCGCCGAGATTCTCACGATCGAGCAGATAAATCTTCCCCTCTTTGCCGGACTGCAAGAGCAGGTGTGTCGTCGCTGCAGTGTCTGGAATGACCAACGCGCCTCCGGAACCAAGGTCGCCGTCGCTCGCATTCAGATAGGCCTGATCGTTCGGCGTAAACGTATGCACCAGGGTCAGGACTCCTGACTGCATGGACAATTTGATCACGCTGTCGCCGTAGTCCGCGCCCGCCTGATTGAAAGTGGTTGCGGTGAAATCACCGTTTCCTGAAACTGCGTAAATCCTTCCCAGGGGATTGGTCGCCGCTGAATCCGTATCCGCAGCTATTCCTGCTCCGGACATCCAGAAGCCTCCACCGACTCCTCCCGGCGTAGCGCAGTAGACACTGAGTTGCTTGAGTGTCGTCGCGTCATAGGCAAGAATCCATCCATGCCAGGGCCCGTTATCGCCATATGCTGCGAAGCCGATATATACAATGCCGTCCAGCAAGAGCAGCCCTGGGCGCTGAAGCTCCCATCTAGGATCGAACACAATAGTGCCGCCGCTGCTCCCTGACCCCGTCCCGCTCACGCTTGCCTCGATCACCGTGGGGCTTCCAAACCTCTCCGCCCCGTTCGTGATGTCGAGAGCATGAAGGCGAAGCACGTAACTCGAGCTCTCGGCGGTGAAGCTGACCACATAAAGCGTGCCGGCTACCGTGTCGATCACCGGAGTTCCATTAATACCGACCACGGGCGTGCCCACCCCTCCAACCTCGAGGGCGGAAACCGCCGTTGCGCCGGCAGCGGCGCCGTGACTTGTGCTGGCTAAGTTGGCCTTCCAAAGCGGATCTGCATTCGCGCCACCGTTATTGTCGGCATCGAAGGCGTAGACACTGTCGTTTTCGGTGGCAACGAAAACCACGTTGTGCACGCCCTTGTGCGACGTCGTCACATTGGACACATAGAGCGGCTGGGCATAGGACGTGCCGTCGACGACATTCGAAAACAGCTTGCCGAAGGACGTCGGATTGACGTTCTGCGGCGTCAGCAGAGTCTCTTGGGTATTCTGGCCGGTCCGGCCAATATCGTTGTGTTGGGTCGGCACGTTGACTTGCGAGCGCGCTGCGGTGACTAACAAAAACGCGGTCATGATAAGACTCAATAAGTCCGCGCATTTCTTAAATCGAGGGGCCTGGCAGGGAACGGAAGCGATCGACATGACTGACTCCTGACGCGCGAGAGGTGTTGAAATGACCCTGATTGGAGGTGGGCGCTGTGGGTCTGGAACTTAGCCGAGCGCCTCGCATGAACGCTGAAGACAGTATGGTCGCGGTCTTCCCGGTTGGCAATCCCACTTTGGAGGTACATCGTCAACCGCATTAGGTCCGTGTGAGGAAGGAACGCCGCGCAGAATTTACTCTTGGGTTAACAGGAAGGAATGCGAAAAGGAATGCGAGGGATGGTGAGCTCGGTGGGAATCGAAGTCCCTCGCTGCGACCCGAGGCTGCCCGTGCTACATTCACTCCATGGAAGCCGAAGTAAGACTTGTTGGGCTGGGCCTGACGCTGCCCGCGCTGCCTCAGCCTGGCGGCAACTACCTTCCGGCGCGGCGGGTCGGGAGTCTGCTCTATCTTTCCGGAGTGATCTCGATGATCGCCGGCAGCGTCATCCAAGGTACGGTAGGGCTCGACCGCTCGATCGAGGAGGGATACCAGGCGGCCCGCGCCTGCGCTCTCACTCAGCTCGCAGTCATTCGGCGCGAACTGGGCTCACTTGATCAGGTCTCTGCGATCGTGAGCGTGAACGGTTATGTGAACTCGGTGGCCGGCTTCCCCGATTCTCCTCAAGTGATCAACGGGGCTTCGGATCTTCTCGTGGCTGTCTTCGGAGAAGAGGGATATCATGTGCGCGCCGCGATCGGCGTAAGTGGCCTGCCGGTGAACGCACTCGTTGAATTGCAAATGCTCGTTGCGATCTGAGACAACCAATGGCCGAACACACGCTGTCTGCTGAGCCCACCCATTCGCGCTGGAACAACGCGCTCGCACCCCGCCTGACGATCGACTCTGGCGATGTCGTTCATATGGAATGCGTCAACTCGAGCGGTGCTCAAGTGCGGCAGGATTCGACGCTCGAAGATTTTATGGCGATCGATCGCGGAAAGATTCATGCACTCAGTGGTCCCATTGCCATCCATGGCGCAGAGCCGGGCGACTCGCTTGCAATCGAAGTTCTTGGTGTCGCGCATAAGGGGTGGGGGTGGTCGAGCACCATCCCCGGCCTCGGGTTCTTGAGAGAGCGCTTCGACCAGCCCTTTCTCTTTCATTGGCGGCTTGACGGCGGTGTAAGCCGTTCGCTCGTACCTGCGGTGGTTCCGCTGCGTCCATTTTGCGGCGTGATGGGCGTCGCTCCCGCCGAGCCGGGCGAGATTCGCACTCGGCCACCAGGTATTTTTGGCGGAAATATGGATGTGCGCGAGCTGTGCGTCGGGGCGACTCTGTATCTGCCGGTATTGCACCCCGGGGCGCTGTTTTCCGCAGGAGACGCCCACGCCGCACAAGGCGACGGCGAAATCTGCATCAACGGCATCGAATGCCCGGCCGACGTGACCCTGCGCTTCCATCTGCGTAAGCAGCGCACGCTCTCAGGCCCTCTCGTGGAGACGACCTCACCCGAGCCCGCGACTCCAGCATGGATCGTGGTTGAGTCCGCGACCGACGCATTGGTTGCGGCGACAGCAGCGACGAATCGGATGATTGATTTGCTTATCGAAGGCCTTTCCATCTCCGCTGTTCACGCTTATTTGCTCTGTAGCGCCACCATGAGCCTGCGCCTGAGCCAGGTGGTCAACGAACCGATGATTACGGTTAGTGCAGCGCTGCCAAAGTCAGTCTTACCCGGAGTCAAACTCTTTTAGTCATGACAATCAATGATCCCGAAACCGTCGCTGAACTTGCCGCTGTCTACCCCAAATATGAAACCGCTCTGATGAATAACGACATCGAGACGATGCAGAGTCTCTTTTGGGCATCGCAGCATGTGGTCCGCTTTGGCGCTACCGAGAATCTGCGTGGCATCGACGAGATCGCGGCTTTTCGAGCCTCTCGCTCACCTGCTAGCCTCGCGCGTCGCATCATCCGCCAGGACATCGCTACGTTTGGAAAAGATTGTGGGTGCGTCCACATTGAGTTCGAGCGAGACATGGACGGAGGCGTCGTGCGTGGGCGTCAAAGCCAGACCTGGATACGCCTGCCAGAGGGATGGCGCGTCGTAGCTGCCCACGTATCTTTGCTGAGTTGATTTAGCAGCATTGTTTCTCTGACTTTCTTATTCGGTTTCCGGTGCGCGCGCCGACTCGTGCCAGTCATGAAGAAAGTACCACTCCAGAAACATCACGATAAAGAAGAACGAGAAGCCCAGAATGGTGGCGGCAAAGACAAGTGCAAAGAGGTAGTCGGTCTCGAGTTGCGCGCTCGCGTACAGAATCGAATAGCCAAGCCCTCCGACGCCGACCCGGCTCGACCCGGCAAACAGTTCGCCGGTGATTGCGCCAATGACCGAGATTCCGCTGGCGATGCGAATGCCGGTGAAGAGCGACGGGACCGAGTTCGGCAGGCGTAGCTTCCACACCATCTGCGCAGGGCTGGCGTTATGCATCAGGAAGAGGTTGATAAGATTCTGGTCAACGCTGATCAGACCCTGTGTAGTGTTCGCGATGATCGGAGCAAGGCAAATGATGAAGGCCACGCACATTACCGAGAGAATGCCGGGGCCCATCCACATAAGAATCAGCGGGGCAATGGCCAGGATCGGCACCGTTTGCAGCAGCAACGTATAGGGGTAGAACATGCGGCGGATCCATCGCGATTGTGCGAAGACTAACGCGATCATCACCCCGACAACAATGCTCGCCAGCAAGCCGCCCGCGGCCGCCTCGCCCGTGATCCATATCGAGGTAAGCAGCGAATCATAACGCTGAACGACCGTACGCGCGACCGCCCAGGGCGTAGGCAGCATGTACTTCGGAATCGAGAGCGCCCACACTAGCAGTTGCCACAACAACAGCAGGGAGGCCAGCACGATGCAGGCGTTCAGAGCCGTGATGGCATGCTTCCTCATAGGGAATGCGCCCCCCTTAGCGCCCTGGAGACCACGGAAATACACTCATCCATTGCTGCACTAGATCGCAGATTGGCGTCGCGCGGTGAAGGTAGATCCACCGCGATCTCATGGGCGACGCGACCCGGGTGCGGCGCGAGAACGATGATTCGATCGGAAAGATAGACCGCTTCCGCAACCGAATGCGTGACAAAGAGCACCGTCCACTTCAACTCTTCTTTCAGGCGCAGCAATTCCTCGTTGAGGCGGTCGCGGCTCATTTCGTCGAGCGCAGCAAAGGGCTCGTCCATCAAGAGGAGTCGCGGCTTGCTGGCGAGCGCGCGGGCGATCGACACGCGCATCTTCATGCCACCGGAAAGCTGCCGCGGATATGACTTTGCTACATGGCTCAGTCCAACCAGTTCAAGCAGTGCATTCACTCTTTCCGAACGAATATCGCGCGGCGAACGGTCCAGTTCGAGCGCGAGTGCCACGTTTCTCGCCACTGTTCGCCAGGGCAGCAACGTCGGATCCTGAAAGATGAACGAGACGATCTCGCGCGCATTCGCCGGAGTCATACCGTTGACCAACAAAGTGCCCGAAGTGGCTGGATTAAGGCCAGAGACGAGTTTGAGGATCGTCGATTTGCCGCAGCCGGAGGGTCCGATGATGCTGACAAACTCCCCCTTGCGCACCGTGAGGTCGATGCTTTCGAGGACCGGAGGTGCCGCACCGTAACGTTTAGTAACGCCGCGAAGAGAAATGTGAGGGACTTCGCGAATCTCCGTCATGCATCGCCCTTCACGATGGGAAGTCGAAGAAGTGAGGCGTGTCCGGGCTGGTGGAGAATCATGTGCGTTGAGCGCTGCCAATTCCAGGGTTCAGCGACTGCAGGCTTGACGCCTGCGACCGACGGATTACGGTCATAGAGCGGAAAAGCCGAGCCAGCGATCTCCAACCGAATCGACTCGCCGACAAAGAAGACACAAGAGGTCGGCTCCAGGGAAAATCGCCAGCGATGAATGGCATCTGGCAAGTACGCTGCGCCGTGGAACAAAAAGCTCGACCGCGCAATTCCGATACAAATGAATTCTACGCGGCCATCTGGTGTCACCCGCACCAGCTTGGCAGTCAGGTCGGCGGAATTGGCGGAGGTCGAACAATGAATTTCTACTTCCGCATGGCCGAAGACGTGCAATGGCTCGGTCAGCGGAGCGCTCGTATAGACGAGGAGGTTGTTCCCCATTTCGAGCGCGGCTTGGTTCGTTGGTCCGCTCAACGAATTTGCGCCGCCCGGGCCATAGACCGGGACTTCGGGATCGTAGACGAAAATGTCTCGGAGCTCTTCGGTCGAAGGTGGAGCAGTTGACAAGAGACCTGTTCCCTTCCGCGAGTTGGCCCGGTCTGAGCTGCGCAGGAACAACTCCAGAGCTCGCCCCGTTTTCCAGGCTTCGGCGGAATGCCACAAATTCGTGCCTAACGCGAAGTGGCGAATCTTCGGTTCAGATCTGAAGTCTCCCGAATCCTTCAACCAGTGATTGAACCAGCGCAGCAGGATTGCGTCGGTATTCAGAAGCGCCTCTTGGCCGAAGTTCTGGTCGCCGATTAGATTGCCCCACGGTATATGGACCCACGGTCCCGCAATGAGGTATTGGTTATCGCGAGCAAGTTCCGAGCCAGCCCCGCCGGTTAATGCAAGGAATCCATCAATGCTGCCTTTGAGGTAAGTATCGAACCAACCGGACACGTGGAGTGCGGGCACCCTGATTTGTAACAACGACTGACTCACATCCATATCCGACCAGTAGTGAGACGGACGGTCGTGATCAAACCAGTTAAGCACGTAGGGCGGCATCCCCTCATGTAGCAGCACCGGATGCTGTCGGTACGGCGCGCGCAGTGGTTCATTGCGCACATTGATCCATGCCTTTTCGACCGCTGCACTGGCCTCGCGCAGGCCCAGACGCCGAGTGTCTTCCTTCAGCAACTGAAAGCCCCAACCCATGGATGACGCGAGCCGAAGTGCGCCGTTGTGATAGAACCAACCATGGTAGAGGTCATGCGTTGTCATACCTGGCGCGATACAGAGCAGACCTTCGGGCTGCGCCGAGGCCGCAAGCAGCTGCGTCATCCCCTGATAGGAGAAGCCATACATCCCGATCTTGCCGTTACACTCAGGGCGCTCCCGCAGCCAGCGGATCGTCTCAGCGCCATCGCTGCGTTCATGGCGGAACGGATAAAACTCACCCTCGGAGTCGCCGCGACCCCGAACATCCTGAATCACGACGTTATAACCATGCCGGGCAAACCAGATGGGATGCGCATAAACCACCGTGGAAGCGATCTCGCGGCCGTAGGGTTGGCGCATGAGCAGGGTGGGATGCGGCCCGTCGCCGGGCGGATAGTAATGGTCCGAGACCAGCGAAACTCCGTCATCCAAAACACAATGAGCACCCCGTTCGAGACGTACGCCGGAGCCACAATCGACAAGCGCTGCGCCTTCCGTCTGCGAGTTCACGGGCGGAACCTGTTCTCGTAGTGATACATCGCCGTCAATGCTTCGGCGATTTGCTTAGCGGCAGCTTCGATCCATTTGTCCCCGTTCTCGACAGTCGCGGGATTTGGATCGCCCATCACCCCGCTGTCGGCGATATCGCGAGTGAGCCAGGCGAAGTTGGCGCTGGAGAACTCCGGTTTCAGTAATTCCGGTTTGTTGATGTCGGCGATGTAGTTCACCGTGTATTGATCGGTGTGCACGAGCTCCGGACTTGCGCTGAGCATCAAGGCGGTCTCCACCTCGCCGGCGTGGAAGCCATAGGCTTTCTCTTGCGGATTGAGACCCTCGAACACCGCGCCACCTGACCCGAAGAGGGTGAAGGTGCGCAGGCCGAACTCGGCGCGCAGATCTCTCGCCATCACATCCAACAACGCCGCGTTGCCACCGTGTGTATTGAACAGAACGAGTTTCTTGAAACCAGACGCAGCGACACTTGCGCCAAGATCACGGACCACAGCCATGAACGTCGCTGCGGAAACGGAAAGCGTTCCCGGAAAACCGACGTGCTCGTTGCTCTTGCCGTAACAGACTGGCGGTAGCGCGTAGACAGGCATCTCGGCGGGCAACAGGTCAACTCCCCTGCCAAGCATATAGTTATTGAGGAGTGTGTCAGTGGCCAACGGAAGATGATGGCCGTGCTGCTCGACCGCGGCAGTCGGCAGCACCAACAAGGTCTCTTCCCTGCTGAGCCCGTCAACCTGTTTCCACGTAAGATAGGCGAAGTTTCGCGCATCCGACACCCAGGTCTTCATCGCATCTCCACTTCTGTAACAGTGGCGCGCACAAATGTGGCCATCTTGCCGGGATTCAGCAATCCTTTGGCGTCAAGCTGTTGTTTAGCGATTAGCTGGGCGTTGTCCTCGCGATAGCGGCCGCCGCCTTCGACGTGATTCACATGCGGATTGGCAACGCTCACGCCTATCCTGCGACAAGTATCGATCATTTCGTTGAGTCTATCTTCCGTCGTGAAGCGCACCACCGGAATGGATCCCGGAACGATCACTCCGTGTCCATTCTTCATGAACTCAATGTGGAAGAGGAAGTCATCGCCAAACCGCCGCTTGAGCTCCGCAAATTGTTCCCTCACCCGCTTAGGGTCGAACCCGCATTGCAGATATGTGTAACCGGCATCAGCACGAATCGCCCAAAGAGTGGTGTGGTTCCATGTGTAATCGGAGAGTAGTGGACTGGTTTTGAAGCTGGGATGAGCGCCGGAAAAGGTGACGGTGCCACCAGACTGCGTCGCCAGCCCCTGGAATGCGTCCATTTGCGAGCATGCAATCATGAAGAAGATCAGCGCGTTGCCTTCTTTGACAACCTGTTTCACCGGACTAAAAAACGAAGGGATCGGCCACTCGAATACAGTGACAAGGCGCTTGGTCCAATCGCCAGAGTTGGCGATGGTTTCGGCGAAAGTAAAGGCCGCATCGAAGGTGTTGAAGGCGACTGCGCACTGCGCCCAGTCAACCGCCGGGGTGAGTGCCAGCCAGATACGCGTAATGATGCCGTTGGTGCCCCAGGCGTGAAGAATATCGTGGACTTTTTCGCCTTCATATTTGAGCACGCGAGGTTTGGCTTCCATCGTGACAAGCTCGATCGCGCGAACCGTATTGAAGTCGCGCAGACCCCCGTTGGCAATCGACCCAATGCCTCCGGAACCGCCACCGAGAAATCCTCCAACCGACGCCTTGACGACGGTTGAGGGATAACAGCGCAGCTCCCATCCAACCTTGCGCGCCTCGGCTTCGAGAACCGCGAGGCGTACACCGGGCTGGCATTGGGCGACCCCATCTGCAGTGATTTGCTCGACTTGATCCATACGTTGTAGGTCGAGAACCACTCCGCCATGGAGGGGGACAGCTTGTCCGTAGTTGCCGGTGCCGCTGCCGCGTGCTGTCACCGGTATCTCATGTTCGTAGCAGTAGGCGAGAATGCGTCGGACCTCTTCATCGTTGACCGGCTGCACCACGAGATCGCCGCGTTTGCCATCGAGCAGCTTCTTGAGCACAGGCGAATACCAATAGAAATCCCGGGAGAGCCGGTCAACAACCTGGGGATTGTCGATGACCCGCAAAGGATCGACGATCAGGGCTGAAAGTGCCGCGGCCAGAGACGTCGAGTCCACAGACGGTGCAACCGACATCAGTTCCCTCTTTTCATTGGCTGGCAATTCGACCACAGGGCGAAGGCTGCGAGCATATTGGGATGGGTGAAAAGCTTGTAGCACTGATTTCTCAACACCGGCCCATGGACGATGCATTGCATATCACTGCGCGCGGCAACCGTCTTCGCCGAAATATGAATCTGCAGGCAATGCTTGTTGGCATCGGCGATGGTCGCCCCAAAGACCACGCGGTCGAGCCGCGCCCAGAGCGCGTTCGCCATGCACATCGCGCACGGCTCGCAGGTCGAGTACATGGTGTAGCCGGCGAGCGAAACCTGCTTCAGCTTCTTGCAAGCGAGACGCACGGCCCGGAGCTCGGCATGAGAGCTGGGGTCGTTTTCGACCGTGACTGCATTGACCGCACGCAGCAGAGTCTCACCGGTTTTCGTGTTCACGATCAATGCGCCGAAAGGCACCGGGCGGGAGGTATCAAGGGTCTTTGCAGTAAAGGCGACGATCTCCGCCATCCGTTTCTCGTCGCTTGCATTGACTGAGGTCGCGTCGGATTTCTTTGTACCCATGTCGCAATTTAGCATGAACGGGAGCGGCAGCGTGAAGCAATAGATTTTGCTTACGCTGGCGAAATCCGCAGTGCTAGGCTGGCTTATGTCGAAGCGAATCTGCGGATATTTGTTGCTCATTGTGAGCGGCGGCGCGGCGGTGTTCTTGGGCTGCTCTACCCGGAAGCCGGCGAACGGTCTCTACCCTGTCAAATTCTTGACCGACTGGTATCCACAGCCTGAACAGGGCGGCTTCTACGACGCGCTGGTGAAGGGCTATTACAAGGACGAGGGCCTGGATGTCACCATCGTTCCGGGCGGCCCCTACATCACCGTTGAGCAGCAAGTAGCGGCCAATGCCGCCCAGTTTGGCATGGCTTCGTCAGATAAAGTCCTCGAGGCCATCGGCAACGACGAACCCCTGATCGCGATTGGCGCGACGATGCAGCACGACCCGCAGGGCATCATGGTCCATGCCGATTCCGACGTACATAGCTTTGCCGACCTTGAGGGGCATACCGTCGCCGTCAAGCCGGGATCGACCTGGTTTGCGTATCTGCTGGCGCGTTTCCAGCTGAAAAACCTGCGCACCATTCCCGCGACTTACAGTGTCTCGAACTTCCTTCAGGACCCAAATTATATTCAGCAGGTCTTTGTGACCTCGGAGCCTTTCTTTGCGCGGAAATCGGGCGCACAGGTGCGGACGCTGTTGACCAGCGAAACCGGCTACGATCCCTATCGAGTCTTTGACACCTCAACCTCGTTTTTCAAAGAACATCCGGAGATTGTGGCGAAGTTTGTGCGTGCGTCATTACGCGGCTGGCGCGACTACATGGACGATCCGACGCTCGCGAATGAAACCATCTCAAAGCTGAACCCGGCGATGAGCCGCGATCAGATGGCCTTCACCTATCAGGCGCTGAAGGATGGACACTTCATCACCGGCTCAGACCTGCGCGGTGGCCAGTTGGGGCAGTTCGACTCGGCGCGCTGGCAGACGATGTATCAGCAGCTGCTGGATCTGAAGATCATCAAGAAACCTTTCGAACCAAAGATCGCTTATACCACTCAATTTCTAACCGAGCTCGGGAGCAAGAACTCTAACTAGGCATAGGCGATGTTCGGCTTCTCTTTTTGCCCCTACTCCGTCTCCAGCACGCATTGTCACGAATGCATAGGCTGAGGCCCGAGCAAACGCTACTGTATGCCCTCCGCAAAATATTTGCTGAAGCCTGTAGTAGTGTGACTATCCCTCGCGCAACGGACGCGCATCCACACCTGAGCTGTGATGGGATAAGAAGAGCGGGTGCGCAGGATGTGGCCGAGATGATCCGGCGCAGCTTGAAACATGACTTCCAGACGTTCAATCTCAAGTCGGTGCTGCTGTTTGGAGCGGCGGCGTGGATTCTCTTCCGATCATGGAAAATCACGCTGGGAATCCTGGCGGCGTGTACCACCGCCGTCCTGGTGACGCCGGTGCAGTCGATACTCGCTGAAAACATCGGCATTCTGACTGCGAACCTCGGCACGATTGTTTTTGTGGTGACCCTGTCCCACCTGGTGTACATGACCTTCAACTGGCAGGCGCTGGCCCACCAGGGGCTTGGGCCGACCTGGCTGAGCCTGCGATTTGCGTGACCATTGCGGACGGTCGGAGTTGCACGCTCAAACCGCAAGAACTTCTTTGATGCCTTCTTCACTACCAAGGAGTTGAAGGGTTCTGGACTAGGGCTATGGTTGAGTTCCTCTATCGTCCACGAGCATGGAGGACGCATTCAGGTGCAAAGCTCCACCAACTTGTCCCGATCCGGAAACTGTATTTCCGTCCTGCTGCCATGAAGCTCGCCAAAACTAACGGCTTAAATCTCGCAGTGGCGACCGAAATGCCCCGAAATTGGGGGAGAGACTCAAAATGCAGGGCCACGGCGTTGCCAGCACAAAATTAGCGCAAAAAGAAAAGCCCCGTTGCCGGGGCCAGTGTCTACAGGGTTTTTTCATGGTGAGCTCGGTGGGAATCGAACCCACGACCCACGCATTAAAAGTGCGTTGCTCTACCGACTGAGCTACGAGCTCACAAAATAAACCGCTACTTTCAAAGTACCATAGACAATCCGCATCTTAATCGGTCAGACATGCTGTCGCACGCTACAACTGTGAACGCCAAGCTTGGGTCCCTGCCGCATACGGTAAGATCGAAGGGCTTTACGAAGTCCTCCAAGAGGATGAACGTTTTCCCGCGCATCTCATTGACACGATGCACCTGTCTAGGTATCGCCCTATTGCTTGCTTCGGCCCCACAACGCATGGCCTGCGCGGCTGATACGCCGCCGCCAAATCTCATCCATCGCGGCTTCCAGAGCATGTACAACCTCGATTTTCCCCAGGCTACACAGGACTTTGACGAATGGGAAAAGCTGCATCCGCTTGATCCGATGGGCCCAGTCTCCCAGGCAGCCGCCCTCCTCTTTGCGGAGTTCGCCCGGCTCGGCGTTCTCGAGGCCAAACTCTTTGTTAACGACCATACCTTTGAGTCTCGAAAGCCCCCCGCCGCCGATCCGAAGGTCAAGCAACAGTTCGACCAAATGTTGAGGTTGGGCGACCAGCTCGCCTCCGCCGCGCTAATCAAGGACGCCAACGACACCAATGCGCGCTTCGCCAAAGTGCTCTCACTCGGCCTTCGCTCCGACTATGCGGCCCTGATAGACGACAGCGACTGGAACGCCTTCAACTACACGAAACAGGGACGCAAGGACGCGAATATTCTTCTCGATCAGAAGCCGGATGAGTATGACGCCTATCTCGCCGTCGGCATAGAGAACTATATTGCCAGCCTTAAGCCCGCTCCAATGCGTTGGGGTATACAGATGTTAGGCGGCCAGACCAACCGGGCCGAGGGCATCGCAGACCTACAGAAGACCGCCGATCACGGAGTCTTGCTCGCGCCCTTCGCCAAGCTGCTGCTCGCGGTCGCTGCCTTCCGCGACAAGGACAATGCCAAGGGCTGCACTCTGCTTCGAGAACTGGCCTCCACCTATCCGAAGAATCCCCTATATACGAAAGAGATGTACCGCTGCCACCAGTCTGGAACGCCTTGAGCTTCTGTATCGTCTTAAAGAGTGGCACTCTCGCCTCGCTGGGATGCCATTTAGGATGAATGAGGTCTTATGAGTGCTTACGAGAGCGAGTTATCCCGCCTGGTCGACGAGCTCAATCGCTCCACGCCAGCAAACAAGACCGTCGATGGCGCGTCACCGGAGCGGCTTGCAATCGATCGATTGTCGATTGACCAGCTATTGAATTTCGCCGTCCAGCGCTACGCCTCCGACATGATTCTCGTCGCCGGCTCCCCGGTTGCTTTCCGCATCAACGGCAATCTTTCCCCGTCCGCTGGTAAGCCGCTCTCTTCCGAAGACATTCGCGGCATCCTGCTCCCGCTGCTCACTGTCGAGCAATCCGAGGAGCTGCAGCGGAACAAGTCCCTGGATTTTTGCTTCGTCCGCGGCACGATGGGCAGATTCCGCGCCAACTTCCACTACCAGCGCGGCACGCTTGCGGCCAGCATTCGCCTGCTGCCTGCGCAAATACCATCGCTCGACACTCTCCATCTTCCGACGGCGCTGGCCCAGCTCACCGAGCGGCGCCAAGGACTGGTGCTGCTCACCGGCCCTACCGGCTGCGGAAAGACTTCGACTCTCGCCGCGCTCATCGATCTCATCAACGCCCGCCGCCGCGACCATATCATCACCATCGAAGACCCCATCGAATACCAGCACAACAATCGCGGCTCAATCATCGAACAGATTGAGGTCGGCCACGACACTCCCAGCTTCGCCCACTCAGTGCGAGCGGTCTTGCGACAGAGTCCCGATGTGATCCTCGTCGGAGAAATGCGCGATACCGAAACCATGGCAGTGGCCTTGACTGCAGCCGAGACCGGCCACCTGGTTCTCTCGTCGCTGCACACCAACGACGCCGCGCAGACCATGTCGCGCATCCTCGACAGCTTTCCCACCCAAAATCAGCCGCAGATACGCCAGCAGTTGTCCCTGGCGCTGTTGGCGGTGATCTCCCAGCAGCTAGTGCCCGGTGCTGATGGCGCCCGCCGTTTTCCCGCCATCGAAATCATGATGGCTACCGGCGCAATTCGCAATCTGATCCGCACCGGACAGGACCACCAGATTCGCCAGCATATTTCCACCGGCCGCTCCGACGGCATGTTAACCATGGAGCAGTCTCTCGCCGAACTCGTCCGCACCGGTCGCATCACCCGCGATACCGCCTTCGCCCACTGCTACCAACCCAGTGAATTGCGGCAGCATCTCGCCAACCCTTCAGCGCCGAGCTGACGCGCTTCGCTTCGAGGTTTCTGACCGGCATGCATTGAAAAGGACACGGCTTCATTCGCCGAAAGAACACGCATCGACTTCTTCGACATGAACTCTGGCGCCGTGCAGCGGTTCGATATCCGGAAGCAGCCCGGTCAGGAGTCCGATCGCGGGCAGGAAGGCGCAGACGTGGTAGACGAAGACAATGCTCGTCATGTCCGCAAGCTTGCCCAGCACCGCCGCGCCTATGCCGCCCATCCCGAAGGCCAGCCCGAAGAACAATCCCGAAATCATCCCGATCCGCCCAGGAACCAGCTCCTGCGCGTAGACCAGAATCGCCGAGAACGCCGACGCGATCACAAACCCAATGATCACACTCAGTATTCCGGTCCACAAGAGATTGGCATAAGGCAGCGCCAGCGTAAACGGCAATACGCCGAGAATCGATCCCCATATCACCCCCTTCCGCCCAAAGCGGTCACCGATCGGGCCACCAAAGAAGGTCCCAGCCGCAGCAGCTCCCAGAAACGCGAAAAGATGCAATTGCGAACTCTGCACGGACAGATGAAACCGGCTGATCAGGTAGAAGGTGTAATAACTGCTCAGGCTGGATAGGTAGACGAATTTCGAAAAGACGAGCGCCATCAGGACTGTCATCGCAACGATCACTTTCCGCTTCGGAAGCTCCGCATGAGGCGAAGTCTCCGCATGGGTTAGGGAGGGATGCGCCTTGCGCCGGCGCTTGGCCCAGTTACTGATCTTGATCAGCACCAGTATCCCAATCAGAGCGAAGATGCTGAACCACGCCATGCCCACTTGTCCCCGAGGCAGCACAACCAGGGCCGCCAGCAGCGGTCCGAAAGCTGTGCCGGTGCTGCCGCCGACCTGAAAGAAAGACTGCGCAAATCCGTGCTGACCGCCCGATGCCATA
Source organism: uncultured Acidobacteriaceae bacterium (assembly GCA_963804735.1). Lineage (GTDB taxonomy): Bacteria > Acidobacteriota > Terriglobia > Terriglobales > Acidobacteriaceae > Acidisarcina. Next base: position 32,772 of record CAWDRO010000019.1, read on the forward strand.
CGCGCAACCCGAGACGACTCTGGGTGGAAGACCGCCGAGCCAACGCCAACCAACGCCGCGCCCACTAGCAGCCACGGAAAGGTCGGCGCAAAGGCCAGAGTCAAAAGGCCCGTCAACGTAACCGACATCCCAACCGGAAGAAAATACGGCGCTGCGGTGCGGTCCGTGTACAGGCCGACGAAGGGCTGCAGCAGCGAGGCCGTGATCTGATTGACGAGTGCAATCAACCCAATCTGACCAAAACTGAGATGGAACGTACCCTGGAAAATCGGATAGACCGAGGGCAGCAGCGACTGCACCAGATCGTTCAGCATGTGGCAAAAGCTGACCGCAACCAGCACCTGAAAAAGGGATGCTCCTCGTTCAGGCCGCAGCGCGGATGGCTTTTCCAGGATCGTGGCGTTCATTCATCCATTATCAGAGAAAATACCGTCTGTTTGGAAAGAGGCGCCAGCGAACCACTCGAATCGAAGGCCGAATGGTTCTTGCCGTGCGGCAGGTGTCTATCGGACGCCGGCGGCCTTCACATCGGCGCCAATCCGCAGCACGGTCTCCGCGACTCGGTCGGCAGCGTGCCGCAGTACGCCACCCTCAGCGGAGAAATCCCCGGTAATGCACTTGATTCCAAGCGCCTCAATACGCTCGGTATCTGGTTCAATGGCAATTGCGCCCTCGCTCGCATAACGCTCCCGCAGCTCATCTGAAACCGGAGCGGTATTCACAATCGCATAGTCGAAGATCGACCCCCGCGCGTGCTCATAAATCTTCTCAATGTGTTGCGAAGCGGTCAGATTCAGACTCTCATTGGCCTGCGTCATCAGGTTGGAGATATAAATTCGCACTCCGCTCGCCTCGGCCAACGCCTCAGGAATTCCCTGCACCAGCAGGTTGGTAATCAAGCTCGTATAAAGCGACCCGGGGCCCAGCGTGATCACATCGGCGCGAGAGATGGCCTCCAGCGTCTCCGGCAGGGGATCAACCTTCTCCGGTTCGATCATCAGTTGAACGATTCTTTGCTTGGTGGCGCTTATGCTCGTCTCGCCTCGCACGATCGACCCATCGTCCATCCGCGCAACCAGCGTCACGTCGGTCGTCGTCGCCGGATAGATATGCCCGCGAGTAGCCAGAACCTGCGACGATAGCCGGATCGCCTGGGCGAAGTCCCCCGTCATCTCAGTCAACGCCGCCACAAACAGGTTTCCGAAGCTGTGCCCTTGCAGCCCCTCGCCGGCCTGAAATCGGTGACGAAATAGCCGCGAAATCAGTCCCTCATCCTCCGAGAGCGCCACCATGCAGTTGCGTAAGTCGCCCGGCGGCAGGATATTGAAGTCCTTGCGCAGCCGCCCACTCGATCCTCCATCGTCAGTCACCGTGACCACGGCCGCAAGATCGCTAATCAGACAAGGATCGCTCTCCGTCGCAATCGCGTCCTGGCCACTCCCCGACGGTGAAGCCACAAAGTGCCGAAAGCCCCGAAGAATTGTCGACAGACCCGTCCCGCCGCCGATCGCCACCACCCGCAATGGAGCGGTAGATGAAGCGACGGCAGCAATGGGAGTGTCAACATCCAAGCGGGGCTGCTCGATCGAGGAGAATAACGAAGCCGCAGTGCTCACAGAATCTCAGGATATAAGAGTTCCGTGAACCGGGGGTCTTCGATCATGTTATGAAAGTCGGTGTCGGTGCGCGCCTGGATGCGGTTGCGAGGGTTCAACTCGATGGCCCTCGCCATATGCTCCAGGCATTCCTCCACCTGTCCGGTCATGCTGTCCAGCGCGGCCAGACCGTAGTAGGCATAGTCAGCGGACGGCTTGCTGTCCACGATCGCCTCGAAGTGGTCCCGTGCCTCGCTATAGTCTCCAGTATTGAGCAGCGAGATCGCGTAGTCATACCGCTCCTCATGGCTGCCGAAGCTCCGCGTCGATTCCGTCAGCTTGCTGTGGCATATCGTGAGGTACACCCGGCAGCGTTCCAGCACCTCGACCGGACCGGTGGCGATAAGCTTCTCAAATACCACGCGAGCCTTCTCAAACTTGCCTTCCTGCATGAGTTGCATTCCGGTCTGATAGGCCTGCAGCGATTGGTGATGGGTCGGGTTGGCCACTGTACTTACCTTCCCCTCCAGGATCCGAGGTGAGCGACGTGCGTTGTGAATTGGAGCCGCATCCTGCATACTACTCCGCTTTAGGGCCAAAGTATGAACTTCCCCCTCGGTCTTGCCGTTCCCGGCTCTCACCACCCGGATTTGCCGACGGCCGGAAACAGTAAATTTCCTGTGAGAAGGTTTTTATACCCACAACGTCCTCTCGCGTCAACCTGACTCTCGTAAGAGGAACGCGCCGGCCCCCTGTGCTATCCGTGGTGCATGTAGAGCACCGGATTAAGCGTAGGGTCGTTATACATCTTCAGTTGCCGGTACTGCTTGAACCGCCGCTCCCCGGCAAGCACCTGCTGCCACAACCGATCTAGGCCCTTCACCAGGTCGTCGCATTGCTCGATCAAGATTTGGTGCCGCTCCTGGTTCCGCTCGGCGTGTCCCGGCGGCGCATCGAGGCGATAGACTTCTTCCGCCGTGTGAAACAGCTTGAGCGAGAGAATGGAGAGCCGGTCGATAATCAGCCCCGGTGTCTCGGTATGCAGCTCCGCCTCCGGATTCGGCAGCCGATTGCCATCCAGATTATCCAGCAGGATGCTGTCGCACAGCTCGGCGAAATCGTTCCGTCGCTGGTTCTCCCGATCAATCGCATGCTTCGCCCGCGCGACACGGTGGTCGCTCGCCTCCGGCAGACGCGCCTCATCCTCGGCGTGCCAGATATTGAAGTTGGCCAGGTGGTTGGCAAAGACAGTCTGCAGGAAGTCGGTGCCAGAATCGTTCACCGCCTGCGGCAGTTCGGCATGCCACTCGCCCGTCCAGCGGTCGTGCAGAATCGCAATTTCAGTGGCGGATAGCATACGTTGGCTTACAGAAACCCGATCGGTCCGGCATGAGGACCCTCGATCCTCGGGCTCTCGAACCTTATGGTAGAACTATCCAGTAACAAACGTCGAGTCTTCGAGGTGCTATAGCTATGGCGGAAGAACTGGCGAACCCATCCGCGTCCCCGGCACGCGACCGCTCTTATGGCGAAATCATTCTCTGCTTTACCTCCTATGAAAAAGGACAAGCCTTCATGCGTCAGGCCGCCGCCATGGGCTGCCGCGTGGTGCTGCTGACCGTCAACCAACACAAGCACGGCGACTGGCCCTACGAGATCCTGCACGAGTTCCACACCATGCCCGACGGCCTCACGCGCGATCAGATCACCAACACCGTCACCTGGCTCGCGCGAAGACTGAAGTTCGAGCGCACCGTCGCGCTCGACGAATTCGATATGCACACCGCCGCCCACCTCCGCGAGCACATGCGCATTCCCGGCATGGGACTCACCACCACCGCCTACTTCCGCGACAAGCTCGCTATGCGCCATCAGGCCAAGCGCGCCGGAATCCTGGTTCCCGAATTCGTCGGCATCCTGAACTACGACGACCTCCGTGCCTATATGGACAGCGTGCCCGCTCCGTGGGTGCTCAAGCCGCGTGCCGAGGCCTCGGCCATCGGCATCCGCAAAATCCACGAGCCCGAACGCCTCTGGCGCACCCTCGACGAACTCGGCGACGAACAGAGCAACTTCCTCCTCGAGCGCTTCGTCCCCGGCGACATCTTCCACGTCGATTCGATCACCAGCGAACGCCAAGTAGTCTTCTCCGAGGTCAACCGCTACGGCAAGCCGCCAATGCAGGTCATGCACGAGGGCGGAGTATTCACCACCCGCACCGTCAATCGCGAGTCAGGCGAATCCAAAGCGCTGGTCGCGCTCAACGAGAAACTTGTTCCCGGGTTAGGTATGGTCCGTGGTGTCACTCATGCCGAATACATCAAGTCTCATGACGGCGGACAATACTACTTCCTCGAAGCCGCCGCGCGCGTCGGTGGCGCATTCATCTCGGATCTCGTCGAGCATTCCACCGGCTTGAACCTCTGGGCAGAGTGGGCACGCATCGAAGTCTCCTCGCTCCGCGGCGTTCCCTACGTCCTGCCGGAGCGGAAATATTCCTACGCCGGCAGCGTCCTCTGTCTCGCTCGCACCGAACACCCAGACACTTCCAGCTTCGACGCGCCCGAAATCGTACACCGCATTCAGAAGCCCCATCACGCCGGACTCATCGTCAAGTCACCCGATCCGCAGCGGGTCGCGATGCTTCTCGACGAATACAGCCATCGCTTCGCCGAGATGTATTTAGCCACCGCTCCCGTCCCCAATAAGCCGACCCACTGAAAGCAATCGAGGAGTCGCTATGTCCGAACCGGCCTTTCAATCCCCGCATCGCCGCTACAATCCGCTGCGCAAACAATGGATCCTGGTCTCGCCGCACCGCACCCAGCGCCCGTGGCAAGGCGAGGTCAATACCGCCTCAGGATTCTCCGACGTCCATTACGACCCAGCCTGCTATCTCTGCCCCGGCAACGAACGCGCTGGGGGCGCGAAGACTCCCGTCTACGAACATGTCTACGCCTTCGACAATGACTACGCCGCGTTGCTCCCCGATTCCCCTGCACCGGCAACCGAAGGTTGGCCCTCGCTGCTCAAAGCCGAGCGCGAACGGGGCGTCTGCCGCGTGCTCTGCTTCCACCCCGACCACAGCCTCACCCTCGCGCGCATGGAGCCCCACGACATTCGCCTGGTGGTCGACGCCTGGGCGACCCAATATGCCTACCTCGGACGCATGCACGAAATCAACCACGTTCAGATCTTCGAGAATCGCGGCGCGATGATGGGCGCGAGCAACCCACACCCGCACTGCCAGATCTGGGCCACCGAACACGTCCCCGACGAGCCGGCCGTCGAAACCGCCGCGCAGCTCGAACACCAGCACCAGCACGGAACGTGTCTCCTCTGCGATTACCTCAAAGTCGAACAGGACGACGACGCCGGCTCAACTTCCCGCGTCGTCTGCGAAAACGAAGGCTTCCTCGCCGTCGTCCCCTGGTGGGCAGTCTGGCCCTTCGAGGCACTGGTGCTGTCCAAGTCGCACCTGCGCTCCCTCCACGACTTCAGCGACGATCAAAAGACGCAGCTCGCCGACATTCTCAAACAAACGACCACACGCTACGACAACCTCTTCTCGACCAGCTTCCCCTACACAATGGGATTCCACCAAAGCCCTACCGACGGCCAGCCGCACGACGAATGGCACTTCCACGCTCACTTCTATCCGCCCCTGCTGCGCTCAGCGACGGTACGCAAGTTCATGGTCGGTTTTGAGTTGCTCGGAATGCCCCAACGCGACATCACCCCGGAAAGCGCGGCAGAGAGGCTGCGAGCATTGCCGGCGGAACACTTCACTAACTTCACTAAGGGTGTTGCCAAGAGCTAGCGCTTCCCTTAAGCCACAACCTCAAGATTGTCACCTCGACCGGAGCGAAGCGGAGTGGAGAGATCTGCGGTTTCAGCGATCTATAGAATTAAAGAATAGTCGCGATGAAACCGGGCTCTGTTACTCTCCCCATCTCCGCCGCATTGTCGCTCGCCTTCGCGGCGCTTTTCTTCGGCTCCGATCGGGGCGTCGCACAACAAGTCACCTCCAAACCAGACGCAGCCGCCCAAGCTACCACCCCTTGGGAACTCCAAAACTCCACCACCAAAGCCGGCCTCCGCGGCATCCACGCCGTCGGAAACGGAGTCGCGTGGGCCAGCGGAACCAACGGCACGATCCTCCGCACCGAAGATGGCGGCTACATGTGGCAATCCTGCGCTATGCCTCCTGGAGCCGAGAAGCTCGACTTCCGCGGCATCTGGGCCTGGGACACGGACACTGCGGTTGCGATGTCCTCCGGCCAAGGCGACCTCTCGCGGCTCTACGAGACGACCGATGGATGTTCCAGTTGGAAGCTGCTCTACACCAACCCGGACAAGGATGGTTTTTGGGATGCCATGGTGTTCGCATTCCCGAATCTGGGCTACTTGCTTGGTGACCCAGTCAACGGCAGTTTCAAAATCATCCGGATCTCCGTGATCAATCGCAGCAGTTACTCCCATACCGACATTGCCGGCCCGCAGATAGATTCCACGAGATTTGGCGCCTTTGCCGCCAGCAATTCCTCTATAGCCTTCGTCAGAACTCCGACGCCAGGCGAAGTAAGAACGTGGATAGGCGTGGGCGGCAAGGGCGGTGCCGTTGTCTTCAGCGGTTACCTGAACACCCCGGCATGCACCACCTGTGGACAGCCTCTTCTCGACGCTGTCTCTGTTCCACTCACGAGCGGAACAGACTCATCTGGCGTCTTTTCACTAGCATTTCGCGACCAGGACCACGGCATCGCTGTAGGCGGAGACTACAAGAAACCCAATGAATCCAACGGAACCGCCGCCTACACCAACGACGGAGGCAAAACCTGGACAGCCGCCACAAAACCACCTCACGGCTATCGCTCCGCCGTCGCCTGGGACGCGGCCGACAAAGCATGGGTCGCTGTCGGGACGAATGGTTCAGATGTTTCCAGGGACGACGGCAAGACCTGGCAACCGCTCGACAACGGGAACTGGAATGCCCTCAGTCTCCCCTGGGTCGTCGGCCCCGAGGGCCGCATCGCCAAGCTGGTATCGTTGAAAGCAGCGGGAGTTCCAGGAAAATAGATGAATGCGGGGTGCCCCAGGTCTCGATTTTGAGGCCTGGTTTTCCGATGAACTAGCCAATGGCAGAATTCGTAATCAAACTCGCCGATGAACGCGGCCACATCCAGGAGCAGACCCAGTCCGCCTCCTCCGCTGAGGAGTTGCGCTCAAAGTTCACCACAGCCGGCTACTACGTCTACTCGGTCAAGCCCCGGGGATTCACCGGCAAGCGCAAAAAAGCCAAGCTCGAGCAGTTCATCATCTTCAACGAGCAGTTCCTCACCCTCGTACGCGCCGGTCTGCCCATCCTGGGCTCGCTCGAAATGCTCGCCAAGCAGCAGAAGAACCCCAACTTCGCCGCCCAGCTGCAAAATGTCGCTGCCAGGGTGCGCACCGGCGAATCCATCTCCTCCGCCTTCGAGGCCCAGGGCGGATTCCCCATCATCTACACCACTACCCTGCTCGCCGGCGAACGCTCCGGCAACCTCGAAGAGGTGCTCAGCCGTTTTCTCTCCTTCCAACGCATCTCGCTCAGCTTTCGCAAGAAGCTCCTCGCGTCGCTCGTCTATCCGGCGTTGCTGATGGGAATGGTGGTTCTGCTCTTTATCTTCCTCATCACCTTTGTCGTGCCCCAGTTTGCCAAGCTCTATGACTCGATGGGCACAAAACTTCCCAGCATCACTCTGGCGCTGCTCGCCGTCGGCACCGGCGCGCAACACTACGCCATATACGTGATTCCCGCCATCGCCGCTATCGTCTATGGCATCCTGCGATGGAGCTCCACCGAGGCCGGCGCCTCCCGCATTGACGCTATCCGCGTCCGCATGCCGATCTTTGGCGCCATCTGGCTCAAGTACCAGGTCGCCCTTTTTGCCCGGACGCTGTCAACCCTGCTCACCGGAGGCCTCCCTCTGGTTCCGTCACTTGAAACCTCAGCTCGCTCCATTTCGAGCAAAAGCATCGCCAGAGCCGTCTTTACATCGGTGGGGAGGGTTCGCGAAGGCAAAGGCCTCGCGACCAGCCTCAAGCAGACCGGAATCTTCCCCGAGCTCTCGACCGAAATGATCGAGGTCGGCGAATCGACCGGCGCGTTGCCGCAGATGCTGAATTCTGTCGCAGAGTTTTTTGAAGAAGATGTCCAAAACGGCCTGACGGCGGCACTGTCGCTGATTGAGCCGGCGATCCTGATCATCATGGGCATTGTGGTGGTAACCATCCTGATTGCGCTATACCTGCCGATCTTCTCTCTAGGGCAGGTTGGCGCCATGCAGGGGCATTAGAGCCGAGGCTGAATTCATAGATGGCAGACGCAAGCGTACTCACACTCCCGACCGAACTCGACGAGACCCTCACCGCGCAATCCCTCGCGCGGCGCTACCGCTGCGAATTCATCGACCTCAAGCACTACAAGATTCAACACGAAGTCGTCCGCGCCGTCCCCGTCGACCTGATGTTCCGCTACAACTTCGTGCCGCTCGAACAGCACGACGACCGCCTCGTCATCGCCGTCGCCGACCCCAGCCGGCTCATGGTTCTCGACGAGATCTCGGGACTCCTCGGACAGCGCATCATCACCAAGGTCGCGACCCTCACCCAGATCACCGACCTGCTCAAGAAGACCGAGCAATCGCAGCGCGTTCTCGACGAAGCCACCGAGGGACTTACATTCGACGTCATCCCCTCCGACGAGAACCCCGACGAAAACATCTCGATAGAGAAGCTGACCTCCGAAGAAGACATCAGCCCGATCATCCGCCTCGTCGACACCACCATCTTCACCGCCCTCGAGCGCCGCGCCTCCGACATTCACATCGAGACCTACGACGACAGCCTGCACGTGAAGTACCGCATCGACGGCGTTTTGCAGGCGGCGATGGCGCCCATCGCCCGCGAACATCACCAGACCATCCTCTCGCGCATCAAGGTCATGAGCGAGCTCGACATCGCCGAGCGCCGCGTCCCCCAGGACGGCCGTTTCCGCGTTCGCTACAAAGGCCGTCTGATCGACTTCCGCGTCTCCATCATGCCCACCGTGCATGGCGAAAACGCAGTGCTCCGTGTGCTCGACAAGGAGTCGATGAGCGAGAAGTTTTCCAAGCTCACCCTTGACGTTGTCGGTTTCGCCGATGACGACCTCTACCGCTTCCGCCGCTATATTCGCGAACCTTACGGCATGGTGCTCGTCACCGGCCCAACCGGCTCCGGCAAAACGACGACCCTCTATGCCGCGCTCAACGAGATCAAGTCCGACGAAGACAAAATCATCACCATCGAAGACCCTGTCGAGTACCAGATTCGCGGCATCACCCAGATTCCGGTCAACGAGAAAAAAGGCCTGACTTTCGCCCGCGGCCTGCGGTCGATCCTGCGCCACGACCCCGACAAAATCCTGGTCGGCGAAATCCGTGACCAGGAGACCGCGCAGATCGCCATTAACTCGGCGCTCACCGGACACCTCGTCTTCACCACAGTCCACGCCAACAACGTCGTCGACGTCCTCGGACGCTTCCTCAATATGGGTGTCGAGGTCTACAACTTCGTCTCCGCGCTGAACTGCATCCTCGCTCAGCGGCTCGTCCGCCTCACCTGCGACTTCTGCGCGCGCCCCGTCAAGCACGACGAAGCGACGCTCATCCAAAGCGGGCTCGACCTCGACGAGTGGCGCAATTTTGAATTCCGCGAAGGCACCGGCTGCATCGAGTGCGGAGGCACCGGCTTCCGCGGCCGTACCGCGATCCACGAGCTGCTCGACCTCACCGACCCGATCCGCGAGATCATTCTCGAAAAGAAACCAGCCTCCGAGGTCCGCCGGCTGGCCAAGGCCGAGGGCATGAGCTTCCTCCGCGAATCGGCCATAGACCGGGTCAAGCGCGGACTCACCTCGCTCCGCGAGATCAACAAGGTCACCTTCATCGAGGCAAACCGCTAATGCCAAAGCGCCTCAGAATATTTCCGCAACACTCCGCCGTCACCCTCCGCCCCCGCCTCGCCTGCGAGATCACACTCGAGGGCGTCGTCGCCGCACGGCAGCAGAACTCGTTCGACACGGCCGCCATAACTTCTTTCGCGCCACTCCTGCCCGGCTCCGTTGTTCCCGCGCTCAACGCGCCTAACTTCCCTCAGCCAGCGCGCATCGTCGCCGCTCTCCGCAAGGCGCTCGATCAGGTCGTCGAGCGCGACCGCAAGCTCACCCTGGTCATCGCCGACGCCTCCGTCCGCGTCCTGCTCTTGGATTTTGACTCTCTCCCCGAGAAGCTCGCCGAAGCCCTCCCGATCATCCGCTTTCGCCTGCGCAAGCTCTTACCCTTCGAGGTCGATGACGCGGCCATCAGCTATCAGGTCATGACCCGCGAGTCCAACCAGGTGCGCGCGCTCGTAGCAGTCACTCCTCAGGCGGTGCTCGCCGAATATGAAGCCGTTGTCCGCGAAGCCGGCTATGAGCCGGGCGCAGTGCTACCCAGCACACTTTGCGCAATCGCCGCGGTTCCCGATAACACAGACGCGCTGGTCGTCAACCAGAACGCGGTCTGCATTACCACCGCAATCACCAAACAGAACGAAGTCCTGCTGCACCGCACCCTCGACCTTCCCGAAGCTGCCGCCAAGGACATCCCCGACATTCAGCAGGCGGTCTCCGTGGCCATCGCCTATTTTGAGGATTCGCTCCGCACCCCACTCGAATCTCTCTTCTACGTCGGACCCGGCGGCGCGGTCGGCTTCGGAGCCACCCTAAGCCAATCCGAATGGGGTTCGCCCCAGATTAGAATCCGCGATCTGGTCGAGCCCCCCCTGCCGGGAGTCGCCAGCCCGGTGCCAATTGGCCTACTGGCCGGAGTCACCGGCGCGCTTTCGAATTGATTGCCGAGTAAACTGAAGGTTGCCTTAGATATCCAATGCGCATCACCCTCAATCTCGCCTCCAAGCCATTCATCGAACTCCGGCCGCTCTACGCCCGGTTACGCCGGCTGATGGCGATCCTGCTCCTGGTTGCGATTCCGCTCTGGTTGCTGCTTCGGGTCGAGCAGCGCAAGGCCGCCATAGCCAACGCGAAACTCCAGGCTGTCGAGGACAGCATTCATCGCTTGGAGAACCAGCAGCGCAGCTATCAGGCCTTGATGCGCCAACCGCAAAACGCCGCCGTTCTCACTCAGGCCGCGTTTCTCAACCAGCTCTTCGCAGAGAAAGCCTTCTCCTGGACGGCGGTCATGATGGACCTCGAAACCGTGCTGCCCGCCGGAGTCCAGGTCATGAATATCGACCCCGAGATCAACACAAAGTCCGGCGCCGTCACCATCCGTCTGCGCGTCAATGGCCAGCGTGATCGCGCCGTCGATCTGGTGCGGAACCTCGAACACTCCCGCCGCTTCCTGCAGCCGAGGCTGGCCAGTGAGTCGCTGGAGACCACAACCACTGGCAACCAGGCCAATTTCCAGTCCAACGCCCCCACCAACGTCAACTTCGATGTGTTGGCGGAATTTAACCCGCTCCCTGACCGCGAGACGGCGAAAACCGGAGCCAACGAAACGCCCACGGATGGCCAGTCTCCTGCTCCCAAGCCGGAGACAAAAGCTGCAACACCGGGCCCAGCCGCCCATCACAAGCATGCGCCGCCTTCTGTTCCCATGGCGCCCGCCCGGCCACATCCATCGCCGAAGGGGGCGCAATGAAGCTCAGCGATCCCATCAAGCTGCCCACCGGCGCCTTCAACCAGCTAAATCTGCACATCGCTGGTGTGGCCCTCCTCGCTATCCTGAACGTCGTGTTGCTGGTTCGCCTCGGCTTGGCCCTCCGCGACCTCGGCTCCAGCCGCCAGGATCAGCTTCAACAGGCCCAATTGCAGCTCGCCCAACTGCGCGTGCAGACGGCCCGGCTCAACGGACTTCCGGAGAAGGTCGACCAGTCCCGCAAGGACGCCGACAAGTTTTACGCCCAGCGGATTCCCGCCAACTACTCCTCGATCCTCGCCGAGCTCGGCGCTCTGGCCCAGAAGAACAACATCCGCCTCACCCGCGCCGGCTACACCCAGACGCCCGCTCTCGAGGGACTGGCCGAACTGCGCATCGACGCCAACCTGGCCGGCGAATATTCCGGCATCATGCACTTCATGAACGGCCTGGAGCGCGACAAGAGCTTCTTTGTCATCAGCGCGGTTACGCTCACCGGCCAGCAAGGCGGGCTGGTAAACTTGCGCCTTCGCCTGAACACCTATCTCCACGCCGCCGACGCCAGCCAGTTGCCCCCGTCTTCGGAACCCGGCGGCGAACCAAACGGCGACCAGCCTGCGCCCAAGACAGAAGGCGCGACCGATCAGTCGTCCCTGAGGCCGACTCCTATCGGCCCAACTCGACCTATCGTGGAGGGACGCTGATGGCCCTCAAACTAGGCGCCGAAGACAAGAAGAAGGTCTACATCGCCAGCGGCCTCGGCGTTGTCGTGCTGGGCCTCGCGATCTATACCTTCAAGGACAGCTTCAGCGGCAGCACCCCTGCGCCCGCGCCGCCTCGGGTAGCCGTAGAGACTCCAGTGCGCCCCGCACCCTCATCGAACACTTCGCACGAGGCGACCAAGCTCTCCAGCACCGCCGTTAATCTCGACCCCACTCTCCATCCCGAGCTGATGGCCCAGGCCGAGTCGCTCGAATACACCGGCAACGGCCGCAACATCTTCTCGCTGACCTCCGTGCCCGTTGATATCCCCAAACCAGTCAAGACGCCGCGAAACGAGCAACAAGCAAGCATCCCGATCGGCCCGCCGCCGCCGGCGCCACCACCGCCGATCGATCTGAAGTTCTTCGGCTTCTCCGCCCGGCAGAGCGGAGCACGCCGCGCCTTCCTGCTCAAAGGAGACGACGTCTTCATCGCCTCGGAAGGCGAGGTCGTCGACCATCGCTATAAAGTCGTCAAGATCGCTCCCACATCGATACAGGTAGAAGACATTCCTTACGCCAACACTCAGAGCCTGCCGCTAATAGCAAACTGAGGCAGTGGAGAACACCGATGCGAGCCAGCGCAAAAACGACCGACCAGCGGGCACCAGCCTCTGAAGACGGCTTCGTGCTCATCGGCGTGCTCTTTCTGGTCGTCGTCGTACTGATCATGCTGGCAATGGCCGCCCCCAAGATCGCCACTTCGATAAAGCGCGACAAAGAGCTGGAGCTCTACCACCGCGGAATGCAGTACACTCGCGCTATCAAGCTCTATTACAAGAAATTCGGGCATTATCCGACCACCCTCGACCAACTCGAAAACACCAACAACATTCGCTTCCTGCGCAAGAAGTACCCAGATCCATTCACCGGCAAGCCCGACTGGCGGCTCATCCACTATGGAGAACCATTGAAAGCCCAGCCGACCGGGCTCTTCGGCCAGCCGCTCGGGGTAGCCGGCGCCGGGAACGCTGGCACCCCTGGAAGCAACGGCCAATCGGGTTCAGCCTTCGGCAGCAACACCGGCTCAGCTTTTGGAGGGAGCCAAAGCGGTTCTAGTTTCGGTAATAGTTTTGGCAGCAGCGGTGGTTCGAGCTTTGGCAATAGCTTTGGGAGTAGTGGCGGGGCAATGGGCAGCACTGGCCAGACCGGCTCCCCCACCGACCCCAGCTCAGGCACCGGGCCAGGCGGGACCGGGACTCCCGGCCAGTCCGGCTCCGGATTCGGCAGCACCAACACCGGAGGTCCCGCCGGCCTCGGCAACAGCACTCTAACCTCCAGCAACGGATCGCCGATCGGCAGCACAGGCCCGATCATCGGTGTGGCCAGCATCGTCACCAAGGAGTCGATCCGCGAGTACCAAAAACAAAAGCACTACAACGAGTGGGAGTTCGTCTACAACCCCCAGACTGACCTCGGCGGCCTCGGCGGCAATACCGGCATGGGCATCGCCGGACAAAACGGTACCAACAACGCCTTCGGCAGCAATTGTGGAGGAAGCACCTCCAGCTCAACCTTTGGCAACAGCTTCGGTAGCAGCTCAGGATCAACCTTCGGCAGCAGCTCAGGATCAACCTTCGGCAGTAGCTCAGGATCAACCTTCGGCAGTAGTTCCGGCTCCGGCTGTGGCAGTTCTTCGGGCACGAGCTCTAACTCAAATAACGGCAACTCCAGCTCGAACAACAACTCGGGCGCCAACAACAATTCCGGAAACGGCAACCCGCCGAACAACAACCCGAGTCCGAACCCCAATCCTGCCCCGCCGGTGCAGATGGACCCGCCGCAACAGTAGCAGCCCTGTAATAACTTCGCGAGGATCGCGAGTCAGAGGCCAGCCAGGCCGTTAGTTGCGACCAGCTATGATGGCACTATGCAAGTGGCGCGCCTCTTTGAATTCAATGAAATCGCGACCTTAGCCAGTGGCATCGTGCTCGTCGCCTCCTACATTTGGATGAAGTTAAAGGTTCCGGACTATCGTTTCGCCCATCTCAATTCCCCTCGCCCGCTTCTGGGCCTGGTCGAAGCCTATCGACAATCGCCGCGCCCAGAGGCAGAAAAAACCTGGGTCTCTAGAGTCTTCCGCGCTGCCCTGGCCGTGTTTCTCTTCTGCGCCGTGATCAGCTTCGCCGCTGGCTTCGTCGCAGCAGTCCGGGGACCGTCGAAACTGATCGAGTTCTAACTGCGATATGTAGGATTGTCGGCAGAGCACACAAAAAAGAAAAAGGAGAAGGCCCCGCGAAAGCAATTCTCGGTGCCCACCCCCTTTCAGATTAGGTTCCCTGAGACCTCAAGAGCCCCTTGCTACACCCCCGATCAATGCTGCTTTGGAGCACTTTCGTGCTGCGGCGGTGGGGCCTGGCGCTGCGGCGCCTGGTGCTGTTGCATTTGCCTTTGCTCAGTAGCGTGCCTCTGTTCCAGCTGTTGCGTTTGCTGAGCGTGACGTTCTTCCATCTGTTCTTTCTGCTGGTCGTTGTAGTTTTTCTGCACTGCCTCCTGGTGTTCCCTTTCCTGCTGTTGCTGTAGTTGCTGATGCTCTTGTGCCTGCTTGGCGGCCAGCTGATCCTGTTGCTGCTGATTTTTCTTGTCGGCGTCAGCGTTGCCAGTGGCGGGCGCCGTGTACTTGTGCTGCTGCAAGTCGGTCGCATCCTTCGGAGGAGCCGACGCCGGGGCCTTGTATTCGCCGCCCGCTGCTCGAGTGGGCACAACACCGGTCTTGAAGTCACCCGGTCGCGACGTCGCTGCGATCGGCGGCACGCCGTGATTGGCGCTAGCCCGCAATTCAGGATTGCTGCGTGCTGCCTCACGATGCTGCGTTTGTGCGGCTACCGGAGGAATATGGTTCCCCCGAGCATACGACTCTTCTTGAGGTGTGGGCCTCGCTTCGATGCCACCCGTGCCGCCGTTATAGCTCACATGATTCACGGTGACGTTATTAACCACCGTCGTATTGTAGGTGTTGTGAATAACCGTGGTGTTCACATGGTTCACGTAGGTGTTGTAGGCGAAGTGACCATTTTCCCAACGGCCGCCCTCATAGCCAACCCCGCCGTAGCCAAATCCGTAGTTGATGCCTCCGTAGAAGCCAACATGCGCTCCCCAATAGCCTTGATGCCAGAAGAAAGCTCCTCCGCCCCAGCCCCAGTAGCCTGGAGTCCACAGGAACCCGACTTGAGGTGCCAGTACCCATGTCCCAGGCACCCAGTAGTAGCCATAGAGGGGATCGTAGGCCCAGTAGCCCGGCGTCCAAAGGTAACCTTCTGCGGGACAAATGGGCTGCTCATAGACGGGCAGCGGCGGAGGGCCGAAGTTCACGGAAATTCCAATGCCGATTTGAGCGAACGCACTATGGGAGAAAATGAGTAACATCAGCGAAAACAGCAACGAGTAAATAGCAGACTTGGTGCGCATCCTTCCTTCTTTCTGCCTGCTCATCCTCATTGCCCGGCTGCTGTGAATATCTCAAGGGCGCGGATTTGAGCGGCGGTACAAACGGACAGCCACTGGATTCTACCCACTTCTGAGAAAAAGTTTCTAGCGTTGAACAAATTGCGCTAATGCTAATCTGAACGCAAAAGGGCCCCGGGGGTTGCCGGGGCCCTTTTGCTAATTTTCTCGAAAATCCACTAGACGCTGAACGAAGACCCGCATCCGCACGTGCTCTTGGTGTTCGGGTTCTCGAACTTGAACCCCGCCGCCTCGAGTGTCTCGACGTAATCGACTACACAGCCATTGAGGTACATCAGCGACGTCGCGTCGACGAACACCTTCAGAGCGCCAAAGCTGAACACCTTGTCCATCATGCCGGCCTGGTTCTCGAACGACATCGAGTATTGAAATCCGGAGCAGCCGCCACCCACGACGCCAATACGCAATCCGGCCGGAAGCGGATCCTGGGTCGCCATGATCTCACGTACCTTTGCCACTGCCGCATCACTCAACGTCAGAGGCGGCACAGACTTGAAGGTATCGGGCGCCGGCGGCGCAATCGTGGAAGGCTGAACGGTGGTGGTTGCCATAATTGTATCTCCTGAAATTCCTGCTGATTCAAGTGTAAACCCAGCCGCCCCTGGGTCACAACGCTTCCCAGCGAACGGGACGGTTTATCACCCGAAATGCAGTTTTGCACACTATTCCCTTTGATGCGCGAGAGCGCCAGCAGGACTCCGAATGACTCGAAACGCCGCGCAAGCCTCTACTGCGCTTGCACTTTACCTGAAATCCGGTCGAATTCTTCCTGAGTCAGGACATTTTTCCTCACCAGATCGTTCGGCCTTGAGTATGGCCGCCCGGCAACGATCTTGTGCGCTCTGGCTGGGGAGATTCCCGGCAGCGTCTCCAGCTGCGTCGTGCTGGCGGTATTGAGGTTGATGCTGGGCGGACCACCGTTCAGCCCCTGCTTAACCCCCGCCGCTACCGCATTGATCTTGTCCTCGGCATTGGCAGCCGCCGCTCGAGCCTGGCTCGCCGCCTGCTGCGCATCCTGCTTGACCTGCTGTGTGGTCTCAGCGGCCTTCTGTTGCACCTGTTGGTCGGTGGGATGACTACTGCATCCGGCAGCCATCAGAATGGCCAACGATACTCCGCAAGCCAGCGTCGTTTTGATCGCGGCGCCTCTTGACTCCTTCATGCTCGCCCTCAACTCGTCCCTCGAACATAGTCATCCGTTACTTCGCGGACAATCCTTCGACCGTCCCGTGTGCCACTATGTCGATGTTCACTTCTTTGCCGACACGCAGTATAAAACTACTCGGGTCCTTCATTCCCCAGGCCACATAAGGGACGCTGAAATGGGTGATCGCGGTTGCCTGATTTCCATCAAGTTTGACCTGAATGTCGAGCTTCAACGGATGGTCCGCGCCATGAATGTTGAACGTGCCTTCGGCGGTCATAGCTTCCGTTACCCCCGGCTTCGGCGCACCGGTCACTTTCTGGGGATGAAAGAATGCTTCCGGATATTTGCTCGATTCCAGAACGACCGTCTGCATTTTGGAATCGCGGCTCTCATTACCGCTCTCCCCCGTGGCCAGGTCGACCAGAAGCTCGCCTGCAGCAGCTCCGGTTCCAGAGTCAAAGCTGACCTGTCCACTCTTAAGCCGGAAGCTCCCATGAGTCGTATGGGTGTTCCCGCTCAACGTCCAGTGAATCTCAGTAGTCATCGGGTCAAGCCGTACCGTCACCTTCGCCGTCTGGGCCTGAGCAGCAACCTGCGACAGCACGACCAGACCAAGGATCAGCACACAAAACCGTCTACCTATGTACATGAGGCTCCAGTGAAGATTTCCGGCCGCTGAACAACCCACCTTCCGATGCAAACTCAGGTACAGCCGCTCTCGTTCATGCGATACGTTGATAGGCATCGACCGACGTAGATTCCGGCGGCACGGAAGGCCTGCTTTCAGGTATCAACATCCGGACACCAAGTCGAACTCCCTGAGTAGCTGTAAAGTGGGTCAGAGACTCATCCTCAGTATGCACTGCCAGCATCCGCGCAAAGAGATCGGGACTATCGGCCAGCATGCGCAACACCCGGTCGCGCCACCACGGCCAGCGGTCCATCGAGGTCATGATTGACGCCATGGCCTGATGCATTGCCAATATCTCATCATGTCCGCGCTCATAGTCAGCGATTGCATCGCGACCGAGCGCCTTGGCCAGAAGCAAGGCCTCCCGGAATGCCGATCCCATCCCGGTGCCGGTAATCGCGTCGGCCGAGCCTGAAGCATCTCCGACTAAGGCCACATTCCCCGATGTCACCCGGCGCAGGCGGCGGGTCGTGGTTACCCCACCGCGATCGTGCCCCGCGACGGCCTGTCCGGGGAGCTTGCCCCGTAGGTACGGTAGACCCTCAAGTATCGAATCCAGGTTGCGCACACGTCTGCTGGTGATGGCTGCCACGCAAACCTCGTCATCGGCAACCGGTGTCACGTACGCCTGCCCCAGGTCACACCAGTGGACCTCGACCGCATCGCTCCATGGAGCCACACGATAATGACGTCGGAAACCGAGGCGCTCACTACGGAGCGACCCGCGCTCCAGGCCTGCCCAGCGGCGCACCCGTGATGCTTCCCCATCGGCGCCGACCAGGTAGCGATAAGCACAGGCCACGCCGCCGACGGTCACCTCGTGCCCGCTGGTCGTGACAGGACCAAGATCCACCCGCGAGCCCCACTTCATGCGGACGCCAATCGCTGCGGCGCGCTCCATTAGCTGCCTATGTAAATCGACGCGCCGGATTCCCACACCGTGTCCAGTCGAGAATCGAGCAGTCGCCAGATCTTGGCTCCCAGCTCGTCGATTCGCAAAATGAATTCCGGAAAATCGGTGGCCGCCGCTCAACACAACTCCCAACCCCAAAAGGTCACGGCACGAATCTGGCGCCAGTCCTTCGCCGCATGCTTTGTCGATTGGGGGTATAAGGGCATCCGCGACCACCACGTCCAGCCCGCGCTGCCGCAACGCAATGCCCGCGGCCAACCCTGCGGGACCACCACCGACCACCAGGACGTCGCATGTCAGCGGGGTCGCAGTTCTAATTGAAGTTCGCACGCGGGCATCACGATTAGCCATCTGTTCCATCCTCAGCGTAGCTCGCTTCCTAAGGCTTTGGAACCGCCGGAAACCGAAATGACAAAGACGTGGCAATAGCAGGACATTAGAATGACATTCCGCAACATCTTGCCGGGAATGTGCCCACGCGCTACAGGGCCCAGCCTTGCAGTAACATCCAGCACATCTGACTACTGTCGTAGCGTAAGACTTACCACTCCAACAACGACATCTCCGCGCAGAAACCTGGACCCATGGCCGCCAGAATACTCTTGGTTCCCGGAGCCGGCCGACGGTTCTTCATCACCTCATCCAGCACCACTAGCACCGAGCCGGAGGAGAGATTACCCACCCGCTTCAGCGCCTGCCAGGAAACATCCAGCTCGCCGTTCTTTAGCCCAAGCGCCTCAGCGGTCGCTTCGAGCACCTTGGGACCGCCCGTGTGCATGATCCAGGAGCCGATGTCGGAGCGCTGCAATCCCCGCGTAGCCAGAAAATCGTCGACATTCTTGCCCAGGTTATTGAGAACGACATTCGGCACTTCCGGCGAAAGAATCACTTGAAAGCCCTTCTCGGAGATCTTCCAACCCATAACGTCCTGCGTGTCTGGGTAGAAGACCTGAGTACTGGCGACAAGATTCGGCCCGGGAAGCCTCACGTTGGCCCCGGCGATCAGCACCGCCACCGCACCATCGCCGAACAACCCCGATGCGATCAGCGCGGCCGGATTAGTGTCGCCGCGTTGCCAGGTAAGCGAGCAGAGCTCGACAGACAGCAATATCGCGATCTGGTCGGGGTAGGCGCGAACATAGTCGGCGGCCCGCGCCAAACCGGCCGCCCCGGCCACGCAACCCAGTCCAAAAATGGGATTGCGCTTCAGATTCGGGTTGAGCTTCATTTTGTTGACCAGCCGCGCGTCGATCGACGGGCTGGAAACCCCTGTGACCGAAACAAAGAACAGTGCGCCGATTTGGTCGCGGCCCACGCCAGCCGTCTTGAGAACGCAATCGATGGCCCTTTCGCCGAGCTGCTCGGCGACCTCTATCCAGACGTCGTTCATCTTGCCCCAGGTATCGAGATTCTGGTACTCGATCAATGGCCGGCAGTAATAGCGCCCGTCAACACCGGTCCTGAAGTGAAGCCGTTCCAGAATGTGGGCGCACTCCTCGCCCTTGTCCCAATAACTTCTCAAAGCATCGACCACTTCCCGCTGGGTGTAGTAGTACTGCGGGAACGCGGTGGCTGTGTTGGCAATCCGCATAGTTAGGTTTCTCGGTTCTCCCTGGCTCTGTTCTTGAATTAGAGCAGCAGGTCACAATGCCTTCGCTCCCACAGCCATGTACATAGAGTGTCTTATGGAGTATTCCACGCCATACCCCTTATTGGGAATCATCTTCCGCAGGTCAGCACAAGTTTTGTGAGGCGCGGGGTGATAAATACGTAACTCCCGCCGCAGGGATCGATTAGCGTTAAGGCATGGTCAGCCTGAACAACCCCCGACCGCAAATCCCCGCATCAATGCACACGGCCAAGCTCATTGTGGTTCCGCTCGATTCGCTGGAACGAAATCTGCAGCTCATCGCCGCTCAGACCGCCGATCCCCGAGCCGGTATATTCGGCCCAGCCTCCACCAGTTGGAAGATCCACCGCGAATCGGCCTTGTTTCTTGCGGCAGGCCGCGCCGCTCTCCTGCAACTCGCGCATCCATGGGTCGCCACGGCGATCGCCCAGCATTCCAACGTCCTCAACGACCCAGTGGCGCGTTTTCACAATACTTTTCGGGTTGTCTTCACGATGTTTTTTGGATCACTCAACCAGGTTCTGGCTTCGTCACGCCATCTGTACCAACTCCACACCGGGATTCAAGGCAAGCTTCCCGAAACGGTCGCCGCCTATCCTCGGGGCTCCGGCTATCAAGCCAACGAAGTCAATGCTCTCCTCTGGGTCTACGCCACGCTGATCGAAAGCGCTGTGCTTGCCTATGAATCCATCCTTCGGCCACTCACGACCGTAGAACGCGAGGGCTACTACGCTGAAACCAAAACATTTGCCGCGCTCTTCGGCATACCCAGCGAAGTGCTGCCAACCAACTGGGCGGCCTTCGAGACCTATAACCGCGAGATGCACAGATCCAGCGCTCTAGGCGTGAATGCGCTCTCCCGCGAGCTGGCCCACGGAGTCCTGCACGGCGCAGGCTCCCGCGTCCCCGTACCCCGCTGGTACCGCGCGCTCACTGCCTCCTGGATTCCCGAACGCCTGCGAGCCGAGTTTGCGCTGGATTTCGCCGAATCGGAGAGAGCATTGGCAACCCGCGCGCTTGAATGGCTGCCGCGTATTTATAGAAGGTTTCCCGCTACGCTCCGTTTCGTCGGTCCCTACCATGAGGCTCAAGCCCGTGTGCAAGGGAGGAAAGCCGGCCCGATCCTCCGGGCCAACAATCGCTTCTGGATGGGGCAGCCCTACACCATGTTCGCGGAACTCGAATCCTGAGATCGGCTCCACCGCTGCTATCCTGCGGAAAGCCTTATCTCCTCTTCTTTCAACCAATCCTGTGGAGGCCGCAACGTGATGAGATTTCTCTGGGTGGCACTGGGAGGCGCGCTCGGATCGCTCGCCCGTTACGCCCTCGGCGCCTGGGTCTTCAGTAGGATGGGCGTCCGATTTCCCTACGGTACCTTCGTCATCAACATTACCGGTTGCTTCGTCATTGGGCTGGCGCTCTCCATCCTCGACACCCACGCCGAACTGCCCGGCGCCTGGCGGCTGGCCATCCCCATCGGATTTGTCGGTGCCTACACAACCTTTTCCACGTTTGAATTCGAAACCTATCGTTTGGCCCAGGACAGGCCGGCGATCGCATTGCTCTATGTCGGTTCGAGCGTCATCCTGGGATATTTGGCGGTCTATCTTGGCATCCAGACCAGCAAGCTATTTCTCTAAGTGTCGCGACTGAAAGGGCACGGTTTCAGCCGTGCCGCCGTAACTGTCATGAAATGAGTCCAGCTTCAGCCGCGGAGGGAAAGTCGTTGGACTTGTTCAGACCCTCCCTAGAGGCCGCCCATCTACTTCTTTCTCGCGTGAAAGCGCGCGAGCACCCGATCGTCAACCTTGAGTTGCAAAACGTTGTCCGCTATCTGATAGCTGGTAACCAGCTTCAATGCCTCTATGAACTCGGCCTCGCGCTCCGTAAAAGCGCCTCGGCAAGCCATCAGCGTCTGCGCAACGGAGTGGAACTGGAGCGAGCTGCCGCTCAGATCGTAGGAGCCGAAGAAGCGGTTGCAACCGTCCGAACCGCTGAGCTTATCGCCCTCCTGCTGAAGGTAGATATACACTTGGCCTTCGGAGGCTGGCACATTCACAGCAGTGCCGTTAAGTTCGATCAGGTTCCACTGGGTCTCGATTACGCTCGCCAGCGATGCGCCCGGAACCACATCCGCGCGGCTTTCGCTCGGAGCAGGCGCGGTCTGGCAGAGTGTTGGGCCGCCGCCGACGCTGAATATTCCGGCTGCGCAATATGCGCTTATGATGGCAAACTTTCGCAACATCAAGCCGCCTCCGAACCAACAGAGTGTCCCAAAATGATATCGCAGCGCAGAAGTCCACACTATGCTGGGCCTTGTTCGCTGGTGAGCGGTGCTGTCCGAGCGTCTCAGTTCCAATTTGGGACGAATCCAGCGCTCGACCACCAAAAAGATAAGCGTCTGTTACAAATACTTCCCGCGCCGACTCCGCGGACTGGTTAATATCGCTCCAACACAATCTCTGAAGTTTGGATGACTGGACTCGTTCCCGTCTCGCGATCGCCGATCATGCGTCGGACTCACCCCTCTGCAAATTGGAGCCTGGGGCGAGCCGGGCTTGCTGCGCTCCGCGGCGCCATGAGCCGGGTTGGCCAAGCATCCGATCCGGGGGGCCATGCAGAGTCTCAACAGCGGTAGTGTCGCGATTCTCGGTGTTCCGATCGACAACGTCACTATGACCCAGGTCCTCGAAGCGATCGAAACCAGCATCGACGAAGGCGGCTTCCATCAGATCGCCACCGCCAATGTGGACTTCCTCATCAACTCCATCCACGACCTTGAGCTGAAAGAGATCCTCAGCGCCTGCTTCCTGGTGTTGCCCGACGGAATGCCGCTGGTTTGGGCCTCGCGCCTGATGGGCGCCTCGTTGCAGGAAAGGGTGAGTGGCGCAGACCTTGTGCCCAGGCTGGTTGAGCTTGCCGAACTTCGCGGTTACAGCATCTTTCTGCTGGGCTCGAACGAAGCCTCCTCACGCGGAGCAAGTCAATGGATCAGCCAACACCACCCCAACGCCCGACTCGTGGGCCGGTATTGCCCCGCCTTCGCCGAGCTGGAAGAGATGGATCACGAAGACATCCTGCTCCAGATCGAAGCCGCCAATCCCGATATCCTGCTCGTCGCCTTCGGCAGTCCCAAGCAGGAAAAGTGGCTGGCGATGCATCGCCATCGGCTCCGCGTCCCGGTTTGCATCGGCGTGGGTGGCTCGCTCGATCTGCTGGCCGGACGATTGACGCGGGCACCTCTATGGATGCGCGATCACGGCCTGGAATGGTTTTTTCGGACCTGCCAGGAACCCGCGCGGCTCAGTTGGCGCTACGCCCGGGACGCCTCCGGTCTAGCCCGTTATCTGAGCGCACAGCTGGCCGCAATCGCCGCTCAGCGCAAACGCCTGTCGCTCAATTCGATTACCGAAGAGACCATTGGCGCGGCGACAGTCCTCCGCGTCGCGGGCAGTCTAACCGGCATGCCGGTCGCCGAGTTCGAGCAGGAGGCGCGCCTCGCTGTCGCCGGCGGCCACCACCTGGTCCTCGATCTGGCCGGCACCACCTATCTCGGCGCGGACGCGCTAGGCGCCCTCATTCATCTCGGCAGCATCGCGAAACGACATAATCGGGAGCTGTGGCTCACCGGCCTGCGCCCATTTTTGTGCAGGCTCATTCAAGCCACCCAACTCCAAACCACCTTCCGATTCGCTCCCAAAGTCGCCGACGCGCTTCGCCGCATGGCCCCCGCCGAAATGCAGATGTGCATCGAAACAGGCTCGGACTGGGCCGTCTGCCGCATCGGCGGCCGTCTCATCCCACTCGGCCGCGAAGAAGCCGCCGACGTCTGTCGCCAGATTCTCCAAATGATCGAACACACTTCCGCTGACCCCGCGCTCCAGCCATCTGAACTAGCAGTCCCGACCAACGCCATGTGAAGCTGCGGCGAACCTGTCAGACCGCGGTCTGGAGATAAGTGCGATAAGCATCGTCCCCGATCGCGGTAAACGGGGCGAACTTCACCGTGGCAGCGCCGCTTTCAACCAGCCACTGCGAAGACTCGATGCGCCGCCCCGCAAGCATCTGCTTAGCAGTCGGAGCGGACTGGCTGTCGCCTAGAGCAAAGAGCACCAGTGGACCGTTGAGCAACGCCACGATGTCAGAATGCCGCGGACTAATCGCCTCCAGCCGCGGACTAATGGGCAAAGTGAGCGTGATCTCGTCACCGTTTCTCCATTTACGCTCCAGCCGCAAGAAGCTACCCGCAGCCACACCCGGAGGCTGCTTCCCATTGATCGAAACCGAGGCGCCCTCCGCCCACGCCGGAATCCGCAGCGACAAAGCGAACTTCGCCGAGTGCGACACGGACAGCTTTATGCGAATCGTCTCTTGCAGCGGATACTCAGTCGTCAGCGTCAGTGAAACATTCTTGCCATCGACCGTCCATCGGAGCGTCGATGGAAGATACAGGTTCACATAAACGTCTCGGCCATCGCGAAAATAGCTGCTGACACGGTAGTCGGCGGCGATTTGCGGCAGCGTGCCGGAACAGCACGGCCAGATATGGTTAGAGTAGACTCGCTTGCCGTTGACGTTATAGTCCGAGTAATAGAACGCCTGCCCATCGGGTCTCAGCGGCTCGGCCCCAAGCACGGTGTTGTACATCACCCGCTCCATGCTGTCGCCAAAGCGCGAATCACGAGTCACTCCCAATAGATAACGCGTTAATTTGAAGTGAGCATAAGCGCCGCACGGCGTCTCAAAGCTCTGGTGCGTCTTGGTGAGGCTATCAAAGAGCGCGTCACTGTCCGGCGCGCGAAGTTGTTCATCGGGGCCCCAGCCTCCCGTCGCATAGCTTTGCGCCAGTAGCATTGCGTAAGCGTTCTTCACCGCCAGCAAATGTTTTTCGCTGCCAATGGCAAGATAGGCCTGCATCCCCGAACTCAGTGAATTCACAGTGCTATAGGCGTGCCGGCCAGCCAGAATGTTTTCATTTCGTGAAAGCGGATCGAAGAAACTCTCATCCATCAAGTACTTCGTCGCCATCTCGCGATACTGTTCGCCCGCGCCCCGCTCCCACGCCAGAAAGAGGTTCTCCGGCATCGTGTAGGACTCGTCCCATCCAAAGCTATAGTCCTTGCCCGGACGCCACTGCACATCGCGTTCAATTGCCTTACCCGGCAGGTGTGGCGAGGCGATCTCGGTCACCTTCCCCAGGGTCGCAAACGCATCGGCATCGCCCGCAAACTTCTGCGAATCGATCAGCCCACAAACTAGCTTGTCGTAGGAATACGCAGGAAATCGCGTCTTCTCAAAGTAATCCCCGGAGATCGACTCGCCCAATAGTTGATTCAGCCGAACTACACGGTCCCGTGTCTCCTTCGATCCTGTGATCGCATAGCCGCGAGCCAGCGCCGAAACCCATTGACCGAAACAGTGTCCGGGAGCAAAACCCGCGTCGTCCTTCCCGACCTCGTAATCCGGGTCATAGCGGTACCACCCACCGATATCTCGCCCGGGGGCAGGCTTGCCGGCCATCAACCGAAACGGCTTCAGTAGCGCGTCATCATCCAGTCCCATCAAAATCGCATGGGTTTCATCCAGTTGGCTCTCCGGCAGCCCTCCGGCCAGGGTCACATCGCCATAACCAAACTCGGTCAGCGGAGTCGGTTCCGGAGCCACCTGAAGTGCGCGGACCCATAAAGGAGCCGCCGAGGTGCCCGCCACCAGCGCACCGCCCTGCACAAACTCTCTGCGCGAAATGTTGCGCCAACCGGCCACCCGATCAGCTTACACCTAGCACATCTCTCGCCTTTGACCCAGACTTCGGCCCCAGTGCTCGTCAGGTCAGCCCTGAATTTTGTCGGCGTAGCCCTTATCCGAGCAATCACTATGCGGCTGGCTTGCGCCGGGAGTAGAATTCAGGCGGCGACGAAAAGCCGATTCGGGTTGGTTCGTCTTCGCTCCTTGTGACGCTGTCTCAAGTCGCACCCAGCGGTGACGATCTGATATTCAGCCCCGCGACTGCATTAAGTCGCTCCTGAGACTTTTGCTCTCTCAGGTGAGGAGGCGAGTATGACGCTCCGTTCGTGCATTTATCGCTGGTGCAGCTTTGCTGTAGTTCTGCCTGCCGCGTTCATTCCTCCAGCCCGGTCCCAATCAACCGCCTCGACTGTCCAGGTGAGCGAGGTTCACCAGCCTGAGCGGTTGCCTGAGATTCAGCTCTCTCCGGAATTGCAGGGCGATCTGCTGGCCGCCCGTCAGCATTATCTCGACGCCATCGCAGCCTACAAAGAAGCTCCACAGAACTCTGCCATCGTCGCCAACAAGATTGGCGTCGCTTATCACCATATGTTCGACTTGACCGACGCCAGGCAATACTATGAGCGCGCCATCAAACTCGACCCCCATTACGCTCAGGCAGTGAACAACCTTGGCGCAATCTACCATGCCGAGAAGAACTACAGACAAGCCGAGAAACTCTACCGCAGGGCCATCAAACTGGATCCGAAATCTCCCCTCTTCTACAGCAACCTCGGCACCGCCTACTTCTTCCAGGGGAACCTCAAGAAAGGCACTGAGGCCTATCGCCAGGCTTTTGCGCTCGACCCGGACGTCTTCGAGCACACCAGCGCCTCGAAGGTCGAAGAATTGAGTTCGAGCAAAGACCTCGCCGCTGTCAACTATGCGCTGGCCAAGACTTACGCGCAGGCAGGGATGACCGACCGTGCCCTGACTTACCTGCGGAAAGCACTCGGTGAAGGATTCAACGATCGCAAGAAGCTGATGACCGACCCTGAATTGGCCTCGCTCCGCGAAACCCCAGAGTTCCTCCAGTTGCTGTCTTTAAGAAGCCAGTAGCCGGCGCCAATATCAACAATCAGCGCGAGAATACGGCCGGCCTCCACACTCCGAAGGCTGGCCGTTCTTGACGCTTCAGCTTAGATATCGCAAAGACAATCTTCTCGCCCGCAATAAGAGCAGCATCGGCAAGGCGTGAAGCGCGTCTGCCCGTCCAGCCAGGAGCCGCCCGCAATCGAGGGAATCACCAGCACCTCATCCCCATCTTTGAACGAATACTTCTCATTGCCCAGAAATCGGATGTCTTCATCGTTCACATAGAAGTTGATGAACCGCCGCAGCTGTCCATCGCTGTCGCGAAGGTGCTGTTTGAGCGCCGGAAAACTGACCTCAATCTCCTCAATCAACTGCGGCAAGTTGGCGGCCTTAGACTCGATCTCCTTGGCGCCGTTGGTGTGCTTTTGAAATGCATTCGGCAAAAGAACTTTAACGGACATGCTCATCTCCTACTGACGCTCCACTGCGAAATCATCTACTGCTATCCCATGCAACTCGTGCTGGGCGACAAACTCCTCAAAGTCCGCCATCCGCGGACGAATCGCCCGCTCCGCTTCGTATTGACCGGCCAACGCATCCGTCGTCTTCAATCCATTGCCGGTGATGCAGGTGACAGTCAGGTCATTCGGAGAAATCCGCCCGTGCGCATAAAGTCTCGCGGTCACAGCGATAGTCACGCCGCCAGCGGTCTCGGTGAAGACGCCTTCCGTCTCCGCCAGCTCCTGAATCGCCGAAACGATCTCGACATCAGAAACATCTTCCGCCCATCCGCCACTCTGCTGGATCGCCCGAGCTGCATACGGCCCGTCAGCCGGATTGCCGATCGCCAGCGAACGCGCAATCGTATTCGGCCGCTGCGGCTCAATCACATCCGAACCAGCCTTCACCGCCTTCGCGATCGGAGAGCATCCCGTCGCCTGCGCGCCAAAGAAGCGCACCTGCTTCTCCGCCACCAGACCCAACTCGATCAACTCGTTAAAGGCCTTGCGGATCTTCGTAATCAACGAACCACCCGCCATCGGCACGACCACGTTGTCCGGCAGCTTCCAACCCAGCTGCTCGGCGATCTCGTACCCAACCGTCTTCGATCCCTCGGCGTAGTAAGGCCGAAGGTTCACATTCACGAATCCCCATTTGTACCGCTCCGCAATCTGCGAACTCAGCCGGTTCACATGGTCATAGCTGCCCTCGATCCTCACCAGCGTCGCGCCATACACCTGCGTATTCAGAATCTTCGCCGGTTCCAGATCGGCGGGCACCAGGATGTACGTCTTGAAACCCATCCGCGCCGCCTGCGCCGCAACCGCATTCGCCAGGTTGCCCGTCGAGGAGCAGCCAACGGTATCGAAGCCAAAAATCTTCGCATTCGCCAGGGCCACCGAGACCACTCGGTCTTTGAAGCTCAGGGTCGGCAGACAAACGGCGTCATTCTTGATGAAAAGGTTTTTGGCGCCGATGCGCTTCCCCAGCCGCGGCGCCTCCAGCAGCGGAGTCCATCCCGCCGGTGTCGGAGCCACATAATCCTGCGGCACCGGAAGCAGCGACTGATAGCGCCACATGCTCGATGGCCCGCCCGCGATCCCCTCGCGTGTGAACGTCCGCCTCGCGGCGTCCATGTCATAGACAACTTCCAGCGGCGAAAAACACTCGTCGCAGCTTGACAACGGCTCATTTGCAAACCGCTTGCCACAGTCCCGACAACGCAACTCGTAAGAAAAAGCCATGTCACCCTCAATATGCGAGAGAGACCAAGTCCACGGGCATTACGTGACGAACTCTGTACTTCAAAACACTTGCTGGAAATAGCGAGATGCGATCCGACCCGGCTTTTACTAGACAACGCCGAAGTCAGGCACCCCGAATCTCATGTTCCCCACTACTGGGAGAGAGTTGACACCGCTTCCTGAATTGCTCAGACCGGTTGTCGTGGCGTCACAGGGCCCGTCCCTCAGCCACTCTTCATGAAATTCAGGCCCGCTCACAAGGAGCAAACTTGAATGTTTGAGATATAGCACATCGGCGCGGCAAAACTCAAGGGCTTCCCGTTGCTGAGCGCAAATTTGGGATGCATTTGAGTTGAACAGCTCAAGACTCCCGCAAAAGGCGGGCGGGGTCGATGGCCACCGCGCGCCGCGCTGGAATAAACGTAGCCAGCAGGCCGAGCAGAACCATGGCGCAGAGTACCCCTATCAGAATCAACGGCTCACGCGGCGTGGCGAAAGAGATAAGGTGCGCCAGTAACTGGCTCATCATCACACCTGCCACCAGCCCGATGCCCGATCCACAGAGCAACAGCACAACCGGCCTCGCCAGGGTCGAACGCAATACCTGAATTCGCTGCGCGCCCAGCGCCATTCGAATGCCCTGCTCCCGCATCCGCTTCGAGACGGAGTATGACACCATGCCAAAGATGCCGGTCACGGCCAGCACCGCGGCCAGCATGCCCATGATGCCGAGAACGGTGGCAGCGACACGCGCGGGGACCATGGAAAGATCGATCCTGTCCGGCCATGGCTGCAACAAATACGGGACGCCGGGTTCGACGCTACTGAGCGTGCGATGCAATGCAGCGGTGATTTGGTCCTCAGGCAACTGCGAGCGGACAATCACGGTCGTGAAGGTTGACTTGACTTCCCCGATGCCCTGCGCCAGCGGTATGAGCATCATCGGTTCCGGGTCTTCGCCAATGGAATTGTATTTGCCGTCCTCGACCACTCCGACCACTTCATACTTCGCCGTCGCCCAAAGGGCAAAGCGTTGTCCAACTGCGGGAGTGTCCCCGTATAACTTGCGGGCAAAGGTCTGGTTCACAATCGCTACCCTCGGCGAATTCCCATCGTCGTGCCAGGTAAAATCCCGGCCCGCAACCAGGGGTGTCTTGACAGTCTGCAGATAACCCGGAGAGATCACATAGGTACTCGCCCCGAAGGCCATGTGAGACGGCAGGAATTCTGTCGTTCCCCACCGGTAGACGAACCAGTCGCCTTGCCCCAGGAACGGCACGGTGTCCACGACTGCAGCATCGGTGACGCCTGGAATGGCCTTCGCCGCATCGAGCAAGCGCTTCTGCACGGGAAGCGCATTCTCCCCCGTATATCCTGCCATGCGAAGATCGGCTTGTGCGAGCGTGACGCCTTCCGGCTGAAACCCCAGCGGCACATGCAGCGCGCGCGTCATTCCACGTACCGCAACCAGCGTGGCGGTGACCAATAGAGTGCAGACCACAATCTGCACGACCAGCAAGAGATCCCGCAGCGCAAAGCGGCGGAAAGATTCAGTATGGAGGTACCCGCTCTTAATTGCCCCCACAACATCGGTGCGCCACACCTGGCGCGCTGGGAGCAGACCAAACAGCAGGCCGCTTGCGATCGAGAGGGCCAGTGCCACAAGGTAAACGCGGGTATCGGGCACGATCAGGAAACGGGTCGGAAAATCTCCAAACGGTTGCCAGTGACTAAGCGACCTTAGCAGCAGCCACGCAAGCGAGGAGCCAACCAGACCACCTATAGCGGAGACGATCACCGCTTCGGTAACCAATTGCCGCACGACATTCCATCGGCTCGAACCAATCGCGAGGCGGATGGCCAGTTCGCCGCTGCGGTCTGCCGCGCGGGCCGCGAAGATGCTGGCCAGATTGGCGCAAGCCGCAAGCAAGACTAGAGAGGCCAGCAGCATCAGACCCAGCAGGGCCTTCTTGGCCGGGTCGCTGTCGTCCCCCGCCGGCCCGGGTTGCCTCAAGCGGAGCCTAAGGCCGTCATCCTTCTTGTCTTCCTTGGCCATCTGCAGCGCGAGGGCATTCAAGCTGTCTGTCGCCTGCTGTGGAGTTACGCCAGGCTTGAGTCTCCCGAAAATAGCGATGCCCAGGTGATCCCGGCAGCATAGGTCGCTCCATCCCGTGACCTGCTCCGCGTTCACGATTGGGATCCAATAATCCGGCCAGAAGAAGAAGTCCGTCCCGCGGAAGCCCGGCCGCGCGACACCGATCACTGTAAAGGAATGATGGTTTAGCGTGACCGGCTCGCCCAGGACCCTCGGATCGGAGTCGAACTGCCGCCGCCAAAAGTCATCGCTGATCACGATGTAAGGCGCCGAGGCCGGCCCGTGCTCATCGCTCGCGTGAAAGAAACGGCCGAGTGCGGGCTGCACTCCCAACACGTCGAAGTAATTACCCGAGGTAGCATAACCCCAGCTTCGCACTGCCGATTTGCCGACCGTTAGCCCGGCATTGAGAAGCCTGTAAGCCAGCATTCCGCTGAACGAAGCATCGCGGTCGCGAAAGTCGACATAGTCCGGATACGACTGAGCGTCCATACCCGCTCTGGCGCGAGAGACCTGGTAGAGATTGCCCGGCTGTGGCACGTCGAGCGGCCGCAGAATGAGGCCATTGAGCACACTGAAGACAACGACGTTAGCGCCAATTCCCAGCGCCAGAGTGAGTATCGCGGTGATCGCGAAGCCTGGCGACTTTCTCAATCTTCGAACTGCAAACTTTGCATCTGTGAGCAGACCTTCCGCTTTCGGCCACATCCAGGCCTCGCGGCCGCGTTCCTCAGTCCGGGTCACATTGCCAAACTCCCGCTTCGCGTTGGATGTGGCCTCTGCCCGGCTCATTCCCTCGGCCATGAGCGCTTCGATCTTTTCCGCGAGGTGCTGCTGAATCTCCTCGGCAAGATCGCCGTAAATCTCACCTCGTGTAAAGAAACGTCGCAACCAATTCATGACGAACTCCTAAGGCTCCGCCGGAGAAAGGACCAGCGCGATGCCTTTCAACATCTGATCGAAACTGGATACCTCGCGTTCCAGGTGCTTAACGCCGGCTGGAGTAATCCGGTAGGTGCGCACCCTGCGGTTGCTCGGCGAAATCTCCCACTCAGCCTTGACCAGCTTCTCCCGCAGCAGGCGCTGCAACGCCGGATAGAGCGAGCCTTCCTCCACCTGCAACAGGTCGTTGGATCGCTGCTTGATGTGCTGCACAAGCGCATAGCCATGCATCGGCTGACGCTGGAGCGACTGTAGAACCATCATTTCCAAAGCGCCCCGAAACAAATCGCGCGGCTCAGCTTTTCCCGAGGAAACCATAGGCATATCCCAATCACCCCTATTCTAAAATAGGGTGAGAGCGGTGTCAACTACATTCCGATGAAACATGTGAAATGCGGCCAGAATGGCGGGCCGCCTATTCGGTTCTTAACGCTTGCATCGGGTCAAGTCGTGAGGCCCGCCATGCCGGCAGAAGACAGGCAAGCCCCGCCACCACCAGCAGCGTCCCGCTCACCGCGACAAAGACGGCTGGATCGAGCGGCTGAGTGTCATAGAGCATCGAACGAATGAGGCGCACCGACGCGGCGCTCGCTACAAGCCCGAGGACCAGCCCAAAAAGCGCCGGCAGCAGTCCATCGAGCAGCATAAGTCGCAGCACGCCGCCCCGCTGCGCGCCGAGCGCGATCCGAATACCGATCTCGCTGATGCGTTGGGTCACGAGATACGCCTGCACTCCATAAAGCCCGGCAGCGGCGAGCAGCAGCGCGATCACTCCAAAGGCCAGCACCAGAATGGAATCGAATTGCGAGTCGATCGTCGATTTGCCGATCGTCTCTCGCAACGTCATCA
>CAWDRO010000020.1:0-188301 GCA_963804735.1 uncultured Acidobacteriaceae bacterium
TTCGTTGCTGACCAGCCTGCTCTTTGGCGCGCTGCCGGCGTTGACGACGCGGAGGGTCGATCTGCCTCGGCGATGAGCGCGGGAAGTTATTCGGTTGCCGGAGGTTCGGGACGAGTTCGCCAATGGCTCATTGGGGCGGAGATTGCTCTGACTGTCGTGTTGCTGGCGGCGGCCGGACTTCTGGTGCGGACACTGATTCATCTGGAGACGCTGTCGCCGGGGTTCGATGCCCACAATGTGATGACGGCGAAAGCGTCGCTGGATGACGCGCGCTACCATAACGCGGCGGCGTTCCACAGCTTGCTCGAGAAAAGCGTCGCGGCGATGCGGGCGATTCCGGGAGTGCAGGATGCCGCGGTTGGGCAGAGCGTCCCTTATGAGCGAGGGCTGAACGATGGCATCACTGTCCTGGACGGAAAGCAGGCGGGTGCGCAGACCGGTTCGAGCATGAGTTATGTCACTGCGGGGTACATGTCCGCGCTGCGCATCCCGCTGCTGGCGGGGCGCGATTTGGTGGAGAATCATACCTCGACCTCGCAGCTGGTCGCGGTGGTCAACGAGGACTTTGCGCAGAAGTTCTTTGGCGATCGGGCGCCGATTGGCCGCCATTTCAAGCTGAACGATACGGGCGGCCCAATCTATACGATTGTCGGCGTGGTTGCGAACGTCGCCAAGCGACCCGGCATGGAAGGCGACGCGCCCCTCGGCACCGAGCCGGTCTTTTATGTGCCCGCGACGCAGATTCCCCAGGGGCTGGTGAATGTCGCTCACCTGTGGTTTCAGCCGAGCTGGATTGTGCGGACCAGCGGGCCAATCGCGGGACTGACAGAGTCGATGCAGCGAGCGCTGGCTGAGGTCGATCCGTTGCTGCCGTTTTGGGATTTTATTCGATGGACCAGATACTGGCCCAGCAGCTTCAGCAACAGCGGATTGAAGTCTTGCTGTTTACGACGCTGGCTGGTTTGGCGCTGCTGCTTTCGGCCATCGGTGTTTATGCGCTGGTGTCGAACCTGGTGGTGCAGCGCACAAGGGAAATTGGGATTCGGATTGCGCTGGGCTCGACGATTCGGCAGGCGATGGTAGAAGTGGGTTCATCGGGAGCGATCGCGGCTGGTGGGGGGATTGCTGGTGGGGATCGGGTTATCGCTGGTTGCGGTGCGGGTGCTTTCGAGCGAGATCTATGGAGTGCGGACTTACGATCCGGTGACGTTTGTTGCGGTGCCGGTTTTGCTGGCTTCAATCGCTGCGATTGCCTGTTTTCTGCCGACCTTGCGCATCAGCCGGATTGAGCCGGCAGAGACTCTGCGGGCGGAGTAGCTCGGCGAGATGGTTTCGTCCCACTCAAGCCAACTCCAGGCTTGAATGGGGCACCTGACCGGTTGCATCGGTGTGGCACAAGTCCCTGCTTGCGCCAGACTGACGAGATGGATATTCGCTAGCGACGCGAGAGAGAAACTGCGACCAGGAGTGGCGATTCTCATCTTACTTAGTACGCCATCTTTCAAGCCTCTACAATTGATTCTCATACTGATTACGCGCAACCCGATGCTCGCCTTTCCCCATCGCCTCGGATCAACCCAGGGTTGGCCATGTCGCCGAACGGAGTCTAACGCTTAGTGAGTGGGCTCTGGTCCTTTCTAAATCGCATCTTCAGAGCCTTTCGATACCGTGATTTCCGAATCATGTGGCTGGGTGCGTGCGTTTCGACCATCGGTACATTTGTGCAGCAGTTCGCACAGAGCTGGCTTGTCTACGATCTCACCAAAGATCCCTTTTACCTGGGCCTGGATCTTTTCCTGGGGCAACTTCCATCATTCTCTTTTCTCTTGTCGGTGGCGTCTTCGCTGACCGCCTGGACAGGAGGAAGATGCTGCTCTATTCGCAATACATTCAAATGACCTGCGCCTTTATATTGACAGCGTTGGTCGCCACCCACGCCCTCAGTGTCTGGCACATCCTGACCCTGTCTTTCGTTGTTGGCCTTGGGCAGTCCTTTGGCGGGCCGGCCTATTCAGCGCTTTTGCCGAAGCTGGTGGCGCCCGAGGATTTTGCCAATGCGATTTCGATGAACTCGATCCAATTCAATCTTGCTCGCATCGTCGGTCCGACTCTCGGAGGTCTGGCGTATACCTTATTCGGCCCCACGTGGTGTTTCGCTCTGAACGGAATCTCATTTGTTGCAGTCATTATTTCTCTCATGGCGATTACGGTGCGATTTGTGGCGCCTAAAACAAATACATCCGTTTTGACGAGCATGAAGGAGGGGATCAGATTTATAAGGGACCGCGAAGGGTTGACTCCGCTCGTTGTGCTCGCGTTTTGTACAACCCTGTTTGGCTTTTCGTTGACTGGATTTCTTCCAGTGATCGTTCGAACGATCTTTCACGGGGGTCCAGAGACCTATGAACTCTTGTTGGTGTTCTCAGGCGCCGGATCGATAAGCGGAGCGCTGCTTGTCGCCGCGATGGAGAAGCTGAAGGGACAAGGGCGTCTTGCCGTGCTTGCCCTGTTCGCTCTCGGTCTGACAACGGCTGGGTTCGCAGTCTCTAAGTGGCTCCCGGTTTCCTGCGTCCTGATCTTCCTCGCCGGCAGCGCTGTGATGGCATCCGCCGCTCTTATGTTGTCGCTCGTTCAACTGATCGTTGCCGACTCGATGAGAGGGAGGGTAATGAGCGTGTACAACCTCGCCTTTCGCGCTGGAATACCGATAGGAGCCTTGATACTTGGAAAGCTGATTCCCATCCTTGGCGTTTCCACCGCTGTTGCGGGTTTCGGATTGTCTCTGGTGGGCGTTGCCGGCTACTTCCTGATCGTCATGACGAAGACCCCGACTTTTCAACGGTATGTCAAACCGGAAGTGTGATGCGATCGAGACAACACACCAAATCTTAGCGCCTGGAACGGTGCAGCCCAGGGTCGCCTTCGGAAGAGTGACACGAATCCTGTCTTACGCGAGACTGCAAGATGGAGATTCGCAAGCTTACGGAAGCCGATGCGCCGGCGTGGTGGAGGCTGAGACTGGAGGCGCTCGAGTCGGAGCCTCTGGCTTTTGGCAAGTCGGTTGAGGAACATCGGGCAACAACTATCGAAGAAGCTGCAGAGCGTATCCGGGAGAAGCCTGATGGCAGTTTCACGCTTGGCGGCTTTGACGGAGAGGCGCTGGTCGGCATCTCGACCTTCAAGCGCGAGGCGGGGATCAAGGAGCGGCACAAAGGACATATTCTTGGCGTTTATGTGTCGGCTTCTCATCGGGGGCGCGGGTTCGGAGGGGAGCTGATTGGGGCGCTTCTCGTTCTGGCGAAGAAAGATCCGTCGCTGGAGCAGGTTCTGCTGGGAGTTGGAGCGCACAACGTGGCCGCGATTCGGACTTACCGGAAATTCGGCTTTGAAACTTACGGCACCGAGCCGCGCGCACTGAAAGTGGGTTCGGAATATGTGGATGAGCACTTGATGATTTTGCGGCTGAGCAGGCAGGAGGGACGCGAGTCAAGGGCGGCGCGTGAGCCCGTCCTTGAAAGCCGTCCTCCTGAGCTTACTGGGTATCTGCGGCTCGCCGGCTTCTCTTGTGTCCGTTCTCTGAAGGGAGAGACTCTGCTCCTTCCGGCAACTCGTCACCCTTTTCGGGAGGATTTCCTACCCCGAGTCTATCGAGGATCGCGAGGGCCTCTGGGATGTTAGCCCGGCGGGCGCGCTCCCGAAAGAACGATTCCGTTCGAATCGCGGAAAGCTTCTCGGCTACCGCGACATTGATGAGCCGATTCAGGGCGACGCCTTCCTCTTTGGCAAGGCGCCGCGCTTCGTCGAGCAAAGAAGCTTGGAGCCTGAGCGCGAAGTTACTCTTCTTCATCATTCCTCCGTATCTCTCTTAGAGCTTCCGCTGGGGTGACGACCCTGAACTTCCCGTTTGACGCGACCGGACCGAAGTCCTTGCGGTTGAAGGTAACCAACAGGTGTGCCTCGCCGCCTAAATTGGCGACAACCAAAAAAAGCCCAGATCTCAAAAGTGAGACATGGGCTTTTCTCGTTTCGCCGGCGGAGCTTAGGCGGGGATGGCGGCCCTGGTTGGGGTCGCTGGCGCGTAGTGGGAAACTGGCACTTTGGACTGGCGGTGGACGAAGTGGTACGGGGGCCAGGGACCGGAGAGTTGCATCTGGCAGTCTTTCAGCTGGACGGCGGCGGTGGAGTAACGGTTCTGGTAACGCTCGATGCACTTGTGGTCGATCAGGTGGGCGATATCGAGGAACATTTTGCCGGTGCCGTCGCGCTTGCAGGTGATTTCTTCGTCGAGCGGGGCGAACATTCGATGCATCTGCACCGAGACGGCGCGGGCGCGGGTCTGGCGTTCGCGTTGCTGGGTGGCGTTTTCGCGGAGGCTGGCGAGGTACTCTTTGCCAACGCGATCCATCAGGACGGGCTTGTCGAGTTCGCGGCAACAGTCGTCGACGACGACCTTGAGGTGCATCTCGGCTTTGCCGCGAAGGCGGTCGAGGTTGGCCAGGAACTGGCGTTGGTTGGAGCGGACTGAGCGGCGAAGGGCTTCGTCGTCGGGGAAGACGGTGCCAAAACGGAAGGGCAGGACGGTGGACATTTTGAAGCAGTCGGCGATGACCTTGCCGTGGTCGACGGCCGATTTCTGCACCAAGGGTTCTTCGGGATTGTGTTCGCTGACGATTACAGCTAAGTCGCTGGCGGGATAGAGGAAGACTTGATTCCCGGCGATGCCGGTCACGGCCTCGAGCGGTACGGGTTTGCGGTGACGGAGAAGATCCGGAAAAGCCTGCTTTTCGCTGATGCAATAGGCATACCACGCCATAGATAGTCACTCCACACGATGGCCTAATGGCCAAGGTTTCTTGAGATGGTCGGAATTAGAGGGAACGACTTCATACGCTGGAAGCTGGTACTGGAATTGGTGCAGCAGGTGCTTCAATTACAGGGCAAATCGTAGGCCCGCGAGATGACGATTGGCAATGCCTTTCGTTACCCAAATTGGGAAACAGTTCCCCTGACCCTCGGAATCATGTTCATCCTGATAGAAATAATTGTCATATTGTAAACATCGCATCTCATTGGTGTTTTTTCGGAGGCTATTGGGGCTGCCAGCCTCCGCCGAGCGCCTGGTAGAGGGAGACGTAGTATGCCAATTCGGCGTCCCAGGCCTGAGCCAGGGTAAGTTGCGAGGTGAAGTACTGCTGCTCGGTGACTAGCACTTCGAGCATGCTCGCATAGCCTCCATTGAAGCGGACAACGGCCAGGTCGGCGGTATCCTTGTATGTCTTCGTCTGCTCTTCGATCTTCAGTCGATAGAGCCTTGACTGGTTGTAGCCGACCAGGCTGTTGGCGACGTCGCCGAAGGCGTCCTGCACTGTTTCTTTGTAGGTCAACTCCGCCTCTTTGCGTTGGTCCCAGGCTAGATGATAGGCGCTGGTGATGGCGCCTCCCTCATAGAGCGGCTGTGTGACCTCTGCCGCCAATGACCAAACGGTAGCTGGGCCTTGCAAGAAACTGGAGACCGCGGTGCTTGCTGCGCCGAACTGGCCGGTGAGCGAAAGCTGCGGGAAATAGGCCGCTTTGGCGACGCCCACGTTGGCATTCGCTGCGACGAGACTCTCTTCACTCGCGCGAACATCCGGGCGG
Organism: uncultured Acidobacteriaceae bacterium; assembly: GCA_963804735.1. Classification (GTDB taxonomy): domain Bacteria; phylum Acidobacteriota; class Terriglobia; order Terriglobales; family Acidobacteriaceae; genus Acidisarcina. The sequence continues at coordinate 5,638 of CAWDRO010000020.1, forward strand.
CGTTGGAGCAGGGCCGAGGGAAGACCGGTGGGCACCTCGGGCAGATGAGGTTGATCTTCCAGAGCGAGACCACGATCGATCGGCCCGGGATTCCTGCCCAGCAGGATGCTGATCTGGTTCTCGGTCTGGGCGATCGCCTGGGTACTGGCGATCACCTGAGCTTGGGCTTGTTGCAGGAGCACTTGCGCCTGATAAACGTCGGTAATCGCGCTTTCGCCACCTTTGAACTTGATCGTGTTCAGTCTGAGAATATCTTCGTCAGCGGTGACGGTCTTGTTCGAGATGTCCAATTGAGAGTCATTTTCCCGGAGTAAATAATAAGCGGTCGCTACGCTGGAGATTAACGTCAGCTGGACGACGCTCCTGGCGTAAGTCGTCTGGAGCAGTTGGGCCCGCGCCGCCTCGGTTTCACGACGGTACTTTCCCCAGAAATCAACGATGTAATTCAGTTGGATTCCCACCGAGTCCACCGTCGGCCCGTTCAAAGCAAGCGAATTGCGCTGATAGTCGACCCCGGCCCCGCCATTGAGAGATGGCAGCTGGTTGGCACGGGTGATGCCCAGTTGGTCGTTGGCCTCCAGAATGCGGGTAGCAGCGATTCGAATATCGTAGTTGTTCGCGAGAGCTTCCTTGATCAACGCTCTGAGCGTTTCATCCTGGAAGACAGACTCCCAGTTCATCTCCGCGAACGGCTGTCCCGGCGGTTGATTGGATTGGTCCGGCGCGATGCCACGATATTGCCCAGGCAAGTTGAGAGCCGGCCGAGAGTAGTTGGGGCCCACTTTGCAGCCGCTTGCCATTAAGGCGCAGATCGATGTTGCGAGGACGATTCGGAATGGGGTCATTCGCGGAATCATGCGTGCGGCCCCTTTCCGGTGGTGTGGTCTTCTGGATTGCCTGCGGCGGGCGGTGGCTGTCCGTGGCCTTCTTTGCCGCCGAAGAGAGCACCGAATCGCTCTACGACATCGAAGCTGACGGGGATGAAAAAGATGGCGATGACGGTAGCTGCGAGCATGCCGCCAATGACCGTCGTTCCCAGCACCTGGCGCGAAATAGCGCCAGCTCCAGCGGCTCGCCACAACGGCACGCAGCCAAGAATGAAGGCAAATGCAGTCATCAGGATTGGCCGCAGTCTCAGCCTGGCGCCGGTCAGGGTCGCATCGATGAGCGATTTGCCCTTGTCATACTCGAGCTTGGCAAATTCCACGATGAGAATGGCGTTCTTGGATGAAAGGCCAATCAGCATAACCAGTCCGATCTGGGCGTACACATCATTGTCAAACCGGCGCAAATGGAGCGTCAGGAAGGCGCCGAAGATGGCAATGGGAAGTCCGAGCAACACGCTAAAGGGAAGCGTCCAGCTCTCATATTGCGCGGCCATGATAAGGAAAACCACAAACAATGCCATGCCAAAGACGACAGCGGGGGAAACACCTTGCGCCGCCTTTTGCTCCTGGTAGGACATACCCATGTAATCGAAGCCCATCTGGCTGGGCTGGGTCTTATGGAAGACGTCTTCCAAGGCCGCCATGACCTGACCTGAACTGTAGCCGGGCGCCGCCGAAGCGTTAAACTGCACGCAGTTGAACAGGTTATAGCGCATGATGAACTCGGGTCCGATGCGCGGGTAGGTAGTGGTCAAGGTGCTCAAGGGGACCATGCCGCCGGAAGCATTCCTCACGTAGAACTTGCCCAGATTTTCGGCCTTGGTGCGGAAGTCGCCATCGGCCTGAACATATACCTGCCATTGCAGGCCGAAGCGGTTGAAGAAGTTGATCAGCGAGCCACCCATAAACGTCTGCACCGTCTGGTAGAGCTCGCTCAGCTGGATCTGCTGGGTCATCGCCTTGGCGTTATCTACATTCACTCCAATTTGAGGAACTGTGAGCAGCGCGGTTGTCATAACTCCTGCCAGTTCAGGGCGCTTGCGAGCTTCTTGCCAGAAGGCCAGCGCGTTCTTAGCGAGAAAATCTATGTTGCCGCCAGATCGGTCTTCAAGAATGAAAGTGGCGCCTCCCGATGTGCCTACGCCGGCGATAGCCGGCGGCGGGAACGAGAATGCAATTCCCCCGGGGTCCCTTGCGAGCGCTTGTTGCAGGTGGGCTTTGATCCCCTCGTAGCTGGTCTCGGGAGTCTTGCGTTCGTCCCAAGGCTTCAGTGAGATAAAGAAGAATGCACTGTAGGTGGTGTTGACGCCACTTAACAGGCTGTATCCGGCGACGGTGCTGACATATTGCACTCCTGGTGTATCCATCACGATCTTCTCGACTTCGCGCGCAGCTTCCGACGTGCGCTGCAGAGACGTGGCGTTAGGCATTTGCAGGCCGGCATAAAGGTATCCCTGATCTTCATCCGGGAGAAAGCTGCTCGGGAGCTGCTTCCCGAAGTAACCTGCACCCACGGTCAGCACGCCAAGCAGGAGAAACGCAAGGGCTACCTTGTGGATTAGGTGTCTGCAAATGTTCACGTACCCGTCTGTGACGCGGCCGAAGACACGGTTGAACCAGCGGAAGAAGGCGCCGAGGGGTCCTCGCACCTCCTTCTTGGGCCGCAGCAGCATGGCCGAAAGCGCGGGGCTGAGAGTAAGGGCGTTGAATGCTGAAAAGAGTACCGAGATCGCGATAGTGATTGCGAACTGCTTGTAAAGCTGGCCGGTAATGCCGGGAATGAAAGCCGTGGGAACAAACACCGCCGCCAGGATGAGTGCGATGGCAATGACCGGTCCTGACACTTCCTCCATCGCTTTGATGGTCGCGTCGTGAGGCGATAGCCCATTCTCGATATTGTGTTCGACCGCCTCCACGACGACGATGGCATCATCGACGACCAGACCAATCGCCAGGACCATACCCAAAAGCGACAGTGTATTGATGGAAAACCCCAGCGCGGGGAAGACTATGAAGGTCGCAACCAGGGAGACAGGAACGGCGAGCAGCGGAATCAGCGTGGCCCTGAAGCCTTGCAGGAAAATGTAGACGACCAGGATGACCAGAAGCAGGGCCTCTCCCAGTGTCTTGTAGATTTCGTGGATGCCGGCACTGACAGCGAGTGTCGTGTCCATCGCGGTAATGTAATCCAGCCCTTGCGGGAACCTCCCTTTCGCTTCGTCCATCATTTTGACGACAGCAGCTTTCGTTTGCAGTGCATTGCTTCCAGGAGTGAGGTAGAGCGCGATGAGCGCCGCGGGCTGAGATGGCTTCTTCTCAGCGGACTCTCCCAAGCGCGCGACAAAGGAATAGTATTGCGAGCCCAGTTCGACACGGGCCACGTCCTTCAGCCGCAGGATTGACCCGTCGGACTGAGCGCGGACTACGATCTGACCAAACTCCTCGGCCGTGGGCAGGCGGCCTGGGGCTCGCACGTTGTAGGTGAATTGCTGACCGGCAGGAACAGGTTCGCCTCCAATTTGGCCCGCCGGATTGACCTTGTTTTGGGCCTTGACCGCGTTCGAGATGTCGGTCACGGTCACGCCCAGGCTTGCCAGCTTGTCAGGATTCACCCAGATGCGCATGGCGTAGGGTCCGGCGCCGAATATCTGAACCTGTCCGACGCCGGGGAGCCGGGTGAGCGCGTACTGCAAATTGATGGTGGCGTAGTTGGCCAAGAAAATGTTGTCATATGCGCCGCTGGGCGAGTAGAGGTCGAGCAGCATGAACGGCGCGGTCGTTCCCGGTTGCACGATCACGCCCTGTTGGGTCACCTCAGAAGGGAGTTGGGAGTTGGCTTGACCCTGGCGCATCTGCGCAAGAATCTGGTCGGTGTTGATATCGGTTCCCAATGCGAAGTCAACATAGAGCGACATGCCTCCGCCGGAACTTGCGCTCAGCGAGTACATGTAGTTCATACCGCTGACGCCAGACATTTGCTGCTCGATCGGGGTTGCAACAGACTCGGCGATGGTCTGGGCATCCGCGCCAGGGTAGGTGGCTTTCACCTGGATCATCGGGTCGGCGATATTGGGAAACTGCGCCGTAGGGAGCTCGAGGATTGCCACCCCGCCGCCCAACACCATAAGAATGGCGATGACAATGGCGACGATGGGACGATTAATAAAGAATTTCGACATGGTCAGTTGCCCCCAGCCGCCGCTGAGGCTGGCACGTAAGGTTTGGCGACAACCGGAATGCCTTCCTTTGCCATTTGCGGTGCGGCTGCGGCGAACATCCGTAGCCTTTCAATCCCTTCAACCACAACCCGCTCGCCCGGCTTTAATCCGTCAGTGACGATCCAGTTCGGCCCGACCCGGTCTCCTACCTTGATAGACCGATACACTGCTTTGTTTTCAGGCGTGAGCACAACGATCTGATACTGCGACTGAACTTCGATCACTGCGGGCTGCGGAACCAGCAACGCGTTTTCATTTATGCCGGTCTGAATACGAACGCTGCCGTAGCCGCCGGGGCGGAGAATGCCGTCTTTATTTGGAAATGCGGCGGCAAGCTGGATGGTTCCGGTCTGGGAGGCTATTTCCCGATTCACGAGAACAATCTTTCCTCTCTCCGGGAAGGGTTCCCCATTGGCTTGAATGAATTCGACGGGAATGGAGTTGGGGTTCCCCTTCCCTCCCATGACGAATCCGGAGATCATCCGCGCCCGGCCAAGATACTCGGCCTCGCTGATGTTGAAGTATGCCCAGATTGGGTTGACCTGGGAGATGGTCGTCATCTTGGTGGAGGTGCCCACCAGGTCGCCGATCTGGGAGTTTGAGTTACCCGCCACACCATCGATCGGGGCGTATACCTTGGTCCACTCCACGTTCAGCTCGGCGTTCGCCTGGTTCGCCTGCGCGGCGGCGACCTGGGCCACTTGAGCGGCCAGCGTAGAAATGTCGGTATCCAACTGCTTTTGCGGGATCGCGTTCTGTGCTGCCAGCGGCCGGTCGCGGGTGACATTATTCTCGGCCTCTCCCTGGTTGGCGACGGCCACGGCGACCTGGGCCTTGGCCTGCTCCAGGGCAGCCACAAAAGGTCGAGGGTCGAGTTCGTAGAGCAATTGACCCTTCTTCACGAAGAAGCCGTTCTGATAATCCTGCTTGAGGAGATATCCCTGGACTTTCGGAGTGATGTCGGCGTTCACCGGGCCATTGAGCTGGGCGACCCACTCCTGATAGACGGGGACATTCTGCTGCACCACGCCGGTGACCGTGACTTCGGGAGGCATGGGACGTGGCGCTTCTTCCTTCTTTCCGCAACCGGCAATTGACAGCAGGAAGGCGATACCCGCCACGCCCGCCGCTATACGCCGGCCGCGGCTTCGAGACGGCGTTTGCGCGAACCACTGCGTTCTTAGCGTTCGGGAGGAAGCAATTTTCAGTGTGGGCGGAATCTGCATCTGTGCTCCTGCGTACGAATAAACAAAGAGGACAAAATGTGACGTTTTGGGCTCGAATACTTATAACCGTTTTCCGGCCAAAGAGGGTACTGGTATTTTTGCCAGTTGAAATGTTCAGGAAGATGGCCTATCGGATAGAGCGGCTCGCTTCTGGATGGCGATGTTCCCGTTACGGATGGAGGGTTGGCGTTAGTAATTCAACCAACTTGTCACGCGTGCGCAGAGAGGATGGATCGACTGTTGAAGAGCTGCCTCCGGAGATCAAGCCTCTTCTGCGCCCAGCAGTGCTGAGACTTGGCCGTCGGTTATGAGCGGGGTGAGCCGAAGGCTTCGGCGAGGATAGCGGTAGCGTAACGGACTTCGTCGGCGCTGACGGTGTGGGCACGGCCGGGATAGCGGCGCAGCGTGACGTTTGCATTCATGTTTTCGAGGACATCGGCCGACTCCTGGACGCGCACCCACGGGATGTGGGGGTCGGGATCTCCACAGCCGAGGAAGGCCGGTGTTCCGAGCAGGTCGCCGGAGTAGTTCATGGGCATGCCGAGCGGGCCGATCAGGCCTCCGGTGAAGGCGAAGAGTCCGGCGTATCGGGCTGGATGGGTCGCGACGAATTCGGTGGAGAGACAAGCGCCCTGGGAGAATCCGCAGACGATGATGCGGTCGGTGGGTATCCCGCTATCGATAGCTAGCTGGACTGTCGATCCAACCTTGTTCAAGGCGGAGGTCAGCCAGGGTTCGTTCTGGTCGCGGGTCGCTATGAACGAGTGAGGGTACCAACTGTGGTCTTTGGCCGAGGGCGCGAGGTAGGCGAGCTTTGGATGATACATCGCCTGCGCGAGATTGAGAATGTCATCGGCGGAGGCGCCGCGGCCGTGGAGCATGATGACTGCTCCGGCCGCGGCTTCCAGGGCCGGTCCGAGGCGATGTACTGGCTGGTCTTTATGAGGATCGATGGGATGCGGGTCGATTTGCATGTTAGGCCTGTACACCGCTTGTGCTCGACTGATGAAGTTCGAGCGGGGAAAGACGCTTCTCGATCACTGCGCGCCGCGGCTCGAGCCAGGCCGGAATTCTGAGTTCTTCTCCGAGGGTTTCGACAGACTCGTCGAAGGCGAAACCCGGAGGGTCGGTCGCCAGCTCGAAGAGTACTCCGCCGGGTTCGCGGAAGTAGATCGAATGGAAGTATGTGCGGTCCATGACTGGAGTGACATCCACATACTTGCGGATTTCGTCGCGCCACTCCAATTGGGCGGCATCGTCGGGAGCGCGGAAGGCGATGTGGTGCACGCTGCCCGCGCCCGAGCGACCGTACGAAGCCTTCGGATCGATCACCAGATCGATGTGGTTGCCGAGCGCGGTTCCTTCAGCGGCGAAACGTTGACGGTTGCCTTCTTCGGCGACTCTGTGGAAGCCGAGGACGTTCAGGAAGTTTCCGGTGCTTTGGGCCTCGTGCTCGAGCAGGGTGACGCCGAAGAAGCCGCGGATGGCGTGGTCGGCCGGAACGTCGGCGTAGCGTGAGGCATTTGCAGGGCCTGCGTCTGCATGTCCGACGATCTCGAGCTTCATGCCGTCGGGATCGGGGAAGGTGAGGACCTCCTCGCTGAAGCGCTTGCCGGTGCGTTCGATGAGGATGCTGTGTTCGCGCAGGCGTCTTTCCCAATATTCGATGGAGGCGAGTGGCACGCTGAAGGCGGTTTGGGCGACTTCGCCGGCTCCGGCGTGGCCGCGACTGGCGCGAGGCCAGGGGAAGAATGTGAGGATGGTTCCGGGCGAGCCCGCGTCGTCGCCGAAGTAGAGGTGATAAGTCCCGGGATCGTCGAAGTTTACGGTGCGTTTGACGAAGCGCAGGCCGAGGACCTGGGTGTAGAACTCGAGGTTGCGCTGGGCGTCGGACGCGATCGCGGTGACGTGATGGAGTCCAACGATTGGTTTGGGCATGTGACCTTCCTTCGCTCTAATAGATGTTGCAACGACTATTTTGGTCGCAAGGGGGGTTGTCGTATGCCAGAGTCCAGGTCGGACAGCCGCTGGAAAGCTGATGGGGATCATTGCTTAACTTGGTGGCGGAACAGGTTCAGAGAGGCTTCCGTTAGGTTCAAGATAGAGCAGCCCCTTATGCGTGTCGAACGTCAAGGTGAAGCGGCGCATCATTTCCATGCCGATAATGGGAACAGCGCCAGCGGGACCCCACACATGATGAAAAAGATATGGGCCGATCGCAACCGTGTCATAGACGCCCGAGATGTCTTCATAGCTCGCGCCAAGCCCGTTTCCGAGGGTCGTTCTCTGTATCGTTGCTGAGTTCCTTACGGTATCGTCGTCGATCGAATCCTCCGATCCGGTATCGACCCGGAGGCGTCGTTCGGACAGTTCGCCGTGCCGCGCGGCGAGTCCGATGCGTACGTAAAGACGGCTGTTTGTCATTTCTAGGGGAATTGACTTCCCGTTCCCCTGGCACACAAATGTGTCCGGATCATAGAGTGCGAGTTTGTGCAGTGCGGGATCGATGCGAACGACGTATTGCTGCAGAAATTCGGCGCCGAGCAGCCCTTCGCACTTTTCTAGAAGCGGAACCTTGGAAAGATCAACGATTTTTGCATGAGCGACTTTGGTCGTGTGGCGGCCGACGGTGAACTCGGCTTCGCCTGCATCGTCGGCGGACACTTCTCCTTTGCCTGCTCCTCGAATTGTTCCCGCGGAAAGCGGCTTGATTTTCAATCTTTGCGCGGTGGTCGAATCGATCAGGCTGTTCGGAGCACCAGAATCGAAGATGAACGAGAGCGGTCCTGAGCCATTCAACAACGCGGGCACGTAGATCAGTTTGCCCACGGGCCGATAATCGATCTCAACGAGCGGTTTCTGCACAGCACGTCCGCTTTGCGCTAGGCAAAGGCTCGAAATGAGGGCGAATATGAGGCCGGTTCGGAAAAGAAGTGAACGCAAGAGTCCTCCGAAACACTTGTCGAGTTATTTGCGGCTGGGTGCCCGTAAGTTGAACTGGAGCATCCGACACAGCCCTATGCATCTGCTGAGAACCAGTAAAAGGCTAGGGCAGCTATTCGCTGGCTGTGGTGCACATTCAGAGTGTAGCTCGTTGCTCCAATCTTCATGGCCCGAAGTGAGCTCCGGGCCATGAAATGTCTGCATAACTATGCAACTGAAATTTTAGCGGTAGGTTTTTACAGCGCCACAGTCACCGCCTTTGTTTCGGTGTAGTTGCGGAGGGCTTCTTCGCCCATTTCTCGTCCCCAGCCGGATTGCTTGTATCCGCCGAAGGGCAGTGAGGCGTCGAAGACGTTGTGGCAGTTGACCCAGACGGTGCCCGAGCGGATGCGGCTGGCGAGTTTGTGGGCGATGCTCAGATCGCGCGTCCAGATGCTGGAGGCGAGGCCGAAGTCGGTGTTGTTGGCGTCGGCGGCGATGCGGTCGAGGTCGCTGTCGGTGAAGGACTGGGCGCAGACGACGGGGCCGAAGATCTCTTCCTTGACGACCTTCATTTCGGGCGTGGTCTTGGCGAGGACAGTTGGCTGGACGAAGTAGCCGTGGTCTCCGGTGGCGTTGCCTCCGGCGAGGACTTGGGCGCCTTGGGAGACGCCTGATTTGATGTATCCGGTAACGCGGTTGAATTGCTCATCGCTGACCAGAGGACCCATTTCGGTGGTTGGGTCCATGCCGGGGCCGACTTTGATCTTTCCGGCGATCTGGCTGACGCCTTCGACGACCTGGTCGTAGACGCGTTCATGCACCATCAGACGCGAACCGGCGCAGCAGCATTGGCCCTGATTGAAGAAGATGGCGCTGGCTGCTCCGGCGATGGCGTGGTCGAGATCTGCGTCGGGGAAGATGATTGCGGGGCTCTTGCCACCGAGTTCGAGGGTTACTTTCTTCAGGTTTCCGGTGGCGGCTTGTACGATGAGGCGGCCGACTTCGGTTGATCCCGTAAAGGCGACTTTGTCGACGAGTGGGTGAGCAGCGAGCGGGGCTCCGGCGCCTTCCCCGAATCCGGTGAGGACGTTGACGACGCCCTCGGGGAAGCCGGCTTCGTGGATGAGTTCGGCGAGACGCAGCCCGGACATTGGCGTTTGCTCGGCAAGCTTAAGGACGATGGTGCAGCCTGCGGCTAATGCGGGGCCGAGCTTCCAGGCGGCCATCAGCAGAGGGAAGTTCCACGGGATGATCTGGGCGGCGACGCCGACCGGTTCGCGCAGCGTGTAAGAGTGGAAGTCGCCGGGAAAAGAGAGCGACAGCGTCGAACCGGAGATCTTGGTCGCCCAGCCGGCCGTGTAACGGAACATATCGACGGCGAGCGGCACGTCGGCGACCCGGGCGACGGTCACAGGCTTGCCGTTGTCGAGCGATTCGAGTTCGGCGAACTCTTCGAGATGCTGCTCGAGCAGATCGCCGAGCTTCCAGATGAGGCGGCCGCGCTCAGAGGGTTTCATGCGCGTCCAGGGGCCGTTGTCGAAGGCGGCGCGGGCGGCGCGGACGGCGCGGTCAACGTCTTCGGATTCGGCTTCGGGAACGTAGGCCATGATCTCGCCGGTGGCGGGATTGTAGACAGGGAAGGTCTTGCCGGACGCGGCGAAGACGAAGCGCCCGTCAATAAACATGCGGTGTTTTTGGGCGACAAAGTCGTGGGTGTGGCTGCTGACGCGGGAATCGATGGGAAGAGTTGCCATACATGCCTCCGGCGGACGGGTGGTCGCTCGGCGAGGAATCGTAATTTCGGCGAGCTTCAGGAACGGTCTGCGCTGCGAAACACGATAGCACCGGGAGGAAACGATTGGCGAGTGGTGAGGTGGTGTTTGGGCCGCGATCAGCGCTGCCGAAACTTCGCGGTGGAGCTCCCGCTCAATGAATCGGTTGTCGGGTTTCGAGTCTCGGGAATCCAGGGTCTGTGAAACGCGCGCCAGCAGGTCCTTTGGGTGGAGGGGCTTCGAAAGAAGGGTGAAGTCATGTCCCTTTTTGGCTGCTTCGCCAAGCAAATCTGCGGTAGCAGACTGACCGGAGAACAACAAGATTCTACAGTCCGGTACGTCCTCCCTGATGGCAATTGCCAAGTCAACACCGCTCAACCCGGGCATAACCACGTCGGTAAGTAGAAGGTTCGGAGGAACGACCTTAGCCATCTCGAGAGCGCCCTGTCCGTCGTAGGCGACCATAGCAGTGAAGCCTGCCTGCTTGAGGATGACGGCGAGAGTGTCCGCTATTACTGGTTCATCGTCCACGATGAGAACGACGGGCTTCGGCGTGTCGGTCTGCGGAACTACACCCTTCAGTGCGAGTTCGGACATGGAGATTGTTTGAAACTTCATCGATTTCGACATCTATTCCACCTCTACCTGGAACGTAACAGCCTTTCCTGAATACGGGTTAACTCTTATCAAAGACGGGCTAAATGTTTAATAAATGAGTTATTTACAGTTGATCGTGAGGGAGTGGAGAATTTTGTTGTTCACCCATCTGTCCTCGTGTTATTTTATGGTCACGTTTGCGTTACGTTTGCGCGACGATTACTTCAGGAAGGGAAAGCGTTATGGCCGCGAACCAAAAGCCGCAAACGACTCCGATGCGGTTTGAGTCCATGCCTCAGACGGATGTGCCTAAGGGGCGCGATGGAAAACACAAACTCATTGTCGAAGATTTGCTCAATGACCTCGGTCAGTTGCAGGAAGGCAACGCGCTAAAGATTCCGCTCTCGGCATTGCCGGACTCTAAAGAAAACATCCGGTCCGCGTTGAGCCGCGCCACGCGGCAGAGAGAGATCGAGATTGCTACCTCCAGCGATGACGAATTTCTCTATGTGTGGAAGCCGAAAGCCGAATCGGCCGAGGGCGGCAACGGCCATGGAAAGATGCATCCGTAGCTGCATTGTTCCGGGCAGGTTCGCAGTCCTATCGGCGGAGGGACAAGCTCAGAAAAATCAGCAATGATTGATTGATGAATCTAATAGAGTTCGGCTGCGTCCTACAATAGAGCGGAGGCTACGAATTGGAAGTTTCCCATGTGCTGCAGGCCGGAGCGCTTATTCTTACCGGCCGCCGTCCTTCGCTGTCGATTGAGATCACGAAAGAATGCCCGCTGCGTTGCCCGGGCTGCTACGCTTTTGACCCCGCCCACCTGGGCGGCGAGACCGAGTTGCGCCAACTCTCGGATTTCAAGGGAGACGACCTGGTCGCAAGGGTTCTGGCGGTAGTCGATCGGGAGAAGCCGATCCACCTCTCGATAGTTGGTGGGGACCCGCTGGTTCGCTATCGCGAGCTGGAACGGATTCTTCCTGAACTGGATGCCCGGGGAGTTCATACCCAGGTGGTGACCAGCGCGTTTCGCGTGATTCCCACGGAGTGGATGCGATTCAAGCGGCTTACGGTAGCGGTGTCGATCGACGGCCTGCAACCGGAGCACGACGAACGCCGCAAGCCGGCCACCTATGAACGAATCCTTAAGAGCATTGCCGACGCAAAGGTGACGATCCACTCCACGATTACCGGCGTCACCGCGGACCGACCCGGATATATGGAAGAGTTTCTGCGTTTCTGGAGCGATCGGCAGGAGGTGGACAAGATCTGGATAAGCTTGTTTACGCCCCAGCGCGGAGCGACGGGGCCAGAGATTCTTACCCCGGCTCAACGTGCATTCGTTGTGGAAGAGTTGTTGCGCCTAGGCCCTCTCTATTCCAAGCTCGAAATGCCTCCGGCACTGGTTCGGGAATTACTGTCGCCGCCGAAGAGTCCCGAAGAATGCATCTTCGCGCGGACGACGCATACACTCTCGGCCGATCTCAAGACGAAGATCACGCCGTGCCAGTTTGGCGGCGATCCCGACTGCTCGCAGTGCGGATGCATTGCGTCGATGGCGCTAGCGGCGGTGGGGAACCACCGCGTGGTGGGCAGCCTGACGGCGGGCCAATTGTTCCGGGTCTCGAACCGGGTTGGGGCGGCGATTTCCAGGGCCAAGGGCTTCTTTGATCGGCCAGCGCCTGAGCCGGAGCCTGCGCAGTTCACGATTTTGTGAGAGGCGAAGGCCGGTTGCGTTTGCTTTATAGTAAGTCCGTACAGGACATACTATGAATCGACGCGACTTTCTCGGGCTTGCCGGCGCCACCGCGTTGGCCGGCGAACTTCCATTTTCCTTTGCGCAGAGCTCAACGCCCGTCCCCGGTTTGCAGCCCATGGCGTTGGGTCTGCTGATCGTTCCTTTCGGCGCGCCAGAAGAGCGTATTCGCCTGGTGCATGATCTTGGCTTCTCGAATTGCTTTCTATCGCTAGATAGCTACATTGGCGGCTTTACTCCCGACGTCGTTGCCCAGTTTCGCGATCTGCTGGCGAAGCATTCGGTGACGGCGACGACGGTCGAGGTGGTTGGGCCGGGTGTGAGGAAGTGGAATTTCACTGAAGGGCCGGAGACAATCGGGCTGGTTCCCCCCAAGACGCGTACCGAGCGGATCGACGCGTTGCGTCAAGTCTCCGATTTTGCGAAGCAACTGGGTATTGGCCAGGTGCAGACACACTGCGGATTTATTCCTGAAAACCCTGGCGACCCACTTTACCACGGCGCGGTCGAGGCGATTCGCACGGTTGCGCAGCACTGCCAGGGGAATGGCCAATATTTCCTGATGGAGACCGGGCAGGAGACGCCGACGACGATGTCGCGCGCGATTCGCGATGTGGCTATGCCCAATCTTGCGGTGGGTCTCGATACCGCAAACCTGATTTTGTATGGCAAGGCGAATCCAGTTGATGCGGTGGATATTCTGGGGCCGCATGTGCGCAGTATTCATGCGAAGGATGGGCGGTGGCCGACCAATCCGGACGAACTGGGCGAAGAGGTTTTGATCGGCAAGGGGTTGGTTGATTTCAGGGCAGTTTTCGCCAAGCTCCATCGGATTGGATACAGAGGCGCGGTGACGATCGAGCGCGAGACCTCGGGGCCGCAACAAATCGAAGACGTGAAGCAGGAAAAGGCTTACCTGGAAGGGATATTGCAGCAGGTCTTCGCTGGCCAATACGAGGAACGAGGGATATGAATCGTCGAGATTTTATTCAGACTGGAACTGGAGTGGCTTCCGGCTTGTTATTGCTCAAGGCGAAGACGGTCTTTGGTTCTGAGGCGAACTCGACGGTGCGCCTGGGGCTGCTGGGCTGCGGCAACCGCGGGACTTCGGTGGCTACTTCGTTTTCGAAGAGTACGACGGCGCAGGTTGTGGCGCTGGCCGATATCTTTCCCGACAAGCTTGCTGCCGGGAAGGCGCATTTCGACGAAGTCAATGCGGGGCTGGGGCGCGCGCCGATCGATAGCAAGCTGCTGTTTCGAGGGCCGAATGCGTTTGAGGAGCTTGCCGCGTCGCCTGATGTGGACCTGATCCAGATTTCGACGCCTCCATTCTTTCATGTCCAGCATCTGGGAGCGGCGGTTGCGGCGGGGAAGCATGTCTACTGTGAAAAGCCAGTCGGCATCGATATTGCACAGACGCGGCAGGCGCTTGAGATTGCGAAAAAGGTGAAGAGTTCGCAGAGCGTGGATGTGGGATTCCAGTGCCGCAGCGCTCCGCCGATCGCGGCGATTGCGACGAGGATTCAGGGTGGGGCTCTGGGCAAGATTGCTGCGATCTCCGCCAACTACAACGCTCCAGCATCGCTTGAAAAGATGCGGTCGGGGGAGTCTGCGGATGAGTACCGTCTGCGGAACTGGCTTTGGTATAGGGCTCTCTCTGGCGACATCCTGGTTGAACAAAATATTCACATCATTGATCTTTGTAACTGGCTTTTGGGGGCGCGTCCGCAGAAGGCGATGGCTACCGGCGGCCGTAACATCCTGACTCATGCGGGCGATTGCTGGGACAACTACCAGGTGGAGTTTACTTATCCCAACGAAGTGCGTCTTTCATTTTCTTCGACCCAGTTTGGAGCCTATGGCGGCTTTGATGCGGGGCTCAAGATGTTTGGCGCGCTGGGGATGGCGACGGTGCCTTACTCGGGGCCGGTGCAGATTGTGGGCTCCAATGCCTGGAAGTGGGAGGATTCGAGAAACACTACGCCGGGGTCGGGTACGTTTGCTGCGAATGGCAGCTTCCTGGACAATCTTGAGTTTGCTGATCGGGACAAGGAGCGGAGCTTTATCGAGAGCATTGTGACTGGGCCAGCGCATAACCAGATTGCTTCGGGAGTGGAGACGGCGTTGAGTTGCATGCTGGGCCGGATGGCCGGTTATACAGGCCATGAAGTGAAGTGGGACGATTTGCTGGCGCATGGCGAGACTTATCAGTTGGGGATGAAGTTAGATCAGTTTGCGTGAAGGGTGCCCTTGAAATTGCGCAGATTGTCGAACCGCAGATCTCTCCACTACGCTGCGCTCCGGTCGAGATGACAACCTCAATTCTGTTTGAGGGGCAGAGCGGTCTGTGTTGGCAAGCCACTTTCGTCTTTGAGGTGGATGCCGCTTAGTTTCAGGCGGCGGGAGCTAGTTAGTAAGTGGTGCAGAGTCTGGGCAGCCTGGTCCGGGCTTGTCCCTTCGGTGCGGACATTCGAGATACAGTTTCTTTCCGCGTCAGTCCGGCCTGGCTTTGGCGCGTAAGTGAGATAGATGCCGAGGCTATCCGGGGCACTTAAGCCGGGACGTTCGCCGATGAGCATGAGGGTGATTTCGGCTCCGAGGAGTTCTCCGACTTCATCGCCGAGGGCTACGCGGGCTTGTTCCGCAATGATGACTGGGCCGATTTGCCAGCCCTCAAGTGATTCGAACGCAGCCTTAATAACTGGTACCGCATAACGCTGCGGAGCGATCGCGGAGAGTCCGTCGGCGATGATGAAGACTACATCCGGTTTGGTGGATAGCTTCATCTCAGCGAGGCGCTTGCGGCTGGGGTCGTCGAGCTTGCGGCCGAGATCGGGGCGGCGGAGGTAAGTTGCTCTGTCCGTCGCAGCGCTATGGACGTGAATAAATTCGAGCTGCGCGACGGCTAGCTGTTCGGAGATTTCATTGGCGCCGAGCGGCGCCTGGACGGCGTCACGAGCCATTGCATGGGCGGCGCTGAATTCGAGGAGTTCTTTGGTGGGGAGACTGCTGCCGGTTCTTCCGAGGGCGATTCGGGCTGGCGTGAATTGGCGGAGTTGGGTGAGTGGATGGGACTTTGATGTGCTCCTGTCCGCCGGTTCCGAATGTGAAACCGCTGGAACCGCAGATCTCTCCATCCCCCCTTCAGTCCGTTCAGGGTCCGGTCGAGGTGACAAAGTTTTATTGAGGGCAGGAGGAACCGCAGATCCTTCGACTGCGCTCCACTGCGTTTCGCTCCGCTCAGGATGACACTTATTGTTGCTTTGAGTTGGCGGAAGTTGCTCATCCGAGTGCTTGCTCATGGCTCGCTCAACAGTTGCTCGGCTTGGGACAGCAGACGCTGCTCTATTCTCCCGCCTTTCAGCTCGCCGAACGTATCAGTGATGCTCAGTCGTTCGAGCCACGCTTCGAACTCGGGTGCGCGTTTGAGGCCGAGTACTTTTCGGATGTAGAGCGAGTCGTGGAAAGAGGTGCTCTGGTAGTTGAGCATGATGTCGTCGGCGCCGGGGACGCCCATGATGAAGTTGACACCGGCGACGCCGAGCAGAGTGAGAAGAGTGTCCATATCGTCCTGGTCGGCGTCGGCGTGGTTGGTGTAGCAGATGTCGCAGCCCATGGGTAAGCCGAGGAGTTTGCCGCAGAAGTGATCTTCGAGTCCGGCGCGGATAATCTGCTTGCCGTCGTAGAGGTATTCGGGACCGATGAAGCCGACGACGGTGTTCACGAGCAGCGGGTTGAATTTGCGGGCGACCGCGTAGGCGCGAGCTTCGCACGTTTGCTGGTCGAGGCCGTGGTTGGCGTTGGCGGAGAGCGCGCTGCCCTGACCGGTTTCAAAATACATGACGTTGTTGCCGACGGTGCCGCGGTTGAGCGAGAGGCCGGCTTCGTAGGCCTCTTGCAGAATGCCGAGGTTGATGCCGAAGCTGGCGTTCGCCTTTTCGGTTCCGGCGATGGATTGAAAGACGAGGTCGACGGGGGCACCCTTTTCGATTGCCTGGATGATGCTGGTGACATGGGTGAGGACGCAGGACTGCGTGGGCACTTCGTATTTGAGGCGGAATTCGTCGAGCATGTTGAGCAGCGTGACTGCGGCGGCGAGCGAGTCGCTGGCGGGGTTGATGCCGATGACCGCGTCTCCACAGCCGTAGAGCAGACCGTCCAGCATGGAGGCGGCGATGCCGCGCACGTCGTCAGTGGGGTGGTTGGGCTGGAGGCGAACGGACATGCGTCCCGGCAGGCCGATTGTGTTGCGGAAGTGAGTGACGACGCTGCATTTTTTCGCGGCGAGGACGAGGTCCTGGTTGCGCATCAGCTTGGAGACGGCGGCGGCCATCTCTGGAGTGATGCCGGCTGCGATGCGAGTGAGGGTTTCGGTGGTGGCGTCGGTGTTGAGGAGCCAGTCGCGAAATTCGCCGACGGTGAGAGGTGCTATCTCGGCGAAGGCTTCTCTGTCGTGGGTGTTGAGAATCAGGCGGGTGACTTCGTCTTCCTCATAAGGGACGAGCGATTCATTAAGGAATTGCTGGAGCGGGACCTCGGCGAGGGACATCTTCGCTATCACGCGTTCATGTTCGCCGGCGGCGGCGACGCCGGCGAGTAGGTCGCCGGACCTCGCTGGGCTGGCTTTGGCAAGGAGCGTCTTCAGGTCTTCGAAGATGTACGTGGTTCCACGGATTGTTTGCCGGTAAGGCATCTGTTTGAAACAGTGTAGGCGGATGGCGCGTCAGGTGCCGGACTTTTCATCTTTTGATGACCGCGACGGGGTTCCCGTAATAAGGTGAAAGGATGTCGGCTTCTCAGGCAAAATCGAATGGCTCTAGCGGTTTTGCGCTCGCGATTCGCGGGCTGCGCAAGTCGTTCGGCGAGGTGACGGCGGTCGATGGGCTTGACCTTGAAGTCGAGGGCGGCGAATGTTTTGGGCTGCTTGGCCCGAATGGCGCGGGCAAGACGACAACCATCGAAATCTGCGAGGGGCTGACGGTTCCCGATGCGGGCAGTGTGAAGCTGCTGGGGATGGACTGGCGAACCGATGCTGCGCCACTTCGGCAGCGTATTGGCATTCAATTGCAGGAAACACAGTTCCCGGAGAAACTGATGGTGGACGAGACGCTGGGCATGTTCCGCAGTTTTTATGATCGCGGCCTGACGGTTGAAGAATCGATCGCGACGGCGCAGCTGGAGGAGAAGCGTAAGTCGCGAGTGGGTGGGCTCTCGGGCGGCCAGAAGCAGCGGCTGGCGATGGCCTGTGCACTGGTGGGCGATCCGGAATTGCTGTTTCTCGATGAACCTACGACGGGGCTCGATCCTCAGGCGCGGCGAAATCTTTGGGAGCTGGTCGACCGGTTGAAAGGTGCGGGGCGGACGATCATTCTGACGACCCACTATATGGATGAGGCGGAGCGGCTGTGCAACCGTGTCGCAGTCATGGACCACGGCAAGATCATCGCGCTGGGCACTCCCAAGGAGCTGATCGCTTCTATTGGCGGCGAGCAAATCGTGGAGTTTGCCGTGGCTGATGGAGATGCGGTTGATGAGGCTGCGCTGATGCTGATTCCCGGCGTAGCGTCGCATTGCATTCATGCTGGCGTGCATCAGCTTTCTGTCTCGGAGCTGCATACGGCGGTGCCGCCGATCTTTGCTGCGCTTCAGGACCAGGGGGCGCGTCTGACGGAGTTTCGCACCCACTCGGCGACGCTCGAAGATGTTTTCGTTTCGCTTACGGGGAGGAACCTGCGCGATGAGTAAGCTCAGCGAGAGCTCATTGTTTCAGCTTACGTCGGCGCGGTTTCGGCTCTTCTTCCGTGAGCCGGAAGCGGTCTTCTGGATATTTGTTTTCCCAATTCTGCTTTCGGTTGGGCTGAGCATTGCTTTCCGGAATCGTCCTGCGGATGTGCTGCAGGTTGGGGCGACGACCACGGAGCTGACGCGGGCGCTCAATGTGGATAGGGGTCTGCGGGCAACGACGCTGAGTGAGGATGACGGTCGCAAGACGCTGGCGACGGGGAAGATTCTGTTGATGGCGGTGCAGGCGCCTGGCGGCATTGTTTTCGATTACGACGACACGAACCCCGATGCGCGGACGGCGAAGCTGATCGCCGATCGAGCGCTGGAGAAGGCTGCCGGACAACGGGAAAATGTACAGATCACGAGCCAGCAGGTGCATGAGGCAGGGGCGCGCTATATTGACTTCGTGATTCCCGGGCTGCTGGGGATGAACCTGATGAGCTCGGCGATCTGGGGACTCGGCTTCTCGATCGTTGAGGCGCGGCAGAAGAAGCTGCTCAAGCGGCTGGTCGCTTCGCCGATGCCGCGCTGGCAGTATCTGGCTTCATTCCTGTTGTCTCGGCTATTGCTGCTGGTGATTGAGGTTGGCGTTTTTCTTGGCTTTGCGCGGCTGGTCTTTGGCGTGCCGTTTCGCGGCCCGATCTGGCAGCTTGCGCTGATGTGTGTGCTGGCGTCGCTGAGCTTTTCGGCGCTGGGGCTGCTGATCGCTTCTCGGGCGAAGACGATGGAGGCCGCGTCGGGGCTGATGAATCTGGTGATGTTGCCAATGTGGATCGTCTCCGGAGTCTTCTTCTCGGCGAGCCGCTTTCCGAGTGTACTGCAGCCGTTCATTCAGGCGCTGCCGCTGACGGCGGCGATCGATGCGCTGCGTGGCAATATGCTGCAGGGATATTCGGTGGAGCATCTGGTGGCTCCGGTGGTGATTCTGCTTGCCTGGCTGCTGGTTTCGTTTGCGATTTCGCTGCGGATATTTCGGTGGAGGTAGCCGAGCCGGAGCGTCAGCGTCGGCGTGGCCCGCTGCCACGAAAGTTGTAGAAGCTCGAAGGCACGAGTTGTTGGTGGTCTCCGCTTAAGAGAGTGAAGGCGGTCGTACTCAAGACACTTCACGAATAGGAGACAGCCATGAAACGGAACATCGCAATCGCGCTTCTCGCAGTATCAACCCTTGCCACGGCTGGCAAGGCAGTGGCACAGGACCTTGCGGTCCAGGCAACGGTGCCGTTCGAGTTCACCGTGGGTGGCAAGCTGCTCCCGGCGGACACCTACACCATCACTTCGTCACAGTCTGGAGTCATCATGATCCGGAACGGCGACAAACACTTCTGGGTCGTCACTATCGCATCCCACAGCAACCAGGAGTCGGCCCGCGGCAGCGAGCTGGTCTTCGATAAATACGGCGACAAATACTTTCTGCACGAAGTGATGTGCCCCAACGACGCCGCGCTCAACGTGGACGTCCCCAAGTCGAAGCTGGAGAAGCGGGTGCAGATCCAGGAAGCGAAGTACGGCGGGGAGCCGGAGGTGGTTTTGATTGCTTCTAGGTAAGTTAGTAAGTGTCCTTCAACATGAAGCGGTCCGGAGACTTTGTCTCCGGGCCGCTTTTCTATATTTGTGTGAGCATCACGAGCACGATTCCGGAAGTGCTGGGAGCAGTGTTTTCTGCACTAAAGCTTTGCCATTGGGCGATTGGCGATTGCGCCTCCCTGGGGTCCCCCCTCCCCTCCGGATTTCCTGCTTAATTCCTTGTTTTCAGCGGCTTGCGTCGCTGAATCCGGGCTAAAATATTGATTCTATGTAGAACGGCCTGGCAGATTCTTTGGTTTGTGCGGGGTCGGGGTTGTGGCTGCGCTTTGGCGGCTGGATTTTCTTGGCAAATGAGAAAAGGCGGCTTTTGGCCGCCTTTTTTTCTTTGATCTCTATATTAAGAATAGCAGGTTGGATATGTTCACTACGTGTGGAGAGTCAAGAGGTTGTTCCGGTTCAAGCCGGAGCGGGAAGCTGGGGTGTTGAGGTTGAGGCTAGCATGGGGGCGGTGGAAGTTGTAGTCGTGGAGCCAGAGTTCGAGGTTGAGCTGGCGCTCCAGAGAGTTGGAGTAAGTGCGGGCATAGGCCCATTCGCGGAGAGCGGTTTGGATGAAGCGTTCGGCCTTTCCGTTGGTGCGCGGAGTGTAGGGCCTGGTGAAGCGATGCTGGACATGTTGCTGGAGAAGGATGTTCTTGAAGCGCGCTTCGCGGTAGCAGGAACCGTTGTCGGTGAGCACGCGGCGTATGGAGATGGCAAAGCGGGCGTAATAGGCCCTGGCCATGAGGAAAAAGAGAATCGCCGAGCGGTGGGTCTGGTCCGGCATCATGGCGGCGAAGCTGATCCGGGAGTGGTCGTCGATGGCGATGTGCAAATACTCCCATCCGGCGCCGCGCGACTCCCGTCCACGCGCGCCATGGATGCGATGGCCGGGGCCCAGGATATGGGCCAGTCGTTTGACGTCGAAGTGGATCATGTCGCCGGGCCGGGGGTGCTCATAGCGAATGACCGCGGGCGGTGGATCGAGCGAGCCGAGGCGGTTCAGTCCGGCACGGCGCAGGATGCGGCTGACCGTAGTCCGGCTGAGGCCTACTTCGCGGGCGATCCGCCAGCCGTTGTAGCGCAACCGGCGAAGAGCCAAAACCTTTTCCAATAAAGGCAAGGAAGTGGTTCGCGGACAACAGCGTGGGCGTGAGGAACGGTCCCGCAACCCGGCCACACCCTCGGCCCGATAGCGGCGCACCCACTTGGCGGCAGTCTTGGCGCTCACCTTGAAACTGACCGCGGCCAGCTTCAAGGTGGACTTCTCCTCAACCACACTTCTCGCCAATCGCTCTCGTAGATACACCGTAAGTCTGGCATTCTGGTGATAGTCCATTCGATCTCTCCGAAAAACTGTTTGCTCGTCACAACCAGCTTCTCGCGCTCAGATCGAATGGACAACCTGTTGAAACTTCACAACTACGCCAGGTTTTGGAAATTTTTATTCAACGTGGAATGAGTCAGTTAGAGGAGATTGTTCAAGTTGGAAGGGTTGACAGTGGTTGCCGGGAAGGACGCTTGGCTCGGCTAGAGTCACCGTCCTCCGTTTCATACGCGGGCGGAGTTGGATGTCCTATCGGGCTGGAAACGCCTGCTAGGATGTGGCTACGGCTAGGTGAGTCAGGTAGGACTGGGGCTGATACGCAAGAGCCTGAGACGGCGCTCAAATGGCTGACGAAACGAAGATCGGAACGAATTGGCAGCCAGACGAACTCGATGCAATTGTCGCTGATTATTTCGCCATGCTCGAAGCCGATCTTGCCGGGCGACCTTATGTAAAGTCAAAGCACAGCAGCGCGCTGATGGCCCGGATTGGACGCACTCACCGTTCGGTCGAATTCAAGCATCAAAACATCTCGGCCGTGATGGACGAGTTGGGTTTGCCCTGGATCCCCGGTTACATGCCCAAGCGGAATTATCAGAACGCAATTTTCGATGCGATCGACCGTTATCTAAGTGGGCACACAAGCATCCTTGAATCGGTTCCGATTGCGCCAACTGTGGCGGAGCAGCCATCTGAAGTTTTTGTTTCGGAACCACCCCTAGTCACAACTGACAAACGTATCCCTGAGCGTCTGCGGCGGCTGGTCAGCAAATTCGATCCGGTGGAACGTGACTATCGCAATCGATCCCTTGGTAGGGCTGGAGAGGAGTTTGTTGTCAATCTTGAACGCCGACGTCTGACGGGGGCCGACCGATTAGACCTTGCTCGAAGAATTCGATGGGTAGCGTCAGAAGATGGGGATGGCGCAGGTTACGATGTGCTGTCGTTTGAGCCTAACGGGCAGGAGCGTTTGCTAGAGGTCAAGACCACTAACGGGTCCGCACACACGCCGTTTTTCCTGAGCCGGAACGAGTGCGACATGGCTATGGAGCGTCCTGAGGAGTGGCGAATCTACCGAGTTCATCTCTTCTGCAAGGAGCCGCGCATCTTCACTATCGCGCCGCCATTGGATAAGGCAGTTTATCTGAGGCCTGAGTCTTGGCGGGCTTCGTTTACCCGTGCCCGCGAAATTGGTCGAGCTGCTGGCGAAGGTGATTCGCGATAAGCTCAGTAGCAATGAAAGAGTGGGACAGAAGCCAGCAGCCGAACAGAGACCCAACTAGCCTTCGGGTGGAAGAACACTACAATCCTCTCGAGAAGCGCAATCTTGCGATCAGCATCGCTAACGCGCTCCTCGAAAGGCCGCTTGACTCGCTTCCGCCCAGTCAACGATTTCTTGGAGCTGGCGTACACGCTATTTACTATTCTGGCTATCACCCGCTGTACCAAAAACTTTCCAGCCACAACCGCTCGTCGCCCGCTCTGATTCCAATCTATGTTGGGAAGACCGTTCCGAAGGAAGTGCGTAAAGGCGCGAACCTTGATACGGTATCAGGATCAGTGCTCTATGATCGCCTCGCTGAACATGCAGAATCGATCGGGAGTGCTCCTAATCTGCGAACGGAAGACTTTCAGTGCCGTTATCTGGCTGTGGATGATATCTTTATTCCCCTTGGAGAATCTCTGTTAGTCGCAACTTACTCGCCGGTGTGGAATGTCACGATCGATGGCTTTGGAAATCGTCATCCGGGCTCAGGACGGTTTCAGCAGAAGCGATCCTCGTGGGATGTATTGCATCCTGGGCGGGGTTGGGCACTTAAACTAGCGGATTCAAGGCAGGACGTCGAAATCTTGTCGGCAAAGATTCGATCGCACTTCGAGCGGCATCCTACGCTCTAACTGCTTGCCGGTTACTCCTGTGGGCGGCGGATTTCTTGGCTGCTATTTCTGGTCATCGTGTAGACTTCATCGATCAGATTGAATCGATGCTGTTTGCTTCGTTGGCTCAGCTTTGAGTTGAGGGCCAGCGGGCTTTGCCCCGGTATGGGCTTCTGTCTTGAGTGTGTGCGTGACTGAGACTGCGGCGGGTTGGCAGCCGTGCCTTGGTGCATTAGCGCCCAACATGTCTCCAGCTACATACGGACGCCTCTCATTCTGGCCGCCCGGCCTTCAATCTCTAGTAATTTAGTAGGGTGAATCCTTTGCGCTGGCGAAAATCCCTCTTCCTCTTTCTCGTCATTCTCTTGCCCTATTGCATTCAACGACAACTCTCGGCGTCGGAGATCCAGGCCCCTGCTCGAACCGATTCGCAGCAGTCAACCTCTTCGAGTGCAAGCGCTTCACCGGGGCCGCAGTCGCAGGAACAGCCTCCCGCTTCGACACACGGTCAAGACACTGCCGTACCGGAGGTCATGAGGCAGATGATGGGTTTCAAGGACCATCGGGAGATTCCTCCTGAGGTGGTGGAACGCGGCAAGAGCTTATACAGCGTGAGCTGCTCGTTCTGTCATGGCTCGGATGCCAGGGGCGGCTCTATCGGTCCGAACCTGCTTCGCTCCGATGTTGTGCTGCAGGACCAGAACGGCGAGCTAATCGCTCCAATCGTTCACGGTTCGCGAGCGGAGAAGGGCATGCCCGCGATTGAACTGACCGACGCGCAGGTAGCCGACATCGCCGGCTTTCTGCACAACCTGCGAGTGGCAGGCCGTGACTTCGCGAACAGGGAGCCTATCAACATCGTGGTCGGGGATGCGACTGCCGGCAAGGCCACCTATGGCCGGATATGTGCGTCATGCCATGCCGATGCTCAAGGCTTCAAATATCTGATTGACGCGATCCCCGATCCGAGAACCTTTCAACAGGCGTGGATCCTGCCCGGTAGCCCTGGAAACGTGGGCTTTGGCAGACCTCCCAGTAAATATCCAGGCAGCAAAGTGCCGCCGGTGAGCGTGACCGTCACCGTCGACGGCCGGACTACGACCGGAACGCTCGAGCGGATCGACGATTTCTATGTTGCGCTGAAGACGCCGGACGGAGCGACGCACAGCTTTGAGCGTGTCGGCGATCAACCTAAAGTTGAGATCCACGATCCTGTACATGCGCATCGCGAGATGTTCCGTACGATCAAGGATTCAGAGATCCATGACATCACTGCCTACCTGGTGACCTTGAAATGAAAACGGCGCTCGCGTATTGCTTCGGCATACTATTTCTTGCTTTTCCTATCTTTCTTATCTTTCCTGTCGGGGCGGCGGCGCAGAGTCTCGATCCAGCCGACATCCTGACTCCGAAACCGGATTCATGGCCTGTGTATTCGGGTGACTATTCGGGGCAGCGTTACAGCCCGCTTACTCAGATCAACACGAGCAATGTAAAAGACCTGTCCCTTGCCTGGGTCAGCCGTGTGGTTACGGGTGTCGCAGGCAATCCTCGTGCTCCGAAAACCATTGTTGGGGGTATCGGTTCTACTGAGGCGACTGCGCAGGCGAGCATTCGTGGCGCCATTCTGCTGGTGGACGGAACGCTCTTCGTCACGACGCCCGACAATACCTGGGCGCTCGATGCGCGCGACGGACATGAGCTGTGGCATTACGTCTGGAAGACCCGAGGCGGCACGCATATTGGCAATCGCGGAGTTGGGATCTGGCACGATCGCGTGTTCTTTGAGACCCCAGACGACTTTCTTATCTGCCTGGATTCGAAGACCGGGCAGGAGATATGGAAAAAGGAAATTGCTCCGTTCAGCCTGCAGTATTTCTCCACCATGGCGCCAATTGTTATCGGCGACCATCTGCTGGTGGGCACGGGAAATGATCTGGATGAGCCGGGCATTTTGCAGTCCTTTAATCCGGAGACCGGAGACCTGCAGTGGAAGTGGTACGCCGTACCTATGAAGGAGGGAGACCCGGGTCTGGACACCTGGAAGAACCTCGATGCGGCTTCCCATGGAGGCGGAAACATTTGGGTGCCTGGCTCTTATGATCCGGAGTCGCATTTATACATCTTTGGCACGGCGAATCCCACGGCGGCGTACACCTCAGCGTCGCGGGGGCCGGGGGCGAATCTCTATACCTGCTCGCTGGTGGCTCTGGATGTAGAGACTGGCAAGATGAAATGGTATTACCAGACATCTCCGCATGACACCCATGACTTCGACTCGGCGCAGACGCCGATCCTGGTCGATGGAACTTGGGACGGCAAACCACGGAAGCTTGTCCTAACCGGCGCGCGGAACGGTTATTTCTTCGTGGTCGATCGCCTGACCGGGGAACATTTGCTGACCAGCAAACTGGTTGACTCTCCGAACTGGGCGCAGAGCGAATTCGATAAGAACGGCGCGCCCCAGCGAATCCCCGCAAAAGACTTCGATCTGGGAGGAGCGTTGGTCTCGCCCTCGAATGGGGGCATCGTGAACTGGCCTCCTCCGGCTTATAGCCCACAAACCGGGTTGTTCTACGTAAACGCAACCGAGAGCTATGCCATGTACTACCTGGCTACGAAAGACCCGCGCGGCGCAATGGGCCTGGGTGGCAAGGATGAGTTGAGCCTCGGCTCGCTAGGCCAGTATCTGCTGGCAATCGATTACAAGACGGGAAAGACTCGATGGCAGCGGCGCTATCCGGGCATCGCGACGGCGAGCATACCCAACGGGGTCATGACAACGGCTGGGCATCTGCTTTTTGCGCCGGATGCCTCCGGGAATCTGGTCGCCTATGAAGCCGAGACGGGAACCCCCCTTTGGGATACGTTCATCCACGTGAGCAATGCACCCCAGACCTACATGCTCGACGGCCATCAGTACATTCTGAGTGCCGGAGGCGACACCTTATATGCATTCCGCTTGAACTGAATCCAACGGAAGGGCGAAGGCTGAGCTGGAGGATGGGACTTTGAGTTGAAGTCATCAACCGAGACAGAGGCAACCCTGATGTTCGTCAACGATCACGCGTTACTTCATCACGCAATCACCGGATCGGGGCGTGACATGGCGACACTATCCACGGCGGGGCCGATTATTCGTCCTCGTTCTGCGCGGCCTATGAGAAACTCGGCGAATATCAGGCATGCCCCTATCGCAGTCAGATTGTATACAGCGGCGCCCCATGTTGGCTGATTGTGCAGTCGGATGAAAATAGGAGGTATTTCTACAAAACCTTCAAACAGCAAGAGCATCAACGCAAGAAGCCTGGCGGCCAGGACATCCTTAATTCCTGAGCAAATTGCACTTCCTGCCAGGACGAAAGCGATTCCGGTTAGCGCCGCCCAAAAATATCCAAACGACATCCAGTGCGGGACGATGCCCGCGAAGATGCGAATGGCTGCGAGGTGGAATAAGCCGAAGATGATAGGAGGCAATCCGAGCATCCAACGTGCGACGATAGCTGCTCTCTTTTGCAACAGGGAATCGGATGAGACGGTGGAGGCATAAACGATTGCTGCCGGAGCGACCAGCATTACCTGCTGAACGAGCCCGAAAGAGATGCCCAGTACTACGGCGATTCGCCAGCCATACATATGAATCCCGACAGGGTACCGAGGTAGCCAAAGTGCCGCAAAAACCAGGTAGGCGATGGCGGATGCCGCGGCGCCGATCCTTGCGTTGCGCTGCCACAAGATTGCAAGTCCAGCAGCGACCAGCCAGGCGCCCGCAACGTAGGCCAGCAGGTGTTGACCAGGGAAGTTTTTACCCAGGGACTGTATGGGTTGATGAGAGGCATCGAATGCACCCCAGGCGATATTCAGAATGCCGGTGAGAACGGTGCCTAAGCCATAGAACCAAATTCCAATTTTCATCTGTCGACCTCCCATGAGTCGCTCAGCGAGTAGCCAGGGCTCCATTAAGTCCAGAGGTCCATAAAAGCCAGAGTCTCAGGGACGATACCCGCGCTTCTCGGTTTCAGAACTAATGCTATGGCGGCAGTGGTACATTGAACAGAGCCATTTTCGCTAATCTCACTGGACCATTTTGCGATGCCAAAAGCCGTTAGCTCGTTCGAGCTCACTCTCAAAAGCCGGTCGCGCGATCAGACGCTCACCAATTGGCTGTACGGCGAACTGCGCTCTGCCATTCTTGACGGCCGGCTCGCTCCGGGCACCAGACTGCCAGCGTCCAGAGATTTTGCCAGCCAGTATGAACTCTCCCGGGGCACAGTCGTCAGCGTTCTGGAGCGTTTACAAGCCGAGGGGTATGTCACCTCTCGTGTCGGATTCGGTACCTGGGTCAATCGTGTGGAGGCGCCCCGGCCGGCCCGCCACGCAACCACGACACCGGCATACATTCGCCGCGTCATTTCGACATATAAACGGCCGCAACCCTGGATTGACCTGGCTTTTGTTGAGGGCATCCGCCCCTTTCGGATCGGGGTTCCGGCAATCAACGAATTCCCATCCGAAGTTTGGGGACGGATTGCCGCAGACCGAGGACGTAATTTTAGGTCATGGCTAAAGAAAGAGGCTGATCGGCGCGGGTATCGGCCATTGCGCGATGCAATCGCCGAGTATTTGCGCACGTCACGTGGGGTACGATGCACTGCCGAACAAGTCGTCATCGTTTCCTCAATACAACAGGCGCTCGACCTCTTGGCACGACTGCTCTTGAAAAAGAGCGATCCGATATGGATGGAGGATCCCGGATACTTCGGAGCGAGAATCGCGTTTGACAATGCCGGAGCCAGGCTTATTGCTGTGCCAGTGAATGAGGAAGGGCTGTCTGTTTCCGCCGGAATTAAGATCTGTCCGGATGCGAAGGGAGCCTACGTCACGCCGGCTCACCAATTCCCGCTGGGGGTAACGATGTCGCTGGAGCGGCGGATGGCCCTTCTTCGCTGGGCTTCACGCGCCGGCGCTTTTGTTATCGAAGATGACTATGACAGCGAATACAGGTTTGAGGGACCGCCGGTGCCTTCCCTGCAAAGCCTCGATAATCACTCAAGCGTTATCTTCATCGGATCGTTCAGCAAGACGATGTTCCCAGCCTTACGCGTGGGCTACGTGGTTTTGCCTGCGCCGTTAATAGATTTCTTCCTGGGTTTTCGCTATCGCACTGATTTCCGGAATTCATCCTTCGACCAGGCGGTGCTCTGCGACTTCATCGTAGATGGGCATTTGGCACGTCATCTGCGGAGGATGCGGAATCTGTATGGAGAGCGCCTCACAACACTCATGGAAGCAGCCAAGCAACATCTGGGTGGGTTGCTTGAGATCTCTAACGTCAGGGCAGGCCTCTACACGATTGGGTACCTCATGAATGGAATGACTTCACAACGGGCGGAAAAGCTGGCGGAGGCGCAGGGTGTTGAGGTTCTCGGCGTCGATCGATGCACTCTGAGACGTCCTGATCCGAACGCGTTGCTCCTTGGCTTTGGCGGATTCGACGAGCTTGCGATACGGCAAGGACTTACTCGACTCGCAAAGGCATTGAGCTAGCCAGACCTCGGGACGGGAGACCAGTTCTCTCAACGAATGCCAAATCGCTAAGCCACTCGCCGACCTGTGGATGAGCGCATTGGGCCTTCCATGCACCATTTCAACTTCGAACACTGTACCTGGAATGCTGGCCCCCGAATTCGATCAAATGCTCATACGAAGCGTTCCTCAAGAGGTTGCCGACATTTTGAAGCGACGCGAAAATCACATTGGAGATAGACTCATTTCCATGAGATTTATGAGACAAACCGGATTCATCGCAATAAGCTTTATCTCTGTTGGCGCTGCTGTGCTACTAATGATCCGTGTCGCGAGCTTGAGGGCGCAGGGACCGGGCGGTGGCCGAGCTGCTCAGGCGCTATTTACCGCCCTCGATACCGACAAGGATGGAACGCTGACACGGGCCGAGCTTGAGTCCGGCTTCCAGTCCTGGTTTACAGCCTGGGACACGACTCATAGCGGGACCCTGACCCAGCCGCAGATTTTGGCTGGAGTCAGTACGTTGCTGCCGCCGCCGCCCGCGGTCAAGCCTGGACAGGCCAATACTTTCAACCCGGCTGGTAATTCGACGCCGATCCCTGTTTCTCAAGCTGCTGTGGACGCCATGATGGCAGCCTTGCCGACTACTCCCGGCGCCAGGCCGATGCAGCCGCGAAGGGTGCTGGTGATGGCGCATACGGGCGCGGGCGGGTTCGTGCATGCCTCTATCCCCCTGGCTGCGAAGGCCGTTGAAGCACTGGGGAACCAGGGCGGATTGTGGACTACCACGGTCAGCTACGACGCGGCGGACATCAATACCGATAACCTCAAGAAATACGACGCCATCTTCCTGGACAGCACGACGGCGTGTTTTCTTGACGACCCAGACCCCGCCGTGACAGCCGCGCGGCGAGCAGCATTCCTGAGTTTCGTGAGAAGTGGAAAAGGAGTTGCCGCAATCCACGCAGCGACAGACTCGTACCACACCGATTGCCTGGCGAGTGAGGCGAATGCGGCGAAGGGCGGCCCCGGGTTGAATATAGGGGCGTTGGTTTTAGCTTCCCGGCTTGTCACAGCAGCCGATAAGGACAATGACGGAACCGTGAGCCAGCAGGAGTGGGCGGCGGTTGCCGACGCCTGGTTCCAAAAGTTGGATACAGGGAATACGGGAAAGGTCTCCCGCGCCGATTTCGTGGAACATTTCAATTCGTTGTTGCCGCCGCTGGAGATGCGTCGTTTAGGCCTGGAGTCGAAGCCGGTGCTGCAATGGCCGGAGTTCAACACCCTGATCGGCGGCTACTTCAAATTTCATTGGCCCGATCCGCAACTGATTTATGTCAAGATCGATGATCCGAACAGCCCTCTGACGGCTATGTTCCATGGCAAGGAGTTCGAGATCCGTGACGAGACATATACGTTTGAGCAGGATTCCTTTTCGCGCAAGAACGTGCATGTGTTGACGAGTATCGACTACGACAAGATGAGCGCTGAAGACAAGGCAAAGGAAGCGAATCCGCGAACCGATGGCGATTATGCATTGAGCTATATCCACCGCGAGGGCGACGGGCGAGTCTTCTACGAAGGGCACGGCCACAGCGATCGTGTGTATGCCATGACGCCAATGCTGGAGCACATTCGAGCCGGGATTCAATACGCAGTTGGCGACCTGAAAGCGGACGACAGCCCCTCAGTGAAATAGGCTGTCCGCTGGAACTAAACCAGGGAAAAACCGGACTACACCTAATCGGAGCATGGCGAGGTATGCCGGAAGAAATAACTCGAACGTGGAATTCCGTGCGCTCCCTCACGCACATTCCCTTCTTTTATAAGGTCGGCAATCGGCCAGTTATACAGAGCTTTTGAACGACTGACGGTTACGAATCACTTCGTTAGATTGGTGGTAAATCTATAGCGCCGTATCGACAGTGCTCCGGGCACGGAGACGTGCGGTTACCGCGTTGGCGATCGGGAGCAGTGTGGGTACGGCGATTTGGACTAAACCGTGTGGGGATTTGGCAGGGCAATTGCGTTATGGGGATTCAATGCAGTGCAGCAATTTCGTGCCGACTCCGACATTGAGCTGTGCAGAAGCGCTCTGATCGCCGCGCTGGCTCTGATGGCGTGCAGCATGCAAATTGCCCTGCCAAATCGTACTACTTTCCAGCTACCCGCGAAGCGGGTTTAGTCCAAATCTCTAATGCACTCATCCAAAACCGATAAGTCCGAGATGTCGGCTTCTGGTCGGCAACCCTGACTTTCCACACTCTCAAACGGAACCTGCGATCAGATTGCGGCTTAGCCTCTTGCTTTGATCGCCCGGGTAAGGGACCGAAATGAATTGGACAAAGGATCACTCGCCGAGGATTTCATGGCTACGTTTCCTGATCCATCGTGTAGACTTCACAATCAGATTGGATCGATGCTGGTTTGTTTCCTTGATTCGTTGCGGGGATTGCTGGGGGTTGAGGGTTGGCCGGGTTCACCTTGGTTTGGGTATTGTCTTGAGTGTGCATGACTGAGATCGCGACAGGTTCTGTTGTTTCGCATTACCGCATTCTTTCGCCGGTGGGCGAGGGCGGTATGGGTGTTGTCTACCTGGCGGAGGACATTACCCTTAGCCGCCGGGCGGCGCTGAAGTTTCTTCCCGAGAAAAATCACACCGAACCGGCGGTTCTGGAGCGTTTTCTGCGCGAGGCACGCGCGGCCTCGGCGCTCAACCATCCCGGCATTTGCACCATTTATGAGTTTGGCGAGCATGCGGGGCGGTCGTTTCTGGCCATGGAGTTTCTGGATGGGAAGAGTCTGGACAAAGTCCAGACAACCCAACCGATGCCGCTGGACCGGTTGCTCGATTTCGGCATTCAGGCGTCGGACGCGCTTGATGCGGCGCACCGCAAGGGAATCGTGCATCGCGATATCAAGCCGGCGAACCTGTTTCTTTCGCCTTCGGGCCAGATCAAGGTGCTCGATTTTGGCCTGGCGAAATTGACGGAGACGGCTGCGCCGGACGTTACCAGCGACGCGACAAGTGACCCCGATGCGGCTACGGAGGGGAATTCGCTGACCAGCGCCGGGTCGGCGGTAGGGACGGTCGCTTATATGTCTCCGGAGC
This sequence comes from uncultured Acidobacteriaceae bacterium, assembly GCA_963804735.1. Lineage (GTDB taxonomy): Bacteria > Acidobacteriota > Terriglobia > Terriglobales > Acidobacteriaceae > Acidisarcina. The sequence goes on from CAWDRO010000020.1 coordinate 37,209, forward strand.
AGGCGCGCGGGGAGAAACTTGACGCGCGCACCGACCTGTTTTCGCTAGGGGTGGTGCTTTATCAGCTGGGAACGGGGAAGCATCCCTTTGGCGGCACGACGACTGCGGTCATCTTCGACAATATCCTGAACCACGCACCGACCGCGCCGCTGGAGCTGAACGCGGCGCTTCCTACGGAGTTTGGGCGCATTCTGAATAAGGCCCTTGATAAGGATCCGGACCTTCGCTATCAATCGGCGGCCGATCTGCGCGCCGATCTGAAGCGGCTGCGGAAGGAGACTACTTCGGACAGAGCGGTTGCGCCTGCGTCTTCCGGGTCGACTCCGGTGGCTGCGACTGGCGCGGCATCGTCTTCGGGGACAAATGCGACGGGAGCGAGCGCAGCGGCGGTTTCCTCGGCGGTAGTGACGCCGGCGAAGACGACCGGGCGGGGGAAGATTTGGGGGATTGGCGCGGTCGCCGTTGTTGTCGTAGCGGCGCTGGCTTTTGCGGTGTGGCATTTCATTCCGCGGAACAGTCCTTTTTCCAACGTGAGCCTGCGGCAGATTACTGATAGCGGCGATGCGTCGATTTTGGCGATGTCTCCGGACGGGAAGACGCTGGCGCTGGTGAAGATCGACAAAGGCCAGCAGTCGCTGTGGATCCGCAACCTACCTACGAATGCGGAGACGCAGATTCTGCCTGCGTTTGGCGGGAACTATGTGGGTCTTACGTTTGGGGTGGACGGGAACAATCTCTATTTTTCGCGGAGTTCGGAGGACAGTTCTTATATCCGCACGCTCTATTCGATTCCGGTGTTTGGGGGAACGCCTCGGGCGCTGATCCGGGATGTGGATAGCGCTCCCAGCTTCTCTCCGGATGGGCAGCGATTTGTGTTCCTGCGGCAGACGCCGGAGCTGAAGGACCACTTCTCCGAGATGCATGTGGTGAATGCGGACCTTAGCGGGGACGTCATTGTGTATCAGGGTGTTACCCCTGCGTCTTTTCCCCGGTGGTCTCCGGATGGAAAGAAGATTGCCTGGAACGAACTGAAGAATGGCAGAGAGACCTATGAACTCGTCTACGATGTGGAGTCGAAACAAACCCGCACGCTGTCTCCTCCGGCTGGATTGAATTTCTATATCTATCAAGCCTGGATGCCGGACAGCTCGAGCCTGGTGACGACCTACTATAAGGACCGATCAGACCTGTTCCAGATCGGCTTGCTGGATATTTCCTCAGGGCGGATCAAGCCGATCACCAACGACCTGAACTCGTACAGCTGGGTGGGGCTTTCGGCCGACGGACATGGTTTTGCGACCATCTCCTCCACCGTGGATTCGGAGCTTTCTTTTTACAAGAGCGACGGCGGGACTGCGGCCTCGACGGTCAACCTGCGCATCTCTCCAGTTGCTTTGACCTGGCAGGATGCGAACCATATCGCGTTTATCGGTCACGGACGAATCGACTTATACGATCGGGAGAAGCAAGCCGTAGCGCCGGTCGATACCGCAGATGTCCAGGTGGGCAGCTTCATATCCGCCTGCCCGGATGGAAAGATTGTGTTTACCGGCGTACCTAAGGGCGTCGACCACTCCGAGGCGTTCCGGGTAAACGCCGATGGGACGGGATTAGCGCGGCTCACCACGGGCAAGCTGGTTCGCGGCCCGCAATGCCTGGCGGGCGACGTAGTGAACTACAGCGAGTTGGATGGGACGACCGTCTCGGCCTTAAGCGTGCCCCTGGGGGGCGGAGCGCCGCGCAAACTTTTCTTGGCTTCAGGCTCCAACCCGGTTGCGTTCTCTAATGACGGGATGGTGGCGGTTGCGCGCACCGCTGGAGCCGATGTGCACGACGAGAGAATATTGGCCGAGGCGCACGACTTGTCGCATCCCGATTCGCCGCCGAGGCAGTTCACGCTTGACCAGAGGTGGTCGATCAGTCGCTGGCATCTCTCTCCAGATGGGAAGGATCTGGTGTATCCGATCGTCGAGAAGGGCCAGTGGTCGCTGTTTTCTCAGCCGCTGGATGGAAGCCCGGGCAAGATCATCACCGAGGTTTCGCCTATCCCGATCCGTGACTATGGCTGGTCGCCTGACGGCACTCAGTTAGTCGTGCTGCGCGAGCAGTCGAACTCGAATGTGCTACTGATTACCGACCAAGGGACGAAGGGTTCGCAGTAAGGGACTTCACCCTCAGCCGCGGAATCTATCCTGCTTCAACAAAGCCATACCGAGCAAAGTCTAGACGACGCCCGATTCCACTATCGGTCGGCGGGTCGGTGCGGTCTTGCGCGGAACCGGGACGGCCTGATGCCTCTGCTTCTGGTCTTCATGGGAGATCAGCAGAGCTTCGAGCTGGCGGACCAGGTCGGAGGTGTTCATCGGCTTGACCAGCATCTCGTCGGCACCGTCTTCCTGCCAGTCGGAGTCGGGGAGCGGGAAGGCGGTCAGCATGGCGACCGCGGGCTGGTAGGGCGCCTTTCTGGCGGCGTTCACGACTTCTTTGCCGGCGGTGTCGCTTTCCATCCGCATGTCGGTGATGACCATGTGATAGGTATGGGAGCGAATCTTCAGTTTCGCCTCTTTGGCGGAGGCGGCGGTTTCGACTTCGAAGCCGTTTATTTCAAGAACTGCCTTGAGGGTGAGCAGGATGGCCAGTTCGTCGTCCACCAGCAAAATACGGCGTTTGATCATGGGGGTCTGCTCCAGAACTTAGAAGAACGAAATTAGCGACAATCGTCAACCCAGGGCCCGCTACCGCGCGTCTATCCCGTTGATAGACTGGTTAACGTGGAAGGATATCACGTTGAGAACTTTGGTTGCCGGGCGAGCCGGGCGGATGGCGAGGCGATTGCCTCCGGCCTGCGCGCGGCGGGGCTGACCGAGGCTGGCGATCTGGCTGCCGCTTCGGTGGTGGTTCTCAACACGTGCAGTGTGACGGCGGAGGCGGATCGCAATGCGCGCGCCTTTCTACGACGGGTGCGGCGGGCGAGCCCGGGGGCGCGGGTGATCTTCACCGGCTGCTATGCGCAGCGGGCGCCGGAGGAAGTAGCGGCGCTGGATGGCGTTGACGTAGTAGTTGGGAACAGCCATAAGTCGCTTGTGGTGAATGCTGCGCTGGGGTTGGATGCGAATCCGGAGCGGTTCTCTAAAAAATTGATATCGGTTGACTCGCTGCTGGGGAAGACTTCTTCTGCACTGCGGTGCGCGAGCGCGACGATCTGGCATGATCCGCTCTTTGCTCACTCCGAAGTTGCGGCGCTGCCTTTTGCCGCCGACGCTCATCAGACGCGGCCGAACCTGAAGATGCAGGATGGCTGTGGGAACCGGTGTTCTTTCTGCATTATTCCTGTGACTCGGGGGCCGAGCCGTTCGGTTTCTTTGGGCGAGTGTTTGCGGGCTGTGGCGGAGTTCGTCGAGTCTGGCGGGAAGGAGTTGGTGCTTTCGGGCATCAACCTTGGCCGTTGGGGGCGTGATCTTTCTCCGGTTTTGCGGTTTGAGGAGTTGGTGGCGGCGATTTTGGACCAGACGGCGCTGCCTCGGTTGCGGATCAGTTCGGTCGAGCCGATGGACTGGTCTTCGGACCTCATTGCACTCTTCCGGCAGTATGGCAAGGATACGGGCGATGGACCGCGACTGGCGCGCCATGCTCATCTTCCACTGCAATCGGGTTCGGATGCGGTGCTGCGGGCGATGCATCGGCGATATCGTCCCTGGCATTATGCGGCGAAGGTGGAGGAGATTCGCGCGGCGCTGCCGGATGCGGCGATTGGCGCAGATGTGATGATCGGCTTTCCGGGTGAGAGCGATGTTCTCTTTCGGGAGACTTACGAGTTCATCGAGCGGTTGCCGTTCACTTACCTGCATGTCTTTCCGTTTTCGGCGCGGCCGGGGACGGCGGCGTTTGCGATGCATGAGGCGAATCCGGTGCATGGCGAGGCGGTGAAGGAGCGGAAGGCTACCTTAAAGGCGCTGATCTCGAGGAAGAATGAGGCGTTTCGGGCGCGGTTTGTGGGTGAGGAGCTTTCGGTGGTGACGCTTAATGGCGGGGATTTGAGCGCGACCGAATCGCTGTCAGACAACTTTATGCCGGTGTCCGTGGCTGGCGGTTGTGCGGCGAATGAGCTTTTGCGGGTACGGATTGGGAGTTTGACTGTGGAAGGCCTGGTTGGCGGGGTTATTCGAGAGCGGCCGGCCCACTCAAGTCAACTGTAGGTTAAATATGCAAAGCTGCCGCTCATTTTCGTGGGAAACACGCGATTATGATCGAAACCACGATAGCGGCTATTGCGATCACAATTGCCCACCGCGAATTATGCAGGGCTTTGCGGGAGTTGGATAAACCTTCTTCGGCTCGTGCTTCTGCCCGTTCGGACTCTTTGGAAGATAACCATTCCTTGACAATCTCATAGCCTGAGGTTCTGTAATCACCCTTCAAGAACCCAGCTTTCACGCTTGCTTCTCCTTGCTGTTCTAGGTCTTTGATTAGATCAGCCGGCGTTCTCATCGTTCTCTCTTTTCTTGGATGGCACCATCGGCGGATTGGGCAAGTAGAACCTCTGGTAAGCCTTGTCGAAGTCTGCAACGAAGTCGGAACGGCCTTTGGCCGAGAGGGGAGAAAGAATTATTCCCACCCACCCAAGATAAGTACCCAAATTGAGTGCAGTGTTCTTGGATACGAACGCGGCGGTCGAAGGCCATAGAAACCCGACAAGGAAGAAAATTACGAATAACCCAACAAGCCAAATCAGCGGGGTGATAAGAATGCGGCCCATTACTGCCATGCGCATTTGCCGTTTCGTCACCAGCCAAATAGCGCGCGGTATACCCAGCATCAACGGCAGAATCATGCTCGCGCCTGAGAACAGTCCAAAAACGAATCCCACAGGGGTCCACAACGACGCGGAGATCCCCTGCACTCTGATCATGAACCCAAGTAGCGCGCAGAAGGCTAAACCGATAAGTGCGTACACGTTAACCTCAGCCCTATTCCACCGGATTAGGGTCTCCTAGTATAGGTAACCCTTGAGACTCCCATTCTTCCACCTCCTTCTCAACTGGCCCGGGAATTTTTTTTGGAACCAACGCCCAATCTTCCCATCTCGAATTTGCTTGCGTTTCAAGGCGGCTCACGACCGGCGTGGGCTCATCTCATACTGGTATACTTACGAGGCGAGGGGAGAATCCCTTCGTGCAATGGAGGACACATCGACAAGCGTTCGGCAAAATCATTTATCCGCATTAACGAAAAGATTCGCGCACGGGAAGTGCGTGTCATCGACGATGCCGGCAACCAGCTCGGCATTTTGCCTCCCTTCGAGGCACTGAAAATCGCCCGCGAGCGCGGCCTGGACCTGGTGGAAGTTTCGCCGAGCGCGGTGCCGCCGGTTTGCCGCATTCAGGATTACGGCAAGTTCCTTTACGAAAAAGACAAGAGCGACCGCGCCGCCCGCAAGAAGCAGAAGGTCATCGTCGTCAAGGAAGTGAAGTTCTCGGTGACGGTGGACGAACACGATTACCAGACCAAGAAAAATCAGGCGATCCGCTTTCTCACTGAAGGCGACAAGGTAAAGGCCTCGCTGCGCTTTAAGGGCCGGCAGATGGCCCATCGCGAGCTTGGCTATGCGATTGTGAATCGGCTGATCCAGGATATTGGCGAGAACGGCGTGGTCGAGTTCATGCCGCGCATGGAAGGCACGACGCTGCACGCGATTCTGGCTCCGGGCAAGAAGGCGGAAGCTGCGAAGGCGAAGGCGGCTGCCGTCGCACCTAAGCCGGCAACGGCGCAACCCGCAGCTGCACCGGCTGCGCCACCTCCAGCGCCTGCCGCTCCGGCCGCTGCGCCGTCCCAATCCTAACGAATTACGACTGAATAGTTGGTCCCGCGCCGCCGGGAGGAAGCACATTGGTTTTGGCTTCCGGCGGTTTGCGAAAGGCGTAGACGATCGCAAGCAGCGGCGGCGCCAGCAATACTCCCCAGAACGGAATTACCACTCCCAAAACCAACGGCACCAGCAGCGACGCCCAGATCGGTACGCGGGTGACTCGCTTCATGAGCAGGGGCTGCAGTAGTAGCTGGTCGATGACGACGATGACCGCGTAGAGGCCGAGCAGGTAAAGCAGCCGCTCCATATCGTGGCCGCTGAGCAGGATCGCGAAGACCGGGCCGAGCAGACCGATGACTGGCCCAAAGTTGGGGATGAAGGTCATGATGCCCGCTATGAGCGCCCACACCGGCGCCAGCGGGACGCGGATCAGCAATAGCCCGATCAGCCACAGGATTGCGCAGCAGAAGGCCTCGATGGAGACGGCGCGCCACCAGTTGACGAGCGCCTTGCCGGCGGTTGTCCCGTGGGTTTTGAAGTCGGACAGCATGGCCTTTAGAGTCGGCAGGGTGCCGAATCGATCACCATTTTACGATGCGGGCTTAAGTGACGTCTGTGATCCTCGTCCTAGGACTGCGAAGCTAGACCGTGGGACTGTTGAAGGGAAAGCGAAACCGGGCGACTAAAATGGACGTATCCACTCATTTCTATTCCACCCTGAAGCTCTGAAAGAAGGATGCCGATGCTGAACAAACCGGAATGGCCTAAGAGCGTGGGCCCAGCACGATGAACCTGCAGGCTCCGTGGCTGCCGCGTTCGGTGCAGTGTCTGCGCGGGTATTCGCTGAACCACCTGGTTCAGGACCTGATTGCCGGAGTGACGGTGGGTCTGGTTGCGCTTCCGTTGGCGATGGCGTTTGCGATCGCTTCGGGTGTGCCTCCGCAGGCGGGGCTTTACACGGCGGTGGTCGCGGGGTTTCTGATCTCGGCGCTGGGCGGTTCGCGGGTGCAGATAGGCGGCCCCACCGGCGCTTTTGTCGTGATTGTCGCCGGGATTGTGGCCAAGTTTGGCACCTCGGGGCTCGCGCTGGTTGGCATCATGGCGGGGGTGGTGCTGGTCATCATGGGGCTGACCGGGTTGGGAACAGCGGTGAAGTTCATTCCGCGCCCAGTGATTATCGGGTTTACCAACGGCATTGCGCTGCTGATCGCTTCGACCCAGATCAAAGACTTTCTTGGACTAAAGACGCCGCCGGCGCCGAGCGAATTTCTGCAGCGGATGACTGTGCTTGCGGAACATATCCAGACCGTGAGTTGGGAGACCGTGGGTCTGGGCGGTGCTTCGCTGGCGATCATTCTGCTGTGGCCTCGGGTGACGAGGCGATTTCCAGGAACGATTCTGGCGTTGTTGCTGGCCACGGTTGCGACGGCCGCCTTCCATCTTCATGTAGAGACGATTGGGAGCAAGTTCGGCGGGATTCCTCAGGGCTTTCCGCGCTTTGAGATTCCGCAGTTCCATGCTGCGCATATCCTTCCGCTGCTGCCTTCGGTGTTTACTGTGGCGCTACTGGGGGCGATCGAGAGCCTGCTCTCGGCGGTGGTCGCGGACGGCATGAGCGGCGACCGGCACAACTCCAATGTGGAGCTGACCGCTCAGGGTATCGCGAATATCTTCTCGCCGCTGTTTGGCGGTATTCCGGCGACGGGCGCGATTGCGCGGACGGCGACGAATATTCGTTCGGGCGCGCGAACGCCCGTGGCGGGGATGGTGCACGCGCTGACTTTGCTGGTCATCCTGCTGGTGGCGGCTCCTCTGGCGCGGTTTGTCCCGCTGGCGACGCTCGCGGCGGTGCTGTTCGTTGTCGCGTACAACATGGGCGAGTGGCGCGAGATTGGCGGTATTCTGCGGCTCTCGAAGACCGACATTGCGGTGTGGGCCGTGACCTTTGGGCTGACCGTCTTCGCCGATCTTACCGTGGCGGTGGGCGTAGGAATGGCGCTGGCTGCGCTGCTGTACATCCATCGCGTGTCGGAGACGACATCGGTCGCCCTGGTGACCGAGGAATATGTGCGCGACGGCCAGGCGCACGTTCTGCAGGACAAGCAGATTCCTGCGAACGTGAGCATTCTGCGAATTCATGGGCCATTTCTCTTTGGGACTACCGAGAAGCTGATCGACGCGACCAGGCACCTTGACGCCTTTGCGCCGGTGGTGATTGTGAGGCTGCGCAATATGACGGCGATCGACGCGACCGGTGTTCACGCTCTGGAGCAGTTTGCCGAGCGGCTGCGGGATGCGGGGAAGACGCTGGTCTTCTGCGGCGCGCGCGACCAGCCTCGCAAGCTGCTTTCGCGGACTGAGTCTCTGAAGCGAGTAGGGCCGGAGAATTTTCTGCCGCATGTGCAGGCGGCCTTGGCGAGAGCCCGCGAGATCAACGCGGGGTTTGAGGGCCTTGGTGAAGAGATGGCGGTGGAAATGAAGGAGCGGCCGCTTTAGTCTGGAGTGCGCTTCTCGGATTGAATTGCCAAAACCGCAGATCCCTCCACTTCGCTCCGCTTCGGTCGGGACAGCCAAGTGGAGATCCGCTTCAAGAACCTGTTCTACACATTTCCTTGCCGCATTTCTTCGGCCAGATGCTCGGAGGCGCGCATGGCGAGGGCGGAGATGGTCATGGTGGGATTTTGCCAGCCTCCGCTGACGAAGCTGCTGCCGTCGACGACGATGAGGTTCTTGATGTCGTGGCTTTGGCACCACTTGTTGAGGACGCTGGTTTTGGGGTTGTCGCCCATGCGGCAGGTGCCGAGCTCGTGGATGCTGTAGCCGGGCGGGTTGGGGTCGTAGTTCTTGGAGAGCACCTCGAAGCCGGCGGCGTGGGCTAACTCCGTTGCGGTATCGACGGCGTCGCGGGCCATGTTGAATTCGTTGTCAGTGTATTTCGTATCGATGTGGAGCACGGGGATGTTCCAGGCGTCGACGGCAGTCTTGTCGATGCTCACGTGGTTTTCGTAGCGGGCCAGCACCTCGCCCATGATGCTGGCGGAGAGGCCGCTGCCGTGGTAGCTTTCGAGCTTCTTTTGCAGTTCGATTCCGTAGTCGGCGAAATTGCGTGGCGCGATGCCCCCGCTGCTGCTCCAGACGTTGAGGGCGTAGCCTCGGATGAATCCATTGGCCTTGGTGTTGATGTTGCGGAAGCGGGGAATGATGGCGCTGCCATCCATCATGGCGGAGGTGGATTTTCCATCGCGCGCCTCGGGCACCGAACATTGCATGCCTGCTCCGTAGATCTGGTCGATGAGGTAGTGGCCCATGACGCCGCTGGAGTTGGCGAGCTTTGAGTTCAGCAGCAGGCGCGTGCTTTCGAGGGTGCCGGCGGCGAGGACGACGACGCGCGCCTTGACCGACATTTCGCGGCGGGAGAGGCGATCGACGAAATGAGCTTCGTTGATAAGACCGGTGTTCTTGTCGACGCGGAGTTCGCGGACGACTACGTTGGGAATTGCCTGAAGCTTGCCGGTGGCGAAGGCGTCCGGAAGAAGCAGATTGACGGAGCTTGCGAGGCCGTCGATGCCGAGCGACGTGCGCTGGCGGCAGAGCGGGATGTTTCGTTCCTTGGCAACAGCGTCGACGCGTAACAGGCTTTGCGGCCAGGGCTTGGTATCGGGGATGAAGTTGCCGTCGGGGAATTGCGGGAGGTTGTTCGGGTTTCCCTGGACGCGAAAGATTTCTTCGACGCGTGAGTAGTAAGGCGCGAGGTCGGCGAGTGAAATCGGCCAGTCGTCGCCGTAGCCGTCGTGGGATTTGGCTTTGAATTCATAATCGCTGAGCCGGAACGAGGCGCGCGACCAGAAGAGGGAGCGGCCGCCGAAGAGGCGCACGCGCACCCAGTTGTATGGTCTCTGCGGATCGTAGGTGTAGGGGACTTCTTTTTCGTCAACCCAGGTGTTGGCGTTGTATTCGTCGGACTGAAAGACGCGGGGCAGCTGGCCGGGCTGCTTGAATCCGCGAAAGGGAAGGGCGGAGACGGGCTTGACCTCAGTATCTTTGTGCACGTCGGCAATCGGGCCGGCGTTGAGCATAAGGCAGGAGATGCCTTTTTCGGTGAGGATCTTTGCGGCCATTCCGCCGGAGTGACCGGAGCCGACGATTAGGACATCAACTATTTCTTCAGGCATAAGTCCTCAAAACAAGATGTGACTTGCGGCCCTGAGCAAGTCTCAGGCGGGGCGCCGACTGGGGTTCCTGCGGTGAATGGAGGCGAAGCTGTCGCGATGCAGGTCGGGGTCGACGGGGTACCAGTAGAGATCGACGCGCGGCTGTTGCCCTTTCGCTTGCTGGGCGTCGCTCCAGGCCGGCGAATTCATGGTGGCCTCGCGGATATCAGTGTGGGCGACGTTGATGAAGTTGGCGTAGGGCTCGGTGGGTGGATTGTCGGACATCCAGGTGCGAAGCCAGGGGCGAATGAGCTGGTCGGCCTGCTCGGCGCTGACTTCGGCGAAGGCGACGCTGAACTTTTCAGTGGCCTCGGCGTTGAGGCGATCTAGTCCAGATTGATACATACGCTGGCGTTCGGGCGGCGAGATTCCGATGAGGAAGTCGAGGAACTTGGGCGTTCCGGCTTCGATTGCTCCGGGATAGCCGCTGTATCGAGGCACCATGATCTCACTGAAGCGCCGCAGCGTGGCGAATTGGCGGTCGGTGAAGAAATTCGCATTGGTCTGGGCAACGGCGTCGGGAACGAGCGGCGTCATTCCGAGCGGCTTGGCTTCCATGAGGCCTTGCATCCAGGGGACAGGAGCGGGGGCCACGGCCGGGGGATTAATCGGCGCCTGAGCGGCTGCGGCTGCAGCAGGAGTCGCGGCCTGTTGGGCTGTGGCTTGTTCGCCCAGCATCGCTTTCGCTGCGACCGAGGCTGCCATCATTACTTTGACAAAATCGCGCCGTTGCATGGGAGTGTTTTCCTCCGCGGCTAAAGCCGCATAAATCTTACCTAGCTTATGGCACGGCTGACGCCGTGCCCCTTCAGAAAAGAAACTGCAGATCCTTCGGCTTCGCCTCAGGATGACATTTGTTCTGCAACATGGTAAATCCAACGCAGGTTAGAGGTTGCCGCGGGCTGCTTGTTCGCGTTCGATGGCTTCGAAGAGGGCTTTGAAATTTCCTTTGCCGAAGCTGCGGCTGCCTTTGCGCTGGATGATTTCGAAGAAGACGGTGGGGCGGTCCTCGACGGGGCGAGTGAAGATCTGGAGCATGTAGCCTTCGTCGTCGCGGTCGACGAGGATGCCGAGGCGTTCGAGTTCTTCGAAGGGCTCGTGAATGGTGCCGACGCGGTGATGGAGTTCGGTGTAGTAGGAGTGGGGCACGGTCAGGAACTTCACGCCGCGCTTTTGCATTTCGCCGACCGTAGTCAGGATGTCGCTGGTGGCGAGGGCGATGTGCTGGACTCCGGGACCGTCGTAGAAGTCGAGATATTCTTCGATCTGCGACTTGCGGCGCCCTTCGGCGGGTTCATTGATGGGGAACTTCACGTAGCCGTTGCCGTTGGCCATCACCTTTGACATGAGGGCGGAATATTCGGTCGAGATGTCGTTATCGTCGAAGTGCTGATAGAGGGAGAAGCCCATGACCTTAGCGTAGAAGTCAACCCACTCGTTCATGGCATTCCAGCCGACGTTGCCGACGATATGGTCGATGTGCTGCAGGCCGACCGGGTGGGCGACGGTATCGTGGTGGTTTGCGTGGTAGCTGGGAAGGAATGCGCCGGAGTAAGCTTTGCGCTCGACAAAGGTGTGAACCGTATCACCATAAGCCGCGATGCTGGCGGTGACTACCTGGCCGTGTTCGTCGGTGTGGGTCTTGGGCGCTTCGATGGATTTTGCGCCGCGACTGGTGGTCTCACGCCATGCAGCGGCTGCGTCCTGGACGACGAGGGCGATGGTGCGGACGCCGTCTCCGTGCTTGTGGACGTGCTGCGCGATCTCGGAGTTGGAGCGCAGCGCAGTGGTGAGGACGAAGCGTACTTTTCCTTGCTGGAGGACATAAGACGCGCGGTCGCGAAGGCCGGTCTCGGGGCCGGCGTAGGCGACGAGTTTCATGCCGAAGGCGGCGCGGTAAAAGTATGCGGACTGCGAGGCGTTGCCGACGTAGAACTCGACGTAGTCGGTGCCTTCGAGGGGGAGAAAATCTTGATGAGTGTGGGGTAGGTTTTGGACGAGGGTTGCCATGATTCTTTTGCTCCTGCTGCTTGCCCAGTCGGCGCTGTCATTGCGGAGTGCGGGAGCGTCCGGGGCACAGGTCAGAATCGCTCTCGGGGGGAAGGGCTGTCAAACGGGGGTGAGGTTCTTAATCGCACCGTTCTGGCGTAATTCGCGGTGGATGCAGCACGTTGCCATCCGGGCCCGCCCAGTTTGCGTCTGCGCAGCCGACACGTTTGTAGGCGGTCCCGTCGAATCTGAATTGTTGTAAGATCGATTCCGTCGCTGAACTATGTTGGCCCAGCACGATATCAAAGCGATCGGCAGCTGGTGATTTCTGAAGCGCAAAGGTTTGAATTCCGATTGCGTGTATTAAGACTTTCGGATGTGCTTGCTCGCTAATGAGCCAAAATGAACAGTTGCCCGTAGCTCCGCACATGCACGCCGAGCCTTGAACTATCAAGCCTGGGTCATCCCTGTGCTGACTCAATTGGACATGGCGCGCTCTCATGAGGTTGAAAATGCCAGTCGCGGTGTGAGGATCGCCCGGCCCCGGGTAGTTGACGCATTCTGCAATGATCTTGCGCGTGAGGCCTTTGAGGAGATCAGTTTCTTCGGTTGACAAGCGAGAGTTGCTAATGGCGTCGGCTTGTGTCAACCATTGCAAATCTGGGACAGTCCCGTTGCTTTGTGCGATGCATACGGAGGCGAAGAGCAGCAGAACAGTCAAGCGGCACAAACTCTTGCGCATGATAGAGAGGATAGCAGCGCGAGCCTGCGGTGCGCAGCTCTTTAGCATTGTGGATCGAAGGTAGATTGCCCGCGTTCGGAAATGATTCTTCCGAAACGGATTTGGCGTGCGCCAAAGAATCTTCCCCGCGAGTGCTACTCGATCGTCCAGATGAAGCCTTTTCGTAACTCGCTGGAAGTGATTCCGGGCTGGGGATTGGACAATCGCTCGGATGCTGTGCGGATGTCTTCGGCGTCTTCCTGATAACGTTCGAGGATGAATCCCCGTACGTAATCGGAGACCGGCATACCCTGCGCCCGGGCTGCGGCGACAAGCTGCTCTTCGATCTCTTCGGGTATGTCGAGCGTTACCGTCATGACTAGACGATACGTGATGGGCTTATTGCTGACAATCCTGTAGGGCAGCGCCGGGACAGCCCTTGGTATCAGCTGCCGCAAAAACTTTCACCACAGAGAACACGGAGATCACAGAGGTTAAGGCTGAGTAGGTCAAGCGGGCAGGACCGTTCCTTGGCATTCGCCGAAGCTGATGCGAGGGTAGCCGGGTCTTTCGCAGAAGCCGCAGAGGATGACTTCGTCGCCGTCCAAGAGGAAGGTGCGTTGTTCGCCGTTGGGGAGTTGGATTGGGTTGGCTCCGCGCTGGGTGATTTCGAGGAAGCAGCCTTGTGAGCCTGGGTTTGGGCCGGAGATGGTTCCGGTGGCGAGCAGGTCTCCTTCGATGAGATTGCAGCCGTTGCTCGTGTGGTGGGCGATCATTTGGGGAAATGTCCAATAGAGGTCGCGGAGATTTCCGGTGCTTAGGCGGAACGGAGCGAGTGAGGCTTCGCGCATCTTCGCGGTGGAGAGGAAGACTTCGACGGTGAGGTCGATTGCGGCGTTAAGGTTAGATGGCGCTTTGCTTGCGAGGTAGGGGAGGGGTTCGGGGTCGCTGGGGGTGCGGGGTTCGGGGGCGACGCGGTAGGGTTGCAGGGCTTCCATCGGAACCACAAACGGGGAAATGCTGGTGGCGAAACTCTTGCCGAGGAATGGGCCGAGGGGTTGGTATTCCCAGGACTGGATGTCGCGGGCGGACCAGTCGTTGAGGAGGGTTAGGCCGAAGATGTGCTGGTCGGCGGACACGATGGGGATGGGTTCGCCCAGCTGGTTGCCTGTACCGATGTAGGCGGCGACTTCTAACTCATAGTCGAGTTGCGAAGTTGGGGCGAAGCTGGGCGTGCTGGCTTCGGGTAGTTTGATTTGTCCGCTTGGGCGGCGGATGTCGGTTCCACTTAGAACCAGCGACGAGGCTCGGCCGTGATAGCCAATGGGGATCCATTTGTAGTTGGGCAGGAGCGGCTGGTCGGGGCGGAAGAGCTTGCCTACGTTTGTGGCGTGGTGGATGGAAGCGTAGAAGTCGGTGTAGTTTCCGACGTCAACGGGTTTAACGAAGCGGGCCTGTACAGCCGGAATCAATAGTGGTTCGACGATATAGCGCTCGGAGTCATCTCGCAGCAAGCGGATCAAGGTTGCACGAACCGAACTCCACGCTTCGCGTCCGCAGCGCATTAGCGCGTTAAGACTTGGCGCAAGGCAGGCGGACGTAATCTGGTTGCCTAAGGAGTCAAGGAGCTCTGCGCGGCTGAGTTGGTGCAAATCGAGAATGAAGCTACCTATGGCGACGCCGAGGTGTGCGGTCTCACCGCTCGCGATGGCACAGTAGGGAAGGCTTTGCAGCGGGAATCCGATCGCTGGGTCGTTGGCGGAGTCAACCCAGCTTTGCTGTCTCCAAAAGTCCGGTTGCGTTTCCAAATCTGACCTCAGGGGCTGAAGCCCAATCAATTCTTATTGTCTCAAGGGCGCGGTTGAAGCCGTGCCCCTTCAAAAACTGCAAATCCTTCGGCTTCGCCTCAGGATGACATTTGTTCGAGTGGATAGAGTGGTGATCCCACTCAAGCCAACCGAAGGCTTGAATGGGGCACCCGGACATCGTCCCAATTCGGGATGCGCCTGCGGCGGGGCTTTAGGGTAAACCGCAGGTCCTTCGGCTTTGCCTCAGGATGACATTTGTTTGGGTGGGTGAGATTTGTTCCACCCACCCTTCGCAAAGAACGCGAAGGATGGGGCACCCTCATAGCTGAAACTGCAGGTTCTTCGGCTTCGCCTTGAGGATGACAATTGTTCTGAAAATGGCGATTGTTATCCCACTCAAGCCAAAGGAGGGCTTGAATGTGGCACCCGAAACCCGGATTCAGCCGGTGAAGTTGCGTTTCAGCCCTTGCCAACATTCGTAATATTCGTGCTGCAGGATTTTGGATTCGATAGCGTAGCGGGTTGGCCGCACTGCCATTCGCGTCTCGAACATGAAGGCAAGCGTGTCTTTGATCTGCTGGGGTTTTAGTTCGGCGTGGGTGGCGCGTTCGAAGGTTTCGGCGTCGGGGCCGTGGCCGGACATGCAGTTGTGCAGGCTGGCTCCGCCGGGGAGAAAGCCCTCGGCCTTCGCATCGTATTCGCCATAGATGAGGCCCATGAACTCATTCATCATGTTGCGGTGAAACCAGGGCGGCCGGAAGGTGTGCTCAGCGACCAGCCAGCGCGGGGGGAAGATCGCGAAGTCAACGTTGGCAGTCCCGTGAGCGTGGGAGGGCGAGGTGAGCACGGTGAAGATCGAGGGGTCGGGGTGGTCGAAGCTGACCGTGTTGATGGTGTTGAAGCGGGCCATGTCGTATTTGTAGGGCGCGTAGTTTCCGTGCCAGGCGACGACATCGAGCGGGGAATGGTTGAAGGGCGCGATCCAGAGGCGGCCGAGGAATTTGGAGACGACTTGAAACTCGCCTTCGCGATCGTCGAAGGCGGCGACGGGTACGAGAAAATCTCGCGGGTTGGCGAGGCCGTTGGCGCCTATGGGGCCGAGATCGGGCAGGCGGAATGGCTGGCCGTAGTTTTCGCAGATGTAGCCTCGGGCCTTGGCTTCTGGTTGCTGATCTGGCAGCAGTTCGACGCGGAACTTGATGCCGCGGGGGATGACGACTAATTCGCCAGGCTTGGCCTCGATAATGCCGCATTCGGTGGCGAAGCGTACTGCGCCTTGCTGGGGCAGGATGAGCATCTCTCCGTCGGCGTTGTAGAAGAAGCGGTCGGTCATTGAGGCGGTGGCGGCGTAGATGTGGACTCCTACTCCCTCTTGCGCGTCGGGGCTGCCGTTGCCGCCGATGGTGACGATGCCTTCGACGAAATCGGTGGGTTGACCGGGGAAGGGCAGCGGGTCCCAGCGCATCTGGTTGGGCGGCGTGGGCTCCTCGTCGAATGGGCCGCTGCGGAGGAGGGTTTGGCCGGGAAATGGCTGATACGGTTCGTGGACGACAGACGGGCGAATGCGGTACATCCAGGTGCGGCGGTTGTGGCCGCGCGGCGCGGTGAAGGCAGAGCCGCTCACTTGTTCGGTGTAGAGACCGAGCGGGTGTTTTTGGGGCGCGTTCTGGCCGACCGGGAGGCCGTGTGGCTGGGCCTCGGTGGCGAATTCATTTCCAAATCCTGATTGATACTTCAACTCGGGCATTGCCCTCTCCTTTTGTATCGGCGAAACCGGGCAACGAGAGTATCGCATGGCCGGCAACTTTTTGGCTTCTGGCGAGGTCTTATCTATCAACGGCAGGCCGGGACCCGGTGGTTCAAGGCGGTCATTCGGGACACAGTAGGTTCTTCGACTCGCGCTTCTCCACCCCAGCAAGCAAAGGAGGCTCGCTGGGGGCCCCGGATTTCGCGTCTCGCTCAGGATGACAACCGTTTGTAGAGGCGCGTCCACTGGCACTTGCCTCAGTTTTTGGCGCGCCGTACAATCCGGTTGCGCGAAATTTTCTGGCGGCGAGGCTCTGAAACTTGGCTGCCCAGCCTGGGTGAATGTTCTATGAGGCAGTCCTTCTCTATTGGAATCGGGGGCGCCGCCGGTCAGGGTGTGGCTACGCCCGGCGACATTTTTGCGAAGATCTTCAGCCGCCGCGGGCTTCATTTGAACGCCTACAACGCCTATCAGTCGATCATTCGCGGTGGCCATACTTTTCTGACGATTCGCACCGGTCCGGACAAGATTTCCAACACGGGCGACCGAATCGATCTGCTGATTCCTCTGAATCAGGACACGATGGATCGGCATTTGAGCCTTCTCACGGCCGGGGGTGCATGTCTCTACAATGCAGACCTGATTAAGCCTGGCACGCCTGCCGCAGGTGTGCAGCTTTGCCCGATTCCGGTTTCAAAACTGGCCGACATCAGCCGCAACAAGGTGGCGCAAAACACGTTGGCCATCGGTGCGGGCTTGAGCATGATGGGGGTTGGATTTGCCGCACTCGAGAGCGTGCTTGCTGAGCAGTTTCGCAAGAAAGAGCAGTCGGTAATTGACGAGAACGTGAGCCTGGCGCGGGCTGGATATGACTACGCTTCGCAGAATTTCAAGCCATTTGCGTGGCCGCTGCCGATGACCGACACCCGCTACGCGGTGTTGAGTGGCAACGCCGCGATGGCGATGGGTGGAGCGGCGGCGGGCGTGAAGTTTTACTCTGCTTATCCGATGAGCCCTTCGACTGGGGTTCTGCACTGGATGGCGGACCATGCACGCAAGGCGAATATCATGGTGCGCCAGGTCGAGGACGAGATTGGCGTGATCAATATGGCGATCGGCGCAGCGCACGCGGGAGTTCGCGCGATGTGCGCGACGTCGGGCGGCGGATTCGCGCTGATGACTGAGGCGCTGGGGTTGTCGGCGCAGGCGGAAATCCCGATTGTCGTAATCGACTGCCAGCGTGCGGGGCCGTCAACGGGCGTGCCGACCAAGACCGAGCAGGGAGACCTATGGCAGATGTTGGGCGCGGCCTTTGGTGATTATCCGAGGGTGATTGCCGCTCCGCTCGATATTGGCGATTGCTTCACGCTGATTCCGGAGATATTCAATATTGCCGACCGATTCCAGTGTCCGGGAATCGTGTTGTGCGATCTGCTGCTTTCCGAGGGGCGGTTGAGCGTCGATCCGAAGGTGCTGGACTTTTATCCTGAGGTTGATCGCGGAGAGCTGATTACTTCGAATGGCGTGGGTGATCACGAGCCTTATAAGCGCTACAAGATCACGGAAAGCGGCGTTTCTCCGCGGGTGATTCCGGGGGTGCCGGGGCATACGCATGTTGTCTCGAGCGATGAGCATGATGAAGACGGCGTGCTCATCAGCGACGAGTATACGAACACGGTCAAGCGTCGCGCGATGATGGAGAAGCGCATGCGCAAGATGGATGGCATCGAGGCTTCGGTGCCACCGCCCAAGCTTCATGGGCCGGCCGACGCCGACGTCACGCTGATCGGCTGGGGCTCGACACACGGTGTGATTCACGAGGCCTGCGAGCTGCTGGGCGATGAGGGCATCTCGGTGAACCATCTGCCGATTCGCTGGCTGGTGCCTCTGCATGGTGACGCGATCATGGATCTGCTCAAGGGCGCGCGGCGCACCATCATTGTCGAGAACAATTTCAGTGGGCAGTTTGCGCGCTATCTGCGCAGCGAGACCAGCTTCGTCGCTGATGGGCATATTCGCAAGTATGACGGTGAGCCGTTTATGCCACACCACATTGTCGAAGCTGTCAAAGAGCAGCTTGCGGGTACGACCAAACTATCGGTTCCGGCCCACGAGATCATGGTTTAGAGATCACCGAATGAGCAATGTATCGTGGCCGGTATGGCGCACCACCTAATCCCTTTCCGCTTCAAGGAGAACTAAAGATGGCGACTGAAGTAGAGCTTCCAAAACCAATCGCGATGGCGGATTTCAAGGGAAAGGTCGATCCGGACTGGTGTCCTGGCTGCGGCGATTTTGGGGTGCTGGCTGCCGTGCAGAAGGCGCTGGTCGAGTTGCAGATTCCGAAGCACGAAGTGGCGACGATCAGCGGTATTGGGTGCTCGTCGAACTTTCCTGGGTTCATCGACACTTATGGCATGCACACGCTGCATGGACGGTCTTTGGCTGTGGCGACGGGCTTTAAGCTGGCGAACCATGCGATGACTGTGCTGGTCACGGGTGGTGATGGCGACGGCTTCGGTATTGGCGGCAACCACTTTATGCACACCATGCGCCGCAACGTCAACTTGACTTACATTGTGATGGACAACCAAATCTATGGGCTGACGACGGGGCAGACTTCGCCCACCAGCCGGCTTGGGATGAAGACCAAGTCTATGCCCTACGGAAACATTGAAAATCCCATCAATCCGATTTCCATCGCGCTGGCCGCGGGGGCGACCTTCGTCGCGCGGGGTTTTAGCGCCGACCAAAAGCACCTTACCGAGTTGATCAAGCGCGCCATCGAGCACAAGGGTTTTTCGTTCATCGATGTGTTCAGCCCGTGCGTCACCTATAACCACGACAACACCTTTATGTGGTTCAAGCCGCGCGTGAAAAAGCTAGAGGATAATCCCGAGTATGATCCGACGGACTGGGGCGCGGCGATGGAGAAGTCGCTGATGTGGGGGGACGAAATTCCCACAGGACGGTTCTTTGAGCGGACCGATCTGCCGTCTCTGCATGGCGCTGATCCGGTGTTGAATTCAGGTCCGCTGGTAAAGCAGGGCCACCGGTTGCCTCCGGAGGTTGCTAAGGCTTTCGTTGATGAGTTGATGTAATCGCCTAGCGATTCGCGCGCGTCAGGCGCGTCCGGCAAACTCGCCGGTTTCGGTCGAGACCTTCACCTTTTCGCCTTCCTTTATGTAAAGCGGAACGCGAATCTCCATACCCGTCTGCAGTTTGCCGATCTTGGTGACGCTGCCGCTGGATGTGTCTCCGCGGACGCCGGGCTCGGTGTAGACGATGTCGAGTTCGACCTGTGTCGGCAGTTGCAGGCCAATCGGATTGCCATTGAACTTGTGCAGCTGGATGAGGGCGCCTTCGACGAGGAAGTCGAGGGCGTTCCCGACCATCTCTTCGCTGAGTGTGAGGGTCTCGTAGGTTTCCTGATCGAGGAAGTGGGAGCCGTCGCCGTCGCTGTAGAGGTAGGAGGCGGGGACGATCTGGAGATCGGGCTCTTTAAACTTGTCGCCTGCCTTGAAGGTCTTGTCGAAGACGGCGCTGGTGAGCAGGTTTCGCATCTTCAGGCGGACGAGGGTCTGACCTCCGCGGGCGGTGGGTGTGCTGACGTCCGCCTCCAGGCAGTAGAACGGAGTGTTATCAAGTTCGAAGTAAGCTTTGCGTTTGATGTCGATAGCGTCGATCAGTGCGGCCATGCGTTCCTCAAAGTTTGCGGTGATCAAGGCTGGAGTCAGCCTCTTTCAGTATAAGTGGCGGCGAGGCGCATCAGGAGGCGTCTGAGCCGCCGAGAAGTCCCTCGAGTAATGCGGCCCATTCGGCGTTGAGGGTAGGACGGTGAAACTCGCGTCCTGAGCGGCGGTACCAATAGTCGGCGTTTGAGTCGGAGCCTTCTTTGCGGTGCAAGTAGGCGTGGACGGCCATGCCTTCGCGTGTTTCCAGCTCATCGACCAGCGCGTGGGCGCGTGCCCAGTCTCCTTTCGCGTCCCACCAGAGCGCGGCGAGCGGGGCGGTGAGGTTAGGGTCCGGAGCGTCTTTGGCGATTGACGTTTTGAATTGGTCGGAATTCATTTCTTCTCCAGCGATAACTCTGGATTATGTTAAATCGGGGTCGAACCGCAAACAGAGTTTACAGGTGAATCCCTCTCTCGGGACATCGAGCTATCTGCCGATCAGGTGCAAGCCGAATGCCAACGTCACTCCTGCGAGTGTGAAGCAGGTGTAGGCTCCGCTAATAAAGAACGCGCAACTATGGAATACAGATAGTGCACGTTGAAAACGCAAGTTCCAAGCCATTATTCCCGTGATTAAAGGTGCGATAAGAATCAGGTACAACACTCCTAGCGACGCCATTCCTGACCACTCCCAATACCACAATGTAAGCACCACGAGCAGCCACCCGCCGAGTGTCACGAAAAGAATGAAAAAGGGAATAACCGGGGGCGAAGCTATCATTGCGCGTCGCATTTTTCGGATCAGAATCCAATATGCTGACACTCCCAGGAGCGGCGTAACGACGTAGATGGAAACCGCGATTAGGTAAGCTGGAATGACAAGCTCCTGCCATAGATTTTACTGATTGAACTTTGTTGCACAAACCACCAATCTCCAACCATCATCCGATACACTTCCGATTTGTGGGAGTCTTCGACGTCAGGAAAGGGCATGCTTCATGGGTCGATTCACGCGTCGCTGCTTCATCACCACCTCTTCCGCCATAGCCGGAACACTATCGCTAGCCAAACGATTTGGTTTGGCGCAGATTTCTGTTTCCGAACCGGCCGACCTGAAGCTCTGGTACACGAAGCCGGCATCGCAATGGGTCGATGCTTTGCCGATTGGCAACGGGCGACTGGGAGCGATGGTCTTTGGCGGGGGAGCGATCGATCCCCCCGATCCGAAAGACCCAAAAAACGATCGCGGGACAGGTCCGGTGCCCACCGATCCCGCGAAAGAGACGCTGACGCTGAATGAAGACACGCTGTGGTCGGGCTTTCCGGTGGACGGCAACAACCTACAGGCAAAGAATTATCTACCCCAGATTCGCCAGGCCGTCCTGGAGCAGAAGGACTATCACCTCGCCGACAAGCTCTGCCAAAAGATGCAGGGGCTGTTTGCGGAGGCGTTCCAGGTTCTTGGTAGCCTGCATGTGGATTGCAGTCACACTGGTTCGGTGACTGAGTATCGCCGCGAACTTGATCTGG
The DNA here is from genome assembly GCA_963804735.1 of uncultured Acidobacteriaceae bacterium. Classification (GTDB taxonomy): domain Bacteria; phylum Acidobacteriota; class Terriglobia; order Terriglobales; family Acidobacteriaceae; genus Acidisarcina. Next base: position 58,695 of record CAWDRO010000020.1, read on the forward strand.
CTACCGCCGTGGCGGCGACGCGGTATAAGGTGGGCGATGTTGTCTTCGAGCGCACGGCGTTCGCGTTGACGCCTGATCAAGCTATTGTGTTACGGCTCTCGGCGAGCAAGCCCGGACAGCTCAACGCGACCATTTGGATGGATGGACCGCTGGTGACGTCGGTGAAAGCGGAAGGCGGCAATCGGCTTCTGCTGACCGGCAAGGCTCCCGGGCATGTGGCGGGCGCTGGACATCCCGGTAGCGAGACTCCGGTGGTGATGTCGGATGCGCTGGGCGAAGGGATGTACTACTCCGCCGTGCTGCAGGCGAATGTGGGGGGTGGCCGCGTATCCGCAAAGGCGGACCGCTTGGTGGTTGAAGGCGCGACAACGTTGACGATTGTGCTGACTGCGGCAACCGGCTATCGAGGATTTGAGCAGAAGCCCGATACTGCGCAAGCGATTGTCAATGAAGCGGCCAATCGGCAACTCGATGTTGCGCTAAAGCAGAGCTACTCCTCGTTGCTGCGGCGGCACGTTGCCGACCACGGGAAACTCTTTGATCGCGTGTCGCTAAACCTGGGGCCGACTTCGGCCGCGGCGACGCCGACTGACGAGCGGCTGGCTAGCTTCGCGACCAGTCCAGACCCCTCGTTGTTGGCGTTGTATTTCCAGTATGGGCGCTACTTGTTGATCAGCAGTTCGCGGCCGGGGACGCAGCCGGCGAACCTGCAGGGCATCTGGAACTACCAGGTGCAGCCGCCGTGGAGCAGCAACTGGACCTCGAACATCAATGTGCAGATGAACTACTGGCCGGCGGAGACGTCCAACCTGAGCGACTGCGCCGGACCGCTCTTCGATCTGATCGAGGGCCTCGGCAAGACCGGCGCGCGCGCCGCGAGCGAGACGTACGGTTTGGACGGATGGGTGACGCATCACAATATCGACCTGTGGCGTGCGGCGAACCCTGTCGGCATGGGCGTCGGACAACCGACTTGGGCTAACTGGGGCATGAGCGGGCCGTGGCTCTGCGCTCATCTTTATGAGCACTATCGGTTCACGTCTGATAAGGAGTTCCTTCGCGCTCGCGCCTATCCATTGATGAAAGGGTCGGCGGAGTTTTGCCTTGCGTGGCTGATTGAGGATGGCAGCGGGCATCTGACGACCTGTCCTTCGTTCTCGACGGAGAACGACTTCCTCGCCCCGGATGGGAAGCCGGCGATGACCAGTGCTGGATGCACGATGGATATGGCGCTTGTTCGCGAGTTGTTTACCAACTGCATCGCGGCGTCGAAGGAGCTTGGCGTGGATGGGGAGTTCGCGGCGAAGCTCAGGGCGGCGCGGGCGCGGCTCGTTCCTTATCAGATCGGAAGATACGGACAGTTGCAGGAATGGTCGATCGACTTTGTCGAGAGCACGCCGGGGCAGCGACATATGTCGCACTTGTATCCGCTGTATCCGGGTGGAGAAATCACGCCACGAGGGACTCCGGAACTGGCGAAGGCGGCGCGGATTTCTCTGGAGCGGCGGCTGGCGAATGGCGGCGCTTATACCGGCTGGAGCCGTGCGTGGGCGACCTGCTTCTGGGCGCGGCTGGGCGATGGCGGCAAGGCGTGGGAGTCGCTGGACATGCTGATGAAACACAGCACCAATATGAATCTGTTCGACACTCATCCTGCGGGGAAGACTTCGATCTTCCAGATCGATGGGAACTTTGGCGCGACGGCGGCGATTGCCGAGATGCTGATGCAGAGTCACACAGGCGTGATCGATCTTCTTCCTGCTTTGCCGTCGGCTTGGCCTACTGGCGAAGTCAGGGGGCTGCGGGCACGCGGATCGGTTGAAGTGGACTTGCGCTGGGAGAATGGGAAGGCTGCCGCTGCCACAATTCGGCCGGATTTTGCTGGGGAGTATTCACTGCGAGCGCCAGCGGGGCAGAAGATTGCCGCAGTCGCTGGCGGAGCGCAGGTTCCATTGCGGCTGAACTCGGACGGCAGCGTGTCCGTTTCGCTGCAGGCGAAGCGGAGTTACCAAGTGAGTTTCGCGTGAGCTGGGGCCGATGGTCGGTTATTGCTTCTTCCTGCTAGCCTAGAGATATGAAATTCGGGGTTCTGGTTTTTCCTGGGTCGAACTGCGATCACGACACCTACAATGTGATCGCGGAGATCGCGCACCAGCCGGTCACTTTTCTCTGGCATGAGTCTTCGGAGCTGGAGAATTGCGATGCCATCCTTGTTCCGGGCGGCTTTGCGTATGGCGACTATCTGCGGACCGGGGCGATTGCGCGCTTCTCGCCGGTGATGCAGTCGGTGAAGAAGTTTGCCGCCGGCGGAGGGCTCGTTCTCGGCATTTGCAATGGCTTCCAGATACTTTGCGAGGCGGGATTGCTGCCGGGTGCGCTGATGCGCAACGCCGGCCTCAAGTACATCTGCAAGCAAGTGCATTTGCGGACCGAGACAACGGACTCGCCGTTTACTAGCCAGTTGAAGCCGGGTCAGGTGGTGCAGATACCGATTGGGCACATGGAAGGGAATTACTTCTGCGATCAGGAGACGCTGGCTACCCTGAAGCGCGACGACCGCATCGTATTCCGTTACTGCGACGGCGATGGTGCGATTACTTCTACGGCGAATCCGAATGGGTCGCTCGAGAACATTGCAGGAATTCTGAATGTAGGAAGAAATGTGCTGGGGATGATGCCGCATCCGGACCGGTCGAGCGAGCGTTTGCTGGGCTCGGCGGACGGGCTGCTTATCTTCCAATCGCTTGTATCGGCTCTGGGTGTTGCTGCTTTGGGGGTTTCCGCTTAGACGCGAGATCATGATCGACATTCATCATCACTTGCTTTATGGACTTGACGATGGGCCACGAGATTTAGAAACGTCATGCGCGATGGTCGATCTGGCCGCGGCCAATGGGATTACTCATATCGTTTGCACTCCGCATGCGAATGATCGATGGGCGTTTACTCCAGAGATCAATCGGGAGAAGCTGGCCGATATTAAGGCCTATGCGGCGGGCCGGATTACGTTTGGCCTGGGTTGCGACTTTCATCTGACCTACGACAATATTCAGGACCAGCTCGACCATCCCGACAAGTACACGATCAATGGCCGGCGGTACTTACTGGTGGAGTTCCCTGATTACGGCATTCAGCCTTCGATGGGCGAGACGCTGTATGAGTTTGTGGCGAGCGGTGTGACGCCGGTGATTACACATCCTGAGCGGAACGCGACGCTTCAGGCCAAGCCGGAGATGATGGCGGACTGGATCCGCATGGGCTGTACGGTGCAGGTGACGGCGGGTTCGCTGCTGGGCAGGTTTGGGCAGCGGGCCGAGGCGGTTTCGGACATGCTGCTCAAGCGGAACTGGGTCCATTTTCTGGCGAGCGATGCGCACAACACGAGTTCGCGGCCGCCGAACCTGGGCGATGGCCACAGGGTGCTGGCTAAAGAGTATGGGCAGGAGACCGCGGACAGGCTCTGCATCCACAACCCTCGCGCGGCTTTTTATGGCGAGCCGTTGCCACCGCACCCGGAGCCTTTAGGGCTGGAAGACGAGGTTGAGGTGAAGGGCAAAGGGCTGCTTTCGCGGTTATTTTCGCGGTAGGGGTGGTGGCCTGGGTCCTCGGTCATCTGGCGGCTGTTTCTGATGGGGGTGCCCCCCCAACTTTGTAATTCGTTTGGTTTGTGCGGGTTGGTCAATTTTTGCGCAAATATGTGCAATGGAATGACTTATACGCGGAGTCCTCATTCTAATTGGGTGTGCTCGAATGGCTAAGCTGGAGCGGTGGCTGAGCGCGAGTCCGTGCCCGATCTACATGTCTTAATCCATTTCTATTCTTAGGATATCAAGTTGACCCCTATCACTACGCCAACTATTTTCGGTCTCTAAGTGGCTGGGATAGCTGAGGTTAGGGTGTGGTGTTGTCGAGGAAGGCACTTGACACGGTTTTGGAGCGCGATCCGACTGCGAAGTACGAATCGGTTTCTGTGTTACCGACCAGCCGCAGAGAAAACTCTTGAACAGGAGGTCTACATCGCGCGCCTCACTGAGTGACTCAACCTGTTCTCGCAATTTACGTTTGGCGGCGGTTTTCCTGGCGGGCAGCGCATTTTTTTTCGAATCCTCTCTCTATAATGACCATCCTGTCACATATTGACGACCATCCTTGGTCGATGGCCGGTCATCGAGGAGGGAACCATGAAGCTCGCAGGCAAGAAGGCACTCATTACCGGGGGCAACAGCGGCATCGGTCTTGCCACTGCTCGCCTCTTCGTCGCAGAAGGCGCTGAAGTCGCAATTACGGGTCGCGATCAAACGACGCTGGATGAAGCGGTCGCCGAGCTGGGACCGAAAGCGCACGGCTATCGCGCCGATGTTACCGTTGCGGAGGACCGCAAGAAGCTCTTCGCGGAACTCGCCAAGGACCTTGGCAAACTTGACATCGTCTTCGCCAATGCAGGCATTTCCGGCAGGACGCCGACTGGCACGACCGACGAGGCCATTTTTGAGAACGTAATCCGCACCAACCTCAATGGCGCTTTCTTTACGGTTAATTCAGCGGCGCCTCTGCTGAACGACCACGGCAGCATCATCTTCAACGGATCGGTGCAGAGTTATCTCGGTCAACCAGACTTGGCTGCCTACGCTGCCACGAAAGGCGGACTCGTTTCGATGGCGCGATCCATCGCCGCAGATCTTGCGCCGCGCAAGATTCGCGTGAACGTGTTGGCCCCAGGAGCGACGAAGACTCCCATCTGGAAGCGCGGGCCGCGCGCCAACGCCACGGCAGAGGAATCCGCAAAAGTTTCCGACTTCTTCTCTTCCACGGTTCCGCTTGGCCGTTGGGGCGAGGCGGAAGATGTGGCCAAGGCTGTGCTTTTCCTTGCCTCGGACGATTCGTCGTACATCAACGCGATCGAGCTGGTGGTGGATGGCGGACTCACAGGTGCTCCCTTCGGAGCTGCCATTCTTCGCGGCTGACCGCACACGGTTAGGGCCTGGAGTAAAAGAATGAGGGTTCAAGCTCGTTCCACCCCAATCGGTCACAGAGCCGCGTCTTTGGGTGCGGTCTGAGCAGGTTAAGCTCTTTGGAACGCGAGGAAGTTCTCTGAGCTGGCTCGCTCCAGTTCCTGTTCGAAGATAGGGTAGCTGTCGCCGTTGGCCAGCCAGGGAAGTCTTCGAACTCCGTCGATTTTTGATAACGGACGAGGCCTTTGGGTACGATGAGGGAAGTCTAGCCCAGTGGGCGTGGTTTGTGGTGAAACCCGCGCAGTTGAAAAACAGAGGACGAGAGGTTTGATCCACCCACCCTTCCGCAAAAGCGCGGAAGAATGGGGCACCCTCGGTGGTGGTGAGGTCAGGGCGGGCCACCCGCGATTGCCCACGCAAGATGGATGCAGGCGAATGCGCCCTGCATGAAGAGCCCATTCCACCCCACGGATGCAGAGGTTCAACAAGACGCTGCGCATCGAGCCGTCAACGGGAAGCGATATGAAGTCATTAACGGGCTACTGGTAGATGGCAAAGGGACTTGGCCAGGTGTTGAAGAAGGTTGTAAATGTATATCGCGGTCGATCTTGCTAGGGTTGGAAGCACTGCAGCCATAACGGCACCGCCTAAGAAAGCGGCGTTTGAAGCATTATAAGTGTCGCACTGGAGAAAGTTCGATGAATCAAGACCCAAGGTACACGGATCTGATGCAGGAGATCAAGGAGCGTCTGTATACGATTGAAGACGTCTTGAGCGGTAGGACGCCATTTCGCGGGCCGCTGGCACATGAGTTTTGCTTTCTGCAGCTTCGCATCATCTGTGAATGCATATCCTATGCGTGCGTTATCGCGCACGCATACCTCGAGGAACTGCAGGCCCCAAAGTTTCAGAAGGCATGGTCGGCGGATGTGCTAATGAAGCAACTCGGCGAGCTGCATCAAGACTTCTACCCAAAGCCAAAGACGATGACCGTTACGAAAGGCAGAGTTCAATTGGACGAGATCGACGCACCGTATTTGACAAAGGCCAACCTACAGAAATTGAACGGTATCTGTGGCGATAAGCTCCACCGCGGGTCTCCCGAGAAATATGCCTTCAATCCGACACCGGAGCGCCTAGTAGCGGATCGACAAACGATCATCAATTATGCGAACGAGATTTTCCGATTGGTGGGGTCCCACTTGATGACGCACCGGGATGACGCACGGTACATTCTTTGTCAGTTTCGAGAGCGCGGCGTGCTAGTACATGTGGTGTTCGCCGCCGCAGGTAATGAAGTCGCAGCGGCCAGCAGGGAATGACTCGGGCGACAAGGCAATCCGCCGCTCAGGACCCCTATGCCCGATGGTGTTCTTATTTGTTGAGCAATTTGAGCGCGGCTTGGGCCAGAATACCGCTCTTGAGGGTGCAGTCCCCGTCTGTATCTCCCGACCGCATACAAGCGTCAACGTATTCCTTCCATTGATCGGGGCATTCTCCAAGAAGTCGCATGGCGGATTTGCCACCATCGACGGATGAATAGTCGCCATTTTTGGCCTTTGAAATCATGCAATCGGTAAAGGCCTTGGCTTGGGGACCAGCCGGTGCCGCGCGTGCAGCTGGCGCTTGCGGTGTGGCCGTTTGACTGCTGGGCAGACGGCTATACAACTGCAAGGGTATGCTGGCTCCTTGGTAGATGACAGACACTGGACCACCAATGGAGGATCCATCCGGCTCTCGGTGCTCCCATTGCACACTGCCTACTCCATAATTTCGTCCGTTCAGACGGACGATGACACTTCCATTAGGACTCGATGCAAGAACTTGTACGGGCACTCTTGCTTTCAGGCACGGCTCTGCGTCCGGCGTCTGCTGACAAACCTGTATCAAACCGACGTTACCTTCTCCGACATACTGACAGTTGCCAGATTGCGTGCAGTATTCGGCTCCGACTGATAATGTCCCTGGCAGGCCGATCTTGATGCTCCATCCTTCTGGTATTGGATCGTAAGATGGCGTCTCGGGCGGTGTGGCTTGCGTCCCTGCATTCGCTTCCGGCCCCGATTTATCGCAGGCTATAGAAGCGATCTTGGCAACTACAGATAGAGGTGGAAAGTAGGCTACGGGGGACCAATCTTGTTGAAACGTTTGGAAGTGGTCATGGCAATCAAAGTAAAAAGTAAACACGTTGTTTGGATTGAAGGGTTCGCCCTGAGACTCATATACCATTACCATCGCTGCACGAAGACTCGCGCCTGGATTAACGTTGCTTGGAAGATTGCGACTGATCGTATCCAGGGCAACTTCGTAAACTTGCCCATTCGAAGCTGTGACATTCTGCCAATTCTTGGAGAGATAGCGAAAAGCAGCTTCCTCGCATGACGCCATTTGCTCTGGTGTCAAGTTGCTGTACGGCTTTGACCGACAAAACGCTGGTGCAGATTTCATCCATTCGAGTCCAGTTTGGCTACCCTGGGCATTAGGTGGCTCAGCGGACGCATCTGGAGCAGCCTTGGGAGACGGCGACGACCCTTTGTCCAGAGTTTTACCCCCCGGCGTTTGAGCCCTATCGAACCTCACATCCACAGAAACAAGGTGCCCATCTGCGCCTTTCACTCTCACGTTGCATTCGATTGTGGTCAAACGGTTTTCCCAACCCTGGGTGAAAGTGCCATGATCTGTGAAATAGAAATGACAAGACTGCCCATTGCCATTTGGGTCGAGCGGCATTGCTGGTTTTCCATCCCCCAGGTAAACGGAGCCGGAAAAGAATAAAGGTCCGTCACCATCTATAGGGACGCCAGTAAAACCGAGGACTGGCTTACCCTGGTCACCATTTGAAAATGAGACCAGCGTGTCACCTTTGGAATTGGCCTTTACCCAGACAATGGCTGAGTCACACTGCACCGGTTGTTTCGCCCACAGGAAACCGTCCGGACCCAGCGTAAGATGAGCGGCTCTTGCTCGTTGCATCAGTGCGAGATAGTCCTTTCCACTCATACCGTTCGCGGCCCCTGTTTGTACACCGTCACTCTCGGCAATATTGCCCTTACTGCATGTGCCCTTAAGAGTCCACGCTTCGGCATGTGCCGGAATTGTGAATCCCACGCCCGCCATCAAGATGGTGCTCAGAATCGCCGCTCGGTAGGTCGCCGCCACCCAGGCTTTGAGAGCATCGCGGACGCGTTCGGCGGCAATTGTGTCCGGGTGATACTGGTAGTCGAGAAACCGTTCCAGATACCAACGCAGCCTGCCCATCAGACGGAATTGGGGGCTGCCTTCGACGGGAAAGTCATAGGGCGAGGCTATGGTCACCGGCGGAAGAGCTTTGTAGGGAGAAAGACGGGTGAGACGGAAGGCAGGCGGTGCCGATCCCTCGACCTGCTCGATCGCCAGCGTTGCGGTTTGGGCTCCGGTTGCCATAGGAGGCTTAGTTTAACCGGGCGCTGGTCAGATGTCTGCTAAGTTCTTTAGTCCAGGGCTGCGGCTGGGTGCATCCTTAAACGGAGCAGTCTGAGAACACATTGCATTTCAAAGGAGATTCTGTATGTCACATCATTTCGATACCAAACTTGCGAGGGAAGATCCGAGTCTCAACCTCTGCGACTTTTATTTATTTGACGGCCCCTCGGGCAAGACGGTGATGGCGATGACCGTGAATCCGGATGTGGGATTATCGGCTCCGGATACGCTTCATCCAGAAGGGCTCTATGCCTTCCGATTCGACCTCAACGGAGATGCGAGAGAAGAGGTCACTTTCAAGTTCAGGTTTGGTGAACCACGACACGGAGATGGCAGTGAGCATACTCACATTCAGCCGTTTGTGGTGTGGAAGGCGACGGGTGACGATGCTCTTCGTGGTGACGCCGGAGAGAGTCTGGTTGAGGGTGAGACTGGTTCGGTGGCGACTAATTCGGGGGTTCGTGCGTTTGTTGGGATTGCTCCAGATCTATTTGCGGCGAATGCTGGATTCCGTCCGTTTATGGCTGCCTTCTATAAGGACCAGCGCTACGATGGGGACGCCTTTCTGCATCAGCCGAATCCGTTTGCGAGGCGGAATGTTACGGCGATTGTGCTGGAAGTGCCGAGCGAACTGATTGGGAAGGGAAGAGTCAACGCATGGGCGACGATCTCCCTGTACGGCCATGCGCCAGAGGTACAAGTTTCGCGGTGGGGCCTGCCTATGGTTACGCACCTCTTCCTGAGCGACCCGAGCGACCAGGAGGCGAAAGAACAATTTAATGCGTCGGTTCCGTCTGAAGATCTAGAGCGCTTCGCGAAGTCGATCGCGGATGTTGCGGAGAAGATGACGACCTATGCCGGTTCGGCGGCGGACCCGGGTGAATACGGGAAGCTGATCGCTGCGCGGCTTTGTCCCGACACGTTGCCTTACGAGCTTGGAACGCCTGCTGCATTTGAGGTGGCCAGCTTCAATGGACGCGCTCTCGGCGACGATGTGTTGGATGTGATGTTGACGCTGGCGGCCAACACGCCAATTGTCAACGGACTTGCTCCCGACCGCGGGCGCATTCGCAAGGATTTCCCGTATTATGGAGCGCCATATACGGCGGAAGAGCAGGTCGGGGTGACGCCGCTGGTCCCGCCTAAGAAGTAGGCGGGAAGCGACGCTTGAGAATGAGGGTGAGAATCAGGGTGTGTCTAGAGTGCCTTGGGGGGCTAGCTGGTATTCGAGATCGTAGCTGTGCTTGCCGTCGGCGATGATGATGGTGAAGGTGCCGGAGATGCCTGTTAGCTCGCCGGTGCCGGAGCCGGGGACGCCGGCATCCTCACAACACAGGAGTCAGAAATGAGCACAAACGAAGTAAGCAACAACGAAGCGACGAAAGGCACAAGCGCCGCAAATCTCGATATGAAGCTCGAGGTGGTCGTCATCCCGGTCTCGGATGTCGACCGCGCAAAGGAATTCTACTCAAGGCTGGGGTGGCGACTCGACGCGGACTACGACAACGGTAAGGATTTTCGCGTGATTCAGTTCACGCCGCCTGGCTCCGGGTGCTCGGTCATCTTCGGCAAGAACGTCACCGGGGCTGCTCCCAGCTCAGCCCAGGGCCTTTATCTGATTGTCGATGACATTGAGGCCGCGCGCAAGAATCTGCTCCGTCGCGGCGTTGAGGTCAGCGAAGTGTTCCACGGCGCCGCGGACGTGTACTCCGGCCCGGACGAGCCCTACCTGTTTGGGCGGATTCGAGTCAACGGCCCTGATCCCGAGCATCGCAGCTATCGCTCGTTCGCCTCGTTCAGTGATCCGGACGGAAACGGCTGGCTGTTCCAGGAAATCAGGACGCGGCTTCCCGGTCGCATCGACGACGCGGCGACGACCTTTGCATCGGCGAACGCTCTGGCGAGCGCGTTTCGGCGTGCGGAGGCCGCCCACGGCGAGCACGAGAAGCGCATCGGGCAGCGCGACGCGAACTGGGCAGACTGGTATGCCGCTTACATAGTGGCGGAGCAGTCAGGCAAAGAGCTGCCGCAATGAACGACTCCGCCGGGACGTCGAGCATCCGGAGTTCGCAATTTGGCCCGCATGCGGCGATGGGCCGGGGCGCAGTCGCCTGAGAGGAAATCTCGGTAATTTCGATCCGGGTCCGTGATCTTAACTCGAGTTGTCTAGAGAACCGCGGCGATACAGTCCACCTCGATGTCGAAGCCGCCATTCCAAGCAGGAACGTTGATAAAGATTCGAGCAGGAGGATTCTCCGGAAAGTAGCGCCTGTAGACCTCATTAACAGCAGGAAACATATCTACTGAAGTCACGTAGACATTCAGTTTCAGGATGCTTTCCATGGACGAACCCGCTGTTTCGACACAGAGCTTAAGCTGGTCTAAAACGATCTCGGTCTGGCGCTCAATAGGCCCTCGGACAATCTCTCCGGTTTTCGGATCGAACGGCGGACAGCCTGAGACGTAAATAGTGTCGCCGTGTTTCGTCACCATCGAAGCGGGCGCCTTGTACTTTTCGAGGTAGGTCGCCAGTGGCTCGACCCGAATGATTTCTCGTTTCATAGATTTCCTCCGTTTTGTAGACACGGTTTCGAACTACCAGGAGCCGCGAAGGTTCGATGGTAGGAGTAAAGCGAGACCCTGGAATAGCTGTCTGCGTGAGGTCATCGGCCAGGCCTCCACCCGAATTGTAGACTCTTCTCGCATCAGCTGTTGATGTGGGTTATGGCTGCGGGAATCCGAACATCACCGGTGCTCCCTTCGGAGCTGCCATTCTTCGCGGCTGACCGCACACGGTTAGGGGCCTGGAGTAAAAGAATGAGGGTTCAAACTCGTTCCACCCAATTGTCACAGAGCCGCGTGTTTGGGTGCGGTCTGAGCAGGCTAAGCTCTTTGGAACGCGAGGAAGTTCTTTGAGCTGGCTCGCTCCAGTTCCTCTTCGAGGATAGGGTAGCTGTCGCCGTTGGCCAGCCAGGGAAGTCTTCGAACTCCGTCGATTATTGATAACGGACGAGGCCTTTGGGCACGATCAGGGAAGTCTAGCCCAGTGGGCGTGGTTTGTGGTGAAACCCGCGCAGTTGAAAAACAGAGGACGAGAGATTTGATCCACCCACCCTTCCGCAAAAGCGCGGAAGAATGGGGCACCCTCGGTGGTGGTGAGGTCAGGGCGGGCCACCCGCCCGTTTTTTACCCCGAAATGGAATGCCCATCTGACAAGCAATCTCTAGAAAAGTTACAGCGCTCATCTAGTTTTGTTTACTTCTCGGTGAATAACATGCCCTAGCCCGGTGTTCGAGCGTGAAGCGAAACCTTAAAAGCGCGAACGGGCGGGAACCGATAGGTCCCCGCCTGTTTTGTTCGATCAGGAGTGGCTATCTTGATGCCGGAAGTCACCCAGCAACTGAACAAGCAGTAGCCTGGCTCGCTAGTAACAACAGGCGGAAGCTGATAAGGTCCCCACCTGTTGTTGTTATCCGCCGAGTCAGCGATCGTTCAGTCCAATCTTTGGACGATTGGGCAATTGATGGAGAAGCCGGCGCTGCCGAACGGCAGAGTAGCAGAAGCTCCGGTGATCAAGCCGTCTTGCGCGTAGGTGAGAATCTGGAACTCTTCACGAAGTTGCTGGCGCTGGCCCTTGGAAATGGCCTCGTCAGTCCACGTGTACAAGTTCGCGTCCCAGGCCGGGCTGTAATCGAGAGCGAGTGTCGGAATCCCTCCCAATGTGTTGTTCGGCCTGTGTCCATCGTTCAGGTCAGCCGACAGCCCTTGCCGCTTAGGATTATCGCACCCCTCCAAGCCGTTGGTGGCGATGAAGATGCGCTCAATCGGGCTTCCGGCGCTGTCGTCATTGCCCAGCAGAAGCTTACCCATCAGTGGAGCGTACGTGTTGTGCTCGATCGCGGCCGCAAGGGGGATACTGGCGTCCATCGAGATGTACCACACCGGGCGGCCGAAGCTGAAGCCGTTGACGAGTGCCAAAGTGACGGTCATACCGTATGGATCGATCGCCTGGACCGCGTCATGAACCTTGGTATAGTCAACGTGGCCGTTAGGGAAGTTGATCTGGCTTGCATCCTCATCGTAAGCTATCATCGATGCGTTGTAGACCACGCCCCCGCCATTGGCGATCCTGACGAAGGGGCTGTAGTCCGCATCTCCGACTTCGCCGGGCGCGAAGGACTTGGGGGGAAACTCGGCACCTTCCGGTCCGGGAACGATATTCCGCTCAGGTGCGAAGTTAACCGTGCCCTTGTCGAATATGATGTTTCCATCGGCGCCCAGGTTACCGGTCCTGGCGGCGGTGGTGATGTTATTCATCTTTGCCGAAAAGTTCAGGCCAAGCTCGGCGGCAATCCCCGGATCAGAAACATCAGTGAGGATGTACCAGGCCGTCTTGCCGGTGCTCTTGACCATTCCCTTATAGAGAGGAATGGTGATTGTGCCGTTAATCGAATCGAGTTGCCCGGTGTTGAGCAGTTGCACCGGCCCGACCAGGCTCTGGTTGACCGTGGAGGGCGGGGGCCCGAAGTATGAAAGGCCTACATTCGTGCCGGTATTCGCAGGCGCAGGAAACAGGTCGCAGCCGGGGTGCCCCTCATCGCGCGCTAAGGCTCCGAACCCTTGTGCCGAGTTGAAGGTGGACGAGGTGGACGAGTCCTCCTCCAATCTAGGCTCTAAGCTTGGGGCCTGCTTTACGGCCGCTCGCTTCGCGCGAAGGTTTGTGGCCAGCGCTTCCGGAGAGACTGGCGCATGTGCGACTTGTGCCATGGCAAGCGGGGCAACAAGGCCGCCTACGGTTAGACTGGTTAGAGTGAAGATGGTTACACGCTGCGCGAAAAACTTTAGACGCGTTGCGCACAAACTTTCCCTGCTGCCGCGGACCAACGGTCCGCGATCCATGCTGTTCATTCCATACTCCTAGGTAGACGAGTTATGTGCATTCACAGTCGAGCGATAACTGGGAAGACCCGCATATATAACCACGGACTATGAGTGCACGCCTATAGGAATGTACCCGGATAGAAAAGTTACAACAGTTCAGCGTAATTTTGTTGACAACTTAGAACCGGCTCGGAACCTCGCACCCAAATCCCGGAGCGTCCATGATGTGGAAGAGTTTTCGTTTGAGATAAGCAAGGATCAGGGAGTCGAAGCGGTTGGTGCCGAGCTCTGACTTTTATTTGCTTGCCGGCCCCTTGAGCCCCCTTTCTTCGCGGCTGATCGTAGAGAATAGTGACGAAGGACGAACCGCCGGACTATTGGACAAAGCAAGTTGTCTAATCGCCAATGCTTTTCAAGGAGATTCTGTATGTCACATCATTTCGACACCAAACTGGCGAGGGAAGATCCGAGCCTTAACCTCTGTGACTTTATTTATTCGACGCCGCTCCGGGCAAGACGGCGATGGCGATGACCGTCAATCCGGATGTGGGATTATCGGCTCCGGATACGCTTCATCCGGAGGGGCTTTACGCGTTCCGGTTCGACCTGAACGGAGATGCAAGGGAAGAGGTGACGTTCAAGTTCAGGTTTGGTGAGCCACGACACGGAGATGGCGGTGAGCATACTCACATTCAGCCGTTTGTGGTGCGGAAGGCGACCAGTGACGATGCTCTTCGCGGTGACGCCGGAGAGAGTCTGGTTGAGGGTGAAACCGGTTCGGTCGCGGCTAATTCGGGTGTTCGTGCGTATGTTGGGATGGCTCCAGATCTATTTGCGGCAAATGCTGGATTCCGCCCATTCATGGCTGCTTTCTATAAGGACCAGCGCTACGATACGGACGCCTTTCTGCATCAGCCGAATCCGTTTGCGAGGCGGAATGTTACGGCGATTGTGCTGGAAGTGCCGAGCGAACTGATTGGGAAGGGAAGAGTCAACGCATGGGCGACGATCTCCCTCTTTGGCCATGCGCCGGAGGTGCAGGTTTCGCGTTGGGGCCTGCCTATGGTTACGCATATCTTCATGAACGACCCGAGCAATCAAGAGGTGAAAGAACAATTCAATGCGTCGGTTCCGTCTGAGGATTTTGAGCGCTTCGCGAAGTCGATCGCGGATGTTGCGGAGAAGATGACTACCTATGCCGGCTCGGTGGCGGACCCTGGTGAATACGGGAAGCTGATCGCTGCACGGCTTTGCCCGGATGTGTTGCCTTATGAGATTGGAACGCCTGCGTCTTTCAGCGTGGCGAAATTTAATGGACGCGCACTGGGCGATGACGTGATGGATGTGATGTTGACGATAGCCGCGAACAAGCCGTTTGACGATGGATTGGCTCCGGACCCGGCGCGCATTCGGACGGAGTTTCCATACTATGGAGCGCCGTATACGGCGGAGGAGCAGGTCGGGGTGGCTCCGATACGTCCTCCGGCAAAGGCATCTTAGAGCATTTCCCGTATTACTGTGAACCATCGGGCCTCCGTGAAGTGTGGCTTTTCTTGACGGAAAAGCCACGCCGCCGCTTGTGCTTTGGTCTACACCTATACGGGAAATGCTCTAGGGCTGTGACTGCGTGGGGCGGATGAATTTGTCGGCCCACTGGATGAAGTACTTCATGTTGGGCGCGTCGGTGTGGCCTCCGTCGTGTTGACGCCAGGCGAGCTGCCCGTCGAGGTGGCCCTCATTGACCGGGGGCATCTTGGCGGTCTGGTAGTCGCCGGGAATGTCGAGACCTTTGGCGCCGAGCAACAAGAAGACGCGGTTTGCGTCGATGGTGGCCATGAAACTGCCCTCGTGGTCGAGCCAGTGGGCGTCGCCTTTCGCGGGAATTCCGTAGCTGATGAAGGTGAGGCGGGGGGCGCAGAGAGCGATGAGTTCGTTGGAGTCAACGGGGATGTCGCCAGGAGTCTTGCTGCCGAAGGTGGCTTCGGAGGCACCGTACTTGAGGAAGTTGCCGGCCATCCAGTAGTATTCGCCGCCGGTGAGGCTCTCGACAGCCTCGCCGTAGTTGCGGCGGAGCAGCGTGGCTCCGCCTTTGCCGGATGAGCCTACGAGGACCATCGCAAACCGCTGATCGAAGGCCATGGTGACGAGCGCGGCTTTGCCGTAGCGCGAGACTCCTTCGATGCCGACGTGCTTTGCGTTGACCGCGGGATCAGTCTCAAGGTAGTCGAGGCCGCGGCCTGCGCCCCAGGCCCAGGCGCGGAGTGCGCCCCAGTCGTCGGGTTTGCGTGGGCCGCCGTGGTTCATGAGGCCGATGATGCCCTGCCTGAGTCCGGCTCCGTTATCGGCCTGCACGCTGGCCGGATCGAAGAGCACGAAGCCCCATCCGTCGGCGATGAGCTGCCAGGTGTTGGGTGGGCCTCCGTCGGCGTTTAACTCCGGAAACTGGAAGGGTGTGGCTTTGGTTGGCTGCCACGCCGGGTGATTGGCGAAGACATCTTTCAGGGACGGGTCCTGCTGGACGAGCAATGCCTTCCATGCGGTGTTGATGCGGTCGAACTCGTCGGCGGTAGGTTCGTTTGGCGCAGGGAAGCCGGCGTGGGTGAACATCATCAACACCGGAACCGGGCCTTTGGCGTGGGCGGGGACGACGAGGGTCATGTGGATCTTAACCTTGATCGAGGGATCGGAAGAGTTGTCTACCTCGCCGATGATGTCCTTGGCGATGACCGGATTGCCGAAGCCAATCATTTCGTGGTCGACGGTGGTGACTGTCCAGGTCACCTTGGGGACGTTGGCGGGTACGCGACCGTAGACTTCCTTTGAGTACATCTCCACGATCTCTGGGCGGCGCTGGTTCCACCACATTTTTGCGGTTGTCACCTTTTCGCCATTGTTCAGGGTGAGCGGGTCGGGGAGATTGGGATACGGATTGGCTTTGGATTCGTCGTAGTTGGCGTGGTTGGGGGCATTTTCATCGCCGCTCGGTCCCGGGCGCAGCGCCTTGATGCCGAGCTGGTCCATCATGTTCTGGTGATCTTCGTCAGCGGTGACCGCTGCTTGCGGTTGTTGGGCAAGCATGGTGATGGGGGCGGCGAGCGTGCATGCCAAAGACAGCGAAAAAACTGAAGACTTCAAGAAACGGGACACGCGAATTCTCCCTTGGTGGTATGCTTGCTCTCGTTCGACAAAGCGATTTACTTCAGGCGATTTATTTCAGCGAAATAGTACATCCTGGCCTATGAGACATGCACTGAAAAAGATCGAGATTCTATTGCTGCTTGTCGCGGTGACCTCTGCCGGCAGCTTATTGAGGGCGCAGGCAGCGGCCAAACCGCAAGTCTGGATTGCAAGCTGGGGGACATCGCAGCAGATTCCCGAACCGCAGAATGCTTTGGCGCCTGACGATCTCCGCGACGCGACGGTGCGCCAGATCGTTCATCTTTCGGCCGGCGGGGCGGACATTCGGGTGCACCTGTCGAATGCCTTTGGAACCGAGCCTTTGCATTTCACTTCGGTGCATATCGCGCGTCCTTTATCTGCTGCGTCGGCGGCGATCGATCCGGCGACCGACAAGGCGCTGACCTTTGCGGGAAGCAGTGATGTGACTGTTCCGCCGGGTGCTGAAATTGTCTCGGATGCGATCGAGTCTCCAGCGACCCCACTTTCGAATCTGGCGGTGACCTTTCATCTGGATACGCCGCCCGCGCAGGAGACTGGCCATCCTGGGTCGCGGGCTACCTCCTACTACGTGCACGGAGATTTTGTTGCAGCGCCGAACCTGATCGATCCGAAACATGTCGATCATTGGTATCAGCTCTCGGGGGTCGATGTGCTGGCCGCGCCCGGCGCCGGAAGCGTCGTTGCGCTTGGCGATTCCATTACCGATGGGCATGGCGCGACGACCAACGGAAACGATCGCTGGACCGATGTGCTTGCCGCTCGCCTGCAGGCTACTCCGGCGGCGCACGGCATGGGTGTCTCCAATCAAGGCATCGGCGGCAATCATCTGCTCACCGATGGCCTGGGGCCGAATGCGCTGGCCCGCTTTGACCGCGATGTGCTGGCGCCTGCGGGTATGCGTTGGCTCATCGTCTTTGAAGGCGTCAACGATCTTGGCGGTCTGGCGCGGACGGGCGAGGTTCCTCCGGCGGAACATGCGGCACTGGTGCAGCGCGTGCTTGCCGCTTATCAGCAGATCATCGTGCGGGCGCATGCTCATGGGCTGAAGGTAATTGGAGCGACGATCACGCCGTATGTTGGGTCGGACTACTATCACCCCGGCCCGCTCAGCGAAGCCGACCGGCAGGCTGTGAATCAATGGATTCGCGCTGCGGGGCACTTCGACGCGGTCGTCGATTTCGACAAGGTGGTGGGCGAACCGCAACATCCTGATCGTTTGCTGCCTGCTTATGATTGCGGAGACCACCTGCATCCCTCGCCGGCGGGATATAAGGCGATGGGCGAGGCAGTGCCCTTAAGCCTTTTCGCGAATTGAGCCATTGTCTGTCTCGCTCCGGCGCTAATGCTGAAACGCGACCCAATTATCTTGTTTGAGCCCTGCTCGAAGAGCGTTGGCTGACGAACTTTTAGTGATGACCCCTAACATTCCTATTGCGTAGCGGCTGTCAACGGCGAGTCCTGCGAAGACGACCCGGCGCGAAGTGTACGACTCCCTGTCGGTCTGACCCACGCTTTCTTGTCTGTTGACCAATACTCAAAAGCCCGCGGGGTCCATACTGGGAAAACTTTTTCTGATAGAGAACGGTATTGGCGGCCATCGAGGCTGTTTCTGATCAGATATTTTCATAGCGTACTGAGATTAGTGCAAATACTATATCTATTGAAATTCGATATGAAAGCTTGTTACATCGATGCACCTTGTCAATATCTTCGTCGCGCATCCCGAGCGCATTGGGAAATCGTGTTGAAGAGACGGAAGGATACAGGGCTCCATGCCAAACTTTTTGACTCGGTACGAATTCTCGGCTGATCGGGTCCATGCTAGCGGTCGGCATAGGAAATTGTATTAAGGCACTGCAATTGTCCCCGCCCCAGGTCCAGGTGAGCCAAGGCCGAGGAGTCGTCGAGTGTGACGAAAATTTCCCACCTTCGCTACTAAAGCGTTTGAGTTCTCGGCAGATGGGGCAAATATCAAAAGTAAATTCAATAAGGGAACATTTTACTGTTGACAAGTCTTCCAGCAAATCAATAAAGTCCATTTCCAATACGAAAACAATACCGAGATGATCACTCGGAGAATTATTGGGATCGTATCCAGCACGCCCCAAGAGGCTACGGGTAACAGCATCCCTCGATCACAGACGGGACCACTTTCGGAGGAAAACAGTCATGCGCATTGTAGTCAGGCACTCAATTCCAGCGTCGATATTTCTCGTCCTACTCCTGGCTACAGGCATTGCCTTCGGCCAAGGAGGCGCAGCGGGAACGATTCTCGGAACAGTAACCGATACAACTGGCGCGGTGATACCGAATGCCAAAGTTACGATCACGAATACGGGAACGGGAATCGCCCATGTGACGGAAACCACAGGCGCCGGAGACTATGCGGTGCCGGATCTCGTGCCAGGACCATACCGGGTCGATGTAGAGTTCGACCGGTTTCAGCAACGCGCAGGTGGCCGGCACGACCCTACAGGTCGCGCAGCAAATTCGCGTGAATGTAGTCCTGCAAACAGGCACCGCAACACAGACGATCAATGTCACCAGCAGCGCCGTCGCTCTCGATACAGATACCTCGGAGATTTCGCAGCTCGTCACCCAGAAGCAGGTCGAGCAACTGCCGCTCAATGGGAGAAACTTCATCAACCTCCTCTTTATCGGAGCAGGAGCAGTACAGACCACTGGCGAGATGGGCCAGATGCGCCAGGGTGAAGGTAACGCGATTAGCATCAATGGCGCGCGGCCGGAGTCGAACAACTATACTCTCGATGGCGTCAGCAACACCGACACCGCGTTGCAAACGCCTGCAGTCATCCTCTCTCAGGACGCGATTCAAGAGTTCAAGGTACAAAGCGAAACCTACTCTGCGGAGTATGGTTTCAGCGCCAATCAGGTCAACCTGATTAGCAAGAGCGGAACCAATCAGTTCCACGGCACGGTTTTCGAGTTCAACCGGAACGACGCATATGACGCAAGGTCGTATTTTCAAACTTCGATTCCTGAGTTAAGACAAAATCAATTCGGATATGTTCTTGGCGGCCCGATCTGGATTCCCAAAATCTATGATGGGAGAAACAAGAGCTTTTTCCTCGCAAACTACGAGGGCTGGCGGATCGTCAACGGATCGAACAACTACTCTTTTGTGCCTGATGTCGCCGAATTAGGTGGAAATTTCTCCGCTGAAAATCTGCCCGCATATGGCAGTGCTGCATGCACTGCAGCGTTGGCGGCTAACAATCCCTGCATGCCGGTGGATCCAAATACGGGACTGCCATTTCCGGGAAACATCATTCCGACCAGCCGATTCTCCCGTCTGGCCCAGGTGACTCAGGCTGGCGGCCTGTTTCCCGCGCCCAACAGCACCAGCCCGCTGGGCAACTACCTTCTCCGGGTTGGCCTGCCCAATACCACCGATCAACAGACCTACCGCGGCGATCAGGAGCTGGGCAAGTATGGACTAGTCTTTTTTCGTTGGTCGCACGCCGTTTATGACAACGCCAGCGTCAGTAATTCTTCAGCACCGGCCGGAAACAACCTATTTACCGAAGACTCAACCAACTGGGTGATCAACCACACCATCACGTTGCCCAAGAATTTTGTCAACAACTTCCGCGTTGGCCACATGATAGCCATAGCCAACCAATATGCCAACGCAGCTCCCACTAGCGCGGTCGCTGCTCTCGGCCTGACTGGTGTCTTCACTGCCCTTCCCGACTACGCCAGAGGCTGGCCGGGCATCGGCTTCCAGAGTCTCAACGGCACCTTTGGAAGCCCGGGAAACAATCCAACGACCAGCAATATCCCACTCTGGGAGTATGCGGACTCGGTCACCGTGATTCGCGGGCGGCATACCTTAGGTTTCGGCTTTGATTATCGCCGCTGGGTTCAAAAGCGCGACCTTTCGACGAACTTCCTTGGAAGTTACACCTTCCAAAACACGCTCATCAACACCAACGGTGGCGCGGGCACGAACAATTGCCTAACAGTTACCTGCGGGACAGGCAATCAAGTGGCGGATTTCTTGCTTGGCTATTATGAGAATGCGAGCACTTTTCAGCCCGGTCCATTTAGCACCACCGGAAGCCAGCCTGGAAATCTCAACCAATATGTTTTCAGGTATTTCGCTCCCTACATTCAGGATGATTGGAAGGTCAATGACAGGCTCACCCTCAATCTTGGCCTGCGCTGGGACTACCGCAACGTACCCTACGAAGAAAGCAACAAGTTTTTCTGGATTGACGACCAAAATACGGCGGGTGGTCTGTGCATGGCCGACCAAACTCTATTGACCGACGGAATCGCTCCGGCAGGAAACGGGTTCTACCGTTACTGCGGCCGTAGGAACCCCAAGGACGGCTCCAAACTGCCGTTTGCTCCACGCCTTGGGTTCGCGTACCGTCCCGAGTTCCTCGGGGGAGATAAGACGGTTATCCGCGGCGGCTACGGGGTATTCTTCGACTCCTCAGAGACGCGCGAAATCGACGATTCTGGCGACTTGTATCCTTTCGTTGTCCGCGCCAGTTACTCGCCAAATATTTCGACGGTCCCGAAGCTGACGGATAATCTATTCCTTCCCACCAGTACGCTGTTGCCTGTCGCCCCTGGCGCGAATGGGGGCACCACTTTCCCGGCCGGCGGCCAGTTCATCGCGGTCATCGTATCCAACCATCCGGTCAACCCGTATGTGCAGCAGTGGCAGCTTTCCGTGCAGCGTGAGTTGGCAAGGAACACCACGCTCGAAGCCAGTTATGTAGGCAACAAAGGGACGCACAATCTGGATCGGATCAACATCAATCAACCGTACGCTCCGACCGACCCGGCTCTTTGCAACGCCGATCCGACCGCGGGGGACTGCCCGGTGGCAGATCGTATCCAGTACCCGAATTTCTTCATTGGCGGTGACACGACCTTAAACAGTAGCTGGACCGGTTGGTCTAATTACAATGCCGGCAATCTGAAGCTGGAACGGCGATCTGCGGACCTGGCGTTGGTCGCGATTTATACCTATGCCAAAGACATGGATGATAAGTCGGCCGCGGCCGGCGTCGGCGCAACCAACTCCTATAACGGCCACCTTGACGACCGCGATCCGGCACTCGACTACGGGCCGTCGGATTTCAACGTTGGTCAGCGGTTTGTGGCCAGCTATGTGTGGAACCTGCCTTTTGGCCACGGCCAGAAATATGCCAGCAACGTCAACCGGGCTGCGGATATTGCTGTGGGCGGCTGGCAAGTCACGGGAATCGTCACCTTCCAGAAAGGATTTCCGATTTCGATACTTGGCAACGATTTATTTAGCCTCCTCGCCGCGCCGAACCAGCGGGCCAACGTAGTCGGCAACCCGTTTAGCGGACCTCAGAGGAAGCTGAATGAATGGTTCAATACTGCCGCATACGCTCAGCCGCTGGCTGGCCAGTTTGGCGATAGCGGTCGCAACACCGTCACAGGACCTGGAATCGAGAATTTCGATATGGGCGCCGCTAAGAACTTCCGCTTGTGGGAGGGCGGCAATTTGCAAATACGTGTAGAAGGGTTCAATGTCTTTAACCACACGCAGTTCGGTGTTGACCCATCTACGCCGGGCGTTGGACCTGGGTCTGTACCAGTTGACCTTAATGTAAATGACCAGGCACAGTTCGGCAGTTCGAACACCAACTTTGGAAGGGTTGTGTCAGCGCGACCAGGCCGGGTCATTCAGCTTGGAGGAAAGCTGACATTCTAGAGAGTTTCTCGTGGAAGAGCGTCGCAGCCATTCGAATGACGCTCCTCTTACTCTCGGAATAGACTTGCGTCCATGAGTGTTTTCTGGAAACTCTGCGCCGGGTTATTGCTGGTCTACCCACTCGCAACTAATCCGGCGTTCTCTCAGACTGCGGACCCGGCAGATAGAGCCGCACAATATGCCGAACAAGGCCAGGCCGCCCTTGCCGCTGGTCACCTGGAAGAAGCGCAGCTGGATTTTGAACAACTGCGCGGGCTCCAGCCAAACGTTGCCGAAGTCCACGCCATTCTTGGGCGCATTTACTACCAGCAGCGCAAGTTCAATCTCGCGGTGGTCGAACTGCAAATCGCATTGAAGCTCAAACCGTCTCTTCCCAGAGCGCACACCTTGCTGGCGATCTCCCTTGCGGAGATGACCAAATACCGCCAGGCATTGCCGGGCCTTGAAGATTGCTTCCTTCACAGCACGGAGGGCCCCGAGAAGCAGATGTGTGGCCTTCAGCTCGAACGCGCTTACGTCGGCCTCAAGCTCGATCAGAAGGCGGTCGAAATAGCCATGAAGATGGACAACTTGTATCCCGACGATCCCGAAGTGCTCTATCACAGCTCGCAGATCTACGGGAAGATGGCGTTCGAGGCGGTCCAACGGATGAGCGTAGTCGCGCCGAATTCGCCATGGCGTTATCTGGCTGCGGCGGAAGTCAACGAGAGTCAGGGCGCGACAGCCGCAGCGATTGATCAGTATCGCCAAGTGCTTGCGCTGGATCCAAACCGCCCGGGCATTCACTATCGAATTGGGCGGACGCTGCTTGCACAAGGGCGTCGATCTGGAGCGCAACAGGACCAGGCCGATGCGCTCAAGGAGTTTCTCGCTGAGCTGGAGATTGACCCAGCCAATGCCAATGCAGCCTATGAAGCTGGGGAGATCTACCGGAACTCCGCTGACTATCCGAATGCAGAGAAATACTTCAAGATCGCAATCAGCTACTACCCCGATTTCGACGATGCCCAAATCGGCTTGGCGACGGTGTACCTGGCCGAAGACAAGGCGCAGCTCGCTGTTCCTGCGCTCCATAAAGCTATCGCGGTCGATCCATCGAACGAGGTCTCTTGGTATCGCCTTTCACAGGCGGAGCGATCGCTGGGCAATGCCGCAGAGCAGGGTAAGGCGATGGCGGAGTTTCGCAGGCTTCACCAGGCGAAGCTTAAGCAACAGGAGAGTGGACAGGTAGCCAGCTCCACAGAAGTGACCAAGCAGAAGCTTGACTCGGACGCGACCCCTTAAGAGGAGACCAAATGGATTCGAAGTCGTTACAAGCTTCTGGCAAACTGAGGCGACGCAAGCCAAGAGCGTCCTACTTAGGAATTCTGCTTCTCATGGGTCTGTCTTTCGCCCGGCTTCCCTTGGTGGCGCAGGACAATTCCAGACCAAACTCGATCGCGGTTGACTGGGACAAGACCACATTCGTCTCGAAATCGACGGCCACGCTGCAGGTGGTCGTCAATCCCATGTTGCGCAGTGGTTCTCCTATTCATGACGGATCATTTGCTGCGTTGAAGGACCTGGGCGCTGATTATGTCCGCTACGTTCCATGGGAACCGTATCCAAAGCTGGCGGTCGCCGAACTCGACCCGCCGACCAAGGACAAGACATCCTGGGACTTTACGCTGATCGATCCCATGACGAAGGACTTTCTCAACGCCACCGAGGGTCACAGCACCATCATGAACTTCAGCACGATTCCCGCGTGGCTTTTCAAGACTGAAAAGCCAGTGGTCTATCCAAGCGATCCGGACCAGGTTTTTTGGAATTACACGCAGGGTACTGAGCTCAATGATCCCTCAGGGAAAGAGGTTGGAGACTACTTTGCACGTCTCGTCAGCTGGTATACGAACGGTGGTTTCACCGACGAGAACGGCAAACGGCATGAGTCGGGTTATCACTACAGCTTTCCCTACTGGGAGGTGCTGAACGAGGTCGATTTTGAACACTCGACCACACCGGAGCTATACACGCAGCGCTATGACGCGATCGTCAGTGCGATTCACGCGGTCAGTCCAGAGACGAAGTTCATTGGACTTGCGCTTGCGCAGCCGTCGAACGACCCGAAGTGGTTTGAGTATTTTCTCGATGCGAGCCATCATAAGCCGGGGATTTCGCTCGACTACATCTCCTATCACTTCTACGCGACGCCGACTCTCGATCAGGACATCAACGACTGGCAGTTTACCTTCTTCGATCAGGCTGACCGTTTTCTTGCGACGACCCGGTATATCGAGGCGATTCGAAAACGGCTCGCCCCAAATACCAAGACGGACACCGACGAACTGGGCGTGATTCTGGCGACGGATGGTCTCGAGATCGGCGCGTCAAAGGCGTTGCCTGATCGAATCCCGAAGGCCTACTGGGCAGGGGCTGGCTCTCTCTACGCCTATCTCTATATAGAGCTCACCAAGCTCGGCATCGACGTTATCGGTGAGTCGCAACTTGTGGGGTATCCGTCGCAATTTCCCAGCGTCTCGATGATGGACTGGACTAATGGCAAGCCGAATGCGCGCTATTGGGTGCTAAAGCTCATCAAGGACAACTTTCATCCGGGCGACAAGCTCGTAGAAACGAAACTCGGCCCGGATACCAGCGACATTTCGGCGCAAGCCTTGGTCACGCCATCTGGCAGGAAACTGTTGCTGGTTAACAAGCGCAATCGAGAGGTGGATGTGACGCTGCCTAACGACACGGCAAAGGTCCAGCTTGCTACCGTGGACGAGGCCACCGGCGATGGGCCGGCGCGGACCACGGAACACGAAGGGCCTGCGCTCAAGCTCTCGCCATTCTCGGTGACTGTGATTAGCTGGCCCTAAGGATGTATCCGATGACGAGGGCTGCGACGCTGTATAGCTCAAACAGAGAATGACTGGTTCGGGCGCCTTGGCCGCCATTTGTAAGCAGCGATGGAGTTTTTCGAGAAGAATTTGACCGAGGCGGACGGGTCTTTTCGTGAGATGTAGTCACGGACGATATCGAGGGTCTGGGTATAAGTCGCGACATGATCGCTGTTAGGCCAGTCGCTGCCGAAGAGGCATTTGTCTTCGCCGAAGATGTCCCAGAGTTGATCCAATCCCGCTTGATAGCGGTGAAAATCAGTTAAGAGCTTTCCGTTCGACCTGAACGGGTATCTCGGAAAGCTTCACGAAGACGTGCGGATTTTGCGAGAGAGTTCGCAGATCGGACCAATATGCATTGGTTGCCACCTTCTCAGTAGGGATGGTCGCGTGGGGAAGGTGGTCGACTACGATATTCAGGTCGGGAACACGGTTTGCGACGGCCACCAGTGCATAGATCAGATTCGGGTCGGGATTCGCGCTTTCGAGAACCAAGCCAGCTTGAGCGAGCAGCTTCAGACCGTCGATAAATCCTGGTTTCGGCATATCGAGAAGTAGGTTGCGATTCCAAAGATTTCCGTATCGAAGCCCAAGGAAGAGCGGATTGGCATGGAGTCTATCCAGATTGGCCGCGTAGGCTGGTTCTCCGGGAACGAGATCGCCGATCGCCCCGACGATGATCGGATTCGCAGCGGCGACGCCAAGAAGCCAGTCATTGTCACTGGCGAGAGGGCTTGCTTCGATTGCAATCGCCGCGACCACTCCCAAGCCTGCCGTGACTTGCTCGTATCGTTTGGGCGTTGAGGGGCGGTATAGAACGGTGTCGCTTTTGTCCGGCCAGGGAACGCCACCGGGGCGTGACGGATCGAAGAGATGAATGTGCGCATCGACAATCGGCGAGGGCTGAGCGATCTGCGTGGGCAGAGCCAAAGCTTCGGCGGTCCCGCGCATGGCGAGGCCGGCAGTTCCGTACGTCGCCGTTTTGAGCAGGTCGCGCCGTCTCATGGTCTTGCAGATTGCATGCGCATTTGAAATGGTTTCATTTCCGTGCCAATGTACTCCCAGGTCAGGGTAATATTCAATAGAGAATTATTTCTGTATCGAATGATGTATTCTGCGTGCTATGATCCTCGGCGTTGGAAATCAAAGCGGTTAGCATGCTCTTTGCGCGGGTGAATCCCCTTCTCTCTCAGGAGAAAAATACCAGATGAATGTAACAAGGTCAGCGAACAACAAACGCAGAAAGACCACATTTCTTGCCGCCACCGTTGCACTGGCGATGGGGTGCGCAGGCTTCGCACAAAGCAGTTCAGATCCGCTGAAGAGCGGGTTTGAGAATCCGCCAAGCGGAGCGCGCCCGCGCGTCTGGTGGCACTGGATGAATGGCAACATCACAGAGGAGGGCATCAAGCTGGACCTCGACTGGATGCACAGTGTCGGCCTGGCGGGATTCCAGAACTTCGACGCCGCGCTGGCCACGCCTCAGGTCGTCGAGCACCGGCTTGCTTATATGACTCCGCCCTGGAAAGACGCTTTTAAGTACGCCACCACTCTCGCCGACCAGTTGGACATGGAGGAGGCAATCGCGGGATCGCCGGGATGGAGCGAGACGGGAGGGCCGTGGGTGCCTCCGTCGCAGGGGATGAAGAAGTATGTCTGGAGCGAGACGGTGGTTGAGGGTGGCAAACCCTTCGCAGGAACGCTCGCGCACCCGCCCTCAACGACCGGGGCGTTTCAGGGTCTCGGGATTCATGAAATGATTCCCGGAAGCGAGAGCAAGGCGCCACCGCAGTTCTATGCTGACGCGGCGGTGATTGCCTACAAGAGGCCGGCGAGTGATGTGACCATTGAGTCTCTGAATCCCAAGATCACGGCCAGCGCCGGTTCACCCGATCAGGCAATCCTCACCGACGGCGACTTGGAGAAAACGACCAAGCTGCCGATTCCAGCCGCGGGTGAAGATGCCTGGATTCAGTATGAATTCGCCCAACCGCAGACGATCCGTTCCATCACCCTGGTCACCAAGAATGTAGGCGAGATCGAAGCTCTGATTAGCGGAATCGCCAACCCGCAGAAAGCGATCGAGGCGAGCGATGACGGACAGACCTTTCGCGTAATTCAGAAACTACCGGACGGCGGCGCTCCGCAGAACACGGTATCGTTCGCCCCGGTCACGGCGAAATATTTTCGCGTCACATTCAAGCGCGTTCCGCCGCCCCCACCACCAGCGTGGGCGGCGGGGATCGATCCAGCTTCTTTTGGCATGAGAGTTGGGCCGCCTCCCACCGACTATGAGATCGCGGAGCTGGTGCTGCATCCGGGCGCGCGCGTGAATCGGTTCGAGGAGAAGGCTGCCTTCGTGCCTGTACCCGACCTTTATGAGTTCGCCACGCCCTCCTATCCCGCGGCAGACGCGGTCGCAAAATCGGATGTTCTCGATTTGACTTCGAAGATGCGTCCAGACGGAACCCTGGACTGGACGCCGCCGCCGGGTAATTGGGTGGTCCTGCGCTTCGGCTATTCGCTGCTCGGCATTACCAACCATCCCGCAACTGCAGAGGCGACTGGGCTTGAAGTGGACAAGCTCAACGCCGGATATGTGAAGAACTATATGAACGGCTATCTGGACAGCTATAAAGAGACCGTCGGCGCGGACATGATGGGCAAGCGCGGTATCCGCTACGTGATCACCGATAGCTGGGAGGCCGGCTCTCAGAATTGGACCGACGACATGATCGCCCAGTTCAAGAAGCGCCGTGGATACGATCCGACTCCCTGGATGCCGGTCCTCACGGGGGAAGTCGTGGAGAGTTCAGAGGCCAGCGACCGTTTTCTCTGGGACCTGCGCAAGACCATCGCCGACCTGATCGCCGACGAACACTACGGCCAGGTTGAGGCTTCGCTCAAGGAGCGCGGCATCGGCCATTACGGCGAATCTCATGAATCCGGGCGCGCCTTTGTGGCCGACGGCATGGAGGTCAAGAAGCTCGACGACATTCCGATGGCGGCCATGTGGACGCAATCTCCCGGTGTCAATAAGGTGCAGTACGGATACAACGCCGATGATCGCGAGTCGGCCTCTGTCGCGCACGTCTATGGGCAGAACATCGCCGCCGCCGAATCGATGACGGCTGCGGCGGCTCCATGGGCCTGGTCGCCGACGACGCTGAAACCGACCGCGGACCAGGAGCTGCTGAACGGGATCAACCGCTTTTGCATCCATGAATCGGCGCATCAGCCGTTGGTGAATAAGGCGCCCGGACTTACGCTTGGGCCGTTTGGCCAGTGGTTCAACCGCAACGAAACCTGGGCCGACGAAGCAGCGCCGTGGGTGAATTACATTGCCCGTTCCAGCTACCTGCTGCAGCAAGGGCATTTTGCCGCAGACGTACTTTACTTCTACGGTGAGGATTCGAATCTGACTGCGATCTTCGCCCACAAGGCGCCTGATATTCCTGCGGGCTACGGCTTCGACTACATCAACGCCGATGGCCTCATTCATGAGTTCAAAGTCAGCGACGGAAAAATCACGACTGCGAGCGGGATGAACTACAAACTCCTCGCGCTTGACCCGTACAGTAAACACATGTCTCTGCCTGTGCTGCGCGCAATCGATAAGCTGGCGCGAGCGGGAGCAGTGGTTGCTGGTCCCAAACCAGTGGATGACCCCAGCCTTGCCGATAACCAGGCTGAATTTCATAAGCTGGATGACCAGCTCTTCGGCGACGGAACCGGAGTACACAGCGTTGGCAAAGGAAAAGTCTATGCGGGCCAAAGCCTTGCGGAAGTATTCAAGGCAATGAACCTGCAGCCCGACTTTGACTACTCCAATCCCAATCCGGATGCGCCAATTCTCTTCGCCCATCGCCATTTGGCCGACGGTGATCTTTATTTCATCGACAATCGCAGCGACAACCCAGCGACTTTCGATGCGAGCTTCCGCATCAGCGGCAAGACTCCCGAGCTGTGGTACGCCGAAACTGGAAGGACCGAACCTTCGTCTTACAAGATCGCAGACGGCCGCACTTCGGTGCCCCTGAAGCTTGAACCCTGGGGAACGGTCTTCGTCGTCTTTCGCGAAAACAGCAAGCAACCCAGCGTCGAACTGTCAGCGGAAGCCGACAACCAGCTTGCGACCGTTGAGGGTCCATGGCAGGTAAGTTTCCAGCCAGGCCGCGGCGCGCCGGCGTCGATCACACTCGACAAACTCATTTCGTGGAGCGATAGCGATGACAAAGGAGTGAAATACTTCTCCGGAGAAGGCACTTATACCAAGACCATTCAGGCATCCGCGGATTGGTTCAAGCCGGGAGCGACGCTGTGGATCGATCTAGGGGATGTGAAGAACCTTGCCGAGGTGACGGTTAACGGCAAGTCGCTGGGCCAAGTGTGGCATGCTCCTTACCGCGTCGATGCGACTGGCGCTCTCAAGCCTGGAGCTAACGAGATTCAGGTGAAGGTCGTCAACGCATGGGTGAACCGGCTGATCGGCGACCAACAGCCGGATGCCACGACCAAGTACACGTTCACGGACGTGAAGCCATACAAGGCCAGTTCACCATTATTACCCTCCGGCTTGCTCGGCCCGGTGGAGATTACTTCCGTCGCAACGCAGTGAGCATGGATAATCAGCAGATGTGCTGGGGTGCGGAGCGGTCTAACCGGTCCGCACTCCGTGGCGTCAGATTTGGTGATGAGTCAAAGAAGGCACTATCCGGCCGGTAGTGAAGATGGAATCCATTCTTAGCGAAACAAACCAGCGCCATCGCGTCGGCCTCTTCAGCATCGGGTTGGACACCTATTGGAGCCAATTTGCGGGCCTGCGCGAACGCCTCGAGGGTTACAACCGACAGATCGCTGCTAAGCTCGCATCGTCAGGCGCTGAGGTTGTGAACCTTGGCATGATCGACACCGCGGACAAAGCTGTCGCCGCAGGACATGCCTTCCGTCAGGCCGATGTCGATCTGATCTTTCTTCACGTCGCCACCTATGCGCTTTCTTCCATTGTTTTGCCTGTTGTGCGGCGCGCCAAAGTGCCGGTTATCATTTTGAGCCTGTCGCCGCAGGCGGCAATCGACTACGCCGTCTTTAACCAGATGAAGGACCGCACCCGGATGACCGGCGAATGGCTTGCCCATTGCCAAGCTTGCTCGGTGCCTGAGATCGCCAACGTCTTTCGCCGCTGCGGGATTTCATTTCATCAAGTGACGGGTGTGCTCGACTCCCAGGACCAAGCCTGGGCTGAAATTGAGAATTGGCTCATCGCATCAAGAGTCGTCTATGAGATGGAACACAACCGCATGGGCGTGATGGGTCACTACTACAGCGGAATGCTCGACATCTATGCCGACCTGACGCTGCAGTCCGCCGTCTTTGGCACTCATATCGAAATCATCGAGGTCGATGAACTGTCGGCTCTGCGGAGGAGTGTTGCCGACGAGGAGATTTCTGAACGGGTCGCGCTGATGCGTGAAGCCTTTGATGTCCAGCCCGACTGCTCTAAATCAGAGATGGAGCGTGCGGCGCGTACCTCTGTCGCACTCGACCGGCTCGTCGGGAACTACAAACTAGGATCACTCGCCTACTACTACAAAGGCGTCGGCATTCCCGACAACGAAGACGCCTTGAGCTCCATCATCGTCGGCAACAGCCTGCTTACCGGCCGCGGCATTCCGGTGGCGGGCGAGTTGGAAATCAAGAATGTACAGGCGATGAAGATCCTGGACTGCCTCGGTGCGGGAGGTTCTTTCAGTGAGTATTATGCCACCGACTTCGTCGACGATGTGATTTTGATGGGGCATGACGGCCCCGGACATATCGTTATCGCCGATGGCAAGCCCAAGCTTCGCCCGTTGGGCGTTTACCACGGCAAGGTGGGCAGCGGTCTATCGATTGAGATGTCGGTGAAACACGGGCCGGTGACGTTGCTGTCTGTTGCGGAAGACGGAAAGGGATCGCTCAAGTTCGTCGTCGCAGAAGGAGAGTCGGTGCCCGGTCCCATTCTCGAGATCGGCAACACCAACAGCCGCTATCGTTTTCCGATTGGCGCGCGCCGGTTTCTTCAGGAGTGGAACCAGCAGGGCCCTGCACACCACTGCGCTATCGGGGTAGGGCGCCTACAAGACCGATTAGCGAAAATTGCATCTCTCGTCGGTATCGAATGCGTGTGGGTTTGTTGATAAAGATTCGGGGCGGAGCGCCAATCTCAGTCTGAAGGTGATATATGCGGTGGCACGATCTCAGGGCGCGTCAGAAAGCAAACGAGAGTAGCTGGGTCATAAAACCGCTGCTTTGGGAGTTCGCGGTTGCCGACTTCATGGCGCAGTCGCGGTCGGCGAAGGCGGCTGCGACCGGCTGCAAAACCAGTGAAAGGCACAAACGGAATATCTCAGCGACGCAAGCAGCAGGCGAAACAGAGTCGTCTTTACGAATCCTTGCGGTCGCAATCGCGAATAGATGACGTTAATACTCCAGGCGGGAATGGTGTACACATCGCCGGCATTGAAGGGGCCGATCCGGTTTCTGACTGGCCAATCGTAGAGCACATTCTCAATAGCACTGTTGAAAAACCTGCCAAGACTCAGCACGCGTTGGCTGTACATGGCCGCGGGTAGTCGTGGAATACCTTCCCGGTTGCGATACCGGACAATCAGGCTCGACGCCTCGGCCGCGTGCCTCAAGGCGGCGGTTACTCCATTCGAAGTCATCGGGTCAACCATGGCGGCGGCCTCGCCGATGACCAGCCAGTTGGGACCGGCTGTCCTTGCAAAGACGCGACACCGAAAGGACGTCGTCCGTGGCGGCGCCTTAGCCGGGTCATGCGTCAACCCCTGCAGGTCGGGGAATCGTTTCAGTTGCGCTTCAAAGATTTCTCGGACGCTGAGCCCTCGCTGCCGCTTCTCTTTGACTGCCTCGCCTGGAGATACGTAGCCCACGCTGATCATCTGGGGATGAATCGGTATCTGCCAGACCCACTCCATGTATGGAGGCCCCTCGCCGTCGGCGTGGAGGGTGGTTCCCTCGATGGATTCAGGAACGGTGAAGTAGTCCCACATCGCCACCTTGTGCGGACCGTACTCATACACCGGCAACTTAAACGTCTTCGGAAATAGAGTGGCGCCGGATCCGGAAGCGTCGAGAAACCACTTAGAGACGATCCGTTCGCCCTTAACGGTAACGACAGCTTTGACCAATCCTCCAGCGGACTCCACATGCGCGACTCTGTCGCTGACTAACTTAATTCCCCTGCTGATAAAGATCTCACGAAGGGCCTGGTTGAGTTGACTGCGATCGACGTGCAGCGTTCGGAGATCAATGTTGTATGGAGGCCTTCCCAACCACTCGCCCGGAATATAGTGTTGCTCCGAGCCGTCTCTGAGTTTCAGAACAACATGTCGTTTGTACGTCGCGATGCCTTGCTGAAGAAGATATTCCATAGGCAGCCCCAGCGACTTCAGCAGATCTGGCGCCGACCAATCCAACGACTCGCCTACCGGATCGTTGTCGACAGGATCTGCCTCGATACATAAAATCCTCAGACCCGCGTCGGCGAGATGAATTGAGGCGGCCATACCCGCCAGGCCGCCGCCAATGACCGTTACATCGACCTGATCTGCGTCGTTCTGCATCAGCTTGTGGCCGTGTATGTCAACCTCTAAGGCGAACTCGCGTAGACTTCTATGCGCGATGTTGCCAACTGGGCGAAGGCAAAGTTCGGCGGACGTTGTTAGCCTGCCAGAGATGCCGTCGAGAGTGTGCATTGAAAGCAGAAAAGAATTCCAGCAAGTTCACACGGAAGAAGCTGACCAAAGGAGAGGGAAATCGCCAAGCGGTGAGGTCCAAGCCGTCGGCTTCCGCGATGCGCTGCCTGAGGGCTACCTGCGAGATAAGAAAATGCTCCAACTCCGAAGCAGATGAGCTCAGCAATCGGGGTTGAGTGAGCTTTGGCGCTCTCATCTTGATAATTGGGCGCGCGTCCATTCCCCAGACCATGACGCGACCGCACAGGTTGAGGGTGAACGGTCCTTCACAGTGGAGCCTCAGCTTTCTGCTCGTTTCAACGGCGGAATCCACAGCCGGCAAAAAAACTTCGGTGGTCATGCGTAGATGCGCGAGATTCTGGGCGATGGACCAACTTCCAGGTCTTGGGCGCCAGGACAGTTGTTCCTCGGTTAGACCGGCACAGATTTTTTTGGCCTCAGCGTCGATCGTTAATGTTGCTTCACTTAGCGCAACAGTCTTTGTCAAATGAATCCCGTCAGTTAAGTTGAAGAACTTCTCGGTCACACCAAGCATTGCGTTCTCCCAAATCCAGAACTTCGGAAATTGCCAGACGGAACCTCAGCCCATTTCAGCGAGTCGCATGCGCCGTCGCGGATTCGGTCACCGCCGAGTATCCGTGGGCCACGATTTGAGCGGCATTTGCCCGGTAGATATTCATATCGTGGGGAGCCCAGGTGTCGAGCCCGTCCACATACCGGTTGGCCATGCAAAAGACCGCTGCGATCAGGACGGTGTCGTGAATCTCCAGATCGGTTGCCCCTTGTTCGCGGGCGGCAGCGACATCGTCTTCCTTCACATGCTTGCCGCCTAACTGGACTTTGCCAGCGATGTTCAGGAGGGCTTTCATCTTGGGAGTAATGTCGGCGTTGATCCAGTCTGTCTTTACTGTTTGGACCAGCTTCTCGTTATGCCCAAGCTGGGCGGCGGCGACGGCGCCATGAATTGTTTGGCAGAAGAAGCAATCGTTACGCCAGGAAACGTGAGTGGCGATGAGCTCGCGCTCTCCTCGGGTGAGCGTGCTTTCCCCTCGCAGCAAGATATTAACGAGCTCATTGATGGGAGCGGCGGTTTCCGGCCGGAAGGTCATCGGACCAACAATGCCAGGGAACTCACGACCTAATTCCTCGGCTACGGGCAAAGTGATGTAAGCCACGCGTAGTGCCTCCGCATATCGAGCTGTGCAAAGGAAGTTCGCCTGCGGCGTTAGGGACGCCATAAACCTTTGCCCGAGAATACTAACTCCTGCATCCGCCGCTGCGCGTCATCCGAAAGGTTGAGATGCGTATCCATCCTTGGAACCTTGTAGGTACCGGTCATCGTCGTGGATGATGCGTTCGACGCAATCCATGCCTTCACCATCTAAAGCGAGAGACATGCCGGTCACCGCCGAGAGCAACTGGAGATATCCAGGCTGGCGGATCGTTGCCGTCTGCCACATTGGCGTGTTGGTAGG
The DNA here is from genome assembly GCA_963804735.1 of uncultured Acidobacteriaceae bacterium. Taxonomy (GTDB): domain Bacteria; phylum Acidobacteriota; class Terriglobia; order Terriglobales; family Acidobacteriaceae; genus Acidisarcina. Next base: position 93,009 of record CAWDRO010000020.1, read on the forward strand.
TTTTGCCACCGTATTTATCTACAGCTTCAGCCTGATGGTGAAGCCGTTGCAGCAGGAGTTCGGATGGAACCGCGAACAGATTTCCCGGGCATTCAGCCTGGCGGCAATCTCGGTCGCTATATGTTCTCCATTTATGGGCAAGCTCTTCGACCGGTTTGAGCCGCGGAAGATCATTGGCTCGTTCATGTTCGCGTTCGGCCTGGGACTAGCGTCGCTCGCATGGCTCACGCCGCATCTTGGCCAGCTCTATGCAACGGCGGTCTTCATCGGAGTTGCAGGCACCGGTACTTACCAGCTGGGCTATGCCCGCGTTGTCGCTAGTTGGTTTGAGCGGCGATTGGGCGGAGCGCTCTCCTTCGTCGTTGCGGGCTCGGGTGTCGGCTCACTTTTCTTTCCGCCGCTGGTACAGCACCTCATCGCGACTTATGGATGGCGGCACACTTACCTGCTGCTCGCGGCCTTGCCACTATTTGTCGGCACCCCCTTAACGTTGATCTTTGCCCGGTCTTTACGCGCTAATCCGGCACGCGCCGCCGCTGGTCCGAACGCTGTCGTCGAAAGCCAAGGCGCGACCTGGCAGGAAGCGATTCGTACCCGGAGTTTCTGGCTGCTGGCCTTCGGAGTCTGCTGCATTTCGTTGAGCGAGAACGGTGCTCTTGCTCATCTAGCGCCGATGCTCAGCGATCGAGGCTTGAGACTTGGCGAAGCAGCTCTGGTTGTCTCTATCCTTGGCGGATCGAGCCTTGCGGGGCGCCTGATACTGGGCTGGCTTCTCGATTATCTCGAAGGATCGCACATTGCGACTTTCTCACTGTTGGCTGCGGGCGCTGGGATATTTCTTCTGGCACATGCGGGGTCTTTTCGTTCCGCGGCATTCGCGGCACTTATCGGCGGATTGGGCATGGGCTGTGAGCTCGATCTGATTCCTTACATGCTCAAACGCTATTTCGGACTGCGTTCGTTCTCTACACTGTACGGCCTGATCTATAGCGTCTTTGCGGTTGCGGGGGCGACTGCGCCGCTGCTACTGGGTCACGTCTACGATATTTCCGGCTCTTACACCGGGATACTCTCCATCCTCTCCGGAGTCACCATGATCGTCGCCCTGAGTATGCTGGCCTTGCCTGCGTACCGCCGAGGCGCCGGTGACGCTTCGACCCTCCCGATATCCGAATCCATTCTGACCGCAGACACAGGAGTAAGCCCTTGAACGTAATTGAGCAGATCCCCACCTATCTTCCCGAAGTAGAAGCTAACCCGCAACCCAGTCCGTATGCAGATTTAATCGAAGTTACAAAGGCTGCTGGCCGCGAATACTGGCAGATCTGGAACCTCTTCGCATTTCGGCCCGAGGTTACATCGCATCTTGCCAGCTTTACCGAAGGAGTAATGCGCAGTCCCGCTCCGATCAGCGGCGGTTTGCGCGAACTCATCGCGGCATACACCTCGTGGACCAACGACTGCCAGTTCTGCTGGCGCTCGCATGCTGCGGTCGCCGGGGAGTTGCTCGGCAGCGAGGAATTGGTGCGCAGCGTCCTCAACGATCTCGAGTCTTCACCGCTGCCGGAAGCGGAGAAGGCGCTAATGCGCTTCGCGCGAAAGATGACGAAAGATCTGCCCGAGATGAAAGAAGAGGACGTAGCGCAGCTTCGCGATCTCGGCTGGAACGACGAGGCGATCTACTACACAATCCTCGTGGTCTCGCTCTTCAATTTCTACAACCGCTGGATCACCACGTCCGGTGTCCATCCCGTCTCTGAAGAGGCGCATCGGCTGCATGGCAAGCGGCTGGCCCTTAGCGGTTATGAACCGAAGAACCGTCTTGCAGGCATACAGGAAGCAACGACCTCGCCCGCGGGACCACAACGCGCGAAATAGAACAACACCAAACAGAGCACAAATTACGACCCCGAAGCGGGCCGAACGATGTAGAGCCAAATCCATCTTATGAGAGCCAATGATGACCAGAAAATTCTTCAGCAAGCCAGTTCTGCTCGTATCTCTACTCGCCTGCGCGTTGTTTGAGCCGGCAAGCTTCCTTTACGCACAACAGCTAGCGACTCTGAGCGTCACCGTAACCGACCCCACGGGAAGCGTAGTTCCTGGCGCGCAGGTGACGCTCAATAACCCCAGGACGGGTGTCATCCGCACCCAGGCTGCGGACAAGTCCGGCTCAGTAGCGTTGACGGCACTGACCGCCGGAGAGTACCAGCTCAACGTGAAGGCGGATGCGTTCAACGAGCGGCGTCAACCGGTCACGCTCACAGTGGGCCAGGTCGCGACCATTACGATCCAGCTGGGCCTTGTCGCGGTTAAGCAAAGCGTCGCAGTCTCCGAGTCGTCGGTGGCGACGATTGAGACCGACAAAACGGAAACAAGCCAAGTCATCCTCCCCAATCAGATCGCCGATCTGCCGATCGCGGGGCGCGATTTCATCGACTTTGTTCTGCTTACGCCAACCGCCAATGTTGGGCGCAGCACCGCTACGGCAGCTCAGTCGCCATTTCTCGAAACCGTGTTACAGCTCAGTTTTGGCGGCTTGCGCGAGACACACAGCTCGTTCTTTGGCCTAGATGGGACGGACTACACCGTCAGCCTCTCCGGCGTGCAGCGCGCCAGCCCCTCGCTCGATTGGGTGCAGGAGTTTCGCGTTGTCGATGGACCTTACTCCGGCGATAACGGACGCAACCTCGGCTCGGTGGTCAACACTATTACGAAGTCAGGCACGAATGATATTCATGGCGCGGCATACGAATACTTCCGCAACGGCGCGCTGGACGCCGACAATCCTCTCTCCGCTCCCGGGCTGCACACACTTCGCGTGAACCAATTCGGCGGGGACCTTGGCGGCCCGATCCGTCATTCCAAGACGTTCTATTTCACTGGCTATGAGGGCCAGCGGCGCGCCGACTCTCCTTCCTATTCGACTTTTATTCTGGGCTGCATCAATACTCCCGGCTGCATGGGCCCCGGCACTCCAAGCATCAATCAGGTCAAGGAGCAGTTCGGCCTGCAACCCGAGATTTTGGACTCGATCCTTGAAATCGATAACTACGACAAGGCAATCGGCAAGATTACTCAAGTATTCAACGATAGCAACATCCTCAACGTCGGCTACCTCTTCAGCGACGATCGCAAGGCGAACGCTCCAACCGCTGCGCCGGGGCAGGGTTTGCCCTCAACCTACCGAAGCAATCCAGTGCGCGATCAAAACATCTTCAGCAATTACGTGCATCTCTTCAATCCGCGCTGGACGTCGGAGACCATCCTCGCCTATGGCACTCGCGTGTTTCACCTCACTCCAACCGGCACCGGATATGAACCGACGCTGGACGTCTCGGACACGTTGGTCAGCGGCAGCTTTACCGGTAGCGTCTCTTATTACAAAGAGCCGCAGTTTGAGGCCCAGGAGAACCTGACATACATTCGCGGAGCGCATTCGTTCAAGTTCGGCGGCGGCTTCGAACCTGTTTGGATAAACGCAAACACAACGTTCTTCAGTCCTGGTGCGGGGATCTTCACTCCGCAGAGTTTCTTCGGAGCCGGTGAGTTTGCGGGTCCGCCCTTCGGCCCGGGTACTCCGGTCCAGTTTCTCTTCCTGGAACCGCGCTCGTACTTCGGTCAACAGGTTCCGGCTCGTCCACTGCCCTTTGCCGGATCGCTATACGCGGGTAGCGCTGCTCCTTCATTTGTCGATGCAACCACTCTGAAGTTCTGGCACCGCCTCGTAAATTTCTATGGACAGGACCAGTGGAAAGCGACCCCGACCCTCACGCTTACCCTGGGTCTTCGCTATGACTTCGATGTCTTTCCGTCAGCATCCGATGTGCGCGTGATCGGTCCCCTCAATCCCACCAACTACGGCAACGTGCAGCCTCGCGTCGGTCTCGCCTATTCGCTGAATGAAGGCAAGCAGGTCATCCGTGCAGGCTACGGCCTCTTCACCGGTCCGTGGGACTACAGCGACCTGATGGTCGGCTGGCAGGGAGCCTCCGCATTTACCCCAATGAATAATCCTCTGGTGCCGGACTTCCAGACACCCAACGGAGTTGTTGGCCTTGGCCCATCTGGAGTGGTAGGCGTTTCCGGGCCGTTCCTGGCCTCGCAGGCCTTCCGCAGCTTCACCTCGGGCGGCGTCTATCCATCTCCCGAAACACTGCAGCAATTTCCCCTGGGCTACATCCAGCGCAAGTTTCCCAATCCCTATGCCGAACAAGCCAGTCTCGAAGTTGAAAGTCAGCTAGGCGAGGGATGGGTTCTGACCGCCGGATACCAATATGTCCATGGAGCGAAATTGCCTATTTATTTGAGTGTGAACGGCACGCCTGACGGAACTCTTCCCGATGGCCGGCAGAACTTTGTCCCCGCCGACCCACGTTTCGGTTTCGCGCTCATCGCGACGCCGACCGCGTTCTCAATCTACAACGGCGGCATTCTTAGCCTGCGCAAGAATTTCGCCAGGCACTACAGCGTGCTTGCGAACTACACTTACTCGAAATCCATTGACATCGCCACCGACGTGCAACTCACCGATACTCCGCAGGACTATCTCAATCCCAACCTGGACCGCGCGGTTGGGGACAACGATATTCGCCACCGCTTCGTCTTCTCGGTTCTCGCCGACAGTCCGTCGGAGTGGCCCGCACCGCTGCGCAACTTCAAGGTATCGTTGCTGAACACGATTCAGAGCCCGCGATACTTCTCCATCCTCGCGGGATTCGATGTGAACGGGGACGGTTTTCCTTTCTCCGACCGCACCGGAACCGTGAGTCGCAATTCGTATCGGGGCGCCTCCTATTACGACACCGATGTGCGCTTGCAGCGGATCTTCAAGATCACTGAGCGGCTCTCGACCGAAGCCAGCATCGAAGCCTTCAACCTCTTCAACCATTTCAACGTGCAGAATATCGACCAAGTTTACGGGGCCGCGGACTTTCTCGGCCCGGTGCCGACGCAATACGGCGACCACATTGGCAGCCCAGCCAATCCCAATTTCGCTACACCGAACTATGCCAGTCCCGCTCGGCAACTGCAGGCCTCACTCCGCATTACCTTCTAGAGAAAGGAGTCTATGGCTCATATCGCAATTGAAGAAGGAATACCCAGAAATCCGCGGCCCGATGAAGTTCCGGCCCGAGACTACAAAGTCAATTGATTGGAAGAAAACCAGAGAGCCTCCATACCTCGGAGGCTCTTGGTAATGTTTTCGTAAGTTAGCGATTCTAGATGGTGGCCCGAGACGGGATCGAACCGCCGACGCCGGCCTTTTCAGGGCCATCTTCCAATTCGCTAAACGGTTTAGAATCAGTCTAAGTTGTTGCTAGTGCTGGACTTGACAATCTGTCTTTGCTGTACCTTCTGATGCTGAGTGGCTTGGGCGCTCAAGTGGAAGCCCAAGCTGCGCCACATCCAGGACGACAAGCCAATCCACAACGCACATGTGGAGGTCCTCCATCGCGGACTACGTGAAGGATGCTCCGCGGGCAACTGGTTTATCGACCTCTCGGCGCACGCAGGAAGGTCGCGATGCGGACGACGGAATTTTAACGAGCAACGCACTAGAAACGACGGTAACTACATGGCGATGGGTAGCAATAACCACGAGGGACTTGCAGCGCACGAAGGTTTGACGGAAATGCTATCAATATGCCGATCCTATACACCCGCCCGCGTAGCTCCGGTGGTGATGCCGCCGTCGACTAGCAGCGTCTGACCCGTGATGTATTCACTTGCGTTGGAAGCCAGAAAAACGATCGCTCCATCCAGATCATTCGGCTGTCCAGGACGCTTCAACGGGATACGGTCCTTGAGGTACTCCACCCACTTTTCATTCTCGTAAAGCACCGCATTCTGTTTGGTCTTGAACCATCCCGGCGCCAGGCAGTTCACGGTCACGCCGTGCGATCCCCATTCATCCGCCAGGCTCATTGTCAGTTGCTTGATGCCGCCGCGGCTTGCGCAGTAAGGGGCAATCCCTGCATACCCAAACACGCTGGTCACTGATCCGATATTGATGATCCGGCCATACCCGCGCTCCACCATGCCCTTCGCGAATGCCTGGGCTACAAAGAAGGAGCCACGCAAGTTGGTATCGAGCACCAGGTTCCAATCGTCCCAGGTGACGTCGAGCGCAGGCTTGCGCACATTGCAGCCCGCGTTGTTGACGAGAATGTCGATCTTGCCAAAGTGCCTCGTCGCTGTCGGCGCTGCCGCGCTGATGCTTTTGGCATCGCGCAGGTCAAGTTCGAGGGGGAGAACCTGCCGACCCAGAGCCTCGATCTCCTCTTGAAAAGGTTTTAGATCGCTTAGGCGCCGGCTGGTGATGACCAGATCGGCTCCGGCCTTTGCCAAAGCGCGTCCCAGATACTGGCCCAAGCCGCGGCTTGATCCGGTCACGACCGCGACCTTGCCAGTCAGGTCAAATTGCTTCTCAGTCATTCGTTCCCTTTAGGGTTGCAGAATCACTTTCATTAATCCAGGTTCGCGCTCATAGAGGCGATTGAACCACTGCGGGCCCTCATTTAACGGCGCCAGGGCGGAGATCAGCGGATCGACATTGATCTTGCCGCTCTGCATCAATTCAATGCATTCACGGTATTCACCGGCCGACGCGCAGGAGCCGAGCAGGCGAAGTTGACGGGTCACCACAATCTGCAATGGGATTTCGACCTTCGGCGCGAGATTGCCTATAAGTGTAACGATACCGCCGCGGCGCACTGCTTCGATCGCCATCTGGACAGTCTTCTGCGCACCTACAACTTCGACAGCGATATCGGGGCCTTGTCCTTCCGTAAGGGCTTTCAACTTAGGGATCAGTTCCGGGTCAGTTCCCAGGAATGTCGCGTCGGCGCCCAATTGTCGCGCCAATTCCAGCCTGCTCTCTTCAAGATCAACCGCATAGACCTTGCCGCAGCCGAAGACCTGGAAGGCTTGAATCGCCAGCAGACCGATCATGCCCGCGCCAATGACGACGGCTGTGCTGCCAGGTTGAATCTCAGTAATCCTGGCTGCATGCACGGCGATCGAAACCGCCTCGATCAGCGCTGCCTTTTCATAGGCAAATGAATCGGGCAAGGAGTAGATGATGTGCTCCGGCACCGAAACATACTCGGCAAACGCGCCGTTGCGTTTGTAATCGCCACACGAAACCCCGAGGACCTGCCGGTTATCACATAGGTTCACGTCTCCCATCCGGCAGAAACGGCAGTTCCCACACGAAACCGTGGAGTCGAACGTAACCCGGTCGCCAACTTGAACCTGGCGGACCCCGATGCCGGTATTCGCCACCACACCCGCAGCCTCATGCCCCATAATCAAAGGAGGAATGCGGCGCCCGGTGCTACCGTCATATCCATGAACATCGCTGCCGCAGATCCCGCATGCTTTCACCTGGATCAGCACATCGTGTTCGCCAAGTTCGGGCTTAGGCACGTCCCGCATGTGAAGTTTTCGCACATCTTCAAGAATAAGAGCTTGCATGGCGATAAATATAATCTATAATTTATTACTGTGTCCAGGCATTTACCTTCTATAATTTCCAAACAGCGCACTGTATGCGAGCCCTATATCTTCACCAGGAACGATCCGTACAACCGGACCGCGTCTATTGAAAATGTGGTGCCGAGACTGCTCAAAAGCAGCGAGTACATGCGCAGCATCCGTAAGTACAGGGTACCTGTTGACGCTCTCGCCGTCTGGTACCTGGGGCAGAATGGTTTCATCCTCAAGGCGGATGACGATTTCCTCATCGGCATCGATCTTTACCTCACCAACAGCTGCGCGACGACCTTCGCGCATCTACAGTACCGGCTCGATCGCCAACTGCCAATTTTCATCGAGCCCGAAGATCTTGATATCGACGTCTTTATAACGACACATTCCCACGACGACCACGCCGATCCAGAGACTCTCCGACGCATCGACCGCGATCGTGCCACCCGATTCGTCGGTCCGTTTGATTCGATGCGCATCTATCGCGAATGCGGTCTTGAGGAATCGAAGTGCCAGCTCATTCATCCCGGCGAGACCATCGCTCTGAACAGCGCAACTACAGTGCGTGCTACCTTTGCTTTGCCGACCGACGCCACCGATCTGAATCACACCGGCGTGTTACTCCAGTTCCCAAGCGGCATTCGCTTCTATAACACCGGCGACACCGCCTGGGCGGAGAGGTTAGCTGCCCTGTTGCCAGAGGATGTCAACATCTGCGCCATTTGCATCAACGGCGGCTTCCACAATCTTGGGCCCATCCAGGCTGCACAAATCGTTAAGGCGCTTCGTCCGCGCGTCGTCGTGCCGTGCCACTATGACCTTATGGTGAACAACGTTGGCTCTCCTCAACTATTTCGAGTGGCTCTCGACCAAGCCGGCTCTGACGCCACTTTTGTCCTCCTCAAATACTACGAACCGTGGCTTTACCAGCGGCACGATTCAGCAGTATCCCTTTAGCTACAAATAGGATGGTCGAATGAGAATCTCTCTTGCAGGCAAAGTGGCCGTGATTACCGGCGCATCTTCAGGCATCGGTCTCGCGGTCACTCGAGCGTATCTGGCTTGCGGCGCCGCGGGTGTCGTCGCCGTATTCCGCCGGTCCGAGATCCCGGAAGAACTTGAACAGGCCCTCAAGCTTTACGATGGCAAGCTTGTCATTGTGCGCGGGGACGTCGCCGAGGAGCAAACCTCGATCGACTTCACAAAGGCTGCCATCGATCGATTCGGCCACATGGACATCCTGGTATCGAACGCTGCACTCAGCATCGTCAAGGCCATCCACCTTCACTCGCCTGAAGAATGGGACACGGTCATGAACTCTAACGTGAAAAGTCTCTACTGGTCTGCGCGCCACGTGATTCCCGTCATGATGAAGCAGAAGGCAGGTCTCATCCTGATCAGCGGTTCCATCTCAGGCGAAGCCGGCATCCCCACCCAGGGCGCCTATGCTCCGTCCAAGGGCGCGCTGCACCAAATGACCCGTCAGATGGCCGTCGAATACGCCCCGTTCGGCATCCGAGTGAACACCATAGCTTGCGGCACCGTAGACACGCCCATCGTTCACAAGTCGGCCGAAGCCTCCGGCGATCCCGACAAATATTGGGCTATGCTGCGGAACGCTCACCCCATTGGCCGCATAGCGAGTGCGGAAGAGGTGGCCAGCTTCTACGCCTATATGGCCACCGACCAGGCGAGCTTCTTTACCGGGGCCATCCTCATGATGGATGGCGGCTACACCGCGCAGTAGGGAGAGACAGTGAAGACTATGCTCGCGGCACAGTATCTGGGACCACACCACATTGACGCTCGGGAGGTCTCGGTGCCGGTCATCGGTGACGAAGAGGCCCTGCTTAAAATAGAGGCGTGCGGTTTTTGTGGCTCCGACATCAATATTGTTGCCGGAACTCACCCGCGCGCTAGAGCCCCGCTGACCCTCGGCCACGAACTCTCCGGACGCATCGAGCAGATGAACGCCTCCAACAGTAGCCTCGAGCTAGGCGACCGGGTAACCATGTATCCGCTTATCTCCTGTGGGCACTGCTACGCCTGCACGCACGGCAACCCGCATGTCTGCCGCCAACTTCGGCTCTTCGGTTTCGATGTCGACGGAGGCATGTCGGAATACGCCAAGGTGCCTGTCGGCTCGCTCATCAAACTGCCCAAGGAGATGCCCCCTCAAATCGGCGCACTCATAGAGCCGCTTGCCGTGACCGTCCACGGGGTCGCCCGCGCCAAGCTCGAGGACGTCAACCTTGCTGTCGTCCTCGGAGCCGGACCAATCGGGTTGCTGACAGCCCTGGTCGCCAAGGAACGCGGCGTACCCAACCTTCTCATCAGCGACATCCTGCCATCGCGCCTGCAACTCGCCCGAAGCCTCGGCCTAAGGGCCGTCCAAGCAGGCGAGGAGCTTAAATCGATCGTGATGGAACTGTCGGACAATAACGGCGCCGATCTTCTTTTTGAGTGCGCTGGTCATCCGTCGTCCGCCCGCGAGATGACCACGCTGGTTCGCTCTCGCGGTGTCATCATCAATCTCAGCGTCTTTAAGAATCCCGTTGAAATTGACATGCAAGCCATCAACTTCAAAGAGATCGACATAGTCGGTTCGCGGGTCTACGAGCGCAAAGACTTTCTCGACGCGATCGATATGGCCATCCGCCTGCCGCTTGATCGCATCGTCTCCCACACCTATCAGCTGCGTGACGTAGGCGTTGCCTTCCAGCAGTTTGCGTCAGGCGACGTCTGCAAGGCACTTATCGTGCCTTCGCAGTCGTAACATATCCCGCGGTAATCCAACCGATAGAACTCATTCGGCAGAGAGGGCAAACAGGCGTTGATCAACGTTATTGCCTGACTATATCTGTTGACGAGACGTCTCGCAGCTTGGCTTCGCGTGGCCTTTAAACCAGCGTGATCTCGAGCCTGGTGACCGAAGCCGGGGGCAGCGTCACATTCAACATGCCGCCACTAACGGTGACGTCGATAGGAGCCGAATGCACAACATCGGGCCGCTCAAACGTATTGTGCGCATGCATGTCGCTTGAGGCCAGCGTCACACCCTTCGCGCCGGTAACGTTTCCATCTGCCACCGCGATCTGGGTGTCGGACGGGCCAGAGAGCCCCGGGTTCACCATCGTCAACGTGACGAGGTTTCCCTTACGCGAGGCCGAACCATTCAAACCCCAGAAGGCCGCCGGCTTTCCGTCGCGGTCGTAGTGTACGTGTGGAGCGGAGAAGTCCGTGCGCACTAGCTTGCCACCCTGGTGCGCTGCGTACATCTCGAAGACATAAAAGTTTGGCGTTACGAAGAATTTATCCTCATGACAGAGAAATAGCGCGTTGATGTTGTTGACCAGTTGTGCGCAGGCTGCGATGCTGACCTTCTCGGCATTGCGATTGAACGCGTCGAGGGTGAGCGCGGTGGCGAGTGCATCGCGTATCGTGACTTGCTGGCCGAATATATGCTCGATGTCAACCTCGGTACCCGTCCGATACCACGGGCCATATTCGTCGACAACGATCTTGATGCGATGCTGCGGGTCGAACTGCCCCATGACCGCCCACTGGTCGGAGATGATTTGTTCGATCCGGTCGCACTCGCGCATCACCTCGTACCATCCGACCGCATCGAACCGGAGCGCATCCGCATTGCGGAAAGTATTGGCACCGGTCAGGCCGCGGCCCAGATCTGACGCATAATGGTGGATTGACCAGCCTTCGAAGCTGGGGTTGCGGTAAGGGTGAGAGCTTGTGAAGATCTCTTCGAAGAACCTGTGTGTCCAGTCCTTATCGTTGCCGTTTGGACCAGCCGCAATTAGCTCGAGCTCAACGCCGAACTTTGGAATCCAGTTGGTGTAGCGGCGGAATTCGGACGCATATTCCTCCGGCGTAAAGTTGCCGCCGCAACCCCAGCTTTCGTTGCCGACACCCCAGTACTTGACTCCGAAGGGCGCGGGAAACCCGTCTGCGGCGCGCATGTCGGCTAAGGTCGTGGAGCCGGCAGGGGAGTTGCAATACTCCACCCAGTGATCGAAATCGAGCGCCGGCAAGCTGCGCAGATTGGCCGCGACGTATGGTTGAGCGTGGGCAAGTTGGCAGAACCGCATGAACTCGGGTGTGCCGAATTCGTTCGGTTCGAAGATCTGTGGACCTTTCTCGTCTAAACGCGCGGCGTCCGGGTCATTCTCCCAAAAATTCGTGCGCCTGGGCCGCTTATCGCGGGGACCGATACCGTCCTTCCAATCGTAGCTGTCAGCAAAGCAGCCGCCAGGCCAGCGCAGAATGGGCACCTTGATCTGATTCATCTTTTCCACCAGTTCGCTGCGGATACCGTGCTGGTTGGGAATCTTCGACTGTTCTCCGACCCAAACGCCGTCGTAGATCACCCCGCCGATGTGCTCGGTGAACTGACCGTAGATGTTGGGATCGATCATCGCCCCGGTGTCTGCCAGGAAAATTTCGACGCGGGCATCGGCGGATTTCGCCCAACCGCGCCGGCCGGAAAACGCGAAGGCAGCGGCGGCCATCGCTGAGGTCTTCAAGAAACTCCTACGCTCCATCATGCACTCGCTTTCGCTGTGGTATTCGCTGTGTGGGTCGCGCTATTTCGTTTCCAGCCGTTGCTGCAACTCTTCGAGCGTGTAGCCCTTCGTCTCTGGGAAAAACTGCAGTACAACCACGAACTGCAGCGCCATCATCGTGCAGAAAAAGATGAAAGGACCGGCTGCCGAGAATTGCGCAATGACCGGGAAAAAGGTGGAAAGCGATGCATCCGCGAGCCAGTGCGTCGAACTGCCCAGGCTCTGGCCCTTGCCCCGAACCGAGTTGGGGAAGATCTCGCTGATGTAAACCCAGATCACCGATCCCTGTGAAACGGCGAAGAACGCCACGAATCCGATCAGTGGGAAGATCAGAAGATTCTGGTGCAATCCTGTATAGAACAGTGCGCTGATCATTGCCAGGCAAACGAACGTCCCGACCGAACCGACGATCAAGAGCTTTTTTCGGCCCACCTTATCGATGATGGACATCGCAACCAGAGTGAAGATTAGGTTCGTTGCACCGATAGCAACCGCCTGCAAATCGCCAGAAACCTTGTTGAAGCCGGCCTTGGCAAAGATGTCGTTTAAGTAATAAAGGATCGGATTGATTCCGGAAAACTGATTGAACAACGCAAGAGCGATCGCCAGCATAACCGGAATGCGATAACGACGAGAGAATAATGGCTGGCTCCCCGCCTCGCGGTCACTCGCCAGCGATGCGGCGATCTCAGCAAGCTCCGCCCCCCACGCATCGCCAGAGATCCGCTGAAGCACCGATTCCGCCTCCCCGACGTACCCCTTCTCCACCAGCCAGCGCGGGCTCCGCGGGATACGGAAGAGCATCAGCAGAAACAAAACTGCGGGAACGGCAGAAACACCGATCTTCCAGCGCCATTCTGTGGGCCCGAGGTTGAATGTGCCAATCAAATAATTCGAGAAGTAAGCGACCAGAATGCCGAACACGATATTGAGTTGAAAGGAACCCACCATGCGTCCGCGCCACCGCGCTGGCGCAATTTCAGCGATATACATCGGACCCACAACCGAAGATGCGCCAATCGCCACTCCGGCCACAAAGCGAAAAATGAGGAACGAAGACCAATTCCAGGAGAATCCGCAGCCCAACGAAGACACGATAAACAGCACGGCCAGAACTCGAAGGCTGAAGCGGCGACCATAGCGGTCTCCGAAATGGCCTCCCGACGCAGCGCCTAACAGCGTACCCCAAAGCGCGATTGCGACCGTAACGCCAAGACTCGTCGCCGTAAGATGAAACCGCTGCGTCAAGGCGGTGGTGACCCCGGCGATCACCGCCGTGTCGAATCCGAAAAGAAGCCCACCCAACGCCGCTGTTATGGTGCTCTCGACAACCAATCGGTTCAGTGGAACTTGAGATGTAGCTGTAGAACTCGGCGCAGCAGTGGCCAAGCGCATGAAGACCTCGGTAGGAGATTGCCGTCAGGCGATTTTATAGACTATAAATAATACCAATGTCAATGATGCCCCTAGGCGAACCAAATTCTAAAAGTCGTGGAAGGTCTGTGATCGATCGGGCAACGATGCTAAGTCGATAGTTCTTCCTCGGATCTGCCGACCAGCATGTCCTCCTCGACCAGATCGAGACCGTATTGGATATTCCAATACTGCACCGTGTGCTTGACATAGGCTTGGCGGGCCAATCGCGAGTTCCCGGTTCGAATGCCTTCGAGAATCCCGAGATGCTGCTTTACGGCGGCGATGCGTTCGCCCATCGCATTTGGAGCATCGGGCCACCGACCGACTACGGAGAAGATGAACAGGCGAAACGAAATCTTCTCCAGGAAATCGTGGAGATATTCGTTGTCGGCAAGCTCCCAGATTTTGCGGTGGAAGAGCACGTCGCAATCGTGAAAGCCCTTCACATCGAGGTCGTGGCCTGTGCCCGCCATGGTCATTACAAGTTCAGTCAGTTCCTTGTCCGATTCCGGAGTGAGGCGTTTTGCCGCCCTGCCGATAGCAATCGCTTCGAGAGGGATGCGGACTTCGAGGATGCTTCGATAATCGTCGGGCCTAAGTTCAGTGACATAGGTACCGCGTTGGGGGATTTTGCGCAATAACCCTTGATGTTCGAGTTCCCGCAATGCCTCCCTTAAGGTGGGTTGCCCTATCCCCAGGCGCGTTGACCATTTCTGTTCCAGAACGCGGTCCCCACCCTTCAATTCGCCAGAGATGATCGCCTCTCGCAAGACTTGAGCCGCAGCCTGTGGCACAGTCTTGACGGCCAGTTGACCTGCCGGTTTGCGGTATTCGCGTGTCGCCAACAGCCACCTCCGAAAAGATGATATTTAGTCTATAACACCCAACTCTTGAGACCTCTCGGCCCGGAATTACTGTCCATCCAAACAGCTCAAGATTCGAAGAGCAGAAATAAGGCGGAATTCGAAAGCGCTTACGAAGCTGCTTACCAACAGGTAAAGAAGAAGCTGCCGATTGGGTTTCCATGGGACGCCATAGGAAATCGCACCTAAGTTGCAAGAGCATAGGTTCGGGACAGATCAAGACCCGCTTAAAAGTACCAGTGCTTCAGTTTGGTTCGAGTGCTCGGGAAGGTGAAGTCAGCTCCAAACTCCTATTGGGCCGAAGACGCTCGCCTCGGCTCTTGGGCAATTGGCGTGGCACCGCTCTGGCCGTTGGAAATCTTGTTGTCGATCTTCTCATCGGCGGCCTTATGTATATTCACGGTCTTGTTGAACTCAGCTTTTGCGTCTTCTTTTCTTCCCATGCGTTGGTAAAGCCGCCCGAGCCGGTAGTGAACGCCGGCATCATCCGGCAGCAGTTTTGCAGCGATCTTAAATTCCCGCAACGCATCGTTCGAGCGGTTAGCCGCCGTGTAAATAATTCCCAGATCGAGGTGAGCGAGTTCCACGCTGTTGTCCATCTGCACCGCTCTCCGGAGAAGCGGGAGAGCTTGATCGGACTCCTCTAGTTGTATGTCGGAGTCTCCCAAATAGGTCAAAGCCTGCACGTGATCAGGCACGTTGGCTAATTCGGTTTCGAACTCGGCGGCCGCTTCGTCGTACCTCTTCAGCTTCCATAGCAGAAACCCCAAACCAAAGTGCACATTCGGCTCCGCCGGATTTTCTTTGATTGCAGCCTGAAACTGCTGAATGGCGGCGGGAGCGTTATTCATCTCATCCAGGGCCTCACCAGCCAACATATCCGCCTCGGCGGATTCCGCATTTAATAGCAGAATCTCGTGATACGCATCCATCACACATTGATATTGCTTAGCCCCCAGGCACGTGTGAACCAGAATCAGGCGCAGTTCCAGACTCTGCGGGTCGCGCAGCGTGGCCTGCTCCAAATAAGGTATCGCTGCCGCATACTCCCCTAAGGCGTAGTGTCCTGTCCCGATCAAGACGTCTAGTCGCTGAGCCTCGGGCGATGACGAGGATTCTTTCTTGAGCAACGGAACGAGCGTCTGGATAGCTGCCTGCAACTGACCGGACTTGAAGAGAGATAACCCTAGATTCAGTGTTAAGCCGGGCATCGAGGGATCTAAGGAGAGCGCTTTCCGATAGGAAAGGATTGCATCCGAATAGTCTTTCCGACGGGCAGCAAGGAGTCCGAGGTGGGCGTAGGCCTCCGCACTGTGTGGGCGACCAGCCAGCACCTCACGCCAGGTACTCTCAGCCTCGGCATTCTCCCCGTTTTGCTCGAGGACAATCGCGGCATGACGCAGCTCATCTGCTGTATCCCGCGTCTGGCTGCCACAACTAGGTTTGATTGCTCCTAGGGTCAGGATAAGTGCAACGAGCCCTTGACCAAAACGAGTCACTCAGCCCTCCTCACAGAAGTGATCCAATTGCCATCCGGGCAACGCGCAGAGACAAGAATTGAGAGAAGCGCGGCGCAACTCAATAAAGTCGTCGCGCCACTCTCGGGCATCACAACTGAAGCTTCGACTAGAAACGAAACTTTGCACCCAGCTGCAAAACACGTGGGTCATAGGTAGACGTGACCTCGCCGAAATTGGGGTCGGTCGATCCGGCATCGATCCCATTGTACTGTGTGTGGTTGAAGGTGTTGAAGGTCTCAAGCCTTAGTTCAAAACTCGGGCCTTCGCCAGCTGTGAGCGGGATCGATTTGAACAATGACAGATTGAAGTTCAATCGGCCGGGTAAAACTACCGCGTCTTTTCCGGCGTTCCCGAACCCTTGATTGGGACCGCCATTCCAAGGTGCTATTGGACTTGCGAAGGCAGCCGTGTTGAACCACTCGGTGCGCTTCTTGGGATACGTCACAAAGGCGACGAGGTTCGGACGATTAGTGGTGTCGCCACCAAGGCCGAGGGCGTCAACGCCGTTATATGTGATGTACTGTGGTGTGCCTGACTGCGCGATGGTGATACCAGAAAACTGCCAGCCTCCTAGAAACGCGCGCGCCGCAACATTAGAGGTATGCGCAAAGAACGGAAAGCTGTAGATGTAACTGGCATTGAAGATATGGCGTCGGTCAAGCGATCCGGAACCGTAGTCGTACGATGGATTATAAGGGTTGGAGAGAGAGCTCAAGTCTCCACTCACTTCATCGAGTTCGTGAGACCAGGTATACGCCAACTGCAAGGTAAGCCCATGCCTGTTCTCAATACGCAATCCCGCCTGGAGTGAGTTGTAGTTAAAGTGGGTCTCATTCTCCTCCTGCAGGATGGAACTAAACCCTGGGTAGTTCCGGTATAAGTTGGCGTTTAGGGATCCATTAGACACACCTTCCCTCAGATCGTATGGGTTAGCAGCATTGATCGGATCAATCAAGGGTAGCGTATTGACACCCCTGTCATCGTTTTGGTCCCAGCCGAGAGAGCCGGCATACTGGAGTACTGCGATGATAGACGGCGCCACTTGCCTTTGGACTCCCAGACTAAAGGTTGCCGTCCCAGGAGGCGCATATTTGTACTGGAGATTGGTCAAAGTCGATGGAAACGATTGACTGGTTGTCACTCCGGTCAAGGCGCTGGTGTTTGGATTGGAAAAGTAAACATTTGTGGCGGATGGCTGGTAAGCGAACGGTGGGTTCTGGGCCGCATTGTAGACATCGTTGCCCTGGACCCGTTCGTAAAACGTGCCGAAACCGCCGCGCAAGACCGTCTTTCCATCGCCAAGGTCGTAGGCGAAACCGATCCTCGGTTGCCAGGTATAGTACATGTTCTCGACGGCACCGCGCGGAAACCCGTTTACGCCCGCTTCCTGAATGCCATTGAGGTAAAACGGCTCCCCGTTGTATAGAGTTAGAGAAGCCGGATTCAGCGTGCCGTCAGCATTAAGCGGATAGGCAAGGGACGTGTTGTAATCTGCCGGGACAAAGTTTGCGAACTGGTTATACCTCTCAAAGACGTGCGGCAACCCGTCATAACGAATACCAAGGTTGAGTGTCAATCGAGGAGTGATGTGCCAGTTGTCATTAACGTAAAAGCTATAGTTGTTGTTTACCCAGTGCTTGTCTGCCAAATATTGGAGCTGGGTGAAGCTCGCCGCATCGCCGAGCAGGAAGTTGATATAGGAGTCTCCGGAGAACGCACTGGGGTTAAAGACGGCCGTACCCTGAGTGTTTGCCTGGAGCTGCTGGTTCTTGACCACGCGCAAATAGCCGAAGCCAAACTTGAATTGATGCTTGCCTTTCGTATAAGACAAATCATCTCGGAATTGGTATGCGGCGTAGAAGTTCTTCCACGGGAAATAGCTCGAGCTCCAGGTAGTGCTGTATGGTGCGCCAAGCTGAATTTCAGGTAGGCGGCTATTGACGTTATCCGCAGGCGGGAAGAAGCTTGTGGCTGCCCAGCCCGGGGGCTGAGCGTAAACCCCATTATTGCTGATTTTGACCGTGTTATCCGCATAGTTGAAGGCGGTTTCGTTCAGCAGCGTTGGCGAATATGTCTGCGTGAGCTTAAAGACAGCTCCCCACGCTGGATTCACCATCGTTGAGCCGCTGGTCGGGTAACTGCTGTCGCCCCAAAGAGGAGGATAGTATGTTTGAGTGACCGCGTCATGTATGTAGTGGCCCATTAACTGAAGCTTACTGTCAATGGCGTGATCGATACGAACAACATCTTCACGAACGTCGGTGGGCTGAGGTATGGACGAAATATATTGACTCGTGCCGTAATTCGGCTTAGGGAAGGTGCCCGCATTTAATTCAAGTACCGCGTTCGGGTCTATCAGAGCGGCAGGGATCGTGTTGCCGGGAAATGGCTTTCCTGGAGTCAAACCCGTCGCAGTATATGTGGCAAGTTTTGCTGGATCAATAGTTGTCGGTACGACGGGAATCTGTCCATTCGACGGAACGTTATACGTCAACGGCGCTCCGCCGCTTGGAAAGTTCGCGTCGGCAATAGTATTCACAATCGAGGGAGTGCTCCCAAGGATTAACTTTCGCCATTCCTCATTGACAAAGAAGAAAGTCCGCTTCCGGGATTCGTTGTACACATGGGGGATCCAAACTGGGCCGCCAATATTGCCGCCGAACAGGTTCAGTCGCAGCTCCGGCCGCGGCTGTCCGGCGAGATTGGTGAAGTAATTGTTTGCGTCATAGTCCTCGTTCCGGTTGAACTCCCATAGTCCCCCATGAAAGTCATGGGTACCGGATTTCGTGACCATGAGAACGGTTCCGCCAGAGCCGATGCCGTAGTCTGGACTGTAATTACTGTCCAGAGTCTGGAACTCGGCAAGCGTATCGAGCGAAGGCAGAAAGTCAAAGCAGCCGCCGCAACCGCGATCGTTCATTTCCATGCCGTCCAGCATGTAGACGTTGTGGTTGGCGCGCGTGCCGTTGAAGCTGATGCCGTTTCCCGACGTGTTCGCGTTCACCGTGTTGAAATCCGGCAGGTTGTTCGACACACCCAGACCCAACGCGGCGAGCCCTTCCATGTTGCGCCCGTTGACCGCTAGTTGCGATACCTGCTGCCCGCTGATCAGGTTGCTGAGTTCGCTGGTTTCGGATTGCAGTTGCAGCGCCTCCGCTTGAACCGTAACGCTTTGCGCCTGGCTGCCAACTGAAAGAACGACGTTTTCTTCGAGTGTTTGCGCTACGTTCACGACGATGTCGGTCTTGGTATAGCTTTCAAAGCCTGCCGACGAGGCTGTCAGCGTATAACGCCCTACGCCTACGTTTGCAAAGCGGTAGACGCCGGAGTCGTTTGAAGTGATAGTCCTGACCTGTCCGGTGGCTGGGTTAGTAAGGGTTACTCCGGCTCGGGGGATCACCGCTCGGGTGGAATCTTGCACCGTTCCGTTGATGGTTGCATTGTCCTGGGCCATCGCAATGTGAATGGAAAGAGCGCTTAGCAAGCATAGGCCGAGCAGACGAAAGCAGGTGCTATACATGGTTGACCTCCTGAAACGAAAAATGCCCAAAGTTGTTCTTAGCGAGAAAACCACATCCGCTCAGGTGAAGAAGGAACTCTACTCAGCGGCCCATTTCCGGGACACTGCAGTCAGACTCTCGCATTTCGGCAATAATCTATAATTTATTATCTAATATATTGTCAACCGTTTTCTTTGTAAGGAGCGGGGGTGATCCATGACGACCTGGATCCTTTCCGACCGAGTTTTAAATGGAGAATGTGCGCGTCTGGGGAGAGTTTCAACCCAGACAAAGCGGCATACGGCGACGAGGAAACCTGATTAACCATAATCTGGGGCCGTGCGCGCTCTCAAAGGAGAAGTCGAACCTTGTGTCGGCTGGGAGCGACGGAGAGAGAGAGACGCAGGCGCCTTAGTCAGCGCTTTGAGTGACTCTCCTTGATAGGACTGACAAAGACGCCAACCTACCGTGTGGAAGCGGCAAGCGGCCAGTCAATTCTGATCGACGGATCGGCGTTAACTATTGACGATAATATTTAATTTATTATATGTCAGAAACCCTCGCCCGAGTGGTTTCGGGCTGAAACGAGAATCAAGGCGTGCTTTCACTCACGTCTCCTGCTCAAATTGGAATGAAGTGTGACAATGTGCGCTGTGGGCGCATCGTCCTTGGAGAATCCTCGAACATATGAAATTCACTGAACTCAAGGGCCTCAACTCAAGATGTTGAGGCGGAGGCGTTTAGCTCGCACGGCCATTTTGTTCTTCGGGCTCCTGTCCCGGTTGTCACAGCTGTCGCTGTGCGTTGCGCAAGAGCGTCCCCCAGCCGCGCCCCTGATTACATTTGATCCATACTTTAGCGTCTGGTCGATGGCCAACAAGCTGACGGGATGTCAATACCCGCCATTGGACGGGAGCGGAACAACCGCTCTTGGGCTTGGTGCGGATAGATGGGACAATCTACAGGTTTATGGGCGCGATGCCGCAGCAGGTTCCGGCGATGTCGCAGATAGCCCTGCAAGTCGCCCCACTGCACACGATTTATACATTCGAAGCCGCTGGAATTTCGCTCAGAGTCACATTCTTCATCCCGGCTCTTCCCGAAGACCTGGACGCTCTATCGCAGCCGGTGACCTATCTGTCGTGGACGATTCAGTCGGCCGACAATCGACAGCATTCTGCGACGATATTGGTCGATGTAGACCCCGGGTGGCCGTAAATTCGAATGATGAAGCGGTCACCTGGGCGCGGTTAAAAGCCCCCGGGCTTGAGGTCCTAAGTGTTGGCTCCCGCGATCAACGGATGCTGAACCGGGCGGGCGATGATTTGCTCATCGACTGGGGGTACTTCTACCTAACCGGCCAGAAGACTCAACTGAAACTCGCCGTGATTGAGGCGTTGGGATCATCGACGCCTTCTTCGACGAACTCCTTGAATTCCTTCACCGGCTCAGCTCCGGGGATACTTCCAAGAATGGTGTTGATAATGTCGAGGATCTTCTTGAAGATGCCTGTCGCGGAGACGGCGGCAAGCCGCTTTCGCTTCAACTTTAGTTGCTCTCCCGTCAATCCGTGGTATTGAAATAGATTCCACCGTGGGTCATTGTCGCTTTGGATGTCTACCAATCCGCCGATAAGCAGATCCAACCGAGGCCTCACCTCTTTTGTCCAAGCCGACTGAAACAGCTCCTTGTCGTTGGTGATGTGCCCTCCTACCAACTCGTCCAGAACGCTTCTTATGAACACCAAAATGTCAGACAGAGTCTTCTTGTCATCTTCGAAAGCCACTCTGCACTCCCCTCTAAATGCTCGGACAAAAGCGTCTCACCAGTCATGCCCCTAACGCAAGGCTAGAATGGCCGCATTACTAGATATTTACAAACGCCAGGGGCAAGATGTGGTTGGAACAGGCGGTTTTGTGGCGCAAAACGTGACGACTCAGACAGAAGTAATCGCTCCGAATGCCCCAGGCGAGTACAAACAGCTTATCAATGGAGCCAATCGGCTATCGCTAGATTTCCGCTTCAAGAGGGGCAAGTCGGACCTGGACAACAAAGCGATAGTGGACATCGATCGCGTCGTTTCCTTCATCGCCGACGTGAAGTACACGGGGGATGCCGGGGCGTCTATTGGTACTAATCCGATTTGAACCTGCAAGGCGATGCCCAATGAGCGCACTGACTTGGCGACTTCAGGCTCTAGCGGTGCTCATCAGTCCTACAATGTGAAAGCAGTGAGATGCATCCAGTGCGCAAGTCTTGTCTCAAAGGCCAAATCTACCCAACGCAAGCCGGTGGCGGCTGGCCATCAAGACCCCCGTGACCTGGATAGCGGGCTTCCTGATTATTGAATTGCGTCAGCACGGCAATGGCCGCCCAGTACCGCCTTAACGTGTGGACGGCGGAAAACGGGCTTCCGCAAAACGTCATTCGTGGCATCGCCCAAACGCCGGACGGCTATTTATGGTTCGCTACCCTGGACGGAGCAGCGCGATTTGACGGCGTGCGCTTCACCGTGTTCAACAAGAGCAACACCCCTGGAATTGCTTCCAACAGGTTCGGTTCGATAATGGAAGACCAAAACGGCGACCTGTGGTTCACCAGCGAAGGCGGAAACGTCACCCGATATCATCGCGGCTCATTCCACACTTATGGCCCGCAGGAGGGCATCCCGGCGAACAGTATTCATGGACTCGCACGAGACAGTGCGGGAAACCTCTGGATGCTATCCGGCCATCCCTGTGGCAATATGCCCGGAAGTCAATTTCGGATTGGAAAAACATCTATTTGACCGAATGCCAATCCTGCGGAGTACTTGAAGAGTGCGGTGGCCTCTTCAAGTGGTCTGTCAAGAGGCATAGCGAGCATATTCACGCATTGCCTCGCGAAAGTTGACACATGCGTCGCATTGCAATTCTCGGTTTGGGGAACAGGCCCCAGGTATCTGCCTTTCTGCCTGCTTTTCGGGCAGTTGGGACACTTCCACTTCCTGCTGGATCAGGCACACAAGTCGCACACAGGGGGCGGATGGATCAGGCCCTCTCAGGGCTTTGAAGGCGTGACATTGATCGCGCGACTCAGTGACAGCAACCGACGTCCAAGTACGGCGTGGATCGAGGGGGCGGGAAGCCGACTTGTCGCGATTGATCCTGCGTTACTGCCGAATAGTCGACAATGTGGGGGGAGACCGTCCTAAGGATCTCCGAGGGGGGGAACTCCGGTGGTGTCCTAATTTGACTTTTTGGTCGCTGGTCGCGGCGATCCTATGTGTGTTTGGTGTATTCGGGGGGAGCCTCAAGGTTAGGCCGAAAGACGATCTTCGGCCAAGGCCACTTAACCTGTTGGGAGTGAAAGAAGTCTTCGCAGAACCAAGACTCGCACGGGTCTGGCCTGAAAACCGTCCTGTATTTCACGTATCCGTATGCAGCCAGCCACACGACAACAAGGCTGTCTACTCGGTCGTGAAAGTATCCTCCGCTCTCGGTAGTCCAGTAAGTGTGAAACTCCATCGAGTCTCCGGGAGCCAAGATTCTCTCGTTGAGAACCACCGGAGCGGGCATCTGCGTCCGTGCAGGCTTTTGCTCGGTAACACAGCAAATCCCTTGAGTTTCTACCAGTCGCGCCGGAGTTTTTCCCACATTTCGTATCTCCCAAAAGAACAGCGGGGGGTCGTTCGGCTGGAGTTCCTGCGAATCTTTGTTAACGGCAGATATAGTGAGCCAAGCCCGCTCGGAGTTGGCCATATAGTCGGTCTGCTTCAGGACGACTTTGGCGGCCTCTTCCGCAGCGCGGGCGGCTTTGTGAGTTTCGTTGCTCTGCCAGGCAATAGCGAAGCCAGTGGCGATTATGGCCCAAGTAGTGATTCCTTCGGGCCATGTAAAGAGTACGTCCCACCATTCCGTGTAGTCCTTGCGGTCTTGGGCTTCCTTAGCGCAGGCGTGCTTCTCTTCAGGAGAGATTGCAAGCGCGGCACACTCTGCCTCGCTCTGAGCCTGATATTCTTCGCGGGCGCGATGCTGCTCTCGGGCCACCGCTACCGCTGTGCCGATGGTCACGGCTACAGCTATCAGCCACGGCAGAGCCGCAAGCAGTCGTCTCTTCAACATGATGGAGGAAATGTAACACAGAAATACGTGGACGCGGCCCATCTTCCGGTGGGAGCATTGCAAGTATGGACTCAGGAAAAACGCTCAAAGACATTTTGGACTGGGGAAAGCGAATCCAGTTCGTTTACCAAGCCGTCACATTTTTCTTTAGTGCGTCAGTAGTAGGGGCGGTGAGAGCAATGATTCATGGAACCTCCGTCCCCGTTTTGTGGCGACCTCCTATTTACCTATTAACGGCAGGAGCTGCTTTGCTGATGTTTGCCTCTCTTGGTCGCTGGTGGAGTAACCGAAATAAAGGGAAATCAGCAACAGGAATTATTGAAGAGGTCATGCAACAAGGCGCACAGGCCGCTCTTTATGACTACATGTCCTGTCGCGCTGGAGAACTCATTAGAGATTTGAATATGCTGTGGCATCACTGGGATAACGCTGGAGAAAAACTAATTCACCCGCTCGACGGCACAATAGATAAATTTAAGAATGTTATGGCAGATAACTTCCACACCCTGATAAATGAGCGGCGCGATTTCATGGTCTTGTATGGCCACCACCTGATGCAAATGGAGTCTTCGTTCCCGGACTTTACCTCACAAACAATGGCTGGCGGCTTTCCGTCGGGTCGAGAATATAGAATCGTTTACTCCGACCTCGTTGAGCATGAAAAAGAATTAGCTAGACTGACGAGGAAAACATGGGAAAAGTACGGCAAGCCTCTTGACGATTAGGTATAAGTGTAATACACTAATTAAAGAGGTCAAGTCATGGCAAACGTACTCAACATGGATAAGCAAATCATGGTAATCGGCGCACTTGCGGAAGGCTCGTCAATCCGCTCCATCGAACGTATGAGCGGAGTCCACCGGGATACGATCATGCGGCTTGGCGTGAAGGTCGGACAGGGCTGCACCGCGCTTATGGATGCCTCTATGCGTAACTTGCCTTGCACTCGTCTGGAGATGGATGAAATCTGGGGATTTGTCGGTAAGAAAGAGAAGCGCGTCCGCATGGAAGATGTCGATGGAGTTGGCAGCGTGTGGACGTTCTGCGCTATCGATGCGGACACGAAGCTAGTCCCAGCGTTCAAGTGCGGCGACCGCACCGAAGCCACGGCAAAGGCGTTTGTAGCGGATGTGGCGAGCCGGATGGCCTATCGGGTACAAATCTCAACAGACGGCCTCAAAGCCTACGTGGGAGCGATTGAGGACGCCTTTGGCGGCGAAGTCGATTACGCGCAAATCATCAAGGTCTACGGAACCGAAGGTGGGGGTGATAATCGGCGGTACAGTCCACCAGAGATGGTGTCCATCGAAAAGAAGGTAATGGTCGGCAATCCAGATCAAAACCTGATTTCGACTAGCTACGTGGAGCGCCTGAATGCCACAACTCGCCTGCACATGCGGAGGCTCACCCGGCTCACATTGGCCTTCAGCAAGAAGCGGGAGAACTTTGAAGCGGCGGTCGGCCTTCACTTTGCCTATTACAACTTCGTGAAGCGCCACAATACCCTGCGCTGCACCTCCGGCGATGGCGGCGGGTGTTACGCCCAGCTTCTGGAGTGTCGGCGACTTGCTAGAGGCGGCGGCATGAGTCACATCGACGAGCTTAAGGGAGATAATTCACAGACTTCACGGTGCGACCGCCACGCACCGTGAGAGTGTTCCGGTCAAGGAAGTGTTTCAGGGCCAGACCGTTTGGGATGGAACTGTGGAAGTCTTTGATTTACGTGGGCATCCGAATACCGACACGGTATATGCATGGTTGCACGATACAGGCACGGCGATTCGGCATGTTACGGTGCTCCATATACACCCAGCTTTGACCCCGGCAGATGCGGTAAGAGCTTTTATCGTTCAAGAGGCGCGAAATGCCACAGCACAAGCCTAAGAAAGCAGGACGACCGAAGTTCCCGAAGGGCCACGCCAAGGCCCATATCGTCCCAGTCCGCTTCAATCCAGAGCTGCTTAAGCAAGTGACGGCGGCGGCAAAGGCGCGTAAGCAGACCGTCTCCGAATTCATCCGAGGCACGTTAAGTGCCGCAATGGAGGCTTAGGCTGTGGGAATTCAAATTAGGACACTACCGGAACTCCTGCTTTCTTGACAAAGAACCGTGTCCTATTGAGTGGCGGTTCAGAAGAAAGTTTCGATCAAATCAAGCACGTTGTAATTCGCGTCCACGAGGGCTAGGTAGCGCCACCTATCGAAGGTCAGGCAGGGATGAGATATGTCGAAGCCGATCATGTCTCCAACGCGAATGTCGTCTCCTTCGCCGATCTCCATATAGGCGTGCTGGTCCATCATTTTCGTGAGTTTCCAGCCGGCGATTGCCGGTGCTGGATGCTGGCCGCGGGGACGATAATGCAGAACCGGCACAGGCAGTCCGGCATCGAACGCTGCGTCGCGTTTTCCCAATGCAATAATCGCGCGGCCTTTCTCCGGAATGGACTGAACATAAGCCCACACCTGCAGCGCCGGCAGCAAAGAGGCCTGCATCTGTCGCGCGACCGGGTTGTAAGCCATAACGCGTTCCTGCGCTTTTTTGTATACGCCCGCGTCAGTGGTGAGGTAACAGCCCGGACGCAGGACCACTTCGAGGGAAGGGCTGATTTCAACCTCGGCGAATGCTTCAGCCACCACGTCGTACCAGGCCGACCCGGCGCCAGAGAGGACCACAGGACCGGCGGCGAAAAGATTGCGCCCTGCAAGGTGTTGTGTAGTCTCCACTGCGCGGGCAAGATAGGCGCGTATCAGCGCCTCGTCATCAAGCACGCCTTCATAAACCTCAACACCACGCAGCAGGATGGTCTCGCTCCATCTGGAAAGGGCCTTGAGAATCTCTTCTACCTGCTCCGCGTTACGCGCGCCGGTGCGGCCGCCAGGCACGCCTAGCTCCAGCAGAACCTGCAACCGCTGATCTTTCTCTCGAAAGAACGCGCCGAGTTGATCGACCAGGTCGGTGGAATCGACGAGACAGAAGTAGTCGAAATCCCGATCTTGAAGTAACTGGCTGATTAGCTCCCTATTTTGCCTGCCAACCAGCTGGTTTGCCATTAACACCCGACCTACTCCGTGCTGGTGAGCAACGGCTGTTTGATGGGCCGTCGCCAACGTGATTCCCCAGGCGCCGGCAGCAAGCTGCCGTGAAAAGAGTGCCGGAGCCATCGTGGTCTTCCCATGCGGGGCGATCTGAACCCCATAGGCTGCGACGAACTCCTTCATCCAAGCGAGGTTGTGAGCAAGGTTCTCTTCGGAAAGGATCGCCGCCGGTAAGCTGAGGTCTTCATATAGCAGGTTCCAGCCGTAAGAAGCGATGGGCGGAGCATCTGTTCCGGGAGTGGATAGACCTAAGCCTTTTTGAAAGGAAGCCGTCCGCGTTGTGGCTGTCTTCTGAAGTGCGTCATCAAGGTTCATGTGATGATTCTCTACCGCAGGCGGGAGTTCCGCTGCAATTTCTGGCGGCCTGCAATAATCCAATGGAGGATGGCTCTTCAGAAATGCCTGTCGTTCGGAGTTATGACACTCTAATCCGCAATTCCCGCGTGATCGACGGTTCCGGAGGCGAAGCCCGTTCCGCCGACGTTGCTCTGTGCGAGGGCCGGATCGCAGCAGTTGGCGATTGTGGCGAGTGGAACGCATCTGTGGTCATCGAAGCGGGTGGTCTGGTTCTATGTCCAGGCTTTATTGATACACACACACACGAGGACCTGAGCGTAATTCGCAACCCAGCGATGCCTTCTAGAATCACGCAGGGCGTCACCACGATCATTGCCGGTAACTGCGGAATCAGTGCCGCTCCGGTGCGGTTGGGAGGAGAGCCACCGGACCCCATGAACCTGCTCGGGGACGCGGACGCCTTTCGCTATCCGACCTTCGCGTCGTATGTTGCTGCTGTGGAGGCTGCTGCTCCCGCGGTCAACGTAGCGGCCTTTGCCGGGCACACGGCACTGCGCAGCAACAATCTGGATCGCCTGGATCGCGCACCTACGCCCTCCGAAATGATGTCAATGCGCACACAGCTCAGCGAGGCGCTCGCGAACGGCGCACTGGGACTAAGCACGGGGCTGGCTTATGCTTCGGCGCGGTCTGCTCCAATGCAGGAGATACTAGCCTTGGCGGAGTTGCTCGCCGAAGCGGGAGGTATCTATGCCACGCACATGCGTACTGAGGCCGATGGCATTCTCGACGCGATGGAAGAAGCCTTTGTCATTGGCCAGCGCAGCGCGGTTCCAGTAGTGATCTCGCATTTGAAATGCACGGGCATCGATAATTGGGGCCGCAGCGGTGAAGTGCTTCAAAGCCTCGATCTCGCTCGTGCCGGTCAACCGGTAAGCTGGGATTGCTATCCGTACGCAGCAAGTTCCAGCACTCTCGATCTTGGCCAGGTGGACGAACGCGTGAAAACAGTGATTACCTGGTCGAAACCTCATCCCGAGATGGGAGGTAAACCGCTTTCAGAAATTGCTGCGGCATGGGCTTTGACGCAATTGGAAGCCGCGCGAAGATTACAGCCGGCTGGCGCGATCTATTACGGAATGGCGGAGGAAGACGTGCAGCGTATTCTACGTCATCCCGCGACGATGATCGGTTCCGATGGCCTGCCGAATGATCCGAGACCGCATCCGAGGCTTTGGGGAACATTTCCTCGCGTGCTTGGACATTATTGCCGGGACGAGCGCCTGTTCTCGCTTGAGCGGGCAATTCACAAGATGACCGGCCTGCCAGCGAGGACCTTTCGACTCAACGACCGTGGACTCGTGCGCGAAGGCTATGCCGCCGATCTCGTATTGCTGGATGCGGATCGCATTTCCGACCGTGCAACGTTTTCTGAGCCGGAGACCCCGGCCGAAGGAATCGCGGCGGTCTGGGTGAATGGCGTTCTTTCGCATCGCGAAGGAAAACCTACCGGAGCGCACGGAGGAAGGTTCTTGCGCCGTACTTGTGGGTCGCGAAACAAGTTCGATACCTTAGCAACGAATCGAAGCGGAGCGATATGAGTATTCAGCGTTATGGGGCAGAAGGTTCCAAAGGAACTGGCGGCCAACAAATGCCGTTTTCCCGTGCGGTTGAGGCTGATGGCTGGCTCTATGTGTCGGGCCAGGTCCCAATGGTAGATGGTCAACTTGTCGAGGGGAACATCACGACTCAGTCAAGTCAGGCGATCTCTAATTTGATTGTGATCCTTCACGAAGCCGGCTACGGAGTTGAGCATGTGGTCCGTTGTGGCGTGTGGCTGGAAGACGCGCGCGATTTCGCCGCTTTTAATGCGGTGTTTCGAAACTATTTCGGCGAGCATCCACCGGCGCGTGCTTGTGTCCAATCGAGCATGGTAGTTGCGTGCAAGGTGGAGATCGACTGCATCGCATACAAGGAGCCCGCGCGGTGAGAATACATTTGGGGAGAATCTCCCGGCCTTGATCGACAGCCACTCGCTCTTCCTGCTGGCGAGCGCCATTGTGGCAGTGGCCGCTTTGATCGCGCTCATCGCGGTCGCGCGCGTGAATCCATTTATCGCGCTGTTGGTTACTTCATTAGGTCTGGCGTTGGCGGTGGGCATGCCGGCGTCTACCATCGTCAAGTCGTTTGAAACTGGTGTCGGCAACACGCTGGGCCACATCGCAATTGTGGTCGGACTCGGCACGATGCTAGGCAAGATGCTCGCAGAATCGGGCGGGGCAGACCGCATTGCGCGGACACTCATCGAAGTCTCTGGCGAAAAGCGTCTGCCATGGGCCATGATGCTCGCCGGGCTGATCGTTGGTCTTCCAGTTTTCTTTGAAGTCGGTTTCGTGTTGCTCATGCCATTGGCTTTCACAGTATCCCGACGAACGGGGAAGTCGCTGATACTGGTGGCACTCCCAATGGTCGTGGGACTCTCGGTTGCACACGGGTTCCTGCCGCCACATCCAGCAGCGCTGATCGCGGTGGTGGCCTACAACGCCGATATGGGGCGGACCATTGCCTATGCGCTGTTAGTCGGCATTCCTGCAGCAGTCCTCGC
This sequence comes from uncultured Acidobacteriaceae bacterium, assembly GCA_963804735.1. Lineage (GTDB taxonomy): Bacteria > Acidobacteriota > Terriglobia > Terriglobales > Acidobacteriaceae > Acidisarcina. The sequence continues at coordinate 122,477 of CAWDRO010000020.1, forward strand.
AGGGCCGCTTTACGCGCGATGGATTGCTCCGAAGATCACATTTCTCACGGACAACCCAATGGCCGATCAGTTTCTAGATCACGATCCAGACCGGAGTTTGCCCGGGTTCGGTGTCAGCGTGATGGTGATCCTGCTACCCGTCATTCTTATGATGGCTGGAAGCTGGTCCGACACGTTCGCCGCGAAGGGAAGTGCTGCCAACGCCACGTTGAAGTTTTGCGGTAGTGCCGACATCGCGCTGCTGCTCGGCGTTATCGTGAGCTTCTTTCTGTTGGGAACGATGCGTGGTTTCGATCGCCAGACGATCCTTAAGTTTTCCAATGAAAGTCTCGCGCCAACGGCAACCATCACACTGTTGGTAGGAGCCGGCGGTGGCTTCGGTCGCGTTCTGCAGGATAGTGGCGTCTCCAACGTACTTGTGAACATGGCTCTGCACGCGCATATTCCGATTTTGCTGCTGGCTTGGATCATGGCAACCTTGCTACGAATCGCAACTGGCTCGTCAACCGTGGCCATGAGCACTGCCGCGGGTATCATCGCGCCCATCGCTCTGCACATTCCAGGAGCGCGGCCGGAGTTGCTTGCCATAGCCACTGGCGCGGGAGCGCTGGGCTTCTCGCATGTGAATGACGGCGGCTTTTGGCTAGTGAAGGAGTATTTCAACATGAGTGTGGCGCAGACGCTAAAGAGCTGGACGGTATGCGAGACCATCATCTCCGTTACCGGACTGGCACTGGCTCTCTCTCTTTCAGCCGTGTCCTGATGGAATGCTTCACACCACTTTACCCGGCATCCTTGTGATTTTGCTGTTGGGCATCGCACTAGCGTTCATTCAAGAGGTATTTCTTGAAGTCCGGTAAATAACGACAAACGCGCATATGGGCACTTGGCCGATATGTTCAGAGTGGGCAACACTATTACCTCGATGAAGGGGATGAGTGCTATTTTTTCGGAGAATACACGGCACGGCAACCTAGCGGCCGATCAACGACTGAACCGCCTTCTTGAATTGTTTCCCACTTGAGAGCCGCAATCCGCTCCGCAGCTCAATGTCAAAGGTTTCATCCAAGCCTGTATGCACCGCAACAATGCGTGCCACGTTGACGATCCGGCAGCGGTGTACGCGAATAAACATCCGGGAATCAAGCTTCTTCTCAATTCGGCTCATTGTGCCGCTTAGGAGATGTGTCTTCCCGCCGCAGTGGAGTTGAACGTAGTTGTTTGCCGATTCAATCCAGTCAACCGATTGGATAGACACAAACTCATACCGACCACCGTTTCGCACAACGAGCCGATCTGGCAGGTCGCGCTTTCTCTGATCGAGAAGTGCCTGCAACTGCACTGCGACATTCGTTTGCGCGCGGCCAGCCAGCCGCTCGCGAACGCGGTCAACGCTCCTTTGCAATTTGTTCTGGTCGAATGGTTTCAGCAGATAATCTACTGCGTTCAATTCGATTGCCTTCAAAGCATATTCGTCGAATGCGGTTACAAAGACAACAATCGGCATACGTTCCGGGCCGACCTGTTCGATAATATCGAGCCCGCTGCAATCGGGCATTTGAATATCAAGGAAGGCCGCATCCGGTTGGCTTGAAAGAATCGACTCAATTGCCATACCCCCGGTTACGCATTCCGCGACCACTTCGACCCCCTCCATCCTGGCCAGACCGGAACGGAGTCCCATACGGATCACGGGCTCATCGTCAGCAATTAGCAAGCGTAGGTTGCTCATGATGGCTCTCCTCAGGCGAGTTTGCCCGCACGCGAAAAGGTATAGAAATACGAACCTCCGTTCCTCCTGTATCGAGCCTAAGCACCCTCAAGTCGGGAGCTCCTGGATACAACCGAACTAGACTTCTGCCAGACATTTCAGGGGCGCACCCGCACCTGCTGGTAGTTGCCGGGAAAGGCGAGGGTATCTATGTTGTGGATCGCGACCGGATGGGCAAATACCGGCCGGACAGCAATAGTCACGCAGTCCAGTTCATCCCCGGTATATCTCACTGCTTTGGAGCCCCGGCGTATTGGAACCTCAACATCTATTACGCTTGCGAGAATGATTCCCTAAAAGACTTCAGTGTCAAAGATGGCCTGTTCTCGCCCGAACCGTTTGCAAGGAGTGTCACGAAGTTTTCTGGGGTAGGCGCCACTCCAACTATCTCAGCAAATGGAGCGAAAGACGGGATCGTTTGGGTAATCGCTACACCTAACTTCTTACGAAAAAACGCGCCGGCAATTCTCCACGCGTATGACGCCAACAATGTTGCGCACGAGCTGTATAACAGCGAGCAAAACAGCACCCGGGACCGTGCCGGCATTGCTCTGCGATTCTCAATGCCAACTGTAGCAAAGGGGCGGGTCTATATCGGGACCAAGAAAGAAGTTGATGTCTACAGCTTATTATCTGCAAATTCCAGCACACGTCAGACGAAACGAAGTGAGAGGCGGAGATGATGACAGTACCAAGTTGTAAACTTATGAAGCTTGTTGTTCTTAGTATCGTATTTGGGGCTGGAATAGCTTCCGCAAGTGGAGCTCCCTCAACGGACTTCACAGGAGACTGGAAGATCAATGTCGAAAAGAGCGATTTCGGAATGCTGTTTGCCCCGAAGACCGCCGCGGTGAAGATCACTCAGGAAGGCGCGACCATTAAGCTGGCTGAATCAGAGACAAACGCTCAGGACGAGACCAACCGAGTAGAGTCGACTCTCACGACCGACGGCACACAGTGTGCAGGTACCCTGATTGCAACTCACTATCCGGTGACAGGTGTAATGGCATGGAGCAACGGATCACTGACGTTCGATGGCGGAGGCAGCAGCGGAGGAGTCAACTTCAAGGTGCATGAGGATTGGGCACTGTCGGCGGACAAAGGGACGATTACGATTACGCGCCATTTCTCCAGCGCCCGCGGCAGCACCGACCAAACTCTCGTTCTTGAAAAGCACCTGGTTGCGACGCCAGCTGCCGATATCGGTGGATCTCGGCGCACAGATTAGCGTGTGGCTTGGCGTAGCCGAACATACACTGATTTGCCCCCATCAATGACGCTAGGTACCAACAAGCGGGGTCTTGGGCGCAAATTCGAGCAAATCACGAGTCGATAGTGTGCGGATTGTGTGCCGCACTTAACCAATCACTGGTGCTAGTGATCTTGGCAAGATTGTATGAAGTGCGTCGTGTCTTGACTTGACCGGAAGCGCTCGACTTCCACTGAGATGTCGCGCGCCGAGTCGACTCAGATGTCTGCCGGTGCGGTGCAGAAACGAGGAGAGGTCTGCAAAGCCCCTAAACGCGGGTTCGATTCCCACCCGCGCCTCCAACTCCTTTGGCAGCAGCTAGATACATGAACGGTTTAGCAGATGCAAGGAGAGGCCTAATTTCATAGTCGTTCGTTCTCAATCGTTCTCGATCAGTCTCAATCGCTACGAGGGCGGACCAAAAGCGAACCGAACTCTGAGCACCTAGCTACTATCCAGCGCCACACTTCGCTATCACTCAATGCACAATCAGACGAGTCTCATGACAACACGATTAGCTGAGATTTCACAGAGGGGTGATGCCAATCCATTGCCCAAGTTGTTAATAGTTCCCTGGAGGTTTCGACATGATTCGAAATAGTCTGACAGGGGCTGGAATTGCGGCAGCGATAACACTCGCGTCGTGGACAAATGGAATGGCGACCGATTCGAGCAAAGTAGGCTCGGAAAAGGTTAAACATGTGCTTCTAATCAGCATCGACGGAATGCATGCGGTGGATTTTTATAACTGCGCGAACGGAATCGCCAGCGCGAACGCCGGCCAGCCGTACTGCCCGAACCTGGCAGCCTTGAGCCAAACCGGGATTAACTATGTTGCGACGACATCATCAAAGCCGTCGGACTCCTTTCCTGGGTTAGCCGCGCTGATTACTGGCGGAACACCAAAGTCGACCGGCCTGTACTACGACGTGGCATACGACCGTTCTCTCGATGGGCCTGCAAAGACGACGGGCACGGGCCTTGCCGCCGCTTTTTGCAAGCCGTTTGGCCTTCCGAGCGGCACCACGACGGACAACGATCAGGGCATCGACTTCGACGGCACCAAGCTCAATGGCGGAGCGCTGGGCGCCGCGCCGACCGAGGGCGGCATCGCATCGATCGATCCGCTCAAGCTGTCGCGGGACCCGGCGGCGGGCTGCGCTCCTGTGTATCCATGGAATTTCATTCGCACCAACACGATCTTTGGTGTTGTTCACAAGGCGGGAGGATACACAGCATGGATCGACAAACATGCGTCCTACTCTGTTACGAATGGGCCTGGCGATGGGACCGCGGTGAATGATTATTACTCGCCCGAGGTCAACTCCACCGTCATACCGTTGCCCGGCGTCACGACCTCAGAGGGAGCATCTTGCGCCTCCATCCGGGACACGGCCGAAGAGTCCTCGTGGGCGGGCAGCTTCAAGAACATCCAGTGCTACGATGCGCTGCGAGTGAATGCTTTGCTGAACCAGATTGCCGGCAAGACGCACAACGGTGCGGCAGCGCGGGTTCCTGCAGTCTTTGGCATGAACTTCCAGGCGGTATACACCGGAGAATCGGTTTCTGAGCCCGGCGTGGCCAAGGGCGGTTACCAGAATGCGGCGGCTCTGCCCAGCGAAGAGTTGCTGAAGGAGATCGAGTTCGTGGATGCCTCGATCGGTGACATTGTCAACGCGCTCAAGGACGCAGGTATTTATGACAATACCCTGATCATTATCACCGCGAAGCATGGGGAGTCACCAATTGACCCGGCGCTTTACGTGGCTAACGGTACCAATACCCCGGCGACACTATTGGGTACTGCTATTCCTTACTCGGAGTCGCCGCTGAACCCAACCGGTATTGGCGCGACCGAAGACGATGTATCCGTGCTCTGGCTGAAAAAGGGCGCGAGCGTGACTGCGGCGGTGAAGCTACTCGAAGACAACGCCACGGCAATCGGACTCGGACAGATCTACTTCGGGCCGACCCTGGCGCTCAATTATGGAATTGGCGGCCTTGATCCAGGTCAGGACCCGCGGACCCCGGATATTATCGTGACCCCGAACGTCGGCGTGACCTACTCGGGTAGCACCACGATGATCGGAGACCACGGCGGCTTCGCGCACGACGATAACAACGTCGTCATGCTGGTTTCTCATTCGTCCTTCAAGCCACAGACTGTCTTCGCCGGAGTGACAACCATGCAAGTGGCGCCGACAATCCTGAAGGCATTGGGACTGGATCCGAGGGCGCTTGACGCGGTGAGAGCGGAAGGCACGCCGGTGCTGCCCGAAGTCGAGGCACAACTTGCAAAATAACCGACAATCACTTACTAATCTTCACTGGCCGGCGTCCCTTCAAGGACGCCGGCTTTTTTAGTGTGTTCCCGAGGATTTCGATCCGGAGTCTCGCCTGGCCCGTTCGGGGTACCCCCCCACCCCGTCTCTGTAAGTAACCTATTTGTTTTCATCGGGTTAGGTGGTGGTCGGCGCTGCAAGATCGTCATTCAATTCGAGTTAGTCACAGAGTCGCTGGAATCAGTAACTTACAGCGTTTTATGCCAGCCGCATTGGGTAGAATTCGATGACCCGAGCCGGCTAAGAATGGCCTAGAGCTGCTTCCTGGCTACTGCTTCAAGGTTATCGTGTTGGGGTGGATTTCTGGTGGGAATTCTTTGGGGAAATTAGGTTGGTTTCCCGATTTGGGAATTTAGGATTGGAGAAGAGACAAAAGCTCGCTCAAGAAGCTCGAAAAGGCGTGGCTCTCCGGGCTGGTGTCTCTCGATGGACTGCCCACCGACCTTACCGACGAAGAGGGTTATTTCCTCTGGCATCCGCGCGGCTTCCCGTGGGTCGATCCTCTCGAGGACATGCAAGCCTCGCTTCTTGCCGTCCAGAACGGCTTCAAGACGCAAACCGACATCATGGCTGAGAACGGCGACGACTTCGAGGAAGGCATCGACCAGATCAAGTATGAGCAGGATTACGTGAAGGCCGCGGGAGTCAAGCTCGGAACCGATGTAAAGGGCATCGCCGACACCGCCGACGACGATCAGTCGGCTCAGAACGGCAGCAACACCCAACAGAAAAACGCCGCTCAGGAGAAAGAGGAAAGCTAACCGTGAGGTTCGTTAGGTGCAGTTTCCGGTTTGCCGACCGAGCGGAAAGTGACGAGATCGGCGTTTATATCGGGACTGATCAATGCAGATCGACCTCAAAACGCGCTTTGGCCTGTTGGCACCAATCTAAGAATTGGATCTGATAAACACTGATATTATTTGCGAGGCATCCAAGAACCTTCCTATGCTGGAGATTGTGACGCGTAATGACGAACTTGCAAGAGTGGGAGATCTGGCATACCTACAGCACGTACATCGAATCCACCTATGTAGACTTGGCGGACTGCGCGGAGAGGTTTGTCGAGGTTGGGCTTGCCGAATTTGCTATCTTGCGTAGCGGTGAGAGCTTCTGGCGCACACCTGAAGGTGTAGGCAGAGGCACTTCTAATGTGGAATCGGATATTGTAAGCGGTGGCTATACCTATCAACTTAAACTCAATAAAGGGGTAGAGCACAAGCCCAAAGGTTTTGCGCTTGAAGCTTTCGGGCAGGCAATGCAATTCTTGGCCGGGGAACAGATTGTTCTAGGACCAGAATCCTCCTTGAGCCCACCGTACCTTCGAGCATTCTTAGGCAAGATTGTTTTGATTTCGGAGACGGAGGAGGACTCACATACCCTCAACATTTATCCGGTGCTCCTCATGTATGCGACGGGAGTTCTTATCGTCGAACTTCGCATGATCGGGCCGAATCATGCAACTGAGCTAACCGACTTCATCACGAGCGGAGTAAATCTGTTCCGCCATCGTTTCGACAGAATTGAGGTGAGTCCAGGCCTTTCTCGCGAGGCAACTCGTGCCTATTATCGATCTGGAAGACGGTGGAATATCTGGCTCCGCCCATTTCTATTGCAAGGGCAGAAGCGGCATAATCTGGCGGTTATGCAACGAACGGCAGAGCATAAAGATGATTCCTTCTCGTTCCAGATGGCTCCTTTGAGTTCGACGGAACCCCAAACCCTCCGAGATGTCGCGCTCACCATATTTCATGTCGCCGCATTCCTTTCTAAGCGTCCCCGGGAGGGTTGGGACTTCGTCTTAAGAGGCCAGAATACGACTCCCGCTCTCGGCGAATATTGGAGCGGCCGGCCTCACGTTCACCTCGTGCGATTTGACGGACAAGCTGAAACAGCTCAAGACAACGAGAAGCGCAACTACCGAATGTTCGCTTGCATTCTCCAAAGGGTGCCACCTTCGGCTCAAGTCTCCCGCGCTACGACTTTGCCACAGAGCCTTAGACTTTTTGACGACTACGGAACCTATGTCAATTCAGCGATGTCGCTTTGGGTTTGGTCTAGGCGAGGACTCAGACGTGAGCGGCCGCGAATGGATCCTAATCGGGGCAACCTAATCTACGAACGCCAACTCGTGATTGAGCTTCTTGAGTACGGCTACATGCTGCATCGCAGTCTCTACCACAGGATGGAGCAGTTGGAAAGCAGTGACGAGATTGCCACAGTTCGGTTTCAGATCTTGGAATTGAGACGAAGAATGCGGGAGGCAAGTCACCTGCATTAGCCGAGCAACTGATTGAGCCATTGTGGAAGCTGTTTAGGATAAGTACGCCTGCGAATCCGCAACTCGAGAAGGTCATTTCAATTCTTCTAGCATTTCTAGAACCCATCTCATAAACCTTTTTGGTGCAGTTTTCTGTGAGACTTGAGTAGCTCAAGGCATCTCTGCGGACTTGGATGGCAGGCCGTTGGGAACTGACAGAGGAACAATGGGAATTGTTGGAGCCGGTGTTGCGTCCGGCGCGGCGGGCGGACAAGCGAGGACGCCCGTGGCATGACACGCGGGCCGTGCTGAACGGCGTGCTTTGGGTTCTGGGCACGGGCGCGCAGTGGGCCGAAATGCCAGAGAAGTATCCTCCCCACCAGACCTGCCACCGCCGGTTTCAGTCGTGGATCCATGACGGCAGGTTGGAGCGGGCGCTGCGTTTGCTGGCCACGCATCTGCACGAACGAGGCAAGCTCAATCTGGACGAAGCGTTTGTGGATGCAACCTTCGCAAGCGCCAAAAAGGGGGCTTCGCAGTCGGTCCTACGCGGCGCGGCAAGGGCACCAAGATCGTCGCTATCGCCGCTGGCGACGGTCTTCCCCTCGCCGTATCTGTCGAAGGCGCTTCGCATGCCGAGTGCCAGCTTGTGGAAGCTGTTCTTGCCGGATGCTTCCTCGACCAGCTGCCCATGCGGCTGATCGGCGACAAGGCCTATGACTCGGCCGCCCTGGACGAGCAGATGGCCGACGAGTACGGCATCGAAATGATCGCGCCCAACCGCCGCAATCGCAAACGAAAGACCCAGGACGGAAGGCAATTGCGCCGCTACCGCAGACGATGGAAGGTGGAGCGGCTCTTCGCCTGGATGCACAACTTCCGCCGACTCGTCACTCGATGGGAATACAAGATCGAAAACTTCCTCGGCTTCGCACAACTCGCTTGCCTCCTCATCCTGCTCAGACATTTATGAGATGGCTTCTAGTGATTATTCCCATCGTGGGAGCAATCACGTTTCTGTCTGGAAGAAGATCGCGTTCGCATTGAGGCATCGACCAGATCAAGTATGAGCAGGACTATGTGAAGGCCGCTGGAGTCAAGCTCGGAACCGACGTAAAGGGTATCGCTGACACTGCCGACGACGATCAGTCGGCTCAGACCGGCAGCAACACCCAACAGAAAAAACGCTGCTCAGGAGAAAGAGGAAAGCTAACCGTGAGGTTCGTTAGGTGTAGTTTCCGGTTTTGCCGACTACTCACCCCGGACTCTTTCAATGGGCGCATTGACCTGTGCGCGTCAACAAAGGATCCTGCATTTTCGTCACGCTGTTTCCAGGGTTCGCCTGAAAACGTATTGATTAACCATTTTGAAGATTGCGTCGCAGTTGTAGTCGCTGCCGCAGTACTGGGGTTCTCTGGCGACGGTAATGATCGAAGAGTGCTCGACAAGTTGGTTCATGAAACTCGAAACTGCTATCGTGCTGGCCAATTGCCCCGCGTCTTCTTGTGGAAACTGATGGGCAAATGTGCTCTCCGGCCAAGGAAAATTAGGACCTAACTCGTTATGGCATACAAACACGTCGAGATCAAAGTCAAGAATAAGGTGCCCCCTTTTTATCCCCAATCCAGTTGTAGGGCTCCAGCCAAGCATTTCCCAAAGCCCCGTTGGCTTATTGTGGTGATCGGCTAGGACTCCCTGATGGCTCAGCGCGGCTCGCGGCAACGGAAGCGACCAGAAAAAATGGTCTTCCTGGAGCATGTCCTTGTAAACCTCGCCGTGGTGCCTATCGGCCCAGTGCCCCGCCCGTGACCCGAAGACAATTGCGTCACTAATAATGCCAAGCTCCATCCCACTTGACACCCAGTCACCATCTAGCTTGTCAAGGTACTCGTCGCATATGCGAATAGCCAATTCGACTGTAGGATTTGCCCTAAAATCGCGGGTAACCGCTTCTCCACCTTTGGTCGAGCTGAGAAACGGCTGTGCGAAATCCGTATGGTAATCGAACACGGCGAGAAGAGCCGGCGTTTGGACTAAGCCGTGAATTTGGGCATAGGCGAGGACCGGTAAGACCCACCGGTGGTCCTTGTGAATAAACGCCGGTTTATCAAGACCGAAGAGTTCACGCAGTTCGTCAGTCCCCGCTAATGACGAAAGGGCCTTCGGGATACTCATGATCGCCCTCCGGTAGAAGTCATCATTCGCCTAACCGCCGGTGTCCACACAGATGAACCGTGAGCATGGATTAGTAACCGACAGCTGCCTCAAACTCCGATATTAGGTCGGGGTGGTTCCTCTCCACAAACAATCTCACTCCGGACAAAAGGAGTGCCTGCTGATTTGCCAGTGGCAGCGGCTCTGGGGGCGGCCCACTCAATCCGGCCCCTCGAAGAAGCTCCAGCAAGTGACGATCCATCGGACGCTCATACGCATCCTTCCACATTTGCTCCGTTAACTCAGGGAACGTGCCGCCGTGGCCGACGCCAAGGATCAACCCAGTGCGGAGCATTCCAAAGGCCTCGTGTTGCGTCAGTTCGTGATGCTTAGTCAGGTGCTCAATTTGCGATTGGTTGTGTCCCGCCCGGTGCCAATTCTTCTGAATTCGGGATTCCTCATAACGCATCGCAAGGCCGAAGAATGTCCTCCGATCCTCTACAACCTCTAGATGCTCTTGGGCAACCAATCGCAGTTGCATGCCCACCTCTGCTTCCCGACCGGGATTACTGAAGAACTGGACGAACCAGATGAACTTATTACGAAAAGCGTGCCCAAGGACGGCGCCGATCTCGAAAACCTCCTGATAGCATCCGAGGTAGCGCTCATACGAGACTACCGGCTCCGAAAGGCGCTTCTTTTTCAGCGCGGGATCCAGGATCATCTGCACAATCTCATCCGCGAGCGAGTTCATCCGGCCGCCCCCACATAAATAATAGTTAATTGTGATGTCTGCGAGAGACTACGCCCTCCTACTGTTGCCCACAAATTCGTTGGCGCCCCACCATTTGGCGAGTCACGGGTATGTCACCGGCAATTCGGAAATTGCCCCACCACCGAAAAGCAGCCCATTTGACAGCTTTTTTCGTTCAGCCGTATCAACTACGCGGCATGAGCGAACCCCTTATCAAGAAACGCGAACTCCCCAAAGAACTCCCCATGGGCTTCCGCTCCGTCAAGATTCGGGCGGTTGCCGATGGCGACAAGCGCACCTATCCGGTGGTGCTCTCCAGCGACTCGCCCGTCAAGCGCTCCGGCTGGTTCGGCTGGTTCTATGAAGTCCTCCCGCATGAGCGGGCCTTCATCAATACCGAACGCCTCGAAAATGGACTCGCCACGCTGGTCAACCATGACCCCAACCAGCGCGCCGGTGTGGTGGAGGATTACGCGCTGAGCGCCGGCAAGTTGCGGGGGATGTCGTCGATGTTTTTGAAGGCTTGCTCGAACATGGGTTTTCGTGGGCTTCCGGGATGGTGACCCGAAGGTTTGTTGATTGTAATTGGTGGTTGGGTGCGGGCGAGTGACTGTGGTGGTGCCAACATCGCCAACCGCAGATCCTTCACTGCGCGCTTCGCGCTCCGTTCAGGATGACAAAGTGGAGGTTGGGAGGGTGGTGCCGATCCATTCGACTCGCGCTGAGGCGCGTTGCTCAGGATGACCCACATTTGTTGGGTTGGAGGAGGAAACCTGTCCAGCGTGGTCGTGAAAAGGCGAGGTTCGGCTCCGGACCAGGGTGTGGCTACTTAAGCTCAGGAAGTCGGTGAGTCCTGGCGATTCGATATAGTTGAGCCATTCGGAGTGCCCGAGAATCATGTCGCGGTCTTTGACCTCTCGTCGAAACTTCTTGCAGCTCGCAGGAAGCACCATGCTTGCGCCAGGTTGTCTTCTGGGTGAGTCTTTCCGGGCCAGCAAGAGGCAAGCATCGCCAGAGAGTCGGAGATCTGCCGATTACACCCTGACTATAGCCACCGCGCCATTGGAGATCGCCCCAGATCGCATACTCTCGGTTACTACCTACAACGGCCAGTTTCCCGGGCCGCTGCTGCGCTTCAGGGAAGGCGAGCGCGTCACGATCGACGTTCACAACCAAACGGACACCCCCGAGCAACTTCACTGGCACGGACAGTTCGTTTCGACCGAGGTCGATGGAGCAGCCGAAGAGGGCACGCCCTTCATCCCGCCGCAGGGCAGCCGCAGGATTTCCTTCGAGCCTAAGCCTTCGGGCTTCCGCTTTTACTATACGCATGCGCGCGCCGGGGCAAACCTTTATGCCGGACAGTACGGCGGCCTTGTCGGACCCGTTTACATCGAGCCAAAGCACAATCCCGGTGACTACGATCGTGAGATTTTCCTGACCCTTAAGGAGTTTCAGCCGACGTTGAGCAGGGGTGGAGACATGGCGATGGATTTCCTATCTCCCGACTCGACTGTCCCTGATCTAAAGGAGCAAGGCGAGAGCAAAATGAATGCCTCTCTTGCCAAGGGCATGCCGCATGGATACGAGGTCGGTTACGATTTGTTCACCATCAACGGACGTATGTTGGGCCATGGCGAGCCGGTGCGAGTGAAGCAAGGGGAACGCGTCTTGTTTCACGTGTTGAATGGCAGCGCGACCGAGATTCGGAGCCTTGCGCTTCCCGGCCACAGCTTTAGCGTCGTTGCGATGGATGGAAATCCGCTGTATAAACCTGTCCGCGTGCCGCATCTCTGGCTTGGGACGGCAGAGCGGATCTCTGCGGTGGTCGAAATGAATCATCCTGGCGTCTGGATCATGGGCGATCTTGCCGATGACGACCGCCGTCACGGGATGGGCATCGTCGTTGAGTATGCGGCCTATCAAGGCAAAGCACAGTGGCTCACGCCGAAACCTTTCAAGTGGAACTACGCACATTTTGGAGGTCCGGCACAAGTCACTGAGCAACCTGACGAAACCTTCGAGATGCTCTTCGAAAAGCAGAACGCTGCGCTCGACGGCTTCAACAAATGGACGATCAACGGAGTGTCCTATCCGACAAGTCAGACGATGACATCGCCGTCCTTTCACTTGCATGAAGGCAGGCGCTACCGCATTCGTATGCGGAACGCCAGCGACGACATTCATCCCATCCATCTCCATAGGCATAGCTTTGAATTAACAGGCATTGCAGGCCAGCCCACTGCGGGGGTATTCAAAGATGTGGTCATCGTCGGCGGATACCAGGAAGCCGAGATCGATTTCGTTGCGGGCAACCCTGGCCTCACGCTGTTTCATTGCCATCAACAGCTTCACATGGATTTCGGTTTCATGACCTTGTTCGACTACGTGTATTGAGGGACCTTTTCTTCAGGAGTTCATCATGAAGATTGATTCCGCTTCAAAGACAGGTTGGGGGCTTCTGCTGTTGCGTCTACTGGTCGGGTGGGTGTTTCTCTCCGAGGGGATTCAGAAATTTCTTTTTCCATCGGCCCTTGGCGTAGGCCGCTTTCAGAAGATAGGAATCCCGACGCCCCAGTTCACGGGGCCATTTGTCGGCGTCGTGGAAATCGTGTGCGGCGTCCTTCTTATCCTTGGTCTCTTTACGACTCTTGCCGTCCTTCCGCTGTTCATCGACATAGCAGTCGCTATCGCCAGCACTAAAATCCCTTTGCTGATCAAACAGGGCTTCTGGCCTGCGATGCACGAGGGCCGCACAGACTACTGTATGCTCCTCGGCCTGGCTGCAATTGCGCTGCTTGGTGGGGGAACGTTGTCTCTCGACGAGCGGCGGAGACGTGAGCGCTAGTCCACTGCTGGAGGGTGGCCCGTTGAGACCATCGCGCGGCTCCGCCACTGAAGTCTTGTTTGCCTTTCTACGCCTTGGCTGCACCTCCTTCGGCGGCCCAATCGCTCACCTCGGGTATTTTCAAAAGGAGCTCATCGAACGCCGGCGCTGGTGCGATGAAGGTACTTTTGCCGAAGTCATTGCTCTCGCCCAGTCTTTACCCGGACCGGCCAGCAGCCAGGTGGGATTCGCTCTGGGCATTTTGCGCGCCGGTTGGTTGGGCGGCCTGGCAGCCTGGGTGGGTTTTACCCTACCCTCCGCATTGCTCATGCTGGCCTTCGCGTATGGACATTCGATGCTCGCCGGAAGCGCCGGGATACGATTGCTTCACGGACTGCAGGTTGTAGCCGTGGCGGTTGTTGCGCAGGCGGTGGTCGCGATGCAACGATCGCTCGCACCAGACCGGGTGCGTGTTGCGTTTGCAATCCTGGCGGCCGCAGTGGCCTTGTTTGGCCCGTCGGCAATTTCAACCCTAATCGCGATCGCGGGAGGCGCAGCCGGGGGGCTGTTGCTCTTTCGCGATTGCGAATTTGTTAGCACCAAACATGGTCAGATTTCTCTGCCCAAGAAGGAGGGCGCGATTGCGGCCACGATTTTCCTCGTTCTACTGCTCCTGCTCCCTCTTTTCGCCCGTTTTCTCACAATTCCCTGGCTGAGCCTGCTGGCGGCGTTCTATCGCAGTGGGGCCCTGGTCTTTGGCGGGGGCCATGTGGTACTTCCGTTGCTAGAAGGGACCGTAGTTGCGCCGGGATGGGTTACGCAGGATTCCTTCCTCGCCGGATATGGCGCCGCGCAGGCGCTGCCCGGGCCACTCTTCTCGATTGGAGCTTATCTCGGCGCAGCGGTACGGCCAAGCCCAAATCCGCTCGTTTATGGCCTCATCGGGTTGATCGGCATCTTTGCGCCCGGGCTGTTGGCTATGGCCGCTGTCTTGCCTTTCTGGAAGGAGCTAAGAAGAAATCGTCCAGTGCGAGCAGCGCTGAGAGGAATCAATGCGAGCGTGGTTGGAATCCTCATCGCGGCTTTGTTTCAGCCGCTCTGGACAAGCACAGTCCACACGGCAATCGATTTTTGGCTGGTCCTCTCTGCGTTGTCTCTTCTCACTCTTTGGAAAATGCCAGCATGGGCCATCGTAGCGGGCGTGGCCGGTATTTCGGTACTGCAGACTCATCTCTAGCCTCCAGAGGCCGAGATTGAACGTTCGCTAGGTGACGGTTAAGAAATTGCCGCGGATCCCCCACGCTCTACAATACGGGGATGCTGCTCCGAGCAATTACTTTGGGATTCATCTTTCTCGTTTCATTCACTGTCCATTCCCAAGCCGTTCCCGCAGCGGGAGGCGCGAGCAAGGACTGCGGCCTCGACGCCCTCCAAGTATGCGCCCTGCATGTGCTCCAGGACGAATACAAGATCGTCACCAGTCCACTTCGTGTGAATCGGAACGACTTGCTCTGGATCGCACCGTTTGCCGCTGGCACCGGCTACACCATGACCCAGGACGCTGGGATTATGCAGGACCTCGGCTCAAACCCGGGCCGGGAAAAGGACTTCAACACCGCGTCGAACATTCTGGGGATCTACGCGCCGTTAGCTTACTCCGGTGTCGGCTTCGTCGCCGCAGCTGTCAACCACGACGATCATCTCCGCGAGACCAGCATCCTGGCCACCGAGGCGGAGGTCAACTCCTTCATCCTGAACACTGGCCTGCAATATGCAGTCAACCGCCAGGACCCGAAGCAAGGTGACGGGACAGGAAGATTCTGGCCGCACGGTACCAAAACCTGGCCCGATGGCACCTCGATGCCTTCGGAACACTGCATTAATGTCTGGAGTTTCGCGCACGTGGTGGCGACTGAATATCCGGGTTGGCGGACGAAGCTGATCGTCTATTCCATGGCGACTACGGTCTCGTTTTCTCGTGTCCTCGCCCGCCAGCACTTCCCCTCCGACGTGATTGTCGGCAGCACCTTCGGCTATCTAATCGGAGGCATGGTAGTTCATGATCGCGGCGCCGGCCTGGGTGGAGTTTCCTTCGAATCCATCAAGACCGCCAACGGCAAGGGCATTCAAATCTCCTATGACTTCAATCACTAAACTGCCCCATCGGAGCTGTTGAATATTGATTGTTGAGCTGATCTTTAGTCTCCTGGACTTAGATTAGTGCGGAAGTCAGACGGGGAGCTGCTACTGAGCCTTCTTACTTTACAAACCCTGGCTCAATTGCTGTCGTCACGGTTTGCTGAAAGGCTTTCCAGTCGCACGGAAAATTCGCACTCCCTGTACTGCACCCCGGTAGGAATACATCCGCTCTTGCCGGCGGCTTATCCAACGTGAGCGGAGTGACATTGCGCATCTGTTCGAGTGTCTGCGCGGCGTAATAGGCACGTACTTCGTAGCCGGACGGAGTTGGAGCTTGCCATAGTTCGAAGACCAGAGCCCCGCCGGGCGGGGTGTCATCGCGGCGGCCGTCGATGAGCCAGTTGATATTCAGCGCTCCGGCGATGTTGCTGAGGTTGGTGTCGTGGCCGACCATCACGATGGCACGATCTTCGGGATTTCCGAGCGCACCCGGGACGGCTTTGCCGGTTGCGGCTTGTTCCATCGTTTTTACAATATGCGCCAAGGCGTTCGATGCCTGGACCGTCGCCACATACGACGAGCGGCGAGTCAGATCGGAGGCGGCCGTATGGAGATCTAACAGCTCCTTCAGAGTCGCAAGATCGACCCTGCCCCACCCCACCTGGTCCATCGGGATACCGTCGGTGTATTCGAGGAGAAAGTTTTCGGTCAGCGTGGATGCCGTATTGAGAGGCCCTCGTAGCTCCGCCTGATGATCGCCCTTTCCAGCATCGAGGCTAGAGGGGATGTCGAGGAGCAGCTTGGCCGCGGTGTGACCCGGTTGCGGACATGGAGATGATGTTGCACAGCCGAGAAGAATGCGTTGAAGCTCTTCGAGTTCGGACCGATAGGCATCCGTGAGACCGGCCGGATCGTTGCCAATGCGCCCCCCGATGGACGCAACCGCCCGATCGCGATCCGGCAAGCCGACTTCCGCAGCCAGCGAATGGAAGAGAGGATCAGCTTGACCTTCAGCAAGGGCATGCTGCTCAGATTGCTCATTAACGGAACAGCCCGGAAACATGCCAACGGCGAGGGATTTTCCCGTTTCGACTGTTCGTTGATCGGAGTCGGAATAGAAGGAGACGTACTTGGCGTCGGCGCAGCCAGTCGGACTCAGCAGACCCTGCTTTGCAAAGTAGGCGCGGTAGTAACCACCGAAGATCCTCATCAACTGGGCGCCGTGGGGAGTGAGGTAACCCGGCGGAACATCCCACTTCGGCCACGGCTGAGCGGCGTATTGGTTGAGCTGATCCGCGCTACCGGTGGGCGAGCGAACTCCATGGCGGCTGACGATCACGACAAACTTCAGCTTTGCCGGAGCACCATGCAACGTTTGGGCCGGACTCTGCGACGGCGTGCAGACGCTCCCAAGAACGAGCACCAGAAGGCGGATCGCCAAATCCCAATGTAGTTTGACTAGAGTCATTTTTGCATTCACCGACCTTCCACAATGCGCCTATTTGGTTCCGTAGACGAGTATCTCCGCCGGCTTTCCGGCGGTCGACGGCGCGCCGACATAGAGTGCATGCTGAGACGGCACCAGTAAGCCCGTCTTCGCACCGGCGGAAGTCCGGGTGATACCGATCGCACGCAGATTCCGACCTGCGTTTATCTCGTAGGCATCGATGCTTCCGCTTCCGGCGATAACGTACACGCGATGGAGGTCGGCATCGTAGAACATATCGTCGGCGCCTGAGTCGGCTGGAAGGTCGGCTAGTTCATTGCCGGTCTTGCCGTCGAGCACGAGCAGACGCGCCGGAGCGCGGCAGACGACGAAGAGAAGATGGTCTTCTTCGTCATACGCTAGCGGCACGTTGTCTTTGGCGCGCGTCAGCTTCCAGACGGCCTTTTGGGCGTGAGTTGCCCCATCGATCACGACGATCTGCGCGGCATCGGCGATATTCGCAAAGATACGGTCAGTCGTGTTGTCGATTTCAAGGCCTTCAGGATGGGCGGCGACAGGAAGGTCTGCGAGTAGCGACTGGTCGTTCGCGTCAACAACTGCGATTCTGGCCGGATTCGCCGTGTCGCTGCCGCCGTGACCCACATACAGAAGGTTGGTCTTCGCGTCGTAAACCATGTCGTCGGCGTCGTCAGAGAGACTGATCGCTTTGATTTGAGCCAGCGGTGACCCTTCAAATACCTTTAGGTCGGCATTGGAGCCATCCGCCGCGTAAAGGCGCCCAGGCATGGCGAGCCAAGCCAGTCCGTGCGGTTTGCCAAAACCGGTCAGGTTATTGGCAACCTTTCCGGAGTTGAGGTCCAACACTTCGACCGATTGATTTCCGGCAGACGCAATGAACAGCTGGTTTGCCTTGAGGTCGATTGCAAAGTGATCGAACTTTGTAGTGCCACTAGTCAATTCGATCGTACGTTGCAGGGTCAACTGACCCGTTGGCTGGCTCTGTGCCACCAATGAGGTCAGAGACAAAACAGACAAAAGAGCGGCTGTGATTATTTTCATGAAGGTCTTTCTTCGGCCTTATCTATCTGGACTCGTCCACGCCACGCTACATCAGGACTTGGTCGTAGTGAATCGACGAAATCCTGATGAAGACTCGTGTCACTCATGAATGAGGTCAAATCTAGGGGGAGAGGCCATGCTGGTGCAGCGCAGCATGGCCCAAACTTGTTTACTCGCGGCGTGGCGACCACCGCAGGCCGAAGGAGTAGGTCGGCTTATAGTATTCACGCTGGGCGACGAATTGCGTGCTCCCATTGAAAAAGCCAAAGACTTCGTTGTTCATATTCAACCCCGACGCCAGCGCCGTGAACCCCTTGCCAATGTAGTACGTTGCCTGCGCATCCACCTGGGTATGCGAATAGAAGTCGTTGTCGCCGTTCGGTCCAGCCGGACCAAAAGGGACAGCGCCCGGCCCGCTGCTTTGGTATTGATAGGCATAGATGTTCGGGCCGTTATGCGAAATCGCCACCGTCACCAGCGCGCGTTTGGTGGCATACGAGGGTCCGATGTTCCAGGAGTACGGCGCCTGGCCGATCAACTGAGGCGTATCCGTGCGGTTCACCAGATTGTAGTTTTTAGAATTCGTATAGGTGAAATTAGCGTCGATCCTTGCTCCGCTCAACACGTTGGGCAACATAGTCAAGTGCTGTTGGTAGGCCAACTCAATGCCTTGCACATAGGCGTGGTCGCCGTTGACCTCCTGCTGCGCGTCGTCGCCGGCATACAGTTGCGACAGCGGCGAACCTGTGGCGGGAACCACGGACGACTCAAGATAGATTGGCTTCCCAATTTGCTTGTAAAAATATCCAGCCTCAATCATGCCGACCGAGGGCAGATACCGCTCGTACAGGACGTCATAGTCGTTGGCATGTTCCGCCACCAGAGCTGTATTGCCGATCTGCACGAGGTCATTCCCTGTCGTCCCGCCGCCCTGGGTAAAGACGACATAAGGAACAAGCTGGTAAGGATCGGGACGGGAGATGGCGCGGGCGTAAACCGCGCGGATATCCGAGTCGTTGTCGAGCTGATAGCGAAACTGGACGCTGGGAAGTGGATTGACGTAAGAGCCGCCACCATATTCTGTCGTGGTTCCACCATAGCTGCCATCCGCGTTGGTGGTGACCAGGAATCCTCTGGTAGAGGTCGATGTGCCTTCGATGCGCAATCCAGTCTGCAAATGAGCGCGAGTGCCGAACTCGATGGTATTCATCACATAGCCGGCGCTCACCTTTTCCTGAAGGTCATAGTTGGCCGCGTCGGAGTTCTGATGGGTGGCGGCTACGTCCAGAGGCAGCACCGTCGGATTTGCGGTCAGATAGTTGGTGAGCAGAGTAAAGTTCGTCACCGGAGGCAGGTAGTAGCTTCCGCCGTAGTAATGCGGGTTGGTGAAATTGCTAAGAAACGGGCTCATCGTCGGGAGAGGAGGAGGGGTTCCGCTGATTTCGTTCTGGTCATAAGTCGGCGAATAGGCGTCCTGTCCTTTATGCTCATTGCGAAACTGTCCCCCGAACTCAAAGGTCGATGCGTGCGTGCCCGCATGATAGTTGATTCCCATCGCTGCGCCAGCCTGGAGATTGAGCTGCGATGCCTGCCCAGATGTTAAGTTGATGTCCTGTATTTGGTATTGAGTCGGATCGGTAGCTGCATCGGTCGGATTCACGCAACTGAACTGTGGGCGGTATATGCTGACCGTCAACGCCGGGGTGTAGCCGCAATCCGGATTTGCGGCAGTGCTGCCGAAGTCCGCGCCCGGGTTTCCCGCCGCACCGCCAAAGCGCGAATGTGCGGCGGCGATTTCGTAAGTCAAATAGGAGTGATTGAATATGTGGTTGCCGCCCAGGGCCAGGTCCGCAATTTGCAGGTTTGGACGCCGGACACTGGTGTGAAAGCTAGAGCTGCCGGTGTAGGGCAACGGAGCGGGGCCGCCATCGTTCTTGAAGTCATACTCGTACTTCTGACCATAGTCTCTGAAGTTCGAGAATAGTGCGTGCGCGTAGAGGTCGGAGTTTTCCCCAAGCTTATAATCCAGCGCGCCGGCGAAACCATAACGCGTGCGGTCGTACAGATATTCCCTCTCCGACAGCTTGTCATAAGTCTCGGTAGTTGGATTGCCGTTGGCGTCAGTGTTCAGATCTGGAGTGGGTTCGATGTCGTCGATGCCGCGGCCGTTGTAGTCGTAGCTATACGCGACCATCAGCCCCCAGCGCTTGCCCTCTTTGGTGCTTGGGCCGAAGCGCATTCCTGCCGACGAATTGATCGTGAAGACGTTTCGAGTATCGGCAATTGGCGTATAGCCACCGATGAATTCGAGAAATAAGCCGAGCTGATCGGAGGTCGCCTGCTTGAGCCGAATGTCGACCGAGCCGCCGATCGCGTCACCGTCCTGGTTCGCAGAGAGGGTCTTGTTGATGGCCACTGCTCCGGCGATTCCGGCTGGAATCACATCCAGATCGACCTGCCGGACCTCGTTGTCGGGGCCGGGAACGACCACCCCATCGATCGTCGTATTGCTGAGCCGCGGCTCGGTGCCTCGGATCTGCACGTATTGCCCCTCGCCCTCGTTGCGCTGGAGCGTCACTCCTGGCATCCGCCCCACCACGTCCGCGATATTTGCGTTGGGTAAGGCGATGATCTGGGTGTCAGTCATGACGTTCAGAATGTTGGCTGACGTTCGTTGCTCGTTGATCGCGAGTGCGTCGCCAGTGACGCTCCCGGTCACTATCACCTGCTGGTTCGACGACGCGACGGTCAAGGCTGGATTCACAGTTGCCGCCTGGCCGGCAGTCACAACAACGGTCGTTGTCGAATCAGCAAATCCGACGTAGGAAGTGGTCACGGTGTAGGTGCCGGGCTTCACGTCGGTAATCAGGAAGACGCCCTGAGCATTCGAAGCCACTGTCGTCGCCGTGGGCTGCAGCACGATCTGGGCGCCTTGTAGCACTGCGCCGACTGAGTCCTTGACGGTCCCCGTCACGCTACCATTGCTGCTGGAGTTCTTGTCTCCCGTTGCCGCGCCAGCCACGAACGGCGCCATGAGGACTGCGAGGATGAGTGACTTAGAGAAGGCCTTCGCGAACATAACTCTCCTTTTGCTGCGGCGCTTGGAGCGGTTGGTACATCCCAAATGTGCCCTGGTGAACCTGAAGGAACTGTGTTCTTTCTCCCGGTTCAGTAACGCCTACTTAATCTGCCTGGACTTGCGTGCGATATGGGTCGTTTCACCTGTAATGAATTGGTTAGACTTTCGCGGAAATGAGCGTCATGAGAAAAAGAAAAGAGTTAACGATTACTGGTTCAAAGTGGAACCCTCTCTGGCGCCCGGGTCAACGTCACTGCTGCAAACCTAGCCAGACTTATTAAAGAAGTGTTAACAGAGGTGTGAAACTTCTCTAAGATTGCGCTCTCGATGTGGAGAACCGGTGACACCTGTGCTGCAATAGAATTCAACATTGCCATGAGCGCACACCGCGCCGAATATGCGAATTCTTGTAATTGAAGACGAACCGCGGATGCTGGCTCTTCTGAGTAAAGGGCTATCCGAAAATGGTCACGAGGTCGCTCTCGCGCACGACGGCGCGCAGGGGCTCAAGCAGACTCTCGACTGCGATTACGACGTCATCCTGTTGGATGTCGGGCTCCCCGGCCTGAGCGGGTACGACGTGGCGCAGGTGCTGAAAGAACGAGGCTGCACGGCGTCCATCCTGATGCTGACTGCCTACAATAAAGAAGACGAGATCGTGCGCGGTCTAAATCTGGGGGCCGACGATTATCTGACCAAACCCTTCTCGTTTCCCGAACTTCTTGCACGTTTGCGCGCCATCACCCGGCCCGCGCCCGAGACAGCACCCAAGACGCTTACGGTGGCGGACATGGTTATGGACCGCGTTCAACACAAAGTCAGAAGGCAAGGAAGGGTCATCGAACTCACCCGCACCGAGTTCCTGCTGCTCGAATGCCTGGCCGAGAACGCACCCCACGTCGTGCCCAAGAACTCACTGGCAGAAAGGATCTGGGGGGGCACCACGGAGGTGACCCCGAATGCGCTTGCCGTACTAGTCAACTCTGTGCGACATAAGATCGACGCGCATTTCACTCCACGATTGCTGCAGACCGTTCGTGGCGCTGGATATCTGTTGAAGGCGCAGTCGAGCTTATCGAACGCCGTAGCAGCAGGAAAGCGATATCTATGAAGCCTCTGCCGATTCGCCTGCGCCTTACACTTTGGTATTGCGCGATGTTCGCTGCGGCTGCGGTCTTGTTGAGCGTTTCGAGCTGGTGGATGCTGCGGCGCAGCCTGATTGCGACGGAGTATCACGAACTGCAGGAACGCGCTGAGGACGTGCAGCTATTGCTGAAAGAGCTTGGCCCTGGCGCGAGACCTGAGTTTCTCCAGCAAAAATTCGATGAGATCTACCAGATCAAAGACGACGGAAAATATCTACAGGTGATCGATCAGGATGGGAACTGGATCTTTCGTTCCAAACGCATGATCGATGAAGGTTTGCGACCAGCGGCGCCAGGCGATGTGCCGCCGCTGGGAACGACGGTTGAATTTCATCAAGGGACGCGTTACGTCCGTGTGCTCACCTATGCAATTGAGGCCAACGGCCGAGCTTACTCGGTGCAAACTGGAATAGCGCTGAACAAATCCATGGTATTGCTTAGCGAGTATGGGATGCGGTTGCTGTTGCTGACGCCGGCGGTCCTCGTTCTCGCAGCGGTTGGCGGCCATTTTATGAGCCGCAAAGCCCTGGCGCCGGTCGCCGCAATTGCGGCTGAGGCAAGGCGAATCAATGACCGCAATCTGGACATACGCCTTCCGATCTCACCGACAGAAGACGAAATATCTCAACTCTCCGAGACTCTCAATCAAATGCTGGAACGGGTCGAGTCAGGAGTCCGCAGCATTCGCGACTTTACTGCTAACGCCGCGCATGAGTTGCGCACTCCGCTGGCGCTTATCCGGACGGAAGTCGAGGTCGCTCTGTCGAGGCCGCGTGTGAACGATGAATACCGGGAGGCTTGCGAACAGGTCCAAGTGGAAGCGGTACGGATGACTGGCCTCATTGACTCCCTGCTGATGCTGGCTCGGGTTGACGCCGGCACTGAAGCGATGCGTTTCGAGACTTTGGATGCCAATCGCATGGTTCATCAGGTTGCCGAAAAATGGAAGACGGCGATGCGCACGGCGTTGCTCGATTTCACCGTGGCGACCGATCGGGACGCCCTATTCGTGCTGGCCGACCCTAACAGCCTGCAGCGGCTATTAACTATTTTGCTCGACAATGCCGCGCGCTACACACCACCCGGCGGATTGGTGACTCTGAAGGTTTCATGTGAGCACGGAAAAGCAATCTTCAGTGTTCGCGACACAGGAATCGGCATCGCTCGGGAACACCATTCACGGGTGTTTGAGAGATTCTACCGAGTAGATCGGGCGCGTGGCGGCAGCGCCAGAGGATCGGGACTTGGGCTGGCCCTGGCAAAGTGGATCGTGGAAAAGCACGGAACCGAGCTTTTGCTGGAAAGCACGGTTGGTAAGGGCACACTCTTTCAATTTGAGATTTCTGCCATTGAACTCGCCGCAACGAGAGAGATGCGCGCCCCGGAGCATGAGGTCTTAAACGGCTAACCTGTGAGTCCCGAGAGACATCCCCGTCGTCAAAATGGAAGCCCGCCTATGCTGGCGAATTAAATCTTGATTGCTGACGCAAGAAGTGGATACTCCCTGAATCCTTATCGAAATCTGGGGCCGACCCAAACCTAATGACTTGTCTCTGTCCCCGATTCCGGGTCGGCACTCTTTTACTTTTGTCGGCGGGCATAGTTGCACATGCCGTGGCCCAAGCTGGACCGCCATTTCGTACCGATGACCCCGAAACTCCCGGAAACAAGCACTGGGAGATTAACTTCGGCTGGGTCGGCGATCGGAATCCCGCAGCTGGCGCCTATCAGGTGCCCGACTTCGATATCAATTACGGACTCGGCGATCGCATTCAGCTGAAATACGAACTGCCTATTGCCATCGAAGAAAACCGCGTGCTTCCACCGGTCAGCGAAACTCAGCCTGTCGTCCCCGGCAGCGTGCTGGCCGGCCTGGGTGAAAGTCTTTTGGGCGTGAAATGGCGCTTTTACCAACATCATCCGGGAGATCCCTGGATCGGCCGTACGCCTTCACTCGTTAACAAGACTCCAGCCGGTGAAGGAGGCGCCAGCGAGCCCGTCGTCAACTTCAGCGTCGGCACCTATCCGCAGCTCTCGCTCAACAACCCCACGGGCAGTGTGCGGCGCGGAGTGGTCGCCTCCGGCCCGGACTTCCTGCTGCCGCTTGAAGCGAATGCGCGCCTTGGGCCCGTACGCATCGATGGCGAGGTGGGCTATCACTTCGGCAATCAGTCGTTGCCGCAAAGCTGGATTCGCGGCATGATCATCGGTCACGAGTTCAGCGACAGCACCGAGGCCTATGCGGAAATCTACGATCAACAGGATGCAAACCGCTTACCCGCCGGACGGGGAGTCGGGGAGTTTGCCACCGGCCAATCGAAGCAGCGGCAAACCACACTCGGGCTAGGCGGACGCCAGGCCCTCAACAAGCAAAAGAACCTGATACTGCTGCTGATGGGAGGCACTAGCTTCCAGACAGTGTCGGTCAATAACAGCCAACCAACCTGGATCGCTTACGTGGGGCTACAGGTCCTGCTGGGTCCAAAAGAGCCGTTGATGCCCCAGGTCGAACAGAAAGTTCCGAACCTTGGACCACAATAGAAGCCACTACTTTCCTATTTCCAGAATTGTGAACGTCCCGGGAATCATGGGCGGCCGTGACCATTTTTCACCGGGGGCACGAGGGGGCGGGGGACCAAACTCCGCCGTGATCGTAAATATGCGGCCGGTCTTGAGGTCGAGCGTTATGGTTCGCGCTCGCGGAAGTGTCTTCAACGTCTGCTCCAGGGAAAAACTCATTGGACTACTTTCCTTCACCACGGCCAGGGTGCCTTCTCCGAGGGTGGTGAAGGCCTCCATTTTCTGACTATTAAAAGTCGCGCCATCAGTGCCGCTTCCGATGGGAAGCGTCTCGAGGATTTTCCCGTCAAGAGCGCTGAGAATCACCATCGTCTGGGGCTTGCGGCAGGCGGCGAACAGAATGTTGTTTTTCACGTCCATCGCTAGGCCGGCGCATCCCGCACCCTTACCCTGGAGATCGTAGTGCTCTGTCACCTTGAGCGTCTTCGCGTCGACGACGGCGATGTTGCCTTTGTCTTCAATGTCGATGTAAATGTGGCCGTTGCCGTCTGAGACTGCCTGCTCTGGCTCGCCGCCGAGGTCAATCGTACCCACCACCGAGCCGTCCTTCGCCGCGATCACTGTGGCGTTCGGCGCCTCATGGCTGAGAATGTAAATTCGCCCATTGTAGGCGTCGCTTAGAATGCCGTCCGGCTCGCCCTGTATATCGATTGTCTTAATTGGCGCGAGTGTCTTGGAATCCCACATCGCAACCGGCTTGCTGCTGGCGAAGCCGTGATGAGAGGCTGAATCCACAGCGACCCCATGGGCATTCGTATTCGTGATCTCGCCGGCCGGTTTCAGCGTGTCGAGGTCGAAGACGGTGATCTGGCCGTTCGGCCCAAGCCGCGGTATGTAGAGCTTGCGGGCAGCTGCGTCCGCATAAACGTAGTCGTACCCGCCGTCGCTGCCAACCTTGACCGTTTGCAAGACCTTGTAGGGCCCGGCCCCGGCAGCCTGTTGAGCGGAGCAGGGCAGAATCAACATCGCAGCGACTAACCCAAGCAGCATCCTTTGCGCCATTTATGTCCTCAACTGAAGCGTTATCCACTACTTTACTCTTGGTTTATCGCGGTGCGCTTTAGGGGTATCTCTCGCAGGATCACTTCCGAATGGCCCGTTACTCGGAAACTGGGAGTCGCTTGTTCAATGCGCCGATGCGGATGAGCTAAGGAGGTGCCAAGAAGGAAACTCACCGGCAAGAACGGAGTAACGAGGTGGCTTGACATCGAATGCGCTTTGGGCACACTATGGTTCCATAGCTGGCTATAGGAGACCATGCGTAAGCACACCAATGACCGCCTCCAAGGCACACTTGACCTTTTGGTACTCAAGACTCTTGCTTCGCGAGGGCAGATGCACGGCTACGGGATCACGCTGCACATCGAACAGGTCTCGGAGGACATCCTCAGGTTAGAAGAGGGCTCGCTCTATCCAGCGCTGCACCGCATGACACAGTCGGGCTGGCTGCGTTCTGAGTGGGGTGTCTCAGAGAATAATCGCCGCGCCCGCTATTACTCCATAACAGCTATGGGTCGAAAGCAATTGGCAGACGAAGAAAAGAGTTGGGCCGCCTTGACTGGCGCGGTGGCTCGCGTCCTGCAGTTTTCATAGGAGAGCAAACGTGGCGTGGTTCAACCGTCTGGCAAACCTTCTCCGACCCGCAAGGGTCAGTAACGAAATTGAGGAAGAACTGCGTTATCACATCGACGCACGAACTGCTGACAATGTCGCTGCTGGTATGAGCCACGAAGATGCCCGGAGAGATGCGGTCCGGCGTTTCGGCAGTGCAACACTCTCGCGTGAGAGGTCGTACGAGACCGAGATATTCCTCTGGCTTGAAACCATCCTGCAGGATCTTCGCTATGGTGTGCGAAGCCTGCGCTCGAATCCGCTCGTAAGCACCGTGGCAATCTTATCCATCGCTCTCGCGATTGGCGCGAGCACCGCAATCTTCAGCGTTGTCCACGCCGTTCTGCTCAACGCTCTTCCTTATCAGGATCCGGACCACATTGTGATCCTGTGGGCCACCGATAAGGTGAACAATTCCCTCGAAAACAACACCAGCGTGCCGAATTTCGAAGATTGGAGGAAACGGACTCGAACCCTTGAAAACCTGGCGACCTACAGAGAAGTCGAAGCGTCGTTTACGAGCAACGGCACAGCGGACTGGATCGAATATGCGGCGGTCTACGGCAATTTCTTCGGCCTCATGGGTCGCGCCCCAGTGCTGGGCCGAGCCTTCAGTACCGACGAACCCGATGGACACCAGGTGGTGCTGAGCTATCGGTTGTGGCAAACGCGGTTTGGCGGTTCACCCCGTGTCCTCGGTCAGACGGTGGAGTTGAACGGGCTGACGTCACAAATCGTCGGCGTTATGCCGCAGGGGTTCGCCTTCCCTTCCGAAAAAACTCTTCTCTGGACTCCTGCTTCCGCGATCCCGGGGTGGCAGACCCGGCGAAGCGGAAGAGGCCACGGTTTCGGTCCAATTCTCGGCCGACTCCGGCCGGGTGCGACTCTCGATGATGCGCGCGCGGAAGTGGAAGTGATCAGCCAAGGTCTCGCAGCGCAATATCCGAGCGACAACGCGGACCGTGGCATGCGCCTTGTCCCGCTAGCGGCGCAGATTAACGGCAAAACCGTTCCGTTTACGCTCGCCATCTTGTCTGGAGCGGTACTCCTCGTCTTGTTGATCGCTTGTGCGAATGTCGCAAACCTGCTGCTCGCACGAGGCGCGGTCCGCAGACAGGAAATTGCAGTACGGAGTGCGCTTGGAGCGAGTAACAGACGCATTGTTCGGCAACTGGTAACAGAGAGCCTGCTCCTTGCTTGTATTGGCGGGGCGCTGGGTCTGCCCTTCGCAGCGCTCGGCATCCGAGCCATCCTTGCGCTGGCTCCGCATGGCATCGCCCGGCTTGGAGAAGCGCGCCTTGATTTCTCGGTGCTGCTATTTAGTCTGGGCTTATCACTCGCAACCGGATTGCTGTTCGGATTAGCGCCGGCGATGCGAATCTCACAAATAAGCAACCTGCGGAACACCAGCGCAACCCATTCGGAGGGAATGCGCCGTGCGTTCCTCGTGGCACAGGTCGTCTTTGCCGTTGTGCTCCTTGCGGGGGCTGGGCTGCTGATTCGCAGCTTTTTTGCCGTTCAGTCGGTCGATCCCGGATTCCGCACATCTCGCGTCTTGGCGGGGACGCTCCGGTTCAGCAGCGCGCTTCCACCCGATCGGCGCGCTGCGCTTTATAGCGATGCGATCACGCGCATTGGCGACTTGCAAGAACTGAAGGCGGTCGGCGCGATCAGCACGCTGTTCTATTCGGGCAACGAAGCAAGGTTCGGCCTGCGCGCCGTGGAAGGGCGGCCGCTCGAGTCCCCTCAGCAGTGGACTCCCATGACCTGGGCGACTATCGGCGGCGATTATTTCCAGGCGCTGGGCATCCCGTTGCTCAGGGGCCGTTTTTTCAGTGATGCAGATACAAAGAACACGACCCCCGTGGTCATCATCAACGAAACCATGGCACGCCGATATTGGCCGGGCGACGATCCCATCGGGAAAGGGATCAAAGGCTTTGATCCGCGCGGGCGCAACGATGAATGGGTTCGAGTGATCGGCGTCGTCAAAGATATGCACAGCAGCGGCCTTGAGCGCTCACCGATTGCGCAGATTTATGAGACGCAAGCACAAGCACTGGATGACACCGAGAATCTCGTCGTGTATACAGACGCGAGTGTCGCCGATCTTCGCGATGCGATCAGCTTCCTCGATCGTTCCGCGGTCCTCACCGACGTGACCGCGATGAGTGCGCGACTTGAGGAACAAAATGCGCCGCGCCGCTTTCAAACGCTGCTCCTGAGTTTATTCGCCGCACTCGCGCTGGGGCTCGCAGGAGCGGGTATCTTCGCGATGATGCACTATACAGTTGCCCAACGAACTCGGGAGATCGGCATTCGGATGGCCCTGGGCGCAAGCCGAGCGGCCGTGGTCGGGATGGTTCTGCACGAGGGGCTTGTTCTGATTGCGGCAGGCTGCGGAATCGGGCTCGCTGGATCGTTGCTGTTCTCGCGTTCGATCCGCAGTCTGCTATTCGAGGTTGCGCCCGGCGATCCAATCACGTTGAGCGCGGTCTCGATATTGCTAGCAGGCATTGCCCTGTTCGCCTGCTTCATTCCCGCTCGTCGAGCGACACAAATAGACCCTATGATCGCGCTTCGTTGCGACTAAGAGGAAAGCTGCGAAGTAGATGCATCGTGACGGAAGGATCATTTTCACCGAATTTTGCCTTGCGGCCAAAATCACGGTTGGAAAAGCCATTCCGTTTCCAAGATCGTTCCGATAGTTGAGGTAATCAGGGCGAGTCCCTCAGCGAGCGCTGACCTGATAGCGTTGCGGCGTTCTGTGGATTGTCGGCTATTGAGAAGTAATCCTGCCGCAGGGGTTCACTTCCGTGTAGCCGGTCATCCGACCGGAACTGCGCCGACGGCCATGAAAGGCCGAAGCGCCCACGCGGCCCTGTGTTGTGGTCGCACCCATCAGCAAGCCTCACAGGACTGGTCAGATACAACAGCCGGAAGCGGGAGTCATTGAGGAGATTTCAGAACTGTTCGCGCTCTACCTTACTAAGTATCCCGACGTCTCTATTTCGGTTGACGGTCGCAAAATTGACCCCGCAGCAGGGTCGCCGCCCGGCCTGCCAATGCCCGACAGAATTCCCTAACATACCCTCGAGTGGAGCACACATCTCGCACACAAAATGCAGTCCAAAGGCGCCCGAATCCTCTCGATTTTCAGTGGTGTTGTGGCTTCGCCCAGCGTCGCCGGTCTCTGCCTTCACCGTAGGTCGAGCGGCGTCGCCTTGGCAGACCGTCCTACCATGGTGGCAGGATGATCGGGCGGAAGATCGTACATATCGACATGGACGCTTTTTATGCGTCTGTCGAGCAGCGGGACAACCCGGAGCTGCGCGGCAAGCCTGTGGTCGTGGCCTGGAAGGGAAAGCGTTCGGTCGTCTGCGCGGCCTCGTATGAAGCCAGGCGCTTTGGCGTGCGCTCGGCGATGGCCGCGACGCATGCCGAACGCCTTTGCCCTGAGGCTATCTTCGTTCCACCGGACTTCACCCGCTATCGCGCGGTATCGTGCGCCGTTCGCGAAATATTTTTCCGCCACACGGACCTGATCGAGCCGCTGTCGCTCGACGAAGCCTACCTCGATGTCACCGAGAACAAGACTGGCTTGGCCACAGCGACCAAAGTTGCTAGCACGATCAGCCAGCAGATTCGCGAGGAACTGCACCTGACGGCCTCCGCCGGCGTCGCTCCTAACAAGTTCCTGGCGAAGATTGCGTCGGACTGGAGGAAGCCGAACGGACTCTTTGTCATTCAGCCTGCGGAGGTGGAAGGCTTTCTGAGACCATTGCCGGTTGGCCGCATTCCGGGGGTCGGCAAAGTCACGGAAGAGAAGCTGGCGAAACTGGGATTGAGAACCGCGGGCGAGGTGCGAACTCGATCTATCGAGGATTTGCAGGAGTTGTTTGGCCGCTATGGGCAAAGGCTCTACGAACTCGCGCGGGGAATCGACAATAATCCAGTGGAGGCGAACCGGCCGACGCAGTCGATCTCAGCCGAGGACACCTTTGAGACGGATGTTCTGTTGGTGGAGACGGATCCCATGATCCGACGCCTCGCGGAGAAGACCTGGACGGCATCGCGCAACGAGGCGAGGATCGCGCGCACGGTGGTTCTCAAGCTGAAGACGGCAGAGTTCCAGATACTTACTCGGAGCCTGACGCCGCCGTCGCCGCCGGGTTCGTGTGAGGAATTAACGCAGATCGCACTGTCTCTGCGGGACCGCGTCGAACTCGGTCCCAGGCAGAGGTTTCGCTTGGTGGGAGTTGGGCTTGGGAACTTCCGGGAGCCGGAAGGGGAAGGAGAGCCGTCACTCTTTTCATGAGGACAACGGGCGACGCATCCCCTTACGGCTATCCTTCAATCAGTCTCCGCTCCGGAGACCTTGTGGCTGAGCCTCCCTAAGTCAGTACTCGGCGCGCGTGATCTCGCTCTCGGGCACTCGGAACGCGCGGGCCGCCTTCCGGTAGATGTCGCTCAGGGTCGGCTCCACGACACCGTCTTTGGCATTCACGGCAATCGCCTGTCCGGTCAGATAGCGTAGATTCTCGGCTCCTACTTCGAGCAACACGGCCACCTGACCGGGAACGAGGTGTTCTGCAAGTTCCGTAGCCAGATCGAACTCGGCGTCTTCTTCGAGGTCATAGCTCGGCCACGCACCGTCTGAGTCCTCACTCGGATGGATCGCAACGACGTCCGCTTCCTTGTCGCTCTTGAAGGTTTGGCTCAGAATTCTCGAGAAGGACTCGTCAATCGCTTTTCGCGCCTTACGTGTATCGACGCAACCGATCACAATATCCGGGCACCAGTCCTGATTGCGGTCGAAGGACCGCGGGTGAAAGTGATTGGGGATCGCCGACCAGTTTGTGCCCCAAAACATATTGATGCGATTGATCAGGACAGTGGACTTGTTCTGGCCGATGTCGGAGGCCGAGAAGGGTTGCCGGACGCAGTTCGTTTCGGGGACCGTGTCGGCGTCCATCATGGCGACTTCGATGCCATACCGATGGCCCCATACTCGCATTGCCTGGTCGAGATACGGGAGCCCATAACGATGGCGCTGCCCGTACCACCCGCGCCGATCACCAGAACACGGATGGCGCGCCGGCTGAGCAGGTCTGGCGGGAGTGTATGCTCGATGCGCATACTACCCCCTCTCCCCGTGCACGAATTGCCCTAGCGTCGGCGACAACTGGATCAGCGTCTTAACCGGAAATCGTTTTTGCTTGTCCGCCAGGCTTGTCCAAAGCCCCTCAAACCCTCCGTCATGGCGGGTTAGGCGGCCGACGTTGGCGTGTGTGAAGGCGCTTTCGTAGAAGCCGCGTTCCCATTCGGAGATGCTGTTCACGGAGGCAGTATCGGGGATGACGCATCGTGCCGACGCAAACGCGCCCATCGTCCGAGAGGTTCCAGAAGGGAGCGACAGCCAGTTTCATCTCCGCGCTTGGCCGCTTATTTTCGATCAGCGCCCGAATCTTGAGATCGAGGCCGTCTACGCGCCACACCAAAGCGGGCTGGGGAAAGATGCGTCCGTTCAGTTCGGCAGCCTTCAGTTCGGAGTTTTGATAGAACATCTGCCGGCGGCAGGCAGGAGTCCACCACACAATCATGCGATCGCCTTTGGCGAGAACATGCTCCGGCAACACCTCGGCCGCGGAGCCGCCATAAAGCGAGTGCATGAGTGATTCGACAAAGGCGATGGTGAGAGGCTGGGCAGCTTCGAGAGTAGGCGGAGCATTCTTGTGAAGCACCACCTGGTGCCGGGTCACGAAGCTGCGCTGGCGATCTCCGTAGACCAGTAGCGCCTCACGCAGTTCGAAGCACCGGTTCTCTCCGATCGACACGTGTATCTCCATCGCGTTCCTCCCACTCTTGTTGAAACTCCTCCACCAACTGGAAGAGCTCATGATTCAGGGCGACGAACCGTCCGACTGCGCGCACCGCGCGTCTGACCTCTGCACTTTCCTGCGGGTTGAAGATCACACCCAAGATCGGCTCCGAGCGTCCCTCCAGCATGTACTGCCCCTCCTCATCGAAGCAGGCGACGATGGCATCATGTTCCTTGAAGGCAACCACCAGAGACGGCAGCGGAATGCTGTCGTAGCCACCGTCCTCGCGACAGGTTGGGTCGAACGAGCGAAGATTCGAGACTTCCGTTTCCACGACCTGCGCCACACCTACGCGTCTTGGTCCATGATGTCCGGCGGTGATCCTTACGAGCTCTCGAAGCTGCTCGGACATTCCAACATCAAGATGACGGAACGGTATGCCGATCTTGCTCGGGCGCACATCGTGAAGACCGGCAGCGTATCCCGCGAAATTTGGAGCAAGCTGAAGCCGCGGTCAGAGAGGAGGGAGATTGTGGAAGCGGTGCAAAAGAAGATAGCACACAGCGCCTGACAGCGTGATCCTGAGAGGTGCCGTCTGGTATTCAGAATGTGTCCAATATGTGTCTTCGACTAATTTGAGCTAGATCTGGTTACTGCTAAGTCTTTTAGAATGTGGTGGCCAGAGACGGGATCGAACCGCCGACGCCGGCCTTTTCAGGGCCGCGCTCTACCACTGAGCTATCTGGCCTTGGGAGTTCCAAGGAATTCTGCGGGAAGGTCGGGCCATCTTCCGGTAGGGCGCCGATGTACTGGCTGCCTTATGAAGTATAGCAATCCAAACCGCGCTCGCCAAACCGCGGCTCGCGGTTCCTGATCACGCTACCACTTCACGCGAACGGTCTGCTGTTGGTAGCCGGCACCATCTGGAAACTTCACGCTCAGGATCCTCATCGTGCTCGCTCCTGAAACCGAGCTTCCGCCCTCCGCCCACCATGTGAGCGTGCGGGGCGCGATGGTTGCCCAGACCCCTTCCTTGAGCTCTCCGCCGTCGATGGAGAGCTGTTTATCGGTGACTCCGTTGAGACGAATCGGCAGATCGTAGACCGCTCCACCTTGCGCCTCCAGATCGAGTTCGAGCGTGCCCTTTGAATGCCGTTCGGCAAGGACTTTTAGCTGACTGGTAGTCGCTCCGGGCAGCGGCAGCTCCGCCGGAATGCCGACCTCGACGGCGTCGAGAGGCAGGCGCAGCTCGTTTTTACCGTCTGTATTGTCTGCCGACGATTTGGCGCGCAATCTAACACCCGCAGGAGCACCGCTCAACCGCACCACCAGCATCGCACCCTCGCGATGAAAAGAGATATCACCACTCCCGCCTGCCACCGGGACATGATGCAGCGTCGCGCCCTGCCAGGTTGCCGGCAGATGTGGGTCAACGACGACGGCCTTGGCTTCGACATTGAAACTGAGTCCAAAGAGCCCGCGAATTGCCGGAGTGATGACCATAGCCGACGACCACATCTGATGGCTCGTGCTGCGGCCGAAAGGTACGAAGAAGTCTCCCGAAAGCAGCTCGGTCACCGCACCTAGGTCCTGCTGCCAGGTCAGATTCGCGTTCTGCATCAGGTGCGCGTAGCCGGAGAGCGGCCTTCCGGTGCGGTATTCGGCGATCGATCCCCAGCCGGTGAAGAGCGGCCACACCGGCCCCTGGTGATAGCTGATTGGGTCGAAGATTGCTTCGTGATTGCCCACGTCGCGCAATCCCCAGTCGGTTGAGAACTCGGCCGAGTCCCACCGCCGAAACATCGCGTCCGGCTGCTTGAGCGAGTAGTGGCCGTCCCACCAGGCGATCGCGGGATAGATAGTCGCGGTCTTATCGAGGCCATTGGCGCCGTTGTAGCTGAAGGCGTACATGCTTCCCGCGTATTCCTGCTCGATCTTCGCGGCGACCGCGGTGGCCCGCGCCTCCGCCGCCTGCGCGCCTGCTGCATCACCCATCTGCTGGCTCAACCTCCCCATTGCCCCGCTGGCTTGCTGATCGAGTGCGGCCAGATAGATCTCTTGATGCGGCATCTGATACGGGTCCCAGTTCTCGACCCAACCCGTGCCCTGCGAGTTGTCATAGATGCCGTCGCCGTCAGAATCATGCGTGCGTTCGAACTCCCACGCTTTCTGTACAGCCGTCCAGTTCTTGCGCAGATACACAACATCACCGCTGGCGTCGATGTAGTCCTCCATCGCCATGATGAACAGGGGAGTCGCATCCGCCGCGGCGTATTCGTAGGGAAAGCTCTTCCAATCGACCAGGTCGGCGGTCTGCGACCACTCATGCGGCATCTTGCCGTCGTCGCGCTGGCGCTTCATGAGGAAATCAAGCGCTTCGCGGGTCAGCTGGAAGTCGCCATAGCTGTTCACCGCAAAGAGGGTGTAGAGGGTGTCGCGCCCGAAATACCAGCCGAATCCGGGCCTCGCCGAGTCTCCCGAAGAATAGAATCCCGCAACCAACCCGACCTCGTTTCCATGACGCACCTGCACCTGATCGATGGAGATCTCCGCCCATTTCAGCGCCTCATCGAATTGCCTGTCGGGAGTTTCAACGGTGAGCTTGTCGTCAAAAAAGTGCGCATAGTAGTCAGCGGTCTTTTCGTAGAGTTGCTGCGCTCCGGTGGTCATCGCGGCGAGCTTCTTTTCCAGCGCCGCTTTTGTCGCCGTCTCAGGAGTGGTGCCAACTGCCATCGTCAGCGGAAAATATTTGCCGCTGTCGCGTTTGGGATCGAAGTCCAAAATCAATTGCAGCGGATAAGTCTTTGGCTTCTCCTGAAACGGCGCGAGAATCCCCGGATGAGTTCCCGGCATGGCAATGGCTCCGGCGAGATCGGGGAAGTCTTCATGGAGTACGTAATAGCCACTCGTGGTGTTGCCCACCCACTCCGGTCCCGGCGGCCCATAGTTTGGGGCCGGCCACATCCGCCTTACTTCTGGAGTGAACGAAAATGTCAGCGTCACCGGCCGCCTCGCCTCGATCTGGAAGAGCGCGATGATTCCCGCGCCTGTGTCGGCGGCGTTATCGCAGCGCGTCGCAAAGAGAATCTCCCGCACCGTGAACGCGATATGCGCGTAGGTGATGGTCGTGTGGTCGGGCGCGACCTCGATCTCGGCAGCGTCGGCGTTTAGGTCGATGGGCACCGCATAGCCCTCGACCGCGGCGGAGATAACAAAATGACTCAGCAGCTTCACCGGGAATATCCATGCTTCAAAGCTGCCATTCTGCTCGCCCATAAAGGCGCCACATTGCCCTGCGACAGTGAACGGCTTGCCGAGTTCCGTGTGCTGATTGATGGTCAGATTGCTGGCGGCCATTGGAAACGACGGCACCGGCTTCAGCCAGTCATTGGCGGGCCCGGCCGTCTGCGCAATTCCCAGAGTCACATGCACAGACGCCATCAGCGCAAACAAGACTGCGGAATATTTGCCCCGATGCCATAAACTTGTGCCAACGCAACGCAGCGGCATTTTCAATAAAACCTCACGGAGCACCATGCTACTGAATAACTACTATCTCCGGCGAACTCAACCAATTTTTCATCTCCAGACGGCTTGGCATCTTGAGGGATCCCTCGCCACGCGAGTCGAAGTACGTGCCTTGTCCGCGGTTTTGGCAATCGCCACGATCCTGGCCCTCAGCGCCGCCCACAATGCCACCGCCCAAGCGAAACCGGCGGTCGTTTCCTCCGGCGAGGCCCGCGCCGCGCGCGCCCTCGACGAAGCCACCAAGTCCGGCCCCGTCGCCCTCCGCGGATTTCTCTACGCTATGCCCAAGGGCACCGACCTCCACTACCATCTCAGCGGAGGCATCTACGCCGAGACCTTCCTTCACGACGCCGCCAAGGACGGCCTTTGCATCGACACTACAGCGCTCGCCATCGTCAAGCCCATGGCCCAGACCCGTAGCATCCCGCCGCAGCCGGTGTGTGGAGAGGGCCGCGTCCGCGCCGACAGCGTGACGCCTCCCACCAATCCAGATGCCCAGCACCTCTACGACCAGCTCATCGATTCGCTTTCCATGCGGACCTACGTCCCCGTCTCCGGCAAGTCCGGCCACGACCAGTTCTTCGATACATTCGCGCGCTTCGAAGTTCTCGAGGGCAGCCACCTCGGCGAATGGCTCGACGAGATCGCCACCCGCGCCGCCGCGGAGAACGAACAGTATCTCGAGATCATGCACACCCCAGGGCAATTCCTGCAGGCGGCCGCGATGGCCGAAAAGATCGGCTATCACGCCGACTTTGCCGAATATCGCAAGCTGATGCTTGACGCCGGGCTGCGCGACTTGATTCCCGCCATCCGCGCCG
Source organism: uncultured Acidobacteriaceae bacterium (assembly GCA_963804735.1). Lineage (GTDB taxonomy): Bacteria > Acidobacteriota > Terriglobia > Terriglobales > Acidobacteriaceae > Acidisarcina. The sequence continues at coordinate 159,062 of CAWDRO010000020.1, forward strand.
ATCTCGACAAAGCCGAAGCCCAGCGCAGCGAACTCGAAGGCTGCGGGAAACCGGGCGCCACGCCCGCCTGCAAGGTTGAGATTCGCTATCTCTACCAGGTGCTCCGCGCCATGCCGCCCGACAGCGTCTTCGCCCAGATCCTGCTCGGCTTCGAGCTTGCCTCGGCCGATTCGCGCGTGGTCGGCATCAACCTCGTCCAGCCCGAAGACGGATACGTCGCGATGACCGAATACCGCCTGCACATGCAGATGATCGACGCCTTACACGCGCTCTATCCCAAAGCACATATCAGCCTCCACGCCGGGGAAATCGCGCTCGGCCTCGTTCCGCCCGAGGGGCTGAAGTTCCACATCCGCGACGCCATAGAGCAAGGCCACGCCGAGCGCATCGGCCACGGTGTCGATGTGATGGACGAAGACCATCCCTACGAGCTGCTCAAAGAGATGGCAGCCAAGCACATCATGGTCGAGATCAACCTCACCAGCAACGACGTGATCCTTAACGTAAAAGGCCGCGATCATCCGCTCATCATGTACCGCAAATACGGCGTCCCCATCGCGCTCTCAACCGACGACGAAGGCGTCTCCCGCATCGACCTCACTCATGAATACGTTCGAGCCGTGGATACCTACCGCTTCACTTATCCGGAGCTGAAGAACATGGTCCGCACCGGCCTGGAGCACAACTTCCTTCCCGGCCAGAGTCTATGGGTGACGCCAAAGTCAGGTGACAGCTTTACCCAACCAGTAATCGCCTGCGTTGGTCAACTTGGCAAAAATGAGGCGACCGGCAAGTGCGCTGATTTTCTGAAGGGAAGCGAAAAAGCCGCGCAGCAATTTGAATTGGAGCGGCGATTTAAGGTGTTTGAGGCGAGCTTCTAGAACGAAAGCATCGGTGACGAGGCGCATGCTGACGCAACAGTGAAAGCTGACGGCTTCGAGCCAAGCTCAGGAGCGTTCGTATGGTGGAGAAAAGGCCAAGGCAGATCGCTTCGACTGGCGGCTGCCGCTTTATGCAGCAGCAGGCGCGTTCGTCATTTTTATCCCGACTTTGACTGCGCCGCACAGCTATGACGTCGGCGCACTCCTCTTTGTCTTGATCGTTACGCCGATCATCGGCTTAGGTTTACTCGTCATCGCCATGGTAAACGGCGTTCGAGATAGACCACGCCGAGCTCTAGCTGTCCTCACTATGTTGGTCGTCTATGGCGCCGTTTCCTGGGCCTTAGTCAAGATTTCACTCGAGATGCGTACTGCGACCCGGTGGTTTCTTTGGTCTAAAGCATACAAAGCCGAGGTTCTGGCGCAGTCGAATCCGCCAGACGGCAATCTGCGCCATGTCGAATGGGACGGTTGGGGGTTCCCCTGTGCTGGCGACACTGTGATGTATCTTCTCTTTGACCCAACCGACTCGCTATCGCCCATGGCCAAGAATGGTTCCTCCGGAAAGTTTACTGGTATACCTTGCAGCGTTCCCCGTGTTCACCGTCTGGAAAGCCAGTGGTATTACGTTGTCTTTTACACCGACATGAGCTGGAGTCGTTGTTTTTAGGCAGCATGAAATTTGAATCTGAGGTTTAGAGATTGCCAACTATTGGCAACGAAGCTATCCTACGCATGAGGAATCAAGGAATGCCAACCCGCAACATCAACCTCACCCCCGAGATGGACGAGCTAGTCAACGCCAAGATCAAGAGCGGGCAGTATGCCAATGCGAGCGAAGTGCTTCGCGCTGGATTGCGCGCCTTGGAAGAGGACGATAGGGAAGATCAGGCCAGGCTTGAGGCTCTCCGCAACGCGGTTCAGGCAGGTATCGACAGCGGCGAAGCCAAGGGCGATGTCATTGGGAGAATCCGCGAACGGATTCGCAGGCGCGCTGAAGTCACTGGAAGACGAACCGCTTGAGCGAGTACCGCCTATCGGTCCTGGCTGAAGTAGACCTCGCAGATATCGCCGATTACACCACCGACGTGTGGGGTTCGAAGCAAGCTGAACTCTATCTCGACGGTCTGACTGCCTGCTTCGCTCGGGTTGCGCTCGATCCAGGCCTTGGTCGGCGTTGCGATTCGATTCACTCCGGCTTTCGGCGAATTGAAGAGGGGAAACACGTCGTCTTCTACAAGCCCCTAAAACGCGGCGTGTTCATCAGCAGAATCCTTCATCAAAGCGTGCTTCCAAACAGACACGAGCTTCTCGAAGACGGTTCTTGAACTGCTTCTCAACGCCCGCTGACGGATGGCGGTTTACAAGAAGCCCTCTGTAAAACATTCGCTTAACACCCTTCCAGCGGTCTCTACAATCAGCTACCGTCATATTGGAGATTCCACTTCACCGCATGCGGATTGTTTTCACCACCTTTGGCACCTTCGGCGATGTCAATCCGCTGATCGCGCTCGCGCTCGAGATGCGCCGCCGCGGCCACGACACTGTCCTCGCCGTCCCGGAGATGTTTCGCGCCAAGATCGAGCCGCTCGGCATCGGCTTTCATCGCATCCGCCCCGACCAGAACCCCCACGACAGCGTCCTGATTGCCATGATCTACGACATCAAGAAGGGAACTGAGCGCGGTCTTCGCGAGTTTCTCTTTCCCGCCATCCGCGACAGCTACGAAGACCTGCTAGCTGCCGTAAAGGCTGATGGCGGCGCTGATCTGCTGGTCAGCGGGGAACTCGCCTACGCCGGGCCGATCATCGCCGAGGTGACCGGCATTCCCTGGGCGTCATATGTGCTGGCGCCGTTTTCGTTTTTCTCTGCCCATGATCCCCCGGTGCTGCCGCCCTATCCAACGTTGGCCAAGGTACAGGCGCTGGTACCGGGGATGGGTCACGTCATTGCCCGCTTCGCCCGCTTCGTCACTCGCGAATGGTCGGAGCCGATCTATGACCTGCGCGAAGAGCTCGGCCTGTCGCCCGGCGACGATCCCATTTTCGACGCCAAGTTTTCGAACGACCTGGTATTGGCGCTGTTCTCGCCAGTAATTGGCGAGGCTCAGCCGGACTGGCCGGCCTGTACGCGGACCACCGGATTCCTCTTCTACGACGGTGATGCCGGCAAGATGGACCTGGCGCCCGAGTTAGAGGCATTCCTCAAGGCAGGGCCGCCTCCGTTGGTCTTCACCCTGGGCTCAGCGGCGGTGCTCGATGCCGGCGACTTTTACGAACAGAGCGCGCTAGCCGTCGAGCAGCTGAATGAGCGTGCGGTTTTGCTCGTCGGTAACGATCCGCGTAACCTGCCTGCGCACAAGGTTCCCGATAGTATCTGTGTCGCAGAATATGCGCCCTACTCGCGGCTCTTTCCGCGCGCTTCGCTGATCGTCCACCAGGGAGGAGTGGGCACCACCGCCCAGGTGCTCCGCGCGGGCAAGCCGATGCTGGTCATGCCCTACAGCCACGACCAGCCCGATAATGCTCGACGGGTGCGCCGACTCGGGGTAGCGAAGGTGATCCAGCGCCATCGCTACCGAGCTGACACCGCTGCCAACCTGATTCGCGAGATGCTCGCCGAGCCTAAGTACCGTGAACGCGCTGCCGCCATCGGCGCCCAGGTGCGCGCCGAGAATGGTCTGCGCGAAGCTGGAGACGCGCTGGAGCAGCTGGTCCTTCGTGGTAGTTTCCGGAAGACTCAATTTACGACAAGGTAGCTACTGGCCCGAGGGCGATGACGACCGGTCTGATTTCGCCGAGCCCGCAGCCTGCCAGGCCTTCGCATACTTCCAGCTCACGTAGACCGAGTGGTAGAGATGGAAAAGAAATCCCTCACGCCCATCCAGAAATCCCAGCCGCAGAAAGTAGTTGTAGACGAAGGTCGCAACCGGGTTCAGCAAAGTGTTCATCACGAACCCCGGCAGACTTCGACTGGTCTCGCCCTTGTTTAGCACCAGAGGAACGCTGGCCGTGCTGTAGCGAACCATGTGTTCGAGATAGACGTCGAGAGTCGGATAGGCATAGTGCAACATGTGCGATTTGAGCCACCCGGTGGGGCCGTCCCATTTAGGAGTCGCATGTGGCTCTGTATCTTCGCGCAGCCGCGCCGTGCCTCGGCGGAACAGCCGCAGCTTGCGGTCGGGATAGAGGCCACCATGCCACATCCAGCGGCCAATCACGAGACTGAGTCGCGGAATCCAGTAGGCAGGGAACTCCGGCTCGGGGGGGACAAGCTCCAGATCGGACAAATCGGGGTCGTCCTGCAGGGACAAGAGCGTCTGGATCTCCTCCCGCAGCTTGGGCGTCACGACCTCGTCGGCGTCCAGGTTCAGAATCCAGTCTCCCGTGCACTTGTCGATTGCGGAGTTGACCTGCGGACCGTAGCCCTTCCATGGTTCGACAAAGATGCGGGCGTTGAACTCGCGCGCGATGGCGACCGTCTCGTCGGTCGAGCCGGAGTCGATCAGCACGATTTCGTCAACCCATGCAACACTGGCCAACGTGCGCCGCAGGTTGGCGGATTCGTTGCAGGCGACGATTGGGACGGAGATTCTGACAGGCATCTTTCGCAAGAGACGGCAACATCGGGCTCAAGGCAAAGAACCCTCGATGCATTGTAAGACCTGAAGCCTCTCGGATTCTCTGTGTGCTCTGTGCTCTCTGTAGTGAACTACCGTCCGGCGGCGGAGCCGAAACCCGGCAGGTTAAGAGAAGCCGACCCGCCCAACCCCGATTCCCGAAATGGGAAATCAGCACGTCGCCAGCCCTATGCGCCCATTGTGCCGCAGATGCCAGAAGCTTACCCTGCATCCATGATCCCACCGAAGTTGATGGATTCAGCGGCCTGCGCCTTGCTATGTCTGCTGGGCGCAGCCGCCTTTTCAGCCCAACTTCACGCGGAGGCAAAAGCCAAGATCCACTCCGTCAACTTCGGTGCAGTCAAGCGGGTGCCATACTCGGTTGAAGGTGATCCGGCAGGCAACAACGGGGAAGAGAAAGAGCTCAAAGTCCGTCCGCTGCTCGTCAACGGCAAAGTCAAGGAATGGACCACCGGCGACTCCCATGATGTGACCGACCGCAGCGTCGCCGTTCGGCGCGCGCTGCGGATCAACGACGCGCTACCGTCAGATCCAGCGGACAAAACAGAACACTGGGTCTGGCAGCGTGGTCCCTGGCTCCTCATCGATCGCAGCAACGGACACGTTACCGCGCTGAAACTCCCCGACTTCGACCCTGCGGTCTCAAACGTGGTCTGGTTTCGAGATTACGCCGCCTACTGCGGTCTCTCGGCTGGAGGCAAACAGCTCTATGCAGTCGTTGCCCAGGTCGCAGGCCGAAAGCCGTTGCTGATGAAGAAGATCTCCGCCTGGGGCCTGATTGACCATCCCACGCCCGCATGCGGCCCAGCTACATGGCAACGCGAACCCCTCAAGGTGACCTTCACGCCGACGAAGGCTGGGCCTCCGGTTAGCTATGAGTTGGTTGGTTTGTCGGCTGTGTTGGTGGAGGATGGGGACGAGAGCAATGGTCAGAATTGAGGCTGAAGGTTATTTGACGATCGTCAGCGCCGCCACCCACGACGGGGCCTCTTGAAGCCATTGGGCCTTGCCATGATCAAAGTGCACGACGAGCTGGAAGCCATTGTTGGTCGAGTTGTCGAAAATCAAGGAGTAGTCAGCTCTGGAAACTGCGATTGGCAGATTGCTGAGGCTGCGCTCATACCTGCGCCGAATATCTTCTTCAGGTACATCATGGCCGCCAAGCAACACGCGGTTGTGCACACGGGCGACATTGATCTCAGCGCCTGTGGTTCCGACGTAAATCAGAACCACGTCGAATCCAAGCTGACGCGCGTCGAGCATCATCCGCAGGTAGTTGTGGCCAGAAAGAGTAGTTTCGACCGCAAAACTCGCCCGAGCCTTAAGCTGGCTCTCAGCCCTTAGCAGGGCTTGCCGCCCTGCAGCGAGCGCGGAGGATCCTCCGGGGTCGACCTGAATTGTACGAGCGATCGCGTCTGGATCGAGTATGGGGAGGGTGGTGAAGAGCTGAGCGCCGGAAGAGGTAATTGTGCTTTTGCCCGAGCCGTTTGGCCCAGCGACGAGGATGAACTGCGGGCGGCTCACCTGGGAGCGGCAGGCACCTGTTCCGCAGCTTTAGGGGCAGGTTGCCCGAGGATTCGGTTCAGCTTCTCTTGGTCTTGGGCGACCTTCTTGCGGGCGCATTCCGCAATGTCTTGAGCAATGGCGAGCCAGTCGGTCTTCATATACAGAAATTTTACCCTTCTCTCCAAAAGTCGTTGGTAAATCAGTTCAATCAATCAACGCAACTTTAGCCTTCTTCCCAATTTGAACCGTGAGCCGCGTCGGAAATGCGATCAATGGGAAGACTGAATTCGTCACCACCTCACCATCAATCTTCACCGCCTTCTCCGCCAGCTTCCGCGAAGCCTCCGCGCCGGACGCTGCCAGCCCAAGCCTTACTAGCAGCCTGGGTATCCGAATCTGTAGGCCAGGCGCTCCCGGTGTCGCCGGAGCGCCCGATGGCCCCACCAGGTCTGCAAAGGTTACATCCACTTCCTCCAAATCTTCCGGAGTCTCCTTCTGCTGAAACTGCTTCGTCCAGTTATTTGCTGCGGTTGCCGCGGCCAAATCTCCATGGAACCCAGCCGTAATGTTCTCGGCGAGCTGCTTTTTCGCCGTCATCGGATGTAGCTTGCCCGACGCAACATCCGCCTGCATCTGGTCAATCTCCGATTGGCGTAGATCGGTCAACAGCGTCCAGTAGCTCCACATCAACTCATCCGAAATCGACATGAGTTTGCCATATATCTCGCCCGGCGCGTCGTTGATGCCGATGGCGTTGCCGAGCGACTTGGACATCTTTTCCTCACCGCGGACGCCCTCCAAAATCGGGGTCATCAGGATGATCTGCGGGGGTTGACCATAGTCCCTTTGCAATTCGCGCCCAGTCAGCAGGTTGAACTTCTGGTCGGTGCCCCCGAGCTCCACGTCGGCTTCGAGCGCAACCGAGTCGTAAGCCATCGCGAGCGGATAAAGGATCTCGTGCAGCGCGATTGGCTGCTCATTCTGGAACCGGGTGTGAAACTCGTCGCGCTCCAGCATCTGCGAGACGGTGAACTTCTGCGCCAGCCGGATCATCCCCTCAAAGCCAAGTGTGCCAAGCCATTCGGAGTTGAAGCGAATCTCCGTTTTGGCGCGGTCGAGGATGCGAAAGACCTGGTCGGTGTAGGTCTTGGCGTTCTCCTGGATCTCTTCGCGGGTCAGGATCTTGCGCGTGGCCGATCGGCCAGACGGATCGCCGATCAGTGAGGTAAAGTCGCCGATGAGGAAGATCACTTGGTGACCCAGGTCCTGAAAATGCTTGAGCTTGCGCATCACCACGGTGTGGCCGAGGTGCAGGTCGGGGGCTGTTGGGTCGAATCCGGCTTTGACGCGCAACGGCTTGCCGGAGAGGCGCGAAGCTTCGAGGCGTTCGCGAAGGTCGGAGAGGCGGATGATCTCGGCCGCCCCTTTTTGGAGCAGGTCGAGCTGGTCTTCTACGGGAAGAAATTCGTGCATGGCTGAATTTCAGTATATGGGGTTGCGGGAGGCGCACAATTTCCCTCCCGCAACGACCCGAGTGAGCCACACAGCGAATTGCGCGTCGAGCGTGCCTACGCCCGCCTGGTTACGCTTTCTTGATGAGACGAGTGATCCAGACCAGAATCACCGCGCCAATGAAGGCCACAATGATCGATCCAATGATGCCGCCGCCATGCCAGATTCCCAGCATCCCGAAGATCCATCCGCCGAGGATGCCACCGAGTATGCCCAGGATGATGTCGACGAGGACGCCATAGCCGCCGCCCTTCATGACCTTCCCCGCAAGGAAGCCCGCGATCAGTCCAACTATGATCCACTCAATAAAACCCATCATCTCTTGCCTCTTTCTTTTGTCTAGGATTGGGTCTCGAATTTGCCCCTGCAACGCGCCACCTTGTTATATCAAGCGCTTAGCGAGTGTCAACTTAGCCGCCGCTGGCTCCGCTGGTATGCTTGGCGCAATGGCTGAGAGCTTGCTGGGTGAAGTTCCCGATAAGAGCGCCCGCAAGGGCGCCACAGTGGCGCTGTTGCTGCTGACCGGGCTGAACCTCTTCAACTATCTCGATCGCTACATTCTGCCTGGAGTGCAGCCCCTGGTGCAGAAGGAGTTTGGCGTCAACGATGAGAAGATGGGGGCTCTGACCTACGCCTTCTTCGTGACTTACATGATCGCCGCGCCGCTGACCGGCTGGCTCGGCGACCGCTTTCCGCGTAAGCCCCTGCTGATTACCGGGGCCATGCTTTGGAGCCTGCTCACGCTGCTCACCGCAACCGTGCATAGCTACGACTCTCTGTATTTTCGCCACGCCGTGGTGGGGATTGGCGAAGCGACCTTCGGCATCTTCGCGCCTGCACTGCTGGCCGACTTCTATCCCGAGATCGAACGCAACCGCATCCTGAGCTTCTTTTACCTGACCATCCCCGTAGGCGCCGCGCTGGGCTATCTCACCGCTGGCGTGGTCGGCTCGCATTTCGGATGGCGCGCTCCCTTTCTGGTCTCCGCGTTTCCCGGCATGTTGCTCGCCCTTGCTTTCGGAGTGTTCGTCAAGGAGCCGCCCAGAGGCAGTGCCGACCAACTCGCGCCCACCCTCGACCGCGCCACCGCCTCAGGCCTGCTGCGCAATGGCGCTTACTGGCCGGCGACATTGGGCATGGCTGCCCTTGTGTTTTCAATCGGCGGCATCTCCGTTTGGATGCCGACATTCTTTGTGCGCCATGGCGGCTATTCGCTCTCCGCGGCCGGCGAGCTTCTGGGCGGAATCACGGTCATCGACGGAATTGCCGGCACCTGGGCCGGAGGATGGCTCGCCCAGCGTTGGCTCCGCACCAACCATCGCGCCCTCTACCTGATCTCCGCCTGGAGCGCGGTGCTCGCGATTCCCGGCGCGCTGGTCGCCTTCTTCGGGCCGCCCGCATTGCTGGTGCCGGCGGTGCTGGTCGCGGAGTTCTTCCTCTTTCTCAACACCGGCCCGCTGAACGCCGCCATTGTGAACTCGGTCGGCGCCCGAATTCGCTCGACGGCCATAGCGTTGAATCTCTTCCTCATCCACTCCCTCGGCGACGCCTTCTCACCCAGGCTGATTGGATACATCTCTGACCGGCATTCGCTGCGGGGCGGGCTCGCGCTCACCCTGGTGGCGATGTTGGTCGCCGGAGCGATCCTCTTCTGGGGCGCAAGGTTCGCGCCTAATCTCGGCAAATCATGAGCGTGTTTGGTCATCGCGAAGCTGGGAGGCGATCAACGGCCATAAATCACTCGCCCGCCGCGCACCACCGTCTGCACCTTGGCAAAGTTCGCAACATCACCCGCTGGATCCGACCGAAGAACGACAAGATCAGCCACCTTACCCACTGCAATCGTCCCCTTCCGATCCGCCACCCCAAGCCGCTCCGCCGGAGCCGTGGTCAACATCCGGAGAATATCCATTGCATTCAGCCCCGACTGCTCCAGCGCGCGGAACTCGTCCTCCGTTGTGTAATCGGTCATATACCCAACGTCGGTGCCGAAGATCAGCTGACCGCCATCGGCGTGGAACTGGCGAACCTCGGCATAGATCGGATCGAGATAGCGCGGGTTCCTTGTGACTGTCGTTCCGAACATCTTCAATGTTGGGACCATCGCCATGTGCCGGTCCACCATGGTTTGCAGCCGCTTGGCATCGACTCCCTGAGTGTCGTCGGCGGCATGGGCAAGCACGTCGACTCCGCTGTTCATCGCAATGAGCACGCCTGCGAGGTTGGAGGGATGAGCGAAGGCAAGCTGGCCGTGGATGTGAGCGACTTCGACGGCGGCGCGGGCGTTGGTCTCCGGCATAGGAAGCACCTTGCCATGGGCCACCCAGGATCCGGTAAAGAGCTTCAGCACGTCGGCGCCCTCAGCAATGTTGCGCTCCTCCACCTTCGCGGCCTCGTCGGGCGTCGCCGGCTGAGGCATGAGCTTGAGGATGAACCACGGCAGGGTGTCTTTGAGGTAATACGGGATGCCGTTCGGCGGATACTGGGCCGATCCGGCGGTATAGATCTTCGGCCCCAGCAGCTCTCCAGCCTCAATGCGGCGCCGAATCGGAATGGTGTCGCGCAGGTTCGAGCCGACATCGACGACGGTGGTGAATCCGCGGCTGGTGAGCATGTCGGCGAGCTGTGCGTTGAGCTTGGCCGCCGGTTGCCAGTCGGCGTTGGCCCATTTGCCCTCGGTGAAATGGACATGCGCATTCCAGAAGCCGGCGGTGACGACGCAGTGGTCGCAGGGGATGATCTGTGCGCCGGAAGGTATGGGAATATCGGCGCCGACGGCGGTGATTCTGCCATCCTGGACGACAATCGTCCCGCTCTCAATCGGCGGAGTGTCCGGCGAGGTATAGATCTTCGCGTTCTGTATCGCGAGCGTGCCCTTGGCCATGTAGTCCGGAGGGTGCGGATCGCGCAGCGGCCGGAAGCCCACAACATAAAGAGCGGCGAGGATGAGCAACAGCAGACTTCCGACAGCGATGCCAAAACGACGCATGGGTGTCCTTATCGAAAAGGATGGACTGTAAAGATCATCATACGAAGTCCGGTTGGCGGGAGTTCAGGTAGGTTTGTTAACGACCGCTGGATGTCGCCGTATTGTAGGGCGCGGGGATGACGAACCAAGGCAAGTGCTTCTGAGGCATAATGCTCACCATGGACGCTGAACTGGCTCGCGACTTTCTCCGCAAACTTCCTCTTGTCGAAGAAACTATGCAGTGGGGCGACAACCTCGTCTACTGGGTGGGCGACAAGGCCGTCGGCGGCAAGATGTTCGCGCTGATCAACCTGGATAACGATGGCCTCCACCCGGTGATGATGTTCTCGGCCGGCCCGGAGCGTTTTCATGAATTGGTGGAAGCCGACGGCGTTGTTCCCGCTCCCTATATGGCGCGCCTGTACTGGGTGGCGCCGGAGCGCTGGGACACGATTCCAGCCAGGGAGCTTGAGGCGCTGCTGCGCGCAGCCCGCGACCTTACCTATGAAAAGCTGCCGCAGCGCACCAAGGACCTTCTCGCGCTGCCAGCTGTCGAATTTGCCAAGCTCCTGAAAGCCAGGAAAAAGCTGCTGGCCGAGAAGGCACAACGGGATTGTATGGCCAAAGAAGCCGCCGCTTCCGCGAAGAAGAAAGCCGCAAAGAAAAAAACTGTTAAGCCGGCTTCGCGTTCGCGGTAAATATGCTGGCGAAGTACTCGCGATAGGCATAGAAGAGTACCAGCCACAGCAGTGCGGTGACGATGGCCAACGGGAGTCCAGAAGGCGCCAGCAGAAGGTGAGTAAGGAAGATGTTCACGATCACCGGCGCAAGCAGCGCGAGGCCAAGCGGCACATAGAGCCCGACCAGCAGCAGCGCGCCGCCGATCACCTGGATGGCGAAGATCGGCATCATGTAGTGCGACTTGATCATCACGGTGAAAAACGTGAGGGCGTCGCTGGGCGGCATGGGCGGCTGCGGGATGAAATGCAGGAATCCATTCAGCCCAAAAACAATGAAAATCAGCCCAAGCAGGATACGGACGATCAAGGCAGCTATCTTCACTTTGCCCTCCGATTACTTTGCTCCACACTATACCTGAATCTGGGACCGAATCGAGGTTTGGCGAGGCATAGTTTGCATGGCCGGGGCGGCTTCGGTAAGGTTTGGATATGGCGAGCGCAGGTGTTCCCCTGTCGGTGGCGGGCAAGACGGCGTTGATCACTGGAGGCTCGCGCGGCATCGGCGCAGAGACGGTGCGGCTCTTTCGCGCAGCGGGCGCGCGAGTGGCTTTCAACTATCGCACTGCGCGGGCCGAGGCCGAGGCTCTGGCAAGTGAATGCGGCGGCCCTGAAAGCTGCGTCGCCATCGAGCAGGAGCTGGCTTCTGCAAAGCAGGGAATCGAGCTGGTCGAGAAGGCCGTGCGTCACTTCGGCAAGCTGGACATTCTCGTAGTCAACCATGGTATCTGGCCGCCCGAGGACGCGCCCATCGCCACCATGAGCGACGCACAGTGGCGCCAGACGATGGATGTGAACCTCGACAGCGTCTTCGGACTCGTCAAGGCTGCCGTCGCACAGATGAAGAAGCAAGGCCGTCGCGCCGCTGAGCCAGCCGGGCACATCGTCCTCATCAGCTCCACCGCTGGCCAGCGCGGCGAGGCCTTTCACGCCGACTACGCTGTGACCAAGGGCGCGCTCATCAGTCTTACCAAGAGCTTGTCGAGTGAACTGGCTCCCGACGGTATCTACGTCAACTGTGTCGCGCCGGGTTGGGTGGCGACGGAGATGTCTGCCTCGGTACTGGCCGATCCGGTGAAGAGCCAGAAGATATTCTCCGGGATTCCACTAGGCCGCGCGGCAACTCCGCGAGAGATCGCTGGCCCGGTGTTGTTTCTCTGCACGCCTCTCGGTGGGTTCATCAGCGGCGAGATATTCAATGTCAATGGTGGAGCCGTGTTGGCCGGTTAAGCTCGCGGCCAAATGAGAATGGGAATGAGAACGAAAACAGGATTGAGATTCGCTCTAGCCTGCCTGGTTGCGGTTCAACTCTACGGATCTTTCGCGCTCGCGCAGCGGGCCGACGAGGACGCCATCGCCAAGGCCAACGAGAAGAAGGCCCGCGCCCTGCTCAGCGCCATGGTCGAGGCTCTTGGCGGCGAACGGTGGGCCACCTTGAAAGACGAAACCTTCGCCGGCCGCACCTCTAGCTTTTACCAGGGAAAGCCGACCGGCGGCATCGGCGACTATTTCGACTACCGCAGATTTCCAGACCAGGAGCGCGTCGAATTCGGTAAGAAGCAGGACGTCCTTGAGTTCTTCATAGGCAATGCAGGCTGGGAGGTAACCTATCGCGGCAAAAGGCCGCTCCCGCAGGACCAGGTCGACGACTATCTTCGCCGCCGCGATCACTCCGTCGAGACCGCGGTCCGGGTATGGCTGAAAAATCCGAATACGATCGTCATTTTCGATAAGCAAAGCCTTGTCGAGCGTCATCTCGCCGACGAGGTCACCCTGATCAATCCCGAAAACGACTCGATCACCATCGAGATGGATTCACAGACGCATCTGCCTCTGCGCCGCACGTTCAAATGGCGCGATCCTCTGTATAAGGACCTGAATGAAGAGAAAGAGGAATACGACGACTATCACAAGGTCGATGGAATCGCGACGCCCTACACCACTACCCGCTTCCACAATGACGATATGACCAACCAGCGCTATCTCTTCAAGGCCACCTATAACAGCAACCTGCCCGACAGCATGTTCAATGTGGACGAGGCAGCGGCTAAGATCAAGAAGTAGATCCGGCGTTCTCAGTCTGTTTAGCGTGAAAATCTTTAGGCTGGATGCCAAAAATGAACGTAAGGATCCAAGTAAGCACGGATATACGGTGCGCCATATTGGACCCCAAGATGCAGAATTTCCAGCAACAGGACCGCCACTAGAATCCGAAAAATCCAGAACCGCGCCCGTTCGTGCATCGTGAGCCGGGCGCCGAAATATCCGCCGCCGATGCTGCCGGTTGACATCAACAGCCCCTCCGGCCAGCGAATGCTGCCATGGCCCGCAAACATCAGGATCGGGACCAGTGTCGTGGCTACTCCTAACAGCGCTTTCAAAGCATTTGCGTGCACCAGATCGTAGCGAAACATCAGAATCAGCACCAGCAGCAGATAGGTGGCGCCATCGAGAACAATGAAGCCAAGCCAGAACCCAACCCCCAACAAGGCAAACATGCCCGCCGTGTTGATCCCAGCCGTTCCAGTAGTGGGTCGCTCCAGCACGCTTCGCAGCTTGGTCACCAGCAGAAGAAGCGCCGCCATGACTGCAGCGGTGATAACCAGGCCCATGCTGCGACCTGAAAGCCGTTCCGCCGCCAGCACTCCACCGACGCTGCCCAGCGTGGCCGGAACTGCCATCTCCAAGCCCGCTCGCCACTTTACCTCTCCCTTGGAATTGAACGTGCGAAGCGCCATCAGCGATCCAAACAGCACCGATAGTCTATTGGTCGCATTTGCATCCAGAGGCGAGAACCCAAAGAGAAGCAGCACGGGCAAGGAGATAGCCGAACCCGATGAGGCGAGCGTATTCACCAGCCCGCAAGCCAGACCGGCAGCGACCAGGATCAGGCCATAGAGAAGATGTATGAAGGTGGCATGCATCAGACCTCTCCAAAACGAAATACTTTGGATAATGCAAGGCAAACGGTGTGACGTAACGTGGCACCATTCTATGGATTCAAGCTCAGATTTCCCATCGCCAATAAACGGCCAGTTTGGTCGCCGATAAGCATCGTCGATATAGCGCATTGACAGCAATCTGCGTTGATAAAATGGCAGCACTTTGAACAGATTCGGATTGCTGGCAATATGCGCCGCGCTAACCGTGGGTTGCGGTGTTGACTTGAACGTCGAATCTGCGTCTCCCGTTCGCAGCCCGATCTTGCAACGCACGGATGCGAACGGCGTATCCACCTGGGCGATCGTGCCCAATTCCTACGATGCCTCGAAAGCATCTCCCTGGATTATTTACGATCACGGCTTTGGCGAGACAATCAGTTCCATTTCCACATATGCGCCTCAAAGTAACTTCGTTCAAGCTCTTGTGGACGCTGGATATGTGGTGATTGCAAGCGAGTACCGAAACCTGGCCTGCTGGGGCGATATGCAATGTGCAGAGGATATTGCGAACTTGCAGACCCTGTGGCGTTCTCGCCTAAACCTCACACCTCAACCCTATGTAATCGGGGAAAGCATGGGAGGGATTGTCACCTGGAATGCGATCTCGCACGACACGGTCAAGCCTCTGGCGGTGGTGGGCATTTCTCCCGTCTGCAGTCTAGCTAACATGTATACAAAGGCAGTGTTCATTCCTACGATTCAGTCCGCCTATGGATTTAATTCTCCCACGGGATACTCCACAGCTACCGCAGGTTTCGATCCTTTGCTAACCCCTGCTCGTACATTCGCCGGCTTTCCAATTCTGATTTGGGCTTCTTATTCCGACCATACGGTATCGCGCTCAAAGAACGAGGACCCCTTCGCCGCCGCCATCAACGCCGCAGGGGGGAGGGTGACTCTTCGCACCTCTCATGGTGGTCACGGAGACCAGAGCAATTTCGACGCCACCGCGGTTATTTCCTTCTTTTCTTCAAACCAGAGGTAGAGAGGGGCCCACCGCGCGATAGGAATCAAATTCTCTCGCACTTAAATGACAAGCATACTTGACATCAATATCAGACTGGCATAGTATCGATGTCAAGGAAGCTTTACATGTCTCCCGGGATACTCAATCGGATCAAAGAACTCCGTAACGAGCGCGGCTGGACCCAGGAACAACTCGCACAAGCCGTGGGGGTCTCGCGCCAGAGTATCAATTCGATCGAACGTGACCGTTACATACCGAGCCTGACCCTTGCGCTAACCTTCGCTCGGGTCTTCGCATGTCCAACCGATCAGATCTTTCAACTGGAGAAACAGAAATGAACCTGCCCATCAACCTTCCCATCGTCGGCAGAGCAGTCGATGAGCGTTTCCTGAACCGGCGGCTTCGGGCTACCAGTCTGGCCGGAGTCATCGGCGGAGTGGTCGCCATTCTGCTCTTTGCATACCGCTTCTACGTGAACCGCACATGGAGCTGGGACCTCTTCGTTGTGATCGCTACCATTCTGGGTGTCAAGTTGTCAGTGATGGCCTGGTACCTGTTAACCGACCAACACTAGGAGCAAGGTCATGTGTACAGAGGTCAACCCAAATAAACGCAAGCTCATCGCATTCGCCTCGGCGTGCCTCGCAGTTGGCTTGATGCTGCCGATGCTCTTTCACCCCGACGCGCCAGCTGCCCGTAACCTCCTGGACTTCGTGCGCGGTCTGCTGATCGGCGTTTCGGGGAGCATCAACCTGTTGGTGGTGTGGAAGAGTTCCCGGCGACGCCGCTTCGGCGACAGCTAGGCCGAGGCGCCGTGGGTGTGCCGCTCGGTATGGGATTCCGCGAGCAAGTCCGGGACGGCGGGAAATCGCCCGGTCTTCCGCCGCGAGTGATCGGCAAGAGGAACACGATAAGAAGGCGATCGGCGTTGAATTACCATGTGCTGTTGTGAATTTCGTGAAGGGAGGGACTTCATGAAAGCAGCCTGGTACGAGAAACAGGGACCCGCGCGAGAGGTTCTCACCGTCGGCGATATGCCCGACCCGAGTCCGGGTCCCGGGGAACTCCGCATTCGCATCGCCGCCTCGGGAATCAACCCGGGCGACATCAGGAAGCGTCAGGACGACTTTGGCTATGGGATGCCGTATCCTCGCGTCATTCCACACAGCGATGGCGCAGGGCAGGTGGATCAGGTTGGCGACGGTGTTTCTTCGGACTGGTTAGGGAAATCCGTGTGGTGCTACGGCGCCCAGTCCTATCGCCCGTTTGGCACCGCAGCTGAATTTACCGTCGTCCCGGCGGCGCAAACCGTTCCTCTACCCGCGAACGTGACCATGGAACAGGGTGCATGCCTCGGCATTCCCGGCATCACGGGGTCATCGCGCCGTCCATGTGGCCGGGCCTATCAACGGACGGACGGTACTTGTGCAAGGAGCTGCAGGCTCCGTAGGGCTATGTGCAGTACAGCTAGCGCGTCACGCCGGTGCTCGTGTCGTTGGCACCATCCGGAGGCCGGCCGAGGAGCAAACCGCGAGACAGGCAGGCGCGCACGAGGTCCTGCTCAACGACGCGGATCTCCCGGCGCGCCTAAGGGCCCTCGCTCCCGAGGGGATCGACCACATTGTCGAAGTCGCATTTGCGGCGAATATCGAGCGCGATGTTGAACTGCTGAAAATGGGTGGATCCATCGCCAGCTAGGCCACGAATGCTGCGACACCAACGATTCCTTTCTGGCAGATGGTGTTCAAGAACATCAATCTCTTCTTTCTTAGGAAGCGATGACTTTACGCCTGAAGCGAAGGCTGCTGCGGCACGCGACATAAACGCTGCCCTAGAGGCCGGCTGGTCGGGCTTCGCGATCGGCGAGCGGATTCCTCTATTGGAGATCGTTCGGGCCCATGAGCTTGCCGAGCACCCGCAACATCCAGGACGAATTGTGGTCACGCTCTGAGAAGATCCGCGTGCGTTTCTGGAGTAGATCGCCGGGCGACTATAACCCGGCCAGCCTTCCCGCTATAATTCTCTCTTGCCCACTATGCAAGCTGAGAACCCCAATCCGGAGACGAAGCAGGTGCTCGAGATCGCCGACATCATGGCGATTCTGCCCCATCGTTATCCCTTTCTGCTCATCGACCGCGTCATTGAGATCACGCGCATGAAGCGCATCGTCGCGATCAAGAACGTGACCATCAACGAGCCGTTTTTTGCCGGCCATTTTCCCGAACATCCGATCATGCCGGGTGTCCTCGTCGTGGAAGCGATCGCACAGGCCGGTGGCGCGCTGCTGATGAACGAGATTCCCGACCGGGAATCGAAGCTGATGGTCTTCACCGGCATCGACCGCGCCAAATTTCGCAAGCCGGTCGTCCCCGGCGACCAGCTGCGGATCGAGGTGGAAGTCCTCAACTGGCGCGTGCGCGCTGCCAAGATGGAGGGTAGAGCCTTCGTCGACGGCAAGCTTGCGTGCGAGGCGGTCATCATGTGCGCGGTCGTTCCGCGTACGCCAGAGGATGCACCCCGCGTCCCTGAGGCCGCTCCGCCGGCTGTCCTGGAGGCGGTAGGCTCGGAGTGAGCATTCACCCGACAGCGATCGTTGCGTCGAGCGCGGTGGTTCCGGAGTCGTGCAGCGTAGGCCCATATTCCACAATCGGGCGCAATGTGGTCCTAGGCGAAGATTGCGAGCTGGTCTCGCACGTCATCCTTGACGGACATCTGACTGTCGGCGCCCGCGGCCGAATCTTTCCGTTCGCCAGCGTCGGTGTCGCTCCGCAAGACCTTAAATATAAGAACGAACCCACTCGCGCCGAGATTGGCGAAGACACTGTCATCCGCGAGTGTGTGACCATCTCCCGCGGGACGGCCGGAGGCGGCGGCACGACCCGAGTTGGAAGCCATTGCCTGATCATGGCCTACGCCCACATCGGCCATGACAGCCAGATCGGCAACCACTGCATCCTCGCCAACGCCGCTACGCTGGCCGGCCATGTGATCGTCGAAGACTATGCAGTCGTCGGCGCACTTTGCCCGGTGCATCAATATTGCCGGATCGGCAAATGCTCCTTCATCGGCGGCGGCACGACCATCACTCAGGATGTCCTGCCGTTCTCGCTGACCTCGGCCAAGCGAGAAACCCACGCTTTCGGGCTCAACAAGATCGGCCTCGAGCGCCGCGGATTCAGCCGCGAACAGCTGAAGGCGCTCCAACACGCCTACCGGCTATTCCTAGCCGCCAAGCTCAATACCTCCCAGGCCATCGAACGGCTAAAATCCGAAGGCCTGACCAGCGAAGATGTGACCTATCTGGTCGAGTTCATCGAGCAGTCACAGCGCGGAGTTTTGAAGTAGCGATGGCACGGCAAGAACCCAGGCCTAAAGGCCACGTTCCTCCGAGGCTTTGTCGTGGGGCTAAAGCCCCACGCTTTCATCGAGTTACGCTAGCTGTCTCCGGACCGAAGCAATGAGCGATTCATGCCTTGAATCTCCGCAAAAGTTAGGCCTCATCGCCGGCAACGGCCGCTTTCCCTTCCTGCTACTCGATGCCGCCCGCGCCCACGGCGAAGAAGTCGTCGTCGCGGCACTCAAAGAAGAGACCGATCCCGAGATGGACGCCCGCGCCACCGCTGACCTCGGAGTTACGGTCCATTGGCTCTCGCTAGGCGAGCTCTCTCGCCTCATCGAAACCTTTCAGGCCGCGGGAGTCACCCGCGCCATCATGGCTGGCCAGGTGAAGCACAAGCAGATATTTTCCAGCATCCGCCCCGACTGGCGTCTGGCCAAGCTGCTGCTCTCGCTTCGAACTCGCAACACTAACATGCTCCTCGGCGCCGTCGCCAAAGTGCTCGGCGACGAGGGAATTGAGTTGATCTCCTCAACCTCTTACCTCGAGCCGCTGCTCGCCAAAGAGGGAGTCCACACCACCCGGGCCCCCAACGAACGCGAGCTGCTTGACATCGAATACGGGCGCGGGATCGCCGCCATCATCGCCGCTCACGACATCGGCCAGACAGTGGTTGTCGCCGAGCAGGCCTGCGTTGCGGTCGAAGCAATGGAGGGAACCGACGCAACCATTCTCCGCGCAGGCACGATCATGAAATCGCTCGAAGACGAGGCCTCTACGCTGGAGCGCAGCCTCACCGTGGTCAAGGTTGCCAAACCAAAGCAGGATCTCCGCTTCGACGTGCCGGTCATCGGCGTCGCCACCATCGAAGCCATGCGCCAGGCCAACGCCACCTGCCTCTCGCTCGACGCCGGGAGAACGCTGATTTTTGATGAGGTCACCGTCCTGGCCCAGGCCAACGCGGCTGGAATTGCGATTGTCGCGGCCAAGATCGCATAATAATGTCGCCGTTGAAAATCGCGTACCGGATACCTTGTAACCATCGCGACCAGATTCGCGTCAGACGTCTAGCCCGCTGGGCCATTTCAGATTGTCTAATCGCGCCGAACCGGCCTCAAACGCTTCAGGGAGAAACCTCACGATGTCAAAAGTATGGATGTTCGTCACAGCTCTTATCGTCGCCGTGGTGGGAGTCGCGGCCTTCGCCGTTCATAGCTACGCCGCCGACGACCCGGCCATGCCACAGGCCGGTCAGATGGCGCCTACCTTCACCCTGCCTTCGCAGGACGGCACCCAGATCTCGCTCGACAGCTTCAAGGGCAAGTGGGTGGTGCTCTACTTCTATCCCAAAGACATGACACCCGGATGCACGAAGGAAGCGCACAACTTCCAGGCGGACCAGGAAAAATACACCAAGGAAAACGCGGTCATTCTGGGCGTGAGCGTGCAGTCCGCCGATAGCCACAAGGAGTTTTGCACCAAGGAGAATCTAACCTTCCGATTGCTCGCCGACACCGACAAGAAGGTCACGAAAGAATACGGCTCCCTAGCTGTCTACGGCATGGCCAGTCGCAACACCTTCCTCATCGACCCCAGCGGCAAGATCGTCAAGGTCTGGACCGGCGTCAAGCCCGACGTCCATAGCCAGGAAGTCCTGGCCGAGTTGGCGACCGTCGAATCGAAAGGCATGTAAGAATGACCGCATGAGCAAGGTATCCGAGTCGTTCACCCAGGGCTGCGCGGAGATCCGCGCAGCCCTCTTTGCTTTCCCCGCAGCCTCAGCCGACACCCCCTATCGTCCCGGAGGCTGGACGCGGAAGCAGGTTCTCGGCCACATGTTCGATTCGGCTTCGAACAACCACCAGCGGTTCGTCCGCGCCGCGATAGATGGCCATTATTCGGGCCCCGGTTATCAGCAGGAAGCCTGGGTCGAGATTCACGGCTACGCGGAGCTTCCATGGGATACGTTGCTGGAGTTGTGGGCCGCCGCTCACGGGATGCTGGAGCGAGTCGTGGCCCGGATTCCCGAAGAGCGTTTTGGAGCGATGTGCGTGGTGGGTGAAGGCGCTCCGGTGACGCTGCAATTCCTCATTGAGGACTATGTTGTTCATCAACGCCATCACCTGGCACAGATACTGACGAAAAGCGAGACTCAAGCCCCAGTGTCGGAGAAGTGAAATGCCCGAAGATTCCGCAGCCCCAAAACCTCGCTGGTCGGTAGCGCCTCTCTTTATCGTTGACGACGTCGTAGCAACCGCCAATTTCTACCGCGATAAACTCGGCTTCCACTACGACCGCTTCTGGGGCGATCCGCCCGGATTCGCCATGGTCCGCCGCGCCCGAGTCACCATCATGCTGAATCAGTTGGCGGCAGGCTCGATGCGGCCAAACTCCGCCGCCGAACCCAAGGGCGAACTGTGGGACGCCTATATCTGGGTAGAAGGCGCGGACAGCTTATACGCCGAATTTAAGAACAACGGAGTCAAAATCGCGCGGGAGATCCGCGACAAACCCTACGGCTGCCGCGATTTCGACATTGAAGACTGCAACGGGTATAGGCTTTGTTTCGGGCAGGACCTTCAGAGCTGATAGCGAAGCGCCGTCGTGTCGATAAACCTCTAAGATGAGGTGCCCCCGTGGGATCGTCCTTGCACTATCTGCCTCTACCGCTGACGATCACGCTCCCCAGGAAAATCCGGGATAGCCATCTACAGGCCTTTTGTTCTTCGAACGAGCCCTATCCAACAGATTTTGACGGAGACCGGAAGCTGACGGTTCGGCTGCCGGAAGGCGGAGCCCCAGAGACGGATTGGGGATCGTACCTCCACCTTCTGCCGCTCCCGTTCACGATCGTCACCTCCAGACCCTTCACCGATGACGAGTTCATTCGCTTCTCGCGCGGCAGCAAGCACTTTCGGATGGAGAAGAACACCCGCGGCGAAATCATCGTCATGGACACGATCGGCTTGAGCGGCAGCAAGAGGCGAAACGCCGTCGTGTATCCGCTCCTAGATTGGGCTGGAGAGGATGGCCGAGGCGAGGCTAACGGAGGGAATGTCGGCTGGAACCTCGCCGACGGCTCAACCCTCAGCCCCGATGCAAGCTGGACTTCTAAGGAGCGACTGGGCAAGTTCACCAAGGAAGAGCATGAAGGCTTCCTGCCGATCGCCCCCGATTTTGTGGTGGAGATACTCGCCAAGGGCGATCCACTTAGGAAGCGGCAGGCCAAGATGCAACAGTGGCTAGAGAACGGCGCGCTGCTTGGCTGGCTGATTGATCCGTTTAGAGCAACGATTCGCATCTATCGCCCTGGACAACAAGCGGAGCTAGTGCGCAAGCCCGAAGTGCTCGAAGGCGGAGGCCCGATCACAGGATTTCGCCTGGAGATGGAACGGGTTCTGGGCATAGACTGACAAGGAGGGTCGCGCCATGGGACTGCCGTTACTCCGTATGACCCGATCCCAACGGGTCGCGCTCTACTGCCTGCTGATCTGCCTATCGCAGGGCGACGCGATGGCCGGCGCCAAGGACAAACGCGAATGGAAGACCGGAACGCTACTGTCCATTACGGATTCAAGCTCAGATCGAATCATCAGCAACTCCAAGACGGGAGCAGTCCAAACCGTCACGGATGTCGAGTACCGCATCAGCGTTCTTGTCGATGGCATGATTTATGTCGGCTCATACTGGCCGCGCTGGAAGTTTAGCTATGCGCCAACCGATTTTGTGATCAATGATCCCATTGAAATATCGGTCAATGGCAAGGACATGTACATCAAGAGGCCAGAGGGCCAAGAACTGAAAACCAAGGTTATTCAGCGCATCCGGCAAAGCGATGACTCCAAGGCGCAAGCACCGGCGCCGAAATAACGCTCCCACACCCAGCAACACTGAATTAAGACACCCCCACGTATAGTGGTGGTGTCTTAATTTGCCTATTTGTGGCAAAAATCCGTATCACAGAAAGTTGTGGACGCTGCCCGGTGCTCGGTAGGAGCATTGAGAGCATGGATCCACTCCAAATACTCATCCATCCTCTCACCTCGTTGGTTCTCTGCATATCATTCGGAGCAGTCGCGGTGAGCGGTAAATTTAGCCACCGCGCTGCCCACCTCCTACTTGTCGCAGCATGGGGCGTAGGCTCTTTTGGTATTTTGCGATCCGACCTTCCCGACTGGAGGGGAAAAGCCGTTGGTGCCGGCGTTCTCAGTGTTGTCATTTTAGGAACCGCCTTTTGGGTAAGGCCCTCAAAGAACAGAGCGGTAGCAGTTTCGCAAGCTCCGCCTATGCCCGATCTCCAAGGGAGAATCATTCGGGTGTCCCGCGACCAAGACCAGCAGTGCTACTACTTAGAGATCGGGGTGGTCAACCATAGCGCTGTGAGCTGCACGGTTGCCGAGTACATCTTGAATGTTTCCGGCCGAAACGCCGTTTTTGGGAAAACGAATCTGCGGGGGACAATGGAGGAGTACATCCCCGTAGGGGAATATTCGATCTCCCACCCCCGGTTTCTTGTGCATCCGTTAACCATCGACGAGAACCACCCGCTTCAGCGAGGGGTCGAGCAAATCGGATGGGTCGAATTCTACGAAGAGAGCCTTTATGTTCGCTCGGAAGACTTGCGCGAAGAGAGTTTCGCGCTCGCTGTCATTGACTCATTAGGGAATAAGCATCAGTGGGGAGAGACTCGGTTCACAGCTCAGCGAGCCAGATTCCACCGAGGCTTGAAAGAGGACCTTGACAAGCTTCACTTATAGCCTGCGGTTTTCAAATTAGGACACTACCCGTAGTCTGTCTCTTGCACTCTAGCCAATTTTCCTGCATACTCATAAGAGTGTCTCAACCCCAAGTTGAGATCAGTCGCAGACCACGGCCGGATGGTTTTAGCTTCCGAGCGGTGGGAGACGGGGAAACATGCCAACAAAAGTATCCAAGAATATAGCGAACGCGCGCGCGCAGGTGGAAAAGCGTCCCTACGCCCTGTCCGACGCGGTGCCGCTCCTCCAAAAAGTAAAGTTTGCCAAGTTTGACGAGACCGTCGATCTGACCCTGCGTCTCGGTGTCGATCCACGCCATGCCGACCAGATGGTTCGCGGCACGGTCGTCCTTCCTCACGGGCTAGGAAAGACCAAGCGGGTTGCCGTGATTGCCTCCGGCGAGCGCATGAAGGAAGCCGAAGCCGCAGGCGCCGACTTTATCGGCGGCGAAGACCTGGTCGAGAAGATCCAGAAAGAGGGTTGGACGGACTTCGACGCCCTCATCGCCACGCCTGACATGATGAAGTCGGTCGGCCGTCTGGGCAAGGTGCTCGGTCCGCGTGGCCTGATGCCCAACCCGAAGACCGGCACGGTGACCAACGATGTCGCCGCGGCGATCAAGGAGATCAAGGCTGGGAAGGTCGAGTTCCGCACCGACAAGACGGCGCTGGTCCACGTTCCCGTCGGTAAGCTCTCGTTCCCGGTGCAGAAACTGATCGACAACGCCACCACTGTGATTTCGAGCGTGGTGCGCGCGAAGCCTTCGGCGGCCAAGGGCAAGTACATCAAGGGCATCACCATCAGCTCCACCATGGGGCCGGGAATTTCGCTCGACAGCGCGGTTGCGGACACGGCAGCCAAGGCGTAAGAGCAGCTTTTTAGCTTCTAGCTCTTAGCCGCTAGCAAGCGAATTCTGGATTCGGTTTGAGCCGCAAGCGCGGCGAAACAAAGATTTTAGCTAAAGGCTAAGAGCTAAAAGCTAGAGGCTATTTATGGCATTGACCAAGGTAAAGAAGGCGGAAAAGGTCGCCGAGCTGGCGAAAGAGCTGGAAGGCTCGACCAGCGCGATCGTCGGCACGTTCGCCAAGTTGACGGTGGCGCAGGACTATTCGCTGCGCGGCGTCGTCCGCGGCGCTGGCGGACGCTATCGCGTCCTTAAGAACAAATTGGCCGCACGCGCCTCGCAGGGAACTGGCGTCGAAGCGGCGCTTCAGGGGCTGAAGGGTGTTTCGTCCGTGGCTTACACCTCCGGCGATCCAGTTGCTCTGGCCAAGGCATTGACCGCCTGGGTCAAGGACAACTCGGAGTTCACCTTCAAGCTGGGCATCGTCGAGGGCAAGGTTATTACCGTCGAGGAAGTCGGCCAGCTGGCAACCATGCCGGGCAAGGAAGAGATCTTTGCCAAGCTGCTATTCCTGCTCCAGTCTCCGGCACAGCGTTTGGCGACCGTCCTCAACGCAACCGGCCGCGATCTGGCGGTTGTGTTGAACCAGGGCGTCGAGAAGGAAAAGTTCGCTGGAGCCGCTCCCGCTCCGGTGGCGGCCAAGGTCGAAGCTCCGGCGCCGGTAGTCGAGGCTAATCCCGAGCCTGTAGCCGAAGTTGAGGCGCCTGTCGCCGAAGCGGCAGCACCTGTAGTCGAAGCGGCAGCGCCTGTGGCAGAAGCAGCAGTCGAAGCCCCAGCTCTCGCGGAAGTAGTAGCTCCGGTTGAGGCGGTGGTAGAAGCCCCGGTTGCCGAAGTTGCGGCGGAGCCAGTTGCCGAGGTGGCTGCGGAAGTCACGCCTGCTCCGGAAGAGCCGGCCAGCTAAGGATTTTGGGATTAAACGGCGCAAAGTGCTTCGCGCCGAGGTAGTAAAGACAATTTCGCGGCGGTAAGCCTCTTGGGGGGTGCTGGTCTGGGCACAACGGAAACCTCAAGGAACAACGCGGCAACCGGCGGTCCAGGGTATGAAATGCCTGACTTCCGGAATGATGGGCGAGTTTAGAAACCAAATTTTTGAGTAGTGTGGAGAAAATCATGGCGGACCTACAGCAGTTGGAAGATCAATTAGTCGGGCTTAGCCTTCTGGACGCGGCAGCCCTGGTCAAGAAGCTCGAAGAGCGTCTTGGCGTTTCGGCGGCGGCAGCGGCCCCGGTAATGGTTGCCGGCGGCGGCGCGGGTGCGGCGGCGGCGGCCCCGGTTGAAGAGCAGACCGAGTTCACCGTCATCCTCAAGGATGCCGGCGCAAACAAGATTGGCACCATCAAGGCCGTTCGCGAAGTCACTTCGCTGGGCCTGAAGGAAGCCAAGGACCTGGTCGACGGAGCACCTAAGCCGTTGAAGGAAAACATCAGCAAGGAAGAAGCCGAGACCATCAAGAAGAAGTTCGATGGCGTGGCGACGGTCGAAATCAAGTAGTATTAGTTCGATTTTCCACTGTTGTCAAGAAGGCAAGTTGCATGCCAAACCAGAATGCGCTATCCTAACGGATGTGCGTTCTGGCTGGCATGATCGTTTTTCTGATTGGGCGGAACGTCGTTTTTCAGTCTTCTCGGCGCGGTTGCGCCAGGTTTCAGTCGGGTGGGCGGCCCGGTGGAAGCCTTTCATCGCCAGGATCTCCTGGTGCAGACGTCAGGCGGGATTCGGACAAGCTGTTATTGACAAGTGCACAAGTCGAATGTGGCGCTCGCGGGACTTCCTGTCTCTGCGGGCTGTTTGCGTCTTTATCGACAATTCCTGTGTGCGCTTTAAGTCTGTCCTCGCGCCGGGCAATACCGTCCGGATACATCGCAGTCTAGCGTGATTTTGTCCTTCGCCGAAGGACAATTCCTCTTGCGTCGAGCTTCGACCCGAGATGGATTGCCCGGTGCGACGGTAAAAGCTGCGGCAATGAGTGGTGGGTTCTGAAGCGTGCACCGTCGCCGAAGGCCCGAGTAGGGATAAGAGCAAGAGAGCAGTAGGGAAGTAAGCGTGATGTCTTCACCCGATCGAGGCGGGTGGCGACAGCCAGAGCGCAATGCAATAACCAGGATTTCCGCGCGGCCCGGGCGGCAATTCTTTCTTCCGGTTGGTTTTCCGGAACCTCGCGTCTACGGGCCATAGGAGTGATGCATGCCGAACGAGAACCGCGCCCTTCGTAGCCGACTCGATTTTTCCAAGATTCCAACTGCAATCCAGATTCCTAACCTGATCGAAGTTCAGCGGCGTTCTTATGAGCGCTTTCTGCAAATGGATAAGCTGCCTGCCGAGCGCGAAGACAACGGACTTCAGTCCGTCTTCACCTCGGTATTTCCCATCACCGACTTTCGCAATATCTCACAACTCGACTTTGTGGATTTCTCCATCGGTAACTGGGAGTGCAAGTGCGGCCATTTGAAGGGTCTCCACCACCTCCGTACCGCCTGTACGCACTGCGGCAACATGGTCATCACCGACCCATTCCATCCCGGCGATGTGCTCTGCCACAAGTGCGGCACCTACAACAAGAACACCCCTGACTTCTGCAACAAGTGCGGCGACCCTGTCGGCCTGCAGCTGAAGTACGACCAGTCCGAGTGCGAAGAGCGCGGCATGACCTACTCCGCCCCGCTCAAGGTGACGGTGCGCCTCACCATTTACGACAAGGACGCGGAGACCGGCGCTAAGTCGATCCGCGACATCAAGGAGCAGGAAGTCTTCTTCGGCGACATTCCGCTGATGACCCAGAACGGCACCTTCATCGTCAACGGCACCGAGCGCGTCATCGTTTCGCAGCTCCACCGTTCGCCCGGCGTCTTCTTTGAGACGGCCAACAACCGCACCTACTTCCTCGGCAAGATCATCCCCTACCGCGGTTCGTGGGTCGAGTTCGAATACGACCAGAAGAACACTCTCTACGTCCGCATCGACCGCAAGCGCAAATTCCTCGGAACGATCTTCCTGCGCGCCCTCGGCCTGAAGACCGACGAAGAGATCCTCAAGACCTTCTACACCGTCGACACGATTACGGTGAAGGACGGCAAGCTCCACTGGACCGTAGTCGGCGACGCCACCAAGGCGACCCACCTGCTCGGCGCCAAGCCGGCACACGCGGTCATGGTGGGCGGCGAAGAAGTGGCCCACTCCGGCCGCAAGATCACACCCAGCATCCTTAAAGCGCTACGCGCCGGCAAGGTCGCCAGCGTTGAGGTCGAGGCCTCCGAGCTCGATGCCGCTGTCACCGCCGCCGATGTCGTTGACACCACCACGGGTGAAGTGATCGTCGAGGCCAACCTCGAGCTCACCTCCGAGCGGCTGCACCGCATCGTCGAAAGCGGCGTCACCTCGTTCGAGCTCTTCTTCCCCGAGCGCGACGATGTCGGCAACATCATCACCAATACCCTCCGCCGTGACTCGGTCCGCAAGCCGGAAGAGGCGCTGATCGAGATCTACCGCAAGCTGCGTCCCGGCGACCCGCCGACTTTGGATACGGCAACGGCCCTTTTTGAAGGCATGTTCTTCGATGCGCGCAAGTACGACTTTTCGCGCGTAGGCCGTCTGAAGTTCAACATCAAGCTCTACGAGAATCAGGATGCCGCCGGACTCGACAAGCGCACCCTGACGCCCGAAGACTTCTACGCTACCATCCGCTACCTGCTCAAGCTGCGCAAGAACATCGGCGTCGTCGACGACATCGATCACCTTGGCAACCGGCGCGTCCGCGCGGTCGGCGAGCTGATGGAGAACCAGTTCCGCATCGGCCTCGTCCGCATGGAGCGCGCCATCAAGGAAAAGATGAGCGTCTACCAGGAGATGTTCACGGCGATGCCGCACGACCTCATCAACGCCAAGCCGGTGATGGCCGCGATCCGCGAGTTCTTCGGTTCCTCGCAGCTCTCGCAGTTCATGGACCAGACCAACCCGCTCTCGGAGATCACGCACAAGCGCCGCCTCTCCGCCCTTGGGCCGGGCGGTCTAAGCCGCGAACGCGCTGGCTTTGAAGTCCGCGACGTGCACCCGACCCACTACGGCCGCATCTGCCCGATCGAAACGCCGGAAGGTCCGAACATCGGCCTGATCAGCTCGCTCTCGTGCTTCGCGCGCATCAACGAGTATGGATTCATCGAGTCGCCCTACCGCCGCGTCCGCGACGGCCAGGTGCTCGATTATGTCCAGGTCACCAACGCCGGCGAAAGCGGCCTGCGCGTGGGCGATCACCTTGAAAAGGGTGAAGCGGCCAAGCTGAACAAGAAGCTGAAGGCGGAAGGCAAGCGCGGCGTCGATGTTGAGGCGTTCTCGTTCTATCTTTCCGCATGGGAAGAAGATCGCCACACCATCGCCCAGGCAAACATCGAGCTCGACGAAAACTTGAAGATCACCGAAGAGCTGGTCAACGCTCGCCGCACGGGGAACTTCGTGCTCGTCAACCGGTCGGAGGTCGACTACGTCAACGTCAGCCCGAAGCAGCTCGTCTCCGTGGCCGCATCGCTCGTGCCGTTCCTTGAGCACGACGATGCGAACCGCGCGCTTATGGGCGCGAACATGCAGCGCCAGTCGGTGCCGCTGCTGGTTGCCGAGGCTCCGCTGGTCGGTACCGGTATGGAAGGTGTGACCGCCCGCGACTCCGGGGCCGTCATCCTCGCCCGCCGCAACGGCTTTGTGGATTCGGTCAACTCCGAGCGCATCATCATCCGCGTTGAGGGCGAACATCACCCCACGCAGCTGTCGCGCGAAGTTGGTTCGGATATCTACCAGCTGACCAAGTTCAAACGCTCCAACCAGAACACCTGCATCAACCAGAAGCCGATTGTTCGTCACGGCGACCGGGTGGTGAAGGGTCAGGTCATCGCCGACGGTCCTTGCACCGAGCAGGGCGAGCTCGCCCTCGGACGTAACGTGCTGGTCGGCTTCATGCCCTGGCGCGGTTACAACTTCGAGGACGCGATCCTGATCTCCGAAAAGCTGGTGCGTGACGACTATTACACCTCCGTCCACATCGAGGAGTTCGAGATCGAAGCCCGCGACACCAAGCTCGGACCGGAAGAGATCACTCGCGACA
>CAWDRO010000021.1:0-32905 GCA_963804735.1 uncultured Acidobacteriaceae bacterium
ATTTCCTCTAAACTTAGTAGTTGAACCTGTAGCGAAACTCCCCATAGATCTGTCGTGGCTCATTCCAATGAAATCCTCCGAAGGTCAAGCTGTTGTCGAGTTGCACGCGGACGTTTGCCACGTTTATCGCGTTGATTGAAAAGGTGTATCTCTCTGCGAAGGTCTTGCCGGCAGAGATATCAAAGGTAGTGTGGCTGGGCAGGTATGGACCGGGATACTGTGCCTGAGGTGTGCCGTACAACCCGTTGGTAAAGCCGGAGCCATAGTAGACATTGGTGGAGGCGTAGGCCTTCCAGGGTAGAATGCCGTTGAAGCCCACGTTTAAAGTGTTTCTCTGATCATGATCCACCGGCGCCAGTCCCGGCGGAATATCGAGTGGGCATGATGAGGTGACCGGGGCAGGGCAGATCAGGCCTCCGGTGATCGGCGAGGTCGCCTGTGCGATCTGGTTCGCATAGGCAAGGTGAAACTGGCCATGGTGGAAGACGTCGGGAGAACGCAATGTAAGCGACCACCCCTGAATGAGCGCGTAAGACCAGGTGATCGGCCAGAAGATATTCGATTCGCCGATATTGTTGTGGTCCAGCCAGTTCTCCGCCCTGGTCTCATAGTTATTCACGTTTAGGGTCCAGTTGCGGTAGGGAATCGTCACTCCATACTGCCATTGGATGTCTCGCTCGCCATGCAGCGGAGAAAAGGTCAAGCTCTGGCCGTTCGCCAAGTCGAGCAGAGGCCCGGTGGCAGTAACGAGTGGCGGAGGCTGGTAGTAGTACCCGTAGAAACCGCTGAAGACCCAGTTCAGACGTGGGACCCTCAGGGCCGCGCCAAAGCGCGGATCCGTCGCAGTCTCTGAGATGTTGGCGTTGAACTGAGTTAAGCGAAGCCCGGTGATCAAGGTAAACCATGGGGTCACTTTGAACTTGTCGTTGATGAACTCAGCAGCCACGCCTCCGTTCACGCCTATCGAAGAAGAGGGAACATTTGGCGTGCCGTCGGTAAAATAGTTATCGAAGTAGTTGTATTGGTGCTGAAAAAATCCGTAGACGCCGGTCTGAAGGTCGTTCTTCCAGAAGTTATAGTTCAGCGCCGACTGCATTCCCACGTAGTTGGCGTTCTGCGTGACGGTTGAGATGACGGGATAATCGTTCGCGCCTCCCTGGTAGTCGGCCCCGTTGTAGTGATAAAAGGGAGAAACCGTCAGCAGCGTATCGGGGCTGAAGGTGTGGACCCAGGAGAAAGTGGCATAGCCATCGGGCTCGGTTTCGGCGTCATGCAGGCCGTACGATGGATAAACCTGGTTCCCGACTGAGTTTGGGTCGGGGTCGATGGGAATCTGGTAATAGTCCCGACGAAGCGAACCAACGATCCGATATTGGTTCCTGGCGTCGGGATTGAAGATGAACGAGGCAAACCCTCCGAAACCGTTCTCCGCATCGTTAACCACTTCGGCGATGGGGGTCTGGAGTCCGTAGTTACTGCGATTCCCGTTCAGGCTTGCATAATAGGCAGAGCGCTGCGTGTGTCCTCCGCAACTGATCTGGTCGTCGGTTTGATAGAAATTCCCAACCGTAAGGATGAGATCGCACTCCTTATCGCGTTCGAAACCGGTGCGCGGCGCGACGTTGAAGATTCCGTAGGTACGGTCTCCATAATCGGCGTCGTAGCTGCCGCTATAGACCTCGAGGTAGTCGATATCTC
The DNA here is from genome assembly GCA_963804735.1 of uncultured Acidobacteriaceae bacterium. GTDB lineage: Bacteria > Acidobacteriota > Terriglobia > Terriglobales > Acidobacteriaceae > Acidisarcina. Next base: position 1,699 of record CAWDRO010000021.1, read on the forward strand.
TCGGGTCGATCTGCGGCCCCAGGTTGTTGGCGATGTTGGTGTTGGGAATAGGCACGCCGTCGACCAGCCACTCGACCTGATGGCCACCCATCATATGCAGCATATCGTGTGTCATATAGGTGGCCGGAACGTAATCCGTGATCATCTCCATGCCGTTGGTGCGATCGGCTCCCGGAGTCTGCTGAATGTCGGTGCGGCTTACCATGGTCGTCGGCGTAACACTGTCCGTTGTCGTCGCTCCCGCCGGCGTTCCAGGCACAACGATATTTTCTTTCGCGCCTTCGACGGTCAGTTGGAAATGGAGGACCGGGCTGGTATCGGATTGGACGATTACATCCTGGCTCACCTGCTGAAAACCTTTCGACGTTACGGTGACGGTGTAATTGCCGATGGGTACTGAAGTGAATAGAAATTCTCCGTTGTCGTTGGAGTCCTGAGATTGCGTCCACTCCGAGTTTTGAGCTTTCAGGATGAGATGCGCGCCCTGGATGGGCCGATGTTGAGGATCATGCACGATGCCGCGAACGGAGCCGAAGATTGTAGCGTGGGCAGGTTGCGACAAGAGAAGGAATAAGAGCGGAAACAGGCACGTGAGCTTGCGCATAGAGAAACTGACCTCCGTGTCACTGGCGTGACGCAATCGAGCATACCGACGAGCTCCGAAAGGAACGCGTCTTCAAGTAATCAAAAAATTGCAGAGGGATGCTAGAGGGAGATTGCGGGAGGGCCGCGTTTTTGGCGGCTGCGGGTGAAGGCCACGCGATAGCCGGCCTCGGTTTGCGGCGCAGCTGCGGGATGGGCGTAGAGCGGTGTGCTTATGCCTTGCGCTTGAGTGGATGCAAGGTCATTGGGCCGGGGAGCGGGTGTGGATTTTGGCCAGTTCGGGCATTTTGGCGCGATGGTCGAGATTGTCCTCGAGTCCGGATCTGCCGTCGCGCTGTCCGCGCAATGATGGCTGCCGTTGCGGCGGCAGCACTGCGGGAGGCTGCTTGCGGCGTCAACGGCAAAAAGCGGCGCGGCCGAGAAGCTGAAGAGTAAGACGATCGTGATTGCGAGAGTGCGACGCATCTTCACTTTGAAGCATACGCGAAGAGCGATTCGCGGCGCTATTGGAGCGGCTTTACTGGTTTAACCTACCAGGACAGCTTACCAGGCCAACTTTTCGGGCAGGAACTCGGCAAAGAGGTCGTCGTAATAGGGCTTGAGCTCTTTCAGGTTCGGTTTGGCGCTGCCTTTGGAATAGAGATCGTAGGGGTTGAATTCGTTGACCGCGGCGAACATTTCTTCGTCGTGCTTTGACATCAGGTGCTTGTAGGCCCCGTGTTTGTGGGCGGGGTAGAAAGAGTGGTAACGGAGCATGTAGAGCGCGGGCTCGGGCATGTAGTTCTTGACGACGTGGTAAATGTATTCGTCGTGTCCCCAGGAGAGGTGGACGTTGTCGAGGCCGGTGTGCTCCGAGTAGATGCCAAACTTGGTCTGGTATTCCGGAACCTTGGCGTCGGGGTTTGCGGCGAAGTATTCGGGGAAGACGATCTGGTCGGACCAGGCGCAGCCGACGGGGAAGGTGTCGCCGACGACGGCCCATTGCGGCTCGCCGTAGAGACAGAGAACTTTGCCGAGGTCGTGGATGAATCCGGTGAGCACCATCCAGCGCGGTTTGCCGTCGCGGCGCATCGCCTCTGAGGTCTGGAGCAGGTGCTCGACCTGGCTGAGGTCGGTATCAGGGTCGCTGTCGTCGACCAGGGTGTTGAGGTACTCGGCGGCTTCCCAGACCGTCTTCTTGCCGATGGTCAGGCCGAGATATTCTTTCTTCTTGCCGAGGACGAAGTCGAGGGTCTGGTTGGCGTGGTTGAGCCGGTAAAACTCGGCGACGCCCGGATTGGCCACTGGGTCGTAGTTGCGAAACTCGGAGAGGTTTTTGCCTTCCTGGTAGCGGCTGGCAATGTAATCATCCCAATCCTCGAGGTGAGTTAGCGGGTTTTCGGCGGTGGCGACGGCGCGCATGATGGACTTTCCTCCACTTAAGGGAAGTCTACAGGATGGCGAAATGGGGTGGCTACGGAAAACTTGTTGGATTGGAGGAGTAGACTCTCTGCCCTTCGGGGGAAACTCCTTGTTTTCATTGGGTTCCGGCGCCTGTCGAGCGCGGCGCCTTCGCCAACCGCCATCTCGACCTCACCATTCACTTCCCGGTCTATGGAGGCTGGAAGAGCCTATGGTTTTCCACGGGTTTCGCAAAGAGAACCTGCGAATCCTTGCCGAACTCAAGCGTTACGTCGAAGCGCACGGATGACCAAGCCAACTAAAGCAAGGTACACTGTGGCGGTTTGAAAAGGCGCATCCAAACGGTGGCCAATTCCCAGGACAATAACGACCCATACGACGTAGGAGTCTCCAGCTTCTTCGTCCAGGCCCTCGAAGACGCCGAGCGCCTGCTGAAGTACGCCGCCGAAATGGGCATCGATATCGATCCCGACACTCGTTCGGCTGTCCTCCACGCCCGCGCCGTCGATCCGCAAAATTGGACCGAACAGATGTCTGCCAGTCTGTTGCTCGCGCTTACCACCCTGGCCGCCAAACTCAAGCCGGTCACCGCCGAGAGCCTCAAGGCCTATCACTCCGCGACCCGCCCCACGATGCACATCTATCTGGTGTGGGCCATCATCCTCTCGGTCATCATTATTCCGTTCTCGATCCTGACCTTCGTCTCTTCCAGCATTTCCAACGAGATTCGCGGCGACATCATCACCGCCAACGCCCTGGCGGTCAAGCTTCACACCGAAGTCGGTTCTGAGCCGAGGCAGGACGTCAGCGTCAGCGACGAACTCGCCGACCTGCAGGAGTACGCCGCCACCGTCCGCTCGATCTACGCCCGCTCGCGAAGGCTCAATAATATCCTTATCCCCCGCGCCGATATTCCGCTGGGCCTCCGCTGCGACACCGGCAATCCTACCGACGAAGCAAATTGCGTCAAGCAAAAGTTTGAGCTTCCCTATGGAATTAAGCTCGAAGATTTCCCAACCGTGCGAGATCGGCTCACGGAGACCTATCAGGACGTCCGCTACTTTGCCCAGAACATCACTACCGATATATTGACCTTCTACGGAGCCATTAACTCCTGCGTCCTTCCCATTCTTTATGCGCTGTTGGGAACCTGCGCTTATCTGCTGCGATCGTTTGAAGATCAAATGGGCAGCCGCACGTTCACCCCGTCGGTCGCCAACTCAGCGCGCTTTCTCATCGCCGCAATCGGAGGCACGGTGATCGGTCTCTTCGGCAACTTCACCTCCCAGACCTCCGCGTCGCCGTTGGCGATGGCCTTCCTCGTCGGCTATGGGGTCGAGATATTCTTCTCGTTCCTCGAAAACCTAATCAGGTCCTTCACCAAGACCTTTCCAACTCAAATTACCCCACCGCACTAAGGCCGACACAACCTCGCACCTTGAAAGCTTCGCCATTACGCAACTCTCTGGTTGCATAATTTGCCTTTTTTGTTTAATATGCAACCTAGAGGTTGCATAGAATGTCCGACCGAATCGAGAAAAGCATCGAACTTAAAGCCCCGGTCGCCCGCGTCTGGCGGGCGCTGACTGACTATCGCGAATTCGGAGAATGGTTTCGCGTCAAGCTCAACGGCCCGTTTGTCCCCGGCCAAATCTCTCGAGGCCAAATTACCTGGCCCGGCTACGAACACGCACCATGGAAGTGTCATCCAGAAGATAGAGCCCGAACGACTCTTCTCCTTCACCTGGCCATCCCTACGGTCTCGATAAGAGCAAAGACTCGATTCTCAGGAGACGCCCACCCTCGTCGAGTTCACGCTGGAGAAGACCGCCACCGGCACCCTGCTGCGGGTCGATTGAGTCCGGCTTCGACAAGATTCCCGCCGACCGCCGGGCCGAAGCCTTCAGAGGAAACGACAACGGATGGGCCCAGCAGATGGAGAACATCGCAAAGCATGTCGCCCAGACGCCCTAGCCGCGTGGCCGCCAGACAGCGGCTACGCGCAGCCGCTCCCGTATTTGCCGCGCTCGGCGACAAGACCCGTCTCTCGCTGGTCGCAAGACTCAGCGGCGGCCAGCCTCGCTCCATCTCCGAGCTAACTCATGGAACCAGGTTGACCCGCCAGGCGATCACTAAACACCTGCGCGTGTTGGAGCAAGCCGGGCTTGTCCGCAGTAGCCAGGCTGGCCGCGAAAACCGCTTCCAGCTCGACCCAGCGCCGATTGAATCGATGAAGGAGTATCTCAACTCCGTCTCAAAGCAGTGGGACCACGCACTCGCGCGACTGAAGGCGTTCGTCGAGGAGTAGACCCCAGCGACACATCGGCCCGATGGCACGCGGGTTGACTTTCTCCATAGCTCCGAGATCTTCGTGGGGTATCATGCCTTCACGCGAATCTAGGCCGACTTTCAGCGGACAAATCAAGGATGACGTCTAGCGACTCCGATGGGTAGATCGATCCTACGATTTCTCGACGCCGCCAAGCGCTGGGTGCGATACGCCTATTTCCTGCGCTTCGCCATCGCCCTGTGGCTCTTCGCGCCGCTCATGTGCCTGCTCGACCAGACCGGCTTCAAGACCATTACCAGCGGCATCATGACCCCGGAGACGCTGCAGCAATACATCTGCGTCGCCTTCTTCCTCGTCTCCGCCGGATTCGTGGCGCTCATCTGCGCCCGGGTCGTGCTCATCAACGGACCGGCGCGCTTCGATAAGTGCTACGACCGGAACGACGACGGACGGCCGAACAGCCTCACCGCTTTGCTCGCCAACAGTCAGGCCGAGAACGAGTGGTGGGCGCTTCTCATCTCCCAGCTACCGAATGCGGGCGTCTATATCTATCTGTTCGTGAACGGGCACGGGCAAATGGTCCGTTTGATCGATATTGGCCTCGGCCTGCTTTATGGCACCGCGCTCGCCGTGGTCGTCTGGTACGTCGTCAACGCCTGGTACTACCTCACCTACGACCCTCCAGACCCAACCGGCACGGTGGAGTTGGGCCGTAACGCCGCCCGCACCCTGCTGCTGCCCCGCAACTTCATCGGCTTTGGATTGCACCGTCCAGGAATCGATCGCTACTCTCACGACACCATCGAGGGCGCCTCCAACTGGATGGTCGGCAGCTTCCTCGACCGCGCGCTCAACTGGATCGCAGAACGCGCTTCCCTGAGCCCCGGCTATTCCTATCGCGTCACGCGGCCCTTGACGACAGAAGATCTCGATGGAGACGCAAGCCCCGAGGTGCTGGCGCAGGCGGTTCCGATGCCGCCACAGGTGCGGCTCTATGAGGGCCACATCTTCGGCGGACTCGCGGCATTCGTCTTCACCTCCTGTTACTGGCTCTTGTGGCCGCTCACCGCGCCGGTCCCGGCGCTATATGCATCGGCCGCGGTCCTGCTCCTCTTGTTCGTGGCCTGCGCCGTGCTCGCTTCGGTGATCCTGAGAATGCGGCAACATCCGCGCTGGAAGGTGGCTCTCACCGCGTTCGTTGTCCTGTCATATCTCGCCGTGCTCGCGCTCTACTTCCTCAGCAGCGCCGAGCGATTTCCTATCCTCGCCACTCTGCTCATCATCGCGACGACTCTGTGCTGGACCTTTAGCGGTATTGCGTTTTTTCTCGACCTCTATCGCGTCCCAGTGTTCACCAGCTTCCTGATCGTGATGATGTTTCCGCGTCTCTTCAACATCGAGAGGGGACACGAGGAGCACTACGTCTCCACCTTCACCGGCCCGCATATTCAGCAAGGCCAATCCCCGCCTACCCTTCCCGAACCCCGTCAACTCCTCCAGGCCGCTCTCGCCGCCAACCCCGACAGCGACGGCCCACTGATCATCGTCACTTCCACCGGAGGCGGTCTGCACGCCTCGGCGTGGACCGCAGAAGTCCTTTATCGCCTCGAAGACGAATTCGATCGCCAATACCCCGCCGACAAAGGCAAATTCCACCAGCATCTGCTGCTCGCCAGCACCGTCTCCGGCGGCAGCGTCGGGCTGCTTGCCTATCTCGCTGCGGTGCGCCAGCAGGAGCCCGGCGCATCGCTGGATTTCCAGGCCATGCGCACCACCGCGCAGTGCTCCAGCCTCGAGGCTGTCGGCTGGGGCTTTGTGTATTGGGACCTTCTCAAGGCGGTCGTCCCCGTGCTTCCCTATTTCTGGACGCCGTCTTCCGGCGTCGATGATCTTGACTCGTCTCCGCTGGGCAAAGACCGCAGCTGGTCGCTGCGCAAAGGCTTTGCTCGCAACGCCAACAACGATTACTGCCACGAAACCTGGAGGCGCGACAACGGCCCTGCCGCCGAAAGCTTTCAGCAATGGCTAAGCTGGAGCATCAAAAACCGGCTCACGTCCAACCTCAATAACGAGATTAAAAATCAGACCCTGGAGCGCCAGTTGACACTGCGCAACCTGCCGCCCGCCTGGGGAGACCGTCCCATGCCCGCCTTCGCCATGAACGCCACCGCCTACGAAGACGGCCATCGTTTCCTGCTTGCCAACTACAGAATCCCCGACCCGCAGAAGCCGCCCGACGCCAACTGGCCCGATACCTGGCCGAACTATAAAGCGCGCTCATTCCTGGCGACCTACCGCACTGCGAAATTGCCCTCCGGCGCGACCGCGCTTACCGATCTGCCTCTCGCGACAGCAGCGCAAATGTCCTCGGCTTTTCCGTATATCTCGTCAGCCGCGCGCGTGCCGTGGGCCCTCGACAGCAGCGTCAAGGCCTACCACTTCGTGGACGGAGGCTACTACGACAACGACGGCACTGCATCAGTCGTAGAGTTTCTCCGCTATGCGCTCGCCAATTGCCAGGATCCAAAAGAACGAATCAATCAGGACGCCTGCGAGGAGCAGGCCAGGAGTGGCCAGCCCAGCGTGCCCGCTCATCCCGTGCGCATCCTGCTGATCGAGATTCGCAACAGCGGCGACGACTATGGCAGCGACGGCGAAGACGATCCCTACCACTACTACCGGGGCAAGGCCGCAGCAAATCTATTCACTCAGCTCACCGCGCCGCTGCTGGGTTTCTGGCAGGCCGGCCACGAGGGCGTCACCGCCAGAAATCGAGCCGCACTCGCGCAACTGGAGCACGCCTTCGCCGGCCGTCTCGAACTCCATCGCATCGTCTTCGACGATCGCCAATCCACCAACGAAGTCGACACCGACCCGCTCTCCTGGTCACTTACCCCGAAGCAACGCCACGAGGTACGCGACTCTGCCGACCCTAACTCAAACACCAAGCCCAGCCTTGCGCCGAGATATAAGGACGCCCTCGACTGGTTCAGTATGACGCCGCAGCAATGGACAAAGGAGCATGGCCACTATGCCGACTCCGATTGGCCAGAATGACCTCACGCCGCGAGCCCTAATCGCCTCAACCCCTATGAGACAATTCGTCTGTGGAAGCACAGCCGCCCGCAGCGCCGATCAAACAAACCCCTCCCCCCAAAATCCGAAGCTATTCGGTCGATCTGCGACACCTGCTGCCCATGTTGCGCGATTTTGTCGAGCTTGCGACCGTCCGCGTCGTCAATAAGAAGACCCGGCCCTACGCCGTCTATCTCGGTCGCGATATCCGCGAACGCGCCTTTGATGCCCGCGACCAGTTTCCGCAGATCGAACACGCCAATCTCGCCGCGTTTCTCGGCTGCAATCAGCCGCCTGAGATTGTGCTGCCGCCGATTGACACTGTAAGCCTGTCCGGCCTGGGATTCGTCGAGCCTTACGCCCTGCTCGCCACCACAGCGAGTGCGCTCCGGCCAAAGAAGATCTTTGAGATTGGGACTTTTCGCGGTGTCTCCACGCTGACCTTTGCCCTCAACGCCCCTGAAGCCGAGATATACACTCTTGACCTCGATGTCGAAACCGCCGACACCGACCTTGCGACTCTCAGCAAAGGCGACCAGGAATGGGTGCGGCTTTCGCGCACCACCACCGGCTTCGCCTTCCTCACTCACCCCGCCGGGGCCCGCATCCATCAGCTCCGAGGCAACTCGCTTACCTTTGAGCCGCCGCCATTGCTCGCCAACACCGACCTCTGCTTCGTCGACGGCGGCCACTCCTACGAATGCGTCAAAGCCGATACCGAGACCGCCCTCAAAATCCTCGCGCCCAACGGAGTCATCCTCTGGGACGACTACTCGTGGTTCGTTGAAGGCGTTGGGCAATACCTTACAGAACTTCGCAAGACGCTGCCCCTCTACCGCATCGTCGGCAGCCAGTACGTTATCTATCGCCGCCAGGATTGATCTCCTACTTAGATCGTCATCCCGAGCGCAGTCGAAGGACCTGCGTTGTCACGAATTCACCCAACCATCCCCAACCAACCTTACTGGGAAATCTACTTCGCTTCCCGCAGCGGAGCCAGCCAGTTCACCACCGACCGCATTACGACCTCGTCGCGCTGGTTAAACACTGTAGTCTGCGAACGGATCACACCGTATTTCGGCCGCGCCGTCGAATGCCGGACCTGGAGGATCTCCGCCTGAGTGCGAATCGAGTCATCGGGACGCACCGGCTGCGTCCACCGCATTTCTTCGACGCCAGCGCCGATCATCCCGCCTGCCACCTTGATCGACTCCACGCGGAGCCGCATCACGATCGCGGCCGTCAGCCAGCCCGATGCGCAAAGTCCGCTGAAGAACGAGACCTTACCGGCGGCTTCGTCGATGTGGAACGGCTGCGGGTCGTATTTCTCCCCGAAGCTAATGATCTCTTTCGCGGTAACCCGATAGCTCCGCTCCGAATCAAAAATCTGGCCCGGATAAAAATCTTCAAAGTACATCTCCTGCGGCATACCTCTCCTCACACGGCTCCTGGGTTTCCACGGCGCTCAGCAACTGCTCCACCAATCAACCGTAGCTAAACCTCAATTCTAGTTGCGCTTGCCGCAGATAAGAAACCCACACCAAACAACCAGTCCGGTTTGGCGCGCCGTCCAGATCAGCCGCGATGCATTGCCCGACTTGCTAGGCGCTGTAGTTCGCCACCACTCGAGCGACTTTTCCATTCGCCGACAGCTCCATGAACTCTGCCGTGTGCGTCCCCTTTTGATTGAGGTAGTAGAGCACCACACTGTTGACGCCCCACAGCACGTCCTTGAGGTGAAAATGGAGTTCCGGATAGGCTTCCAGCCCTCGTTGAAAATAAGCTCTCAGGTTCGCCTTGCCGATCACCTTGCCATCGGACGTCCCCAACAGCTGGGCGGCGGCCGGCGAAGTCAAATCGACCGCGTCCTCATAGTGCGCCATGATCGCGTCAAGATCATGATCATTCCAGGCGGTCACCCAATGGTTGGCCAAATCTCTAACCTCAGCTCTCGTCATTGTCGTTTCTCCAGTTATTTGTTATCCGAGCATAGCCGACCCCTCCAGCAAGTATTCGAAGAAAATGATGGTAATCGGCCAGACCTACCGAAGAAAGGTATACTCGTGACGCTAGAGAGTTACCCCTTCAGAAAAGGAGAATTGCCATGAGCACCTCCGCTCCACTGCCCGCCCCCGTTCAGAATGCTCTCAACCTGATGTTGACCATCAAACCTGGACAAACTGAAACGATCCTGGCCTACCTCACGCAGAATTCAGCGACGATCAACGCCGCTCTCACCCAGGTAGGTACGGTCCATTTTGCTCGCTTCCTGTACATCCCAAACACACAATATCTATTTGTGATCACTGCCTACGACGGTGATTTCGAGACTTATCTGATGGCATTCACCAAAATCCTCGGGGACGTCTTCAACGAACTTCTCTCCTGCGTCGACCCAGCGCCCCCGCTTCCTGTACAGGACAATCCGCAGGCGTTTTCGGATTTTGTGCAGAAGTACAACCTGCAATCGGGCCTCTACTCGGCCTACCCCCAGTGCACCGTTGTGCAGATATGGTTCAACGGTTGCGCCAAGCCGCAATAAGCGCCGGAGGCGGCCGTGACCACGCTTGAGTTGGAAGACATCCAGGGCATCATTCTGCGTGGTTACGGCTCCTTCATCCACGTTCGGCACTTCATCGTTGCCGTTGCCGATGCAGCCCTCGCAAGAGAGCTCATAGGCAGCTTGCTTCCTACAGGTCCCGCGACAACCAATCCCAGCGCTCTCGCCATAACCACCGCCGCAACCTGGAGCGTCAAGCCGGACTACACGCTCAACCTCGGCTTTACCTACCAGGGCCTCGAAACTCTCGGCGTTCCTGCGGCTCTTCTCAACGGCTTCTCATCGGAATTTAAAGCCGGGGCCATCGGCAATGCCGAAGCAATTTTCGACGTGGGCGGCAGCGCTCCCACAAACTGGGAGGGCGGGATGGGCGATCCATCCAGGGTCCATGCCATTTTCTCGCTCTTCGCCAGGACCCAGCATGAGCTGCAATCTCGCACGTCCGATCTCCTCTCGGCAATCTCGAAGCCGTTCCGCCTGACATATCAACACGATGGTCAGGCCTTTCCTGGAGGCTACGTCCATTTCGGCTATCGGGATGGCATCTCTCAGCCGTTCCTTGCCGGAGGCCCCCCTGCCACACGGCCGTATCCCAACCTGGGAGAAAACAACAATGGAAGCTCGCCCGCAGGGGATTTCCTGCTAGGGTTTCCGAGCAGCTTTAATACCCTCTACTCCCCCAACGTCGCCAAAACCCCGCTCGGGCGCAACGGCAGCTTTGGGGCTTTTCGGATTCTCAAGCAGGAGGTTGCGGCCTTTGAAGAATACTTGCAGACGACAGCGCCCACCATCCCTGTCACTCCCCCGGTCACACCGGACGAGCTCGCCGCCAAGCTTCTTGGCCGCTGGCGAAGCGGTCTGCCCCTCACGCTTTGCCCGACCGGCACCTGCCCGATTCCCTCCGACCGCCTGAACATGTTCTTGTACGAAGGCAAGGCCCCCGGTCAGGCCGACTCCGACCCCAAAGGCCTCGCCTGTCCCGTCGGCGCCCATATCCGTCGCGGCAATCCCCGCGACGAAACCGTCCAGGGAGGTATAACTCAGCAGGCGCGCATTATGCGCCGCAACGTCCCTTACGGTCCGCAGTTCAATCCGCAGCAGCCCGATGACGGGATCGAACGCGGACTTATCGGCTACTTCATCAACGCCGATTTCGGCCAACAGTTTCAATTCCTCATGTCGCAGTGGCTGAACACCTCCGACTTCGCCGGCGGGATGTCCGGCCTGGATCCTATTATGGGTGACAACGACCCGTCCTCCAGCGTCTTTACCCTCCCCACGTCCACCGGTCCGATCCAGGTCAAGGGCTTCGAACGCTTCGTCATCACGCGAGGCAGCGCCTACTGTTTTCTCCCCAGCGTCACTGCCCTCCGCTATATTGCGTCGGGTGCGAAGGAGGCATAACGTTCTCACGAATCCGAGTGTTCAGGTGTCTCTTACTCGTCAAGCAAACACAACGGTCTTGTTCTGGTAGACAAGAACGCGATTTTCCAGGTGCCAGCGCACTGCGCGCGAGAGCACGACCTTCTCCAGGTCGCGGCCTTTGCGCAACATGTCCTCCACCGTGTCGCGATGCGACACGCGCACCACATCCTGCTCGATGATCGGTCCTTCATCCAGGCCGGCGGTGACATAGTGGCTGGTCACCCCAATCAGTTTCACGCCTCGGTCGAAGGCCTGATGGTAAGGTTTGGCCCCGACAAAAGCAGGCAGAAACGAATGGTGGATATTGATCATCCGCAATAAATACTGCGCGACAAACTCGGGCCCCAGTATCTGCATGTAGCGCGCCAGCACGATCAAGTCCAGGTTCGGCCCGAGCAGCTCTAGCATCTCCCGCTCCGACTCGCGTTTGTCGGTGGGGTTCGACAGCAGATGGAACGGGACGCCATAAAACTCGGCCAGCGCCTTGCCGGTCGCGTGATTGCCGATGACCATCACGATTTCGCACGCCAGCTCGCCCCTGCTCTGGCGGTAGAGCAGGTCGGCAAGACAATGGTCATGGGCGGAAACCAGAATGGCGATCCTGGGACGGTAGTCCGACAACGCGAGGTGGTACTTGATCTGAAAGCGTTCCGCCAGTGGCTTGAAGTGCTGCTCGAATTCGGAGATGGGAAGATCGAACTCGTCCATCTCCCACTCCAGCCGGGACAGAAACAGGTCGCGGCTGCTATCCAGGTGGTCGTCGGTATGCAGCACGCTGCCGTGGTGCGCAACCAGAAATTGCGAGATCGCCGCCACCACGCCTTTGCGGGCGAGGCACATAGGAATGCTCAACAACAGCACGGCGGACTTTTTCATCATTCGGCGCTCACCGTCATTTCGCGCCGATCATAGCACGTGAAAGCACCCCGTCATGAATACCACTCGTCGGCGAATTCTCACCACTCGAAACCGGACGGTCCGTCAGGAGTCCCACTGCTCTGCCGTCCAATTCCAGAACAACACTGTCCGCATCCGAACAACTTTGGTTCAATCAGGAGCGATTGTTTGCCAGCTGCGTCTGTGCCCGGTCCCATGTATACCCACCTAACTCACGCTAAGCGAAGTGCTACTCGAATTTCCCACAGTCGCTCCAAGCCGTCTCCCGGTTGGCTACCTTCGTGCATGCACCGCACCTAGGCACATTGATCTTCGGAGAACTCCATGGCGAAGCGCATCGTCCAATCGTTCCTGACCATCTGTCTGCTAGCCGGCACGCTCCGCGCGGCCACCGACCCCTTCACTGGAAAATGGAAACTCAATCCCTCCCGAAGCGTCCTCACCGATGAGATGAAGGTCGAGGCGATCGGTCCCAACAAGTACAACCTCATCTTTTCCGGCGACAATGTGGAGACTATCGTAGCCGACGGCACCGACCAGCCTGGCCTCTTCGGCACTACCCTGTCCGTCACCGTCGAAGCGCCCGATAGCTGGAAGGTCGTCCGCAAAAGCAACGGCCGCACCACCATCATCGGCCTCTGGAAGCTCTCCGCCGACGGCAACACGCTCACCGACAGCTTCACTGGCCATCGCCCCGACGGTTCCACCTCGAATCTGCACTACATATACAAGCGGACCGCGGGCACCTCGGGATTTCCCGGCACATGGGAGAGCACCACCGAGCAGGTCAACTCCGCCTTCGAGCTTCAGATCCAGCCCTATCAGGACGATGGTCTTTCCTTTATCTATCCCGGCGGCTCCATGATTAAGAGCATGAAATTCGATGACAAGGACTATCCAGGCTCCGGTCCAAACGCGCCCGCAGGCTACACTTCGTCGCTGCATCGAGTAAATGCACAAACTCTGCAAATGACCGACAAGATGAACGGCAAGCTGTTCGACACGCAACAGATCGAGCTCTCTCCCGACGGCAAAGCGCTCACCATAACCACATCCATTCCCGGCCGAACCAAACCCAACATCATGGTCTTCGATCGGGAATAGATTCGAGGCCACCCATCTCTTACTTTGGTAGAACATGGAGGTTCACGGTTGGCCAGGCTTTGCGGGAGGAGGTTGAACCTTGTATCTTGCGATTACTGTTCGGCGGCGGTTTTCTTTGAATATCTCGAAATCATGACGCATCTGAACGAGCCGCGCGTCAAGGTCGAAGCGGGTCTTGTAATCGTCAAAGAACGTCCTCTCCATCACAAAGCAGGTTAATAGGCGACTGAAAAGCTCCATGGCGAATAAGCGGCGATCCGGTGCCCCGCTGTAATTAACGACCATGTGCCGGTGGCCGTCACGATCCTCCATGGTTAGCCGATTGGCGAACGACTGCAGCGTGGGATGCGAGCCTGCCTCAGATAACTCGCCGAACTTCTCGTGCCGTCAGAGTTGGTTCGCCGGTTGTCAACCTTTCGTTGTTCATTTCTGAACAGATTCTCGTCAATTCTGGACATGCTTCCGGTTTTCGTCGCGTTGGCGGGCTTTTGTTTCTTTGAGTTAGCTCTCCTACCGGTTGGCAGCGCAAATGCCGCAAGCTTACTGGAGAAACTCGCCATGTTCATGCAGGATTTGCGGTTTGCCCTTCGGCAGTTCAGGAAGAATCCGGGGTTTGGGTTGACGGCGGTCTTGATGCTGGCGCTGGGGATCGGAGCGAGCGTGGCGATCTTCGCCTTTGTCGATGCGGCGCTGATCAAGCCATTGCCTTATGCCGACTCCAACCGGCTGGTCGATGTGGCGGGGAGCACTACAAACTTTCCGCGCAACAACATCTCCTATCAAGATTATGTCGACTGGAAGCGGATGAATAAGGTTTTCAGCTCACTCGATGTATATGGGGTAACCGGTTATCTGCTGCGCAGTGGACCGGGGACCGTACCGGTGTCGGGGCTGCGAGTGAGCGCCGGATTCTTTGGGACCTTGGGAGTGACCCCTCTCATTGGCCGCGATTTCTACGCAGGTGAAGATAAGGTGGGTGCTCCCAAAACCGTGATGCTGAGCTATTCGGCATGGCAGCGGCGGTTTGGCGGGCGCCGCGACGTGATTGGCGAGACAGTGTCGCTGAGCGGGTTGTCTTATACGATCATTGGCGTCTTGCCGGAGAGCTTTCAGTTCGCCGGTCGCGGCGATATGGAGTTCTGGGCGGCGCTTCAACCAGAACGCGGGTGCGAACTGCGGCGCAGCTGCCACAACCTCTATGGCTTGGCGCGGCTTAAGGACGGAGTCTCGGTAGCGACCGCGCTGGCAGACATGACTTCGATTGCGAAACTGCTGGAGCGGCAGTATCCCGACTCGAACCGCGGGCAGAGCGCGAGTGTCGTTCCTCTCTATGAGGCCTTCGTCGGGTACGTCCGGCCGATTTTGCTGACTCTGTTAGGCGGAGCCGGCTTGCTGCTGTTGATTGCCACGGTCAATGTTTCGAGCTTGCTGCTGGTGCGCGCGGAGAGCCGGAAGCGGGAGATCGCGGTGCGCGGCGCGCTGGGCGCGTCCCCGGCGAGGCTGGCGGCGCAATTGTTTACCGAGGGATTGGCGCTCGTCGCGGCCGGCAGTCTCTTAGGGCTGGCTGTGGCCAATGGCGCGATTCAGATGCTGCGGGGGCTGGTCTCGCAGAAGATGCTGACGTCGACGTCGTTTCTAACTGAGGCGAACCTCAATGCCCGCGTGCTCGCCTTCGCTGTGGCGATCTCGGTTCTGGCAGTGGTGCTGTTTTCACTGACGCCGATCCTGCGATTGTCGTCTTCGGGATCGGGCGCGGAGATGCGGAGCGGATTGGCGGAGGGCAGCAGGGGCTCCTCGGGCGCGATCTGGAGACGTTTTGGGGCGAACCTGGTGGTGCTGGAACTGGCGATCGCGGTGGTGCTGCTGGTTGGCGCGGGGCTGCTGGGCAAGAGCTTCTACCGGCTGCTGCATGTGGAACTGAATTTCGAGCCCGATCACCTCGCGGTTGCCCAGATCGACCTGCCGGAGGTTGGCTATACGAAGGATGAAGAGATGGTCCGGGTGCATCGAGAGATACTTCAGCGGATCGCGAACCTGCCGGGGGTGACATCGGTGGGCACGACATCGGTCTTGCCGGTGAGCTGCAACTGCAATACCGACTGGATTCGCTTTGAGGGAAGGCCATACAACGGCGTCCACAATGAAGTGAATGAACGGGAGGTGAGCGCGGACTATCTGGCGACGCTCAAAGCGAAGCTGATTCGCGGGAGGTTCCCGACCGACGGCGAGGATGCCTCAAAACCAATGGTGGCAGTCATTAACCAGGCGCTGGCGAAGAAATACTTTCCCGGCGAGGACCCGATCGGGAAGCGAATTGGGGACACCGAGCTAACGCGGAAGTCGATGCGGACGATCGTCGGCGTAGTTGACGACGTGAAGGAGAGCTCACTGGATGAGCCGATTTGGCCGGCTGAATATCTGCCGTTCAATCAAAACGCCGACAGATACTTCGCCCTCGTACTGCGCACCTCGCTGGACACGGCGGCGGTGCTTCCCGAGATCGATGCTGAGGTTCGCAAGATCGATCTGGGAATCGGCGCGGTGGGGGAAATGACCATGATGCAGAACATCAACGAATCCCCGACGGCGTATCTGCACCGTTCTTCGGCCTGGCTGGTGGGCGGATTTGCGGCGCTGGCTTTGCTGCTGGGCGTAGTTGGTCTTTACGGGGTGATTGCTTATTCGGTGAGCCAGAGAACGCGAGAGATCGGCGTGCGGATGGCTCTGGGCGCACAGCGGGCATCCGTCTATCAGCTCATTCTAAAAGAGGCGGGATGGCTGACTTTCTTCGGAATTGCGGCTGGGCTGGCTTGTTCGATTGGGGTGGCGACTTTGATTCGGAGCCTGTTGTTTGGGGTGGCGGCGTGGGACGTTTCGACTCTGGGAGCAGGTGCCGGGGTGCTGGGACTTTGCGCGATGGTGGCGAGTTATTTTCCGGCGCGGCGCGCTGCTTCGGTGAATCCGGTGGAGGCTTTGCGGGCGGAGTAGTTCTGCTCCTCTCACCGTTGCCGGGACGGGCGCGTGGATTTGTGGTGGCACCCGCAGGTGTTGGATCTAGGAGGATTGGCGATGTTGATGCAGGATTTGCGGTTTGCTTTTCGGCAGTTCAGGAAGAATCCGGGATTTGGGTTGACGGCGGTCTTAATGCTGGCGCTTGGAATTGGCGCAAGCGTGGCGATCTTCGCCTTTGTGGACGCTGCGCTGATCAAGCCTTTGCCTTATGCGGACCCGAACCGGCTGGTTGCGCCGACCGAGACGATTGCAGCCTTCGGACGCGCCAACCTATCGTATCAAGACTATTTGGACTGGAAGCGGATGAACAAGGTCTTCGCGTCGCTGGATGTCTATACGGGGACGGGATATCTGTTGCGTACTCCGACGGGGACGGAGCCGGTGCCCGCGACGCGAGTGAGCGATGGATTCTTCAGAACGCTGGGCGTCACGCCGATCTTGGGCCGCGACTTTTATGCGGGCGAGGATAAGCCGAGCGCGCCCAAGACGGTGATCCTGAGCTACTCGGCTTGGCAGCGGCGGTTTGGCGGGCGCAAGGACGTGATCGGGGAGACGGTCTCTCTGAGCGGTGTTCCGATGACGGTAATCGGAGTGCTCCCAGCGAGTTTTCAATTTGCGCCGAGGGGAGGCGCGGAGATTTGGGCGGCGCTGCATCCCGACGATCCATGTGACTTAAGGCGCAGCTGCCACAGCCTGAACGGGATTGCCCGGCTGAAAGATGGGGTCTCGGTCAACACGGCCCAGGCCGATACGACTGCGATCGCGAAGCAATTGGAGAGACAGTATCCCGATTCGAATCGCGGCCAGGGAGCGAGCGTGATCACGCTGTCGGAGGCTATCGTGGGGAACATTCGGCCGATTCTGCTGGCGCTGCTGGGCGGGGCAGGATTGCTGCTGCTGATCGCGTGCGTGAATGTTTCGAGCCTGCTGTTGGTGCGTTCCGAGAGCAGGAAGCGGGAGATTGCGGTGCGCGGTGCGTTGGGGGCGTCTCCGGCGCGCTTGGCGGCGCAGCTCTTCACCGAGGGTCTGGTGTTGGTGGCGGCGGGGAGCCTGGTTGGCCTGACCCTGGCTTCTGGAGCGATCCAGGTGCTGTCGCGACTTATCCCGAAGGATCTGGCGGCATATGTGCCTTTTCTGGCCAAGCTGGGGTTGAATGGCCGCGTGCTGGCTTTCGCGGCTGCGGTCTCGGTGCTGGCGGTGGTGTTGTTTTCGTTGACTCCGATCTTGCGGCTCAGGTCCGCGGGGACGGGCGCGGAGATGCGGAATGGATTGGCCGAGGGCAGCCGCGGTTCGGCGGGAACGTTGTGGCGACGCTTTGGCGCGAATCTGGTGGTGCTGGAACTGGCCATCGCGATGGTGTTGCTGGTAGGGGCGGGTCTGCTGGGCAAGAGCTTCTATAGGCTGTTGCATGTCGAGCTCAATTTCCAGCCTGCCAATCTGGCTACTGTGCAGGTGGCACTCCCCGATGCGGCTTACTCGAAGGATGCGCAGGTGATCGCCGTAGAACGCGAGATTCTCAGGCAGGTGGCAGCGTTGCCGGGGGTGACGTCGGTTGGGATCGGGAACATGCTGCCGCTAAGCGGCAATGGCAATACCGATTGGATCCGGTTTGAGGGGCGGCCTTATGACGGAACTCACAACGAAGTGAACGCGCGCGATGTGAGCGTAAACTATTTCGAGACTTTGCAGGCGAAGCTGATTCGCGGACGCTTCTTTAATGAAAGCGACGACGCATCGAAGCCCTTGGTGATTGTGATTAACCAGTCTCTGGCGAAGAAGTACTATCCGGGCGAAGACCCGATCGGCAAGCGGATTGGCGATACCGAGCTTACACCGAAATCGATGCGAACGATCGTTGGCATTGTCGACGACGTGAGAGAGAGCTCGCTCGATACGGATACCTTGCCGGCGGAGTATCAGCCGTTCAAGCAGAGCACCGATACTTACTTTGGGGTAGTGGTCCGGAGCTCGCAGGATGCAGGGTCGGTGCTTCCGGAGATCGATGCGGTGATTCGTAAGATCGATCCGGGGATCGGAACGGGCGGGGAAGAGACGATGGTGCAGCGGATGAATGATTCGTCGACCGCATACATCCATCGTTCGGCGGCGTGGCTGGTGGGCGGATTTGCGGCGCTGGCTTTGCTGCTCGGCGTGGTTGGGCTCTATGGGGTGATTGCTTATTCGGTGAGCCAGCGGACGCGGGAGATTGGGGTGCGCATGGCGCTGGGGGCGCAGCGGGCCTCGGTGTATCAGCTCATTCTGAAAGAGGCGGGATGGCTGACGGTCTTTGGGATTGCGGCCGGCCTGGCCTGTTCGATTGGAGCGGCGACTTTGATTCGGAGCCTGTTGTTTGGGGTGACGGCTTGGGACGTTTCTACGCTGGGAGCGGTTGCCGGGGGGCTGGGAGTTTGTGCGATGCTGGCGAGCTATTTCCCGGCGCGGCGCGCGGCTTCGGTGAATCCGGTGGAGGCTCTGCGGGCGGAGTAACCAGCTGGAGAACTGAAAGTTGTGGCGACTCGTACATCGCTAGAGCCGCAGATCATTCGATTCGCGCTGACGCGCTCACTCAGGATGGCAGCTCTGGTTGAAAGTGAAGCGAGATTCCAATTTCTTTGGAGAACTGACATGGTGGCGCGGGATTTGAAGTTTGCTTTTCGGCAGCTGACGAAGAGTCCTGGGTTTGCGGTTGCGGTGGTGCTGACTTTGGCGCTTGGGATCGGCGTGAACACCGCTGTGTTCAGCATGGTGGATGGTTTTCTGCTGCGTTCACTGCCGTTTCGCGAGCCGGAGAAAGTGGCGGCACTAATCTTTCATGCTCAGGGCGTGAGCGCGTCGAGGGGCGAGTTCTTCGCCGATGACGACGACAGCCATGATGGGGAGACATGGCTGGCTGCGAAGGACGGGCTGCATTCCGCGAGTTTGGCGGCATGGGGCGCCACGGGCGGCGTCAACCTGCAGGCGGCGACGGCCGATGGCAGCGCAGTTCGCTACGTCCACGATACGCATGTCTCGGCGGATTATTTCGATGTGCTGGGCGTTCCGCTGGCGCGCGGACGCGCTTTCACCGCGGAGGAAGACCGCCCCAAGGGACCTAACGCAGTGGTGCTTAGTTATGGCTTGTGGCAATCGACCTTCCATGGCGATCCGTCTCTAGTCGGTCGCGCAATCGACCTGAAGGGTGAGCCTTACACCGTCGTCGGAGTGCTTGCGCGAGGGACGGTGACGCCCGGCAACGCCGATGTATTTACGCCGCTGCGGCCGGCGACGACTGGCGAATGCGGAGGGACGAATTGCGGCATCCTCATGCGACTCAATCCGGGAGCGACCTGGCAGCAAGTGGGGGCTGAGCTTAGTCACCTGCAATCGCGACGAATCGACAGAAACCTGAGGAATGCGCAGGGCGCAGCGTGGTTCTACGCGCAGCCTCTGGCGCGCTACACCGGCGGGGATATGCAGCCGAAGGTCAAGGTGCTGATGGTTGCGGTCGGTTTTATTCTGGCGATCGCCTGCGCCAATCTAGCCGGTCTGGCGCTGGTGCGCATCGCGCGGCGAACGCGGGAGATTGCCACTCGGCTGGCGCTGGGCGCGACTCGCATGGAGGTGCTTCGCCAGCTGTGGATTGAGAATTTAGTGCTTGCGCTGTTGGGCGCTGGGGCGGGACTGGGTGTTGCAGTCGCGATCCTGAAAGGGCTTCAGGGTTTGTTGCCCGACGAGATGCTGCCGGTGGGCGGCTTCTCTATGGATGCGCGAGTACTGGCGTTTACTTTTGGCGCTTCGTTGCTGACCAGCCTGCTCTTTGGCGCGCTGCCGGCGTTGACGACGCGGAGGGTCGATCTGCGCTCGGCGATGAGCGCGGGAAGTTATTCGGTTGCCGGAGGTTCGGGACGAGTTCGCCAATGGCTCATTGGGGCGGAGATTGCTCTGACTGTCGTGTTGCTGGCGGCGGCCGGACTTCTGGTGCGGACACTGATTCATCTGGAGACGCTGTCGCCGGGGTTCGATGCCCACAATGTGATGACGGCGAAAGCGTCGCTGGATGACGCGCGCTACCATAACGCGGCGGCGTTCCACAGCTTGCTCGAGAAAAGCGTCGCGGCGATGCGGGCGATTCCGGGAGTGCAGGATGCCGCGGTTGGGCAGAGCGTCCCTTATGAGCGAGGGCTGAACGATGGCATCACTGTCCTGGACGGAAAGCAGGCGGGTGCGCAGACCGGTTCGAGCATGAGTTATGTCACTGCGGGGTACATGTCCGCGCTGCGCATCCCGCTGCTGGCGGGGCGCGATTTGGTGGAGAATGATACCTCGACCTCGCAGCTGGTCGCGGTGGTCAACGAGGACTTTGCGCAGAAGTTCTTTGGCGATCGGGCGCCGATTGGCCGCCATTTCAAGCTGAACGATACGGGCGGCCCAATCTATACGATTGTCGGCGTGGTTGCGAACGTCGCCAAGCGACCCGGCATGGAAGGCGACGCGCCCCTCGGCACCGAGCCGGTCTTTTATGTGCCCGCGACGCAGATTCCCCAGGGGCTGGTGAATGTCGCTCACCTGTGGTTTCAGCCGAGCTGGATTGTGCGGACCAGCGGGCCAATCGCGGGACTGACAGAGTCGATGCAGCGAGCGCTGGCTGAGGTCGATCCGTTGCTGCCGTTTTCGGGATTTTATTCGATGGACCAGATACTGGCCCAGCAGCTTCAGCAACAGCGGATTGAAGTCTTGCTGTTTACGACGCTGGCTGGTTTGGCGCTGCTGCTTTCGGCCATCGGTGTTTATGCGCTGGTGTCGAACCTGGTGGTGCAGCGCACAAGGGAGATTGGGATTCGGATTGCGCTGGGCTCGACGATTCGGCAGGCGATGGTAGAGGTGGGTTCATCGGGAGCGATCGCGGCTGGTGGGGGATTGCTGGTGGGGATCGGGTTATCGCTGGTTGCGGTGCGGGTGCTTTCGAGCGAGATCTATGGAGTGCGGACTTACGATCCGGTGACGTTTGTTGCGGTGCCGGTTTTGCTGGCTTCAATCGCTGCGATTGCCTGTTTTCTGCCGACCTTGCGCATCAGCCGGATTGAGCCGGCAGAGACTCTGCGGGCGGAGTAGCTCGGCGAGATGGTTTCGTCCCACTCAAGCCAACTCCAGGCTTGAATGGGGCACCTGACCGGTTGCATCGGTGTGGCACAAGTCCCTGCTTGCGCCAGACTGACGAGATGGATATTCGCTAGCGACGCGAGAGAGAAACTGCGACCAGGAGTGGCGATTCTCATCTTACTTAGTACGCCATCTTTCAAGCCTCTACAATTGATTCTCATACTGATTACGCGCAACCCGATGCTCGCCTTTCCCCATCGCCTCGGATCAACCCAGGGTTGGCCATGTCGCCGAACGGAGTCTAACGCTTAGTGAGTGGGCTCTGGTCCTTTCTAAATCGCATCTTCAGAGCCTTTCGATACCGTGATTTCCGAATCATGTGGCTGGGTGCGTGCGTTTCGACCATCGGTACATTTGTGCAGCAGTTCGCACAGAGCTGGCTTGTCTACGATCTCACCAAAGATCCCTTTTACCTGGGCCTGGATCTTTTCCTGGGGCAACTTCCCATCATTCTCTTTTCTCTTGTCGGTGGCGTCTTCGCTGACCGCCTGGACAGGAGGAAGATGCTGCTCTATTCGCAATACATTCAAATGACCTGCGCCTTTATATTGACAGCGTTGGTCGCCACCCACGCCCTCAGTGTCTGGCACATCCTGACCCTGTCTTTCGTTGTTGGCCTTGGGCAGTCCTTTGGCGGGCCGGCCTATTCAGCGCTTTTGCCGACGCTGGTGGCGCCCGAGGATTTTGCCAATGCGATTTCGATGAACTCGATCCAATTCAATCTTGCTCGCATCGTCGGTCCGACTCTCGGAGGTCTGGCGTATACCTTATTCGGCCCCACGTGGTGTTTCGCTCTGAACGGAATCTCATTTGTTGCAGTCATTATTTCTCTCATGGCGATTACGGTGCGATTTGTGGCGCCTAAAACAAATACATCCGTTTTGACGAGCATGAAGGAGGGGATCAGATTTATAAGGGACCGCGAAGGGTTGACTCCGCTCGTTGTGCTCGCGTTTTGTACAACCCTGTTTGGCTTTTCGTTGACTGGATTTCTTCCAGTGATCGTTCGAACGATCTTTCACGGGGGTCCAGAGACCTATGAACTCTTGTTGGTGTTCTCAGGCGCCGGATCGATAAGCGGAGCGCTGCTTGTCGCCGCGATGGAGAAGCTGAAGGGACAAGGGCGTCTTGCCGTGCTTGCCCTGTTCGCTCTCGGTCTGACAACGGCTGGGTTCGCAGTCTCTAAGTGGCTCCCGGTTTCCTGCGTCCTGATCTTCCTCGCCGGCAGCGCTGTGATGGCATCCGCCGCTCTTATGTTGTCGCTCGTTCAACTGATCGTTGCCGACTCGATGAGAGGGAGGGTAATGAGCGTGTACAACCTCGCCTTTCGCGCTGGAATACCGATAGGAGCCTTGATACTTGGAAAGCTGATTCCCATCCTTGGCGTTTCCACCGCTGTTGCGGGTTTCGGATTGTCTCTGGTGGGCGTTGCCGGCTACTTCCTGATCGTCATGACGAAGACCCCGACTTTTCAACGGTATGTCAAACCGGAAGTGTGATGCGATCGAGACAACACACCAAATCTTAGCGCCTGGAACGGTGCAGCCCAGGGTCGCCTTCGGAAGAGTGACACGAATCCTGTCTTACGCGAGACTGCAAGATGGAGATTCGCAAGCTTACGGAAGCCGATGCGCCGGCGTGGTGGAGGCTGAGACTGGAGGCGCTCGAGTCGGAGCCTCTGGCTTTTGGCAAGTCGGTTGAGGAACATCGGGCAACAACTATCGAAGAAGCTGCAGAGCGTATCCGGGAGAAGCCTGATGGCAGTTTCACGCTTGGCGGCTTTGACGGAGAGGCGCTGGTCGGCATCTCGACCTTCAAGCGCGAGGCGGGGATCAAGGAGCGGCACAAAGGACATATTCTTGGCGTTTATGTGTCGGCTTCTCATCGGGGGCGCGGGTTCGGAGGGGAGCTGATTGGGGCGCTTCTCGTTCTGGCGAAGAAAGATCCGTCGCTGGAGCAGGTTCTGCTGGGAGTTGGAGCGCACAACGTGGCCGCGATTCGGACTTACCGGAAATTCGGCTTTGAAACTTACGGCACCGAGCCGCGCGCACTGAAAGTGGGTTCGGAATATGTGGATGAGCACTTGATGATTTTGCGGCTGAGCAGGCAGGAGGGACGCGAGTCAAGGGCGGCGCGTGAGCCCGTCCTTGAAAGCCGTCCTCCTGAGCTTACTGGGTATCTGCGGCTCGCCGGCTTCTCTTGTGTCCGTTCTCTGAAGGGAGAGACTCTGCTCCTTCCGGCAACTCGTCACCCTTTTCGGGAGGATTTCCTACCCCGAGTCTATCGAGGATCGCGAGGGCCTCTGGGATGTTAGCCCGGCGGGCGCGCTCCCGAAAGAACGATTCCGTTCGAATCGCGGAAAGCTTCTCGGCTACCGCGACATTGATGAGCCGATTCAGGGCGACGCCTTCCTCTTTGGCAAGGCGCCGCGCTTCGTCGAGCAAAGAAGCTTGGAGCCTGAGCGCGAAGTTACTCTTCTTCATCATTCCTCCGTATCTCTCTTAGAGCTTCCGCTGGGGTGACGACCCTGAACTTCCCGTTTGACGCGACCGGACCGAAGTCCTTGCGGTTGAAGGTAACCAACAGGTGTGCCTCGCCGCCTAAATTGGCGACAACCAAAAAAAGCCCAGATCTCAAAAGTGAGACATGGGCTTTTCTCGTTTCGCCGGCGGAGCTTAGGCGGGGATGGCGGCCCTGGTTGGGGTCGCTGGCGCGTAGTGGGAAACTGGCACTTTGGACTGGCGGTGGACGAAGTGGTACGGGGGCCAGGGACCGGAGAGTTGCATCTGGCAGTCTTTCAGCTGGACGGCGGCGGTGGAGTAACGGTTCTGGTAACGCTCGATGCACTTGTGGTCGATCAGGTGGGCGATATCGAGGAACATTTTGCCGGTGCCGTCGCGCTTGCAGGTGATTTCTTCGTCGAGCGGGGCGAACATTCGATGCATCTGCACCGAGACGGCGCGGGCGCGGGTCTGGCGTTCGCGTTGCTGGGTGGCGTTTTCGCGGAGGCTGGCGAGGTACTCTTTGCCAACGCGATCCATCAGGACGGGCTTGTCGAGTTCGCGGCAACAGTCGTCGACGACGACCTTGAGGTGCATCTCGGCTTTGCCGCGAAGGCGGTCGAGGTTGGCCAGGAACTGGCGTTGGTTGGAGCGGACTGAGCGGCGAAGGGCTTCGTCGTCGGGGAAGACGGTGCCAAAACGGAAGGGCAGGACGGTGGACATTTTGAAGCAGTCGGCGATGACCTTGCCGTGGTCAACGGCCGATTTCTGCACCAAGGGTTCTTCGGGATTGTGTTCGCTGACGATTACAGCTAAGTCGCTGGCGGGATAGAGGAAGACTTGATTCCCGGCGATGCCGGTCACGGCCTCGAGCGGTACGGGTTTGCGGTGACGGAGAAGATCCGGAAAAGCCTGCTTTTCGCTGATGCAATAGGCATACCACGCCATAGATAGTCACTCCACACGATGGCCTAATGGCCAAGGTTTCTTGAGATGGTCGGAATTAGAGGGAACGACTTCATACGCTGGAAGCTGGTACTGGAATTGGTGCAGCAGGTGCTTCAATTACAGGGCAAATCGTAGGCCCGCGAGATGACGATTGGCAATGCCTTTCGTTACCCAAATTGGGAAACAGTTCCCCTGACCCTCGGAATCATGTTCATCCTGATAGAAATAATTGTCATATTGTAAACATCGCATCTCATTGGTGTTTTTTCGGAGGCTATTGGGGCTGCCAGCCTCCGCCGAGCGCCTGGTAGAGGGAGACGTAGTATGCCAATTCGGCGTCCCAGGCCTGAGCCAGGGTAAGTTGCGAGGTGAAGTACTGCTGCTCGGTGACTAGCACTTCGAGCATGCTCGCATAGCCTCCATTGAAGCGGACAACGGCCAGGTCGGCGGTATCCTTGTATGTCTTCGTCTGCTCTTCGATCTTCAGTCGATAGAGCCTTGACTGGTTGTAGCCGACCAGGCTGTTGGCGACGTCGCCGAAGGCGTCCTGCACTGTTTCTTTGTAGGTCAACTCCGCCTCTTTGCGTTGGTCCCAGGCTAGATGATAGGCGCTGGTGATGGCGCCTCCCTCATAGAGCGGCTGTGTGACCTCTGCCGCCAATGACCAAACGGTAGCTGGGCCTTGCAAGAAACTGGAGACCGCGGTGCTTGCTGCGCCGAACTGGCCGGTGAGCGAAAGCTGCGGGAAATAGGCCGCTTTGGCGACGCCCACGTTGGCATTCGCTGCGACGAGACTCTCTTCACTCGCGCGAACATCCGGGCGGCGTTGGAGCAGGGCCGAGGGAAGACCGGTGGGCACCTCGGGCAGATGAGGTTGATCTTCCAGAGCGAGACCACGATCGATCGGCCCGGGATTCCTGCCCAGCAGGATGCTGATCTGGTTCTCGGTCTGGGCGATCGCCTGGGTACTGGCGATCACCTGAGCTTGGGCTTGTTGCAGGAGCACTTGCGCCTGATAAACGTCGGTAATCGCGCTTTCGCCACCTTTGAACTTGATCGTGTTCAGTCTGAGAATATCTTCGTCAGCGGTGACGGTCTTGTTCGAGATGTCCAATTGAGAGTCATTTTCCCGGAGTAAATAATAAGCGGTCGCTACGCTGGAGATTAACGTCAGCTGGACGACGCTCCTGGCGTAAGTCGTCTGGAGCAGTTGGGCCCGCGCCGCCTCGGTTTCACGACGGTACTTTCCCCAGAAATCAACGATGTAATTCAGTTGGATTCCCACCGAGTCCACCGTCGGCCCGTTCAAAGCAAGCGAATTGCGCTGATAGTCGACCCCGGCCCCGCCATTGAGAGATGGCAGCTGGTTGGCACGGGTGATGCCCAGTTGGTCGTTGGCCTCCAGAATGCGGGTAGCAGCGATTCGAATATCGTAGTTGTTCGCGAGAGCTTCCTTGATCAACGCTCTGAGCGTTTCATCCTGGAAGACGGACTCCCAGTTCATCTCCGCGAACGGCTGTCCCGGCGGTTGATTGGATTGGTCCGGCGCGATGCCACGATATTGCCCAGGCAAGTTGAGAGCCGGCCGAGAGTAGTTGGGGCCCACTTTGCAGCCGCTTGCCATTAAGGCGCAGATCGATGTTGCGAGGACGATTCGGAATGGGGTCATTCGCGGAATCATGCGTGCGGCCCCTTTCCGGTGGTGTGGTCTTCTGGATTGCCTGCGGCGGGCGGTGGCTGTCCGTGGCCTTCTTTGCCGCCGAAGAGGGCACCGAATCGCTCTACGACATCGAAGCTGACGGGGATGAAAAAGATGGCGATGACGGTAGCTGCGAGCATGCCGCCAATGACCGTCGTTCCCAGCACCTGGCGCGAAATAGCGCCAGCTCCAGCGGCTCGCCACAACGGCACGCAGCCAAGAATGAAGGCAAATGCAGTCATCAGGATTGGCCGCAGTCTCAGCCTTGCGCCGGTCAGGGTCGCGTCGATGAGCGATTTGCCCTTGTCGTACTCAAGCTTGGCAAATTCCACGATGAGAATGGCGTTCTTGGATGAAAGGCCAATCAGCATGACCAGTCCGATCTGGGCGTACACATCATTGTCAAACCGGCGCAAATGGAGCGTCAGGAAGGCGCCGAAGATGGCAATGGGAAGTCCGAGCAATACGCTAAAGGGAAGCGTCCAGCTCTCATATTGCGCGGCCATGATGAGGAAAACCACAAACAATGCCATGCCAAAGACGACAGCGGGGGAAACGCCTTGCGCCGCCTTTTGCTCCTGGTAGGACATACCCATGTAGTCGAAGCCCATCTGGCTGGGCTGGGTCTTATGGAAGACATCTTCCAATGCCGCCATGACCTGACCTGAACTGTAGCCGGGCGCCGCCGAAGCATTGAACTGCACGCAGTTGAACAGGTTATAGCGCATGATGAACTCGGGTCCGATGCGCGGATAAGTAGTGGTCAAGGTGCTCAAGGGGACCATGCCGCCGGAAGCATTCCTCACGTAGAACTTGCCCAGATTTTCTGCCTTGGTGCGGAAGTCGCCATCGGCCTGAACATATACCTGCCATTGCAGACCGAAGCGGTTGAAGAAGTTGATCAGCGAACCACCCATAAACGTCTGCACGGTCTGATAGAGGTCGTTCAGCGGGATCTGCTGGGTCATCGCCTTGGCGTTATCTACATTGACTCCAACCTGAGGAACTTTGAGCAGCGCGGTTGTCATCACTCCTGCCAGTTCAGGGCGCTTGCGAGCTTCTTGCCAGAAGGCCAGCGCGTTCTTAGCGAGAAAATCAATGTTGCCGCCAGATCGGTCTTCAAGAATGAAAGTGGCGCCTCCCGATGTGCCTACGCCGGGGATAGCCGGCGGCGGGAACGAGAATGCAATTCCCGAGGGGTCCCTTGCGAGCGCTTGTTGCAGGTGGGCTTTGATCCCCTCGTAGCTTTCCTCGGGAGTCTTGCGTTCGTCCCAAGGCTTCAGGGAGATAAAGAAGAATGCACTGTAGGTGGTGTTGACGCCACTTAACAGGCTGTATCCGGCGACGGTGCTGACGTACTGTACGCCGGGCGTATCCATCATGATCTTCTCGACTTCGCGCGCAGCTTGCGACGTTCGTTCCAGAGACGAGGCGTTAGGCAGTTGCAGGCCGGCATAGAGGTATCCCTGATCTTCATCGGGGAGAAAGCTGCTCGGGAGCTGCTTGCCGAAGTAACCTGCACCCACAGTCAGCACGCCAAGCAGGAGAAACGCAAGGGCTACCTTGTGGATCAGGTGTCGGCATATGTTCACGTACCCGTCTGTGGCGCGGCCGAAGACACGGTTGAACCAGCGGAAGAAGGCGCCGAGGGGTCCTCGCACCTCCTTCTTGGGCCGCAGCAGCATGGCCGAAAGCGCGGGGCTGAGGGTAAGGGCGTTGAACGCCGAGAAGAGTACCGAGATCGCGATGGTGATGGCGAACTGCTTGTAAAGCTGGCCGGTAATACCGGGAATGAAGGCCGTGGGAACAAAGACCGCCGCCAGGATGAGTGCGATGGCAATGACCGGTCCTGAGACTTCCTCCATCGCTTTGATGGTGGCGTCGTGGGGAGACAGCCCATTCTCGATATTGTGTTCCACCGCCTCCACGACGACGATGGCATCATCGACGACCAGTCCAATCGCCAGGACCATACCCAAAAGCGACAGGGTATTGATGGAAAACCCCAGCGCGGGGAAGACAATGAAGGTCGCAACCAGGGAGACAGGAACGGCGAGCAGCGGAATCAGCGTGGCCCTGAAGCCTTGCAGGAAAATGTAGACGACGAGGATGACCAGAAGCAGGGCCTCTCCCAGTGTCTTGTAGATTTCCTTGATGCCCTCGCTGACAGCGAGTGTCGTGTCGAGCGCGGTAATGTAGTCCAGCCCTTGCGGGAACCTCCCTTTCGCCTCATTCATCATTTTCACGACAGCGGCTTTCGTTTGCAGCGCGTTACTGCCGGGAGTGAGGTAGAGCGCAATGAGCGCCGCGGGCTGAGAGGGCTTCTTCTCTGCGGACTCTCCCAAGCGCGCGATAAAGGAATAGTATTGCGAGCCCAGTTCCACGCGCGCCACGTCCTTCAGCCGCAGGATTGACCCGTCGGACTGAGCGCGGACCACGATCTGACCAAACTCCTCGGCCGTGGGCAGGCGGCCTGGAGCTCGCACGTTGTAGGTGAATTGCTGACCGGCAGGAACAGGTTCGCCTCCAATCTGGCCCGCCGGATTGACCTTGTTTTGAGTCTTGACCGCGTTGGTGATGTCGGTGACGGTCACGCCCAGGCTTGCCAGCTTGTCAGGATTTACCCAGATGCGCATGGCGTAGGGTCCGGCGCCAAATATCTGAACCTGTCCGACGCCCGGGAGCCGGGTGAGCGCGTACTGCAAATTGATGGTGGCGTAGTTGGCCAGGAAAATGTTGTCGTATGCGCCGCTGGGCGAGTAGAGGTCGAGCAACATGAACGGCGCGGTCGTTCCCGGTTGTACGATCACGCCCTGTTGGGTCACCTCAGAAGGGAGTTGCGAGTTGGCTTGACCCTGGCGCATCTGCGCAAGAATCTGGTCGGTGTTGATATCGGTTCCCAATGCGAAATCAACATAGAGCGACATGCCTCCGCCGGAACTTGCGCTCAGCGAGTACATATAGTTCATACCGCTGACGCCAGACATCTGCTGTTCGATCGGCGTTGCAACGGACTCGGCGATGGTCTGGGCGTCCGCGCCAGGGTAGGTGGCTTTCACCTGGATCATCGGGTCGGCGATATTGGGAAACTGCGCCGTAGGCAGCTCGAGGATTGCCACCCCGCCGCCCAACACCATGAGAATGGCGATGACAATGGCGACGATGGGACGATTAATAAAGAATTTCGACATGGTCAGTTGCCCCCAGCCGCCGCTGAGGCTGGCACGTAAGGTTTGGCGACAACCGGAATGCCTTCCTTTGCCATTTGCGGTGCGGCTGCGGCGAACATCTGTAGCCTTTCAGTCCCTTCAACCACAACGCGCTCGCCCGGCTTTAATCCCTCAGTGACGATCCAGTTGGGCCCGACCCTGTCTCCCACTTTGATAGGCCGATACACTGCTTTGTTTTCAGGCGTGAGCACAACGATCTGATACTGCGACTGCACTTCGATCACTGCGGGCTGCGGGACCAGCAACGCGTTCTCGTTGAATCCGGTCTGGATCCGCACGCTGCCATAGCCGCCAGGGCGGAGAAAGCCGTCTTTATTTGGAAACGCGGCGGCAAGTTGGATGGTTCCGGTCTGAGTGGCGATTTCGCGATTCACCAGAACGATCTTGCCTTTTGCCGGGAAGGTCTCCCCATTGGACTGGATGAATTCGACGGGAAGATTGGCGGCCTTCTTCTTCTCTCCCATCACAAATTCCCGCGATCATCCGCGCCTGGCCAGATAGTCGGCCTCGCTGATGTTGAAGTATGCCCAAATGGGATCGACCTGGGAGATCGTCGTCATCTTGGTGGACGTGCCTACCAAGTCGCCGACCTGCGAGTTTGAGTTACCCGCCACGCCATCGATCGGGGCATATACCTTCGTCCACTCCAGGTTCAGCTCCGCGTTGGCCTGGTTCGCCTTCGCGGCGGCGACCTGAGCGATCGCGGCCAGAGTGGAATTGTCGGTATCCAGCTGCTTTTGCGGGATGGCGCTCTGTGCCGCAAGCGGAGTGTCGCGGGTGACGTTATTCTGCCTTCGCCCTGCTTGGCGACGGCCACGGCGACCTGCGCCTTTGCCTGATCGAGCGCCGCCACAAAAGGTCTCGGGTCAATCTCGTAGAGCAATTGACCCTTCTTCACAAAAAAGCCGTTCTGATAATCCTGCTTGAGGAGATATCCCTGGACTTTCGGAGTGATGTCGGCGTTCACCGGGCCATTGAGTTGGGCGACCCACTCGTTGTAGACGGGAACGTTCTGCTGCACAACGTCGGTGACCGTGACCTCGGGGGGCGGCGGCGGTGGCGCCTCTTTCTTTTCGCAACCCGCGATCGAGAAGAGGAAGGCGAGACCCGCCACGTGCGCCGCTATAGGCCTGCCGCGTCTTCGAGACGGCGAATGCGCGAACCATTGCGTTCTTAGCGTTCGGGAGGAAGCGATTTTTACTGTGGACGGGATTGCATCTGTGCTCCTGCGTACGGATGAACAAAGAGGACAAAATGTGACGTTTTGGGCTCGAATACTTATAACCGTTTTCGGGGCAAAGAGGGTACTGGTATTTTTGCCAG
>CAWDRO010000022.1:0-103466 GCA_963804735.1 uncultured Acidobacteriaceae bacterium
GCCGGGAGTGTTCACGTTGGCGGTGTTGTTCGCGCTCACATTCAAACCGGCCTGATCGGCCTGGAGCGAGGAGACGGCGATATTCCATGCAGTATTGAGTGTGCCCATAACCTTCCTGTCTTCCCTGCTTGCCGGTCGAGCCAGCCGCGCGGCGTCTCTCTTGCCCGTCAACGCTTAATTGGGTGCGCCGCTCTCGCCCGGCGTCGCGAAGCATCATTCATCGAACACTGTGGACCGCTCGGCCGTCATATCCGCCAAACCGCTCCGCCGGCAAGGACACTCGGCGCAACATCTCCAGGCGCCTCCCCGTCCCATCCAGCAGATGACCCAATATCCAGAGCCTCGAACGGAACGAACCCACTCCGCCGACGAATCCGGCAACGTAACCCTCTCGGAATTTCCTTCTAGCCATTCAGCCAGCGCTTCGATCGCTCCCGCATCGAGCACAGCCAGCCCCCTACCGCCTCGGCCAACGCCGCGTCGAGATCGGTTCTTCCCTCGGCGAAGACTGTCATCTCAGCCCTGCAACAAATGATCGATCGGCTTTTCCGCCACATCCGAAGGGCTCACCGCATAAGTCCCGCCAGTCAGCGCCTGCTGGATTGCGGCAACCTTGTCGGTGCGCACATCGGAGACACCCGCGGCCGCCGCCACCGCGATAGCGATGATATTCGCCGTGTCCCCGTCGGGGATCGGCGCGGACTTGGGCGCGGGGCTGGGCGGCGCATCGGTGCCCGGCGGATCGGCCACCGGCCTCGTCGCCGGGGACTCGCGCAACGGTTGGCTTGGGTCGAACTCGATTGGATGTTCATTGAACTCGTTCTCCCTCCATTAGCGTATCGGCGGGAAATTCCATCACTTTAGTAATGATTGCCAATTCCATACCCGGATTTTTCCAGTCGCCAGTTTCTCTGCCGATCTGACTCCCTTAGGATCAGCGCTCGGCCTTTTGGCCGTCTCTCCCGCCGCTTCAAAGTGATCCAGTACCCGCCGCGCGATGCCCAAACCGCCCTTCTCGGAGAGCGCCTTGGCCAGCGCCTCAGAGCCAAAGCTCATCAACGCCCCGCCGCTGCCGTCGGCCGACGAGGTCAGATCGCTCAACCCTCCGCCACCAGCCGCTCCGCCTCCCGCCTCTTCGTCGTCGTCGCCAAACGTCTGCCCGGAAGTAAGCGGCTTGATGACTCCGCCATCATGCTGGCCTCGAACTGGTGCGCGGCCGCGACCAGTTTCGGATCCAGCTGCGCGTCGCGAAGCGCGCGGATTCGACCACGCCGCCCACCGTCGCCGCAACCGATTGCAGTTGAGAAACATCCATCACAACACCTCCAGTTCGGCCTCGAGCGCGCCGGCTTCCTTCATCGCCTGCAGAATCGAGATGATGTCCCGCGCCGTGGCCCCGATCTGCTGCAGGTTCTGCACCAGGTCGTCGACCGTGGCGCCCTGCTTCAACTCGATATGGCTCACCGGGCGCTCCTGGGCCTGCACCTGGGTCTGCTGGACGACCTCGGTCTTCCCCGCGCCAAAAGGGTTCGGCTGCGAAACCTGGAACTCCGAAACCACGTCTACAGTCAGCCCGCCATGCAGGATCGAGACCGGCTCCAGGCGAACGTCGCCGCCGATGACCACCGTCCCGGTACGCTCGTTCACCACCACCTTGGCGCGCGGATAAACCTCGACTTCGACCGCCTCGACCGCCGCCAGCAGCGCCGGCATGTCGTCCGAAGCGGAGGGCGCAAGATCGATCCGGCGGCTGTCGACCGCCCGCGCCAGCGGCCGCTTCAACTCCCGGTTGACCGCCTCCGCCAGCCGCTCGGCGGTGCGGAAGTCCTCCTCGTTGAGCAGCAGCGAGAAGCTCTTCATCTGCTTCAACTCGAGCGGCACTCGCTCGCTCGACGATCGCCCCGTTCGGTATCCGCGCAGTGGTTGGGTGGTTGAACTGCTTGCTGTTGCCATTGACGTTCACCGCATAACCGCCCAGCACCAGCGGTCCCTGTCCCTCGGCGTAGATCTGGCCATCGGGGCCGTAGAGCGGAGTCATCAGCAGCACTCCTCCCTCCAGGCTGCGGGCGTCGCCCGCCGAAGAAATTGTCACGTCCACCATGCTGCCCGGGCGCAGGAACGGCCCCATCGTCGCGGTCACAAAGACCGCCGCCATGTTCTTCAACTGCAACGCGCTGCCGGAGTTGGGGGGCAACGCCACGCCCATCCGCTGCAGCGCCGATATCAGCGACTGATACGAAAAAACCGTCTGCAGGCTGTCTCCGGTGCCGTGCAGGCCGACCACCAGCCCATAGCCGACCAGCTGGTTGTCGCGAATCCCCTCAACCGTGGCAACATCCTTGACCCGGGCCAGCTTAACGTTCTTCACCGGCATAGGAGTCGATGCCGGCCTGGCGCCCGATGAAGTGGCGACCGGCGAGCTTGCGGCCGGGCCACCATTCTGGCCGCCATACTGCCCGCCGGGCAGGGCGAGGACCATCCCCGGAAGCCACCCGCAGAGGACGATAAGCCCCACCCTGGCGAACAACGATTTCAGCGGCACGTCAAGCCTCCTAAAACACCAGCAGCCCAGGACCTGTTAACAGGCCCCTAGAACACGAGCAGCCTTTGCACCAGCCGGACGATCAGATTGGGCCGGTAAGTGTAGTCGTTAATAATCCCCTTGCCTAACACCTCAAGTTCAAGGTTGGTGATAGCCGTCGACTGCACCTGGTTGAGCACACTCACGTCCTCGGGGCGCACCACCCCGCGCAGCCGGATGGTCTGGGTCTGCTGCGAGAAAGTCACCTGGCGCACCGCCTGAATGACGAGCATCCCGTTCGGCAGCACGTCCACAACTTCGCCGCCCAGAATCGTCGAAAGGCTCGAATTCGAGACGCTCTGCCCCTGCGCCGTCAGGGCTGAGGCGGAGTTGGTGTTGAGCAGGTTCTGCAGCCGGTTGTTGACCGCCAACGATCCGAAGAGCGAGGAGATGGCCGAGCTCATGCTCGACGCCCGCTGGTTCTTTACCGTTCCGTCGGTCTCGGCCGAAAGGCTCTCCGAGACCACCACTGAGATCACATCGTGCAGCCGATGGGCGCGGAAGTCGGCGCTCAACTCGGTCATTCGCCCATTCGGAATCCACAGCGAGCCGGGAGTCGCCTCCTCGGCCTTGTAATCGGTATGGACCCGCGCAATGTACGCGGTCAGCGCCACATCGGCGGGAGACGGCTTGATCGGGACCACCTTGTTCATCAACTTGTTCTGGGTCGGGGTGTAGCCGGGGTTGGGATCGACTGGGTTTCCCGGAACCGGGCTCTGCGCTGCCGCGAGCGAAGCAGCGAAGACCAGCACCGCCGCCCCCCGCCAAATCCTGTACCGCAATCCCTGCTCGGCGGGCTTGCTCGTTCGCTTGCCTGTTCGCTTGGCCGTTCGCCTGATTGTTGGCTTCATTGTCCAGCCCCATGAAATCCGTCTCCGGCGCCGAGCTCGACCGACCCGGCCGAACGCACCGCGCCGCGCAGCACCGTCCCGCCAGGCTCGACCCGCACCCGGATCGTCGCTCCAGCCGCGCCGTTCTCAAGCGCGACTGCGGACAAATCGACCCGCGCGACCGGCGACCTCAGCCACAGGCGTATCTGGTCGCCGGCGCGCACTGCTGGCGCCGCGTGCGGAACATCGGCTTGGGCCTCCTCCGCGACGCGCCGATCCCGGGCCGCCGGCGGGTAGGCCATGACCGCGATTCGTGGCGTCTCCGGATGGACGCAGCTGGCATAGACCGTCCATTCCTGGCCCAGGGCAAAGTCGCGGATCACGCTGGACTGGCGATAGCCCTGGCGGCAGCCGTAGCCGTCGGCGGCATTGGCCAGCGTGCTCACTACGAGCCATACCACCAGCAATCCCACCAGGCACGCGCCCATTTCGCCGGACTTTGAATTCCTGAATTTCACCGCGAGTTCCTGAATTTCATCACCGAATCACCTGCCTAATCGCCCGTCATGTCTGCCCTACCGCGCCATGTTATTGACCTGGCTATACATGTCATCCGCCGCGCGGATGACCTTGGAATTCGATTCGTACGCGCGCTGGGCCAGGACCATCTGCACAAACTCAGTCACCACGTCGACGTTCGAGTTCTCCAGATATCCCTGTTGCAGCGTCCCCAACCCCTCCGTGCCTCCCGGGTTGGCCAGCACCGGGTCGCCCGACGACAGCGTGGTGGTGAACAGGTTCGACCCTTGCGCCGCCAGTCCGCCCGGATTGACAAACGTCGCCAGCTGAATCTGGCCCAGCTGGCTAGGATTCTGCTGTCCCGCAAGGGTCGCGTTCACCACCCCGTACTGGGTGATGGTCACCGCCGTGGCATTGGCCGGGATGCTGATATTAGGCAGCACCGGATTGCCGTCGGTGGTCACGATCGTTCCCTGGTTGTTCAGGTGAAAGCTGCCCGCCCGCGTATATGCGATGGTGCCGTCGGGCATCGAGACCTGAAAGAAGCCCGCGCCCTGGATGGCCAGGTCGAGCGGGTTGTCGGTCTCGTTCAGGTCGCCCTGGGTCATGATGATCTCGGTCGCCGCCGACTTGGTTCCCAACCCGATCTGCAATCCGGCCGAGACCGTCTGCTGCGACTGCGCGGCGCCCGGAGTAACCAGGTTCTGGTAGATCATGTCCTGGAACTGGAGCCGGGTCTGACGAAAGCCGGCGGTCGAAGAGTTGGCCAGGTTGTTGGCGATCGTGTCCAGGTTCAGTTGCTGGGCGCTCATCCCGCTCGCCGCCGTATACAGTGCTCGAATCATGCTTGTCCTCCCTAGTCTCTAGTCCCTAGTCCCTTGCTTCTTCCCTAGTCCCTAAGCCTTCGGCAAGTCCTCGGTCGCGGTCTTGTCGAAATCGTTGTGGAAGACGGTCAGCGCCTTCTGCATCATCTCCGCCTGGCGCTGCACCAGAATCAGCTGCAAAGAACCCTGAATCACGTCCTGGTTGGAACCCTCCAGCGAACCCTGATGCACTGTCGCCTTGGCGGAGACGACTGCCTTGGCGGGATCGCCGATGTATCGGTTCACTCCCTCAGGAATCAGCGGCACGCTCGATGGAAAAGTAAAGACGCCAATTGCGCCCACCGTCGCCCCGGCGACCGAGATCACCCCGTCCGAGCCGATCGATATCTGGCCACTGGGCACCACAATCGGCTTTCCCTTCGCATTGAGCACCGGCTCGCCCTGAGCGGTGATCAGCGTCCCGGTCCGCGAACGCTGAAAGGCCCCATCGCGGGTATAGCGAATCGCCTCGACGCCCGCGCCCGCCTGCACGGCAAAGAAGCCCACTCCCTCAATAGCCACGTCCAGCGGATTACCGGTACGAGCCAGCGATCCCTGGTTGAGATTGATGTTGTTGCCGCCGACAATGCCGTAGGCGTTGACGATCGTATTCACCTGCGAATTGGCCGCGTCGGGCCCGAGAATGGCGCCGCGAAAATACTCGCGCTCGGCGCGAAAGCCGGTGGTGTTGACGTTGGCCAGGTTGCTGGCCACCGAATCGAGCGCCTCGGTCCGCGCCAGCAGCCCGGTATATGCCGCGTAAAAACCACTGTCCACTTCGACCCTCCCCAACCCGCCCCGATCTCATCTCAATCGAGGTGGCGGAACGATGGGGTAGAGAGCAAACGGAAGACCGAAAAGGGTGGGATGGGGTTAGGAGAAGCTCATGGGAACGGTTTGCTGATCGGAGTTGGTCGGCCGGCGCCAGCCGCAGAACTTATAAGCCGGCGCAATCGATCGAGAAGGTAAAGCTCTGCCCGTCGAAGACATACGTCCGGTCGAGGTGAAAGGCCGGAGCGGGCAGGTTGATCTCATGGTTCGAGCCCGAGATCACCGCCGGAACCGACAACATGCAACTCGACGAGACGTCTTCCAACTTCCCCTTCCACGCCCCGGTCAGCATGTTGCACGCCTCGCCCAGAGCGTCCTTTACGGTACGGTCGAAGCTGGCCATCGGCGACCCCGCCATGCGCTCGGCCAGCTTCAGCGCCACCGGCTCCCGCATGCGCATGACGCACGCCCCATGCAGCGCCCCGGCAAGGCCTACGATGGCGGTGACCCCGCCGCCTTGTCCTGCCTCCGTCGCCGAGCCCGAGATTACCGGCCGGCAGACCACACCCATCATCACCTCGAAGACCTCGGCCACCGCCAGATCGAGGTGCCTAGCCTGAATGGCCACCTTATTCCGCTCCACGATTGTCTTCGTCATCGCTCTCCATCGCGAATGCCGCGTTGCTTTGTCAGGAAGTCGGCGGTCTCACCTCCACCAGCGGCAGCACCCGCTCCTTCACCTGGTCTGCAGTGAAGGGCTTCCTCAGATATCCCTGGGCGCCGGCGGCTATCGCCTGGAGCACATGTTCCTCGCTCGACTCGGTGGTAATCATCACCACCGGCACTCCCTCGGCCAGCTTTTGCGCGCGAAGGGTGCGCAGAAACTCGAGGCCGTCCATCAGCGGCATGTTGATGTCGGAGAGGATCAGCCGCACCTTTTCGCGGCGCAGCACCTCGAGGCCCTCGGCGCCGCTCGAGGCCTCGAGCACCACGCTCAGCTGCACACCCGCCTGGCGCAGCGCGCGTTCGACGATCTTGCGCATCACCGACGAGTCGTCCACGATCAACGCCTTGATCTCCCTCATGAATCCATCTCCATTCGGTCCCGCGTCCTCTCCGGCTGGCGGGTCACCGGGTGGTGAGGACAGGCAATGGCGCTAGGGGCCCGTTAACAGGCCACTAAGCCCGCGAATCGGACAGCCAGCCAATCACATCTTCCACCGGCCCAGCCGGAAATCCGGCAAAGCCCACCGCCCGGCCGGCATCGCCCTCAAAACGTCTCCACATGCGCAGCCACAGATAATCGCGCATCCTCACGATCCTCGACTCGACCGGCCGCGCCTCTTCGAGGACGCGGGCAAAGGTCGCCGCCAGCTCGTCCGCGCCCGCAGCCTCGACCATCCGCGCTGGAGGAAAGGCGGCGTTCAGCATGCGCCGGTGGGCGGCGGCAAAATCCCGCTCATCCACCACCCCCGCCTCCACCCGCAGCCCGGTCATCCGTTCGATGGCGAAGCTGACGCAGCGGTCGATGCGGTCCTCAAATCCCACATAGAGCAGCGCCGAACCGGCCCGCCGCAAGGGCAGCACGCCGAACGCGTCGAGAAACAGCCGCGGAACCAATCCCGCAACCCGTTCCGGAGAATGGTTCTCAAGCGTCAGCACCGGGCATCCCCACTGCACGCCCAGCGCACGGGTGATAACCCGCTCCTCGATGCCGTGCTCGCGTTCGAGCCACATGCCCAGCCGCCCGCCGGAGAGCTTTTGCCGGGCCAGCGCGGCGCGCAGCTGGGAGCGGGTAATCGAGCCCTGAGAGAGCAACAACAATCCCAGCGGGACCCGGTGGCGGTGCACCACCGGCGTCTGCTCCCTTCCCTGCAGCTCGCGGGCTACCGCCGCACGCACCAGGGTCGCCGTGCAGCGCGGGCCGCAGAGCCAACCACCCTCAAAGACCGGAGTCTGCCGGCCTCGCCACAGCCGCAGCCAACCGCTAGCGCAGCCGGGGTTGGAGCAAGTCGTCAGCAGCCCCGAGGCAATACCGGACGCCATTCCCGGGGCGCGACGGGCGGGCGGCAGTGCGGGCGACGACGGAGCGGGCGGCGGATTGGTCGCGGCCAGCGGCATGGGAAAACGGACTTCATTCTCATTTAGAACAGGCATCGTATGCTCTCCAGACTCTTTCTCGGTTCGGCGACCTCGGCGATCTGCAGGCCGAAGTTGCCATTCACCAGCACCACCTCGCCACGGGCGACGATCTTGTCGCCGATGATCAGGTCAACCGGATCGGCCAACGCCCGGTCGAGCTGGATCACGTCTCCCGGTCCCAGCGCCAGCAGATCGCTCAGCGCCATCTCCCGCGAACCAAAGCGCAGCGAAGCTTCAAGTTCGACATCAAGCAACAGCTCCAAACCATTGATATCGATCGCCTGCGCGGCTTCGGTCTCTGCCTCCACGGCTACCTCGTGTTGGGCGGTTTCGCGGCCCGGGGCTTCGCCGGAGGCCACTGACGCGGCAGCAGAGATCGGCGGCCGTGGGGACTCGGACACCCCGATCTCAACCTGATCGGAGAGGACAAAGGCCACCACTGTCTCGCCTGCGCGCAGCTGATAACCGATGCCGGCGGCATCGGCGGCCGTCTCCCTAGACGAAACCATTGCAGACGAAATCGTTGCCACTTCACAGGACGCTTCGCTCCTGGCCCCCAGATCGGCCGCCGCCGCGAGCGAGATTCGGTGAAAGATCCGCTGCCAACGCTCCCGGATCGAATCCGCAGCAGGCTGTTCTTCGACATCGGATTTAGCGTGTTCGGCGTTCGCCAACAGCGCGCCGAGAGCGCTCTCGTCAACGGTGATGGTGAAGCTCCCGCGCCAGTCTCCGGCAATCTCCGCCATCAGGGTGAAGCTCGCCGCCCCCGTGGGTATGGCCGCGCCCGGAAGCAGATCCACCACGGACGCGACTTCTGCCTCCAATATCTCCGCCGCCGCCACCAGCCAGCTTGCAATGAACTTGCTCATCCCACTCTCCCAGCCCTACTCATTCGTTGTCCGCCATTCCGCGTCAGGCCGCTTGTTAGATCCGGCCGCGTCTTAGAGAAGACCGCCTCTCGATCGCCAAACCATCGCGTTCAGGTCGCCGCCGGCTCCGCCTTGAGAATCTCCCCCAGATGGGCTCCCCGGTGCTCTCCATAACCGACCGGCCGGGCGGCAAAGAGCGGCATCCCGGTCACCCGCAATTCAGCCGCTGCGTTCGAGGCCAGACCGAGCTTGAGGATCTCCCCAACCTGCAGATTTTCGAGCTCCCGGGCCGCGATCCGCACCGGAGGCAGCTGCAGCGCGGCGCCGATCTGGATGCGGTCGGCGCGCGCCCGCAGGTTTCTCCGGACATCCTCCGGATGCTCCCGGCTTCGCCCCCGCTCGCCCACCAGCCGCCGCAGAATGGTATTCGAAACAACCGCCGGCACCGCCAGGTTCAATACCCCGCTCGAATCAGGCAGGCGGATCTCGAAGCTCAGGCACAGCGTCTTTTCCGTCACCGCCATCACCCGCCCCAACTGACTCTGCATCTGCCGGCGGTCGAATCGGAAGCTCAGCCCCACCGGCTGCCAGGCAGTCGAAAGCTCGCGGCAGATCAGGTCGACGACGCTGGTCAGGATCGACTCCTCAATATCGGTTAGCTCCCGCGCCTCCCCGGGCTTGCCGTGCCCGCCCAGCAGCAGGTCGATGATCGGCGGGGCCAGGGACAGGTCGAGCTGCAACACCGAAAATGCGCCCAGCGGCTCGAGTTGAATCGAGCTGATGTACGAGAGGTCGGGTATCCGCACCACAAACTCTGAGAACGTCATCTGCTCGGCCGAGACCAGCGCCACCTGGAAACGTCCGCGCAGCCACACCCCCAGGCTGTGCGCCAGGTTGCGGGCAAACATGTCGTTGAGGATGCTGATCGCCCGCATCTGCTCGTTGTTGATCTGTCCGGCGCGGGCGAAATTGTACGGCACCACCCGGGGCTGGTTCCGCCACTGCTCCTTGAGTTGCTCCCGCAGCTGCCCTTTGAGCTGCTCCTTGAGCTGACCCTCCAGGTCCGGGTCCGCCACCCGGCCCCGCGCCCCGGCGAAGAGCGCATCGATCTCGTCCTGTTTCAGCGCCTTTTCCATTGCCTCTCCCCGTTGTTGACTCTGTTGCTGACTCTCTATTTTCCGAACCCCTGCACGAGCCACGCGCATTGATGAACAGCGAACTACTGCAGCCGCGAACTGCGTCCCGTCGGCGAAGCGCGCCGCTCTTCCCCGCTCCGGGCCGCCGGCTTCTCTCTTTCCTTGCCTGGGCCCGGACGCCGGGTGGTCAGGTCGGCCAGCAGCACCCGCAGATGCAGCACCGCCGAGGCGTGGATCTGCGAGACCCGCGATTCGACCACGCCCAGCGTCAGCCCAATCTCTTTCATGGTCATCTCCTCGTAGTAGTAGAGGGTCATCACCAACCGCTCGCGCTCGGGCAGCTCGGTGATCGCGTCGGCCAACCGCTGCCGCATCTCCCCGCGCAGGCAGCGGAAGAGCGGATCCTCATCCGGCTTGTTGGGGATATAAGCCAACTCCTCCTCGCCTGAATCCTCAGATCGCTCCATGTGCAGGGTGCCGATGTCCAGCCCCTTCAATTCGCCCAGCAGCTGCTGATACGTGGCCAGCGGCATATGCAGCTCCGCCGCCACCTCGCTCTCGGTCGCCGCCCGCCCGAAGCGCGCGGTCAGCAAACGGATCGCCTCCTCAACCGCGCGGCCCTTGCGGCGCAGATCGCGGGGACTCCAGTCGAGCGTCCGCAGGCTGTCGAGGATCGCCCCGCGAATGCGGAACTGCGCATAGCTGCGAAACTGCACCTTCTTCTCCGGATCGAACTTGGTAAATGCGTCCATCAACCCCAGCACCCCGGCCGAAACCAGGTCCTCCATGTCCACATGCTGCGGCAAACGCTCGTGAATCCGTCGCGCCAGAAAGCGGACGATCGGCAGATGCTCGACCATCATCCGCTCCTGCTCCGCGCCCGGCGAAGCCGCCGCCAAGTTGGAATCGGTCACCGCGCCATCTTCCGGGCCGCTACCCTGATCCTGACGAACATCGCGACTGAGATCGGCGCCTGGATCGACGTCGGCAAGCGCCTCCTGCGCTACCGCCGCCACCGAATAGCGCCGTTCGCCATCGGTCAACTCGCGACTCTCCAGCACCGGCTCACTCCGCGCCGGCACGGACATGGCTGTCGCGCTTGCCAGCCTGCGGCTCTCGAAGCCACGACGAGGACCGTTCTCCCGCGCCTTTTCAACTTCGATTTTCCCGGCTTCACTTTCCGTCTCCACCCCGCGCTCCCGCATAGCTCTCCAAATCCCTCGTCCACCAATCTCAGTCGCCGTTTTCGTCCACAACGCCCTAGCGCACCACACCCACCGACCGCAATCGGACGTCGGCCGGTATCTCGGCCGGCGAAAGCACCGTCAATCGCGGCAGACTCGGCTCCAGCCAGCGTCGCAGGTAGTAGCGCGCCGGACTTGGAGCCAGGAGCACGGGGAGGGCCGAGGAAGTCGGCGGACCGATTAGCTGCCTCACAGAGTCGACCACCCGGTTCAGCACCGCTCCCGGCCGCGCCCGGCCGTCGGTCAGCAACCGCGCGGCATTTTCCCCATGCAACGTCTCCAGTAGCTCGGCTTCCAGCGACGGCTCGATCAGCAGCACCCGCAACCCGCCGTCCGGCTCAAGCAGCGGCTGCACAATCCTCCTGCCTATCGCCTGGCGCACCGCCTCGACCAACTGCGGCAGGGTTTTGCCCATCGGCACGGTCTCGACCAGCGCCTCGAGCACCGCACCCATATCCAGGATCGAGACCCCCTCGCGCAACAACTGCTGCAAGACCTTCTGCACCTCGCCCAAAGACAGCAGCTTGGGCACCAGTTCCTCGACCAGCTTGGGATGGGTCTCATTCAGCGCATCGAGCAGCCGCTTGGTCTCGGCGCGGCTCAACAGCTCATGCGCGTGGCGGCGCACCATCTCCGCCAGATGGGTCGAGATCACCGTCACCTGGTCAACCACCGAATACCCAGCCGCAATCGCCTGGTCCTCTAATCCAGGCTGGATCCAGCGCGCATTCGCGCCAAAGGCCGGCTCGCGGGTCTCCTTGCCTGGCAGCGGACGCGCCTGTGGGTCCTGCGAGACCGCCAGCAAACAATTCGCCTCGCTCTGCCACCGCCCGATCTCCACCCCGCGCAACGAAAAGACATATTCCCTGGGCTTCAGCCGGAGATTGTCCGAGATATGGATCGGAGGCACCAGAAAGCCTAGTTCCGAGGCCAGATGGCGGCGCAGTGTCCGCACCCGGGCCAGCATCTGTCCGCCCTGCTTCTCGTTCAACCATAGAGATCAGCTGGAAGCCGATCTCAAGACTCAAATCGTCGATCTTGAGTAGAGTCGCCAGGTTCTCGGTCTGCGCCTTCTCCACCTGTTTCTCGATCGCCCCCGGAGCCGCAGCCGCCGGCGTCCGTTTATCGATCCGGCGACCGAGCAGCGCCAACCCCCCGGCCATCAACAGAAACGCCGGCTTGGGCAGCCCTGGAATCAGACACAGCGCGCCCATCACCCCGCTGCCTATATAGAGCGTATTGGCGCGGTTAAAGAGCTGCAGCCCCAGCTCTGCACCCAGCGTTCCCGCCGACGAGGCGCGGGTCAGCACAATCCCTCCAGCCACCGAGACCAGCAGCGACGGAATCATGGTCACCAGGCCGTCGCCAACCGTCAGAATCGTATAAGTCCGCACCGCCTCCGAAAGCGCCACCCCCTGTTGCAGCACTCCAATCAAAAGCCCCGCGACGATGTTGATCACCGTGATCAGGATCGTCGCCAGCGAATCGCGCTGGTTGAAGCGCGCTGCGCCATCCATCGCGCCATAAAACTCCGCCT
Organism: uncultured Acidobacteriaceae bacterium; assembly: GCA_963804735.1. Taxonomy (GTDB): domain Bacteria; phylum Acidobacteriota; class Terriglobia; order Terriglobales; family Acidobacteriaceae; genus Acidisarcina. The sequence goes on from CAWDRO010000022.1 coordinate 12,493, forward strand.
CGCGGGCGATCGCCTCGCGCCGCTTCCTCGCCCCCGCCTCGTCGATCGACCCCGCGTTCAGGTCGGCGTCAATCGCCATCTGCTTGCCCGGCAGCGCGTCGAGGGTGAAACGCGCCGTCACCTCGGCGGTACGCACCGCGCCATGCGACACCACCAGGAACTGAATCGCAATCAGGGCCAGAAACAGCACGAACCCGACCACATAGTTCCCGCCGACGACGAACTGCCCAAAGGCTTCAATCACATTCCCCGCCGCCGCGGTCCCTTCGCTCCCATGCAGCAGAATCCTTCTACTCGACGCGATGTTCAGCGAGAGCCGAAAGAGCGTCAGCAACAACAGCAGCGTGGGAAAGACGGAGAAATCGACCGCCCTGCGCACCTGCACGGCTGAGAGAAAGACCAGCACCGCTGCCGCCATCGAGAGCGACAACAAGAGATCCAGCAATACCGCCGGCATCGGCACCAGCATGACGAAGACCACGCTGATCGCGGCGATCGGCAACACCAGGTCGCGGGCCGACTTCAGCAGCCGCCGCGGCCATCCGCTGGTCGCCGATGCGGGAACGGCGCCCGGAGCGGTAGCCGCCGCATTGGCGGTCGCTACCGCTCCGGCCGAGGCCGGCCGCGCGGCCGAAGGCGTCGCCAACCTCGGAGCAGCGAGCGGAGGAGCACTGGTTGGAACAGCGGTGGTACTCATTCACCCTCCTCGAGATTCGTCTCTGGATTCTTCGCCTTCGCTTCGGGCTCTTTCGTTTCCGCCTCTGGAATCTTCGTCTCTCGGCCAACCTCGACCCTGGAAACGCCACTCGCCGGCTCGTTTCCTGAAGATTCAGCAGCGGACTGGCTGCCCGACCTGGGCGGAGCGGATGCCCGTGATTGTGCCGCGGTCTTCGCGGCGCTGGCTTTGGCCGCCGCCTGCTGCTGGCGAATCCGTTCCTCGACCTGCTGGCGGTAGAGATATGCCAGAATCCCAGCCACCGCCGCATACAACTCGAAAGGGATCGCCTGACCAGCTTCGACCGTCCGATACAGCGACCGCGCCAGCGGCGGGTTTTCGACAATCGGCACCCCTGCCCAGCGCGCCTCGCTCTTGATCTGCTCGGCGACCAGGTTGCGCCCCTTCACCAACACCCGGGGCGCATCCATGGTGTCGAAGTCGAAGCTTAGCGCCACCGCATAGTGGGTCGGGTTGGTGATCACCACCGAGGCCCGGGCCACCTCGCCGCGAATCATCCGGGCGCGCATCTGCCGCTGCAGATTCCGAATCCGGCCGCGAATCTGAGGATTGCCCTCGGTCTCCTTGTACTCGTCGCGCAGCTCCTGCCGGGACATCTTGAGCCGCTCGTTCCAGCTGCGCCACTCGACCGCGTAGTCGATCGTAGACCAGACAAACAGAATCCAGGCTGCGTCAACCAGCAGGTCATAGGAGTCTTGCAACACCCCGGGCAAGCGAAGCACGCTGAAGACCGGAACCTCGGCCTGATGCTCCAATTTGTGCCAGGCCGAAATCGCCAGCACCGCAACTGGGACCAGGGTTTTGCCGAGTCGAGTGACTGCGCGCAGCGAGACCAGGTTTTTCACATTCGACACCGGATCGATGCGGCCCCACTTCGGCGCCAGCGCCGGCGCATAAAAGGTCACTCCGCCGCCCTGAATAACCCCCGAGAGCAGCGCCGCCCCGGCGCAGGCGGTAAGCATCGCAATCAGCGGCAACATCACGTACACACTGATAGCGCGTAGCTCCAGGATCGCGGCCACGCCGTCCTGACTTCGCCAGACAGAGCTAGCCCCGAGGCCAAGCAAGCCCGCGAAGGCCGAGCGCCATCCCGTCAGCCATCCAGGCGCCGCCCAGCCCAGCGCCGTGGTCCCGGCCAAAGTCGCGCAGGCAGCCAGCAGCTCCCGGCTGCGCGGCCGGTCGCCCTCAGCGAGGGCCTTCTGCTTGCGTCTCGGACTCGCCTGTTCGCTGCGTTCTCCCGCCATCTCGCTCCCTCAATCCACTCCTCAATCCTTTGTGCCTTCGGTTGCTGCCGCTACGGCGCCCCCAGCCCCCGCCGCAACAGCCCGGTGGCGGCGTCAAGCAGCCCGGCAAAACGCGCCTCGACAAACCTCGGCCAGAGCGCCAGCGAGCCGACCAGCACCACATAGCCGGCCATGGTCTTGGCCGGAACCGTGATCGCCAGCACTGGCAGCTGCGGCGATAATTTGCCCAAAAGGGCGACCGAAACCTCGATCAGCAGGGTCGCCGCCAGCGCCGGCGCAGCCAGCTGCAATGCGGCGGCGAAGATTCCCCCGGCCATGCCCACGACCGCGAGGCCGGTGCGCGCCCCGAGCAGCACCCCGCCCACCGGCGCGGCCGCGAAGCTGCGCAGCAGGGCCGCCAACAGCACTCGGTCAAGCCCAGCCGCAATCAACACGAGCGTCCCAAAGAGAGTGAACATCTGCCCCAACAGCGGAGTCTGGATCGACGAGTTCGGGTCGAGCAGGTTGACCAGCGAAAAGCTGAACTGAAAGCCCAGCACCTGTCCGGTAAACGAAAGCATCTCCTCCACCATCGACAGCAGGAATCCGAAGAGCAGACCCACGCCCAGCTCGCCCGCGATCGCACCCACCCCCAGCTCCGCGTGCGCCGAGGGCAACGCCGCCACCACCGGAGCCAGCAGCACCGACATGGCCAGCAGAAAGACCGCCTTCACCTGAGTCGAGATTCCGCCCGAGGAAAAGATCGGCGCAAAGACCATCAGCCCGCTCAACCGCACCGCGACCAGCACCATCGCGGAAAGATAGTGCGCCCAACCCATCCCTCCACCCCGCAACAGGCTTTCCAAAATTAGGCTCCATCTGCATGTGCAATCCGAGATTCTTTGCCTGCGGATTGCGATGGAAGCCGGGGGCTTTAGCCCTCGGATATAGGCCGGAAAATCGAGGCCGTTAGGCCTGGGTTCTTTCACCCAGCGCCCCAAGCTTCCTCTGGGCTCATCCCAAATAGCGGTGAAAATCCGAAAGCAACCGGACCGTATAAGCCACCAGCCGGGTCAGGAACCACGGCATCCCGACCAGCATCAGCGCCACCACAATGACCAGCCGCGGCACGGTAGTGAGGGTCTGGTCCTGCAACGAGGTCAGCGTCTGGGCAAGCGAGAGCAGGAAACTGGTAAGGCTTGCCGCCAGCAGCACCGGGCCACCCAGAATCATCGCCTCGCGCAACAGCATCCGCATCAACTCCGCCACCTGATCAGTGCTCATAAGAATCCTCATCAAACACCGTCGCCCAAGGTGGCCCAGGTCAAAAGCTCTTTAACAGCGACCCGGCGAGCAGATTCCAGCCATCCACCATCACGAACAGCAAAATCTTCAGCGGAGTCGAAACCACCACCGGAGGCAACTGGAACATCCCAATCGAGGTCGTAATCGAGGCCACTACCAGATCAATCAACAGAAACGGCAGGAACAGCACCGCCCCAATCTGAAATCCCGCCTTTAGCTCCGACAGCATGTAGGCCGGAACCACCACCCGCAGCGGCAGGTCCTCGGGCTTCGCCGGCCGCGACGACAACGATGCCGAAGCAAACAACTCCAGGTCCTTCTCCCGCGCATAGCGCAGCATATAGAGCCGAGGCGGCGCCGAACCCCGCTCGATCGCTTCGAGACCAGTGATCTGGCCGAGGCGATACGGTTCGACCGCCTGCTGATCGACCGCCGTGAGCACCGGCTGCATCAGAAACCAGGTCATGAACAAGCCCAGCCCAATCAGCGTCTGGTTCGAAGGAGCAGTCTGCGTCCCCAGCGCCTGGCGCAGAAAATGAAAGACCACCAGCAGCCGCACCATCGGCGTCATCGAGAGCACCAGCGCCGGCAGCACGGTCAGCAGAGTCAGGGTAAAGACAATGTTCCACGGAACAGCGTTGTTGCCGCTGATCGTCGAGTCGAGCCCCGGCAGCGGCAGCAGCTTGGCCGCTGGCGCAAGCATCACCGTCAGGTTCTCCGCCAGCCCCATCAACGCCGCCTCCGGCGCGCCGACGGAACTCCTCGCCTCTGCGCCCCGCGCAAGTCTTCTCTCGCCGGACCAATCTCTAGCATCGCGGCGATCGTCTCCGCGCCACTGGCCACCAGGAAACGCCGCTCGCCGCAGGCCACGATCGCGAGCGTCTTCTTCGGCCCCAGATCGAGCCGCTCGACGACCGACAGCAATCGGGCATGGGGCGCAGAACGCGGACGCACCGAGGCCAACCATTCCCAGCCGCGCCGCCAGCAACCCTTCGCCCAAGCCAGCCACCTCGAACGCCGGCGCAGTGCACCCGGCGAGGAACCGCTCGCGCAGGCGCCACCCGCCAGATACCGTTCGGCAGCTTCGAGGTTTTGGCTCCTGGCGCTCATACCAGCCTCGTCACCCGCACCGCGAGCGTCTGGTCGACCACCTCAAACTCCGTCCATACCAGCTGAACATCGCCGCACATCAGCGGCACATCGTCCGAACTCGGCCATTCCGATGCCACAACCCGCCCCGGAACCAGCGCCAGCAAATCCGAGACCCGAAAATCCGGCACTGGAACCCGCACGTCGAGTTGCACCGGCAGCCCGGCGATCCGCTCCAGTTGCAGCTTGCCCTCGACCGTGACCTTCGCGGGACGCTCCTCGCTCCGCCGCAGCAAGGCCACACCACCTCCGGCCGGGTCATTCGGTGTCTCTTCACGATTCGCTTCGTCCACAGCCATTCGATCTGCCTTTCCCGAAATCTCTGCCGGTCCCGATGAGTGCGTCAGAAGGGTCGGCGGTAGCTGTCCAAGGAGCAGATCGGTGACCGGAAACGGGACAATGGGGTTAGAGAAAATTCATAATGGGCATCGGTACCCGGCGACTTCGACGCCCACAAAAAAACAGCCGGAGACGTAGCCCGTCTCCGGCTGTAGTTCAGCTTCTGCCCTACTCATCCGCCTTAGTGAATAAGGTTGATCGTCTCCTGGGCCACCGTATCGAAGGTTGTCACCGCCTTGGAGTTAGCTTCGAACGCCCGCTGGGCAACGATCAGGTCGGCGAACTCGGTCGAGATATCGACATTCGAGGCCTCGAGCGCCGAGTCCTCGATCGATCCACGACCGCCAGAGTTGGCCACCCCGGTAGTCGCCTCGCCCGAGGCCAGGGTCGTCGCATAGTTGTTGTCGCCGAGCCGGGTCAGCCCCTGCTGATTGACCACCGAAGCCACCGCCAGCTGGCCTATCGCAGTCGTCTGGCTGTTCGAGAACTGGGCCGAGATCACCCCGTTGTCGTCGATGGTGTAGCCCGCATATGTCCCCGCTGCGTATCCGTCCTGGGTGGTCGCCGACGTCGCCGAGGCGCTCGCCACCTGGGTCATGGTCGGAGCCCCATTCGCGCCGTAGAGGTTCCAGTTGAACGCCAGATTGGCCGCCCCATCCGAGAGCCCGGCGAAGCTCAGCGGGATCGTCCCCGTCGCCGCCGTCGCCCTCACTCCATTGATCGTCGACAGCACGCCGCTCGAAGTGAAGCCCAGAGTTCCCGTATTGGTCGCCCCTGCCGCGCCGCCATAGGATCCCGCCGGCAACGCCACCGAATAGTCCCAGGTGTTGCTGGCCGTGAGGTCCTTGGTGAAGGTGACGGTCGCCACCTGGGGATTGCCCAGCGAATCGTAAATCGTGATCGGCACCTGCAGCGGCGCGATCGTCGGAGCGCTGCCGCCCACCTGGGTCAGTCCGCTGACGGTGTTGGTCGCCGCCGCAGCCTGGGTCAGCGTGGACGGGTCCCAGCTAAAGGAGAGTGCGTTCGCGCCGTCAGTCAATCCGCTGAAGCCAGCCGTTACCGGAGTCGTCGAGGTCAAAGCGCCGGTAGTGGGGCTGAACTGCAGGTTGCCCGTCACCGCGGTCGCCGCATTCCCATCGAGCTCGATCGAATACCCCCACTGGCCCGGGGTGACAGCGTTGTCGTTGGTCAGTGTCACGGTGACCGCGTGCGACTGTCCATTCGAGTCATAAACGGTGATCGGACCGACCGTATCGTTGCCGGCGGTCGCGCCCAGCGCTCCCGAGAAGGCAAACCCGGTCGAGGCCACCGCCCCGGAGCTGGCGTCCAGGTTGGCGGTAATGCCCATGTTCGCGGTGGTCTTCGGCGCCTCCACCGCGCCCACCGGTATCTGGATCGTGGTCAGCGCGGAATCGGTCGAGATCACCCCGTCGGTCGCCGGATAACCCATCACGCTCAGCCCCGCCTGGCTGACCAGCGAGCCGTCGCTGCTGACATTGAAGGTTCCGTCACGGGTGTACTCGACCGTCCCGCCGTTTTCGAGCACGAAGAAGCCCGAGCCCTGGAGCGCTACATCGCTGGCATTGCCGGTCGTGGTCGGGCTGCCGTTCGAAAAATCGGTCTCGATCGACGTCACCTGGGTCCCGGCACCGACCTCAATTGGATCGCCCGAGCCGGAGGTTCCGACCTGCTGGTAAAAGAGGTCGCTGAAGTTCGCCGTCTGCGACTTGAAGCCGGTGGTGTTGAGGTTGGCCAGGTTATTGGCAATGGTGTTGAGCGCCGTGGAATCGGCGTCAAGACCAGAGAGCGGGATTGAGAATGAACCCATAATTCCTCCTTGTGTTCCTGTCGTCCCTTAGTTCGTAGTGCGCAGTTCGTAGTGCGCATGCAGTACCCGCATAAGGTTGGGCGTGTTGGTTCGGTCAGCGCCGCAGGAAGGCTGGCACCCATGAGCTGGGCGAACTCCGGCCGGCGCCCGGTACCGGGCCCGGCATCGGGCTCGGTGATGCACCCGCAACCGAGCCGGCGGAGGGCGCTGCCGGCTCGGGCAACGAACCCGCGACCGGAGCCTGCTCCGGCGGTGCGGGCCGGGGAGCAAGCGCGGTGGCCACCGTCGCCGCCGGAGTGCCGGCCGCCGAACCTAGCTGCTGGCTGGCTCGATGAACAGCTTTCGTGGCTGTTGCAGAGCCGGTGGCCGAATCGCCAGTCGTTCCTGTACTGGAGGCCGGAGTCAGATCCTGGTTGATCGCGATCAACTGCTGCAGGCTGTTCACCTGCACCAGCTGGTCGATGTAGGCGTTCGGGTCCTGGTCGGCGGTGGGGTCCTGGTTCTTCATCTCCGCCACCAGCAGCTGCAGGAAGTCGTTGGCGGTAATCGTGGTCGAGTCGGTGGTCGAACTCGAAGTGGTTGTGGAATCGGCCGGCCTCACCGCCGCCGGCCCCTGGTTTTTGACGGCTGTCTGCGACGTCCCAACACTGGCTGCGCCACCTTTGACCGCGCCTTTGGCCGTGGCGTGCGCCTGCTGCTGCAGGTTCTGCTTAAACTCCGCCAACGATTGCATCACGTTCATTTCGCTCTCCTAAGTGCACGACCTTGCCACATCCGAACCCGGTTAAACTCGAACGCTGATCAAATGGCCGCCCGAAGCCAGCGCCGGGCCTGACCCTCCGCGCTGCGTCTCACCGGATCCCGTCTCGGCTTGTCGCTGCGCCAACGCCGGCCCATGGCCCCGTCCGGAATCCGCGCCGGGATCGGCATGGCCCGCTGAACCCGAGAACGAACCGGAGGACGAACCCGCATCGCTGCCAAAGCCGCCCGAACCACCCCCGAACGACGCATCTCCCGAGTGGCCCGGCGATGCAAAGCCGCCACTGACGCCGGCACTGACACCCAGGTCGCGTACTCCCAGATCGTGCTCGGCCAGATACTGGGCCATCCCCGGCAGCTGGGCATGGAGCGCCGCCCGGGCGTCAGGCGAGTCCGCGTTCAGCGAAGCCGTCACCTGCCCCGCGACGCCCTGCGCCCTGACCTCAATCCAGCCATGCGCGGGGTCTTCAATCCCAACCTCGACGGCGTGGGGCGCCAGCCGCAAGCCGGACGCGGAAATAGTCCCGCCGCCATCCATATGGGTGAGCAACTCGCCAGCTGTGGTGTCGCCAGCGCTGCGCTCGGCTGAACTCCCAGGCATACTCTCCGCCCGCATCGCGCTTCCCGCATGCGGAACCCCGCCGACCTGCAAAATAGTCGGCCCGGGCGTCGCCATAGACTGCGCATTGGCTCCGGGCAGTCCGCTTCCCGGCAGCGCTACTGTGGAGCGCGCCAGCCCAGCCGCGCCACCGTTTGAAACCGAATTCGAGCCCACAGCCGTCGGCGACACTGGCGCGCGCGGTGTTACGTTCTCCGCATCGATGGATGACCTGTCAGGTACGACCCTCCGCGCGGCCACCACCAACCGCTGGCTCGTCGAGCCGTTCTCCCCCCCAATTTGTTCTGAATCCGGAGTGCTCCCTATAGTCCCCTTGGTCGTTGAGTCATGGCTCTTGTCCGGCTCGACCGTCTCCACATCTTTCCCTGTCAGGAGCTGCGCGGCTGGGAAACTGGCGACAGGATCGAAGGGCGCCGCCGAAACCTCCGTTGCGGTCATCGGCAAGGGCGCGCCCTGCGACGATCCGTTCGAAATCGCGGGAGCCTGGCCGTCGCGAGCTATACCAAGCCCTTGGTCGGCGTGATCCGGCGTTACCGCCTGCGGCGAAGCGTATCCAACGTATCCTTGGACCGGAGAAGCCGATATTGTCCCCGACATAGCCGAGACCGCGAGCAAAATCGCATTGTTTTCTCCCGCCCGCTGACGCTCGTGGGCGGCCAGGGACAGCTTCGATTCTGCCGGCTTCGATCCCGAGGCCTCAGCCTTCGAGTCGGCCGCCTGAGCCGATGGTTCCGAGAGCTGCGGGAACTCGCCTGGCGCGGGCAATTGGTTCGACGCCAATGCCCCCCGGTTGAGCTCCGCCACAACTCGATCCGAAGAGACTGGAACCGCCGGACCCCCGAGCGGCGACTCCGCCTGTGGCTTCAAAGCAGCCTCCTGCGTGGCTACGCCGGGCAGCCCCTGTGAGTCGAGAAGCGCGCGTCGCCCCTCGGCAGAGGGCGGCGCATCTTCTCGAACCGGGTCACCCATCAGCTGCACTGGCACCGGCGCAATAGAAGCTGGCGCGACCGTTTGCGTCTCTATCCCCTTTTTCTCGGCCTTAGGAGGTGCGGCAATTTCAGGAGCGACGCCACGTGCGGGAGACACGGGTTTCGCCGTCAACTCTGACCACGCACTCGCCAGCAGAGTGCTGCCGAACTGGGGCAAGCCATCCTTCGAGGTTGCCAGCATGGAGGTGTTTGGCGAGCTCTTTGGCGAGTCAGCCCCAGGCCCTCCCGGCATCGATGCCGGGGCCGCAACCTCCGTCGCCATCGCCGTCAGTCCACCTGCTGCGTTCATTGGGGTCCTCGCGAGGAGGGATATTGCAGCTGGATCGCCAGAGAAGTGGGGTTGGAGATTGGGAAGGGCTCAGAATGTGGGTTCGGTGGACAATTCCCTGTCCCACGCAACCGGCTTCGAATCCGTCTCGGTTGGCGGCACCGGGATCTTTCGCTGCGGCCTCGACTGATACCAGTCGTCGACCCGTCGCTGCTCCCTGCGGTCGCCATCCTGGCGCTTGAGCAACTCCGCCGCCTCGATCAGGCTTTCGACCTGCATCCGCTCCCGCCGACCCTCAAGAAACTCCTCCCGCGCCCGCGCCACCTCGGCTTGCAAGGCCGGCCGCCGCGCCTCGGCGCTCTGCTGGCGCCAGACCGCCAGCCCCCAGGCGGACTCCTCCGCCATCCTCCCCGAGTCCGCGCTCTCCTGACTCGCGCTCCGATGACCCGCGTCTTCACTCGTCTCCCGCTCGACAACTGCAAACCAGCGCTCACGGCTAGAGCTCGCCTCGCGGCCCGCCTCCGCCGCAAGCCGCTCAAGCTCGCGCAGCCGCGCCATTTCCTTCTCCAGCTCCATCCGGCCCAGATCCTCCTGCAGCGCCCGGATGCGCAGCACCCTTTTCAGCGAACTCGAAACCGCCGCGCTCAAATGCGCGCCGCCAGCTCGCCAAGCCGATCAAGCGTCTTCGCGGCGGCGCCATCTTCCTTCGCATCCTGTTCGAGAAAGCTCCGGATCTCCGCCCGGCCACGCAGCGCCCGGTCGAGATCGAGGTCGGTACCCGGCTTATACGCCCCGATCCGCACCAGGTCCTCGGCGCGCGCATAAACCGCCAGCAGCTTCCGCACCAGCGCTGCCTGGCGCTGCTGCTCGGCGCTCGCCACCGCCGGCATCAGCCGGCTGATCGAATCTAGTACCTGAATCGGCGGATACCACCCCTCAGCCGCCATCGCGCGCGAAAGCACGATATGCCCGTCAAGCAGCGCGCGCACCGCGTCGACCAGCGGGTCCTGCTGGTCGTCGCCCTCCATCAGCACGGTATAGAAGGCGGTGATACTCCCTTTGTCGAATTGCCCAGCACGCTCGATCAACCGCGCCAGCCGGTTGAAGACCGAGGGCGTATATCCCTTCGCCGTCGGCGGCTCGCCCGCAGCCAGCCCCACTTCACGGGCGGCCATAGCGAAGCGGGTCAACGAATCCAAAACCAACAGCACCGCCTTACCCTGGCGAGCGAAATACTCGGCCACCGTGGTCGCCCCCAGCGCCGCCCGCATTCGCAGTAGCGGCGACTGGTCCGAGGTCGAGACCAGCACCACCGCCCGCCGCCGTCCCCGCTCGCCCAATGCCTCCGTAAGAAATTCGCCCACCTCGCGGCCCCGCTCCCCGACCAAACCGACGACGATCACCTCCGCCTCGCTGTTCCGGGTCATCATCCCAATCAGCGTGCTCTTGCCCACACCCGAGCCGCCAAATATCCCCACCCGCTGCCCACGGCCCACCGTCAACAGGCCGTCGATCGCCCGGATGCCGGTCCCGAGCGGTACCCGGATCGGGCTCCGCTCGAGCGGTTTCGGCGCCACTCCATCAATTGGCATCGCCATATGCAGGGACGGACGACGCCCGCCATCGATCGGCTGACCCAGCGCGTCGAGCACCCGCCCGATCAACCCCTCGCCCACCTCGATCTGCGGCGTCATCCCCAGCGCCGTCACCGGATCGCCGAAGCGGATGCCGTCGCAAGAGTCCAGCGGCATGGAGAGCACGTGGTTGCCGCGAAAGCCGATTACCTCTCCAAGGTGCCGCTCGCCAAAACCATCGATGATTTCGCACACCTCGCCGACCGAGGCCAGCGGACCGGCCGAGGCAATCGTCTGCGCTGCCGCCTCGACCACCCGCCCCCGCCATCGCCACGGCGGACGGTCGCGCAGCCGCGAAAAGTAAGTTCCCAATACCGCCATCTTTGGCACCCCCCTGCCGATCCAGCCAGCCCCGCGGCGAGCCGGCTTCGAGGGCTGCCAGACTCAAAACCCAGCTACGGACTCAAGCGGACGAATCGGCCGCACCCGTTAGGAAATCGACCCTAAAACCCGCAGAGAAGTGCCGGGTCGCCGGTCGATCAGGTCGAAGAAGCCGCTCTCGATCTCGGCCAGTTGTGCCCTGACCCCCAGATCCACGGTGCCAACTCGCGCCTCAAGAACACAATCGCCTATTCCGAGGGCCGGGTCACCGGCTATCTCCGGTATCGCCCGCGAATCGGGCAGGTGGCGCAGCATCTCCTGCCACCGCTCCACCTGCTCAACCGGACAGCGCAGCCGAACCCCGGTCGTCTCCCCGAGATGTCCCAACGCCACCCGAGCCGCACCACCAAGCAGCATCGGGTCGAATTGCGCCTCTCGATTGATGATGCGGGCGGCAATAGCCAGCGCCAGTTGCACCACCTCGCGCTCTACCCTGGCAAAATATTCCTCTCGCTCACGGCGAAAGCTCTCCAGCGCCACGCCAATCTGTTGCATGCTCTTGTCGAGCGCCGCCTTGCCCTGCCGCTCGGCTTCGCGCCGGGCCTCTTCGACCGCCGCGCGACCCTCACGGCGCAGCCTCTCGGTCTCCGACGCAGCACCACTCTCGGCCGTGCGCAAGCGCTCTTCGAGGTCAACGATGAGCGAAGAGTGCGCCGCCGAAGGAGTGGCGTTCGCGGCTCCGGACTGGTCTCCATCCGCTTCAACGCCCGAGCGTGCGGCCTCGACCAAGCCAGGCTGCGCGGCCACCGACACCGTGCCCGGAGCGCGGTAGGCCAGCTTCTCCACCCGCACCGGACGCTGCCGCGCCTCGGCCGCGATAGCCTCGAAGGCCTTCCATTCGGATTCCGTCTCCATCTCGCTCCCGTCTGTCCAGCCGACTCAAACCATCAGATCGTCGCCCTGCTCGATCTTGAGAATGATCTTGCCCTCGAGCTCCAGCTTCCGGGCCATGGTCAAAATCTCCGACTGCGCCCCGCTCACCTCGCGGGCGCGCACCGGCCCCATCACTTCCATGTCTTCCTTCATCATCTCCGCCGCGCGGCTGGACATGGCAGCGAAGACATGAGCGCGCAGGTCCTCCCGTGCGCCCTTCAGCGCGAGGCCCAACTGCCGCTTGTCCACCTGAGAGACGATCTCGCGAATACTCGCCGCCGGAATCGTCACCAGGTCCTCGAAGGTGAACATCAGGTTCCGAATACCCAGCGCCAGGTCAGTGTCCTCCTCCTCGACCTGTTCGAGGATCTTCTTCGCCTCCTCCGGCCCCATCCGGTTCATCAGGTCGGCCACCGCTTTGAAGCCGGAATACTCCTTGCGCACCGACTCGCCCACATTTTCGAGACGATGGTGCAGGATGAGCGCCACTTTCTGCGCCATCTCCGGGGAAAACTGGCGCATCTCCGCCAGCCGCCGCACCGAGGCCACCTTCTGTTCCGCGCCCAGATTGGCCAGCACCATCGAGGCCCGTCTGGGATCGAGATGGGCGAGCACCAGCGCCACCGTCTGCGGATGTTCGCTGTCGAGGAACTTGCCCAGCTGTTCGGGATCGACCTTCTGCAGCATGGCCAGATTGCCGTAGCTTTCCTCCTGCGCGCGCTTAACCTGCGAGAGCAGGTCCTCGGCGCGCTGCTTCCCAAACGAATCGATCAGCAGCTTGGTCGCGTAATCCAAACCGCCATGCATCATGTAAGTCTGGGTCTCGAGCAGATCGTGGAACTCCCTGAGCACCTCGATCGAGGTCTGCGCGGGAATCCCGCGCAGGTTAGCGATCTCCTCGGCGAGCATTTGAACGTCGGCTTCGGGCAGGTTTTGAAAGAGCTTCCGCGCCACCTCGTCGCCCACCGTAACCACCAGCACCGCCGCCTTCCGTACCCCGCTCATGGCCGGGCCCGGAACTGACGACGGCGAGGCCACGGCGGGCAAGGCCTCCTGGCGGGGCGTGGTCTCGACGGCTTCGCTCATCTAGCCTTCCTGTTCATCGCTCGCTCTTTCTTGCCTCTGCTTCGCACTCCCCTGCTCCTCGTTCGTCCGTTCTCTTTTCCCAGTTCTCATCCCGCCCAGATCATTCCCCAAGTCATTCCGAATAGATCCAGCTGTGCAGCAGCTTCGCGCTCAACGCGGGATCCTCATTGATTCGCTCGATCACCCCGTCATGCAGGGTCTGGGCGCGCTTCTTTTGCACCTCGAGGACCATATCCTCGCTGGAGAAGACCGGCAACATCGCCTCCTGACCCGGCGCGCCGCCTTTGCCGATCGCCGCCCGGGCCGCCTGCGACTGGCCGCGCGCGGCGATCGGCCGGATGACAAAAAAGATCAGCCCCAGCATCGCCGCCAGGATGGTCGCAAACTTGAGCAGCGCCTGCGACTCGCCGGCGTCCTCAAGCAGCCGTGCGGACAAGCTCGGCGTCGGCGCGCCACGGTTCCCGTCGAACGAGATGTTCTCTACGCTGATCTGATCGCCGCGCGCGGCGTCGTAGCCAATCACTCCCTGCGCCAGCATGGTGAGTTGCTTCATCTCTTCGGCGTCGCGCGGCTTCCACGCCGACGCACCGGATTTGCCCGAAACCGTCGTCATGCGGTCGTTCACCAGAATCGCCGCCGTGACCCGTCGAACCTTGCCCGTTCCCTGCTCAAGCCGCCGGGTCTTCTTCGACGCCCCATAAGTCCCGCTCTCCTGGGTCGAGCTCTCGACGCTGGCCGCCGCCGTCGGAAAAAGCGGCGGGGTAGGCTGGGGAGCATTCGATACCGTTCCCGGTACGCCCTTGGCCGCGGGCGCCGGGGTCGCAGTCTGCTGGCTCTTCTGCATCGAGAGCGTCACCACGCTCGCCGGGTCGTAGGTCTCGTCGGTCTCCTCCGAGGTCGAGGTGTCATAATCCACATTCACCGAGGCGCGAACGTTGCCCGCCCCGGCGACCGGCTCGAGCGTCTCGACCAGCTTCTCCGCCAGCGCCGCCTCATGCGCCTCGATCTCCGCCGAGACTGACTTTTTGCCAAGCATCGCGTGACCGTCGGCATCGGCCAGAACCACGTTGTCGGGACTGAGATTATCCACCGCGCTGGCCACCAGGTTGCGGATCGAGTCCGCCTCGTCGTCGCTCAGCGAACGGTGTTTCAGCTTGAGCACCACCGACGCCTTGGCCGCTCGCTGCTGGTCGGTGAAGAGCGAATCGTGTGGCATGGTCAGCGCCACCCGCGAGCTCTCGACCGCGCCCATCGAGTCGATGGTGTGCTCAAGTTCGCCTTCGAGTGCCCGCTGGTAGTTCACCTTTTCATCAAACTCGGAGCCGATCCAATTCGGTTTGTCGAATATCTCAAAGCCCATCCGGCCGCTCTTCGGACCGCCCTTCGCGGTGGTGAGCAGGCGCGCCTTGTCCAGACTCTCCGACGGCACCCGAATCGTCGCTCCGTCGGACGAAACATCAAACGGCAGCCCCGCCGCAGTCAAGCTGGCCGCAATCTCACGGGCGTCCGAGGCTTCGAGGCCGGCGTAGAGCACCCGATCGTCGGGCCGCGCCGCGTACCAGATCAGTCCGGCCGCCGCGATCAAGACCAGCAACATCGCCAGTCCGGCCCACCGCCGCTGCCCCGGCTTCAGGCCGGCGATGCCGGCCGATGCCGTGCCCCAGGCCGTTCGCAGCCGTCTTTCGAGGCTCCAATCAGGAGCGGCGTCGGTGCCCGGTGCGGCTGTCGCTCCCCGGACTGGCTGGTTCTCGTCCATTTCCTCGATGTCCCGTCCTGTCGCCGCCGCGAACCGTTAAAACCAAACTCACGCTCCCCTCCCACCGGGCCGGGAACCAATCGTCAAGGGCTGGCTAGAATTGCACGCCCATCATCGACTGATAAGCGGAGACCATCTTGCCCCGCACCGCCAGCGCCATCTCAAACGCCATGTCCGATTTCTGGGTCGCGATCATCGCTTCGTGAATGTCCACCCCACTGCCCGAGACCAGGCCTTCCACGGCGCTCGACGCCTGTTGCTCCAGCCCCTGAAGATTGTTCATCGCATCCTTGAGAACGCCGGAAAAGGGCGCGCCATGAGGGCCGCCGCCGGGCTCAAGAGCCCCGATGCTGACGGCCCTGGGAAGCGACGGGTGAAGTGCTTCTCCCCCTGAAACGATAGGGTTGTTTTGCATAATTTCTTCCTTTCCAGGCCGCCTCGGCCGTCCCGCGCATTGCTTGCGAGAGCTACTTGAGAATGTCGAGCGAAGAGGCGATCATGCCCTTCGCCGCCTGTACCGCCGAGCTGTTCAACCCGTAGGCTCGGGTCGCGCTCATCAGGTCGACCATCTCGGTCAGCGGATTGATGTCCGGATAGGCTACATACCCATCCTTATCGGCGTCGGGGTGCTGGGGATCGTAGCGGCGCACCGCAGGCGCTCCATCAGCCACTACCGCCGTAACCTCAACCCCGCCCGGTGTCGCCTGGCCAGTGGGAAAAATGCTCCCCCCAGCCGCCAGCAACTGGCTCTGAAAATTTGCCCCGGCTCCGTTCGCGCCAGTTCCGAACGCTTCAGTCCCGAGCGGCCCGGCTCCGTCCATCCCGGTTCCCTCCGCCGCCGCGAACACCACATGCTGGCGCTTATACGGAGTGCCATCCGCCGTCCGGGTCGTCTCCGCATTCGCCATATTCGCGGCCACCACCTCGGCGCGAATCCGCTCCGCCTTGAGCGCCGAGCCACTCACCTCTATCACACCCAGCAGATTCATCGCCTCTCCTCGCCGTAACTAATCTCCCAGTTCCTAGTCCCTATGTCCCTAGTCCCTATTTGTCCTCATGAATGGCATTCGAGACCCGCGAAAACTCATGCTTCAGCAACTCTGTCCCAATCCGAAACTGCAACTGCGCCTCCGCCATATTCAGCCCCTCGCGGTCGATCGAAACGTTGTTCCCGTCCGGCCGTTCCAGCAACCCATCCACCTCGCCGACCTTCGGTAACGCAGGCCCAACATCCTTCCCCGGCCCGCGCCGGCCCCATCCGGCCTCGGCCACCGAGCGCTCCATCTCCGCCGCAAAATCGAATCCCTGCGTCCGGTATCCAGGCGTGTCCAGATTCGCCATGTTTTGCGCCGTCAGCTTCAGCTCGGCGCTGGATAGATCGAGGTACTGCGCCAGTTCCCCGCTTAATGGCGTCGCAATCTGCATTGCTGGGCTCCTAGCCGAAAATCGCCACAAATCTTGTCAGACCCGCCATCGCATCCTGTTTCACTCTCGGCCACACTGAAGAGATTGCCCAGGTTGGTCGATAGAGAGTGGAGCAAGAAGAGCACCATCGGGATTGGCTGCGGATAAGCGCTCTCTCAGAAATCGCCTGAACCAGAACCGCCTCGGCCTCCATCGCCCATCTCTATTCATTTGGCCCATCACCAAACTCAATCTCCTCAGCGCGAATCTCCGCGCGGTCCTCGGCCAGAATGTAGCCGCGCTCGATCACATGCTCCAACTCGCGCACGTTCCCCGGCCACGAATGCCCCATCAGCCGCTCGACGGCCTGCGGATCGAGTTGCTTCGCAGGTCCCTCCGTGCCCAGACGGGCAAGAAAGTGTCCTGCCAGGGTCGGCAGGTCTTCGAGATGCTCAAGCAGCGCCGGCGTTTGAATGATGAAAACCGACAGCCGGTAATAGAGGTCGGCGCGAAAACCGCCGCTCGCCGCCAGCCTGGCCAGCGCCTGGTGGGTCGCGGCGACGATCCGCACATCCACCCGTACCGGCTCGTTGTCGCCGATCCGCTGCAACTCCCCACATTCGACAAATCTCAATAACTTCGCCTGCAGGGGCAGCGGCATCTCGCCGATCTCATCCAGGAACAACGTTCCGCCATGCGCCGCTTCGATCCGTCCCACACGCCCCTGCACCGCGCCGGTAAACGCCCCCCGGGTATGTCCGAACAACTCCGCCTCCAACAGCGCCTCAGGAATCGCGGCGCAGTTCAGCACCACAAACGGGCGCTGCGCTCGGGCGCTCAACCGATGCAGCGCCTTGGCGACCAACTCCTTGCCGGTACCGGTCGGCCCCTGAATCAGCACCGGAGTCGAGCGCGGAGCCACCAGCCGAATACGCCGGCTCACCTCAAGCAACCGGGGATGCTCGCCGACAAACTCCGGCAGCCGGTGCGCCGCGTTGGCCCGTGATTCACGCGCCGCCGGCGGTTTCAGCACTCCAGACACCGCCTGGCCCAAATCTCCGCCCGGCGTCAAGCTCGTCTCCCCGCCCGCAACCTCTCGCGCGCGCTCCGAAGCGGCCACTACCGAGGCCTCGCCATCCTGACCCGAACGAAGCGCATGCAGCAGTTCATTCCGCCGCGGACTGCGCGCCAGCCCCCGCGACCTATTCGCCGCTCCATCCACGCTGACCAGATCCACCGCCGGATACAGCCGCTCAAACTCCTTCACAAACTCGCGAATCTCCAGGTCAGGCAGCCACGAATCCAGAATCAGCGCCTCAGCAGGCAACGCCTCGAGCATCGCCAGCGCCTCGGCGCCGCCACCCGCCTCGCGCACCTGCCAGCGCAGGCCAGACAATGTCTCGCTCACCCGCCGCCGAAACGACAAATCCGAGCTGGCCAGAATCGCGGTGCGCGCAGACGCGGCTGCAGACGCGGGAATCGAGTAAGTATTCATCGAAAGAGTGAAGGGGCGAGTGGAGGACAAAGCCTGAGAGGGAGAAGAAGCCATGGAATGGACCTTTCTAAGCAAGGATTGTTAATCGACACATAGAGCAAGAAAAGGACAAGAATGCTCGGAGACGGCCCGAGTCGAGGACCGTTCTTTGAAGGGGCGTGGCTTCAGCCGCGCCATCAGTATTGTTGTGTCAGAACGCGGCTTCAGCCGCCGAGGCTCTCGATCACGGCCCAATCTCGCCAGCGCCCATTAGCGCCGCAACCGGAGCCGCCATCGGCCGAGCCGGAATGCAATACCCTCGTCCACGTACCGTCTGAATAATCGAATCAGGAGGACTGTCGTGCAGCTTCCGCCGCAGATAATTGACATAAACATCGACCACGTTGGTGCCCATCTGCGCCTCGGCCTTCCACACCTGATCGAGCAGCGTCGAACGCGAGATGCAGCTGCCGCGATGCAGCAACAGAAACTCAAGCAGCGCGAATTCTTTATTGGTCAGAGCGATCGCCTCGCCATCGCGAAGCACGGTGTGGTTGATCCGGTTCATCTCCAGGCCCGAGTGGCGTAGCACCAGGTTTGTCTCCGGACGACGCCGCATCAGCGCCCGGCACCTCGCGCGCAGCTCCTCGAGCGAAAACGGTTTGATCATGCAATCGTCGGCGCCCGCATTGAGGCAAAGGATCTTCACCTCCAGCTCTTGCCGCGCAGTCAACACCAGCACCGGATGCTCGTCGCCCATCGACCGCAGCAGCCGCAAAACCTCGCCGCCATCGCGCTTGGGCAAGTTCAGGTCGAGAATCGTCAGGTCGGGGGTCTCAACCACAAACGCATCGACCGTCGCATCGCCGTCCAGCGTCCAGCGCACGTCATGCCCATCGGCCTCCAGGCCCCGCTTCAGAAACAGCCCCAATGCCGCATCGTCTTCCGCGATCAATATCCGCATCCCAGCCTCGCCATTCCTTAAGAAA
The DNA here is from genome assembly GCA_963804735.1 of uncultured Acidobacteriaceae bacterium. GTDB lineage: Bacteria > Acidobacteriota > Terriglobia > Terriglobales > Acidobacteriaceae > Acidisarcina. Next base: position 31,305 of record CAWDRO010000022.1, read on the forward strand.
GTCGTAAACAAGAACCTGTTTAATCAAGATGGCCTGTCCGGAAACGAAACACAATGAAATGAGCACGAACTTATTCGGTAGGAGTTCACTAATGGGAATGTTGTTAGTCTGTCTCCCAAAACGGGAAACACATTCAACATGATCGGCGGTGGGCCACTCCAGTATCACAACCACCGAACCGCCTTCAACAACTAACCGTTTTCCTGGCTCTGCTCACCCACTGATTCCGGCCGCCGGGCCAGCAGCGGGATGATGAACAGGATGGCTAGCAGCGTAGTGATCATACCGCCGACTACGACACGCGCCAGCGGCTGCTGAGTCTGCGCGCCGATCCCGGTAGCGACAGCGGCGGGCAGCAGCCCCAGGCCAGCGGCAAAGCAAGCCATCACCACTGGGCGCATCTCGTCGAGGCAACCTGTAGTGAGTCCGGCCACAGAACCATCTTCTTCCTGGGCGCGACGGATTCCCGAGAGAAAAACGACCGCACCCAGGGTTGCGACCCCGGTGAGCGAGGTGAATCCAACCGCCGCCGAGATGCTGAAAGAGGTGTGGGTAAAAAACAGGGTAAAGACGCCGCCAACGGCCGCAAACGGAAGCGTGCCCACGATGATGAAGGCATCGGTCCAGGTCCGGAACTGAACGTAAAGCAAGACGAGGATGATGAGCACGCTCACGGGGATAATGATGGCGAGCCGTTTTTGTTCCTTGCGAAGGCTGTCGAACTCGCCCGCCCAGGTGTAGTCGTATCCGGTGGGAAGTTTCACCTTCGCGGTCAACTGCCGCTGGAGGTCCTCGATGGCGCTGGAGAGGTCTCGCCCTCTCACGCTGAACTTGATCGGGATGTAGCGCCGGCCGCCTTCGTGATAGATCGTGAAGGCGCCATTCCGCAGATCCACATCCGCCACGGCGCTAAGCGGTACCTGATTGCCATCGGGAGTGGAGATGAGGATTTTGCCGATGGCGTCCGGTGTATCGCGGAATTCAGGCGAATATCTAACCGCAAAATCGAAGCGACGGTCCCCATCGATGATCTGCGTAATGGGTGCGCCACCGACCGCTGCCTGAACGACGTTATTCACATCCTGAGGCTGTAGACCAAAGCGGGCGGCCTTCGTTCTGTCGATGGAGACCAGCAGGCTGGGCTGGCCGGTAACATTGAAGACTCCGACGTCGGTAACCCCTGGAACCTTGCTCATGATCGCTTCAACCTGATCGGCGATGCGAGTCAGCTCATCGAAGTCCTTTCCGAACAACTTCAGCGAATTCTCGCCTTTGACGCCGGACATCGCCTCTTCCACGTTGTCCTGGATGGTTTGCGAAAAATTGAAGTCAATGCCGGGATAGCGGGCGAAATCCTTTTGAATGGCGCTGATCAGCTCATCCTTATTTTTGTGGAATTGCGGACGCCACTGTCCGGCCGGTTTAAGGTCGGCGAGAAACTCGGCATTGTTGAAGGTGCTGACGTCGGTGCCGTCGTCAGGGCGTCCCATCTGCGAGACCACCTGCGTTATCTCCGGATAGCTGCGCAGTATGGTACGAATTCCGTTGGTAATGCTCTCCGATTGCTGGAAGGAGATGTCCTGCTGCATGGTGGCGCGAATCCAGAGATTGCCCTCTTCGAGCGGCGGCATGAACTCGCCGCCAACGAATTTGAAGAGCACGACGGCCGCAACCAGAGCGGCGATTCCGATGGCCCAGGTGATCTTGCTGAAGCGCAGGGCATTCTTGAGTAGGCGATCATAGTGCTTTCTCAGGAATGCGCTGAGACGGGTTTCCGCCGCTTCCTCCTGCGTGCGTCTTTTGGGAACCGCGAAGGAGCCGAGAACAGGCGCGAAGATGAGCGCAAAGATCAGCGCACCGGTCAGCGCGAATCCATAAGTGACCGACATCGGCGCGAAGATCTTGCCTGGGACACCCTGCATGGTAAAAAGCGGGATGAAGGCGACAAGGATGATGAGCGTAGCGAATAGCACCGGCTTGGCTGCGTCGCTTACGCCCGCCACAATGAGCTCACCCACGTCCTCGACTTCCACATGCCGGGAGATCTTGCGATGCACGCTCTCGAGAACGACGATCGAGGCCTCGACAAGAATTCCGAAGTCAATGGCTCCGATGGAGATGAGGTTCGCCGAGTGATTGGTGAGCACCATCATTGCGAAAGCGAAGAGGACCGCGAAGGGAATGGTGATGGCCGCGATGAAGGTGATGCGCAGATCGCCGAGCATGCTCAACAGCACCAGCGTGACCAGAATCAATCCGAAGATAATCACGTGCCGGACAGTGGTCGTGGTGGTTTTTATCAGATTGGTTCGGTCGTAAATGGTTTTGATCTGCATCCCCGGTGGCAACAGGTTGCCGGTGTTCAGGTCGTGAATCTTCTGGCGAAGCCCGGCAAGGGCGGGTAAAGAATTTCCTCCCCTCTGCAGCAGCACGATGCCTTCGACAATGTCGGGATTTTCGTCTCTGCCGACGATGCCCAGCCGGGGCTGATGACCTTCTTTCAAAGTGGCCACATCGCCGAGGAGGACCGGGGTTCCATTGCGCTCGGCGACCACGATATTTCTCATGTCTTCGAGCGAATGAAGAAGCCCGATGCCGCGGACATTTACGCTTTGGGCGCCGAGCGAGAGATAGTTTCCGCCCGCATTGGCGTTGCTGTTCTGAACGGCGTTGACGACCTGGGTCATGGTGACGCCCAGCGCCCGCAGTTTATTAGGGTCAACCTCCGCCTGGTATTGGCGCGTGGTCCCGCCAAAAATCGCGACGTCGAGAATGCCCGGCACCTGTTTCATCTCACGAACCAATAGCCAGTCCTGAGTCGCCTTCAGTTCATTCAGCGAGTAGCCGGGGCCGGTAAGCTCGTAACGGTAAATCTCGCCGACTGGAGACTCTGGCGACAGCTGTGGCTGCAGGTTGTTGGGAAGGTTGACTCCCTGCAAACGATTCAGCGCTTCCTGGCGATCGGTAAAGTAGTCGCTGTCAAAGGTGAAATACATCTTCACATCGCTCAGCCCGAAGATGCTGATCGAGCGGATCTGCTCAAGCTTGGGCGTGCCGTTGAGCCCGGTCTCGAGAGGGATCGTCACCTGTTGCTCCATCTCTTCGGCAGACCACGACGGATTCTGGGTGATGAACTCGACCATCGGCGGGGACGGATCGGGATATGCCTCGATATCCAGCTGGAAGAAAGCAAATGCGCCTATCGCGAGCGACGCGAGGAAGACGATGAGCACGACATTCCGGTAGCGCAGGAGCGCGCGGATGAGCCCGTCCATAACTAGTCCCCCGACTCTCGCAGCAACTCGGCTCCCGTAGAGACGATCTTGTCTCCGTCCTCAAGCCCCTGGACGATTTCGTCGGTGGTGTCATGGACCGCGCCAAGAGTGACGTCCCGGCGAACATACTTGCCGGCTGAGCTCTCGACGAACACGAACGCAGCCTTGCCGTTCTGAATCACCGCGGTGGACGGAACCACGATGGCGCTGCCTTTCTGATTCGTGACCGCAATCGTGGCGTACATCTGCGGCTTGAGCTTGTGCCCCGGATTCGGCAGCACGACACGCACCTTCAACGTCAAGGTCGTGGGATCGACGGCGTCGGAGATGTTGTCGATGACCCCGTGGAATACCTGCCCCGGATATCCGGTCACCGTCACATCTACCGGCTGGCCGACCTTGACCGAGGCCAGATCCCGTGGATAAAGATCGCCGACCACCCAGATGGGATTGATATCCGCGATGGTCGCGATCGCAGTGGCGTTGTCGAGCGAGCGCTGCATTTCGCCGGTCGCCGTACCCACATCGAGAACGACTCCGGTGATGGGCGAGCGGATCGGAATGATATCCGACGTGGAGTCCTCGGAGAAGCCCAGCATCGCTAGCGCCTGCCGGGCACGATTGAGCTCGGCGTGGTCGGCGTCGTCCAGCGCTTTGAGGTCGTCGTAATCACGCTGGGCCATGACTTCGTGCTGCAGGAGGTCCTCGCCACGCTGCAACTGCAGATCGGCGCGCGCGGCTTCAATCCTGGCCTTTTCGAAGTCGGACCGCGCCTGCGCCGCATCGCTGCTCTGCAGCATGCCTAGCTGCTGGCCCTTCGTCACTTCTTGCCCCGGCAACACCTTCAGCGCCACGACTCGTCCGCTGATAGGCGGGAAAATGCGCACCACTGTTGTCGGATTGGCCATGATGTGCGCGGTGAGGAAAAGCTGATTGGAGACAGCCTGAGAATGGACTGTGATTGTCTCGACCACGGTTTGCACCGGAGCGGATTGCGCCGGCGCGGGCTGCTCACGTTTGCAGGCAGTCAAGACCAGAAGCGGAGATGCGACAGCGAAGGCAAGTGCGCGCCATTTCATGGCAGTATCTCCGTGGCGGCAGCGAAGCTGAGTTGATGAATGCTGAGCCAGACCTGTTGGTTGGCGGTCAAAGCGTCGAGATTGATCTCGCGGTAATCGCGCAGCGCATCGAGGTAGTCAAGCAGGGTCGCGCCTCCGCGGAGGTAGCTGTATTCAAGATTTTCGCGCACTCGCTGCGACTCGGCGACATAGTGATTGTTGTAGCGCTTGGCCATATCGATCGCGGCCTCATAGGCTGCCCATGCCTGATCGACGTCGTTGATCACCTGGTTGCGCGCGGCCGTCTCGGCAAAGCGGCTGGCCTGGGCTTCATACCGGGTGCGCTCTTTCTCTCCCTGATTGCGATCGAAGACCCGCAGCGGAATAGATATCTGAAACCCCGCGCTATTGTAGGTCCCGGTGCGTTCGTATTCGCCGCCGAGGGTAGGGTCGGTGGTTCCCTCGGCATCGGCCAGGTGAATGCCGGCGTCGGCCACGCGCACCGACTGCAGCGCAGCCTGGTAGTCGGGACGCGCTGCCAGCGCGGATTGCTCCACCTGCTCCATGGTCTGAGTCAGAACAGGAGGGTCGAGCGTACCGGTGATGTCAAAGGTCTTGGTCGGCTTTGGAATGCCCAGAAGCAACTGAAGCTGGTCGCTGGCCTGGATCAGATCCAGCTTTGCGGCATTATCGTCGGCTTCGAACTCCGCCAGCTGCAAGTCGATGCGATCGAAGTCGGTGGTGCTGATGTCTCCAGCGTTCAATCGCGCTTTGCTTAGGTCCACTGTCTTACTGTAGCTGTCCAGGTTATCGCCGGCGATTTTGAGCGCGGCTTTGGCCGTCAGCATGTTTGTGAAGGCTTGTTTCACCTGCAGAATAGTCTGGCGCTCCGTGTCGTTGTATTGGCTTTGGGTAACGTCGGTGGTGGCGTGGGCCACGTCCAGACGCCAGCGGCGCTTCTGCCCCCGCTCAAAAAGACGGGAGACATTCGCGGTATAAGTGTATGGGCTGGCGGGATTATTGGCCGGCAACGAAACCTCGGCGCCCGAGAGCGTGAAGCTGGGATTCTGACGGAGGCCGGCCGTAACCGCGCTGGCCTTGGTGGCTGTAACATGCTGCCGACCGGATAGCAGCGCGGGATTCCGAGCGCGAGCCAAGGCGATGGCCTGCTCCAGCGTTAGAGGCGCCGGCGTCGTCTGAGCGGGAAGAGCTATGCTGCCGAACACGAGCGCTAGCAGGAAAAGCAGACCTCTGAAGCGACAACCGGTCATGGTACCGCTTTCAAAGCAGCGCCTGAACAGCTGGGAAATAATAGGGAATTCGAACAAGAAGAGTCCGTGCGATCCATGTCACCCATCCACAATAGTGTATCGCCCGCGGAATCCATTCATCGCGCCGGTTGCTTTATCTGGGCACGCGCGTCCTGCACCATCCCCGTGAACCGTCGAGCAAGTTCATGAATCCAAGTCTCCTCGCGTAATTCGAGCGCCTCGAGCGGCAGCAGTTCCGCCCCAATCCCCAGAGCAGAAGCGCCTGCCAGGATAAATTTGGAGGCGGTCACTTGATCGACGCCGCCGGCGGCGATCAGCGGTACTTGCGGCAGCGGTACTTTGAGCGCCCGGATGTATTTGTGCCCTCCAACCGGCGCGCAGGGAAAGATCTTTACGAAATCCGCTCCCGCTTTCCACGCAGCAATCACTTCCGACGGAGTCAGCGCACCGGGAATCATAACCACATCGTTCTTAAGCGCGTATTCCACGACCTCCGGAACCAGGCCCGGGCCGCTCAGGAAGCATGCTCCGGCATCGAGGCAACGCCTGGCTGTTTCTATGTCCAGCACGGTTCCCGCGCCCACGACAAAGTCCGGATATTTGCCTGCCAATTGGGCTATGACCTCGATCGCGCCGGGGACCGTCAACGTGATCTCCGCAATTGGAATGCCGGCGTCATTTACGGTTTCCGCGGCGAACATTGCAAGCTCCGCGTCCGACACTCGTACTGCGGGAATGATGCCGATCTTCTCAATTCGCGCTCGAACTTCTTCTCTCGTCATATATTCCGCGTGCTTCCCCGTAAATATCGACCGGTTTCATTGCGCCAACGAGTCGGCCAGCTTCAGCCAATTTGAGTTGACAGTTCAGTGGTGCACTTCATCATCGCGAAAAACTGAGAATTACGGAAGTATGCGGGTGCGCGATTCTTCACCGGATTCCGTTCTAGAGATCAGGCAAGCGATCAGCGAGCGGGAAAAACCGGACCCAACTGGAAATACTACAACCAGGTATCGTGCCTCAAGAGACTGTTTGCATCGATGGTGGTCCCGGTTCGCCCGCTAATTCTTCTCGAAATGCCTGGTCAGTGCGGACATTATCCACATCGTGAGAATATTTTCCTCTTAGCGGTCAAAAATGCGCTTGAATAGTAGGTGATTTGTTATGGAGGTCTCGATGAAAGTCAGAGACTTAGATGGTTGGCCGCCTCAGCCTGCCGGACCGTATCAGAGCACCGACAGCGCGCCTGCAGCCGAGCAGGCGATTTTGAAGGAAGTGATCAGATCGCATCACAACTGGGTAACGTTTGTCTGTTCTTTCGATGGCAAACTCTTTACCTACGATCTTGAGGCGCCTGACCGGACCGACGCTCAGCAGCTCGAAAAGATCCTCAAGAGCTATCAAGGCAAGAGCCTGTCCGAGATAGGCGAAATTGAAATCCGCTGATTTGTCTGGTGAAGCGACAAGGTACCCGAGCGTCCTTGCGAACCAGCGATCTTCGTCGTCTCTTCGCCCGCCAGGATTCTCATGAAGCGCGCCGCCATTGGCTTTCGCGCCCACTCGGGGTGGACCGCTCTGGTCGTGATATCCCTTGAAGACAACTCCCCGAGGGTTCTTCTGCGCCAGCGTCCGCACCTCGTCAAGAAGTTCACCTTGGAATTCCGTCAGCCATATCACAGCGCGGAGAAGATTTCGCCGGCCGAAGGCCGCGGCTTCGTTTCGTTCGTACGCAACGAAGCAAGGAGTCTTGCCTACCAGGCCATTCGTTCCGCCCAAACCAGCCTTCGCGAACAAGGCTGCGAACTCACGCGCTGCGCTCTTCTGCTCGCCTCGGGAAGACCGCTTCCAGCCCTTCCGCAGATCTTGGCGTCTCACGCGTTGATTCACTCCGCCGACGGAGAACTCTTCCGCGAAGCGCTGCTCCATGCCAGCAAGCGCTGCGGCGTTGAGACCTTCACCATCAAGGAGGCAGACTTGCTGGAAAGGGCGTCGCAGACGTTGCGCCTCCAACCGGAAGAACTCGTTCGCCGCCTCGCTGATCTCGGCGATGAGCTTGGCCCTCCATGGACGCAGGATGAAAAGTTCGCCGCTCTGGCCGCATGGCTGTCGCTTCTGCCACGCGAAGCCGCAATCACCACCGATTGAGCGGAAGTCATTGAGTCGTTCGCACCATAACTCCTGTAAGTGTGGCTAGACCCACCGAGATCGGCGACGGCCCAGCCCGATTTTCGGGGTTCAACGAAAATCGCGTATCGTATAAAGATGCGGTTGTTCCCCTGGCAAGCAGACAAATCCCATCGACCCGCGGCGAAGCTAGCATGAATCAAACCATGACGGATGAATCCCTCGAAGCCCCGGCGCTAAAGACCGCCCATGAACAGGAAACTCCTCTTGAGGCCTTCGCTTCGATCTGCGGGGTGCTGGTCATCGGGCTATTCGCGCTTACCTTTATCTTTCAGAACTTCGAGATCCCCTCGTCTTCGATGGAGAAGACGCTGCTCATCGGCGACCACGTGCTCGTCGACCGCATTACACTCGCGCCGCCAACCCACTGGGCGCCATTCATTCCCTATCGCGATGTGAAGCGGGGCGACATCATCGTCTTCTTCAAACCGGGCGAACCCGACCTGTACCTGGTGAAGCGCGTGGTCGGCGTCCCCGGCGACCATATTCATTTGCGCAACGGCATTGTGTATCTCAACGGCCAGCCCCAGAACGAACCCCTCGCCGACAAGCCCACCGACGCGAATTATTTTCCCTACCGTGACGACTTCCCCGCCATTGCGCCAAGTGAAGCGAGCGACGTCACCGCGACCTGGTCGGTCGAGCTGCCGACCCACATCGATCAAAACGGAGACCTTGTCGTTCCCCCGGGCAGATACTTCGCCATGGGCGACAACCGCACCGTCAGCCTCGACAGCCGCTATTGGGGATTCGTGCCCCGCGAAAACATCGTCGGCCGCCCACTCTTTGTCTATTGGTCGTTTATCCAGTCCGGCGATCAGTATGAAAAGACCTCGCTCGCCGATCGCGCCAGCTTCTTTGTTCATACCGTCCTCCATTTCTTCGATCAAACCCGCTGGAAGCGGACCTTCCACCTGATTCAGTAGGGCGCTCTCACCACCACTGGGCCGGCGGAGTTAATCTAAGTAGTTGATTGTGGCCTGTCGTGGATGACAGGCCACATCTGTATCCGCTGTCTCGACTATCTCCGCGGAAGAGATGCTCACATGCCGCCCGTCGAAACTGTCGCGAAAAAACGAGGCACCAGGCGCTGGATACTCGCGGTCGCGGCGCTGCTGATGCTGGCGGTCGCCGTAGTCGCGCCTCCACTCATCAGCCTGAACCGCATGCATCGGCGCATCGCCGACAGCATCAGTCAGGCGATCGGTCGTCCAGTGCGGATGTCCTCGATCACGCTGCGGCTGCTGCCCCGGCCCGGCTTCGAGATCGCGGACTTCGTCGTCGAAGACGACCCGGCCTTCGGCTCCGAGCCCATCCTGCGTTCATCCCAGGTCGTCGCTTCGGTTCGGTTGCTGCCGCTTTGGCGAGGGAGGCTGGAGATCGCCCGCATCGCTTTCGATGAGCCCAGCCTGAACCTGGTCCGCAACCGCCAAGGCCGCTGGAACTTCGATTCCCTGCTCTCGGAGGCCGCCCAGATACCCAAAGCGCCAACCGGCGAACGCCATCCCGGAGGTCTGCCGCGTTTCCCCTACATCGATGCCAGCAACGCTCGCATCAACTTCAAATCCGGCGATGAGAAGCTGCCGTTTTCCTTTTTCAACGCCGATCTCGCCGTCTGGCTGGCGAATCCCGGCGAATGGCGGATCGAGTTTGCCGCCCAGCCGGTCCGCACCGATCTCACCCTCGACCTCGCCAACACCGGCACGGTCCGGCTCGACGGCTCCCTTCGTCACGCCGCAACGCTGAGCCAGATGCCAATGAATCTCCACGCAGAATGGTCGAACGCTCCGCTTGGCCAGCTAAGCAAAATCCTCACCGGCTCGGATGCGGACTGGCGTGGTCAGCTCGATGTCACCGCCGACCTCACTGGCAGCATGGACCACACCGCGCTCAAGCTGACGGCCAGCGGGCAGAGCATCCATCGCGTGGAGTTCGATCTCCGTGAGCCGCTCAACGTGAATGTCACCTGCCAGGCCAACTTCACCCGCGCCGATCATCTCTTCGACGCGGTGACCTGTCTGGCGCCTACTGGAGACGGCCATCTCCTGCTCACCGGCTCCATCCACGCGATCGCAGCAAAGCCCGACTCCGCTCTCTCACTGGAACTGAACAACGTCCCGGCTGCATGGGCATTGGACAGCATCCGCCTCGTCCGCGCTAGGTTTGGGAATTCACTGGTCGCTACCGGGTCGATCGACGGCAACTTCGCCTACTCCTCGCAAGGCTCGAAATCCGCGGCAGGGAACAATCAAGAGATCCGCGGTCAGGCCACCGTCAACCAGCTCACCATTACCGGCGCCGCGTTGCGAAAGCCGCTCGCACTGCCAACCCTGCGTCTCCTTATGAATACTGAATCTCCGCCGCAGCCCCATCGCGCACACAGCATTGCAGCTCCAGCTATCAACGAACTCCTGCTCGAACCCTTCGTCGTCGGAAGTGCGCCCGTTCAAGCTTCCGCAACACCCACGGCCAAGCTCCCCGCATCGATGACCGTCAGCGGAGCCTTCGGCCGGAACGGCTTCAGCATGCATCTTGGTGGAGAATCGAATCTCGGGGAGTTAATCGCGCTGGGCAAGGAGTTTGGCCTGCTTCAGCATATTCCCGTCGATGTCGGCAACCAGGGTACCGCTGATCTCGATTTGACCGTACACGGACCGTGGATGCTTCCGGTCACTGATCAACCCGTGGCTCCTGCCGCCATCGATGGCACCCTGCGGCTTCACAATGCACAGCTGAGCGGAGATTTCCTCGCCCAGCCGATGCGCATACCGGCGGCGCAAGCTGTCTTCAGCGGCAACGAGATTACCTGGACCGCGTCTGGCATGGCTTACGGACCGTTGCATGGCGACGGTACTCTTAGCTATCCGGTATTTTGCGGAATACCCACCGGATGCGTGCACCATTTCGGCCTCCATCTGGTCTCGCTCGATGCGGAGACCGCCCAAAACGCCCTCCTTGGCGCACAGCGCCACGGTGAGCTCATCGAGCGCCTTCTCGACCGTCTCCGCAGCCTGAACCGGTCCACTCCCTCCTGGCCCACGCTCACCGGAAGTGTACAGATCGGTACGTTGACTATCGAATCCGTGGCCCTCAAGGACTTCACGTCGGTGGTTGCCCTCGATGGACATACGGTTCAGTTGAAGTCGTCAACTGCCCGCGCTCTCGATGGCCAACTCCACCTCTCCGGCTCGATGGAGGTTGCCGACCACACGCCGCATTACCAGCTTGAGGCGCGACTCGATGATGCCAGCGCTCACTCTACCGGGGCCGCCTTTGCTGAAAACTGGGGCCTGGGATCGATCAATCTTCAGGCGAGCCTGAAATTCTCAGGCTTCGAACAAAAGGACCTGCTCTCTTCGGCGACTGGAACATTTCACTGGGAGTGGACAAATGGAGGGCTGCCAACGCCACCGGCCTCAAGCGGAAAAGCCGGCTCTGGAATTGGCGGCATAGTGAGCCGTTTCGACGCCTGGAAAGCGGACGGCGTCATTGCCAACAACGCCCTGAATTTGCAGGACTCTCAGATTCTCCACGGAGAGGATGCCACCCCGCTCACTGGAACAATAACCTTCGCCCGCGCACTAAACCTCTCCAGCGTCGATAAGAATGATCCGGTCAAGCTAACCGGGACTCTCCAACATCCAGTCGTCCAGACAGAACCAATCGTCGCAGCAAACTCCACAACCCCTTAGGCCCGTCACGCGACCGGAGCATCCGTCTTCTTTACCCAGGCGTTCGTTCGCCCGGCGGCGAAACCAATCAGTGCCACAGCACCAAGCAGAAAAATCGCATTTCCAATCCGGATCATGATCACACCCCTACCGACCACCGGATTCTCAATGAACGCATGCCATCCATACGCCAGTGCTGCGCCGCTTCCCAGCGCAAGCCTGTGACGCAGATCCCAGCCGGATCTCCGCGACCACAGCATGACGGCCACGATCATGCCAACATCGATGGCCAGAATCGCGGCGACTGCGCCCCAGCTCCAGACTCCCGGAATTATCAGAATGGCTGACCCAGCGGCCAGACCCACGGCGCCCGCGATCCACGGGCTCGGGATCCATCCCGCAGCCATCGCAGCCGACCGCCGAGGCAGCAGAAATGCCAGAACGACCAGGATGACGCATATAACCCCTGCCATTATTAGTTGGGCGTGTGATGCTCTGAAAGCATCCTGTTTCAGCTGATAGTTGGTCGTTACGAAAACTCCCAACGCAAAGAGAATGCCGGTAACCGTAAGACCTATTCCGCCCAGCCACGGGACCTCCGCCCGATCCGGCACCGCCGCCTCAACCAGTGCAATCGAAGCCGAGACGCTCCAGGCGGTATGCAGATTCAGCACGAAGATCGTCCACCACGCGCCCATACCAAGCGCGGGAAGGTATGCCGGCTGCAGCAGGTGCAGATTGAGCTTGAGGTAATTCGGATTGAAAAGTGATTGGGTGGTATAGGCCTCTTCAACGATCCCATACAACAACGCCAGCACGACAATGCTCGGCCAACCTCGCCCCGAGCGGCGAACCAGTTCCCGAATCAATAGCGCGCCACCGCCATACAAAGGCGCGAGAATCAAAATAACTGGCAACATCTTGATGGGAAGGTTTCCCAGCAAAAACTCAGCGACCAGCGGCGCCAGAAAAAACAGGCTTATCGCAGGCAGAACACTCTTTTTGATCGGTCCAGGGTTCGTTTTGTCCATCGCGCAACCTTATCGCTGGAGTCTATCAACCTATCCATTCCAGATTCGCGCTCATTGTGCGTCGCCGGTCAGCGTCGTGACGTGCTCGCTCTCCCGGACCTCGGGCACAGTACCGTCATTCACCTGTACTTCAGTGGGCTGGCCGCCGATCAGCACTCGGTGCGAAATCTTCCCTTTCGCCGATATTCGCAGGCGTTCAGTAACGGTCGCAGCTTGGGAGCGCACCGTCACCGGCACTTCGGCTTCGGCGTAGCCGTCATTCGAAATGTCCAGCGCCACCAGCCATTGGTCTGCAACCGCCGCATGGCTGGGGAAAACTCCGCTGATCGAGAAATCAGGCAGGCCACGATCGCGGTAGACCCAATCGTCAAAAAACCACTTCAGGTCCTTGCCGCTGGATTTCTCCAGAAGCCGCTCAAAATACTCCGGAGTAGTATCGTCGGCCGGATTATATGCGGTCAGCGCCGCCGCCAATTGCGCATCGCCAACCAGGTCGCGCAGCATCCACAGGACATATGTTGCCTTGGTCCGGTAGTAGACAATGTCCGAGGCATGAATCAGATCTTGACCTGTAGCTTCTCCAGGAGTGCCCGGCTCAGCCAGCGCCAGCGCGCCTCGCGAAGCGCCCAGCGCCTCCAGCGCCGTATGCCGGCCCTCGAGCTGCTCGACCCAAAGGGTGCTCAAAAACTGCGCAACCCCTTCATCGAGCCACACCCGCGGAGAGCGAAAATACGCATGAGCGAGAGAATGGATCATTGCAGCTTCCACCTCTTTCGGGTCTGGGGTGACCTTGAATCCTGTGAAGTAAACAGCTCCCTCTTCGGCTGCAAGGTCTTCCGCATCGGGCAGCCCAACGATTGTCAGCGGAGATTTCGGCTTCGCCCCCAGCCACTGCTGCACCACCGGCGTCACCGCGTGGACAGCGGTTATATAACTCTGAGCGCTGGCGGCATCTTCCGGAGCAACGTAGATCTGAAGTTCGTTCGCATCCACCTTCTGCCGGTTGAGCAAAAAGAGACTCGGCGTGGTGAAACCCAGCACCGTCGGCGGCAGCGTTGCCGTCACAACGCCAGGATAAGAATTCTCCGGCGCAGCAGTTTGCACCACCGGAATAACCTGCCCATCGAGCACCGCTAGGTTCGGAGCCGCCGCGTCAGCGGAGTACTCCGCCGTAACCGTCATACTCACCCGCGCCGGCTGCTGTCGCTGTTTCTGTTGCCCGATCTCGGAGAAGAGCTTCGCACCATCGCCAAGCAGCACCGGCGAGACGCTCACCGGATACCAGACCACATTGCCAAATCCCCGCACGCCAATGAAGTCGGCGGAGACCCGGTCCCAATCCGACCTTTCTGCATTGATGTTCGGAGCGCCAATCCGCTCTAGCCTCTCCCCGCTCAGCGCAACCAGTCCGCCATAAAAGACCTCCAGCTTCAGCTCCCCTTTCGGAGCCAGCGGACGCGGCAAAGTCACTACCGCCTCATTCACTGCGCCTGTATGGTCGCCATCGCTATCCAGCAGATGCTGGGCAAACTTCGCATCTGAGTCACCCACTTTGATGCGCTCCCATTTCAGCGTCGAAGAGAGCTGCAGGGCGATCCGCGAGAGCGGTTGGTCGCCATCGCTGCGTACCGTCATCCGCGCCCGCACCGCCAGCGATTCCTGCCGTGGAATGAGATGAATGTCGAGATCGTAACTCAGGAAAGTCAGCGAATCCCGCTCTTGAGCTGTCGCCTGTAACCCCGCCGTGTTGGGAGTCGGCTGCCCGGATGCGTCCGTCTTGGCGGCAGCGGTCTTGTCATCGTCATCCGAACGAGAAAACAGAACCTTCCCGTTCCCTTGCGTTGCGGGCTGCGTAGTTGCATCCGGCTTTGGCGCCGACTGAGGAGACTGCGACTGCGATGTTGCCGGAGCCTGCGACGAACTTCCATCCTGCGCATACAAACCAGCCGTGCCCAACCAGCCGCGCAGTGCAACAACAACGACCAGGGCGGCCATCCACTTCCAACCGCTCATGAACCCAAACCCTTCTGCTTTTTCACCGGAGCGCCCACGGCCACACTTTGCCTTTGACTTTCCGGACCGCCATTTCGTGCCGCCCTGCGTCGCTGCCGCGCCGCCTCATAGAGCACCACCGCTCCCGCCGCTGACACATTCAGCGAAGAAACGCCGCCCGCCATCGGAATCTTCAGCAAATGATCGCAGGTCTTCTTAACCAGATCGTGCAGCCCGGCACCCTCGCGCCCCAGCACCATTACACAGTTCCCCGTGAAATCGAACTCGTCATAATCCGCCGAACCGCGCTCATCCAGGCCGACCGACCAGATATTCGCCGCCCTTATCTGCTCCAAGGCCCGCACCAGGTTAACCACACGGGCGATTCGAACATGTTCCGAAGCGCCGGCCGACGCCTTGATGGCGACCGGACTCAACGGCGCCGATCGCCGTTCAGTCAGCACTACGCCATCGACTCCCGCGCCGTTAGCCGTCCGTAGCAACGCACCCAGATTCTGAGGGTCTTCCACTCCATCGAGAGCAAGTAGCAGCCGCGCCTGCCCACCCGGAGCGCCTTCAAGCAGATCCTCCAGTTCCAGCACCGACTTTTCCCGAACCACCGCAACCACCCCCTGATGCGCCGAGGTCTGGGCCAGCCGCGTCAGGTGCTCTCGAGGCTCGAAACGCAGCCGCACCCCCGCCGCCCGGCACGCATCGATGACCTGCTGCAGGCGTGCGTCATGCCGCTCTTTTGCTACACAAACGTGGTCAAAACGCCGCAAACCCGCGCGCAACGCCTCCTCCACCGGATGCAGCCCATACAAAACGTCCATCTAGCTAGTGTATCTTTCGGTAGGCGGGTTCTGGTGCGCCCAAACTGGGTTCTCCCGGCCCCTCACAGGCGGCAAGTCCAGCGAAATCAAAAAAAAGTAATCGAATCTCCTCCTGGCTGCGTCTTAAATGGCATGCCGACCGTCTCCGACAAACGTATGGGTGCAGCCACACTTAGCCTGGTTGAGCAAGCGAAGGCCGAGAACTTCGTCATCGCGCAGGGCCTCAAGCGGCAGGACGCCGACCTGCTCGACGAACTCATCGTCCGCTATCAGCATCGTCTGCTGCGATATCTGCTCTATCTGACCGGAAACCGCGAGGTCGCCGAGGACCTCTTCCAGGAGACCTGGATGCGCGTCCTGTTGCGCGGCGCGCAGTACAACGGCAATGCCCGTTTCGACACCTGGCTCTTTACCATCGCCCGCAACCTGCTCATCGATCTGCGCCGCAAGCGCACCATGGCTTCGCTGGACGAAATGTGCGAGTCCGCCGAGGACGAGCGCCCGTTCGAGGTCGCCAGCGACGCGCCCAATCCCTTTGACCATTACCAGACCCAGGAAGACGGCCAGCGCGTGGCCACAGCTTTGCTCACCCTCGACCCGCTGCATCGCGAAGTGCTGGTTCTGCGCTTCCACGAAGAGCTAGCCCTGGAAGAGATCGCCACCGTAACTCGCGCGCCCCTTTCCACGGTAAAATCGCGGCTGTATCGCGGCTTGGCCGCCTTGAAGCCGCGCGTGGTCGCCGCCACTTCTGCGCCTGCCGCGCAACAACGGAGAGTCGCCACTCTATGAACACCGGGCCTGACTCAAATCGGAGCGATTTCGCGAAGGCTGGCGCGCAACCGCCCCCCGACCCCGAACTGGTCCACGCGCTCACCGGCCTCGACGCCAGCGCAAGCCTGGCGGTCGCCCAGCGCACTCGCCGCGCCGTCCGCGAAGCCGCACTGAACCTCCGCGAAGATCAGAAGCGCCGCCGCCGCAACAAAGGCATGGCCTTGCTGATCGCGGTTGGTTTTCTTACCTTGCTCACCCCGGCTTTATGGAGCGGAGTCGATGAGATCTTCGCCGGCGAGCATCTCTCCGACCTGCCAACCATGGTCACGCTGACGGCATTGACCCTCTTCTCCGCGGTCATCGCCGCTCTCCTCGCCAGCTGGAAGAATCACCAGTCTGTGCGTTACGAAAAGCGGAACTTTTAGCTGTCCCTGCCCGTCTCACTTGCTGAGCCTGCACGATTCTGTGGTTTAATTCTGTGCAGCGGCTGACCAGCGATGAAAGAATCCAACTACCTTCTCGACCCGGAAACCGGGACCTCATTCGCCGAGGAAATGCGCCTCATCCCACGCTGGTCGATCGCTCTTGCGGTTCTGGCTTTCGTCGCGGTGCAGTATCTCTGGTGGATTGTCTTTCCCGCCGAGCGCCATCACCCGCCACCCCCGCTCAGCCTGCGCATTTACTTCGCCCTTTCCTGGAGCGCTCTGGCGGCGCTCTACGTCTTGATGGTCGGCTATGTGAGCAAGGACGCGCCCCGTCGCGCCATGAGCCTGCGCTTCTGGATCGCGATCTGCATGATCATGCCGGGAGGAATCGGCTCGGTGCTGTACTTCCTGCTGCGGCAACCGATCATCTCTCGCTGCCCCGCCTGCGGCACCCGCACCCAGTCGGATTTCCACTTCTGCCCGCAGTGCGCCTGCCAGGTCTCGGCAAGCTGTGGCCAGTGCTATCGCAGCGTCAGCATCACCGACCTCTTCTGCGTCCACTGCGGCCATGATCTGGCGGCGGACAATACGCCGGCGCGGCTCCGGACTTTCCGGGCCTAACCAAACGAAAGAGCTCTCGATCCAGCCCATGAAAGCGACTGATTTCGAATATCGCCGCCAGTTGCTTCTGCACGAGTTGATCGTGGGCGCAGCTCTTCTCACCTACCTCGTCGATCGCGACGACATTGTCTGGCGCTATATCAAGAGTAGCGATCACGCGAGACTTCTCGAGCATTGCCTGTTCGCCATTACTACTCTTCTCTTTGGAATCTCCGCTTGCCTTTGCACGATAGCACGCGCGCATCCGTCAACTGAAGCCAGCAGCGGATCAACCCAGGCTGTCAACCGTGAGTTCCGGGGCTCTTTTTATCAGCTACGCCTTTTCGGAGATTTTCTCTACGCGCTGGCCTTGGCGTCGCTGCTTCCTCTTTCCGGCTTCTTCATCCTTATAGTCTGCGAGGCGATCCGTCTTGCACGCCTTTCCTGGCGGGAGAATGTATTGACCCGAAGCGAGACAGCGGAGATCGAACGACCACTTATCGCTCCGGCTTCGTTATCTGCGCAGACCACCCCAACCGGACGAGCGCAACTCGAATGGGGCAAAGCCTTTCGACGAGAGGCGCTCAAGTGGGGAGTGTTCCTCAGCATGATCGTCTTCACTCTGACTCTTAAAGACCGGATCGCCGAAGTCCTGATCGGCGCGAGCGTAGTCTTGTGGATACTCCTGAATCTCCGCCTCTCCGCAGTCCGCTCCTGTTTGCGCGTCTGCTTGGCGGATCGCCACGCCTGAAATCTTCTATACTCAGGAGTCGGCACAAATGTCCATCACCGCCCTCATCATCGACGACGAACAGCTGGCCCGCGAAGAGCTCGAATACCTGCTCCGCGAAGAAGAGGACATTGACGTTCTCGCCCAGGGCCGCAACGGCATCGAGGCAGTCGAGCTGATCCAGTCGCACCACCCCGACGTCGTCTTTCTCGACGTGCAGATGCCCGGCCTCGACGGCTTCGCTGTGCTCAAAAAGCTGATTGAGCTCCAGAAAGGCCGCCACGGCGCGCCCCTGCCGCAAATTGTCTTCGCCACCGCCTTCGACCAGTATGCGGTCCGCGCCTTTGACGTGAATGCAATCGACTACCTGCTCAAGCCCTTCGACCACTCCCGCGTAATGCAGGCGCTGGATCGCGTCCGTCAGCGCTTTCACGACTCGCCCCCGCGCGAGATCCATGCGGTGGCGGGTGACGATCACGGCCACTCTGAGACCACCGGAACACGAATAGAGGCGCTCCTCAAGTTGATGGAGCAGCAGCAAGCCGGAGTCAAAACGCCCAGCCCGCATCTGAATTCCGGCAAGATCGTCCTGCAGGCGCAAAGCCGCCTGCTGCTCATCGACCAGAAAGATATCTGCTACGCGTCGATTGACGAAGGCACAATCACCGTTGGGACGCCAACCCTCGAGGGCCAGTCCAAGTGCCGCACCCTGGAAGAACTGCTCGAACTGCTCGACCCGGCGATCTTCTGGCGCGCCCACCGTTCCTACGTGGTCAATATCAACCACATTCGCGAAGTCGTGCCGTGGTTCAAATCCAGCTATCAGCTACGCATGGCCGACAAAAAGCAGACTGAAATCCCCGTAAGCCGTGCGCAGACTCGCAGGCTGCGCGAGTTGTTCAAGTTATAGCTCCACGAGGTTGCCGAACGCATCGCAGACAAGCATTTTTGTCGATTGGTTAGGGATGGGATAGCTCTACGAGAGTCCGAAGCTTTTCACCACTTAATTGGAGCTTTCGATGACCGACCTCGTTCAGGATCTCCGTTTTGCGCTTCGCCAGTTAAGCGCCTCGCCGGGGTTCACCCTCACCGCTATACTGATGCTTGCGCTCGGCATCGGAGCCAATACCGCGGTCTTCAGCGCGCTGAATGCATTGCTGCTCAAGATGCTCCCCGTGCGCGACCCGCAGCAACTTTATACCGTGGTCCTCGTAAACGGTGGGACCCAGCCGCCCAATACCAACGGAACCGGGCATGGCAACACGTCTTTCTCATATCCGGTCTTTCGAGAATTGCGCCCGCAGCGCCGCATTGTTACCGATCTTATTGCCCATGTTCCTTTGAGCTTTAGCACCGTCCCCGTGCGCTATGGCAATGCTCCCACTGAAAAAGCTGGAGAAGAAGTTAGCGGAAACTACTTCTCGGGTCTCGGCGTTCCCATGCTGCACGGGCGTGGATTTGACGAAGACGATGAGCGTAACGATAGTCCAGTCGTGGTCCTGAGTTATAGCTTTTGGACCGAAGAATTCTCCCGCTCTCCGGACATCATCGGAAAAACCCTGTACATCAAAGGCGTTCCGTTTTCCATCGTCGGAGTGACACCGCCGACCTTTTTCGGCGTCAACCCCGGCAAGGCCGTCGACTTCTGGGTCCCAATGCAGAACCGGCCGGAGTTGAACGCCTGGGGCGTCCCGCCGGAAAACGACACTCTCTACGGATCGCCAAAATGGTGGGCGTTGCCCATGCTGGCGCGACTCGCGCCGGGCGTGACTCCGGAACAGGCCCAGCAGGCCCTGCAGCCCACTTTCTGGCGGGCAGCAAGCGAGGGTGTCGGCACGCTCGATCCAAAACAATGGCCCGCACATCTGGGCTTCGAACCCATCAGAGGAATCGCCCGCTACACCGGACATTATCGTGTCCCGGTCGAGATCATGATGGCCTTGGTTGGCCTGATTCTGCTAATTGCATGCACTAACGTCGCTCTGCTGATTCTCGCCAGGAATGCGGCGCGGCAGCGAGAGTTTGCCGTGCGCATCGCCATCGGAGCCGGTGTATCGCGACTGTTTAGGCAATTGCTGGCCGAAAGCCTGCTGCTCGTCTCGACAGGCGCGGCGGCCGGCTGGGTGCTTGCGATCGGCGCCACACGAGTTTTAGCCGTTTGGGCCAGGATCGATACCGGCCTGACGCCTGATTTACGCGTGCTCCTCTTTACCCTGGGCATCGCCTCGTTGGCCGCCCTTGTTTTCGGACTCGCCCCGCTCCGGAGCGCGCTGCGCATCTCCATCGAACAGGCGCTTAGGAGCAGCGCTCAGGGTGCAAGCCAGGACCGGCGTCAGGTGCGCAGCGGCAGCACGGCGATCGCCCTGCAGGTTGCTATGTGTCTCACGCTGCTGGTCGCCGCCGGCCTGACCACCAGAAGCCTCTTGAAATACCAGAGCCAGGACCTGGGAATGCGGGCCGACAAGCTGCTCATCTTTGACGTCTCCCCACAACGAATCAAGGATGAGACCCAGGCTTCGTCCTTCTATCGCCGATTGCTTGAGCGGATCAAGGCGATACCCGGCGTCGAAACGGCTTCACTTGTGCATTTCAGGCCCGGCTCAGGTTGGCTGAGCGGCGGCGGTATCACTCTCGATGGAGTCGACCTCCGACAGGACTCCGGTCCGCATGTTTCGGTGTATTCGAACCTGGTCGGACCGGATTTCTTTGCGACCATGGGAATCCCGCTCTTGCAGGGCCGCGACGTGAGCGATAGAGATACACCGGTCAGCCCGGCCGTCGCGTGGGTCAACGAACACTTCGTGCGGCGTTTCCTGAATCATGGCGCATTGGGCCACCGAATCGGGAGCAATCCCGGCGCAGATATTGTCGGCGTCGTCAAGGATAGTAAGTACCGCGGCGTAACCGATTCGAATCTGCCTACTGTTTACTACTCTTCGTTTCAGTCCGGGTTGCGAGGGGCGAATACGATTGAAGTTCGCACGGGAGGCGACTCTCTGGCTCTGCTGCCCGAGATGCGTCGCGCCCTTCATGATCTCGATCCCGACATGCCGCTTCAAAAGCCGACGACCCAGGCGGCGCAGTTCGATGAGTCGTATGTCACACCCAGACTCTTCGCCCGGCTGGCAATGTGCTTCGGGCTGCTGGCGGTCTTGCTTGTGGCGACCGGCCTTTACGGCACCCTCGCCTATCGCGTGCAGCGCCGCGGGAATGAAATTGGCGTGCGAATGGCTTTAGGGGCCGGCCGCGCCGGTGTGTCGTTGATGGTTCTGCGTGAAAGCCTGCTCGTGACTGCAGTGGGTCTAGCCACTGGACTTCCGCTGTCACTCGGCGCGGCGCACCTGCTGCGTTCCCAGCTATATCAGCTCAGCTATCTAGATCCTGGCAGCTTCGTCTCGGCGTTAGCGATCACTCTTGTCGTTGCCGTTGGCGCCACGATACTTCCCGCTCGGAAGGCTGCCTCTGTCAATCCGATCGAGGCGCTGCGTTGCGAGTAGCGCCGCGGGAGAGCCGAACCGGGAGTAATCAGTCATATCGTTCAAAGACAATCTGCTTCCGCTGCCATCCGAGTTTCTTGAGTGTTTCGCGGTTCGCAGAAACCATCTCATTCAGCCCGCAAATATAGGCGTGGATATTAAACCCACTCACCTCGGCAACAGTGGGCTCCGCAGCCGTATAGCTCATGGCAGCGTGTGCCATTGTGATCTGATCGACGTACTCCTGCACATACCCACGACTGCCCCGCCAGTCGTCATCGGGACGACTCAACGTCGCGACGTAGTGGAAATTAGAATGCTCGATGGCCAGCCGCTCAAAATACTCCCGGTAATAAATCTCGGTGGCATAGCGCGTGCCATAGACCAGCCACATCTCTCGACCTGCGCTCAGGTCTTCGCCGGCATTAGGGCCGTTTTCAGGAAAGAGCGCCTGGGCAAATGCCCGCATTGGCGCGACCCCCGTACCAGTAGCGATCCAGATAGAGTCCGTTAGCGGTTGCCGCAGCAGGAAAAAACCATGCGGCCCATGAAACTTCACCGTCTGTCCCTCTTCGAGATCGCAGAGCAGGTTGGAGAAAAATCCACCCTCTACCCGGTTCACGCAAAGGTCAAATTCGTTCCGCCGAGGCGCTGATGCCGTCGAATAAGCTCTGGTCTGCGATTTGCCCGACGGATCGTCGGCCACCATCGAAATGAATTGCCCAGCGACAAAATCGAACGTCGCCATCTCATCAACCTTGAACTCCAGATGAAAGCATTGAGCGGGTTCGGAAAGGCAGTACTTGCGCACAAGCCTTGCGGTGTATAGCGGTCGCTCCAAATTCTTAGCTCTTTCCGTTGGAGAATCAGAAGGTAAAGGCAGTGTTTCTGTCATCAGTCCCATGGGCAAGCAGTCACCTGACACGCAGACATTTTCCTGCGCCTATTCATTAGACTTTCCAGTGCGGGCCTAGGTCTCATACCAGTATTCATTCAGTAAAGCGGACGCAATCTCGTCCGCCTAAGAATTTGCCGCCGCAAGCAGGAACACACAAGCGGCGCATTCCAGTTGATCGCCATTTCATTCATTGAATATGCAGGTTGATCGTCAACCCAGATCCACATCGGCAGCTGTTGGGCGGTTCGCACGATGATTTCGTCATCGACCCGTAGAGCCGACTTTAATTGCCGTCATGCCCCTTGAAACTTGATCGCCAGAACCGTGAGGTCGTCTTCCCTGTCAGGGCCCGAATGACGATCGTCCCAATTCGATAGATGCTGGAAGAGCTCTTCAACAAACGAGCAGGCAGACAAGTCCTCATGCTTTTCTGTGAATTGCGTCAGTCGATCAATGCCAAATTCCTCTCCGGCCGCGCACGACATTTCAAGAATCCCGTCGGTGTAGAGCAGCGCCCACATCCCCTCGTGGAACGGGAACTCTACCGATGTATACGAGGCAAACGAAAACGCGCCAAGCATCAGGCCGTTTTCTTCCACCCCGCGTGCCGAACCCGTTGTTTCCCCGCCTAAAACCAGAGGCGGGTGTCCCGCTCCAGAGTAGCGAATGACGCCCTTCTCCAGGTCAATAAAAATATAGGCGGCGGTGACGAAGTGCCCCTGAAATTTGCCGCATAAAGCCAGATTGAGTCCAGCCATCACCTTCGCCGGCTCGGAGGCAACCGGAGCCTGCGCCGCAAGCGCGATCTTCAGCATCGAAGAAATCAGCGCAGCAGGCATTCCGTGGCCCGAGACGTCGCCAACAAATGCTCCCAACCGCTTGTCATCGATCAGAATGAAGTCATAAAAGTCGCCCGCAACCTCGGTCATGGGAATGTACCGTGCCGCGATATCGAGTCCCGCCACCTTGGGCATCTCGCGCGGCATAATGGAGAGCTGGATCTGCCGCGCAGTCTCGAGCTCACTCTTCATCGCCGCTAACTGCTGAGCCAGCTTTTCCCGGATCCCGCGAAGCACCAGATGGGTATGCACGCGGGCCTTCACCACCGCCGGTGAAAACGGCTTGTGGATGTAATCAACGCCGCCCACTTCAAATCCCCTGGTCTCGTCCTCGATCTCGGTTTGGCCCGTCAGGAAGATCACCGGTATCTCGTGCGTTGCCGGCGAGGCCTTCAGCCGCGTGCATACTTCAAAGCCATCAATCCCGGGCATCATGACATCGAGCAAGATGAGATCGGGAGTCGGATCGGCCGCGGCGAGTTCCAGAGCCTTGGCGCCGTTAGTGGCGACCCGCACCTGGTAGAGGTCCTTAAGGATCGCGAGCGCGATTTGAATGTTGGCCGGCGTATCGTCTACCAGCAGGATGACCTTCTTGGTTTCGCTGCTCATGCGGTTGCCTTTCCAGCGTGCAGCCCTAGTTCCTGAACGATCGTGTCGAGCTTTGCGAGCGCCGCCTCAAAGTCATAATCGCGGATCGAGTCGCCGAGAGCGTCTAACCTTGCGCTCTCGATCTTCCCGCCAACAGCATCGCGAAAACTCGTAAAAGCCTCTTCCGAATCGCCGTCGGAGGCATCGAGCAAGCCCTTGAGCCGCAGCGCGGCATCGGCAGCGGCATCCGCATTGAACACAATCGTCGCCGCCACAGCACTAGAAACCGTCTCAGTTGCACCGAGGGCCGTAGCTACCTTGTGCACCTGAGCTCGCAGCACCTTATCGAATTCCTTCAGCAGGTCGTCCGTCGCGGGATCGCTCTCGCGGATGGCTTTCTCGACCATGGCGGCAGACGACTGCACCGTCGCAATACCCAGATTTCCCGCGACGCCTTTCACGGTGTGGGCGATGCGCTCGGCGACCTTGGGGTCGTTGCTCTTCAACGCCTCGGCAATCTGTTGGCCGGCATCGCTCTGCTTTTCCGCGAACTGCGTCAGTAGACTGCGATACAACTTTTTGTTCCCGGCGACCCGCTTGATGCCTCCAGCCACGTCGACATCTTCTATCTCGGGAACGATCACTTCGCCCGGTGCCGCAGGCCGTTGGACCTCAGATGCCCCTGCCTGCCTGACCTCCGTCGCCGCGGGCGTCACAGGCGCCGCCGCCGCGGGATGTGGCTGCGCCCAGCGAATCAGCGTGGCAAAGAGCACATCAGGATCGATTGGTTTAGTGACATGGTCGTTCATCCCCGCGTCCAGGCAGCGCTGCCGCTCCTCCACCAGCGCGTGAGCGGTCATCGCGATGATCGGCAACTTCTGCAGGTATGGCTTGGTCCGCAGCAACTTCGTCGCGGTCAGTCCGTCCATCACTGGCATCTGCATGTCCATGAACACCACGTCGAACGGCGGCGCCTCTTCCTTGGCGGTGAGCATCTCCACCGCCTCGCCGCCGTGGTTCGCGACCGTAACGATAGCCCCCGCGCTCTGCAGCAGCTCGGTCGCCACCTGCTGGTTCATCTCGTTATCTTCAACTAGCAGGACCCGAATCCCGGTGGCGTCGGCGGTGTTAGTCACCTCTTTGCGGTGCCGCGATTCTTTGTCTTCCTGGGCCGTCGCGAAGATATCCATCAGGCTGTCGTAGAGCATCGAAGGGCTGATCGGCTTGAGGAGGTAGTTGTCGATGCCGATCTCCGCCGCCTTGGCGCGAATGTCCTCTCGTCCGAATGCGGTGACAATGGAAATTTCGGGAATGTGTTGCAGTCGACCTCCGCGCTTGATAATCTGGCTCGCCTCCAGGCCGTCCATGCCCGGCATCTGCCAGTCCATCAGTACCAGGCCATAGGGATCGGTCGAGTCGGCGGCGACCAGTTCTCGAATCGCGTCTTCGCCCGAAGAGACCGATTCAGCTCTCAATGCAAAGAGCCGCAGGTTCTCGGTGAGTATCTCGCGGGCCTGCTCGTTGTCGTCGACCACCAGGGCGCGCAGCCCGGCGACATCGGGGATAAAACGCTTCTTCGGTGCGGTTCCGCTTCCCACCCCAAACCACACATTGAAGATGAAGCTGCTCCCTTTGCCATATTCGCTCTCGGCCCAGATAGATCCCTCCATCATCTCCACAAGCTTCTTGGAGATCGAGAGCCCCAGGCCGGTTCCTCCGTACTTCCGCGTGGTCGAAGTGTCCGCCTGGGCAAACGCCTGAAAGAGGCGGGCACTCTGCTCGGGAGTCATGCCGATCCCGCTGTCGCGCACAGCGAATCTGACCTTGACCCGATCATCGGTCTGCTCTTCAACAGCGACGCTGACCACGACTTCGCCCTTGTCGGTGAACTTGACGGCATTGTTCACCAGGTTGATCAGCACCTGCCCGAGGCGGAGTGGGTCGCCGATCAGGTTGTGGGGAATATCCTGTGGCGATGCGATGAGAAACTCGAGGTTCTTTTCCTGTGCCTTCTGGCTGACGATCGATGACAGGTTGTTCAGCACATCTTCCATCTGGAAGTCGGTCTTCTCGATGTCCAGCTTGCCGGCTTCAATTTTGGAGAAGTCGAGGATGTCGTTGATGATGCCGAGCAGCGCCTGGGCGGCCGACTTGATCTTTGTGAGATAGTCCTCCTGTTTGCGGGTGAGATCGGTCTTCAACGCCAGATGCGTGAGGCCGATCACGGCATTCATCGGGGTACGGATCTCGTGGCTCATGTTGGCCAGGAAATCCGACTTGGTCCGGGTCGCCGATTCCGCCATCTCCTTGGCGCGAACGATCTCCGCTTCGGCCAGCTTGCGATCGGTAATGTCTTTCACGTTGGAAACCATCAGCTGCCGGTCGAGATACTCGGCGAGGAAGAGGGTGATCTCGACGTCGAAGACATGACCCGTGCGGGTCTTGGCCTTGTCCTCCCAGGTCAGGGAGTGCTTCTCGCGCAACTCGGCGATCAGTTCGGCCAGCCTGGCCGGAGTCGCGCTTGGGTTGATGTCCGCGATATTCATCGTGAGCAATTCTTGTCGAGGAAATTCGAGAGAGCGTGCCGCGGCTTCGTTGGCGTACTCAATCCGGCCGTCGACCGGGTTGATCCAGAAGACGACATCCGCGGCATTGTCAACTGCATACTGCGTGAATTGAAG
Organism: uncultured Acidobacteriaceae bacterium; assembly: GCA_963804735.1. Taxonomy (GTDB): domain Bacteria; phylum Acidobacteriota; class Terriglobia; order Terriglobales; family Acidobacteriaceae; genus Acidisarcina. The sequence continues at coordinate 57,628 of CAWDRO010000022.1, forward strand.
CCGCTTCTCCGCCTTGAGCCGTTCGGTAATGTCGCGAAACGCGACGACGCTTCCTAGGACTTCATTGCCCCGGCAAATTGGCGTTGCGGTGTATTCCGCCGGAAAGCTTGTGCCGTCCTTGCGCCACAACACTTCGTCGGTCACCGCGCGGGCCTTGCCGTCGCGGGCGGTTTGGTAAATCGAACATTGTTCCAGAGACAGCGGCCGACCGTCGGCGTACTTGTAGTGAATGCGGCCGTGCATCGCCTGGCCGATTAGTTCGTCCGGCTCATAGCCCAGCATCCTGGCCCCGGCAGGATTGACGAACTCCAGCAGCCCTTCAGTATTCACTCCGCTAATTCCCTCGTCGATAGAGCCGAGAATCAGCCGGGAGCGCTCCTCTGCCGCGGCCACCGTCGCCGCCTGCTCTTGCGTCTTCTGCAGCAACTTCTTGGTCTCAATGGACCCGACCAGAATTTCGGTGCTGAGTGCCACGGTCGGCAGCAACGCCTCCACCAACGCTTTCTGTCGATCGGTAAGTGCGCTGCATGGAGCCAACTCGATAACGGCGACCACTGCCCCATGCGCGATCAGGGGATAGAAGTACAACACACTGGGAGTCACGGTCGCCAGCCCGGCTGGCACCTGGACCGCGTGTTCAGCCGTGGACGCAACGGTCAGCGCCCTGCGCTCTGCCGCCGCCTGCCCCACCAACCCTTCGCCGAGCGAAAACCTCCTGGGTTCCGCGGACGGGTCGAGGGCGAAGCCTCCAACCTGGGTAAAGTGCGAGTGGTCCGTTCCGGCCAGGTAGTAGACGCCGTACAGCAGTTCCACCGATTCCGAGATTCGCGACAGCAGATTCGCAGAAAATGTCGTGAAATTTTCCGAGGATTGGAGCCATTCTGTGGTGGTCGCAATCTCCGCCTTGACCCAACTCTGGATCTGCCGCTCCGTGGCGACGTTCTGTAGCGTCTGCAATGCACGGCTCATCTCGCCGATCTCGTCGGTGCGGTCCTGATAGGGGATGGGCCGGTCGCAACGCTCCTCCGCCACATCCAGGATGTGGCCGCGGAATTTCTGCAACAGATTTACTACTTCGCTCTGGACAATGTAGACCGCAAAAGCCGCGGTCCCGGCAAGCCCAAGCAACGCGACCAGCCAGCTCACCAATACGGCCCGATGCATCTTAACGGTGAGTTCATCGGACTCCCGATCGATGGATTTGTTCGTATTGTCGAGCATGTCCTCCATGGCCTGGCGGACTCTCTCGAGTTTCGGATCCACCTGGCTTTGCATCAGCGATAGCGCAGTTTTGTTATCGTTCTTCAGGGCCGCCGCACGGACTTCCCGGGACAGCGAGACCCCCTCATCGAACTGGGAGGCGATATTCCGGATTGCCACGGCCCTGGCGGGATTCCGTCGTATGGCTTCTTCCACGTAGGAACGAAACTGGGAAGCGATCTGATCGAGTTCCGCGTCGGTCTGATGCTCTTCTTCCTGATCGGTCTCGGCGATTTCCCGGTACAGCACCAGATTGTATTTGTGACACAATCCTCGGGCGATGACCATACTTCTCAACGCCTTGACGTTCTCGTCGATGATCACGGTGTAGCTGTTGTCCGCCCTGAACATCTCGTATGTGGAATGTGTCACGCCGACAAGAACCATCGCTCCTAACGGCACCAGCGCGATCAGCAGCTTATTCCGAATTTTAAAATTGGCCAACACGCGTCGCGTCTCCGTCGCCAACGGCCGGAATTCCTGCAAAAGCCTGGCGATTGTCCTCTAGCATCATACTGCCGCCGCCAACATGCCCTTGGCGCCATTTCAGTCAAACCAACGATACTGCCAACTCTCGCAGCTCGGCATCGGCAAAACTAACAGTTGTGGTTGGCCGCCGCCATCTCTACTCTTGTGGTTGCTAGCATTTGCTTTCCAAGGACGCTCGCTTTGCCTTCCGATTGTCTGGCCTCCCGCAAACAGAGATCGCGGAGTCCCTGGTTGCTATGCCTACTCCTGGTTCCCACCCTCCCGGTGCTGGCAAAGGCGCAGACCACGCAATTTCTTCCAGAGATCGACGTCTATTACTCGATCAACCCCCTGGTGCGCGCGAGTTTTCAGGCCAAGCAGACGCGGGAGGGTGGAGATCCTACCCAGGTTGAAATTGGCCCGAGCATCGATTTCTATCTGAAGCCTTGGATCAAGCTCCAGAATGCGACGATCTTCGACTTGGATCAAGCCAAGAAGAGGGCCCTGGTCTTTTCCACCGGCTATCGTGTTCTTCCCTCACCTAACGCTCCTGTAACCAATCGTTGGGAGCTTATTGCGACCGCCAACTTCCCTCTTCGTTGGGGCATTCTGCTCTCGGACAGGAGCCGTGCCGATCTGGACTGGCAAAGCGGCAATTTCGACTGGCGCTACCGAAACCGGCTCTCCCTCGAGAGGTCAATCACCGTTGGCTCGTATCACCCGAGAGTTTATGTCCGCGACGAGGAATTCTACGAGAGCAGGTATCAGAAGTGGAGCACCACCGCGCTGTATGTCGGTGGCAACTATCCGGTTGGAAGGCTTCTCGAACTTGGCCCCTATTATTGCCACGAGAATAATACTGGAAAGAGCCCAAATCAGCAGTTGAACCAACTCGGACTGATCGTCAATCTGTATTTTTCGGCAAGGAAGAAATAGGTGATGGGCGCGCCGCCGCTTTATTTGGCAAAAATAACAGTTCCCTCTAATCCAACTTCGCGGTAACGTGACAGAGAACTTTGAGGTTTCAGGGACATCCGGGTTGGCGGATGCACTTGGCGGTTTGTCGCTTCTCTTTATTGCCCAACCTTCGTAGAATTTCTGCCTGGAGCCAGCATCTGGCATCCAGGTGCTGGCCAAGATGATGATGAACCGCGGAATCTAAGGATCTTGCCCAATTGAATAGAAGCAAATTGGTGCTGAAGCTGTCTTTGTTGAGTGATCCCAAACTGCTCTGTGTGGTCCGCGCCGCCGTGGGTGAGGTGGCGCTTACAACCGGATTCACGGAAGCCGAGGTCCGGTCGGTGGTGCTGGCTGTGGACGAGGCGCTCGCCAATGTGATTCGTCATGCCTATCAAGGCAGCCACGATCGCCCCATCCAAATTGCCTTTTATCGCGGACAGACCAGGGCGGAGGGGGGAACTCGGCGCGAAGCGCTGATGATTCAGATCGTCGATCGCGGCGTCCCGGTCGAGCCTGAACGACTCGTGGGACGCGCGCTCGACGATATACGACCCGGTGGTTTAGGGCTACACTTCATCCGTGAGATCATGGACTCCGTGACGTTCCGGCACGTTGAAGGACGAAACTATCTCCGTCTGATAAAGTCCCTTACACCGGCAAAACCCAGCGGCACAGAACAGGAGAGTTAACGTGCAGGCAACTACGCGCCGATTGGCGAAGATAGCCATCATAGACATTTCGGGCGACATCGATCTCGCGAGTTCTCCGCAACTGCGCTCCGTTCTGCTTAAGGAGCTGAAAGACTTCAAGCCCTCCCGGATGGCCCTGAATCTCAATGCCGTAAGATACATCGACAGCTCCGGCATCGCATCGCTCATCGAGGGCCTGAAGGCCGCTCGCGATGCCAAGGTCAGATATGTTTTATTCGGTCTCAACGAGACCGTGCGCGAAGTCATGCAACTCTCGAAGCTGGTCAAGGTCTTCGAGATCGTTGACAACGAGGAGCAGGCAACCGCGGAATAATCCGCGGCCCTGAGCAAAACCGAAATAGGCCGGGAGCTGAGTGGGAGAATTCTTAAGTCAAATAGGTGGCGCGACGACCAACGGTCTGGCCTATGTAGGGTCGCTCGCCTTGTTGGCGGGCCGGGCCGGCTACTTCACAGTCATCGGACCGTTTCGCGGAGAGCCCCTTCGTTTGCGCTCCGCCATCTCTCAGGCCATGGAAGTGGGCGTAAGGGCGATTCCGATTCTCTCGCTCATTACCTTTTTCATCGGATTGATTCTGGCCCTGCAGGGCGCCTATGAGCTTCGCACCTTCGGCGCCATGAACCTGGTCGCCACCGCAGTTGCCCTGGGCATGACCCGGGAACTCGGGCCTCTCATCACGGCAATCCTGGTCATCGGGCGGTCAGGATCGGCCTTTGCCGCCGAAATTGGCACCATGAAAGTTACAGAAGAGCTGGACGCGCTCAAGACCATGGCGATAGGTCCGATCCCATTTCTGGTGACGCCAAAATTTATCGCCATGATGGTAATGGTGCCCTGTCTTACGATATGGGCCAACTTCATGGGGATCATTGGCGGCTCGGTCTTTGGCGTCGCCGATGCCGGCTTCACCTTTCCCAGCTACATCAAGGCATCCCTCGACGCGCTTTTCCTGCGCGACATTCTGACCGGGTTGATCAAGAGCCTGATGTTCGGCATCACCATCGCCGCCGTCGGCTGCTACGAAGGACTGTCGACCGGAGCGGGCGCCGAACAGGTCGGACGCTCGACCACGCGCGCAGTCGTCATGTCTATCTTTCTTGTGGTCATGGTCAACGTTGTCTTCACCGCGATTTTCTTTTTCTTAAGCCCAAATTAAGGGCAGGGACTTCCTTGCATGGATGAGCTGGACAGCACGACGAAGCCCGAAGTCATGATCTCCATCCGGGACCTCCGTGTCGCCTATGGCACGCGCGAAATCCTGCACGGAGTTACCTTCGATGTGCACCGTGGGGAGACGATGGTCATTCTCGGCGGTTCCGGTTCCGGCAAGAGCACTCTGTTGCGCACCCTCGTCGGCCTGGAAAAGGCCTCGGCAGGCGAAATCTGGTTAAAGGGCGAGAACATCGCCGCGATTAGTTCGGCGGAGATGGATCGAATTCGAAAGAGGATTGGGATGTCGTTCCAGGGCTCTGCTCTCTTCGGTTCCCTATCGGTCGGCGACAATGTAGCGCTGCCCCTTCGCGAACATACCGAGCTGGAAGAGTCGACCATCGAAATCATCGTGCGCCTGAAGCTTGATCAGGTGGGATTATCCGGCTTTGAAGACTTCATGCCGGCCGAGTTGAGCGGTGGCATGAAAAAGCGCGCAGGCATCGCCCGCGCCCTCGCCATGGATCCCGAGATATTGTTCTTCGACGAACCCTCGGCCGGGCTGGATCCGATCATCGCCGCCGGCGTCGACGAGCTGATCATCCAGCTGAAAAAGGCGTTTCACATGACCATCATCGTCGTGACCCATGAGCTTGCCAGCGCCTTCCTCATCGCCGACCGGGTGGTCGTGGTGGATAAAGGCTATGTCGTGGCTTTGGGCACGATGGACGAGTTGCGCGCCAGCACCCATCCGCGCGTGAGGCAGTTTCTGGATCGAGTGCCCGAGCCTGCCGTGTCGGAGGAAATGGATTATCTTCAGATGCTTACCGAAGACAAGCGGCCGGGGCGCAACGCGGCCAAGAAGAGGAGTGCGTAATGGATGGGAAAAAAGAGCAGGCATTTGTCGGTCTGTTTGTCCTGATTGCGGTGGCGTTGCTGCTGGTCACTATTTTCTCGTTGACCGGCTTCTTCAGCCGCGCCGCGCCGCAGTTCCATGCCAAATTTACGTTCGCCGGTGGCCTCGAGCCCGGCGCCGAGGTACGCTACGCGGGCGGCCCGAAGGACGGACGGGTCACTGCGGTGAGCATCGATCCCAATGACCCTTCGCTGATCGACGTTACCTTCAGCGTGGACCCGAAAGTGCCGGTGAAGACCGACAGCCACGTCAAAATCCAGAGCCTCAGCCCGCTCGGAGACAACCACCTGGAGATCGTGCCCGGTACCGCCGCCGCTCCGCTCGCCAAACCCGGCTCTTATCTCACCGCCGACCCATATATCGACTTCAGCGCGCTGACCGCCAAGCTGAACGACCTCGCGCCGGGCGCGCAGCAACTGATCGGCTCGCTCAATGAACGGGTGGCCGAGCTAAAGACGACCATCAGCCGGGTCAACGATCTGCTCAACGATCAAAACCGCGCGAACGTCTCCGCCTCCCTCGCCCAAGTGCGAGGCCTGCTCACCGACAACCGCGCCAAGATCAAATCGACAATCGACAACCTGAATACGGCCAGCGCGAAGCTCCCGTCACTGCTCGACAACGTGAGAGTAACCTCCGACAACGCCAACAAAACCATCGGACACGTCGATGCTCTGATAGGAGAGAACGGGCCGGAGATCCACAAGACGATCCTCCAGCTACAAACCACTTTGACCAAAGCGAACCAGCTTGTCGACTCCCTGAATCGCACTTTGGACGTCAATTCCGACAATATCGACGAGACCCTGGATAACATCCGCCAGATCACGGACAATCTCAACCAATTGACCGACGAGTTGAAGACCAGACCCTCTTCGCTAATTAACTCAAGCACGCCACGCGATCGCAAGCCAGGAGACCACAAATGATCGTCAACGATATTGATCACCAGACAGAAAGCAGACAGCGCCTCGAAGATGCAACCTCGACCTCTCGCCGCTATGTCAGTCTTGGACTGACCGCCCTGGCCTTGCTGGCGTTAGGATTCGCAGCGGGTTGCGGAGCATCTCGTCCGATCAATTACTACCAGCTGACCAATCCCAGCGCTGGCGCCCCAGCGACCGCGCAGCCCCTCCCGGTAACGATCATCGTCGGCCTGCCCGCCGCTCCCGACCTCTATCGAGACAGCAGAGTGGTCTATGCCGTTGGCGATCAAAAAATTGGCGCCTACGAGTACGAGCGCTGGATCGGACCGCCGCCGGAGCTGATTCGCGACGTCATCCTGAGGAACCTGCGCGCTTCCGGCCGCTACCAGGGCGTCTATACCCCGCAAGGTAAGATCGGCGGCGACTACCTCTTGCGAACACGGATTTATGATTTCAAAGAGCAGGATTCCGGAAGCACCCTGATGGGCCGGCTCACCATGGACGTCGAACTTCAGAACACCAAGACCGGCGATACCGTGTGGCAGACCTTTTACAACCACGATGAGCCAATCAGCGCGAAGACCGTCCCCGATGTGGTCGCGGCCCTGAACACAAACGTCCAGATGGCCGCAAACGATATTGCTTCTGGGATGAACCAGTATTTCGCCGCCCATCCGCCCAAATAGGGCTCGGATGGGCGGTCAACTCTTAACCAACCAGCTGCAAGCGAGTGGCGCCTAGAGAACTAGACGATGGCAGAAACGCTTCCGGCCGATGCCGGACAGAAGAAAACCTTGCTGGTCGTCAACGATGCCCCTGCCAACATTCAGGTGGTGCAGTCGATTCTCAAAGATGAATACAAGATCAGGGTCGCCACCAGCGGCGAGAAGGCTTTGGAGCTGGCAAAAAACCAGCCCTTTCCCGACCTGATCCTGCTCGACGTCATGATGCCCGGCCTGGACGGCTACCAGGTTTGCGAGCGGCTGAAAGCCGCCCCGGAAACCCGCGACATTCCCGTCATCTTCCTCACTGGACTGACCGATGTCGGCGACGAGACCAAAGGTCTCGAGGTCGGCGCTCTTGACTACATCCGCAAACCGTTTTCACCGGCCATCGTCAAGGCGCGAGTCCGCACCCAACTCTTGCTTCGCGACTCCCGCGAGCAGCTGAATCGTCAGGTGCTCGCGGTCAACCATGAGCTGGAGATGGCCCGGCATATTCAGCTGTCGATCCTGCCCAGCAGTTCTCCCGCGGTTCCCGGGCTCGAAATCGCCGCCCGCTATCTTCCCATGACAACCATCGCCGGCGACTACTACGACTATCTTCCAATCGACCAGAAGCGTCTCGGCATACTCGTGGCCGATGTCTCCGGGCACGGCGCGCCGTCAGCCCTGATCACCTCCATGCTGAAGATTGTTCTCGCCGAGCAATCGGCGCACGCCTCGGATCCGGCAGCAGTGCTGGACGGCATGAACACGGCGCTGTGCGGGAAGTTCGATCGCCACTTTGTCACTGCCGCATACATCTTCATCGATACTGAGAACGGTCTCTTGCGATATGGCGGTGCCGGCCACCCTCCCCTGATGCTATGGCTAGCTGCAGACCGCAAGGCGGAGGCCATCGAGGAGAATGGGCTCCTGCTCGCGCAGTTTCCTGAAGAGACCTACACCTCTGTGGAATTGACCTTCAAGCCCGGAGACCGAGTCGTTCTCTGTACCGACGGTGTCTCGGAATGTCCAAATCCCGAGCGCGAGGAGTTTGGCGTGGGACGGGTCCTCGAATTCCTAGACACGCATCGGCAACTCGGCGCCGAGGCATTCACCGATGCGGTCATCGATGCCTTGTTCCAATGGTCGAATCAGCCCCGGGGAACAAACCAGCACGACGACATCACCCTGCTGGCGATCGATTTCACCGAGGCTTGACCTGCCTGTGACTCAACAAACCTCGCCTGCGCAAGATCAAAGCTTCTTGCGCAGGAACTCGAAGATTACATAGCCGATAAGCGCGGCAACCACGGCAATCGCAAAGTTGGCGTCGGTAAAGATATCTTCGAGCGCGAAGACGAACCCTCGGTCCCGATGCATCAGAGTGCGCGTGTATTCCCCCATCAACAGATTCGAATAGAACAGGAAGACGATGAAGCCGATTTCGGTGACGGCCCTCCAAAAATTTTTCTTCATCGATGCCTTCGCTTCCTCGCCAAACAACCGTGAAGCATGCCCTCCTCACTACAGCCTACGGGATAGGTCGCAAATTCACTAAGAGACATGCGCCAGCCGTATCGAAGCCCGCCGCAGCTGGCATAAATGCCAATACCCCGGTCTTTGGTTTCAAGGTAGGATTGTGGGAAACTGCCACGCCTGGTGCGAGACCGCAATCCGGCGGTTCACAACCTGAAGGGCAGACGTCGAAAAGAGGAAAGAACTAGTGAAAGACATGAAATTCGCCGTAGTCTTGGCCGCGTCGATGGCAGTTTCCGTGGCGATGGCTCAATCCACTCAATCCGCTCCTCCGAACCAGGCGGGCATCGATAGCGACATCACCCTGCTGCGCTCCGACCTGCAGACCCAGAGGACTGCGGTGGTCACCGACGAAATGAAGCTCACCGACGACCAGGGAAAAGTGTTCTGGCCCCTGTATCGCGAATACGCCAACAAGCAGCAAGTCATCGGCGATCAGCGCGTCAGCCTGATCAAGGATTACGCCAACAGCTACAGTACGATGGACGACGCCACCGCCGATAGTCTGGTCAAGCGTCAACTCACCTTCGAGCAGGACCGGCTCAAGCTTCAGTCCTCGTACTACCCAAAATTCAAGAAAGCTGTGGGGGCGAAGCAAGCGGCTAAGTTCCTGCAGATCGACAACCGCTTGAACATGCTCATCGACCTGCAACTCGCCTCTTCGATCCCTATTCTCCAGTAAACTTCTAACCGAAACCGATGGCACTCTCTCCGAAACCCCGGGGAGAGTGCTCCACAACTCGAGACCGATGCAGGCAAGCATTGAGGTCGTTATGGCAGAAGAGAAATCGAAGTCCAAAAGCATGAAATCTAAAATCGTGCATGAGTTCCAGGAGATGCTTCTGATCTCGGCATTTTTTGGCTTGTTTTTCTTCGCATTCGCCACTTACAAAATGTATCTGCTCCATCAGTTTCGCTCGGCGCAATTCGTCTATGTAACTGCGCTCATCAACACACTCGTCCTGGCCAAGGTGATTCTTCTCGGCGGCTTTGTTCGCGCGGGTAAAATGAGGGACCATAGGCCGCTGATCGAATCGGCAATCTACAAGGCGGCCTTTTTTGCCGTCCTGGTGGCCGCATTCCATTGGGTCGAAGAGTTCGTCAAAGACGCCATCCATGCACGCAGCTTTGCCGACACTTTGCACGAAACGCTGCAGGCGACATCATGGCCCCTGCTAGGCCTCATGGTGATCTGTTTCTGCCTGTTCATCCCGTTTTTCTGTCTGTGGGAAGTCCGGCGGGTCATGGGCGAAGAGGAGTTCACCGAACTCTTTCTGCGCAGAACCAGGCCAAAGGTCACGGTGTCGCAACAAGCTTAATGTGTTGAGCGAGAGCATCGCCGTGCGGTTTGACGCTCTAGCGGCGAGATCCGCCGCCGTAGCTGCGCGTGCCCCCCGAGCCCGCGGTCCGCTGGGACTGCGAATAACGCTGGCTTTGCTCCGCCCCTCGTTGGCGCGCCTGTGCCTGTTGGTTCAGATCTGAGGTCGATGTCGACCCGCTCGGACGGCTGTAACTCCCATTGGCGTTCGTCGGCTGCTGCCCATAGCTCTTGGCTTTCTGCTGGTCCGCGGAATAGTTCGGATTGCTCTGCGCCTTTTGCTGATCGGAGGCGTAATTCGGGTTGCTTTGGGCCTTCTGTTGGGCGGACGAGTAGTTAGGGTTACTCTGCATCTTCTGCTGGTTGGTCTGGTTCGCCGTGCTGGTCGTGCTGGTTGTATTGGTCGGCTTTTGCACCGGAGTCCAGCTGCCATTGTTGTATGTCTGCCAACCGGAGCCGGTGTTCTTATAAACATTCCCGTCATGGCCGGCATACATGTCGCCATTCGCCGTCTTGCCCGCCGCCGTGTTGCCGTAGGCAGTGCTCACACCGCCGGCCTTTCCGCCCGCCGTACTCTGGGCCGTCGCCACCGTTCCATTGGCGTTGGTCTGATGCTGCGTGTAGACACTATTGCTCCCGTTGCTGACCACAGAATTTCCCCAGGAGCCATAGGCGTTCGATCCCTGGTGAGTCGCACCGTAATTTCCGGTATAGGGGTTATAGGCTTGGGCGACCTTTTGCGTCCCATAGGCATTCGACACGCTTGCTCCGCGCGCATAGGTCCCGGTCGTCGGGTTGTAGGCTGCTCCCCACGTTGCGCTTCCGTAAGGCCCATAAGCAGAGTGCGCCACACCATAAGCACCGGTATACGGACTGTAGAAGGTAGCCACGCCATAAGTCGCGGGATAGGGATAATAGACGGGGTACAAGCCGACTCCAACGACGACAACGGGCGGATAGACATAGCCGGTCCCAGTGGTGACAATGACCGCCCCACCAACCGGAGTCACATAGACGCCATAATAGCCGGAGGTATAGCTGGCAACTATCACCCCGTTGACAGTGCTCTGGGTAACGTACGTGACGTTATACACCGGGGAGCTGGGTGGAATGGTATATATTTCCGGAGGCACCGATGGTGCCGTCTGCCAAGGACCCTGCGGCGTCGTGGACATAAACCAGACACCCTGGAAGCAAAGGTAGTAAAGCGCGCCTACCTGAATGACCCGATTGGGAGTATTGGTAGCGTAGGTCAGCGAAGTTCCCGGAATCGGCGCAAACTGCGGGCTGCCGGAGTAATCAACCTTCACACTCGCTGCAGCCTTCGCTGTATCCACCGTGGCCGTAGTAGGAATCTGCGCCAGCAAAACGGCATCCGCGGCTTCGGGGGTACCCGGCACCGATGCAAGTACCCTCCCCGGCGGGCTGGCCAACGGAATATTGGCAAAGTCGGCCGGAAGGCTATTGCTGGCGAAACTCCACGGCCCAAGAGCAGTCGGCGAGCTGAACCACCGGCCCGACGTCAGATAGTAGAACGTCCCCGTAGGCGTGTACTTGAAGACATCGCTGTCGGTGTTAGTCGCATAGACCAATTGCGTGCCGGGTATCGGAGCGAAGTTCGGCTTCCCGCCGAAGACAACAACTTCTGCCGGTGTTGTGCTGTAGTAGACGGCAGGATAGCTGGCCGCGCTTCCTGGGGGCGCCGGAATGTACGGCTTCAAGTCTCCCCACGCAGGGTCCGCCGGGATCTTCGCCATCTCGGCGGGCAAGGCGGCCGTCGCAGTCCAGCCTGAGATCAGGTTGGAAGAGGTCATCCAGCCCGCGCCGTCGAAGAGGTAATACTGCGAAGTCGACTTATCCCGGAAGAGCGGCCAATTGGAGTTCACAACGAATTCCAGGGTTGAGTTCGCGATCGGCGCTTTGACCGGTTGACCATTCAACTGGAGTAACAAGGCAGGCTGAAAGCTGAAATAAATCGCCGGGGGATCGTTCTTGACCGCGGCGACCGCCTTCGGCTTCAGCTTATTCGCGCTCGCCACCAGCCGGTCCAGCGAGATAGTCAGCATCGCGGTCGGCGGCAGGAATGTCTCGACCAGCTGACCCAACTTCGCTGAAGACGCCGGATCGAGCGATGGAAAGTAACTCCCCGTAATTAGCGAATGGCTCAGTAGGACGGTGTGCGTGTCCATGTTGACTTCGGTCTGCATCTCGGCAGTGACCACCCCTGGCTGCGTCTTGCCGCCGGCGGGAGTAATGGTGATCGCCATTCGCAGATCGAGTAGCTTGAAGTCATTCCACGCGTTAACTTGCGGCTGGTAGTAGACCAGGCGCGCACCGTTAACGGTTTTTTCCCGGGGCCACCCCTGGTCCTGACTCCAACCCTGCTCCACACATAAAAGAGCCAGAGTGCAGAGAAAGATCGAGGAAGTTGCAGCACGGCCGAATATGCGGAGACTCCGGTGATTGATCACCAACTATAACTTTCCTGGCGGGAGCATGCGTCCAGGCGCGGGTAAGCTGGACGGCTCAACGCCAAGTCAGGCCTTGCCTGTCACCGGCCTTACGCGAATAACATATTCGCCCGATGAACGCGAGACCTGACCCAGTGAATTAGCTTGCTTTGAGAAAGAAGTCGGCGAAACCCGACGACCAGCTTCGCAAAAAGCCCGCGCACAATTCTAACCGAATCCGCACGAGGCCGAAACCGTGGTCAGGCAAGGCAAGTCTGGCCAGGACTTAGGTCCCAGCTATCCCCTTGTTCTGCAACACCATCACCACCACGCGGCGATTCTCGGCCTGTCCCTCGGACGTTGAGTCGGGAGCCACCTGGTTTGCGGTACCCATCGCCCCCGGAGCCAGCATGTTGGTCAGCGGGACGCTTGCGTCCTGTTCAAGGAATTGGCTCACAGCGTTGGCGCGCTCAACGCTCAGCTTTTGGTTCAGCGCCGCCGAGCCCACCGCCGAGGCATACCCCTTCACCTGGATTACATAACCGGTGATCGTGGTCGCTTTTTCGGCTAGCTTCAACAACTGGGGAAAATACTGCGGATCGACGGTGACCTTACCGTTGCCGAAATAGACCGTGACCTCGTCCATGATGTTGTACTCGGCAAGCTCGCCAAAGCGTTTGTTGGCTGCTGCGATCGCGGCCTTGTTGGCGGCGATCTTTTGGTCCTCCACGTTCAACTGCGCCTGTTGCGCGGCCAGCGCGGCCTTCTGAGCGGCCAGTTCCTGTTCGCTCTGTTGGATCTGCGCTTCATGGGCCTGCTGGGCCTCAACCGTGGGTTGCAACCCTGCCTGGGCGTCCATGGCAGCCTTCAGGTCGTTGCCTTTGAACCTGACCTTCTCGGCGACCAGTTGTCCCTGGTCGTTAGTCGTTCCCTGCACCTGAACAGGGAGACCCGGGATCAGGCAGGTCATGGCCATCTGCTTCGTGCGCCCCTTGAAGAGGCCCTGCATTTCACCGACGTCAGTGTTCGGAGTAAGCACGACCACCAAATTGGGGCGGCCCGTAATCTGTAGAGTCATGGTTGCGCCGCTCCGTCCAGTAATGACGCCCTGGACGTTCTGGGCATGGGCGGTGACCACGCCGCCTGTCAGCTGGATCGCCAGCGCCACGGCGGCGAGGATCGCCGCGAGAGAAAATCTACCTTGCCGTGTGGTTCTCATGTGTGTACTCTTCTCTCCGATGGATGCATCGGGGCTCAGTGCCTGATTCGGATATCTCCTCGGTCGTCCACGACCGAAACCGTCAAGATATTCTCAACAGACTTATCTTCGCGGCGATATTGGCAGAACTAACAGGGGAGGATATCTCTATCTGGATCCGGAGGCGCAACTCGGCGCTTATGGGCCTTTGTGGGGTTAGTTGGTACTTTTGCCAATAACAAGCGGACACCAGGGAAGATTAAAGTTCGTGCAACGCTGAGGAGGCCCGGTCATTGCCACCAGGCCTGAAGGAGAAAAAGATGACTATTGGTACTAGAAGAAGTTTCCGTCACATCCTCGCAGGGCTGTCGTTCCTGGCCCTGATGATCGGCTCCCGGCCCGGTTTCGCCAGAGATAAATACGAGACCATCAACGCCCAGGCCTTTGGCACTGGCACCCAGATGGGGCAGAACATTGGCATCACCGTTATCATCTATGACTTTTCAACCCCCGCCGACAGGCAGGTCCTGGTGGACGCCTTCACCAAAGGTCAGAATCAAGGGCTCGTGAATGCTCTCACCAAGATGCCTGCCGTGGGCCGCATCTCGATTACCGGCACCCTGGGCTACGACCTGAGCTTCATCAGGATGATCCCGACCCCGACCGGTAGAACAATCCGGTTTGTCACCAACCGGCAAATCAGGTTCGGCGAGGCCTATGCCGACACTCAATCGCAGAACTTCAACCTTACCGCGGGCGAGATCAATGTCAACACTCAGGATAAGAGCAAGAGCACCGGGGTGCTCTATCCGCTGGCCCAGTTGACCTTGGACAAGGAAGGCGCGCTGTCCCTGCAGCTCAATCAAAATCCCTGGCGGCTCACTGGCATTATCGATTGGTCGGGAACACCGGGCCAAAACTAATCCGGGGGAGTCTTCGCTGCATGGCCAATTGGCACTAGATGGAATCATTGGCCACCGTCGCCCAGCAACTTGAACACGAGATAGTGAGGAAGATTATGACGAATTATCGACACTTCGCAATCCGGCGGGCGCTGCTGGTGCTGCCCTTAGTCCTTGTGGTTGTCTCTGCGGGCGCGCAGTCGAAAAAATCAAAATACAGTTGCGACGAACCCAACCCGGAATCGCTTTGCAACCCGGGCAACACCTGTGGATCGCCGTCCGCGCCCTGTAATGTAGACGTGAAGCGAACCGCCTACGCGGCTTCCGCGACTCCGCAGATTCCGGGCGCGAAGGGAAATTCGCTCTTCTGCCTCAGTCCGGGAACCACGGTGAATTGGAAGAGCAGCTCCAAAAACACAGGGTTTGTCATCGACGTCAGCGACGCCTCGCCGTTCGATCCTGGGGGCGCGATCATAGGTGGATCCAGTAAGGATGCTGCTGTCGTCGCAAAAACCAGCGGCTGCTACAAATATTCGGTCGGAGCCTGCGTTTCAGGCGCCCTGAACGGCATGTGCGCCAACGCCAGCGCGGAACTGGTCGTCACCAAGTAAGTCCGCCGTCTCGAAGCCAATTACCTTCCAAAATAAATTGCCATGCGACAAACCGGTCGCATGGCAATTTTATTTTGCCGAGGAGCTACATCTGTGCCTGCTGGTAGTTGGAGTTCGAGATCGCCACCGTCATCTGCTTGCTGACGCCGTTCACCTGAATGCTGGCGACATGGTTCACGCCCGATGGCAACTTCGCAAACTGTACCGTCATAGTAACGGCGTCGCTCGGATCGTTAAGGTAGCTCGAGACGTTCATGGCTTGGATCCCCTTCTGCGCGCTGTTAAATACCAACGTCATCTGATCGCCAGGCTTGAGGTAGTTCTTGACCACGAGGCTGGTTGTGCCGGCGGCGCCACCCATTTGCAATGAAATGTTGCCCTTCTGGTAGGCCTGTTGCAGCAATTGCGGATCCGGATGCGCATATTGCTTCGCCAATGCGGCTACCTGCTGGCCATACTGCTTGAACTCATCTATCTTTTTCTCCACAATACGCTGCTTGAGCCGTCCGCCGCTCGGCGGTGCCGGAGGAGGAGAAGAGCTCAGCTCCGTCTTCTGCTGTTGTCCGTCAGGCCCAACGCTGACTTGGTAGACTTCCGTCTTCTTCACCTCGCCTTTCAGGCTGATCACTTGTTGCTCCTGCCAGGTGAAGTGGGCAAGCGCCGCTTTGTTGGCTGCGGACGACGCTTTGATCTCTTGCAGTTTCTGCATCATCTCGGCGTTTTGAGCATGTGCCGGGGTGGACGGGATGAAGGTTACGGCGCAACCGGCCAGTGCCAGTGCTACCGTGTGAACTCCGGCGGACTTGAATTGCATACGAGATCCTCAGCTTTCGGTGGTGTTGGTGGCTATCAAACTACGCTTCGCTTGGCGATTTGCACATTGGCAGTAATACCAGTTTGTCTATCTCGGAGTCGCACCGCCTGCCCTCCAATGCGAAGTTGCATCGACGGGATGAGCATACACGACTTCTCGCCCTCGTTGGCATTTCTCACAGTTCCTTTAAACTCCTTAGTTCCCCATAATCATGCATAAATCCTCGGGCGAGAACCAGCCCGGCGCTTCCGATTTTCCCCGCCAGGAATTACCTTAGAGTCTCGACTTTGCTGAAACTCTTTCAAAGCATACGTCCGGTGAAGCCCCCGACCGTCCGGCGCGACGCCTTGGCAGGATTCACACTCGCGGCCGTGAATATCCCGCAAGCCTTGGGTTACACCAAGATTGCCGGCATGCCCGTGGTTACCGGCCTCTATACCTTGCTGTTGCCGCTAATCGGATTCGCCGCGTTCGGCTCCTCCCGTTATCTGGTCGTCTCCGCTGATTCTGCCACCGCCGCCATCCTCGCTGGTGGAGTCGGTAGCCTGGCGCCTGCAGCCAGCGCACGGTATGTGGCGTTGGCTGGGGCCGTTGCGCTGCTCACCGCTGGATTCCTTCTGTTGGGACGATTGCTCAAGCTTGGCTTCATCGCCGACTTTCTCTCGCAAACCGTGCTCGTGGGCTTTCTCACGGGAGTTGGGTTCCAGGTTGGAATCGCCGTGCTTGGAGAGATGCTGGGAGTTTCAGTATCTGCTCGCCGGACAGTCATGCAATTAGCTGAAGTCTGCAGAAGGCTGCCGGAAGTCCATGTGCCGACTCTGGCCGTTTCAGCCGTTGCCCTGGGGGTTCTTTTTCTGCTTCAACGCTTTGCGCCGAGAGTGCCCGGCGCGCTCATCGCGGTTGTCGGAGCGGTGATCGCCAGCGCGACATGGGATTTCAGCCGACACGGCATTGCCATCATCGGCCCCGTCGCAGGCGGCTTTCCGCATCTCGGACTCCCCGAAGTGAGTTGGAAGGACCTTCCATCGCTGATTTCGATCGCCGCATCGTGTTGCATCATGATCGTCACGCAGAGCGCTGCAACCGCCAGAATCTATGCGGCGCGCCATCATCAGCAACTGGACGAGAATGCGGACCTCGCTGGTCTTTGCGCGGCGAATGCGCTTGCCGGATTGAGCGGGACCTTTGTGGTCAATGGAAGTCCTACCCAGACCGCGATGGTCGAGAGCGCCGGCGCTCAGAGTCAGGTGGCGCAACTTGCAACTGCCGCGACTGTCGCGCTTGTTTTGGTTTTTCTTACCGGACCTCTCAGGTTTCTGCCGCATTGCGTGCTTGGCGCACTAGTGTTCATGATCGCGGTTCGGCTCATCAAGTTGCCGACCCTGCTGGCCATTCGCCGCGAGAGTCCGGGCGAGTTTCTCTTAGCTGTGACCACCGCGGTGGTCGTCGTCGCAGTCGGTGTCGAGCAGGGGATATTGTTAGCGATGGTCCTCTCGTTGTTCCGCATCGTCCAACACAGCTACCACCCCAACACCGGAGTCATGGCTCTGAACGAAAAAGGAACCTGGAATCTGAATCCCGTTCGGCCAGGCGCGATGACGGAACCCGGATTGGTGATGTACCGCTTCGGCGCAACGCTCTTCTACGCAAATGCCAACCGGTTTGCCGAAGAGGTGAATTGTCTCGTGGGACAAGCCCCTTCGCAGGTCCGCTGGTTGATTGTCGATGCCGAGGCCATCGCACGTTTGGATTACTCGGCAGCGCGCGTTGTGCGGGAATTGCAAGAGAACCTAACCAACGGTGGAGTTGAATTAGGCTTTGCCCGGGTGTCCGGGGACCTGCAAGCGGACTTTGCCCGGCATCACCTGACTGAGGTCATCGCCCCTTCGCGAATTTTCAGCAGGCTGCATGATGCGTTAGCCGCTTTCGAGAAACTGCAGCGCACCTGAAGAATTGATCCACGAAGCTCATTGGCATTTCTGACAGTTCCTTTGACCTCCTCGGTTACCCATAATCATGCATAAATCCTCGAGCGAGAACCAGATCGGCGACTCCGATTTGCTCCGCCAGGAATTCTTAGGAGCGTTCATGCGCAGGTCTCGTCACATCGCCAGCAGCTTATTCTTCGGCTTCCTATTCGCCGCGATTTTCGTAACGGCTGCGCACTCACAGGAATCAGCGGCGCCTGGCTCGGCCCAGCCGTCCAGGGAATCCTCCACGGTTGCGGATTCGCCCAGTGTTGCTGAACCGGCCCAGCCCGCGGACGACGTGGCCACTTCCGCAAGCCTTTCGCAGCCATCTGCGGCGACCGCGAGCCTCGCCAGCCCCCAAACGACGACCAAGACATCGCCCGCTAGCGCCCCAAACTCATTCGGGAGCTCCGGCGACGAATTACACGATAATACGTGGCATATTTACGGCACCGCCTATCTTTGGGTCCCGACAATGCACGGGAACATCGGTGTGGCCGGATACGATACCAACATCCACGTAACCACGGGCGACATCTTCTCGAATTTCAGAGGAGGATTTCTGGGTGTCTTCACACCTAGTTACAATCGCTTCTCGGCGCCCGTCGATGTCCTGTGGATGAGGCTGAGGTCCAGCAAGCCGATTCCCTTTGAAGATCTCTCAGGTTATTCCCTGCGGGCCACTCTCAACGAGAGCATCATTACTCCCAAGGTCAACTACCTGGCGGTGGATACTCCCAAACTTAAGGTCTACGGCACCGCCGGCGCCCGCATCTGGCATGTCGGAACCACTCTCAGCCTGGTACCAGTACTTAACGGCGTCTTCCCTTACAAAGGCGTGACATGGATCGACTATGTCATGGGCGCTAGGTTTAACGTCCCTCTTGGCACCAAAGCGTCGATAGATATCCTCGGCGACGGCGGCGAAGGCGGGGCGACCCTGGATTATCAGATAGGGGGCATTGTCAACCTTCAAGTGAAGCCGAAACTGACTGCGCAAGTAGGCTGGCGATACCTGACCGAACACTACGGCAACAACGGGAATATCCTGAACACTACAACTCAGGGTATGGTTTTCGGTGCAACCTACAAGTTCAAGTAGAATTGCGCTGAGCGCCGTGATCGACTACCGGTTGCGGCAAAGATTCCGTAGGTCCCTCAAGCCATGCAGAATTCGAAAAAGAAGCGGAATTCTCCCGCGAGGAAACCGGCGACTCAACTGTGGAATCGCTGGGCTATCGTTCTCGGCGTCGTCCTGATTGTCGGGATTGCCACTCTGTTTCTTCATCGGCGACCGACGGACTCCGCGACCGTCCATGCCGGTTCACCGGCTCCTGGCGCGGGCATGGCCGGGTCCTTTGGGCCAACCGTCCCCAATACCAAACCATCTCTCGCCGAGCCGCCCAAAGGCATGGTCTGGATCCCCGGCGGCCAATTCTCCATGGGCGCGAAAGACATACCCGGCATGAACATGGTCGGTATGGAAGCTACCAAGGACTCGCAGCCGATCCATCGCGTCTACGTCGATGGGTTTTACATGGACAAGACCGATGTCACCAATGCCCAGTTCGCCGAGTTCGTGAAAGCTACCGGCTATGTCACCATTGCCGAAAAAAAGCCGACGGCAGAAGAATTTCCCGGCGCTCCGCCTGAGAATCTGGTCGCGGGCAGCGTCGTCTTCTCACCCCCGAAAGGTCCTGTCCCGCTCAACGACCATCTTCAATGGTGGAGCTATGTGAAGGGCGCCAGCTGGCGTCATCCCACCGGCCCAAGCAGCTCAATCGTCGGCCGAGCCAACTATCCTGTCGTCCAAATCGCGTATCCCGACGCCGAGGCCTACGCCAAGTGGGCGCACAAGCGTCTGCCCACTGAGGCCCAGTGGGAGTTCGCCGCGCGCGGCGGCCTGGCCGGCAAGCTGTACGACTGGGGCGACGACTTCAGGCCGCAGGGAAAATGGATGGCGAATACCCACCAGGGCCACTTCCCCGACACCGATTCAGGCGCCGACGGCTATGTCGGCCTCGCTCCAGTGGCCATGTTCCCTCCCAACGGTTACGGCCTCTACGACATGGCCGGCAACGTCTGGCAATGGACATCGGACTGGTATCGTCCCGACTATTACGCGCAGTTGGCCCAGGCTGGCGGCGTGGCGCGGAATCCTACTGGTCCTGACGATTCTCTTGACCCCGCCGAGCCCGCCCAGCCAAAGAGAGTCCAGCGCGGCGGATCGTTCCTATGCACCGACCAATACTGCTCTCGCTACATGGTGGGAACGCGCGGCAAAGGCGAGATCAGCACGGGCACAAATCATCTCGGATTTCGCTGCGTCTCCGCCTCACCGGCGGCATAAGGTGCCAGCAGGTCTGGGAGGCGGCGAACCGGTTCCGCTGTTAGTGCGGCTTTGAGCCGGAGATGAATGTATTCCCCTTCAGCGCATCTTCGATGGCGAAAACCAGGTCCGAGGACATCAGCGTCTTGGTCACATATGCCGAGACTCCAAGCGAAAGCGCCGCAGCCACGAAGTACGAGTCCTGATGCATGCTGAGGACGATGATCTTGGTTCGGCAATGCGACTTCTTCAGCTGGCCCGCGAGCTGAAGCCCATCCATAACCGGCATGGAGATGTCGGTGATCAGCACGTCCGGATCCAGGGCCAGCACCGCATCCAGTGCCGTGCGTCCATCCTCAACCGCCGCGACAATCTCGAAGTCGTCCCCGAGGGTCGAACGGACAATAGACACCATCTCCCGGTGATCGTCAGCCAGTACGATCCGAACCTTGCTCACCATAGACTCTTCGGGCGTCTTGGGCAATACCATGAGACGCCTATCACTAGAGTCTTTCATTCGATGAAGACGCGGAGTATTGGTAGTTTTGACGAGAAGAATGAGGAAATACTAAGGTGTAACTTCTTCGCTCGCCCTGGTCGTAAAGGCCGACTCGCGATCAAGCTGCTCAACTCTAGGCTCGACGGCCTCGATGGCCGGATCTCCCGCCAGGGGCACACAGACCATGATTCTGGTTCCACCGCCCGGCGCTGACTCGATCGCGAAGCTGCCGTTCACCAGGTGTGCTCGCTCCTTCATGCTGATCAGCCCCAACCCCTTGCCGCCCCTTGCCTCATCAACTTCGAAACCCGCGCCGGTATCGCTGATCTCCAGCTGCACACTGTTGCCCGAACCGCATAAATGCAGCGAAAAGCGGTCAACGCCACTATATTTCAGGCTATTGTGCAGGCCTTCCTGGGCGATCCGGAACAGCGAAAGAGAAATATCCTTCGGTAGCGGATCGGGAACATCCTCAGACTCGAAACCGACATTGACGTTCTGTTGCTGCGAGAACTCGTGGCAGAAGCTCTTGAGCGCAACCGTCAGGCCAAGATAATCCAGCCGCGAGGAGTGCAGTTCATGAGAAAGCGCCTGGACATCGGCGGCGATTCCGGAGCAGTGCTGGCGCATCTCCTCAATCCGCACCTCGATCGGGCCGCCCGGGCGCAGGACCATGCGCTTTGACATCTCCAGCTCCATCGAAAGTAGCGCCAGTTTCTGGCAAATGTCGTCGTGCAGCTCTCTTGCGATTCGGCTCCGCTCTTTCTCCTGGGCTTCGATCATCCGTCCGCCGACATTGCGCAACGCTTCCTGGGCCTTCTTCTGATCGGTAATGTCGCTGGCATACCCGATCAGCCCCGCGAACGAGCCATCCTGGTTGAAACGGGGCGCGGCCATGTCCAGGACCCAGCGGTACTCTCCGTCGGCTCGACGCAATCTGAATTCGGTGGAAGATCCTCTTTGGTTCTTGATCGACTCACTGAACTCGCCCAACACTTCATTCAGATCGTCTTCGTGAATCTTCGCTGTCCAGTTGCCAATGAGTTCGGTCTCCGACTTGACTCCAGTAAAGTTCAGAGCCGCCCGGTTGATATACGAGATTCGCCCACGCGCATCGCTCAGCCAGATCAGCAGGGGCATGGCGTCGGTCATCACCCGAAAACGCTCTTCACCCTCACGCAGGTAGGCGATGTATCTTCGCATCTGCGAGGAATAACGGCGAAGAATGCCGATTAACAGTAGGATCGCAGCCCCGAGAATGGCGAGCAGTATCCATTCACGAACTGATGGTCGAATGCCCTTCCAGAAGCCTGGCTCTGGATCCAAAATCACCGTTCCGGCCGGCAGCGCAGACTCCGGTATATTCCACCGCTGTAGTTGCCGCCAGTCAACGTGCGGGCGCGCCGCGGCGCCGCTCTCCACGGGAATGTCCCCAGGTTTCTCACCCAGGAGAATTCTTCCCGCTATTTCGCCCGCCCTGACCCCCTGGTCGGAGTAATCCGCGTAAGAGCCGCCGACGGCCCCATGGTCAAGACAATGTTTTTGAATGCAATAAGTCGGCAATCTCCTGGAGATCGCCTCAAGTAGCTGGTAGGTTCCCATCACCGGCTGCGCGGATTCCTCGGGAATCATCTGGAACAGGACGACAGTGTGAGGCGGAAGCGCCGCGATCTGTTTCAGTAGATGGTCAGCGGGCAAGCCTGCGAGATCGACCGACTTCAAGCCGGAACGAAGGCTGAGATCCTGATGGGCCATTCGAAGCCAAAACTGCTCAAAAGCCGAATCCCCATGGACGACAGCAACAGTTTGGGTGTCGGGCTGTAGCTGAAGTGCAAGGTCAAGTGTTACTTTCACGCCGCCGGCGATCGTCACACCGGTCACGCCCCGCCAAAGCTTTTGTCCCTCGAACCGCTTGGGCGTCACCGAAAAGAAAACGATCGGCGCCCCGGGAAAGATCTGATCGCGATGCTGGACCGCAAACGCAAGCGCCGGATAGAAGGCGGTCATGACCAGGTCGATCTTTTGCTGCCGGTATGTCGCGGCCAGCGTATCGGCAAGTCCCTGCTCGTAACCGGGAGTTTGGAAGCGCAGCGAATCGAGATATTCGACCTGGAAATTGACTGGCCCGGGAATCCGTGAGCGGATCGTCGATTCCACTACCCCAAAGTCGCCCAGGGCCTCCCGGGCGGTAAAGCTATAAAGAATTAGGACGTTTTTGGCCGGCAGCGAGCCGGAAGACTGTCCCACAACCACATGTATCGAGAACGCGAAGAGGCAGGCGACTATGGACCACCGAAACATGCGGATCCGTCCCGTCAAAGCAAACCCTCTTTCTACGCCTCGATAGATTCCACCTCGTGATCGAGACTCTTAGGGGCCGAGAGTGGTCAACACCCGCAAAATGACTGCTGCCTGTTTTCGTTATGTCGCATTGCCGACATTTCTAGCCATGGGCTTTATATCACGCCTTATACTTCTTTGGTAATGAAAATCCCCCGATGCTGGCTATCAGGGATCACCGTATACTGTTCGCGGCCAGGTAAATGCTTCGAACATAGGTCAACATAAGCAAACCCTCTCGATTAAATGAGGCACAAGACATGAGACGCCCGAAGGTTCTCGTAGCAGACGACCACCACATGTTCGCGGAGATGCTGAAAGGCATTCTCACCCCGCACTATGACGTTGTGGGTACAGTCACCAATGGCCTGGCGCTGCTCGACGCCGCCCGGCAGCTCCAGCCTGACGTCGTTGTTCTGGATATCGGGATGCCTCAGTTGAATGGCCTCGACGCCGGCCTGCAAATCAAGAAGTCGATGCCCGCCATCAAACTTATCTTCCTGACTATGAATTTAGATCCATATCTGGTGCGGCAGGCCATCCGGATCGGCGCTTCGGGATTTCTGCTGAAACAGGGCACCGCGAAAGAACTGCCCGAGGCCATTGAAAAAGTATTGTGCGGGGGTTCCTATGTAACGCCCACCGCGGCCGCGGCGCTGGCGCGACTCTCGGAGCTGGAGCCCTCAAATCACAACGAAGCCCCTCAACCTACCGCCCGCCAACGCGAAGTCATTCAGCTGTTGGCGGAAGGCCAGTCGATGAAACAAGTCGCCGATACTCTGAATATCACTCCAAGAACCGTGGCCGCGCACAAGTACGCCGCGATGGAGCTGCTGCAAATCAAATCCAGCGCCGAACTGGTGCAATATGCGCTCAAGTCCGGCATGATCTACCACTAAGCTGCGTCGCGTCTAAGGCCTCAGCGACCTGCCCGATTGGCAGGCGTGACTTTCTCCATCATGCCAAAGAGAAATGCAGTCGTGAAGCCAAAGAGCAACAATCCATTGAGCGCCTCAATCGATCCCAGCAGTTGCCAATGCGCCTCAAGATGGAAATTCTCATGCCCATAAGTCGTCATCGCGCCCAGCGAATAGAGCATCCCATATTTCAAATCGGGCAGAGCCCCAATCAAATAATAGGCGCCAGCCCAGATGGCTGCCTCGGTCGCGTGCAGTATGGTTGCCAGCAGAGTCGTCGCACCCATAACTATGGTGAATGCCGCCGTTGGGTGGTGCCGCTTCATGAATCCGCGGTAGATCGGGAGCATCCTTTCTCGAATCAGCCCGAGGCCAAAAACATGGATCAGTACCGTCAATAAGATCAAGGGAATGCCCCACGCCCAGTCGGCGTGCCACGGCGCTTTGGGATCGATCTGGAAGCTGACGGCGGCTTGGGCGATTGTCATGCGGATGCTTTCATCATTTCTGCGTACCCTAGACCGCGGGCTCGACCTATGCAGCTTTCTTCAAGTTTGTCGTTGTCAAACATATTCTCACTAATTGAGTCGCCCAAATTGGCAAAACTGCCAATTCCCAGGCCATTGCCGGAAAAGCGATCTTAACTATCGGGGCCCCACTCATCGTAGTGCTCTAAATTTGCCGGGTCATTCCTGTTCCGCCCCGGCGACACCGCCTCGACCCTCCCCGGAGTTGGTGCGGTGGCATTTGCACTGTCAGAACTGCCAATTCCCAATCTCCTGCTCCTGTTGTCAACTCACACATACCGAAGACAAGTTGGGCATTTCACAATCGCGCGTCCGGCCTGTGTCCGAGCAAGGAGAAAGACATGTATTTGGGAGCAATAGTCAGGAAACTGGCAGTAACAGCGGCGGCCGCGGCCGTGCTGCTGCTGATGTTTGAACCAACGACCGCATTGGCGCAAGCAAAACAACCCAACATCCTCGTAATCTTCGGCGACGACGTCGGTTACTGGAACCTCAGCGCCTACAACCACGGCGCGATGGGCTACAGGACGCCCAATATCGACCGCCTGGCGAAAGAAGGTGCGCTCTTCACGGATTATTACGGGCAGCAAAGCTGCACCGCCGGCCGCGCGGCGTTCATTACCGGACAAAGCCCTGTCCGCACCGGATTGACGAAGGTTGGATTACCAGGCTCGCCGCTGGGCCTGCAAAAGGAAGACCCAACCATCGCTGATTTGCTCAAGCCGCTTGGCTACATGACCTTTCAGAATGGCAAGAACCATCTTGGCGATCGCAACGAGTTCTTGCCCACGGTGCACGGATTCGATGAGTTCTTCGGGAACCTTTACCACCTGAACGCCGAGCAGGAGCCCGAGAACGTGGATTATCCGAAGAACCCTGCCTTCGCGGCCAAGTTCGGGCCGCGCGGGGTGTTGAGATGCAAGGCCACCACAACCGACAATCCAGCGCCCCCCGATCCGCGCTTCGGCGCGTGGGGCAAACAGACCTGCGAAGACACTGGCCCGCTCACTATCGAGAGAATGAAAACGGCGGACGAGGAATTTCTGAAAACGTCGCTGGACGATATGGACCTTGCAGTAAAGGCGGGCAAGCCGTTCTTCATCTGGCACAACACCACCCGCATGCATATCTGGACCCATCTGCAGCCGAAGTATGAGGCCATGGTCGCAAAGTACGGCCTTTATGGCGCAGGCATGCAGGAGCTC
The DNA here is from genome assembly GCA_963804735.1 of uncultured Acidobacteriaceae bacterium. GTDB lineage: Bacteria > Acidobacteriota > Terriglobia > Terriglobales > Acidobacteriaceae > Acidisarcina. The sequence continues at coordinate 83,338 of CAWDRO010000022.1, forward strand.
GACGACAACGTCGGTGTGCTGCTCAAGAAGCTCGACGATCTGAGCATCGCGGACAACACCATCGTGATCTTCTCGAGCGACAACGGCGCCGAGGTCATGAGCTGGCCCGACGGCGGAGCGACCCCCTTCCGCGGCGAGAAGAACACCAACTGGGAGGGCGGCTACCGTGTGCCCTTCCTTGTTCGTTGGCCGGGAGTCGTCAAACCGGGAACCGAAGTCAATGAGATCGCCGCGCATGAGGACTGGATGCCCACACTGCTCGCGGCGGCGGGCGCGCCCGATGTCAAGGAGAAGCTGTTGACCGGCTATCAGGCGGGCAGCTCAACCTACAAGGTCCATCTGGATGGCTACAACCTGATGCCCTACCTGAAAGGCGATACCGACCAGTATCCCCGCAAGGAGTTCCTCTACTGGACCGACGACGGAGATCTTGCCGCACTTCGCTACGACAAATGGAAGGTCAACTTCATGGTCCAGCGCGCCCACGGCTTCGACGTGTGGGAGGAGCCGTTTGTGACCCTGCGCCTCCCCATGCTGGAGGATCTGCACGCCGATCCTTTCGAGCGTGGCCCCGAGGAGGGGATCGACTATAGCCACTGGAGAATCGATCGTGTCTTTCTGCTCGTCCCTGCGCAGGCCTTCGTCGGCCAGTGGATATCGTCCTTTAAGGATTTCCCACCCCGGCAGAAACCCGCCACTTTCAATCTCGGTGACGCCATTCAAAAGCTGAGCACGGAGGCGGCCAACGCCAGCAACTAAATCAAGGCCAGCTTCAACAACGATCAGCCTGGATGCTCGGCGACGAGACTTCGTCGCCGGCCATCCAGACACCTGTTAGAACTACCAATTCCCAATCTTTCTCTCTTGATGTGAACTTACACACACTGAATGTCTGTCGGGTGACCGACCGACTATCGCGCCCGTGTCGTGAGGAGAAAGATATGAGTTTTGGAGCAAACGCAGAACCAATAGCCAAACCGCAAGCCTCTGGGGCTGCCATTCGTGGCGGCCCTCGTGACCGCTGACGCTTTGGCAACTGGCTTTCGCGAGGGTCATGAATCAGAACCAAGGAAATTGCACCTCGATCAGGTTAGTTGGAGCCAAGCCCGTTTCCTGCAACGTTCTCAGCATCAGTCATCAGGAGAAACGCATTATGAAGTTCACCCAAGTAACTAAAGTAGCTTGCCTATCGATTTCGCCCCTGGTGCTGATGCTGGCTGGCGGATCCTACGCGCAGGACCAGTATCCAATACTCGACCAGGCCGCCAACAAGGTCATCGCGAAATACCAGACCGCTACCTGCGAACAACTTTGGCTGGAGAGGGCGAATAAGCAGCCGCCGACACCTGAGCAGGCAAGAGTGATTACGTTCCTGAAGAGCGATCCGCAGATGCGCACAATCTTCATCAACAAAGTGGCAGCTCCCATTGCCAACAAGATGTTTGAATGCGGAATGATTCCGTAAAAGTCGCCGGTTTGGCGTCAAGTGCTCTCGAAGGGGGCAGTATGACCGCTTTTCGATTTATCCGTTCTACGAAGGGACTTCATTCGTTCGCTGCACTCCTAGTTGTCACCTTTGTAGTCGTCACCTGCGCGCTGACTTCCCAGGCCTCCGCCGGTCCGGCGCCTCAGGCTGCAACGGCTCCCGGAACTCCGCAGAACGCACCGCAGCTCGAACCCAAAGCCATCGACATACTCAAAGCCGCCTGTGCCAAGCTTGCAGCCGCCCACTCCATGTCGTTCACCGCCCTGGTCACTTACGAAAGCCCCAGCCGTCTCGGCTTTCCTCTGGCATATGGCACCAAATCAGAAGTCCTCTTTCAGCGGCCCAACAAACTTCGCGTGCTCACCCCCGGAGACGGTCCCGCTTCCGAGTTCTATTACGACGGCAAGACGATGATGGCCTTTGCGCCGGCTGAGAATCTGGTCGCAGTTGCGGACGCGCCGCCCACGGTCGATGAGATGCTGGAAACGGCCTACCATTCGGCTGCCATCTACTACCCCTTCGATGACCTGATCGTCAGCGATCCTTATAAGGACATCGCGCAAGACCTGCGCGTCGCCTTCTACATTGGACAATCCCAAGTCGTGGGCGGAACGACTACCGACGTTGTGGCCTATGACACCGGAGGCGTCTTCATTGAAGCCTGGATTGGCCACGACGACAAATTACCTCGGTTGTTGCGCGCAATCTATGCCGATGATCCTCTACAACAGCGGCATAACCTCGTCATCGCCAATTGGCAGCTCGACCCGTCCATACCCGCAGACTCTTTCAGCACGACCAGGGCGAGCGGCGCAAAGCACATTCCATTTGCCAGCCCGAATCTGCCGCCAGGCATGGTCAAACCAACAGCCACGGCACAAACGACCAACCCGTAGTCCAGGAGCGGTAAACGCCATGAAACGAGTCGCCATCAGCCTTCTCTGCGCAACCATCACGATCATGCCATGTGAACCGGTATTCGCCTGGGCGCACGCGAACGCCTATGGTGGCGGCTCATACCATGCGGCGGGTTCCAACACCGCTACCCATAAGAACGCCTATGGCGGCACTGGAACGGCGACGCACACTGCCGGGCAAGGCACCTCCTACACCAACTCCAACGGCGGCAGCGCCTATCATGCACAAGGCTCAAATACGACGGAAACCCACAGTGCCGACGGTACAAATGGTCAAGCGACGCACACGCCCGGGCAAGGCACGTCCTACAGCAACTCCAACGGTGGCAGCGCCTATCACGCCGAAGGATCCGGAACTACGACGGCCACCAACGGATATGGTGGCTCAGCAACCCACTACCAGGGCGTCGGCACGGTCGGCACCACTTCGTCAGGCCAGACTTACGCCGCCAGCGATCACTATTACGGGGCGACGACTACCGCCTACGGGTATCATCCGCCAGTTGTCGTGAACTCCTACTCGACCGGCTGCTATAACTGCGGAGGCTGGTCCACCGCTGGCGCAGCCGTCGCCGGAGTCGCTGTTGGCGTGGCGGTTGGCGCAACCGTCGCCTCAGCCAATACCGCCGCCGCGACTTCCAATGCCTATGCCGCAGGGGTGGCCACGGGCGCAGCTACGGCTTCGGCAAGTAACGCCGCTGCCTATAACGCCGGTGTCGCTGCTGGGGTCTCCTATTCCATGGGGGAGATCGTCGCCACAGCTCCCACCGGTTGCGCAACACCTAGCGTCGGCGGAATGACTTACTATCTCTGCGGAAACACCTGGCTCCAACCAGCTTATGGCGCTAATGGTATCTACTATCGGGTGGTGCCGGCTCCTTAGTGGGTGGACTGAACTTCAATTCATGCTCAATCTGAAACTAGCCTAATGCGGTCGGAAGGTCTTCCCCGTCTCCAGCAGAGTTTTCAATCGCGAGAGAATTCGCGGCCACCCATCCGCATTCTGAGCATACGCCGGGTCGTCCTCCGCCCAGTCATCGTTCGTTACCACAACCTTCACCGCCTCCGTCTCCGGAGTCAGCTCCACCTTCACTCTCGACATAACCGCCCCATCGCCCATGCCGAACTTGTACTCAAGCAGTTTCGGCGGTTCCGCCCGCAGCACCTCACCCGTCACATACCGCATCGGCTTCCCATCCTTGCCCGGCCCCGACCAGGTCATCGCCCCGCCAGGCTTCAGGTCCAACTCAAAGTCCGCGCCCATGAAGATCTTCTGGTTCGCCTCCTTCGAAACGAACCCATCCCAGACCTTCTCCACGGGGGCAGCGATGTAATACGTAAAAATCAGCGGAAAAATCAGCGGAGCCTTCGCCATATCAATCCTCCCAGCACTCCTCAAAGATCATGCAGCGCTTGCCTCGGACTCTAGCAAAATATCCACGAGGCGGTCACCGAAAACGGCAAAGGCTACCTGCTGCTCAACAACGATCCCATCATCTGGTCGAACAAATGCGGGTGCCCCATGTCCCGCGTTTGGGACATGGGCTTGGCTTGGCGTCGATTTTTCTTGATATCCATCCATGATTTGCACCACTATTACCAGCACATCCAGGAAGGACGCTGGAAGGGCGTGAGGTAATTCCTTCGCCCATCCTTTCCAGAGCCCCGCGATCCGCCACAGCACCGAGATCCTCAGCGGCAATTCGGGCCCTCAGAAGGTGGACTTCAGACAACATCAAGGAGAAATGCTCATGAAGCTTAGCAAGTTCCTGCTGTTTTCCCTCACGCTACTTCTCGCACTGCCCGCCGCGCCGCAGCAGGTTAGCTCAAACGCAGCCGCCTCCGCGTCGACAGCCGTGCCGCCGCTCATACCTTATTCCGGCGTCGTCAACACCGTTCCCGGCGCACAGTCCACCGCTGCCGCAAGCATCACCTTTCTGATCTTCAAGGACGAACAGGGTGGCGAACCCCTCTTCACCGAGACCCAGACCGTCGCCATCGATGCCACCGGGCACTACAAAGCACAACTCGGAGCAACGTTAACAAACGGCATCCCGATCGATCTCTTCGCAACCGGAGAGGCCCGATGGCTTGAGGTCCAGGTAGCAGGCGAAGCCCCGCAACCACGAGTACTGCTGGTCAGCGTGCCCTACGCCCTCAAAGCCGCCGACGCAGCGACACTAGGCGGATTGCCGCCCTCCGCTTTCGCTCTGGCCCACCCAGCATCTGAAGCCGCAAGCGCGGTCTCCCCTGCCATCACACCCAACCTCACCTCGAACGTCACCACCACCGGAGGCACCCTGGGATTTGTGCCTGAATTCTCCGGAACTTCCTCCGTTGTTGACTCGCCGATTTTTGTCAACACCACCGGCGATGTCGGCATCGGAACGGCCACCCCCACGGCGACGCTCGACGTGAATGGCGGCGCGACGGTCGGCGGTACGTTGGAGCTGGCTCCTACGGGGACGGCGACCGCTACAACCAGCTTCAACTCCGAAATCCTCAAGTTGTACAGCTCGGCGTTCAACTCGGCGACCGACGCGGTGGTGAATCCACGCTTCGGGTGGCAGGCGAGACCGACCGGCAACGACACCGCCGCGCCTTCGGGCACGCTGAACCTGCTGTCGTCCAATACCAACGCCGCGCCCGCTCCGACTGGCTTTTCTTTCAACCTGAACGGCACCATCAACTTCGCCCCCGGCCAGACCTTCCCGGGAGGAACGGGAACAGGCACCATCACGGGAGTCACTGCCGGCACCGCGCTCACCGGCGGTGGAACCACTGGTACTGTTACGCTCAACGTCAACACCACCAAGGTTCCTCTGCTGACCTCGGCCAACACCTTTGCAGCCTCGCAGGCACTTACGGCCGGCGATCTGTCCCTCGGATCCACCATCAACGCGACCAGCGGCGTGATCAATATCGGCGGAATTCCTTTCCTGCATGGATTTTCCACAGGCAACCAGAATGTGTTTGTCGGCGGCGCGGGTAACTTCACCACCACCGGGACCGCAACTGCCGCCATTGGTTTCGGCGCATTAGCCGCCGAGAGCTCCGGCAGCCTAAACACCGCCAGCGGTTCGGGCGCGCTGCTGGACGACACCAAGGGCAGCGAGAACACCGCGGCCGGAGCGGATGCGCTCGCCAGCGTCACCACCGGCAGCTCCAATACCGGCGTCGGCGTCTTCGCCGGGCCCACTGGCGGCACGTTGGCCAACACCACCGCCATCGGCGCGAACGCCAAGGTTAGTCAGAGCAATTCCCTCGTCCTCGGCAACACCAGTTCCACGCCGGGAGCTGAATTCGTCAATGTCGGCATCGGCACCTCGACTCCGCGGTCGATCTTTGAAGCCGCAGTCAGCGCGGCTGAAGCCCTGGGCCCAACCCTGACCTTGACCAACCCGGTGGGCAGCGGCGATTTCGGCGGCTCATCGGTCGATTTCAACACCTACCTGCCCAGCACTACGGGCACCTACAACCCCAGCAGCCGCATCGAGGCCTTTGGAAACGGCGGCTATGGCGACAGCCTGTGGTTCCTGTCCAACAACGACAATGTGACCGCAGGGCCCAACAATGGATTGCAGCTCAACATGGTCATCGGCGCTAACGGGCGGGTCAACATTGGGACTCAAGACACCGATCCTAACGACTTTTTTGAGCAACTCGTAGTTACATCGGAGCCCCTGGAGGGCAGCGGTGAAACCGCGGCGATCGGGGCATTTGGTGGGACGCCCACCGGGGTGACCGACGCGAACGGGTCGGCGGGCATCTATGCAGTCGGCGGCGACGGTGTGGGCAATGCGGAGGCTGATTTTGCTGGCGATGGAGGCGAATTCTACGGCGGATTCACTCCGGAGAGCAGCAGCGGTGCGGCTGGCTACGGCATCTACGCAACCGGCGGCGTCGGCGGAGTGGGAGTCGCCGCCTACGCAGGATACTTCGACGGCAACATTGAGGTGACTGGGACTGTGTTTGGGTCGGTGAAAGACTTCAAGATCGACCACCCGCTCGACCCGGCCAATAAATACCTCGTACACACTTCGGTCGAATCGTCGGAGATGATGAACATCTATTCCGGCAATGTGGTCACCGATGAACTTGGCCTCGCAACCGTCACCTTGCCCGACTGGTTTCAGGCCGAAAACACCGACTTCCGCTATCAATTAACCGTCCTCGGCGGACGCTTCGCCCAGGCAATCGTCTCGAAAGAGATTGTCAAGAACCAGTTCACGATTAGCACGAACGCCTCGAATGTGAAGGTCTCCTGGCAGATCACCGCCGTCCGACAGGATGCCTACGCCAAGGCCCATCCGCTTGTCGTCGAGCAGGAGAAACCCGAACGCGAGCGTGGCTTCTACCAGAACCCCGAGCTCTACGGTCAACCCGCCGAGAAGCAGACCGAATGGGGCCGTCGTCCGCAACAAATGCAGCGCATGAAGCAGATGCAGGAACTGCAGCGTCTCCGGGCGGAACAGCACCCGGCCCCGATCCTTAGCCACGACCAGCCCGCCAGCGCCGTCAACAAGCACTTCGCAACGTCAGAAAGGCCGCTCTCCAGCAAGAGCGAACCTGCGAAAGCGTTGCCGGAGTAACCAGATAGAAAGCGGGCTTAACAGATGGAAGTCAAAGACTTGATTGCGATAATTGGAATTGGGTGACGTTCGTCGTCAGCGCCGCGAACCTCGCATACAGCTTGTGGAATAACGAAAGGACGTCCTTTGTAAACTCCGCGACGCCACCGGAGAGTACCTCAAGAAGGAGTGGAACAGAGTGAAAAAAGAGTTGACTGGAAAGCCGTCCTAGCAGACACTATCGCCACCGTTCAGCTGTTTTTCGCACTTATCCAACGCTCGCCGCTACTCTCCGAGAACGCAAGATTGACCGTTGAGTCTTCGTCCTCGTCATCACTCGGTGCCAACGGTTCTGCTCCCCCATAAAGGATAGAGCCTCGACTCTCACGCTCGCTAGCAAAGCCAGCCATGGAACTCGAAACATATTGCTCATCTCGCTTGAACTGCTTACTAAGGGTGAGTCCCTGTCCCTGATACGAAGACCCGATTACGCCGCCGTATACCTTGTCAGGCGTATCTGCCATTTTGTAATAGTTCAGCCTACCTACGAACTGATCATCCTCAAGAAGAATCGGGATTTGACTTGCTCGGACTTCGAGCACCGCCCTGGTCCCGGCGACCTCTCCATTAGCTCCGTATCCAAACCCCGGATCAAAGAACCCCGCATAGTGAACGCGAAATTCTTGAGTTGCGAGATCATAGGGAAGCATTTCCGCCGCGTAATCAGGCGAGACGCGAACTCGCTGCTTCGAAGCCAAGATATAGAATTCCCCGGGTGCCAAAACGAAAGAACGCTGGGGGTTCCTATGTATGGGTGTCCAGAAATCTAATACCTCATAATAGTTAATTTTGTCGAGTTCGATTGGCGCCGAATACTTCTTAGCTTGGTATCCGACAACCTCCGAGCCATTCCCATCTAGATCGACAGTTATACGCACGCCCCGATCTATATTTGCTTGGCGGCTATCGTCGTCGGCATCAATTATGCGAGCGCCTCTATCCAGGGACTTCAATGCGTCGTCGCCCGTAGCGGCGATCCTTCCACGCCCGAAGCGCAATTGATTGAGCTTCATTCCAGCGCGAACAACAATCGGAAAGGTCTGAGAAATTATCTCTATGTACAGCTTTCCCCTATAGTTCCGCCTCACGCGCTCGAACTCGTCTCCCGTCTCAGTGATCAAGCGGGTGAAGATGTCCAGCCTGCCCGTGGTACTTTTGGGATTCGCTATACCAAAAACGTCCGAAGGGAGCGCCAAGCTTTCCATCAAAGGAATGATGTAGATGACGCCAGGCTCGAGCAATGCCGAATCGGAAATGTCGAACTCCTTGTGTATCATCCCGTTGGACTTAGCCTTGTTCAGGAGAGTTGTCGTCTCTCCCGGTAGGAAGCTAGCGCGGACTCGGTACGCCTCGTTCGAGAGGCGCAAGTCGATGCTGGACGGCTGTATTTGGTCGTCTGTGATCTCGGGGGTCGAAGAAATAATGCCCACGTCGACGAACTGGCGGATCTCCTGCGAAGGCAGAATGCCCTCGCCGCCACGTTGCCGAGAAGAACCACCGGAAAATAGAAAGTCTGACGCCAAAATCTTCCCTCCCAGAACGCAATTACTGCTGATGCCGCGCGGCCAACGCTAATCGCCTCGCCCGCTCACTGAATTCCGCTCCATAATATGATGCCACGCAGTCGAGGCTGCAAAACGAGCCTGCTCCACGAATCACCATGGTACCCTTCACAATCGATTTTCCGCAGTTCGGGCAGAAACCGCCTTGCGCAACTCCGCCAGAGCATCGGCCTCAGAATCGCTCACGTACGCACCCCGATTGTGGAGTCTCTGAGCGTAACAGGAGAGCGGCTCTGGGAATCTGCCCTCCCACTGTGGATTTTGATATAGGGGGAACGACCCGAATCATCCGGCCACAGACTGCGCGGCAGAACGGCGCGCCTTGCGCCCAGCCTCAATCTCGGCACCGATCTCCTCCATCGAAAGCCGATAAACGCCAAGCGCCTCCGCGGTCTCCCCGGACCGGCGAAGCCACTCCGGAGCAGCAGCATCAGGACCGACCGCACGGATGCTGATCGCCTCGTCGTTCCCAGCGACCGCCCCAAAAAGCCGCTCAATCACGATCTTCTGGTCAGCCGAAAGCTCTTTGGCCCTGAAGGTCATCCCGCCTCCCGACGTCTCTATAAGTTTATTCCAAACGCCGGGTTTACCCCATCTCGCTTTGGAGGCGTACTACCGTCGGCGCTCCAGTCCCGCCTCGGCAATGGCCTCTTGAATGACCTTGTCCGCGACGCCCCGGCGGCGCAGGCTCGCGGCTAGAGCTTCCGCCGAATCCCGCTCCAGCCGCGCCAGGTCCTTTCGCAGCCCCTGACCGACATAAGACCGGATCAGCGGCTGATACCCGGAGAAGCCCAGTTCAGGCGCGACCCTCTTCAGATCCTCAATCACATCCTCGGGCACGCGAATGCTGATCGTCGTCATCGGACGGTCCTTCCGCAAACGCCTCAAAATCCGCTCATTCGCTTTCATACTCTTCTCGCTCCCGCGCCGTTGCCGCCAGCGCCGAAATGATCCGTATACGCTCCTGCTCGCGAATCAAATGGACCACAAACAGCGACCGCGAATCTTCGGTAAACCCGACCGCAGCATCTCTCGTTTCCTCTTCACTGCCGGCATCGATCAGCTGTACAAAAGGGTCAAAGAATACCTCGCAAGCAGTCTCACAGTCCATGTTTTTTCTGAGATTGGCCTTGGCCTTCTCCACGTCCCACTCGAAAAGCTGACCAAGAAGCGCATAGGACGCGTTCATAGGATCTCAACTATACGTATATACATTGTATGGACCGCGTGTCAGTGCATGACTGATCGGGGGCTCAGTCCCTAGTCCCTGATCCCCGCTCTCATCTGTCAACCCCTCAAACTCGGACTTTAGGAGCCAAAATCTTCATTCCGAACGCGATAAAAATTCTCGAAAGCTGGCGTAGTGAAACCATCCCGCTTGATAAAATAGAGTTAGAGATAAAGTAAGCAGAAAGGGCGGCCCAGGGCCGCCCTTTCTCATGCGCCAAACCTGAAGTCCCTAAGGAACACAGCCGTCGGTCGCGCTTCGACCTAAGAATCGCCGCCGAAGGGAATGAAAGGACCAAAATGCCTGCTAAGTTATTGAAACTTCCGACTCTGTAAACAAAGTCTCTCGAATCACTCGGTTACAAAAGCTTCCACCCCATAAGCCGCTGGAACCACGCCACTTCTCCACAGAGACGGGGGTGGGGGGGTACCACCGGAGGTGGGTCCATGAACGGCATTATTGGACCGGCGTCATCACTTTCACCGCAACCTGGGGTTGCAAACCCGATAGGAACGAACCTACTTAACTAGTGATGCGGCCAGAAAACAAAAAGGGCGGCCTAAGCCGCCCTTTCTCATGCTCCATGGGCAAGAAACAGCAAGGAGTGCCGCGCTAACTCAGGCCGAATGGAAGACGGCAACACCATGGGCCACAGTTCGCTCACCGAGTAAGTAGTTATAGATGAGGGTAAGCGTGCGTCTTTCGGGATCGGCAAGCACCGTTTCTGTAACCGAGATTCTTCCGTCTTTCTTCCCTATCCCGCAGATCGCGTGCCGGTCGGTGCGCGTGTAAGCAATCGTGTCAACCGCTGGCGAGCCTTCGACCGGATAGTCGGCCCCATCAAATCGTGCTTCGACGCGCAGCACGATCTCGGTTCCGTCGCGCCGGACAATCTCTTCTCGGATCGCGACCTGGTCCGGGCCCGCGTGAATCTCTTGAATCCACGAATGTGGTGCAGGAGTGCACATCTTCGAAAGTTGGGGGTTGAACCGCCAGGTACCGTGAAAGGGCTCCGATTCGGTATGCATGCGAACAACATAGCAGGCCGAAGTTAGCGCTGTCTCAGAGAACTTTCATGGTGACCCAAGTTGATTACTATAGTTTAGACTTACTAACCGGATACCCCGCAGATACTCTCGCAATATCCATCCCTACTGCTGTAGACCCGTTGTCATTCTGAAAGTATTTGGGAGCGAGGATTTAGCCGGCTAAATCGCCTCCAGAGCCTGGTCGAAGTCCGCAATCAGGTCATCTACGTCCTCGATCCCAACCGACAACCGCACCATCCCGTCGGTGATCCCGATCCTCGCGCGGCCTTCCGGGCCAAGCCCGGCATGGGTCATCGTCGCCGGGTGCGAGACCAGCGACTCCACTCCGCCCAGAGATTCGCCGAGCGTCGCGACCTGCAACCGTCGAGTGAAGGCCTTCGCGTTGTCGAGCGATCCGAGATCGATGGTGATCATCGAGCCAAAGCCCGACATCTGCCGCGCCGCCAGCTCATATTGCGGATGAGCATTGGGTCCGCTCTTCAATCCGGGATAGAAGACCCGCGCCACCTTCTTATGTCCGCAGACAAAGTCAGCAACCGCGCGCCCATTCGTATCATGTTGCCGCATGCGGACCGCCAGCGTCTTAACCCCGCGCAGAATCAACCAGCTCTCGAACGGCGACAGAATCGCGCCAACCGCTTTCTCGACGAAGTCAAATTTCTCCCGGTGCTCCGGCTTCGTTCCGACGAGAACTCCGCCGAGCCCATCGCTGTGGCCATTCAGGAATTTCGTCGTCGAGTGCATCACAATGTCCGCGCCCAACTCGATCGGCCGCTGAAAATAAGGCGACATGAAGGTGTTGTCGACCGACATCTCGACGTAGCGACTGTGACAAATCTCCGCAACCGCAGAAATATCAGTCAGCGTCATCAGAGGATTCGTCGGCGTCTCGATGTGCACCAGCTTGGTTTCGGGACGAATGGCGGTCTTCAGAGCCTCAAGGTCCGAAGTGTCGACATAGGTGAATGCAATTCCATAGTGAGCGAATACCTGATTGAACAGGCGCGGCGTTCCGCCGTAGACATTCTCTCCGCAGATCACATGATCGCCTGACTTGAGCATCGTCACCAGCGCCGCGATCGCCGCCATCCCGCTGCCAAAGACATGCGCGGTAGTTCCACCTTCGAGCGAAGCCAGGCATTCTTCAACCGAGGTGCGCGTAGGATTCCCAGCCCGCGAGTAGTCATACTCGGGTTCGCCGCCAATCTCCTTCTGAGCGTACGTCGAGGAGAGATACAGTGGCACATTCACCGCGCCTGTCAACGCATCCGGAGGCTGCCCCATATGAATCGCCCTGGTTGCAAATCCGTGGCTCGCAAAACCAGCATTCTCACCAGCCATCCTTAAAGCCCACCCTCAAATATCTTCTTAGACAAATAACGCTCCGCCGAATCCGGAATGATCGTCGCCACGCGCTTCCCCGGCCCCAGCCGGCGAGCAACGTCGAGCGCCGCGTACACGATCGCGCCCGAGCTCGAGCCGCCCAGTAAACCCTCTTCCGCAGCTAGCCGCTTGACCATAGCGAACGCATTCTCGTCCGTCACCATAACAATTTCGTCGGCGACCTCGCGATCAAAGGTCTTCGGAACAAACGAAACGCCGATTCCCTCTACCTTGTGATGTCCCGGTTCGCCACCCTGCAAGATCGATCCCTGCGTCTCGACTGCGACCGTGACGATCGACGGGTCACGCTCCTTCAAGAAGCGCGCAATCCCCGAAAAAGTCCCGCCCGTTCCCACACCGGAGACAAAGGCATCGACGCGTCGTTCCATCTGTTCCCAAAGCTCGACCGCGGTTGTGTCATGGTGAAACTGTGGATTCGCCTGGTTTTCGAACTGCAGCGCGGTAAACGCGTCAGGAATCTCCTTGGCTGCCGCAATCGTGCGCCGAATCGCCCCCGACATCGCCTCCGCCTCGGGCGTTCGCACCACGGTCGCACCAAAGCCCCGCATCAGGATGCACTTCTCCTCGGCGAAGCCTTCGGGCACGAAGAGAATGACCTTATAGCCGCGATTTACGCCCACCAGCGCCAGTCCGACGCCGGTGTTGCCAGCGGTAGCTTCCAGAATGGTAGAACCTGGCTTGAGCAGGCCGCGCCGCTCCGCATCGAGAATCATTCCCAGCGCTGCGCGGTCCTTCACGCTCCCGCCAGGGTTGAGGAACTCCAGCTTGGCATAGACGTCCGCCACCTCCGCGCCGATCACCCGGCGAAGATGCAACATCGGAGTCTGGCCCATGAGTTCGGTAATATCTTCGGCTACGCGAAGACCAATGTGAGTTGGTGGACTATCCATTACTGTGCGCATACAAAACATCTAAGTTTAGCAGTTGCGAGGAAAGCAGGCTTTCTCGCCGCAGGTAGCAAGCCTCGGCGCCACAGTGACTAATCGCAATGAAGATGGAGTTGCGGTGACTATTCCGAAGCTCTTTGGATCAACGTGAAGCCGGCTGCCGCGCGTCGGCCTCGTTGCCCTTGCCGCCCGGAAGGCTCCTCACTCGCGGATAGTAGCCGGTTCGCGTGCGCACGATCAACTTACCGTAGCCAGATGCGTGGGCCTCGACCTTGATTATCCGAAATCCGCCCAAGCTCGCAGGCTTGGTGGAGTGATAGCCAATCGTGTATTGGCTGCGGATATCGCGGGCCACCTCGCCGGCGATCTCGTCGACTTCATCGATTGTTTTCGGAAAAAAGGCAACGCCCCCGGTTTCGCTCGAAAGCATCTGCAAGGCGCGCTTGGCGCGACGCGCCTCTCTCCCGCCGCCCTCATCCTTGAAGAGCAACCCGATCGAATACACCTCCGGCCCCTGCAGCGCCTGGATCCGCTGAATCGTCTGCTCCAGAGACATGACCGATGCGTTGTCTTCGCCATCGGTAATGACTAGCAGCACCTGTTTCGGACGCTTGGCCCCTTTGGCCAGCTGGTCGGCCGAAGCCACCACCGCGTCGTACAGGGCCGTGCCGCCTTTGGAGTCGATATGCGAGAGTCCCTCGCGAAGCTTGCCGATATCGGAGGTGAAGTCCTGATCGATATATGCCTCGTCGGAGAAGTTCACGATAAAGGCTTCGTCATCCTTATTTGACGACTTGACCAGATCTAGGGCAGCGGAGTTGACCGCCTGCCGCTTGTCGCGCATCGAGCCCGAGTTGTCGACCAGAATGCCCATCGACACCGGAATGTCTTCGTGCTGGAACGAGATGATGGTCTGCGGAACCCCGTCTTCGGCCACCGCGAAATCTGGCTTGGTGAGGTTCATCACCAGTTTGTTATGGTCGTCGAGCACGGTCGCGTTCAAGACGACTTCTTCTACGTCCCGGCGCAGGGTATAGCCGTGGTCGCCCTTCGAAAGCGTATTCGACTCGCCCGAACCGGAGCTCACCGATGGCGGCTGAACCTCCGGGCCAGGCAGATTATCGGCGGGGTCTGGGGAGACCACCGGGTCGCGGTCGACGGTAAGCGGCTTTTGCGGATCGGGAGCCTTGGATTGAGCAATGGACGTCGATCCGGCGCCCAATCCGACGCAGAGAGCCAACGCAGCAACAATCGTGGTCAGACGGAGTGGATTACTGCAAGGGCGCATAGTATCCGGTGCGGGCATGAACGGTCAGCGGCGGCAGTCCCGGCGGGGCAACCAGCTTTACTTTCAATTTACGCCACTTCCCGTCGCGCTTCTCGTCCAGAGGCTTGTAACCCAACACATATTCGTTGCGCAGCTCGGCGCTGATCTTGGTCGCGATATCGGCCATATCGGAGATGTCGTCCACCCTGAAGAGCCGGCCACCCGTTTCCTCGCTGACGTCGTTGAGCAGCAGCGGCCCAAGCCGCTCTTCGGTGGTCGCCGCATATTGGTCGAAGATGCCGATCGAATAAATCTGCGTGTCGGACTCCCGCACCGCTGCCCGGACCTCGCTTTCGGTATATCGGCTGCGATTGTCGCCGCCATCGGAAACCACCAGCAACGCCTTGCGCGGATATTTGGCCTGCTTCATCTTCTCCAGGCCGAAGTAGATGGCGTCGAGCAGGGCGGTACGGTGTCCGGCTTTGACCATCTCCAGCCGCGCCTCAATATCGTCCACGGAGCTGGTAAAGTCTTCGAGCAATTCCGGCCGGTCGTTAAACCCGATCACAAAGAACTCATCCTGCGGATTGGCCGTCTTCATGAATTGCACAATCGACTCCCGCGAGCGAATGACCTTGTTCGTCATGCTACCGCTCAGATCCATGATCACCCCGATCGAGACGGGCGCGTCTTCACTCGAGAAGGTCTTGATGGTCTGCGGATAATTGTTCTCGAAGAGAGAAAAATTGTCTTTGTCGAGACCGGTGACTAGCCTGTTCAGTGGATCGGTGACCGTGAGCGGCACCAGCACCAGGTCTACATCGACCCGGATACGCTCGTCTGGGCGCGCGGTGAGGGCCCCCGGTCCTTCGGCCGGCGCTGGCTGCGCGGGAGTCGTTGGAGTTGGTGCTGTAGTCGGCACAGGTGGCGGCACGTGCACCTTATTCAGAGGATCATCCTGCGCCGCGCAAAGAGAGCAGACTGTCAGCCCTAGTAAAAGTACCAGGCTCAGCCTCACGCTATTGCGGCCTCGGATCCCGAACCGACGCGAAATCGAGCGCACTATGGGAGAGGAAGATTTACGCAGTGGCCGGGCGGCGCTGGAGCCGCGATGGAGCGCCATCACACTAGCCTCCGTTGAGTAGATGCTAGCACGGGCCGCTGCAGGTGTGCCGCGCCCGAACGGCGATCTCGCCGATTTGAATTTGCGGCACCAAAAGAGGATCGATTCACCCACTGAGAAAACACCCAAATTGCATTGACGGACTTCCCTCAACCGCCCAATCTACGGATTCTCGGTGGTTTACAATCCCGACAGAGAAGCCACGATAAATAGCCGGCGCCATTCGCCTGCCGGCACACTGGAGTACAGCATCAGCATGGCCCGCATCTATCCCTTCCGAGCGCTTCGCTACAATCCATCGCGGGTCCGTCTTGAAGATGTCGTCACCCAGCCCTGGGACAAAATCACGCCATCCATGCAGCAGGCCTACTACCAGTGCAGCCCCTACAATCTGGTGCGCATCATTCTCGGCTTACCCGAACTCTTCGACGGCGCTCCCGACGCCGACGGCAAAGGCAGCTCCGACACCTACTCCCGAGCGGCGCGCGACTTCGCCGACTGGCGCTCCCAGGGAGTCCTCTCGCGCGAAAAAGAGCCCTGCATCTTCGCCTACTCGCAGCGTTTCACCATTCCTGGAATGCATCTCTATATCGTAGAGCGCCGCGGCTTCATCGCCCTCGGCGAACTCTACGATTACAGCGAGGGCGTTGTCTTCCGCCACGAGCAGACGCTGGCCAAACCGATCTCCGACCGTCTCAACCTGCTCCGTGCGACTCGCGCCCACTTCGGTCAGATTTTTATGCTGTATTCCGACCCCGCCCAGACCGCTGAGCGCCTGCTCTTCGACGCAAACTCGAGCGACGATTTTGAAGTCACCGACGAATACGATGTCCTCCACCGCGTTTCGAGAATCAGCGACCCTGGCACCATCAACATCCTTTCCGCGGCCATGGAGGATAAAAAGCTCATCATCGCCGACGGCCACCATCGTTACGAGACAGCGCTGGCATACTCTCACGAGCGCGAGCCCGATAACCCCGCGAGCAGCGAACGCAATTCTTACGTATTGCCGCAGCCATCATTTCCTGAAGCAGCCGTCATGATGACTTTTGTGAATATGGATTCCGATGGCCTCGTCATTCTTCCCACCCACCGCGTCGTGTTTGGCCTGAAGGACTTCTCTCCAAAGAAGTTCCTCGCAGATGCCACAACCTACTTCGAAATTGAGAAGCTGGAAGACCTCGAACCTGCGGAGATTCAGCAGAGGCTCGTCGCGGAAGGCGCAAGCCGCACCGCCTTCGTCGCCGTCGCCAGGACAGGTCGGTTTCTCTTGAAGCTTAAGGGCAACGCATCGAACGGAGCCTTGCAATCGCTGTCTTTACGCCAGCGCCAACTCGACATTGTCCGGCTACACGTACTGGTGTTGGATCGACTGCTCGGCATCACCACAGAAGCAATTCGAGAAGAGCGGCATCTCCGCTATTTTCGCGATGCGGCCGAAGCGGTCGAGCAAGTGGCCGAAGGTGGGGCCGACCTAGCCTTCCTCGTAAATCCCGCCTCGCTCGACCAGCTGCGCGAGATCGCCTTTGCGGGAGACGTCATGCCCCAGAAGTCCACCGACTTCTACCCCAAGCTTCTGAGCGGCCTTGCCATCTATGCCTTTGATTGAAGTCCGGGCCAGTCATGCGCGGCCCCGTCGCGGTCCCACTACCGCCCTAATCCCGCCCGCTATCCTCCTGCCCGTTCTAATCCTATTTGCTGCGTTTCACCCGTGGGACACCTTGAAGGCCCAGCAGCCTCCCGTCCCCGCTCCACCAGTTGCTCCGGGTAAGCCCGAGCTCCCGCCGATACCCACTCCGCCCGCGAGCGGCCTCGCAGTCCAGCCGGCATTCTCGGTCGTTATCGATGCCGCTCACGGAGGCGCGAATACCGGCGCGCGGATCGCCGCCGATTCGATCGAGAAGAACATCACCCTCGCGCTTTCAACGCGTCTTCGCGCCGCGCTTACCGCTCGAGGCATCACCGTAATAATGACTCGTGATTCGGACAGCGACATACCGTCCAGTCAACGAGCCGGCATCGCGAACCACGCGCTCTCCTCCGCCTGCCTGATTCTTCACGCCACAGCAACCGGCGCCGGAGTCCACCTCTTTACCTCATCTCTCGCGCCTGCTGTTCCAGCTGCTTCGGCCTCTGCAAGTACAGCCGGGCCGGGCCTGGTTCCGTGGCAAACCGCGCAGTCCGCATGGGTCACGCGCAGCCTGCGCCTCTCCTCCGAGATCAACTCTGCTTTGGGTCAGGCGGGCATTCCCACCACCGTGGGCGTCGCCTCAGTGCAACCGCTCGACAACCTCGCCTGTCCCGCTGTGACAATCGAAGTCGCCCCGCCGACCATATCTGCGGCCAGCCAATCGCTCGCCATCTCTGATGCCAAATATCAGCAACGCATCGTCGATGCCCTGGCCGCCGCGATAGCGGAGTGGCGCTCAGACTGGAAGCAGCAGCCATGATTCCACGCTATCAGCGCATCCTCTTCTGGGTCCTGCTTGTCGTATCAGTGGCGATGGCGGTGGTGCTGATCCGCTTGCGCGAACGCGCAGCCGACCGTATCGCAGGAAACTACAATAGCGCCGAAGTCGCTGCCCCGCAGAATCCCGCGCCGGCAGAGACTGTGACCCTCTTCGAGGCCAACGATGTGGACGATACCGTCGCACCAGTCACCCGCCAACTCGCCATGCCAAAAGAAACCGGCGCCCGCGCCCGTGTGCTGCTGCGCCAGCTATTCGCCGACTATGCTGCTCAGGCGTCGAAGCATCCCCTCGCTGCGGGTCCGGGAGTTGAAGAAGTCTTCTTCATGCCCGCCCCGGCCAACGGCAAGCCGAGTTCTTCTGCCGTCGATTCAGGAGCACAGACCGCGATCGTCAACCTCACCAGCGCCTTCGCCGAGAACCATCCCTCCGGCATTGAGCCCGAGACCCTCACCCTGCTCTCGATCATTAGCACCCTGCACGAGAACTTCCCCGCCGTCGAGCAGGTCCGCTTTCTGGTCGACGGCCAACCCCGCGAAACCCTCGCCGGCCACGCCGACCTGACTCGCACCTATCTCGCCGGCGAGAACGACGCCCATCCACAACAATGAAAGCTGATATCCAACCATGAAAATCGGCGTCTTCGACTCCGGCGTTGGCGGACTCACCGTCCTCCGCGCCCTGCTCCCGCGCATCGCCAACGCCGAATATCTCTACCTCGGCGACACCGCCCGCTTGCCCTACGGCTCCAAATCGCAGGCGACGATCGCCCGCTATGCCGTCTCCAGCTCTCAATTCCTGATCGACCAGGGTTGCGAATTCCTGGTGATAGCCTGCAACACCGCCAGCGCTCTCGCCCTTGACGAGATTCGTCACACCGCGGAACCCCATCATGTACCCGTCGTTGGAGTCATCGGCCCCGGCGCCGCAGCCGCGTCCGAAGGAAGCTCCACCCGCGACGCGCTGGTGATCGCGACCTCCGCCACGGTGCAAAGCCACGCCTATGCCGCAGCCTGCAAGCTGCAAGGCTTGCGCAGCCTGGAAAAAGCCTGTCCGCTTCTCGTCCCACTCGTCGAAGAAGGCTGGATCGACCATCCAGTAACCGCCGAGGTCGTCCGGATATATCTCTCCGAGTTGCACGCGCAGGCGACCGAAGCAGGCCTCTGTCCAGATACGATTGTTCTGGGCTGCACCCACTACCCGTTGCTCCGCAAAGTCATTGAAGCCACAGTCGGCGAACTCTGGCCCAGTCAACCGCCGCGAGTCATCGACTCCGCAGAGGCCACGGCAAGTGAGGTCGAGCGGCAACTCGCCCCGCCTGGACGACGTGATAATCCCCATAGCGGAATCCCCCCGCCAGCGAAGTTCTTCGCCACCGACTCGGTCACCAAATTTCGACAGCTAGGCACACGTTTCCTCGACCAGCCGATTGCTGAAGTCGAACTCGTAGACCTCGGAGGCTGATATGCTGTTCGTTTGTGCGTTCAATGCTAGGCGGGAATGTAGCAATTTCGGGTGCCCCAAGTTCGCGTAGCTAACCTGGGTTTCTCCGGACACAAGATGAGCTCCGGCCGCAAGCATCACTCGAACGGAAACAAGGACCCTCAGGCTCAGCTTCAAGGAGTAAGACATGCTTAATCTAGAAGGCCGCACCGCCGTAGTCTTCGGCCTCGCCAACAAGCGCAGCATCGCCTGGGCCATCGCCCAAAAGCTTCACGACGCGGGCGTCAACCTCGCCGTCAGCTACCAGAATGAGCGCCTCCGCGCCGACGCCGAGGACCTGGTCGCCGAACTCGCCGGCGCACAGCTCTTCCAATGCGACGTCGCCTTCGACGCCGATGTTGACCGCGTCTTCGAAGAGCTGAAGCAGCGCTACGGCAAGCTCCATATCCTCGTGCACAGCATCGGCTTCGCTCCTCCCGACGCGCTGAAGAATGACTTTGTCGAGACTTCCCGCGAAAGCTTCCGCATCGCCCACGATGTCAGCGTTTATTCGCTCATCGCACTGGCACGCGGCGCGGCGCCGCTGATGACCGACGGCGGCAGTATCATCACTCTTACTTACTATGGAGCCGAAAAGGTCTTCCCCCGCTACAACGTCATGGGA
>CAWDRO010000023.1:0-11449 GCA_963804735.1 uncultured Acidobacteriaceae bacterium
GTTCAAGTCCCCCCTTTCGCACCATCCCGCTGTATTTCTGCGGCGAATGAACTACTCTGAATTCATGAGTTCAAGTCATTCGCAATCAAATTCGCCCAAAGTCACTCTGACCAATGCCCCGGATTACCGCGATACCTATGCCAACAGCGTGCAGATACGAGTCAGTATGTGGGATTTTCACCTGACCTTCGGGACGCTGCGTCACGAATCGCCGGAAGCAGTCAGCATCGAGAATTCGCAGGGCATCTATCTGAGCCCGCAGCAGGCAAAGGCCTTTTGGAACGTCCTCGGGCAAAATTTGGCCCAGTATCAGCAGACATTCGGCAACATCGCCCTTGAACCACAGCCGCCGCAGATTCCCGCCGGGCCGGTGAACTAAGCCCCGATTCTTCCAGCCTCGCACCGCAAGGTGGGCAGAGAGGACACGGCTTTCGATCCGGATGAAATCACCGTCCATCACGCGGCCTCGGGCTTTCGGGCTTCCGGGCATTCCACGCGACCGCCCAGTGCCGTTGTGGATGCTGCTGCCGCTCATCTTCGTCGGAGTCTACCTCAGCCACGCAACCCTGCTGCGCCTGCCCTACTACTGGGACGAGGCCGGCTACTACATCCCCGCCGCGTGGGATTTCTTCCGCACCGGATCGCTCATCCCAAGCACGACCTTATCGAACGCTCACCCGCCGCTCCCTTCGATCTACCTTGCGCTGTGGTGGAAACTCGGCGGAATGGTGCCCTCGGTCACGCGGACCGCTGTGTGCCTGGTCGCGGCAACTGCTTTGCTCGGGGTCTATCGCATCTCCCTCGTTCTGACCGGACGATATGACGTGGCGATCGTCACCACCATTCTGACCGCGATTTATCCGGTCTGGTTCGCACAAAGCACGCTGGCCCATGCCGACATCTTCGCCGCAGCTGCGACGTTGTGGGCGTTGTCGTACGTCTTCGAGGGAGCGGTGCGCGATTACGCGATCGCCGCATTTCTCTTTTCGATGGCCGCGCTTTGTAAGGAGACAGCTATCGCAGTTCCCTTCTCGCTGGCAGCTTATGAGCTTGGGGCGTTGTTCTTCAGCGCCCGAAAACAACCAGTTGCTGCCGATCAAGCCCCGGTCTTGAGGCGCGTCATCTTGCTGATGACTCCCACACTGCCGCTGATCGCCTGGTATGCATATCACTGGCATAAGACGGGGGTCATCTTCGGCAATCCGGAATATCTTCGCTATAACGCCGAGTCGACGTTAACCCCGTTACGGATTCTGCTAGCCTTCGGGCATCGTGTGCTGCACATCACCGCCTACATGAACCTCTTCGTGCCGGTGATTTTCATGTTCGCGTCGATGGTCCTGCCGGCGTTGCCCGAGAGATCCGGCGACCTTCGGCCGCGGATACCTTTCTCCGCGCAAGGGCGAATTATCGTCGTCATTATGGCGAACCTGCTGCTCTTCTCGGTGCTCGGCGGCGCCCTGCTGACGCGGTATCTGCTTCCCCTCTACCCGTTGATGCTGCTCTTGTGCGTGAATACCTGGCGCCGAAGAGTCCGTTTCTGGCCGGCGCTGGCGTTGCTCACGGCAGCTGCGTTTATCGCCGGACTTCGCGTCAACCCTCCCTACCGCTTCGCGCCCGAAGACAACCTGGCCTATGCCGACGTGATTCGTCTTCATCAGCAAGCCATCGGACGGATCGTCCGCCTCTACCCACATGCCACTGTCCTGACCGCCTGGCCGGGCACAGACGAGCTCTCCAAGCCAGAGTTGGGTTACGTCCGCACTCCGATTCCTGTCGTCAGGATCGAAGACTTCTCCCTGCCCGAAATACGGAAGGCGGCCCAAAGTCCCGAGCCTTACACGGTGGCTTTTCCGTTCTCGACCAAGTACGACCCTCCGAATCTTCCTTTCAGCCTCGGTCCGAAAAGCGAAGAACTGGACGCGCGCTTCTTTGGCTATCACCATGACCTGACGCCGGAAAAGATCGCACACCTGCTTGACGGCCAGTTGATCTGGGAAGGCGATCGCAATGGCCAGTGGGCGGCAGTTCTGCATTTCGACAGGCCGCAACTGGCCGAACTGCACCCGAGCCGGATTTTGTCGCCCTAACCGACGGCGCTCCTAGACTCATAAAGCACTCATCTCTGCGCCTGCGCCGCCAACTATAATCAAAATTGCGTGAAACTCTCTCTTTTCTATCGACCTCTGAAGGCGGTCTTCGCCGTCGGGATTGCGCTCCATCTGGCCGCACAACAGGTTCCCGCCGCAGGTTCCCAAATGGCTACGCACGGGCACCTGATCCTGGTATTGCCTTTCGAGAACCACTCTGGAGACGCGAATATCGACTGGATGAGCGAGTCGATGCCCGAGATCATCGATCGCCGTTTGGAGTCCGCCGGTTTTCTGCCCATCGGCCGCGAAGATCGCCTCTACGCATTGGACCACCTTGGGCTGCCGCCAAACTTCCGCCCGTCGCGGGCCAGCACCATCCGTCTCGCGCAAAATCTGGACGCGGACTCGGTCATCATCGGTACCTACACCAGCAACGGCGCGCGTTTGACGATCAGCGCACGAATTCTAGACGTCAACGGACTGAGCCTGAGCACCCCGGTCGAGGCGCAAGTTGACCTGCCGCGGCTACTCGATGGAATCAATAGCCTCGCCTGGCAGCTGGTCCGCCGCATTGACCCGGCTTACCCGGTGGCCGAACAGACCTTTGTAGCCGCCGATGCCAAATTGCCGCTCAGCGCCTTTGAAAACTACATCCGCGGCCTGGTTGAGAACACGCCTGCCGAACGCGCCAAACACCTGCAGGAAGCGGTGCGGATCGACCCCACCTATTATGCCGCCTGGCTGGCGCTGGGACGACTCTACTTCCATCAACAGGAATATGAGTTGGCTGCCTCGGCTTTCGGCAAAATCCCCAACAGCAACCCCGGCGCACTGGACGCGGCGTTTGATCGGGGCCTGGCCTCGTTCTATACCGGCAACTATGTGCAGGCGGAGGAGTCGTTTGCATTTGTCGCGACCCAGCTACCGCTCTCCGAAGTGATCAACAATCAGGGAGTCGCTACCAGCCGCCGCAACCGCGATGCGGCCGCGCTCTTTCAAGAGGCGGTGAAGGCAGATCCGCAGGATCCCGACTACCACTTCAACCTGGCGCTGGCCTTGCGCCGCCGCAACGATATTCCGGGCGCGATGCATGAGGTCGGCGAATGTCTCAAGCTGCGACCGCAAGATGCCGAGGCGCAGGCTCTACTGAGCTCTCTGCAAAGCGCTGCCACAAATACGGCGGTAAAGACCAACGCCTCGGCCGCGCCGTCCGCCGCACCGGAGGGCCCACTGGAACGCATTAAGCGCACCTACAACGAGACTGCATTCCGCCAGGCAGCGTATGAGATCGAACAGATGGAGGCGATGAAGTTGGCCAACCAGCCCGCAGCCGCCCGATCTGCCGCCTTGACCGAGGCCGGGGTCCGATATCTGAATAGCGGCCTGCTGCTGGAGGCGGAACGCCAGTTCCAGAACGCAATCGCGGCCGATTCAGCTAATGCCGCAGCCCATGCCGGTCTGGCCGAGGTTCGTGAACGAAGCGGCGATGCCGCGAACGCCCGGCTGGAGGCCAAGCAGGCGCTGCTGCTGAAACCGAATGCCGATGCCCACGTGGTGCTCGCCCGCCTCGACCTGCAAGGCAATCAGCTCTCATCCGCGGCCGGCGAGGTGAGCCAGGCCCTGCAACTGGATCCAAAGAACGCCGCCGCGCTCGGCTTGCGCCAGGCGCTACAATCGAAGGGTCAGCAGGTGCAGGTGCAGTGAAAAACCGCAGCCGAAGCCGCCACGTTCTCACCCTTCTCATTTTGTCGCTAGCCCCTTTTCTTGCACCTTTCTGCCATGCCGCCCCTCCGCAAGTGGTCGTCCTGCACTTGGACGACACCATTCAACCGATCAGTGACGAATACCTCGTTCGCGGCCTCAAGCGGGCTGAAGAATTGCATGCGGAAGCAGTCCTCATCGAGCTCAATACCCCCGGCGGCCTGCTGGAAACCACTCGCGACATGGTTCGGCAGATTCTGGATTCCGCCATTCCGGTGATCGTATATGTGGCGCCCTCGGGCAGCCGCGCGGGCTCGGCAGGTTTCTTCATTCTCGAGGCTGCCGACATTGCCGCAATGGCCCCCGGCACCAATGCCGGAGCCTCCCACCCAGTCATCGAGGGCGGCGGCCAGATCGATCCCGTCATGAAGCAGAAGATGGAGAACGACACTACTGCCTTTCTCCGCTCCTTCGTGGCCCGACGCAACCGCAACACCTCGGCGGCCGAAGACGCGGTGCTCAACTCCAAGTCCTACACCGAACAGGAAGCGCTCAAGCTCAATCTGATAACACTGGTTGCCACAAACGATCGCGACTTGCTCGATGCTGTTGGCGGCAAAACGATCACCCGATTCAATGGAAGCTCGACGACGCTGGATACCAAAGGCGCGGAACTCGTGGTGGTCGATCCAGTCCTGCGGGAGAGGTTGCTGGACAAGCTAACCGATCCCAACCTGGCTGTGCTCCTTCTTATCATTGGTGGTCTGTTGATCTATCTCGAATTCAATGCCCCCGGCACCATCGTTCCCGGGGCGCTGGGTACGCTGCTTGTCTTGATCTCGCTCTTCTCGTTGAACCTGTTGCCAATCCGCTATACAGCGGTGATGCTGATCGTTGGCGCATTGGCTCTGCTGGTCCTGGAGGCAAAGTTCGCCAGCCACGGGGTCCTTGCCGGCACCGGCACCGTGTGCCTGGTCTTCGGTCTGCTCACTCTTGTCGATGGGCCTATTCCCGAGCTTCGCGTGCACCCGGCGACCGCCATTGCCGCAGGCGCAGCCTTCGGCCTGATCACGCTCTTTGTGGTGCGATTGGCGATCCGCGCCCGACGCAATAAATCGCTGGTGGGGGTCGACGCCCTCATCGGCCAGACCGCTGTCGCGCAGCAGCCGCTCTCGCCATCGGGCCAGGTGCTGGTCCACGGCGAACTCTGGCAAGCCGAATCGCCGGTCCCCATCGCGCCCGGGGAGAAGGTCCAGGTGCGCGCAGTACGCAATCTAACCCTGTTGGTAGACCGGATTCCCGTCGGTATTCCGGAGCTAACTAACCCCTAACCTAGCTCGCTAACCGCTATAAAATTAGGCCTCAGAAAGGCGCCATTGTGACAAGCATCCCGGTACTTGTTTTTTTCGCGATCCTGATCTTTTATCTCTTCAGCTCGATCATTATTCTTCGCGAATATGAACGCGGGGTTGTCTTCCGTCTCGGCAAGGTGCTTCCCCAACCCAAGGGCCCTGGAGTTATCCTTGTCTTCCGTCCCTTCGACCAGATCGTTCGCGTCTCGCTTCGGCAGGAAGTTCTGGAAGTTCCTCCGCAGGACGTCATCACTCGCGACAACGTCACGATCAAGGTCAACGCAGTCATCACGCTGCGCGTTCTCGATCCCTCCCGCGCCGTCCTCGAGGTTTCGAACTACGTCTACCAGACCTCACAGTTCGCGCAAACAACCCTGCGCTCGGTCTTAGGCGAAGTCGAACTCGACGGATTGCTCTCGCATCGCGACGCGTTGAATCAGCGCATTCAGACAATAATCGATCAGCGCACCGAGCCCTGGGGTGTGAAAGTAGTCAGCGTCGAAGTGAAACAGGTGGACCTGCCCGAAACCATGCTGCGCGCCATGGCTAAGCAGGCCGAGGCGGAGCGCGACAAACGTTCCAAGATCATTCATGCCGAGGGTGAGTTCAACGCTGCGCAGAAGCTGGTCGACGCCGCCCAGTTGATGGCGACGCAGCCGATGACGCTCCAACTTCGCTATCTGCAGACGCTCTCTGAGATCGGCGTTGAAAAGAACACCACAATCGTCTTCCCGCTGCCGCTGGAGTTGTTGACTCTCTTCAACAAGACCATGAACTTTGCGCCTTCGGATGTAACTCCCACTATCGTTCCCAAGGACACTGAATGAGACACGCAGCCGTCTACGAAGAAGAAGATTTTGCCGAAGACGGCACAGAGCTGAGCCTTGGCATGGGCACGCTGGTCGGCATCTTCTTCGGCCTGGCGCTGGTCTGTGGGGTCTTCTTCGGCTTTGGATACATGCTGGGTCATCGCACCCCTGGCACATACGTCTCATCAGAACCGCTCTACGTTGCGCCCAAACCAGCGGAGAATCCGTCCGCGCCGAAACCGTCCGCGCTGGTGCCTGAACAGCCCGCGGACGCTTCACGCGTCGTGTTGCCAGCGGCAACTCAGGGCAACGTAGCCTCAACCCCCGCACCGCAAGTGCAGCAAAAGGCCCCGCCGCAAACGGCGCCTGCGGCCTACTTGGGTCCCCGTAAGTCGACAGTCATTCAAAGCGCAGCAACTGCCCCGATACCGGTTCCAACTCCAGCCACTGTCCAACCTGCAGCTGCGTCCAGCGGTAATGGCAGCATCATCGTGCAGATCGCCGCCGTTAAGAATCGCCCCGATGCCGAGGCTCTGGCCGACGCGCTGCGCAAGAACGGCTTCAGCCCCACCATCCGCACCGAACCACAGGACAAACTTCTTCACGTCCAGGTAGGTCCGTTCAATAGCCGTGACGATGCCAAGGCCATGCGCCAGAAACTCTCCAGCGCGGGCTACGACGCCTTCATCAAATAGTTCCTCGCTGTGTCATTTTACCCGAACACTACGAGGCTAAGAGACTTGCGTTTTCACCGGGGCTCGCGAGACATCGACTTCCGCAGCATGCATCCATTCGGGAAGTTCGGCCTCGATCGTGGCTCTGGTCGCGGCTAGTAGTTCCTCCCGGCTCGCATAGTCGCGCGGCCAAAGCGGTCCATGGAACCGAACATGGGCCACGCCGGGAGTAATCGTCAACCCACCTTTTTTCATCATGCTTTCCGTGCCCCAAATCGAAACGGGAATGACCGGCGCGCCAGACTCCATCGCCAAATGAAAGGGGCCTTTCTTGAAGGACTGGAGCCGCCCAGTCCGCGAGCGCGTGCCCTCCACGAAGGTCATCACATGCAGCCCCGATTTTAGGACGCGCACGCCGACGCGCACACTTTCTTTGGCGCTCTCGAGCCTGCCATCGCGGTCGACGGGAATAAAGTCGCCAAGCTTCATGCCGTAGCCGAGCACAGGGATATTCATCAACGAACGCTTCAGGTAGACCGACGTCCGGCCTGGGATCAACGGCAGAAGGATCGGTGGGTCGAGGTTCGACACATGATTTGCCATGAAGATGCAGGCGGTGCTGCGGGGCACGACCTCGCCACCCGAAAATTCAATGCGAATCCCGGCCAGATGCAATCCGGTGCGCAGAATCCACATCGCCCATCGATACAAGAAGCGAATGTCACCGCTAATCAGCGTCCACGGAATTCCGATCAGCGCCGCGGGAATTGCCAACACGACATACGCGAATAAGAGAGTGAGCGAAGCGATCATCGCGCGACTCCCGACGAACGCGCCGTTAAGCGCTCGGGCAACTTCTCATAGATTCCGTCGAAGCCGCCATTAGACAGAATTGCAACAACGTCGCCGCTCTTAAGCCTCGGCGCTATCGTTTCCACGATCTCATCGGCACCGGGATGCAGCTCGGCGCGATGCCCGGCAACTTTCAGTCCGCTCAGAATCGCCTCCGGATGAAGCCGTTCTGCCTCAGGGATACTCTCCTGCTTGAAAACTCCGGCAAGAACGATCTCGTCCGCAAGGCCCAGCGCTTCGACCAGTTCGCGCTCAAAGATATTGCGCCGCAGCGTGTTCGATCGCGGCTCAAGGACCGCCCACAACCGCGCACCAGGATACGAGGAGCGCAAAGCCCGCAGCGTCTCGCGGATGGCAGTTGGATGGTGGGCGAAATCGTCGACGATCGTGATTCCATCGACGACCGCCTTCACTTCAAGCCGGCGCTTGACGCTCGCAAAAGTGCCAAGCGCCTCTCGGATCACGTCCAGCTCGACGCCCTGGCCCGCGGCCAGCGCCGCCGCCGCCGTCGCGTTCAGGGCGTTGTGTTCCCCGGCCATCGGCAGCATGAGCTCACAGCATTCGACACCGTCGCGAAGTACCCGCCAGTTGCTATGCCCCTGTTCCTGGGTCAAGCCCGAAAGCCGCCAGAAAGACTCCGCATGAAAGCCATAGCGCTCGACCGAGCAAAATGCTTTTGTCACACACTCTGTTACATTTTCAGAGCCATCGAAAGCAACAACTCTTCCCCGCCCCGGCACCAGGTTTACGAGCCGCTTGAATGCGGTCTTTACAGAATCCAGGTCGCGGTAAATATCGGCGTGGTCAAACTCGACATGGGTCAGGATCAGTGAGTCGGGAAAGTAGTGCATGAACTTCGGACCCTTGTCGAAGAATGCGGTATCGTATTCATCGCCTTCGATAATGAAAGGTCGGCCATCGCGCAACTGAAAACTCGATCCGAAGTTCTCCGCGATGCCCCCGATCAGAAATGACGGGGCAAGCAGCGGATCACGGCGCGCGGCGACTTCATAGATCCACGCCAACATACTCGTCGTTGTGGTCTTGCCGTGCGTTCCGGCGACGACCAGAGACTCATGGCCGGCGACGAACTCATCGTGAATGACTCGCGCTAATGACGTAAACGGAATGCGCCGATCCAGAATGTATTCAACTTCAGGATTTCCTCGTGATAAAGCATTACCCACGATGACCAAATCTGGCGCAGGTTCGAGGTTCTTCGCCGAAAATGGTTCGGCTATCGCGATGCCGAGTCGGCGGAGGAAGTCTGACATTGGCGGATAAGCCGCCATGTCGGAGCCAGTCACGCGATGCCCCTTGAGTTGTAGCATCCCGGCCAGCGATGCCATCGCCGTGCCGCATATGCCGATCAGATGAATGTGCTTCGTTGCCCGCATTTCGATCAATTCCGGACCGCCGGTTCGAGATACCGAAGGTTCGACACTCCCTCGTTACCACTTGCTTTCAGGTCCAATTCCACCTCGACTCCGAGCGGAAGCGTAACGTTGGAGCGCGAGACATGGCCGGAGCGCAGGCCAAAACCTATCGGCCCTTCAAAGCGCTCAAGCACGCGCAGAATGACCGCCTCCAACTGCCCCGGCTCACTCGCACAATCCTGCATTTCGCCAAAGACGACGCCTTTCACTCCATCCAGTTTGCCCGCCAGAATCATCTGCCTGAGCATACGGTCGATCTGATAAGGTTTCACGTTCACATCTTCAAGAAAGAGAAGCTTCCCTTCGGTCTCGGCGGCAAACGGAGTGCCCAGCGATGAGACGATCATGCTGAGGCATCCACCGTACAAGGTACCCGTGGTGGTTCCCGGACGAAGCGTGCGCAACCCTTCCGCTGCAGCGAGGGATGCCATCCCGCCAGTGATGGCTGCGTTGAAGCTCGGATGATGTACACCTCCTTCGCGACAGAAATCTGCGGCGACCATAGGGCCGTGAAAAGAAACAAGCCCGATCTTGTCAAGCAGCCAGGTCTGCAGTACGCTCAGGTCGCTGTAGCCAAACAAGGGTTTTGGGTTGTGCCGAACCAAGTCGAGATCGATATCTTCCAGCAGATAATTCGATCCGTAACCGCCGCGGCTACAAAAGATCGCCGCGATCTCAGGGTCAGCAAAGGCATTGTGGAAATCCTGCAGCCGCTCCTCCAGTGTCCCCGAGAAATAGTGCGAGGCGTGCCCGCGGAGGTACTTGCCCTCGATCAGGTTGTAGCCAAATTCCTTCAATGCCGAAATACCGCGCATCGACCCGCTCGAATCTCGCCGAGCTGGCCGGAGCAATGAGCGCGACCTTGGCTCCCACTTCCACGGCGGGCGGCTTGAGAACGGGTACGGTCATAAGAAAGCCTCTCCAGTCGCGATCAATTCCGCCGACCCGGTGAGCGTCATCTCTGACTGAGCATCAGGCCAGCTCACCAACTGAGAACCGCCCGGAGCGGTGACGAGCAGATCTGCCTCCAGCCCGCGCAAGGCGATTGACGCAGCCGCCGATGAACAGGTCCCCGTTCCTGACGAGGTCGTCGGCCCCACGCCGCGCTCGAAAATGCGAATTTCAATCTCTCGCGAACCTATCGCTCGCACAAATTCCACATTCGTGTGGTTGGGAAAATCTGCGTGAAAACAAATCTCTCGTCCGATCGATTCCCAGCTCAAATCCGCGACGGAGAAGTTCGTGGCCTCAGTGAAAATCACGAAGTGCGGGTTCCCCATCGAGACAAACGCCCCCTGAATTACCGCTTTATCCGTAAGCGTCACAGCGCATTTAGAAACCTTTGGCACGCCCATCCCACAGCAATCCGAAAGAGCGCTAATCGACATCAGACGAGGCGACATTCGCGCATCCCGGCGTCGGTCTCGATCGCGAACACATCTCCCATGGCGGCCTCTTCGCTGGCCATCCAGGCAGCCACGCATCGAGTTCCGTTGCCGGAGATTTCAGCAATCGAGCCGTCGGCATTGAAGAGCCTAATCCTTGCTGACCGCTCGCCGGTCCACTCCAGGATACTCGACACCATCGGCGCCCACGCCCGTGTTGCGCGCACACAGACGGACCGCTACCTCGCGCCGGTCGCCTTCGGGGACGGACTTCGCTTCGACAATCAGGAAATCGTTGCCACAGGCGTGGGCCTTCACAAACCGAATCAATCGTCCTCCGAACTGTGGAAGCTCAGCACTTCATTGACGCACTCGCATTCCCGCAACATCTTCTTAAGCCGGGCGTGTCCCTTGGTGGTCGCCTGCGCCGTGAATGTCGCGCGTTGAATGCCGCCAATGGTGCTTCGCTCAAGCCCACCCAGATGCCGTTGCTCGCTGTCCATCGCCTTGAGAATCGTGCGCTCTATCTCGGTCGCATCGTTGCCGCGCACCTCGTAGATGCGAAGATACAGCTTCAGGTTAAAGCCTCTTGAGTACGCCCACTCCTTCGAGCACGATCAAAATCGTGGCCGTGGCGAGCGTGGCCGTAACATACAGGCCGGCGCCGGCGCCCATCCCGACCGAGGCCACGGCAAACACAGTTGCGGCGCTGGTGAGGCCGCTCACCCGATAGCGATTTTGCAGGATCAGGCCCGCACCCAGAAAGCCAATGCCCTGAACGATGTTGGAGGCGATCTGTCCCTTATTGGAGCTGTCAGCGCCGGCAATGATGGGCGATAGAAAGGTAAACAGTGCCGCCGCAAAACAGATGAGCAGGTTAGTCCGGATGCCGGATGGTTTCTGATGCAGCTCGAGGTCGAGCCCGATCAGCCCTCCGAAGAGAGCGGCGATCAGGAGCCTGGCCGCCACTCCGTTGGCCAGCGCCATCTGTTCCAGACTGCTGAAGCTGAGCATATGTCCAGGCTGTTGCAGAACGATCACGATGGCCCTCCCTCACTTCGCGAATCGTATCGCGAAATCGTAACACTCACTTCCTGTCCTTGTTCGCCCGCCAGGTTCGCGAAGTGTAAATCCTGGCGCATTGCTG
>CAWDRO010000024.1:0-385674 GCA_963804735.1 uncultured Acidobacteriaceae bacterium
GCCCCGTTCCCTTCTGCTTCCACAGCTTCTTGCCCGCGCCCGAGACCAACTTCTTGTTCTTGGTCGCGGCCGTTCCCTGTCTAAGCGCGGCGCGATAGTGCTTGACCGCCTCCCAGAGCAACGCCTCGTTCGCCTGGCTCGGACCAAAGACTTCCTCAGCCAGCTCGATCGAGCCTACCTTCTGTCCTCCGAGATCAATTACATCTACGTTTGCCATCGTTTTCTCTTTCAGCCGGATGCGAAGCAAACTCGCATCATGCTTAAATCTCATTTCGTCGAAGCAGTGCGCGAAGCGTTTAATACCCGGACGGCTAGTCCCTACTTCTTCTTGGCCGCCGACGCCTTCTTCGAAGCCTTCAGCGGATCGACCGTGCCCGCGCCACCGAACCCACGACGCTCACGCGGCGGGGACTTCGACTTCGAGATCAGCACATAGCCATCGCGAGGACCAGGAACAGCACCCTCAACCATCAGCAGGTTCTCGTCCAGATCGACGCCGCGAATCCGAAGATTGCGGACGGTGACCTTCTCCGCGCCCATATGGCCCGGCATTCTCTGCCCAGGAAAAACACGCGATGGGAAAGACGATGCGCCGATCGAGCCCTGCACCTGGAACATATGTCCATGCGACTTCGGACCACCGCCAAAACCATGCCGGCGAATAACGCCCGCAAAACCGCGCCCCTTGCTGGTGCCCGAGACATCGACATACTTGTCGTCGGCAAAGATGTCGACCAGTACCTTGTCGCCGGCCTTCAGCTTGCCATTGGCTTCGCCCTCTTCACCGGAAGCCGTCGCAACCTCGACCGGAACTTCCTTCACCAGCTTGACCGGAGGAACGTTGTTTTTCGCGAAGTGACCAGCCTGCGCCTTGTTGACCTTCGAGCCCTTTACGAACTCGATCAGCCCAATCTGCGCCGAGTCATAACCATCCTTGGCCAGCGTCTTCAATTGCGTAATCACGCAAGGACCGGCCTGCAGAACGGTGATGGGATGGACCTCCCCACGCTCGTCAAACACCTGCGTCATGCCGATCTTCTTAC
Organism: uncultured Acidobacteriaceae bacterium; assembly: GCA_963804735.1. GTDB lineage: Bacteria > Acidobacteriota > Terriglobia > Terriglobales > Acidobacteriaceae > Acidisarcina. Next base: position 1,044 of record CAWDRO010000024.1, read on the forward strand.
CCAGAATCCCTGTAACTGCCATCGTCTCTCCTCCTCATCATGCCTAACTCGGCACTGCCGGGGTCTTGCTGTCATTAATGTCTTGCGCCGGAAGGCGCGTTTGCCTGGACGGCCAATCCTATTTCTCGAAAGCCTTGATCTCGACGTCCACGCCAGCCGGCAGATCGAGCTTCATCAGCGCGTCCACCGTCTGCTGGGTCGGCTCGAGAATGTCGATCAGCCGCTTGTGCGTGCGGATCTCAAACTCTTCGCGTGACTTCTTGTCCACATGCGGCGAACGCAGCACGTTATAACGATTGCGCACTGTCGGCAACGGAATCGGCCCCGCAACCTGCGCTCCGGTCCGCTTGGCGGTGTCAACAATCTCGCCCGTCGAAGTATCGAGAACGCGATAGTCGTAAGCCTTCAGCCGGATTCTTATTCTTTGTCCTACCATGTCGTCCCTCTTATCAAGTTAGCGGCACTTATCCAGCACCGCTAACTCGTCAAATCCGACCCACTTACTTGATGATGTCCGTAATCGTCCCGGCGCCCACGGTGCGTCCGCCTTCGCGAATCGCAAACCGCAGACCCTTCTCCATCGCCACCGGTGTATGCAGGGTGATCTCAAGCGACACATTGTCCCCCGGCATCACCATCTCCGTACCCTCAGGCAGCTTCGCCGTTCCGGTCACGTCCGTGGTGCGGAAGTAGAACTGCGGACGGTACCCGTTAAAGAACGGAGTGTGACGCCCACCTTCTTCCTTCGACAACACATAAATCTCGCCCTTGAACTGGGTGTGCGGCTTGATCGAGCCAGGCTTGGCCAACACCATCCCGCGCTCCACATCTTCCTTCGCAATGCCGCGAAGCAGAAGCCCGGCATTATCGCCCGCCAGACCTTCATCCAGCTGCTTCTTGAACATCTCAACGCCGGTGACTACCGTCTTCCGAGTGTCGCGGAAGCCCACAATCTCGGCTTCCTCGCCAACCTTCACCTTGCCACGCTCAATACGTCCGGTCACCACAGTCCCGCGTCCCGAGATCGAGAAGATGTCTTCGATCGGCATCAGGAACGGCTGATCGATCGCGCGCGCCGGAAGAGGAACGTACTTGTCCACCGCATCCATCAGCTCGTCGATCTTCGCTTCCCACTCCGCCTCGCCGTTCAATCCACCCAGCGCCGAGCCGCGAATCACCGGAACATCGTCGCCCGGAAAGTCATACTTCGACAGCAGCTCGCGAACTTCCATCTCCACCAGGTCGATCAACTCAGGATCGTCCACCGCATCGCACTTGTTCAGAAACACCACCAGCGAAGGAACGCCGACCTGGCGCGCCAGCAGCACGTGCTCCTTGGTCTGCGGCATCGGGCCATCGGTCGCAGCAACGACGAGAATGCCGCCATCCATCTGCGCCGCGCCGGTGATCATGTTCTTGATGTAATCGGCGTGGCCCGGGCAATCGACGTGCGCATAGTGCCGGTTCTTGGTCTCGTACTCGACGTGCGCGGTCGCGATCGTGATGCCGCGCTCCCGCTCTTCCGGAGCGTTATCAATCGTGTCGAACGAACGGAACTTGATGTTCGGGTTGTGCTTCGACAATACCTTCGTGATCGCCGCCGTCAGCGTCGTCTTGCCATGATCAATATGTCCAATCGTCCCCACGTTCACATGCGGCTTCGACCGGTCAAACTTCTCCTTCGCCATACCGTCCCCTTATTTCCCTGCTATCTCTAGTTACTGCGTTTGTCGTCGCCGGACCGACTTGCTCCAGGCCCGATCTAATACTGAACTTACTAACTCAAACCCACACTTACTTGCCCTGGCTGCGGCCAATGATCTCGTCCGAAATCATCCGCGGCGCCTCTTCGTAATGCGCAAACTGCATGCTGTAGGAGGCGCGGCCTTGCGTCGATGACCGAATATCGTTCACATACCCGAACATCTCCTTGAGCGGCACCATCGCCTTGATGATCTGCGAACCCCCGAGGTGCTCCATGCCCTCGATGCGTCCACGCCGCGAGTTGATGTCGCCGATGATCGTCCCCATATGTTCCTCGGGAACAGTCACTTCTACCGCCATCATCGGCTCGAGCAGCACCGGACTCGCCTTCTTCGCAGCTTCCTTGAAGGCCATCGATCCGGCGATCTTGAACGCCATTTCGTTCGAGTCGACGTCGTGGTAGCTGCCGTCGAAGAGGATCGCCTTGAAGTCGACCAACTCATAACCCGCCAGAACACCGGCGTGCAGCGCCTCACGAATTCCTTGCTCGGTCGGCTTGATGTATTCCTTCGGAACCACGCCGCCGCGAATCTCGTTGACAAACTCGAAGCCCTTGCCCGGCTCGTTCGGCTCCAGCCGAATCTTCACGTGCCCGTAGTTGCCCGAACCACCCGTCTGGCGAATGTACTTGCCCTCGGCCTCGGCGGTCTTGCGGATCGTCTCGCGGAACGCCACCCGCGGCTCGCCCACATTGGCTTCGACCTTGTGCTCGCGCTTCATGCGGTCGACCAGAATCTCAAGGTGCAACTCGCCCATGCCACTGATGATCGTCTGACCGGACTCCTCATCGGTGCGGACCTTGAACGTCGGATCTTCATCAGCCAGCTTGGCAAGCGCCATGCCCATCTTTTCCTGATCGGCCTTAGTCTTCGGCTCGATCGCGACCGAGATCACCGTATCCGGGAACTTGATCGCGCTAAGAGCAACCGGAGCGTTCGGTGCACACAGCGTATCGCCCGTCTTCAATTCCTTCAGACCTACGCAGGCGCAGATATCGCCGGCATAAATCTCGGTGATGTCCTCACGCTTGTTGGCATGCATCTTGACCAGACGGCCAATACGCTCAGTCTTGCCCGTACGTGGATTGAGCACCGTGTCGCCAGTCTTCAGATGGCCCGAGTAGATGCGAATGAAACCCAGCTTGCCGAAAGGATCATTGATCGTCTTGAAACCCAGCGCGGAGAACGGCGCATCGTCCTTGGCTTCACGAATGACCTGCTTCTCCGAATCGTCGGGATCGATACCGACCACCGGTGGAACATCGAGCGGGCTCGGCAGATAATCTACCACCGCGTCGAGCAGCGTCTGCACGCCCTTGTTCTTAAATGCCGTGCCGCAGAGCACCGGGAAGACCTTCATCCCGATCGTCGCCCCGCGCAGCGCCTTCTTCAACTCCTCAGCGGTCGGGGTCTCGCCCTCGAGGAACTTGTGCAGCATGTCGTCGTCATTTTCGGCGACCGACTCAACCAGCTGCATGCGGAAGGCTTCCGCCTTCTTCTTCAGGCTCTCAGGAATCTCTTCGACGTCATACTTTGCGCCCATGGTCTCGTCGTGCCACAGGATCGCTTTCATCTCGATCAGGTCGATGACGCCCTTGAAATTCGCCTCGGCGCCAATCGGAATCTGAATCGCAACCGGACGCGCGCCCAGCCGCTTGCGGATCGTCTCAATCACGTGCTCAAAATCCGCGCCCGCCTTGTCCATCTTATTAACAAAGCAAATCCTCGGGACCTTGTACTTATCGCCCTGCCGCCACACCGTCTCCGACTGCGGCTGCACACCCGAAACCGAATCAAACAGCGCCACCGCGCCGTCCAGAACGCGCAGCGAACGCTCGACCTCAGCGGTAAAGTCCACGTGGCCAGGGGTGTCAATAATATTGATGCGAATATCTTTCCAGGTGCAGGTTGTCGCCGCGGAGGTAATCGTAATCCCGCGCTCCTGCTCCTGCTCCATGTAGTCCATGGTCGCCGTGCCTTCATGCACTTCGCCGATCCGGTGCGTGATCCCGGTATAAAACAGGATGCGCTCGGTCGTAGTCGTCTTCCCGGCGTCGATATGCGCCATGATTCCGATGTTCCGGCAACGATTTAGAGGTACTTGACGCGGCACTTGAATCTCTCTCTACTTCTCGCGGCCACGGCCGCGGTTGCTTGCGTTTCTGCGTCATCAAGAGCCGATCAAACTTAGCTCCCGACTTACTGCCTAGTCCCTAGTCCCTATTTCCCTAGTCCCTAAACAACTACCACCGGTAATGTGCAAAAGCCTTGTTCGCTTCGGCCATGCGGTGAATGTCTTCCTTCTTCTTCATCGCCGCGCCGCGCCCGTTGGCCGCATCGAGCAGCTCGTTGGTCAGCTTGTCGATCATGCCCTTCTCGCCGCGCGCCCGGCCGTAGTTCACCAGCCAGCGGATCGCCAGCGAAGTACGCCGCTCCGGGTTCACTTCGATCGGCACCTGGTAGTTCGCGCCGCCCACACGCCGACTCTTGACTTCGAGCAGCGGCTTGCAGTTCTCGACCGCCTTCTTGAAGAGCTTCAGCGCCTCGTCCCCGCCGCGCTGTTCAAGGTTCGTCATCGCGGTGTAGAAGATGCTCTGCGCGGTCAACTTCTTGCCGCCCCACATCATCGAGTTGACAAACTTCGTCACCAGCGTCGAGTTGTACACGGGGTCGGCTGCGACTTCCCGTTTAGCGATATGACCTTTTCTCGGCATAGTTCCCTTATCTAATCCCTAGTCCCTAAGTCCCTAGTCCCTGATTTCTATTTGGCTGCTGCTTTGGGACGCTTCGCCCCATACTTCGACCGGCTCTGCTTGCGGTTGGCCACGCCGACCGAATCCAGAGTCCCGCGCACCACGTGATAGCGAACGCCCGGCAGGTCCTTCACACGGCCGCCGCGGATCAGCACAATCGAGTGCTCCTGCAGGTTGTGGCCGATGCCTGGGATGTAGGTCGTCACTTCGATCCCGTTGGTCAGCTTGACGCGGGCGACTTTGCGCAGCGCCGAGTTCGGCTTCTTCGGGGTCTGGGTGTACACGCGGGTGCAGACTCCGCGACGCTGGGGCGAACCCTGCAATGCCGGACTCGCCGTCTTATACCTCGGCGCAGTGCGGCCCTTCCTGACTAGCTGGCTAAATGTCGGCAAACCTGACTCCTCAAACCTTCTGAAACTCGCGCATTCCCACGCAGGCATTTTCAGGACGTTGCGGAAACTAGCCGCAAGATGCCCTGAAAGCCCCAAACCAATTCCTGCCACGCAAGTAATTCTGCGCAGGGCAGCCTTACTTAGACCCTATGAACTAAAACCACGACGGTGGCCGAGCGCTTCCTCGCCCCCTTTTCAAATACTAGGCGACGGGAAAGCCGACTCCGTTTCGGTGGTTCCGGCCTGCATAGCCTTCCCAGGTGGAAGGTGGCGCAGGCTCCTATGCGATTCGCCTTCAGACGTTACTCGTTTCCGAGTGGCTGTCTTTCAGGGAAGGCCCCAGAGAGGCACAACAACGATCTCTACCGAATCAGGCAAATGCCTTTAGACAGTATAGACCAGATTGAGGCTTTCTGCGGACACAAACAAACGCTCCTGCCAGAAATATGCGGCAAAAGCTGTCTCGCGGAACTAGATAAAGATATCAACTCGCACCCCGAGGGTCAAGCAAAGAACAAATACCTGCTTCCACCCACTGCAACGAACGAGGTGCCCATCCTGCGCGACGGCATCATCGTCGCGAAGGGTGGGAAAGACAGATTCCCGTTGCACCGCTCAGTCCAGCCATATTTCTGGAACTACCAACCCATCGCTGCTACCATCCTCTGCAATGCCTACACTCGCCCGCAAAGCTCTGTCTTTTGCCTCGATCTCCCTGGTCCTCTCACTGGCATCCAGTCTTGTCGCGCAATCCACTGTCTCCGAACCCAAACGCGACCCGCGCATCGACTCCGTCCTCAACGACCTCGGCAAGGTCCGAAGCGTCTATCAGACCGCTATCTCCCCCGACGGCGCGATGATCGCCTGGGTCGTGGCGGGCGAAGACGGCGGCAAGCGCAACGGTACCGAGATCGAAGTCGCGCCCCTCTCTGCACCGGACAAGCCCACCCGCATCACCGCCGGAACCAAAGGCGAGTTCTGCGACGAATCCAGCATCGCCTGGGCGCCCGACTCAAAAACCCTCGCGTTCCTCTCCGATTGCGCTGATAAGTCCCAATCCGACTTCTATTTAGCTCAGCCCGGCAGCAAAACCTCACCCCGCCTCCTCACTCACCTTCACGGAATCCCCGAAGCCCCAGCCTACTCACCCGACGGCAAGCAGATCGCCTTCCTTTACGTTGAGGGAGCAACCCGCCGCGCCAGCCCCCTCGCCGCCGAGAAACCGGCCGCCGGAGTCATCGGCGAAGAAGGCCTCGAAATCAAGCGCATCGCCGATGTTCAAGTCGCTGACGGCAAAGTTGCATTGGTGACACCCGCCAACCTCTACACCTACGAATTCGACTGGTCGCCCAACTCCGATGAACTCGCCTACATCGCCGCCCCGCCTCCCGGCGAAAACAATTGGTGGGTCGCCAAACTCTACATCCAGCACTTGAGCAGCGATGTGCCGACGACGGTGCTCGACCCAGCCAACACACCCGGCCCGCTCCACGGCCTGCAGATCGCCGTCCCCCGTTGGTCGCCCGATGGCAAGCAGATCGCCTTCATCGGAGGCTTAATGTCCGATCAAGGCGCAACCGGGGGAGACATTTACACCATCACCTCGAGCGGCGGTTCCCCCACTAACATCACTCCCGACAGAAAGGCCTCGCCTGCGTGGTTCACCTGGATTGACGACAACACGCTCGGCATCGTCGAAATCGCCGGAGGCTCGGCCCACCTCTTTGGCTACGAGATCGCCCGTCAGTCAGTATCCAGCGACAACGATTTGACGCTCCCCGAATCCGTCGGCTCGGGAGTGCTTGAGATGAGCGTCTCCATCGCCAACAACAATGACATTGCCATCATTCGCAGTGGGTTCGGAGAAGCCCCCGAGGTCTGGGCCGGCCCGCTCATGGGCCTCAAGCAAATCACCCACTACAACGACAACCTAAAACCCGCCTGGGGCAAAGCCGAGTCCGTCACCTGGATCAGCCCCGTCCAGCCCTCACCGACAATCTCGCCCAACAGTGACCTAAAAGAATTCAACGTCCAGGGCTGGCTCCTCTACCCCGCCAACTACGACCCCGAAAGAAATACCCACTCATCGTCTACGTCACGGAGGCCCATCCTCAGCCACCCTCCCGCACTGGCCGCGCGTCGGATACGGCCCAGTACCCTTCGCCGCTCTCGGCTACTTCGTCCTCATGCCCAACCCGCGCGGCAGCTACGGCCAAGGCGAAGCCTTCACCCAGGCCAACCGCAAAGGACTTCGGCTACGGCGACCTCCGCGACATCCTCGCCGGAGTCGACGCCGTCACCCGCTCCCACAACATCGACCCCGAGCGCGTCGGCCTCACCGGCTGGTCCTATGGCGGATTCATGACCATGTTCGCCGTCACCCAGACCAACGCTTCCGCGCGCCGTCGCCGGAGCCGGCATCTACAACTGGCAACAGAAAAGCAAATCACTCACTACAACGAGAACCTAAAGCCAGCCTGGGGCAAAGCCGAATCCGTCACCTGGACCAGCGCCGTTCAGCCCTCACCAACCATCCCGCCCAACAGCGGACCCAAAGAGTTCAACGTCCAGGGCTGGCTCCTCTACCCCGCCGACTACGACCCCACAAAGAAATACCCCCTCATCGTCTACGTCCACGGAGGCCCTTCCTCCGCCACCCTCCCGCATTGGCCGAGAGTCGGCTACGGCCCGGTTCCCTTCGCAGCCCTCGGCTACTTCGTCCTCATGCCCAACCCGCGCGGCAGCTACGGCCAGGGCGAAGCCTTCACCCAGGCCAACCGAAAGGACTTCGGCTACGGCGACCTCCGCGACATCCTCGCCGGAGTCGACGCCGTCACCCGCTCCCACAACATCGACCCCGAGCGCGTCGGCCTCACCGGCTGGTCCTATGGTGGATTCATGACCATGTTCGCCGTCACCCAGACCAATCGCTTCCGCGCCGCCGTCGCCGGAGCCGGCATCTCCAACTGGCAGAGCTACTACGGGGAGAACTCCATCGACCAGTGGATGATCCCTTTTATGGGCGCATCCGTCTACGACGACCCCGGAGTCTACGCCAAGATGTCCGCAATCAACTTCATCCACCAGGTCAAGACGCCCACGCTGGCAGTCGTAGGCGACCGCGACGGCGAATGTCCCGCCCCCCAGTCCTTCGAGTTCTGGCACGCGCTCAAAACCCAACACGTCCCGACACAACTCATCGTTTACCCGAATGAAGGTCACGGCTTCGTCGATCCAGAACACCAGCGCGACGTCATCGCCCGCGCCCTGGCTTGGTTTGAAAAATACATGCCTGCGCAATGAAAGAGTGGCTTTGTCATCCTGAGCGACGCGCTTCGGCGCGGAGTCGAAGGATCTGCGGTTGACACCGGCCGCAACATCACAAATCCGGGTGCCCCAGCTCTCGTTTTTGAGACCTGGGGTTTTCGCGGGGAGAGAAATCCGATGATCCGCCAAGTCGTTATCGCGCTACTTCTCTCCACGGGCGCCATCGCCGCCCCAACCCAAAGTGCCACCACCGCAAACCCCGACCTCACCCCACTCTTCGCCAACATCTGGCGCATCACCAGCGCGACCCCCTACCCCAACTCCGGCAGCATCTACATCTTCCTCCGCAACGGCACCCTGCTTGAAACCTCCTGCGTCGAAACCTACCGCATCGCCACCTGGAAAGCCGATCCCAAGACTCCCGGCACAATCGAAGTGACCGAAGATGGCCGCCTCGCTTTCACCGCCACAATCACCAGCCTCAACAGCCACGATTTAAGCCTCCGCCAAACCCTCGCCTTCGGCAATCACGAGGTTCACGAGGTGACGCTAACCGCAATCGACAAAGAATTCGTCTGCCCCGACATGCCGAAGTAGCCGAGGGCCGTGCCCTGCACCCTTACCGCCGCAGGCCTGTGACTCGCCCCAATTTCGCCAGCTTCTCCGCCGCCTCCAGCGCATCTGCCGCGTTCACTTTCACATCCGGCTCCACGCCCACGCCTTCCCAATCGTTCTTTCCATAAGGATTCTTCGCCCGCACCTCGGGAATCCCCATCCCGACGTGATCGTCAATGCGATGAAACACGCCCGCATGTGCGCTGCCCCGCGTCGTCTCGCCCACCAGCGTCGCTCGCTTCAACATTTTGAGGTTGTAGCAGAACTGCTCCGCCGCAGACGCCGTCGCGCCCGACGTCAGAACATACACCGGCTTGTCAGCCAGCTTGTTGCCCGCGACTGGAGACTGCGTCCACGACTGTGCCGAGGAATTTTCCCGCGGACTATATATGTAAGTTGGCCGAGTGAAGAGATACCCCGCCAGCAGTGAAACCATGTCCCCGTATCCGCCACCGTTATTCCGCAGGTCGAAGATCACTGCGTCCGCTCCGTTCAAGCGCGCCATCTCCGCCACGGCAGTCTCCCGGCATATTGAAGCATCGGGAAACGAATTCAGCTTCACGTAGCCGATGTTGTGCGCCAGCACCTCTACCTTCTCGAAGCTGCAATTGCTCTGCAGCATCGCCGAGCGATATCGCTCCTCGACCCCAGGCGGAGGCCCGCTGGGCAGTGCGCTCGCGCTGTAGACCACTACCAGGTCCATATTCTGGCTCACATCCCGCATCTGCCGCGTCAGCGCCTCGGCAAACACTCCACCCTCGGTCATCGCATCGTAGTCGCCATGTTTCGCATGCGCCAGCACAGAGTCCGCAATCTTCGCCCCTTCGCCAGAATCGAAATAATGCTCTCGCAGGTTCTCGGTCACCGCATCGATCACCCGCTGCCGTTCCGCGGCGTCAACCTGAAACAACACACTGCCCGCCGATTGTGCCCCTGCCGGTCCAGCCTGCGACCGTGAACCTCCAGCTCCCATCGCCTCTACATCCGAGTCGCCCTGCGGCATTCCCGCGGCGCTTGGTGACGGAGACCACCGCACCACGGGCTGGCTCGCTGCGGCCGTCCCGGCTCCCGGGCGATACCGTCCGCCGTGATTCAGCAGAATCAACACCATGCCCAGCGCCCCCGCAGCCAGCACTCCCGCAATCACCAGCGTCCCGAATCGTATGGGCTCTTCTTCGAGGATCCGGAACGACGGCACGCCGCTCGCGCTCCCTTGCGGCGGAGCGGCCGCAAGCGCCGCTTGCGTTCGGAAATGTTCGCGGGGCGCCGAAGTCGCTAAATCCGCCAGCAGGTCCACCCACAGCCGCAGCCGTCGCCACGCCCCTCTTTCATCGCGCATGCGGTCGCGGACCAGTTGCAGCGCTTCCTCGCCGTACTCCTGCCGGAAGCGCGAAGGATAAAGATGCAATAGAAGGGTATAGATCTTTTCAGACATAGTCCCCCCGCAGAATCTTCCGGGCCCGCGCCACTCGCAGCACGTCGGCAAGCCGCTCCGCCTCCGCACGCGCCAGCCTGCGCCCGGCTGTGGTCAGCCGATAGGTACGCCGCCGCTCCTTGCCTGGCGCGCCTTCGCTGTTTGCCCCAACCTCTTCGATCAGCCCTTCTTCCAACAGCCCCTGGATCGAGCTATACAGCGTCCCTGGCCCCAAACGCGCGCGGCCGCCGGTCTGTTCTTCCACCTGCCGCATGATCGCGTAGCCATGCAAGTCGCCCTCCGTCAATGCCAGCAGAATCTGGAACGCGGCCGAGGGCAATGGATCGAGTCTACGCTTTGGCATACTACCTCGATGATCGATATATCGATGATCGACTATAACCCCCGATTTGGCCCCAGTCAAGGATTACCGGGCCCAATCCACATTGAGGCGCCCCTTCGGTTGCTATTTCGCCTCCCGGGCCGACCGAAGCTAACCGCCTGGCTTTCACCGCAGCCATCCTCAGCCTCACCTGCCACAACTTGCGCCTCCGCCAAACCCTCGCCTTCGGCAATCACGAAGTCCACGAAGTGACGCTCACCGCAATCGACAAAGAATTCGTCTGCCCCGACATGCCGAAATAAATCGGATAATCAGCCTGACCTCGACTCCGCAAAAGAAAGCGACAGAGCGGTGGACCTGAGTTTCCACCGCCCCTCAAATCGGCTCCAGGATGTCGCTCAGAGCAGATCCGTCACTTTAGTCTCCATCGTGATGCGTGTTGCGGTAATTGCCCCTGTAAAGGAAGTTGACAGGTTTCCTGAGGTGTCATAAGCGTCCAGCGTAAATGTGCCCGAATAGCGCTTCCCATCGTCGCTCAACGTGACTGTTTCGGTGATACGAGTCGGCCCAGCCGGGTCGCCAACGACGCCATTGGGCGTTCCGGGAGTGAATTCGTTGCCGCCCCAGGCAAAGTGATTCAGCTTGTATTTACATTTATCGGTCCGCTCCCACACGCCCATGCAGAAATCCCCATCCTGGGGAGGCCGTCCGGAGTTCATGATTTCTGTGTGATCGCTGTGCCACACGATCAGTGCGTTATCGATAGGGGTGTCGGGGATAGTAGCGCCGTTCAAGGTTTTGGCGGTGAATATCACGTGCCACATTCCGACAATCGGTGCGGCTTCCCCTCTGCCGAAGTCTTCGTCCGGAAACGCCGCCAGCATCAGGCGAGCGCCTCCGTACTGCGGGCTCCAACTCATCGGTTTGACTGCTTTCGGTAAAAGCCCGCAGGTTGCCTGGGCATTCGGCATCATCAGCATCGCAAAGGCCAGCATGCCAACCGCGGACGCCAACCTCCAGCATTTCGTGTTCATTTGTTTCCTCCTCGGTCGGGCTCGCCCGACCGCCCTCACAGCTAAGCCCTCCCGCAGTCGTAGAGGCAATGCAGAGGAGGTAAAGTGCAAGGTGAAGTTTTGGTAAACCAATATCGGCTTAAAATTGAGCGACATACGCGGTATGCTTGGAGTCTCTTCGTTCCTACTTCGCTTGTGTAGGGAGTGCCATGGCGGCCCCGGTTTATCAGTTTGGTGATTTCCGGCTTGACTGCGGCCGGTTCGAGCTCACCCGAAACGGGCATTTGATTCCCGTCGAGCGAAAGCCGATGGAGCTCCTCATCCTGCTCGCTCAGCACGGGGGCCAACTGGTCACCCGGACCGAGATTGCCGAACGGCTTTGGGAGCGGGAAGTTTTTGTCGATACCGAGCACGGAATCAACACCGCGATCGGGAAGATTCGATACACCCTGCGGGACGACGCGGAGGATCCACGATTCGTCCAGACTGTGACCGGCAAGGGATATCGGTTTGTCGCGCCGATCGCTTTGCCAAACGTTGAAGACGCTGGAATTCCCGCAGGCGTGGAAGCCGGGGTTAACGGGGCGCAACTCGCGGCCGCAGCGGAGCTTGCTCTGCCTTCACCTGAAGCCGTTCCTCCGGAGAACGCCCGAACACACACGCGGCGCTGGTGGTGGCTGGTATGGGCGATTCCAGCCGTTCTACTCTCGGCTGCGGGGATTGGCCTAGCGGCGCGTTCCTGGATGCGCCGGCATCAGGCTGCGGAACCAAACATTCGCTCGCTAGCCATACTGCCGCTCGAAAATCTTTCGGGCGATCCTGGGCAGGAATATTTCGCGGACGGAATGACCGATGAGCTGACGACGATGCTGGCGAAGAACTCGACGCTACGTATTGTTTCGCGTACCTCGACATTGCAGTATAAGGGCGCGCATCGGCCTTTGCCCGAGATCGCTCGTGCGCTGGGCGTGGATAGCATTCTCGAAGGCTCAGTGGAGCGTTCCGGCAATCAGGTTCACATGACCCTCCAGTTGATTCGGGCGGACGACGACTCGCACATCTGGGCAGAGAGCTACGACCGCGATACCAACGACGTTGCGTTGCCGGATGAGGCCGCGCAGGTGATCGCCAGGCGGCTCAACCGTTTTGTACCGGCAGCGGCGGCCCGTTACGTCAATCCCGCCGCGCACGATGCCTATCTGCAGGGGAGGTTTCTCTGGTTTAGTGGCCGGTTGGAGGAGTCAAAGCAATACTTCCTCAAGGCGACCGAACTTCAGCCGGATTACGCGCCGGGCTGGGCGGGCATAGCGTTCTACTATGGAGCCGGTACAATGAGCGGGAGGCTCGACCCGCGCACCAGCTTGGGCCTTGCGGAAGAAACTGCGGCCAAGGCCCTGCAGCTGGATCCGACGCTGCCCGAAGCGCACCTCGCCATGGCAGGGGCTTATTTCTTTCATCGTTGGGATTTCGCAGCAGCCGATCGAGAGCTGCTGCGCGGGATCAGCCTCGATCCGCAATTCGCCGAGTTGTATCACATGCGCGCCAAGCTCCTCGGAGTTCTGAACCGGAATGCGGAGGCAATCGAGAGCGAGAAGAAGGCGATGGAAATCAACCCGTTTGAGAAGCCATGGGCGATGGCCGAGGCCTACAAGGTCGCACGGCAGTATGATGCGGCACTCGAAGATGTGCAACTGCGGCTGAAAACGAATCCGAGGGCTTTCCTGAGCGATATGGCGGACATTTACCGGCTGAATGGCATGCACCCGGAGCAGGTGGAAGCCTGGGCGAAGTTGCACGAGGTAACCGGAGACGCCAAATCGGCTGCCAATGCGCGGCGAGCCTATCAGCAGGGCGGCTTTCCGGCATTCGTGCGATGGGAACTGGCCCGGCGCACAGAGCAGGCGAAGAAGAAATACGTTTCGCCTATAGAGCTGGCTTGCTACTATGCGCAGCTCGGCGAACGCGAGCCCGCCCTTTCGTTACTGGAAGAAGGCTACAATCAGCGTGCTCCGGATGTTCTGTGGATCCAGACCGATCCCGCGTACGACTTTCTGCATGACGACCCGCGCTACCGCGACCTCGTCCAGAAAATTGGCCTGCCGCCAGCGTATTAGCCCGATCGGTGTGGCTTCCCAACCTCCGGTGATGACAACCGTCCTACCCGCCCATTAAGGCGCCCCATCGGTTCCTATTTCGCGTCCCGGGTCTGGCGACTGCACCACCGCCGCCCCACCCAACAGTTGCTTCAGCCCTCCGCACCTTTTACACTCAGGATTACTTTCAAAGTGGTGTGACCGTCCAACGCTGCGAGTCTGCCTGGACGGGGAGGTTTCATGAAGCAGTTCGTGATTTTGAGTGTTTTGCTAGTGTTTTCCCTTCCAGTAGGTTTCTCGATCGCAGGCTGCAAAGGCACCAATCCCAACAACTACTGCAATAAGTCCGGTTTTGGCTACGGACTCAAGACCAACGCCGTCGCCGCGATCAATCTCCCGGGAAACACCACCGGCATCTCACTCGCCTTTGGCCAGACCGGCCAGCTGCAGTCCCCCAGCGCCACCAACTGCAATGGAGGCGCGGAATCCGTCTCCACCTATGTCTACGGCAGCACCAATCTGAACCTTGTAGACGTCTCCGCAACCGGCACCCTTTGCGGAGGCACCTGGAACCGCCACAGCCCGGGCGGAATTCCCGACTACACCATCTGCACGGCGCCAACCCCTGCCGCCATCGCCGCAGGCTGCACTGGGACGACCTGCCTGGTCCAGATGACCGCTACCGCCGACGGCGTCACCAGCAACACCGTCCCTGTATGGGTGCATCCCGCCGTCACCACAATTCAATTGTCCGTCGCGTCGCCCACCACCGGCGCACCCGGCTATCAAGGTTGCCTCTCGCAGAACCAGACCTCGCAGCTCGACGCCGTCGCCTATATCTCCAGCAGCGCGACCACTCCGTTCTGCGCGCCGGCTGGCAATACTTATGGTGTCCCCGACTGTTCCGTAAACCTCGGCCACTTCACCTACACTCCGGTAAGCGCGGCCATCGCCACCATCGACCAGTACGGCGTAGCGACCGCCCATCAGCCCGGATCCACCGCCGTGACCGCGGCCATCGCCAACGTCAGCTCCACTGCGGGAAATCTCTACACCTGCCCGCCGGCCAGCATTCAGCTAGCAGATTCCCAGCACCATCCCCAGCACCGACAACGGGACGGTTGGGACGGTCACGCCCGGAACCAACGTGCCTTTGACCACGGTCGTCACCGATACCCAGGGCAATCCGATCACCGGGCTTACCCTCGGCTACTCTTCCACCAATCCCCTGGAGATATCCGTGGGCACCGGCGGAGCCGTCTCTACGACCTTTCCATCGACCGCGGCGATTACCGCGGTTTGCAGCCCGCCGACCTGCAACCCCTCGCTGATCACTCAGATCGGCCAACTTGGAACTGGACTCCCCATCGCCAGTAACTCGGTGCGCCTTACCTCCACCGGCAGAACCAGCACCTACCTTTGGATGGCCAGCCCGCAATCGAGCTTCTTCGAAGCCGTCGACCTCACCACCGGCACCATCGGCTCGCCGATCAAGCTGCCCTACATCCCCAACTCCATGGTGCTCGATCAGGGAGGCAACAATCTCTATTTCGGGAACTACCGCGAACTGATGATCTTTACTGCCGCCACGAATGCGCTGAGCAAGGAAGACACCAGCGTCCCCGGCGTGGTCCTCGCCGTTTCGCCTGACTCCACCACCGTCGTCATCGCCGACCAGGTCCGCCAGGTGATCTACCTCTACACCGTGACCTCGGCCGCGCACACCTCGATTGGCGGTCTCGCGACCCGCGCCCAGTTCAGCCCCGACGGCCAGACCCTCTACGTCACTGGGCCGAATGCTCTCTACATCCACAACACCAATTCCGGTTGGAGCGTTTACCCGAATCTGCCTACCCAGACCGGCGCGGGCTGCAACCTCAATAACAACGACTACACCAGCACCACCACTCCATTCACACCTTTCTGCTCACCGGACATCGCAGTCACGATTCCCGCCGAGGGCGTCTTCCTCACCGGCCCAGACCTTAGCAGCGCGTACAGCTTCTGCCCAAATACCACCACCACCCCGTATGTCTATTACCCCGGCGCGCTGGCCGCAGGCACTGTCCTGCCCGCGACCGATCACATCACCGCGACCACCGATCGCGTCCATATTCTCGGCGCTAACCCAACCACCCTCAGCGACATTTATCTCGGATCAGCTGACGCGCCCGGGGTTCCCGTCGAGAACATTCCCGATGCGCCAACCGGCACCTGCCTCCGCCCAAGCGTCAACACGTCTGCGGGTCTGCTCTTCCAAACCGCGCCGGTTCCCGCACAGACTCTGCCGGTAACGGCCGCTTCCATCGATCAGGTCGTCGCCTCGCCCGACTCGACCATTGCCTTTGTCACCTATACGGCGCCCACCGGCACGGCTAGCCCCTTGCTGCCCGCTTACACTCTGGCCACCACCTTCGGAGAGGCCGGCACGCTAAGCAACGTCAAGCTCTCTGGCACCGCCACCGCGCCGCTGGCCGGAGCCTTCAGCCCCGACAACTCCACCTTCTTCGTCGGCACTGCCGGAGACAATCTCGTCCATTTCATCGATGTGCCGACACTCACCGAAACCAAGACCATCAACCCCGGCCTCGTCGACCCAACCGGAACACCTGTCCCCATCCAGTTCTTCGCCGTCAAGCCTCGGCCAACCACGTGAGAACCAAGGGTTCCCCATCCTTCCCGCTGTGGGTTCCCCACCCTTCCCGCGCTTCTTGCGGGAAGGGTGGGCGGATCAAATCCTCCGTCCTCAGCTCTCCATGCGGACGCCACCCCAAGGGTGCCCATCCGCACCAGTCCACAAGCAAAAACTGCTCGAACCTCAACCCAATCCGGCATAAATCCGGTGCTGGGTCGAAGTTCGAGCAGCGTCAAGGCTCTACAGCCTACCTTCCAAGATCAAGCAAGGTCGAAGCGATCAAGGTTCATCACCTTGTTCCAGGCCGCCACAAAGTCATGGACAAACTTCTCCTGCGCATCCGAACTTCCGTAGACTTCGGCCACGGCCCGAAGCTGGGAATTGGAACCGAAGACGAGATCGACCCGTGTGCCCGTCCACTTGACTGCGCCTGTCTTACGATCGCGCCCTTCAAACACGTCCTGGGCGTCTGAGACCGGCTTCCACTCAGTACCCATGTCGAGCAGGTTGAGGAAGAAGTCGTTGGTCAGCGCCTCCGGCCGCTTGGTGAAGACGCCATGCTTTGTCTGTCCGACGTTAGTATTCAGAACCCGCAGACCACCGACGAGGACCGTCAGCTCCGGCGCGGTCAGCGTCAGTAGGTGGGCCTTGTCGACCAGCAATGCCTCGGAAGGTATCGTGAATTTCCCTTTGAGGTAATTGCGGAAGCCGTCCGCGATCGGCTCGAGGACCGCGAAAGAGTCGACATCGGTTTGCTCTTGCGAGGCATCGGTGCGTCCCGGTGCGAAGGGAACGGTCACCGTGTGCCCCGCATTCTTCGCCGCCTGCTCGACGCCTGCGCAACCGGCCAGAACGATCAGGTCGGCCAGCGACACCTTCTTGCCGCCGGATTGGTGACCATTGGACTTGCTGTCAGATGGTTTGCCATTGAATTCGCTCTGGATCCCTTCAAGCGTCTTCAGCACCTTCGCCAGTTGCTCCGGCTGATTGGCTTGCCAATCCTTCTGCGGAGTCAGGCGGATACGGGCGCCGTTCGCACCGCCACGCTTGTCGGAGCCGCGGAAAGTGGACGCCGACGCCCAGGCGGTCGAAACCAGTTGCGAGACCGTCAGGCCAGAAGCCAGTATCTTGCCCTTGAGTGCGGCAATGTCCTGCTCCTCGATCAGCTTGTGATCGACCTCAGGGATGGGGTCTTGCCAGATCAGCTCTTCGGCAGGGACTTCCGGGCCCAGATAACGCGGGCGCGGCCCCATATCGCGGTGCGTCAGCTTGAACCATGCACGGGCGAAGGCATCGGCGAACTGGTCCGGATTCTTGTGGAAGCGCCTCGAAATCTTTTCATAAAGAGGGTCGAGACGCAGAGCGAGGTCCGTGGTCAGCATGGAAGGCGCACGACGCTTTGAGGGGTCGTGCGGATCGGGCACGGTACCCGCGCCTGCATCACCCTTCGGCTTCCACTGGTTCGCCCCGGCCGGGCTCTTGGTCAGCTCCCATTCGTAGCCAAACAGGTGGTCAAAGAACTCGGTGCTCCATGTTGTCGGCTTGGTCGTCCAGATGACTTCGATGCCGCTGGTGATGGCGTCGCCGCCAACGCCGCTGCCATAGCTGTTCTTCCAGCCAAGACCCTGTTCCTCAAGACCCGCGCCTTCGGGCTCAGGACCCACGTTCGACGCAGGGGCAGCGCCATGGGTCTTGCCGAAGGTGTGTCCGCCAGCGATCAGCGCGACGGTTTCTTCATCGTTCATCGCCATGCGTGCAAAGGTCTCGCGGATATCGTGTGCCGCGGCGACAGGATCCGGATAGCCATCCGGGCCCTCCGGATTCACATAGATCAGCCCCATCTGCACCGCACCGAGCGGATTCTCGAGGAGTCGCTCATTGACGCCGGCTCCGGTACGATCTTTCTCGACCCCATGCAATGCCGCGTCGGCCACGAGTACGCCCTCATCAGTGGCCTTTCCCTTGCCATAGCGAATGTCGCCGCCCAGCCAGGTGGTCTCAGTGCCCCAGTAAACGTCCTCGTCCGGTTCCCAGACGTCTTCGCGTCCACCGGCAAAACCAAAAGTCTTGAAGCCCATCGACTCCAGGGCAACGTTGCCGGTGAGGATGATCAGGTCGGCCCATGAAATTTTGTTGCCATACTTCTGCTTGATCGGCCAGATAAGCCGGCGCGCCTTGTCAAGGCTGACGTTGTCGGGCCAGCTATTGAGAGGAGCGAATCGCTGCTGGCCGGCCCCGGCGCCGCCGCGACCATCGCCGATGCGGTACGTTCCGGCGCTGTGCCATGCCATGCGAATGAACAACGGTCCGTAGTGGCCGAAGTCCGCCGGCCACCAGTCCTGCGAGGTAGTCATCAGCGCCCGCAGGTCCTGCTTCACGGCGTCCAGGTCGAGGCTCTTGAACGCCTCGGCATAGTTGAAATCCTTGTCCATCGGATCGGATTTGGACGAGTGCTGGTGCAGGATCTTCAGCTTCAACTGGCTCGGCCACCAGTCACGATTTGATGTGCCTTCGCCCGCGGCGTGATTGAATGGGCACTTTGTTGCGGTCGCCATACATTTTCTCCTTTTACAGGTTGAGTCCAACTACCGGGCCTGCTGGCCCCGACGTAGTTTGTCTCGACCCAATGAATGTAGCATCATGGAGACAGATAGTTCCAATACATAGCTCCCATCCGGAGTATAGGCATCTCCTATGGAAATTAATCAGCTGCGTTACGTCTGTGCGATCGCGGAAACAAGCAGTTTCAGCCGCGCTGCCGAGCGCTGCCAGGTCGCCCAGCCTTCCCTCTCGCAGCAGGTACTCAAGCTCGAGAATGATTTAGGCGCAAAACTTTTTGATCGTTTGGGCCGCAGCGTCCGCCTCACTGAGGCCGGGCGCGCTTTTCTCCCCCACGCCCGCTCAATTCTCACCCAGATGGAGACGGCGCGATCAAGCGTCGCCGACAAGTGCGCGGACCTTCGCGGTAGCGTAGCCGTAGGCGTGATCCCGACCGTCGCGCCCTACCTGATGCCGCGTTACACCACGACCTTTGCGAAGAAATATCCTGAAGCGAAACTGCGCATCGTTGAAGAAACAACGCCGGTCCTGATCGAGGGCCTGCGCGACCTGTCGATCGATCTTGCGATTCTCGCCCTCCCGCTGCGTCACAAAGACCTCGAGCTGTTTCCCCTCCGCACCGAACCGCTCTTCGCCGTGCTGCCCGTCGATCATCCCCGCGCTGCAGCCAAATCCCTTGCCCTCAAAGATCTCCGCGGAGAGTCCTTCGTCATGCTGCGCGACGGCCACTGCTTCCGCGACCTCAGCATCGCCGCGTGCACCAAAGCCCGCGTCACGCCGCGCATCGCCTTCGAGAGCGGTCAGTTCAGCAGCCTCTTTGGAATGGTTGCCGCAGGAGTCGGCATCTCGCTCGTCCCTGAAATGGCCATAGACCGCAACGCCGGCTGCCGCTACGTGCGCCTCAGCGACGCACGCGCCACCCGCACCATCGTGGCCGCTGTTCTTCACGGACGCAGCTTCAACCGCGTCCAGCAAGCCTTCTTGTCAGGAATCACAAATCCGGGCAGCCGATCAAATGGCACAGCATTGGGAAGGGCACATCTCTAACCGCTTCAATCGGAACGGCCTTTCGGGTTGACATCTTACCCAAGTTGCGACATACTCGGGTTAAATGTCAACCCAAGACGAAAAAGAGCGGCTGGAATTGTTGCAAGGCACGCTGGATCTGCTGATCCTTCGCACGCTGATCTTCGGGCCGCAGCATGGCCAGGGAATTGCGCTGGCGATACTGCAGACCTCGGAACAGGAACTGCTGGTGGAACACGGCGCACTTTACCCCGCACTGCAGCGGCTGGAGCAGCGCGGCTGGGTTTCGGCGAAGTGGGGGACTTCGGCAAACAACCGCAGAGCGCGCTTCTATTCGCTGACTGCAGCCGGCCGAAAGCAATTGGCCAAAGAAACCACGAAGTGGAAGCGGCTGGCGACGGCCATCGGGCGGGTGCTGGGGTCTGAACCGGAGGCGAGTTGAAGCGATGTTCGAGCGCAAACGCAAAGTGAGCGATTTTACCGAGGAGATCGAAGCCCATCTGCAAATTGAGATGGAGCGGCTGCAGGAGACGGGGATGAGCGAGGAGGAAGCGCGGACCGCGGCGCGGCGGGCTTTTGGCAATGTGACTCAGGTGCAGGAGCGCTTTTACGAATCGGACCGCTGGCTATGGTGGGATAGGCTACGGCTGGACGTTCGATTCGGATTGCGAATGATGGTGAGAAGCCCGGCGGCGACCATCGTCGCCGTTCTGACTTTGGCACTGGGCATCGGCGCAACTACCGCGATTTTCTCCACCGTGTACATGGTGCTGCTCAAGCCCCTGCCGTTCAAGGATTCGGGCCGACTGGTGTTCATTCAGCAGAAAAACCCGTCGCGTGGGTTCCACGACAATACCATTTCGCCGCCCGAAATTCTGGCGTGGCGCAGCGATAGCGGCGCCTTCGACGATCTGGGTGCCTACAGTCAAAGGTCGTGTGTGGTGACTGGTGCTGGAGAAACCGAACAGGACGCCTGCGAAATAGTTTCGAGCAATCTGTTCCCGCTACTCGGCGCGGCCCCGTTGCGGGGCCGCCTCTTTTTGCCCGACGACGATCAGGAGAGCGCGCCGCACGTCACCATCCTGAGTTATGGCTTCTGGCAAAGACATTTCGTCGGCGATGAAAATGCTATTGGCAGCGTGATCCAATTGAATGGGGCGAGCTACACGATTGTTGGAGTCATGCCGGCGAACTTCTCGCATCAGTATGCGTCGCCTTATGGAGAGAATCCGAAGATGTGGTTGGCAGGCGTTGCGCTTTCGCCCGCGCACTTGTGGAATGACTATTTTGGAGTAGGGCGGCTTAGGCACGGAATCAGTCTGGACCAGGCTCAGAAGCGGATGGATCAGGTATCGGTTCGGCTGGAGCAGGCATACCCTGACCTGAAAGGTTGGAGGGCGCAGATAGTGAGCCTGCGCGTGAAGCTCTCAGGAGATTCGCGCTCGGCGCTGGTTTTGCTCATGGGCGCTGTCGTGTTTGTGCTCCTGATTGCATGCGCCAATGTGGCCAACCTGTTGCTAGCGCGAGGCGCTGGACGTGCACGGGAGTTCGCAGTGAGGAACGCCCTAGGCGCGACCCAACGCCGCATAATACGCCAACTTCTGACGGAGAGTTTGGTGATTTCGCTCGCTGGCGGAGTTCTGGGAGTCTTGCTCGCTCTTTGGGGATGCAAAGGCCTGGCGGCGCTGGCTCCGAAGTATCTGTTACAAGCCGCGCCCGGGCTCGCTCGGGGCGCATTGGATCTGCGGGTGCTTGCCTTTGCTCTTGTCACTGCGCTCGGAACAACTATCCTCTTCGGCCTGGCCCCCGCGTTCCAGAGCGCCCGGATAAACGTGACCGACACGTTGAAGGAGACAAGCCAGAGTTCCCTCCTCGGTCCGCGGAGCCGGCGCTTTCGAAACACCCTCGTGGTGACTGAAATTGCGCTCGCTATGGTGCTCCTAGTTGGGGCCGGACTCATGGTGCGAACGCTTGTGAATCTGGGCCATGTGAACCTCGGTTTCCGTCCTGAGAATGTCCTCGGGCTTCACGTGTCGCTGTCGGGCGCGCGATATGACCACCCGCAGGCACGCGTCCAGTTTTGGGCCGATGTCGTCGCCGCAGTCAAGGCATTGCCTGGCGTGGAAGCAGCGAGCGTGTCGCGCGGCCTGCCGGTCGGTGACTGGGCGGGCCAATGGTTCACCATCTTCGAGCAGCCGAATCCCCCTGCTGGGCAGGTGCCGAGTGCCGATTATGTGATCGCCGGCCCCGACTATTTTAATACACTCAAAATCCATGTGCTCCGCGGACGGAGCTTTACTCAGCACGATACGCAGCAGGCCGAAAGCGTAGCGATTGTGAATGAGGAGCTGGCGCGCGTGTATTGGCCGGGCCAGGATCCGCTAGGGAAGAGGCTGCGCGTAGGGCCACCGAGCGCACCGTGGCGATCCGTGGTCGCAGTTACTGCCAACGTGCTGAGCGACGGACCCGATGCAGCTCCGACACCCAGAATCTATATTCCGTATGAGCAATTCCCATGGCTCCTCGACGGGCCGCAGAACCTGTTGGTTCGCACTTCGTCCACTGTCGATCCGCAAAGTCTTGTTCGAGCCGTGGTGCAGCAGATTCATCGTGTTGACAAAAACCAGCCGGTGACGGACATCGCCACACTCGACCAGGTTACGAGCGAGCTGGTGGCGCAGCACCGCATGGTGATGGTGTTGCTGTCGGCCTTTGCGGCGCTCGCGCTTGTCCTGTCTGCGTTGGGGATTTACAGCGTGCTTTCTTATTCCATTGCTCAGCGAACACGCGAGATCGGTGTGCACATGGCACTAGGCGCTGGCCAAGGCAGCGTGCTGCGGTTGGTCATCGGCGGGAGCCTGCGTCTAGCCGTCTTCGGCATTGCAATTGGTACTGCGTCCGCACTGGGGCTGACCCATCTCATGGCTCACCTTCTCTTCGGTGTCGGTGCAATGGATCCGGCGACCATTTGCGCAGTCGCTCTTGTTCTAGTCGCAACTTCGCTGCTTGCCTCATATATTCCCGCACGGCGGGCCATGAAGGTCGATCCAATTGCGGCACTGCGATACGAATAGCCAGGGCTCCTTCGTTGACTCTCGCACAAAACGATCATGGGATCGACAGAAAGCGCTCGTTCCATGCGGAATCCAGTTGGCCATTAGTGCCCAGCATCGAATCACCCCACTCGGAACGGTTGCGGCTGGCGTCGGCATCTCGCTCGTCCCCGACAAACAATCGGCTTCGAAAGAACAACCCCGCCCGCTACGGACCCGTCCGCCTTGCGGCGGCAATACATTCCCCCTATCCTTCCTATACGGCAAGAAAGTGCCTGCCGCCATCGGAAGATTTGAGGAGAAGAAAGTGTCTCTACGCATCAACGACATCGCCCCCGATTTCACCGCCGAAACCACCCAGGGAACCATCAACTTTCATGAGTGGATCGGTGACGGCTGGGCAGTTCTGTTTTCCCACCCCAAGGACTTCACCCCCGTCTGCACCACCGAACTCGGCAGCGTCGCCGGCCTCTATCCTGAGTTCCAGAAACGCAACACCAAGGTCGTCGGACTCAGCGTCGATCCCGTTTCCAGCCACGGCAAATGGGCGGTCGATATCGAAGAGACCCAGGGTTTCGCCGTCAACTATCCCATGATCGGCGACACTGAATTGAAGATCGCCAAACTTTACGACATGCTCCCCGCCGACTCCGGCGAAACCTCCGAAGGCCGCACCGCCGCCAACAATGCCACGGTGCGCACCGTCTTCATCATCGGCCCCGACAAGCGCATCAAGCTGCAGTTGAGCTATCCCATGTCCACCGGACGCAACTTCCCCGAGATCCTCCGCGTGCTCGACTCGATGCAGTTGACGGCCAAGCACAAGGTCGCCACCCCGGCCAACTGGCAGCAGGGCGACGACGTCATCATCCTGCCCTCGGTCTCCGACGAAGAAGCCAAACAGAAATACGCCGGCGGATGGAAGACGATCAAGCCTTACCTGCGCGTCGTCCCACAACCGAAGTAAACCAATCAGGGTGCCCTCGATAAGTTCAAAGGCAAGAAGTTCGAGGGCACCATCCCAACCAACGCAAAGCGATTCGCTATCCTTGCCAGGGTCTGTTAACACTATTGGGATGGCGTCAACCAGAACCACGTTTCGTCTCTCCGGAATCCTCTTCATCTGGCCGGCCCTCGCTCTGACCGGCTGCCAGAGCTCGCCCGGAATCCACGCCCGATCCGCCTCCGCCCCGAAACCCCCAGCCACCATCCTCATCATCCGCCACGCCGAAAAGCTGCCCAACGGAGACCCCGACCTCTCCGCCGTCGGCTATGAACGCGCTCAGCTCCTCCTCAACGACTTTGTCCCCATCGGAGTAAGACCCGATCTCCCCACGCCCCAGGACATCTTCGCCGCCGCACCCAGCCATCACTCCAACCGCTCGGCGCTCACGGTCATCCCGCTGGCAGAGGCGTTACACATCCAAATCAACCAGGACTTCGAAGACCACAATTACGCCGACCTCGCCGCCGAAGTCCTCAGCGGCAGATACGCCGGAAAGACCGTCCTCATCAGCTGGCACCACGGAACCATCCCCCAGCTCGCCACCGCCCTCGGAGCCACGCCGCCCTACGACCCCTGGCCCGCGCAGCAATTCGACCGCATCTGGCGCATCGACTACATCAACGGCAAGGCGACCCTGCAGGATCTCCCCTACGAAATCCCACCAGCTGCAGCGAACTAGGGCCTGTTAACAGGTACTAATCCAAGCCTCATCAATGCGAGGCAGAAACTCGATTCTGTTCTGGTATATTCCGACGAAGAGTACTGGCTTCCGAACTCACTGCCATTGGAGAAATGCGCGGAATGCATATTCCCAGCTCCACTTTGATCTATCTCGCGGCCATCTTCGGACTCCTCGTCATCCCCCGTGCCCTCCAGCGCTTTCGCCTGCCCGCGCCGCTCACTTGCTTCGCCTTTGGCATCGTCGTCTCGATCGTCTTCAAATCGTTCACCTCCGACAGGGTCGCAGCCGTCGTCTCCACTCTGGGCATCGCGTCACTTTTCCTTCTCGCCGGCCTTGAGGTCGATCTGGTCGAGATCCGCAAACAGCTCCCGCGCCTCATGGGTCACCTCGGCATCCGTGCGCTATTCCTCATCGCCACGGCCTGGCTTGCCATCCGCTACTTGCACATGCCCTGGCAACCGGCGGCACTGCTCGGGCTCGGCCTTTTCACGCCGTCCACGGGATTCATCCTCGATACCCTCCCCTACTCGGGCCTTGCGCCCGACGAGCAAACCGAGGTCTCCATCAGCGCCATCTCAGGCGAAATCACCGCGTTGCTGGTCTTGTTTGCACTCTCCCATGCCGACTCGGTGCGCGCGCTTGCCATCTCCAGTTCAATCCTTGCTCTGCTGATCGTCCTGACTCCCTTCGCCTTCCTCGCCCTGGGCAAATATGTCGTTCCCTTCGCTCCCGGCTCCGAATTCTCGCTCCTGCTCATGGTCGGCATCATCTGCGCCGTCATCACCCAGGCCATCGGAGTCCACGTATTGATTGGGGCCTTCGTCGCCGGACTGGTAGCCGGCCTGCTCACCAAACGCATGACCACCCTCGCCTCCCATGAAAACCTCCACGCGGTGCGTCTCTTCGCCTCGTTCTTCGTCCCCTTCTACTTCTTCCACGAGGGCCTCGACGTTCCCTCTGACGCGCTGGTTCTCAAAGCGCTTCTCTATGGACTCGCCATGTCCGTCATCGTGCTTCCCATCCGCATCGGCAAGAATTGGGTGGAGTGCCGCTACTTCTCCGGCCGCTCGCCCGAGGGCGGATTCCGCGTCGCCGTCGCGCTCATCCCGACGCTCATCTTCACCCTCGTCATCGCCGGCATCCTGCACGAGTCCTTTCACATCGACGATGCCCTCTACGGAGGACTTCTCGTCTACGCAGCCATCTCGACCATGCTGCCGTCGTTGGTCCTCCCCAAAATCGCCAGGAACACCCTTACCACCTTGGCCACTGAGGTGGAAGTCTAAGGCGTCACGAAACAGCTGATCAACTCCGACCGAACAAGGAGAAAACAATCATGGCAAGCAGACGAAGCGTCCTCAAAGCCCTCGCCGGAAGCGCCGCGATAGCACCCCTCACCGCGACCACCTGGGCAACCGCGCAAACACCGGTTGGCGACCCAAATGTCCTGGCGCCCAAGATCCTGGCTCTCTTCGACTCCGTCCCCGGCGACAAGGCAATCAGCATTCTCGCGCCTGCCATCAATGGCAAGCCTCAGCTCACCGTAACCATGAATGCCGACAAGCAGATGTTTGTCGGCAGCGCAATCAAGACCTTTATCTTGGCCGAAGCCCTGCGCCAAGCCGATTCCCCCGGAGTAGTCGCAACCCTGAAGGCAAAACAGCTAACCCTCGACGCCAGCGTCTGGAACCTCGACAGCGCCACTTTCAATCCGCCAAATCTGATTGGCACTGTCTCCGAAAGAACAACCCTCGAAGCCATGATCGAGCACAGCGACAACACGGCTACCGACATGCTCCTCAAGTTCGTCGGCCCAGACAACGTGCGCAGCCTGATCGCCACAGCCCAGTTGAAAAACACTGCGATCCCCAACAGCCTGCGCGGTTTCTTCGGATATCTTCTCAACGCGAAAAACTACGAGACCTTCTCATGGGCCGACATCTGCGCCGCAGCAAACAGCCCCCTGGTGAACCCACCGCTCAATAAAGTACTGACCCTCGCATCCTCGGCCGCAGACTTCGTCTCCTACTACTCCCGCGCGCTCCAGGGCGAATTCTTCAAAAACGATGCCACCCTCGCTGAATACCGCAGAATCCTCTCCACTGGCGACGCCATCTGGCTCGTGCCACTGCCGCTAGGCGGCAGCGCATTCTGCAAAGGCGGCAGCATCGACATGCCCGGACACCACGCCATCTGTGCCCCAGGTGGAATGCTCTTCGG
Source organism: uncultured Acidobacteriaceae bacterium (assembly GCA_963804735.1). Classification (GTDB taxonomy): domain Bacteria; phylum Acidobacteriota; class Terriglobia; order Terriglobales; family Acidobacteriaceae; genus Acidisarcina. Next base: position 27,878 of record CAWDRO010000024.1, read on the forward strand.
CGATCGCTGGGTATACTTCGCCTTCATTCTCAACTGGTCGGCCGCAGCAGTGACCGACCCCGCCACAGTAGCAGCCTTCGCCAAGGCCATAAGCCAGGCCATGACAATGGTCAAAGAATATATGTCACAAGGGTGAAGTGAAGACAAGAATGGACATACAGTTTGACCTGGCATATGTAACTGCAGTTCGACCGAGCGTTTCAGCAAGTCCCCGTTCTACTTCATCTCTGAGAAGTCCGTGGGACGCATGAACACTTCGTCAACCTGGAACTCTCCGTTCACTTTTTCGATCAAAGGCACAGCCGCATTTCGGTAAGGAAGAAAGAGCGGGTCGTATGAAGTGCATCCAAGTTCTTTTTCGCATCGTCCTGGTTGGGATGAGCGACAAGGTAGACGAACGTGTTCTTTTCCAGGCGGGCGAGTCGTCGCTCGGTACCCAAAAGCCAATGACATCGAGCCCGTGTTTGGCCTGTAGTTCGACACATCTTTAAAGATAGATTCGAGCGCGGGCGCCTTGCCGGGCTCCGTGTGCCCGGCTCCGTTTCAATAGACCATCAGCTCGAAGACCCGATTGCTGTCGGCTTTCACTTCCCGCACATGGGTCAGGTGGGCTGTGAGTAGCGATCCGCAGGCAAAGGAGGCCAAGGCCGTAACGCACAGCTTCCCTCCCTTAAATTTCCAGCTCGCAGCCATCGGGGCCTCCAATCGAGCTATGTATTTACTCGGTGGCGGACGCCGCTTCGGCAACCTGCGGCTGGGACGGTGCTTGCGTGGTTGTGCGGGCCGAGGTCGTTGTGAACGACTTCATGAGCAATTCTGCCTTTGTCGCCATGCAGACACATAGGGACCTGCTCTGGCTGCTGGCGGCCCTTGGCCGGGAACCGACAACTACCAGGAGAAATAGAACGGTTGCGAAGATCGTGAAGCGGCGCATTGGGCGTCCTCCTGACGGAGGATACGGAGGAGGTGTCATAAAGGTTCCTCAAAACATCGCCATTGAACGGGCACGTACCGGGCCAAATTACTCCAACGGTAAACCGCTCAGAATCAATGAATGTACACGGCCTCCGCGGAACAATCTGTCCGCTTCAGGGTAGACCTGTCCGGAAGCGGACACTTTAGAGGTGGCTCGGGGCGAAACCTTTGGCTGAACTCAGCCGCCGAGGCGGCACTTCCGACACGATAAGGTACAGTTTCCTAGACAACAAAGAACCGATCTGGGCCCCGCTCCGTCTAAGCGATCAAAACCGAGAGCGGGAAAGGAATACTCTTTGGCCAACCTGTGGCATGACCTCAAGCACTCCTTGCGCAGCCTCTTGAAGAATCCAGGCTTCACCTTCGCAGCCGTCGCAGCCCTGGCCCTCGGCATCGGAACCAATACCGCCATCTTCACCGTCGTTAACACGGTGTTGCTCAAGCCGCTCACTTATCCCGATGCGGACCGCATCGTTCAATTAATGCTCACATCACCCCAGGGCAAAGGAGTCGTCGCGTCTCCCACCAACTTCAACAACTGGCGACAGCAGACCAGCGTCTTGCAGGACGTCAGTGCCTACGACTTCGGCGGCCCCGGTTTCAATCTCACGGGCGACCACCCCGAGCAGATCCACGGCATCCACGTCAGCGAAGCCTATTTCCGCCTCTTTGGCGCGCCGGTCATGCTGGGCCGTACTTTCACGCAGCAGGAAGATTCGCCCAACGGCGGCAAAGTTGTGGTCATCAGCTACGGGCTGTGGCAGCGCAAATTCGGTGGCAATCCCAACATCGTAGGCAGCGCGCTCTCGCTCGGGAACGAGCCTTACACCATAGTCGGGGTCCTGCGCCAGTCCTTCGTCGCTGACCCTGAAGCCGACATCTGGCTGCCCTTCCAGATCGATCCCAACAGCACCAACCAGGGCCACTTCTTTCTCGCAGCCGGACGTCTCAAACCCGGCGTAACCCTCGCCCAGGCCAACGCTCAGCTTAAACTCGCCGCCGACCAGTTTCGCCGCCGCTACCCTGAGGGCGTGATGGGGCCAAAGGAAGGCTTCGCCGTCGAACCTCTGCGTGACAGCATCGTCAGTGAAGTTCGCTCATCGCTCTTCATTCTCCTCGGAGCCGTCAGCCTGGTCCTGCTCATCGCCTGCGCCAACGTGGCAAACCTGCTCCTCGTCCGCGCCTCCGGCCGCAAGCGTGAATTCGCCATTCGCGTCTCCATGGGAGCCACACGGGGCCGCATCGTCCGCCAGCTTCTGACCGAAAGCATTCTGCTGGCGTTCACCGGCGGCGTCTTCGGGCTTATACTCGGCTACCTAGGGGTGCGCGGCCTGCTCGCACTCAGCCCTGGGGACATTCCACGTATCGGCGAACACGGGGCCTCCGTCGGCATCGACTGGCGAGTCCTGGCCTTCACCGTCGGCGTTTCCCTGCTCACCGGCATTCTCTTCGGATTGTTCCCCGCCATTGGAGCCTCGCGCCCCGACCTCAACTCGACGCTCAAGGAAAGCAGCAACCGCTCCGGCACAGGATTCCGCCAGAGTAAAGTCCGCTCCTTGCTCGTCATCAGTGAAGTCTCGCTCGCGATCGTCCTGCTCATAGGAGCCGCTCTGCTGATTCGTACCTTCCTCGCCCTGCGCAATGTGGACCCCGGCTTCAACCCGCACAACGTCCTCACCATGGAAATGTCCCTCACCGGTGACCGCTTCCAAAAGACCATCGGCGTCGCTCAACTGGTGCAAAACGGCCGCGAGCGCATCAACGCCATCCCCGGAATCGAAGCCTCAGCCTCCACCTGTTGCCTGCCGCTTGAAGGCGGCTACGGCTTGCCCTTCAACGTCGTAGGCCGCCCGCTCGGCAAGGATCCCAACACGGGCAACGCAGGCTGGATGGACACGTCGCCCGGCTATTTCGACGTCTTCAAAATCCCCATCCTCAGCGGCCGTGACTTCAAAGACATCGACGTGGCTGGAGCACCCGGCGTCGTACTCATCAACGACTCCATGGCGAAGAAATTCTGGCCAAAAGAGAATCCCGTAGGTCAGCAGATCGTCATCGGCAAAGGTGTCGGCCCGCAGTTTGAAGAACCCGCGCGCCAGATCATCGGCATAGTCGGCGACATCCGCGACGGCGGTCTCAACCGCGACCCTCGCCCGCTCATGATCGTCCCGCAGGCGCAGGTGGTCGACGGCATGAATGCTCTCATCGCCGGCATCGGCCCCGTCGTCTGGCTCGTCCGCACCCACACTGACCCGCACCAGTTCATGACCAGCGTGCCGGAGCAGCTCCGTCAGGCCAGCGGAGGGTTCCCCGTCGCCCGCGTCCGTTCCATGGAAGAAGTGGTGGTCCACTCCACCGCCCGCCAGGACTTTAACATGCTCCTGCTCTCCATCTTCGGAGCATCGGCGCTCATCCTCGCCGCCATCGGCATCTACGGCCTCATGGCCTACTCCGTGCAGCAGCGCACCCAGGAAATGGGCATCCGCATGGCGCTCGGCGCCGACCGCGGGCGCATTCGCAATCTCGTCGTGTGGCAGGGAATGCGACTCGCGATCGTCGGTGCGATTGTCGGCATTGGCGCAGCCTTCGCCGTCACCCGCTTCATCGCCAGCTTCCTCTTCGGAGTCAAGCCCTACGATCCGATCGTATTTGTAACCGTGCCGGTGGTATTAAGCGCCGTAGCGCTATTCGCCGTATGGCTCCCCGCCACCCGCGCCTCAAAATTAGATCCCATGGAATCCTTGCGCGTGGAGTAAGCACGACCGCTCCGGCGTGACCGTCATAGCGACTCGGCCGTGTATCCAGTGCAATCCAGATGCTGCCACATGAGCGACCAACCGGTTTTTCGGCCGCTTAGCAAGGGTATTGCGCGAATTGAAATGCTCAGTGAGTGCATTGGCCAGTTCTGGTCAACCGAGAATCGAAACTATCGATAAGCCGACCCGACCGTTTCTCGTTGCTCAGGCTCCAGCCCTAAGCCCAACTGAACCCGCTGCGCTGAAGCGGCAGAGTGCGTACTCTCTTGCCTGTAGCTGCAAAGATAGCATTACCCACTGCGGGTAGAATCGGCGGCAGAGTCGGTTCGCCAAGCCCAGTTGGTGCGTAGTCGGTCTTGCGCCAATAAACTTCGATTTTTGGAACCTGCTTCATGCGCATCAGTGGATAGTCATAAAAGTTTGACTGCTGTATCTGGCCGTCCTTCAGGGTGATTTCCTGGGCCAGGTGGCCCATGCCTTCCATGATTCCGCCCTGCGCCATGCTCTCGGCTGCGTTGGGGTTGATGATCTGGCTGCCTACGTCTCCAGCTGCCCAGACCTCATGCACTGTGACCCGGTTCTGGTCATCAACGCTGACATCGGCAACCTCGGCGAAGTAGCCCAGATGGCAAAACCATGCGGCTATTCCCATTCCGCGTCCCGGTGTTTTCGTCCGGTTCGCCCAGTTAGACTTTTCTGCGACTAACTCCAACACGCCTTTGTATCGCTCCGGGATAAGAACTGACGCTCCCGTCGGTTCGTGATCGCCTACGGCGTCATGCTCTCCTGAAGACCAGGGCATTTGCTTGTTACTTAGCAGGTCGAGCTGGAACTCGAGCGGATCGCGCCCAGCAGCATAAGCTACCTCGTCGAGGAAGGACTGGGCAACCCAGCAATAGGCATTATCGCCGGGCGCGCGCAACGCTCCCGTCCGCAGCATGAGGGGCTGCATGGATGTGTAAAGCGCATAGGCTGGAGGGAAGCCGGCTGGATAGGCGTCCTGTCCGATGCCGCCGCCGGACGTGGCGTGCTTGCCGTCTCCAAAGGTGACGAAATGCTGCCGCCAGACAGTCATCTTTCCTTGCGCGTCAAGGCCCGCTTTCAGGCCAAACGTTCCGCCTGGACGGAAGGGATCATGGGCGATGTCATCTTCGCGCGACCAGAGCAGCTTGACCGGAGCGTCCACGCGTTTCGCGATCCAGGCAGCCTCGACCAGATAGTCGTTCTGCAGCCTTCGGCCAAAGCTGCCTCCTGAGCGCACCATGTGCGTTGTGATGTCGCTCTCCTGAATGCCAAGTGTCTTGGCCACCAATGTGCGGCCATCACCCGGCAGTGTGCTGGTCGACCACATCTCAAGCTTGCCGTCTTTCCAGTGCGCAGTGGAGCCCTGGGGCTCAAGCGTGACATGGGCAATGAAGGGATATTCGTAAGTCGCCTCGACCGTCTTCGCCGATGACTTGAGCGCCGCGTCCACATCTCCGTACCGGCGGACTGTATTTTCCGGCGGCGCGGTCAGCAATCCAGCCGCCTTGGTGGCGAATCCTTCACTACTTTGCGTAGCCGCGGGGCCCAAGTCCCAATCGACCTTGAGTTTCTTGCGCGCCTGCTGTGCTTGCCACCAGGTGTCGGCAACGACGGCGATGCCCGGTTCCATGCCTGGCTCCCATGGAGTGTAGGCCGCGGGAATGATGCCACCATCGATAACCAGGACATGTCGCACGCCGGGCAGCGCTTTGATCTCATCGAGGTTAGCGCTCTTCACCTTGCCGGCGAATACGGGGGCCTTTTCAATGCTTGCGTACAACATTCCCGGCAGCTGGACATCGATGCCAAAGAGCGGCTTGCCGGTCACAATCTTAGGAGTGTCGACCCCCTGCTGCGAGTGGCCGATAATGCGGTAATCCTTGGGATCTTTGAGCTTCACGGTCGCCAGGTCGGGCGCGGGCAGCGCGGCAGCTTTGGCGGCAACCTCCGCATAGCTTACGGAGCGTTTTGAGGCGGCGTGCATTACGCGGCAGGATTCAGTGGTGCATTCTGCCGCAGGCACGGCCCAGCCTTGCGCGGCGGCCGCGACCAGCAACTGGCGTCCGGCTGCGCCGACGCGCCGCATCGGCTCCCAGCCCGCCGGCGTGTTCGCGGAACCTCCGGAAAACTGCCGGCCGTATATCTTTTCGTCCAGGTCGGCCTGCTGAACTCGGACGTCCTTCCAGTCAACATCCAGTTCCTCGGCAATCAGCATCGGCAGCATGTTCCGCATGCCCTGGCCGGACTCCGAGGCCCGCGCCATGATAGTGATCGTGCCATCCGAAGCGATGTGGATAAAGGCCTGCGGCGTCAGTTCGGGCTGCTTTCCCGGACCTTGGCCTATAGCCAGCGGAGAGTGATAAAGACCCAGGGCAAGCCCGCCGCCCGCAAGTGCCGTCAACTGCAGAAACGATCTCCGGTGCATGCGCATAAGTATGCCCATCCTTTACTGTTTGCTGGCTTCCAAACCAGCTTGTGCGGCTTGATGGATCGCCTGGCGAATACGCGTATACGTTCCGCAACGGCATAGATTCCCACTCATCGCAGCGTCGATCTCTGCATCGGTAGGGTGCGGTGTATGCTGCAGCAGGGCAGCCGCCGACATGATCTGGCCTGCCTGGCAGTAGCCGCACTGCGGCACGTCGATTGCTTCCCAGGCCACCTGTACCGGATGCCGACCATCCGGCGAAAGGCCTTCAATGGTAATGACCGGTTGACTACTGACACTGCTCACGGTAGTCAGGCAGGAGCGGATGGCCTCGCCGCCAACCATCACCGTGCAAGCCCCGCATAGCCCTACGCCACAGCCGAACTTGGGACCTTTGATGTTCAATACATCGCGCAGCACCCACAGCAGGGGCATATCCGGTGAAACATCCACCGTCGCGGCCACGTTGTTGACAGTCAATTTGGTGAGCATCTGTTCACTCCACAGTCTGGCCAGCAGAGAATTCGCAAAATTCAACTCTGGCTCTGGATATTATCAAAGGTCGCGCCTCGCTGGTGTCAAGAAGCGGCAGGACAAACCGAGCCATTGCCGGCTCCGGCTACAAGGTTCAGCCACCGAAGGAGTCATTGCCAGCAATTTGCAGCAAAACACGCCTGCGATGCAGGGAAGCCTCGATATGGTCCGGTGAAATCAGCGTCGGGAGAGTTTGACTCTGAAGTCTGAGAGAGTTGATGCAGTGGACATTGAAGCCGGGATCGCCAGTCGCTTCCTGACGACTGACTAGATTCCATGTGGGCCCCAAGGGCTACAACCAGTAGTTCAAGGAGACGGGAGAGGCTGGAGGAACTGTTCATCCCAGCTTTGGGTAGTGATCGGCGCGATCCTCAAGGTCGCGCCGTGGAAGGAGATTCACATGGCTTGGATTCTGCTGATTATCGCGGGCTTGTTCGAGGTTGTTTGGGCCTATTTCATGAAGCAATCCCAAGGCTTCACAAAGGTTGTTCCATCCATCGTCACGCTCGTGGCCATGTTGATTAGCGTCACGCTGTTATCGATCGCGATGAAGACCCTACCGCTCGGAACGTCTTACACAGTCTGGACCGGAATCGGCGCGATAGGCGCGTTTCTGGTCGGCATCTTCATTCTTGGCGAACAAGCGAGCCTCCTGCGAATTGGAGCTGCCGTACTCATCGTGACCGGTCTCGTCATGATGAAGCTCTCGGAAAGCTAGGCTCGGGATAAAGCCCGTTCCCGTCGAATATGTCTGCGGCAAGCGACAAAAAAATCAGCTTTCTGGACGACCGCGGACGAATGATCTTCGGTCACCGCTGGATATACATCAAATCTGAAACATCCAACCCCGCGGTTGACGGGCCTTCCCGCCGTGGTTCAGGTTCTACCCATTATGAAACGGTTGACACAGATAGCGGCGCCGTGTTTCCGGTTTTGCGCCGTTCATCATTTTGTCGAGAGTTCCCCTGGTCGAATGCCCCTGAAACCCGCGTAAACAGCGGGCCGGTTTTTCCAACTATCTACAAAAAGAATCATTTTGTCGAGAGTTATAAACGGGGGCTAAACATCCGTTTAGATTTGTACAATGGTTCTATGATGACCACCACCGTGAGCATTCTTGCTTTTGTTGTCGCTTTCTTCGCCTTGTGGGTCAGCGCCGACAAACTGCGGCTCGACCTCTACAATAAGCGATTCGACATATACGTGCGAACCGTGAAATTCTACCAAGCCCTGATGCGCGAGGAAGATGGAACCTTCGCCGCTCTGCAAGCGGATTTCATAATTGCAAGCAGAGAGTCTAAGTTCCTATTTAGCCCGGAGTCGGGGGTCCACGACCTGCTTAGCCGACTCAATAGTGCATCCTTCACGATCATCGGTCGGAAGAGTTTGCCCAAGGGGCTTCCGCCAGAAGCGATTATGGCGAATCAAAAGCTGTTCGTCGATGCCCTTGCTTTGTGGAATTCCAGCATTGAGAAGTTGGAAGACTTAATGGCACCGCGCCTGAATTATCACTATGCTTTCCCACCTTTGGCCCTGCTCGGCTGGATGCGAAGACACAAAAATGCGGCCTAGTCGGTCAAGCTTGGCGATTACCAGCACGGCGCGGCGCTTCCGGCTGTTTCTGCCGGACGCATATGAAAAGGGTCAGCTATTGGCTGTCGTTTGGTTCGATTGAATAGCGGAGCACTTTTTGTGCTTGCGTGTCGTAGTAACAGTCAAGCTCGATATGCTGGAAGGCCCCGAAGCCATTTTGAAGTTTTGCGTGGTTGGAGGTCATTACCAGGACGCCGGGTTGAGGTACAAGGAGCCGGAAGTGGTCGAACTTTTGCTCAAGCCACCCGAGGTCGTCCCATTTGTATTCGTATTTGGCGATGGAGTTGAGATAGTCGTCGGCACCTTGAGCGCAGAGCAGCACTCCGTTTATACCGTATGCATCGTCTAGGGCCTTGGCATCGTTGAGATCGACGTTTTGTTTTGGGGCGGGCTGCTGTGCGGAGGGTGTCGGTGAGGGTGTCGGTGAAGGGCTTGTGTCTGGTGAGTGCTGACTGGCAACGAAGCCTACCAAGAGGATGAGGATGAAAAGCAACCAGATTGCGCGGTAGCTTCTTACAGGAGTTTTGATGCCGCATTTCGGGCAAGTCTTTGCTCGACTGCTGACTTGCGATCCGCACTCACGGCATGGTTTTAGGGCCACAACTACCCTTTGTGAAACAAGCGAAAATGAATAGGGAATTAGATTAGCATCGTGCAGGGAAGGGAAGGCCCCAATAGTTCACGCCCGCCTTTGTCGATCGACGATCGGGGCGGCGTCGATCGCTGAATTTAGAAAGGTTCTAATCGAACGGAATTTCCACCTCTGTATAGCTACCCGGTGTGGCGGAGTTCACTGCCGCGATAACCCGGTCAATGTAGCGATGCACGGCGGGCCGCTGCGGATTGCCAAGGATCATGATGGCAATCCGGCGGCCTTTAAGGTTTTGTTGGTACTGGATGTTTTTGTCCGTGGATAGCAGGAGGTCGAAGCGAGCTTCCTCAGCCGCTTTCAGCAACGCGCCGTTGGCTAATCTGTCCCAGCCTCTTGCAATCGCTTCCACGCCCCGGCTTGGAGACGGTTTCAGGTTCGACCGTTTATAAGACAGTGACGGCTACTGATTAGGACAGCCCTTTGTCGGTTCGTGTGGCTTTTTTTACCGTCTGAGGCGTTGCGCTTTTGTAACCGCCTCCGCGTCGGCAAGGTCTTGCAGTCGGCCTGACGCCAGTTTCGCTGTTATCAGGTCATCGGCGCATATGAAGGCAGCCTTGAGGCCGGTTTTCTCATCGACGACATCCTCAACGCGGTGCGGCCATGCTGCATCAAACTCGATCCCGGGTATCTTCGTGAGAACGTCAACGCCAACCGGCGCACCGCCCATGCGAAAGAACGGACCCGGCTCCGCGAAGTCGGAGGCGGTCAAGCCCTCAAGCGGTGCGCCGAATTTCGCCAAGGCCGCAAAAACCGCCTTGGCGTTTTCCGGGTCGGCTTTGACCAGAATGTCGATGTCTTTTGTTGCCCGTGGCTGCGCGTGAACGCCAACGGCGTAAGCGCCAACAACAAGATACTTAACGCGGTGTTCGTTCAAAATGGACAAGAGTTCTTTGAAGTCTGGGTACATCCGGGGCCTCGCCTTTCATCGCATAGCCTTCTTGAGTGAGTTCAGAAACCGCAGCTACACGCTCATGTACCGGGCGGCTCTGCCAATAGCGGTACTCGTCGGCCTTCATCTCGTCGAAGTCGGTGTACTTGCGAATAGTCTTGTCCATGTGTCCGTTTGTAGCACAACGCGCAGGCGCGGCAAAGCCTTGGAAACTCGCATGGTTAACGTGTCAAATTGGACCCTTTATGAAACTAACGCCGGTTCCCGGAGATCACGGATTTGCAGATAGTTTGTGAAAGGCCTTTTCGTCTAGTCCCCTGACGCGTTGAACTAATGGCAAGGGCGTTCCGTTTGGTGCGTTCAAGAATGAAAGCCGAAAATCTTCACCCGGAAGATCGAATATCAATGTCCGCGACGAACTGTTAAAGGCGGGCTTTTGTAACTGCACGGACAGACTTAAGTTGCCTCTATGGGCGCGGAGCCGCGGCTTCCGCGCTGCGCGCCGCGAATTGCAGGACGGCTTGAACCTGTTCCCGGGTCACGCCGAACTCTTCGACCAGCTCGTCAACACTCATATCCTGAAGGTTCACAAACACGGTTGAAACCGGCATCCGCGTACCTTTGAACACCCACGCGCCGCTGCGCTTGCCGGGGATGCTCTCCACGGCGGCGCATTGAGACCAATCGAGAGTCGCTGTTGCCATACTCTTACCCTCCTTTCCATCGTAACCGGATACTAGGAAACGGCAAACTGTCAAAATCCAAACTGTGTCTCAGCCAAGGGGTTCACCCCAACGCCTGTCAATAGCCCCAGCCGAAAATACTTTGCAACCAACTCATTCCATTGGCGATAAAGTTGCTCCGACTTGGCGTAGTGAAAGGGTCAAACTTGCTAAAATAGAAATAGAGATCAAGAAGGGGCGGCGCAAGCCGCCTTTTCTGTTGCCCCCAGGAGCGCCCCTTGAAAGGGGGCGTGGTTTCCAGCCGTGCCATCAACGTGGCAGTCGGAGAGCGATTTCAGCCGCTGAGGGTAATGGCCAAGGCTCGTTTATAGGTCCTAAGTTATTGAAACGAGCGATTCTGTGAGCAAAGTCTTTAGAATCATCGCGTTACCCAGGTCTTTGGCGCCCTAAGCTGCTGAAAACAAACCGCTTATTCACAGAGATAGGGGGTGGGGGTGGGGGGTAGAGGATTGGCCAGAGAGTAACTAAGTGGGAAGCGCACCGCAAATTACCACTTGTCATTCGCTTTTTCTTCCCTATAATTTCTCCATGGCCGTAACCCGAAGGCAAAAAGAGGTCCTCGACTTCCTCACCGACTTCGTGCGGAAGAACGAATACTCGCCCTCCTACGACGAGATCGCCCACGGACTGGGCCTCAAATCCCTCGCCACCGTCCACAAGCACATCACCAACCTGACCAACAAAGGCATACTGCAGCGCGAACACAACCGAAGCCGATCGATTGACATCATCCCGTTGAACCGCCGCAATAGGGTCGTCGAGCGGCTGCCGCTGGTCGGCCGCATCGCCGCCGGACAACCCGTCGAGACCACCGAGAACGCAGAAACCCTCTCGCTCGGCGATATCGTCGGCAGCAAAGAGGCCTTCGCCCTGCGCGTCCGCGGCGATTCCATGCGCGACGAGCATATTGTCGATGGGGATTACGTGCTGGTCGAGCGCACCAGCGTCGCCCGCCAGGGAGAGATCGTCGTCGCCCTGGTCAAAGGCTCCGAGACCACCCTGAAGCGCTACTACATCGAAGGGCCGCTGGTTCGCCTCCAACCCTCAAACACTGAGATGGATCCGATCTACGTACCAATCCAGAACGTAGCCATCCAGGGAAGAGTCCTCGGAGTGATCCGCAAATACTCTTGAAGCGTAGCCGTACCCAATGCTTGTCATCCTGAGCGGAGCGCCGTAGGCGCGCAGTCGAAGGACCTGCGGTTCCAGCGATGCGGACGCCAGCAGACACACGAAAGGCCCGAAAACCGTTTCGGGCCCTTCAAACCTTAGGCGTTGACTGTAACGCTGGGCGCTTTGGCAACGGTCGCGTTGACAGTGCCGTTCGGTGCCTTGGCGATGCTCTTGCTGGCCGCGTCGCTCAGCACTTTGGCAATGCTCCTGTCGATGACGTCCTTGGGCACGAAGCCCACGATCTGATCGGCGACCTTGCCGTCCTTGAACAGGAGCAGCGCGGGAATGCCGCGGATGCCGAAACGTCCCGGCGTCGCGGGGTTCTTGTTAACGTCCATCTTCATCACCTTCAGCTTGCCAAGGTTTTGGACGGCAATCTCATCGACGACCGGCGCCAGCGCCCTGCACGGCCCGCACCAGGCAGCCCAGAAATCGACCAGGACAGGGTACTCGGACCGCAGGACCTCCTGTTCGAACGTCCCATCATTTACCTCAAAAACTCCAAGTCCAGCCATGTTCCTCCTTGCGAATTATCTTGATAATAACCCTGAATAACAGTCAATTAGATGTTATTTGCCCCTGAAAGTCGCACCAGGGTCATTTCGCCGCCAACGCCGGCTCAACCACCGCCGGCGAAGTCTCAATCCCACAATCGATTAGCTCTGCCGGTTCGTTTAGCCGGCTCGTAACCAGCGCCCGAATCTCCTCGATCGGTGAAGAGCCGTCCAGCACAAGCAGCACCGATGGACCAGCGCCGCTCAGCGCAACCCCCAGAATCCCCTTCGTCCCCGCAAGTGGCAGCAAACACGGCAGTAGCGGGCAAATCGCGCCACGAAACGGCTGATGCATCCGGTCCTGCATCGCAACCCGCAGCAACTCACCGCACCCAGTGGCGAAAGCCGCAGTCATCAGGCTTGCGCGTTGGACGTTGAAGACCACATCATCCTGGTCATAGCTGCGCGGAAGCACTTGACGCGCAGCAGTAGTCGCCAAAGGATTCTCCGGCATCGCCAGCAACACGCGCCATCCCGCCGGTGGAGCAACGCTCACCGCGTGAACATGGCCGGCATCCATCGCCGCCACCGTGAACCCACCCAGACAGCAGGCAGCGGCGTTGTCGGGATGCCCCTCCACCCGCGAAGCCTCATCCAGAATCTGTTCCCGGCTCCAGCCAAGTCCGCCAAAATGATTGGCCAGCGCGACCCCGGCCAGCCGCACTGCCGCCGAAGACCCGCAACCCATCCCGATAGGAATTTCGTTCTGAATCTCAAGCGTGAGTGGGACAACTTCCGCGCCATTCGCTGCCAAGGTCTTCTGATACACGTCCAGCATCAGGTTCCGCCGCAGCGACGAGCAGACGTCAATGTTCCTGCCAGTCGCCTCGATGCGGAATTCCGGTGAGCGCGCAGCATCGATCTCTAGCGCCAGCGTCAACGCTAGCGCAACCGTATCGAAGCCCGGCCCTAGATTCGCCGAAGTCGCCGGCAGCCGCAAATGCAGCCTCTCACCCGACGCTGAAACCTGACCTTGAGCTCCGGATATCGCGACGCCGTTGCTCGTCACCGCGCTCATCGCCGCACCCCCGCTTCGAGCGCCTGCAGCACCGCATCGGCGGAAGCATCCAGCACCGGCATATCCGAGCGCAGCGGAGCCATCACTCGCTCATGACCACGCAATTCCGCCTCGGTCAGCAGCTGTCCGCGATGAAAATCCAGCGTGTATTCAGAATCCTTCAGCGTATGCCCGGTCAGCAACAACACCACATTTTCCGTCGGCTTCACCCGCCCATCGGCAACCATCTTTTTCAACCCCGCCAGCGTCACCGCCGAAGCCGGCTCGCAACCAATTCCCTCGCGCCCAATCTCGGCCTTGGCAATTGCAATCTCGGTTTCGGAGACCTGCTCGCAATAGCCGTTCGTCTGCTGAAGTATCCGAACCGCCTTGCGCCACGAAGCCGGATTGCCAATCCGAATCGCACTCGCCCGCGTGTCAGCGTGAACAGGCCTAAGTTCCATGCCCTGCGACGTCTTCATGCTGGTATAAAGCGGATTCGCTCCCTCCGCCTGAATCACCGAAATCCGCGGCATCGCGGTCGTCAGGCCTAGGTGCTTCATCTCCAGAAATCCCTTGCCCAGCGCCGAACAATTAGCCAAGTTCCCGCCCGGCACAATCAAGTGGTCGGGAACATTCCACTCCAGTTCCTCGGCAATCTCCATCGCCGGAGTCTTCTGCCCTTCCAAACGATACGGATTGACCGAGTTGAGCAGGTAGACCGGATAACGCTCCACCACCTCGGCGAGCACCCGCACGCAGCCATCGAAATCGGTACGCAACTGGCAGGTGAGCGCGCCGTAATCCATCGCCTGTGAAAGCTTGCCCCAGGCAATCTTGCCCTCGGGAATGAGTACCAGAGAGCGCATTCCCGCCCGCGCCGCATAAGCGGCCATCGCAGCAGATGTATTTCCGGTCGAGGCGCAGGCCACCCACTCAAACCCACGCTCGCGCGCTACCGAAAGCGCGGCCGTCATGCCTGTGTCTTTGAAAGACCCCGTCGGATTCATCCCCTGATGCTTCCCCAACAGATGGTCCATGCCGACAATCTCGGCGCAGCGCGGCATGCCATACAGCGGGGTGTTCCCCTCACGCAGCGTCACCGCATCGTTCGGCCTATCGAGAATCGGCAACAACTCGCGAAACCGCCAGACACCGCTCTGGTCGATCGGCAGCGCCGAATGTCGTCGCTCCTTCCAAAGCCAGCGCAGCGCGCTCGCATTCGGCAACCACGCCCGAGGCTTCGGTGAGAGCGTCGCACCCGCCAGCGCTCCATTCCCATCATGACCCTTGGCAGCCGCCGCTTGCGCCGGAGCAGGGCTCCACGCCGGATACTCCACTTCAAACAACTCGCCGCACTCAGCGCACCGAAAGTTGCCGCGCGCCTCCCGTTGCGCTACCACACGAGCACAACCGGTGCAGCGCAATTGATGGACGACGTCATTCATTGTCTCTTCTAGCCTAGCAGCAGGAGCGCGTCTAAACCCGATCAGGCCAGAGATGGCGCCCGCACACGCCGCAACGTTTTCTCGAAGAGCTGGTTCGTCACGAACCATCAGAACAAATCGACAACGGGCGGAAAGGTTAGCACTAGGCTTAATCCCAGCAATAAGAGCGCCGCGGCGCAGATGCCTCCAATCGCGACTGTCTCTTTCTCCCAACGCCATTCCAGAATCCCCCAAAGACAAAGCCATATGAGAATGGCAACCGTGGTTACTCCCGAGAGCGGTCCTGTCGGTTTGTAGAAATTCAACAAGCTCTTCACCCATGGCGACTTGTCCCCGGCCGCGGCGAGGAGCGCTAAGACAAGACATCCAACGCCAGCCGAGAGTATCCCGGCCGCGCCGGAGCCGTTGGTCATTACCGAACCGGCGGGTGCGGAAGTGCGTGCGGCCTTCACTCTTTTTCCCCTCCTGCCACTTGAATCGTCTTACCGCCATAGACCGGCGCATTCTTGTTGATCATCGCGCCGAAGAAGCCCGCGATGCCCGCCGCAAGGAACGAAGCCGCGGCAAAGCCGAGCACCGCGTTGCGAAGTTGCCGATGGTTCTTGAGTTCCCCTCCGTACCTTACGAAGACCACCGCAACCATCGTGATCGAAATCGGGGCAAACCAGGCAACATACTCTTTCCACTCCATCCCCAGTGAGTGCCATCCGGCGGTGTTGGGGCTCGACATCAGCAGGCGCTGCGGAAACATCGAGAGATCAAGCGTACCGGGAGGCGGGACGGCGCGATACCACGGATAGACGACATAGGCGCCAGTGAGCACAGCGCCCCACGCGAGGACAACCATCGCGACCAGATAACCCGTCAGGAAACGCTCGGAGCCGAGGCCGGCCTCGGCCGAAGTCTGCGAGAAGACAGAACGATTGATCCCTATGATCGCGCCCGAACACGCCATCAGATAAAGCGCACCAAATCCCATCCCGTGAATCATCGTCCAGAGACCGCGTGTCGTGATCTCCATGTGTCTATCCTCCCCGCATCGGCCGTCGCGGCGGCCGCGACACGGATCATTCGAATCCGCTTGCGTTCATCGGCCTTGGCATCCAGTCGTTGCTTGCAGAGTCCTTCTTGTCGTTCTTATCGTCCTTGCCCCAGGTCCAGTACATGCCCACGTAGGCGTAGTTTTCCGTTTGGCCGGCGACCGAGTGGCCATAGCAAAGCAAAAACTGCTCGCCGGGATGGTTTTTGAAGTGGTAGTACCCGCCCACGTCAATCAGAGTTGACGACTGTGTCTGGGCCGCAGCGAAGCCCTCGCGGCCATGGGCGAAGACCTCGGCTCCCAGTTCCAGCCTCTCGCTCAACTCCCGTTTCACCAGCCATCCGGTATACGGAAAGCTCCGATAACCTGTCTGCTTGACGATCTGATACCCGGCGCCACCATCGAAGAGCCACTTTCCCGAGTTCTTTTGCAGCCAGATTGGAACCTTGTACCAGACTTTGCCCACGCCCAGCCCCTTGTCATAGTTGCCGGTCGGCATCTCGTACATCACAAAGGTGCCGATCTGTGGAACGTGCGGCGACTCTTTAATGAAGGCGATCTTGGTACCCAGTTCCATGTCCGTCAGGCCAAAGTTCGTGGGCCCGGTTCCGCCGGGAAGATACACCGGATTATTCGAAGGCGCAACCACACCCCAGGGCAGAATCCCGTGAAGCTGCACCCTGGGAATCGCGCCCCAGTTGAACTCGAAGGCTGGCCCTGTCGAGTCGATCTCCGCCGGAGTGCCGTCGACGCCGCCGAAGATGTAGAACTCGTAGTGATGCAGGTCAACTGGCACTGGATCGTCGGTTTGATACGGTGGTCCCTGAGCCCACAGTCGCGGGACGCCTACGGCCATCGCAAACAGGGCCAATACTAAGTATTTGCGGCCAGACCTCATTGACTCTCCCAACTTGCCGACGAAGACCCCTTCTGGTCTTGCCCGAGGCGAGGTTCATTCTCGACCAGCATATATCGAACTTCGATATCATGCCATCCGGGAACGACGGTCGGCGGTATATTTATTCCTGTGTTAAAGCAACAGCGGGAATTGTTTTTCGGACTCATACGAATTCACGTGCTGGTACACGCTGCGCACGAGCCAGTCTTCGGGTTGGCCATGATGCAGGAGCTGGCCCATCATGGGTATCGCACCGGACCTGGAACTCTTTATCCGCTCCTGCATGGCCTGGAGCGCGGCGGCCTTTTGAAATCTGCCCTGAAGAACGTCGGCGGCCGCAAACGAAGGGTCTACAAGATTACGGCCGCCGGCAAGAGAGCTTTAGACATAGCCAAAGCAAAAGTAGACGAACTATATGAGGAACTTCATGAGGAACCCCCGCGAAAGCTTCCGTCTTCCGGGGAGAGCTTCACTTCGAACTGAACCGTAGCGAAACGACTGGTAGCGCTGGCGCTTAGTGGACCAGAACGGGCTCCTGCCGCAGCCAGATCCCAAACTTCTTCTCCACACGAGTAACAATCTCCTCACTCAACGCAAACACCTCGGCGGCCGTAGCCCCACCCCGGTTCACCAGCGCCAAAGTATGACGGCTTGAGATCCCCGCACGCCCGTCGCCATAGCCTTTCGTAAATCCGGCCTGTTCCACAAGCCATGCCGCCGCCAACTTCACTTTGCCATCCGGAGCCGGATATTGCGGCACCTTCGTCCCCGTTGGCACCGCCGCTTCGATCTTCGCCAGCATCGCCTGATCGACGACAGGATTCTTGAAGAAACTCCCCGCGCTCGCGCAATCCGGATCACCTTCAACCAGAAACATCCCCTTCGACCGGCGGATCGTCCGCACCGCATCCGCAACCTCTGCCAGCGATGGTGCTTCGCTCTCGCCCCGAAAACGTCGCTGCAAATCCGCGTAGTTGAGCGTAGGAGGGCCACCCGCCACCAGCGCGTAGTCAACTCTCGTCACAATGAACTGTCCCTTCGCCGAGGTATTGAAGATGCTTTGTCGGTAGGCGAATTCGCACTCCGCTGCCGTCATCTCAACAAACCTTGTGGATTGCAGGTTCAGCGCCCGAACCACGACAATGCTGTCCGAGACCTCCTGCCCATAAGCGCCGACATTCTGGACCGGAGTTCCCCCAACCGTCCCGGGAATCCCCGCAAGGCATTCAATCCCGGCGCAATCAAGCGAGACGGCATGGCTCACCATAGTGTCCCAATCCTCGCCCGCCTCTGCTTGTAAAACCAGCGTGTCGTCGTCAAAATGCTCTCGAATCCCCCGCAATGCGATCCGCAACACCAATCCGCCAAAACCAGAGTCCGAAACCAGCAGATTGCTGCCCCCGCCAAGCACAAAAATAGGCAGACCCCGTTCGCGGGCAAAGCTCACCGCCTCCAGAATGTCGGCTTCGCTCGCCGCCTCGGCAAACCATCGCGCCGGGCCCCCGATCTTGAAAGTCGTGTAGGGCGCTAACGGAACGTTCTCTAGAATTTCCATCCCATCGAGCGTATCAGCCCAGGCATTGATCCAAGGCCAATCCCTGCCGCGTCTCATTGACTGAGGCTTTACAATAAGATCAAGGCAGTCGCCGAGATATCCGGAGGAAACGAATGTATCCCGAAATGATGGTCATCCCCATGCGTGAAGAGTTGACGCGGGTGGGAATCAAAGAAATCAGGACCGCCGCCGAAGTGGACGCGGCGCTGACCGCGCCCGGCACCACCCTGGTCGTGGTGAACTCGATCTGCGGTTGCGCCGCCGGCAAGATGCGCCCCGGCGTACGTCTCGCCCTGCAGAACGCGACTAAACCAGATCAGGCCGTCACCGTCTTCGCCGGCCAGGACCGCGAGGCCACCGATCGCGCCCGCTCCTATTTCGCCGGCAATCCGCCGACCTCGCCCGCCGTGGCCATCCTCCGCGACGGCAAGCTTGTTTACCTGATGCAGCGTTCCGCGATTGAGATCAACACCGCCCAAGCCATCGCCGGCGAACTCGCCCGAGCCTTCGACGAGTTCTGCGCCAAGACCACTGCTTAAGTAGTTTAGTTGCCCCACGTCTCGATCCTGAGACGTGGGTTTGCCAATTCGAACCAGTGCGGGTGCCCGAGGTTCGCGGAGCTAACCTGGGTCTTTATCAAACCCTCTTCGAGAGTCCTTCAAGAATGACACTCACCCTCTACACAGCCCCCTGGTGCCGCGACTGCCGGGAAGCCAAGCGCTTCCTCGACCACCACCAGATCGCCTACACCGAGGTCAACATCGAACGCACGCCCGGCGCTGCAGAAGAACTTCTGCGCAATGTTGGCAAGCGCGCCATCCCGCAGTTCGTCATCGATGGAGAGTGGGTACAGCCCTACCGCCCCGGCCGCGGATTTCTCCACGCCGAGATGCGCGAACGCCTCGGCGTAAGCTAGAGTTTGACCACTACTCTAAGATTTGTCGTTTCGACCGGAGCGCGAACCGGGTCCCGGCTCGCTGGGTGGAAAGCAGAGCGGAAAAATCTGCGGCTCCTGCGCTTTTCGCACCCACCACTTCGCTAGCTGGCGACTAAGACTTCTCCGGCTCCAAATCCTGCCCGGTGTAAGAACTAACCACCCCCGGCTCGCCAACGTCCTCCAGAATCGACCGTGCGTCGGCGGCGTCCTCCGATCTGACCTGCAATTGCAGCGGTCCCAGCCCTGGCGACAAGATCGCCGCATTTTCCCCGGAAAGAAACGTCTCGATCCCGGCAGACTCCAGCCGCAGCTTTACCATCTCCGCTTCCATCGGTTCAGGAAACTCTCCCAGGGTTACGAGCTCCGGTAGATCATGGGTTTCTTCAGCCATATAGGTTTGTGTGTTTCCTCTCAACTACAGGTCGATTCTACTCCGCGGATACTGAACGGTGAGATGCGCAGAAAGCTACAATGAGGAGGCAGGAATACGAGGAAAGCTAATTGATCGCACGATACACGCGCCCCGCAATGGGCGCCATCTGGACTGAAGAGAACAAATACCGCATGTGGCTCGCGGTCGAGAGCGCCGCCAGCGACACCCTCGCCGAAGACGGTATCGTCCCCGTCGAGGCAGCAAAAGCAATTCATGACTTAAATGCCCTCGGCGAGATTGATGTCCGGCGAATCCAGGAGATCGAAGCTGAGGTTAAGCACGACGTCATCGCCTTCACCACGGCGGTCGCCGAAAAGATCGGCCCCGAATCGCGCTGGCTGCACTACGGCCTGACGTCGAACGATGTCGTCAACACTGCGCAAGCGCTGCAGATCAAAGCGGCCTCGGCCATCATCACCGAAGGCCTAAACAAACTCGCCGGCGTCCTCAAGAAGCGCGCCCTCGAATTCAAGCACACACCGACCATCGGACGAACCCACGGCATCCACGCCGAGCCGACGACCTTCGGACTCAAGCTGCTCAACTGGTACTCCGAGACCCAGCGAAATCTCGCCCGCTTCCACGCCGCCGCCGAAGGCATGCGCGTCGGCAAGTTCTCTGGCGCGGTCGGCACCTTCGGCCATCTCAAGCCTGAACACGAAGAGCGCATCTGCGCCCGCCTCGGCCTCGAACCAGCGGCCGTCGCCACTCAGGTTATCCAGCGCGACCGCCATGCGCACTACATCTCTACGCTCGCGATCATCACCTCGACGCTGGACAAGATCGCGACTGAGATTCGCCACCTGCAGCGCACCGAAGTTCGCGAGGCTGAGGAGTTCTTTTCTGAAAAACAAAAAGGCTCCTCGGCGATGCCGCACAAGCGCAACCCCATCACCAGCGAGCAGATCAGCGGACTCGCCCGCGTCGTTCGCGCCAACTCCCAGGCGGCTTACGAGAACATCGCTCTCTGGCATGAGCGTGACATCTCCCACTCCTCCGTCGAACGAGTGATTTTTCCCGACTCCACCATCCTCATCGATTACCTGCTCGAAAAAACCTCTGCGCTCATCGACAACCTGCTCGTCTATCCCGCCCGCATGTTGCGCAACCTCGAAAGCACCGGAGGCCTGATCTTCAGCGGCCAACTGCTGCTCGATCTCGCCGAATCCGGCATGGCCCGCGAAGACGCGTATCGCCTGGTACAGACGCAAGCCATACGTGCCTGGCGCGAAGAGCTGATATTCCGCGATCTGATTGGCAACGACCCTGCAATCACCTCGCAACTGAGCCCGGAAAAGATCGCAAACAGCTTCGACCTCTCTCGCCAGCTCAGCAACGTCGACGCCGTCTTTGCTAGAGTTTTAGGCAAATGACGACAAAACAGGACTCCGGCTGGAACCTCACCATCGCCATCACCGGCGCCAGCGGAGCAGTCTTCGGCCGCGCGCTCCTCACCGCCCTTAGCGCCGACCAACGCGTCGCCCAGGTCAACTTCATTCCTTCAGAAAGCTCGCTGAGGGTCTTGGCGGAGGAACTCCAACTCAGCGGCCGCAATCAGCTGGTCGAAAAGCTCCTGGGTAGCGCGTCAGAGAAAATCGTCCAACTCAGTGAAGGGGACATCGGCGCGGGAATCGCCAGTGGCAGCTATCCCTCGAACGGAATGATCGTGCTTCCATGCAGCATGGGCACGCTCGGAGGAATCGCCAACGGTCTCGCCCGCAACCTCATCGAGCGCGCCGCCGATGTGTGTCTGAAAGAGCGCCGCCCCGTACTGCTGTGCGTCCGCGAAACGCCCTTCAACAAAATCCACTTGAGAAATATGACGGTCTCGGCGGACGCCGGAGCGGTGATCTTCCCGGTCATGCCATCGTTCTACAACCTGCCCACGGATTCAACCGAGATGGCGCGCCAGTTCGCCTACCGCGTCCTCGCACACATCGGCTTGCCGCAACCTGGTGCCTTTATCTGGAAGGGCGACGACTAGTTGCTTAGTTACTGCCGCCCGGAGTGTTGCTGGCGATCTCGGGGCTGATCGACATCGGCTGAGTCAGGCTGAGCGTCAGCGTGGCATCCTTCGGAATCTTCACATCCGCCGGATGCTGCACCAGGATATTGGTGGTCATGACTCCGGCGCCGATGATGCTGCCCACCAGCGCCCCGGGACCACCCCCAATAATCGCCCCTGTAACCGCGCCGGCGCCAATGGCCGCCGTTTCCTTGATGATATTGGTCTTCATCCGGGATGCCGGCTTCAGCGTGCCCTCGTCATCGACCCGCGACTTGGTGCTGGTCTGGATCACCTGCGCACGCAACACATAACGCGAACCATCCGGCAGAACCACCACATCAGGCCGCAACCGGATCATTGCCGGGCTGCCAAAACGATGGCCTTCTGTTACCTGGACAACCTTCCCAACGACTTGCGCGCCTTGAGGGATTGCCACCTTGCCGAGTGAGACGACATCTGCCGCAACTCGCCCGGAAAAGTCGGATCCCACCTGCGATTCCCCGCTGGCAATCTCCTGGTCCAAAGCTATTTTGATGATCGTCCCTTCCGGAAGCTCTCCGGGACGAGTGGGCACCGAGGTTACGATATCCGCGTCTGCGTCGTTCGCCGGCTGCGGTTGCGCGGTCTCCACAATCGGCGTCTCACAGGGATCGGGATCACCGATCATCCGGTCCTCGGAATTGCATGGCGGCTTGGCGACCGTCTGAGTTGTGGGAACCGAGCTCGCGGTCGCCGGTGCGGGTACAGGCGCAGGTGCCGTCTCCGCCGGGACCGGCACCGGTTTCGTCACCGGCGTGGCCGATGGGTCCGCGGTGGTCGGAGCGTCGCTGGTGATGGTGTCGTCTGGAGGGGGCTGCGACACGCCGCTATAAGAGCTCGGCTTCTGCGGGCTCTGACCATGCAGGTTTGGCGAGAATGCCGCAGTACTGGCAACCAATACGGCCGCAACTCGTAGATTCCTCATCATTCGTCCACACTCCCGGTGGATACTGACCACCAATTTCCATGATGCGCCAATGGACCACCGCATGCCCCACCCAATTTCTCCGAGCACCTTGGGAGTAACGGTTGAGACGATTGCGCCCTGTCACTGTCAACGGCAATATCTCCAACACAACTTTCGGGAAAATTCCTCCAGAGCTCAGCGCTCGCGGACTGCAGCAACCCGCCGCAGATCGGATTTTGACCGGATCTTTTGACCAGGTCTTATTGACCCGGCTAAATCAAAAGCTGTCCACAAATCGTTTCCGCGCAGAAGATTGAGGCCCTCTGTCACGCAATAGTGGTATAACGTGTGTGATTCGCGAAAAGCCTCAGAAGCAGGGCCCTGGACTGGCAAAGATAGACCAGCCAGTGAGTTGTGGCTGGTCCGAGTCGGTCACCCGGGTTGAGCTTGCGCCGGCGAACTTCGCTGCGAGTCTAGAACGTCTCGTTTTCGGCGCGATTTAGGTGCTTCTTCTGCGTTGATCGGGAGGCGTCGCGTCATGAGAAATCCTCACCGTCGGATAGGCTTGTGGACAGTGGGCTGCTTCGCTCTGCTGCTGTCTGCCACTGCCTCAGCCAGCGACCGTGGCTCACCAAGTCAGCCTTCCGCGTTATCTTCTGACCCGGTCTTGGCGAAGCCTGAGCTGGTCACCGTCCCCGGACCACTAAGGTCGTTGCTGCGGATGGCTGGAATCAGCCAAAAGATCCCGCCAGAAAGCGTTCTTCCGCTGCTGGCCCGCAGCGTTTATTTCCTCGGCTATCGGCAAGGCCATGAAACGGAGTTCCTGCTTCTGTTGCAACGGTATATACACCAGGCGCGGGAACTGGAGGCCCTCGCCGGTCCGAACGGCGAGATTCGTATCGATCATTGCGCGGAAGCGGGACCGCTGCTTCAAGTGCTTGGCTACACTCTGCGCAACCCATGCGGACACCCGGACGCTTCTCTCGTCACTTTCAATGCGGAGTGGGCTTTCATCACCATCGACTCCGGTTTTCCTCTCACGCGCCTCGAACGATCGCTGCAAACCGACACGCCCTTCGTTTATTCCTACGCGCCGTCTCAGGTCCCGGTACTGCTGAGGAGGACCGACTGGACGAACGCTGGCAGATCGAGGAAGTTCGCCAGCCAGGATTTGCTGGATATCCTGACCCGCGATCCGGAAGTGGCCCGTTTGTATTGGGCGTTCTCCAAAATCGACCCTGAGACCGGCCTCTTCTTGCAACGCTCGGTCGGGTTGCAGACTTTGCTGCCTTATGCCGACGTTTTCGACTTCTACGGCTCGGAACTCTGCATTCGGTCGCGAAGAGTACTGGTTCCCGGCGGTGCTGCCGCCGAGTCGGATTGGAGAGATCTCGTCGGCGCGAGCCCGAGATCGCCGGGAGAATTCGTAGTCAATCTTGTTGAGCGGGATCGGGGATGGATGGCCTTGTATTTCGACTCTCTCGCCCGTGTCAACCCGGCGCAGCAGGCGGAACTCACTCGAGGGTCCCGGCTCAGGCGACTATACGAGGCACTTCTCGGCTCCATGCCCAAAAGCTACGCCTCGGGAGCCACCTTCCGTAGAGCACCAGCGCTGCTGGTGCTTTTCACCCGGCAGCAATGGTTGCCAAATGGCGAACCCCGGATCCCGGGAGACATTGAAATGTGGCGGCTCATTCTCGGCAAGCGCAACCGGCACGCGACCACTCCCGAACAGGTGTTAGAGGCTCTGGTTTCGACTTCATGGGTCGATACCGACAGCGGACCGCTGCAAATTTATCTAAGTTTGAGCTCACTGGATAACGCACGGCCGGCGCAGAAAAAGGTCTCCGCTCAGACCCTGCTTCTAATGGCAAACAATTACGCGGAATATCGCAGTTGGTATCCAATCTTTTCTGAGTTCCCGGAGCTGAGCGATGCGTCGATCAACCGGTTTATTCATACCGCCGAATCGATCAATCGCATCTCGAACCAGGATTTACGCGGAGACGCACTCGGCACCCTGCAGGCGAATTTAAGCTTGTGGCAGATTCTCGCCCGTCAGGGCGAGCTCCCGAAGGAACAACTCGACTCGTCCTGGCAGACGGTCATGCAGCCTTTCGAGAAAATTGGCGCCCCGGTTCAACTCTTCGATGCTGGCGAGAAATCTTTGGCCGGCCTCATGCTCGTGGCGACCGGCAAAACCCGCCCATCGCAAGACGAACTTATCGACATGCTGGCTGGACCCCCGCAAACGGGCCCACAAGCAATCAAGATTCGCACTGGGATGGCCGATCGTATGCGCTCGGTCATGGACGATCAGCGACTGACCTCCCTCGATACCCTTTTGGATCTCGGCGATGGGCTGCGTGCCATGGCTCATGGAGTGCCCCGAAGCGAAAAGGTGCTTGCCCTGGCGGGAAGTCTGCGAGAATTCGAACTTCCGCGGCCTATCTTCACCGAAAACGAGAGATATGAATGGGCGCCGGATATGGTTAGGCAGCGGCACGCGGGCCTTCAGGTTCATACCGACCTGGTGAAGCTGATCGAGCAGCCCAGTACGCCGGCAAAACTGGAAGCCGCTCGAGGCCAGCTTTCCCCCTTCCTCAGAGACACCCTGGTGGGCTTGATCTACGCTTACTATGAACCTCCTGGCTCGCAGGTCCTTCACATTAATCCGATGTTCGTGCGCTCCCATGATTTTGCCGGGGTCACGGTCATTGGCGAAGAACACATTTGGCAGACGGCCAGCCTCTTCGGCACCGGAGCGTCGGCCGGCGGCGGAGCCTATTTGATAGGGTCCTTGTCCGACTTGCCCTTCGTTCTGGCCGCCACCGAGCAAGACCTCATCTCCCCGGCCAATGTGCAGGCATTGATCTGGCAGCAATTGGTTCCCAGCCTGCTGGCGGGCGCAACCGTCGCGCGCTGGTGGAACGTCACTCCGAAGGAACTGCATGCGGTGGCGCTCTATCAACAAACTGGAGAGGAACTCGTGTCGGCATCTGCCGGCAATCCGGAGTTGCTCGATAAAATCACCGCAATTCTCTCCGATCGACTGTCTCCGCAAAGACTGTGGCAAGTCAACATGGGGCTGCAGCAGAAGAGGGTCGCCGACGCCATGGCGCGTCTGACGCCAGCCGACACCTTCTACCTGACTGTCGAGTTCCGCCGTCGCTTCCCCCAGGAGACTGCGGCGTTGGGGCCTGTGGCCCAGGCGCTCGACAAACTCTTGCGACAAAATTCGGCGGAGGTCAGCCTCGAGCGCATATCGAGGGACTTTGGTACGCCTCACCCGACGCTCGAACAAACCTACGGACGGCAGTTGGTGAACGGACAACCTTTTCCCGCATTTTCAGGGATTTCCAATCGCCTGTTCGGAGAATCCTGGGAGTCCAACAACTTGTACTGGGCCCGTCTAGCGGACGAGAAAAACGATTCGCCGGCGACCCTGAACGTGTTGTCTCCTCAACTCACGCGGCTGATGGTCTCGAAGATTTTCGCCACTGATATCGAAGATTGGCCCGCGGTACAGCGCGCGATGCACGAGGCAGGGGACGATATGGTGCAAGGTAAGGTTGCCCTGCTGCATGCCGCCGAGCCCAGCGCTCAGCCGTAGACAGCTTCGCCCGGCAGTATCAACAGGAGGATGGATCATGGTTAGGAACAACGTTCTCGCCTGCGGCCTTCTTGGAGCCTTTCTGGCCGGCGCTGCAATCCACACGTCGGCGCAGGACGACCAAACTCATATCAAGGTCCGCGTCAACCTGGTGCAACTCAACGTCGCCGTGACCGATAAAGATGGCAATTACGTAAGCGGCCTCAGTCCGCAGGATTTTTCCATTACCGAAGACAAGATACCGCAGAAGATCGCGACCTTTGAAGCCGGCAATGACACGAACCGATCGACGCAGGGAAATTCTTCCGCCGAGGGGAGCGCAAACTCCGTCGACTCGGAATCCGCAGGCGGGGCATCTACCGTCAGCTCGAAACCGGCGTCACCTTATACCGACGCCAGCGTTTTTATTCTCTTCGATACCAGCAATTACATGTATCGGGGCTTTGTCTACGCTCAGGATGCGATCGCCGGATTCGTTCAGTCACTTCAAGACTCGAGCAAGATAGCCATCTATTCGTATAGCCGTGACCTGTCCCGTGCTGCGACGTTGACCCCCGACCGCGGAATCGTCATGCAGGGCGTACGAAACACCGTCGCGGGAGATGACGCCGCCCTTTACAACTGTCTCTTGCTGACCGTCAAGGATGCCGCTCGGGTGAAGGGACGCAAGGTCATCGTGGTTTTCTCCAACGGCCCCGACAACGCCAGCGTCGTTCCCCCGGAAGATGTGGCCGAATTGGCTCAGTCGACCGGAACGGTCATCTATATGATCAGCACTCGGGACGCGATGAATGATCCGGCATCGACCGCGGTCTTCGAACGCATGAGCAAGGCCACCGGCGGCAAGGCCTATTTCTCCAAGAGCTGGAGAGATGAAGGGAAAGCCTTCGCCTCGATCCGCGACGACCTCGCGCACCTCTATTCGATCAGCTATTACCCTCAGCCAAACCCCAATCACGGCTGGCGCACTATCACCGTGAAGCTGGTGGGCAAAGACATGCAGAAGTACCACATACGGACGCGCGACGGCTATCGTCTCCAACAGGTGAACGCAGTGGAGGATGACCTCGCGGAGAGTGGACCGGTTCACAGCGCCAACTAGGGCTACTTGCAGAAGACGCGTCCGCGACGATTTGCGGTGAAAATCCCTCCGGGGCCCAGACGGGAAACCACGAATCATTGCTGACGCATTTCACCTCAGCCTGGGATGTACTCACAGCTCGCCTGCAAACGGGCCCCCGCCCCTTTGTTAGAATCCAGATGAACCCTTATCGCCATATTTCACCCGCCATTCGCAAGGCGGAGACCCGGTTGGGAATGACTAGCTTTATCGAAACCATCGGCGGCACGGCGGGACATGCGATCCCGGTCAACCGTCGTCCAAAGTTGAAAGACCGTTTGCAGCACCACATTGTTAGGAGCGAAATGACTGAAATTGCAGCAATTCACGCCCGCGAGATTTTGGATTCGCGGGGAAACCCCACCGTCGAGGCAGATGTCGTCCTGGCCAGCGGCGCGATGGGCCGGGCGGCCGTGCCCAGCGGCGCGTCCACCGGTGAACACGAGGCCGTCGAACTTCGCGACAACGATAAAAGCCACTATCTCGGCAAAGGCGTTCTCCAGGCGGTTGACAACGTCGAAACCATCCTCGCTCCGGAGCTCGCCGGCATGGACGCAACCAACCAGCGTCTGCTCGACGCGACGATGGTCTCGCTCGACGGCACCCCGAACAAGTCCCGGCTCGGCGCAAATGCGATCCTCGCGGTTTCGATGGCCGCCGCCCGCGCCTCCGCGAATTCCCTTCATATTCCGCTCTACCGCTATCTCGGTGGCGTGAATGCCTGCATTCTGCCCACCCCGATGATGAACATCCTCAACGGCGGCGCCCACTCCGACAACAACGTCGACTTCCAGGAATTCATGGTCATGCCCATCGGCGCCGAGCGTTTTTCTGACGCACTGCGCTGGGGTGCAGAGGTCTTCCACACTCTCAAAGGAGTGCTCAAGAAACGCGGCTACTCCACTGCCGTCGGCGACGAAGGCGGCTTTGCTCCAATGCTGAAATCGAACGTCGAGGCGATCGAAGTCATCGTCGAAGCGATCGATCTCGCCGGCTACAAGGCGGGTGAAGACATCGCCATCGCCCTCGATCCCGCGGCCAGCGAATTCTATGACAAGGAGCGCGGCCTCTACATCTTCAAGAAGAGCGACAAGAGTGAATACACCAGCGAAGAGATGTCTCGGTACTGGGAGAGCTGGATCAAGCACTATCCCATCATTTCGCTCGAAGACGGCCTCGCCGAGGACGACTGGAATGGCTGGAAATATCTAACCGAACTGCTCGGCGAGCGCATTCAACTTGTCGGCGACGATATTTTTGTCACCAATACCGAACGGCTGCAGCGCGGCATCGACGAAGGCGTCGCCAACTCGATCCTGGTCAAGGTCAACCAGATCGGCACCGTCAGCGAAACACTCGAGACCATTCAACTCGCCGGCCGCTACGGCTACACCTCGGTCATCTCGCACCGCAGCGGCGAAACCGAAGACACCTTCATCGCCGATCTCGCCGTCGGTACCGGCGCTGGACAAATCAAGACCGGTTCCGCTTCCCGCACCGACCGCATCGCGAAATACAACCAGCTCCTTCGCATCGAGGAAGAGCTTGGCCAGGCCGCCGAGTACCTTGGTCTGGAGTCGATCAACTTTGGCGAGTAACGAAAGCTGACCGCTGCCCGAAGCTGCGGGCCGGACACGAGGATTTTGCACGGAACTCTCGCAAGAAAATTTGGCAATGAAAATCAGGAGAATCGAATGAAGTTTTTGCAGTGCGCACTATGTGGTTTTCTTCTCACCGTTACCGCGTCCGCCCAAACGGCGCCCACGAGCCCCTCCACCGCAACATCGAAGCCGGCCACGCCTCAGTCCACCACTCCCAAGATCAGCGGCCTGGATGGCGAACCAGCAGTCAAGGCTCCCGAACATCCGCTTACCCTCGACCAGATGAAAGTCCTCTACGTTGCCTTGGGATACGACAAGCAGGTCGCCGAAATGGATGCGAATCGGGACAAGATGATCGCCCAGAACAAGGTCCGGAATCCCTACATGCCCACCGCGGTCTGGGACGATCTCGATGCCTCCTTCAAGAAAATCGACTATGAGGGTGCGCTCTACGACGTCTACAAGAAGTATCTCTCGACAGAGGACGCCGCCAAGCTGATCGACTTTTCCAAGACGGATGCCGGCAAGGATTATTTCGCCAACGCGGCCATCCTGAATCGCGAAAGCGCGATGACCATCCAGCGCCAAGAGCAACAAGCCAGCCAGCAGGTCCAGGCGCGGCATAAAGACGAGATTGAGGCGGCAATGAAGAAGTATCGCGATGAGCACGCGCCCAAACCTGCGCCGACGCTCGGTGCACCCACACCAGGGGCCCCTTCTGGTTCGAGCGCTCCGGCTACAACTCCGGCGCCTTCGGCCACTCCGGCTAAGCCGCCGACCACCACGACCCCGCAGAACTAAGCACGAAAGGCCGCATGTCGATCCATCAGAAACCCCTGGTCCTGGCCATCCTTGATGGCTGGGGCTACCGGGTGGAAACCCATGCCAACGCCATTGCGCTGGCCCGCAAGCCTACCTACGACAAGCTGCTCGCTGAGTTTCCCAATACCCTCCTGCACGCCTCCGATCACTTCGTCGGCCTGCCCGACGGCCAGATGGGCAACAGCGAAGTCGGCCATCTGAATATCGGCGCGGGTCGCATCGTCCACATGGACATCACCCGCATCGACTCCCTGATTGCCGCCGGCGAGTTCGCCTCGAACCCGGTGATCGCCGAAGCTATGATTCGCGCCGGCGATGAAAATCGCCGGCTGCATCTGCTAGGCCTGCTCTCTGATGGCGGAGTCCACTCCCACCAACGCCATCTCTACGCCCTGCTCAAGGCGGCCGCTGAACACCGTCTCAAACACGTCTTCGTGCACGTCTTCCTCGATGGCCGTGATACCGCGCCAACCGGCGGCACGGAATACATCGCTGCGCTGCAGCAGAAGTTTGCCGAGTACGGAGTCGGCCAGATCGCCAGCGTCTCCGGCCGCTACTACGCCATGGACCGCGACCGCCGCTGGGAGCGCGAGCTGAAGACCTTCGACGCAATGGTCAAGGGACACGCCGAGGGTGGATCCTACGCCGACCCTATCGAGCGCGTGAAGGAGTATTACAACAACGGCATCACCGATGAATTCGTCGTCCCCTTCGTCGTGACCGGAAGCGACGGCTGTCCCGTCGGCCTTGTACGCGACGGAGACGTCTGCATCAACTTCAACTACCGCGCCGACCGCGCCCGCCAGATCACCCGCGTCCTCGCCCGCAACAGCGGCCTGACCAAGCTAAACGGCCTCGATCTTCCAGGAGCAGAGGAACTCGACGCCACGATCCCACGCAGCGACGTTCCAAAAGACCTCCACTACGTCTGCATGACCCAGTACGACAAGCAGTTCACACTGCCCATGGTCATCCTGCCCGAATCGATGGAAAATCTGCTGGCGAACCTGCTCGCTCAGGCGAACTTGCGCAACATCCGCATCGCCGAGACCGAGAAGTACGCCCACGTCACCTATTTCTTCAACGGCGGAATCGAAACGCCTTTCCCCGGCGAAGACCGTTTCCTCGTCCCGTCGCAAAAGGTCGCAACCTACGACCTCGCGCCAGAGATGAGCGCCGCCGGCATCGCCGACGCGGTCATCAAAGCTGTCGAAGACACGGCCTTCGACCTGGTCGTCGTCAACTTCGCCAACGCAGATATGGTCGGCCACTCGGGCAGACTCGAACCAACTATCAAAGCATGCGAGACCGTCGACACCCAGCTCGGCCGAATCTATCAAACCCTCCAACAACACGGCGGTTCCATGCTGATCACCGCCGATCACGGCAACGCAGAGCAGATGGTCGACCCCATCACCGGAGGTCCGCACACCGCACACACCACCAACCCTGTACCCTTCATCCTGGTCAGCGAAGACGCGAAGGAATACATCCTGCAGACCCACGGCTCCCTTCGGGACTTATCGCCAACCATCCTCGGCATCCTCGGCCTCGATCAGCCAAAGCAGATGACCGGAGGGGATCTACGGATGTCTAAGGGTGGTTAACTCGAACACCTGTTGATCGATTAGGATCATGACAAGAACGGAGAATTGAGCATGCAGTTAAACGTTCCTCCCGACCTTGAAACGCTTATCAACAAACGTCCTTCTCCAGGCCGAACGCGGCGAACCGATCGACGCCGCGTCGGCCCGCCCTGATATTCAGGCGACGAAGGAAGACTGGCACTTGTCCAGACGATGAGCGCCTCTGTTCTTACTCCTCTCGCCAAAGCCGACTTCACCATTTTTAGGCGTCATCTGTCAGACCGCAACTTCTACGTAGTCGGGCCATCGGGACAATCCGAAGATGGTGTGCTTTGACATCGAGGCCAGGGACAATCCAGAGTTCCTCCCAAAATCTGCGCGCCTGTCGCGTGGTTCAGTAGTGTGCAGCTACCGAGTTGCCGACCAGAACGAAGCCGCAAGCGCCGCGGCCGCTGCAGCAGTGACTGCCGAGCAGGTTTGCGGTGGGGATAGGGTGTGAGTCACAGGAGGTATCCCACTGTGACTCGTCTTCGCAAAATGATGCTGGAGGAGCTCCAGCGTCGCAACTATTCAGAAGGCACGACGCGGCGCTATCTGCGTTTCGTCGAGCGGTTCGCACAGCATTTCGGCAAGGCACCCGACAAGCTCGGGCCCGGTCATCTTCGCAGCTATCAGGCGTACTTGCTCAGGGTACGGAAGCTGGACCCGGCCTCGGTCGAGAACCACGTGACCGCGCTGCGCTTCTTCTTTGTGCGCACGCTGCATCGGCATGAGTTCCGCGAGTTCCTGCCCTTTCCCCGGGTGCGCAGAAAGCTGCCCAACATTCTCAGCCAGGAAGAAGTCACACGTCTGATCAATGCCAGCAGTACCCTGTTCGAACGTACGCTGCTGATGATTCTCTATGGCACCGGCATGCGCCGCGCTGAGGTTGCGCGGCTGAAGCTTGCCGACATCGACAGCCAGCGCATGGTCATTCACGTGGTCAACGGCAAGGCGGCAAGGATCGTGATCTGCCGCTCAGCCCGGCGCTGCTGGAGACCCTGCGTGCTCACTGGCGCTGGCTCAAGCCGCGCACTTATCTGTTCCCCTCACGCTGTCATCGCGACTGCGAACGGCCGATCAGCGACAAGATTGTGTGGCGAAGCTGCACCGAAGCCGCAAAACGGGCAGGTATCCGCAAGAGGGTCACGCCCCATTTGATTCGCCACAGCTGGGCGACCCATCTGCTCGAAGCGGGCACGGACCTGCGCGCCATCCAGCTTCTGCTCGGTCATGAAGATCTGGAGGTGACAGCGAGGTACCTGCATCTGTCGCGGCAACACCTGCAGCAGATCGCGAACCCGATCGAAGATCTGAAGCTCGCCAGTGTCGACGAGACCCGCCGCTTCTATCATCGTCCGCTCCAGCCATGACGAGGCCGGCCATCGAGGTGGCCGACATCGTCCGTCGCAGGGGAAGGCAGTTTCTGGAACGCTATCAGTCCAGTCTCAGCTATCAGCAGCTGAAGGCTTATCGGGCTGTGCTGCGTTGCCGTACCGCAGCTCTCGGCGGACATAAGGATAAGTGTGTTCACTGCCAGTACGAGGCGCCTGTCTCCTATAACTCATGCCGCTCGCGATGCTGCCCGAAGTGCCAGGCCCAGGTCCGCAGGCGATGGCTCGAAGCGCAGCAGCGCGACCTGCTCAACACCAACTACTTCCATGTCGTTTTTACCCTGCCTCACGAACTCAACCCGCTGGCGCTCACTTCTCCCAGGCCATTCCTTGACCTGCTGTTCGAGGCCAGCTCCAGGACCCTACTCGATGTGGCCGCCGCTCCCCAACGGCTCGGCGCCCACATCGGCTTTCTCTCCATCCTGCACACGTGGAGCTCCAACCTGCTCGGTCATTACCACATCCACTGCGTCGTTCCCGCCGGCGGTCTGTCAGCCGACCATCGGCGCTGGATCCCGACCAGCCATCCGCTGTTCCTGCTGCCCGTTCCCGTCCTGAGCACCGTCTTCCGCGAGAAATTCCTCGCTGGCCTGCGCCAGCTCTATCGCAAAGGCCTGCTCGATTGCCGAGGTCCGGCCCACGACTTCAGCGACCCGGTATGGTTCGAGGAACTGATGGAGAAGCTGGGCGACAAGAACTGGTACGTTGATGCCCGCCCTCCCTTCGGCGGCCCTACTCATGTCCTGCGTTATCTCGGCCGCTATACCCATCGCATGGCCATCTCCAACCACCGCCTCACCGCCTTCGACGGTGAGCGCGTCAGCTTCCTCTGGCGGGATTACGCCCACGGCAACAAGCAGCGCATCATGACCCTCGATGCCCAGGAGTTCCTGCGCCGCTTCTTCCTCCATGTTCTGCCCAGAGGCTTCGTGCGCATCCGTCACTACGGCCTGCTCTCCAACCGCTTCCGCAAACAACTGCTGCCTCTGGCCCGCGCCCTGCTCGCCGACCAGGGCCACGAAGATCTGCCTCGACCCCCGCTGCCGGACTCAGACCTCTGGCACTGTCCCCGCTGCGGCCAGGCCATGCGCGTTGTTCAACGCTTCACCGCTGCCCAGCTCTATCTGGCTGCCTTCGATTCCTCATGAACGCTGCCGCCAGTCCGCTCCGCAGGCTTGCTCCTCGCACGTCTTCGCACCCGTCTGTCCGCTGCACCACACAAGGCTCAAAAAACTCCATCAACGGTATCTCCCAACCGCTCGATCGCAGACCACGCATCCGCCAACTCATCACTTGCCAACGCCATCGGCGACGATCACACTTCCCGGACGCATTCACTCAACCAGAAAACGACATTCAATACCCATAATCCCCGCTCCGATCACCGCGACCGCGGCAAACGCCTGCGGCTTCCTTCTTGTCCCCAAATCGAAAACGTCTCGCAACTGCTCCGAGGCTCTGCACACCTCTGTCGTCGAGGCGTTTCCGATCTTGGATAGCGACCATCCGGAAGTTGAGGGCTTAACTGACGAGTACAGGCCTTAGTGCGATTCCAGCCGGAGCGTTCTTGATCGTTAGGGCCGTTGATTTATGATCCAGTGCGCTCAACGACCATGGATTGGTAATCATCGCAATCCGTTTGCTGATGCGAGTTGGCTGTTGAGGCATCACTCCTCGCGGAGCAGTAGCACAGGATTCACCGAGAGCGCGCGTTGTGCCGGAATCCACACAGCCAGGAGTCCTAGCAGCAACATAGCCAACACAACGCCCGCCAATACGAGCGGATCGCGGGGAGTGGCCTGATACACGATGAACGCCAACACACGGCTCGCCAGAATTCCAAGGACCAATCCCGCCCCGGAACCAAGAGCCAGCAACTTAAAGGCCCTCCCTAGCGCTGCCTTTAATATTTCCTTACGCTGCGCACCCAGGGCAATGCGGATTCCCAGTTCGCGCATCCGCTTGCTCACTGTATAGGCAGTCATGCCAAAGATGCCGGTGATCGACAGTATGGCGCCCATTCCGCCCAACACACCCAGCGCCATGGTAGCGATACGTGAGGGGAACAGAACGACTTCCAGAAGATTACTCCATGTATGGGTCTCAGCTGGCAGCCCGGCTTCCAGTTCGCGCAGCTTTTTCCTCATCGCCGCGGCGAGTTCTTCCGGATCGCGGGTTGACCGCGCCACCAGATAGGCAAGGTGAGTTGGCGATCGCCCGCAAGAGAGAAACATCGCCGGCTGCTGGTCCTCAGTCAGAGTTATGTACTTTCCGTCTTCCACCACCCCGATGACCTCGACCCGGGTCCCATCCTGCAGCTTGTAATGTCTGCCGATCGCGCTGGGAATCGAACCAAACATTTTGTCCGCGAACTCCCGATTGACGACCGCAACAGCGGGGGCATTGTGATCGTCCTGCCACGACAAATTCCTGCCCGCCAATAAGGTCGTGCCGGCTGCGTCAAAGTATCCGGGAGAGACGCCATAAGATAATGGCGTAATCACGGCATTCGATGGCTTGAAATCGCTGGTCTCCTCCTTAAACACATTTGCTCGATCTCCTGCCGTGTACACCAAGGGAGGACGGTTGTTCACCAGTCCCACGGCTTGCACACCCGGAATGGCTTCCATCGCATCGATCATGCGCCTTTGCATCGCGGGTATTCTGTCGATGCTGTATCCAACCGTAGACAGGTTTACAGCCGCTGTCATCGTCCCCCGCGGCTCAAAGCCGAACTTAGTGTGGAGCGAGCGCGCCAATCCGCGCACAGCCACAATGGACGACGTGACGAGGACGGCACAGATGGCGATCTGGGCGCCAAGCAGCACGTCGCGGCTGGTGATCCGGCGTCCGGTTCTGCCGCCGGAGCCGGCTTTGACGATCTCATAGGGATTGGCCCTGAGGATTTGTCGTACCGGTACAATTCCAAACAATAAGCCGCTGATCAACGCCAAGAGCAACGCGAACCAATACAGTTTGGCGTCCGGAGTTACAGGCATATGGATTGGAACTCCAGATATGGGCTCCCATGTGCTGAGCTTCCGCAACAGCGCGAAGCTGCCCAAGCAACCCAAGGCGCCCCCGGCGAGGGAAAGCAATCCGGCTTCTGTGAATAACTGCCGCAGGATGCGTACGCGGCTGGAGCCAAGCGCGAGCCGCAAAGCCACCTCCCGGGAGCGGTCGGACGCGCGCGCGGCAAACAGACTGCCCAGGTTGGCGCATGCGGCCAACAGGATCAGACCGGCAAGCAGCATCAGTCCCGCGACGAATGCCCGCACCGCGGGGCCAAAAGAAGTGAGGCCTCCACGCGCAAGCACAGTGCTCTTGTGGGCGAACTGCCTGGGATATGTCTTTTCCAGATATGTGCCCACTGTCTCCACATCGGCAACAGCCTGAGCGGGAGTTACCCCAGGTCTCAGATGTCCCAACACCGCGAAAACGCCGTCTTCGGTCGTGCGTAGGTCCAGACTCGCACCCCCCAACTGCTCCTGGTCGACAATCGGCACAAAAAAATCTGGACCAAGAAACAACAAGGTTCCCTGAAACCCCGGCGGCGCTATGCCAACAATGGTGAAGGGATGCTGGTTCAACCGGATGGCCCGCCCCACCACGCTCCGATCGCCCTGGAAACGAGTTTGCCAATATGCGTAGGTGAGCACGACATAAGGGGCGCTGTTGGGCCCGTGCTCATCGGACGCTCCGAAAAAGCGGCCAAGCCAGGGATGCACTCCCAGCACGTCGAAGTAATTTCCCGTCGTGGCGAACCCATTGGCGATGGTCGGGTCTTTGCCCGTGTCCAGCCCCACGCCTAACACCATGTTGAAGGCTGCCAGGTCCTCGAAGCTCCGGTTGCGATCACGCAGGTCAAGATAGTTGGGGTAGGACTGCCACAGAGGGTTGTCCCCGCGGTTGGTTCCGTAAAGGGTCTCGGAACGAGGGACGTTCAGCGGGCGCAGAATCAGGCCATCCATCAAACCGAACACGACCGCGTTTGCGCCAATGGCCAGGGCGAGCGTGAGAACTGCTGCGACAGCGAATCCGGGAGACTTGCGCAACTGCCGTAGCGAGAATCGCGCGTCCGCCCAGATCGATTCCACAGTTGGCCATTGCCAGACTTCACGGCTGCGCTCTTCGATCGATGTCGGATTGCCGAACGCTCGACGGGCTTGTTGTTCGGCTTCGTTTCGGCCCATGCCCTCGGCCATCAGCTGCTCTGCGCGTTCTTCGATGTGCAGCCGAATCTCTTCGGAGAGATCGTCATAGAGCTTGCGACGGAAGATGCGCGGTATCCAGTTCATTGGAACTCCTCTCAGCCAGCTATCCCCTCGGCCGGATCGAGCACGAGCATGATGCCTTCGAACATGCGCTCGAAGCTGGAAATCTGCCGTTCCAGGTGACGAAGCCCTAGAGCGGTGATCTGGTAGGTGCGGACACGGCGATTGGTCGAAGAAACACCCCAGTCCGCCTTCACGAGCTTTGCTTTCAGCAGACGCTGGAGCGCCGGATAGAGCGAACCCTCTTCCACTTGCAGGAGGTTATTGGATCGCTGTTGGATGTGCTGTACTAGCGCGTACCCGTGGGCTGGCTGTCGGCGCAGTGACTCGAGGATCATCATCTCGAGTGCGCCGGGAAACAGATCGCGAGGTGTGGTCTCTGCTATAGGCATGTTCATACAAGGCATAGGCCAAACAGGTGTGAGATGTCAAGGGAATTATCTGGCCCCCCTGTTTTCGCAACAGTGGTCCGGAATCAGCGAGCTGCGAATCGGAGAGGGAGATCGTCACCGCGACTCATCGAGTGATCTGTTGGTCCCGCATGACGGGCAACTCGGAAGCTGTCCGATGCGCCCCCAACAGGGACGTATTTGTAATTATTATTAACGTCCCTGCACCGCCTAATCATTCGGCCTGATTGTCCTTGACGCGTTTATTGATACGGCGATAACGTTGTAGCCGCTCTTGCAGTCAGGCGCCAGTCGAATATCAATCCGCCAACTGCATCCATCGCACGCATCTTGAACTGCCTTTCGGATTCCATCGTTGCTCGACTCCGCTCTCCGAACAGCACTTGATTTTGGTCCGCTTCTCTGATCCAGGAGTCCACAAATGTTCTCGGCTATGCACTGCCTATCTCGTTCTGGACTTCAGTCCGCTCGCCGTCCGGCAGCGATGCGCGCCTTCGTCCTGCCCGCCATGCTGGCAGTTCTTTCTCTCGGCATTCCCCAGGCATTGGCCACAGCGGCTGCGACCACCACCACGCTGACCGTGACCAACTCAGGCAGCCCAGTGACCTCCGTCGCCGCGGGCACGGTGGTAACCCTGACCGCGACCGTTGTTTCCGGCTCCACGCCGGTGAATCCGGGACAGGTGAAGTTCTGCGACGCGACAGCGCCGCACTGCGAGGACTCGGCCTTGCTGGCAAGCCCGCAGTTGACCGCCGCCGGGATAGCCACGTTCAAATTCCGGCCGGGCGCTGGAAGCCACAGCTACCAGGCGATATTCGTTGGGACAGGTACCTATACGAAGAGCTCGTCAACTAAGGCGCTGCTGACGG
Organism: uncultured Acidobacteriaceae bacterium; assembly: GCA_963804735.1. Classification (GTDB taxonomy): domain Bacteria; phylum Acidobacteriota; class Terriglobia; order Terriglobales; family Acidobacteriaceae; genus Acidisarcina. Next base: position 66,188 of record CAWDRO010000024.1, read on the forward strand.
TATCTGCAGCTAGCGGCCCATACCCCACGACGACTGCAATCGCGGAGTCCGGCTCGGTCGGCAATTACACCCTGACCGCAACAGTCGCCGGCCCTCAAATCTCCACTTTCTTCCCGACAGGCGACGTATCCTTCCTTGACACGACGAACGGCAACGCTTCGCTGGGAACCGCAACACTGGGAACGGCAACGCTGGGGGATCCCTTCACGACCGGTTTCACATCTGACGTCGGCGTCGGACCAACTTCTGTCGCCGTGGCCGACTTTAACGGGGATGGCATTCCGGACTTGGCAGTGGCCAATTCGGGGGATAACACGGTGACCGTGCTGCTGGGTAACGGAGACGGGACTTTCACCTTCAAGTCCTCGCCGGGTGTTGGCGACGCACCCTACTGGGTCGCAGTCGGCGACTTCAACGGGGACGGCATTCCGGACCTGGCCGTAGCGAATTGCGGCAATTGCAGCTACTACAGTTACATCACCGATACGGTGACCGTGCTGCTAGGCAACGGAGACGGGACCTTCACCACCAAGTCTTCGCCCACTGTCGGCATGGCGCCCGAGTACGTCGCGGTAGGCGACTTCAACGGCGACGGAATCCTCGACCTGGTGTCGAGCGATACGGGCTCCAATACGCTCACCGTGCTGCTGGGCAACGGGGATGGGACCTTTACGACAAAGTCCACATCCGCCACTGGCGTCCAGCCTAAGGCCGTTGTGGTGGCCGATTTCAATGGCGACGGCATTCTCGACCTGGCGGTAGCCAGTTACTCCGACGAGACGGTGTCCGTACTGTTGGGCATCGGAGACGGGACCTTCGCGCTCAAGTCCACGACCGCGGCCGGCACTACGGACATCGCTCTCGTGGTAAGCGATTTTAATGGGGATGGCATCCCCGATCTCGCCGTTACGAGCTACAACTCCGTGACTGCGCTGCTGGGCAACGGAGATGGGACGTTTACCACCAAGACCTCGCCCGCCCCTAACGAATACTATGTCTCGATGGCCGTAGGCGACTTCAACGGCGATGGCATCCCGGACCTTGTGCCGAGCAGTTGCGGATATTTTTGCGGCGGGTCCCAACCGGTGCCCATACTGCTGGGCAACGGGGATGGGACCTTCACCCCCGGCCCTCAGTTAGACGCCAGCTACTTATCCTACGCTCTAGCGGCGGGCGACTTTAATGGGGATGGCGCCCAGGACCTGGCTTTGGAAAGCTATGACAACAATACGGTAACGGCGTTCCTGAACCAGATCACGGAGACGGCAACCGCCACGCTCAGCGGTGTTTCTGTGTCGGGCGTCGCAACGCATCAGGTTCTGGCAAGCTATCCCGGCGACACGAACTACAGGTCCAGCACTTCGAGCACTGTGCCCCTCCTTGCGAGTGGCCCGCTGATCACCAGCATCAGCCCCAATTACGGCGCTCCGGCCGCGTTCGTCAACATCACCGGCACCGGCTTCGGGGCAACCCAGGGCAATGGATACGTCGTTGTCGGTAATGGCAGGGCCGAGGTAACCTCCTGGTCCGCCGCCTCGATCACCATCCGCGTGCCGTTGACAGGCACCACCGGAAACCTCCACCTCATCGCAGGCGGCCAAAACAGTAATGCAGTTCCATTCACCGTCGACAGCGAACCTTCCCTCTCCAGTATCTCGACCACCAGCGGACCGGCCGGGACCCCTGTGACCTTCACCGGCACTAACCTGACTGGCGCCGCAACCGTAACCTTCAACGGCGCCGCCGCGATCATCACCAGCCAGACCGCGAGCCAGATTCAGGTCAACGTACCACCCGACGCCACTAGCGGATTGGTCCTCGTCGTGGTCAATGGTATCGCCCTGATCCCCACGCGAAGCTTCATCGTCCCGCCGCAGATTACCAGCGTCAGCCCCAACTACGGCGCGCCGGCCGCCACCATCACCATCACCGGCACCGGCTTCGGCGCAACCCAAGGTTACGGACTAGTGATTGTGGGTGGAGCGCGACCCGACGTCATCGCCTGGTCGCACACCTCGATTACCTTCATGGTGCCCTCCATCGCAACCACCGGCAACATCGTCGTCGAGACCGACCGCCAAACCACCAACAGCGTCGCCTTCACCGTCTACAGCGAACCATCGATCACCGGGCTGTCGGTCGACAGCGGACCCATCGGGACCTCCGTAACCATCACCGGCAAAAATCTGCTCGATGGCGAAGGCAACGCAACCGCCACCTTCAGCGGAACTCCGGCAGTCATCACCAGCGACACCAGCGGCAGCATCCACGTCACCGTGCCAACCGGCGCCACCAACGGACGCTTGCTCCTCAAGGTCAACGGCGTAGCCATGATCGCCACCACCAACTTCATCGTCACGCCGTGATCCGGTGCATTCCCTTCGGCCTTATCGTCCTTGACGCGTTTCTTGATACAGGGATAACGTTGTAACCGCTATTGCAGTCAGACACAAGTTGAATATCAACCAGCCAGCTGCATTTATCGCACGCATCTTGAGCTGCCTTTCGGATTCCATCGTTGCTCGACTCCGCTCGCCGACCAGCACTTGATTTCGAGCCGCTTCTCTAATCCAGGAGTCTACAAATGTTCTCGGGTATGCACCGCCTATCTCCTCCTGGACAGCCGTCCGTTTCCCGGCCAGCAACGATTCGCGCCTCCGCCCTGAGACATAAGACCATGAAATTTCTCCTTCCGCACCGGCCCTTGGTTGAAGAAACCACCGCCCAAACCGCTCTGGCCTTGCTCGCCGGCATCCTGCTCTGTTTCGCCCCGACGATAGCTCATGCGCAATCCGTGACCTTCGCCGGCACGAACAGCGTCAACTTCGGCGCCATGAATATCTGCCCCGAGGGGCAGACTACGCCTGCGCCGTGCAGCGCGGCGATGACGCTGAAGTTCAACGTCACAGCGAGCGGCACGCTGGGAACGCCACAGGCGCTTACCATGGGTGCGCCGAACCTGGATTTCACTCTGGCCAGTGGCAGCACTTGCACGGGCAGCGTGACCGCAGGCAATGACTGCACGGTGAACGTCAACTTTGCTCCCCGGTTTGCCGGAGGACGTAAAGGCGGGGTCCAGGTAGTGGACGCTAGCGGCAACGTGCTGGCCGACGTTCCCGTCTACGGTATCGGCAACGGACCGCAGATAACCTTCCAGCCCGGCTCGCTGAGTATCTTGTCCGGGTTCGTCGGAGCTGGGGCGAACACCAGCCTTGCCGTGGACGGCAGCGGGAACGTCTTTGTCTCTGACGGCAGCCTGTACGAAATCATGGCGGAAGGCGGGTACACCACGGTCAAAACCCTGAGCATCGACGTCAGCAAGCCCATCGGTCTGGCGGTGGACGGCAGCGGGAACCTCTTTGTCGCTGCTTACGACAACAATCAGATGGAGCAGATAGTGCAGAAGATACCGGCGGCGGGGGGTTACACCACGATCAGTCCTGTGGCTGCAATACAGGCTTGGGGCCTGGCGGTGGACGGCAGCAGGAACCTCTTTGTCGCCGAAGCATATAACGACCCCCTGGTAGAGCTCTTTTATACGGGAGGCGGCTACCCTACGGGGAGACTCCTGACGGGTCCTTACTCTTGGGCCACGGGCGTGGCGGTGGACGGCAGCGGCAACCTCTTTGTCACTGATGCCGGCGGTAAGAGGGTGCAGGAGCTCTTCGCGGCGGAAAGCTACAATACGGGCATTACCATGCCCGGCGGCCAGGGTATTGAGGCTTTGGGCATAGCGGTGGACGCGAGCGGCAACGTCTTCCTCGCCGATGAAGGCGACGGAGCGGTGCTGGAGATCCTGGCAGAGGGGGGCTACACCACGGTGAGGACCCTCGCGTCTGGATACCCCCATGTCACGGGCGTAGCGGTGGACGCCAGCGGCAACGTTTATTTTGCTGCAGGCGCTGACAACGCCATGAGGATATGGAAACTGGATTACGCCGATCCGCCCAGTGTGGTTTTTCCCACCCCCACCCCTGTCGGTGCCGTGGACGGAGTTGATGGACCGCAAGCGGTCACCGTCTGGAACAGCGGCAATCAGCCGCTTACCGGCGGCGGAACGCTGAGCAACGACTTCGACTTCACCGTCATCTATGGCCCCGACACGGTTCCGGATTGCAACGGAGTCCTGCTTCTCGATCCAGGCATGCAGTGCAATATCCGTTTCGTCTTTACACCGCACTCCGGGGGACCGCTCACCGCGACCTTTGCGCTCTCCGACAATTCCCTGAACGGCAATCCTTCAACCCAGGCAATTCAGATGAGTGGCACGGGAATCGGTCCGATTATTCCGCAGATCGGCGGCATCAGCCCCAACTACGGAGCTCCAGCCGCGTTCGTAACCATTACCGGAAGCAATTTCGGCGCAACTCAGGGCAACGGATATGTCGTCGTTGGCAATGGCAGGGCCCAGGTAACCTCCTGGTCGGCTGGCTCGATCACCATCCGCGTGCCCTCCACTGCCACCACTGGAAACCTCTACCTCAGCGCTGGCGGTCATAACAGTAATGCAGTTCCATTCACCGTCAACCGCGAACCTTCCCTCTCCAGTATCTCGACCACCAGCGGACCGGCCGGGACGCCGGTAACCTTTACCGGCGCTAACCTGACCGGTACCGCAACTGTGACCTTCAACGGTGCTGCCGCAGCCATTCTCAGCAATACCGGGACGCAGATTCAGGTCAACGTACCACCCGACGCCACGAGCGGATTGGTCCTCGTCGTGGTCAATGGCATTGCCCTGATCCCCACCCGAAGCTTCCTCGTCCCGCCGCAGATTACCAGCGTCAGCCCCAACTACGGCGCACCCGCCGCCACCATCACGATCACCGGAACCACCTTCGGCGCAACCCAGGGCTACGGACTGGTCATCGTGGGAGGAGTGCGCCCCGACGTCACCGCCTGGTCGGACACTTCGATCACCTTCCGAGTGCCCTCCTCTGCCACCACCGGCAACATTGTCGTCGAGACCGACCGCCAAACCAGCAACAGTGTCGCCTTCACCATCTACAACGAACCGTCGATCACCGGCCTGTCGGTCAACAGCGGACCCATAGGGACCTCCGTGACCATCACCGGCAACAATCTCCTCGATGGCGAAAACAACGCAACCGCCAGTTTCAGCGGAATTCCGGCGCCAATCTCAAGCGACACTAGCGGCAGCATCCAGGTCACCGTACCAGCAGGCGCCACCACCGGACGATTGCTCGTCAAGGTCAACGGCGTAGCCATGATCGCCACCACCAACTTCATCGTCACGCCGTGATCGCCGCAGGGTGGTTCCCATTGGCGTAGCGCCTGAAAGTCAAAGTTATCGGTGAGTTCAATTCTCTGGCAACAATAGCCTTGTTACTTGAGCTTTCAGAGTAATAATTTCCACATTCTACCTACTAACAATTCATCAAACATTGATCATACCGGAGCTATCTCCATGCTTATTCCGGAGTATCCTGAGGGCAAATGAAGCGAATCGACAACACGATCATGTTAGGAGATAAACATGAATACTCTGATAGAAGCGCGGAGCGTCGGCCTCCGCCTGCCCTCACCCCAAGCTAACCCATTCAACCCTGCAATCCTTCCTATCACGATGCAGGAACTCCGGGCAAAGTTCACATCCTTCAACCAAAGCCTCGATCTAAATCCCATCAAATACAAGCTCATGAAGGACAAGGATTGGACGCTCGAACGCGCCAATCAGGTCGAGCCTCAGTACAAAGCATTCCTCTTCCTCATCGGCTCCAAGGTGAAAGCCGAGTTCGTTCCCACCTTCGACATCGACGAGATGTGGCACACGCACATTCTCGACACCCGCAAATACATGACGGATTGCGCGCTGCACTTCGGCGCATACATCCATCACTATCCTTATCTCGGCATGAAGGATACCGATGATCGCAGCAGAGCGGAGAGCCTCTTCGCCGCAACCTGCACAACCATCGCTGAAACCTTCAACATCAACGTTCACGACCTCGACGCCACCAGCTGCGGCGGAGGCTGCGGCGGCAGTTGTGGAGGCGGAAGCAGTTGCGGCGGAGGTAGTTGTGGAGGAGGCAGTTGCGGCGGCGGACACTCCAGCTGCGCCAGCGGCCACTCCGATTCCGGCAGCCACGGAGGTCACGGCCACCACAACGACAACGGCGGAGACGTCATCTCCGGGTGCGGATCCTCCGACGGAGGCAACGAAGAGCGGAAGCGCCGCCGGCAGGAGGATTCCGACAGTAAGCCAGGCTTCTGGCGTCGCATCTTCAACCTCTCACCCACGCCCGAGAAGGCCGGCTGGTACGCCTCAGTCACACCGGAGTTCTTCAACCAAGAGGAATTCCGGCCCGATGCAACGGTTCTCCAGACGATGTCGAAGACCGTTAACTAAGAAAGGGAACAACACAGACAGAAGCCGGAGCTCCGCAAGAAGCGGTCGCTCCGGCTTCATTTATTCCTGACTAAGTAGAAGTTTGAGCCTGCAGACCGTTTACGGCCTGGGCGGAAGCAGAGTCTCCTTGCCGATCGGGTTCGCCAGCGCTTCCGGAACATAACGCCGCATCACCCCGTCGCCAAGCAACTCAAATATCTCGCCGCGCCAAAGAATCTTGTTGCTCGCATAACTCGCTGCCCAGAAGCCGAAACCCATCAGGTCGCGCAAAGGATAGAGCAGCACCGTGCGCGGCAGGTTGCCCTCGCGAACCACGGCGCCGCCAACTATCGCCGCCTGCAACATCCGCGAAACTACGCTCCATGCCAGCGCCGCAAAGCCAAGCTGCGGCATCCTAAGAACGATCGCCGAAGCGCAGACAAGCAACCCAAACGGCACGCTGAACGTGAGCGCCGTACCCAAATGGCCTTTCGGGCGCGAAAACCGCGTGCTCTTCGTCCACCGGATCTGATGTTTGATCGTTTGCCAAAAGCCTTCGTTGAGCACGATGTGGTCGATGACGTGATGCGACAGCACAACCTTGTGGCCATTCGCGGCAATCCGGTTGCCGAGCACGAAATCATCGGCGCAGTAGCGTCCCAGCATGCCGAAGCCGCCAATCTCTTCCACGCACGACCGTCGCACCGCCATCGTCGGCCCTAGCGCGAAGTGCATCCCCTCGATCCATTCTGCAACCAGCACCCCCGCCGCCATCTCCACGCTCATCGCCGTCGCCTCGAGCTTGGACCAGACGCTCTTGCCATCGGCAACGCCGCGGTACAGGCAAGTCACCAGCCCAACCACCTTATCGGCGAAGGGCGCTGCGACCTCTCGCAAATAGGACCGGCCAACCCGCACATCGCTGTCGCTGATGACCAGAATCTCCGACTCGGCGGCGAGCCCCATCATTTCCAGCGAAGAAACTTTAGCGTTGGTATACGCGGGCTCACCCGTAGTCAGAAACTGCACCGGCACATGCGGATAGCGCTCAGCCACGCGACGCGCCACCTGCAGGCCAGCGTCGCCGTGGTGTCGCGCGCAAAAGAGAATCTCAAAGCTGGGGTAGTCCTGCTCAAAGAATCCCTCGAGACGCGACTCCAGCTCCGGCTCATCCCCATACAAAGGCTTGAGCAGGCTAAGCCGAGGAAAGAAGTCTCTCCCGCGCGCGATAAACAACCGCCGCTGCCGCGCAAATGAACTGGCCGCGACCATTACCAGAGCGCAGTAAATCGACGAGCACAGCAGGCCAAGAAAGCCCGCCGCAAGCAGAAGCTTCGGAATGGAGGCAATAGTCAAGAATGCAATCCGAGCGAGAAAAAGCAACCGTTACAAGGTTACGTCAATAGTTGTAAGCGTAGTCCCTTGGAGCGCATAGCATCAAGAGGCCCTTACGGCGGATATCCAACCGCCCGCAGTGAACCGGCATCAACCCCTGCGCGCGCCGGGCACTGCCTGAATCGTTGGACCAGATGAAGATCGCGGCTTCTCAGCGGGAAGTCCCTTCAGCGCGGCCTGCAGCGGCGTCGTCCGTTGCGACGCCGTCACTTCGACCGCTCGCGGCATGGGAACGATCGCCGACTCGTGGCCAAAGCCTTGTTGCATCCTGCCCAGCATCTCCGTCCGCACATAATCCACAAAGCTCTGCATCTGCCGGTTCATCTCTTCCATCCGCTCTCGCATCTGCAGAATGATGGCGATGCCGGCGATATTCACCCCAAGCTCCCGGGCCAGGTTCAGGATAAACTCCAGCCGCTCCAGATCTTCATCCGTATATAGGCGGGTGTTACCCTCAGTCCGCGACGGTTTAAGCAGCCCCTCGCGCTCATAAAGACGAAGCGTCTGGGGATGAATCTCGTACATCTCGGCCACCGCCGAGATCATGTACGCGCCCTTCGATTTGCGTTTCGTTGGCATGGGGAACTGGTCGATGTGTAAAAACCTTACTTCAAGCCACAGTTTTGATAGTCAACGCGCTGGACAATAGTAGCTCCACCCTCCGTCGTTCGGGCGTTTCTGAGTTCATTCGAAAAGCGACCATCCGCGGCGAGCCATCCCTCGTGGCCTCCATCCATAAATACATATCTATGACTTTTGCCATATCGCGGATGAATCGTGGCGTGCCGCCAAGTTCTCCGGTAAGCGGGTTCCACTCGCCGGAGGCGATTTCGTCAAGATCGCCAATCGCGGCGCTTCCCTGGCGATCCACAAGGGCAACGACATTCATCCCTTTGTGGTCAGGATTGGATTCCCTCAATAACCGCGCGGCGGTATATACAGCATTTGAGACTCGCCGCCGGTCTGTGGTAACGCCATGGTCGCCGGGACCAAGCGACTTTACTTCACAGAGTCCCAGTCGTTGACCTTGAAGATACAGCTCAAAATCCGCGTGCCGTGAATTCACCTTTTCCGAGCCGGCAAATCTCTTGACCTCCACGCCAAGCGATCTCCAGAAGTCTGCTACCAAATCCTCGTCTGCTGTGACCTCTCCAAATAGATGCGCGTAACAGCCACGTTCCCCTTTGGAGAGATCGTAGTAATCGACCCGCGTTGTCTCCTCTACGCGCACTTTGGTTCCGCTAGGATTGTGTTTCATAGTCTTCTCGCTCCGAAGGTGTCGCTTTTCTCGCGCTGATGATCCTGATCGATTCACCACGCTCCAAATGGACGACCAACAAGACTCTCACCACTGATGATAGGCCAATTGTGACGAAGCGGTCCTCGGAATCCGAGTGTTCCGGGTCGCCGATTGTAATCGCAAATGCATCTTCGAAGACCGAAACGGCTTCCTCGAAAGTCACGCCATGCTTGGCGAAATTCGAATCGGCCTTGCTTACGTCCCACTCGAAAATCCCGTCTTGCACTTCGAGTCCCTTCGCGTTTGCCGCCTAAACCTTCTCCCAAATAGCCGTTCGCGGATCGTCCGGGTTCAGCTTCGCAAATTCCCGCAATATCTCCTTCGACCGCTCATCTTTTAGCTGTGGCACCACAATCTCCACGGTGACAATCAGGTCGCCGCGCAATCCTTCTTGAGCAGCCGACGGCACGCCCCGTTCCCGCATCCGCAGCTTCTGCCCGCTTTGCGTGCCCGGCGGAATCTTCAACTGGGCCCGTCCATCGATGGTCGGGACCTCGATTTTCGCGCCCAGCGCCGCCTCGCCAACGGTCACCGGCAACGTGATCAGAATATTGTCGCCGGAGCGCTCAAAAATCGGATGACTCCCCGCCTTGATAATTAGGTAAAGGTCGCCAGGTGCGCCGCCGTTGGTGCCCGCATTGCCCTTGCCCGCCAACCGGATGCGCTGCCCGTCGCGGGTGCCTGGTTTGATGCGGAAGTCAATAGTTTCCGTCCGCGCAACCGTGCCCTGGCCATCGCATGTCGGACAGCTATTTTGCAGCTTCCCCGTTCCTCCGCAGCGCGGACATTGCAGGTTGAACTTCATCTGGCCGCCCATCTGCGTAACCTGACCGGTGCCGCTGCATTCTGGACAAACCTGCGGAGATCCGGTCGAAGCCTTGCCCTTGCAGGTCGGACAAGTCTCCTGCCGCTGCACTTGCAGGCGAGTGGTCCCTCCCCGAACAGCCGTCCAGAAATCTACTGAGACCTTGTATTCCAGGTCCGTTCCTGCTTCAGGCCCGTGGGACTGTTGCCGCCCTCCCGAGAACATCCCCGAGAAAATGTCGCGAAACCCACCCCATGACGACGACCCGGCCTGACCTGCCGATCCTCTTCCCGCCGGCTGTGTCTGGTAATCGGAGAAATCAAAGCCGCCAAAGTCGAAGGGGACCTCCTGCGCACCACCGCGAGGACGTCCGCCCATCCCCGGCGTGTAGCCTCCGCGAGCCGCTGCCTCGGCTGCCGCCGGGTCGATGTTGTCCGAGTAGAAACCGAACTGGTCGAAGATCTTCCGCTTCTTCTCGTCGCTCAGAATGTCGTTGGCTTCGGAGATTTCCTTAAACTTCTCCTCGGCTTTCTTGTTGTTTGGATTAACGTCGGGATGATATTTCCGCGCCAGCTTCCGAAACGCCTTCCGAATTTCGTCGGACGTAGCCGTTCTCTTCACGCCAAGCGTCGCGTAATAATCCTTTTGTTGAGGTGTTGTCGGCATCTTACCTTTGAGTTTCTATAGTACCTGTCGAAACATCTTTGGCGGCATCTTGAAATCCCGGGCGGGACTATTCACTGCAGCTTGTCGCTGATTACCGCTCAACTCAGTTCTTGTCGATCCGCTTGCACCGATCATCGCGCAAATTCCCGTCTGCTGGAGGGAATTCGCGCGAATGTGATTCAATTCCAGACGGCCTTGGCCGGAACCGCCTCGATCTTCCAGAAAAGGTCGGGTTCCACCTTTGTCATCTGCTCGGCGAACTGCTCCGCTTCGGCACGGGTATTGAACATCACCCGGTTGTAAACCGTGCCGGCTCTCAGCTGCTCGCACTTCCACATGGTGTCGGTCATTGCGAATCCTCCTTTGCTATAAAACGATGCGGGGCGCATCTTGGTTCTCTGGAGCGCCCCGCATACTGCCCTTTCTCACCGATATTCAGATGCGTCGAAGTTACTTCTCGTCCTCTACTTCTTCTCGTCAACATCAACATATTCGGCGTCAATCACGCTTTCGTCCTTCTTTTCGGCGCTCTCGGTCGTTCCCGCCGCGCCGTCGGTGGGAGTGGTTGCTCCCGCCGCGTTGGCCTTGTACATCGCCTCGGCCAGCTTGTGCGAAGTCCCGGTCAGCTTCTCTCGTGCGGCATTCAACTCCGCCGCCGACGGGCTGCCGGCCAGCGTGGTTTTCGCCTCGGCCAGCGCTGCTTCCACGTCGCTCTTGTCGCTCCCAGTTACCTTATCGCCGCTTTCCTTCAACATCTTCTCGATGTTGTAGACCAAATTGTCGAGGCCGTTCCGCGCTTCGATCTCTTCGCGCTTCTCTTTGTCCTCGGCCGCATGAGCATCAGCTTCCTTGGCCATGCGTTCGATCTCGTCCTTACTTAGACCCGAAGATGACGTGATAGTTATCTTCTGGTCCTTGCCGGTCGCGTTATCTTTCGCCGTCACATTGAGGATGCCGTTGGCGTCGATATCGAAAGTAACTTCAATCTGGGGTACCCCACGTGCAGCCGGCGGAATCCCACCCAGCTTGAACTTGCCCAACGTCCGGTTCTGCCCGGCCATCGGACGTTCACCCTGAAGAACGTGCACCTCAACCTCAGTCTGGCTGTCAGCCGCTGTCGAGAACGTCTCCGTCTTCTTAGTCGGAATCGTCGTGTTGCGCGGAATCATCGGTGTAGCGACTCCGCCCAAGGTTTCGATCGCCAGCGTCAGCGGAGTCACGTCCAGCAGCAACAGGTCCTTCACTTCGCCGGCAAGTACTCCGGCCTGGACCGCCGCACCGATCGCGACCACTTCATCCGGATTCACACCCTTATGCGGCTCTTTACCAAACAAGTCCTGCACCAGCTTCTGGATGCGCGGCATTCTTGTCTGTCCGCCGACCAGAACGACTTCGTCTATCTTGTTCGCATCGACTCCGGCATCAGCCATCGCCTTCTTGCACGGCTCAATCGAACGCTGAATGATGTCCTCAACCAGCTGCTCCAGCTTCGCCCGCGTCAGCTTCTTCACCAGGTGCTTCGGCCCCGTCGCATCCGCGGTAATAAACGGGAGATTGATCTCCGACTCCTGCGCTGTCAACAGCTCGATCTTGGCCTTTTCAGCCGCATCGCGCAGCCGCTGCAACGCCATCTCATTGCCCTTGGCGCGCAGGTCGAGACCTTCGTCCTTCTTGAACTCGTCAATCAGCCAATCGACAATCCGCTGGTCAAGGTTGTCACCGCCCAGGTGGGTATCGCCATTGGTCAACTTGACCTCAATCACGCCTTCGCCAACTTCAAGGATCGACACGTCAAAAGTGCCGCCGCCGAAGTCATAAACCGCAATCGTCTCGTCCTTTTTCTTGTCCAGCCCGTAAGCCAGCGCCGCCGCTGTCGGCTCGTTCACGATCCGCTTCACATCCAGACCCGCAATCTTGCCCGCGTCTTTGGTCGCCTGCCGCTGCGCGTCGTTGAAGTAGGCCGGAACCGTAATCACCGCCTCGCTGACCGAGCTGCCAAGGTAATCTTCGGCCGCCTTCTTCAGCTTCTGCAGGATCATTGCCGAAATCTCAGGCGGGGTAAACTCCTTACCCTGCGCCACAATAACCACATTGTCGCCAGAGGCCTTGACCTTATATGGGACCATCTTCAGCTCATCGCTGACCTCGTTGAACCGGCGTCCCATAAACCGCTTGATCGAATAAATCGTGTTCTCCGGGTTGGTGATCGCCTGGCGCTTCGCCACCTGGCCCACCAACCGCTCGCCGCTCTTGGTGAAACCCACCACCGACGGAGTTGTCCGGCCACCCTCTTCATTCGGGATGACTTTCGGCTCGCCGCCCTCCATCACCGCAACGACGGAATTCGTCGTTCCCAAATCAATTCCAATAACTTTTCCCATAATCTTTGTCCGCTCCTAAAAGGAAATCCCGCTAACCAAGTGCCCGGCGCTGCCTAGATCTGCTCTAGCTTCGCACTTGAGTCACTTGTTGTCAAATTATCTGATGTTGGAAATAGGCGAGAGGATTCAAAGGGCAGCAACCTAAATTCAGATGAAAAACGAGTCCGCTTTTACGGTGGAAGCGTGGGGCTTTAGCCCCACGAAAAGCCGCACCCCAAAGAATGGCCTTTAGGCCTGGCTCTTCCGAGACACAATCCAATGTCGGGTGCCCCATTCAAGCCATCGGTTGGCTTGAGTGGGATTGGGGCCAATGACCGCCACTCAGGGAGTAGCGCCAGACAAGGGCGATCCGCCTGTGCGTCCAAGAGGAATCTTTCGCCCTACTGCCTAAAGCCTGAGTTATAGTTGGCCTCAACCAATTCGCGCCGCCCTCCAAGGGCAGCCGAGCGTTTTCGTAGGAGCATACCGTGTCTGCCGGCTTAGACAGTCTTAAGCACATCGTTGTCGTGATGATGGGCGGACGCTCATTCGATCACATGCTCGGATCGCTCAAGGCGGTCAACCCGCGCATTGACGGCCTCACCGGCCAAGAGAGCAATCCCGATAGACACGGTAATCAGGTTTTCGTCCAGCCGCTCGCCGAGTTCAAGAGCGAGCTCAATCCCACCTCCGACAGCCGTTTCGAGACCGTTGATCTGCAGATCTTCGGTGGCGACCAGAGCGCCACGCGTACGGCCAATATGCAGGGTTTCGTGAGGAGCTACGAGCAGCTGCGGCATGGCGCCACTAATGCTGAGAAAGTCATGCACTACTTCCCACAGGACAAGCTGCCTGTGCTTACGAGCCTAGCGACAAACTTTGCCGTCTTCGACCGATGGTTTTCCTCCGTTCCTGGGCCGCCGATATGTAACCGCGCCTTCGCGCACTACGGCACGTCTTTCGGCCAGGTAGGAATGTACAACTTCTACGCGCAGGGCGAACACATCTACAAACGTCTTCAGGATGCTAACCACACGGCAAAGATCTACTACTTTGATGAGTCCAACTTAGGGCCAGAGACCGTAAAGCTAGCCCAGAGCCAACCGTATATCATCGAATATTACGACCAATTTCTGGCGGACTGCAAGAATGGAAATCTTCCCAATTACAGTTACCTCGAGCCGAACCACACAGTCCATACCACGGCTGACGGCATCGCAATCGCCTCCGACCAAGACCTCGACCACGACGTGCGAGCCGGCGAGATATTCATTGCCTCCGTTTACAACGCCATCCGACTGAACCCTGATCTCTGGGCGAGCACCGCAATGTTGATCGTCTACCAGGAGCACGGCGGCTTCTACGATCACGTTCCACCACCCGCCTGCGCACCCGACGGTTACTCAGCCGGTCCCGCCAACACCGGCCTCAATTTCACCTTCAATTTCGATCGCCTGGGCGTTCGCGTGCCGGCCATCCTCATTTCCCCGTGGATCCCTAAAGGAACAGTTGTGTCGAGCGGCCGCATCTTCGAGCACGCCTCTATACCTGCGACCCTCACGGATTTCTTCATCGGGAATTTCGATCAGTGCACACCTCGCGAGAAGGCCGCCTCCACATTTCTCGATGTCCTCTCACTGCCCCAGATGCGCGCTGACCACTTGATCTTCAATACGGACCTCGCTTCGCAGGGGAAGCCGAATAGTTCTGCTTCGCCGTTGTCCGATTGGGTGCCTCCCGGTGTCCTCGTGAGCCAAGTGGACGGGAAGGCTACCTCCACCGACGCGGAGTCAAACCCCATAGCGTCGCCCGCACCGAACGAGGCAACCGTTGTTGCGCCGCCCTCACCTCGGGAGGGAGTGCCACCGAACGTTCCTCCATTCCAAACGGGGCCCTCCACCCACGTTGCCCGCGATCGCTGGACTACTGTCAACTCTCTTGAACACTACCCATACGCCTATGCAATCTATCGGTTCCTGACCGACCCGGAAACTAAGCCACCACTTGCTGTCAGCATCCAGGCTCCTTGGGGTGGCGGCAAAACTTCCCTTATGCGAATGATCCAGACACAGCTCGATCCGGACGCAATCAATCGAGCCGATCAGACGAGCGCCGCTAATGCTACAAACACTGGAAGCGCGACCGTAAAGCGCATCCTCCAGGAAATGGAAACTGCGGCCGACCAGCCATCGACGAGTGCCACGGCGCCGCGAGATGCGTCAGTGCCGTCACTGTCCTATACCCCGGCCAAGAACGGCGGTTCCAGCATATCCGAACCTACCGTTCCGCCAATTCAGAAACCAGGAGAAAGGCGTGTAACTATCTGGTTCAACGCCTGGAAGTACGAGAGCACTTCCCAAGTCTGGGCCGGCCTCGCGGACTGCATCGTCCAGCAAATCGGCGAACGACTGGGTCCCGTGGAGCGTGAGCTCTTCTGGTTCAGGCTGCAGCTGGGGCGCATAGATGCCGAAAAAATTCGCCGCAAAATTCACGAAGAGCTGTTCTCGACGTTTGTTAGGAGGCTTTCGTCTTGGCTCCCGGCGTACGTCATGGGCCTCGCCCTTGCGACTTTTGCGGCGATCAAGCACGCGTGGTTGCCCGCGAGCGGTCTGGCCGCAGCCGAATTTGTTGCCGGATGTTTGCAATTCTGGAAGGTTAAATCCGAAACAGAAAACAAACCCGCTCGTATCAGCCTGGGCGATTTCGTTCGGGCGCCAGACTACGCAGCGAATCTCGGGTTCGTTCACGATGTCGTCCAAGACCTCAGACGCGTCTTTTCCCTCATCCCCTCCAAACATCTGCCCATGGTGGTTTTCATCGACGATCTGGATCGTTGTTCTCCGGGGAAAGTCGCCGCCGTTGTCGAAGCCGTCAATCTCTTTCTCGCTGGCGAGTTTCCCGATTGCATGTTCATCCTCGGCATCGACGACGAAATGGTGGCAGCCGCCTTGGACCAAGCTCATAGCGACGTGATTGCCAAACTTCCACTCTACGCGCGCACCAGCTCTATCGGTTGGCGCTTCATGGACAAATTTGTCCAGCTTCCATTTGTAATTCCAACAGTGTCCCCTGAGGATCACTCGCACTTCATTGAATCGCTCCTTTCTCAAGATGCCGGGGCAGAAATCAACATGCAAGTTCGGGACATAGCGGCACGCCTGGTCGAACAAACTGAATCCGCCTCAACGACACCGGAGGAGGTCGTGGATAGGGTCAACGCTCAGCAGCCACTTGCGCAGGGCCAGCAGGACGCCCTGAGACAAGAAGTGAAGGTCATTCAAGACATGAATGAGAACATCAAGAAATTCACAGATCAGGAAAAAGACATCCGTGATGCCATCGCGCTACATGCAAAACGCTATTTTATTAACCCACGAGACACGAAACGCTTTGTGAATCTGTTCCGCTTCTATTACTTTCTCCGCGCCGCTCGCCAAGCACGCGGGCAGCCTGTTCCAACTGTCGATCAGCTGTGCCGATGGCTCGCGCTCTCCCTGAAGTGGCCGACAGTAGTTCGCTGGCTTCGTCGCCGACCCACCGCTCAGGATGGCACAAGCGACCTACAGTTAGAAACTCTGGAGCGTCTAGCCGGAGCAAGCGATGCAATTGGCACCTGGCAGAAGAGCATTCACGAAGCCTTGGGGCTCGACCTTGAACAAACGCAATGGTTGGCGGACCGTGAGCTCTACGCTTTCCTAAGGAGCGAGGGGTCGGACTTTGAAACGGGCGACAGGCTGTCGTCCTGCTCGAACAAAGGCCTGTGGTGAAACCCCTCCGCGAAATCCGGCCGGATCTCTCAGTCCCTGAGCCGTCGCCCTTGTCAAGCCCTCCAACTTGAACAATCTCCCCTAACCACCTCATTCCATTAATAATATAAATCTTCAAAACCTGGCGCAGTGAACGTATCCAACTTGATACACTAAATATAGAGATCAAAGAAAAGAAGAAGTCAGACCAATCCCCGCCAAACCACCGGCCCGGAAACCCGCACCTGCGCGTAACTCCTTTATTTGCAGGACTCTGTAAGTAAGCCCAGCAGAATGCCGACTTTAGCGGTTGACTATACAGGTTAATGCGAGGAAAACAAACGGCTTCCCTACAGGGTCAGGGGTGGGGGGTACCCCATGGGACGGAATTATCCAGGGGAAGGAACTACTCGTCCCGCAACATGCTCGGCTCTTCCGGAGCCCGCAGACGTACCAGCCGGTCAACCGCATACGGAGCCCGCTGCGACGGCGTGTGGAAATGCCGAACCTGCAGCTCACCCAACAGTCCGATCGCCAGCAGCTGAATGCCCGCCAGCACCAGAATGCCGGCGGTCACGATCAGCGGTCCATGCTGGTCCATCACGTCCTGAGTGGTGAAGAATTTCACACACACCAGGAAGATCGAAAGGCCGCCGCCGGCCAGCATACTCAGTGCGCCGATCGAGCCGAAGAAATGCAGCGGACGGCTCATGTACTTGAGCAGGAAACGGATCGTCAGCAGATCGAAGAAAACCCGGAAGGTCCGCGAAATGCCATAGTGCGACTTGCCCCGCTCCCGAACCACGTTCTTGATCGGGATCTCGCAGATGCTCGCGCCATACCACGAAGCCAGCGCCGGAATAAACCGGTGCATCTCGCCATACAGCGGAATGTTGTGGATCACCTCACGGCGATACGCCTTGAAGGTGGTGCCGAAATCGTGAATGTCCACGCCCGAAAGCTTGGCCATCAGCCAGTTCGCGCAGCGCGAGGGAAACTTGCGCATGATCGCGTTGTCAACCCGCTCCTTGCGCCATCCGGAGACCACATCGTAGCCCTCTTCCAGCTTCTCGAGGAAGCCCGGAATCTCCGCCGGATCATGTTGCAGGTCGCCATCCATGGCCAGGATGTATTCTCCCTGCGCATGGTCGAAGCCCGCCGCCAGCGCCGAGGTCTGGCCGAAGTTGCGCCGCAGCTTGACCACCAACACGCGGCTGTCAACCGCCGCAATCTCTTCCAGCAGCTTGTAGCTGCGATCGGACGAGCCATCGTCCACCAGCACCAGCTCAAAGCTCTCGCCGACCTGCTCCATGACCGCCTTGAGCTGGTCATAAAGAGCGGTTACGTTTTCTTCTTCATTGTGAAACGGGACGACAACAGAGTATTTCGGCATAACTCTAGCATTATAGACCCGATTTCCAGCCCGCTTCGGCTCGATTTCGGACAGAATTAGCACGCCCTGTGCCCAGTGCCCTAAATTCTGTGCCCCTGTCTCTTGCTAGGCCATCCAGGCCATCGCCAGATCTGGCTCACCCGATGAACTTTTGTCTCCTTGTTCCCTCATCCCTAGTCCCTAGCCCCTAGTCCCTGGATTTCACGCCATCCACTGGCAAGACTCCGGCAAAGCTCCATCGCCGCCCTCGTAGTGTTCAAGCGGGGGTTTGATCAGCGGCAGAGCAGCGGCGCTGATCCGTTCCTCCACCGTTCTCAGGTTTCTCGGAACCATCTTTTGCGCCGCCGGATCGAGCGCCACTTGCTGCCACGCCTCACGCACATTGCGGATGCAGGCGATCGCCTGCAGCATCTTGTCCTTCGACTTCTCCTGCGAACCCTGCAGCGCCAGCGCGAACATCGCCGTATAAAAGTCGCTCAGCGCCTTTGCCGGAGTCCCGCCCACATCCATCCGCAGCCGCGCCTGCAAGTGGACCAGAATGTCGAAGACCCGTTTCACCGCCCGTCGCCGCGCATGCGCATCGCCCGCCTCGATTCCATCGATCGCGCGATAGAGAAAGCGCACCATCCCGTCATAGAGCGCGATGATCAACTCAATCCCGTTCAGCCCCGCCAACGACTGCTGCTGATAGTTCATGCTTGTTGCCTGTCTTTCCGTCTCCTCGGTTCGGCCGCCTGCGCGGGCGGAAACGCTCATTGCTCTACGACGGGTTTTCGTTGTAGCCGGTGATCGAGGAGTAGATTTCATTGATCTCATCGAGTTGCGACGGAATCTCCTCCAGCTCGTAGTTGGCCTCGTTCAACTCGGTCGTCAAGTTCGTCTGCTCGGTGCTGATCTGCGCGTTCTCATTGGTGATGTTGGTGTTCAGGCTGGATTCCTCCTGGCTGTCCTGCTGCAACGCGAGGTAGATGGCCCCGTCCGGAGCGCTGTTGCCAAGGTTGTTCAACGCGTTGGTGAGGTTGCCGCCGAAAGACGTGTAGGCGCCCGAGGGCTGGAGAAAGCTCACCACATCCTGATAGTTGCTGTTGAGAATGCTGTCCAGCGTGTCGGTATCCAGGGTCAGCGTCCCATCGTTGTTCACCGAAATGCCCAGTTGTGTGATCGAAGTCACGGCATTCGACTGCGAAGCGCCGAAAGCCACCTGAGTCCCGGTCGTAGAGTCGGTCAATCCGCTCGAATCGACGGTGATCGCCCCGCTCGACCCGCTGGTCGAGTTGATCAGGCTCAACGTGCCGCTGGCGCCGGAGGTGATCACGCTGGCGGTGACGCCAAGGTTGGCGTTGTTGATCGCCGTGGCCAGACCGGCCAGCGTCGTCGGCGTACCTCCCGCGCCCACGCTCACCGAAGCCGCCGCGCCTCCGCCCACCGAGATGTTGACGCTGCCCGAGAGCGTGTCGCCCGAGGCGATCGTCGTGGTCGTCCCCACCGCTTGCGCGGGCTGGGTGAAAGTCAGCGCCGACTCCAGCTGTTCCTGCAACAGCGCCACCGCTGGGCTGCCGTAAAGAGGCTCCGGATTCCCCGAAGAATCGTTCCCCTCCTGCGCGTTCAGATCGCCGATCACCTTGTTGTAGTCGCTGACGAAGGTGCTCACCGCCGATTCGACATCGGAGTTGTCGTTGGTGATCTCCACCTGCACCGAGGTCGTCGGCGCCGCCGAGAGCAGCTGGAAGGTCACTCCCTGGATCGCGCCGGTGACGGTATTCGATCCACTGGTCACCGGGATGTTGTCCACCGTCAACTGGGCATCCACGCCGGTCTGGCCGACGTTGTCGAGGTTGACGGTCGCGTTGCCGTTGCTGGTGTCGGTCAGCGCGCCGGAGATAGTGAAGTTCCCGGCCGACCCGCTGGTGTTGCTCACGATGGTAAGCTCCGCGCCCGACGACCCATTCACCACGCTGGCCGTCACCCCGGCGTCGGCCGAGTTGATCGTCGTCGCCAGGTCGCTCAAGGACTCACCGCCGGAGCTGGCCGAGATGGTTTGCGTCGCCCCCCCCACCGTCACCGTAAAGCTGCCGGTCAGCAGATCGCTCTCCGCGGCAACCGAGTCGCTGTAGTAGGAAGCAGTCGTCGCCAGCTGGCTCACCACCACCGTGTGGCTGCCGGCCACCGCCGTGGTCCCCGCCGAGCTCAGCGACAGTACGTTGGTGTCCGAGCTCGACCCCTCCTTCTCCGCCAGCACTCCCTGGAAATCGGTCAGCGATTGTGCCGCCGTGCTCAGCGTGGAGAGGTCGGTCCCGATCGAGGTCAGGGCCGTATCCTGGCTCTGCAGTGAACTGAGCTGACTCTTCCACGGCGTCTCGACCCCGTCCAGATTCGCGACAATCGAGGCCACCGTGGTGGTCACGTCAAATCCCTGCCCACTGGTAGGCGAACCGAAACTAAGTCCAACCGATCCCATGCCGCGCCTCCCGCCAAAAACCTTCCTCTGAAACTCCATCGTCAAGCTGGTCTGAACGCGTTAGTCTCCTTGCAGTCGCCGGCCCGGAAAATGGCGAAGATGATTAGAAATCTCTCCTCGAAGCGACGCTGCGCAAAAAAAGAGGGCGCGCCAATTTCGACGCGCCCCAAAGTCCTAACCGTTTACGACACTCGACTATTGCAGCAGCTTGAGGACTTCCTGCTGCACCGAGTTTGCCTGCGCCAGCGCCGAGATGCCGGTTTGGCTCAGGATCTCGTACTTGGACAGGTTCGAGCTGGCCGCGCCGTAATCGGTCGCCTGGATAGAGTTCTCCGCCGAAGTAACATTCTCCTGTTGGGTGCTCTCGACATTGGCCGCCGCAGTGAGGGTGTTGATCTGCGAGCCGAGATAGCCGCGCTCGGCAGCCACGTCCTGCACCGCGGTGTAGACATCGGTCAGCGCCGTTTGCGCCGCCGTCTGCGAGGTGAGCACATCCGCCGAAAGATCCGCGCTATCCGCCGCCACAGGCGTATACACCAGGGTCGATGTGGCGGTGCCTGCGCCGGAGGTGTAGACCAGGCCAGCTGAGCCGGTGCTGTCGCCCACCGTCGCGCCTGCCAAAGCATTCAGGCTGATGGAGTCGGTAGAACCGCCGCCGGCAGTACCGTCTCCGGTATAGATGATGATCGGGGCCGCGTTGCCGAAGACCTGCTGGCCGTTGTAAGTCGTCGAGCTTCCGATATTGTCGATCTCGTCGACGATCGACTGAAACTCGGAGTCGGCCGCCGTATCCTGATCGGTATTCAGAGTGCCGTTCGAGGCCTCGGTGGCCAGGGTTACGGCGCGGTTGAGAAGGTTGGTGACCTGCGACAAGGCGCCGTCGGCGACCTGCAGAAAGCCGACGCCCTCGCTGGCGTTGGTAGAAGACTGGGTGAGTGCGGCGGAGTTGGCCAGAAGCCCATCCGCCAGTGAAAGGCCGGCGGCGTCGTCGGCGCCGGAATTGATGCGCGAACCCGAAGAAAGCTGTTGCAGGGTCGTCTGCAGGCTCGCTTGTGTCGAGTTGAGGTTGTTTTCCGCATAGATCGCGGCGATGTTATTCAGGACACCCAAAGACATGATTTCGCTCCTTAGTTCGTGAGATGGATAGCGCTTATTCCTCTGCCTCGGGTGCCTGACCGGATACGCTGGTACTCGCTCCGGGTCACCTTGCGAAAGGAACCGCGGTTACACAATGCCTTCATCGGCGACCCCTTTTCGCACTTTAGGCATCTCCACTCCGCCGCCCTCGAAGCACCTGATTCCACTGCTCACAGTTCCACTTCGGAATTCTTCAACCCTCTGCGCCTAAGGGGTAATCATCTTCGATCCTCCTTCATCGTTTGCCCCGCTTCCGCCGATACACAAATAGAGCCCATCGGAGGCGGCCTCATGATTGAACTCACCCGGCTCAACGGCAATCCGCTCTACGTCAACTGCGACCTCATCAAGTGGGCCGAGGCCGCGCCCGATACCTTGCTCACCCTCATCAACGGGGAAAAGATCGTGGTCCGCGAGTCCTGCGAACAACTCGTCGAGCGCGTCCATGAGCACCGCCTCCTCTTGCTGGCGGAGTGCATGAAACTCACACCCGAGCCCGAGGGCCTTCTGCGCGCGGCGTCCGCGGCCAGTCTGTCTGGATCCTTGAGCCGAGCCGCCACTGAAGGTCAAAGTAAGGGCAGGCATCCCCACGCCCGCGATTCCGAAGACGATGCCGAAACCGGCTAACGTCCCGGCACCGCCACGTGCTAGACCACTACCCTGGCCGGCCTGTCCACAACTGACTCACCAACCAGCCGGAAAGCAATCATCGCCGATAAAGATACCGGACAACTAAAATTCCCATGGATAAAAGCAGCGTCATCGGGGTCCTCGTCGCGATCGCCGCCATCGTCGCCGGATTGTTGATCGAGGGCGGCAGCCTCGGCCAGGTCCTGCAGCCGACCGCCGCCATGATCGTCTTTGGCGGAACCCTCGGCGCGGTGATGCTGCAATTCCCTCTGCCCACCGTGATCCGCGCCTTCAAACGCGCCGTCCAGGTCTTCCTTCGCCACAAAAAGGACGGCGACCAGGCGCTGAAGCTGATCATCGACTTCGCCAACAAGGCGCGCCGCAGCGGCATCGTCTCGCTCGACCAGGAGCTCAACCTCATTCACGACCCATTCCTCAAACAGGCGGTCATGCTCGCCGTCGACGGCACCGAACCCTCAGAGTTGCGCAAGATCATGGAGATCGAGATCGAGAGGCGCGCCGAGGACGAGGAGCGCGTTCCCGCCATCTTCGAGTCCGCCGGCGGATTCTCACCGACCATCGGCATCATCGGCGCCGTGCTCGGCCTCATCCAGGTCATGCAACATCTCGACAAGATCGAAGAGGTCGGCCGCGGCATCGCCGTCGCCTTCGTCGCCACCATCTATGGAGTCGGCGCGGCTAATCTCATCCTGCTGCCCTCCGCCGGAAAACTCAAACTCCGCATTCAAGAAGAGCGCGTCCACAAAGAGATGATGCTCGAGGGCATCGTCTCCATCCTCGAAGGCATGAACCCGCGCATGATCGAAATCAAGCTGCAAAGCTTCCTCGCCGAAGACAAAAGCCGAAAAGCCGTCGCCCGCCCCTAAAGGGCATCGAGCGCCAACCCGCTAGGCAGAAGCCAGGAGAAAACATGAAGCCCAAAAAGCACAAAGCGCACGTCAACCACGAACGCTGGCTGGTTTCCTACGCCGACTTCATCACCTTGATGTTCGCTTTCTTCGTCGTCATGTACGCAACCTCAAAAGCCGACGTAAAAAAACAGATACAGATGGCCAATTCGATCGACGCCGCCTTTCGCACTCTGGGCCTCTTTCAGCAGAACCCCATCAAAAACGGCGCTGCCGGACTCGCTCACAACCAGGAAGCCCCCGTCACACCCATAAACGTCATCATGAACGACGAGCTCATGGCCCCGTTGGCGGTCAAGGTTGACTTGGAAAAACTTCAGGATCGGCTCTCCGGAATGCTCTCCAACCAGATCGCCGAGCACGTCGTCTCGATGCGGATCGGCCGCGACGGCCTGGTCATCTCGCTCCGCGAGGCCGGCTTCTACGACAGTGGCTCGGCCGAGGTCCATCCCAGCTCATTGCCGATTCTCAACAAGATCGCGACCACTCTCGTAACCACCCCCTACGACATCCGCATCGAGGGCCACACCGACAACGTCCCCATCCACACCGAACAGTTCGACACCAACTGGGAACTCTCCACTACCCGCGCCACCCGGCTCACTCGCTTCTTCGTCGCCAACAACTTCGCGCCTTACCGCATGGAAGCCTCCGGCTACGCTGAGTTCCATCCCGTCGCGAGTAACGACACTGCCGAAGGCCGAAGCCAGAACCGCCGCATCGACATCATCGTCCTGCTCCGCACCAGTCCCCATCCCGAACTACAGATTCCCCAGCCGGAGAACAACGCTGCAAAAACCCAGCGATAGCGCCGTCCACGCCAGATTCTATTGTGACGTCAACGACCTGGAGAACATCTACTTGCCGTATTGCTTAGCGGCGTTGTCCATAGACGGACCGGCCTTGGCCAAATCCTGAGGGGTCATGACTGGACGAATAGAAACCTTTGCGTTAAACGCGAAAAACCAAGGCTCGGCGATCGCCGGAATCTGCGATGTGTCCTGCATGTCAAACACGACTGAGCCCGACCGTTGGCCGTCGTCGTCCGCAAAGAAATAGACCGCTTCCGGTTTGAGATCGGCCAAAATTCGCTCGATAGTCGTACCGAGAGTTCCGGCCTTGGCGGCGGCATTGCCGGCTTCCACGGGAATCGATACCCTAAGCAACATTCGCATACGGTTTTCCTCCTTTGTTTAAGGCAGCAACACTTCTACAGCAGCCTTTGCAAAGGTGTCAAACCGAAGTCTCTTCGCCCGGCGGTGGCCCACCCTCCGCCACCACAACCGAGGGCGCCCTATCCTGCCGCGCTCTTTGCGGAAGGGTGGGAGAATCAAATCCCTCATCCTCGTTTTTCGATCGCGACGGTGACGCACGCATTCCGTAGTGAGGACTAGACTTCCATCATCGTGCTAAAGGTCTGGTGCGTTATCAAAAGTAGACGGAATTCGAGCGCTCTGCACTCTCAATCCGCGAACAGTGCGGCAGGCCCCTATTGGCCGCCGATAGAGGTGGTAGCGCTTACCCCTTGCTTCGGATGCTTATCCAGGTTCGGAGTGATCTTGTCTCCGAACTGAATAGTCTTCAGCGCATGGTCCGTACCCGTTTGGTCGAACGTAACGACTGCAAACATAGAAGCCGGCTCGGACGGCCCAACACACCAGGAAATCTGTTTCGCAAGGTCAACTCTGCTTGCCAGAGTTATAAAGCTGCCGCCGCTGTCCAGTTTGACGTCATACATTCCGGCCGGATAAGAATGACCTTTGGCGGTAAAGCTGAAAGGAACGTCCACACGTGCATGGTTGGCCGCAAAGGCGGCAGTGGCGCAGAAAGCTGCGGATGAGAGTAAGAGAGATTTCAAAGCGACTCGCATGTTGATGTCCTCCTGATGAGTAGACAGTACGTAACTCGCAAAGGTTAGTTGTCAAAGTCTTATGTAGTTATCGTCAAGTATTTGTGAGGGCAAGTAATACGGGATAGACAGTAAGTCAAAAGCGCAGGGATATAAGCCCTGCGGCGGGAACGTTACTTCGCTGACTTGAATCGTTTTGAAGTAGCTTTGAACTAGATAACTAGTCGTTCGTCACAATTCTCGACCCACATGGTGGGAGTTAAATTCACTACCTCGTCCGGGTTCCCGGCCGCAATCGCAGGAACACCGCAACCCCCACCGGATCCGACCCATAAACCGGCCGCAAAGCGCTCGGCACACCATAGGTAGTCACCTGGGCTCCAAAAGCGGCTGCGAGATGCGGCAGCTTCCCAAACTCCCGGTCATAGCCGAAGGTATAAGCCTGCACCTGACCAATCGGACTCTCCTCAAACCCCGGCGGCAGGGGATTCTCGCCCAGCAGCAATTCATTCGACCGCTCCGCGCTCTCAATCCGCGTCCAGACAAAATTCCGTTTCGCAAACTGCAACGTCAACTCCAGCAAATAGCTATTGAAGATGGCGCCGTCAGGAGACGACTTCGTCCGCCCCCAGACCGCCGTGCTCGCCCAGTTCCCCTCTGTCAGTGGCTTGTTGTATATCACCGAAGCCGTCATCCGCTGCTGGTTCTCCGTCGGATAAAGCGCCTCCAGACTATGCAATTGTCCAAACGAATACTGCCCACTCCAATTCTTCCCCGGTTGCACCGTCAACCGCGCCGACCACGAATCGATCGTCCCCTGCTGTATCTCCCAGCGATGCTCATCCGGCTCTCGGCCGTGAAATCCACTCACCTCCAACCGATAAATTCCACTCGCCAGCCCCACCGTGATCACATCGTCCGAGATATGCGTCGAGTCCTCCTGGTGATGCCCCAGCGCCGCTAGCGGGTCTTCCGAAGCCGAAGCCCGATGCGGAAAAGCCGTCGGCCCAATCGCCGGATCGCCCACTGGCGCGAGATACAGTGACAGCAGCGTCTTCTCCGCCACATGCCAGTCATAGAGCGCAGCAAGCTCCATGAAGAAGTCATGCGGATGCTGCCCATCCACAATCGGATTGCCATAAGCCGTCTCGCCCTGCTGAAAAAGCAGCGGATACTGCCGCCCGCTCACCGTAGCAGGCTCCAGGCTCAGCATCGCCCGCAGGGTAAGCTCTCCCGGCCCAAGCTCGCGCTGCGCCATCGGCATAAACCAGTTCGTCGAGAAAAACTTGTCGCCGCCGCGCGGGCTCGTCTGTTGCTGCTCAACCAGAAAGACGTTCCCATGAAACATCAACATCCACTCGCCCGCCGTCTTCATCAACATCGGCGCAGGTGTCGAGTTAGGCTCCGCGCTCGTACCCGAAGTGTCATGCAGAAGAATCTCGCGAAGGAAACCTCCACCGGCATCAGCCGCCATCGCAGGCATCGGCATATCCATCTTCATCGGCCCGCTCAGCATCTGGCGAGGCATATTCATCTGACCAGACATCGATGGATCAGAAGCCTGCTGAGCGCAAGCCCGCAAAGCCAAACCCAACGCCAAAATCGACCCACATACAAAAAGTCTCTCCAACCGCATTCCATCTCCATCGCAAGAAAGCACGGATAGAAAACGCCAGACGCAACAATGCGCCCGGCAGATCAATCAGCGAAGAGAGAAATCAGATTCGGAGAGAAACAGAGAGCGGATCGAAGAGAAAAGGCTTGGGAGGAGTTCTATAGATAAAGAGTGAAGGGGGAGCCGCGGCGACGGAAACCTCCGCATACCGGGTTCCCGCGAGAGCAGGAAGCTGGTCCTGAGCAGGCAACAAATCCCGTTCAAAAGAAACTTCACTTCGCACCACAAACTCCGGCCCTTCACCAACCGGAGCCATCGCACATTCTGAAATAGCAGCAAAGCGGCCATACACAGCAGCGCCATCCATGACAGGAGATCTATCCATCGAAGCCATCCCCGACTCGCCCATCCCCGCCATCTTCATCGCAGAAACACAGCAGACGGAGCCTTTCGTCAGCCCAGGCTCACAACAAAGCCCCCGCATCGAAGCAAAGCCAGGCAGCGCCAGCGCCAGCAGCGCAAACCACGCCACGCCCGCTCGCATCGAACGTCCCCACCAACCACGTCGTGATGTAATTCTCGATAGCACGTTCAACCGCCCTAGTCCCTAGTCCCTAGTCCCTAGTCCCTAGTCCCTAGTCCCTAGTCCCTAGAAAAACGCTACTCCATCATCACATGACCCTTCATCGCGCGAGGGTTGTTCTTATCCAGCAGAAACGAAAGCGGAATCATCAGAATCGCCGCCGCGCACAATATCCAGAAGACATCGACATAAGCCAGCGTCGTCGCCTGTAGATTGAGCTGATTGTAGATCTGCGCCTGCGCCAGTCCCTCCGCATTCGCCTTCCCGGCCGTGGTTGTGAAGAAGTCCGTCAGCGCAGTCACCCGATTGTGATAGTAAGGATCGGTTGGAGTCAGGAACTTGCGCATCTGGTCCTGGTGCCACAGCCCGCGCTCCGTCACCATCGCGTTGGTGATCGAGATAAGAATACTCCCGCCAATGTTTCTCGAAAAATTGACCAACCCCGACACCTGGTTGTTCTTCTCCGCCGGCAATCCGAAATACGCCGCCGTCGTCACCGAGATAAAGACGAATGGAATCGCAATCACCTGCACCACACGCATGATCGACGCAAACTGAAAGCTGATTCCAAGGTTAAGCCGGGTCGCGGTAAACCAATACCCCAATGCAAATAATAGGAAGCCGAACGCGATCAGGTTTCGCGCCGGAAAGCGGCTCACCGCCTGCCCCGCCATCGGCATGGCAAAGATCAACACCAGTCCGCCACCCGACAGCGCAAAGCCGGCGATCGTTGCCGTATAACCAATAGTCTGCTGCAGGAATTGCGGCTGCAGCACAGTCGTTGCGTTCAGCAGGCCGCCGGTCAACAGCATCAGGAAGCAACACACCGCAAAATTCTTGAACTTGAACAGCTTCAAGTCCATCACTGGCCTCTTATAGTTCCATTCCCAGATCAGCAACGCTGTAAACGCGACCACAAAAGCAATCGCGCAGTGCTGAATAAACGGCGAGCCGAACCACCCATTCTCTTCGCCCTTATCCAGGCCGATCTGCAAGGCAGCCATTGAGATGACAAGCAGCGAAACCCCAACATAGTCCAGTTTGAACAGGTTCTTGCGGTCATGCTTAGCAAACGGCGGATCTTCCACCAGCCGCTGAGTGAGAAAGAACGCCAGTATCCCGACCGGAATATTGATATAAAAAATCCAGTTCCAGCTATAGTTGTCCGTGATCCAGCCGCCCAGCGTCGGCCCGATCGACGGCGCCAGCACCGCAACCAGGCCGTAAAGAGAAAACGCCAATCCCCGCTTTGACGGCTCGAACGAATCGGCCATGATCGCTTGCGCCATGGGCTGCAATCCGCCGCCGCCCGCACCCTGGATCACACGAAAGAACAGCAACAGCCCCAGGCTCGGGGCAGTGCCGCAGAGAAACGAGCTCACCGTGAAGATCGTGATGCACAGCATGAAGAAATTCTTGCGGCCAATAACGGTGGACGCCCACCCGCCCATCGGCAGCACCACCGCATTGGACACCAGGTAAGCGGTCAGCACCCACGTGGCTTGATCTTCGCTGGCGCCAAGGTTCCCGGCGATGTGCGGCAGCGCCACGTTGGCGATTGAGGTGTCCAGCACCTCCATAAACGCCGCCATCGCCACCGTCGCCGCGATGATCCACGGGTTCGTCTTAGGTCGCCATTGCGCCTGCGCTTCCAGGTCGGAATTGGCTACCGCGGCTGTCGCCATATTTCGTCAACGTCTCCTTGTGACTGGGGAATCAACCAGGCAGGCGCCGAAGGCTGCCGTAAACAAGCTCTAGTGGTAGATGCGTCGCGCGCCGCATCCGACTCGCAACCGCCCGCATTTCACTCTGCTCCAAAAGCGAAGCGGAGACAAAAATCGCCTCCGCTCGCCCACAAAACGATTCTCGAATCAGACCAGATTCTTCTTGAAGAACGCCAAAGAACGCTCCCGCGCCAGCTTCGCCGAAGCCGGATGGTAGCTCGGAGCCACATCGCGATTGAAGGCATGCTCGGCGCCGTCATACCAGAAAATCTGCACCTCCGGATGCGCCTTCGCCACCTTCTCCACCTGCTCCGCCGGAATATGCGAGTCGTTGCGCCCGAAATGCAGCATCACCGGCGCCTTCGGAGTCTCCTCGGCAAAGTTCCCAATCCCGCCCGCATAGTAGCCCACCGCCGCATCGGTATGCAGCCGGCAAGCGCTCAGCCACGACAGCAAACCGCCGAAGCAGTATCCGACATTCCCTGTCTTTTTCCCCGTCT
Source organism: uncultured Acidobacteriaceae bacterium (assembly GCA_963804735.1). Lineage (GTDB taxonomy): Bacteria > Acidobacteriota > Terriglobia > Terriglobales > Acidobacteriaceae > Acidisarcina. The sequence continues at coordinate 95,627 of CAWDRO010000024.1, forward strand.
GCGCCCGCGCGTAATCAAGCGCCGCGCCCACGTCCCCAACCGTCGTCTGAATATCGAGCTTGCCCATTATCTCGTAGCCTTTCTTCCAGCTGTCTCCTTCATAGTCAAGCAGCACATGCTTCTCAACCCGGTCAAAGATCTCCGGCGCAACCACAAAGAACCCATCCTTCGCATAGCCATCCGCCACCGATTGGATATGCGGATTCACACCAAATATCTCCTGAATCACGACCAGCCCGGCGATCGGCTCGCCCGTTGGCTTGGCCACATACGCTCCAAGCTTAAATCCGTCTTTCGAAGTCAACTCCACCCACTCACTCATTCCAAGCTCCTAAGTTTCTAGTTGGCATCGCGCCGCTTCATTGGATGCAGGACTATGACGACATGCACCGCTTCGCTTTCATACTGCTTGCTGGCTTTTGAAGGGGCACGCCTTCAGCCGTGCCAGGATTTTCAGAAAATGAATGCGGCTTTAGCCGCTGAGGGACTCTGTCCGATGTCCTCCAAAAGGCATGCGGCTGCCAGAAGCATCATAAAACTACGGCGAAGCCGGCCCCCCCGCATCATCACCCGCCCAATAACTCGCCCGCGCCACCAGCCTCGCCCCATAGTCCTGGGTTAATTTCACATTCAAAGTATGAAACCCCGGAGTTTTGTCCGTCGGGCTGAAGCTCAACATATAACGGTTGCGCGCATGCCGGGCGACCTCTTCAACCCGGTCCTCAAATCCCTTTTCCTTCACGAACGGCGCATACTCGCCGCCACTCATCTCCGCCAGCTGCTTGGCCACATTCTTGTGCATCGCGGCAATCGCCGCCATCACCGGAGTGCCCGGGGTCATCACATACCCCACCGAGCCGCCGCCCTTGATATCGTTAAGAAACTCCGCGCCCGATGCCGAATACGTCAGCGCCAGCACCAGCGTGTTACTCGTCCCAATCCGCTCGACCAGATCCTTGGCTTCATTTTTCTTGCTGCCATGATCACGCGACTCGCTGATCAGCAGCAGAATCCGCCGCCGCTCCTGCGGCTGCTCCTCCAACATATCGATCGAGAAGCGCACCGCATCCAGAATCGCCGCGCCCCCATCGCCCGGCTCCATATTTTTCAAATGCCGTGTGATTGCGCCGGTCTTCGAGGTAAAGTCCTCGACCAGCTCCGGCTTGCTGTCAAAAGTCACCAGCGCCGCCGCGCCAAATCCGTCCCCCAGAAAGAGGTCCAGCAGCGGTCCCAGCTTGGCAATCTTATCGAACTGCAACAAGCTCGTCCCGCCCTTCTCAACCGCCACCACAATCGAAACCGGCTGCGAATCGAGATCGTCGTCAACATGCACCTTCTGTGGAACGCCGTTGTCCTCGACCACAAAGTCCTTCGGCGTCAGCCCATAAAGCACCGACCCATCCTTCTTTTCAACCAGCGTCGGAACCAACACAATGGAACTCTTGACCCGAAGTGTAGGCGAGTCCGAAGGCGGCACATCCTGCCCAAAAGTCCGACCTAAGCCAAAGGCCATCAACAGAAGCAGAACAGGCCCACGAAAACAAAACTTCATACTCCGATTGAACCACAAGCACACCAGGAGCCAGTCACATCATCGATGAGGTATTGAAGAGAATTTGTCATCCTGAGCGACCAACGGGAGCGAAGGATCTGCTGTGTCCCGAATCATCGCCTTTAGCCGCGGTCGCTTAAGTTGAACTCAACACGTATCCCCGCCAACAACCTCGGCACCACCAGATAAGGATTCTCAACCCCACCAGCAACCCGTAAAGCCAACTCGGCAAGTTCCCCCTCACTTAACCCCGACCGCTGAATCTCCTGGAGCAATTCCCCGCGAACCATCTCCAATATCCGCTCCCGCCACTGCGCCGCCCGGCGAGCCTCAAGTCGCCCTTCCAAACCAAGCCATCCCCAAAAATCGACAACAACCCCCACCAACTCCGAGACCCCCAAACCAGACAAGGCCATCGTCCGAATCACGGGAACCACCCAACCAGCTTCCCGAACCGAATGCCCCAAGCTCATCGAAGCCTTAAGCTCCCCCTCCAAAACGTCAGCTCCCTCGCGATCACTCTTATTGATCACAAAGATGTCCGCAATCTCCAGAATCCCCGCCTTCAGGCTCTGCACATCGTCGCCCATCCCCGGCACCAGAACGACCACTGTAACATCCGCCAGCCGAACAATATCCACCTCATCCTGCCCCACACCCACGGTCTCAATCAGAATGACGTCCTTACCGCTTGCCTCAATCACCGCCGCCACATCAGCGGTCGCCCGCGCCAGCCCACCCAGCGCTCCGCGCGTAGCCATGCTTCGTGCATAAAATCCGTTGTCTCCAGAGAACCCCTGAAACCGAATCCGGTCACCAAGGATAGCCCCACCCGTAAACGGGCTCGAAGGATCGACCGCCACCACCCCAACCGTCGTCCCCGCCTCGCGATAAAGCCGCGCCAGCCGGTCCACTAGCGTCGACTTCCCAGCCCCCGGAGCACCAGTAATCCCAATCCGCAAAGCCCGCCCCGTAAATGGAAAACAAGCCGCAAGCAGCTCAGCCGCGTCAGCAGCGCCGCTCTCGATCAAAGAAACAGCCCGCCCCAAAGCCCGAACATCCCCAGCCCGAAGCCGCTCGACGATGCTCGCAGCGGCGGGTTCCGAACGGTACTCCTCTCTCGTTCCGCCGTTCGAGCATTTTCCTTTGGGCAACTTAGGAATGACTTCAGCTAACTCTTGCCGGAAAGCTGCAACATGATAAGGACTTGGGAACGGCAGACCAAAGACTGGCACGCTTGATAGGCCAGCGTCACGCATCGTTTCTGCCACCATCGCCTTGATCGCAGACATCACGACCACGACAGCATAGGGCTGCCAAACCTTCATTCTGGCCGCAAGAGGTAACACGCCCTCTCGACGCAGCCTCGCACGTTCTTTCCTATCCTCAACCTTATTGATTGGATACGGAACGAGATCGTCAAGATAGAAGCCTTCGGCCTTGAAGTCCAAGAGGAAATCTTCACTCCCCGAAAACGCCTTCTTCATCTCGCGATAGAGGATGCTATCGCCGTTATAGAAGAAGGTCCCGCCGTCCGGCGGGGACTCTCCGACGAACAACGTCGTGATCTTCCTTGGGCGGAACCTAGCGCGCACTTCCTCCCAATTTGACACACCCACAATGTCTCCAAAGTAATCGAATCAGCAGAAAACTACACCCAGCAACTTCCGTGATTATGCCGAAACGACATCCACTCTTCCAGTCGAAGCCTTCCTGCTTTCCTTCCCGATCACGATCCTCACATCCCGCCCAAGCCGCGTAAGGCAATCCATCATCTTTGCCTCACTTATCCCGCGAAAGTGCCCCCGCAACATATTCGACAGCTTCGGCTGAGGTAGACCAAGAACCTCCGCAGCCTCGATCTGGCTCCAGCCCCGAGCCATAAGAATCTCGCTTATCTTGGAAGCCAGCTTTGCCTTCACCAACATCTCATCGGCATCGGGCACACCAAGATCCGCGAAAACATTCCCACCACTCTTCTCGACCTCAATCATGTTGACCTCCTTCGGCATGAGCTTCCGCAATCTTGAGCCGCTCCTTGATCAAATCCAGGTGCAGCTTCGGAGTGGCAATCCCTTGCGTCGACTTCTTCTGAAAGCAATGGAGCACGTAAACCGCATTCTCAAAGCGGACGGTATAGACGGCGCGAAATGTCCCGCCACGCGAATCCTCAACTACTTCCAGCACGCCCGATCCAAACCCTTTCAGCGATTTGACCTGATCATGCTTTCCACCGATCTGAGCCAAATAGAGCGCATAGCCGAAAGCGTCCTGAACATCCTCAGGCATCTCCCGAAGGTCTTTCCTGGCCGACGCAATCCAAAACAGCGGTCTCACAGTTGCCGGCTTCATTTATTATATCCATTTGGTAATAATAGGGGACGCGAGGCGATCATTTACGCCTGCACAAATCCAATATGTCAACCCACTAACCCCTACTCGGAGCCACCTTCAAAAGCTCCCTTGCAATCACCATCCGCTGGATCTCGCTAGTCCCTTCCCCAATCGTGCAAAGCTTCACATCGCGATAAAACTTCTCCACCGGATAATCCTTAATAAACCCATACCCGCCATGAAGCTGCACTGCCTCATCACAAATCTTCACCGCAACCTCGCTCGCCTTCAACTTTGCCATCGCCGACTCGAGCGTGGTCTTCAACCCCGCATCCTTCATCACCGCCGCACGATGAGTTAGTAATCTGGCCGCGTCCAGTTCCGTCGCCATATCCGCCAGCTTCCACTGAATCCCCTGAAATTCCGCAATCGCCTTCCCAAACTGCCGCCGTTCTTTGACGTATTTCAGCGAAGCCTCCAGCGCTCCCTTGGCCATCCCCAACGCCAGCGCCGCAATCGAAACCCGCCCACCATCCAATATCCGCATCGAATCCACAAACCCCGAACCCTCCGCGCCCAGCAAATTCTCCGCAGGAATCTCGCAGTCTTCAAAGATCAGCTCCGAAGTATCGCTCGCCCGCAACCCCAGCTTGTTCTCCTTCTTCCCCGCCCGAAACCCCGGAGTCCCCTTCTCCACCGCAAACGCCGAAAGCCCATGAACACCCTTCTCCCGGTCGGTCACCGCAATCACCACCGCAACATCCGCATAATGTCCATTCGTAATGAATGTCTTATTCCCATTCAGCACCCAACCCTTAACCGAACGCACCGCCGTAGTCCGCGCCCCCGCCGCATCCGATCCCGAACCCGGCTCCGTCAAACCCCACGCGCCCAGCCACTCCCCCGAAGCCAGCCGCGGAACCCACCTCCGCCGCTGCTCCTCATTTCCCGCCACAAAAATATGGTTCGTCGCCAGCGAATTATGCGCCGCCACAATGATCCCGATCGACCCATCCACCGCCGACAGCTCCTCGATCGCCAGCACATAATCCACATAGCCCAGCCCCGAGCCGCCATACTCCACCGGAAAGATCACCCCCAGCAGCCCCATCCGCCCCAGCGCCTTCACCACCTCCGCCGGAAACTCGCTCGCCTCGTCCCACCGGGACACATTCGGAGCCACCTCCCGCGCAGCAAACTCGCGTATCTCCTTGCGCAACTGCTCCCGCTCCTCCGTCATCGCAAACGGATTCGCCACCACCGCTTCCACCACCGCACTATCCATCGTCAACTCCTATTCCTCAGCAGTCAGGCTAGCATCGCCACAACACACCTGTCGCCCAATCACCAACGGGTACCCCATGTCCGGATTTTCGGACATGGGTTTTCTGAGTCCTCACCAACGTGGGCGCTCCATCCTTGCCGGGTACCCCATGTCCGGATTTTCGGACATGAGTTTTCAGCGCCCTCAAACCCAAGCCCAATAAAGAAAAACTGTCATCCTGACCCTGAGCATCGCGAAGGGAAGGACCTGCGTTGTCCCGAATCTCCACACGAGAACCAAAGCCACCACCGAGGGTGCCCCATCCTTAACGACAGCTCCACCGTCGTTAAGGGTGGGATGATCCAATCTCCATGCCGACACCGATAAGAAAATCCCACCCAATCAAGTACGATTACCCGTGAAAAGGAACCCAACCTTGAACTCACCCCAAAAACTAGCCCTGATCTTCGTCCTCGCCGCCACATCCCTCCACGCCCAACCCCGAGACCCCGAACCACCAAACCCCGGCCCACCCCCACCGCCAGGCTGCGCCCGCGACCTCCAGAAGGCCCAGGCCGACCTCGCCACATCTCAGGACAACTTAACCAAGTGCCAGGCCAACGCCGCCAAATCATCCGCCCAGTCACCTGACGACGCACTCGCCAAGGCCGAAGCCAAGCTCAACGACTGGCCCCAACTCAAGCGCTACGCCGCCGACAACGCCGCCCTCCCCGCACCCGATCCCGCCGAGCCCCGCGTCGTCTTCTACGGAGACTCCATCACCGACGGCTGGGGCCGCCAGCCCGACACCGGAGACTTCTTCCCCGGCAAGCCCTACATCAATCGCGGCATCAGCGGCCAGACCACCCCGCAAATGCTCGTCCGCTTCCAGCAGGACGTCGTCCATCTCCACCCCGCCGCCGTCCTCATCCTCGCCGGAACCAACGACATCGCCGGCAACACCGGCCCATCCACCCCGCAGATGATCGAAGACAACTTCATCTCCATCGCCGACATCGCCCGCGCCAGCGGAATCAAAGTTATCCTCGCCTCCATAACTCCCGCCTATAACTACCCCTGGAAACCCGGAGTCGACCCCGTACCTACCATCCGCGAAGTCAACGCCTGGCTCAAAGACTACTGCGCCAAACAAGGACTCACTTATGTGGACTATTACTCAGCGATGACGGATGAGAAAGGAGCCATGAAACCCGGCCTCGCCAAAGACGGAGTCCACCCCACCGCCCAAGGCTACGCCATCATGGGACCGCTTGGCGGAGGCGGCGATTGCGAAGGCTTTGCAGAAGTAGAGTCTCCCGATCCTACGGCTCGTGCAGAACCTCTGAGGATGAGAAGATTCTCATGACGTTCAATTCTTTGTGGAGAACAAATTGCTCAATTCCGTGTACACGATGAGTGAGGGAATCAGTGGCTGAATCTCTGACCCTGGAATGCCCGATTCGGGGTGTCCTTAAGGCAACCCCAAAGAGCAAGAGCGGACTTAAGCCGACTGAAGAGTTTTTTCGCGTACAAGCGATCAAATATCTCCTCGGCAAGGGCTATCCGCAATCCCATTTCAAGATCGAAGCAGTTGTCAAACGATTTGGAAACTCGGCCCGGAATAGCATGAGGGCAGATTTCGCTGTCTTAGATCGCCCGATTGCGGCGCTTTCAACAGGAGATGTCAACTCATTACTTAAGCACGCGATTCTTCTGTGTGAAGTCAAGAGAGACAACGCTGCAAGTGACTACGTGAAAAATAATCAGGTCGAGCCACTCTTGGACTTTGCGAAGGACGACAAATGTTTGGCTCTTTATTGGGACAACGTAGATCAACGTGTCTTCTGGACTACGCGAGAGAAAGGAAAGCGAGTAGTACATGAGGGAGCCTTGGCGCTCCTCCCGAAGTACGGAAGAGACATCAAATTAAAACCGCTCTCGTTCAATGACACGAAAGCGACGGATAACCTCATTGGCCTTTTTGACAGAATTGCGGATCTTCTCCACCAGACATCTGTGGACCTTGATCAACGCTTTTCCGTCATGCTACAGCTAATCCTCACAAAACTTTATGACGAACACCTTCACGAAGGTAAGCCAAGTGAGGAACTCGAAATACAAGACTACGCGACTTTGGGGTACACACCCTCAAATGCACTGAAAACGTTTAACGCCATAGTTACCAAGGCAGTGCGCCATTACCAAATGCACCTGCCGCGAAACGTCGATCAGACTCTGCCGACTAAAGTCACTGGCGATACTCTTCTCGAAATTTGCAAGATATTATCGCCCATACGTTTAACAGCCTCAAGACGTGACGTGATTCAAGCTTTCTACATGAAGTTCGCCAAAGGACTTTACAAGTGGGACTTAGCCCAATTTTTCACACCCCCAACCGTCACAGACTTTATCGTTGACATTCTCAATCCTCAGAGCCTAGAGCGAATAAAGGATCCCGCCTGCGGGAGCGCGGACTTCCTCACGGCGGCATTTCACAAGCGGAGGTACACCGACCATAACTACGCGGATTGCATCTGGGGAGCGGACAACTCCAAAAACGCGGTCCAAGTCGCAGTTCTTAACATGCTCCTAAACGGCGACGGTAAATCCAATATTAAGGAAATGGATTCCTTAGCTATGGTGGACGCGGAGAGAGACAGATATGACATCCTGGTCTGCAACCCACCGTTCGGGGTGAGAATAAAAGAGACCAACAAACATACGCTTCGTAAATTCGACTTGGGCCACGAGTGGCAATGGGACGAGAACCTTAGACAGTATGAGATCGCCACAAACAAGGCGCTACTAGATTCACAGGAAACCGGCATACTTTTCGCGGAAGCATGTGTTCTTCAAACGAAGCCAGGCGGAAGGATAGGCATCATCCTGCCGAACGGATATCTCGCAAACCGGTCGAAGAGGTATCACATTCTCCGGGAATGGCTCCTCCGCCAGTGCCGCCTCGTTGCCATCTGTTCCTTCCCACGATTCACATTCAAGACAAGCGGCGCCGACGTGAGCGCCAGCGTGCTGTATTTTGAAAAACGTGACACCCCGTTAGAGCTTCTCACAGAGGACGACTCGTATCGCTTTTCTGTGCAGCTGATCCAGAATGTTGGCTGGAATCTGGGTGATAAGAAGGCGGCGCCTCGTTATCTCAGAAACCGAGAAGACGGAAGTTATCTAGTTGGAGAAGACGGTAACCGACTACTCGATGCAGATTTCGCGGCGCTGCTCGATGATTTGCGGTCGAGCGCGGCAACGCAGGATTTCCCCTGGCTTACCGCCGGTTTATCAAGTTCCGAGTCCGATTATGGCTGGTCCGTGCCGATAAAGAACGTGCTCTCAGATGACGACCTGACGATAGACCCAAAGCGCTTCTGCAGAAAGTTCGTTGAACTCCGAAATAAGCTGCGAGCAAGGAACCACCACCTACTGGGGGGCCTTGTGGATTTCATCCCAGAGAGAAGGACCAAGGAAGGGCATAGAGTCACGCGGGTCAAGGAAAAGACCTATGCCTATGTCGAACTCCAAGACATAGGAAGCGGCGAATTTGGTTTTACCGAGCTCTTGGGTTGGGAACTCCCCGACCGAGCAAAACACTTCGCCGAGGGTGGCGACATTTATTTAGGATCGATTTGGGGGAGTGTTTCGAAATGGTGCATGATTCCCAACGACGCCAAGAGCGTCATCGTTACCAACGGCTGCCATCGAGTTAGAGTAAAGAAAGATCAGGAGACGTACCTTCCTGATTTGGTGGCGTTCCTGTGCAGCGAGCAGTACGCGATTCAGATGCGTGGCTTTGCTCGCGGCTCGGACGGACTCGCAGAAGTGACTGAAGACGACGCCGCCAAAGTGATAATCCCCTCGCTGTCGGAGGAGGCACGAACCGCGCTCCGGCCGTACATTCTGAGTCTCTTGTCTGGAACACCAGACCTACGATCAAAAGTTAACGTTTTAACTCACGACAAGACCATTCAATACCCGCCCTCATCGAAGAGACCGTCCCACGTCGTTCTAGTTTGAGAGGGCGGGTGGGGCCTAGCAGTGATCCGAGCTACCGCCGGACGGGTGGCCCAGGTTTGAATTTCTAACAAATGCGGGTGCCCCACATCTCGTTTTTGAGATGTGGGACAACGCTATCGCCGGCTCTCCAGTCCCGAGGGGGCATATGGCGGCGGGTAGTGTCTGAAATGTGCGTTGACGCTCTATGAGCGCATTACTTTTCGCTTACAGACGGGGCATTCATAGGTGAGCGGCTCGAATTTCCCTGTGACTTGGTACAGTTGTACGAGGTTCACTCCATCCTGCTTACAGTAGAGGTGCCCACCGCGATCTTCGTACCACTCTTTGCGTTCGGTCATACCGGCCCTTTCGACTTGCGGTAAACTATATGCCAAATAGAAAAGCCACCCTGGCGGGTGGCCCAGATCTAAATTGAGAGCGAATGCGGGTGCCCCAGGTCTCGTGTTTGAGACCTGGGATACGATGATCGGGTGCCAACAGTCTTTCGCTACCGCGAGTTCCGATTCTTCTTCTATTCCAACGAAGGAATTCCGCGCGAACCGGTTCACATCCATGTCGAGAAAGACGACCGCGGAGCAAAATTCTGGCTGTATCCTGAAGTCCGAGTGGCCTACAATGATGGCTACGACGCTCGGACCCTGCGCGAATTGCTGGAGATAGTCGCGACCAACAAGGCCCGTATTGAAAGAGCATGGAATGACTTCTTCCGTTAGCCCAACCGCTGTCCCGACGAATGTCCGCTTCGACGCAGACAGCATGTGGGTCGACCTCAGCGACGGACGAACCCTCGGCGTCCCGCTCGCATGGTTTCCCCGTCTCCTCCGCGCCACGCCGGAGCAGCGCGAGCAGCTCCGCATCAGCAGCCGCGGACTCCACTGGGAAGCCCTCGACGAAGACATCTCCATCGCCGGCCTCCTCGCCGGCCAACCCGACCAGACTACCAACAAGACCTTCGCCGCCTAGATCGGCTGCGGGCCGCCCACGGATCGCTTCGGCATGTGCGTTCAGGTGCTCGCGTCCCTAGCGGGACAACCTTTGAAGGTTAAGATCACGAACCGGAACCATCTACTTCGCATCTACCCCAAAGCAGAACGCAGTCGGCATCGCCGCCATAAATGCGTACTCACCTGGAGCCAGCGGCTCCGTCGGCGTGATCTTGAACGAGGACTCTCCATACTTCACGATCGTCAGCGGCAGCCCGTCGCGCGACATGCTTTGCCCCTTGGCCCCGGCAAAGACTGTCGCCGACGCATTGTTCGTAACGTAATAGCGCTCATTCTTGCCTACGTCCATCTTGTAGAGATGGATCAGCGTCGTGGGGTCGGCATCGCCGATATGCGCCTTCACCACGAAGGAGGGCTGCGCTCCCGTCCGCACCGGCGACTGCGTTCCCGGAACCGATTGCCGACCCTGTACCTTCACCTTGACCAGGTAGTTCTTAGTATTCGCCTCAAAATGCGGAGTCTGGCGGTCCAAGGGAGTAAGCTTGCCGTCGCTCCCCAAGAGTTCAACCTCGTTCGCATACTCCGGTTCGACCACCGCCGGAGCCGCCGCCTGCTGCGCCAGCATCACAACTCCAGACCCAAGCAACACTGCTCCCACCAACAATTTCTTGACAAACATTTCGTGTCTCCTTGATTTGTGTTTCCATGATTGGGGAAAAAGCGCAGCCCGCCGGCGATCCGCCAGGCGCGTGGCATCCACTATGCCTCACAAAATCACCAAAAGCCACAAATAACTGGCAGATGGCCCAGATCTGAGCTCGCGAACAAGCACGTCGACACCCCTGGTGAACATGCTCGCCACCGCCGGCGTGTGCATCGAACCACATATCTGCCATGCGGCGAGCGTCCTCAAGCCCACGGCTCGCGCTCAGAATCTGGGCCTGCTCAGAATCTAGGCCCGAAAGATCGGCCGCCTACGCCACACTCCTGAGCTCGACCAAACCGAAACTAGGTACCTTAGTGACGCACCTGCACGAAAGTACTCTCGCCAGCGCTCATCTTATCGTTCTACATTTTTCCCCATGAGCATTGCCGACTTTGAACGCTTTCTGACCTTGGTGCCGAATCGCGAGAGAAAGGCGCTCTCTCTTACGAGAAGGCTACGCCGCCCTTCTTGAGCTCGGATGGCCTACCTCCTATATCGACTGGAAGATGTGCGAACGAGCATGTGCCGGTCTTGTCTCTCGCTACAAAGGTGGCGAAAGCTGGGCACGGTACAAAGAGCAATGGGCAGGCGAAGACTTCAAACGGAGGCAGTAGCCAATGCGCCCACCTCGGAAGCAAGACAATCGAAAGCCGCTCACCCTCCCACGGATGAACTTGCCGGTGAGCTTGCCTGGAGCTTCGTATCTCAATCTGGAGATGTGGATGCTTCAGCCCTCGCAACGACAAGCGTCCATCGCCCTGCCGCAGCTAGAGATACCCCACCCGTCCCCGCTATTTGCGGAAAGCTGGGAGGATCAATTCACGCCGCCTGAAACACGGCGACACCATGGGCAACAGTCAGTCCACCAAGCAAGTAGTTATAGATAAGCGTAAGCGTGCGCTGCTCGGGATCGGCCAGAAGGGTCTGGGTCAGAGATATCTTCCCATCTTTCTTCCCTAATCCAGAGATCGCATGGAGGTTAGTGCGCGTGTAGGCAATCGTGTCGACAGCGACCGCGCCTTCGACCGGATAATCGGCGCCGTCAAATCGTGCCCGCACTCGCCGAACGAACTCGGTCCCATCGAGCCTGATAATCTCTTCTCGAACCGCGAGCCCCTCCGGCCCAGCGCTAATCTCCTTGATCCACGATTCCGGAGTAGGAGTGCACATGTTTGAGAGCTTGGCGTTAAAACGCCACTTACCCGCGAACGGCTCGTTCTCAATACTCACCGGATTGATCATATGCTTGACCATATTGCTAAGATGATCACTCACGGGCTTAGGTCGCGTCAAGACCCCAAATAACTCTAAGTGATTGACTGTAAACTATTTATACGGTAACCATGAAGAATCTGCACACCCCGGCCCAGTCAACTCGGGGAGAGGGGGGGCACCCCACCATCGGACACTTCCAGAGCCGCCAGCGCCCGCTCCAGCTGCACCCCCCGCGAAGCCTTGAGCAGCACCGCGTCCCCGGCGCGCACCTCCGAACGCAGCCACTCCCCAGCCGCCTCCGGTGACTCCAGAAAAAGCGCCCTGGCCCCAGCAGCTTCCGCGCCATCGACAAGGTGAACCGCCTTGCCGCGAACGCCGACAACAATGTCAATCCCCTTCTGCTCAGCGAACTCGCCACAGCTCCGATGCAGCTCCGACGAATCCCGTCCCAGCTCCAGCATCTCGCCCGCCACCAGGATCCGCCGCGATGCCTTCGTCGAAGCCAAGGTCGAAATCATCGACTTCAGCGCTTCAGGATTGGAGTTGTAGCAATCGTCAATCACCGTCGCGCCGCGAATCTGTCGCACCTCGCCGCGCTTCTTCCCCGCGGTCAGCGTCTCAACCGCGGCAACGCACTCGGCCAGCGATATGCCAGCCTCAAGCCCCACCGCAATCGCCGCCATCGCATTGGTGACGTTGTGCCGGCCCATCATCGCCAGCTGCACCGGCGCCGACTCCTCGCCGGCAACGACGAGAAAACGGCTGCCCTCCTGCCCAAGCTCGACCAGATCTTCGGCTTGAGGATCGGCGCAAGGCCCGGAGCCATAGAAGATCGTCTTCCCCAAAAAATCCCGCCCAAACTGCGAAACATAATGATCGCCGCAGTTCAGGAACGCAACGCCATCCGCCGGAAGCGCCTCGATCAGCTCATACTTCGCCCGCGCAATCCCCGAAATCCCATCCGGAAAACTCTCCGCATGGGCCCAACCAACATTCGTCACTACGCCCCAGTTCGGAGCCGCAATCTTCGCCAGCGCCGCAATCTCTCCCGAACGCGACATCCCCATCTCCATCACCGCGACTTCATCCTCAGGCTCCAGCCGCAGCAACTGCAGCGGCAATCCGAATCCATTGTTCAGGTTCCCTTCCGACTTCAGCACCCGAAAGCGCGCAGCCAGCACCGCAGCAATCGCTTCCTTGGTCGTCGTCTTCCCCGCGCTCCCGGTAATCGCAACCACGCGCCCGCCCCAATGCCGACGCACTGCCGCAGCCAGCCGTTGCAGCGCAAGCAACGGATCTTCAGCAACAACCAGCAGATTGCCCTGCTGGACACTCTCTGGCAACGAAGCCAGCTTGTCCTTGAAGATCACAGCCGCGCCAGCGCCACGCGCCAGCGCCGCCTCGACAAAGTCATGGCCATCGAATCGCTCGCCCTTGACCGCGAAGAACAACTCGCCCGGAGCAACCGTGCGCGAGTCGATCGAGTACCCCGTCGCCGAACCGGCGCCGCGCAAACGCAGCGGCATCTCGGCCCCGATCCATTGCCCGATCCGCTTCAGGGAGAGTTTCACTTCGCAGCCTCCGCGCCGCCACTGTAACCCAGCCCGGCCAGCACGCGCCGCGCAACCTCGGCGTCGTCAAACGGAATCGTCCGGTCGCTCAGCACCTGCACCCTTTCATGGCCCTTGCCCGCTAGCAGAACTATATCCCCCGGCTTCGCTACATGAATTGCGATGCCGATGGCGGCGGCCCGATCGGGCTCGAACATAGCGTCGGTCTTAGTCGGCGCCCAACCCGCCATCGCCTCCTCGATAATCGCCATCGGGTCTTCGCTGCGAGGATTGTCCGAAGTAAACACCACAAAGTCGCTGCCCTCGCCCGCGACCTTCCCCATGAGCGGACGCTTGGTTCGATCGCGATCGCCTCCGCAGCCAAAGAGCGTGATTACGCGCCCGTGGTGCGCCGAGACAAACTCGCGTGCGACTGTGACCAGGTTCTTGAGCGCGTCGTCGGTGTGCGCATAGTCAACGACGACCGTGAAAGGCTGCCCAGCGTCAACGGTCTGGAACCGTCCCGGCACATGATCGAGCGCCGCCGCGCCCGCTGCCACTTCGTCCAGCGTTAACCCGCGTGCCATCGCGGCGGCTGATGCGGCGAGCAGGTTGTAGACGTTCACTTTGCCAGTCAGGCGCGTCTCGATACGCGCCGACCCGTGAGGAGTCGCCATCGAAAAGCTCATGCCCGAAGCAAACATCTTCACATCCTCAGCGCGAAAGCCCGCAGCCCCCATTCCGTATCCAAATATCTTCGCCCCCGCGTCGTGCGCAGCTTCCGCGATCTCAAGCCCGAACACGTCATCGCAATTAACTACCGCCACCCGAGGGACGCGGCCGTTCTCTCCATCGAACAAGCTGCGCTTGGCGGCGAAATACTTCTCCATCGTGCCGTGAAAGTCGAGATGATCGCGCGTGAGGTTGGTGAAGATGGCGACATCATAGCCCAGTCCCCATACGCGACCCTGCGCGAGTGCATGAGACGAGACTTCCATCACCGCTTCGCTCGCGCCTCGGCTCACTCCCTCAGCAAAGAGCTCCAGCAGATCGCGGGATTCCGGCGTGGTATGCGGTGATGGCCGAATCTCGTCGGCAACATGATATTCAATCGTGCCGACGAGCACTGTCTTGCGACCGACGCGATTCAGCATCGCATCAAGCAGAAAAGCAGTGGTGGTCTTACCATTTGTTCCAGTAACTCCGCTCAGCGCTAACTTCTCCTCAGGATGGTCGAAGAAGTTGGCAGCCAGCCCGGCGAGCGCCTTACGCCCATGCTCGACCTCGACGAGTGCAAGCTCCGGGAACTCGCGAGCCGAATTATCGAAGGCCCCAGTGGAATCGGTAAGGACAGCGACCGCGCCCTGCTTGATCGCGGAAGCGATGTAGCGATTCCCATCCGTAGTCCCGCCCTGCATGGCGACAAACAGCGATCCGTCCGAGACGCGGCGGGAGTCGTACTCGACCGCGCACACCTGAACCTCCGGGCCGGCGCGCCGCAGTAAGTTGACCTTGCGCAAGACATCGTTCAGCCGCATAAGCTTTGGCGGCAGCCCGCCGCGATTTTCCTTTCCCCTGTCCGCTTCTCTATGCTACCTTTCCGATCTCAGGCACAGAGGTCAATCGATGCCCGACTTAATCGAGGACGTCAGGCAGGCGGCGACATTCCCCGGAGGCTCTGTTTCCACCGAGCGTCACGCCGAAGTACACTTCCACCTTCGCGACCTCATCCGGACGGTGCTGATTTGCATCGGAGTGCTCACGCTGGTCGCCTTAATCCTGATCGCTCTGGTGATCTTCGTGGTTTATCGCATCACGCAACAAAATCCCAGCATGAGCATGGCGGACGCCGAACGGCTCTACGCGTTTTGGGCGGTGTTTACGGTGATGACGTTGCTGGTCTTCAGCCTCGCGCTCGCGGTAACTGCGGGCCTTATGTGGCCGAAGACATTTTCGCTCTCCGATGCGCTCTCCGCGCCCAGCCCCGTCCAACCCAAAATCGAGAAACCGGCGGACGTGCTTTTACTTGGAAGCACCAGCCGGCTCATCGCCTTCGTTGGGCTTCTGGGCATCCTTTGCCTTGCGCTCGGGGTCGGTTACAGCGTCGTCTACGACATCATCATCCAGAACGAATCACCGCAGCTCACTCAAGTGAGTTGGTTCCTGGGCGCGATGGCCTCGCTCTTTGCGCCTTACCTTGCCAGCCAGGTCAAGGAAGCAATGACTCACGCCAAGGTGCCCTCTGGCCCCGATCCGGCCAATGACCCTAACGCATGAACCGCACGACCACCTGGGTCCCGGCCGCAACCATCGTCCCCGCCGGAGGTGCTTGTTCGCGAGCAAGACCGTTTCCAATGGCGTTGACCGCCAATCCGGAAGTGCCCGCTTCTTCGACGACCTGCCGCAGCGGTTGCCCCAAGAATGACGGCACGGCGACGCGCTTCGTCGAATCCACAACCACCTCCCCATTCACTCCAGGGACTGCAGGCTTGTAGTCGATGGCTGTCGCCGTCTGATTTTCGGAGGCCTGGTTTTCGGACACCTGGTTAGCACCTGGCGGCGCAGAGACCGCTGATCTGAAATCTGCCGGGACCTCGGCGACTGGGTCCGCCGTCTGGGGAGACGGCGACGGCGCCGCGGAAGAAGACAGCCCACCCTCTGCAGCAGGTTCGGTCGCTCGCGGCGCAGGAGCCCGCAAAGGGTCGTCCGCGGGCAGATCATTCACTTCAGCAAATAGCTCTTCGACGTTCTCATCGGACTCAGGTGCGTGCTCCTCCGGAACCGGACCGGCGAGTTCCTTCGCCATCTCCGGAGCCGACTTCAATTCAGTATCGTGCGGCACACCCAGGTATTCGAGGATCTCCTGCGCCAGTTCCTGAAAGACCGGGGCGCTGGCTTCGGCCCCAAAGTGCATGCTGTGGTCGGGCGAATCCATAATGACGGCGATCGTCACGGCAGGAGTGTTGACTGGCGCGAAGCCTACAAAGGACGCAACGAACTTCGTTTTGGAATATGTATGGGTGCGAGGATCGATCTTCTCCGCCGTTCCCGTTTTGCCGGCGGCGCTGTAGCCGTTGAGCTGGACAGCGTGCCGGGCGGTGCCAAAGAGCACCACGCCCTCCATCATCTCGCGCATCTCCGCCGCGGTCATCGTCGTAATCACGCGATGCGCGCCGTCTGGCAGCGGATTTGGAATGTCGTCTTCAGGATGAAATGCCGCCGGTTGCAGCTTCGGACTGCCTTTGACCTCATCCGTGCTCGTCAGCAACAAATGCGGCGGCAGATACGTGCCGCCATTGGCGATCGTTGATGCCATGGTGACAAGCTGGATGGGGGTCACCGCAACCTCTTGTCCCATGGGGATGGAGCCGATCGTGTCCGGGTGCCAGCGACGCACCGGCTTCAGCAGTCCACGCGTCTCGCCCGGCAGTTCGATCCCGGTACGGTCGCCAAAGCCGAAAGCGCGAATGTATTTGTAGAAGGTTTCCGGCCCCATGCGCTGGGCCAGCCGTATCGCGCCCACGTCGCTCGACTCTTCCAGCGCCTTGGTCACGGTCACGATGCCCATGTGCTCGCCCGGCGCGTCATGCACGATACGGCCGGCTACATTGATCTGTCCGCCGCCGCAGTCCACGGTGCCATCGGGAGTCGCGACGTGGCTATCTAGTGCCGCAGAGTAGGTCACCAGCTTAAATGTCGAGCCGGGCTCATACACATCGCTCACCGCGTGGTCGCGGCGAAGGTCGGCAGTCGCATGACGAAAATCGTTTGGATTAAATGTAGGCCGCACCGCAAGTGCCAAAATCTGTCCCGTGTGCGGATCCTGGACAACAACTGTGCCGCTCTCCGCATGAGTGCGCTCCATATTGTGATCGAGCGCTCGTTCGGCCATGAACTGGATCTGCGAATCGAGCGTCAGCACCAGGTTCTCGCCCGGAATCGGCTCACTTTCTTGGCTCCCTAGAACGTGACGCTTGGCGTCAACCGCAGTCAGCATGCGGCCGGGCACACCGTGCAGATCGTCTTCAAACTGCTGTTCGAGCCCGCCAAGCCCAGTAGCGTCGGTGCCGACATACCCCAATACCTGCGCGGCAATCTGATTGTCGGGATAGAAGCGCTTGAACTCCTTCTGGAGATGAACACCCTTAAGGTTGAGCGCCTTGACCTGCGCGATCACCGAGGGATCGAGGCCGCGCGCGATCCACGCATAGTCTCGCGACGCGGTGAGTCGAGCGTCAATCCGCTCGGCGGAAGTAAAGCTGTCATCGGGATCGGTATGCACCACTTTGGCCAGGGCAATCGCCGTGGCCATCTTCGCCTTGGCGATCTCCCCGAGATCTTTGCTGTCGGTGATCTCGTAAGGCACCACGAAGACCGAATCGGCCAGGGTGCTCACTGCCAGCTCGCGCAGGTTGCGGTCATACAGAATTCCACGGCGAGGGGCGATCTCAAAGGTGCGCTGCTGTTGGCGCTGCGCTTTATCCACGTAGACGCTGCGCATCACCACCTGCAGCCACACCAGCCGCAGGCAGATCGCCACCGTCCAGAAGACAAAGAATCCGAGGACATACAGAAAACGCGGGCGGCGAATCTTCGAGCGCGCGGAGCCCTTGGCCCCGGCGCTCTGGCTCGCTGTCTGGTTTGACGGGAATGGTAGTTTTCCCGGGAGGAATGAGGCTAGATTCACGGCGGCAAAGACCCTCCCAATGCGCTCGTTTAGTGGCGCTCGTCTAGCGGCGGTCGCCTGCGGAAAGGGCGGGCATGATCGGGGCGGCGGCCTGCGCCAGCACCGGGGCGCCCGGATCATTTGCGTTCTCAGGGTGAACCACCTGTCCAGGCACAGGTGCCTTCAGCCCCAGCTCGCGGGCCATGGTATCGATGCGCACCGGGTCTCCAAGCTGAGCCTCGGTGAGCCGCAACTGGCGGTTCTGCTCGTTGAGCAAATCGATCTGCTGCTTTTCCGACTCGATGTGGTAGCCGTATTCGATGGCGCTGAAGTGCTGCCAGCCGTAGACCATGATCAGCGCGAACAAGAGCGCCATAGCGGTGGCAAAGCTCCGCATCTCCTGCGCTCGGCGCGGATCGTTGGCCGTCACCAGCCGCGAGTTGTCGATCCGCTTGGTGAAGAACACCTCCGGAGTCGGCCCGCGGCGCGCACGCTGCTGCGCTGCGAGCAGCGACTGGTTGCGCTCCCGCACCGTACTCGCATCGAACCGGCCCGCATACACCGGCATTTGCGTCGCGATTGCTTGTGTCGCCATGGTCTCTTCTCCAACTACCGAACTACTCTGTTCAAGTACTGCGGGTGCCCCAGGTTCCGCGTAGCTAACCTGGGTTCAATCTCTCGTCTTCTTCCACTCCTCACGACCGGGTCGGGGTCGCTAATTTGGAGGAGTGGTCTTGCGTGGTTATCGTCTTACTTTCGCCGTTTTAGTGCGGTAGGACGACCCCGACCCGATCCCGTATCTGTTACCTCTTGGCAAAACTTCCATGCTCACTTGCTGACTCGCTAACTTGCTATCCGCTTCCTAGCTGACCGTTTCTCAGCTAACCACCCTTTAGCTAAGAGCTGTTCTCTCCGCGGCCCTCAGCTTCGCGCTGCGCGACCTCGGATTACGGTCCATCTCATCCTGTTCCGCGGTCAGCGGCTTCCGGGTTAAGACTTCATAGATCCCGGCCTGCGCCCCTTCGCGAAATGCATCTTTTACCAGCCGGTCTTCCAAAGAATGAAAGCTGATCACCACCAGCCTTCCGCCCGGCTTCAATATCTTTGGAGCAGCCTCGAGCAGCGCTTTCAACTCGTCTAGCTCGCCATTCACATAAATCCGGAGCGCTTGAAAGGTCCGCGTCGCCGGATGAATCACATGCTTTCCTCGCTCCCTTTTCATTGGCGGGGCGCATCCCGAAACGACTCTGGCCAATTCCGCCGTCGTCGTAATCGGCCGCGCCCTGACAATGGCTCTGGCGATTCTCCGCGACCTCCTTTCTTCTCCGAATTCGTAAATCAAATCGGCGAGTTCTTTTTCCCCGAACTGATTTACCACTTGTTCGGCGATCACACCCTGCCGCGGATTCATCCGCATATCAAGGTTTCCATCCGCCTGAAAACTGAATCCTCTGTGCGCCTCGTCGAGCTGCATCGAACTCACTCCAACGTCGGCCAGCAATCCATCCACGCTACCCGCTTCGAGCCGCTCCGCCGCACGGGAAAACTCCACATCGTGCAGCACCACCTCCGGCATCGCCTCGCCCAACTCTTCCCTCAAGGCCTCCAATCTCGCCTTGGCAAAGGCGAATGCTTCAGGATCGCGATCAAATCCAATCAGCTTTCCTTTCGGCCCGAGCGCTCTTGCAATCGCTGTGGCATGGCCGGCGAAGCCCAGCGTGGCGTCCACATACGTCCCGCCTCGCCGCACACCTAAGTTCTGGACCGCAACTTCTAAAAGAACCGGCACATGTCTCGGGTTCTCAGCCATGTGCTCCCCCTGGGGGGCCTCAAAATTCGCTACAACCCAAATCCAGCCAGCGACTCTTCGTCTTCCGCAGTCATCGGATTGGCATCCATATTCGCCTTGAACGCTTCGCGGTTGGCGATCTCAAAATACGTCTGCATGCCGAAAACATTCACATCGCCAGCCACGTTCAACTCTTCCCGAACCAACTGCGGCACCAACAACCGCCCCTGCGTATCCATCTCCGTCGTGTGGCCGTAATAGTTGATCCGCTCCATCAGCTTTTTCTTCGCCGGGTTGAAATTCGGAATCGCCGCCAGCTTCGCTTCGAACTTCTCCCATTCCTGCATTGGGTAGATCTCAGCTCTCCTGCCGTCCCTGCTGGTGATGAAAAACTGCGTCCCATAGCTCTCGTCGATCTGGCGCTTGAACTCCGCCGGGAGTTTGAGCCTCCCCTTTTCATCGATCCGAGTTGGGTTATTTCCGCGAAACACCGTGCCATCACCCTTAGGTCTTCGATCTCGAGCTTTCGGCCAGCCAATCCTGCTCTAGTCATCGTCGAAAATCGCTGAATCAATACACTTTCAACTGCATTATGGCCACTTTATTCCACTTTTGTCCACCGATTTCATCTACGAAATTCACATCCAACCTGTGCAAAATGTGAATTTTCATCGGGAATTGGCGGAATTCAGGTCGATCCTGCTACGCCTTGATTAAACGCCAGCCTCGCCGATTTGGCAGCCGCAAATTCGAACCAGATAGTTACCAGCTTGGTTCCTCGCCCCGCTTGGCCTCTTGCCACAGCCCGCCGGATACGCTTACACGCAAACCAGAACAGGTGCAATATAGAACCGCAGATCCCGAGGCTCCCGCCTAGAGGCTGCTATGAGGTTTGCATCTGAGTAGGCACTTTTCATGGAGTATTTGTTTGTACAGCCTTGAGGCGTGAGCGGAGTCAAGGGTAAGGCGGGGATATACTTCTTCACAACCCCATCATGAAGCGCCACGTCCTCATCGTCGGTCTCGTCGGTGGCCTCCTCATCGCCACCCTCCAATACACCGAATACCGCTTCGTCATCATCGAGCACTCGGTCGAGCTCTACGGCGCGCTAGTCGCCATCCTCTTCGCGGCCTTCGGCATCTGGCTCGGCCTCCGCATCACGCGCAGCCGCGAGACAATCCGGGAAACGGTCCGCGAGACGGTCGTAGTAAAGGAAGTGCTCGTCCCCGCGAAAGCCCCCGCCCCCTTCGTTTCCAATCTCGCCCAGCAGCAGACCCTCGGCATCACGGCACGCGAGCTCGAAGTCCTGACCCTGATCGCCCGCGGCTTCAGCAATCGCGAGATCGCCACGCAGCTTTTCGTTTCTGAAAACACGATCAAGACACACTGCGCCCGCGCCTTCGACAAACTCGGCGCCGCCCGCCGCACCCAGGCCGTCCAGCGCGGCAAAGAACTAGGCCTGCTGCCGTAGCCGTTTTCACAATTGGTGTACACGGCAGAAAGGATCCCGGCGCGGCTTTTCCGTCAAGAAAAGCCGCGCTTGGGCATCTATTGGAGCAGGCACAGTATTTGTGAAAACGGTCTGACCGCATCACCCAAAAGCACGATTTCCGCTCCATTGCTGCAAAATCACTAAAAAGGATGACGACATCCGGCCCCGTTAAACCGCATCGTGACCTTGTCCACACTCGTACCAGGAGCCTCACATGAAGAAAATCGTCCTCACCTTCGGCCTCATCTCCGGCCTCATCATGTCCGTCCTTATGGACTGCTCGCTTTTGCTCGCCAACAAGATCGGCTCCGGCCACAGCCTGGTTCTCGGCTACACCATCATGGTGGCCTCGTTCATGCTCATTTACTTCGGCATCCGCAGCTACCGCGACAACACCCTCGCCGGCCAAATCTCCTTCGGCCGCGCCTTCGCCTGCGGCATCCTGATCACCCTCATCACCACCGTCTGCTACGTCGCCACGTGGGAGGTCCTCTACTTCAACTTCATACCCCACTTCATGGATAGCTATTTCGCCGCGCAGATTCACAAGATCCAGTCCTCCGGGCTTGACCCCGCCACCACCGCCGCGCAGGTCGCTGCTATACAGCACTCCCAGCAGCTCTACCAGAACCCCTTGGTCAACATGGCCTACACCTTCATCGAGCCCCTGCCCGTCGGCCTTATCATTACTCTCATCTCCGCTGCCGTCCTCCGCCGCAAAGCCCCTGTCGAACCCGCCGCCGCTCCCGCAGTCATAACCACATAAATCAAAAGGCCTGGGCCTAAGCCCCGACCTTCCGTCCTCTGAACTGTCAGCCTGCTTCCCAATGCTCCGGAGCCTGCGGCTTCCACTGCCGCCCCAGCTCCGCCGTGTCCTTCACGTCGGCTGCCGCAGAGTTTTCGGCCTTCTTCACTTCCACCCCAAACACCTAGCTCGCACCGAACAGATCGCTCGTAAGGAGCACCATCGTCTTGTCCGGAGAGAACCGCACATTCGGCTCCTCACGATAATCGTGGTGACTCACCTTCACTAGACCCCCGCCGGCCTGGAGTTCTGTCCGGCGCGCGCGCGGATTCTTCCCTGAACGTGAAAAACGAGAAAAATCACCACAGCCACGTTCAGAACGAGAAGCACCATTTTCAGCCATGTGATGTGACGGAGGATCTCAAAGAGCTCCCAGGGCAAAAACGATGCAGTCAGGATGAGGGTGAGATATTCGGCCCACGTTTTTTCGAGCGCCAGGCCGGTGCCTTCGATGATATCCAGAGCCGCGTAGAGGAAGATGGCGATGCTGATCTCGCGAAGGCGGTGAGGGCTGATCAGCGCGACCTTCTCCAGCACCAGGTTGATGAAATGATTTTCCGGATCGAAACGCAGCGCCAGGATGAAATGCGTCACGATGTCGGTCAGGTCTTTATGCAGCAACTGCAGCGCCCCGACTCCCAGCAGGATGAACAGCACGGCCTTGAACAGCTTGAGCACACCGATCAAGACAAGCCAGCGACTGTGGTCTGGATTGGCCTTAGACGTCAATGGTCCGCATTTCTCCGTTCCACCGGCCACGAATCCGCGACCCAAACTCCATTGCGCTTCGCTCTTGCCCGCTGCTTTTCCCGCACAATTCCTTCTACGTCACTCCAGCATATCCTGTTCCATCGGGTCTAGAAATGGCGGGCGTATTTCAGCGGCAAACTGTGCCAACACTTTGGACGCTTACTCGTCTATGTGTGAACACAGCGTCGTCCAGCGCATACAATTCGCTCTGCGCCGACGGCTTTGATCTCGGAAGTCGCCTCCACTTCGCGATCCGCGCCTCATCATCTACCACGAATAGTGCGCCGTGTACGTCAGCGACCTCTCGTCGTCGGCCTTAATCTCCAGCGGAAACTCGACCGTTCGGCTGTCGGTCTTCGTGTAATCGGATGACTTCGCCGTGATCGTCCAGTTGCTCCAGCGATAGAGGTGCTCGACGATTGTCACCTTGACCGGCTTGTCCTTCGCATTCTTCACCTTGATCTCGAACGACTCATCGATTGTCCTGGACGTCATATCGCTGTGAAAATCTGTTTGCTTGCGATCGCCCGTAATGTCAAAGGCGTTCCCCGTCATCACGCGGACCGTGTTGTCCTTGGGAGTATGGTCGATGGTGCTCTCGCCAGTGAACTCGACCTGGCCGCCGGTGTCCTGGCGGTAAAAGCGGATGCGCCCGGCGGGTAGGGGAATGCCCAGGTGGTTGTCTTCGGAGTTCTTGAACTCCTGCACGATGGCCACCTTCTTCGATCCTTCGCGGCCGAAGTTCTGATCCAGGTTGAGGCTGTCCCAGACACCCCGGCCCGCTCCGTCGTATTCATATTTCCGCGTGACCGGAACGTTCGTCGCGTGCAGGAACTCGACCTGCTTGGTCTCGCCGCCGCGCAGATTGACGGTCCGATGCAGATCGTAGAGATGAAAGTCGTCGAAGGCCTTTTGGGTCACTTCCGCATTTACCGAAACATTCTTGGACGTCATAAAGGCGCCAACTCCGTGGCCGAGTCCTCTTTCCGGCTCAATCTTGGCCACGTCTCCGGCCATCAGCTTGATATTCGCTGCGGGGAACTCCGTGCCGCTATGGTTCTCGATCGTCACCCAGCCGACCAGGTCGGCCGACTCCGCGCCGGTCTCGGCCATGCTTTCTGGCGAGACGATGTTATAGGTCGCCTGCCAACTGAACCCGCGGGTAATGTAGTCCAGTTCGGCCGGAAAATGCTCGGCGCTCGTCGAGCCGATGCTCCAGCGCAAACTTGGTTTCAAGAGCAAGGAATCGGCTTTGGCGGGAAAAATCGGTAAACCTGGAAGCTGAAACTGCAGCTTTCCATCGACCTCAATGATGGGCGGCGCGCTGTAGTAGGCTCCATTCACCAAAGTGTTGTTTCCAGGAGCGCGCACAACCTTGCCCGGCGTCAGCACAAGTTGCTGGCCCACCTGATCGCTGCGATAGACTAGGTTCTGAAAGTCAATGGTCTGCCCTTCATATTGCTGCAACAAGGTGTTCTGATCAACCACTGCAGCATCGTAGTTCTGCTCCAGAACATTCACTGCCTTGCCATCTGACCGCCGCAGCACCACAGAGTCCGGCTCTAGTTGTCGCGTGACCTTGGATGTAGTCACCTCGGTCAAGCCTGCCTTCAAATCGAGATCGACCGTCGAGCGAACGACCGCAAAGTCCTTGTAGATGGTGACGGCTGAGGCATCCGGCTCGGGATGATTGGTTTGTTGAGAAAACCCGACAGAAGGCAGAACCACAGCAAGAACCACAAAACCGAACGGAAGACGCATCTTTCCTCTTTCGTGTCACCCGGATCAAACAACGCTTGATCCTATAGACACCAGAGGACGCGTAATGAGAGCCGAGCACTGAGGAAATTTTACGTGTGCTCTGGGCAATGTTCCGCGAGTAGCTCTCGATGGAGTTCGAGAGCGGCGAAAACCTTTGGCTATCGCGCCACCAGCTTCGCAAGCTTGCTCCGCTTGAGATAGGGAGCAAGCTTCTCCATCGCCGCTTCGACGCTGACTCCGTAGCGCGCGCGTAGCTGGTCCACCTTGCCATGCTCGATAAAGCGATCAGGCCAGCCAACGCGGACCACCGGAACATTGAGGTGCATCTCGCTAAGCGCCTCAAGCACCACGCTCCCAAAGCCGCCCATCAGCACATGGTCCTCAAATGTAACAATGGCTGATACTCTTTTCGCATAGGCCTCGAGCAGATCGCGATCGAGCGGCTTGACGAAGCGAGGATTGATGACAGCGGCCGAATATCCCTCGCGATCAAGCATCGCGCTCAGCTCCTCGGCCATCGGCAGCAACGCGCCTAATCCGAAGATCGCCACATCATCCCCGTCGATCATCAGCTCGGCTTTCCCGATCACCAGCGCCGCGGGATGCGCCTTCATTTTCGCTCCAGTTCCGACGCCGCGCGGATAGCGAATCGCAGACGGCCCGTCATGCAGCATCGCGGTATACATCATGTCCGCAAGTTCATCCTCGTCTTTCGGCACCATGTGGACGATGTTCGGAATCCCCCGCAGATAGCTGATGTCGAAGAGCCCGTGATGCGTCGCCCCATCGTCGCCGCTCAAACCGCCGCGGTCCATGCAAAAGACCACCGGCAGCTTCTGCAGGCATACGTCGTGAATGATGGGGTCGACGGCCCGTTGCAAAAAGGTCGAATAAATCGCGCAGAACGGTTTGAATCCTTGCGTAGCCATGCCGGCCGCGAAAATGACCGCGTGCTCCTCGGCAATGCCAACGTCAAAATATCGCTTCGGATGATGCGGCTTGAAGAGGTCGAGAGCGGTGCCATTCGGCATGGCCGCAGTAATGCCGACGACCTTTTCGTTCTCGCTGGCAAGCTTGACCAGCGTCTCCGCGAATATCTCGGAATACGTCTTCTGCCCGACCGGCTTGGTTTCGCCAGTGTCGGCGTCGTATGGCCCCAGACCATGAAACTTCTTCTGCTTATCAAGCGCCGGCTGGAAGCCGCGGCCCTTTTGCGTGATGGCATGCAGAACCACCGGCTTTTCCTGCATCTTGAGAAATTTGAACGTCTCGATCAGCTCGCCGAGGTTGTGCCCATCAAGCGGGCCGTAATAGGTGAGGCCAAATTCTTCGAAAAATACCGAAGGCCACAAAATGCCCTTCGCCGCCTCTTCGGCTTTGCGCACAAGATTGACCGCGGTCTTGCCCGCCAGCCGCTCGAGGATTCGCGCCGCGCTGCCATGCAGGTGGCTAACATGCTCATTGGTAACAATCTTGTGCAGATAGCGCGCAATCGCGCCGACGTTGCGGTCGATCGACCATTCGTTGTCGTTCAGCACCACAATCATCCGATTCGTCTGGTCGGAGATATTGTTGAGCGCCTCGAACGAAATGCCATTGGTAAACGCCGCGTCACCGGCCAGAGCCACCACGTGCTCTTTGGATCCCCGCAGGTCGCGCGCGACCGCCATGCCGAGCGCAGCCGATAGCGCCGTACCGGCGTGCCCCGCCCCATAGACGTCGTGTTCGCTCTCGGTGCGCAGCATAAAGCCATTCAGGCCGCCCGGCTGCCGCATGGTGTCGAATCGCCCGGCGCGCCCAGTCAACAGCTTGTGCACATACGCCTGGTGGCTCACATCGAAGACGAACTTATCGGTCGGCGTATCGAAGACGTAGTGCAGGGCGATGGTCAGCTCAACCACGCCAAGGTTCGGGCCGAGGTGCCCGCCGGTCCGCGACAGGGTTTGAATCAGCCGTTCCCGTATCTCGGCCGCCAGGGCCTCCAGCTGGACCGGTGAAAAGCCCTTAATGTCGGCAGGCGATTGGATCTCGTCGAGCAAATTCCCCATGGATTCTTCCGTCGGCCACCGTCAACAGGCTCCGGGGCATACCGCGGCGGCCCAAAACACCTAGACTCTTGAGTATAGCGTCTCGGCCTCCTAAGAGGAGGGACGAACCAGTCGCAGTTTCGCCTCAGTCATCTGATAACACCGCAGCGATCGGGGAGTCGCGGTCCAGCCCCCCGACCCTCGGGCGGTATTCTTATCGAGAGACCCGTCCGAATCCAGGTCAGGAAATCCAACCAATGAGACAAGCATTAACCACCGCCTTTTGCATTCTGGCGCTGGCGCTTCTGGCCGGCCCCGCCGCTTCAGCCCAGATTGCCCTCAGTCCACTCGCGAAGCCAACCGCAAACCCGCTCACCGATCCCACGCTCTCGCCCGGAACCGCCTTTCTCTTCAATCTGGAGGCAAAATTTGCCCAGGACACAGCAACCGGCGGGGGCAAGGCCTTCGCCTCATGGTTCGCCGACGACGCCATGACTCTCAGCAACAAACAGGCAGCCGTAATCGGCAAGGCGAAGATCGCCGCCCAGGCCAACTGGGACCCGAAGCAATACCAGCTCACCTGGACGCCCGAGGGTGGCCAGATGTCCCCGAGTGGAGACATGGGCTTTACCTGGGGTCATTACGAGGGCGCCTCCAAAGACCACAACGGAAATCCCGTCAAGACAACCGGCCGCTACATGACCATCTGGAAGAAAATGCCCGACGGAAGCTGGAAAGTAGCGCTGGATTCCAGCAACGAAGAGCCTCCCTCAGCGGCAGATTGTTGCAAGCTTCCCTAGGCGGCGAATCTATCTGCCCATCCATAAAGGGTCGAACAATCCCCTCGAATGGGGCGCATCTCTTTTCAAATAGGAGCATCTTTGTGATTGCCGATCGATCACCGATCCAGCCCACAGGAGAGAAACTATGCCATCCGTCCAGGGACGCGCCGTTCAAGTACCATCCCCCAAAGCCGCCTTTGAATTAGTCCAGAAAGAATTCCCCGAGCCCGGCCACGGCCACGTGCGCATCCGCGTCCAGGCCTGCGGCATCTGCCACAGCGACGTGCTCACGAAGGAAGGCATGTGGCCCGGCCTCCAATATCCCCGCAGCCCCGGCCATGAAGTCGCTGGAATCGTCGACGCCATCGGCCCTGATGTCCCCGTCTTCAAGACCGGCCAGCGCGTCGGCCTCGGCTGGCATGGCGGCCACTGCAACTACTGCGAGCCCTGCCGCCGCGGCGACTTCATGCTCTGCCAGAACGGCCAGATCGCCGGAATCTCCTACGACGGAGGCTACGCCGACTACGTCCTCGCCCCGGCCAACGCACTCGCCTTCATCCCCGATGGCCTCGTGCCCATCGAGGCCGGCCCACTCATGTGCGCCGGAGTCACCACCTTCAACGCGCTGCGCAACAGCGGAGCCCGCCCCGGCGACACCGTCGCCATCGTCGGCATCGGCGGTCTCGGCCACCTCGCGATCCAATTCGCGGCCAAGGCCGGCTATCGCACCGTCGCCATCGGCCGCGGAAGTGGAAGTGACAAGGCCCAGCTCGCCAGCCAGCTCGGCGCTCACGTCTACATCGACAACCAGGCCCAGGACCCCGCAGCCGAACTCCAAAAGCTCGGTGGCGCCAAAATCATCCTCTCTACTGTCACCGCCGCTGAAGCAGTCGAATCCGTTGTCGGCGGACTCAAAGAGGCCGGTAAGCTGATCGTTCTCGGCGTTCCCGAGCGCGCACTCTCCATCAATGCCATTCCCCTCATCCTCGGCGAGCGTGCCATCGCCGGCTGGCCCGCCGGAACCGGCATCGACTCCGAAGACACGCTCAACTTCAGCGCCCTCACCGGAATCCGTCCCCAAACCGAAGTCTTCCCCCTCGAAAAAGCCGCCGAAGGTTATGACCGCATGATGAGCGGCAAAGCCCGCTTCCGCGCAGTCCTCACCACCGGAGCATAGCTGTTCGAGACATTCGGTCCGGTGCGCTCAAACCAGGCGCACTGGACACGAATACTCAGCCAAAATTTTGTCCGCGGTAAGAAGCGTAATGCCTTCAATCAGCGCCTGAGCGACTAGCATTCTGTCGAACGGGTCTTTATGAATGAGAGGCAGGTTGTCGACAGCCAGAGCGTGCGCGCCGGTAATGGCCAGCTCTTCGTATCCACGATCCACCAATTCGCGCCTGAGCACGTGAGGATCAGTACGAAACGTCGTGTCTCTGCCTCTTCGTTTGATCGCGACTTCCCACAAGCT
Organism: uncultured Acidobacteriaceae bacterium; assembly: GCA_963804735.1. Classification (GTDB taxonomy): domain Bacteria; phylum Acidobacteriota; class Terriglobia; order Terriglobales; family Acidobacteriaceae; genus Acidisarcina. Next base: position 124,762 of record CAWDRO010000024.1, read on the forward strand.
GACTATGCTAAACATCAGGTAATTCTCTGGATCGGCGATCATCGATTTCGTCTCGGCCGACAACTCGTCAGCTTCCTCAGAAGCCCAAAGAAGGATATGGGTGTCCAGTAGCAATCTCATTGCTTGCCATAGAACATCTCTTCAATTTCTTCGCTCATCATCGTGTCGAAGTCCTCGGGAACAGAAATTTGCCCCTTCATAAATCCAATCCGCCGTTTCGGCTTCTCGCCCTCCAGCGGCACCACCTTCACCATCGGCTTTCCCGCCTTCGCAATGATGAACGACTCGCCTTTCGCTGCCTTCTCCACAAGCCGCGACAGGTGGGTCTTTGCTTCATGAATATTGACGGTCTCCATTCTCTCCTCCATGGACTTAGTCCACAGACTTAGTCTACACGAAGAAGGCTTATTTTCACACCTTAAACCCATTCACGTAGTCTATGAGCCAGAGCGAATCCATGATTTCGAAATCGACCCGCGCCCTGCTGCGAATTACCTGGCCCCTTGCCCTCCTGGCTTGTCTCTCACTGGCGCACGCCCAACCTACCGCAGTAATCGTCACCAACCGCCCCGCCAACACTGAGGCTCAGCAAGCCAAACACTACGTCGTCCTCGTCTCCCTCGACGGATTCCGCTACGACTACGCTCAGAAATACAACGCTAAAAACCTCCTCGCCTTCGCCAAACAAGGAGCCTCGGCCCCCGAAGGCATGGTCCCCTCCTACCCATCGATCACCTTCCCCAACCACTACACCCTCGTCACCGGACTCTACCCCGAGCACCACGGCATCGTCGCCAACAGCTTCTACGACCCCGTCCGCAAGGCCCGCTACTCCTACACCGACGCCACCAGCGACACCGATGGCACATGGTACGGTGGAACCCCGCTATGGGTGCTCTCCGAGCAGCAAGGGATGCGCGCCGCATGCTTCTTCTGGCCCGGCTCCGAAGCCGCGATCCAGGGGGTCCGCCCCAGCTACTACCTCCATTTCGACACTCACTTCCCCGACGAAAAGCGCATCGACCAGGTCGTCGAATGGCTCAAGCTCCCACCCGAACAGCGCCCCCACTTCATCACCCTCTACTACGCCGAACCCGATCATAGCGGCCACCAATTCGGCCCCGAAAGCCCCGAAGTCCGCGACGCCGTCCATCACGTCAACGGCCTCATAGGCAAGCTCAAACGAGACCTCGACGCCCTCCACCTGCCCATCGATCTCATCGTTGTCTCCGACCACGGCATGGAGAAGGTGCAGGGAACCTGGATCGACCTCGACAAATACGCCGACCTCGCCAACTTCGACACCGACGGCACGCTGCTGTATGCGAAAGGAGACACCGCCGAAGCCGAGGCCACCGCTGAAAAGGCATACAACCAGCTCAAGAAGGCCGACTCGCGCTTCATGGTCTACCGCCGCGCCAAAATCCCTGCCAACCTCGACTTCAACCAGAACCCCCGCGAAGGCGACCCCATCATCGTCCCCACCGGCCCCTACCTCATCCGCGCCCACGCGCCATACGAAGTCACATCCCCCCGGCCGCCGCCCGTGGGAATGCACGGCTACGACCCCGCCACGATGAACACGATGTACGCCATCTTCTACGCCGTCGGCCCCGACATCCGCCCCGACTCAACCGTCAAGCCCTTCGAAAACGTGAACGTCTACCCACTCATAGCCCACATCCTCGGCCTCGACGCGCCGAAGGTGGACGGGAGTTTGAATGTCTTGTCAGGGATATTGGTGGAGAATCCCGCCGCCAGCAACACGCTAGCCGCGAAGTAATACGGTCGGCCAGGAAACGTGACGTTTGCGTGGGTCGGACCTACCGCAAGCGCCGCAGACTCTCCACCGAAGGCACGAAATAATAGGAGCCGGTCAACGGCTGAGTAAAGCGCGTGAGCGCATCGCGCGTCCCGGTGATTAGGCCCGCCATGCTATCGAGCATTCTGGAAAGCCGCTTCTGGTCTGCGCTGAATCCAACGAACACTGTGCCATGGTCGTCAACGTTTCCGTAGGGCATGTTGCGACGAAAAATGTTCCCAAATTCGTCCTGATCGGTGCGAGCGACATGCGAGTCCGATGGCTTGTTCTCGAGTTCGATGCTGTCGAGCTTGGTGCGTCCCATGATGCGCTCCTGCTGTTCGATCGGCAGAGCTTCCCACTCAGCGGCCTTGTGCTTCCACTTTTGGAGCAACAAGACTGAGCCGGCGGCGCCGGGAACTCCTTCGGGCAAAAGTGTTGCGATGGGGGCGTCGAGCAGCGTCGGATTCTCCGAGCCATCGATGAAGCCGGTAAGATCGCGATCGTGCCGGTAAGGCCAACTCGAGGTTTCTTCCCCCAGCGAGGCTTGGCCTGCGAGGTTACGGACAACCGAGCGGGCCATGTCGAAGATAACGTCATAAGCGCTGCCGGAGAGCCATACCAGCGCATCGTGTTGCGTGGCTGGCATAACGAATCCTTCCGTGCCCCGGATCTCCTTGTTAAAGCCCTCCACGCCCGGAGGGGCATCATCCGGAACAATATCGCGCCAGAGCTCAGGCCTAAAGGCGATGACGAAGTTCACTCCTCCTGTGGTGGTCCGTGGTTCACGGATAGCGGAGATTGTCGAGGCGAACTCCCTGCACTTCTTCGCGTCCAGCAGGTCAAACTCCAGGTACGCATGAGAGGAGGTCCCAAGAGCGAAGATTCCAGCCTGAGGCGTATACATGCGGGCATTATATCGAGCACCGTCTTGGCCCAATACCACTAGGGGCGCCCACGCCCCATATGAGATCACATCCCCGAGGCCGCCGCCGTCGAGCCCTGTCGGCCTCTAAAGATCAGACGCACACCAACCCCCTCTTGGTTCTCCGGCATCACCGAGAAATAGCCGGTCCAGGATTCTTCCGCGCCCTCAGCAGTAATCGACACCTTCACTCCAAACCGAGGCAGCGGAAGTTTATCTTGCGCGTTCCATCGCGCCCAATGACGTTCCACGGACGGGCCCGCTTGAATGAGCGCCATGTGAAATAAAGAGCCTGCATAAACCTCAGCAATGGAAGCGATCAATATCTGCCTGGTATCCCCCCTTGGAATCGCGACCCACGCATCACGGTCGCGGCCCCATCCCAATGGGTAGACACCCGTCAAGAAAGAATTAGAGTTTTGGGATGAAACGATTTGACCAATTGCATGGAAGACAGCTTCTTTTCCCAGGTTTCTAACATCGAGGAACTGAAAGCGACTCGGCCCATCTCCTGCCGTAATTTGCATATTTGCCTGAGCCGGGATCAGATCTGTCGCGGGCGATACTTTCGTTGATGTCTCGTGTTTCCGCTTCGTGAGGGCAGCACGCAGACCTCGAAAGATTCCACTCCCGGCAGTACCAGCTTTCATGGCAGCACCAAATCAGCCGTCACATTGAGCAGGACGGCTCGAGCGAATTGCGCTTCAGTTAAGCCAATGCTCTCCACATCTCAGTTCCCTCTATACCACAAATCCTTACAAACTGCGTATCCGGGCGCGATACGAATCCGGTCCTCCGAGCCGCGGGGACGCGCGAGATATTCGTTCCGGAGCCGCAAGAGTCAGCTCTCAGTTTCACTTTCCCGCAAACCCTCGATTGATCTGACGACGTTTAGCAGCTCCTCCATCGACACGGCCCGGGAGTAATAGAAACCCTGGGCTTCGTCGCAACCCTTGTCGACCAGAATATCGCAGACATCGGAGGTCTCTACGCCTTCAGCGATAACATTAATTTTCAAGCCGTGAGCGAGACCAATGATTGCATGCGCAACCGCGCCGCTATTGAGATCGTAACTGATGTTCGAGATAAACGACCTGTCTATCTTGATGCGATCAACCTTGAAACGCAGGATGTAAGACATACTGGAGAATCCGGTGCCAAAGTCGTCGATAGAAACTCGAACGCCGAGGTTACGAATGCTGTCCAGGGCCCTGATCGCTTTTGGTGAATCGCTGACCAGGATGCTCTCCGTAATCTCCAGCTCCAGAAGCGCCGGTTCGAGACCGCTTTCAGCTAATGCTTCTTCTATGACCTTGTCCAGACCATCTTGCTGAAATTGTCGGGGAGACAGGTTGACGGCGACAATGATCGAACGTCCCAATCTCGCATTGAAGTGTGCAGCCTGACGGCAGGCAGTGCGTATCACCCATTCCCCAATAGGCACGATGAGACCGGTTTCTTCGGCAACTGGAATAAAGTCGTTGGGGGGAACGGAGCCTATTTTATTGCTACTCCAACGGAGGAGGGCCTCAATACCAATGACCTCGCCACTGTTCAAGGAGATTTGAGGCTGATAAACGAGATCGAACTCATTTTGCGCAAGAGCGCAATCCAGAGCACTCTGCATCGTGCGCTTCTTGTCATTGGCCATAGCCATGGACTCGGAGAAGACCTGATAGGAATTGCGCCCCTCGGCTTTTGCGCAATACATTGCGGCGTCGGCGTTGCGCAGGAGGGTCTCTTCGTCTTCTGCGCGTGCCGGATAAATACACACACCCACGCTTGCTGTTATTGAGTGGATCTCACTATTGATCGTAATAGGTTGCCTGATCGCGTCGAGAAGCTTCTGAGTAATAAGCTCGGCTTCGTCGATGGTATGTATGTCCTCAAGCATCACGACAAACTCGTCGCCACCCATGCGTGCAACCGTGTCTGAGCGGCGAAGCGAAGCTCGAAGGCGATTTGCGATGGAAACGAGTACCGCATCTCCGGCATGGTGACCTATGGTGTCATTAATACGCTTGAAATTGTCCAGGTCCACCATTAAAAAGGCGATGCTGCTTTGGTTATATCGGGCTCGACCGAGCGCCAGTTGCAAGCGATCACGAAGAAGCGTGCGCGTCGGCAGGCCGGTGAGCGCGTCATGGTGGGCGATATGGGAGATATGCTCCTCGACGCGTTTTCGCTCGGTGATGTCATAGGCGACGCTCAACACCCCAAACATGTCCCCGGCCTCGTCCGTGAGTGGGGAGACAATGAGCTGAACGTCAAGCCGGGAGCCGTCCTTGCGAACATAGGTCCATTCGGTGTCAGCCGTGAGGCCCAGGCCGGCAATCATCTTAAAGACCTCCATGCCAGGCTCTACAGGGCTGCGAAATTCCTGACTTAGCTCGGCAGCGCGCTGCGCCACCTCCTCGGAGTCGTGGAAGATGAAAAGACTCTTGCGTCCGACCACTTCATCCTTGTCATACCAAAGCATCCGCTCGGCTGCGGGGTTCATCTCCGACACGACGCCGTCAAGGTCCACAGCAATGATGGCAAAAGGAGAACTAATGGTGAATGCCTTGTCGAAGGCCAGATTTCTGGTGGTGGCGCTAAAATTGCTCCCAATCTCGGTGATCGAAACGGCGACTCCGTCGTTAAACTTCACCACCCGATATCGAAGCCACGTAGCGTCGAGATTCTTGGCCGTAGAAACTTCATGGGTAAATACCTTTCCGGTTTCGACGACCGTCTTGCATTTGTCATACAGCCAACTGCTTTTCTCGATGGGGCAGTCCGCATGCAAGAGCCTGCCGGCCAGAGCGGTCTGAACGCCGGATGATCCCGAAGCCTCATAACTGCTTGGATAGATGAAACGGAAGTCCACCAGCGCGCCGGTTTCGCCATAGACGCTCTCAAGCACAAACAAGCAATCGCCACCGTGACCGGGGACAATCGGCGATCGGGGAGCGTTCACTGTAGAGGCGCCGGCACTCGCTGTCTTCCCGCCCGCGCCGGGCCGGGGGAAAAGGGCGGCCGCTGCGGTGGTGACGGACGCAAGTGCGATCCCGAAGGTAAAGCCCCTGGCCAGCGAAGGTTGCGAATTCGATATGAGGATGACGCCGATTAGACTTGACCCACAGGCGAAGGCGAACAGCGCGAAAGCAACCCGCATCTTAACCGACGCATGGGCGTGCTGGTCCCTTAGCGCGGCCCGGACCAAATTGACCGACATCCCCATACGTGAAACACCCACTCAAGGTGGCAGGATATTGAATAGCCGAAGTCTCGACAGGCCATGGAATTCCATGCGGCTTATGGTTAATTAAGAGCATGTTCTGCGGATAACAGCGCGACATACAAAGACTCGCTGCGATTAGAAGGCAGTTGCCGAGAGCGTGCAAAACCAGGAGGGTACCCGCCATCGAGGGGATATATAAGCTACAGAAGGCATTTCCGCTTAAGCAGGACTAGATGGCCTATCGAACCTTGCCGTGCTGAATAACGAGAGCAGGCTAGACGTCCAAGGGCCCTCCGCCCGTCGTGTCTTGAATCACTTATAAGAGACGCTAGCACCTCTGGCGTCGGCGACGGAAGTGAAGCGGGCCGAAATGGGCCACCTGAACATTACTTTGGTTACTAAGATTGGTGGCAATACTGCTTTGAGCCAGCTCGGTTATCCCTTGCGCGAAATCACCGAGAACTCAAACCTATCTGCGATTTGTCATCCCGACCGAAGTGAAGGGAACCTCCAGTTCTACGAATCCCCGCCCACTACAAAACCTTTCATCCTGAGCGGAGTGCCAATCATCGGGGCCCCCGGCGAGCGGTCTTTGCTCGCTGGGGTGGAAAGGCGCGCAGCGAAGGATCTGCGGTTTCTCTCGTTCTCCGTCAAAATGGGTGCCCCATTCTTCCGTGTCCTTTGCGGAAGGGTGGGAGGATCAAATCTCTCGCCCTCCAGCCGGAGAGACCTGCCAAAGTCGAACAACACCGCCCAGCCAGCCAATGAACTAGTTTCATCTTGCGATCTTCTTCGGAGCCGTGTAGATTTGCCCAAATCCATCCCGAGGGAGAAGTCATGGGCATCGCCGCAACCATCCCCAACTGGAGCAAACCCTGGCCCCACTGGTACTGGCTCTCCTGGCTACTCACCTGGCCAGTCAGCTGCTGGATCGGCCTCCTCCTCGCCAAACGCCGCGCCCCCTAGCCGTCCACCTGAGCAACTGTCCCTGAGCAAGTGCTCTAAGCAAATATTTAGACAGCCAACCTGAGACATCCTCTATGCAGATTGCCGGCCTTATCCTTCCCGTATTTGCAGTGATCGTAACTGGCTGGGTCGTTGGCTATACCCGCTATCTCTCGCGGGCCTTGTCTGAGGCACTGATTCACTTCGCCTATAACATCGCAATGCCGGCATTGCTGATCGTCACCATTGCTCAAGAACCAAGCCACTCGCTGATCAATTGGAGATTTCTTGTTGCCTTTGGCGGCGGCTCCCTGCTCTGCTTCGCCCTCGTCTTCGGCATCATGAGCATTCGTGCTTCCCGCGGTCTCGCCAGCCGAACCATGCACGGCATGGCGGCATCGATGACCAATACCGGATTCGTCGCCCTACCCGTCCTGCAGGCGATCTATGGTGCGCCCGCCGTGCTGCCGGCGGCGATCGCCACCGTATTCGTGGCCGTTGTGATGTTTCCCATAGCCGTGATCTTGCTCGAACTCGGTCAGCAAGACGCACAAGGCTCGCGCACCACCCCAATGGTCACAGTCAAGCACGTCGTGCTTAACCCGATGGTCTTATCGACCTTGATCGGCATGCTCTTGTCGGTCCTCGATCTCCACATGCCCGCGCCGGTCACCGCCTATCTCAACATCTTGGCCGATGCGCTCACGCCATGTGCTCTATTCGCCATCGGACTGGGCCTCTCGATCGACGGATTGCGCGCCAATATCGGACGAGCCTCGCTGCTCTCAGCCGTCAAGCTCGTCATCATGCCTATAATCGTCTACGGATTGAGCGTGCTCTTGCGCCTCGACCCCCTCTACACCATTGCCGCCGTAATCTGCGCCGCAGTGCCCACGGCCAAGACAGCCTACATTCTTGCCGGAGAGTATCACTGCGAGGAAGTGATGGTAGCGTCCACCGTCTCGCTGACAACTCTGGCTTCCATCATCTCGCTCGTGGCCTGGCTTTATTGGCTATCCGGGCTGGCAACACGCATCCCTGCCGGATAAGGACGGGAAGCGACCCCGCAACCATTCCCAACTGGAGCCCAACTCAAGCAGAGAGACTGGCCCCACTCGTACTGGATATCCTGGCTACTCACATGGACAGTCCGCCGCTGGATCGGCCTCCTCCTCGCCAAACGCCGCGCCGCTGACAGCCACAACCTCTCATATTTGTCATCCTGAGCGGAGCGCGCAGCGCGCAGCCGAAGGATCTGCGGTGTCCCGAATCTCCGCCCCCGCACGCGAAGCGGTGGAAGTGTGGGGCTTCAGCCCCACGAAAAACAGACGAGAAAAAGAAGGCCTTTAGGCCCGGGCTTTATACTGCCAACAAACCCCATGCCCAGGTTTGCGCCGCAAGAACTGAGAACGTTCTTCGTCACCTTCGTGACCAACGAACGTCAACCGATCTTCCAGGTTGAGAAGAACGCGTTGCTCCTAATAGATATTTTCGCCTCCGACCGTGCACGCGGACGCTACCAACTCCACGCATGGGTCATCATGCCAGACCACGTTCACCTCCTCCTCACCCCAGGCCTCGAAACCACCTTAGAAAAGGCAATCCAATTCATCAAAGGAGGCTTCTCGTACCAAAGGAAGAGCGCTCAACCAACGTGGGAACGCAGCTTCACTGAACATCGGGTTCGCGATCACGCCGACTTTCAACATCACCTGAATTACATTGAGCAGAATCCGGTTCAAGCGGGCTTATCTCCAACGGCCGTCGAATACAAGTTCGGATCCGCCTACCGCCCCAAGGACACAGACCCAATTCCAGATCATCTTCGCCCATGATCGATAACCATCAAGTCCAAGCGATTCGACGCAAGCGCAGGATTTCTAACCAGAAACCGCAACAGATTTCCCGGCCTAGAAAGCCGTTGGGCCAACGCACGCGAAGCGGTGGAAGCGTGGGGCTTTAGCCCCACGAAAACATACAAAAGAAGAGGGGCCTTTAGGCCCGGGCTCTCTATTGCCCGTGTTCCCCAAGAATCTGCCGACCCCAAAGCCGCTAGCCGGATGCACGCGAAGCGGTGGAAGCGTGGGGCTTTAGCCCCACGAAAACAGACAAGAAAAGAGAGGCCTTTAGGCCCGGGCTTTTGAACTCAACACCGTTTTGAGAGGCTCCCAGCCCTAAGAATTCATCCCTACCGGCCAACCGCCAGCCACAAAACAAATTGCGTGTCAGTCCGCGCAAAGCCCCGAATGAACCTCCCGACCAAAGCCCGCTCGCCTCGCCCACGCGAAGCGGTGGAAGCGTGGAGCTTCACCCCACGAAAACAGACAAGAAAAGAGAGGCCTTTAGGCCCGGGCTCTCTATTGCCCGTGTTCCCCAAGAATTTGCCGACCCCAAAGCCGATAGCCGAATGCACGCGAAGCGGTGGAAGCGTGGGGCTTTAGCCCCACGAAAACAGACCAGAAAAGAGAGGCCTTTAGGCCCGGGCTCCATGCCACTCCGCAAATATAACGGAAGCGTGAGCATCTAACCCCGAGGAATCTGCAAGAACCCCACGCCTTTTGCCTTCCTCACGCGAAGCGGTGGAAGCGTGGGGCTTCAGCCCCACGAATACAGACAAAAGAAGAGGGGCCTTTAGGCCCGGGCTCTTTACTGCCAATGAATCACATGCCGAAGCAGGCGCCGCCGACCCGAAGCCGCTAGCCAGATGCACGCGAAGCGGTGGAAGCGTGGAGCTTCAGCCCCACGAAAACAGACAAAAAAGAGAGGCCTTCAGGGCCCGGGCTATCTATTGCCCAAGTCCCGCAAGAATTTGCCGACCCAAAGCAGCTCGCCGGATGCACGCGAAGCGGTGGAAGCGTGGAGCTTCAGCCCCACGAAAACAGACAAAAAAGAGAGGCCTTCAGGCCCGGGCTATCTATTGCCCAAGTCCCGCAAGAATTTGCCGACCCGAAGCCGCTAGCCAGATGCACGCGAAGCGGTGGAAGCGTGGGGCTTTAGCCCCACGAAAAACAGACAAGAGAAGAGAGGCCTTTAAGCCCGGGGCTTAAGGCTGCTTTATGATCCCAATCATTGCCTTTGTGGATTGCTCCAACTCTGCCGAAGAATAAGACGAGCCTCTCATTGCCTTGTTTTCCGGATGATGAATTCGATTTCGGATGAACACCTGCAACGGAACATCTTTGTCTCCAAGCGGCGCCCCGCTCTTTTCAGGATTCCACTTCCGGACATTACCCTGTCCCCGAGAATTTAGATAGGCAATCATGTCCGCCTCAGTGTGTTTTTGCTGCGTTTCTTGAATATGGCCATAGAGCTCGTCATGATACTCTGCGGTTGCCAAGCGGAACGCGAGGTAGTTGATTTCATTCGATGAAGCATAGGGAAGGGCGCCCTCCATCATTGGAACTGTGCGAGGCGCACCACCTACCTTGTCTAGGATCTGGACGCCGACTCTCTTATTGACCGATATATGCTTGATGAGCAACGGCGAATGCGTGGACAGTATGATCTGTGCAGTCTTTGAAAGTTCAAGTAGGACCTTGACGAATTGTTCCTGCAGGGCAGGATGAAGGTGCAATTCCGGCTCATCTATTAAACAGATGAGCTGCTTACCGCTCTGCTGGGATAGATGAAATGCCAACAAGAGCGAAAATAGCATTTCGTAGCCGGAGCCGAGCATCTGCAGCGGTATTTGTTGGTTGTTATCTTTATTCACAGCTAAGAAGGCCTTGCTGAAGGGCTTCCAATTTTCTATAAGGTTCAAACTCAATTCGTTCCCGCTTATTTCCTTGAACACCTCTAACGTTCGCTTCAGAAATACATTCGATGTACTGTCGCGGGTCTCGTTGAGAAGTGCCTGAATGTTCGGCACTCTCTGCTTCCGCTTTCCAGCGTATTGGAAATCAAAATCCCCCATCAACCGATCGAACCGAGTGGAATTGTATGTGCCAAGACGCGTCTGGTATATACGGCTCTTGTCCGGGCAATACGTCGTTCTCGTCAAAGCGCTTACCTTTGAAAGGATTGTTGACGGACACCCTGAGGTCAGGACTCCCATCTTTGGGCTTGTCGCCGACCTTTATGAAGAGCTGATCGCTCACGACGATGGAAGAAAGATATGCCTTGTTCCCCCTCGCTCGTACATTCGCCTTGAACAAAAAGCCTTTTGCCTGAAAGGTGCTATTCGGCATTGTCCCGTCAACCGCGAAGTTTCTATTCGACAGGACCTTGATCTCGACGTCATTGGCCGGATCGTTGAAGTCCTCGAGAGCAAAGCCTTCTGCTTTGAAAGAAAGAATGGGAAGCGCGATTGCGTCCAACAGCGCCGTTTTACCGCACGCGTTTTCTCCAACAAATGCAGTGAGACCGCTGCCTTCCTCCTGCGTATCAGGAACCTTCAACTCGACCGAAAACGCAGGAGCCGTCGCCGGGAACAACCTGAAGTTATTGACCTGCACCTCTTTGATGAACACGGGCGCCCTGGCTGGCTCCTCTCTAGAGTTTCACGAAGAACTTTGAGATTATTTCCCTTTTCTTGAACTTCCCGCTGATGCGATACGCGCGCTTTTCAATGATGTATTCTGGGGGAATTTGATCGCGCGGAATGACGGCCAACTGAGGGGTCTCCGTTGCCGGCGGAAAATAGACAACACACAAAACGTCGGCTATCAGGCGGCGGGATTCAGGATCGAATTCCGTGCAATACGGGTCCGGTATGCCGTAGGGACGCGTGCATCCCTTCACCTCCGCCCTAATCTGCTCGGAACCTTTGATGGCGAGCAAGTCATATCCCCCGTGTTCTCCCCGGGCACGAGATACGTTCTTGACGTCGAATCCTTTCGATTCGTAATAGCGCCGGACGAATGCCACGGCGAGATGTTCCACGCGTTCCTCGTCCACCTCGTTCTCCTTAGCGCGAAGAGCTTCTACCGCCTCCGCCGCGGGCCGCTCGTTAAGTTTACTGTCTTCGCCTGGAGCATCTTTGAGTCGCACGCTCCACATACTCGTCCTTTGCCGTCATGGGAACGCAGACAGCGGATGTCCGGTATTCGGTTCCCGTAGAGGTCACACTTCGGATTCTTGCATTTGTAGCTGATGACCATATGCCCACAGACGTGGATGTCGGATTTGTAAGAAGCGCGGCTGAACGGCTGCCACTATGGACCAGCACCATCGAAACTCGCTCGCCACTCCCTGTCAAGTATCAAGAAGATAAACAGACCGCCTAACTCCAACCAAGCCAACAAGATAAATCACTAACTAACTTGGCGTAGTGAAACCCCTCAACCTGATAAAATAGAACTAGAGATCAAGAAAGACAGACGAAGGCGGCGCAAGCCGCCTTTTCCATGCCCAAAAGGCGGAGACAACCATGTACGAACTATGCGGACGCACCAAACCCGGAGCAGCAAGTGCGAATCACCCGCGCTTCGCGGAAAATCCTCACTACCAGGCATCATGCCCTGAACACTTTGCCCGAAAGCCTCTTATTTGGAAGAGTTTGCGCACAAAACCCGGACCAGGCTGAAAACACAGCACTTAAACAAGTACAGGGTGCCGGGGGTACCCAAACCGATAGACTCGATTCGCGAAAGGCAACTCGAAGTGAAGTGTAGAACTAGCTATCGAGCCAGGAGCTCTCCACCCAGAACCGTCTCCCGCAAAACCCCATCGTCACCCAGCACCACAAAATCCGCCGCTCGCCCAACCGCCAGTGAACCAAACCGCGCTTCCACCCCCAGCATCCGCGCCGGATTCCTCGTCGCCAGTCCCACCACCGAATCCAGCGCCGCACCGGTAAACGTACGGAAGTTCGACACCGCGCGATCCATAGTCAGCGTGCTCCCGGCAATCGTGCCAACGCCCTTGTCGTCCCCCTCGCCGTAATACGACAAGCACTTCCCATCCTTGACCTCAACATCAAGGGTCCCGAGCTTGTACATCCCATCCGGCATCCCGGTAGCGCTGATACCGTCCGTCACCAGCACCGCTCGCTCTGCGCCCTTCGCCTTCCAGAAAAGCCGCACCGCCGACGGATCCACATGGAACCCATCGCAGATGACCTCCGCAAAGAGATTGTCGTCATCCAGCACCACGCCAAGAATCCCCGGCTCGCGCTGATCGAAGCTGCGCATCGCGTTGAAGGTATGCGTCGCGCTCACCGCCCCAGCCGCAATCCCCGCCTTGGCGAACGTCAACGTCGCGTTGCTATGCCCAATGCTGATGCGCACTCCCAGCCCCGACGCGCGCCGAATCACCTCCACCGCATTCGGCAGCTCCGGCGCAATCGTCATCAGCTTGATCTGCCCCTCAGCCGCCTGCCAGAAGCGGTCGAACAGCGCCACAGTCGGAGTCAGCAGCAATTCCGGGGGATGAACCCCACGCTTCTCATGCGAAAGAAACGGCCCCTCCAGATGAATCCCCACCGGAACCGCGCGGCCAGACCGTCCGTCCGCGCCACGCCGAACAATCTTCGCCAGGCCACTAAGCGAAGCCAGCGTCGTCTCCATCGAAGCCGTAACCGTCGTCGCCAGATACCCAACCACTCCGCGGCGAGCAAGGAAGCAGCCAACATCCGTCAGCGCCGCATCCGTCGCCTCCATCACATCGCGGCCGCCGCAGCCGTGAATGTGCTGGTCAAAGTAAGCCGGCGCCAGCACAGCATCGCCAAAATCCGCGACCTCAAAGTCAGCGGGAAGCGCCTCAGAGTGCTGCGAGAAGATCGAGGAGATCACGCCATCCTCGACCACCACCACCGCAGCCTCGACACTCTCGGCGGGAGTAAACAACCTCCGCGCCTTAAAAACTTTCCTCACCGGAACCCTTCACTCAAGCTCAATTAGAGCAAGCGCAAGTTTACCATCGAGAAGATGTCTTCTCTCGAAACCAAGCCGAAACGCATCGGCATGCACCTCTCCACCGCCGGCGGAGTCTTCACCGCCGCCGAGCGCGCCCAGGCCATGGGCGCCAACACCTTTCAGATATTTTCCTCCAGCCCCCGCATGTGGCGTCCGTCAAAAATCTCCACCGCCCACTGCGACCAGATGAAGCGCCTCCGCACCGAATACGACTGCTCGCCACTCGTCATCCACGCCAGCTATCTCATCAATCTCTGCAGCCAGGCCGAAGAGGTCCGCCGCAACTCGATCGCCGCCTTTCGCGGCGAGGTCGACCGCGCACTCGCCCTCGGCGCCGAATACCTCGTCCTCCATCCCGGTTCCTGGAAGGGCCTCACCCGCGACCAGGGATTGGAGCTAGCCGCGGAATCGATCGAAGCCGCCATCGCCAGCCTCGCTTTCGACGACTGCGATTTCCGCATCCTCATCGAAAACACCGCAGGCGCGGAGTTTTCCCTAGGCGGATCATTCGATCAGGTCGGCGAACTCGTCCGCCGCCTCGAGAGCGTCGCCCCCGTCGGAGTCTGCCTCGACACCTGTCACACCCACGTCGCCGGATACGACCTGGTCACCTCGGAAGGCTACGAAGCCACAATCGCCCAAATCGACGCCCTGATCGGCCTCGACAAGGTTCACGTCTGGCACATGAACGATGCCAAAGCCCCTCAGGGATCAAAGCTCGACCGCCACCAACACATCGGCGAAGGCACCATCGGCCGCGAGCCCTTCCGACGCCTGCTCAACGACGCCCGATTCGCCCATTGCGCCTTCATCGCCGAGACTCCGGTCGACGAAGAAGGGGACCAGGAGCGCGATCTGCTCGCACTGAGATCATTAGCCGCGCGAAAGGTTCCAGTCTAGGAGGTTTGTTAATTTGTCATCTCGACCGGAGCGCGAAGCGCGCAGTGGAGAGATCTGCAGTTCCAGCAATCCATCGGAAGGCGCGGACCGAAGCATTTCAAAAGGAACCTGTCATCCTGACCCTGAGCACAGCGAAGGGGAAGGATCTGCAGTTAGACGATCTCCCCAAACCACAACCGCCCAAGCCCAAAATCGCCGCAGGCGATCCGGTGGAAGCGGCGGCCTTTAGGCCGCCGAAACAGCCCCTGCTCACGGAAGGGCTTTAGCCCTGGGCTCTCCGATCAAAATGCCCCATTCCGACAGCGAAGGCGCATTTCAAAATGAACCTGTCATCCTGACCCTGAGCACAGCGAAGGGGGAGGATCTGCGTTTAGGGACGCCACAGAAAGCATGGTCCAAAGCATTCCAAAATGAACCTTTCATCCTGAGCGAGACGCGAAGCGCGAGTCGAAGGACCTGCGTTTAGCGATGGCCCGAAAAGCACGGCTCAATTTGAGAGGAAGGGGCACGGCTTCAGCAGTGCCATTACCTTCTAAAAATGGATTTGTCATCCCTCAAAGGGAAAATGTCATCCTGAGCGGAGCGAAGGATCTGCAGTTAGGCGATGTCCCCAAAACACAACCGCCCAAGCCCAAAATCGCCGCAGGCGATCCGGTGGAAGCGGCGGCCTTTAGGCCGCCGAAACAGCCCCTGCTATGGACGGGCTTTAGCCCTGGGCTCTCCCATTAAAATGCCCATTTTCCCCAAGCAAAGGGCCATTTTCAAAATGAACCTGTCATCCTGAGCGAGACGCGAAGCGCGAGTCGAAGGACCTGCGTTTAGCGAATGCCCCGAAAAGCACGGATCAAGTTGAGAGGAAGGGGCACGGCTTCAGCCGTGCCATCAACAGCGCAAATGATAGGGGCTTCAGCCCCGGAGGCTCCGGCCAAAGCCTGCGCTGTTATGCAGTAGAATTAACCGCTGTGGACGCAAGCGGATGGAACCTCTCTCAGGAGCTAATCAAAACCGCCTTATCGGGCGTAAGCGGAGTGCTACTACTGGCATTCGGCTGGCTAGTCGGCGAGAAATTCACTTATCGATGGAATGTGCGCCAAAAGCGTCGCGAATTTCAACTGATGGCTCTCCAGCAATTCTATGTAGCTTACGGTGAGTTCTTCGCAGTGTGGAAATTATGGAACAGGCTCGACAGAGATGCGCCCCCATTCGAGGATCGACGGTGGGAATTACATAAGAGAGCGGCCGCTGCGGAGGCCATCGTCGAGGGCACGTTGGTTAAATTGAGTAGCGAGCTGCTCTTGACTAGCGAGCAAATCAATGACCTCGGCTGCTTTCGACAGGCATTTCAGCAGTTGCGGCAGTCAATTCGCAAGAATGAACTGCTCCTTTGGATCAGCTCTGAGGACACCGAATATAAGAAATTCAAATCTCTAACAGTTCGCGTTTCCGCCATTCTCAGCGGGGAGTGGATCGGCGATTCTCTACTCCCCACTCGGGCCGCCGAACAGTTGCTGGCCGTTACATCTAATTCCCATGAAGGAAAGTGGATGAATTAGGCCGCACCCGGCTGGACAGCTTGGAAGGGGCACGGCTTCAGCCGTGCCATCAATATCCAAGTTCCAAAACAACGGGCTTCAGCCCTCGACAATCGTTAGATTTGCCATCTACTCACACCCGCTGTTCCATCCGGCACAGGACGATAGCACCCGCCTTGCGCTAGAGTATTCGATAGTCAGCATTATCTGAGACGTTTTTTAGAATTTTGGGTAAATCTTATGAAGCGGCTCTTAGAAGAGATATTCGTCACAGAGGGCGTTCCGCAGTTTACATTTGTGCCCCCACCGAACTTTAACGATATCTTTCTCGACCTACGCAAGCCCGGCAAACCGGTAATCGTAGAGGGCCAATCAGGAACGGGCAAGACCACCTGCGTTACCAAGGCTATCGAGAAGCTTAGCGGTTCAGTCGCGATAAGCACCCTAAGCGCACGAAGAGCAGATGACATCACGACGATAACAAAGCTGATCGCCGAGAGGACGTCTGGCACGTTTATGATTGATGATTTTCACCGCCTGCATCCCGAGCTACAAGGTGAATTAGCAGACATTGCAAAGCTAGCGGCGGAGCAGTCGGATCAGACGCCCGAACTACCAAAGTTGATTCTTGTGGGAATTAACGAAGTAGGAAGCGAATTGATCCACCTGGTACCAGACATTGCAAAAAGGGTTGGAATTCACAGGATTCAACTTGGCCGCAAGCAGGACATCGGTCAGTTGATTCTCGCAGGTTGCGCGGAACTCAACGTGACCATGAATGACTGGGAGCTAATTTTTGCGGAGAGCCAAGGGGATTATTGGCTCACACAGCATCTATGCCAGACGATTTGCGCGACCAACAATGTGACCGAAACACAAGACATTTTATTGAACATGTCTATTGAACTAAACCCTCTGCGCGCCAGAGTGGTCGAGAGGCTCAGGTCTGCTTATCACGAGGGTGTAAAACAATTCTGCCGAGGAAGAAGATTTAGACCGAGCAACGATCCGTACTATAAGTTATTGCGGGCCATAGGACAGCAAGATAGCTCCATCGTTGATCTTAATGAACTTGCAAATGCGAACCCCGATGTCCGAGGGAGCGTGAACAACATCAAGGAACATCGTTTTGCAAGTGTTGATCTCGGAAAAACCGGAGTGCGAGAAGCTGTTTTATTACAATACCGAGACAAAGAATTTCGCAATCGAGGATCCTGCCGTTTTCTACTACATTAAGCACCTAAATTGGGATACCCTGCGAACGGACTGTGGATTCAGAGAGGGAACGAAAGACTATGACTTTGATTTCGCCATCTCTTTCGCAGGTGAAAACAGAGCATTGGCTAAGTGCATCGCCAGTAACATCGCAATCCTCGATGCGAGCGTCTTCTTCGATGAATATTTCGAGACGAATTTTCTTGGTTCGGCTTGGACTGGACAGTTCAGAGAAATATTCGCAAAAAAGTGCCGCCTGATCGTCTGCCTTCTAGACGCTAATTATGAGAAGAAAATTTGGCCTACCTTTGAAAGGGAATGTTTCTTGCCCCGGGTTCCGGATGGCGAGGTGATACCAATTTATTTAGACGACACCAAGTTTGTCGGAATTCCTTCAGACCTCGTAGGAATCAAGTACAAATTCGATCCAACTCAAGCTAAATGGGAAGACGACGTAATAGATAAAATCGTCTTTAGGCTTTTGGAGCGAATCGGCTAGCCGACTTAGCCCGCGTCCACCGCGCCCATCGCGCGAAATGTGGGACTCATCAATCTCCCGCCCGCACTTCATAACTGACTGCAGATCCATCAGCGACGTGGCGCCAAAATTAGCCGCGCAAAATCCTGGGCCACCCGCCGAGAAGTATACTAGCCGGATCGGAGGAACCATGAGCGCAGTAACTATCCCCTCTCCCATCCACCGTGAACCGGAGCTCCTTGGGCAGACCGTTGTTGTGATCGGCGGTAGCGCTGGCATCGGACTCGAAACCGCACGCCGGGCACGTTCAGAAGGGGCCAGGGTGATCCTCACCGGCCGGGATGCCGAGCGCCTCCAGCACGCTGCCAGTGAGGTTGATGCCCTGAGTACCGCGGCTTTCGACGCCGCAGATCCTGTTGCTCTCGATCGGTTCTTCCGGGACCTCCCGGCAATCGACCACGTGATGGTGACCGCCGGTCGGCCATACTACGGGCGCCTCGCCGATATGGACTTCGCAAAGATTCGCGATCATATCGGCGGACACCTCTTGCTGGCGCTTTACGTCGCGCGCAGCGCGGCCAGCAAAGTGCGACCGGGAGGGACACTGATCTTCATGGGCGGCGTTGGTGGTCGGCGCCCGGCGATCGGCATGAGCATCACTAGCGCAATGACCGCTGCGCTCCCCGCCCTCACCGCTAGCCTGGCGCTTGAAATCGCGCCCGTGCGAGTCAACCTCATCGCCGCGGGATTCGTGGACACGCCTTTGTCCGCGGAGCTGCTGGGCGATCAGCTCGAAAAACGTCGCAACCAGCTTCGCGCCACGCTTCCCATCGGACGCGTCGTCGGACCAGCGGACGTGGCCGCGCTCGCCGTACACATCATGACCAACACCGCCCTCACCGGCGCAACCTATGACATCGACGGCGGACAACAATTCGTCGCCGGCTAGCCGGGTGCCCCGTATCTACTACGCTCTCTGCCGGAGATGTGTAGAGAGACCTGCAGTTCCAGCCCTGCCCGTTAGCGCTACGGCTCCACAATCCGCGCCGCTAAATCCGGAGCAATCGCCCGGAAGTGCGAGACATTCCAGGTATAAATCCGGTCCGACGCAACCTTCCGCGCACAAGCGAGAAGCAACGCATCATAGATGATTCCACCCATCCGGCCGGCATGAACCGATTCGCGCACTGTGAAGAAATAGTCATCCTCAGTCAACGTCACAATCTCCATCCGTCCCCGCACCTGCTCGACAAGCTTGAGCGCGGCCTCTAAAGGAACTCTGTGAGGATGCGGCCTTCCCGACAAGACCGAGAACAACTCCGCGATGGAGTGCGCTCCGCAAGCCGCCTCTTGCTTGTTCGCGCGCTCCAGCACCTTCGCGCTGTCATAGTGACGACGATCGGTGCGATGCAAGGCAGAAACCAGGACTGATGTGTCGAAGAAGTTCAAGGCTCGTCCACGATTCCAGCAACATATTTGCTTCGCCGCTCACGGTCGTCATTGATCCATTGCACGATATCGCCATCGCCGATAGGGACGCCGCTGTCGTAGACCAGCAGCCCATTCTCTTCAATGAGGCCTCGATTCGCCGCTTCCCCAAACTGCGGCCGCCGCAGGATGATCTCATCATCCCGTTGCTCAATCTTCAAAGTCTCACCGGCGCGCAGTTGCAGCGCCTCCCGAATCGGCTTCGGGACCACAATCCGGCCCGCCTTATCAAGGCTTACCTGCTTCTCAATCTTCGGTTCCAGCGAAATGCCATTCATAAATGCCATTTTACCATCAACAAATGGTAATCACCGGGAACATTACATTCCCGCTGAGGTCCAAAATCCGCCCCGCCGAAAATAATGTCAAGTACCTTCCTCGCCAACAGATCTCCCAAACTGATGAAAACAAGCTGGATACACACCAAAACCGTTTGGCGTAGTGAACCACTCCGATTTGGTAAACTGGAGTTAGAGCAATCGGGGCAGACGAGCTGGCCGGAACGTTCAGCTCAGCAAACCGTTCAAAAGTGACAGACCTCCATTGGAATCAAATATTTACCCGCAACTCCATTGTTTGTTAGATTTTAGCGACGGTCAGGTAGGATCAAGCTCACTAACCGACGTGTTTTCTAAGATTTAGCCACAAGATACCAAGGGGAGGGGGGTACCCCCCGCCAGCTCAGCGACCCACGGCCAGCCAGCGGCCCTGCTACTTCTTGGCAAACGTCCTGACATACGACACCATGTTCCACATGTCGTCCGGCTTGCCCCGATCACCCTCCGGAGGCATTTCGCCCATGCCCTTCTGGATGATGAAGAACAGCTCTCCGTCCGACTTCGCCTGCACCGAAGGATCGCTGAAGTCCTTCATCGGAGTCTTCAGCGACGAGGCGATATCGCCCTTGCCGTCGCCGTTCGCGCCATGACACACCGCGCAGTCGTAGCCATACACCTTCTTGGCATGCGCCAGCCCTTCAGGCGTCGGCTTGACCGGATTCGTCTTCCCCATCAAGTCCGCTGGAACCGGACCAGGCGCCGCCGCATCCTGCGCCCCAAATACCGACGACGCAACCGCCCCAATCAAAAGGAACGCGGGCACCATCGCGGCAACTTTCATAACAGCCACCTCCGCACAGCACGAAAACTGTGACGGAGGAAATATACTCTCGCGGACCCGACATAAGCAGCGACAAACTGCACATCCTGAAGGCAGTACCTCTCGAGCCATCATTTGTGCTCTCATAGTTGCTGTGATTCACGACTTTGAGATCGCCAACGTTCCCGTCGGCCGCGTCAACGGCAAATCCAAACTCTTCCTCATCGCAGGTCCCTGCGTGATCGAGAGCGAAACCCACGTCCGCACCATGGCGGACGCAATTCAGCGCATCACCGCCGACCTCGGAGTTCCCTACATCTTCAAGGCCTCCTACGACAAGGCAAACCGCACCTCAGTCCACAGCTTCCGCGGCCCAGGACTCATCGAAGGCACCAAAATCCTCCGCCGCCTCGCCGAAGCAACCGGACTTCCCGTCCTCACCGACGTCCACGAACCCGGCCACTGCGAAATCGCCGCGGAAGCCGTCAACGTCCTCCAGATTCCAGCCTTCCTCTGCCGCCAGACCGACCTCTTGGTCGCCGCCGGAAAGACCGGCCGTGCAATCAACGTCAAAAAAGGCCAGTTCGTCGCTCCCTCAGACATGAATCACACCGTCGAAAAGGTCGCCTCGACCGGCAATCGGCGAATCTTCCTCACCGAGCGCGGAACCACCTTCGGCTACAACAATCTGGTAGTCGACATGCGCTCGCTCGCGATCATGCGCCAGCTCGCGCCGGTCGTCTTCGACGGAACCCACTCGGTGCAGACTCCATCGGCAGCCAACGGAGTCTCCGGAGGCCAGCCCGAGTTCATCCCGCTACTCGCCCGCGCCGCCGTCGCGGCCGGCATCGACGGCCTCTTCCTCGAGGTTCACGACGACCCAGCCAACGCCAAGTCGGACGGCGCCAACGCCCTCCGTCTCAACCTGCTTAAACCGCTGCTGGAGACATTGCTCGGCATCCACGCCGCCTCTACGTAAGCCCTTTAGGGCAAAAAAAGGGCCCCTCAGGTGAGGGGCCAATCTGCCTTGGTTCTCTCGTTGTGTGAGAGCTTGGTTGAGGCCTCTGTCTTATTCTCGTTATACGAGGCCACAAAACTCTGGAAGACACCAACGCGTGCTTCTCACAATTAGATATAGCAGTTCAGTAGCCAAAGATTTCTCTCGACTGCCGAGGCTCAGAAGATCAAGAAAAACAAGGACTTCGGACCCGACTCAATGGGTACTCAGAGGAAACTGGCACTCGCTACTCGGAGGAAACAGAGAAGTTTTGCGCCGCAGGGGAGCAATTTCTACCGGTCAGCCGACTACTTGCCGGACGCCTGACCGGTGACCTGAACTACACGAACCTCGGGATATTGCTGGTTCCAGTCGGGCGCCACTCTGTCGAAGATCAGCCGGAATTCGCGCTCCTCGCCCGGCTTGAGCGGCGAAGCACTCACCGATTGCGTATCCACGTAAGGTTCGCGGGTGCGGATCAGGCTCAACGGCATCGTCTCTTTCTGGGCGATCTCCTTCAGATCGTTGCGGAAGGCCACCTGGACCGTAATGCCCGTTAGAGTCCGGTCGCCCTGATTGGTGATCTTTCCGTCAAGATAGGTCACTTTGCCGCCGGCAAAGTTGCTCGCCTCACTCATCTTGAGGTCCCCGATCGCCAGACTTGGCGCATAAGGATCGGGCGGCGCGAGGCCAGGGCCCATCCCGATCGGCGTCGAAGTCCGGTGACCTCCGAATATGATAAGCAGACCCAGGCCGAGGGCAATGGCAACGCCAGCAACCGCCCATGGCAGCCAGGATGTCGGTTCGGTATTCGACTGAGTGAATTTCAGTCCAGATTCATCATCGCGTTCCAGCTCGGCCATACAGCTTGATTCTAGTGCATGGCCAGCCGGGCCGAGAGGAAGGTGATACAGCTGAAGTCTGCTGAGCGGTGTCGCTCTCTTGCGGTTACGCGGTGAAACGACGGCCAGCCGAGTATCACTATGGTTATGAACGGCGGCTTGGATTCCGGCGATATTTGCCAGCAAGAATGCCAGAATTGAAGCTGCGGCAAAGAACCAGATCGGCTTTTCGCCCGTTCTACTCTTAATTCCGCTTGTGACCGAGGCGGAGGAGCAAACCAAAATGACGGAAGAAACAGCCAATTCGATCTCGGCGCCCCGCCAAAAGAAACCGCAAAACACGGCGGAGTATCTGTATGCGGGTGCAACCGTGCTGGCCGCGCTGTTGCTGGTGCTGTCGGCTGCAGTCTAGCAACGGCCAGAGGTGGCGCCGTTCATGCCGGCTTCCTCGTGCGCGAACTTTTCTCGGTAGTCTGCCCCCTGCATCTTCACCTCCCTGCACATTTCGAGCAGTCGTGAGCGCATTCGGTCGCCGATGCGGTCGCCGAGCGTCATGCCCGCGCCCCCTGCTCCGGCAGGCAGGTTCTCAAAGTTTGTAGTCACAATGGTGACCCGCTTCTGGTTATAGCGGGTGTTCAGCACCATCGAAACCATATCCCACACCCAGTCGGTAGGCTTGACCGAACCCAGATCGTCGAGCACCAACACCTCAGCATTGAAGACTGGCTCCAGTACCTGCAACTCGGTCGTTGAGATTTGCGGATTCCATGAGTTCTGAATGTCCTTCAGTAACTGCTGGTAATAGCAGAAAAGGCCATCGCAGCCTTTTTCCAAAACCAGGACCTTAAGGATTCCGACAGCGAGGTGGGTCTTGCCCAGTCCCGAGGAGCCAGAAAACATCAACGCCCGCCCCGGAGTCATCATGGCCGGGTAGTCGTCGGCAAATCTTTTGGCGATCACCTGGGCCATCTGCAACGACGAGTCGGCGCCGGCGAACCTGGCGTCATAGTTCTCCAGGGTCGCGTCCTCGTACTTGGGTGGGATCCTGCACTTGCTAAAGGCGTGAGACAACTTACGGTTCTGCCGACAGTCGCACTCCTCGGCAACCCGGTTCCCGTCGGGACGCACTACGACCCGCATCCCCATTCCGTCGCATCTTGGACACACTTCAGGCATCAAATCTATTGTCACGGTAAAGCATGACGGAGAACCGCGCCAGTGGCGCAGCCGTTGCAAAGCGTGGAAATCGCAGATAAACTAAAAGCTCCGTCTAGAAAGGTTTTTCAGTCATGCCAAAAGAGGGAATTCACCCAAACTATAACGAGATTCGCGTCATGTGCGCCTGCGGCTCGAACTTCGTGACCCGCTCGACCCACAAGGGCGATCTCCACGTCGAAATCTGCTCCGCCTGCCACCCGTTTTTCACCGGCAAGCAGAAGCTGGTCGACACCGCCGGACGCGTCGAGCGCTTCCGCCGCAAGTACGCCGCCTCCGACGCCGGCAAAGCGACCGCAGCCAAGTAACTCCGCTGAGCGGATTGAGAAAAGCCTCCGCTTCGGCGGAGGCTTTTTCGTGCAAACTAGAGTAGTCGGAGTAACACTTCGGACCTGATGAAGAAGACCTGGGACAATCCGCGCGAACACACCATGCCCGAGCATGAGCGCGTCCCCGCGTCCTTTCATATCGGTGACGTAAAGATCGCTCCGGCAACCGTCCTCGCTCCGATGGCGGGAGTCACCGACACCGTCTTCCGCCGCTTTATCCGCAACGCAAGCCTGTTTACCACCCCGGGGTTGGAATCCGATACGGCGCTAAACCTTCCCGAGAGCGTCAACGCGGAGATCACCAACCAGCAGTCCGGCTGCGGCCTGATCGTGACCGAGTTCACCTCGGCCGACGGCCTCGCCCGCATGCGTGAGTCGAAGCGCAAACGCTACCTCACCTTCTACGACGACGAACACCCGATCGCCGCACAGCTCTTCGGCTCGAACCCGGCGACTCTTGCCGATGCCGCGCGTATCGTCCAGGACACCGGCTTCGACCTCGTCGACCTCAACCTCGGCTGCCCCGCCAAGCGCGTCGTCGCCTGCAACGGAGGCAGCGGCCTGCTCCGCGACCTTCCGCTGATCGACAAAATCTTCGAGACCATTCGCGCCGCCGTGACGATTCCCTTCACCGTCAAGTTCCGCCTCGGGTGGGACGATCGCAACCTCGTCCACGTCGCGCTCGCCCGCCTCGCAGAAGATTGCGGCCTCAACGCCGTCGCGCTGCACGCTCGTACTCGCGAACAGGGCTACTCCGGCCAGGCGCGCTGGGAGCACATTGCCGCCGTTAAAGACGCCGTACACATTCCGGTGATCGGCAACGGAGACATCCGCACTCCTGAAGACGCCGTCGCCATGGTCGCCCAGACCGACTGCGACGCAGTCATGATCGGCCGCGCCGCGCCGGCAAATCCCTGGATCTTCCGCCAGATCGCGCAATACACCGCCCTCGGACGCTACGATCAGCCGACGGAGATGGACCGCTACCGCATCATCCGCGCCTATTTCCAGATGCTGCTCGATACCGCCTATGAAGCCGGAGAAGACGGCGAGTCGCAGGGCACCGGCTACGAAGGCCGCAACTATGCCCAGGGCAAGATGAAGCAGTTTGCGTCGTGGTTCACCCACGGAGTCCCTGGCGGCGGCGCGCTGCGCAAAGCGATCTATGAGTGCAAGTCCGGGCCGGCGATTCTGGATGCCGTGGAGAGGTTTTTCAAGGCACGACTTGCAGGTAGTGGTGCGGTCGATCCTTCGGCAAGCGAGATTGATGAGCCCGAAGTAGTCGAGTACTCCTACTGATAGTTCGGCTTCGCACAGCCCCGAGCAGCTGCGCCGCTGCCTGGCGGCTCTGTTTCAAAACGAGACAAAGTCCGGCAATAAATCCTGGCGAGGCTGGGTAGTGTCTCAGGTTGGAATATCTGCCTTGGGTGGAAAGCGAACCCCTCATTTTGGATTACTCCGACAATGCAGCGCGGATCGAATCCAATCTCGTTTCAGCGGAACGTCGGCTTAGGCTATTCTGAAGAACCTGGAGAGGGGATTTTGCAGCATGGCAAAGCTCGTGTATGGGTTGAACCAGTCCCTCGACGGCTACGTTGACCACATGGAACTGGGGCCACCCTGTCCAGCGCTCGCTCGTCATTTCATTGAGCAGGCGCGCGGCCTGACGGGCGTGGTGTACGGTCGCGTCATGTACGAGATCATGCGCTATTGGGATGAGGACCTTCCCGACTGGGACGCAGAGGATCGCGACTTCGCGGCGGTGTGGCGGAGCCAGCGGAAGTGGGTTGTGTCGCGCTCGTTGAAGTCGGCCAACACCACACTTGGCACCAACGCCACACTTATCGACGATGACCTCGAGGCGGCGATATGTGGGCTGAAGACTCAGTTGGATGGGGAGATTGACGTTGCCGGACCAAACCTGGCAGGAAGTCTGACCAATCTTGGTCTGATCGATGAGTATCGACTCTACCTCCGCCCCATCGTGCTTGGTCGTGGCACGCCATTCTTCGCCGGCCCCCGGCCGCCGCTCCGCCTGGTGTCCAGCGATCGAATCGGCAAGGACGTCATCAGGTTGACCTACGTTCCTGCTTAATCGCGCGACTCGCCCGACGGACTGCGCCGACTCGTCAGATCCGTTTTAGGTCGAAGCCCGAATTTCAAACTGAGACACTACCGAGGGACCAGGTTACGGTGCCCCATTCAAGCCATCCGTTGGCTTGAGTGGGATCACGAGTCCCTATTCTCGAAAATTGTCATCCTGAGCGGAGGTCGCGCAGCGACCGCAGTCGAAGGACCTGCAGTCCCAGCGATTTTGAGGTTCGAACATACGCACGTCCCTCAATCAATCTGTCATCCTGAGCGGAGGTCGCGCAGCGACCGCAGTCGAAGGACCTGCAGTCCCAGCGATTTTGAGGTTCGAACATACGCACGTCCCTCAATCAATCTGTCATCCTGAGGCGAGGCCGAAGGACCTGCGGTTTGCCTAAAGCCGCGCCGCAGGCGCATCCTTACTCCACTCCCCCAATGCCCAAGAACTACCACACATACATAGTGGCCAGCCGCTCCCACACCCTCTATATCGGAGTCACCAGCAATCTCGAGAGGCGAATTTGGCAGCACAAAACCAAGGCACACGAAGGCTTCTCCGCCACCTACAAATGCAACCGATTAGTGTGGTTCGAGACTTACGGCCATGCCGTGTCCGCGATCACTCGCGAGAAAGAACTCAAGGGCTGGCGCAGGTCTAGAAAAATCGAGCTGATCGAAAAAGCAAACCCAACCTGGAATGATCTCAGCGAGGCTTGGAGCAGCCCAACGATCTAACCCCAAGAGACCTGTCATCCTGAGGCGCAGCCGAAGGATCTGCGGTTCAGGAATCTCGAATCCCAGACAAATCTTCCACTCCATAACAAATGTCATCCTGAGGCGCAGCCGAAGGACCTGCGGTTTACCCGAAGCCGCGCCGCAGGCGCATCCTTGAAAGTTGTTCGGTGCCCCATTCAAGCCTTCCGTTGGCTTGAGTGGGATCACCACTCCACCCACCCAAACAATCGTCATTCCCAAAAACAAATGTCATCCTGACCCTGAGCATCGCGAAGGGGAAGGACCTGCGGTTCCAGCGATCTCAGCTGCAACACAAATCCGGGTGCCCCACATCCCACATTTTGAGATGTGGGATAAGGCGGACAGCAGTCCGCCCACCGGTGGAAGCGTGGGGCTTTAGCCCCACGAAAACCGCACAAGCAGGAGGCCTTTAGGCTTGGGCTCTCCGACCCGCTCCAAACCATCGCTCCCAAACAACACGTCTCATCTCGACCAAAGCGCAGCGCAGTGGAGAGACCTGCAGTTCCAGCGATCCGCCAAACCACCACAACCGAGGGTGCGTGCCCCATTCTTCCGCGCCCTTCGCGGAAGGGTGGGAGGATCAAATCTCCCAACCTAACCCTTAGCAACAGCCACCCAAAGGGGTGCCCCATATCTGAGTGCGAGCGCCCGGGCTCGCGCCAGATGTGGGAAAATCAAATCCCTCGCCCTCGCCTTTTGTCGCCCCGCAATCCCAATCCTGAAGGGGCCCGGCTTCAGCCGCAGAGGGACGCAGGTTACGGTGCTCCATTCAAGCCATCAGTTGGCTTGAGTGGGATCACCACTCCACCCACCCAAACAATCGTCGTTCCCCGAACAACTGTCATCCTGACCCTGAGCATCGCGAAGGAGAAGGACCCGCAGTTCCAGCGATCTCGAAATCCGAACAAATCCGGGTGCCCCACATCCCGCGTTTGGGATGTGGGAAAGGGCGGACGCCAGTCCGCCCCCGCAGTTCCAGCGATGCTGGGGTGCCCCATTCAAGCCCTCCGTTGGCTTGAGTGGGATCACAAATGCCCCCAAATCCAACCAAACGAATCGAAACTCGACCTCGTCCCGCATCCAAGCAAGAAACCGACTACCTAGTCCCTAATCCCTAGTCCCTAGTCCCTAGTCCCTCTCCGAAGGAGAAACAATGCCAATCCCGCCCGACGACCCCACCCGGAACCTCACCCACGCCAACCCCGAAACCCTCCCCCACATCGGCCTCGTCGGAGACACCTACACCGTCCTCCTCGCCGCCAAAGACACCGCCGGAAAATACTGCCTCATCGACATGCACATTCCCCCCGGCGGAGGCCCTCCCCCACACCGCCACGACTTCGAAGAAACCTTCACCGTCCTCATCGGCGAAATCGAAGCCACCTTCCGCGGCGCAAAGACCACCGTCAAGGCCGGCGAAACCATCCACATCCCCGCCAACGCCCAGCACCAGTTCACCAACGCCGCCGACCAGCCAGCCCGGCTCCTCTGCATCTGCGCCCCCGCTGGACAGGAAGACCTCTTCGCCCAACTCGGCGTCCCCGTCGAAACCCGAACCACCCCACCACCCAAACCCAACCCCAACTCCGAAGCCGAACTCAGAAAGAAAGCCGAAGAACTAGCTCCAAAATACAAAACCGAATTCCTCCCCCCGGCCTAGTCAATAAACAACGAAGCTACCCCTACAACAGATGTCATCCTGAGGCGAAGCCGAAGAGCCTGTCCTGAGCAAAGCGAAGGAACCTGCGGTTTGCCTAAAGCGGCGCCGCAGGCGCATCCTTGAAAGGTCTTCGGGTGGCCACTCAAGCCACCCCATCCGACAATCGCCATTCCAAGAAAAAATGTCATCCTGAGGCGAAGCCGAAGGACCTGCGGTTTACCCAAAGCTGCGCCGCAGGCGCATCCAGCTCAGCCATGCTGAAATCCAAACAATCGCCACTCCCCCGACAAGTGTTTCATCCTGAGCGCAGCGAAGGATCTGCGGTTCCAGCGATCTCCGTCCCGAACGAATCCGGGCGTCCACATCCCGCATTTGGAATGCGGGAAAGGGCGGACAGCAGTCCGCCCACCGGTGGAAGCGTGGAGCTTCAGCCCCACGAAAAACGGCACAAGCAGGAGGCTTTTAGGCCCGGGCTCTCCGACCCGCTCCAAACCATCGCTCGCAAAACAATATGTGTCATCTCGACCGAAGCGCAGCTCAGTGGAGTGACCTACAGTTCCAGCGACCCGCCAAACCACCACAACCGAGGGTGCCCCATTCTTCCGCGCCCTTCGCGGAAGGGTGGGAGGATCAAATCTCCCAACCTAACCCTTACCAACAGCCACCAAAAGGGTTGCCCCATATCTGAGTGCGAGCCGCCGGGCTCGCGCCAGATGTGGGAGAATCAAATCCCTCGCCCTCGCCTTTTGTCGGCCCCGCAGCGCAATCCCGAAGGGGGCACAGCTTCAGCCGTGCCATCAGCAATCCCCGAGAGAAGGCGGCTTTAGCCGCAGAGGAATCAGGTTACGGTGCCCCATTCAAGCCTTCAGTTGGCTTGAGTGGGATCACCACTCCACCCACCCAAGCAAGTGTCATTCCCGAACAACTATCAGCCTGACCCTGAGCATCGCGAAGGGGAAGGATCCCGGCTAATCTCTCAATTCGAACCAAACCCGGAAGCCTAGCAATATTTGTCATCCTGAGCGAAGCCGCGAAGCGCGAGCCGAAGGATCGGGACAGACGCGCCAATTCGAAGGTGTTCGAAATTCGAACAATCGTCATTTTCAGAACCAATGTCATGCTGAGCGAAGCAAAGGGACTTGCTGTTTCTTTCTTGCCGCCTCTCTCACACCGAGCTATCGTCAGAGGCACGGATTTAGGATTTGCGATGCCGGCTGAACCTATTAAGGACCACGACCAAACAGTGAGCCCAACAAGGAGAGCAGCTGAACTACGCGTGGGGGAAAGCCAGCGTCTGCTCAAGACGCGACTGACCATCTCCTTTGTGGCACTAATATGCTTTATTCTTCTCCTTTTCACGCTCCTGCATTTTGCAGAAAAGCTCGTCGGGCTGGGACTGTGGCAGGGGTTTTATTATCCGGTGCTCATCTTCATGGGTCTATCTGCGGGCAGCGCCATTGCAGCAGTCCGTGAATCACAGGCGACCTATACAGGCAAACTTTTTGACGGAACGCTGCGGCTCAAAGGGCCGGTTGTAGTTGCGGCGATTGTCGTCGTAGGGGGTTATTTCTTCGGTCCCAAGCCAACTACCTTCCCCCTCACCGTCTACGTCCACGGCGAAGCTGGCCCTCAGGATATTGTTCTGCAAAAAAACGGTTCCGTATCACTCAAACTCGGGCCAAACATAGAAACTGCGCCTATCGAGAAAAACGGACAAGCGTTCTTCCCAGCTGTCCCAAGCGACTTCCGCGGTCAACAAGTGCAGGCATGGGTCGAATCCGATGATTACGAGTCACCCAGCCCTAATGCAAAGATTGAAGGAATAAGCCTCGATCTTCAAGTCAAAAAGAAGATCAAGCGCTTCAAACTCGCAGGTAATATCTTCGACGAAGCAACCCGCAATCCAATGTCGGGTGTTCGGGTGATCCTAACGACCTACAGCAAGGAAACACAAACAAACGCCGACGGAAGATTCAACTTCGATTTCGAGGTCGAGGCAGGCGGGCAGCAAAGGGTTAACCTCATCGCGCAAAAGACGGGCTACCAAACACTATCACTAAGCCCCACGCTAGGAGATACTGGATTAAACTTCTACCTTAAGCGAGATTGATGATGCGATTCATCGCTGGCGTCCTCATAGGGACGCTTCTTACCACCATCGTCAGCGCCCAGTCGCAGCGGCAATTAATCGGCACCTTGGTCAAGATCGACGGCGAGTCACCGCAGCCGATTGCCAATGCTCAAATTACTCTTGTTGAATCCGGAAGCGAAGACATAAGCAAATACAACGGCCTCTTCCACCTTTTTCTTCCCGACGCGCTACGGCCGGGTGATGAGGTAACGGTAAAGATCAGCTTTCCCGGGTATGCGGTCTATGAGCCTCCTGGAGGGAGGCTGCGAATCCCAAGCGATCTTACGCAACCCGGGATACAGATCAAGTTATTGCCGAAGAATTCGCCGGAGTTCCTGTCACATCTGCAACTGCGGGCCTTTATCGAGCGCGTAGCGAGTGAATCAGCTCGCCAACTCGCCCAGGCAAACACAAAAGCGCCGCCCGATTTAAGCCAATACCTAAAAGATTGGGTTGCTGAGCATGGCTTTAGCGTCGATCGGGTTCAAGCTGAGGTGAACCGATGGGCTTCCCAAGTTGAAGTGGATAAATCCAGCGGTCTGTATGATCTCAGTCTGGCCGCCTTTGCCCAGCAAAACTTTAGCAAAGCCCACGACCGGGCGATCGACGCCGCTATTGAAGAAGAAGCCCGGATGGTGGCCCTCCAGGAGCAACGGGAGGCAATACTGAAGGAACAGCAGGAGAGCATTGACCACATCATTCGGGACTACAGTCTCGCCGGCGACTCTGCCTTTAACGCACTCGACTTTGGTAAAGCATCAAGCGCATACGATAAGGCCCTCATTCACGCTTCTAAGGAACGAAATCCCGAACAATGGGCCGAGCTTCAGGTTCGGTTCGCGAACTCGCAGGGACAATTGATTTCACGTTCTGAAGGAACCGCAATAGCTGGATACGAGGACTCGGCGCAAAAGGCCTACCTAGCCGCATCGACCGTCTTTACGCACGTGCAATTTCCCCGAGATTGGGCATGGATCCAGAACGGCCTTGGCCTCGCTCTCCTAATATCGGCGGAACGTAGAGAGGGCGACCAAGCAACTCAATATCTGCGACAAGCCATCGACGCCTTCCAGAACGCCCTGCAGGTGTACACCATCGACCAAGTGCCTTACCCTTGGGCGGGAACTCAGACTAACTTGGGTGTCGCTTTCCGAAATCTCGCGCTGCAGAGTGAAGGCAAACAGGCCGTCGAAAACCTGCAGAAGGCGATAGAGGCATTCAAGCGCGCCTCGGAAGTGTATGCCCGCGAACAGACCTCCCACGGTTGGGTGGTTGCTCAGAACAATTTGGGCGCCGCTCTCACGGAATTGGCCGAACGGATCAAGATCGCAGATAGCGAGACTTATCTCCAGCAATCGGTCAACACCCTCAACGGCGTCCTGCAGGGCAGAACTCGCGAGCAGCTGCCCCAGGATTGGGCGATGGCTGAGATTAACCTGGGCCATGCGCTTAACGATCTGGCCGACCGGAGCGAGGGCTCGCAGGCTATCCAATATCTTCAGCAGGCCATCGACGCCTACCATAGCGCCCTCGTGGTGAGAACTCGCGAACAGCTTCCTCAGGACTGGGCGCAGACCAAGCTAAACTTGGGCGCAGCGCTCTCCAACCTCGCGGACCGGACTGAGGGCGCTCAGTCCGCCAAATACCTGCAGCAGGCCATCGACGCCTACCACAGCGCCCTCGTGGTGCAGACCCGCGAGCAGTTGCCCCAGGACTGGGCGATAACTCAGAACAACTTGGGTCTCGCGCTCCGCGACTTAGCGCGACGGAGCGAGGGCGCGCAGGCCGTCGAATATCTGCGGGAGGCTGTAGATGCCTTCTGCAGCACATTGCAGGTGCATACCCACGAGCAGTTCCCTCAGCGCTGGGCGGGGGCCCAGAACAACCTGGGTATAACGTTACACAGCCTGGCGGGGCTAAGCGAGCCGTCGAAGGCCGTTCAATATCTGCAGCAGGCAATCGAGGCTTACCACAACGCCTTGCAGGTATTTACTCGCGAACAGTTTCCTCAGGACTGGGCCGTGACTCAAAATAACTTGGGCAACACGCTTGTCGACCTAGCTGAACGAAGCCAGCGCGGGCAGGCCACACAATATTTGCAGCATGCCATCGAGGCTTACCAAGGCGCCTTGCAGGTGCATACCGAAAAAGACTTCCCCGCTAGGTGGACCCTGACGATGAGGAGTCTGGCAGGAGCATACGAGATGAAACAGGATTGGGTCGAAGCACGTCAATGCTATACGGATCTTCTACGCCATTATCCCGACAATCCTGACTTGCAGGCCAAAGTCAAGACGCTCTCGACAAAACCGTAGGAGGGCCAGTGGCCCGGTCAAGCCTAGACGGGGACGCGACTCCCCGAAGACTTTTAAGACGACGCAGTAGAAAAACGAAAACATGCCGCCCTGGCCCAGGCCCCACTTTGCCCTTGAATCGCCAACGTCGTTTAAAGATGTCAAGCCCCCAATTCCACCCAAAACCACCCAAAATATTCATCCCAAACGAAATAAAAAATCCCAAAAGCTGGCGTAGTGAAAGGGGTCAACTTGATATCCTAGATATAGGGCATAAGAAGAACAAAGCAGACTAACTCAGGGCGGCGAAAGCCGCCTTTCTCATTTATAGGTCACTTATAGGAGGCAACCATGACTCCAGAATGCCGGCACATCAAGACCTCAGGCGGAAAATGCGGCTCCCCCGCCCTGCGCGGCCAGCCCTTCTGTTACTTTCACTCCCGCCTCAGGGAGCGTACCGCCCGCGCCCCCCGAACCTTTGAAGCACTTGACCTCCCGCCTCTCGAGGACCGTGGAGCCATTCAGCTCGCCATCAGCGAGATCGTGAACGCAGTCGCGAACTACAAGATGGATCACAAGCGTGCCGGCGTTCTCCTCTACGCCCTCCAGATCGCCTCGCACAACGCAAAGAATAGCGAGGAGATTGTCTCCAGCCACGCCGTCTCCGAAGTCACCCGCACCGAGCACGGCGAGGAAATGGCGCCCGAAGGCGCAACCGCCGGCCCACCCCAGGAAGAAACGCTGCAAAGTATTCTCGTTGCGGAAATTAGGAGACAGGCCCAGCAATCCAGGGAACTTAACCCGGATCAGACCGAACAAATTGCCCATTATGAACAACTTGCCCGTGAGTGGGAGGGGGATGGGGATACCCCACCCGACGAGCCGGAACTCCACGACTACCAGGTATCCCCACCCGAAGGCGGAGGCCACGCGCCGGCGACCTGCCGCATCAACACGATCCGCCCGAAGTGATACGCGTTGTGCGCGGCCAGGCTTTCGAGTTGTTCGCGCACCGTCATAGTGCGCACCGGTGCTCCCGGGGAAGACGGACATCCCACCACCCTGGCCAGTTTGGCCGGATCATGGATGGCCGCTACCGCCAGCTCTAGGCACCGCATGAAGCGTCGGCAAAGTTCAGACCAGCTCTCTTTTTCAACATCCACCGCAGAGGGAAATCCCTCCGAAGCATGCTCCGGATAAGGGGTTTCGATCCCATCGATCCATTCCAGAGTGACCCACAGCCAGAAGGAGACATGCCACAGCTCTTCGTATATCGTGCGCGGAGCTCCCGCGATCACGCGATGAGCCAAATTGTCGCTCACGTCTTCCACGATGCGCGCAGCAGGCGCGGCCGCGCCGTTGCCGATCAGGATCCGCTCCAGTTCGTCCATCATTCCTCCTTCGCGTAAGGATACTTGAGGACTGGTGTTACTTGTGCACGTCCGCTTCTGAGGCGAATCCGCGAAGTTGGCTCTCCGAATTCTCACATGAGATTATTTTCGTGATCACAAACGAGGTTTCGCTTGAAGACATCTCTGGCCCATTTCATATTCCGTGCGTTACACGGAGCATCTTTGCCACTATGCAGCCTTACACTCACCTTGATCGCCAGCCACGTTGCGACCGCCTCGGAGATGCCCAAGCCTGACCCCACGCAGATAGACAATCCAGTCGCCGACCCCAAGGCCATCGTCACCATGGGCCACGCCAGGTTCACGGTACTCACCTCCCGCCTCATCCGCATGGAGTGGTCCGCCGACGGCCATTTTGAAGACCACGCGTCGTTCGTCTTCCTGAATCGGCATCTCCCCGTTCCGGCATTCAGCAAAGAACTCACCGCAAACCAGGTCGCCATCGACACCAGCGAGATCAGACTCGCCTGCAACCCCGCCGGGGACGGCCGCTTCACTCCCGAAAACCTCAAGGTGAGTTTCACCCTTAACGGCAAACCCGTCGAATGGAAGCCGGACGCCCCCGACACCGGCAACCTGCAAGGCACCACTCGCACCCTCGACGGCGCGCTCGGCGGTAAGACCCGTCAACCGATCGAGCCGGGACTCGTCTCCCGCGATGGATGGGTGGTAGTTGACGATTCGATGCGTCCGCTCTTCGATTCCGCCAATTTCAGCTTCAGCAAAGGAGAAGACAGCGAATGGCCCTGGGTAATGCTGCGCCCGCCGGGCGAGCGTCAGGACTGCTACTTCTTCGGCTACGGCCACGATTACAAGCAGGCGCTGGAAGATTACGTGCGCGTTGCTGGGCGCATCCCGCTGCCTCCACGCTTCGCCTTTGGCGCCTGGTGGTCGCGCTATTGGGCCTACAGCGATCAGGAGCTTGAAGACCTAGAAGCCATCTCATAAATGTCTGAGCAGGATGAGGAGGCAAGCGAGTTGTGCGAAGCCGAGGAAGTTTTCGATCTTGTATTCCCATCGAGTGACGAGTCGGCGGAAGTTGTGCATCCAGGCGAAGAGCCGCTCCACCTTCCATCGTCTGCGGTAGCGGCGCAATTGCCTTCCGTCCTGGGTCTTTCGTTTGCGATTGCGGCGGTTGGGCGCGATCATTTCGATGCCGTACTCGTCGGCCATCTGCTCGTCCAGGGCGGCCGAGTCATAGGCCTTGTCGCCGATCAGCCGCATGGGCAGCTGGTCGAGGAAGCATCCGGCAAGAACAGCTTCCACAAGCTGGCACTCGGCATGCGAAGCGCCTTCGACAGATACGGCGAGGGGAAGACCGTCGCCAGCGGCGATAGCGACGATCTTGGTGCCCTTGCCGCGCCGCGTAGGACCGACTGCGAAGCCCCCTTTTTGGCGCTTGCGAAGGTTGCATCCACAAACGCTTCGTCCAGATTGAGCTTGCCTCGTTCGTGCAGATGCGTGGCCAGCAAACGCAGCGCCCGCTCCAACCTGCCGTCATGGATCCACGACTGAAACCGGCGGTGGCAGGTCTGGTGGGGAGGATACTTCTCTGGCATTTCGGCCCACTGCGCGCCCGTGCCCAGAACCCAAAGCACGCCGTTCAGCACGGCCCGCGTGTCATGCCACGGGCGTCCTCGCTTGTCCGCCCGCCGCGCCGGACGCAACACCGGCTCCAACAATTCCCATTGTTCCTCTGTCAGTTCCCAACGGCCTGCCATCCAAGTCCGCAGAGATGCCTTGAGCTACTCAAGTCTCACAGAAAACTGCACCAAAAAGGTTTATGAGATGGGTTCTAGTGAAAGGCTTCCGCCAGAACGGGGTGCCGCTCGACGTGCTGGTCATTGACATGGACTGGCACCTCAACCGTGAACAGCTCCTCGCTATGGGCGAGCCCGATCCCGATCAATCCGGCCATAGGCTCGGTTGGAGCGGCTACACTTGGAACCCCGTCCTTTTCCCCGACCCCAAACTCTTTCTCGATCACATTCATCAGGAAGGCTTGAAAGCCACGCTGAATCTCCATCCCGCATCGGGAGTGCAGCCATGGGAGGCGGCCTACCCCGCCTTTGCCAAAGCCATGGGCATCGATCCGGCGACGCGGAAGTACATCCCTTTCGACATCACCAATAAGAAATTTGCCATCAACTATATGAATCTGCTTCACCACCCGCTCGAAGCCCAGGGTATCAACTTCTGGTGGCTCGACTGGCAGCAGGAGCCGACGACCAAACTTCCCGGCGTCAACCCGACCTGGTGGCTCAACTACGTCCACTTCACCGACCAGCAGCGCGAGGGCAAACGACCGCTGCTCTTCCATCGCTGGGGCGGTCTCGGGAACCATCGCTATCAGATCGGCTTCTCCGGCGACACCATCTCCGTCTGGGACTCGCTCGCCTTCCAGCCATGGTTCACCGCCACCGCGGCCAATGTCGGCTACGCTTATTGGAGCCACGATATCGGTGGCCACATGCCGGGCGCCGTCGCTCCCGAGATCTACACCCGCTGGATACAGTTCGGCGAGCTCAGCCCTATCCTGCGCACCCACACTACCAAGAATCCCGACTCCGAACGCCGCATCTGGGCCTACCCCGAGCCCTACTCCGACATCATGCGCAATGCCTTTCGCCAGCGCTACGCGATGCAGCCTTACATTTACACCGAAGCACGGCGCACTTATGACACCGGCGTCGCCTTCTTTCACCCGCTCTACTACAACTGGCCCGAAGCCGAAGAGGCGTACACCCAGAAGAATGAATATCTCTTCGGCGACAATATGATCGTCGCCCCGATCACCGCCCCGGTCAACGCCGCCAGCCAGCTCGCCAGCCAGAGCGTCTGGATTCCGCCCGGCGAGTGGATCGAGTCCGCCACCGGCAAGCACTTTACCGGGCCACTGAGCGTCACGCGCAATTTCTCCATCAGCCAGGTGCCTGTCTACCTGCGCGCCGGCGCCATCGTTCCCATGCAGCCGGACATGGAATATACCGGCGAAAAGCCCGTCGATCCGCTAATCGTTCAGATTGCCCCGCTCGCCGCGGGTCAGACCTCAACCTATACGCTGTATGAGGATTCCGGAGAAGGTGTCGCCTACCAGCATGGCGATGGGCGGTGGACGAAGGTGAGCGCGACTCAGAACGGCGACGATATGGACGCAGAAATCTCCCTCTTGCCCGCCCAACTCAAGGCATCGGAAACAGCGATCCATCGCAGTTACGAATTACGGCTTACCGCCGACTGGCCTCCGGAAAGCGTCACAGTGAACGGCACAAATCTTCCCTACAATCCCAAGGAGGGCTCCCCAGGCTGGCGCTTCGAGGGGAACTCTCTAACCACGATCGTCACCGTCCCGGGCATGCCGGTCGGCGAAGCGGTTAAGATCCAAATACACCGCAGCCAAGGTTCACTCGCCAGGCGCACCGAACTCGATGGCTTCGCCGGCGCGATGGCCCGTTTCCGCAACGCCTATGACAGCATTAACGAAGCGACCTCCAGCGGCGCGCCCGACCCGCTGATTCTCGCCATGCAGACCGGAGACCGCCTCGGCTACCACCCCGAGACGGCTGCCATCGAGATCGGCCAGCGTAGGCAGGCATTTACCAAGGCGGTCGCCTCGGTGCAGGCGATGGCAACGGTCGCCGACTCCGACGAAAAGGTCGCCGCGCTGCTCAAAACTCAAAACGTCCAGGTCGAGGATTCAAAGGAGAAGATCGCGCGCTACCGGATGCTCATCCATCGCGCCCTAACCCAGGCCCAGGACGCGCAATAGCGCGCGGCAATCCTGGCGAATCGCGAAAATCTCTCAGCCCGTGTACTATAGCGCTGTTTCGATAAACCGATTTTCGAGGTGCCTTCGTTCTATGGTTTCCCAATCGTTAAGCCGCCGCCGCTTCATCGCTCTCTCCGCCGGTACGCTCGCCGCCACCACTCTGGCGAAAGCCTATCCACTCGGCCTTCCACTCGGCATGCAACTCTATTCGGTACGCACAATGCTGCCCAAGGATTTCGCGGGCACCCTGAAACAGGTCGGCGCGCTCGGTTACAAGGAAGTCGAGGCAGCGGGCTTTTACGGCCATACTCCGGATGAGGTCAAAGCGGCGATGGCGGCGGCGGGATTGAGCTGTGTCAGCGCGCATTATCCTTTAGGTGCATTGAAGCCCAAGCTCGATGAGACCATCGCCTATTGCAAGTCGCTGGGCCTCCAATACATTGTCTGCAGTTCTCCAATGCATCCGCAGCCAGGGGCAGGCCGTACAGAGTTCACTCTGGACGATTGGAAGTGGAACGCCGACCAGTTCAACCAGATCGGGGCCAAGATCAAGGCCGCTGGCATGAGCTTCGCCTACCACAACCACACACCCTCGTTTACCCCGGTCGACGGAACACTGCCCTGGGAGATGCTGGTGAAGAATACCGATCCCGCGACCGTCAGCTTTGAGATGGACTGCGGCTGGGTGATCGTCGCCGGCCAGGACCCGGTGCCGTTCCTGAAGAAGTATGGCAAGCGCGTCGTGATGCTGCACATTAAGGACTTCAAGGACAAGAAACCGCCATCAGTTGCGCTCGGGACGGGCGACATCGACTACAAGCCGATCTTCGCCGCCGCAAAACACGCTCGCATCCGCCATGTCTTCGTCGAGCAGGAAGAGTCTGTCGGCCCGATGCTCGACGCACTAGCCATTGACGCCAAGTATATGGCGCAGTTTAAGTAAGCGGGCGCGCCAAACAGACCAGGCCGAAACCTACTTGAGTCCTTCGACCAGATAGAGGTCGGACAAGATTCGGTGATAACCGTAGATATAAGATTTGCCGTCCGGGGTCATGACGATTGGGCCAATCTGGCTGACCCCGGCGGGATCTGCGGGCGCCAAGCTTCGCCAAAGGGTGCGCTTGCCGGTCCCGAGGTCGAGGTTCGAGACCTTCGCCGGAAACTCGCCGGGACGATAGACGTAGAGTGATCTGCCATCCGCCGACCACTCGATCGGCTGCTCCCCTGCCTGAAAACCCGGAATTGGCGTGGGCTGGCCTCCGGAGACAGGATAGAGATATGCGAGCCCATCCGGCCCGATACCGGCAACCTGGCTGCCGTCAGGAGAGAGCGCGAAGGCCAGGGAATCTACTCCCTCAGGAGAGATAGGGTGGGAGGGCTCGGAGATCGATTTTTGCAAGTAGATTTGGGCGCCGTGACCCTCGCGAGTGGCGGTGAAAACGAAGCCCTTGCTGTCGGGCAGCCAGCGCGCCCAATTGTGATAGAGATCGTCATGGGTGATCTGCTGGGCATCTCCCGCTCCGCTGGGCAAGAGCACAAGCTGCGCCGGAGAAGCCATGGTGAGGGCCAGGGCCCATTTGCCATCGGGGGAGAGCGTCACCGCCTGCCCTTCCCCCAAACGCACAGCAGACTCTTCGGTGGTCTTGCGCAGATAGACGGAGTAGCTGGCGCCGCCTCCGACCCCCTCTTCGTCGAAGTAAAGGCTCTGCCCATCAGTCGACAACTCCGCTGGAAATGAATAGTCCAGCCAGGAAAAGTCCCGTTCCTTGTCCATTCCGGCAATCAGCCCGCTCAACTCGCGCCTCGCGCTCTGCCGCGAGAGCAGGGCTTTGCCGTCACGCCAGATGTCTTCAAGTTGAAGATTTGCGGGCACACGGGTGACGATTCGCTCGCTTCCCGCGAGCGTCACCGCGAGCAGCGCACGGTCGTTGGCGCCGTTCTTGCTTCCCGTAAACCAGACTTCCCGGCCATTGGGCACCCAGCTTAGGCCTTGCGCGCTCAAATACCCTTGAGAAAGGGTTTTGTCCTTGCCGTTTCGGTCAACCACATGGACGCTGCCGGCATCGTCGCCCACCTGAGGATGCTCAATGAATGCCACCTGTTCCCCATCGGGAGAAACGCGCGGGTGACTGATCCAGCCGGGAGTCTCGCGCAGTACCTTGCCGATCGGATACTCCAGCCGGTTCTTCCCGCCGACATCGCGAACCACTGCAGGATTCTTGCCGTCGGGAGACCAGTCTGCCCATTGGACTCCCTCGAGAATGTCGCGCGGATCCCCGCCGTTCAGAGGCATTCGCGCCAGTGTGCCGACCTGGGTGTACGTCCCAGTCGCATTCACGCTGGTGAGCAGCGCTACATCGCCAGTCGATGAGATACTCATCAGCTCCTCGCCGTGCCGGTCCAGGGAGCGCGACTGTGGGCTTTCCGGACTGGTGATGAAGAGCTCCGTCGGCTTGCCCTCCCAGGCCGCACCGTATACGACCGACTGCCCATTTGGGGTAAACCGCGCGGAGCGGATCGTTCCCCGGCGGAATGTCAACTGATGGTAGAGCGGTGGAGTGGTATGGCTCCGTGCGGCCTGCACAAACCAGCCGATCGCCGCGCCGGCGAGCAGGGAGGCTGCGATTGCCGGCACAGCGAAGCGCCCCAGCCCTCCGCTTTGCGTCTTGGCGGGGGTGATTTCGGACGGCTGCTCGACCACCGTCGCAGCGGCAATGCCGGTGCCCGATGACCTCGAAGCAGAGTGCGCGGTCGCAGAGCGCTGAGAATCCAGGGTGCGCTTGAGTATCTTCATCTCCGCGCGCATTTCTGCGGCGGACTGATAACGGAGGTCCCGGTCTTTCTCGAGCGCCCGGTCGAGAATGCGCTCCAATTGTGGCGGCAGATTCGGATTTAGTTCCAGCGACGGCACCGGCTGCCGGTTCAGGATGCTCTCGAAGACAACCGCCGAAGTCGTACCATCGAAGGCCTGCTTGCCGGTGGCCATCTCGTAGAGCGATGCGCCAAGCGAAAATAGGTCTGTGCGGCCGTCAAGTTCCTCGCCACGCGCCTGCTCCGGCGACATATAGGCAATCGTGCCCAGCGCGCTTCCGGGACTGGTGAGGTCGCGAGCGGTCTCATTGCCGTCAGCCGTGACACCTGGGTCGCGGCGATTGTCGAACTTCGCCAAGCCAAAATCCAGCAGCTTCGCCTGGCGGTTCTTAGTGATGAATATATTGGCGGGCTTGATATCGCGATGGACAATGCCCTTGGCATGCGCGGCATCGAGCGCATCGGCAATCTGAATTCCCAGATCGAGCAAGAAGTCGATCGGCAACGGCTTGCCGTCGATGCGGTGCTTCAGCGTTTGCCCCTCGAGAAACTCCATCGCGAGGAATGCGCGGCCGTCGTCTTCGCCCACGTCGTAGATCGTGCAGATATTCGGATGATTGAGCGACGAAGCGGCACGCGCTTCCCGGCGGAAGCGCTCCAGCACCGGCAGTTGACGGGCTATCTCGTCAGGCAGAAATTTGAGTGCCACAAAGCGCCCCAGGCGGGTGTCCTCAGCCTTGTGGACCACCCCCATCCCGCCACCGCCGATTTTTTCGAGCACCCGGTAGTGTGAGACAGTTTCGCCAACCATAGCTAGGTCGTAGAGTAGGCGAGCGAGTTAGCCAAGTCAATCAAATTGGCATCGAGGCCAAACCTAGGTTTGGGAACAATCCGATTTGGAGCGCCGAGAGCGCCGCGCAGTCTCGACTCGGAATAAATCGGTGTAAGCTGACCTTTGCGCAGTTTTGGTGTCACCTCGCACGCTGACCAGGACCAGATTACTTCACCAGATACAAACCTAGCCGCGTCCATGGCCATCGTGGCGAGAACGTTCTCACAGGAGATGCATGTCTACATCAAGACGAGACTTCTTGAAGGGTTCGATAATCGCGGGCGCGGGAGTGGCGCTCTACGGGCAGACTGCTTCGGCAAGCTCGACCAGTGAGCCGGCGGCGTTGGAAAGCGCCTTCGCGGCGGCAGTAGAAGCTGCCACCGGAAGCGCAGGCTACACTCGCGGCATCGGTATCTATCCCGGAACACCCGCCGAGAACTTCAGCCCGGAACTTATCATCGACAGCAGCACCTATCGCAATCTGGCTCTCTTGCGACCGGCCTATCATTCCAGTAGCTACGACTACAATCTGACCGCGCAATTAGTCACGGATGGCCTCAAAGATACCACTTTGCCCACCTGGGTCTCGACGTCAGCAATTGGGCACGGGACCTTCTCGAAGACGGAACGGGAGACGCTGCTCGACCATTTCCACGATACGACGATCGACCTCCGAGGAAACCACGCGACCGCTCAGATTCATATAGGCGGCAGCGCAGAAGTGCCAACCGTAGACCGGATTCGGGTCTTTGTGGTGATGCCCGCCCATACTGCTCCAGACTCCCTTACTTTCGCCATATCGACCTCCGACGATGGCCGCACCTGGAGAGAAATGGGCAGTGCTACCGGTGGACAGCCAGTCTCCCCCGACCCTTATCCACCTGACTTAGTCCGCGGGGCGCAGCTTCTGTATCCCTCGATTGCTCTTCAGCAGCCATCCCGCAGCCGCTACTATCAGGTGACGTGCTCGATGGCGAATGCTCCCGAAGCGCCCTTCGGAACGATGTGGCGGCTGGGCGAGGTCGAGTTCTACGAGGGCGACAAGCGCGTCCAGATTGGCGGCCCCTACAACTTCACCAGCGCCTGGATGGCCGCCGGAATGGACGAAGAGTGGGTCTACGTCGACCTCGGCGCGCGCTGCGACTTCGATCGAATCGCGCTCTATTGGATTGCGCGCGCTGCTGAGGGTTCAATTCAGATATCGGACGACGCAAAGACCTGGCACGATCTGCAGCCGCTACCAACGGGGAGCGCACTCGTCAACGACATCAAGCTTGCGCGACCAGCGCAGGCTCGCTATGTGCGCGTGCTGATGACTCGGCCCGCAACTCCCGACGGCTACATCCTGAGCGAGATCGAGGTCTACGGACGCGGCGGCCCGGTCGCCCGCCCCAAGCCTGCGGCGACCGCCATCGACGGCAAGCTCAACTTGGCTGGAGGCGCATGGCGACTGCAGCGCTCGAACTTGGTCACAGGCGCAGGAGAAGCGCTCTCGAAGCCCGGCTATAAGGCCGACGACTGGGTCATCGCTACCGTCCCCGGCACCGTGCTCACCTCTTACTTCAATGTCGGAGCGATTCCCGACCCTAACTTCAGCCATAATCAGCTCTATATCTCCGATTCCTTCTTCTACTCCGACTTCTGGTACCGCACCGAGTTCACCTACCCGCCGGTCGCCGCCGGAGAAGTCGCGTGGCTCAACTTCGATGGCATTAACTGGAAGGCGGATGTCTTTCTCAATGGCGAGAAGCTGGGCCGCATCGAGGGCGGATTCATGCGCGGGCGCTTCGACGTCACCGGAAAATTGCTGTCCGGCAAAGTCAACGCGCTCGCAGTCAGCGTCGAGAAAAACGCCACTCCCGGTAGCTGCAAACAGAAGACGCTGGAGAACGTCGGCAAGAATGGAGGCGCGTTAGGCGCAGACGATCCCACCTTTCACGGATCTATCGGATGGGATTGGATTCCGACCATTCGCGGACGCAACACCGGCATTTGGGCCGACGTCTATGTGACCGTCACCGGCGCCGTGACCATCGAAGATCCGTTTGTCAACACTTCCCTGCCGCTGCGCGACAACTCGCGCGCCGATATCAGCGTCGAAGTCAACCTCGTCAATCATTCGACAAAGGCGATCACCGGGACGCTCCGCGGCAAATTTGGCGACGTGCTGTTCGATCAGCGCGTGACCATCCAGGCCTCAGCGACCGAGAAGGTCAAGCTCGATCCGTCAACGCATCCGGCGCTGCGCTTGCAAGAACCGGAGTTATGGTGGCCGGTTGGCTATGGCGACCCTCATCTCTACAACGTCGAGTTGTCCTTTGAAAGCGCAACTCACAAGGTCCTCGACAAGAAGACCTTCAAAACCGGGGTCCGCCAGTTCACTTATAACGAAGACGGCGAAGCGCTCCGCATCTTCATCAATGGCCGGCGCTTCGTCCCTCGCGGCGGCAACTGGGGCTTTAGTGAGTCGATGCTGCGCTACCGCGCCCGCGAATACGACGCCTCAGTCCGCTATCACCGCGAGATGAACTTCACCATGATCCGC
Source organism: uncultured Acidobacteriaceae bacterium (assembly GCA_963804735.1). Taxonomy (GTDB): domain Bacteria; phylum Acidobacteriota; class Terriglobia; order Terriglobales; family Acidobacteriaceae; genus Acidisarcina. Next base: position 168,905 of record CAWDRO010000024.1, read on the forward strand.
AATTGGGTGGGGCAGATCGGCGAGGTCTCTTTCTACGACGCCTGCGACAAATACGGCGTCGTCGTTTGGCAGGATTTCTGGCTCGCCAACCCGTGGGACGGCCCAATCCCAAACGACAACGATCTCTTCATGAGCAACGTGAGAGACCTGATCCTGAAGATCCGTAACCACGCTAGTATCGGCCTCTACTGCGGACGCAACGAGTGGTTCCCGCCACCGCCGCTTGATGCAGGCATCCGCAAAGACCTCGCCGAGTTGCATCCCGGCATCCACTACATCGGTAGCTCCGCCGACAAGGTCGTGAGCGGCCACGGCCCATACCAGGCACTCACACCCGAGACTTATTTCCGCATCACCGATCCCAAGTTTCACAGTGAGATGGGCATGCCCAACATTCCCTCGCTCGAGAGCGTGAAGCTCATGATGCCAGAAAGTGCGATGTGGCCGCAGAGTCTCGATTGGGGCATCCACGACTTCTGCCTCGATGGCGCGCAAGGAGGCACAAGTTTCCGCAGCATCATCGACGAAAGCTACGGAGGAGCCGACAGCGCGGAGGAATGGATTTCGCTCGCCCAGTTCGTCAATTACGAAGGCTATCGCGCCATGTTCGAGGCACAGGGCAAATACCGCATGGGACTGCTCTTGTGGATGAGCCATCCCTGCTGGCCGTCGTTCGTCTGGCAGACCTACGACTACTATCTCGAACCAACCTCGGCCTACTTCGCCTGCAAGAAGGCATCGGAGCCCCTGCACATCCAGTGGAACCGCCTCACCGACACCATCGAGGTGATGAACTTCAGTGGCGGCAACAACACCGCGCTCAGCGCAAAAATCGAAGTGCTGAATATGGATGGATCGACGATGTCCACCAAGACCGTCTCGATCGATAGCCCCGAAGACAGCACGACCGCCGTCATGAAGATGGAGTATCCATCCGGGCTAAGCCCAGTCCACTTCATTCGCTTGACGCTGACGCGCGCTGGCGCAGTTATATCGAGCAACACCTATCTACGCGGCGTCAATGACGGCAACTATCGCGCGATACGCGCACTGCCAAAGGCCAAAATCGAGGCGACCACATCCGCGGAGCCGAAAGGCGACGTCTGGCTTCTGACTACTGAAGTGCGCAACACCTCGCCTTATCCTTCGCTGATGACTCGACTGATTGCTGTGAGGGAGAAGAGTGGCGACCGCATCCTGCCCGCTGTCTACAGCGATAACTACATCACGCTGATGCCTGACGAACGTCAGACCATACAGACCGAGGTGCGCGACGCCGACACTCGCGGAGAAAAGCCGAAGATCATCATCGGTGGGTTTAATGCGGATAGCATCTCATAGTCATTCGCAGCGTTCAAAACAAAGAGGCCCGAGCATCGCTGGCGGGCCTCTTTGCGATTCATTTGTTATTTCGATATCTTCAGCAACACCGCCCCATGCATAGGAACTTGCACGGTGTAACTCCCACCGCTCGCCATGACGTCTTTGCCAGCCCAGATATCGTGCAGCTTCGCCCCGTCGCCAAAGCCCACTGACTTGAGATCGAGGGTGACTGAGCTTGCCGATTCGCCGCGGTTGAAGAGCCCAACGGCTTTGGCGCCGTCGCTCAACGGCTTCTCCCATATCTCCGTCGAGCCCATGGCTGAGACGCGATAGCCCTGTTTGCCAAGCTTGTCCTGGTCGACCGAAATCGCATCCTTGTTCATCAGAATGGCCTTGGTGTCGTCCGTCATCTTGCTCAGATCGTTCCCGGCCAGCAGCGGCGCCGCAAGGATGACCCACAGCGACATGTGGGTGAGGTATTCATCATGCGTCATACCGCCGTTGCCGACCTCGAGCATGTCAGGGTCGTTCCAGTGGCCGGGCGCAGCGTACGGCGCAAGATTGAACTGCATAAACCCAATCTCTGACATGCGCGTGTAATTGTCGCTGATGTCGCCGGTCGTGCGCCAGAGATTACCGCCCACCTCAGGGCCCCACTTCCAAACGTCGTCCCAGCCATACTGACAAAGGCTGAAGACGATTGGCCGACCGGTCGCGAGCAACGCCTTATGCATCTTTTCGTAGACGGCCTTGTCGAGCTCGGCGCGCTTCTTGGGGTCGCCGTTGGCCTCCTTATTGATGATCCTTCCCATGCTGCACATGTCGTACTTGAGATAGTCGATGCCCCAATCGGCCCACATCTTCGCATCCTGCTCCTCATGCTGGTAGCTGCCAACGTAGCCGCCGCAGGTCTTCGGGCCTGGACCGGAATAGATGCCAAGCTTGAGTCCTTTGGAGTGGACATAGTCGGCCAGCGCCTTCATGTCTGGAAACTTGCTATTGGGGTGGAGCACTCCCTGCGCGTCGCGCTCGCCCTGCCAGGCATCGTCGATGTTGACGTAGATGTATCCCGCGTCGCGCATGCCGCTCGATACCAGGATGTCTGCGGTGGCCCGCACATCGGCGTCGGTAACTCCGGTCGCGAAGTGGTTCCAGCTGTTCCACCCCATGGGCGGAGTCGCCGCAAGCATGGCGGACTGCGCCGCCACCGGGCGCGCGGAAATAGAAACGATCACGATGCAAACGCTTACAGTGCCAGTTCGAAAGAGGTTCATTACGCGCATAATTTCTAAGGCTCCTTGGCTACCGAGCAAAGATACATTTGCTGGGCAAGAAAATCCAGCCTCGTCGAAAGAAGACTCACCAAAGGCTACTGGACGTTCGCGTCGAAGACTCCCGTCTCGATGGTTGACCCGTGCTTCATCTGAATGAATATCCGGTAAGGGCCCGGCTTGGGAAATCCATACGGAAACTCCACCGTGTTGGTGATCGGCCCTGAGGGCATCTTCATACTGCTATCCATTCCATTCGCCAGCATCATCGCCGGCATCGCTGCCGAGCCTTCCGGATGAGTGTGGGCAAAGACGGTGCCGTCGGTCTTCACGAAAGCGGCGTGGCCGGCCATGCCCAGGTAGGGCTGCATATCGGTCGCGGGCGCGCCGTCCGGCCCCAGCAGGCGGAAGCGGAATGAGTAAGCGGTATTTGCGGTGATCGTCGCTGGTTTGTCCCAGACCATGCTGTAGCCATCCGGAAGTTTGAAGGAATCGCCCAGCGGACCCGAACCGACCGCAGGCGGATGCGCCGAAGCATCGTCCGGCCCGAGAGGCGCGCCTGTCATTTCGGCGGGAACCTCCAGCTTCGCTACCAGCGTCTCTGGAAATCCATTGGCGTGGACTACGTCCCCATACAGTGCATATTCGCCCGGCGGCATCGCAGGCAGTTCCATCCGGAAGTGACTGGGAGGGTCGAACTCGGGATGCAGGTGATATGCCGCGTCCATCTGCGGCATGCGAATCGCGTAGAGATGCATGATCTTGCCGTGGTCGAGAACCAAGGCCGCGCTCGACCGGTCCTCCCAGCGGTCGCTGCCGGAGATGTCCTTCACATGCAAACTAAGCTTGTTTCCGTTGAGAGTAGCGTGGACCTCGGGAGCCCGATAGATACCGGCGGCATAACTGGTTGCTTCGAGATTCCACCACTTCTCTCCTCCCCACACAACCAGCCCGAGGAGAAAAAGGCTGATCCCCATGGCAACCAGTCCGCGCCGGCGCATCATGGGCGACGCCGCCTCGCCAGGCGGCAGCCGCGCCTCGCGCACCGCGGCCGCAATCACTCCTGCCATGCTGATCACCAGAAAGAGTCCAAGGATGCTCAGCGGAATGCCGAGGTCGCGTTTCATCTGCAAGGTCGCAATGGCTACCGCTGGTACCGGCACCGACACCGTCGCGTCGCCGGCCGAACCGCTGATATGAATCCGCACCTGCCACGAGCCGGCGCTCATCATCCACACGCCGCCAGTAAAGAACGCCGGGTTGACCGTGGAAGCCTTCATTACGTCAGGCGTCGGCGGATGTTTCGAGGCCTCGCCGGCTATCGGCAGCGGGGCGATCTCCAGCGCCTTGACTTGAGCGCCGGTCGAGCGCACCTCGACATTGGCGACGCCCGGAATCACATTTGGCATCCTTACTGTTACAAATAGTTTGTAAGGGCCAGCCGTAACCTGCTGGAAGACGTCTTTGCTGCCCACATGAGCGAGTGCAAATTGGGGAACGCAGACTAGCAAGAGCAGTATTGCCCGAAGTGCCTTCAACGCTGGACCTTCCGCATCCACCCGCCAAAGCCTAGCCCGATCCATGTGCCGATCGAGCCATAGATGGCCGCCATCGCCAGCCCGCGAAGGAGCGCAACACCTTGTTGAGGTTGCCAGAACTCCCGCATCCGGTCGATTCCCCAGGAGGGCGAGTTGTAGTCGAAGTAGATGGTCCCAAAAAACCGGTTGGCGGCCGCGGGAGTCATCAGGAAGCTCGCGAAGGGCCACTCGACCGCGACCAGAACAGCGACGAAGACCAGGCCGGACAGCAGCGCAACCTGCCAGCTCTTCCAGCTGCGCGTACGCTTCCAAAGCAAATCCAGAGCCAACGCCGGGGCGATAATCAGAATCGGAAACTTCCCCGGAACCAAATGGGTCACCGGAAAATAAACCGGCCCTAGCTTCGGCTGCGCGGGAAATAGCGGCAGGATCAAAATCTCGCCGATAATGAAGATCGTGTACACCGAAGCGGCAATCGTCGCTGCCCAACGGTGCTGCGAGGCCCGCGAAATCATCGCCAGCGCCACGGGGACCCCGATGGCCATCGCCACATACGCAGTCGAGTTATGCAACGAGACGTCCCAGGTGTACTCCATCAAGAAGAACATCTGCCCGGAGATGATGAGGCCGCCCATATAAAGAAAAAGGCGCTGCAGGCTGTGAAAACCTTTCTCGCCAGAGTCCCCGGCGTCGCTGGCACGATTCATCGCCGCAAGAATCAGAAAAAGCACGCCAACTGCGACTCCGCGGATGCCTAAAATAAGCAGTGTGTGCGGCGGGCTTACGATCTTTACATCCAGACCATAGGCGGCGTGCCACCAGTTATCAAAGGGGGCCGAGGTAAGCATCGCGATGCCTCCCCACGCCGCCAGGAAAGCACCCAAAGGTGCGCGAAAGCCGAGCACTTTTACGGAAATCCGCTTCAGCGATTCGGAGTGTCCAAAGGTCGTAGCGAAGATGAGATAGCCGCAGGCGATCGCCGCCAGCACGCCGCAGGCATAGATCGCCATATGCGCAGGCGTCCAAAATGTGTCGCGGCCGATCGACCGATGCCATGAGACGTCCCACGCCCCGCCAATGGAAGCAGAGGTGACGGCAACCACGCCGCACCAGACATACCATGGCACAGCCACTACGCTCCGCGCCGCAGTTTGCGGCACCGAAGTGGCGCTGGTGGGGACACCGAGAGAATGAAGCGATTCAGCGTTGGTAGACACACGGCCTCCGCTACGACCTAACTACATTATCCCCGAAAGACCGATCAGCCGTAACCTCACTCTGATCTCAAGGCCCGCATCGGCTCCACTCCCGCCGCGCGGCGTGCAGGAATCAACGCAGCAACGCAGGCGGCTGCGGTCAGAACAACGACCGTCACCGAAAGCACCGCGGGATCATAGGCCTTGACGCCGAATAACTGGCTCGCCATCGCGCGTCCGACCAAAAACATCGCGGCGATCCCGATCAACAGGCCGATGCCGACCTGCCAGAAAGCGCTACGCAAGATCATTGCCAGTACGTTGTTTCGATTTGCACCCAGCGCCATGCGAATGCCGATCTCGCTCGTCCGGCGCGCACCGAATAGGCGGTGACGCCATAAAGCCGATCGAGGCCAGAATCAGCGCGAGAATCCCAAAGAAAGAAGTCAGTTTGGCAATCATCGCCTGCTGGGTAAAATTGGACTTGACCTGCTCGGCAAATGGATCGAAGTTGATGATCGCAAGGTCCGGATTAATCTGCGCGATCGCCCGCCGCACCTGTGTCTCGAAATTCGGGATCGTGCCGCCGTCTGTAGCTCAATCGCGTTCAGGTATTGCGAGCTGTTCTCGAATCGCTGGTAATGCGGGTCGTCGCTGCGGACCGTCTGTCCCTGAGCGAGGAAATACATGGCCCGCATCTTCTGGGTTGGCCCCTGATAGCGCGTGTTCTCGGTAACTCCCACGATTTCAAACCAGCCCGGGTGCTTCATGTCATCGCTGAAATGCTTCCCGATCGCGTGTCCATCCTTCAAGTATTTTTCCTCGAAGAAACGATTGACCACGGCGACGTTCTGTGTGGCGGCCGTGTCCTGCTCGTTGATAGCGCGGCCTTCGATAACTTTAGTGCCGATGGCCTCAAAGTAATGCGGACTGACCCGCAGCCCCGATGCTCCGTGGTCGGGAGTCCCCGGCGCCGGCGGCGGCTCGCCGTTAATGAAGACGCCCTCACCCCAATTGTCGCCTTCCATCGGGCTATAAAGAGAGAAGCTCACCTGCTTTACACCGGGGATTGCGGCCAGATTCTCCCGCAATTGGCGATAGAGTGCTTCGAGCTGCTCCGGTTTGTAGCCGGCCATCTGGGGATCGATGTGAAGGATGTACCGATTGGCGGTGTCGAAGCCGAAGTTCTGATGCTGCATATTGCTCAGGCTGCGCATCAGCAATCCAGCCGTGCACAGCAGGACAACCGAGAGCACGGCCTGCACCATAACCAGCGATTTCTGTCCCCAGCCTTTGTTGCAGCCGGTGGAGCGATTGGCGCCAGGTAGCGCTTCAACGGGATTTGCCCGCGCGGTCATCCACGCAGGGGCAACGCCAAAAAGGATCCCGGTCAGCACCGAGACGCCAAGTGCAAATGCAAGCACTGGAAGTGATGGTGTCGTTTGAATCGGAACATACTCCTTTTGAAAAGCAAGATGCAGGATCACTCTCGTCTCCCACAAAAGCAAGAACGATACCCGCGATGCCGCCAAGCACAGCTAGCACAAGGCTTTCCGTCAGCGCCTGACGAACCAGCCGCGTTCGCGGCGCCCCAAGCGCCGAACGCACGGAAGTCTGCTGCTTGCGTGTCGTCGCTCTCACTAACATCAGGTTGGCGAGATTGGCGCAGCCAATCAGCAGAACGAATGACGAAACCCACATCAACAGATGCAGGCCGGCTTGATATTCGTCACGCATCATCTGCACACCGTTGCCGCCGTGCGAAAGATGCAGCGTCTGTTTGGCGGCGAGCGGCTTATCGCGTTCCTCCACTTTGCTCAAAGGGTGAGCAGAAACTGCCGCAACTGCACTCGCATCTGGGCTTCCATCGCGGCCATGTCAGCCCCCGGCTTGATGCGGCAGATCAGGTCGAGCCACTGCAGGGACGCTTCGTTCAGGATGGTGCTCGCCGGCGCAATCAGCGGCTCGGTGTGGATCGGCAAGAAGAACGCCGGAGGATTGCTCTGCATGCGATCGCCGAAGAATCCCGGCGGAGCGATGCCAATCACCGTGAAGGGCTGGCCGTTAATCACAAAGCCCGCGCCGACCACCGAGGGGTCATTGCCGAACTTCTCCTGCCAGGTACGGAAGCTCATCATCGCTACAGCTGGCGCACCCGTGGAGTCGTCGGCGGGAGCGATGGCTCGTCCCAAGTATGGAGGAATGCCGAAGGTCGAAAAATAATTGCCGGAAACATATTCGCTCTTGTATGACTCGGAGGGCTTGTCGCTGCATTGCGCCGGACTCCGATCAGCGTCTGGCCAGATTGAAACGCTGCGAGCTCGGCGAACCCAATCGTGTTTTCTCGAAATTGTTTGTATTGCTCATAGGAGAAGGGAGAAGAGCGTCCAGTTGTCCTGCATTCCACCGTTCACGCAACAATTTTCCTCGTTGCCCACCCGGATCAGCTCTTCGGGCTTGGCAACTGGCAGCGACTTCAGCAAAACTGCGTGCACCAGGGTAAAGATCGCTGTCGTCGCACCGATACCAAGGGCGAGGGTTAGAACAGCGGTCGCGGTGAACCCTGGGGCCTTGGCAAACTGGCGTAGTGCATAACGAATATCCTCAAGAACTTCCACAGCGTCTCCTCGACCCTCGGGTATTTCTTCAGCGACAAATAGTTATGTATTGCGAAGCCCTCGTGAGCGGAACTGTGCCGGCCACGGCACCCGATCGCCAAGGTTTGACGGAAATTGGCCGTTCCGGTTAGGTCGAAATACGCAACTTTATCCACGGCGGTTCCCTGACAAATGCATGATGGAGAAATCGCAGTTTGCGGTCGGACTCAGGGCAGCACAGGCAGTACCTTGATCCTGGTCGCGCGGCAATCCCGTATCGTGCCGCAGGCGGTTGGTGTGCCATCTTTGGCGACGCAGAACTGCACCTGGACAAGGGTATTATTCGCGCACCCAATAACCATGTCCTCGGTGCGGATCTTGGGATTCTCAGCCACAAACTGGGCCTTGATCTCGGCCGGAGCTATCATCTCCGTCTGCCTTAGATGGAGCAGCGAGTCTGGAATCGCAATCGACTTTCTGATCGATCGCATCAGATCGAAATAGCCATTGACGCCAAGCCCGCCGCAGGTGCCATGTTTCTGCCACTCATGTTCGACCAGAGAAGGAGGCATGATGTTCGCCTCGACTTCTGGGTTCGTAGGGCCGGGCTCAGTAGAACAGCTCGATGGCCACGAGCCATTCTTAAACTCCGGCCAAAGCCCATGAACGACGAAGTTTCCGCCGTGCGTCTCACATTCTGGCGTTTCGCGATGAGTGGTCGCACAGAACTGCGGTGACCATGAGAGGGTGAAGAGATAGAAGTCGAATTTGCCGGGCTTGGCATACTGCTGACCCGCCGCCCGCACGGACGAAGCGTAAAAAACGCCGGCGAACAGAATCACTATGACGAATTTCGAGCGCTTCATCGACGACCTTCCGTCCCCGATCTGTTATTCCTTAACACACGCAAAATTCGCGGCGTCATTGGAATCGCCGGTCCCCTTATACTTCGCGACCTGCGGATAGGGACACAAGGGCCGCGTCATCACAACCTTATTGACTCCGTCAGGGCCGGGCGTGTACTTCGTTGCCACGACGCTTTCCGGCGGCGCGTTCTTCTCCACCCAATCGACCAGCGAATCGAAGATCCCATACTTCAATGCCCCAGTCGTTGATATGCCAAACTGCCCGAAGGAGCTCGGCCCTGGGCCGCTGGCGCAGTGCTCCACTCCGGGCGCCATATACAGCCGCACGATGGACGACGCCTTTTCCGTCCCCATCTTCTCCTGAACACTTTCATAGTAATGAATGCTGTTCCAAGGAGAGATCGCTGTGTCATTCCAGCCGTGATACATGATCAGCTTGCCACCGTGAGCGGCGAACTTGCTCAGATCTGGGTCCGTCGAATCGAGCTCGGCGCCAGTCTTTTCGGCCGCCATCTTCAAAGACGCATCGACGTTCGCCGTCAGCACATTAAACTTCGGATCGCCAGTCACCATATAGCGGAAGTAATTCCGAACATAGCCGTCACCATACGCCGCTCCCGGCCCCTGACCAATAATCCAGTTGCGCCAGCTAGTCTCGTCGCCCAATACAAATCCCGGGAAGATCGATTTACCCTGAGAGTCCACGCCCCCTTGATAAAGCTTCTTCAGCGAGTTCACCTGCGCCTGGGTCAGGCACTCAATGGATTCCTCGCCCTTGCACAACAATACCTGCGGGTCGAAATGACACTTCGCAGGATCGCTGATGATGCCGTCCTTCACACCATCCTGAGCATCACACACAGCCAGCGTGGCACGTTGGATTGCGGGCAACTTCAGGCTCGAAATGTATGCGCGAGGATCGCCTCTTGTCGCTTGGGCAACGTCCACTCCTGAGCTCAACATATGCACCCAGTTATTCGCCGGCGCGCCCGCCAGGATTCCGTCATAATCCTCCGGGAAACGCTGCGCCTCCATCAACGCCTCGCGCCCGCCATCCGAACAGGAATCGAAGTAGGCCTTCGAAGCTGGTTTGCCGTAATAGGCCGTCACGATCTCTTTGGCCCGCTCAGTGGTCAGGTGAACCGCACGCCAGCCGAAATCCTTGACTTTCTCCGGATGGCCGAAAGCCCAGCTCGCGTCCTCCGCCTCTGCCTGATGGCCCGCGTCCGAACCCGCTGTGGCAAATCCGCGCTGTAAATTTCCGGCCAGCTGCTGATAATAAATCGAACCCGCAAAGCCGCCGTTGCCTACTCCCAGGAAGCGCCCATTCCAGTCGTTCTCTGGGATCCAAACTTCAAACTTGATCTCTGAATCTGAGCTTGGGCGCAGCATTCCAGCGACGCGGCAAAACGCCGGCAATCCGTGAAGCGGCGTGTCGATGCCCGGGCCCTCGACATCGCCCGAAGTCACACGTTCGGCCATGGTGATGGTTGCATCCGTAAGCTTGAGGTCCTTCATCGCATCGCAGCTCGCGGCATGAAGCACGCTGGCTGAAAGACAAAAACTTCCTACACTCATCGCAGCTGTCAGAGCAGTTCGCATCGTGATTTGATTACCTTTTCCTGTCGGGAGAATTCTATAGCCTGACGCTTCGGTTCTCTTCACGCTCCTGGATCAGCTGGTCAGGCGATCGTCGGAGATCGGCTTCACATCGGAAACACTGATGCTCGTCAGCGCTGCGGCTGGTCCAACCCAGGCAAGTTGGATATTTCCGGGCGAAGGAGCGTAGTTCCGCAAGGTCAGCGCTTCCCTGCTGTCGGCGAAGATCTCAATGACCGATCCATCGATCCATAAATGGACTGTAGATGTCCCATCGCGATCAGTAGACAGCGCCAAGGTCTTTTCGTCAATCGTCAATGCGGGCTTCTCCGATGCTCCGTCGCATTGAATGGAAAGAAGCGGTGCTCCTCCCGCACCGGTGCGAAGCTCCAGAGCGCAAACTTCCGTCTGCGGTTTGAATTTGTAGACGACCTCGCCCGCGCGATTCTGTATCGACAGCTTCGCAAAACCCTCCTTTAGCTTTTCAGCGCCCTGCGGATTGCTTACGGTTTGCGTCTGCTGCCGCAGTGAGGCGAGCTCAGGTGGAACATCCATGCGCAGCCGGTTATCGGCGCCCAGTGTGAGGACGCGAGGAAGAGCCATCGACCCTGCCCACCCGGCGGCGAGACACTCCTCGGAGGTGCGCGACTCTTCCACCCATCCCCACAAGATACGCCGCCCCTTTTCATCGATCATGCTCTTCATCGCGTAGTAGTAGCCGTGATCGAGCATGCCCTTAGTTTCGGAATGAAACTTGACGTCGCTCTTGTCGAAAACACCGGCCTCCCAAAAAACCTTGCGCTCGACCGAGTAGAGCAGCACGTGCTTGCCGCCCAAAGGAAAGAAATCAGGACACTCCCACATCTCTCCGGTATCGACTGGGTTGCTCATCATCCCGCCATTCCAAGTCCCTTGCGCGAGCGGATGCAGATACTCCCAGTTGTGGCCGTCATGCGAACGATAGAGCAGCACAGCGCCGCCAACTTTGGTGAATCCCGATCCGACGCCGAGATACCACATGTCTCCGTCCTTCCACGGGCACGGATCGCGGAAGCCGGTAACGCTCAAACCCGCCGGAGGCGATTCGATCACCGGCTTGTCGAGCTTCTTCCAGACCCGCAGATCGGGATCGGTTGACATCGCAAGACACTGCACCTCGTGCAGCCCTTCGCCGCGAATCGTCTCCGGATTCGACTTGGTCACACCCGTATAGAGGATGGTCGGAACATCGGCGCCCGGCAATACGCTGCCGGTAAAACATCCAAAGGCGTCGTAAGACCCAGGCGTCGGCGAGAGCGCCAAGGGCTGATGCTTCCAGTGGATCAGGTCGGGACTCGTCGCATGGTTCCAATGCATGTCGCCCCAGACCGCGGCGTGGGGGTTGTATTGAAAGAACATGTGGTATTCGCCGCGGTGAAAGCGGGGTGCGCACGGGTCGTTCATCCAGTTGGCGCGAGGCAGCAGATGAAATTGCGGCCGAAAAGGATCGTGCATGAGCTTCTCGCGCAACTCGAGGAGCAGATCTCCGCTCGCCACGACTGATTGCCGCAATGCCTCCGCGACCGCAGTCGAACTTCGCTTCGAAAAGGCGCACATCGCGGAGGTTGCCATCGAGGAAACGACGAACTTGCGACGATCCATGAATCACTCCGAAAAGTTAGCACTTAAGTGATGTGTCAAGGTGCTTGGTACCCGGAGGTGCACTTTAACCGCCATGAGGTAGCCCTCTGCGGATTTTAAGTTCTGATCTGTCACTTCTGTCAGATGTCTTCGTGTATTGATTTGTCTAGCTTAGCAGTGTCCCTCATCCATTATTTACATCGAAACGAGCGCGAATTCCAGCCCCGGTTGCTGTCGCCACCCTTCGGTGAGTGCGTTCGCGATTTATCGCCTTACAAGTGATGACTATGTCAGCAGGCTTTCCTTTAAATCGAGCTCGCGCTCGAGATTGTGGTGCACGCTATCTCCAATTCTTCCATTTGACCGCAGGTGGTTAAGTTCCTCGCGTTGCCTCCTGATCGTCTCCGGCAACAGATGATTTGCTGTCAGGCCGTGCGAGTTTTTCTCCAAACCCGTTTCCATCCGGCCCGCACTCCTCGATGTCTTCGAGCCTATGTTGGTACTGGTGCAGCAGATCGTCATAAAGATGCACCTCATGTTCACCCTTCGCCGACTTCTTGCGTTCGCCAAGGAAGTCGATACCTGCCTGCAATACAAAGTGCCTGGCCTCTCCTTCTTCGCAGAATTGCGCGTTACCCGCAGACAATCCAAGCACGCGTACCAGCCATGGCAAGGAAAGACCCTGCAGAACAAGTGTCACCAGGATCAGAGAAAAGGTGAGATAGATGATCATGCTTCGCTGAGGAAACGGGCTTCCATCATTGAGGGTGAGAGGCAATGAGTTTGCCGCGGCCAAAGCGACGACCCCACGCATTCCGGTCCAGCCTATGACGAAAGCCCGATTCGATTTCGGCCTTTCGTATATCTGCTTCAGAAGATGCGTCCGCACCCACTACGTTGCCCTCGTCGCCGGATACATCCAAGCCAGGCGCAGCAATACCAGGATGGCGGAAAACACCAGCGCATATTTGAGCAGGCTTAGGTGGCCGTGTCCGTGAATGCCGTCCAGCACATATGGAAGCTGCAAACCTAGGAGCACAAACACAAGTCCGTTCAGCAAAAACTCTGGCGCGTCCCAGACAGCCCACGCCTGCAGTCGCACTCCGGGGGAAAAGAGGGTCGAGCTGCGGCGGCTTATAAACGAACCGCACACCACAACGGCGATCACGCCCGAACCCTTCACTGCGTTTCCCATGAGATACGCCGCGTATGGCAAGATCAATGACAGGGCGATCTCCACCGGTCCATCGTCCACCCAGTGCTCCAGCCAGACTACGCGCAATCCGATGGCTAGACCGACGAGTGCACCTCCGATCGTCAGCCACCCGAATACGGCTACGCCATAGCCCATAGTAGGGATCGTCCCCTGGACGACCATCTGCACTCCAAATTGCATAGCCCGCAGTCCGGTCGCATCGTTTAGCTGGCTCTCTCCTTCGAGCAAGTCCACAATGCGTTGCGGCATACCTACTTTGCGGGCCATCCGGTCGCAGCGACCGCGTCGGTCGGCGAAACCAGCGCTCCCAGAAGAAATCCGGGTTGCCAGTTGAATCCCGGCAGCCACTACTTTGCCGCATATGCGACACCAAAAGCGGTGAAGAACACTAGCAGTACGGCGAGGCTCGAAATTGAAACCAGGTTGTATTTGAACTCCCGCCACGACGTCTGCCACGCGGCCGCATAAAGAAGCGGCGGCAGAATCACCAAGAACACCAATGATGGCGATAGCTGAACGTGCGGGACGTGGGGCAGCAGCGAACACAGTAATCCGAAGACCACGAGAACAATGGGGTAGGACACGGCGAGCCGGCGAGCCAGACCGGCCACGGCGGCCACCGCGCACAGTAATCCGATCAGCAGCGCCAAGATGCAGTTCACATGGTCCATCCGGCCAACGATTCTCCTTCATAACAATAGTGTCATCAGGCTGATGTGATGAACAATGATCGCCCGTGGGACCGGACAGGCTTGAACGTGAGCGCGGAAAACGTCTCGACGTCGAGGTCTCCGCGTGCTTCAGATGATTCTGAGACGAGTGATACGAAGGTATATCCAATACCTTCGTACAATTGTCTGCGCCCCGCCTTTCTGGTGTCATCGTTTCGACGCGGCGCATTTGATTGGAAGCTCAGGAAATAGCCATGGCCTCATCGCCAACCCTCAGTGCACCCAACACGGAGACCCAAACGTGGCCGATGCTTACGGATGTCGAGATAGATCGTGCCTGTCCGTACGGACGGGTGCGCCGGGTGGAGCTTGGCGAGATTCTGTATCGGCCGGGAGAGGTGGGAGCGCCGTGCTTCGTTCTCGTATCCGCGACCTCGCGAATCGTTCAGCCCAGTGTGCACGGCGAGCGGCTGGTCACGAACCTATGCCCCGGAATGTTCATCGGCGAGGCGGGCATGATCGCAGGACACAGAACCGGTGCAGGCCCAGTCATAGAAGCAGGTGAAGTTCTGGAGCTTCGGCCCGATGATCTTCGCATTCTGGTGGCGCACGATGCCGGTCTGAGTGAGATCTTTTTAGGGGCGTTTGTGTTGCGCAGGCTTATGCTCGTCAATCGACAGTTGGGGAATGTCGTTGTCATTGGCTCGCGACATTCTGCAAATACGCTGCGACTGCGGGACTTCTTAGGACGAAATGGCCATCCGTACACTTACATCGACCTCGATCTGAACGATGCCTCCCAGGGAGCTTCTCGACCGCTTTTCGATCGCTATCTCTGAAAGTCGATCGTGATCTGCCACGGGACAACCGTCTTACGCGATCCGTCAACCTCGCAGTTGGCAGATAGCCTTGGCTCAATGACAACATCGAGATCAGCCGCCTTTATGATCTGATCGTCGTGGGTGGTGGGCCGGGCGGCCTGGCGGCGGCGGTATAGGCGGCTTCTGAGGGACGGGACATTCTCCTGATTGAAAGCCATGCCGTCGGCGGCCAGGCGGCCGCCAGTTCAAGAATAGAAACTACCTGGGATTTGCTACTGGCGTCTCCGGTCAAGATCTCGCTACCAACGCGACCGGACAGGCACAAGAGTTTGGAGCCAAGATGGCGGTGGCTCGCGCGATCGTTCAACTTCGGTGCGAGCAACGCCCCTACGAATTGGTGACGAGTAATGGGACTGTTTTCTCCGCCCGGACCATTGTCATTGCGACTGGCGCTTGTTACAACAAGCCGGCGGCCGTTTCCCTGGACCGCTTCGCGCGTCGCGGCGTCCACTATGGCGCGACCTATATTGAGTCTCAGTTGTGCTAAGGCGAAGAAGTTATTGTGGTGGGCGGTGGCAACTCAGCGGGTCAAGCTGCGGTCTTCCTCTCGCAGACAGCCCGCAAGGTGTACATGCTTGTTCGAGGGGCGGACCTGGCGGACTCCATGTCGCGATATCTCGTTCAACGCATCGTTGGGAATCCGTCTATCGAGCGGCTTTAACATTCCGACCTGGCAGGTCTTGAGGGCAAGAACGATCTCGAGGAAGTAAGTTGGATCAACAAGCAGACGGGGCAGTTGCGTCGCGCGCCGGCCCGCCACCTCTTCATAATGCCGACGCATTGCCCAACCCCAAGTGGCTGCGCGACCGTCTCGCTCTTGACGACAAGGGTTCGGGAGTAGTGTTTTTCGGGCCTAGTGTTTCCTCGGTTGATTGGCTCGAGTACGGGTGCGGACCAGTCGCATGTATGAAAATCTCTCTACTACTGTCAAAGTACTTCGGCTGCAATCAGCTGAATGGTAAATGATTGATTTTATTGGTGCCCGGAGGGGGACTTGAACCCCCATGAGGTTGCCCTCTGCGGATTTTAAGTCCGCTGCGTCTGCCGATTTCGCCATCCGGGCGGGAAGACCACGACATCATGCGAAAGACGATGCCCGTCTCAATCTTAAATGAACGCTCGGGGACGTACCGAAATCGCACGGCGATGTGGTTAGCTGGCGGATTCAGCCGTTTGAGTACCCCGGGTCACGCCTGAGACTTTACTGTGTCTGGCGATACTCGATTCCACCGTCGCGAAGATAGTATTCGGCAGAACAGTCGTGACCGCCGCAAATCATGGTCTCATTGCCCTTATACTGGCGCCGGGTGATCAAACCCAGGGCTCCGCATATCGGGCACGAGAGCACGGCCCAATAAGGGTTCGCCGGCTCCCCCATCGTCCCCGCGTTTTCGAGCACAAATAGCGTTCCGGGTTCCATCTGTTCAGGAATCCACTCTTCGAGCAGTCGCAATTCCGCTATCATGCCATCTCCTTATGAATCTTGAGCGGGTTGCCTGAATACCGTCTGCGGTAGGACGTGGAAACCGGCGCTCCCTCGACTCCCAGCCCGATAAACGTTCGGCGCATGACGAATTTTCTTGCGGACGACAGGTAGCGGATCGGTTTTTGCTCAGAAGCTCGGCGAGGTAGATCTCACTGGGCATGGAGAGAGCGTCCTGAGAAGCGGGCCAAATGTCTGCGGTAAAAAGTGGTGCCCGTAAACATTTGAGCCAATTCTTTCCGGGTCACCTTCCCTTGTCAATATCAAAGTCCGGGCGCGTTTCTTCTTAGATACCCCCACCTACGACGCTGCTCGTGCAGAGAGCGGCCCCTTGGTTCTGCTGTAGCCCTGAGCGTTAGGCTACCGCATGCATCCTCGTGGAAGCGCCTAATTCGCGCGCGTTGAGGCGGTTTGTACAGATGCCTGAACGCGCGTCCGAGCGACTGCTTGATCGATGGAGCGGTAGATGTCTTCGTTCCGCAGGATTGCCTGCACGTAGTCGCGGGTCTCGGTAAACGGAATCGACTCAACGAATTCGTCGATGCTCTGCTCACCGGCCGCGCTGCGCCAATCGACCACTCTGGCGTCGCCCGCGTTGTAGGCGGCGAACACATACTCCGGCTGGCCGCCGAACTTATCCATCGTCTGTTTGAGATAGCGGCAGCCTAACTGAATATTCACATTCGGATCCAGCAGTTGGCTGGTCTCGAAGTGCTTCATGCCCTCGGCCTTGGCCATCGATTTACCCACCGATGGCAGCAATTGCATTAGCCCATAGGCGCTCTTGTTCGAAATTGCCTGAGGATTAAACTCCGACTCCTGCCGAATTAACGACGCCACCATATAGGGATCGAGTCCGTTAGCGGCCGCGGATGTCTTGATCTGCTGCCAGTAGGCCTCGGGAAAAAGTATTCGCCAATAAGCAATCGGCATCGCCGTGATGGGCGCGGAAGTGTAGAACGGAATCGCGCGTTTGAGCACCCGCATGGCCCTGAAGGTCTCACCGTAAGAGGTATAAATTTCAGCCTCAGCGAACGAGCCCCATTCCGAACTGCCGTCGGCCGCCCGGATTTCGGGCGCGATATATTCGTTCAATCCGGCATTGGCCAGTAACTTCGCTTTCACGACATGCGGGTCATTTTCCGGCACGTCGTCGCTCAACTCCGGAATGCTCTCCGGCCGCATAGCGTCCAGCATGGCCACATTTTCCGGCGTCACATTGCCGAGCGCGGCCAGCCGCTGCCTCGACTCGGCGGCATAGTAGTAATGCTGATAGACGCGGATAATGGTGTGGTAATAGGCTGCCGCCAAAGCGGGCTGCCGCTCCTGCTGCTCGTAAATCCGGCCCCGCCAGTAGAGCGCGCCGGGAATCTCCTTGCCTCCCGGATAATTCGCAATCTGCTCATCCATTAGCCGCGCCGCATCGGAGTATTGCTTCAACCGGTAGCTGAGCCACGCCGTGCGCCAATGGCTGCTCGGTGAATAGTTGGAGCAATGCGCCGTCGGCTCGGGCTCGCACGACTTTGGAAAGCGCTTCGACAGTTCGCCGTAATAATCGATCGCGTGCGCGTAGTCCTTACGCAGCAGATACATGTTGCCGCTCGAATACAGCGCCTCGGCGAGCCACGGACTCTCCCCAAATCGCGTTTTCATCTGATCGACGATGCTCCGCTGCGCATCGGTGTCGTCCTTGTCGCGGGCAAGTTCCATCATGAGATACATGCGCCGCGCTCCGGCCTCGTCCTGGGTATCGGGCAGCCGGTCGAGTTCCTGTTTGTTCAGCCGCTTGAGCTTGAAATCGCAGTCTGCGGCCGCAACCAACACCGTATTTCTCGCCTCAGGACTCAACTCGGAATCATTAGCCAAGGCGCGATATTCTTCCGCGGCGTCATTAAACCTCCCGGCACGATACAGCGCATCCGCGTGAGTGCGGCGCTCCTCCGCGCTGATAGGCGCAGCAGCTCCAATGACCGCAAGCTGGGTCTTCGCCGCCTGCGCCTCGCTGCTCAGCGGAAACGTGAGATACACATGCCGAAAGCGCTTAGCCGCCGCGTCCGTCTGTCCGGCCAGCTGTTCCGCCTGCGCCTGGGCCAGTTGGAAATCCGCATGGCCCGCAATCGGCTCGCTTAAATACGGCTTCAACTTCGCCAGCGCAGCCTGCGGGTCGCCCTCCTGAATGAAGAGGTTCGCTTCGAGCACGGGAATGCTGGGCACAAAGATGCTGTCCGGATGCCGGGTGGCAAACCCGTTCAAGAGCAGTTCCGCCGCGGGCAGATTTCCCGACTGTAGGTTGGCTTGCGCGGCAAGGTAGTCGGCGTAATCGCTTAGCGACTGGCCCGACGTAACCGATTTGTGCAGGCTGGTCACAGCCTCGGGATACTTCTTGTCCTCAAGATAAGCGTGGCCCAACGCCAGATAGGCCGCCGAAGCTGCTTCGCCGGTATGCGACTGCGCATAAGCGTTAACTCCGGCATACGCCGCCGCGCTGCGCATTTGGGTGAGTTGCTGCGCCATCGGCCGCAGCTGCGACGATGCTACGAATGCCTGATGCAAGGAGCGGCTCTTGGCCAGGGCCTTCGCCGAGAGCGGACGGCGAGCATGATGCTTCGATTTGCCCGCTGAATGCGAGGTAGTCTTGGCTCCGGTCTTACTCTTTGTCTGGCCCGATGTTGTGTGCGTCTTAGACGAAGCTTTGTGGGCGCTTGAGGAGGAAGTAGCCGGAGATTGCTTCTTAGGAACGGGTTCGTCGGTCTGTCCAGAGCCAGCGAGACTCCAGCTCAGCAGAAGCGCAGATAACATCGCGAAACGGCGCAAGCGACGTTCACCCCAAATCCGGCCAAGCGATGCCGCTTTCTCCGCAACCATTGCAGGAAACTCAAAAATCACCAAGACATCAACAACCTCTGCTTACTATTAAAGCCGAAATTTGCCCGGATGTTTTGCCTGGTGTGCATGGAACCCTGAATCGTTATGGGCGTTGGCACTCGCCACCGCCGGTTGCCACCGGCATGCTCACCCCCAACCCCCATCCGGGCTAAGTGACGTGTTTGCAGCGTCATCCAGATTTTGTGCGCAAACTACTGCAAATATGGGCCTTTCCAACAAAGTCTTTCAGGCACAGGGCTTAAGTTCAAAAGCGGTTGATGACGCTATCTCCCTGGTGGCGCCGGGCTGCTCGCCGGTGGAGTAGATTTTTGTGAAGCCCGGGGCGCGGACGATCTTGATGTAGCGTCGCGAGGATTGTTTTACCGGCGACGTTCCTTTCTGCTTCCCGCTTGAGGCGAGTTGCAGGGCGTAGAGGAGGCGTCCCCCGTGCTTAGTGTCAATCTCGTTTCTGGCGAGGGCCTGGACGGTTTCGCTGATGGCGGTCTGGACTGCTCCGCCGGGTTCGAGCATGGTGAGCTCGAGAAAATACCTTATCTTGACGGCTTTGGCGCGGCGCTGACGCCGGGGGTCGTGATAGTAGCAGAAGGATTTTCCTTTGAGCGCGGGTGATTCGCACTTGCCGCCTCCGGGTTTGATGCGTCCGTATAGTTCGTACATAGTTGTCTCCGCCTTTGGGGCATGGAAAAAGGCGGCTTGCGCCGCCCTGGTATGCCTCTTCTGAATGCCTAATTCTATTTTATCAGGTTGAAGGGTTTCACTACGCCAAGTTAGCTAGTCTTCTATCTCGTGCTGTTGCTTTGACTTAGGCTGTCTGTTTACCTTCTCGCCACTTGACACAATTCCTGGGCTCTTGCCCTTGAGATTGAGCGCCACGGCAGCGCGGATGAGGTCTTTCAATGCCGCCTCATCGATCTTCTCGCCTTCGTGGATGTCGATGGCGCGCCTGACATTTCCGTCGAGGCTGGAGTTGAACAGACCGGAGGGATCGTTCAACGAGGCCCCCTTGGCAAATGTCATCTTGACTACGCTCTTGTAGGCCTCACCGGTGCAGACGATGCCGGCGTGGTACCAGACGGGAGTCCCCATAAACTTCCATTCTTCGACGATCTCAGGGTCTGCCGCGTGTACGATTCCCCTCACTCGTGCGAGCATCTTCCCGCGCCAGTCCCCGAGTGCCTTGATTCTCTCGTCGATTAGCGTAGAGGCGGATGCATAGGCAGATTCCGCCGGGACGGTCTTTTTCACGTGCAGCTCCAACTCTCGAACCTATTTTCGCTGCGCCCACCGTAACTTGCAACCTCGGCAAGTCGGCTGCTGGTCAGCGATGGGCTACTCAACACAAGCGCGTCTATCGGGACTAATGTTGAGTTTGGTCAACATTGCTCGCTGAGTGCATTGGCCTGGATGCACCAGCCGGGATTCGGTGCCTCCGATGAGTAAGCAGCGCAAATATTGGGGGATCGATGTATCGATTCATGCAATTCTTGAAAGAATGACGAAACAAGAGGCGCAATGCACAAAGTGTGTCAGTACCGTGCCGCTCTTTGGGGAGTAGAAGTAGTAAGCCTGATTTCGAATCATCAATTCCCCCGGCACTCCCACGACCAATTTGGAATTGGCGTCATCCTGCCCGAGCCCTGGCCGTCATCCTGAGATCGGCATCAACTCAAATCAGCAATCTGCGCCTTCATTATCGAGAGGCTTCGTTCCATGAAGTCGTGGATCAGCTTTAGTTCCTCTGTGGTGTAGCTCGAAGCGAGTTTCATCATTGCGGTTCCTAGCTTGCCGTAAAGCGGCGCAACGCGCTGCATCGCCGCTGGTTTCGCCCGGACGAAGACCTTTCTTCGGTCGCTGGCGTCCCGTTCCCGTTCGACAAGGCCCGCATTCTCCAGCCGGTCGATGATGCCGGTGATCGCTCCGGTCGTTAGTCCGGTTGCTCTTCCCAGGTCTCCAGCCGTCAGTTTCCCGCCAGCGCTTCCTATCAAGGTGAGGCAACGCGTGTCCGTGGCGTTCAGGTCGATCCTGCGAGCGATCGCCTCATGAAAAAACACTGTCTGGGCGCTCATTTCGCGCCCCAGCTCCATTCCTACGCTCGTCAGCAGGCTCTGGCGTTCTTCGGAAATTGCGGACTTCTTCATGAAATAGCTTGACTCCTAATTCTCTTAGATGCTAAGAGTGTAACTATGTAAGATACTTTAGTCGAGTGCGGCCATGGTTGGCAAGTAAAGATTCGACGATCTCTGGAGTGTTGAAAAGCATGAACACGCAAGTTCTTATTGTCGGCGGGGGCATCGCAGGCCCTGCTTTGGCGCTGTTTCTGAATGAAGCGCGGATTGCATCCACGATCTACGAGGCCTACCCACGCACGGAAGACATCGGCGGAGGTTTCCAGATTGCCCCCAATGGCATGCGTGTGCTGGAACAGCTTGGCCTCGCACATAAAGTGATCGCTGAGGGAGTCGAGAGCGATGAGTTTCGCTTCGAGAACCAGCACGGCAGAATACTCGGTAGCGTGCCGAACGGTCCGGCAAGCCTCTACGGGATTCCCGCGGTTCTGGTTCGGAGATCGTTTGTCCATCAAGCGCTCCTGGACGAAGTGGAACGACGCGGCATTCCCGTCCACTATCAGAAGCGTCTGCTTGGACTGGAGTCCAAGGCGGCCTCGGTAACGGCACACTTCGAGGACGGATCGTCTGCTGATGGAGCGATTCTTATCGGCGCCGATGGCGTTCAATCTCGAACGCGCGGCGTGATCTTCCCGGATGGGCCGAGGCCCTTCTACACAGGTCTTTTCACGATCGGCGGCTTCGCCTCGGACCCGACCCTGATCCCGCAGGAGGAGAAGGAGATGCACCAGATGCATATGGTGTACGGGCGCGAAGGTTTCTTTGGCTACGCACACTTCGACGGGCAGAGACCGGATTCGGTGATGTGGTGGACCCATCTCTCCAAAGACGAGGACGCCGAGAGTCTCAATTACAAATCCTGGTCTACCGACCAACTTAGGCAAGAGATGCTCTTACGCCACGAAGGTTGGAGAGCGCCTGTGAGCACCATCCTGAAGAGCGCGCAAGAACTATTGCGCGGCCCGGTCTTTGATGTCCCGATATTGCCTGCCTGGTCAAAAGGCCGCGCGCTTTTGATCGGCGATGCGGCACACGCCACGAGTCCACACGCAGGCCTGGGCGCTTCGCTCGCTCTCGAAGACGCCATGCTGCTTGGCAAGTTGATGCGGAGGTCTCATTTTAACCATGGCGAAGTGTTCGCCCAATTCGAGCAAGCCAGGCGCACACGTGTAGAGCGAGTCATCACCGAGTCGCGACGGCGAGGCGAGCGGAAGCAAGTGCTCACGCCAACAGCCGCATGGATACGCGATCGCATGATCTCGGGATTTGCCCTGTTGTTGGGAAGCCGCATGAACCGTTGGATGTACGAGTACAAAATCGCGTGGGAAGACTAGAAAGCCCGGTTCGGTCTCGATAGGAATTCTCAAACGCAGGAGTGAGATATTGTGAATCGACTTGATGGACAAACTATCATCAGCGAGACGCCTCGTTCGATCAGGCGCGTGAGAGCATACCTTCCCGCAGCGATGCTTTTCGTCACTGCTCCGTTCGTGGCGGAGTTTCTCTCCGGAAACATGTCTATCGACAAATTGGGGATGCTTCTGATCCTGGCGCCGCTTTACGGAGGTGCAGCACTTCTCATCCGAGAGTATGCACGGAGATCTAATCGGGGCTGGCCGAACATTTTTGCGCTCGCGCTCGCATATGGCATCTTCGAAGAAGCCTTCCTGATGCAAACGCTCTTTAACCCCGATTTTCTCGGCAAGCATCTCCAATTGCTTCAGCCCGCATTTCTGCAGACGTTCGGTATTGGTTCATGGTGGACCATCTACGTTCTCACTCTTCATGCTGTGTGGAGCATCTCTGTGCCGATTGCCATGGTGGAAGCAATCTTTCCCGAATCCGCCAATGACCCGTGGCTTGGGCATGCCGGTGCCGTGGTCATCGCTGCCGCTTTTCTGGCGGCTTGCGCTCTGATCGCCTTGTCGACGGTCCGCATGGGCCCGGCGCATTTCGTCGCATCCCGAAAGCAATTTGTATGGTCCGCAGCGGCGGTCATCGTCCTGATCACAATCGCTGCGCGAACGAGCAGAAGAAACGAGACAACGAACCCGAAGGCTATCCCAGGTCCGTTGAGCCTTGCGTTCGTCTCGCTTCTTCTTTCATTCAGCTTTCTTGTGGTTCCCCGCGCTTGGGGCTGGCGCTCTGTAGTAGCGTGCTGCCTACTCGACGCAACTGCCATTTGTCTGACCTGGTTCTGGAGTCGCCAGAAGGCTTTTGATGCAGTTCGCAGGTTCTGCCTGTTTGGAGGTGCTGCGATGGCGTATGGAGTGCACGCCTTCTTTACAACCCCATCTGTTGGTCAACCAGGAGTCGTTGCACGCGGAGGCAACGTACTTTTTCTCGCCGTGGCTGCGATTCTTTTGGCCATCGGTGCTTGGAGGACAATCGATGCGCGTAGGTGAACCTGTTCGGATCTGGTATTCCGTGATGAAGCCTGTGCTGGTTTACTGGCTGGGCAAGGCTCGTCCACGATGCGTAGATTAGATTTGAGGTGTTTCATGGCCAGACCTAACAGCGGCATTGGCAATGTCATAACAAATACCGCGCTCGTCGAAATGGCAATGGCGTATTCCCGCAGCCGCGTGCTCTGCGCGGCGGCACGTCTCGGCGTAGCCGATGCGCTTGGAGACGAGGTGCGCAGCGTTGGCTTCCTGGCCGAAAAGTGTCAGGCGGATGCCAATTCGCTGTACCGCCTGCTTCGCGCTCTCGCCAGCGTCGGATTGACGGAGGAGACGACGCCGGAACACTTTCGGCTGACTGCTTTTGGCAAGCCGCTGCGGAGGGATGCACCGCAGTCCGTCTGGCCATCCGTCATCTTCTGGGCGGACCTGCTGGCCGACGAGTGGTCGCTGCTTACCGATTGTGTTCGAACCGGCAAGCCGGCCTCTCAGGTACGCGATCCCAAAATACCTTCCCGATGGTCGCAGGACCCGGAAGCCAACTCTTCTATTTTTCGCGCGGTGATGGGTACGGCTCCGGCAGAAGACTACGCGCCCATCGCGGAAGCATGGGATTTTTCCCGCGCGAAGGTGGTCGCCGATCTTGGCGGAGGCGGCGGGTCGCTCATTCTTGCAATCCTAGGACTCAACCCAAGTCTGCGAGGCATGCTTGTGGACCTGGAACCGAGCGTCAATGCAGCCAAACCTCGCTTCGCGGAGGAAGATCCTTCCTCGCGGTGCGAGCTGATCGTCGCGGACCTGACGCAGTCGGTCCCGGCGGGCGCCGATGTGTACATGCTCAAACATGTTCTGCACGGACGTCAGGACGAAGTTGCTATCACGATTCTTAAGAACTGCCGGGCGGTGATTCCGGAGAACGGCAGCTTATTGATCATTGAATTCATCCTTCCTCCGGTCGTCTCTCATGCCGATCCGCAACTGGAAGGCCACCTGATGAGCGACCTCAACATGCTTGCTGTCACTGGCGGTAAAGAGCGAAGCGAGCGCGAATGGAAGGCGCTTCTTGAGGCAGCCGGACTCATTCTGACCGGTGTATGCCCGGTTGGAGGCGACAAGATTATGGCTCGGAACGTGGGGATAGTCGAAGCGAAACCGGCTTAGGGACAGTCGCGATGAGAGAGCAATTGCTGCGATTCAACGGTACTGTCGAACGCGATCCCGTCATCGATGCGTGGATGAAAGAGCATAGAGGTGAATTGGGAGCCATCGCGCATGAGTGGTTTGCGGTGATGCGAAAATGCGGGGACGAAGTCCGGGAGATCCTGCATGACGGCTGTCCGACCGCATGTCTTGGCGATGCGCCGTTCGGCTATGTCAATGTGTTCAGCTCGCACGTTAATGTGGGGTTCTTTCAGGGCGCTGGGCTGCCGGACCCGGCCCGGCTGTTGCAAGGCAACGGCAAGTGTATGCGCCATGTGAAGCTGAGACCGGGAACGGCCATAGACGCCGCGTCGCTCAGCAGGCTCATCGAGACGGCGTACCTGGACATAAAAGCGCGGGTCGAAAACGACTAGCTCAGAAAAATGCCCCGTTTTGCTGACATATCACACCGAGCTTCGGGGAGCGGCGAATGGACACGACAAATCTGCGTTTCACCGCTGTCATATTCCACTGACTCGGCATTCGCTACTGCGGGGTGTTGTTAAGTTCGTGGCTTGACACAACTTTTACCAGAGCCTCGCGCATCCTCTCTCGAGGAGAACAGACATGAACAATCTCGATAACATGCTGGCACGCAACAAAGACTTCGCAGCGCAGCAGTCCGCTGGGCACGTTGATGCCCTCGCTTCCGCGGGCGTTGCCGAATGTAAAGGCAGTCATCATCGGTTGCGCGGATATGCGCGTGGATCCTGTTCATGTGCTTGGAATCAAACCGGGCGAGGCCGTCGTGATTCGTAACATCGGTGGCCGAATCACCCCAGTGTTGCTGGAGGAGTTGGGGCTGCTCGGGCGAATCGGCCAGGTTGCCAGTGAGATTCCTGGAGGCGGCGGAGAGTTTCACCTCATCGTTCTTCACCACACCGATTGCGGCATCACTCGGCTTGCGGGCGACCCGGCCATGCTGATGCACTACTTTCAAATACAAGAAGGGGAACTCAAGGCGAAGGCAGTCACCGATCCCCGCGCGGCGGTCGCCGGCGATGTTGCCTGGCTCAAGACGATTCCCGCGTTGCCGGGCCAGTGGCTTGTTTCCGGCATCGTCTATGACGTGGCGACCGGATTGGTTGAGATCGTAGTACCGCCAGCGCCGATTCGTACGGTGTAATCATCAAGGTTTCCAGACGCGAAAACGGCGGCCTGTAGAGGCCGCCGTTTTGTCCTTTTAGAACGCGCCCAGTTGTCCCCGGATGCGAATGCCATCAATTGATGGTACGTATCATAGTGGTCTTCATCTTGGATGGCGCGACCGCAGCGGTGGCGGGGGCCTGTTCGGACTTGGTTTTAGGGGTTTTGCCGGCAGGGCTGTTTTCGGTGAGCGATTTCTTTGTAACGGCCATGGGAGTGTCCTCGAAGTTGGAGTTTGAATTCGATTGCACTCCGCCTCAGTGCATGTGGGATACCAAACCTCTCAGGAGCACAAAATGTTAAGCGAATCAATCGATTAAGCCATTACCGCGGCGGAGACAGTCCATTTCTCGGCCGTTCGCCCTATCTGTTTAGGTTAAAAACTTACCGCTCACGGGTGACTAATTAATCCATTGTCCAGAACCTCCTCCATACTGATGGGGGTCAGACTACTGATGGGGGCCAGACTTTTGAGTCAAGCGTTCGCGGCAGGTTGTTTCGCCAGCCCGTTTGTCGCCGAAAAGAGGACGCCAATGGTACGGCTCGGGGGGCGAAGCGCCCACGATGCCACCAGAAAACCAGTAAGGATGAGAGGCGCAATGACATGAAAGCCGTAAGCGCCGTAGCCGCCGACAGCAGCGCAGGATGCGGCCGCGCCGGTCAGGTCAAAGAAGATGCCGGCGTACGCCCATTCCTTGAGCCGCGGGAAGCGCGGCACGAGGATGGCAATGGCCCCAAGCACTTTCCAAAATCCCAGGATGGCAAAGAAGTACAACGGGTACCCGAGCTCGGGCACGATGCCATGGGGGTTGACCTTATATTGCCAAATCTGCGTGGCGCCGCCGCCTCCGATAAAGAACGCGATGAGGCCGGTCATAGTCCAATAAGTAATGTTTTTTGCCTTCGTGTTCACTCCACACCTCCGAGGACCTGCTCCAGGCTGGCGAAGAACTTCTGCCAGCCGTAGTTTGCGCCGTGATACGCCGCCTTCTGATCGGGACCGAAGCCGGACTGCTCCATGCGAACGTGGGTGCCACCCTCGGCTGGAGTCAACGTCCAGAGCACCACCCACTGAAGCCCAGATTCGCTTCCCCCAACGCCCCAGTTGTAGGACAGGCGTTGGAGTGGCTCGATGGTCAGCACTTCGCAGTCAACGATGCCATTCCAGTTCGGCGCGGGGTCGGCGTGGAATTGGAACCTCCGCCCGACCTCCGGCTCGAAGTCGTTGTTCATCATCCACTGCGCGAGCAGTGTGCTCTCGGTGAGCGCGCGCCACAGCTTCTCTGGAGGGTGGTGGAATAACCTCTCGACCACGAGGGTGCGGGTACTCTCTACTGGATTGGTTACGGGACTCATAGGTCTTATCAATCCATCCTTTCCAAAAGGGATTCAAGACGGTCAAACCGCTCACGCCAGAATGCGCCATAGAGATTGAGCCAGTCGACCATCGGGGCGAGTGCGTCGGGCCGTGCGCGATAGTGAGTTTCGCGTCCCTCGCGGCGATGCCGTACCAGCTTGGCTCGCTTCAGCACCGTAAGATGCTTGGAGACAGCGGGCTGCGACACGCCCGCATACCGAGTCAACGCGTGGACGGTCTGCTCGCCCTGCCGCGTCAGCTCCTCGAAAAGGGCCCTGCGCGTCGGATCGGCGAGGGCCCTGAAAACATGGTTCGCGGCGGCTTGCATGAAGAACCTCCCTCAGTCGTGTGGCGGCTTACCAATCGAGGTGAGTTATCTGAATAAGGTTTCCGCAGGTATCGTCAAATATCGCTATGGTCGAGCCCGTAGTCTTGGTCGGCTCCTTGGTGAAGGTCACTCCGAGTTGCTTGAGCCGCTCGTACTCCTTTTGGATGTCGGCGACAAAGAAGTTAGCCGCGGCTAGCCCTTGCCGAAAAATCTCTTGTTGATATCCCTTCGCGGACTGGTTCCAGCCGTTGTTAGGCTCTAAAACCAGCTGCACGCCTTCGGGTTCGTCAGGGGAGACCACGGTGAGCCATTTGAATTTCCCCGCCGGAAACTCAAACTTCTTTTGAAAGCCCAGAACGTCGGTGTAGAACTTCAGGGCCTTATCTTGATCGTCCACGAAAACGCTCGTCAGTTTGATTTGCATGGCTTGTCCCTTCTATTCCTCGTAGTGAGGTTTTTGAATTGTTCGTGATTGATTGCTGCCAGCGGGCCAGGTGCTCGAAGATCGCCCGACTGGTGTCGGGTGAGCAAGAGCATGGAACACGGGATTGACAATGGCCGGCTTCACACCAAAACCATAACCAAATGGTTATGGTTTGTCAAGAGAAACGTATCAGAATTCCAATAGCGACCTGAAGCAGTATCCATTCTTTCGATTGGGTGGCGGAGAGGCACGATGGACAGATTCGTGACGAGCTTCGCTTAACCCAGCCCGAACGAGTCTTGCCTTGATGGTACCGCGAAAGCGGGGGTATAATCGGGCGCGTTCTGAATCCCGACAGAAGAGTCGAAGGCTGATATGACATACATCAGCAACTCAAACGACAGAGCGACGGTCCTGGCCGATGCGGACACGTTTTTCTCTGGCATGGGTTATTTTGAGGACACTGATGCGCATGAAGTAATCAGATTTACCACCTACTTCGACAATGTTGCCAGCCTTTCCATCCGAGCCAATCCAGATGTCTTTTGGTATATCGGACCATTTCCCGCCGCTCTGATTCAGGTGTATGACCTCGTTTTGCCGCTCGACCTCGATCGGGCCGCGACCTACCTCACCCGCCTCGGCACCATTGCAGGCACTCTGCTCGCGAACCGCGACGATAAGCGTGACAATCCGGAGGATCCGTTTCGCGGGCGCGTCATGGCCGCGTGGGGCGCGTATACGCCCAACCGCGATGGTAAATGGAATACAGACGTCGTCACCTCGGGGATGTTTATTTACGCAATGGCTGCGTTCGCGCGTCGCGTGGTCGATCGCCCTGACCTCTATCCCCAATTCCATGACCAGGCAGTCGCTCTCATCACTGCCACGATCGAAACCTACCTGGCGTTCCGCCCGGAACTCCATCTCGCCGGCGACGATCCATTTGCCTTCTATGATCTTCCAATGAGCTACAGCACTCTAACCTGCAGCAACGGAGCTCCTGACTGTACGGGCTACCGCGCCGCAGCAGGCAAGCCGATCCCTTACAACGAGAACCTTGGGATGATGCAGGCGCTCGCTGAACTGGCCCTCGCCGCCAACAGCAATATTTACCGGGCCTCTGCCGATGCGACCCCGTACTATCTGGAGCTCGCAACCGAGGAAGCGCCGCTCGTTGTCGCAAAGAATGTCGCTTGGCGCGCTTCTGATCTGAGCCCGAAGAGCTTCGCCGACCTTACTCCTTACTACCAATGGAACTACTCAGGAGTCATTCAAGGCGAAGATACAAGTCACGCCCAGTTCGAACTCGGCTGCCTCGCGGTGATCCTTGCGGACCAGGTCCGGCTCAATGCGCTTCTCGCGGCCGCCGGTCAAGCCGAGCGGGTTCCCCTCGACCCATCCATGTTCGTGCGCTTCGCCAACACGTTCCTGAGAATCGTCTGGCACAACAACGACCTCAGCTCCAGGATCGACGGAAGCCACGTCAAGAACTCTAATGATAGTTTTTGTGCCGGCTGGGTTCCCCTGGCGCAATTCGATCCCTGGGTGTGGACGCGTGCTCGCGACACCACCTTTAACAATTCAACAAGCCTGTTCGTGGATAATCACGGAGCTCTTCTCCGCTATCGGGGGTTCAACTCTATGCTATACCTCACAGATTTTGCCGGCCAGAATTGGCTTATCACGCCTGCCGCCCTCGCAGTGGGCGAGATTCCCCCTACGAGCATCAGTGATCAAAAGTGGCTGCTGGTTCTTTCCGGGGTCGTGATCTCGAACCTTAAGGGAGACGAGACCGGCAATTGGAATCAGCAAACCGTGTCGTTCATTCCCGACATGGCCGGAACCGACGACCCCACTTCGACCTCCGGGCCGTTGAATTGGGCCATCAGCCAGTACTCGATCCCGAAGCCGCCAGGTACGGTGGGGACGCAATATCTGATCCGGTTCTCGTTGGAAGAGTGGTCGCCATTCGTGTCACTTGGGTCAGTCTTTGACCAGGGTCCGTCCATCAACGCCGGCTTTGCCGTAAACGACTGGCGTCCCAATCCCTTCGACAGCGGCACAGATGTTGTTACCGGCCAGCCAGTGAGCAATATCTTTACCGGCGTCGCCGCCGACCTGGCCGTCAGCGACTCCGACGCCTGGCTTTACCGGCTCAACTACAATATTACGTTGCTCGGCAAGATTGTTTTCATAGCGCCTCCGGTCATCTTCTGAAAGCTGAGCGTTCTCTGCTTCGGCGGCGATATGTTGCGTTGCGAGAGCACTCTAAACCAATCGGCTTCGCTTGTCCCGAAAAGCGCGGTGATGTTCAATGAGGTTGGGATGCTGGCTCTTAGTTCCCAAACCGGCACACGCTCTTGCATCCCAATAAACCATGGGAATCAATGTTGAAAATGCGCAGAGGCCGCTGCAAAAACTACGCAGGTGGTTGAAGCACTTTCCAAAAGATCCTGAGCCCAGGGATGTACATGCGCTACGAACACAAACCCGTCGCATGGAAGCTAACGCCAGAGCATTCATGCTCGACGAACAGAGCACTACGCGCCATTTATTGAAGCTAGTCGCTCCGGTAAGCAAAGCAGCGGGCTCGGTACGCGACATGGATGTTTTGACCGCGCATGCCCTAACGCTCCCCGCGGATGGTGAGGAGAATTGCGTAGCGCATCTGCTCGAACATCTGGGGAGTATGCGGATGGAGAGTGCCCGCGAGTTGGAGAGCATCATCGGAGAACGGAAGAAGAAAATGCGCCGTGACATCAAGCGTTGCGCGAAAGCAATTCGGAGGTCTCTTGCCAACAAAGATGCTGACAGCGAGAATCGGGCCCGGCAGAAAGGAACGACAGACGAGCCGGCCAAGAGCCCAGCGGCGGTGGCGTTAAAGCTAGCTGAGGAAATAGCGACTTGGCCCCCACTCAATGCCGATAATATCCATCTCTTTCGCATCAAGTTGAAATTGCTGCACTATACTCTGCAACTTGCCCAGCGGCCCGACGAGCGGTTGATGGCCGCACTCGGCGAAGTAAAGTACCTCATCGGCGAATGGCACGACTGGCGGCAACTGGCGACAATCTCTGAGGATGTTCTGAATGAGGCGTCTAAATGCAACCTGATCAAGGAGATCCATTCGATCGAGCGCATGAGGTTGAAGCGGGCGATCGATGCGGCGAATGTTCTACGGACTAAGTACTTCAATCAACGCTCCACAAGGAAAGTCCGAGGAAAACAAAGTGATGTCGCCTTCTCGGCTTCCTTGCTGAGTTCCGCGGCAAGTCTGACAGGATGACCGAGACGCCTGAGCAGGAAAATAATGACACTCCCGGTCCAAAGCCGGGTCTCAGTCTCCAGACGAATCACGGGCTGCACGGAAACTGTGCAATCGGCGCCGCGTAGTGTCCTAAGAGTTAGGACACTACGCGGCGCGACACGCCTTTGCCGCGCAACGCCCGCGCCGTTTACTATGAGTGGATGGCACTAAAGTTGCCGAATTGTCGCCAATACCCCGCGACACGCGCCAAGAAAAGGTCAAATTCCTGAAGCCTTCAGCTATGGAAACTATCCAATCAACAGGGACAGAGGAGGTCCACCCGGACGTTGCGCTGGTTGCTAGGGCGCGCGAGGGCGACCTCCAGGCGTTCGAGACACTGGTCCGGCAGTACGAGCGGCAGGTGTTTCGCATCGCCCAGCACATTACGCAGAACAAGGAAGACGCCGAGGACGTTGTCCAGGACGCTTTCCTGAAGGCCTATGAGAAGCTCCATCAGTTTCAGGGCAACTCGAAGTTTTATACCTGGCTGGTCAGGATCGCCGTCAACGAATCGCTCATGCGTCTGCGCAAGCGGCGCACGGGAAAGATGGTTTCCATCGACGAAGACGTTGAGACCGAGGAAGGCTCAATGCCCCGCGATCTCGCCGACTGGGGACCCGACCCGGAGCAGATGTACGGGCAATCGGAGCTGGCAG
Source organism: uncultured Acidobacteriaceae bacterium (assembly GCA_963804735.1). Classification (GTDB taxonomy): domain Bacteria; phylum Acidobacteriota; class Terriglobia; order Terriglobales; family Acidobacteriaceae; genus Acidisarcina. The sequence continues at coordinate 201,001 of CAWDRO010000024.1, forward strand.
AGATCCTGCGCAAGACCATCCAGGGACTCCCTCCGGGATTCCGCGTGGTCTTCACACTGCGTGACGTGGAGGGTCTCTCGACCGACGAGACGGCTGAGGCACTTGGCTTGAGCGTCCCGGCGGTTAAATCTCGCCTGTTGCGGGCGAGACTTCAGTTGCGGGAGCGGCTCAGCCGCTATTTCCGCAAGAAGAATGGAGATGGAGTCAAGTGACCTGCTCTGAATTCATGGCATTGCTCGACGATCTGCTCGACGACGAGGTCAGCGCTGCCCTGCGCCGCGATCTCGACGAACATCTGACCGGCTGCGAGCACTGCTTCATCACCATGAACACCACTCGCAAGACGATCGAGTTTTACGCCAACCGCGAGCTGTATCCGCTACCTGAACCGATTCGCGAACGCCTCCACACTGCGATCATGGAGAAGTGCCGGAAGTGTTGAGGACGCCGGCCGTGTACCGGGGATTCTCGCTGTAAGATCGCTCCCCGATGAAGACCCTCCGCCTCAAGATCAATCCCGAAGACGTTGATTGCGATTCCTCCCGCGCCGCTATCGAGACGGCTGCATCGATTCTTCGCGGCGGCGGTCTGGTCGCCTTCCCTACCGAGACTGTTTACGGTCTCGGCGCCAACGCGCTGGATCCCGAAGCAGTCGAGAAAATCTTTCAGGCGAAACAACGTCCCTCCTGGGATCCGTTGATCGTCCACATATCCGACCGCGACATGCTTTCCAGCGTTGTGGACTCAGTTTCAGACGGCACTCCCTTGACCCGTTCGGCAACCGCTCTTATTTCGGCTTTTTGGCCTGGGCCGCTGACCCTGTTGCTGCCAAGAGCCGATGCAATCCCGCTCATTGTGACCGCGGGACGGCCGCTGATTGGTGTCCGCATGCCCTCGCATCCGGTCGCAAAGGCGCTGATCGCCCGGGCCGGAGTGCCTATCGCCGCGCCCAGCGCCAATCGCTTCGGCCGCATCAGCCCCACTCGCGCTGACCATGTACTGGAGGACCTCGATGGCCAGATTGATGCCGTCCTCGATGCCGGCGAGACCGCGCACGGACTGGAGTCAAGCGTAGTCGACGCGTCGCTGGAGCCGGTTGTCCTTTATCGCCCCGGAATCATCTCGCTGCAGGAGATTCGCGAGGTCTGTGGATTGGCGGTGGAGTGGAAATCGACATTGGCCAACACAAAAGCTAAGAAGCAAATGCCAGAGTCTGCTCCGTCGCCTGGCCTGGGAATCCGCCACTATGCCCCGCGCGCTCGCCTTATTCTGATCGGTGGCATCGACTCGGAACAACCCGCCACCCTCGTTCGCGCTGTCGAGGAGGCGACGGAGCATAAATCGATCGGGGTCATGCTCCCCGCACATTTTCTTCCCAAAGGCATCTCAGCCGCGGCGCTCGACAAAACGGTGATTTTCAATTGGGGAGATTGGCAGGACCTGCCGACGCTGGCGCATCGCTTATTCGCCGGCCTGCGCCAACTCGACGCGGCCGGTGTGGATGTGATTCTTTGCCCGCTTCCGCCCGCCGAAGGCCTGGGAATTGCCATTCAGGATCGGCTGCTGAAAGCAGCGAAGACGGAATGACGCGATTCAGTACTTCTGGTTTTCGCCGGACTTGTAAAGATATTTGATACAGGACTTGTAGATCAGCGTGCGTCCCCCATGGCGCACCTTGATCACGTCGCGGTCATACCATTCGATGATTCCATGGATCGACTCGCCATCATCGAGCACAATCGTCATGGGCGTCTGCGCTTGCACCTGCTTTTGAAAATAAAAGACCTCGGCGTGCGAACTCTCTTGCCAGACCTGCTCGGAGCGTTGCGCAGGATTATGCGCGGTGAGCGGGGAAACCGCCCGGCGCGCCAGCGGCCGGCCAACCACACCCTTATCGAGAAGAGGCGGGCGGACCAATTTACGCGGTCCGGTGACAGCCGGGGTGGGTATTGTCGCCGGGGTCTTTCCAGCGGGCGCCGGGGGCGAAACCGCGACCCGCAAACGCTTCTCCTCGGGTGAAGGGATTAGCGAAGGATTCGACATAGTCGTGACGTTTCTTCCTGCGTGAGATGCAGCGCGAAGTCTTCAGGTTGGCTCTTACTTTCCAGAACGAGGCAGACCAAAACGACATCCGAGCGGCTCAGATAGCTCATTGGTGCAAAAACATAAGATCGGGCTTGATGAATGCCAGAATCGTAGCGCAGATTTCGGCGAGATGCTAGTGGGGAATTAGCAACGTATTGATGTGGTTAATGTCAGGATTTCAAATCTGAAGATACTTTCAGCCTATGAAACTAACTCCGCCGCGAAGGCGTCCAGCGCCAGCGAACGCAAGAGGTTCCGCCGCATCCCGCTCTCCAGACGGTTCACCGCTCTGGCCGCCGTCTCGATCCATTCCAGGCTCACTTCGTCGGCTACACGAAGTAACTCTGCCGATAAATCGATGTTCTTCACCAGGGATGGACTTCCACCATGTAATAGAAGCAGATCTTCCAGCAGGCTCATCAGTGCCCGGATCAACCCAGTCATTTTCTCCTGACCTTCGGCGCCAGCGCGATAGCTTTCGGTCAATCGGAAGAGCGCGGAGGAATCGGTGGTCGCGGTCCGTAGCAGGGTAAGGGCGTCCTGCCGGCTCGCCAAATAAATTTCGAGCGGGAAACCAAGTGCTCGTCCAACCGCCCCTTCGGAGAGCCTCGCCACCAGTGCCCGCTGTGCCGGCTTCCAATCGCTTCTGCGCGCAGCCAGCAGAGCCTCGATTTCGCCCATCGGCAGCGCGCTTAGACGCAGGAGGCTGGCGCGAGAGCGAATAGTCGGCAGCAATTCTCCCGGATTTTCAGCCAAGAGAAAAATGCTGGCGAACTCTGGCGGCTCTTCCAGCACTTTGAGCAGCGAGTTCGCCGCCTCTTTCATAAACCCAGTGTTCGTGAAGATATAAAAAGCCCGTCTTGCCTCGGAAGGAAGTCGATAGATTTCGTGTATCACACGCCGCACCTGGCCCACTTTAATCAACATCTGCGGCGGATCGGGCGGAATCACGAGTACATCCGGATGGGTCTGAATCAGGATGCGAGTCTCTTTCTTATCGACCTCGCGAAGCTCTTCCCGCGCAGCCACTGCCTCGTCAAATCTTGCGCTCAACGGAGCGGCAGCGCCGATCTGAACGCAATTCCGGCATTCACCACAGAAATCCGGGAGCCCGCCTTGATTCCGCGATTCCAATTCGGCAGAGCCGGTGCAGTTCATCGCCTGGGCCACCATGAGCGCCAGCGTGTACTTCCCCGACCCTGCCGCCCCGGCAAGAATCATCGCCTGCGGCAACCGCCCTGAACCAATGCTCAGCCGCAGTTGGCGGACGGTCGCGTCATTGCCGAGAAATTCGCTGAATCCCACGAATCGAGCCTAGCAGAATGCACGTGTCTCTTTTAATTCGGCGCGCCCGCCTCTTACTTCGGTGCTCGATAGACGGTCTTGCCGCCGACCATGGTCCACACCACCTTGGTGTCGCGCATAGCTTCCGGCGAGACTGTGAGCACATCGCGATCAAGCAGGACCAGATCGGCACGCTTGCCCGCCGCAATCGTGCCGATTGAGCCCAGCATGTTCATCGCCATCGCCGAGTTGTGTGTATAGGCATAGAACATCGCCAATCGCGGCATGTCCTGCGAAGGGTCCAGTACGCCCTCCGGCCCTTTGCGGGTTTCGGCCTCATAGATCGCGCGAAAGACATTGGCGGTCGAAACCGGCCAATCACTCGCTCCAGAAATCACCGCGCCGTGGTCCAGCAGCGACCTTGCCGGATACTGCCACTTGTAAATCTCCGGCGCCACATACGGCTTCAGAATCTCGATACTGTCCGGCTCCGCATCGGCCCAGAAAAGCTGCAATGCGCTGACGACGCCAAGCTGCTTGAAGCGCGGGAAATCTTCCGGATCGACAAATTGTTCATGGGTGATCGTGTCCGGCAGCCCGGAATTGCCGTTGGCAGCCCGCGCCGCGGCGATGCCGTTAAGCGCAGCCTTCACCGCGCCATCGCCAATCGCGTGAACATGGATGATCAGTCCTTGTTTGTCCGCGGCGATGCAGAGCTCGGCAAACTTCTTCGGATCGAAGAGGAGCTCTCCGTTGCGCCCGCTATTCTTGTACGGCTGAGTGAGATTGGCGGTCTGCGAGGGATATTCAGCCACTCCGTCGGCAAATACCTTGATTCCGGTCACATGCAGATTTGAAATGCCCGCATACTCTTCCTGAATCTTGTGAATGCCCGCCAGTTCGGCCTCAGGGTCTTTGGCAAATACCTGCGGAAAAGCCACCACTTCAGAAGACAATTCTCCATGATCGATCAGCAGCTTGTAAGTCTTCAAGACGTACGGCATCGCCAGCGGATCGAGCCACGCAGTAATCCCGAGACTGTAGTCGTATTTGAGCAAAGCCCGCCCAGCCGCGAGCAGCCGAGCGTCGTCCGGCTGAGGTAGCAGCGCGTCAACCTTCTCTTTGCCCGCATCGACGAGAAACCCATTCGGCGCGAAGTCTTTGTCGAATCCATAATAGCCCTGCTCGGTCTTGGAAAGGCCCTTGAGGTAGGCAGCAGTAATTCCAGCGCGCTTAAGCAGCGCCGGGTTCGCCCATTCCGTGTGGCCATCCATCCCCTGCAGCAAGACCGGCTGGTCCTTATAAGCTCCAGTGCCAAACTTGAGATTCAGTTCCGCGTTGTGCGACCAGATCTCCAGCGGGATGCCCTGCACGACCACAACATCACCTTGCATCGCGCGGCCTGATTTTTTCGCCTCAGCAGTAAACGCGACCAAATCGGCAACCGAGCTCACCTTGTCAGTGGCGTCAGCCCCGATCAGACCCAACCCACCATCGACCGCATGCTCGTGAGAATCGATGAGCCCGGGAAACAGTGTCTTCCCATCCAGGTCGACCCGCTCTGCAGAGGTACTCACCGACGACGACGCATCTTCCAACGTCCCCACTGCGACGATCTTCCCTCCTTTGATCGCTACCGCCTCTGCGTAGGGACTTCGCGGCTCGCCGGTGAAGACTTTTGCGTTGAAGAGAATGCGTTCATCCGTGTTGCCTTGCGCGAAGGCGTTGGAGGTGAATATCCAGCCAATAAGGATGGCGAACGAAAGACAAGTACGAATGAATGACCGAATCATTCTCTCCAAGGCTTGCTCCTGATAGGCGAGTGGTCTGAGAAATGTGAGATTCGGTGATTTTACTACGCGACTAGCGCCGCTCCGGGACCACCCAAATCGGCCTGTCGGGGCGAAGAGTGATCTTGGGCGCCAAACCAATCTTCTGATCGGGAATCAGCCGTAGTTTCCACCGCTGGGCGATCGTCGCCAGCAGTAGAATCCCCTCCATCCACGCAAAGGCCTCGCCAATGCACTGCCTGCTTCCCCCGCCAAAGGGAAAATAGGCAAACTTCGGCCGGCGAGCTTTGGCCTCGGTCGTGAACCGCTCCGGGTCGAAACGCAGCGGATCAGGAAACTGCTCCGCGCTGCGCTGCATGATGTACTGACTGAAGAAGAGATAACTTCCCGCCGGAAGTTTGTAGGGGCCAATTTCAATATCTCGTGTCGCCTGCCTGCCCATCGCCCAGGCCGGCGGATACAGTCGCATCGACTCTGCGAAGACCATCTCGGTGTAGTTCAACTGAGGCAGATTGTCGAGCGCCGGCGACCGCCCGGCCAACACCGTATCGATCTCGGCATGCATGCGCGCTTCGGCCTCGGGATTTTTCCCAAGCAGCATCCACGTCCAGGTAAGTGCGTTGGCGACGGTCTCATATCCGGCGAGAAAGATGGTCAGCACCTCATCCCGCAGTTGCTCGTCGGACATTTTAGTGTGGTCGCCCTCTTCATCTCTCGACGCGATCAGCATCGAAAGCAGATCTCCCCGATCAATTCCATCCGCTCGATGCTGGTCGATCATCCGATGGACGACCGTGTCCAGCCGCTTGCGGGCTTTGCGGAAACGCATCAGCCCGGGAATCGGCAAGTGCAGCATCGCCTCGGCCCGCGGCAGTGCGATGAGGAAGTTGTAGAGGTCCATAATCACGTTGACCTCGTCGTTGATGGCCTGCACGTCCCTGGTAACGTCGGTGTTGAAGAGCGTCCGCGCGACGACCTGCAGAGTGAGGCGCATCATCTCGGCGGCGATATCGATCTTCTGCCCTGGCTGCCACTCATCGCGCATGGCGGCGGCACGATCGACCATCATCGCGCCGTAGTTCTGGATGCGCTGGCGATGAAACGCCGGCGCGGCTATGCGCCTCTGGCGCTTGTGGATTTCGCCATCGCTGGTGATCAGTCCCTCGCCGAGCAGGATCTTCATCCGCCGCTGGGTGCGCTCCTTGATGAAGTTCTGCGGCTGGTTGATCAGCACCTCCGCGATCAGACCTGGATCATTGATGAAAACGATATGGCTGAGGCCAATCTTGTAATGCGAGACTGGCCCATAGGTTGCCACCAAGTGCTCAAAGAGCCGGATCGGATTGCCGGGTTTGAAAAACTTTCGCGACAGATAGAGAGGCAGGTTGAGCTTCAAGCCTGGAGGATAGCGATAGCCATCGCGCTCTTCGACGATGAAGTTCTTTTCGTCGCGTGTCTGCCAGGTAGTTGCCATAAAAATATTAGCGAAGCGCGGTGATCAGAGAGACTAGCACAGCGGCTAGCCTGCGGCTACGGCGCTGAGTCTCGCAGATAGTCGCTCCTCTACTAGTCTTACGATCTTCTGGTGGACTTCCTCAATGGGCAAATCGCCATCGATTACCACCACACGCACAGGCTCGCGCGCGGCGATCTCACGGTACTTGTCGAAGACACGCCTGTAAAACTCCTCTCCCTCGCGCTCAAAGCGGCCCTCGTCGACCGCTCCGGGGCGCGCATTGCGGCGCCGCGCACGCTCCAGTGAGGCTTCAAAATCGGGAAGCAGAAGAATGGTCAGATCGGGTTGCAAACCGCCGCACATCGTCTGGTGAAGCGCGAGGACGATCTCGCTTCCTAGTTCGCGCCCTCCGCCCTGGTAGGCCTCAGTCGAGTCGGTAAAGCGGTCGCAGAGAACGATGCGACCATGCTCGAGCGCCGGCGCAATCACCTCGGCGATCGCCTGCGCACGGTCGGCGAACATGAGCCCGAGTTCGGTGCGCGGGTCAAGCGCCTCCGTCTTCGAATCCAGCAGCAATGCTCGAATGCGATCGCCAGTCTTGGTTCCGCCGGGTTGACGCGTTACCCGTGGATCTTCGCCACGCGCTTGAAGCCATGCGGCGAGACGGCGAAGCTGCGTCGTCTTGCCCGAGCCGTCGAGTCCCTCAAAGGTGAGGAAGAATCCCTGCGCCATGGGGCAAGTGTATCGTTAAGCTGACTGCTGCGGAGTAAACTAGTGTTATGGTTTGCGCGGTTCCACAGCCAGACACAGGGAGACGATATGCCAACGGCCGATTATGAGCTTGCGCTTCAGATCGCGGGAAAGTTAAGCCCCGAAGAGCGCGCTCGGCTGGCCCAGGAGCTGGCTGAACCGCGCGCGGACGATCGCAGGACGCGCAGAAGTATCCTTGAACTTGATGGCTTGGGCAAGGAGATATGGGAGGGCGTTGACGCCCAGGAGTACGTGAACGCTGAACGTGCGACGTGGGAACACTAGCCGCGCTTCGCGGCGAATCCCTCGCGCTCGATACCGCGCCCTTTATCTACTTCATCGAGCGACACCCCAAATACCACCCTTGGCTCAGATCCTTTTTTGAATCCGTTGAAGTGGAAAAGATCAGGGTCATAACGACGACCTTGACCCTGGCTGAAGTCCTGGTCAAACCGCTGCGATCGGGCCGCCTCGATCTGGTCGCGGAATATACTCAAATTCTCCTCAACACGCCCGGCATTCAAGTTGTCCCGGTCTCGGCGGACATTGCGGAAGAGGCGGCACGCATCAGGGCTGAAATCAACTGCAAGATTCCCGACGCGATCCAGCTTGCGACAGCGGCCCGGCTCGGCGCCAAGAGTTTCTTGACCAATGATCTGGCGCTTTCAGCCTACGGATCGGTCCAAATCATCCAGCTTGACCGACTCGCCAGCTTGCGCTGAAAAACGTCAACCTACGCCGGCCTCCGCGTCTCCTGAATCACATCTATATAAGCTCGGGCCATGTCGGTCACGATCCATGACTTCCCTTCAGCGATAGCTGTGGCATTCACCAGATCGGAGCCGACGCCGAGAGCTTTGGCTCCTGCCTTGAGAAAATCGGCAGCGGTAGCAACTGTGACTCCACCAGTAGGGATGAGCTTGAGTTGCGGAAACGGAGCCAGCAACGCTTTCAGATAGCTTGGCCCGCCCATTGCCGAGCAGGGGAAGACCTTCACATAATCGGCCCCAGCCTCCCACGCCGTGATCACTTCGGTAGGAGTGAGCGCTCCCGGAATCGAGACCTTGCCCAGCTCTTTGGTTTTGGCGATGACGTCGAGGTGCAGGCTGGGGCTGAGAACAAACTCGGCGCCTGCCTCAATCGTTGCTTGCGCCTGGGCAGCGGTGGTCACCGTCCCAGAGCCGAGCAGCACCTTGCTGCCATACTTCGCTTTGAGATCGCGGAGCAGGTCGATCGCTCCGGGAACGGTCATGGTCACTTCGATTACCGTGACGCCGCCGGCATAGATCGCCTCGACCAGGGCATGGGCTTCCGGAATCGATTTGGCGCGGAGAACCGGCAGCAGCCCCACCGCCTCTAGCTGCGCTTTGACTTCGTCTGCGGTCATATCTTCGTCTCCGCTGCACCGTCGCTTGCGCTGGTCGCCGAGTCAAGCAACGCGCCAAGAAAGAGCAGGATTCCGCCCACGACGATGGCCGAGTCGGCTATGTTGAAATCTGGCCAGTGGTAGTTCCAGTGGCCGAGAATGATGTGGACCTCAAGGAAGTCGATCACCGTGCCGTACGCGAGCCGGTCGTACAAATTGCCAACCGCGCCGCCAAGGATCAGCGCCAGCGCGACCGTCGTCACCGTGATCTGCCGCCCCATCTTCAACAGGAATACAAAAACAGCAACCGCCGCGATCACCGAAAACGAGATCAGCATCACTCGAACTAACTGCGGCCTCGAGGAATACGAAAAGAGGCTGAAAGCCGCGCCGTCATTCATCACATGCGAGATGCTGAAGACTCTGGGGATCACTGTGCGAGCCTCACCAACATCGATATGCCGCGACACCCAAACCTTCGTAATCCGGTCGAGCAGGATGATGATGGCCGACAATCCGAAGAGGAATTGCAGCTTGCCGGATGTCCGCGAAGAAACTACCGCCGCGGTGCTCATTGCGCCACACTCGCATTCAACTCGGAATAGCCCATTTCATTGAGCGCGGCGGCGCAGCGGTCGCAGACGCCAATCCAAGGCCCGTAAGGCGTTACGCGTGGCATGAAATTCCAACAACGCTGACACTTGTCTCCGGAGGCCGTCAACACCTCTATCTGTAGCTCTGGTGAATAGCCAATCTCCACACCTGAAACATTGAAGAACTCTTTTAGGCTGCCCCGATTCCTCTCCAAGAGCGACAGATGAGGAGCAGGAGTCCAAATCCTAACTGTCGCGTCGAGGCCCTTTCCAATTACTTTGCTTTTGCGCTTCTCTTCCAGCTCGCTAAGAACGTCGCCTCTGATCTTCATCAGCTGGCCCCAATCGGCGAGTAATGTCTGGCTTGTGTTCGGGGCTATTTCATCGGGCGCCGGAAACTCCACCAGATGCACACTCCCCACCCGCCCCTCAACCTTCGGCATGTAACTCCAAACCTCGTCCGCCGTATAGCTAAGAATCGGAGCCACCAGGCGCACGAGCGCGTCGGTGATCCTGTAAAGGGCTGTTTGCGCTGACAACCGTTCCTTGCTCGTCGGAGCAAAGGTGTACATCCGGTCTTTCAGCACATCGAGATAAAGCGCGCTCAGGTCGGCGTTGCAGAACTCATTGATCGCGTGAAAGATGCGGTTAAACTCGAACTCCTCATACCACTTCAACGCCTTCTCGGTCAGCTCGCGGGTCTTCGCCAACATGTACTGGTCTAACGGTTGAAGATCCTCAAAACTTAGTGAGACCTTCGCTGGATCGAAGCCGTGCAAGTTACCGAGCAGGAAGCGGAAGGTGTTGCGCAGCTTGCGGTAGATCTCTTCTGCAAGCCGCTTGAGCAGCGGAATACTGGCGACGACGTCTTCGCGATAATCCACCGAAGCAACCCACAAACGAACGATCTCAGCACCGATCTGGCTTGCGACCTCGGTCGGCGGAATATCCGTGCCGCGCGACTTCGAAAGCGCCTTGCCTTGCTCGTCGAGCGTCCAGCCGGGGGTGAGAGTCATGCGGTAGGGCGCAGCGTGGCGCAGAGCGACGGAGTTCATCAGCGATGACATGTACCAACCGCGGAATTGATCGTTGCCTTCGAGATATAGGTCGGCAGGCCTCTGATTGGGCGCCAGTACAGCCCTCCAGCTGCATCCCGACTCGAACCAGACATCGACGATGTCCATCTCTTTTGCAAACTCGGTCGCACCGCACTTCGCGCAGGCCGTGCCCTCCCGAATCAGCTCGGCGGCTTCGTGCGTATACCAGGCGTCTGCGCCCTCGCGCTCAAAGAGCACAACAATCCGCTTGTTCAGCGCCGCATCTTCGACCAGCTTTCCGCAACTGATGCAAGAAAGCACCGCAATCGGCACGCCCCAGATACGCTGCCGCGAGATGCACCAGTCGGGACGGCTCTGCACCATGTTCGAAATACGCTCTTTGCCCCAAGCCGGGTCCCACTTCACCTGCTCGATCTCGTCGAGCGCATATTGCCGGAAGGTCGTCGGCGAACCATCGTCCCGCTTCATCGGCGTATCCATATTGATGAACCACTGCTCGGTGGCGCGGAAGATGATCGGATGATGGCAGCGCCAGCAATGCGGATAGGAGTGGTAAATCTCCGACTGGCCCATGAGCGCGCCACGACTCTTCAACAGCTCGATGATCGGCGCGTTGGCGTCGAAGACCTTCAGGCCGTCGTACTCCGGTAGACCGTCGAAAATGCGGCCCGCATCGTCCACCTTGGTCGTCTGATCCAGGCCGTATCGTTCACCGGTGTAGAAGTCGTCCGCTCCATGGGAGGGCGCGGTGTGGACGGCGCCAGTTCCCTGCTCGGTGGTCACGTAGTCGGCGTTCACGCCGAGGATTTCGCGGTCAAGGAACGGATGCTGGAAGACGACCCGCTCCAGCTTCACGCCTTTGAATCGAGCGACCTCAACCGCCGCCTCAAGCTTGCAGGCCTCGCGCGTCGCCGCCGCAAGAGCATCGGCCACGATGTAAACTTGGCCGTCCTGCTCCAGCGCCACATAGTCAAAATCTGGATGAAAGGCTACCGCCATCGACGCGGGCAGCGTCCACGGAGTGGTCGTCCAAATAATCGTGTTGACTTGGCTACCAGCCAGCGCTGGGTCGATGGCCGCCGGATCGCTCAGGAGCACGTAACGCACATAAATGCTTGGGCTGGTATGCATCTCATACTCGACCTCGGCCTCGGCAAGCGCGGTGCGGTCGTGGATGCACCAATAAACCGGCTTCAGTCCCTTGTAAACAAAGCCCTGCTCAAAGAATTCAAAGAAGGTCTCGGCGATTTTCGCCTCATAGCCCTTCGACATGGTGAGATACGGGTCGTCGAACTGCCCAAAGATGCCCAGCCGCTGGAAGCCTTCGCTCTGCAGATTGACATATTTTTGGGCATATTCGCGGCAGGCGCGACGGACGGCGATCGGCGGCATCTCGAGCTTCTTGCGCCCCAGCTGCTCGTCCACCTTGATCTCGATCGGCAAGCCGTGGCAGTCCCAGCCGGGAACATACGGGGCGTCGTAGCCCGCCATGGTCTTCGACTTGACCACGAAATCCTTCAGCACCTTGTTGAGCGCATGGCCCAGATGCAGGTCGCCGTTGGCGTAAGGCGGCCCGTCGTGCAGAATGTAGGTCCCCTTGGCCGAACCCTTGCGGGCCTCGCGAATCTGCTCGTAAAGGCGCGCGTGCTGCCACCCGGCGAGCCTCGCCGGCTCGTTCTGCGGCAGGTTTGCCTTCATCGGGAAATCGGTCTTGGGAAGGGTGAGGGTCGCCTTGAGTTCTGGCGGCGGTGCGGACATCGTCTCTCCTGAATTGTCACTATTTCGTCAAGATCTATTGTAGCCGCGCGCGGCGTTCTACAATGGGAGTGACCTTCCAGCGGCAGCTGCCGTCTATAGGTGTAAGGTAAAGACCACCCGGAGACTTTCCCGGACAAGAGTCCGCCGATTGCATCCCATTTCTTGAGGCCGTACCGGTGTCAGCGAACGACAGGTCGGGGAAGAGTTTTTCTCTCATCGGTCGGATAAAAAATTTTCGCGCACTGCAATGCAGACAATACGGACTGCGGTCGTCCATAATGGAGAGATGCGCGGGAATGGTCGATGCGGCCGGGCTTCCTCGCACAATCTGTAGATGAGCTACCAGCTTTTAACACCTCCGGAACTCGACCCCGATAAACCCGCTAAAGAGGGTTCGCCCGCTGGCAGCGGTGAACCTCGTCTGCTGCTCGAGACCCAAGGCTCCATTTGGGCCTCGCTGGTGGCCAACCTGCGCGACGTTTTTGCCCCGGTCAAGCAGGCGCCCCTCGAACTGACTTCGAAGCCGGCGGAAGACACCCTTAGCATTCGCGACGAGCCGATCTGGAAGACGCTTCTTGCAAGCGTCCGAGACGTCTTCTCTCCGCCCAAGCAGGCGCCCCTCGAGCTGACTTCGAAGCCAGCCGAAGACACACTCAGCATTCGCGAAGAGCCGGTCTGGAAGACGCTAAGCAATAGCGTCAAAGATCTCTTGTTTCCGCGTAAGCTGGCGCCGCTCCAACTGACTTCCCAGGCCGTCCCCATCGCCGACCCCTTTGCGCTGCCGCTCCAACGAAGACTTGGACCCGGCCTCACCGCCATGATTCTGGTGATCGGCTCGACCCTGGCGGTGCTCTTCTGGAACGGACTTCGGGTACGCGCGGTCCAGCCGAAGACGTCGACCGAGGTCGTTGACGTGAAGCCATATACGCCGATTGCACCACCCAAAGCGGACGTGATGGGCGGTGGTGGCGGCGGCGGCGACCATGATCTGGTCCAGGTCTCCAAGGGCCGAATCCCCAAACTGGACACCCAGCAAATTACGCCCCCGCAGATCGTCCGCAACGACAACCCCAAGCTGGCGGTCGATCCGACGATCATCATGCCTAAGAACATCCCCTTGCCCCAGGTGGATATGCCGAACCTGGGCATGCCAACCTCGACTCAGGTCCAGCTGGCGTCGAACGGGACCGGCGCCCATGGGGGAATGGGAAGCGGCAGCAATGGCGGACTTGGTTCAGGTTCGGGCGGCGGTTACGGGCCCGGTTCTGGTGGTGGAACCGGTGGAGGCGTCTATCACGTCGGCGGCGGCGTTTCGCCCCCGACCGTGATCTCCTCGGTCGACCCCGAATACTCTGACGAGGCCCGTCGCGCCAAGTACACCGGTATCGTCGTAGTTTCGCTGATCGTCGATACCCAGGGTAATCCGCAGCACGTCAGCGTCATTCGCCGGCTGGGCATGGGTCTTGACGAAAAAGCCGTCGAAGCCGTGCGCCAGTACAAGTTCAAGCCGGCCATGTATCAGGGTCACGCCGTCCCGGTTGAAGTCAACATCGAAGTCAACTTCCAGATTTACTAAGCGATTGATCTAGGGCTGGTAGCCGGCAGGCCCTCCATGTGTTGCCTCACAGCATCGAGGCGGCGGGTGTTTTTCCGTTCGGATCTCTCCGATGCTTCCTTAACCCTACGTAGGCTAAGAAAATCCCCCCTACCAGCACAATCCCATTGGGCCACAGTCGATGTTCCTTCAACATCTGGGGAACAGAATCGATGGCGAATGCGGCGCCAATGAGAAGCGATCCCGCTAACCGAGTCCAGCCTTTTCTGGGAGAAATTGGAGTGAAAGCAGCAACCAGCACACAAACTAAGGCGCAGATCATCAATCCAAACGGAAGGACCCTCACCGCAGACTCGAACTCGTTTGTCATCGCCCCAGTCTAGCAACGTGGGCAGCGCGGAGTCGAAGGATCAGCGTCACCAACCAATCCTCGCCCCAGCAAAACCTGCACAATCCGCGGAGAAGCCTCCGACACAACTTCTCTCTATAATGAGGAGATACGGATACTCCAGCTTGACCGACCAAATCACCATCCGCGGTGCGCGGACCCACAACCTCAAAAACATCGACTGCGACATCCCCCACGGCCAGTTGACCGTGGTTTCAGGAGTCTCGGGTTCGGGGAAATCCTCGCTCGCCTTTGACACCGTCTACGCCGAGGGTCAGCGCCGCTATGTCGAGTCGCTCTCCGCCTACGCGCGGCAGTTTCTGGAACGAATCGAGAAACCCGACGTCGATCTAATCGACGGACTCGCCCCGGCAATCGCGATCAAGCAGAAGAACTCCACCCGCAACCCGCGCTCGACCGTCGCGACAGCCACCGAAATCTACGACTACATGCGACTGCTCTACGCGCGTTGCGGAACCGTGCACTGCATTGTCTGCGACGGAGTGGTCAAGCGCGACTCGGTCGAACGAAATCGCCGCCGCGATTCTCGCACTCGAGGAAGGCACGCGGCTTCACGCCATCTTCCCAGTACAGAAGCCGACGCCGCCAGCTTGGTCAGACGAGGCCCTCAAACTGGAGACGCCTGCAAAGCCAGCCGCAAGAGGACGCAAGCCCACAAAGAAGGTTGCCGCAGAAATAAAGGTCGATCCCCTCACCGAAGCTCTCAAAGAGCGCCTCACCGACCTGCGCCGGCGTGGATTCAACCGCCTTTATCAGGACGAAAATATCTACGAATTCTCGACGCCGGAGTCGATCCTGGAGGTCGATTTCTCTCGCCCGGTTTTCGTGCTCGTCGACCGCATCGTCGTCTCGGCGGAGAACCGCGCTCGCATCGTCAACGCCGCCGAGATTGGATATCGCGAGTCGGGCGAGATTCTCTATGAGATCGTTCCGCGCGAAAGCACGGAAGCTCCGCGCGAACGTCTCCGCTTCTCGAGTGCCTTCGAATGCAAGACCTGCCATCGCGTCTATCGTGAGCCTGAGCCGAGGCTGTTTTCGTTCAACAATCCTTTCGGCGCCTGCCCACGCTGCCAGGGTTTCGGAAATACCATCGACTTTGACCTCGATCTGATCATCCCCGATAAATCGAAGACGCTTGACGACGGAGCGATCGACCCGTGGCAGCGGCCAAAGTATCGTGCCTATCACACGGAGCTGAAGCGGGTCGCCAAGCAGCACGGAATCCCAACCGACGTTCCCTGGTATGACCTGCCGCTCGATCAGCAGGAGTTCATTCTCAATGGGGGTGGCTCAGGCAGCGGCTCGTTCCCCGGCGTACACGGCTTCTTCGCGCTGCTGGAGCGCAAGAAATATAAGCTGCATGTGCGCGTGATGCTGAGCAAGTATCGCGGCTACGCCACCTGCCCCGATTGCAAGGGCCAGCGGCTGCGGGCCGAAGCGCGAGCGGTAAGGTTGAGCGGAAAGAACATCTGTGAGACCGCAGCGATGACCATCCGCGCCGCCAACCAGTTCTTCAGCGAACTCAAGCTGACTCCCGCGCAGCATGAGATTGCGGGCAGCATCCTCACCGAGGTCTGGCAGCGGCTGCATTTCCTCGACGCCGTCGGCCTCGATTACCTTACCCTTGACCGGCTTGCGGCGACGCTCTCCGGTGGCGAGTCGCAGCGTATTCAGCTGGCTTCTTCGCTTGGCTCGCGCCTGGTCGGAGCTCTTTATGTTCTGGACGAGCCGTCGATTGGGCTGCATCCGCGCGATACCGCCAAGCTGATTCGCATCCTCGAAGAGTTGCGCGATCTCGGCAACACGATTCTGGTCGTAGAACACGACCCCGACGTAATTCGCTCGGCAGATTACCTGCTCGATCTCGGCCCTGGCGCTGGCGAGTTTGGCGGCAAGCTGTTGGCCGCTGGGACGGTCCCCGAAGTTGAAGCCAATCCCGACTCGATCACCGGCCGCTACCTCAATGGGCAGATGTCGATCCCGGTCCCCGCGCGCCGCCGTGAGCCCGGCCGTGACAAGAAAGGCGAATGGCTGCGACTCAAGGGAGCTCGCATCCACAATCTGAAAGGTGTCAACTGCGAGATTCCCCTCGGCCTGCTGGTTTGCATCACCGGTGTCTCCGGTTCGGGAAAATCGACCCTGGTGCACGACGTTCTCTATCGCGGAGTGGCCTATGAACTGGGAATGGGTGAGGGCAGCGATCCGAGGAGCCTTTACAAAGAACTCTCCGGCAATGAGTTCCTGAACAACATCGTCCTGGTCGACCAGGCGCCGATCGGGCGCACGCCGCGATCGAACCCCGTAACTTACATCAAGGCCTTCGATTCGATCCGCGAGCTCTTTGCCGCCCAGCCCGAGGCCCAGCGCCGCGGATACGCCGCCGGACACTTCTCCTTCAACGTCCCCGGAGGCCGCTGCGATGTCTGCGATGGCGACGGCACCGTCACTGTCGAAATGCAGTTCCTTGCCGACGTCGAGCTGCCCTGCGAAGAATGTAACGGTACCCGTTACAAATCGAGCACCCTCGAAGTCAAATACAAGGGTAAGAACATCCATGAAGTGCTAAAAATGACGGTGAAAGAGGCGCTGCGCTTCTTCGTCGGCAAC
Organism: uncultured Acidobacteriaceae bacterium; assembly: GCA_963804735.1. Lineage (GTDB taxonomy): Bacteria > Acidobacteriota > Terriglobia > Terriglobales > Acidobacteriaceae > Acidisarcina. The sequence goes on from CAWDRO010000024.1 coordinate 217,712, forward strand.
CCGAAGATCCTCGACAAGCTGGCGGTGCTCGAAGAGGTCGGCCTCGGCTATGTGCGGCTTGGCCAGTCGGCGACTACTCTCTCCGGCGGCGAGGCGCAGCGCGTCAAACTTGCATCGCACCTTGCTACGGGTCGCGCGACCATTCGCACGTCATCGAGTGACGCGAATGGCGCAACAACCGCGAAGAAGCCGAAGAGCCGCGTCCTCTACATCCTCGACGAACCGACCACCGGGCTCCATTTCGACGACGTAGGTAAGCTGCTCACCGCCTTCCGCAAACTGATCGACGCCGGCGGCTCGCTGGTAGTCATCGAGCACAATCTGGATGTCATCAAGTCGGCCGATTGGGTGATCGACCTCGGCCCCGAGGGCGGAGCGGCCGGCGGCCGCGTGGTCGCCACCGGGAGTCCGGAAACCATCGCAGCAAACCCCGAGTCGCACACCGGCCAATGGCTCACTCGGGTACTTGGCCCGAAAGCCGTCTCGAAGGAAGCACTGGTTTGAGCATGAGTAGTCTCAGGTTTTCCGGCTTGACCTCGGGTGGCGCCGCGCTTGTGGTTCTGCTGGGCGGGATGTGCTGTTGTCCAGGCAATGCGCAGCAAGCGCCGCTACCACCTGGAACCTCTGTGCCCGACACGCCTCCGAAGACTGCCCAGCCCCCGGCCGCAACGCCCCTTGCTGATGCCGAGAGCGATATCGCGCTGCAGAATTACACCCAGGCGCGAAGCCTGCTTCTTCCATGGCTATCCGCCCATCCCAATGATGCCCGGGCGCTCTTCGATCTTGGCTACCTTGAGGACGCCGAGAACCATCCCGACTCCGCGGTCGCCGACTATAAGAAGTCGATCGAGGCCGATCCGAAGCGGTTTGAGTCCCGTCTTTCGCTCGGCCTGTTGCTTGCCCGGCAAGGTCATTCGGCGGAGGCGCTGGAGCAGTTGACGACGGCAGTTACGCTGCAGCCCGATCCGCCCAACCCAGCAGCCCAGGCGCAGGCTTATCGCGCGCTCGCCCGCCTGGAACGCACCACCGACCCGGCGGCCGCGAAAGAGCACTTGCTCGATGCACTTCACCTGGGTCCCGAGCAGTCGGACGACCTGCTGCTGACCGCTGAGATAGCCACCGCCAACGAGGATGACGAGACCGCGGAGACCGCCTACCGGCAGGTCCTTGCCCGGCAGCCTGAGTCCTCCGACGCCACCGCCGGACTGGTGCATCTGCTGCTCAAGGAAAAGAAATACTCCGACGCGGAGACACTGCTGCGCACGGCCATCTCCCGCGATCCCGACAACCCGGTCCTGAACTCCCAACTCGCCAGCACCCTTACCTACGAGGGAAAAAACGACGAGGCGCTGGCTGTCCTCGAAAAGCTGCACACCCTCAAGCCGGACGATCCGCTGATCGGGGGAATGTTGGCTGACGCCTACACCCAGAGCGGGAATCTGGAAAAGGGCGAGCCCATTTTGGTCGATCTGCTTAAGAAATATCCGCAAAATGCCGACCTGTTGAATAGTAGGGCTGAGAACCTGCTGCAGCAGCATCGCTATCCGGAGGCGATTACGGCTTTTCAGGCGGCGCTCAAGGTTTCTCCGGAGAATGCCGAGGATTGGATGCAGCTGGCAATCGCCGCCTCCCAGGACAAACAGTATGTCTTGGTACTGCAATCTCTTTCGATGAGAGCAAAATTTGCCGACGAAAATGCGGGAAGTAACTTCCTCCGGGCAACCGCGTACGATAATTTGCACCAGAAGAAGGAAGCAGTGGAGTACTATGAAAAGTTCCTCGCGGTGTCCGCGGGGAAGTTTCCAGATCAGGAGTGGGAGGCGCAACACCGGCTGATCGCTCTTGAAAAGTCGAACTAGCGTATCGATTCCGTGGCACCTCAGGAGGTGCTTCATGCGGTTCGTGGCAGCATCGGCAACCATCCTCTCGTTAGCTCTCCTTGTGCCCGCTCCGGGCCATTGCGCCATAGATGACAAAATTCCCGACGCCCAGTCTCTGCTTGCCTTGCAGGCGCGCGCCAGCGTTGCCGGTCCGCGTGAGCAGTGTTTTCTCTACGCGGAGCTCGTCCATCAGATGACCGAGTTGGCGGCGCGACAGCTTTCCGCAGGCGACGTCGCTCAAGCCTCGGGCACCATTCACTCGGTCCAGGAATATGCCTCCAAGATCCACATGGACATGGCCAACGACAGTAAGCGCCTGAAAAACGCGGAAATCCTGGTTCGCCACACCGCCTTTCGACTGCATGACATGATCTCCCAGGCCTCGCTCGAGGACCGGCCGTCCCTTAACGCCACTCTCAAGCAGCTCAATCAGGTGCAGGCGGAATTGATGCTTCAAGTCTTCCGGCAGTAAAGGATAAGGTGCCAACGCCCCGAAAATCGGAACCGTCCACGGCACTTCCTTCCCGACTCGGGATTCCCCGTAAGCTCCAAGTCTGCTTAATACCCCTTCTCTTCCTCGCCGGCTTGGTCACGAACTCCTCAGCCCAGGACAAAAACGACCCGCTCACCGATGCGGAAGTGGAAAAGCTTCGCGAAGTCGCAGACCAGCCGATCGAACGAGTCAAGCTTTTCATGACGTTCATCGAGCAGCGCACCGACGCGATCGCGGAGATGGTCACCGACACCCGAATCCAGAACAAGCCGCCGAAGATTCGTAAGCTGCTACAGGAATACACGTATCTCGTTGACGAGTTGCAGGACAATCTCGACAATTACGACGACACCCACAGCGACATTCGCAAGGCGCTCAAAGACCTGGTTCCAGCCAGCAAGAAGTGGCTCGACATCGTGAACAAACCTCCTCCCGATCCGGTCTACGATTTCCCCCGCAAGACGGCGGCGGACGCAGCGGAGAGCCTGGTCGAGCAGACCGCAACGCTGCAGACCGACCAGGACAAATATTTCGCCGAGCAGAAAAAGGAAAAGAAGGAACAGGAAAAGACCGGCTACGTCCCTACGTCGCCACAATAATCTCTGCTCGCCCCCCATCCTTCAATCCTCTCGATGGGAATCCCGAGCCACCTGGTCATTCAAGAAATTCCCGAGGAACAAGAATTCCTCCATACTTGCAACAAAATCCTTCTCCAGTGATTGATTTGTCTTGCGCGCAACGTCTACAGTGGTTTGGTGGTTGTGCGATAGGCGAATGCGCTGTGCTCTTTTTCCGCATCGCACTCAAGCATTTTCCTCAAAAGGAGTCTGCCATGGCTGTCTCGCGTCGTAATTTTCTCGGTGGGTTGGCAGTTGCTGGCGTGGCTTCTCAACTACCGCTAGCGCCCCGCGCGAGCGCGGCGGATACATCCCTAGATATATCCATGACCTGCCCATTCCGTCTCTCTGTGATCAACGATGAAATCTCTCCCGACTTCGACCACGCCTGCCAGGTGGCCTCGCAGGATTTCGGACTCAAGTGGATCGAGTTGCGCAGCATGTGGAACAAGAATGTGACCGCGCTCAATGAGAAGGAGATCGACGACTCCATCAAGATTCTGGAGAAATACAATCTTCGCGTCACCGACATTGCCAGCCCACTCTTCAAGGTGGATTGGCCCGGCGCGCCGCTCTCCAAAGAGAGCCCGAGCCATGATCAATTTCACGCTGATTTCGATTTCAAGGCGCAGGCCGCATTGCTCGACCACTGCATTGAGCTGACCAAGGCTTTCAAGACCGACCGCATCCGCTGCTTCGATTTCTGGAGGCTCGAAGATCAGAAGCCCTACCGCGAAGCGATCAACGCAAAGCTGAAGGAAGCGGCGGAAACCTGCGCTAAGAGCAACGTCATATTGCTGCTGGAAAACGAGATGGCCTGCAATACCGGAACAGGAGAAGAAGGCGCTGCGGTGCTGGCGGCGATCCCCAACAAGAACTTCATGATCAACTGGGACCCCGGCAACGCCGGAACCTTCCCCGGCAATGTCCCGTATCCCAACGGATACGATGCTCTACCCAAAGACCGCATCGGCCATTGCCACTGCAAGAACGTCACCCGCAAGCCAGATGGCAAATACGATTGGGAACCGGTCGGTACCGGTGTTGTCGATTGGGTGGGACAGCTTCGCGCCTTAAAGCAGGACGGGTACCACTATGGTCTCAGCCTCGAAACCCACTGGCGCGGCGCCGGCACCGCCGAAGCCTCGACGCGCATCAGCATGAAAGACCTGAAAGACGCCCTGCAGAAGGCTGGGATCTCCTGCTAGAGCAGAAGTACAGTTGGGTGTCATGTGCCGGAGAGTGTCCCAGTAGGCTTTTTCCTGGGGGAAAAAGCCTGCCTAGTGGGACGCTTTGCATTACAGTAACGGTACTTCTGCTCTAGCCGCTCCAGCTTCGGGCGATCCGCTGCCAGACGAATCTTGACTGGTTGTTCTTACATAAATCAATAGCTTAGCCTTGATTTATCGCCTTACTGTCAGGGGCATACTGTCCGGAAGCAGCCAATGTGAATCAAGTTTGGCCAACTCCGAATGCGTCAACATCATCAAGTACGTCAGGCACGCCAGAGGAAGCATCGACGAGATACGGGAGTCTCGCCGCCGCGGCGACACGCTGCGGAAGCAGCGGCGCTGACTTCACCCGATATGAGGTACTTTGCGGCGGATGAGAACAAGCCGGCTCTAGCCGGTGGTGGAGGCGAGGTGCTTCGCGATACGCGGGGCGGTGAACTTTGCGCCGTAGGCAAAGCGGCAGAGGGGGCCGAAGCTGGGCGCGGCGGCGAGGCCTACGAGGTAGAGGCCAGCGACGGAGGACTCGAAATTGGTGTTGAGAACGGGGACGTCTTTGAAGGTCCTCATCTGGCGGCGCAGATCGGGATCGAGGAAGCCGAGTCGCTGGAGCTGCACTTTGTAACCGGTCGCAGCAATGATGTGATCGACGTGAAGTTCCTTGGCGCTGCCGTTGCGGGGAGAGAGATGCAGGTGAGCGCCCTTCTCGTTTTTTGTGGCCGTGATGTTGACCCCCAGATGCATAGTGACCTGGCCGACGACCTTGCTCTTTGAGAACCAGCCCGGGGCCGGGCCATTGACCCTCTTGACCGCACGGAGGCGGAGGTCCGCGGGCAAAGCGTGGAAGACGAGTGGGAGATCGGTGCAGAGACGCGCAGGCCAGCCCTCCCCGAGTCCAGAACGGGGTCTGAGGATACGCTGGGAGAAGGGGCGAGGCCCAGACGGGGGCGGCTCGTGGAAGTGGATTTTGTCACTACGGACGATAAGGTGTACGCTGGCTCCGGCTTCCTGCAGGAGGCCGGCGAGGTCTGCCGCAGAGGCTCCGCCGCCGATCACGGCTACGGTGTGACCGCTGAATCTGTTGACGCAGGTATGGTGTGAGCTGTGGCTGACGAGGCTCGTTGATGGGTCTGAGCATCCATTGGCAGAAAGCTCGGCGAGTTCTGGCGGAATATGGCCAAAGTGAGTGATGCCCGCGGCCAGAACCACGCGGCGGGCGAGTACAAACTCCCCGGTTTGGGTCGCAAGTGCGAATCCTTCGGGAGCGCTCGTTACGGAGGTAATGTCGGTCTGTTCGAGATTGGGGACGAAGCGCTTCTGAAACTCAAGGCCGTAGGCTACGAAGGTGTCGAGCGAAACAGGATCGATGACGTCGGAATAAGGCAGACCGTGCTCCTGGCAGAAGTGGGCCAGCGTAAAAGTGGAGCCGGGATCGTAAAGACTGGAAGCGAAGCCAAAGGATTTGAGGAAGGTACCGGCGGCCATATGATTGCGCCAACTGGACATAGGACTTCCGAAAATGCGGAAGCCCACATCACGGGCGCGCAGGTGTGCCGCAATGGAGAGGCCGTAAGGGCCCGCTCCTATGATCGCAACGTCAGTTCTTTGATTTGTCATGCATTCCCTTGGGCCCGTTGAGAGTTTATCGTCTAGGGCACCCAGTTTGTCCTTTTGACCTGTCGCTGATTTCGAATTGACGACAGGTTCCCTCCTTGGAAATCAGATGCCAGGCTGTCAGCCGATACTAGTATCACTTTAGATAATACTAGTATTATTTTGGATAATACTTCTGCGGGGCCATCGGTCGCCTTTTCAGAGGGTTAGGAAGTCTTTCGGGGGTTTAGGATCTCCTAGTGGACGATTTTTATGGTCAGCGTGTGTTACTCGTGTCGTCGATCCGGTGGCCGGTGTCCGCCAAGGTCGCCCTTGCCTTCCTGCGTCACGGATGTGACGTACAGGCGGTGTGTCCGAAAGATCATCCGTTTGCCTTTGTCACCGGAATCAGCAAAATCTATCCCTATCGCGGGATGAACTCGATCCAATCGCTCTATGAGGCGATTGCTTCGAGCGACCCGGACCTTCTGATTCCATGCGACGATGTGGTGGTCTGGCAGATGCATGAGCTTTACCGGACCAGGGCGGAGATTCGTCCTCTGATTGAACGCTCCCTCGGCGCCGCCACGGCGTATGAGACCGTCTCCAGCCGGGGGAAGTTCATGAAGGTCGTGGAGGAGCTGCAGCTGAGAGCTCCCAAAACGAAGGATATTGGGAGCGCGGCCGATCTGAGAGATTGGTTCTTGAAACAGAGTGCGAGCGGTGTACTGAAGCTGGATTGGACGTGCAGCGGGAAGGGCGTACGGATTGTGGACTCTCTGAGTGAGGCGGAAGAAGCTCTCGCCGAGATGATCCGTCAGCCTCATAGCCTCGGGATAGCGCTGGGACGCTGGCTGCTGAACCATGATCCGCTGGCGCTGTGGAAGTGGAAGCATTATAAGCAACAACGGGTGACGATGCAGGAGTTTGTCGCGGGACAGCCGGCAAATACGCTGATGGCGTGCCAAGACGGCAAGGTGCTCGCATTGGTAACAGTGGAGGTTTTGTTCGCCCACGATGCGACGGGAAGCGCACTTGCAGTACAGCTGGTGGAAAATGAGCAAATTCGAACTGCCGCGGAGCGAATCGCGAAGCGGCTGCAGCTTTCAGGATTCCATGGGTTGGACTTCATTCTCGAAGAGGGAACTGGGCATGCGTATCTGATTGAGCTGAATCCACGCTGCACTCAACTTGCCCATTTACAAGTTGGAGTCCAAGGAGGTCTGGTGGGGGTGCTCTCCCGCGCATTCACGGGTGCTCCTTTGCGGAAGGATCACGTACCAATTTTCCAAAAGAAGGTCGCGTTCTTCCCCGAAGCTATGATGTCGGATCCCAAATGTCCCTTCTTGGAGACAGCCTACATCGACGTGCCATGGGAGGAGCCACGGCTGGTACAGGAGCTGATGAATCGGAACTGGAGTGATCGGACGCTGCTGGCGCGCCTGTATCGAGCGCTGCGACCGTCGAAGGGAACGCCCGTCGCCTTCAACGGTTCGGTTATAGTGAAGCGCCGCAACCGCCATTCACGTCGGGAAGAAGCCGGGGTAGGGTCGGTTAACCCTATTGGGACAGCGGCGACGAGAGCCAATTTTTCCGAGTTCTAGGAGCGAGGCATGACAAATAACGGTCCTCTAGAACAGGATCCCAGTTGGCGTCATATGCCTAAGACTGTCTATTAGGTTTTTCCGAGAAGAGAAAGTCTGCCGAGTGGGTGCTTGCATTAAAGCTTCTGGGGTTCTGCTCTAACCCGCTTGGCGTCTCGATTGTTTCGAATCAAAGCGAAACAGAAATGCAGCTTCCCTCAGCGGGACGACTGCATTTTAAGTGCCCGAACTCCGGAAACGGTGGCGCAGGCTACTTGATTTCAGTCACTTCAGTCTTGGCGGCCGGCGTCTCCGGCTTGGGTGGTTCAGGCGTGCCCTTGATTCCTTCTTTGAAACCGCGGAAGCCTTCGCCCAGTCCCTTGCCGAGCTCGGGAAGCTTTCTCGGCCCAAAGATGAGCAGGGCGATGACCAGGACGACGACCAGATGAGTCGGTGTGAGCAGATTATCGAACATGTTTGGATTCCTCCCGAAAGTGCACGGTTTGAGCGCCGCTCAACCGGTCCACACTCGGAGTTTACTCCCTTCATTGTCGCACAACGAGCCTATGGCGGAATGGATCGTCTAACAAGAGAACGTGTGCCGGGATCAAAACGGATGGGCGCGGATTTCTCGCGATGGTGACCGTCCTGTAATGGCACTGCGAAGAGTGCCGCAGCCGCCACCAGCGCCAGCGCAGAGGAGAGCGCAAGACTCTGACAGAACTCGCCGCACAATGTAATCTTGAATGGTTGCGGAGTTTTTACCGCAGGGCTTGTGTTATCGGCCGGGCATTGCAGCTTCAGGGGGTTGGTCTGGAAAACGGTAAGTTCGGTTTTGTGCATAGTTGGGTTGTTCGTCGGGTAGTAACGACCTCGGTTCTTCTCTTCTTGACATTCATGGTTGCGGGGCTCGGGAAAGCCAAAGCCCAGGTACCGGTCTATACGCCGCCTCCGGTGGCGCCGAATACCTCCCTGTCGAATGTGCGCTACGACTATCGCTGGGAGGTTTACGGCGGGATTGCCTATTCGCACTTCAACGCCGGACCAAACCTGTTGCAGGGCGCCAACCTGGGCGGATACGACATCCAGGCGGCCCACTGGTTTCGCCAGCATTATGCGCTGGCGGCGAATGCGCGCGGTTATTTCGGCACATCCGGGGTGGTCCCGAATATCTATGGAATCCGGGGACCTGCTGTGAGCGAACAGATGTATCTGTTCGGCCCCGAATTCCGCGGACCGAGCAACCCCCACGTTTCCATGACCTTCCATGCTTTGGTCGGGGCCGCGTATGGCAGATTCAGCTCAGCCCTGCAGGACCAGAACGGCAATCCCGTTCCCCCTAATGCGCTTGGTCTGTTCAATAACCAATGGACCTTTGGCAGCGCCTTCGGCGGTTCGATCGACCTCAACCGTTCGCAGAATCTTGCCTTCCGCATTTCGCCGGATGCGACGTTCACCGACTTCGGCGGCGCGGGACTTCATGATCAATTCGCTATCTCCGTAGGCATTGTCTACCGCCTGGACCAGGTCGGACGAAAGAAACGTAAATAACGAAGGTCCTGCGTTGGGCCTTCGCAGGGTATCTACTGCGATATCCCACTTAAGTGTGATTGAGGGGAACACCGCCGCCCTGATCATCGTAGAGTTGGGTAGAGAGTCGGCGCCGGGGAATTTCTCTGCGTCTGTACGAATGTGGACACTTGGCTCCTGATTTTGCACCCAGAATGTGTCACTGGTCGCATCGGGAACGAATCACCGGGATTCCCAGTTGTGAAGAGTGGTGAAAATATTGCTCACCGCTCGGCTGGAAATGCGTCTGTTGGACAAGACTTGAAAGCACCAGGGCCGTGACGTAATGAGGCAGTTCTCCTGTTTCCAACTCGACACGCAGAATGAGTGCTTATGGCGCAACGGTGATCGCATCCCGCTGACGCCCAAGCCGTTCGCCGTGCTCCGCTACCTGGTCGAGAATCCGCAACGGCTGGTCACGCACGATGAGTTGCTGGAAGCGCTGTGGCCTGAGACCTACGTACAGCCGCAGGTTTTGCGGACCTACGTTCTCGAACTACGCAAGTTGCTCGGCGACGATGCCGGGAACGCCCGGTTCATCGAGACGGTTCCGAAACGGGGTTATCGCTTCATTGCCGCGCTGGCTGAGACCTCGCAGTCGGTCGCCGGCTTTGAGCAGAAGGCCGGTGCGCCGCCGCCCTCGGGGCTTGTCGGAAGGGCCGCCGAATTGGGAGAGTTCCACCAGGCGATGATTGAGGTGCTTCGAGGGGAGAGACAAGTCCTCTTCGTCACTGGTGAGGTGGGTATCGGCAAGACTTCCCTGGTCGACGCCTTCTGCCGCCAATACAGCACCGACGGCCAGGCACGCATGGCCCGAGGACAGAGCGTGGAGGGCTTCGGCGGCAAGGAACCCTACTATCCGGTGATGGAGGCGCTCACCCAGTTGTGCACCGAATCGGGCGACGGCAAGAGTCTTCGCGTATTGAAGCAGAAGGCCCCAAACTGGCATGCCAAGCTTCCGGTGGTGATGACCTCCGAAGTGCGGCCTGTGCTCGCTTCGTCGCTGCCCAGCGAGCGGTTGCTCGGCGAGATCTGCGATGCGCTCGAAGCGATGGCGGCGGAGACGCCGCTGATCCTGGTCTTTGAAGACCTGCACTGGGCAGACCATTCGACGCTCGACCTTATCTCCGCGCTGGCGAGGCGACGCGCACAAGCGAAGCTGATGGTAATCGCTACCTATCGCCCAGCCGACATTAGCGAAGGGCAGCATCCGCTGAAGGGACTCAAGCAAGATCTAGTAACGCGGAAGCTCTGTGTCGAAATAGCTCTTCGCCCACTCAGCAAAGCAGCGGTCACTGAGTACCTGGTGAGAGAGCTGGAGCAAGCCAAGCCACCGTCTGGCCTGAGCAGCTTCCTGCATCAGCACTCCGAAGGCAATCCGCTGTTCATGATCGCGGTGCTCGAACACCTGATCTCGCAAAATCATTTGCGCCGGGAGAACGATCTCTGGCAGCTCGCTTCCCCGCTCGCCGAAATCGATTTGGGTGTGCCGGCAGCACTTTCGGAGCTGATCGAATTACAAATCGAGCGGCTCGACCCAACTGACCAGCGGCTGCTCGAAGCCGCCAGCCTGATTGGCGTCATCTTTCCCGCCTGGGCGGCGGCGGCGGCCCTAAAGGGCGATCTCGAGGAAGTTGAAGATGAGTATGAGAAGCTGACCCGGCGACTGCACTTCCTTAATCCGGCGGGCCATGACGAGCTCCCCGACGGCACGCAGTCGGCGTTCTATGTCTTTGCCCACGGCCTCTATCGCGAGGTGCTTTACAAGCGTCAATCCTCATCGCGGCGGGCGCGCCGCCATCGCCGCGTGGCGGAGAAGCTGCTGGAACTCTTCACCGGCCGCGAGCAGGATGTGGCGGCCGAAATCGCCACCCATTTCGAGGCCGCGGGGGATTGGAGCCTCGCCGCCGACGCGCTGATGACCTCCGCAAAGGCCTATCTCAATCGTGGCGACCAGGAGGAAGCGCTGTTGTTGATGCGTCAGGCCGCCGGCTTGCTCGAGAACCTATCGGAACGTGAGCGCGCCGAGTCGATCGCCAATATCCATAAGCAGATTTCTTCGATCGACAAGAGGCGAGTGACGGCATTGTCCGCCTGATTCGCGAATTTGTAACATTCGCAGTATCTTTTCTAGCTTCCCCCTCATTTGCGCTTCACATGCGACGTCTGGGCCGCCGTCCTCAACGCACATTTCCTCAGTTGACAGGGCTGGGTTCCGCTCCAGTTTCAGCCCATATCCGTCAAGAAAATTTTGACAACAACTAGACAGTTATTTGACACCAGAGTTCTTTCGGCGGGGTTATCGTTCTCTTCGTTGGAGGACGTGAACATGCAGATCAACTTCAAGGCCATCGCATTCTCATCCATCGCTTTCTGCGCCACTGCCGCTTTTGCAGCCAACCAAGCCCGCGTGGATGTCCCGTTCAGTTTCACCGCCGAAGGCCAATCGTATCCGGCGGGATCGTATGATGTCGCCCTGGACGCGAACCACAACGTCGTCACCATGGCCAGCAAGACGGACGCGACCAAGCACATCAGCTGGACTGTCGGCCCCGCCGAGGCGGCAAATGCTCCTGCTGTCATCAAGTTCGACCACGTCGGCGCCGATTATGCACTGAAGACCATCCAGGTTGGCGACCATGTGACGCCGGTTCTGGACAAGAACGTCCAGCAGAGCGTGAGCGCGACTACCTCGATTTCTGGTCAGTAACTATTAACCCTCAATACCGACTTTGCTCCAGAGGACACTGTTATGAAATTCACGTTGAAGACCCTAGCCCTCCCCGCCGTAGCTTTTTGCGCCACTGCCGCTTTTGCAGCCAACCTTGCCCGCGTCGACGTTCCCTTCAGCTTCACCGCCCAGGGTCAGTCGTATCCAGCGGGACGGTATGAGGTCACAACGGACACGAACCACAATTTCGTCAAGCTGGCCAACGAGATGGATGCCTCCAAGCAGCTGACCTGGGTGGTCGGCCCCGCCGAGGCGGCCAAGATGCCCACCGTGGTCACGTTTGACCAGGCAGGCACTGGCCACTATCTGAAGACCGTCCAGCTGGGCAACAAGATCACCCCGGTCCTCGACACTCATTCCAAGGCCGGAATCAGCGCGACGACTTCAATCGGCGGGCAGTAGACACAAGTTTGCCAGTTCGCGGAAGACGCGAACTGGCAAGATTTCCAAGCAGGGAGCCTGCGGGCGAAAGGCGCATACGAAACCATTACACGGTGCGCCTCGTAGGCTCTCATTTTTATCAGAGGAAAGCGCCAGAGACCCTGGCGCTTTTTCTTGCTCTCATCTGGTCGACCGAATCCTGGCCGCTGCAAGCTACAAGGTGCGGCGAGCCGGCGCCAGGTACTCGGGCCCGACCGGATCGAACACCGTCTCCTTCACGATTGCGTCGATTGTCTCCATAGCCGAGGCGTCCAAATTCCAGCCGAGCACCTCGTCGATTGCATCGAGTTGCGCAGGGCGCTTCGCTCCCCACAAGGCAGCGCTCACACCAGGCTGGTCGAGCACCCACCGCAGCGCCAGATGCAGGACTCGTTTGCCGTAGCGTTCCTGCGCAAGGTTTTCGAGCCTGGCGACTGCGGCGAGGTACTGCGCAAATCGCGGCGACTGGAACTTCGGATCGACGCTGCGAATGTCGCCTTTCGGAAACTGAGTCCCGACGGTGAGCCGCCCGCCGAGCAAACTCCGGCAGAGCGAGCTATACGTGAGCACTGCGATGGAGTTCGCATGGCAATAGGGCAGGACATCTACGTCGATCGCCCGTTCGAATATGTTGTAGGGCGGCTGATTGGAGTGAAGTGGTGCGATGGAGCGAAAAGCTTCCATCTGAGCGACCGAGAAGTTGCTGACGCCGATGGCGCGAATCTTTCCCTCTTCGTAGAACTTCAACAGTTCAGTAGCGGCGCTCTCGATAGGCAGTGCGGTATCGGGCCAGTGGATCTGGTAGAGGTCGATGTAGTCCGTGCCGAGGCGGGTGAGCGAGTCTTCCAACTCTTGCCTAAGCCGCTGCGGAGTGGAGTTGGCGTAGACGCCTTCGGGCAGCCATTCAAGGCCGGCTTTGGTGGCGATGTAGAAGTCTTCCCGCTTGCCGTGTTCGCGGAGAGCCTTGTCGACGATCTCTTCGGCGCGACCGTGGCCGTAGATTGGTGCGGTGTCGACCAGGTTGATGCCGTGATCGAAGATGGAGAGGCAGGTGGCGACGGCATCGTGGTCGGTGACGTCGCCCCATTCGCTGCCGCCGATGGCCCAGGTTCCGAGACCGATGCGGGAGATTTTGCTGCCGTTGAGGTGGAAGTATTCCATTTAGTTCTGACCTCTCTAAGGCTCTTTAGACGAGTTCAAGTCCGGCGAAGAAGTAGCCGATCTCGAAGGCGGCGGTTTCGGGGGCGTCGGAGCCGTGGATGGCGTTCTCCTCGATGGATCCGGCGAACTTCTTGCGGATGGTCCCTTCTTCGGCGTTGGCGGGATTGGTTGCGCCCATGAGCTTGCGGAGGTCGGCGATGGCGTTGTCCTTCTCGAGGACGAGAGGAACGATTGAGCCGGAAGACATGAAAGTCGTGAGGGAATCGAAGAAGGGACGCGCGTTGTGGACGGCGTAGAAGCCTTCGGCCTGGGATTTGGAGATGGCGATCTTCTTGATGCCTACGATCTTGAATCCGGCTTTTTCGATTTCGGCGAGGATTGCTGCGGTGTGGCCCTTGCGGACGGCGTCGGGCTTGATGATGCTGAAGGTACGTTCGGACACTGACTTCTCCTGGATATTTTGTTCTCTATCCAGTGTAGTCGAGCGGTGTTGCGGGGATGTAACTCCCTCGGCGTAAGCTCATCTAATCAGGTTGAGGAGAGATTGAGATGGCGGAAACGAAAGTAGAGAAAATCCAGAAGTCCGAGGCGGAGTGGCGAGCGCAGCTGACTCCGGAGCAGTACCATATCGTCCGGGAGAAAGGGACTGAGCGGCCCTTTACTGGTGCGCTGTACCAGAACCACGACGATGGGATGTATCACTGCGTCGCGTGCGGGGCGAAGTTGTTCCCGTCCGACACCAAGTTTGAGTCGGGGAGCGGGTGGCCGAGCTTTTATCTTCCGGTGGACAACTCCGCGGTCGAGACGCATGAGGACAATAGTCTGGGGATGCGGCGGGTCGAGGCCACTTGCGCGCGCTGTGGAGCGCATCTGGGACATGTGTTCCCGGATGGACCGAAGCCGACGGGGCTTCGGTATTGTATTAATTCGGCTTCGCTGGACTTTGAGAAGGCGAAGTAATGCTGGCGGGGGTACCCCCCTCCCCCTGGTATTTCCTGGTAAATTCTTTGCTTTCAATTACATGCACGCGTTGATCCGAGCTAAAATCTTTGTTTTCATGGTCTTGGATCAATCTCTGGTGAGTTAAGCGAACCGAACAAGCAAAAGGGCGGCTTTTTGGGCCGCCCTTTTCTGTTTAACTCTCTATTTCCATTCTACCGGTTTGGACCCTTTCACTACGCCAAGTTCGGGCGACTTTCTTGCGAATGGAATGAGCGAGTTGCAAATTATTTTCGGTTGAAGCTATTGACAATTTTTGGGACGGACCGGGATACGGCTCAAACAGTTGCGGTTTCCGCTGCTTCAGCCGTGGCGTGGAGTAATCCGGCGCATCTGAGCTTGGGGAGGTTGCGATGGGCGTGATGCGGAGATTTTCGTTTCCTGTCTTGCTGGGGATTTGTCTGGCTCCGGTGCTTTCTCAGACGGCGCCTGGATCGGTTGCTAATGCTGCCGAGATGCAGCAGCGGATTCAGCAGCATATCGATCATGTGACCTCGGGGTTGACGACTCCGGTTATCGATAAGAATGACCCGCATCCGGGAAAGAGCCTGGCTGCGGAGATGGCCGCGATGCATGTGCCGGGTGTGAGTATCGCGGTGGTGCATAACGGCGTTATTGAATGGGCCCAGGGTTTTGGGGTTGCGGGGGGCGATCCGGTGACCGCGGAGACGCTTTTTCAGGCGGGATCGATCAGCAAGCCGGTGGCGGCGATGGCCGCGCTGCGGCTGGTACAGCAGGGCAAGCTGAACCTAGATAGCGATATCAATACATATCTGACGAGCTGGAAGCTGCCGGCAAGTCCAACTGCGGCGGGCAAGCCGGTGACGCTCCGGGAGCTGCTGACGCATACGGGCGGGACGAAGGTGCATGGATTTCCCGGGTATGCGGCGGGCGAGCCGGTTCCGACCTTGGTCCAGGTGCTGGATGGGGCGAAACCGGCGAATACTCCTGCGATTCGGGTGGATATCGCTCCGGGAACGAAGTGGAGATACTCGGGCGGCGGCTTCACGATCGTGCAGCAGGCGCTGATCGATGTGACCAAGCAGCCGTTTCCGCAGCTGATGCATAACACGGTGCTAGCGCCGATTGGGATGATGCACAGCACCTACGAGCAGCCGCTTCCGGCGGAGTGGAAGGCGAAGGCGGCTACTCCTTACGACGGGGATGACAAGCCGATACCGGGCGGGGCGCATACTTATCCGGAGATGGCCGCGGCGGGATTGTGGACGACTCCTTCAGACCTGGCGCGGTATGTGATTGAGAACCAGCTCTCGCTTGAGGGTAAGGCGAACCATGTGCTTTCGGTCGAGATGACGAAGCAGATGATGACGGCGGGGATGGGCAACTGGGGGCTTGGTGTACAGATTGGCGGCTCGGCTGCGCGGCCTTACTTTTCGCATGGCGGTGATGATGCCGGTTTTGAGGCATTGTTTGTGGGCTATGAGCAGGGCGGCGATGGGGCGGTGGTGATGACCAATGCGCAAGGCGGGACGCGGATTGCCAATGAGGTCATGTCCAGCATTGCGACTGAATACGGATGGCCGGACTTTCGTCCGATCGTGCGCAGCAGCATCACCGTCGATCCCAAAGTGCTGGCGCAGTATGTGGGGACTTACGAGCTTGCTCCGACGTTCAGCATTGCGATGACGCTGGAGGGCGGCCGGCTGATGGCGCAGGGAACAGGGGAGCCAAAGGTTCCGCTACATGCCGAGTCGGAGACGAAGTTCTTTCTAACTGAGGTGGATGCTGAAGTTGAGTTTTTCAAGAATGATAAAGGTGAGGTTGCTTACCTGATGCTGCATCAGGGTGGGCGGGATGTTAAGGGGGTGAAGAAGTAAGGGCGACAGAAGAGTAATTTCTACCGCCCCCTGCTCAAATCGGCTACGATGGCTAAGTCTAAGTTGACCTGCCGGTAAAGGAACGATTATGGCCCTGCCTGGATCCTATCTCGTGACGACCAAGAACTTGGAGGAGTTTCTCAACGCTCTTAAGAGCGCCAAAGCTCCGGAGCGCGTCAATGGAACCTTTCTTAAGAATCTTGAGTTCAATAGCTCCAATGATCGCTTGTTCATAGGCATCCTTAAAATGCTGGGGCTCGTTGACGACTCAGGAGTGCCGACAAAGCGCTACTACGAATTCTTAGATCAGTCCCAGTCTGCACTGATACTCGCAGAGGCTTTGCGGGAAGCCTACAGCGACCTGTTTTCAATCAACACTAAAGCGCAAGACCTTTCAATAGAAGAGCTAAAGAATAAATTCAGAACCTTGACTCAAGGACAATATTCCGACAATGTGCTCGGTCTGATGGCAAAGACCTTTAAGTCATTGGCGGAACTGGCGGACTGGCAGTCGTCCCGGAAGGTTGTTTCCGACCTGAAACCACCGCCTGTGGAGAGCGAATCGATGAAGATCGAGGAAGCGGCTAAGCCAGATGATCAAGCCAAAGGCAAAGCCGATCGTTTGAACCTTCGTGAATTGCATTACAACATTCAGATCGTTTTGCCAGAAACGAGGGACGCAGCCGTGTTCGACGCAATATTCGAGAGTTTAAGAAGGCATTTGCTCTGATGGACAATTTCCATGGATGACCAGTTGTATGCTTTCGCCTTTCGCGGTTTACTCACTGAGCAGGCCCTAGACGGTACTCACCGGGAGTTGCGTTTGGGCCGGTCGCCGAGCATTGAGCATGGTATAGCACGAAGTGTGGCTTTAGACCTGCTGGATCCGGAGTATGTGGTGAAGGCGCGTCGCATGGCCACCGCCTATACGGCGATGGCTGCCTTCGAAAACTCCGTTCGTGAGTTTGTTGCAAAGCGCCTCCTAGAATCCGACGGTGAGGACTGGTGGACGCTTTGCGTGAGCGAAAAAATTAGGAAAAAGGCCGAGAGTCGAAGGGATGAGGAAGCCAAGATACGTTGGCACGCTCCCAGAGGCGATCGTTTGCTGAACTATACAGAATTCGGCGACCTCAGCTCGATCATTTCCCAGAATTGGGACAAGTTCGAGGTTCACCTTCGCGATCAGGACTGGGTTCGACAGATTATCGGAACGCTTGAGCGCTCTAGGAACGTCATTATGCACAGTGGGGAGTTGGCAGGCTCCGATCTTGAGAGGATCGGTAGCGTCATTCGCGACTGGATTAAGCAGGCCGGGGCATAGCCACGTTGCGACCCGAAGGCCGCACCGGCGGGTCTCGACCTCCGTGAACGTTGGGAAGGCAATGACCTTCCTTGGATTTGGTGTATAGATCATGATTTCTCTTTACGCCTGGTCAAAGCTGCTCTGGGCAAAAACCGCGCAAGATCCTGCGATATTTTGGGCGATGGTGACAGCCCTAGGAACTGCGGTTATTGCGATGGGCACGCTTGTGCTAGCCTATGCTGCCTGGAAGCAGTTGGGCGACTTAGCAAAGACCAATAAAGCAACCTTCATACTTCAACTAAGAGCCGCATTCTTCACGGCGGATACACGACGCCTTTTCTTCCTGGTGGATGAGGATCTATTGGCTTTTGTAGAAAGTCCGATACCCCATTTCGAAGTCGATGTGGGGGACGAGGCTCTGTCTCAGCGCCTTGAAGAGCTAGGGATTGCCGGAAAGACCATTAGCACCTATGAGATCGATGATCTTATCCTCGGCCCGCTTGAGGACGTGGGCATGTTGGAAAGAGATGGGATCATAACTCTGCAACAGGCATACGACTGGTTCTTTTCCTATGTCGATGTTTGTGCTGGGAATCCCGCCCTAAGGGCATATATGACCTATCTGCGCAGTGGTGGGCCCAGCGAATCGGATATCTATGAGGACCTCGAGCGACTGCATCGTCGTCTCAAGGCTTTGAATGCCTCATTGACCGGTGCAAAAACTGGCGACTAGCGAATGGCGTGTTCGTTTGTCGTCTGTAATTGTCGTTAGGACTTACTTTGCCGGTTTTCGATAGTCGTACATCGGGGTGTTTGAGGGAGAACCGTTCGGATTGACACATCGCTATCCCAAGTCTCAAAGGCGAGACATGGGGCACCAGGCTTGTGGGAGCACCGCAGATTGATTTCGTGCGGGGATTCGGGACACCGCAGGTCCTTCGCTTCGCTCAGGATGACAATTGCTATGGAGTGGGGATTTGTTCCTCCCACTCAAGCCAAGAGCGGGCTTGAATGGGGCACCCGGCACCCGGGTTTGTGTGGGAGCATCGCAGATTGATTTCGTGCGTAGATTCGGGACACCGCAGGTCCTTCGACTGCGCGCTTCGCGCTCCGCTCAGGATGATAACTGGCCGTTCTCATACGCTCGCCAAGATTTGGCCGACCTTGATCGCCATAAGGCTAAACGGTGGCAGGGTATCTGTGGAAACCACGATGTTGAATCCATATCCGCGGACCGTGACTCCGACCGCCGAGTCGGTGTTGGCAGTGAATGGAACCATCACAGTGCCGCTGCCTAATTGGTCTGAACCGATGCGGCCTCGAGCAGTGAACAACAGGGTATCGCCCTGGCGAAGTTCAAGCGTCCAGTTCTGGTCGTCGGTATCGACGTTCTGCATCAGAACTGTCGCCATGAGCACGTAAGAACCCCCGGGAAGCGAGAGTGCCGCAAAGTCTATCCCATCGGGGACGAAAAGAATGCCCACGGGGTCGGTCAAGCTAGAGGTGCTGTAGACGTCGGTCCCGGTCGAGGCTCCGGCGGGGCCTTGCGGGCCGGCGGGGCCTGCCGCTCCGGCCGCTCCCGCTGGACCGGCGTCGCCCTTGGAGGCGATCTGCGCCCAGTTGCCGCTGGGTGGCGGATCATTCTGGTTCCAGTGAATGGCGACGTAGCTAGAGCCGTTGTAGGGGACGGCTTCGCCGGGGCGATAGATACTTCCGGCAGTCCATTCCTCTCTGAAATGGAGACAGCAATCGCAGCCACGATCTTCGCATGGGTTACGCTCGTTGGACTCCCGCATGATTTTTCTTACCTTTCTGGACCGCAGATCTTGTTGAGATGGTGACGATCGGGGATGGAACGTTTCGGGTGATGGGGAAACGATGGGCTGATGTCTGGAAAATCCTATCAGGAATTCCGCCGGGCTGACTTCAGATGGTGTGTTGACGTAGGTTTTGGTGCGTCTTCAAATCTGGTCGCGGGCTGTGCCCACGGATTATTCCCAGTCTCCTCGTCATCACGCGATGGTCAGGCCTTGCGTGGCATTCTCCGACAAATGCGGTTCTCTGGTGGCAGAGGGAGTTGCCTTCACACCGCGACGAGCGATCAGGTTGCGGCCGCGATACTTTCGAATTGTGTTGCGTTGGCTTTGAAGAAGTCCTCCAGTGTCTGCGCGGGGTTTCCGGTGATGGTGCAAATTGTATCGGTGACGCCGGGAGCGTCTTCGTCGGTCTGTCTTTCCGATGATCGAAAGTATTGCCAGAGGTGCGACAGATGATCGAGCGCGTGAGGATTGATGTAAGCCCTCACAGCGTCGGCCCACTGCTCATCGGTGATGCTCACATAGCGTATCGGTCGCTGGAGCGTGGCGCTCAGGGTGTCGACTATCTGCCTCACTGTGGGTGATGCGGCGATCAGATCATACGCGTTTGCCGCAGGAATCTCTGAATCAGCCAGCAGCGTAGCGGCGACACGAGAGACGTCTTCTGCGCCTACCAGGCGGATTGTGGCGCTGCCGTCGCCCCATGGCAGGAATATTGTGTTCTGTTCGGCGACACTCTTTCTTACCAGCGCGCGGACGTTTTCATAGTATGGCGGCGCGTGCAGATGAACGGTTTTCACCTCTGCCCAGTCGAAGATACGATCTGCCAGTCCGTGTTGCATGTTGCGAAAGCTCGGCGCTTTGCGCGCACCCTGAAGTTGAAGTTGCGAGTTGTTGACCACGAGCTCGGTGTTTGCTTCGCGTGCGGCGGTTGCAAAGATCGTGGTTGCTTCGAGCAGCCCATCCGCTACGGGGTAGGTAAAGTAGGCGCGTTTTATCCCTTTGAAAGAAGTGCGGACTGAGTCTGGGTCCAAGAGATCGCCTTGCACCACTTCCGCACCGAGTGCCTGGAGAGCCTCGGACCTTGCATCCAGCTTATGGACGAAGGCGCGAACTGGAATACCTTCTTCGAGTAGAAGGGTTGCTATTCGGCGTCCTGTGGAGCCCTGGGTTCCGCCAGCTGCGCCGGTGATGAGTATGGGTTGAAGCATGGTTCTTCTCCTTCCATGAAATGTGGTTCGAGAGATCCGAATCAGGATGCGACCGCACCGCCGATGAGGACAGGAGCTCCCCTGGGTTGCGGACGCACCAACCAATAGATAGCGACGAAGTGCGTGATCAACAGCATTGGCACATAGAGAATCGGGACCACATATACGGCGCCTAACTGCCCGGCGACCGCCGGAAGACCGGCCTTGATGGCGTGGTAATAAGCGAGAAGGATGTCAACCGATCCCACGAGATTGAAGGCGACGACGAACGACCAAAAGAGCGGACGCACTCTTACCGTGAGAAGGGCCATGATGGCCAGGAGTCCGGTTGCAAAGTCGCCGTAGGCGGCGAAGGTGGCGAAGCCTGCGGGGAGATTGGGGCCGACGACGCCTGGCAGAAGAAAGACCAGCCCGAAGAAGCGGAAGCTGTGCACAGTAGCGATGACTCGGTGCGCGTCAATCCGTTCCATCGACTTGAGCCTGGGAAGAATGTACACGCTGAAGCACAGCAGGCATGCGACATAACCTAAAACGAGATGGATTTGGAAGATAGTTTGCGGCGTCATATGGCCTCCTGCGCATAGGATTATTCGTATCATCCTATAGATTCAGATTTTCTTAAGCGGGTCGAGCGCGGAGGGGTTGGGCCGTTAGATGATTTTCAACATCCTATAATGAGCCATGCGTTATAAGCCTGAACACAAAGCCGAAATCCATCAGAAGATTGTGAAAGACGCCTCGCGGCGCGTTCGCGCCGAAGGCATAACCGGCGCAGCAGTTTCAGCCGTTATGAAGGACGCCGGTTTGACCCACGGAGGTTTTTACAAGCATTTCGGAAGCAAGGACGAGTTGCTCATGGAGTCGGTGAGCGAGGCATTCCAGGAGATAGCCGACCGCCTTGCTCATGCCGGGGAGCAGTCCACGCCCGAGACGGCGTGGAAGGCGATAGTGAAGACTTACCTGAGCCTGGAATATTGCGACCACGTCGAGTACGGTTGCCCCTTGCCGGCGCTTGCGCCCGAGTTGGCGAGGGCCGATGAGGCGATGAAGCCCCAGATCTTTGAGGAACTAAAGAAATACAGGAGTCGAATGCTTCCGTTTATGCCTGGCGAGCGAACTGCCGATAAAGAGCGCGCTTTCTTTTCCATCTTTTCAACGATGGTCGGGGCAATTGAAATCGCGCGGATGCTGCCCGAGCCCGCGATGCGAGAGAGAGTGCTGGCGAGCGCAAGAGAGCTTCTTTTGCGGAGCTTCTGATTTTTTGGGATCGAGTTGGCTGAAGACAAGGGGAAATGGTGGTGTCTGGAGAATCTCCATTGGGAGTTCTGTAGAGAAAGGTTGACTTCAGATAGTGGCTTGACGTAGGTTTTGGTGCGTCTTCAAATCTGGTTGCGGGCTGTGCCCACGGATTATCCCCGGTCTCCTCGTCAGCACGCGACGGAAAGGTCAGGCCTTGCATGGCACTCTGCGGCAAATGCGGTTCCTCGGTGGCAGAGGGAGTTGCCTTCTGTCCTCATTGCGGCGCGGCGGTGGGCGCGGCGGTTCCTCCACCACCACCGGCTGAAGGCTGGTCAGCTCAACCTCCACCTCCTCCGGCGCCGCCGGCGGGGGGCTGGGCTCCGGCTCCGGGTGTGCCGGTGGTCCCGGCGAGTGGCTTGCAGGAAAACCTGGCGGGATGCCTGTGCTATGCCCTGGGCTGGCTTACGGGCATCATCTTCCTGCTGATCGACAGGCGGCCGTTTGTGCGCTTCCATGCGGCGCAGTCGATCGTGGTCTTCGGAGCGCTCACCATTCTCCGGTTTGTGCTGCTGTTTGGTTTTTTTGGCGGCGGGTATTTCGGCTTCTTCTCTTTTGTGGGGCTGCTTTCGCTGCTGGTGTCGCTGGTGACGCTGGTCGCGTGGCTGATGCTGATGGTCCTTGCCTATCAAGGCAAACGATATGAAGTACCGGTCGCGGCGGGAATCGCAAAGAGTATCGCTGGGAATCCTACGGTCTAGAGCGAAAGGAGCTGCGAGCTTGTTCATGTCGCCCGGTCGGTTTCGTGCGGAGATTCGGGACAACGCAGATCCTTCGCTTCGTTCAGGATGACAGCCTTTTTGTGGTGGGGATTTTGTTCCTTCCACTCAAGCCAAAAGCGGGCTTAAATGAGGCACCAGCAGTTGATCTCAACCCAAGTTCAGTTCGCGAACCCGGGGACCGGTATCCTGCAACCGGCGATGCTGTGATGCAATCTTCTTTTAGAGCATCATAAGTTTTGGGTAGGTCGATACCCGATTGCTTTGCGAAAGGCAGTGGCTTTCCGTGATGGCTCGATCGAGACCGATCGCCAAGGGAGGGTTTGCGGGTTGGCTCGTTCTGCCTGTGTTGCTCATTGCGGTTTCTGGTTTGGGCCAGACCGCGCCGCCGTCGGCCGAGGAGATTGTGCGCCGATCGGCTGAAGCGACCCGCGCGGACTGGGCGAAGGCGCCGCAGTATGACTTCTGCGAGACGGACCGGAACAAGGCGGGTACGAAGACGTTTGAGGTGATGATGATCGCCGGGTCTCCGTATAACCGTCTGGTCGCGACCAACGGAAGCGCGCTGTCAAAAGAGGCGGAAGAGTCGGAGAAGCAGAAATATGAAGCGGCGGTCAAGCACCGGCAGGAGGAGTCCGCGCAGGAGCGACAGCGACGCGTGGCGCAATACGAGAAAGAGCGAAAGCGGGACCAAGGCTTGCTGGAGCAGATGACGGACGCTATGGACTACAAGCTAGCGGGCACGGAGACGGTCCGCGGATACAAGACATATGTTCTGACTGCGAGCCCAAAACCGGGATATCAGCCCAAGAATGCAGAGGACAAGGTGCTGACGGGAATGCGCGGGCGTTTATGGGTTGAGCAGACATCGTTTCGCTGGGCGAAGGTCGAGGCTGAGGTCATGCACCCAGTGATGATCGCAGGCTTCCTGGCGCGGGTTGAGCCTGGCACCCGATTTGAGCTGGAAGAGTCGCCGATCGATGATAAAGAGATGTGGCTAGCATCGCACTTCACCATGCAATTTCATGCGAAGGTTGTGGTCGTCTTTGAAAAGTCCGGGCAAACCGACGAGACGTATTCCCACTACAAACCAAACGGCTCATTGACGCCAGAGGCTTGCCAGCAGCCGTAGTGACCGGTCCATCCCTGGACGGTGATTGTGAAACCGCGTACATTGGGAATTCGCTGGCGTGTTCCGGCGGTTGGGATTTAGGGTTGGGGCGCGTGTATCTACGCGAAAAGCCCCAGGTTAGCTTCGCGAACCTGGGGCACCCGGTTTCGATGAGTTTGACGTACGACGTGACGAGCGGAGATTTGGGACAACGCAGGTCCTTCCCCTTCGCTTTGCTCAGGGTCAGGATGACACGGTGTTGTGGATGGAGATTTGTTCCTCCCACTCAAGCCAACGGCGGGCTTGAATGGGGCACCCGACGTTCGTGGGTGACGATCTTATTCTTGCTTGGGGAAGGTGACGGCGGACTCTGGTGAATCTGACATTTGTTGATTGGCTGATCATGTTGTTGTACTTCGTCTTTGTGCTGGGCATCGGCTTTGCGCTGAAGCGGTTCATGAAGACGAGCAAGGACTTCTTCCAGGCGGGGCGGGCGCTGCCGGCGTGGATTTGCGGGCTGGCGTTTATCTCGGCCAACCTGGGCGCGCAGGAAGTGATCGGGATGGGGGCGTCGGGGGCCAAGTATGGCATTGCGACGAGCCATTTCTATTGGCTGGGCGCGATTCCAGCAATGATTTTTGTGGGCGTCTTCATGATGCCGTTCTATTACGGGTCGAAGGCGCGGTCGGTGCCGGAGTTTTTGCGGCTGCGGTATGACGACAAGACGCGGGTTTATAACGCCTGTTCGTTCGCGGCGATGACGGTGCTTTCGTCGGGCATCTCGATGTATGCGATGGCGCGGCTGATCCAGACTTTGCATGTGTTCGATGGGCTGTTTAATCACATGGGGCTGCCGCTGGGGTGGATCTTCCACTTCGCGGTGGTGATCTCGGCGATCATCGTGCTGGGATATATCTTCCTGGGCGGGTTGACTTCGGCGATCTATAACGAGGTGCTGCAGTTCTTCCTGATTGTGGCGGGTTTTTTGCCGCTGGTATGGGTGGGGTTGCGGAATGTGGGTGGTTGGGATGGTTTGAAGGCGGCGCTGCCGTCGGCTTATTCGCATGCGTGGCGGGGGATGACTCATGCGAATACGAATCCGCTGGGGGTTGAGGTCTTTGGGCTGGCGATGGGGCTGGGGTTTGTGCTGAGTTTTGGATATTGGTGCACGGACTTCCTGGTGATCCAGACGGCGATGGCTACGGATTCTGAAGAAAACGCCCGGCGGGTGCCGCTGATTGCTGCTATTCCGAAGATGTTCTTTCCGTTCCTGGTGATTTTGCCGGGGCTGTTGGCGATTGCCACTCCGATGACGGGAAGCTCGGCGAAGATTGTGAACGGGATTGCTGTGGAAGATGCGGCGCATGGGCAGGTCGTGCCGCCCGGCAAGGGGCTGATTCCGGTGAAGGTTGACCCGGTGAACGGCAAGGTGCTGTATGACCAGGCAGGCAAGCCGCTGCTCGACTATGACCTGGCGATTCCGAATATGCTGCTGCACTACTTCCCTACCGGGATTCTGGGGCTGGGGCTGACGGCGCTGCTGGCGAGCTTTATGTCGGGGATGGCGGGGAATGTGACCGCGTTCAATACGGTTTGGACGTATGACCTCTACCAGGGCTACATCAATAAGGGCGCGCCGGATTCGCATTATCTGAAGATGGGGCGGTGGGCGACGGTGGGGGGAATCTTGCTGTCGATCTGCGCGGCGTATGCGGCGACTTCGTTCAACAATATTATGGATACGCTGCAGCTGGTGTTCTCGTTTGTGAATGCGCCGCTGTTTGCGACGTTTCTGCTGGGAATGTTCTGGAAGCGGACGACGGGGCACGCGGCATTTACCGGGTTGGTGAGCGGGACGCTGGCGGCGGTTATTCATCATGGGCTAACGCTGCCGGTGGATGCGCATCCGGGGATTCATGGCGGGTGGATTGCGGTGGTGCATAGCTATCCGAGCGACATGGCGCAGAATTTCTGGACGGCGATCTGGGCGTTCTCGGTGAACTTTGTTTTGACGGTGGTGATCAGCATGTTCACGAAGCCGCGCGAGGAGAAGGACCTGGTGGGGCTGGTTTACTCGCTGACTCCGAAGCCGGTGGAGCATACGATGAGCTGGTGGTCGCGGCCTTCGACTTTGGCGGTGGGGTTGATTGTGCTGCTGGTGGGTCTCAACATCATCTTCAGGTAGGAGCGTCTTTAGGCAGGGGCTAGGGACTCAGTGACCAGAAGACTAGGCCGATAACTCCTGCCGGATCGGAGGATACCTCATGGGATTCCTGATCAGACGATTCTTCCTGACTGTGTTGGTCGGGTTTCCTTTTATTCTTGTGGCGGCGATATTTGCTCGCCTCGAATGGCCAAGCACGGAGCCGAGGAGGCCTGACTGGATGCCGGTATCTTCGACATGGGTTTCAGGTCCGCACACGCCATTGGAATTCCACCGTGTCGGAGAGTGGGTCGGCTGCAAGTCGGACTCTGAACCATCAATAGAATGCTGGTTCACGGACGATAAGGGTAAGGTGACATTTAGTGACCGGTTTGCTTCGGTAGATGGAGGTCAGGTGGATCGTCTCCAGATCGCGCCCGGATCAATGACCGACTTCGCGTTCTACTCGCAGGACCGCGATACAGTGATACATATAGTCCCTTTGGATAATGGAACGGTACTTGCGCCCGTGCGGTACAACAGTGAGTTCGGGACCATCCAGCGCGAGTTAGCCAGAAGAACTTCACTACATGGCAATACGCTCCGCTAAAGGTGACACGTTTGAAGGAGGGGTCTTTCGATGAATCTGGATCTTCGTATTCCGATGGGGTTGATGTTTTTGATTGTGGGGGCGATTTTGTCGATCTATGGGCTGGCGACGATGGGGAGCCCGATCTATGCGAAGTCGGTGGGGATGAACATCAACCTGGTCTGGGGCATTGTGATGCTGGTCTTTGGCGGGACGATGTTTCTGCTGGGACAGCGTTCGCAGAGGCGCCCTGTTCAGCAGGTGGAGGGGACGGCGCGGCCGCTGGGGCATGGCGGCCACTGAGAAATTCACAGGCCCAAGAAATTTACAGTTCCGACGCGGAAATCTGTTGGTAATTGGCGGGATTGCGTGGAAGGATACATTGACGCTTTTTCCGCTCACGATTCTCCCACCAACCGATGAAGACTCCCGGGAAGATTCCTGTCTGGCTGTCTCGCACCATGCTTGTGGTTGCGGCGCTTGGTCTGGTGGGGGTTTCGGGTTGGTACAGCCCGATCGTTACGGCTTCGCTGTGGCGTGTTTTTCACCCCCAGGGCCGGGTGAACTATCGCGGCCTGTATGTGCGGGTACCGTGGCCGTGGATTGCGGACAACGAGGCGGGTGAAGACGATGAGATGGCGACTCCGCAAGGACTGGGTTTGCGGCGGATGCCGCCGACGATCATTCATCGCCTGCCACCGCAGTCGATCTTTGTTACGGTGATCTCTCCCGACCCTGGGGTCACGGCTCAGCAGCAGACCAACCTATGGATGAAGATGTTTCGCCAGACTCACGAAGGAGCCAAGTTTGTAGAGACAACGCCGGTGGCGATTCCGGACGGAGCAAGCTGTTTGAGGGCCGACAACCCCTCCAATTCGCGGGATGTCGTCTGGACGTGTATCTCGGTAAAAGGGGGATGGGTGGCCAATCTGGAGGGTCGCCGGAGCGATGAGCCGGTGTTCTTTGAGGTGATTGGCGGGTTGAAGCGGTGATGGCTGGGGAGCGGGAGCTCTGTTTCTCCCACTCAAGCCAATGAATGGCTTGAATGGGGTGCCCGGCTATCGAATCCGGCGTGATAATCGTCAAAGCGTTACGGTATCATTATTAGATATGGTCCCTGCGGGACCTTGAGCGGTGTCATGTCCAAAGGCTTTCGGCGTTCGATCTTCGGTGTTTCGGTGGTATTGGTGTTGGTGGTGTTTCTGGGCGGCCTTGGGCTGAGGGGCGTGCGCGCAAACACGCAGAGCA
The DNA here is from genome assembly GCA_963804735.1 of uncultured Acidobacteriaceae bacterium. GTDB lineage: Bacteria > Acidobacteriota > Terriglobia > Terriglobales > Acidobacteriaceae > Acidisarcina. The sequence continues at coordinate 245,262 of CAWDRO010000024.1, forward strand.
GCGATGGCGCGTACCGCGAGATCGGTGTGTATGAGGAAGTGCTCAAGAAAGTGCAGACCGACTACGTGGTTGACCCGAACATCGACAAGGTGACCGACGGCGCGCTGCATGGCCTGCTCGAAGGGCTGGACGCCGACTCCAGCTATCTTTCTCCGGCCGAATACACGACCTACAAGCAGCACCTCGAGAGCGCAGGACAGAACTCGACGGTGGGCGTGACCGGCCTGAATGTGTCGAAGCGCTATGGCTATGCGACGGTAGTGTCGGTGATTCCGGGCTCGCCTGCGGACAAACAACAGATCGAGGACGGCGACATCATCGAGTCGATCGAAGGGCAGTCGACGCGTGAGATGTCGGTTGCGCTGGTACGGCTGCTGCTGGAAGGCCAGCCGGGCACCAGCGTTACGTTCTCGCTGGTGCGGCCACGCAAGGCGGAGCCGGACAAGGTCACTCTGACGCGGGTGAAGCTGGCGGATGAGATTCCGGCGCTGAGCGAGACCGAGTATGACAACTCGACGATCCTTTATCTGAAGCCGGTGGTGCTCACGAAGGCGCGCGTTGACGAAGTGATCGGCAAGTTAAAGGCCGCTCCGAAGAGCCGCAAAGTGCTGCTTGACCTGCGCGACGTGGCCGAGGGCGACGACCAGCAGGCGATCCGGCTGGCGAATGCGTTCCTGGAAACGGGGACGATCGCGACTCTTGAAGGACAGAAGTTTCCCGAGCAGGTATTCACCGCGCAGAAGCCGGAGTTCATTACTTCGGCGCCGCTGGTGGTGCTGGTGAACCATGGAACCGCCGGCGCGGGCGAGTTGATCGCGGGCGCGGTGCTCGACAACAAGCGCGGCGATGTGGTCGGCGACCGCACCTTCGGCGACGGCTCGGTGCAGAAGACGCTGGAGTTGCCGGGCGGCGGCGCGGTGATTCTCTCGGTGGCGAAGTATGCTTCGCCCTCGGGGAAGAAGATCCAGGACGATGCGGTGACTCCGAATGTCATCGTGGTGCCGAGCCTCGAAGAACAGATCGCGGCAGAGAACGAAGAGAAGCCGACCGGGCCTCCTCCGGCGGATGACCAGCTGAATAAAGGGCTGGCTTTGTTGAAGGCGAAGAACAGCTAGGCCACCTACAGCAAGAAGCGAAGGCTAGTGGAGATGGTTCGATGCGGGTGCGTTGTTGACATTCCGCTGCGGTTCCGGTTCTCATACTTCTTGTATCGATCTGGCTCCTTCCACCGCTGACGGCCCGAACTCTCAATGCCGACACCGTAGGTCGCGTTTTGCAGACCGGCAACACTCTGGAGCCTCGTTTCGATCACACGGCCACCCTGCTCCCGAATGGTAAGGTACTCATCGCGGGTGGCATGGCGCGCAATGGGGTCATCGAGCCTACGGCTGAACTCTACGATCCAAAGACAGGCAAATTTATCAGTGCAGGCAGAATGCTTTCGCCTCGTGGATGGGGCGCTACCGCAACGTTGCTGCATAGTGGCGAGGTGCTGATTGCCGGTGGCGGGAGCGGTTCCTGGTGCGATGTTTCGTGCTACCTGGCAAGCGCGGAGCTTTACGATCCTTCCTCCGGAACCTTTACTGCGGTTGGCAACATGACTACGCGGCGAGGCGGAGCGAGCGCCATTTTGTTGCAGGATGGCGATGTACTGATTGTCGGCGGCAACGAAACGTCGGCCAGCGAGCGGGTCGCGAGCGCGGAGTTGTACCATCCTGCTACAAAAACCTTTTCAGCGACCGGCAGTATGCGCTCTCTGGCTGGTGCGTCGGTGCTGATTCAACTGAATAATGGTCAGGTGCTCGCCGCGAACGATGCGGGCGGAGAACTTTATGATCCGACTACCGGGCGCTTTACCGTGGCCAATGGCTTTACGATTGCGAGAGCAAAATATGGGGCCGCTTTGTTGCCGGACGGGAGGCTTCTGATTGCGGGCGGGCAGGTTGGCGGAGCCTGGGGTCAGAGAGTCGCTTCCACATCTATCTACGATCCGGCTTCAGGGACGTTGAAGCCGGGGCCGGAGATGAACTTCTCGCGGTTCAAGCTCAAGAAAGCGGTGGTGCCGCTTGGCGGAGGTCGAATTCTTATCGCGGGCGGCGCAGCGCAGCCGGAGATATACGACGCGGTCTCCAACGCGTTTCGCTCCGTAGGAGGAAGCCAGCTCGACAGCTATCTCTTCTCCACCGCGACGCGGCTTTCGAATGGCGAAGTTTTGATCGTGGGTGGCTATGCCCGACCTGGTGGGCCTGCGGTCAACCATGCCTGGCTCTATCAGCCGTGAGTTGAGGCGAATCATTCCATAGTGAAATCGTGACTACGACACAGTTCGTCCGCGCCGTTACTGTGGTGGTGTGGTGACACCGAACGGGTTGCTGATCGCACTCTGGCTGGCGCCTGCCGTGTTGGTAGAGAGACTACCCTGGCCGAAGACCACAGTAGCCGGCTTGCCGTTCGATAACGGCGGTATGAACTCGACGACACGATTATTCGAACCGTCGGAGACGTAGACGTTGCCCAGATTGTCAGCCGCCACGCCCTGAACGAAAGAGAAACCAGTCGAGTTGGGGTTGCCGGTGCCGGGAGTACATGGCGAGGGACACCAGTTGAAGTCGGTGGTGGTGAAGTCCCCCTGGCCGAGGACGAGGCTGGCGCCGTTGGTATAGGGCGTCGGGAACTCGAGGACCCGACTAATGTCAGCCACCCAGAGATTGCCGGCCCCGTCAACCGCCAGCGGACCCGGTGAGCAGATGCTGAACTTGTCGAGATTGTCGCAAACGTTTTTCCCGATGGTCAGGCTCGGCCCCATGCCAGTTGAAAATGGCGGCTTGAACTCAAACACCCCCGAGATTGAATCAGCCACGAATAGGTCGCCATGAGAATCGATTGCCATTCCTGTAGGGTCCGGGAACATCGCCCCCGATTCCAGGCAACCCGAGTTGAGGTTCGACTGGCCGATTACCAGGCTGGCGGCCGCGCCGCTCGTAGGGAACGGCGGCTGGAACTCCACTACGCGGCAGTCGCCGTCCAGCACCCAGAGATTCCCGCCACCATCGAACGCCAGCGCAAGGGGCCCGTCGAGTCCCTTCGCATTGGTAGAGGCAAGACCAAAATCATTGGCGCTGGATTTGAAGTCCGGCTGGCCAATCACCACACTGGCAGTTGTCACAACCCCGTTGAAAACCGACTTGGGATCTTTGGCGAACTCGAGCACACGATTGTTGCCGGTGTCGGCGACCCACATGTTGCCCGCCTTATCGAATGCCATTCCCTGAAGGAAACTGAACCCTTTGGCACTGACTTTGGAAGAGCTGAAGTTGCTGCCGTGCGACACGAAATCCGGTTGGCCGACAACCTGGTTCGCACCGTTTGATGGCAGATTGAGGGCCGAAAAATCGAGAACCCGGTTGTTGTAGGTATCGGCTATCCAAACCTGTTGCACGAGGGGAGTGCAACCATTGCATCCTGAGAGGGAGAGAGTCACGGCAGCTGCAATGGCTGCGCTCGGTTTTGCGATTTTGCGCTTCGAGATGCTCATGTTATCCGGAACCTCACTTTCGCCCTCTAAAACAGCATCCGGGATAAACTCGCGTCAAGCATAAACCCATTTCGCCGATTCGCGACATTCTTGAAACGAGTTTCACTAGTGCGCCGGAAGCCCTCGCCGGCCTCGCTGCATCAATTTCTGCCACTTAAATCGGTTTGGGGATAGTATGGATGAGCTGCGTTCCTTTAAGGAATGATCGGAGCATCCATTGAACCGTAGAAAATTTATCCAGGCCGGCGCCAGTCTTGCTGCTGCGCGCACTCTCCTTCCCTCCTCGTTTGCACTGTCGGAGACTTCCCTTTCTCCTAACGCCGGTGCTCAGTCTTCGCCGTTGCCTGCGCCTTCGCTTCATTCGTTCCCTGAGGGTTTTCTGTGGGGATCGGCGACGGCTTCTTACCAGGTGGAAGGCGCGGTGAAGGAGGATGGGCGGGGTCCCTCGATCTGGGACACTTTTTCGCATATCCCGGGCAAGACGCATAACGGCGACACCGGCGATGTCGCCGACGACTACTACCATCGCTACAAGGAAGACATCGGGCTGATGAAGGCGCTGGGGCTAAAGGCCTGCCGGTTTTCGATTGCGTGGCCGCGGATATTTCCCACCGGCACGGGCACGCCGAATCAAAAGGGGCTGGATTTTTACAAGCGGATGGTGGATGAGCTGCGCGGCGCGGGCATTGAGCCGTACTGCACGCTCTATCACTGGGACCTGCCGCAGGCGCTCGAGGACAAAGGGGGCTGGCAGAACATCGATACGTGCAAGGCGTTCGCCGACTACTGCGGTTACACGACCGGGCAGCTCAACGATCGCATCTCGAACTTTATGACGATGAATGAGCTGGACTCGTTCGTCGAGTTGGGTTATGGCAATGGGATGTTTGCGCCCGGGCTGAAGCTTGCTCCCGGGGCACTGGCGCAGGTGCGGCATTATTCGGTGCTTGGTCATGGGATGGCGGTGCAGGCGATCCGCGCCGCGACCAAGGCGGGGACGAAGGTTGGCCTGGCGCAGGATGCCAAAGCCACCACGCCGCTGATCGAGGACGAAGCGAATATTCGCGCCGCTCATACCGCGCTTCGCGAGGAGAATGCGGAGTATCTGACGGTGATCATGGAGGGCAAGTACACCGACGCTTATCTGAAGAAGCTTGGCGCCAACGCGCCGAAGTTTACGCCGGAGCAGATGAAGATCATCTCGAGTCCGATGGACTTCCTGGGGCTGAATATCTATCGGCCCGAGTTCGTGCGCGCCGCCGACAACGCTCTGGGCTATGCTGTGGTGCCGGACCCGTCGTCGTATCCGCACATGTACTCGCCGTGGCTTGATGTAGGGCCGGAGGCGATGTACTGGCTGCCGAGGCTGGTGGCTGAGACGTGGGGTGTGAAGGAGATGTACATCACTGAGAATGGCTGTTCGTCGGACGATAAGATTGCGGCGGACGGGCATGTCTATGATTCCGACCGGGTGATGTATCTGCGCAACTACTTGACGCAGTTGCAGCGGGCTACAGCGGATGGGATTCCGGTGAAGGGTTATTTTCTGTGGAGTCTGCTCGATAACTTCGAGTGGGCGGATGGTTATAGCAAGCGGTTCGGGATCACGTATGTCGATTTCAAGACGCAGAAGCGGACTCCGAAGATGAGTTCGGAGTTTTATAAGGAAGTGATTGTGAGGAATGCGTTGGCGTAGAAGCGCTGTCTAACTCGGAGGGTCGTGGGAGACGATCCAGCAGATGGCTCCTACGACTTCAGCTGCTCCGATCATGCGGGTGAGAGCGGGCCGGCGGCCCAAGGCCTGCATGAGATTCCTCCACGGAGCGGGACCGACGCTCCAGGTGTTTGCGTCGCGTCTTGGTCTTACGATGGCCAGGACGCCGTCTCCGATACAAGCCAGGACAATGAAGTGCTTGAGCCGATCTTTGTTCAACGACAGTAGCATTGTTCCGCCTCTCGCAGGTCTTGTTGCTTGCCCGTTTGCTAGTAGGATGCTGGGCGCGGCGAAGACGGTTACTCGAGGAACGGGTCCGAGCCGAAAGTTGATTGCGCGGCACGCGGTGGTGGAAGTCAATGTTGCTATCCGGGTTAGAGAGAGCCCAGGCCTAAAGGCCTCTTCCGTTCGCCCTGTTTCCGAGGGCTAAAGCCCTCGGCTTCCACCGGAATGCCTTCGGCATTATTGGAAGAGACTTGCAGCGGACGGGCGGCTGTTTCCGGACGGCTGCGACTTCCCTCCGATGGCCGTCAGGATGACATTGGTTCGGGTTTCATGGCGGTGTTTCCGGATTACATCTGCTCGGCGTATTTGAAGGGCCGGAGGTGACCGCTGGTCCAGAAGTAGCCGAGGATGACGATGCTCGCGACGGCCGCGTAGGCGCACCATACCGAGGTGAAGGCGTATCTTCGGACGGCCATGACGATGAGCAGGATCACGAGATTGAGCGCTCCAAAAACGATCATCGGGCGGACTTTGGAGAAGAAGAGCGAGCCGCAGGTGCAGATCACATACAGGATGGCGAGCGCAGTGTTGTTGGTGGCGTCGTTGATGTAGACGATGCTGTTGTGTTCGACGTAGACGCGCAAGGGGTCGGCGGTGAGTCCCCAGAGCATATAGAGCGTGGTGAGCGCGCCGAGAACGGCGAAGGGAAGCATACGCCGCCGGCTGCGGTGATCGGGTTCGAAGAGCAGCACGCTAAGCGGCAGCACGAATGGGAGCAGTCCCTGGGCGTAGAGCACGAAGGCCGCGCCCATGTTGTGAGCGACGGAAGCAGGAAGGATTCCGTCGAGGCCGAGCCAGACGAACCCCTCGATGAACTGATGAACGGCGAAGAGAGTGGGCAGCGAGGCAAAGAGGAGTTCGCGGCGGTGCTTGACTTTAGTGAAGGTCGCAACGCCGACGGCGCCGAGGACTCCGCTGCCGACGAAGTTTGCTGTTGCCGAGAAGCACATGGGTGCGGCTCCTGTGGTGCAGACGCTTAAGCGTCTCATAGATTGGGGCAATTCGGGAGTCAGATCGGGAGCGTGGTAGGAATATGCGAGAGAGTCCTAACGCTTTATGAGACGAGCTATGAAGGTCGCGGTGGACAAGTATCGCTCGGAGGCGCTGATGTTGGCCTTTGTCGCGGAGATTCTAGTCTCGCCTCTGGCAGACGGCCACCCGCTGATCGGCGGGTTTCTTGCGCTGACGCTGATGGTGCTTATCTTCGCCGGCGCCAGTTACATGGCAAACCGCAGAATCATCAAGTATGTGGCGGTCCCGGTGGCTGGCGTTTGGCTCGCGGCGCGGATACTGGAGGCGTTCGCCGATCCCCGCCACTTTTATGCCCACCTCGCGCCGATCGCGGGCTTTGTGTTGTCCTGTTCGGTGCTTTGGGCGATTCTTGATCGCTTCGACCGGGTCCCGGAGATTACGAGAAGCGTGATCTCGGAGGCGTTCATCTGCTACCTGGTGATCGCGATCGCCTTTTCGCAACTCTATTGGGCATTGAGCCGGCTGATTGCCAACCCCTTCAATCAAATCATTCCGGAAGAGAAGATCGGGACGCTGCTGTACTTCAGCATGATTACGCTGAGCGGCGTGGGTTATGGGGGGATTATTCCGACGAACCCCTATGTGCGGTTGATTGCGGCGCTCGAGAACATGATTGGGATTTTCTATATCGCGGTGATTGTGGCGCGGCTGGTTTCGTCGTATCGTGCCCGGAGCCACAGCCGAGACGGTGAGTCTGACCAGCGCTGAATCTGTGACGGAGGTCAGGCTCCCCATTCGGGGACGCTTCGGACCATGTTCCACATCATGTTGTCGAGCGCGGCGTTGATGTCGGTGGATGGCTGGGTGCGGGTGTTGGTCAGCGCGGCCCAGCATAATCCGGTTGCAGTGCGGACCATGATGGTGGTCGATCCGGGCAGGCTGCCGCTGTGCCACCAGTTTCCCATGCCGTTGTTGCGGACCATCCAGCCTCGGGCGTAGGCCGCGCCGTTGGTGTTGGGATAGACGGGACACGGAGTGGTCATGATGCGGATGGTCTCGGGCTTGAGGAGGCTGGGCATGTTGCCGAATCCGTTGACGTGATCGAGGAACTGGACGAGGCTAGAGGGCGTGGCGATCCAGCCGCCGTGGGAGTCCATGCGGGTGACGTTCATGTCGTAGGGGTTTTCGTTGTACTGGCCGTAGTAGACGACTTCGTTGGGCGCGCGTTGATGAAGGGTGTTGCCGGCGATGCGCATATCGGTGATGCCGCAAGGCGCGAGGATATTGGCCTCAACGTAGGTGTCATACGGCTGGACGGTCACCTGCTCGATGACACGGCCGAGGACGCAGTATCCGAAGTTGGAGTAGGCCCAGTGCTGGCCGGGCGGGTAAGTGAGGGGCACGTTTGCGATGGTCCAGGTGATGAGCTTGTCGTGGTCCCAGGAGTTGTGCTGAAACATGGGATCGGTCGAGTCGTTGGGCCATCCTCCGGAGGTGTGAGTGAGGAGGTCATCGACGGTGATGTCGGTGACGTATTGCTTGTAGGGGGGCTTGCCGTATTTGTTTCCGAAGAGCCCACCAGGGCCGAAGACTTTGTCGGTGAGTTTGAGCTTTCCCTTCTCGATCAGGCTGAAGATGGTGACCGAGGTGATGGGCTTGGTGACGCTTGCGATGCGGAAGAGGTTCCCGGTGTTCACTTGCAGGGCGTGCTCTTTGTCGGCCATTCCTCCGGCCTCATCGTAGACGAACTTGCCGTTTCGGGAGATGGCGACGGAGAGCGCTGGGACGGAGAACTGCCGGCGGAAAGCGCCGGAGATTCGGCCCATCTCGCCGCGCTCTCGTCCGTTGGGCTGGCCGGGGCCTGCCTGCGGAAAACCAGCCGCGCGCAGCGGATGCGGGACGATCTGGGCTGCCGCTGCGCCGGCAATGCTTCTGAGGACTGTGCGCCTGTTCAGTTCCCTGGACATGCTTTTGATGAGCTCCTTTTCTCTCTCCCTGAGAGACCCTATTCCGTTTATCTTTGTATGGAATTATCTCGGAATGGAAATTATCTCGCGGTTCCACAGACGTTTTGGAGAGACCATGAAGAAATATAACAAGACGATGCGGTTCGTCCTCTTCGCGTTCCTGACACTCTTATTGGCCAGTAGCGGAGTTGCCCAGGCTCCGCCGGCCGAAAAACCACCGGCGAATGTGGCGGGCAACTGGACCTTCTACACCAAGGGTGACGATGGGAAAACGGGCACGCACTATCTGCAGATCATTCAAAACGGCAACGACCTGACAGGGCACTTTAAGGGGCCGAATCAATCCGGCGGAATTGAAGGCACGATCAACCTGCAACATATCGTGATCAAGACCAAGACATTCCATGTATTTACGTTTCGCGGGCGGGTTGAGGGCGATTCCATTCAGGGGAACTGCGGGATTATGGGGCACCATTGTACGTTTCAGGGCGTGCGGACTTCGGGACAGCAGTCTTCGGCCGGACCCGATTAGATTGCTGATCGAAAAGGTCAACCGGTGGATCTATCCAGTGGATACGAATCAGTCTCGGAAGAATTTCTTGCGCGGCGTGGCAATGGCAAGAGTCGGGCCAATGCAATCGGCGTGAAGGAAGTGCGAAAGTGGGCGAAGACACTGCCGCGCGGCAGCAGCGTGATTGATCTGGGTTGCGGGCCTGGTTTTCCTATCACGGTGGTGCTGGTCGAAGAAGGGCTTCAGGTCTTCGGGGTGGATGCAGCGCCATCGTTTGTTGCGGCATTCCAACGTAACCTGCCCGGCACACCCGTTGTTTGCGAATCCGTTCTAGAGTCGAGCTTTTTTGACCGAACCTTCGATGCTGTCTTGTCGATTGGGCTGATGTTCCTTCTCATGGCTGAAGAGCAGCATCGCCTGATCCGGAGATTCGCCGATATCCTGGCGCCGGGTGGCCGTTTGTTATTCACCTCGACCGCCGAACCTCACCTTTGGAACGATGCGATGACAGGGCTGGAATCAATCTCCCTGGGAGCCGAGGAATACAGGAAGCTGCTCGGAGCCGCTGGCATATCGGTCGCAGAGGAATATGAGGATGTCGGCGAAAACCACTATTTCGACGCCTTCAAGGGGAAATGACATAAGAATAATCACTCCCTTAGAGTCGTCGTGTCGGTAGCAACTGCCTGCAAGACTTCTGGGGAATTTTCGTTCGAGGGGACAGATTGCCGGTGGACGGCGATCGAGGCTAGACTGGGGCCAAGAGATCCACGGAGGCAGCCATGCGCTCGCAGCTGATGGTGGGTATTTGTTGTGGTGCATTGGGAATCGTTGCGGCCTGTGCGCCGGCGGTCCGCGCACAGGCCGGTGGCGGCATTTTCGTGACTCCGATTCCGAATGCGCCGTTCTCAGGCACGGTGCGGGTGGAGCGGACGGACATCCAGCCGAACGGTAGCACCGTGCAGTTGTGGTCCGAGCGGGAGATTGGGCGGGACAACGAAGGGCGCATTCACAACGAAAACCGGACGTTTGTACCAACCACGGTTAAGACGGTGCCCGATGCGATCGTGATTCATCTGTACGATCCCCAGAACCGGATGACTGAGTATCTGTATCCGAAACAAAAGACGTACCAGGCGATGATACTGAATCGGCCTCCTGCAACGGACACTCCAGATGATTTTGCCTCACCGACAGCGGCCGCCGCGCCACCGAGCGAGTTTACGCGCCAGGACGACCTGGGCTACCGCACAATCGCGGGGCTTCAGGTGCATGGAGTGCGTAAGACGCAGATCATGACGGCCGTGGAAAGCGGAACTGGAGAGGAAGTGACGGTGACGAATGAATATTGGTATTCCGAAGCGCTGCGGCTGAACCTCGAGACGAAGCACAACGATCCGAGGTCGGGGAGTGTGACGATGACAGTGACGCAGATCGATCGCCACGAACCGAGCGCCGCGTTCTTCGGCGTGCCCGAGGATTACTCGATGGCCGGCCTGGCGAAGCCACCTAGCAAGTAAGGCCGATCATGGGACTTGCCGAAAGCTGACTTTGCGGGAAATCTCGCTTGGAGGTTCCACTTGCTCGATGGGTGGCTTGGCGATAATGCGCCAACCGTTCGAATACCTCACGGAATTGCAGTGTCACTCTGCCGCCGTTGTCGCGCCTCCCGCCGAGGCTGGACGATTATGCTTCATCTTTAGCAATCTTGCCGGATGTAGTCTCGGCTGGATAGTTGAAGAAGAGCTGATTGCCGTCGAGATCATCGACCACCAGAAGCCGGTAGCCCCACGAACCCTCCTTGACTGGAACGCCCTTGGCCTGGAGTTCTGCGCGCAGCGCGTCCAACGTGGCGACCTGCGTCTCTGGCTCGGTGTTCAGGGAAATAAACATCAGCCCCTTACCGACCTTCTCCGGCCACGTGTCGGCGAGGATAAGCGCGCAGCCCAGGCCCTCGACCTGTGCGACGTGGGCTTTGCCGTCCTCGCCGTAGCGCCAGGGGCTGGTGAAGCCGAGTTGGTCAACGTAAAAGCGAAGCGAGGCCTCGACGTCTTTGACGTGCAGGACCGGGCGCGCGAACCAGTCTGTCATAGACCACTATCCTTTAATTAAGGAATTAAGATCACTTTCTCGAACTTTCGTTCAGAGATCAGATGTCACGATCTGGAGGCCTGCGCCTATTCGGCGGTTGTGGGATCGATGGTTGATCGAACCTGTGAGACGCGGTTGGCGGGGAAGCCTCCCTGCTGGGCGTGTTTGCGGACTGTTTCTTCGTCGGGGGCGATGTAAACGCAGTAGATCTTGTCGTCGGTGACGTAGCTGTGGAGCCACTGGATTTGTGGGCCCATTTCGCGCAGGACTCCGCACGAGGTTTGGGAGACTGCCTGGAGTTGCTCCGGCGAAAGTTTGCCGACTTCGGGGATTTCTCTTTCGATGACGAACTTGGGCATGGGCCTACCTTTCCTGCTGGCGCTGAGTCGTGAGAATTCTACCGCATTTGAAATTGAGAGTAGTCTGGAGGGCGCGGCGAACGCGGGGGGACGGACTGAATGATCGTCGATGAATGGGAATCCACCACACTGAGCAGGGAGTATACGGAGATGGGATGCCTTCTTCGCCCATTGCCAATTCACCATCTTTTCTTCCCTGCTGGGGCCGTAAGTCACTAAACTTCACGTTTCAGATACACAGGAGAACTTATGCCCCTGCATAACACCGAAGAGCTCAAAGCCGCGCCGACGAGTCCAATCGAGTCTAAAGCGTACAACGACGAGATCGGGACCTATGTGTTTCCCGAAAGGAAGCAGGATCCGCAGGCCGTTTACCAGACGATCCACGATCAGTTAATCCTTGATGGCAATTCGCAGCAGAACCTGGCGACGTTTTGCACGACCTGGATCGAGACTGAAGTGAAGCAGCTAATGGACGAGTCCGCCGACAAGAACATGATCGACAAGGATGAGTATCCGCAGACAGCGGCGATCGAGGAGCGGTGCGTTCATATGCTGGCCAATTTGTGGAATTCGCCGGAAGCGGCGAGCACGATTGGCTGCTCGACTACGGGTTCGAGCGAAGCGGCGATGCTGGGCGGGCTGGCGCTCAAATGGAGTTGGCGCAAGCGGCAGGCCGCCAAGAGAAAACCCACGGATTGTCCGAACCTGATCATGGGGCCGGTGCAGGTTTGCTGGCACAAGTTTTGCCGCTACTTCGATGTGGAGATTCGCGAGGTGCCGATGGAGGGCGATCGGCTGCTGCTGAGTCCAGAGGAAGTGCTTAAGCGATGCGATGAAAACACGATTGGCGTGGTGGTGACGCTGGGGGTTACTTTCACGCTGCAGTTCGAGCCGGTGCACCAGATCAGCATGGCACTCGACAAGCTGCAGGCTGAGACCGGACTCGACATTCCGATCCACGTCGATGGGGCCAGTGGAGCTTTCCTCGCGCCATTTACGCAGCCGGATTTACTTTGGGACTTCCGTCTGCCGCGGGTGAAATCGATCAATGCCTCTGGACATAAGTTTGGTCTCGCGCCGCTGGGCGTCGGGTGGGCGCTTTGGCGCGAGGAACATGATCTTCCTGAAGAACTGATCTTCGAGGTGAACTATCTGGGAGGCAATATGCCGACCTTCGCGCTTAACTTTTCGCGCCCTGGCGGGGAGATTATTTGCCAGTACTACAACTTTCTGCGGCTGGGCAAAGAGGGCTACCTGGAGATCCAAAACGAATGCTTTGCACTGGGGCGGTACCTGGCGGAAAAGATCGCCGCGTTTGGGCACTTCAAAATCATTTATGACGGTGACGGTGGAATTCCGGGGCTGTGCTGGGAGTTGAAGGACCCGGTGGGGTCGAGCTTCACGCTTTATGAGTTCGCGGATCGTTTGCGGGAACGCGGTTGGCTGGTGCCGGCGTATTCCATGCCACCGAACCGCGAGGACCTTGTGATTCAGCGCATACTGGTGCGGCATGGCTTTACGCGAGCGATGGCGGATGAGCTTCTGGTTGAAATGCGGAGCGTTCTGGAGCACTTCGAGCAACGTTCGCCGGACGAGGTATCGAAGCTGGAGCTCGCCGGTGTTGCGGGAAGCTCGCACGATCATTCGGGGCGTTAGGGACCTGATTTCTCGGACCGAGTCGCTGATCCCGGCATTCACTCCGAGCGAAGGGCGACCATGGGATCGACCTTGGCCGAACGCCGGGCCGGCAGGTATGAGGCAATCATCGCGACGGTTAACAACAACGCCGCGACGATGACGAAACTTCCGCCGTCAATCGTATTCACGCCGTAGAGCGTGCTGTGCATGATGCGCCCAAGTATGACGACTCCCACAAGTCCTGCGGCGGTCCCGGACAGAGCCAGCTTCAGGGCATCAGTGAGCACCAACCAGACGATATCGTGACGCTGGGCACCCAAGGCCATGCGGAGACCAATTTCATGGGTTCGCTGGGCCACCGCAAACGCCATCACTCCGTAAATTCCGAGTGCAGCGAGCAGCAATGCGAGCACCGCAAAGGCGCCGAATAGAGCTGTGCCGAAGCGGTCGCTGATGAGGTCCGCCTCGACCGATTGTTGCATGGTGCGGACATCGTCCAGAGAGTATCCGGCGAGAGTTGTTGCCAGAGCTGCGCGGATGCTGTGAATAAGCAGAGCGGGGTCGCTCGCACCACGCACAGCCAGTCCGATGTAGGGTTCGGGAGCCTGCCAGTAGGGCACAAATATCTGTGGCGATGTCTCCTCGTTGAGGTGTTCACCATTGCGTACGCCGTGAAAGACTCCCACGATTTGCCAGGAGGTTGGGGCATCGAGCTTTTGGCCGGGCACGGCGAGGCGCATAAACAGACGCTGTTCGAGCGGGTCGAACACCGGGCAAGTATCGTTGGACAAAGCTCTGACTGACCATGACAACCTGTGGGCTGCCGAGGGTGTCGCTGTCGGCCAGCAGACGGCCTTTGATGAGTTGCACGCCGAAAGTGTCAAAGTAGCTCGGGCTCATGATTTCCAAGTCAGCGACTGGCTTATTGTTGTCGCTAACTGGCTGGCCAGCGACGCTGAAAGGATAAGAATCGTGCCCGTGAAGCGGCATATTGGAAGCCAAGGCGACACTCTTCACTCCGGGCAGCGAATTGATCTTTGCCAATAGGCCGCGAGCGTCCGCGATGACTTGATCGGAGTGGCGCAAATCGGGTTTTGGAGGTCGCATATTGCCGGTGAGGATATCGTCGGTGCGGACGCCGAGATCGACGTGAGTGAGATTCCAGAAGCTATGCAGAGCCATGCCTGCTCCGGCAAGGAGGGTGAGTGCGAGAGCAAACTCGGCGGTGACCAGGGCCGCCTGAGTGCGTCTGCGGCCGCCACCGGATACAGAGCGCGATCCTTGTTTCAGGGTTTCACTCAAATTCAGCTTAGCGGCCTGCATCGCAGGCACACACCCCGAGATTACGCCGGCCGCCAGAGTGGCGGCCACGGCAAAGAAAAGCACGGGGAAATTGAGCGAGACCAGCGTCTCGGATTCCAGACCGAAATCCGGTAGCTGGGTCATAGCGATCTTCATCATGGCCCAGCCAAGCGCAATTCCGATCGCGCCACCGACGATTGCGAGGGCAACGCTTTCCGTGATCAGTTGCGCGAAGACCCTCGCACGGCTCGCTCCTAGTGCGGCGCGCACGGCGATCTCCTGCTGCCGTGACGAACCACGGGCCAGTAGGAGGTTGGCCAGGTTGGCACAGGCGATGAGGAGGACAAAGCCAACCGCGGCGAGCAAGAGCCAAAGGTTCCGAGCCAGTTTCTTGTCGAGGTAATCGTTGTGCAACGGCTCCACGCTGATGGTCCATGCGCCCCTGTGCAGCCTGCCTGTTTGTGCGGCGACAAAGCGTCGGTCGATGACGGACAGCTCGGCTTGCGCCTGGGCGACGGTTACCCCCGGTTTCAGGCGCCCGGACGCGGCGCCCCAGTGGCCTGGATTGCGGCCCAGCGGATTGAGCGCGGCGGGAACGAGAAATTCCATTGGGATGCGGTCGGCCATGCCGGCCGCGACTACGCCGACCACGGTGTAAGGCTGATCGTTGACGTTGATCGACTTGCCGATAATGTCAGGATCGCCATGATAGCGGCTCTGCCAGAGCTTGTGGGTGATGACGATCACGTGGTCGTTGCCGGGTACGATCTCCGAAGGAAGGAAGTCGCGGCCCAGAGCCATGGGTAGCTTCAGACTCTTCGTATAAGCATCTGGGGTGACCGCCATGCCGGAAATCTCTTCGGCGATGTGGTCTGGGCCGGTGATCGCGGGGGAGATGGAATAGGATCCGAATCCCAGGTTCGAGAATGATTTGCTCTCCGCCAAAATCTGCAGATATTCGTCGGCCGTCATAGGACCGCGCTCACCTTTGGCCATGTTCCAGATGACCACTAACTGGTTGGCATCGGGGTAGGGCATGGGAGCGAAGAATGTGGCATAAATGATGCTGAAGATGGCAACGTTTGGGCCGATGCCGAGCGCGAGAACAAGAACGGCCACCACCGTGAAGCCTTTGTTTCTGGCCAGCATTCGCAAGCCGAATCGAATGTCACGCCAGAGGTTGCCCATGTAATTTCACCTGCCACCCAGTATGCCCGAGTTCGTTCGCGACAGGGCGGAAATGACCGTCGCTGGCAGGCATCGGGCGACGCAGCACACTGGCGGTAAAGGCGGACGGTGCCCGCACAAATCGTCTAAGCTCGAAGGAGTGATGGCGGACATGGAGCTTGGCTTTGAGTTCTAAACAGACTCTTTCGTCAACGAACCGACAGGGTGCCGGCGATGGGACGGCGTTTCGTCCTCCGCGGGACCCTCGGCCGCGGCCTGGGCAACGCAAAGTTGTGGGGCGGGCTGCGTTGCTGGTGCTGGTTTTGCTGGCGGCGGCGGCGGGTTCGCTGGTGGGGCTGATGCTGGTGTATTCGGTGCATCTGCCGCAGATTGACGACCTGGAGCGGTATCGTCCGAACACGACGACCGAGCTTTATGACGTGAAGGGGCGGGTGTTTGGCTCGTTTGCGCTGGAGCGGCGGGTGGTGGTGGGGTATGACGATTTTTCTCCGCTGCTTCGCCAGGCGGTGATCTCGATCGAAGACAAGAATTTTGAGAGCCATTGGGGCGTGAATGTCTTTCGCGTGGCGGGGGCGATCTATCACGACCTGACCTCGAAGGAGCGCGCGCAGGGCGCGTCGACGCTGACGATGCAGCTGGCGCGGAACCTGTTCCTGTCGAACGAGCGGACGTTTGGACGCAAGCTGCAGGAGGCGTTTCTTTCGATCCAGATCGAGCGGGCGTTTACCAAGCAACAGATCTTCACCCTGTATGGAAACCAGATTTATCTGGGCCATGGCGTGTATGGGTTTGAGGCGGGGTCGGAATATTACTTTAGCAAGCATGCCAAGGACCTGACCCTGCCGGAGGCTGCGCTGCTGGCGGGGTTGCCGAAGGGACCGTCGGCGTATTCGCCGATTTTGAATCCGGAGAAGGCTGTGCGGCGGCGCAACCTTGTCATCAACGCGATGCTCGAGGACGGCAAGATTACCGCCGAGCAGGCGGCTGCGGCGCGTGAGGCTCCGCTGGGTTTGCAGGTGCAGACGGATCCGAATTCGGTCGCTCCTTATTTCGTGGAAGAGGTGCGGCGAGAGCTGGATAAGAAACTGGGCGAGGATGAGGTGCATTCGGCTGGGCTGAAGGTGTACACGACGCTCGATCTCGATCTACAACGGACGGCGAAGCGCGCGGTGCTGGATGGGCTGGCCGCGTATGAGCGGCGGCGTGGGTGGAAGGGGCATCTGTTGAATGCGATTGCCGGGCGAGTGGGGCTGGTGGAGTTCAAGCATCCGGACTGGATTTTGCCGCCGGAGCCGGGAGACTATGTGCACGCGATGGTGACAGGGGTTTTGCCTTACCAGGTCACCGCGCGGATGGGCGATAAGCGGGTGGTGTTGACCGATGCCGATTGGGCGTGGACGGGGCAGAAGTCGGCGGAGAGTTTTCTGGCTCCGGGAGACATTATTTATGTCCATCTGACGGGTGATGCCCCGGCGTCGCCGACTAGCAGCCAATCGAGCGACCTGCATGGGACGCTGGAGCAGGATTCGGGTGCGGAGGGTGCACTGCTGGCAATCGATAATACTTCGGGCGACGTATTGGCGATGGTGGGTGGACGGGATTTCAATTTGTCCCAGTTTAATCGGGCGACTCAGGCGGAGCGGCAGACGGGTTCGTCGTTCAAGCCCTATGTCTACACGGCGGCAATTGAGGAGGGTGTGACTCCGGAGGAGCATATTTTGGATGCTCCGTTCTCGGTGGGTTCGTATGCGCCGCATGACTATGAGGGCAATTACCTGGGCGAGATCACGGTGCTGAAGGCGTTTGCGGATTCGCGGAATATTCCGGCGCTGAGGCTGGCGGAGCGGGTGGGGATGAAGAAGGTGATTGAGGTCGCCCACCAGTTTGGGATCACTTCGAGTATTCCCGCGTTTCTGCCGGTGGCACTGGGCGCGGTGGAGGTGACGCTGAAGGAGCAGGTGGCGGCATATGCGGCTTTTCCGAACGAAGGCTTGCGGATCGCTCCGAGGCTGGTGCGGAAGGTTACGGATGCGGATGGGTCGGTGATTGCGGAGGACAAATCAGAAGTTTCCGAGGCGACGAGTGCGAAGACGGCTCGGACGATGATGGCGATGTTGCGTGAGGTCACGAACAGCGGGACAGGCGCGGCGGCAAAGGCGCTGCATCATGAGCTGGGCGGAAAGACGGGGACGACCAGCGATTTCACGGATGCGTGGTTTGTGGGGTTTTCTCCTTCGGTAACTTGTGGGGTTTGGGTTGGTTATGACAATCGCGAGTCGTTAGGAGATAAGGAGACTGGCGCGAAGGCGGCGCTTCCGATCTGGATGGATTTTATGAAGGCGGCCATTGTTGGGAGGGATGGAGAGACGTTTGTGGGGAGTGGGACGGCTGTGGGGCTGAGGGCCTCTGGTCGCTGAGCCTTTCGATTTGGCTCGGTTTGGGACAAACGGGGTAATTTGCAGGTGTCACTCGGCGATACGTTGTTTACGGATGGAGATGCGAAGGGATATTCTGAAGAAGACTTTCGGCGGGTCTCACGCCGCCGAAAGGTTGGTTACTGCCTTACCTGAAAAGGTAAAGCAGGGTGGCAATCCACCGCAGGGGGTGGCGGACCGCAAGGTCCAAGCGCATGTAGAAACGCAACATGTCTCTTTCCTCCTTTCAGCAAGAGATGACGGCCCTGTTCCCGCAGGGCCGTGTTGCTTTTGGCAACTTCGGTGAATTCCCTGCTTGTCCAATCGCGCATCTATGAGTCCTCGTTGAAAGCCCACCTCTGTCAGTTTGCGGGGCTATCTGTATCTGCGGCCACCGCCAGTTATCTTGTTCTCTAAATCCGGTGGCGTTGCTGTTCCGTTTCGGGACAACTCTGCCTGGCGAAGGTCGAATACCCTGACCGACGAAAACCTGCATCTCAGAGACCTAAGTGTGGCGAGCGCGATGACAAAGGCACGGACGACGGCGGCACGGACAAGGGCTCTGTTGCTCTCTATGAGTCTCGCCGTGTTGGGCTGTGCGGAGCAGGCAGCCCAGCAGGCGACCGCTCCTCAGCCCGACGCTCCAAAGCCAGAGATGAAGCCGGCTCCCCCCACTCCAATCGCGGAGAAGAAGGAGGAACTGGGCTCTCCGTCCTGGGACCCACAGTGGGACCAGTTCGTGGAATCTTCTTTACCTCCAGAGATGCTGTCTTCCCGAGTTGCGCGAGATGTGCGACCGTTCTGCCCGCGATTCGCAATGATGGGCGAGGCGGATAAACGGGCCTTCTGGGCTTACTTCTTCCAGGCGCTTGCGGGCGCGGAGGCCAGCCTCAAGCCGACGGCCGACGTGCACCACACCGAGCCGGAGGTGGCCAAACGGGACAGCGTGAGCAAGCGCATGGTGCGCAGCGAAGGACTGCTGCAACTGACCTACATGGATGCGAAGCGCTATGGCTGCGATTTCGATTGGGAGAAGGACAAGAGCCTTCCCGAGAAAGACCCTGCGAAAACCATACTTCAGCCACAGAATAATCTTGCCTGTGGCATCAGGATTCTTGAGAACCAACTCATCATTCAGAGAAAGCCGCTGGTTACGCGGACAAGTTATTGGTCCACTTTGCAACCGCAACGCCCGAGCTATCGCGTCTTCGTGAAGCAGATGACGAACGTTCCAGCCCCCTGCCGACAGATCCCAGCGAAATCATCCGCTAAGTGAGCCATCGCGCGGAAGCTTCTACAGATGTCAAGAAGGACCCCGAGCGTCCTCGTTTGTGGTGCCGGCCCTCACGTTCAATGGAGATGACCCCTTTTCACGAAGTATATTTGCAGGAGCATCCACTGCGTCGATGCGCTAGCGAATGCGCGAGGATCGATGGAATCTTTTTCTCGAGAACTGAAGATTGCGCTTCGGCAGCTGTTGAAGACTCCCGGATTTGCGGTGGTTGGGGTGTTGATGCTGGCGCTGGGGGTTGGCGCGACGACGGCGATTTTTTCTATTGTCGAGGGTGTGTTGCTGCGTCCACTTCCATTTCCTGAACCGGATCGCCTGGTGGCGCTGGGAGATATCCTGCAGGGTGCTTCGAGCGGACATACCGCCTCCATTGGCGGTGTGACCGCTCCCGATATCGTCAATTACACCCGATATACCCATAGCTTTACCGGCCTGGGCGGCTACCGGACTGAGAGCTTTGAGCTCTCTGGTGTGGGCGAACCGGCGACGATCAATGTGGGACGGATGACCACGGGCATCTTTACGGCGCTGGAAGTCGCGCCTTTTATGGGGCGTGTATTCACTCAAGAGGAGGACGACCAGCACCAACTAGTGGCCGTACTCAGCTATTCCACATGGCAGAGCCGCTTTCATGGCGATCCCGCCATTTTGGGAAAGAAGATCCTTCTTGACCGCAAGCCTTACCTGATAATCGGCGTGATGCCGGCGGGTTTTGAGTTTCCATTGAGACCGGGCAATTTGGACCAGAGCGAGTTGTGGATTCCGATGAGCTTCGAGCCGGAGCAGCTCACGACGGGTGCTTCCAGCTGGCAGTATCAAATGGCGGGGCGGCTGAAGCGTGGGGTTTCGGTTGAGCAAGCGACGAACGACGCGGAGCGGGTGGCCGAGGAGACGATGCGGAACTATCCGGCGTTCATGAGCAGCATTCACATTACCGCTACAGTAGGGCCGCTGCGGGAATCGACGGTCAGCGATGCGCGGCCGCTAGTGCAGACGCTGTTTCTCGCGGTCTGCGTGGTGCTGCTGATTGCGTGTTTCAACCTGGCGGGATTGCTCCTGGTGCGAGCGATCCGGCGACAAAGGGAGATGGCAGTACGGCTGGCTTTGGGAGCGACCGCGACGACATTGCTGCGACAGACGGTCCTGGAGAGCCTGGTGCTGAGTGTGACAGGCGGCATTGTCGGGTTGTGCCTGGCCGCGGTTGCACTCAAGGTGGGGCTTAGGCTGCTGCCGGAGACACTTCCGCGAGTGAATGAGATCGGCCTGGATTGGATCGTGGTGGGTTTTGCGCTGTTGCTGGCATTGCTGACCGGCACGATCTGCGGACTGGCGCCGGCGTTTGCGGCGATGCGGACGAGCGTGAGCGATACGCTCAAGGAGGGTGGGCGAACAGGAACCTCGGGCGGAGGACATGCGCGGCTGCGGTCGGCGCTGGTGATTGTGGAGATCGCGATTGCGATGGTGCTGTTGGCAGCCTCCGGGCTATTGCTGCGCAGCTTTGAGAAGATGCGCGCAGTCAACCCAGGCTTTCGTTCCGATCATACGGTTGCGGCGGAGTATTCGCTACCAAAGAAACAATACCCGACCCAGGCGGCAGTGAACGGATTCTATGAAGAAGTACTGCGCCGGCTGGGGCAACTGCCAGGCGTCACAGCAGTGGGCGTGACGACCAGATTGCCTGCCTCAGATGTGCATAGCAACAGCGCCTTTGTCGTGGAAGGTCATGTTCCGCCCAAGGGCTCTGGCTTGAACCTGGGCACGCCATCGCTGGTGGAAGGAGACTATTTCAAGGCGATGGGGATTTCTCTGTTGAGCGGGCGGTTCTTTACACCGGACGACAAGCTGGGCTCGCAGATGGTGGTGATTGTGAACCACAAGCTGGCGGAGCACTACTGGCCGGGGCAAGACCCGGTTGGAAAGCGGATGCGGATGGGCTTGCCGGAGACTCCGACCCCATGGCTGGTGGTGGTGGGCGAGGTGAGCGACGTTAAGCTGGGTTCTCCCGATGAAGCGACGACGGAGCAGATGTATGAGCCGATAACGCAGGGGCTTGCGGCTTATGGCGCGCTTGCCAACCCTGAAGATCTGGCCGGCGACTTCGGCTACATTACATTGCGGGCTTCGCTTCCGCCGGAGCAGATGGAGAATTCGCTGCGCGCGACGGTGCGGGCGATCGATTCGCAGCTGCCGCTGACGCAGGTGCAGACGATGGAGCATGCGATCTCGGAGACCGAAGCACCAAGAAGGTTCTACACGACGCTGATTGCTGCTTTCGCGGCCGCTGCGCTGTTGCTCGCGATGCTGGGGATTTATAGCGTGATAGCGTTCTCGGTCGCGCTGCGGTCGCACGAGATCGCGATACGCATGGCGCTGGGCTCGCCGCGGTGGGCGGTCGTGCGGATGGTGTTGATCTCGGGAACAAAGCTGGCGATGGCCGGCTGCGCGATTGGGCTGGTGGGAGCGGTGGCTGCTTCCCGGCTGCTGCGTTCATTTTTGTTTGGAGTGAGCGCACTGGATCCGCTGGTGCTGGTATTCTCCGCGATTCTTGTCTTGCTGCTCGCCGTCATCGCGTGCCTACTGCCAGCGCGACGGGCTTCGGCAGTCGAACCCGATGCAGGCCTTGCGAGCGGAGTGATTTGCTGAGAGGCTTGGTTCCTGAAATTGTGAGCTAGGTTCGCTAGCCTACCGCTTTTCTGGTTGGGCGGGGAACTGTCCGTCTGTGGACAGGGCGAGTTGATTTCGGACAATCTGCAAATCTGTGAAGAGCTGGAACCGGTGTAACTGTTGACGGGTGAGCCACTTCGCGTGTGCTCCTTTGGTGATGCAAGTGCTGCAATCTCTCTATCAATTCAGCGGGAGCGGAACCATGTCTCTTTTTCGTGACCTAAAGATAGCTGTTCGCCACTTATCAAAGTCTCCTGGTTTTGTTGCCACGGCGGTGCTGATGCTGGCGCTGGGGATTGGTGCGACGACGGCGATCTTTTCGATCGTCGAGGGTGTGTTGCTGCGGCCGTTGCCCTTTCCGCAACCGGACCGGTTGATGGTGCTGGCCGACATTATCCACGGGGCGGACATTGGCGGGAACGGCGAGGCGGGGGTGACGATTCCTGACATTCGCAACTATACCCGCGACACTCACGCGTTTAGCAGCCTGGGCGGATACCAGCAGACGGGGTATGAGCTCTCGGGGCTCGATGAGCCGGCGGCGGTGAGCGCGACGCGGATGACAGGCGGAGTCTTTCCAGCGCTTGGCGTTGCGCCGTTGCTGGGGCGGGTGTTCACGCAAGAGGAGGACGACCACCACCAGCAGATTGTGGTGTTGAGCTACGCCACGTGGCAGAGCCGTTTTCACGGCGATGCGGGCATTCTGGGCAAGAAGATTTTGCTCGACCGCAAACCTTATGTGGTCATTGGGGTGATGCCCCGCGATTTTGAGTTTCCGCTGGTGCCGGGGCATTTGAACCGGATCGAGTTGTGGATCCCGTTCAGCTTTACCGAGCAGGAGCTGGCAACGTCGAGTTCGGCCAACTGGAGCTACCAGATGGTGGGGCGGCTGAAGGATGGAGTCACACGGGAGCAGGCGCTGAGCGACGCGGGACGAGTAGCGGCCGAGACGGTTCGGAATTATCCGGCGTTCATGGCC
The DNA here is from genome assembly GCA_963804735.1 of uncultured Acidobacteriaceae bacterium. Taxonomy (GTDB): domain Bacteria; phylum Acidobacteriota; class Terriglobia; order Terriglobales; family Acidobacteriaceae; genus Acidisarcina. The sequence continues at coordinate 268,175 of CAWDRO010000024.1, forward strand.
GGGTTCAGCATTCGCCCTGTGGTGCGGCCGCTGCAGGAAGAGACGGTGGAGCAGGCGCGTCCGCTGGTGCGGACTCTATTTCTGGCGGTGTTTGTGGTGTTGCTGATTGCCTGCGCGAATCTTGCCGGGTTGCTGTTGGTGCGGGCGATTCGCAGACGGCGGGAGGTTGCGGTGCGTCTGGCCTTGGGCGCGCGGGCGGCGACGTTGGTGCGGCAGGCGATTCTGGAGAGTTTGGTGTTGAGCGTGGCGGGGGGCGTGATCGGCCTGGCGCTGGCGGGGATTGCGCTTAAGGTGGGCTTGAGGCTGTTGCCGGAGACGCTGCCGCGAATCAACGAGATTGGCATCGATTGGAAGGTCGTCGGCTTTGCGCTGGGGCTGGCAGTGGCAACCGGCGTAATTTGCGGGCTTGCGCCGGCATTTGCGGCGATTCGGACCAGCGTGAACGACACACTCAAGGAAGGCGGACGGACGGGCACGTCGGGCGGCGGGCATGCGCGGCTGCGTTCGGCATTGGTGGTGTTGGAGATTGCCGTCGCCCTAGTGCTCTTGACGGCTTCCGGCCTGCTGCTGAGAAGCTTTGAGCAGATGCGCGACGTGGATCTCGGCTTTCAGCCCGATCATACGCTTGTCGCCGCTTACGGCCTGCCCAGGGAACACTATTCGACCCAGGCCACGGTCGATGGGTTCAACCTTGAGCTGTTGCGGCGATTGCAGGCGTTACCCGGAGTGACGCACGCGGGGCTGACTGAATTTCTGCCTGAGTCGGGAAACAACAGTAACAGCGCGTTTGTCGCGGAGGGCTATGTCCCGCCAAAGCCGGGAGACCTGGACCTTGCCACGCCGGGTGGGGTGCAGGGGGATTACTTCGAGGCGATGAAGATTCCTCTGCTGCGTGGACGGCTGTTTACGCCGGCCGACAAGGAGGGCGGCCAGCTGGTGGTGATTGTGAACAAGAAGATGGCGGAGCAATCCTGGCCGGGACAAGACCCGATCGGCAAGCGGATGAGGATCGGTTGGTTGACGATGCGGACGCAGACGCCGTGGGCGACGGTGGTGGGCGAAGTGGCGAACGTGAAGGAGCAATCTCCCGACGTGCCGTCGAAGCAGCAATATTACATGCCGGTGGCGCAGGAGACAGCGATGGCGGGTGGGTTGGCTCCGCCGGGAAGCTTGAATGGCAACGGAGGGTTTATTGCGCTGCGCACTAGGACTCCGCCGGAGCAGATGGAGAACGTCTTGCGGATGACGGTGCGAGCGATCGACCCGCAGTTGCCGTTGACCCAGGTGCAGACAATGGAGCATGCGATGTCGGAGTCCGAGGCGCCGCGGCGGTTCAATACGGCGCTCATCTCGACATTTGCGGGGACTGCCGTGCTGCTGGCGGTGCTGGGTATTTACAGCGTGATTGCGTTCACGGTTGCGTTGCGAATACAGGAGATCGCGATTCGCATGGCGCTGGGTTCACAGCGCACGGGGATTGTCGGTTTGGTGCTGGCGTCGGGGCTGAAGTTGGCGGTGGTTGGCTGCGTGCTTGGATTGGCGGGCGCTATCGCGGCTTCGCGGTTGATGGGGTCGTTCCTCTTCGGCGTGAGTGCGATGGATCCGCTGGTGCTGACGCTGGCGAGCTTTCTGGTGTTGCTGCTGGCGCTGGCGGCGTGTTTGCTGCCGGCACGGCGGGCGGCTTCGGTTGATCCGATGCAGGCGTTGCGGGCGGAGTAACGCACTCTTGGCAATCACGATGGCCGTTGGACTGAGCCAATTTGGGATGAGTGTGCGCAACCAGAGTTTGGTTTTGGGGGAAGTTTGTTGCGGAGCAAATGCCGAGGGGCTATTCTAAATAAGACTTCCGGCGGGTTCATGGCGCCGGAAGGTTGTTACCGCTCTACCTGAAAAGGTAGAACAGCGCAGCAATCCATCGCAGAGGCAAATGGATCGCAAGGTTGAGGCGCATGTTTAACCGCAACATGTCTCTTCCTCCTTCCAACAAGAGATAACGGCCCTGTGCTCGCAGGGCCGTGTCGCTTTTGGCGACCTCGGTGGAACTCCCTGCTTGACCAATCGCGCATCTGTAAACGCTCGTTGAAAGCACGTGACCTAAGCCTAGTGCTCTATTCGGGGACAGCGAGGAGAATCGTTACGTCAGGGCGAGACCTCCGTGCCCATTCTGGGAAAACTTTCCTTCGAGCGTGCGTCAGATAAGGACGCCTACTTTGCTCTGGGATGGGTGCGGTCGTAGACCTGGGTTATCTGGGCAGTGGTTAGCTGGGTGTAGCGCTGGGTGGTGGAGAGGCGTTCGTGCCCGAGTAGCTCTTGAATGGCGCGGAGATCTGCGCCTTCTTCCAGCATGTGGGTGCCGAAGGCGTGGCGGAGGGTGTGCGGATGGGTGTCAGCGGGAAGTCCGTTGGCGACGGCAAGAGCTTTAACGATGCGGCCGACGCTGCGAGTGGTGAGGCGGGCATCACCTTCGTTTCCGGGGCGAATGCGGGCGTTGAGCAGGAGTGCGGGGCTGGATTTTTTTGCCTGGGCTAACTTTGCTTCGCGCCGTGGGAGGTAGCCGCGGATGGCCTCGGCGGCGGCGTCTCCGAGAGGAAGATAGCGCTGCTTGCGGCCTTTGCCATGGACCAGGATGACTTCGTTGGCCCAGTGGATGTCGGCGAGGTTGAGGCCGGTGAGTTCGGCGTTGCGGATGCCGCATCCGTAGAGGAGTTCGAAGATGACGCGGTCGCGTTCGGGCCAGGCAGTTTCGGGCGATTGAGTCCCCTTTTTTGTGGATCCATTATTCCGCTGATTTAGATTCGCTCCCTCCGCGGCTGAAGCCGCTTCCCTTTCATTCGGGCTGATGGCAGGGCTGAAGCCGTGCCCCTTCAATTCCGAGCCAGACTGAAGGCGGTTCGAGAGGCCGGATAAAGAATCGACCGTCCGGTTCATTTGCTCGATCGATGGGACTCGGGGCAGATGCTTGGGGAGCTTGGGCGTGGCGACGAGCGAGGCGGCGTTCTGCTCGACGTGGCCGTGGCGGGCGAGCCACTTGAACCAGGAACGAAGCGCGGCGAGAGCGCGGGCGACCGAGGCTTTGGAGAGTCCGCAAGTGTAGAGTTTGCCGAGGTAAGCGCGGATATGTTTGTGGTCGATGGCTTTCGGACTGATGGAGCGGCCGAGTTTTTCGATGCTGTAGTCGGTGAAGTTGTGGAGTTCGCGGTCATAGGCGCGGAGCGTGTGCGGAGACGCGGCGCGTTCGCGGGCGAGGGCGGCGAGGAAGTCTTCGGCGAGTTGGGTGAGTTTGGGTTTGGCGCTCATGGCTTTTGTTCAGCGGCGCGGCGGGCGCGAGGGTGATGAGCGCGGTGTACGGACTTCAGATGGCCGAGAGCGAGGTGGGTGTAAACCTGGGTCGTCGCGATGTCGGCGTGGCCGAGGAGGATTTGCACGCTGCGAAGATCGGCTCCGTGCTCGACCATGTGAGTGGCGCAACTGTGGCGGAGCTTGTGTGGGCTGGCGGTCGAGTCGCTGGCTTTCACGAGATGCCATATCCATTGGCGGGAGAGTTGCTTGCCGCGTTCGGAAAGGAAGAGCCACGATTCGCTTGACTTACGGTCAGACTTTGAGCGGCGACTGGCGAGGTATGCCGTGAGCGCGCGAATGGCGGGTTCACCGAGCGGCACGACGCGTTCTTTGTCGCCTTTGCCGAGCAGGCGGATGCGCCCTTCGTCAAGCGACAGGTCTTCGACGCGGAGGTTGGTGAGCTCGGAGACGCGAAGGCCTCCGGCGTAGAGGAGCTCGAGAATCGCGCGGTCGCGGAGATCGGTTGCGTCGGCTTGCGGATGATTTGCGGTGACGGACGCTCGCTCCATCATGGAGTTGACTTCGGATTCGGCGAGGGACTTGGGCAGAACCTTCCACATGGAGAGCGACTCGAGATTGACGGTGGGGTCGTGGCGGATGCGCCTGTCCAGGAGCAGCCAGCGATAGAATCCGCGCAGGCAGGAGAGCTTGCGGGCTGCGGAGCGGGACTCGACGCCGTGTTTGCGGAGATGTTCAAGAAAGCCTGAGACGTTGATTTGAGTGGCAGTTGCGAGGGTCGAGTCTTCTGACTCGAGATGCTCGGCGAACTGGGTTAGATCTCGTTCGTAGGCTTCACAGGTCAACGGGCGCAGCCCTTTTTCGACGCGAAGGTAGAGGAGATATTCGCGGAGGAGCGCGGCGTTGCTCAGCATGTTCTCATTATCGGACATGGAATTGAGGCCGGGATTGTGGAAGCGCAGGGGAATCGAGTTGGTCATGGTTAGTCACTAGGGGGCAGGGACTAGGGACTAGAAAAGGAAGTGGGCGTGGGTTCCAGAATGAACATGCGATCAAATTTGGGCCTTGCTTGTTGATAAGCGTGAGACAGTTGTCGCTTTGAATTAATGCAAATTCATGATTGATCGGAGACAATAGAGTAGTTGGCAATTCTGACATTGGAGTTATTGCGTTTTGACGAGTGTCCAGACATCACCGGTGGTTCGGCTGACGACTCCTGAGTTCTTTGCGTCGGTGCTGGCGCCGCGCCCGGCAGTCGCGGTCTTCGATTGCGACGGGACTTTGTGGTCCGGCGACGCTGGTTACGGATTCATGATGTGGTCGATAGAGTCGGGGTTGGTCTCACGCAACGCGAGCGACTGGATCGACTCACAGTACCGGCTCTATGGCCGAGGCGAAGTGAGTGAAGCGGAGATGTGCGGGGAGATGGTGCAGGTTTATGCCGGGCTGCGTGAAGACGAATTGCGCAAGGCAACTGCCGAATATTTTCATGCCAGCGTTGAAGCGCATATCTTTCCCGAGATGCTTGACCTGGTCGCTCAGTTGCGCGCTGGGGGTACGGAGATCTGGGCGGTAAGCTCGACCAACAATTGGCTGATTGAAGAGGGTATCCGCGAATTCGGGATTCCGGCCGAGCGAGTGCTGGCGGCTAGGGTGCGAGTGAAGGATGGGTTGATCACCAGCGAACTCGTGGATGTTCCAACCGATGAGGGCAAGGTACTTTCTCTGCAGCGGGTTGGCGTGACTTCGCCGGATGCGGTATTTGGCAACTCAATCCACGACGCGGCGATGCTGGCGACGGCCAAACGCGCGTTTCCGGTGAATGCGACACCGGCACTTTTGCAAATTGCGGGCGATAAGGGATGGCCCGTGTATTATCCGCAGTCGGCGGTTGGCGAGTAGAGCAAGACAGTCCGCCGCAGTCCCTCAGCGGCTGAAGCCGCTTTCATTACATCGAAGTCGATGGCACGGCTGAAGCCGTGCCCCTACATACGTCAGGGATTCGCAGCCGAAGTTGGCGACTGGTGTGGGCTAGATTGCTTTGGCGAAATGCTGGCGGCGCGCCTCCCACTCCTCGGTGGGGAACATGGTTGGACCGGCCTCGACCAGCCTGGGGAGCATGTTGAAGACGGTCACCGCCGTCCAGCGCTTCCCTTCCCTGGTGCGATAACCTTTCTCATTCAGATCGCTGGCGACGCTGGTGAAGGGGAAGTCCTGCACCAACAGTTCCATCATGTGCATGAGGATATGGTTTTCTTCGGGGTCGATCTCGAGGCGCAGGCAGTCCTCTGAGATACGGAGGCCGTAGGGGATGTCCTCAATCCTGCTTTCTATGGGTGCGTTCCCGGGGAGTTCCCGGCGCCACTCGATCGAGGCTACCTGCCATCCGGCGTCGGCGCGCTGGCGGAGCAGGTCGTTGGTTAGGGGTCCGTTGAGGATGTCTTTTGTTCTCTCGAAGTAAGCCATGCGTGCCCTCCTGGAATGCAATGCATAGAGCATCTTAGAGTCCTTTTTTCCGGAGCGGATGGGGAGGCTAAGTTGCTTAGAATTAATAGATCAAGGGGACTTCGCCCAGAGGGCTCGTCCGGTTTTGTGACTCGGCTGTTCGTTTTTGAACATGGTATCCACCATGAAAACCGTATTCGAGTGCCCGCTGAGTCCCAAAAACAGCGGGCGGCCTTACTGCGCGGATCGGTGTTTGCCGCTCTGCTGCTTTGTTGCGATCAGCAGCTTTTGGGACAGGCGACTCAGCAACTGCAGCTTAGAACTCCGGACAAGATCGAGCTTCACAATGTAAAGGCGGCGGCGGCGGTCGATTATCGGGGACGCCGGGCCATGCTCATCACTGACACGGGTGCACCCGACGTTAGCGATGCCGGCCGCTTCGCTGTCGTTCAGGGCTCGTCCTTTCAAGACGGCGCGATCGACGTTAACCTAACTGGAGGCACAGCGCCGGACGCCCGGCCGACGTTTCGCGGCTTTGTTGGGATTGCGTTTCGGGTTTCGCCGGACCGGTCGCGATTCGAATGCTTTTACCTGCGGCCGAAGAACGGACGGTCCGAGGACCAGCTGCAGCGAAATCACTCCGCGCAATACATCTCCATGCCGGGTTTTCCCTGGGACAAACTGCGGTCGGAGACCCCGGGAAAGTATGAATCCTATGTCGACCTGATGCCGGGAGAGTGGACGCATGTCAAGATTCGCGTCACGGGATCGAGCGCAAGGCTGTATGTCAACGGGGAAACGCAGCCAACGCTGATTGTGAACGACTTGAAGCAACCGGTAGAGCCGGGCGCAATTGCGCTTTGGATTGGCCCGGGGACCATCGCTTACTTCTCGAATCTGAGCGTCACCCGCTAGGTTGTTTGGCCTAGAGCCTGAATATTCCTGATCTTCTACTTGATTTCGTCGGGGGGGGAGAGCCTCGAATTTGTTCGGCGGCTTTGCGGCGGCTATCTGCCGTGGAAGATTTGTACGAGTAGCCAGGCGTTGAGGCCGGCGATGAGGATGGCGCTGGCCCATCCGGCGATGCGAAGCCAGGTTGCGTTGACGAACGGGCCCATTCGCTTGCGATCGCTGGTGAAGGCGACGAGCGGAAAGACTGCGAAACTCAACTGCATGCTGAGGATGACCTGGCTGAGGACGAGCAGCTTGGCGGTGCCGCTGCTGCCGTAAAGCGCGGTGACGATGACCGCCGGGATGATGGCGAGCAGACGGGTGATGAGTCGGCGCAGCCAGCCGGGCAGCCGGATTTCGAGGAAGCCTTCCATGACGACCTGGCCGGCGAGGGTTCCGGTGATCGTCGAGTTCTGCCCAGACGCGAGCAGGGCCAGGGCGAACATGGTGCTGGCTCCGGTGAAGCCAAGCAGCGGGGTGAGCAACTCGTAGGCATCGCCGATCTCGGCGACCTCGTAGTGGCCTTGTTTGTGGAAGACTGCGGCGGCGACGATCAGGATCGCTGCGTTGACCAGCAGGGCCATCATGAGCGCGATGGCCGAGTCGAGGCTTGCCCAGCGGATCGCTTCGCGCTTGCCCTCGGTAGTGCGCGGATAAGAACGTGTCTGCACGATCGAGGAATGCAGATAGAGATTGTGCGGCATGACGGTCGCGCCGAGGATGCCGATGGCGATGTAGAGCATCATCGGATCGGAGAAGATCTGTTTCGACGGGACAAAGAGGTGATAGAAGATCGGCGCTAGTTCTGGCCGGGAGAGCACGATCTGGACGCCGAAGAGCAGTCCGATAGTGCCTATAAGCACCATCACGAGCGCCTCAATATAACGGAAGCCGCGATGCTCGAGAAGCAGGATCAGGAGAACGTCGAAGCCGGTGATCAGCACGCCAATAATGAGCGGGATGTGAAAGAGCAGCTGCAGCGCAATCGCCGAGCCGATGACCTCGGCGAGGTCGCAGGCTCCGATGGCGATTTCGGCGATGAGCCAGAGGGCGATGCTGACCGGCTTCGAGTAGCTCTCGCGACAGGCCTGGGCGAGGTCCCGCCCGGTGGCTATGCCGAGCTTGAGCGCCAGGGCCTGGAGCAGGATGGCGAGCAGGTTCGACAGCATAATGACGAAGAGCAAGGTGTAGCCGTAGCGCGAGCCGGCCTGCAGGTCGGTGGCCCAGTTGCCGGGATCCATGTAGCCGACGGAGATGAGGAAGCCGGGTCCGAGGAAGCCGAGGGCCCGACGCCAGAGCCGGGGCGACTGGGAGACGCTGACGCTGGAGAATATCTCCGGCATTGAGGCCCGGCCGGGGGCCTGTTCGAGTTGTGGCGTAGTCGCAGGCATGCTGATCGGGAAAAATTGCAGACTATTAGGACTAGTATGGCATGAATGTTTTCCAGGATTGCAGGTTTGTTGTTAATCATGGTTATATTTTTTGGTTACATTGCGCTTTGATGGAGGTTTCGTGTTCCCTCCGCGGCTAAAGCCGCTCTCGTTCGTAGCGCTTGCGGCATGGCTGAAGCCATGCCCCTTCAGTCTTTATCAAGGCATAGAGCGGTGAAACCGCATATTCCTTCGGCTACGCTCAGGACAGGCTCTTCGACTCCGCGCTTCGCGCTGCGCTCAGGATGACAACTTCAGGGTTTGTAGTAGTTGGGAGGATTGGATGAAAGATCAGCGAGGTGCGCGGCGTTTGACCCAGATTTTTTCCGCGGCCATTTGGCCGAGGGTGGTGGCTCCAGTGGGGGTTTCGATGGAGAGGGTCTGGTCGTAGTTCTTTTTGAGGACTCTGACTTTGCCGCCGGGGGCGAATCCGAGTTGGTGGAGGAAGATGAGGAGTTTGGGATCTCGCTCGTAGAAGCTGACGACCGTATATTCGAAACCCTCGGCGGCGTCAGAGAGCAGGATGTGGCCGCGTTTGGCGCGTTGGGCGGGCGTCTCCGGCAGGACAGTGTTGCCGTGGGGGCAGAGTCCTTTATCGCCTAGCCGCTCGATTAGTTTTGCCTCGAAGGCGGGCGAGACGGCGTGCTCGAGATGCTCGGCCTCGTTGTGGATCTCGTACCACTCCATGCCGAAGATTTCAGTGAGCATGCGTTCGACGAGATGGTGGCGCAGGGCGGTATGGGTTGCCGTTTCGCGGCCTCTTGGGGTAAGCCGCACGATGCCGTCGGCCTTGACCTCGACGTAGCCGTCGCGTTTGAGACGCTTGACCGCCATGGTGACGGCTGGGGCGGAGACGGAAAGCCAGTGCGCGAGCAGCGCCGGAATTACAGTCTTCCCCTCGCTCTCGCTTTCAAGAATTGCCTTGAGGTAATCTTCCTTGGAAACTGTAATTAAGTCGTGCATTGAACACCGGTGTCAACAGACTACACTTGGATGACGGCTTCGGGTAAGCGAAAGCTTCGAGGTATTGGAGTTATACTCGGCGCTGATGTGAAAGGAATTCATGTTTGCAAGAGTCAGAGTTTTAGGGCGCGCTTTGCTGGTTGCGATTGCTCTATTGGCGGTGGCTCCCGCGTGGAGCCAGTCGGCTTCGACCGGGACGGTTCTGAATGCTGCCGAGGCAGCCAAGCTGCTTCCAGCTTCGGTCTTCTTCAGCGGACAATCGGCTCCGGTGCAGGCGCGCAACTCGGGAGGGATCAAGTTTGGCGATGGCATGCTTACGCTGGCCGCGTTGATCGATACTTCAGGCTATTCTTCGGCCGTGCAGCAGAAGTATCAGAGCTACTTGATTACCGAGGGCGCGATCCTGATCAATGGGAAATTGCTGCAGCCTGGGGCATATGGCGCCGGCTTCGTGGCAGGCAAGTTTGGGGTGATGGATATCGGTGGGCACGACATGTTCTCGGTGGATGCAACCCACGACGCCGTGCTGAAGCGGCCGACTCCGCTGCAATTTATCGCGGGTGGTTCAGCGGGTGAGTTTCGTCTCTATCAAGGGCGGGACTATGTTGTGGTTACCGCGCCGCATCAGTAGCGCCTGAGAGCACCATGGTTGGCCTGGCCTAAAGGCCCGTTTTCTGTTGCGACTTAGTCCCCGGGCTAAAGGCCGGGGCTTCCACCGGAAACAGACCGATCATTTCTTTGTGCCGGACGCCGGCGCGACGGCCACTTCTGCTCCTTCCGTCTCAGCGACGGCTGTGTACTGGTTCGCCGGCTGGACCGCCTTCAATGCTTCCTTCGAAGCTGCTGGCGAGAGCGGCGTCGAACTAGCGGCCGCGGCGGCTTTCGACTCGGGCAGCGACGCTTTAGGCTTGGTACCGCGCAGACGGTAGTGGACGCCTTCTGCCTCGAGCAGTTCGGCGTCGATGGCTTTGGCGAGGTTGTTGAGGCGCTGCTTTTCGGCGGCGGAGTTAAGGTCAATGTTGACCAGTTCCGGGAGCGTGGACCACCAGACCATCTGCTGGTGCGACTCTTTGTTGAAGTACCAGCCATCGGCGCTTTCGTGCAGGCCGGTGAGCCAGCGGACGTCGGAGTCGCTCCACCAGCCCTGGCTTTCGTTGTGCTCGACGCTGCGGCTTGCGGGAGCGCCGGGAAGGAATGCGACGCGGATGCGGGCGGCGGCGCGCCAGGCGTCTTCGCCCTCGACGCCGATAAAGGCGAATGATTCGCCGAATGCGGTGCGGAGGCGTAGCTGATCGTAGAGTGCGATAGCGCGCTTGTCGATTGCGGCTAACGACGGCTTTGTGGGCGTAGTCGCAGCGGTCGAGGTGTCAGGGGCGCGTGCGTCTTTGCCCGATGCGGGGCTAGATGCGGGAGCCGATGCTTGACTGGCCTTCGCGGATGACTGCGCGTTCGCGAGCTCGCGGGTTTCGATCCACTCGGCGAGGACGTGGAGCAGTGCCCAGCCCAGGGCCGGGGCCCAGACGGCGGTCGAGTCGATGCGCGGGCTGCGGCTGGGTAGCACGCGGCGTGCCTCGACCGACCATGGGACCAATGCTTCGCGCTGCTCGGGATAGAGGCTGTCTTCCATCTGGGGAATGCGCATGAGCTTGCAGACGAGGCTGCGCAGATGGACGGCGAGCTCGGCGGACTCCTCGGGTTCATCGATCGGGGCTGATCCGGGCGCTCGTTTGATCGCGTGGCGGTGGGCCTGATGGAAAAAGACACAGCCACGGTCACAAATGGTTTCGAAGAAGTCGTGCCGCTTCTTCGAGACGGCGCTGGACTTCAAGACATGGGCGTCGCGCTCGGTGATGACGTCTTCGAGTTCAGAGAGCTCGGCCATGGTGCGGATGAGCGCGGAATCGAGCACGGCATGGAGCGCGTCGCTGACCGGTTTGAGCTGCAGTCTGACGAGAGCCTCGTTCAAATCGTGAACGCCAGCGCCGTGGAGCGAATCGCAGAGCTTGTCCCAGGGATGCTCTTTGTCGGCGCGGAGTTCGCGCCAGTCGAGCAAGACGCGATATTGGTAGGCGTGGAGCGATAGAGAGAGCCCTTTGGCGCGCAGATCTTTGGCGCGATAGAGGTGTTCGAGGCCGCTGACTCGTTCGCGATAGGCTACAAAGGCCGAGTCGTCGGTGGGCAATGCGATCGCGTCGTGAAGCGGCACTTGGCGGAGGGTCCCGGTGGTTTTGTCGGCAAAGGCGGCGGAGAGATGGATGGTTCCTCGGGTTTCGCCGTAGTGATTGTGGAAGACGACGATGGCGCGGCGATCGCCGAGGCGATTGGAGTAGGCGTAGACGTTCTCGTCGACTTCGCCGTTCTCTTTCCATAGGTCGTAGAGCAGGAAGTTGCCGCTCTCGGCGAAGAGTTTGCGTTCGCGGAGCAGTGGCGCGATCTCGCGCTGGTGGCGCTGAACGAGGCCTTCGTTGGGGGTCTCGTTGTAGCGCGGCTTGTAGTACTCCATGCCGTATTTTTCGGTGAAGGCCTCGACCTGGCCGTGGCCGAACATGGGTAGGCCGGGGAGGGTGGCCATCATGGTGGCGACCCCGAAATATTTGTCGCCGGTGCCGAATTGGTCGATGGCGGTGCGCTCGTCGGGATTGCTCATGAAGTTGACGTAGCGCTTCATGATGTCGGGATCAAACTCGAGGGTGTTCTTGAGGACAGAGCGGTACTTGGCGTTATCTTCGTCGCGGAGCATGACCATGAAGGCGCTGTTGTAGACGCGGTGCATGCCGAGGGTGCGAACGAAGTAGCCTTCCATGAGCCAGAAGGCCTCGGCGAGGAGCAGGGTGCCGGGGACCTCGGCGGCGACGCGATCGACGACCTCGCGCCAGAACTCGTGAGGCATGAGGGCGTCGAATTCGGCCTGGGTCATGCTGTATTCGGCGCGGGAGGGGATGGCTCCGCCGGTGCCGGGCACCGGAAACCAGAGCCGCTGGACGTGGCGGCGCGCAAGAGTCATGGCGGCGTCGAAACGGATGATGGGAAAGAGACGGGCGACTTTGAGGATGGTCTGTATGACTTGTTCGCGCACGGCGGCGCTGAGATAGTTCAGCTGCGCGGTGTCGTTCCAGGGGAAGCTGGTGCCATCGTTGCCGTGATAGACGTAGTCGACGTGGCCGGTGCGGTGGTCGCGGCGGCGGAAGACGACGGCGGCGTCGGTTTGTTCGTAGTAGTGATCTTCAATTTTGATCTCGATGTTGTGGTCGTTAGAGAGATCAGGGCCTTCGAATCTGTAGACCGGGTAGGGAGAATCGGAGCGCTTGAGAAACCACTCCGGGTGCTCGATGACCCATCCGGAGTCGATACCCATGTGGTTGGGCACCATGTCGCTGGCGAGGCGGATGCCGCGGGCTCCGGCGCGATCGCGGAGATTTCTATAGGACTCTTCGCCGCCGAGGTCGGCGGAGACATCGTACGAAGCGAGCGAATACGCTGAAGCGACAGCGTCGGGCTGGCCGCAGAGGCGCTTGATGGTCTTTGAGGCGCGGCTGCGTTCCCACATGCCGATGAGCCAGAGGCCATTCATGCCGCGGTCGCGGAGGGTGTCAAGCTCCTCGTCAGGAATCTGGTCGAGGCGGGTGATGGGGCGCCCATACTGGAGCGAGAGCTGGTGCAGCCAAACGTAGGTGCTCTTGGCGATGAGCACGACGTTGGGCATCCACTCGACGTCGGGGCTGAAGCGCTCGTACTCGTGATCGGAGACGGTGAAGGTGGGCACGTCGGCGTGGCTGCCCATTTCAAACTGGTGCCAGCGTTGACGGCGTTCGCCTGCGCCTCCGGCGTGGGGATGAAAGCGCATCCAGATGGCGGTGTCTTCTTCTTTGAGGACGTCAACGGCGAGCAAGAGACGGCGCAGATCGGCGCCTAGGACTTTGGCCCATTTGTCGCGAAGGAAGGCGAGCTGGCCGGTGAGCGAGTCGGGGGCGGCGAGCATCGGGGCCTTGAGCGCGTCGAGCAGGCTCAGTTTGGGACTGCCGGGGTCGTCTTCATCGAGCTGGATTTTGGGGCGGGTTGCAAAATAGGTCTGGAGCTCGGCGGTGACGGTGGGGTAGTCGGTCGACTTGCCGAGTTTTTGATCGTCGAAGAGCTCTTTGAATGGGTTGAAGGCGCGGTTCTGGTTGGCGAGCCAGAGGAGCAATATCTCTTCGAGCGCGGCCTCGCGGTGAGGCACGCCATCGGTCGAGCCGGCAAGCCATTGTTCGGCGGTTTCGCTGCCGCGATAGACCTCGACATTGGGAAACTCGGCGACAAAGGTATGCAGGAGCTTCTCGACGCCTTCCGCGCCAACCTTGCCCTCGAACCAGGAGAGCGCCCGCTTCATGACCTCGGGGTCGTAGTTTTTGCGGTAATGGGCGACGAGCGCGTGGCTTAGCTCATCGATCAGACCCATGGCGAAGAGCGCGGCGGGATTGACGGCCGACGCGGGATCGTTGGCCGCGCCTCGGACTTCGTTGATCTTATTGGCCAGGGCGCGGCTGGCGGCGAGGTCGGCGAAAACCACGTTTCCGGTGTAGCTGAACAGAACATCGTCCACCTGGTAACGGCTGCGGGTGGCTTGAGAAATGTGGAACTCCATCATGGGCTTCCCTTTGGACACACTATTCTTAACTGTTTTCCGGGGTTTCGGCTAGCTGCAGGTCCATGAGGGTTTGATGGCGGACGATGAGGACGGGTTGGGAGAGTAGTGGCGAACGCGTCGCTTTGATATCACGAGCTGAGGATCGAACTTAACGAAGAGCCGACTTTACGGGCGCATTTGGCGCCTGGCTTTCTTTTGAGAGACCCTGGGTTTAAACCCGAACCCTCATATTGATCCGGCAGAGGAAGTAGGCCACAAAGGCTTCAGCCCCACGTCTGCGCTGCCACCCCGATTCCTCATGTTGAAACGGTTCCATCATTCCAGATTTATGTACTTCATACGAGCTCCTAAAAACAGGGCTTTGAGTAACTTCCGGATCTGGAACGCTGCAAAGGGCAACTACGTCGCTCGATGAGTGAGTTGGCGATTTCTATAGTTGAGCTTCGGTGATTGGTTTATGCGAAGCCGCGGGTTGCGTGTACGCTGGATACCGTGCTGGCGATTCGCCGAATCAAAAGAGAGGTGTTTCCGATGCCATTGAAAGGCACGTCTGCCGTGGTTATGAGGACTGCCGCACCGGCGGACGTCGCAGCCTGCGGACAGATTTGTTACGACGCCTTCACCGCCATCAACACGGCCCACGGTTTTCCACCTGACTTCCCCAATCCCGAGGTCGGGACCGGTCTCATCTCTTGGATGTTTTCGGACCCTGGCTTTTATTGCGTTGTGGCCGAGATTGATGGCCGGATTGTCGGCAGCAACTGCCTTGATGAGCGCGCCATCATTCGCGGAGTTGGACCCATCACGATTGATCCAGCAGTACAGAATATGGGGGTTGGCCGATTGCTGATGCAGGCCGTGATGGACCGCGTCCGCGATCATGGCGCCGCCGGAGCGCGGTTGGTCCAGGCGGCCTTTCACAATCGCTCCTTGTCGCTCTATACGTCTTTCGGCTTCGACGTCCGCGAGCCGCTCTCCTGCCTGCAGGGACAGACTCGCGAACGCAGCGTTCCCGGATGCGAAGTGCGGCCCGCTACGCCTGCCGATGAGGAAGCCTGCAACGGGCTCTCTCGCCGCGTTCATGGCTTCGACCGTGGTATCGAGCTGGCTCAGGCCATCTCGGATGGCACCGCCCGTGTAGTCGAACGAGGCGGCCGCGTCACTGGATACACTACCCATCTCGCCTTCTTTGGCCACTCCACGGCGGAGACGAATCTGGACTTGCAGGCACTACTGGCTTCGGTAGAGTCCTTTGCCGGCCCTGGAATCCTTGTCCCCTCTCGCAACAACGTTCTGCTTCGGTGGTGCCTGCAGAATGGTCTCCGCGTTGTAGAGCCCATGACGCTGATGAGCGTCGGGCTGTATAACGATCCTGCTGGCGCCTGGTTGCCATCCGTTACGTTCTAGTGGAGGCACGAGGCACGCGCGTCATATCGATCCGACAAAGAAGAGTAAGCGGTCTGGGAGACGTCAATAGTTGTCGTGAAAGGCGATCATACGTCCGAGGTTCGCTTCATGATGCTGGGGGAAACCGCACGAAGGGGCAAATTCGTCAGCGTCGCGGAATGTCCCAAAGAGTCGATCCCACCAGGTGATGTCTCCGTAGTTGAACTGGTGCACATCCAGCTGGTGGTGGATGGAATGATGTTCAGGCCGCTGGAGAAAGTATCCTACCCAGTGGGGAGTGCGCAGATTACTGTGATAGAAGTACTCACCAAGAACCGCGAAGGCATTGAACCAGGCCGCCGCCTCTGGCGAAGCTCCCAGGAGACAGAACATCAGCAGGCTCGAGAGTATGGAATCCGCAATGATCTCAATGGGGTGCTTATAGAACGAGGTAAGCATTTCGATACGCGCCGGGCTGTGGTGCACCTGATGAAAAACCCGCCAAAGACCATTGAAATGGTGACGAGCACGGTGCCACCAATAAAAGAAGAAGGTTCCGACAAACCAGCCGAGCATGCCCTGCAAGAAGGAAGGCATTGCATGCGAGATGTGGAAGAGTGAGAAGCCCTGAAACCAACGATTCCAAGCGAAGCCGGCTAGCAATACGACTCCGAGCTGAGCTAGATTTAGAAACGCCGCGCGACCATACCATCCCGGAGCTTCAGGTAGTTCACGACCGGGAAAGATGCGTTCGGCAAGGAAGAAAAGGATTGTTGCAATGACGATGGCTGCTGCTGGGACCATTTTCATCTCCTGGAGCTATCTGCTCAGTGATTCGAGATTAGACATGCGCAGCTTCGTTCTCCATGGAGCGAGTGACAGTTTCCTGAGGTGTCATATCGGGGTGCACAGGCTCACAGACTGCGGCCGGACGGATAAATCGGGAGTTGACTTACTTCGCCCAAAATGAAGATTTTCTTGAATCCGGACAGCGACGTACCCCTCCGGCAACAATTATCGGAGCAGATTGTTTTTCTGATCACTTCCGGAGCGCTTCGAGCCGGAGATGAGATGCCGAGTGTGCGTGCTCTGGGCCGCCGGATTAACGTGCACCACAACACGGTCAGTAAGGCCTATCAGGAGCTTGTGCGCCGAGAGTGGCTCACTCGAAAGCGTGGGAGCCGCTTAGTTGTTGGGACACCGGCTGGTGCGGGTCAAAAGCCAGACTCTGCTCTGGATGAGGTCATCAACGAGGCCATTCGGCGTGCAAAGGCCCTAGGCTATACGCTACAGGTATTGAGGAGCCGGGTACGCGAACGCCTCCTCGAAGAACCCGCTGACCACTTTCTTGTCGTGGAGCATGAGCAGGGCTTAAGGGAGATCATTCGGCATGAGGTAGAAGAGAGACTCCATTGGCGAGCTGAATGCTGCTCGTACGCGGACATTGTCAGGGAGCCCGGATTAGCGATGGGGGCGCAAGTATTGGCCCCGGAGTACATCGCGCGAGGTCTAAAGCCGTTCGTTCCTGTTCATCGACCGTGTATTCCGATTCAATATTCTGGCGTGGAAGAGCACATTACTTTCATACGCGGTCTGAGAGAGCCATCCGTCATCGCCGTCGCTTCAGTCAGCGAGAGCTTGTTGAAGACGGCACGGAGCCTGCTCGCTCCTTCTATTGGTCGCGAACATACATATCAGGATGTGCTCCTGCCCCTAGATCGACAGATGGAAGTGTGCGGGGCAGACCTCGTCTTTTGTGACTCGGTGGCCTTGTCTCGCGTCAGGTGTCGCGAAAAGATTCACTATCAGCTTGTGTCTGCCGACACGCTATGGGACCTTTCGACGTCATTGCTCCCAGAAGCCTAACGCTTTTGAGCTCGGAAAGGCACTTTGCAGCTGGGTCTTCTATAACTTCGTCGAGCTACTTCCCGACGACTAAGACGGTGAAGGTTCCGGGAAGGATCGTGGGCCACGGGCGGGGATTGGCTGGGGTTGGGGCGGGGCGGGGGCCGAAGTCGGCGGTGACGAGATAGATTTTGCCGGTTGAGGGATCGAGGGCCATGGTGCGGGCTCCGCGTTTGGTGGGGACGGTCGCGACGAGGGAGTAGCTGTCGGGCGAGTCCTGATGGAGGATGGTAAGCGTTCCGTCCTGACCGTTCGAGCTGTAGACGAGACCGCGATCGGGATCGAAGCCTGCGGCATCGGGGCCCTCGCCAATCGTCGGAGTCGCGACGACTTTGCCGGTATCGATGTCAGTCACAGCCATCGTCTTGCCGTCGCAGACCGAGAAGGCGCGGCGGTTTACGGAATCGATGGCGAGGCCTGAGGGTGATTCGCAGGGGGCAAGAGGCCAGGTCGCGGTGACTTTTAGTGTTGCGGCGTCGATGCGGGCGAGTTCGCTCTTGTCTTCGATATTGACGAAGATCGCGCCCTTGCCGTCAGCCCCGGCAAACTCGGGACGGCCGGGCAGGGGGATGGTGGCGATGAGTTTGTTGGTAGCCGCGTCGATGACGCTTGTGCTCTTGCCGTGGCCGTTCATGGAGAAGACGTATTTGTGGATAGGCTCGAAGACGATGGAATCCGGGCCCTGGTCAACGGGAATAGAGGCGACGATCTGGCGTGTGGCGCGATCGAAGACGCGCACCATGTTGGCGCGTCCGTCGCTGACGTAGGCGAACTTGCCAGCCGAGTCGAGCGCGACGCCGTGGATGCCCTCGAAGCCGGGGATTTCGGCGGCGAGCTTACCGGTCTGGAGATCGACCACCATGACGCGGTTGCCGCGGGTGATGTAGAGAAGATGGGCAGCCGGGTCGATGGTGAGGTAGTCCCATCCGCCGTCGCCGCCGAGCTTCCAAGTGTCCAGAACCTTGTAGGTGTCTGCGGCCAGGAGGGTAGTCGCATTCATTGAGGCGGCGATCAAGAATGCGACGGCGAAGCGCATCACCAAAGGAATCATTTTCGACACGATAGTTCCTCTTTGATTGGTCGGGATGAGGCTACATGAGCGAGACGAAGACCAACCGCGATTAGTTGCCGTAAGATGACGCCACGTTCATCCTTGCAGGGATTCGCTGGTGACTATTTTATGAGCGACGTAGTTGTAGGGAGGGACGCTGCGGCCGCGGAGCAGGCCGAGACCGAGCTCGATGATGCGGGGGCCGTATTCGTTGACCTCGTGGGAGACCGAGCCGATGACGGGGCTGCCGGGCTTGCGCATCTCGTCGATGGCCTCGGGGATGCAGTCCTGGCCGACGATGACGACTTGTTTGCCGCGCTTGAGCTCTTCGACAGCCTGAAGCGCGCCGAGGGCGCTGGTATCGGTGGCGGCGGCGATCAAGACGTGGCGGTCTTTGGGGTGGCGCTTGAGGAAGTCGAGCACCAGGCGATAGCTCTTATCCTGCATGCCGCGTCCGTCGATGCGGACGAACGACTCGACGGGTATGCCCTCGAGCTTCGAGCGGACTCCTTCAAAGGCCCCGGTGATGCGGCTCTGCACGAGCGGGCCAGCCTCTTCGATGTCCAGTCCGAGCACCCAGTCCACTTGCCCGCGCCAATGGGTGAGACCGTGGTCGGCGAGCAGAAGACCGGCGTCGTAGCCGACGCGGTAATTGTTGACTCCGAAATAGATGGCATGGGGATGGGGAATGTCGATGGCGATGAGCGGGATGCCGGCCGCGGCGATGCGGTCGGCGATGACCGGGGCGACCTGCTGTTCGACCTGGAATTCGATGACGAGATCGATGCGAGAGCGGACGAATTCCTCGGCGTTCTTGAGCGCAGTGGCTGCGTCGTAGCGGTTGTCGAGGATCATGAGGTCCACGCCGGAGGCGGCTGCGGCCGATTGCAGGCTTTGGGTGACGGCCTGGGAGAATGGCATCTCGGCGCTTTGGCCGGCGAAGCCGAAGCGCAACTTCAGGGGAAGGCTGACCAGCCGATAGAGGCCATCGCCGGAACGAGCGACGTAGCCGCGGTGGAGGAGGGTCTGGAGAATGCGGTAGACGGAGGTCTTGGAGAATTTCGTGCGCTGATAGACGGCTTCGAGAGACATGGAAGCGCGCTCGGCCTGGAGCAACTCCATGACGTCAAGGGCTTTTGAGAGAATTGGGATCAAATAGAGCCGCTTGGTCGTCTTATTAGGCAAGGCACTCTCCGGGGGATGGCTTCGCTGGAGTATATCAGCCTTGAAACTGCAGAGTCTCTAATGAAACATCGACTTTTTGAGCATCGGTTCGGCGACGGCATCAACTACTCTGCGGGGAAATGTGACTTTGCGGATTCCTGGTGCGGAACGTCGAGTGAAAACATCTGATCTTCATATTTCCCTTGTGCGGCGCGGCTATATTGCTGTTGATGCCGCCGCCACGGAGTCCTATGACGCGAATTGAAGAGAAAGCGCGCAAACTTGCGTATCTGAGCGAACTGGTGGGCCAGTCCGCAACCACGCCCCTGGAGGGAGCGAGCCAGCTGCCGACGATGGCCCAGAGCCACGAGCTTGGGGTGACGTTTATTGGGCATTCGTCGTTCCTGATTCAAATTAGCGGGCTGACGGTGCTGGTCGATCCCGTCTTTGCCCGGTGGCTGATCGTGCTGCGGCGGCTACGACGCCCGGGAGTGCGGATTGCCGGCCTGCCGGCGATCGACGCGGTGCTGCTCACCCATGCGCATATGGACCACCTGAATCGTCCGTCGCTACGGAAGATTGTCGCGCATACGCGCAGGCTTACCGGAAAGGCGCCAGTTGCAATCGTTCCGTGGGGCGTCGAAAACCTCATCCGGGACATTGGGTTTTCGCGGATTATTTCTCTGGAGTGGTGGCAGTCGACTCAGCTGGGAGCGGTTGATGTGACGCTGACTCCGGCCAAACACTGGGGTGCGCGGCTGTTTAACGACACTTATCGCGGCTTTGGCGGATATGTTCTGCGCGGAGACGATCACTCGGTGTACCACTCCGGTGACACGGCGTATTTCTCGGGTTTCGGAGAGATTGGGCGGCGGCTTGCGCCGGAGATAGCTCTCTTACCGATCGGGGCTTACAGCCCTGACAACTTTCGCGCGGTGCATACCAGTCCGGAGGATGCGCTGCAGGGGTTTCTCGACCTGGGCGCGCTGTGGATGGTTCCTATGCACTTTGGGACCTTCAGGCTTTCGGCCGAGCCGGTGGCCGAGCCGCTGCCGCGGCTGCTGGCAGCAGCTCGCAAGGTAGGGGTCGAGGATTGCATTTGCGCGCTGGGTGAGGGTGAGACGCGGATTTTCGATGCTGGCGATGTGGCAGAGCCAGGTGCTTCGGTGGAGTTGGTTGGGGTGGGTTGAGCAACCTGCCGTAATACTGTTTTCGTATGGCTTGGCTTGACGAAAACGACGCTATCGTCAAAGACCCGGAAGTGCTGGGCGGAGTTCCCGTGTTTCGGGGAACGCGAGTGCCACTCCAGGCGCTGCTCGAGGCGAAGGCTTCGCTGTAGTCATTCGATAGGGATCGCGGATCAGCGCGCTTTGTGCTTTGAGCTTCTTCCTGGCAATCGACTAAAGTATTACTATGGCCAACGATGCCAGCCAGCATTCGGGAATCTCGACGTTGCAGGAGCGGATTGGTCATAAGTTCGCCGATCCTCAACTGCTGGAACGCGCGCTGACGCATAGTTCGCTGGCCTTTGAGCAGGGTGCGGCCGCCGCCGATGCCTCCCATCCTGATGTGTTTGATAATGAACAACTTGAATTTTTGGGCGATGCAGTGGTTGGGTTGATTGCGGCCGATTCTCTTTATCAGCGTTATCCCGAACTGAAAGAAGGCGAGCTGACCCGGTTGCGTGCGGGACTGGTGAGCCGCCAGCATCTTTGCCAGGTGGGGCTGAAGCTGGACCTGGGCGCGAACCTCTTTCTGGGCAAGGGCGAGGAGCGGAGCGGCGGGCGCAAGAAAATGGCGCTGCTGGCGAACTGCCTAGAAGCGGTGATTGGGGCCATTTATTTAGACGGCGGACTGGGGGAGGCCCGCGTCTTCGTTGAAAAATGGGTCGTCGAACCTTATGTGAGTCAACTTCGCGGGGCGCTGGAACGCGGCGGCGGGATCGGCGACCATAAATCCGCGCTGCAGGAGTTTCTGCAGGCACGGAAGGCCGGCCAGCCGCAATATTTCGTCAAAGGCGAGAGCGGACCGGACCATCGCAAGCGTTTCCTGGTTGAGGTGCGGACGCCGGCTGCGGAGTCGGGTCCTCGCGTATTGGCGCGGGGCAGCGGGACGACCAAGAAACATGCCGAGCAGGAGGCCGCGCGGCGAGCTTACCAGAAGCTAATTCGCGAAAGCCAGGATACGCGACAAGAAACAGATTCGGGGCCGGTCGAGGAGGAATCGATCGCCGGGGAGCTGATCTCGTGAGTACGCCGATAAGCATTCCCGCCATCCCGGAGACGCTGAAGACGACGGTGGTTGACGCCGAGGTGATCGAGGCACCGTCCGATGCCAGGGAAATTGTGCCTCTCGCAGAGGACCGCTCTCCGGCGGCGAATCCAGCTGCGTCGCGGGCTGAGCATCCGGTCCATCACATTGTCTTGCCTCACCTTCTGGACACGGCGCGTTCGTTCCTTTCGGTGATCGTGATTGCCTTGTTCGTGCTGACTTTCATCGTGCAGCCGTTCCGGATCCCATCGGAGTCGATGGAAAGCACGCTGATGGTCGGCGACTTTCTGCTGGTGAACAAGATGGCGGAAAGTCCGCCGGGCAGCCTGTGGTTTTGGGCGCTCCCCTACCGCGACGTGCACCGCGGCGACATCGTGGTCTTCCATTTTCCGGCGAAGCCCTCTGAATATCTGGTGAAGCGGGTGATCGGGGTGCCTGGCGATCATATCCGGCTGATCGACGGAGTGGTGTACATCAACGGCAAGCCGCAGCAGGAAGCCTATGCGACCTATCGTGGCAGTTATCCGGACAGCTTCCGCGATCAGTTCCCTACCGGGGCCTACACCGACCCGGGAGTGGATCCGCTCTGGTGGGTCGAGGTGCAGCACACTCTTCAGAATGGCGAGTTAGTGGTGCCCGCCAACAGCTATTTCGCGCTCGGCGACAACCGCAACAATAGCCGGGACAGCCGCTACTGGGGATTTGTGCCGAGGGCGAATATCGTCGGCCGGCCGTTCGTGATTTATTTTTCGATTCGGGGGATCTCGCCGCTGGATCCGACGCCGTTGCCGGGAGACAGACTTTCGCGCGGCAACAGCCTGTTGAGCGCGTTGATCGATTTCGCGCGCTGGGACCGGATGTTTCAGATCGTGCGCTGATACTTCAGCCCTATTCCGCCCTCAGTGCCCGCATCGGATCGATTGAGGCGGCGCGCCGGGCGGGTACTAAAGAAGCGAGAAGCGCGATTCCCACCAAGGCTCCAGTTGCCAATGAGAAGATCAGCGGGCTGATCGCGCTGGTCTCGAACAAGAGGCTGCCCAAGAGGCGGCTTAGCGCGAGCGCTCCGGCGAGGCCGATAGCGACGCCGATCAACGTGATGCGGAAGCCGAATCCAAGGACCATGCGCAGCACATCGGCGCGGCGGGCCCCGAGCGCCATGCGAACTCCGATCTCTGGAGTGCGCTGTGTCACCGCGTAGGCCATTGCCGCGTAGATTCCGATGCAGGCCAGCACCAACGCGAGCATCGCAAAGCCGGAGATCAGTACAGAACTTGCCCGGCGCACGGCCAGCGTCTGGTTGGCGAGGATGTCCATGGGAATTGCTTTGAATACGGGCAGGTCGGGATCGACGCTCCAGAGTGTCTGTTCCGCGGTCTTCACTATCGCCGCTGGATCGCTTTCGGTGCGCAGCGTAAAGGCAATGATCGGGAAAGGCTTCTGATCGAAGGGTCGATAGATGTCTGCGTGAGTGGGTTGGTCCTGGCCGAAGGACTTGACGTCAGCGGTGACTCCGACGATCCTCCACCAATCGGGCTTTTCCGACGTGCCGAGGTTGAGCTCCTGACCGATTGGATCTGTGTCTTTGAAATACTGGCGGGCAAACGTCTGATTGATCATGGCGACTGGAAGGCCTCCGGCGCGGTCTTGGTCGGTGAATGCACGTCCACGAAGCAAGGGAATCTCCATGGTGCGGAGATATTCGGGTGTGATCACGCGATTGTCGGCTTCGGGTGCGTCGCCTTGTTTGGGTTGGGCCTGGCCGCGCAGCAGGAAGTTGGTCGTGCCCCAAAATCCAGTCAAGGGGAGGAAATTCGTCGCGGCGGCGGATTGCACTCCGGGTAGAGCGGTGAGACGATATACGACTTCGTCGACGAAGGCGCTCATCTTATGTCGGTCGGCGCGAGGATAGGGGACTGGTGGGAGGAATAGCTGCAGCGAAAGAACATGGTCGGGTTGGAAGCCTAGGTCTGCGTTGACCACTTTTTGAAAGCTCACTACTACGAGAGATGCTCCAGTCAGTAGCATCAGCGACAGGGCTATCTCAGTCGCGACCACGGCGCTACGCGCGCGATTCGATTGGCGGTTTGGCGTGGCGGCGCGGGTCGATCCGTTCATCGCGCCACCGGTTTCGGTGTGCGTGACCTTGAGTACGGGCGCGATTCCTGAGAGGAATGCAGTGAGCAGTGTGGTGAGAAGCGCGAAGAGAAAGACTCCGCGGTCGATTGGAATTCTGGTGACCGAGGGGATGCTGAGATTGGCGACGTCGTTGGGAAAGAGGGTGAGCAGATAATGCGTGCCGACGAAGGCGAGCAGGATTCCGGCTGCGCCGCCGATGGCGGCCATCAGTAGGCTTTCTGTCACGAACTGCTGAAGCAGCCGCACGCGCGTTGCGCCGAGGGCGAGGCGGACGGCGATCTCTTTTTGGCGCTCGGCATCGCGAGCGAGTGCGAGTCCGGCGGTGTTGGCGCAGGCGATGAGCAAGACCAGCACGGCCGCACCCATGAGAATGAGCAGGGGCTTGCGAATATCTCCGTCGAGTTGCTGGCGCAGCGGAACGAGAACTACGCGATTGCCGCTGTCGGTGTCGGGGTGCGCAGCGGCGGTTTGCGCTTCGACGGCGTTGAGTTCCTTCTGGGCCTGTTCAAGGGTGACGCCAGGCTTGAGACGCCCGAGGATGCGGATGTAAGTGTGATTGAAGTCGTCGAAGGCAGATGCGGACATGGCTGCAGGTGTCCACACCTCGACCGAAGGCGGATAGTTGAATTCGGGCGGCATCACGCCGAGCACGATATGCGGAGTGCCGTCGAGCGTGATGGCTTTGCCGATGATGGTGGGATCGGCGTGAAAAGTGGTGCGCCAAAGATGGTCGCTGAGGAGAGCGACTCTCGGGCCACCTGGCTTGTCTTCCTGGCCCGTGTAGAGACGCCCGATCTGCGGCTGAACTCCGAGAACGTTGAGGTAGCTGGCCGATACTCCGTAGCCGATCAGGAATTGCGGTGCTCCCTGGCCGGTGAGTGTTTTCTCATCGTCGTAGGAGGGCGCCAGGTCTTCAAAGCTGTTGCTGCGCTGCTTCCAGATCGCGAAATCCGCGGCAGTGCTGGGCATGGGCTCGCCGCCCTTGGCGGGGTTGGTCGTCCACACGGCGACGATCCGGCTGGGGTCGTTGTATGGCAGCGGGGCGAGCAAGACTGCTTTAACCACGGAGAAGATCGCGGTGTTTGCGCCGATGCCGAGTGCGAGGGTGAGCACCGCGGTCATTGCGAATCCGGGCGATTTGCGAAATTGACGAAGGGCGAAACGTAGATCGTGAGCGAGGACTTCTAAAAAAGGTAATCCTCGCTGAGTGCGGTAGGTCTCTCTCACCTGGGTGACTCCACCGAAGTCGCGGAGCGCCGCTGTTCGGGCTTGTCGTTTGGACATGCCGCGCTTGAGGTTTTCCTCGATGGCGAGTTCGATGTGGGCGCGGAGTTCTTCGTCGAGGTCGGCGTCGAGCTTGCGGCTGCGGAAGAGGTCTGCGCAGCGACTGAGAAAAATGCGTATCAGGTCCATGTGCGGCTCCTATTCGGTTCTCAGCGCCTGGATTGGATCGATCGATGCAGCGCGGCGGGCGGGGATGAATCCCGCGGCGGTTGCGCAGAGTGCGAGCACCGAAATCGCCGCGACCATCGCGAACGGGTCGTAACCGCTGACTCCATAGAGCTGGCTGCTCATTAAATGGCCGGCCAGGAGCGCGATGGGGACGCCGAGCGTGAGGCCGATGGCAATCTGCCACAAGGCTCCGCGGAGCACCATGCCAACGACACTCACGCGGGTAGCACCGAGCGACATGCGAATGCCTATCTCGGCGGTGCGGCGGGCGACGAAGTAGGACATTACTCCGTACGAACCGACCGAAGCGAGGCCCAGTGCGAGCGCACCAAACAGGCTGGTGAGCCGCGCGATCAGTCGATCCTGATTGAAGTTTCCGGCGACCTGGGAATCGTAAGTGCTGAAGCGGACCACCGATAGATTCGGATCGATCTCCGCGAGCGTTTTGCGGGCCATTGCTTCTGCGTCCTGGGGCGCCTGGATGAAATCGAGAATGATGAAGTTGGCGAACATGGAGCTCTTTTCCGACGCATCCGCCTCCGGTTCCTTGTAGCCGGTGAATTGCTGGGACAGGGAACGGAAGAAGAGCGGACGGACCTCTCGGCGTGGATTGGTCATCTTGAAGTCGGGGAAGACGCCGACGATTTCGTAAGCGCCGGAGTATTGCGGCTTGTCGACGCCGAAATGCTTCCCAACCGGGTCCTGATTGGGGAAGAAGTGCCGGGCAAAGGCCTGGTTAACAATGACAACCGGCTGCGTGGTTGCGGTGTCCTGGGCAGTAAAATTGCGACCGCGCACGATAGGCACGCCGATTGACTCGAGAAAGTGTGTGCTCGCGCGGTCCCAGACCGCGAAGCAGTCATCTTTTGGGCCCGGTGCAGGATGGCCCTCGGGGATGACACACGATCCCCACTGGTTGCCGCCGAGGGGGATGTATCGCACCAGGCTCACGTTGGCCATGCCCGGCAACGCTGAGAAGCGGGCTTCGATTTCACGGTAGAGCGCGGGGAGCCGATCGAGAGTGTAGCCAATCCCTTTCGGGTCGAACTGCAGCACGTAACGGTTGGCAGTGGTTATGCCCAAGTCCTGATGCTCCAGATTGCTGAGCGACTTGGTCATGAGAAAAGCTCCTGCCAGCAGGACCACCGATAGTGCCACTTGCAGGATGACCAGCCCTCGCTGCGGCATGGATGAGCGATCGCCTGTGGAGCGGTTCACGCCGCGGAGAGCATCAGCCGGCTGTGCATGCGACGACATCCATGCCGGGGCGGTTCCGAAAACGACGCCGGTGAGAAGCGAAACGAGGAATGCGAAGCCCAACACCTGCAGCGAAGGACTGGCCTGGACGGGCATGTTTCTGGCGTGGGGAAAGGCAAGAGCCAGCATCATGTGCGACCCGGCGTAGGCGACGGCCAAACCTGCGGCTCCTCCGATCAGGCTCAGCAACACGCTCTCGGTAAGGATCTGGCGAATGAGCCTGCTGCGTGCGGCACCGAGGGCGATGCGCACAGCTACATCCGAGCGCCGCGCGGTGCAGCGCGCGAGCAGCAGGTTGGCAATGTTGGCGCAGGCAATGAGAAGCACGGCCGCAGAGAGAATCATGAGCATCAGCAGACCCGCGCGCGTCCGCTGCTGCAAGAGCTGAATGCCGCCTCCCGCGGGGGCGAGAACGACGTGCTGGCGAGGAACCAGCGCCGCTCCGCCATGATCTGTGTACGCAGGGCGCGAGCGCAGCCATTGCTGCAAGGCTACAGAGAGCCTTGCCTGCAGGGTTCCCAGATGGACGCCCGGCTGTACTCTGCCCAGCATGTAGAGCCAGTCTTCGTCAACCTGGTTAAGCGAGGAGTTCGCCCCTTCGATCAAGGGCTCGGCCGAGAGCGGCATCCAGAAGTCGGGCGGGTTTGCAATGACGCGATCGCCAAAGAAGCCGGGTGGCGCAACGCCCGCGACGGTGAATGGTTGGGTCTGCACATAGACGGTTGAACCCAC
This sequence comes from uncultured Acidobacteriaceae bacterium, assembly GCA_963804735.1. Lineage (GTDB taxonomy): Bacteria > Acidobacteriota > Terriglobia > Terriglobales > Acidobacteriaceae > Acidisarcina. Next base: position 295,239 of record CAWDRO010000024.1, read on the forward strand.
CACGGCGGGATCGGCGGCGAAGTCTGTCTGCCATGTTCGATAGCTGAGAACGAAGGTGGGCGCGGCTCCAGGCGTGTCGTCATTTTCGTTGAGCGGGCGGCCTGCATAGGCGCCCACGCCGAGCATGGCGAAGTAGTTTCCGGAAACATACTCGGTCCGCATTGGCTTGGCGGGCGCGCTGCCGTAGCGCACGCTAAAGCCGCTACCACCGGCCTGGACCGCTGCCAGTTGCTCGAAGTCCGGCGCCGATTGCTTCAGATGAAGATAAAAGTCGTAAGAGAAGAGGTCGAAGTCGCCGTCATCGTTTTGGAAGGTGTTGTAGTAGCAACAATCGTCCTTGTCTCCGACGCGATAGAGGCGCGACGGATCGGTCACCGGGAGGGAACGCAGCAGAATGCCGTGGACCAGAGTAAAGATCGCGGTGTTCGCGCCGATGCCGAGGGCCAGGGTGAGTATCGCTGTGAGCGTGAAGCCCGGCGAATTGCGGAGCTGTCGCAATGTATAGCGGATGTCCTGCGCCAAGACCTCGAGAAATGGCAATCCGCGTTGGGCCCGGTAAACCTCTTTCGTCTGAGTCACTCCACCGAAGTCGCGGAGCGCCGTGCGGCGCGCTTGTTCGCGGGACATTCCGCGTTTGAGGTTCTCTTCGACGGCGAGATCGATGTGATTGCGGAGCTCTTCGTCGAGGTCGGCGTCGAGTTTCTGGCGGCCGAAGAGGGCGGCGCAGCGGCTGAGGAGCGTGCGTATCAGGTCCATCGACGACTCCTAGCTGGTAGGCGCGAGGAAGCGCGCCATGGTTGTGGCGATGCGTTCCCAGTTCTCGGTTTCTTCTTCGATCTGCTTGCGGCCGATTCGGCTGAGGGAGTAGAACTTGGCGCGGCGGCCGGTCTCGGAGGTTCCCCACTCGGCCTTGACCCATCCGCGCTGCAGCAGGCGCAATAGCGCGGGATAGATGGTTCCCTGGTTGAGGCTGAGTCCGTTGTCGCTGACTTGTTCGATTCGGCGAGCGATGCCATATCCGTGGAGCGGACCCATGGATTCGAGGGTCTTCAGAACCATGAGGTCCAGGGTGCCCTGCAATACGTCGGATTTTGATTCCCCCATTTGCCGCTTCTCCTGTTGACTTTCAACATATAGAGTTGCATGTGTATAGGTCGAATGTCAACAGGTGGATATGCAAATGTCGTCTTTTTCGGGGAAGGGCTATGGCCCGGCCGGAGCCGGGCTGGGGGGACGGAGCAACAACTAATTGTGCAGGTGGGCAGTCTTCCCACCGAGGGATACGGCACTTCTAGCTAGTTGATCTGCAGGTTTTCGAGTTCTATAGGTATCGCATTCCAAGCGGCAGCGCAGGGAGAGGGTGATGCGTATTGAAAATCGAATACGACGTTGAGATTCGAGTCCAAGCCGACCAGTCGCGCCGTTTGGAAGTCGTCCGCGGTCGCGAAATCGACCAGGTAGGTTTTCCCCGGCGCTTCGTAGCTACTTCCACAGACAGCTGAATAGATGCTTCCTCCGTAGTTGAAAATCCATACTTGGTGGGCTGTCATCGCGGCGGCATTTACGGAGTAGGCGTTTACTTCGCTATAGGCTCGTTGAAAACCTGCGGGCGCTCCAGGAGGTTGATTGATGCTTGGCAGCCCATCGTTAAACACCATGATATAGCCATCTGAAGTAATGCTTACCGCATGCTGGCCGATTGGATAATCGCCCCCAGGATCCAGAAGGAGGGCTTTGGCTCTCAGCGACGGGAAGGTGTACCAGTACTTCGTTGGGTCTCCAAATATCCAGACGATATCGTGGGTCTCATAGTTTAGCTTGATAAGGAAGTCCTCGCGGCTGGAGATTATCACGGTATTATCACTTGGATCATAGGTACTGGCGTTGAAGTGAAACCAGTCGACGCCGGGTCGCACGAACGCGCTTGCGTCGTCGCCGTTCTTGAGCATATAGGACCTCAGTATGTCCGCCATGTCATAGGTTTGATAAGGCGGTTGGCCTGAGAACGGCGCGATTTCCGAGACAATATCATCCGTACCAACGCCGAGATCGTCATATCCATTGAATCCGGCTAAAAGGCCGCTGGGCCCTGGATCGATGTTATGGCTGAACCCTGCCAGTAGAGGTTGCGGAAGATCAGTCGGAAGTACCGACTGTGTCCCGTCTAATTGGAGCTCTGTAACAATTGGAGCAATCTCGTTCCCGGTCACAAACTGCCCATCCCCAAAATAGACGGACGTAGTACCTGCCGCTGGAACTACCCAGCGCAACTCCCCATCAGTATCGACGATGGTCGGCGATCCAAGTAAAGACTTCATGATAAAAAAGTTGAATCCCAGCGTGCTTCCCGGTGCCCGTGCTTTGATAATCGTCGGATTTAAATACACTCCGGTTGGATCCGTGTAACCCGGAGTTGCGATCGCGTATTGAAGCTGATGGATCGAGCCATCCTGGAAAGTGAGCTGCAACGTTAACTGGTTTTGATAGTTTTGGTAAAGGCCAAAAACCGGGAGATTAACCAGAAAGTTGTGCAGATAACCCCGGTTGGTAAGGGCAGTCGTGCTCCAGGTCACGTTCACCGCTTGAGAAACCGAATTCGGCTTGGGCGCGATGGTGAATGCAACCGAAGTCAGTTTAGTGACACTCTGCCCGATAAGCTGAACTGAGGCGATGAAGGGAGTCACCCCCGGTTGACTACTCGCGATGGCAATGTCACTCTGGGCTGCCTGATTGCCGCCCTTATCTGACGGATTTGCGGATCCACTGCCGCATCCATAGAAAACTAGAGTCAGTCCTATGGTCAATATACCCTTAACGGAGTTCCCGATGGCTGTCCTATTCAAAGTTGATCATCCTGCGTTACTGAGGAATTTAAATGAAGCTCTTTTATTGAGTTGTTACCTGTAGCGAAAGAGTACATGTTCACGAATTTGTAACACAACCACCAGCAAGAAGCCAGACTATAACCGTGCATTTCGCTTCACGCAAGCTACTTTTAGACAATGAGTTGGCTCGGGGTTGAGAAATGGATCAGGTCACAGGCGGGTTAGCGACTTCATAAACCTGGCGACGTTGGGACTGCAAATCTCCCCCTCTTGGGTATGAGACGGAGATTTTCCACTGGACGCCGCAGTCTGGCGATGGCGGACGTATATTAATTTGGGGTGCTCTTCTTTGATCGGCCTGCTCTGAGGCTCTACTCTGAGGCTCTAGAAGGCTGCTGCGCCGGCCTGGGCGACGGCGTGGTCTTGTTCGCCGGAGCCTCCGCTGACACCGATGGCGCCGACGACTTTGCCTTTGGCCTTGAGGGGAATGCCTCCGGCGAAGATCATGATCTTTCCGTCGTTGGAGGCGTGGATTCCGAAGAACTGATTGCCGGACTGAGAGTGTTCGGCGAGGTCTTTGGTGGCGATGTTGAAGGCGCGGGAGGTGTAGGCCTTCTTGATGGAGATGTCGATGGAGCCAATCCAGGCATTGTCCATGCGGACGTGGGCGACGAGGTTGCCGCCGGCGTCCGCGACGGCGATGTTCATGGGTTGGCCGATCTCGTGGGCCTTCTTCTCGGCGGCGGCGATGATGCGGCGGGCGTCTTCAAGCTGGACCTGGCTGCTGGGCATTTCGTCCTCAATTCGATTGCGTGTGAGATGGATGGGCAGTCCCGCCGATCACTGCGGGAGCCACTGGCAAGAGTACAGGAAGAGCGTGGCCTTCTGCCGGGTCGTTCCAGGAGACTACGGGCATGCCACCCTTGGCGAGGGTCCGCGTTTCGCCTGATAGCAATCGCGGCAAAGCACAGGGCGACCCTGGGTGGGGAGAAATGGGACGGTGGTTTGCGCGCCGCACTGGGAGCAGGTGGTGCGGGTCTCGGGGCGGAGCTTGGTGGTCCCCGCAGAGCGCTTGGCCTTGCACGGCTTGCAGCGCTTGGGGTCGTTTCGGAACTGCTGCTGTTGGAAGAAGAGCTGCTCGCCGGCGGTGAAGACGAAATCAGCGCCGCAGTCCACGCACTTCAGGACTTTGTCAGCCAGCTCCATCTTCGCGTCCTTCCCGATCAAACGTCCCTGAACCGAGTGGGACGATCAAGCCACGGATGGCGGGAAGAAGGAGCGACCTGCGTCGAGACGAACTCCGATCCCGCGGACTGCTTCTGCTGTAAATGTGCTTTCAGGGCCCAGCCGCGTTAGGAGCGGCTTTATGAACTCTGATACAAGTGAACCCGGAGCAGGCTTTGCCACGACGAATTAGCCAAGGATGGCTAAAGAAAAGAAGGAAGGTTCTCCAACCGAATTCCCTAAACTAAATTAGCACGGCGCAGACGGGATTTCCGCCATGCGCCGGGCTTTTCGATAGGCTACTCGGCTTCTTTGCGGGCCTTTTTGCGATTCCGTTTCCGCGCCAGCGCTTCTTTCACGCGACGCTTCTCACCGGGCTTCAGATAGAAGGAGTGGCGCTTGACTTCCTTGATGATGTCTTCCTGCTGGACCTTCCGCTTGAACCGGCGCAATGCGTTTTCAAGGGGTTCACCCTCTTGAACTCGAACTTCCGCCAAAAGAAATACACCTCCAAACATCCCCACGTGGGCTCTTTCATGATACGTCAAATTGATGCGTTTATGGGGGAAACCGGTCGGGTTTCAAGAGCAGGGCTCAGGATTCAGCGTTTAGGGATTAGTCGGGTCGCTTGTACACTTCGGATTGGTGCTTTTGCACCCCGAGGTTCTTCTATGATTCGTTCTTATCAGGGCCATACGCCCGTCATCCAGGAGAGCTGCTATGTCGATGTATCCGCGCAGCTTATCGGCGATGTGACGCTGGGGGAGAACGCCAGCGTGTGGATGAACGCGGTGCTGCGGGGCGATGTGCATTCGATCCGGGTTGGGGCGAACTCCAATGTGCAGGACTGCGCGGTGCTGCACGGGATGCGGTACGAATATCCGGTGATTGTGGGCGATTGGGTGACGATCGGCCATAACGCGACGGTGCATGGCTGCGTGATCGAGGACGCCTGCCTGATCGGGATTGGCGCGGTGCTGTTGAACAACGTGCGGGTGGGCGAGGGCTCGATCATTGCCGCCGGGGCGCTAATTCCCGAGCATACTGTGATTCCGCCGAATAGCCTTTGGGCGGGGGTTCCGGGGAAAGAACGGCGGCGACTGGATCCGCAGGACCGGGAGATGATTTTGATGTTTGCAAAGAATTATCTGGATTATGTGGCGATTTATTTGAAGGAGCGGGAGGGTTGGGGCTGCTAGATAATATTTGTTTCTTGCCGTCAGTTAGGACGGGGAGCCCGGCGAATATCAGGAGTCAGCAATTCCAACGGCAAGAACTTATGGTAGAGATCGAAGTCCCGGTCCGTGGTCAGAATCTGCCAGTCGCGGCGAATCGCTACCGCGCAGATAAGAAAGTCCGTAGGACTCCCTGCAACTCCTTCACTTCGACATTTGTTGCTCATTTGCGCGGCGTCTTCATAATCGCCAACAGTGAGAAATACATCCTGGAACGCTCGGAGGGCCTTCTTGACACGCTCATACTGAGCTTTCTCTCGAATGCCAATGAGCGTTTCAAGACGGACAACGCCAAGGATTTCAACCTGGCGATTGTTGATGGCGGACTCGAGCAAGTCGCAAAAGGCTATATCGGTTGGGTTGAGATGGGCCCGCTTGCGTCGGAAAGCGAGCGAAAGGACGCAGCTATCGACCAGAATCACTCTTCGTTCCCAACTTGCGTGCTGCCTTATAGTCGTAGGAGTCATCGTAGTCGATGGTGCCGAAAAGTTTGACGATTCCCATTTGCTTACGATGGCGAACGTATGCATCTAGAGCGGCGTTCACGGCTTCTCTTTTCGTCTTGTGTCCGCCGAGTTTTCGGGCTTCTTCGATAAGCGCATCATCCAATGCGAGATTGGTCGGCATGGAGTCCTCCATGTGTAGAGTATTACACATTGGATGCAGTTGTGGCGACGACTTTTCGATACACTCAGAGAAATCGAGATAATTAGCGCCAATCATGAGCACCCTAAAAGCCGTACGCGGCACGCGCGATCTGCTGCCGCCTGAGACCGAACTTTGGAACCGCATTGAATCGACCGCTCGGGCGGTTTTTGGGCGGTATAACTTCGGCGAGATTCGCACGCCGATCTTTGAGGACACGCAGTTGTTTGCGCGCGGGGTTGGCGAAGAGACCGATATTGTTTCGAAGGAAATGTACACCTGGGAGGATCGGGCGCGGGCGCAGTCGGAGAAGGCGCAGTCGCTGACCCTTCGTCCCGAGAACACCGCCGGGGTGGTGCGCGCCTACATTGAGCATGGCCTGGGCGAGAGCGGGATGCTGCAGAAGCTCTACTACATTGGGCCGCAGTTTCGGCGGGAACGTCCGCAGAAGGGGCGCTACCGGCAGTTCTACCAGATTGGCGCGGAGGTAATTGGGCCGGTCAGTTCGGGGTCCGAGTCACCATTGCGCGATGCCGAGGTGTTGGAGATGCTGGCGAGCTTCCTCGACAAACTTGGCATCACCGGGTGGAAGCTGCTGATCAACTCGGTTGGGTCGGCGAGCGATCGTCCGCGGTACATTGCCGTCCTGAAAGAGGCTCTTAGGGCGGTCGCGCCGCAGATGTGCGGAGATTGCCAGCGGCGGGCCGAGACGAATCCGCTGCGGGTGCTGGACTGCAAAGTTCCGGAAGACCAGCCGATCATTGAGACGCTGCCGCGCATCGCCGACTACCTTGACGACGAGTCAAAGGCGCACTTCGCAGCGGTACTGGCCGCGCTGGATGCCTGCGGCGTGGCCTATGAGATCAGCCATCGGCTGGTTCGCGGGTTTGACTATTACACACGCACGACATTCGAGTTTCAGCATGGCGGCCTGGGCGCCCAGAATGCGCTGCTGGGCGGCGGGCGGTATGACGGCCTTTCCGAGATAATTGGCGGCCCGAAGGCCCCTGGCATCGGCTTTGCGATTGGTGAAGACCGGCTCGTCTTGACGCTGGAGGCGCAGGCGGGTGAGATTTCGCCAACTCTTGCTGACGCATATATTGCGCCGATTGGTGAGGGGCTTAATTCGGCAGCGCTGGTGCTGGCGCGCGAGTTGCGGCGTGCCGGGCTCCGAATCGACGTGGGCGATGGCAGTTTCCGGATCAAGAAGTCGTTTGAGACCGGAAACAAGCTGGCGCGGAAGATTGTGTTGCTGGGCGAGGATGAGCTGCAGTCCGGTATGCTGACAGTAAAGAACTTTGCCAGCGGCGAGCAGACGAAAATCGCGCGAGAGGATCTTGCCTCCGCGCTGACTGCGCCGCAGGAATAGGAATCCGGATTGCTCGACTTTTTAGGAACGCTGCAACGCACACATAACTGCGGAGAACTTCGCGCGCCGTCGGCCGGCGAATCTGTCATTTTGATGGGCTGGGTGAACCGGCGCCGCGACCATGGGAACTTGATCTTCCTCGATCTGCGCGACCGTTATGGCATCACCCAGGTGGTGCTGGATGCCGAGACCAGCGCCGAAGCTCATGCCAAAGGCGAGCAGATTCGCCCTGAGTATGTGGTCGCTGCGATCGGGCGGGTGCGACTGCGCGGCAAAGACGTCATCAATCCCAAAATGGAAACAGGAGAGATCGAGGTTGTTGCCGAACAGCTTCTTGTTTTGAACGACGCCAAGCTTCCGCCATTTTCTCCGGCAGAAGATGGGATTGCGAACGAAGAGGTTCGGCTGAAGTATCGATATCTCGACCTGCGCCGGCAGGAGATGCAGCATAACTTGAAGCTGCGCCATGATATCGCGCTGGCGATTCGGCAGTACCTGTTGACCCAGGGATTTCTTGAAATAGAGACACCGTTTATGACGCGCTCGACTCCTGAGGGCGCGCGGGATTACCTGGTTCCGAGCCGGATCCATGCGGGGAGCTTCTATGCGCTGCCGCAGTCGCCGCAGTTGTTCAAGCAGATACTGATGATCTCGGGATGCGACCGGTATTTCCAGATCGTGCGCTGCTTTCGCGATGAAGACCTGCGCGCCGACCGTCAGCCTGAGTTTACGCAGGTCGATCTGGAGATTTCTTTTCCACAACAGGAGACGGTCTTTGCCGTGGTTGAGGGCTTTCTCAATGCGGCATTCTCTGTGGCTGGAGCGGCAATCCTCTCGCCGTTTCCGAGGATGACCTTCGATGAGGCGATTCGACGTTATGGCATCGACAAGCCTGACCTTCGGTTGCCGGAGTTGCGTGAGGTCCGCGAGGTTTTTGCGCCGGGCGATCTGGAGAGCCTGGGCGTGAATACGGCGCTTCCGGTGGTGGCTGTGCATGTGCCAGCGGTCGGCGAGCTTTCGCGTAAAGAGCGTGACGATCTTCGGCTGCTGTATCCGGCGAAGCTGGCACAGCAAGGGACCAAGGTCTTCGACGATTTCAAGCGGCTGGAAAAGATGTTTCCCGACGCAATGGCCAAAGTGCGGAACGTCGCGGGGGGCGCTGAGGGCGACTTGTTTGCGCTGGTTGCGGCGGCGAACACGGTCGAGGCGACAAGCGAACAGCGTGGACCGGGTGTGCTTTCGAGCCGCGAACGGCAGGTGTTTGAGGCAGCTGGGGCGGTCCGTTTGGCGATTGCGCAGAAGTATGCCGAGCGGCACAAGCTGTTCGAGAAGAAAGGTAACAGTGACGATTACAAATTCCTCTGGGTCACTGATTTTCCCTTCTTCGAATGGGATGAGGAGACAAAGAGCTGGACGTTTGCGCACCATCCGTTCACTTCACCGCATGAGGACGATCTGAAGGCGGGGCGGCTTACGTCCGATCCAGGCTCCGTGCGTTCGCTGGCTTACGACATTGTGCTCAATGGAATGGAGCTGGGATCGGGATCGATTCGTATTCACCGCCAGGATGTACAGCAGCAGATCTTTCGCGCGCTGGGAATGAGCGCCGAAGAGGCGAAGGCGCGGTTTGGGTTCTTCCTGGATGCGCTGGAATATGGCACGCCTCCGCACGGCGGGATCGCGCTGGGGCTGGACCGCATCGCCATGATGCTGGTTGGGGCGCAGAGCATGCGCGAGGTGATCGCCTTCCCGAAGACGGCGAAGGCGATTGATCTGATGGTGGATGCTCCTACGCCGGTGAGCGAAGCGCAGCTGCGGGAGCTTCATATTCGGACGGTGCTGAAGAACTGATGGGCCCGAAATGAAGCCGGGCCCCCTGAAAAACTCTGAAAGAGTTCCGTAGCTCAGTCGGCGGTCCCTGGATTGGGCGGGTCGATGCCGAGGGCGGTTGCCAGAGCGATCAGATGGTCCTGTTCCTGGACGACGATGTTGCGCAGGCTTTCCGTAATCGCGAATTCGTTCAGCGAATCAGCCTGAAGAATGCGGCGGCGGTAGTTGCGGATCGTCTCCTTTTCGTTCTCCAGGTCGAAGCGGAGCATCTCTTCCGCTTTCTCTGAAGTCTTGACGGGCTTGGGGGTCACAGAAGGCATTCCGCCGAGATAGTCGATGTGGCTGGCGACCTGCAAGGCGTGACTAAGCTCTTCGGTGGCGTGGACGGCGAGTTCGCCCGCGATGTTCATGTAGGCGGCGCCCTTGAGCACCTGAGAGTAGTTCACGTAGGCGATGATTGCCTGGTATTCGCGGGACAAGTCTTCGTTCAGGGCATCGATAAGTTCTTCGCGAGTAAATGCTTTTCCTGCAGCTTTCGGCATACTTTCATTCTCCATATTTTTTCTTCGCCAATGGCGTATTGGGTAGGATGCAAGAGCTCTTCGGGATTGTAATTTGCCAACTCAGCTCTCGCCTGCTGAGAGGGTGGCTTTGCCGGGTGACAAACAAATTACATGTTTTAACCCGTTTGAAACGAAGTGCTCGTTGCAATGCGGACTAAACTTGTCGTATATTCCATTCAGTCGCCGGAAAAGGCGGCCTTCAATATCGAATAGATGACGTCGGTGGGTGACGCCCCCACAAACCACGAGCCTTTGCAGAAACTCTTGGCGGAGATCGCAAAGGCCCGAAGATAAGCGGAAGTGATGCCCGCCTGATGCAAATATAGGCCTGATTCCCTTCCGGTTACAACCAGCGGAAGTCTCCTGAGGCGCTATCGAGCACCTTGTGATCTGCTGCGCCCAAGAAAGGGTTATATTTTGTCGTCGAGGCAATTTTTGGAGGGTGGCCGAAACGCCGCCGATGCAATCGTAGGCTTGCTGAACACGGTCGCGAAGAAGGCCCTTTGGCTGATGGCGATCGTTGTTTTTCCCGCTCTCATGGCTTGGGGCAGCACCAGCGGTAGCATCTCCGGTACGGTGAAAGACCCTGCCGGAAAGGTCGTCTCCGGCGCGGCAATCAGCGTGCGGGAGATCGCAACCGGCTCCGTCCATCAGGCCCAGACCGACAGCAAGGGATACTATGCGCTACCGGTGCTGCCGGTGGGGCACTACGAACTGGATATCCGGGCGGCGGGCTTTGGCCTTTATGAGCGCAAAGACATTGTGCTCGACACCAATGCGGCCCTTACCGAGGATGCGACGCTCGCTTTAGGCGGCGTCGCGCAGACGGTCAGCGTCAGCGATAACACTCTGCATGTCGAAACCGTTAGTACGCAGATGGGTGAGGTAATCAGCGGCCACCAGATGACCTCGGTGCCGCTGGATGGCCGAAGCTATACCGACCTGATGGCATTGCAGCCGGGGGTGGCTCCGGAGACCTCGATCACTTCGGACACAGTTCAGGACGTGGGCGCGACGGTGCTGTCACCCTCAGGGACCTTGAACCCCGGGACGCTCTCGATCAACGGGCAGCGGGAGTTCGCCAATGTCTTCCTTGTGAATGGCAGCGATGCCGAAGAAGATGTGAACGCAGGCACCGCGATCATTCCCAACCTCGACTCAATCGCCGAGTTCCGGATCATCACCAACAACTTCGACGCGGAGTATGGGGAGTTCAGCGGCGGCCAGATCAATGTGGTCACCAAATCAGGTACGAACAGTTTTCATGGCGGGGTTTTTGAATTCCTTCGCAACACCGATCTTGACGCGCGCAATTACTTTTCTCCGACGCGCGGCGCCTTTCGCCAGAACCAGTTTGGCGGGACATTTGGCGGGCCTATCCTGCATGACAAGCTGTTTTTCTTCACGGATTATCAAGGGACTCGGCAGACGCAGGGGATCGATACGGGGAGCATCAGCGTTCCTTCGGCGACCGATCGCACCGGCAATCTGAGCGATGTGTCGAATCAGCTTACGGGGAGCGTAAGTGGACCCTATTTCGCCAATCAACTCACGCAGACGCTTGGTTATGCCGTGGTAGCGGGCGAGCCTTATTATGTGGCTGGCTGCGCAAGCTCGACGCAATGCGTTTTTCCAAATGCGGTGATTCCGCAGCGGGCGTGGTCGGAACCGGGACGGAACCTGCTGCAGTATATTCCCGCACCGAATACGGCAAATGGAACCTTTGCAACCTCTTCCTTCAATCAGGTGTTGAGCGACGATAAGGGCGCGGCGCGGCTTGATTTGACTTCACGCTGGGGACTGATCACGGCGTACTACTTCATCGATAATTTCACTCTGAACAATCCCTATCCGGTGGCGCAGAGCGGGGCCAGCGTTCCGGGGTTCAATGCGCTGACCAATGGGCGGGCGCAACTCTTTGCCCTGGGCGACACCAAGACCCTCAGCGCAACCGCGGTGAATGAATTTCACCTCAGCTATATGCGCGACTTCACCGATCTTGGCGTTCCGGTAGGCGGACTTGGCGTGAGCCTGACCTCGCAGGGCTTTGTGAATGCGGATGGGTCGCCGAGCATTGTTCCTCTTGACCCCAAGGGCCAAAGTGTGGAGAACGTGAACTTTAACGGCTACTCGATTGGCGCGGCCGCGAATGAGCTTATTCAGACGAATAATACTTACGAGGTCTCGGATACCTTTGCAAAGGTCCTCGGGCAGCACTCGTTGAAGTTTGGAGCGGATTTCCACGCTGACCAGGTCAATGCCGATCCGATTGCGCAGTTTAATGGAAACTTTGTCTTTTCCGGAAGCGAGACCGGGGTTGATTTTGCCGACTTCCTGATTGGCGTGCCGAGCCAGTATAACCAGAGCCAGTTGAATCCTTTCTACGCGCGGAACAAATACATCGGTCTATTCGCCCAGGATAGCTGGCATGTTATGCCGAATCTTACGTTGAACTATGGGCTTCGCTGGGACCGCATCGCTCCGTGGACGGAGAAGTATAACCAGATATCGACCTTTGTCCCGGGAGCGCAGTCGGTTGTTTTCCCGGGTGCTCCGGCGGGGATTCTTTATCCGGGCGATCCGGGTGTTTCGCGGACGCTTGCTCCGGTGAGCAATCTGGATTTCTCTCCTCGTGTGGGATTGGCCTGGTCACCGACGGCCGACTCAGACAGCTTCCTGGGCAAAGTTCTGGGAGCGCCGGGGACGACGAGTATTCGCGCGGGGTTTGGCAATTTCTATACCGCGATCGAGGCATTGACGATCGGCATCCTGGCGGCGAATGCTCCTTATGGGACGACGTACAGCAGCCCGGCTCCGCCGCTTTTTGCGACGCCCTTTGTGACCGCGTCGAATGGGCAGAACTTCGGCCAGCCGTTTCCCTATCAGTTTGCTCCGCTGAATAGCTCGAAGAACAATCCGGACGCCGATTTTGATTGGAGCACCTTTGAGCCGATCAGCGGCATTCCGGGGTACAGCATTCATAACAAGACTCCTTATACCGAGGAGTGGATGTTCTCAATCGAGCGCCAGGCCGGGCCGAACACGGTGTTGAGCGCCAGCTACGTCGGCACCTCGAGCCATGACCAATTAGTGCTGATAGCTGAGAACTATGGCGATCCGGCCCTTTGCCTCAGCCTGAGCCAACCGAGCCAGGTGGCTCCGGGATCGGCTACCTGCGGAGCTTTTGGCGAGAGCAATGTTTATATAACAGCCGCCGGGCAGACGGTGAATGGGACGCGAAATCAACTAGGCCCGAACTTTGGCAGCAATGCATTGCAGACCACTATCGGCCACGCCAACTACAACGCACTGGAGTTGAGCGCCCGGCATACGAGCGGGCGGCTTGAGTACTTTGGCGCTTATACCTATGGCAAATCGCTGGACCAGTCCTCGAATGTGGGCGAGGAGGTCAACCCGATCAATCCGGCGTTGAGTTATGCCCTTTCCTCCTTCGATGTGAAGCATAACTTTGTGGTGAGTTATGACTACCAGCTTCCCTTCGATGAGTTATTCAAACGTTCCAACCGGTTGACGAGTGGCTGGAGCGTTTCCGGCATCACGCGCTTCAGCACCGGCTTTCCGGTGTTGATGGTGAACAATGGCGATAACTCGCTGCTGGGAACCAATCCCAATGGCGTGAACAACAGCAGCATCGATGAACCGGACTATAGCGGTGCTTCCTTGCACTTGAACCATAATCCGAGAACGAATGGGCACAACTACTTCAGCACCGGGGCCTTCAGCATGAATGCGCTGGGGACGCCTGGCGATGCGAAGCGGCGTTTCTTCTATGGGCCGGGCTCGGGGAATTTCGACATGGCCGTTGCCAAGAACCTTCCGATCACGGAATCGAAGGCGCTTCTCTTCCGGATTGAAGCCTTCAATGTCTTCAATCACACGCAGTTTTTTGGGCCGTCTTCGGTGGATGGAAACATCGGGGACACTACGTTTGGGCAGGCGGTCAGTGCGGCGAGTCCGAGGATTTTGCAGCTGGCAGCGAAGTTTTCCTTCTGAGTGCGAGTTGTGCTTCTAGGAAGATTCGTCCGATGGGGTTGAAGTGTCGTCAACCCAGCGCGCATCACAGGAGTTGCAAAGCCAGGTCTCTTGACCCAGCGGAAGCGGCAGCGACAGCAGGTAGAGCGACGCGAGTGCCGCGCGCCGAGACGACCCCTGAAAGGTGATGTCTCTGGAGAAGCATCTGGGACAGAGAGGCTGGGCGAATTCGGTCTGGTCGTCGAAGGGAACTTTGTCGGGGATTGGCTGACTTAGAAGTTCGGCAGCGGCGGCTTCGTCCGCCTGCTCCACCTGTAGCCGAATGCCTCCGATCAAATTGGATATTTGCCATTCGAGACGGACGAGGTTCTCGTCACGGAGGTATGCCGGGATTCCCGAGGATTCGAGAAGCGAGCGGGCAACGATTGCCTCGGAGAGGTCGCGGTACCGACGGAGGGTTACGAAACTCGGGCCGGTTGCCGCGAGAGTTTCGAGATCCTCGATGGTCGGGGGATCGAGATGACGCGTGGCGAACTCTGCCCGCAGCGCGGTCTGCGCAGGCTCGGTGAGCGAGTCGTATGAGTGGGCGAGTTCGATCAACTCAGACTCGCTCATTTTTGCGTAGTTATTGGCTAGTTCCTCAGGACTTGGGTGCATTCGGCGAATAGGAGCAGGGATTTCTCATTTTGCTGCGTAGTTTTTCGTCTGCTGCGTACGCGGATTGAAGACGGTGAAGTTGCCGCCGGGGCTCGCGGTTAGCTTGAGGTAGTTGCCCTGGTCGGTCCCTCCGGAGAGATTGGCGATGTATTCCTCGGCGGTGTTGTGTTCTGCGCCGCCTTCATCGGAATAATGTAGCTGCCACAGCGTCTCGAGGCCGGGGGCCTTGCGGATAGTGTCGAGGGTCGGCGTCGATCCGCCTTTCTTCTCGCCGTTATCCATGATCGCTACTCGCGCCTGAATCGCATCGACCAGCGCCGGGCTGGAGCTCTGGTACCAGCCGTGATGCGAGACAACGAGGATATTGACATGGCCGAGCTTGTTGTTCGGGCACATGAGCTGCATTTCCTTGTCCCAGGTGAGGTCGCCGAGGTCGAGGATCTTCAGCTTGCCGAATGTGATGAGGGTGCCGAGGGAACGGGCATTTTCGGTCTGGTCGGCGGGGCGGGTCTCTGACGTGGCGCAGTAGGGGTTGGGCTGGCCTGCTCCGGGGAGCGGCTTGTCGATCAGGTTGCCGTCGGCGCTGATGACCTGCACCTTCAATCCATCGATGGGGAGCACTTCACCGGGTTTGGCAGTTACGCGATTAACGTGGGCGGTTGCAAGTGCCTGTTTGTAATTGTTGTAGTCTCCGGTGACTTGTGGAGTTAGCTCACGGTTCTCACCGTGATCGAAAAATACCCCGACCGGGATGCGCTGCAGGAGTTGCGGCACTCCGCCGACGTGATCGACGTGATAGTGGGTGATCAGCACATAGTCGATCTTCGTGACGCCGGCGCTTTTGGCGGCGGCGACGATGCGGTCGGCATCACGGCCGTTGTTGCCCGACCAGCCGGTATCGATGAGCAGGGATTTCCCGGCGGGGGTGACGAAGAGCGTCAACTGACCGCCTTCAACGTCGATGAAGTAGACCTCGAGCTGATTGGATTTTGCCTGTGCGAATAAGGGAGCGCTGGCGAAGATGAGAATTAGAAGTGCCGCGAATCTGCGCATAAGTTTCCGCAGCCATTTTGTCACAAATGGAGGGCTTAGGGCGCAAGGCCCAGACCGATGCGGGCGGTTCTGGATTTCTTGGTCCTATTGGGAATAGGGCGAGCGGAAACCTCGATTGGGGTCGTAGTCGAACTTGACCAGGCCGTCGCGGTAATCGATGTGCATAGTAAGCAGGCCCAGGGTATTGGCGCCAATGAGGCCTGAAACTTCAAGGCCTACGTTCCTGCTGATCCCGGATATGTCGAAGCTGACGACATCTCTGCCCTTCTGCGCGAGGCTGGCGAAGTAGAAGGTGACGTCATCCGCCGAATACACCTTCTTCACTTCTCCGCTAATGCCTTTTACCTTCATGGCGTCGTTGCCATGGAGCTTGGTCACTTCGCGGGCGGCTTCCGGCGAGATGGAGGTCGAAAAAGAACCGGTGTCGAGGATGAAAAGTTTGGGCGGATTGGCGGCCTGATTGAGCGAGGTAGGGATCATCAACTGGTGCCCAACGCGGTAGACCTTGTTGTAGCTTTTCATCTCCGGCGCAATGTAGCGATCCTGAGGGCCTCTCGGCGGAGTCGCAGGGGCGACTGCCGGTTTCGCCCCAGGGTCTTTCGCAGGCACCTGTCCGGTGGCGCTGGCCGCGGATGTGTCATCGTCCTCAGTTCCTCCGCCGGTGTGCAACGCCGGGGCCTGCGGGCTGGTATCAGTCGGGCGCGCCGGCAACGGACCCAGTTCCAGCTTGTGTACCGGATAGTCCAGAGTGACAAGGAATCCGGAAAGCACGTCCATCCCGATCAGCCCATCAGAGTCCTCCATAACGTTTCTGGAGTTGAGCACCTCGACCATGCAATCGTGGAATTCGAGCGACCCAATCTTGATCGAGTCGGCATAGGCGGTGTAGGCCTTTTTCTCACCGTCGGCGCCGATGCCGCCGACCTCGGTCTCAATAAATGGCTTGAGGCCGGCCCGTTGCGCGACAGACCGGCTCACCAGCAAACCACCGGCGCCGGTATCGATCTCGAGCCTGGCGTTGTGGTCGTTCAATTTGACTTCCAGGCCAAAGGCGCGAATGTGAGTGGCATCGCGCATCATCATGGCGAAGGGTATCTCGGTGGAGTTGGCGGCAGAGACCAGACGGCAACTTTTATGCGGCTCGGTCAGGCGTTTTTGGAGCGACTCCAGATAGGTCCTCAAGCGCCGGATATCTTCGGGATCGTCGCCGTTGGGAGACGCAAGATACGGTTCCAGTTCGGCAATGCGCTGTTTGGTGGAAAGAGTGTCGATCCACTCCCGGCGAATCGCGGGATCATAGGGGTCGAGCTGGTGGGCAACGCGCAATTCCGTTTGTTCGCTGGCGTAATAGGAACTCAGCCGAAGCAGGCGCGCATGGACGAGGTGAAGACGGGCGTTACACGGGTCGTGAGGAATTGTCTCCTCAACGACGTTTGCGGCCAGCCAGGGTGCGCCCTGGCGATAGAGGACGTCGGCTTTGGCGGTCAAGAGAACGGTGGACTTAGGCTGACCGGCGAGGGCTTTCTCAACAACGCCGGCGGCGTCTGCAACCTTCTGCTGGCGGAGCAGCGCATCGACAAGTCCGGCGATGCTTTCAGGATCGTCGGGCTTGAGCTTTAATTGCGCCTGATACAGCATCACCGCCTGATCGAAGTCGCCTTTGAGGAATGCCGACTCGGCGTCGGATGGCGCACGCGCGGCAGCGACCTTGCAAGCGACGCCGAAGGCCGGGAGGCTGCCGGACGAGAACAGCCCGCAAATCCAGATGCATAGACCAAACGAGGAGAGAATGGGCCCAGCGAAAAGAGAACGCCACAGAAAGTCTTGCATTCGCAGCCTTGCAGTCTCCAAGAGTGGAGTGTCCGCAACTTTAGCATGATTCGGCTGGATTCGAGAAGAGAGGAAAGGGTGCCTTGATGCACGGGACTGAGTTTGCACACTCCTCTCTAATGCGCTAAAGAGAGTCGCGCCTCTATCACATCTCAAAAGAGATCGGCAGACACCGGGACAGGCATCCCGGTTTTTCTGCGTCGGGACTTATTCTACGCTTGCTTTTTGGTTGATGGTCTTGCTCTGAGGTGGTCTAATCGCGGGAATCCCCAATAAGAGGGATAAGGTAATCTCCTATTGAAAATTTCCCAGACGCCCCCCGGCGTCTGCTTTTTTGGCGCGCGCCGCCCTGTCACGACACAGGTAAAGTAGGTTTGGGGCCTTCACGGTGCTTACTCTTCTTCCAATTCCTCTGGCCCCGGCCCGTCGATTACTCCTTTGAGCTGCGCAAGCCATTCATACAGCACGGACGCGGAATACACGGCGGTCTTGCCATCATCGAAGACAATGATCAGTCCGGAGCTGGCCTTCTCAGCGGAGACAATCTTGGGTTCGGCCATGTACGGAAGTATGGAGTTGACCAACGGTCTCTGTCTGTCTCTATGCCGACAAAATGAAGCGGATGCGTGAGACATGTCCTGTTTCAGCAACGCAGAGTTCCTGTTTCAGCAACGCAGAGTTAGGACACTACCGGGCGGTTCCCGATTCGCACCCTACTGTTTGGCGGTGGATGCGAGGCCGCTTCGCCATTTCAGTAGCGGGAGCAGCGAAGAGTAGTCGTCGGTCCAGAGGCGTAGGCCGGGGATTTGTCTGAGAGGCTGGGCGGCATTGGCGATTTCGGGACGGTTCAAGAGATCCTGGTCGGCGGTCATGAGCACCCAATCGGCGGCGAAGATGCCTCGTGCGTCATCGGCGTCGGAATGGATGATGACTGCGTTCAATCTGGCGTTCTGCGCCTGAAGCGCGAGTTGGGGCGCGAGGTCAAGGTACTGGCTGGAGATGTGGATGGCGAGGACTCCGCCGGGGCATATATGGCGACGATAGAGCCTGATGGCCTGCGCGGTGAGCAGGTGAATTGGAATCGCGTCTCCAGAGAAGGCATCGAGCACCAACACGTCGTAAGGCGGCGAGGTCATGTCGCGGGCAATGGAGAGTCGCGCGTCGCCGGGAACGATTCGCACCGTCGCCTGGGAGTCGCGCAGATAGGTGAAGAGAGCGCGGGCGAGGCGTTCGACGAGCGGATCGATTTCGTAGAAGGTGATTTCGTCGCCGGGCTTACCGTAGGCAGCAAGAGTGCCGGCGCCGAGGCCGACGACGCCGATGCGGCGTGGATGATCTTCACAACATAGATCGAGGGCGAGACCGACTCCGGAATTGTGAGCGTAATAAGACGAGGGCTGAGTTCGAAGGCCGTTGCCGAATAACTGAGTGCCGTGCTGGATGCGTCCGTGATAGAGAGTTCGGGTGGTTTCGGCCTCTGGCGGCAGGTGGGTCTCGGTGACGCGCAGAGAGCCGTAGAAGCTGCGCAGTTCGACCAGAGTATCTTCGCCGAGAATCCTGGCCTGGAAGAAGGCTACGTAGATGAGGGTGATGGCGGCGGAGGTCCAAGGGAGACGGGCGACCCAGCCGGATTGCCAGCTCGCGGTCAGGGCGGTCGCGGCGAGCACGATGGCGGCAATGGCGAGGTCGTGGTTGGCGTGGAAGAGGTTCGGCGCGACGACACCAACCCAGATTGCGCCGAGCGCGGCTCCGAGAGCGATGAGCAGGTAGTAGCGAGTGAGGGCTGCGCTGGCAGGGCGAAGCCGGTAGAGCTCCGCGTGGCAGTAGAGACAGGCAAAGAAGAGCGCGGCGGTGTAGACGGGAATCGATATCTGAAGCGGCAGAGCCGTGCGGCTGGTGTAGAGCAGGTAGGCAAAGATCGCGAGGGTGAGGGCGAGCATGCGCACCGAGAGGAAGGGCGGCCACGCGCGATCGGAGGCGAAGGCGATGACAAAGCTGAGCAGATAGGCGGCGAGAGGAACGATCCAGAGCAGCGGGATGGAAGCGATGTTTTCGCCGAGATGATTAGTGACCGCGCAGAGCAGCATGGAAGCCGCGGCGGGCAGCAGTATCCAGAGGAACGAGGTCTTTGAGTGTGTCAGGGATCGAGTCTGGGATTTAGGCACGGCTGCGTTGGCTGGGAGTGAAGAAATCGCCGGATTTCGCCGACGCTGAAGGGCCAAGGCTCCGCAGAGCGCGGCGAAGACGCAAAATCCTAAGCCCCATATCGCGACCTGCGAGCGCAGCGTGAGACTGGGCTCGATGATAGACGGGTAGAGGAGAAGTGCTAGCAGCGAGCCTGCGTTCGAGAGAGCGTAGAGCCACCACGGCGCCGGATTTCCGGCGTTGGAATGGGCGCGCCACGACTGGAGTAACGGGCTGGTGGCGGCGAGGGTGAGGAACGGCAGCCCAATGGTCGCGGTGAGCAACCAGAGAAGCGCCGGGATGGGATGCCAGGTGACGGCTTCCGCATTAGGCCGGACGTGAACTTGAAGGCTCAGCATCGCGGCGGTCAGCACGAAGATATGCGTGACCGCCTGGGTGCGTGGGCTGAGGCGCGTGGCGAGAAGATGGGCGTAGAGGTAGCCGGCAAGTAGCGCGCATTGGAAGAAGACGAGGCAGGTGGTCCAGACGGCAGCCGAGCCACCGAAGAGCGGAAGCAGCTGGCGGGCGGCGATGGGTTCGAGCAGAAAGAGTAAGAGCGCGGAGAGAAAGGTGACGGTCGAGTAGAGGAGGGTTCGCGGTTTCATCCGAAAATCGGGGAAGGGACTCCGCCCAGCGTAAATGCCACGCAAGGACTCGTCCACAGCGGGCCCGAAGCGATGGTTGCTACTGGGGCAGATGAGGCGGCGTCTTGAGCGCAGAATCGGGGATGAATCGGCTTGGAGGAGGAGGCGGATTGGGGACAAAACGGCCGGGGGGTGGAGGCGGGGACGGTTTGACGATTGGCAGCATCGCCATGGCCGTGGCTGCCGGAATCGGAGCTGCAGGGATTGCCGCCGGTGCAGGAGCGGCAGGAGTTACTGGCGGCTGAGCAACTGCCGAGGCTGCCGGCGTTGGACCGGCTGAGGGCGGGTGTGGCGGATTCGCCGGAGCGACCGGTGGGGCTGCCGGTGGAATCGGCTCAACGGCCGGCGCGACTGGCGATGAAACCGGCGCTGTCACCGGCTCGGTGACGGGCGCGGTATTTTCAGCGGGTGACGGGGGCGACGGCGGCTGAGGGACCTCAGCGTTCGCTGAAGCTGGCGCTGGTGTAGATCCCGGCGGCGCAGCGGCCGTCGGCGTGGCGGCTGCTGGCGGAGGCGTCGGAGGAACTGGGTGCTTTGCAGCCTCGGCGGTTACCGAGGGAGATGTAAGCGCAGGAGCCACCGGCGGCGCATGGGTTGGAGCAGCTGCCGCGGGTTCGACTCTAGCGGCAGTGGGTGCAGCAGGAGCTGAAGTCGCTGGCTCAGGCGTGACGGGCGTGGATGTCGCCGGCTCGGCAAAAACCTGACTTGGAGCGCTATTCGCGGTCGTCGGAGTCGTCGGGCTGGTGGGCTCGACGGGCGACCCGGTATTGGCGGCGTTTAGGACCAGAGGCGTGCGGTCGATGGGGTGTTCTGTGCGAACCGCTGAAAGCAGCTTGCCGCCTGACTGAAAGGTCAGAGCCCAGACCTGATAAGAACTCGGGGCGCTGCGGATCGAAATCATTTGGCGGATCTTTCCTCGGTCCTGGAATACGAGGGCTGGGACGGGTGCGTGGATGGTCGCCTGTTCGAGCCCGGGCGAGCGAAGTGCGGCTGGCTCTTCCCCGACCATGGCGAGGTAGCAGAGTGCACGAACCAGCAGAGGTTGGTTTCCAGCCTGGGTCGCAGCCAGAACCTCCGTGGCGCTGGGAGCGTTGGCGACGCCCGAGTTAAAGACCTCGATTGAGTGGGGGTTGGCGATGGCGGGGCCGAAGGGGACCACTCCGAAATGCAGGATCGGGATGATTTGGGCTACGGGATGGCGCGCTGAGGTTTTTTCCTCCACTCCGCGAAGAACTACAGCGGTGAAGCGGGAGACGGAGCCATTCGGAGATGTCGCCTCGTAGGCGAGGAGCAGATGGTTTGGCGCGACCGGACAGGCGATCTCTCGATAGGCGTAGGACGAGTCAAGCGTATAGCCGTAGAACTGCGCCGATTGGGCTATGGTCTGCTGCTGCCGCTGCGCGGCGGCCTGGTCGTCCGCAGTCATTTGTTCTGGAGATAGAAGCGGAATGGAGAATTCAGCGGCTGAAGGTTGCGGCACCGCCGAACCGCTTTGAGCGCCAGCGAAATCAGAGATCGCTAGAAGCGCCAGCGCGAGGAGCGTCGCGCCGCGAGCTGTCCGGGTTTTCGTTTGTTCCCACATGGGAGTGAAACGCGGGAAAGGCAGCCGAGTGGCTGCCTTTCCCAGTGTTCCCCTTTATGTTACCTGAGGGCTAAACCGCTTTCACAATTGGTGTATCCGGTCGAGATAGACTCGGCGCGGCTTTTCCGTCAAGAAAAGCCGCTCTTCACATTCGCCCCGCTCGGACACAGTATTTGTGAAACGGTTTTAGTGGTGGGCCGACGGCTTGTGGTGAACGGGGGCCTTTTTCTCTGCTGGAACGGAACCGTTGCTCATTATGATCATCGGCGGGGTCTTGGTGTAGGAGTCGAAGGTGGCGTCATACTTGACGCTGCTGCCGATGGCGGGAATGTCGGTCAGCGGCTTGGTCATGTTGACGGTGAAGTCGGCGATCTTGGTCTGCTGTGCGTCCTGGGAGACGGCGATCTGCACCGAACTGGCGGTCGCCTGAATGACGACACCGGGGACTTCGGTGACAACACCCTTCATCGTGTTCCAGACGGCATCTGCATCAGCCTGGTTGCCGTTGGCAAGCACGAACTCCTTGTCAGACAAAGCCATCTTGGTGATGTCGGTTGGCGGACCCGAAGGCGGGAAGAGAGCGTTGTGCGCCAAGGTCTCAGGCGATGGTGGCGGCGGCGCGGCGGTCGGTTTGTAGGAGTCCGGCGGGGTGGCGTTGTCGTGGGCGAGCTGCTTGATGGGGTCGAAGCCGTCCATGCCGCCGTGGTACTTCTTGTACCAATACTCGGCGGCCTTCTCGACGCTGTCTTTGGCGGTCGCAGGTGCGTATTGCGCAGCGCGCTCCAGGTAGAAGATGCCGTCGGGCAGATCTTTCGGATCTTCGAGGACATAGGCCTGACCAAGTTGATAGGTCTCATTCACGGCCCCGGCCTGCACGGCGGCCGGTTGGGTAAGATCGGGATAGGATTTCAATTCGGCCTGGTAGCTGTCGATCGCGCCTTTGTAGTCCTTCTTGCCGAAATCGTCAGTGGCGATGGCGCTCTCAAAGATTGGCGTCGCAAGCGCCTTCAATTTCGCGAAATCCTCAGCGGAAACGCCGGCCGAAGGCGTTGTGATCTTGAGCGCGGCCTGGGCCACGGGCGCCGCGGAATCGAGCATCGCCTGCGCGCCGGCTGCGTCGGTTTGCGCCAGCTTGGTGGCCTGGGCCTTAGTGAGGGCGACATAGAAAGCGGCAGCCCGCAGATTGTTTGGATCCGCATCAAGTAGCCGCTTGGCGGTCTTCAGCGCATTCGGAACATCGTTGCTCTGCTGATAGGCGGTTAGAAGTTGGCCCAATACATCAACCTTGACAATCGTCTGAGGATACTTCGTCAAGAAGTCTTCGATCGCAGCGGCTTTGGCGGCCGGAGTGGCCTGGCCGACGGCGTTGGAGTAGGCGTTGTATTCTGCCGGATCCTTGATGGTGAGGTCCTGCGCATAAGCGAAAGGCACCGCGCAAAGTGTGCTGGTGGCGATGGCCAACACGGAAGCTAAAGCGAACTTCTTCATCTAACGCTCCTGGGAACTACTTGATTCACAGCCGCCTGCGCGGAATGCGATACCGGAGAAAACTAAAACCGTGAACCGAACGGCGGTAAACGTTCGACTCGGCAAGTTGATTGCTGGATTATATGAAGCACCGAAGTAAGTGACAAGCAAAGTCTTTGCGGCCTGTATTTACCAATATCGGTGAGATGAACGATTCTGGCAACGGGAGATTCGAGGGAAAGCATATTTCCTTCCCAGGGCTATATGGAGCGGTGGTCCGGAATCCTGGTATGAGTCACCAGGAAAGATGGGGTGAAATTACGATGACAGATACACCAAGCGCAGGATTGACGGGCCAGATTGCGGTGGTTACAGGGGCGGGGCGAGGGATTGGCCGGGCAATCGCGATACGCCTGGCACAGATGGGAGCGACGGTGCTGCTGGTTGCGCGCGATGCCGACCTGCTGGAGACGGTCCGAGCAGAGATCGTGGCTGGTGGCGGCTCCGCCGAGACGATGCGCTGCGATTTGCGCAGCCCCGAGGCGGTTGTGGCGCTTGGGGAACGGATTCGGGGAGCATACGGCCGCTGCGACATCCTGGTGAACAATGCTGGGGTGAGCAACCAGGGGCGGCCGCTGCATGAGACGGCGGTTGACGACTGGGACCTGTTGATGGAGACAAATCTGCGTGCGCCTTTCCTGACGATCAAGGCCTTGGCACCGCTGATGATTGAAGCGGGGCGGGGACACATTGTGAATATCTCCTCGCTGGCTGGGAAATATCCGCTGCCAAATGGGGCGGCTTACTCGGCGTCGAAGTGGGGGCTGAATGGCCTGACCTATTCGGTATCGGAGGAGCTTCGGCCCTATGGCATTCGGGTTTCGGTGGTCGCGCCGGGCTCGGTGAACACCCGGTTTGGCGGAGACAGGAAGGACCCGGCGACCAAGATTCAGCCGGAGGATGTAGCGGCGATTGTGGCGATGGTGGTGACCCAGGCTCCGCAGAGTTTCATTAGCGAGGTGCTGGTGAGGCCGACGAAGAAGTAGCGGGTTTCAAGTAGAGGAATTCGTCCATCCCACCCTTGCCGCGATACAGCCGCGATAAGAACGGGGCTCCCAGATTTGTGAATGCCGGAAGATCCAGGGCCGGATGTATCGAAGACTTTTTGCAGGGACTTTGCCGGTAGTCGTAGCAGGGCGGAGTAGGATCAAGGCCCGGACGCGGAGATTTTGGGGCGAATCTGTCGTGATACCCAGATATATAGAGCTGGGGACTCCTTATCCACAAGATGTAGGGTGGCTTGTGTTGACCTCGACTATAGCGGGCGATAGCATTTTCTCAGGGCATTTCCACGGGCGAACTCACTCCAGCCTCTTCAAAAACGGGCTTTCTCGAGAACAGGTTGTAGACCAATGTTGAAGCTGAAAAAGATCCAGATTCTCGGATTCAAGTCATTTTGCGACCGCACCGAGGTGCAGGTTCCCGGCCACGGCATTGCCATCGTGGTGGGGCCGAATGGCTGCGGCAAGTCGAACATCCTGGACGGCGTGAGCTGGGTGCTGGGCGAGCAGAGCGCCAAGTCGCTGCGCGGCGGCAAGATGGAGGACGTGATCTTTGCCGGAACGCGCGACCGCAAGCCACTGGGGATGGCTGAGGTATCGCTGACGCTGATCGATCCGGAGGCCTACGACGGCCCGCTGCCGCTTGTCCCCGAGATCGAGATTCAGGACGAGATGCCTGCCAACCCGACTGACGGCAGCGACTGGAATGAAGAGGAGGTTCGGGCGGCGAAGGCTGCCGAAGCCGAAGAGATCATCGCCGATGCCCAACCCGGACAGGTGCTGGATGGCGAGGATGCTGAAAAGCCGGCCGAGGCTGCGGCGGCCGGCGACGCAAACGAAGTGGTGCTGAAGATTCGCCGACGCAAGTTCCAGAGCACTCCGCAGCGTGGCGAAATTGTGATTTCGCGGCGGCTCTTCCGCACCGGCGACAGCGAATACCTGCTGAATGGCAAGCTTTGCCGGCTGCGCGATATTCAGGACATCTTTATGGGCACCGGTTTAGGGCCGGAGTCCTACGCGATCATCGGCCAGGAACGCATTGGGCAACTGCTGAGCTCGAAGCCGCATGACCGCCGCGCGATTATCGAAGAGGCCGCCGGAATTACACGATTCAAAACGAAGAAGCGGCTGGCCGAGCTGCGACTGGAGCAGTCGAAGCAAAATCTGGCGCGTGTGAACGACATCTTTGAAGAGGTCACCAAGCAGGTGACTTCGCTCAAGCGGCAAGCAGCCAAGGCCGAGCGCTACGGTGCGCTGCGCGATGAGATGCGCGCGCGGCTGCGCGTGGTGCTGGCGAGCAAGATCGCGGCGATGGATGCGGAGCAGCTTTCGCTGGCGGAAGAGATTGCCACTCTGAGCGGTGAGATCGATGGACACACTTCGCAGGTAGATGCGTTGCAGGGCGAGTATTCGACTGGGACGGCCCGCGGCTACTCTCTTGACATCAGCGCGAAGGAAGCCTCCGCGCAAGCGAGCCAGGCGGCTGTGGAGTTGGAGCGCGCGGTTTCGCGCCAGAGTTCAAACGAGGAGCGCGTAGCCGAACTGGATGCCAGGACCACATCTGGCGCGGCCGAGCTTGCACAGGCCAAGCAGCACCTGGACGGGCTGACTGCCGAGCGCGAGGGGCAGCGAACGTTCCTTGAAACAGCGGCTGCGGATGCGGCAAGTTTTCGCCAGCAGGCACAGCTCAAGCAGCAGCAGGTGCGCGATGCCGCGCAGGCAGTTGGCGTCGCCGAGCAGAAGTTGGAGACGGCGCGCAGGCAGGCGATGCAGTTACTGCAGCAGGCAGCTCAGGCGCGTAACCAGACGGCGCAGGCGGAAGAGGCTCTGGCCGCGTTGGAACGTGAGGCGAGCCGGCTGGCGACGGAGATGGCGGCCGCGCATCGCGATCTTGAGGCGCTGGGCGCGGAACGCGGGCAGTTGTCGATGAACTTTGAGTCGGTCACCTCGACCCTCGAACGGCTAGAGAAGGAGATCGCCGAGCTGCGTGCGGAGCTTACCGCGAAGCGCAATGAAGAAGCCGAGGCAAAGCGGCGCGGGGACCAACTTCGCGCGGAGCATGCGACGTTGAGCGGACGGAGGAATTCGCTGGAGTCACTGATTCGCGATCACAGCTACTCGACTGACACGGTGAGGAAGCTGCTGCGGCAGAATTCGCTGGGTGGCGCGCTGGCTCCGGCGGGCACGCTGGCGGATTTTCTCGAAGTCGATGGACAGTATGAAGAGGTCGTCAACGAATTCCTTCGCGAAGAACTCAACTACCTCGTCGTCAAGAGCTGGGATTCGGCGAATGAAGGCATGCGGCTGCTGAAGCACGACGTGGATGGGCGCGCGACTTTTCTCGTTCATCCTGAAGACGCACAGGCCAAGTTTTCCTTTGCCGCGGGTGCGGCGGTGGGCAGCTATGAGCAGCGCGGCGGCGTGGTGCGGCTGAAGGACTGCATTCGGGTGCTGGATGGATTTGGCTCGTCGCTCGAAGTAATTCTGCCCAAGCTGCGTGAGGGCTATGTGACTCCGGATGCGGATACGGCGCGGAATTTAGCGCTCGAGAACCCTCATTCCTTTTTCCTGGCGCCTTCCGGTGAGTGTTTTCACAACGTGACGGTGACCGGCGGCAAACCGAGCGTGGAAGGACCGCTGGCTCTGAAGCGCGAACTGCGAGACACGCAGAAGAAGCTGGAGACGGTCGAGGCGGAGCTGAGTCAAGCTGATGTCGCCGCGGCTTCACTGGCGAAGACGATCGCGGAGTTGATGCGGCTTTCAGAATCCAAGAGCGAAGAGCGGCGCAACGCCGAGCGCGAGAGCGCCAATCACACGGCTGCGTTGCGGCAGATGGATGCGGAAGTAAGGCGGCTTGAGGGCCGCGCGCAGCAATGGACGATCGAAAACGAGCGGAACAAAGACGCGCGGCGAGCGAAGGACGAGTTCATTACTCACAAGCGCGAAGAGACGCGGCAGCTTGAGACCGAACACGAATCCGCGGAAGCGGCGCTTGGCGAACTGCAGCGGTCGGTGGAGGAGTTGCGTTCGACCCGCGAGGCTGCGCAGAACGAGGCTTCGGCGGTTTCGGCGGAACTGGCTGGACTGGAAGAGCGGCGGCGCGGCGCTGAGATGGCCTTCGCGCGCATAGACCGCATGTATGGCGACCTGGCGCAGCGGGTTCAGCAATTAGAGCAGCAGCTGAGTGCGGCGAATGCGGAGCGTGAACAGCGGCTTCGCGAAAATGAGCAGCTTGGGGTGACTCGCGAGCAGCTTTCGCAAACTCGTGAGCGGGCGCTTGAAGAAGCGGCACGCTGGAGCGAAGAGGCGAAGGCGTTGCGGATTTCGCTCTCTGAGATGGAAGAGGCGCTCAAGGCCGCGCGGGCCGAGACCGATGCGTTGCGCGAAACCAGGAGCGAACGCAGCGCGCAGGCTGCGAAGCTGGCTTCGGACCTGCAGCATATTGAAGAGTCGTGCGTGAACGATCTGGGCGTGGAAGCAACGGCGCTGCGCGAAGATACGGAGATCGCGCGCATCGAGGCGAGTTCCCTTCCCGAAGAAGAAGAGGCGTGCCGCGGCCTGAAGCAGAAGCTCGAAGCGATGGGGCCGGTGAACATGATGGCGCTCGAAGAGTATCAGGAAGCAGCGCAACGGCATGAGTTTCTGGAAACACAGCGCAAAGACCTGCTCGATTCGATCGAGAACACGCAATCGACGATCAAAGAGATCGACCAGATTTCGCGGACGAAGTTCGATGAGGCGTTTGCCAAGATCAACGAGAACTTCGGCGTGACGTTTGGGCAGCTCTTTGGCGGCGGCCAGGCGTTCATGAAACTGACCGATGAAGAGCACTCGCTCGACAGCGGCATCGACATCGCTGCGCAACCGCCGGGGAAGAAACTGCAGAATGTGCTGCTGCTCTCTGGCGGCGAAAAAGCGCTGACCGCGCTTTCGCTGCTGATCGGAATCTTCCATTATCAGCCGAGTCCCTTCTGCGTGCTGGACGAAGTCGATGCGCCGCTGGATGAAACGAACGTGGGCCGGCTTGCCGAGATGATCAAGGGCATGGCGGCGACGACGCAGTTTGTGATCGTGACCCACTCCAAGCGCATGATGCAGGCGGCGGACATGATCTATGGCGTCACCATGCAGGAACCGGGCGTGTCGAAGGTGGTCTCGGTGCGGCTCGGCGGCGAGAGCGAGCGTCGCGAGGGCGAACACAGGGCGCGGCGCGGGCGCAGCGATCATGCAGAGCATTCCTCCGATCGAAGCGAGGACCGCGCGAGCGAAGGACACCTGACCACCGCCTGAGGGCAGGGCCGCGTGAGTTCTAGCGCGCCGGAAAATCAGCGCACGACAGAATCAGCCACCACACAATCAGCGAACGAATGGAATGTAGGCGCGTACCCGGGAGCGGTAGGCGATGAAAGAATCCTGGAAACGCTCCGCGAGGAGACGTTCCTCGGAGTGGATGCGAATCTCGGTGCCCACCAAGAAGAAGATCAGCGCCGCAATAAACATTGGCCACCACGTGTAGCCTGCGCCCGTGGCCAACAGCATTCCCAACATTGATGTGTAAATGGGATGCCGAACAAAACGGTACGGCCCAGTAGTGATCAGTTCGTGATCTTCCCTCAGAGCCGCAGCGTAGCGCCATTGCTTGCCGAGATGTCGAGTTGCCGCCCAGGCGAGTGCCACCGAAGGAGGGCCGATGATCATCGAAGCGATCAAAGCCAGGCTGGATTTTCAAAGACCACGGGCCGAACGTAAGTCCAAGCCAGCGCGAAACCGATCATCTCCAGAAAAATTCCCCATTTCGATGCGGGTGCTCCGGACGCTTTTGTGTGTCCAGCGGCCTGTTGGCGAGGCCTCAAAAAAGCCAGGGACCAAGCGACCCAGCAGAAGGCGAGTTCTACGAGGGCGACGATCTTCAGCATCCGTCCGATTATATGTCCGAGGAGGCGTGGTCACTTTGTCGCTCCAGATTGACTCATTATGCGACCTCTTTTTCCTGCGTTGACAAAGTGCTCCGGCCACCGGACAATCGAATCTTCAGTTGATCCCCCGAGAGGCCTCACTCCTTGCCAGCTTTGCTTCAGACCGAATTAGCAGATCTGCATTTACATGCTCGCGGCAAGGTGCGCGACATTTATGCCGCCGGCGAGTTTCTGCTGATGGTGGCGACCGATCGCATCTCGGCATTCGATCATGTGCTGGCCAGCGGTATTCCCGGAAAGGGAAAAGTACTGACGCAGCTTTCACTTTTCTGGTTCGACTTTCTTGCCGACATCGTTCCCAACCACTTGATTACGGCTAATGTGGATGAGTATCCGGCGGATGTAGCGGCGCATGCCGATGAGCTTCGCGGCCGGTCGATGCTGGTGGCGAAGGCGAATATGTTTCCGGTTGAATGCGTGGTGCGTGGATATCTCTCCGGCTCGGGATGGAAAGATTACCAGGCGACGGGTAAAGTTTGCGGCATCGGGCTGCCAGCGGGACTGCGGGAATCGGAGCGGCTGCCCGAGCCTATCTTCACACCAGCGACCAAGAGCGTCGATGGCGAGCACGATGTGAATATCTCCTTTGACGAGATGGTCGCGCGCATCGGGCGGCAGCCAGCAGAGAACCTGCGCAGGCTGAGCCTGGCGATCCACAACAGGGCGGCCGACTATGCACTGACCCGCGGTCTGATTTTGGCGGACACCAAGTTTGAATTTGGCAAGACCTCGAAGGGCGTGATCCTCGCCGACGAAGCGCTGACCCCGGACTCTTCCCGTTATTGGCCGCTCGATAGTTACGAGCCGGGCGGACCGCAGAAATCCTTTGACAAACAGTATGTGCGGGACTATCTGGAAGAGATTCGCTGGAACAAAAGATCGCCCGCGCCGGGGCTGCCGGAGGCTGTGATTGCGCGCACGCGGGAGAAGTATCTTGAGGCTTACAGGTTATTGACGGGGTCGCCGCTGCATGTATGAAACGCCGGAACGGCGGTCATCACTATGGTTGAGCGTGGGGTGTGAGCGCGCATGGCGATAGTGGACTGGGTGATCGCGGCGATCGTGATACTTGCAGTGATCGGGGCGGCGAAAAATGGTTTTTTCGTCGAAGCATTTTCGCTGGCGGGTGTGGTGCTGGGATTGCTGATCGCCAGCTGGAACTTTCAGCGATTGATGCCGGCGCTGTTGCAAGTGATTCACAACTCGGCGATCGCAGAGGCGGTTGCGTTTCTGGCGATCGCTCTGGCGATTATGGTCGTGGCAGGAGTGGTGGGACAGATTTTGAATCGGACGGCGCACACGATCGGGTTGGGCTGGCTCGACCGGCTGGTGGGCGCGGCATTTGGGTTTCTGAAGGGTTGTATTGTGGTGACGCTGGGCGTGATGGCACTGGCGGCGTTTTTTCCTCAGAGCGGCTGGCTTGACCATTCGCGACTGGCGCCGTATTTTTTGTCCGCCGCACACACCACAACGGCGGTCACTCCCGCTGAGTTGGGGGAGCGGATTCGAGAGGGTGTGAAGATCATTCGGGATGCGCAGCCGGACTGGCTCAAGCCACATGCGGAAGCCTGGAGTCGCGGCGAGATCACCGGATGATCGATGGAATATCCCGGCGTTAAGCCGGAGGCAATAAAAAGGCCGGGACAACACCGGCCAGAGAGAGGCTTCTTTTGAAGCGAGAGCTGGATAGTCTGGTAGCACACATGCAGGCGAGCGGCATCACCTATGCCGAAGGGGTGCGCGAGTTCAAAAAGCGCTTCATCCTGGAGGTGCTGGCGCGGCACCGGGGCAACCAGTGCAAGGCGTCCGCCGAGCTCGGCATGCACCGCAACACGCTCAGCCGCACCATTACCGAGCTGCAGCTCAATCCAGCGCAGATTCGCCGCGGGCTGAAGCGTCCGCCGAGGAGCGAACGCCCCCCGATGGATCTGAAGCAGACCGGTTCGTGATCCGGCCAAGGAACCTGGCAACCACACTCCCATAGAATGAATGCAGGGAGCGCGACTGGTGTCGTGCCTCGCATTCATAGACTGGGAGAACCTTCATTTTGACTTCGTTGACCGCCGCCGCGGAACTGCAGGCCATCGCGCCGGTTGAAGGGCCGCAGGCATTCCTCCGCGAAGGCTTCGTGTGGGACGGAGAACCGGCTTATCTCTTCGACATCGATGGGACGTTGCTGCGCAGCCAGGACCGTATCCACGTCACCTCATTCTTTTCCAGTGTGAAGAGCGTGATGGGGCGGGAGCTGGATTTGGATCCCGTGGTGCTATCGGGCAACACCGATCCAGGAATCTTGCGCGATGCCTTTCGCGCGGCTGAGCTGCAGGATTCGGAGTGGCATCCGGTGCTGGAAGACATTCTCGACGCGATGCGCAGCGACGTCCTCGCACAACGCGAGGCGATGCAGGTGAGAGTGATGCCCGGGGTCGAGGCAACGCTTCGGCACTTGCAGGGCAAAGGCGCGGCGCTAGGGGTCGCGACGGGAAATCTTGAGTCGATTGGCTGGCTGAAGATTGAGCTTGCGGGATTGCGGGATTGGTTTAGCTTCGGCGGCTTCAGCGACCAGTTCATTGTCCGCTCCGAGATGATCGCCCATGCGGCCGAGATTGCGCGCGCGATTGTGGGCGAGGATGCGTCAGTCTGCGTAGTGGGAGATACTCCGTTCGACGTCTCGGCGGCCCAGGCCAATTCCCTGCCAGTGATCGCGGTGGCGACCGGACGCTACTCCTTCGACGAACTGATGAAATGCAATCCGGACGTATGCGCGACGACCCTCGAAGCATTGCTCTATCAGAGTGGGCTCGATCAGAATGGGCCGGACCGGACGCGGCGCGACGCATGAGGTTGGCACTGATTCGCGGTTACCGCTGGCTTAAGCTGGGAGCGTCCGGAGTGATGCTTGGGGCTCTCGCTTCCCAGCCCTTGCCGGGGTATGCTCAAGCGCCCGCCGCTGCGCAGGCAGATGCTCCTGCGGCGGTTGAGGTCGAGCCGCTATCGGAGACGAAGACAGAGGTTCCGATCACGCCACCTCCAGCGCAGGCCGGTATCGCTTCAGCCAGCGCATCGGCAGGTACGCAGGGGAAAACTCAAGCGGTCGTGGCGCTGCCGGCCGATACGCACCCCAGCGAGAAACAGGAGCGCAAGGCGGAAAAACTCTACCTGCAGGGCGCGAAGCTGCTCGGCGCCGACGATTGTCACGGAGCATATCAGGCATTCACCGCAGCGGTGGCGCTCGACCCCGCGAACCGGCAATATGCGACGGCTCAGGAGATTGCCCGCCAGCACTTAATCACACAGTTGGTGCAGCAAGCGGTGAAGGCCCGGCTTAGCGGACATCCCGAGGTGTCGCGCGAGAAGCTGGAAGAAGCGCTGATTCTCGATCCAAAGAATCCAGTGATTGCGCAACACGTCGAAGAGTTGGCGAATGACCAGAAGATGGTGATCGATCAGGTCGACACCAAGGGCGTGGACGCCGAGGGGCCGATCGAGCTGACTCCCGCGAACATTAAGAAGAGCTTTCATCTCAAGGGCACGCAGCAGGAGATTCTGCGCCAGGTCTTGTCCGCATATCAGCTCACTCCGGTGATGGATAGTTCGGTACCCCAGGGGGCGACCCGGCTGGATACCGACGATGTCGATTATGCACAGGCCGCGCAGATGTTGAAGATGCTGACCGGAACGTTCTTTGTGCCGCTCGACCCCAAGCGGGTGTTGGTGGCGAAGGACACGAGAGAGAACCGGCGGAAGTACGAGCGGCTGCTGGTTGAGTCGGTCTATATTCCCGGGGTGACGAACACGGAGATGACCGAGATCACCAACTTGGCGAAGAACGTCTTTGAGGCGCCGGTTGCCGTGGCCCAGCCGACCGCCGGCATCATGACGGTGCGCGCGCCGGAGAGCCGCATGAAGGCGCTCAACGCGACGCTGGAAGAACTGCTCGACGGCAAGGCGCAGGTGATGCTTGAGGTGCGGCTGTTCGACATCAATAAAGTGCGAACGACCGAACTGGGCGTAGTCTTGCCCTCGCAGATCACCGTCTTCAACGTGGATTCGGAGATCAACAGCCTGGTGCAGGGCAACCAAGCGGCGATCAACCAGATCATCGCGAGCGGGTTGGCAGCTCCGGGCGACTATGGCGCGATCCTGGCGATCCTGATTGCGACCGGGCAAGTGACGAGTTCGATCCTCACCCAGGGTTTTGCGACCTTTGGCGGAGGAATCTCGCAGTTTGGCCTGGTGCCCGGGACGGCGACCGCGAACCTCTCCTTGAATGCCAGCGACACGCAGACGCTCGACGATATCGATCTGCGGGTGCAGGACCAGGAGACGGCGACCTTCCGCGTCGGAACGCGCTACCCAATTGTGACCTCGACGGTCTCCTCCGGCGGCAGCGCGCTGAGCGCCTCGGGAATCAATACCGCCGGCCTATCGAGCACGCTGACCGGGCTTGGCTACAATGCCTCGAGCCTGAGCGCGCAGGTGACGATTCCGCAGATCCAGTACCAAGACCTTGGCCTGACGTTGAAGGCAACGCCCTGGGTACAGCATGGCGCGGAAGTTTCTCTCAAGATGGACCTGGAGTTCACCGCGCTCGGGGGCACGACGCTCAACGACAATCCGATCCTGAACAATCGCAAGTACACGGCGACGATCACGCTGAAGGACGGCGCGAGCGCGATGGTGGTGAGCGCGCTTTCGAAACAGGAGACCAGGGCGGTCACCGGAATACCCGGCATCAGCGAATTGCCGGGGCTGCGCTCGACGACCGACGACTCAAAGAACCTGAACCTCTCCACGCTGCTGGTGCTGGTCACTCCGCACATCGTTCGCAGGACACACACCGATGTGGCCGGGCGGGAGATTATTCTGCCTGTGCATGAATGACGGCCTTTCGAACCTGCCTTGTGCTCAGTGCAGATCTCCGGCGTATGCTGTGAGGCATGAATCTCAGACAATTTCTTCGTGCGATGCTGCCAGCTCTCTGCGTTCTCTTCTCCACTTTGGCCGGGGCGCAATCGCTCCAGGCGGCGCCGCCTCTTCATACCAGCGGTCATGACATTCTGGATTCGACCGGCCACAAGGTGCGACTGACTTCGGTCAACTGGTATGGATTCGACCAGAAGGAGTTTGTGGTTGGCGGCCTCGACTATGCTCCACTGGGCGTGATCGTGCAGGAGATCGTCGATCTTGGCGTTAATTCCGTGCGCCTGCCGTGGGCGAATGAGACGCTGGAGCACAATCCGCTGGTGCCGGATTATGCGGTGAAAGCCAATCCGCAATTCAAGGGCAAACATGCGATGGAGGTGATGGATGCGGTTATCCACGCGCTGGCTGAAGCGCACATCATGGTGGTCCTCGACAACCACATGAGCAATGCGGACTGGTGCTGCAGCGAGACCGATGGCAACGGCCTTTGGTATAACGCGGAATATCCCGAGTCGAAATGGCTGGCAGACTGGGGGACGATCGTCCGGCGCTATAAGAAGGAACGCTGGGTGGTGGGAGCGGACCTGCGCAATGAACTTCGCAGCGGAGCGGCATGGGGTGGGCCGGACCCTAAGCTCGATTGGCATGCCGCGGCCGAACGCGGCGGCGATGCGGTGCTAGCGGCCAATCCGAAGCTGGTGATTATGGTGGAGAGCCCGGATTACTCGACGAACTTTGTTGGATTCGACAAGCTTCCGGTGAAGCTTAAGGTGGCTGATCGTCTGGTGTATTCGCCTCATGCCTACAACATCGACCAGCATCCCTTCGCTAACTACGACGAGCTGAAGCAGGTTTACGACGCGCGCGCCGGATTCTTGCTGCACACCGAGCCGGGTGTGCCGTTGTGGGTGGGCGAGTTCGGGACATGCCAAACCTTGAATTGCGGCGCGAACTCGGATTGGTTTGTGATGTATATCCGATACATGAAGGAGAACGATCTGGCGTGGAGTTACTGGCCGCTGAACGGCACACAGTCGAGCGGAGCGAGCCGGAAGTACGACTCGGTTGAGACTTATGGTTTGCTTTCGACGGATTACCGGCAGGTGGCGGCTCCGAGGATTGTGGAACTGTTGCGGACGGTTGAGAACCAGCCGGGGAGATGACTGTTCGCGTGCGTCGCCAATATCTATACGTGAACGACCCCGAGTCCAAGATACCGCTCGAATGGGTCGAAGTCGCGGTCGCGGTGAAGAAGCGTATGTCCGCCGGATATGCAGAAGGTCGCGATGTAGCAGTCGATGGTTTTGCGCACGGTATAACCGCGTTGGCGGAGATATCTGTAATTCTGGGCTGCGGCTATCGCGAATTGTTTGCCTCCGGTGTCGAAGAGGACAAGCCTGGAGAGTTCCTCTCTTACCTCGAAAAATACCCTGTCGTGGCGGATCCCTTGCAGAACTTCGCACAGGATCATGTCGGTTATGGCAAGAGTCTGCCGCCCCAGAACACGGTTGAGCCAATTTGCCTGCGGATTTTTGGCATCCGCTAAATAGTCTATCCAGACAGTCGAATCAACGACGACCATGACTAGTCCTTACTCTCCGGGTCCCAGTCATGGCCTCGGCCGAGGCGAGATTCCTCGAGATCCCCCTCCCATTGCACCTTACCGCGGAGGCGGCGAATGGAGCCTTGCTTACGGGTCTGGACCAGTAAGCGCAGTGCCTCTTCCACCACAGCTTTTTTGGTTCGGGAGCCGGATTCCTGCATGGCCTCGTGAATCAGTTGATCGTCTATGTCGATATTGGTTCGCATAAGCCATATTCCCTCGATGTGTAAGAATCTCACATTTATGTGTATAGAGGAAGTACTCCACTCTATTTCACTCCGGGTGTACGCGCCACAATCGCGCATGTCCCTGCACCCCCAGCGGCTTTCTTGCAACGTTCGATGGCTTCGCCGTCTGCGATTTGCTGGTCGAAGGCGGCATGCACTGCTCCCCAAGCGCCCAGGCCGTTTGTAGCGAATGCTTTGAACGGGGCGCCGAGGAGGAACGCTTTCCATGACTGCAGGCGTTTTTCGGGGAGTCCGGCGGGCGGGGGAACGTTTGGCGGTTGCGGCGCGGGTAGCACCTCGTCTCCGAGTGGCAGCAGGTTGTGGGCTTTCAGAAACGCGTTGACGGTGTCGGACCATGCGGAGATGTGTGAATAAAGATGGTGGCCTTCATCGCGATCGGGTGGGGCGAGGACGAACTCCTCGCTCGCGCCGCTCTTGTTGTAGGCCGCCTCAAATTGTTGGGCCATTGCCGGCGTGAACCAGTGGTCGTTTTGCGCATAGATCCAGAGCATCGGCAGGTCGCCGTGTTTGTGCGCTGCTTTGCCGAAGGACCCATACGCGCCGACAAGATTGCCCAGATCGCAATTGTGCTCGTGGCCGTCGCCGCCTCTGCCACCGGCAAAGTTGATGGCCGCTTTGAGAGCCGTTGGCGGATTTGCGGATAGCGCGACCTGAGCGAATCCGCCGGTCGAGATGCCGATGCTGACGACCGTTTCCGGGTCAACTTCGGGCAGTCCCTGGCCGTATTTGATGACCGCGCGCAGATCGTCGGCGCTTGCGTCTCCTGCATCTTTGAAGCTTCCGCCGCGGTTGCCGCAACCGCCAGAGTTACCATCGCGTTGGCCGCCGGAGCGGCCATATCCGCGGCGAGCGACGACGATGGCGACGTAACCGCGCCGAGCAAACCACATTGCCTGTCCGAGTTGTGCCCAGGGCGTCACGTGCGCCCGCTCTTCTTCTTTATCTGAAGTGCCGTGGGTGAGCACCACCAGAGGGTGCTTGCCGGGTCGATTGGCGTATACCTCAAGCGCGTCCAGCCCGTTGGGGAAGGCCATGGGCGCGGGTATCCATAGCTCTTTCTGGATGTAGTGGACCACGACCTGGGTCGGCGGGGCTGCTTCCAGAGGCTCGGCTTCGCTGTCGGCGGAGTTTTGCGCGTGGGAGGCTGAAAGCAGGACGAACGAGCACGCGAGCGGCAGAAACCAGGAGGACGACCAGGCAGGAATCCGGGCTGTACGCATAGTTTGCAGTACAGCCGATTCCTGGACATGCGGTCAAGAACGTTTCAAGCGGCTTCAGTTGCCTGATGATGCGGGGGCAGTGACTCCATCCTGGACGGCCTGGTAGGAGATGATGGCCTTCAACTGGTCGTATTGCATGCCGCCGAGCGGTACACCGCGTCCGTTGATGTAGAGCCACGGGGTTTCGCGGACTTCGAGCTTGCGGGCGAAATCGAGCGAGGTTTGCACGCCGCCGACACCGACCTGCGATGTGGAGCAGGCGGCAATTTTGGCGGGATCGAGACCGAGCTTGCTCACGACGTCTTTGAGGGTCGCATCAGAGGCCTCAGGCGTGAGTCCGGACTGATTGGCGAAGACGGCATCGACGTATTTGAAGAAGGTCGCGTCACCGGCCTCTTTTTGCACGCAGACCCCATAGGCAGCGGCCTTGGGCGCTTCGCTGTGCTGCGGGAGCGGGAAGCTCTCGAAGACGAAGCGGGCGTTGGGAAAGTCCTGAATGATGCGTTGAATAGTAGGCTGCGCGTCTTTGCAGTGCGGGCATTCGAAATCGGCGAATTCAACGATGAGCAGGTCTTTCGACGTGGCGCCTCGCGCAGGGCCGTTGGCTTCAGTCTCGAGGGTCTTGCGCATCGCCTCGAAAGGATGCGCGCCGAAGGGGATGAGTTCATCCTGCGAAATAATGTGCTGACCGTCGGGCATGGCAAAGAAGACGAGCTGCCCGACCTGGGAGGGGTTGCTCTTTTGGCCGATGGCGACGGTCACTTTGCTGACTCCGGCGACGGAGGTTTTGGCGATGGCCATGGTCTGCCAGGCGAGGTTGGGGTCGTAGCCCCAGGTCGCCTTGAGGAAGGCGTTGACTTCGTCTTGAGTGGGCTTGTCGGCGGAGAAGTTCTTTGGGTCGGGTGCGGGGAAGGTCAGGGTTGCCGGTGCGCTGGTGGCGGGGGTTGGAGCGGCCGGTACGTTTTGCTGTGCGAAGGCGACTGAGCCGGCAAAGAGTACGAAGGCAGAGACGACTAACGACTTGTGGAACGACGAGCTAACTAACATTTAATCCTCTTATCGGTTTTAAGAACTTTAGACCTGAACCTTGACGGCAATTGGAAAACGTCGGCCCATTCCAAAGGCTTTTTCGGTGACTTTGAGCACTGGCGCCGCCTGTTGGCGCTTGTATTCGCTGCGCTCCACTAATTTGACGACGGAGCGAACCAGTTCGAGATCGAAGCCGTGCTCGGCGGCGATGGCCTCGGGAGTTTCGTAGCGCTCTACGTAGGCTTCGAGGATCGGGTCGAGCACCTCGTAGGGCGGCAGCGAGTCGGTATCTTTTTGTCCGGCGCGGAGTTCGGCGGAGGGGGGTTTTTCGAGGATCGCGGCGGGGATGGTCTCGCGTTCGCGATTGATGTAGCGGCAGAGGTCGTAGACACGGGTCTTCATGACGTCGCCGATGACGGCGAGCGCGCCGACCATGTCGCCGTAGAGAGTGCAATAGCCGACCGACATCTCCGATTTATTGCCGGTGGTGAGGACGAGCGCGCCGGTCTTGTTCGACATGGCCATCAAGAGCGCGCCGCGAATTCGGGATTGGATGTTCTCTTCGGTGAGGTCGGGCTTTGTCCCGGCGAAGAGCGGTGCGAGGGCTTGTTCGTAGGACTGAAACAGCCCTTCGATTGGGATGCGGTCGAGACGAATGCCGAGATTGTCGGCGAGGATGCGACTGTCGTCGAACGGAACCCGTCAACGAATACTGGCTGGGCATGGTGATGCCGCGAACGTTTTCTTTGCCCAGGGCGTCGACGGCGATGCAGGCAACGAGCGCGGAGTCGATGCCTCCGCTAAGGCCTACGAGGGCCTTGGAGAAGCCGCACTTGCGAACGTAGTCGCGCGTGCCGAGGACGAGGGCTTCATAGATGCCCGCGTCCTGGGTGTGGTCCTTGGGGCGAATATCGCCGGTCATCGTTCTGGTGTCGACGAAAATCAGGTCTTCCTCAAAGGCGTGGGCGCGGGCGATGAGTTCTCCGTCAGGGCCGATGGCGAGGCTCGATCCGTCGAAGATCAGCGAGTCGTTGCCACCGACCTGGTTCACCATAATGACGGGCACGCGGTGGCGGGTAGCGATGGCGGCGAGCATCTCGAAGCGAACCTTTCGCTTGTTGCGCCAATAGGGCGACGCGGAGATGTTGATGATGAGCGAGCCGGGGCCTTCGCCAGCCTCGCGCATAAGCTCGTCAACCGGATCGACGGCATAGAGCCGTGAAGGCCAGAAGGTCTTGTCATTCCAGGCGTCTTCGCAGATGGTGA
Source organism: uncultured Acidobacteriaceae bacterium (assembly GCA_963804735.1). Classification (GTDB taxonomy): domain Bacteria; phylum Acidobacteriota; class Terriglobia; order Terriglobales; family Acidobacteriaceae; genus Acidisarcina. The sequence goes on from CAWDRO010000024.1 coordinate 334,669, forward strand.
GGGCGACGTGCTCGCCGCCGAGGCAGAATGGTTTCTGGCGTTCGGCCGGCGCGAAGTAGCGTTGCTCGTCGAAGACATCGTAGAAGGGCAGAAGCATCTTCGACTGGGTGAACTCGATCTTGCCGTTGCGAAGCAGGGCGGCGGAGTTTCTCACTCGCTTGCCGCTTCCCTTCTCAGCGGGTGTGACGAACCCGGAGATGACGGCGATTGACAGCGAGGCAGTTGCAGTGGCGACTTCCTGCATGGCCTCTCCGGCGCGGGCGACGAAGGAGGGTTTTTCGAGGAGATCGGCGGGCGGATAGCCGCAGATGGCGAGCTCGGAGAAGACGACGAGATCGGCCTTAGCCGCTGCGGCCTGGTGCGTGTACTCCACGATTTTGGCGGTGTTGCCGCGAAAATCCCCCACAGTCGGGTTGATCTGTGCCAGCGCGATCTTCACTGTTTTAGTTTAGCAATGAGATCGAGGGGCGATTGTTTAGGCACTACAGAGGCTCGAGACATGCCTGCAGGAAAGAGAGCGAAGAGCCGGTTTGTGGGGTGTAGAGAATGCGGACGCGGTTATTAGATCGTCTTGCCTCTTGTCAACCCTGATTCTGCCGCAGGGATGGTGCACTTGCGCTGTGACGATGCGGTCTAATGACTCCTATGGCGAAGAAGCGGGTTTGGGTTTGGCTAGGTTTCGTTCTGTTGACCATGGTTGTGGGGGCGGAGGCGGCGAACCCTCCGGAGTGGACGACTCCGATTGCGCCCTTTCGGATTACGGACAACCTCTACTATGTGGGCAGCAAGGACCTGGCTTCGTATCTGGTGGTAACTCCGCAGGGCGATATTTTGATCAATTCGAGCCTTGAGGCGTCGGTGCCGCTGATCGATAAGAGCGTAGAGGAGCTGGGCTTTCGCTTCACCGACATCAAGATTCTGCTGATCAGCCATGCACACTCGGATCATGATGCGGGGAGCGCGGCGATCTTGAAGATGACGGGCGCGAAGTACATGGTGATGGATGGGGACGTGGCCGTGGTCGAGAGCGGTGGCGCGAAGGACTTCGCTTACCCGAACGACCGGTATCCTGAATCGAAGGTCGACCGCGTGCTTCACGATGGCGACGAAGTGCGGCTGGGCGGCGCGGTGCTGGTGGCGCATAAGACGGCGGGGCATACACGCGGGTGCACGACGTGGACGATGCGGACGACACAAAACGGGAAGCCGCTCAACGTCGTCATTGTGGGGAGTTGGAATGTGAATCCGGGTTGGCGGTTGGTGGACAGGCCGGGGAAGTTGGCTTCGTATCCGGGGATTGCGGCGGATTACGAGAAGACCTTTGTCACTCTGAAGAGCTTGCCTTGCGGTATCTTTCTGGGCGCGCATGGACAGTATTTCGACATGCTGGCGAAGTTGGAGCGGGCCAAGGCTGGCGCGGGCGAAAGTGTGTGGATTGATCCGGATGGGTACAAGGCGGCGGTGGCGGAGCGAGAGTTGGCTTTTCAGGCGGAGTTGGCGAAGCAGACCAGTGGGCGGTAATTCGGGAGAATCCCAGGTCTCAAAATCGAGACCTTTCGACTAGCTTAGGGCAGCTCTGGCCCAGCTTGTTTTGTGGTGATGACTTCAATTTGCTGGAGGCGCGGGGTTCCCGGCCGACGGCGCTGGCGGTCTGATTGCACTGCCCTGGTTCTGCGGGTCGGCTGCCCTCTGGCTGGCGACATAGCGCTTCAGGTTGATAATGACGTGATCGAAGTTGTCTTCGCCGGCGATGGTTAGGAAGGCGAAGCCGAGCCCGAGGCTCTTAAGGGTGTCTGGCCAGCGGGTAAGCGACCGGTACTGATCGATGACCGAGGTGACCTGGGCCTTATCGTCCTGAGAGAGATTTTGAAAGGACAGCAGAGAGGCTTCGATGTAATTGGCCGTGTTCCCGAAGTCGTTGATGCCGAACATTGCGTTAAAGACCTTGAGCTGGCGGTCGGTGGCGCGGCGGCGATCGATCTTGCTATCGATCATCTTAAGAACCGTGTCGAGGACGATGGAGGGCCCGATGGGATACTCCTTGCCGTCGCTGGACTTGAAGGTAAAGAGCTTGGAACGGAAGACGGTCATGGCGCCGAAGCCGGCAACGACCGCAGAGAGAAAGAGATCGTTTTGCAGGGCAGGAAATATCTGGGTGGGATATTTGCGCAACACTGCGAAGGCGACGAGGGAGATAGTCCCATTGAGCGCGAGGTACGACATTCCGGAACTGGTGACGGTGGCGAGGATGGGTTCGTCCCGATAGCGGGAAAGTATCTCGGAAAGCCCGACGAGTGCGCCGAAAAGGAAGGTGGCAAAGGCCCACAGGTAGACGGAGCGGATGGGAGCGGGCAAGGTCGCGCGCCCTATCCAAATGCCGAGGGCAATGGTGGCTAAAATCCCGACGAAGAGAAAGATACCGTATACTCCGGAGCGGCGGAGTGGGTCTGGTTCGAGGGGATCGCCATCGGTTGGCCTTCGCGATCTGAAAAACGGCATCGCTTTCCTCCGGGGCATATCTGCCTTCAAACGCTGCTTGCGACTGGCCAACAGGCATGGCGTGTGAAGTCGAAATCCGCGACCGGAAGAGTATACTCTGGAGTTAGGCGGCTGACTCTGTTTTCACCCAACAGAGACCCGAGAACTCTCGGGCTTTCGGTTTGCGGAGCATCTATCATGAGCGACTTTAAGGAACAGTTCAGTCTCGGCTACCTGGGGGGTAGTCAGAGAGTCCGGCCTAGCAGCTACAGTTCGGTGGAGACCCCCCTGCCTCCGGGGATCGAAGACGTGCTTGCCTCGTACAGCGACAAGTTTGTCTCGGTATTCAAGGCGGCCCCGGATAAAACCATGAAGCTGTTCGATCTTGCGCAGACGACGTCCAACCGGCTTGAGGTGGTTTTGCCCATCGTGCAATACCTATCGGGCAAGGGCATTCTCGAGCGGGTGAACGAAGATCCGGTCGGCAACGATACCTACAGGCTGACCCCTTCGGCCGTTTAAGCGTAGGCCGCCCAATGGACTCTCATTGTGCGGTTAGGATTTCCCTCTAGCCGGCGGTCGCTCCAAACAGACACCACGATTTTCAGTTGGCCCTGGAAGCCGTGCCCGTCGGCGTGGACATTAGTTCGACGAACATCTTGGAAAACTTGGGCAGGTCTAAGTCAGTCTGGGCGTGGACCAACCGCACCTCGGTTTGCGGTTTGAGGTCTTTAGTCCAAGTCAGCGTGTCTCCGTAGGTGGGGCCGTGGCTGATGTCGACGTCCATGTAGAGCTGGCGCTCTCCGGTGATGATGGTGGGGTCGAGCCAGGCGCAGGCGGTGAGCTCGTCCCATAGGTAGTAGCGGTCCTGCGAATATTTGGCGATGTATTGCGCGCCGGGGTTGGGCGACTTCGAGATTTCATCGAGCATAGCCTGCGTAAACATCGCCTTGATAGAAATATCGACGGTGGTGACATCGATGCGCGGCCACGCGGCGCGGAGGGCGATGTGCGCGGCCTCAGGGTCGAACCAGAAATTGAATTCGTGGCGAGGAGTTGCGGAGAATTCGGGATCGCTGGTCTGCGGGTCGAGGCTGCCTCCCATGACGATGAGGCCCTGAGTGAGCGCGGCGAACTCGGGGTCAATCGAGATGGCGAGCGCGACGTTAGTAAGCGGGCCGCCGGCGAAGATGGTGACCTGGTGCGGGTGCGCGTGGACCTGGCGAATGAGGAAGTGGGCGGCATCTTCGTCGAGGGGTTTGGTGTGGGGCGCGCCCTCGGGCATGGGCGGGACGAAGTAGGGGTTGTCGGGGTTGGACGGCGGGATGGTGGGGTTGGCAACTTTGGTGGGGACCATTCCGTTGGCGGTTGACGTCAGGGTGGTTGGGCCTTGTCCCCAGGCGCCGAGCCAGGTGACTTTGCCGTAAAGGGCGGAGGCTAACTGGGTTTCCTTTTCGCTGCGGACTAGCGGGAAGACGGCTCCGGGAACGACGGGTACGTCGGTGCGGCCGATGATCTCGAGCATGCGAAGGGTGTGCTGCATCTCCTCATCGCGCCAGGCGTTGCCGGTGACCATGGTGATGCCGAGGACCTGGACGTTGGGCGATTGCAGGAAGACCATCATCGCCATCTGGTTGGAGCCGCCGGGGCCGGAGCCGTCCTGGTCGATCAGGACTAGGCGCTTTTGCGCGGTGGCCGGCTGGCTTGCGATTGCGACGAGCAATAAGGTGGCGAGGATCGATTTCATGGATGGGTTATTTTTTCATATCAGAGCGGACTGGTTGATTCAGGCGAACGGGTTTTCGATTCGGATCCCGGCGATTTTCTGCCCTGCATTCAAGTCTTGGGAGAGAACACGCGTGGCACCACTCTTTTGCGCCGCTGCCAGGATCAACGCGTCCCAGAAGCTTATTCGCGCCTGGTCTTCGATTCGAAACGCTGCGGCTATCTCTGCGGGAGTCGTCTCGACGCACCACGCTGCATAGTCTTCCACCAGAAAGCGGGCCGCAGACTTGGAAATCGGCCTTGCAATCTTACGGGTAACGGTCACATAAAACTCCTGTAGCACCTGCATGCTAACCGTCCCTGTCCCCTCGCTCCACAGAGCGTCGACAATCCCTGCCGCAATCTCATGTTTCGCGCCCTGATCCGCTTCGTGCGCGTAGACGAGAACATTAGTGTCCACAAAGGTCTTACCGTTCATGCAACTCGTCTCGACTTGGCAACCGACCGCCACCCATATGGAAACCCTTCTTCAGCGCGGCGACGGCATGGCGCCTGGCACGCTCGTAGGCCTCGTCTTTGCCAACAAGCGTTTCGAGTTGCTGAGCAAGCAGGCCGCTAATCGACGTAGCTCGGCGGGCTGCGAGGACACGGGCTTTCTGAAGTGTTTCCCGGTCTAAGCTTACGGTGACATTCTGTTTCTTTTCGCGTTGTAGTACGGGCATAGTTTCCTCTGCACGTATTATACGTGTAGCACGCATTTTACGGATTTTTCGATTCGGTGTTAAGTTGCTATGGTTCCGGCGCCGTAGGACCGACGGAAGATTGCAGGCTCTTTCGCGACGATTTCCTCTAATATGTAGCTTCTCAATCATGGAGGTTCCACGAGTGCCTGAAAGCCCCGCTGCATTTGAGCCTTTCATTCCAGCCAACGAAACGCGACCGGAGTTGACCTTTCGCGCGCTCCTGCTGGGGTCGCTGTTTGGGATTCTGTTTGGCGCGGTGACAGTGTATGTAGGGCTGCGCGCGGGGCTGACGGTAGCGGCGTCGATTCCGATCTCGGTGCTGTCGATCAGCGTGCTGAGGGCGCTGGGCCGAGCTTCGATTCTCGAGAATAACATCGTCCAGACGACCGGCAACGCGGGACAATCGATCGCTTCGGGCGTGATCTTTACTTTGCCGGCGCTGATTTTTCTTGGCTTCGATCTGGAGTATTCGCGGATTTTTCTTCTGGCGCTGATCGGCGGCTGGCTGGGTGTGTTTTTCATGATTCCGCTGCGGCGGCAGCTGATCGTGAAGGAACATGGAGCGCTCACTTATCCCGAAGGCACGGCCTGCGCCGACGTGCTGCTGGCTGGCGAGCGCGGTGGATCGTTTGCGAGTCGCGTTTTCTTTGGGCTAGGGCTGGGGGGAGTTTACACGCTCTTTCAGAATGAAAATCTGCTGGGCGCGTGGCCGGGAACTCCGGACTACCAGCCGGACTTTGGCCCGCAGCATGTTTTCAAGGGCTCGGCGATTCGTGCCGATGTGACTCCTGAATATCTTGGTGTGGGCTACATCATCGGGCCGCGGGTGGCGGGAGTGATCTTTGCCGGCGGCGTCTTCTCATGGCTGGTATTGATGCCTGCGATTTATTTCTTTGGATCGCACTATGCTCTGCCGTTATATCCCGCGACGAAGCCGATTGCGGCGATGTCTCCGAGCGAGTTGTGGTCTACCTACGTGCGCCCGATGGGCGCGGGGGCGGTCGCAGCGGCCGGGTTGATCACGCTGCTCAAGACGATGCCGACGATTATTGGCGCGTTGAGTTCCGGCGTCAAGAACATGAAGGGTGGCGGAACGAAAGCCGCGGTGCTAAGGACCGATCACGACCTGCCGGGAAGCGTGGTTATTGGCGGGTCGGTTTTGCTGATCGTGATGATGTTCTTCTTCCTGACTTTCAAACCGGTTCCGGGAGCGCAGGTTGGCGTTCTGGCGAACCTCGCCGCTTCGGTGCTGGTCGTGATCTTTGGATTTTTGTTTGTTACCGTGTCTTCTCGAATTGTCGGACTGATTGGGAGTTCGGCGAGCCCGGTGTCGGGGATGACGATTGCCACGCTGATGGCGACCTCGGCCATCTTCTTGGTGAAAGGTTGGACCGCGCCCGCGTTTGGTGCGCTGGCGATCACCATCGGCGGCGTAGTTTGCATTGCGGCATCGAACTCCGGCGATACCTCACAGGATCTGAAGACCGGGTTTCTAATCGGGGCGACTCCTTGGAAGCAGCAAGTGGGACTGTTGATTGGCGTTGTGGTTTCGACGGTGGTGATCGGCATCACCCTCAACGCAATGAATAAGGGTCTTGAGGAGTTTCACTCGCTCTCGCAGCCCTGGGATATCAGCGCACCGCATTCTGGGGTCCAGAACCAGGGCGAGTTTACGCGGAAGTCGTTTCGGATTGCCGGGAACTCTGGAGCGGCGCTGCAAGGCAGCAACTATGTTTTGTTGAATGCGCTCGGCTCGCCGGAGCTGGCGGACGGCAAGTATCTTTTCAATCCGGCGACACAGCGGATTGAGGTGCAATGGGTGCAAGGTATCGGCAGCGAAAAGGCCGCTGCGCCGCAAGCCCGGCTGATGGCTACGGTGATTAACGGAATCCTCACCCGCAAGCTGCCGTGGGGGCTAGTGCTGCTCGGCGTTTTTCTGGTAATCGTGGTCGAGCTGTTGGGTATTCGTTCGCTGTCGTTTGCGGTGGGCGCCTATCTTTCGATTGCTACGACACTGGCGATCTTTGTCGGCGGCATCGTGCGATGGATGGTTGACAGCGCGGTCAAGAAGGCCGGCGGAGGCACCGATACCGACAGCGAGATCAGTCCAGGGTCGCTCTATGCGAGCGGCCTGATAGCCGCTGGAGGGATTGTGGGCTTGATGGGCGTCGCGCTCAAGCTGTATGAGGCTGCCAGCGGGCACACCGACGTCTTGAAGTTTCCGAAGACGTTCCTGTACAACGATTGGGTCTCGGTGGTGATGTTTGCGCTGCTGGCCTTCTCGCTTTATTACTTTGCGCGCAAGCCGCTGGATCAAAGCAAGCCGTAGGCAAAATCCGCCTGCGCGGAATCTAGCCAAAGCTCGTCATGGAGTCAGCGAGTGGCCGTGACACCGAGGACTTGCATCAGCACTTCTACCGAGCCGAGCAGAAGGCAGGAGCAGGCGATAAGCAGGCGCTTACGGACTTCCGACATGGCGATTCCCTCCACGGCTCTTCCCTTCTTTCTAAACACTAAGACGGCTCAGATGTCGCTAAAGTTGAAGGTTTTGGAGGAATTCAGGACCGAAAAAGTTGGACAGCCAGTGATCGGCCCTGGCGAATTATGTCAGGAAGGCCGACTCCGTGAAAGGCGTTGCCGATGAGGTGCAAACCAGGGATCTCTTCGACGATCTCCTCGATGCGGGCGACGCGAGCGCGATGCCCGACAGTGTATTGTGGCAGAGACATCGGCCAACGCCGGACGAGAGTGATCTTCGGTTCAGGCACTTCGCGGAAAACTTGCGAGAGATGGCGACGCGCCAGAGTGAGGATGGCTTCGTCGGACTCAGTGAGCAATCGCGGAGCGGTTGGACCGCCAAAAAAAGCGCGGAGAAGAACGCAGCCCTCAGGGGCCCGATGGGCGAATTTCTGGTTGACAAAGGTGCAGGCGAGAAGCTGGGGTTCGACCTCTGGCGAAGAGGAGTCGTACCGCTGAGGGGCAAGGAAGCCAAAGCCTTCGGGAATTCTCAGCTTTGCGGATTGCTCCCGGTCGAAAGCAAAGGCCGCAACTACGGCCGAGGATGATTCGACATCGAGCAAGGACTCCAGTTCTTCGTTCCAGGGCGCAATTAGCTTGCGGGCGATGTGAACCGGGGTTGCGACGACTACCTGATCGAAGGTCTGGAAGTGTGAGACGGTCGTAACTTTCCACGCGTCCGCGCTTGGGGTCACAGACAGGACGGGTTCGCTGAGGCGGATTGACGAGGTTGGAATGGCCGCCGTCATTCCCTCGATCAGGCTTGCAAGACCTCTCTTGAGCGAAGTGAAGACCGAGGGGCCCTTGCGGTCGCGAAACTGATTCTGCAGGCCGAGAATGAGGCTGCCATGTTCGCGTTCCATTTTGACGAAATTTGTCATGACCGCCGTTGCACTGAGCTTGCGAATGTCTCCGCCGAAGACTCCGGCGAGCAGCGGCCCGGCGATCTTGTCGGCTACTTCGGCGCCGAAATGCCGCTGCACGAAGCTGGCGACCGACTCGTCCCATTCCGGAGGCCGGCTCACGGCGAAAGCCTTCAACTCTTTGGCACGAGATGGTTCTTCGCCGTAGGCTCGCCGGGCAGTTTCGCTAAAGAGCGGCGACGCGGCAATCGCCTCGAGATCCGTGGGCACCATCATTCTCATGCCGTCGGGCATCGGCGTGAGCTTGTCGTCGTCGAGCAGATACGTTCGCCGATGAGCGTCGTTGGAGGGGATGATCTCGTCTTCGAGGCCGAGCTCGACGGCGAGTTCGCGCGCCCAGGGTTTTTCGGTGACCCACGAATCTGCCCCGCACTCGATGACAAATCCGTCTTCGCAGTGGCTTTCGACGATGCCTCCGAGGCGCGACGTCGCTTCGTAGAGGACAAAATCTGTGTGGCCGCGTCGAGCGAGTTCGTAGGCGGTCGAGAGCCCGCTAAGACCACCGCCGATGATGGCGATCCTAGTCATCAGCTGCAGCGACTGGCTGAGGATTGGGGGCGAGCCGGACAGATAAGCGCTCAGGTAGTCGGTTAAGGGCCTGACTGCTGAGGTCGGCGAGCGCCTCGGTAAGGATCGGCGAGCCGTTGAGCGACTCTGTTCGCTCAAGCCTCATACCGAGTCCGGCAACAAACTCGCGGAAGGCGATGTCGATGTCGTAAAGGATTTCGACATGGTCGCAAAGGAATCCGATGGTCTGCACGACGACCGCTTTGTGGCCCTGTTGGCTCATCGCTGTCAGCGTGTCTTCGACGGTGGGGCCGATCCATGGGCCTCGGGATTGTCCCTGGCTTTGGAAGGCGAAGAACCATTGCGACTCGTCGAGCCCAGCCTGCTCGGCGACGAGACGGGCGGTGTTCCTGGCGTTGACCGCGTAGGGATCGGGAATCGCCGGGTCCGCGGTAGGCCAGAAGATCTTTTCGCACTCGGCGGGTGTTGCGGCAGGAGAAGCCGGGGCTGGAGTCTGAATTGTCCGGCAAGGCACGCTGTGGGCGGTGAATAGTACGGGAACCTCAGCGCCAGTTTCCTCAGAAAGCTGCTTGCGGAGCGGAACCAGCTTGTCGGCGAAGGCCCTGGCAAGCAGCGGATGGTCGGCCCAGCTCTCGACAAATTCGATCTGGATGGCATCGCCAGCCTCGGCAAAAGCGGCGCGGCGGTAGAGACCGACACTGGTGCGTGAGTTCTGCGGAGCGAGGCAGATGGCCGCCGCGGATGTAATTCCATCCGTCCGCATCTGCTTCACAACGTCGGCGATGTACGGCTTCCAGTTGCGCATGCCGACGTAGACGGGCAGGCCGATCTTCTCAGCGAGCAGCTGCCCTTGCAGCATTGTGATCTCGGCGAGCGGGCTCTTGCCGATCAGCGAATAGCGATGGCGAATTTCTTCGACGACGTGGTCGGGCATCGGGCGTCCGCTGACGACATTGCGGAGATAGGCGGGAATATCGTCGAGCGTCTCCGGCGTGCCGTGGGCCAGCAACAGAACCGCGGTTTTCTCGGGATAGCGATCAGCCACGAGCGCCTCCTAACAGCGGAGATGGCAACGGCGACGGCTGCGAATATTCGCGGACGAACTTGACGACTGCCTGGACGTTTTCGACCGGAGTTCCCGGCACGATGCCGTGGCCGAGATTGAAGATGTGTCCGGGGCGGCCGACGGCTTGCGCGAGAATCTGATGGACGCGTTTACGGATCAGCTCCGGCTCGGCGAAGAGGGTGATGGGATCAAGGTTTCCCTGCACTGCACAGGCGTAGTCGAGCGAACGCCAGCCCTCGTCGAGCGGCACTCGCCAGTCGAGGCCGAGTACGTCGGCTCCGGTCTCGCGCATGGCGGGGAGCAGGCTGGCGGTGTCGACTCCGAAATAAATGACGGGAACTCCGAGCGCCTGCACCTCGCGGACGAGGGTCTTGGTCGCGGGCAGCACGAATTCGCGATAATCGGCGACGCTCAGAGCGCCGGCCCAGCTATCGAATATCTGAATGACGTCGGCGCCGGCGGCGACCTGCTGGGCGGCGTATTCGCGAAGCACGGCAATGAGTTTGTCGAGCAGCATCCGCCAGGCGGCCGGCTGGCGGTACATCAGCGTCTTGGTGTAGATGTAGTTGCGCGACCCTCCGCCCTCGATCATGTAGCTGGCGAGTGTGAACGGCGCTCCGCAAAAGCCGATGATGCCGAGGCGATCTTTGAAGTGAGCGACGACACGCTCAATGGCCTCGGCGACGTAAGCGAGTTCAGAGGCGCGGTCGGTGCGCAGGCGCTGAATATCGGCGAGCGTGCGGACGGGATGATGGACGACCGGGCCTTCTCCCGCTTGAAATTCAAAGGGTAGGCCCATACATTCGAAGGGCAGCAGCAGGTCTGCGAAGATGATCGCCGCGTCTACGTCGAGCTTCTCAGCGGCGGTGATGGTGACTTCGGCTGCGAGCTTGGGCTGCTTGCAGATTTCGAGCAGAGTATGGTGCTTGCGGACGGCTTGATACTCCGGCATATAGCGGCCCGCCTGACGCAGGAACCATACTGGCGTGCGGTCAACAGGACGGCGCAGGCAGGCGCGCACGAAACGGCTACCGGGGGTGAGCGCGATAGGATCGGTGGCCGGGTCGAGTCCGGATTTGATGAGGGGAGCGGGTGAAACTCTGGTCATTTCGGGGCAGCCGTCTTCCTCTACGAGGTTAGCATCTGGTGTGGACTAATCGAATAAGCAAGGCCCAACCGCTCTCTTTCGTCTTAGCTCTGCGGGTTCAAAGCCCAAATAGAAAAGACCAGCGTAGCGAAACAAGCCCCCAGTAAGAAAAAAAGGATCGCGGCTTTCCAACCGAGAAACTTTCTGAAATTAAAGAGGAGCGCCACTGATATGGCGACCACCCCGAGGAATGCGGTCGGGATATTTGGATAGGGTGAGGCCCACCAGCCCAGCCAAACTTGGACGGGGTTACCTTGATGCAGCACACTTTGTTGCGCATGTATTCCATGAGTCAGTGCGACATAGATGACACCAGCAAAGCCGGATAACCAATATCCCAACTGCCAGACTCTTTTCGAGACTTGTCCCTTCTCTTCCATAGCTGCTGATTGCCTATTTTCCCGCAGGCTTCGGCATCAGGTATTTGTCATACCAGGCGAAGTATCTTTCATACCGGTCCCGTATAAAGCTCGGCCGCGTGAACCCGTGGAATTGTCCCGGATAAATGACCAGCTCGGTCGGCACGTCGAGGCTTCGAAGCGCCTGGTACATCTGCTCGCCTCCGTTGATCGGTACGTTGAAATCCTTGTCGCCGCCCATGAAGAGCGTGGGCGTCTTGATGCGGTCGGCATGGAGGAATGGGTAGCCGAGCTTGATGTAGTTTTCCGGGTTCTTCCATGGTGGGCCGAGTTCGTTGTCCCACTGGAAGATATACATATCCACCCCATAAAAGCCGAAGGGATTGCCCATGCCCGCGCCGCTGATCGCCGCCTTGAAGCGTGTGGTGGTCGCGATGGTGTAGTCGGTAAGAATGCCGCCATAGCTCCAGCCGCCGATGCCGAGGCGATCGGGGTCGGCGACTCCCTGTTTCACAGCTTCGTTGACACAGGCGAGCAGATCGACGACCTCCTTCTGCCCCCAGTTGGCGAAGATGGCCTGCTGGTATGCGGTGTCGCGGCCGTTGCTGCCGCGGTAGTTCACGTTGAGCACCGCATAGCCCTTGCCGGCGAAGAGCTGCCGCTCTGGGGTGAAGGTGTGGCCGTCCTGTCCGCTCGGGCCTCCGTGAATGCGTAACAGCATTGGATACTTGTTGCCCGCGACGTAGCCAACCGGCAGCGTAAGCAGCGCGTGAACATCGGTGCCGTCGGCGGTCTTCGCCTGGAGGTCGCGAGTTTCGCCCAGTTGTAGTTGCGCGACCAGCGCATCGTTCTGAAAGGTCAGCTTGCGGAGCTTGTTGTCTTCCAGGGTATAGATTGCGGGTGGCGTCGTGTCTGTTGTCCAGAGAACTGCGGTGTGGCCGGCCCGTTGGTCTTGATTGAAAGTGGAGCCTCGCGTGTCGACCAGCCTTTTGACGCTTCCATCGCTCAGGGAGACCGACGCCGGATACATGGAGCGATCATCGACAGCGAGAACGGTGATCGATTGTCCGTCGGGCGCGAAGATCGGGTCGCCGACGGGGCGGTCGAATTTGGTGGTCAGCATTCGGGACTCGCCACCGGCAGCGGGCACGACATCGAGATCCCGGCGGCTGTACTCCTCGTATTTCGGCTCGCTACCGTGGATGTAGGCGATGAGCTTGCCGTCGGGACTCCAGGCTGGAGGACCTTCGTCGGGGCCGGGGAAGGTGGTGAGCTTGCGCGCGGCTGAATTCGGAGTGGCGGCGACGACGAAGACGTCGGTGTTGATGGTGCGGTCGGGATCGGGATCGTGGTTGCTGATGAAGGCGACCTGTGTGCCATCGGGCGACCAGACGGCGTCGTCCTCCTGGAAGGTCTTATCGGTGGTCAGCTTGTCGAGCTTTTTACGATCGATGTCATAGAGATAGAGCAGGTCGGGTCGGCTGTTGGTCGAGATGTAGCCTTCGATGTCCTTCTTGAAGCGATAGCGGTCGATGACGATCGGCTTCGGTTTCTCCTTGTCTTTGTCGTCTTTGCCCTCTTTTTCTTTGGCTTCGGCTTCGACGTCTTCGGCAATGGTGAGCAGCAGTTTTTTCGAATCCGGAGACCATTCGTATGCTGAGAGATTGCCCTTCACTTCAGTCAACTGGCGAGCCTCTCCACCGCGCCGGTCGAGCACCCAGACCTGGCTGCCCTTCACCTTCGGGGTACCGGGGCGTTCGGAGAGGAACGAAATATATTTGCCGTCGGGACTCCAGCGGGGCTCACTCACCGAGCTATCGACGCTGTAGGTGAGGCGAATATCCTGCGTGCCATCCCAGCTGACCATCCACAGATCGGTGACCCGCTTGTCGGCTGTGGTGTCGATGCGGCTCACTGTATAGAGCACCCACTTGCCGTCAGGCGAAACCTGCGGCGAGCCGACGCTCAGCAGATGGTCGAGATCGTCGAGGTTTAGCGGATGTGGCCCGGTCTTTGTGGCCGGAGGTGGAGCGGCGGGCGGCGTTGTTTGAGCGCCGGCAGGGCAAAGGAAAACAGCGGCGGCAACGACCGCAGGGCAAAGCATCTTGAAACGAAGCATGTCCGCAAGAGTACCGGGTTAGCGAATCGACTACAAGATATTTGCTAACCCATTTTTAGGATGCTCTCTACTTCGCCGCCCCTTTCGGCATCAAGTATTTGCCATACCAATCGAAATACCGTTGATATCGGTCGCGGATGAAGCTCGGCCGGCTGAATTCGTGAAACTCTCCGGGATAGATGACCAGTTCCGTCTGCACATTGAGGCTGCGCAGAGCCTGATACATCTGTTCGCCGCCAGTGATCGGTACGTTAAAATCCGCATCGCCGCCCATGAAGAGCGTCGGCGTCTTGATGCGGTCGGCGTGCAGGAATGGATAGCCCAGCTTGACGTAAAGGTCAGGGTTCTTCCACGGCGGGTCGAGTTCCTGTTCATATTGCAGGATGTACTCATCGATGCCATAGAGTCCGAAGGGATTGCCCATGCCCGCGCCGCTCACGGCGGCCTTGAAGCGGGTGGTCGTGGCGATGGTGTAGTCGGTGAGAATGCCACCGTAGCTCCAGCCGCCCACCCCGAGTTTGTCGGGGTCGGCGACTCCCTCTTTGATGGCCTCGTCAACGCAGGCGAGCAGGTCGATCACTTCCTTGTTGCCCCAGTCACGAAAGATGGCCTGCTGATAGGCGGTGTCGCGACCGCTGCTGCCGCGGTAGTTCACGTTGAGCACCGCGTAACCCTTGGCGGCGAAGAGTTGCCGCTCCGGTTCGAACTCGTGATAGTCCTGCCAATCGGGGCCGCCGTGAATTCGTAACAGCATTGGATACTTTTTCCCGGGCTCGTAGCCGATGGGTGGAGTCAGCAAGCCGTGAACATCGGCTCCGTCAGAGGTGGTGGCCCGCAGATCGCGCGTCGGGGCAAGTTTTAGGCTGGCGACCAGCGCGTCGTTCTGGCTGGAGAGCTTGCGCAGCTTGCCGTCGTCGAGGGCAAAGACTTCGAGCGGAAGGGCGTCGGTTGACCAGGTCAACGCGAGATGACTTCCCTGCTGGTCGGCCTTGTCGACCAGGCCGGGAGAGTCGATTAGCCGCTTCACGCTGCCATCTTTCAAGGACACGGCAGCGGGATAGAGCGAGCGGTCGTCGTCGACGAGCACGGTGATCGACTGGCCGTCCGGTGAGAAGATCGGCTCTGCGACTGAACGGTCGAAGTTCGAAGTCAGGATTCGAGTCTCGCCTCCGGAGGTGGGGACAATGGCGAGTTGGCGACGGTTGTATTCGTCGAGCTTAGGCTCGCTGCCGTGGATGTAGGCGATCAGTTTGCCATCGGGGCTCCACGCTGGATGGCCGCCATCGTTACCGGGCGTCGTGCTCAGTTGACGCGGCGTCGATTTCGGTCGCGCCGCGACGACGAAGACATCGGTGTTAGGGCTACGATCGGGGTCGGCGTCGTGATTGCTCACATAGACGATCTGGCTGCCGTCTGGAGACCACACCGCCTCCTGCTCATCGAATTTCTTGTCGGTAGTAACTTTGTCGAGCTTTTTGCTCTCGATGTCGTAAAGATAGAGCAACGAGGGACGGCTGTCGGTTGAGAGATATCCATCCACATCCTGCTTGAAGTGATAGCGGTCGATGACGATGGGCTTAGGCTTGTCCTCATCTTCGTCGTCGGCGTCTTCGTCAGAGGGGCTCTTGGCTTTCTTCTCTTTGGTTTTTTCCTTCTTCGCCTCGGGGATTTCGGTGATGGTGAGCAGCAGTTTCTTCGAGTCCGGCGACCATTCATAGGCGTCGAGTTTGTCTTTGATAGCGGTCAACTGGTGCGCCTCGCCGCCACGCCGGTCGAGCAGCCAGACCTGCGGACCCTCGACTTTCGGAGCGCCTTCTCGGTCGGATAGAAACGCGAGATAACGGCCGTCCGGGCTCCAACGCGGCTCTGCGACAGAGGCGTCGTAGTTCCACGTCAGCCGAATATCCTGGGAACCATCCCAGCTCACCATCCACAGATCGGCGATGCCGCTGTCGCTCTCCTTGTCGTCAGATTCGACGGTGTAGGCCACCCATTTGCCGTCTGGAGAGACGCGCGGCTCGTCAACGTCCTTGAGGAGATCGAGGTCGTCGAGGGTCATGGGGTGCGGCGACGCGTGAGAATCGGGATGGCTTGTAGCGGTTTCGGCAAGGCAGGCAGATGGCGCGGAACCAGCTAAGAGAGCCGCAGTGACTACAGCGCACAAGAGAATTTGAGGTCTGAGCATATCGGCAGGGTACTGGGTCGTGGCGACATGTCACAAGCGAGAGGGACAATACCGGAATCGGGAGACCGCCAAACCCAGCCAGGTAGAAACTTATCCAAAAGATAGCCTGCAGACTTATAATCAAGCGCGATGAAGATACTTGCGTTGTCCCTGCTCGCGCTGACTGCATTCCCGGCTGTGGCCCAGATGTCGATGGACCATCCGGTGTCACCCACCGATGCCCTTTCAGAAAAACTCGGCGTGGTCTCGTTCCCCGTCTCCTGTTTGCCATCGACTCAGGCGCCTTTCAATCGTGGCGTCTCCCTGCTGCATGACTTCTGGTATTCGGAGGCGCAGCGGCAATTTGAGGCGATCGTCAAGGCGGACCCGACGTGCGCCATGGCGCACTGGGGCGTGGCGATAAGCGAGTTCCATCAGATCTGGAACCGCCCCGGCGAGAGCACCATGAAGAGCGCGTGGGCGGAGATGCAGAAGGCGCAGACTCCGCCGGCGAAGACCGAGCGCGAGCGCGCGTATATCGCTGCGCTCAGCGACTTCTTCCGTCCCGGCAAGCAGGACTTTCAGACCCGCATCGATGCCTACTCGGCGGCGATGGGCAAGCTCTATAAGCAATATCCGGATGTCGACTCCGGCGCTTTTTACGCGCTCTCGCTGCTCGCGGCCGAGTCCCCGGACGACACCAGCCTGACCAATGAACACAAGGCCATGGCGGTGCTCACGCCGCTCTTCGCCAAGTATCCCGATAATCCGGGCGTCGTGCACTACATCATTCACTCCTGCGACAATCCCGCGATGGCTTCTGAGGGCTTGGCCGCCTCCGATCATTACGGCGAGATTGCGCCGGCTGGCGCGCACGCCGTCCACATGCCCGGACATATTTACGCTCGGCTCGGTATGTGGCCGCAGGACATCACTTCTCAGCTGGCTTCGATCGCCGCATCGGAGAACGCCGAGAAGCGTGGCGAGGGCGGAATCATGGATGAACCCCACTCCTACGATTTCCTGACCTACGCCTATATCCAAAGCGGACAGGATGCTCACTCGAAAGATGCGATCAACAATCTTTCGGCAGTGCTGACCCGCATTGAGGCGATGCCCGACATGGCGAACAAGCACATGGAGGGGATGGTGCCCTACTACCGCGCCAAGCTGCCGACATTTTACGCGCTGGAGATGCGGGACTGGAAGACAGCGGCGGCGCTGGAGCCCGCCCCCGGCGCGACCCCTGAGATCGCGACTATGACCTATTGGGCGCGCGCCATTGCCCATGGGCATCTGCATGACGCGAAGGCCGCGAAAGCCGACCTTGCGCGGTATGACGAGCTGACCGCCGAGGTCAAGAAAGGCAAACACGCATACATGGCCGAGGGCGTCGGCGAAAAGATCGACCACAACGTTATGCTGGGCTGGGCGGCCTTGGCCGAGGACAATCAAAACGAAGCGCTGAAGCACATGCGCGACGCCGCTGACCTGCAGGACAAGGTTGGCCAGGCCGAGGTCGATATCCCGGCGCGGGAGATGCTGGCCGACATGCTGCTGGAACTTCATCAGCCGCAACAGGCGCTGGCAGAGTACGAAGTCTCGCTGAAACTGAGCCCGAACCGGTTTAACGGCCTCTACCACGCCGGACTTGCGGCAGAGGAAGCGGGCGACAAGGCAAAAGCGCAACAGTTTTACGCAGCGCTTCTCAAGTCAACCGACAACGGCGCGGAGTCTTCGCGGCCTGAGTTGGCCCATGTGAAAAGCTATGTTTCGTCAACCCAGGTGGCGGCGAATTAGACAGCTCGCGATCCGGCGAAGACTCTTCGGATGCACGCAGCCCAAGATTCAGAGCAGTTTGGGTGACGGTTTGTTCACTCTCCACTGCTAGCATCGTCTCAGGATGCTTTCGCGGCGGCAGGTTCTCAAGCTAGGCGGAGCTGCAGCAATTTCGGCTGCCATGCCGGTTACTGCTTTCGGTACCGCCGATGCCGATTATTCGCTCGACATCGCGCCTTACTCGCTGCAGGTTTCGGCGAAGCATTCCATCAAGACCATCGCCTATAACCAACAGGTCCCGGGTCCGCTCTTGCGCTTCAAGGAGGGACGGCCGGTCACGATCGACGTGACCAACCACTCCAGCAGTGAAGAGATCGTCCACTGGCACGGATTATTCCTGCCTTCCGATGTAGACGGCGCGATTGAAGAAGGCACGCCAATGATCGCGGCAGGGGCGACGGCGCGCTACACATACACTCCGCGTCCATCTGGATTTCGCTGGTACCACACTCACACCTTTGCTGGGACCGATCTAAAGAAGGGCCAGTACACCGGACAGCATGGGTTTCTATCGATCGAGCCGCGCGAAAATCCGGCGCGCTACGACCAGGAATTCTTCCTCGCGCTGCATGACTGGGACGGCCAGCTGATGGGCAGCGGTGACGGATCGATGAATCCGGCGTACGACTTCTCGACTATCAATGGAAAGGTGCTCGGCTTTGGCGAGCCGCTGCGGGTGAAGCAGGGGAAGCATGTGCTTCTGCACATTCTGAACTCGAGCCCCACCGAGGTGCACTGGCTGGCGCTCGCTGGTCATCAGTTTCGTGTGATTGCGTTGGATGGGAACCCTGTGCCGCAGCCACAACTCGTACCAATGCTGAGACTGGCTCCGGCGGAGCGGGTCTGCGCGGTGGTCGAGATGAACAATCCCGGAGTGTGGGTGCTGGGCGAGGTGCGAAAACACATTCAAGCGGCGGGGATGGGAATCGTCGTCGAGTATTCCAGTCGCGACGGCAAGCCGGTATGGGAGCAGCCACTAGCCTTGAACTGGGACTATCACGAGTTCGCGGCGCTGGCCTCAACGTCGGACAATGGCGTGCCGGTCACTATTCCGCTGGTCTTTGAATCCAAATTTGCCGGACATGGCGCGCCCGACCATTGGATGATCAATGGCAAATCCTACCCCAACACCGAAACCGTCACGCTGCATCAAGGTCAGCGCTACCGGTTGCAGTTCATCAATCACAGCAGCGACGATCATCCGGTGCATCTACATCGGCATAGCTTCGAGATTCGCAGCATGCCGGGGAACTCGGAGATGCGAGGCCTCGTCAAGGATGTCGTGCTGGTCGGCGGGAGGACTCAGGTCGATGTGGAGTTCATCGCCGACAACCCGGGGATGACGCTCTTTCACTGCCACCAACAAAACCACATGGATGCCGGTTTCATGATGCTCTTTCGCTATGCTTAGGAAACGGACGCACTGTGCGCGGAGTTGGGGCCTGATCTTCATGGCCTTTGGCCTCTGTTGCGCCTTGCCCTGTCATGCCCAGGGGAACTATGAGATCCAAGTCTATGGGGCGCCCACCGTCGAGGCAAAGACGACCATGTTCGAGTTGCACTCGAATTTCACCATCGACGGTGAAAAGGAGACGATCGACGGGGTTTATCCGACCAATCACCAGGAGCACGAAACTCTTGAGATCACGCAAGGCATCAACGACTGGTCTGAGGTGGGATTCTATGTCTTTACCAGCATTCAGGATGGTCATGGCTGGCAATGGGTGGGCGACCATATTCGGCCGCGTGTGCGGGTGCCGGATTCATGGCACTGGCCGCTGGGCGTGAGCCTGTCGACTGAAGTCGGCTATCAGCGGTCAGTATATTCGCCCGATACCTGGACGTGGGAGATTCGGCCGATCTTCGACAAATCAGCCGGGCGCTGGTATTTCGCCGTGAACCCTGCCTTTGAGCGAACATTCCACGGCCCCAGCGTGAACCAGGGCTTCCAGTTTGCTCCCGCGGTCAAGGTGTCGTACGACTTCACTAAGGTGGTGAGCGGCGGCATCGAGTACTACGGTGACTACGGCGAGATCGGCAACTTCGCATCGTTGCACAATCAGCAGCAGCAGATATTCGTAGTAACCGATTTGAACGTCTCGCCGAAGTGGGAGATCAATATCGGCGCGGGTATCGGCCCGACTGCCTCGACCGATCGCTGGATCATCAAAGGAATTGTGGGACGACACTTCTCGTGGATCAAGCATCCGGACATTGAATAACTTCAGCCGTCAGCGATCTGCGCCATGGTAGTCAGTTAGACCCGGTAAAACTCCCGATACCACTTCACAAATTGCGGAATACCCTCGTCGATGGAAGTTTTCGGCTGGAAACCAAAGTCGTCAATAAGCGGTTGTATGTCGGCGAAGGTTTCTTTCACATCCCCCGGCTGCATTGGCTCGTAGGAGATCTTCGCCTTCATTCCCAACGCGTCCTCAATGACCGAGATAAATCTTGTCAATGGCTCAGAACGATGGTTGCCGATGTTATAGACCCTGGCGGGAACACCCGGCCCGGATGGTTGTTTGTCCGCGACAGCTACTACTCCCTGCACGATGTCGTCAACGAAGGTAAAGTCGCGCCTCATGTCCCCATGATTGAAGACGGTTATGGGTTCGCCGGCGAGGATCGCCTTCACGAAAAGAAAGGCCGCCATGTCGGGGCGTCCCCAGGGACCGTAAACGGTGAAGAAGCGAAGGCCGGTGGTTGGGATGTTATATAAGTGGCTGTAACAATGGGCCATGAGTTCCCCAGCCTTCTTGGTGGCGGCGTAGAGCGAGACGGGATGATCGACCCGGTCCTCGACCGAGAACGGCAGCTTCTCATTCGATCCATAGACAGACGAGGAACTCGCATAAACAAAGTGGTCGCAGCACGGCAGATGCCGGGCAATCTCCAGCATTACTATCTGCCCTTCGAGATTCGAGCGCGTATAGCTGTACGGATTCACCAGCGAATAGCGAACGCCGGCCTGGGCGGCCAGATGGATGATGCGCGTCACATCTGGGTGCGATGCCGCGACCTTCTCCATCGCGGCGCGCTCGGCGATGTCGGCGCGATGCAGCGTAAAGCGGGGAAATTGCTGGAGTATCTTGAGCCGCGCTTCTTTCAATGACGGATCGTAGTAGTCATTGACGATGTGAACGCCGACCACGGATTCTCCGCGATCGAGAAGCTTACGGCAGGTGTGGAAGCCAATAAATCCAACCGCGCCGGTTACAAGATATGGCACTGATCCTCCGTGAATGTTTCAGCCATGAAAGTCCTGGCGTCGATGTCCAGCGTCATTCTATGCAAAATCCTGACGAGGGTGACCGGTCAACTCTGAGCCGGTCCCGGGGAGAAGAAACTGGGGGAGAGATCCAATTCCGAAATCGCCTCACCTAGCGCCTCTCGCCAATGCGGCAGGGCGACGCCGAACTTCTGCAGCAGCTTGTCGTTGTTCAGGACAGAATTTGCCGGACGTTTGGCCGGGGTCGGATATTGCGCGCCGGGAATCGGCGCAACCTCGAGACGCCTGCCATCGAGTAACTCCGCTGCGGATGCCTCGTCCACGATCGCCTGAGCAAAGCCGTGCCATGTCGTCTCGCTGGCACAGGTCATGTGATAAATGCCCGCCGCTGACGAAGTCGGCTCCGCCTGCCGTTCGCGCAGGTTGTCGAGCACGCCGAGCGTCGCTCGCGCGATTGCCTGCGCCGATGTAGGTGCTCCGTGCTGGTCGGCGACAATTGTTAGCCGGTCACGCTCGCGGGCCAGGCGGAGGATTGTCAGCAGGAAGTTCTTGCCGTGGGGAGCAAAGACCCAGCTGGTGCGAAAGATAAGATACGACCCACCCGTGGCGGCGATCGCTTGCTCGCCCGCGAGCTTGGTTCTGCCGTAGACATTCAGCGGGCCGGTGGGGTCGTCTTCGACCCAGGCGCTCGATTTGGAGCCGTCGAAAACATAATCCGTCGAGTAATGGACCAACAGGCCGCCGTAGCGGGCAGCTTCCTCGGCGAGCGCGGCTGGACTCGCGGCGTTCACCAGCGCGGCCAGCTCAGGTTCGGATTCGGCTTTATCGACGGCCGTGTACGCGGCCGCATTCAGGATGACCGCGGGTTTCAGGTCGGCGACGATGCCACGGAGCTGTTCAGGCTGGGAGAAGTCTGCCTCGGCCCGGGTCAAAGCATGAAGCTCGCAGGTGTTTTCAAGCAGCGCGCGTAACTCCGTTCCCACTTGGCCGTTCGCGCCAAACAGCAGGACACGATCCGGTGAACCAGCGGCGGCCATCACGGAAAGACCTCGGCGTCACGCAACAGCTTGCCCTGGAGGTCTTTGGCGGAGATGATGGCGTCTTCCGACGCGACCGGCCATTGGATGCCCAGTTCCGGATCGTTCCACAACATCGTGCGGTCGCCCGAAGGCTCGTAGAAGTCGGTGACCTTATAGGCGAAACAAGCGCCTTCGGTCAGCGCGGCAAAGCCATGCGCGAAGCCAACCGGGATATAAAAGGCCAGACCGTTTTCGGCGCTTAACTCTATCGAAACGTGCTTGCCAAAGGTGGGCGAATTTCGGCGTATGTCCACGGCTACGTCGAAAACCGCTCCGCTGACGACCCGCACCAGCTTGCCCTGGGGCTGGATGAGCTGATAATGGAGCCCGCGGACGACGTTCTTGCGAGATAAAGACAGGTTGTCCTGCTTCCAGTCGATCGGCAGCCCGAGTTCGAGAAACTGGCGCTCGTTGTAGGTTTCCTGAAAATGACCGCGATCATCACGATAGATCGGGCTTTCGAAGATGACGACTCCGAGGATGTCGGTTTCTATCAGCCTCATGCCAGCCCTCCAGGTTCTCCCGACTCTTCGATCAACGCCAGCAGGTAGAGGCCGTAGCCGCTCTTACGCAACGGCTCGGCAAGCGCGGCCAGTTGTTCGGCGGTGATGAACTTCATCCGGAAGGCGATCTCTTCGGGGCAGGCGATCTTTAACCCCTGACGCCCCTCGATGGTCTGGATGAAGACGGATGCCTCGAGCAGCGAATCGTGGGTGCCTGTGTCGAGCCAAGCGGTTCCCCGGCCCATATGCTGCACATCGAGCACGCCCCGATTCAGATAAGTCTGGTTGACATCGGTAATCTCCAGCTCACCGCGCGGAGAGGGCTTCACCGCTTTGGCGATCTCCACCACATCGTTGTCGTAGAAGTAGAGTCCGGTGATGGCGAACGAGGACTTGGGTTTGGCGGGTTTCTCCTCGATGCTGAGCGCCTTGCCGTTACGGTCGAACTCGACTACACCGTATCGTTCCGGGTCACTGACTCGATAGGCGAAGACCGTCGCTCCGGAGCTCTGCGCGGCCGCGTGTTGCAGCTGCGTCGAAAGCGAATAGCCAAAGAAGATGTTGTCGCCCAGCACCAGCGAACAAGCGCTGCCGCCGATGAAGTCGTCCCCGATAATGAAGGCTTGCGCGAGGCCGTCGGGGCTGGGTTGGACGGCGTATTGAAGGTTCAATCCCCACTGGGCCCCGTCGCCGAGCAGACCGGAGAATCGCGGCGTGTCCTCCGGCGTCGAGATGATGAGAATGTCCCGAATCCCCGCCAGCATCAAGGTGCTCAAAGGGTAGTAGATCATCGGCTTGTCGTAGACCGGAAGCAGCTGCTTCGATACCGCATGAGTCAGCGGATAGAGCCGAGTTCCCGAGCCCCCGGCCAGGATGATGCCCTTGCGCGCCATCTATCGCTCCTTGTAATTCAGCTCGAGCCAGTCGAGATAGGCGCCGGAGCGGACGTCTTTCACCCAATTCAGATTCGCCAGGTACCATTCCACCGTAGCGCGAATTCCAGGCTCAAACGAGGTCTTCGGCATCCAGCCAAGTTCGCGGCGAATCTTGGTGGCGTCAATCGCGTAGCGGCGGTCGTGTCCGGGCCGGTCTTTCACGAACGTGATCAGCGAGCGTCGCGAACCAGGCAAGCGCCGCGAACCACTTGTCGCGTTGGGCCGGAGCTCATCGAGAATGTCGCAGATGGTGGTCACAACATCGATGTTCTTGCGTTCATTGCTGCCGCCAATGTTGTAGGTTTCACCCGGTGTGCCGGTCGCCAGTACGGTGCGAATGCCATCGCAATGATCGAGCACATAAAGCCAGTCGCGGATATTCTGGCCATCGCCGTAAACCGGAAGCGGTTCGCCGTCGAGCGCCTTCAACAGCACCAGCGGAATCAGCTTCTCTGGAAACTGAAACGGCCCGTAGTTATTGGAGCAGTTCGTCGTCAGAGTCGGAAGTCCGAAGGTGTGATGCCAGGCGCGAACCAGGTGATCCGAGCCCGCTTTTGACGCTGCATACGGACTATTTGGCGCATAGGGAGTCTCCTCGGTAAACGCCGGGTCGTCGGCGCTCAGAGTCCCGTAGACCTCGTCGGTCGAAACATGCAGAAAACGGAAGCTCTGCTTCCCTTCCGGATCGAGATCGTCCCAATAAGCGCGGCTCTGTTGCAGCAGATTAAGCGTGCCATTCACGTTGGTGTGAACAAATTCGCCGGGATCGCTGATCGACCGGTCTACATGGCTCTCCGCCGCAAAATGCACCACGGCCCGGGGCTTGTGCCGCTGTAAGAGCGAGCGCACGAGCTCCGGGTCGCAGATGTCGCCGCGCACAAAGATATGACGCGGTTCATTTTCAAGGCTGGCGAGATTTCCCAAGTTTCCGGCGTAGGTGAGCTTATCGAGATTGATCACATCGCCCGGCTCTTTGCGAATCCAGTCAAGAACGAAGTTGGACCCGATGAACCCAGCCCCTCCGGTCACCAGGATGGAGTGATTCGATGCAAGACTACTGTCCATTCAAACTCTCCTCGAAAAATATGGCCCGACGGTCAGCCGTACACATTCACAACCAGGTTTCGCCCACTCACTCGGGTCGGCATCGAACAAACGACTCCCCCTCCGACAGACTGCGTGTCGCATGGAAATGCGCGGAGATTGGGAGTCGCGCGACGGGGCGGCTAGCTGATGACCACGCCCCGGCTACGGATTCACCATAGAATCCATAGTACGTGAGGCAGCGCGATCGGATAAGGCTTCGCGCCCGAGAGATTCGCTGTCAGGCTGACTTCCGCTGCAAACGGCACCTGCTGAGGTCCCATATTCCAGCGAGCGTTGGCGGGTTTTCCTCACTTTGCCCATTTTCCCCCGCATGATGGGCATGCGGGGGAGACAGAGTGATTTTTAGACAAAGCCCAGATTTGTCGAAGTGAAGTTGGACAAGGAGGGGAATATGGTGTTCATGCTTGTGCTGGGGACGCCGAACCAGGAGGCAAGAGTGGCGGCATATTGCGACGAGGAAATCGTCGGCACCCAACGCCCGTTGAGCCCGGAATCGTTCGGACCTGCCAGGACCAGCGTCGGATAGGTGCCGTAAATCTGGCCGCCGTTGACCGCGCCGCCCATGACCATGTGATGCCCTCCCCAGGCGTGGTCGCTGCCGGTGTTCGAATTAGGCTGCATTGCCCGGCTGAAGTCCGACATGGTGAAGGTGGTGATCTGATTGGCCAGACCAAGTTCCTGGGTGGCCTGGTAGAAAGCCGCCATCGCCGGACTGACTTGCGACAGCAGGCTGCTCTGCAGGGCCAGCTGTCCGGAATGGGTATCGAAGTTGCCCAGCCCGGCAAAGAAAATCTGCCGGGTCACCCCTAGTGCCGCACGTACCTGGATGATCTGCGCGATCTGCTGGAGTTGCGCAGCCAGGCTGTTGTTGGCTGGAAACACTGTGGTCAGAGGGGTGACCGACTGCACCGCGTTGGCCAGGACGGTCATGTATTGATAGGAATTCGCGGTGATGCCGGTATCGGCCTGCACCAGAGAGAGTCCACTGTTGAAGGTGAGCAGCTGTTGCGCCGTCGTCAGCCGGCTCGCGCAGGCCGACGGGGTCTCGCTGCAGACACCGCTTTGCAGATTCCCTGGACTGACAGCCACCGGTGTGCTGGCTGCACCGTTGCAGAAAAGCGTGTCTCCGTAAACCGAGGTGATCAGGGGAATCTGACCGCTGGGGTTGTAGGTCGCAGCCATTGAGTCGGCGATGCGGCCCGCCCAACCGGTGCTAGTGGCCCCGCTCTGCGCGGCATTCTGCCACTCCAACTGCTGGTCCGGGTGAGAAAAGAGGTTGGTTGGCCTCGGCACCGCTCCCGCTTGAAACTGCGCCGGGGTCAGCGGCTGAATGAGGGTGCCCACATTGGCGACGAACGCGACATTGTTGCTGTTAAACAGCGTCTGAATGTCGGGCAGGCTGGGATGCACGCCATAATTGCCGTTGGCTTGCGCTCCCAGGGGGAGCAGATTGCCAGCCGGAATCGCCAACGGGCCGCGGATGTTGGAGTACGTCGTATAGCCGTTGCTGCCATTCGCCGACGTGTTGAACGGCACCAGCGTATTGTTGGAGTCGTTTCCTCCGAACATAAAAATACAGACCAACGCCTTGTAGCCGGGCGTCGATTGGGCCAATGCATTCAGCGCCCCGAAGGGACGCAGACCGGCTGCGTTGCCGACCGCGGCCAGCGAGGCACTGCGAATAAAACTGCGACGATTTAAGCTCATATAGTTCCTCTCTCCTAGTTAGTAGTGCGTCGTTATCGCCAACCCTGGATAGCTAAGTTATTACAGATTACAATCCCTCAAGGCTTACAGCGATTCGATACAATTTGAGCAAATTCCGCATGGTAAGTACCTCGATAACTCTCGTGTCATATTGCAAAGATACTTGATGGCAAGGATCCAGTCCTTCTTGCGCTCTCTAATTTAGTGCAGTACCAGGTACTCCGGGGAGGTAACGGTCAGGTAGACGGCCATCCTTACCTGCCGGGCCGGGGTGGTCACACTACTGATCTCATTCGTAATTGCCGCGGCGGTGTTCGAGTCCATCGTTCCGTATAAAAAGAGGTTATTGAGTGCATTCACCAGCGCCGCTGGTCCCTGGGACACTAAGATCTGGCCAAGAGGACTCGTCGCGCTCAAATCTACATTAAAACCACCTATATAGTTAAAGACCATGTTGTTGGCAAGGGTAAGGCGTCCGACAACGTTGGCAGTGTTTTCCAGACCGAACTCGGGAGCGTTCAAAGTCGTTCCTGGAATCACGTAGTTGGGCGGGAAGAAATTGAATACGGCGGGGGCCTCGAACGGCCGCTCGCCGAGAGCCAGGGTTTTGTTGGACAGATTCTCCCAATAGTTGTTTGGATCGACATTTACGAAGCCAAGTCCACGCATGATATTGGTCGTCCAAAGAATCGGCTCGCGGAGATGTCCGTCGCCCGGCTGCGGCGCCGTATCGCCCGCGCGAGCTTCCGGATCGGTGAAGATGGCGGTGAATACGGCCTGCAAGTCACCACGGATACCGCTGCCATCATTCATGAAGACTGCCGCAACCCGCGAAATATAGCCGGGGCTGGGATCGCTCTTCACCAGGTGCTGAATCAGCTGCTGGCAGACAAACGGGGGCAGGTTGGGATGCTGGAAGATGTTGGTAAGAGCGCCGGCCAGGTCTTGTTCCGCCGTCTGCCCCGCAGGCAGAACGGTGCGGTTCAAAAGTGTCTTCGGGTTCTCGTCGTGTTGCGACTCCACCGCAACCATAGGGTAGTAGTGGTTAGAAGTCTTGTTAAACGAATTGGGGGTAGAGCCGTCGGCGTTGGCGTAGGTCCAACCGGTGTAGGCACGGGCAAAGGCCTGTACCTGTGCCTCCGTATAGGTTGGGATGGGATTGCCGTTGACGTCCAGCTGCAGGCTTCCATCCTGGTTCAACAGGTCGAGGCCGAGGTTGAACAGTTGCATGTTCTCCCGAGCGTAGTTCTCGTCGGCGATCAACGTCGCAGTGGGCTTCGCACTGTTGAGCATGTTGAGATAGTTGCCCATGCCTGGAGAAAGGGTCACGTCGTTCATGATCGTGTACCAATTCGAGAAGGCATCCTGAGCAAGCTTGTTCATATAGTACTGAACGTCCCATCCGGTAACGGTGTCGTCGGAGATGACGAAGAGTTCGCTCAGGGCGAAGGCTACCCTTTGTCTCAACTGGTCGTTGCCGGTGATCGCTGCTTGCCACCACTCCGATTCCGCCATACTGCCTGAGGCCCCCGTGTACGAAGGTAGCTTCGCGGGGATGACCGGAAGCACGGTTTGTGGAGTGTTGTACTGCTCGGTCAGCCATGCGTCAACACCCTCGGACTGCACGTGCTGGATCAGGCTGGTCGTAGGCCCGAACGTGGTCTGGTCGAGAAGCCGGGCAGCGGCTGTCTCGCTGATCGTAATGGCGATCCCCACGTAAACGGGACTGCTGACACCCCCGCTTGGAGCTGGGGTATATGCCTGCACCGAGAGAGTGCCTGTCGCGGTGTCCTCGATGGTCAGTTGGGCGATGAGCGAGGTAGTCGATACGTAAGTCGTTGGCACCGCTGCCCCATTTACCTGGATCACCGTGGAGGGCACAAAGCTGGTCCCGGTAAAGGTCACCGCCGTCAACTCCCCGGCCGGAACCATGGAGAGACTGCTCGCGGTCAGAGTGGGGACTGGGTTGACGATGTTGACAGGATATGCGGCTGTAACTGCCGGATTCGCTGCAAGCGTCGCATAGATGATGTCAACGGGGTTACTGGGAATCGTTGACGGCGGGGTATATACGCCGCCGCTGGTGATGGAACCCGTGCCAACTACACTCCAATTGACCGCGGTCTGCATCGTCCCACTGATCGAGGCCGACATGGCGACGGTGTAGTCCTCAACCGCATTACCAGTGTTGATGCCGTCCTCGCCGGTTGCGGTCAAAGCGATCGAGGCCGGCGCGACGGTTTCGGTGAACGTATTTCCCGCTCCGCCCCCTGGAGCAGGGTTTTGAACCTGCAGGGATAGCGTGCCGGTCGCATTGGCCGCTACCGGTACCTGAACGGTAGCCTGGGTGCTACTGATGTAGGTAATGGGAAGAGTTGTGCTGTTGAATAAGACGGTAGTGCCGGATACAAAGCTGGAGCCGGTCAGCGTCACCGTCTGCGTTCCGCCATTCAGCAGCTGGGTCGGGGTCGCCGAATTCACCACCGGCACTGGATTGATCAACGTGAAGGTGTAAGAGGTTGTTAGTGCCGGCAAACTTTGCGCGTAAGCGATCACCGTCACCGAAGGATTCGCTGGCATCACTGTCGGCGGCGTGTAAGCAGCATTCAGATTGTTCGCACCGTTAGCGAAACCGCTTGGGTTTAGCGTTCCAGCGCCTTGCAGCGTCCAGAGCACGGCGGTGTGAGATGTATCTGTGTTGAACCGCCGAGAAGTTCACCGGAACCCCGAGCATCGCGGTGCCCGTGTTCGTCCCGCTCGGGTTGGTTGCGGTGAGTTGCAACGTCGCTACGGGTATCTGAATCGCGGCGCTCGTTCCACCGCCGGGCGAGGGGTTCTGTGCGAGCACCGACAGGTTTGCGCTGGAACCAGCCGGACCAGTAATCTGGGCAACGATGGAGGTTGCAGAGCTGTAGGTCGTTGGAACTGCGGTTCCATTCACAAGAATGACGGTGCCCGGGACAAACCCTGTGCCAGTCAAAGTCATCGATTCTGCACCGCCCGCCAACGCCTGGGTCGGGTTTGAGTTGTTAATCAATGGCGCGGGATTGACCAAAGTGAGTGGATACGATGCGGTAATAGAGGGGTTTGAAGTCAATGCCGCCGTTATCACTGCGCTCCCGGTCGTCATTGTGGCCGGAGCAACATACGTACCGGTGCTTGAAATTGTCCCATCTCCGACTACGCTCCAGGTCACCGCAGTTAATATGGAGCCGGTTACGGTTGCACCCATTCCCAGACTGCTGCCTAGCGCGACGACTGGTCCGGTTTGGGTTGTCGGAGCCAAGGCGATCGAATTGACTGCTATCGGCAAGGAAAAAGGCACAACAGTGCCAGAGGCGGGATTTTGGACCTGCAGGGTCAGAGTGCCTGTCGCATTGGCCGCTACCGGCACCTGAACGGCTTCCTGGGTATTGCTGATATTGGTAACGGGAAGTGCCGTGCCGTTCAATGAAACGGTGGTCCCGGCCACAAACCCGGAGCCAATCAGCGTCACCGTCTGCGTTCCGCCTGTCTCAGCCTGAGTCGGCGTTGCCGAAGTCACCACCAGCGCCGAATTCGTTAGCTGGAAAGTATATGAGGTTGTCAGCGCCGGCAGGCTTTGCAGATAAGCGATCACCGTCACCGAAGCGTTGGCCGGCATCTGTGCTGGCGGAGTGTAGACAGCGCTAAGGTTGTTGGCACCGTTAGCGAAGCCGCTTGCGTTTAGCGTTCCGGCGCCTTGCAGCGTCCAGAGCACGCCGGTGTGAGCGGTGTCTGTGTTGACCGCCGAGAAGTTTATCGGAACCCCGAGCGTGTCGGTGCCCGTGTTCGTCCCGTTCGAGTTGGTTGCTGTGAGTTGCAACGTCGCGACGGGCATCTGGAATGCGGCTCCGGTTCCCCCGCCCGGCGAGGGGTTCTGTGCCTGGACCGACAGGTTCGCGCTGGAACCAGCGGGACCAGTAATCTGGGCGACGACGGATGTTGGAGAGTTGTAGGTCGTTGGAACTGCGGTTCCATTTACAAGAATGACGGTGCCCGGGACAAACGCTGTGCCAGTCAGAGTCATCGATTCGGCACCGCCCGCCAACGCCTGGGTCGGACTTGAGTTGTTAACCACCGGCACAGCGTTGTCCAGAGTAAGTGGATACGATGCGGTAATGGCAGGGTTTGAAGTCAATGCTGCGGTTATGATGACGCTCCCGGTCGGCATGGTGGTCGGAGCGACATAGGTACCGCCGGTAGTAATGGTTCCTCCTCCGCTTACGCTCCAGGTCACTGCGGTCTGCATGGATCCGGTCACGGTAGCGCCCATCTTGATGCTGCCGCCTAACGCAACGACAGGCCCGGTCTGACTTGTCGGGGCCAAGGCAATCGAATTAACTGCTATCGGCAGGGAAAAAGGCACAACAACTCCACTCCCTGGGGCAGGATTTTGGATCTGCAGGGTCAGAGTGCCGGTCGCTGTATTTCCCACCGGGACCCAGGTATCGAAGATGCCGTAAGAAACATAATTTGTGGTCAGCGCAACGCCATTCAGCGTCACGGTCGTACCAGGGACAAATCCGGAGCCGAATAAATTGACTTCCTGGGTACCACCGGTCAGCAATTGCGTCTGCGTCGATGAGGTGACGGTCAGTGTGGGATTAACCAAATTGAGGGAGTACGAGGTCGTCAACGCGGGCAAGTTAGTTAAGTAAGCAGTGATCGTCACGCTGCTGCTTGACGGCATCGTTTGAGGCGGCGTGTAGGTCCCAAGTGCCCCAGCGGCGCCGTTCACACTAGTGGTCCCGATTTTCCCACCGCCTTGCAGAGTCCAACTAATCCCGTTATGAGCTGTGTCCGTGTTACTCGTTGTGAGGGTTACCGGTACCCCTAACTGCGCCGTGCCCGTATTGGTGCCGTCCGGGTCCGTCGCGGTGATTTGCAGAGTCGCGATCGACAGTTGCATCGTCGCACTTGTACCGCCGCCAGGCGTCGGACTCTGCGCCTGCACAGCGAGGTTCCCCGACGAGCCCGCAGCTGCGGTTATCTGCGCGCTAATTGCAGTCGAAGACTGATAAGTGGTTGGAACCGCGGCCCCATTGACAAGGATGACGGTGCTGGAAACGAACCCAGTGCCGCTCAGCGTGATTGGAACCGTAGCGCCGGCCAATGCCTGGGTCGGATTTGCCGAGCTAAGGGATGGTATGGGATTAGTCCCCTGCGCCGATGCCAAGCTTATCGCCGCACAGGTCAGGACAAAGATGAGGAACAACACCCGCGCCCGGCAGATCGCTGCGAAGGCAGAAATATCCTTTGAATGAGAATTATGAACCATGCGCGCCCCCCGGCTGCAAATATTTCATCAACGCAGAAAGATGAAACCGACGCGAGATATCAAGCTAATCTAGGCCTTGATGGGGGCAGTTCCAGTCGGACAGACTTCTAAGGCATAGTGCGGCTGCGCGGCACGTCGTGCGCATCAACTTGCATGAGGCGTAACGGACGTCTAGTTGCGAAGAGCACAAGCAAAATCCAATCTACTACGATAGATCCTAAATCCTTGAATTGACCCTATATGCTGAACGGGTATTGCGGACCTATGAAAGCAAAAATTTTTGTGATTTTTTATTACCTAGGTAATGACTGCTGCTCTTTGGTCGATATCTCAATGGCACAAATCTAACTAAGTTGCTCTAGTCAAAGAAAGTTGAAGATCTACCTCACCAAGGCGGAGCACGTTAGATACAAAGAGGTGATTTGGCGCTTTGAGATAGGATATCTTCTCAACCAACTATGTTCCACAGGTCGTTGGGTTCTTAGGCCGATTGTAAAGTGACTTCGTCCATTTGCACCGGATCTCTAATCACGAAAGTAACCTCGATCGTCTCCGTAGGAGTAGCCCTCTCCCTAGTCTTCACAATCTGCAGAGACGGGGCTTAGGACCCTTAGGGAGCGCGAGGCCACCGAGTAAAGTAATCAGGTCCGCAGCGTCCACCAGATCAGAAACTCGCGGTTCCGCATTCCGATGCGCGGCAGCACGAGGAGCGTGTGGTCGCGGCCCTGCGTTGACTCCAATACCAGCACTTCGTAAGATAGAGTTGCGTCGCAACGCGCTTCGACGGTCCATTTGCCGCATCGAATTCAGCATGGCGACCCCGGCGGCGTAGCTCAGATGGTTAGAGCGACGGACTCATAACCCGTAGGTCGATGGTTCGATTCCATCCGCCGCCACCAGAAGCCTGCGCTACCAGGGACTGGCTCAATTTGGCATCTTTGGATGTTTCCCAGTCGCGAGAAAAGCCGTAGAAAACCTCGTGCGCCCGCAGCGCTTCCTAAAAGGCAGACCGACTCTCAGGCCGTCTTAGCGACGAGAAGACTTTCCGTGACCACGCCAGGCGGGCGCCGGACGAAACGCTCCGGCTGCTTGGGTGCGAGGCGAAGTTCACTGTTTGGCGTGCGTTCCAGCCGGTGCTCGATCGAACACTCTCCGCAGAGCCAGTAGTGTTCCAGCTGGTGGGTGCTTCGGGTACCGGCTTCGGCATCCATGACTTCGAAAATATAAATAGTACCCTCGCGCAGGTAGTGCAGGGGTTTCCTGCAGTTCGGATTCGCGCAGTAGTCGACCACAATCTCACCTTCATTTCGCGCCGAGCAACCTGCCTGGCCCTTGCCAACCAAATGGCACTTGAAAACAATGTCTCCACCGAGACCCGCCGGCCATTCGGCCGAGCACCCACGCGTCGTTTGGACGTAACACCTATTCGATGGGATTGCGCCCGCAAAGTTACAGTTGCCTGTACAGCTCTCAAGGTAGCGCTATTGCTTCTGAGTTTTCCATCGGCCAGGCAATTCGGTTCGCGACTCGTGTCCTGAAGTGGAACAGGGCGGACTCCGAGCCCCGGAATGAACGCCCTCTGACCGCCCAACCAGGCGCTGTGCGAGAATAGGAAAGCTATCGCCATGCCTGTTTTGCGCTCTGCTTTCATCGCCTTGTCACGTAACCACGCCCTCCGCGGCTTTTCCGAGTCGTCTTCCATCGGACGCCGGATGTCGTCGCGTTTTGTCGCCGGCCTCGAGGTCAACGACGTCCTCCGCGCCGCCGAATCCGTGAATTCGCAAGGAATCTCCGCGACCCTCGACAGCCTGGGCGAAAACGTCGCCACGCCCGACGAGGCGCGCCACTCGGCCGACGTCTACCATCGGTTGCTCGACGACATCAAGAGCCGCGGCCTCAACGCCAACGTCAGCGTCAAACTCACCCAGATGGGTCTCGAACTCGACCCCGAGTTGACCGAGGAGATTGCCGCCAACCTGGTTGCCCACGCCGTCGAAACCGGCAACTTCGTGCGCATAGACATGGAAGGCTCCGCGCTGACCCAGGTCACGCTCGATATCGTGAAGCGCCTGCACGCCGGCGAGAGCGCCGGCAAACCCAATCGGGGCCACGTCGGCGTCGTGATCCAGGCCTACCTCTACCGCAGCGAGAAGGACATCTGCGAGCTGATGGCCGACGGCATCCGCATTCGGCTCTGTAAAGGCGCCTACCAGGAACCGCCCCAGGTCGCCTTCGCCTCGAAGGCCGATGTCAACCAAAACTTTATTCGCTTGATGCGGATGTTGGTCAGAAGCGGCATCTATCACGGCATCGCCACCCACGACGATGCCATGATCGAGGCGACCCTCCAGTTCGTGAAAGAGCGCGAAATCGATCCCAGCGAATTCGAGTTTCAGATGCTTTACGGAGTCCGCCGCGACCTGCAGCGCTCGCTCGTCAAGCAAGGCTTCGGGGTGCGCGTCTACATCCCCTTCGGCCGCGAATGGTACCCCTATTTCATGCGCCGCTTGGCAGAACGGCCGGCGAACGTGCTGTTTCTGGCGAAGAATTTCTTCAAGAACTGAGGCCGGGATGAACTCCTAGATGCACCGATGCACCGGCGCCGGAGTAAACTCTCGGCATGGTGTTTACCAAGCGCCTTCGCGAGCGCGTGCGTCGCGGCGAAATCACCTGCAGCGTTCGGATCTGGACGCGTCCCCACGTGCGAGTGGGCGCTCGCTACCGCATGGATGCGGGCGAGATTGAAATCGACTCCATCGAACCAATCGGCTTTCCTGACATCACTCCCCAACTCGCCCGTACATCCGGCTTTCTCGGCGTCCTCGATCTGCTCAAAGTAGCAAAGCACGGCAAAGGCCAAAACATATACCTGGTCCGCTTCCACTACGTGCCAACAACCAACTAATCTCTCTAGCGAAAACCCAATTTGGATTCTTTGGGCCTCATATGGGCGACGCTTTGGCCGCCGCGATCGTCTTCGGCACTCATCACCACTATCAAGGCATCAAGGGATTCATCTCAACCACCAGCGGGTGGCTCGCAGCTTAGCCCCTCTAAACCAGCACCCCCTGCGCATCCACAACCGGATGCGCCTCCATCCGAATATCCGGCAGGTCCTCAACCGCATGGCGCAGCGACCGTTCCCACAACGCGTGAATCATCTCCAGCTCCGGATCGGCGTCTTTGAAGCGGCGATAGAGATCCAGTTGAAAGCTGTCTTTGCGATACAAGAGCAGTTCGATCGGAGGCCCAACCGTCACGTTCGACCGCATTGTCGCGTCGAAGGACAGCAGCGCATACTTGGCCGCAACCTTCAGGCTTGTGGAACTGAAGACAATGCCTCGATCCAGAATCGGGCGGCCATATTTGTATTCACCCAACTGCAGAAATGGAGAGTCTTCGTTGGCGCACAACGCATTTCCCTGCGGATAGATCAGGAAGGATTGCGGCGCCTCGCCCCGAATCTGCCCGCTCAGCAATAGATGGACGTTGAAGCTGAAGCCGTCCTTCTCGAGCGCCGCGCGGTCGATCTCCGAGACCTGGCGCACTGCCCGGCCTATTTCTCGCGCCGCCTCGTACATGGACTTCGCCTGCGCCACACCCTCGCCGGCGTCGAAGCTCGCCCGCACGAGATTGATCACCGACTGGCTCAGCGACAGGCTTCCGCTCACCAGGACGACGAAGACGCGCTCGCCCGGCCGCGCGAAAGTATGCATCTTGCGCGCGATGTTCAAGTCGTCGTAGCCGGCGTTGGTGCGCGAATCCGACGCCATCACCAGCCCCTCATGTGTCATGATGCTTAAACAATAGGTCATGCGTACCTCGGACTGCTCATTCGTCTTCCGCGCCCGCGCCTGCTCGGGCCTCATAGGACGACTGGCTTACAACGACTGCAATATAAGGAACATCTCAACAAGGCCACGTACAGGGGCCAAATAAAGGAGATCGAAGCCGACGATGCTCATTCGACTCGGATATGACCTTCAATTTTACCTGCCGGCGCCGCTCTCCTACGTGGCCCAGTTGCACGTGCATCCCAGCCGCGTCGCCGACCTGCGGGAGCCGGACGTTCTGCATATAGACGGTAACGTCGCCACGCGGGAATATAACGATAGCTATGGCAATATCTGCAGCCGCTTCCTGGCGCCCGCCGGTAACCTGAGAATTTGGAATTCGACGCTGATCGAAGACCCCGGGCTGCCCGACCCGCCTGCCTACGACGCCCGCGAGGTCCCGCTCGAAGAACTGCCCAACGATGTGCTCGTCTTCCTGCTGAACAGCCGCTATTGCGAAGTCGATCTGCTCTCACCAGCCGCCTTCGACCTCTTCGGCCATCTGCCCCCAGGCGGCGGCCGCGTTCACGCAGTTGTCGAATGGGTGAACAAGAAGGTGACCTTCGGCTACCAATACGCGCGCACCACCAAGACCGCCCTCGATGTCTACACCGAACGCGTCGGCGTCTGCCGCGACTACCAGCACCTGGCGGTAGCATTTTGCCGCGCCCTCAACATTCCCGCCCGCTACGTCGCCGGCTACTTGGGCGACATCGGCGTGCCCTACACGGGCCCCATGGATTTCAGCGCCTGGTTCGAGGCCTACCTCGACGGAAAGTGGTGGACCTTCGACGCCCGCCACAACAAGCCGCGTATCGGACGAGTGCTCATGGCCACTGGCCGCGACGCCGCCGACGTGGCGTTTCTAACATCCTTCGGGACGGCTGCGATGACTAAGTTTGAGGTCACGGCGGATGAAGTGACGGGGCCTGAGGCCTAGGGCCTGTTAGTCAGTGCCGCGCAACGACACGGGATTTCCATCTGAATATTCATAGAGATTGGAGCTCGAGATTTCCCCTGTCGGGTCTCTGGACAACCACCTCATCAAGCGGGGGCTATAAGCCCGGCGAAGCGTCAGGTCCAATCCGCTGTTTGGCTCGTAGAGCATCCCGGCATAGCCGAAGTCGGCTGTGAAGGCGCCGGAGGTCTTGATGAGATTGCCATAGGGGTCGTAATCGTAAAGAGACGTGCCAACGATCTTCCCTTTCTGAACGGCGATGACATCTCGAACCGAGCCAAGCTGGTCTTGCGCGTAGTAAAGAGAGGTGGCCGTAGGCGCGACATATTCACCCTCCGGATAA
Source organism: uncultured Acidobacteriaceae bacterium (assembly GCA_963804735.1). Lineage (GTDB taxonomy): Bacteria > Acidobacteriota > Terriglobia > Terriglobales > Acidobacteriaceae > Acidisarcina. Next base: position 371,273 of record CAWDRO010000024.1, read on the forward strand.
TAGCGACTTATTACGACGCCAGCAGTCGTGAATGAACCGCAGAGAGTCTTATCGCACCAGGCATAATCCGTCTCGGTCGTTCCACTACCGTTCGAGACGACGATCGCGACCCGTCGGCCCAGGCCGTCGTATCGGAAGGTAGTCGAGATCGAAGGATTTGCAGTGGAAGTTGCCGAGAGCAGACGGTTTTCCGCGTCCCAGGAGTAGGTGTAAACGCCATCGTTGAGCACGTTGCCGTTGCCGTCATAAGACAGTGGCGTCAACTTGCCTCCCGTGATGAGGTTCAACAGCTGATTGTTTTCGTTGTAGGTCGCTGTGCTGTCGTTGGCGGGAAGGTCAAAAGCGGTGATATTGGCAACCGGATCGTAGGTATACTGATAAGTGCCGGCGTCGGAACTCTTGGCGGTAAGCAACCGGTAACTGCCGTCGTAGGTATAGTCCCATGTTGATGTCGTGATCAGGCCTGAGGCTTCCTGGGTTTGCACGTCAACTTGCGTGATCTGGTTCTCGGCGTTGGTGTCGAGATAATAGCTGCGTGTACCCAACGAATTATTATCGATGGCTGTCAGACGACGGTCGCTTGCATCCGCATGATAGTGATACCTAGTTCCGATGGTCGAACCGGAGAGAAGACTGGACAATAGCTGGTCGGTGTAGTCCAGGTAGCTCTTATTGAACGTCCCGAGTGGATTCGTGTGGGTAATGAGCCTGCCGAGGTTGTCGTAAGCGAATGTCTCGCCCCTGCCGCCGAAGGTTCGTAGTGTCAAGCGTCCCAGAGCATCGTAGCTGTAGGCGAGCGAGTCGGCCGGCAACGGTCCGGTTTCCTTGGCGAGTTTCAGCGCCCCAAGGACACCGATCGAGTGATACTGATAGCTGGTCGTTCCGGCACCGTCGATCATGGTGACGACCCGATTAAAGTAAGGATCGTAAGAGAATGCGACGCTGGGCGTAGGGTTGACTGCGTTCAGGTAGTTAAGGCCGGCGACCTGGTCGTCCAGGGCGTAGGTGAATTGCTTGGTTTGCCCAAGGGCGTCGAACTGTCAACTCGACTCGACTGGTGTTTGTCTCATAGCTCGTGGCCAGCTGGGTGCCGTCGGGATATGTCTTCCCGGTGACCCTTCCCTCGACATCTATATTCCAAGAGGTCGTGTTGCCGTCCGCGTCGGTAAGGGTTTTGAGTGCTCCATTTTCGTAGTAGGTGCGGGTAGTCTTGTTCCCGAGAGCGTCGGTCGTCGAGACCAAGTTGCGATCGGCGTCGTAGGCGTAGCTCGTAGCATTGCCGAGCCGATCGGTAAACGTCACCAAGTCCAGATTCTTGTAGGTGTACCGATCAGAGGTCCCATCGGGGTAAGTCCTTTGGGTGAGCCGATCCAACGCGTCATAGGAGAAAGACAGCGTGTAGCCGTCGGAGTCCGTCTGTGTGGCAACCCGTCCAAAGGCATCGTAAGTGTAGGCCGCCGCAGTTGCGTCATAGGCGTTCACGACTCGAGTCAGATAGCCTAACGGGTCGCATTGATATTGGGTGACGTTGCCCAGAGCATCGGTGACCTGTAACAGTTGGCCGGCCGGATTATAGGCATAGGTTGTTGTCTTTCCAGCGGCGTCTCTATAGGTAAGTGGTAGATGCTGGCTGTTATAAGTATAGGACCCGATGACCGTGAAGCCGGTGGACGAAGTCCGTTGCCGGACATCCAGGACATCGATGCCGTTCCCCGCATAATCGTAGTAAGTCTCGCGCCCTACCGGGTCGACTGTATGGTTGACGTTCCCAACGCTGTTATAGTCCGCCTGGCTGAGTTGAGTGGTGCCGTCATCAAGCACGCGCCCGATCCGGCTTACAAAGTCGAATGTCCCGGTCTGTGCTGAGCGATACTCAGTCGTGGAGGTTTGTCCTGGGTAGTTGTACCAGACCCGTATCTCCAGCGGCTGCTTGAGGGCCTCAACAACCGGGGCGGCGGTGTCCGCGACGTTGGCCAGGTGATCGAAAGTCTTCATCCGGGCCATAGTGTAGTTTCCGAAGGCGATCGCGTACGCGTGCTTATCCCAATGATAGCTATCGCTGTCCATCAGAAGCCTGTCATTGATGATAATGTTCCCCTGCGGCAGATCTGCGGTGGGATCGGATTGCGGAATGCCGGGAGCGCTCTGGGCGAACTGTTCGGCTTCGGTAAAGCCGAGCGGATCTTTGACATAAAGGTACAAACCGGGATAGCCGCCTATCCTGTTACTGCCATAGGTGAACGTCGTGGTGCCATACGGCGTGGTGAGGGAGTTCACGAGGAAGGAGGAATCGTAGGTGTAGCTCGATGTGAGGCCAGACACATCGGTGATTGAACTTAAATGGCCGTCGGACGTATACGACAGCTTGGCGCTGCGGCCAAACGGATCGGTCACCTCAGTGACCAGCAGCGGATATGCAGAAAGCTGGTAGGCGAAGGTCGTGAGCCTTTCAGTCGCATCATGCAGCGAGATGAGACGCATCTGGCTGTCGTAGTTCAGCGTGACGGCGTTCCCGGCAGAGTCAATTTTCTGTCTGAGGAAAACGTTCCTCGGATATGCGGTCGAGCCGTCGGACTGGGCATAAACATCCATCGCTCCGTTTGGATACCGGAGTTGATAGACAATCGGCGAAGCCGAGACCATCACAAGGACCGCGCCAGTGCTTGGCTGAGCGGTGAAAGCGCCGGTTGTGCTATTGAATCCGGTATAGGGCTCGCCGCCTCCGCCCGAAACATAGCTGGTGACGGACGCGCCGGGAGTGGTGGGATCGTCCTGGATATAAGTAAGCCAGTTCAGAGTCCAGTTGGGGCTGACATTAAAGAAAGTAAAATTGGCTGGCTGGTAAACTTCGCGTTGGTTGTAGCTGAGGGTCACCTTGACGGGTGGTCCCTTGGGCGGTGCGTACCCGACCGGAGTCGCCTGTAACAGCAGGCTGACCGACTCTTCGTGGATGTCGTAGGTTACACAGCCAGTTGTATTGCAGCTAGTACCGTTGCTGAAATCGTGACCATTGGCGGTCGGAGGACTGTTGACTTTGATGCGGTACATACCGTGCACCTGGTCGGCTTCTTCGGCGCCCACTGGCCGCCACTGCGCTGCCGCGACCTGTTTTGCCGCGAGAAAATAGCCGCTGGCCTCGGCATCGATCGCCCCGCGAGTCACCCATAGGTCGCGTCCAAACGCGGGGTCCTGTATATGAAATTTGCCGTTCGCCTCGCCGACAATTGCGGCGTAGTGACCGAACTTCCAATGGACAATCGAAGGAACTGGCACCGGCTGCCCGATCTTCCGAAAGACGAGATCATAATCGAGTGCTGCCTCATTCGCGAGTTGTGCGAGCTGGGAGAGAGACTCGCCGCTGGGTGGGGAGCGATAGCCATTCAGAACCGCAAGCTGCTTCGGGGTGGCGCCAGCTGAGGCAAGCAGGCTCCTAAGGGCTTCGGGGCCACACAACTGCAATGATTCTTCGGGATGGTTACGCAGCATCAATAGAGCAGCTGTCGCCTGGTCGACACTCTCGATTGCAGAACCGAAAACGGAGCGCGAGTCTACTTCCTTCAGCAACGCCTCCACGCGCTCGAAATGGCCGGTCCGCAGGTTCATGGCCAGCAACTCCCCGAAGGCCCGGTCAACCAGCGCCTTCGCTCGCGGTTCCTTAAGATCTTTGCCCTGGCTCCACGCCGCGTCCCATTCCCCAATTGCCCGGGTCAAATAGCCAAAGTGATAGTCGAGCAGGCCGAGATCGGTTTCCAGCGCTATGTCCCAGCCTGAGCCAGGATGCTGCCGGACATAACTCTCCAGTGCGCTGAGGTCGTCTGGGAAAGCACGCTTGGTGTAAGTGTCCAAGGCCCGGGTCAGGGCCGAGTCTTCAGACTCTGTCGTCGGAGCGGTCGCGACGATGGGTTCTGGAAAACGAGTGCCGGCGGGGAGGGAGATTTGGGTGGGGCCTTCGCCACGAGTTACGGAACTCGTAGATGCAAATGCCAGGCTGCAACCCAACGACAGGACGGCGAGACTAAGGTGGAAGCGGCTCATAGGGAGACTCCTTACCAAGAGGCGTCTAACTCTCAACTTGAAATGGGGAAGGAATGCTCCGGTGAGCGTACTCTATGGCCTATTGCTTGTCAACTAACTATGCAGCGGCTTGCTATAACGGCTTGCTATTGGCTTCTTGGATAACCCTGAGGGCGGTTGATGTCGTCCTCAGCTCGCGGGTTGGCCAAGAGGTACCGCGGCTGTTTACTCAATATTAATTTCGGTGAACTAGCTGCAACAGCTAAGTCGAATCCAGGCTGTCGCCGCCGAGCGCACGATGCCCTCGTTCAAGATCGTCCGACCTCTTTACCGAGTAATCACTCCGCAAGCTATCCGCGCCCCCGCGTTCCCCGCCGGGTCGGTCATCATGTCGTCGGCTTTTTCGTGGATCATCAGCGACGTTCCCCCGTTTGCGAAGACCGAGTTAGGGGAGTTGGGATCGAGCGAGATTCCCGGTACCTTCACCGAGATCTTGTCGGTGCCGTCGGCCTTGACGTTCAAGTTGATGGGGATGTCTCCATTGTGATGGCCAGCGGGGTTATTGATACCATGCTGTTTCTGGTCGGGGTTGAAGTGGCCTCCGGCGCTCTTGAAATCCGGCGGATCGCACTTGGCGTTCTGATGGACGTGGATACCGTGTTCGCCGGGAGGTAGGCCCTTCAGATCCAGCTTGATCATGACGTAGCCTTTTTCCTGCTTCAGAACGGCGGTGCCGGCATCGGCGCCCTGCGCCGTCTTCAAAGTCACGGTCACCGGGGCGGGCCCCTTGGCGTAGACCGCAATGGTCGAGAAGGTGAGCGCGCCCATGGCCAGGGCGGAAAAGAAATGCTGTTTGAGCTTCATCGTGTGTCCTCGCTTGCCCGGCGTCGCGGGCTACACAGCGAGGATACCCGATTCGGGCGCCCCGCGCGCACCCGATACGGCTCTGATTCAAGCCGGCAGCACGAGGGCGTCCAGGTCGAGGAACTGGCGGATAACGGGATCGTCGCTCTCTTGCATTTCGGCCATGGTTCCGAAGAAGTGAGCCTTGGCTTCGTGCAGGAAGAGGACGCGGTCGGCGAGTTTTTCGGCGAAACGCATGTCGTGGGTGACGACGATGCTGGTGAGCTTGAGTTGGTATTTGAGCTTCTGGATGAGGTCACCGAGAAGCCGGCCCATGAGCGGGTCGACCATTGTCGTCGGCTCGTCGTAGAGGATCGCCTCCGGCTGCGAGGAGAGTGCGCGAGCGATGGCCACGGAGCGCTTCATCCCGGTCGAAAGATCGGAGGGCAGCAGGTCGGCCATGCCGGCGACGCCGACCATTTCCAGAAGTCCGTTGACGATCTGGCCGATCTGATCTTCGATGAGTTCCCTGCGTTCGCGAAGCGGAAAGGCGACGTTTTCGCCGACGGTGAGCGAGTCGAAGAGAGCGCCATTCTGAAAGACCATGGTGACTTTCTTGCGGACGACCTGCATCTGCTCTTCGGTGTAGCCGCAGATGTCTTCCCCGGCAACCAGGATCTGTCCTGAATCGGGCTTGAGGAAGCCCATGATCTGTTGCAGGGAGACGGATTTGCCGACGCCGCTGCGGCCGAGGATGCAGAGTGTCTCGCCGGGAAGGACGAAGAAGCTGACATCGTCGAGGACGTTGAGGCTGCCGAAGGATTTCGACACGTGCTCGAAGGCGATGTAAGGGGCGGGTGGCTGAGCCTCGCCGTTCGAGCCGGATTCAATCTGGTCAGGTGGCGGGTGGTGGCCGGCGTTCTCGGCGATCGTCTCGATAGGAGGCGGCTGCGGGCGGCTGCTCAAACGAACGTTTCCTCTACCGTAAAGATTAGAGCAAAAGGCGGGGCCGGGTCATTTGGAAGCGATGTCGAATCCCTTGGCGATGGTCGATGCGTTGGCGGCCGACCCGGCGCCGTTCATCCGCCAGAGCAGCTTTCCAGTGTTGTCGAAGATGGCGAGATAGGCGTCGTCTGGCGCGCTGAAGCCGAAGGCCTGTTTCCATGCTGCTTCATTCTCGACGACGGTGAGGAAGGTGTCCTGACGGTCGGGGTCCATACCGTGTTTCATGCCGCTGACGATCATGCCGCGAACAAACACGGGCGCATCTTCGATCACTGCTGCCTCATAGCAGGCAACGGCCGGATAAGCATGACAGATGGCTTTTGCTTGGAGGGACCACGCTTTTACAGCGTCTGACGAAGCCTTGCTAAAGCCAACGGCGAGGAAGGTTTGAGGGTGGTCCGGAACCGGTAACGTGACGGCGCGACCGGAAAGCGTCTTGGCCGGAGTAGGTGGGAGCTCTTGGGCCTGGAGGGTCCCTCCGGCGCCACTCAACGCGGCGAGCAGGAAAGCCAGAGCGACCAAGGTTTGCCTAGAGAGAATTGTAATCGGTGCTCCTGATCCTAGCGAGTGACGGCTTGTGTCTGAGCATAGACGCGAACGTAGTCAACCAGCATTTCCTGCGGAAAGGTTGAGGTCGCGTCAGGGTTGCCGGGCCACTTTCCGCCGACAGCGACGTTGAGGATGATGAAAAACTTTCCGGAGTCGAAGGGCCAGACCGCGGTCTTAGGGAAATCGGCCGGGGTGTAGGCGGCGTAGATATTGGTGGGGCTGTCGATGTAGAACTGCATGAGTTTAGGCGACCAGGTTATGCCGTAGGTGTGAAAAGCCGATGCGAGCTTTTGATCGTCGGGGAGCGAAAATGACTTGGTCAGGTCTCCTCCAGGTGCGTGGATGGAGCCATAGACGGTTGAAGGTTTTTTGCCGATATTCTCCATAATGTCGATTTCGCCGCATGCGGGCCAGTCGACCGTGGTGATGTTGTCACCAAGCATCCAGAAGGCGGGCCAGATTCCCTGTCCTTCGGGGATCTTGATACGGGCCTCGATGCGGCCGTACTGGAAGCTTTTGAGACCCTGAGTTTTCAGGCGAGCGGAGGTGTAGACGCCCTTGCCTGGATCGCGAGCGACGATATGCAGGTATCCGTCGCCGGCGACGTAGGCGCTGGGGTTGGAGGCGCTGCAGGGCGGCGCGTTGGAGGCCCAGGCGCAGTACGTTTCGAGCTCCTGGTTGCCCCAGCCGCTGTTTCCGACGTCGTAGGTCCAGTTGTTGGGATCGGGCTGACTCTTCGCGGGGCCGTTGAATTCATCGCTCCAGACCAGCGCTGCGGCAGTTGTTGGGTGTTTCAAGTCTGAGGACTGGGCGCGGGCGATGCCGAAGTTTGCGAATGCAACCCCCGCGACGAAGCAAAGCAGCCGAAGGCCGTCTGTTCTAAGCCGATCCACGTTTCCCGTGAACACGTTGGTTGATTCTCCCTCAGCGGTTAAGGCCGAGTCCTGTCGGCACTTGCTGCATGGCTGAAGCCGTACCCCTTCAACAGACGCATCTACATTAGCGGCCTAATCGGAGCTACTTCGGTCGAAATCCTTTCTCTACACCCCAGGTGACCAGGCGTCGAGGCAAGAAGCGCTGGGCGAAGACACCGACCTGGCCGACGAGATACGGGATTACCCAATGTTTTCCGCGTACCAGGCCTTCAAGGCCACGGCGGGCGACGATGTCGGCCTTTTGGAATCCGCGCATCTGGTTGAGGCCGACCCCGGCTACCTCGCCGAACTCGGATTCGGTTGGCCCGGGGCAAAGGGCGCTGACGTGGATGCCATATCTCTTGACCTCTTCGGCTATGGCTTCGGCGAGGAAGCGGTCGAAGACTTTGGTGGCGGCGTAGGTTCCGAGATAGGCGACCGGCTGATACGAGGCGGTCGAAGCCACGATGAGGATGTCGCCGCGGCGGCGCTCCATCATCTTCGACAGGAAGAGATTGGTAAGGACAACGACGGCGGTGCAGTTGACCTGCACCATCGCGGCCTGACGGGCGGGGTCTCCCTTGCCGAATTCGCCGTAATACCCGAAGCCGGCGTTGTTGACCAGCACGTCTATGGCGAGGCCTGCGCCTTCGGTTTCAGCGAAGATCCTTTCCGGGGCGTCAGGTTGTTCGAGGTCGGCGACAATGACCTTAACCTGAACCTTGTATTCCGCTATTAGCTTGGCGGCGATGGCATCGAGGCGATCTTTGCGGCGGGCGGTGAGGACGAGGTTGACGCCGGCGGCAGCGAGTTCGACGGCGAAGGCTTCGCCGATCCCGGCGCTGGCTCCGGTGACGACGCCCCATTTGCCTTGCCATGCTTTGCGGAGGATTGCGGAACCTTGGGTCATGATTCTCCATTCTCCTGGACGACGGTATAGAGCAGTTCGCTATCTATTCTCTACGGGAAAAATGCCGGACCATCTTCAACGCGCTACTCCTCAAAGACCTCACGCAGGGTAGCTAGAGTTGCGCTGAGCGTTGCTGACGTCAGCACTCCGACCCGTTTTGTCAACCGAGTTTTGTCGACACTACGTAGTTGGTCAAGCAGGATCATGCCGTCTTTGCCAGCATGGTGCACATCGATCCTGTATGGGGCCGGTCGGCCACCAGTCGTCATTGGGGCCACTACAACGGTCCGCAGATGGTCGTGCATTTCTGGCGGGGAAATTACGACGCAAGGTCGCGTCTTCCTGATCTCGCTGCCGACTGTAGGACCGAGCTTCACGAGCCAAATTTCTCCCCGCTTTACCATTTGTGCTCTACCACTGAAGCTCCGCGTCCTCTTCGTTGGCGAACTCCGGCAAAACCAGGGCATCGTCGCCAGCCTCAGCCAATCGACGACTTGCCTCAGCCCAACCAGTTCTGGGAGCGGTCTTAGGTCGGCGCAACACCAGTGCATCGCCCTCGACCCTCATCTCGGCCTGATCCGCTAAACCAACCTGTTGCAAAAGCGGCTTTGGAATCAGCACGCCCTGTGAATTCCCCATCTTTCGAATTGTGGTCAGCATGGCACCTCCACGTAATAACAATGTTAGCACGTCCTGTGCTCTACGGTTGATGCCCAAATTCTTCCCCGATCCAGGCTTTTAAGGGTTCGAGGCTTTGGCCGCGACCGAGAAAATCATGGACGAGGTCGGCAGCGGGTTTGGCCCCTCCGGGCTCGAGGACGGTGCGTCGATAGCGCATTGCGGCGGGCCCTTCGAGCAAGTTCTCGCCGTCGAACTGGGAGAAGAAATCGAGTGCGATCGCCTTGTCGAAGAGATAGGTGTAATAGTTCGACGAATAGCCAACAAGGTGACCGAAGCTAGCGTACATCTTGTTGCCCTCAATCCAGGCGTAAGGAGAGAAGCGGTTGTATTCGGACTGGAGCAGGGCGTCGAGGTCGATCGTCTCGGGATCGGTGTTGTGGGTGTCGAGCGAGTAGCTGGTGTAGACGAGCTGGGTGCGAATGCTGTCGGCGCGGCCGAAGGCGCTGGCGCGGTTCATGCGGTGAACAATCTCGGCGGGCAGGGTCTCGCCGGTTTCGTAATGGCGAGCGAAGGTGGCGAGCAGCTTGGGATCGCGGAAAAACTCCTCAAGCATTTGCGATGGCGCTTCGACGAAGTCCCACTCGGTGCGAATGCCGCTGATGCCGGCCCAGGGCTGGTCGCCCCCGAGGATGGCGTGCATGAGGTGGCCGAACTCGTGGAAGTAGGTGACGACATCGCTGTATTGCATCAATCCGGGGTCGCCGTCTTTACCTCCGGGGAAGTTGCAGATCAGCGCGGCCTCGGGATATTGGCGTCCGCGAATGCCGGGTACGAGCGGGGCGGCGCTGAACCACTTGTCCTTGCCTTCGCGGGGGTGCATATCGAGATAGAAGAAACCGATTTGTTTCGAATTGAAGCCGGCATCGAAGACTTTCCACGCAGTGACGGAGGGGTGCCAGACCTCGGCTTCCGGGTCTTGTTCAAAGCGAACCTGAAAGAGCTTTTCTGCTGTGCGCAGAATTCCGGGCTCGACCTGGGCATAGGGGAAATATGGGCGCACCGATTGCGAGTCGAACTGAAAGGCGGAGCGGCGGTATTGCTCATACCAGTAACCGCGCGCGGCGAGGTCAATTTCTGTCAGGTCGGGCTGTTGCTGGCGGGCGAAATCAAAGACCATCGCGAATTCGCGCTCAGCGCCGGACTTTGACGCGGCTTCGAGTTCATTGAGGAAGCTCTGCATGCGCTCCGCCGACTGCATCATCTGGTCGGCTGTGGCGAGGTCAGCCCAGCTCTTGTAGCCGAGGATGGTGGCGTTCTCTTGCCGGGTCTTGAGCAGGTTGAGCAGAAGCTCTTTGTTCTGCGGGTAGGCGCGGGTATGGTAGGCAAGGAACATGAGGCGGCGAACCTCGGCGTTCTTCGCGTAGGTCATGAGCGGCTGCATGTCGGGAAAATCGGTGCTGAGTGTGATGATGCCGTCTTCGGCTGGCGGATGGGCTTTGAGGTAGTCGTCGGGTAGGCCTTCGAGGTCGGCGGCGGTCACCGTGATGTGCTGGGCGCCTTCCTGGACGTTGCGGCTGAAAGCGAGGGAAATCTCTGTGGCTTTATCATGCAACCCCTTGATTTTGGCGCGGGTCTCGTCGTCGCGGTCGACGCCGGAGAGCCGGTATTGCAAAAGGGTACGCTCGAGGTAGTGGCGGGTAGCAGGATCTGCGGTGGCCAGGTCGATGACGCTCAGGGCCTGGTAAACGTCCTGGTTCAGCGAGAGCAGGGTGCCGATCTCGGAGACCTTCTGCGTCAGCGCCTGGGCCTGGTCGCGGACTTCCTTCTCGGGATGGACGCTATCGAGCAAGGAAGCCTGTTGGCCGACGGCCGCCAGTTCGGCCTGGGCATCGTCGAAGGCGCGGAGCGTATTCTCGATCGTTCGGGGAGCGGTGACGGCGAGAAGCTGATCGATGCTTCTTTGATAATTTCCAAGCCGATTCGAGGCCCAGGCTTCGAGGCTGGCGGCACTGGTCTCTTCGCCGGACCCGGCAGACCATGCGTGATGAGGCACGGAACTATCGATATCCGCGACCTGGAATTCCTGTGTTGGTGCTACATCCAAGCTCATTAAGGCGACTCCAACGGCCATGAGGATGGCCAGGTTTCAAGATAGCCTTTTTCGCGGGATGAGAGATAGGGGAAGGCCAGACGTGGGAAGCGGGCTTCTTAAATTCCACCACGACAACCTTCATGGGCTTGGCCTATAATGCGGCCATGTTGAGGACGCATAACCCGCTTGTGCATATCTCACCGGTGCAACATGCGCGAGTTTGCTTCGTCCTCGCGGTTATTTTGTTCTTGCTGGCGGCTTGGTCTGTCTATGGGAATGAATCTGCTCACTATCACATTTATCTCGCGCTAGGTCTGGTATTCGCCGTTCTCGGAATCGCTCCGCTAATCATGCATGTGTTGCAGGGGAAGTCCAAGTAAAACCGGCTCCGACCTGGAAGGATTCGCCGCCATGCCACAGTGGAGTTGCATCCGGGGATAAACGTCGGTAAGATGCCGCAGTCAGTTCATGAACTCTCCGGCCACAACGATATCGCCGAATTACCTCCGTTCCCGGATTGGGAAGGTCTGCGTCGCCATTACTGGGGACAACGCCGCCGAGCTTTTGGAGCGCGCCGAAGCGCTTTACCGGGACAACCCATTCCTTGAGTTCCGGCTCGATTACCTTGCCAAGCCGCTGGCCGCGCTGCCTAAATTGAAGACTTTTCTGGCCGACCATCCCGAGGTAACGGCGATCGCGACCTGCCGCCGAGAGGCCAACGGGGGCAAGTTCGCCGGAAACAACGCCGCCCAGCTTGAAGTGCTGCAAAAGGCGGCTTCAGCCGGCTTTCACCTGGTTGATGTGGAACTTCAGACGGCGGAGAAGGTCAAACCGCAGGAACTGGACAAGTTGCGGCAGAGCGGAGCCGCGCTCATCCTGTCGTATCACGACTTCATGACGACGAAGGACCTGGACGGAATCTTCGAGCGGATGTGTCCGCTGGAGCCGGAGTTCATCAAGATCGTCTCGACGGCGCGCCACCTCACCGACAATGTGGCGATGATCCGCTTCTTAGAGCGCGCCCGGGACAAGGCGAATGTGGTCGGCATCTGCATGGGCGAACAGGGCATCATCAGCCGGATTCTGGGGCCGCGCTCGGGCAGTGTCTTCACCTTTGCCTCGGTGGCCACCGGGGAAGAGACCGCGCCAGGGCAGATTTCGGCGCGCACCCTGCTCGATCTTTATCGCATCGATCAGCTTGACCTAGCGACCAAGGTCTATGGAGTGGCCGGAAATCCGGTGGCTCATTCGCTTTCGCCCGCCATGCTGAACGCGGCGTTTCGGCGGGAGCGGGTCAACTCCGTCTATCTTCCGCTGCAGACCTCGGGGATGAACGATTTGCTGACGCTGATTCGCGAGGTGCCTCTGGCCGGGCTGAGCATCACCATGCCATTCAAGCAGGACATCTTGAAGCACTTGCAGAAGACCGATCCGCTCTCGGAGAGGATCGGCGCGTGCAACACCGTCATCCGTTCGCAGGAGGGAAAGCTCTACGGCTTCAATACTGATGTTGCTGCAGTGGTCCGGCCGCTGGAGAAGCGGCTGGCTTTGAAGGGTGCGAAGATTCTGGTGATCGGCGCCGGAGGTGCGGGGCGCGCGGCGGTCTTTGGCCTGCAGGAGAAGGGCGCCGAGATCCACATTCTGAACCGGACGGCGCCCACCGCGCAGAAGCTGGCACGCGAAGCCAAGGCGAAGTCGGTGAAGCGGGAGCAGATGGCCAAGAGCAGCTTCGACGTCATTATCAATGCGACGCCTGTGGGCATGCGCGGCGTGAAGGCACAGACTGTGCTCGAGCCAAATGAGATCAACGCCCGGCTGGTCTTCGACCTGGTCTATAACCCGATCGATACGCCGCTGATCAGGGCGGCGCGGGAAAAAGGGATTCCGGTGATTACCGGTGTTGAGATGTTCGTTCACCAGGGCGCCCGACAGTTCGAGATTTGGACGGGAAAGCCGGCTCCCGAGGAGGAGATGCTGCGCGTCGTCGTGCATGAGCTGCGCCAGCAGAGCAAGGGCCCCACGGCGAGCAACACGAAATGAATTTTCGACTCGGCCAGTTTCAACATGCCGCGCCCGGCACTGTAATGACAGATAATGGCCTATGAGCAAATCATCGACGCCGGTCTCAGAGATTGACCGTCTTATCGAGCTGGCTTCCGACGAAAAACCTCGCGCCGCAGTCCTGCCGGTAGAGGATGCACCAGTAAAACACTCCTTGTCTCTCGAGGACCGAAAGGACTCTGGTCCGTCTATGTGGCGTGTTCTGATTCAACTGCGCGTACTTCTGCCTTATCTGGCCAAGGTGTTGCCGCTGCTGGAACGGAGCCTGCTCGGCACCAATATCACCGGCCACTTAGCCCCGACGATCGACACCAGCAATCTCGACCGCGGCATCGCCGGGGTGGGCGAGGCGCAGCGCGACCTCAACACCGCAGTCAAGGCACAGAGTGCCGATATTCATCTGCTGCAGGGACAGGTTACCTTGCTGACCAAGTCGGTTGAAAAAGACCTGATGTTCAATGAGGAAGTTGCCGCAAGTTTGGCATCGCTGCGGAAGCTGATGACGATCTCGGTGTGGGTGATCTTTGTACTGCTGGCGTTGTTGATTGGGCTGGTGGCGTTTGCGATCTTTACCCACGAGATTCCGACTAGATAGAGTCGGAAGCCCTAGCGCAGACGGACGGTAATCCTGCGGGCGTCGCCCCCAGTGGACTCGACGATGATCTCTCCGTCACTCCGTTTGACCACGCTGGGAAATTTCTCTCCCCATTCGACCAGGACAATGCTGTCAGGGCGGGCGAGTTCCTCGATGCCCAGAGACTCGAGCTGGCGCTCGCCTTCGATACGGTATAGGTCGAGATGGTAGAGCATAACCGGCGTATTCTTACCGTGCTCACGAAATTCGCCTTCGAACTCGTGAATCAGCGTGAACGTCGGGCTGGTGACTTCATCGGCCTCGGCGGCGTGCAGGCCCTCGGCAATCCCCTTGACCAGGGTGGTCTTGCCCGCGCCAAGATCTCCGCGCAGGATGAGAAATTTGGGCGGGGCGAGCAGCTTGGCGATCTCGCGGCCGACGGCGATGGTCTCGTCGCCTCGGCGCGTCTCGAATACGTGGCCTTTGCTGGCTGTCCGTTCAGTCACGTCCTCGATCCCTGGCATGCGGAAACCCCTGTATCCAAAGATACCCGGCTTTGTCCTTAAAACGGAAACGGAATGCGTTACAAAGATGTGAAACTGTGTCTGTGGCGAGTAGAGTGTGTTCGTCCTGCTCTAAAACGGCGAGGTCGGCGGCCAGTCCGTGCAGATAGACCGCGGCTTCTACGGCTCGGGCGACGCTTTCGGGCGACCGGTCGCGGGCGTATTGGGCGAGCATGGCTGCGACGATGCCGGTGAGGATGTCTCCGCTGCCGCCTTTGGCCATGCCGGGATTTCCCGTCGTGTTGACGGCGATTGA
>CAWDRO010000025.1:0-90396 GCA_963804735.1 uncultured Acidobacteriaceae bacterium
CGCTGAGCTTCTTGCGGCTCGCGCGCAGGGCCTTGACCTTGTCGAGGCGCTTGGTCTCTTCGTCCATGCGAACGGTGATGTACTTGATCACCTGCTCGATGACGCGCAGACGACGCTCAACCTCGGCGATGAGCTTGCCATCGGCATCGACCGTGAGCAGAACGTAATTGCCGTCGTTGAACTTGCGGACGGTGTAGGCCAGCTTGCGACGGCCGAGCTTCTCGACCGAGCGGATCGCGCCTCCGCCAGAGGTGATCGTGGTTTCAATGCCGACGATCAGCTTGTCGAGGTCCTCGTCGAGCACGTCGGGACGGACGATGAACATCACTTCGTAAAAACGTTGCACCATTTCGCTTCTCTTTTCTCGCCGCCGGGGAATTTGCCACGGTGACAGTTACTAATGAAAGCCCAGGCCTAAAGGCCCTGATTTCTGTTGGCTTATTCCGTGGCCTAAAGGCCACGGCTTCCACCGAATTCATTTCCGCCGGAGTTGCCGGCCGAGCTAATTGCCGATGCGTCCGCCTCGATCCGCACCGTTAAGCTGAGCTGTTTTGCTCCCGCTTATTAAATTCATTCATCGCGGCGCCAACGCCTTGCGCCAGGATCACTTCCACTGCCTTCGATACCTTATCGAGCACGCCGTCAAGTACCACCAGCTGCGCCTTTCGAAAGGGCGTCAGAACATATTCCTTGCGCTGGCGGCGGGCCGATTCTGCGGCTGCCGGCAGCTCGGGAGCGACGCCGATCCTCATCCGAATCCACTCTTCACTACGCAATGCCCCGGAGATGGACTTCACTCCGTTGTGGCCCCCGGAACTGCCTCGTTCGCGGATGCGCAGTGTTCCCAGTGAAAACTCGACCTCGTCGTACAGCACGATAAGGTCTTGTTGAGGATCGACCTCGTATTCCCTAACCAGAGCCTGGACGGCCATGCCGCTCAGGTTCATAAATGTCTCCGGTTTAGCCAGGACCACGTCTCTACTCGCGATCCTGACCGTCGCCGTCAATGCCCGGCAGTGCCGGTTTGCTACCACCGCGCCGTGCTCGCCCGCAATTCTGTCGATCGCGAGAAAGCCGGCATTGTGCGGTGTGAACTGATACTCAATGCCCGGATTCCCTAGACCAACCACTAGCACCTTGCCCGACCGGACGCCGTGTTGGGCGCCAAGTTGATCGTCGGGGGATTCGGCTGGCTGGCTGATCTGTTCCGGAGAATCCGCCAAGGTTTACTTCTTCGCTGCTTTCTTGTCGCCAGCCGGAGCAGCTGCTGCGGCATCCGCGTCCTGCTTGCCCTTCTTGGCGACTTCCGGCTCGGCCGGCGCAGCGGCTGCAACCGCATCGGGTGTCGGCTCTACTTCAGCCTTGATCGATACCACGTGAGCTATGGTCGCGTTCTCGTCATCGAGGAACTTGAACTTGCCGCCATGGGGAAGATCGGAGACGCGCAGCACATCGCCGAAGGCCAGATTGGTGACGTCGAGGTTGATGTAGCTCGGAATATCCGCGGGCAGGCACTCGATTTCGACCTCGCGCAGCACCTGATCGAGAATGCCGCCACCCATCTTGACGCCCACCGGAATCCCGTCCAGGACGATCGGTACCTGGACCTTCATGAGCTTGTCCATGGCGATGCGCTTGAGGTCGATGTGGATGAGGCGGTCCTTGATCGGCTCATACTGCCAGTCGACGATCATCACCTTGGTTTTGATGGATGACCCGGCGACTTCCAGGTCGAAGATAGAGTTGTGACCCGACTCAGAATGCAGGATGCGGAGCATCTGCTTAGGGTCGAGCTCGATGGCCTGCGCGGGTTCCTTTGCGCCATACACAACAGCTGGAATCTTGCCTTGGACGCGAACGCGGCGAGCGGCATTCTTGTTAAATTTTCCCTCACGGGGGGTAGCTGCTACTACTTCTGAGATCGACGGCATAATTTCCTTTCGGGCACGAGTCACAGCTCTTAGCCTTTAGCCACTAGCTTTAGCTAGAAGCTGGCCGAGCTGCTCTTGCCGCTCCCTTTTGGCGAGCATGTCTTTCGGCATTGCCCGCGATCTTTGTTTCACAAACCGAATCAGCTAGAAGCTAACCGCTAAAGGCTAAGAGCTGCCCTCAGCTGAACAGCGTGCTGACGCTGGTTTCCATATGGATGCTTTCGATAGTCGCGGCGAGTAAGCCGGCGATCGAGAGCACCTTGATCTTTTCCACCTTCTGCGCCTCTTCGCACAGCGGGATGGAGTTGGTGACCACCAGCTCTTCGAGCCTGGAGTCTGCGATGCGCTTGATCGCCGGCCCGGAGAGCACCGGATGCGAAGCGCAGGCGTAGACCTTGGTGGCGCCGCTTTCGAGCAGGGCATCGGCGGTCTTCACCAGCGTGCCTGCCGTATCCACAATATCGTCGATGATGAGGCAAGTCTTGCCGTACACATCGCCGATCACGTTCATCACTTCGGTGACGTTGATGTCGGTCCGCCGCTTATCGACAATGGCCAGCGGGGCCCCCATCTTCGTCGCAAAAAACCTAGCTCTCTCCACACCGCCCGCGTCCGGCGAAACCACAGTCAGGTTGGGCAGATCCAGCTTCCGGAAGTAGCTCACCATCACTGGACTGGCGAACATGTGGTCAACCGGAATATTGAAAAAGCCTTGTATCTGCGCCGCATGCAGGTCCATAAAGAGGGCCCGGTTCGCGCCCGCGGTGGTGATCAGATCGGCGACGAGCTTCGACGAAATGGCGACTCTGGGCCGATCTTTGCGGTCCTGCCTGGCATAGCCGTAATAGGGCACGACCACGGTGATCCTGCCGGCCGATGCGCGCTTGAGCGCGTCGATCATGATGAGCAGCTCCACCAGGTGCTGGTCAACAGGATTGCAGGTTGGCTGCACTACGAAAACGTCAACGCCGCGAACGTTCTCGAGCAGCTGAAAATAAATCTCTCCATCGGCAAAGCGCTGGACCTTGGTTTCGCCCAAAGGCAGCCCGATGATCTGGCAAATTTCAGCGGTCAGCTTGCGGTTCGCCGACCCGGAAAATATCTTGAAGCGCTTGTCTTCACTTTGCCGCGAGGGGCGCTTCTTTTCCGCGGGTTTAGTACGTTGAGCCGATAACTCCTGCGCCCCTGTGACTTCAGGCGCAATCTCGAACAGTTCCGCAGTTTCCGTCTTCACTAGAACCTCCCAAGCTGGTTTGCGTTGGTTGTCCTGCCGCTCAAGTTTTACCCGGCTCTTTAGTGCCGGATTCCTGCAATTGCGAGAAAACTTCTACTTCCGAATGTCCGAAGCCGTGAAACTCTGGCTGGGCGACTAGGATTCGAACCTAGACGAAGTGCTCCAAAGGCACTTGACCTACCATTAGTCTATCGCCCAGTAACCGGCGCCCAGTGGCCGGAACACCTATAAGTGTAACCGCTCACGAATACGGGTGTCTGCCCGATCTTGCGGCGACAGCTAGCTCAAAATCATGTCGCGCCAATACTCCGCTCGCGGCAACGTTCGGGTGCGGTGGGTGGTTATGCCCATCTGGCCCAAGCGCTGTTGCGCCGCTTTCGCTGCTTCCGTGGTTGCGTAAAGCCCGAAAACGGCTGAACCCGAACCGGAGAGCGCCGCATAAACAGCCGACTGCTCCGGTGCTTCTGGATCAGAAACCGCAAGAATGCGCTTGATGTTTCCGAGAAGGGGGTATTGAGGAAAGACGACCTCTTCGAAGTCGTTTTCAATCCCGGTTCGGACAAGCGCGAGAAGCGGATTCTCGGCCAGGTCTCCCCGTTGGGGCGAGACACCGGAGGAGTGCGGCATGCTCCATGCGGAGGCAAGAGACCGACTCAACGTATTCAGGATATCGGAGTTAGGGGCTAGGGTCAAGCCGTCGGCTGGTTTACTCGTGTTTGGCTCGGCGCGGGCCGCAACCCGCTCGTCCCAGTCGCGAAAGGCCTGCGGCGTCGAAACGCTGACGTCCGGAGTGGCGACGACGCATTCATATGATGGGAAGTCGGGCAGCGGATAGACCTCCTCGCCGCGACCGAGGCCTAGCACCGCACCACCGACGAGGAAAAGCGGCACATCGGAGCCGATATCGGCGGCGAGTTCGAGACGGCCTGAGGGAGAGAGCTGCATCTCGAGTTCCTGTTCAAGACCCAGTAGCGCCGCCACGGCGTTGGCGGAGCCGGCACCCAAGCCCCCTTGCACCGGAAGCCGCTTGTCGATGTCGATGTGGACTTCGGCGGCGACGCCGAGCTTGGCGACGGCCCGCCCGACTATACGCCAGGTGGTGTTGCGATCGTCGGTGGGCACTCCAGGATGGTTGCAGGTGATGCGGATGCGGGTTGGCTTTGCTGAATCCAGAAGGGTTGCGGTCACGGTGACCAGGTCGTGGAGTTCGAGGGTCTGATACAGAGTAGTGAGCGCGTGAAAACCGTCCGTCCGGACGGGGCCGATGGCGAGGCCGAGATTGATTTTCGAGTAGGAGCGGACTCGGCTTGACATGCGACCTCGATTGTAACGATTCCGCCGTTACGCCCCGTGGAAACTGGTCGCGAGATTTGTCGATCAGAATTTACTTGTTGTGCGCACGCCCGGACTTACGATGACGCATGGGCAATCTAAGCCGTAGGAATTTTGTTGCACTGGCGGGAGCGGCCGGTTTGGCTGCAGCTGTTCCGGCCCGGATCTCAGCGGAAGCATGGGGCCCCAAGGCCAGCGCTTCAGCTGTGGAGGACTTCACCTTCCTCTTCATTACCGACACGCACATCCAACCGGAGCTCAATGCCGCGCAAGGATGCGATCAATGCTTCAAGAAGGCGCGGACGATCAAGAGCGACTTTGTGATCCAGGGTGGAGACCATGTCTTCGATTCGCTGGGTGTGGGCCGCGAAAGGGCCGCGAGCCTCTTCGATCTTTACGGGAAGACCGAGCAGGACCTGGGGATGAAGATCTATCACACCGTCGGCAATCACGATTGCTTCGGGGTCTATCCGGCGAGCGGCGTTTTGCCGTCCGATGCGCTTTATGGAAAGAAGATGTTTGAGGGGCGTTTCGGTAAGGCCTACTACTCGTTCGACCACAAGGGCTTGCATTTCATCGTGCTCGACTCGATCGGCATCACTGAAGACCGCGCTTACGAAGGACGGCTCGACGCGGCGCAACTGGCGTGGCTCGACGCCGACCTGAAGGCTTTGCCCGCGGCCACGCCGATCGTTGTTTCGGTGCATATTCCTCTGGTGACCGCCTTTGACTCTTACGTCCCAGTGCCGGCAACCCCTCCGAAACATCACGGCCTGAGCGTCGCGAATGCCTATGAGGCGATTGCCTTATTCGAGGGGCATACCGTGCTCGGCGTGTTGCAGGGACACACCCACATCAACGAAACGGTGTGGTGGAAGGGCGTCCCGTACATCACCAGTGGGGCGGTAAGCGGGAACTGGTGGCACGGAACCAGGATGGGGACTCCGGAAGGATTTACGGTCGTGCAGGTCGAAAACGGCAAGCTCTCGACACGGTATGAGACTTACGGCTTTCAGAGTGTCGATCCGCAAAATACCTGAGTTGGCGATTCATCTCGGGTTACAATCCCTGCTACGATGCCCGACTCTCTAGCCTTTCGAAGAATACTTGTATACACCCTTGCACTGGCGCTGGCTGCTCCCGACGCTGTGGGCGAAGCTCCGCCTGTCAACTATCTCAAAGAGCAACCGATCCAGGCGCAACATGCGATGGTGGTGAGCGTTCACCACCTGGCCGCCGATGCCGGCGTGGAGATCATGCGCGAGGGCGGCAACGCGATCGATGCCGCGGTGGCGACGGGCTTCGCTTTGGCGGTGGTGCATCCGGCGGCCGGGAACATCGGCGGCGGGGGTTTCATGCTCATTCGCCTACATAACGGCAAGTCAACCTTCATCGACTATCGCGAAAAAGCGCCGCTGGCCGCGACGGCCAATATGTATCTCGACGCGAAGGGCGATGTGATCCCCGAGGCGAGCATCGTGGGTTACAAGGCCATCGGCGTACCCGGCTCGGTGGCCGGCATGGTCTATGCGGAAAAGAGGTATGGCCGGCTTGACCTGACGCGAGTCATGCAGCCGGCGCTACGGCTGGCGCGCGATGGCTTCGTGCTGAGCACCGAGGAGGCCGAGGAGCTGCACGATAAAGAGCTTGCGCTCTTTCCGGAATCGAAGCGCATTTTCCAGCGGGATGGGAACTACTACCAGCCGGGGGAATTCTTTCGCCAGCCGGAGCTGGCGCGGACGCTCCAGCGCATCGCCGAAAATCCGGACAGCTTCTACCATGGCGACCTGGCGAAAGAGATCGCCAAAGCAATTCGCAAGGATGGAGGGCTGATCACCGAACGCGACCTAGCGAACTACGAGGTAAAAGAGCGCGAGCCAGTGATCGGCAGCTACCAGGACTACACGATTATCAGCGCACCGCCGCCATCTTCAGGCGGAATCGCATTGATCGAGGCTCTCAACATCCTCGAAGGCTACAACCTGTCGCGGCTGGGCGACCGTGCTCCGGCGGAGATGCAGCTCATCGTCGAGGCTTATCGGCGAGCGTACATGGATCGCGGCGATTATCTTGGTGATCCCGATTTCTCCACCATCCCGGTGCAACAAATGCTCGACAAGAAATATGCGGCGGCGTGGCGGCGCGGGATTGAGGAAGATCAGGCGACACCCTCGGCCAGCCTCAAGCGTCCAGCGGGATTCTTGCCGCCTCCACCAAAAGCCGCGGCCAAGACGCCCGAACATGTCAACACCACCCACTATTCGGTTGTCGACTCAGACGGAAACGCAGTCTCTGTGACCACGACGCTGAATAACTGGTTCGGCTCGGGGGCGACTGCGGAGGGATTGGGCTTTCTGCTGAACGACGAGATGGACGATTTCGCCGCGAAGCAGGGGACGCCGAACATGTATGGACTGATCCAGGGATCGGCGAATGGGATCGCGCCGGGCAAACGCCCTCTGTCGAGCATGACGCCGACGATCGTGCTTAAAGATGGCAAGCTGCGGTTTGTGCTCGGATCTCCGGGCGGTGCGCGCATCATCACCACGGTCGCGAATATCTTTCTCAGCTCGGCGAATGAAAACCTCAATATTCAGCAGGCGGTCGATGCGCCGCGCTTCCATCATCAATATCTGCCCGACAAGCTGTACCTGGAGCCGGGCTTTTCCGACGCCACCATGGCGGGATTACAGGCGCTGGGTTACAAGCTGGAGGGCGGCGAGCCGGATGATCGAACCTGGAGCGACGGTGAATGTATCGCCGTGAATCCGCGCACCGGCGTGCTGGAGGGCGGACACGACAACCGGCACAGCTATGGAAAAGCGTCCGGCTACTAGGGCCTGTTAACAGGTCCTAAGTAACGGGTGTCCTGAAACGGGGCAAGATAGATACGGGGATGAGAAAATAGCTACATAGCTGAATTACGGCAGACCGATAGAGCCTCCCTTATGCTGAAAGCAATTTCTTCCCATGTATTTCTTCGCCATCGCCTGCACCCTGGGCTACTGGATTCGCTTGCCAAGAGCGGCGCCGAGGCGATCGAGATCTTCGCCGCGCGGCAACACTTCGACTACACCAGCCGCACCCACATCCACGAACTTGCCGAGTGGTTTCGTTCCAACCCGGTGGTGCCCTTTTCGATGCACACTCCGCTCTTCAGCAACGAAGACATGGGCCGCGACGGCGCTCCGGGGGTCAATGTGGTTCATCCCGAGAAGTCGCGCCGCATCGACGCGATGGACGAGATCAAACGCGCCCTTGAGGTGGCCGAGCAGATTCCGCTGAAGTACGCCGTAATTCATCTCGGCGAACGTCACGATAGCTGGAGTCCGCGCACCCTGGAGCATTCCCTGACCGCGCTTGAGCACTTGCGCGCGTTTGCCAGCCCACTCGGCGTGAAGCTGAATGTCGAGAACATTCTCAACGAAGTCACAGAGCCGGCGCATCTGCTGGAGATTCTGGCGACCGGCCACTTCAGCGACATTGGAATCTGCTTTGATAGCGGTCATGCCAACATCAGCGGCAGTGTTGCCGGCGTGCTGGCCGAACTGAAGGACCACATTCGCTCGACTCATCTGCACGACAATTACGGCGAGAAGGACGAGCATCTGTGGCCGGGTGAAGGGACCATCGATTGGACGGCGACGATGGCCGAATTAAAGACGGCGCCGAAGGTCGAGGCGGGCCTGCTCGAGATCCACTACGCCCTTGAAGACACCGTCGAAGCCGCGGCCGAAAAAGCCCGCAAGGCTTTTGCGCGGCTGGAGATTTGAGCCATTTTCCCAGAGAACACTATGACAGAAAACAGCGTTTCCGAATCCGTAACAACGACTGCGACAAATGCGGTGCTCGCTACGATTGGCGGTATCGGCAAGCATGAGGGGCAGTCGGTAATTCTTCGTGGATGGCTTTACGCGCTGCGCGAAAGCGGCAAGCTGCTCTTCCCTATCTTTCGCGACGGCACGGGGACGATCCAGGGCATTGTGCCCAAAGCCGCAGTAACGCCAGAGACGTTTGAGACCATTCGGCAACTCACCCAGGAATCGAGTGTAATTGTTACGGGCAAGGTCCGCGCTGATAAGCGCGCGCCGGGCGGCTATGAACTCGATGTGGAAGCAGTCGAAGTGGTGCAGCGAGTTCCTGATGACGATCCGTTCCCGATCACACGCAAGGAACATGGCGTCAACTTCCTGATGGAGCATCGACACCTCTGGATTCGGACCCCCCGGCAATCGGCGATTCTGCGGATTCGCGCCGAGATTATTAAGGCGGCGCGGGATTATCTGGACGATAACGGCTTTACGCTGACCGATCCACCGATCCTTACTCCGGCGGCTTGCGAAGGGACCAGCACCTTGTTCCCCGTCGACTATTTCGGAGACGAGGCGTTCCTTACGCAGAGCGGCCAGTTGTATATTGAGAGCACGGCGCTGGCGCTGGGCAAGGTCTATTCGTTCGGGCCGACCTTTCGCGCCGAGAAGTCGAAGACACGGCGGCATCTCACTGAGTTCTGGATGGTTGAGCCGGAACTGGCTTACGCCGGCCTCGAAGACTTGATGGAGCTGGCTGAGAACTTCCTCAGCTTCATCGTTGAACGGGTGCTCACACGCCGGGCTTTGGATATCGCGGTGTTGGGACGCGATGTTACGAAGCTGCAGGCTATCCGTGCGCCATTCCCGCGTATCCACTACGACGACGCGGTACAGATGCTTCGCGAAGCGCACGCGAAGGGGCTGGTTGAGAACGAATTTGAATATGGCAACGACTTCGGTTCGCCGGACGAGACCTACCTGTCTTCTCAGTTCGACCGCCCGCTGATGGTGCATCGGTATCCGGCGGCGGTGAAGGCGTTTTACATGGAGCCCGACCCGCAGGACCCTAAGTACGCTCTCTGCGTCGATGTGCTGGCGCCGGAGGGATACGGCGAGGTGATCGGCGGATCGCAGCGTATGGCGTCGTATGAATTACTGAAAAAACGCATCGAGGAGCACAATCTGCCAATCGAGGCCTTCCAGTGGTATCTTGATCTGCGGCGGTATGGGTCGGTGCCCCACTCCGGGTTTGGCATGGGGATCGAGCGGGCCGTCGCCTGGATCTGCGGACTGGAACACGTTCGGGAAACGATCCCGTTCGCGCGTACTTTGAACCGGATTTATCCGTAGCGCGAGTGATCGAAAAAAGATTGGCAGGGTTGTTCTATGGCAAGGTTGACAGCAGTTCTCGTAGACCAGGATGCCGACGCAGGTCGTGGTGGCGGCAAACAATATCCTAAGGACAGAACAGGCGTAAGTGTACAGGCTGTGCCGGTGCGCCAGATTCGTATCCTTGGCGTCCCGTTGGACCTGGGCCAGTCTCGCCGCGGCGTGGATATGGGCCCTTCGGCGATGCGCGTCGCCGGGCTTGCGGCTCGGCTTGAGGCGCTCGGCCATACGGTGACAGATGGCGGCAACATCGCCGTCGCGATCGCCGAAACCAAGAGCTTCGGGGAGACCAACGCGCGCTATCTTCACGAGATCACCGACACCTGCACCAAGGCGGCCGAAGCGGTGATCAAGACCCTCGGGCAAGGGGTGACGCCGATCGTGGTGGGTGGCGACCATTCGGTGGCGGCCGGGACGGTCTCAGGAGTCTCGGAGTTCTACCGTCGCCAGGACCAGAAGATCGGCCTGATCTGGATCGATGCCCATTCCGACATTAATACGCCGGAGACCTCACCGAGCGGCAACGTGCACGGCATGCCGTTGGCGGCGCTGCTGGGGCTTGGGCCCGCACCATTGAGCAATATTCTGGGCTTTTCGCCTAAGGTGCTGCCGGAGAACACAGTGATCATCGGCGTTCGCGACATCGATGGCGCGGAGAAGGAAAATATCCGCCGCGCGGGCGTCACCGAGGTCTACACGA
The DNA here is from genome assembly GCA_963804735.1 of uncultured Acidobacteriaceae bacterium. Classification (GTDB taxonomy): domain Bacteria; phylum Acidobacteriota; class Terriglobia; order Terriglobales; family Acidobacteriaceae; genus Acidisarcina. Next base: position 10,399 of record CAWDRO010000025.1, read on the forward strand.
TGCGTGACATCGACGAGCGCGGGATGCGCCGCGTGATGGAAGCGGCGCTGAAGGCCGCCAAGCGCGGGACGGCCGGCTATCACGTCTCGCTCGACATGGACTGGATCGACCCCGAAGACGCACCCGGCGTCGGCACGCCCGTCCGCGGCGGCGCGACCTATCGCGAAGCGCACCTGGCGATGGAAATCATGGCCGATCACGGAGGCATGCTCAGCTTCGAGATCGTCGAGGTGAATCCGGTGATCGACGAACACAACCGCACCGCGGACCTGGCGGTCGAGCTAACCGCTTCCGCGTTTGGGAAGAAGATCCTTTAGCTCTTCAATACAACACTTGACTCTGAATAAACTCTTCCGGCGTTCCGTCTTTGGGATTTACGAAGATGACGTCTTTGGGATCGCGGCGCGGAGTATCCACTGAAAAGACCACGAATGGTTCCTCGAGGATCTCGCTGGTTCCGTGGACCGTGCCCTTCTTGAAGAAGACGAGCTGGCCTGGTTCGAGTTCGAACGGGGGCTCCTCGGCGATGAAGAACCGCGCGCGTCCGAAGATTACAAGCAAATACTCATCGCAGGTCGCGTGGTGGTGCGCCGGCACCGGCCTATAGACGCGGAAGACCCGGGCGCTGGCCTCCGGCTCGTCGGTGAGCCGGGTGTCGATGAGCATGGTGCTGGCGGTCGCCGGGAAGTTGCCGGCGATCGCACGAATGTCAAAAACTCCTGCACCTTTCGTCATTGTGTTCTCTTCGCGATCGACCATAAGTCCCGCCCTCTCCGCTCATTCGAACCGCCCCGCAGTCAGGGGTGGGAAGAAATTCCCCGCCATGGATTCCGATCTTAGGCGGCTAGTTTAATTTTTATTCGCCTCAAATGAGGGAATTTCTCCCCTGGCGTCGCTAACAACTGTGAAACCGGAAGAAACCGCCGAAAATATCGGCCTTCCGCTGCAGACAAATTCTAATTCGCGAAGGCGAGCAGGAGTTTCCGATGTCACACATTCCGCAGACCCCAGTTGTCACTTCGAGCGCGGTTAAGACTTCGCGCATATCCATCAATGGCGGCCCCATCGCCCTGGTTCCAACCGTCATTCTGGTCACCGCGTGCATCCTCGGCTCCACGGTCAAGGCCCAAGAGTCGCGCAATCCGCTGCCTCACCCGCCGGTGAACTCCTACGAGGCGAAGCCTTCCTCGCTGCCACACGAAATCCAACCCGCCAGGACCGGCCACCAGTCCACATTCAACCTTGGACAGCCCGCGACGGTAAACGAGCACGAAGGGACGATAACGCAGGATGCCACCGCGACTGGAGCCGCAGCGGTTACACCCACTCTCAACTATCCCTATGGTTTGGCAGTCGATACTGCCGGCAACATTTATGTCGCGAACATCTTTGGCAACAACGTCACCGTCTACAACCACGCGCTGCAGCATATCGGGACGATCAGCGCTGGCATGGAGTTCCCGGCGGCCGTTGCAGTGGCCTTCGGCGGCAATATCTTCGTGGCGAATAATGGCGGGAACAATATCACCGTTTATTCCCCTCAATATGCGCTGATTAACACCATCACCGACCCTACCCTCGTCAACCCAACGAGCATGTACATCGACGGAGACAACGATATCTGGGTGCTGGATGCGTTTGGGACGGTGCACTTGTACTTGGACAATGGTACGCCGATTGGACGCCAAACCGTCGGCGGCACGGCGATCGGGCCCTGGGGCAGCAATGTTTCAGTGTGGAGCATTTCGTCGGCAAACGGCACTCTGGAGTACGTTCAGAATACGGGTGAGGCAGTTCACTACGGCGTGGCATTTTCGTACGCTTACCCAGATTCACCCGTGGCTGGCGGAGAGGCCCAGGACGCTTTTGGCAACCAGTTCGTGACGGTTCCTTCGAGCAACGCGGTGGAGATCTTCACCGCCAACGGTGAGGGTTACGGCACGATTCTGACCCTTCCGGCGCCCGCTTATGGCATCGCTGTCGATCCGATCAATCACCGACTCTATGTCGCCGAAACGACGGTCAACAGAGTGGTGGCGTATACCACGGACGCCGGATACGGAAAGGTCAAAACGATCGAGTGATCCAGCCCGCCATCACCCTGAGGCCCGGACGCTTGTCGTAGCGCCCGGGCCTCGGTGTGTCCACCTACTCTTCCTCCGGATGAGGGCTCGCAGTTCGCTTGGCGCACCAATGACAGTCGAGCAGGAATGCCGGTCCGGCGGCGTAGCTCCGGTCGAGATGACAAAGTCAATTTCAGTAGTTCGAGAAGCATCCCGAAGGATGCGATGCTCGAGTACAAACGGGGCCCTGCGCCGTTCTTCGTGCCAGACTACAGAGATAGCGCAAGCGAGGAGTATTGGTGGCAAAAGGCGGAAGGCGACGGATGCTGCCTGGTTTGCGGGTGAAGGATGGATTTATGCGCCATCCCTTCGACCTTGAGTTTGGCGTGCAGACGAGTGGACTGGTGAGCGGCCGGCATCTGAAGGCAGGGCACGCTCATGATCGCCATAACACCGCTTACTACGGCGTTGCTCCTTCGATCTTTCGCGATATCTGCGAACGATGGCGGCTTGGCCAGCCAGCGTTTCCTCCGGAAAGCTACAGCTTTGTCGATCTGGGGGCGGGGATGGGGCGGGGCACGCTGCTTGCTGCGGAGATGCCGTTTCGCGAAGTGATTGGCGTCGAACTGAACCCTGAATTGTCGGCCATTGCCGCGAAGAATCTTGCTGCCTGGACGACGTCGGGCCGGGCGCGCTGCCCGATGCGCATCCATGCTCAAGACGCGACCGAGTTTGAATTCCCTGGTAATCCTTGCGTCGTGTTTCTCTTCAATCCGTTCAGCGCCGCCGTGCTGCGGCGGCTGATCAAGAGGATTGAAAGAGACTTCCGAGACCGCCCCGGTGAGCTGGATTTGCTCTATGTGAATCACGAACAGGAAAAGGTGTTGGCCGAGCATACCGGCTTCGCACGGATTTTCAGCGGCGATATTTACAAGTCTTCGGAGGACGAAGTGGCGGATCGAGAGATTTTGCTCAACCAGCCGGAGGGCGAGTATGCGGCGAGCGAATACGAATCCTGCTCGATCTATCGATGGACTGGGCGATTACCTGGTCGCTCGACGGGTACATCTTCAGCCACTAGCTCGGGGCCGCGCCCGCAGGGCCGCTCCTCGTACAATCAAGGTCGCATGTCAGGAAAACTTCGCGTAGGAATTTTGTTTGGCGGACGCAGCGGCGAGCATGAGGTTTCGCTGCTTTCGGCCGCTTCAATTTTGAAGGCCATCGATCCGAAAAAGTATGATGTCGTTCCGGTTGGCATTACCAAGGAAGGCCGCTGGATCACTTCTTCCGGCGCCGCGGCGCTGTTGTCGGGGGCTGCGGACGCTCTCGGCGAGACTTCAACTCTGCGGGAAGAGGGGTTGACGAGTTCGGCGTCGGCGGGAGGAATCCAGCCGACTGCTCTGGGCGAATCGCTGAAGGTTGACTTGATCTTTCCCGTGCTGCATGGCACGTTTGGCGAAGACGGCACTATTCAGGGGCTCTTCGAAATGGCGAATATAGCCTACGTCGGCTCGGGCGTGCTGGGCTCGGCGGCGGCGATGGACAAGGACATCATGAAGCGGCTCTTCGCCGCGGCCGGACTACCGACTCCGAAACATATCGGTTTCCTGCGCCGCGACTGGCGATCGTCGCCGAAGAAGATCGTGAAGCGGGCTGAAGAATCGCTCAAGTATCCGATGTTTGTGAAGCCGGCGAACCTTGGCTCTTCGGTTGGGATCAGTAAAGCGCATGACCGCAGCGAGCTTGGGCCGGCCATCGATCTGGCCGCCAACTATGATCGCAAGATCGTTATCGAGCAGGGCGTCGGAGGATCGAAGCGAAATCCCCAAGGCAAGGCGCGGGAGCTGGAGGTTGCCGTGCTCGGCAATGAGTCGCCCGAGGCGTCGGTGATCGGCGAGATCGTTCCCGGCAAGGAGTTCTACGACTACGAGGCGAAGTACGTGAGCGATGCGTCGGTGCCGATCATTCCCGCCAAGGTCAGCCGCTCGCAGTCGAAGCTGATTCGGGAGATGGCGATTGCGGCATTTCGCGCCTGCGATTGCTCGGGACTGGCGCGGGTCGACTTCCTCATGGAGCCGGAGTCGAAGAACAAAAAGACCGGGGGCGGCAAATCAGGACGGATTTTCGTGAACGAGGTCAATACGCTGCCGGGGTTTACCAAAATCAGCATGTATCCGAAGCTTTGGGAGGCGTCGGGGCTGGCTTATCCGCAGCTGATCGACCGGCTGATCGAGCTGGCGCTGGAGCGGCGGGCTGACAGGGACGAGACGAGCTTCAGCCGATAGTGCCCGCAGGGAACTGACCGGCCGCCTGCGGTGTCATAGTAGAGTGGAAATGTCGTGATCTCAATGGACGCTGTTTGCATCTGAAGTTGCAAGAGGAAGTTCCAAACGATGACGCTGCTGGATGCACCTAAATTTGACGAGAAGGCGGCCAAACGGAACCGTCAGATTGGTATCGGCGCCTTGGTCGCGTTTGGCGTCGTGATCCTCGTCTACGTGGTTCTCTGGAACACGGTCTTTCACAGCTTTGAGTTCTGGGCGTGGCCAGCCGAGCATCGGCTCAACTCGTTTATGAAGACGGTCGAGGCCGGGGATTTCAATCAGGCCTATGCCATGTGGAACCACGATCCAGACTGGCAGCAGCACAAGGAAAAATACTCGGCCTATGACTTCGACCAGTTCACCAAGGACTGGGGTCCGATGAGCGACTACGGCAAGATCCATAGCCACCAGATTGTGATGGCGAAGGCCTACGGCAACGGCGTGGTGATCGGCATCTACATCAACGGCGGCAAGACGCCGCTGTTTATGCGCGTTGACGACAAGACGAAACAGATCGGATTTTCTCCGGTTGAACTTTATGTCGGGCCTTGACGGAAGTTGTTAGTCGTTAGTTTTTAGTCTTTAGCATCGATGGCTGAAGTCGCTTTTTGCTGAAAACTGACCACTAAGAATTTAGAGCTTCCACCGAATTCAAGAGTTCCAATGCATGATCGAGCGTCGCGCCGTCCTGGACGTGCGCGTGCTTCTGCTCGCGGTCGATCTGGCGAAGTAGTCCGCTGAGTACCTTGCCGGGACCGACTTCGAGGAAAAAGTCCGGCTCTTCAGCGATCAAGACCTGCATCGATTCCACCCAGCGGACGGTCCCGGTGACCTGGCGGATGAGAGCGTCACGCAGCGTTTCGGCATCGGTGGTCATTTTTGCGTCTACATTGACGACAAGCGGCACGAGCGCTGGCGCGAAGGGCAGCGCCTTGAGCAGCCCGGCGAGACGGTCCTGCGCGGGCTGCATAAGTGGGCAATGGAATGGTGCGCTGACGTGGAGCATCACCGCTTTCTTTGCTCCGCGCTCTTTGGCGAGGGCGACTGCGCGTTCGACGGCAGCCGTTGCTCCGGAGACTGCAATCTGTGAAGGCGAATTGATGTTTGCGGCGGCGACGACGGCTCCGGTCTCGGCAGAGGCATCCTCGCAGGCCTTGATGACCTCGGCAGCGGGCATACCTAGAATCGCCGCCATTGCGCCTTCTCCTGCGGGTACAGCTTCCTGCATGTATTGGCCGCGGCTGCGTACTGTGCGCACGGCGTCGGCGAAGCTGATGGTTCCGGCGGCGACGTTGGCGGAGTATTCGCCTAGCGAATGTCCGGCGACGTCGCTGGGCGTGATGCCGCGCTCCGCCAGCACCCGCTGCGCGGCGATCGAGACGGTGAAGATTGCTGGCTGCGTGTTCTCGGTGAGGCGAAGCTGCTCCTCGGGGCCATCGAAGCAGAGCGTAGAGAGCGAAAAGCCGAGCGCTTCGTCGGCCTCTTCGAAGGTTTGGCGGGCGATGGGGGAGTTGTCGTAGAAATCACGGCCCATGCCGACGAATTGCGATCCCTGACCCGGGAAGAGGAATGCGACTTTCTTGTCGTTCATGTCAATGGCTATTCAAACGGAGATTGCTTCCCGGCGCAAGCGCCCTGGCGACGGGGTACCCCCCCACCCCCAGAGTCTGCATATAAGCCGTTTATTTTGAATGGATTGAGCGATTGAGCGCCAATGGGTCGGATAAGTTCGTCATTCCGGGCGGCTTATCCGCAGAGTCTTCATGGCGAAGGACTTACGGACTTCTCAGTTGTCAGTTTTCAGTTACTCAGCGAACAAGTTGGGCTATTCCAGTCTTCGCGGGCATGAGAAAAGGCGGCTTTGGCCGCCTTTGTCCGTTGCTTTGATCTCTATTTCTATTTTATCAAGCTGACCCCATTCACTACGTGTGAAGTTTCAACAGGTTGTCCATTCGATCTGAGCGCGAGAAGCTGGTTGTGACGAGCAAACAGTTTTTCGGAGAGATCGAATGGACTATCACCAGAATGCCAGACTTACGGTGTATCTACGAGAGCGATTGGCGAGAAGTGTGGTTGAGGAGAAGTCCACCTTGAAGCTGGCCGCGGTCAGTTTCAAGGTGAGCGCCAAGACTGCCGCCAAGTGGGTGCGCCGCTATCGGGCCGAGGGTGTGGCCGGGTTGCGGGACCGTTCCTCACGCCCACGCTGTTGTCCGCGAACCACTTCCTTGCCTTTATTGGAAAAGGTTTTGGCTCTTCGCCGGTTGCGCTACAACGGCTGGCGGATCGCCCGCGAAGTAGGCCTCAGCCGGACTACGGTCAGCCGCATCCTGCGCCGTGCCGGACTGAACCGCCTCGGCTCGCTCGATCCACCGCCTGCGGTCATTCGCTATGAGCACCCCCGGCCCGGCGACATGATCCACTTCGACGTCAAACGACTGGCCCATATCCTGGGCCCCGGCCATCGCATCCATGGCGCGCGTGGACGGGAGTCGCGCGGCGCCGGATGGGAGTATTTGCACATCGCCATCGACGACCACTCCCGGATCAGCTTCGCCGCCATGATGCCGGACCAGACCCACCGCTCGGCGATTCTCTTTTTCCTCATGGCCAGGGCCTATTACGCCCGCTTTGCCATCTCCATACGCCGCGTGCTCACCGACAACGGTTCCTGCTACCGCGAAGCGCGCTTCAAGAACATCCTTCTCCAGCAACATGTCCAGCATCGCTTCACCAGGCCCTACACTCCGCGCACCAACGGAAAGGCCGAACGCTTCATCCAAACCGCTCTCCGCGAATGGGCCTATGCCCGCACTTACTCCAACTCTCTGGAGCGCCAGCTCAACCTCGAACTCTGGCTCCACGACTACAACTTCCACCGCCCCCATGCTAGCCTCAACCTCAACACCCCAGCTTCCCGCTCCGGCTTGAACCGGAACAACCTCTTGACTCTCCACAACTACGCCAACTTTTGAGAAATTTTATCTCTTTGATTTAACTTGGGTTAGCAGGGAAACCGGCACTGGAAGGAGCTTAACAGCTTTTTCGCCAGGGACCAGGGGCTAGGGAAAGAACCTAGAGAACCAAGTTTCATTTCTGCAATAGTGCGATTGCTAGCGTGGTCATGGCGATGACGCCGGTGCGGAGGGTTGGCTCGGGGGTTGGGTAGTGTCTGAAAAGTGCGTTGAAGCGAAACAGCAAGCGCTTGCTTTCCGATAATCCATCCGTATCGTTGGAGTATGGCTGCAAATCGAGTCGAACTAAAAACGCTCAAACGGCTGCTCTCGCAGACCGATCTTATCGTGTCCACTGCCACATTTCCTGAGTCCGCCCGGTGCCGGGAGCTACTGAAGTCCGCCCTCGCCTTGACGGATGATCTTCTCACTATGGACAAGCTGCCAGCGGCCCGCATACTGGGCAGCAAAGGCGGCTCTATGACCGCTAAGCGTGGCAGTGAATACTTTCGGCAACTGGCAGCCAAGCGCAAGAATTATGGAGGTGGTCGGCCCAGGAAATCAAATGATAAGAGCAGCTAAAGGCTGTTAATATGACTGCATCATGAAGCGTTCGCTCGGTTTGAGAGCAGAAGCGCAACGGATTCATTGGGCAATCGTTGAGGGAACCAAGTCTTCTCCCATCCTAGTTGCATACGATAAGGCTGCGGCTCCAGTACGTTCGGCAGAGCAGATTGCACGTGGAGGCAATAAAGAAGGATCACGCCGTCGGCTACGCATCGAAGGAGTCATGTTGCAAACACTTGATGAGTTGGGTATCCCGGTCAGCTTGGGAGCGCTAGGGACTATATCCGGCAAGTTAGGCACCCACCGTGCCAAGAAATATATAGACTCTGGTGATTTTCGCGGCCTAGACCTGACGGCCTTAACTCCTTCTCGCCCGAGAAGCTGTTCTTGTTGCAGTCGCCGTGCTTCCTGGAGACTAACCCAAATATGAAAAGGGTTGGCGCAATTACCTATACACACATTCGACCAATTGGTGTCGGACAGGGCATGAACTCTGAAGTCTATCTAGTCCTCGATCCTCAACTTGGGGGACAAGTTGTTGCAAAAGAAATAGGAAAGTCGCAGTTTTTGAACGCGGCCCTACTTCACTGAAGCAAACGCGATGTTCGCAGCCTCGCACGAGAATGTAATAGAAGTTCAAACATCTTGTGAAACTCCCGACATAATCGCCTTGATAATGCCCTTTTATCCGAATGGATCATTAGCAGATCGAATTCAGGATCGCCCGTTGCAGCTGAGTGAAGTCCAGCGCATCGCACAGGGAATGTTAGCTGGACTTGCGCACATTCACCAGATTGGATACGTCCACTTCGATCTGAAACCATCAAACGTTCTTTTTTCGAGAACGAATCAGCCTCTAGTGGCGGACTTCGGCCAATCGCGCATAATCTCTCCAACTGGAGCGGTCACAATCCCGCCACTGTATGAGTCCAGCCGTCCGCCGGAAGTTATTAGTACTGGCGTGGCGACACTCCTAGCAGACATCTATCATGCAGGCCTGCTGCTGTATCGGGCATTGAACGGAGACCCTTTCTACGACGCTCAGATTCCGGCGGATACTGCCGTTTTAGAGGCGAGAATCGAAAAGGGGAAATTTCCGGATCGGAATCAATTTATGCCGCATGTACCGTCACGGTTGTGGACTTTGGTTAGGAAGGCGCTCAAAGTTGATCCCGCTGACCGATTTCAAAGCGCAACTGCAATGGCCGATGCGCTGAGTCGAGTGGATATCATACTCGATTGGTCAACGGAGCCTTTGCTATTGGGGGGATTTCGCTGGAGAGCAGAGCGTATCGGTCAGTGCTCCCTCATCGTAGAGCTGCAAAACTACGGTGGATTATGGGGCGTGCAAACGTTCACCCAAATGAGTTCTCAGCCGAGGCGTAAAAAATGCGAGAGTGAAAACTGGAAAACTGGACTCAGCGAGAGGGACGCCTACGTCCACTTGGAAGAGGTGTTTGAGAGACTTCTGGAATAACGTAGTTGCCCTGTCTCTTCCACTTAATTTTTCCTTTTGGAGTTAAACGCCGAACTCTCTCATCGAGACAAGATGTGCAAAAGGGATTCTGCTCATAGTCGAGAGGTGAGCACGCCATTTCACGCCTGCAATACCGACACCGCCGAATTCTCGCTAGGATCATCTCTGCCATTTTTAATCCTCCCCCGCCGTCAAATCGAGTTCTGGCAGTTTCGCCTTTGGGCGATCAACAAACTCCTCAAGTGCACGATCAATGAAGCGGGCCGCAACTTCTGGACGATTCTTGCCCCAAATTCCCCTCTTGGCGATTGCATCGAGCAGCCGAATTGAATCCGCAGATAGAGTGATCGTGAAACTCTGGCTTTCGACCGCGTTCCCTTTTCTGCCGTTTCCCATAATAACACTGTTATTTCATTGTAATTTCATTGTTCTTCTAGGGGAATCTATTTGACAAACAGCAAGCGCTCGCTGTAATCTTTAACCGTGATGAGTGAGACACAAAACCCTCCAAACGATGACTTGCACGGGCTGCCAAGTCGATTCCCAGCGCTTCGGGAAACACCGCAACGGTCTGCGTCGTTTCCGATGCCCGAACTGCAAGCGGACTCCATCGCTCCAGCCACGGCGCTCTTGCTGCACAAAGTACTCGCACCCTCAACCGGTTCTATTTCTGCAGTAAAGCGATAGCGACCGAGGTCATCGCGATCACTCCTGTGCGGAGGGTTGGTTCGGGGTCGGGTTGGAAATGGCTGTTGTGCGGCCCGGGAAGCAGCTTGCCAGCGGCCTGGGCTGCGACGAACTTCTCCGGGTCTATCGCGCCGAGCCAGAACATCACAGTCGGAATCTTATGGCCCTCGAGGCCGAAGGCGCCAAAGTCTTCGCTGGCCATGAGCGGCGGCTCGTCGATGACGTTCTGCGCACCGAGCGCCTGTACCAGCGCTGTCGTCACTCGGGCGGTTAGCGCAGGATTGTTGTAATTCACCGGCGTGGACTCGGCATCGAGCACGGTGACGATGGGGAAGAGATCTTCTGGGACTCCATTGGAGACAGCGACGCCCCGCGCAGTGTTCTTGATGCCGTCGAGGATCACCTGCCGCGCGTGGTCACTGAAACAACGGGTCGTCAGCTCCAGCTTGACCTCGTTGGGGATGATGTTGCGTTTGGTCCCGCCGTAAATGCGGCCGACGGTCACCACAGCGGGATCGAGCGGGTTTTCCTGGCGGCTGACGATGGTCTGCAACTGCACGATGAACTCGGCCGCCATGACGACCGGGTCCTTGGCCAGCTGCGGCGCCGCGCCGTGGCCGCCGATGCCCCGGATGGTCACGTCGACCGAGGTGGAACTGGCCTGCGCCGGGCCGCTGGTTATCCCGACAGTGCCTGCGGCGCGGGTGTTGGTGTCATGGAGGGCGACCGCCATGTCGGGCGTCCCGAAGCGTTCGTAGAGATGGTCGGCGAGCATGGCCCTGGCCCCGTCGATGGTCTCCTCAGAGGGCTGGCCGATGAGCATTGCCGTTCCGTGCCAGCTGCTCTTCTCGGCGGCGAGTGCGCGGGCGACGCCGATCATCGTGGTCACATGGATATCGTGGCCGCAGGCGTGCATCACGCCGACATCCTGACCGGCGGCGTTCTTGGTCTTGACCGTGCTGGCGTAGGGAACTCCGGTCTCCTCGACGATTGGAAGCGCGTCGAGATCTGTACGGATGAGCAGTGTCGGGCCGTCGCCATTCTTGAGGATGGCGACGACTCCGTAGGCCTGGCTGCCGTCGGGGTATTTGCCGACGTGCTCGGTGACGGTGTAGCCGGCCTTGCGTAGTTCGTCGGCGAGCAGGGCGGAGGTGTGCTCTTCGTGGTGAGAGAGTTCGGGGTGGGCGTGGATTCCTTTGTAAGTGTCGACAAGGCCGGGTAGTTCGCTGTTGACGAAGGCGGGAAGGTCCTGGGCCGCCAAGGGCGCGACGGTGAGGCACAATAACGGCAGCGCAAAGGCTTTCATGGTCTCTCCGGCAGAAGTGATTCGAGTATATCCAGATGTCGCGGGGGTGGAGTACCCGATCTTGCCGGCCGCTGCCAACGCTTTCTCCGAGCGGGATGTGGGGTACCCCCCACCCCCTGTCTCTGCAAGTAAGCCGTTTAGTTTCAGCGGTTTAAGCTAGCTTCGTCGCTGTAAAGTCGTCATTCCATTCCTGTTACTCACAGAGTCGCTGTTTTCAATGACTTAGGGCCATTTCTTCGCAGTTTTGCCTTAGAGATCATGCCCCGATCCCACCAGCCGGTGGGCACTTGGAGCATGAGAAAAGGCGGCCCCGGCCACCTTCTGTTCTTACTCTCTATTTCTATTTTATCAAGTGGAGTGGTTTCACTACGCCAACTTTTTCGGCCTGTAAGTGACTGGGATATTTATGGTTAGGGTGTGGTGTTGGCGAGGAAGGCACTTGACACGGTTTTGGAGCGGGTCGGTTTGATCTGAACTCGACGAGTGACTCGGCGATTTGGCGTAAAACGAGAATTCTCCCGGCGACATGCGCATTTAGCAGGAAATGCCGTGTTCCGCGCAGGGTTAGACCCGGCATACCAGATATCGAGAAGCCTCGGGAGCCGTGACTCTTAGAGAGTGTTGACTGAGGCAGCCCCGCCCTGCGCCGCCGCGAAGACCGCCATCATCGTCTACGGCAAGCGCGTAAGCACAACCCTAAACGTATGCACCGATATGGGCGCCAAGTTTGGGAACTTCTCGCGAAGACAGAAGCTGTTAGCGCTTTGAGGCACTGGATCGGCTGGATCGCTTAGTGATTGCGCTCTTCGGCAATCGCGGAACAACCTGAACGCCTGCCCAAAGCGTTGCGATCGTTTGCTCAACCACGAGAGTCTGGTCAGGCAAGTCAGGCACAACCCCTTGGATGACCATGAGTGTGGCGAGGCCAAAGATCGTAAACCACCATGTGTGGGCTATCACCATGTCATCCCTATTTGGCAATTCTTCATCCTTGGCAACATCGAAAAAGAGCTGCACGAAACGCCCAAACAACGGGGCGCCAAGGTCGTTGATGTATTGTCCAGCGCGGACGCCGTTGCGGTTCTCAGGCCCGAAGAAGACGTTACGGAACTGTTGCGGATGGGCAGTGCAGAACTGAATCAAGCCGCGTGAAGTCGCAAAAAGACGCTCTTTCGGTGCAAGATGTTTCGCGGCGATAGCGTCGAAGTCCTGAACCATCAGCCCGATCGTCTCGCTGCTCAACTCGGCAAGAATGTGCCATTTGTCGGGGAAATGCTGATAGATCACGGCGTGAGTATAGCCGATTTCTTTAGCGATCTCGCGAAGCGTCACGGCTTCGTAGCCGCGATCGGCAAACATTTTGCTGGCAGCCGCAAGGATTTCGCTCCGCAACCTCTCCTTACGCTCTACCCGACGACTTGGTGATGTGGATGTCACTTCAATAGCTTAGTTCGTTTTGACGCATTTTGCGACCACTTGTTGATTTATAACCATTGGTGTAAAACCACTGCTTATTTTGCAACCATTGGTTAGTATGGGTCTCTAATTGTCAGGTCGCGTATTTGGATTGGCGGCCATATACAAGGCAATAGGAGGATGCGATGAAAGTTCTAGTGATTGGAGCAGCGGGCAAGAGCGGAGAGGCGCTGGTAAATGAGGCGTTGGCTGCTGGGCATAAGGTGACGGCTTTCGTGCGCGGTGCCGCGCAGTACAAGAAGGCGAATGTCAGGGTTGTTGCGGGCGACGTGCTGGACGCGGCCGCGGTCGACGTTGCGGTAGCCGGACAGGATGCGGTGATCGACGCGCTCGGCGGCAAGACGCCGTGGAAAGTGACGACGATGGAAACGAGCGCGGCACACAATATTGTTGAACGCCATGCGGCGCAATGGCGTGCGGAGGCTGCTGAAGATTTCAGTGGTGGGTGCGGGCGAGAGCGTCAAGAACGCTGGCTTCTTCAACGAACACGTACTCATGCGGACGTTTCTGCGGGGTCTGCTGGTAGACAAGGCGGGCATGGAGGCCGAGATCGAAGGCAGCAACTTGGACTGGACGCTCGTGCGGCCGCCGATGTTGACCGACCGCGAGAAGACCGGCGTTGCCAGGGTGCTGAGCACGGAAGGCGGCGAAAAGGCGCACAAGATTGGGCGGGCCGATCTGGCAGCCTTCATGGTGCAGCACCTCGAAAGCGGGCTGTATGTGCGTCGGGCAGTGACGGTGACGACCACATAGCAAGATCTCGGCGAGGATCAGCCACCTCTCTTGTCGAGGCAATCCGATCGGCTGTGTAACGGCCTGTAACGATTCATGCGACAGATAACTGTGGAAACTCACGGGACTAGCGGAGTGCTAGCTGCGCAACTCACAAGCTCGGGCGTTCACCCCAGAGCACAACTTCGTTCACGAAAGGATACTTATATGTCAAACTTCCCTACGCCACTTGAAGAAGTCATTCATCACAACGTTATTAAGAACAACAAAACAGGCGGTCCGGCGCTTGATGTCGGGCAAATGAAGTTGCTCTGGAGAGCCTTGGGAGAGAACACGGGCTACACGTTCTCTATCTTCGAGAGCACGTTCGCGCCGGGCATGGGTATTCCACTTCATAAACACCCGTTTCCAGAGTTTTTCTATGTGCTGGAAGGCAATCTGTCGATCGGGTATTGGAACAACCAGGGTGTCACCGAGTGGGACGCGTGTGAAGCTGGGGAGAGTCTGATGGTGCAGCCCAATGCGCCTCACACATTCTTCAATAAGAGTGAACATCCGTGCCGCATGCTGAGCGTGTCAACGTATCACCACGAGCGGATGATGAAGGATGCTGTGCATCCGGATGGCAGGACAGATTTTCTGCCTGCTCAACTCACTCAGGCCGACTTTCAGAAATTAACGAAGTCAATGGAGAAGAATCAGACATTCCTTGTCGCAGACCATGCTTAGTATGGTGCATCTCTTGAGTTCGCCTTTTGAACTCAAGAGATGCACCGCATTGTGTGTTTACTAACTTCTGGGCAGCGAAAGCTCAAATGGCGAGAACAGTCATTATGGAGTGACCGGCGCCGCTGCGCTGATCGTGGGTTAGGCTGTGAGTTCGTAAGGAACCGCAGTTCAGAGCCACAAGCGGAAGGAGCCGGTCATGAAGGAGAAGTTACGATTTCTGGGCTTAGATGTCCATGCCGAAACGATTGCTGCAGCGATAGCCGAACCGGATGGCGAGGTGCGAAGCCTGGGAACGATTCCGAACCGATTGGAATCGGTTCGCAAGCTCTTGAAGAAGCTTGGCGCGGTCGAGAAGTTGCGGGCCTGTTATGAAGCCGGGCCGACTGGCTATGTCCTGTATTGGCAGTTGGCGGAACTAGGCGTGCAGTGCGAGGTGATCGCGCCGTCCCTGGTCCCGGTCAAGGCTGGCGACCGTGTGAAGACCGACAGGCGCGATGCCGAGAAGCTGGCGCGCAGTTACCGATCCGGCGATCTGACGGCGGTCTGGGTTCCCGACGAGGGCTCCGAGGCGTTGCGCGATTTGGTGCGTGCGCGTGAAGCAGCGAAGCAGGATCAGCTGCGGGCTCGTCACCGGCTTAACAAATTCCTGCTGCGCTCGGGTCAGCGTCCGCCGGCTGGTGTTAGAGCTTGGACACATCTGCATCTGATCTGGGTCTCGCAAATACGTTTTACACAGATGGCTCAGGAGGCGACGCGGCTGGATTACCTGCACGAAGTCGAGCACATGCGAGAGCGGGTGGTACGGCTGGAGCAGGCCATCGTTGAGGCGGTCAAGCTGGCCTCGCCCGCATTGCAAGAAGTTATCGCGGATCTGCAGGCATTGCGCGGCGTCGCGCACATTTCTGCAGTAACGATTGCAGCCGAGTTAGGCCAGGTATCCCGCTTTCCAGGTGCGCGGGAACTGATGGGCTATTGCGGCGCCGTGCCCAGCGAGAACTCCAGTGGCAAGCGGACCCGCCGCGGGAGTATTACCAAGTCAGGCAACGCGCATTTGAGGCGAATCGTGGTCGAGGCGGCATGGAGTTATGATCGTCCTCCCGCCATTTGGGCCGGGCTGCGCAAACGGCAACAGAGTGCATCGGAAGAGGCAAAAGAGATCGCGTGGAAAGCGCAACACCGGCTGCACAAGCGATACGCGAAGTTGGCCGCAAAAGGAAAGGACAAGAGAAAAATCGTCACTGCCGTAGGCCGAGAACTGTTGGGCTTCATCTGGGCCATAGGAACCAGGGCGGAAGCAAACGCTGCGCAGCGAGTGGCCGCCTGACAAAAAGCAAAACCCTCCCAAGAATGAAAAAACAAAAGCAACCTAACCGATGACAGCAACCCACAACTCGAGCACAGAGCCAGCAGCAGCCGGAGCAAGCACGAAGGAGAATCCTCGTTTTGCCCTATGCGACAGGCTCAGCCGGACTCGCGATAACAGTCAGAGGCAGCTCCCGACGGATCAAGATTATGCGGTTTCGACCCGCGAATATCAGACTGATCAATCGTCGCTTAAACTGCCCCGACTGCTGCTGGCTTTGTCCTCGAAAACCGCCAACAAAACGACACCGACAGACCCACGGATTGCGCAGGTTGACACGGTCACTCCATATCAGGGCGATGCGCTCATCGAGAATGATTTATGCGCTGAAAGGCCGATTCGAAATGAAAAACGCGCTTGCGAGCCGACGTCGCTGTGCCATCAAGACTTTGTGCGGCTACTGGAGGGGCAGGCCGAAGCCTCCGATGGGCGGGGGGGTGGGAGGATGCTGGGTGAACTCGCGTTCGATGCGCTCGTTGACTGCGGCCCCGACGAATTCGGCGGCGACGCGAATGCCGTTCATGATGGCGCGGTCGTTCGATGAGCCGTGGCCGACGATGCAGACGCCGCGAACGCCGAGCAGCGGCGCTCCGCCATATTCGCGATAGTCGAGGCGTTTTTTGAAGGCGTGGAGGGCTTTGCGGGACAGTAATGCTCCGGCCTGAGCGGTGACGGTGCGGGTCAGAGACTCACGAAGCATTTCGCTGATGAGTTTGCCCAGTCCTTCGGAAGTCTTGAGCGCGACGTTGCCGACAAAGCCGTCGCAGACGACCACGTCGGCGTTGCCGTTGTAGATGTCGCGGCCCTCGACGTTGCCGATGAAGTTGATGGGAAGCTGTTTGAGCAGGCCGTATGCCTCGCGGGTAAGCTCGTTGCCTTTGTTTTCTTCTTCGCCGATTGAGAGCAGGCCGACGCGAGGGCGGCCGATCTTGAGCACGCTGCGCGAGTACATCTCGCCCATGACGGCGAACTGTTCGAGATTGTGCGCCTTGCATTCGACATTGGCGCCGACATCGAGCAGGACACAGGGCGATCCTGATGAGGTCGGGAGGATAGCGGTCAGCGCCGGGCGGTCGACGCCGGGCAGCGCTCGCAGCACCATTTTGGCGGTCGCCATGGCCGCGCCAGTGTTACCGGCGGTGAGAAACCCGTGGGCACGCTTCTCGCGAACCAGCTTGAGACCCACGCGCATGGAGCTGTCGAGCTTGTTGCGGACGGCGACGGCGGCCTTTTCGTCCATGCCGATGCGTTCGGTGGCATTGACGATCTCGATGGGTAGGCTTTCCCCCTGAAGATGCTCGTCGAGCAGCGACCGGAGCGTGGCTTCGGGGCCGACCAGA
This sequence comes from uncultured Acidobacteriaceae bacterium, assembly GCA_963804735.1. GTDB lineage: Bacteria > Acidobacteriota > Terriglobia > Terriglobales > Acidobacteriaceae > Acidisarcina. Next base: position 27,414 of record CAWDRO010000025.1, read on the forward strand.
TGCACCCGTACCGGATGTTCGCGGCAGGCGAGAATTGCTCCGCGAATTTCCGGCTCCGGAGCCTTATCCGATCCCATAGCGTCGAGGACGATGTTGGTCAATCCGTTCTTTGGTAACGCGGAATGGAAGATCGGGGGTGGTCGCAGCATGATGCGCGGTCGAGCTAGCTTGCTTCCTTGACTTCCAGGACGTCACGGCCCTTGTAAGTGCCGCACTTGGGGCAAGCGCGATGAGGCTGCTTGCGCTCGTGGCAGTTGGGGCACTCGGAGAGACCGACCGCAGTCAGACCGTCATGGGCGCGCCGTTTGGAAGTGCGGGCCTTGGAGTGGCGCCGCTTTGGATTTGCCATTACAGATTTCCTTTCCTGCACGCTTCCCGGGCGGCATGTCGCGCCCGCGGGTCGCGGAACTACTGAAATTCACTCGTTCTTCCAGAATTCTTTTCTAGTGTTTGACCCGGTCGCGCAGGCTGGACAGAGCCGACCATCGCGGATCGGGCACCATCTCGTTGCAAGCGCATGTCTCGGAGTTCAAATGCTTTCCGCAATGGGGGCAAAGCCCCTTGCAATCTTCGCGGCATAAGGTTTTCGCCGGCAGCGACAAAAGCACCTGCTCACGCAGGACATCTTCCAGAAGAACACCGTCTCTTAGATAGTACCCGATTTCGGTCTCTGAAGTGGTAATGGAATGCTCTGAAGCGTCGCCATCCGCGCCGGTTGGGCGAAAAAGCAGGTCGAAGTGTCCGTCCAGGGGATGTTCGACCGGATCCAGGCAGCGGGCGCAGAGAACCTCAAAACGGCCTTTATAGGTCGCGCGGACTCGAATGTCGTTGATGGCCTCATTCGGGCCGCGATGCTCGACGATAAGATCGGCGCGGCCGTCAACGGCGAGCGGATCGAGCTGGCGGAAATCGAAACCGTATTCGATGCTGCCGGGTTCGAAGGCGAGATCGAACTCGAGAGGCTCCCGTTCCAGGTCTACAACCGTAATCAGCATGGCAACGTTCCCCGGGGATGGAGTGCGGAGGAGGGTTTGGTCTCTCCTGTGGGTATTGGGCTAGATTACCACCTGGCCGCCAGGCAGCAGACATCGCGGGGAGGCACACGGTTCGCCTCAAGGTGAGTTTAGGATAAGGCCATCGATCAAGAGACGCATTTGCCGAATTCAAAACAGCTATTGGCGAAGTCCGGCCCTGACCGTCTGCTCTTTGCGGCGGACATTGCGGGCACCCTTGTCTTCGCGATCGAGGGCGCGATGGCTGCCGTCAACGGGAATCTAGACCTGATCGGCATCGTGGTGCTGGCTTTCTGCACGGCTCTGGGTGGGGGGTTGGTCCGGGATATTCTGCTGGGTGCGCTTCCGCCTGCCGCCTTGCGGGACTGGCGCTATCCGACGATCCCCATCGTTGCGGCGGTGCTGGTTTTCTTTCTGCATCGCTATGTGCGGGCGATCCCGGCGGCGATTCAGGTGCTCGACGCGGCGGGACTTGCGCTTTTCGCTGTGGCGGGGACGGTGAAGGCCCGGCTGCACAAGATGAATGCGCTGGTTGCGGTCATGCTTGGCACGATCACCGCTGTCGGCGGTGGCACGATTCGGGATGTCTTGCTCAACCAGGTGCCCAACGTCCTGCGCATTGAGGTCTACGCCTCTGCCGCTCTGGTGGGCTCGGCATGTATGATCGCCGCCCGGAAGTTGAGGCTGTCGTCCAATGCCGCTGCGGCGGTCGGCGCGGGCGTCTGTTTCCTGCTTCGGATTCTAGGGCTGTGGCGGCACTGGAACTTGCCGAGGGCTCTGGGGCAGTAGGCGCTGCCAGTCGTGCCCCTCGCTGGAATTCAGGAATAGACGGATGGCAGCGATGCCGGCGGCTCCAACGGCTACGCATTCGGCCGCGTTTTCGAGATTGACGCCGCCGAGCGCGAGGACAGGGAGCGCTGGCTGCAGTGCGGGTTGGCGGGCGGCGCGGCAGGCTTTGGCGAGGGATTCGAGTCCCTGACCGGTAAGTGCGGGCGAGCCAGGCAGGGCCTTTTCAAAGACCGGGGCAAAGAGCGCGAGTGAGGCTCCGGCGGCGCGAGCTGCGAGAATGTCCGCGACGGTGTGGCAGGAGACGCTGACGATCGGGATGGCAGTGGATTTGCGGCGAGACTCCCAGCCTTTTCGGATCTGGGTCACCGCTGCCGAAAGCGGCTTGGGGGCCAGTCCTCCAGGAAGATGGACGCCGTCCGCACCCGATTGCGAAGCGACCTCACCACTAGCCGGGCTGCAGTTGACGAGCACACTGGTGGGACTCGCGGAGCGACGAACGGCTTGAACGATCCTGGTTGCAAGCTGGAGTAGTTCGGTATCGGCGAGATCTCTTTCGCGAATCTGGATGAAATCCAGGCCCGCTTCCGCCCATTCGGCGGCGAGGGCGACGAGTTTTTCGGCGCGTTCGACCTCGGTATCGGCGAGGAGGATGCGGCTGGTGATGGCGTAGAGGAGCATTAGGGGTAAGTCTAAGAGGAGGGCAGGTCGAGTGAACAGATATCCCAAATTCGTCCAACCAGCTCAAGACTTTACGAATATTCACGCGGTAGGTGGAAATCGGGGCTGTAAGATGGCCCCATTGCGCTTAAATTTCCCGGTGGCGCTGGGAACGGCCCTGATTTCGTCTGTTTCGGGCCATGGGATAGTCGATAATCGATGAGAAGCTCGGTAATGCGGCCGTATTAGCCTTTCGTTGCGGTTGCGAGTAGTAAGTGGAGATTCTGGTCCTGCTATGAACGAATACGATTTGTTGGTAATCGGCTCCGGGCCTTCCGGGCAGCGGGCGGCGGTGGCGGCGGTAAAGCGCGGCAAACGCGTTGCCTTGATCGAGATGCGGGACGTGGTCGGAGGGGTGTGCATTAACACCGGCACCATTCCAAGCAAGACCATGCGCGAAGCTGTGCTCCATCTTTCCGGCTACAACTACCGATCGGTTTACGGGATGAACTACCGGGTCAAGGAAAAGATCACCATGGCCGACCTGGCCTTTCGGGTGCAGCATGTGATCAAGACCGAGGTGGATGTCACCGAGGCGCAACTATCCCGCAATGGCGTGGAAGTGGTGGTCGGGGTGGCGAGCTTTGAGGACTCGAAGCATGTTCGCGTGACCGGCTCGCGCGGCTCGAGCGTCTATGGGGCGGAGAACATCTTGATCGCGGTCGGCACTACCCCTGCTTCTTCGAGCAAAGTCCCCATCAACGGCCGCACCATCATTAACAGTGACCAGGTCTTAGATCTTCCCGAGCTGCCGAAGACCATGATCATCGTTGGCGGCGGCGTCATCGGGGTCGAGTATACGTGCATGTTCTCTGCGCTGGGAGTGCGGGTCACGCTGATTGAGAAGCGGCCGAAGCTGCTCGAGTTCGCCGACCAGGAGATTATTGAGGCCCTGAGCTATCACCTGCGCGACACGCGCGTGACGATGCGGACAGGCGAGGAAGTGGAGAGTGTCGAGGAGCTGCCCGACGGCAGCGTCGTTGCCAACCTCGAGAGTAAGAAGCGGATCGGCGGTGGCGCTCTGCTCTTCGCGGTCGGCAGACAGGGGAATGTGGCGGAGTTGAACCTGGCCGCCGCCGGAATTGAGGCGGACAACCGCGGGCGCATCCCGGTCGACAAGGATTTTCGCACCAAGCAGCCGAATATTTTCGCGGTCGGCGACGTCATCGGATTTCCCAGCCTGGCTTCGGTCTCGATGGAGCAAGGGCGGATCGCGGTTGCGCGGATGTTTCATGACGACACGGTGCATACCAACCCGAGCGTGTATCCCTATGGGATTTACACCATTCCTGAGATCTCCTTTATCGGGAAGACCGAGGAGCAGCTCACCGACGAGGACGTTCCGTACGAGGTCGGCGTGGCCTATTACCGGGAGATCGCCCGTGGCCAGATTCGCGGCGATACCACCGGGCGTCTGAAGTTAATCTTTCATCGAGAGAACCGGACGATCCTGGGCGTGCATATCATCGGCGAGGGCGCGGCCGAGCTGGTGGCTATCGGGCAGGCGGTCATGACTTTGAATGGCACAGTGGATTACTTCATCGAGACTGTGTTTAACTACCCAACGCTGGCCGAATGCTACAAGGCCGCCGCGTTCAATGGGATCAATCGCCTGTCGAGATAAGCAGGCGAAGCCGGCGGATTGCCGGGCGGCGAAGTGAGGTTGATTTGACTATGGCGAAATCTGTCGGAGTAGTGATGGCCGAACGAGTGATCGTAGGCCTGATTCACGACCATAAAGTTTCTGCGCTGCGGGAGTATCCGGAAGATACCGCGGAGTTCAACGGTCTGTTGGAGATCCCCTCGGAGGACTTATGCGACATCATCTGCAACGAGATTATCGCCCTGGTTCCCGAGGGCGAGGATATCGAGGCAGTGGGTGTGGCGCTGCCGGGCATCGTCCGCAACGGCGTGGTTGAAGACTCGCCCAACCTAGGACAACTCAAGGGCGCCAAGATCGGCGACTGGATCGAGGAGACACTCAAGGAGCAGGGACGGGAATACTATGTGGACGTCTTCAACGACGCGGACGCGGTAGCTGCGGGACTGGCAGCGACCAAAGGGCAGCTGGACCGGCTCACGCGGGTGTGGACGATCGGCAATGGCATCGGTTTCGGTCGCTTCCCCTATGCGGAAGGCCCGTGGGAAGGCGGGCACACTGTGATCTCACTGGATCCTAAGGAAAACTTCTGCGGATGCGGGGGACGCGGGCATATGGAAGGGATTATGGGCCACCGCGCGATGCGACTGCGGTTTATGGACATGGAGCCGGACGAGGTCTTCGCGGCGGCGAAAAAGGGCGACAAGCGCTGCGTTCAGTTCGTCGAGTTATGGCATCGGGCGCTGGCTGCGGCCACGGCGACCCAGATTCATCTCGAGGGCCCAGGACGTTTCTACTTCACCGGTCGCGACATCAGCCGCCTCGATCTGAGTCTGTTGAAGGAGAATCTCTGGGAGATGGTCAAGATGAGTCCTCTGCAGAGCTACACGCTGGAAGTGGTGCAGGAAGACTCCGAGATCGCCATTATTGGAGCGGCTGCGGCGGCAGCCCATGGCCGCGAGAACCCATAAGCGGTAGCCGTATCCGCTTTATCCTTATCCTTGATGAAGCACCACGAGCACACAGAGCCGGTCGCCTATCCGGTCTCGTTGTCCACCTGCTGATCTCGCCACAGGCAGAGGCGCTCCGGTATCACTTGATCTATGAATCATGGTAATCTGATACCGAGGATTTCTATGATTCATCCAGAACGTATTGCCGAAGTGATGGGTGGCGTCGCGATTCTTGGCCAGGAAGTACGTTCCTTTCAGGACCTAGAGAGCAGCGTTTCAGGCGGCCTGCCGAAGGTGGCATTGCGACGTACGCTGGAGCGCGTCTATTCGACTGCAGGAGATGTGCGACAGGCTATCTACCGTGTAGTACCTGAGGCGACTTTCAAGCGACGTACTCGTCTCTCGCGAACGGAAGGCGAGCGGACCGAGCGTCTGGCCAGAGTGATCGCGGCAGCCGAATATGTATGGGACGACACGGAAGACGCGCGCGAGTGGCTGACGAAACCGCACCCGGAGCTGGATGGCCGCACTCCGATGCAGGCCGCCGAGACTGAGCTTGGCACCCGTCGCGCGGAATACGTGCTGGATGCAATCTTCTACGGCCTGCCTGTCTGATGCGGGCGTTTCGCATCGCCGACGGCCGTTTCCCGATTTTCGATGGTACAGGCGCCCGGTTAGCGGGTGCGCGCTGGAACAGTCCGGGGCGACCTGTGATTTATGCGGCGGAGACATTCGCCGGAGCGATGTTAGAGATTCTGGCGCACGGGAACCTGAACCGGCTGCCGCGAAACCAACTTTTCATTGAAATATCGATTCCGGATTCGATCGCAGTCGAGAACGGTCTCGCTATCGATTTCGACAGCTGGGACGCGTCAGACCAGTCCGTCACGCGCAGTTTTGGCGATCGTTGGCTAGTCGAAATTCGCAGCGCTGTGCTCGCCGTGCCCAGCGTGGTGACGGGTGGTGTCGAGACAAACGTTTTGATTAACCCGCTGCACCCGGATTTCGGCAAGATCGAAACCAGTCAACCTCGTTTGGTTCGCTGGGACAGTCAATTCATTGCGGCGGGTAAGAGCTGATTTCACGCAGTGAGACGACGTGGCAGCCTATCGATAGCTGCGCTGATAGGTCCGGCTGATGCGGTCGTGCCAGCCGAGCCGATCATCGTCAAAGAACGCCCAGAGGATTCCCAGGCCGAAGGGAATGACCGAGAGCAGCACCGCCGCCAGGCGGCGGCGCATGGCCTTCCGAGTCGGGTTTTCATCGTCGAAGGTGCACAGGCCGATCTTGGCATAGCGCATCCCCGGCGTGTCGGCGCCAAAGTTGAAGAAGAGCAAAAGGTAGATTGCCGCGAAGGCGCACAGGGCCACTGCGGCGCCAATGATGGCTGGCTTGCCGACCGGGGGATGCACGGTGCAGGCTACGAAGACCAAGACAAATACCAGGAATCCACCGATAATCAGGGCCGCATCGACAACGCCAGCCATCAGACGGTCGGCGAGCGAAGCGGTCTGGAGCGGCAGCTCCAGACTGGAGGCTGCGGTCCGGTTTTTTACGGCCGTGGAATCGGAATCTTCGCCGTGATGGCGGGTCCAGTCATGCGATGATGCGGCCGATGGTGGGTCGAGGCGAATCGGAGACCATTCCGGTAAGACCGGTTCGACCTCGGGTTTGGTTGAGATCGTCTCCTGCTCGACCTCAAAAATACGCAACTGCGAACCTGACGGAGCGCGGTCGTATTCCTCGCGTAGCGGACCCTCCGCCAGGCGGGGACGTGCCTTGCGAACGGCTACGAGTTCTCGGGGAAACTCGATCAGCTTAGCCGGCAGCGGCTGGATCGGAGCCACCGGTTCTTCCTCGCTAAATATTTCGGAATCGTTTTCGTCCTCGGCCTCGGTGATAAGAGATCCGCTGGTTCGCTGCGAGTGTGACTCGTAACCACGTGACGTCCCATTCGATGGCCGCAAGGGACTCGATCCATCGTGCGGCTGAAAGTGCGACGTTTCCGGAGAATCTCCCGCGTCGCTGTCGATATCGAGACCGATGAGAATCGCCTGGGCCGCGTCGCGGGCTTCGCCTGCCGCCGCGGCCGCCGCTTCGGCCGCGCGGGCGACATTGCGCGCCTCATTCGCGAGCATCTCGCTGTAGGTTGGCGCTTTGGCATAACGGGCGGCCACGCGATCGGCCACGGTTTTATTTTTTGGCTGAGGGAATTGCTCATCACGCTCGAGCGCTTGTTCCATGCCCGGCAACGCGCTCTGCAGGGTCGCGCGGTCGTTGCGCCGGGCACGATGGATGGCCAGACGCCGATTGGCTTCCCGCTTCCACTCAGACGACGGCTGCTCAGACGATTGGAGGGATGAATCCAGTTCGACGCCCGCTGATGACGATCTCAATTCAAATCCTCTGCGTTGTTCAATATCCGGCACACCCTTTTTTTTGGGTGAGGCTTTGCTATCCTGAAGTCGCTCCAGAGCATGTTCCCAGCACGTGTAAGTCCGGGAGTGGCCAGTCTGTTGCGTTCAAGAGAGAGCTGCACCAAAACAATGCCGCACCCCAGGAATCGTGCACTTGCTCTGACGAAAATGACGACCCGCTTGTTTTGGTGTATCACGCTGTACTGCCTTTTTCACCAGCAGGTTATGGCGCAGGCGTTGACCAACCAGCTTCCCCCGGTTGCAGCAGGGTCACAAAGCACTCCACAGGCCGGTAACCTAAGCGCGGGACAAGAACCGCAGAACCAGATTCCCGTCGCCCAGGTTGTTCCCCCGATCAATCAGGGGGTTCCAGTCAAGATTACGGCTAAGGAGCAGGGCAAGCGCGGCGATGTATGGACGCTGACCGGCGAAGTCGAAATAGATTACCGCGACTACATTGTCCGCGCAGATAAGGTGACGTACAACGAGGCGACCAGTGAGGTCGAGGCCACGGGACATCTTCACCTCGAAGGCGGACGCGACGACGAGATCATCGATGCGACTCATGGAACAATGAACCTCGATCAAGAGACCGGGCATTTTTTCGAGGTCTCAGGATCGATAGGCGCTCGTCAGGTTCCGGTAGCGATCATTAGTGTGCCGTCGGCGTTTAGCAGCGCGCCGCCGCCCTATCGGGGCTACCTATCCAACAATCCCCTTCTGTTTTTCGGGCGGGAGCTCTTCAAGGACGGCCCCGAGCGTTACCGGGTCATCGACGGCACCATGACTTCGTGCCGGCTGCCCGATCCGGACTGGCTGCTGCATTCCTCGAAGATCAGCGTGGCCGACGGAAAGGCGCGAGCGCGAAATTCGTGGTTCACGCTGCTGCATGTGCCGCTGTTTTTTCTTCCCATTGTCAACCATCCGGTGAATGCCGAGAGCCGACAGAGCGGGTTCCTGATTCCGACCATTGGCACCTCTTCGACGAAGGGCTTGATCCTGGGGGAACAAATCTACTGGGTGATCGGCCGCAGCGCGGACCTTACTTTTGGTTCTGAATATTATTCCAAGCGAGGATTCGCACCACGGGCGGAGTTCCGGTATCGCGGGCGCGATACGGATTTCCTGACTGTCAATTATCACCAATTGCTTGACCGTGGACTGCCCTCGGGGGAGCCGGGGGTTCCCCCTACCAATCAAGGCGGCGAAGATGTGATTGTTCTGGGGCGCCATGACTTCAGCCCCGAGACCAAGGCAGTTGCGAGCATCGAATACCTAAGTTCGTATGTTTATCGCCAGGCGTTTGAAGAGAACTTCACCATCGCAACAAGCTCGGAAGTGAAGTCCGACGCTTTCCTGCAGCACCAGAACCACGGCCTCGCCGAAAGCGTCTATTTCGGGCGCTACCAAAGCTTTCAAAGCGATACTCCGGGGGATGAAATTCGAATCTTGCATCTGCCCGCGCTGGAGGCGGAGGCGGTTGACCATCCACTGAAGGGCACTCCGCTGCTGTGGGGATTCCAGAGCTCGATGGATGTTTTGACGCGGTCTGAGCCTCAGTTTCATGCAAGGAATGCCTTCCGCCTCGATCTTTACCCGCACCTTACTTTGCCCATATCGCTGGGCGGCTGGACATTCCGCCCCGAAGTTGCGATGAGGGAGACGTTTTACTCAAAGTCCGAGAAGCTTCCCTCGCTCTTCAATGGCGACATTTCGCCGACGCTGGATGGCGACAATCTGAATCGGATGGACTTTGAAGCGGGAGTGGAGATTCGACCGCCGGCGGTGCAGCGCGATTTTTCAAGTCCGTGGCTGGAAAAGGTACTTGGCGGCGATGTGCGGCACACTATCGAGCCGGACATCCATTACCAGTACGTGACCGGGATCAACAATTTCAACTCGGTGCTGCGTTTCGACGAGATCGATGTCGCGAGCAATACCAATGAGCTGGAGTATGGTTTGACGCAGCGGCTCTTTATACGGCACAAGAAGCTTCACCCCTGCCGCGACGATGAGGCGCAGACACCCGATGGCCTGTGCGGCGAGGGGACGATTGACTGGCTAACCTGGAGGGTTGCGCAGAAATATTTCTTCAACCCTAACTTTGGCGGCGCGGTGCTGCCCGACGAACGGAACGTGCTGATCACCACGCTGAACTTCACCGGCACCGCCTTTCTCGACGGGCCGCGCGATTACTCTCCAGTCATTTCGAGATTGCGGCTGCGGACTACCTCGGCGACCGATGTCGAGTGGGACCTCGACTACGACACCAAGACCGGCCGCATCAATTCGAGCAACGTCTTCGCCGGTTACCGGCACGAAAACTTTTACTTTGGCATCGGCGACTTCAAACTGAATGTGCTGCAGGCTCCAGTGACGTCGCCGGAAAATGTTTCAGCGGCGGTGACGAACTACAATCAGCTGCGTCTTCTCTTCACGTATGGAAACCCGGCGCGCAAGGGGCTCAGCTTCGGCACCAACGCGGGATACGACTTTGTGCAGAGCGCGGTGCAGTTCGGCGGCGTCGAGGCGAACTATAACTGGGATTGCTGCGGCTTCAGCGCGGAATACCGGCGATATGCGCTGGGTTCGGTACGCAACGAGAACCAGTATCTCTTCAGCTTCACGCTGGCCGGCGTAGGGACGGCCGGGAATCTGCGGCGGGCGGTAAGGATTTTCTGATTCGCAGGGAGGGCCGTAGCCGGGCGCTGAAATGAGATAATCGGAGATGCGCCTTCCGGCGCGACATGAAAGGTGGCTCGCGTGTTTCGTACTCGACTTGTGCTGTGCTGCGTATTGCTCCTGGCGGGTTCGGGTTGCCACGCGCAGAGCGCCGCACCCAATGCCACCAACGACCCGAAGATGGGCGATGCAAAGCTGGATCGGCGCATTGAGCTGCTGGTGCGCTCGCAGCTACAGGTCCCGCCGGAGTACAACGTATCGGTCGGCGCGCGCAGCAAGAGCGCTTTTCCGGGCTACAGCACGCTGCCTATCACATTTTCGCTGCCATCGAAGCCGGACGCGAAGCCGACCACCGTTGACTTTTTGCTCTCCGACGACGGAACCACGCTGGCCCGTCTGCAGAAGTTCGACCTGACCAAGGACCCTGCCAAGGTCGCACAGCTGGAGAACCGCCCCGTACGCGGCCCGGAGACCGCCAAGGTCACGATCGTCAACTTCGACGATCTCGAGTGCCCCTATTGCGCGCGGATGCACCAGGAGCTTTTCCCGCAAACGCTTGAGCATTACAAGGGCCTCGTGAAGTTCGTATACAAGGACGACCCGCTGGTCGAGATTCATCCGTGGGCGATGCATGCGTCCATCGATGCCAACTGCCTCGCCGACCAAAGCGGAACGGCCTACTGGTCGTTTGTGGATTACGTGCATGGCCATGGCGATGAGATCAGCGGACCCGACCGGGACGTGGCCAAGGCGAGCGCGACGCTCGACCGGCTTGCCCGTGAGCAGGGCGCGCGCGAAAAGGTCGATGCGACCAAGCTCGATGCCTGCCTGAAGAAGCAGGACAACGGCGCGGTCCTCGCCTCGATGCAGGAGGCCGATCATTTGAACATCGACGGCACTCCGACCCTATTCATCAACGGCGAACGGATATCCGGCGCCCAGCCGATCGACCAGGTCTGGAAGGTGATCGATCGCGCGCTGGAGGCCGAGGGCGAAAAACCGCCAGCCGCCAGTCCGGTGCCGGCCGCGAGTTCAGGGACCAAGACCCCAAGCGGAAATTAGGCGCGTCATCAGATTCCCCAGGAGAAAGCTTTTGCACGATGTACTTGTAGTGAAGGGTCGATGTGTGGTGAATGGCGGGAGAGCTCAGGCGACGTCCAGGTTTTCCGCGAATGGCAGGGGAAGTCTTTTCGCTTTGCTGGGCGTGATGGCCCTCGCCGCCGGGGTGTCGGGTTGTACGCGGGAACACGGACCGGATGTCATGGCGATGGTCAACGGCAAGCCGATCATGCGCGCCGACATGGAGCGACTCTACCGGACAAATCTTGGAGACTCCAAGCAGGAGCCGCCCAAGGACCAAGCCGACAATGTCCGATTGAACGTCGTTCGCACGCTGGTTGACGAGGAGATCGTTCGACCAGCGTGCGGCCAAACTCAACCTCACCGCAACCGATGACGAGGTAGAGACCAAGCTGGCCGACATGAAGGCCCCTTATACCCAGGAGGAGTTCGATCAGAGGCTAAAGAACGAACACCTGACGCTGGACGACCTGAAGAAAGAGATCCGCAGGAGCCGCACCGAGGAGAAGCTCTTCAATAAAGAGATCAATTCCAAGATCAACATTACCGACGCCGACATCACGAGCTACTACAACGCCCACAAAGCGGATTTCGACCTGATCGAGCCGCGCTACCATCTGGCGGAGATCGCAGTGACACCGCAGCCCGCCCCAGCGCAGCAGCAGCAGCCGATCAATATGCAAAACAGCAAAGCGAGCAACGACGCCGAGGCGAAGAAAAAGATCGAAGGGCTGCACAGCCGCCTGGAAAGCGGCGAGGATTTCGGCACGCTTGCGGCCAATTTTTCCGAAGACCCGAATACCGCCAGCAATGGCGGAGACATGGGCGGCATCGTCGAGTCAGCCTTGCGCAGACAGCCGGAGATCTTCGAGGCGATCAACAAGCTGACTCCCGGCCAGATCACCCCGGTGCTGGCAGTCCCGGCTGGGCCTGGGTCGAACAAAGTGGGAATCTACTATATCTTCAAGCTGATCGACCGCGAGGCGGCAGGTCAGCGGCAGATCAACGATCCGCGTGTGCAACAGACGATTCGCGCCGAACTGCGGCAGGAGCGGTCGACGCTACTGAAGAACGCCTATATCGAAATGCTGCGCGACCAGGCGCATGTCGAGAACTACTTCGCCGAAGAGATATTCAAGAACGGCGAACAATAGACAGCATGATTCGCTACGGAATCCTTGGCTTCGGCCACCATGCGGCAAAGCGTTTAGTTCCCGCATTTGCGGCGACTCGAAACTCGAGTCTGGCTGGGTTGTGGCGGCGGGACTTCGCCAAAGCGCAGGCGAACGCACGGGATTTCAAGATTGAACACGCCTTTGAGACAGCCGTAGCTCTGTGCTCTTCGCCGAAGATCGATGCGGTCTTTGTCGCTTCGCCGGATGCGCTGCACCTGCAGGATGTGCTTCTCGCGCTGAAGCATGGCAAACCCGTCTTATGCGAGAAGCCGCTGGCGATGAGCGCCGCAGAAGTTGAGGCGATGCTCGCCGCGCAGGCAAAGGCGGGCGTTGCTTTTGGCGTGGCGCAGAACATGCGCTATAACGCGAGCGCTGAGTTGATGCGGCAATGGATCGCGGAAGGGCGAATCGGGAATCCGGTGCTGGCGCATGCTCAATTCTGTTACGCGGCGGAGAGAAGCCCGCGGCAATGGATTTACGATCCGACGCTGGCGCTGGGCGGGCCGATCGGCGATGTGGCTATTCACTGCGTGGACGCATTGCGGTTCCTCCTGGGCGGAGTGAATGTGTCCGAGGTGAGCACATTGGCGCACACCGATGCCGGCTCCGGCGCGGTCGAATCTCACGCTGTCGTCGCGCTGGCTTTTGCGAGCGGTGCGATGGGTTCGGTCACGGTGACCACGCGCGGTGAATATCGTTCGCTGGTCGAGGTGACGGGTGAGAGTGGCGCGCTGGTCTGTGAAAACGGTATGACGGTGGACCATGATGTTGAGGTGGTGCGGTATCGCAAGGGCGAGGTTGCGGAACGAGTCACGGTTTCGAACGCCGACGCTTATTCGAAGATGTTCGATTCGTTTTCGGCTGAGATTGAGGGGATCGGGACGTACCTAGCTTCAGGAATTGACGGCTTGCATAACCAGCGGATTCTGGATGCGGCTTATGCGAGTTGGCGGAGTGGTGCGAGGCAGCTGGTTAGCTGATTTGCGGTTTCTCCAGCGACAAGTATTCGGCGGGACTTATTATGCGGGTTCGTTTGTGAGCTCCGAGTACGAGTAGATCTTTGTCTCCGCTTATCAGCAACTCTGCCTTTGCAAGCTCAGCACACTCCAGAAACATGTCGTCGTGCGGGTCTCGGCAGACCTTGAGAGTTCCCGAAAGACTTACGCGGATCCCCTTGAGCAGAATGACCTCGATGGCATTCAGCGCATCGCGCCTGCGCCAATCGAACTTCGTAGTCAGCGTCCTGAGGATTTCAGCTTCAATCTCTTCGCATGCGACGATTACATCTTCTCGCATCGCCTTGGCGAGCGCTCTTCTGGGTGTGGCATCTGGATCCGCGAATTGGAGAGAGGATATCCAGACGTTAGTATCGATGACGACGATCAACCAGCCTTCCGCGATTCTTTTTCGGAATCAATTTCGGCGCGCACTTCCTTGATCAACCGCGGCACATCTTCCTGGGTATAGCCCTTGGGATTGCGCGTGGCCGCATACTCGCCGATCTCGGCCAGAGTCGCCTCAGACTGTTGCCGGTAGTAGGCGCGAAAGGCTTCCCGGAACAATTCGCTCATTGTGCGGCTATCGCGCTTGGCCAGTTCCTCCGCTCTCATGGCCAAATCGGGCGGCAGGCTGATGGTATAGACCTTGGAATTTCGAGTGGGTGCCATGCCTCGATATTACAGCGTAGTGGAATCCATTACAATATCGTACTCGCGACTTGCAAACCGAGATGACCTCGAGTAATGGAGAAAACCGATCTCCATCGCGATCTCAAATCTGAATGTTGACCAACTCCGGCGCCGCTTCGGCTTCCCCCGGCGTGATCTGTCGTGTCTGCGGAGCGCGCCAATGATCGATGTAGGAGATCTGGTGAACGCAGGAGATGGTGCAATTGGGGGCGCAGGATTTTTCGGTGAGGAACTCGCGCTTTAGGTCTTCGCGGGTGTATTCGGCTAGCGGCACGCCGGGGTAGCCTCGCTGCTGAGAGCAGTAGTGCACGAGACCGTTTTCGCAGATGTAGAGATAGCGGGAACCAGCGCGGCAGCGCCAGTCGTTGGGCTCGCCGTTGGCGATGGCTATCTGGAATTTGTTGAAACGGGAGTAGTTCTTCTTCTTGAAGCCGCGCATCTCGAAGTAGACGCGGCGCTCCTCGTCCTGGAGCGGCTTGAGCTGGCCATCACCGTCATGGATGATGCCGATGGTTGAGGTGAATCCCAGGCCCAAGGCGCGATGGCCGATAGTGAGCGCGTCCTGCGGGTTCTTGATGCCGCCGCCGACCACGGAGTTGATGTTGACGTGGAAGTCGGCGTACTGGGACAGGAACTCGAGCTTCTTGTCTAGAACCTTGAGGCTTTTCTTGGAAATCTCGTCCGGCTGCACGTTGTCGATCGAGATTTGCATGTGATCGAGGCCGGCCTTGTTGAGGCGCTCGATGCGGTCGGGCATTAGGAAGTAGCCGTTGGTGATCATGCCGGCGATGCGACCGTGATGGCGGATGCGGGCGATGATCTGGTCGAGGTCGGGGTGAGTGAGAGGTTCGCCGCCGGAGATGGTGATGATGCTCGTCCCGAGACGGGCCAGATGGTCGATGCGGCGGAGCATCTCGTCGACGGGGACGGGTTCGGATACCTTGTCGTATTCGTTGCAATAGGCGCAGGAGAGATTGCAGAAGCGCATGGGCACGATCTGCGCCATCACCACGTGGTCGGTGGACGCGAGCGCATGCGCGACGGTCGCAATCTCCCGTGCTTTGCGGCTTGCCGCGCTCAGGCGGCGGGAGAGCGGCTTTGTGCGTACTGGTGTGGATGCTGCTGACATGCTCTGACTATTGAATCACAGCGCGGTAGCGCATCGCGAGGCGCGGTGGCGGAGTGGCGCCAATCGGGAGCTGGATGGCGTCGTAAGTCAGTCCATCTGCTCCAATTGGAGAGCTTGCCGAAGCTTTTGCATCTGCTGCTGGAGCTGCTGGCCATTTTCCTTGAGCAACTGCTGGCTTTGCTCCATTTCTTTCTCGATTTCCTTGGCATCGATCAGGGTGTCACCCGAGTTCCTGGCTTGTTCCAGAAGCGCCTCCGCGTCGAGGCCCTTCATCGATTGCCGAATCTGGTTGGCCAACCCGGCGCTGTCAAAACCGTTCGACGCTGTTCCGTAGCTCAGCCAGGGTCTGCGCGTCGGGCTGGTCGATCTCTGGAGTTTCCAGGTCGCTGGTACCCTTGGTGATGCCGGCGATCATGCTGAGGGTTTGCTCTTTTCTGTCCCGGATGATGGTGACCTGTACCCGTTTGCCACGGTTCGCGTGTATGGCTTTCTCCCAGTCAGAAAGCGTGACGATAGGCTGGCCATTGACCTTTTGAATCACGTCGGCAGGCTTCAGCCCGGCTGCGGACGCCGGACTGTTGGAGAAGACATTCCCGACCAGAACTCCGTTCCTCGCGCCGAAGTAGTCGGCCAGGCCGGTCGGGAGGGGCTGGATATCGACTCCGACGTAATAGCGATTGCGGGTCAGGCTCCCGAAGAAGCCACTGGAGTGGGACCCGCTGGGAAGCACGATGGTTGGTGGCGGTTCATCGGTGCTTACGGCTGGCGGCGGATCGGTTTCGAGGTTGACGATAATCTGCGTCGCGAGTTGAGTGCGGTCAGCAAGCTGGACAGTGAAGTTCTGGGGCTGCCCGTCGCGCATAGCCACGAGCGTGATGGTGCGGCCGGGAGGGGTTTCGTGCAACATGCGGCGGAACTGTTCGATTCCCTCGACGCGCTGGCCATTCATCTGGACGACGACATCGTGGATCCTAAGCCCCGACTTGAAGGCGGGCGCGTCCTGGTCGATGCTGGTAATCTCGGCGCCGTGCGGGTCCTTGAGCTTTAGGGCGGCGGCGCGCTGGTTGTCCACGTCATGGATGCCGACGCCGAGGTACCCCTGGGAGGAGTTGGAGAGCAGCAATGCTGTAGAGTTCGACACCGGGTGCAGGTCGAGCCCGTTGGCCTCGGCGAAGGGGATCAGCACGACCCCGCCTGCAATGAAGGTCAGCGTTCCCAGCCTCGAAAAGTGCTTCATGGTAGTTCTCCCGCTCTATTTTCAATCTCAGACCTGTCGCGGTCTATGAAAAACCTGCCCAAGCGACTACTGGATTTCCGGCAATCCATTCAACACCTGCCGTGACACAGTCCGCAAGTATGGATTCTGGTCGGTGTCGGCGACATTGTGCAGCGCCTGGCGCACGCTGCTGTCGCTGTCGACCGGTTGCAGGAGGTCGACGGCCTTCATCCGGACATTGGAGTCGGAGTCTTTCAGCAGTGCGTGGAGCACGACATTGCGGACGTCGCGGTCTTCTGCGACATAGGGTTTGAGACCGTCGAGGGCCTTGAGCCTTACGCTGGGGTCCTTGTCACGGCGAACGGCGATCATCAGGGCGTCACGGATCGGCCCGTCATCGCACTGGTGGCCTGCAAGACACTCTCCAGCAAGAAGGCCCACCGAGTTGGCATGAATATCGGAGTCGACCCGGTTCTCGGCGCCTTTCAGCAGCAACTCCCGAATCGCAGGATTGTCGAGCGATCCGGTCATGGTCTCCGGAACAAGGCGCTCATAACCGATCTGGACATTCTCCGCTCCAGGCTGGTCCTTGAGAACTTGAATGCTTTGGATGCTGGCCACCTGAATACCACCGTGAGCGTCATCCTGGCCCGCCGAAATCTGGATTGGTGGAGTGGGTTGCGGTACGGAATTGTGCCCCATGCGATATCCGGCGAAGCCGCCGGCGCTCAGTCCGAGAATCAAAAACAGAGAGGCCATCACCGGAGCGGACTGGACGCGGGCGATGCCATTAAAAAACTTGTTGACGATCCTGGTCATCCAGCCGCTGCGCGGCACGGCATCAAGAGCTTCTTCGAGCCGAAGACGGGTGCGGGTGAGCAGATTCGGCGACGGATCGAGCATGGGGTAGAGCGACATTGCCTGGCGCAGACCCTGGACGGCTTCCAGTTCCTGCCGGCAGTGGCCACATTCGCTCAGGTGGTGCTCTAAACGATGACTTGCGTCATCCGGGAGGTCTCCGTAAACGGCCAGCGCGATGTCCCGTTGCGCGGCCTCACACTGCCGGGATGCGAGTTTGTCCGGCTCGCGACTTCCCAACTGATAATTTCCGATATTCATTTGCATCCTGCCTCAACGTAAAGTCGCCAGATTTGCTCTTAGTTTTTTTGTCGCGCGGAAGAGCGTATTCTTGGCGGTCTCTTCCGTGGTGTTCAACATTTCGCCGATCGTCCTTAATTTCAGACCCTGGTAGTGCTTGAGTTCAAAAACCATGCGTTCGCGTGGGGTAAGAGTGTCGAGCGCGGCCTTGATCTTTTCACCGAGGAACTTGCGCTCCAGCTCGCGGTCGGGGTTGGCCATGGAGCGGTCGTCCGACACATTGCTCAACATGTCGATCTGCTCGCCGGAGGCGTCGATCATCACCGCCTGGTCTTCACGACGGGACTTGCGCCGCCGCAGATGGTCGAGGCAAAGGTTGGTCACGATGCGATAGAGCCAGGTATAGAAAGAGCACTCGAAGCGGAAATTGCCAATGTAGCGGTAGGCCTTGAGGAAGGCCTCCTGGTGAACGTCCTGGGCGTCCTGCTCGGAGCCGGTAAGATGCAGCGCCAGGCGCAGCACGGCCTGGTCGTACTGCCGGACGAGGGAGTCGAAGGCGCTCCGCGAACCCTGCTGCGCCTCGCGAATCAGGTCATGTTCATTTTCGCGCGCGCGGCCGTCCGTTGCCATGCCTGAAGAGGATTGTATCCTCCGCGGCTTGATTGCCACCTGGGAGGGGAGTCGGAGAGTGCCCAGAGTATGTGCTTCGGCGGCCATGCGATCTTGCTCCTGTGTGGTTGTGGGACGGGTTGGTCGCGGGTTGGTGAGCATGGGAGGGGTGAAATTTCTTCGATAAGCGTAGTACAAACGCGAAATGCCTGAAAAAGTTGCAAATTGGAGATTCGAGATGGCTTGGGCGAAGATTTTCGGGTGAGTGCGCGGCGGTGGGAAAAGTCGGGACCGCTCGTTCTAAACTCGGGGAATGGTTCAACGCAAGGATGAACAAGAATCGGGCGGCCTGTTCACAGCCGCTCCAGCCAGGGCTACCTCGTCAGAGGGTTGGATTACCGCTTACTGCGACGGTGGATCGCGTGGGAATCCTGGGCCGTCCGGCTACGGCGTTTACATCCAGGACGAAGGCGGTAAGGCGCTGGCGGAGCTAAGCGAATTTCTGGGCAAGCGAACCAACAATTATGCCGAATACTCCGGACTGCTGGCGGCGCTGAACTTCGCTCTGGAGCAAGGTCATCCGAGACTGCGAGTGGTATCGGATTCCGAGTTGATGGTGAAACAGATCAAGGGCCAGTACCGGGTCAACAGTCTGGAACTTCGCCCGCTTTACGACGAGGCCAAGCGGCGAATCTCAGGGCTGGAGCAGTTCCGGATTGAGCATGTCCTGCGGGGCAAGAACCAGCCGGCCGACCGGCTAGCGAACCTGGCAATGGATCGGGGAACGGGTCGTCCGTCGGAGCAGGTTTCGGAAGGGGTTCCAGGCCGAGCTTTGGATTTTCGGGCGGCGGTGAAGGCGGCTTCCGGATCGGCAATGCCAGCCGCAAAGCCATCCGCAGGGCCGGCCAAGGCGTTGCGCGGGTTGGTCAAGGGAGGGGTTGTTCACCTGCTGGAGGGTGAGTTGCCCGAGGGGGTTTTCGTGAGGGTTACGCCGGAGGCGAAGTAGCTACTTCGCCAGCCGCGCCTTGACCGCCTCGCTCACCATTTTGCCGTCGGCTCGAACTCCAGCTTCTTTGATCCGCTCCTGGACCGCCTTCATGACCGTGCCCATATCCTTTGGGCCGGGCTGAAAACCGCTGACCGCGAGATCGTCGATGGTCAGCGTCACGAGATGCGCGATTTGCTCCTCGCTGGCCGCCTTGGGCATGTATTCCTCGATCAAGGCTATCTCGGCGGCCTCTTTGGCGGCGAGTTCGGGGCGGTTGCCCTTGGTGAACTGCTCGATCGAGTCGCAGCGCTGCTTGATCATCGTGGTCAGCACCTGGTAGGCCTCGGCGTCGGTGATCGGCTCGCGCTTCTCGATTTCTTTGTTCTTGAAGGCAGACTTCATCATGCGGATGGTCAAGAGACGGTCCGCGTCTTTGGCCTTCATTGCTGCGATCATGTCCTGGTCTACTTGCTTAACTACGCTCACACCTGCTCCGTTCTTGTACGTCTCGTTCCAGTACAAGCCCTAAGCAGCCTGGGGGTCAACTCTGTGGCGCGTGGCGAGCTCGCCCGAGATTTCGGGGTTGCGGCTGTTGGCCTGCGCGCGCAACTGCTCGCGAAGCTGCTGGTTCTTCTCCAGAAGATCGACGACCAATCGGCGCAGGTTCGAGTTTTCCGTTTCGAGCAGGAAGAGCGCCGAGAGATTAGCGGAGCTTCCGGCATCCAGTTCGGGAGATTTCTGTTCTAAATTCATAAAGCTCCAATTCGTTGCAGGGTAATCGCGCTCTCGGGACAAGCGGTGATGCAAAGGCCGCAGGCCTGACAATCGTTCGCTCTCACCGCAAACGCCTGACGGTTGCCGTGGACTCTGGCTTTGAAGCGAGAGAAGAACGGCATCGCGTTTTTGTCGGCTTCGCTTAGGGTTTGCATTTCGAAGACATCGCAAGGGCAGGCGGTTACGCAATCCTGTTTGCCCTCGCAGCGGTTTCGGTTGATGATCGGAATGTACCGGCCGGGAGGTTGAGGGCAGTCTTGCGGGTTACGCGGCACGGCTTTCATCTCAAGACTCCGCTTTCTCGGCGTCATTCCAACATCCATGACGACCGAAGCGACCGCCCATGCCGCGGCTGAATTTCTCCCGCTCTTCGGGAGACATCTGGGCCCATTTTTCTTTCATGCGGCCGCGCCACTGCATGCCGCGACCCGGCCCTCCGCGAAATCCGCCGAAAAGGATCTTGCACAGCACCAGCAGACCGACGGCCTGCCAGAAAGTAATCGCATGCCACCCAAAGAGAGCGGGCGCGAGCCAGTTCCATAGACCCTTAACCAGGAAACCGAAGACCGCAACGGCGATGATCGCGATCAATATGATTTTGATAATCTTCTGGATCTTTCGTTGGACCATATCTTGGGTTCTCATTTGTTTTCTTTACCTCATTTCTTTCCGAATTCTTCGTAGATCGATTGCAGACGGTCGCGTAGGTGCAGAACCGCATAGCGTTTGCGCGAGAGCAGCGTGTTCACGCCGACCCCGGTCTCTGCAGACAATTCTTTGAAACTCAAGCCTTCCAACTCGTGTGCGAGAAAAACTGTCCGCTGTTCCTCCGGCAACTCGTCCAGCGCTTCTTCGAGCTCGTCGAGCAGGACGGCCCTCGCATAGGCCGCTTCCGGGCCCTCGTCCGGTGAGGGCAGCAGATCCTCAAGCGGGACGGCTTCGCCATCCTCGTGCCCGTAGACCTCGTCGCTCAGCGAATCGGTCTTCCTACGGCGAAAGAGGTTGACGATCCGGTTCCTGGCCACGCGGAACATCCAGGCGCCGACCTGTTCGATCGGCTTCATCATCCGATATGCCTCGATGAGCTCGCAGAAGACCTCCTGCAGGATGTCTTCGGTCAGGCTGCGATCGGCGATGTGATTCCGGATGAAGCTGCGAAGGCGCGGTTCCTCTTTCTCCATCGCCAGGGCGATGAGCTGGTCCTGATCCGCAATCGTCTGGCTGGTCTCGGACATTTCTGATCGCTTGAGTATGTAGACGGCTGAGCGGCGGGAATATTGTAAGGAGACACAACGTAGCCCAAGCCGAGTTCAGACGGCGTAAAGGATTCCGCGCCAAAGCGGCAGGGCGCTCAATCGTGTACGATTTTGCTGTGATCCGTCGCTTTTACGTCCATAATTTCCGGTGCCTTGAGAATTTCGACCTGCCAATCGCGGGCCGCCCGTCCGTGCTCTTAATCGGCGACAATGGCGCGGGCAAAACCACCGTCTCGCTCGCCCTGGCAAAGTTGCAGAAGATCGCCCGTGGAACAAACCGCGTCCGTGACCTTGTCACGCCCGGAGAGTTCTTCTGCGGGCACAGCGAAGCGCCGATGCGGTTCGAAATCGAGGTGGAGTTGGGAGCCATCGTTTATGGCTACACGATCGCATTTCAGTTTCCAAAGGGTTTCAAGGAGCTCCGCGTCCTAGACGAGAAGCTCACCGTAGACGGCATCCCTATTTACAACCGCGCAATAGAACGTGTCCGTCTCTTTGGTTCTGGCACCCAGAAGAAGGACGCCGAATTCGTTATCCTGGCATTTAGTGGCTCTACCAATCGTCCAGCAACAGACGATCGACGATCCCGTGTCCCGTTTCAAGCAATGGCTCGCTCGGATGCTGATCCTGCGGCCCATCCCGAACCAGATTCTTGGACACTCCGAAGACGGAACGCTACAGCCAAGCATTCAGGTCACGGACTTCGGTGCGTGGTTCACCGGTCTGCTCGCTTACGCGCCGTCAGCCTATAGCCAAGTGGACAGCTATCTCAAACAGGTGATGCCGGATTTCAAAGACATCAAGAATCCTTCCACCGGAGCGGACTCCCGGAGTTTGTCTGTCCAATTCGCCACCGATCAGGGCAGTGTCACTCTGCCTTTCGGGGAGCTGTCGGACGGTGAAAAGTGTTTCATGATTTGCGCCTTGGTGCTCGCCGCAAACGCCGCCTACGGCCCGCTCTTATGTTTTTGGGACGAGCCGGACAATTTTCTGGCTCCGTCGGAGGTGGGACACCTCGTGATGGCACTCCGCAGGGCGTTCCAAACCTCCGGTCAGCTGATAACGACATCGCACAACCCGGAGGCGATCCGACGGTTCTCTGACGAAAACACGCTACTTCTCGACCGAAAGAGCCACCTTGAGCCCACTGTGGTTCGCCTGCTAGAGAATGTTGGCGTGAACGGAGATCTGGTCAGCGCCCTGACCCGTGGCGACTTGTAGCGATGGGCGCCAATGAGTTCCGCCCCCATTTCTTCGTTCTGCCCGAGGACGATGCCAATCGCCAGATAGCGAACGGCTTCGCCAAGTATCTCAGCGAGAGTGTTTCGCGGAGTCTGGTTATCCTCGCCGAGGCTGGCGGGTGGTTGTCCGCGCTGGAGCAGTTTGATCGGGACCATGTCGCCGACATGAGACGTGTCACAAAGCGCCTCATGGTGTTACTGATCGACTTTGACAACGATAGGGAAAGACTCGGCTGGGTGAAGCGGAAGATTCCCCAAGATCTCGCCGACAGGGTCTTCGTGCTCGGCGCATTTCGAGAGCCCGAAGACCTCGAGACTGCTCTGGGTAGTTCATTCGAAGCGATTGGCTCGGCGCTGGCCGAAGCCTGTCGAGAAAATGTTCACGGCGATTGGGCACACGAGCTTCTCCTGCACAATTCCGGAGAGCTTGCCCGTTTACGAGAGCATGTGCGTCCAATCTTGTTCCCCTGAACTTGGTCACTTCAAGACTATGGTTGCACGCCCGGGCGTCTGTCGAGCTGATGGCGCGCAGCGGTAATCCCTCGCCGGATACCCGTTTCGGTAGAATGAAGTCAAAGGACTCTTACCCACATGATTCGTAAAACGAGACTTTTTACTCCTGGCCCGACCCCTCTTCTTCCTGCAGCGCAATTCGCAATGGCCGCCGCCGATATTCATCACCGCACGGCGGAGTTCAAGGCGCTCTATTCCAAGGTCCTCGCCCAACTCAAGGAATTCGTCGGCACGAAGAGCGACGTGCTGCTGATGGCTGCTTCGGGCACCGGGGCGATGGAGGCTGCGGTCTCCAACCTGACCTCGCCGGGCGACCGGGTGCTGGTGCTCTCCGCGGGTAAGTTTGGCGAGCGCTGGACCTCGCTGGCAAAGGCGTTTGGCTGCGAAGTTGACGTGCTCGATGCGCCTTACGGCAAGACCTTTGATCTCGAAGAGGTTCGCCAGGCACTCAAGTCCGACACCGTCGCCGTCTTTATGCAGGGCACTGAAACTTCGACAGGCATTCGTCACTGCGTGGCGGGCGTGGCTGAGTTGATTAAGTCGGCGGGTAGCGATGCTCTGCTTGTCGTCGATGGCATTACGGGACTCGGCACCACTCATCTCGACGTGGATGCCTGGGGCGTCGATGTGATCATTGGCGGCTCGCAGAAGGCAGTGATGATTCCTCCGGGGCTGGCCTATCTGGGCGTCAGCGAAAAAGCATTCAAGCGGATGGCGACGACGAAGAATCCACGCTACTACTTCGATCTGCTCAAAGAGCGGAAGAACGCGCTCAAGAGCGATTCCTCGTATACGCCTTCGGTAGCGTTGATCGCGGGGCTCGGGGCGGCGCTGGACTACATCGCTGCTCAAGCAAGTGAAAAGGGAGGCGGAGGCGACCTCACAGAGGGCCGCAAGAAGCTCATCGAAAATGCTGAGACTTGCGCAGCGATGACCCGCGCCGGAGTCGAAGCGCTGGGTCTGAGGTTGTTTGCTCCCGATGCGCCGGCCGCAGCAGTCACGGCTGTTTTGGCACCTGAAGGCATCGATTCCGGGGTGGTTGTGAAGGACTTGAAGGCCCGCTTCGCTGCGATCATCACGAACGGACAAGGCGAGATGCAGGGCAAGCTCTTCCGCATCGCGCATCTGGGCTACTTCGACTACATGGATACGATCGCATTGATGGGCGCTCTGGAGATCGTCGCAATTGAGACGCTTAAGCTGCCTGGCGTTCAATATGGCGATGCGCTGACCGCAGCGCAGAAGGTCTTCGCCACGCGAAAGCCGGATGAGGCAGCGCGGATGGAGTGTTCGTGCGGACGAATTGAAGGCCATCGCGCGTCCATGGCCGTTGAAACCGCCGCTCGTTAATTCATTGTCGATTGCAGGTGAAGGCGGATCTGTCCAATAACCGATCCGCCTGCGCTACGAGATAACAATTCGAAGGCTTTGCGCGTTTTGAAGAGCTGGTAAGGGAGCACGATGAAGATCGTATTGGCGGAGAAGGTTTCTCCCGCGACGTTGGCGGTTTTTCAGCAGGAGCTTGGCTGGGACATCGTCACTCATGATCAGATCAAGAATGGATTAGCAGCTGAATTGGCCAACGCAGACGCGTTGGTGGTGCGCTCGGCGGTGCAGGTGGACGATGCACTGATGCAGGCGGCGCCGAGGCTGCGTGTGATCGGACGAGCGGGCGTTGGCGTTGACAATATCGACGCTGACGCGGCAACGCGACGCGGCCTGGTGGTGATGAACACACCGGGCGCGAACGCTGTCGCTGTCGCCGAGTTGACGATTGGGCTGATGCTGGCGCTGGGCCGTCAGCTTCCCAAAGCCAACATCGGAATGCATGCCGGCAAGTGGGAGAAGAAGGCGCTTAATGGCTCCGAGCTGCGCGACAAGACGCTGGGTATCTTAGGCCTGGGCAGGGTTGGACTGGAGGTCGCGAAGCGGGCGCGAGCCTTTGGCATGACGCTGATCGGGCACGATCCTTTTGTCTCGGCGGCGATCGCGCGGGAGGCCAACATTCGACTAGTTTCCGTTGAGGAGCTTTTCAAGGAATCGGATTATCTGACGCTGCATGTGGGGCTGACGCCGCAAACGGCGGGCATCATCAACGAAGCCTCCATCGCCTCGATGAAGAAGGGTGTGAAGATCGTCAATTGCGCGCGCGGCGAGCTGATCATTGATGATGCACTGGTGGCGGGGCTGAAGAGCGGCCACGTCGGCGGAGCGGCTCTTGACGTTTTTCGCGAAGAACCGCCGAAGAATTCTCCTTATACGGAGTTTGAGAATGTCGTTCTCACTCCGCATATTGCGGGGTCGACCGCCGAAGCGCAGGAAGCCGTCGGCGTGCAGATTGCGATGCAGGTTCGGGAATATCTGAAACATGGCGTGGTGCAGAACGCCGTCAACCTGCCCTCGCTCTCACATGAGGAGTATCAGCAGGTTGCGCCCTACCTCGATATGGCGCAGCGTCTCGGGATATTCCTTGGGCACTCGCTGCGGGGGAACATCGAGAGCATCCATCTGACCTACAGCGGACGACTGGCGGAGACCAAGACCGAACTGGTGCGTAACGCCGCGATTCAGGGCGTGCTGGCGCATTCCGAGGTCGTCAATCGCATCAATGCGGCGTCGATCGCGAATGAGCGTGGCATTCGGATTCACGAAGAAAAGAACGACGCGGCGATTGGCGGAGCGGGCAGCGTGCTCAAGGTTTCGCTGCATACCAACACTGCCGAAGCGACCGCGAGCGCGACGGTGCTGCATGGCAATTCTCCGCGGCTGCTGAATCTGAACGGCATCGACATCGAAGCTCCGCTGCAAGGGACGCTGATCTCGGTGCGAAACAAGGACGTTCCGGGCGTGATTGGGCGCATCGGCACCATACTCGGCGAGCATAACGTGAACATCGCGAATTTCGCGCTCGGCCGACCGACACGACGCGGACACGGCACGCATGGCTCGGCGCTGGCGGTGGTCCAGGTTGATGGCGATGTCACGCCGAAGGTGCTGGACGCACTGCGTGGGGCAGAGGGAATCCTTGAGGCGAGCGTGGTCAGCCTGAACGGCGTCTGAGTCTTTTCGAATTTGTCACAGTAATAATAGCTACAGAATCAGGAGCAAGACAGAATGCCCCTTTACGAATACCGCTGCAATGCATGCGGGCACCGTTTTGAAAAGATACAGAGCTTCAGCGCACTGGACGAGAAAGAGTGCCCGGTGTGCAAGGGTGCGGTCGAGCGCCTGATCTCGGCGCCAGCCGTGCACTTCAGCGGGTCGGGATTTTATTCGACAGACTATCCGTCGAAGTCTTCGGGCGCGCCGAAGTCCGATGGAGGCACGAAGGATGGCTCTCCAAGTTCGAGCGAAGGGAGCAAGGACTCGTCGTCTGCTTCTTCCACAGACGGAGCGGCAAAATCGAGTTCCGGATCAGAAAGCACCTCTACGCCGCCAGCCAATTCAACCCCAGCATCTTCCTCGGGCGCTGCGCCTTCTTCGAGCAAGAGCTAGCTCGCTCCACGTGCTCGCCCGGGGCTAGGACTTCTTCGGCGGGGGCACCTTTGCGCCTGACTTGCGCGCCTCGGACAGCCCGATGGCGATAGCCTGCTTCGGGTTGGTGACTTTTTGGCCACTGCTTGATTTCAGCTTGCCTTGCTTCATCGCCTTCATCTCACGTTCGACGGATTTTGAGGCCTTGGGGCTGTACTTGCGCCCGCTGCCTTTCTTTGCGGCTGTCTTTTTCGCGGATGACTTCTTTGAGGTGCTACTTTTTTTCGCTGCGGGCATGAATATCCTCCAGCGATTTGGGAAGCAGTTATTACGTTTGAGGTTGCAAGAGCTGGAAGTTAGCGAACGCCTGCGACGGCGGGCAGGATCTCTTCGACATCGACCCATTGGGTGGGATAGATGCCGGTGTAGCATGCGGTGCAGTACTGGTTGTTCTCGATGCCGTGACAGGCCTGCTTGAGGCCCTCCAGAGACAGATATGCGATGGAGTCGGCCTCGATAAACTGGCGAATCTCTTCGATGGAATTGTTGGCGGCAATCAGCTCCTGCTTACGGGGAGTATCGACTCCATAGAAACATGGCGAGATTGTGGGTGGGCAGCTGATGCGCAGATGAACTTCGACGGCCCCCGCCGCGCGCACCATGCGCACGATCTTACGGCTGGTGGTTCCGCGAATGATGGAGTCATCGATGAGGATGATTCGTTTGCCCTCCAGCAGGTTGCGGACGGGGTTGAGCTTGAGCTTGACGCCGAAGTCGCGGACGCGCTGTTCGGGTTCGATAAAGGTGCGGCCGACGTAGTGGTTGCGAATGAGGCCGAAGTTGAACGGGATGCCGCTTTGGGCGGCGTAGCCCAGGGCAGCGGTCACTCCGGAGTCAGGGACAGGAACGACGAGGTCGGCGTTAACGTGAGATTCGCGGGCGAGTTGGCGGCCCATCTGGTCGCGGCTTTCCTGCACCCAGCGGCCAAAGATACGGCTGTCGGGGCGCGCGAAATAGACGTGCTCGAAGATGCAGCTGGACTGCGGAACCCCGGTTGAATACTGGCGCGAAGTGACGCCGTCTCGGGTGACCATGACGAGTTCGCCGGGGGCGACGTCGCGTTCGTACTTCGCGCGGAGCAGGTCGAAGGCGCAGGTTTCGGATGCGAAGACGATGGTATCGGGGCCGTCGGGATTGGCGATGCGGCCCATCGAGAGCGGACGAAAGCCCTGCGGATCGCGGGCGGCGAAGATGCGGTCGCGGGTCATCATGACGATGGAAAAGGCTCCGTCGACCTGGGAGAGCGAGTCGGCGATGGCATCGACGAGCGTTCCGGCGCGAGAATGGGCGATGAGCTGGACGATGATCTCAGAGTCGCTGGTGGTCTGGAAGAATGCGCCCTCGCGTTCGAGGCGGGTGCGGACGTTGCCGAGATTGACCAGGTTGCCGTTGTGGGCGATGGCGATGAGGCCCTTGGTGGAATCAACGCGGATGGGCTGGGCGTTGAGCAGAGCGGAGTCGCCGGTGGTCGAGTAGCGGGTGTGGCCGATGGCCATCTCGCCGGGAAGGCGGGCGAGGACTTCGTCGGTGAAGATGTCGGCGACGAGGCCCATGCCCTTGATGTTGGAGAGATTGGTGTAGTCGGCGGTCGCGATGCCGGCGGATTCCTGTCCGCGATGCTGGAGCGTGTAGAGCGCGAGGTAGGCCTGACGGGCGGCGTCGGGATGGCCGTGGATGGCGACGACTCCGCACTCTTCGTGGAGGGTGTCTTCTGAGTCATCCGGGGAGACTGAGGACGTGAGATTTGAGTCTCCCACCCTTCCCGCCAACAGCGGGCGTGAAGGATGGGGCACCCACGTCTCTTCCTGGCCGGGAAGGCCTTCCATCATGAGGCGCGGGGTGGTCACGCGTGAACCTCGGTGAGGAGGGATGGGAGGGTGCCGGACCAGGCGGCCTTTAGCTCGGCAGTAGTGGTGTCGACAAGCGTTGTCTCTCCGGTCTTCTTGTAATGCATACCATCTTGGCTCTCGTAAACACCCGCTGAAACTTTGAATGGTCCATCGGTCACCCTACCTAGTTTCCAGCTACTAACGCGACCGTTGAAGAGTTGCCTTATGCGCTCAACATTCTCTGGGGCGCAGGCCACGATGGCGCGTGTGGTTTCTTCAGAGAACAGGCGAATATATGGAGGCTCCGGCGCGTAATACTGATGCAGCACGTCAACGCCCGTGCCGTGAGCGAAGCAGCCTTCGGCGAGCGCGACAGCAATCCCTCCGTCTGAAACGTCGCATGCCGCGTTGATCAAGCCCTCGTTCGCAAGAGTTGCGAGCCGCTGGTGCAGCTCGGCCTCAGCGGGTAGAAACTCATTGCAAGCTCCCGGCAGACGGCCCCAAAGTGCATTAAGAACGACTCGCGCATATTCGGAAGAGCCGAAGTTCTCCAACGCAGAATGCATTGCCGCACCACCAGCGTCAAGCAGAAGTAGCACATCGCCCGGATGGGCAAAATCGGCGCTTACAGCTTTTGTCACATCCTCAAGAATGCCAACAATCCCAATCACCGGCGTGGGATAAATTCCTTCGCCCTTGGTCTCGTTGTAGAGCGAGACATTGCCGCCTGTGACGGGAGTTCCGAGTGCGGTGCAGGCTTCAGCTAGTCCGTCGATGGCGGCGGAGAGTTGCGCCATGATTTCGGGCTTTTCGGGGTTGCCGAAGTTGAGGCAGTTGGTTGCGGCGACGGGGGTGGCTCCGGTGCAGGCGACTTTGCGGGCGGCTTCGGCGACGGCGTGCATGGCTCCGAGTTTGGGCTCGAGATAACACCAGCGGCTGTTTCCGGCGAGGGCCATGGCGAGGCCGCGTTCGTGACCCGGAGTTCCGGTGCCTTTAATGCGCATCACGCCGGCTTCGCCGCCAGGGCCTTGGACGGTATTCGTTTGCACCATCGAGTCGTATTGCTCGAAGACCCAGCGCTTGGAGCAGATGTTCGATGAGGCAAGCAGTTTCTTGAGGTCGGCGGTGTAGTCGCGTGGCTTGCTCAGTTCGGCGAGGACCTCGGCCGGAGGATCGAGCGGGACGGGAGCTTTCCACGTACCGACGGGGCGGTGGTAGAGCGGCGCGTCGTCGGTTAGAGATTGGTTGGGAATATCGGCGACGAGTTCGCCGTGTTGCCAGACCCTCATGCGATTCTCGGAGATGACCTGGCCGGCGATGGTGGCGTCGAGCCCCCACTTGGAAAAAACATCTAAAACTTCTTTTTCCCGGCCCTTTTCGGCTACGAGGAGCATGCGCTCCTGTGACTCGGAGAGCATGATCTCGTAGGAGCTCATGCCGATTTCGCGCTGGGGGATGTGGTCGAGCTCGATCTCGACGCCGACTCCGCCGCGCGCGCCCATCTCGCAGGTGGAGCAGGTGAGGCCGGCTGCGCCCATGTCCTGAATGCCGAGGACCGCTCCGGTCTTCATCGCTTCGAGACAGGCCTCGAGGAGCAGCTTCTCCATGAAGGGGTCGCCCATCTGCACGTTGGGGCGCTTTTGCTCGGAGCCTTCTTTGAACTCTTCGCTGGCCATGGTTGCGCCGTGGATGCCGTCGCGTCCGGTCTTGGCGCCGACGTAGATCACCGGGTTGCCGATGCCGGTGGCCTTGGCGTAGAAGATCTCGTCGAGGCGGACGAGGCCGAGGGCGAAGGCGTTGACCAGCGGATTGCCGGAATAGCAGGGCTCGAAGCGGGTTTCGCCGCCGAGGTTGGGGACGCCGAAGCAGTTGCCGTAGCCGGCGATACCGCTGACGACGCCTTCCATGATGGAGTGATTTTTGCGGATGATTTCGGGCGACGCGTCTGCGGCCTCGTCCGGAGAAATCGGCCCGAAGCGGAGCGAATCCATGACCGCCAGCGGGCGCGCGTTCATGGTGAAGATATCGCGGAGAATGCCGCCGACTCCGGTGGCAGCACCCTGGAACGGCTCGATGTATGAGGGGTGATTGTGCGACTCGATCTTGAAGGCGCAGCCCCATCCGTCGCCGACGTCAATGATGCCCGCGTTTTCGCCGGGTCCCTGTACGACGCGATCGCTCTTGGTCGGCAGCCGCTTGAGGTGGACCTTGGACGACTTGTAGGAGCAGTGTTCGCTCCACATGACGCTGTAGATACCGAGTTCGGTGAGGCTTGGGACGCGGCCGAGGGCGGCGAGGATCCTCTCGTATTCCGACGCCGTAATGCTGTGCTGCGCCAACAGATCAGGGGTGACCTGAGTGGGCGCGGGGGCCGCAAATTGGGTAGTCACAGGCGGCGACTCTAAATTCATAGCGGTGTAACTATTGTCGCATCAAGCGGAAGATTCTGTATTCTGAATCCGCCAGTAAGTCCGGGATGTATCCATGAATGAATCGACTCAGAGTATCCGTGGATTTGTCGCGTTCGGCTTCATTCTCGCGCTGGGCCTGATCGTGGGCGGCTGGGTTTTAGGCTCTGAGATCAAGGCGACCCGGTTGAGCGACCGCTATGTGACGGTACGGGGTCTGGTGGAGCGCAATGTGAAGTCCGATCTTGCCATCTGGCCGCTTAGCTATAAGGAGCCGGGCGACGACCTGGCCTCGGTTTACGCGAAGACCGACGCCGACAAGAACGCCATTCTGTCGTTCCTCGATCAGCAGGGTTTCAAATCGTCCGAGATCGAGCTCGGAACGGTCCGGGTGATTGATACCCAGGCGAACGAATATGGGGGCGGAAACAAGGCGCCCCATCGATACATCGTCCAGCAGCAGATCACCGTCCGGACCTCACAGGTCGATCGGGTCGCTGCCGCCGCACAGAAGACAATGGAGCTGCTGCAGAAAGGCATCGTGCTCAGCGGAAGTCAGGATGGCAGCCCGAGCCAAGGGCCAAGCTACAAATTCACCGGCTTAAACTCGATCAAGCCCGACATGATCACCGAGGCCACGCGCAATGCCCGCGCCGCCGCCGAACGTTTCGCCTCCGATTCCGGGAGCAAGGTCGGGTCGATCCGCCAGGCAAACCAGGGCGTCTTCTCGATCTCGGCGGCCGACCAGGGGTCAGCCGACCCCGACAGCGGAATGGGGTTCGGCGGCGACGCCAGCCTCAACAAAACCGTGCGCGTCGTGACTACGGTGCAGTATTACCTGGACAAGTAGAGCTCGTTTCGAATGCCAGCCACGTGGTGCGGCCCGGTGCGGCAGCAGCCGCCTATGATCTGGGCTCCAGCGTCCCGCCACTCCCGTGCTGATTGATCGAAGCCGGCGGCGTCGGCAATGCCTGTCCAGGAGCGGTTTTGGGCATCCCATCCTTCTCCAGAGTTTGGATAAACCACGATCGGCTTCGCGGTTGAGGCCTTCAAAGCCTGAATCAGGGGCGTCACGAGGGCCGGGGCGGTGCAGTTAATTCCGACGGCTACGACTTGCCGCACGGAATCGAGCAGGCTTCCGCAGAGCGAGATTGGCTCCCCGTGAGCGGTATGCGATCCGTCACGGCAGGTGAAACTGACCCAGGCGGCGATTCCGGGAAATTGCTCGAGCGCCTCGACGATGGCTCCGGCCTCGTCGAGTGAAGGGACGGTCTCGAAGGCGATCAAATCGGCGTTGGTTCCGGCGAGGACGGCCACGCGGCGGGCGTGGAAGCCGACCAGGTCGTCGAACGAAAGGTCGTAATTGCCGTGATATTCGGCGCCGTTGTGCAGGGCCGCTCCGTAAGGGCCGAGCGAGGCTGCGATCAAGATGCGGCGACCGGGATGGCGGGAGCGCGCGTTTTCTGCGATGCGGACAGATTCGCGCAGGCTAGTGGAGGCGTCTTGTTCGGTGAGACCAATTTCGGCATAAGCCTCGGCTGAGACTTGGTAGCTGGCGGTGAGGATGCAATCGGCTCCGGCTTCGAGGTAGCTGTCGTGGACCGCCTCGACCTTCTCCGGCAGTTCGCGCAGGACGTGCGCCGACCAGAGTGGGCCGGAGAGATCGCAGCCGAGTTTTTCGAGTTCGGTGGCCATGCCTCCGTCGAGAACGCGGATGTTGGCAAGGTCGAGTTGGCTTGCGGGAGTCACGGATTTTGGCGAACTTTCCTCTATTTTGATTGTGACAGAGCAGCATATTTTGCGCGCGCCAGCCGAAGGAGTCCGGCTCGTTTGGAGGGCGATCTTTCTGCTACACTTAAAGCTGCTTGTGGCAATCGGATTCTTTCTCCTGTAGGTGCAGTCCGACCGGATTAGTTAAGTGTGGCCTTTCTTGAGGAAAGCCCACGCCGAGGTAGTCTCAGTTGGCTTGAATATCAGGAGAAACGATCGACGGGCCTTCCAGGAACCCGGTGCTCGAGCATCCTTTCACAATGTTCGGGGAGTGGCGCAGCCTGGTAGCGCACCTGCTTCGGGAGCAGGGGGCCGGAGGTTCGAATCCTCTCTCCCCGACCAATCCATCAAGACAATCGGTGGTTCTCTCGCAAGGCTCACTCTTGCCGGGTACGATGGTTTGACACCACGACTCGAGGAGCGATCGACGATTGTCTACCGACAACATAAACTCATCCCCAAGGCTTTCGCGGCGGGCCTTTCTTGAGCGATCGACTGCGGCAGGCGCAGGCGTTTTGTCGCTGCCGCTAACCGCCTCAGGGCAGGCGGGAGCGGGCATCAGTCCAAAGACTTCTGGCGGCTCTTCGTTTCTGGAATTGCTTCGCTTCCCCGACCGGATTACTGCCTATTGCGGGCTTGCGGATTCATTTTCGCTGAGCCGCAACGGCGGGCGCTGGACTGGGCGCAGCACGGAACTGACGGCTTCTCCGGGGAACGATGAACTGGCGATCAGTCTCTCCGCTCCAAAGGATGCTTTGACGCATATCCACCTACGGTGGTCGGCGCCGGTTTCGAACTCTCTGCTTTGCCTGGGCGACGCCTGGGAGCGTAGCTACGGCGATCTGGCGTGGCGCAGCCTGGTTCCGGAGCGGCCAATGCCGTGGTATTTCGTAACTTGGGATGGGTCAGCCACGCACGTCTACGGTGTCAAGACCGGAGCACGGGTCCTTTGCTTTTGGCAGCTCGATCCCGAGGGCATTTCCCTGTGGCTGGATGTGAGCAA
This sequence comes from uncultured Acidobacteriaceae bacterium, assembly GCA_963804735.1. Classification (GTDB taxonomy): domain Bacteria; phylum Acidobacteriota; class Terriglobia; order Terriglobales; family Acidobacteriaceae; genus Acidisarcina. The sequence continues at coordinate 60,896 of CAWDRO010000025.1, forward strand.
TGGCGGCAGCGGGGTGATGCTGGGCGAGCGCACGCTCGCCGCTGCGACCGTCGTCGCGCGGCAGGGCCAGCCTGGAGAAGAGTCAATCGAAGCTGTACACCAGTTCTGTCAGCGGATGTGCGTTAAGCCTCGGCCGTCCCCGGGACCGGTTTATGGTTCGAACGACTGGTATTACGCCTATGGCAACAGTTCGCAGGAGGCGATCCTGCGCGATGCTGACCTGATGGCGTCGCTCCGTCCGGCGACCGGGCCGAAGCCGTTCACCGTGATTGACGAGGGCTGGGAGAATCGGGAGAAGTTCCCCGATATGAAGAAGCTCGCCGCGGAGATTCAGCGGCGTGGCGTCCGCCCCGGCATTTGGGAGCGGCCACTTCGCGCGCCTCAGGGGACTGACATCCGCTTGCTGACGGCCTCGGAGCGATTCGGTGAGAGGTCGAGCCGCTGGGCAGAACTGGCCTATGACCCGACGGTTCCGGACGCACTGCATCTTGTGACCGAGAAGGTGCGGGCGATTCATTCCTGGGGCTTCGAGCTGCTGAAGCACGATTTCACGACTTATGACCTGCTTGGGCAATGGGGTCTTGAGATGGGTGCGCGGCCGACGCTGCCCGGTTGGTCGTTTCATGACCGCAGCAAGACCAACGCCGAGATCATTCTTGACCTGTATCAGGCGATCCGTAGTGCGGCTGGCGACGAGATGCTGATCCTCAGCTGCAATGTCGTCGGCCATCTGGGGGCCGGCATCTTTGACATGCAGCGCACCGGGGACGACACCAGCGGCAAGATTTGGGAACGCACCCGGCGGATGGGGGTCAACACCCTCGCTTTCCGCATTCCCCAGCACGGGAGCTTTTTCGTTGTGGACGCTGATTGTGTCGCGATTACCCAAGCGGTGCCGTGGCAGCTTACGCGGCAATGGCTCGAGCTGGTGGCCGGAAGCGGTACGGCGCTGTTTGTTTCTCCCGAGGCTGCTGCGACTGGAAGTGAGCAGAAGAAGGCGCTTGCGGAGGCATTCGCCACAGTGACCGCGCCAGGTACGTCGAGCGCGCCAGCGGATTGGTTCCGAAGCACTACGCCGGAACTTTGGCTAGAGGGCACAAGCAAATCGGAGAAGCGCTATGAGTGGTGCGCTCCGGACGGGGCTTATCCGTTTGGCGTCTAGTCCAACTCGAGGACTGACGATGGCGGGAGTCGCTATTTACAAGCTTGGTTACTGTGGCTCTGCTACCACGCTGTGGAAATGCCTCCGAACAACGCAGATAAGATTAGGCATCAGCTTGAGCATGCACCGATGGCGGTTAGAAGGAAGTAAATGACGGCGCTAGAAATCCTGGAGACGCGCACCGGGTCAAATTGGGAGCAGCTGCGGTTGGCTCGCCAGGCGAGCATCCGCGAACGCGAAGAGGTCACAGCGGCGCTCGAGGCATTTCCGAGCGCTGACCTCAGTATCGTGGTAGTTGGCTCCTTGGCGCGGGAGGAGTTTACTCCGGGAAGTGACATCGATTGGAGTCTTCTCTTGGACGGTATATCCCGCCCCCAAGACGAAAAGCTTGCTCAAGGTATCCGCCAAATCTTGGATGAGATGAATAAGAAACAGCCCGGTCCTGAGGGTGTCTTCGGAAAGTTAGTGTCGAGCCATGATCTGATTCACCGCATCGGTGGTGAAACTGATACTAATGCGAACACGACAAGACGGATTTTACTCTTGCTTGAGTCCATTACAATTGGCAGGCCGGATGCCCACAATCGTGTTTTGAACAACATTCTTTATCGTTACCTCGACGAAGACCGGGGCCTGTGGTTCGGGTCAAGCCCCTCAAAGGTGCCCCGATTTCTATTCAACGATGTAGCCCGATATTGGCGAACCATGGCTGTGGATTTTGCCTATAAACAGCGAACCCGTCCCGCTGGCGGCTTTCCCCTTCGCAATACGAAGCTGCGTATGTCCCGTAAGCTGCTTTTTCTGGCGGGGATTTTGACTTGTTTCGACTGTCATACGCGATTTAAAGACCCAAAAGAGCGGGTTGAATTTTACAGAGGTAAGCCAGTCGAAGCTGTCATCTCTCAGCTGAGATGTGTTCTGGCAAAAACACCGCTCGAAATTCTGGCATCATCTTTGCTGCCTCACGAATCACTCGATGGATCGATCGCCAAACTTTTTACGGCATATGATGAATTCGTTGGGATGCTTGCGGATGAGTCTCGCTTGCCAAACGGATTAACGAAACGGGATCACCTCGACAAGTTACCTGTCGATCAGATTGAGGGAGACCAAGTAGCTAAGAAAGCTCATGAGATAAGCCACCGTTTTCGCGATGCCATCTCGGAGCTGTTTCTCACGAGAGACACTGAACTGGGCACGCTCACCATTGAATACGGAGTTTTCTGATGAACGGAGTTTTCTGATGAGAAAGGTTGGATTCTCAAGTGGAGCGATCGCGTATGGCGATTTTTTTGGCGCCCTCGCCACCCTTCACAACAGACAGTTCCCTTGTTTGGAACTCTCCGCACTGAGAATCGTCGAATTGCGACCCTTGATCGCAGCTTTGCCTGACCTCGATCTCTCAGCCTATTCCTATATATCGTTTCATGCTCCTAGCAGCTTCCCCATGGAGGATGAAGCCTGGGTTGCGGAAATGCTTTATGCATGCGTACCTGAGATGTGGCCGATCATTATTCACCCAGATGCAATCTTTGAATTCAAGCATTGGAAGCGATTCGGCAGACGGCTCGCTATCGAGAACATGGACCGAAGAAAGCCGCTTGGTCGGACCGCCAGTGAACTCGAGAACATTTTCGCGCGACTTCCGAATGCTTCGCTGTGCTTTGATGTCGGGCATGCGAGACAATGCGATGCTTCGATGACAGAGGCATTCCTAATATTGTCGAAGTTTGCGCAACGACTAGTTCAAGTGCACATCAGTGAGGTAAACAGCGCTAGCCAGCATGATCCGATTTCACAAGGCGCGCAGCTCGCATTTCAGCAGATTGCGCACATGATTCCGGAATCTGTTCCTGTGATTGTCGAGAGCAGAATTTCCGAGGCGCAAATTTCCATCGAAGCGGAGCGGGCTATCGAGGCCTTGAGGTCACGCCACAATGGCAAAGCGATCGAAGTATCGCCGATGAGAGCAGCTTTTCAGGCGCGACAGGCGCCCGCTCGAAGCGCTAGGATGTTTGCGGGAGGGACTTCGATGTTCGGATTCGGAAAGAAGGAAACGGATGCGGAGAAAGAGGCGGACAAAGAAGCTAAAGAGCTAGCGAACAAGTTGGCCGACGAGACACCGCCAGACCAGCAAGTTGATCTTTACGCGCAGACGCCCCAGCTTGGACCGTTCGGAGCGATACCGTCTTCGACGGGTGCCGACGGTGCGTTCATCGACCGCAAAGATAAAGCTTGATCTAGGCGCGTCGAGTTGGTTTACAGGCCGAGCAGCTTGCGGTTGAAGGCCGCGTCGGTGGCGGCCCCGGCGAAGTCGTCGAAGGCGCGGTCAGAGACCCGAATCAGATGCTTCTCGATGAAGACCGCCCCCTCTTTAGCTCCGTCTTCGGAGTTCTTGATGCAGTCTTCCCACTCTAGGACGGCCCAGCCTGGGTAGTCGTACTGCGCGAACTTGCTGAAGACGGCACCAAAATCGACCTGGCCATCGCCTAGCGAACGGAAGCGGCCGGGGCGATCGATCCAGTCCTGATAGCCGGCATAGACTCCGGAACGGCCATTTGGCCGATATTCAGCGTCTTTGACGTGGAAGGCTCGAATGAACGGGTGGTAGAAGTCGATGAACTGCAGGTAGTCGAGCTGTTGCAGGATGAAGTGGCTGGGATCGTAGAGGATTCGCGCACGGGGATGGCTACCCGTTGCCGCGAGAAAGCGCTCGAAGGTCACGCCGTCGTGGAGGTCTTCTCCGGGATGAAGCTCGTAGCAAAGATCGACTCCTGCCTGATCGAAGGCATTGAGGATGGGGACCCAACGTTTGCCCAGTTCAGTGAAGGCCTCTTCGATTAGCCCCTTAGGGCGTTGCGGCCAGGGATAGAAAAACGGCCACGCCAGCGCGCCCGAAAAGGTTGCATGAGCGGTGAGCCCGAGGTTCTGGCTCGCTTTTGCCGCCGCGAGTAATTGCTGCTCCGCCCATTGACGGCGGCCCGGTTCGTTGCCTCGGACTTCGGTCGGCGCGAAATCATCGAACTGTGCGTCGAAAGTAGGATGCGAGGCGATGAGTTGTCCCTGCAGGTGGGTGGAAAGCTCGGAGATTTGAAGACCATACTCCGTCGTGACGCCGACGATCTCATCGCAGTAGGTCTTGCTCTCGGCCGCTGTCAGGAGATCAAAAAGGCGGGCATCCCAGGAGGGTATCTGGATGGCTTTGAAGCCCAGACCAGCCGCCCATTGCGCCATTCCCGGCAGAGTGTTGAACGGCGCGTTGTCTCCCGCGAACTGCGCCAGAAAAATCCCAGGGCCCTTGATCGTCTTCATGTCACGAGTATCGTACTCAATAAACCGCTAGTCATACCAGGCGGGGGAAAGCTCAGTGGTTGCCGCGGAGTGTTCCGGGCCGAGAAAGAGCTGATTACGGTCGCCGGGAAAGAAGCCTTTCATCGTCTCTCGGATCGAGCGGCTCTCCATGAGTGAGGCGACGCGGAACAATTTTCTGAAAAATTTGGGCGTGTCGTTCGGCCACAGCTTGCACAGCGGAACCAGCTCCCCTGCCTGACTGGGGTGGTAGGTGCGCTCATCCCACTTGCGCCGACCCTCGGCAAACTCCGGATACTCGCGAATGATATCGAGGAAGTTCTGATACAAACGCAGGCCCATCGCCTCTTCATATTGCGGCATGAAGAGCACCGTGCTGCGGCGTTCGTTGCGGACCTCCGAGATGAATTCCTCAAAATCCTCGGCCCGAGTGAGGTTAAGGTTGGCGTTTGGCTCGCAGGCATGGCGATCGCCGCCGGAGATGAGCACCTGGTTCCACTTCGCAGCTAAGTCTGCGACCCGTTGATTTTCCTCACGGCCGCGGAGGCCGTTGAGTTCGAACGCGTGGAGGAACATGCCGGCTTCTGTCAACAGCCGATCGAGTTCAGACTGGAAAACGGGGGCGGGCAGCGCGTACAGATTCCAGAGCGGATGATTCAGGACAATCAGAACCGACGGGATGCTATGCAGTTCGCCCAGCATTTCGCAGACGGCGCGTTCATCGCGCTTCGCGGTGCAGGCCTGCAGGTGATCCATCCAAGCCTTCGCCTGACGACCGGGGAGATTGTGGACGCCGATATGAAACTTCGATTGGCCGAATGGAGCGGTCCATTCGACCGATACTGGGACATCGGCGTTCTCAGGCGTCGAATGCAGCCCGAGCACCGCCTCGATGTTGTCGTGATCGGATAATGAAACGATAGGGCGCAGACCGATGAGTTCAATTTGGCGCCGTTCGAGCCCGAGGGCCAAGGGACCGTCGAGGGGTGGCGTCCAGTAGGCGTGGTTCAAATTCATTACGAGGCCGGTGGAGTGTTTACAGTGAATTTCCCGGCGCTCCAGCCATTCCCGCACGGGACGCTTTCTACGCAATATCGCGGCAACAAAACCGAGGCTTTCGCGGGAATGGCAAGTGTGGCTGTGGAGAGAAACCGCCGAACGGAAGGCCGCCGGAATTCCGCGGTCCCTCGATAGATATACCAATTGACTTCTCAATAAGCCTCCGAGCGTTACCGGCAGCAAAGCTTTCGACGCCGACCTAGGTCTGGCGGAGACGGCCACTTGTCACAACGCTTGTTTATCCTATTAGAGGACAAAGTGAATACAAATAACAAGGGCTGTTTCTACGAAGTTCCGTTCCGTCCCGGTAATCGTGCAAGAGAGGCTATATCCCTCCCATTCACTGATCATCTCGGTAAGACCTCTGTACCATTGACGTTGAAATGGCCTTCGAGGACGCTACCCGGCCCTCCGGGCTGCGATCCGCCGACTGAAAGCCGATAGTTCCCAGGCAAAACAGCGCGGGTGCCGTCCTGGCGAACGGAACTCAGGTCGCGGGGAGTCAGTGCAAACTGGACCTGCGCGGATGCTCCGGGATCGAGCGAAATACGTTTGAAGCCCTTCAGGGCGCGGATCGGGGAGTCCGCGCCGCCGGGTGCGTTCAGATACAACTCGACGACCTCGTCTCCCTTTACACTGCCTGAGTTGGTCACGTTGACACTGACTTTGACCTGGCCTCCTGCCTTGGCCGTCTCCGGACTCACCTTGAGGCTGCTGTAAGCAAAGGTGGTGTAGCTGAGGCCGTAGCCGAAGGCAAAGAGCGGTTTTCCCTGGTAGTAGCGGTAGGTCCGGTTTTTCATCGAGTAGTCTTCGAATGGTGGAAGGTCCTTTACCGAAGCGTAGAAGGTGATCGGCAGTCGTCCAGCGGGATTGTTTTCTCCGGCCAGCGTTTGCGCGATGGCGGCGCCTCCTTCCTCGCCCGGATACCAGGCTTCGAGGATTGCCGCCGCATGTTGCTGTGCCCAGTCGATGGCCAGTGCGCTGCCGTTCATGAGCACCACCACCAGAGGCTTGCCGGTTGCGGACAGAGCTTCAACCAGCTGGCGCTGGACGGCGGGCAGCGCGATGTCGGTTCGGTCGCCACCGCTGAAGCCTTCGACGTGCACCGGCATCTCTTCACCTTCGAGATCGGGCGAGAGGCCGACGAAGGCCACTATGACATCCGCCTGCTTCGCTACAGCCACAGCCTCGTCGCGTAGAGCATCGGAGTTGGGCTGCCACTCGAGGCGAACTCCTCCGCCCCGATGTGGACTGTCGTGGGCGTACTCGATTCGCAGCTCGTGCGTCTGGCCGGCATCGCAGTGAATCGTGAACGAGCTCGCTTTGCTTTGACCACCTTTTTCGCCGGCGTCAAGCACCGACTTACCGTCTACGAATGCGCGAAAGACGTTGCTCCCGGAGCAGGGATAGCAATCGGCATTATGGAAGGAGAATTTGTAGTCGCCAGGGCCAGGGGCCTGGACGGTGCCCGTCCAGCGGACCGAGTATTGAGTTGAGGACAAGCCCTCGACTGGAGAAGCGCTCTGCCAGTCGAAGTCGAGATTCTGGTCGGTCCTGGTGAGGACCGGCGCGCCGGACAGATCGGTGTTGCTGAAGTATTCGCCCTTCAATCCAGCACCAAATACAGTGCGGGGAACGACCGCCGATAGCTCCGAGGTGAAGATGGAGCCTTGCGCGTAGACGATTTTGGCTTTTCCGGCGAAATAGCTTTCCATGCCCTTCAGCGGAACGACGGGCGCAGAGGGAATTCCGTTGTAATTACCCTCGATCGAGGCGAGATTGGCGGCATTCGGCCCAATCACAGCGATGGTCCCGACGTTCGCGGCAAGGGGCAGCGTGTGATTGTCGTTCTTAAGCAAGACAATCGATCTCCGGGCTGCTTCCAACGCCGCCTGACGGTGCTCGGGCGTGTTGTTTTCAGAGAACGGAATCTTTGCGTAAGGCACGCTATCCGGTGGATCGAACATGCCCAGCTTGAAGCGCGCAGTGAAGAGGCGCTTGACTGCGGTGTCGATATCAGCCTCGGAGATCTTCCCGTCTTTCACTGCCTGGACGAGGGTGGGATATTCCGGATGGCCTAAGCCGCAGGTGGTATCTGTGCCCGCTTTCACGGCCAGAACCGAGGCCATGGTGAGATCGGGGGCAAACTTGTGGCCTCCCGAGATGTCAGCGATCGCGCCGCAGTCGGAGGTGACATAGCCGGGGAATTTCCAGTCGTTACGCAGAATGTCTTTGAGCAACATGGTGTTGGCGCAGGCCGGTTCCCCGTCGATGGAGTTGTACGCGCACATGATCGAGTACGCATGGGCCTCGGTAATAGTGGCGCGGAAGGCGGGCAGATAAGTGTCCCAGAGATCATAGGCGGAGACGTCGACGTTAGCTGTGTGGCGCGTCGACTCCGGCCCGCTGTGCACGGCATAGTGCTTGGGAGTGGCGATCACCTTGTAATACTTCGGGTCGTTGCCCTGCATGGATTCGACGAAGGCGACGCCGAGGCGGCTGGTTAGATATGGGTCTTCGCCATAGGTCTCCTGGCCTCGTCCCCAGCGGGGATCGCGAAAGATATTGATGTTCGGCGACCAGAAGTCGAGGCCGTAGTAGATTCCGTGGTTGTCATGGGCGATCGCGTCGCCATATTTGGCGCGGGCTTCGGTGGAGATGATCTCGGCCTCATGGTGGATGAGGTCCGTGTCCCAGGTGCCGGCCATTCCGATCGCCTGGGGGAAAACCGTGGCGTACCCAGAGCGCGCCACACCGTGCAGCGCCTCGCTCCACCAGTCGTAGGCGGGGATTCCGAGCCGGGGGATGGCGGGAGCACTGTTCTGCATCTGCGAGACTTTTTCTTCGAGGGTCATCTGTGAGACCAGGTCCGCGACCCGCTGACCGGTGGGCAGAGCGGTGTTCTGCCAGGCAGGAGGGGTTCGCGCCAGAGCATCAACGGAGAAACATGAAACGACATAAAGCGAAACTGGGATAAATGCTTTTACTAAAGGAAATTTCCGCACGCTCACCTCGCCAAAAGTGCCACGCAAGCATCTTTCTACGAGACGGCTGACGAGTCAACTAGGGAGATCGACGCGGCAATCGGAAGGCGAGTGCGAGGCACGCTAATTGGGCGTCGCGGGGGAGTAAACTTGGCGCGAGGGCTCGAGATGAGATACCTTCGAATGCTGCTCGGCTCGGCGGTTCTGGTGGTGACGGTATTCGCCCAGGAGGCGAGTGCGCAGATTCAGCAAGGACCCTCCGACATGCCGACGATTCGAGTGACCTCTCGGCTGGTCTTCCTCGACGTGACGGTCCTCGATAAGAAAGGCCGCCCGGTCGTCAGCGGACTCACGAAAGACGACTTTACCATCACCGAAGACAAGAGGCCGCAGTCTATCTTTTCGTTTGAGGCATCGCAGACCCACATTGTCGATGCGATCGCCGGTGACGACAATCCGGACGGCAAGGCGCCGGTGACCATCTTCGTGCTAGACCTTTTGAATTCGAGCTTTGAAGACTTCGCGTTCATTCGTTACTCGGTGCGCAAGTATCTTGCGACTGAGCCGCCGCTGCTGGCCGCGCCCGCCGAGATGATGGTCATTGGCAACCAGTCGTTGGAACTGCTGCAGGGGCCCACGCGAAACAAGGAAGACCTGCTCTCGGCGCTCGATCACCTGGCGCCCGCCATTCCGTACAAGTGGGCGAGCGACAGTTTCATCGAAGAGCGCTTTAACCAGTCGGTTGACGCGCTGCAGGACATTGCGCTGGAGAACAAGGGCGTGCCGGGACGAAAGAACATTGTTTGGGTGGGCCACGGCTTTCAAGGTTTCACCACCAGGGGTTTCACTTGGCCGGTTGTGCGCGAACTTCATCAAAAGATGTACGCCACGACCAACATGCTCGTGGATTCTCGGATTAGCCTCTTTGTCATTTACCCGGGGCTGAAAGTTGGGCACTTTGTTAACTTTGCCGGAAGGTCGCCGGTATCGATAATCGAGGCAGACGCGGAAGCCTACACTAACAGCGATAATCCTTTTGCCGAGGACATCAACTTTGGCGTGTTCGTGAATGAGACCGGGGGCAAGCTTTTTTACAACCGCAACGATGTTGACGCGGAGATCGGACGCTCTGAACTACTGGGATCGGAGTATTACACGCTGACCTACCAGCCTCATGGCGGCAACAAAGACGGGAAGTTCCGGCAGATTCGCGTGAGCCTGCGCGACCCCAACCTGCGGGCGGTGACCAAGACCGGTTATTATGCGCCAGACAGGAGCGCCCCGATCGATCCTCATCGGCAGACGATGATCAACCTCTCCGAAGCCGCGCATTCCACCATTCCCCTGAGCGCATTGGATATGCAAGTCTCGGGCATCGTTCGGCACCCGAATACTCAGACTGCGGAAGTGACTGTGCTGCTGAAATCGAAAGGCCTGGATTGGGAGCCTGGCGACGACGGCAAGAGCACCGCCGATATCACCGTGGCCGTGGCGAGCCTCACCGGCAACCAGGAGGTGGTGGCGTCCAAAGTGGAAAGATTGGTCTTGCACGTGCCGACGCAAGACCCAACACACCTGGCAAAATTAGTGACGACTTTACAGCTCACCGTGCGGGTCCCGCGCAAGACGCAGAGCATTCGCGTAGTGACGGAGACGGCTAATGGAGGGCGGATCGGAGCAGCTGATCTGGATCGAAAGGCCCTCGATGTCGCGCCTGCGACGCTAACGCCCGAACCGCAGTTGGTCTCGCCGCAGCCTATTTGGAGACAGCCTTCTGGTCCTATGGCGCAATGAGCTGGTTTCGCGATCATGGCTGCACGGCTCGTTCCTTGCTTGCCGCAATCCTGGCGTTGTCGTCTTCGTGTGTCGCGCAGGAGCCGTCGGCTGCCCTGAAGCAGGCGGACGCCGACTATCGCGCGGGCGTGGCCGCTCTGGGCCATAACGATCTGAATAGCGCCCTGGCGGACTTCGAAAAGGTTGTGCATCTGGCGCCCGCCGTTGAACAGGGACACAGCGCCATGGGCGCTGTTCTGATCCGACTCGGACGAACCGACGCAGGAATTCTTGAGCTGGAGAAGGCGCTTTCGATCCAGTCCACGGACAGCATCGCCCAAACCAACCTGGCAATGGCTTATGAGCAGAGCGGACGAGCGGCCAAGGCGCTCCCGTGGTTTGCGAAGTTGGAGGCGACCGCAAAGACTCAAAATCACAGCCTGCCGGCGTCAGTCCTCGCCGCTTACGCGCGCGCCTTGGCAGCGGGCCGCCAGATCCCCGCTGCGGTGACGCGCATGAAGGAAGCGATTGCGGCCGACCCGAAGAACGCGGAGTGGCACGACGAGCTTGGTTCGCTCTACGCGCAGCAGCAGAATTGGGCCGATGCCCGCCAGGCTTTTTCGGCGGCGATCGAACTCGACCCTGGCATGGCGATGGCGCACATGCATTTGGGTGTTGTGCTGAAAGCCGAGCAACATCCCGGAGCGCTCGACGAGTTGGCAAAGGCGTATCAACTCGCGCCGCAGAACCCGGTGGTCGCGGTCGAGTACGGCGAGGCGCTGGCCGGCGCTGGACAGGATGAGCTGGCCATTCCGGTGCTTGAACATGCTTTGGAACTGAGCCCGAATGCGACCGGCGCCGCTTACCAACTCGGCCTGGCGCTGCAACGCAGCAACCGAGTGCAGGATGCGATTCCACTTTTTCAAAAGGCGGCGGCGGCGGAGCCGGGAAATGCGGAAATCCTGACAAATCTCGGCATGGCTCTATGCCAGGCGCAGCAGGCCAAAGATGCGGTGCCGATCCTGCAACACGCTGTGGCTCTGACTCCGGACGATGCCACTGCCCACCAGAACCTGGCTGCGGCCTATATCCAGCTGAGCCAGTTTGACGATGCGATCACACAGTTGCGCGCCGCCCTAAAGCTCTCGCCAAATGCGGCGCAACTGCATTACGACCTGGGATTGGCGCTGAAGAACCAGGACGATGCGGCTGCTGCAATCCCGGAGCTTGAGACGGCCGAAAAGCTGGATCCGTCGCAGCCGGAGTCCCCGTATCTGCTGGGCGTTTTGTATCTGCAGGCCGGGCGCTACGATGACGCGGCGCGGGAACTGAATCTTTCGCTGAAGCTGCGACCCGAAAATGGGGATGGCTGGGCGACGCTGGGCAGCGTCGACAACAATCTGAACAAGCTGCGGGAGGCCGAGTCTGCTTTGCGGGAGGCGATCAAGCAATCGCCGCAGCAGCCGGACCCGCACTTGACGCTGGCGGCGGTGTTGACGAAGGAAAACCAGCCGGCCGAGGCTACGGCGGAACGCAAGAAGGCGGCTGACCTAATGCGCGCGAACATGAACCGACAGCGCGCTGAGGTATCGACGAACTCGGCCAACTCCCTGCTGAAGGGGGGAAGGTCGACGGCGCGATCACGGATTTTCGCGAGGCCCTGAGCTTCGATCCAAATTTTGCCGAGGCGCATCAGGGTTTAGCGGATGCTCTTGAGCAACAAGGCAAGACCGCCGAGGCGGCGGTCGAACGGCAAAAGGCTGAAGCACTGCAAAAAGTTCCGCAATGATGGCGGCGCGACTTGCGATCAGCGCAAATCGAGTTGGCCTCGCTCGGCGCGTGAGATATACAGGCGTCGATTGGGTTCGCTATAGTTCAGGGGTAGGATACTGTGGCTTCTCGGAAGTGAATCTCCTTGAGTACTCTGCATCTTCGAGGGGGAGCGACGGGTTCCTCTCGTCTTTCCGCATATGTTGAACCTTGTCCGGTGCGTAGTCGTTCTTGTCTTGGTGGTGTCGGGAATTTGCGTGCTGGGTCTCAACGCCATCCATGGGGCGGAGGACAAAATCGCCGAAGAGGCAGGCGTTCGCAAAGCCTACGCGGACAAGATTCGCGAGACCTACGCGTTTCCCTTTGGCAAAGACAAGTTTTCGGCCCCGGGGAACGCCGCGACGGTCGGCGGGGACTTTCTTGGGGCCAGCGCTTTTCCCGACGCGGCTTATTGCGGCCACTGCCATCAGGAGGCTTATCACGAGTGGCGTCAGGCGCTGCATTCCAATTCATTTCGGACGCCGTTCTATCGAACCAGCGTCAATATCCTCATGCGGACGAAGGGAATCGAGTTCACGCGGCACTGCGATAGCTGCCATAACCCGATCGCCGTGCTTGCGGGAGGACTCAATGAGAACGCGACGATCGACCGGTCGTTTGATCGCGATGGCGTAACCTGCACCACCTGCCACTCCATTCAGAGCGTGGAGACCAAGCTCGGCAATGGGAGCTACGTGATGGGTGTGCCGGCGGTGATGGTCGATGAGAATGGCAATCGCATCCCCGGCATCGTGCCCGACGCCGAGATAATGGCCAATCTGGATCGGCACGCCGAGGCCGTGATGCAGGACTTCTACAAGACGCCGGAGTTTTGCTCAGCCTGCCACAAGGCGAACCTCCCGCCGTCTCTTAACGGATACAAGTGGATTCGCGCTTTTACCGCGTATGACGAGTGGCAGACGTCGAAGTTCTCGCAGCGCAACCCGCTCACTTTCTACAATGCCGACTTCACCACCTGCCAAAACTGCCACATGAAGCCGACCGCAATCACCTTGCCCGACTACGGCGCGAAGAACGGCAAGCTGGCTTCGCATCGATGGCTTGCAGGGAACACGGCGGTTCCGTTCTACTACGGCTTTGACGAGCAACTCTCGAAGACGATCGATTTCCTGAAGAGCGGCAACTATCTCAACGTCAACATCTTTGCGCTGAGAAAGATGGACGATGGTTCCGAGGGCGCGGATAGCTCGATGATCGCGCCGCTCGGCACCGCGCCGTTCACACTCAAACCGGACGAGACGGTCCAAGCCTATGTTGTCGTGCAGAACAAAAATATTGGCCACTCGCTCATCCCGGAAGTACGCGACTTGTACGAGGCCTGGGTGCAGTTCACGGCAAAGGATGCGACAGGCACGGTGATCTATGACAGCGGCTTCCTCAAGCCCGATGGCATGCTCGAACCAGGCGCGCATAGCTTCACCAATCGGCCCGTGGATGTAATCGGAGACTTTGTCGACAACCATCGAGTGTGGGCGATCCATTCGGTGGCGTATGACAACACTATCCAGTCAGGACGCTCGGCGCTGGTGCGTTATCAGTTTCACATCCCGAAAGATGTGAGAGGACCGCTGACAATCACCGCGAAGGTCAACTACCGGCACTTCCGCCAGAGCTATCTCAACAACATCTTCGGGCCGGACCACCCGGCATATCCAGTCGTTGAGCTGGCATCGCGCACGCGCACGCTGAATATCGGCGACAATCCCGCGACTGCGCCGCTGGCGACCGACAATCCGGAGTGGATGCGGTGGAACAATGTGGGCATCGGATATCTTGACGAACTGCAATACGAGGATGCGATCAACGCCTTTGAGCAGGTCGTCCGTCTGCGCCCGGACTATAAGGACGGCTATGTGAACCTTGGGCTGACCTATATCGAGTGGGAGAAATATTCCGAGGCGAGAGCGCCGCTCGAGAAGGCGTTGACAATGCATCCCGACGATGCTCGCGCACTTTACTATCTGGCACTGGTGGAGCGCCGCCAGAGACATTCCGAGGCCGAGATCGGCGATCTGGAGAAGGTAGTGGCGCAATATCCGCAGTCACGCGATGCGCGGCGTGAGCTGGGCATCTCGTTTTATCAGCAGGACCGCGCGCAGGATGCGATGGCACAGTTCAAGGCGCTGCAGGCGATCGACCCGGACGATCTCGCCGCGCACTATAATCTGGCAATCCTGTATCGGCGGATGGGCATGAAGAAAGAAGCCGCGGAACAGTCGGCGCTCTACACTGCGAAGAGAATTGACCCTGGCGCGCCCACGTATTCGCTTGAGTATCTTCGCAAGCATCCGGAGATCTCGACCGAGAGCGTGCCGTGGCATGTTCATATGGAATCGATGCACGCAAGCGCAAGCGCCGCAGGGAAGCCGTAATTTATGAAAGATGGTGTTTAATTGAACCGCCGCAATTTTCTCCGTTCGCTGAGTCGCACATCGCTGGTCTTACCGTTTGCCGACATTCTCGCGTTGGCTTCGCCGTGGCAAGAATCCGAAGCCCCGCAGAAACTCGGGCCTCAGGAACGCACTTATGACGCGAAGCCGGCGCCGCCTCCTCCGGGACCGAAATCGCCGATCGAGGGCACGCCGCTGGGAGTGAGCTTCGTCGATGTAGTGAAAGAGTCCGGCCTCGATGTTAAGACCATCTACGGCGGCGAAGGCACCAACACTTATTTGCTCGAAACTACCGGCTGCGGGCTGGCTTTTTACGACTATGACGACGATGGCTGGGTCGATCTTTTTCTGGTGAATGGGTGGAGGCTGCAAGGATTTCCCGCTGGGCAGGAGCCGCATTGCCACCTCTTCAAAAACAACCGCGACGGCACCTTCACCGATGTGACGGCGGGCTCAGGGCTCGAACACAAGACCGGGTGGGGACAAGCGTGTTGCGTTGGCGATTACAACAACGATGGCCACGACGACTTGTTCGTCACCTACTACGGCCAGAACGCGCTCTATCGAAACAATGGCAACGGGACCTTCACCGATGTCACGCAACAGGCGGGCTTGATCCAGCCCGGGCCGAAGACGCGCTGGAACACCGGCTGCACCTTCGTCGATTACGACCGCGACGGGCACCTCGATCTCTTTGTTGCGAACTATGTCGACTTCGATCTGAAGACGGCTCCGCTGCCAAAGGACGGGCCCTGCACTTACAAGGGAATTCTCGTCGCGTGCGGACCGCCGGGACTGCCGGGCGGCCGCAATATTCTGTATCACAACAATGGCGATGGCACCTTCACGGACGTCAGCGAGAAGTCGGGCATGTGGACGGCGGTTGGCACCTATGGCCTGAGTGTTGCGGCGTCGGACCTCGACAACGATGGCTGGCCGGATATCTATGTAGCCAACGATTCCGCGCCCGCCACGCTTTATCTCAACCAGAAGGACGGGACCTTCCGCGATATCGCGATCGAGGCCGGCGCCGCGCTTTCAGCTGAAGCCAAGCCGCAGGCCGGCATGGGGGTCTCGATCGGCGACTACAACCACGACGGCAATCTGGACGTGGTGAAGACCAACTTCGCGGGCGACACTGATTCGCTCTACACCAACCTGGGCGATGCCTCGTTTGAAGACCGCACTTATCCCGGCGGTCTTGGCGTCAACACCCGGCTGCTGGGTTGGGGGGTGGGTTTCTTTGACATGGACAATGACGGCTGGCTCGACATTCTTATGTCCAATGGTCATGTTTATCCCGAGGTGGATAAGTCCAAGGCCGACCTGAAATATGCCGAACACAAGTATCTCTACCGCAACTTGCGCAACGGGCGATTCGAGGAAGTGACGAACCAGGGTGGGCCGGGAATTTTGGAGAACGCTCCCGCGCGCGGCTGCGCCTTTGGCGACTACAACAATGACGGATGGCTCGACGTTGCGGTGAACTGCATCAATGCCGAGCCGCAGCTGCTGCGTTGCGATTCGACGCTCCATCGCAACTGGATCAAGATCAAGCTGGTGGGCGTCAAATCGAACCGCACGGGGATCGGCAGCCGCATTGTCGTTACGGCGAGGACCGTCCCCGGCGCCGAGAAGCCGCTGGTGCAGATGGATGAGTTGCGCAGCGGCGGCAGCTACTTCTCGCAGAACGATCTCCGCATGCACTTCGGTTTGGACCAGGCGAAGAAGGTGGACGCGGTTGAAATCAAGTGGCTGAGCGGACAGATCGACGAACTCAAGGACCTTGAAGTGAACCAGCTCTATGTGATCCAAGAGGGCGGCAAGATTCTGAAGTCCGGCCCGCTCACTCCGGCCAAGGGCAAAGCTTAGCGGACTCCATGCACAAGCGCCTCCTGCTATGCGTACTCGCGTTGTTCAGCTTTCCGACCGCGTCGCCAGGCCAGTACGCCGCTCCTTCCGCGCCACAGACTTCCAAGGCGAATACTTCGCGGGCAAAGCCGCCTGTCGTATGTCCGTGGCTTACGCAGGGGACGGCGGTCAGGATGCTTGGGGGCGATGTGTCGGTTGCTGCAAATGTCTCCGATTCCGGCGAAGGCAGCTGCAAATTCACTCGCGAACAAGGTTCGCCTGACAGTCTCGAAATTGTGGTGAGTAAAGCCACGCTGGCCGGTTGTCCGGCAGATGGCATTGCCTTGCGCGGCATCGGCAACGAGGCGGTGCGGTGCGGGCATGCAGTTCCGCGTGGTGAGTCTGTTCAGATAATCAGCGGCCGAGTACGCGGTCAACACTTCACTGTGACCATGACCGCTCGCGGACATGAAAAGACCGCGAAGGCTGAAGCGACTGAGGATGAGCCAGTCGTGAGAGTTGCGGAACAGGTCGCTGGAAGCCTTTTTTGAAAAAGCGCAGACGAACAGCGACCGAGAAAGAGGCCGTGGAACGTTTGAATTTCGTCTAGTATTGGACTGAAGCTGCCCGAAAGAAAATAGTGCGGATGCTCTATCGAAACCTGACCGGCCACCGGCATCGACGCGCATATCTGCTTGTGTGGCTCCTACTCTCGACCAGCCTGGCGCTCTGCCTCGATCCGCAAAGAGACCTTCGCCAATATGGCCGCCGCTCCTGGCAAACAGATAGCGGCCTTCCGCAGAACACCGTCCACTCTATCCTCCAGACCAGGGATGGTTACATATGGGCGGCGACCGAGGGGGGCCTGGTGCGCTTCGATGGCGTCCAGTTTGTCGTATATGACAAGCAGGCGCCCGCTCATCTGCCCAGCGCAACCATCAACAGTCTCTTTGAAGACAGAGGCGGCAACCTCTGGATTGGGACCGACGACGGCTTGGTGCGGGGGCGCGGATCGCAGTTCCTCACTTTGACCACTGCGAACGGGCTGCCGTCCAACACAGTGTGGTCGACATTCGAAAGCCGCGGCGGAGAACTCTGGGTTGTCACTCCGAACGGCCTCGCGCGATACCGGAACGGTGGTTTTGACGCAGTTCCCGTTGGACAAAGCATTACAAACCCGAAAAGCGTCGTCGAAGCGGAGGATGGTTCGTTATGGATTGGCACGAACTCAGGTGTCGAGCGCTGCAAGGACGGGAAGATCGAGGGTGCTCCGCTCCTGCCGAACGTTGAGATTCAAGCGGTCGCCGCAACGACCGACGGACGCATTTGGGCCGGCACTCGGACGGGTCTGTATTCCTTCAGCTCAGGACAATTCAGCTCAGGACAATTCAGCTCAGGACAAGCGGCTCGCACAGTTCCTCTGCCCGGCCTGCCTTCGAATGAGATTACATCGTTGGCAACAAGCAAAGACGGCGGCCTGTGGATTGGCACGGCCAAAGGCGTGGCCCTTCTAAAGAATGGCGGCATCACGGTCTATTCGACTCAGAATGAGTTACCGGCGGAGCGGATCGAGTCTATTTTCGAGGATCGGGAAGGCGCGATGTGGATCGCTGCAAGCCGGGGCCTGGCGCGCGTGTTTCGCGGACAGATTGACGCCTTTGCAAGTCCTGAAGGACTTTCAACAGAATCAGTGCTGTCAATTTTTGAAGATCGTGAGGGCAGCTTGTGGCTCGGCACCGAATCGGGCGGCCTGGAGATGCTGCATGATCAGAAATTCATGACGTACACGACGACGAATGGACTTTCCGACAACCTTATTCGCTCGGTCACACAAGACCGCAGTGGGAGTGTCTGGATCGGAACTAACGGAGGCGGAGTGGACCGCTTCGCTCGCGGCAAATTCACCAACCTCACAACGACGAATGGATTGTCGAGCGGCATCGTGCTCGCGCTGGGAACCGATGCGTCTGGAAGTGTGTGGGTGGGAACGCCGGACGGCCTGAACAAACTCCAGAACGGTCGTGTATCTGTCTACACCTCAGCCGATGGCCTCGCCGATGATTTTGTGCGTTCGCTGTACGCGGCCTCCGATGGATCGTTGTGGATCGGCACTCGCCGCGGCCTTTCGCACCTGCAGAATGGGCGCTTTACCAGTTATTCCAGCATGGATGGCCTGGGCAACGACCTGGTTGGCGCGATAGTCGAAGACGGCGCCCACACATTGTGGATTGCCACGCTTGGCGGACTCACGCGATTCGATCACAACAAGTTCAGCACCCTGACGACGCGCGATGGACTTACCAGCAATGTGATCACCGCTCTCTATCCTGATCGTGAAGGCGATCTCTGGATTGGCACGAATCAGGGCGGCCTGAATCGCCTTCATGACGGCAAGATCACCGCGTATCCGCCGGAGAAAAGCGGCCTTCCCGAGAGCATCTATGCGATTCTCAAAGATGCGCGCGGCAATCTCTGGCTGAGTTCGAAGACCGGTATTTACAGCGTCTCCAAGAGCGAACTCAATGAGTTCGCCGATCACAAGCTCAGCACCGTCGCGTCAACGTCCTATGGCACCGCCGATGGCATGAAGATCAGCGAATGTAGCAGCGGCGGGCATCCGGCGGCGTGGAAGCTGGCCGACGGCACGATGTGGTTCGCCACGCTTAAGGGCATCGCGGTGGTCGATCCGGAGCATTTGAGCCGCAACACCGTCCCTCCGCCAGTCGCGATCGATCAGGTCCTCATTGACGATCAACTGGTCAACGATCAACGAGACGGGCCGAGCGGACCGCTCACGGTCGCTCCCGGAATGCGACGCTTCGAATTCCACTACGCCGGTATGAGCTTTATCGCGCCGCAGAAGGTCCGCTTCCGCTATAAGCTCGATGGATTTGACCGCGACTGGGTCGATGCCGGCACACGCCGCACCGCTTATTACACCAATCTGACACCCGGAAAATATCGCTTCCATGTTCTTGCATGCAACAACGACGGTGTGTGGAATGACACGGGCGCCTCACTCGATTTCCGGTTAAAGCCGCACCTCTACCAGACGCTATGGTTCTACCTTGTCTTGATTCTCGGATTGGCGTTTCTGGCCTACGCGATTTACCGCTGGCGATTGCGGCAGGTTGAATTGCGCTACGATGCAGTGCTTTCCGAGCGCGGGCGCATTGCTCGCGAGATTCACGACACTCTGGCGCAAGGGCTGGTTGGGATTTCCGTCCAGCTGGAACTGGTCAATCGGCTGCTTGCCTCGTCAGTGGAAAACGCACGCACACAACTGGAGCATGCCCGGAATCTCGTACGCGATAGCCTGAGCGAGGCGAGGAGTTCCATCTGGGACCTGCGTTCGCAGGCGGCCGAGACGGAAGACTTCGCAACGCGCCTTTCCCGGATGGCAGCCAACGCGACGGACAGCTCGGTGCCGAAGATCCGGGTCAAGTCGAAGGTCTCGGGTACGTATCGCCCACTCTCCCCGAAGACGGAGGACGAGCTGCTCAGGATCGCGCAAGAGGCAGTCACCAATGCCGTACGCCACGCGAAGCCGGTGCACATCGCGATTGAGCTGCGCTTCGGTGCGCGTGATTTGGAGATGACGATTCAGGATGACGGTTGCGGTTTCGACGGGCAGCCGCATCCGCAATCGACAGGCCCGGAAGGCCATTTCGGACTGACAGGCATGCGCGAGCGCGCCGCGGAGATCGGCGGCTCGCTCGCGATCGATAGCGCTCCGGGCAAAGGGACGCGGGTGACGGCAAGCATGCCACTGGAAAGTTAGTTTCGCGAACAGCGCGGCGGCTCCTCCACCTTTCGATGGAGGCCCGTTTCCACACTAAGGTCTAAGATTGAGTCGCTAAGAATATGACCGAAGCAATTCGCATTCTGGTAGTTGAAGATCATCATGTAGTACGGCAAGGGCTGATGGCGCTGATCGGGACTGTCCCCGGCCTGGAGATTGTCGCCGAGGCCGCGGACGGCAACGAGGCGATTCGCCAGTTTCGCCAGCACCAGCCGGACATCACTTTAATGGATCTGCGTCTGCCCAACCTCGCGGGCGTAGATGCAATCACGGCGATCCGCGGTGAGTTTCCTGCAGCTCGAATTATTGTGCTCACCACCT
This sequence comes from uncultured Acidobacteriaceae bacterium, assembly GCA_963804735.1. Taxonomy (GTDB): domain Bacteria; phylum Acidobacteriota; class Terriglobia; order Terriglobales; family Acidobacteriaceae; genus Acidisarcina. The sequence goes on from CAWDRO010000025.1 coordinate 81,377, forward strand.
TCGACGGCGACGAGGACATCTATCGCGCGTTGCAGGCTGGCGCCCGCGGCTATCTGCTCAAAGGCATGGATGCCGATGATTTGATCGACGCAATCCGCACCGTACATGCGGGAAAGACGCGGATTCCCGCGCCGGTGGCACAGCGACTCGCCGGCCGCATGGGCGGACAGGAGCTTACCGCGAGGGAGACTGAGGTATTGAAGCAGATCGTCGCCGGCAAGAGCAATAGGGAGATCGGTGCGGTCCTTTTCATCTCCGAGGCGACCGTCAAAACCCACATCAACAGCCTGCTCGGCAAGCTGGGAGTCACCGACCGTACCCAGGCTGCGACGACCGCACTGCAGCGCGGAATTGTCCACTTTGACTGACTCACTCTTATTAACGCGGCGCCGCGTCCGGCTCACGCGGACGCTCGGTTTTTCTATGCTCATTGCGCTTGCGCTGACGGGTCTTCGCGCGCAAGAAAGGACGAGTTGGCACACCGCTTCCGAATCCGAATTGAAGGCACTGATCCCGGCGCGTGCCCCGGTGGTGAAGGAGCGTATCGAAACTGAATTTCGCACCGCCTCAGGCATCACCGATGGCGAGCATCGCTTTATCGCAGGTGTGGTGCTCATCACTGCCGGATATTCCGCCGAGGGCAAGTACTCCCACTTTCTCATAGTGCAGGCGCCCATCAAGGTTGGGGAGATGCTGCTGGCTCCCGGCCAATATGTCTTCGGCTGGACCCACAATGAAGATTCGCTGACGGTCAAGTTCTACGAAGCGGCTTCGGGCAGGCCGCTGGGGACGGTGGAAGCAACACTGAACCCATCGATCAAGAGCGTGGCATCGTTTCGCGTCTGGCCGCCAAGCGAAAAGTCCGTGATGCAGGTCGGGCGATTTACCTTCCCTTATCAAATCGCACAGTAGCGCCGGGCCCTATTGCGGCATCTTCGCGTAGTAATCCTGCAGCACGAAAAACGCCTTCTTCTTGATGCCCTTGTTCGAGATCACGCCCTTGCGATTGTAGTAGTCCTGGATGTTTGGCAGTAGTCGCACCGGCGAGCGGAAGTCCATGAGCAGCCAGGGCGTTGTGCCGGCGAGAAATGGGATCTTGCTGAGCATGATGAGTTGCTGTTTGTATATCTCTGCCTGCATCTCTTCCGTAAAGCGGCCGGTGATCTCGCCGTGCAGACCAGACTTCGCGCCACCGCCCCACTCGCTCATGATCAGCGGCTTGTTGTAGGGATTCTGCCAGGTGTAAAGCGGCGCGGTATCGGCCTTGCCGCCATACCAGCCGATGTATTCGTTCGACCCGAGTACATCTAGGTATTGGCCGAGAGGATCGTCTAGGATGCCAGTCTTGCCATCCATATGGGTTAGGAGAGCCGAAGTCACAAGCCGCGTCGGGTCTTGTTGATGTGCCTCGTCGATCAGCGCTTTGAGGAAGATCAGACGCTCCTCGCTCTTCGGGGTTTCGTTCGAGACCGACCAGAGAATCACCGAGGCCTTGTTGTGGTCGCGGCGAATGTTTTCGTAAAGCTGCTGCTTCGCCGATTCGAGCGCGTGCGCGCCCTTCCAATCGATCGACCAGTAGGTGGGAATCTCAGACCAGACCATGATGCCGAGCTTGTCGGCTTCGCGGGTCATATGTTCGTCGTGGGGATAATGCGCCAGCCGAACAAAGTTGCAATGCAGCTCATGCGCCCGGCCGAGCAGCGTGGCCGCGTCCTGCTGCGACCAGGCGCGACCGCCGCGATAGGGCGCCTCGGCGTGGATGTTGATGCCGCGCAGAAAGACTGGCTTGCCGTTGAGCAGAATCTTGTCGCCCTGGACCTCGATAGTGCGAAAGCCGATGTCGTCGTCGAGGTGGTCGTCCCCTGCTTTCATCTGAACTCTATAGAGCTTCGGACGCTCAGGAGACCAGCGAATCAGATTCTCTGGGGCAAAGGAGAACCTTGCGTCGCCATCGCTGCCGGTCGCAGCTTGCCTAGCGATGTTCAGCTCGGGTATGCGCAGTGAGACGGTGGTTCCGGCGCTCGCGCCGACGACGCGCACATAGCCTTCGATCTGATCTCCGGGTCCACGCTTCAGCTGAAGAGAATAGTCATCGATGTAGCTCTGCGGGACGTCGACGAGGTAGACCTGGCGGGTGAGTCCGCCGTAGTTCCACCAATCGGTCTTGAGCGCTGGCACGGTGTCAGCGCGGCGGGAGTCGTCTACGGCGACTACGACGAAATTGCTTCCCGATTGCAGCGCTGCGGTCACGTCGCAGTCGAATGGCGTGAATCCGCCCTCGTGGTCGCACATATGCACGTCGTTCATAAAGACTGAGGCGCGTTGATTGGCCGCGCCGAAATGCATGAAGGTGCGCATGCCCGGCTTCGGCTGATACGTAAAGTCCTTCTGGTACCAGAGCAGGCCCTCGTAAAAGAAAAGGTTATCGCGTTGCGAGTTCCAGTCTCCCGGGACCTGCAAGACGGGCGAAGTCGCGAAATCGTATTCGAGCAGGTCGGTCCCGTTGAAGTGAGCGTTCTTGGCGAAGCCGTTGAGGTTCGGCTTGTCAGGATCGTTGCCCCATCCGTTGCGATACGGGTCGACGATGTAATGCCATGCGCCGTCGAGGCTCACGGAGGGGCGATGGTCGATGTTGACCAGGAGCGTGGTCGGTGACCCTGTAGCTTGGCTACGCCCCGTGATCGATAAAAAAAATGCCAGGCCGAGGGCGAGCAGAGCCGCGCGCATCGACCGGCGTAAAGGCGAAGGAGACATGCCCACCATGATAGTGCGACGGGGAGTTGCTCAATCGCCTGTCGGGATAATTCCGGCGTTCTCGACCATCAGGATTACAGTCCGCTGCGGAGCGCGGGTGCGGTGGAGGACACCCTTTGGCACCACAAAGCCTTGTCGCGGGGAAAGTTTTATGATTCGGTCGTCGAGGTCGATCAGCAGCTGGCCCTCGACGACGTAGAAGAACTCGTCATCCTCGTTGTGCTTGTGCCAGTGATATTCGCCCTCGATGATGGCGACGCGCACGACCGATTCATTGACCTTGCACAGCGTCTGGTTGAACCACTTGAATTCGCAGGCGTCGGAGAGCGCCTTCTCGTCGATAACCTCCAGAGGTTGATGCCGGATGTTGAGGCGGGTTTCGTAGGGAAAGGTGGCGACGGAATCAGGCATGGGAATCTCCGAATTGCTTGCCATCACAGGATACATCCAGCATTCGTGCAGAGATTTCGCGTAAGACCGGTTCAGCTGGGACGCGACCAGTCCGCGCGGAATCGATTCGCCAAATCGAACTCGTCGCGCAGCTCGGGTGTTTTCAAGTGTTCACGAAGATGCGTCAGTCGTTGCTCCAGAGCGAGCAGGGTTTCGGCGATGGCCTCGGTATTGGTATGGGCGACGTCGCGCCACATGGAGTAGGGGCTTGCGCCGAGCCGCGTCATCTCCCGCAGCGCGCGACCACCGATGGCGCGCATGTCTTCATCGCCGGCGAATTTGTCTTCGAGCATCGCGCTCATCGCGGTCGAGAGGAACTGCGGCAGATGGCTCACCCAGGCGCAGAGTTCGTCGTGACGCTTTGCATCGAGGTCGAGGGTACGGCAGCCGAACTTCGTGACCCAGTCGCGCCATTCTGCTTCCAGTTCGGTTGGGGCCGCAGACGACAGCAGTGGCGTGAAAAGCCAAACCGCGCCTTGAAATAGCGAGGATTCGGAGTGTTCGGCGCCGTGAACTTCTTTGCCGGCCATTGGATGACCCGGTAGAAATGCAGCCTGTTCGGCGCCGCCAAAGGAAAGCGCAGCGCGTTCGCTGACCGCCCCTTTTACACTGCCGACGTCAGTGACCAGTTGATGCGGTCCGAGCAACGGGCCCAATTGATCGGTCCACTCAAGAATGCTGAAGACCGGCCCGGCGAGCAGTGTCACGTCGCTGCCGGTGGCTGCGGTGAAGGGATCTTCGACTGCGTGATCGATCGCGCCACGACTTAATGCAATGGCGAGCTCGGAGGGATTCTTGTCCCAACCGAAAATCTCTCCGCCGAAGTTCCGCTCACGCAGTGCGAGGCCGATCGAAGCGCCGATCAGCCCGGTGCCGAGAATCGTTATGCGGTCGATGCGGTGCGGCCCGCTCATTATCCGGCCCACATTTAGACGGACACCTGTTCAGCCACTGAAACGGAAGCGGCGATCTTTCTGCCGACAGCTGGAGCGATGATGCGCAACTCCTCGACCAGCTTTTCGAATTGGTCGGGGAAGAGCGACTGCGCTCCGTCGGAGATCGCCTTGTCGGGGTTGGGATGCATCTCCATCAGCAACCCATCTGCGCCTGCGGCCAGCGCGGCCTTGGCCATCGGTGGGACGGTGTCGCGCCGCCCGACTCCGTGCGAGGGATCGCCAAGAATCGGCAGATGCGAGAGCTTATGGATGACCGGGATGGCGGAGATGTCCATCGTGTTGCGGGTGTAGGTCTCGAAGGTGCGAATGCCGCGCTCGCAGAGCATGAGGTCGTAGTTGCCTCCGGCCAGAATATATTCGGCCGAAAGCAGCAGTTCCTCGATGGTGGCAGACATGCCGCGTTTGAGGACCACTGCCCTGCGGACGTGGCCGAGCTCGCGCAGCAGGTTGAAGTTCTGCATGTTGCGCGCGCCGATTTGGAAGACGTCCACATAGGGCAGCATCAGCTCGATCTGTGAGATCTCCATGACTTCGCTGATGATCAGCAGACCGGTGGCATCGCCGACCTCGCGCAGCAGCTTGAGGCCTTCGAGTCCCATTCCCTGGAACGAGTATGGCGAGCTGCGCGGCTTGAAGGCGCCGCCGCGCAGGAATTGTCCGCCGGCGGCCTTGACGAGCGCGCCGCTCAGAAAAATCTGCTCGCGCGACTCGACCGAGCATGGGCCGCCCATGATGACGACTTCGTTGCCGCCAACGGTGACGCCGTTGGCGAACTTGACGATCGTGCCTTCGGGGCGAAATCCGCGCCCGGCGAGCTTGTATGGCGAAGAGATGCGGTAGGCCTCGGCGACCCCTGCCAGCAAGCCGAAATCTTTGACGTCGAAGATGCCGGGCGTACCGACGCCGGCGAGGATTGTCTGGACCGCGCCGGTAGTCCGATGCACGTTGAAGCCGATATCGGTCAGCCTGGCGACGATCTCCGCGATCTGTTCTTCGGTTGCGTGTTCCTGCATTGCGACAATCATGCTTTTATCTCCGTCTCGATCGTGGCTTCGGCGGCGGCGGTTGGCTTGGGCGGCCGGTCTCTGCGAGGCCAGTTCATTCCTCTGCATCGCCCGCATCACGTCGATAATGCGCTCATAGATGTGGGTCAGTTCGATATCCGGCAGCGGTCCATGGTTCGCCGAACGCACATTCTGAAAGATCACTTTTTCGCGGTTAGGCTCATAGATCGGCAGCTTGTCCGTCTGCTTCAACAAGCCGATCGCCTGCGCCGCCCGGGCGCGTTCGCTGATCAGCGCACGATCTGGCGGTCGAGCTCATCGATTTCTTTCGCCAATCTTCAATGTTCACGGGGACCTCTTTGGGGGATGTCTCTCCCACCCGCGGCATGCCGCAGGCGAACAGCTCGCCGGTTCAGACTTGATTCGTCGTGATTTAGGATACGCGGCTACGCGTCCGCGAGAAAGAGTACCTAGCGGGTCAGCGCGCGGTTTCGGCGAGGACCGGGCCCTCGCGCAAGCCGTCAAGCAGACCCTTGATAAATCGCGCGATCGAGCGGGGAGCGTCTTCGCGCGAGGATTTTTCGATGATGGCGACCAGCGCGCTACCGACTACTGCGGCGTCGGCGAACTCGCCAAGAGCGGCGACATGCTCGGCGGTGGAAACGCCGAAACCCACGGCAATCGGCAGCTTCGTATTCGGCGAGACGTCGGACCAATTGTTCCGCATCATTGGTCAGAGCTTTCTGCGCTCCAGTAATTCCGATGCGGGAGATGGCGTAGACGAAGCCCTCAGCGACCTCTGCGATCTTGCGCAGGCGCTCGTCAGGGCTGGTCGGAGCGGCGAGAAAGATTGGTGCGAGATGATGTTTTCGCAGGTGAACGAGATACTCGTCCGCCTCTTCGACGATCATGTCGATGATAAGGACGCCGTTGACTCCGGCTTTTTCCGCAGCCTGACAGAACTTCTCGATACCGAAGCGCAACACCGGGTTGTAGTAGGAGAAGATGACGAGTCCGGCATCTGGTCTGGCCGCGTGCAACTCCGCCGCCAACCCAAGGACATCGACAAGTCGCGTTCCGCCGGCGACTGCGCGCTCACTGGCCCGTTGAATGACTGGGCCGTCGGCCAGCGGATCGCTGAAAGGCACGCCTAGCTCGATGATGTCGGCACCAGCGTCAATCGCGGCCAGGGCGATCTCGCGAGTGGTCGCGAGATCCGGATCGCCTGCGGTGATATAGGCGACGAGTCCTGGCTTGCTGGTGAAGCGGATCGGCATTGCGTGTCTCTTAGGCCCCTTGCAGTTTCAGCTCGCGCGTCAGAATACCAATATCCTTGTCGCCGCGACCCAGGAGGTTGACCACCAGTATTTCATGACGCGCCATTTTCGGCGCGATGCGAATCGCTGCGGCAACCGCGTGCGCGCTTTCAAGCGCCGGGATGATTCCCTCGGTGCGCGCCAGTCGCACGGTTGCGTCGAGCGCCGCGGCGTCGGAGGCGGATACGTATTCGGCACGACCCGAATCGTAAAGGGCGGCGTGTTCAGGTCCGACGGAAGCGTAGTCGAGGCGAGCAGATACGGAATGGGTAAGCGCGATCTGCCCGGCTTCGTCCTGAAGAACGTAGGAGAACGGAACCTGCAACACCCCGGCGAGCCACCGCCATTGAAACTGACGGCATGGTCGCCGAGTTTCATGCTACGTCCGCCAGCTTCGACGCCGATGAGCCGAACATTCTCGTCCGTAAGAAACTCATAGAAGGCGCCAATGGCGTTGGAGCCGCCGCCGACACAGGCGATAACGGCGTTGGGCAGGCGACCTTCTTTTTGCTGGATCTGTTCACGTAGCTCTTTGCTGATCACGCGATGGAAGTCGCGCACCATGGTGGGGTAGGGATGTGCTCCGAGCACGCTGCCCAGAAGATAGTGTGTGGTGCGAACATTGGTCACCCAGTCGCGCATTGCCTCGTTGATTGCGTCTTTGAGCGTTTTCGAACCAGAGCTGACCCCCCAATCTCTGCGCCGAGCAACCTCATGCGGTGACATTCAGTTCCTGTTGCCGCATGTCTTCTTCGCCCATGTAGATGACGCACTCCATGCCGAAGAGAGCGCAGACGGTGGCTGTGGCCACGCCATGCTGGCCCGCGCCGGTCTCGGCGATGATGCGGTGCTCGCCCATGCGCCTGGCGAACAGCCCCGGCCGATGCAGTTGTTGATCTTGTGCGCGCCGGTGTGGAGCAGGTCTTCGCGCTTCAGGAAATCTTCGCTCCGCCGAGCTCTTCGGTAAGCCGGGAGGCGAAGTACAGGGGGGTGGGGCGGCCAGCGTAGTCCTTCAGCAGCGAATCGAGCTCAAGATGAAAGGCGGGGTCGGCTTGTGCCTCAGCATAGGCGGCGTCCAGCTCTTCGAGCGCGGCCATCAAAGTTTCCGGCACATAGCGCCCGCCGTAGGCGCCGAATCTTCCGGGAACCTGGCTGATTGCGTGGGTAATGTTGCGGTGCTCATGGCTGCTCCTGAACTTAAGGATAACGCCGGGCAGACAACTACGCTTTGGCGGGTCCTTGTTCATCAATCGCCGCAGCGGCTTTTCGACAGCGCTGACAAAAGCTTTGACTCGCGTCGGATCTTTCTTTCCCGGAGCGGCTTCGACTCCGCTGGCGACATCGACTCCCCAAGGTTGCAGGGTGTAGATCGCGTCGGCAACATTCTCCGGACGCAAACCTCCGGCGAGGATGAGCCGCAGATGGGGAGCGTTGAGCAAAAAGCTCGTTCGGGCCGCGCGCCAGTCGAAGGCTACTCCGGTACCGCCTACGGCCTTGGCCGTGCGTGAATCGATCAGCACCGCGTCAACTGCATGGTCATGGCGAAGCTCATTCAGATGGGTGTCGAAATCAGAAGCGTAGTGAAGCACTCGCAGATGCTGAGCCGTCCATGCGTGGGTATCGCCGCGAAGTGTTCGCGTAAGCGCCTTGCCAGGCTGGGATCGGAAGTCGTATGCAGCTGGACTCCGGTCAGGCCGCACTCGATCACGGTTGTGACGACCTCGTCAAAGCTCGGATCGACAAAGACTCCGTATTTCTCGATCGTCTTCGGCAGGAGCGGCACGATCTCCCTTACGTGCATGCGCGTGACTTGCCGGGGGCTTTCGGCGAAGACGAAGCCGACCGCGTCCGCGCCGGCATCGACCGCTAGCTGGGCATCTTCGAGGCTGGTGTTGGCGCAGATCTTGATCCACATGCGGCTAGCCTCGACCTGCGAGCAGTGCGGATTTCGCCTCATCGGCGCTGGCCAGCAGCGGCTCCAAGGCACCGCCGGGGTCTTTTTGCCGCATCAGTGACTCGCCGATCAAGAATGCGTCGAAGCCGGCGCCGCGAAGCAAGTTCAGATCATCGGCGGTATGGATGCCGCTTTCGGCGACGTGGACAGTACCCTTTGGCAGCTTACTGGCTAGTTCCATCGAGACTTCGAGGCGAACTTCGAAGGAATTGAGATCGCGGTTGTTTACCCCGTAGGCGTCGCAACCTAATCCACTTACGCGATCCAGCTCCGTTGCGGTGTGGACCTCGCACAGAACATTGAGGTTGAGCCGGTGGGCTTCCTCGTTGAAGTGACGTAGTTCGGGGTCGGTCAATGCTGCGGCAATCAGCAAAATTGCGTCGGCGCGGTGCGCGCGCGCTTCGAGGATCTGCAAATCGTTGACGATGAAGTCTTTGCGCAGACAAGGAATTTGGGTTGCAGTCGATGCGGCTTCCAGGTTCGATAGGCTGCCCTGGAAGAATTTCTCCTCGGTCAGCACGGGAGAGTACAGCTTGCACCACCCCGCCCCAGTCATTTCGCGAAGGAGCTGCACATTGAACTCAGG
>CAWDRO010000026.1:0-24733 GCA_963804735.1 uncultured Acidobacteriaceae bacterium
TCACGCTCCATGGGCAAGAAGCAGCAAGGGGTACCGCACTGACTCACGCTGCCTGGAAGACGGCAACGCCATGGGCGACAGTCCGTTCGCCGAGTAGGTAGTTATAAATGAGGGTAAGCGTGCGTTTTTCGGGATCGGCAAGCACCGTTTCCGTAACCGAGATTCTTCCGTCTTTCTTCCCTATCCCGCAGATCGCGTGCCGGTCGGTGCGCGTGTAAGCAATCGTATCAACCGCCGGCGAGCCTTCGACCGGATAATCGGCCCCATCAAATCGTGCTTGTACCTGCAGCACGATTTCGGTCCCGTCGGACCGGACAATCTCTTCTCGCACCGCGACCCGATCCGGCCCGGCGTGAATCTCTTGAATCCAAGAATGTGGCGCAGGAGTGCACATCTTCGAAAGTTGCGGGTTGAACCGCCAAGTACCGTGAAAGGGCTCTGTTTCGGTCGGCATGCGAACAACATAGCAGGCCGAAGTTATTGCTGTCTCAAGAGAACACCACGGTGACCCAAGTTGATTACTACAGTTCTTACTAGTTAGAGCCAGTCTAAGCAGAACAACCCAGGGCCAGCGCCGTCATCGCAACTGCCCGCATCATCCTCATGGCTTCTCCTGTCCTCCGTTCCGGAGGAACACCGCCATTTAGACGTTGCAAGTTTAATCTAGACCCGTTGGGTTGCATGTTGCTTTGGGATGACCGATCGCCAGAGTCTCACTCAAGTCCGACCGGCCGTTGGTTAGATCGCAGATAGAGCCTGGTCAAAGTCGCCGATCAGGTCATCTACATTCTCAATCCCAACCGATAACCGCACCATCCCGTCGGTGATCCCGATCTTCGCACGGCCCTCCGGCCCAAGCCCGGCATGGGTCATCGTCGCCGGGTGCGAGACCAGCGACTCCACTCCGCCCAGAGATTCGCCGAGCGTCGCGACTTGCAACCGTCGAGTGAAGGCCTTCGCATTGTCGAGCGATCCGAGATCAATGGTGATCATCGAGCCAAAGCCCGACATCTGCCGCGCCGCCAGTTCGTACTGCGGATGAGCATTGGGTCCGCTCTTCAATCCTGGATAGAAGACGCGCAGTACCTTCTTGTGTTCGGAGACAAACTCTGCGATCGCTCGGCCATTCTCGTCATGCTGCTTCATCCGAACCGCAAGCGTCTTCACTCCGCGTAAAATCAACCAGCTCTCGAACGGCGACAGAATCGCCCCGACCGCTTTCTCGACGAAGTCAAATTTCTCCCGGTGCTCCGGCTTCGTCCCGACGAGAACTCCGCCGATCCCATCGCTGTGGCCATTCAAAAACTTGGTCGTCGAGTGCATCACAATGTCCGCGCCCAACTCGATCGGCCGCTGAAAGTAAGGCGACATAAAGGTGTTGTCTACCGACATCTCGACGCTGCGTGACTGTGACAAATCTCCGCAACCGCGGAAATATCGGTCAGCGTCATCAGAGGATTCGTCGGCGTCTCGATATGCACCAGCTTGGTTTCGGGACGAATGGCGGTCTTCAGAGCCTCAAGGTCCGAAGTGTCGACATAGGTGAATGCAATTCCATAGTGAGCAAATATCTGATTGAACAGGCGCGGCGTTCCGCCGTAGACATTCTCTCCGCAGATCACATGATCGCCTGACTTGAGCATCGTCACCAGCGCCGCGATCGCCGCCATGCCGCTGCCAAAGACATGCGCGGAGGTTCCACTTTCGAGCGAAGCCAGACACTCTTCAACCGCGGTTCGCGTCGGATTCCCTGCCCGCGAGTAGTCATACTCGGGTTCGCCGCCAATCTCCTTCTGGGCGTACGTCGAGGTGAGATAGAGCGGCACATTCACCGCCCCAGTCACCGGATCCGGCGGCTGCCCCACATGAATTGCACGCGTCGCAAATCCAGCTTTCTTTCCAGCCATCCTTAAAGCCCACCCTCAAATATCTTCTTCGATAAATAGCGCTCCGCCGAATCCGGAATGATCGTCGCCACGCGCTTCCCCGGCCCCAGCCGGCGAGCAACCTCGAGCGCCGCATACACCATCGCGCCCGAGCTCGAGCCGCCCAGCAAACCTTCTTCCGCAGCCAGCCGCTTCACCATCGCGAATGCGTTCTCGTCCGTGACCATAACAATCTCGTCGGCGACCTCGCGATCAAAGGTCTTCGGAACGAACGAAACGCCGATTCCCTCAACCTTGTGATGTCCCGGTTCGCCACCCTGCAAGATCGATCCCTGCGTCTCGACTGCGACGGTGAGGATCGACGGGTCCTGCTCCTTCAGGAAGCGCGCAATCCCCGAGAAAGTCCCGCCCGTTCCCACGCCGGCGACAAAGGCGTCGACGCGCCCTTCCATCTGCTCCCAAAGCTCGACCGCGGTGGTGTCATGGTGAAACTGTGGATTTGCCTGGTTTTCGAACTGCAGCGCGGTAAACGCGTCAGGAATCTCCTTGGCCGCCGCAATCGTGCGCCGAATCGCCCCTGACATCCCCTCCGCTTCAGGAGTTCGCACCACGGTTGCGCCAAAGCCCCGCATCAAGATGCACTTCTCCTCGGCGAAGCCTTCGGGCACGAAGAGAATGACCTTATAGCCGCGATTCACGCCCACCAGCGCCAGTCCGACGCCGGTGTTGCCGGCGGTAGCTTCGAGAATGGTCGAGCCCGGCTTGAGCAGGCCGCGCCGCTCCGCATCGAGAATCATTCCCAGCGCCGCGCGGTCCTTCACGCTCCCGCCAGGGTTGAGGAACTCCAGCTTGGCGTAGACGTCCGCCGCCTCCGCGCCGATCACCCGGCGAAGATGCAACATCGGAGTCTGGCCCATGAGTTCGGTAATGTCTTCGGCTACGCGAAGACCAATGTGAGTTGGTGGACTATCCATTACTGTGCGCATACAAAACATCTAAGTTTAGCAGTTGCGAGGAAAGCAGGCTTTCTCGCCGCAGGTAGCAAGCCTCGGCGCCACAGTGACTAATCGCAATGAAGATGGAGTTGCGGTGACTATTCCGAAGCTCTTTGAATCACCGCGAAGCCGGCTGCCGCGCGTCGGCCTCGATTGCTCTTGCCGCCGGGGACCGGCTCCTCGCCGACGGATAATAGCCGGTCTCTCGTACGCACGATCAACTTGCCATAGCCGGAGGCGTGGGCCTCGACCTTCACTATCCGGTATCCCCCCTTGCGTGAACGGCTTGGTGGAGTGATAGCCGATCGTGTATTGGCTGCGGATATCGCGGGCCACCTCGCCGGCAATCTCGTCGACTTCATCGATGCTTTTCGGGAAGAAAGCTACGCCCCCGGTTTCGCTCGAAAGCATCTGCAAGGCGCGCTTGGCGCGACGCGCCTCTCTCCCGCCGCCCTCATCTTTGAAGAGCAACCCGATCGAATACACCACCGGCCCCTGCAGCGCCTGGATCCGCTGAATCGTCTGCTCCAGAGACATGACCGAGGCGTTGTCTTCGCCATCGGTAATCACCAGCAGCACCTGTTTCGGACGCTTGGCCCCCTTGGCCAGCTGGTCGGCCGAGGCCACCACCGCGTCGTACAAAGCCGTGCCGCCTTTGGAGTCGATATGTGAGAGTCCCTCGCGAAGCTTGCCGATATCGGAGGTGAAGTCCTGATCGATATACGCCTCGTCGGAGAAGTTCACGATGAAGGCTTCGTCATCCTTATTTGACGCCTTGACCAGATCGAGGGCAGCGGAGTTGACCGCCTGGCGCTTGTCGCGCATCGAGCCCGAGTTGTCGACCAGAATGCCCATCGAAACCGGAATGTCCTCGTGCTGGAACGAGATGATGGTCTGCGGAACCCCGTCTTCGGCCACCGTGAAATCTGGCTTGGTGAGGTTCATCACCAGTTTGTTATGGTCGTCGAGCACGGTCGCGTTCAACACGACTTCTTCTACGTCCCGGCGCAGGGTATATCCGTGGTCGCCCTTCGAGAGCGTATTCGACTCGCCTGAACCGGAGCTCACCGATGGCGGCTGAACCTCCGGGCCAGGCAGATTATCGGCGGGGTCGGGGGAGACCACCGGGTCGCGGTCGACGGTAAGCGGCTTTTGCGGATCGGGAGCCTTGGATTGAGCAATGGACGTCGATCCGGCGCCCAATCCGACGCAGAGAGCCAGCGCAGCAACAATCGTGGTCAGGCGAAGTGGCTTACTGCAAGGGCGCATAGTATCCGGTGCGGGCATGGACGGTCAGCGGCGGCAGCCCCGGCGGGGCAACCAGCTTTACTTTCAATTTACGCCACTTCCCGTCGCGCTTCTCGTCCAGAGGCTTGTAACCCAACACATATTCGTTGCGCAGCTCGGCGCTGATCTTGGTGGCGATATCGGCCATATCGGAGATGTCGTCTACCCGGAAGAGCCGGCCACCCGTTTCCTCGCTGACGTCGTTAAGCAGCAGCGGCCCAAGCCGCTCTTCGGTGGTCGCCGCATATTGGTCGAAGATGCCGATCGAATAAATCTGCGTGTCGGACTCCCGCACCGCTGCCCGGACCTCGCTTTCGGTATATCGGCTGCGATTGTCGCCGCCATCGGAAACCACCAGCAACGCCTTGCGCGGATATTTGGCCTGCTTCATCTTCTCCAGGCCGAAGTAGATGGCGTCGAGCAGGGCGGTACGGTGTCCGGCTTTGACCATCTCCAGCCGCGCCTCAATATCGTCCACGGAGCTGGTAAAGTCTTCGAGCAATTCCGGCCGGTCGTTAAACCCGATCACAAAGAACTCATCCTGCGGATTGGCCGTCTTCATGAATTGCACAATCGACTCCCGGGAGCGAATGACCTTGTTCGTCATGCTACCGCTCAGATCCATGATCACCCCGATCGAGACGGGCGCGTCTTCACTCGAGAAGGTCTTGATGGTCTGCGGATAATTGTTCTCGAAGAGAGAAAAATTGTCTTTGTCGAGACCGGTGACTAGCCGGTTCAGTGGATCGGTGACCGTGAGCGGCACCAGCACCAGGTCTACATCGACCCGGATACGCTCGCCTGGGCGCGCGGTGAGGGCCCCCGGTCCTTCGACCGGCGCTGGCTGCGCGGGAGTCGTTGGAGTTGGCTGCTGTAGTCGGCACAGGTGGCGGCACATGCACCTTATTCAGAGGATCATCCTGCGCCGCGCAAAGAGAGGAGACTGTCAGCCCCAGCAAAAGTACTAGGCTCAGCCTGACGCGATCGCGGCCTCGCATCCCGAACCGGCGCGAAATCGAGCGCACTATGGGAGAGGAAGATTTACGCAGTGGCCGGGCGGTGCTGGAGCCGCGATGGAGCGCCATCACACTAGCCTCCGTTGAGTAGATGCTAGCACGGGCCGCTGAAGGTGTGCCGCGCCCGATCGGCCGATCTCGCCGATTTGAATTTGCGGCACCAAAAGAGGATCGATTCACCCACTCGAGAAAACACCCGAATTGCATTGACGGACTCCCCTCAACCGCCCAATCTACGGATTCCCGGTGGTTTACAATCCCGACAGAGAAGCCACGACAAATAGCCGGCGCCATTCGCCTGCCGGCACACTGGAGTACAGCATCAGCATGGCCCGCATCTATCCCTTCCGAGCGCTTCGCTACAATCCATCGCGGGTCCGTCTTGAAGATGTCGTCACCCAGCCCTGGGACAAGATCACGCCATCCATGCAGCAGGCTTACTACCAGCGCAGCCCCTACAATCTGGTGCGCATCATTCTCGGCTTGCCCGAACTCTTCGACGGCGCTCCCGACGCCGACGGCAAAGGCAGCTCCGGACATCTACTGCCGAGCGGCGCGCGACTTCGCCGACTGGCGCTCCCAGGGAGTCCTCTCGCGCGAAAAAGAGCCCTGCATCTTCGCCTACTCGCAGCGTTTCACCATTCCTGGAATGCATCTCGATATCGTAGAGCGCCGCGGCTTCATCGCCCTCGGCGAACTCTACGATTACAGCGAGGGCGTTGTCTTCCGCCACGAGCAGACGCTGGCCAAACCGATCTCCGACCGGCTCAACCTGCTCCGTGCGACTCGCGCCCACTTCGGTCAGATTTTTATGCTGTACTCCGACCCCGCCCAGACCGCCGAGCGCCTGCTCTTCGACGCGAACTCGAGCGACGATTTTGAAGTCACCGACGAATACGATGTCCTCCACCGCGTTTCGAGAATCAGCGACCCTGGCACCATCAACATCCTTTCCGCGGCCATGGAGGATAAAAAGCTCATCATCGCCGACGGCCACCATCGTTACGAGACAGCGCTGGCATACTCTCACGAGCGCGAGCCCGATAACCCCGCGAGCAGCGAACGCAATTCTTACGTATTGCCGCAGCCATCATTTCCTGAAGCAGCCGTCATGATGACTTTTGTGAATATGGATTCCGATGGCCTCGTCATTCTTCCCACCCACCGCGTCGTGTTTGGCCTGAAGGACTTCTCTCCAAAGAAGTTCCTCGCAGATGCCACAACCTACTTCGAAATTGAGAAGCTGGAAGACCTCGAACCTGCGGAGATTCAGCAGAGGCTCGTCGCGGAAGGCGCAAGCCGCACCGCCTTCGTCGCCGTCGCCAGGACAGGTCGGTTTCTCTTGAAGCTTAAGGGCAACGCATCGAACGGAGCCTTGCAATCGCTGTCTTTACGCCAGCGCCAACTCGACATTGTCCGGCTACACGTACTGGTGTTGGATCGACTGCTCGGCATCACCACAGAAGCAATTCGAGAAGAGCGGCATCTCCGCTATTTCCGCGATGCGGCCGAAGCGGTCGAGCAAGTGGCCGAAGGTGGGGCCGACCTAGCCTTCCTCGTAAATCCCGCCTCGCTCGACCAGCTGCGCGAGATCGCCTTTGCGGGAGACGTCATGCCCCAGAAGTCCACCGACTTCTACCCCAAGCTTCTGAGCGGCCTTGCCATCTATGC
The DNA here is from genome assembly GCA_963804735.1 of uncultured Acidobacteriaceae bacterium. Taxonomy (GTDB): domain Bacteria; phylum Acidobacteriota; class Terriglobia; order Terriglobales; family Acidobacteriaceae; genus Acidisarcina. The sequence continues at coordinate 6,856 of CAWDRO010000026.1, forward strand.
CTTTGATTGAAGTCCGGGCCAGTCATGCGCGGCCCCGTCGCGGTCCCACTACCGCCCTAATCCCGCCCGCTATCCTCCTGCCCGTTCTAATCCTATTTGCTGCGTTTCACCCGTGGGACACCTTGAAGGCCCAGCAGCCTCCCGTCCCCGCTCCACCAGTTGCTCCGGGTAAGCCCGAGCTCCCGCCGATACCCACTCCGCCCGCGAGCGGCCTCGCAGTCCAGCCGGCATTCTCGGTCGTTATCGATGCCGCTCACGGAGGCGCGAATACCGGCGCGCGGATCGCCGCCGATTCGATCGAGAAGAACATCACCCTCGCGCTTTCAACGCGTCTTCGCGCCGCGCTTACCGCTCGAGGCATCACCGTAATAATGACTCGTGATTCGGACAGCGACATACCGTCCAGTCAACGAGCCGGCATCGCGAACCACGCGCTCTCCTCCGCCTGCCTGATTCTTCACGCCACAGCAACCGGCGCCGGAGTCCACCTCTTTACCTCATCTCTCGCGCCTGCTGTTCCAGCTGCTTCGGCCTCTGCAAGTACAGCCGGGCCGGGCCTGGTTCCGTGGCAAACCGCGCAGTCCGCATGGGTCACGCGCAGCCTGCGCCTCTCCTCCGAGATCAACTCTGCTTTGGGTCAGGCGGGCATTCCCACCACCGTGGGCGTCGCCTCAGTGCAACCGCTCGACAACCTCGCCTGTCCCGCTGTGACAATCGAAGTCGCCCCGCCGACCATATCTGCGGCCAGCCAATCGCTCGCCATCTCTGATGCCAAATATCAGCAACGCATCGTCGATGCCCTGGCCGCCGCGATAGCGGAGTGGCGCTCAGACTGGAAGCAGCAGCCATGATTCCACGCTATCAGCGCATCCTCTTCTGGGTCCTGCTTGTCGTATCAGTGGCGATGGCGGTGGTGCTGATCCGCTTGCGCGAACGCGCAGCCGACCGTATCGCAGGAAACTACAATAGCGCCGAAGTCGCTGCCCCGCAGAATCCCGCGCCGGCAGAGACTGTGACCCTCTTCGAGGCCAACGATGTGGACGATACCGTCGCACCAGTCACCCGCCAACTCGCCATGCCAAAAGAAACCGGCGCCCGCGCCCGTGTGCTGCTGCGCCAGCTATTCGCCGACTATGCTGCTCAGGCGTCGAAGCATCCCCTCGCTGCGGGTCCGGGAGTTGAAGAAGTCTTCTTCATGCCCGCCCCGGCCAACGGCAAGCCGAGTTCTTCTGCCGTCGATTCAGGAGCACAGACCGCGATCGTCAACCTCACCAGCGCCTTCGCCGAGAACCATCCCTCCGGCATTGAGCCCGAGACCCTCACCCTGCTCTCGATCATTAGCACCCTGCACGAGAACTTCCCCGCCGTCGAGCAGGTCCGCTTTCTGGTCGACGGCCAACCCCGCGAAACCCTCGCCGGCCACGCCGACCTGACTCGCACCTATCTCGCCGGCGAGAACGACGCCCATCCACAACAATGAAAGCTGATATCCAACCATGAAAATCGGCGTCTTCGACTCCGGCGTTGGCGGACTCACCGTCCTCCGCGCCCTGCTCCCGCGCATCGCCAACGCCGAATATCTCTACCTCGGCGACACCGCCCGCTTGCCCTACGGCTCCAAATCGCAGGCGACGATCGCCCGCTATGCCGTCTCCAGCTCTCAATTCCTGATCGACCAGGGTTGCGAATTCCTGGTGATAGCCTGCAACACCGCCAGCGCTCTCGCCCTTGACGAGATTCGTCACACCGCGGAACCCCATCATGTACCCGTCGTTGGAGTCATCGGCCCCGGCGCCGCAGCCGCGTCCGAAGGAAGCTCCACCCGCGACGCGCTGGTGATCGCGACCTCCGCCACGGTGCAAAGCCACGCCTATGCCGCAGCCTGCAAGCTGCAAGGCTTGCGCAGCCTGGAAAAAGCCTGTCCGCTTCTCGTCCCACTCGTCGAAGAAGGCTGGATCGACCATCCAGTAACCGCCGAGGTCGTCCGGATATATCTCTCCGAGTTGCACGCGCAGGCGACCGAAGCAGGCCTCTGTCCAGATACGATTGTTCTGGGCTGCACCCACTACCCGTTGCTCCGCAAAGTCATTGAAGCCACAGTCGGCGAACTCTGGCCCAGTCAACCGCCGCGAGTCATCGACTCCGCAGAGGCCACGGCAAGTGAGGTCGAGCGGCAACTCGCCCCGCCTGGACGACGTGATAATCCCCATAGCGGAATCCCCCCGCCAGCGAAGTTCTTCGCCACCGACTCGGTCACCAAATTTCGACAGCTAGGCACACGTTTCCTCGACCAGCCGATTGCTGAAGTCGAACTCGTAGACCTCGGAGGCTGATATGCTGTTCGTTTGTGCGTTCAATGCTAGGCGGGAATGTAGCAATTTCGGGTGCCCCAAGTTCGCGTAGCTAACCTGGGTTTCTCCGGACACAAGATGAGCTCCGGCCGCAAGCATCACTCGAACGGAAACAAGGACCCTCAGGCTCAGCTTCAAGGAGTAAGACATGCTTAATCTAGAAGGCCGCACCGCCGTAGTCTTCGGCCTCGCCAACAAGCGCAGCATCGCCTGGGCCATCGCCCAAAAGCTTCACGACGCGGGCGTCAACCTCGCCGTCAGCTACCAGAATGAGCGCCTCCGCGCCGACGCCGAGGACCTGGTCGCCGAACTCGCCGGCGCACAGCTCTTCCAATGCGACGTCGCCTTCGACGCCGATGTCGACCGCGTCTTCGAAGAGCTGAAGCAGCGCTACGGCAAGCTCCATATCCTCGTGCACAGCATCGGCTTCGCTCCTCCCGACGCGCTGAAGAATGACTTTGTCGAGACTTCCCGCGAAAGCTTCCGCATCGCCCACGATGTCAGCGTTTATTCGCTCATCGCACTGGCACGCGGCGCGGCGCCGCTGATGACCGACGGCGGCAGTATCATCACTCTTACTTACTATGGAGCCGAAAAGGTCTTCCCCCGCTACAACGTCATGGGAGTTGCCAAGGCTGGCCTGGAAGCCTCGGTGCGCTATCTCGCCGCCGATCTCGGCCGCAAAAATATCCGGGTCAATGCCATCTCCGCCGGCCCGCTCAAGACGCTGGCCGCCCGCGGCATCGGCAACCTCGGCGACATGCTGAAAGCCCACTCCGACCGCGCTCCCCTCGCCCGCAACGTCGACCAGGCCGAAGTCGGCGGGGCAGCCCTCTATCTCGCCTCGGATCTCAGCAGCGCCGTTACCGGCGAAATCCACTACGTCGATTGCGGTTACAACATCATGGGGCTCTAGGCAGCCGCTGGTCGATTGGCAATTCTCCGCCGAGAGAAATATCCAGCAAGAAGATCAGCGGTCTTCCCTCTTGAACACGTAAAGATGATTCATCGGCCCCTTGCCCCGTCCGACGGGATAGGCAGCCAGCAGCGCCCCGGTCACATAGTCCTTGGCCCGACTGGCGGTGGCCTGCGGCGATTTGCCAGCGACAATTCGGCAGAGCAACGCGCTGGAGTACGCGCATCCGGTCCCGTGAGTCGCTGTCGTTTCAACCCGTCGGCCTGGGATCCAGCGCGACTCGGCATTTGCGGTAAGAAGGAAATCATCCGGCGGATCGAGGTGTCCGCCCGTCACGACGATATTCAGGCGTTCGTTACCAAGCTCCCGCGCTTGCCGCCGCAGCTTCTCTGCAGCGCCCGGGATTTCTTTCGCCCCGGCAACAGACGCCCCCGTCAATTCCGCAAGCTCATCCAGATTCGGCGTGATCCAGTCGACCCGAGCCAGCAGCTTTCTCCGGATCGTCTGGATTCCATCAGAATCCACCAAATCCCGCCCCGAACTCGACCGCAACACAGGATCCAGCACGACTGGGACTCCTGGCAGGGATTTCAGAAAAATATTTACAACTTCGGTGATTTCGCCATTTCCAAGCATTCCAAGCTTGATTCCGGAGAAAGTCACATCCTCGGCGAGCATTTTGAGCGTCGCCGTCACGGTAGCGGCAGTCACCGGTTCGACCGCTCCGACACCCAGCGTGGACTGGATTGTCAAAGCGGTAATGCAAGCCATCCCATAGGCTCCGTGGGCGGCAAAGACCTTCAGATCGGCGCTTACCCCAGCCCCCGAAGATGGGTCGAACCCCGCTATTGTCAATAAGATAGGACGCTTCACTACATCGTTGGAAGCTGATTCGCCAAGCGTCGGCAGAAGGATTCCGCTGTGTTCTCCATCGTCCTGAGCGCTCATCCGGCGGCATTCCTCTCCGCCCTCAATCTTACTCGACGAGGCCGGCAAGTAGGCTTAAGCTAGAGGGCAACGCCTTTCTTCTAAAGACCCGCTTCGCCTACCACAACGGTCCGCAGATGGCAAGTAGAAATGGCTTGTAACCCCTATTGGAGCTTTGACTTATCGTTTGCGACCTCCATACAATTTTCAAAGGAGGACTATGACCGCTATCGCAACTCAGAAATCATCGATTTTTCGCGCATCTACATGGGCTGGTATCGCGGTCGTCCTGACCGTCGGGATCACCAGCACAGGTTCAACCCAACCGGAGGCGACCTCAAACACCCCGGCCGCCAAGTCCACAACCAGCGCACCCGCAAATCCAGCACCGGCAAATCCCGCGCCAGCCAAGCGAGTCCATCACTGGTATCAGTTCGGCAAGGCGTCGTGGTACGGGCAGGATTTTCAAGGCCGTCCAACCGCCAGCGGTGAGATCTTCAATATGTTCGACATGACCTGTGCCCACCGGAGCCTCCCGCTCGGCTCCCTCATTCGGGTCACTAACCTGCGCAATCGTAAAAGCGTCATCCTTCGCGTCAATGACCGCGGGCCGGTCGCCGAGGACCGCATCGTGGATCTGTCCTATGCCGCCGCAAATTTCCTCGGCGTGCGCGGGATTGCCAAGGTCCGCCTGGAACTGCTCCCGGCCGTCGCCGAGTTGAGCTTGCCAGACGACGCCGATCGGTAATTGGCCGCATCTCCGGCAAGCCATATTCGTCCGACGCATCAAGCGTCTCACTAGGCGACGCCTGACGAGTCTCAATAGATCAATTAGAATCAGCCTGGGATGCTCAATGAGCAACTAGGCCCGTCACTGCAACCAGTCGTGCCTCCTCTTCAGGAGGAGGCACGGGACCGGCTGATTGTTGCCCTCGACCTCCCTTCGGGTAAAGATGCGCTCGCGCTCGTGGATCGATTGGACGGCACTTGCCGGTGGTTCAAAGTTGGCCTTGAGCTCTTCCTGGCGGCTGGCGGTTCGATCGTCCAGACCCTGCGCGCACGCGGCCACTCCGTCTTTCTAGACCTGAAGTTCCACGACATCCCCAACACCGTCGCGGCAGCGGTTCGCTCCGTCGGCCCGCTCGGCGCTGAACTGCTCACCGTTCACGCCGGCGGAGGCCCAGCCATGCTCGCCGCCGCCGCCGAAGCAGCGGCTCGGCTCGTCGATCCGCCACAGCTGCTCGCCGTTACGGTCCTCACCAGCATGGATCAGGCGCAACTGGCGGCAACCGGCACCGGTCGCAGTCCCGTAGAACAAGCTCTCCTGTTGGCAAAAATGGCTTTCGCGAATCAGATTCACGGCTTCGTTTGCAGCCCTGAAGAAGCAGGCCATATCCGCGCCGCTCACCCCGAATCTATCCTGGTGACGCCCGGCATCCGCCCCGCAGGTTCAGACATCGGAGATCAGAAGCGCATCGCCATTCCAGCTGCTGCCCTCGCAGCCGGAGCTACTTATCTCGTCGTGGGACGCCCAATCACCCAGGCCGGCGATCCAGCCGAAGCCGCGCGAGCGATCCTAGCCGAGATGACGGCCTCCTAGACCATCACCTTCGAAGTGAGCAGGTCCTCGATGCGAATTGGCAATTCCCGCACCCGTACGCCGGTGGCGTGATATACCGCCGCAGTCATCGCCGGCGCGATACCGGCAAGCCCTATCTCCCCGATGCCGCGCGCGCCATACTCGCCCATCAGAGGATCGGGAATGCCCAGGAAGGTCACATCGATCTTTGGCGTATCGGCGCTGGTCGGCACGAGATAGTCAGCGAAATTGTCATTGATCGGATGGCCATTACGAGGATCGTAGGTCGTCTGCTCGAACATGCCCATACCGACGCCCATCACGACAGCGCCGGCAATCTGGTTAGTGGCAGTCCGTTGATTGATGATGCGTCCACCGTCAATGACGCTGACCACGCGGCTGACGCGGAGCCTCGCGATTCCCGGATCCCACTCAACCTCGACAAACTGGGCTCCAAAGGAGTGCATGGAATAGTCCGCCGCCTTGGTGTCCGAACCCTGGCCGCCGGACTTCCCTTCTCCCTCCGCGCTCGACAGGTTAGCCATTCGTAAAAGATCGTTAAACGGCAATCCTGTCGAAGAGGGCTGATCCTTCAGGTGAACACGGCCGTCGGTCATCGCGAGCGTTGCCGCGTCCTTGCCCTGGAACGGAGAGCCCCTGGTGCGAACCGCAGTCGTTAGCAGCACCTTTACCGCGGCGTTGGCCGCGTCGATGACCGAGGGCGTGACGCTGGCGGTCGCGGTCGATCCGCCGGACATCGGCCCGGGAACGAGCGAACTATCCCCAAGCACCACATCGATCTTTTCTACCGGAATGCCCGTCTTGTCGCTCACCACCTGAGCGATGACCGTGTAGGTTCCCGTGCCAATGTCCTGTGTGGCCGAGCTCACTCGCGCCGATCCGTCATCGCGCAGGCTGACCGAGGCCTGGCTCGGACCGCGCCCCGCTCCCCAGGATGCGACCGCCACCCCCCACCCAAGAACGAGATCGTCTTTGCGCATCGATCCGACTTCAGGCGTGCGCCGCGACCAGCCAAACTTCTCCGCGCCCACCTGGAGGCATTCCTTCAGATGGCGAGAAGAAAACGGCTTGTTCTTCTCTTCATCGATAAGAGTGTCCAGGCCAAGCCTTAGCTGAACTGGGTCCATCTTCAGCTTGATCGCCAGCTCGTCCATGGCGGACTCGAGAGCAAACAGACCGGGAACGGCGCCGGGACCGCGCATCGGCGTCGGCGTTCCCACATTGCGCTGGACGAGCGCCGACGAAACCGTCAGGTTCGGCACGCTATAAAGGAACGGAGTTGCTTCTCCGCAGTTCTCTCGGATCTCGTCAGTCGGCGAGGTGTGGTTGCGGTAATCCTGTTGGAGCGAAACCAGTTTCCCGTCTGGCGTAGCGCCGAGGCGCATCCGCTGCTGCGTGCGCGGACGATGCCCTACGTTCGAGAACATCATCTGCCGCGAGAGGGTCAGCTTCACCGGGCGGTTGAGCTGCCGCGCCGCCGCCGCGCACATCGCGGAGTGGGGCCAGGGGAAGAGCTTGCCGCCGAATCCGGAGCCGATGAAACGCGAAATGACTTCCAGGTTCTCGTTCGGGATTCCCAATACCTGCGCCATCACCACGTGGTGGTTCACCACCCCCTGCGAGCTCTCATAGAGCGTCAGCTTGTTGCCGTTCCAGACCGCAACCGTGGCGTGCATTTCCATCGGATTATGGGTCTCGACCGGCGTCACATAGGTTTCGTCGACCTGAACTGGCGCACTCGTGAATGCCACCTCGGAGTCGCCCCGCTTGCTCAGCACGCGAGGCCCGCCCAGAGCGCCGATCGCCGGCATCGGGTCCTCGAGCGCGCTGGCGACGTTCGGGGTCTTTACATCGTAGCGAACGCTCACAGCGGCCGCCGCAGCCTGTGCCTGCTGGAAGGTTCCGGCTACAACCAGTGCGATGTATTGTCCCCAGTAATAGACGTTGTCATCCTCAAACGGCGGCCGGTTCTCGCTGTTGCGCCCACCCGAGCCGTTGCGGAAGAGCGGACCAATGTTCCCATGGTGCAGGATGAGCAGCACGCCGGGCATCTTCTCCGCCCGGTTGGTGTCAAGAGATACGATGCGCCCGTTGGCGATCGTCGAGCGCACCGGCACCGCGTAGACCATCCGGGGAAAGTTATAGTCGGACGCGTACATTGCCAAACCGGTGGTCTTGAGCGGACCATCTATCCGCGACACCGCTGCACCAATGATCGCCGACGGCGGCGCAGCGGGAGCGGCCGGCGGAGGCGGCGCAGCACCCTGACCGGACTGGATGAAATCGAGGAACTCGCTGAACATCATGGGCATCTCTCCCGGTAGTGGAAGCGTTGTGCGAAATCACGCATTGCTGGTAGCCGTGGTCAGAGCCCGAACGATGCACCGCTTCGAAAGATCGACCTTGAAGGCATTCTCACTGGCAGGTCGAGCGTCTTTAAGTGCAGCCTCGGCGGCGCGGCGAAAGACAGCGGCATCGGCGGCGTGGCCTTCCAGAGCGCGCTCGGCCTCTATCGACCGCCACGGCTTGGTGCCGACTCCACCCAGCGCCACCCGCGCCCGCTCGATCTTTCCGCCTTTGACCGTGACCACAACGGCCGCCGAAGCAAGCGCAAACTCGTACGCCGCGCGATCGCGGAGTTTCAAGTAGAGCGAGCGCGAACCCGGCGGAGAAGGCGGCAGCGTGACGCTGGTGATCAGGTCGCCAGGCTCGAGCACCGTTTCGCGATCAGGAGTCGAGCCAGGCAGCAGATAGAAATCATGAATCGGGACGCTCCGTTCGCCCTTCGCACCCTGTATCTGAATAGTGGCTTCGAGAGCGGTGAGAGCGACGTTCTGGTCGGAGGGATTCGTCGCAATACAGTCTTTGCTGGTACCGAGGATAGCCAGCGTCCGGTTGTGTCCATCGATCGCCGAACACCCGCTACCCGGCTCGCGCTTATTGCAGGCGTGCGCGGTATCGCGGAAGTAGACGCAGCGAGTTCTCTGCAAAAGATTCCCGCCAGTTGTCGCCATATTGCGAAGCTGCGGCGACGCGCCGGAGAGCAGCGCCTGCGACAGCACCGCATAATCGCGCATCACCGTCGGGTGGCGCGCCACATCGGAGTTGCGCGCCAATGCTCCAATGATTAACCCACCGGAAGGAGTCGCCTGGATCGCATCCAGGCGCAGCCCGTTGATATCGACGACCTCGCGCGGACGCTCGACATTCAGTTTCATGAGATCGATGAGCGTGGTGCCACCAGCGACGAACCTCACCTGCGCTCCCTGTTGGGCGGTCGAAGACTTCGCCGCCGCCGAAACAGCCTGACCAGCGGTACTCGCCCGATTGAACTTGAATGCATCCATTAGATCGGTCCATCCTTTCCTGTTAGGCTCGTGCGCGTCCTGTTAGGCTCGTGCGCGCACCGACTGGATCGCGGCGACAATGTTGGGGTAAGCGCCGCAACGGCAGATGTTTCCATACATCGCGTGCTGGACATCTTCGTCGGTCGGACCGACTGGCTCTTTGAGCACTGCGACCGCCGACATGATCTGGCCCGAAGTGCAATAGCCGCATTGATAGCCGTCATGTTCAATGAACGCCGCCTGCATCGGATGCAGATGTCCAGGCTGGCCAAGGCCCTCGATCGTGGTGATCTCATCGTCCGCGTGCATCACCGCGAACGAGAGACAGGAGTTGACCCGCCTGCCGTTCACGTGGACCGTGCAGGCGCCACACTGCCCGTGATCGCAACCCTTCTTGGTGCCGGGAAGATCGAGGTTCTCGCGAAGCGCGTCGAGAAGGGTGGTTCGAGGATCAATCGTCAACTCCCGAACTTGCCCATTGACGCGTAACTTTAACAGGACGCTGCCGTCGACCGGTGCGGCAGTCGGCTCCGCCTCTTGCGCCGGCGCCGCTGGAGTGGCGGCAAGCGCAGCAGGCGCGGCAGCGGCAATGCCGGCCGCACCAAGCCCCGACAAGAAAGACCTTCTCGTAAGCCGCCCATGCAACAACGACGAATCCGCCAGCTCTTTTTCGGGCTGCCCGCTTGCCGCACGCTCGACTTCAGGAATTTGTTCGCTCTTCGGCATATATAGGTACCTTCGCTATTTGGATGGTAATCGCAACCGGAGAGTTGTGTATAAGGAGCCGCTCATCCATAGACGAATCAGACTACAAGAGAGCTCCAGAGGCTCCCGAAACCCCCCTGTTTTGGATGCACCGCGCGGGAACCTCAAGTCCACGCCTTAATCAGGCCCACGGCCACGGACCAATGGGAGAACTAACTCGTCTAATCGAACTCGCTCAATTTTTCCTCACCGCAAAAAGCGCTTGCATAGCGGTGACGACTATGACATCTTGTTCTTAAATAGATGTTGGCTAGGGCATAACGTTACTCGCGCCAACTCAACTTAGCCGGATAGACTGAATCTTTTCGTGACTTCTGTTATTTTTCTGCATTACTTAGGTCGTCACCATTTTGTCATCTTTCATGCAATGTGACCTGATGAAGGGGCATGAACAGGTCGTTCGAGTTCTTAGTGGACTTTAGTGTGCCGTACGCGTTGCCCCTGCGCGTGTTCCTTGTTTTCTAGGTTGCAACCCCGAACTCTCTTAGCTGGTCCGTGCAGCGGAATGCACCTCCGCATCATTGTGCATTCGGAGGGTGACTTCTCGCCTGCATTTTTCGAATTGACGCTGGATAACTGTGACGCCCAGATATCGAGGGCAGAGGATTCTTTATGGCACGCTACAATCGAATTGCGCCGTCGACCCCGTACGGCGAGAATCAGGCTTCGCACTGCTCGGTTCTTCGGCCATCCTTCAAGCTTGCGTCACTTGCCCTCGTTCTGATCTTTGGGCTCAGTGTTGTGTGGTGCTCGGCGCAAGTCAACGTGGTCACCCAGCACAATGACATCTCCCGGACTGGTCAAAATACCAACGAGTCCCTTCTAACCCCGGGAAATGTTAATGACTCCCAGTTCGGCCTACTGTTCTCGCTTCCCGTGGACGGTCAGGTTTATGCCCAACCGCTGTATCTGCCTGGACTGCAAATAGGTGCTGGAAAGCACAACGTTCTCTTCGTCGCGACCGAGAACGATAGCGTCTATGCCTTTGACGCGGACTCGAATGGAGGCAGCAATGCCAGCCCGTTGTGGAAGGCAAGTCTTCTGAGCACTGCTTACGGCGCCGCACCCGGCGCAACTGTGGTCCCCAGCGCGGAGATCTGCGAGGACATCGTGCCCCAGTACGGGATTACCGGCACGCCGGTGATCGATCCTGTCGCCGGCATCCTGTATGTCGTCAGCTTCACTCAGGAGGGTACAGCTTTCGTCCTTCGTCTCCACGCTCTAAGCGTCACCACGGGAGCGGAAATGCTGGGCGGTCCCGTCACCATCCAGGCACAGGTTTCGGGGACCGGGAACGGCAGCAGTGGAGGGATATTAAAGTTCGATCCCAAATGGGAGAACCAGCGTTCCGGGTTGTTGCTGCTGAATGGCGTTTTATATGTAGACTTCGCCTCCCACGCCGATAACGGCGACTGGCACGGATGGCTCCTTTCATACAACCCCTCGACCTTGGCCCAAATCGCGGTGTACACAACTTCGCCCAATGGGACAGGCTCGGGCATATGGATGGGCGGCGATGGCATGGCGGCCGATGTCGTCGATCCCGTCGGCCATCCGTTCGGCAGAATGTTTGTGGCCACCGGGAACGGAGACTATAACGCGACAACGCCCTACACCTCTGCCATGGACTATGGCGACAGCATCCTGAACTTTGATCTGACCAACGGCACCCCGACGATCCAGGACGAATTCACCCCTTCCACCCAGGCCACCCTGGACGCCAGTGACGGCGATCTTGGCGCGGGCGGCCTGGTGATCTTGCCCAACCAAACCGGACCTTATCCGCATCTGCTCTTCCAGGAGGGCAAGGCCGGATCCGTCTATCTGGTTAATCGCGATGCTATGGGCGGCTACAACACCACGGACAAGGTGGTGCAGGAGATCGCCAGCGCCACCTCGGGAAACGGTGTGTGGGGAGGTCCTGCGTACTGGAACGGGAATGTTTACTCCAGCGAAACTCGCAACCATCTCAAGGCCTATTCTCTGACCAATGGTGTCTTGTCATCGGGTCCGACCAGCACCAGTCCAGAGACTTTCGGTTTTCCTGGGCCCGGGACCTCTATATCGTCGCTCGGGACGGCTAACGGAATCCTGTGGGCAGTCGAAACCGACAGCTATGACACCGGTGGAATCGCTATCCTCAAGGCCTACGACGCGACCAACCTCGCGAACGAGTTCTATTCGAGCGACCAGGTCCCCAACCGCGACAGTGCGGGGTCGGCCGTCAAGTTTGCGGTTCCGACTATCAGCAACGGGAAGGTCTATGTCGGCGCTGGCGGACAGGTAGACGTGTATGGCTTGTTTAGCTCTGAGCCCCTGATCAGCGCCCCGGTCATCAGCCCCGCTTCGACGACCTTCACCACCCCAATCCAGGTATCGATCACCGATTCGACCCCGGGAGCCGTCATTTATTACACCTCCGACGGCAGTGCCCCAAGCACCTCGTCCACAGTTTACGGCGGCCCGTTTATGGTCAACTACACCCAGACCATCAACGCAATTGCGGTGGCGCCCGGTTATGTTTGGGTCACCCCGGTTTCGGCGACGTACACCTCGCTGAACAATACCGCGAACCCTATCTTCTCGCCTCCGGGTGGCACATTTTCCACTTCGCCTACCGTGACGATCACCGACGCGAGCCCGAACGCCTCCATCTACTACACAACCAACGGATCTGCGCCCACCAATCAATCGACACTCTACAGCAGTCCAATCCCGGTCACCGGTTCAGGGACAATCAGCGCCATCGCCTTTGCTCCAGGCTTGAATGGCAGCGCAATCGTCAGCCAGACCTATACCACTCAGTCGGGCGTCGATCTCAGCGAGGGATTCGCCCAAGCGCAGAACATCATGACTTTCAATGGCAGCACCGGCCTCGATGACAGCCGGCTGCAGTTGACCAATGGCTACTCCTGGGACACCGGTTCCGCATTCGTGACCACCCCGCTCAACATCCAGGCATTTACCGCTAGCTTCCTCTTCCAGCTCTCCAACCCCGCGGCTGATGGAATCGCATTTGTGATCCAAAACACCGGCCCCACTGCGCTCGGAGGCAACAGCGCGTCACTCGGATACGCTCCAATTGCCAAGAGTCTTGCCATCAAGTTCGACTTCTACAACGATGCCGGTGAAGGACCTGACTCCACTGGTGTCTACATCAACGGCGTGGCCCCTACCATACCTGCCATCAACCTCAGCAATACGGGGATCAACCTGGCTAGCGGCGACAGCATGCTGGTGAACCTGACCTATGACGGCGTCAATCTGGCGATGACCATCACCGACGAGGTGACCGCGGCGACCTGGTCCGCTGTGTGGCAGGAAAATATCCCCCAGATCGTCGGCGGCAATACCGCCTATGTCGGTTTTACCGGCTCAACACAGATAAAAACTGCCAGTCAGAAGATCGCCACCTGGACCTATACCGCAACCACGCCCGGCCAACCATCAGGCACCGCGACACCGGTAATAAGCCTTAAGAGCGGCATTTACGCGACGACACAGACGGTTTCTCTCACCGACGCCACCTCCGGCGCCGTCATCTACTACACCACCGACGGCACGGCTCCGACCACGTCGTCCAAGGTCTATTCCGTCCCCTTCCCGATATCGGCCGCAGAGAAACTCCAGGTGATGGCCATGGTGCCGGGGGGCGCGGTAAGCGCTGAAGCATCGGCGACTTATGCGATTACCTCCGGGATCACGAGCGCGGTTCCGACTTACACCCCGGCCGCTGGATTCTCCTATGGCTCAATGATTCTGAATGGCCCCACCTTAGTGGCCGGTACATTGCCCTCGAATGGAGCCGTGACCAAGGTCCTTCAGTTGACTGACGGTAGTCTAAATGAGACCCGGAGCGCCTATTTCGCAAATCCCGTGGGCGTGCTGGGATTCACCTCGGACTTCGACTTCCAGTTGACCAGCGCCAAGTCCGAAGGATTTACCTTCGTCATCCAGAATATGGGTTTGAATGCGGTGGGGACGGCGTTCGGCTACGGCTTTGGTTCAGGCGGCGTCGGAACCGCAGTCTCCAACAGCGTCGCGGTGGCCTTTGACATCAACGGAACCGCGGGAAACGGTGCAAATTCCGTGATCCTCTATGTCAACGGAACCCCCTCCACGACCTCTCCTGCCACCGGCCTGACCCCGGCCGGCATTTCGTTGACCAGTGGACATGTCATGCACGCGCACTTCGCGTATAACGGCACGAACCTCACCCTCACACTCACCGATAGCACGACGAATGTGGCCGCCACAATGGTCTACCCAATCAATATTCCAGCCATTGTGGGCGCCAGCATCGCCTATGCCGGGTTCACCGGAGGCACCAGTACGACTTCGGCTGCCCAGCATATCTTCGATTGGACTTACGTGGCGTTCCTCCCGTCGACTGCGGTGCCGGTAATCACCCCCGGCACTGGAACCTCTTCCTCGCCGGCCATGGTCACGATTACCGATGCAACCCCGAACGCAGTCATCTACTACACCACCAATGGCACGACCCCGACGGCGGCATCCACGGTATATACCGGACCCATTCCGGTCGATACCACCGGAACAATTCAAGCCGTCGCACAGGCCCCTCTCTATGGATTAAGCGGAACGGCCGCTGCCTCTTTTACAATTCAATCGCCAACCGCTTCCTATCCAACGGGATTTGACGCTTTGGGGATGGTGCTGAACGGAGGGGCTTCGATCTCGAACGGCGCGCTTCGAGTTGACTGACGGCGCCAAATACGAGGCACGCAGCGCCTACTTCTCCGTTCCTCTGAACATCCAGCAATTCACCACCGACTTCTACTTTCAGCAATTGAACGCGGTCGCCGATGGGATCACATTTGTCATCCAGAACCAGGGACTGAGCGCGCTCGGAAGCGACGGCGGTGGCCTCGGCTATGGCGTTTCCCCACTCAACGGATCGGGTGCGTCAATCACTAAAAGCGTCGCAGTCAAGTTCGATCTCTACAACCTCGTTGGCGAGGGAACTGACTCAACCGGTATCTACACCAACGGAGCAGCCCCAGGAGTGCCCGCGACCAACCTGACTCCATCCGGGGTCATTTTGAGAAGCGGGGATGTGATGCACGCCCACTTCATCTATGACGGAACCAACCTCACCCTAACTCTCACCGACACCAGTACGAATGCGATCGCGACCGTCGTATTCCCGGTCAACATTCCGGCTGTAGTCGGCGGCAACACCGCTTACGTCGGTTTCACCGCCGGAACCGGCGGCTCTACTTCGACCCAGAACATCCTCAGCTGGACCTATGCAGCCGGCTTACCCCCGACCACAGTCCCGGTGATTACCCCCAACGGCGGGACCTTTTCGGCATCGACGCCAGTGAGTATTACGGACGCCACGCCGAATGCGGTCATCTACTACACGACCAACGGCACCAAGCCCACCACCTCATCGGCCGTGTATCCGGGTAAGCCGATCACCGTAAGCCGACCGAGAAGATCGAGGCCATCGCCCTGGCTCCGGAATACAGCTTGAGCGGAGCTACCAGCGCGCCCTTTACTTTCCCGTCAACAGTCATCTCGTATCCATCCGGCTTTACCGCCGGGCAGCTCGCGTTCAACAAAGCCAAAATCAGCGGCACGCTGCTGCAATTGACTGACGGAGGAAACTACGAGGCTAAGAGTGCTTACTTCAATACTCCCGTGAATGTGCAGCAGTTCACCACCGATTTCGACTTCCAGCAGCTGAATGCAGTTGCCGACGGGTTCACTTTTGTGATCCAGAACCAGGGACTAAGTGCTGTCGGCAGCACGGCGGAGGCCTTGGTTACGGCGTGTCGGCGGTTACTGGAACCGGCGCCTCAATCGCCAAGAGCGTCGCCGATCAAATTCGATATCTATAACAACAGCGGCGAGGGTACAGACTCTACCGGCATCTATCTTGATGGAGCAGTGCCGACCGTGCCTGCGACCAACCTGACCGGTACCGGAATCGTCCTAAGGAGCGGCGATGAAATGCACGCACACATCGTCTACGATGGGACCAACCTCACGTTGACGATTACCGATGCAACCGTCAGTGCGTCTGCGACTGTCGTATACGCGGTCAATATTCCCGTCGGTCGTCGGCGGCAATACCGCCTATGTCGGCTTTACCGCCGGCACCGGCGGTACTTCCTCTACTCAAAATATTCTGGACTGGACCTACACCAACCCGTAAAAACACTCCCCGTGATAGGAATCGGTGGGTCGAACCCCGAGTTGCCACGCGCTGAAACAGTTCGGCAGGCTGTAGAGGAGGAGACCGAAATGGCCGAAAAAAAAAACAGCATCCTGCTCGTCCACGGCGTCTGGAGCGACGGATCTGTCTGGCGCGAAGTCATCACCGTTCTCGCCCATCACGGTCTCTCCGTGAAAGCGGCACAGATTCCGCTCACCTCTTTTGAAGAAGACGTCGCCGCCGTGAATCGCACGCTCGGTCAACTCGAGGGCCCGGTCGTCCTGGTCGGCCATTCCTACGGCGGCGGAGTCATCTCGGAGGCCGGAAATGACCCCAAGGTCGCCAAGCTGGTCTACATCGCCGCCCTCGCGCCGCAGCCGGGGGAAGTTCTGGGGGCGATCCTCGGCAGGAACCCGCCTGCGGCGAAGATAGAGATGCAGCCCGACGCCCACGGCTTCATCTGGGCAACTGCAGATCAGTATCAGGAGGCAATGGCCCACGACATTCATCGCGGTCTCGTCCACCTGGCCGTTGCCGTGCAAAAGCCCTACGCCGCGCAAATCTTCGGAGCGTCCGTGGCATCACCCGCCTGGAAGGCCAAGCCAAGCTGGTATCTGATCGCTACCGAAGACCGCATCCTCAGTCCAAGACCCAGCAAGAGATCGCCGCAGCAATCAACGCCCGGACGCGGGAAACCCCCACCAGCCACATGCCACAGATCTCCAATCCCGAAGCCGTAGCCGCAATCATCGCCGAAGCTGCGAATTGGCCATGAATTTGGTCAGCCAGCGGGCGTCAGAGAGATCTCCGCAAGCCCGCTGAACCCAGGACGGCTATCTCGCGTACCGGTGGGCAATGACCCGAGGGACTTTCCCAGTTGGCTCTCCATGCCCATCACGGCTCGCTGTGTCCACTCCCGCGATGCATTGGATCGAGGGTTAGGATCATGCGTACGTTATCGCCTTCTGCGAAGAACTCCACCTTGTTGCCGACGTCGTATGGCTCAACGCCAGGAATAAAAGTCGGTCCTGTGAGTGTAGGCGATGCTTTTCTCTGGAACGATCGCGGTGTAGGTCAGCTTCGCCTCGGTTGTCAAAGGCATGCCTGCCCCCTTCATGAATTGAACCTGGGCCGCTTCGACAGCGGTCATGGCATACCGCATCTCCCCACCGGGGCGCAGATCCAGCTCGTGAACCTCTACCGAAAATCCGTCGGGACCCCACCACGATTCTATTTCTTGCTCGGTCGTCCATAGTTCCCAGGCAGCCTCGATCGATGTCGCGTACGTGCGCTCGATGACAACTTTGCCGTCACGCCGATTATTCGCTTTTTGGATTCATGAAGTTCCCCCTCGACAAATTCGCTTTTTTGAAGAACGATCGTTTTTTCCTCACGTTTGCGTGTGAGGGCTTCTCCAAACTTCTTTAAGACGACCCTCCCAAAGTTGCCGGTACT
This sequence comes from uncultured Acidobacteriaceae bacterium, assembly GCA_963804735.1. Lineage (GTDB taxonomy): Bacteria > Acidobacteriota > Terriglobia > Terriglobales > Acidobacteriaceae > Acidisarcina. The sequence continues at coordinate 24,401 of CAWDRO010000026.1, forward strand.
GGCTCAACCAGTTATCAAGATCCTTCCAAGGTTCAGGGCAAAGCGAGTAGAACCGCTTTTGCCCTTCAAGGGCGTACACGCACGAACCCGGTCTCCTGCAGGATGCGAAGATGCCGTGATACGCCGGACTGGTCGATGTCGACACTGCCAACGATGTCGTTGACCGAATGCTCGCCATCCCGGAGCACCTCAATGATGTGGAGTCGGGTTGGATCTGCCAGGGCTTGGAGCATCGATGTATGCATAAATGATGTATATGTATATAAATACATATATTCTGTCAAGGGCTAATCCACAATTCGCGAGGAAAGGGGCGCGGGAAGACTATCCTCA